>PABP01000028.1 GCA_002699585.1 Anaerolineaceae bacterium | reverse complement strand
TGCGACACCTTCGGATGTCGTCAGGCTACGCACATATGTAGTTGATCACAGACCCGAAAAGCTGGGCATCATCGTACCCGAGATTGCCAAATTCTACGGGGAGGTCGATCCGGCTCCCAATACCCTTGTGGGTGTTGCGGCGCTGGCGCTTCCCGATTTCCTGATCGAAATCGAAGCGACTGCCGCGATTTCTTGACGGTGTGACAGCAGCAGTTCCCAGCGCTCGCTGCGGCTTGCGCATTGTCTAAAACGGGGGCCATTGGCCCGAATGCAAGGAGTGATAAGATGGTCACGGCACGCATAAAATTCAGGGCCGCATTGACCCTCGTACTCTCTGCAACATTGAGCGCATGTGCGACTTACCCGACCGAAGAAGACGCGACGAATGCAGAAATGTCGATCGACCAGCTCAAGGCCGTCCGAGGTTACTGGGCCTACGATGGGCTGGTCACATCGCAAGGCCAGTCGCTGCCGATCGACGGTGTCTTTCTCTTCGAAGGTGGAGTGTTTCTCCAACAGGCAGTGATGGGCGATCCTGCCGATTCCGCAGCGGAAGCGATGGCCCATGCCGGCCCCTATACGGCGACGGAAAAGGGCGTCGATCTCAAGGCGCAGCAAACCATCTCGATTTCCGGCAGCATGGAACGGCCATTGTCGTTCCGCGCAAATACGGATCATCAACTCACGGTCACCAGATCGGACGATAATCTCAAGCTGGTTTTCGGCAGCGGTACCGTACAAACCTTCACCCGCATCGCATCCGGTCCGGCCGAGATTTACACATTCGACAACGGCAGGCTCGCTTTTATCGACAATCGCTTCATACTCGTGCTCGGCGATAGCACCGAAGCCGTCAGCGGTTATGGGACGTTCACGAGGTCTGGCGACAAATTAGCGCTGAACGCCGAACGTTGGGCGAGCGCCACGGATACCGATGCGGATATTGCGGCAAACAAGCAGATCGTCGCACATTTTGACGGTAATACCCTGACCATCGCACCCAACCGTTCCTTCAGGATCATCAAAGACGATCGCTGACTAGATTTCCAAGATGTCGAGAGGCCTGCTCGATCTTGATCGAGAAGAACGACTATCTGATATACAACAATATTCCAGGCGGCGTGCTTGCGGTGTCCCAAGCACCGATATTCGAGCGTCGTTCGCTAGATCCTTCCTCTTGATTTGATGCTGCCGGAAGCCCTGCTGACAGAAGTACAGCGAAAGTCAGCATAGTAGCACGAGGAAATTTCGTTTGTGGGGTCGGCGGCTGGTATCCGAGCGATGAGTGCGGGCGGACAATGCTGTGGTGGATATGCCAGCGTTCGATCAGGAAGGTAGCGTCCGTGAGCGTATCGAGATCTCCCCGTCGAGCAGCGCGTCCCGGGAATTGCCGTTGAAACTCTCATCTCCAACACTCTCCCATGGCGAATCTGGCTCGATGTGAAGCGTCTCACGGCGATCATACTGAGCCACCCGCGCACGGCATGGGAGGTGAAGTCAGCGCCATTATCGCTGCAGATGTGATCGGGCAGATCATGACGCCCGAACAGTTGGGTAAGCGCGGCCAAGATATCATCGCTCTTTGGCTTGTGCTGGGTATGGATCGCCAGACACTACCTGCTGTGGTCGTCGATCAATAGCCACTCTCTGTCATCCCTTAGACAGTTGAAGCCGTCCCCAAGGACAACACCAGATCCAGCGACTAATCCGAGGCGGACCGTTGCATCGATGATAGGAGGCCGAACCTTCACTGCGACGGCGTGGTGCCATGCATCGCGGTACCCGGGAGGGCCGTCGGGCCGAAACGCGCCCACAAGGCCCATCCGGCAGGCAGCTCCCGCTCTTGACGTGAACACGGCTTGCCAAACCACCAACTCCATTATAGTGATTAAATATTATGTTTTGCAATGGGGTTGGTGCCGAGCAATGACGAAAACCATCGTAGGTTATGCGAACCGTCTTTCTGTTAGGAGCGGTGACGAAATCGCTTTTCATGCCTCCACTTACGGATCCGGAGCGACCGACGTCAGCCTAGTCAGGTTGACTGGCTGCGATGACCCGGACGATGGGGGTATCTTCGAGGAGACCGAAATCGCTGCGGAATGGGCTGGACGAGTCGAGATACCGCACCAGCCAATCTTCGCCGGTTCTTATGCCGCCGCCGATGGTGTTCGCGCTATTGCTGGAGACGGTGGCATCCACTTCGCGGTGTTCGTTTGGCAAAATGAATGGGTCAATAACCGCCAGTGCCTGATGTCACTTGGCAGGAACAAAGGCGGCGCCCGGCTCGAACTATACCTCGAGAACAAGGTACCGCAGGTTGTTTGCGGGGACACCGCAGTGACAAGCCGGCCCATTTCTCCCCGCCGCTGGACGCTGCTGCTAATCGATGTCGATGCAAGCGGTCAGGTGAGTATTCGGCAGGCCCCTGCACCGGAACACGGTCTGGAAATGCTGCATACCCATGCCCCGTTGGGCGATGTGTGGAACGATTTTCATAGTGCGCCTGGCGGCGATGAGAGCGCGTCTCCTCTCGAATGCTGGTTTGGCGCCGCCAATCGCGATGGGCGCCCGGCTCATGCCTTTGATGGCAAGCTCGAGCAGCCGGCGTTCTTCGATCGCGTGCTACGCGACAGCGAGGCGGGCCTTTACTGGAATACCGCACCGGGTGAGCACGCCGGGTTGCCTTGCAACCACCTTTGGGACTTCGCCAGTCACATCTCGGGTCAAGTCGCTGAGGATAGAGGTGGTGCATCGCGTCACTGCCGCATCGTCAATTTGCCGACACGTGCCGTCTGCGGCCGCAAATGGGACGGCACGGTCCATGACTGGACGGTCGACAGTTCGCACTATGGCGCCATGCACTTTCACAGCAATGCGATCGCGGACGCCGAGTGGAAACCATTCGCCAGATGGACAGTGCCCGCTGATCTCCCCAGCGGACTCTATGCTGCGAAGCTCGTGCAGGGCGAGAGCGACGATTACGTGCCATTTTACATCCTGCCTCAACTGGATGCGGCGAAGCCTGCGATCGCATTCCTCGCGCCGACCGCTTCCTATCTCGCCTATGCAAACTTCTGTATCCAACCGCAGTTCGCTGCGCTCTATCCGCAGATGCGAGAAGATACGGAAGGCGATGCGCTACTTCGCGCGCATCCCGAATTCGGGGGTGGTCTTTACGACATGCATCCGGATGGGAGCGGCGTTCATTATTCATCGCTGCATCGCCCGATCGTGAACTTCCGGCCCAAAGCGTCGAACTGGGCGTTCACAGCCGATGGCGACATCATCGCCTGGCTGGAACAGACCGGGGAGACTTACGACACAATCACCGACGATGCGCTCCATCGCGAGGGCATCGACCTGCTCGACGGATATCAGGTCATCGTGACGGGCACCCACCCGGAATACTGGTCGACCACGATGATGGAAGCGCTCGAAGCCTGGCTCGCGCGCGGTGGGCGGCTCATGTATATGGGGGGTAACGGGTTTTACTGGCGGATCGCCTTCGATCCCAACGGCACGGATTGCATAGAAGTCCGCAGGGCAGAGGACGGTACGCGGGCCTGGCTGTCAGAGCCCGGCGAATACTATCATTCCTTCTCCGGTGAACTGGGCGGCCTGTGGCGGCGGCTTGGCAGAACCCCGCAATCCCTGGTCGGAGTCGGCTTTTCCGCGCAGGGTTTCGGGGGAAGCACCCACTACCGCCTGACCGAAGCTGCTGCGGATCCGCGCGCCGCCTTCATCCTAGAAGGTGTAGAAAGCGAGGTGATTGGCGATTTCGGTGCGCATGGCGACGGTGCGGCCGGAGAGGAGATAGACCGCGCCGATTTCGCGCTCGGCACGCCTGCTCATGCCATCGTGATTGCCTCTTCGGAGAAGCACAATGCGCTCATGCTTCGGGCTAAGGAGGAACTGCTGCAAACCATGCCGCCAGGCATTGAGGACCCCGAAGTCCGGGCCGATATGGTGTTTTTCGAAACCGCCAGCGGCGGCGCGGTCTGGTCAACCGGCTCGATCGCCTGGGCGGGGAGTTTGGCGCATAACGACTATGGCAACAATGTTGCGCGAATCTCCACCAACGTACTGCGGCGCTTTGCCGATGAGGAGCCCTTCCGGCTTCCCTAGTCGAACAATTGACCCAGAACCATCTCGTTGAAGCGCTCGACCAGAAGATCTGATTCCTCTGGCGGGATGGCCAAGGCCATCCGAAAGGCGCTGCCCGAAAGATGGCACATCATGAAACACTCGATGCGCTTTGTCGGACTGGGCTCCCCGCCCAGTTCGACGAACCGCTCATACAGACGATCACCGCTCTCCCGGCTGTCCGCCAGGTTGATCTCCTCAATATCGCGATCCGCTTCGCAACCTGACAAGACGTCGCGCAGAACCGGCTCGTTTTGGAAACGCCTGAAAAGACGCCATGTCATGCGGCGCATGGATTGCTCGAGGCTGACGAGGTCGGTCGCGTCCATGGCCGACGTCGAAAGATCCTCGTTGAACTGCTTGAAGTATTCCTTGGCCAGTTTGGCTAGAATGGCCCGCTTGTTGGGAAAGTAGCGGTATACCGAACCGATCGGAACATCCGCTTTGACTGCCACTTCGGTCAGCTTGAGCGCATCGCTTCCCCGCTCGTGGATCAGTTCAGACGCTGCTTCAAGGATACGCTCGAATGTTTCGCGGCTGCGTTTCTGTCGGGGCGTGGCTCTGACATGGAGTGGCCTGGTTTCCGTCATCCCCGCCCCATAGGCGGGCGCACTGCTGAGAAACAAGTTTGACATCAAAAAACATGATGTTTAATTATTTTTTGAAACATGAGGAATCGTCATTTATTTTTCGCTAGCCGCAGCTCCACCTAGCGGCGGCTTGCGTGTCACGCATCACGCAGACGTAGGAATGTGCCGCGCAAACCCAACCAGGACAATGGCGCAACATAACTAAGGGAGAGGATCAATGAACCAATCGTCAGCCGTACGGGTAGCAAGGAGACTTCGCTCGCACCTCCTTCTTGCACCGGTAATGGTATCCGTGCTGGTGGTTTCACCGGCTCTTGCCCAGGTCGAGTCACCCGACACGCAATCGGCCGATAACGCCGATAGCGTTGGTTCTCCGCACAACCCTAATACCATCGTCGTGACAGCGCAAAGGCGCGAGCAGGACCCTCAGGATATCGGTGTCGCTATCACCACGCTGGGTGGCGAGGCTCTTGCAAGCCTGGGCGTAACCGACAGCACGGATATCGATTCCCAGGTGCCCAATCTCGTTATCGATCCTATTGCCGGTTCCGGCACGCAGCCGGTCGTGTTCCTGAGGGGGGTCGGACTTAACGATTTCTCGTTGAATAACAGCGGTCCGGTGGGGCTCTATTTCGACGACATCTATCTCAGTTCATTCAGCTCGCAGAACTTCCTCCTCTTCGATCTTCAGAGGGTCGAGGTATTACGAGGACCGCAAGGGACGCTGTATGGAAAGAACACGACCGGCGGTGCCATCAATTATATTTCCAATCCGCCAACCCACTATTTCGACGGCTATGTTCAGGGCTCCATCGTGGAATTCGGCGGCTACGAAATCGAAGGTGCCGTAGGCGGACCGATCACCGAGGGCGTGAATGCCCGTATCGCCGTTGCAAGGCACTTCGCCGATGGTTTCTTCGTCAACGAGTTGACGGGTAAGCGCAGCAATGGGACCGATCTCTGGGCGCTCAGAGCTTTTCTCGAAATGGAGCCCTCGCCCGATGCACGGTTGCTCGTGCGGTTCCGCGCGGACATCAACGACACGCCCTTTTCGCAGTATGAACGTTACGAAACGATCGATCCGGCGACCGGCGTGGCGTGTTCCACGGATCAGTCATTGGCCGGCCAATGTGTGGATGCGCTCGGCTATCGCGACACGACCGGACGATATCGCGGGAATTTCGACCGCGAAGAAAGAATCGACCGCGAGGTCTACGGCCTCTCGGTCAAGGGCGAGTTCGCGCTTGGTAACGTCGACCTGACTTCGATCACTTCTTACGAAGAGGGGCAGAATTTCCTTCCAGAAGACTCTGACGGCAGCCCATTGCAGCTTCTGGCCATCAACGTGGGCGCGAAGACCGAGACATTCACACAGGAATTGCGGTTATCAGGCGAAAGCGATCGATTGAACTGGATTGTCGGAGGATATTATCTCGACGAACGCATCCGTCAGAACCAGACGGCCGATCTGTTCCGAGAATTGCGTTCGACAGTGGCGGCACTGGCTCCAATGACCAATCCCGGAGGCTTCGATCCTCTTGGTACGGTTCTTGGTGCACCGATATCCTTTTCACGTCACAAGAACCTGCAGAATTCGCAATCGCTTGCCATCTTTGGGCGCGTGGAATTCGCCCTGACCGATCAGCTGACGGTAATCGGGGGGCTACGTTATACGAAAGAGGAAAAGGAACTACGTTCCGAAGCGCTTTTCGAAGAAACTGCATTCACCCTGCCGCTTTATGATGTCGATCTCGACTATTCAGACGATGATATTTCTGGAAATATCGCGATCAATTACCGGCCGGACCCCGATTTGCTCCTTTATGCCAGTTATTCGAAAGGCTTTAAGAGTGGCGGCTTCAATGGCGGATTCCTCTTACGGCCCGAAGAATTGGGGCCGTTCGGATCGGAGCAGCTCCACGCTTATGAAGCGGGTGCTAAATGGTCCCTTCCGGGATACATCGGCTACGTCAACCTGACGTCGTTCTATTACGACTATTCAGACCTTCAGGTCTTTACTCTGGCTAATACAGGCGGCGTGCCTGCGACTGTTCTCGACAATGCGGCGAATGCCGAGATCTACGGGGCAGAGGCCGAGCTGTTCCTGAACCCATTCGACAATCTAAATGCCACATTTTCTTTCGGGTACCTCGAAAGTGAATTGGTCGATTTCGTCAGTGCTGGCATCAGTCAGGCGGGGAACAGGCTGCCGCGGACACCGGAGATCACTTTCAGCGGTGCTGTGTCCTACAAAGCCGATCTTTCAGAACAGCTTTTCCTGAAACCGAGCATCAATTTCACTTACACCGACCACCATTTTTTCTTGACGGAGAATCAGCCCCTTGCGGCCCAAGACTCCTACTGGCTAGTCAATGGCGAGATGGCCATCGGTTCGGATCATGGATGGCAGCTCGTCGGATTCGTCAAGAACCTGTTCGATGTCGAATACAATGCGAACATCAACGATCTGTCGGACTTGGGTTTCTATCAAATCATCGTGGGTGCGCCGCGCACCTTCGGTGTGCGCGCCCGCATGGATTTCTAGGAGCTATCGGGCAATCTAGTTGCGCCCCATCGGCGCCCGATGCCTTGCCGAAAACGGGCAGGCTGACGGCGTATGGGGGCAGCCCCGTTCTTATAGCGGGATCCCGTAGATAAGCTGCTTGGCTTCCTCGATGAGCCTTTCGCCCTCGTTCTCGCTCAACGTAAGCGCGGTGCGGATGGCGAACGCACTCATCCCAAGCAGCAAGAGAATCCGGTTTCGAACCTGATCGGCATCGGCGTCGGGCGAAAAACGGATGTAGGTTTCGGTCAAAAGCCGAGCCAGGCGATCATCGTCCTTCTGGTTCAGCCTTTGCAGATCGCGATCAGCCTCCATCATAGCCCATAACTCGCGTAAGAAAGTCGCATCCCCGCTGTTGCGGTGGGCGGTCACGAAGGCCTCAGCGAACATGGTCCTGACGTCTTCTGCGCTTTCGCATTTCGCAGCCGCTTTCTCGACGCGATCGTAATTCTCGTCGAACTCGCGCAATGCCAGCCGCGCAATGACCGCACCCTTCGAGGGAAAGAACTGATAGACCGTCGCGACATTGACCTCCGCCTCCTTGGCGACGCTATTGAGGTTGAGGGCATAAACACCGTCTCGCTCGATGGCCTTACGGCTGAATTCCATGATCCTTTCGACCCGGCGTCGGCTGCGGTCCTGTAAGGGCGTGCGCCCCAGGATCTCCTCATCCCAATCATCTGCATCAATCAATGTCATCGCTTTTCCTTCGTTTCGAGCATGGCATCCCCAAGCCCGAAAAAATAGTGCATTGACCTTTAATGTAATTAAATATTATATTATGGTGATCAGCAGGTTGCACCATGATCGGTCGTGCCACGCTGCAGTTACGAGAGAGGGCTCCTGTGAAGCAACATATCGAAGATACCAGCCGCGCCTATTTTCCCACCAGGGGCACGCAGTGGAGCGAGGTCAAGCAGCAGCTTGCGGCGTTCAAGGACCGGGACATCGGCCAGAACCAAGGGCGCCTGAACGTCTATTGCCATCAGGGTACGCCGGAACTGCAGACCATCCGCGATGAAGCCTACACCATGTTCTCTCACGGCAACGCGATGCTGGGTGGCTTCATGGAAGGCAGCGGTACGATGGAGGCAGAGGTTCTCCGCATGGCGCTGGAAATCCTCAATGGTGCGGAAAACGGCGTTGGCTTTATCACCACCGGCGGCACGGAAAGCATTTTTTGCGCAATGCATGCTGCGCGCGAATGGGCTCTGGTCAATCGGCCCGTGCCTGGCAAACCGGAAATCATCACGCCCTATTCGGCGCATGCCGCCTTCGACAAGGCGTGTCACTTTCTGGGCA
>PABP01000027.1 GCA_002699585.1 Anaerolineaceae bacterium | reverse complement strand
TTTACAACTGGAAAGCCAAATACGGCGGTATGAAAAGCTCGGACGTCAAACGGCTGCGTGAACTGGAAGAAGAGAATCGTCGTTTGAAGAAGATGTTTGTGGTACTGCTGACCGGTTGTGACAAAACCACTCCGGCCTGCATCATGGGCGCGGCCAGCGTCGATCTGCCGACCATTGTCGTAAATGGCGGCCCGATGCTAAACGGTAAGTTTCGCGGGCGAGACATTGGCTCTGGCACCGACCTCTGGCGGCTGAGTGATGAGTACCGCATCGGTGCAATAACGCAGGATAATTATCTGGAGGCAGAATCTTGTATGTCGCGCAGTGATGGTCACTGTATGACGATGGGCACAGCCTCGACTATGGCATGTATGGTGGAAGCCTTAGGTCTGACACTGCCGGGCGCAGCGGCGATCCCCGCGGCAGATTCACGGCGGCGCAAACTGGCGCAGTTGTCCGGGCGGCGAATCGTCGAGATGGTGCGCGAAGATATAGCCCTCTCAGAGATATTGACACGGGACGCATTCGAGAATGCCATCAAGGTCAACGCGGCAGTCGGCGGCTCAACCAACTTTGTGCTGCACCTGCTAGCGATTGCCGGGCGACTAGGGCTGGAACTATGCCTGGACGATTTCGATCAACTGGGCAGCCAAATGCCGTTGCTGGTAAATCTGATGCCTGCAGGCGAGTATCTGATGGAAGATTTCTTCTATGCGGGTGGACTTCCTGTTGTGATTCGAGAACTGAATGAATACCTGCATAATGAAGCCCTCACAGTAAATGGGCAGAGCATTGGCCAGAACTGTGAGCAAGCACCAAATTACAATCCGCAGGTCATTGCTTCGATTGCAGAGCCTTTTCAATACGAGGCTGGATTAACTGTGCTGCGCGGGAATCTCTGTGAAAATGGCGCGATCATTAAGCCATCGGCAGCCTCGCCGAAGTTGCTCCGGCATCGCGGGCGAGCGGTAGTTTTTGTCGATTACGAAGACTACAAGAAACGGATTGACCAGCCAGAGCTCGATATAGATGAGGATTGCATTCTGGTGCTGCAGAATGTCGGTCCGCAAGGATACCCCGGTAGTATTACATGTGGCGCCAGAAGCAGCTGTAGGCGGCACGCTAGGGCTGATTCAAGATGGTGACATGATTGAACTGGATGTGCCAGGTCGCCGTCTACATCTCGACGTACCAGAATCGGAACTAGCGCAACGTCGAGCCACATGGAAGACGAGGCTCTCCCCCACTGCGCGTGGCTACGTTAGACTTTATATGGATCATGTGCAGCAGGCCGATGCAGGTGTGGATTTTGATTTTCTGGTTGGTGGCTCCGGTGCAGAAGTTGCACACGGCAACCATTGACCTGCTGGACATGTTTTGAGACCAGTGTTGCTGACCTGCTCTCCCAAAAAACTGGCTCTGGTGCGTATTTCGTGCTTGTCACAGTTTGTAGCATACGCGAATCCCTATGACGTAAAATACTTCCAGGACACCCGACCTGATACCGTTTCTTCAACCCACTCCACTTGCCCCAACCTCTTTTCATTGGCAAGTTGGAGAATATCGAATTTGTTTTTTTTCGATGTCCTGATCGGTAGTGGAAACTCTCAAATAGGCGATAGTGCGAGGTAGTTTCATCAAAATTAACTGAAAACCCTATTCTGTATAACAATTCTTGTCATTATATCAGTGACATTCAGTTAAGTATAATTGTCGAATAATCGAACGTTGGACTGGACTATGGTCACTGCAAAAACAGATACCTCCAACAGTAACTTAGATAACGATTCAAAAAACACCAAACTGACGGCGCGTACCGAGGAAGTGCTTCTGGGCATCGCAGTCGGACTCAAAGATATCGGCCCTCACGGCCTAACACGCTCCGAACTGGCGCAGCGCATGAGCCTGAACCCAAGCTCCATCAAGCGCCATGTGGACCGACTGCTCGACGGCGGGTTCATTGATGTGGATGGCCATAGTTTGCAGCTGACTCTCGATGGAGAGTATCGCGTGATGAAGCTGGTCAACGGGAAGTGAATGGTTCTATTGGCCTGGTGAAATCATTCTGGTACGAGTTTTGACCTGTTACAAGATACGTTAAATAAAGCATGATGCTAAGCTGCGTCAAGCTTTGTCCAAATCTATGTTTTAGTATGCGTTACTTTGTGATGAAATCCCCGTCTTGCAAGACGGTCGTTTGTGAAGCGCTAATTTACACATCTTTTTGGCACTCAAGCACGGGCGAACTCGGCAACGTCTAGCACGAAAATCGTAGCCGCATGACCTTCCGCGCGACTGTAGGGGCTGCACACCTCGCGTATGATCGTCATGGCACCTGGCAGACGCGCTTCGTCAACGCCGATCACGAAGGTCGTGTTCTGGCGCCGTAGAAATCCGCCCATACTGCTGATTCTGGTCACCGAATACTCGTCTGCCAACAGCGCCTGTGAGAGCGGGTCAACCGCATCGTCGTTGAAGATAATGGCAAGGATTAACTTGGACATGGTTCAGACCTGTTCAAAATGATCAACATTCAGAACAAAAGTCAGGTAACCGCCTACCTGAACTTCAGCAATACCGACGCTAACCAGGGTACTATCATAGGTATAGGGTACAAAGGATGGACGCGAAGCCGCTCGATCCCTGATCACCTCTATGACCTGAGGCACGTGCTCTTCTTCGACACCGATCAGCAAGGTCGCATTGCCGCTATCGAGTAACCCGCCCGTATTGCTGATGTGGGTAAGGTGGATGTTCTGACCCGTGAGCGCGGTCATCACGTTGTCGACATCCCGTTCGTCCAAAATGGCTGCAATCAGCTTCATGGCTGCTGCCTATACCTATCGTCATAATAAGCATTATTTGTGAGGATTATAGCACGCTACGCACCGCTACCCCACAGGTGCAGCGAAGATATCCACTGCCTTACCCTTGGCGACATTCGCATTGGTCTACGGGAAGTGATGCTATAGCAAATAAACTTACGCGATCATGTTATTCTAACCGCACTGGGATCGTGTAAACGCCACCCGCATTTGGTATTCTTCTGTTTTCCCATACCGGAAACGCCACCAGAACAAAATCCCCCTCGATACCCTCGGGAATAGTAACCTAGATCCTACCCCCCCTCCCCCAATGTTGCTTCCATCGGGATGTCGGTATCATCTGAAAGCATATTTCCCCCAGGATGCAAACTGACATCTACCGAATCGGGATACGGCGCGCCAACGAGAAGGTCGAGCGTTTGACCGATTACACGTATGTGCTCGTCTGTCGAGTAATATGGCGATAAATCATCTGTGCAGATACCATCTTCCACCGTGATCCAGCAGTGCCGACCCCGGTCCATTGGCAGCGCGTTATCATCCTGCAGCATATAGAGTTGGGAAGGCAACTCCTCCACAAAGATACTATTCGACCGCGGGAGCAGCCTACAGCCAGTTAGCACAGTTCCAAGCATAACGACGGCTAGCCATCTAAACATCGTTACATCCACCCTACCCTACAAAGCACGCAAATATCATGATGATTCAACAAAAACTCACATTCAGAGTCTGTGCCAACCTGCATGTGCAATCTCCGAAAATCTAATGACAGCATAGCTTTTCGGAGAAGTGGATGCAAGAAACGATTTTGAGAGACAAACATGCGTGATTTTGATGTTCTTTAGGGTTAGTTATTCCGCCCTCCAAAACCCAGTTTCCAGAATTTACTTTTAATATCTTTTAAAAGCAAACAGCGAGGCGTAAGTACCTCGCTGTCTCACTTTCTACAGCAACTAGAAACATACCAGGTAGATTCGTTTTTACTTTGAATATTGGAACGTCAGTTTTGGATTACCTCAACGCCAAGGAATGTTTCGGCATCTTCAGCAAAGACTGCTGCCGCGTCCTGATCGCCTTTCAACTGCCACAGCAGGAAGGCCATCCCATAGTGATTGATGAGGTCATGGGCACGTAGCTTATCCCACACCTTTTCGGCGCACAGATCGTAGAAACCAAACTCAGCCATTGTTGGGAAGCGTTCGCAAGTATCCGAAAATAGCCCATGTCCTGCGTAATCGAATTCAACCATATAAGCGACATCACTCCCTAGTGTGGCGAAACCATTGCGCGAATCCTCAATTGGAACGAATTGATCATATGTACCGACCATGTAGAGTGTTGGCACAGTTACAGAATTCAAGCCTGTTTCACCGAAGAAAAATTGGTCACCTGCCAGAGGTACAAGGGCATCAATACGATCGTCGCCGAGTGATGGCAGTAATCCGCTTGACACTTCGTTGAGACCGTAAAGGGCCGCTAGCTCGTCAGAATTTGGTACGGCGATTGGGCAGTCGAAACTTGCGCCCTCAAGCGTTTCGCAGTTGGCGATTAATCCAGCCAAATCAAGTTGTCCCCCACCTGCTTGCAATGCCGTGAAGCCACCAGACGAATGTCCAGATGCAGCGATGTTCTCCATATCGATCATGCCAGACATGATACCGTCTGCATTGATGTCTTCGGCAAAATCAATCGCCGAGCTCACGTCACGGGGCGTCGTATAGTACATCGTGTAGAATGTGGCAGGCTCGTTCATCATAGTGGATACGGTCATGTCCAGGTGATCGGGCGCAATCACGACGAACCCCCATGATGCGAGATGTTCAACGAAAACGGTATTACCCATGCGGATGTTGCTAAATCCATGCGACCATATCACCAGAGGATAAGGACCATTTTGGGTATCAGGCTCTGCTTCAAATAGCGCCCTACCATAGGCTTCCATAGCTGGCAGAACGGGTGGATAGACAACGGGATAGGTATGTTCCTCTGCCTGCCCTTCCGGGTTGATCGCCGGATACCAGATCGTTACGGGCGCGGGGCGTTCCTCATTTGGCAAGTCCATCTCCATTGTCCCGACCGGGTGAGGCCCACGTACAGCATAAGTTGGGGCGTCGGGACGCAGGCCAGAGCGTGCCGGAGCGTCTTCTTGAGCGGTGCTTGTGACTGCACCTGTTAACAGGGCGATTAGTACCAGAACTATGACAAAGCGAGTATATTTCATGATAGTCTCCTATTTACTTGTGTGCCAGATAGCAGAGCAAAAGCGCTGCTATCTGGCACACAACAATTTGTGATCGTTCACAGCCTCCACAAACGAGGTGGGTCTGCGTATGCCAGATCAACCGCCGATCAGTTCGAGGTCGAATTTCTTCAGAACATTGTTGCCACCCACGATGACATGACACACCGCGTCCTGGGTTTCACCGGTTAGCGCGTTTGTGACGGCTCCTGTTACACGCCAGTTGAATTGCTCGGACTGATCATCGGCTGTGTAGTGCAGTGTCAGCCTTCCCGGGCCGATCCACACATCGTCCTCGGTTGCACCGGCTTCCCAGAAGCGAACTGTCACGGTGTGATCCACCACATGCACCGTTAAGTCGCCGTTCGGGCTGATGCGGATCCACTCCTGCGGTGTGTCGCCCGGTTGAAAACCTGAAGCACAGCCAGGGCCATCGGGTAAACCCAACGAAAAACCACCGAAAATATTTTCAAGGAAGGTCGCACCGTTTCCCTGATTGCCGTCGCCACCCTGCTGGGCGAGTGTGGGAACTACGGATGCGAGGAGGAGGAGAACAAGAATGCAACGAATAAGACTTTTCATGCTGCTTTCCTTTCAACAAGATTTTCGTTTCACTCTATCCGATCCGGTAGCTACCGACACCATCCCTCAGGGCGTGAATCAGGTAGTGAATTGGTCGTTGGTGGGCTGCAAAACGTGGTTATACTAAGAAGGAATGTAAGGAGAGGTCATGGCTCAACTTCATCAGGTAATTGAGGAGCTGACTGACCGCGAATGGGATATCCTGCGCGGCATTGGCCAGGGCTTGAATAACGCAGAGATTGCCGAACAGTTCTCAATATCATCGGCCACGGTCAAGTGGTACACACGCCAGATTTACAGTAAGCTCCAGCTTCAAGACGAGAGCAACAAACGCAAGGCGGCTGCGGCTGTTGTGGAGCGATTCACAGCGCCTGAAACCACATTTCCCGTTCCCAATCTCCCGTCAGATATACTGCCCTTTGTCGGTCGCGGTGAGGATGTCCGAACGTTAAGCGACCTACTGCGCGCGCGTTTTCCGCGTTTGATCTCGCTAATTGGTATCGGCGGCGTGGGTAAGTCGCGGTTGGCACTTCATGTGGCTCGGGCAATGCTGCCGATATTTGAAGAACGGGTCTATCTCGTGCGTCTACAACCTCTGCACGCGCTGGAAGATTTGCTACTGGCACTGGCGCGAACAGTGGGCAGTTCTATCAGTGATCGAGATTTGCTGGATACCATTGCGACGCACATCGGTCAGTATCGTATGTTGCTGGTGCTGGATAACGCCGAACATCTTGTTACGCACATGCCTGTGATGCTGACGCTTCTGGAACGTGCGCCGCGCCTGCAACTGCTGGTGACCTCACGAACTCGATTGGGATTAAACAGTGAAGCGACGTATCTGGTCAGGGGCCTACTCTATCCGGCTGATGATGGCGCTGATAATGCGCTGAGCTATGACGCCGTCAAGTATTTTGTGCAGATGGGTCAACAAGTCAACGTACGTTGGTATCCTACTGATGTCGATATTCAGAATATTGCACGTATCTGCCGTATGGTTGAGGGTATGCCACTGGCGCTTAATCTGGCAGCCCGCAGCTTACTGCGTTTGCCCCTGGCAAAGATCGCGCGGCAAGTCGAAGCAGCTGTTGACTTTCTCGCTAGCGACAGCGTTGATATTCCTGAACGCCAGCGCAGTGTGGAAACTGTGATTCAGGCCATGACCGCTGACCTGAATGATGCTGAACGCGAGCGTTTCGCACATCTCGGCCTGTTTACAGGCGTATTTGAACTTCAGGCCGCGCAGACCATAGCTGAAATATCAGAATCGGTTTTGCAAGGATTTATTCAGCGCGGCCTGGTCGAAATCGTGCAACCTGGACAAGGCAAACTACACCCTCTAGTGCAGCGGCATGCGCTGGCCCAGCTTGAGGCCAGCGGCAGCTATCCAGCGGCAGCCCAGCGCTTCGTGAACTACTATGTGAAGCTGGCTTCTCGATTGGAGCCACACCTTATCCCTGACGTCGAATCCCTGGATGTGCTCGAAAACCAGTGGCCGCATCTGCTCACTGCCTGGCGATGCGCCCTGGATGCGCGCGACTGGCATAGCCTGGAAGGCATGTTAAAGTCCCTGCACCTGCTGGCGTGGCGACGCTCTCTGTTTTATGAAGCAATGGATGCTTTTGGCGAGGCACTTTCCAGCGCAGACCTCAGTGCTGCCGATCCACGCTTCGCGCTTGAATTGCAGGCACGGTATATCCATATCAAAGGCAACATCAGCAAAGGCAACATCAATGTAGATGATGATACAGACACCTTGCAGTATATTGTCGAGCGTTTGTTTGCGCTCGATGCGCCTGAACGAGCGATCATCGGGCTGCTCGAACTGGGCCTGCAACAGCGCGAAACTGGCCAGTTCCAGGCCGCCCTTGCGACGGGGCAAAGGACGCTGGATGTCGCCACCGTCTGTGAAGATGCCTGGAGTATGGCTGCTGCTCACTACCAACTGGGCTGTGTGGCGCACCTGCTTGGTAATGATCCAAGTGCGTTGGATCATTGGCAGCGGTGTAACCGCTTGAATGAGCATGTTCAAGACACGATCCTTTCAGCAATGGTGCTGCATCGTCGGGCATGGCTGGCATGGCACAAAGGGAATTCTGAAACTGCACTAAAACTCCTCAATGAGGCACTATCACTCAAGGACGTTTCACAGGATCGTGAGATGGTCGGTGGCCTGACACAACTTGCAAGTGTAGTTTGCTTTGGTCTGGGCGATTTTGAAGCAACAGCCCGTCACCGTGAAAGAAGTCTGTCCTACTACCGTTGGGCACAGAACCGGGGAATTGTACGCTATTTGCTGTCGCAGAAGTTCTATGAAGCACTGCTGGTGAATGATCTCAAGGAAGCCAGAGTTGTCCTGCATCAGCTTGGCTCAGATGCGGATTCAGAACAGGATCCGCTTGTGCTAGCCTGCCGTGATTACCTGCAATTTGTCACAGGGGAGAGCCTCCCTGCTCCGGTGGCCCTGCTGGACCATATTAAGCAGTTGCAAGCACTGAATGCGGAAGTTCAGGCGCTGATTACAGCAACCCTGCTACTACCGCATTTGGCACAACGCGGTCAGTACAGTCAGGTTGTTCAACTGGCTGTAATACTTGAACGCACTCCACGTAGGCCGAGCTGGTTGCTACAGTTGCCCGCTGCCAGCAGTGCACTCGCGGCTAGTGAGCGACATCTTGGTAGCGAAAATATGATGGAATCCCAGTTTATTATCTGGTTATCGCCTGAAGTCGAATGGCAGCAAAAGCTAACCGACATATTTAGCGTCTAAATTATCACTGGCTCTGTGACCTGAGCGGCTACCATACTTCCACTGGCTACTGGTGTATAGTATGACTTCTGTTTGTATTTTTGCTAATCGCGCGTTATCGTCACTCCAATCCTCCTTAAGTTTGCTGTCCTGGTTTTTTGCACCGCCCTGCCAGATTACGGATCGCAAACAAACGTCGACCTATATCTGTGCACTCTGTGCAACCTCGCTACCGACAATTTTCAGCAAGGGAGAAGCCCATGACATCAGCAGCTTGCCCCTGGTCCTAGGTCCACATGTGATGTTATTGCGTGTTACATCCTGGCAGACTGCGTACATCGAGATTCGGATAAACTTATTGGCCCTATATAAGACCCGTATTCGCAAAAAGAGAAAGCAACAAGACCATTGAATGAACGAGGTATAAGGACCAAGATCACATTATCTATTATACCTTGTATGAGCCGTGGACTCTAGAAGAGCTGAAGAACGTCGATTTCTTCGGCGTCGCGGATTAGCACGAGCATTACTCCAAACAACCTTTAGTACATATTGGAAGCGGGGGACAAAGTGCGTGACTCTGGAATTAGATGCTAAAAGTTTGACAAATGCAGTCTCATTATATGAAGGTGTTGGCATGGTTGTTGAAACTCAATACACGCGCTACGAAAAGCTCATACATGATGGTCAAGAATTATCCTTAACAGCTGAATCTTAAGTGATCGAAATAATCTCGTCTTGTAATCAGAGGAGTCTCAAATGGTTGAAAATGTGAATATTGGCGTTATTGGTACAAGTTGGCGGTCTGAACTCGTATTTTTACCTGTTCGGCACCAACATCAATGCGCAAACCTGATAGCTGTTTGTGGTCGGAATCAAGATCGAGCGAATGAAATGGCGAAGAAGTATAGCAGCCCGCAGGTTTACACCGACTATCGAAAAATGATCCAACATGCGAATCTTGATGCAATCGTTATTGCCACGCCTGATGATACACATTACGAAATGACTATGGCAGCACTCGATGCCGAATTACATATTTCATGTGAGAAGCTTATTGCACTCAATGTCGACCATGCCTTTGAAATGCTCAATAAAGCAGAGGCTATAGGTGTTAAACACATGGTGATGTATACGCACCATTGGTTTCCAAATGTACAGCGCATCAAACAACTGCTAGATGATGACTATATTGGCAAAGTCTATCATGCGACCTTCAATTGGTTTGCAGAATATGCAAGAAGTGATGACTATATGTGGCGTTTTGATGCCAATCGTGCCACAGGTATCTTAGGAGATCTCGGCTCACATTTGATCCATATGGCGTACTGGTTGTTTGGTGATATTGTTGCCGTCACGGGCCACCTTGGCTTTGATGTATCGAGAAAACGTACAGATAGCTCAGCGAATGACACCGCACACATCATCCTAGAATTTGAGAGTGGAGTTCACGCACAATTCTTGATTACTGCGACGGCTCATGTTATTGATAATCCGATGCAAGTACAGATCGGATTATATGGTCAAAAGGGTACAATCCAGACTGAGTGGTTACCCGATAACACCCCAGTGCAATTATCTGTGAATACACAACAGAGTCTCTCAGACAATCGTATAAACGAATCAACATCCCTTATATTCGATGATTTTATGAAGAATAACCCAGTTGGGGTACGATTGTTTATCAATAGCATTATTAATGATCAGACAATAACTCCCGGATTCTTTGAAGGCTACAAAGTACAGCAAGTCATTGACGCAGTTATTCAATCGCATGAATCAGGATGTCGTGTGGTCATAGAGTCGAGCAATTGATTGAGTGTAACCAGCAAATGACTACTTCTTGTATTTTATTCTCTAAAGCAACGCTTATACTCTGTCCATTGTAAGTCATCAGATCAGTCTGTCACTAAAGTGTCGTATATGGGAGGAGGCGTTGAAAAAGTCTAGAATTTGGAGTGCAAAAAACGTTCATATAAATAGGCTTTGAGCGGATAGGAAATTTTCGCAACCGTCTCCCCCACTCTCATCAAAGAAGTCGTCCAGGAAATCTAAATACTGCAACCGGCTATTGCCGCCCTTTGCATGGCCTAACTTTATGAAGATTGGTTACCTAATACCCGCACTTGGGAAATATCAACCCAGCCGAATTGTTGGATTCGCACTGCATAATATCAGTTAACCTCATGGCTCAGGGGTATCACTTGGTGTGGGCGTTATGGTCGACGGCGATAAGGTTGAACTTGGCGTCGGCGATGGCGTATACGTCAACGTACGAGTAAGGGTTGGTGTGAGGGAGGCAATAGGAGTCGATGAAGGCGCCCGTGTCGGCGTATATACGGATATTGTAGCTGGCGGGGTATTCGTGGGTGTCACGTAGGGATTATCGCTCTCGCCGTAGTCAAGCATGATGGTTGAAGATCCTGCCCCATTGAACCATTGTAGTTCGAATAGGTAGGAGCAGCCTGAGTCCAGCTTGATACGTCCCGTGTCTAAAATTGTTCCGTGATGCGTCCAGTTGTCGATGATGTTCCAGTATTGTCCTGCTAGGGGGAATAGCGTGGTCGGTGTAGATGGGATCATACAGGACCCGCTAGCGACCTCATAGCGCAGTCGAACGCCATCATCGCTCTTGGTATGCAATTCATAGATCCCGGGCGTGATCTGAGCGCCCTCAGATAGTGAGCCTACCAATGATGTGGTTGCCGTCCAGCGTCCAGCTGTAAGATCATAATCCAGATTTTCAGCACCTGGAGCAGCCCACATTTTCGAGACATAGGGATAAGCAATATAGTTATCAATCCCAACAAAACTGAAACTGCTGCTGGTACTCGGTAAACTAATTGCTCTGAAATACCAATCTGCGCATTCTAAGGCACTGAAAGGTCCCATTGGGCATCCTGTGCCCCGAAGATTGACAAACTCGCGTGTCCATGTCAGTTGGCCAAGGCCAGATGACTGAGGTTGATCCGGTCCGGGAATGACAGGCACACGCGGCGTCGGCACTGTGGCTGCGAAGAGCCGATTAAGTATGCTCGTGTCACCCTCGAAGGATAACGGTTGCCAGCCGCTAGCAAGATCGCCATAGCTAAAACCATAGTCAACTACACCGGATGAGTTGTTATTCCGCAGACGCCAGAGTCCATTGTTGTACAGGCCGATACTATCGAACAGATCGCCATCCCAATCCCCGGAAACAGGAGCCCAACCAGATGGACCAAAACCGAATGATGTATAGATATCGGGCGTTGTCCCACTTGAAGCGAGATAGAAAGTATTGTTTTCAAAATAGCCAACGCTATCCGTGCCGTCACCATCCCAGTCACCAGCTAACGGTGTGCTAGATGAGGTGCCGAGACTGAAGACCAAATCAGCGAGGCCGACGCTATTGTTATTTCTTAGGTGGAATGTGCCACTGTCAAAGACACCAACCGTATCCGTACCATTGCCGTCCCAATCGCCGACGATGGGAGTGGCATTAGAGGTAGGTCCAAAATTGAATGTGCGGTCGACGACATTTTCGCCATCAAGCTCACGCAACATAAATACGCTATCTTTGTAAAGGCCAATACCGGGCTTGCCATCACCATTCCAATCACCAACAAGTGCTGTCCACCCCATCTCGGATGGACCATATGCAAAGCGCACATCATCGCGCTGATTACCGTCAACCGCGTAGAATAACCACTGACCTTCTTTGTATAGGCCGAACGTATGCTGTAATGTCGCCGAGCACCGGGCAGTTGTCACATCCAAATAGCCAGACCACTCACTGAAATTCGCTTCGACAGGATCATACAGGCGGATGCGATAGCGGTAGTCAGTTTCACAAGTCAGATTACTGTCAACAAAGGACGTTGTACCCGCATCGACGCTATCCACAAGGACAGGCGTCTCAGCCGTCGTGCGTTCGACTTGAATAACTGTTGATGTTGCCAGATCGTCGATCGCAGGAAGGCTCATAGCAACTAAGACATCCGAGTAGTCGATAAGCGTGGGCGCTGATGGGATCGGAAGGGACTCTGGTTGTACGCCATCAACCCCAAAATCTAGTGCAAAACTACCACCAGGATTGTTATTGCTATCGCCATCGAATGGAATGTGTTCCCAACTGAGAATATCGTCACAGAGCAGCAAGCGATAAGAATTGGCTGATAACGGTTGGGCAAACGCTAGTCTGAGATGATTAAACGGTGCAAACGGCGTCCATTGATCTGTGAAAACATTATGATAATGGCCCGGTTCCATAAGTGAAAACGGTATTAAGGCATCATCACCACTGAGGGTGTCACATGTACTGGTTTCGATGCTGTGGTTCGTTCCACCTTGAATGAGTTGCACATTTTTTGAATCAATGAGCGTGTAACCGTCCATACGAACGGAGAATTGGATTTCAAAGCCGTCTACAGCAGATGATAAATTGAGCGGTTCTGAATTGGGGAAGATAGTCGAGCTTGATTGGGTATCGGTATCATAAGTGTCAATCTGGAACACCTGAGGTTTGGGCACTACGGTATTGGTGAAATGATAAACATAGTGTGTACCAGAGAATCGGTCGACTTCTCCATCTAAGCGAATGCCGTTCGAGTTTCTAACATCATCACAAATGTAGAGTGTATAGTCGCCACCAGGCAGATAGTATTCATTACCGCCAACAGTTTGTGCATCAAACTCGATAAATAGTTGTGAACCAAAAAAATGGGATGTTTCCGTATCAGCAAAGCCAACGGGCCAGGGTTCACCGTAGACTACATCGACAATCGGTACAGCAATTTCATGGGTCAATACAGTTCCACCGCATGCGACCGATTGAAAACCAGCATTCGTACCCGTCATCACCATCAAGTAGTTGATCGGGTTGGTTATATCGTAGGGATCCGAATGGCCTGGAGGATCGTACATGGGAAGATTAAAGGTGACGTAAAGATATTTTGATAACGCCACCGGAATTGAGTCTGGCGTTTCCATATCTTCTGGCCCATTAGGTTTCCAGTACACAAAAGGCGGGAAATCTGTGCCACCATTTTTAGCTTCATACGCCCCTATTGTGCATTGTCCCGTGTATGGCACAGGACCCCGCTGATCTCCACGTAGACAAAATGGATGAGGAAGAATGGCAGGACTGGTTGGAGCAACTGCCCTGGTCATCGTATAACCCCCATTATCCGCTAAGGGAAGTAATTGGGGATCGGTATTTCTAAATGTATCTGGATCCCTAGTCGTGCATGATGCATCGCCGAAGAGATTGTCACCCCCATCAGCAACTACCAGGAAATTCAAATAAATACCCGTGTCGCAATCCTGTACGTGTCCCGATACGATTGAGGTATCAATATCTAGACCAGTAGCTTGCCCGAACTTAATACCAAATAGACCGTTGTCTGCAATCGTTGATTTCCAAATATAAGTATCTCTAGTAGCCGAATGAGGATGGTCGATAACAACGCCAACCGCATTGTTCGTGATTGTGGAATCATTGACAGAAATGAAGTTATTTGCGTATATGGCACCACCACGATTGTTAGCTATTAAAGACTGGTACACACTGCCTGCATCATAGACATCATTGCAGATATTATCGTCAAAGACAACAGCCCAATCGGTCTCATTATTCACAACTGATGTAACGTTTAGATCAATATGACCACCCAAAGCACCATACTGGGTTACCAAATCTGTGCTGGGTGTTCGATTCTCGCTAATGTCACTGTAATTTAAGCGAGCAAGGTATCCTGTAGAATACAACGCCGCGCCTGCACTCTGGCCACAAGGATGCTGACCATATGCGTAGTTATCTCGTAATGTTACATGCCTGAATAATGTTTGATCGTTTAGATCAACAAGGATGCCACCCCCGTAAGGCGCATTGCCGCCCTGAATAGTCATATTACTTAACTGTGGCATATCAAACCCGTAGCGTTGACGTTCTAATTCAGTCTTGTAATCAGTAATATGAAATACGCGGTCTAGACCGTTGGCATCAACAATGGTTTCATTTTGACCATCCCCGATGATAAGTACTGTGTCGCTAATATCGAGGTCGCCAGTTAGGCTATCATCTTCGTCTGTTCCACGAATGGTCAGAAGATAGGTTCCTGCCGGAACATAGATTGTCTGAGTCAGCGGCAACGCATTCGATTCCATTATTGCAGCGCGCAGGGTGCACTTACCCGCGGAATCGGCGCAAATCCCGTCGCCTGGATTCATATCGATCGTATCGAGCCGACTCTCAACTGTCATATCAGGCATGCCCAAGTGGTCATTCGCTCGGATACCCTGCGCCTGAGAAAACACACTTACATTGGGCACAGACTGAGCTAGCACTGTTAAGGTTGTGAGGAACATTAAACTGATAAGAGCAATAATCGATTTTTTAGGCAACCGGTCCATCCCGCGCTTCAAGCTGAAATCATACATACCCATTGTAACTGCATTACATTACTTCAAGCATGAACTCCCCTCCTCTGGGGTCACTTTGCGAGTATGTCGAACGTCACTTGATTGGACTACTAGAAGTAGATGTCTCAGAAAGTATGCAAATGGCATCACATCCGGTGCTCCTCAAGTCCTTCAGGTTGCAGATCGTTGGCATATGGAGATGAAACCCAAAAACAGCTTAATAGTGAACAACGGCAGAGACCATATTCCAGGGTCCAATATCTCAAGCACAAAGGGTATAGCCAGCGTCATTCGCACCAGAGCCAGTTCTTTGGAGTACAGATCACCTGTAATCCTTTATCTCTCATCAAGCTCGCTTGCCTGTACTACTTGCCATTCTTTGGGATTTGTAAATTCGCGCAGATCACGCCCGTCAGCATAAAGGCTACCATCAGGTAATATAATCGCATCGGGATCTTTGGCTTGAGGATGCGAGGCTTTATACAAATGCGCCATTTCTAAGTTGGATTCATCCAAGCTTGCTTCTTCAAGATCATTGCCAATTAAGAATGCTCCTTGCAGGTTGGTATAACTCATATCAGCTCTCTTGAGATTGGTATTATTCAAAATGGCACCTTCGAGATTGGCTTCCTTTAAGTTCGCCCCCTCTAGATTGGTCCCCCGCAAGTCCACTCCTCGCAAATTTGAGCGATTTAGATTTGTACTCTGGAGATTAGCACATGCCATATCTGCGCCTTGAAGGTTAGCACCTTCCAGATTAGCATTTTCCAAGTTTGCACCACGGAGATTGGCGAGCGTCATATCTGCTTCCCGAAGATTGGCGTTGACCAAGTCTGTGTTTGCCAAACGGTCTAAATAGCCGTGGGCTCGCAGTTGCCTAATTGCCTCCATCGCAACGTCTCTATTGGAGTTTCTCATTTGTATGATCAACGCTCGTTTGTGTTCTTCGATTTGTCGTCTTTGATTGAGGTAATCAATGAATCGTATACCGAGTAGTTCTAATCCACCAATCGCAATGACAACCAAAAAAGGATGAGGAAGCCACCTCATCAATAGCTTAAAGCGTCTCATAATGGACCTTGGCTCAAATTTAGTATGTATAAATTATAACAATTATTAAATATTTCGCGAGGTAATGATAACAATCTGATTGAAAGAGATTGAGTCGACAAGATTGAAATGATCCAAAGCTAACTAAGCACTTTCCGCCTGGATTTTCAAATTGGTGTCGGGTAATGAGTTTATGGCTCAGCGTTGTAACGATTATCTCGAGTAAAGCGGGGTCAGGAGGCTACCTGCTTTTTTTACAAGCAAGGCTTTCTCAGTCAACGACCTTCAAACTTTGGGTACTTGCCCGTCAGCGTTACAAAATAAAAAGAGTGCCGTCAGATGACAGCACCCTGCATATTGATACTACTTATGAAAGTTATCATCGTTCTTCACGAAGGACTTACTCGCTTGGATCTTCTCCAGCGACATTGTAGTTACTCGCTAACAGTGAGAAATCAAGCGCAGAGACAAGCTCATCACCATTGAAATCGGCGCGTTCATCATACCCCGTCTGCCCTATTGACAAGTTATAGGTGCTAGCCAGGATTGAGAAGTCTAGTGCACCTACGAGATTATCACCGTTTGCATCCCCGGCGAGCAACGTGCCAAGATCAATCGTGTTGTTACCATCCACCAATGTAGCTGTTTCGACTGCCTGTAAATAGGTCGGTGCGATCACGACAATTTCATAAGGGCCGACTGGCAACCCAGAGACAGCAAAGTTTCCGGAAGCATCAACACTCGTAGGCTTTGATGTGACTAGCACACCATTATCATACAAATCGACGGTGATGCTCTCGCTATAGTCACTACGTCCTTCTAGCGAGAGTGTGCCTTGCAACGTGGCTTCTGGTGGCGCAGACACTACAGTGATGGTGACCTCATCAGTGTCAGTTGCACCGACATCATCGGTTACGGTAAGAGTCACAGCATAAGTCCCAACAGCAAAGTTGTACGACGCTAGATCGCCCGTGGTGATTTCTGTGCCGTCAATTGCCCAGCTATATTGGACTATCGAACCATCACTATCGGTGCTTGCGCGACCATCCAAGAATAAGATTTCGCTGCCATTATCATCTGTGTCGACCACAGTCTGGTCAGGTCCAGCATCAGCCGTCGGTGAGCTATTGGTAGGATTGGAGCAATCCGGCAGTAGAGGTAGGAGCGCACTTTCCCAGACCGCAGCCATTTTGTTATAGCCAGATGGTGCCAGATGTATTCCGCCAGCATCTAGATCATAGAAGTCACCGCCGTCAGATTCGTATTCGTAGATGATACCTGCATCGTGCTCCATATCCACGAGGATTAGGTCGTCACCGTTGGCAATACGATTGTTGACGAGCGTCTCTAATCCTGCGTTGAAGTCGATTGTTCTTTGAATACGCACAGGATCAGAATTATTAACACGGTTGATAATGAGCGCGACAATTACAGTAACATCAACGCCGTAATTAGCCTCATAATCATCCACGTAATTTAGTAGACGATTGTAGTTATTAACGAAAGTGGGATTGACATTGTTGGTCCCAGCATGAAGTAGCACAATATCTGGTGTGGTCGCTTCCAACCAATCATAAATACTTATCTCGATCTGCTGTACATTCCAACCAGCGATACCTGTATGATCGGGATCAAAGCCAGCGTAATTGTAGCCTGCGCTATATAGACCTACGAAGTCAAACTGGCGGCCCTGTGCAACTAAGCTGTCATAAAGTGTCTTTCGATAGGCTATTTGATCGCCTTCATCTGTGACACCAGAAGCATATCCGAGGGTCAATGAGTCACCAGTTGGCATAATACGCACGGTATCCTCACATGTAAAAGGATCCGCTGCCAAAGTAGGAACTGGGCTAACCCATGTCAAGATGCTAGCCACCAATATGGCGAAAACAGTGAGGCGTAAAGATCGCATTGTTCTACGTTTCATATTATTGGCCTGTTAGTTAAGTGATCAACACAGTCGCGGGGAGCCAATATTGGCTCCCCGTTTTTGATACTATTACAGTTGCCTTTGACGAAGTCTTAGTCAGCGCCAGATGAGAAGTTCTGGGTGACTTCAGCACTCGTCAGGGCCCGATCATAGACGGCCACCAGGTGGAGGGTCCCCAACCAGGGCCGATCTCCTGTCGGTTCGTTAGCCAGAACCATCGGGAAGGATGTATCCCAGTTGCCCAGGTCCGTTCCTTGCTGGCCACTCGCCAGCGCTACGCCGTTGACATAGATCGTCGATGTGCCATCCGGCGCATGGGTCATGACCACATGCGTCAGGTTGGTCGTGGCTGAACCCGCAGGTGTCGATACTGACGGCACGCCGTTATGGCCGGTGGAGCGTGTCCGTAAGCGCATGTCATAGACATCGAGTGGTTGCGTGCCCCACAGCCCCTGCCCAAGTGTGATGTTGCGGTTGGACGGATTGCCGGAGATACTCGCGACACGGGCTGGGCCACCCTGCGTGAGATCATCCGATTGGATCCAGGCCTCCAGCGTGATCGCATTGTTAGAGCGTGCGGCGTTGATGATCTTGGTCGCCGGACCGCTCGATTGAATGACGGTGTTGCTATTGACCGTCAGGGCGCCTGGGTTCCAGGTGACATTACCCGTATTCGAGATCGTCAGGTTCAGGGGTGTCCCCGCCCCACTGGTATCGGTCACGGTGCTGCCACCATTCTCATTGAACTCGTACAGCGCCAATAGACCATCGCTCACGCGATCCGGTCCGGTACTACCGGTCTCCACCGTGATCACGACTGTGTCGAAGGCGGTTGCCCCCTCATTGTCGGTCACGATCAATGTGATGTTGTGTGTGCCGACAATCAGGTCGACGGTCGGATTGGCACCCGTGGCGATCTCGCTGCCACTTTCATTCCAGCTGTAGCTGGCGATGGTGCCATCGGGATCGCTACTGCCACCGCCATTGAGTGCAACCGCTTCACTGCCGCTGTTGTCAGCATCCTGAACGGTCTGGTCCGCTCCAGCATTGGCCACAGGCGATTGGTTGCCTGCGCCCGCAGTCACAGTGATGGAAACCGTATCGGTATCCTGCGCCCCTTCGGGGTCGATCACGGTCAGCGTGACCTCAGTCGTGCCCACCGGGAACTCGGCGGCGACAATCGCCCCTTCTGGGATGGTTACACCGGTTGCGCTCCAGATGTAGCGTAGCAGCCCACCCTCAGGATCGCTGCTGGCAGAGCCATCCAGCGTCACCGATTGCGACCCACTGTTGTCGCCATCTTCGACTGTCTGGTCAGGACCAGCGTCGGCCACAGGTGATTGGTTGGTTGCTCCACTTTCCACCGTGATGACCACCGTATCGAAGGCCGTCGCGCCATCATCGTCAGTGACGATCAGCGTGATGTTATGCGTGCCCACGCTCAGATCGACTGACGGGTTAACTCCTGTGGCGATCTGGCTACCACTTTCGTTCCAGATATAGCTGACGACCGTGCCGTCGCTATCCGTACTGCCAGCGCCGTTGAGCGTGACCGCTTCACTGCCGCTGTTGTCAGTATCAGTGACGGTCTGGTCAGGACCCGCATTCGCGATCGGTGGCTGGTTGGTTACCCCACCTTCCACTGTGATCACGACGGTATCGAAGGCCGTCGCACTATCGTCGTCGGTGACGATCAGCGTGATGTTGTGCGTGCCCACACTCAGGTTGGCGGTCGGGGTGGCACCCGTTGCGATCTGGATGCCACTTTCCGTCCAGCTGTAGCTGACGATGCTGCCGTCAGGATCGGTGCTACCCGAACCATTGAGCGTCACCGCTTCACTACCGCTATTGTCCGTATCAGTGACCGTCTGGTCAGCACCGGCGTTGGCGGTTGGTGGTTGGTTGATCGGTCCACCCGAACCGCCATCGGCACCCGCATCGTAGTTTTGCTGAACTTCAGCACCACTCAGGGCCTGATTATAGACGGCTGCTAAGTGGAAGGTACCCAACCATGGACGGTTGCCACTTAACTCATTGGCCAGCGCGAAGGCATAACTGGTATTCCAGTTGGTCAGGAGGCCCCCGTTGTTCTGCGATGCCACCAGGCTGCCATCCACATAGATGCGGATGATGCCACTCGTGTCGCGCGTCATGACCACATGCTTGAGACTTGTGCTCGCCAGGTTACTTGGCGTCGTCAGCGTGGGAACACCATTGTTGGTCGTCGTTGTACTACGGACGCGGCCATTGTAAGCGGTCCCTGTCTGACCCAGCGTGGCATTGCGCAAGTCTGGGTTGGACGAGATCGTCATCAAGCGTGCTGGACCAAACTGATTAGTGTTGGCCGTGGTCACCCAGGCTTCAAACGTCAGTTCGCTGCTGGCCATGATGCCATTGTTGAGTTTGTCGGCAGGCCCACTTGAGCTGATCAGCGTGTTGCTGTTGACCGTTAGCGTACCCGCACCCCAACCGACGTTGCCTGTGTTGGCGATGGTCAGGTTGAGCGGTGCGCCACTGCCGCTGGTATCGGTCACGATGTTGCCACCGTTCTCATTGAACTCGTATAGGGCCAACAGTCCCTCTGTCACACGGCTCGGTCCACTGCTACCCGCTTCTACCGTGATGACCACGGTATCGAAGGCCACAGCGCCATCATCGTCGCTGATGATCAGGGTGATGTTGTGCGTGCCGACACTCAGATTGACGGTCGGGTTGACACCGGTGGCGATTTCGCTGCCACCTTCATTCCAGCTGTAGCTGGTGATCGTGCCATCCACATCGCTGCTACCACTGCCATCCAACGTGACGGCTTCACTACCGCTGTTGTCGGCATCCGACACGGTCTGGTCGAGACCCGCGTTGGAGATCGGTGGTTGGTTGGCCGCTGCGTTGACTGTGATGCTGACCGTATCGGTCGCATCAGCCCCTTCAGGGTCGATGACTGTCAGCGTGACTTCGGTCGTACCGACCGGGAAGTCAAAGGTAACCGTCTGCCCTTCTGGGATCGTCAAGCCGGTCGCTGTCCAGATGTAGCGCAGTGCACCATTTTCAGGATCGCTACTGGCCGACCCATCCAACGTCACGGCTTCGCTGCCGCTGTTGTCGCTGTCTTCAACCGTCTGGTCTGCACCGGCGTCCGCCACCGGCGGTTGGTTGACCACACCGGCTTCCACCGTGATGACCACCTCATCGGTTGCGGTTGCGCCATCGTCGTCGGTCACCGTCAGTGTGATGGTGTGGATCCCCACACTCAGGTCCACTGTCGGTGTCGCACCGGTCGCAATCTGGCTGCCACTTTCGCTCCAGACATAGCTGGCAATGCTGCCATCGCTATCGGTGCTGCCACTGCCATCCAGCGTCACCGATTCACTGCCGCTATTGTCAGTGTCTTCGACCGTCTGGTCTGCACCGGCATTGGCAGTCGGTGCCTGATTGGCGGGCGCGTTGACCGTGATGATGACCTCATCCGTATCAGTAGCGCCATCGTCGTCGGTCACCGTCAGAACCACGGTATGCGTCCCAACTGGGAAGGTGAAGCTGGTGATCTCGCCGGTTGCAATCTGGCTGCCGCTTTCGCTCCAGACATAGCTGACGATGCTACCGTCGCTGTCTGTACTGCCGCTGCCATCCAGTTGGATCAGTTCGCCATCCTCTTCCGCATCCACCACTGTCTGGTCTGCACCGGCATCGGCCACTGGTGGTTCGTTCGCCGGGGCATTGACGGTGATAATGACCTCATCCGTATCGGTCGCGCCATCGTCGTCGGTCACTGTCAGAACCACAGTATGGGTTCCAACTGGGAAGGTGAAGCTGGTGATCTCACCAGTTGCGATCTGAGTACTATCTTCTGTCCAGACATAGCTGACGATGCTGCCGTCGCTGTCGCTGCTGCCACTGCCGTTCAGTTGGACCAGTTCGCCATCTTCTTCCGCATCGAGGACCGTCTGATCTTCACCTGCATCGGCTACTGGCGGCATGTTTGGCGCTTCACCAATCGTCCATGTGAAGCTCGTTGTATCACTCATCGGCGGATTGCCATCATCGGTGACGACGATCAGGACGTTGAACGTGCCCGAAGCATCCGTCAGCGTGCCAGAGATCTGGCCCGTGGCTGAATCCATGCTCAAGCCCGTCGGCAGATTAGCAGCGGTGTAGACCAGGTTATTCAGGTCTGGATCGGTTGCGATGACCGCGATCGGCGCGATGGTCTCACCACTGTTGTAAGATCCAATCGCTGGCAGCGGATCCAGAACTGGCGGACGATTTACATCCTCAACCACCAGGGTAAAGGTCGTTGATGCCGACTCGAGATCGCTGTCGGTGACAGTCACTGTTACGGTGTAGGTATTGGCGGCGTCATAGCCCAGCGTGCCGCTGATTTCGCCCGTAGTCGGACTGATGTTCAGGTCTGTTGGCAAACCGGTTGCCCCGTAGGCCAGCGATGTGCCGTCTTCGGCATCATAGGCATTGATGACCAGGGCGACTGTTTGGCCTTCATAGAAGCTCGGGCTACCTGGTGAGAAGACCATTGGTGCCGTGTGCTCTGGTTCAACGATGGTGATGACAACCGTATCACTGGCTGTCGCACCGTCATCGTCCGTCACCGTCAGTTCGATGGTATGGACACCCACAGCCAGCGTGACACTTGGCGTCGGTCCGGTGGCGATTGCACCAGTGTTCTCGACCCAACTGTAGCTTTCGATTGTGCCATCGCTGTCGCTGCTGCTACTGCCATCCAGGTTCACCAGCCTATCGACGCCATTGGCAGCGACCAGCGTCTGGTCGGTACCTGCATCGGCCACCGGGTCCACGTTCGGTGCGGCCTGTACCGTCAGTGTGAAGGACTTCTGTAGTGCAGCATTACCACTGCTGTCACTGGCATCATACGTCACCACATAGGCGCCGACCGTGTTCGGATCCGGTGTCTGTCCGCCTTCGACCACGCTCAGGCTACCTTCGAAGCTGTCTTCAGCTGTCACCGTCGGCGGTGTGTAGCTCTCGCCCACCGTGATCGTCAGCGTCTCAGGTGTAACCGTGATCACCGGTGCGGTCGTATCGCGCACGATGACCGTGCGCGTCACAGTTGCTGCAGCATTGCCACTGCTATCTGACACATTGTAGGTCACCAGGTAACTTCCCAGCGTGTTGGGATCGACTGGATCGCCGCCCACCAGGATGTCATCGGCCAGGTTGCCATCTACATCATCTGTGGCCGTGGCCCCTGGATCGCTGTAGCTGGTTCCGGCCTCCACATATTGCGGATCTTCGCCCACTAGCGCGATGATCGGAGCGGTCGTATCCGGCGCAGCTTCGACGTTGAGTGTGAAGGTCTGTTGTAGGGCAGCATTACCACTGCTGTCGCTGGCATCATACGTCACCACATACGTGCCGACTGTGTTCGGATCGGGCGTCTGACCGCCTTCGATAACGCTCAGGCTGCCTTCAAAGCTGTCTTCGGCAGTCACCGTTGGCGGCGTGTAACTCTCGCCCACCGTGATGGTCGCCATCGTCGGTGTGACTGTGATCACCGGCGCAATCGTATCCTGTACGATCACCGTACGCGTCACGGTTGCTGCCGCGTTGCCACTGCTATCTGACACATTGTAGGTCACCAGGTAACTACCCAGCGTGTTCGGATCGACTGCATCGCCACCCACCAGGATGCTACCTGTCAGGTTGCCATCCACATCGTCGGTTGCCGTTGCACCCAGATCGCTGTAGCTGGTACCTGCTTCCACATAGACTGTGGCATCACCATTCAGTGTGATGACAGGTGCGGTTGCATCCGGTGCCGCCTCAACCGTGATCGTGACGCTATCGCTGGCGGTGGCATTATCGTTGTCCAGTACAACCAGCGTGATTTCATGCACACCCACATCCAGCGTGACCGTCGGATTGGCACCATTAGCGATCGGCAAGCTGTTTTCCTGCCACTCATAGCTGAGGATATCACCATCACTATCGGCGCTGCCTGTCCCGTCCAGAACGACGTCTTCACTGTTATTGTCATCTGTATCGGTGACAATTTGATCGGGACCCGCGTTGGCCACAGGTGGCTCGTTGGCGGTCACTGTCAGCGTGAAGGTCTTTTGGTCGGCATTGTTACCAGTACTGTCAGCCACATCATAGGTCACGATATACGTGCCGGGTGTACTGGCATCTGGCGTATCGCCACCGATGATCACACTACCCAGCAGGCTGCCTTCGAAGCTGTCTTCGGCAGTGATGACCGGATCACTGTAGCTATCATTTTCGGTGATGGTCAGCGCCTCGGGGACAATTGTGATGATCGGAGCGGTGGTATCTTCCACGATAACCGTCCGCGTCACCTGGACTGCCGCATTACCGCTGCTGTCCGTCACGTCATACGTCACGCTGTACGTGCCCAGTGTGTTCGGATCGACCGTGTCACCACCGACCACAATGTCATCGGTCAGGTTGCCATCCACATCGTCCGTAGCTGTCGCGCCCGGGTCTGTGTACGTGCCACCCGCTTCGACATAGAGTGGATCATCACCCACCAGCGTAATGACCGGCGCCGTCGTGTCTTCCACAATCACCGTCCGCGTCACCTGGACCGCCGCGTTGCCGCTGCTGTCGGTCACATCATAGGTCACGGTATACGCACCCACCGTCGTGATGTCGATATCATCACTGACGACCACATCACCCGTGATGTCTCCGTCGTAGTTATCTTCTGCCGAGTAACCCGGTTCTACATAGGCTTCATTGCGTGCCAGGGTTACCGTATCACCCACCAGCGAGATAATCGGCGCTGTCGTATCAACCACGCTGATACTCGCACCTGTGATCACGTTCTCGATGGCCTCACTGCCTTCGAACACATGCGTGCCAAAGGCCACATCAGGATTGGTCTGGAAGCTCAAATCGCTGCTAGAAGCCAACTCAAGAGCCTCGAACTCAATCTGTAGCGCAGTGAAATCGGATGTTTCGCTGACACCCAGGCCCGGACTACCGGAGAATGTAATCAATCCTGGCGTCGAATCGTCCAGGTCCAGTGTCAGTCCCAGCGGGGTTGTCACATCTGTCACACTGAGGACCGTCGGATCGTAGGTGATTTCCAGTTGAACTGAAAAGGCTTCGGCGTTGCCAAACAGGTCGATCTCCACATCCGCCGTGAAGCTCGTCCCAACTTCAATGCTGTTGTCGGCGTCATTGACCACCATTAGCACATTGGCGCCGCTCTCTTCTTCGACAATCAGCGTGAAGGTCTTCTGTGCAGCCGCATTGCCGCTGCTGTCACTCACATCGTAGGTCACCACATACGTGCCAATGGCATTCGGGTTCGGCGTATCGCCACCTTCAACCACGCTGCCACTCAAGTCATTTTCAAAGCTATCTGTGGCTGTAACGGTTGGCGGCGTGTAGCTTTCCCCTACCGTGATCGTTTGGCTCTCGGGAACGACCATGATGACCGGCGCTGTCGTATCTTCCACAATCACCGTCCGCGTGACGGTTGCTGCAGCGTTGCCGCTGCTGTCGCTGACATCATACGTCACCACATATGTGCCAAGGCTATTCGGATCGGGCGTCTGGCCACCAACCACAATGGCGCCACTCAGGTTGCCATCTACGTCGTCCGTGGCCGTTGCGCCCGGATCGCTGTAGCTGCCGCCCGCTTCCACATACACTGTCGCTGCGCCCGTGAGCGTGATGACCGGCGCCGTGGTGTCCGGTGCGGCTTCTACAACCAGGGTGAAGGTCTTCTGTGTAGCTGCATTGCCGCTGCTGTCGCTCACATCGTAGGTCACCACATAGGTACCCACTGTGCTCGCATTCGGCGTCTGCCCACCTTCACTGATGCTGCCATTCAGGTTGCCTTCGAAGCTGTCTTCGGCAGTCACTGTCGGCGGCGTGTAGCTGTCGCCTGCGGTAATTGTCAGCGTCTCCGGTATCACCGTGATCACTGGCGCGGTCGTATCTTCCACAATGACCGTCCGTGTGACCGTTGCTGCAGCGTTACCGCTGCTATCTGACACATCATACGTCACGCTGTAGCTACCCAATGTGAACACATCTACTGTGTCGCCACCGACCTCAATGTCATCTGTCAGGTCGCCATCTTCATCGTCTGTGGCTGTTGCGCCTGGATCACTGTAGCTGGTGCCGGCTTCCACATACAGTGGATTGGCACCATCCAGCGTGATGACCGGTGCCGTCGTGTCCGGTTCCACGACCGTAACCGAGCCATCTGGATTTTCTGCTGGTGTGAGGTCCAAACCATTGTCGGCCACGATAGAATCGCGAGGAAATACTTCAATGAAGTCGAGCGCACTGGTACCCACCCCCACTGCCTCGAACTCAATGGTCAGCAACGTAAAGGCGTTGTTCGGGAAGTTCGAGAAGGTCCCCGCGCTGTAATCTATCTCGCCTGCTATGTTGTCAAAGGTTGCTGGTACCAGCGCTACAGGTAGCACTGTGGTGCCCGTCAAGCTCGTCACCTGCAGGATGCTCGGATCGAAATCCAGGTGCGCTTCGGCAATACTGAACACCTGCGAGGTGTCGTTTTCTATGTCGATGGTGACTGTAAACGTTGTCCCCACATCCACACTTGACGTTGTCGGCGTCACAACCAGTTGGACACTGCTCTGGGCTGATACTGGTCCGCTAACCATAATACCCAAAGTCAAGATCACTAAGATCAGAAATGTCCAAGCACGTTTCTGAGATGTTTTGATCATGTGAATTGATCCTTCCAGATCATAGCTTGTCGACAGCTGTTTCATGTCAGCTAAGAAGGGGTACTACAAAACGTAGTACCCCTAGCCTTGTCCTAAGAACTGGGTGTTTCACCAGTCACGTTGAAATTTGCACTCAAGAGTGAGAAGTCAATTGCAGTGATGAAACCATCGCCATTGAAGTCTGCTCGCGCATCGTAGCCTGGATCACCACTTAAGAGATTGAAACTACTTGACAAAATCGAGAAGTCCAACGCTGAGATGACGTTGTCGTCGTTGGCATCACCCGCTAGCAGGGTACCGAAACTGACGATGTTATCACCATCTACTAGTGACACAGCTTCAACGACTTGCAGATAAGTCGGTGCTTTTACTGCGATTTCAAACGAGCCGACAGGCAAAGCGGCTACCGAGAAATTACCAGCGGCATCGACACTAGCAGTGGTCGATGTCACTAGAGATCCACTCTGATAGAACTCGACAGTCACATCACCGCTGGCGTCTGAGCGGCCCTGCAATAACAGGTTACCCAGGATCGTTGCTTCTTCAGGAGCTTCTTCCACAATCAGTGTGAAAGTCTTCTGATCGGCATTGTTACCGCTGCTATCGGCCACGTCGTAAGTTACAACGTATGTGCCCACTGTTTCGTTATCTGGTGTCTGACCGCCCACATTCAGACTGCCTGTCAGATCACCGTCAAAGCTATCTTCAGCTGTCACGGTTGGTAGTGTGTATGTATCCCCCTCGGTGATGGTAAGCGTTTCCGGTGTCACGGTGATGACTGGAGCTGTTGTATCTTCCACGATAACCGTGCGAGTTACCTGTACAGCGTCATTGCCGTTGCTATCTGTGACATCATAGGTCACTGTGTAGGTTCCAAGCACACCGGTATCGACCGGATTATCGACAACAATACTGCTTGTTAGGTCCCCATCTACATTGTCAGTAGCAGTTGCACCGGCATCGGTATAGGGTGTTCCGGCTTCTACGTTCTCGGTGGCATCACCATTCAGCGTGATGACTGGAGCAATGGTATCTGCCACGATAACCGTACGTGTCACCTGCACAGCTTCGTTGCCGCTGCTATCCGTGACATCATACGTGACGGTATAAGTACCAACAGTCGCGATGTCAATATCATCCGATGTTGTGACATTGCTAGTAAGATCGCCATCGTAATTGTCTGTCGCAGTGTATCCTGGCTCGACATAGGCTTCGTTTAGAGCCAGTGTTATCGTGTCATCCACCAGTTGAATCACTGGCGCCGTTGTATCGACAACTGATACGGAATCACCAAGGGTGCTGTCCAGTATCGATGTGCCATTGAAGAACACATCTGTACCGAAAGCTGGATTGGGGTTGGTCTGGAAGTCGATATCACTTGATGCTGCCAACTCAAGAGCCTCGAACTCAATCTGGAGTGCTGTGAAGTCTGTATCCAGATTTGTCCCTAAATCCGCCCCACCTGAGAAATTGATCAACCCGGGCGTGCTGAAGTCGAGTTGTAGGTTGTTGGTCAAGGTCGTTGTTGCATCGACCACGCTCAAGACAGCCGGATCATAGGTCACTTCAAGTTGGACCGTATTTGCCTGGGCATTACCGAAGAGATCAATGACTACATCAGCAGTGAAGTTTGTTCCATATTCAATGATGCCATCGACATCATTGACAACCAGTGTGACATTAGCACCGCTGTCTTCCATCACCATCAGTGTAAAGGTCTGCTGCACAGCAGCATTGCCACTGCTGTCGCTGACGTCATAGGTCACGACATACGTGCCAACGGTATCAGGATCTGGGATTTCACCAGCCTCTGAGATACTGGTCGTCAGGTCACCTTCGAAGCTATCGTTAGCTGTCACCGTTGGTGCCGTATATTCATCACCTACAGTGATCGAGGCCGTTTGAGGTGTAACCGTAATGACTGGTGGTGTCGTATCTTCCACGATGACCGTGCGTGTCACCTGTACAGCTTCGTTGCCGCTGCTATCCGTAACATCATAGGTGACGGTGTAGGTTCCAAGTACGCTGGTATTGACCGGGTTATCGACCACAATGCTCCCTGTCAGATCGCCATCCACATCATCAGAAGCACTCGCACCTGCATCAGTGTAGGGTGTTCCAGCTTCCACATTCACTGTGGCATCACCTATTAGTGCGATGACAGGTGGTGTGGTGTCCGGTGCGGCTTCTACCGTGATGATGACATCGTCGCTGGCGGTAGCACCATCATCGTCGGTAACGGTGAGCGTTACGGTGTATGTACCCACATCGAAGTTCACAGTTGGATTCTCAGTTGTCGCAATTTCGACACTGTTTTCAACCCAACTGTAGCTCTCGATTGTGCCGTCACTGTCGCTGCTGCCGCTGCCGTCAAGGATGACATCTTGGTTACCATTGCCATCGTTATCGACAACAGTTTGGTCGCTACCTGCATCGGCTATCGGGGCGACATTGGCTACAGCAGGCTCAATACTAAAGCTGTCAAACGCGAATGTGATGGTTGGTGATGCATCTGCACGACGTAGAGTCGTGAACAGGCCTGCATAGCTGACAGGATCGGTTCCAACGTTGCTATCGTGGTCCACGCCTGTGAAGAAGTGCGCGCCAGCCGTCAGGTTGGAGCTACCGCCCTCTTCAACCAGCGTATAGGTTACGCCGTCAGTGCTGTAGTAACCTTCAATTTCACCTGTGGTCACATCAAGGTGCATTTGCAGATAGATAGTGGCTGTGGTGATATCACCACCCACATTGCCTGTATTCAACTCCAGCGGTTGGTCCGTTCCATTGGAAATATAGTCTTCAACGAGCAATTGAACCTTACCGCTTGTCGTACCTGTTTTGGCGACGACCAGCTTGGCATAGTTATCTTCATTGATACCAAACCACAAACCGGCTTGTTGTGCGTTGGTGCCGTTGCTCACATTGAATGCTGGATTAACGAGTACTGTGCTGATGATGTAGTCACCATTGGCATCAAATCCCACACCGACCGCATTAATCTGCGAGTTGGTCTCGGTGCTGCCACTTGGATCGCGGTATTGAATGCCTTTAGTCGCGCTGATTGCAAGCACACTGTTGGCCGTATCCACTGCCAGCAAGCTTGGTTCGTAGCCAGGTACGGCTGTATTGAGGACTGGATCATCGACTGCCAGACGTGCTGACGGCGGATCGACCATTGTGAAGCCGATGCCGACATTCGTACTGTCATCCAAGCCACCTTCGTCCACGTTCCAGTCCAGGCTGAACGGTACGCTGACGGGTACGCTGGCGCAATCCAGTGTCGAGATTGGTGAGCAATCCGTTACGGCAGGCGCTTCCACAGTGATGATGACCTCATCAGTCGCCGTTGTGCCCTCATCATCCGTGACAGTGAGCGTCACTGTGTGGACGCCAACGTCGAAGTTCACAGTCGGGTTCGCAGTAGTGGCAATTTCAACGCTGTCTTCGACCCAACTGTAGTTCTCGATTGTGCCGTCGCTGTCGCTGCTGCCGCTGCCGTCAAGAATGACATCTTGGTTGCCATTGCCATCGTTATCGACAACAGTTTGGTCGCTACCTGCATCGGCAGTTGGCGCGGCATTGGCGACTACAGGCGCAATGCTGAAGCTGTCAAATGCGAATGTGATCGTTGGTGATGCATCCGCACGACGTAGCGTCGTGAACACACCCGCATAGCTGACAGGATCGGTTCCAACGTTGCTATCGTGGTCCACGCCTGTGAAGAAGTGCGCGCCCGCCGTCAGGTTGGAGCTGCCGCCCTCTTCAACCAATGTATAGGTCACGCCATCAGTGCTGTAGTAACCCTCAATTTCACCTGTTGTCGCATCAATATGCATTTGCAGGTAAATCGTCTGTGTCGTGATATCACCAGGCAAATTGCCTGTGTTCAGTTCCTCAGGTTGGGCACCACTTGTCGTGACATAATCTTCAACGAGTAGCTGCACTTTGCCCGTTGTTGTACCTGTTTTGGCGACGACCAGCTTGGCATAGTTATCTTCATTAATACCAAACCAGATACCTGCTTGTTGAGAATTATTGCCGGAACTGGCATTGAAGGCCGGATTTACTAGTACGGTACTAATGACGTATTCACCATCAGCATCGAAACCGACACCGACTGCATTGATTTGCGAGTTGGTATTAGAGCTTAAGCTGGGGTCCCGATACTGAATACCTTTGGTCGCGCTGATCGTAAGCACACTGTTAGCTGTATTGACAGCCAGTAGATCAGGCTCGTAGCCAGGGACTTCTGTATTTGATACGGGGTCATCGACTGCTAGACGTGCTGACGGAGGATCGACCATCGTGAAGCCGATGCCGACGCCGCCAATGTCCCCCAGACTACCTTCATCAGCGTCCCAGTCCAGGCTGAACGGTACGCTGACGGGCACGCTGGCACAATCCAGTGTCGAGATCGGCGAGCAAACGGTTACGGGTGCGTTAACCGTGATGCTACCGTCTGTCAGTGGCGGCGTCACCGCGGTCAGCGATGGTGTAAGATAGCGCGTTACACTAGTTGTGCTGAAGGCCAGTGGTGAAACACCCGCACTCAGCGCCTCGAATTCGATCTGCAGCAAATCAAACGTACCCATTGGGTAGGGACTGCTCAGCTTGCCCAGAGAGTATCCGATAGTGCCCGCGCCGTTGTCGAGAGATTGTGCCAGAACAGAAGGCAGTTCCGGGGCGGTTGCTACATTGTTCACCTGAACCAGAGTGGGATCAAATGTCAGATAGACATCAGCGCCGATGATCTCATCGGTGCCAGCCTGTAGCTCAACATTGATGGTAAAAGTGTCGCCAACTGTAACGGTTGAATCTAATGGGTTAAGTACAATCGCACCTGTTTGTGCTGTCGCCACACTTACACCCAATAGCCATATCGCTACAATGAGCAACCCGATGACAAAAGTGTGCCTTTTTGATCGATAGCTCTTAATCAAGTTCACAGTATTTGTTCTCCCAACCTTCTCTTATTACCTGATTTCTTGTCATTCGTTTCATGAAGGTGTTAATTCCACAGCTCGTATCTAAGTGAAGAAGTGGGCGTACCCTGGGTACGCCCACTCCGATTGTTAGGCTGGCGGTATTGCCACCCCAGCCGTACCGAAGTTGACCGAGAGTGGACCGAAGTCAATCAGGTCAATGGAACCATTACTATTGAAGTCGGCGCGGGCGTCGTAGGCGATATCACCGCTGTTGCTACCAAAGGCCAACGACAGGATACCGAAGTCGATTAGGTCGACTTTGTTGTCATCATCGGCGTCACCTGTGCGGATCGTACCGATGTCGATGGTGTTCGGTCCGGCTGCCAGCGTGACCGTCGCCATCTCTTGCAGCGTGTTGCTGCCTTTGACGTAGAGGTCATAGGCACCTGGCTCGATACCTGTCAGGCTGAACAGACCGCTGAGGTTGTCGCCTGCACTGGTAACGGACTCTTGGGCCACGATGACGCCTGTACCGGTTTCCGTCAGGGTGACGGTGAGGGGCAAGCTATGGTCCACATGACCACCTTGCAAGCTGAAGCTGACATCGACATCTGCCGTCGTCGGGGCTTCTGGGGTCACACAGAACTCATCAAAGCTGAAGGTCACATCGGTTGCCACAGCCTCACGGCGCTTGCTAGTGAAGACACCGGCAAAGCTGGTCGTTGTGACACCGTCCGGCAGCAAGATGCCATTGAACAACGCTGTCGGGATGACATCGTTGGCGACCGTATTCAGTCCAACTGTGCCAACCGTCACAGGCGTACCTCCATCAAGGCTGTAGCTGCCTGTAGCTGTACCCGCAACCGGATCCAACTCAAGTGTCAGGGTGACCGTGGCATCGCTGAGGTTCGCGATATCAGCGCTGTTGATCTCGTACGGATTTGCTGTGGTCGGTGTCGTCCAGTCTTCGACCTGGAGCTGGATGCGTCCGGTCCCTACGGTACTCGTATTGTTGATTGCTACCAGCTTGATGTACTGATCTTCACTAACCCAGACCCACAGACCACCTTGTTCAGCATTACTGCTGCCGTCGAACTGGGGTTGGACCAGCGTGGTCTCGATAGTGACAACCTGCGATAGGTCGAAACCAGTACCCAGGCCGTTAACGAGCGAGTTCGAGCTATCTGTCGAATTCGTGCCACTGTTGGCTTTCCATTGGATGCCCTGGGTCGCGGTGATGGTTAATTGACCACCGCTGACTTCCATCAGGCTCGGTGCGTAGCTGGGCACGCTGGCAACAACCGCGGTTGGCTGGTCGGCTAGAGGAGCGCTATTGGGGGCAACGGATGTGAAGCCGATGCCAACGCCGTTGGTATCCAGTAAGCCGCCATCCGTGCCATCGAAGGCATAGCAGATGCCTGATGATGGGAGCGGTGTAACCAGTTGGTCACAAGCTTCCGTTGAGTAGGGACCGCAGTCGGTCAGGGCTTCATTGACGTTAACGGTACGCTCGACCTGGACCGCAGCATTACCAGCAGCATCCTGTACATCGTAAGTGATGACGTATGTGCCTGCGGTATTGGTATCAACCGCATCGCCACCAACGACGATATCGTTGCTGATGTCGCCATCCACAAGGTCGTTTGCTGTTGCACCCGGATCCACGAATGTATCGCCAACGGTCAGGTTGATGACCGCATCGCCGATCAGTGTGATGACAGGTGGCGTCGTATCTGCACCCGCAGGGACGTTCACAAACGTGCAGGTGATATCTTCGTTAGCATCCAGGTCGATGGCGATGCCACCTGTTGTTAACAGGGAACCCGTATCGGTATCACCTGTACAGACGACATCGTCCAGGCTCCAACCAGCGATAGCATCTTCAAGAACGGTGTATTCGCCAACTGGAACATTACTGAAGACAACAGCATTGTTGCTGGCTGCCTGCGGCACAATGGTGATGTAGTTCACCTTGGTGTTAAAGCCGCCGACAGGATCCATGGTGAGGTAGCCATCGGTGACATCGACTGTGATTGTACTCTGGCTATATTCGTTGCTTACATCGGCCTGGAACGGTGTCGCGAAGACATTGACACCCTCTAACCGAACCTGATGCTGGCTGTCGTAGACGTCGCCCTGCCCTGGCTCATCACCCACACTGACGGTGACTTCATAGGTGCCATTCGGCAAGCCGATTTCCCAGTAGATTTCATCTTCGAAGCCACCTGTACAGCAGTCACCACGTTGCATATGGATAAGCGTATCCAGTTCCTGGTCGATCCCCACGCGATCACGATCTCGTGCTGCCTCGCTAGCATCAACGGGTGTATCGTCGGCCAGAATGATCCAGCCACGTTCGTAGCCGTCTGACTGCAATCCGAAGGCTTCACCCGTATCGGGTAAATAACCATTCGGAACGGGGACGCCAGCTAACTGGAAGTTGAAGCTGATAGGCGTGCCCGTCGTGCTAGAACCATCATCCGTCAGACTGAACGTTGCACCACCGGGGATGTCACTGGTGAAGGTGAATTCCTGAGCGTCGTCTGGTTGCGTATCTTTGACGATAGTGATCGAGCCAGAAGCCTGAGCATTTACCGTCAGTGTGAAGTTATCTGTGGATGTAAGTGCACCATCGTCCGCCGTGACATTGATGTCATAGCTGCCTTCATCACCTGCCTGCGGGGACATAGCGAACTGGATCGTGTAGATACCAGGGCTGTTTTCCGTTTCGGTGATGGTTACAAAGCTGCTGACGTCTGGTGTTCCAGACACATCGATTGTCAGGCTGTCCTCATCGTTATCCATGATAGCGAAGCTATAGGTCGGCGTTTCGCCAACGGCGACAGTCTGGTCAACTAGCGTATCGATGACCGGCGCTTGATTCGTCACAGCACTGCTGTTCTGGAACGTGCAGGTGATGTCTTCGGCACTGTCGAGCACAAGCGTCACGATGCCGTTGGTTACGGTCGTATTGGCATCACCTGACTCTGTACAGACCACATCATCAAGCGACCAATCCGTTGGCAGGATTTCCTCTACGGTGTAGGTGCCGACAGCGACATTACCAATTGTCACTTCGTTTGCCGGACCCAATGTCGTGATCGTAATGTAGTTGATCTTTGTATTGGTGCCACCGACGGCATCGACAGTCAGGCGACCATCGGCCACTGTGATAGTTGAGGTGACGGTGACAAATTGCGTTGACGCACCTTCTGCCCCGGATGGAACGAAGTCGTCGATGACCTTGATGCCTTCCAGGTTGAGGTCGAAGTTTTCTGGATCGTTGGTACCAACCGGGTCTGGATCACCTAGGCTGACAGTGACTTCGTAGTCGCCATTGGACAGTTCGATTTCCCATGCACCAGCAGTCTGTACGCCATTTGTTCCGTTCTGGACGTCGTTGTACTGCATATGCATGAGTGTGTCTTGCAATTGGTTTGCCAGGACCTCGCGGTCACGGCCATTACCCGGTGGGTTGCCAACTACAGACAGATCAACCGGCGTTGCTGGCGTGGTACCTGCCACGATGTCGGATTCCAGGACCCAACCGTAGCTATAGATTCCACTGCCCTGGTCGGCAGCACTGCGCTGACCATATGGCTGTCCAAAGTCCTTTAGATAGCCTGTTGGTAGCGGCGCGGCCTCATTCTGGAAGTTAACCTGAATCGTCTCGCCACTCACAGCACCACCACTGTCGGACAGCTCGAAACTTTCACTACCCGGGATACTGGTGCTAAAGGTAAAGACAGTCGGGCCTTCTGGCGTGGCTTCTTTGATGATCGTCACGGTGCCTGGCAGTGCAGATGGGTCAAACACGGCTGTCGTTTCTGAAGCGCTATTGTTGGCTGTGTTTGTTTCACCGGTGGCAGCGACTGAAGCACTCATGTCGATATCACCCACGGCATCGGCGCTAGCAACGATGGTAACGAGCTGCGTATCACCTGCCGAGATACTATCCAGATCACACGTATTGCCCGAACACGGATTGACTACAACTGGATCGCCGATGATCTCAATTGCTGCGATACTTGGGCGATTAGTCGGTGTGTCAATCATGTCGATGTTCAGGGTGCCGTCACTGAGTGTAACGTTGAAGGTTTCGACGATTGTCGTCAGGGGCCCACCCGCAGCCGTGGCGGGACTGTAGCCCGAAAGGACTGTACTGCCTTCGAGTTGGACATCAAATGCACGCGCACCGCCCAGGTTGCCACGATTTGCTTGGCCCGTGAACCAGAGCTCAGCAAAGTGTAAGCGAACTTCATACTCACCATTGGCAAGCGGGATTGCGAAGCCGAAGGACTCGGTATCGGTTGAGCCACTGCGTTCAGTGTCGTAAAGCAGTTCTGGGCCAGCCAGAGGATCACTGTTGTCATAGGGATCGCCTGGTAGATTATTGCCTATGCCACCATTTGCGACACCAGCATCACTCAACCAATCGAGTCCGCCATCGGTTGCTGTTACGGTCGGCCCACCTGCGTTATAGCGAGCAACCACTGTTGGCGTACCACCCCCACCCGTATCAGGTGGCGTCGTACCCAGGTAAAGATTGCTCAAGCTACCTGCACCGGTCACATCGACCGTGAAGGTTGCTTGCGTACTATTGATAAGTGAATCGTTGCTAACGATGACTTCATATGTCACGTCGTCACCAATACCAACAGGGTCATCAGATTCCGTAATGCTGTCGATCGCAAGATCAAAATCAGCACTAACAGGTTGGATGTTGGTAATGTAGTAGACGTTATCGTTGAAGTCGTAGTTGATACCGCTGTAGTCCATGACCATGAAGTAGGCATTCGGGATCAGATCGCCAGCAGCGTCACGAGCAGGCCAGAAGCGAACGTGATGACCACACTGGTCGTCGTCACTCGGATCAGAGTTCGTACTACAGATGTCGGCACTGTCATTATTCAGGTACTGGCTGCGAGCCCAGTCGCTCCATTCACCATCAACCCTGAAGGCAAACAATGTGTTGGGCGGCGTAGTCGTACCTTGTGCCGGAACTTGCTGATTGTTCAAACGTGGCAAGAAGCTCTGGGCATCCTGGCCTTCGTGAGTGAAGACACTAGTCTGTGACCCGTTCGAACCATCTTCGCTAGGATTAGTTGCTACACCAACCGTGGCTGTGTTGTTACAGCATGTATGGAAAGCAGCTAGCTGTCGTATGTAGATGGGCAAACTAGTATTAGCTCGCTGCCAGAAGCGTGTCAGCACTTCTTCACCGATGGCTTCGATACGGCCCTGATTATTGAGCTGTTGGCCAGGGCCAACGATCTGTGTGCCAAAGCCAAAGGCCTGGATGATTTCCGCTACGTCCGGTTCATTGCCGCTTTCTTCTTGTGGCTGCCAGTAGGCACCCAGTCCGATCGCAAGCGACGGCGTATCTGGATCACTGCTCTCGATAATGAGCTGTGCCGTATGCACGCGATGACCGGTTGTCGCGATGAAATCAACTGTCAAATCATAGTAGTCATTGGCTGCGACCGTGATGGGCCCGCCACTGTCTTCTCCGTTGGGTAGATCAAAATTATTTGCATCTGCCCCACTGAAGCTAAAGTCGGTGAGATAAAGCGGCTCAGTTGCGCTGTCATTATGCAAGCGCAGTATAGCCGTATCATGGTAGGCCGGGTTGTCGACCGTGCTCAGGATTGAGTTGAAAGTAAGCCAGGTATTGAAGTGATCGTCACCTGCCTCGTCAACACCAGGCAGCCATTCCCAATCCAAGCTATCAGGACGAATGTCCCCACTGTCACCGGTATCTGGTGTGGCAGGCGTGACATTACGGACGATAAACACGATATCCTGATAGTCATGTCCACTTGTCGTTTCTTCTGTTGCGACGACATACGCATTTGCTTCACCCGGCAGTGCATAGATACGTACCTTATGCTGGATTGAAGTATCCCAGGTGTTGAGTACGTCCTGCTGGAAGATCTGGCGGTTGCTGAAGAACGGCCATTCACTATAGAAGGCGAAGGTCTGCGTTCCCGGGTCAAAGCTGGTGCTACCACCCGCAATGGGCGGGAGCAAGCGCTGACCGTTAGCTTCTGGCGTGTTATCTACACTCAGAATGCTGGTTGAGGTAGCACTATTGCCTTCGAGGTAGTAGCCAAGTTCAACAATTGGATTGTTTGTTGTCGGTCCGAATACCGCAAGCAGTTCGATATCGACTGGCGCGTCTACGGCCCGTTCGAAGAGCTGTACATCAACCTCATCTCCGAACAAGCTGTTTAAGTTAGCGGCTGACGTATCGCTATTGATAACATTGCTGGCTGGATCATCATCTCCAACATCAACAGCGATATTGAAGGTATCCAGAATGTATTGTAGCGAGGGTTCATTTGAGCCACCAAGCCCATCCTTACCCAAACCACGTAGTTCAACATCCACTTGTGGTGTGACCGTATCATTGCTGCTAATCGTCAGCGAGGCAACTTTTGGTCCTTCACTACTGGGATCGAAGGTGATGGTGATTAACTGTGAGCCATTGGGTGGGATAAGAGCAGACGTAGTATCGATGCTGAATTCAGAAGCATCTGCACCGGTTACGCTCGCTGTCATGCTTAGATCAGCACCGCCAAAGTTCTGAACAGTGATTGTTTGGCTGGTTCCACCCTCACTGACGACCTGATCGAAGATGAACTGTTCATCGGACACGGCAATATCAGGTTCATTAGAAACAATTGGTCGCAGCAATGTGAGTTCCATGGAACCATATTCCACGACATAGATATAGCCATTAGCTGGATTCTCAACGATCTCGAGCGGATTGTTGAAGCCGCTGAAGCCTGGAATCTGTGAGCCCGCATAGGACGTTGCGACATCACCATTGGGCCCATCAGGGAACAACGTAATGATGTCATCGTTTTGGCTATAGCGAACAACCAGAATAGCACCTTGAAGTGCGCCATTGAATACACTGCTCTGGTACTCAATTACACCATTTGGCGATTTGTTGTTCTCGAAGTCAAAGGCGAAACCCCGATAATTGCGGTCCGGTTGGACGCCGACAGCGTAATCGGAACCACCAATAGGTTCACCAACATCGGAGCCCGATGTTGGGTTCCCGCCATTCAGTACCCATTCACAGCGAGTCGGGTTGGGATGTCCATAAAAACCACCACCTGCTAGTGGAATGCGGAAGAGATAGTCACGTTGTGTTTTGTGATTGGTAACAGCCGGCACAGTTGGACCAGTATAGTCACCATTGATAGTATCATCAATGCGGTTCTGGCAGGCAAAAGGCACTTGATCAGTTGGATAACCAGGCGAGTTACCACCACCTGCTGATCCATTGGTTGGAACGTAGAGTTGCAAGTTGCTGTGCCAAACAAGATCGTAAGCATTACGTATACCCGTGGCAAAGACCGTCACAGGCGCGTTAGGCAGTTGCGGATCATAAGGAAGAGCTGGGTCGCCAAAACCATAGCCATCTGTATAGACATCTAGTGGTCCACCATTTGTGGAGACATATGTTTCCAGCTGATTGAGATCAAATCGCAGAACTGCCGCGCTCAATAGAGCCTCATCACGATTGCCCCATGCGCCATCAGCAGCGCCCATTGCGCTTAGACTACCCTGTGGCATATAGAGCGCGCGTTCATCATTCGGCCCGAAAACAAGGCTATTGGAAAGATGGTCACGCAATGAGCGTGGCAGACGTTCAACATAGACTTCTAACTGCCAAGAATAGCCTGCGAGCGAGGTATCGGTATCGCTCAACTTCACAAGCTGACCTGAGAAGTTAGGAGCATTGCTAAGGCTACCTTCATTCACTGTCAGCCACATCACCGGTTGCTCCGGTGTGGATTGCGGATCAAACACCAACCCCAAAACTGCTTTCCCATTGAAAACGCCACCGGGATTGATATTTGCTTCATCGGTGAGCGTGCCATCTGGATTGATGTCCCAACTTCGGATACCGCTACCAGCCGCAACAAAGGACGCATACAGTCTTTGATCCGGGCCGATGTTCAGCGAACCATAAAGACCACCAGCTCCACCGCTAGGGACTTGCTCAAAGGCAACATCGTCAATCGTTGCGGCACCACCACTACCTGTCGTAAACGACGAGGTAAACGGTAAATAGCTAGCGCCACTACCATCTTGCAAGTCGGATGTCACGATAACCACATAAGTTGTATTCGCTTGCAAAGCCTGATTGGGCGTCAGGGTAAGGGCATCGAAACCGCCTGTCGTATTTAGAGCGGCTGGAACGCGCGCAGCTAATGGGTCGGCGGCACCCTGCGGGTATATATAAAAGGAATCATTGGTCAACGTTGCTGGGTCAACACCCTGGAAAGCCGGTGAGTTCGGCAGGCTGAGCTGAGTGGTGCTCACAGAGGCGTTTACAGACACATTCGTTGCGCCATCGGATGGGCTCATACCCAGGACCTGCGGCTGTGAAGAAATCACGTTTAGAATAACGTCTAAATCCGCAGAGGTGTATCCGGCTGCGGTTGCAGTGACTGTATGTGTGTATTGCCCTATGGTTAGGCCCGTTGCATCGATACCGACATCAATTGCGATGCCCGCCTCATCGACGGAACTCAGTGTGCCACTGACATTCGTTAACCAGGATGGTGGACCGTTCAAGTTTATCGCGTATCCGGTAGCTCCGTTGCTGCTTTTCAGCAGAACTTGACCGGATGATGTTTGACCCTCTGGCACACTCAATGTAAAAGAATCTGGCTCGAAAAAGAGTGTGTCGCCGAGGCTAATAATATCAATATAATTAATCTTGGTATTGATCCCCCCGCCTGACCAATCGACAGTGAGGACACCATCTGTTACCGATACAGATCCGGTTGCAGAAGCATGGCGCGTGCTAGCACCGTCTCCACCTGTAGATTGGAAATTATCAATGAGGTTGATACCTTCTACATTGATCCGTTGGAAGTCGTCAGGATCACTTCCTTGTGCAGCAGAGTCACCAACGCTAACCGTGACTTCATATAGACCATTTGGAACAATTATCTGCCAATAACCAGGTTCACCCTCATTGGGATGGTCCATATGCATCAGTGTGTCGAGACGCAGGTCGGCCTGAGATGTGGCTCGATTGCGTCCAAGGGTAGTCATGCTATTGGCCGGAGTCGACGTTCCAGGCTGTACCCAGCCATAGGTATATGTCCCCCCTCCTTGGTCGGCAGCGTTGCGCACACCATACGCTTCGCCACTATCACGTAGATAACCAGTTGGAGGAACAGTGGCTGCATCCTGAAAGTTAACCTTTATTTCTGTAATCTGTGCACTTACGTCAATAACAACGAAGCTAAGCAATACAAATAGAAATAAGGCCAACCCTAAGCGGACTGATCTCATCTGACTTAATCCTCTTAAACTATTTGGCTGTTATAGAGACAGGGGTAGTGCACAAAAATCTACAATGAAATGCAACAGTGGCTCCCGTTACCAACCCCTTATACGCTTCACTATTGAGAAGCGCATAATCCCATTAGCAGTCAATAAAACATCCGTGCCTTGCACGAGCCTAAAAGAATTAATAGTTTGTATGTCATTAAAAATATTCTTAAATAGAACCATTCTTTAACTTTAGATGACTTTATATTTGGTTTCTGTAATATAAATTATTGTTAGTATTGCAGAGAGGATGGATTAATATTCTAATTAATATTTCGATATGTATATTTACATTACGTCGAACTAAATAGTCTTTAACGTGTAAGTCGGATCGTAGTCTTGTGCAAGGTCTTGTTATGCATTATGTATAAATACAAGCAAACACCTGGGCATTGAGTAGAGGATTTAAAGAGATACTGTGTTGGTTTGCCAAACCATACGCTATGTATAAACCTGAAAAGCTGTTATGAGGGATTTGCGTTGCCTGATTTCAAGTATTTTGGTTTTGGTTCTAACCTTCTCATAGACAAAAAAGGGATCAATTATCTTTCTTAGTCGAGGAAAGGGTTTAAATACGTTCATAAATAATACCTAGTCGAGATCGGATAGCAGATCATCCATGTCATCAAGCTCAGCCCGGGCGCCATCTTCATCCATGAGGTCCGCTAGCATCTCGAATAACTCACCTCTTCGTGATTGTGGCTGCATCTGAGATTGCGTAGGTATGTTGGCTAGCCGTTGATCTATCTGAGATAGAACCTCCTCTTCAGGTAAGACGACTTCGTCTAGAGAAACCGAAGAATTACTACGGTACCAGAACCACTCTTCCGTTATCCAACGTTCGCGCAATTCATGAAAGCCTAACCCCCAAAACGTAAGTCGGTAGCGTTCTTTATTCAGCATGCGACTCGTTGAAACAAATAGAAACTCACCCCAATTATTGACTGAAACCTCCAACTCGTGGACGAGGATCTCATTATGAGGGATAATCTGGTGAAAACGTGCATTCAAGACACGGTCGAAGATCTGTTCATTGTGCGTCAGACCGAAGACCTCCTCAGGCGTCAGTATCCGCTTGCTACCTCGATTACTGGGAGATTCCAGATCTTTAGATCCTTCAGACTTAGGTTTTTGTTCTTCATCTTGGTAATTGGGTTCCGTTCTAGCATATCTCCTTTGCGACAAAAAATTATGTTTTCGGTTGTTATGGGTTTAATACGTTTCTAGCTTTGTGTTTGTTTGGCATCGGCGTCTGGAGGATCCTCCTTTAGTGTATCCTCCTGCGTCCCTACCCTATTGCCTTTGTCATCCGCAGCCGTCTGACTATGATCATCGATTGACAGATTGAAATCGATGCATTCGTCGGTCAACGTGAGGATCGGTTGGTCTCAATCTTGGATGTTGGCCAAGCACAGGGTGGTGCAGCCTATTACGCCAACAACAACAAGGCACTGCTTCAGCTCATATGTTACGCGCCTCAGGGTCCACCCAAAGATTTTTTGGACCTGGAAGGACGGTTGGACAAAACCTGGTTGCTCAAAGCCTATCGCGACGACAAGCAGGAGCTAAGGCACATCACTGCCGTGCACAAACATCTCGACGATCTGGCAATTTGGTTACAGCCACTGATCCGCGACTTTCGTCACCATGTTCATCGTAAGGGCTTCACTTTTGATACAGCTCGTGTGGCGGTCTTCTCCATCCGGACGCAATCTGTGGGTGAAACCAGCTGCCAACTACTCAACGTGCTTAACGCTGACCTGATGGATTTTATGGGCAAACGCCAACAGCGACCGACTGTAGTCATTGTCGATGAGTTTCAAGCCTTCAAAAATGAGTCGCTGGTTGAGACCCTTTCCTTAGGAAGATCCTCGCAATGGGCCGTGGTCTTGGCGACGCAAGACACGGGCTCGATTGGTAACAAAGCGTTAGTGCGTCGCATCTTGGCCAATACTAAGACCAAAATCCTGATGGCGACTGATTTTCCCGAAGATGTTGGCCCGATTGCCGGAACCGAAGAAATTCTCGAACATAGTTATCAGCACGAGGAGGGGCAGGTCACAGGGCTGGGCACCTCGCGGCTACAGCACCAGCACAAGATTCCTCTAAACGACGTCGCGCGCTTGATGCCAGGTGAGGCGTTCGTCATCCGCCAGCGTTATAGCTCGCGCGTGCAGTTCCGTATGGTGCCGCCACCAATGCCAACGCCAGCCTGACGATACAGTCATTCTATTCCAATGAGCTGGCTGCATATGCGTGAAATGCATAGGTAATCTACACGCGCTGGCCTTCTACATTCATTTTGGTATGATACTTGTTAGTGAACTGTTTGAGATATTCACTTGAAAATATTTGTGTATATTGACAACTAACTTTGATCGAAACTACAAAATGTTACGATCGGTGAATATCCGCAAGATTGATAAGCATTGCACAAGCTGTCAAATAAGGTTTGACAGTCGTGCTCAGGCAATTGCCTCGCGACCTTGAGACGGATGCCACCTTTTACGAGCACGATCTTGCCGCGATAGTCCTCGTCCGGCCCAGCCGAAAGACTATCCGCGTGAACCACTTCCACGCTCAGCGCCCGAAGAAGCGTATCGTCAAGTCAAGCGTGAACAGCGTATCCAACAATACCATCAAGTTCACTACTTGCGCGAACGGGGGCTGAGTACCCGACGGATTGCCCAGCTCATGAGTATAAGTCGAGGCACTGTGTTACGGTATTTGGCAGCAGAAACACCCCCCGCATCCAAGCCTCGATATATTCCTAGCAAACTGGATTCCTTTTTGCCTTATTTGAAAGAGCGAGTGGCTCATGGATGCACCCACACCAGGCAGCTTTGGCATGAGATCCAACAACAGGGCTATGATGGATCAGCTCAACAATTGGACAAATGGCTGAGACTGCAACGTCGAAAGGCGTCTCAGAATCACACAACTTCTAGGCCATCGGATGAGTCACAGACATCTTGGCCAGCCCCCAGAACAGGCGCACGCGTGATGCTCTCATGCACTGAGAACCTCACGCCAGCAGATACTCATTTATTGACAGTGATCACACAGGATGAGCGATTGAAGTTGCTACGCCAGCATGCACAACAGTTCCTTGCGATGATTCATCGTCGAGATGTACAGCAATTTGATGCGTGGTTACATCGCAGGCAGGATGTTGCCTTGCGTCCATATCGTTATTTTGTGCAATCGCTCAAGAACGATATGGACGCGGTTAAAGCTGCGATTATCTCACCATGGAGTAATGGGCAAACAGAAGGTCAAATTCACCGCTTGAAATTCCCCAAACGACAAATGTATGGCCGTGCCAAGCTTGATCTACTCAAAATCCGGTTGATGTATCCAGCCGCTGAGCACCACATTTGCGCATGAGCCTAATTTGGGGAAAGCTTACCAACTGTTTTACCATTGCTAGTAGCTTCCATTAGCCCGGCAACTAATGAAGCGATCTGTAACGAGAAAATCATTAAAGAATGGTTTATTAAGATAAGAAAACCTGCTTCATGTTTGACTGCTTGAGCATTAAAGGTTTGTAGTGGTAGAGTACCGATTAATACTTGTGAAGGTACATTAACTTCAGGTATTTCTCTAGATGCCTGAATGAGTAAATTCAACCTCTGAAACAAGTCTTCATTTGTCTTATCGAGTTGGTCTAGATCCAAAAAACCAGGATTTAAAGCTCTGTAGAGGGATATGTATACTTCCTTTAACTTACTAGACATAGATTATTCATTCCTAAGGATAACGCTCTTCAACATCAAAATTACTGGATTTACGCCAATGTCGTATGTTTGTAGAGATGTGAATCAAATATTGATTGGGGGCATGCTTTTTGCAAAAGAATCAACAAGTTTTTCGTATTCACAAGTACTTGGATAATTCTATGGTCATCAGTTTTCTCAATGGGATGTTTCATTGCAAATGGTCTTGATTCCTGCGCGGACGACTACTAGTGTAATGGCAGCAAATATGATCGGTGAAATGGGAATAGTAATTGTACCTGATAGAGCTAGTGGCAATAACGCTGCACTAACGACTTTGGCGATTTCACGATTGCTCAATCTCCTCACGACTATATGATTCATCTTCTGTATTAACTGGAAACGCAGATCGGCCACCCTGTAAGATACTGCTGGCATACATATTGGAGGCCAAATTAACTACTTCAGATTGGAATTTTTCTTCATTCAACTTAGTCATATGTAATCAGCTCCAGTGAATCATTTTGCTTGATGTTAAGGTTATGTAGTCAACAGGCGAATGCTAATCAAAGTAAGAAATGTTCTTACGACTAGATCAGCAATAATCACAGGAAATTGACTGTTCAGTTATTTCTAGGAGTGTAAATGACTCAGTTGGGTACTCCTACCCGATTAAGGTAAAAATATAACTAATACTGCGTTATATGTGCGAAGCTCTTACTTGAGGACTTTTTTACGTTTGTATTTCACAAATTCAAGATTCCAGAAACCCTCCAGATGTGGAACCATAAATACCTGTAGAAAACTTTTATGAATTTTTAATCGGAAAGAAGCTTTCAAAACAAAGAAGGGATTGTACTATGTTGGTCCAGGTATGATCGGCACACGAGGTTGTGGAACAGTGGCAGCAAACAAACGATTAAGAACCTCTACGCTATCATCAAATGATATTGGCTTCCAAATACCTAAAACGTCCCCATAGCTAAAGCCATAATCAACGATGCCAGCACTATTGTTATTCCGTAACCGCCACAAACCTTCATGGAAGAGGCCGATCGAATCGACCAAATCGTCATTCCAGTCCCCGGCAATAGGCAACCACCCCTCAGGGCCAAAATCAAACGATGTAACGATGGTAGGGTTACTACCTTCGGATGCTAGGTAAAAGCGATTCCCATTTACATAGCCGACACTATCCGTACCGTTATTGTTCCAGTCACCCGATATCGGAATACTGTAAATATTGCCTAACTCAAATGTCCAGTCTGCGTTACCGCTGGAATTACTGTTTCGCAATTCAAATGCACCGTCAACAAAAATGCCGACTGTATCGATGCCATCCCCATTCCAATCCCCAACTACCGGTAAGGCGTCAGACGGAGGACCAAACAAGAGCGTATCGTCGACAACGCCATCGGATGTTAGGCTCCGTAGTATGAAAGTCCCACTTTTATATACGCCGATACCGTCGATACCATCACCAGTCCAATCACCAGCAATGGGTAGCCATCCAGGCTCAGTAGGGCCAAAAACGAAGCGAATATCTTGACGATGAATGCCGTCTACAACATAGAATAACCATTGTCCATCTGCGTATAAACCAAATGTCTGTCGGAGGGCATCAACACATTGAGCCGTCACGACATCCAGATAAGGCGACCAATCGCTAAAGACATTACCTATCACATCATATGATCGCACACGAAAACGATAACTTGTACTGCAAGTGAGGTTACTATCTACATATGTCGAGGTGCCTACAGGAACACTACCAATAATGACCGAATTGCCATTGGTTGTGCGCTCAATCTGGTAGACAGTACCAGCAGGTAAAATAGCGTTTGCATTCAATCCAAGAGCCACAAGAACATCAGAAACATCTCGTAAAATTGGTCGCGGTGGGGGAAGTAATTTTGGCATTGTTATAGTTAAATTAGCGACAAACTCGGAATGAGCGATATTGACACCCGCATCCTGATAAAAATAGTTCCAGAGTGTCCCTGCTTCAGCATTGACAATCGAGAGAAAAAGCCAACCCTGAGCAATAGACGAAAAACGGTCACTTGTTTGGCCAAATTGAGCAGAGGCAGGGTCCGCCATAATGCTGTCGGAAAACCCGTATGAAGGATGAAAAGCATTAGGAAACTGAATAGTCATGTCATACAAGTTTTCAATTGCGAAGTTTCGGTATGGAGTAACTAAGGCCATTGCACTAGCGTGAGGTGTGACTACTCCAATATGTGACTGAAGTCGTCCTGTGTCAGCAGCAGGAGGCCCCCCTTGCTGTAGATAACCACCACTTCCAATATCATAAACATCACTCAAACCCCAAAAGGAATAGTTCTCATCCATAGCGTATGCGATTTGTGCCCAGGTTGCTGGGATGAGAGTATCATTCGCGTATTCCGTATCTATTTCCCGGATGAACAGCCCCGGTGCAGTATAAGTAAAGTATGAGCCGTCCCATGCAACGCGCTGCACGCGAATATCGTCATCTGTTTGCGTTGTATTGCGATCATACGTGCTTGAGTTCTGTACCAATGCATCAAGACTGTTGCTGAATTCTTCAGCCGAAATGTGATTGAGTGCACGTGCGACAAAATTTGTAATTCTGTTCTCATTACTTAGCAAATCTCCTGGCACACCACCTGCTGGATTATTCGACGCGCCCAGGTAGAATCGGCTAGTTGTAGGTTCCCACCACATTCTAAAATCCATGTTGGTGAGTATCGCACTAGCTTTCGTAGCGAGTGATGTATGTCCGTGAGCTGTCGCATAAGAGCGCAACGTTATCAACGCGGCTGCCAAAAATGCATTGTCTATAGATGGCACAATCTTGTCACCGTCGCCTGCACCAACAACAGGGGGATTCCAGTTGATCCAGTACCATTGGTAAAATGCGCTATGCTGATAGGCATTGGGGCCATGGGGCTGGCTAGCCTGTGAATCCGTTTGCCATGCGAGTAATTGATCTAGTATGGCCTCAAGCTCATTACTCACCGTTGCCCATGATGGACTCCAATCACGTGCCATGTCATAGGCCCCTAGATGGGACATCATGAGCAGCGCAATTTCTGTTGTATTTGCGTAATCTCCGCCTGACAGTGTTTCTGAGCGCCAACTCCACGGTAGATGCTGGCTGGTTGCCCAGTCCGAGCCTAGATAAGCATATGTACGTTCAGCCAACTCATCTAGAAACTCGTCTTGCTGTGCAGTAGATATACGTATTGGCAGGCTTATTAGTAAAACCAGAAAAATGAATCGAAAAAATGGCAAACGTTCCATAGTCACTGCCCTATAATTTGAAAACAAAGGGCTATGGTTGACACCATAGCCCCCAAAATTGTACATCCACACTAACGCAAAGTGATGTTATCAATCGTGATTATTCCATTGCTACCAACACGAGATTGCTCAAGCACAAAAACAAGCTCATTCATACTGCTGAAATCCGTCAGGCTCAGATCTTCAAGGTCGATAGTAACGGTCTGCCTCGAAGGTCCGACAGGAATGTACTGGAATGCGAAACCTCCACCAGTATGTTTAAGTTCTAGCTTGATAGAGAATGATGCCGACGCCGTGATGTCAAAGGCTAATTGGCTATAGGGGCTGAAATCTGCACCGCCGAGCTTGACCCAGTATCCACCATAGCTGTTAGTTGCCAGCGTATAGTTGACATTGACCAACCCGTTTATGTATTCCACGACAACATCATCACCGGTTCCTTCAGGGTAAAATGCGCCAATCTCTTCCCCAAGGTTATTGATATTCGTACCCGATTCAAAATCGGCTATGGTTAGCGGCGGTGGACCACCATCTATGATAATGCCCCTATCTTCAGGGACAATAACCAGTGAATTGTGCAAATAGACATATTGCCCTTGGTAGATTGCAAGTACCCAATCAGAATTCCCGCCGACATCGGTTCCAGGGATATTCTCAGCAGCAATATAGAAAAGTTCGTTGGAATTTAGTTGATTTAGGACGTCACATGTTGTATGGGGCTCAATACGAGTATTGACTGTCGATCCGTTATCAATCGTTACAGCTTCCTGCAGAAAAGCAATATTATCTATGCAAACAGAGCCTTGGCCGTGTGTGCTGTTGAAGCCGAAGTTTATGTCCTTGATTTGAGACAGATCAACACCATCATTCGCAAAACGACTTAGTGGCACCCTAAAAAGTTGCCAGTTATCAACTTGTGCCCAATCCTGCAGTTCAATTTTTGTTTGACGGTCGCTTGTATCTTTGATTCCTATCTGGAAGTTTGCATCAATATCTGTTTTCAACCAGAAGGTTAAGAATTCGTACTTAGCCGCATCAAATGAACCATTGCTAGCAAAATCCCAGTGAACACCCCATCCACCAAAACCTCCTTGCCCACCATTTGGGTCAGGTGGCATGTTGAAGTCTATTTGCAGACCATAGTCTCCCCAGTATGCACACTGTGGCGTCAGTAAATCACTCAGAGTTCCATTGTTTTCAGTGAACGCGAAACTCTGAGCACCTTCTATTATGGATGTGTCTAAGAATAGCTCACAAAGAATTGGATTTGAGCAAAGTCCGGATGACGGCACAGGCACAGCAAGTGGTGGGATGGTAATGACACACGGAGCGCTTGGATTGTTGCAAACGCCGAGATTGTATGCGAATTGCATAATCGAGAGATTGCCCCATATGCCAGCCCCAACATCGTACCAAAAGTTTTGATCAGCTGAGATTCGCTGTACAGTCTCCTGATCGGGACCGAGATTGGTACATTGACTTGGCGTTACTAACGGTGAGTCACCTGCCAGTAAATATAGACAATGCGGACCCGTCAGTGAATCGAGATTGAGAGCATCGAAATCAGGATAACTCTCTAAAAAGAATCGGGCTGGTTGTCCTTCGAAAATAGTCTCGATGTTGATGCCTTTAAGTGATATCGTGCCTTCTGGAACATATATTGCGACTTGATTCCGATCAGTCAATAAATCTATCTGTGCTTCTCCAGGAGGGCATTCTTGCGCAGAGATAAGCATCCCAGTAATGAACAAATAAACCAATGTAAGTAGGGCGCGTTTCATATCAAATACCTTTCCGCTAACTACACATACGAAAACTAATCAAGAGTGAAGGAGCATTCCTCTGCATTTGCTGCACAGATTGTAGGCTCGTCTTCTTCGTGTAATACACGAATGTCGTCAGGTCGTATTGGATTCTGGCTAATCCAGAAGGCTTCTGAAGCAGTAACACTCACTGTGTATGTATGGCCTCCTGCTTCGTCAACACACACTTCTGGAATCTCAACTTGTTCCATGTATTCGTATTCCAGCCGGAAGCAAGCAGCCCCGGTCTGTTCACCTCTTTCGAATTCGGCATAACTGCTCAATGCAAATGACTCCGTATTTTCAGCATTGCGTCCCCAATATAAGTCATCAAGATCAATGTTTACGCCTTCTGGAACGAAAAGTGTCAATGAGCCTGTATCACGGAAAAGCCTTAGAGGATCTGGTGTGGGTGTTGCCGTCGGTGTGGGTGTCGGAGATGGCACAGGTGTAACATCACACACTATCGAAACATAAATTGCATTGCAGATCAGTGGTCGCAAGCCGGGGAAAAACGTCAAACACGCACAAAGAACAAGGACCAAGACGACGCCTACTAGAAGTTTAACTAGATGATCGCGGAACATTTGCACGACAGTTGTCTCTTGATTATCGTTTTCAGGCAAAAGAGTCTTCCTTCCCATCCAAAGCCTCACACAAAATCAACACTATGCTCTATTTGACAGGTAAAGATCCAGGTGACTTAGCATGGATATTTCGCAAGATTTTGGACTATAACGCATTTGATTATCTGATTAGCAGTCTGTCTGTTAGTACTGAAATTGTTACAAATGTCATGTAATAAAGGCTCTCGAGCTTTGAACTGATAGGTAGAGCAGTAGAAACAAGTCTTATCAACGGATAGCAAAATTTCGAAAAGAGGGATCTATTACTGATGTGTGTTGATGTATGTTGAGCGGAATCTATTGTGTCAGAATAAATAAAATTAAGTACATATAAGCCCCGAAGCCTGTAGTATTTGACTGACTCTACTCATTTCCCCCTCCCCTTTCATGTCGCAGAATCATTCTGTGAAGATTCCAGATATCGCCTAGATGCTGTTGGCCAATCGAAACAGGGCATCTTGAATGAGCACTAACGCGTCTAGATTTTATGGTATCTAGACCTCGATAGTGACTTTTAACATACATGTAAGGTGATGATTCAGGACACAACTTCATTTTTTAAGTAATGATTTGTAGTTATAATAAGCAGATGATGACTGTTTGAAAACATAGAGAAACTTCCGTTGCCTAAGAAATTGATTCGTGCCCTTATTGGTCTGCTTGTACTCATTCTCGCTACCAGCCTCACAATCGTTGCTCAGTCAGCACCCAGTGTGCCCATTCTTCCTCAGAGCCAGGGCCTGCTCACAGAAAATGGCTTTGGTGAACCCGACATCACCGTTGATAGCACGCTCGATACAGTCGATTCTAACCCCGGCGACGGCCTCTGTGCCGATGTAGTTGGCCAGTGCACGCTACGTGCCGCCATCATGGAGTCGAATGCTTTCCCGTTGACGCAGACCATTTATGTGCCTGCCGGGACCTACCTGCTGACAATCCCCGGCACGGATGAAGACGCCGCCGCCACTGGCGACCTGGATATTACCGATGCAGTACTCATGATTGGCGCTGGCCGGGGCCAAACCGTCATCGACGCCAATGACATCGACCGTGTGTTTCATTTTCTAGTTTATGGCGAACCGTTTTTCGACGATATAACTATCACAAATGTGACTATCCAGGGAGGAAATGCACCTTATGGTGGTGGGGTGCTGGTGGATGACGATGTGCCGTTGACAGCATTACGCTATGTAACCATCCGCGATAATTATGTCTACGGGCAGCATCCATGTGGACAATCTGCAGGTGCTGCGCTGTACGCTGGAAGCATTGTCTACCTGACAGGCGGTCTCATTACGGAGAATCAAACGCCTAGCATCAGCTTGGAAACAACTTATAGTACTGTTAGTGGCGATTTGTGGATACAAACGACCTCCATTATCAATAATGAAACAGATTGGGCTTATGTTGCCAAAAGCGAATGTGAAAATGATACGCCTCATCTTTACACATTAAATTCCCTGATTGCTAACAACAGCGGTGGCGCACTCTACGTTGGTCAACTTGACGATACTTATGGCTTTAGGATCGTCACGAGTACAATAACGGGTCATTCGGCGGGTATCTCAATAGGTGATCCTGATAAACCTAGTTATTTTCCCGTTGAAATTTGGCAGGTTACGCTGGCTGATAATGGACAGTATGGACTGAAAATACCGTATCCGATTGAGTTAGATATCGATAACTCGATTATTGCTGGCCATGAAATGGACTGTGATGTAAGCGTAGCTCTGGCGCTGGACCCGGATTTCGTTTTGAGCCCCTCACCAAATCGAAATCTGTTTAGTGATAAATCGTGCCCAACGGATAGTCTCAATACTCTGATAAACACAGATCCATTACTGCTGCCGCTCGCAGACAATGGTGGTGAAACATTAACACGCGCCTTAGCGGATAACAGTCCTGCTATTGGGACCCCCTCTGATTGTACGAACTCACATTTTAGGGATGATCAGCGTGGTACGATCCCTGTCGGGGGTGGTTGTTCCATCGGTGCATATGAATACAACGATCTAGACACAGATTTTCCACCCATGATGAGTGGTCCTTTGGGTAACAGTGGAGATCCAGACTTACAGCACGGATTATCGTATTATTTTTACTTGCCTTTTTCGCAAGCTATGTTTGATCCGCCCGGAGATGAAAACTCCCACGATGTGACAAATCCGGATAACTATTTGCTAGTTAGGAGCGATATAGACGCTGGGGTATTGACGACATTTTGTGCGGGATCTGTTCAAACAAGCTCGCTTGTGGTTCCCATCAAAAGCATTGTATATGGGGAGCCCTGGCCTATTAATTACTCAAGCGACACGTATGGTGTAATAGGTACAACTCTGATTAAGTTTGACGCATTGGCTGTTGGTGGCACAGAATATTACTTACCCGATGGCACATACACTTTTTATGTCTGTGATGAAATACATAACAAAGGCGGCGTTCCCTTAGCAGGTATCGGCATATACGATCCATATTTAGAATACATCGACACAGTAATGTTCACAAAATTGTCTAGCCCCCTACCTCAGGTTACGCAATTAGATGTTCAATATGCAGACGCTGTACCATCAGCACAAATCTATCCAGGGTCAAGCCCTGTAACCTTAGAGCCTGATATCGCATTCTTCGAGTTTAAGTTTGCGGATTCTATGGACGGTTACTCTCTTATTGATCCGCAAAATGTACAGTTAATCCAGGGTGGCAGTAATGGTGTCGTTGAGACATCTACCTGCGATGCTCTCAACGCGGATGATAGATTTGTGACCTATTCCAGCTTCAGAATAGGGAACTATTATGGTAATTCCTATGTTCCCGGTCCTGATTTTCTAAAGGCTTCTCCATACCTCAACGCGAGACTAGAATTAAGTCAGTCTCTAGATGCCAATGCCTATCGCTTGATACTCTGTGACGAGATCACAAGCCTGGAAGATGTCCCGCTGGACGGCGATTTCGATGGTGTTCCCGGTGGCGATTTCATGCTGGATTTCTTCACCGATGGTTTCGTGCCACCACTGCCGACACCCGCAGCGCCCACGCTCAATGACTACTCTGATGGGCTGGTCGCCCTTCACCTGCCGACTGTCGGCGATGTACCAGATGGCACCGTCATGCAGATTGGGCGTTTAACAGGGGAATCATCTAGCATTGTCGGCAGCGTGGATGTCAGTACAGCGACCTTTGTCGATAGCAACCTGACCTGCGAAACGGCCTATCGCTACCGTGTGCGCCTTTACGATGCCAACGAAAACCAGTTCAGCGCGTGGTCGGATTATCTGGACATCACCACTACCAACTGCGTGACATCGCTGCAACACACTTTTGGTCTATATAAAGAAGGCCAGTGGCTCTTCTATGCGGTCGATGGCAATCAACGCGACGATGTACGCTTCCAGTTCGGCCCGGAAGAATCCGGTTGGACGGCCCTCGTCGGTGACTGGAACGGCGACGATATGCCCGGTATCGGCCTCTATAAAGCTGGCACGTTTATGTTACGTGAACTTTCTGGCACTGACGTGACCGATAGTACATTTGCCTATGGTCCCGCTTCTGGGGCTGTGCCACTGGCCGGCGATTGGGATGGCAACGGCACCGATACAGTTGGCGTGTTCGTTGGTGGGACATTCTTCTTGCGCAACAGCAATACAACGGGGCTAGCCGACCTATCATTCAGCCTAGGCAGTGCATCAAGTATGCCATTGGCAGGTGATTGGAACGGCGACGGGACCGACAGCGTCGGCTATTTTGAGAATAACACGTTCAATTTGGCGGCATCCGGCATGTCACCTACAGTTGACGCCTCATTCGGCTTTGGCCCGTTGGGCTGGTCGCCGATAGCAGGCGACTGGAATGGCGACCTGAAAGATACTATTGGTCTGTACAGCAACGGCCTCTGGAGGCTGCGCAACACGAACAATGCTGGTCCGGTTGACTACGGCTTCAGCTATGGTGATCTGGCAGGGGGCTGGCAACCTCTCGCTTTCGATGGCGATACCAGCGTGCTCAACCGTCTTTTCAATGCGACAGTGCCCACCCCACGTGTGCCTGTCATTCCTGGACCTAAACTGCCCATTGTGCCTACTGAAGGCTCATCAGCTAGCTTGCCACCCTCACTCCATGAGTCGCCTGTGGAACCCACTCTGGATGCATCTTCTGTACTCGCGGAAACGAACGTACTTTTTCCGGCGCCATCTGCCACACCTGATGCAACGATAGTTCCAGCCGATATGACACCTACGGCGATTCCTGTGGATTCGTCCACGCTTGAGGATAATTAATTCTACAGAACTTGTGGCACGACAAATTAGCTAGCTTTTAGGGTTTAGAAGACATTTCTAGAGAATTTAAGGGTTCACTTTTGCGCTGAATATGGAGCCCTGAAACGGACCCGTGAGCGTGAAGAGATTTCTGATTATAAAAGGCTGTACAGACGGCGAGCAGGTATCGAAGGAACGATTTCACAGCTGACGAATCAGATGGGCATGCGACGAACACGGTATCGCGGGATGGCGAAGGTGTATTCACAGCATCTCTTGACAGCAGCTGGATCACATCTTAATCGGGCGACCGATTGGCTAATGGGCAAACAGCGTGCCAAAACGCGCGTATCTGCGTTTGCGAAGTTGGCATATGCTTAGGAGTCATGTTGAATCGATTGACCAACAGCATCTTGTGGAATTGTGTAACCATAGGACATATTGTAATAAATCCCTTCCATTTCATCGATATGAGCACTCCCTACATACACCCCTAATGCCCATACACAAACACGACATATAGATCATGCCACGTTAAGGTACAGATTCTACGGTGAAACACGTCTGTACGTAGACGGAGAAATCCAATGAATCGATTGACTCGGAAATTTACTATCGTGACCGCTGTAATGCTGGTCGGCTTGCTGGCCCTTGTGCCCTTCGCACAGGCCCAGGATGCCACTCCCTTACCTGAGGTCACCCCAACTCTTGAAACTGAAATGAACATAGACGCTTATGTGCGCGTCGCCCATTTTGCACCCAACGCATCAGATGTCAGCGTGACGGTCGATGGTGAGCCGCTTGATATTGAAGAAGCCACCTACCCCACTGTGACATCCTGGATCGCTGTTGAACCGGGCACGCACAGCCTGTCTATCATGGATGCTTTGACGTCGGATGTCATCCAGCAGATGGACAGCTTTGAAGTCACGCCTGGCTTTACGACCATTGCTATCTTAGAAGACATGGACGGTCAGCCGACCGTGACGACTTTTTCGCGCCAGATGTTTGATCTGCTGCCGGGAACCAGCGGCATCACCTTCGTCAACGCTCTCAGTTCAGATACGCCCGTGACCTTCACCCGTGATGATATTCCGTTTGTAGTCGACCTGATGGCACCCAGCAGTCGTGCCTTCTTCATTCCGGTGGACGCTAACACGTTTAGCTTTGCCGCGATGAGCCAGGGCGAAAATACGGCGCCCCTGGGTGAAGCTACTGAAATTGATGTCACAGATGGCAGCTACTATCTGATTGCTGTCGTCGGTACGGAAGAAAATCCTGAGCTAGTTGTCGTAGAGACAACCGGCGCGGATTACGCGATGGCCATGGGAACCCTGATGGAACCGGGCACAATCAATGAAGCCATCCTCAGTCGTGAAGCCCTTGCCGGCTATGGCCCCGTGTTCGATAACCTCGGCCTGACGGAAACCCTGACTTCAGAAGGTCCATATACCGTGCTGCTGCCCGCAGGCTTCCTGATTGATGAAATCGAAGCGATGGGCGACGATGCCACCGAAACGCTGCAAAATCATATCCTGGATGGCGCCTATACGCTCAGTCAAATCCTCGATACGGAAAGTGTAACGACGCTGGCAGGCAACACCTACGATGTGACCGTTGTTGATGGCAATATCTTCATTGGTGATGCCCAGGTGATTGATGTCAATATCTTTGGCACCAACGGCGTGGTCCACCTCATCGACAGCATTTTGCCGCTGAGCCAATAGCCAGTAGCTTGATATATCCGAGAGGCCGACTATGTGTCGGTCTCTTTTGCTTTAAACACCTGCCCTACCCTCTAGAGGCGCTCCAGCAGCGCATCGAACTCTTCGCGCGTCAGGCCAAAATACAGTTCATCCTGATACTCACCCTGTGTATATACGTTGCGCCGCCGCCGACCTTCTTCCTGACAACCCAGGCGCTTGGCATGATGGATCATGCGCTCATTCGTGGCCATGCAGGAAATGTTGTACTTCTGGAATCGCAGCTCATGGAAGGCATACCGCAGCACGATAAGCTTGGCATCGAAGCCATATCCCCTACCCCGATACGCGGTATAGATGCGGCTGCCTGTCTCGAAAGTCCCATTCTTGCGGTCCATGCTGTGGATATTGATGCCGCCCACCAGTTCACCATCGAGCGTGTCGATAGAAAACATGATCCGCCGCTCAATGTTATTAAACTCCGCGAACTGGGCAACGAAATCTTTCGCAGACTTCTCCGACTTGGGCAAATCCATCCCCATGTTCAGGAAATGAACCCCTTCACTGTCGGATTGCTCCTCTGCTAACCATAGTTCCGCGTCTTTTTCTTGCAGGGGGCGCAATCTAACGAGATTGCCCTGCCAATAATAGCCCTCTTTTATAGCAGTCATGTGACCTGCCCTTTCCGATGTTTGGCCTTTATATAGCCACTTTGGACTCTTGTGACATTATATGGCCGACTTCTTCATCGTTTAAGGTGATAAACGTAACCTTCGACTTCATCACAACGGTACTATTTCTTGCCTGTCCGATATTTCTTATAGAATTCACGCACAGCAATGGCGGGCAAAGTGCTTTCATGCTCTGCGACATAAGCAGCTACAGCGTCGCGATGGCGTTTGATAGCTTCCCGCAGCACCCAGGAAATCGCCTTGGTGATGAGCTTATCGCCCTCGTGTTTGAGTCGCTCCACGTTGGCCAATGCCGTCGAAATGAGGCGGTCATCGTCGGAATCGCGTACGGGTTTGACCAGCAACACCAGGCTCGCCCGCCGATGCTGAATTGTCTCCCGCTGTGACAGATCCACTAGAAATAGCTGCCACGCATCCCACGCGGCCAGGACTTCCTTTGCCGTAAAATTCGACTGGCAGGTTGTGTCGATCTCACGCCAGCCTTCTAGCTGGCCAATCCAGGCATCAAGGGTGGCCAACGGCACTTGCTTCCGAAAGCGCCCATACTGCCCCAGCATGAACCCGGCGAGACAGCGCTCGTCAATCGACTCGCCAGCATATAGCCCTGACATGGTGACTATCCAGTCCTCGTAGGTCAGCTCTGGGTGGGCATTCGCCCAATCTTTGACGAATTGGCGCATGGTCGGGTTGCTCAGGCCATGATGAATGCGCGGCGACCCACTTTGCTGCGGACCATCACCGCTTTTTTCGGTCGGATGATCGTTTACAAATGTTGTAAACTCGTGACTGTAATCCATAGATAAGTCCCCCTACTCTAGCCGCGTACGGCCCACTGTGCTTTCAAACGTTCGGGAATGCTGAAATGGACGTCTTTGCCATCACGCTCACGCTCGATGAGCGCAGTCAGCAGCCGCCGAATTAGAAAGCGTGTGCTCCACTCGACAATAGGCGACAGCGCCCGAACACGCCCCTGAAGGGCCCACAGTCCACGCGTCAGATGCACCAGGACAAGGCCCCCATCGTGCGGTGGTACTTGCAAAGCATCAGCTAAATCGTGTCCCAACCAGTAGCGCATCCAGTTGGTCGTATAGCTGTCGAATACACGCCCTGGCACCCGCGCATACATAAAATCGCGCAGCGTCTTTGTCAGGAAAACGCCAGCTTCCGATGTGCCATAATCGCGTGACATCCACCGCGTCATCATGGTTTTGGCACTGGCGTAATCATCCGGCAGCAGCTCAGGGACGATGCCCATGATATGGCCAATCAATTTCCACAGGTGCAGATAGGCTTCTTTATCCACCTGCCCTACCCGGATGCCTGCCTTCTCCAACCCGTCGATCACTGTCACAGAAAACGACAGCATCGTCCCGGCCAGGTCAGTCTGGTTGATGGGCACACCCCACTCAGGCTGCCACAGCGCATTCCAGGCGGCATCATGGGCGATGTAGTGCCGCACCGCGGCGTGCATCAAGCGGACTTTTTGCACTGTGCGAATGCCGCGCCCACTATGGGTGAACCCCTCGCTGTCAGTGACATCCAGCAAGAACTGCCCTGTCTCCACGATACGCCGCTCAATGGTCGTGGCATCGTTCAATTTCCGGGTGATAGTCAGCACAGGTGCGCCACGCTGCTTGGCATATAGAACGGGCAAGCTGGCCGCAAACAGCAGCATCACAATTTCCGGGCCGTGTAAATCGAAAAAGGCGCTGGCCCGTCGCAGCAGATCGGGCCGCGTCCACATGGGCAGCATGAACGTCTCATCGAGGTAGTCGCGCACGATTTCAGGCAGGTCCGCCAGCGGCAAATCCACATTGCGAACCAGGGAGCGCATCATCTGGTTGATCGTCGCCACGTCGTGTACGTCCAGCACATGCGCGATAACCGCATCGGCTGCCTGGTCGCCCACCTGTCGGAAGGCATCCAAGCGTTCATCGCTCCAGGGATGTTCTGCTGACTGGGTCATAAGCCCCTCCTCGCTTACGGACGCTGACCTCAGTATAGCGGCTTTGGGATTGGGCTGTGGGGTTAGCGCGGGTGATTCAGGGCAAAGGCGACGATGTCGTCAAACCTGGGGCGATAATCCTGCGTGGTATCGACCGTCAACTTGGGGGCAAACATATTGGGCGGATCATAACGATCATAACGCCAGATATCCGGCGCCTGCTGGCCCTCATACCCATGAAAATGCCTGCGGCCAGGGTCCGCTTCGTAGCGTGCCAGGAAACGGGCCTTCGCCGTTTCGGCTTCAACATGGCAGATGATGATGCGGATGTCGGCAACAGACTGGAATGTCTCCAACTTGGGCGCCCACAGCTTGTTCTGGAAGGCTGCCTCGGCAATCAGGGTGACGCCTGCATCCAGCATATCTTCAATCGTATCGAAGAAAATATCATAGGCGCGGCGAGCCAATTCGGCTTCGGCCACATCGACCGTGCCAAATGTGTTGACCAGCCCCTCTTTGATGGCATCCCGCGCAACCAGCGGACAGCGCACACTGTTCGCCAACCGCTGCGCCAGCGTCGACTTCCCCGACCCAGGTCGACCTGTAACGATGATTAGCTTCGGGCATTTTTGTATTTCGACCATTGAGAAACCTTAACGCACTATAGCGATTATATTTGATTTCGCTAATAAATGGCCACTTAGATTCTCTATGTCGAGTGTTAACCCTATTTTCATACTGAACACTAACTTTATATCTGTTAATTTAAATGTATTCTATTATTACTAAATTGGGTTAATTTTACGAATAGGATCTATCCACATGCCATTTGAAATCCAAAATTTGGTTCTGCATTATGTAGATCGAACTGAAGAATCCCCTCGCTATGCTGAAACAAGCGTTAGTGTAGCGAATCTACCGGACGATAGAAGAGCAGATCTCACAGAATTTCTCAATAATCATCTAGACAAAATGTGGCGTGCCTCAACTGACGGGGCGATCTTTGCGCCTGATGCACCAATGAGTAGTTTTTATCATCAACTTCATACAAATAGTGAAAACTTCTATACGGTATCGAAATCTATAGCATTAGAACTTCATACAGTATCTAGACCAACTACGGCTAGTGCCGGATTGCTTCTCTTAGTCTGGTTGACAAAAGATGACACACAGTACCTCGCAATACTTAAGATTAAGCCCCAGAACAGTAAACTAATTACATACACTAGTACTGATCTCGCACTCGCAATTGAAGATATTGACAATACACTCCCTAACGATAATTCAGATGTGGAAAAATGGGCGATAATTCCAGACCCCGAACGTCATACTTATGATGTAAAGTTCAAAGATAAGCTGGGTGCGAGCGGTGATCCAAGAATATATTTTCGTAATTTCCTTGGATGCCAAAATGCCAATGCAACTTCACAAAGGCAAGTTACAGATGTGATAGAAACACTTGAGCATATACTTGATGAAGATCATTCAGAACAACAAACCCAAGCGATTGTCCAAAATGTAATACAGGATGTGAGTTTACTGCCGGAGATTACTTTGCCAGATATTGTCACTGCTTTGGAAGAAAATGATATTGTTGTGGATGAAGCACAAATAAATGATGCTTTAGTGCACCGTGGAGTAAACCAACTGGCAATAAATGGCAACACATTGCGAACGCACAGAAGAACAATTAGGCTAAGTAATGGCATCAGAATTAGTGGGCCATGGACTGTCATGTCTCAAAATGTCACTGTAGAGGATGGAGAAGTGCGTATTGTAGGAACACCACAAAATGAATGACACGAATGTAGATAATCATTTAGGTCACTTAGTACAGTCCATACAACATCTGATCCAGTGGGATAAAGACATCTTTTCATACTCAATGGAGTCGGCTGAAGAAATAACGATTAGCAAAGATATCTCCAACAGTAGCCAAAACACTGAAATAATCAATTTGCTTCAAGTCCTCATTAGGTTTTCATACAATATATCAATTGATATTCGACTAGATGACCAACAGTATGTTCAGTTTGATAGATTTGTTGTGGCCGAACAAAATAAAATAAAGGCAACTGTTGACCCGATGGATTTAGGAGCTTTTGATAGTTCTTCCTTAGAAGATAGTACAGTTATGATTCTTAATCGGATCAATGATTGGATAGAGAAGAATATTTCACCACAAGTCGATGACATACTGGAAATGATCGGTGAATTAGCATCTGACAACACCTTTGTTTCCCGATTAACAATTAACTACGTCAAGAGTTCTATCCTTAATCGATACCCTGATTTACCCTTCTCACTGACGCTGTTTTTTTCCGCGCAGAAGTTTGTTGATTGGCTAAAATCTGCTGATTTGCAGCAATTTGAGCACAAGCTGGTGGATCATGATAAAGACATAGTTGTTTTTGTACTTGACCAAGATGTGGATATAAGTGGCGATAAAATCAGAATTCTAGGAAAAAGCAGTACAGAGAATTTTCAAGAGCTACTTTCAAATGCTTATCAGATAGATTTGCACAAAACTGTAAGGGAATTTAGCCGAGATCACACCATTTGGATAAATCCCGTAAGTAGTTTGACTCCTTACGACTTTGATGTGACTAATAAAACTCCTCATGGTCTTACGAACCTCTGCAAAACAATAATTGAGCAACTTCAGATACTGCAATCTTTGCTCTCGCTTATCTTCCTTGCTGACCGAATTGAAAATATCAGTCGCAATAATAAAGTTTATTATGCTTTGACCTTTGTTGGGTTGCGCCGCCTTCCGTTAGAGATTGATATAGAGCTAATAACTTCATCAGAGTATCGAAATGATGTGTATTCTCTGTTCAAGTATGCTTACGAAGATTTGCTTGCAGATAAGCTTGAAATAGTACAGCAGTTTATCTCAATAGTTGCGTCAGACAATGTGACTCTATTGAGCCGAGCCAAAGAAATACAGGAAATGTCTAAGAAGACATATGATCGAAAACTAGTTGACAAAGTAGCTGAGTATTTCAACGCGAGAGTAAGAATTGAGGACAAACTCGAAGAGATTTCTTCAGAAACAGGAAAAGTGACGCTGGAACTCACAGATAATCTTACCAATGATATATACAAACTCAGTGGAGTGCTGGTGATTGGATTCGCTACAGCACTATTGAAGCCCGATGTAACTCTATTGGCCTTATCAGCATCTTTGTTTGTGGCAATCGTTTACATTCTGGTTGTCAGATACTGGCATCTGCCAGTTCAGAAACAGATTTATGATTTACGTGTGGACGAGCGTCAAAAACAACTAAAAGAATCGTTTGGAATATTTCTAAGAGAGAATGATATAGAGTCCCATTTCAGCACTTATATGGACGGTCCCAAGAATCTCTTCAATGAGAAATACAAGCAAACTACAGAGAGGTACTGTATATCAATAGTTGTATTTATTGTAGTAATTATTGTGATTCTAGTTGTTCTGCACATTAATGGATTAGTGTTTGTCCAATCTGTGACACCAAGTTCATTATCAGTGACTATTGGCGGTCCCTAAATTCGTCCGCCATCCCGAATACATCCCAGGTATTATCCGCAGCGGCGATGATCGCTCGCAGCTTATCAGCATCAGCATACGGACCCAGCAGCTCCGGCTCCCCCTGCACGATGCGCAGCCAGACGCGCAGCGTCACTAGCTCACTGCCATGCCAGCCATCGAAAAATTCCTCATCCCCTGCCCCGATGTCCGCCGCGCGTGACAAATCGTAAAACGGCACATCATAGTCGGCAGCAATATGCGCCACGCGGTCGAGCGCTGCCTGCACATAATCATGCTGACCATCCGTGACCATCTCGTCCCACAATTGGGTCGTATAGGGCGGCGCGTACAGTATCAGGTCGATGCCTCGCTCCGTGATAGTCTGCACCAATTCTTCGAACTGGACCAAGCGCACCTCACTGGGCACATCACCGTAGACGTACATCTCCTCGCCCTTGCGCAGCCAATCCAGATGCCGCTCGCGCTCAGTCGGCTGATACAGCCAGCCCCCAATCAAGAAATCACCGTACTGTTCGCTGCCATCACTGCGGAAACCGTGCCCATCTCGAATCGCGCGCATCCCCAGTGCCAACCCCCCGGAACCGGGTTCCGTGCGCGTGAGATAAGCCATTGGGTCGAAGCCCTCGCGCGTAAAGCGATCCCCGGCGATAAAATCCTGAGCGAGACTGCGATTCACCTGAAAAATGTGGGCGAAATCACTGGTGGTCGGTGGGAAGACATCGCCCAGGTAAGCCTCATTGAACCAGGGAGAATCTACCGCCAGAATGAGAATGTCGGGTTCATTTCCGGGTTCGATGCCTGCCACCAGCGCGTCAAGCTGGTTGAGGGTCCAGGCAGGTGCGGCGGCGTTATAGAAGGCGTCAGGTCGCTCGGTCAGGAATCCGGCGCGGAACTGCAAAATGCGCGATGATCCTAGCGCAAGCACCTCCGGCTGGCGCAGGTTGACCGACAGCGTCTTAAATTGCAAATCACGGTTGCCATAACGCGGACGATACAGCACCTCCCCTGCTTGCTGATGCGCGACCACCCACGCCAGCGGCATGGACTCGCCGATGTAGATCATGCATCCCGTCAGCAGTAGGAACGGCACGGCGAACGGCAGCGTAAAAATCACGATTCTGCGCCAGAAGCGGCCCTGAGATTTGGCGTTGGTCGTCATAGCTGCACCTAAAATTGGAAATAAATGAACTGAGCCGCACCCGTGCCATATAGTCCGCTGAAAATGACCGCAGCGGCCAGCACATAATACAGCACCCAACGGGGCACCCAGGCGATTCGACTCATTAGTAACGATAAGCTGCTGTTGGCGAGTAGACCATCGGCAGCGAACAGCAGCCCGATCAGCACCCACGACAGCCAGAACTCGGTGCTGGTCCCTAGCAGGCCATCAGCGAAAGGCGCCATGACATCTTTTGCATAGGGCTGCGCGACGTGCGTCAGCACATAGATGGCATCATCCAGAGAATTGGCCCTAAAGAAGACCCAGGTCACGCAGATGAAGGCCAGTGTCAGCAGCCATGTGACGATACTGCCCACAGCGCCACGCGGGAAAATCCACCATCCCCGCCTTTGGAAAAGCGTCTGTATAGCGACCATCAGCCCATGCAGCCCACCCCATATGACGAAGGTCCAGGCGGCCCCGTGCCACAGCCCGCTCAGCAAAAAGACGATCAGCACATTGACCACATGCCGACTCAGCGATACGCGGTTGCCCCCCAGCGGAATGTACACGTAGTCCCGGAACCACGACGACAGCGAGATATGCCATCGCCGCCAGAACTCGCCGACGCTGCGCGAAAAATACGGCTGCCGGAAGTTCTCCATCAGGTCGAAGCCCATGACGCGCGCCGTACCAATGGCGATGTCGCTGTAGCCACTGAAATCGCAATAAATCTGTACAGCGAAGAAGAGCGTCGCCAATATCAGCGGCGCACCAGAATAGCTGCCGACATCGTTGTAGACCGCGTTCACATACACTGCCAGCCGATCCGCGATGACGACCTTCTTGAAGAAGCCCCACAGCATCACTTGCAGCCCACTGACCGCCCGATCCACATCGAATTGGTGGCGGACGTGCATCTGCGGCAGCAAGTTGGAGGCACGCTCAATCGGACCGGCCACAAGCTGCGGGAACATGGCGACATAGGCGGCATATCGGCCAAGGCTCGGTTCTGGCTGAAGCTGCCTGCGGAAAATATCAATCGTGTAGCTCATCGACTGGAAGGTATAGAACGAGATGCCGACCGGCAGCACCACATCCAACCAGATCGGGTCGCTGCCTGTGACCGTGCTGACGCTCTCACTGAAAAAATTGAAATATTTGAAGAAGAACAGCACGCCCAGGTTGATGCCCAGGCTGGCGATCAGCCACAAGCGGCGGATGCCCACCTGCTCTGTTCGGGCGATCTGGCGACCGGCCACAAAATCGACCAGGGTGCTGAAAATGATGATCGGCAGGTAGGCGATGTTGCCATAGGCATAGAAAACATAGCTGGTCAGCAGCAGCCACAGCCAGCGCCAGCGATGCCCGATGGCGAAGTACAGCGGCACCACCAGGCTGAAGAACAGGACGTATTCCGGGGAGATAAACGACATGCCCGCAAGGATACGCCGCGATGTGAGTCGCGTCTAGTGGCTTATTGATTTCCACAGATTGTGATAAACATTAAGAGCATTTTCAAGGCAATCATTTATACTAATAGTATTGTTTCCAACAAAATTAGTTAGTAGGCGCTTGCAATTATGTACACTGATATGATCAATCACATCACTGATTCAAATGCATGTTTCTTGCTTGGAGCTGGCGCAAGTAGATGCGCAGACAAACCGCTGATGGGAGAGTTGACTCAGCTAGTAAAGAAAGATCTTGACTCCAAACCAGGGGAATTACTTAGTGATTTAATTGGAGAGAATGAACGTGACGCCACAATTGAAGACTTGTTGAATCATTTGCTTCAACTGCAGAAATTACTAAAAGCGCGTCGTACCATTAAGGTATTTGACTTCGAATTACAGGACGTTGAGAAGTGGATTCGTGACATTCAAGAGTCAATTGCCAAACACATTGGTGGTGACTGGACTCATAGCGATATACACATGAGATTTTTCAGGCGTCTAGCCAAACACTCAACAAAAATAACAAGAGATGTGTTTACATTGAACTATGACAATGTAATTGAAGCTACCCTAGAAGTATGTAGGTTACCCTATACCGATGGTTTTAGGGGCGCAAACAATGCATATTTTGATATGGATTTGTATACATCAAGTTCCACCTATGGCACATTCTTTAACCTCTACAAATTACACGGATCAATTAACTGGTATCGAGACTCTGAGGGGCATGTCAGACGCAAAAACGTTGTCAACGAAGGTGAACCCGTAATGGTCTATCCAGCAGAACAGAAATACATACAAACACAGTATGGCGTTTATGAAACATTATTGACTTTGTTTAGAGATCGTCTTCGAGCTACTAAACACAACAACAAGTTAATTGTCTGCGGATACAGCTTTGGTGATGAGCATATCAACAACGCCATAGTAGATGGAATTCTCTCCAGAGATAGTAATTTGACTGTGTGGGCTTTTGTCGGAGCTGATGATAACAATATTGACAAGCAAATACTTGATTTTGAAAACCGAATTGCGGCTTGTGATGATCGATTGAATGTAGTAATTGGAAATAAGGAATGTATCGGAAAAGGCTTTGAATCAAGCAGTGCCGCTGAGCTTGCTGAACTAAAAGCCCTCGATTTGTGGAAATTCGAAAACTTAGTTGACATGATTGCGAACACGGATGAGTAAAGAAACACTAAAAGTAGGCCATGTAATTGAAGTCCGTGGAGCTAGCATTGTAGGCGAACTCGAAGCTACAGTTGACGATCTTTACCGTACACATAAGAGTCGGAAATATACGATTGGTCAAGTAGGTTCGGTAATCAAAATTGAATCTGGTGACACTTTAGTTTTTGGCGTTGTAACCTCCTTGCGTATGGTAGAAGAAGATGGTAGTGCTTCTGGGTTGATCTCTTCCGCCAAGTGGCTTGAAATCGATATTCTCGGTCAAGGCTCTCGTACTGGATTCGGTGAAACTCAATTTATTTTTGAGCGAGGAATATCGACATATCCGCTACCTGGACAAGCCATATATCTTGCGACAATTGATGAGTTACACCGAATATACGCAAAACCAGACAAACCAACAATACAGGTGGGTCGGGTCTCACAAGCTCGTGGACTACCCGTACACTTATTAATCGACGAGCTTTTGGGTAGACATTTTGCGGTACTTGGGACAACAGGTTCTGGGAAGTCGTGTGCAGTCGCCCTATTGCTTCAGAGTATACTGACACAGTATGAGTATGGTCATATTATCCTCCTTGATCCCCACAATGAATATCCTGCTGCTTTTCCTAGCAAAGCAATCTTTACTGATCCCACTAAACTAAAACTCCCTTATTGGCTTCTAAATTTTGAAGAGAGCGTGTCACTGTTTGTTGGATCTACAGAACACACAGCTACAAGTCAAACTAACATATTGAAAAATGCAATCCTATATGCTCGTCGATCTTTTCCAGAAAACAAATTAAAACAATACAGCATAACAGTCGATACGCCTGTACCATATGATATTGATGATGTCATCAAGCATATTGAAGAGAATACACCAAGCCAAGCGTCAAAACAGGACTCATATCTAAAAATATTAGCGAAAATCAAGACACTACAGGACGATAAACGTTTTGATTTCATGATCGTCCCAGAAGCTAAAGATGACTTAGCAGATATCATATCTAGTTTCCTGCGTATACCAGTTAAAAAGAAACCACTTAACATCATCGATCTGTCTGGTGTACCGTCAGATGTTCTTGATGTTGTAATATCTGTTCTCTGTAGAATGGTCTTTGACTTCTCGCTATGGAATCCAAATCGAAATCAAATGCCACTTTTGTTGATTTGCGAAGAAGCACATCGATATATTCCTAAGAGTGAGGACGTAGCATTCAAGAATTCCAGAGCTGCATTGGCGCGTATTGCAAAAGAAGGTAGAAAATATGGTGTTGGGCTGGCGCTTATCTCACAACGTCCATCAGAGTTATCTGAGAGTGTTTTGTCGCAATGTAATACCATAGTGGCTTTGAGAATGAGTAATGAACAGGATCAGAACTACGTAAAACGCGCTTTGCCAGAGAACGTTAAGAGCTTGGTAGATGCGCTACCAGCCCTCCGTACCAAAGAAGCTATAGTGGTTGGTGAAGGTGCAACTGTTCCGGTAAGGTTATTATTCGATGATCTCCCTAAAGATCGCATGCCAAGAAGCGCTGATATTCCATTTGCAGACTCATGGAAAACAGATGGATCTACCGACGAACATGTAAAAAAGGCAATACAACAGTGGCGCAGCCAAAATAGAAGCGTTGTGGTGCGAGAACAAACAAACGAAGTAGAAGAATAATATATATGAAAACCATACCCAACACAGACCTGACTGTTTCCGCGATTTGCCTGGGATCGACACACTTCGGCGTGATGGACCAGCCCTATGACCTGCTCGACGCCTATCTCGATCAGGGCGGCAACTTCATCGACACGGCCTGGGTGTACGCCAACTGGCTCCCCGGCGAGCATCACAGCAGCGAAAAGACCATCGGGCGCTGGATGAAGGCCAACAACATCGCGCGTGATGCCGTCGTCATCGCTACCAAAGGCGCCCATCCTGAAGTGGACAGCATGCACATTTCGCGCATCGCCCCTGTCGACCTCAAGCAAGATATTCAGACCAGCCTGAGCAATTTACAGGTCGATACCATTGACCTGTACTACCTGCACCGCGATGACGAAAGCAAGCCCGTCGAACCTATCATCGACACGCTGGAAGCCGAAGTCAAAGCGGGCAACATTCGCTATTATGGCTGTTCCAACTGGAAAGTGGATCGCATCAAAGCGGCCAACGAGTACGCCCAATCAGCGGGATACACGGGCTTCGTCGCCAATCAGCCGCTATGGAGCATGGCAAAGATCAATGCCGATGCCATCACCGACCCTACCCTGGTCGCGCTCGATGACGATATGTATGCGTATCATCAGCAAACGGGCATGGCCCTGCTGCCCTATTCATCGCAGGCCAAGGGGTACTACAGCAAGTGGGCCACACTCGGCCTGGAAAATCTGCCGGAAGATCTGCGCGCCCAGTACGACAACGATGTCACCCGGCAGCGCTACGCCATCGCCCAGCAGATCATGCGGCGCACCAGCTACACCATCAACCAGATCGCGCTGGCGTTCCTCATGCAGCAGCCCGTGACCACCATTCCCATCGTTGGCTGCAAAACGCTCGAACACCTGGCCGCCAGCATGTCCGCGCTCGATGTCACGCTATCTGATATGGATTTTTCACGCTTGCAGTCCGCAAGCTGAGGGCGATTCTGCATAAGTTCGTCACAGGCGCGTGCTACACTGGCCCCAAAATCAGGGGGCGACCATGCCAGCACAACCCGATCTGACCTTCAACTTCATCGGCGTCACCGTGGTCGATTGGCCGCAGGCGTTCGCCTTCTTTTCGCAGACGCTGGGCCTGCATGCCGAACTGAATCCGCAGCATGGGGATTGGGCCAATCTGGGCGGTGGCTGGGATGGCTACTATGCGGGTACGCGCAGCGCCGTGTTTGAACTGTTCGATGGCGGGCGCGCGGTCGATAAACGCCATTGGGGGCACAATCAAGGCATCCGACCCGCTTTCCAGGTAGCGAACCTCACGCAAGCCGTGACGACACTCAAGTCACGCGGCGTGGCCGTCGAGGAAACTGTGTCGCATCCCTGGGGCCAGTCCGCTGAATTCACCACCGCTGAGGGCATTCGTTTCGCGCTGGCACACATCCCCGGCAGGCCCACCAGCGACGATCTGGCACGACCCTTCATTGGCCATGTGGCTCTCAAGTGCGCCGATCTACCCGCCATGAAACGCTTCTACGGGCAAGCACTCGGCTTCCATCTATCGGCTGAGGGCGCGGACTACGCTATTTTCTCCCAGTCCGATGACCACCCGCAAATTATCCTCACCACTGGCGGCACCCCTGACCCATTCGAGCCGAGTCAGTCCAAATGGGCCAATGACCCGGTGCGCGCCTACCCGGTTTTCCTCAGCATGATGACACCTGACGTGCAGGCTGTTTCCGAGCATTTAGCAGAGCACAATGTGCGCATCCTACGCGGCATCGTTTCCCATGATGATTGGGGTGGCACGGACATGCACATCACTGACCCGGACGGCAACCCGATCCAGATCGTGCACTATCACTGATCCTGCTGGGTGGCGGACTTGCTGTGTTTGGCCCGTTCCCGAACGTACCATGCGGTAATTTCCGGCTGCGATTGGCTCAGGCAATCGAGGGCCGCAATCCCGGTTGCATCAAATACACTGACCTGAGCGTAGGCCGTATCATAATATTGAGCCTGCCCTTCTAGCTTGGCAGAAAAATAATGCGCTACAGCATCCGACTTACGCAGGTCACGCGGCAGGTAAATCTTGAGCACATCAGGCTCATTCTTTTCATCGTTCACCCGCGCACTGGCATCAAGCGAGAGTTGCAAAAGCGATTTCCCTGCTTGCTGCACATGGACGCCCCTTTGGATGAGGTCGATGTCAGCATAGTAATATGGCGTCCTGAAAAAACGGCGTTCCGCCCAGGCGAAGGGCCGCACCGAATTATAGGCATGCGCCAGATAACTCGTGCCCTGCCCCACCATCACCGAAATGGACAACTCGCGGAACGTCATGCCCCAGTAGCGGCCCTCGACCCCACTGAGCATGAGCTCGACCGTTTCCGTCGTCGGCAGCACCGGGACATCATTCGCGCGCAGCAGCGCCAACCAGGGAGCGGCTTGTGCCGTCATCTGCACGCTGACTTCCAGCACGGGTTCGATGACGGTCATGTATTTTTCGGTCATAAAGTGCCTTCTCTGCTGCGAGTAAGGAGGAAATAGGTGATATAGTGAGGTCAATATTCTAGCTTGTACACGCAAAAGGATACAGTATGTCCAGGCTGGTTGGCATCCACTATCTGACGCTGCATGAGGGCATCACCCCGGAAGCTTTTGAGCAGTTTGTGCGCGATGAAGTGCCCAATTACGTCAAGCTGACGCCCGCAGGTTGGACCTACCGCGTGCTGAAAGGCGTTCGCGGCCAGCGAAAAGACCAGTACACCGTGCTCATCGAAATCCCGGACGCAACCACGCGCGATGCCCTGATGGACGAAAACGGCCAACCGCTTGAGTCGCCCACCTCACCGGAATACGCAGCATTCCGTGACAAGTGGATGGCGATGGTTAGCGGCATGGCCGAGGTCTTTACCGATTACATCGAGATTGAGTACTAGCCAGCACTGATCTATAGGGCTGCGACTTGAATACGCCCGCCGACATCGACTAACACACCATTCTCAATCAGAAACAATAGTGAATATACTGTTGAGTGCCAGAAGAAAAGCCGTAACCAAGCTCTAGGGAGCTTCCTGAATGGTAGACTTCTAACGTAGTCGATGCCATTTACACGATGATCACACAATAAATACTTACATCCATCAACTGCTAGTGGAATTTCTAGCTTGAATTCCTCTAGCAGCCACAGTCCATCCTCGGTTAGATTGTGAGTATCGGTTTCAGGACAGAGTTGATGCGATTGAAGAAAAACCTTTACATCTTCAAGTGTGGACTTTCGCAGCTTTAACTCTTCCAGTGCAAATTGACGCAAGTCCTCGTCACTTCTGAGATTTTCAAATAGCATCAGCGTTCCAAAGTTGTTTTTTACGCCTATCCGGCTTCGCCGCACCATTTCCACTCGCCGTCCTCCTCGACGACGCTGTATGTCCCCAACGGGAAATCACGGTTCTCGCCGCCATAGACCGCCACAATCGTGCCCTCGCAGGTGACCGTTGCGCCGCCTTCGTCGCTGGCACAGGCCATGCCTTCGATTTCGGCTTCCACGCCACTGAAAGACTGCACTTCTCGGTCGAAGTCGGCTTCCATCGCGCTGCACAAATAGCGCCGGATGCCATCGGCGTCGTTGCTGACCTTGGCTGTCAGGTAGCCTTCGACTGCCGCCGCCGCATCGTCGGTTGCGCTGGCATCGCCATTGGTGGATGCGCCGCTGTCACAACTTGCGATTAAGATCGCCATCAATAGTAAAATGAATACACGCACCATCAGGATGCCCCCTCGTTGGTTTCAATGTCATCAATCATGGTTCGTAGGTCGTCCAGTGTAACCAGCGCCAGCAGGTTGTACAGGCTCATCCCGTACCATGCCTCGTGACCGCTATCGTACTTCAAAAACGTAAAACCGCTGTTTTGCAGATGGACTTTGTCCTCATCCAGTCCATACTCCGGCAGAATCTGCGCGGCAGACCACAGGTTGATGAGCGGCAAGTCGTATTCATTGGCGATGCGTACCAGCTCCCGGTTGAGATTGATACCCTGCCAGTAGAGTTCATCATCGGGATGCACGCTGAAGGTTGTCAGCACCGGGACGACATGCGCCGCTAATGCGGTTTCCACAATGATCGTGATTTCTTCCCCATAGCGTTCCTCGTTCATGCTGCGCACATCGTTGGGGCCGAACATGACGAAGGCAATGCCTGCCTGATGCACGCGCAGTTCACAGTCGAGCGGGGTTTCGCCCGCTTCGCAGCGCTCATCCTGCGCCCACATGGGGTCCAGCACACTGAACGAGGCCATGCCAATTTCGTTAGCGATGCTGTCATCGACTACTGTAAAAGCGTCAATGGCAGCGGCAATCGTGTCATATGGACCGAGGATTTCGTCGGTCTGGTTCATCAGGTTAAGGAACAAATCGGACACAATCAGGCTATCACCGATTTTGGTCACCAGATACGGGTCACGTCCGGCCTCGATGCCCTGTTCCAGGACGCTGCGCATGGTCGGGCTGATGCCGCCTACCAGCGGCTCGCCATACAATTCGACCAGCACGCCGCTCTCGACTGACCCCGTTTCGGCATCCGGCAAAAATGGATTGACGGGCACATCGCTAAAACGCAGTTCGTCCGGGTAGTTCAAAAAGCCGGTGATGATCCAGCCATCGAGCGTAACCGTGCCATCGGTGTCGTACATCTGGACGTGTACCCAGTTGCCGACCTTGTTGCGCTCAATGATCTTGATCGGCACGCCAGGGTTCAGCACACCGATGTCACGATAAGTCGCTCCCGGCCCAGCGAACACCAATGCCTGCCGGAATGATGTCGTCACCGTAGGGTCATCCTCCTGGGCGAAAACAGCCCCGCTTGCGAGTAGCAGCATGACAATAAGGAATAGCGAAAATCTTCGCATCGTGCGCCTTTTATAGACTATTTCAAGATTTATGTTTCATACGTCATGTGGAGACCGCGCCCCAACCGCCGGATACGATAGCGTATGCCAACAACAGCGCCAAGTGTCAGACCCATTTCTTAGACCACTCTGGTCCAAATTGATTGACAGAATGCGCCGCATGACCTATTGTCCACTGGTTGACTATATAGAAACATCAAAATCGGACCCCACCCCTCAATCCCCTCCCCGAAGGAGAGGGGACGACATGGTGCGAACTAGGTCATCAGTAAGGCATCCTTCCTCCTTCGGGGGAAGGACCGAGGATGGGGGTCGGGGGAGCAAGTCTATTTAGTCAGCACCTTTTTGAAATATGACTTTATCAATGGAACCAACATGGAATTCTTAGGCTACCCGCTCATTTTCTGGGTGACGGCTGTTTTGGCAGTCATCTTAGTCGGCATTGCCAAATCGGGCTTTGGCGGTGGCGCAGGCGTGATCGCCACCCCGCTCATGGCCCTGACCATCCCCGTGGCCGATGCCGCCGCCATTCTGTTACCCCTGCTGCTGATTATTGATATGTTTTCCTTGTGGCATTACCGCAACGACTGGGACCGCCCCACTGTCAGCGCCACCCTACCCGGCGCGATCATCGGCATTGTGATTGGTGGCCTGTTTTTCAGCGCCCTGGCCGACCAGGAACGCGCCCTCAAGGTCGCGATTGGCCTCATCGCGATTGGCTTTGTCGTCTGGCAATTGGGCAAAAATGCGATTTTCAAACTGCCTCAGAATGGCATTCCGCGTTGGACGGGCTGGCCCCTGGGGGCATTGGCCGGGTTCAGCAGTACGCTGGCCCACGTGGGTGGCCCGCCCTTCTTGATTTACCTGCTGCCGCAGGGCCTGCCGCAAAAGATTTTCGTCGGGACGAGCGTCGTATTTTTCTTCGTCGTCAACCTGGCCAAGTTGGTCCCCTATGCCCTGCTCGGCCTGCTGACCATTGGCAACCTCAAGATCGTCCTGGTATTGGCCCCCTTGGCTTACCTGGGCGTCGTGCTCGGCATCTGGTTGAACAAGCGCTTTAGCCCAGTCTGGTTCAATCGACTGGTCTATATCCTGCTCATCCTGACCGCTTTCCAACTGCTGATAGGCGACAGCTTCCTACGGATTCTGTTACAGGGCTAATTGCACAAATTGGTCTAAAGGTGGATGCACAAAACGCCTTTTCGCGTGATAATGCTCCTTGTCTATTTTTTCTTACGAGGAGCAATCAGCATGACCGTTCGCGTCACTGTTTGGAATGAATTTGAACACGAAAAGAGCAACGAAACCGTCCGTGCCATCTACCCCGATGGCATCCACATGGCGATTGCCAGTTTCTTAAAGGAGCATTTTGAAGTCGGTACGGCAACACTTGAGCAGCCCGAACACGGTCTGACGCAAGAAGTACTCGACAATACTGATGTGCTCATCTGGTGGGGCCACCGCGCACACGGCAAGGTTGAAGATGCCATCGTTGAGCGGGTCGCAGCCGCCGTACAGAGTGGCATGGGCCTGATCGTGCTGCACTCCGGCCATCACTCAAAGCCCTTCAAGCGTCTGCTAGGGACCACCTGCAACCTCAAATGGCGCGAAGCCGACGAAACCGAAAGCCTGTGGGTCGTCGCCCCTGGCCACCCGATTGTCGAAGGCATCGGTGAAGGCTTCAGCGTACCAGAAGCGGAAATGTACGGCGAGTTCTTCGATATTCCTGAGCCGGACAGCGTGATCTTCATCAGCCGCTTTAGCAAAGGCACAGAAGTGTTCCGCAGTGGTGTGACATTCACACGCGGCCTGGGCCGTATCTTCTACTTCCGCCCTGGCCACGAAACCTACCCGATCTACTATCAGCCGGAAGTCCAGAAGGTCATTACCAACGCCGTTACATGGGCCGCACCGACCCAGCGCCACAGTGGTTTCAGCCTGGATGTACGCAATACGCCTTTGCCGGAATAGCTTTAGCGGAGCGAACCCGATGCCAAACTTTGTCTGCGTGACCTGTGGCACCCAATACCCGGCCAGCGAAACACCGCCCGCACACTGCCCCATCTGCGAAGATGAGCGCCAGTATGTGGGCTTCAACGGCCAGCAGTGGACCACGCTCGATGCCCTCAAGCAGGATCACAAAAACGAGTATGTGACTTTCCTACCGGGCATGACGGCCATCCGCAGCCTGCCGAAGATTGGCATCGGCCAACGCGCTTTTTTGATCGAATCCCCCAGTGGCAATTTACTCTGGGACTGCATTACCCTGCTGGATGAGGCCACCATCGACTTCATCCAGCAGCGCGGCGGCCTGAAAGCCATCGCCATCTCTCACCCGCACTATTACAGCACCATGACCGAGTGGAGTCGCACCTTCGAGGTGCCCATCTACATCCACGAAGCCGAGCGCCAGTACGTCGCCCGCATGGATGATGCCATCACCTTCTGGGAGGGCGAAACTTACCCGCTCTGGGACGACATGACGCTCATTCGTTGTGGTGGCCACTATGAAGGCGGTCAGGTGCTGCATTGGCCGGCTGGGAATGATGGCGCGGGCGTCCTGCTGACAGGGGACATCATTCAGGTTGTGCCGGATCGCCGTTACGTCAGCTTCATGTACAGCTACCCCAACCTGATCCCGCTGCCAGCCAGCAAAGTACGCCACATCGTCGATGCCATCGAGCCTTACCCCTTCGAGCAGCTATACAATGCCTTCGACGGTGGCAACATTCTGGCGGATGCCAAAAACGCCGTGCGCCGTTCCGCTGACCGCTACATCGCCGCCATCACAGACTAATCATTTGAGCCTGATAACAGATACGGGTTCCGGCAGCGACAGTACAACGCAAAAGGCACTCCTTGGTGGAGTGCCTTTTTTGCTGTAGGTTTTGTCGTATGGCTATATACTGAGGGCATCAGGTCATTGATGCGTCAGAAGGCAACCCAATATCATGCCCGATCTGCTCCGCTGTAGTGCTACTGAACTGGCCCGGTTAATTCGCAATCGCACCGTCAGCCCAACCGATGTCGTAGAAACCCATATTCGCCGTATCGAACAAGTCAACCCATCGATCAACGCCGTGATTACGACCTTGTTCGATGACGCCCGACAGACCGCACAAGCTTATACGGAGCAAATCGCAAGCCAGAGCACAAACGATTTGCCGCCCCTGTTTGGCGTTCCAGTCACGATCAAGGATTGCTGGGCCGTCGCTGGGGCACGTTTTACTGGCGGCTCGTTACATCATCGCGACGACATCGCCACGCACGATGCCGAAGCCGTCCAACGCCTGCGTGGGGCCGGGGCCATCATCCTGGGCAAGACCAACCTGCCCGATATGTGCTGGAACGGTGAAACGAACAATCCGGTGTTTGGCCGTACCAACAACCCGCACGATGGCCGATTTTCCGCAGGAGGCAGCAGCGGTGGTGAGGGCGCAATCATAGCCGCTGGGGGTTCTCCGCTGGGACTGGGTAGTGATGTCGCCGGGAGCGTCCGTTTACCTGCGGGAATGAACGGCTGTGTCAGCCTCAAGCCCAGCGACAAACGTATCCCGGCTGAGGATCACTTTCCGACGCTTCCACCAGAACTCGACGGCTGGAACACCGCTGGACCAATGGCACGCCGCGTCGAAGACCTCGGTCTAGCGTTATCAGTGCTGTCGCGTACCCCTGTCACCGATTACAAAACAATCTCACTACACGACCGCCGCTGCACACTCTTTATAGACAATGGCTTGTTCCGTGTTCATCCCCAGGTGAAGCAAGCCGTAGAAACTGCCGGAAAGACTTTAGCATCACACGGCATGGTCGTCGAACGCAATGACAAGTTGCCCGTTGATAAAGCCCAGTGGGTCTACTTCGCCCTGATGAAAAAATATGGCAATCCAGCTTTCAAAGCCGCCCTCAGCAAGGGTCAACCTTATCGACCACTAAGCGCCTTCATTCGCCGGGAAATTTCACCAGGCGTACTGACATTCGCGGCTATCATCGACGTGCTAGGAACCGTGGGCCGCCGAATCGCTGGGCACACACACGCAGACCTGGATCGTTACCGGGCTGCAGTCATCAAACGTATGGGCGATGGGGGTGTCATCATTAGCCCCCTCATCACTTCGCTGGTCCCGCGTCATGGCTGGACTTACCGTATATTCAACCATGTTGCCTATACACCGGCATTCAATGCCCTGGGCTTCCCCGTGGTCGTTGTCCCGATAAGCACAGACAAACACGGCCTTCCTATCGCTGTCCAAATCGCTGCGGCCCCTGGCAATGACGAAGTAGCCCTGGCCGCTGCTTCTGCATTAGAAGCAGCACACCTTGGTTGGCAGCTAGCCAATATCGCCTGGGGCAACAAAAAAACTGCCCCATTGGGGGCAGTCTCTATATAAAGCATAACGAAGAAAGCTAGTCCTTCTTATTCTGGAAGGGACTGCCACCTTTGTCATTCTTGAAGGGATTATGCTCGACAGGTTCATCATCGTCGGCGACCTTGGATGACATGGCCGCTTTACCGCCTGCGGCTGGCTTCTTCGGCGCTTCTTTCATGGCTTTCTTGGAGGGCTGTGCCTTGTCCTTGCTGCTCTCACCGAGCGCATCCATCATCGACTTGGATTTGTTGGAGCGTAGGCCACCCAGCGCCGCCGCATGATCGACAGGCTGTGCCTCGGCCTTTTCCAGCTCGGCCAGGGCTTCTGCACTCACCGCCGGAATTTCTGGCAGCACTTTTTCCAGTTCATCCGAGAACAACGGTTGGCCCGCTTTGGCCTGAGTGATGTAGTCCTGCCACACTTTGCAATCGACCCCGCCTTTGACTTCCAGCGTGATTTCCGCCTGTGGTGAACCCGCCCCGCAGTTCAAGTAGACCATATCCTTGCCGCCCAGCATGCCCTTGTTCTCAGAGCGGATTTGGTTGATGCTGCTCAACGGAACGACCCATTCCAATTCCTGGACTTCCTTGCTGCCCATGCCCAGGAAGCCACCCTTCTTCTCTTTCTGCTCGAATATCAGGTTCTGATTCGTCAAATACAGCACACCATCGGGGTCATCTTTATCGCGCCCACTGACAACCCACTCGGCTTTGGCCGCCATCAGCAAGGATTCCCCGGCTGCGGGCTGAGCCGCCGTTTCCGACCATTCTTCCACACCCCAGGCGATGCGGTTCAACTCACCGTCGATAGCATACAGCGCCCCACTAAACGGCTCTAGCCAGTCGCTGAATTGTTCCTTTGCCGTCTCGATGGCATCGCCGACCGCGCTGATTTTTTCCTCTACGGTAGCTACAGGGTCATTGCCCTCGCCAGCTTTCCCGCCGACCAGCATCCGGCTGGCCCTTTGGATGTCACCATCCAGCTTCTTACGATAGTAGGCGACCTGGGCTTCAAACTGGGCCTGGGCTGTATTCCAGCCATCACGAACGGCCTGTAAACGGGACTTAATGGGTTCCAGATGGGCATAACCGGACTCGGCCAGCTTGCTAATCTTCTCATCCAACCGCGCCAACCGTGCGACCAGATCATCGCGCTTATCAGTCGACTCGCTTAATCCAACGCTGCCCTGTAGCTCGACAAGAGCCGTCTTTAACTCGGCTAACTTCGCCTGGGAATCATCCGTCATCGCAAAAAATCCTTTTCCGTTAAGTAAATTGGGTCTTTCTATATTAAAGGAGATTTTAGCAGCCAAGACGGAAGATTCTTGTATAAAACGTGTAACGATCAGATGCGCACGCGCAACTTACCTGTAGCCAGCGCGTAAAGTGAGTGACAACACAATCAATTAGGTAATTTTCACCGATGACCAACAAGAACATAACTGAACTGACGATGGTTATCTGGGGCGCAATGGGTATCGCCCTGGCCGCGCTGTTCATCAGTGCCGCTGCTGCCCAGGCTTTCACGGTATTCCATATGATTACGGCTATTCTACTGGTTGTAGCGCCTTTCCTGGCAACCGGGATGATCTGGCAGTGGGGTGGCGTACTCAACAAGCAGTCCCAGGATTTGGACGAAACATTTTCCGAGAAAGCCAAACGCGAACGCATCGACCAGGTGTTACGCAACCTGAGCAACGCGGAGCTGCTGGCGCTCAAAAAACGGCTGTCTCAGGATGACATCGACGACGACTTGCTCGAATACTACTTGCAACAAGGGGAATCGGACCAACAGGCCCGCTGACTCCTGTGCTACAATCCCAGGCTGATGACTGTTGATCGCAACTAGGGAACGCCTCTTGCAAACCTGGACCGTGATTTTCTTGCTGGATGCCGTGCCGCCGCAGCGGCTTGTATTGCTCAAACGCGCCGCCTGGAAAAGCTTCGCGCCCGATATGTATACGGGCATCGGCGGCAAAGAAGAGCATAACGAAGGTCCGCTCGCCTGCGCCCTGCGTGAGCTGGAAGAAGAAACGGGGCTGGCAGATGTCACACTCAACGAGTTTGCTCACTGCCTGCTCGATGGCGAAAAATCGCTGCATTACTATTGGGGCATCGCACCACAGCCTGCCCTACCCGCCTGCACAGAAGGCACTTTGGAGTGGGTCACAACAAAGGATTTGCTCACGCTGCCCATCATCCCCACCACTCTGGAAGTCCTCAAAATATGGCAACAGAACGCCTTCTCCACAGACATGTATTTCACCGTCTACGAGAAATCCGTGGGTACCCAGGGGACCATGTCGCTGGTCACTGTGGAAAAAGTCATATTCGGCAAGTAACCCCATATATGTAGAGCAGATATCCATATGAAAGGTATTATTCACAACGCATAAATTACGTAAAATTACATAGTGATTTCACGCAAATCTACGGACTTCCCGTATTTATTACGCCTCGCTAAATATTTACAATTCATTAACAAATAAGGGTTTTTATGCACTCTAGGTAGACGACCATGTCTGTCACATGGAATTGGTATAAATGTGACCAAATTCTGTATTTTAAGTTCGAGGACCAATGGGAACCTGCGCAGTTCAGGACTGCTCTAAGCGGCGCAGGCGACATCATTAAAACCGCAACGACACCGATTGATAGAATCTTCGATTTTTCAAGAGCGGGCAATCTACCGCAGGAAGCCATCTCGCAAGTCATCCAGGCGATGAACTGCCCCATGCGTCCCGCCTGTCGCGGATCCATAGTGGTCATCCAGCCGAGCGAAGACTTGCTTAAGTTCATCCGCATCACGCAAAAGGCGATGCGAACGACCGACTTCCATATGGCCCATGATCTGCGTCAGGCGCGTCAAATCGTGTTCAATTTGCAACGACAACGACGCGCAGCCGTCTATCACACCTGACGGGCTTACGACTTCCGCTTTTTTGCAGCGCGCACTTCATTTTCAACCATCCGCGCGCGCACAATCTGGCGGATAAGGGCCTCTGGAGGAGGTTCACCAGCAACAAAATGCAACGTCGACCCTGAATACGGCACATCTGCCAGCGCGTCTTTCATCGACGTGACCAGCCCTGGATTCAGCGTGTAGAAGCTGCACGCATCTTTTTTGACGCCCATCGCTACCAGGCCATGATCCATAGCATTGAGATAGGCCTCAAACTCAGCCACGCCGCTGGTATTCTTTTTCGCCATACGTCCTACCCTATCACACCCTGCTGACGAAATGCCGCAATGTCATCAGCAGCATAGCCCAATTCGCGCAGGACGATGTCGGTGTGCTCGCCCAATTGGGGTGGATGCAGTCGGTAGCTGATGGGCGTGTCGCTCAACGGAACAGGTGTCGCCAGCGATTTGACCATCCCCAGCGCCGGGTGCTCCAATTCAACGATCATGCCGCGTTCTAGCACATGCGGGTCGCTCAGGGCCTGCTGTACCGTGTTGATGCGCCCACAGGGGACCTTCGCCGCCCGCAGGTCATCAAGCCAGTTCGCTGTCGGTCGCTGCCGAATAATGCCGCGCACAATGGGCAGCAAATCATCGTAATTGGCGATGCGGTCGGCATTGCGCAAAAAGCGCGTGTCGGATGCCAGGTCATCGCGGCCCACCTGCCGACAAAAAGCCTGCCACACATTGTCCGACCCCACCCCCAGAATGAACCAGTCGCCTTCACTGCCCTGAACGGCTTCGTAGGGCACCACTTGTGGATGCCGATTGCCGCGCCGCGCAGGATCATCCCCGGTGAGGAAGTACTCGGCGGCATAATTGGCCAACCACACCATCTGCCCCTCTTGAAGCGACATGTCCAACATCTGCCCGCTGCCACTGCGTTCACGAGCATACAACGCCCCCAGGATACCGATCACGGTAAACAGGCCGCAGGTGATGTCAGCCATCGCCGTCGGGAAGCGCATGGGTGCCCCGTCGACCTCGCCTGTCAGGGCCATCGTGCCGCTTTCCGCCTGAGCCACCAAATCGTAACCGGGCTGATCTGCCCGCTGCCCGACGCGCCCATAGCCACTGATCGAAGCATATATCAGGCGCGGGTTGAGTTTGTGCAGGGTATCGTAATCCAAGCCGTAGCGCTCGAGGGCCGCATTCGTCGCCAGATTCGTGAGGAAGACATCGGCATCTGCCAGCAAATCGCGCATGATGCCCTGCCCTGCTGTGCTAGCCACATCGACCGCAATGCCACGCTTATTGCGATTGCACGACAGATAATAGCCACTTTCACCCTTGATGAACGGCGGCCCCCACTGGCGGCTGTTGTCACCCACCCCCGGACGCTCTACCTTGATGACGTCCGCGCCCATATCACCGAGCACCATCGCCGCATACGGTCCGGCCAACGCCTGCGTCTGATCGATCACCTTAATGCCACTGAGGGGCGCTTCTTGCATGGGGAACTTGCCTATGCGTTGTATGAATGTGCCGCGATTATATCTCATACTTACGTTCACATTGTGCTGCCAAGTTGCGACAAATAGCACTTCTATTATATAGACCAGTCGTTATAATATCTCTATACGCTTTTGTAGGAGCCAATCTAATGTCGGATCGAATACTGATTACGGGCGCAACGGGCAATGTAGGATCGCAACTCGCGCATACCCTGCTTGAACAAGGGGCGGCGGTACGAATTGGCGCACACAACATTGGTAAGGCGAGACAACAGTTTCAAGATGTCACCGACATCGTCCATTTTGACTTCCTGCAAAGCGCGACTTTTGAAGCTGCCTTTGCAGACGTTAAGCGCCTATTTCTTGTCCGCCCGCCCGCTTTGGCCAATGTCGAACGTGATATTCAACCCGCTCTGTCAGCAGCCGTCAATGCCGGCGTGGAGCACTTTGTGTTTCTTTCAATTCAAGGTGTTGAAAACAACCGATTCGTACCTCACTACAAGATTGAACAAGCTATACTGGAATTGAACGTAGACTATACGTTCCTACGTGCTGGTTTCTTCATGCAGAATCTGTCGACAACCAACTGTCAGGAAATCCGTGATGACAACAAGATTGCCCTGCCCGTTGGCAAAGCCAAAACGAGCTTTATTGATGTGCGAGACATAGCTGATGTAGCAGCAGTCGCATTGACAACGACCGAACACTTCAATAAAGCATATACACTGACGGGACCTGAAGCACTGGATTACTTTGCTATCGCCGATAAACTAAGTAAAGTATTGGGCCGTCCCATCCAATATACCAATCCGTCTTTGATTGGCTTTGCATGGCAGCAGATCCGACAAGGCAAATCCTTAATTTACGCTGTTGTAGTCAGCGGGCTCTATACCTTAACACGCATTGGCAATGCCAAGCATGTCAGCAACGATGTCGAGCACATCCTGGGTCGTACCGCAATCTCATTTGATGATTTTGCCTTAGATTACAAAGCATGCTGGATGGCTAATGAGTCAATCTAGGCTTATCCTCCCTAGATTGGTTGAATGGAGCACAAATCGTGACGACCTCAAGAGAGCAAATCATCGAAAAGACTTGTGAGCTGTTGGAGATACAAGGTTATCACGGCACGGGCCTCAACCAGATCGTCAAGGAGAGCGGCAGTCCAAAAGGTTCGCTGTACTACTATTTTCCAGGAGGCAAAGAGGAATTGGCAGTCGAAGCCATTCAACAGGCTGGCACAATGGTGCTCAAGCGCATCCGTCATAATCTTTCGCTCGTTGACGATCCTGCTATAGCAATTCGAGAATTTATCATGAATATCGCGATTAACGTCGAACGGTCCGGTTATGCTAAGGGTGGACCCATAACAACCATTGCTCTGGAAACAGCCTCTAGCAGTGAGCAGCTCAGGGCGGTTTGCGATCAAATCTACCAGGATTGGCAAAAGGCGTTTTCGGAAAAATTGCAGACCGTACATTTACCTGAGCGAGCAGCAAGTATGTCTACCCTCATCATCGCCGCGATAGAAGGCGGTGTGATCCTTTGCCGCACCAGCAAAAGCCGTAACCCGCTAGAACGTATTGCTGAGGAGATCTATTTTCTTGTAGGTAGCTAGCCCTTTATTTGTCTGAATTATATAGACTGGTCTACTTACTATAGGCCCTCGTTAATGCATGAGTCAAGTAAGCCGATGAACTTAGGAGATACTACTGACATGAAAATCACGATATTTGGAGCCACTGGAAGAACGGGCATCCTGTTGGTCGAACAAGCACTGGCAGCAGGCCATGAAGTCGTTGCTTTTGTTAGATCACCAGAAAAGATGCCGATTGAACACATAAGCCTTAGTTTAGTTCAAGGAAATGTCATCCACAAAGAAGATGTCACAAAAGTCATCACACCGGATGTAGATGCTGTTATCAGCGTGCTGGGGCCGACGAGGAACTCCTCAGCCAATCTCATGGCTGTAGCAGCTGACAATATCCTCAATGCGATGCGGGAGAAGGATGTTAAGCGTCTGATTTTCATGACCGGGGCTGGTGTCAGCACTCCAGGCGACCAACCCAAACTAATCAATCACATCATAAAGTTTGCCCTTAAGGCGCTCTCAGGCGAGGTTCTAAAGCAGTCGGAACAAGCCGTTGAAACTGTACGCAACAGCGACAGAAGATGGACAGTCGTGCGCGTTCCTATGCTGACTGATGCCTCCTACACTGGCAAGTTGCGTGTGGGCATGGTAGGGGTCAATACTGGTTCACGTCTCACACGGGCAGACGCAGCCGCATTCATTCTCAATCAGCTAACCGACGAAACCTATATACGTAAGTCTCCCGTCATAAGCAACTAACAAACAATACGATGCTGATCCAGATTTATCGGAGTGCGGGACCCTGGTGAGCTTGTTACATATTGAACAGCTTGACGTTATCTGGCGGCATATCTATTCTCAAAAAACGAACCATATGGAACGCTTTTGCCAGAACTTTTGTGCTATTCTGGTCTGCAGATCACTCCATATGGCTTGGCAAAGCACTCCCCCGTTGCCAACGAGGGCGGCTGATTCGCATCACGACGCATCCCCAACATCACCATCAGCTACCCTCTGCGGTCATTTCCCAATTTTCAGCCCATTTTGCGGCATCCTACATCGAAAAAATCGCCTACACATAGATAAATGTTATATGAATTCATAGTAGATTGTATTCCCGTCATGGTTACAACCTGCAAATCATCATGACTGGTCTTATTTTTAGAATCCTAACGTTAAGTCACGCTTTATATTATGTTATACTTTGAGAGATAACCTATTCTATGGATACTTGGAACAATGATAAAAAGATTGCGCTCGTTTTTCTTCGTGTTATTGGTGCTGTCTGTCTCAGTTCCTTTACTGGCGCAGACATCGTCGGTTGTTACGACGACAGCCAATACACCCACCAGTATCGTTCTGACCGCACCGGAAGGACTGGCCGCGCCACTCAACTTCGTGGTTGATGCCGCCCCTCAATCCGGGCGCTTAACAGGCGAAGCACCCAATCTGTTCTATATCCCCAATCAGGACTTTACAGGCACCGACACCATTGCATACAGCATCATCGATGCCAGTGGCAGCGTGACGTCAGCTACAGTGACGATCACAGTAGAAGCGACAGAAGAACAGGATATCGTCCTGCCGGAAGCAACGTTTTCAACCCAAGCAGAGACCGATGTCAACGTGACACTCGCCCAGAGCAACAGTTTTGAAATCCTTACCGAACCGCAGCACGGTTCGCTCAGTGGTCAGGTTCCCAATCTGGTTTACACACCGGATACCTTTTTCATGGGTACCGACACCTTCAGCTATCAAGCACTTGTCGATGGCGAAATCCAGACCTTTGACATCACTATCGAAGTCGGCGCAGAAGCCTTGCAGAGCATGGCCGATGCCCGACGCGCTGCCAAAGAAGAAAGCCTCAATGCCGTTAACTTGACCGGGCTTTCACCGGAATTGAACCGTATTGTGTTGGAGGGCGTCGATATTGATTATGAACCACGCACCGATTTGGAACTCGCCGATGCCCTGTCGCAAGTTGATGGCGATCTGATTGACGTCATTATCACCGCTCAGGGTGATGCCGATATGGCTGCTTTGATGATAGAAAACTCGGGCGGTACGGTGCGTCACGTTTATGCACCCTACATCGTTGCCACTGTCCCGATTGGCCAATTGGCCAGCCTGGGTGCAGACACAGCCATCGACAACATTCGCGCGCCGCGCGCGGGGACTATCCTCGATCCTGAGTTAGAGCCACAATATGGGCCGATCACTAGCTCTGGTGTCAATGCCAGCAATGCGAATTACTGGCATCTTGCAGGACACACAGGTGTCGGCGTTAAAGTTGGTGTTGTCGACGGCGGTTTCGACCGTTGGCGGAACTCCAACCTGATCGGTTGTGTCGTTGAAATGCGCGATTTCAATGGCAATCCGTATGATGGTACCACCAACGGCACGGACGTTCATGGCACAGCCGTTTCGGAAATCATCTGCGATATGGCCCCCAATGCCGATGTATATGGCTATGCCGTCATGTACGAAGATGACTTCGCTGATGCGGTTAATTACCTGGCTAAAACAGTGGGTGTCAAGGTCATCAATGCTTCGATTGGCTGGATCTTCCATCGTGGCGATGGTGCTGATTTTGTTTCCACGGTAGCCAACTCAGCCGTCACAGACGATGACGTTGTTTTTGTCATCTCCGCAGGTAATTATTATCTTTCACACTACGAAGGTACCCTAACGCCCATCACCGTAGGTGAGGATAAACTGCATGCCTTTAACGGCGCTTCTGACTGGACCAACGACATCGAAATCGGTCAGGTGCCTGCTGGCTACGTGATTTGCCAGGGTCTCGTCTGGAACGATTGGGCATCGCCCTATACGACCGATCTGGATCTGTACCTCTATCGATACAATGGTGGATCCCCGGTTATTGTTGACTATTCTACAGGAATCAACACCAGCAGTGGTAATCCGTATGAAAGTGTGTGTGCCAACGCTCCAGTAACCGACTATTACTATTATGTAATCGAAGAATGGACGCCATCAGATCACACGCTCTGGTTACAGATGTTCAACCGAGCCAATGGTTGGATGGGCCTGCAACATGACTACGCCTATAGCAGCAACTCGGCACCATCAACCGGCAGGTACGTCTACAGCGCTGCTGCCGTCGACGTTAATAGCGGCAACATAGAATCCTATAGCAGCTCTGGCCCGGCTAATGTCTACTCGGCAGATGGGGGTCTAAATCCATTCAGTGGCAGTGGTGGTTATCTCCATCCGCTTCTTTCCGGTTATGCAAATGTCGATACCAGCATCGACAGCGTTTATGGCGGCCAGTTCAACGGCACATCGTCAGCAGCGCCCCATATAGCAGGTGCAATGGCCCTGGTACGCGGTGCATATCCGTACTATACACATACCAATGCGGAGGCGTTTCTCTCAAACCGCGCGCTGTCATCCCCCTTCGGCTATGATCCGGGTGCCAGTGGCCCTGATACCCGCTTTGGCAATGGCTACTTATGGTTGGGTTCGGCCCCGGCACACACTTGTGATGTCGATACGGTCGGCATCTTCCGTGATTCTGACAATAGCTGGTATCTCAGGAACTCCCACAGTTCCGGTTTTGCGGATGCTGTATTCGCCTATGGTACGCCCGCGGATATTGGTATCTCTGGTGACTGGGATGGAGACGGGGACGACAGCATTGGTATCTTCCGTAACGGCAATTTTTACCTCAAAAACAGCAACGAAACGGGTTATGCCGACATCGTAGTAACCTTCGGTGCAGCCACAGATATTCCGGTCGCAGGTGACTGGAACGGGGACGGTACAGACACAGTCGGACTATACCGACCCAGCACCGGGACCTGGATGCTGCGTAATAGCAATACGTCAGGGGCACCGGACCTTGTTTTCAGCTTCGGTCTACTCAACGAAACCCCGGTAGTCGGCGATTGGGATGGCGACGGTGTTGATACCATTGGGATTTTCCGTTTTAGCGACAGCACATGGTATCTGCGCAATAGCAACTCTGCTGGTTACGCCGATATGAGCATCTTGTTTGGCAACCCGGCCAGCGACACGCCCATCGTAGGCGACTGGAACGGAGATTGTATCGATACGATTGGATTGTATCGGCGCACAGGTGCCACCTGGTTCGTGCGCAATAATAACTCGACAGGTATTGCCGATCTGGCATACGGCTACGGCCTTTCCAATGAAACACCCGTCTCAGGCGACTGGGACGGCAACTAAGCCAATCCTCCATAGCCAACTAGTTGTTACAGAAAAGACGCCCTGCTCGGATGAACAGGGCGTCTTTCTTTGACATCCATAAACATGGCATATACTAATAAGATGTACCCCAAAGTTTACCGAATGCGCCTATCATTCCATGATGTCACACCATCTGATGCCAGTATCCTGGCACATCTCCTTGTCACCAGCAACGAGAGCTTCCGCGGCCGCGTCCCGGATCAGTGTCTGTCCTTCACAGAAGAAGAAAGTGCAGCAAACTGGCGCAAATTCCTGTCAGGTGGGCTGCATAACAGCCACAGCATATTCATAGCCAGAATACCTTCAGGGATACCTGTCGGCTACGCTTGGGGCTGCTCTACAGAAAATGATCCAGGCTATGCCGGCGAACTCAAGCAGATTTCTGTATTACCAGACTACCATCGCCAGGGGATTGGACGGGCATTGGTGCAAGAAGTCGCCAGGAGGCTGGCCACGCAAGGTATACATAGCCTGAGCGTGCACGTCTTGGAGGTCAATCCCAATCGCGTATTTTACAAGCGGTTAGGCGCAGTTTACGTGTCTCAGCATCCGTATGATTGGGATGGCTTTATCACTCCAGAATATGTGTATGGCTGGCAAAATACCCAGGTGTTACTACAATCCTGACCAAAAAAGACGCCCTGGAATGGGGCGTCTCTGAGCATTGTGACTCTGAATTACGGGTTTCTACGCGCCGAGCTTTTGCGCCTGCTCGATGTACTCCAGTGATTGGTGGCGGAAGTAGGTGTTGTATAGGTCGGCATAGTGTTGACCGCGCGCCAACAGTTCGTCGTGGGTGCCCTCTTCCAGAATTTCACCTTTCTGCAAGACGATGATGCGGTCAGCGTTCTTGATGGTGGACAGACGATGGGCAATCACGATGCTGGTGCGATCTTGCAGCACGACATCCAGCCCTTCCTGAATGAGTGCCTCGGTGAGTGGGTCTACGCTGGCAGTGGCTTCGTCTAGGATGAAGATCGACGGGTTCTGCATGAGCACCCGCGCCAACACCACCAACTGCCGCTGGCCCATCGACAGGTTGCTGCCGCGCTCACCGACCTGCGTCTGCAAACCTTCCGGCAGGCCCTTGAGCCAGTCGCCATGTGCCACCAGATTCGCCACGCGCACGACCTCATCGTCGCTGGCATCCGGGTTGCCATAGCGAATATTCTCCGCGACGGTACCATCGAACAGGAACGGCGATTGGGTGACGATGCCCAACTGGCGATGATAGTCGCTCAGGTCTAATGTGCGGATGTCTACATCGTCGATGGTCAGCTTGCCACCCTGGAACTCGTAAAAGCGCGAGATGAGCTTGCCGATGCTCGACTTACCGGAACCTGTGTGCCCCACCAGGGCCAGCGTCTCACCCGGCTCGATGTGCAGCGAGAAGTTCTGCAAGACCGGCTCGTCCTCTACATAGTGAAAGTCCAGCTCATCAAAGCGGATGTCGCCTCGAATGTGCGGGATAGTGACGTTATCGTCGGTCTGGTCCAGCTCGCTCTCGGCATCGATCAGGGCGAACATGCGCTCCCCTGCTGCCAAGCCCAATTGGAACTGGCTCCAAAACGAGGCGATGCTCGTCAGCGGGAACCAGAACATGGCAATGCCCTGAATGAACAGGTACCACTCGCCCGGTGTGACATCGCCGCCGCGCACCGATAGACCGCCGAAGTACACCAGCGCCGCTGTCCCCACACCCGCCAGCGTGTTCAATATCGGGAAGATGCTGCTGAACGTATAGCCTGTTCGCAGGTTGATGCCATACGACTTTTTGTTAACATCCACAAATTCACCGTAGATGGCGTGCTCCTGACGGAACGCCTTGGCGATGCGAATGCCGCTGATCGACTCTTGAATGTGCGAGTTGACCTCCGCATTGACACGCCGTGACTGCGTCACGGTATCTCGCGCGATCTTACGGAAAGCCAGCGCCACCGCCACAATGAACGGTGCTAACCCCAGTAGCAACAGCGTCAGTTGCAGGTTGATGCTGAACAGGTAACCCACCAGGATAATCACCAGCAAGATCTGGCTCATCAACTCGGAGGTCAGGTTGACCACCGCCGAGAAGGCCTGCGTGTCCGATGTCACACGGCTGACGATCTTGCCCGATGAGTACTGGTCATAAAACGATAGGTCGCGCTTGAGCACCGCGTCAAAGGTGTCTTCGCGCAGCTTGAGCGTCACATTGCCGACCGCTGCCGCGCTCACCCATTGGCGTACCGCGTTGAAGAACCAACCCAGCACACCCAATATGACCAGAATGATCGTGATACGCGCCAACTGGTCAGCGGAGTTGGCCTGCCCGAAGGGCTTGAATGCGCTAGAAACGGTGATGCCCAGCCCGGACATCAGCCAACCCTGAGAGCGCCCAACCAGCGCATCCAGGCTATCGGAGATGAAGATCGGGATGCCTGTATTGAGAAACGAAGTAAACAAAATCGCCGCCGCCACTGCTGCCATGCGTGGGGCCTGCGGCTTGAAGTAGCCAACAATCCGCCGAACCAGCTCACCATCACTGTATTGACGATCGTAGTCCTCGGCATCGAGGCCATCCATAATGAAGCCCATATTTGCTCCTGTAGGTCTCTCTAGTCACTTGTAAAGCTATCGCCAAACCCCCACCTCATGGCCCAGAGAGGCTTCCTTCCTCCTTCGGGGGAAGGACCGAGGATAGGGGTCCATGTGGAATGGATGAATGCTAGTCACCCGCCGCCTGGGGTTCTGTCTCCAAGGGTGGCAGGGCTGCATCGTAGCGTGCGAAGATACGCCGATACAGATCAGACGTCCGCAGCAGTGTCTCATGATTACCCGCCGCGACAATTTCGCCATGATCGAGCACGACGATATGGTCGGCCCAGCGGATCTGTGACAGACGGTGCGTAATCAAGATGGTCGTGCGCCCCTGCTGTGCCCGCTGGATTGCCTTCTGAATTTCGTCTTCGGTGGCGCTGTCGATGGCGCTAGTGCTGTCATCCAGAATGAGAATGCGCGGATCACTCAAAAAAGCGCGTGCCAATGCAATACGCTGGCGCTGCCCACCGCTGAGCGTCACGCCGCGTTCACCGACATCCGTCTGATAACCCTCAGCGAATCCGCTGATGAAGTCGTGTGCCTGCGCCTCTTTAGCCGCCTGCTCGATCTGCTCCTGGCTGGCATCCTGTTGACCGAAGGCGATATTCTCCGCCAGCGTCCGCGAGAACAAGAACACGTCCTGCTCAATGCGCGAAATCTGCGAACGCAGCGAGGTCAGGTTCCATTCGCGGACATCGACCTCATCGATCAGGATGCGGCCCTGGGTCGCGTCATAGGTGCGGTTGATGAGTTCCGTCAACGTCGTCTTGCCGGACCCGGTCTGGCCAACAATCGCCACCGTCTGCCCTGGCTGGACATCCAACCCAATGTTCTTGAGTACGGGATCGGCTTCATAGCCAAAGGACACATTCTCAAAACGGATATGACCCTGGACCTGGGCAGTATGGCCATCGAGATTCTCGTCCATATCCGCGCGCGCATTCATCAGCCGCAGGATACGATCTGCGCCAGCAATGCCCAGGTTCACTAGCGAAAAAGCAAAGATTGACACAAAGATGGGAAAGCGCATGGCCGCAATCAGGCCCATCACGGCGATGATGTCGCCCAACAGCAGGTTGCCCTGGTTATAGAGCAACATACAGTGCAAAAAGGTCAGGCCAAGCGCGAAGGCATAATACATCATCGGCAGGTAGCGCGCCTCGACACGCCCCTGCTGGGCGAAGGTATCACGGTAACGCCGTGCCACTTTATAGAACTTACGCCGCTCGAAGGCTTCGCGCGCACTGGCCTTGACGATTTCAATACCGCTAATCGACTCTTCCAGCGTGGCATTCATCTGGCCGAAAGCCTCGCGCTGACTGCGAATGACCGGGTCCAGCGTGCGCGCATAAAAGCGCACCGTAACGATATACAACACCACAAACAACGCCGGCACCAGCAGCAGTTGCCAGTTAATCATGCTGATGTAAATCATCGGTACGGCCAGACCAAATACGATCTCCGAGATGAACAGCACACCCGGATTGATCATCACATTGAGCTGGTTGACGTCTTCCGTCGCCCGCGCCATGATGTCGCCCACGCGCTGCTGGTCATGGAACGTCTGGCTCTTGCCCAAAAGGCTGACGTATAGCTCCTCGCGCGAGTCCCGCGAGAGCCGCTGTGCGATAGTCTCCACCGATAGGCTGCCGATCAATGACGATACACCGTCCAATACCAGCACGGTCAACACCGCCAACGCGATCATCTTCAACCCATCCGGGCCAGTCGGGTTGGTGATCTCTTCAGCGGCGGCCCCTGTTAGCACCCGTCCTGTTGCGAACATGCTCCACGCGACCAGATACATGCACATGGTCAGCACGAGCAACCCCTTATAGCGCCAGACATGCGACCATATCCAGCGTATGGCACTACGACGATTGTAACGATAGGCATTCTCGACCGTAAACTCGCCCTGTATAGCCGTCATAGCCACTCCACGATAGATTGATTAGAATGTTTGTTCGATGCTATTATATGCCAATTGCGGCCATGCGTAAACCACCGATTGACCACACCAACGCCTCTAGCCGATATACACTACGTATATCGGCAGCAGGGAGTTCAATTGTGCCATAAGCACTTCAGAAAAACCAGATAGAGGTCAAAAGGGTTCAGAACATAGAATCAGGACATATCGCGTTGGGTATCTTTGATGATACCGGGCAGCGCTTCTGGGGGTAAATAACCACGCGCGATGGCATCCTCAGCCGCGACGACCGTATCGGAAATCAGCAGCAAATCTGTGCCGTACTGCTTGAATTCATCAACCAGCGCCAACACTCTGAAATCGCGCTTGCTGCCCTGCCCCTCCGGGTCGACATCGCGAATATACACCACCGGAATGCGACCTGGGAACTCACGCACGGCTTCTGCATAGATCATGGCGTCTTTTTCGCCGCTGTCGCCAATCAATATGAAAGGCAGATGGGGATGCAACGCCATCAAGTGACGAATAGAGTTAATCTTGTGTTCTTCATCCACCCCAAAAATATCTTCGGTAATGCCAGCATCGCGCAGGAACAACGGTCCCCGTGGAATGCCGCGTATCTGGAAGAAATGCGTCAGCAGGTCTTGCATATTCCACACACCATTGCTGACGTAATAGACTGGGTTGAAGCCATCCTCAGCCGTGCCACGTTGCAGCGCCCGATAGAAGGCTGCCACCCCTGGTAGCGGCATGCGCGTCAGGGCATTGTGGAACAGCGTATTTCGAATCATTCGCCACAGTTTGATGACATCGGTTTGCAGCACGGTGTCGTCAATATCGCTGATGACCGCGAATCTGGCCTTATCCGGCACGATCAGCACCGGTGCCGTATGCCGATTATCCGCCGCGGCTACTTGCAGCGTATAGGTTGCCTCTATAAAGGTGTCGCTGGTTTCAGGCGGCTCAATTATCAGGTTGAAGTAACCATCATCATTGGTCATCGTCTCGTAGCTCTCGCCAGCGAAGTCGATCCGTACCGGGGCATAGCTAAATTCATGCGTGACGAAGCGCCGCACCAGGTTACGCAGGTTCATCCAACGACTGTCTGTTTCCGTAGCAAAGGGTACGTTGTAGCGTCGGAACGCCCGCCCGCGCAGGTGGACCTTTTCACGCGTGCCATAGCCCATATACGGCGTGATATGAATACGCGAATTGTCGCCACTCAGCCGATGTAGCTGATCCGTAATGCGGTCAAACGTATTATCGAGTTTATAGGCCGCTCGTCGGATCCATCCCGGCACTGAGGACATACTGCTAACTTTCTATATGGTCATTTATCTATTCAGCATACCAGGGATTGGTGATTTCTCGGTAGATTTTAGGGGGATGCTAAGGTCTATAACGACCCTATACCACAAATTTACTATATCGGCATAACTTAACACACACAAACCCAAACAGAAATATAATTTACTTATTGCTAAAAACCATTCGAAGGACATTCACCTGCATGAAATGGACCGCCTTCTCTGAGCTATTCTCCCGATCCATGTCCGACGTACGCGCCTGGGGTCTTGTTATTGTCATTGCCTTCGGCGTCATATTCACGCCCGATATTGTGAATCCGAATGATTGGGAGCTGAATACAACCAACCTCACCGATGGTCTGAGCATCTACGAGAATGAAGATTACGTGTACCCGCCCTGGTCGCTGGTGTTGTTATGGCCCTACAGCCTAATGACGGCAGAAGGCGCCCGTATGATGGCCGTGGTGGTGATCGCGTGGATGTCTTACTTACGCGGGTGGAATCTCGGTAGATTTTTGTCCATCGTGGCCAACCCTCTTTTCATCTATACCTTGCTGTTCAGCAATCTCGACTTGCTGGTGATCACCTTCCCCATCCTGCTGTGGGAAGTTTCTCAAAAGAGTAAAAGATGGTCATGGGTCGGTATGGGGATCGCCCTGGCTATCATGATGATCAAGCCCCAGGGTACATGGCTGGTCATCCTGTATCTGCTCTGGCAGGACCGCACAAACTGGAAAACACTTCTTCGGGCTATCGCCGTGTGCGCGGTTATTATCCTGCCTGCTGCGCTCATAGGGTCGCCCCCCCTGCTGCTGCAATGGCTGGATAACATCCTGCATCCGTCCCTCCAAAACCAGAAGTTCTGGGGAATGAACAACGTTTCTATGTCAGGCCAGTTTGGGATGCTGGTCGCCTTACCCGCTGTGGCCCTCGTTATGGGTGGGTTTTATTTGCTCATGCGGCGGCTAAACAAACCCTGGAAACGCGATCAAAGTTATGCGCTACTGCTCTCATCCAGTATGCTGATTTCGCCCTATACCAGTACTCAGAGCGTCATTGCAGCGCTCGCCTTTGTGCCGTCCTGGTCGATTACCTTCGTCCACTATATCCTGACCATACTAACGGGCGTTCTACAAACGTTTATTCCCATCACGTCCTTCTGGATCATACTCTACATCCTCTCCGCCTTGTGGATGTCATCAAGCCGGAGCGACCTCGGGGTTAGTGGAGCGAAAGAAGGGGAAAGTTAGGCCAAAGGCGACAACGTTCAGTACGCCGACCACTATGAATGGCAGCCGCATATCCAGGCCCAGGAGTTCGCCAGCCAGCAGCGTGCCCAGCATCATGGCGATGGTCCACATGACATGCAGTCCGCCGAATACGCGCCCATGAATCTCCGGCTCAGCAGCCGTCGTGACCATACCGGGAAGCAAGGTCGATAAGGCCCAGGCCGCACTGATACCGAGCGTACCGAATATGTATAGGCCCCAGATTGAGGGCACAGTCAAGATCGTGCCCACAATCGCGACCAGAATGATGCCAAAAGCAATTTGCGTCGGCAGGCGCACCCCATAGCGGTCCGATGCCCGTCCAGCGACCAATTGCGCCAGCGAAGCACTGATGGAATACACCGTCACGAACCAGGCAACCGCGTTATTGTCACCACTTTGCTGCTTGATTAAGATCGGGAACAGTGAGGTGATGCCATAATAGCAAGTCGGCAAAAAGCGCAGCATAGCCAGGATGAAAATGCGCTTGCGCAGGAAAACGCCATAGCCAGTAGATGGTTCTCCCCTTTTGCGCTTGCGATCATCCTTGGGTTGCAATTGCGGCAGCACGCTGGCCACCACGATAGGCAGCAGCGTAAACCCAGCTAGCACCAGCCCCAACAGCCCATAATTATCTTCACCCAATACCAGCGTCGAAGTCGGCGTGCCGACCGCGCCCCCGGCGGTAAAGCCCCAGTTATACAGCGCCGAGGCAACCCCCAGCACGCCTGCACCCGCCGCCATCGTCAGGTAGCCCTGGCCACCGACAGCGATTAACCCCATACCAAAGCTGCCGACACCCCACAGCGCAATCACTATCCAGGGAATCTCGGCTTCAAAGATGAAGTTGCTGAGGCCCAGAGCGATCATTCCCAGGAATAACACCCATTTATGGCCCCAGCGGTCACCCAAGCTGCCAGCCACAATCGCCGAGAACATGGTAATCACCTGCCCCAGCGCTAATACCTGCGATACTTCCCGAATGGGAAAGTTGATAACCTCGTTTAAGTAAATCTGGAAGAAATTATTCCTGGGCGCGAGCATGATGCCCATCAAAAGCTGTGCAAGCAGCAAACCCAGCAGCGGCAGATGCTTGCGTTGGAGTAAACGACTGAACATGGAAACTCCATTTGGGATGCGGCGCAGGCTGCCGCGTGAAGAGGCCAATCTAGCTGGGGATTATAGCCACCTGCCCATAAAAATGCCTAGTTCCACTGGTAACAATGCGCTATGAATGCTGCCCCAATCAAAAAGCCCCACGCAGCGATGGGGCCATTTTTGCTTTGCGAATCCATTTTAAGGACGCGGGTCGATGACCATCAGCGTGGCGAAACACATCTCGTCACGGGTGCCCTCGCCCCACACCACATAGCGCGGATCGTCCGAGAGGGTATTGTCCCAATTACAGGTCATACGCAGGACATCACCGAAGGTCACTTGCAGCGGCTCCTGGAATTGGTAACGATCCTGCCAGTGGAAGTCCCAGGCGGGAATATCCAGCACCATGAGCGCGTCATCCGTATCCGGGTTGAGTTCCAGTTGGAAGCTCTTGCCCAGTTCATGCAGATGCCCAAACGCGCCCAGCACGGTCAGTGGCAAGGGAATATCATAATCGCAGTGGGTAGTGGCGTCTTCACCGACGTTATCAGCATAGTCTGTAATGGTCTGGCCACACTCGTTGAGTAAATGATCTGGGCGGAAGTTGATCCAATTTTCGCCGTACAGCTCGGTTGCCCGCTGGATGGCCCACTCGCGTTCGCACTGCTCCCCCTCGACGCCCGTCGGGCACGGAATCTCAACCGGGCCTTGCAGCTCGAAGGTTGCTAATTTGAGCAGGTCGCTGTCGCCCGCTTCATACTGCATATGAACCGCCGTGCGGTCTGCTTGGCGGCCTTGCAGCAAATTATAGTGAATCTGCACGATGAAGATGTCATCCGGCAGGACTTTGTAGCCCGTGCCTGCCGGGAACAGTGTCGGCAGCGTGCCCGGTGCCCAGGTGCCAACGAACTCCTCGCGGCTGCTATTGACGCCCGTACCCGTATAGCACGACCAACCTGGGCGACCATCGGCCCCATCGTTGCGCGTAATATCGGCCAACGCAGAGTCATCAACCAGATAGACGATGCCATGATGCACCTGGGCGGCCACATCCGGCAGGAAGTCATACCCGGTCAGGAAAACCGGCACATCGACATCTGGCGTAAAGGCGAAGCAGCGATAATCATCATCGACGCCTTCTTCTGGCATATAGCCTTCATCGAGCTGCAAAATCTGGTCGGCGCGGACCTCTGCCAAATTGTAGTGGGCTTCCGGCTCCACATAGTCGCCTGCTTCGCCAGAAGGTGCGCCTGCTTCCATCCAGGCCGCGATGACTGCGATGTCGTACTCGCTCAGGCTGCGATCATGCTGCATCGGCAGGGAATCCTGCGAAGGCATCCAGGGCGGCATATAGCGAATGCTGGTCAGGTAAGCTAAATCATCGGCGCTGCTCTGCACCACAAAGTCATCCGTCAGGTCTATGTCACCCGCGATCTGCCCCGGTGTATGACAGCCGATGCAGTTCTCGCTAAGGATCGGCTTGACGTCGCCATAGTACGTCGGCACAAAATCCACCGTCACCGAGGCCGCTGGTTCGGGTTCATCATGGGGTTCATCACCATGCGCAAAAATCAGCAGGCTGCTGGTGAGTAAGATGAGCGCCGTCAAGAGCGCGTACCGAATGAAACGCATCGCTATTCCCTCTATTCGCTTGCTTAGACAATTGGCTTGTTTGGGTTCATGTGCCTTTACGAGATTACAGGGTTTCCGTTGCAGCGTCTATTGAGGAATGCATTACGAAGTTGCTGTCAGCAAAATATAATATAATAGGATGATTAGACACAACAAAGAACGTGTTGAATCAATGCCAGCTAAAGACATAGACCATGATATTGTTGTCCACTGCCTAAAACAGTCAGGATGGACCATACTCGCTGAACAGAATTACATATCCATTGGCGACTCATCTGAATCCCATCGACGTCTCTATATTGATATTCAGGCACAGTCGCACAATGGCAAGATCGTGTTAATTGAGGTTAAAGCGCTGGATCGCTCACCCGTCCACCAGTTGATGGAACTATTGGGGCAATATCTTGTCTATCGAGCCGCATTAGATTATCTTGAAATAGACGTTCCACTTTATGTAGCCGTGCCTGTTACAGCCTATCAGGGCATTTTTTCGCACATTTTGGGACAGCAAATCATGCAGCAACATGCACTCCCGCTAATGATTTACGATCCCGTTCAGGAGGCAATTCTGCAATGGATGCCACAACCTTAAAACAAATTCTGCTACAAGAACTACAAGCCTACACGGGCGAGGGTCTGAATGCATTCAGCTACCTAACAGAGAACGAAGCTGAGCAACTCTATACTGTGGTGGACATTGCCAATATCAAAGGCAAGCGGATGGTCAGCACGGTCCTAATTACACGGATCGTCGGCAACCAGATCGTCATTGAGTTGGACCACAATAATAAAGAACTGGCCGATGCCCTTATTGCGCGTGGCGTCACAGAGAATCAGATCATTCGAGCATATCAAGGTGAGGCTGTACCCATTTAGCCTGACAATCCTCTTATGATTTCTTCTGGTCTGGAATCATTTCTGATTTCGACTTCAAGCTCTGCATCACTATCATGGTAGACAAACAGCCTATATTGATCTGGAATAAAGTTTCTATACCACACAGCGAACTCAGCAATAGCAGCCGGGTATTCATCGAGAACCAGTGTTCCGTGTCTGTCCTGTAACTGACCATCAAGACAGACTACCTCGTTTCGGATGGTCCACTCCAAAATGACTGTTTCACCAGGCAATGACTGTCTAAATTCAATCATTGGCCAGCGTTGTTTTAATTGGACCGCAAATTCGACTAGATTGATTTCATAGTCTGCCCCATCTTTGAGCATGACGAAATAAGGCATTTCCTTCTACCAATCTCTGCCTACTCCACCACCCGCAGAATCACATCGAGCATTTGCAGGGCCGTCAGGTTGCGGACGTTGTAGCCAAATGTTAACCGTTCGAAGTCTGCGGACGTATCGGGCGCATTCGGCGGTGATGATGGGTGTAGGTTGTCGAAGGTCAGGCCGCTGTTAGGCAGATCACGGAGCGCGGCGTGATAATCCCATACGGGCAAATTCTGGCTGGCGGCAATCTCGCCAATCACCTGATTGAACCGATCAATCGTCGCTGGCATCTCCGGGCGGTTGGGGATCGTGCTCAAAATGGGGATGATGCCCTCGTCGATGCTGTACTGCACAATGCGTTCCATATCGCTGCGGAACTGTCCCGTAGTCCGGTAGCCGCTGTCATTGGTCCCGAACATAATCAGCGCGATGGTCGGCTTAACCACGCGATATTCACAAGCTAAAGGCGATTCTCCCGCGGCGCACCAGGTGGCATCAGCCATCTGCGGATCCAGCACGCCCCAGGCGGCCCACCCGCTCCCAGCAGCCAGCGACGGATTAGCGAAGGCGTTACCCTCACGGGCCATCGCCTGACTGAAATAGTCGATGGTCGGCTGCAAATACGCAAACTGCCCCAGGCTCACCTCTCCGAAACCAATCGGCGCCAGGAAATTGAGCGAAACGGTGATGCTATCCCCCACTTTTGAAAATACCCCGGCGCGTTTGCCCTTGGATTGCCCATCAGCATAGATCGCTCGCAGCCGGTCAACCATGTCTTGTGGCAGATCGGTCGGGTTGTCTGGTGGCCCATCTGTTGCGGCCTGAGCAACAGCAGTCAATGAATAGTCCACGCGGATGAACACAGGCGTCGGCAGGGTTGATGCGCTGGCGGCAACACTTGGCGAATCGCCCAGGTTGCAGCCTGCTAGCATCAGCATGATAAAAATGAGTGAGAAAACGCGCATGATAATACTATCCCTCGGAACGTACTGTTTGCTGGGATAACCACTTATCACGATTGGCAGCACGAGCGATTTTGCCGCTGCTGGTCTTAATCAGCCAGCCGCGCTCGACCAGCGTCACATAGCTGATGGTCACATCGGTCGCACGGCCCACCTGTGAGCGAACCTCTCGCTTGATGCGCTTGTGCTCGGCGGCATCATCGCTATCGACTTCGGCTACTACAGCGATTAACTCGGTGCCTTCACGCTCGTCAGGCACACCAAAGGCCACCGCTCGACCCGCATGCACGCCCTCAATCTCGTTGATGACCGCTTCCACATCTTGCGGATAGACGTTCTTGCCCGCGTTGATAATCAGGTCTTTTGTGCGACCAATCACGTACAATTCGCCTTCGGCCAGATAGCCGCGGTCGCCCGTCTGATACCAGCCATCGACACTGAAAGGCTGCAAGTCCGGGCGCTTGTAGTAGGCCGTCAGCATGCAATCACTGCGCACCTGAATATGGCCGACGTGCCGCTCCGACAAGGGCTGCATATCGTCATCAACGACGCGCACCTGCGAGCCAGCGATCACCCGACCACAGCTCACTTGTGGCACACCTGCTTCTACGGGAATCGCCCGCTTTTGTTGCTGCAACGCCGCCAAATCCACACGATCTATAGTCGGCTGATGGCCAGGAACTGTCTGCGTGACGGCAAATGTATTCTCCGCCATCGCATAACTGACTGCCAACATATCGGGTCGCAGACTGTTATCAGCGAAACGCTCCACAAGCCGCTGATGACTATCATCACGCACGGGTTCAGAGCAATTAATAATAGCGCGAATGTTCGACAAATCCAGACCCAGGCTGTCGCGTTCGCGCACCCGATTCGCCAGATGATTGTAGGCGAAGTTCGGCAACCAACACAGCGTACCGCGATGCTCTGCGAAGGCTTTTAATAGCAGCGCAGGATGCCGTACCCAGTCGAAGGGCGACATCAGCACCAGCGGAACGCCCTGCACCAGCGGCAGCAAAAACCCGGCGATAAGGCCCATATCGTGGTACAGCGGCAGCCAACTCACGATCACATCACGATCATTGAGCTGGATGGCATCGCTGTAACTGGCCAACTGATTGAGTACCGCCCCATGCGACAGCGCCACGCCTTTCTGCAAGCCAGTCGTGCCACTGCTGTGTTGCAAAAAAGCCACATCTTCCGGCTGCGCCTGATACGGCTGCACATCGACCGAAGGTGCAGCTAGCAAATCGCTGTCACTGTAGACCGAGCAGGCCAGCATACCCCGCAGGAAATCAGCATATTCCGATGCCGCGAAAACGGCCTTCACCTCGCTCAGGCGCACCAATTCGGATAAATTCCGCGCGTAAATATCCGGGTCGAGTTTTTCAGTCAGGGTCGGGAACATGGAGGGAATCGCGCCCAGGTACAGCGCCGCCCAGAACAAAACCATGCTTTCCAGGTGCTGCGTGTGGGCAATGATGACCAGATCGCGTGGTTGGATGCCAAATTGGGCTAACTGCCCTGCTGCGTGACGCACGCGCCCAGCGAAGTCGCGCCGAGTCCATTGGATCGGTTCAGCATCCGTCGCGACGAAGGTCACGACAGGCGCATCGCCTGATTGCAAGCAGGCTGCATCCAGCAGCGTGGTATAGGTTTGGCGTGTTTGACGAGAGAGCATTATTTTTTATCGCGCAGAATACGGGCCACCATCAAGTCGAGCGTGTCCATCTTGGCGACGGTCAAATCGGGGTCGGGGATGTAGACGCCGAAGGTTTCTTCGGCAAACACGCCGATCTGTGCCAAGGAAAAGCTGTCGATCAGGCCACTGCTGACGATGCCTTCGTCATCTTCCAGATCATAATCCGGGTCGCGGATGAGGTCTTCTAAGATAAAGTCGCGTAGTTGCTGGCGAACAGTGCTTTCGTCCAAAGGATTACTCCGTAATCAGTGCTGAGTTCCGAGTACTGAGTGCTGAGTTTTTACGCTGTACCGAAACATATCAATCGTATAGATCGACAGGATAAACGATCATGAAGCCGATGTCACTATCTGCTTGATGCCCTATTCTGCTTTGTGATCTTCGTGCCTTTGTGGTTCAAAATGGCATCACGGGAACAAAACACCCATCATTGCACCACTGAGCGCGCCTGCGAATTGGGCCGTGCCTTCTGGGTCCATATGCACCGGACTATCTGTGAAGTGCTCCGGCAGGATCATATCCCAGGGCGAACTGTAGGCATCAGAAAAACGGGTAGCGTTTTCGCTCATGATGCCCTGATAGGTATCGTAGGCCCAATTCGGATACCAGATGTTATAGTGCAGGTCACTGTTTTCGCCGTCCGCGATGTAGATCGGCTCGTTGACCACATACAGCGGAACACCTGCCTGCTCGGTTATGGCTCGGCCTGCATCCAGCACATCCAGCGCCAACTGCGATTGTAAGTCATCCCCTGGGCTGAGTCCGTGCCAGCTCACATCTTCACTGAAATCATTGGTTAGTGGGTCATAAGGCGCGTTCACATGGTCAATGCCCGTCATGCCCCAGTCGAAGCCATACAACTGCAAGCGCCACCAATCAGCCAGTTCTCGCCGCTGACCAACCATCGTCCTGCCGAAAAAGTCCAGTTCCGGCACAAATCGCGTGTCATTGGGGTCGATGGCCAGACCGTAGCGCTCAATGAGCGTACGGGTGGCGTCCGCATTGCGCTGGACCAGGGGGGCATCCAGTAAGCTCGGTCGATGCAGGCTTTCCGGCGTAATCAGCCACAACACCAGATCCGGCTGATACTGCACAGCCCGTTCCAGAATTAGCAGGTCCTTGAGCACAGACAGCGTCGGATAGCCCAGGTTGTAAAATTCGTAATGATAATCCGCCATTTGCAGGTCGAGCGCGTTCATCTGCCCCGCCAACGTTTGACCCGGATCGAGCAGCACACCCCACACCGAGCTGTCGCCAATCACGACTACACGGAACTCGTTTTCGGCCTTCGGTCGGTTGATGACATGTGTAGAGAACATGGCATCCAGGCTGTCGAGCGTAAGGTTGTAAGCTTCCGCCTGTTCACCATAGGGCAAGCGCTCCCGCCCCGGAACCAGCCCGTTATAGATGCTGATCTGATTGACCCACCAGGTCAGGTTACAGACAGCAAACAGCAAATTAATCACGATAAAAGCGAGCGCCGCTTTGGCAATCACCCGCAGTATGAATCGCCAATCGTAGTCATAGTCGGTCAGCCAATCCCAGCCGATCATGCGCCACCCCCTAGCAAGCGACTAAACGTACTCAACGCCGATTGCAGATCCGGCAGCGCGAACCACACCCACCCCAACAGCACAAAATGGAAGGTCAGCAACACGCCCGTGATTTCCCATGCAAGCTGCTTATTGGGTGTGTCTCTCAGGCCCCGATACCACTTGCGCGTGCGGTCCGACCACAGCTTATGCACCGTCAACCCTGCACCATGCCATAGCCCCCATGCTAAAAACGGCAGCGTCATGCCGTGCCACAGCCCGATAACCACCATCGTCGCCAAATTAGCGACCATCACAATCTGGCCATTAGACAGCTTTCGCTGCTTAATCAGGCTGCGTGACAGTGGCGAATACACATACGATTTGGCCCAATTGCTGAGCGTCATATGCCAGCTCTGCCAGAACGCGGCGATGCTCTGCTTGAGGTACGGCCGATTGAAATTCTCTGGTAATTCAATGCCGAAAAGCACCCCCAGCCCAATGGCGATGTCCGTATAGCCACTGAAATCGAAGTACAGCCGGAAAGCATAGGCATACAGCATCAGCCACAGCGAACCCGCCCCCCCTGCTTGATCGACCAGGGTCGCGCTCAGACTGATAACGGCCAAGCTATCCGCGATGATGAATTTTTTGAACAGGCCCACACCAATGCGTGACAGGCCGACCGTGATGCGATGCGGGTCTTGCAGGCGGGTATCGGCCAGGGCGCGGTCATCTTCCAGGAAGCGCTCGGCGCGGTCAATCGGGCCGCTGACGTACGCCGGGAGGAACAGCACATAGGTCAGATACTCACGCAGCGATAGCGCAGGCAGCAGCCCCGACTGCCGATCCCGAATCGTATGGATCAGCCGGAAGGCCACATAGGAAAAGCCCAGCCAGCCGATGTCGATGGGTGCCGCCAAGGACGCATCCTGACCTGCATTCTGGCGTAAAAAAGCGGCGGCGGCGGTCGTCAAAAATGGCAGCCGAATCACGATAAACACGCCGATAATCGCCAGCAGGCCGAAGGTCATTTGCAGACGTGGCGGCAGGCGCAGCATCAGCACCAGCAACATGCCGACAACCAGCAGCGCCATCGCAACCGAGGGCAGCGGCGGCGGACGAGAAATCAGGCTATCGAGGAAATCGACCTCACGCGCAAAGGTGAAGGCAAGCACCATCAGGACCACGATCACCACGACAAGGCGGTCTTCATTGGTGAATTTGCGTGCCCGTTTGCCTGTGGGCCGCGTGATGAACCAGCTTACTATCGTGATGACCAACGTCGCCGTCGCGAGGCCGTATTCCAGCCAGCGGATATTCTGCACCGGGAACAGCCAGTACATGCCGACGATGCTGCCGACGAGCAGCACCCAGCCGCGCCAGCGCCCTGGCACAATCAGGATGTAGGCGAACGCCGCTATGAGGAGGATGGTGATTTCAGTCAGGCCCATAAATTGGTCATCAGGGAGTGTGAACAAGATCCCCTATTAAACCAGTTTCAGTGCTTTTGAGCGAGGTAGAGAGGGATTCTAGTTTGAGAAACTTATTCTATGCCATATCTTTGTCGCATTGATTTCACTAATTTCAATGTTTCTTGTTCTGCGTTTAGTCTGTCCTCTATTAGTTGAGCAATAGTAACTTTTAGTTTCATCCTTTCTATATGTTTTTGCAAAGTTATTGAGTTTCGCTCATATACAGCACCCACGTTAAAAACGATTTGCTTTTTAAAATCATTATCTGGTCTCAATGGCGGTTGAACTTTAGCAATTACTTCAAAGATTCTGTGTACTGAACTGAGTGATTGAAAATGCGTATCCAGATGGAGTAAATAATCTATTTCGATGTCAGAACCTATGTCCCTTCTCTTGTTTTCCCACACCTCTTTGCGAAGGCTAGGTAGAGTTGGTTTACCATGAACGATTTCGTCAATTGGTAGCTCTTCTACCCACTTTTTAGCTTTATCCAACTCATGAAGGCAATCTTTCAATAGTACAAAAACGACATAATTTGCTCTTTTTCTTCGTTTCTTGGCTAAGCGTGCATCGATAATTATATAGAAAACCATGCCAACAAGAATCCCAGCAGAGACATTCGCCAGAAAATTGGTCAAGAATTCTATGCTAACAAAAAAGTCGATGATAGTATTCATATCACCTCGCCATGAACTTTACGCATCAGATCAAACTCCTGTGTTGTTAGCAAGTAATAGATTCTAACAATCTTAATTGCATAACCGATAATTGAAATGTGTACTTATACTGTAGAATAGAAATGAAGTTAAGAATAGAAGTCACTCAAGTTATGAACCAAGCAACCAAAACACCACCTACACTAGATGACCTTCGCCAAAAGCGTGAGGAAATCCTGCAAATCGCAGCACGGAACAAGGCCAAACATGTGCGGGTATTCGGCAGCGTAGCGCGTGGCAGTGCGTCAGACGGCAGCGATATTGATTTCCTGGTGACGTTCGAAGATGGAGCCAGCCTGTACGAGCTATCCGGCATTGTGGTCGAACTACAAGACCTGCTTGGCTGTGAGGTTGATGTGGCTGACGACCAAACCCGCGATACAGCTTTCTTGCAGCGTGTGGCAAAAGAGGCCATTCTGATATGAAATCAAACAGCGATTATCTGCGTGACCTCGCCGCAGAAGTCGACCACCTGAAGGTATTTACCAGAGAGGGCAAAGCCGCTTTTCTCAAAGATGAACGCACACAATATGCAGTCATGATGGCTTATATGCGCATTGGTGAAATTGCAAAGCGTTTACCTGACGAATGGCTCAATGCGCATCCTGAAGTTGAATGGCGCGCTATCAAGGGCTTTCGAGATGTGCTCATCCATCGCTACGATGCGATCCTGCCAGAACGTGTCTGGGAAGCTATTGAAAAGTTGGACATACTGAAAAAAGCGGTATCGGCCCTTCTAGCTGTCCATAAGGATGATAGTCACAGCGAGTAACTCAATCCTCAGACTGATTTGGCATCTCCCAGCTATCAAAGTGAAAAATGAAGTCACGACTGTTGCCTGTTAGGAATTCCGGCAGGTTGCGATTGTCAAAAGCTTCCACGCGCACGGACACATCAAAACGGTCGGGGTTCACCCAGAACGCGTTTGTATAGCCATAGCGGAACGCACCAAAGTAATCCTGCACAGTCGCCAGATTGTCTTCAGTGCAGTCACCGGACCCATCGCAGGCGGTGATGTCATCCAAGCTGCCGAAAACCACCCGTTCCACGCTGGCGATTTCCCCTGCCCCATCGACGAAGTACAAATTAAACGTCGGGTCGTGTAACTCCCAGTGCTGGCTATCGGCGTTGAAAATTTCGATCATCGTATGCTGCACGATGTACCCCGGCACCTGCCCGTAGAAGAAAATCAGGCGGCTCTCGATGCCCAATTCAGCTAGCACAGTATGCATGGCGGTCGTCATGCCGTCACACCACAGGCCCGGCCCCGCGTCGATGTTCCCTTCGGCATAGTCGATCATCAACTGGGCGGCGTCACTGTAATCCGGCAAAAAACGCTCGCTGGCTGTCGCCGCGTTGTCCTCGCCGATGTTCGTATTCTCATGCACGAAATTACGCGCATAGTGCAGCAGTTCACCGACCATGCCAAAGCCCTGTTCATGCATATGCCGCGCCATATCGGACATGTCGCTTTCGGCCAGCGGGTCGATGGGCATGCGCCGCACACGCTGCAAGGCCTGTTCCTCGCTCCAATCGGACGCCATCTCCGCGAAGCCGCCGTTTTCGTCGGTCTTCAACGCCGCCACCTGCCAGTAGAACGCGCCCATATCACGGCCATAGCTGTCGATCTGTTCCTCAGCACTGATGCCCGCCGCTTCCGTCCATACCTCGCGGTAATCTTCAGCATCATCCCCGTACCAGACGCGCACCACGTAACGTTCATCCGCTGCCAGGTCACGCCAAGCCCAATCCAGCATGATGTCCGAATCCACGAAATAGCCGCCATCCGGGGCAGGCATCACTTGCGGAGCTATGGGAACTTCGGTCGCGGTTGGCGAAATATCCGCATCAAATTCGATGGGCGTGCAGGCAGCCACAATCAGGCATAAGGATATGAGGATCAGTCGGCGCATGGTGAATTCCTATCGTTAGGACCTGCCCTATTTAACCATCCTATCAGGTGTTCAACGAGGCCGGACTATGATCTCATAAATCAATCATACTGTGGTCTTGACAATACTGTGTGGTATACAGTATCTTTTTACTGTGTGACACACAGTACTGTAGAAAGCACAGCATATGTCCGATGCCCATGAGCAAATTGAAAAGCTGCGATTAGAACTCCGACGCGGGATCGTGGTGCTGGCCGTACTCAGCCAGATGGAAACCGCCCAATATGGCTACAGCCTCATCCAGAGCCTTGCCGAGGAGGGGTTGGAGATCGAAGAAGGCACGCTTTACCCGCTGCTGCGTCGGCTGGAAAAACAGGGTTTGCTCATCAGCGAGTGGGACACCGGCGAGAGCCGCCCACGCAAATACTATCGCATCAGTGACATGGGCAACGATGTCCTCAAGACGCTCATCGCTGATTGGAATGACACAGTAGCGGTGATGAACCGCCTGCTCTTAGGGGAACAAAATGACTGATTTGGTCGAACGCTATGTGCATCAAGTCGGGCGCTACCTGCCCCGCAGCGAACGCGCCGACGTCGTTGCCGAGCTGCGCTCTGTGATCTATGACCAGCTTGAAGATCGCTTTGGCCCTGAGCCAACCGATGCCGAAGTCAGCGTGGTGCTGGCGGAATTAGGCGATCCGCGCCAGATGGCGGCTTCCTATGGCGAGCAGCAGGTGCTCATCGGCCCGGAACTCTACCCGTACATGATGATGGTCCTGCGGCACGGCTGGCTGATTATTCCCAGTGTGGTCATCTTCCTGGGTGTCTTCGGCCTGTTGATCTCCGGTCAGCCCGTCACGCCGACCAACCTGCTGCTTGACCCGTTGTGGGCGATGGTCCAGGTAACGTTCGTTTTTTCCGCCCTGGTGGTGTTGCTCTTTGCCATCATCGAGCGTGTGGCGGCCCGTTATGATGTGCAGGAGCCACCCTTCAACCCGGCGGCGCTGCCCCAGGTCAATGACCCGCTGGCCGTTGTTCGCACGGACATCGCCTGGGGCGTGGCGCTCGGCATCATTTTTACGCTCATCATGATCTACTATCTGCAAGTCGGCGGCCTGACGCTCAACTTCAACCTGAGCGATCCGGGTGAGGTCATACCCATCCCCACCAACTGGATGGCACTGCTTATTGTGGTCGCCATCGCCCAACTCGGCATCCACAGCCTGATGCTCGCACGCAAACGCTGGCCCATCAGCTTATGGATTTTCCAGGTTTTTCTGGAGGTATTTGGCGCGATTTGCCTGTACTTCGCCGTGCTAGAACCGTTTTTCGAACATGTTGTTCCTGCCGACTCCGCCATTGCTAATGTGCCACTGGCACTGATCATCGCACTGACGTCGGCCATTCCTACGCTATTCAGTCGGGGAGCAGCTCTGGCGCAGCGCAGCCCAGCAACCAACTAGCTGTCAGCACACCAGAGACCTGGCTACCATCGAATACAGCCTATTCGGTCGTTCTCAAGCAACACTTTTCCAGCAAACACAACTAAAAAACGGAGAAACTCCTATGAAAGCAGTGGTCTACACACAGTACGGATCACCTGATGTCTTAACGCTGTCTGAAATCGAGCAGCCCAGCCTGAACGATGACCAGGTTCTGGTCAAAGTCCACGCGACCAGCGTCACCACGGGTGACGTCAACGTGCGCAACTTTGTCTTCGTGGCCAACGGTTTCAAGACCATCTCACGGCTGATGTTTGGCTATAACAAGCCTAAGAAGCATGTGCTCGGCGTGGAGTTCGCGGGCGAAGTAGTAGGCATCGGCGACGACGTCAAGAAGTTCAAAGTCGGTGATGCTGTTTTCGGCATTGATGGCTTCGGAATGGGCGCCTACGCCGAATACAAAGCCATCTCGGAAAACAAGGGGGTGGCACACAAACCCATCAACCTGACCTACCAGGAGGCGGTGGGCATCCCCAACGGTACCCTGACGGCCTTCACCTTCCTGCACAAATTGGGCAAGGTCCAGCCTGGGGAAAAAGTGCTGGTTGTGGGGGCATCCGGCAGTGTGGGGAGCGCTGGCGTTCAAATCGCTAAATACCTGGGCGCAGAAGTCACGGGCGTATGCAGTGGCCGCAATGTGGACCTCGTGAAGACTCTGGGGGCCGATCATGTCATTGACTATACCCAGACGGACTTCACCCAGGGGAACGAAAAATACGATGTCATCTTCGATACAGTCAACAACACGCGCTTTGCCAAATGCAAAAGTGTCATGAACAGAGGCGGTCGCTTTTTGGTGGGCGCTGGCGGGCCGCTGGCCTTCTTACAAATGGCACGCACAGCCCTGTTTGGCAGCAAAAAGATTATCTCCGGCATGTCATCGGAAAGTCAGGCAGACCTGACCTTCATCAAGGAGCTGGTCGAACAGGGGCACATCCAGCCCGTCATCGACCGCAGCTACGCGATGGCTGATATGGCCGAGGCCCATCGTTATGTAGATACCGGACGCAAACGCGGCAATGTTGTCATCAACATTGTGCCCGCATAATACGGAGAAAAAGCAATGGACGCCATTCATATCAAGCTCGTCGCGTTGTGGATCATGCTGATGCTGGTCTATCTGTTAGGCGATGTCCTGCGCATCTTCGCTGGGGATTTTGTGCCAGGCGAAATTGAGGGACAAGCAATAACACAGCCCATGCTGATTTTCATGGCCGTCTTCATGCTGATACCGATTGTCATGATCTGGGTATCGCTGACAGCCGATCAGCCCATCAACCGCTGGACCAACATCATTCTGGCAGCCGCCTTGTTCCTGTTCAACCTGGTCGGCCTGCCGACCTACCCCGGCCTGTATGACAAGTTCCTCATCGGCGTCGGCTTGGTCTTCAACCTGATGACCATCTGGACCGCTTGGCACTGGGCCTGATGACTACAAACAACAAGGGCGCACCGATCACCCTGATCGCATGCGCCCTTGGTTAAATTCTTGCTTATGCCCTAATCTGTCCACCTAAAGGGGCAACAACAGCCAACGAAGTTCAAAAACACCTATTGACACTGCAAGATACTCCCCAAATTTTGGGGAATTTACATAGCTTAATTATCGACGTATCATAATAGTTACCTTCTGAAAAAAGGTAGCTATGGCATTGTCGACGATGCCAAGTTTGATAGTAATAGGCAGTCTTCTTTACCCCCATCCCTGTTGATGACGATCACAGGGGCAAGGCGTTTTCGACCTGTTTTTCTTCATAAACTGAGAGACGAAAATGGCTAAGAAATCCGATAAATCGGCAGATAAGAAATCTTCTTCAAAACCCAAGAAGAAATCCAAGAAATAACAACAACCTTGCCAAATCAATAACAAGCAAAAGGGCCTCTCGTAACTTACATTATTAGAGGTCCTTTTTTGTTCAAAATCCCTGGTAAATCCATTGAGGGTTGCTATCGGTGGTGACGATCAACAGCTAGATGTCCACGCCACGATAGACTTCATCCATAGCGAGCTGGCAGCTAATAATGGGTAAAGGAACGACTGCATCCACGCCACTGAATGACTGAAACAGCCATTTCTCACCCTCACGAGAATACAGATGGGCTTTGGCTGTTTCCTGCTCCAGGATCCAATAGCCTTGGATTGAGGCCATGCTCTGGTAAAAATCGAGCTTACTGCCGCGATCATAGCTAGCCGAACTCGGCGAGACAACTTCCACAACGAGAGTGGGATTTAGCAATATACTGCGTTGTTCATCGGTATACTCGGCATCACCACAAACAACACTCAAATCGGGATAGACGTATTTCGTGGCGCTGATCTTCACTTTAAGATCGCTCGAATAGACCCTGCATTGACTGCCACGCAACTGCAAGTTCAACTCAGCGCCGCAGTTCATCATGATGAGGGCATGATCGCCAGAGCCACCCGACATCGCATAAATTTCGCCATCGATGTACTCGTGCTTGATACCTGTTTCGACTTCGTAAGCCAGGTACTCTTCAACTGTCCAGCGGCGCTTAACCGGATCACTCGCCATGTGACGATTCCTTCACTATAGACAGTCTCATTTTAGCACAGAAACTAGCCCTAAAATCCCTGGTAGATCCACTGGGGGCTGCTATCGGTGGTGACGATCAGCAGAAGAATCACCAGCAGGCACAGCGCTAACGCAAACACATTTTCACGGGTCAGGTAGCGTCTCATCATCATAAATCCGCTAATACTCGGCGTACTTGATAAAGGGCCATCAGCCCCGTCAGATTTTGCACCGCGGTACCCTGCGTCCAGGCCGCTTGCAGCGTCCAATCATGGGCATAAAACGTCGAAAAATGCACCCCATCTGGCCCCAGTCCGTGCCCCGGAATCGTGCCTGCGATCAGGTCGAGGTCCCATAGGGGGATGCGATAGTCAGCAGCGATCTGACGGATAGCCGCATTGGTGCTGTCACTACCTTCGAAGCGATCCGCCTTGGTGGCGATAATCGGCACGACACCGCTCTCCAAGCAAATTTCCACGATATCGCGGATATTGTCCTCGGTCATATCCGGCACACCACGATCATTCGACCCCAACCGCAGGATAATCACGCTGGGGTTGTTCAGCCGAATTTCGCACTCGACCGGATTTTCTCCGGCATTACATCCTGCCCCGGCCCACATCGGGTCCAGCGCCGACCAGGTGTGCATCCCGCGCCGAACAGCCAGGCTACTGCGTTCAAATGACCCCGGATAGTAGTCAATCACGGACTGCAAATAGGCGTAATCGCCCAGATTGTAGGGCCCCTGGTCGAAGCGCACCAGGAAGTGTGGCGGCTCAATGGTGCTATCACCCACTTTAGAAAATGCATGCGGATCGCGCCCAAGAGCTTGCCCATACACATACAATGCGCGCATGTTGGCGATCACCTCCGGCGGCATGTACACCAATTCCGACATGGCAATACCATTCACCTGCGAAGGCGGCGGCAGTGTGGGTGTGACTAGCGCCGTCACAGGCACGATGCCCATCTCGGCGGCGGCGACGAATTGTTCAGTCGGCACGGCTGAGGGAGGTACGCTCGTAACAACTGGCTCGTCCGCCGGCACGATGTCAGTAACGATTAAAGGCGTAACAGTTGGTTCACTGATTATTTCAGTAGCGACAATGGCCGTCGCAATCGGCTGCGCGGGCGCGACGGTTGGTGGTGCCAGTGTGGGCGGCATGAGCGTTGGCGTGCTCGTAGGCATCGGCGTAGCAGAAGGAAACGACGTGCTGGTCGGTAGCATCGCCAGCGTGAAGGTCGGGCGCGGTCCACCACCGAGTAAAGGCTGATTGGTCGGGCGCGGTGACGCGATGACATAGCCCATGCTGTTGGTCGGTGCGGGACCGCTGTTATCGACCCCAACCGGAGCCACGCCGCCATTATCTGCGACGGTCACAGGCGTTAGCGTCGGTAAGAAAGTCGGCGGTGGCGATGCCGTGCTATCCGCGAAAATCGCACCCTCTGGAATGAAAAGTTCCTGCCCCACATAGATGGTATCCGTTACCGTCATGCCATTGATCTCAGCGACCGCCTCCGCGGTGACGCCATACGCCTGCCCAATGCGATAGAAGGAATCGCCACGCTGTACAATATGCGTCCGCAGATTTGCAGGCAGCGCAGTGGCTGGTAAATCAGTTGCGGTTGATGTCGACGTGGAAGTGGCTGTAGGCGTCTCAGTCGGGAGCGGCGTTGCTGTACCCTGTACGATGGCCGTAGCAGTCAGCCCAGCAGCATCGGTCACCGACATCGGCGTGGTTTGTGTCGCCAGATTGGCACTGACAGCAGGTGGCGGCGCGTCCAGCAATCCCTGGCTGATGAACAACTGTGCCAGCAGCACCAACGCGACCGCACCCAGGCCAACAATTGCCAGGATGAGCCGTATATCGGGATGTCGCATCAGACGCCGCAGGATTGCCACAGGGTTACAACTTCGATGGGTTCTTTTTTGGTTAGTTCGTCACTTATTTATACAATGAGCGTCTATCCCATGCCAACAGGGAACCGCTTTGTAGCAATTTCGCACTTGCTACTCGCGCGCATGCAGCGCGTACAGCATATATACCCCATTCAATAAGGAGCAGACATGACAACACTCGTAGTCGGTGCAACTGGCGCAACCGGACGCTTACTGGTCCAGCAATTGCTAGCGCGCGATGAGGCCGTCAAGGTCATCGTTCGCTCACCAGAAAAGCTACCCGACAGCATCAGGGACAACAGCAAACTCACAGTCATCCAGGCCAGCCTGCTCGACCTCACCGACCAGGACATGGCCCAGCATGTCGCAGGTTGTGATGCCATCGCCTCCTGCCTCGGCCATAACATGACTTTCCAGGGCCTATTCGGTCAGCCGCGCCGCCTGGTGACCGATGCCGTCAGCAGATTATGTGACGCGGCCAAAGCCAACGCGCCCGACCACCCTGTCAAGTTCGTGCTCATGAACACGACTGGCAACCGCAACCGCGATCTGTCTGAACCCATTTCATTTGGGGAAAAAGCCATCACGTCGCTGATGCGCCTGCTGCTGCCGCCTCATGCAGATAACGAACACGCTGCCGATTATCTGCGCGTCGAAATCGGCCAGGATGACCCGGTCATTGAGTGGGCCGCCGTTCGCCCGGACAATTTGATTGATGAAGGCAACGTCACCGAGTACGAGATCCATGCCTCGCCCATCAGGAGCGCCATTCTCAATCCCGGCAAAACCAGCCGCATCAATGTCGGCCACTTCATGGCGGACCTCATCACCGACCCGGATACCTGGGCCAGATGGAAAGGCCAGATGCCCGTCATCTACAATAAGGAGTAGGCAGAATTCAGACTCTACGAGTCGTAGTTATGCTAAAATGAGGGTATTCATTGCATGAGGATTGGTCACATGGCGAGCGACCCGGTTAAGCGTCACTGGACAGTCGAAGAATACCTGGCTTACGAAGAAGAAACGGGCGTCAAGCACGAGTACCTCGACGGCGATATTTTCGCCATGTCGGGTGGTTCTGGCGATCACGCACTCATTACCATGAATTGCGGCATCGAAATCGGTTCTCAAATTCGCGGGAGCAATTGCAAGGCCTATTCAAGCGATCTAAAAATCAAGATCAGTAACAATCGTTATGTTTATCCTGACCTCAGCGTCGTCTGTGGCGAAACGCAATACGCTGACGATAATAACAGTATCCTGCTAAACCCCATTATGGTCGTTGAAGTCATTTCGCCTTCGTCAGCAAGCTATGACCGACTGCAAAAATCAGAGTACTATCGCAGCCTGCCCTCGTTGCAAATCTACCTGATTCTGGAGCAGGATAAGCCCTTCGCACAGCTCTGGTCCCGGCGTGAGGATGGCTGGCTCTTGCAAGATTTCAGCGGCCTGGATGCGACCCTTCCGCTAACCGCCATCGACTGCACCCTACCCCTCAGTGAGGTCTATCGCGGCGTGGAACTGTCATAATACGAATCAGATTGATCTAGTAAATCAAGGTAGCGAAAATGGCACTACAAAAACACGTCGACATTCTTAAGCAAGGTGTTGACACATGGAATGAATGGCGCCGTCACAATACGGATGAAAAACCAGATCTATTTGATTTAGATCTTTCTGGTGCTGATTTAGACAACTTCAATTTGAGTAATAGCAATCTATTCTGCGCTAAACTACGTGAGACAAGTCTCCGAAATGTCGATCTAAGTCATGCCGAACTGACTAAGGCCGACTTATTCAAAGCTGACTTAACTTCAGCAAATCTGGAGCATGCATCACTAACATATGCTCACCTATTTCAAGCCAACTGTACAAAAGCAAACCTAAAGAATGCAAAGCTATTGATAGCTGATGTGTCTTTTTGTCAATTTGATGAAGCGGACCTAACGAGCGCAAGTTTGTTTTGTTCGAGAGCTTTCCAAACATCGTTCGCCAATGCTAACCTTACTGATTGTGACGTCTACGGGCTTTCCGCGTGGGAGGTCAATTTAGATGGAGCAATCCAAGATAAGCTTCGTATAGCAAAACGTGGTGAACCTGTTATCACAGTAGACAATCTTGAGATAGCCCAGTTTATTTATCTGTTAATCAACAACAAAAAGATAAGGGATTTAATTGATACCGTAACCAGCAAATCTGTGCTTATCTTAGGACGCTTTACTCCAAAAAGAAAAGCCGTACTAGATGCTATTTTTGATGAGATTCGCAAACAAGATAAAGTCCCTATCTTGTTTGACTTTGAACCAGCCGAGAATCAAAACTTCACAGATACGGTGACAATGCTAGCTCGAATGTCCAATTTCATTATCGCTGATCTCACCGATCCAAGCAGTGTTCTTCATGAATTGGCTTTCATTGTCCCGACCCTTTCTACAGTAGCAATAAAGCCCATATTCGAAGTGGGATATGAGGTTATTGATGGTGAAGCACACAAAAAGCGTGTGTATAGTATGTTTAATGACTTCAGAAACTATCCCTGGGTACTATCTATTTACGAATACAATAACAAACAGGAACTAGTCGAGTTACTTGCAGAAGAAGTTATCAAACCAGCAGAGTCTAAATCAAAAGAACTACGTAAATAGGTCGACGAAGGTTGTAAATCTCTTATACGTAATCCTAGAATCTACTCTTTGAGAATAACTAAGCCTAACCCAACTCCATCTAATCCGCCCCCAGCCCCCGAACGTGCTGCTGCGCCCATAGGGCTGCGCCGACTGACCCCGCGTCTTCCAGTTCCGCCGGGACAATCGCCAGCTTGTCAACCGAGGTCGTGCGATTGTAAATTTTCAGACCTTCACGCATCGGCCCCAGGATGCGCTCACCAAGCGCCGCCATGCCGCCGCCGATCACCAGCGCGTGCGGGTTCAGTACACCCAGCACCACCGACAGCCCCGCACCCAGGCACCGCCCCGCATGCTCCAAAATACCCTGCGCGACTTCATCGCCCTCATCGGCGGCCTGGGCAACCACATGCGGCGTAATCTTGTTGAGGTCATAATCCACCAGCGCGCCGATGCTCGTATCAGCGCCCTGAATGAGAGCCTTGATAGCTGCCGCCGCAATCGCCGGACCGCTGCTATAGCGCTCCAGTCCGCCCGGTGTGCCGCTGCCATCCGGCAAATCGTTATAGTCAATCGACATGTGGCCAAACTCACCCGCCGACCCTTCCATGCCCAAAAACAACTTGCCATCAATGGCAACGCCGCCACCGATGCCTGTCCCCAAGGTGACGCCTGCCACCACCGGGTAATCTCGACCCGCGCCCAGAGTCGCTTCCGCCAGTGTGAAGGCGCGTGCGTCGTTAATCAGCGCCACCGGGCAGCCGAGGACCGCTTGCATGGTCGGTCCAACGGGTTTATCAACCCAATCGCCGGGGATGTTCGGCAGCAAAATGGTGGTACCGATGTCGTAATCGACCGTCGCCGGGACGCCAACCCCGACCCCGCTGATCTGCTCACGCGGCCAGCCCGCGCCATCAGCAATCGCCTGCGATAGCTCAATCATCTGCGCGACGACCGCATCCGACCCTTGCTGGCGGTCGGTCGGAATGGTGTGCTTAAAAACAATCTTTTGTGAATCGGCGTCATAGGCGATAGCCGCAATCTTCGTGCCGCCCAGGTCAATGCCGATGAAATGACTCATCGTGTCTTAGCTCCTCGTAAAACGTAAAAGTCAATAATTTGGCTCAGTATGTTGGCCGCACCTGGCGCTCAACAACTGCTTGCTGCACTTCGCGCACACTATCGACAGCCAGCACCGCCTGCACCACATGGGCCACACCTTCATAGGCAGGTAGCCCGATAATGACCGCTTCGCCAAGTTGGCCCAGCTTATCATCTTCAGCGAATGTCGCCCCAACCGGCAGCGCCCGGAACGGCTCCGGCAGCGTCGGGACGTCCGGCTCGGTCCAGACAGTGGCGTCAATTTGCCCGCTGAGCAGTTGCTCGATAGTCGTGCTGTAATCAATTTCGACAAAGCTCACAGGCGTCCCCCGGCTGAGCAAACGCACCACATAAGCATGGTCCGCCGACTGGGTATCGATGCCGACGCGCATCCCCGGCTGCAACTGGTCCGCGCCCTTAATCAACAGCACATGCTCGATGGTATAGCTGCCCGGTCCCAGGGCTAAAATCGGCTCGACTTCAAAGCCACTGACCGCCGCTGCTTCGGCGGCATAGCGCGACGTAATGACCCAATCGCATTGGCCGCTGGTAAGCCGTTCAATGCGCGCTGTGGAGCCACGCATATAACGTAGCTGGATGTCCAACGCATGGGCATCGAATGCCTGCCGCAGTGCTGTCGCCAGCCCTTCTACCCGCAGTGAATACGGCATCGGCAAGATTGCACTCATGGGCCGCTGACGCGCTAAAGCCCACAAATGCGGGTAATCCAATGCCTGCGCAAAAGCCCCCAGCCGACCGCGATTGGCCACCTGGACGATATGTTCATTTTGCAAATACTGCATGGCGGCTTGCACGGTGCCGACACTGACATCCTGCTCATCGGCGATTTGCTGCATGGCCACCAACCGATGCCCCGGCTCAGCGTTCAGCAAAATAGACGCCAGATAGCGTATTGTTTTTCCCTGTTTGGATAGCAGATCGTCCATAGGCTTGGTCAGGCAGACTATTCTAGGAGATTGGTTCAATTGGATGAATAAAGCGGGTGGTAATCGACCCTAATTTCCACAAATAGGGTAACACGATTTGACAATCCACGCACATATCATTTAATATTCAAAATAATGAACATTTATCGATAGCGGAAGATATGCCCTATCAGGCGAGCATCAAACAAACAGTCGAAACTGACGTTCTGGTCGTCGGTGGCGGGTCCTCTGGCGCGACTGCTGCCATCGCCGCCGCCCGTCAGGGTGCGGACACGCTGCTGGTGGAGCGTTACGGTTTTTTAGGGGGCATCAGTACCCAGGTTTTAGACACATTCTACGGCTTTTATACCCCCGGCAGCGAGGCGCGCAAGGTCGTCGGCGGCGTACCCGATGACATCGTCAGCGCCCTGGCTGACCAGGGCAAAGTCATCTATCGGCCCAATACCTACGGCGCAGGCCAGGGCATCACCTATGACCCTCAGACGCTCAAAATTGTCTGGGAACGGCTAGCAGAGCAAGCTGGAGTGCGGCTGCTGTATCATAGCTTCGTCATGGATGTGCTGACTGAAAATGAGCGCATCACGGGCGTGATCGTTGCCACCAAAGCCGGATTGCTGCAAATTAACGCGCAGATCGTCATTGATGCCTCTGGGGATGCCGACGTGGCCGTTGCTTCTGGCGTACCTTTCGAGTTCGCCGGAGAGCAAGTGCAGTCGTTGACGACCACCTTCAACCTCATCAACGTCGATGTCGAGCGCGCCGTGCAGGTCAAAAAAGATGAGCTGCACAACCTTATGGCCGAGGCCATCGCCAGCGGACGCTACAACCTACCGCGCCGCGAAGGCAGCGTGCATATCAACCCGCTGCCCGGTGTGATGGTGACCAACATGACGCGCGTCGGCAATGTGGACGCCACCGACCCGTTCCAGCTCACCCAGGCGGAAATCGAAGGGCGGCGGCAGGCCCAGGAATACGCCCGTTTCTTAGTGGATTACGTCCCCGGCTATGAAAAAGCCGACATGGGCGCACTCAGTCACCAGATTGGTGTGCGCGAAAGCCGCCGAATCTATGGCGATTATCGTCTGTCCAAAGCCGATGTGCTGGTCGGACGCAAATTCGAGGATGCCATCGCCCAGTGTGGCGCACCCATTGAGGATCATCATGCGGGCAGCGATACCAAATGGCAGTACCTACCCGATGGCGCAACCTATGATATTCCCTACCGCACCCTGCTACCCCAAAAAGTAGACGGGCTGCTGGTGGTTGGGCGCTGCCTGTCTGCTGACCACGATGCGCACGCATCGGTGCGCAGTATGGGCCAGTGCATGGCGATGGGACAAGCCGCCGGGACCGCCGCCGCACTTGGACTAGAGAAAAACGCCCTCCCGCGCGAGGTCCACATTGGCGAACTACAAACACGCCTGCGCGATCTGGGCGCTGTATTGGATTAGGAAACAACCATGTCATTCATACGAACCGTCACCGGGGACATCGCCCCCGAAAACTTGGGCATCTGCTACCCGCATGAGCACCTCATCGGCCAGCCGCCACCACCCTTCGACAGCAAAGACCCTGACCTAGTACTGAACGATGAAACCGCCGCCATCATTTCAGCACAGGCCTTAAAACTGGCGGGCGGAAAATCCCTGCTGGAAATGACGCCCATTGATTACAGCCGCAACCCGGCAGCCCTGCGCCGTATCAGCAAGGCGAGCGGGCTGCACATCATCGCCATCACCGGCTACCTGAAAGATAAATTCTGCCGCCCGCATGTCGAGCACCAATCGGTTGAACAGTTGGCACATCGCTTCATCACGGAAATCAAGCACGGCATGGACGATACCGACATCCGTGCTGGCGCGATCAAGGCCGCTTCCAGCCTGAATGAGATCACACCCGCCGAGCACAAAGTCTTTAAAGCCGCTGCCCAGGCCCAACTGGCGACCGGGGCGCTCATCAGCACCCATACCGAAGCCGGAACAATGGGCCTGGAGCAAATCGCCCTTTTAACTGGCCTCGGCGTTGCAGCAGATCGCATTCTGATCGGCCACATGGACCGTAATCTCGATGCCGACTATCACCGCGCCGTGGCCGATACGGGCGTCTACATGGGTTTCGACCAGATCGGCAAGCCAAAGTACGCCAGCGAAGAAGCGCGCATCGCCATGATCCAGATGCTCATCGAACGCGGCCATCAGCAGCAAATCATGCTGTCGATGGACACCGCCCGCAAAAGTGGCTTCCCAGCCTATGGCGGCCAACCCGGCTTTCCGTATCTGCTCAAACAGTTCGTGCCGCTGCTGCGGTCCACCGGGATGACGACCGACACGATCAATGTTATGCTCATTGAAAATCCGCGACGTGCGTTGACCATCGCCACGTAGAAAAGAGTTATTTATATGGATCCAATCGATTATTCGATCAACGAAGCCGACATGATTACGCCCATGCAATCCGGCGCGGCACTGACAGCCGATATTCGCCAGACCCAGGTGGCACCGGGGCAGGTCGCTATCTGGTGGCTGGGCCAGAGCGGTTATGCCATCAAGACCGCATCGACCTTGTTCTACGTCGATCTGTACCTATCGGAGCACCTGACCAACAAGTACGCGACCACCGCCAAACCTCATGTACGCATCACCCACGCCCCGCTGCGCGGCACCGATGTACCGGATGTGAAGTACGTTTTCAGCAGCCACAAACACAGCGACCACATGGACCCCGGCACGCTGCCCGACCTGTTCGCCCAGAACCCCGAAGCCAAGCTCATCCTGCCGCAGGTCAATGCCAAACACGCCCAGTTATTGGGCATCCCGGTGGATAACCTCATCACCACCACGGGCGACGAAACGCTGCAAATTGGCCCGATCAAAGTACATGTGCTGCCCTCGGCCCACCCTACTTTTGAGTACGACGAGGACAGCGGCTACACCTTTATCGGCTTCGTGTTCGAGGTCGATGGCGTGACGCTCTATCACAGCGGCGACACCATCATTTACGACGGCCTTGCCGAGCGCCTACGTGCCTTTGATGTCGATCTGGCTTTCCTACCGATCAACGGCTCCGATTCACGCCGCCACGAGCTGCATGTCCCACCCAACATGGACATCGACGACGCACTCAATTTGGCCGCCGACATCGGCCAGCCATTAATCGTGCCGCACCACTACGACATGTTCACGTTTAACACGGTCGATGTGCAACAGTTCATCCAGGCCGCTGATGCCGCCGACGCACCCTATCGCGTGCTGCAATGTGGCGAAAAATTCATTTTCACAGCGGGCTAGGCTAAATATGCCGACAGTCACCCTCCCACCGAGCGTTGCCACCTGCATCGACAGCCTGTTTGCTGGCTATCAATCCCTGCTAGCGGATAACATGCGCGGCTTTTATGTGCATGGCTCGATAGCGATGGACTGCTTCAACCCAGTCAGCAGCGACATTGACGTGCTGGTCATCACGGAGCACTCGCTATCGTTAGCGATCAAGCAGCAGCTTGGTCAACTGCATTTGCAGCTCGCCAAACAGTGTGGCAAGTCGATTGAAATCAGCGTGGTGTTGCAGCAGTACCTAGACGCTTTCGTCTATCCGACGCCCTTCGAGTTCCACTATGGCGATGACCATATCGAAGCGTTCGCCGCCGGGACCATCGACCTGGAGACGCCGCGTGTTGATCCTGATCTGGCCGCCCATTTTGTCATCACAAAGCACTACGGCCTTACGCTATTCGGGCCACCCGCGCAGGATGCCTTCCCCCAGGTGCCTGACGCCGACTACCTGGATTCCATCGCCAGTGATGCCGAATGGTGCTACAACAACATCATGCAGGGGCCATCGACGGGCGATTGTGATGTGCCCAAATATGCCGTCCTTAACTTCTGCCGTGTACTGGCATTCATAGAGGAAGGCATCGCTATTTCCAAGCGTGAGGGTGGCGAATGGGGCCTCGCCCACCTGCCCGATGCCCTCCACCCGGTCATTCAAGCCGCCCTGGACGAATACAACATAACCGGGTCAGCGAAACCGATTCCGTGCCAATCCCTGCACGACTTCGCCAGCTATGCTTTCGGCAAAATCAAGGAAAAAGCTCCCTAGCAAAAATTCTCCTCTCCTTCGGGGAGGGGACACAGGGGTGGGGTTTCTTTTCAGCAAAAAACATCCGTTTATTAAATGAAAACAAGGAGATTTTCAAAAATGCAAAAAGTAACCATGCTCGGAACCGGCCTGATCGGGATGTTCTACACCATGACCCTGCACAGTGGCCGCAGCGCCGACCGCGTGACCGTTGTTTATTCGCGCACAGCGGAACGCGCCGAACAGTTCGCTAAGGATTGGGACATTCCGCGCCACACCACCGACCTCGCTGACGCCATCAACGACCCGGAAACCAGCGTGGTCGTCATCGGCCTGCCCAACAACCAGCATGAGGAAGCCGTCCGGCTGGCATCAGAGGCCGGCAAAGCCATTCTGTGTACCAAGCCGCTCGGTCGCAACGCCGCTGAAGCCAAGCGTATGCTCGACATGGTGGAAAAAGCAGGCGTTTTCCACGGATACCTGGAGGATCTGGTGTACACGCCCAAGACACTCAAAGCCCTGGAAAGCGTCCAGAATGGGGCGCTGGGCAAGGTGCTGTGGGCACGCAGCCGCGAGACGCACCCCGGCCCGCACAGCGATTGGTTCTGGAACAAGGAAATTTCCGGCGGTGGGGCCATCATCGACATGGGCTGCCACTGCATCGAAATCACGCGCAGCTTTATCGGCAAGGATGTGCGCCCGGTGGAAGTTATGTGCTGGGCCGATACCCAGGTCCACCCTATCGAGGCCGAAGACAGTGCGGTCGGCATGGTGCGCTATGCCAACGGGGCGCTCGGCCAGTTTGAAGTCAGTTGGACATTCCGCGGCGGCATGGACCTGCGCGACGAGGTCAGCGGCACGGAAGGCACCATCTGGCTGAACCACTGGATGCGGACTGGCTTCGAGATGTTTACGTCTGTTGGCCAGGGCGGCTACGTCGCGGAAAAATCCGAGGGCGAAACGGGCTGGCTCTTCCCCGTTGGTGATGAGGTCGGCGCACTGGGTTACACGCCCATGTTCACGGACATGCTCGACAGCATCGAGCACGGCAACCAGCCGATGGAAAATTTCTACGATGGCTACGTAGTCAACGCCATCATGGATGCCGCCTACAAGTCCATCGAAAGCAAAAAGTGGGAGCCTGTCGAACTGGAAGATTGGCGCGGCAGCGACGATGCTGAATCCGGCGTGCAGGTCCGTGATTACGACGCCGAGCACTTCCTCATCAAGGAAGAACTCATGCCCGATGGCCGTACCAAGCTCATCCTAAAGGAAAAAGCAGGCGGCAAAATTGTGCAAAAGGTCGTCGAGTAAGCCTACAGATCCAACTATTGAAGCGGGCCACTGGGTCCGCTTTTTTGTTTAAGCACGATGCCTTGCTCGGATAAGATAGAAAAGCGTCCACTCACAATACTGTTCTGCAACCCTAAATGTGTGCAACTCTCCAACATGACCTAATCAGCAGTACCAAAAAAAGACATTTACAATCCTGGTCGCTCAGTTACCTCGAATCAAAGTAATCCTGGCTTCTTGACAGGGTATTAGTGTACTGATAACATAGGTTAAAATGATAATAGTATCGGGAAACAATAGGTATGGTTATCCAATACGCCATCCTTGGTCTGTTGAGCAGACAACCCCTAGCGGGCTACGATCTGAAAAAGTTATTCGCCGAAGCGGAGACGCTCTACTGGTCGGGAAACAGCAACCAAATCTACCGGATGCTTGTCAAACTGCACAAAGACAACTTCGTAACACAGGAAGTTCACCAACAAGAAGACGCCCCGGCCCGCAAGGTTTACACGATCACTCAGGCGGGGAAAGAAGCCTTGCTTACATGGCTACAAACGCCTCCTGAACTGCCACAAGTGCGCAACCACTTTATGTTGCAACTCACCTGGGCTAGTCAGTTAAACGATGCCGATCTTGAAAAGTTACTAACTCTTTATGAAGAGGAACTGCGCGTCAAACAGATGATGATCCGTGAGCAACTCCAACGGGATAAGGGTCTGGCAGAAAACCTCGGAAACAGTCGATCTCGATTACTGGAATCCCGCATCACAGAGCGATGGCTAGATTATTACGCACACGAACTAGCCTGGGTCCAGGATTTGCGCCAGGAAATACTTTAGAAACGTACAATAGCCGATCAAAACGGAGGTTACACAGTGGTCACACAATCGATCTATAAATCACCCGCCGGAGAGCGTGTTGTTATGGATCTCTACGATCAAGCTCTGGCTCGGTGGCCCGTCCCCTATGAGGAACATACCATCCCCACCCGGCATGGCGATACCTACGTTATCAGCAGTGGTGAACCTGATGCCCCTGCAATGGTGTTGCTGCACGGTGCGGGAACCAACTCAGCCATCTGGAGTGGAGATGTTGCCGTTTATAGCCAGCATTTTCATGTCTATGCCATTGACCTACTGGGCGAAGCGGGTCGTAGCGCACAAAATCGTCCAGACTGGCACTCACCAGCATATGCGGAATGGCTTGCTGATGTGTTCGATACGTTGCAGATCGATCAAGCCGTACTGCTTGGCATCTCGCAAGGGGGCTGGACGGCTCTCAAGTTTGCGACGTATCAGCCAGAGCGTGTTAGCCAACTGGTTTTGTTGTGCCCCGGTGGTGTTATGACCACTCGCAGCTCATTCTTATTCAAAGCGATACCCTTGTCTTTCATGGGCTGAGGGGGCGACACTAAGGGCTGTGCAAGCGTAAGAAAGCAAGCCAGCCCTCGCGAAATAAACTCCAGCGACGAATGGGATCACCTTGTGGGCGGCG
>PABP01000026.1 GCA_002699585.1 Anaerolineaceae bacterium | reverse complement strand
GACATGATCCTGGCGGGCAAAGTGCCCGACGGCTCAACGGTGAAGATCGACGAGGGCGATGGGGAATTGGAGATGGTGGTTGGTTTCAACTAGAAAGGCCGCCCCGGCGGTCCCTCCAAATCTAGTGGGCGTTCGCGTATCCATTTGGAGAGGAGATATTTGGTGCCAGACTGGACAGGACACCCTGCATGAACAGATAGTGGACAAGGCTGCCCAGTGTGATCAATGTTTTGGAAGAGCAACGCGTCACCCGGCTTTCCTTTGAATGACCACTGGATAGCGTTAAACTGCGTTTCTCCTCCGGAGTAATCGTCATTTAGATATACAAGAAAAGTGAATTTTCGCTGATTTGCTGTATTGGGTAGGGTATCAAGATGCGACTTGTATTGTTGGCCTGTGTCGTAAGCGAGAATTTGGGTTGGCTCGCCCTGCTCGTAGGTTGAGTTGGTCGCTGCTGCGATTCGCCGATTAATCGCGTGCAATACCGCGTTCTCGCGCACGAAGGGGAAGGTCGCGGCGCGCGAATTGCGTATCGGGTCTTTCATAAGAGCGCCCGTGGCCGGATTGACCACTACCGAATCTCTTAGCTGCGGTTTTGAGAGATCTATTAGATATCTGCATTCAGAAGCCGATAAAAATCCACGGATCGCCCAGATATTCGGTTCAGAACGAACGGCTTCACGCTGCGCTATTGTCTCGGGATCGCCTTTGTCGTCGATATCCATCGCAGCCAGAAGCCTGAGCTCGTCTCGATAGGCTGGCATTTGGCTATTGCGCATCAAGGAGATCGCCTCGTTCCAGCGACGCGGGGAACCACCGGCACCTGTCGATAACAGCGCGAGAAAAATGTGCTCGGCATCCTTGTATTGGTGCTTGGCAGCAATGCCGTACAGTCGCTGTGCTTCAGTTAGATCCCTTCTGATAAGATCCCCGGACATCCGCCAGCTCGCGAGGGTATACGCCGCTGCAGGATCATTGTGGTCGGCCGCATCGCAAAGGATCTTGAACGCATCGTGTATGCGCCCTTGTCTCACGGCTTCGAAAGACCTTTCAGTTGGAGCAGGCATTGCGTCTCGACCTTTAAGAACGAAAAGCGGGGCCGGCCATTCCTGCCCGGCCCCGCTTGGGTATTCTGGCTAGCTCAGATCTGAATTAGAATTCAGCGCGTACACCAGCATAGAAATTTCGGCCTCGCACGGGGTAGATCGCGCTGCCGGCACCAATACCGGTAAGACCAAGAGGTGGGTTGGTGTTGAGGATATTATCCACGCCAAGAGTGAAGTCGAAATTCTCAAGCTCAAAGCCGACACGGACGTCGTGATAAAACGTGTCCGGATAATATTCGACATCAGCATAGTCAGCGTTCTCCGGGGCGCGGCCCTGAAGCGAGAAGATGTCCTCGTAGTTGTTCAAGACCATCTTACCAATGAAACGCATTTCGTAGCCGAATGTGACGTCAGATAGCTTGAGATCCACGGTCCACCGGAACTCGTCCTGAGGGTCACCCAGTTCGCTTAAAATCCGGTTTTCGAAGTCGGGATTCGAGGGGTCTTCGAAATTGCTCCGCTCAAAGAGGTGGGTGTAGATAAAGCGAGTGCTAATCGCGTTGTCTTCACCGAACGGTCGCCTGTAGCTGACTTCGGCATCGATACCCCTTACAGTCCGGGCAGCGAAGTTGAGCGGTGTGATTTCCGCATCCGCATCCAAAATCTGACCTGGCTGCTCTTGGTTCGGACCTAAGCCGGCACCACGATACCTCTGAAAAATATCGCAGAACTGATTGTCCAGGCTCGGAAGATCGTAACAAGCGTTGACAATCTGCTGAGCAGACGGAGCGGAAATCACATCCTCCACTCGGATGTCATAGTAGTCGACCGTTAGAGAGAAGCCGGGAGCAAACGTCGGCGTGAAAACTGCGCCAATCGTGTATGAGTCCGATTTCTCTTCCGTGAGGTCTGGGTTCGAGCCACTGAGGATTTCCAACGAATAGTTGGGAAGGGTCGCGATCGAGGCCAGCAAATCCGGTCCGAGATCGGCAAGACAGTTCGCCGCCCGATTCTCGGAGCCTGCCCCGATATTTGCCTCACGACAGGGATCCTGGAAACCAGGAGCAAAGTTCTGCGAAAGAGCCGAAGAAGTTTCGGACAGGTTCGGTGCGCGAACCGAGCGACCGTATTGCGCGCGGAAACGGATGTCGGGAATGGGTTGCCATTCCACGCCAGCATTATACGCCACTGTGGTCCCTACCGCGTTATCGTAATCCGAAACACGAACCGCACCCGATACGGTTAGCTCCTCAAAGAAAGGAGTGTTAGCGAGGATCGGGATACGAATTTCGCCAAAGGCCTCTTTCACCGAGAAAGGGTCTGGTGCGAAGGTAGGAAGGGCGTTGTAGAAAGTTCTTCCCGCCTCCACGATCGGATCCGCTTGGAAAAAGAGCTCTTCCCGGCGATATTCTGCGCCCACCGCAAAGCCGATCGGCCCGCCTGGCAATTCGAAGAAGCCACTCGTGTTGCCCGAAAGATACGCGGACGCAACGAACTGCTCCAGGTCGGCCACTGAGGTGGTATCCTCGAGAATATAGGCCCCGGCAGCCGAGTTATCAGGTGCCCCAAATGGGTTATATGGCACACAATTGGCTACGTCCTGATCGAGGAATGGCTCGTCAGCGGTATCATAAGCGATTGCCGCATTCGGATCGATTTGCGAACGGCAAACGATATTGCCCGTTGCAGGGTCAATCGCGGAGTCGAGGGCCAGCAGGAACCGGTTCGGGACGATATTGCCCAAAACCCGCGTGGCCTCTTTAACCTTGCCGTAGTTCAGCGCGACTTCGTAGTTCCAAGCATTGCCGAACTCACCGCGAACGCCACCGACAATGCGATAGGTCTCACGCTCGGACGCTTCATCTCGGCTACCAAGATCATCCAAGAAGCGGGAGAAGTCGAACCTGAACGAACCATCAGCAATAGCTGCCCTGTCGCCGGCGCTCAACTCGCGTGACAGAAACGCGTTCTTGATAAGGCTACCGCGGAGACCTGACGCCAAGAGCTGCTCGGTGATTACGCCTCGCGCTTGTTCGCTCAAGAATGGGTTGTCCAAGCGCACGCCTTCGCGGGAATCGCCGAAAGTCAGGAACTGCCCCTGGATAAAGGCGGGCGAGGATTGCTGACCCTGGGTTTTGATGTTCACGTATTTTGCTTCGACAAACGGAACAACCGCCGGTGATATCTCAAATTTCGCGAGCAGATTAACGTTGATGCGTTCCTGATCGGGAAGCACCGATTGGAGGGTGCCTTCACGACCAGTCTGACCGTTGCCGCCGATTGCGGTACCAAAGGGGCCGCCGCCTATGATTGAACCTGCAGTTTCCGGAACCAGGCGGCCGTCCGCCGTAAAGAGGAACAGGCAGTTGTAGGGTACGTTGTTGTAGCCGACGCCGCAACCAGGTGCACTGATTGTGCCGACGCCAGCGTCGATCTGAGCCTGCGTGGGCTGAGAGAACGGCACGAGGGTGTTGAAGAAAATCGTGCGGGAGCGGATATCCCTAACGAAGATACGATCAGGATTCCCATCGCTCCCGTTAGGGGTGCCCGCACCATCCGCGTCGACCACTACGAAGCCATCGTTGCGGCGAAGGTATGAAACGTCCGACCCGTAAACACGTTCCTGATTCGCATACTCGGCGTGAAGAGTTACGTTGCCGCGACCGTCAGCGAAGTTCTGACCAATCATTCCCGATACATATTGGTTCGGGAAATTGCCCTCATAATTAACGCCAACGTGCCCACGCAATTGGACGCCTTCGAAGTCATCGCGAAGAATGAAGTTTACCACACCCGCAATTGCGTCGGAGCCATAAATGGCTGAGTTGCCACCAGTGACGACATCGACGCGTTCTATAAGATCGTTGGGGATGGAGTTGACGTCTACCGATGTGCCATTCGAAAGAATATCGGATGCGACATGGCGACGACCATTAACCAGCGTCAAAGTGCGTGAAGTGCCTAGGCCACGAAGGTCGAGGAGGTTAAGCCCGGTCGTACCGAGGAAACGACCCGCATTCGTTTGGCTGAAAGTACTACGCAGCTGAGGCAAGTCATTCAGCGTGTCGCCAACGTTGACCGAGCCTTGCTTAAAGAAAGCCTCGTTATCGAGCACGGTCACTGGGACGGCGGACTCGAGTTCAGGGCGCGCGATACGCGAGCCGGTCACCACGATCGCGTTGCTCGGCGGAGCAGAGGCGTCTTCAACGGTCTCGTCTTCGTCAACATCCTGCGCGAGCGCCGGCGTGGAGATCGCCATGGCAGCGAGGCCAGCACCGGTAAGCAGCGCGGCCCGACCACCCAAGGTGGCAAAGGTCTTTTTCATGATTTGCAGTCCCCTAAACTCGAGCCGGATTGGTCCGGCTAGTGTGCCGATAAGAGCAAGCCGTAAGCGCAGACGCAAGCAATGCGTCGCATAAATGGGTCCTGCATCTTACTATCCATGATGGAGAGTCACCAAATTGCCACACTTTTGGCCGGGCGGGACGGTTGTATGGACGGTTTGTGACAACGGGGCGGGCGCGGCGCGGCTCGTCCTGCTCTCGACGTATGCTGTTACCTGCTGTGGTATGCCGACAAGAGCATCGGGCGTGGTCGGTTGGCCAACGCACTTTTGCTACCGCGAATGCCTGTTGTGCAGATTCACCGGAAACTTTGATGAACCGAATGCTGATCTTGTCCTCGCTGCTCGGGACGCTCGCTGCGCTCCCCGCTTCTGCACAGGAAGTTCCGACCGCCAGCCCGGCGCTTGAGGAATGCCGGTTATCGGCAGCTATGGCACGGGTGGTAGCGACCGCCGTCCTACCATCGGCAATTACTTCAACTACGGCACCTACGACTTCCTGGGTCGTTCGGTGTTTCTCAACGTGACCCGCTCGTTCTGACGGTTGCCGAGAGATTGAATTGAGGAAAGGGGCGGAGTGATCTGCCCCTTTCTTTTTGCGCAAAGCGCACTGGCCGCGCGGCCCGCAGACCGCAGGCGTACCCATTTCTCACTGCGAAAAGGCGTAAGAAAAGGGCGAGGATCGCGATCCTCGCCCTTTGGCAAATCCAGTAGTGGTCGTGGACTCTACCGGATGCGACTGCCCTTGATCCCTCGTTGATTGTTGATGCGCAGGAAATAGGAACTGAGCGCACCGCTCTTTATTAGCAGCGTGTCGCCCTTGCGCGGTTCGAGCAGGCGCCCTGGTACGTCGTCGAGCCGCCAGACCGCGCCTTCCGCAGTCCTGAGGGTATAGCCCGTCGAGTGCGATCCACTGACCGAAGCGATGGTGGTTTCCATTTGTGAAAACTCATCCTCGTCTTCGCGGTGGTCATCGCCCTTGCCGAAGATGCCGAAATCGGGAAGCGAGAAGCCGAAGAGTTTTCTGCGGGTCTTGCGAACCTCCTCGCGATCGACAAGCTTCAGTTCGCCCGCCTCGCTCGCTCCAACCATGGACTCGGCGGCGGTATCGAAACAGGCAAGCCGTGTTGCCGGGTCGCTCTCTGCCTGACAGGCCTTCAGTGCTTCCAGATAGGCGTTTGAAGATGCCTGGTCATCGTCCATTGCGGCCGCAGCAGAGGCGCTGAATATGACAGCGAGAGCGCAAGAGGCACCGATCTTAAAATAGCCAAGGCGTCGCACCAATCTCTCCCGGGTCATCCTTTGAGTCCGCTAGAAGTCTATCGGAGCAGAAAATGAAAGCTACCTTTTTCGTCCAATTGTGTTCGACCCTGATGGACCGACCGTGTTAGGGAACGACGGAGTTTAGAATTGACAGGGAGTATCAGTATGAAATCGCGAACCCTTTGGAGCGCAATTGCCTTCATCGCAATCGCTTGCGCACCGGTGAGCGCGCAGCAGCCATCGGAGGGCGACAAGAGCGAGGAGGCCGTTGAGACAACGGGCGAAAAGTCGAATCTCGACGAGGTGATTTGTCGGACGTCGAAGGCGACCGGGTCGCGTGTGCGTACCTCGAAGCGGTGCCTGACCCGACGCCAGTGGACTGTGGAGCAGGCGCAGAATCGGCGCGATATAGACCGCGCGCAGACGTCTCGCGGTACCAGCGACTAGCTCAGCCCCGCAAGCGAGCTATGACAAACAGCTACTCCGTCGCATAATCCATTCGCTCCGCCCACGGGCGGAGCGTTTTCATTACGGGCTCAAGATGATCGGCATAACGCCGCCAGCGATAGCTAGCGCGGGAATATAGTTCCTCGCCAATTTGCGAATAGCTCGCCGTTCTGACCGGACCTCGTTTCCGCGCAGTTTGCGTATGATCGAGCAGGCCGTCGCTCCATTCAAGGCCAAGCCATTCGACAATCGGCTGCAGTTCGGCCTTCGGATCGATCACGAGCTTCTCGTATCGAACGGCCCGCCAGTCTACATCGAACAGGTCCACGGCGCGATGCCACGCCCGCCAGACGGCGTCATAGGTTCTTGCGGCCTCGTCGAGCGAGGTGAAGCTGCGCATGGCGAAATTAAGCGAAAAATTCGCCATGAAGCAGCTCAGCACCACATCATACGGATGTCGCTCGGCGAGGATGATTTTCGCTTCGGGGAACAGCCGGTGGATAAACGGCACGCGCTGCATGTGGAGCGGGTGCTTGTCTACCAGCCAGCGTTGATCGTCCCAGCCCTCCTCGGCGGCCCGAGCGAAGTACTCATCGCGTAGTTCCCCGATCCGCGTTTCGTCGAAGAGTGCGATGTCCTCACCCTCGATGCGCTTGATGATGCTGGCCATCATAGGGCGTTCTTCCAGAACGCTAAGATTGTCCAACCCCATCAGCATGGTGTCTAGCAAGGTGGTCCCAGAACGCGGGAAGCCGACCAAGAATATGGGGTCACGGCGCCCGTCTGTGACTTTCGCATCAGAGAAGGTGCCAGCCCAGTCCGCAGTGCACTTTTCCAACTCGGCCTCCACCCGTTCGCGATAGTTTGCACCACGCGCGGGATGCGCCTCGGCAACGGCGGACTGGTTCATTCGCTCGAAGGCGGCAAAGGCCTTGTCAGTATTTTCCAGCCGGTCTTCGATACCCCCGACAAGTTGCCAGCGGCGCATTGGCAGGACGGTTTCCGGAATCGCATCGGCCAGTCGTGCCGCTTCCTCGAAATTGCCTGCCCGGCGCGCTTCCCAAGCGAGCAGGAAATTGGCCTCGGGTGGCGCGCTGGCCTTGTCGAAAGACGCGACGAGTTCGGCAAGCTCGTCGGTGCGGTTGAGCTTTTCCAGGATCATGCCGTATTCGACATGCGCCTCCCCGAAACCGTCGGTCAGCTCGATCGCTTTACGAAATGTGGCCATGGCATTGTCCAGATCGTCGACCTGAGCATAGGCCATGCCGAGATCGATCAGCACGCGGAGATTGTCGGGTGCGATGCCGTGCGCGTCTTTGAGAACCTTTAGTCGTGGCCCCCCACGATCGGCCAATCGCAGCAATTCGGCCAGATTGAGATAAATCTGGATATCCGCAGGGGCTAGGGTGATCGCTTGTTCAAATGCCGCAATCGCCTCGTCCCACTGTCTCTGCTCCATCAGCACGTTGCCGAGATTGTTGAGGCTGGCGAGGTCCGCGGGTTCTGCCGCTATCGCTCTGCGATAGGCATCAACCGCCGCCTCCAATTCGTCTCGCTGCTGGCGCACGAAACCTTCGATCCGGGCGAGAGAGGGCTCGGTCGAACCTTCGGCCATCGCCAGAGCTTCATCGAGCTGGCCGGCGCGAACCAGAGCAGCCGCGAGATTGTTTCGACTGGCCGTATCGCCAGGGTTGATGACCAGCAGTTCGCGAAGAAAGGGAATGGCCTTGTCGGTATTGCCCAGACGTAGGGCCGCCAGACTGCCCACGGCGAGAAAAGGAGCGCGCTCGGAAGTCTTCGTCAGGCAATCTTCGACGATTGCCAGCGCACCGGCCGGATCGCTGGACCGCAGCCGTTGCATGGCTTGCATCAATTCCGCGGGAGGGGGAGCAGCATTCATCCGGTTCAACCAATTCAGCTCTGTTGGGGGCGGGCGATGTCGAACGCCACGGTCATGCGTTCGCCCGCAGAGAACGGGCGCGTACCATGCCACATGGTACTTGGAAACAGCACTAGCCTACCTTGTTTCGGCTCGACGAGCCTCACGGGTTCGAGGCCAGGCAGGATATCACGGGATTCGCCCAGCGTCAGCCAGCCGGAATGGTCTGTTTCACCTTTACCCCGATCCTGGGCCTGCCCGATTGTGTCGGGCAGTGTGATATACAGCGCGGAGCTGATCCAGCCCTTGCTATGGACGTGGTCCGAATGGAAGCCCTCGTCCTTGAGCCGAACCGACCACGATCCAGCGACGCGTAGCGGATCGCGATCCTTCAAAAGCGTCGGGTGTCCCGCTTCGAACGGCGGCAGTTGCGCTACATGATCAGCGACCTTGGCAAGGATCGCCTTGCGGAGTTTCCGGATTGGGGCGGAAGTGCGCAGCAATAGATTGCCGTCGGTCTGGGTGCCTCCGCGAACGGATTGATCCAGCGGCTGTGCGCTAGCGAAATGCAAGTGGCGCAGATGCGATGCGAGCACGTCCAGATCGCCGAGAATGTTACCGAGATCATAGACGCTTATGAGCCGCTCGTCCGCTTCGAGCCAGCGATAGCGAGGGTTCTCCGTCAAACGCCAAGCCAGCGATAAATAAGGCCAGAGCAGATGATCATAGTCGCGGGCGATCACCGGTTCAATCAGCGCTGCCGCCTTGGCGGCTCGTCCGGCGCGAAGGTGATGGCGGGCGTGCAGAGAGGTGTCGTTGACACTAGAGCCTGGAGCGAGAGTGCCGAAGGTGGTGTCGGCCTCGGAGAGATTCCCCAATTCAGACATCGCATGTGCTGCCAAAATCCGGAGACTGGCGGGATCGCCCAGCTTGCCCCGGGCGTCCTGCAAACCGGCGAGCGCGCCTTCGAAGTCGAGCGCCTCGAGACGGGTACCGGCGAGCAAGGTCGTCAGTTCGAGCGAACGGGGCTGGCCAGCCAATGCCTTCGTAATGGTGGCATAAGGGTCGAGCCCCATCTGGCCGCGAATGTGCGCGGCATCGCGGTGGCCATCGATCCACAGAGGATTGGCGGCGAGCAGTGTGTCGAGATGGTCGACCGCGTCTTGGGCTCGGCCTTCGTGGAGGAGCGCGGCTCCCATGCCGAGCAGGGCGTGGCCATCCGTGGGAGCCATTTCGACCGCGCGCTGAAATAGAGCGACAGCAGGCGCTCCCGCCTCCAGTGCGCAACGTGCGTGGGAATGGGCGATCAGCGGATCGGAAGGGGCAAGTTTCGCGGCCTGTCCGAAGGCTTCCAGTGCCAGTGTGCTGTCCTGCGCCGTGCGTGCTGCAAGGCCGAGGAGCTGCTGCATGCGAGGCTCGCGGGGAAATTTGCGCGCCAGCTTACGTGCGATTGGCAGCAGGATCTCCGCATGATCGTTTCTGAGCAGGTCGAGGCCGACATTGAAGGCGGTTGCCGCATCGGTCTGCGGAATCGCTGCAATTGCCTGACGTGCTTCGGTACGGTTCACGGGGTTGGCACCTGTGTCGGATAACGTGGCAATGCCACAAACGAAAATGGCGGACCCGAAGGCCCGCCATTCCCTGTCTAGTCTGCGTGAAGCTTAGAATTCAAGCGTCACACCAGCGTAGATGTAGCGACCGATCGCGTCGTACACGGCGGCGTAAACGTTACCGTTACACGGACCCGACGGGCAGGACTGCGCCCCAACCAGCGGCGGTTCCTTGTCGAAGATGTTGTTCGCACCAAGACGGAAGTCGAAGTGGTCACCGGCTTCGTAGGTAAATGCCAGGTCGAAGTAGTTGACTGCGGGGAACCCGGCATTGCCCGGACGTGCCGGAGCAGCGTTCGGGTTCGGACCACCGGCAACACCGTCTTCATTATCGACGCTGCCGAAGTAACGCCAGCGGACCGAAGTTCCGATGCCGTTGGCGAAGTCGAAGCCAACGCGCATCTGATGACGCCATTCGGGATTCGGACCCCAGCTCAGTACGCCGGCCGAACAGGTGTTACCGAACAGGCCGGCACAATCGTATTCCGGAGCCTGTTCAAAGCCCGGATCCGTCGTCAACGACATCAGATAGGTCCCGACGAAGCTGAGGTTCAGACGACCGACATTGCCGATCTGCGTGCTGTAACTCGCCTGGACGTCGATACCCTCGGTGCCGATCCCACCAACGTTCGTGGAGAAGTCTTCCACGTAACCGGCGGAACTACGCCACAGCGAACCCGAGCCGTCACGATTGATCAGCGAGCAGAAGAACGGATCGGCAGTGTCGGTGCAGACCGCCAGAATGGTGTCCTGACCGTAGCCCTGGATCGCATCGACGAGGTCGATCTTGAACCAGTCCACGCTGGCGTTGAAGCCCGGCAGGAACTGCGGCGTCACAACCACACCAGCGG
>PABP01000025.1 GCA_002699585.1 Anaerolineaceae bacterium | reverse complement strand
TGGCGTGGGCAACTGTTATGACAATGCCATGATGGAGAGCTTCTTTAGCTACTCTCAAAACCGAATGTGTGACTGAGCGGTTGGAAAACCGCCAGCAAGCACGTCAACTGATCTTTGAATACAACGAGGTTTGGTACAATCGCTGCCGACGACATTCGGCGCTCGGCTATCTCAGTCCTGAGCAGTATGAGCAACGAGCTGCTTAGACAAACTCATTGTCCACCAAACCGGGGCAAGATCATTTATCGAAAACGCTCATTTTCAGAATCTGTCATAGTGAACGATAGTATAAGATCGATGGCATATTTGAAAACTACGCATGTGATTCACGGGACATGGTCGCTCCCTATGCTGTTGATTAGATGATTAACTTTCGACACGGTAGAATACGAACCTACGAATGGGCCCCTGGAGTGCATCGTGGACTTTTTACCCACCAAATATTATATTCCCGAACCTGCGGCTATATCGATCCATCGTCCTCAGCTAGATGCGCGCTTTAATGAGGCGGTCAGTAGCAACAAAAAGCTGATTTTAGTCACAGCTCCGGCGGGCTTTGGAAAATCGACGTTGGTCGCTCAATGGTTACAAACGCAAGCTCGTCCAGCAGCCTGGTTGTCATTGGATACCAACGAACGCAATGTCTCACATTTTCTGGGCTATCTCATTCAAGCGTTTACGAGCACTGCACCACACATTGGCAGCAAATTGTTGCCCATCCTGAATAGTACAGACAGTTTGCCGATTGAAAGCATTTTAGCTGCGCTTATAAACGACCTGATTCAGTATGGTCAGGAATTAGTGTTGGTGCTAGATGACTTCCATGAAGCTGAAAGTGCGGCGGTCAATCGGGCGGCTGCCTATCTGCTGGATAACTTGCCATCGAATCTGACACTTATTATCACAACACGTGTCTTCCCCGATCTGTCGCTATCGCGGATGCGTGTCAGCGGGCAATTGCAGGAGATTCATGCTGAAGATTTGCGTTTTTCAGATGATGAAGTGCGGCACCTACTCAATCAGAATTTACAGCTTGCACTAACTGCTGACCAAATACGAGCACTACGCCAACGGACGGAAGGATGGGCAGCGGGCTTGCAACTGGCGGCCTTGTCGCTTGCGCAGACATCGGATAAATCGAGTTTCGTGGGTGGTTTTAGTGGTAGCCATCGCTACATCACTGACTATCTGACAGAAGAGGTACTTCGGCACCAACCACCGGAGATTCAAAACTTCCTGCTGAAGACATCAGTCGCAGAGCGACTGAGTGCAGATTTGTGCAATTCTCTGCTCGGCACTAAGGACAGTCAGACAATATTACGTTACCTCGAAGCAAATAACCTATTCGTAATTCCGTTGGATCAAGAGCGCATCTGGTATCGCTATCATCACCTATTTGCGGATTTGTTGCGACAGCGTTTTAAACTGCAAGATACTGAAGCCTATATAAATGCCTTGCAGGCGGTCAGTCACTGGCACTTAGAACAAGGCAACCAGGAAGAAGGAGTTGCATTTGCCTTTGCCTCGGGCGACATGATCTTTGCTGCACAGATGATGACACCGCTTGTAGCGCACCTATCCTCAACAGGACGAAGCCGTCAGGTACGTGAATGGCTGGGTCAACTACCCGATGAAATCATCTCACAATACGCCTCGCTGTGTTTGTATTTTGCTATCACGAGTATTTTGCAACGCGAGTTTGAGCGCGTTAGGCCGTTATTAGATGCAGCAGAGCGTGCCAAACACGGTGTGCCGCCGGGGTATGTCGATATGGCGCGGGCACTATATGATTCAATTATCAATGATGGCGAAAATGCGCTTGATACCGCCTATCTAGCACTGGAGAAACTGCCGGACACGGCTGGTTTCGAGAAGAGTACCGTATGGCTGATCATCTCCACCTATGGCCTGACCAGCAATGACATTCTTTCCGCACATGACGCTGGCAAAACCGCACTGAACGTGCGCGGCGATTCAACGGATACACGCGGCCTGGTCTCAATCTATCACAACCTGGCTACAGCTGACATGGTGTTGTGGGGACCAACAAGCCGCACAGACTTGGGTAGCAGCTCTAGATCAGCATCGACTGCATTACGAGCAACAAACGGGCATTCCGATGACAGGTACAGAGTATCTGTTAGGCATGCAGGCGCTGGTAGCCTATGAGGAAAACGATCTGCGTCAGTCTGAACAATATTGTCTGGAGGCGCTGGATGCCCTGCAACTAACAGGCGAACCCTATAATCCCGCAATCCGAGATGTCTATATCTTGCTGGTGCGGATTGCACTGGCAAAGGACGACCCTGAAGCAGCTCAACAGTGGCACGATCAAGCTCAGGAATTGATTGCTAAAACGTATATTGGTCCCTTTTCGCAGCTTTTGATCGAACGCGCACAGGTCATGATCTGGCTAGCGATGAAAGAATTCGCTGGTTTACGTCAATGGCAAGCAGTAAACGATTACTCAGTAAAAGTAGCCACCACTGATGTGATAGAAGAAGATCTATTGCTGTTTGCACGCTGGCAAATCATGAATGAACAAGCGCAAGAGACCGCCACACTGCTAGAACAACTTTATCGGCAGGCTGAGGCTGGTGGCCGTCAGCGAGCTATGTTGCAAACTTTGGCACTTCAGGCAATCGTTTTGCATAAACTCAGGCGTGATGATAGTGCACTTGCGGTGTTACGCGAAGCACTGACCATTGCGGAACAGGGAAAGTACGTTCGTTCGCTGTTCGATGTAGGAACAGGCGTGGTCGATTTGCTGCGATTGATGGTGCAGTTACCTGACGCACCAGCTTATACTGCTACTCTGCAATCGAAACTACAAAGCGACTCCTCACGACCAGATATCCTCTCAGAACGCGAAATGGATGTCCTACGCCTGATGGCAACTGGTAAGACCAATAACGCCATCGCCGCCGAACTCATCATCGCTCCCGGCACGGTCAAGCGCCATACTGCCAACATCTATGAAAAACTCTATGTTGGCAACCGCACTGAAGCCGTTGCGCGTGCTCAGGAACAGGGTTTACTAGACTAATCCCACCCACAATACACCATTTGGTACATTGCTGGTTGACAAGTTTACATCACCCTCAAGAGTGAACGACAGATTCTGAACCAGTTCACTTAATTAGGGGGATCACTCATGTCACACTCTAGCCATAAAAACGAACACAGTCGGCATTCTTGGCGCACGATCGGTGCAATTACGATTGCGATCATCGCCATGCAGGCGGCTATCGACCTCATTATGGGGCACGAAGCAGAGTACTTTAACGCCTACGTTACCCTGGCTAAATTGACCCAATGGGTACATGGTCAATCACCCACCGCGCAAATGATCTACAAGGAAGATGAACTGGGGAGTCTCGCACTACCGCTAGCCACTTTCATCTTGATTGGTTTCCCGTTGCTGCTGGCGGTGGTTATCGTTCGCGTGGGCCTCTTCTTACGGCGCACGATCTTTCGCCGCGCCTAGCGCATTCATGAGCGACTTTGCGATATGAGGAGCAAGAATCTAATGACATATTTCCTGATGGGTCTGGTTATCATCAGCGGTCTTACAGCATTTATCTACTTCATAGGGCCGTACTTCCCTGGTTTGCATGTGTATACCGAAATCGACATCGACGCACCGCCAGCAGAAGTCTATGCAGTACTCGCGGACTTGGAACGGTATCCTGAGTGGAACCCCTATCATGTGGTGATCGAAGGGAGAGCGGCAGTCGGTGAAGCCCTTGTCGTTCATATGAATAAGCCCAATGGGGATACACCAACGGTCCATCCGCATATGCTGCGGATGGAACCCTCGCGTGAACTGACATGGGGCGGTGGCGTGCGCGGTCTGTTCTACGGTGAACATGTCTTCTTGCTGGAAGAGAATTCAGCAGGTGGCACACACCTGATCCACAAAGAAGATTTTGAAGGCATGGCTGTGCAGTTTGTTACGCTGGATGCCATAGAAGAGGGCTACAACGGCATGAACGTTGCGCTCAAGGCATGGATAGAAGGGATCCACTAATGAGGCATATTCTAGGCAAGTATAGTAGCTTCCGTTATCCACGTATTCACACCATCACGGGGTTCGATATTGATGCCCCACCGAAGGTCGTTTATGAGATTCTGGCTGACATTTCGCAATATCCAGCTTGGAATCCCTACTTCGTTGAGATCAAAGGCGATTCTGTCGAGGGCGCACCACTAGAAGTCCATATCAAGAAACCCAATGGCCAGCGGGCGACAGCCACACCGCGCATGATGGCGCTGAAACCGTGCCAAGAGATCCGCTGGGGCGGTGGCATACGTGGCCTCTTTTATGGTGAACATGCGTATTTGATCTCGGAGACAGTTTGCAGTGGGACACATGTCATTTGCCAGGAACACTTTGAAGGCATTGCGCTGCCCTTCGCCCAGATGGAGGCTCGTGAGGAGGGGTATTGTCTGTTAGGCGAAGCCCTCAAAGCGCGGGTTAAACACCTGGCCCGGAACTAGTTCACTATTCGCCAATTGAGAAACCCGATTCTTTGTGAATCGGGTTTTTGTTTACCCAACCGCGACTGTAAATACACCGTTCGGCACATCGCAAGCCCAAGGGTTTAGGTCATCTTTGAGGATGTAAGGCATTTACATTCGTTCAATCAACAAATTATCAACAATGGAGGAAGATGATGAATAATCAATACTCACGTAAAGCTGCTGTACTCGTCAGTCTGTTTATTCTGGTCGTCAATGCGATATCGATCCATGCAGCAGACAACTGGTATGTACTGCTCTACAACGAAATTCAGCACGAACTCGTTCAAGTTAATTTGCTAGATAGCAGCGTCCAATCCTTTGAACTCGGTGTGGAGCCGACGACGCGGGTTTCTGGGGATAGCATGGGTTTTTCCGCAGATGGCCAACGTGTTGCATTTTGTGCGGAGACATTAGAGCCTGGGGTCAGTGTGGCTCAGACGACCCTCGTCGTTCGTGATGTGCAGTCCATGAACAACCTCGCACAAGTTGATCTCGGCAGCACGCTCGGTTGTCATATCAGCAATGCGGCTTTCTCACCGGATCATTCACGGGTCGCTGTTGCCATTGTTCGTAATCCACAGGATGTTCCGGCAGCCGACGGTCGCATCTGGCAGCTTCTAGTGGTAGACATCGCCAGCGGTCAGATTGTCTACGATCTGAATCCCACGCTGGCAGCGGTCGTAAACAGTGACCTACCCGTTGATCAGCTCATCCTGGCAGAAGTGCACGATTTCGATGGAAGTAACGTTACGTTCGCTGGCATGCCGTTTGGTGTCGGTGGTATTGTCTATGGTGATGTTTATCGATGGTCGTTGGACTATGGATCATTGGAACGGCTAACGGGTGGTCCGCATAGCAATACTTCTCTGTTCGATACGCTTCCAGATGTTGGCGAAACAGTCTGGCTTGACGAGGAATCTTCATTGGCGACCATTGATACGCTGCCGAACCCGATGGGACGCTTCAACGTGGTACGTATGAGCGATGTCTCCGGCGATACATCAATCATTTATCATGCAGAAAATGCCGTGTTGGCGAACCCGACTTATGTTGCTGGCGGTGAACAGCTCGCATTGATGCTACACATGCCAATGAGTGATGCGACTGTTCCTCAGAATCAATGGATCGCACTGAATCGAGGAGGCGCGGTTACACAGTTAACCAGCGGTGATCCAATACTTGATCTCGTTGATGCACCCGGGGGGTATATCACACTAACGGCGAACTCCAATATGCACACACTATCCCACCATGTGCTAGGCAACGAAACGGACAATACACTCTGGCAATCAGAGTTTGATGGCTGGCAAATCGTGTGGTCGTCACAGTATCCGGCTCCGATGGACTTGGCCCCCTTCGTGTCCATCGGCTAGCTTGACCGATACGATCAAAAGCGCTTTCCAATCCAGAAAGCGCTTTTTTATTGACACAGTTTATCGCTGTGAAAATACATCCTTTGGCACATCCGAAAAAGCGGAGTTTAGCTCAGTATAAACCATGAAAGTATTCACTAAACACAGGAGATAACGATGCGTATCCTCAAAGGACTACGAAACATGGCGAGCGTGACTGGTTATTCCCTCAGCAACATAAATGTGCTGAAGGCGCGCAAAGCCAATCAAGACATCAAGAATACCCTCATGCTAGTCAATCTGAAGCTCGGCAAGATGGATAAAACCAGCGAAATGTATGTGCAGCGTATAGCAGAGTTCGACCGTGTGATGATCGAATTGACTCGCGCTAAATGGGCAACCAGCCAGGCGATGCAGTCTGATTACAAGGCCGATTGGAAGCATTCAACACAATTGTATAAGAGCGCTGCTTTCATGGCTGATGCTCTGCATGATCTTGTGCAGTCCGCTAGCCATGATCCCTTGGACTATGACCCCATAGAGCTGGACAGTCTTGGTACAGAAATACAGTTTGCAGATGGCGCCCCACTGGTACCCTCAATTAACCCGATTGTGGTGCTGCAAGGCAGTGATTACGATATGGGCTATCAGTACGCTACGCAGTTAATTGAGATTTTCGGTACTTGGGTGCTGTCTCGCAATGCTGGCAACGATTATGATGCCAACCAGCGCGCTACCATGCGCCAATGGGAACTGCAAATTCAGACCCATGCGCCAGAGTTTATTTCGTTCTTCCAGGGCTGGGCAGCCGGTGCTACAGCGTCCGGCGTAGTGATGTCATATGACGATGTGTTAGATATGTGGACAGGTCACGAACCGCCATCAACAGGCTACATTGGTGAGGAAGCTTTGCCAGAACTTGGCCATCCACTATGCAGTGGTCTGGCAGCATGGGGACGTGCAACCAAGGATGGTAAGCTGATCACGGGTTCTAGTGGCGACCATGACATCGGTCATACAGTTACTGTCGTGGCCTTTCCAGAAACAGGTAACAACTACATCTTTGCACCATTTGGTGCAGATGGTGGCGTACCTGCGGCTGGTCCACTCTATTTCTTCGGGCATCCGGGGATGAACAACAAAGGGCTCGCGTACGTGCATCATGGGGGTGGCCCCAAGATGATTGAGCCGAAAGAAACATGGGGATATGGCATCCGCCGTGTGATTTCTGTGCTGCACATCCTACGCTTCTGTGACAATATCCAAGAAGCGCGTGAGATGGAGATGTCGTTCCCCGTGGGTGATACCGGTATGGGCGATCCAGCGACGGCTGGCGGTTACTATGCCGATAGCAGCGGGGCGTTCAGTATCGAGAGTAAAGCCGATCCAGTCATCGTCCGTGAATCTGGTTTGCTGGGAGAAACGGATTTTATCTATGCTACCAACGCGCCCATGCACCCTGATGTGAAAGCAGCACGCTGGCTACAATCCGAACCGGACAACTGGGAATGGTCAGCGCCTGGTGGTTGGCGCCCCAAGTCTTTCGCCGAGTTCACGCTACGGAGCATGGAGAATCCGCATGTGATGGGTATGAAGTGGGGCTGGTTCAGTGCTTTTCAGCGCAATCAACAGGCCTTTGCAGCCCTCAACAAGCGGGTTGGGGAGATTGATGTTGAGGCTATGATCGATATCTACAGCGAATCTGGCACTATCCCGGATGGTGAATGGAAGTCCATTGCCAAGGCCTACGCAGAAGAAAAATGGCAGCCAGCTGTGGGCAATGCCTCTAATGCGCTGGTTGTGGTCATGAAGCCAGAGGATGGCGTCTATATGCATTGTGTCGGTGAAGTGGAACGCGGATTAGTGCCGATGTCAGCTAAAAACAGCTCACCACTGTATGATGAAACCAATGCGTTTTGGGAGATTAGTTTGAAGGGGACGTTTTCCGACATGATAATACATGCTCGCCAGCTAGCAGAACGACGCATTGAGATCGCCCAGACTTTGCTTAGTCAAATCAGTGGTCAGGATACGGCTGCCAACCATCTGACACACTTACTTGATATGGCACAATCGGAGCTTGCGCTTGGCAATTTGTATCAGTCGCAGTCAGATGATGTGTATACTCGTGCCCGGACCTTACGTGCTTTTACACGAGCCCAGGTTCGTGCACAACAAGTCGTCCAGGCGCTGCAAACACCTCATGCTATCCCAACAAGCATAGAGCAGTGCGTCTAAGTGTTGAAATGCGATCCTGGCATCTGCTGGGATCGCTATCAGTAATTTATCTCAAAAACGCTCATTTTCAGAAAGAGACAGTGCCGGACATAAAAGCCAGGCAAGTCGAAATGAAAGATGATGCGCGGGACTTCAGCCGATTGGCTATCGCATCCTACCAGCCACGCTTCCAGGGGGCAGATGAACTGGTTCACCGGCTACAAATCTGGTTGGATCAGGTGGATCGCTCTCAGATCCATTTTGGATGCAGGCTCCAAGCGCTTCGTGACACGCTAGATCGCGGATAGGCATCCGTTCCACCATCTGATATTGCACCAGATGGAAGTGGTATCACCTATGATATGTAAGGAGATCGGATCTAGCCTCTGTTCAACTTTCCTGAAATGCATCACAGCTTGTAAGCATTTTAGAACAGTGATTTATGCTCAACTAGCGCCTGCTGTATACCGAGTCGCTTGTCATTGGCAAGCGTTAGCATCACTAACTCTCGCTGATCCGAACGGTGCTGATGTCGCCAACTGGCAGCCAATCATCCATATTGCCATAGTCACTCTTGTCAATTGCTATCGGTTCAATCACTTCAACATTGCCAACTTCAATGAGAACAAGGTAGCGCTTGCCTGCCCAGCGCTTGAACTGCTTGTCATTCAGTTGCAACTTAGGTTGATATTGCGTCAACAATGCTGCTGACTCCTCCGGCGTTAGCTTTTCGGAATTCAGCACATGGGTCACAGTACCAACGGCTTTGGCAATCCCCTCAGCATTATTATTTATGAAGTACAATTGGTCCCCAGAATTGACACGACCATAGGGTAGCTTGCGTCCGGCTGCTCCACGAATAATCATCGACTTTGACCTACCTAGCAGGTGTGCAAGTTCATCCGTCTTTGCATCAACATACACAACATGATCCATGTTATATTTCACTTTCTGTTCGTGTCTTATACTCGTTGCTATGATTGTCTGGGAGCTATAGATCCTTAGCAACAGTAAGCATCACTCGGGGAACATGGCTACAGTTGCAAGTAACTCGGAAATAGCTCTATAGTCGCTTCATATTGCTCTATCTATTTACAGTTGCTCCAGATGGGACAATAGAAATTCTCGGAGCGTATTATTGTCAAGAACAGTCGTTGTATGCCCCTTGTCAATAACCGTGAGAAGACGTTCATCATAGGATCTTTTTTGGCGATTGTATTCAATGATAGGATCATAGCGGGCCAGCAAGGGAAAAACGTTGTCTGATGTGATTTGAGCAAATGGCGCTTCAAAGTTGAGTGTTTGTCGTATCTTTTCTGGATGATTATGAGCTAAAGTAGCGGTCATTTTCCTATATGCTGATGATAGAAAAACCTCGTCCAGTGCCGCTCCGGCCAGCATGGGTAGGTATTGATCTGCTGAATTGAAATAGGCTCGATGCATATTTGTTACCCAGCCGCCCAAACTAATGCCACAGACGACAATACATTGACTACTTTGTTGCCGAATTAAGACTTGAAGTTCTTCGATCAGTTTTACGGAAACAGCCAGCATAGTAGCGAAATTCACAAGTTCTCTGATCTTCTCCGAGTAAGTGCGCAATGATTTGTGGAAGGGGGCACGCAATACGATCAAGTTAGCCGGAAAAGCTGTTTTTCGGTTCAGGAAGATGCTTTTAAACGTATTCTTGCTGAGTACACCAAAGTCAAAAGGTCTTTCGTTATTGCCGTGGTGGTAAATAAGTGTCGGATAGTCTGAGCCGAGCCATTGAGCAATATAGAACGCAGGATCAAGCAATCCTACGAGTGTATCCACTTCAACCTCATAGAATCCCTCACCAGAAATCGCTAGTTTCCCAATGGATATGGCCTGTAAAAGTTCGCTGAAGCCAGGGCTCTCGACGCTTCTACTGAAGAATTTCTGATTACCCAGGAGCATTGCCCCTACAGCAACCGTATAGTTATCGAGAAGTGTGTGAAAATTCATTGAAACTTCCTCATCAATTGTAAGTGTTGCTTCCAATTCAGATTGAAGCCACTCAGTATTTGATTTCCAAGAGCCTCTATCTCAATACGGTTTAGTCGTTCCATGTTGATTTTGTTTGAATTCTGTGCGTGAAAGCCAACACGTGAACAATTATTCATTGCACCATCATAGGAGTAGAGAACGGGGTCGGACAAATGTGCGACCCCGTCGCGAATTCTATTCGACTGTAATGTGGGCCAGCACCCATTCTCGAATGAGTGTCATCAATTCTGGCATGAAGCTTGGTTCTAGCGTCATGTATTCTAGCGGGGCCCCAGTTTCAACATCTGACTGGAATAGATGGTTCGTATCTTCCAGCGTTACGACCTTATAGTCAGAGTTTGAACCGTCCTCAAGCGCTTGGATGAAGGGCTCTCGATTCTGCACGACGGTGACCTGTGTGTCTAGCTCCGCGAAGATAACCAGTATCGGTACTTCGATTCGCCGCCAATCATCCGCTGGATCATAGGTCATGAAGAAATGAAACCAGTTTTTCGCGAAGACTTCCTGACGTTCTATCAACATATCCAGGATTTCAGGCTCAGGTTGTTGGTTTACCGGGAATTCCGCGATGCGTTCGCGTGTGTAGGCTTCAAGCGCGTCCCAATCTTCAGCCAATACCATGTCCCATTCTGTGCGATTCATTGCAAGCTCAGCATCGACTTGTTCTGGAGTCATGCCATTGGCAATCCCACCTTTTATGGTCTGTTCAACCAATACCTCATAGCCATTGACGGCCTGTCCAGCCATAGAAATTACAAAGGCAATGTCTTCATTTCGAGCAGCGGCATAGGCAACAATATTCGAGCCTTCACTGTGTCCAATTAATCCGATTTGATCACCATCAATATCGTCACGAGACGTGAGGTAGTCGAAAGCTGCCAGCACATCAGTAGCGAAATCCGCCGTCGTAGAAGATGCATGTTCCCCGGTAGATCCACCTATACCGCGTTCATCGTAGCGCAGGACGGCAATTCCAGCAGGCGTCAAGCCTTCGGCAAGGAAACGCAAAGGTTCGTAACCTTCTATAAAACCTTCAGTTGCGCCATCACGATTTTGTTCACCGCTACCAGAAATCACAATTACCGCGGGATGTGGAGCGGCGGCTGTATTGGGCAATGTTAGCGTTCCAGCCAAAATGATATCGTCATTTGTAAAGGTGACATCCTCACTGACATACGGGAGATCACCCTGCGCGTAAAGGCTACCGCCTATGATGAATAGGCTGATAATTGTTAAAATCGACAACACTTTTTGTCGCATGTAAATTTGCTCCTTCATGTGAATACTTGTTCCCAGCATCACATATTCGTGTGTCGATCACATCTATCGTCTGACTATTGTGAGACTGGTCGAATGACCAGGTGCCGCCTATTCAGATAAATATCCTGAAATACAAAGACTAACATCAGCGTTGTTCGCAGTTCGCTTGCGACAACAGCTTGCAATAGGATACGCTCCGTTACACATAAAGCGGAGATCGATATGGAACGCAGCGGAATCTTGGCACGTGTCTTTGAACAATCTACCGATGGGTTGTTTTTGCTTGAAAATGGCGTGTTTATAGATTGCAACGCGACAGCAATCTCACTTCTCGCTTGTTCTGATAAGTCAGAAATCATCGGATGCCGCCCTAGCGATTACTCTCCCGAATTTCAGCCAGATGGCTCTCGCTCCGATATACGCGAGCACGACCTCATGGATATTGCACTCAAGCAGGGTCACCTCTGTTTTGAGTGGGACCACCAACGCGTAGATGGCACGATTCTACCTGTCGAAGTCTTGTTAATCGCCATTGAGTACGATGGCCGAGATATTTTGTATTCTAATTGGCGCGATATTACACGGCGCCAGCAAGCAGAAAAAGCACTTCAGTATCGTCGTCAGCTAGAGACGTTGATCACCTATACATCTAGCTATTTTATTATCTTGCCCACTGATGAAATCGATGCAGGTATTCAGCAGATCCTTGGAGATTTGGGTCGGTTCGTGCAAGCTGATCGCAGCTACGTATTCGACTACGATGATGAGTATATGCACAATCGATATGAGTGGTGCGCTGAAGACATTGCACCTCAAATCGAGCGTATGCAATGTGTGCCCATTGACGCCATGTCGTGGTCCAACAAGCAGATTTTGCGTGGCGTAGTCTTGAATACTCCCGTTGTCGAGGAGTTGCCTTCTGAAGCTCAGACCGAAAAAGACGAGTTCGCTGTACAGAAGATAAAATCAATTCTGGTTGTACCTATGGAACGACGTGATCAAGTCGTTGGTTTTATCGGCTTTGACGCTGTTCGACAAAGACGTCAATGGCCTGAGGAAGTCGTTGATCTATTGCGAATTGCGGCTGGCATCATTGCTAACGTTCTGGACCGTCGCCTGGCTGAGATTGAACTTAGAGAGATGAATCGGACTCTCGAAGCGCGTATTCAAGATCGTACGCGAGAGTTGGAGCAGCGTCATAGGGTTGCGAAAGGTTTGCGCGAAACACTAGCAGTGGTCAATTCCAGCGCATCGCTAGAAGAAACCCTGTCGCACATTACCCGGCAGGCCTGTACCTTGGCAGAGGCTTCAGCATGTATCTTATACAGTTTAGATCAAGTTACGCAGACAGGCCGTGTAGAGGTCGGTGTGGGTATTTTTGAAGATGAACTGGGGACAATTGAGTTTGATCTTGAGTCAACACCAGGTAGAGAGCTCCTAAGCATTTTTGCTTCAAAAGAACCTATAGCAATCAACTACACGCAAGCTGTACTCGACCAAATTCGTACAGATAAGGGACTAAGTGCAGCTGTAAGATCCAGACGCATTGAGTTATATGCAAGATTCAAAGCATCTGTTTCTGTGCCTCTTTTTGTTCGCGACGAACCGTATGGTGCCCTCACAATCTATTACGATTCAGCGCAAGTATTTTCGGACATTCAGTTGAGGGTTGCTACAACACTGGCGGAACAAGCTGCCCTTGCTGTTGAAAATGCACGCTTACATCAATCCGAACAGGAGCGGCGCATCGAGGCGGAAGATCGTCGCCGCATTGCCGAGGGCCTGCGAGATAGTTTGGCCGTATTGAATTCTAACCTTTCTCTAGATGACATCCTCGATTTTATTGTCAGGCAGGCTGTGCAGATGTTGGGGACGCGGGGCGGCGCACTGTATCTGCTAGATGAAGAACGCTCCATGCTGCATGTGGGCGCGTCACATGGCCTTAGCACATCCTATACTGCCCTGGAGCTTCCTGTGGGTGGCGCGATAACCGGACGTGCAGTTGCGTTAGGTGAACCCGTTTCTGTGCCAGATTTACAGGCTGCATCGGGGTTGCTGGATAGATATTTGAGAGAACCCAGCATCCCGGATGGCTGGATTAATGGTCTTGACCAGCTCATAAAACAATATGGGGCCGTACTGTCTGTGCCCATCCGTACACATGAAAGAGTGTATGGAGCAATGACACTTTACTACTCGGAGAGTCAGCAATTTACAGACGACATGATTGGCCTTGCAGTTGCTTTCGCTGGACAAGCCGCTCTCGTTATTGAAAATGCTCGACTGCGCGAACGCGTGCGAGAATCCGCAGCGATTGAAGAGCGAAATCGGCTGGCACGCAATCTGCATGATGCCGTAACCCAGACTCTGTTCTCTGCAAGTTTGATCGCCGATACGCTCCCCGACCTTTGGGAAATTGATCGGGCCGATGCACAACAACAGCTTGATCGGTTAGCAAACTTGACGCGCGGCGCGTTAGCGGAAATGCGTACACTACTCATTGAGTTACGACCCGCGCAGTTTGCGCAAGCAGATATGCATACACTACTTCAACAACTTATTGATGCAGCCCAGGGGCGTAGCAAAGTTCAAATCAACTTGAGTGTTCATGGAAGCTGTGATACAGACCCAGACATTAAGTATATGTTCTATCGCATTGCTCAGGAAGCGCTCAATAACATCATCAAGCATGCCAATGCTCAACATGCCTTTATAAGTTTGCGCTGTGATGAGCAGGGCCACATCCTGAAAGTGCTTGATGATGGGCAGGGATTTGAACCGGATAAGATTGAGGCAGGGCATTTTGGAATGCAGATCATGGCTGAGCGAGCTTCGTCTATGGGTGCGACCTTCTACGTTGACACAAATCCCGCAGAAGGTACGGAGATACAGGTTTTTTGGAGGAAAAATGAGTGAAACAATTCGTGTTTTGATTGTAGACGACCATGAGATGGTGCGCGAAGGTCTAGCGAATATGTTAAAGATAGCCCCAGATTTAGAGCTTGTCGGGCAAGCATCCGATGGCGAACATGCTCTCATGTTCTGTATGGAAACTTGTCCCGACGTCATCTTGATGGACTTGGTTATGCCCAGGGTTGATGGTATCACAGCGACAAAGCGCATTAAGGAAGTATGCCCGCAGACACAAATCATCGCTTTGACAAGCTTCAGTGAGGATAATCGCATTCAAGAAGCATTAAAAGTAGGCATCATTGGCTATCTTTTGAAAAACATACCGTCAAATCAACTTGCTGAAGCAGTACGCAATGCCCATGCTGGTAAGTCAACTCTGGCCCCAGAAGCTGCACAAGCGTTGATTCATGCCAGTATACAACCACAACAGCCTGGCTTTGATCTGACTGAACGCGAGCTAGAAGTGTTGAGTATACTTGTAGATGGCATGACAAACGCTCAGATTGCCCAGAAATTGGAGATCAGCCTGTCTACAGCTAAATTCCATGTCAGCACGATACTGTCTAAGCTCAACGCCAGTAGTCGTACGGAGGCCGTTTCCCTGGCGTTGAAGCTCGAGATCGTTGTGCAAAAGTAAGTCATGGGTACTGCCCAGGCCATGTGGACTGACTACAATTCCTGTCGGTGGAACTGCCAGATCATCAAAAGTAAGCAAGCTACTGTCAAAGCAGGTACAGCAACGACTGTGATTTGCAGTTGAGGTGGTAAGGGTTCACCGGTCACTGCGAGCGCGATGGCATCTGGGAGCATCCACGGTGTCGCAAAGACAGCGTCGCCAAAAATCTGGGCAAGCGGATTCTTGAGCAGTGATCCGCCCAAAAACAAACCCATTGAAGCACCTAAGACTATTTCAGTCGAATTTCCCATGACGCTCATCATCAGAGTAAACGATTGATAAAAGAGCAGCAGCATGATGAGTAAAGCCACTGCAGTTATATAGCCAACGGTGTTCACTTCAATCACAGATGTCAACAACAAGTATGCAGTTGCCATTTGCAAGATTACGAGCACCAGTACGATGCCAATCCAGTCTGCCAAGAATTTCGCCAGAAGATAAGCTGGGCGTACTACTGGCTTAGATAAGATCCAGGCCGTGATGCCCGATTGTTTCTCAGCATACACTTGTCCTTGGACCAGGATAATAACCCCAACTGGCAGGAAAAAGGTAGCTAACCCAAACAATAAATTCGGCACATCCTGTTGAAACTGTTCCGCAGTCATCGTCTGAACACCGGATTCTGCGGCTTGTTGCATCTCCGCGCCAGATTCTTCAACGAGCGTGGGCATTACGAACAGGCCAAAGACGACAATCCCATTTAAGATGACTAACCATAGTAGGGATTGCATCCACCAGCGTCGCGACCGCCACCATTTGCGGCTTTCTCGCGCAAATAGGTTTCCGAACCCGCTTAGATAGCCAATCGATTTTTTCGATTGGAGCTTCTGTGTTACCGTCATGATCGTTTCCCTTTACTGCACGACTTTCATAAATACGTCTTCAAGTTCGTAGGTCTCGGGACCGTATTCCAGTACTTGAATGTCATCGTCGGCCATTATTGTTCGCAACAAAAGTTGTTCTGCTGCTGCGGTATCAGTCACGCCTACCTGCCAGTGGGTCACACCATTACTGTTCCTGACAAATAGATTATTTACCCAACTGAGAGCTTTGACTCGCGCTTGCGCAGTTTCGACATCCCCGTTAAGTGCCACATGATAAATAGCGCCCTCTTCAGACTGCAAAAGCGATTCGATAGGGCCTTGCGCCACCAAACTCCCCTTATTCAAGATCACGACGCGATCGCTGACCCGCTGGACATCATCGAGAATATGGGTTGAGTAGAAGATTGTCGATCTTTCGCGTAATCGCTCCATGATGTTGAGCACATCCCGCCTGCCCATCGGATCGAGTGCTGCGGCTGGCTCATCAAGAATAAGAAGGTCTGGTTCATTGATCTGAGCCTGTGCGATACCAAGTCGCTGCATCTCACCACCAGAGAAACCGCGCACCACGCGATCTGCTTTGTCATCAAGGCCAACTAGCTTCAGTGATTCCTCAACACGCGCTTCGATGAGCTGTTTTGGTCCACTGTAGAAAAACTTCGCAACAAACCGGAGTGTTTGGCGAGCAGTCATCGCCTCATCGAATTTCGGTTGTTGGGCTAGATAACCCACCCGTTGGCGAATCTCAAGGCTATGACGCGTGATGTCCTGGCCAAAGATGGAAGCACGGCCAGAAGAAGGATGAATCAATCCCAGGAGCAGTTTGATTGTTGTACTTTTTCCAGCTCCGTTCGGCCCTAGAAAACCCACAATAGAATGAGCTGGTACGTCCATTGATAAATCTGTAAGCGCCTGTACCCCTTTGAAGTGTTTGCTCAGCTTTTCTGTGTGAATAACCATTTCAGGCATATTCAGTCTCCTGTCTCCAAGTTTAGCTTCAAGATAGCAATATTCACACGATGGGGAATCTAGCTTTCAGACAGGTCGTACCTGGTCAAACGACCAGGTAGCAACTGATCGAAATCCAGATGTTGAGTGATGGCTCGCGTGCGAAACTACTGTTGATGCATTTAGCAATATGAGTAAAGCGAGTCACCCATGCAAGGAACCTATATGACGATCAAAACAAGAAATGGTCTGTTCCAGAGTGCCTTGCGTCGTGGGTTCTGGAAACGACTGAAGCGTCGTCTGCATCAGCAACCTACATACCTTGAAGCTTTTGAGCAGTGGCAGGCCCGTACCAGACTAAAGGGGCGCACAGATTGTGGCGTTGATTCCATTCCCATAAAGCACATTGTCGGGTCTCTGGGGCGTTCACGCGAATTTGATCGTGACTTCATGCCGCTCGATGATAGTGTCGAACTCAGGTGGCAACGTCTTATCCGTCTTTATTTGACGGGCATCACACTACCACCTATTGACGTGTATCTAACAGATGATGGCTACTACATCATCGATGGGAATCACCGTGTTTCAGTTAGCAGTTTTCTGAATATCGAATATGTTGATGCCCATGTGATTCGCCTGTATAGCAATGTGTCACAGACATCGCTCTAAAGGATATAAAGATGGCAAACTTCGCAGTCCAAACCATGAACCTCACTCGCGACTTCAACGATTTAAGAGCAGTAGATGACCTGAATTTCAATGTTCCATGCGGCATCATATTTGGCTTACTGGGACCAAAAGGCGCTGGCAAAACAACCACGATGCGACTGCTGGCTGGTCTACTTGAAGCATCTAGCGGTGATGCTCGGGTACTTGGTTACGATATGTGGAATGAGGGACACAAAATTCGGGCAGCTTGTGGGCTGGTTATGGAAGATAAGCTCAGCTTCGATGAAACACGAACTGCCATAGACAATCTTGAACTATCTGCTAGCAGAGACGTGATGACAAAATCTACACTATATGCCCGAATCAAAGAGCTGCTTATGCAAATGAACCTGTGGGATCAGCGTAACCAACAGGTAAAAGACTTTGGTAAATGCTCTCGCCAGAAACTCGCCATCGCGCGTGCCCTGCTACAACGACCCCAGTTGCTGTTCTTGGACGAGCCAACCAACGAGCTTGATCCAGTAGAAGCGACAAACCTACGAGAGAACCTGAAAAGTTTGGCTGCGTATGAAGGTTTGACGATTTTCCTAAATACATGTGACCCGCTTGAAGCAGAAGAACTTTGCCAGCAATACGCCTTACTTGATTCGGGAAAGCTCCTGAAGCTCGACAATGCAGCAGGGCAGGCGGAAAAGATTCGATTGAAGATTATAGGTCACAATTTTAATCAAGGCTTGCTCTCTGCCCTGCGAGCTTATCCTGAAGTCCTGTCAGTACAGAAGTCTGTTTCTGACAGTAATGAGTACTTGCTACTTCAACTTACACAGCCGATAGATACAGCGCTCTTGGTGGTTACTATCGTTAATGCAGGCGGAGAAATCGAACAAACATTATGGCAGTAATCAATCCTGTAAAAAGCCTCCCTCAAAGGGAGACTCGTGGACTAACAATTTGGCTTGATTGTTTATCCTGTCTTTGGAACGTAATGTCGTTGGTCCGAAGAGCCTACTCTGTATGGGCATATGTGCCAACGGCCCTTTTAGGAGGTTGGTTTGCTGCGAATTCGACGTTTGTATACTCGTTGAAATGCCAGCCTGGTGCATACTTAGGTGATGACTTCCCTAGCAACATTTTGGCCGTAGTTTCTGTCGTTATCGGAACGATGGCATCTCTATACGCGGGTACCTACAAAAAATCTAGATGCAAACTTCGCGTATTTTACTTGCTATTTGTTATTCCTTATTTTGTCTTAAACGTGATGCCTGATAAAGAACTTCTAGAACTGTTGAGAGGTATCACAATATGAGGTTTGTAACGGCTTGATTGTTAGCTGTAAGTTGAGGAAACAACCTGCTCGAGATTATAGATGATCAGTTCTCAAAAACACCTCAGATTCAGGAAGAAACCCTTCAAAAGTACATATCGGTAACTGCGAAGATGATGAGCGAAATGCTTGCCGTCACATTCTTTTGGACGGCATACACTCTATCAACTCATTGTGAACCTACTGGGCAAGTATTCAACAATACGATTTCTGGTTCATATAGGTAGGACGCCAGTTTTGATGATCTTCCACAAGTACGACAGAAAACAGATTTGCATATTGTGAATTAGGCGCTGACGGTTTTTACGCGAAGCCCATTGACAGTGATCCTTGCCCGAAACACGGCCCAGAGCAACGCAATATCCAAAAGGAGTGGGAGAACAGCCCAGATGGTGAACCAGATAAACTGCAATGCAATGGAGAACACGGCACCTGCGACGATGAGCAACGGGAACCACTGACTTGGCACGCGCCAGCGTAGAAGAGCACCTGCTGCCAGGATAAAACAAATTGCAGAAGCAAGGGACAGCATGGGTGTGAGCGTGTTCAAGGCCCCATCTGATAGGAGCGTATGGGTTTCTACTGCAAACGGCCACAGAAGTCTACCGCCGACCCACCAAGGTGGCGCAACTTCGCCAATCTGAAGAGGAACAAGCGCGCTGAGGTTCAAATGAGCCGCTAGGAGCAGTAGCGTGAGCACTAAAATGTGTGATTCACATACATCGTTTCAATAAGTAGAATGACGAGATGAAAAGTGGCGTCTTGAAACGCCTTGCGTGGATCGAGGGGTACCAGGAACAAGGTCTAGCTGGATTAGCCAGCCAAAGTCGTCGCCCAGAGATCTCGCCCAATCGCAAAGCCTTCCCAGGAGCAGACCATTGCCAACTTTGTCGCCTACTACAACCGTCAGCGCTACCATGAAGCACTAGACAATTTGACGCCAGATGATGTGCTCTTTGGTCGCGACCAGATCATCTTGAGTCGACGAGAGGAGGTGAAACGACAGACTATATGGCACCGCCGTCAACAGTATCTAGAACATCGCTTAGCAACTATCTAGACCGGGGTGATGTCTCCATTGTTTTTCTGCTTCTGGAGTCCCGATCTATTTGAAGACGCACACTCAAGTCTCGTGTCAAAACCAGATTTCGCATGGTGAAACAACAAACTAGAATCTATTATCCTTGGTGCTATTTTCGTCTGCCTCCCGATAGTGTTTAGCACTATTTCGTGATCCAAAGAGATCAATCTTTTCCTCAACAACGGATTGCATCGCATCAATTCCGATTTCCATTATTCTTGGAAGATCAGTATGCTTCGGAATCTGTTGAAGAGTCTGTAGATATGCAGTTCGAACTTCTGTATTGACATTGAACTTGCAGATTCCGTAGCCAATAGCATCCCGAATAAGTGTATTAGGCAGACCAGAGGCACCATGCAGAACTAAAGGGACGTCAACCAGATTTCTAATCATCTTTAATCGAGCAAAATCAAGAATAGGTGGATTCCGATAAGTACCATGCACATTACCTATGCAAACAGCTAATAAGTCAGCAGATGTTTCTTCAACGAATTGGACCGCATCAACAGGGTCCGTCATGCGCGCTTCATAATCCTCAACTATCAAACCATCTTCTGTGCCACTCATGCGACCCAGTTCGGCTTCGATAGCGATACCTTGCGCATGTGCAAGTGGCGTGACAGAATTAACAAATGCTGTGTTTGCTAGGTTACTTAGATGCGATCCATCAGCCATAATGGATGAAACACCCAAAGAAATCGCTTGTTGTATCCACTTTTCATCGTCGCAATGATCTAGATGAACGCCAACAGGCACACTACTGTTTTCTGCAGCGAAAATGCAGAGTTGTATGAGTTCACTGCCACCTACATTTAGGGCATTCGGATGAATCTGCAACAGCACAGCACTATTACGATTTTCAGCCGCACGAATAACAGCCCGAATCCCCTCCAGATTGTAGATATTGAAGCCACCCACAGCATATTTCATATCTTTAGCAGCGCGTAAGATGGGTAGAGTTTTTGCAAGCAACAGATTGACCTTAGTTTATTTCATGCTAGCAACATGAAGCTGAATGTTTTCCTGAACAGATGCTGCCACGTCCGAGCTATGTGCGCTACCACCGAGATCACGTGTCAATACACCGTCCTGAATAGTACTCGCTACGGATCGACGCAAAATGTCCCCTGCCACAGATTCACCGAGACCATCAAGCATCATGGCGCCCGCTAATATCATCGCTAATGGATTTGCAATTCCTTTGCCAGCAATATCGGGCGCAGAACCATGGACTGGCTCATACATCGACGGAAAATCGCCTTCTGGATTAATATTAGCGCTCGCCATCAGACCAATGCTGCCAACGATTGCACCCCCTAGGTCACTGAGCAGATCACCAAATAGATTCGTCGTCACAATCACATCAAAGAACGCCGGATTTTGTACAAAACGCATAGTAGCAGCATCAGCGTATAACCAATCAAATTCAACATCTGGATACTCGGACGAAACTTCTGCCACGATCCTATCCCAGAATGTTTGTGAATACTGAAGGGCGTTCGATTTTGTCACACTAGTCACATGGTTGCGACGGGTACGAGCAAGTTCAAAAGCATAACGAGCAATCCGTTCGACGCCTTCACGTGTCATGACGGTCGTCTGGATAGCCACTTCGTTACGGAATCCCTTATGAGCTATGCCGCCCATGCCCGCGTACTCACCTTCGCTATTCTCCCGGATCACGATCAAATCAATCGGTGCTTTGTTGGTAATGCGCGTTTCGATACCCTCATAGGATTGAATCGGGCGCTGGCAAACATACTCTTTAAACTGCTTGCGCATCTGGTAGATGAATTCCCAACCACTCAGTGTATCATCCACATCGGGGTGGCCCGCCGCAACAAAATAGATTGCGTCATATTGGCTTAGGATTTGTATGCCATCAGCAGGCATCACCAAACCCGTTTCCAGATAGTGCTCGCAGCCCCAGGGATACTGATCTATAACGAGATCAAAGCTGCCGAGCGTTGTTTGCAAGCTATTGAGTACGTCGAGCGCAAGGGGCATAATCTCCTTGCCAATACCATCGCCAGGTAAAGCAACAATGCGATAGCTTCTCATCGCCCTTACTCCTCTATATCAATTTATTCGCGCCACTGCCCGCACAGGCGAACCATCACAGCCCGGTAAATTTAGGGGAAACGCAATGAATTCGATATGTGGCGGTAGTCGATCCAGATTGGATAAGCCCTCAACAATGATGATGTTTGCGCCCAACAATGTTTGATGTACATCAGTGAGCTCAGCTCGGTGTTCTTGTGCCAGTGACGCAACCGAAGGCGCTTCCACGCCTACTAACCACACGCCACGGCTAACAAACCAATGTGCTAATTCAAGGGAAATGCGCGGGAACCGCGTCCGATAGTCCTCAAGATCTGCATGGGTGCTCCAATCTGTGCGCAACAGCACTCGCCCGCCTGCGATAACACGATGCTCGTCAGGCAAGAGATCATCAACCTTCATCAAGCTGTTTGGTTCCTTGTGCGTAAGATCAATCACTTCTGCTGGCCCTATACAGCGACCTAACGGGATAGTCTCAATACCTGCCGCGCCTTTTAGAAAGTGCTTAGGTGCATCCATATGTGTTAGCGCATGACTATAGAGGTTAAGTGTGGTTGTATTGAACCCGTCATCGTCGATATTGAGTGCTGGCGTGTAAGCTACACCGCGCTTTCCATCGGAAAAAGGAAGCGTAAGATCAATCACCTGCGCGTTCAAAATGCTCTCCTAGTTCGCCATAATCAATATCACAGGCCGACCAGCCCCCATCGACATAGATAATCTGACCTGTCATATAGGGGAAGTCACCGGAGACAATCGCCACAGCAGAGCGCCCTGCTTCTTCCGGCTGTTGGACGCGATTCATCGGAATACGGAATTCCAACGATTGAAGGACGGTTGGATTAAAGAATGTGCTATTGATTTCCGTATTTGTGAAGCCTGGTGCCATCGCATTCACCTGAATGCCGTACTGTCCGAACTCCGCCGCGCAGCAGCGCGTATAAGCAATAATCGCGCCCTTGGTCGCTGCATAACAGGAACGGTTGTAGCAACCTACATAGCCATTCGGTGAGGCAAGGTTAAGGATGTGTCCGCCACCGCCGCGTTCGGCCATATGCTTGCCAGCTGCTACTGTGCCATGATAGGTGCCGTTCATATTGACGCCAAAGACACGGGCCCAATCTTCTGGCTTTGTCTCCAGTACCGTATCGCGAATGATAGTACCAGCATTGTTCACCATGATGTCCAATTTACCGAATTCGCTCACAGCGGTATCGACCGCTGCAAACACATCTTCATAAACGGATACATCAGTCTCCAGAAAAATGGCTCTACCCGGACCCATTTGGTTGATCTCATGTGTTGTTTGCGGTCCCAATTTTGTATCAATGTCCGCAACCACTACTGAAGCCCCTTCTTTGACCATTTCTGTCGCAATCGCTTTACCAATTCCCTGCGCTGCGCCAGTCACAATGGCCGCTTTACCTTCTATTCGCATCTGTATTCCTATCACTTATATAGTCTGTATCTATGTTGTATTGGTTGAATTTACTTACTTGCCTGGATTGCCTATTAGCCTTCAAGCTTCTGTACGACATCAGCGATTGCTTCAATCCTGCCGACGTTACCGGGAAAAACGACGTACGTCAGATGCGGCGCAGCGCTTAGCTCATCCAGTTGCCATACGGGTACCCCAGGAATAATTTGTCCGATTACCTTCGCTCTTCTGACCTGGAGAGCCTTTGTTGCAATATCGCTTGATGTAATGCCACCTTTAGCGACGATAAAACGGGCAGCATCTCTGAGCTGCATTGTGATCGCTACTAAACTCGCCGAGACTCGATTGCCAATACTGAGGCTACTTTGCGCATCAGCACCTGTGATGAGCTGGCGACTTGTGTAAATCACCACCGTTTGCTCTTGCTCAAGGAATAGCCTTGCTTGAGTGACCACGCGTTCGATTTCATTAGATTGCGCTGCGTCGTTTAGCAACTGCTCGACATTGACTTCTATTCGGTGGATCGTCGTATGTGACAGCAGATAGTCGAGCTGACTGGATGACTTGGGCACGTAGGAGCCAACCACTACCAGGCCACCCCCTTTGCGTCGTAAGCGTATTTCGTCTGATGTGAGTAATGGGCGAAGCCTAATGCCTGCACGAATTGCCGCAAAACTGGCTGCTGTTCGATATAAGAAACGCTTACCTTGTGCCTCTGCCTTGAGTGCCGCTAGTGCTACAATCTCCAAGTCACGTTCTGTCACTGCATCGATCACACAGTAGCGATGAGAATCAAGCGACATTAACTTATCTTCAATGAGATCTACGCCCTGCCGTATCTCATCTAAAACAATAGAGATGACATCCCTTGCCATGACTTTACCGCTCGTTTTTTCTGCAACCCAGTCACGCAGATTAGACGCTTGGTAACCGAAGGCAGCATCTCTAGCGAAATCAGTTTCCGCCGCAGGGACCAGTTCATCACCCTCGGCGACGTAATGCACACTATTGATGGTATAGCGACCACCCGCCATAAACGCAGGGATTATGAGCACAGCATCGAAGTCGACCCTCAATGTTTCTGTGATAGTATCCGTCTCTAAGGGGAAGTAACCGCGCAAGGTGCTATCGCTACGACTGATAAGCACAAAGCCCCGCTCGACTTGTTTTGAAGCCTTTTGTAGATTGTTCACAAGGTCTCGATTGAGAGCAGCAGCGTTTTCCGGCGTCAGACTACGAGTATTCGTTAGTATAAAAACTGCCGGAGATGGATCCTCCAGCGCCTGAATCAGAGTCTGAGGCACCCATGATGTCAACACAGTGACATCATGAACCGTCTGAGTGCCCGTCGGATCATCATCCAACACAACGATTTTGTCGCCTATATCGGCGATCATCCGCTGTATAGCAGGCATTAAGCTCTGGATCTGTTCGAGCGGCAATGACCCAAAAACTTCAGACTGTTTTTTATGGAATCGGTTGCTCATGATTCCGACGTGATCTCTATCAGGACATTGTTCGTTTTTGTGCGGTCAATAAAAGCGGCCTTGCGTCCGTTTGGTCCGCTGCGCGGCGGATCATCCTGTGATTGCATGCCCTTCTCTGGCAATTCTTTCGCCGTCTCCTCGACACTATCGACCAGGAAACAAAAATGATGTAGCCCTTCACCATGTTCGTCTAGCCAAGCCTGCAAAGGATGATCTGCTGTCAACGGCTGGACAAGCTGTAAGTGCGTATTACCCATGTCCAGATGTGTTAAGCGCACAGGTTGATCAGGCAGTACTTCACTGAACAGTACGGACAAACCCAGTTTATCGCGATATAGCTTGAGTGCTTCATCAGTATTGCGTACAACAATCGCGAGGTGATCCAGTGATTTGAACATTTCACTATCCTGACTGAATTACAATTCAATAATTTTTTCTATGACTTCACCATCTAACTGAGTGATCTGCGCCTTGAACGTTTTGTCCTCAGGCGTTATTAGGATGGGTTTCTGTATCCATGTCGTAATGTAGTCAGGATAGAAAGGTTCCTCATAGGCAATACCTATCGGCTCTCCATTGCGGAAATATTCAACAGTATTGACCTTCTCTGGATGCAGAGATGCCAGTCGAATCCAGCGTTTATTGCCTTGTATTTTATGAGGCTCAAACCCTTGGAAGTAATACTGATTTTCTGGAGCAATCGGCTCAACAGGAATGCCAATGCCGGTGGCCATGCGCTGCGCGAAATAAGTATCTTCGCCAGGGGTAATGCCCCAGTCGGCAGGTACATCCTGTTTGGTGTGGTTATTGTAGTAACCCCAAGATGTCTTCGTCTGAAATGCGACGTCAAGATGCGTGAAGCGCGGCGAATCCTCGTTACAGACGATTGGTTTATTCATATTCCAGTTTTGGGCCTTCTTGATCAGGTTGTAATATCCTTGCCGCGTCAGTCCATTTCCATGTATGAGGATGACATCACTGGCATCGGCAACTTCCTTGTTGGCATAGTTACCTGTTCCACTGGAACCAACTGGAAGCCCTCCCGACTCGGCCCGTGCAAGATCAATTAAAGTCGCTATGCCTTCAGCTGTCTGCACGATAGGATGAACTTGAAAACCGGGGAGATCATGCTCATTCGCAACCTCGATAATGACATTTGTGTAGTTGCCTTCGCGTAAGAAGCGCGAGGCGCCTATCACTGCATTACGAACTGCGCGCCCATCTTGCAAACGCGGAGCCTGCGAGCCATACAGATAGCTCACGATGATGACCATACCAATCGCATCGGCAGCCCTTAGCAGGCGATCTAACCGTCCAGCATATGCTGAATCGAAAGATCTACCATCTGGCCCGAAAGGATTGTTGTCAATTGTGCTCCAATCATCGACGGTTAGCACAGGGCCACCACCCTGTAAACCAACTGTGATCGCCCGGAGACCATAATCGTACCATTCCGGCAGTGCCTGAATGAGACGATCTGTATTCGCTTCTGGATCCCACTCGCCATAGCCAAAGATTTCGTATCTTTCTGGGTGCGCCTTGTCGTCGAAAATCCCTTGAATGAAGCGCGCATTCATCAGCAAACCATGTGCATCGGGCTTGGTTCCATCAATCTCTGAATAGATCTTTTTTCCATTGATAAAAAAATCAGTTCCTTGAATATCTAAAGATGTCTTCACCACAGAATCACTACTCCTAAACAAAGTCGTATCTGTTGACTCTATGCCATACTCAGATATGCTACTGTTGCCTTGATAGCGTGTCATAATCAGCGATCATGGCGTTTAAACTTGAATACTAGATGCCAGTAATGTCCTTAAGGAGCGTAAAAAAGCCACGCTTACGATCAGAGCTAAGCCCCCAGTTTACAGGCACACTCTGATAGCCGTCATCGAAGCCTTCGCCCTCCATGCGATAGTCAAAGAAGCCCCAAGACGCGTATTCGCTCAGGGCGGCAAGCATGTTATTGGTGGGCTTATCAAAGTCAAAATGATCGTCTTCGTTGAATAGGATTGGCATCGTACGATAACCTTCGACCTGACGTACCTGACGTACCATTTCGGCAATACGTGCAGGATGCTTGACGCTGTTGCCATGCATCAAGATGAAGTCTGAAGCCTGCACCACATTGGCGCGTGGCACATGATTGCCGCCATAGCTTGTACCCACGAGATAGCGATAGCCATCACGCTCATCTGCGGCGACCCGTTCGATCAGCTTATGAATGTTCTCTGGCAGCATGACCGGCTGTTTATAGATGATGTTGCACTCGTTGTTGACTTCGATAATCACGTTACGATAGGCATGTTCAAATAGCCAATCCATGACATTATCGACCGCTATGCCAAAGGCGTCTTGGTCTTGTAGCACTTTTTCCTGACCGAAGTAGAAAATACCTAGAATGATGACCATGCCCAGTTCATCGGCCTTGTCGATGACTTTTTCCATGCGTGCCATATACTCAGCGCGCAACGAGCCATCGGGGTTAATGGCAGAATTCGTCCAGATTTGCTCGTCAATATCACTGTAGCCGTAGGGACTGCCACCCTGTAGATTGACTGTGATCGCTAGTAAACCATGATCGCGGTAAGTCGGCATCTGCGCTAAGAATTCGCTCGTATTGCGATCAGGATCCCATTTGCTGCCATCCGGGAAATCCCAGCGATGACGTGTCTCGTCATTGAGGTCATCGAAGGTCGCCTGAACCATACGCGAATTAAACAACAAGCCTTCAACTCTATGGCCGTTCCAATAACGCCCTTTATAAGTCAGTTCGTCGTTGATGTAGAATTTTTCACCACGAATAGAAACGTGTGTCTTATGATTCATATTTGTAAGTCCTACTCCAATAAAATCGAATAATTAAGGTCCATCAACAAGCGGTGCCTATTCGAGACTAGCCCTTGATAGCACCGGCTGAGATACCGCTGACCATGTGACGCTGTAAAAAGATAAAGAGAATAACCGCCGGGATTGTTGCCAGCACACAGGCCGCCATGAAAACATTGGCGTTCGCAATCGTGCCACCTTCGCCCATGAAGTCACGCAGGCCCACTTGCAGGGTCTTCATTTCACCACGATTCAGCAGCAAGCTCGCCCACAAGAAGTCATTCCATGCTCCTAAGAACGTAAATGTGCCAATCGCTGCAATCCCTGGCATTGAAACTGGTAACACAATCCGACGGAAGGCACCAAAGTAGCCGCAGCCATCGATCATCCCTGCTTCTTCCAACTCCGGCGGACAACTCGATCGGAAGTAACTTTGCAGCATCAATACAGCATAGGGAATTGAAAAGCCCGTATAGGCAAAGATCAGTCCCACATAGGTGTTCAGCAGCCCTAGATCTTGAATAAAGAAATATATTGGGAACACACGTGTGATATGAGGTATCAACTGCGTAAATAAGATAATGACCAGGATCAAACGTGCAAACGGAAACCGAAACCGCGCAAGAACATACGCCGCCATGGCAGATATCATCGTCGCCAGAATGGCTGTCGTGCCAGCGACAAAGAGCGAATTCAGCATATAGCGTACAATGGGGATAACCGTCGTCGCATCAGCATATGTCTGAAATGAAATACTGCTGGGAAACCATAATGGTGGCGAAGCGCGAATTTCAAAATTCGTCTGAAAGGAACTTTTCACCATCCAGTAGATGGGCAGCAACACATATATCATGACAAACACGCTGAGTAGCACTACCATTGCGATTGTCACGATTCTAGTAATCCGTTTGCGAAACGTGACTGTATCAGTCAAGCGACTGTCAGGCCGGGACATGGTCGCAACACGGCTCATCATCAATCCTCTTTCAACAAATAACGGATATAGAAGAAGGCAATAAAGCTGGTGAGAATCAAGATGACGGAGCTAGCAGCCGCGGCATAATCAAATCGATAGAAAGAAAAAGCTTGATCATAAGCATAAACGCCGAGGATATTGGTCAAATCGCGTGGGCCACCTCCAGTCATCACGTAGTTGACTTCGAAGTAGCCAATTCCGGAGATAGACAACAGCGTCGCAATAACCACAAGTACGGGTCGCAGCAAAGGCAGCGTCAGACGCGTGAACTTTTGCCAGGAACTTGCACCGTCAATATCTGCAGCTTCGTAAATATCGCTAGGGATAGACTGTAAGCCAGCCAAGACCATGACCGTTACAAATGGCAAACCATTCCATGTGCGAACGAGCGAAACGACAAGCATTGGTAAGCTGAAATAGCCAATTGAAGTGGTGTCTGTCAAAAAGCCGATATTGCCGTTAATCAGTCCGATATCACTTAGAACTGAATTAATTGGACTTAGATTTGTATTTAGAAGCCAGCGCCAGATGCCCGCAGCGATTACGGGCGGAATAAACCAGGGAAGCAGGAATGTCGTTCGTAAAAAAGTACGTCCGACGAACTGCCGATTAAGTACCTGTGCTGCCAAAACCCCGAGTACGATGACAAACCCTACGACAATGACCACAAACATGATCGTTTGGACAAGAGTTTGAATGAAAACGGAGTCAGAAAATAGATATTCAAAATTATCCAAGCCAACAAAGGGCGTACCTTTAGTACGCAGTGTCAATAAGTTGTACTCTACAAATGCCATGCGTAGCGACTGGATCATTGGGAGGATGCCCAGCAGTATTACGAGGATGAGGGCGGGCGCAACCATCAAATAACAAAATATATTTTTTCTGGATTCAAGCATGGATTATACCTCATAAGAAATCGGAGTCTGATAGACGCACAAGCTATCAAACTCCGATATTATTCGCCACAAACTAGACTGCGGCTTGATCCATAATTTCTTGCGCTTGCTGTTGAGCACGGGTAACGACTTCGTCAATGTCCTCTTGTAGAACAACGGCATCATAGTAGAGATCATAGAGCACCGAACCGCGTGCCTGAGCAACTAAAATTGACCATGCCGGTGCAGCATGCTGAGATGTATGCGCATAATCTAGCGTTTCTACGATAACGCGCTTCCACTCGGCATCCTGCCAGAACTCAGAATTCATGACAGCGCGGTTCGCGCTTACGCGACCCGTTCTTTCCGCAAAGGCGAGCATATTGTCGTCCCGTGCAAGGAACTGAATCCACTTCAAGGATTCTTCAATCTGATCGGTACCACGCAGAACACCCCAGTAACCTGCCCCGCTATAGGAAGCGCGCCTGGCGGGACCCATCGGCGGGATTGCCATTGCCCATAAGCCGTTCAGTTCTGGGTAATCACGTTCGAGGTCAGCCCCATAGCTATCGCTGACGCTCATGATCATTGCAAGGCGCCCATTTTGGAACTCAGCTTCTGGATCATAGCCAGTTTCCATAAAGTTGGGATCAACTACCTGATCTACCCATACGCGGTCACGCATCCAGTTGAGTGTCTCACGCATGGCTTCATTGTCGATAGTTGCAGTGAGGCCATCTTCTGTCATAAACTCACCACCCGCTGACCAGTATAGCGGTAGCAAACTCTGCAGTGGTGTAGCCGTACCGAAGGAAAGCCCCCATCGCTCGACGTTACCGGAGCTATCGCGAATTGTCATTTCTCGAGCATATTCGGCGATCTCATCCCAGTTATCCGGTCCAGCTTCCAGTCCGAATTCCTCGAAGACGTCGGTACGATAGATTTGCGGGCGGATATCACCACGCCAGGGGATACCATAGAAATCACCACGCCAGAACACATCAGAAAGTGCACCCGCGATGAAGCGCTCTTCCAGATCCGGGAAGTACTCGTCCTGATATTCAGTCAGTGGCAAGGGGCCAAATTGATCACCCCCAATCGCTGAGTGCGTATATAGCCAGAACATATCAGCTGTATCTGGAGCAGCACCACCCGATGAGACTAACAACCAGGTGTTGGCAGCATTGTCCCAATTGATAACTTCTGTTGCAACATCAATACCGGTCTCATTGGCGAATTGCTCAGCCAACTCATTGATGAAAGCTGCCCACTCAACGGTATCACCATAGGGTTGCGTCCAGAAGTCTAGGGCACCCTGAGCTATCACGGGCATAGGTAATCGGGCAACGGCTAGACCTCCGAGACCAATACCTGCGGTTCTTAGGAAATCACGACGGGAAAAACCTCTAGGATTAAATTTTTTCATTTTCCGAGTCCTTATGAATAACTAGTTTGCACTAAATTGTCGTTTTGCTGCTCATACTCTACGGGACATATAAGAATCTGATTCCTAAAACGAATAACTTATGTCAACATAAGCACCCCTCTATTTGTGTTCTTTCTAGTGAACGTTGATAACCTTATCTCAATAAACTCTATTATCTAAGCTGGGATTAAGGTACGAAGAAAGCAAATACTCTCTTCAATCCATTGATCTTCAATGTTGAGCGATGCTTCCAGCGATCCCTGCCAGGGTATCCAGTTCTCTAAAATCGCATTTGCATGGGGATTGAATGTGCGCACACAATCAATCAACCAAGGAAAGTCAATCTGACCTTGCCCGCAAGCCCGGCCTTCAATCCAAAAACCCATGTGATACGGCTCACGAAAGATGGCCATGTCTTTCACATGGAGATTGAGCGCCATGGGGCCTAGTACATCCACAACGCGGATCGTATCCTCGTTACAGCTCAGGCTATTACCAGGATCTATACAGCTCCCAGCATGGGAGCTGTCAATACCGTTGATAATTTGTGCAAGCTCTGCTATCGGGAAGTGATCATAATTCTCAAAGGCGATGCAGACATCGGCGTCTTCAAACTCACTTATGACGGTTTTGACATCCTTAATCACGGCATCGATACCAGCTTCTCCATTAGGTCTAGGGAATGCTGTTCGCACGAGATTTGCATCGACATTTTTAGCGATTTCCAAGTATTGTTGGAACATCTCTGGGTCATGACCCCGCATCGCAAGCTCAACCGCAATACCACGGTCGCGCGCTATATTGCCAAACACCTCAACAACTTCATCAGAAAACGTATGGATTGGCAAGTTATCCGCGATTTGCACCACATCGACCTGCAATGCGGTAGCCCTATCAAGCAGCGTTAGCGGTGATAAGGGTACATCGGGTGCTGCATTTGGCTGCCCAATATTCCACTTAAAAGCATGAGAACTAATACCTAGTCGCACGAATAGGCTCCTTTAATCTAGTCCCAGTTCTCTATAGAATAAGTCGTAAGCCGCCAGCGCATCATTGCTACGTATTGCTGTCCACAATCTGTCGTGGTCAACTTTGTCTAGCAGATTTTTGGCACGTAGGATTGATTTGTTCACGGCGTTCAAAACCTTTATGGCATCCAAACGCCCCGGCATGACATCACTGACAATCCAGCCATCGTATCCAACTTTTTCAATATAGAGCATGTTCTCGACCCAATCCCACCAGTTCACACTACCGGGGATGAGATCCCAATCCCAGTTACGATAGTTATCATTGATGTGAAACAGGAAAAGACGATTGGCAAGATGTAGCTGGGCAATCGAAAGAGAGGGTGTTTCTGGAGCATAGAGCGCATGACCTATGTCTATGGTAACGCCAACGTTGTCGAGCCCCACCTGATCACAAACATGTAGTGCAGATGTGGCTGATCCCATAATGATGCGAGCGCGGGTTTCATTGGCCTTATATTCCAGGGACAGTTTGACATCACTGCGATGTTTAGCGGCTTCGCGAATGCCCTCTATAAAACGCCCCCAAGCCTCAACATAATCTATTTGAAAGCTGTATTCGTGACCATCTCCCAGTGGGCAACAAGTAATCATATTGCAGCCCATCTCAACGGAAATATCCATGCCCGTTTTCAGATAATCAATGGCTTTGTTGCGTACGTTGGCGTCGGGGTGGGTCAATGACCCCATGTGGAAGACTGGTTCTGTCTTTATGTTGACGTTGACAGTCGAACAGACGAGATTGTGCTCATCGAGCAATCGTTTTGTCTTAGCAACATCACCGAATTCTTGAGGATAAACAATTTCTACAGCGCCCAGGTTTTCAACTCGAGCTGCGCGGGCAAACTTTTCCTCCAGAGTATAGGCTGGCCCCCATACCTGAAATCGATCACGCGTTTGACCCATAAAACTAAGTATTGCAGCAAACTTAATATTATTACTCATTGCACCCTCATTTTGAGTGAGAAATCTATAACTTTAAAAATATAAAAAATGAAACGTATTCAGGATTAAAATATTGAAGTAAACATCCTACGTCCTACATCCCACCAATAATGTACCGAAGGTTTCTCACGATGTCAAGCAGCCTATGATGTCTAAAGGCGGCGCTAGATTGGTAATATAAAAAGGAGAGAGATAGCTGCGTCAAATACCCAGCAAACCCTAAGTGACAGAACTTGGTAGAATTGAGGGGAAGTATCAAATAATCTATAGGGTTGATCATAAAAACAGGAGACAATCATGTGACCAACCCTATGGAAACGATTAGATCGCTATTTCGTCTGTTTATCGGCTTCGTTTTTGATAAATTGGGATTTCCAGTACTCGAGACTAAAAGTCACGGCCTCGTATATCCTAATAGGATCCCGTGTTGATAGCGATTCTGTGATACGGCGATGTCCTTCAAGGCCGTATCTTAGGACGCGTTCCTGAGTATGAACTTGCCTTATTGTTTGAAAGAATATCTCTTCGACGGTTTCCGCGAGCATGGCAACAAGTTCATTATGGGTCGCTGCAATAATCGCCCGATGATATTGCATATCCAGTTGAAGCACTCGATTAAGGTCAGGCTTTTTCTTCATAACCTCAGCTTCCCACGCAGCTCCGGCATCCCGGATCGCCGCAAAGTCCTCTTCCGTACCACATTGTCCTGCAAGTTGACAGTAACCGATTTCGGTCATTGTACGCAATTCAACCAGCTCTTTAGTTGCATTAATGCGCAACAACATTGCAAAAATGAGCGGTTGAAAGTTCTTTAATGAGGGCTTATCAACCACATATGTGCCATCTCCCCGACGCACTTCAACCACACCTAGTGCTTGCAGCATTTTCATAGCTTCTCTTATGCTGTTTCGACCGACGCCGAACTCTCGCATCAACTCGGTCTCCGAGGGTATGCGTTGTCCTGGTTTTAACTCATCTGTGAGAAGTGCCTGTTTTACGCTATCCAGGATGTCTACAACAATGCCATCACGTTGAATTGACTTGAAGTGCGGAGATGGTGTCTTTTGTGTCATCGTTTTTGCTCAATGCTGTCAGATTAAAGTTGGAATACTTAAAGATAGTATGATTGAATGTAAGCATCATTTCAACAACGCTTCGACATGTATGTAGCCATTTCGCTTCTAATATATGAGTTCTTATGGCCTGCCTTAGCCCTTTTTCATTGCCGAGTTGCAGAATATAGAATTAATTTTTCAATATCTTGGTCAGTCGTGGACACTCTCAAATAAGCGATGGTGCGTGGCTGTTTCATAGAAATTAACTGAAAGCCCTGTTTAATATCAATGAGTCATGTCATCATATCAGTGACTTTCAGTGAAGTAAAGTTATTAGAAAATGGAACGTTTTTACTTTATTCTCCTACTCTGTAAATCGGAGGCTGAGTGCAAAAGAACGTCATTTTAAGCTACGTTGGAATCCACCCAACATACAAGAAACCATAGCACTAAAACCGTTGCTATAGGTTTCTCACCCTTCCCCACTCGCTCAAGCCACCAAAGTTACTTCCCTCACCCAAATCATTCTCCAGATGTGTTGATACGCAGTGCCTAAAATCACCAAAATCTTCCCACTGACATTCAATACGACCACCCCAAGTATCTGATACTAGTGATCAGTTTATTGTGGTAGCGGAAGAACTGATTAAGAATACGCAATAATCCCTGATACCTCACGGTGTCAATATTACATAGCGTAATGTATTTTTCAACGCGCTGGACCGTTACTGACACAACCAGGAGACATCGATCAACGTCGTGTAGATATTCTTGAGGCTAAACACAGAGTCAGTATATCACTCAACTGTTAGGGTCATTGCCAAGAACGGTTCATGATCTTCACCCAGTTTCATGGACAAAGGAAATGTCTAATATAATCGAAAAAGGGAGAAGACTATGGGACGAAAAAGCAAGCGATACACAGAAGAATTCAAGTGTGATGTGCTCGAGATGGCAGCGCTAGACGACGTGAGCGCGGCTCAGATGAATTTTGTGTTGGACAGACGTGTGAGGTACTGGCCGTTTCCAACAGCGGATTTTATGCCTAGTTGAAGCGTGAGCCGAGTGTTCGGTAACAAGAAAACGAGGCTCTGGTCGTTAATATTCGTCAGATTTATGAAGACAGCCGTGAAACCTATGGCAGGCCGCGCATTCATGCCGAGTTACAAGCCAAATATCAAAATATAAGTCGTAATCGAGTCGCCCGTTTGATGCGGCTGCATGGGATTCAAGCCAAACGCAAACAGCGCCACAAGACAACGTCCAAACGTGATCCAGCTTGTGAAACTGCGTCTAATCTCATCGCAGAGGACTTCCATGCGTAAGTTGCCAATGAGAAATGGTTGACAGATATCACCTACATCGATACGCGTGAGGGTTGGCTGTATCTGGCAGCGATTCTGGATACTTACTCTCGTAAGATCGTCGGTTGGTCCATGAGCGAGCGCTTGCAGAAACAACTGGTCGACGATGCCTTACGCATGGCTATTGGCAGGCGTGACCTTCGAGGCGAACT
>PABP01000024.1 GCA_002699585.1 Anaerolineaceae bacterium | reverse complement strand
AGGCATGTGAGGTGATATCCCTGTCGCAATCGCTTTCAGCAAGCTCATAATGATTCCAACTTGACCTTCGCTGGGGTATTCAGCGCTGCTATTGGCCCGGTACACGCGCCAAGCGAGCGGGATACAGCGGCCCTCATAGGCTACACCTACCACCAGTACACCGAAACGTGCCTTCAGTTTGGTCTCATCGACTACCAATACGAGCGATTTAAGCTTCAATGAGCGCACCACGCTCGCCGTCCATTGACTGAAAAAGGTCTGCATATCCCAGCTTGTGGCCACAAAACGTTGCAAACGGCGCCTTTGACTAGCAGCGTCTCCAGACACACATCCGGCAATACGGCGAATATGGCTACTATGGGACAAGGCGACACCGACACTAAATCGACTTACATTCGTCCGAAAGTGCCGACTAAATCCGGTCCACTCCTTGCTCACTTTACCTATCCACTGATATAGTTTTCTTTGGTTCATCTCGCACACCTTTTTGGGTTTCGTCACCTAAAGTGTGCCTGATGAACCTTTTCTTTTCTACTGTCGCCCCCTCAGCCCATGAAGTGGAAGGGGGGGGTTAACTCGATACAAAAAGGGCGCTCAGTGCGCCCTTTTTCGTCTCTATATGCTCTAGCTCGGTGGCTGGAACCGTTCGATGTCATCGTCCATTGGTGGATCAGGTGGTGGCGTGTTGTCCTCGTCGATGACGACAGGCATGGCGCTGGTTGGTGGTGTCACCGGGCGGAAGTTGCCGCTTGAGGGCGGTGGGGTCGCCACCGGATAGCTGCCAGTGGGCGGTACAGCCGCATATTGGCCCGTAGCCGTGACGGGCATCGGTCGGCGGCGAGGCCGTACCAGCACATACCACGCCAGCACACCCACGACGCCCATAAAGGCCATCACCACAGCCGCGCCCAGGGCCGCGATCAAAATGCGCTGGAGCCGATCCGGCGTCAGGGCGTCTTGTAGGGTGCGCGGCGTCTCGGCCTGTGTCGTTGGCATATCGACCACGATCAGTTCCGCGCCGTATTCCAGCACCTGCGGAATGCTGCTGTCTTCGATGCTGTAAGTCACCTGGCTGGGTGACGTTGGCATGTAATCGGCACTGACGACTTGCAGCGTATACACACCGGGCATCAGCCGCTGGAAGCAGACCAGCCCTTCGCTCTTACGGGCGGATTGCGATAGCAAGGCAGTATCAATGATGACGTTGTCTTCGTTTAGCAAATTGACGCTAACGCCATCGACCAGATAAGGTTCGCCGCCATCGCGGGCACCGCTGCGGTTACGGTCCTCAAAGGCACGGACGCACAGTTGGCCCTGGCCTTCCTGGGCCGCTACGAGGGCGTAGGGCATCAGTAGAACAGCGGCCATCACGCTAACTAGCATCAGCCGCTGTACAGTTTTCATAGCTCGGTTCATCGCGCTTCTCCTGCGGATAAGGTCATCAGGCTGTATTTACAGGTGACATTTACAGGCGGCGGGCGATGAGTGCCACGACGGCCCCACCAACCAATACGACACCTGCCACACCCAGCACGATCAATCCGGCCATGCCAGTCAGATCGGGTCCGGCGTTGTCTGGCTCAGTCTCAATGAGTGGGTCGCCTGCGCTGTTATCGTCCGGCGTGGGAACAATCGCCACTTCGACGCCTTCGCCTGCACCAAAGCTCAGTTGGAAGCGCGCACCGGGCTGCACGTTGACCACCAGCGATTGTGGGGTGGTCAGGCCGTAGCCGGATGGTGCCGTGACAACGGCGGTGTAGCTGCCGGATGCCAGTTCTTCAAAGCAGAAGGGTTCGTTTTCACCATCGGTCGTGTAGCTGCCGACTTCGCTGCCCGTCGGGTCATTCAAGCGGATGTCACCACCAGCCAGCAAGCCTTCTGCTGGCCCCTGGATGCGGTTCTGATCAGCATCTTCAAACATCAGCACACACACGGCGGCCTCCAGCGTGACGGGGTCGCCATCGGAGCCGGATTCAATCGGCGCAGGGGGCGCTTCTGTCGGCGTTGACGGGATCGGCGTGATGGTCGGTGGTGTATCCGATGTCGGTTCTTCGGTTACTTCTTCGGACGCGTCTTCAGACGGTTCCTCAGTGGCCTCGTCTGGTACATCTTCAGTGGTTGGCTCTGTCTCGATAACGACCGCTTGCGTGGCTGTCGGCAGGGCGCCAGTTGTCGGTTCTGCGACCACTTCGGATGACATGTCTTCAGTGGCGGTTGGCTGGACAGCGACCTCTGGCGGTTCCTCAGTCGCATCGTCCGCGCCGGAGGCGCTAGAGCCACCTTCCTTAATCAGCAATTCCTGGCCGATTTGCAGCACATCCGTCGCCAGGTTGTTCAGGCTGCGGATTTCGCTGACTGGTACGCCGTAGGCAACAGCAATCGCTGCCAGCGTATCACCGGACTGTACATTGTGGACCACACGTCCGGCGTCATCGCCTTCCTGCGGGCTGACGAAAGGCGCGTAGGTCTGTGGGGTGGCCGTTGGCGGGCGCGGGGTGGCGTTTTCGTCACCGCTGCCGCTGCCATCACCCACATTGACATCGCCTTCGCCCACTGCGGTGAGCGCGGCATCGTCATAATAAACGGCGTTGGGGTTGTTGGGCGTGCTTTGCGTACTATAAATGAAGACCGTCACCGCGCCTGCCGGGACTGTCGCCTCGACGGTGACTTCCTGCCAGGACTTAACGGAGCGCATCCACGGCGACCAGGTGATGTCACCTGTAACCGGGCTGCTGCTGTTCACGCCGATGCCAACGCGCGTGCGCGCGCCGCTGCCGCTGTCATTATCCTGGAAAACCCAGGTTCTAAAGCGCAGGGTCGTGCCTTCCGGGATGTTGCCCACCGTCTGTATGACTGAGGCGGTGAAGGTACTAAACCCGCGGGAAATATCCTGGGAAAAATTGCCGGAGCGCTTATAGCTGCCGCTGTGTGGGTAGCCATTGGGCGGTTCGTTCATCCAACTTTCGGTTTTGGGGGTCAGGGCGATCCAACCTGTCCAGCCGGGGGCCACGTTAAAAATCGTGCCATCTTCTTCCGATGAGCTGATCTGGCGGTATTCGCCGCCGCGCTCAAAGCTGGGGTTCACGAGTAGATTTGTCTGGGCCTGGGTTGCGCTGACGCCAATTAGCATCAGAAAAACGGCCAAAAGTGCCTTTAATCGCGTCATAGCGCGCGTCTCTCCATCTGTGCCTTATGCGGGCGCGATTATATCATGACCACTAGGGGTGTCAACATGGGCAGACAGTCCGGCGGGTAGACGGTGGGTGGCGATGATAGGTGACTGATGGGCCATCCAGCGCTTAAAAATGGGCGTATAATGGCATCCAATATGCTTACTATGAAGTAGCTATGCGTAAAATGGGGTGATGCGTCTTTTGCTGACCGGACCCCTATCCTTGGTCCTTCCTCCGTGAGGTGGAAGGATGCCTTTCATAAGCCACTTGGCAGCGAGAAAAAGTCCCCTCACATCATGGGGAGGGGATTTAGGGGTGGGGTTCCGAGCCAAATTTTTGGTGGATGTAGGTCTATTTTTGAAGACATTTAGCCAATTGATTTACAGGCTTTCATTAGCTGTTTTACGGATAAATATTTAGGAAAAACCATGCTGGATGACCTGATTTTTCGGACGATTCGTGCAGATGAACGTGACGAACTGCTGGCGCTATTCCGCCAGATGAATCCTGACGATGCCCCACCGCCAGGGCAGCCCGCGCTTGATGACATCTGGGCGCAATTGTTGACCAATCCCGCCCTGTACGTATTCGTTGCCGAGCTGGATAGCCAACTCGTCGCCACCTGCACCCTGATCCTGGTGCCCAACCTGACACGCGGCGGGCGTCCTTATGCCTTTATCGAAAATGTTGTTACCCACAGCGACTATCGCCAGCGAGGTATCGGCACGCGCTTGTTGCAATACGTCCTCGATTTTTGCTGGGAACGCCGCTGCTATAAAGTCATGCTGTTGACAGGCCGTCATGACGAGGCTGTGCATCGGTTTTACGAAAAAGCGGGTTTTAGCAAGACGACCAAGACCGGCTTCACAGCTTATCGGCTCGACGATTAGCGTCTGTTAAAACTTGCCAACGGACCATAGGTCAGCGTTAGCACAGGCTTTATAATCGGGACTATGGGCAAAATCACACACCACGACTATCCATCTCCCTGGCAGATGCGCCTCCAGTACATCATCGTGCAGATCGGTTTGATACTGCTGTTGGCCAGTTTGCCGCTGCTCGTTTTGATCGCCATTGCTTTCAATGGCCCTTTCTTGCTGATGGCCCTGCCCTTGTTGGGGTTTTTCCTGCTGCCGCTGCTGCACAACCTGAGCGCGACCCCGGCAGTCAGCGTGGATGATGAGGGCTTACGGCTGCGGCCTGCTTTCTCCCCGGAGCGTCACGTTCCCTGGGATGCCATCGCCGAAATCCGCGACTATCCACTGCTGCCGACTGAAAACCACGAAACGCTGCGCAAATTTGTCATTGAAGGTCGCAAACAGTATCGCGCGCCGCGCGGCATCATGTTGATTATTCCCGGCCTGGGTTGGCGTTACCGGGCGACAGGGCTGTTCGCCGGGGCCAATGGCCGCCCGGTGATCGCCTTCACCAGCCGCAGCCACACGGATTATGATGTCCTGATGGCGCGCCTGGAGCAGTCGCTACCCGCGTCAATCTGGACCCAGCCGGAAGCAGATCGATCCGTTTCTTGACCACACGCAGGTCCTTGCTGTGCTACACTGCGCCTGTATCTGCGTATAGGGTTTGTGTGGCTGACGTAGATCGATATTGCGTACACCCATGACCGACCGAGATTGTATTCTCCTTTGACTTTTCACGAGGCATCATGAGACGACTGGCATTTTATCTGCGCTATGCACTCCGCAATATCACGCGCGGGGGTCGCTGGACCACGCTCGCTATTTTTTCGATTGCTGCGGGTGTGGCGACAGTGGTCGCCCTGCGTGGCCTGGGCTTGGCGATTAGTGACTCTTTGATCGAAAATATCGCGGTTGAAAACAAAGGCGATATTCTGCTGTCCAAGGGCAGCTTTGACGATGGCTTTGGCGCGGCCTTCGGTACCGAAGATGCGGCCTACTTCAATGACGCCAGCGTGCAGAATATCCTGCGCTGGGCTGACGACAACAACGCGACTGCCAGCGTGTTCGTTAGCGGTAGTGGCGTGCAGGTGTCGCGCGTCAATGATGGCAGCGAAGAAGAAGCGACCCAATCGAGTGGCATTTCAACGCCATTTGGCGATGTCGCCTTCATCTCGACGACGTACATTGAACCTGGGAATTATCCGTCAAACTACACCATTACCGCCCTGGAGCCGGAAGGCGTCCCACTGGGCGATCTCTATACCGATGAGCTAGATGCCGTCATCAGCGAAAATTTGGCGGACCAGCAAAATATCGCTGTGGGCGACCATATCCGCATAAGTGGTACAGAAGACGAATTTATCGTGCGCGGTATCGTCGCTGCCTCGCATGAATCCGGCCTGCGCAATTTGTTCAGTTCGTTTTTCGGCTTCATGTATCTGGAACTCGATGATGTGCGCGCGGCCATCGACCCGGAAATCCGGCCCAATAAAATCGCCATTGATTTCTCCGATTCGACTGTACTGACGGAAAATCTCGTCAATGAATCAATTGAAGAACTGCGTAACCTGTCGCGTGATGGCGAATGGACCCGTTCGCAGGATGTCTTTGACCTGCTGGAAGGGTACACGGTCATCAGCCAGTTACTGGGTGATTTCATCGTGGTGATGGGCCTGGGTGCGCTGTTGATTGGTGGCGTGGGCATCATGAACACCATGATTGTTATGGTTCGCCGCCGCACCACCGAAATTGCCGCCGTCAAGACCTTCGGCCTCAAGGGGAGGCAGGTGGCTGCCTTGTTCCTGACGGAAGGGCTGCTGCTGGGCCTTTTCGGCAGTGTCATCGGTTGTGTGATTGGCGTGCTGCTGGGCGGTGTCGTCAACCAGTATGGTGAAGCCTTCTTGCAGCAAGCATTGCCCTGGCGCATCTACCCGGAAGCGCTGCTTTACGGTATGACGCTCGGCATGGTGATTACGGCTATCTTCGGCCTCGCTCCGATTTTGACTGCCTTGCAGGTCCGTCCCGGCATCATCCTGCGACCCAACGAAACGCATGTGCCCAGCCTGGGCGTCTTCCAGACCATCGGCCTGATGTTGCTGGTGACGCTCTTAATCGGGCTGATTGTTGGCCAGATCATTCGGCCTTCGTTCTTGCTGGGGCCGGATAACTTCGTCGATACCAACCCGTATTTTCCTTACATTGTGGGCGTTATCGGCGTGGCCGCGACGTTGGCTTTCCTGGGTGTGCTCATCATGGTGCTGTGGGTCATCGTCTGGATCGTGGGCAAGCTGCCTAGCTTCGGCATTGTCGAGCTGCGACTGGCACTGCGTAACCTCAGCACCAACCGCCTGCGCACCGCGACTACATTGCTGGCGCTCAGTGCTGGCATGTTCGCCCTCAGCAGCATTACCTTTGTTGGCGAGGGCACGCGCGAATTGCTCAACTTGCAGTTGACTTCGCAGTTGGGCGGCAATGTGCTGGCCTTCCCGATTTCCCCCGGTGCTTTGGGGTCGGTCGGCTCGATAGCTATCAATGGCGCACTGGCCAATGTCGAAGGTATCCGTTCCCGTAACAGCTTCAATCCCTATGGAGCCAATCTGATCGCCATCAACGGCCAGCCGATTGAAATCGAGGGTTTGCGGACAGATACGCGCGATGCCGATCGCTTCATGAATGGCGATGTCGATTTTCTCAATCCAGAGGTGCAGGCCTTTTTCCAGTGGGATAACTTTATCGTCTGGGAGACGGACAACGACGCCCTTTATGAGCGTCTGAGTACGATTGCAGTGGGCCGCAACCTGACCACCGCCGATGCCGGACAGCCCTATTTGATCGGTCCGGCGGATACAGCTAGTCTACTGGGTATTGAAGTCGGCTCGACGGTGACGTACACGGTGCATGGCAACCGCTATGACCTGGAAGTCATCGGCCTGACGGGTTCATCTGCGCAATCGATGATGGGCGCGGGTGGCTCCGTAATTGTTGCCCCGGGTGTTGTCAGCACCGTGCCGGAGTTCCGCTTCTATACCTTTGATGTCGCCGAAGAATCGGTAAACGAAGCACTGGTCAACCTGAGCGCTATTCGCATTCCGCCGACTTTCTCGCTCGATATCAGCTTCATCGATACGCTTATCTCGCGGCTGATTAACCAGTTCGCCGCTTTGCCGACCGTGGTCGGGCTGCTCTCGCTGGCTGCCGCCGCTGTCATCATGGCCAACACCGTCGCGTTGGCCACCCTGGAGCGCCGCCGCCAGATCGGCATTCTGAAGGCGCTTGGTCTGCGCAGCAATCGCGTGCTGCTGGTCATGCTGATCGAAACGACCATCATCGCCTTGCTGAGCGCGCTGCTGGGCATTGGCCTTAGCTCGCTGTTCGTGTCGCTGTTCACTGGCCTGAGTGGTACGCCCATTCCGCTGCCCACTGACAGCCGTTTGGCCGCAGCGGCCCTGGTCGCCGCCGCCGTACTCATTGGCCTGGTATCGACTTTCCTCAGCGCCAATGTCGCCATCCGCGAGCGCGTCATGAACGTCCTGCGCTACGAGTAGCTAGTAAAACAGGCCCATCATATGATGGGCCTACTTTTCATTTGAGATAGCTATGACGCTAGTCGTAAAGGTAAAAGCATTTCTTTTTGCTGCGCTAGTCGTTGTGCTGACTATGGGGCCTTTTCTCGTCTACTTGGTCATTCCCTTCTCAAAACTTATCACCATCTCACTTTTTATTTCGACGGCATTGTTGCTGGCTTTCGTCCTTATTCTGACGAAATCGCCTCGGTATCGAGCATTTCTATCTGCGTTTATTGTGATGCTCGTTGTTATTCAGGTGCTCTTTTATTCAGATTCCAACCTACAACACCGAATTATCTGCTCGACTTTTGGCAGGCAGTCGGTCGCAGAAATCATACACCAAGAGAATTCAGAACGCGCGAGCGTTACGCTGTGTGGCAATCTTCGTAGTTGCGACGTGTTGAACCTAGCGAATGGTGAACCCTATGAGGTCTGTCTGATAGATGACTTGGTCGACCCAGAAGTTGGCACAGTGTATGTAAATCAGCGGATCATATACAGCCCTGATGGCGATCCATTAGTACAAATCTCGCATGAACTCAATGCCTTACGAACAGTGGACAGCGCTACATTGGTCATCCGCAGTCAAACGATCATTGATACCGAAGCTAGCTGTTCTGTTTATGCTATCGAGAATCCGTTTGCTGAATGTGTCGTTACATATAGCTCGGATGGGCTGAGGCGGTCGCTAGGCGAATAATATTGTTTGATTCCAATCATGACAAAGGCACCCTTTCTCCTTCGGGGAAAGGGCTGGGGATAGGGGTTAACAGGGCTATTGCTGCTGCTTGGATGTCCCATCTTCCATATAGACTGTTTCTTCAACCCAATCCGGTTCTTCGCTGATAGCCTCATCTGCCACATCATCGCGCAGATTGCCGACCGCTGATTCACTTATGCGGCCTTCGTTCAGGCGCTGGTTGAGTTCCTGGGCGATGTAAGCTGCTAGATTTTCATCAGCGATGCTGCCTGTCACCAGACGTTTGCGGTCGCCAACCAGTATGGCATAAACATTGAATTTGGCCGCGCTCATGGATGATTCCAGCGTAGCGGTTATTTCTTCGTATTTGAACTCGATGATTTCCTCACTATAAAGCTCGGATCTATTCAGCGCAAACGGTGACCAGTAGTTGGCAAACTGCTCATTAGAGAATGTGAGATGAGAACGCATGAACAACATCCCCGCAAACATGGCACCCAACCCGCCAAATATCAGGGACAGGAAGATTAAAGCAGTTGTTTTGCCTTCAGATATAAGCTGGCTACCTATCATCACAATGAAGCCAATCAAAACGATGGACAGAAAGCCTATCGCTATCTTACTGGCGCGGTCATTGACGAGCGGGTAGCTGAGGTGCAGGCTGTCGGCTTCATCATGTAGCGTGACAGCGTCCGGCTTTTTGGCTTTGCGCCGCTTGACCTTCGGGGCAACGTTGCCGCGATCTTCGCCAAAATCAAAGACAGCCCCACACTCTGGGCACAGGGCCAGTGTCTTTTGAATATTGATATTTTCTGCGGGGATCTCAGTTTGGCAGTTTGGGCAGGTGAGCTGCATAGGTGTCGTCCGTGTCTCTAACCTGAATATCTACTCAATTATGCCATACAACGATGCCACACCCTTGTTGCCTAGATGGCGGGTACTCGGCTGGGGATGCCCGTTGTCGATGTATCAGGCAGTTTGGTGACTTCACCGACATCTGTGTGGCTGACGATGGTCGGCAGCGAAATGCGCACAGTCGTTCCAGCGCCTTCCGCACTGGCGATAGAAATGCGTCCCTTATGCTGGTCGATGACACGCTTGGCAATCGACAGGCCCAGCCCGGTGCTACCTTTTTCAATCGGACGATGGGCTGCCCCGCGGAAGAATGGCTCGAAAACCAGCGGCAGGTCTGCTTCCGCGATGCCGCTGCCCGTATCTTCAATTTCGATGACAACCTTGCCCCGGTTTTCGAAGACGCGCACATCAATCTGGCCATCGACAGGCGTGAAGTTGACGGCATTGTTCAAGATATTAGATAGGGCGCGATGCATCATCTCTCCGTTGATCTGGACATAGGGCAAGGCATCGTCAATGTGCAACTGGATAGCGACGGGCTTGTCGTCCATTTTTTGCTCAAATTGGTTGTACAAATCTGTCACAACCTGGCCGATATCGGTTGGGATAGTCGGCAGGTAATCGTTACGTTCCAACTCTGCCATCTTGGAAAAACTGTCCAGAATGACCATGAGGCGGCTTATCTGGCTTTCGATGACTTCGATGCGCTCATCTTGTTTTTCGCCGTTGGGGTCGCGCTTCATCATGTATAGGCTGGTATTGATCGTCGACAAGGGATTTTTGATGTCGTGGGAGGCCGCATGGATGAACTTAGCTAGCGCGTTGGAGCGCTCTTTGGCAGCGACCAATTGCTGGGCTTGTCGCTCGGCTTGATGGCGTTCGCTGATGTCAATCGCCAGGCCGATGCCCCCGACTAGCATGTTTTTTTCGATGAGCGGATGCAACATATATTGGTAGTGTCCTTCTTCGGTATCGCGCTCATAGGTTAGCGCTTCACCTTGTAACACACGCTCCAGGACGTTCATTGATTCAGGCGATTGCGGGCGAATCACCCCGGGTAGCATGGTATACGGGATCGTCGTGTCTGATGATTCGCTGATGAAGACGCCGTGTCCCGCTACAGACGTCGTCTGTAAGTCTTTGTTGAACGTCCACAGGATGCCCGGTATGTGCGAGAGCATCAGCTCAATGCGCGCCTGTGTCGCGGCTTGCTGCCGCGACAGATTGTCTTCCATTTGGTTACGATAATACGTGAGCAGGATGATCAGGCTGTGTGTAAACAGAATATGCGTGATGTAATCCTGGTGTAGTGCCGGGGTTACATCGTCCATCACGACGCCAAATACCGCGACAATGATGAGATTGATGGCACTCACCAGCAGCGTGTAGCGTATAGGCATGATAATCGCGACGCCAATCGCCACGGCCACCAGCATAAAAATCTCGGCATGGGGGTATTCTGAATACACCGACCGTATGACAATGATACTCGTGCCAATGGCGGTGGAAATCATGAACCCCAGCTCAAGCTGGCCCAAGCGCGTCAAAATGTAGCTCACAACAACCATCAGAAAACCAATGGAGAAGGCCACGTAAACGATAGGTTGTGTACCGGTTAGCCCGTAGAAAATAGCCATTAAGAGGACCAACGGGAGCATGCTGAGATACAGAGTACTCAGCATACGGGCTGTCGACTGCTTTTTGGGATCAGTGATGCTGGGCGACGGTTGTGTCAGGTTGTGATAAATCTGCTCGAATGTTCGCTTCAGATTATCGAATGCAGGGAACGACATCATGAAATACCTACAATCAAAGCGATCATCCACAATTATACTGGGTATTTCAGTTAATTACCGTATGCACATTTACGTATTTTTGCTGAGGGTTTCTTTCAGAAGGGACAATGCATTAATTGCCGTAGGAAAGCCTGCATAGGGGATAGTCTGTATGATAATTTCCTCAATTTCCGCTGCGGTCAGGCCCACATTCAGCCCACCGCCAATGTGAACCCTGAGTTGCGGCTCGCGTGCGCCCAACACCGTCAACATGGCAATGGTGGCGATTTCGCGCTCGCGCAGGCTTAAACCGTCCCGGCTGTAAATATCACCAAAAGCAAACTCGACGATGTAACGGCCTAAATCACCCAATGGGGCCACGACGTCTTCCCCGGCCTGACCATCGACCTCTGCTAATTTTTGCAAACCACGTTCAAAGCGCGTTGCTTCATTTGGCTGTTTTTCTTCTGACATGGGGTGTGTCCTCCATTTGACGGTAGGTGGCTATTTTGTCTGCGATGAATGTGCGCAACTGTTCGTATTCGCGTATGTGCTTTTCGACCTCAGCATAATGTGCTTCTAGCAATTGCCGGCGCTCGGTTACGGTAGCCTCGCCCTGGCGTCGTAAATCGGCATAGTGCTGCATCTGCTGGATCGACATGCCCGTTGCTCGCAGTCGCATCAAGAATTCGACCCAGATGACATCCGCTTGGGAATAGCGGCGATGGCCATTGGCCGCCCGTTCGACGGGGTCGATAAGCCCGATTTTTTCGTAGTAACGCAGCGTGTCGCCACTTAAACCCGTGGCTGCGGCCATTTGCTGAACAGTCAATTTCGTATCCATCATGCCCATCCTACAACTTGGAGTACGCTCCAAGTCAAGTATGCAAAATGCTTTTGTGCGTGTCCGCTTTTTGCTGATGTGTGCAGCGACCAAAACGTAAAAACATGCGCTAGGCGCAAAGCCAATTTCCAGCGGCCCTATCGTCTGGCAGGGCATGGATGTAGTCTGTAATAAGGTTATGGGGGCTGGGTTTGGGTAGCGAACCCTGCTTGTTGCTGTTTGTCATGTCGCCCCCAAGAAACAATATTGTATTTGGTTTATTTGCCCATGCTTAGAGTCAGGAGATTTTGAATGGCTATTGCATCTGTTCTGGCGCGTGCCGATGTACCCCAGGCAGCGACCTGGAATAAAGAGAGCGTCTTTGCGAGTGCCGACGCTTGGCAGCAAGAATTTGAAGCGGTTTCCGCAGACCTCAGTAAATTAGAATCCTTCCCCGGTACGCTCAGCCAGGGACCTGCTCGCTTGGCAGAATACCAGGCGGTTTCCGAAGAATTGGAGCGGCGCGCGAGTAAGCTCGGTTTTTACGCGCGGATGTCGGCCTCGGTTGATGGCAATGATATGACGGCCAAGCAGCAGTTGGGCCAGGTAATGGGCCTGTATAGCAAGCTCAACAGCAAAATCGCCTTCGCAGAGCCGGAGATGCTGGCTATAGGTGAGGACACATTGCAAAGCTGGGTCAGCAGCGAGCCAAAGTTGGCTCACCTCAGCAAATACATTTCCGACTTGTTCCGGCAGCAGGCGCATGTGCGTTCAGCGGAAGTCGAAGAAGTGTTGGGTATGCTGTCTGAGCCATTCAGCGGCACGCAGCAATCAGCCAGTGAACTCTCCAACGTCGATTTGCAATTTACCCCGGCTGAGGATGAAACCGGCGAGAGCACGCCCGTCAACCAAAGTGTGCGCGGTCTGGCTGTCGGTAGCAGCGACCGTACCCTGCGCCGTACCGTCTGGCAGAATTACATGGATGGCTACTTAGCCTATAAAAACACCTTCGCCAACACCTATCTGACCTCGGTCAAGCAGGCGGCCTTTACGACCCGCGTTCGTAAGCATGAGAGCACCCTGCATCGCCAATTGTTCCAGCACAATATCCCGGTCGAGGTGTTCCACAATCTGATTGATACCTTCAAGAAGAACCTGCCGACATGGCATCGTTACTGGGATGTCCGCCGTCGGGCACTGGGTTACGATACCATCCATCCCTGGGATATCTGGGCACCGCTGACGGACAATTCGCCTGAGATCAAATTCGAGCAAGCCGTTGACATGATCTCTGCGGGCATGACGCCGCTGGGCGAGGACTATGCGGCCATCCTGCGCCAGGGCTGTTTAGAGGACCGCTGGGTGGATCGCAGTGTCAATGAAGGCAAACGCCAGGGCGCGTTCTCCGGTGGCACGCATGATACGTTCCCCTTCATCATGATGACCTATAGCGACGACCTCGGCAGTGTCAGCACGCTGGCCCATGAACTCGGCCACAGTATGCACAGCTACTTCTCGCGCAAGACGCAGCCCTATGCTTACAGTGGTTACAGCCTGTTCGTCGCGGAAGTCGCCAGTAACTTTAACCAGGCCATGACCCGCGCCCGTCTGTTTGAAGATCATGCTGATGACCGTGATTTCCAACTCACGCTGATTCAAGAGGCGATGGACAACTTCCACCGTTATTTCTTCATCATGCCGACGCTGGCACGCTTTGAATACGAAGTGCATGGTCGCGTGGAAGCCGGTAAGCCGCTGACAGCCAATACGCTCAACGACCTGATGACCGACCTGTTCGCGGAGGGTTACGGCAGCACCATGACGGATGACCCCGAACGCACTGGCGCGACCTGGGCGACCTTCGGTCACCTGTTTGTGCCCTTCTACACCTTCCAGTACTCGACAGGTATCAGCGCCGCCCACGCTCTGGCCCAGGACATCCTGGCTGGGGATGGCAACGCCGTCGAAAACTACCGCGAGTTCCTGACGCTCGGCAGCCGCGTGTATCCGATGCAGGCCCTGCAAACGGCAGGCATCGACATGACCACGCCAGAAGCGGTCGAGAAGACCTTCGGCGTCCTCAGCGATCTGGTGGACCGCCTGGAGAGCCTCATCGAGTAGATTTCTCTAGCATACGTCTTGAGGGCAGGGCAAATGCTCTGCCCTTTTTTGTCCTCATTCAGGGGGAACCCCCCAGATAGTAGGTAGGGACTCACTGCTGAGTGCTAACAACTGATTGCCATCGCTCATCCAGTAAACATCTTCGATGCTTGGAATTTCGGTGGAGAAAAGCACTTTGTCTTGATTGGGATCGAGAATGACAAGTTGATTGTGGAACGTTGCCGCTAGCATTATGTTTGTTGGATGCCAAGCAATTTGAACAGGATTGCCTGGACTATCCTGTGGCTCAACATAGTCCGCATACCAAACATCTGCATGACCGAGTTGATAGTAATTGAGATCGCGTGCGCTTGCGAGCGTGTAGACTTTGACACTCCGTTCTTCGGTGCCGCCGCCTGTTCGACGCCCACTAATTGTCGCAATCCGTAGGCTATCTGGACTCCAAATAATGTCTCTGATGAAGTCCATGCGGCCACCTATATGACCGAGAAGTTCACCAGATTGCACATCGACTATCTCTATATGATAGTCGTTATCAGATACTTGGGATGCTATCGCCAATAGGGTGCCGTCTGGGTTGAAGGCAACCCCTCTTGTATGCTCACCAAACTGATGAATCAAGGACATTTGCGAGATGTTATCAGCCGTGAGCGTCTGAGATGAGTTGTCTACAATCAAGGTTTCATCTTGCGCATAAGTTTTTGTGGTCGCAAAACTGAGTGCTGATAATAGAACTAACATGATTAAGTTCAACTTCATTTTGGTTCCTGATTGAGTCGTTATCTGATCTGTGTGATAAGCATAAACGAACCATGCTGTGCGTACCCAAAACGCCTAACATCCGTATCGTACACGGTGCCTATTTCTCCATGCTATAATGCGCTTAACTGTCAGAGGAGGCTCTGCTGATGTTCCATACGGTCGAACGCCACAGCCTGGAAGCATTTGAAAAGGTGATTTCCCTGCCGGAAAATGTCGACAAGCGCTTTGAATATATCGCTGGGGAGATATGCGAAGTGCCTTCAAATCCTCTCGCGTCCCAAATTGCTATGTTGATTGGTGCAATGCTCACGATCTTTGTTCGTCAGCACAGGCTTGGTCACGTAACGGGTTCTGATAGTGGTTACATGGTAGGTGGCGACCGTTATGCGCCTGATGTCGCATTCATTAGTATTGAAAAGCATCCTGACACGCTTCCCTATAACATCGGCTATTTACCGATGCCACCTGATTTAGCCGTTGAAGTGGTGTCCCCCAGTGACGAGCCGCGCCAGCGGTCGATCAAGATCACCAATTATTTAGCTGCTGGGACAGTCGTATGGATGGTGTATCCGCTGGCCCGTGAATTAGAGGTCCATGCTCAGGGGCAGCGCGTGCGTATCTACGGTGTCGAGGACACCCTCGAAGGCGGCGATTTGCTCCCTGGCTTTGAGATGGCGATCAAGGACATTTTCCCGACAGACTCGGAAGCTGCCGGAGCCTAGCCCTCAGCCTCGACAGTGAGTGTGAGCAGGTCGGATAGCTCAGTGAGCGGGATGCCAATGGTCTCATCGCCGGAAAAAACGGTGTGGAAGCCATAGGGTGGCAAGAACAGCAGCATGGCGGTATCGGTCAGGGCGAAGGTGCGGAAGTTCGTCAGGTTGCTGGCGGCGACTTCGTCGCGTTTGCCCATCAGTCGCAGAATATCGCCTTTGGCACGTTGGCGCACCTGCTTAGCTAGCTCTGCTCCGGCGGCTTTTTCATCCTCGAATAGATCATAAATATCGATGAAACGCTGGCCGCGCATGTCATAGGTGATGGTCTCGATCCAGTCATCGCCATAGGGGCCACCCACGTACCATGAAAAACGCAGCATCAAGGTGACGTAGCGCCCTGCATAGCGATAGGTGCTGCTGGTGTTCGTTAGATGAAAGTTAAGGTCCATCTTGCGGAAGGGGCTAACTTTAAATGCTGACACGAAGTTACGACGGGCCTGGGAAAAACGCGCTTCGGCCCAATCCTGCACAGGAGCCAGATGCGTGACCCAATCCGGGTAGCTCAAATCTATCGTGACGCGCTGTGCCATCGTGCCACTATCCTTCCCGTTAACCATTTTTCTGCTCAGCCTGTGGGGCGGTGAGACTTAGTAGAAACAAGCGCATGTGGTCCCTAAAGGGGTGACGTCCATTATGCTACTAGCATACCCGCTGAACGCCATCATATCCTCAAAAATGTTGTAAAAATTCAGTTGATACCCGTTGTCAGCTTTGGCTTGCAATATTGTACTCTGACTGTGATGGCCTCATAAACGGGTATTTAGACGCATCAACCTCTTTTTCTTAATCACTTGAGGTCAGCGCGAAAATTGCACTCATGATAATGGCCAGACAGCATACCAAAATCATTATGAAACCCCAGTCCAGTAGTCGTATTGTTGAGTACGTTGGGTTGCCGAGGTTCATCGTCATATGAACAACCGCTATAAAACGCGGCGCAACATCAAACAAAAAGATGATAAGAGTGCTTCCGATGGCCAAGCCGGCCACGAGGATAAATGACCACAGCACGCGATTTGGCATTTGTTGCACAAAGGCTATTTCTCTCTGACGACGGGTTAAGGCTCTAGATCCTGACTTATACTGGAGAGGGGCGCGGAGCGCTAGAGAAATGACTATCGTAACGACGCAAGCCAGAACAGTTGCCCCTATAGCCTGATTAACGATCTCAGTCTTGTGCATCTCCCTAGGATTGCCACCCATGCTCATTTGGGTATTGTTCAACCGCAATTGTTGCAGTTGGTTGTCGTTCATGAACATATACCAGGGGTGACGATTACTATTCAGCACAGCATCAATCGAAAGAAGAGAAAAGGCGGGGTTTGGGTTACCGTCAACGTTTGCATTGGTGAGTTCTTGTCCCAGGGAATGACCAGAAGGCAGGGGCATATTCGTTAGATTCATCCAGGGGACCAATGCGCCTGTTAATAGGATGATGAGGCAGGCATAGTAGGAAATACGGGCCGCGTTGAGATTTTGTGGCTTCACCTTACGTTCAGGTTTAGGTTTTTGATGCTTTACATTGAGCTGTAACTGCGTTGAAGCCAGGGGCGGCATGACTAACGGCTTGTCTTTCTTATCCAAACCGTAATGATCTTCTGGCAGGTCAAACGTGATCGGCTCATCTGCTGGGACTAACACTTCAGCCCGTAGATTTTCCTTCAGATAAGCGCCACCCTTGAGCGCCATCTGCTTGATCTCTGCCGTTTGTGCGTTGTCATAGGCCTGACGCAGCAGCGCTAGCGCCCGCCGATCCCCAGACTTGGCCAGCAGCTTAATCGCTTTACGATGATCGCCTTCAATCGGGCTGTTGAGCAAGCGCTGCGCCCGTTGTAAATCGTCCATATATGCTCCTATATGAATATTATCGAGCGCGGTCGTTACTGTCCGTCAAACCAAAGATACTCGCTACAAGAACGATGATGATGCCCAAGATCGTCAGCCATGCGCCCAGGTCCAGGTAGGTTAATGGGGTAGCCACTGGCTGATTGGTTATGTCAAGCAACTCATAAGATGTATCGAGGAAACGAGGTAGCGAGCTAAATAACACGTAGATCAGGCTTCCACCCATGACCAACCCAAAAATAAAAACGATGCCCCATAGCAAACGATTGGGTAAATAAGATAGCAGATACGACATCAGTCGGCCGATTCGCATATACCTCAGGCTGAGTGTATTTTGCCTGGGGTCGCTTGATATGGCCCATGCAACATTTGAGAGGAGCGCACCGCCAATCCCAAAGATGAGCACGATGAAATGCTCATAAGACATTGGCGCACCTGCCATGATATAGGGTTCCACAGGATACGGCACCATAGCGCCAAACTCGGTCATTTGCTCCGGGGACAAGAATCCGCGCCAGACGGATGCGCGGCCAAAAACCACACTGCCGAAGTCTAGCAGGCTGAGAGAGGGGCGCGGGTAATCAGGTAAGTTGGCGTCAGCGATATCCTGACCGAGCGTCTGGCCTGAGGGCATCGGGTAATTGGCAACAGAGACCCACGGTAAAAAGCCGGAAAAGGTGATTACTAGCGCAGATATAAAAACGAGAGTCGCAAGGAACCGCTCAGACTCGGCTGGTTCTCTAGACTTACGACGCTGCTTACGCGCCTTTGTCTGGGCTTTGCTCTCGCCTTTGACAGCACTTGTCATCCATTCGGCGGTGATGTTAGGTTGGATAGCAGGTGTATCTGGCTCATCCAGATCGTAATTGTCTTCTGGCAGGTCAAACGTGATCGGATCATTTGCCGGGGTGAGGACCTCAGCACGCAGATTTTCCTTCAGATAAGCGCCACCCTTGAGCGCCAACTGCTTGATCTCAGCCGATTGCGCGTTGTCATAGGCGTGACGCAGCAGCGCTAAGGCCCGCCGATCCCCGGACTTGGCCAGCAGCTTAATCGCCTTACGATGATCGCCTTCAATCGGGCTGTTGAGTAAGCGCTGCGCCCGTTGTAACTCGTCCATGTTGGGCTTGCTATGCCTCTTAGATGTAAGTGTTGTAATTTACAGAAAGCATAGCATAGTCGCCCACGACTGTCATGTAAGAAAATGTTATATTCGCTAAAAAGAGGCGAGTGTCATGAGTTTGCCATGATACTTGTTGATGGGTCTGTAGGCCTATGCGATTCGCTGGCTGATGGTAGTGCATACTGGCTGAAGAAATGCCATAGCAGTTCACTGCCGCTGACTTCTGACGCCTTGCCTAATAATGCGGGTGCTTCTGTATCACCCGGCCAGATATGGCCACCCTCTTCGACGGAATAGAAGTTTACTGCGACGTTATCAGCACAACCTTCATAGCCAATTCCGCTGATGTCCTCGATGGATTCCAGCTCGATTGGCGTCAAGTCGCAAGTATTGCGTTGCGCCCATTCCCTGGCCCAGGTGCCGATGTCCGGCAGCCAATCATTGCCTGTATAGGGAACAATAGGGTCCGCCGTACCGTGCAGCGTGATGATAGCAATGGGACGCTCCGGCTGGCAGCCACCCGGAATTTCGCTATAGGCTCCTGAAACGGTCCCGGCTGCGGCGAATAGATCGCTGAGTTCACAGGCGGCGCGATGGGCCATGCCACCCCCGGCGCTGAACCCAGCAACATAGATGCGGCTGGCATCGACACACAGGGTATCGGTTAGCTTATGGACCAGTTCTCGCAGGAAATCCACATCGCGTGTGTCGTCCTCACGCTGGAACTGGCTGAGGCCGTTGTTCCATCTGGGTGGGAATCCCAGGCCCTGCGGATAAATCACCATGAAGTCGTTGGCTTCTGCAACGGTGTTGAAATCGCTGTCATCGCGGATGCCCTGAGACGTATCCGTAAAACCATGCATCGTGATGACCACTGGCAGCGGTGTTTCGCCATCATAGCCGGATGGCACGAATTGCAGGTAATCGCGCTCTATATCATCAACTAAGATCGTTTCGCGGCTCTCGCCAGTGGGGGGGCTGGTTCCAGCGCAGGTATTTTCCTGCGCAACCGACGTGCCAATGGGTATCAGCAGCATCGCGATGAAGATTGTCAGAATGTGGGATCGCATTTGTGCAGGCTCCATCTTCAATACATGAATATGGATGCACTGTATCAGGTCTATTTTACGGATGCTTTAAATGCGCATGAGGTTTGGCTATGAAGCTCACTGAGATTGTGTTGTTGCGGTGACCTTATTTGTAGTAAACGCGCATCGTCAGATAACCCAGGCGCAGTTCATCGCCGCTTTCGAGCGTGTAGGCCCGCTGTGGCTGCAACTGTTCCCCATTGATATAGCTGTGATTGCAACTATCCAGGTCGGTGACCAGCGGCGGATGGACGCTCGCATCCAGCGCCAGATGCCGCCGAGAAACACCTTTTTCCAGGGCACCCACATGGCTCAGGTCGATGTCCACTTCGGGATTGTCTTTATCCACATATCGCCCCAGGATGTAGCACTGGGTCCGTTCGATGGCCAGTGGCACCTCCTGATGGTCCAGGTACATGATGAGGGGTTGTTCTGTATCGGGCGTATCCACCTCAAACGGGCCTGTTGTCAGCGGGTTGGTGTGCAAAATAGTCAGCGTGCGGGTGGCGACGACTTCTATCAGACTGTCATAGATATTGGCTTCGCAATAAGCGCAGGTCTGGCGAGTACCATAGTTATGATGCCCACAGATTGGGCAATAAATGTCCACGATGACGTGCTCCTGGGGACAAGCAGAATCACTTCTCTTCTACCCAGTATAAGCACAGAATAGGCATTTTTTGCATAAAAATTGCGAGTTTCCCTTAGGTATTGCTACGGAGAGATGAGGGGCTATTTGTCTATAAATCATCCTCGGATAGCAGCGGCACGATATAGATAACGACTTCCTCATAAGGATGGGCTTCGCGGATAGCGGCTACCACCTGTTTGGCAACGGCCCGGTCGCAGAATGTCTCGATGCGGGCTTCCGTTACGCTGTTAATCGTATCGCGCTGGCCCACGTTGGGGTTAGCTGCCGTACTAGGCTTAAAGCGACCTGTGCCCGTGTTCATAAAGGCACAGTGCGTATACTCGCCCACGATACCACCACCTGCACTCGAAATAGCATCCAGCACGGCATCGGCGTGTTCTGGCGGAACCCCGGTAATGATGAGGAAACGTTCAGGTTGTGACATGGATTGTCCGTTCGTGTGGCGTGGGTAAAGCTGGGTTTATTCGGGCGCACCCTGTTTGAAAGGCATGGGTGGCTCTTTGGGAATCATGGTGACGGTTTCCGGCAGGGTATCACGGCGCAAGGAGTCAATGACGATGGCCAGCAGCACCTTGAACATGTAGTAGGTCACCGTACGTACATTCAGGAATTGCGAGCGGCCATGCTGGCGCATATGGAACCGCGCAGGCACTTCCATCATGCGCAGGCCAAGCCGATGGGCCATGACGATGGTTTCCGGCTCAGGGTAATCCTGGGGGTAAATTTGGGAGAAGCAGGTAATCGCCCGGTGATTAAAGGCCCGGAACCCGGATGTGGGGTCGGTGATGGGTTGGCGCGTCAGCAGCCGCAACAGGCCCACGATAATCAGGATGCCCATACGGCGCGTCGCCGGGGTACCATAATCACCTTCACCGATAAAACGCGACCCAATCACCATATCGACGGGTTGTGTTTCTAATGTGTCTAGTAGCAGTGGAATATCGGCGGGTTCATGCTGGCCGTCACCATCGTTGCGCACCATTGTTCGGTAGCCATAACGCGCCGCAAAGCGGAATGCCGCCTGTTCAGCCGCGCCAATGCCGACGTTATGCGGCATCGTCAGCACGATTGCCCCTGCCCTGCGCGCGACCATTTCCGTGCCATCATCGGAGCCATCATTGACCACCAGCACATCGACATCGGGCACAATGCGCTGGATATTGCCGATTACCCGCCCAATATTATGCTCTTCGTTTAACGCCAAGAGCGCGACCAACGTCCGTGTCGGGTTGGTGGTGTTGATATGAGGGTAGAACGGCTGATGTATCAAATAACCCCATCCTGCATTGCTAGCAGATTTGACCGCATGGTAGCGCAAAAGCCTCTTAACGTACAGTGGCGGCGATGGTCGGCGTCGTGGAATCGTCAGGTGTGCACAGAAATAAAAACCAATAAACCGGATGAGTCAACAGGGCTTAGGGGATGAGCGTGTTTGCGATGGCGATTATGGGAAGTAACGGTAGGCTGCGTGTGATGCCCTGGCGCTCAGTGGCGACAGTGCGTCTTAGTCATCGATATGGGCGGTGGAAGCGGTTTTCGCGGCTTTTTCCTGGGAGGTCTGCATAATCGAACGCAAATACTCCGCCATTTCCGCTTCGTACGTAATCTGGGCGTCCATTTCGGCAGCGACACTGAATTCAATAATGACCTCAGCAACGGCTTCTTGTACGGTCTTACGAATCAGGTGCTTCAGTTGGCTGACTGTTAATTCGGAAATTTTCGGGTCTTTATTCATCAGCGTTTAGGTTTTGCCAACCAGTGACGGTGGCGCTGACCCTACTCCTTTCAACTCGGAACATACATGACCATTGTACTGTCTCGTTTGCACGCCTGCACACATAAATACACACAACTTGCACAAATATCGGCCCATGTTTGCAGAATGTAATGCAAATTATCCATAAATTAACCCTTAAAGCGGGTGGTAAACAGGTGGGAACTTTGGCCGGAAATTAACTAATGACAGCTTATGTGGACCCGGTAACAGCTCTCTAGGGGCCAGTGAGTGGGAATATGCTGTATCAGGGTGATGGCTGGCGCGATATGTTGACTAGCTGAGGTCGGCTGGCAATTGTCGCAGCATGGTACCGCTGCCGGCGATCACGCGAATGGGCCGCTGGTTGCTATTCGTCTGGTATAAGCGCGTGTACTCTGTCAGCGAGGCATAGGCCCCTGGGAAGCGCAAAATCGCTGGGCCAACCAGACCGGTATCCAGCATCAGTTGCAAGCATTCATCGTGCTCGGCAATGTGGAAATCGACACCTTGCCAGGTGACGGGACAATCAAAGTAGGCGACATCCGCAAATAACAGGTGGAACGCCGGGTGCTGGTTCTGATCTTTATAGACGCGCAAGTACAACCGTGACAGGCGGCTGTGATAATGCAATACCTGGCAGCGATAACGCTCTGGCTGGGTGACGTTGAAAATATTCTGGGAACCGGGGTCTGTCTTGGTCATGCAGATTTTGATTCTATGCTACGATCAGTTTGCTCAAGGGCCTCGCAAGTATAACGCCCCCGCATAGCCCAGGGCAATGACCGCTTGCTTAATCGTTTAGTAACTCGGCAAAGATGCGCTCATATTTTTGAGCCATGATCGCAATCGAGAAATGCTCCTGCACGTGGGCGCGCGCCTGCTGTCCGATCTGTTGCCGCAGGGCTTCGTCGCTTAGCAAGCGGCTAACGGCTGCTGATAACGCGCTTGTGTCCGCTGGATTAACCAGAAAACCCGTCTCGCCATCACGCACGATCTCCGCTGGGCCACCGCGATCCGTGCTGACGACCGGGACCGCGCAGGCCATCGCTTCTAAGTTAACTTTGCCGTAGCTCTCAAAGGTCGATGGGCATACGACCACATCGGCGGCGCGCAGGACATGCTCCACATCGGCGCGAAACCCCAATAGATGCACGCGCTGGCTCAGTTGGGCATCGTTTGTGATGCTGTCCAGAATCTGCTGACGGTAGCTCTCATCACGGGCGACGCCAAAGGCATTCTCTCCAGCGATCAAAAAGTGTGTTGTCGGGTGCGCCTGCAAGACCTCTTTGGCCATTGCCAAAAAGTGATGATGCCCCTTCACTTCCTGGAAGCGCGCGACCATCGCCACAATCGGACTATCGACTGGCACGTTGATGGCATCTAGAGTGCCTTTGCGGTCATCGCCAGGGGCGAAGCGCTCTGTATCAATACCGGAGTAGATAACAGGCAATTTATCAGGTGGCATAAAAGGCGGCTGTCCCAGGAATCCATCGCGGATGGCATGGCTGCGTGCGGCTCCTGTCAGTGATCGGAAAAAATCGCGCTGCCAGGGCTTTGGATGGAACCACCAGCCATGACAGGTCCACATCAGCGGAATACCTGCTGCTTTCGCCGCCGGATAAATCAGCGGCAGGGTATGGTAATCTGCGTGGATCAAGTCGATGTGCTCGCTTTGGAGCAGGGTTTGCATCTGTTGGACGACGGGGAAACGCGCCCAGATGGCGGGCACAAACCAGGTCGATGCCCCGCGCCAGCGTTCGTAATGTACGGGCCAACCGTGCGCAGCCCATTGCTCCCCAAGTTCACCGGGACGCGGCAGCAGCAGGTGCGGACGATAGCGCGTTGGGTCAAGCGCCTGGGCCTGGACCAGCAGGTCTGTTTCGCCACCACCGACCCCGCTGTACCACGACGTAAAAAGCAAATTAATCATCATGATCGCTATTATGCTGGGCGCTTGATTTGAAAAATAGTGTCAGATTGCATGGGGAAAGTGGACCGCTTGGCTCTAGCCAGATGACCATAAAATGCGAATAATAGTTTTATTATACATTGACTATAATTTAACGGATTGAATAAAATTGTACAAGTGGTCCAATAATGGACTTTTGCGGTATTGATCACCCGATTGGCTTATAACAGCCAGTTAGAAACCAGAGTATTTACGGAGTAATCAACATGGATCGACGTGTACGTCGTACCCGCCGCCAGATGCGCGATGCGCTGCTGGCCTTGGTCATGGAACATGGCTATGAGAGCGTGACCATTCAGCAAATCACCGATAAGGCGGACCTCAGCCGGGCAACGTTTTACTTGCACTACAAGGAAAAAGACGAACTGCTAGCCGATAGCCTGGAAATGCTCTTTGATGATTTAACAGCATCTATGGATGCGTCGCTGTTGGACTTCAATTGGCAGCAGCCAGGATACAAACCCACTACCGAGCTATTCGAGCATGTCGCCGAGTACAGCGACCTCTACAATTCGTTATTCCTGGGGTCGCGCAGCCTGACCTACGTCAACAACCGGGCTGTGAGCTATATCTCCAACATCTTTGAGAATGTGCTCCGGTCCTCAGTCCCGCAGGATGTCATCCTCGACACACCGATTGATATCGTGGCGCGGTCTGCGGCTGGGGCGCTCTTTGCCGTGACACTCCACTGGTTGGAAAATGGCATGCGTCAATCTTACGCAGACATCGCTACCATGGCTCAGAATTTGATTATGCCCGGTGTGGTTGCTGCCCTGGGCTTGCCGGAACTAGCAGACGCCTAAATTTGGAGTTGGCTAGCCGCGCATACCCGCGCCGCTTTCCAGGCGTTGCTTGAGGTTCTCCCATTCTTTGCTGACCTGTGATTTGAGGGCCGCACTGACAAAGGGAGCATACCAGAAGCGAATCCAGCCCACATTCACATTGAGCTTGTCGACAATAACGGTACTGCCGCCCCCGGAACTGAATTCGGTAACGCGGTGGTACCGGAACCCGCCATGTGCCCCGCGCCATTCCACCAGCTTATTGCGCTGGAAATCCACAATATCGACGTTCACAACGGTTCGCCGCCCCATAAAGCGCCGCTCGATGGTCAGCATCGTCCCTGGGCGGATGGGATCCGCAGAGATCATATTGACCGCCGTGGTATCCGGTTGCCAGTCACTCAAATTGTCGTAGTCCGTCGCCATGCGGAACACTTCGATCAGTGGGCGATTGATTTCAATACGGTATTCAACAGTCGGCATGACGAGCCTCGATTGCTTGTTTCGCGGTCACAGTCTGTCCATTATACCGTTGAACCTTAAGCTATCCCACCTGCACGTTGTGTTAGGCTATGCCTATCATGTTAAGTTGGGTCACTAGTATATATCAGTCCGAATATGCCATAGTTTTACGACCTGCCTACACGTTTTTCTATCTAACAGAAGCAAATAGCTACCTAAGAAGGTTTTTGGATGAGCAAACGACGCCGTTTTTCAATTTTTAGCATGGTGTTGATAAGTTATCTCATTTTAGCAGTTGGCTTTGTTTATGCGGATAGATCGCAAGTGGCACCCCGGCAAGGTGACGGGGCGACATCGACGACAACGCCCGATGTCACACAGACCCCTTCGACATCGCTTCCACCGGCATTCGCCGCTCGTTTAGCTGTGGAAACAGTCGTTCCTGATGCCCCTCGTGTTCTTTTGCTGATAGATGAAGCCGCCGCACTTTCCGAGGATGCCCAACGCCTTCAAGTGAGTTTGCAAGCCAACCTGGAGCGCTTTGGGTTTACAGTCATTATTGGCGAACAAGGCCCCATCCCAGAAGATTACGACACAGCCAGACGTCTGAGCCATCTGAACGATACGGAACTCATCATATGGGGGATACCGTCAGACAATGAAGTCGGTTTAAGGGTTCACTACCTAGCATCACCCAAGAGAGATCGCCGAGTAACACGCTATGTAGATCGTTTATTGGCGGCAGGGCGCACACCAGATCGGTCGGTTCTTTTGCTGGATGGCCTGGATGTGACCTATTTTTCCTATGTGCTTTTGGGTCAATACTACCTGTTCTATGAAGCCCATGACCTGGCCCAATCGACATTTGACCAGGCTATCAACTACCTGAGTGCTTTGTCCAATGAACGCGTCGATGATCTAGATGGGGCAAGTGCCTATATTTATCGGGCCATTTCACTGACTTATACCCAGGCTTATGGCCAAGCCTTAGCCGACGCAAACCAGGCTATCGAGATTGCACCAGATTCCCCTGTTGCCTATCACGCCCGCGCGGATGTCTACCGCCGTCAAGATGCTTTCGACCTATCCATACCCGACTATCAACGTGCTATAGAATTGGACCTGACCTACGCTTCGGCCTATGGCAACTTAGGTAATTCCTATAAAAGTATGGGGAATTACGAGCAGGCCATGACCAGTCAAAATAAGGCCCTGCAACTGGATCCAGAAGACCCTTTCGCTTATAACGACCGCGGTATCCTGTTTTTCGATCAAGGAAATTATGGGTCTGCAATTGCAGACTATACGCGCTCTATTGAGCTATTTGACAACTATGAATACCCTTATGCGAATCGTGCTAACGCCTACTTCTATGTAGATGGCTACGAACAGGCTATAGAAGACTATAGTCGTGCAATTGACATTGACCCATATTTTTCTGGGGCATACTACGGACGTGGCAGAATCTATCTTTATACGGATGAGTATTTCTTGGCGATAGATGACTACGATGTGTCCATCTTCCTACGGCCAGACTATTTACCTGCATATCTTAATCGGGGTGAGACAAAAAACCAGTTGAGGCATTACGATGAAGCAGTCCGCGATTTTGATTATATCTTGGAGCAGAATCCCTATTTTGCCTATGCCTATTACAATCGCGGTAAATCGCACATCATGCTGGAAAATTACGACCAGGCACTGCATGATTTCCAGCGTGCTTATGACTTGATAGGCGAGACCTATCAAACACGAGGCCGAAGAGGACAGGCTTATCTAAGAGTAGGCGATTACAAAGAAGCCCTTGAGGATTTGAACCGCGCCATAGAGTTAAATCCACAGTATTTTGATGGCTATCATTGGCGCGGCAATCTTTATGAAGAGATTGAAGACTTTGACGCAGCGATAGCAGATTACACGCGCGCTATACAACTCGACCCGAACGACCCCCATATGTTATATGACCGTGCCACGCTTTATGAGCGGCTTAGGGAATATGAATTGGCACTCGCAGATTTCAGGGCCTATCGAGAATTGGACGATTGGGATTTTGTTGAATACCGAATCCGACAACTCGAAGAGATTGTGAACGAGTAATACTCTCCGTAGGCATGGCGTCAGCTTAGCATCGGCCAAAAACAACCATTTTCTAACGATGCCCCCCAGTATTGAGGGGGCTTTTGTATTCTGAATGGGCGTATGCTATATGTATACCGCTAACCAACGCACAAGGATGCACCATGTTCCGCAAATTATGGATTTTATTACTCGCGCTCGCGCTGGTCGTTCCGGCCCAGGCGCAGGGCGCGCCTCTCGTGGCTTTTACCAACAGCAGCGGCCAACTGATCGTCGCTGGGGCTGATGGCGTCACCCGCTGGATTGTGACCAACCCTGGCGAAACCATCGACCCGACCCTGGGCTATACCTGGTCACCGGATGGCACGCGCCTGTTCTTCGCTGTCGATTTGGGCGGTGGGGTCAGCCTGCGCATGGGCGATCCTGCGACAATGGCTGTCACCGAAATCGGTCAGGCAGCAGGGGATGTCAGCGGCGGCCAGTGGGCTGATAATGGCACGCTCGTCTTTGGCTCCGATGCCGCCGTTCCCGGTACGATTACCCTAAATGGTACAGTCGGCTCGCCCTATACTCAGATGGCTCGCAGCCTCTCGCCCGATGGCAATAACGCTATTTTGCTATTCGGTGGCAGGGATATTGCCCTACAGCGGCCTGATGGCAGCGTCAATCCTCTGGGGCCGAACACCAGTGAACTCAATGCCATGTGGAGTGATACCGCGCCGATTGTGGCTTTCAGTGGCCAGACCAGCGATGGGACGCCTAACCTGATGGCCTTTAACGTCAATAACGATCAGGTGGCCATGCTGGTGGGTGGCAGCCTGCCGATGGAACCCATCGCCTGGGTGCCCAACAGCGCCAGTCTGCTCTATCGCGATACCACCGGGACCATTCGTTTTGCCGATGTGGCTTGCTTGCAGAGTACATGCAGCAACAATCCGCTGGAAACAGGCGCACAGATTTTGCCCGCCTCCGCCCAGAATATCGCCATTGCCGGGAACGCGGTCGTCTACACTGAGGGCACCCAGCTCAAAGGGGTGCCGATTGCCTGCGCTCAGTCCAATGATTGCGGCACTCGCACAGTCATCATCGATAGTCAGGTGACATCGCGCACGGGCGTTTTCGTCGCCGGGAACCACGTGGTTTACACGGGCTTCACGTCGGATGCCAACAACCCGTCTGATCGTCATGTGCGTGCGCTGGATGCCAGTTGCATCGCCAGTGGTAATTGCCAGCCGACACCGCTGGTCAACGGGGCCATCGCTGGGCCACTTTCTGATGATGGTAGCGCAATGGTGGCTGACATCATCGGCGCAGGAGTCCATATCGTCAACCTGGGCGATCTCAGTACGCTTTACCTGACCGACAGCGGCTATAGCGATGTCCTCGCAACCGCGCGCTGGAACTAGCGAAGTTTGCCCTAAAAATTTACCCTAACAAACGAAAAACGGTGCAGGCATCCACCCGCACCGTTTTTTATTACTTAGTTTCTGTTGAGCGATTCACTAGTCGCCGTACTGTGCAAGCACCCCAGTGAGGAAGTCCTGCGCAGCCGGAACGTCAGTGCGGAAGTTGAAATCGTTACCGACGCAGTTACCATTCTTGGCCCAGCCAAAGGATGTTACGCTGACGACGATGTTCGTATCCTGGAAGAAGGTCGGGCCACCGCTATCGCCGTAGCAGGTGCCACCACCAATGCCCGGGTTATTTGAGAAACGAGCGCTCTGGGAACCCTGGCCGCTCAGGTAGCTGTTGACTTCCAGCAGGCGCACATTGCCCTTATAGCGAACATAGTCATTCATTTCAGTCGGCGGCAGCGTACCCTGGCGACCATAACCCACCGACAGGAAGTCCTGACGATCCTGACCGCGCAGGGTTTCCAGGAAACCAAGCGCAGGAATCTCGCCGAAGCCATTGGAAGGGTAATAGGCGCTTTCTAAAATGACGACGCCAATATCGTAGTTATTGGGGAATTCAGCATAGTCGTTGTATAGCGGGTGCGGAATTACGGTTTCGACGGCCATCCATTCGGCAGCGAGCCAGTCAGATGTTGATCCATAGTTGCCGATACCTGACAGGGCATCTGCTTCAAAGCGGACATAGGTTACATCGTTGATATTGCCTGCTTCTTCAACACAGTGACCAGCAGTTAGCATGACACGCGGTTCAATCATCGTGCCCGTGCAGCTATAAAAGCCGATACCATTCTGCACGAACAACAGCGTACCCACATTGGGATGCTCGTTGCCATCCGGCGTGCCCCATGTAATAGCGCCGACGCTGATGACGCTCAGGGTCAATGCGAGTGCAACTGCTAACACTTTTACAAAGCTGCGCATTCTAAAACTCCTTATTAAGATGTGTACTCATGATTTGCGCAAAGCACGGGGGCAAGTGACGACAAACGACAGAGATCCCACCAACACCCTCGTATAGTTGAGGATTATAACTCACAATTACCGTACTTATTACCAAGCCATAAGTACTAATGTTACGATAATTGTCAAAGTTTTGTACGGATTGGGCACAGGTACAGGTAATTCTAGGCGAATTGGCCAATTTGTGACGAATAATCGCTTTGAATACGGGTAGTTTGATAGGCGGTAATTAGGATTCTCCATCTTTTGCGCTGGCCTGATGCCAGAATCGGTCTCGTTCGCTACACTTGAAACGACTATAGATCGTACTGCGGAGGGAACCATGATATGAAGATTACCGATGTAACTGTCTATTTGGCCAAAGAATGGCGGACGTTCCTGTTTGTTGTCATCGACACCGATGAGGGCATCTATGGCCTGGGAGAAGCGGGCATCACCGGGCGCGAGCTGGCCATCAAAGGCGCTATTGAGCATTTTACGCCCCAACTCATCGGCCAGGATCCATTCCGTACGGAGCATATCTGGCAGACCCTTTTCAGGGGCGGCTTCTTCCCGGCGCAGCGCATCCTGACGGCGGCTATCGCTGCGATTGACATCGCCCTATGGGACATCAAAGGCAAGGCGTTGGGTGTTCCCATTTACCAATTGCTAGGCGGTCGTGTTCGTGACAAGGTGCTGACTTATAACCACAATTATGGCGAAACGGTCGAAGAACTGGTCGAAAGCTGCCAGCAGTCGGTGGAAGAAGGTTGGAAAGTGCTGCGTTGGGGCTTGGCCCATTACGGCAATGATGTCCTCGAACCGCGCCCAGCTGTTCGGCGCGCGGTGAAGGAGTTCCAGGCGGTACGCGAGGGCGTTGGTGACGACATCGACCTGTGCATCGACCTGCATACGCGCATCAATCTGGCGGATGCCACCACCTTCTGCCAGGAAGTTGAACCCCTGCACCCCTTCTTCGTTGAAGACCCACTGCGTGCGGAAAATCCCCAGAGCTATCGTCATTTGCGCACACGGACATCCGCGCCGCTGGCCATTGGCGAGCAGTACAATTCCAAATGGGAGTTCCGGCAGATTATCGAGGAAGAACTGACCGACTACGCGCGCATTGATCTGTGTGTTTGTGGGGGCATTACCGAAGCGCAGAAAATCGCGGGATGGTGTGAAACGCACTATATCGACCTGGCCGTTCATAATCCGATTGGCCCGGTGGCGACCTCAGCGTTCTTACAGCTTGCCCTGGCGTGTTCCAACTTCGCTGTGCAGGAGTTGCCACGGCGACCGGGTGAAAGTATGCCGGATGTCGTCGTGAACCAGCCTGTATGGGAAGATGGCTATTTGCTGCCGCCGGAAGCCCCTGGCCTGGGCATTGAGTTCGACCGCGAGGCCATCAAAAAATATCCTTTTGAAATAACCGAACTGCCACGTCTGCACCGGGCCGATGGCACATTTACCAACTGGTGATTTTTGACGAATATCATAAAGTAGGGGCACATTATTGTGCCCCTTTGCCTTGAATTTTTTCTCTGTGAACTCTGTGTGCTCTGTGGTGATCTTTTAATCTATTCCCACTCGATGGTGCCGGGGGGCTTGCTGGTGATGTCATATACCACGCGGTTGACGCCCTTGACCTTGTTCACGATCTGGCTGCTGACCTTAGCCAGCAGGTCATAGGGCAGACGCGCCCAGTCGGCTGTCATGAAGTCCTGCGTCTGGACGGCACGCAGGGCGATCACCTCCTCATAGGTGCGGATGTCGCCCATGACGCCAACGGCTTTCACGGGCAGCAGCACGGCGAAGCACTGGGCCGTATCCCCAACCAGCAGGCCCGCGCTGCGTAGCTCATCTAAAAAAATAGCATCTGCCTCGCGCAGGGTTTCCAGGCGCTCCCATGTGAGTTCACCCAGGCAGCGGATGGCCAGACCTGGCCCAGGGAAGGGCTGCCGCCACACGATATGATCGGGCAGACCTAATGCACTGCCTACTTTGCGCACCTCATCTTTGAACAGGTCGCGCAATGGCTCGACCAACTCAAAACCGAGCTGCTCCGGCAACCCGCCCACATTATGGTGGCTCTTGATGACATGCGCTGACTTGCTATCCGATGCGCTCTCGATGACATCCGGGTAGATTGTGCCCTGGGCTAAAAAGCGGATGCCTTCCAGCTTATCGGCCTCTTCCTTGAAGACATCGATAAAGGCCCCGCCGATGATCTTGCGCTTGGCTTCTGGCTCGGTACGGCCCTGCAAGGCATCCAGGAAATACTCGGTGGCGTTGCTGTAGACCACATTCATGCCCATCTCGTCACGGAAAACGGCCAGCACTTCTTCGGGTTCGTTTTTGCGCAAAAAACCCGTATTGACGAAGACGCTCGTCAACTGGTCGCCGACGGCTTTGTGGATCAATGCGCCAGCAACGGCACTATCGACGCCACCACTCAGGGCCAGCAGAACGCGCTCATCGCCGACTTGCGCCTGGATCGTTTGTACCGCGCTTTCAATGAAGGCTAGCGGTGTCCATTTGGCCTCTAATTTGGCGATCTTGAACAGGAAGTTATGCAGCATCGCGCCACCTTGCGGCGTATGGCTGACTTCCGGGTGGAACTGCACGCCATACAGGCCGCGCTCGACATCGCCGATGGCGGCAAACGGCGAGTGGTCGCTTGATGCGAGCGGCGTGAATCCCTCCGGCGGCTGCTCGATGCGGTCGCCGTGCGACATCCACACATTCAATTCGCCCTCAAGGCCATCCAGCAGGGGGCTGTGTGGCTGATGCGTGATGGTCGCTGGGCCATATTCGCGTTCGGCAGATGAGGCCACCTGGCCACCCAGCGCGTGGGTCAGGGCTTGCATGCCGTAGCAAATGCCCAGGATGGGCCTGCCACCCTTTAGCAGGTGCTTGGCGACCTGGGGCGCGTCACTTTCATAAACGCTGTTGGGGCCACCACTGAGGATGATGGCTTGCGGCTGGTGCTGGTTGATGCGGTCGGGGCTGGCATCATGGGCGAAGACTTCCGCATAGACGCCTTGCTCACGGACGCGCCGTGCGATCAATTGCGTATACTGGCTGCCGAAGTCAATGACGGCGACACCGCCCTGGCGCAGGTCTTGGATCATATAGGGGCTTCCTCGTCTGGCATCTGGCTGAACAGCCCACAGTTTACCGCCATCTGCCGGGGGTTGGTAGCAGTAGTTTCACCATAGACGACACAGAGCGCACAGAGAAAAGATTTAACGCGAAGCCGCGAAGGTACAAAAGGGAAAAGAAAGGGATAACACAGAGACGCAGAGGCACAGAGAGTGATTGATGTTATGTCTATTACCTTTACGTATTTTTGAGAAATAATCAAATATAATTAATAATATTTACTGTGAAAGGCTATTTGCTTATGAAGTCTTTTAAGATTGGTGCTTTGGTTGCGATTCTTGCTTGCTTGATTTTCCCTACCCTCGCACAAGATGAAAATGTGATCGAATACAACGTCACTGCGGAAACGGCCAACATTCGTGCGGAAGCAAACACTTCATCTTCAGTTGTGGCCGTGGTTCATGCTGGTGATACGCTTCTAATATATGATGAATCGCCTGATGATGGGTGGTTGCGAATTTACCGAGAAGGTGAAGATGATGCTTATATTGCAGATTTCTTAGTAGAACGTGCCCCTCAGCGATTTTATCCCATCACACAAGAACCCATTCTTGAAGTCAGTGGACGTGGTAAAGACGTGACTGACATATTTGATATTCCCACAGGTGCATATCGCATTGACGCTGTGGTCGCCGACAATTTCTTCATACTTAAGTCGATTGTAATTGAAGGCGATTGTCGGGATGACACACTATTCAATGAAGGTGTCTTTGATGCTCGGAGCCTTGAAGTAAGTACACTTTTCATTTCTGACGGCTGTTCGATAATCTTTGAGACAGACAATGTTGATGGAGATTGGTCATTTGCTTTGAGAAATGTGCTCGACCTGGACATCATAGCTGACATTACGTTACAGGTTGAAACAGGGACATCAATATCTGGTGTTGGTACACAGATGACGATGCCGACTTTTATACCGGAAGGCATTTGGACTGTAAATGCAAATGTGGACGACAATTTCTTCATATTGCATGCGGAGCCACTAGGCGATTGTGATAGTGGTACGGTCTTCAATGAGGGTGATTTTGACGCCGATACTTTAGAAGTATCAACTGTATACCGTGCCAATGAGGATTGCGTGGTCTATTGGCTAACCTCAAATGTGGATGAACCCTGGGAAATTAGCTTCGAAAAGCTGAGATAGCAGTCACTTCACTGTGTAACATTGAAGGCACTAAGTGATATAGCTTAGTGCCTTTGTGGTGATCTTTTCTTTTTTCTCTGAGTCTTTGTGCCTCTGGGTCTTTGAGTTATCTCTTTCTCTAATCCTTTGCATCTTTGCAACTTTGCGTTACGCATTTAACACAAAGCGACCGATACGCGACTCTGTGAGGCGGTTGGGCAGCATCCGATTAAGCATGGCGGATTCCTCGTCGGACAGCGGACGTAGCGCGATCAGCACAACGGCGTAAACGACTGTCCCAAGAGCAACAGCCAGCACGTTCAGCAACGGCCATGTGATGACAGTCACGGCCAGCATGGCCAGGGTCGCCAGCGCCGGTCGCCAGGTGATGCCCAACCAGGGCACAGGTCGCTGCATGCCGCGCTGCATCAGAATGCCGAAGGGGACCAGCAGCGCCGCTTCAGAAAAGATGGTGGTTACGGCAGCGGCGACAAACCCATACTGCGGGATGAAAATCAGGTTGGTGACGATGTTAAAGCCCACTGCCAGGAAAAACGCCACCGTGATCCAACGCTGGAGGTTGAGCGCGATCAGGGCATATTGCGTCAGGCTGTTCATCCAACCCAGCGGAATGCTCCAGATCATGACTTGCAGGGCGATGGCCGCATTGGGCAAATAACCCGGTCCCGCCAGAATGATCGTCAGCACTTCCGCCAGGGCCATGAAGGCTACCGCCAGCGGCAGCGAGAGCGTCAGCATCAGCTTGAGGCCGAAGGTATACGAGCGATAAAACGCATCCATGTCCTCTTCGGATTGGCGGCTGAGCACCGGGAACAGCGCCTGCGTAAACATCGCCGGAATGATATTAATCGCCAGCAGCCACTTATACGATGTACTGTACTCGGCGACGGTGCGCTCCCCGCGTACGGCCTGCAAAATCACGATGTCGAACTGAAAGAAGATGGTCGCCAGAAAGTGATTGAGCATCAGCGGCCAGCTCTCACGGGCCATGTTACCCATCAGCCGGAAATCGGGCTTGAACGAGGGAATACGCCCGATCAGGCTGCGACCCTGCCACACGAGGATGCCAAAGGTAATGAAGTTGTTGACGATGCTCACTGCCGCCAGCCCGATGATGCCGCCGCCCAGCACCAGCACAATCACGCCGAAAACGGCCTTGTTAATGGCGGTGATGGTCTCAATCGTGGATGGCACTTCTGCGCGTTCATAGGCGTAAAAGAGCGCCGTCATGCCCGTGTTGAGCGTCGCCGGAAGCAGGCCCATGTAGAGCAAAAACAGCGCCAACACGCCCTCTTGCTCGATGGCATTGGCCCCCAAACGCGGCCACAGGTCAAGGAAGCCGATCAGCAGCAGGATGCCCAGCAAGAACAGGCCAAAGCGCATGAAACTGGTGTTGAAGAAGTAGAAGCCACTGCGCAGCTTGTCGCGGGCCACTTCACGGATCAGGTAGAGATTCAGGCCGAAGTTGATGAAAATATCGAACCAGACGAAGATGACCACGGCGAAGTTATAGGTACCGACGCTCTCCGGGTCCAGCATACGGTAAATGATGAACGCCAGCACGAAGTCGATGCCACGATTGAACAGGCGCAGTACAATCGGGGCGACACTGTTACGCGCGACACGGGCGGTCGTACTGCTCTCTTCGGTATTGGTGCCGACGAAACTGCGCCACACCCAGATGCCAGCCAGCAGGGTCAGCACCAGCACGCCCAACACGCTCCCAAATACGCCCACCTGGAACGTCACCGGGCTGTAAACAAGGCGTACTGTGTAACTGCCTGCGGGGAGGTCTTCCGTACCAATGGGAATTTCCACTGATTGCAGATTGTTGGCAGTTGCGACCACCTCTAGCGGCTGCTCGGTATCTTCAGCAGCTCCTTGTGGGCGAATGAACGCGCGCCAGCCCTCAGCATAATTTTCGCTGATAATGAGCGTGCGTAGTTGGTCGGCAGTCAGGTCGATGAATTTTTCGCGGCCTGTATTGCCAGTGAGGGTCAGTGGCAAGGGCGTTTCGTCAGTGAGCGGCTGCAAATAGGCATAAGGCAGCGCCTCGGTATTCTCATAGATACGCAGCGAGGCATCGCTGTAGGCCAGTTCATAACCGGGCGCGCTGATGTCCTGATCGGCATAGGTCAGCACGTAGCGCACAGCCAGTTGATCGAGCACAGGCGATGTCAGGGCATCGGTGGCATTAAAATAGGCATTGCCCTGGTCATCCTCATAGGTCATGAAGATAGGCGCAATGCGGTTAAAATCGCGCTGCACCTGTGGCGCAAGACCCTGCATCAGGTCCATCGTCGGCTTGGGGATGATGCTATCGTAGCCGCGAATATCATAGAGGCCGTACATCCAGCCCAGGTTGGCGTTCAGGATGGGGCTACGTTTTGGGTCTTCATACGTTGTAAAGCGCCAGACGTCGCCATCCTGCTGCTGGGACTGCAAAAAGGCAATGCTCTCCGGTTTGTAGGCCAGTAAAGCCGGGTCACTGGCCGGGTTGAATCCCCAGGACGCGATCATCAGATCAATGGTGACCAGCGCCACAGAAAACACAGCCCAGCGCCCAAATCCAGCGAAGCCGCGCATACGGCCCACGCGCCAGAACATGCCACCGGATAAAAACAGGTCGATGGCGAAAATCAGCAGGTTGCCGAACTCGTAGCTGTAAAAACTGCGCGCATCGGGGAAGGCACGGCTGGCGTTCAGCATAGACGAGCGCACCTGCTCGATAATCGGCTCTAGCTGGGGGAACAGCAGGCGGCTGGCCAGCAAAGCGACCATCAGCAGCAAGCTGGCGATCATGATCAGCAGGCCAACAACTGTCAGACGCGGGGCAAATTTTTCCGCAGCCCGCCGAATGAGGCCATCCATGCCATAAGCCGATAGCACCGCAACCGCCAGCGACAGACCAAACACCCAGCGGAAAGCGCTGTTCAATTGGTTGATACCGGGCAACACATAGACGATGGCATACACGGGCACGCCGAACATGAACAGCAGGCTGAAGAACCCCAGCACGGCAAAAATCGCGCGGACGGGTGGCTCATTGGCCATGACCCTATTGGCAGTCGTCGTCGTGCGTGGGTCATCGCTGCGGAAGCGCCAACCGATCCAGCGATCATAAAGCGCATATACGCTCAGTAGCAGCGGCAGCACGCCGACATACAGCGCCGACTCTACGTAGTTTTTGATGCCCCAGTCAGTATGCGTCTGGTTAACGCCGCTGACGGGGACCATCTGCAAGGAAAACACATCGAAATAGTGGTGATGCGACGGATTGCCGTAAAAATTCGGCAGCAGGAATTGCAGAATGTCGCGTGGGGGATGAGCAAAACTGAGAACTTGCCAGAAATCGGTGCGGGCTGCGCGCCAATTGCTGTTGGCGAACTCAAACAACGGCAAAAACTGCACCGCTCCCAGGGCCATGCCCAGTGCGACCATCGCTAGCAGCCATGCGCCCTGTTTGACCATCAGGCCCCAGGTGCGCCGTCGCCAACCATCGCCCCCCAAACGCACCGCCGCATAAAAGCCCGTAATCAGCAGCGTGTAAATCGTAATTTCGACATGGCCTGCCAGGATGTTCATGCCCAGCGCCCCGGCCCCGACCAGCACCCAGGGGACGCTGGCAGGTCGGCCCATCAAGCGCTGCTGGCGGATGATGAACTCGGTCATGAGCAGCATGAGGGGCAGCCAGGGAATACCGCCGATCATCATCTGGAAGACGACGCTGGCGATCACAAAGCTGTTGAACTGGTAGATGACGCCAGCCATCATGGCCGCTTCTCGGCGTAGGCCCAGGCCAAGCACAATAAAAGCGTACATGAAGACGCCTGCCAGCCACAAATTAACGACCGTGAACCAACCATAGGCGCTGGGGAGGTCCATGACGTAGTAGATGGCGCTCAACGGGTAGAGGGCGCTGTGTTGGCCAGCCGCCAAAAACGGAATCCCCGCGAACTGGTTCGGGTTCCACAGCGGGATTTCACCCTCGCCCAGTTGGGTGATGATGAAGTTTTTCCACTGGTAGTTTTGCAAAACCAGGTCGCTGATGAGGTGATTCTGGGGATACGCGGGCGCTCCCGCCTGGGCGCTTTCGCTGGCGTAGGGTTCGTACTGATAGATGTTTTCAGTCGGCAGCAGGGTTTTACCGCCCAATGTCTGCTGGCTGAAGAAGCCCAGTGGCAAGGCGAACAAAATCAATATGGAAATGAGATCCGGCAGCAAGCGACGCAGCAGGCGCATCAGCGACCCCTTGATTGGTCATTCTTCGCGTGCCACACGATACATGGGCGCGGGTTTTTTCGCAAGATGGGAGCAGTATTGCGGGATAGAGCGTATGGCGATCATAGAGAGAAATTTTGGTTACAGAGTTTGTATGATTAGTGAAGTAAAAATACTTCCTTGACTCTAGGGTTACACGAGAGGTTATAACGTAGATATGTTCCGAGTAGGCGAGTTTTCCCGGATAGCAAGCGTAACGATTGAAACGTTACGGCATTATGATGCCATTGATTTGTTCAAACCTGCGAAAGTGGATCCATTCACAGGCTATCGTTACTACAATGCAGGTCAACTGCAAACACTCAATCAAATCCTTGCACTAAAGGATGTTGGGCTTTCTCTGGAGGAGATAAAACGTCTTCTTCAGGACAATCCGACTATCGAAGAAGTGCGTGACATTCTTAAAGCGCAGTTGAAATTGATTGATAACACCATAGATGAAGCCCAACGCCGCCGAGAACGCATCAGCACCCGTTTGAACAATCTCGAAATGGACGGCACATTTCCTTCTTTTGACATCAGCTTGAAAGCTGTTGATGCCTTTACCGTCGCCGCCATCCGAGAAACGATAGCCACAGTTGAGGATATCCCGCAGCGCTGGAACACCTTGTTCACAATGATTGCTGAATGGATACAAGCGAATCGATTGCAGATCGGCTTTCCAATGGCCCTATATCATGACGAAGGATACACCCGTACCCATGTCGATACTGAATGTGCTTTCTTATTACGTGGTGTAGAAATCGAAGATGTCCCTGCGCCCACTCATCCGATTGTCATCCGACAAATAGATGCGATCCCCCAAGCTGCAACGGTTGTCGTTGCCGATTTTCATCAGAAAGTGCGCGGCCTGGAACCGGCTTACGAAGCCATTGGGCAGTGGATTGCCAATAATCAGTACCACATTACGGCTGCTCCACGAGAAATCTACTATGGTTCGCCAGCCACAGGAGACTTGACAGCAGAGATCCAATTCCCGGTTATGAAGGCCTGAACTATGAAGCCTTGAATAACAATTGCAACAACATGCGATAAACCCTATCACCATGATCGGAGAACCATCATGAATACACCGTATCATCCTTTTCTGTCAGACGATGCCAGAACCACGTACCTCACATATTATGATGAAGCCGCAACCCAATGGCCGATCCCGTCGGAAACCAAGATGGTGGAAACGGCATATGGCCAAACCTTTGTGCGCATCAGTGGGCCAGTTGATGCGCCACCCCTCGTATTATTGCCGGGTGCTGGCAGCACGTCGTTAATGTGGACGCTCAGCATAGAGGCTCTTTCAACGGACTATAGAACCTATGCAATAGATAGTCTGATTAATACCGGCTGCGTCGGACGAAGCGTCTATACACGCACAATCTCAAATGCCGAACAAGCAAGTGACTGGTTGGATGGCTTGTTTGATGGACTTGGGTTGGTAGATGAAGTGAATTTGATAGGACCGTCCTATGGGGGATGGGTAGCCAGCCAGTATGCCCTTCGCTATCCCAATCGGTTACGTAAAATGGTCTGGATTGCACCAGCAGGGACGATTTTACCCTTTAGTGATGCCTATCTACAGCATAGTATGGCACTCTATATCGCCCCTGGTCCAGATACTTTTAGCAACTACTTTAAGTGGTGTTTTAGTGACTTAGCAAAAAAGCACCCTGACATGCTGAATGCGATGGTAGGGGAGTTCGCGCTCACCATGCAATCATTCGTGCCGCCTAATCCGCAGGAAGTCCCGGTCCTGACAGCCATGAGTGATGAGGAATTACAGCACATCACCACACCCACGCTATGTCTCATTGGCGAAAATGATGTTTTGTACGCGGCCAAAGACGCCATGCAACGGCTTCATACAGTCGCCCCACAAATTGAAACAACGCTCATTCCCGATGCTGGCCATGATCTTCTACTTGTGCAGAGGGATATGGTGAATCAAGAGATCGTGGCGTTCCTACAAACCTAAAACTCACAAAGCCGTTCATCAGTCTCTGACATCATGCCTATCGATAAGCATCTTCGCGCCTTGGCGTTGAATTTCTCTGGAATAGGCCCGATTCCCCACGCTCACCCTACGCCGAACACAAATTCTGCTACAATGACGATGCGCCTGACGTACTATGGTGTTATAGACTTTGTAATGGATATGTTGTGTAATTTAAACTCTGGTATCAACACATACTTGTCACCAACTGTGGAGGCAACCAACAATGCGTAAAATTTTGATGATTCCCGCACTGGTGCTGATGCTCGTCGTTGCCAGCGCCTGCCAGACCATCGGCACGGCCAATGACGCCACCAGCGCTCAGCGTTACCTACCGAATATCGCCGGCTACACGGCCACCGATGCCGACAATCTCGTCGATGCCATCACCACTGCCGGGGCGGGCGCAGCCCTTACCACGGGCAACATTCCAGCAATTGCTGCCATCGAACGCGCCGATGCGGTCATTCAGTGCTTGCAGGAAACGGGTTCCATCGCCGGCAAGGTCTACACGCAGGACCAGTGGACCGATGTCATCCCGGAAGCCGGTGTGTCGGTTGTGGTCAACCGCACGCGCGTCAACCAGAATGTCATCGCGTGCTTGTCGAACACACGCCAAGCCGGTGGCCTGACCACGCAGTCGGTCCAGATTGAACCCTGCGCCAATACAGGCGAATTCAGCGTCGATGGCGAAGATTTCACCTATATCTACGTGGGTGTTGGCAACAATATCTGTAGTTTGTTCCAACTGCACTTCAACAACATCATCGCCAACAACGCCTCCAGAAGATAACCGTATTCAGGCATCACGCAAATAAAAAAACCGCCCACTGACGGGCGGTTTTTGCTTTGTGCGTGTCGCTACTTGCCCACACTCGAAGGAACTTCCAGCCCAATGGACCGGAAAATTCCCAACGAGATCAGCCATAGAAATTGTTCCGTGATTTGCTCTGTAGAGTGCGGGAAATCATTTTCCAGCCACCATTTGACCACCCCAATATAGGCCGTGCTGGCGAACCGGATGACCATATTCGGGTCAACAATGCGCAAATCCGAGTGCGGCTGCAATTCGGTGATCCATTGCAGCGCAACGGTTTCGATATATTGCTGCAGCTCGTCCAGGATGGATGGGACGCCAGCTTCGCACAACATCACCCGGTAAAACTCAGCATGTTGCGCGAAATGCTCGAATATGGTGACCAGTGGCTTGATAATGGCATCGGCAGACAGGCGGTTGTTGCGTATGCGCGGAACGTTGACCGCACCATCTAACTCCTCCAACACTTCGTGCAGACTCTTTATCAGCAAGTCGTTTTTGTCCCGATAGTGAAGATAGAACGTTGCCCGATTTAGTGTCGCACGCGCAGTGATGTCTTGCGTTTTGACGGCATCAAAGCCTTTTTCATGGATTAACGCGATGAGCGCATCGCGCAAAAGCTGCCGGGTACGCATCACTCGCGGATCTGTTTTTGAGGGTTTTTTCGACATAATGTGTGCTTTCGTTGCTTAATCAACATGTGCTGCAAGTTGCTGATTGACACAGATTGCGGACCTGCCTAGACTGATTTTATCGTCATTTGTCGCTTATGCAAACAATTTCGTGCAATTAGTAGCAAGGATCGGAAGCATTGGCCACTTCAAAACACTCTCCATGCCCCTTGCGCGTTGATAGTCCGTCGCCATCGGATGGTGCCATGTCTTATAGTTGTTCGGTTGGGGTCATGTTCTCTGATCTTGGGCCAGATGCCGCCCTGTGCCAACACTGCCAGGTTCCACACGCTGAACTGGAGGCGTTTTTGCGGTGCCCGCATAGCGATCTCTATACCTTTATCGAGCGAGAGGATGCGGTCACGGTGTCATATGATGTCCAGTGCTTTGCCCAGGCAGGGGATGAACGCTGCCCGTTGTGCCCTCATAACCCCTACAAAGATGTTGACCGCTGACAACCGGCCTTTGACGCGCTTAGGAGCCAGGATATGGACAAATTCCCTTATATCACTATCGTCATCCCTGCTTATAACGAACAGGACTATATCGAATATTCCCTGCGCAGCCTCACCCATCAGGTTTATCCAAGGGAGCGTTATGAAATTCTGGTGGTGGATAACGCCAGTACCGATTGCACAGCGAAGATCGCTCGCAAGTGGGGCGCAACCGTCATTCCGGAAGCCAGGAAAGGCGTTGCCAGGGCCAGGCAAATGGGCTTTATGGCCGCCCAGGGCAGCCTTATTGCCAGCACGGATGCCGACACAGCCGTTTCGCCCCATTGGCTGGCGCATATTGCCAGTGCTTTTTATGAAAATCCCCAGTTGGGCGGTGTGTATGGTCCGGTGTATTGGCCAGAGGCACAGCCGATTGACCGCTGGGCGCTTCAATACCCGGCAACCTGGGTCCTTGCAGCTAGTAATCGGCTGGGGCATAGCCTCTGGTGGGGCAGCAATTTCGCTGTACAGCGTGATGCCTTTATGGCTGTGGGTGGCTTTTCAGAGGAGATGTTCTCTGGGGAAGATACCGATCTGTCGCTGCGCATGAATCGGCAGTTCAGCATTCAATATGATCCGTGTTTGGTCGCTTATACGTCCCCGCGACGACTTAGAATTGGCCGGGTGCGGTATGTGTCGCACACCGTGCAACATGTTGTTCAACGGTTTATCCTGCGCGAAACGCTCCCGCCGATGATTGACATCCGTTGAGGGAAATTGCATCAGTTAACAACAAAACAACCGCCCCCTGATGGGCGGTTGTTTCATGCCGTTTTTGCTACAGAAAATGCTAATACTTCCGCACCAGTGCCCGATACACAGCCGGCTGCCGTGTCTGGATGAACTGGAACTCTTCGCGGTTTTTACGGACCTGATCCAGGTCAATGCGGGCGACGGCGAAACCTTCCAGCGGTTCGCCCGTTTCTTCGTCGGTTTCGTCTTCCATGCTGGCGAAAATTTCGCCGCGCGGGCCGACGACCATGCTCTCACCGCCGAAGTTCAGCGTCACATCTTCACCGACGCGGTTGGCCCCGGCCAGGAACAGGCTGTTTTCATAGGCGCGGGCGCGCATGTAGGTTTTCCACTCGTCGATATTGGCTGTTTCCCAGTTGGCCAGCACGCACACCAGATCAGCGCCTTCCAGCGCATGGCTGCGGACTACTTCCGGGAAGGCCAGGTCATAGCCGATAATCAGACCAATATTGCCAATTTCTGTTTCGGCGACGGGCAGCTTAAATCCCTCGCGGAACGCCATGCGTTCTTCGCCGCGTAGATGCACTTTGTTATACGTCTCGACCAGTTCACCATCCGGGCCAACCAGAATCGCCGAGTTATATAGCACGCTTTCCACACGCTCTTTTGTCACCATGCCGAACGCGACATAAATGCCGAAGTCATTGGCGCGCTGGGCGATCAAGTTGACGGTCGGGCCGGGTACACGCTGGGCGATGTCGGTGAAGCGCACACCCAACTCATTACCGCTGGTAATCAGTTCCGGGAAGACGATCAGGTCCACCTTTTGCTGGGAGGCAATGCGAGAGATCATCTCCGACATTTTGACCAGATTGTCTTCTGGCTCACCCAACTCCGGCTTCATCTGCACGATGGCAACCGTGATTTCACGCATGTGGGGTTATCCTCTACTTCGTGGGTCCAATTTGATGGGCCGCTGGCATCCTCGCCTGACCCGTAATTCACACGTTCTCATATTCGCGATTATTGTAATACGATTCATTCTAGCGCGATACCGGAGATTTAACGAACAGAATAGCAATTGAGACCATCGCTTTTGTGCATCGATAGCCAGGAATGTATACTCCCCGCATATGGATTCTGGCTAGGTCATTGCATGCTAAAAACAATCCTAGATCGGCCTGGTTTACTGGCGCTTATCACCATCGCTTTGTGGTCATTTGGGGGTGCTTTAGGGCGCTTGCTTTCAATCAAATCACAGTTTTTGCTACAGAGTATGACCTTTGGATTTTCCGCGCTTTTCTTCCTGGGGTATCAAGCGACGATTTATCACGGGGCGCTGTTCAAGAAGTTATTGGGCGAGTTTAAATTAAGTCACTATTTCTTCGGCATTTTTGGCTATTTTGTGTATGTGGGTGCCTTGGCCCAGAGCTATCGCCAGTTCGATGGGGCATCTGAAACGGTCTTGCTGAACTATACATGGCCCCTGTTTACCATTATTTTCACAATGACCATCTTTGGTCGCAAAGCCAAGCGGCCTCTGAGTTATCGCCTGGTTCAGCAGTTTGGCATCCTGATGGGCTTTGCTGCGGTGATCATTGTCGGCACACGGGGTGATTTTGCGTCTTTGGACCTGAGCAACGGCCCCGGCATTGCATGGGGACTCATGGGGGGCATGTCCTATGGCCTGTTTAGTGCCTTCTCCAGCACTGTGGCTAAAGATGAGCAAGGGTTGTTCTTGCTGAGGGCTGTTCTTTTTAGCTTGTTGTTGATGTCCCTTGTCTCATTGTCGGAGCTGGACGTCATCGGTAGTTTGACGCTCTCCGATGTATTGATTGCTGCTTCCACCGGGCTGTTTATGAATGGCCTGGGTTACATCACCTGGACCCGCGCGAATCGTCTGGCTTATGAGCTGCAAATTGATATTTCCTCAATTGCCTCCATCATGTTCGTGTTGCCCGTCTTGTCGTTAGGCATCATCGCGCTGATGTTTGGCGAAGATCATTTGACGCAACCCTACTTTTTAATGGCGCTACTTCTCATTCTCCTGAGTTCCATCTTTTGCCAGAAGCCAGATTTTGTCCTCAAGTGGCTGGGTATGTCCAATTCACTTCACCCTGATAAACACGTTCACTGATTGAATTGGTGGATTACGAGCATACAAAGTCATACAAGCAATCTGCCGACAATTTGGTGGACGCCTGCGGCCCATATCTGGTGGACCTTAAACATGCGTTATCATAAGGTGTCTATGTTCCGAGTGTAATAGAGAAATGGGTAGCCTGATGGACCAAAAAGATTTGTTGGCCTTATACAACTACGATGAATTTAGTGAAGAAAAATACAGCCCCTGGATGAACTTCGACCAGAGTCCGCCTCTGATGGAGACCGGGCCCGACTTCCCGCTGTGGCGCCAGAATGACCAGTCTGAGGTACATCTGAGCGAAATCTGGAAGGAGCATCAATATACGGTCATCGAGTTCGGTAGCTTCACCTGACCGTACTGCGGCTTGGCGTCAGAAGCTATGAACGCCGCTGCCGACCGCTTTGCGTCGCAAGGCATAGGATCGTACTTTCTCTATACTAACGAAGCGCATCCAGGCGAAAATTACCCGCCGCTGACCTCGATGGTGCAAAAATTCCGCCACGCCACCGCCCTGCGGGATGTGTACGGCGTGGCTAGGCCCATTTTGGTAGATTCGCTCGATGGGGCCTGTCATCGTGCTTATGGCAGCATGCCCAACATGACCTGGATTTTCAGCCGGACCGGGACTGTGCTTTACAAGTCGGATTGGACGCATGTCGCCAGTGTGGTTGATATGCTGGAATATTTGCAAAAGCTGCCAGAACGCCGTAAATCAGGCGCTCGTCTTTCTCCGTTCCAGGTTCAGCGCGTGGAATATCGTGAGAGTGATGGCAATGCATTTTACGATGGGTTGGCACGCAATGGTCAGCAAGCCGTTGATGACTTTGCTCGTACCTTCCCACAGTCAGTGCCTAAAGATTGGCCGCGGGAATAATTGTATTTCGTAGTTAATGAGGACCATACGAGGAAATCGATCTGGTGCCGGAACAACCCGAAACAGCCGATTCTCACCTGAATGACTCGCCCCTGAACCTCTTGGGGCTTCTCAAGCGGGTTTGGTTGAACTTTAACCAGCGAGATGGATTGCGAGCAGCAGCGCTTGCGTATTATGCACTGCTGTCGCTATTTCCATCTTTGTTGTTGTTGCTATTAATGGCCAATCTGCTTTGGGGTGAAACTGTCGTGCAGGAGCAAGTAGAACGGTTGGCGCAACGCCTCTTTCCGGGAGACGTTCCGACGATGATCATTTCAGGTGTGGAAGGCGCTTTGAGTGAGGGACCCACGCTTAATATCGTCGCATTGGCCGGGTTCTTATGGGCAGCGTCTTCGTTCTTTTCTAACCTGACGGTCGCGCTAGACACGATCTTCGAGCCAGCCAACCCTGTTCGCCCCATGTGGCGTAATCGTCTTGTCGGAGTGGCGACAATCTTCATACTGGCGCTATTATTGGCTGCTACGCTAATCATTACCTATAGCCTGCGCTCGTTCACGCAGACGAGTTTAGAATATCCCAGCGCGATAATGCGCCCGGTTTCGTTGCTGGTGCCACTAATGCTCTATACCCTCACCCTGTCACTGTTGTTTCGCTACGTGCCCAGGTCGCGGACACGCTGGCGAGCGATCGTCCCCGGTGCGATACTTGGCAGTATTGGGTGGGAAGTAAGCCGAGCTGTGTTTGCGTTGTATCTGGAAACCCTTGCTAATTACAGTGTGGTTTACGGCTCGCTAGGTGCGGTCATCGCCCTGTTGATCTGGGCGTTCATCAGCCTGGCAATTCTGCTACTGAGCGCCGAAATCAGTTCGGAACTTGACACATGGATGCAACAGCGTGCGACGCGTAACGATGGGAATGTTCCATGATTTTGTGTCGTCGTTATTTGTCTTGCAAAGAGAGTGTTATGGAATAGGCATTTTATAGGCGATTCGATTCATAATAAGCCCCATCAACGCTGTACAAGACCGTTAAAGGTTTATATGAGATGTCACTTTATCCGTAACGACCTGGGTTGACGCCGTGATATACTGATGGCGACTTCAGCAGTTGTATGACGGACCCTCGATGCTAGAATTTGGCTTGATCGCCCTGGCGACACTCGCAACTGGCGGCTTGATCGCCCTGGCACGCACCCATTGGCAGCAGCGCCATTTCCAAAAACCCACCCCCCGCCTGCTCCCTGCCGACGACAATTCGACCAAACCTAAGCCCTTCGGGGTCATTGCTCAGGCGGGTGTGTATCATTTCGGTACGCCACACCAACCGGGGGAGTCACGCGGGTTTGCCCAATTGCACCTCGAATACGGCGATCTGGTTTTGCAGGATGCCCGTTCGCAGCGCGTACTCTACTTCCCGCTGATGGCCATCCAGTGGGTGAGCGACATCAGCTTAGAACCGGGTAATGTCTCCGCGATCACACTGCACATCGAACGCGACCGTCGCTGGCATCTGCTGACATTGCACCTACCGCAGATGGAAATGGGCCTGCTGGTCCGTGTGCTGCGTCAGGCGGTCCACAGCGGACGCATCAACGTGGGCAATTTGGCTTATAAACCGATTGGGCCGCTGCCTGCTTACAGTGCACATCAATCGCTGCAAGGCGATACCGTCCTCAACCAACCCGTAGAACTGTATGTGCTGCCGCATCTGCTGGTGATGCTCAAAGGCGACCGTGTCCAGGCCAAACTGGACATCAGCAGCGTGCGCCGTGTTCTGGCTGTGGAACGTCTATCCGGGATGTTGGATTCGGTGCTCAAACCCGGGACGCCGGAAGGTATCGTCCACCTCTACAGCATGAACGAAACGGTTAGCTTTGCGCTGGTTCCGTTTCGCGATTTTGCCGACGAAATTGGGGCGCTTTCGCGTTGCCCAGTCGAACACGTCTACCACGAGGACAAAGCCAACAAGGTTTAGTCCCGCTTCACCACTGGATGTCATTATCCAGTTTGCCACAGAATCGTTGACTGTATTGCACATCCTTTATGCTGAGGTTTGGCAAGGAGGGGTCGTTCGCTTCTCTAAATTGGATATAGCGTTCAAGAATTGTCTCCGGGGCCGTTTGAGCAAATTGGGCCACATTGTGAATGCCCATTGCTTGTAATACGCGCGCAAAAACGGGGCCAACCCCATTAATCCTGAGCAGGTCAGCCAGTTCCAGTGCCTGCAAGATTTTGTCTGCATTCAACTGAGATCGGGAAACCAGGTTACGCCTATCGTCAGCAGTGAGTGCCTGTTCATAGAAGTGCTTGGTGGATCTCAATCCAGCGGATTTTAACTGTTCGAGTTCTGATACAGTGAAAATGTCAAGCTTAGATAAGGCAATCGGTTTCGACTCATAGCTGTTAACTTCCCGATTGAGGACAGTGAGATACTCAACGCTGACGCCGAGGTCTTCTGCCATGTGTGTGTAAGTCTTTTTGTCGCCCAGCAGCTTTTTTAGGCTTGCTAGATGTTGGATGTTCTGAGTTTTTAGATGCTGCATGACGCTTAGCAGGTGATCAAGTAGGATGCGTCGGCCAGGGATGAGATACTTTGTTGATGTAATTTCTGCGAATTCGTCGAGAGAGATGGCTTCCAGGTTGATCGAATACATGGCAATGCCTCGCTGCTGATATGGATACAGTTGTTCAGCCAACGAGCTAGCTCTATTGTACGTCAAAATGGTATTCTTAGGGTGAAAAGCTAGCTATTCGATCCCTTTTGCGCGGTCGATGCGAACGCGATAAATCAACCGATTTTCCCCGAACGTGCCATCATCCCAATCGTATTTTTGTGCCAATAATTGATTGTGCAGGTTGGCCCCTTGCTGGGTGATGTCGACGACCGTACCCGTGATGTCCAGGTAGCGGTACATGTTGCCGGGGTCGAAGATCAGGCAGCGAATATGGGGGTTAGCGAGGATGTTTTTGTGCTTGCGTGTGGTCGGCGTGGAATTGAGCAGCAGCGTGTCATCCTCCATGCTGAACCACATCGGCGTCAGCAGCGGGTCGCCATCTTCGGATTGGGTATGCAGCACGACAAACGCGCGCGTTTCCGGCAGCAGCAGGTCGCGGAATGAATCGGGCAGGGTAGGCATTAGCCGCGCAGGGTGGGCCTAAGCCGACCCGTCGCCGTCGAGAACGGCTTTTACCCGGAACTGGTCGTCGTCGCTGTCAGGTGCGTTGCTGACGGCATCCTCTGGCTTGAGGGCTGGCAGGGGCGTATCTTCCCGCATGACCGATTTTAGGGGCAGCACTGAGGCAATCGGGTCGATGTGCGACGTATCGACCGCTTGTAACTTCTGGAAGTCATGCAAAATCGCTGAGAGCTGCTCGGCGTATTTAGCGACTTCTTCATCACTGAGTTGTAAGCGTGCCAGGTCCGCAATGGCGCGGACATCATCGTGGGTCAGGGTAGCATTGTCGGCCATCGGTCACTCTCATTTCAGATCATTCAATCACGCCGACATTATAGCACATGCAAAAAATCGTTCTGAGGGTTGGCTTTGGCTTGAATTGTGCACAATAGCTACGTGTCACTTACCATTTTTGTGCAAAAAGTGAGCAAAAAATCACACTATGTGGGGCCATTTGTGACATAATAGAGTTATTACAAACACGACAATTGTGGCCCTGGCCTGATCATCGAGAAGACACGTATGGCGTACACATGTCAATATCTGTCTCCGAATCTCATTCTGGTGACTTGGCACGCCTACCCCTCAGAAGACGATGAACGCCGCTTCTTAGCCGAACATCGCCAGCAGCTTGATGAAGCCGAAAACCCCCTCTACTACATCTCCGACCTGCGCCAGGGACGCATTATCTCGGCGGATACCCTGGAGCAAATGAGCGACCTCACCAAGCATCCCAACTACGGCGGCGGAACCGCTTTTAGCAATGATCCCATCAGCCGCATTATGGTCAGCAGCTTCCGCCGCATGTCGCTGGAAGCCACCACCAAGACCGAGTTTTTCGATACGATTGAGGAAGCCCTCGGCTTTCTGGAAAGCCTCAAAGTGGGCATCACCCGGAATATCGACTGGCACCAGGTGATCGTCTCTCCTTCTTAGGTCGCTCCTTCGGCATACCGATACGCCATTAAAGGTTGGCTTATATTAATTTGCCATACTAGGGCAAGTATATAAGGAGGCGCACAATGGAGAAGCAAAAGTCCGAACAGAAACTTAACCCCGCTGGTATGGCGATTGGCCTCGCGATTGGCGCTGGTGTGGGCGTTGCCACTGGCAATATGGGGATCGGCATGAGTATGGGCATTGCCATGGGTGTCGCTTTTGGTATCGCAATGGGCCAGAACATGGAATCCGACCAGGCTTAGGCACTCGCCAGCAAACTAATCATGTGATGAACGCTAGAGGCGCGACATACCGCGCCTTTTTGCTGCACATTTTTTCCAATATGTTCCATGCTTGGCTAATGATTCTCGAAGTTACTGATCCCCCAATTATTGTGGGTTCGTAAAGCTGAGATTTTGGTAATCTTTATTGTGAAGCTTTCATACTTTGTTAAGTACGAAGTAATGCAAATTTGGACTCTATCTTCAATTCTGATCTAGAAAACAAGTCTGCTTAACTTAGTCGATGCGAGCTATTTATGTTCACTTTCAATGCGAAGTTTCAGCTATTGTTCACAGCTATCATGGCTGTAGGGTTCTTTTTGGGAAGCCTTGTTTTTGGAATTTTTTCCTATTCAATGGCCGAATTTGCATACTCATTTAGTGAGTATGGCGTTAGCACCTTAGCAACGATCACAAATTGTGAGATGGTAGCTGGGCGTTCAAAACCCCATGCATTTGTCACGTATAGTTACACAGTGAATCGTGAAATTTACTTTGATACATGGCTGGCTCAGTTTGCGTACGAAAATTGTTCAGAGGTTCAGTTAGGAACCTCAATTGACATTACCTACTTAGAATATAAACCTTCTAGCTCAATTGAAGGAACTATGGGAAGTCCGCTTTCCAGTTATGCTGTGACATTGTTGTGTGTACTTGGGTCTGTTGGGCATGGCTTCGCATCAGTGAAGTACGCTAGAAAATTCCTGTCTTATCTAAGAAGTGAACCTCTCTAGCTAATTGATAATTACAATGTTTTTCGCTCTTTGCAACTCATGTAGCAAACCCCCAATCTTTCGGGGACCGGGGCGGTCGCCTGTTTGATACACTGAATAGCATAGACATCAAACAAGGCGACTATCACATGAAGAAGAAAAATTCAGATGCAGACATGAATCCTCAGGGCTTAGCTCTGGGCATGGGCGTGGGTATTGCCCTCGGCGTGGCCCTGGGGAATATCGCTGTGGGGATCGCTCTCGGCGTGGCGATGGGCGTGGCGTTCTCGAGCGCAATGGATGAAGACAAGCGCAAGAAAAAAGAGGAATAGTTCCCTTTTAGCGAAAAACAGCAATCAAAAAAGCACGTCCTGATGGGCGTGCTTTTTGCTTTCGCTTTGAATTCCTTCTCCTGTGGGAGAGGAATTGAGGGTGAGGAGGGCCTAGCCCTAGTACACGGACCGTTCGCCGACGCCGTTGGTGGCCCCTGGCAAATTGTTGAGGAAGTCCTCGTTGGTCTGGTACATACGGAAGCTGTTGAGCAGTTGCTCGGTCGCGCCAACTTCGCCCGTATCGGTGGTATCCACCAGATGGTTCCACATACGGCGCATGGTGAAGACGCGCTGCAGCACATCCGGACCGAGGAGCATTTCTTCGCGGCGGGTGCTGCTCTGGCCAACATCGAACGCCGGGAAAATGCGGCGTTCCTGCAAACGGCGGCTCAGGTGCAGTTCCATGTTGCCCGTACCCTTGAACTCTTCATAAATCATATCGTCCATCTTGCTGCCCGTATTGACCAGGCAGGTGGCGACGATGGTCAGGCTGCCGCCCTCTTCCACATTACGCGCTGCACCAAAAATGCGCTTCGGCGGATGGATAGCTGCCGGGTCCAGACCACCGGACAGGGTACGTCCGCTGGTGGGCACGACCAGGTTATAAGCGCGTGCCAGTCGGGTGACGCTATCCAGCAGCAGCACCACATCCCGCTTCAGTTCGACCAGCCGCTTGGCCCGCTCCAGCGCCATTTCCGCTACGCGCACATGATGTGTCACCGGGTCATCAAATGTCGAGGCGATGACTTCGGCATCCACGCTGCGGTCCATGTCGGTCACTTCTTCAGGACGTTCACCAATCAGGCCAACCATCAGGTGGACCTGCGGGTAATTCTGGCTGATGGCGTTGGCGATGTCCTTGAGCACAGTCGTTTTACCGGATTTCGGCGGTGAAACGATGAGGCCACGCTGGCCAAAGCCGACAGGAGCGATCAAATTGAGTAAACGGGTGGAGAGAATGTTGGGGCGTGTTTCCAGGTTAAAGCCGCGTTCCGGGAAGATGGGGGTCAGCGTTTCAAAATAGGGCCGCCGTTTGACATCTTCCGGGTTGAGGCCATTGACCGCATTCACGCGCAGCAGGCCGTAGTACTTCTCGCTGTCTTTTGGAGAACGTACCTGGCCGATAACCATGTCGCCGGTGCGCAGGTTAAAGCGCTTGATCTGCGACTGGCTGACGTAAATGTCATTGACGCCGGGTAGGTAATTGTCACTGCGCAAAAAGCCGATGCCGTCATCGACAACTTCTAGCACGCCGCCACGCAGTTGATGGCCGTGACGCTCCGCTTCTACGCGCAGCAAGCCGATGATCAGATCATCTTTCTTTAAACGACTAAAGCGCGGCACTTCGTGTTCACGCGCCATAGTACGCAGTTCGGTCAGCGATTTGCCTTCGAGTTGGGCTATGTCCATATGTATTAGGTCTCCGGTATTGGCGCTAAGGCGCGCGCACCTTAATTGCTGTTTGGGGCAGCATGACTAAAGGATAGTTGGTTAGCCGGTAAAATTCCGGTTCATAGGCATTGTTTAGGGTAGGCTGTGGGCGTCCCGATGAGTGAGACGCAGTTAAGCACGGGTGATATACTTTATCATACGTTGCAGGGTAATAGGGAGAAAGGCTCACGCCTGACCACTAAGCAGAATATATCATAAATTATTTTCGGGGTCAAACCCTTTTGTACAGAAAGTATTAAGAAGATAACGGCCCATTTCGAGCCGTTTCCCCTAAATTCCCCTGAATTTGCTTGAGATTACCGTAATTCCAGGTGCTTGCCTGCCAGTTGGCCCCATAGCGTCATTGGGTAGCGCGACCAGATGTCATAGTAGGCGACACGGGCATCGGCGCGGCTGCCGAGCAGGTCGTAGCACAGCGCCCGGATGAACAGCGCTTCCGGCGTCAAGCTGGCATTCGGATTATTGGCCACCAGCGTATCCAGAATGTTGAGCGCATTGGCCGGATCATTATCGACCAGCAGCGCTTCGTATACCGAATCAGGTACTTCCAGGATGGTCGAGCGCGGCTGAACGACTTCAAAGCCAGCCGGTGGTTCGCTGATTTCCGCGCTGTAGGTCAGGGAGCGGGCATCCGGCGCGAAGGCCCACCAACTTGTGCCAATGATGTCGAACTGCACGGCCAGTCTATTGGCGCGGCCCAGTTCGGTGATAGGCACGACTTCCACCACAGGTAGGTTGACCGCATTCAACTGCACAGCCAGGTCTTGCTCTGTGCTGAGCGTGACGCGTGTGAAGTAGAAGGCCAGCACGGCATCCGTATCACAGGCCGGGGCCTCACCCGCAGCGACCAGCGCCTCACAGATGTCGAGGGCGGTATTGCTAGGCACAGCGATTGAATTCAGCAGGGCTTGGCTTTGCTGGGCGATCCAGCTATCACCGCCGCCCACTGGCGCGACCGACTGCGCGATGGCCATGGCGTCGTCTAGCTGGCCGTTGATGGTATAAGCCATCGCCAGCACCATCAGCGCCCGCTGACCGCCTGCTACATCGAAGCCATACTGCTCCAACGCGGAGTTAATCACGTCAATGGCTACGTTGGGTTCATTCGCCAGGATAGGTTCCTCTGCCATCAGATGGCAGCCCAGGCTGTCCTGGTTGGCCATCTGCGCATTGAGCGCCGTCGAGGGGCGGTAGAAATTGTTGGTATAGGTCCATGTCACCGGGATTTGTGCCAAGCACGGCCAATCTGGGGATTCTGACACGGTGGCGACTTCAATGACCGATAGTTCTGGGTTGGCGATTTCCGGGTTGGTCACAGGCCAATCAACGAATTCACCGACGCGGATTTCCTCACCCGGCATGACCAGATCAGTAGCCTGATTGTTGCGGGCGGCGACGATATACATGTGGATGCCGGGGCCATCATCCTGCACTTCGATGATCGCTTCGTCGAGTCCGTCACGGTTGACATCGGCCACACGCTGCAAACGCACCAGGCGCGTGCTGCCAAACGGAACCGCAGGCAGCTCATAGCCAATCGGCAAAATTTGATACTGTCCGCTTTCATTCTGGGTCGCCAACACGATTTCGTCATACTGCACGACTGCACCTTCATTGGCCAGTGCCGTGATTTGCAGGACCGCATCCTGGCCAGCGCGCCCATCCAGATTGGCACCCGTCACGCTGACGTTGAAATTGCCAACCGAGAAATCGCTTGCGGTGCCATTCTGGTTGAGGGCCGCTTCGATATAGGGATGCACCAGCGGGCGCATATCGACGCTGCCAATGGGTGCTGCCAGCACTGCCTCAATCAAGCGGTCGAGGTCCGCTGCGCTGTTAGGCGCACCGGGGAAGCGTCGGCCCAGTTCGTACAGCGTCAACTGAACGGCGCGTTGGGTGTCCATATCGCTGCTGTCCAGGGCGTCGATCTGCTCCAAGGCGAGATCAACTACATCACCTTCCAGCCATAGACGCAGCGCATAATTATCCAGTGGGGCCGATGGCGGCTGCGGAATCACTGCCGTAGGCACGGGCGTATTCGGGCTGATGAAAGCCGGTTCCGAGGGCGGCGTATTGGTCGCAAACATGGGGGCGTTGGCGGTCGGGGGCGCGGGTGGCGGTGTATTGGTGGCGATGCCCTGCGCCGCTAGCGGCATGGGCATTAGCACTGCCAGGGCGAATAAACACACGCCCAGGCCAATCATCAACCCTAGAGACACAAATCCCGTCCGCTTTGCTATCATAAAGCCCTCCCCATGTGATGCCTGCGCCGTATCAAGCGCAGCACTGCGAAAACCGTGTTATCAAGTCAGATGCGCACGATAAATCGGCACCCTGTTATTGTTCGATTTTACCCGCTTTGGAGGGGATTGCCACCTACGCAATAGCGGCGTGTGCCACCTAGCTTCCTTTGAACACCAAGCGGTTATAGACCCAAAACACGCCGCCCAGCGCGACCAACAAGACACCCGCAATGGCAATCAGGCCAGGGATGCTGATGGACACGATGAAGGGTTGGGCGATCACCGGGGAGATGAACTGCCCCAGGAAGATAGCCAGCGTATTGCCCCCCAGGACGCGCCCACGCACGGCGGTCGGTGTTTCATTGGCTAACCAGACCACCACATTGGGCATAATCAACCCGTTACCGAAACCCGCGATCACTAGCCCCAACAAGATCGGGGGCCAGGTAATGCTCTGGCTGACGATCAGATAGCCAACGCCTGTCAGTATCAGACCCGCGATGATAATCGTCATGTTCGTAAAGTGACGATCCAGAATGCCAAACACCCAGGATGCAATGGCAAAGGCGAAGGTCATGGCCGCCACCGCTATCGCACTATCACTGCTGGATTCCCCAAACAGCGTGTCCAGATGGAACGGCAACTGTACGGGCATCAGGTTAAACGTGATCTGCACGAAGATGACCAATAAATAGATGAAGACGATCAGCCGAATGGGTATGTTCTGTGGGTCGATGGCTTGTTGATTCGCGTTTGCTTCTGGGCTGCGATCAGGCTCAAATAGAATCCAGATAATCATCGGCACCAGGATCAGCGTGCCTGCATATACGATGAAGGGCAGCCGCCAACTGACGCTAGCCATCATCCCGCCACCGATCAGATACAGCGTGCCGCTGAACCCGATCACCGCCGCCTGCAACCCCAGGAATTGGCTGCGCGTCGTGCCTTCCATATAGTCCGCGATGAGGGTTGTCACCGTGGTCATGATGGCCCCAACTGCCAACCCCAATATGGCGCGGCTGATGAGCAGCAGTGTCAAATCGGCTGCGAAGTAGCCAAAGGCCCCCGACAGCGCATAGACGAGTGTCGCCACCATCAGCAACGGTTTGCGCCCATAACGATCAATCACTGCCCCGGCAATCGGTGAACCAATGACGATGAACAGCGCCGGAATGGTCAGCACCAGCTTGACCATCAGCCCATCCGGGTCTTCCGTGGCGAAGGCGCGCTGCATGGCAGGCAAGATGGGCGTAATCAAGGAGCCGAGCATGGCGCCTAACGTGCTGATGAAGAGCAGGGTAAACCGAATGAGGCGGGTAATAGGTGGACGTTTATGTTCCATGGGTGCGGCTGCGAGTGCGGTCAATCGCACGTCCTTTCTCTGTAGCGTGGCGGCCTCTGTCCGGGGCCTTCCTGTGCAAAAATAGCTAGAACGATGGCCGGGTACGATGTGGGTCTGTGTAGGCAAGCCGGAATCCCCATTGTATACTGCCTGCGATTGCGCACGCTATGACCTGTAGACCAATTTCCACGGACAATGCTCATGCTCTTTAGATCGCTTACGCTGCTCCTTTTGCTGATGGCCTTGATTGCTGCCCCGCTGGCCACCCATGCCCAGACTGATGACCTGGTCGTGACCGAAACGCGCCTGGTCGAACGGCTGGATGCTTTCGGCCAGGAAACCACGCTGCTAACGGGCATGATCGAAAACACAAGCGAGGTCGCTTATAGCAGCCTGACCCTGTTCGCGGATGTGCTTGACGATGAGGGCGAGGTCATCGGTGAGGCCTTTGGCTACCTGACCAACCAGTGTGGCGTGGCCCTGACCGATGTGGCTATCGCACCAGGGGCATCGCGCTATTTTGAAGCCAGCCTGGACCAATTCGCTGAGGGTGAGCCGGATGAATACGAGTTCTTCATAGAAGCCGAGGAAACCGACGACACAGGCACACGGGACCTCGATACGACAGGCATCACCCAGGCCAGCGACCGCGAAGTGGTGCTGGTCGAGTGGGAGAGCGAAACAAGCCTGCGTTATGGCGTCGGCTGTGATGGTGATGTCTTCAGTGAGCATGATTGGTTCCGTTATGACCTGGAAACAGGCGAAACCGAAGCGCTTGATGCCAGCCCCAACGCGCAGTACGTCACCGATGCCATGCTGCGTCAGACGGGCATCACGCAGGTGACGCAAAGCCGTGAGCTGGACCCCCAGCTTTACTACAACTCCTTCCTGACCTTCCCGACTCAGACGCCGCGCATCGTCTACCAGACCGACCTGCACACGCTAATTACCTCGGAGCGTGATGGCTCGTTCAAGCGCGTGGTCAATACCAACCTGTATCAGTACAGCTTGCAGGGTTTTGTCTGGTCGCCGCTTGCCAATTTCGTCGCCTACTATTTTGGGGCCTTTGGAGAGCCTGTCCGTTACCTGACTGCCCGCGCCGATGGTGCCATGATTAGCGGTCCGTTGCAAAATCAGGACCCCTCGCAGACGGTTCCCGGCCTGACTGACGATGGCCAGCGCGTCATCATCACCGGGACATACTCCAATACCACGGGCGAGGATGTGACAGGCTACTACTTCCGCTCGGTCGTGAATGGTTCGCTGGAATTCATGTTTGAAGCCGAGGACATCCCTGGCAACAATTATCCGGCTCCAGCCTACTTCCGCAAAGATAACGACACGCGCTATATCTACATCGTGCGCGACATCGATGGCCAACCCAGTTTGCAGTGCTTCTACCGTGAGGAAGACGAACTTCATACCCTGACGCCGCTGCCGATTTCCCTGGCAGATGACGAACGCGCCTGGACTTTCCTCTCGCCGGAATCCAATACGTTGGCACTGGCGGCCAATGGTCGCAATAGTGGCCTGTGGTTGATCGACCTGCACGCCTTTGATGAGTGCCGTTAGTCGGACAACATGTTTTTTAGGACGTCACGCACAGCTTCGACTGCCTGTGCTGGATAGCCGTCACTATCGCTGAGATACGCTTCATAGACAGCCAGCAGGCCCAATGCAGCCGCGATGGGTTCCCGTGATAGGGCGGCGTTGATTTGCTGGCCGACTTCCGGGAAGACCTGCTCAAAGCGCCGGAATGGGTCGAGGTTGTCGAGCGTGGCTTTGTTGTCGGATGGCAGGTGATGGGCTAACAGCGTCAGCAGATGGCTGACCGCATGGGAGCGAATGAAGACCTGGCCGCTGATGGCCTCCCCGCGTTTCACCCGTCCTGCCCCAACCAGCAGCAAACACGGCACCATGCCCAGGTCACGTTGGATGCTCGCAGGCGAAGGCGCGAGGATCGCATTGGGCACAGCGATCCGCTCAACGCGTTCTGTTACGTCACCGCGATCAAAGGCCACTTTATAGTCGTTGACCTTCGCCAACCCGATTTCATCCAGATCGAAGATGGCACATTCCAGCAGATGCCCGCTTTGATACAGAATTTTCAGCCCGTGTTCGGTTTCGCGCACCGTCAGCACGATATTCTCGTGGTCCGGCAGCCAATCAAACTGCGTGCGGAACTGCTCCTGCACGCCGCTTTCCGTGACAGCGAAAAAATCATGATCCGACCACGCATCCGGGGCGTGGCTCTGGTTGGCGGTTGATCCAACCAGCACCAATCCCACCACGCGCGGGTCAGCCTGGAGGTTTTGCGTCAATTGGTTGGTAAATGCTTGGTAGTCGGCTGCCTGCATCAGTGGCCCTTTCAAGACAGAAAAACCCTATTTTACAGGCAGGAGCAGCCTAGAGTGGAGAGTGTGATCAGCCCAGTGGTAAAAATAAGAGGCTTCCACTAGTCAGAAGCCTCGATTGTATTGGGCGCTTAGCAGCGCATTCGGTCAAGTAGATGGGGTCTCAACACCATCAGAAGATGATTCATATTGATCTTCGACAATTTTGCCATTCTCAAAACGCAGGATGGTGATACCTGTGTTGCTGGCTTCTTCGCCGGTTGGTGCTACGCCGTTGAAAGCCTTCTCAAAAATGCCAGTCATCGTCCACCGATAAGCGACCAGATCCCCTTCAGCAGCCATATCGTGAATAGTCACTTTCAAGTTCTTAAAGGAAACTCTGGTTTTCAGGATGGCGTCTTTCAGTTGTTGAATGTCGCCATCGTGGCCAACTTTATAATTGGGTGCACACACCTCGTCGAGCACATCGACATGGCCATGCTCCCACGGTTCGATCACAAAGCGCCGAGCGATCTCTTTCATTTCATCTAATCGAAGAGACATGAAGAGGTCCTTTCAAATCAAATAATCTTATTTTTGGAACTATTTTTGAGAAATGCACAATGGGAGCGTCGATGGATACTATATTGATACGTAATATGACGTATAAGGGACAGTGATGAATGTCCTTCTTCCGGTTAGCGAGGACAATACTCAGGTCGATTTTGGCTTCATGCGGCTGCGCGGCGGTATATAGTCGATGTGCTCTTTGCCGCCGATGTCCAGGCCGAACGACAGCCATAGGTCGTCATCCGGGCACAGGTTGATGCACGTCAGGCACAGCGTACACTCGGTCGAGAGCACCCGTTGGCCATTCTTGATGTACTTGGGGATGTCGATATTCATCGGGCACATCTCCACGCAGACGTTGCACTTCTCGCACTCGGCCTCTTTATTTCCCGCCACTTTAAGCAGCGCAAAGCGCGAGGTGGCTTTCAGCGGCACGGAGATCGGGCACAAGTATTTGCAGAAAGCGCGGTTGTCGTGCACGATCAAGCCCAGCCCGATGCCCATCACGTAGTACAGCAGCAGCCCACTAATGAACCAGATTAGGCCGTTGCGTCCCAGCGCGCCATCATAGTTGAAGCTCAACCACAGAACGGCTACCAGCACAAAACTGGCCACAAAATGTAGGTAACGAATCCAGCCCCAGCGTGGCGGCAAGCGGAAGCGGCTGTGTTGGTGTGGCATCAGGTCGAAGATCATGCCGAACCAGCAGGCCCAGCCACACCAGATGCGCCCGAAAATCAGCGGTCCGACCAGCTTGGCCAGGGCATAATGCAGCAGAATGTACGGTCCAATCCCAGCGATGAACGCCCAGAACAGGCCCTCGATTTGCATGTTGCCGTGGTCGCTAAACACGGCGATCACCAGCAGCAAGCCGCCCATCATGACCATGATGAGCCGCCGTCCCAGGTCGCGCCGATTCTGGTCAAGGGCGATATAGGTGCCGATGCCTGCGCCAACAAACAGGCCCACATAGACGAGAAACGCGACCAGCAGTCGGCTGGCGTCTTGCTGCCATGCCACAGCCGCCACGATCCACAGGATAAACATGATGCCAAACGGCACGATCAGCATGCGCTCGTCGAAGACGTCGCGCCGCTTGCGCCGTCCCTTGCGCCCATTGGAATTTGCCATGATGCCCCCTGTAACATGACTTGTCATTATTGTTACCCAGGTAGCATCTATCAGGGTAGTACAGCGTGCTACAGCCTGCGCATGTTGAATGTCATATTAGGTATGTCACGATAGGGCTAGGCTTCGCCGTTCACATACCAACTCACGAATTCGCCACTATCTACATCATAAGTCAGTTGGAAGTAGCAATTGCCCCCGTCCATCACCTCGACCAGCATATCCAGCCAGCCTTCTTCCGCTCGGCAGAAATAATTGGCGTAGATCAAGCGCTGGCCATCCCGGAAAAATCCCACATATTGCCGCCAATAGTCATTGTAGCGTTCCCATAAATCGGGGTGGAAATCAGCGGCGGGGCCAGTTCGCAAAAATTCCTGGGCGCTGGCATTGAGTGTCAGCACATCGTCGCGTGTGGGTGTCCAGAATTGTGTGCCTTCTTCAAACAGCCAATTGTATTCACGCAGCATAGTGCTGTCTTCCTCAGCATCGAAGATAATCATGCCTGCCTGGTCGGTGATGATCGGCTGCTGGGTAGCGGGACGCATCCACTCAATCAGGCCGCAGCCCGTTGTCATAAAAACGGCCAGCAGTAAACTGAGAAACGTCAAACCTGTTGCGTTTTTCATGAGCTATCCTTCATCTTGGATGATGTAGTATAGACGCTGGATTGTTCAGGATTGTTCCGGCTGCTGTGGCTGGCGAGTGTTTAAATGCAAAAACCCCACACCAGGTGTGAGGCTTAATTTATCAAAACATGCATATCCCGTGGTGGGTCCACCAACGTGAAAGCAGGATATTCTAATTAATAAGTAGGAGGTCAATCGCCCGCGGCGGCGTGGACGGCTGGTAAGCCTTTGGTTTTCATCGTTCGGGCTGATTTGCGGAGTTTGGCGCGGAATAATGCTGCTTCGATGACGCCATACTTTTTGCGGATGATGTCCGTGACTTCACGAGTGCAGCGCTTGCAGAACATTGCATCGTCCGAGTGAAAAGCCGCCTCTGGGAGTTCTTGCTCACAGTGTGGGCACGGGCGTAAGGGTTGCATTTCTGGCAAGGTCGTACCTCCTATGCTCGTTTACGCTGAGCATTATTATAACAGAATTGCTATTTTTCGGCAGGATTAGAGAAGCAACGTAGGGAAATCAGCGTCGTTTTATAACAAAAAACAAACGAATAAGCTGTCATAAGAGGCCATAAGAGGGCCTCTATACGGAACTGTTGCACTCAAAATGAGTAAATTCTTAGCTAATTACAGAATTTTTGCAGGACTTTATGGCTATTTAGCATAAGAATGACATACAATATGAAGCAGTATTAACTCAACTCGTCCGCCGAAAGACAAATCACCAAAGCATGCGCGGTATAGATCGCGTACAGATAGGAAAATGCCTCGTGTCAGAAGAATCAAATTTGCTGGATGGCGAACGACCCCTGGGCCAGTATACCGTTGGTGTTCTTGAGCGCTCCCTTGAAGGTCATTGGATGCCCTCGGTAATGCCGCTGAGCGCTATCGTCACCAATTATCGTCTGGTGCTAAGCCCTCACAAGAAGAAATACCAGCCTGCTACTCTGCCGAGCCACTTCATCGGTCAGGTGAATATGGCTACCCGTGATCGTTATAATTGCATCGAACTGATCGTGAAGAGTGGGCATCGGCTGTGTTTGCTGATGAGTACTGGCAAGCTTGATGATCTCTACCATGACCTGAGCGCCATGAAAGCGCCGCCGCCTAAATTCCACTTTGATGAGAAAATCGCCCAGAAAGACATCGAGCGCCTGATCGCCTATCTGGAGAATCAACACCGGGTGGCCTCAACCCGCCAGGACTAGTACCTCAGCGTAGTTAATGCTTGTGTTGTTTCAGATAATCGAGGGCTGCGAGTAGCGTGGGTAGGGTCTTGATTCGCTCTGCCGTTTCCGGTGATATGGACATCGATAGGTGATTATACGCATCAAGTACAGCGCTCATCCCCAGGATGATAATAATCTCGCCTTTTTCCATGAATGATGGCAGGGATTGCGCGACATGTCGCCATGCATCGCGCGGCGTGCCCTGGCTGTCGGCGAAATTGGCGATCACACTTAACGGGGCATCCACCTGCTGGATCAACTCGCTCCACTTTTTGCAGACGGCATCATACTCTTGCAGCGTCCAATAGCCGATGAACTGCACGTAGATATAGGCTTTGTCCGCGTCCCCCCAACCAATGCGAATGGTCATGAGATTCATTCCGTGCGCTTTACGGATAGGTTTGTTGTAATCCCATTCGTTACGCAGGGCAAGCGCAGTAACGAGAAATCTTAACCGCGCAGTTCCGCCAGCCGATTGACAAAGCGCATGTCTTCAAACAGCTTGGCTGCGACCAGCACCGCCGCTGCGGACTGCTCAAAGGCCTGTTCGACCTCGCTGCGATGCTCACATACCTGGGCAGGCATCACCCGGTAGGCTGCCGATACCGACTGACGCACATCGTCCAGGGCGCTGATGGGGCCATCGTAGCACAGTACATGCGGCGCCAGATCATCGACAAACTGCGGGTCCGTTTCCGGCCCAATTTGCAGATAAACGGGCATCTTCCAGCGTTGGGCTGTGCTGACCACCGTGAGCACCTCGTCCGGCGGCAGCAGATCGCTGTAAGCCCAGATGGCGCTGGCTCCGGCTGCCCGTGCTTCGACCACGCTATAGGCATCCAGCAGATAATTGCAGGTGATGATCGGCGTCTCAGGCAGGGCACTGGTCAGCAGGTCGAGGTCGGCATTGGCCTGGTTGTACACCGTATGATCCGTGTAGAAGGCGATGGCATCCGCGCCGTAATGCAGGCAAGCAATAGCTGTGCCGATGGGGTCGTAAATCTGGCTGCGCGTGATATACGCAATCACTACCGGCGCTGGCTCCCAATCGATATACAGCGGACGCGGTTGCATATGCGCCAGATCGCGTAATGCAGATTCCGGCGTGTGCTGTTGCTGGACTATGAGATGCTTTTGCTTGCTGGCGATGACCACATCGCGCGGCATATCTTTGAGCATGAGGTATTCGGTCCGCTGGGCTGGATTCTTCTGCACCCAGTATAACGCAGATGGTAGTGTCAATAGATATCAAAGCAAGAAACTGACAGAAATTGATCAAGTGTTGTCAGTATCTTTGAGCGTCTTAATTAATGTGTGTGCTTCTTCAATTAAGGTTGGAGGCCAATCATATCTTCTACCAACCCAGTCAGCATCAAGATGATTGATATTTTCATAAACTAGACCTCGCCATATCGAAACCCCACTTTCGATATGGCCTAATGTGAACTGTACTGTAGCTAAGCCTGCAATAGTGGCAGAGTCAGATGAAGATAATTCCATAGCTTTTTCATAGTCTTCAAGAGCCATGGCATATTCTGCTATAGCAGAATATGCTTCTGCACGATTCTTGAAATAAACATATTCGTTTGAATCAATCTCTATCGCTCTATTGAAATGTTCAATCGCTCGCTCATAGTTACCCATGATTAATTCAACATCCCCAATATTATTAAAAGCATTCGGAATTTCTGAATTGATCTTTGCAGCTTTCTCATAATCTGAGATTGCTAGACTGTAATTACCAATATATCGGTGAGCCACACCTCGATTGTTGAAATAGTAGTAATTACTCGCGTCTAGTTGAATGGCTTCATTGTAATCATGTATGGCTGACTTATTATCACCATTATTTGCTGCTTGATTTGCACGCTCGAAGTACTCTGAAGCGGTCAATTTATCTTTTTCAACGGTAGGTTCTGCTGCTTGTTGAGCAGTTTTCTTCTCAACGATTGGCTTCTCAGCAGCAGGGGTAGGATGAATAACCAACTCAAGTGGTATGTTCAAAAAATGGTTGCGCAGTCGCTCCATGGCAGCATCGAAATAATCTGAGGGAATGCGCAACGCATTGTAGTTACTCAGGATGTGCAAGTGATTCGGTAGATATTTCTTTACTTCAGCGAAGTCGAAGCCCTCGAAGTACAGTGGCACGACATTACGCTTTTCCTCAATAGCCGTCTCGATCTCACGCCGTAGCCAGTCTCCAGGCTCGGAACAGCGTTCCAGGGCACTGGGCGTCAGCAGCACCAAAAAGTGCGCACGGGCCTTTATCTGGTTAAGTATGATTTGACCAAATGCACCTGCATCAATGCTTTCATAGTCTAGAAAAACATCGTAACCATTTGAACGCAGGCTCTGGAAAATCGCTCTTGCGAAGAAGATGTTTGTACGACGGTAGCTGATGAAAACCGTTTTTTCGACCTGATAGGGCATCGTGTGGCTCGTCCTGCGGGTGCTGGCAAACAGTTTACATATTATGACCCAGCCTTAAAATCACGGCAATAGAGCTTCTCTATGCCTTTGTGTCCTTCGTGCCTTTGTGTTTTGCTTTTGCTCTTGCGGTAATGGATTCCATACAAAGCAGCACAGAGAGGAATTTACTCGCCTCGTGCTTGCTGACGTTTCGTGATTTCCAGGTTGTTGCGCGCGTTTTCATAATCTGGGTCGATTTGCAGACAGGCTTCATAGTGTGCAATTTCCTGAGTGCGATCCCCTATTTTGTCGCAGACCAGGGCTGCCCCGTAGTGGTAATCCGCATCCTGTGGGTTGTATTGGATGGCGGCTTCGTAGTCCGCCAGGGATTGCGGGTACTGTCCCAGTATGTAATAGGTGATGGCCCGATTGTAATGGGCCTGAGGATAGTGAGGGTCTAGCGAGATGGCCGCACTGTAATCTGTTAGGGCCTGTTCAATATCGCCTGACTCACGATATGCCTTGCCGCGATTGCTGTAGGCATGGGCATAATTGGGGTCGAGCGCGATGGCCTTGTCGAAATCTGCAATAGCTTGCGCGTTCTGGCCGAGTATATTGTATGCGCCACCACGATTATTATAGGCTTTGGCATCGCTAGGGTTCAGATGGATGGCTTGTGTATAGTCCCGGATTGCGGTTTGCAAGTCCCCCATCTGATGGGCGGAGAAGGCCTGCTCGAAGTATTCTGAGGCCGTGAGTTCTTCTTCAACAATAGCGGGTTCGGCGGCTTGCTGGGCGATTTTTTGCGCAATAATAGCGTCTTCTGCAATAGGTGTCGGGTGCAGGATCATCTCCAGCGGCTTATTCAAAAAACGGTCACGCAGGCGCGCCATGGCCTCGTCGAAGTAATCAGATGGAATGCGTAGGGCATTGTATGTGCCCAATACATGCAAATGAGGCGGCAGATACTTCTGCACATCAGCGAAGTCGAAGCCCTCGAAGTACAGCGGCACGATATTGCGCTTCTCTTCGATAGCCGTTTCGATTTCCCGTCGCAGCCAGTCTCCTGGCTCGGAACAGCGTTCCAGGGCACTGGGCGTCAGCAGCACCAAAAAGTGCGCACGCGCCTTTATCTGATTGAGGATGATCTGGTCAAACGCGCCGGAATCGATGCTTTCGTAGTCCATGAACACATCGTAGCCGTTGGCACGCAGATTCTGGAAAATCGCGCGGGCGTGAAAGATATTCGTGCGGCGATAGCTAATGAAGACCGTTTTTTCGACCTGATAAGGCATTGTGGGGCGCGTCCTGCGACTTCCGGCAAACAGTCCGCATATTATGGCCCAGCCTTAAGGTCACAGCAACAGCTAGACCCCCATCTTCAGTCCTTCCACCTCATGGGCTGAGGGGGCGACAGTAGAAAAGAAAAGGTTCATCAGGCACACTTTAGGTGACGAAACCCAAAAAAGGTGCGCGAGATGAACCAAAGAAAACTATATCAGTGGATGGGTAAAGTGAGCAAGGAGTGGACCGGATTTAGTCGGCATTTTCAGACGAATGTCAGTCGATTTAGTGTCGGTGTCGCGTTGTCCCATAGCAGTCATATTCGCCGTATTGCTGGATGTGTGTCGGGAGACGCTGCTAGCCAAAGGCGCCGTTTGCAGCGCTTTGTGGCCACAAGCTGGGATATGCAAACCTTTTTCAGTCAGTGGACGGCGAGCGTGGTGCGCTCCTTGAAGCTCAAATCGCTCGTATTGGTAGTCGATGAGACCAAACTGAAGGCGCGTTTCGGTGTGCTGGTGGTGGGCGTAGCCTATGAAGGCCGTTGTATCCCACTCGCTTAGCGCGTGTATCGGGCCAATAGCAGCGCTGAATACCCCAGCGAAGGTCAAGTTGGAATCATTATGAGCTTGCTGAAAGCGATTGCGACAGGGATATCACCTCACATGCCT
>PABP01000023.1 GCA_002699585.1 Anaerolineaceae bacterium | reverse complement strand
TGCCTTGAATGGCATGACGCCTGCTGCTTTTCGATTGGCAGCCAGTTAATTATTCCACTTATGATTGGTACTAATCACGGGTTGGCTACAGTATGAATAGGGTAAGGTGGTAGGTAGAACATTACTCTATGTTGGCCACTTCTTCCTCAAGCCTTTGGCGTACCTGTTCTTCGATCCAGTCATAAGTGCGCTTGAGGCCTTCTTCTAAGCTAATTTGTGGTTCCCAATCCAGTACCTCGCGTAAACGGGTGTTGTCGCTGTTGCGACCGCGTACGCCCTGTGGCCCATCGACATGCTTCTTTTCAACGCTAATACCAGCGGCCTTTGCTACCAGATCAACCAGTTCATTGATTGTCACCATGCGGTCCTGGCCCAGGTTAAGCGGCTTTCTGTAGTCCGATTGCATGAGCTTATAGATGCCTTCCACGCAATCATTGATGTGGCAGAAAGATCGCGTTTGTTCACCATCGCCCCATACTTCGACGATTGGATTGCCGTTGAGCTTGGCGATGGCTACTTTGCGACACATGGCCGCCGGCGCTTTCTCACGACCCCCATCCCAGGTGCCGAATTCACCAAAGATATTGTGGAAGCGAACAATGCGTGTTTCCATACCATAATCTTGTTGATAGTACCCGGCTAGGATCTCAGTGATGAGCTTTTCCCAACCGTAAGCGTCCTGCGGTTGGGCTGGGAGCACATCTTCTTCTTTGAGCGGGGTGACCTGTGCATCTGTCTGTAGATATTCAGGGTAGACACAGGCAGATGAGGTATACAAATAGTGCGTGGCTCCATTTAGTCGCGCGGCTTCCATCGTATGGAAGTTAATCAGGGCGTTATTATGGAGTATCTGCGCATGATGTGCCGAGATATAGCCCATGCCGCCCATGTCGGCTGCCAGCGCATAAACATGATCAATCCCGCGAGTGGCCTGTAGAGCACTGTCCCAGCGACGTAGATCGAGAAGTTCGAATTCATCAGCATCGACCTCAGAATAGTCAGGATATTTGAGGTCCACACCGCGGACCCAATAGCCTTTTTGCTTCAAGTACGTCACCAGATGATGGCCGATAAATCCACCAGCCCCTGTAACGAGTACTCGTATTTTTTTCTCACGCATTTCATGTCCCCATGCCATTATGAATATAAATGCTCAATTACTGAGACACGTTTTTCAGGATGAGGGTTCACAATGGACGTATCTGTGCTCAGGTAGCTACATTGAAGTGAGGTGATCTCCCGTTGATAGATTTATTATAGTCTACTGTGCGATTGGCACGTTCAGGCAACATATAGGGAACAAAAAAGAGATCGTTCATAGTACAGAATCGATCTCTTCTAAGTTGCTTTATGATCCTGATATGTAGGCTAGCGAATGACGTCTTCTAATACGCTGAACCAAACCGAAGCCATGACTTCTTCGCCATGTTTGTTAGGATGAACGCCATCATACAAGTGAGCTTCCGGGTCGATGCTGCTGGCCTGGTCAACCAGAATAACGGGTGATTCGGCTGTGGTGACGGTATCCACCCAGGTGGGTAGGGCGTCATTGAATGCTTCGAGTGAAGGACGATCCCCGCGTGTATGGGGAATAACCTGGGCTGCCAGGATGGTGACATTGGGATTATCTGCGCGTAAGGCATCAACGATTTGAGTCAAGTTGTCCAGTGTGTTGTCTACACTGGTTCCTTGAAAGATGTCATTGGTACCTAGATGGAGTAAGACCACATCTGGCGTATAGCTTTCGAGCCATGTAGGCAGTTCTGAGTAGATTTCATCCGTGCGCCAACCCCAATGTCCCTCATGATCGAGATCAAAATCCGGGGTAGGGGCGTCACCTTGATGATGGGTGGATGTGCTACCGATAAAGTCAACATTATAGTTGGCTTCCTGGAGTAAGAACCATAATGGACGTCGATAGCTATTGGTATGTTTATCAGCTTGTGTAATGGAATCGCCTAGCGGCAAGATCTGAATAAGCTCTTCATCGGTTGCTGTTGTGATAGTATCCTCGACAGCATCCTCAATGATGTAGAAATGTTCGGGTCCGATGACCTCTTTTTCTACGCTGGGTGAACTCCACTGTAGGTTGACTCTCGCTGCGCTGCCAGCCTCATAGTATTCGACAATGAACGGATAGGGCACGCCAGCCTCAAGCAAAATCGTATTGCTGTTCTCTCGTGCACCGCCATGTGCCCAGTCCTCGATGAGTAGACGGCCGTCAAGATACAGGCGTACGCCATCATCAGCAGTCGTGTAGAAGGTGTATTCTTCGCTGTGCTCCGGCACGATCCAACCTGACCAGCGAACTGAGAATTTATCGATCTCCATCGCAGGTGACGGTGTGTCATCATGCCATACGAAGTCGATGAAGACATCGGTTTGTGTGGTCACAAGTTCGTTGAAATCCATACCAGAGAAATATTGTGCCTCAATGCCTTGGGTGGCTGTTTCTGGAACAACATCGTAGGTTTGTTCACTGGGTGCTTCCACAGTGATGACGAAGCGCTGATATGAGGTGAGTGCTGGGCTGCCATCATCGGTCACGCTCAGAATGATGTGCAGGGTCTGCGGCTCAGTGACAGATGGTGCAGTAAAATTGAGTATCGAGGATGTCGTTTCAGGTAAACTGAACGCTTCCGTGAATGTACTGGGTTCAGGGTAGTAGTACCAGTTGAAGGAAAGATTATCGCCATCCGGGTCTGTCGACTGTGCGGCATCAATGTTAACAACTGAACCGGAAGCAACGCTTAACTCAGCTTCTTGGTCGACAGTGACGATTGGATTGTGGTTTGCCTCGTCATAAGGCAAGATGTTCCAGTCCATACGTGCTTCAAAGTCGTTCTGATAGGCGGGACGCCAACGGTAAACGGTCACGATGCGGTTGGTCGTATCCAAGGTATCTTCGGTATCTTGATAGTAAGTGCCGCCTGGGCGCAGTTCAAAACGACCACCCCAGCCACCCCAGGAGGGCATCGCCGGGTTCTGTAAGCCATTATCCAGGAAGTAGAACCATGAGGGCGTATCGCCTTCTTTGAGCCCCTCCACGCCAGCACCATCAAGCGGATAGCGTGCGCCAAGTGGACCGTGGCTTTCGATCACATTGTTCGTAACCCATTCGCGGCTGACGAGCGAGGCATCGCCTTCACGGTACATGCCGCGGAAGACGGATGTGAACTTGTTCTGGCCATCAGGTGCTAGGTTCAGAATATAGAATAGATCAGGGAAACTTTCGCGGATCCAGGGACCGGTACTATCCTGATCGGCGATGGCATGTACACGAATCTTGCTGATGAATTCAGCAAGTTCTTCAGGTGTGCGGTCTTCTCGGACGCGCCACAATGCCTGTGCCAGGTCGGCTGTGCCACCCCAGGCCGTGATATTGATCGGTCGCGGGTCATCACGATCAACAACCTCAATGATGTGGTTCGATGCTTCTGTATCTTTATCGGCGCCGATACTATCAAAGACATCGTGTGCGCCAGAAGCGTTAGGTTGCCCATCACGCACGATACTTAACAGGTATTCCGCAGTAGGGTAGTCCGGGTCATGCAGAATGAGATTGTCATAGACTTCGCCATATAGGCCGATGATCTCCCTCATCATTTGAGGGTGTGTCTCATCGCCCGTCTCATTCACATTTGAGCTGGCGATAAGGCCTTCGACATCGAATTCATTTGCATAAACCAGAAAGCGAACCAGGCTTTGCTCGTCATCTGTGTCATTCGCGCCAATGTCGGTCATGATGAGAATGCGTGGCTTGGCATCATCCGGCATGTCTTGGGATGATGTGGATACCGTGCTGAGTGTGAGCGTGAAGAGGGCTAGCAGAAAAAACTTAATGAGCATCGTCTGGAGGTACTCCATTTATGTTTACAGGCTTGGTGTTATATGTAGTAATTAAAGACTGTTAGCCTTTCGGGGGGCTAAAAGCCACATGAGAGGCGAATAAACAAAAAACCCGGACCAAGCCGGGTTTTTAGCTTGTGCTGATGGATCATATCTATCGTCTTAGTGCATAGGTAATGCCGCCGATGACACCCAGAATGAGTACCATGCCATAAATAATCCAGGAGAAAGCAATCGCCTCTGAGTTGCCAATCGCATAAGCGGAGAAGAAAAGGACAAATACACTCTCGCGGACACCAATCGCGTTGATGCTGATCGGAATCATCATGATGAAGGTGGCCAGCGGTACAATGACGAAGAAGGCGATAAGCGGGATCTGTAGTCCGAGCGCTTCCGAAATCAGATAATGGTGGAGCACAACGTTAACCTGCAGTAGCACAGACCAGGCAAGCGCTACGATGAGAACCTGTTTTTTGCCCTGGAATGCCAGGAACGCACTCAAGATACTCGTTAGTTTGTCTTTGATTTTTCCAGGCAGGGGCAGCTTTTGAATGAGTTTCGGCATCCACTGTGATGGAACGAAGATGATCCAACTAATAGCTATGACACCGATAGCTCCCAGGCCAACCCACAGGTAGAGCGAGGGTACTTTTTCTGCAAGCTGTGGCGAGAATAGGACAGCCACAACAGCAAACAGCATCAAGACGAGGATACCCAGGAAGCGATCTACGAAGACAACTGCGACAGCTTCTGAGCGAGTTTGCCCCAGTCGCCAGGAATCATAGGCACGGATCGCATCACCGCCGATGGTGGAAGGCAAGAAGTTATTGAAAAAAGCACTCACCACATAGGATTGCATTAAATAGTTGACGGATGCTTCTTTTTCTTGGGCACGCAAAAGACCCCGCCAACGGATCGCGCTAACGAGAAAACCCACATAGTGCAAAGAAAATGCGAGCAAAAGCAGGGGTACATTTGCTGTCTGGACGGCTGCCAGTACTTCACTGATGCTTGTATCGCGCAGTAGGAAATAAATCAGCGTAATGGAAATGCCAATTTTCAGCACATTGAAGAAAAGCTGACGAGCGGTATTTTTCTTTTTGGGCGTACTTTCTGCCGACGTATCATCCACAAGGGGATCATCGGTCGGCGGGAGGTCAGTTGCTTGCAACGTGCTGCTACCCATATAGGTTGCTCCAGTACGATCGACTTCTTTATAGACTCAGAATACTCATTTGACCTTGCGATCAGCTAACGGCACAAGGCTCTGTATCTTGAGAGGCAAGGTGCATAATATCAATGAGGACAATCGTACGATTGTCCCCATTTCAATAGTTGTTTTGCTGATTACGGATGAGCCTCAGGGTTAGGCATCCAGCAGAAGTTATGCTTCGCGTTGCTGCTTTGCGATCAGCTTCTTTTCTTCAACGACATCGAGCTGATGACGAACCATGTAGGTTGGTTTGCCCTGTGGATTGTAGTAGTTGCGCATGACGACTTCAGCAATCAGGCCGACACTCACCATTTGCACAGCCAGGATGATGAGCAAGATACCCAACATCATAATCGGGCGATCTCCGATGGGTTGGGAGAGGAAGATACGTTCGAACGCCAGACCACCGAGGATGGCGCTGCCAACACTGCCCATAATAAAGCCAATGGTTCCGAAGAAATGCATGGGCTTGGTTGCATACTTGAGCAAGAAAGTCACTGTAATCAAGTCAAGGATGACACGGAAGATACGGCCCATACCATACTTGCTCTGGCCGTATGTACGGGCACGATCACCAACGGGGACTTCAGCCACTTTGACACCCATCCAGCTTGCCAACGCCGGGATAAAGCGGTGCAGCTCACCGTAAAGTTCGGTGTTCTTGGCGACCTCGCTGCGATAGACTTTGAGTGTGCAGCCATAGTCATGCAGTTCAACACCTGTCAGGCGTGAAATCAGGCCGTTAGCTACCATCGAGGGTATACGGCGCTTAATGTAGTTTTCTTTACGATTTTGGCGCCAGCCACTGACAATATCGTAACCCTCATCCAACTTTTCCAGCAGTTTCGGAATATCGAGCGGGTTGTTCTGGAGGTCAGCATCAATGGTGACAACGACATCACCACGAGCGGCGTCAAAGCCAGCGGTCATCGCGGCAGTCTGGCCAAAGTTGCGACGGAAACCAATCACGCGCCAGCGTGCATCGTGTTCGAACACTTCCTGTAACTTCTCATAGGTCCGGTCGCGGCTACCATCGTTAATTGCGATGACTTCGTAAGTGTGGCCGATTTGTTCGAGCGCCTGGGTGAGTTCTTTATATAGTGGCTCGACATTACCTTCTTCGTTGTACAAAGGAATAACAATCGACAGATAAGGCTTGGAGACGGCCATTTCCATTGTTTCAGGAATGGCTTCCGATTTGGTCTCCGAAGGTACAATTTGGTTTTGTTCGATCATCGCAGGCACATCCTCACTATTGCCGTGTTATCTCGCTATCTGAGCTAATATCACTATATTTAGGCAGCCTAACAGCGACCTAAAATGAAAATGCAAATATACAAGCCAGATAAATGAACTCAGCAAGGCGCCGTAAGGGTGTTTTTGTCTATTTACAGCGTTGTATGGTTAAAAAGCTACATCTGTAAGCAAGGTCGTCGCAATTACGGGCGTAAACTTTGCACAAAATGGTTAAGTTGGATTTTAGATTATAGAAAAAGCCAAGAGAGACTTTTCTCCTGGCTTGGTTATTGCGAGATGATGTGGGAACCGAAGTTTCCCAGATGTGTTGTCATGAATTGGCGTTACATCCAACCCAACTCTTCATACGATTCAATAGCACGCGCCCAACTCTCGCGCATGTTGTACTTAGGCGCAAAACCCAAGTCGTTGCGTGCCTTGCTAATGTCAAAGCTGCGATTCTTCTCGAAGAAATCCACACGACGACGATGTATCGGCGGATCAATGCCTAGCGGCTTGAAAATCAGTTCGCTGGCCCAACCTGCATAATAAACAGGTGTATAAGGCACATGAACTGGCGGCACTTTACGCCCGACAATTTCTGCAATCATTTCGGTCATGTCATTGAGTGTCGCATCATCGGGGCCTGCCAGAATGTAAACTTTGCCGATACCTTCGTCGCGTGTGCCACACAGAATGACACCATCTGTCAGGTCGTCGATGTCTACCGTATGGAACAGCGTTTCCCCGTCGCCAATCATCAAGAATGTTCCCATCTTGATGGATTTCGGCAACTTAAGAAAGCGTTCTTCGCCTGGTCCCAATATCCCGGCAGGGCGGTAAATCGTGGCCTGTAAGCGCCCTTCATCGATGTATTTCCAGACTTCGCGCTCACCCGCGAGCTTACTTTCCTGATATGTGTCACCCGGATTAAAAGGTGTCTCTTCTGTCGCTGGGATTTCTTTAATATCACCATGCACGCCGACTGTACTACTGTGAACATAGCGCTCAACACCGGCTTTTTCTGCACCTTTGAGGACGTTAATTGTCCCGAGATGATTAATATCAAACATCTCCTGGCGAGTCACATTTTCTTTACGGTAGTGCGCGGCGATATGATAAACCGTGTGAGCACCCTGGCAGAGTTCTGCCATGGCTTTTTCATCACGTAGATCGCCTTCAAAAATCTCTGCACCGAGATCAGCTAGGTCTTGGGCACGAGACTTGTCACGTACCGAGGTGCGGACTTCGTAGCCTTGTTTTAAGAGTTTGCGTACGAGAGCATTACCGGTATAGCCTGTTCCACCTGTGACGACAGCTTGTTGATGCATGGGTTCTCCTTGTCATGTTCGTCGTTGTTTGTTAGCTACAGTTATTCGTCAACGTTATCGTGATCTGTAGATTTATTTGCTGTGGCCCTAGCGATCAACATGAAGCCACTCGTAAATGGAATAAGCAAATCTAACTTAGAGAAGAACCACACAATAGGGTAGATCAGGGAATATAGTTTGAACATCTTGGCATAGTTGTTCATGTCTTGGCCGGTGACAACGTTGCCCTTTTGGGATGGATCGTCTTTACCCCGTTTAAGCAAACCCACACCGAATACAATCATTGTATCAATGAATTGGGCGAAAAAACGCGAATAGGTATGGGACTTTTGTATTGAAAAGTCGTCCCCAAATAGCTTCTGAAGGCTCTCAGCAGTATATCCAGGGCGAACATGACCGTGTTTTTCATCGGTCTGGCCAATGAGGTGCTGGAATTGCTTAAGCAATGATTTGCGAGCATGGGGAACATTGGCAATGATCGCTCCACCGGGCTTAATGATGCGTTTCATTTCCTGGACGAAGGCCTCATCATTGTGAATGTGCTCCAGGAAATCGATGATGACTATGGCATCAAATTCATTATCCGCAAAGGGGGTGGGGTGGGTGTCATCGATCTGATAAACATCAGTCCCAACCAATGAACGTATAGCTTCAACCGTATGGGCATCGAGGTCGGCGCTTTTCCAGGTGCCACCTTCTTGGCGCAGCAAATAGCTGATAACGCCGTTATCGGCACCAATGTCGAGGCAGTGTAAATCGGTGAAATCTCCGAGCATGCCGGTGACTTCCTGGTATTTCTCGCGCTTTAAGAGCGATTTCTTGAAAAGCCGGATCGGCCAATTGACCTGTGCGCTCGGTGTTGCGGTCTGTGTAACCATATACCTCTTCCCGTTAGGGTGTGTGAGCTAGATAGGCATAATTATAGAGGTAAGCTTATGATGACCTACCTCTATATTAAAATGACAATATGATAATAAGATTAGTTTATTCTTGCTTTGTTATTTGTGCGCAGTATTTAGGCACGTTGTGCTTGTGGCAGGGCCAACCAATCCATCAGATGGTCCAGATTATCGACGAAGACATCGTAACTGTATTTCTCTTCGATGAGTCGCCGCCCCGCTTTGCCAAGTTTTGCACGGAGTGCATCATCTTGTAAAAGCTTGACCATACCTGCTGCATAAGCCTGGGCATTGGGCTTTGCCAAAATGGATACTTCATCGGTGAGAACCTGGGTGTGTGTCCACAGGTCGGTGGCTAGACAGACTTTGCCACTATACAGATACGAGTAGATCTTCATGGGCGTGTTGTTGCCCTTGATGCGCGGTGATAACAGAATATCTGCTTGTTGTAAGTAAGCCGATAATTGGTCGATGGGGCGGGGACCGACAAGGTGAACGCGGTCCTGGATGCCCAATTCAGATGCCATCTTCGTATATTTTTCAATGTCACCTGGAATACCACCGATAATCACGATATGAGCATCGTTGACTTCTTTACGAGCAATGACAAAGCTCTGGAGTAGGAGGTCGATGCCCTGATAGCTTTCTAAATTGCCCACATACATCATGATCTTGCCATCAATGGCAAGTGATTCACGCAAGTTTTCTTTGTCGGCATCATCTTCTTCATTAAAGAGGGGAACATCGCGCAGTGTGACGACTTTTCTGACGGCTTGTTTGCGGGCTACATCACCCAGGGCATCGCAAACCACAACAACGGCCTCAGAATAGCGAATAGCTTGCCCCTCGAAGAACTCAAAAACCGAGAGAACTTTGCGCAACCCCGGGAATTTTTCCGTCATTTGCTGGGCCAACGACGAATCCATGTCATAGACGTAGGGTGTGCCATAAAGCAGCTTGAGTAGCATAGCGATAAAGACGGATTCTTCGACAGCATGGACCATGTCATAGCGACGGGTGAGGCCCATAAATAGGGCTTTGAACAACAAGAAGATGTCACAGATGATCTTCTTGAGTGAAAATCCTGGCCGTATACCGCGCAGGAAGGGCAGATCAGGCGTGCGATGGATTGTCACACCTTTGAAGTGAATATCTTTGCCCTCAGCGAATGTCAAAACATCGACTTGCTCACCGCGCTTAGAAAGATGCTCCAGGACTAACTTATTGGCAATTGATGTGCCTCGCTCTTGGTAGAGGGGTTGAGGTGCGAGGTAGAGTATTTTCATGTTTGCTCTCTTTGCAACTTATCGGCGCGTATATTTAACAATAACGGGCGAACCGAATAGGGATGTCAGGCCAAGGGCGCGGCATACTGCTTCTGCTGCGCTGCTGATGGCAGGTTGTTTGAGTTTACGATGTAATACCATTGGCAGGAAAAATTCTGCATAGGCATCGACAAACTGATAGTTATGTTTGTTGAATTCTTCTGTGACTTCTTCGCGGCTGAACAGCGTAAAGGGGCGAGTGTTGCCCTCCATCTGTTTTTTGAACTTGAACAGCTTAGGCGCAATCACATTGACGCTGCGTTTTTCTGGATAATCTAAAATGACCGCTTTGCGTGCAACCCGTGACATTTCCTCAATCAGACGCGGCCATTGGTCAATATGTGGCAGCAAGCGATAGCTGAGAACAACATCGAAGGCATTGTCAGGATAGGGCAGGTTTAATAGATCCCCGGTATCGAACTTGCATTGGCCAGAATCGACAAATTGGGCGATGCGCTCTTTACATACGGCATCGCTGCCAAATACAGTCAGATCATAGCCAGCCTTGATGATGGCTTCCGTTGCTTGGCCATGTCCACCACCGATGTCGACAACTGTCGCACCTGCATAGGGTTTCAGCATCTTGAGCGTGGCATCGCGCTGGACTTTGAGGAACCAGTCTCCGACTTTCCCAGCGAAGCGCGTTGCATAGTCATCTGATGACGTTTCGATATCGGGTGTTTCCAGGTAATACTCCTGGCTTGGCATTACAGCGTCAGTCATGGGCTAACCTATACACTTGATGAACACCTTAATGAGGTGATACTTGTCTAATATGATCACAATCATAGGATAGAAAAATTAACCTTGCAGTTACCTAAACCTCCTGACGAGAACAAAAAACAATACTTAATTTCAAGTTATATCTGCATAAAAGCAAAAATCCATCTAAACAGATGGATTTTATTTTAGAGTAACTTGTTGTAATTAGGATGTTTCAGAATCAACAGCTTCTGTTGTTTCCTGCTCGGCTTCTGCTGCGGGTTCAGGTTTGCGGGAACGGATAATTTTAGCTGGGACGCCTGCGGCAATGCTATAAGCTGGGATGTAACTACGGACAACTGCACCCGCACCAATAACTGCATCATGGCCAACGTTGACGCCATCCATGATTTTTACATCCGCACCGATCCACACATTATTTTCAATGGCGATAGGTCCGACGGAGTTCAAGCCTTCTTCGGATTGATCGGCAAAGGACACATCCAGGTTGGTGAGGTCATAAGCACCGCCACCGACCAAATAGCAATAGGCTGCAATCATCGTATTCTCGCCAACAGTAACTTCACTGGAAGAGAAAATCTCACAATTGAAGCCAACAGTCACACCATCTTCCAGGATGATATCACCATCTTTGCAACTCAAGATGCTGTTGCGACCAATAAAACAATTGTCGCCGATTTTGATACCTTCATTATTAAGGCCCTTTGCATCGATCAGGCAATTATCGTCAATGATGACGTTGTCACCAATGTGTACTTTATGAGGATGCCGTATGACAACGTTTGTTCCGAAGACAACGTTACTGCCGACATGGCCTAACACAAGAGGGTAAAGCTTCTTACGCAACAAAAGCCCTAATGCACCCGGAACGGCACTACAGAACAGCATAATCAATTCATATTTGATGAGGTGCCACCAGCCTGTACGGCCAATAATCAGGTCCTGGTACTTCTGGAACGAAGATTTTCCCGTATTGGTTAGCATCTTCCGTGTTTTTAGTTCTGTTCTTTGCATGTTGATATGCCCTGATGTCACATATTTTGCTGTAATCTATCAAAAACTAGAAAAGAATTTTTGAAATTAGTTGCAATAATTGTCAAGACAGGTATTATTCACTAAGAAGACTTTACAGAAGTCTTCTTGTTTTTTCATACCTTATCATACAAGAAAAGTTAAGGTAAACTTAGATTTAAGGGTTTTTACTGTAAACATCTAAATCTTTACACTATTTTTCCCTACTCTACATTATGATGAGGTTATAAGTAACCTTATAGGGTTCCCGCGAACAATAAGAGAAGGTGAAACAATGGGAACAGTCATTGCACTCATGGTGGTATGGTTTGTAGTATCGGTGCCCGTTAGCCTGATGTTTGGCGCATTTTTCGCCAGTTCACAATATGCAGCATCCGAGGCTGTTCGGTACCCAGAATTGATTCTCAACGAGTCTCCCGAACTGGAACCTATTTCAATTTCCTAGTTCACTATATTGCTCGTTGTATTAAAAGCATATTGTCATCTTTGAATTTGGTTCGTTCATTTCGAACACAATCAGCATGTTGGAAATAATGCCTGTGGTTTTGCATGCCACAGGCATTTTCCGTTGTCCCCAACTCGTCGCAGAAGTTGCCTCATCATTCATTGTTGAACTTGTTGCGACGTCTCCAGATGTTAATGTGCTTTTTCGAAAATAATTTTGGAAGGTGAATTGCACTCATGTTTATATGTAGAGTAGTTGCACAACCTTTCATCTAACTAACAGGCGTTTATGAATCCTAAATTATTCAAAAAGTGTCGTGTCTCATCAATCATTCCTCAGTTTCTCAAAAACACAACTTCCTATAGTCAAATACCAATTTGCTACCTTCGTAATAAAAAGAGCCACCCGAAGTGGCCCTTAGTTCTAACTTATGCAAATGTGCTGCAATTAGATGCCTGCTAGCTGAACATCCTCTACACGCCCCAGCAAGTTAGCAATGGCGTTAACTTGCTCCACCAAAGATTCAAAACGATTATAGGTCAAGCTCTGACGCCCATCTGAGAGTGCTTTGCCAGGATGGGGATGGACTTCAACAATGAGGCCATCCGCACCCGCAGCGATACCTGCCCGTGAAAGGGCCTCGACGTATTCCCATTTTCCAACAGCGTGGCTCGGATCAAATACGACGGGCAAGTGGCTGAGTTCCTTGAGCACAGGAATCGCATTGATGTCCGATGTGTTGCGGGTGGCTGTCTCAAAAGTGCGTATACCACGCTCACACAGGATCACATTGGGATTATCTTCGGAAAGAATGTATTCCGCAGCCATCAACAAGTCCTGAACGGTGCTAGCCATGCCGCGTTTGAGCAGTACAGGTTTTTTAGAACGACCTACTGCACGCAGTAGAGCGAAGTTCTGCATGTTGCGTGCGCCAATCTGGAGCACATCGGCATAGTCAGCGACCATTGGTACCAATTCCGTGTCCATGATTTCTGTGACGATAGCTAAACCTGTTTGTTCACGGGCTTCTGCCATCCATTTGAGTGCTTTCTCACCATGTCCCTGGAAGCTGTAAGGGGAGGTGCGGGGTTTGAATGCGCCCCCGCGTAGAGCGACGGCTCCCGCTTCTTTAACAGCATGGGCAATTTCGATAATCATCTCACGATCTTCAACCGAACAAGGTCCGGCAATGATTTGAATACTTTGCCCACCCATCCTCATATTTTGTGCAGTAACAACCGTATCATGCGGATGGAAAGCGCGGTTAGCTAGCTTGTAAGGGGCCGATATCCTGACGACTGTCTCGACGTCATTGATAAATGCGTAGTTCTCTTCTCTAAGGGGGTTGGGGCTTTCCCCAACTAAGCCAACGATGGTGCGTTCTTCACCGTAGATGGGCTTGGCTTTGTAACCATCGGCTTCAATAGCTTCGATAACGGCATCGATAGATTCTTTGGGGGCACCAGGCCGCATGATAACGATCATTGGTTCGTGTTCTCCTGATTATTGTCTGGTCTGTTGTTTCATTGAAATTGATTATTCGCTGGTCATGCTATTGATTAGTGCTATTTTTTAAAGTCAACTTCCATATGTAGGGTGGCCTCCTAGGCAAATAAAAAGGCGCAGGATGGTGTCATCCTGCGCCTTTGATTTCCAAGTTGAATTATCAACGTTGACTAGACATGCGACAACATCCCACGGTGTGCTATGTGGTTCATAAAATAATAGCTGCAATAGGTGTGTTGCGGATTCATGCTAAGGCAATTCGACATCTGCCAACGATACCGTAAACATACCCAGTTTACGAGCATATGTCAAATATCACTTTTGAACGCAATATACGGCCTGTTGGTTGGCGTATTCTATTGTTTACGCAGTAAAATGACACACGTGTTTGATGGGGTAAGCATATCAAAAAGGTGAGTTTGGATGGCTTTTATTGATGCACCGACAAACTTCTTCATTGGGGGTAAGTACGATCCTTCAACAGATGAAGTCGCGATTGACGACGCGGTATACTACGATTCTCGTGACTTAACCACACATGGGCTTGTGCTCGGTATGACGGGCAGTGGCAAAACCGGTTTATGTGTATGCTTATTAGAAGAAGCTATCCTTGATGGTATCCCCGCGATTATTATAGACCCCAAAGGTGATATCGGTAATTTACTGCTGACGTTCCCGGAGCTATTGGCCAGCGATTTTGAGCCCTGGATTGATCCTGATGAGGCGCGGCGTAAGGGAAATGATGTTACGACCCATGCGGCAGAAAAAGCAGAATTATGGCGCGGTGGTTTGGGAAAATGGGGCATAACATCGGAACGCCTTCAGCAATTAAAGGATGCTGCTGACTACACTATCTATACGCCAGGCTCAACTGCCGGTGTGCCGATTAGCATATTGGCATCCCTCAAAGCGCCCAAGCAGGATTTTGATACGCATGCGGAAAGCCTCAGAGAAGAGATCAACGGCATTGTTACCGCGATCTTGTCGCTGGCAGGCATCAGCGCAGAGCCGGTGAAAGACGCTGAACATGTCTTCCTTTCGAATATCTTTGAGCACAATTGGCGGCAGGGCAAAGACCTGACTATGGAAGACATCATTGTCCAGGTACAGGAACCGCCTTTTGATAAGCTCGGTGTGATGCCTGTAAACCAGCTTTACCCCGATAAAGAACGCATGTCATTGGCTATGGCTTTGAATAATGTCATTGCGGCTCCTTCATTCCAGGCGTGGTTGGAAGGCGTGCCGATGGATATGCAGAGTTTGCTGTATACACCAGAAGGCAAACCGCGCGTTAGCATTTTTTATACGGCGCATCTGGATGACACCGAGCGCATGTTTGTAATGACCCTGGTGCTGGAAACGCTGCTTGCCTGGCTGCGGACTCAGAGCGGGACATCCAGCTTGCGGGCTCTGCTCTATATCGATGAGATATTTGGCTATTTCCCGCCAGTCTCTAATCCACCCAGTAAAGAACCACTACTGCGTTTACTCAAGCAGGCGCGTGCTTTCGGCCTGGGTGTGCTGATGGCAACTCAGAATCCGGTTGATCTGGATTACAAGGGCTTGTCGAATATTGGTACATGGTGGATTGGTCGCTTGCAGTCAGAACGTGACCGTGAACGGGTGATGTCTGGCTTGCAAGAAGCCGCTACCAGCGGCGATATGGACTTGGCCGCGGTGGAGCAGTTGGTTGCACAGGTGAAGTCGCGCATATTCCTGATGCGAAATGTGCACGATAAGGGCGCGACAACGCTGTTTAGCAGTCGCTGGGCGATGAATTATCTCGCTGGGCCTTTAACCCGTACCCAGATTTCGACGCTGATGGAGAGCAGGGATGCGGCAAAACTCATTGAACCAACGCAGAAGGTTGTAGCTAGTACGCCTGTCGTCATGGCAACAGCTAGTGAAACATCGGGGCAGGGCTTGCCCTCAGGCTTTGACGATAGCAAGCCAGTTGTCAGTGGTGTTGATGAGTTTTTCCTGCCAATCAAGTCCAGTGCTTCAGCAGCTATTCAAAAATGGGAAGACGATACGCGCAGCCGTGCTGATAGCTCAGATGATGCTCAGTTAGCTTATATTCCTGTGTTGTTGGCGCAGGCCAACGTGCTCTATGATGATCGAAAAAGCGATATCCGGGTCGAACGGACCTATGCCTTCCATATAGAGGACCTGGATAGCAGTGGTTTTGTCACCTGGAAAGAATATCAGGTCGAGCCAGCAGATCGACGCGATATTGATACTAAAGCTCGAGGCGAAGCGCTCTATGGTGAAGTGCCGACATCACTTATAGATAGCTCGCGTTTAAAGTCGCTCAAGGATGATTTAGAGGAAGTAATCTATAAAGATTTCAGTGTGATGCTGCCTTACAACCAGTCATTAGAAGCATATGGTCATCCTGATGATGATCCGGGTGTTTTTGAAGCCAAGCTGGCTCAGTTGGCACGAGAGCAACGCGATGCTGAGGTCGATAAAGTCACGGCGGATTACGATAAGAAGTATGATCGCCTAGAAGATCAGCGCGAGCGGAAACAGCGCGAATTACAGAAAGACGAAGCACGGGCTGCAACCAAGAATCAGAACAGCATCATCAATATTGGCGAAGGCATATTCAATCTGGTGACAGGCAAACGCACGAGTTCTTCAATCAGCAAGATTGGCCGCGCCGTGAGTAGCCGTGGGGCTGCCAATGCGGAAGTCGAAGAGACAAAAGAAGAAATTATTGCGATTGAACGTGAAATGGAAGACCTGAAGCAAGAGCTGGAAACGGCATTGCAAGATGTGCGCGCTAAATGGGATGAAGTCGCACAGCAAAAAGGCGAATACGAAGTAACCCCCTATAAGAAGAACATTGCGTTGGATATTTTTGGTGTAGGGTGGGTGCCGTATTGGTACTTCAAGAGTGAGGGGCAGAGCAAATTTGTCAGCGCTTATGAGTAAGAATAAGTTTATCTAAGATAGAAGGAAACACTATGTCGTATTTCATGGGTTTAGACATCAGCACAACCAGTGCCAAAGCATTGATTATGGATGATGCAGGTAAAGTTATCGCCGTTAAAGGATCGCCCCAGCCAATCAGCCAACCGAAGCCTCTGTGGAGTGAGCAGAATCCACAGGATTGGTGGGATGGTATGGTCGTTGCCATCAAAGGGGCTATCGCAGAAGCAGGTATTTCCGGGTCGGATATTGCTGCATTGGGCCTCACTGGGCAGATGCACGGTCTGGTGATGTTGGGGGCAGATGGTCAGGTGCTGCGGCCCTCTATTTTATGGAATGACCAGCGTACACAGGCTCAATGCGATGCCATGACCGAAGCCGTTGGTTTCGAACGCCTTATCGAATTGACGGGCAACCGTGCTTTGACGGGCTTCACAGCACCAAAAATTTTGTGGGTTCGTGATAATGAGCCGGATGTTTATGCACGTTGTGAGCATATCCTGCTGCCCAAAGACTATATTCGCTATGAACTCACTGGTGAATATGCGACTGACCTAGCAGGCGCATCCGGCACATCGCTGTTGGACGTTGCTAATCGCCAATGGTCACAGACTGTGATTGATGCACTGGATATTCCCGCATCGTGGCTGCCGAAGGTACACGAAGGCCCACAGGTAACAGGCACTATCAGCGCTCGTACAGCAGAATTAACCGGCCTCAAAGCTGGTACCCCGGTTGTGGGTGGTGGTGGCGACCAGGCCGCTGGGGCTGTTGGTATGGGTTGTGTTCAGCCAGATATTATTGGCCTGACGGTGGGAACGTCCGGTGTGGTCTTTGCGCCGCTGGCTGAATATGCTTATGAACCGGAAGGGCGCTTGCACGCCTTTTGCCATGCGGTCCCAGGCCAATGGCATTTTATGGGCGTGATGCTGAGCGCGGCGGGTAGTTTGCAATGGTATAAAGATACTTTTGCACCAGATATGGGTTTTGATGCACTTCTACAGGAATCAGTAGATGTGCCAGCCGGCAGCGATGGTTTGTACTTCTTGCCTTATCTGACTGGTGAGCGCACGCCACATCCTGATCCGTTGGCACGTGGCGCTTTTGTTGGTATGACGACGCGCCATACTCGCGGACATATGACACGCGCAGTCCTCGAAGGTGTGGCTTATGGCCTCAAGGACTCGTTTACGCTGATTGATCGTGTTGGATTGCCTGAGCAGTTCGAGGTGCGTATCAGTGGTGGTGGTGCCAAAAGCGCCATCTGGCAGCAGATTATTTGTGACGTGATTGGCGCGCCATTGGCGAACATCTCGACGACAGAAGGTGGCGCATATGGTTCAGCGATCCTGGCCGCAGTGGGGCAGGGTGTGTATCCAACTGTTCAAGAAGCTTGTAAGGCCTTCATCCAAACAGAAGGTGGCACCCAAACCAGCGCCGATACAAGCGTATATGCTGAAAAATATGGCATCTATCAGGAGCTATATCCAACCCTGAAAGATGTCTTCCACAAGTTGAGCTAGTAATTTGTCTACTACTAAAAAAGGGCCTGCACATTCAATGCAGGCTCTTTTTTCATGCACGACTTACCATTCTCGATTTACACCATACTCATCGAAAACTTCATCTTTGCTGATGAGCGTATAGCCTTCGTGCAATGCCTGGGCGACGAGTAATCTGTCGAATGGGTCCTGATGATGGAAGGGTAGGCTGATTAATTTGGCTGTGTGATCTGTACGAATGGGGAGTAGAGCGATTCTATTCTCGATGAGCTGTGAATCAACAAACTCATTGAACGGGGTGGGCATCTCTAAACGATTGAGACTGACCTTGATGGACATCTCCCAAACGCTACCCACACTCAGATAAATCGGATTATCGGGCTGTTGAATCAGGTTCTCAGCATGTGAACTGAGGCCGGCATGATCGGTGATGAACCAGAGAAATGTGATTGTATCTATCAGATAGCTCATTGATTTGATCCGAAATCTTCCAGCGGAGCATCGAAATCAGCGGCGATGCGGATACGGTTGCGGGCAGTCCCTGCTTGGCGTGGCTTACTAGAGGTAGCGAGTGGCACCAACTGCACAGCTCGTTCGTTTTCGTCTACAATGACGACTGTATTACCCTCTTGGGCATCATCTATCAATTTCCCAAGTTGATCATGAGCTTCTTTCAGTGTATAGCGTTCCATACGATCTCTCGTTGACTACCTTTTGACTTATTATACTGAATTTAGTGGACTTATCGCAGGTGATGTCAAAAAGTTAACGGCTAATTTAATTCACATGGTGAGTTAAAAGCATGGATTAAGGAAACATAACAAATCTATTGATGTCCTGCTGGTCATAAATCATGATACTTCTGTCGCTAATATGAAGTCGTCTATGCTAGATATATAGTGCTTTTTGGGCGCTATCTTCAACTTCATATTGGGGAGGAGGTCATGAAACGATTATTGATCGCATTGACGTTTCTTCTTACGACAGGCTTTGGTGAACTTGCTTCAGACACCAATGTGTGCCTCGCTGATCTTGTGCCCCTAACAGATTCCCTCATCCTTGATATCACTTATATGCCTGCTAGCTACGATACGGATATTCTGGTTCGGCTATATGACTTTCTTTCTACACATGTTGTGCAGGACTGCCGATCTCCTTTCAGCGATATGTTTGATTGTGAAATACCTGTAATTGTCCGGTATGTTCTTGATAGCCAAACGGGTGTTTTTCCAAAAACAACTGCTGGTTTCGCTGGTTTATGTGATGTTGTTTGGGCACAGTGCGATCTGTCGCAGATAGGTTATTGCTGGTTGAGTGACGAGAGCCGATGGCCTGACCAGATGCCGGCCTACTTGGCTATCATAACCATACCGGATGAAAATGATCCGTACTACTTAGCCAAATTGTGGGGCCTTACCGCTCATGAGCTGGCGCATACCTTTGGTGCTGTGGACGGTCCGCTCAGTCCATTTTATGAAGATGATCATGTTCTTGCTCCGATAGTTCCCTTAGCGGATACATATTATTGGTTTGGTGCAGCCTATCTATTTGAACCGGGCTATCAAGGGATTGTATTGGATGCGTGGTCTCATCAATGTCATGATGCAATTTGTCAAATTTTGCATGATGATGTTTTCCAGCTAACGGACCCCACGAAATCCGACTTTTGAGGGCCATATTGGACGACCATAAGAGAAGAGAGGGGACTCCACTAGAATCCCCTCATAATGCCTATGTTGTTAGGAAACCCCCATCAATCGGCATGAGGATGCCATTGACCATATCGGATTGATCGCTAAGCAAGTAAGCAATTACCTGTGAAACATGGTGTGGATCAGCGAAGCGCCCTAAGGGAATGCGAGCTTTCATGGGGTCGCCTTTAGCTGGGTCCGCCCAGGCTCGTTTGCCCATAGGAGTCATAACAACTGTTGGATTAACAGAGTTCACACGGATTTGATGGGGACCTAGTTCCAGCGCCATAACGCGCGTAAGCTGATCTAAAGCACCTTTGGATGCACAGTAGGTTGTATGGTCATGGAGTGCTCGCATAGATGATTGACTGGAGACGTTGACGATTGCACCCCCTTGACCGCGTTCGATCATGCCTTTGGCCACAATCTGCGAGACGATCAATACCGAGCGCACATTGACAGCCATCGTCTTGTCGAAGGCCTCGACGGTTGTATCCATAAAGGATTCCAGAATTGCGATCCCGGCATTGTTTACCAGCAGATCGATGCGACCTGCGCATTCAATAGCAGAACGAGTTGCGTCAACATCGGCCAGATCGACAGCAATGGTTTCGCAGCCGTATTCTGCTTCCAAGGATGCAAGGTCTTCTGCTGTGCGGCTCAGGGCAATGACGTCTGCGTTACATTCCTGGGTCAGGTGTCGGACGATGTCGTGGCCAATGCCTTTGCCAGCCCCCGTAACGAGGATTCGTTTACCTGTGAAATCAATCTTCATAGCGGACTCCTCAGTATTACCAGGTGCAGTAGCCACCATCAATAATCATATCGGAACCTGTCATGAAGTCAGAAACCTGGGCCGCCAGGAATACAACGGCTCCCTGTAAGTCCGTGACTTCGGCCATCTTTCCGGCTGGTGTCATGGAAAGCCACTTGGGGGCCATTTCCTGACCAACAGGCGTAGCTAACAAGTCTTCAACCAACTTTGTCCGAGTATAACCCGGGCTGATACTGTTAACCCTGATACCCCGATCTGCCCATTCACTGGCCAGCGTTCGTGTCATATGCAGCACACCCGCTTTGGTCGTGTTATAGACGACCTGCTTTTGAGGATAGTTAGCGATCCAGGCGGACATGGAGGCTGTATTGATAATTTTGCCGTATCCAGCAGGCATCATGACTTTGGCTTCGGCCTGGGCACACAAGAATACGCCCTTCAGGTTGACGTTATTGATCTTGTCCCAGTTCTCTTCAGTGACTTCTTCGGCGGCCATCCAATCGCCAATACCCGCATTGTTAACGCCGATGGTCAACGTACCCCATGCGTCCATAATGGTCTGGATCATCGTATCGCAGTCGTCTTTTTGGGTGACATCTGCTTTGATTGCTAGGGAAGTGATGCCTTTTTCGCTGAGTTCCTGGGCGACTTCTTCCGCACGTTCTTTGACCAGATCGACAACCGCGACAGAAGCGCCTGCTTCGCCCAATGCATGAGCAAAAGCGCGGCCAATACCTTGCCCGCCACCTGTGACCAGGGCAGTTCGGCCATCTAATTGAAAACGTTCGAGTATGGGTTTGGCTTCTAAAACAACGTCCATGTGGATTTTCCTTGACTTACTGTAATTCCTTTAAGTGAACATCGAGGCAAGTTTGGTTGCCTACATTTCAAATTGCACCTTCATCCGTTTGGGATCAGATTGCGCTATTTCGAGTCCCCTTGCGAAATCGGTAATGGGGAGTTTGTGCGAAATCAGTGGTTCGACTTGGATAGCACCACTTTGGATGAGGGCGATGCTTTCATAAAATGTGCGGCATACCGCGAAGCTGCCAATGATGGTGAGATCTTTCCGAAAGACATCATATGGGACAATGGAGATGGTCTCTTCCGGCGGTACGACGCCGAAGACCCATATCTTCCCGCGTTCCCGTACATATTGGATGCTTGATTCTAGAACGCTGGCAATACCGGTTGCATCAGCTACGATGTCAAAGCCATTGGGTGCAAGCTCCTTGAGCTTTTCGTCTTGCTGCTGATCTGACAGGACAGTTGCAGTTGCACCCAGGCTGGCGGCCAGCTCCAGGCGACTTTTATTGGTATCCGTAACAACGACCTGAGCCGCACCTGCCTGGGCGACTGCCTGGGCCAATAACACGCCCATTGGGCCAGCCCCCACGACAAGAACATTATCACCGGGTTGCACCTGAACGCGCTTTAGCCCCCAGACGACACAGGCCAACGGCTCGATGAGGGCCGCAGCGGCAAAAGACATATCGCCAATAGGGAATACAACTGCTTCCGGTGCTGTGACATACTCAGCAAAAGCGCCATCGCGGGTGACGCCGATAGCCGCCAGGTTCTCACATTGATTGGGTTGATTACGTTGACAGGGTGTGCAGCGATTACAAGGAACGTTAGGGTCAGCCGTCACGCGATCACCCACTTTATAGCGTGTGACTGATTCACCGACTGCAGCGACAATGCCGCTGAACTCATGGCCAGGTATCAACGGATACGAGGACATATATTCACCATGCAAGATATGAATATCTGTACCGCAGATACCAGCCGCTTTTACCTGGATCAAAACATCATTTGGACCGACATCAGGCACTGGGGCATCAACAATATCGGTTTGATTGGGTTCTACGATGCGCGCAGCTTTCATTGGATTAGTCTTTTGCTACTTCAATCTGGACTTTGACAGAAGTTGGCGGCATATGAGCCGCATAATCAAAGGCCTTGATACTATCCTCAAAACCGAATGTGTCCGTAATCAATGGCTTTACATTGAGTTGGCCACTTCCCATCAACGCCAGTGCTTTCGGATAAACGTGGGCATAGCGGAATATCGTCTCAATACGTGCTTCTTTAACTTGCGCAGCGACGACATCGAACGAGATTGGATTCATGGGCATTCCGACATAGACCACACAACCAGCAGGTGCCAGTGGTGCAAAGACGTCCGCAGCCGCTTTTTCATTGCCACTACATTCAAAGATGATGTCCGCACCCCAGTTGTCAGTCAGGTCCATGACGACTTCCGTCAGGCTTTGTTTGGCAACATTAACGGGCGTAATCGGGCCGAGTTTTGCCGCCAGGTCGAGCTTGGGCTGGGCGACATCGCTCATGATGACGCTGGCACAACCACCAGCCAGGGCGGCCAGGGCCGTGACCATACCAATCGGACCAGCGCCAATGACGACGGCGACATCACCCGGTTTGATCTTAGCTTTGTTGGCGGCGTGCATACCGACAGCTAATGGCTCGACCATGGCACCTTCAGCATAGCTCACCGTTTCCGGTAGTTTGAAGGTGAATGCTGCCGGATGAACCACTGAAGGCCTCAGGATGCCGTGAACTGGTGGTGTCGCCCAAAAGCGGACGGCGGGGTCCAGATTGTAAAGACCCAGGCGCGTTGGCCGACTATTGGGGTCAGGGATGCCGGGTTCCATGCAAACGCGGTCGCCGACCTGCAAGTTATCTACTTCGGAGCCCACTTCTGTGATGACCCCGGATGCTTCATGGCCCAGGATCATAGGTTCACGGACGACGAATTGGCCAATTGAACCATGTTCATAATAGTGGACATCACTGCCGCATACGCCGACGGTACGCAGATCGATTCGGACATCGTGTGGGCCGAGTTGTTCCTCAATATTGTAATCTCTTAACGAGAGTTCACCTTTACGTTCAAGAACAAGTGCTTTCATGATATTTCCTTCTAGAGTGCAAAGACTCGATAATCAGTCGCGAATTTAAGTGGAAATAGATGTTTGGATTGTACTGCGTGTCACAGTTACTCTCAATTAATGCTGATATAGCCAATCACCAGTGGGGAAGTGCGTAGCAGGAAGATGGTTTGTTAAGTCAGATTTGTACCAATAACTATGCAACGAAAATTCGATCTAATATGAGTTTAAAAACAGTAAACAGTTACTAAATAACGCAGAATCAGATTGATTACAAACAGATTATTTTTTGTTCAGCAAGATAAAGTGCCCTGAATTAAAAATGGTTGAGCACCCCGAAGGATGCCCACAATTTTTTGATGCAATAGCTTTTCAAGCAGTTTGATTGGCAGGGTAAGCCTATACCCGAGGGTAAATTTAACGCTGATAGGGTGTTTGTGGTAAGGGCCTATAGACCTGAGAATCTCCGTTGGTATAAACCAGATTCTCATTATCGAACTGAGGCAATGGGCGTTCGACACGCAGCCAACGAAGTCGCTCTAAGTTAGATATCATGTAGAAGTTCGGGTCTGTGCGTGTTTCTCCATAGAACAACACATCATCCTCTGTCCAATCCAAGTTATAGAAGCGCGTCCCTGTTGGAATACGGCCATCCATACCACCCCATATCACAGCCCCATTCGAGCGGTTCACTATCCACTCCGTTGCTAAGAGTTCATCACGGGCTATAAAGACCCAGCGTTGATTTACAAGCGGTTCGAGGGTTGTTTTGATCGGACCTAACATACTGAACATGAACAATATGAGCGAAATAGCGAGCATAATGCCACGTCTATAACCAGGGGCAATGAAGTTCAGGAAAAGCGTGCCAACGTGTGATAGCACAATGATGGATACAACCATAATGCCAATGATGACACGAACCTGTAAGTTGCCAGAGAACAGACCACCGAGGTCGAAAATGATGGCTAAAGCGAAGACTGTCCCGAAGCCGAAGTACAGACACATCAGGAAGAAATGCATATCATCCATGCTGCGGCGGAAGTAACGCCAAACCATCACGAGCCATGACGAAAACCCACCCAGGAGAATAAACCAGGTGATGCTATTGATGAGGAGATAGCCCTGGGGGTTGAGCCATGTTCGATCTACATAGCCATAGGCATTGGCCGATTGTTCCACACCGAAAATGATGTATAAGAACGCGCCAATCACTGAGCCTACCGCATCCAAACTGGATTGCGTCACTGTATAGATGAAAAACATATGGACGTAGATGATGATGATAGACAACACCCCGATATAGAAAAAGCGCTGCCCGGAGTTGATGGGGCGGATTTGCACGTTACGGATAATGCTGCGGGCCATTCGAATAAAAACACCGAATAGGAACGCTAGCAAAATCACGCCCACTAGAGACGTTGTGATAAATGTACTGCTACTGACGAGGCCGAAGAACAAGATATAGAAAAGTAAAACGTAGCGCCAGGCAGCACGAATCCTCAAATCCCCTTTGACGGTACGCGCCAATACAAAGATCATACATAGCACAAGAATCCAGTCGATGGATTCATGCGACCCGCGCCATGTGACGAAGATAAAATCCGGCTGTAAATACAACAGGATCGTCGCAAAAAAGGCCGAATAGGCACTGCCTGTAATCATTTTGATCGACATAAAGGCGACAAGCGACGTAAGCGATGTAGCAAGAGGAACGACCAATAGCTGCAATGTATGTAATTCGAGGCCGGTCATCTCTTTCAAGAAGATAAGAAATGATTGATACCCATAGCCATGATCATAAGCACGAGTTGCCTCTAAAATGCTATCTGCTTCATCGATACGAAAAGTTACTTTTGATAGTAAGAACGTATCGTAGTCTGCAATGGTCATGCCCAGACGGGATATGGTGTATGAATAGCGTAGACCCGCAAATATAACAATGAGGATCAAAAGCCAATTAAGGAGCTGTTTGTCGTAGGCTTGTGGTCTGGTAGGTTGGGTCTCAAACATTTACACATCCAGTCGGTTTAAGAACAACAGGATAAAAAATGCTGCAGTGAAGACTGCTGTTGCTAATAGCAGGATGGGTACACCGACGCCACCAAAAGCCAGACGATCATCCAAGGATAATAGATCGACGCTTTCATCAAAGTCAGATGGAAGCACTGTGATAACTGTTTCTAGTGATGTAGAGACATCACTTGGTAGCAACCGTTCTTGATCTTCGACAGCGCGAATTTCGAATCGTAGTGTCGCGGTCCCATCTTTAAAGGGTTGCCATAGCGTTTCATAGGTGATGGTGCTATCCCCACCGGCGCGTACAACGTCGCGATCATAGAGAACGGAGCCTGTATCGTCATCAAATTGCGTATAAACAGCAATTTCAAGAACAACATCCTCAAAGCCTGTGTTATCGATGACAACATCCAGCGGTACGAAATCGTATTGTACGATGCCGCTCTCCGGTAAAACATCGGCATCAATATGAGCCGTGATATTTGCTGGCTCTAGAGGCTTAATCTCCAAGGTGTTGTTTGCATCCAACAACAGGAAGTAATATCCTGGCTCAAGGGTAGTGCCGAGTGCAGGTATATTTTGTGTCTCGGTGATTTCAACAATAGAGCTAAAATGCGCTTCGTCTATGCTGAGTTGCGTGTGATTTGTTGTATTCAACGTAACGACATCGCCAACAGACTCTTGATAGTCAAAAAGCGAGCGCAAATCGGAGCTATCAGGGATTGTTTGATGGAGTGCCAGAGTTTCGTTGAGAGTTTGCCATTCCGCATTGGTGGTTGGCATCTCTACGGTGGCGATATTCTCTTGCTGGGTAACGGGTTTAATCTCAATTTGTGTGCCATCTATGTAAATGAGATAGCCATTTATGAAATAGAGTTGCTCCAGGACTTCGGTTTCTGTGTCAGGAGTATCCAGGCTGGTTGCTTCTTCAGCGGTTGGCTGAGCACTGGGGATCAGTGCCCATTTTACCCACGAATCGAAATATCCATCGCTATCGCCATCGGTTATTTCAATATTGGTTGTTCCATCTAGGTTCCAGATGCTGCGCTCTGCTCGATAGAGATGGACCTTTTGATCAATGCCATTGATATATAACTCGGGTTGATCGTTGAGTTCAAATTGATATTCACCCCGAAAGCCTGGGTCAATGGCCATGGGATCGTCGGTAATAGTACGACTATAACGTAAGGCTCGTAAGTCGTATTGGCCGTCGTCCTCGAATGGGAGTGGGTTTTCTCGTCCGAACAGATAGTAGTTTTCTGTTACTTGCGGGGGGACATCCCATTCGTAAATACCTTCACCACGTGCCCCATCTTCTGCTGAGACAAAAGTTACAAGGTCCCAATCATTATCCCGGACCCAGGTGGGCAGCGTATCGTATGAGGGTATGTTGATACGAAGGTCAACTTCATTGAGACTAACGATATTGTTGACTACATGACTGCCAATCAGCCCCAGTTTGTAATCCCATTGATTGTCGTTGTTTTGATCCCAGGAATAACGAATCTCGTTAACTGTCTTGGGATTGTCACCTTCAAGATAGCTAGGATCATACGCAGCATAATAAACATGGCGTATGGCTAACTCCGGGATGTCGTCATCATCTTCTGAAAGGTTGTAATAAGCAAAAGGCGCTTCGAAGTTGGCTGGGTTAACTTGGCCCGGCTCTAGCGGGAATCTCGAATAGATGAACCACTGGTTGTCGTTACCACGCGTCGTAACAAATTCACCGATCCACTCAAGGCTGCCTAGTTCCCAATCCATTTGAATGGGCGGCTGTCCGGTTGCAGCTGGCGAAGATGTGTTATAGCGATAGGTGATGGTGCTGACATACGGGAACGGCAACAAGGGGGTAATAGTTGTCTCGTCATCAGCGGCATTATAAGCCAGGTAGGTTTGTACGAAACTATTGAGTTCTAGCTCTTCGTGGATGTTGAGTGTGCGCCAATCATAGTCAGGTCGACCGTCATCATCAATGTCTCGAACACGAATCGTGTAATCTGGCCGCCCATCACGAACGAAGTTGAGGTTCTGAACTTCTTCCTCGCTGATAAATGCAGCAACCAGATCTGTATCAACAACGATATCGATGTTGTGATTAATGGTGCCATCATCTCGCATCCAGAAATCAGATAGGGTCGTCATGGTGACAGATGGATTGAGCGTGTCGAGCGCATTCCAAAGTTCAGGCGATATATCCAGGTCTGTTGGAATTTCATCATAAAGACGCGCACGCAACGAGTTAAACTGCTGACGATCAAAGTCAATGATGAGTTCATAGTTCCCATCATTCCCATGATCGAAAAACCATATGTCATCTTGATCGTCCAGGTTGGCAGGCCAGGGTTGTTGTATATCTAAATCATTGTCCCGGTCGCGGATGATTAGTTGATGATTGTATTCACCAACCAGATCAAAATCACAAAGGAGATATAACGTGTCATCAAGATTGTTGTTGTCTAAATCTCGATACTCCTGGAATTGGCATCCTGCGACTGTCAGTGGTTCATTGGTATCCTGGGCCTTTACGGGCAATAGGACAAAAACCAATATAGCAATCAGCAGACCACTGAATCTGATATGGGGGAATAGTCGTTGCATCACGGCTTAATCTTTGTCTTCTCTGACAACAATAGGCTATTCTGATCTGACTTCACAAGTAGATAACATATGTATTGTACGTGTCAATGACAGTTATGTCATCGGAAATAACGACGTCCTATAACGACTATCGGGAAAATCATGGTGAGGGACTGCCCGAGCAACCATGCATACCCAATACCATTCATACCATAAATTGATGATAGTACGAACAGGGATACGCTCGTAGCGAGGGCGCTGAAGAAGGCAAAAATCGTGATATTCCACAGATTGCCTATGGCACGCAGCATGATGTAATGCACGCTGTTGATCGAGAAGGGGTAAGCAGAGAGCAAGAGAACACGTAGCAAATCAATATTGCTATAGTCCTTACCAAAAACAGAAAGAATGAAGTCTCCGAACAACCACATCACCACACAAATCGGCGTAATAAGCAGGATAACAAAACGAATTGTCTTTAAGGCATTGGCCCCAATTGCATCTTTGTTTTTCGACACTTCAACAAACATGGACGTAGTCGAGACGCGCGGGATAATCAGCACGACGCCAAAAATCAACCAACTAATATTGAAAAGACCGGCATCATCAGCGGCTAGGATGCTAATTGTAATGACTGGAATGAGATTACCGGGTAGGCTCCATAGTAGGTCACTGATGTAGTTGACCATGCCATAAGGCAGCACATTGCGGAAAATCTCAAGGTTGAAGCTGCCGAAGAATCGATAGCCAGGATAGTTATTGGGCAGGACGTACAGACTGGTGACCACGCCTACAACCATATTGGGGATCACATATGCCAGGAACAACGCTTCGTAGGTTGTCACGAATTGTGCGAAGACGAGCAACAAGAGGGTAGGGGGCAGGTTACAAGCGATCTGGCGGAAGAACACGTATTGCCCTTTGCCCAGGTTGAGCATTGCCAAATCTTGTAGCGCCAGGATGCCGTCGATTATGGTAAAGATGATAAAAGCCAGCAGAACTGGCGGACTATCATAGAGCGGCATCAGGCCTGGTGAGAAGATGGGTAGACCAACGACAAAACCCACTGTGAGGATCAGCATCAAGATCCATTTGACGACGATCAAGGTACTAAGGAGTTTGACAGCTCCTTTTTCCTGAGATGCGCCAAAGTGAATTAAAGTCGTGCTGAGGCCAATTTCGCCGATGCTCTTCAACAGGGTAATCGCAGCGATGGCACTACTCGCTAGGCCGACATCAGCTTGAGTGGTAATTCGTGCGGAAACCCACCAGAAGACGAATCCAGCACCGGATGAAGTAATGGTCGCGGCCATTAAGTAAAGAGAGTTCCGGTAGAGCGGTGAGAATAACATGCCATGGATGCGTCCATAGATGGTCTGGAAGATGCCGTTTACCTGAGCACTCATTAATTTCTCCGATATCCTGTTTCGTTAGTGGTTGCTTCACTATGCATAGTGAGCATCTGATGCGTGTTATGCCAGCCAACCCGGCTTGGGTTGGCTGACTTTGTTTTTTTTGTTTGTTTTGACCTGTTTATCCAGGCTTCTAAAGCTTAAACGGTGGAGACTATCAGGAGACTATCAACGGACTAACAAGATTTAGGTGGTTTTTTAGGGTGCATCTCCAATGGGTTCCGCATGGAGAACACGGATATTGTTGAAATCTTGCTCATCAACAGTGGTTAGTGGCGTGGGCAAGGTGGCTAAAAATTCGTCAATTTCCGCGATACGCTCTGTAATCGAAGCGTTTTCCAGGTCAACGACCACATACCACAAAGCGTCTACATCGCCGATGCATTTTTCGGCTGATTCGACATGCTCGGCGTCATCCAGTTCACTTTCGATCAGGTCGCATACGGGTGTGTCGCCTTCATAATAGAACTCGAATGCTTGTAATAGGCTGGGATGCGAGGCAACCGACCGATGTGAGATAATGATAGCGTCATCAGTTGCGCTTTCTGAGGCTACGAAATCTGCTACTTCGCGCCAGGGTTCTGCTTTATCTTCTGTATAGTACATGCCCAGGGCGATGACGAGCATAATGAGCAAAGCCCCCAATGAGCTATATAGTGGGACGATTCGACTGAGCCACAACAGGAATAAGGCAACCAGAATATATAGCGCCGGGGCCGAAATAATGAGATAGCGATCCAGATAAAGTGGACCTGCCACAAAGGATACAGCCAACACCAGTGTAATCGGAATGATGTACCAGCAGAGTGCCAGAAGTGTTTCTGGTTGCATGTGCCGCAGGGATTGGGGGATGCCTGATAGTGTGCTACGAACAGATTGCAGCCAGGATGGTAAGCCTGTGCGCAACAGGAAATAACCGAAGGTCAGAACGAAAACGACTGCGCCAACAATGATTGTGACGATCTGATCGGATGTCAGATTGTAGACGAAGAAGCGAGCTGTCGTGAGTATGGGACTGAAAATGGTTGGCGCTGGGATCCAATCCGGGGCGATGCTTTCCGCATCGGGGCCACCAGATGCGGCCACAATTTCCATAGCGCGCCAGTAGATACCGGGCAGCGCCAATACAACAATAACGCCGACGCTGATTAGTCCCTTTACCAGTGCTGAGCGATAGCGTGTGAATTGAAGTATGAAGAAGATACCCTGGGCAACATAAAGGAAGATACCGTAAGTGTGCGAATAGAAAGTCGCTGTGCCCAAGAGGATCCACAAGATAAAATCGCGCCAATGGCCGTTTTTGATTGCTCTGAAAAAGAATAGGGTAGAGGCTGTCGCATTGAGTACAACCAGGGCATAGTAGCGATGATTCTGCCCATGATGAATTTGGAAGGTCGAAAGCGCCATAAAGAGTGTCGCGATGATGGCTGTTTTTTCATCGTACCAATCACGTACAAGAATGAAGAATACAGCCGTTGCCAAAACACTGAAGATCATAGGCAGTGAGCGCGTGGCAACTTCACTGGTTCCGAAGATACTGGCCCAGATGCTGCTAGCGACCACATAGAGTGGCGGACGGGCATTTTGGGTAGTTTGGTCGACGATTTCAGAGAAGCCACTGGTCGTGATATTGACCATAATGATTTCATCTTGCCAATAACTTTGTGCGCCTAGATTGTAAAAGCGCAGGAAAAAGGCTAATGTAACAATCAGCAAGAACCCGATTGACAGCGTTCGTTTGGACATCAAGCCAGTTTGCAAGATGAAACTCCTAACCAGATCAGCAATCTTCTGAGTTATATAAAAGATGGATTTTGATGCTCATTTTGTTGCTAGTACGTGCAGTATAGTGGGATTTTAGATTTCAATACAATATCAACATGGTATCAAGTTAGGCAAATTTTACTGTTTGAATTGCAAAGTATGGTATCCATGACGCTGATTAGGATGGAGCATCAATGCGAGTTGGAATTTTAACATACGGATTAGATCGTCAATTGGGCGGGATTGGTCGCTATACAAAGGAACTCATTGGTGCTTTTGCCAGCTTAACAGCAGAAGATGTTGAGTTTGTGCTTCTGGCGTCAGGTGGTCTAGATGCGCTGGACGAGATTCCTTTTGATGTTTACCCATTAGAAGGAAGCCGCCTGCTACCTGTATTGATGACGCGCGGCCAATGGCAACTCCGGCAACTTGCCCATAAGCTAAAACTCGATATTATTCACGACCCGACAGGCATTACACCGCTGCAACTTCTACCGGGGCGAGTGCGCAAGGTCGTGACGATCCACGATGTCTTCCCATTAAGTATCCCTGGCAACAGTACGACACTCGATACCTGGATTTATCGTTACTGGCTACCTTTTGCTACGGGCAGGGTTGACCGTGTCATTACGGTCAGCGAAGCATCCAAGCAGGATATTCAACAGTATCTCAGGATTCCCGAAGACAAAATTGAAGTGATATTCAATGGGCGTAGTGACCGATTTAAGCCAGCATCCGCGCAGCAAGTTGCCGAGGTAAAGGCGAAATATGGCTTGCCAGATGTTCCTTATATTTTGTTCTTGGGATCGGTTGAAAAACGGAAAAACCTCAAGCGTGTCATTGAAGCTTATCTACAGATCGCGGATAGGGTGGGGAATCAACTGGTGATCGCAGGCCCCAAGTTGCGCTTGTATGATGAAATTGTGGCTATTTCTGAGACGAACCCTGAGAAGATCACCCTAACGGGCTATATAGATGAAGAGGACTTGCCAGCTCTCTATACAGGCGCTGATCTCTTTTTGTTCCCATCGATTTATGAAGGATTTGGTTTGCCGGTGCTAGAGGCAATGGCTTGTGGAACAGCTGCGATTACGTCAACGACATCCTCATTACCAGAAGTCGCGGGTGAGGCTGCTGCCTTGGTAGATCCTCATGATACAGATGCGATTGCGGCCACACTGCTGAATATTCTGAATGATGACAACAAACGTAAAACAATGGCAGCCGCATCCATCGAGCAATCAAAGAAATTCACATGGGTAGATAATGCCAACAAAACGCTAGCCATCTATCGCGAGTTGATGGCCTAGCGTATCTTTCTTCTGTCAGACATGAAGTAGAAGAAGGGCGTTAACTAAGTGTTAGCTCAAAGATGCGGCGCAACATCAAGAAGAACAACACGGTTAATAGAGGAACAGATGCAATGTAGAGCATCCGGCGCAGGGCCAGCGTGCCGCTATTGAGCACGCTGCTCAAAACTTCTTGGACAATGATCAATGGAATGATGATAGCGATAATCAATAACTCAATCGACGTTTCGCTTACATTGTTCAGGAATGCAAATTCAGTGATTTGTAACATGGACAGTGCCTCTGTTGGTCGCGAACATCCAAGCAATACGACAATATCATAACACCAAGTAATGATGCGACAAGTGATCCTGTCACTTTCATTACAATAGAAACTCCCAAAATAGTCTGATTTTTGCTACCAGGTGTCCAGGCGTTCTGAGACCTTCTTTGAACCCTCATTCTCCCCTCATTCCCTAAATTTGACGGTTTTTCAGTCAAAAATATGGTGTATGCCTTGCAATTTTAGTGTGCAAGGTCACTGCAAGGTCCGGTCTCTATATTCATGAGTGTTAGGCAAAAGTCCGTCGCAAACGAAATCCCACACCACCTTTATAGTGGGCCAGCTTGCGAAACAGTTATCGAAAGTGGTTGGCGCAGCAGACTCAATCATGAGCGCCAAAACTACAAAGAAATAATCGCAACACTCAACCAATGTGCATAGAAGGCGCGTAGAGACGACAACAGGGGATGCTGATATGATTCTTCTAGACGAAATCTTGTACCATAACTTTGAACCACAGAAACGCCAGATACAATCCATTGCTCCTAAAGAAGAAACTTACGATGTTTCTATCGTGATGCCGTGCCTCAATGAGGAACTCACACTGCCGGGCTGTATCAAAGAAGCGCTTGAAGCCGCTGAAATGATCGAAGAAGCCTACGGTTACAAAACAGAAATCGTAATTGGCGACAACGGCAGCACAGATCGCAGCATCGAGATTGCTGAGAGCATGGGCGCCCGTGTGGTCAACGTTACGAGCAAGGGTTATGGTAGCGCGCTGATCGGCGGTGTCATGGGTGCTAAAGGACGTTACGTCGTTATAGCAGACTCTGACGGTTCATATGACTTCCGTGAATGTGTACCCATGATTGAGCAGTTGCGTAATGGTTATGAACTGTGCATGGGTAGCCGTTTCAAAGGTCAGATCATGCCAGGTGCGATGCCCTGGAAGAACCGTGTGATCGGTAACCCGCTCCTGACCGGTATCCTGAACCTGATTTATCGCTCAGGCTTGAGTGATGCCCATTGCGGTATCCGTTCCTTCACCAAGGCAGCTTTTGAAAAGATGAAGTTGACCTCACCCGGTATGGAATTCGCCAGTGAGATGGTCATCAAAGCGACATTGCTTGACCTGCGTCGTACAGAAACACCCGTGACCCTGCGCCCGGATGGTCGTGACCGCCCGCCGCACCTGCGTCCTTTCCGTGATGGTTGGCGTCATCTGCGCTACATCTTCATGCTGAGCCCAAGCTGGGTATTCTTCCTACCGTCGCTGGCGATGTTCGCTCTAAGTCTAGCTGTATTCGGTCGGATCGCAATTGGCTCGATCTTTGAAGCGATCCCCGCAGCGCCAGTTACCACCGCCGGTGTTGTGTTCGCAGCGATGATGCTGGTTGTTGGTCATCAAGGTTTGCTCCTGGGTTTGGCAGCTATCCTGGACGGTGTTCATACAGGTTATCGTAAGATGGGTAACTTGTTGGAAAATATCACCCACAAGCTTACGCTGGAGAACATGCTGAGCCTGGGCCTGGTATATGGTATCGGCGCGATTGCAGCAACAGGCGTCTGGATCTGGGCAACAACTGATCAACTGTTGTTGACTCCGCTGGAAAGCACGTCCCTGATCGTTGCAGCCGTCACCCTGTTCATCCTGGCAATTCAGAACGTGTTCGGTGGCTTCCTACTCTCGATCATTGCTGGTAACAGCGCATCGATCTACGAAAAGAAGGAAGAAACCAAGCCTGTTTCCCCGCTGACATTCAGCCAGGAAACATACGATACCAACCCGCCATACACCAGCACGCCCGCTAAAGCTAACGTTGTAGCTACCACGGCCAAGTGATTGATATGTCGAATCGCGACCTGACGATCGTAATGCCAACGTACCAAGGGTATCATTGGCTAGTCGATACCCTTCCCGCAATTCGCAACCAAGAATACGACGGCGAGGTTCATATCCTCGCCGTAGACTCTAGCTCAAATGACGGCACGCCTGAATTACTAAAACAATATGATTCTGAAGTCATCACTATCTTGCAGGAAGACTTCAGTCATGGGTATGCACGTAACCTGGGCGTCCAAAATGCGAAAACAGAGTACATCGTTTTCATGAGCCAGGATGCACTGCCCGTCGGCACAGATTGGTTGAAGAATCTCGTGGCGATTCTCGATGATGAGAAAATTGGTGCAGCTCATATCCAACAGAAGCCGCGTCCGAATGCAACGCCGCTAGAGAGCTACTTTCATGAAACAATGTACCCGGACAAAAGCAAGCGCTTTACTTGGGTCGAAGGTAAGCCCGTAACGCTGGATAGCTTGTTCTTTAGCAATGTGTGCAGTGTAACACGACGCTCATTATGCTTGCGGTTCCCATTCCCTGAGAACATCATCATGAGTGAGGATCAGGCCTTTGCCAAGAATTTACTCCAGGCTGGCTATGATACTTACTACAGCGGGGATGTGGCGATTATCCATTCACATCACTATGACCTGAAGGCGCTGTTCCGTCGGCATTTTGATAGCGCTTATTCCTTACTGGACATCACTGAGGATAGCTTTAGCTCCACAGCGAAAGCCGGTATTGAGTACATCACGGGTGAAGCCTGGTATCTGTTCAAGAATCGCAATTGGGGCTGGTTGATGTACATGCCGATCTATGAGTTGACCCGCATCGCTGCCCGCTTATTGGGTGCTCGTGCCGATCAACTACCTCGGCGTTGGGTTCTCAAGATGAGCCTGCACCGGAAGTTCTGGGCACGTAGAGATGCACTGGCAAACGTTGGTGGATCCGCTCTGGCCCAATAGGCAGCTTCCGATATTGTAACGCGATCCCGTAACGACCTCATTGTTCAAGCATGTTAATATACATATCACACGCAACGAACAGCTTGTTTTAGTTGAATGACTAAAAGCCTGTTCGTGCGTGTTGTCATGGGACTGACTGAGCTAGCTAAGGATCCTCATCTTTGAAAATTGCCCATATCACACATACATTCCCCCCTTATGAAGCGGGTACCGGGCGTGTTTGTTACTACAATGCGCTGGAGTTGGCTCGTTTGGGGCATGATGTCACTGTGTTCACATCGAATCATCCACCAGGGGAATACGAGTATCCGCCTGAAATGACGGTGAAGCGCTTGCCCACGCCTATGCGTCTGGGGAATGCGCCGTTGATGCCAGGGATTGTCTCCCAAACGCGCGGGTTTGATATTTTCCATCTGCATCATCCTTTTATATTCGGTGCGGAGCTGACGCGGATTGCATCGACATTATGGCGGACGCCCTTTGTGATGACCCATCATAACGATCTCATTACGGAAGGCTCACGGGCGCGGCAGGTGATGTTTGATACCTATACGCCATTTTCCCGCACTTTTTCAGCAGGGCAGGCCAGTAAATACTGTGTTGTGTCGATGGACCACGCTGAGAACTGTAATTTGACACCGGTTTATGCTCGTAACTGGGATGATGTGGTTGAAATACCGAATGGGATGGATACAGCACACTTCCATGCAGGCATCGATACAGAATTCCTTTACGAAAAATATGCCGACCAGGGCCTAACAAAAGACACACCTGTTGTTTTGTTAGTCGCTGCGCTAGATAGTGCCCATACATTCAAGGGCGTTTATACGCTCATTGATAGCTTTGCCCATCTGGCAAATAAAGATGCCTTGTTAATGGTTGTGGGTGATGGCGATTTGCGCCCAACCTATCAGGCGTATGCGCAGGAGCGTGGTTTAGGGGGGCGGGCTATTTTCCCTGGCAAAGTGCCGCATGAACATCTCGGTGCGTACTATACGTTGGCCAGTGTCGCGGTGTTGCCATCAACGCCACCAGAATCTTTCGGTATGGTCTTAATTGAGGCGCAGGCCTGTGGCACGCCCGTGATTGGTAGTGACATTCCTGGTGTGCGCTCTGTGGTCGAGGATGGGGTAACCGGTTACCATGTACGCCCGAGTGATCCGAAGATGTTGGCCGAGAAAATTGATATGCTTTTAAGCGATCCGGTTCGTGCTGAGCAAATGGGGCAGGCTGGCCTGGAAATGGTCTTTGAGCGCTATGCCTGGAAGAGCATCGCCAAGAAACTAGAAGCGACTTACGAATCGGTACTGGCATCGAAGTAGTTCCCACGTTCCATGCAAACATGAAGAGGCCTGAGTCATCAATGCGAATTTTGTGGATTCCACATGCAGGTTGGGACATTCCTCAGCGAGCACATCTATTCACGCGCATGCTCGCTGATAAACATGAGATTCATGTCACAGATTGGATTGCGGATTTTCGCACGGTTCAGGATTATATGTCGCTGCGCTACCTGCGCAACTTCACCTATCGCCGGCGTCGTGAAGGCAATATCACTATACATGGCATTCCCCGTATTTCACCAGCTATCTTTTCATCGCGTATTCGTATGTTCAACCAGCGGTTGTTCACGCGCCATCTGAACCGATTGATCGAGCGTTATAGCATTGAGGTCGTGGTTGGAACGTATCTGGTGCCGCCACCTGAGGGCGTGCGCGTCATTTTCGATCTATTTGATGAAAATGTCGCTGGTTGGAAAGATGTGCATCCCCAGATTGCTGGTGAAATCGCTGCTGTAGAGAATGCCTATTTCCAGAAGGCGGATGCTATTGTTGCAGCTAGCTCAGTTTTGAAAGAAAAAGCCGAGCGACTTGGGGTAGGGCAGCCTGTTTATCATATCCCCAACGGCATTGAGTTTGATCGTTTTATGGCCGTTCGGGATCAAGAACGGCAGCCCTTGCCAGGAACAGAAGGGTTCCAGGTGGTTGGGTCGGTGGCGAATTATGAGAATCCCGATGAAATCGATATGATTATGAGCGCGGCTCGGGCTTTGCGTGATGAACCCTTGCGCTTTTACCTGGCAGGACGAGGTTCTGCTCTGACTTATGCGCAAACTATCGCCGAGCGAGAGGGCTTGACCAATGTGATATTCCCTGGCCCAGTCGCACGTGAAAACCTGGCAGATGTCATGAACCAGTTCGATGTGGGGTTGTGCATCTATAAGCGCAGCCCGATGGATGATGCCCGCAGTCCGATGCGATTGTTAGGGTATTCTGCGTTGGGGTTGCCTACAGTTGCAACAGCGGTTGAGGAAATCCGACGTATGGACTTTGCTAATGTCATCGGTGTGGAAGATGCGACCGATTCGATTGTTGCGGGTATTCAATCCGCGCTTGGTATGTCGCGCGTTGTGCCGGATACCATCGACCAGTATGACTTGAACACCTTAGTTGCTCGTTATGAAGCTGTTATCACAAGTCATGATCGCCCGAATCCTGGCGCTTAGTGGGGCGCGATCACTGAAGTAGCCAATTCGTAAGGATATGAGATCATGCATTGGATATTATTAGGAGGAATGGCGCTGCTAGTTGCGCTCCATGTGATACAAACATGGCGTGTACAGTTGGCCCAGGCTAGGCAGGCGCGCGAAGCTTCTAATGCACCCAAAACGAGTGTGTCCCCGGATTTATCGGTGACAGTCCTGGTTCCGGCATGGCAGGAAGCCAGCGTGATCTCAGATACATTGCATGCACTCGATAAAGTCACTTATCCAGCGACCTGGGATGTTATCGTCATCGCGGGTGGTAAAGATGGCACGCTTGAGCTGGTCAATGAGCTTGTTCCCCGATTAAGCTTTCCCTGTACCGTCATGGAACAGCAGCCCAATGGTAAAAATGCGGCCCTACAACAGGGTTTGCAGCATGTGACCAATGAAGTGGTCGTGATTCTTGATGCAGATACGCAGGTATCAGAAAATTGGCTGCGTGATGTGGTCGCGCCGCTGATGCAAGATGGTGTTGTGGCCAGTTGTGGCAACTTCTTCCCGGCACAAACAACGCCCATCTCCATGTTGGAACAAATGACGAAAATCGCCGCCTATAACATTCACCACCAGACAATCTTGCAAGGCAGTGGCTCTATTGCTGTTTACCGCAATGTATTGGAAGCGGTCGGCGGATTCCCAGAATATATCAAAGTGGGCGTCGATTGGGATTTGGACGTGCGTATTTCTGAGAAGGGCTATGGTAAAGCCTTCGCTGAATCGGCTAAGGTGGTGACTCAGCGCCCTGCGACGCTCGCCGAGTTCTGGAAAAATGAAGTGCGTTGGCGACGTGCCCATATGCAATCTCTGCTGCGCCAGTTCGCGGCAGGAGAGGGCAGCTTGCTGCAACGTATTCTGGCTTGGCGCTTTTATATCGTGGCATTTATCCCCTTAGTTTTGCTTCTGTTGATTGGGATTTCGGCGCTTCTGGGCTTTGGCCAGGTGGCCCTGACTTTCATCGGTATTTTGGTTCTCTTCCTGATATGGTCATTAGGGCGGCAATCAACTCTGCCAGTTGAGATCAGCTTGTATACTGGGGAAAGCCACTGGAATAAATTGTTACCTGTTCCCGCGTTGATCTTATTGGTTCAATGGGCTGCTGCGTGGATGGCAACGCTTTCGTTACGGAAAACCACTGTACACTTCAAAGGACCCCGACGTGTCTAGTAAAAACTTACCGTTTAACGCCATCGGGATGGAAGTGCGTTATAGCTTCGACATGGCGTGTTTGCTCTTGTACCAACAGCGGCCAGAGAATGTCCGCATTTATTGTGATAATAGCGATCTGGCACGGGCAGCTGTACGACGCCTGGGGTGGGTCCCCGGTACGATTTATGTCGATTCGGAGCTTATTGCGGTTCCCTTGCGCGATATTCCCAATGTGTCTATCGAAGCGGCTGATAACGCAACGATTGTAGATGCAGCATTATTCTTATTTACTCGTGAGCAATATGACGCACCGCCATCAGCCAAAACGGTCGTTACAGTCGTTGATAATCGACTGTCCTATAAGCAACTTCTGTATCGTAAACAAGTATATGATGTGTCGCTGTCAGCGGCACGTTGGCTAGAAGAAACCCATACCATTACGCGCCGAGTGGGGTTATTCACGCCACCGTTTCTCTACAAATGGACGTTAGCGCAGTATTTTGATAAGCGCGATTCTGGCCAGCATTTCCAATGGGGACAGCGCGCGATGGATAGTATTTATTCGGAAAGTCCCCTGTGGTGGACGGGTTATTTAAGCGTCATTTGTGGCGTTCAACGCGGAGTTCAACAATCATGACAGAAACTATCAACAAGGCCGTACATTTGTTGGACTCTTGGCTGAACTCTATGCGGCACCCGATGGGATATTCCGGGCCTGTTTCCCATTGGTGGGAATCCAGCCTCGTTTTTACAGGTCCTATGATCGATTGGCGCTATGAGGGTATCCTCGCTGGTTATGTGCAGCTATTCCAGACGACCAACAATACCTACTGGCTTGATCAAGCGATTCAAGCCGGGGAAGATATTCGTAAATCGCAACTGCCTGATGGTCGCTATTGGAACTCTAGCTTCCAAATTGGGGCGCTAGAAGGAGGGACGCCACATGAGGCCGCTGTCAATGTGGGCTTGCTGGAGCTAGCAACTGCCCTCAAAGATGCAGGCGATGATCGTTGGGAGACCTACTTTGCCGTCGCTCAGCGCAATATCGAGGATTACCACTTCAAGCGTTTGTGGAATGGTACACGTTTTCTGGATCAGGCGTGGAATAAAACGACAGTCGCCAACAAAAACGCTACGATTATGGAATTCTTGCTGCTGTATGAGGCGTTAACAGGCAGGTCCATGCAGGAATATTTCGATGGGATTGTTCCGCTCATTGATACTGCGCAGGTGCAGGATGAAAGTCATCCGGCTTATGGTGGCATCGTGCATCTGGGAACGCACCATCACAAATTGGCTATTGGCATTTATACGGCGCGTGTGGCATCTGCATTAGTAAGGTTGTATCAACATCACCCTGATGAAGCCTACCTCAAGCGCGCACAGAAGATGGGCGCATTTTTAGTAAAGCTGGTTTCGCCAGAAGATCGTGGATCTTATATGGGCTATTATGCCGATGGCACCCTGATTAAGTGCCCGTCCTGGGTAAGTCCATCAGGTGATATTCTACGTACTTTTGCCATGCTCAAGCCCTATGGCACGGTCACCGATGAGCACATCAATCGGCTTGTGCAGATATTGTTGTCAGAACAGCTTTCTACGGGTGGCATGCCGACAGCCTACGGTCTGGGTCAGAAGGGTGGGGTGACGTCGCCGCTGAAGCTGCCTGACTTCCGGGATATTCTGCCTGTGGTGGGCTGGATCGATAAGACCTTCCGTGGTTTGGCTATGTTGGTTGAGTCTCCGATTGATCGTACCCAACAAACCCAGGCTGTGGAAATTCCGTGTACTTGGCAGGGTAAAACCTGTGTGTACGTTGAAGATGATACGTCCATGTCACTGCTGCAAGATAATCGCCAGGTTATCTACAAATGGCAAAAAGGTACGCATTTCCCCGAAATTTACGCGCTCTGAGCACCGTATCACCTGCATCAAATTGAATAGGTTGACAGATCAAAAGGCTCCTGGGACATTCTTTGTAAAGGATGAGAACAGGGGCCTTTTTCTAGATAAGCTCTTTGCTTGCCTTCATATACTACGCAGAGAAGCCCACTAAACTGGCATAAAATGGTCAGGTAGTGGGTAAATTTTTGTATGGTAAGCAATCAAAAAATCCTTGTGACGGGTGCAACAGGCTACGTAGGAGGACGATTGGTCCGACCACTGCTTGATGCGGGCTTTGATGTTCGAGTGATGTCTCGTGATGTGTCGCATTTGCAGGGACGGTCCTGGCAGGGAGATGTCGAAATGGGCGAAGGGGATGTCCTCAAGCCAGAAAGTTTACCTGCTGTGCTAGAGGGCATCGATGTTGCCTATTATTTGATACATAGCATGGGCGACTCTGGGAAATTCGCCGACCGTGACAGGCAGGCTGCAGAGAACTTTGCCAAGGCCGCCCAATCCGCAGGTGTGAAGCAAATCATCTATCTTGGCGGTTTAGGAGAAGCCGGAGATGGACTGTCCAAGCACCTCTCTTCTCGTCAGCAAGTGGGTGAAATTCTGCGTGAACATCATCCGGGTGTCACTGAATTCCGGGCAGCGATGGTGATAGGCTCTGGAAGCCTATCCTTTGAGATTGTGCGCAACTTGACCGAGCGTTTGCCCCTTATGATTGCGCCTCGATGGCTTTACACGCGCTCGCAACCTATTGCCATTGCGGATGTCATCGACTATTTGATTACTGCTATTGGCAATTCAGATGCATACGGAAAGATTGCCCAAATTGGTGGCGCAGATGTTCTCACATACCATGACATGATTAAAGCATATGCCAGTGCGCGTGGGCTTCGACGCTTCATCATTCCTGTACCACTTTTGACACCGCACTTATCATCGTATTGGGTACATTTTGTGACACCTGTCTCTGCAAATATCATTCGCCCGCTCATTCTTGGGTTGCGTAACGAGATGATTGTGACAGATGACTCGGCGTCTCGCTTATTCTCTGATATTCAGCCGATGCCATTTGATGGAGCTTTGCATCAAGCTCTCAATGAACTCGACGCGCATGAAGTCGAAACATCCTGGACGGATTCTATGTCTGCAACCTGGGAGCAGGAGGAGCCTTATACGTTTGTTGAAGAGCGCGGTATGCTCATTGAACGACGTGTTCGGCAGGTTGATGCCACACCAGAGGATGTGTATGCTGCGTTTACGTCCCTTGGCGGCCAAACAGGTTGGCTCTATATGAACGGTTTGTGGCGGCTGCGTGGGATTATGGACCGTGTTGTAGGTGGGCCGGGCTATCGTCGTGGACGTCCTGATCGCGCCTCTTTACGCATTGGCGATGCCCTGGATTTCTGGCGGGTAGAAGCCATTGATCCGGGCCATATGCTGCGGCTGCGTGCTGAGATGAAAATGCCGGGTAAAGGATGGCTGCAGTATGTTGTTGAATCAAACAAGAAGGGTAGCGCGGAGTTAGTTCAAACGGCGTACTTCGCGCCGAAGGGACTATGGGGCTATGTTTACTGGTACTCAATATTTTTCATCCACCGGCTTATTTTTGACGGATTAATCGATCAGATTGTAGCCAAGGTTGAAGCGAAGCCCTCGTCTGCAACCAATAAAAAAGATAGAGAATCTAAAAAGAAAGAAGCTGCAGATCAGCTTCTTTCATGAGGGTGCTTATTTGTTGTAGGGTCGGTTTTAGCCCAGGAATGTGGGCAAATATAGGAATGCGATCACGTTGGCTATACCGTGAGCAAGTCCAACACCCATGACACTATCGGTCCGCTGCCGTATCACGCCGAAGATCAGACCAAAAGTGAGTGCAATAAACAAGGTTGCGGGTTGTTGTGGCGTCGTGTAAAGCAAGCTTGTGAGTGCCGTAGTAAACAGAATCGCCCAGAATCCCCCCAAATAAACTCGGAAAACACGCTGGAAGATGCCTCGAAATAGAAGCTCGTCAACAACACCCGTGAAAAGAATCAAAGTTAGCGCATTGGACCAAAATTCGATGCCACTTAAGGTGGTAATAGTCGGCTCCGGGTTGAGCAGGCTGTAAGCTAGGATCCCAAGCGGTACGCCGATGGCTGCAATGAATAGCTGTGTGATGAGTCCATCGAGCTTAACCCCAGCATCACGCCAGGTCATATCGAGGTTATTGCGTGTAACGGCCAAGCATGCAAACATCGTCAGGCTGGTAAAGAGAAAAATCTCAGGTTGTTCAGGGATGATGGTTGAAAAGCCGATGTTGACCACTCTGGTCAATGGTATGAAGGTCAATGCCATCATCATTTGTGCGAAATACTGCGTCCAATAGGCACCGGCGATGAGCAGCATCGCGATCATGGCGCCAATATGCACGATCATTCCTGCAAAAGATCCAAATTGAGTCAGAAGTAGCTCTGCGACCAGTATGGCGATCACAATGACAGTGAGAATAATCCGTTGCAGGCGGGGCCTGATCCGGCTAACAGGGCGATGTTCCCTGTTCGTCTCGTAGTCTAACAATAGTTGATACGATGTCCTGTTGGCTTTGGCTGTCACATCCTGAATGATGGTATCAAGCTCTGGGGCTGTGACGTTTTGACTCAGGTCGTTCGTAACAATCCAAAGGGGCTCTGTATTGGGATTCGTGATACGTAAAACGCGCACTCTAAACGGCAGGTACTGCAATTCACCGATGATCCCATACATCTGCCGATGCTCATCCCATTCCATATCACTGACGGGGATGTAATCATTGGACGAGCCTAATCTGAGACTAGGCGCTAATGTGTAAACTACCACAAATGTCATTTGCAGGTTGTCGACGAGGTCGAGGGTTTGAGCATAGCCTATGCGATGGTCAAGCAGCAGGATGCTGTCCGTATAAATGGCGGATTCACGGATGAGCCGGAGCATCATCTGGATATGTGTGTCGCGTTCCTGAACAAAGATGTCCGTCAAGCGAGTAGGGCGGTAAATGACGTTATAATCGATGAGCTGTTCATCATTGCGCGAGACATAGGTCCAGGCAATGAAAATCATCTGCTTAAAGGCAGCATCAATATCATAGATGGTGTCGTCTAATTGCTGGAAGATTTCCTGTATAACAACAAATGAGCTATCTGTTGAAATTGTTGCCCGATATACCAAATCATCGGGGAGCTTCAGGATAGGGGCAATCTTCCGAATCGCCTCAATCCAGGGCAAAGATGTCCCCGAACGAAGTGGTAGATTGGATTGTGATGATGCGTGTTCTTCCGCCATGTTCACTTACTTTTCAAGGATCGCTACGATATCTTGTTTACCATACTTTGTATTGTATTACATCTAAACCCTATTGCGTTGACCTTGCTTGGGACTAATCAAGTCATTACTGGGAACTAACAATGTTCAAATACTACGAGTCGTTACAATGATAGCTTGAGTATACAATCTAGGTTGAATATCGTACAATATCGGTGTGTTCCTACAATCCATCACATGTGGCGAGTTGATCAATGCGTATTATCATTAAACGTCAGTTTGAATACATGATAGCCATAGTCGTTGTATTGCTTGGGCTGATTTATGTAGATAATGTCGTCGAATTACCAGCAATTCTATCTGCACCGCGCGTTGTCCTTGGCCTACTTGTGACTTTATTCTTCCCTGGTTATGCGTTGCAGGGTATTTTGTTCCCTAAAATCTACGAACTTGAAAGCTATGAGCGCTATGGTATCGCATTTGCATTAAGTATTGCGATGATTCCGCCGATTGCTATGTTGCTAGATCGCTCTCCACTTGATCTATCACCTGTTCCCGTTGTCATTACGGAATCTTTGCTCGTCATCGTGCTTTGCCTGGTTGCGATTTATCGTCGTTCTACGTTGTCCGAACATCGTCGGGCACGTATCGTCATCGGTACAAGTTTGTTCCGCTGGCTCCGACAGACAAATGGTTTAAATCGATTTATTTCCGCTATTTTGATTGTGTCGGCAACAGTTGCTATTGTAGCTGCATTGGCAACGATATTCGTTCCTGGGCCATCTAATTACTTCACTGAGTTCTATTTACTGAGTAATGAAGGGCTTACAGAGAATTACCCACAACGCGGCACGGTTGGTGAACCACTAGAGGTAATTGTTGGCGTGCACAATTTAGAGCGTGCGCGAGTTGAATACCGTGTTGAAGCTTATGACCAGCCAACTGATGAACTTCTGGGTAATACGCCCAGCTTCTTGCTAGAACCAGAAGAAGATCTGGAACTGCGAGTCAGATTCGTACCCGTCCAGCCTGGTGAAAACCGTCGAATTGAATTCAGGCTGTTTAAAGATGAAGACACCACGCCCTATAGAGTTATTCATCTGTGGATTGACATTGCCAGCGCATCAGGCTTTTAGAGCGAGCCAGCTTGCCCAGTGGCAGTTTCATCTCCTATAGAATAATTTGCCATAAGTTTCTCTTAGCTCAAGAACTGCCAGCAGGCATGTCTATATCATGCCGAGCGTTGCCACTTTTTCATGTAGTACTGTATTTCTTCCTCCGTGTAGAAGTGCTGTGCCATCTTCATAGAGTAAACTTTATCCAGGACTCTTTGTGGGAACACAATCGTGTTACGAAATACTCTGTATAGCTCAGCGTAGCTTTTCTGGGATGTGTCATTGGCGCGTTTGAGTTTGAAATCTGGTTCGCCAACAAAGTCAGCAATCGCTTTTTCCTTATCTTCGTCACTGATCTCCAATTTTAGCAACAACACTTCGGTATTGTCGCGCTGGTAGATGCTGTAACCTGTCTCCGTGTCAAATGGCGTTTCATAGACATTAATGCCTGAAACAGGCTTTAATTCATCGTCAAACCAGTCCTTGGCGATGATCTCCCACAAATATTTTTCTACGAACATCGCTTGCAATTCTTGAAGTGCAATAGCTGTTTCTGCGTTTTCTATCCCAGTAATATATGAGAGATTTTCAAAGTAGTGCGACATTGCGCGCCCAAGCGGGTCTCTTACAAGGGTGATGTATTTAACGGGTTTATCGCTTTGTGTAATATTTTGGTAAATCCATCGCTCACTATCGAGATGACTGGCCTGCAAGACATTATCGACCGTCTCTGCTCGCGCATCGATATTCTTAGGGTTTAGGCGGTGAACATGAATGGTGAAAGGTAAACCATGCTCCAGTAGAGAGGTGAGGATACTGGATGACCCGACTTTGCCCATTTGGAAAATTAGAATCGGAACTTGTCGCATAATGTACAAACGCCAGGCATTCGCAAAGTCAAAAGTTAGTTTGTGTACGGGAACTTTGATTGCTGTTGGTGTTAGTTGGCCTACAGCACGACGGATGGTAGTTGAGAGGTTGTTCGATTCGAAATGTGAATACACAGCGATGTCCCTTCATCACTTGTCCCAGATCCGTGTAATAATTTATTGAGGTCGACCGTAACGAAGTCTGTAATAGTATGAGGGAAATTTGACATAAGCGCAAGTAATATGCATAGGTACTTAGGTCATCATTGGCTTATTCTGAATATCGAATGCTAATATGAAATGAGCGTTCTTCAGCAGTAGGCCGCTTTTGTGCATTCTGTGACATTTGTTGAGAGTGAAATAGAGGGGTAGAGTAGATCATGCCGATTTATGTATCGCTGCTGCGAGGTATCAATGTGGGGGGCAATAAGAAGATCAGGATGGCAGATCTGAGAGCGCTGTATGGTGAATTAGGTTTTGAAGATGTGGTGTCCTTGCTCCAGAGTGGCAATGTGGTCTTCAAGAGTGATCTGACCGATGAGAACGACATTGCACGCCAGATCGAAGATAGTATCGAATTGGCTCATGGGTTCCACACCGATTTGTTTGTACTACCTGCTGATGCCTTCATTTCCGCGCATCAAGCCAATCCTTTCAGTAATGAAGCAGAATATGATCCCAAAAAAGTTCTGGTTGCTTTCTTGTCAGAGTCGCCATCTGAAGAGGACGTTACGCTGCTACTCGAAAACCAACAAGGGCCTGAAACGATCAAGATCATAGATAACGTGTCCTATATTTATTTCCCAGAGGGCATGGGGCGCTCAAAACTCAATCCGGCGACGATGTTCAAGGGCATCTCTGCTACTGGCCGAAATCTCAATACTATGAACAAATTGCTGGCTATACTCGAACAAAAACAATAATTAGGTGCGAAAATTTTTAGGAACCCCTAATAATTGGGGGTCGGGCCTTCCTAATTAGGTGTTTAATGGTGTAGGAAATTGCCCCAAGACACCTTCTGAAGTACATCATCTCCAGATTGGCGACACGCTTGTTGGCTATTCCATTCGTTTGTTTATTTCTCGAAGCGATCATGGAGCAACACTATGACAAACCCTGTCGTCGAAACTCACAATTTATCTGTCTACTATGGGCGACATCGAGGCATCGAGGATGTTAACCTCTCTGTAGAGCAGGGCGAAGTCTTTGGCTTCTTAGGCCCAAATGGAGCGGGTAAGACCACGACTCAGCGTGTATTGCTCGATGTAATTCATCCTTCGGGCGGTCAGGCCATGATATTTGGCCGGGACTGCCAGAAAGAGGGTGTCGATATTCGTAAACGCATCGGCTATTTGCCGGGTGAGCTGAGTCTATATCGCAATATGAAGGGTATGGCTTTTCTGGATATGTTGGCTTCTCTCCACGAAAAAGTACTTGATCCAACTTATCTTCGCCAGCTCTTTGAGCGCCTGGATCTGGATCCTTCACGGCGTATGAAAGAGTACTCACGCGGTAATAAACAGAAAATCGGCATTGTCGCGGCTTTCATGAATAAGCCGGATTTGCTCATTCTGGACGAACCGACTAGCGGGCTTGACCCACTGGTGCAGCAGACGGTGATGGAACTGGTGCAGGAAGTCAAAGAAGATGGACGGACGGTCTTCTTTTCCTCGCATATTCTGCCAGAAGTCCAGGCTGTTTGTGATCGTGTGGGGATCATTCGGGAAGGGCATCTCATCAAAACGGAGCGCATCGAAGCCCTGACGACACAATCCTTTAAGCGTCTGCATCTGACATTGGAGACTATTCCGCCTACAGATGCCTTTGCGCTGGAAGGTGTTACTGAAACAGGCCGTGATGACCATACCATCATGCTGGAAGTTCGTGATGGCTTATCACAGGTGATAGAAGTCGCTATGCCATTTGGCATCACTGATATTGACACGCCACCCGTTACCTTAGAAGAGATTTTCCTTGCGTTCTATGATCGCAAGCCCAATGGAGTGAATCATCATGCTTAACCTTCTCAAACACGAAGTTTTCTCCCGCCGCTGGGCGATCATCGGGTGGGGCATTGCATTGACCATGTTTGGTTCAATGTATATTGCTATCTATCCAGAATTTGCTAGCGAGATGCAGGGACTAGCCGGGATTGCCATTTACCGGGCGATGGGCATGGATATTGCCTCGTTCGCTGGTTTCATCGCGTCTGTGGCCGTACAAATCCTGCCGATTATCTTCGGCGTGTATGTGATTATGGCGGGCACCGGGACGTTAGCAGGTGAAGAAGAGAATGGCACGCTCGAACTTGTGATGGCGATGCCGTTACATCGTTGGAAAATCCTGGCGATGAAGGCCCTTGGCCTGATGATTGTTGCTCTCCTGACGTTGGTGATTGTTGGGGTAGGGTGCTCTTTGACCTTAGGCCTCGTCAAGCAGACCACAGAGACAGATGTAACGTTGCCACAGCTTTTTGTCGCTATGGTGGGTGCGTGGCCATTGATGGTTGCGATCCTGACGATGAGTATGTTCTTCGCCACTGTCATGCCGTCACGAATGTTAGCTGTGACAGTCATGATCGCTTTCTATCTGGTTAGCTATTTGCTGCAATCTATTGCGGCACTTGTAGAATCACTTGAAGGTATCAAGGTACTGTCTATCTTCAACTACTTTGATTCGACAACTGCCGTGTTTGAAGAGGGCATCAAATTCGGCGATGTGGCTGTATTGCTTACTATTGCTGTAGCCTTCTTTGGCCTTGCATTGGTATTCTTCGAACAGCGGAATATCACGGTTGGCGAGTGGCCCTGGCAGCGAAGGCGCGTACAGGCATAAGAAATGCTATAAGTGTAGGAAGCCCTCAAAATGAGGGCTTCTTTGCTATGATGAGACTGCTATTGGTTGATGAGTAAATCCCGTACCAGTGGATGACCAAATTCTCCGATATTTTCCGCGACCAACCAGGCATCTTGCTGCTTTGGTGGCAACATGTTCAGTGTGACATCAATTTTTTGTCCCGTGGTAGTTGCGGCACCAATGGCATATTTCTGGAGAATATCATTTGTTGCTTCTCTATATATCATGGGTGGGAGCGTGTGTACGATCTGATAGGTCTGGTCACGGAATTTTTGGGCAACCGGGTCATGAATAGTTTGAATGCGAAGTTTGCCCAATTCTGCTCCAAAGTATGATGCCCATACATTGATGCTAGTAGGGTCGTCGGATTCTTTTGTGAGTGTTTTGAATAACCGTGAACGAAATCCGTATTCAAATCGATATAGGCGGGCTATGGCATCCAGAATATTCTGATTTATATTCAAAATAGCTTCTAAAGCTGCCTGAGAATCTGGACATTTACCGACCAAATATCCCTCAAAACCGGTTCCTTTCAAGAAGAATGGGTTTTGCTGCTTGCGTACGGTCTCCCAGGCCAGATACCGAGATTCGAGGTTTCCTTGGTGGCGGATGTCTTTTAGCTGCAAACCTTGTGTATAGAGGCTAGCATACAATGAATGCCCAAAGGGTACTTCGCTTTCTATATGGGTAATGGCATTCATGATGTTCCTTTGAATTGTATCCTTCGATTTCTATGAAGAACGCTGTATTGCAAGCTGCTTATATTGTGGGCTATTTAACTTTACAAATATAGTGAAGGATGTCGTACTTGGAGGTGTTTTTAGTTGAAAACAGGTGTTCATTGTGAGCAAGCCTGCTTGATTATAGTAGAATTTAATGAGATAGATTATTGATCTACTTTAGCATTAATAAACAGCAATACAGGGATTGAGTGATGAGTGGTGATCGTTGGAAAAGTGATCTTGAGGCTTTCTTTTCGGAAAATCAGCTAAAAGAAGATGCAAAAGAAAAAAAGGCCATCGAGAAAAAGGAGAGCGCGCAAAAAGATGTTGAGGAAGCGGCTCAATTCTATCAACGCGTCGCCAAGCCTGCTTTTGAGAAAATTTCTGTCGAATTGCGTAAACATGGTCGACACGTACAGGTTAACGTTACAGATACGTCGGCGCACATTCGGGTTGAATATGGTGGCCGTGATGAACTTAATTTAGCGGTGCGCTCCCGAGGACGGTTGGTTTATACCATTGAACGTGTTACGCAAGATGGTAAGTCTCGTACCCGTGAGGGCTTTATTGATCGTGCCTTTGGGGATACGTTCGAAAATGTGTCTCAGGATAAGCTTATCGAACACACGCTTTCACTGTTTAAAGACAATGCACGCCGCCTAAGATGAGAGATAAGTTTACGCAACGTGGTTAGTCGTTCTTGTTGCTCGACAACTCCTAGGTAGATGCTAACATCACAATAGTAATCATGCGTGTTCTGGTATGCTTGAGTTTATGGTTACACAACGTGTAGATGCTGTTGGTCAATCAAACAAGCGAATAAGCAGCGAGGCGATAATGCCCAAAGCGATCTCTAAAGTCTTATTGTCATAAAGCCATTAAACCCTAGTTTGATAGAATGTAGAGCCCTCAATCGAGGGCTTTGTGCTTCTTTTGAATTGACATTATTTATTGATCGAAACCTTTTGCACTGTTTCGAGACTTCATTGACGATATCCATGAAACTATGCTGAAAGCTTGCAAATGCATAATTTGGTCAAAACAGAGAAAGAAACACGATCCAAGCTCGTCATTTGGAGTACGGGTGTAGTGCTGTTTTCGCTAGCGCTGACGCTGGCTTTGGTGCTGCTGACCCGCGTGGAAGGATTCATTGGCACAGACGATTATTATCATAGTCGCATTGCGGCCCAGATCATTGAGCAGGGCCGCTTGCGCCTGAACTTTCCCTGGCTACCGATGACCATCCTCAGCAATGAGCAGTTCGTGGATCATCATCTGCTGTATCACCTGTATGTAGCACCTTTTATGACACTTGGTGGAATCACTGGAGCAAAGTTAGCGCAGTCGCTGGTTTTTGGCGCAATCGCTGTTGCTTTCTGGTCCCTTCTGCGCACAGTCAAAGTTCATTATGCATGGCTCTGGACACTCGGCATTGTGGCTGTATCGACGCCATTTCTCTATCGTATGCTGATGATCCGCACCCAGGGCGCAGCTGTATTGATTCTGCTCATTACACTGCAAGTGTTGTTCCAGCGGCGCTATCTCTGGCTGATTCTCATGGCCTTTGCCTTCGCCTGGCTCTACAACGGATTTGTGTTGCTTCCCGCCATCGTTGGTCTGCATGCTGTTGCCGTCTGGATCACTGACCGCCGTATTCTCTGGCGACCCGTGGCTTATACGGTTGCTGGGGTAGTCCTCGGATTGGTGATAAACCCATACTTCCCTCAGAATATTGCCTTCATCGTTGACCACCTGGGCGAGAAGGTGGATATCGGCGCCAACGTTCGTGTCGGTAATGAGTGGTATCCCTACACCACTGGCGATCTCATGGAAAATTCGCTAGGGGCGTTGCTGGCTCTGGCGGCGGGCATCCTGGCTGGCAGTTTCCGCAAAGTTGGTCGTGACCAGATTGAAACAACGGTGCTGTTTGTAACGCTGCTCATGCTATACATGGTTTTTCGATCACGCCGATTCATCGAGTATTACCCGATTTTTGCCCTGTTGTTTTGCGCCATCGCCTGGGGGCGCTCGGCAATACTCTGGCGCGACATCCTGCCAACATGGACGCCCCGGTTTGTTCACAAAAGTGCCTATCCTGTCATGCTCGCTCTACCGATCTTCCTGTTAGCGATTTCGACAGTCAGGCAGGTTCACGCCGATATTCAGGCTACGAAGGATTTTGATTACATGCGCGGCGCTTCCGCCTGGTTAATCGAAAATACTGAATTAGGTGAGATGGTTTTTCAGACCGATTGGGACGACTTCACGCGGTTGTTTTTCCATAATACGCATAATGCCTATCTGGTTGGGCTGGATCCGACGTATTTGCAGGTTGCCAATCCTATTGTCTGGAACCAGTGGGTAGCGATTACCCAGGGTTTGGTGGATCGTCCATCCGTACTGATTCAAGAAATGTTTGGCGCACGATATGTTGTCAGCGATAATAATCATGAAGCATTTTCTCAAGATGCGGAATCCGATCCGGCTATGCAACTCGTATATCAGGATGAGCACAGCCAAATCTGGCTGATTGATGCTGCCGGCCCATAGAGAAGTAGACTTTATGATTGTTATTGTTTTGCCAGACGTCGCAGCCGACGACAATTTGTTATCGAAGGCGCGTAATAAGGATCTTGATGCCCAGCGTGCCATTTACGAGCGATACTTTTCACCTGTTTTCCAGTTCATCCGATTGAGAGTGAATAATCGCGAGCAGGCACAGGACATCGTTGCTGAAGTCTTTCTAGACTTTTTCGTGGCACTGAGCGGAAATAGTCCGCCTAGTTCGCACCTTCGAGGATGGCTGTTTCGGGTGGCTCGCAACAAAATCGCGGACCACTACGGGCGGGAAAAGCGAATCAACATTACTGAGTTGGGTGAGTGGATTCCGAGCTCTGCAGAGAGCAACCCGGAACACGTAGCATTTCAGTCGATGCAAATTGACCGTGTCAAGCAGGCCCTTAATATGCTCGTTGCGGAACAACAAGAGGTATTGATTTTGCGCTTTGTTCAGGGGCTCAGCATACAGGAGACGGCTGACCTCATGGATCGGAGTGTGAGCGCGATTAAGTCACTGCAATTCCGAGCAGTAGATACGCTCCGCCAGATCCTAAGCGCAGAGCAACCGGAGTGAACAATATGTCAGCACATAACATCACCGACGCATTTGACGATTGCATCAACCGGATTGCTACAGGCCAATCGATCGAGCAGTGCCTGCGCGCGTACCCGCAATTTGCTGACCGATTGCGCCCCCTTTTGGAGACCAGCAAGGTCGTACAACGCTTGCGCATTACACAATCTGAACTACTGCAAGATCAAGACATTGTCTGGCAGAAGATGCTGCAACAGAGTCTCAGTCCTAAGATCATGCCAATTCGACGTCGACGTCCACCGTATCAGCTTCTGATCGCGGCTGTCATGCTTGTCTTGACGATGGCTGTTACCGTGTTCATGCTGTCGCGCCCGGATCTACCACCCGAGGAAGACGACGCCATTATCGCAACATTGACACTAGAAACGCTGGTACCGGATAGCTCTGCAACCTCGACAGCAACTTTGACCCTGACGGTAACCTCGACGCAAACAAAAACACCGACAGAAACGCCAAGGGTCACTCTAACAGTATCGCCATCACCGACCGCAACCCTGACCATGACATCAAACAATTCGGTGACGCCGACCGTTGTCCCGTCTGCAACGCAGGTCAGCGTACCCAGTGCGACCTTTGTCCCAGGCTGTGGTGCGCCGCTAACGGAAGAAGATGCGATTGCGCGTGTTTTGAGCATCTATCCCAACACGACCATCACGAGCATTCAACAGACACTCAAGTACGGCGAGATACTTGTCTGGGAAGTGCGCACAAGCCATAACATCCTCATCGATATTGATGTTGCCTGTGGCACTATCTTAGTGATTGAACAATCTGGAAGCAACAACGGCACCAGCAATGAAAATACCAACACCAATGAATCAAATGGTGGGGGCTCCAGCGGGTCTGGTAGCAATAGTAATGGTGCTACCAATGACAACTCTAGCAGTGGGGGTAGCGACGATAATACCAACACCAATGATAATGACGACAACGATGATGATGACAACGACGATGATGACAACGATGATGATGACAATAGTAACGACAATAACTCTGACAGTGGCTCTAGCAATGACGACGACTGAGCTGTGAAACCAGGACTAAGGTCCTGAAAATTGGCCGAAACCTTTTGCTGCTTGCCTGGACTCCATTCATGTAGTGCTGACAAAACAATCGACCTATTTAGGAGATTCTAGAATGACTACAGCTTTTAAGCCACGCACACTCATTGCCGCCATTCTCATCGTTATCCTGGCGGCCATCCCGCTACAAGCCCAATCCGTACCCGAGGTTGAACTAGTTGGCGTCATCGAGAGCATGACGCTCGATAGCATCGTCGTAAACGGCCTCGAAGTTGATATTAGTGCCGCTGAGATGAACACAGCGATTACCGTTGATGAAATCGTGCAGGTAGAAGGCGTTTTGCTGCTCGACGGCAGTATTCTTGCCCGCGAAGTCAAGGGCGTTGATGAAGGTGTTGAAGTCGGCGAGGCTGAACTGATTGGTACGCTGGAATCCTTCACGGCTCCGAATATGTTCGTAAATGGCCAGATGATCGACGTTAGTGGCGCAGAAGTCAAGCAAGGTGTGACTGTTGGCCAGATGGTTAAAGTCCATGCCTATACGGTAACCGCCAACACGTGGGTCGCCCGTGAAGTCGAAGCTTATGGTCCCGATGACCGCGCGTCAAATGATTCTTCACAACCACAATCTGGTGAATTCGAGTTCTCCGGTACGCTTGAACAGATAGGCCAGGGTTTCGTTGTGGTATCTGGCCAGACGATTTCAACCGAAGGTGCAGAAATCAGAAACGAGCTGATGATTGGTGTACGTGTCCGCGTGCATGTCCGCGTACAAAATGGTCAGATGTTCGCCCGTCAAATTGAATTCGCTTTCGGTCGTGATGACGACAATAACAACGACAATGGCAACAGCAATGCAAATAGTAACGACAACAACAGCAATGCCAATGACAACGCCAACACGAATAGCAATGACAATGACGACAATGGCAACAGCAACGACAATTCATCCGTTGACACAGCTATCACTGCCGACCAAGCCATCGCGATTGTTTTGAGCATCTACCCCAACACTGCCATTACAGACATTGAGCTGAAGAGCATGTTCGGTGGCACGCTGGTCTGGGATATCGAAACAAGCCATGACATTGATATCGTCATCGATGCGCAAACAGGCGTAGTCCTGTCCATCGATATGGGTGGTAATAGTGGCAATAACAACACAAACAGCAATGACAACACAAATTTCAATTCGAACGATAACGATGATGACAGCAACGGCAATGTAAACTTCAACTCGAATGACAACGATGACGATCATAATGATAATGATCATAATGATAACGACGACGACGATGATGACGATGATAACGATGACGATGATAACGATGACGATGATGACAACTCGGATCGTGGGTCACGCGATGATGATGACGACTAGCCCCAACGTGTGTATAAACAATTTGGCAGTCCACTGACTTAGTCAGGCAGCATTTGCAACATCATACTTCTCAAATAGGGCATCCACCTGGGTGCCTTATTTGTATACGCGAACCAAGCACGTCTACCCTGGATCATAAGTGTATATAAAGGATTTCTACGTTATTTAAGGGTTCGCTTCTACGCTCGTTGTGTAACCATAGGCCTTTTGGTGCTTCCACCTTGTCGATTGTTGCCAAGCCTTAGGTCATAATCATCAAGCTCGCATTTGTTTCCTAATCGACTGAAACAAGGTGATGTATGATCCTCCATCCACAACCCATTCCAGCTGTTCCAGATGAAACCGCTCGTGTGGCTCACATCGCTTTTCAAGGTGGCAATCGCTATGTGCAATTGCGGGATCGTTTGGGAACCATCTTCCAAGACGAGGACTTTAGTGATCTGTATCCTAATGTGGGCTGTACCGGGATTGCTCCCTGGCGCTTGGCGCTGGTGACTTTGATGCAATTCGCAGAAAATCTGAGCGACCGTGAAGCGGCTGATGCGGTTCGTAGTCGCATCGATTGGAAGTATGCCCTCAGCCTGGAGCTGAGCGACCCTGGTTTTGACTACTCCGTCCTGACCGAGTTTCGCCAGCGCTTACTCCAACATCAGGCCGAAACGCAACTCTTCGAGCGTCTGCTGGAGGTTCTGCAATCTCATGACTTGTTGATCGCCTCTGGCAGACAACGCACTGATGCCACCCATATCCTCGGCCAGGTACGTGATCTAAGCCGCCTGGAACTGATTGGTGAAAGTCTGCGCGCTGCTCTCAATCGGGTCGCCAGATGTGAACCGGATTGGCTAAAAAGCTGGGTTCTCACGTCCTGGTTTGATCGTTACAGCAAACCCTTCAGCGAATATCACTTACCCAAAAAGACGAGCGAACGTCAAACTCAAGCTGAGCAGATTGGTCAAGATTCCATTACCTTGCTGGAGCAAATCTACTCTGATACGGCCCCACCTACCCTACGCCACCTAACTTCTGTGACATTTTTGCACCGCTTGTGCATCTACCAGTTCTACATGGATGAGTCTGGCATCCACTGGCGCGATCCATCTGAAGCACCTGCATCGTTCCGATTTTCGTCGCCTCATGATCTGGATATGAGCTATGGTCGCAAACGCGGCAGCGACTGGATTGGCTACAAAGTCCAGATTACTGAAACATGTGATGATGATGCACCCAATCTGATCACACACGTGGCAACGACCATCTCTAGCAAAAACGATGCCGCCACGCTGGGCGCAATCCAGTCTGAGCTGGCAGCCCGACAAAGAGCACCCACACAACAATTTGTGGATGCGAGCTATGTCTCGGCACCGAACATGGTGCGCAGTCAGGCGCAGTATGGCATTGACTTGATTGGTCCCACCCGACTTGCTCAGCGTTGGCAATACAAACAACTTAACACCTACCCTGCTGCCGCTTTCCAAGTCGATTTTGATCGACAAGTCACCATCTGTCCACAAGGTCAGACCAGCCATTTATGGATGAACTCTCACCACTCTAATGGACAACCACGGATCTTCGTACGCTTTGCCAAAGAGATCTGTGCCGCTTGTCCAGCGCGAGCCCAATGCACCAAAACTAAAACACGTGGCCGTCAAGTTCAGTTTCACATCCGAGCTGAATATGAAGCCTTGAAGCGAGCGCGTGAACGCGAACAGACTTCTGGCTATGAAAGACTGTACAGTCGGCAAGCGGGTATTGAAAGAACGATGTCACAACTGACAAATCAGATGGGCATGCGACGAACACGCTATCGCGGGATGGTTAAGGTGCATTTGCAGCATTTACTGACTGCTGCTGGATTGAAACTCAATCGGGCGACCGATTGGTTGATGGGCAAAAAACGTGCCAAGACGCGCGTATCTGCCTTTGCGACGTTGGCATATGCTTAGGAATTCAGGCCAAATCGATTGACCAACAGCATCGGGCGTAGAAATGTAACCATAATATGGACATCAAGAATAGGCTCCTCTACCCTATTCTTGTACAGAAATCTCTCGTTTTATTTGATGCAAAATTGAATATGCTTTGTGCAAAACACGACACGGGTAAAGACTGAGCTAAGTGAAATAAAAAAGGGACTAAGCTACATGCTTAGCCCCTTGTGCTTTTGTTTAGTCTGCGCCTGAACTGAAGTTCTGCTGAACTTCGGCGCTTGTTAATGCCCGACTATAGACCGCAACTAAGTGGTATGTCCCCAGCCAGGGCCGATCCCCTGTTGGCTCATTTGCCAGGACCATCGGGAACGAAGTATCCCAGTTACCCAGGTCAGCCCCTTGATTATGGCTAGCCAAGGCCACACCGTTGACATAGATTGTTGATGTTCCGTTCGGTGCATGGGTCATGACTACATGCGTCAGGTTGGTCGTGGTCGAACCTGCTGGTGTCGATACAGATGGCACCCCGTTATGACCTGTCGAGCGTGTCCTTAAGCGCATATCGTAGACATCGAGCGGTTGGTTACCCCATAGCCCCTGCCCTAGCGTGATGTTCCGGTTGGACGGATTGCCGGAGATACCCGCCACACGTGCTGGTCCACTTTGGCTCAGATTATTGGTCTGGATCCAGGCTTCAAGCGTGACCGCACTCGACTGCATGACCGCGTTGATGACCTTGGTCGCCGGACCGCTAGATTGAATGACGGTGCTGCTGTTGATAGTCAGAGTGCCCGCATTCCAGGTGACGTTACCCGTATTGGCGATTGTCAGATTCATGGGTGTACCCGCGCCGCTGGTATCTGCGACGGTGCTGCCAGCGTTTTCATTGAACTCGTACAACGCCAGCAGACCATCAGTTACCCGATCCGGCCCGGTACTAACAGCTTCCACCGTGATGACCACGGTATCGAAGGCGGTGGCACCTTCATTGTCAGTGACGATCAGCGTGATGTTGTGCGTCCCGACGGACAGATTTATGGTCGGGTTGACACCCGTGGCAATCTCACTGCCCCCTTCGTTCCAACTATAGCTGGCGATGGTACCATCAGGATCGCTACTGCTACTGCCATTGAGAGCTACCAGTTCACTGCCGCTGCTGTCTGTGTCGGTGACTGTTTGATCCGCACCCGCATTGGCTATCGGCGACTGATTACCTGGTCCCGCGTTCACCGTGATAGCGACCGTATCGGTAGCCTGCGCCCCTTCGGGGTCAACGACGGTCAGCATGACTTCGGTCGTACCCACTGGGAACTCGGCGGCGACAATGGCACCTTCGGGTATGGTGACACCGGTCGTGCTCCAGATGTAGCGCAGCAGCCCACCTTCAGGATCGCTACTGGCTGAGCCATTCAGCGTCACCGATTGCGTCCCACTGTTGTCGGTATCTTCGACGGTCTGGTCGGGACCCGCGTTGGCCACTGGCGGCTGATTAACTGCCCCGCCGTTCACGGTGATGACCACCGTATCGAAGGCGGTGGCACCCCCATCGTCGGTGACGATCAGCGTGATGTTGTGCGTGCCCACGCTGAGGTCAACTGTCGGGCTGGCACCCGTTGCGATCTGGCTGCCCCCTTCGGTCCAACTATAGCTGACAATGGTGCCATCGCTATCGCTACTGCCGGAGCCGTTCAGGGTGACCATTTCACTACCACTGGTGTCAACATCCGTGACGGTCTGGTCGGGTCCGGCGTTGGCCACTGGCGGCTGATCAACTGTCCCGCCATCCACGGTGATGACCACCGTATCGAAGGCAGTCGCGCCGTCATCGTCAGTGACCGTTAGCGTGATGTTGTGTGTACCCACACTGAGGTCCACCGTTGGGGTAGCACCCGTTGCGATCTGGCTGCCCCCTTCGATCCAACTGTAGCTAACGATGGTACCGTCGCTATCTGTACTACCAGCGCCGTTGAGTGTCACGGTTTCGCTGCCATTGTTGTCAACATCCGTGACGGACTGGTCCGCTCCGGCATTGGCTGTCGGCGGTTGGTTGGTCGGTGTGCTTGAACCACCATCCGCCCCGGCATTGTAGTTCTGGGTGACTTCGGCACTGCTCAGGGCTGCGTTATAGACCGCCACCAGGTGGAAAGTACCCAGCCACGGGCGATCACCGGTTGGCTCATTGGCCAGGATCAGCGGGAAGGCTGTGTCCCAGCCACCCAAATCTGTTCCCACCTGCCCTGTTGCCACGGCGACGCCATTGATATACAGCGTTGACGTGCCGTTGCTGGCATGCGTGTAGACCACATGCGTCAGATTGGTTGTGGCCAAGCCCGTTGGTGTCGTGACTGATGGGATGCCGTTATGACCTGTGGACTGTGTCCGTAAGCGCACATCGTAGACATCCAGCGGTTGCGTACCCCACAGCCCCTGCCCCAGTGTGATGTTCCGGTTGGCTGGATCACCAGAGATACCGGCTATACGGGCCGGACCATTCTGAGTGATGTTATCGGGATGGATCCAGGCTTCCAGTGTGACTTCACTGGTCGAAACGATGCCGTTGATCAACTTAGTTGCTGGCCCACTGGATTGAATCACCGTGTTGTTGGTGATATCCAACGTACCCGTACCCCAAACCACATTGTTGGTGTTGGAGATGGTCAGATTCATGGGCGTACCGGAACCGCTGGTATCAGTCACGATGTTGCCACCGTTCTCATTGAATTCGTACAGGGCCAGCAGACCATCCGTCACGCGATCCGTGCCACTGCTGACTGTTCCCACCGTAATGACCACGGTATCGAACCCGGTTGCAGCCCCATCATCAGTAACGATTAGGGTCAGGTTGTGGACACCGACTGTGAAGTTGACAGTGGGTGTTGCGCCTGTAGCGATCTCGCTACCGTTTTCCATCCAGCTATAGCTGACAATGGTGCCATCGCTATCTGTGCTGGCAGTGCCATCGAGTGTGACAGACTCTGAGCCATTGCTGTCGCTGTCGGTGACGGTCTGATCCGCGCCTGCGTTGGCGACGGGTGGCTGGTTGGCCGCTGCGCTGACCGTGATGGAAACCATATCCGTATCCTCAGCGCCTTCAGGGTCGATGACCGTCAGCGTGACCTCGGTCGTCCCGACCGGGAAGTCAAAGGTAACCGTCTGCCCTTCTGGGATCGTCAAGCCTGTCGCTGTCCAGACGAAGCGCAGTGCGCCATTTTCGGGGTCTGTGCTGGCCGTAGCATCCAGTGTGACAGATTCCGAGCCATTGCTGTCCGTATCCGTCACCGTCTGGTCGGGACCAGCATTAGCTATAGGCGCTTGATTGGCTAGGCTGTTCACCACGATGGTCACGTCATCGGTGCTGGTCTCATTGGCATCGTCTGTGACAACTAACGTGACGAAGTGCGTACCCACGCTGAGGTCCACTACCGGGGTGGCACCCGTTGCGATCTGGCTACCACCTTCGACCCAACTGTAGCTGACGATGGTACCGTCGCTATCGGTGCTGGCGGTACCATCCAGTGTGACAGATTCTGAGCCGTTATTATCCGTATCCGTCACCGCCTGATCAGGGCCAGCGTTAGCAACTGGCGGTTGGTTAGTCGGTCCACTTGAACCGCCATCCGCCCCCGCGTTGTAGTTCTGGGTGACTTCGGCACCGGTCAGGGCCTGGTTGTAGACGGCTACCAGGTGGAAAGTCCCCAGCCATGGGCGATTCCCGGTTGGCTCATTGGCCAGGATCATCGGGAAGGCTGTGTCCCAGTTCCCCAAGTCGGTACCAACTTGACCCGTTGCCACGGCGATGCCATCAATATACAGCGTCGATGTGCCGTTGCTGGCATGCGTATAGACCACATGCGTCAGATTGGTTGTGGCCAAGCCCGTTGGTGTCGTGACCGATGGGATGCCGTTAGGACCTGTGGACCGCGTCCGCAAGCGAACATCGTAGACGTCCAGCGGTTGCGTACCCCACAGCCCCTGCCCCAGCGTGATGTTGCGGTTGGCTGGATCACCGGAGATGCCTGCTATACGCGCCGGACCATTCTGAGTGATGTTATCGGGATGGACCCAAGCTTCCAACGTGACTTCACTGGTCGAAACGATGCCGTTGATTAACTTGGTTGCCGGACCGCTGGACTGAATCACCGTGTTGTTGGTGATATCCAACGTACCCGCACCCCAAACCACATTGTTGGTATTGGAGATGGTCAGATTCATCGGTGTACCCGACCCGCTGGTGTCGGTAACGATGTTGCCACTGTTCTCATTGAATTCGTACAGCGCCAACAGACCATCCGTCACGCGATCCGGGCCAGTGCTGACAGTTTCCACTGTGATGACTACAGTATCGAAGCCAGTTGCAGCCGCGTCATCGGTAACGATGAGGGTCAGGTTGTGGATGCCGACTGCGAAGTTGACAGTGGGTGTTGCACCTGTCGCGATTTCAATGCCGTTTTCCATCCAGCTATAGCTGACAATGGTGCCGTCGCTATCCGTGCTGGCGGTGGCATCCAGGGTCACATCTTCGCTGCCGCTGCTGTCGACATCCGACACGGTCTGGTCAGGGCCTGCATTAGCGATTGGCGGCTGGTTGGCCGCTGCGTTGACCGTAATGCTGACCGTATCCGTATCTTCAGCGCCTTCAGGGTCGATGACTGTAAGCGTGACCTCGGTCGTCCCGACCGGGAAGTCAAAGTTCACCGTCTGCCCTTCTGGGATCGTCAAGCCTGTCGCTGTCCAGACGAAGCGCAGTGCACCATTTTCGGGGTCTGTGCTTGCTGACCCATCCAGTGTTATCGGCTCGCTGCCATTGTTATCGGCATCGGCCACCGTCTGATCAGCACCTGCATCAGCCACGGGTGGCTGATTCCCTGCCTGGACTGTGATGACCACACTATCGATATTTGTAGCGCCATCATCATCGGTGACGATCAGCGTCACATTATGAACACCTACTGCAAAGTCGTGTGCTGGTGTTGCACCTGTGGCGATCTCAACGCTATTTTCCATCCAGCTATAGCTGACAATGGTGCCATCGCTATCCGTGCTGGCTGTGCCATCCAGTGTGACAGATTCTGAGCCATTGTTGTCTGTATCGGTCACCGTCTGGTCGAGGCCAGCATTGGCTATCGGGGCTTCATTGGCTGGGCTGTTCACGACGATGGTCACATCGTCGGTGCTAGTCTCATTGGCGTCATCTGTGACAACTAACGTGACGATGTGCGTACCGACATCGAACACATACGATGGATTGGCACCTGTGATGATTTCACTGCCGTTTTCCATCCAGCTATAGCTGACGATGGTGCCATCGCTATCGGTGCTGGCGGTGCCATCGAGTGTAACGGATTCTGAGCCATTGTTGTCCGTATCCGTCACGGTCTGGTCAGGGCCAGCATCGGCAACGGGCGGTTGGTTGATGGGTGCTTCCACCGTGATGGTGACATCATCACTGCTGGTGGCGTTCATGTCATCGACCACGACCAAAGTGACGACATGGATGCCGACATCAAAGCTGACTTCCGGATTTGAGCCAATGCCGATGATATTGCTATCGAGCTGCCATTCATAGCTGACGATAGTGCCATCGCTATCTGTGCTGGCCGTACCATCAAGCGTGACCAACTCTGAGCCGTTATTGTCTGTATCTGTCACGGTCTGATCAGGGCCAGCGTCGGCTACAGGTGGCTGATTAACTGGACTATCCGTTAGCAAGACCGTCAGGCCGTTGCTGGTAGTACTGACTTGTTGGTCGACAGCATATGGTGTGGTGGACTGAACGGCCATAAACTGGTTTAGGCCGCCATCAGGCTGACCACTTTCCCCGGGTGTGACCAACAGGGTCACGGGGACCAGTGCTTGACCACTACCATCCAACTGGCCATTGAGTACGTTCTTGCCACTCATGGCTTCATTGGCATAGAACGGCAACTCCGAGGCCGACACATCGAACGGATCTGCGCCCGTTGCGATATACAAACGGCTATCCATCTGCAAGAGGCTGTAGTAGGCATTGGGTTCGCCTGTAATTGCCACCACCTGATTGGGGTCGGTCACAGATACAGGATTATCGGACGTAGCTTGCAGCGCAATTGACGGCGCTGGCAAAGCGCCATTGGTGACAACAGCCTGTGCCCCACCCAGCGAACCCTCTTCGTACAAACCGCTGGTGATGACATCGCCGTTTGAGAACGTGATGGTGATGGTTGCACCCGTAAGTTCGTAGCCACTGACAGAACCCGCGTCACCTGCACCAGGAACGCCCTGAATGCTGTTGGGGTCGATATCGCCGCTGAAGAAGAAGCTCTCGCCCGGGTTAAAGTCAGCAAAGTTCACTGTCAAGACATCGTAACCGCCGTTGTGCGGCACGCTATAGGGATCTGTACACGGGTCTGAAGGGACAACAAAGCCCGGTGTATCGCCTATTGAGTCGGGTGTTAAGCAGTTCGCTGTGGCATCGCCACCCGTACCCACCGGGTCGAAGACCATATCCGGCAAGATAGCCGTACTTAGATCCAAGACGACACTAACAATATCGGCATCACCGACGCTGCCGGTGTTGGTGATCTGGAAGCTGTCAGGGTTGTAGGTGCTGCTTGGCAGGCCCAAACCCGGCGTGATTTCTACCAGAGCAGAAGCCGCTTGGGTGACTTCTTCGACTGTAAAGCTCGCCATCACAGGCAGGATCGTATCTGTCGGGTATTCCAGGTGTGATGGATACGCGAATCGCATCTCGATGACGTAGTCGCCAGGTAGCAAGTTGCCATTGGTATCGAAGAAGCTCGCCCAGATCCCATCATTGGTCTGTAGGTCGCTGCCGCCTGTTTCGCTGGTGATGTCGACGGTGCCATTTAGCGGTTGGCTACCCAGGTAGTCGCCAATGTCCGTCGCACCTGCTTCGTAGAAGTAGATATGCGTATGGTCGAAGAAGGGTTCGTCGCCACCGACGGTCGTCCACTCGACAGGCAGCCCTGCCAGGGGTGCGATAACGCTGGCATCAATTGGTGCAATCAGCGTAATCGCGCGGTCAACGACTGTGATTGTGAAGTCTAACGTACTGGCTTCAACAGGATCACCATCATCGGTCGCTGTGATGGTCACATTATGGATGCCATCATTGTTGGTCCCACCTGTTAGGGCTGCAGCGTCAATCGTACCTGTGATTTCGCCTGTGGTGGTGTCGATCGTCAAACCAGCCGGTAAGCCTGCTGCGCTAAAGCTGATGTTATTGCCTTCAGGATCGGTTGCGGTGATGACCAAGCGCTGATCCGTATAGCCATCATCCGTATTGAACTCGGCAAGGATACCGTATTCTTGATCAGCGACAGGATCGAACACAGGCGCTTGATTGGCCCCACTGACCATCTCAACGATTTCAATGCCCTTTAAGGCCGGGTTTTCTACCTGATGGATCAACTCCAGATCGAGGACGCCATCTGTAACATCGACCACGGTCGTCAGGACGAAGGCACCCTTGGCACCTGCGATTGCGAATGGGTCAATATTGTCGAATTCTGGCGGGAGATTGCCTTCAACAGTCACATCGAAGACACGCTTACCTGCTGCATCAATGCCAGAGAATATTTCTGCAAAGTACAAACGAACTTCGACGGTGCGGGGGCCATCAATCGGGAACTGCCATGCCATTTCCGGTGCTGATGTCCCATCATAACGCTCCGTGTTAAACAGGGCGTCAGGCACAGCGATGTCGCCTACCAATGACGGATGTGATGTGATGATTGGGCCGCTATAAGCGCCACCTGCATCACCATCGTAGAGTGAGCCACCGATGCTGTTCGCAAACAGATACGGCGAGTTGCCAGCAGAGAGGAAGTCACCCTGATCTTGTGACCAATCCGGGCTAGAGCCATCCGCAGCCGCTAAGGCCGGACCACCCACATTCACACGGTATAACGAAACCGCCGTGGCGTTATTGTCCTGGACAGTCAAGTCAAAAGAGGCTTGTGTGGTGTCGATACCATCCGTGACAGATACCGTCACGACATAGTCGCCCACGTCCCCATCCAACGGCTGGATTGAAATCGTGCCCGTATCATCGCCGTTATCGACAAAGGTGGCAAAGGTGACTTCATTATTCAGGATATCGGTGACGGTGCCCGACAATGTCAGGGTATCACTCACGTCAGCATCTGTCGCCAGGATGGAAACAACTAAGGTGTCCAACTCGATCATGCTCGTTGGCACATCAGGATCAATCGTGAGTTCCGGTGCGGTGTTGTTATTGTTCTGGTTGATCTGTACGATTTCGATGGCTGAAATCTTCGGGTTATCGGACGGCCCTTTCAAGAAGTCCAAGTCGATATTGCCATCGGTAACAGCGACTTCGTAAGACAGCACACCGGCTGTATAACCACCAAAGCTGGTATAGATCGAGAAGTCATCCGCAACCAGATTACCTTCCAATTCGACATCGAATTGACGTGCTGTATCCGTCTGCCCGCCGGACCAGATTTCTGCGAGATAGAGGTTAACTTCGTAGATGCCCGCCTCTACAGGGAAGTCCCATTGCATGTTATCGACAGTACCTGCGATATCGTTAAAGCGCTCTGTGGCAAACAAGCTATCAGGCATGCCTGTGTTATTCACAAATTGCGTTGGCAAGGTGCTACCGTAGGTTTTATCCTGACCTGACGACCCTGTAAGGTTAAGGTATACAGAGGGCGTACCCGTCACGGCTGTGCCACTGGCACCCACTGTTGCCTGGTCTTCTTCCCATGCGACGCCGCTGGCATCCGTTGCCGCTACAAGTGGCCCGCCATTGTTCACACGGTAGATGACCTGCCGATCCGGGAGCGTACCCTGCTCCTGGACAATCCATGTAAAGCTGATGCTAACCGCATCATCGTTATGATCATCGCTATCGTCTACCGTGATGGTCACATTATAAACACCATCGTTGTTGGGGCCGCCTGTTGCTGCGCCAAGGTCAATGGTGCCAAAGATATGGCCATTGGTTGGCTCGACCGCCAAGCCCGGTGGCAAGCCTGTCCCACTGTAATCCAGGTTGCCATCGCCACCTGTAGCCGCGATATTCACAGCAGATGTGTCTGTTTCTTCGTTGATCTGGTCAGCAATGGGTGTGACGTCAATCGGCGTATCAGCAACACCCGCATAGGCTAAGATTTCGATACCGTTTATGAGTGGGTTTTCTACATCATGCAAAAACGTGATATCGAGCGAATTATCGGCCACAGTCACGACAAAGGATTCCATAGCGCCGATTTGATGCCCGTACTTAGCACTCAGGTCCAGGCCCTGTAGTACCAGGTTGCCTTCTATTTCAATATCAAAGACACGCTGCCCAGGTGCACTGGTACCGCTAAAGCCATTGCCCATAAACAGGTTGACTTGATACGTACCCGGTGTGACGTCGAAGTTCCAGGTCATCTCCGGTGTACCAGATGTATCATAACGTTCTTTACTGAATAGGCCTTGGGGTACATAGCTTGGTAAGCCTGGGTCGCGCCCCATAATATCATGCGTGGAGATAAGGCCTGCATTCACAGCAAAGCTAGGGCCAGTTTGTGCACCACCTGTACCCACACCCACCCAGTCAGGGCCAGCATCAATGGCCGGGATCGTTGCGTCATCTGCATTGACGCGATACAGAACATTGGATGTGGCCGTAGGATCGTATTCCACAATGATGATATTAGATAGCGGGCTGGTGGAGCCGTTCGCGCCGACAACAACGGCTGCGAAGATGTTATAGCCAGCTTCATCATTACTGCGGGTAAGCGCAATGTTGTTAAACTCAACCGTACCGCTGTTGCTGGTATTGCCACTGAATTCATCGACGACGACAACGCTGTTGACTTCCCAGGGATCAATGCTATAGCCGACGCCAGCATATGGCCCATCAAGGCCGTTAACAAACAAGCCAGCTTCTAGTTGCAGTAAGCGAATATTTGCCCCCAGCGGCCCTTGTACTTGAATTTCCTGATTGGGATTGCTGACAATTGTCTGGTTATTGACACCAATCATTGAAATCGTCGGGGCCGATGGAATCTGGCTTTGGGCGATGCCCTCGCTTTCGCCGTCGCTACCCGCCTTGGGGAATAGCTCTACCTGGAAGATCGTCCCATCGTCAAAGACAACAGTCACGACTGAGCCTGATAATTCCAGACCACTGACACTACCTGATTCGTTTGGTCCAGGTGCGGACCCACCCTTAATGCTAATAGGATCTATATCCACGCCAAAGTTCAGCGTTTCGTTTACATCGAAGTCATCAAAGTTGATGGTCAAGCCATAGTAACCGCCTTCGTAGGCATTACTAAAGCTGTGGCTCGTCAACCCTGTGGTGACGTCACTACTATTGTTTGGCGTTAAGTCTCTGCTGACGGCATCGCCTGCAGTGCCATCGGGGTCAAAGACGACCTCAGGAATGATGCTGCTACTCAGATCAAAGATGACCTGCGTGATTTGGGCACCAGTCCCTGATGTATTGGTGATTGAGAAGCTGCTCTCGCCATAGGTACTACTATTTATGCCGACTGTATCGACACTCACCGCAGCCGTATTATCCGACACGATTTGATACACGTCGAAGTAATCCCATGTGCTGCTAAATTCCACAGCAGGCCCTGCTGACGTAGCAATCGGGCCAATCGCTAAGGCCGACGGGACGCCATTAATGCTATAGGTGCCTTGTACTGCTTGTAACAGGCTGCCAGTCAGGGTGACAGGAGTACCCAAATCGGTTCGTTCACCACCAATAGCCTGGTAGCTTGCCTGCACTGTCCCGGCAACCGGGTCAACACGGAAGAATAAGTTTAGGGCTAAGGTGTCCAGAATATTGACAACAGGGATTTGCTGGTCCGACACGATCTGGCCGTTAGACTCAAACACAATCTGGAAGCCAGCAGGCTCGGTTGGGACATTGCCTGTTAGGACAAGCTTGAGGTAATTATCCTGGTCGCCTGCACCCATGAACATACCCGTTGAAGCGTAATCATCAGGGGTGCTATCGTTGTTGAAGAAGGGGCCACCCACCAGTGTTTCGATGTCAAAAACGCCCGTTTGAGTGCCGGTTGCAACACCAAATTGGAACGCATTCTGTTGCGTATTCGTCCCGCCGTATGCGTCACCTTCGGATACAGATGGATCCGTATAGAGGCCGGATGTACCCCCAAAGATCAACTCGTTGCCACTGTCGTCAATCAATGTGAAGTAATCATCAACGCCGTTGGTCATCATCCCCGTAAAGCCAATATTGCCGAAGCCGTTTTCCGTATTGAGCAGTTCTTTACGGACAGGCACGGTGATGTTGGTGCCATTTTGTGGATTTAAGCTAAAAGCATCAATCACATCGGGGATGGTGTCATTATCATCATCAAGGTCGTTAAGGTCCGACCGTTTGAAGATGTTACCGGGGCCAAATTCAAACGCATTGTCAAAATCAGCCGGTTTGATGGATGCTGAACACGGATTCGAGACATTATCTATCTCGTCTGCATTGGTGTACCCATCATTGTCTTCGTCGATGGTATCGTCATCGAAGCCATTACATGTTGGCGGGACTACGTCACCATAATCAGCCGGCTCGAATACGGTAATGGCATCGCCACCATACGTCGCTGCCCAAACCGTACCCGGGAATGGATCGTTATCACCGAGCGCGACAAGGTCGAGGGCAACGCCACCAAAGTTCTGAGCAAAGAGATCGTAACAATCATAGGGTGTCGTAACGCCGTCTTGTGGGACAGGCGCACAATTGGTTGCAACCTTGCCATCAGCACTTAAATCGATGTAGAAAATAACACCGTTAAAGCCGGCTGCAAGCAATGCACCCTGCAAATCACCATTGAAGTTGCTGGCCGTATATTCGGTGATGCCGTTCGTGGATGGGCCAAAGTTTGCCAGGGAATTGTCATCTTGCCCGGAATTACGGAAGTCACATTCCGCAGGGTCGGCCAATGACGGTGGGTATGGCGGCCAGTCTACTGGCAAGGACTGGGATGCAAAATTCGGATCGCTAGGGTTGAGGATTACCGTGCGGAAAATCGCCGCGCTAGCGTCCTGGTATGTATTACCCGATGTGTAGCCTGTAAAGCCAGCTATCGAGTGTGTGCCTTTTGTAAACAGGCCTGCCCCACCCGGGCTAAAGGGATAAGATGGGTTAGTCGGCAACGGAACGCCGGGGTTACCCCGCAACGGCGTTGGATGCCCCGCATAATAAGGTTCGTTAGGCTGGACGTAGTTAAAATCGCCAGGGACTAAGGTGCGGATGTAATGCAAGCCGTTTTTGTTGTTGACTGCATCGTCGCCACCCGGGCCAGTACCTGTCGAGCCAGGTTCACCAGGGAGATAGTTGTTGGTACACAAGCCAACAGTGGTTTCCGCAGCGTAATCGGCTTCACCATCAGGGTGACCACCCCACTGCTCATTCGCACCATTATCCACACCATACATGCGGCCTGCTTCGGTCACAATGAGGTCGTAGAGGTTACGATACCCAGGTGAGAAGATCGATACAGGGTCGCCCAAAACATCCTTCGCCATATTCAGGCCATCGTTACCGCCAAAGGGATCATTGAGATCTACGCCTGTATAGTCAGGGTCAGTAGGATCGACAATGCCATTGACATTGGGGCGCGTTGGGTCATCCAGTGTGGGTAGATCATAACGGTATTGATGCCCATGCCCATCAATCTGGATCGGATAATCATTTTCCAGGGCTGTCATATCAACCTGAATGATGGCTGCCGAGTACGTATATTCGACTGTCATGGCAAAGTTGTTAGAGGGAGAGCCAGCGTTGGTATGGCCACCGATCGCTGCATACAAAATGTTGGTGGCGCTGTCGAGGTATAGGCCATTAATGGAGTGGTTTTCTTCCGAACGGGGTAAACCACGAACCAGATGCACCATATCCCAGGCGACACAGGCATCACCAGTGGCATTGAGTCCACCGGTACAGGTCAGCTTGGTAATCATGCTGGAATTGGTATCCAGGTCTTTATCTTGACCGCTGGTACCGGCGCCAATGCGTGGGTCGCTGGAGCCAACATACAAAATAGGATTGCTGGCCGTACCCGTCACAAATATCGCGGTGACCTGGCGATTAGGCTCAGAAACCACATTACCAAAATGATCCGTATGGTTCGGGATGCTCTGAATCAAATTGATATTTTCTGTGCTGTCTACAGAATAATCATTAGCGCCATTGCGCGTGACGTTGAGGGCTTTGATCAATCCATTTTGTTGACTAACGTAAAGTCGGCCATCGGGGCCGAATTGGATAGATGTTGGGTTATTGACATTCGCACCCGATAGGCCGCTATTGTCAAAAATTACCGTTGTTGGCAACGCGGCCTGCGTTACCTGCGGACCCATTAATAGCAAAACGCCAAATAATATCACCACGATAGATAACCATCGTGGTGTGCGCAGAATATTGAAAAACCCCATACGATTAGACACTGTTGATCTCCCCATGATAGTTATTATTCCCCCCGACGCTCAACAGGCGTCTCAATGGCGTTATCGCATGTTTCTTCAAAGCACCATTGCAATGTTGTTGGCTCAAAATCTGTAGGTACCAGGAATACCGCTGACGCCCGTATGTTGTTATTCGCTTCGACCGTCGTACCCACCAAGTAGGGACTTAAGCCCCCACTCTCGGATGTTGCGACATAGGTGTGCGTACCATCTGTCAGGTACAGCGTGTTCTCTACAATCACAAAATCCTGATTGCCCTCGTTGAGTATGGATGCCGTCACCAGCGCCCATACCTGCCCTTCTGGTGGTGCGTCAAGTTCCCTTAAGCTGGAATCAAAAAATTCGACATCCACCCCATACAGGCTAAATTCGGTATAAAAGCTTTCAACTTCCTGGGTAACTTCCACTTCTTGTGTGACTTCTGGTTCAAGACTCGGTTCCACTTCTTGTGTGGACTCCGCATCAGGCGTGTCTTCAGGCGCTGCATCTGGGATCGATGTGGACTCGACTTCAGGGCTTGCTTCGACGACTGGAGTCGTGTTTGCATCATCACCATCACTGGATGGTTGCAATAAGTTTGCCCCAACAAAGACAAGGGCAATTACGATGATGAGCCCCCCTATAGCAATGAGTTGTTTCATATTCATCTATCACCTCATATACGCCCGGATTTGGCCGTGAAAATTCACGGTCTCGCGCGTCACAATCTGGCTAAATACTGTGTTATTTGTGGTTGAAATCGTCTACTGAACCAAACGACGTAGCTGGAATGACCAGCAAAAACTATTATTTGTTATTAAGTTAGTCTAAAATCGACGATTTATTGACAGCTGCACACGCATTTGCACCTATCTCCCCTTGTCTAATAAAAGGGTTAGCCCTTGCAGATGCCTAACAACTAATTAAGTCATGAAAATATAAGTAAATATTGTGTTTTGAGGGCAAAATACGGCGGAGAATGATTGAATACTACAAGCTGTGTAACAGAGTAGATTACAGAAGTCTGATTTAGTACTCATATAAAAATGTATGATCAGTTATACACACAGAAAAATTAATTTCATAACAACGATAATTTTAGGTCATCTACATTTTTAGTTGGAGGGAACATAGCGAATTTTCTAGAGTACAGCCGCCAAACCAAATCAAACAGGTAACACAATGTACCGCTGATCGTGCAATATCTTTTGGCTGGTTGCCAGAGAATGGATAGTCTACTCGTGGCTATCAAGATGTATGTTTATCGGAAGAATGAACTTACCAGCGCTATAGTAGAATCCGACCATTGGCCCACATATTTATTTGCAACCTAATGACTTAAATCTCCCTTAAATCTTGAAGTTGAGACGTATAATTGAAACATACAATCATGTCCGTAATAGGAAGCCAATGCCACATATATTGCTTATTGACGATGAAAAAAAGCTAACAAACCCACTACGGGATGCTTTTGAGCGAGCTGATTACGAGGTTACCGTTGCCAATGATGGCCACACAGGACTAAGTAAAGCCCTTGTCGAAAATCCCGATGTGATCGTGCTTGATGTCATGATGCCAGGATTAAATGGTTGGCAAGTCTGCGAATCGATTCGTAAACACAGTACAGTGCCCATCATCATGTTGACCGCACTAGACGAAAGTATTGATCGAATTCATGGCCTGGAACTAGGCGCCGACGATTATCTTGTTAAGCCCTTTGGCTACAAAGAACTGGAAGCGCATGTCCGGGCGATGCTGCGTCGTGTCAGTCTCGATCAGGGAGTACCCGTAGCGACGCACATCAACGTGGGCGATATTGTGCTAGATATCGAAGCACACACCGTCACGAAGAATGGTGTCGAAGTATCCATGCGCCAAAAAGAATTCGAAATTCTCACCCTACTGATGACCAACCTCGGTAAGGTCGTCAGCCGCGACCAGCTTTTTGATGAAGTATGGGGCACAGATTGGCTGGGAGATACGCGGACACTCGATGTCCATATGAGCTGGCTACGCGGGAAGCTGGAGGATAATCCGACGAAACCCGTTTATCTGCAGACTGTACGCGGGGTTGGCTATCGTTTTGTGAACCCAGAACAGGACTCATGACATATGCTCAAGCGGTTTACCATCCGCCAAAGAGTTCTCCTCACGTTTCTTGCTACTGTCCTGATAGGCAGCGTCCTCCAATTGATCATTGCCGGACGCCAGTTGCAGCTTGCGACGCTTGAGTTTTACCAACATCATCTGGAAACCGATGCGCTCATGATCGCGGCCACGCTGAACGAATCATTTGAGCATTATCTTGAGGGTGAAGGTGGGGGTGAGTTGCAGCGCCTCATGACCAACTTTTACCATGACAATCGCACAGATTATGTGGTCGTTGATCACAACTATCGACTGATTAGCTTTACCATCGGCATTGGCTATGATGGAACGGATCGGCTCCCCAAAACACCCGAATTGGTGACAGCGGAAACCAACCAGATTGGTAGTGACATCCGCCAAGCACGCAACGGGGAAGAATCCTTATTTGTGGCAGTGCCCATTCTTTATGAGCGACGGACACTGGGTTACTTGATACTGATACGACCTATGGAACCGGCCCAGGCAGATGTCCATCGCCAGTGGATACAACTGGGTAGTACGACGCTACCCGTCCTTTTTTTGGTCATCGGGGTCAGCCTGTGGCTTTCCGGCACGATTTCACGACCGGTACAGCGACTGCGCAACTCCGCGCTCAAAATGGCTGAAGGGGCCTTTGATACGCGCATTGAAACCCATGCTGGCGATGCCAATTCCCAGGATGAAGTCGATCAACTGGCACAGAGTTTTAACTATATGGCAGAGCAAATCGAGAACTTGGTGAAGGCCCAACGCAGCTTCGTTAGCAATGCCGCCCATGAACTCCGTACGCCATTGATGACGCTCAGACTGCGCTTTGAAGCCTTAGAAGACGGTACCCTTACAGACCTTGAGCAGAAACGCTATTTTGACGAGATTCAGCAAGAGATTACCCATATGTCGGAATTGGTCTCGTCATTGCTGGTGCTGGCGCGGATTGACGACGGGCGACTGGTAGAGGATGCTGTCGTCATTGATACCACCTCTGCAATCCATGATATTGTGCGCCAGTGGCGCATCGCGGCCAAGAGAAAGGGACTGGCTTTTGAGCTAAATACGCCTGATAGCCTACCTGATCTGACGATTCCTGTGAATCATCTGCGGCTGGTGCTCGATAACCTTTTGGGGAATGCCATCAAATACACGCATGAGGGCAAAATCCGCCTCAGTGTCAGCCAGGAACCGGGCCAATTGCTAATCCGAGTTGAAGATTCGGGCATTGGTTTCGACAGTGTGCAGGCCGAACAATTATTCAACCGTTTCTACCGGACAGAAGATGCCCGCAGTTCGTATGAAGGAACAGGTCTGGGGTTATCTATTGTAGAGGCACTGCTTAAGCAGTACGGTGGGCATGTCACTGCAAAGAGCGAAGGCAAAACAAAAGGCGCGGTCTTTGAGCTGCATATCCCCTATACAGCCTAGACCACGCCCACAAACTGAGATGACCGTTTTTCTAGTTGGCTAATGTTGATCGTTTTTGACGCACCGCGCGACGTGAAGCTTGTCGCTGATTGGCCTTATTGCGGTCCCTGCGCATGCGAATGACAAGCAATGCCAGAACACTAAGAACACCCACGCTGATGAGAATGCGGAACCCCAGCAGCGTACTATCTGTGCCAGCGAAAAGACCATGCAACGTTACCATTCCAAAAGCGACATAGCTGGTGAGATGCAGAGTCAACCATAGCTTATGTCCCATACGCTTTTTGAATGGGAAACTCAGGCTGATGATGAGTAGCAACCAGAAGGCCAGTGTCCCCAGACCGACGACCTCTGGACGGTATGGCCCCGTGAACGGCACCAGAATATCCGAGAGCGTATAAGTAAAATAGTCGTCAAGCATGAGTAGCAGACCATGTCCCAGGCCCAGAATTACGGCCAACCAGGACACAGTGGCGTGCAAAGTCATCGAAACCGGTCCAGGCGACCAATCTTTGACGATCTGCCCACTGATAAACAGACCCCAGATCGTTGATGCAAGCAGCAGCACATAAGAGAAAATGCCTGCCGAGCGCACGAGGTGCCATGATAACTTGGGATCCTGATCCAGTGGGATACTCATGGCACCACTGTTAAACAGCCACCAGGCTGAGATAGCGATGACGATAACGCTGATAATCGTCACGGCAATATCGGTCTTTCTGGTTGATTTCGTCATTATTGTTTACTTTCTGTCAGGTTAAGACGCCCTACCTAACAATCTAATCATCATCCTCGTCATGATCGCCACCATCATCGTCATTGTTGGTGCTGGTTACAGGTGTCGTATGGGTTGAGGTGGTACCGAATGTCGCGCGCAGACCTTCGACAAGCGCTGTACGCTGGCTATCGGTCAGGGCAGCATCGGGATGCATGACCGTGTAAATTGGCAAAGGCATTTCACCCTCTTCAATGACTTCAATCATCTCGTCGAGTTCGATACGGCTACCATTGGAGATGTTCAGTTTGTCACGACCTTCATGGGTATCGTGGGCAACGAGCCAACCAACGGGGGCCACATAGGAGTACCAGGGATAAACTGTCTCGTTTGAATGACAATCTGCGCAGGCTGTCTTCCATAGCGCTTCAGTTTCTGGCGAGTCCCAGGCAACCGTATTGGTGACAGGCGGATTATCGAGTGCAAATTCCGGCACAAAAAACCGTACAAACTGCATAATCACAAAAACAACGATGATGGTTCCGACGCCGTATAGGGCGAGTTTCCTTGTGTTGCGATTAGGTGTTTGTTGCGATGTGGTGCTGTTCATGTTTTGCCTTTTCTGTATAGAGAATGAATCATGATACAAACGGATGGACGCCCATCGCGCTGACAAACAGGCATCCATCGTCATTTCCTAGTTTGAATTAGTCGTCATCATCATGTTCGTGTTCATCACGCTCATATTCATCGCGCTCATGTTCATGATGATCGTCGTCGTCATCATCATGGTAGCTGGATGTGGTGTTGGCGGAAGCCGCACTAACAACTGGCGCTGTGTTGCCGTTGTTTGGCGCAGAGATAATAATCTGGGCTGGTTGTGCTTCGCGAAGTGGGATGTCGAACACGGCTAGTTCATTACAGTTACCCTGTATGCTTATTGTATCGCGAGATACCCACGCAGAACTACCATCTGCCATGCCGATGACGACCCAGCTATTCTGCGGATTTTGGCCACCGATGGGGTAAGCATCGCCATGATAGCCGTAGTCAAGTACGCTGTAACCTGTTCCTGGCCCACTACGCAGATTCACTGAGCTGTAGAGGACAATACCCGTGCAATTGTTGTTTGAGGTACTGACTGTTTCTGTTACTGCAGCTGGTGCTTCCAGAACTTGCAAGCCAGCTTCTTCTGTCGATACAGCTCGTACACCAGCAACTATCTGATCCGTCAGATTGCTGCTACGGATCGTAAAGTGATACTGTCCTGCATCCAGCATGAAGTTCAGGCCGTCGACGTGCCCACCACCGGATTGTGCAATAAGTAGGCCTCGGCTATCTACCAGTTGCGTTCCTGCATTTGCGCCAGGGAAGCTGGCAGTCACCACGCCTGTTGTGCCTTCAGGGATATTGATTGCGACCGTTTCACCTGGATGATCCATGTTGAGAGTCAGATCAGCTTCCTGATTGAGCGAAATCTGATTGCTAGAGACTAAGTCCGCTGAACCGTACATGGCCAGTTCCGGCAGTGACATCACATTGACATAGGCTTCGCTGTAACCCGTGAGTCGTTCCACCGTCAGCGTATGTGGGCCAGTATTCGGCGCAATGTTGAAGTCCAGACTATGGATGCGCTCATCTGCCGCATAGAAAACAACCGTATTATTTTCGTTTTTAATGGTTACGGCAGCATTCGATAGATTGAGCGAGATGGCGCCAGTCGCATCTGGCGGTAGAGAAATCGCCACATCAATGGATGGGGTCGCATCGTTTAATGTGATGAGATCGGCTTGCGACTGAGCAAGAGACGGTACCGCTGCAATCAGCAGCAGTGTAAGAACCATTAGCAAGCGTTTCATGAAGTGAATATCCTTCCTTGAATGTATTGTTCAAAATTAGATGTCGATAAAACCGCGCCCTCCTGACTGAAGGTTAAGCCGCAGCCATGCCACTGTTGTGACAACCACGAGAGGCCACTCTGGGCACCCTGAATGAGAACGGCTTTGGCATAAGCTTCTGCTGTAGGAGCATGCGGATGGATAACGGTCGCTGAGAAGACGTCTGTTCGCGCAGGTTGGCCCGTATCGGGGTTGATAATGTGATGAAACAAATCACCATTCGCATTTTGCCAGCGGCGATAGTCGATGCCACTGGTGGCGATAGCGCTATCCTGCAAGGTCACGGTGGCAAAGATTTCGCCTGTATTCGGGTCTTCGATATCAATCGGCCAACCTGAATAACCATCCGGCGCACCCCTGGCGACAATATCGCCGCCAAAGTCAACCAGACAGGGGCCGATCTCAGCCAGTTGGTCGGCGATGTATTCAGCGGTCCACCCCTTGCCGATACCGCCCAGGTCAATGGCGGTTCCGACTGGAATGCGGATTTGTCGGGTCCGTGCCTTGATTTCGATATTGCGCCAATCAGGGATCTCCACGGCAAGCTGTGTTTCTACATTGTGCATTTGCTCAAAGCTGCGGTCATAGCCGTTGACTACCATTGCAGGCAAGACCAGGGGGTTGTAGCGCCCATTGGTGATCCTGGCAGCTTGTTTAGCTGCCAGGACGTTTTCATAGAGCATGTGACTAACCTCTATCCATTCGCCAGCTTTTGCGTTGAATTGCATCAGATTGCTATCTGGCTGAAAGCGCGTTAGCTGCGCTTCTATCTTCGCAATCTGCTCCGGTACCTGATCGAGTACATGGCTAGCTTCTGTCGGACCCTGGAGTTGGATCGTCGCGCTACAGCCCATCGCCCGGAATTCAAGGGAGTGCAACATGGCAAGTACCTAGCGGGATGACCGCGTACGCGGACGAACCGGACTCTGAGTAATCGGATTGTTGGCTTGTGGTGCGCTTTGCTGAACAGTGGTATTCGGCTGCGACTGGATAATAGGATCCGGCGGCGCAATTTCTGCGGGGACAGGCGGCTGAATCACACTGTTGTTCGCTGAAGCAACCTGCTGGGTCGTGCTCGATTGCCGCAGTACCGTGACACTGGGTGCAGTATGCAAGATTGTAATGTTAGGAGCGGTGTTCATTATATCTGTATCAGCTAACTGAGGCGCCGCTTCTGTGATCAGAGCGACTTCGTTTGCTGTATTTGATGGGGTTAGGGTCGCCTGGAGCGCACGGGCATCAAGCATTGCCAGATTTGAGGTGCCAACCAGAGTGGCAATGGTTGTGCCTGTGACCATCGCACTACGAATCAGGAGTTTGCGACCACGTTCATTGTTTGCCATATTCGTGTCTCCACGTTGTTTCGGTGTGATTACACGATATGCCAAATGGGAATTGGATGTTTAAACGTTGTTTCAACGCATCCTTAAATCCAACTTAAATCTGTATCTTTCGCCTAGTACGCTGGTCATTGTATGCGGGCATTTGCTGTATTTAGCTGATGTTTGGGCATTTTTTGAGCATAGATGTACTTCTAGAAATCTAAGACGAATGTGCTCATTATTTGATCGAAATAACGAGACGAAGAATGGGAAAATGTTTAAATTATGATTCTTTTAGGTTTGTCTATATGACTATAAGAAGTCAATAGCGTTACATTTTGTTACTTTTTGGGCTTTATGAAGCAGAAAGATAGGAAACATATACCGAAACTTAACTATTTTAAGACTATACAAGTCAAAGTATCCTTTATTATGAGAATATATAAGGTTGAAATTGCCTACTTAGACAAGTGGGCAATTTATTTGGTGAGTCTTTTCATTGTTTTAGAGACTCCATAATACAGCTCACAACTCACTTCGGAGAGTCATCAGCATGCTTACACCCGGCAAGTTCCGCCTGATGCTGTTTTCATCAATCATCGTTGTCATTGCATCCCTTGTATCTATTTCTATTTTGCTCAAACTTCCTCAGTCAACAGCACCAGAGCCATTACCGACCCTAGCCGCTCTCCCCTCCCCTACCACAGAATCTATTGCCTTATCCTCGGAGAGTGAAGTCGAGCAAGGGGTTCCCAATAGCACTGAACTTACGGCTGATCCACAAGAAACCTTGTCGGAAGAAGCGATGGATACCTCATTTTCAACGGCAACAATTGAGGCAATCCCTACCCTTTCGAACTTAGTATCCCAAGAAAGCCCCTATTCGTTCGTTAGACTTTCCAACTATGTGGACTATGTGGAAGAAATTAACCAAACGACTGGAGAGATAGGAGAAAGCGTAGAAGAAAACACAGAGGTAATCTCATCAGCAGATGATGTCACGGCAACTACACCGCCAACAACGAGTGAACCGACTGTTACGACAGAACTTGCTAACACGGATTCAATTACAACAGCCCAAAGCTCATCTACAGAAGAAAACACGCCAATCACCTTACCCCAACAATCTATAGGTCTAGACCTATTACAAACCCAAAATCTTATTCCGACAGAGAACACGTCTCTGGCTTCATCATCTGTACGGATATGTGCATCACCCCAGGCGTCATTTACACCTGACCAAGCTGTACGGATCATGCCACTTGGCGATTCGATTACGCAATCCAACTCGAGCTATAACAGCTATCGTCGGCGTTTGTGGCAACTGTTACAAAATGCGGGGCAAAATGTTGATTTTGTTGGCAGCCTACGAACCAATTATCAAGGCGACCCGCCCAATCCAGATTTCGACCTGGATCATGAAGGACATTGGGGGTGGCGCGCTGATCAAATTCTGGCTCAGATAAGTGGTTGGACAGCCGCCAGCCAGCCCGACATCGTTCTGATGCATGTGGGCACGAATGACATCTTCCAGGGCCAGGACGTGGCCAGCACGATAACTGAAATCAGTCAAATAATCGACACGATGCGGGCCGCAAATCCTAATATTGTGGTGCTCCTCGCGCAAGTTATTCCACACAATCGCAGTGACCGTCCGTCGCTTGAGCCGCTTAATGCAGCCCTACCTGCGCTGGTAGACAGCAAAAACACGATGCAATCCCCTGTTATTCTCGTCGATCAATCGCGGGGTTTTGATGCGGCTACAGACACATTTGATGCCGTACATCCAAATGCCCTGGGCGAAGAAAAAATGGCGTATCGTTGGTACGGTGCGCTACTGAGCGTATTAGCCTCCCCTACTGCAAACAGTGGCAAACCCAGATTACTCGTTACCAGCGACATTTTAGGAGCTGATCCTGATGATGAGCAGTCCTTTGTACGCCTGTTGTCTTATAGTAATGAATTCGACATCGACGGTCTAATTGCTTCCAGCACATTTTCAGGTACGATGCGACCTGAGGGTTTCTCAGACATCATTGACCAGTATGCACTAGTCCGGGATAATCTTATCTTACATGATGCTGGCTTCCCAACAGCGACTTATCTGCAAGACATCATCCGACCTGGCCAGCCCAGTGCCAGCCTTTCTGCCAACATCATGGATGTAATTGGCCCAGATAAAGACACGCCAGCTTCTGATTGGATCATAGCCCAGGTCGACGCTAATGATCCCCGTCCGCTAAATATTACGGTCTGGGGTGGCACTGCTGACATCGCCCAGGCTTTGTGGCGCGTCCAGAATGATCGCTCCCCCGCGGAAGTGACGGAATTTGTCAACAAAATCCGACTTTATGCGATCAACGATCAGGATACAACCGGTGGATGGATACGGACGAACTTCCCATCGTTGTTCTACATCCTGAACTTGGACCCCGCCAACCCTAACTCTTTTGAATCTGTTTTCCGGGGTATGTACATTGGTGGGGATACAACCAACCTGACACCGACATGGGTCAATTCAAATGTGACATCAGGGCATGGTCCCCTGGGTGCAGTCTATCCCCCAGATGGTGCAGCCGTTGATGGCATCAAAGAGGGCGATACACCCTCATGGTTCTATTTCCTGCCCAATGGTCTGAGCGATCCTGCTCACCCAGACTGGGGAAGTTGGGGTGGTCGATTTGAACTCGTAAGCAATAGCCTATGGCGTGATGCCGTTGATACCGTAGACACAACGACAAGCGGACGTGCAACAGTTTGGCGCTGGCGCGACGCTTACCAAAATGATTTCCAAGCTCGTATGGATTGGCAGATCCAACCTTATAGTGGCGCTAACCATAATCCGGTCGCTATGGTAAATGGTTCGCTCTCACGGACCGTTACACCTGGAACAAACATCACGCTGGATGCAAGCAGCAGCAGTGATCCTGATGGCAACGGCCTATCTTATGAGTGGTTCGTCTATCCTGAAGCAGGAACTTACAGCGGCACACTCGACATCGTTGATCCGACAATGTCATCAGCCAGTCTGGTTGCCCCGGTTGTTGATTCGCCGGAAACGATCCACATCATTCTCGCAGTCACTGATAACGGGTCCCCTACCCTGACCAGCTATCAACGTATTGTCGTTACAGTGAACCCAGATGGCACAACAGAACCCACGGGCCAGCCGCCATTGGCCATAGACGATGGTCCCTATTTGGTCGCACGCGGGGAAAGCGTTACCATCAGCGCACCTGGCGTTCTGGAAAATGACAGCGACCCTGAAGACGATACGTTGACTATTGATGACTATACACAGCCGACCAATGGCACGCTGACATTAGAATCTGATGGCTCATTCAGCTACATCCATGATGGCAGTGAAGCCGATACTGATAGCTTTACCTATACGATCACCGATGGCAATCTGAATTACGATACGGCTACCGTCAACCTATCTCTCATGTCAAGCCTGTCCTTCACCCCTGCCCTACTCGATATTGAAGTAGAAGTCGGTACCAAAAGTACAACCAGTTTTGCGGTCACGGGTGATGATAGCAATAGCATGTCGATTACTCTGACAACCAGTGGCGAAAGTTGGCTATCTGTACCTGATACGGTGACGGATACCGACATCAATAGCCTCATTATTGATGCCACCGGGTTGGAATTAGGAACCTATACAGCGACGGTAACAGCTTCAGCAACCGACTATAGCGATAGTGTTCTGCCCATTACCGTCAACGTGGTAGAAACGCTTACAAGTGGTGCGGATGTAAGTATCTTCAAAACGGCCCCGGCACAGCGCAATTACAATGATTCCCTGGCTTACAACCTGCGTGTTCATAACGATGGACCCGAATCAGCAACAGATGTCACTGTTATCGACACACTGCCTGACAATGTGTCCTTTATCAGTGCGTCACCGGCTTCAGCAAACTGTACCCACAGCAATGGCACAGTTACCTGCGATGTGGGGTCCTTAGCTGCCAATACACAAGTTGATATTCGCATTGAAGTCCAAATCAACATACAGGCTGAGATTTACTCCGTAACAACAACCAACTACTCACCATTCTCTGTGGATAATCTGAGCCTGACGCATCAGTTCCCGGACAATCTAACATTTATCGGCGTTGAACCGTCCGATTTATGTACAGAAAACGCACTAACGATTACCTGTAATTTCGGTCTGACAGACACAGAAGTCACTCAATCTGCGACCGTGACCTATTTCGCAGATGAGGGGACTGTTCTTTCCAATGTCGCCAATGTCAGTGCCAATGAACCCGATCCGAATACGGCTAATAACACGGCAGGCGCTTCCACAACGATTACTGCAGAGCCAGTGTCAAATGAGCCACCCATCGTCACACCCATCGAAGATCAAATCAATTACAACGACGATGACGTCTCATTGTTCGTCGAAGTTCAGGATGCGGAGAACGACATCTTGACCTATGCGGCCAGTGGTTTACCCAATGGTCTAACTATCGACCCACAAACTGGAGAAATCTCCGGTATTGTGCCAACTGAGGCACTGGCAAACAGTCCATATGCCATCACCATCAGCGTTGATGATGGACACAATGCTCCTGTCACCATGTCCTTTACCTGGGCCATAGAGCAGCGTATCGCTGTGATCAGCCTATCGCTGGTTGATAGCGCAACTGACACAGTGATTGGGCCATTACAAGATGGCGATATTCTCAACCTGTTTGAAGTTGGCAGCGAACTCAGCATCCTTGCTGAAACCGACCCTGAGACAGTCGGCAGTGTGCAGTTTGTGCTCAATGGAGACACGAACTTCTCAACTGACAACGAGGCGCCTTATGCCCTGATTGGAGATACCGATGGTAACTATGTTTCATGGACGCCAACCGTTGGCCAATACACCCTGGAAGCTGTGCCCTTTAGTCAGGCGGATACCAGTGGCTACAGCGGCATAGGCCAATCCATCTCGTTCGAGATCATTGACCAGGCCAATTTTGTCCCGGAAATCACCAGCATTCAGGACCAAACACTGGATGAAGGTGAGCAAGTTGTGCTGAATATCCAGGCAACGGATGCTGAAAACGACGCTATTACCCTTTCTGTGACGATTGAAGAAGATACAACAGCCACATCGTTGGCCAACTTCAACCTACAGGACAATGGCGACGGAACCGGCACCCTCACACTTGAACCTCAGCCAGGGAGTGCCGGCACCTATACCGCCACCGCATCCGCAGCAGATGCTACCGGAACAGGCAGCACAACATTCTCTATCATAGTAACGGTGCCCAACCAGCTACCAACGGCGGATGCAGGCCCCGCGCAAACAATCGATGATACGGATGATAATGGCACCGAATCTGTCACGCTTGATGGCAGTGGCAGTAGTGACCCTGATGGCACCATCACGCAATACGACTGGTCAGAAAATGAAATCGTCATTGCAACGGGCATACAGCCTACCCTTGACCTCGCAGTCGGTGAGCACACCATCACGCTCACTGTAACCGATGATCGCGGCGACATGGTCAGCGATACGGTCGTCATCACGGTCAATGCAGCCAATAACGCCCCCACTGCCGATGCAGGCAACAACCAAACACTCGTTGATACCGACCGCAATGGCAGTGAACAGGTGACATTGGATGGCAGTGCCAGCTCCGATAGCGATGGCACAATCACCAGCTATGTCTGGTCGGATAGCAGCGGTCAATTAGCCACAGGCGTACAAACCACTGTGACGCTACCAGTCGGTATTCATTTCATCACACTGACGGTGACGGATGATGGCGGTAAACAAAGTACAGATACAATAACCGTCATTGTTCAGACGCCCCCACCCTCCACCCGTGTAACGGATGGGCTGCTAACGCTTTATGAGTTTAACGAAGGCAGCGGCAATACGGTTGCTGATACGGGTGGCTTTGGCACCCCCATGAACCTGACCATTTCCAATACGGGTAATGCCGTCTGGGGCGCAGGCACATTGGATGTCACTGGCAGCACCGTGATTCAATCCAGCGGTCCGGCGACGAAGATCATCGATGCTGTTCGTTCAACCAATGCCATCACCGTCGAAGCGTGGATCCAACCTGATAATGTCAATCAGGATGGGCCTGCACGTATCGTTGGCATCTCTGGCAATCCCAGCAATCGCAACGTTACCCTTGGCCAGGGCCTCTGGGATAATCAGCCGCGTACGGTCTTTGACACACGGTTGCGCACCCGGTCATCAACGCCAAACGGTATACCATCGATAACAACGCCAGCCAATACTGCGACAACCAACCTGACGCATGTGGTCTTTACCCATGCGGCCAACGGCACATCGACGATGTATGTGAATGGTGTAGCTGTCGCCACAAGCCAGATGGGAACCAATTTAGGCAACTGGGATACGAAATTCCCGCTTGTTTTGGCCAATGAACCAACAGGTGATCGTCCCTGGTTAGGAGCCTTCTACCTCGTTGCGATCTATAATCGCTCGCTGACGAGTACCGAAGTGACCCAGAACTATGAAGCTGGCTCGCAGGGGGATGCCGGTGAGAATACAACCTCCCCCACTGCTGTTGCTGGCCCAGATCAGATCGTGACAGACAGCGACAATAACGGTTCTGAGACGATCAACCTGGATGGCAGCAGCTCCATCCCTGGCGATAATCCGATTGCCCTCTATGAGTGGTATGAAAATGGCGCTGTGATTGCGACTGGCATGCAACCAACGGTGACGCTTTCCAACGGGACACACTCGCTCGAACTACTCGTAACCGATAGTGGTGGCAATCAATCAGTTGATGAAGTGCTTATCACGGTCAATCGCCTGCCCGTAGCCAATGCAGGACCTGACCAAACCGTGAGAGATACAGACAACTCTGGCTCTGAAACTGTCACACTCGATGGCAGTGCCAGTACCGACATAGGCGGATCTATAGCCAATTATGTATGGTCTGAAAATGGTAGTCAGATCGCAACAGGCAGCCAACCACAGATATCACTGGCGGTGGGTGTCCATACCATCGAACTGACCATCACCGACAACAACGGCGCGACGGCTACCGACACCGTTGTCATCACCGTCGAACCAGGAAATGCTCTGCCAACAGCCAACGCAGGCCCTGACCAGATCGTCAAAGACCTGGATGAGAATAATATAGAAACGATCTCGCTTAATGGTAGCGGAACCGATACAGACGGTACGATTGTCAGCTATAGCTGGTCAGAAAATGGCACTGAAATTGCGACCGGGCAGCTAGCTAGCGTTGACCTGGCCGTTGGTATGCATACGCTGACGCTGACAGTCACTGATAATGAAGGCGGCCAGGGAACGGATACGGTCGTCATTGAAGTGCAGCTTGGTAACACACCCCCTGTTGCGGATGCCGGGCCCGACCAGACCGTCAATGATGGCGGCGGCAATGGTGATGAAAACATTGCCCTGGATGGTACAGCTAGCAGCGATGCCGAAGACAATATCATCGCCTGGGAATGGTCACTGAATGGCACGCCGTTAGCTAATGGTGCCCAACCGACCGTGACACTCCCGATTGGCACGCATACAATCACCTTGACGATTACTGTGGATGGTGGTTCTGTTACACAAGCTACCGATACCGTCACCATCACGATTGTGGAAACCAATGCAGCGCCCATCGCCAACGCTGGCCAAGATCAATCCGTACCCGACAACGATGGTAATGGTAGTGAGGTTGTCACCCTGAATGGCACAGCTAGCACCGACGACAACGGCATCGTTAGCTATGTTTGGTCGGAAAATGGTGCACAGATTGCTACAGGGCCGCAGCCCCAAGTCACGCTGGCGCTGGGCACACACAGCTTGACACTGGTCGTGACCGATGCTCAGGGACGTCAAGCTAGCGATACCGTCACCGTCACTGTAGCTAGCAATTTGATCCCGGTCGCCAATGCAGGAGCAGATCAAACGCTTGAAGACACCAATCTGAATACGACCGAACCCGTTACCCTTAACGGTACAGGCAGCTTTGACCCAGACGGCACTATTGCCAACTATGAATGGTCAGACAACGGAACTGTCGTAGGGCTTGGGCCTCAGCCAAATATCGTGCTGTCACTTGGCCTCCATACCGTCAACTTAACTGTCACGGATAGCAATGGCGCCCAGGCATCAGATACGATGACCGTTGAAGTCTTCAGTGTGCCGATTGCCAATGCAGGGCCAGATCAATCATTAGATGATACGGATGGCAATGGATCAGAAACGGTAACGCTTGATGGCAGTGGCAGTGCGCTGGCCTACGGCAGCATCATCGCCTATGATTGGTCGCTCAACGGCACGTCCATCGCAAACACCCCTGTCGCGAACGTTGACCTACCTGTCGGTGTCCATAACATCACCCTGACGATAACGGCTGATCGCGGGATCACGACGACAGCAACGGATATGATGACAGTCACCGTTGCTGAGCCAAATCAGAGGGTCGTCAACGGATTGCTTGCTCTATATGCTTTCAATGAAGGTAGTGGTAATGTCGTTGCCGATACCGGCGGATCAGGTACACCAATGAATCTGACGATTTCTAACACAGGTAATGTATCCTGGGGTGCAGGTGCATTGTCTGTCAATAACAGCACGGTTATTCAATCTTCAGGTCCAGCAACCAAGCTCATCAATGGTATTCAGTCAACCAATGAAGTGACCATGGAAGCCTGGATTCAAACCAATGATCTCACTCAGAGCGGTCCAGCGCGTGTGGCAAGTATCTCAGGTAATCCATCAAACCGTAACATCACACTCGGGCAGGGCCTGTGGGGGACACAACCGCTTGACCTGTATGATATGCGCCTACGCACCCGAGACACGAACCATAATGGCGTGCCATCGCTATCGACGCCATCCGGCACAGCCACAACCAATTTGGCTCATGTCGTCCTTACTCATGATGCCAGTGGCCTATCGACGTTCTATGTCAATGGTGTAGCTCTCGCTAGTCACAATCAAGGAAGCGATCTGGGCAATTGGGACCCATCGTTCCCGCTGGTACTGGCCAATGAACCAACGGGGGATCGTCCCTGGTTAGGCACATTCCATCTGGTGGCCATCTACAACCGAGCACTTACCGCATCCGAAGTCACCCAGAACTATCAATCGGGACCCTAATCGAATAGAGATAGCAAGCAGCAAACAGGATGCCTCAGGGCATCCTGTTTTGCTTATGAGTAGATCAATCAACTCGTTCGTTTTCTGATATGAAGATAGGCACATCACGACAACAGGTTGCAACAGCGGCAATGTCACTCAGGTCATGCCCTTGAATGATGAGATGAGGATCACTGCTCACAAAATGCAAATGCCGACTCAACCCTCGGCCACAAGCATAGTTAAAAGGCGGATTGCGAGTTAATTCGCCAAGATACTGCCCTCGTTGTACGGGCTGATCCAAGAGCGACTGACGCAGTGTCCTAGAGGGCTGGACATGCAGATAATACGTCACGTTGCCATCTGCATGGGTGATCTGCAACAAGCTTTGATAGCCATCACGGCATATTTCCCTCAGATAGCCAGCCTCTGCGGCAACTACAGAGTACCCAACATCATAAGCAGGTTGGAAATCAATGGCGTTGCCCCCATGCCAACCCTGCACGGCCCACCAACCCTGGCGCGCCATCCACGGCAATTGATACTCACCCGTAAGCTCAGGAATATCAGAGACGACATTTACAAAATCTTTTGGGATTTGAACTTGCATTCCCTGCCCTATGGCCCCATTCAAGAGAAATGCACGCCAGTCATGAGGTGTATCCTCATAAGCCAACACTTCAACAACATATGGCGTCAGAGTTTCAATGAATTCCCAATTGGCATCTACAAATCGCTGTGGCACCAGCACCACCTTAGCCCATCCGGGTATCGCACGATATGCACTGACAATCCACTCGGATTCACTTGGCAAGAGATGCTGTTCTGTTTGCATAGCCTTCATGATGGGCGCACGTAGTTCGGGTGGCACACTATATATGCCCTCATAGCCAATATTTAGTGATGTAAATGTCGCTGTTACGGTTGGCGTATTGGTAATGGTTGCAGTTGGTAAGGTTGTAGGATCTATCAACACTGTTGGTGAAGCCGTAGATGTAAGTATTGGCCTTGGAATTAACGTCATCACAGGACGCAGATGTACATCGTTTTCCGGGCGAAGTGGTGTCGAGATATGAACTTCAGTTGAAAATGGGATGCGTGTGGGTAAGGGTTGCGATAACTGGCAAGATATCATAGTGATCACAAGAATAGCCAGAAAGATGTTTCTTTTCATCACAGAGTCGATTTCGAGAGGCAAAGTACAAAATACAGACAATATCTAATAAGCGTAGAGGAATAAGAATATATTCGCTGTGAGATTACAATAATGTAAAGATTCATTTACAAATGATTTACTTGATATATCTTACGTTTTCTCTGTCAAATTTGTTGTATATTAATGTTGTTGACCAATCATAGGTCACTCATCATTCAAATCATATTTTAGACAAAGGTAATTATCATGTTGTATCGTCCCCAGAATGAAGAAGGCCAAGGTCTCGTAGAATACGCTCTGATCCTGGTCCTGGTCGCAGTTGTCGTTATCGTCATCCTGTCCCTGCTTGGCCCAGCTATTGGCGATGTCTTCAGCAACATCCTGGAAGCTTTCAATTAAGCAACACGCAATAACACAAACAGAAGCGGCCTTCGGGCCGCTTTTTGTTTTCACTTTCCACCAATAAATGTACCCTCAAATGCCTCGTGCCCGACATTCTAAAATATCCAGTTTGCAGCTAGTATAGCTATCCATTCGTAAATGCAGGTAGGTATGGTATGGACTTCTGGAAAGATCAGACCTTTGTTGTAACAGGTGGCTCAGGTTTCCTAGGGACATATGTTGTTGAAGCCCTGAAACGTCGTGGTGCGGTCCAAATTTTTGTGCCACGTAGTGCTGAATATGATCTGCGACAACAAGAAGCCGTGCTGAGACTCTTGGAGGATACTCAACCTGACATCATCATTCATATGGCTGCTGTTGTTGGGGGCATTGGTGCCAATCGCAAGCGTCCGGCTGACTTTTTTTACGACAATCTGATGATGGGCACCCAGTTTATGCATGAGTCTTGTCTAGCTGGGGTCAAAAAATTCGTAACTATTGGCACAGTCTGTGCCTATCCCAAGATTGTGCCTATCCCTTTCAAAGAAGAAACGCTATGGGATGGCTATCCTGAAGAAACCAACGCGCCTTATGGACTAGCCAAAAAGATGCTGCTCGTCCAAGGGCAGGCATACCGTCAGCAATATGGCTTCAATTCCATCTTCTTGCTACCGACCAATCTATATGGCCCGCGTGATAATTTTGATCCAGCGACCAGTCATGTCATACCTGCATTGATCAAAAAAGCACTGGATGCTAAGGAAGCTGGCATTAAAGAACTCGTCGTATGGGGAGATGGATCACCAACTCGCGAATTCCTATTTGCTGCCGATGCTGCCGAAGGCATTCTGCTGGCTACGGAGCGATACAATGACATAGAACCCGTAAACATCGGCAGTGGCGAAGAGATCAGCATCAAAGATCTGGTAACGATTATCGCTGAAGAAACGGGCTTCGATGGTGACATAATATGGGATACTTCCAAGCCCAACGGCCAGCCACGTCGCAAGCTAGATACCCAACGCGCAAAAGAGGCCTTTGGCTTTGAATCAACCACATTATTCCGAGAAGGTCTACGCAAAGTCATTGACTGGTATCAGCAAGAGCGCGAAGCAGTACGTTAGCTTACGGAAAATACCAAACAAAAAAAGCAGCCAATCGGATCGGCTGCTTTTTTGTTTCGAAAACAGATAGCGTACTAATCTACATGGACTTCGACCAGAGATTCGCCAGTCATCTCTTCTGGCTTCTCAAGTCCCATCAGATCCAGGATCGTGGGTGCGACATCAGCCAGTTTGCCACGAGGCCGCATCCGGAAATAACCAGGGCCAATAACAAACAAACCCACAGGATTGGTCGTATGGTACGTATGAGCCTCACCAGTAGCCAGTTCAATCATACGCTCACAATTACCATGATCCGCTGTGACGATGGCTACCCCACCCTTCGCCAACACGGCTTCGACCAGTTTATTCGCGCATTCATCAACTGTCTCAACCGCTTTAATTGCCGCTTCCAGCGACCCGGTATGGCCAACCATATCGGGATTGGCGAAGTTCACCAACAAGAAATCATCATCCTCAGTTTTGAGGCGCTCTAGCGTGGCATCAGCCAGTTCGTAAGCACTCATTTCTGGCTGGAGGTCATAGGTCGCAACTTTGGGCGATGGGACAATTTTTCGATCTTCACCAGGGAATGGGTCTTCTTTGCGGCCATTGAAGAAGAATGTGACGTGCGGGTATTTCTCAGTCTCTGCAGAGTGGTACTGCTTTTTGCCTGCATTACTGATCACTTCTGCCAGAACATTGTCCAATATCTGCTTATGGAACAACACAGTCACGGGCAAATCAGGCATGTAGCTCGTGTAGGTCACGATATGCAGGTCATCGACTGGCTTGCCTTCAAAACCATCGACGTGGTCAAAGGCCAACACCTGAGTCAATTGGCGCATACGATCCGCACGGAAGTTGTAGCAGATGATGCCATCACCAGGATCAATCGTCAGGCTATCATCGTCACCCACAACAGCCGGAATGACGAACTCATCGGTCACCCCCTCTGCATAAGAGGCTTTTAGTGCTTCTGAAGCTGTCGCGGCCTTATGGTCGGCTTGACGATACACCATCGCGTCATAAGCCTTTTGGGTGCGTTCCCAACGCTTATCGCGGTCCATTGCATAATAACGCCCGCTGATGGTCGAGATGCGACCATTGCCGCTTTTTTCAAGATAAGCTTCGAGATTCTCAACAAAGCCGATGCCACTTTCTGTTGGCGTATCACGCCCATCGGTGATGAGGTGCAGCACAGGATCAACATCATTGTCTTTGGCAATATCAAGCAATGAATACAGATGATCTACGTGGCTATGAACGCCCCCGTCGCTCAACAAGCCGATCAAATGCAACTTTTTGCCGTTATCTTTAACGTAGTTGATGCATCCCAACAGGTCATCGTTTGTGGCGAGTGTGCCCTCGCGGATGGCAATGTTAATGCGTGTGATATCCTGGTAAACAACACGTCCCGCACCCAGGTTAAGGTGGCCAACTTCTGAGTTACCCATTTGCCCAGGGACCAACCCCACCGCCTCTTCTGAAGCATCAACAACGGCACGTTCTCGTGTCTTTTCCCAGTTCCGATAATTCGGTATGTTCGCCAGATGTGGCGCGTTACCTTTTTCCATCTCACGTATGCCCCATCCATCAAGGATGATGAGCATGACTGGTTTGTAAGCCATTGAATTTATCCTTCATCGCGGATTGCTTTGATTCGATAATGACAACCGTAGTTTTAACACGCGCGGTTGAGCATCACCAATCATAGTAGATTTTATGCATTTTGTTATGGCAAGCGTCGATTGGGGTGCTTATCGGGGAGCGTAAACGTGAAGGTTGTCCCGTTTTCTTCGGAACTTGTCGCCCAGATTTTGCCACCATGCGCCTGGACAAAGCCACGCGCAATGGCCAACCCAAGCCCAGTACCCCGTTCTCCATCGTTGGATTTACGAGATTTTTCGCCACGATAAAAGCTCTGGAAGAGTAACCCCAGCTGATCGTCTGGGATATGTACGCCGGTATTATGCACATCAACCTGAGTACAATGATCCGCTTGTGACACATGAATAGACACCGTTTCGCCATCCGGTGTATAGGTAATCGCGTTCTGGACGAGATTATAGAGCACACGCTGAATCTTATCTGGTGCGATATAAACCAGGTCAATGTCGCTATCGACTTTACCATTGAGGATGATATTTCTCTGACGAGCTTTGGGCATCATGCTACCCAACGTGTCCGATACAAGGTCACTGATTGAGGCGTATTGATAATCCATCTGTAAGTGGCCAACATCAAGCTGCGCCATCTCAAACAGATCATCGATCAGACGACTTAGATGTTCAATTTCTGTCAGGCTGTTGCGCATATAACGGGTTTGGGTTTCTTCATCGGTAATGATGCCATCTGCTAGGGCCTCTAGCATCACTCGCATGGAAGTTAGCGGCGTTCTCAGATCATGCGAGACCCACGCCACCAGGTCGCGGCGCGTCTTTTCCAATTTACGCTTCTCTTCGTCCACAGTCTGAAGATTATGGGCCATTGTATTGAAGCTGTGCGTCAACTGAGCAATTTCATCATTGCCGCGCACATCCAAGCGTGTGGATAGATCCCCTTCCGCGACTTTGCCAGCCGCTTCGTTCAACTTGGTCAAGCGGTCTGTCATGGTTTTAGAGACAAAGAACCCAAAACTCATCGCTGTCAGACCAGCAAAAACGAGCATGGTTAAAGTGGTCGGCAGATAGTGCGACTCCATCAGCATGAGCTGCACCAGCACCCACATATTGATGAGAATGAGTGCAACCGTAAAGAGAACGATCAGAAGAAGCGTCCAGCGCAGGCTGTAGAGCCACTGCAAAATCCCCAGTCGGTACAGGCCATACGAGATGATCGTTGTACTGATCCCTGCCCCTACCATGATGTAGACAAGCTGCTGGAGTTCATTACCTGGCATCTGGACAAACAACGCGCTAAACAACACCGTCCCTGCCAGGGCCAGGAACAGGCTCAACATGAATAGGACGATAGGTCGTTTGGACCAGCGCATCAGCACAGATTGAGAAGTAGCATCATTTTGCATAAGCTTAGACGATCAAATTAGCCTTCACTCGGTCGATGGTTTCTGAGTCGATACCCACTTTGTGAAGAAGATAGTTTTCGACACCATCATACTCCCTATCAATATGCCGCAACATAGCCTGGATTGTCTCAGGGTTGGCATCCAGCAAGGGTTGAACATCTTTCTCTTTTAATCCCATTGCCGTTAAAGGTCGGATGGACTTTGCCACCAAGTTCTGGATATACGCATACGCTCGGTTCGACAGCGTGTAGTCGGCGATAACGACTTGCTCCGGCACGTCGAGCAATCGCAGCAAAAGCACTACAGTCACCCCAGTACGATCCTTACCCGCTGTACAGTGAATCAAAACCGGGTAGTTTTCAGCATCGGCCAACCGCTGGAAAACCTGAGCAAATATCTGCGGATTCTGTTCGATCATCACGTTGATGTACACATGCTGCAACAGCTCATGTAAGCGATGCCGCCTGAACACCAACCATTGTAGACGATTCCAGCGCGTGACTTCCGCTTGGGCAGGCAAATGCAAATACGTCTTCACTGATTGTGGAAGCATATCAGGCGCATCATCGACTTCTTCCGCCGAACGCAGGTCACACACTAGTTGAATATCGAGCAACGCAAGCTTTTCAGCATCGCCATCCGTCAACCCAGCTAACGACACGGAACGATAGACTTTATCCCAGGCAACCATGCGGCCATCCTCGGTTGGATAGCCGCCTATATCCCGGAAATTAGCCAGCTTCTCGAACGGGATTTGTCTTTCGGAGGTACAGGTGCGTTCTTTATCATCAAAGACCAATTCAAAGTCATAGCGTATATGTGGGTCCAGATCGCCAATAGCAGCCTGATTACTATCTGTAACTGTGGCCGCTGGGCTAGCTCGGTCAATGCCCTGCTGATGTTCGCCTTTATAGATCACAACAGAATGTGCAGATTGCGTCCAGGAGATAAGGGCTGTATCGGCAGCAGTTCGCTCAATGTTTACAGGAATATCCGGCTGCCAAATCATATCCTCTGGATTGGGAATCTCTACATGTTTACGGCGGCTTTTCAAAAAGCGGGCGATACCTACCCCACCCAGGAATGCAGCCATCAGCCGCACGATTAACCACATAGTTGTCCTCGATGTATAGCTGCAAACAGCATGTATTTAACTCCGGGTAGACCTATTCTGTCGTGGTGAGGGGCACCTCAAATTTGTAGCCAATGCCCCATACCGTCTGAATATACAGCGGTTTGGCCGGGTCTGGCTCGATTTTTTCTCGCAGGCGACGCACATGGACCGTCACCGTGCTTTCATCTCCATAAAATTCATAGCCCCAAACGTTATCCAGCAGTTGCGACCGACTGAATACCTGGTGCGGATGGCGGGCCAAAAACCACAGCAAATCGAACTCTTTAGCCGTTAGGGAAATCAGCGACGTATCTACCGCGACCGTGCGGCTGCGCGGGTCTAAGTAGAGATTGTCGTAGTTAATGGGTGCTTCCGAATTGGTTACACCGACTGAACTGCGACGAATAACGGCTTTGACACGCGCGACTAGCTCACGCGGGCTGAAGGGCTTCACGATGTAGTCATCCGCGCCAATTTCAAAGCCCATAATACGATCCACCTCATCGGTACGTGCTGTCAAAAAGATGATGGGCACATCACCGTTGATACTCAGAGGCGCATAATCGGCTGGGTTGCGCAATTTGCGTGTAATCGCAAAGCCATCGATACCGGGTAACATAATATCGAGCACAATCAGATCAGCACTATGCGACTGCAACACTTCTAATGCTTCTGTACCCGTTCCGGCTTGGATAACGCTGAAGCCTTCCAATTCCAGGTAGCGCTGGACGACTTCACGAATAGTTTGCTCGTCATCAACGACGAGAATAGTAGTTTGCTTGTTCATTGGACGACTCATTTTTTGCGAGCTTTTAATCGGTTAAGCCAACGATATCATTGTTACGCTGTATAGTAATCATAGATATCGTCTGTTATGTCGACGCGACGTTTAAACAAATATTACACGTAACAAGTTAAATTAGGATTACAACAGGAGATCGTCATGCCCACAGAAGTGCAAGTCAGTATACGTGGCATACCGAGTATCCCATCCATTGCAGAAATCAACGTGCGATCCGGACCGGGCACAAACCACAGCCTGATTTTCCAGGTACCTGTTGGCATGTCGGGCCTCACACTCTTAGATGTCCAACCAGATGCTGAAGAAAAAACGCAAAACGGCAAATTGTACCAGTGGTTCAAGTTAGAATTTCATGGTGGGGCTATCGGATGGATCCGTGATGATCTGCTCCTGCTCCAGGGCGATGCCCGTACCTGGGGCTATCCTGATCTCACACAGCCCACATGGGCATTTGAATTAGCTCGCACATCGGAAGAATCATCAGAATCAGACATTCCAACTTCTGGCAATACGACGATCCAACCCATTGGGGAGCGTAACCCCCTCACCATACCGGAAGTAATGCCTTTTACCCCTGCCCCACAAGATCTGGATCGTGTCCGTTCGCTGGCATTCATGATTACATCCACTTTTGAAGGAACCGGCTACGCATCCTATAACAATTTTGATGCCGGGATTGTCAGCTACGGATTCATTCAATTTACGCTAGCATCAGGCTCCCTCTGGCGCGTCATCGATATTTATATGAGACGGGCCAACAGCCCACTAACTGACCAGTTCAGGCAGTATATGAGCCGCATCCAGCAGCGTGATCCATCTCTACGTCATGACGTTCAATTACGTGATCTGCTCCTGAACGCTGCCAAAGAGCGCCCCATGCAAATCGCACAAGAACAAGTCGCCACAGAAGGCTACTGGCAAGCCGTTGTGGATGGCTATATTGTCCATCGTGAACTCCAGATGCCGTTGTCGTGGGCTTTGTTGTTCGATATGGGAGTGCATTTTGGTGTCAATCATGGCTTCGTGCGCTTGGCAGAAAAAAATCTGGGAGTGCAACCGCGTTCGATCCCTGGCCAGAACGGTATCACGGAAGCACAGCTCATCACGGAAGTTGCCAGACTACGCAAGCAATCACATGATCGACAAGCCGAACGAGACAATTTGCCTGGGCTAAGCGTGCGTGGCGATTTTTGGCATAGTCTTGTCACTTCTCAAGATTGGGGTTTGATGGGTGACGGGCAGAAGTTAATTGTTAAAGGTCGCAACATCCAGACAAAAATATAAGACAGCCCTTTCATGTAATCAGACAAGTTTCTTAGTTTGGAAGTATCTGTATTCCCCTAGACCTAACCGCTACAATGGCGACCTTATTGTCGCAAGTTTTACCTACTCAAGTCTGGAGCCCCTCATGACTCAAACACGCCCCTGGTGGGAAAGCGCCGTTGTCTATCAGATTTATCCGCGTAGCTTTAAAGATTCATCCGGTAATGGCGTCGGTGATTTACAAGGCATCATCGAAAAACTCGATTATCTCAATGATGGCACACCAAATTCATTGGGCATTGATGCCATCTGGCTCAGTCCATTTTACGAATCCCCTATGAAAGATTTTGGCTATGACATCAGCGATTACCGCAATGTCGACCCACTGTTTGGGGATTTAGCCACCTTCGATAAGCTGGTCGCAGAAGCACATAAGCGCAACATCAAAATCATCGTTGATTATGTTCCAAATCACACCTCAGATGAGCACAAGTGGTTTACAGAGTCAAAGAGCAGCAAGGATAACCCTAAGCGCGACTGGTACATATGGCGCGATGCCCAGGCTGACGGCAGCCCGCCTAATAACTGGGGTAGCATTTTCGGTGGATCCGCATGGGAGTGGGATGACATCACACAGCAGTATTACTTCCATCAATTTGTCCCTGGCCAACCTGACCTGAATTGGCGTAATCCTGAAGTCCGCGAGGCGATGTACGATGTTTTGCGCTTCTGGATGGATCACGGCGTCGATGGGTTCCGTATGGATGTGGTCTACATGGTCTGGAAGCACCCGGAAATGCTCGATCAGCCTTTAATTCCTGGGGCTGTAGGCCGTGGACCAAACGATCTGTATGGCCTTCAACAGCAAATCTACTCCCAGAATTACGACGGCATCCACGACATTATGAAGGAACTGCGCAGTACTCTAGATGAATACGGCGACAAAGTCATGATTGGGGAAATCTGGCTGCCCCTGTTGGAGCGCATGCGCTACTACGGTGATGGTCAAAACGACGAGTTCCACATGCCTTTTAACTTCGACCTGATTGACGATGGCACCTTCCAGAACCCAACTTCCTGGCAAGCAAAGCGCTTCCGCACACTAATTGACCAACACGATGCAGCCGTCCCGGAATACGGATGGCCCAATTACGTGCTCGGTAATCATGATGTTCCCAGGCTCGCTTCACGGATTGGTGGGGTCCATCGTGCCCGGACTGCGGCTATGATGCTATTGACCCTACGCGGTACCCCCACTATCTACATGGGCGAAGAAATTGGCATGGTCAATGGCATCATCCCGCCGGAAAAAGTACAAGACCCACAGGGACTCGTACTGGGGCATGAATTTACGCGCGACGTCTGCCGGACACCCATGCCGTGGAGTGATGACAAATACGCGGGATTCAGCACAACCGAACCCTGGCTACCCGTCAATGCGGATTATCAAACGGCCAATGTGGCCACCGAGCAGAACGATGCCCATTCTATGCTCAGTTTGTATAAAGCACTCATCAACTTACGCAAGCAAAACGCCACCCTGCTATTTGGCAGCTATCAATCGCTTGACAGTGCAAACAACACCTATTGTTACCTACGCCAGACAGACAGCGAAAGCATGTTAATCGTGCTCAACTTCAATGATGAGCCGACAAGCATCAACCTACCCTACTCTGGTGACATCATCCTGAGTACCACACTTCAACGTACAGATGCTATCGATCAAACCGTTGAACTCGACAGCAACGAAGGCCTGATTATCAAAATCACAGGCTAGCTTTACAGACACGAATTGAGTGGGCTATTTGTCACCTGTTAGCCCACTCATTACCCTTCCATAAAATCCCCAAAAAGCTCATTTCTAAGGTCGGAAGCATAGGTAGGCCTATTGGCAACAGCTATCAAATCATGATATGGTGATGCAGAACTTAGCATTGAGGTTAGTGTGATGTACGACGAAAATCAGTTTTCAAAACGCGCGTATCGTTACTGGCGCATCGGCATCGTTGCAATGGTCGTTTTCGCCGTCATACTTGTCAGTGGCAAACGACAGGACACGCCATCCATCACCCCTGGCACAGCAACCGAAACATATAACGGTGAGTTCAACACAGGGACAGATTGGTACACAGGCTACATCAGCGGCATGATTGATGGTATGCCTTTCACTGATCAAGAAGTGCTCTACTCTGTTGTTGATGACAAACCTATCTATGAAGGCGACATCGTCCTCAACTTCAACAGCGTTACCACAGCAGGCCTGGGCATTGCCTATGAATCGTCGCTCTGGCCCGGTGGCCTCATTCCCTATGAAATTCAAACGAACTTCCCTAATGCAGACCGTATTCATAATGCGATTGCCCATTGGGAAGAGCATACCAGCATTCGTTTTGTCGAGCGCACCAGCGACAATGCTAGTCAGTATCCCAACTATGTTTACTTCCAGACATGGAGTGGCTGTGCATCCTATGTCGGCATGCGCGGTAGCAGACAGCCGATCTATCTAGGGAGTGGTTGTAGTCTGGGTAACACGATCCATGAAATTGGCCATGCCGTCGGCCTATGGCATGAACAAAGCCGTGCAGACCGCGACGAATACGTCACGATCTACTATGAAAACATCATGGCTGGCACGCAACATAACTTCGACAAGCATGTTACGGATGGTGTCGATATTGGCGTGTACGATTATGGCTCGATCATGCACTATCCTAGCTGGGCATTCTCCAAGAACGGCAAAGATACCATTGTTCCTGTTGTCGAGGGCATCACTATTGGTCAACGTGATACGCTCAGCGCAGAGGACATTGCCGCCGTTGAAACTATGTATGGAAACTAACCGTCAGGCGATTTCATGTCTAAAATAAGCGGCCAAATTGTCTTTCCGGCAAACGCTGATTTTTCGGGTGCAACGGCGTATATCAAACTCGAAGATGTATCCATGCCCGGTGGGCCAGCTGATGTTGTCGCATCACAGACCCTCAAAAATGTATCTTCTGGAGATACGCCAAATTTTGAGCTTGAAGCAGCGCTCGACCCAAGAAATCGCTACAACGTCCGGGTGCATATCAGCCTGAGCGGCAATGAGGATTATCAAACAGGGGATTGGCTCTCCAAGCAGAGCTACCCTATAGCCGAGGGTAATTTACCCACTAAGCTACAAATCAGCGTCGAAAAGATATAGTCACACGCTTCTGATAAAAGCCGGGGATACATCATCTCCGGTTTTTTATTTGGAACAAAAGCTGGCTCGATTTCGTAATATATTTTGCAACATACTTTTATACTACAGACCATAGCAAGCCAGATAATGAGGTCCTTATGTCGCAGCTCCCTGTTCGCCAAATTGTCCTCTATAAGCATGGGGTTGGTTTTTTTACACGAGAAGGCAAGTTCACAGGCAACAGCCTGGATTTGACATTCAAACACGGTGACGTTAACGACATCCTGAAAAGCTTGGTTGTTGTGGACCGTACTGGAGGCCAGATTCGCGGTATTCACTATCAAACCCCGCTTAATGCCGCCGAGCGTTTAGCCAATACCAGCATCCAGCTTCGGGATGATAACAGCCTGCCCGACCTCATCCGTGATCTGCGTGGTCGTCAGGTGACGATGCGCCTAGGTGGGGAAAAGCGCTCCGCAGAAATGGCAACCGGTCGTATCATTGGCATGACGGATGACGACCAACCTGATGCCCGTTCAGTTGCTATTTTGGCAACCAATAATAGCGTTCGCATATTGCCATTGGATGGCATCAAAGAGATTAAGATCAATGACGCCCTGGCTGAGCAAGATTTAAGCTACTTCCTCGACAGCATAATGAGCGAGGAGCAGCGGCGCACGATCACACTGCGCATGAATGACAGCGACCATGACCTGTTGATTCATTATGTCGCGCCCTCACCTACCTGGCGCGTCAGTTACCGTGTCGTCGCGGAGCCTGACGACAGCGGCATGGCAGGCAAAGCACTATTGCAGGGCTGGGGGCTTTTTGATAACCACATCGGTGAAGACCTAGAAAACATCGCTGTGACGCTGGTCGCCGGACAGCCCATTTCTTTCATGTACGATCTCTTTGCGTCACGCATTCCACAGCGCCCGATGATTGAGGACGAGAGTCGCGTCACACCTGGTCCCATTGAATATGAGCAAAGCTTCGCAAGCGGGGCTGTCATGGATGCCATGTATGCTGAAGAATTAGATGCGGCGCCTTATGCCGAACCTTCCCCCAAGCTAAGAAGCCAAGCGAGCATGGCAAGATTGAGTGCGCGGCCCTCAGCAGAATCTGTCAAAAAGACGACTAATGCCGCCGCAGAGGGCAAAGATAGCGGCGAGACGTTCCAGTACATTGTCAATGAACCTGTCACCGTAAAGCGTGGCGAATCCGCCCTGGTGCCAATACTCAGTAACGACATCAAGTACGAACGGGAACTGCTCTACAACGCCCAGAAATTACCCAATCATCCTGTTGCTGCGCTGAAGTTGACCAACAACACCGGCCTCACGCTAGAACGCGGCCCGGTTACGATCATTGAAGATGGTGATTATAAGGGCGAGGCCATCGTCCCTTTTACGCGCAGCCATGAATCTATCTACCTGCCTTATGCCGTTGAATTAGGCATTCACATCCGTGAAGACCTGCGTTATCAGCGCACATTGGCTGGCCTCGCTTTTAAAGGCGAATATGCCGTATTCGATGAATACGAAACGGAAACAACAGCCTATCATATTGATAACAAAACCTCACGGAATGCTATCATCACCCTGGAAGCCCACAAACGCAGTGATTGGGAAGTGATCGGAACCAACAAACCCACCGATGAAACGGTCAACACAAATCGCTGGCAGACCAAAGCCCCATCACAGTCGCAAGCCCTTTTCACTCGTGAGGAAAGACGACGTATTAGCCGCAGTGAACATCTAAAGAGCATTTCCCATAAGCAAATTCAGGAGTTTCTAGCCGATAAATACCTCGATGAAGAAGCTTTCCGCCAGCTTAGTACCCTGCTAGAAGCCTACGACTACATTGAGCAAGTTCATAAAGCCAACGCCAGGCTCATCGAAGAACGGCAATCGCTGTATAAAGAACAGGAACAGCTAAGACAAAATATGGGATCGCTGGGCACGGCTGGTCGTGAGGGCGAATTACGCAGCCGAATTCTGGACCAATTGGCAGCAAGCCAGGATCGCATCACAACAATCGGCCAAACACTCGATGAAAACGACAGCAAAATCAATAAGGCTCAGGTACGCATCAAGCAGTTAATTGCCCAACTGCCACAACCATCAAGTACATAAAGCCACGTTCAACAACGATTTTCTTGCTATCGGCCCCATGAATGCTTAATATTCAATTATCTTAAGAGAGATTGTGGGTCACACATGGCAAATAAACGTTTACGTGCTCTTTTTGCATCTATTGGGCTTATATGGCTTTTCTTGTTGCTTAGTTCATTGTTCATTTTACAACCTGTTTCAGAAGCGCAGACGCAGCGCAGTAGCCAACCAGACTATTTAGCAGCCTATGAAATCGTGGGGATGCTTAATGAATGGCGCTTAGAAGAGGGACTCTATCCGCTACGATTAAGCGACACACTGACCGATCTGGCACTTTACCAGGCAGAATACGTCAATTCACTATCGCGGACACCCAATGGCGTTGCGATTCACGTTGGGCGCAATGGTGAAGGGCCTAAAGATCGTGCGCGGTATGGTCGTTTTAACTGGCCTTTTTATTCTTTAAGTTCACGTATCGAAGTGGAAGAAATCGCCGCAGCCAACACAGCCAGTAGTGCAATCGCATTCTGGCAATCATCCCGTCCCCATCGACGCGCATCGACCAAACCTGCCTATCGCGAGGTCGGTGTCGCTGCTTTACCCCACCCCTTTGGTCATTTGTATGTCGTTGTACTCGGGGGACGACCTAATGTTTTGCCTGCATTGGTTAATCCCATAACCAATCAACTTTATCTAACAACAGATGAGTCGATCTACAACACGGATGACCAATGGATCAGCAATCCAACGGGTGTGCGTTTCTTCGATGAGGCAGGCCGTCCACTGAACGAGGATTTCATCGAGTGGGAACCCACTCTGGAGATACCTCTTACAGCAGGTAAGCGCTTCTTTGTCCTGGTAACAGATGGAGAAGTCGAGGTTGTCACGTCGGTTGATCGTGAACGAGACATCATTATCTTGCCCGATCACTATCCGCCATTGGACGAAATCGCCCCTATTGAATATGTGCTGCCACCCACGGCAACGCCCACACTAACCCCCACCCCACCTGGCCCAGAGCTGCTATTGATCTACGATAACGATTCTTTTACGCTGCACAATCAGGCAGCTTATAGCGTTAATCTAGGCTATGTCGAATTTGATGGCGGCGGGGAACGCTTGCCTGCACTGTGGTGGCGACAGGCGGGGAGCGCACCGCTGTTCCAGTTCCCCTCGAGGGACTGTTTGCAAGCATGGTCAGCAGCAGCAACCCGTATTCGGCCACCAGAACCCTTCCAATGTCGCTTTGTCAGGAGCAATCGCAGCAATCTATCACCCAGTGACCGTTTCTGGTTATCCGACTTTGATGTTTTAGAACGTGGTCAAGTCATCCAAACCTGTGAAGCAGATGCAGGAACATGCGAGGTTGATTTGCCAAGTCTACCTTAAGCCTGTTCAACTTAGGTAAACAAAAACGAGGCGCAAACCACGCCTCGTTTTTGTATGCCTTGATCTATAAAGCGCTTAGCCTAAGCACCTGTAGGGGCAACACGCATCGCCTCAATCTTGCCTGTCACATCTAGCAGATCTCGCAAGAACGCTTCGTTGTTTTCTACCTCTGGTAGCGGAACATGACGCATAGGAGTCAAGAACGGGGTCTCCAGGGAACCTTCAGAAATGATGTCATTGAAAGCTTTAACAAATGCATTGTACTGCTGCACAATGGCATTCAGATAGACATCATCTCCCATCGTCTTCCAGAATTCACCAGCAGCGAGCACACTTTCCAACCAGTGGACCAGCGTGCCAACTTTGTATTTGTATTCGGCTTCGCTGCTCAGGCCTTTTTCGTCAAGTTCGTCAAGCAGTTGCTTCACGCGGGCAAGATACTCTGGGACATCAATGTCTAACGGAATATCAAGTCCAGCCATATAAGCTTCATAGTCAAAGAACTCTGGACGGCGAATTTCTGACGGTTTGGCATTGATCTGGTTGCCTGCTTCAAAGATGAACAGCTTTTGCCGCATCCGGGTGATGCGCTCTTCGGCAGAGGCTTTGTCATCTGCTGTCAGATAACGCGACATATGCTTGGCCGTCATCAAGGTATTGATCGTGTAGTGGCCATCAAAGACGGGCAACACAAATGAATCAATTGCCATCCCGCCGATGACGCTCTCTTGCAGGAAGCCCTTCGAACCCGCAACCAACCAGTTTTGTGAGAGCACTTCATTTACCCGCAGTAACAGCCAGGATTTCAACATTGTTCCGTGGAACTGCAAGAAGCTGCTATCACTAAAGACAATCGCGCGATGCATCACAAACGTCAAGAATGCGGATTGCAGCACCAGATTATACATTTGACGGAAAACATTGCTGAAGTTGATCGGGCGTTCTTCGAAAATCTCTTTTGTCGATAGATGGTCGATGGTCGCAGGAATGGCATGCAACAACAAGCGCGACCCAGCATATGAGCACTGGAAACGCGCGGCGGATGCCATCCGCTGAACAATGGAGAGACCATATCCGCGCTTGCCGACAAGTCGACCAGGACCATCAATATCGAACTTGGTCAACACCATCTTGCGCAGGACGTGGGTTTCTAGCCGTTGCCAGTTTTTTGTACTGCTGCGCGGGACCAAAAACAATGAAAGTGAGCGCGGCCCGTTTTGATTAGAATCAATCTTGGCCAGTACCATATGGTAGTCAGCATGATAGGAATTATTGATGAGCCACTTACCGCCCTGAATATGATATTCGCGCTCATCAGGATCATCACTTTTTGGAGTTGCCTGTGTTTTGATGCTGAGCAAGTCAGACCCGGTATGCTCCTCGGTCCAACCCAGGGTAAAGATGGCATCTTTTAATTCTTCAGCCAATTCCGGCTCATCAGAAGCCGGTAGCATCATCCACGCCAGCATGCTAGCACCACCAGCAATCATCTGGCTGGGTTCATCCTTAAAATGCTTGGTCCCAATATTAATCGCTTCCATCATGTTGAAGTCAGGATGCATGGCATCATAAGCTTCATGCAGAGGAACACGCAAATATTCAAAATCTACAATCTCGCCAAACTGAGGATCCTGTATGAACTCACCCATTGATATACCTTCAAATTATGTTGTTGGTTTTAGAGAGCTACTAGAAATACAACACCCTGCCAACTGCAAGTGTTGCACGTCTCTCAAAGGATTAAACATGGCGTTTATACTACCACATTTGTCTCAGCAATCTGACGAAAAGCTATTTGACTACTCAAAGAAAAAACCGCTCTTATCACAACTTTCTAATGTTTGTTTCTCTATTTGACCACGCACAAATCAAAATTAACGTTATCTTCCCGAATGATAATCAGCTCTATTCCATGTAACTGCCTTAGTCCTTCGCCCGATGCGTTCCTCGTCATCGCAAGAATAAAATCTCGGGTGATAGCAAACCGGACCGCAGCGCCGCCCAATGAGAGAAAGTTGGACTTTCACCAGCGCGGACTTCCAAATGCAGATGCGTACCCGTCGAGTTGCCACTGTTGCCCATCGTTCCTATTTGCTGATTTGACCGCAGTACTTGTCCATTAGTGACCATGATGTTATGCAAATGGGCATACATCACAAACAGATGCTGACCTTCTCGGCCAATTTCGGCCAATTGATTTCTGGTAGATTCTGGCAGCAGGTCATTCGTGTAACGCACAATGACAAAATGACCATATCCAAAGTTCCAACCAGGCACGAATACTTGCGATGACCCCACTCGCAAGCCTTTCTGTTCAACGCTCAAACCTTGAGAACCACAGAAGTCGCAAAAAGCCGTATGAACAACCAAGCCACCTTTAGTCCCGCCCAGGATAGGTGCACCTGTCACCCCGGCTTTGTCCCAGCCATCATGGGGAAAATTCAAATAACTACCCGTGGGGTCAAAATCTCGGCTCCAATGACTTTGGGGTGCAGGACTGGGATAGAGATCTTCGCTACCCACACCAAAACGACTAAATTTGCCACTCAGACGGAAAAAATCAATCCGTACCCAACCATCTTCGCGTGATTGATAACGTACGCGAATCCACTTGAGCGGATCACCTGATTGACTATCCGAAGATTGAAGGATTTCAGCGACGTGCAAATGGACAAATCGGCCAATAATCGTATTGTTTGTGCCTGGGCCGGATCGCATATTCACCCCACCCGGCATGCGACATTCAGCGAAGGCGGGGCCTTCTTCCTCTTCGGTTGGTATTTCAACGATGCGATGTTCTTCTGTGCGCCGAACATCCTCCGGCGTCATGGCTTCACCGACACCATCCTGTTCTTTCTTATCATCTATCTCATTTTCTGTAACAGGTGTCTCTGTCACTGCGGAACGATGAAGGTTAAATGCCAAAGTTTCCTGAAGAATATTTATATAACCAAAGGACGTACCATCACCTGTCAAGCTAATAAGATCATCCCTCACCCACCCTGTTCGTCCATCCGGGAACATCAAACGGAACCAGTGGAACGTTTTGCCATTAAGTTGGCGCTGCTCGGCATCTTCCTGGATCTCTGAAACATGCAAATTGCGCGTGCCCACATCAACACGGAAAACAAGTTTCCGGTTGAGTGCCGGCCCAGTGCGTACATTAACCTGTGTAATAGACGGTATATGAGGAATGCCAACAATATGTGCATTAAATGCGGTCGGCGTTGCCATGCCGTTACCCCCAGTAACATTATTTAAAAAGCGACACTTTCACTATACTGCTGAAATGCCATCTCAACTGGAAAAAAGCTGAAAACAAGCCTATTACTCACGATAAAGTGTAAACTCAGCATGAATTTGGGCTTGGCATGGTAAAATGCCGAGCCACACACTTTAGGTATAGATGGCATCTATGTTCCGACAAATTTCTAAAATGTTGCGTAGCCCTATTTTCTTAGCTATCGCCTTATTTATCCTGTGCCTTCCGGCGATCCAGCCATTTTTGCTTGGAGAAATGCCGCTCACCGACGATGGGAACTTGCATCTATATCGTGTGATTGCGCTTGATCACAGTATGGCGTTTGATGGCGCGTTGTGGCCGCGCTATTCTTCCATTTTGGCACTCGGATATGGTGCACCGCTGTTTAACTTCTTCCCACCAACGACCTATTACTTACCACGTCTTTTGCATGTCCTGGGGTTGCCTTTCGTTCAGGCATTTCTAGCGAGTATGGCCTTGTATACCTATATTGCGGCCTGGGGAGCATTTCTATTAGGCAGATCATGGTCCAACAACGCGGGTGGATTCATCACAGCAGCGGCCTATGTCTATGCACCCTACTGGCTGTTTAATACGATCACACGCGGCACACTTAGCGAAGTCGCTGGACTGGCCATCCTGCCCTTTACGCTCTGGATTCTTCACAAACTCACCAAGAATCACAATAGGCGGCTTTTCGTCGCAGCAACCTTGATTACAGCCGTATTCATCGTCATTCACAATATCGTCACCCTGCACGGAGCTATATTGCTGGCTGCATATAGTCTGTTTTTAGCGCTTCGTAGCAACCAATCATTGAAAACACTTGGCATGCTAGCCGAAGTTGGCGTGCTTTCTGTTGCCATTTCGGCATTTTTTTGGCTGCCTGCCCTATCGGAAACACACTATACGCACATCACAGGCACAACAGAAGCACTCAGCTTTATTGATCCCGTCAGAACCTTACGACCTTTGGCTGATGTACTGGCATTCCCTAAAACAGCCGACCCCACCCTGTTCAATCCCCAGGTACCTATCACACTGGGCTGGCCACAACTCATTTTGGGGTCTATTTCGGTTTTGCTAGCCATCAAATGGCGACAACGACGTGGATTAGTCATCTTTGCCCTCCTCGTCGTAAGCGGGAGTGTCTTTCTCAACCTGGAACAATCGGCACCGCTATGGCAAACACTACCGCTCATTGGTTACTCGCAATTTGCATGGCGAATTCTGGGCGTTGCTTCGTTGGTACTCTCGCTGATGGCCGGCGTAGCCATTGGACAGATCACCAACCGATTACACTCAAAATGGCTCGTAAACGGGGTTTTAGCCTTATCTTTGGGTCTCATCATCCTTTTGAGCCTACCCTGGCTGTATACGCCTTATATCGAAGTTGAGGCAAATTCGTTTGTAGATGTCTTGAACTACGAAAACCAACGCAGAGAACTGAGTCTATCGTCATACAGTGAATATCTGCCAGCCAGGACAGAGGGTGCCGCCTTAAATGGAACTGAAAACATCGCCAAATTTCAGGTAAATCCTGTCATCAGCCGACTGGATTTACCTGAAACTATCGAGGTGATCCGCGTTTCCTGGCAATCTTTGAGCGTAGAATTCGATTTAGACGCGAGCCAGTCTACACAACTGGATTTTCAGTGGCTTTATATACCGGGTTGGACTGCCCTACTCGACGATCAGCCACTTGAGATCGAACCCACATCGCCTGAAGGCTTCCTGCGCGTAACGGTCCCTGAAGGCCGTCATACACTGCAAATCGCTTTACAATCAACACAACAGCAAACCATTGCAGTCATCATCAGTATCACAGGCTTTGTTTTGCTGGCAGCTATGGCATTTATGTGGAAATCATCGACAGAGGCAGAGGCCATCGAAACCCTCAGCCAACCTGCGAGTACAGCATCAATTATTATTACAGTGATTATTACATCGCTTGGAGTATTCATGATCAAGGCGACAGTGCTTGACCATACACAGAATGTCTTTCGGTCCGAGCGCTTTAATGCCCAAGCAGAATCGCCATCCATAAATCGCTTAAATGCTAGTTTTAACGAGGAAATAACGCTTTTGGGCATATCTACGCCGGAAATCGCTCAATCCGGCGAAATAGCCTCATTTGAGCTGTTCTGGCAGCTAATATCAAATCGCTTAGATCATAACTATATGAGCTTCATCCAGTTGATCGACTCCGATAGCAATATCGTGCTGCAAACGGAACCTCACCCACCCGGTAATCGTGAGACGTCGAATTGGATACCCGACTTGTACGTGAGTGACGCCATCAATTTCGATATTCCGGCGGATACACCACCTGCTTCATACGATGTCCAAGTCGGACTTTATGATGTTGAGACAGGTAACCGCCTCAACATTCATAATGCAGAAGGTAATATTGCTGGCGATATGCTTTTAATAGGAACTATCATACTCACGCGCCCGGAAGAGACTACCGAAGCCACACAAAATACTCTATACGAAGCCAGCAACCTTTCATTACGGATAATTACGGGAATTCAGAATCAAGCTACTGTTGGGAACGAAATCAATTTGAACTGGCAGTGGCAGACACATGCCCAGCCCAATCAAAATTATAGGGCACGCCTAGCTTGGCTAGATGAATATGACCAACCTGTAGCCTATAGTGGTTCGGCTCCGATGACACCCGGCTACCCCACATCACAATGGCAGGCTGGCGATATCTGGACAGGCCACGCCAGATTATATGTACCGGGGTCCCTACCTTCCGGTGATTATTCAGTGGGTATCCAACTTTTAGAAGCAAATGGTGAGGCAGTCACTGCACCCCACATTATCCAAACGATGTCCGTGCAGGAACCGGAACGAATTCTCAGTGAGCCTCGCTTTGCTACCGCCAGCAATGCACATTGGATCAACGGACTAACTTTGCGAGGTTATTCGATTTCCAAAGAAAGTCAAACTATCGCCCTCGTATGGCAGACAACAGATCGCTTAGATACTAGCTTACGACTCTTCGTACAGGTCTTCGATGACAGTGCCTTACTTGCCGTATCAGATGGCATCCCCGTGGATTACACGCGACCCACGACGAGCTGGTCAACCCAAGAATACATCACAACTCACCATACATTTGAATTGCCTTTATCTGATTATCAACTCCATATCGGTTGGTACGATCCACTCACTAATGAGCGGATCCTTCTCGAAAATGGCAGTGATACGTTACTCATCTCACCTTGAGCAACAATACAGGAGAAATCAAAAAGAGCGCTTCACGGCGCTCTTTTTGATTATCGGATTTAGGATCTATTAGTTGGCACTGATGATATTGCCTGCACGTACCGGGATCTGACGTGGCTGAGCGTTCGGCTGCTTGGGCAGTGTCAGCGTGAGCAGGCCATTCTCGTAAGTGGCTTCGACTGCATCGGCGTCGATGATCTGTGGCAAGTTGATCGTACGGTTGAACTTGCCATATGTACGTTCCCGCAGGAGCGCACGCACTTTGTTCTCTTCGGGCTCGGACGCAGGCTCAACCCATTCACCAGCAATTGTCAAAGTGCCCTCATGCAGGGTGATGTTGATGTCATCCGCACCCAGGCCCGGAACAGAAGCGAAAACGGTATAAGCCTGGTCTGTCTCGTAAACATCGAGCGGTAAATGGTGTTTGGCTGGGGTTTCAGCATTGCGCCAGGTTTCTTCAAACAAGCGATCCATCGCATTTTGCATTGCGACCATATCACGAACGGGGTTCCAACGAACGATACGCTGTGCCATGATTTTCCTCCAACTGAAGCATTCTAAAAACTCAACTTGACTTGACATGCACAACAATAGCCAAGCTCTGTAAAAGTTTTGTTTGCGCTTTGTAGGAGATTCATCGGCGCATCATCAGAAAAATATATGCGTTGGATAGCAGCGCAAGTTTACTCAAGCTCGTTTAGCAAGGCGCGGATGTCAGCGATCAAAGTATGGCGATCATCGACACTCATACGAGCCAAATCCTTCTTGAGCGCTTTAAGACCTTTTTGCCGCCAGTGATCGAACTTTGTGCCCTGGTTTTTGGGCTGTGATGTCTGAGCATCGTCATCCAGTAGATGCTCGTAATCCGTAAGTGCACTTACGCTATAGCCCTGGGATTTGGCTAATTTAACGGCCAAACGAATCTCATCTCGCTCATCTTTGGCCTTACTCAAAATATTCTTGGCAATAAAATTCTGAGCCCAATCTAAGTCATCAGCCAGCATCCAGACAATATTCGGCAAGCGCAAAAGCTGGCGATACTGTCGTAGTTGAGTACTGCTGCGCAGGCCCATTGCATTAAGCAGATTCTGCGTGTGTCCGCGCGCACTATAGCGATTACCGTCGCTGACCTGGGCATAAAAGCGCTGTTCTGTCTCAAACATATCCAAAGGTCGGAACTGTTCTATGCCATGTACATCCATCAGCAATAAGGCCAATTGACGGGTTCTGGCAACAGCATTGAGGTCATCGCGCGCATTGTTTTCGGTAGCCTGCCGCCAGATGTCGACTGCATCCACGACCCGTGCCGGGATCATCGCCCAGTCCTGATCGCCCATATGCCCAAGACGCCAACGCAGCATATGGTATGCCAACCAACGACGTTCGCCCGTTTCGATCACGTACAAGCGCCCATGTTGTGCGACAGTTATGGGGTTCGTCAGTCCATCTCGCCGGATGCTGGCTGCCAGTTCAGCAATCTTTATCATGGCCAATTCACGGACGCCAAAGCGCTTCTCTATCGCTGGCAGCTCGTTGCTGTCCGGGTCCAATTGGCTGAACTCAGTGGGTTCCCCCTCAAGAATGGCATCTATGTCCAGCGTTTGACCACCACGTTCCAGGCGGATTTCCTCAAGCCAATAAGCGAATAAATCCGGCAGATTCTGAGGCTGGCCATTCCAATACTGCCGTAACGATGATGGGATCACCCGGCGTGGCTGGGCAGGATCAGGATAAATTTCATCAATGGGTAATTGGCTCGCCCGGTAACTTGACCGCTGGACAGCACCAAAAGGATTATCATCCCGGCTACCATAGGCCGCATTGGCAAAAGCACTGGCGCTACCCATCGAATCCTTGGAAGGACCCGCATTCGTGTTGGATAGCTCGTCGAAAATATTCTCTGGATTGTCACCGCGATCTTTTCTACGCCTACTCATCGAATATTTTCTCCTTTGCTTTGCGGACGATTTTCCAGGCGTTGCTGGCGGCCGGATGGTCATAAGCATAACTAAAGATCGAACGCCGCCGTGCCAATGCTTCTTCCCAAACCACACTCATGGGCATCGGCTGCCAAACTAAATCGCCAAAACCCTTTTTCAGAGAGGCGAATTTTTCCTGGTGCTCTAGCAAATTGTGACGGAATTTTGTCGGAATGATGCCAGTTAATTTGATCCCTTCCAAACCACTTTTTTTCTTCTGCTCACTGTAACCAGTGGTGCTCTGGATCGACGCAACCAGACCATCAAAACTCAGATACGTCACCTCCGTGGGATACAGAATATGATGCGTCGCTAAATAAATCAGCGCGTGGAAATTCGATGGCGTTGGGCTGGTATCAAAAATAACCGCATCAACCAGATCAGCGCGTTCCAATTCTGCTAGACGATTGCGAATCGCAAAGAGATTGTTTTCCAAAGCCTGGGAAATCAAGCGCGTTTCTTTGTTGCCAGGGATCAAAAACAGACGGCCTTTATCAGTCTTCATCTCTGAACTGGGCATCGCATAAACTTCAGGCGGAATGGCATGAACGATGTTTTTATCGCTGAATTCTGCATCGCGAACCAGCAGATCATAGAGGCTGTACTGCTTATCGACTCCGAACGAAATCGTTAAATGTGCCTGAGGATCAGCATCAATGACAAGTACACGGTAGCCCATAATCGCCAATCCAGCGCTCACCGTCATCGTCATCGTGGTCTTGCCGACACCACCTTTTTCATTAAGCACGGTGATAACTTTCATAAGCGATTTTTCTCCATTTGAGGCCAGAATAGCGCCTTTTATTTTACCTTTTATCGACTGAGGATGCATCGCTAAAATCGGGACATTAAACACACAGCATTTTATCCACTCAATACTACCCTTTTAGTGTAATCTATACCGTATAGATGAAATAGCCAAATTGCAAAAAACTTGTATATCCCATCGGTTGATAGGGCAGTTGGATATTTCCCAAATGGTCTTCTTGTCAGAGTTGACAGGCTTCTCAAAAAAATGTCCTGAACTTATCGGGATGTTTATCAAAAAGGGTCGAGGATAGCTAAACCATTCACTTATCACGATATTTATCTGGATACTCAAAACCACTACATTTGCCTAACTTGATTCCAGTCGCAAATGAGCAGCCACCTCGACATAGGTTAGGCAGGCAAAAATCAGAACACAGATCAACTGGGGAGCCGCTGCCAAACGTGTGATCACACGCTATCTCGTGACATCTGCACCGAAATTTATCTTGAAAAAACCCGACAGATAAAAACTCACGTAGGCTAAGTTCATTAAACAAAAATGACTACAAAAGCATCATGGGTTCGACTTTTAAAGAGGCCAAACAACAAAGCAAAATTCACTATACGCCAATCACAATAACACCCTCTAGAGGTAAGTATTCTCAGGAGGATTGGAAAGAAAAAAGAGGCATTTAAATGCTAATCAGGAACACCCGCTGCACATGAAACAGACAGCTCCACATCTCCTGATTAGCAACCCTAACATATTACTAACGATAAGTTATTATACGCAAAATAGCCTGATACATAGTCAACGCATATCGACTCAAAGAGGCCTGCTAAATAAACGCCTGGTTGAGCAATGCGTTAATTAGCATTGCCCAAGTTATTGATACAGCCACCAATGGAACTGGTATGGTTTGAGCACATACTCAGGCTGCTCAGCGACGAATTCATCTGTCAGCAAATCCACCGCCTGACCCGACGTTGGTAGATAAGCTCGCAACGTCTCCTGACTAACAACTTGATGCTGCTCTGTGAAGTTACACAATACAAGAAGCTGCCGATCATGGAGATAGCCCAGAACATGGGGATTGCCCGTATCGAAGAAAAGCGCCTTGTTGCCCGCGAAAATCGGCGTTCGCGTACGAATGGCGATCAGGTGTTGTAACTGCTTGAACATACGCCCAGTAAGCGTTTCGCTATCGTAACGCTCTGATTCGGCACGATCCCAATCAAACACAGGGCGATGCACCCATCGGCTGTCATCTTGTTTATAAGGGTCATCGCGATAGCTATAGTCATTGAGGGTCGCTAGTTCATCACCCAGATAAAGCAGCGGGATACCACCAACACTCAAAATAATGCTATGAATGAGCAACAAGCGTCTGATAGCTAGGGATTGAGCGTGTTCATCTTCCAGGCGGATCGCTTTTTCCAGGCCAGCCAACGATGCCGCTGTACCTGAAATACGCATATCACCTGTTCTTGGGTTGAAGTTAAACGGCAAGCCGGTTGCAAAAGAGCCGGGGAAATCACCAATATAGAATCGATTCAGGAACTGGCGATGGTCATAGCCATTGATCCAAACTTCAGAAGCATCTTCATCAGCAAAGGTCCAGCCAATATCATCATGTACCCGTACATAATTGACCCAGGCACACTTCTGCGGTAATTCAAACCGCTTGGCCATTGATTGGCGCAGTAGTTCCACACGCCGCGTCGCCAGCGATTCCCACAGTAAGGCCATCAGGGTAGGGTTGTAGGAAATCGGTGCTTCATCCCAACTGATATAGCTCATCACTTCATCCGGGTGAACAATCGCTTCTGACTTGAAGTAGAGCGCCGGGGCCACAATCCGAACAAGCGCGTTATAAGCTTGAATGATCCAATGGGCCTGGGGCAAGCTTTCGCAAGTTGTGCCCATCTGCTTCCAGATGAATGCGACGGCATCCAAGCGCATAATCTCCACGCCCTGGTTCGCAAGGAACAGCATTTCGCCCAGCATGGCATCAAACACCGCCGGATTCTTGTAATTCAAGTCCCACTGGAAGTTGTAGAAGCTAGTCCAGACCCACTTATCAATCTCAGCATTAAAGGTAAAACTACCGGGTGCCTGTTCAGGGAAGATCTCGCGCAGGGTCTGCTCATATTGGTCGGGCAGGGTCCGATCAGGGAACATGTAGTAGTAATTTTGATAGGACTTATTGCCAGCAAGCGCCTGCTTCGCCCAGATATGCTCATCCGATGTGTGGTTAAAAATAAAATCCAACACCAAGCTGATGCCCTCTGAACGCAATGCGGTAGCCAATTCTGACAAAGCCTTCATCGTGCCCAGTCGAGGCTGCACCTGACGATAATCGCTGACGGCATAACCACCATCGTTGTTCTTTTCTGGTGTTTCAAAAAGTGGCATCAGATGGAGATACGTAATCCCCAGTTCCTTAAAATAAGGAATGCGGTTCCGAATGCCTTCTATATCTCGTGCGAACAGGTCAACATAGCAGACCGCACCTATCATTTTTTCCGACTGGAACCACAACGGATTTTGTTCTCGTTGAACATCCAGCTCTTTTAGCGATTCTGGCCGCTGAATAAACATATCCGCAGCGTGTCCTAGAATTCGCTCCAGGTGATAAAAGAAATCATATTGATCGCCATAGAGTTGATATAACAATCGGAACAGACGGGGAAACTGCTCATCCAGACGCGCAAAGAAAACGTCACGATCCTCAGCCTGGTCCAATTGAGGCGCAATCCGAGGAAGCAGCCGTTCTAGCGAAAGTGCAGCTTGTTCATCCAACCAGTGGTTATCCAGCATGAGGTTTCCTATTCTTTGCAGACATGTTCCAGCAGAGCTTAATGCCTAAAAGACGCTTTATTGTATGACGTATCTAATGTCAACCAAAACAATATGGCTATCCAAGGTGGTATAATAATTTAAACACATTCTTGATTCTCAAAAGGTGATTTTCTTCAAAAACAAGTCACCATCATTGGCATATTATCGACTACCACCACATGCTAAAGGGTACCGAAGATGGAGCGAAAAGCTATTTTACAGGACATTCAACGTCAACCAGAGGTAGACGTTCTCATTATTGGTGGTGGAGTTAACGGCATCGGCACATTTCGGGATCTCGCTTTACAGGGTGTACGCGTATTACTAGCAGAAAAAGATGATTTTTGCAGTGGGGCTAGTGCTGCCTCATCGCACATGCTGCATGGGGGCATCCGCTATCTGGAAAATGGAGAATTCCGACTAGTGAAGGAAGCGCTCCATGAACGCAACCTCATGTTGAAGAACGCCCCCCATTATTCTAAGCCACTCCCGACAACCATTCCCATGTTTCGCCGTTTTAGCGGTTTGCTCAATGCACCTCTCAAATTCCTGGGTTTGATGAATCGACCAGCCGAACGCGGAGCCCTGGTCATTAAATTGGGCCTGATGATGTATGACGCTTTTACGGGGTCACAGCAAACCATGCCTTTCCACACCTTCCGTGGGAAGAAGAGCACCCTGGATAAATATCCGAAGATGAACCCCGAAGTCCAATATTCTGCAACTTACTATGATGCCTGGATGCCTATGCCAGAACGCATATGCATTGAGATGATTATAGATGCTGAAAAAGCCAATCCCAATGCGATGGCTCTCAACTATATGCGGGCCTCTGACGGAACAAGCGAATCAATCATTCTCGCTGATGAGCAAACAGGGAACTCTTATGCTGTCAAACCAAAAGTTGTCATTAATGCCGGCGGTCCCTGGATTGACTTCATCAACGAAAAGATCAAAGAAGAGACGACATTCATCGGTGGCACAAAAGGCTCTCACCTGATTCTCGATAATCCAGAATTACGTGAAGCTACTGATGAAACGGAAATCTTCTTCGAGAACTCCGATGGGCGTATTGTGCTCATTCTACCGTATCAAGAGCGCGTTATGCTGGGCACGACTGACATCCGCATAGATGACCCGGAAGGCGTTGTATGTACGGATGAAGAAATTGAGTACATCCTGTCGATGGTTCCAAAAGTGTTTCCTGACATCCATCTCGATCCATCTCAGATCGTCTTCCAGTTTTCGGGTGTACGCCCGTTACCAGCCAGTAGTGACAAGCGTACAGGTGCCATCAGCCGCGACCACAGCATAAAAACCCTGCTCCCCAGTAAAGAAAACAACTATCCCATTCATTCGTTGGTAGGTGGCAAGTGGACTTCTTTCCGTGCCTTTAGCGAACAAACGACCGATGTCGCTCTCAAAGATCTCGGACAAACACGCCAATCTAGTACAACTAGTATCCCCATCGGCGGCGGAAAAAATTACCCTGCTGATAAGAGCGATCAAAAGCTCTGGATAGAGAAGTTACAAAAATCGACTGAACTGCCCATCGAACGCTTGCAGGATCTGTTTGATCGATATGGAACATATGCAGCAGATGTCGCCAAATACTGCAGCACAGGCAATGATGTGCCACTGAAAACACTACCTGCTTACAGCAACCGCGAGCTAACATTCCTGGCACTGAATGAAAAAGTTGAGCGACTCAGCGACATGTTACTACGGCGGACGCTCATCAGCATGCTGGGCTATACACAAACCAGCCCTAATTCTCTCAATGAAGTAGGGCAGATCGTGGGTGAGGCGCTCGGTTGGTCAGAAGATCGCATTGCGTCAGAGATACAACAGGCTCGTCAATTGTTGATAGAAAAACATGGGCTAAAGTCAACATAGGTTAACAGAGCCACTCGTTAGGTTTCATTATGCAAATGGTAATTTGCAGATACTAGGTGGTATTCTTAATTTGTTTCTTCATACTAACGTTAACTAAAAGAAATTAAGGCTAGCGTTACACTAATACTATAAGGTGCATATGCGCCTTCTTTGTGTTCGTAGTCATCAAGCGGATCATCATATACCAACATCCAATAGCATAGTCCGCCTATAGGTTATTGAGTCGGGACGACATATTTATGGCTATCCAACCCACCACCCCAAGACGCGCTGGGTTATTCTCTGTCCGCAACCAAATTCTCTTGTTGATAATTGTCTCGTCAGTTGTACCCCTTGTTTTGCTAGCTCTCGTACGCCAAGACCTCGTACGAGATAATGCGCAAATTCTGGTTGCTGAAAACTTTGAGACGATTTCCAAAACCCAGGCAAATACGTTCACTGAGTTTTTAGTTGAGCCACTGCGCACGCTAGAATTGGCAGCCGCTTCCAACATCGTCAAAAACAGTATTTTTGAAGCCAACCAGGCTTTGGAAGAACAAGCCCCTAACCTTGAAGAACGCGACGAGGCGTGGCGCCAGGCCGCAACCAATGAACGCTCCACTGCTGAAATTGATGCCATGCTGAATAGCGAAGCATCTGCTTTGCTTACGGACTTTACAAGTGTACATGCTGAGCTTGCAGAGTTGTTCATCACCAATGCGCAAGGCGCTGTTGTTGCCTCCAACGGGACCATACCAACTGACTACCTCCAGATGGACGAAGCATGGTGGCAAGCCGCATGGAACTTTGGCAATGGTGCTATCTTCATTGACTCACGCACGGAGTTTGACGAAAGTACCGGACGACAGGGGCTTAGGCTCGCTGTTCCAATTCGTGCTGAGGATCGCGTTATCGGCATTGTCAGAGGCACGTTTGATGTAAGAGCCATTACCAATCAGCTAGAAGAACTCCAATTAGGCGAAACTGGCAACACTCTGATCGTGAATGATCAAGGTGAAATTGTCGTTGCAGATCAAGATAGCGATGGTCGGTTCACTTTTGCTGAAGCATTCTTTGCAGGGCAAGCTGTAGATGAGTTGCAGTTCATACAGGACAATGAAGGAGAAACATATTTAGCGGCCTTCAGTCAGCTTGGGTTGACATCCTCACAACCCCAAGGCGAAGCGATAGATGATAGCCTTAGTGCAAACATCTCAACCATAATTCTAACAGCTATTGAGGATCAAAACTGGTATGTGGCGGTACTTCAATCGGAAGCAGAAGCACTCGCCATTATCAATGAGCAGTCCCTTGGTGTCGTGCTAGTCGCATTGACCACAATCGGCGTGCTTATCCTCCTGGGGTACCTCCTCGCATCCTACGTTACCCGGCCCGTTGCTAAACTTGCCGCCGCTGCGGAGAATATCGGACGAGATGGCAATTGGTCTCTTGATCTCGACATTCGACGCAACGATGAGTTGGGACTATTAAGTCAGGCGTTCAACCGTATGGCTAATACTCTCAGTAGCAATTTCGCTTCGCTAGAAGAGCGCGTCAATGAGCGTACCAAGGACCTTGAAACAACGGCTGATATTGCCTCTGCAGCCAATCAGGTCCGCGAGCTCAATGATCTCATCAGCCTGACGGTGAATCTCATTCGGGACCGTTTTAACTACTACTATGTCCAGGTGTACCTGCTTGACGAAACAGATACTTACGCTATTCTGCGCGACGGCACCGGCTATATTGGCAGGCGCCTGTTACAGAACAATCATCGCCTCCCCTTAGATGGCAATTCACTGGTTGCACGGGCGATTAAGTCTGGTTCAGTGTCCGTGGTACAAGACACATCTCAAGACCCAAATTTCTTGTCAAACGAGCTACTCCCAGACACAAAATCCGAGCTAACCATCCCGCTGCGGCGCAAGAATACAATCATTGGCGTTCTGGATATTCAGCACAATCAAAAGAACACCTTCACCGAGGCCCAACAGCAGCTCTTCCAATCCTTAGCGGACCAACTCGCTGTAACCTTTGAAAACGTCCAGCTTTTGCAGAATACAGCACTGCGGGCACGTCAGCTTACTCGCGTGGCCGAAGTCAGCATCGAAGCGGCTTCAAACTTGAATAATGAAACACTGTTGAAGACAGTTGTTGATCTCACACGAGAGAACTTCGATCTGTATCATGCTCACATCTACTTACTGAATCCGCGAACCAAGCAGTTGGAATTGGTTGCTGGGGCAGGGGAACCTGGGGATGTCATGGTCCAGAGTGGGCACCAAATTCCCTTAGAACGTGAAAACAGTCTGGTGGCCCAATGCGCACGCAATAACAAATCCATCATTGTGAACGATGTGACTGAAAACGAATATTTCCTACCCAATCCACTGTTACCGGAAACCCGCTCTGAGCTAGCCGTTCCGCTGGTTGTTGGCGACGAGGTCATTGGTGTGCTCGATGTGCAGTCCGACAAAGTGAACTTCTTTAGCGAAGAAGATGCCAGCGTCCATACCACATTGGCCGGGCAGATAGCTGTAGTTATCCAGAATGCCCGTGCTTACCAATCGCTAGAACAGGCCCAACAATCCCTCCGGGAGAGTGAAGAACGTCTCGAACTCGCCCTAACAGGTACGAGTGATGGCCTGTGGGACTGGGATATCATCAATAACGATCTCTTCTTATCGCCAAGCTGGAAGCACATGCTTGGTTATGAGGATTATGAAGTTGCCAATAGTTTCGACACATGGGAACGTTTAATTCATCCTGAGGATAGGGAGAAGTTCACGCAGGCTATTAGTGTCTATCTGCAAGGCAGCACCGATAGCTTTGAGCTAGAGTATCGTCTGAAACACAAAGATGGCCATTATGTTGATATTCTGGCACGCGGTGGCGCTGATGAAGATGAGAACGGCAATATCATTCGTCTAGCGGGTACCCATACCAATATTACCGAGCGTGTTGCCGCCCAGCGCGAGCTGGCAGAAACAAATAAAGCCAACGAACTACTTTATCATATCAGCATTGCCCTCAACGAAGCCGAAACAGAGGATGATATCATTCAGGCCATCGCAGAAGGCGGCCTTGTCGACGGCCTCTCCACACTCACATTGTCAATATTTGATGAGCGTGACTACGAAACATCCAGTGTCATCCAGATCATTGCGGAATGGAGCGAATCGGTTGGCATCCTAAAGGGCCTGAATATCCCCTTTGACCAGCTACCATTTGTTCACACATTGGACCGAGCCACCATCACTTATGCCACTAATGAGGATGAATTCGAACAATTTGACGAAGTAACACAGGAGCTAATGCATCAACTGAACGTCAAGGCATTTATGATTGTGCCGCTGCTCATCGGCCGCCGCTGGCTTGGCTTCCTGACACTATATCACAATCAAGAACATAGCTACTCCTCACGGCAAGTCAACCTGCTGAACTCGTTAAGCCGACAAGTGGCTATCAGTCTTGAACGTGTCTTCCACCAACGCCAAACGGCCCAACGTGTGAGTGACCTGGAAGCAGTAGCCGAGGTAAGTACCGAATCCACAAGTATCCAACAGGTTGATACCTTGTTGAATCGTATTGTGAACCTCACCAATGAGCGTTTTGGTTATTACCATGCCCATATCTACTTGCTCAATGACGCAGGCGACACGCTGGTACTGGCGGCCGGTGCAGGTGACGTCGGTGAAAAGATGATTGCGGAGCTCCATAGCATCCCGATGAATGCCAAGCGAAGCCTTGTCGCCCGCGCTGCTCGATCTATGGAACCCATCGTCATCCAGGATGTCACCCTGGAACCTGGTTTCTTGCCGAATAAGTATCTTCCAAACACACTGTCTGAACTGGCGATACCGATCGCCTACGGTGATGAACTCATCGGCGTGCTGGACATTCAGGATGCACAAGCCAATCGTTTCAACGCGATTGAAGTCCAGGTCAAGCAAACGCTCGCCAACCAGCTTGCGGTTGCCATCCGTAATGCCGAGGCCTTCGAACGTGAACGTCAGACCGTGGCGCGGTTGCTGGAAGTTGATCGCCTGAAGCAAGAATTCCTGGCAAATATGAGCCACGAACTGCGTACACCACTGAACTCGATCATTGGTTATAGTGAAGTGCTGTTGGATGGCGTTGACGGGAAACTCAATGATGACGCTCAGGAAGATGTCGAAGCCATCTACTTAAGCGGCAAACACCTCTTGAGTCTCATCAACGAAATTCTTGATCTTGCCAAGATCGAAGCAGGGCAGATGCAGCTACACTACAAGGACTTCGATTTCAAATCAGCGGTGACAGATTTAATCAACCAGAACCAAATTCTGGTTAAAGACAAGCCCATTGAACTCAAGGTCGTCGAAGATGAGCATGTGCCTCAAATTGAGGCCGACCCCATTCGTTTAAATCAAGTTTTGCTCAACCTCATCAGCAATGCCGCTAAATTCACCGAAAGAGGTTCGATCACGACACGCTATGGCATGCACGATGACCATACTTTGTATATCCGCATCGAAGACACAGGCATTGGCATGACCGATGCAGATAAACAACGGGTCTTCGAGCGCTTCCATCAGGCAGATGGCTCATCAACGCGGCGCGCAGGGGGGACGGGACTCGGCTTGACCATTACGCGCCAACTCATCCGTATGCATGGTGGTGAAATTTACGTAGAGAGTGAATTAGGAAGCGGCTCGACATTCTGGTTCACATTACCCATCTCGAAAGAGTACTCAGAACCCGTGCCTGAATCCACGCCTGAACTACAAGCAGGCGACTAATGTAGAGGCTAGCACAATAACGAACGGTTCATCATACCGTTCGTTACTCTTTACTGTATAACAATTTGCTACCGGTATTGGACAGACAATCGGTTATTCGCTATGGTCAGGGAGTCAAAACGCTCACATAGTAAAGTGGGTACATCATGAGTCGAATTGTTGTTATCGAAGATAATCCATTGAACGCCCGTATGGCTCACAAATTACTCTCCCGGGCCGGACATGACGTTGTGCTAGCTGAAGATGGTGAAATCGGGCTAAATGCAGTTCTTAATAACCAACCGGATCTCATCCTCATCGATCTTGGCCTGCCGGACATCGACGGGCAAACCATCATTGGCATGTTACATATGGAAGAAGCACTATCGGGCGTCCCAATTATTGCATTTACCGCCTGGCCACAAGAAGAAGCCTTCGAGATGGCACAAGCTTATGGTTGTGATGGCATCATCACCAAACCGATCAATACGCGCACTTTTGCTGACGAAATTAATTCTTATCTGGATAAGACACAACAACCCACATCAGGGGATCTTGTCTGATGACATCCTTGGATACCTCTTCTGCTGGTGATGACACCGACAACAAACAGTATGCCATCGCCACAAGCAAGTATTCAGACAAAGAACTTGCCGACATTTATAGTCGAGCACGGACAGACTATATTGTTCCGATGCCCATGAATGCCATGCGCATGCGCGAGTATATTGACAACTACGACGTCGATTTAGATCATTCTTACGTCGCGCTTGATCCATCTGACCACGAATTAAACGGCATCATCATGCTGGGGATTCGTGATAAACGCGGATGGATCACACGTATGGGCGTTCTCCCAGAAAGGCGCCGACGGCATGTAGGCCAATTCCTGATGGACCAGGCCATTAATGTCGCCCGCGAAAAAGACCTGTCATTGGTCCAGTTAGAAGTCATTAAAGGCAACGAACCCGCCCATCGTCTCTTCAAAAAATATGGCTTTGAAGAAACCCGCGAACTACTCGTCATTCGTCGCGCACCGAGCAAATTAAAAGATGACCTTTTGCCCAAGCCAAATATCACAGTAACATCGCTGAGCAAAGAAATCCCGGATCGCTTGGCCCAGCGAGAAAAAGGGGCCTCCTGGGTAGAAGAAACTGCCTCCTTGTTGAACATGGATAATCTAGCAGGATATGACATCAGCCTGCCAGATGGTGAAAAAGGCTGGATTATCTTCCAGAAAACAGCATTCCAATTGCAGCATATTGTGATGAATCCGAATGCAAGCCCAGACATGATGCGCGCGCTACTCTCACAAGTGCATTACGACAATCCGCGCCAGGATACCAAGGTAGAAAATCTCCCACTTAACCACCCAACCTGGCCTATTTTCGAGGAACTTGGATACGTTGTTTCTTTTCAACGTATCGAGATGTTCTTAAATTTATAGAGCATCTTTCCCTCATATTCATGCTTAAATCACACAGCCTTCCAAATTCCACGGCTATTAGCGATTTGCTTGAACACGTGGTTTGCGACTATTGTGGCCACGACGATGCAGTTTCTCTCGGGCATTTACCACCGAAACAAAATATCACCGTCCCAATGCATCGCATGGGTGTGGCAGCGCTCGATTTCGATACTCAAGAGATTAGCTTCGTAAAATGTCGCCAGTGCGGCTTGATCTATATGAATCCCCGCATGACCGATCAAGCTATTCAGCGATTTTACGATACGGTCTATGCCATACCCGGTGCCAGTACCCAATTTGAAAGTCACCAGCAAGAACGTGCAAATTATATCCTGGACACAACTGACGCTTTTCTCAACGTCAGTAAACCCATGTTACTGGATATCGGTTGTGGGGGAGGACAACTCCTCAAAATAGCACAACAAAGAGGTTGGGAAGTTGCAGGCTCTGAACTATCATCTGTTGCCGCAGAAAGTGCTAGCCAAGCCCTTGGCATCCCGATTTTTCATGGCGATTTTCGAGATATGACACCTGCAGAATATGATGTCATCACGATGAAGAGCGTGGTCGAGCACCTGTGTGAACCCATGAACTATCTACAGGCTGCGGTTGACTTGCTAAAACCCGGTGGCGTCATATTCTTTAACGTGCCTAACTACAATTCATGGGAACGACGCTTTGCTCAATCAACAAAGCAACTCTGGCGCGGCTTCATCATCGAACACCTTTACTACTTCACACCATCCCTCATTCGTCAGTTCGCCAACGCCCTAGAAGTTGATGTCGTACGAATGAATAGTTGGGTCAACAACCTCACTTATCCCAATCCGCTAGCGCCACTATTTACTAGATCAAAAACAGTTAACATAACTGCTTCATCAGATCAGAATATTCAGTCCCATATTCAACCAGAACCCGTGACTTTGCCTCAACGTATGTTGCGATATAGCAACCAGTTAATACTTGATACGATCGCCACAGCTAGCAATGGCCGTGAAAGTGACAATAAATGCAATGGCAATGCCTTATTTGTCTGGTTGCAAAAGCCACATCAGCCTTTATAGGCGGTCTGGTCGGTTCGTTTTTATTTTCTCCCGCTTGTGCTTATAATCCAGAGGTCCAAATAAGGAACCAATTATTAGTATTGATCGGTTCTCAATCGATTGATTGAAGAGGAGTTATACTTATGACTGAAGATTATTCACCCCCAACGAGCGAATGGTATCATCCCACAGAAGACATCGTCGAACATGCCAATGTACCCGACTACGAAGCCGTTTATGCTGAGGCGCAAGACGACCTGGAAGCTTTCTGGGCCAAGCGAGCCAATACGCTGGAATGGCACAAAATGTGGGATAAAGTGCTCGATGACAGCAATGCACCATTCTATAAATGGTTTGTCGGTGCCAAGACCAATATCGTTCACAATGCGCTTGATCGCCACACAAAAACATGGCGTCGGAACAAGCTTGCCTTCATCTGGGAAGGTGAGAATGGCGATAAGGTCACCATGTCCTATTGGCGTTTGTGGCAGGAGGGCAATAAATTCGCCAACGTCCTGCGCAGCATGGGTGTCAAAAAAGGTGATCGCGTCACTATTTACATGGGACGTGTTCCAGAGATCATCATTGCCATGCTGGCCTGTGCCAAAATCGGCGCACCTCACAGCGTGGTATATGGTGGCTTCAGCGATCAAGCCCTGGCCGACCGTATTGCCGATGCTCAAAGTCGTGTGCTTGTCACAGCAGATGGAGCATGGCTCCGTGGCAAGATCGTTCGCTTAAAAGATGTCGTTGATGAAGCAGTGCGCCGCTCGCCGGTGGTCGATACGGTGATTGTCGTCAAACGGACCGGCCATGACATCAACATGGAGCAGGGGCGTGACTATTGGTATCACGACTTGATGGCGCTGCCTATCGCCAGCCGTTACTGTGAAACAGAGGTCATGGATGCCGAAGACCCACTATTCATCCTATATACCAGCGGCACAACGGGTAAACCCAAAGGCGTCTTGCATACGCATGGCGGCTATCAAGTTTATACCTCGACGACACTGGAATGGGCTTTCGATATCAAAGATGATGATCGTTGGTGGTGTGCTGCCGATCCAGGTTGGATCACGGGACACAGTTATATCGTCTACGCGCCACTGATCCTGGGAGCGACCAGCATCATTTATGAAGGTGCGCCCAATTTTCCATATCCTGACCGCTGGTGGCGCATCGTGGAAGAATATGGCGTCACGATCTTATATACAGCTCCGACAGCTATTCGTGGCTTGATGCGCTTTGGTGATGCCTGGGCCAACCGCCATGATCTCAGCAGCTTGCGCCTGCTCGGCTCCGTTGGTGAACCCATCAACCCGGAAGCCTGGCGCTGGTACCACCGCGTTATAGGCCGTGAAGAATGCCCAATTATTGATACCTGGTGGCAAACCGAAACGGGTGGTTTCATGATTTGTCCGCTGCCTTCTGTCGGACTCAAGCCAGGTAGTGCAACCCGTCCGTTCCCTGGCATTTCCGTTGACATTATCAATGATGAAGGCAAGTCTTGCGAACCTGGAGAAGATGGCAACCTAGTCATACAAGGCCCCTGGCCGAGCATGTTACGGACCGTATGGGGAGATGACCAACGCTTCCTCGATCAGTACTGGTCCAAATATAAGGAGCAGGGTTGGTACTTGGCGGGGGATACAGCTCGCCGTGATGCCGATGGCTACTACTGGATCATCGGGCGTAATGACGATGTCATCAAAGTCAGCGGCTATCGTCTGGGTACAGCTGAAGTTGAATCAGCTCTCGTCAGCCACGAGACAGTTGCCGAAGCGGCAGTTATCGCCGTTCCTGATGAACTCAGGGGCAATGTCATCCACGCCTATTGCATCCTCGTCAATGGCGTAGATGGCTCAAAAGAACTGGAAGCGGAGCTAAAAAATCATGTTGGCGATGAAGTCGGGCCAATCGCTAAACCCAGCGTCATCAACTTTGTAGAAAAGCTGCCCAAGACACGTTCTGGTAAGATCATGCGCCGCATCCTAAAGGCCGAGGCGCAAGGTCTTCCCGTCGGCGATACCAGTACCCTCGAAGAGTAATTTATCTGTGTCACAAGCAAAGAGGATGACACCTATATAGTCATCCTCTTTTTTTGCAATTTAGGACACCACAAGGCTACTTAATAATACTTATTCGGAAAGTCCACAATAATGTGGATAATGAAATCTACATTTCTGATAAGAGCAAAGGGTCGATAAAGCGATGCAGTGGTACCAGAACGCCATTTTCTATGAATTGTATTTACGGGCATTCGCCGATGGCGATGGCAATGGCCACGGTGATTTTGCCGGACTACGAAAAAAATTAGATTATCTCCAATGGCTAGGTGTCGACTGTATCTGGCTGCTACCGATTTATCCTTCTCCACTTAACGATGATGGCTATGACATCGCGAGCTTCTACGGTATTCACCCGGACTACGGTGTGATGGAAGATTTCCGCCTGACCGTTGATGAAATTCATCGTCGCGGCATGCGCATTATTGCCGACCTAGTCGTCAATCACACATCGTATCAGCATCCCTGGTTTGTTGAGTCCCGTCGCGCAAAGGATTCTTCCATGCGTGATTTCTACGTCTGGAGCCAAACTGCAGAAGAATACCAGGATGCCCGCATCATTTTCGTCGACACAGAAAAGTCAAATTGGGCCTATGACGAAGAGAGCGGCGAGTATTATTGGCATCGCTTTTATAGCAGCCAGCCGGACCTCAATTACAGCAATCCCCGCGTCCAACAGGCTATGCTTGATGTCATGATATTTTGGTTGGATATGGGTATTGATGGCTTCCGAGTGGACGCTGTGCCATACCTCTATGAGCGTGAAGGCACCAATGGCGAAAATCTACCGGAAACACACCAATTTTTGAAGCGCATGCGCGCCCTGGTTGATGCGCACTATCCACATGCTGTCTTGCTGGGCGAAGCCAACCAATGGCCCCAAGAGGTCGTTCCATATTTTGGTACACCTCAGCATGGCCTGGAATTCCACATGAACTTCAATTTCCCTGTCATGCCACGCTTGTATATGGCCCTGGCAAAAGGGGATCGCAGCAGCATTGTCGACATCATGCAGAATACCCCTGACGTACCGAATGGATCGCAGTGGGTTAACTTCCTGCGTAATCATGATGAATTGACCCTGGAAATGGTCACTGAAGAAGAACGTGACTTTATGTGGGATTACTACGCGGCGGATTTAAATGCACGTCTCAATCTCGGTATTCGGCGACGGCTGGCTCCACTTGTTGAAAATGATCGCCGTAAAATCCAAATCCTAAACAGCCTGCTCTTTACGATGCCGGGTTCACCTATCCTCTATTATGGTGATGAAATCGGTATGGGTGATGACATTACCCAGGCAGACCGTAATGGCGTTCGTACACCGATGCAGTGGGACACCACCGAAAATGCAGGTTTTAGCCGCGCTCCCCGTGAGCAGCTCTATATGCCACTTATCAGTGATCCAGTATTTGGCTATACCTCCGTAAATGTCGAAGCGCAACGCGAAGATCGCTCATCTTTGTTGCACACCATCCGCGAGATGATTTACACACGTAAACGCCTACCTGTGCTTGGGGTAGGGCGCTTAGAATGGTGGCATCATTTGCCCAACGAGCTGCTTTGCTTCAAGCGCGTCAGCGAATACGATGCGTTCCTAGCTTTGCACAATTTATCTGACCAGGATCGTGTGGTTGACCTGGATGGAACATACAAAGATGCCCTAGCCAATACAGATGAGATCATCGAAGGTCAAATCCAGTTGCTACCTTACGGCTATCGCTGGTTAGAGCAACTTTAGTGCCATCCCAGCTTATAGTCCATCCTGCATAAAATGACATGCAAGAAAGCGCAATGTGTCATAGCTGTCCTATGGCACATTTGCGTTATAATCGCCCCTATCTCGGCCAATCGAACTTAAGAGTTAATTTTATATGATGAAAAACTTACCTACTTCAAGAAGCGACACCCCCGTTCTGGAAGTAAAAGGTCTAACAAAGCGTTTCCCAGGTGTGCTTGCCAACGATCATATTGATCTGAAGTTATACAAAGGGCAGGTGCTCGGGCTGCTCGGCGAAAATGGTGCAGGAAAAAGCACCCTCATGAATATGATTTATGGACTTTACACACCCGATGAAGGCGAAATCCTTGTCAATGGCCAGCCCATAGAGATTCACAATCCTAAAGATGCCATCACGCACGGTATTGGGATGGTTCACCAGCATTTTAAGCTGGTGGAACCCTTGACAGTCACAGAGAATGTGATGCTTGGCAATGAAAGCGTCAACGGACCGTTCCTGAGAAAAGACGAAGCTCGTCGCCGTATTGAAGACATTTCCCAGCGCTACAGTCTAGCCGTCAATCCCAATGCCATTATTCGTGATCTACCGGTGGGCATTCAACAACGTGTAGAAATTATCAAAGCGCTTTATCGTGACGCTGATGTCCTCATTCTGGATGAGCCAACAGCCGTCCTCACACCCCAGGAAGCGCGCGGCTTATTTGCTGTCATGCGCACACTCATTGAGCGCGGTGTGAGCATCATCTTCATCAGCCACAAGCTCAAAGAAGTCCTTGAAATCTGCGATACCATTACTGTCCTCCGGCGCGGTAAAGTCGCAGGTGATGCGGACCCCAAAACTTCGACGCCGCAATCACTAGCTTCGCTGATGGTTGGTCGTGATGTCATCCTGGAAGTCGAAAAAGAACGAGGTCAGGCCCAAGAACGTGTCATGCAGATCAACGAACTGGTCGTCCTCGACGAACGCGCAGTTCCAGTTGTCAAAGGCGTCACACTCGATGTCTATGCCGGGGAAATCTTGGGGATCGCAGGTGTACAGGGTAACGGCCAGACAGAATTGGTCGAAGCCATCACCGGTTTGAGATCCATTCAGAGCGGCCACGTTAATTTCCTGGGTGAGGATACGACGAATGCCAATCCCAGGCGCATCACAGAATTAGGGTCAGGGCATGTACCCGAAGATCGTCAGAAGATGGGCATGGTTGGTCCCTTTCTGGTCATGCAAAATATGGTACTGAATACGTATTATGTAAATCCATATGCGAATGGCATCATCATCAACGATCAGGCTATCGCTGAAAACGCGCAAACACTGGTTGAACAATACGATGTTCGTCCACCAAATATATACAACACCATTAGCAGCCTCTCCGGTGGCAACCAACAGAAAGTCATCGTCGCCCGTGAATTCAGCCGCGATGTAAAGTTGCTAATCGCTTCCCAACCCACGCGCGGCCTTGATGTCGGGTCCATCGAATTTATCCATAAACAAATCATTCGTATGCGCGACGCCGGGGCGGCCATTCTGCTGATCTCTTCAGAACTTGATGAGATTTTGAGCCTGTCAGATCGCATCGCGGTCATGTTTGATGGGCACATCATCGATATTCTGCCCATCGAAGATGCAGACCGCGAAACAATTGGTTTACGCATGGCCGGTAACAAAGAAAACACAGCGAATACAGAAGGGCAATCGGCATGAGTGAGACGACAGCGAACAGCAGCAAGCCACAGGGACCCGCTTTTTTTGCTCCCGTTGCTCGTTTGTGGGGACGTGTTTCAGCCAGCATCATCCCATTTTTAGCCGTTTTTACGGCTTTACTGGCAGGCATCCCGCTGATCGTCATCACCATTGTTGGCAGCGGCGATAACAACATCTCCGAAGGGCTATCCGTATCCGGCAAAGCCTACGCCGCCCTCATCGAAGGTAGTACAGGCCTAGCCCTCAATGACATCGCCAGCCTGGATGACTTCGCCGAGATACAGCAGTATGCTGCAACGAACGAGCTTACGTCGGATCGAATCAGTCGTCAGGCACGTCCTTTTGAGCTTTTGGCAGACATCGGCATAGCCAATATGGAATCCTACCTTCCCATTCTGGAACAGCACCCGGAGTGGATCGAAGAGGATTATGACGAATTCGCAGAACGTATTCCGACGATCCAAACAATCGGTGTTGAAGCCCTAACCGAGGTCCAGACCACGCTTAATGCACTCGAAAATGATGGTTTTGAACGCGGTGATATTCGGGATTTAGCAGAGTTATTTGCCGTTGATGCCACAGTAGATGATGAAACAATCACCACCGCAACTAACCTATGGCCCGAACTCGCGGAGATGAGCGATGACGTACGCTCACAAACTTTCGATCATTTACAGATGATTGACACATATGGTGATGTCACTCTACAGCGTAACTACGAAGTCCTACAAACGCTCCAAGCGGCTGATATCGATGCCACAGGCGAAGACGCCAATCTCATCGTCGATATCGCCCAGGGTCCAGCCCGGCGCGTGATAGAAGCTGTTCCAACGCTAGAAACCCTTCGTGAAAGTGGTCTAGAGGACGCAGCCGCGCTTGGTGAGGATTTTCGGCTCATCGGGGCATTATATGAAGCAGGTCTGCTAACTAACGAAGACGTAAATCAGGCTTTGGTAGATGAGTTGCCTGCCATACTGGACGAAAATTTAATTGTGCGTTTGCCAACCAGTAGCAGTCCAGGTAGCCAACTCGCCATTGATCCAGGCCAACGATCCAATTTAATCGGTACGATACATGGTGACCAGAACACGATTAGTTATCTGAATCTCAGCAGCAGAGCACTTCTGTTTTATCCAAGCCAGCTTGAACGCACCATTGTCAAAGCCATGCCCTATATCATCGCAGGCCTGGCCGTTGGCATGGCTTTCAAAGGCGGCCTGTTCAACATCGGTGTAGAAGGGCAGCTCCATATTGGTGCGATTACGGCGGCCTGGGCTGGCTTTGGTTGGACGATGGATGCCGGTTCAATTTTGCCCTTATTCGCGGCAATCGCCATCATCGTCGCTATTTTCTTATTCTGGCGACGACGAAGACGGTATGGCAAACCCACCGATGATCGCCAAACATGGGTCATTGCAGTAGCTATCGCCGTTGGTGTCGTGATTTGGCTAGTGCTAGGCTTATCCGTCAATGCAGCCTTCTTGCACCTGCCACTGGTTATCCTGATGGGCATTGCTGGCGGGTTTTTATGGGGTGCGATTCCTGGTTTACTCAAGGCTTTTACAGGCGCACATGAAGTCATCACGACCATCATGCTGAACTTCATTGGCTTACTCGTCGTTGACTGGTTGATTAAATCCCAAGATCCTATCCTTCTTGGGAACCCAGGCGCGACCAAGCCAGAAACACCCGAAATCTTGCCAACAGGGTTTTTACCATACTTCAATGAAATTACAGTTCCTATGGTGATCGTTGCCGCAGTGACTATGTTACTGCTGAATCTATTTATCCATCGCGCCAACTTGAATGCGCGCAATATCCGCAAGACCTTGCTGATTGCAGCCACAACATTCTTAGGGGGTTGGTTCCTCATCTCGATTACAGTGAATGGGGAACTGCACTTTGGCATCGTTTTGACGCTGATTGCAATCTGGCTGGTGGATTGGTTCCTAGAGCAAACCACACCCGGTTTTGAACTCAAGATGGTTGGTACAAACCAGGATGCTGCCCGCTATGCAGGTGCAAACGTACCTTGGAACATCTTCCTGGCGATGGCATTGGCCGGTGGATTGGCTGGATTAGCTGGTGCAGTAGAAATGGCAGGCAACACCCATCACATGGAACCCGCCTTGTTCGCTAATATCGGCTTTGATGCCATTGCGGTTGCCTTGCTAGCGCGCACCAATCCACGCAACACACTGTGGGCCGGGCTGCTCTGGGGTGGACTACTCAGTGGTGCAGCATTGATGCAATCCCGCGCAGATATCTCCGTCGATCTGATTTTAATCGTACAAGCTTTAATCATTATGTTCATCGCTGCTGACCAGATTATTCGCTATCTCTATCGCATTCCAGAAGGCCATGCTGACACGCGAATTACGCTTACGACCAGTTGGGGAGGCTAACATGACCACTATATCAGAAACCTATCCCACAGATGTTCCTGTCCAGCGTTTCAAGTTAACACGTAAGCGTGTTCTGGCCCTGGTCCTCATTGCGATAGCGATTGGCATGTTGGTACTGGGTAATCGGTCGCTAACGAGCGATGTCGTCACGACACTCACTCTGGTAGAACCCGGCACCGCTACAGCGCTTCCCGCCATCGAAGTCCCTACTTTGGCTTATATGAACATTACAGCATTAATCTTCCTGGGCGTTGGCGCACTCGCAATCTTTAATCCACCACAGATCCATCGCTATGTGGATGGCTTACTGATTTTTGCGGGTGTTATATTCATCCCAACCATCTTAATCGTCGCAGCCGCCGGCAATAGCACCAATATCACGACCATGATGGCGGAAAGCCTGCGATTGGCAACGCCCATTGCCATTGGCGCAATAGCTGGCCTCTGGTGTGAGCGCAGTGGTGTTGTCAACATCGCCATCGAAGGCATGATGCTGTTTGGCGCATGTTTTGGCTTCTCCACACTGTTCTTTTTGCAAGATGTCTTTCCACCAAATCAGATCAGCATCGCTATGTTCCTGGCTGTTATTGTGGCTGTCATTGCAGGTGGGTTAGCCGCTTTGCTACATGCCTGGCTTTCTATCACATTTGCCACTGACCAGATTGTCAGCGGTACAGTCATCAATATCCTGGCAGTCGGTGTAACCAGCTTTTGGCGGCGCGAGTTCTTGCTTTCAAACCAGGGCGGTATCGAAAAGCTGCCTGAAATCCCCATCCCGATTCTCAAAGACATTCCCATTGTCGGTGACGCGCTGTTTTCTGGTCAGCCGATTTTCTACACGATGTTCTTTATCATCATCATCTCGCATATCGTTTTGTTCTATACGCGCTGGGGACTGCGGACGCGCGCAGTCGGGGAAGAGCCAGGAGCAGCCGATACGCTTGGCATCAATGTAAACAGCATGCGCTGGCGCAATGTCTTGATTGGTGGCATGATCGCAGGCTTGGCTGGAGCCTGGTTCTCTTTGGAAGTAACCGGAACCTTCAGTAACGGCATGACGCGCGGTGCAGGCTTCATTGCCCTGGCGGCCCTTATTTTCGGCAAATGGACGCCTTTTGGTGCGTTTGCGGGGGCACTCCTTTTCGGCTTCTCTGATGCGCTAGGAACACGCTTCCAGATTATCGGCGTGGCTGTACCTGTACAGTTCCTACAAATGGTCCCTTACATCGTTACCATTATCGTATTAGCGGGTTTGGTTGGTCGATCATTGGCACCTAAAGCTGTGGGCGAACCCTACAAAAAAGATTGACGAAAAAGCGCTACAAGCTTGCTCAAGTGTGGCTCCTCTATATGAGGATTGAGCCACACTTTTTGTGCACTTTATCTCCCCAATTGCTAGGGATTTGCCTGACGTTTCCCTTGCAAAAGGGTACAATTTAATAGATAGTTAAATTGTACTTAACCCACCTTACACAACGTTCACATGGCGAAGGGAACACACAATGAAGAATGTTCGTAAGCTGGTGCTAGCATCATTTATGTTGGCACTTATTTTTAGTATTGCCCCTGTCGTTTTGGCACAAGACGGTATTGAAACCGTTTGCCTCGTAACAGATATTGGCCAAATTGATGATGGCACGTTCAATCAATTTGCTCATGAAGGTGCAATTGCCGTTACTGAGGACTACGATCTGGACTACACCTTTATCGAAACCCAAGCCGAAGCTGATTATGAGACAAACATCAACACCTGCGTTGAAGAAGGTTTCGATGTTATTCTTACCATCGGTTTTATGATTGCTGACGCGACCTGGGATGCTGCTGTGGCCAACCCGGACGTTTTCTTCGTGGGTGTCGATCAGTTTGTTGGTGATCAGACCGATGAAGATGGCAATGTTACTGAAGAAGCACCAGAAAACTATGTTGGTATCCAATTCCGTGAAGATCAGGCTGGTTTCCTGGCTGGTGCTCTGGCTGCCTTGATGACCGAAAATGACATCGTCGCGGGCGTTTACGGTGTAGAAATCCCACCTGTTAAAAAGTTCCGCAATGGCTTTGAAAATGGTGCACAATACATCAATCCCGATATTACGCTCCTAGGCGTCTATATCGACGACTTCGTTGCTCCCGACCGTGGTGCTTCTGCCGCTGAACAATTCATCGGTGAAGGCGCTGATGTTATCTTTGGTGCAGGTGGTCAGACCGGTTCCGGTGGTATCACCGCTGCCGCTCAGCAAGACGTTTACGTCATTGGCGTCGACCAGGATGAATACCTCTCGACTTTCCGTGATGGCGAAACCCCCGGTGCCGAGTACATCATCAGCAGCGCTATGAAGCGCGTTGATCAGGGTGTTTACGACATGGTCGCGGCCCTGGCTGAAGGCGACATGGACGGTTTCCCTGGTGGTGGCGTCTACGTAATGGACGCAACATTGGGTGGTGTGGGCCTGGCCGAACCGCACGATGCTGATGTCCCTGAAGAGATCCTCGCCCAGCTAGAAGACATCTTCAACATGATGGCTGAAGGCGAACTCGACAGTGGCGTTGATCCGATCACTGGCGACATGCTCGAAGCAGAATAATTCGAGCCAAAACAACACATCAAACGGCCTTGCTCAAATGAGCAAGGCCGTTTTTATTTACCAAAATCAGCCACACTATAGGTAAACAAAAAGTCCCTTCTGGCTCCGAGGGACTTTCAACACACCGTGGTGGGCAGGTGTGGGTTTAGGGTGTCAAAATTTAGTCCGGCAACCGGATCACGCGGAATCCAATTGTGCCGTAGTAGTAATTCGGAATGATATAGAAATCATATGTCGAGCGGCACTTGCGATGATTAGTGAAGAACGAGCCACCTAATACCGCACGCTGGGCAGCTTCGTTGGGATGCGCGCCATCTCGCTGATTGGGCGCAGGATCAACACACCATTCCCAAATATTACCAGCCATATCCAACACGCCGAATGGGCTAGACCCATTGGGATAACGCGTTACATCGGTCGTCGCATGGATGCGGCTTTCACGAGAATTACAGTACTCGCGGTCAAATGTGTTGCCCCAGGGATAGATGTACCCATCATCGCCCATAGCTGCCCGGCGCCACTGGGCCTGGGTGGGTAGGGCAATGCGCTGCCCTAAACGTGCGCCCAGCCAGTAACAAAAGGCAACGGCTTCATACCAGGTAACATTCTCACGTGGACGATTATCGCCCTTAAAACGCGGATAACGTGGGCGGTGCGATTGCCGCCAGATACGAGCATGAGATGACCATTGCCACCAACGCATGCTTCGATACCCTACAGGGTCACGAATAAATGCCTCAAACTGCAAATTGGTGATGGGGTAGGTCGCCATCTCGAAATCCTGGACTGTGCCATCGCCAGGAATGAACTTCCAATCAATCTTTGGGATAAACACACGCGGACGCTGGGACTGTGTTTTAGGCTTGGGTTTAACAACATCCACATCGCGAACCACACCGCCTGATTGGCTAGGCGCCGCCACAAGCTGGCGCTGCCCGCCCGATGAGCCATTACCACTATCGCTTCGTACCGTTTTCTCTGTAGGCGGGATGACCAGCGTCGATTGATTGGATTGCTCCGCCATGCAATGGCGATTCAAATTGCGCGGATCATAATCCGGGTGTTCCCGTCTGAAGGCTTGAAATGCTTGGCAACCGATCTTTCGTGTCACCTTACGGCTAATCAGTTCCGCGATAGTATTGTATTCGCGTGCGATGGCCTTTTGCTGCATCTGACGTTCGAGTCCGTCTTCTGCTGCCGCGATCAAATCATCCCAGGGAACATAGCGATATGTTTCTTTTTCCCTGGCTTGTTTCAGCAAGAAGAGTGCCTCATCAAACTTGCCTTTTTCCATAGATTCAACGGCACGGGCAACCAAACTATCCGGGTTGTTATTGATAATGGGGGAAGTTATCTTTTCAACCTGGGTGACATCAATGTAGGTTTCGGCACGGCCATTTTCACTAGCCAGTTTCTTCTCCATCATGTAGACAGAGTTCAACAGGCTGCTTACAGCAGAGGTATCATTCAACCCTTTGCTCAGATCCGCATACTGGACTTCGCGCAGTTCCTCCGGCAGGGGGGTCTTGTCATCAATCAGTACCGGGAGGATGGCCTTGTTACTGGCAACTGCAATCTGGAACTCGCGGCGGCAATAAGTAGATGACACCGATTCTGGCGAGAGGAGGTAAATAAAAACCTCGCACCAGTTCAAGCGATCCAGAATTTCTCGCCACCAATTTTGGCCAGCATACAGACGTTGATCGAACCATACTTCATGGATATTCAACAACTGAGCCACCTGATGACACACAGGTTTGTCAACTCTTGCGTAACTAACGAAAATTCTCATTCCCCACCATCTTTAATCTTTAGGTAACCCGGATGGCCCTACCTATGCTTATACGTGGCTGTTTTCCCATTCAGAAATGGCCTGCTTTGCTTCGTGCGTTCCAATGTTCTCTAAAGCCCGTACCACAACACCCGACATACGACGTTCGCTCGTTTGACCAAACTCATCATCGTAAGGAACTTCATAGGTATCCCATAACAGCCGTTTGAGGTCGTTAATCGCTTCAGGTGCACCGATTTTACCGAGTGCCTCAGCCGTGACCCAACGCACCTGCGGGTCTTGGTCGCTCAAATAATCCAGCAAATAGGGTACAGCTTGTAGATTGCCAATATCACCCAGTGCTTGGATGATAGACCGACGGAAGAAACCCGTACTATCTTTAAGGGCCTCTAGTAGCGCTGGAACAGCGGCCTTATCATGAAGGTATCCCAGAACCTCAGCAGCAACCTCACGCACAAGCTGATTCTTAGCATTGAGCAAAGGCACGATATGCGATACCACGCGGCGTTCGCTGATTTCTGACAGGGCACGCATCGCTGCAATCTGGATAGTGTAGTCATCTTCTTCCTGCAACATGGGCACAAGCAACGGAATAGCACTCTCATCAGCCAGCCACGCCACCGCCTCAGCCGCCGTTAACCGCACGAAATTATCCGATGAGGAAAGCAGCATCGCAATCTTGTCAGCAACCACCTTATTACGACGTCCGCGCAAGCCTTTAGCCAGTTTATTCAGTTCTTTAGCAGCTCTATGACGCTTACGCCATTCATCGCCCTGCAACTTCTCAATCAGGTCGCGTAGCTTGATGAGATATTCTTGCTGATCTGGCTGTTGGTTTTCCAACGTCGGCGTCTGGATCGCAACAAAACTGTCTATATCCGGCGAGAGAGCCGATTCCACAACCTCGTTAGCTACTACAGGGGAAGCTACTTCAACAATTTCTGAAACAGGCGCAGCTTCAGCGATCTCATCTTCGACAGCAACAGGTTGTTGTGTGGTCGGCTTCAACATCAACAAAGCTGCAGATGCCAACTCGCCAATAGATTGATTCGTCCAGCTTGGGACCGACCGATCCGTCAGGGATTCCAACAAGATGGGTGCACAGGCATCTGCACCAATTTGGCCCATCGCTTGGATAGCCAGCGCCCGAACATCATCATCAGATGCAGTCGCCGCATCATTGAGGATGGATAGGGCCGATTCACCGATTTCTACGAGTTGCTTGGCCGCTAACTGGCCAATGGCACGATCTGTGTCATACAAAGCCAGCGTCAGATGCTCTAAAACTTCTTCGGATTCAAAGTACTTCAGGTTGTTGACGACAGCTAAGCGCACTTCGGATTCTTTATCGCGCAGCCCCTCCAATAAGAGTATGAGAGCACCTTTTTTACCTGTACGCGCGACGGCGACAAGTGCCTTCCTGCGTAAGCGCCAATCCGTGTTATGCAGCATCTTCTGCAAGCGAGCAGGGAGCTGCACAATTTTTTCAGTACCTTTGCGGGTGATACTTTCCAGTTTGTCTTTAGCTAGCTGTGCAGAAGTCGGTTGGTTAACTAGGGGCAGCCGCAAACGATTCATCAATGCCATAGCCTTCTCCGTCCCGATCTTCTCTAATGACTGTTTCGCCATATCCCCAATTGAGGTATCGCTCCACTTCGGCGCTTCTGTTTCGTCCAATGATGCAGCCAATGCATCTGCCGCAGTCTCATCGCCAATCTGGCCCAGCGCCGTCACTGTCATCGCCCGAATATCAGCATTCTCGTCCTTCAAATAGGGCAATAAGGATTGCACTGCACTGGCATCGCCCAGACGACCCAAAACCCCAATCGCAATACGTCGCACATCAGGTCGCTCGTCCTGGGACATACGTATCAATGCAGGTATCGCTGTCGAACCCACATCAACGAGTGCTTCCGCAGCTGCTTTACGCACATGCCAGGATTCATCGCGCAGCAGACGTAACAAACTTTCAACTGCCGCACCATCCGGCATCGCCCGTAATGCAGATGCCGATTCACGGCGGACCATAGGATCTTGATCTTTGAGCGCAGCAATCAACGCCGGAACAACGGCACGATCACGCATTTCGCCCAGTGCCCAGACTGCACCTCGCCGCCGGATTGGATCTTCGGCGGTGAGCAAACGCATCAAAGGCGGCAGAGCTTCCTGGCCAATCTGACGCAAGTATGAAGCAATGGAGGCGTCCATGCTGCCATTCCAGACATTGAGTGCCTCAACCACGTCTGCCGACGTCGGTAAATCCAGATGCATAGCGATGTCAGTCGCTAGTTGACGCTCTTCCCAGATACCATTGCGCATCAAATCCAACACGGGTTCCAGTAAGTCTGGGGAAGCCAGAGCAAGCGCTTCCAAAAGCGCATGAGAATTAACCTGATCACGATCAACTGCGAGCTGCATCAAGCGCGAAATGGTCTGACGACTGACAACAGACGATACGCCTTGGGCTACGCTCTTGCATTGAACTGCTAAATAAGGATCAACATCAGTCACAGCCCGGACGAGCATGTCAGGCTGATCAAGCGTGCCAGCCAACGCCAGGAAAACACCATCCCAGGGCTGGGCTACTCGATTGCCATTGCTATCAATGACCGGCTGGCTAAGGCGAGGATGCCAACTATCCGTCAGTAGACGACGCGCTGCACAAACATGCATCATAGCCGGATGGAAGAACCGCACATAATCGCCATTGACGATCAATAAACTTGCGCTCTGTACCGCCCGAAGCATGTTGACGCCACCCAGTTGCTCTATTGCATAACTATAGGGGACACTATGCGGGCGATCTTCTTCCAGAATGGCATAGGCAAGTTGCGTCAAGGCAGCCGACATATCTTCCAGCGGAACCCAGTCCGGGTTATCCAATAGCTGTTCTCGCTGCCAATGTAAAGTCATGACTTGTTCAATCAAGAGGGCAGGGGTCGATGGCAATTCACCTTGTGGTGAGTGCTGATAGACATACATCAACGCTCGCAGCAGCAACTTATTGTGGAGTGCCCAGTACCACCTCAGCATCGAGGTATCATCAACGGCCAGCCGATCTAACAACTCGTCGCCGACGTCCTCACCCAATGTGCCATAGATGAACTGTTCCGTATAGCTGGGCGTCATATCCTCAATGCTGACAATGGGTAAGTTGAGGTTGAGCACATCACTATAAGCAGAATCCCGACAAGCAAACACACAAATTTCAGGGGATTTATCGCCATTAAGCCATTCACGCAATTCCGTCAAATGTGATTCTACAGCCTGGCCCATCTCGTCGAGGCCATCACAGAAAACGGCAACATTCCCCGCGCTGAATTCTTCCCAAACATCTATACGCCAGGGCCAATTCCGCTGAATGAATGATTCTAATGTCTCTTCCGGCTGCCACTCAGAAAGCTCAAGGAGCAATGGCATCGGATTATTGTTGACATCTTCGGCATAGGCTTGGCCCATTTTCAATATCAAAGCATGCAACGCGGATGTTTTACCCGCGCCATATTCGCCAATCAGCACCAGACGTGGATACTGTTCAAGCGCTTCATCGAGCGTATCCATATAGCGTGGCTCAGCCAAAGGCGCGTAGCGCAATATGAACGGACCGTTCAAATCCCAGGTCGACTCAATCGATGGGGCAGGCCGATAAGCAACCTCATCGACTGTATGCGGGAAATTATCACGGGTATGGTCTACATGAGGGTAAGCGAGTGGGATGTACTCAAGCATCGCCTTGTACTGTTCGATATAAGCATGTAGTTGCGCGACATAACGCTTTTGAGGATGCACAGGGCCTGTTACATCAACGACTGGCAACGCCTTAATCACATCAATGAGCTGTTCGAGTCGCTGTTGATAGATCTCAGGGTCTTGCCATTCAGTGAAGTCGATTACATCGTCATATTCAATGCCGACAGGCCATTCCACCGGCTTGATATAACGCAAAAGCACCGGCACAACCGCACGATCATCATTTGCTGACTGAGCGATTTCAGCACGGCCGTAGTCTGACGCAATGTAATCTGGAGAGAGTACGGGCAAAAATGCAGCGCAGTAGGATAGCGCAGAGGATAGCATGGACTGCCAATCTTCTGCTGAATGCAAATCTAGGCGATCCAACCATGCATTAATACCTGCATTTTTGAGATCAGTCGCCAAGCGCAGCGCAAACGAAGCTTCTATATTATGATATCCAAAGAGGAGATAGCCGTCTTTCCCCAAAGGAGCACCCCACACCACTTTACTTTTTTCGAATTTACACCCGACATATCCACCACTATTAGTGTAATATACCGGAATGATATAATGCCCACCACCTAAAGTATATAACCGATATGAATTCGGTTAATTAATTGTATCAAAACTGTAAGACTAGTGCCAACCAAATATGCCCCGACAGTAATAAGATCAGCTAAATACCTCAATTTCGACACTTCCCCCAAGAATAAGCGAGTCAGAAATCAACGGGTCCCGTAAAAAAGCACCTATTTGCTGTGAATATCGGCTCATTTGTCGAGAAACCTGCCTAAAAAACACAAAAAATGCCTGTTTTTCACGCTTCAGACGCGAATTAAGCATACTTCTACCCACAAATATCGCTCTTTCAGCAGCATAACGTTGTTTTCGAAACAACCCCTTACCTAAAGTCCCCGCTTCTTCCGCAACTCGCTCAAGTTCAACCTCTCCCTCAACAAACCAACCAACTTTATCACGCAAAACCAACCCAAACTCTTTCAGTTTAGATAGGGCGTAATTTACCTGATTCACCGTCATAGATACTAACTCAGCAATAGCCGACGGCATCAACGGGTGTTTTTGAGCCTGTAACATCACGTACAGATACAAGCCTCCCAAACCCAAAGCGGAACGTTCGGCTGCATCAGAATTGAAAACAGACACACTAAAACTTAACCATGGGGGGATTAGGGCGGATGTATCCATTTTCATTTTTATTGACTTGCCGATTTGTAAAATACGGTCACTGAATCGCCATAAAGCAGCATTGCTTGTTCGATCATATCCACAATGGAAAAGAATGGGTTCATGTCTTGATAGAAAAGTAGGTAAAATTCGCTGGACAGTTGCAGTACCGATCCGAGCAAGTTGAGAAAGTTCTCTTACGCTGGCTCTGAATATACCATCTGGATTTTTGCTACGTCTAGCAGATTCGATAAGGGCTAGCATAAGTGCACGTTTACTATTGCTACCCCGTCCACTCCAGTTTTTTTCCGTGAGGTAGAAAAAGGCATATTCCCAATTTTTAGGTTGTTGATTTGATTTTATTGATGGCTCACGTTTTCGGCTGAAGGCGCTACGAATCGTGCGAGAGATCTCATTATCAGAAAGTCCGCTTAGTTTTGCATTGTCCACTAACAAACGATGGGCGTCTTCTTCTTTATAGTTATTACCGGCCAAATCACAGGAAGCTCGAAATAACGCATTGTTTCTGAACCCTTCTTGGACGAGGTGGCCTTGTTTTACGTAATCTAGAGTTTGTCTAGAAAGTTTACTGGTGTGACTGGATAATCTCCAAGCGGGTACATTGCTATCCTTAGGTGTGGGCTTATAGGTTAATGGGGTAGGTTTGCCATCTTCATCTATGAGCCAATCTATATTTTGAACGTTTATAACAGGTATGAAGTCACTTTCTTGGCGTGTCCAAGTATATCTTCTGCCATTGGGATGGAGTGATGGCGGCGCGAGTACATAGCCTTGTGAACCTTTGATTTCTGTATCTCGAAGAATCCCTGGCTTAATGTTATTGATTTCTCCTTCGGCACAGCGTAAATAGATATGTCCACCGCGCGCGGTTTCAACAGACCATATGGGAATATTACGTTGTTCTAATTGGTTACAGTGGTGTTCAAAAGCCTGAGGCGTTTCACAATCAATGACAAACAGATTCCCGCTTGTTCGTCCACACATCACTGCAATGTTGCACTGCCCTGCGAAAAGAGGTAAAAGACCATGAAGTTCATCTTCTCGGTTCAGCCGAGTATATTGGAGCTGTTTCCAGGGATAGCCACCTTTGGTGCCGATAGGTTGCGGGAATACATTTAAGCCCCTATCATATAAGGATAGGGCTTGTTGCTGGAGATATGTCAAACTGAAAGTTGTCTTGCTGTTAGATACAGAAGACTTCGGAAATCGTTTATTTTTCGGGCATATTTCGACTTGTACAAATGCCCTATTATGCGGTATAATTTGCATAGTGTGTTCATCCTTTATAGGATGAGTATTCTTTGTTGAAGTGTTCGTGCTGGCTGGACAGGCCGCGGGGTGTAGCACGAACACTTTCCCTTTAATGAGAAAGTTCAATCGCTGAATACTCGATTATTTGAGCTTTAAAGTGCATTGTTACTTGTGTTGCAAGGTGTCAGATTAGAATACCACATCAATAATATTTTGAGCAAGCAGTTTTAGCCTCCTCTCAAAAGCACCACGTCTTACCAAAACCACATCATCTCAAATTGCTGAAGAAACGTATACTCTTCGGTTTTCTTTTGTACTATGCTATTAGCAACTGTCGACTCTATATTTTACGTGGATATGTTATGCACAAGAGACGAATTTCTCTGATTCTAGTGGTTTTGTCGTTTTTAGCACTTAATGTATTTGTCCAAGCACAAGATGTTGCCTGCGATACTCCCCTTGAGATCTGGCAAATACAAGGGCAAACGGACATTCCCCATTGCCTTGATGAACGTGTAACTGTCGCTGAAAGCGTCATTACTGCGATTGGTCCACAGGGCTTTTTTATTCAATCCGCTCCTGATGGCGATGAGCTTACATCCGATGGAGTATATGTCTTTACGCTGCGGCCACCTGTTGGGTGGGATTTGGAAGTTGGTCAGAACATCATTGTCGAGGGATACGTCCGGGAAGAATATAATTTCACCCGCATTGAAGTTACAGGTTCTAGTGGGCTAAATGTTGTTTCCGAAGATAATCCGCTACCTGATCCCATTGATCTTGCTGGCGTATCAACAGAGTATTTATCGGATGGCACGCATCCAATGGAGCGTTACGAGGGCATGCGGGTTGTTTTACACAATGCTGTTGTGACGGCCCCGACGAACCAATTCGCTGAGTTTGGCGTTACGGTCACGGGTGAAAGATCATTCCGTGAAGCAGGTTTTGAAAGTGACGCAATGCCTGAATTACTGGACATGGATTTGCCTGAATGGGATTTGAATCCCGAACTGCTGGAAGTCGACCCGCTTGAGCTAGGGCGGGATCTTGCTTTCCTAACGCCAGGTATGGTCGTGACCATTAACGGCAATATCGGTTACAGCTATTTGGACTATCAAATCTGGTCCACAGAGTTGGACTATGAAGAAACTGAATTCGTTACCCGGCCTGTACGTGCTCCCCAAGAAGGGGAGTTCACCATCGCGACACAAAACCTGGAAAATCTCTTCGATGTTACTGATGATCCTGACCGTGATGATGCAACATTTGAGGATTACGTCCCGGTAGATGCCGCAGTTTATGCTATTCGTCTGCGTAAAGCCTCGGAACAAGTCCGGGTTCAACTCGATGCTCCTGATATTGTTGCTCTACAGGAAATTGAGAATACGCGTGTCGTCGCTGACCTGATTCATCAGATCCAGATAGATGATCCCAGCTTGACCTATTATGGATGCTTGCTGGAAGGCAACGATGGTCGTGGCATTGATAACGCTTATCTGGTCCGTGTCGACCGAGTCACCGTCTATGATTGTTACTCCATGCCCGGTTCTTTTGCAGAACCCTTCCAGTTTGGTGGCCGCTTATACGGACGCCCACCGTTGGTGCTGGAAGTCGATCTGCTGCTTGATGATGGTGAAGTTTATCCTTTGACCCTGGTTAACGTGCATATCAAATCATTGAGTGGCATTGAAACGAACGAGACTCAATTGCTTCGTTATCAGCAAGCTACCGGAATTGCTTCTTTCTTGCAGTCTCTGTTTGATGAAAACGAAGACTCCCATATTGTTGTATTAGGTGACTTCAACGCATTCCAGTTCTCAGATGCCATTGTCGATGTTGTTGGTATCATTTCGGGCCAAGCACAAGAAGGGGAGGCGCTTCTCTCACCAGAAGAAGATACTCTGGAGCCAGATCTCATCAATCAGATTTTCCGACTGCCAGAAGAAGAGCGCTATTCCTATATTTACAATAGTACGCTCCAGATTCTGGATCATATTCTGACATCGCCCGCTGTGGATACGGTAATTACAGATGTGCAATACAGTCGGGGCAATGCAGATGGATTGCCGATTCTATGGTATTTCGAGGATAATGGGGCACAAGGTGTCTCAGATCATGATGGCTTGGTCATCTATCTTGAACCATAGTCTGTGTATTGTTTGAACGAACTGAAAAAGGCACCTGGCTGGGTGTCTTTTTTGTTTGGAACGATGACTTAATTAAATCAACAAAGGATGCTTATGACGAAAAAAATTCTTGTAGGCGGCGAGTGGCGCACTACGAGCGAAACGCTCGAAGTAAAATTCCCTTATGATGGCCATGTGGTCGATTCTGTTTATATGGCCCAACCGCAGGATTTGGAAGATGCCATAGCGGCAGCGCAGCGCGGCTTTGAAGTTGCTCGCAAATTGCCCAGTTATAAACGAACAGAAATCTTGCAAAATCTCCATCGGCTGATGTCTGAGCACTTCGATGACTTTGTGGAATTGATGATTCTTGAGGGTGGGAAAAATCGCAAAACAGCCATCGGCGAGATGAAACGAGCGCTGCAAACTATCGCCATATCCGCTGAAGAAGCGCGTCGACTCCAGGGTGAGGTCTTCGATATTGATTGGACATCCGCTGGTGAAAATCGCAAAGGGTTTACGCAGCGCGTGCCGATTGGGATCGTGTTGGCAATTACCCCCTTTAACTATCCGATCAATCTGGCATGCCACAAAATTGGCCCAGCGATGGCCGTTGGCAATGCGATCATCCTAAAACCAGCGGAAAAGACACCGCTTTCTTCTGTGCTATTGGCGGAACTCGTTCTGGAAGCGGGCTATGCACCGGAAGCGTTTAGCATGGTGAATTGTTGGGGACAACTTGCGCAATCTATGGTGATAGATCCTCGCATTGCGATGCTTAGCTTTACAGGTAGTGCCTCAGTTGGTTGGATGTTAAAAGGGCAGGCAAGCCGTAAGAAAGTTGTCCTGGAACTAGGCGGCAATGCGGGGGTAATTGTCCATCAGGATGCGAATGCGTCCCTGGCTGTACGAGAAACGGCATCAGGTGGTTTTGCCAATGCAGGGCAGAATTGTATTTCTGTACAGCGTCTCCTTGTACATGAAGCTATATATGACGAATTCATACCATCCTTTGTCGATGCTGTTGGTGCCTTGAATGTGGGTGATCCGCGTGATGCCGATACGGATGTTGGCCCACTGATTACTGAGAATGATGCTTTACGGGCCGCCTCATGGGTAGAAGAAGCCCAGGCGGCAGGGGCTGAAGTGATTTGTGGCAATAAACGCGAAGGAACTTTGTTTTGGCCAACAGTGCTTACAGAGACATCGCCTGATATGAAAGTCCGCTGTGAAGAGGTTTTTGCCCCCATTCTAACGATTAGTCCTTATTCAGAATGGGATGAGGCCATTGAGACAATCAACGACTCGCCGTATGGGCTGCAAGCAGGGCTTTTTACAAATGATATGTCTCTCATTATGGATGCCTGGAATCGCATTGAAGTGGGCGGGTTACAGGTGAATAGTGCATCAACTTTCCGTGTCGATCATATGCCGTATGGGGGTGTCAAATCTTCAGGTTATGGTCGTGAAGGTGTCAAATATACGATCGAGGAAATGACTGAACTGCGTTTGATGGTCATCAATATGAACAAGTAGGCTGAGATGAGCGAAATTACAATTCGTTTTGCAAATGAGCAAGATATTGCTTTTCTTGATGAAACAGACCGCCATATCAAAGAAGATCAGATTCGTAAGAAGGTCGCTGATAAGGAAATTCTGGTTGCTGCTATAGGCGACGACCAATTAGGGTTATTGCGCTGGAATTACTTTTGGGATTTGATTCCGTTCATGAACTTGCTGTGGATTCATCCCATGTATCATCGGCGTGGCTTTGGACGTCGGCTTGTGCTGGAATGGGAGCGGCTGATGCGCGAAGCAGGTTATGAGGCCGTGATGACATCCACACTATCCGATGAACTTGCTCAGAACTTTTATCGTGCTATTGATTATAAAGATCAGGGGGTGTTGCTGCTCCCTGATGAAGCTGCCGAATTGATTTTTTATAAGCGACTAAAGAAATAGCTGAAGAAATAGAAAAACAGGCGGCCACTGGGGTCGCCTGTTTGGATTCTTATCCCCAATTTTCTTTGACAAAGTCGAGCTTTGCTCGAGTATGGTGACTGCCGCCGCCTTCATGTTGGTTGTAGCGGTAGACTTTGATGTCTTTTGAGTGTGTGAGGTGATTGTAAGCTGCAAACACTGTAGAAGGTGGGCAGGTCGCATCCATCAAGCTGGTGCTGAACAGGCTCTTGGCTGTGATGCGGCTGGCGAAGTTAACCCCATCGAAATAGTCCAATGTCCCAAAAACAATTTCTTCTTTGGTGCGGTGCGAAACCAGGTATTTAACGATTTCCTGGTAGGGTAAATTATCTGTCAGGCCAACTGCTCGTCTGAAGTGGCACAAGAACGGCACATCCGGGATACACAGTGAAATACCCGTAGAGAGTGCACTCGCTGCGATGGTGATGCCGCCACCTTGGCTGCCCCCGGTGAGTGCCAAATGGGTTTCATCGACATCTGGATGACTTTTCATGAGGTCAACAGCCCGGACCGCATCTGTAAAAACGCGGCGATAGTAATAGGTTTTAGGATCGACGATACCCTGGGTCATGAAGCCCGGAATAGAAGGATTAGCCCCATCAGGAATATCCGGTGTATCTCCATGACGCCAGGAGCTGCCTTGCCCGCGTGTATCCATCACGAAGAAAGCATAGCCAGCCGTTGGCCACACGAGCCACTCATGCGGGAAACCCCGTCCCCCACCATATCCGATGTATTCAATGATGCAGGGCAGGGGGTTTTTAACCCCTTTAGGGCGCATATACCAGCCTTTGATGCGTTGGCCACCGTAGCCCGAATAGGTGACATCATAGACATCAATAAGGTCGAGTCCAGCATCATAAGGAACAAACTCCCCATTTAATGGGTGCTGCCGAGCTTCGCTCAGGGTTTGTTGCCAGAAATCATCAAAATCATCAGGTTCGTTTTTGATAGGCTTGTAAGTCTCTAATTGTTCAAGAGGCATATCAAAAAAGGCCATAGGACATCCTTCTATAGGGTCATTAAATATCTTCCAAGTTATACCTCATTTATGTGCTATTGGGATGCATGTTGCGTGTTATTCTGCCGACAAACAATAAAAAGGCCTATCGCGAGGGTAGGCCCGTTGATGATTATGATGTTGCTGGTTTCTTTGTTTGTTCGCAATCAGGTTGGCATTGTTTATGTCGTTCAAGATGCTCTCGACGTTTATCGCGTGCCAGTGCCAACCAATGAGCGACGATGTTGGTAATGCTGCCAACCAGGATACCAACGAGAATCGTCAATATGATGCTTTGTGCTGTCTGCTCATCCATAGAATCATCTCCTGAAAACTAGAAAATTAAGCGCCACCATCCCCCGCACGGGAAAGCGAACCACAAGTAAATGAACATGTGTTCTGGTGTTGCTAAAAGTATATCACAAACCGTTTTGTTACATCCATTGGCTTTAAGTTAGAAGTAGGACTATTTGCCGTCATATTGTGCTGATAAAAGATGTTCTTATGGTCCATGTCATTGGCTTGCAAATTCAGAATCAGAATGCTACTTTCATTTTTAGTTTTAATGTGCATCATTGAACGTATGTTTAATGCAGAATAGGCGGGATGGCTAATGACTCTTATCACACCTTATGGCGGCAGCCTTGTAAACCTCATTGTTGATCCATCGGAATATGAGGCTAAGAAGGCTTATGCTGGTACGCTTCCATCTATACAACTAACGCAGCGGCAGATATGTGATCTGGAATTGCTGGCAGTGGGTGGTTTCTCACCCCTGATGCAGTTCATGGGCAAGGATGATCATGATCGCGTGGTAGAAGAAATGCGTTTGGCGGATGGTACGCTGTTCCCGATGCCAATTTCACTGTCCGTCTCGCTCCCCGAGGGCGTCGGCCTGGATATGGATATTGCTTTACGTGATCGCCGCAACAACATTCTGGCGATTATGACGGTTGAGGAAATCTACGAATGGGATCGTCTGGCAGTGAGTCGCCATGTATTTGGCACAGTCGATTCAGCCCATCCGCTGGTGGCAGAGATGACGCGCTGGGGTGAGGTTAATATTGCTGGTCGTCTGCAAGTTCTCCAGTTGCCAATCTATTACGATTTCCAGGATCTTCGCCGTACACCGGCAGAAACACGTCAATTACTGGACGAAACACAGCATGATAATGTTGTCGCGTTCCAGACTCGCAATCCCATGCACCGTGTCCATGAAGAGTTGACCAAGCGCGCTATTGAAGAAGTCGATGGTGTGCTGCTGCTGCATCCTGTTGTGGGCATGACGCGCCCTGGTGATGTCAGCCACTATACACGCGTAAGAACATACATCGCCCTGACAAATAATCACTATCCGTCGGATCGGATCGTACTCTCGTTGCTGCCCCTGGCGATGCGTATGGCTGGCCCGCGTGAGGCTGTCTGGCATGCCATTATTCGCCGCAATTATGGCGCAAATAATTTCATCGTGGGTCGTGACCATGCTGGCCCCGGTAACGATAGCAATGGCGAACCGTTCTATGGCCCCTATGATGCCCAGGACCTCATGGTAGAGCATGCTGAAGAAATTGGCGTCAACATGGTGCCTTTCAAGATGTTGTCTTACTTGCCGGATGAAGAGCGCTACGAAGAATCCGACAAGATCGAAGACGGTCAGAATACACTCAGCATTAGCGGCACACAGGTACGAGAAGATTATCTGGCGCAGGGTCGTTTGTTGCCGGAGTGGTTTAGCCGCCCTGAAGTTGCCGGTATCCTAGCAGAGGCCTTCCCGCCGCGTTATCGACAGGGGGCATGCATCTGGTTTACAGGCCTGAGTGGTTCCGGTAAATCCACTACCGCGGAAATTCTACTGTCGATGTTTTTGGAACATGGTCGCCAGGTAACGGTGCTTGACGGTGATGTCGTACGGACACACTTATCAAAAGGCCTTGGTTTCAGCAAGGAAGATCGTGACATCAACATTCGCCGTATTGGCTTTGTCGCTGGTGAAATCGTGCGTCATGGCGGCATCGTCATCTGCGCTGCCATTAGCCCATACCGTGCTGTCCGCGACGATATTCGCTCCATGATTGGGGATGGCTTCACAGAAGTATTTGTCGATACGCCTTTGGAAGTTTGTGAAGAACGCGATACCAAAGGTTTGTACGCCAAAGCCCGTCGCGGTGAAATCAAAGGCTTTACGGGCATTGACGATCCTTATGAACCGCCAGTGAATCCAGAACTGCGCCTGACGACAACCGATAATACTCCCGAAGATAATGCTCGGTTGATTACGGAATATCTGATTGAACAGGGGTATCTGCGGCCAATTGAAGTCGTTCCTACTCCATAATCCGACTTTTCGAGTTCCGACTAACAAAAAAGCGACCGATGATCTGGGTCGCTTTTTTGTTAGTCATCTAAGTTTTACGGTTCCCGGAAGACATAGCCGATACCCGGCTCGGTCTGGATATACCGGGGGCTTTCCTTAGTGGGTTCAAGTTTTTTACGCAGGCGGCTGACATTCACCCACAAGTATTGTGTTTCTTCGCGGTATTCTGGTCCCCATACCTTTTCTAGTAGTTGCTTATGGGTCAGTACTTGTTCTTTGTGCAGCGCGAGCGTACGTAGAAGTTCGTATTCTTTAGTCGTTAAGTCCAGCAGATTGTTGTTGACGTACACCAGACGCCGCGCGAAATCGATGTAAATATCGCCGATTTGCATGGGGGGTTGTGTACGCGTGACGATCAACTTACGCTTGGCAATACTATCCATGCGTGCCAGGAACTCATCTTCACTAAATGGCTCCACGACGTAGTCATCTGCACCCGTCCGTAGGGCCTGAACGCGTTCTTCTTCGTTATCATGGTCTGCTACCACAATAATCGGAATATCCGATTGCTGGCGGATATCACGGCAGAGCCCCACAACATTGTTATCGTTGGCATCCTGATCGAGCAGGATCAGGTCAAAGTGTGCAAGTCCCAAATCGCTGAGGACCTCACGCGCAGAGTGCTCAATGATGATTTTGTGTTCTTCTTGCTCAATGCGATCATAAAGTCGGCTCAGGATGCTTTTGCGTCCTTCAACAACAATGACAGAAAGCGGTTGCGGCTGCTGTGATTGAACCGTAACAGAAAAGGGTTTTTCTACAGAGACAGGCGTAGAGCCAACGGTCGGCAATACGAGCTTCATAACAGTGCCCCAACCTGGGCGACTTTCAACGTCAAGCTCACCATTATGTTTTTCAATAATGCGATTGCTCAAATACAGGCCCAGCTTGCTGTATTCACTATCCAATTGATTTTGCTGCATAGGATCAAAGAGCGTATCCACGTCTTCGGCAGATAACCCAGCGCTCTTATCTTGGATGCTGATGCTTACACTGTTCTTTTGAGGCTTAACCTGAATGTTGATAGGGGAGTTGCTTGGGCTGAGCCATGCGATGAATTCAATGATGTTGGTAATGGCGATACGAATATAGCGAACATCAACCTCAACATTGACGCGCGGTGGTTGGACGTTCACATGCACGCGCCGACGATACTTGCTCAGACTGCGGCTATTGAGTAGGTCGTCAATCAGTTCGTACGGGTCAATGGCCTCACGGTCTAAGACGAGGCCCGCTGTTTCTACATTATAAATCTGGATGAAGTTACTCCAGAGCTTGCTGGCTGCATCGGCTTCTTCCTCTAGCTTGGTCATGTATTGCTCGCGCTTACGGTAACTGAGGTTGCCGTGATGTTCGTTGAGCGTGATGATCGAGCTATGAAGCTGCGTATACGGTACGCCGATGCCCTCAATAATGTTACGCAAAAGCTGCTGCGTTTGTGATTGGATACCTGAACCCTGTTTACTGGTTCGTAAGAAGCCAATCCAGCTTGGTGACTTCGCATCGTGCGAAGTAATCGCCATGAACTCAATGTAGATATTCTGGTTGGTGTCTTCCAGATAAGTCTCGACGATAGGGTACTCGTGGGTATCTTCGTCGCTTTCGATGGTTTGTTTTAATGCTTCCTGCAATTGAGCCTTGAGATCAGGATTGTTGGCTTTGCTAGCCAACTGATCGAGCAGGGTATCCGATTCGTAACTGAGTACCTGTGACGGGGGTATCCCTGTGACTTCTGTGAATTGCGGGTTACAGAAGACAACCCGATTGTTGCCGCCAACGAAGAAGATACCTTCTTTAATGCTGCGCAGGATGGCCTCAAGGCGGCCTGTTTGTTCTTCCATAGCTGTGATGAGCGTATTACGTTCCAATGTTTGCCCAGCAGCATGGGTCAGGCTTTCCATCAGGTTGATGTCTTCTGTGGAGAACGACATATTGACCGTATTGGTGACAAATACGCCACCTAATAATTGGAGGGAGCCTACAACAGGTATGAGCAGCAATTGCTGTCCACCCATCACCCGGAACATGGCATTAAGTGGGTCCTGGCCACGGCCAATCAAGAAGCTGAGCGGTTGCATCCGATTATCGAACTGTTCAAGTATCCGCGTGATGTGGCCATCTTCGTATAGCTTCTTGAAGACATCCGCCACATCGTCGTTACTTGTGTTCGTGATAATTTCTTCGGCATCTTCGCGTGTATCGAACAACCAAACCAAAGCATTGTTGACGCTGCGTGTATCCTGTACCAGTTCACATAGGCTGCTAGCGACTTCTTCGGGCTTGTAGACCGTTGTCAGGCGCTGCCAAGCGCGTAGCGTCTGACGTGCGGACTGGTAATTTACATCCTGCGCGTAATACTGGCGTACGTTGTAATAAGCGCTGCCTAGATGGCCAGCAAGCAGCTCATAGAGCATCAGCTCATCTGGTGAGAATGAGCGCTCATGGGTGTTGAACACCGCCAGGGCGCCCAAAATTTGCTCACCATAAGTGAGGGGCACGATGATGGCTGAGTGCGTATCCGGTAAAACTGGAATTGGCGTATAGAAAGGATGTGTATTCAGGTCACGATAGATTTGTGACATACCTGAGCGAATACACTGCAAAAATGGATCATAATTGTGTAACGGAATCGCACTTTCATACAGTCGCCGATTATCGTTGACGCCCGCAGTACCAGCATACAACTTTTGTGTATCACCCTGATTGATGGCAATAGCGACGCCATAGAGACTAAAGGCCGTACATAATGTGTTAATGGCGTCAACAATGAGTGATGCCGGATGATCGGCATTGTGCAATCGTCGAGAGACCATCGTGATGGAATGTAGATTTTGATTGCGTCGAGCAAGTGCCAGATTCTGTCGTCGTTGGCGCAATAGCAACCGGAAACGTCTAAGCAGTGTTTCCGAGGGGGCTTCCTGCGTCAGAATATCGTCAACACCAGCTTCGATTAAGTCGGTCTGGTATTCTTGGTCGGAATTACTGGATAAGACCAGCACGGGCACAATCGGAACCCGTCGTTTAATTTCGCGCGCGACGGTGGCCGTATCCTTTTTGAGCACGTCATCATCTATCAAGATGATGTCAAAATTACCACTACTGAGTTGCTCCATGCCGTCTTCTGCTGTTTCTACGCGCTCAACCTCATAGGCGGTCTGGTCGAGTTCATCCAGCCAGACTATTTTTTTAGAGCTAATGACGAGAGCCTTGGTGCTATTTTGGTCTGATTTTATAGTTTGCGGTGGTGCAGGTTCTGAGGATTGGATATCACTCATAAGTGTCGGATCCTATTTTGCCTATGTTATGCTAACTATCTTATGTCATTATCCCCTAGGATGATGACACTGATCCAAGCTTTGATACCATAAGAATACATGGTTTTTTGCAGTATCGTTACAAGTTCGATAAATATAGTAGCTGAACAGGGATTTTGATCAGCCCATTTACCATGATAACAGATATTATGCTTAATTAAGATGTTTTATAGGTTGATGAAGATTTCTATTGTTATATCAACTCGCTGGGTAAGTCAAATTGTCCTGGCTTATGTTTTGCACAACCGTTCTTGCATTTTGCACCAAACTGAGTCTAAAAGGCACAGATTTTGAAAGGTTGGTGCAAGCATGTTCCAGTATAGTAGGTTCAATAGGTGATTGCGGAGTTAATTTATGGATGACTCTGGTTTGACAAAAGGTCGTAAACCTGTGATAGCACATGATCAAACGAAAAAATTTACGACAGATAGCAACATCAATCTGGCAACAAGACAGACCTCAATACTCGATAAGGGTACTCCGCGTCCCTGGCGTATTGGAATTACTATCTTATCGATGGGCATCCAGATCATCCTGGATTTAACTGAAAATGTTGCTATTGGTCGGTCATATCCTGAAACTGAAATGTTCCAAGGGATCGATTTGTCGCCGTTTAATGCCTATGATTTAGGCATTTCTCGTCGTCATGCGTTGTTGGCGCTCGACGGTGACCGTGTTGTTATTGTCGATAACGACAGCGCGAATGGTACCTTGCTCAATGGTGAGCGGTTGAAGCCGGGGCAGCAGTATTCTTTGCGCAATGGTGACCACCTCAAGCTGGGTATGATGGATTTGAAAATAGAGCTGCTTCTAAATCCATTTGAATTGGCCTGACGCCAGCTAGTTTGATTTGCTTCCAAACAAAACGGAGAAGCCAAGTGGCTTCTCCGTTTTGTTTTATGATTGACTGTCGAATTAAGTCCCTGTATTAGTGCCAAGAGGTGGCGATACATCTGGCACCTATTGGGGTTCTGGCGTTGGCGACAGTTCTGGTGTTGCCGATACAATTGGTGTTGGAGAAGATGTTAACGTCGGCGATGGCTCCACTGTTGCAGTAGCTTCAGGTGTTGTTGTAGCCTCTGGCATAAGTGTGGGTGTGGGAGAGCCTATAGGCGTTGCTGATGCTCCTGACGGATTACCTTCAGTTGGTGTAACTTCTGGTTCAAAATTACCCGCAGACCCCTCTGTTGACGGGTTATCATTGATTGTCCCCCCATTGCTATTGGGTGCGGGCGGGGTGCTATCTGAAGGCCCAGGAATGACAATAACACGCGGTGTTGGTACGGTTGAAGCGAAGAGCAAGTTCAAAATACTGGGATCGCTGTTGAATTTACCCATTGGCTGCCAACCACCACTTAAATCGCCATAATTGAAGCCAATTTGTACAGCACCGCTGCTATTACTATTGCGCATGCGCCAGAGACCGTCATTGTATATGCCGATTGTATCCGTGTTGTTGTCGTCCCAATCGCCGATTAGTGGCAACCAACCCGTTGGCCCAAATGTAGCGACAATATTGGCTGCTGGCGATACATTGCTATTTGACAGGGTAAATGTGCCATTTTCATAGTAGCCGACGGTATCTGTGCCGTTGCCATCCCAGTCACCGACGATGGGCAAACTGGTTGCTGTACCAAAGTTAACGTTGATATTGGCTGTGCCGTTGTTATTGCTATTGCGCAGCAGGAAGACACCGTTTTTGTAGAGACCAGGGGTGGCTGTGCCATTACCGTCCCAATCACCGAGTAAGGCGGTCCAACCGTCTTCAGCTGCACCATAGGCAAAGGTGATGTCATTGACACCGCTGGCAGTCGCACTGTGTAGCTTCCAGACACCTTGACGGTAAACACCAATACCATCTATGCCATCGCCGTTCCAGTCGCCAATAACGGCTTGCCAACCACCTGTTGTTGGGCCAAAAGTGAAACGTGCATCGTACGCTGTATTGCCGTCCACAGTGTAGAAGATCCAGTGTCCATCCTTATATAAGCCAAATGAATGCGTGAGCGGGGCAGGGCATGGGTTGGTGCTGATTGTCATTGATGGACCATATTGGCCTGCATCTGTGCCATCTACCCAACGATAGCGATAAGCATACATTGTTTCACAAGTGAGCGGTGTATCGACATAGTTAGTATTTGTATTTGTCACGGATGCAATCGTGACCCAGTTCCCGGCACCAGCCATTGTTGTTAAAAGCTGAGCCTGGTCTTGTCGCTGTATTTGTAGGGTATAGTTGTTCGGATTGCTGGGCAGCGCCAGAGCGATGGTTGTTTCCGATACGCCATTGAGCACAGGTGCGCTTGGTGTTGGAATGCAGGCAGGCGTTGATGCGCTGGTCGTCGCATAATTTGAGTATACTGATAGCGTGCCGGAAGCAGCGCGCACGCGATAGCCATAATTGGTTCCACAGGTCAGGTTCGTCACATTATAAGTCTGGGTATTGGGTGCTAAACTTGCTACCTGTGACCAGGCGCCACTGTTGACTGAGCGCTCAACCAGATACGCTCCTTCGTGCGTATTGGTATCTGTCCAACTCACTGTCAGGCTAGTACGAGCCACATTGCTAACACTAATGTTGGTTGGGGCGTTTACGCTGCAATCGGGCAGCATCGATAGTAGCGTGGAACCCCAAACTCCGGCCATCTTGTTGTAACCGGAGGGCGCTAGATGGATGCCACCAGCATCTAAATAGTAGATGTCGCCACCGCTGGTTGTGTATTCGTAGATGATGCCTGCGTCGTTTTCCATATCAACCAGGATGAGATCATCCCCATTGCTGATGCGAGTATTCACCATGCTTTCAAGCGCATCATTAAATCTTGTTGTTGCGGAGTTGAAGTCCGTCTTGGAATTAAGACGACGAATGATACGTGCTACGACAACTGTGACATTATTACCCGTGTTATTTTCATAATCATCAATATAGTTGAGTAAACGTTCATAGTTATCGATGAAGGCAAGCGCTGGATCAGGGTTCCCTGGATTAGGATTGAGGTCATTTGTGCCGATATGCAGCAACACAATATCCGGTGTATTGGCCACCAACCAGTTGTATATATTGACTTCAACCTGCTGCACGTTCCACCCAGGCATACCCATATGATCGGGATCGAAGCCAGTATAACTGCCGCCGGAGCTATTTGAACCTACAAAATTGATTTGACGTCCCTGGGCAATCAGATTGTCATAGAGGGTCTTACGGTATGCAATTTGATACCCATTATCGGTTACACCAGATGAATAGCCTTGGGTAAGCGAATCGCCAGTCGGCATAATGCGGACTGTGTCATTGCATGTAAAAGGCCCCGCTGCATGTATAGTTGCAGCAGGAATGAAGTTTATACAAATGGCTAGCAAGATAGATACAGCTAAAAACTGTAGATACCTGACGCTTCCACGATGCATATGGTGTAACCTGCTTCATGTATGTTTGATAAGGTTGATAAAATTGCCTCAAATGCATCAAATAAAGAAATTTAGTTACACACCGTTGTCATTATCTAACTGTGGCCTTGCAACTTACTTGCATACCCCATGTAATTGTTATTTATATTAGTCTTTGTTGTTAGTTTGTTTTCAGGCAAAAACATTACTTTTCAGTAAATATAGGGTTTATTTTTAGATTTAGTCGATGGGTGCTAACTCAATATGAAAATGTATTACAAAAAACATTACGTTCATGCAAGGTTTTTTGTAAGTTCTTAGACGTGAGTAAAGGGCCAGACCTACGCTAATCTCATCAAGTAAATTTGTAAATAGGTATTTAGGGAAAGGCAAGGTGGGGTCTAGTAGGATGAGATCATGAGAAAACATCAACTTTTTAGCTCAGGCTTCTAAGTTGGTCCGTAAATAAATAGATGACGGGGGAACACATGTCCAAGAAACGCATCTTTGCGGTAGTTACCATGTTTGTTGTTGCTATGTTTGTAGTTCGTATGGTGAAAACGCGCCGCTAAGCGTTACTAATCTATCTAACTTTCGAGTGCTTTTGTGGCTAAGACGTTCATGTTGTTGGCTTTGAATTGATAAAAAGCAAAAGTTGCTTGCCAACGGGAAAATAAGATATGAAGCGAGATATTGAACAGTTAAGTCAAGGTACTTACGACGTATTGGTCGTGGGTGCTGGTATTGCTGGGGCGTGTATCGCCTGGGATGCAGCCCAGCGGGGTTTACGAGTTGCTCTCATTGATAAGGGTGACTTTGGCGGTGCGACATCGGCCAACAGTATGAAGACTGTTCATGGTGGACTCCGCTATCTACAAGATGCCAATCTGCCCCTTGTTCGGAAAATGATCTATGAACGCAAGGCCATGATGCAGATTGCACCGCATCTTGTACATCCGTTGGCTTTTATGATGCCGACGACGCACAAGCTGATGAAAAGCAAGCCGGTAATGCAGGCGGCCATGAAGTTGAACGACATGATCAGCTTTGATCGCAATCAGACGGGCGATCCTCAAAAAGAACTACCAAATGGCCATGCTATCTCGCGTGCAGAGTGCCTCGAATTGATGCCTGGCATGGATGCCAGCAAAATAACTGGCGGGGTAGTCTGGTACGATGCCCAAATGTACAACAGCGACCGGATGTTGCTCTCGTTTATTCTGTCTGCCGTAGAAGTTGGTGCTCATGTGGCCAATTATGTTCAGGCTGATGGGTTCCTACAGGATGGACGGCAGATCGAGGGTATACAGGCCCGGGATGTACTTACTGGTGAAGCTTTCAACATTCGTTCACGTTTGGTGATTAACGCTGCTGGCGGATGGACGGATGGACTGTTGAATGCGGTCAATGGCGTTGCTACCAAGACACGCTTCAACTTGTCAGTTGCTGTCAACCTGATCACACCGCAGGTTTACTCTGATTATGCGGTTGCTTCGACGAGCGACTATACCTACAAAGACAAAAACGGCGTCGAGCGCCATCGGTCGAATATGTTGCTCATTGTGCCCTGGAGGCAGTACTCCATTGTGGGGACGTTCCATCGACCCTATAGTGGGCATCCTGATGAATACGTCCTGACAGATGAAGCAATTGCCGAGTATTTGAACGAGGTCAATACGGCACACCCAGGCGTCAACCTCAAGCCAGAGGATGTCCTGTGGCATCATGAGGGTTTTGTGCCGATGGAAGAGGGCGGTGACGAGTACGATGGTATCGACCTGGTGCGTGAAGATTCGATTCACGACCATTCTAGCGAAGATGGTGTCGACGGGCTGCTATCGGTTGTATGTGTCAAATACACGACTGCCCGCGCACTGGCTGAAAAAGTGGTCAACAAAGCATTAAAAAAGCTGGAACGGCCATCGATCAATTGCCGTACCGCAGTTACGCCCATACATGGCGGACATATCAAGCAGTTCCTGACCTATCTCTCGCGTCAGATTGCAGATGCGCCTTATGATTTGAAACCGCCCGTGCTAGAACACCTTGTCTATAATTATGGATCTGCGTATCGGCAGGTTTTAAAGTACATCACAGAGAATGAACGTTGGTTGGAGCCACTACCCGGCGATAGCGATGCAATCGCCGCCGAGGTGGTCCATAGTGTGCGCTCGGAAATGGCTGTTAAGCTCTCCGATGTTATTTTGCGCCGCATGGAGTTAGGCACTGGCGAATATCCGGGTGATGATACGCTGGAAGCTGTTGCAGATATTATGCGACAGGAGCTTGCCTGGACCTACGAGAAAATGCATCAGGAAATTGCAGAGTGCAAGCGTATCTTCAAGCGAGTTGAGGAAAAAGAACCCGTTGCTGCACTATAAGCACCTGTCGTTGGTGACAATGAGTAGCAAAGTAGCGAATCAAAAAGGGCCTGACCAGGCTCTTTTTGATTTTTTGATGTATGGTAAGCCTCCCCGATATGTGGTCCAGTCAAAAGCGGAAATTTCCAGTAAAGTAAGCTCAACTGAATGGAGAATTTCCCATGAAGAAATCACG
>PABP01000022.1 GCA_002699585.1 Anaerolineaceae bacterium | reverse complement strand
GCGTTTCCACTACTTTGCCCTTGCGCCAGCTGACGCCCTTGTAATCGCTCGTATTGTTGATGGGCACGCCTTTGTTGGCCTGATTCTGGCTGCGGGGGGACAGAGGGATGAGCGAGGGGGTAACAGCTAAGAACAGCTAGTCGGCTACGGTGTCTTCAGTTGGTGCGTACTTCTCCAATAAATAGCCAATTAAGTCATCCAAAGCCATGTCCAAAAAGTGTTCCTTCGCGCTTTCAATCCAGTCTGGATCATTGCTGGGCTGCATTTCACTCAGAAGTCGATTAGCTCGTTCTCTCATATTGAAAACAGTGCCTCGATGGTATATCACATACGAGAGTAAGGCCGCTTTTTCAAAGTCTGTTAGTGGATTCGCGAATTCAACTAGATCCCACAGTGTGTCTGCTGGAAATCTTTGCTGATCTTTAGCGACTTGAAGCACGTAATGTGCATATTGCAATGCTTCTGTTGTATGACTAAGTTCGTAACAGGCTTGACTCAGACCAATCAGTGCATAGATATCCGTTTCATTGTGAGCTAAGACCTGCTCAAATAAACCTTTGGCTTCGGTCCAACGGGCCTCTTGAAGAAGAATATCCCCTTCTGCAAATAAGGCATGATTCTTCAAATCGTGAGAATCACTGGCTAAAACTCGCTCATTCACGTGATTGAGTGTTTGCCACGACAGGTCTACACGCTTCATGGCGTTTGTCACTCCAATCGATGTCAACTCAAGTGCCAACTGCTGTTCGCGCCAGTTCAACTTCCCAGCTTGCCTTGCTGCTAAATTATAGAATTCTATAGCCATCTCATAGTCACCAATAGCAAAGGCTGTCATCGCAACTTCGCGCAAAGGACTAGTCTGAAAAGCATGCGCTCCCTTCTCTTCGTTATCAAGATAACTTTTCATGTAACAATCTAGCGTCTTCTGATATTCGCAAGAAGTGAAGTAAACGAGTCCCATCATCTCATAGGTCCAACCAAGCAGATAATTATCTGCTTTCTTTGCAAGTTCTAATGCACGGGAAAGATACTGATGAGCCTCTTGGGAAGACCTACTGTTGCTGTAGAAAGACAATATGTTGAGAACATAGACCTGAGGATAAGCAATCTCGACGTCCTCAGCAATGGCTAGGGCCTGCAAAGCCCAGGCTTCGAGTTGGGCACACTGTTCATCAGACAACTGATCACTACAATTCGCACCTGTGACCAAGGCGGTACACAGTGCATAAGTTCATAAAGGTAGTCTTGCAATCTTTTTGAGCTAAAGATCTGTTCAACTGCCTTCAGATTCTGCTCACAGAATTGAAACTTCTGTGAGGTCATGTGTGTAGCGAGTACATCATAAATATCTAGCCGAATAAGCAAATCATCAGGAATTGTTTGAACATTCTTAAGGTGTTGACGAGTGGAAATATATAGTTTGAGTGCTTCGTCAAAACGTGCCAATCCAAAGAGAATATGAGGGATCCCATCAGCTACAGCAACAAGTTCCTTCCACTGATGAGCATCCAACAAGGTAAACTACATAAGCTTGATGTTCTCAAGATCTTTTCCAAAATGCTGTAGTTTCCAACCAGCGTGCTCCATCGGCACTGTGCGCACGACATCTATAAAGTATGCAGCATGGTGAGCCAGAACTGTCTCACGTTCGAGACGAGACATTTTCTCCACAACAAATTGTCGTAGCAATTCGTGGACACTCTAGCGGCCCTCTGATGACCGGATGATGAGCGCCTTCTGAACCAGCGTTTGGAGCGTATGAAGTGATGCCTCCGTGACCTTTTGAGCTGCTTCACGAGTGCATCCACCGCGAAAAACACTCATCCGAGCGAAGACAGTCTGCTCTTCGGGTGTCAGGCGGTTCCAGGTCGGCTCAAAAACAGCCCGCATACTACTGTGTCGATCCGGCAAATCACTTAGATTGGACGTCAGGAATTCCGTGCTTGTCTGTAACTCTGTGACAATTTCCGCAAGTGAAAGCAACTCCAGCCAGTTCATTGCCAGAATAATCGCCAGTGGCATGCCATCGGTCAGCTGACAGATACTCTCCGCGCTTGGATAGTTGATTTCATTGAGCTCAAAATCTGGCCTGACGCGACGTGCCGTGGCTTCGAGAAGCACGAAGGCGTCATTTTTGATGTCAGATTCTTTATGGTCATTGCCTTTCCCATAAGTCATACCATGCAGCGCAAAAACTGTCTCACGACTCAAACGGAGACGTTCACGGGATGTGACGAGGAGCGTAAGCGTCGGGCAATGCTCTGTGAGGTTTGTAACAAGCGCTGCTCCATCTAGAAGGTGTTCGAAGTTGTCCAGAATGAGCAGCATCGACTTGTCTGATAGGTAATCTACAAGTTGCTGTTGGAGGCTGCGCGTATCTTGATGAGATTGGTAGCCGGTTACATCGGCTATCAGTGAAGCAATGTTGTCAGAAGACTGCAGAGGTGTGAGATCAACGAAGAATACACCATCAGGAAATTCTGAAAGCACTTGATGCGCTATCGCTAGTGCGAGTTGCGTCTTGCCCATCCCGCCGGGTGCCAGCACCGTGACAATCTGGCGACCTCCCTCAGTGAGTAGGATTTCAAGCTGTTCTATTTCAACAGCACGGCCTATAAATCCTGATAAGGAATGCGGCAGATTGTTAGGGATGCGAGCGATGTCTGCGTTTTCATCGAAACCGATTTCGCGGGCAGCCGTGATTAGCGCCTTGCGGTTCGAGGTTCCCAGTTTGCTGTGCAGCTGCCGGATGTACCACTTGACCGTCGTCAGGGTTGATAAAGTTCATTCGCGATCTCATTGTTAGACAAGCTTGCCGCAACTAGCCTGAGGATGTCTGTTTCGCGTGGTGTAAGGATTTGGTCTAGTGTGCCACCCTGCTCTGGCATGTCAAACCTATGCTCAGCCAATAACAAATATTATGAGCGAGTAAGTTTCGACACGCTAAAGCTTTTCAAGCAGTGTCTGAAACTCACACGCTGGGCCATTCCGTCTTGCAAGACGGAAACCATTGGATGATCAAAACAACCGACCCAAGAACAAAGTCCTTGGATCAACACCGAATCTGCGTAAATAGCAGATACATACTTAGGTCTGCTGAGCAGATTCCTCGCTCGTCTCAGATTCACACAATGGCTCAATACGATAGATATCACGCTCTTCGCAAGTAAATTCACGTAGATGTCGATTATCACGAATCCAGCCAATAAGTTCATCCAGTGATTGATTACTAACGTACCATTCCAATACCTCCCCGAGATACGCACTGGTAAAAATTGTGCTATCATTTGGTCCAAAAGCTACATTCATCAGTCCGCCACCAAGGTATGAAATTCGCTCTAATTCACGCCCTGTTTCATAATCCCAAAGTATTGCTAAGCCATTACCTTGCCCTGAGGCCATCAAGGAGCCATCGGCACTAAGTGCAATATCCCAGACTGTTCCTGTGTGTCCATTAAATGTGCGTAGTGTTTCAAGGGTTTCCATATCAACTTCTAATAGACGACCATCATCTAAACCAATCAAGGCTGTATGATCCGTTATCCCAAGTCGTGAGTATTCGATATTCGTCTCAAAATCACGTCGTCTCAGAAGCTTACCTGTATTCATATCCCATATAGCTATATATTGACTAAAGTACGATGTTGACATAACAAATTGCCCATCATTTGTAATGTCTACGTTGGCAATATTCCCTTCGTTCTCAAATGTCCTGACAAGCTCGCCTGATGTTACATCCCATAGAAATAATTCGCCTTCAAAGGCAAAATTCTGACTACTACTCAATAAATAGCGTCCATCAGGAGAGAAGCTAATATCACTCACACGGATAGTATGCCCAACAAAGTTACGAACGATTTCACCGCTAGCAAGATCCACCAAAATAAGCGTTGTATCCACATCATTATCAAAAAAGTTGATATAGCCAATCGCCGCATAGCGCCCATCAGGACTATACTCAATTGCCCATGACAGAGGAAACTCGCCATCAATTTGTTGTTCAATTAACCCATTACGCAAATCATAGATAAATGCAGCGTTTTCAAAAAAAGAGCCTATCAATAGTGAATCTTGATCTGGACTTAAACGTAATCTTGATGTACTAGCTGGAATTTCAATTCGTCGCACCAATTGTGCGTTAATATTCCAAATCCGTATCGCCCCATCTGTGGCACCCGTTAATAAAATTTGATTATCTAAAGATACAGTTACCATGGATATCAACCCGTCGTGATCATAAAGCAAGCGTTCGCTAACATTAGTGCCGTCAATTAATGAATTCACTAACCGGACAAATCGCCCGGAACCATCATATGTTGTGCCATCAGCCCCTACTGCTAAACCAGCGAGGCGCAGTGACGTACCTTCAACGTGGACGAATTCTGCTGTTTCTTTATCCCAAGTAACAATCTGCGTGTTTGAACCAAGAACCCAAGAATGGGCAGGATCAAACGCAACAGCATGAATACCAATCGCAGTAGAAGCACTTTGCTCATATGTGATGATAGGTTCGCCTGTTTGAGTATTCCAAAGTATCACAAGTTTATCTTCAGAGCCTGAAAGTATTTCCGTGCCATCTTGATTGAAGACAACATCATTTACAGCCCCACTATGCTCGGTGAAACGGTGAATAATATTTCCAGTGGCAACATCCCATAAAAGTATGATGCCATCGTCACCAGCAGTTAAAATTTGTGCTTCTGTCGGATGATAATCAACTGCGTTGACGGCGCCTTCATGCCCAATGAATTCATGAACTAGCTCACCGGTTTCTACATCCCACATGGCAACAGTACCATCATCGGAACTTACGACAAGGTAATCACCAGTAGGGCTAAAATCGAGCCCTGTTATCCATCCATCATGCAAACTATCATTTAATTGCCAAATATCTGTTGCTTGTCGCAAATCCCATAAAATAACGGCACCTTCTTGGCAGGTATCACCTACTAAATTTGCACAACTTCCCGATGCCACAAAATGATTATCTTGGCTAATCGCGATTGCTCTCACTTCATTTGTATGACCTTTTAGTATCGCCCTTGTGCCGATTCCACGCGCAACCTCACCTAAAGCACGTATCGATTCTTGCGGTGGGTCATCTAAATCTACCGCTTCTAAGGCAATAAGAAGTGCTAAGTCCGTTTCTCCTCGTTGATATGCCTCGATCGCATCATTTGAAAATACGAGACTTTGATTTATATCCGCTTCTCGTTCAGCCATTGAAAGTGCATCGCGTGTCTTCTGTTCACGGTCTAATGCGAAGAATGAAAACAAAATAGCACTTATCAGGAGTACGATGAGCGCACCATTTAGATAGCGTGTGCGCTTTTGCGAACGCTTTTCTAATTCATTTTCACGTTGCTGACGCGCATTTTCCCCTGCTTCGAATTCAATACGGGCTTGCGTACTCTTTTCCAGAAAATGCTTCTCAGTCGGTGTTAGGGCGACTGTTGTTGTCTTGGACCAATCTTCGAACTGCTCCAGTCTTGCGCCTCGCAGCAGGTAGCTAGATTCCTGATCTGCGTGTTGCCAATCACTCCCCCAGCCGATAAGCTGACGGTGTAACCTGAGTTCAGTTCTACTTTTGTCAATCCATCCTCTTAGGCGCTCCCACTCTCGCAGAATGGCTTCATGTGCAACCTCAACCATCGGCGCACGGGTAGCCGGGTCGTTGTCGAGTGCCAGGAAACGCTCCTGTGCCAGGTAGTCGATGAGGTCTTCCATTAGGTCGGCATCGTTGGATACAGCAACCAGTTCACTTCTTGGTACTCTGCGGCGAGTATCCTCTACACCTTCACCGAGTGTCACCAGACGGAGAAAGAGTTGGCGCACAGCTTCCTGGGCTTGTGCGTCCAACTGACTGTAGATGTCCTCAACGCGGTTCGCCAGTGCCCCACCTACTCCACCAATTTGCTGGTAGGCATCGTGGGTGAGCTTGTGGCCCTCACGTAGATCAAACAGTGCAGTTAGCGCGAATTGCAACAGCGGCAAGGCCCCCGCCTGATAGGTCGTTTGCGAGACCATGTGGGCGACTAAGCCATCCTCGAAGACCATGCCCATACGCTCCACCGGGCCCACAATGGCCCGTTCAATGCCTTGAGCTGTCAGCGGGAGAATGGTTTCCATTCGCGTGCGTAATATCTCGCCGAATTTGGGGTAGTGTAGGGGGCGATCATAGAAGTCCGCACGTAGGGTTACCACGATGCGCACGCGACTATGGGGTGCTGTCACCGTCGCCAGCAGCAAATCCAGGAACCTTTGGCGTTTGCCTTCGTCGGTGACCAGCGTGAAGACCTCCTCAAATTGGTCAATCAGTAGCAAGAGTTCGCTCTTATCCTTGGGCAGGATTAGATCCGCCGCACGCACCAGGCCGCGCTCGTCACGGCTGATTTGGTCATGCAGATTCATGGCCTGATCAGCTGCAATGCGAATTAAAGCTGTTTCTAAGGCATCAAAGGGGGAGTCACCCGGAATCATGTCGATGCAGAACCAGTGATCTGATCCCGCAATGGCGTTCTTGACCAGTGCAGGCAACAAACCTGCACGAGCGACGCTCGACTTACCGCTGCCACTCGGTCCGACAATCGCCAGGAAGCGCTGGTACGGATCGGCCTCCTGCATACGCCATAACAGCCGCTCAACGAATTCCTCGCGTCCGAAGAAATCCTGGGCTTCACCGCGTTCGAAAGCGCGCAAGCCTTTGTAAGGATTCTCGACATCATCCCATAGTAGCGCGATTTGCGATGAACTGGCATCGATGGTGGATGTTTCTTCATCGAACCAGCCAAGCTCAGCCACCTTACGCTTGAGTTCTTCGCGACTGAACACGCGCAGCTTCTTGTTGATCTGGCGGATGTACCAGCGGATCGTACTGTGCTCAACGACCAACTTCTCAGCGATCTCCTGGTTGGTCAGTTCTTCAGCAACCAAGCGTAGTATGTCGAGTTCACGGCTGGTAAGGGTTTCATAGATTGATTTGGACGAGCTAACCGTCATCTGTGCCACTTCGGCAAATTCTCTGGCGAGACTCAGTACATCCGGGTAGCGTTCCTTGGGGTTCTTCTGCGTGGCCCGCTGGATGATCTCATTCACAGCCTGATTTAAGTCAGGTTCCAAGCTGGTGATTTCAGGCAATGGGTCGCTGATGTGCTTGTACATGCGCTCCACAGACGAGACTTCATAGAAAGGATGCTCGCCGACCAGCAACTCATACAGCACCACGCCCATACTGTAGATGTCCGTCCGAGCTGTGATCGGTTCGCTGCGCGCTTGTTCGGGCGAGAGATAATCCAGCGAGCCGACAATTTCTTTACGCGTGCCGTTTGTTTCTTGAGACAGGTTCTTGGCGATGCCGAAGTCTGCTAGATAGGCAATGCCATTCTCGTCCAACAAGATGTTATCGGGTTTGATGTCGCGGTGAATCACCTGTTGTTGATGGGCATGGTGGAGCGCACTGGCGATGTGACCCAGCAGCACGGCGATGCGTTCGACATCGAACATGTGATGCTGACGCAGCACATCGCGGATGCTGCCCCCACGCAGCAGTCGCATCACCAGATAAGCTCCATGTGGATCGCGCCAATAGTCATGCATAGGCACGATGTAGGGATGTTCTAATTGAGCAATCGTCTGGGCTTCGGCTTCGAAGCGGCGAATGAACTCAGGCTGGTTAGCGTAGCGCGGCAGGATGATCTTGATAGCCACCTCACGCTGCACATCTTCCTGATAAGCGCGATACACGGCGCCAAAACCGCCTGATCCCAGCTGCTCGCGCAGCACATAGCCTTTGATCTGCTGTCCACTCAGATCACTCACGACCATGATTCACCCCCTCAAACTGCCAACCTCAGCCTCTGAATCTTTAGCGGGTCGATTCGGCAATATGTCGTAATAAGTATACAAATTTCCGTAATTTACGTGTTTCAAGGTCAGTATAGCCCAATCAAGAGGCAAAATCGGGTGATTTTTGTCCTTTCCCTCCCCCTTTCCCTCCCCCCATTCCCTCTCTTTTCACGTCCTCCCAAATGTGCTCGCCTCGAATACAGTGGAGTCATCGAACGACAACACGCCAGACGGCTCACAACAAGCCAAACGGCACAGAAAATGGGAGCACGGACATGAATACCAACACCTTCACGAGCAAAGATTTCGCAATGGATAAGGAATATCGCAATCGTCAACTGCAACATGCTGAGCGTCGTCGCATGGTCGTAACCGCTTTTGAAGCCAGGAAATCGGAATCGAAAAAAGCTAAAGCCGAAACAGTCAATGAAGAATCCTCACCTGCACGTTTGAGCTTTGCAACCGCTAACAAACTCTCGACTGTTTCAGTGGTTGTCAGCCTAGTCCTACTGGTTCTGGTCTTCGTTGCTTCATCCAGCACGTCAATGGCGCAGGAAATGCTCGATGATACCAGTGGTCCGAATACCGCCGAACAAGCGGCTGGCCTGGATCTGATGCTGGCCGTGTTACATCTAGAAAATGGTAACTTTGACAAGGCCCAGGCAAAAGTTGACCGCGCACTGGACGCTTTTCCTGATCTGGCAGCGGGTTACACGCTGCGCAGTGCCGTGAATGTCTATGCTGGTAACTACGATCTGGCCGCTACGGATGCAGCGTTAGCCTTAGCACTGGATGAAACCGAAGTCTCGGCACACTACTTCCTGGCGGAAGCGCACTTCGCAACAGGCAGCTTTGTCGCAGCCCAGCACAGCTATGAAGCGTACCTGGTAGCAGCCGCTGCGAGTGAAGGCTATGAAAATGCGCTGGTCGAGCGGTTGGTGGGTACAGACTACGAAGCCGTTGTTATGGCGCAGGTCGATGCCTGCGAAGCGCAGCAGGTGGCAATGGGGAACTGAAATGAACACCAGAACCAAATATAATTGAAGTAGCGACGATCCTCATGAATCGTCGCTTTTATTTCACAAACTCTTGGACGTGTTGACTCTGAAATAAGTCCTAAAGAATATGTTTGAACATCAAGCTATCTAATTTCCGGACAGGTTCGGTAGATTCGTCTTGCAAGACAGACATCATAGATTGAGCGGCTCCAAGCGCTTGAACTTCTGAGCGATGACATTGATAACGCCGTTCTCCTGCTGAATCAGGCCCCTCACCAGCAAAATCGATGCCCCCTGAATGACATCCGATACACCCAGAGCGGGACCCACCCCAAGCGTCTGGGTTACAAAATCCAGCAACTGCTGACGTTCGCTATCCGTCGCCAGGTAGATAGCGGCACTGGTCTGTTGGTACTCTGGCTGAAGGCGATCCGTGAAGCGCAGAAGCTGCTGCAATAGGTGCGCAAATGCGCGCTGGTATGCGCCCTCATTGGCTATCACGACCCTGGCGATTGGACAAAGAATCTGCGCCTGACGCAGGGTCATGCCCACCTTAACCAGCAATCGCCGGGGCAAGGCACTCATGGCCACGACTTTGGGTCGTTTACTATCTGTCACGATGAGCAGTGGTACTTTTTGCAGCGCAGGCTTGTTGATACGCTCAACCGCAGCTGCAAAATCTTGAATCAGCATGCAGCTAATCATCGTCGCCATCCGATCCAGAAGCGAAATACAGCGGAAAGGCGACCTCTGAACCCGATGCTTGATTCGGATGACGCAGCAATCGCGCTTGAATCTGGCAGCCAATGATGTGCTGATGCTGGTACAGCTAGTTGGCGCAGTTCACACCAAGCTGAAGCTGAGCTGCTTCCGCAGGTCGCTGGCTAATGAGCAACAGCGTCGTGCGAAAAGTGGCGATGCTCTGGCGTAAACGCATCAAGGCGCGTGTATCGGCAAGGCCATCTAAAAGGATGAGGCTGACGATATTAGTCGCAGCCAGATCACGCACGAGCTCCAGCGCTTCAGTATCCGTTTCCGGCGTCACAATGAACAGGCGCTTGAGATCGACACCGCACTGTCCAGCATAGGGCGCATCCAGCGCGGCTTGCATATCGATAAAGACGACAACTTCATCGCGCTTCTGGGCATTGGCGATGAGGTTAAAGACCAGCGACATGGCCCCAGAGGTCGGCTGACTGACGAGCATATTCAGCTTGCGTCTCAGAAATCCCCCACCCAGCAGCGTATCCAATGCAGTAATGCCCGAAGGCAGCAATGCGCCCTCTGCAACCAACGCATTTGCCAGATGGATGGTCCGGTGGCCATGCTTTCGCTGAATATCCAGCAGGATGTCGTTGAGCGCAGCTCGTGATGCCGCAGCCTGTGCTGCTGTTTGCGATGTCGCTTTTGAATCTGCCATGTCGTCTATCTGTTTTCGTTGAGGAAGCCGTACAGTCAATTCGTTTTATTTTTGTTACAACACAGTTCCTAAGTATAGATCACTTGTTCTGATCTGTCACAGAATAAATGGTCGGAATCGGGTTATAAAATCTTGGGGTAAAGTTTGAAATTTATAGGATCATGCTGTGCGTGACATCAACAGGGAAGAGGAAACTAAATCGCGTACACCAAAAATTTCTCTAATTTCCGGACAGATTACGATGTTTCCGTCTTGCAAGACGAAGTTCTGTCTCCTTAAATATTAGTTGTTTTCAAATGTGAGATAGTTGGCCTGAAAATAGAATCGCCAGATTGTGTCGAAGCACATGTTTCTAATCATCAAGTCCTATGCTACATAATTTTTCCACAACTCCAAACACAGTGCGATTGTAATCAGCGATTTTTTCACCGGATGTCCATGCCTCCTCATAAGCTTGAGCACCGAGCGCCTCGTATAAGACATTCAGAGTTGGCTGTAGGACATGCCTAAACCCTTTCGGCAGCAATCCGTGTGAATATAGGGCCCCACCCAGTTCTGCTGCTAAAGTTTTTTCACTTTCACCAGCTAATAAATAGATTGCCGCCATCATAAAAAACCAGTGATATGGACTGAATGGCAAATAAGAAATATGCGGACCGATCTTGGCTAGTATTTTATAAGGATCAGTCGACCTGCCAGATAAAATCTTGATGAAGCCTGCAACAACAAAGGCCATATCTTGATCCGACTTGCTTGGAATGTCCGCTAGCAAATCAAATGTACGTTGTGCAAGTCGAAGCGCCATCTGTAAGTCTCCATCTACCAATGCAAGAACTCCTAGTCCATTGATAGCCATAGCGAGGGCATAAACATTACTAATCCTCTTTGCGATTGGATTTGCCTCATTATAGTCATTTCTGGCCTGCTCAAACTTACCCAAAGCAAGGAACATATTGCCACGTACACCTAATGAGTGGGCAACACGCTCATAATCGCCAAGTGATTGATAGGCTGCTATACACTCATCCAAAAATGTCTTAGCAAGCGCATATTGATCAAAAGCCATCATCCATACAGCTAAGTTGTTAGCCTGAATTGCTGTCCAGGAGATATTGCCTAACTTACGGAATAATACATATGCTTGTTGTGTATATTGAAATCCATCGTGTGCATCAACATAGCCTTGAACATGGCGTGTGAGTGCCCGATACCAGAGCGAATCTCCTACGAGTTCCATGAGCTGATCGGTAAGCTCAACAAGATTCTCGGAACGATCCAGAGTTCCCAAACTTATCTGCACATAAGTTAGCAACCAAAGATCCTGTGCATTAATAGCCACATCAAGCTTATCGAAAATTGCAGCAGCAAGTTCTATCTGCTCTTGTGCTAGAGGTATATCTATACTCGCTTGTTTCGATTGTGAAACCACTAGTGCATACCAAAGCAACAAACGTGCATACCCTAGATGAGATGTGCTATTGTCCCCCGCAGCAATCTCGAACATCCTGCGTGTATCTTGGTGTCGATTTCTAATGCGAGCGAGATGAAAAAGACTCTCGGAGGCCGAACCAAGCAAATCCCATTGAGCGTCACTAATCGCCTGTTCCCACGCAATTCGGATGTTCTCAAATGCTTCTTCAATCTTGTTTAGAGCATCCAGTTGTCCCGATGTTCTCAGTGGCGTCACGAGGTTCGCCATCAACAAGAGATAGTAGTCGCGATGTGCAGCTTGAATTGGCAAAAGGTCTTCAGTTGCAATTAACTTTTCGTATCCATACTGACGAACTAATTCATGAACAGAAAAGTACCCAGATTCAATATCACGCTGAATGAGGGACTTATTGACTAGCGAGCTTAGGGTATGAAGACGACAACTTGTTACTGCTTGTGCAGCCTCGCGCGTAAAGCCACCCTGAAATATCGATAGTCGAATAAATACCTCCTGCTCTTCTGATGTCAGTAGTTTCCACGATGAGTCAAATACTGCACGCATGCCCCTATGTCGTTTGGGAAGATCAACCAAATCGACATCAAGAATATCAACGCTATACCGTAATTCATCAGCGACTTCAGACACCGAAAGCATATTTAACCAGTTTGCAGCTAGCACAATACCGAGAGGCAAGCCATCTATCTGCTGACAAATACGCACTACCGCCTCAGCATTGTTCTCCGTTATCTCAAATTCTGGCCGCACGCGCCGAGCACTTTCGAGAAAAAGCCTAAGTGCAGAATAATTCGTTGTATCAATATCATTCAATGGGACATTTGCTGGATAACCCAGCGTTCCGAGTTGAAATAATGTTTCAGATGAATGATTCAGACGCTGCCGTGAAGAAACCAAAATGTATACATTCGGTGCACGCTTCAAGATATCGGTTACTAATTCAGCGATTTCCGGCAGATGTTCAGCGTTATCAAGAAGAAGTAGCAAGTGCTTGTCACTAAGAAAACCCAGCAACTGTGTACGTTGATCACGAGCATCACTCTGAAACTGATAACCAAATGATTCTGCGACTGCAGGGATCAGACCCTCAGATGACCTAAGCGAAGCCAATGGAACAAGGAAAATGCCATCAACAAAGACTGACATCACTTGACTTGCAACTTCCAACATGATGCGTGTTTTTCCGACACCACCAGGCCCAACAATACTAATAATACGTTGGGTGCCTTTTTGCAGCAGCGTAACTAGATCTTGAACTTCCTGTTGGCGTCCAATGAAGGGCGTTGTTTGTAACGGCAGATTATGCTTCGCATTGTCCAATCTTTTGGAAACAGGCGTCGCAAAACGCGACTTATCTTCTGAAACAACATTCCCTCTAACGATTTCTTCCAGCGATGCACCTACATGCCGCATAGATGGGATGCGAGACTGTGGGTTGCGCTCCAGCATACGGTATATAAGATCTATCATTCCAGCTGGCGTATCTTTCATCGCACTTTCTAAATTGGGCCGTGGTTCGCTTGTAATCGCCCATATTGTTTGCAGCATATTCGGGCGCGCAAACGGATTTTCTCCTGTCAACAACTCAACCAGCAAGACACCTAACGACCAAATATCGCCTTTCTCATTGCGAGGCACATCGCTAAAAGCTTCTGGTGGTAGGTAATCCACAGTACCCAAAATAGCACCCGTAGTCGTGAGGCGCTCACTACTTTCAACCTGTGCAAGGCCGAAATCTGTTAAGAAAGGCGTGCCTTTCTCATCAAGAAGTACGTTTTCTGGCTTCAGGTCACGATGTATGATTTTAAGCTTGTGGGCTTGTGTTAGTGCATCAGCCAGATCAAGCCCAATACGTATCACTGTTTCACTATCTAGTCTTTGTTGTTTCATGAGCTGGCGCAGGTTGCCACCTGGTAGGTAACTCATCACAAGGTAGTGTTGGCCATCATCTTCGAATGCATCAATGATTTGGATAATGTTGGGATGTTTGAGTGCATGCAATACGTCACGTTCGCGCTTAAAGCGCGTTATCAGTTCTGGCGTATACGCTTCTGGTTTGATGCGTTTGAGCGCAACTTGTGTACTTGTTTGCTTGTCGAGCGCGCAATGGACAATCCCCATGCCCCCAGAACCAAGCTCACGCTGCAATATATATCGATTGGCGACTGTAATGTCTGGCATACGCTTATCTCGGAAAATGGACAAGCGTAGTATAGCGAAAGTTTCATTTTTTTGAGACTGTCACTGATTGAGGAATCTAATCTCGGCCCTGCTTGGTTAACAAGAATACAAGCGCCTCGATTTCATCATCAGACAGGTTCGTGAACGCGGGCATATGATGGTTGGTTGCTTCATATCCGGGCGTGTAAAAAATAGTCGGGTCAAGTATGCTCTCCCGAATATATTCTTGTGCACTAGAGGCAGTACCTGTATAGCTGGCCAGGTTGATATACTGCTCTGCTAGGACCCCGGCCTCGTTATGGCTAGGACCGAATGTTCCAGCGGTATTAGCCAACTGCAACGTATGGCAAAGGCCACAGTAATTGGACCGATATACCATAATTCCCTGCTCAATACGTTCTTTTTCGTCGTGCGTTTCTAGATCGGTGATTTCGAACATATCACCTATCACATCACATGCTGAAGCTGAAGCAATGATCACGATAAGCAGAAATAGCTTGGACAACCGTCTCATCAAATTCATTCTCCAATAAAGGGTGAGAGACTTTGTTACTCTCACCCTCTGTACTCAAAGATGTGACACTAGCTGCCCATTTCGGGCATCGGTTGCCCCTCAAGGGCGGTCAATGCTTCGTAATAGACAACCATCCCCGCCTCGGGAATTGCGATGCCATTAATGGCGACGTATCCGTTGCCGTTCTCATCGATAGCCAGCGCAGTAGCAAACGGCAATCCATCAATCACGACTTCGGGGGTACCATCGTCAAGAATACGAATAACGGAGCCGGCATTAGGCACAGGACCTTCTTCCGTGAACATACCAAAGCTGACCGCATACAAGTTACCATCGGGAGCTAGCTGCAAATCGGTCAGCATAGTCAAGCCCGTAGCATAGTCGCTAACAGTTCCATCAGTCGCTACTTGTACCACCTTGGACGAACCTGGAATGAAGGGAGCGCCTGAGAGCAAAGAAACATAGATAGCACCCTCGTCATCAATTACAACGCCGGTTGGCACTGGATCAGTAATGGATTCTCCACCGCGCCAGGGATTGGGAAATACGCCAGGCATGCCTTCGAAAACAGCTATCGTAGTAGTGCCCCCCGTTTCTGGATCAAGTGCAATCAGGGCGTTGGCGGCTGCATCGGCAACGTATAACATCCCATCAGAGCCTACCGTAATACCGTAGGGATGGCTTTCAATATTCTCAGTACCATCTGGATTGTTTGCCAATTCGTGCGCCCAAAGGTCAGCGAATGTCTGTACTTCACCATCAACAATGCTGACAACAGAGGTATAGTTTTCAATCGACACGTCTTCACCCAGACTAATGTGCCACGAGCCAACAGTCGCATACACTGCATCCCCTGCAGTAGTGAGTCGCGCCCCACCTATGAAGTCCATACCCGCAGCAACTGACGGCAGCGTAGCAACAAGTTCTAGTTCTTCATTTGGTGAGGCCATTCGTAAGATCTGTGACGTCTCACCAAAGGTCGCTTCTACCGGTTCAAAAGTATTGACATTGATAAAGTCGATAGCAGTCTCGCCACCCACCCCGCTATCTACTATCCAAAGCGCGCCATCAGCATCGACATGTAAACCTTGTGGACCATTTAATCCCTGAATAACGACCATACCACTGCCAAGGTCAGGTGGCGGCGGGGCCTCCTGAGCAATAGTTGGTATTACAAGCAACAAGAAAAGCGCAGCAAGAAGAGTTTTTTTCATCTGGAATGCTCCTTATCTGAATACATGGCACGTTGTATTCACATTAACGAGAAGTAGTTCCAGAGTCTTCATCCCAGGGGGGAATTATTTGAAGGGCGAGGGTGAAAAAAAGGTGAAGTCGCTACACTAAGCCAATGTCCTGCGCTTTGAGAATCGCCTGGCTACGGTTGCTAACTAGTAATTTGCCATAAATATGATTAATGTGTTTTTTCACTGTACTAATACCAACACTTAGGGCTTCCGCAATCTCTGCATTGTTTTGATTTTTAGCAATGAGAGCCAAGACCTCAAGCTCACGCGGTGAGAGAGGATCGTTGAGCTGCTGGTTCGCACCTTGAATTTGCAGCAGCCGAACTTGTCTGCGTGACATATTCAGGTCATGTGTTGTTTCTTCGAATCGCCGGGCATTTTCCAGGGCGATGGCTGCATAGTGTGCAACGATTTCAAGGATAGGAATCATAGATTCCCGAAAAACACCTTTTGTAACACGATTATCAGCATACAGTACACCTATCACTTGATCGTGCTGAACAATAGGTATACAGATCAAAGACCGAAGGGCCTTGCTTTGTATGCTCGAAATATGACCAAATCGAGAATCACTTTGTGCGTTTACTGTGATAGCCGTCTTTTTAGTGTGCCACACATGATTAACAATACTCTTGCTAAACTGCTCATCTGCCTCATCTATTTCATTCTGGTCCCACGCTCTCGCTGCAACAATAACGGGAACCTCATTCTCAGCTTGTCGCAGCATGATAAAAGCGCGTTCCGCTCCTGTGACGTCGATGATCGTATCTAACATATGCTTTAGAACGAGTTCGACTTCGAATGCGGAGGTCAACAATGAGACCATGGAGATAGCGCCAGTTAACTGTTCAATATGATCAACCAACTGTACATGGTTGTGCTGAAACTGACTCAGCAAGCGCTCAAGTTCCGTATTGTGGCTCTGATCAAGGAGCATATGAAGATGCCGAATGAGTATATCAGTTTGTTGTATATAGAGACTAATTATAGGGTCATTTTTCATTGTACTAGCATAACATGATTCGACTACAATCGTAGCGATTCCTTTTCAGTAAATATGATCGTGCGACATTACATAGCATAGTTGCAATGAGGCTTCTTGAGGAATATTAGGGTTTGTCATGAGTATAGAACTATGTGCAGTAGGTAAGTTAAACATGTAGTTTAACTTGAAGTCAATCCAGTACAATATCTATGCAATCTGCTGATGCTCAAGTTACCAATACTACTCACAAAGTGGGTGGTTATTTCTATCCGAGGTTAAGCAGCCAACTCGCTTAGGAAACAAAAAAACCAGCTAAAAGCTGGCTTTTTGTCAGAGATACTCTCTGCGGGAGCGACGGGGATCGGGCACGTGCGTGTGTAACAATCATGCTAATTCCTCCATTCGATCTACGGGCGCAGCTTATGGTGAGTTTGAAATTACATCGCACCTCGCAAAAGAAAGGGTCATGCTTCGTTTATGTGACAATGCCAGTACATCAAGCCTAGTCCTTGCTCCAGTGCAAAATCGGCAACAGTTTATGAAAAATCGAGTCAGGTTTAGTCAATATCCTAATAATTATCTGACGCTGGGATCAGTGGCTCTTTTGTTGCGCAGTTGAAACGTGCGCTGTTATCGTCCTAATGACCTGCCCCCAAGAACTGATCCAGAGAGCGTGTTAGGATCTGAAGAAGACGGAGGCAGGAAAGATGGCACGGAAGCATTACAAGACAGAAGAAATCATCCACAAATTGCGTGAAGCCGAGGTCCTGATCGGGCAAGGCTATACGACCAAAGAAGCAGCCAAAGAACTGGGGGGCCGTGAACAAACCTACTATCGCTGGCGGAAAGAATACAGCGGGATGGACAAACGCCAGGCCAGGCGCATGAAGGATCTGGAACGCGAGAACGCCCAGTTGAAGAAGTTGGTGGCAGACCTGGCATTGGATAAATCCATCCTGGAGGAAGCGCTCTCAAAAAAGTCATGAGTCAAGCAGACATCGCCAACTGGTGCAGCAGGTAAAGGACAAGATAGCTGTGTCTGAACGTCGAGTATATCGGGTCTTGAAACAGCCGCGGTCAACCTAGCGCTATGAACCATGCATGTCGGACGATGAAGTCCGTTTGCGATCGCGCGTAATCGCCCTGGCGAGTGAGTATGTCCGCTATGGATATCGACGCATTACAGCCCTGTTGAAGCGAGAAGGCTAGCAAGTGAATCACAAGCGGGTGGAGCGAATTTGGCGACAGGAAGGTTTGAAAGTACCCACTAAGCAACCCAAGCGCGGACGATTATGGCTCAACGATGGATCTTGCATTCGATTACGACCGCTGTACCAAATAGTGCACTGAACTATCGCCCACCCGCACCAGAAGCAATCCTGGTGCCACCACTCACAACCAGGGCTACCTGACTCACTTAACGGATGGTACAAACTTCTGGGGCAGGTCACCACTTCGGCTGACTTGAACTTGCCCTCAATTCCTCTCTCTTTTTCTGTTATACACAAGCCAACCGTTCTTATCTTCGATCATAAGGCTAAATATCTACAAGAGTATGAACCTGTTTGATAATTGAATTTGTAATGTTGAAATTGCCTCAAAATGAAATTAAAGCCATCGCCCTAAGGTGATTTATCCATTTTGATTGGACAATTTGGGTTGTGGAGAATTCAGATTTTGCAGCAATATAATATCAAACTCGGGCACTTTCTGAATATTCAAACAGTTTCTATGACGTCTTACACGTGTATCGCTATCAGCTCTTCGGGCTTTATTGCCTTTATTAATCCCCATAATTGACTACTCCACCAGGCCATAACGCACGGCAATGAGGGTCGCCTGGGTTCTGTCGGAGACATCAAGCTTGCTGAAGATACTGCTCACATAATTGCGAACCGTGCCTTCTGACAAGAAGATACGCTCGGCAATTTCCCGGTTGCTGAGTCCCTGGGCCATCAAGCCCAGGACTTCGTATTCACGCTCACTCAGCTTGTCAATTTCAATGGCGGCTGTCGCCGAAGCAAAACTGCTTTCCGCGTGGCTGACATGCTTAAAGAGCTTGCCAGCGACTTCCGGGTCAACGGGGGTTTGGCCAGCAACAACCTGTTTGACGGCCTTTATCAAGTCTTTGGGGGCGGTGTTCTTGAGCAGATAGCCGGATGCCCCACTACGGATGGCATCAAATACCCATTCATCGGCATCATAAGTCGTCAGCACCAGCACGAAAACGCCCGGAAAGTGGGTGCGAATGTGGCGCGTGGCATGGATGCCATTGAGTCCGGGCATCTTGAGGTCCATGAGGACAATATGCGGCTTGTGTTTTTCCACGAGTTCAATAGCCTGAGCGCCATCCTGGGCGATGGCGACGACTTCGATTTCCGGGTCGCTATCGAGGATGACCTGCAAGCCCTCAGTGACGATGGCCTGGTCATCACAAATCAGTACGCTAATCACGAGTCACCCTTTACCTGTAAAACAATCGTTGTTCCCTGATTGATGCCGCTATTCAGGTGCAGTTTGCCGTTAATCATGGCGGCACGCTCCTGCATGCCTGTAATGCCAAAGTGCTGATCTGTAGCCACCTCATCTATATTAAACCCACAGCCATCGTCCACAATCTTAAGTTCGAGCAGTGCGTCGGCATAGGTCAGCTTGAGGTTGACGTGTTTAGCGTTGGCATGTTCGACGATGTTGGCCAGGGCTTCCTGGCAGATGCGATAGATGGCCTGTTCCAGGTCGGTACTGAACTGGCGGATATGCTCCGGTAGCTGCAAATCAAGAGAAAAATCACCACGCTGGGCGGAGGTCTCCGCGAGGTGCTGAATGGCCAGCAGTAAGCCCATATCATCCAGGGGCGAGGCACGTAAGTCACGCAGGGCACGGCGTGTTTCCGCATTACCCACGTTGAGCGTATCAATGACTTCCGATAGCATGATTTTGGCGCGGTCATCGTCGCTTTCCCAGATGACCTGGACCGCATTGAGTTTGACTGTCACGGCACTGAGGGTATGCGCGAGTGTATCGTGCAGTTCCCTGGCCAGCCGATTGCGTTCCTGGGTGATGAAAAGCTGCTCGCGGGTGGTGGCATAAGCCATCAGCTTGCGATTGACATCGGCCAGCTCGGCCTGCTGCTGGCGCTGGGTTGTCATGATTCGGGTCACGATGAAGCCTACGATGATGAAGGATGTATCACGCACCAGCACGCCCAAAATTTCTATGGGGATGTCAAAGCGAGCATACGGACTAAAAGCCACCAGCAGGGAAAAGTCCAGTATGGTAGCCCCTACAGTGAAAACGACGACACTGCGAAAACGATACTGCCAACTCAGCAAGACAAGCGGCACAAAGAGAAGGGCCGTCGACGCCAATATAGCCAATAAGGGTATGGTGGCATTTTCAATACCGGGCAGCGTAAAAGGCTCCATAAACTGCAGAATATTTCGCTCGAACGATAAATCCATCTGGGCCAGCGTCAGTTGGATCAGGCGCTGCTCCAGGATGAGGTCAAACGTAATGGCAAATAAGGCAATCGGCAGGTAGACCTCACGCAGCGAGATTCGCAGGATGTCCAGGCTAAGGTAGAGCAAAATCGCAGCACTCACAACCAGACCAATCGCTGTGAGTAACGGAGTATGCGTTTTCGTCTCGCTCACAAAAAAAGCCGTAACAGAGAAAAAAAGGCGAAGGGCCAAAAAACCACGAAATGTACGCAGTAGATTTTTTTCGAGTGGATAGGTCATGCTGTGTCGCGTTTCTTACTCATCTAGATCATCCCCATCTGGATAGCTAAACCCTACCTCATTATAGAGCGTGTCGTCATGTACGACGTGTCACCTCGTCATGTGACATTGTCATATGACGACATGAAGTTTTCATAAGGGCCTATGATGCTGTTCACTACGGCTGGCGTCCGCATTCTGGTTCACTGGACATGCTCGAAAGAAGCACTATACACCAAACCCACATGCATCAATCAAAAGGACGCAAAGGCTAGTTCCAATGAAACGAGTACTCCAATACGGCATTCCCGTTGGCCTCCTGATTATTCTTGTTGGCGCGGCTGCCATCTTCACACAGATGCCAGCCAATGCCCAAAGCAATGACAATCTGGCCGAGATTGAACAACAGGATATTAACGTTGTGGTCGATGGCACCGGCATCATTTCCCCGGAGCGCACACTGTACCTGAACTTCGGCGTCGCTGAGACAGTGGCCACCGTTAATGTGTCGATGGGCGATACCGTCAGCGCAGGCGATGTGCTGGCAGCACTAGACACCACCAGCCTGCAACTACAAGTTGCACTGGCACAGGAAGTCGTCCATGCGGCGCAGGCCAACCTGGCCAATGCCCAACTCATGCTAGAGATCAGTGACGAACAGGTCCTGGTCAACTGTGCTGGGGTCGCCACGGCTGAAGATGGTCTGGAAGCGGCCCAGGATGCCTATGACGATTACGTGCGAGCCGGTTATGAAGTGGACCCAAATTTCGTCGCTGACACCGATTCCCAGGCGGGCAAAGCCCTGCGCAATGCCCAGACCAACTATGACGTCACACTGGCCCAATGCGGTATTTCTGAGAAGAACAGCAGCAATATGAGCGGCCTGGAAGCGGCTCAGTCACAACTTAACACGGCGGAAATTCAGCTTGAGCAAGCCCAGATGCGCCTGGATGACGCGACACTGGTCGCGCCCTTTGATGGCCTGGTAACAAACGTCGCCATTGTGGAAGATCAACAGGTTGGGGCCGGGACCGTGGCCATCACGCTGGCTGATATGAGCCAACTACATGTCTTGACCCAGGTCGATGAACTGGATGTGGTCAATGTGGCTGTGGGCCAGACCGCAGAAATCAGCCTGGATGCTTTGGGCGAAACCACGCTTATGGGCACGGTCGCCCGCATTTCCCCGCAAGCGAACAGCGTACAGGGCATCACCAACTATGAAGTGCGCATCGACCTGACCGAAGTTGACCCGGCCCTGCGCCTGGGTATGAGCGCTGATGTCAACATCTTCGTAGCGGTTGAAGAAGGCGTGTACATCGTGCCGCGGCGGGCGATCCAACGCAATAATGAGCTAGGCGAGTACGTCACGGTACGCACTGGCGATACCGACCGTGATGTCGCCGTCACCCCAGGTTACAGCGCGGATGGTTACATCGTCATCGAGGGTGATGTGCAGGCCGGTCAAACGGTCGTCATTGTGGAGGACTAGCCATGAATGCGACTGCTGTCATCGAAACACACGATTTACGCAAAGTCTACAAAATGGGCGAAACCGAAGTCCAAGCCTTGAAGGGCGTCTCTATCACGGTGAACGAAGGCGAGATGGTCTCAATCATGGGGCCGAGCGGCAGCGGTAAAAGTACGCTCATGGCCCTGCTGGGTGCGCTCGACACACCGACCAGCGGCGAGTATCTGCTGGATGGCGAAGCCGTCAGCCAGTTGCCGGAAAGCAAGCTATCGGACATCCGTAACCAGCGCATCGGGTTCGTCTTCCAGAAGTTTAACCTGCTATCGAATATGTCCACGCTGGACAACGTCGCCCTGCCACTGATCTATGCCGGGATGGACGTCGGTGAACGGCGCGAACGAGCGCAAGCCGCCCTGGAAACAGTCGGCCTGGGCGACCGCGTCAAGCACAAACCAACCGAGCTATCCGGTGGGCAGCAGCAGCGCGTCGCAATTGCACGGGCGCTGGTATCCAATCCGTCGATCATCATGGCGGATGAACCCACGGGCAATCTGGATACAGAAACGGGCGACGAAATCATGACATTGTTCAAAGATTTACATCGTAACGAAGGCATCACACTGGTGGTCGTGACCCACGATCCAGAAATCATGATCCAGACCGAGCGCTGTATCTATCTGCGCGATGGCCTGCTACATGACATGCCAGAGTCATTAACGCGGCTGTGGGATGAGCAGCACGCAGCCAACGAGACGACTGTCATTGACGAAAAGGAGGTGACGGCATGACGTTTCGACAAAATCTCCAGGTGGCTTTTAGCGCGTTGATGGCCAATAAGCTGCGCTCACTGCTGACCATGTTGGGCATCATCATCGGTGTGGCGGCGGTCGTATCGCTGGTATCTATCGGCGAAGGCGTACAGAACGCCATCTCGGCTGAAATCGAAGGGGCCGGGTCGAATGTCGTGGCGGTCCTGCCTGGTGCGGACTTCCGGCAGGCGAGTGGTAGCGATGCCTTTACGCTTGATGATGTCGAGGCCATTGAAGACAACATCGACCACATGCTGGGCGTCGCACCGCAGTACGCTAGTGTCGGCCAAGTGACCTACGAAGACAGCACCATCGTCGCCAGCGTCATTGGCACGTCCGACCAAGTGGTCGATGTGTTGACCATTAACATGGAACTGGGCACGTTTTTTACGCAGACGGATAACGACAATGCCGAGCGCGTGGTCATCATTGATAGCAATGCGGCTGAGGACTTGTTCGGCCAATTGAACCCGGTAGGCCGCAGCCTGCGCATCAATGGCATCCGTTTTGAAGTGAAGGGCGTTAGCGAAAGTATCGGCAGCAGCATGATGCCCAATCGAAGTTCATCGGTATATGTACCCATCAACACAGCTTATCGGACGCTGTTTGGCGCAAAAACCAGCGGCGGGACCAATAACCCAGTCACGGCCATCACCCTATCAGCAGCCACGTCGGATGATATCGACCAGGTGAGGAACGATGTTGAGGACCTCATGCGAGATCGCTATGACATTGGCCTGAATGAAGAAGACACGTTCACCGTTATCAGCCAGGATGATTTGCTGGACATCGTCGGCCAGGTCACGGATATTCTGACGATTTTCCTGAGTGCTGTAGCCGCCATTTCATTGATCGTGGGTGGTATCGGCATCATGAATATCTCGCTGGTATCGGTGACGGAACGCACCCGTGAAATTGGGCTGCGTAAAGCGGTCGGGGCCAAATATCACCATATCGTCGGCCAATTTCTTATTGAAACCATCGTCCTGAGTACGCTTGGCGGCATCATCGGCATCATCGTCAGCACCTTGGCTGCATTCGCTATCAACCAAACCGGGCTGATTTCAGCTTATATCACGCCGCAATCGGTTTTGCTCGGCGTGGGATTCTCGGTGCTGGTGGGCGTCTTCTTCGGACTTTACCCGGCTACCCGCGCCGCACGGCTACACCCTATCGAAGCGTTGCGCTACGAATAATGACATCAACTAAAAACAGGAGAACCAACCCCATGAAAGTAACACGTCACCTCATTTTGCTAATCGTCCTGGTGATGACCAGCATAGCTATCAGCGCCCAAAGTGTCGAAACCGTGCGCATCGGGGTCCTGCTCCCTGATGCCAACCTCAACGCAGACCGGGCAACCGCCATCCGTCAGAGCGTGGACCTGGCCATTGAAGACATCAACGACGCGGGCGGCATCGAAGCCACGGGCAATGACCTCTATCGGCTGCAAGTGAGTTACAAGGCAGTCGGCAATCAGGAAGATGTCACGCAGGCCATTGCCGAACTGCGTGCAGAAGGCGCGGTCGCTATCCTCGGCCCAGATTCCAACGCCCTGCTGCCTGCTCTGGCTGATCTGGATACGCCGCTCCTGTTGACAAGCAGTGGCATCGATGGCCGCTATGCCGATGCCTCGTCGTATTTGTTCCAGCTACGGGCGAATGATGCCACGCTGGCTAAGATCGCAACGGCATTCGCTATCGAAGAATTGGAAGCAACCGACTTCGCCATCGTCAGCGCGGATGCCGACTACGCCAATACGGCGGTCGAAGCCATGCTGGAAGACTTGAGCGATACTGACGATGTCAACGTGGTGCTGAACCGCAGCCATGATGTGGTCGAACTTGATACATTGGAGATCGCTGCGGATATTGAAGCTGAAGAACCGGATGTGGTCATAGTTGCGGATCGCTTTGATGTGCTGCAAAGTCTGCTGGATGACCTGTCAGCAACCGAGTGGAGCGGCAATGTCATCTACCTGTATGGGGATAGCAGCGCCAACACCATCCTGAGCCTATCCACACAGTCCGACATTGACCTGTACGAACTCAACTTATGGTCCGATTTGATGGATGACACGGCAAGCGAGAGCTTCAAGGATCTTTATGAAGAAACCTATGATGGGCTACCGACACAGGTACAAGCACTATACTTCGATGGCCTGAACCTCATCGCTGAAGGGTTGGCATCGGCTGGCAACGGTGCCGATGACCTGCAACGCTGGTTCGATACGGGCACGGTTGACTATGCAGGCGTTCAGGGTGACTACAACAACAGCAACGCTAGCGGCGAACTCATCCAGGTGGCGATGGTCGTGCAGTTGGAAGATGGTGATTTGACGCATGAGCAACGTTATCTTCTAGGACCGAATGGTATCGTGAGGGATGATTCCTAACACATAATCCAATACCAGAAAGACTTCAAGTGGACGGGGGAGAGGTGGTCTCCTCCGTATCATTTTGGTGAGACATATCGAGGGTTTAAAATAGAGAAGGCTTTCAACCCCATTGAGCAATAAAAGGAGAAATCAAAGGAAGAAAAGTCACTCCAGCACATTATAACGACTTTACTCTTCTCAGGCAGGGATAGTGCCCCGCCAGACAACAACAGATCAACAATCCGTTCCGCTAGCGTTGAATCAAGCGATTCTCCCAACACATAAACACGGACAAAAAGCACGCCCAGAAGCATCTCGAACAGCAGTTGGAGATCTGTTTGCGGCGATAATTCATCGCGTGCAATTGCGCGATCAAACAAGGGCTTTAGATGAGGTTCAGTACAATCTGCTTCATCGACAGCCGGAAGTCGACGGTATTTTAGATGCCTGCAAGGAACTGAACCTTGCTCAAGTCGCATATGTGCCGCTGATATGTTGGAAAACTTCAGTTCACATTGGGAAGCTTTAGCTAGTGATCCACAACGGCAACATGAGCTTATCAAACTCATTGTAGAGCGCGTTTATGTTGAAGATGATCGAGTTGTTGCTATTACTTTGAAAGCAGATTACCACGTGGTTTTGGGCGAAAATACAACAGAGCCAGCCGAAGCTGACTCTGAAGTATACACGAGCGGGAGCGACGGGATTCGAACCCGCGATCTCCACCTTGACAGGGTGGCATGTTAAACCGCTACACCACGCCCCCAAAACTACTATAGAAATAGTATCAGCAGGCTTCAAAACTGTCAAGGATGAGTGCCTAAAATTGGGTCACGATTCATCAAGCAACTTCTGGATTCGCTCCGCGATAAGGTCTGGTTCCGTTCCATAAGCTAGGATCGACAAGAGCTGCCCTTCTGGATTTAGCAAATACATATTGGCTGTGTGATCGACAGCATAGTAACCATTAGCATCCGGTTCTTGCAGCTCATAGTAAAGTCCATAGTCTGAACCCACACGCGCCAATACCTCGTCATCACCCTGCATGCCAACCATCACATCCTCAACAGACCGCATTTCAAAGAAGTTATTCAGAATCTCGGGTGTGTCACGCTCACCATCGACACTGATAAACAGATAATTGACATCATCGCCTTGGTCGCCGAGCAATTCGCGGACTTTCATCATATCGTTGAGTGAGATTGGACAGACATCCGGGCAATGCGTATAGCCGAAATAGAATAGCAATGGCTTGCCCTGGAAATCACTCAAGCTCATAGGCTCGCCGGAATTTGAGGTGAGGGTGAAGTCCTGAAGATCACGCGGCGGGGTAATATCACGCACCCCTCCGTTATTTTCCAAGACGACCGAATTATATTGATTATTGGCATCAAGCTGCAAAACAGATTGCAGCACAAAAAAGATGACGACGCCTGAAATGACGAGAGTGACAACAAACACAACAGCTAAGGACTTCCAGGGCAGTGAGCCATTCTTGCGTTTCTCTGTGGCCCCGATTTCATTCATATTATTCATCTCACAGGACGTTATGGACGTTGTAAATCGCGGTGTTTGAGGTAGCGGCTAAAGGCAAAGAGGATCGCACTGGTGACAAGCGACAACACGCTCAGTGTCATGACCAATGGTACAACGATGTTCGCGTCATTAGGTCGACCACAGACAAACGCCCAGATTAGATCAGGCGCATTTTTTAGCGTTTCAATGTCATCGACATAAGCCAGACTAAAGATAAAAAGGATGATGCCAACAATGATGGCAAACATCGCAGCCAGAGAAAAGAGGAAAGGCATGTCTACATGCCTCTCCTCAATAATGGTCTGGCCAATTTGTTCACTTGAGGACATGATCGGCCCCATCATATAAACGACAAATAGTTATCGGGCAGCTCCCGGATTACCCACAGCCCAGAAGCCATTCACAAGATCAACGGCACTGAGCAGCACAGGCAGCCACATCACGATGTTCGACCCAATAATGACGACAACCCACAGGTTCCATTTTTCAAAGATACCGGGAGCATATTCGTCTTTCGGACCTTCTGTCGCCAGCGGCGCAACATTCTCGGATTCTTCCTTGGAGAAGAATAGCGTGCCAATGACGACCACATACAGAAGAACAGCGCTAATCAGCAGCAAGAAGCCCGCGAATGCCGACATATTCAGCCAGGGAGCGACAGCATCGGAGATATAGGCACCCTGCCCCGCCAGGTCCGTACGGCGAATAGCGCCTTCAAGGCCAGCACGCCCCATCGAACCACCAAAAATGAGCATGCCGCCCAACCACAGATAGGCTTGCAACGTGGCCGCCCAGCGCCAGAACAGTTTGCGTCCGCGCAACATCGGCAGCATCCAGTACAACATGCCGATGTAGGTCATGAAGACCGCGCCACCTACAGTGGTATGGAAGTGGCCCACGACCCAGGTGGTATTGTGCAGCGCGACGTTCAGGTTAAAGGAAGCGTTCATGATGCCAGTGATGCCACCGAAGATGAACAGGATCATGCCACCAAACTGCGAAACAATGACCGGATTACCCCAGGGCTGCTTCCACATCCAATCCAACAGGCCCGTAGCCCCGCGCTTGCGTCCCGACCGCTCTAGTGTCGCAGCCAGGTTGAAGATAGTCAGCAAGCTAGGCGCAGCGACAACGAAGGTCAGCAGCGCATGCATGAACTTAGCCGCTTCGCTGACGCCTGGATCAACATACAGGTGATGGACACCAATCGGGATAGAGAAGATCATCAGCATCAGGAAGACGACGCGGCCCATCGTATCGCTGAACAGACGCACGCCTAACTGCTTGGGCATCATCGTGTACCAGGACACATAAGCCGGGATCAGCCAGAAGTACACCAGCGGATGGCCAAAGAACCAGAATAGGATACGCGCCACTTGAACGTCGGTCGTATCAATCAAGCCAAGCGACATCGGCAACAGCATGAATAGCACTTCAATGGCAACACCCAACGAGGCTGTGAACCACATGGCGAAGTTACACAGGATCGCATAGACAGCCAGCGGTACTTTTTGGCCGGGATGCTCCTTGCGCCAGTCAAAATATGTGGCGAAGACATCCGCCAGACCCACCCAGGTACCGACGATGACCAATGCCAGTCCCAGATAGAAAGTCCATTCAGCTTGCATCGGCGGGTAGAACGTGTAGAGCACACTGGCCTGCCCGGTGATGATTGCAAACGCTGCCATCAACAGGCCGACCGTCATGAGCCAGAAAGCAACCCAGGCAGCTTGCATGCTCTTCAAAGGCCGTTGCAGCGAGCGCTGGACAACAAAGTAGCTCGACCCCATGATGAAGAAGGTTGTGAAGACCAGCGCGTTCAGCACGCCATGTGCCGTGAGCGCCTGATAGTAATAAGAGAAAACCGGTAAATCAATTTGTAGCAAAAAGGCTGGTGCGCGGCGAAATGCCTGATATGGGCCAAGCAAAATACCGATGGACAGCGCAGCCAATGCGACGAAGATATGTGCCCCTATGAACCACTTTTCACTGGCAATCGTCGATAACAGCGGGAAGGCACGCCCGTCGTTTTCAGTCGATTGCAGTGCAGGTTTGACAGATTGCATGCTCAACTACTCCTCATTCGCCGCGAGGGCTACTTCAGTTTCTTCAACAATAATGTCAATGTGCATCATTTGATGGCCACGCCCACAGTATTCGTGGCATTGCAGCTTAAACGTACCAGGTGTATTAAAGGTCGTATTGGTCACGCCGATTACACCGGGGAGGACTTCCAGATTGGCGTTGTGATGCTCAATGATGAAGCCGTGCGTGACGTCTGCACTGGTCACATAGAACGTGACATGTGCGCCTTCCGGCACGACAATCTCTGACGGCTGGAAGCTCCACATACGCGCCACCATGTAAACTTCGTAGTTCCCATCACCCATATCATGGATGCCGGGGTTGGCGAATGCAGTTTCATCGAGGTTCGCCGGGTTAATCAAACCTGCAGAACCGGGTACACGCACGTTAAAGAGGATTGCACCAGCCATCAGGGCAGCAACAAACACCGCCAGCATGATGACGAAGGCATAAATCCAGAGCTTTTCGTATCTTTCAATATGCATGGCTTAATCTAACCTCCAACCGAGCGCGCTACGAAGACTTCGTACCAGGTTAAGAAAAAGTATCCAACATAGAAAATGAAGATCAGGACCACGAACGCTACCGCCCCACGCGGAACACCGTAATTCTCATAAAGTGTCTCGTTGTATTCGTCGTTGTGCTCGCCGCTGTGTTCACTGATCACAGGTGTGGCCTCTGCCGATGTTTGTGCAACATCATCCACTGGCTTTTCCATACGCTTACCTCCTCAAGATAAAGTGGGAACTCTTTGCTACGACATATTGCCCATTTTTGAAAGCAGTTACTGACAGGTCATGCCAAGATGACCTGGGTGATTACTCACCCAGGGTCATTAAGTAGGCGACCAGATCATAGATGTCACTTGTACTGAAGACATCCGCATAGGTCTGCGGCATAACCGATTCCGGGAAAGTCTCGACGATATAGTCATTGGGATGCAGAATCGAGTTATACAGGTAGCGCTCGGCGGATTCACCGGGGACGCGCTCTCCCGCACGTTCTGGAATGCCCAACAAGCCCGGGCCAACGAGCATATCGGTTGTATCGACATTGTGGCAAGTCGCACAGGCAAAGCCAGTCGATGTCATCTCATGGAACAAGGTATCACCGTGAGCGACGTCCGCATTAGCGACCAACAACCCAATCGAGTCTTCCTCCGCTGAGGCCCCACCTTCACGCAGGGTCAGCATATAGGAGACGAGATCCGCAATATCGGCGTCCGATAGCACATCCACATAATCACGCGACAGATCAGGATGGACATCTGGATTAACGATGGACTGATAGGCATAGGTCTGGGTCTGCTGTCCGGCTTCCTGGGCACGTTCTGTCAAGCCAATCATGCCCTGCCCGACCAGTACTTCGTCGGAATCCGCATAGTGGCAATCAGAGCAAGCCATGTCATCAATCAAAGCGGTGTTGTAAAGCTGTTCACCGACCACCGGAACGCCCCAACCCAGGCCGTCAAGCGTCACCACATAAGATTGTGTTGGCGTTGGTGTCGGTTCTGGCGGTGCTTCTTCAGTTGCTTCTGCCGGGGTTTCTTCACCCGCAGCGGCTTCATCAGCACCGGGCGTCGCAGTGACGACCACAACCTGGGTCACGACGATGGTTTCCGGTGTAACGTCCTCAGCAGGCGCTTCGGTAGCGACAGGCTCATCTGCAGGTGCCTCAGTCGCTTCGTCACTGGGTGTTGCTTCGCCCGATGTATCTTCAACTGGTGTGGCTTCTTCTGATTGGGCGTCAGCGGAACCCGCATCTGCAACCGCTGGCGGCTGTCCAGAATCACCCAATGTCATCAGATAGGCAACAAGGTCATAGATTTCACTCTCAGAGAAGACGTCTGCATAAACAGCCGGCATGACATTCTCTGGGTAACTTTCAACAAGATAGTCATTGGGATGGAGGATGGAGTTATAAAGATAAGCAGGTGCAGAGACACCGGGTTGACGTTCCCAGGCACGAGCACCCACGTTCAACATACCAGGGCCAACCAGACGATCTTCATTGTCGACATTGTGGCAACTCGAACAGGCAAAGCCCGTCGACGTCATCTCATGGAAGAGCGTATCGCCATTGGATGCGCTTGCCAAGCTGACGGCCTCAGCAATCGGGTCAGATGCGCTGGTATCCACAACATCCGTCGATGCCTCGTCCGTAGTATCAGTGTTATCGGTAGTGGTTGCTTCGTCAGTTGCTGTATCTTCAGTAGCAGCGGCTTCGGACGCAGCATCGCCTGAGGTTTCAGCCGTCGGTTCCACGACAGCCGCCTCGGTTGGCGTCGCCTCAGTTGTTGTTGAGGTATCCGAAGATGCCGCGCTTGAAGCCGGCGTCTCGTCAGGTAAGGCACGGCCACAAGCAGCCAATACAGATATTGACAGAATCAGCAAAACGATCCGTACAGAACGCATCGTCCCCCCTTTATTTGTGGTTCATTGGAAAAAATTGAGTTGAGCCAACTTACAGTCGCCCAACAGTAAATCATACCCAATATGACATTAACCATAGATTAGTGCAAATCGTCACATATATCACAGACAAATGTCATATAGCCTATGTCAGGAGGCAAATTCAAAACACACAACTAGCAAGAAACAGACATCCCCTACAGTTGCCTGGATCATCGAATAAACGATACATTTATTGGACTGGTAAAAAGGAGATCAACGTGAGCTACTTTGTTGGCATTGATATCGGCACATCGAGCACAAAAGTCGTTGCTATCGATAGCACCGATGGTCGCCTCGTGACGAAGTCTAGTATACCGTACCCGGTACATCATCCCCAAGCAGGTTTCGCCCATCAAGCGTCCACGGATTGGTGGAAAGCTGTACAACAATGTGTACAAACTCTTCATAAAAAGATGGATATTAGCATTATTAAGGCTATCGGCCTGACGGGCCAGATGCACGGCACGGTACTGCTAGGTGTAGATGGTGAGCCAGTCCATCCGGCCATCATCTGGGCGGACCAGCGCGGCGGCGACATGACCGAGCACATTTTGGAGACAATTGGCCAGGATGCGTACGTCGCCACTACCGGAACCCTACCCATGAGTGGCTTTATGATCACAACGCTGGTCTGGTTGGCGAAACACCAGCCGGAAGTGCTGGAAAAAACGGCAACAATCATGCTGCCAAAGGACTACATTCGCTATCGGCTGACGGGAACCCTGGGCACGGACATCACCGACGCAGCCTCAACCGGGCTGCTGGACATCAGCAGCGGTGATTGGGCGACACCCATTATCGAGAAGTTGGGGCTGCCCCGGCACAAATTGGCCGCCGTATCAGCATCACACGCGGTCATCGGCCATGTCACGCCCCAAGCCAACGAGGAAACCAACCTGCCAGTCGGCATTCCAGTGGTAGCCGGGTGCGCCGACCAACCCGTGCAGGCAGTCGCCAATGGCATTACCCGCGCGCAGGATGCCTCGATTACGATTGGCAGCGGCGGCCAAATACTGGTTCCCTATCGGATGGCAGATCGTCCAGCGGCTGACCCGCGACTGCACCTCTTTAATCACGCTGTGCCAGATACGATCTATGTACTGGGAGCAATGCTATCGGCGGGATTATCTCTGCGCTGGCTGCGTGATCTGTTCGCGCTCGACGAAGCAACTGGCTATGAGCGCATCGCCCATGCAGCAGAATCTGAACCCGCAGGCGCGGAGGGTTTGATCTTCCTGCCTTATCTGTACGGGGAGCGCGCACCACTAATCGATCCGCAGGCGCGCGGGGCATTCATCGGACTGACGCATCGGCATGGGCGCAACCACATGGCACGGGCGGTCATTGAGGGCGTGTGCTATGGGCTGCGGCAAATTTTGGAGCTAGCCATGCCTGATAGCGATACACAGCGCACGATTACCGGGTGCGGCGGCGCGATGGCCCATCCGATTTGGCATCAAACGCTGGCGAATATTTTAGGTAAGCCGATTGAAATCAGCCAGGTGGAAGAAGCGACCGCGACAGGCGCTGCGCTGCTGGCGGCTATCGGCACAGGGGAACTGAAGGATTATGCAGCAGCGGCAGATCTCATAAAGACAGAACGCCAGATCATCACGCCGAATGCCAGCATCGTCCCATTATATGAAGCGGGGTACAGCCAATTCTGCGGACTCTACCCCACTCTAAAGGACGATTTTCATCGCCTGAGCAGCACTTAGTTGAAACAGCACTTAGCTAACGGCAGCGTTCACCAGGACGACATGCAATTTACGCGGTCCATGTGCGCCCTTAATGAGTATCTGAGCGATGTCGGCTGTTTTGCTCGGCCCGGTAATGATGGTTGTGTTGCTGCTCTCGCGGAAAGCCGACAAGCCCTGTTCGCGCTGGTTAGCGATCCAGGTTTCAAAGTCAGCGACGAGCTTGTTGGCATCAACAATCGCAATATGAATATCCGGCAGCAATGACGCTGTGCGGAATTTGCCCGCACCGGATGACACAATCACGCTGCCCGTTGCAGCCAGGGCGGCATCTGCCCCGGTGATACCCACATAGGCTTCGCCATCGTTAAAAGGCATGACGTCGATGCTAGCTTCTTTCAGCGCAGCGCTCAGGCCAGTCACAGGCAGATGGGCATCATCCCAACTGAGTACCTGCTTAGCATCGCCAATATGGGCGATGATATGGTCAAGCGCATCCTGATTGTCACTTGGACGGTAAATGGTACACCCAAGCAGTTCCAGCTCGGCCATAAAACGCGCCTGAAGTTCGGCAGGCCCCATATCAACAACATCTGGGACCATATGGCGTGGTTGCGTCACAGGCGGAATGTCGGTGAAGGGCTTTTGAGCGGCCCGTAGGCGGCCTAAGATTTTCTCACGACTGCTCATTGTAACTTGCCCTTCTGGCGATCCTGCCACATTTCATGGAATGACTTGGGTGCAAAATCCGGGAAATCACGGTATTCGGTCCAGTTGCCGAGCACGCCGGGCATATTATCGCCCATGAGCTTTTGACCCATTCGGGCGGCTTTTGCGCCCATGCCGTACAACAGTGGCGATTGCATGCCCATCGCCCAGCCACGCAGGCCAAGCTGCCACTTGTTATCGACTTTTTCATGAACAAGGTCGTAGCGCAGGTCGAGCAACATACGTGGCAGATCAATATCTACAGGGCAGACCTGCTTACAGGAGCCACATAGGCTACTGGCATGCGGCAAGGGTGTGGCATTTTCCAGGCCCGTGTACAACGGCGTCAACACCGCACCAATCGGGCCACCATAGACCCAACCGTAAGCGTGCCCCCCAACACTGCGATAGACCGGGCAGGCATTCTGGCAAGCCCCACAGCGAATGCAGGACAGCGCTTCTGTGTATTTGGTGCCATAGACCTCGCTGCGGCCATTATCGACGAAGATGACGTATACCTCATCAGGACCATCGACCTCGCTTTCACGACTGGGGCCATTGATGATGTTGGTATAGACCGTCAGGTTCTGGCCGGTGCCGCTGCGCGTCAACACCTGATCGAGCGTGGCATAGTCTTCCAGATTTTCGATGACTTTTTCAATGCCAACCAGCGCGATATGGACATTGGGCATGGTCGTACACATGCGGCCATTGCCTTCGTTCATGACCAGACCCAGACTGCCTGTTTCCGCGATGATGAAGTTGCCACCGGAGATACCCACATCGGCATTGAGGAAGTCGCGGCGCAGCATTTTACGCGCATAGGCCACCATCTCCCCAGCATCATCAGTATATTCCATGTTGATTTCGCGGATGAAAATGTCACGGATTTCCGCTTTGGTTTTGTGGATGACTGGGGCGACGATGTGGCTGGGTGGTTCATTATTGAGTTGGATGATGTACTCGCCCAGGTCCGTTTCCACCACGCGGATGTCACTATCTTCTAGAATGTGGTTAAGGCCGATTTCCTCGGTCAGCATGCTCTTGCTTTTGATGACCGTCGAGGCCTCATGGTCCTTGAGAATAGCCTGTACTTGACGATTGGCCTCGTCGGCATCGACTGCCCACAGCACCTTAAAGCCGTTAGAAAGCAAATTCGACTCGGCTTTTTCCAGCAGATCGGGCAGGTTGCGCAGGGCACGCCGTTTGGCTTCAAATGCCTGATGGCGCATGGCCTCGCCCTGTTCGTTGCTATCGGCAAACATGGAATTGGCGCGTTTGTCATAGGCGCGGCGCGTACCATCAGATACGGCATCCTGTAGTTCTGGGTTATGAATCGCAATTTCTGCTAAGGAGACAAAATTATTGGAATTAACTTGCATATGGTGCTCCGTTTAACTGCTATCGGCGCGGTGTGAGGATTTTTAAGCCCCTGCGCCCGACGTCTAACGACGCTGGCTTCTATGATAGCAAATTGGGGGTGTGGTGGCTATCAAGTGGCCTGATAACTAACTTGCATTCACATTTATGATCTTTGTGTTTTGTCACCTTTTTTGCAAAAAAGGTGACACCAAAAAATGCTAAATTGTGAAAATCAAAAGTTCCAACCAAACGATACCGCCGTATTCTTCCCAAACAAGGGGTATAAAGACGCTAACGAGGGTGCAGTAAAATTTAAGATTTCTCAGGCGGGGTGAGGTTCAGCCAGCGCAGGAGAAGTCTAGCAGCGACCTGGGCCGTGATGTCACCCGCAAGCACCTGTTGGCGCAGGTCCGACAGATCATGCTGAATATCAGGATGGTTGAAAAAAGCGGTTAGCACTTGTTGACGAACGAGGTCATCCAACCAGTTAGTAAGCTGCTGCTGACGACGCTCAGCAAAGACGCCATTGGTTTGCGTCACGGCGACGAACTGCTGCACAACGTCCCATAGTTCGGGGATGCCCTCTTTAGTCAGTGCCGAGCATGTATAAGCATGTGGGGACCAATCAGGGGTAATCGGTCGGGCCATATGCAGCATACGGTCGTACTCGGCGCGCGTTGCCTGTGCCGCTGTAACATTGTCGCCATCGGCCTTGTTGATGACGATGGCATCGGCTAGCTCGACAGTGCCCTTCTTCATCCCTTGCAGATCATCGCCTGCTCCAGCGATCAGTACCAGCAGCAAAAAATCGACCATTGAACGCACAGTGACTTCGCTCTGGCCTGTGCCGACGGTTTCCACCAGGATGATGTCATAACCTGCGGCTTCACATAGGAAGATGGTTTCCCGGCTGGCGTTGGCTACCCCACCGAGCGTGCCGCGCGTCGGGCTGGGTCGGATGAAAGCACTCGGATGGCGCGACAGTGAGACCATGCGCGTCTTATCACCGAGGATACTACCGCCAGAGAGTGTGCTGGACGGGTCAACGGCCAGCACAGCGACCTTGTGACCCTGCTCGACCAGCATCAGGCCCAGAGCTTCTATGAGAGTGCTTTTGCCTGCGCCGGGAACACCCGTCACGCCAACCCGAATCGAGCGCCCTGTATGGGGCATCAGCGCTTGCAAGACCTCTTGTGCTTGCGACATAAAGGTCGGAACGCTGCTTTCAACGAGGGTGATGGCCCGTGCCAGAATAGCACGGTCGCCAGCCAAGACACCGTCTACATAGTCGGAAGTGGTCAAACGACGATTACGAGCAGGCTGGTCCTGAGTCATTGCAACGCGCTATTCAGCTATGGGCCAATTGCGATTGCAGCACGTCGAGCACTTTACGCGCCGCTGCCGGAATGACTGTGCCGGGTCCGAAGATAGCCGTTGCACCCTCTGCATACAACAGGTCGTAATCTTTAGGCGGAATCACACCGCCGATGACCACCAGAATGTCCGGGCGGCCCTGTTGAGCCAGTTCCGTGACGAGCTGGGGCAGCAGCGTTTTATGGCTACCAGCCAGTGAACTAATGCCGACGATATGCACGTCATTCTCTACCGCCTGACGCGCGACTTCATCGGGCGTCTGGAAAAGGGGGCCGATGTCCACGTCAAAGCCCAGGTCAGCAAACGCGGTCGAGATGACTTTCGCCCCACGATCATGCCCATCCTGGCCCATCTTAGCGACCAGGATACGCGGGCGGCGACCTTCGACCTGCTCAAAAGCAGAGGCCAGTTCGCGAACCTGCTGAATCTGATCATTTTCACCAAATTCTGTGCTATAGACCCCGGTAATCGAGCGAATGGTCGCCTGATGCCGTCCCCAGACCGATTCCAGTGCGTTGGAAATTTCACCCAGGCTGGCACGGGCGCGGGCAGCTTTCACCGCCGGTTCCAGCAGATTGCCCTCGCCTGTTCTGGCGCTGTCGGTCAGAGCCGCTAGGGCTGACTGCACAATGGCTTCATCGCGGTTTTCACGTAGGTAAGCCAGCCGAGCGACTTGTGCTTCCCGCACAGAGGCGTTATCCACTTCTCGGATGTCGATGACAGTCTGGTCATCCGTTGGGTACAGGTTGACGCCAACAATCGCTTCCTGGCCGCTGTCAATCTGCGCCTGACGACGGGCGGCAGCTTCTTCAATGCGCATCTTGGGCAGGCCTGTTTCCAGGGCTTTGGCCATGCCGCCCAGTTCTTCGATCTCTTGAATATGCGCCCAGGCGCGTTCAGCCAACTGCGCTGTGAGCGATTCCACATAATACGAGCCACCCCAGGGATCGACCACATGGGTGATGCCTGTTTCATGTTGGAGAACAAGCTGCGTGTTACGCGCGATGCGTGCGGAAAAATCAGTCGGCAGGGCGATGGCTTCATCGAGGGCGTTGGTATGCAAAGACTGTGTATGGCCCAGGACTGCGGCCATCGCTTCGATAGCCGTGCGCGTGACGTTGTTGTAAGGGTCTTGCTCAGTCAGGCTCCAGCCGGAGGTCTGGCAGTGGGTACGCAGCATCATGGAGCGCTCATCCTGAGGATCGAACTGCTTGATGATCTTGGCCCACAACAAACGTGCGGCGCGCATCTTGGCGATTTCCATGAAGTAGTTCATGCCGATGCCCCAGAAGAACGACAGGCGCGGCGCAAAAGTATCGATGTCCAGGCCTGCGTTCACACCCGCACGGACGTATTCCAGGCCATTTGCCAGCGTATACGCCAATTCGATGTCAGCCGTGCCGCCCGCTTCCTGAATATGGTAGCCGGAAATGCTGATGCTGTTGAACTTGGGCATGTTTTCCGCTGTATAGGCGAAAATATCGCCGATGATGCGCATCGATGGCCCTGGCGGGTAAATATAAGTGTTGCGCACCATGTATTCTTTGAGGATGTCATTCTGAATCGTGCCTGCCAATTTGTCTGGCGAAACACCCTGCTCTTCCGCAGCCACGATATAAAAGGCCATAATCGGCAGCACCGCGCCATTCATGGTCATGGAAACAGACATCTGGTCCAGGGGGATGCCATCAAAGAGCATTTGCATATCCAGCAAGGAATCAATGGCGACCCCTGCCATGCCGACATCCCCGACCACACGCGGATTGTCGGAGTCATAACCGCGGTGGGTCGCCAGGTCAAAAGCGACTGACAGCCCTTTCTGGCCAGCGGCGAGGTTGCGGCGATAGAAAGCGTTGCTCTCCTCGGCAGTGGAAAAACCCGCATACTGACGAATGGTCCAGGGTCGCACGGCATACATGGCCGGATAAGGCCCACGCATATAGGGCGGCATCCCCGACATAAAACCCAGGTGGTCCACATCGTTCAGATCAGAAACGGTATATAAGGGCTTCAAGCCAATTTGTTCCAGCGTTTGCCAGGGCCTGCCCGTCCGCTTCGGTTCGTCAGCGCTGGGTGTGATGTGTGCGTACTCGATCTTAGAAAAATCGGGATTATGGGTCATGAGCCGACTCCCAGCCATTCTTGAAGCTGTTCGTTGATTGCGTAGATATTGGCGCTGGCGTGGATAAAGGCATCCATGCCGTATTCCTCAAAGTCTGTGACATCATCCGGCGGATAGCCTGCCAGCATGATGCGTATATCCGGCTGGGCATGTTTGAGCGACTTGGTCAGGGGTTCCACAATGTCTTTATACAGCGCATCCGTCGAGCAAATGACGACTGCCTGAGCTTTGGAATCGACCGCCGCCTTGACCGCTGAGCCAATCGTATCGAAGCCCCCCTGGTCAATGACTTCAAAGCCGCCGACTTCCAGGAAGTTACGCACGAAATCAGCACGGACTTTGTAGGAAACAGGCGACCCCATGTTCATCAGGAACACACGCGCAGCCTGCCCCGTCGCTTGTTTATAGGCAACCATGTTATCGCGCAGTGCTTCGAATGCAGCCGCTGCATGGCAACCCATTTTGGGCGATGGCGCCACCCACAAACCCAGGGCCGCCGCGACCTCACCCACAGCAGCGCTTTTCCGAAAGGCTTTTTTGGTATCAGCAAAACTGCTCAGCTTAAGGTCGGTTTCGGCTAATGCGATGCGGCTTGGTGCTGGCTTGACGGGAGGCACATCTTCATCAAGATTGGCATACATATTGACCCCGACCAGTACATCCTGACGGGTAGCAATGCGCTTCTCACGACGTTGGCGTGTGTCGTTGATCTGTGACTGCACCCACCCGGACTGCACGACTTCGGCAAAACCGCCTTTGGACTCCGCCTGCTGGAACAGCGTCCAGGCGTGTTGGGCCAGTTGATCGGTCAGACTTTCGACGTAGTACGAGCCTGCCGCTGGATCAGCGACTTTGTCCAGGTGCGACTCCTGCTGGATGATGATCTGCTGATTGCGTGCCAATCGTTCCGCAGATGGGTCGCTATCGGCAGTGAGCACATCAAACGGGAACAAGTCCAGACTTTCCACCTGAGCAACTGCCGCCGCGATGCCCTCAGTCGTGGTCCGCAGCAGATTGGTATGCGCATCCAGGCGTGACTTATTCCAGCGGGCGGAACGGGCATGAATGCGGGCCGGATAATCAGCCGGGTCCAGCCCGAAAGCCGTTACGATTTGCGACCACAGCCAGCGGAGCGCACGCAGCTTGGCAATTTCCATAAAGAAATGCGGCCCAATCGCCATGAGCAAATGCATTTTGGAGATAGCCACTTCAACAGGCACATCACGCGCCTGCATATCACGAATTTGCTGCACAGCCGATGCCATGACAAAGGCCAATTCCTGTACGGCATGTGCCGCGCTGTCCTGATAAATATCACCACGAACGAGAAGCGTACCCAATTTACTCCTAGCAACAGCATTTGTCGCCTCAGCGATAAAATCAAGCGCAGCAGCCAGCGGCAAGGGATCGCTGTAACGGGTTTGCAGCGCATAGGGGTCATCGCCGACGTAGCCTGTTTTGGCTTTAATCTTGCGCGATGCCTGAATGAGGGCCTGTATCGGCAAACCGTTGACATGGGTACGGATATAGAGTGGCACATGTGACCAATCGACATCCGCCAGGGCCGCTTCGAGGTCGCTTAGCTCGTTATGCCAGGGAACTGCCGGATCGTAATCAATGGCGACTGCGGTTTGGCCGCTGTTCAGCGCGTGCAACAGACGTTGATTGTATACTGTGGCATCCAAGCCAGGTGCGAGGGTCTGGGCGACATACCAGGAACGTGATTTGGCATCTGCATACGGCATGGCCAACCGCTGCGAGAGCAATTCAATGTGACTTTCTTGATAAAGCGGTTGCAGGTCAATGCCCTCCAGCGTTTCCGTGATGAGCGCATCGAAGGGTTTACCCTTCAAAGAGGCGACTGCCACTTTGCGCCATTCCTCAAACGTGGGTACTGCAAATTCGTCAAAAGTCAGGGGCATGGTTGCAACCTTCTTTGGGTTTATCTCTATTTTAACAAAAGTCAGGGCTGATGGTTGCTGCCAAACAACAGGCAAAAAACAAGGATAACGTCCCCTATTTAGGAGACTATGGCATCAAGAGCTATTTATCGGCAGCAGCAAGCATGTGCTGAACGGCCTGGATGACGTCGGCTTCGACAGCATCCATGGGGCGGTCACCATTGATCCAGGCGATGGCACAGCGTGATTCATAAGCATCGATGACGCGCGCATAAGCCGCTTCGACCTGCTGCAACGTCGCCAGCCGTTCAAAACGCTCCACCTGGCTGCGACCGGACTGCATACGCTCCACACAGCGCTCGGCAGGGACATCAATATAGATGGTCAGGTCGGGCAGCGGCAGCGGTTGGGCCGTTTCAATGAACCAGTCCAGGGGCTTGGCGGCGTCAGTTTGCTGATACGCCAGATACGAAAACAGGTAACGGTCGGAGACGATCAGGCTGTTTACGGGTTGGGATTGTTCCGCGAGCAAGCCGACATGATGGGCGCGGTCGGCCATAAAAGTGAAGGCCAGCGCCAGCGGCGACAGGGGCAGCTCGCCACGCAAGGCCCGCCGTGCCTGACGTCCCCAGCCATTGTCAGTGGGTTCACGGGTGGCGATGGTATGGAAGTCATTTTGCTGTCCCCAGGTGCAAAGTCGCTCACATTGGGTGGTCGTTCCGGCCCCATCTAGCCCTTCCAGCACGACGAATTTACCGGGAATGGTCAGTTGAGTGGTCAATTCGCACCTCCATCCGTCGTCAGCAGCGAGGCGATTTTGTCGATGAGGGGCTGCCAATCTTCACTGATCCCGTTGAGGATTTCGGCCTGCGGGTCAGCCTCGGAAAGATGGCTCAACCGCAGCGATTGCGCATCATCGCCCCCTACTATAAGGGAGACATCCGGCACGAGTAGCTGCTGACTCGTCACCTGATACCAGCCAAACTGATTATCACTGTGCAGATTGGCCGCACCCAGGCTCAGCCGATAGCCAATGCAAATCACATGCTGGCCCTGCTGAATCAGTGACAGGATGCCGCCTTCGCATTCGACAAAATCATGCAAATCGGCAAGGCCGCCGTAAATACGTTCCAGCCAATTGGGCTGCTCAGCGGCACGCTCAGCCTGCAGGCGACCAAGATCGCCCAGTGATGGTGTCGTCACGATATGGACATCCGCCCGATGGAGGTCACGTTGCAAGGCGTGTTGGATTTGCTGCGGCGTATGCGCCACCGTTTCAATGGCGATAAAACGGCCCTGTGTCGTCAAGATAGATTGGCTTCCATTGCTGAGTGATTACCAGCCTAAGTATCTATCGCGCGCCCCAGTTTTGCAATCCGAGAGGCCATCCATTGCGCTAGAAAAAGCCAACCTCAGCTATTGAGGTTCAACATTACAATTTGGTTGACAATTTACTTAGGCAATGCATCATGAATTGCAGCGTGGGGCAAAATTTTGCGTTAGAATGAGAGAATCAAAATACAATTCTTACGGTATGCAATGTTTCCTGATCGCAAGCAGATCATCCGAATATGGAGTACAGCGGCCTGTGCGGGCCTGCTGCTTCTTTCCCTGACGCAGCCATCGTTAACGGGTGCGCAAGAGAGCAGCACACCTGATGGCGACACAGCAAGCTGTGAGCGCGTCAATGCCCTGTTGGATGCCGCATTGACGTCCACAGAATGGGCCATCTATCCGGCACAAGCTGACGCTAAAGCACAGGCTTTGGCCGATGCCGCCCTGCGCGTTGGTGATACCCAGAATATGCTGCTGGACCGCATCTTTACGCCCGTGCGCATGGGTCGGGACTGGCTGCTGCGCGTGGGCATCCTGGACCCAGAAAGTTACGACGCGACACAATATGGCTACATCTTCCTGGCAGAGGATACGCCCTACTTGATTAGCGTGCATACTCAGGCTGAGGGCATCGATACGCTGCTGGCGACCTTGCTAACAAACAAAGACGTCATCAGCAATCTGGATGCGACCTCGTACATCAGCAGCAGTGCTGATGGCTGGTTTTGGACCCTGCCTGCGGATTGGGAAGCCAGCGATGATGCCAGCGACGAGAATGGCTGGCTGCGCTATGAGGGCCAAAGCGGCACAGTCGAGTATAGCAGTTTTGCCTACCCGGATAATTGTGCGCCGCTTTCGCTCATCGACACGTGCCAGGACTTACTCGACGAACTGGATGACGGGGCCGTATCCACTAGCAGCACACGCTACATCGGCAACTACCGCTGGTTGATACTCGTCTACATTCTTGAAGTAAATGATGAGACTTGGCAGGGTCGCTTGTATCTGCGTCGTCAGGACGATAGGATATGGACCATCCGTGCAGAAGTACCATCCGGCACATCTGCTGGCACATTCTTCCGCCAATTGACATCAAGCATTGCACTGATCGCGGTAGACTAGCAATATAGACTTATACTTGCTCATAGTGACGCGGGACTGCGCATATGCCACAATCGACTGACACGCTCCATCAGGACGCCATTAACGCCCTGGTTCATGGCAACCACGGCCAAGCGAGTGAAATACTTGGACCGCATGCCGATGGCGATGACTATACAATTTTCCGTACCTTCCAACCCTACGCGACCGATGTCAAAGTCCGAGTAGAGGGCAAATCGCGCGCGACATCAATGACGCGCATTCATGATGCAGGTCTTTATGAAGCCCGCCTCAAAACCAGCTATCCGGTCGCCTATCATTACAAGGTCACGCACGAAAACGGCGACATTTACGAACAGCACGATCCCTATGCGTACGAGCCGCTGCTCAGCGAGTACGACCTGTATTTGTTCTCTGAAGGCAAGCACCTGAACGTCTATGAAAAACTGGGCGCACATCTGCGCGAGGTTGATGACGTCAAAGGTGTCAATTTTGCTGTTTGGGCACCCAACGCCCAGCGCGTCAGCGTGACAGGCCCCTTCAACCAGTGGGACGAACGCATGCACCCCATGACCCGCCAGGAGAACAGCGGCGTCTGGGAGCTGTTCATCCCGGAATTAGAAGAATGGACGATTTATAAGTTCCATATCAAATCACACCATCGCGGCTACACTGCGGAAAAAACCGATCCGTATGGCTTCCACTTTGAGATGCGGCCCAAGACCGGCGCAGTCGTGGTCGACCTCAGCACCTATGAATGGCAAGACGACGAGTGGATGACCCAACGCGCAGACGCCGACCCGCTTGAACAACCGATGGCCACCTATGAAGTACATCTGGGATCGTGGAAGCGCGATGAAGACAACGAATGGCTGACGTACCGCGAGTTGGCTGATGACCTCGTGAAATATGTGGTCGATATGGGCTACACGCACATCGAACTCATGCCCGTTGCCGAGCATCCCTTTGACGGCAGTTGGGGTTATCAGGTGACAGGCTACTTCGCTGCCACTAGCCGCTATGGCTCACCGCAGGATTTCATGTATCTGGTCGACAAATGCCACCAGAACAATATCGGCGTCATCCTTGACTGGGTTCCGGCCCACTTCCCCAAAGATGGTTGGGCGCTCAGTTACTTCGATGGCACCCATCTGTACAGCCACGAAGACCCACGTCAGGGCGAGCACCCCGATTGGGGCACCTACATATTCAACTACAGCCGCAACGAAGTGCGCAACTTCCTGATTTCCAATGCGGTCTACTGGCTAAAAGAGTTCCACATTGATGGCCTGCGCGTCGATGCCGTGTCATCCATGATCTACCTAGATTTTTCCAGAGAAGAAGGTCAGTGGATCCCCAATGAGTACGGCAGCAACGAAAACCTAGCAGCTATCGACTTCTTGAAGGAAGCCAACGCCATCATTCATGCTGAGGCCCCGGGTGCGGTCACGATTGCAGAAGAATCCACCGCATGGCCGATGGTTTCGCGCCCAACTTACCTCGGTGGCCTGGGTTTCACCTTCAAGTGGAATATGGGCTGGATGCACGACACGCTCTTTTATGTGCAAAAAGACCCGGTCTATCGGCGATATGATCATAACAAGCTGACCTTCTCGCTGATGTATGCCTTCAGCGAAAACTTCGTGCTGTCGCTGTCGCATGACGAAGTCGTACATGGCAAAGGCTCGCTCATGGGCAAGATGCCGGGAGACTGGTGGCAGAAATTTGCCTCATTGCGGCTGCTATTCGGCTATCAGTACACGCATCCGGGCAAGAAGCTCAACTTCATGGGCGCGGAAATCGCCCAATGGGCGGAGTGGAGCGAAACCCGGAGTCTCGATTGGCATCTGCTGGACTTTGAAACACACAAGGAATTACAAACCTGGGTACGCGACCTGAACAAGCTCTATAAGTCAGAACCAGCCCTATACGAGCTGGATGTCGAACCCGAAGGCTTTGAGTGGATTGAAGCCAACGACGCCGAAAACAGCGCCTTCTCATACATTCGTTATGCGCATGATCGCGAGGACTTCATCGTTGTGATATGCAACTTCACGCCGATGGTACGCGAGAATTATCGCATTGGCGTGCCGGAAAGCGGCTTCTATGAAGAGTTGCTCAACAGCGATGCAGAGTTCTACGGCGGCACCAACGTCGGTAACGAAGGCGGTCGCCATGCCGAACCCTGGCACTGGCATAACTTCGAGAATAGTATGAGCCTGACCCTGCCACCCTTGAGCATTGTGCTGCTCAAAAAGCAGCGCTAGCCACTGACGCGCAACAGGCTTTATACTCTGCCATCAGTTACATAGCCACATCTAATCATCGCAGGAGCAACCATGCGTCGTAGTGTTTTCGTCCATGTGTCTGTCAGCCTGATTTTGTGCTTGCTGGCCGCACTTCGCATTCAGGCCGAGGCGGTCCCGGATGCAGAACCCATATCCACATATGATGACGGGGCAGCATTGATCGATGTCTTCTTCAGTGACCTCAAACAGGGTCGGGTCGGGCTGGTACGCCTGATCGACGCGAATCTGGCAGATGGGCAGATCCTCGTCTTTGGTGCAACCTACCCAACATTCGTTATTGACGACGCGCGTTATGCTTTCGTCAGTGTGCCGATGGAACAGGCCATCCGCACCTACGAAGCTCAGGCGCAGTTCATCTATGAAGATGGTGACGAAAAGACAGTCTCCTTCCCCCTGGAAGTCAGCAGCGGCGGGTTTATTCAGCAAAGCGTCGATATCCCCGGCATTGATGAAAGCATCCTCAACCCGGAAATCGAGGCCAATGAACTGGGTAGCATTTTCGACATCGCCAGCCAGATTACCGAAGATGTGCTCTGGGATGAGAACGGCTTCAACCTGGGAGTGAATCGCGAATTTACATCGCCGTTTGGGGCTGTGCGTCTCTTCAATGGCACGTACAACACGCTGCACACCGGCTGGGATTATCAAGCCTCGACCGGGGAATCCACCCATAGCATCGCCAGTGGGCGCGTGGTCTTCGCGGGGCATTTGCCAATTCGCGGCAACTACGTGCTGATCGACCACGGCAGGGGCATCTACAGCGGCTATGCCCATATGTCGGTCGTATTCGTGACGCAAGGTCAACAAATTTATGCTGGACAGCGACTGGGCCGCGTCGGCAGCACGGGACGCAGCAGCAGTGCCCACGCCCACATCGAGATGATCGCCCACGGCAATTGGGTCGATGTAGCCGATTTCTTGATGATGTATCGCGATAATGGCCCCACCAGCGACTAAGCGGCAACTTTGTTAGAGTGATGTCTGCAAAATCAATAAACGATAAGTAAAGCGAAAGTCCGACCAGATCCGTCTCGTCAGAGTACAGTGGCCGCTTGGGAACAAGCGCCCCGATTAACTAGAAAAACATCGGGAGAACAACATGCAATTAGGTATGGTTGGTCTGGGGAAGATGGGTGCGTTCATGTCGGAACGCCTCTTAAAAGGTGGCCACGAATTGGTCGTGACCGATTTGAATGCGAATGCCATCAAAAAGGCAGAAATTGATGGCGCGACTGGCGCAAAAGACCTGAGCGCACTGGTGAGCAAACTAGACGCGCCACGCGCTGTGTGGGTCATGGTCCCATCAGGTTCCCCGACCGAAAGCACCATTAGCAAACTCTCCGAACTGCTCGACCCCGGTGACATCATCATCGACGGCGGCAATTCCTATTACAAGAACGCCATGCGCCATGCGCAAGACCTGGCCAGGAAAGACATTCACTTCGTCGATGTCGGCACCAGCGGCGGCGTATGGGGCATCGATGAAGGCTACAGCATGATGATCGGCGGCGAGAAAGACATCGTCGAGCATCTGCGCCCCATTTTTGAAACGCTGGCCCCGGCACCCGATCAAGGTTGGGGCTACGTCGGGCCGAGCGGCGCGGGCCACTTCGTCAAGATGGTCCACAACGGCATCGAATATGGCATGATGCAAGCCTACGCAGAAGGCTTTGCCATCCTCAAGAAAAAAGAAGCTTTTGACCTCGATCTGGTCGAGGTATCGCGCATCTGGCAGGTCGGGAGTGTCATTCGTTCCTGGCTGCTGGACCTGATTAAAGATGCCTTCGAAAACGACCAGGACTTTGACAACGTTTCAGCGTATGTCAATGATTCCGGCGAAGGCCATTGGACAGTCTTAGAGGCCATTGATTTGAATGTGTCGGCCCCGGTCATAACTGAATCGCTGCTGCGGCGCATCCGCAGCCGGGAAGATGGCTACACGGATAAGCTGCTAGCTGTGATGCGCAACCAGTTCGGGGGGCACAAAATTAAGAAAGTAGGTGACGAATGACCGCAACCAGTATTGTCATCTTTGGCGCATCGGGCGACCTGACCCATCGCAAGCTGATCCCGGCGCTATACCATCAATTCAAGAGTAAACGTTTGCCCGATGACCTCAACATCATTGGCGTGTCGCGTACCAAATACGAGCATCATGAATTCCGAGATAGCATGAAAGAAGCTGTCAAAGAGTTCAACGGCAACTTTGACGAAGACACATGGGAGCAGTTCGCGCCGCATCTGTATTATCTGCCCTCGGATGCCTCTAAACTTGAGGTCTATGAAGTACTGGAAAAAGATCTGAAAGAAATTGAGGGGGGTGGCGATGCCAACCGTCTCTACTATCTTTCGGTGGCGCCCTTCCTGTATGAGCCGATTATCACCAATCTGGGCGAGAGCGGCTTGAACCAGGAAAATGGCGGCTGGCGACGGATCATCATTGAAAAGCCGTTCGGTACCGATCTGGCATCAGCACAAAAGCTGAATGAGGTCGTTCACCAGAATTTCCAGGAAAATCAAGTCTATCGTATTGACCATTATCTGGGGAAAGAAACAGCCCAGAACATCCTGTTCTTCCGTTTTGCCAATACGATTTTTGAGCCAATCTGGAACCGCAACTACATCGATAATGTGCAGATAACCGTCGCAGAAACAGTCGATGTCGGTACGCGTGGCGATTATTATGATAGCGCTGGTGTCCTGCGCGATATGTTCCAGAACCATATTCTGCAACTGCTGATGCTGGTAGCAATGGAACCCCCCACGTCATTTGACGCCACTGCCCTGCGTAATGAGAAGGTCAAGGTGCTCAATTCGATCCGACCTGTGAAATACAGTGAAGTCCTGTTCGCACAGTACAATGACTATAGGAAAACCAAAGGCGTCGACCCTGATTCACGGACGCCGACCTACGCCGCCGTCAAGTTACAGATCGACAATTGGCGCTGGAAAGGCGTGCCTTTCTACCTGCGGTCCGGCAAAGCCCTCAAGCACAAGGTGACCAAAATCCTGGTCGAATTCAAGTCTCCGCCGCATATGATGTTCCAGCAGGCGGTTGGTAGCAAGAAAGGCAGCCATAACGTGCTGTCGCTGTGCATCCAACCCGATGAAGGCATCCACCTGCAATTTGAAGCCAAAATTCCGGGTCAGCAAGCTTTCCGTACGGCCCAGTTGCAGTTCCACTATGCGGATTCGTTTGAAGAGCCTACCGGTGATGCTTATGAACGGCTGCTGCTGGACGCCCTCGAAGGCGATGCCTCGCTGTTCACTCGCAGCGACGAGATCGAAGCTGCCTGGTCCCTGTTCGACCCGATCATTGGGTACTCCGAGCGCAAAACGGACAGCCCGCGCATCACGTACCAACCTGGCAGCATGGGGCCATTGGACGCCGAAGAATTTATGGAGCAGGATGGTCGTCAGTGGCAGCCCAGTGGCTGCATCCATGAGGATCATTAGGGTCACGACAACGCAGCTAGTATAAAAACGGCAAAGAAGGCAGATATGCGTATCATACGAGCATCAAGCAAAGACAGATTGATTGAATTCGCAGCCCTGCGGTTGACGCGCATCATCAACGCGACACTGGAACACAATGATCGTTTTAGCCTGGTGCTGGCGGGCGGCTCGACCCCACGCCCGGTCTACGAACGGCTGGCCGACCCGGCCTATGCCGATGCCATCGACTGGGAGCGCGTGTATATCTTCTTTGGTGATGAACGCACCGTCCCACCGGATCATCCCGATAGCAACTACGGCATGGCCAAAGCCGACCTGTTCGACCGCGTACCCATCCCAGAACCGAATATCTATCGCATGCGCGGCGAAGTCGATCCGACGCAGGCGGCTGCCCTGTACGAAGCCGAGATTCGCGGCTACATGAAGGACGACCTCGGTTTTGATATGGTCATCCTGGGCATGGGCGATGATGGTCATACGGCGTCTCTTTTCCCTGGAACAGCCGCCCTCAACGAAAAAGAAAAGTGGGTGGTAGCCAACGTCGTCCCGCAGCACGACACAACGCGCCTGACCATGACCCTGCCACTGCTCAACATCAGCGAGAATGTCATGTTCCTGGTCGCAGGCGATGGCAAAACCGAGCGCCTCAAAGAAGTTATCGACACCGCCCCACCCGCGACCTATCCGGCCCAGCTTATCCAGCCCCAGAACAACATGGTCACATGGTTAGTTGACCAGGCTGCCGGGGCCTTGTTAGACGAGGTTGACGAAGAAATCTAGCGAATTATCTCATCAGGCGACATCATGGCCGCGCCACAGCTTGACCAGCGACTTGGCCTTGTCCGAGAAGAAGCCATCAAATATGTCGTAGTACATCAGCATCTCCTTTGAGGTGATGTCGATGCCCGTTTGATGGTAAATAGCACCCTTCTTAATCAGATAATCCGTATCGCTGTATTGCGCTTCCGCCATATCGACCAGCAAGTGGTTCGACCCGGCCCCATGCGAGAACTGCTCTTTTTTGCGCCAGGTGACGTTCTCCGGCAGGATGTCGGCGAAGGCTTCTCGCAGTGCCCACTTTTCGACCTGCGTCTGCGGGTGAATTTTGTAGGCTTTGGATACTTGCAGCGACAACTTAATGAAGTCCGTATCGAGGAATGGCACACGGGCTTCAATGCTGTGGGCCATCGTCATGCGGTCGCAGCGCTGGAGATTGCAGTTATACAGGGTCGCAATCAGCTCAACGAGTTCGTCGCCCAGATGGTCTTCATCAACTTCCTTGAGGTAATGATAACCCGCGTACAGTTCATCAGCGCCCTCGCCTGTTAGTACGACCACCACATGCTGGCGCGTCATACGAGCCAGAAAGTAATTGGGAATGGCGCTGCGCACCAGCGACGGATCGAACGATTCCAGGTAGTAAATGACGTTTGGCAGCGCTTCGCGGATTTCATCGGCGGTGTAGATATATTCATGGTGCTGGGTGGCCAGCGTCTTCGCGGCCTGACGCGCATTCTCGATGTCCTGGCTGCCCTCGATGCCCACCGCGAACGAATGTACATCAGGCTTCACCTGGGCAACAATCGACGCGACGATGGTGCTGTCCAGCCCGCCACTGAGGTAAACACCCAGAGGCACATCCGACATCAGGCGCTTGTGTACCGCCTCCGTTAGCGACTGGCGAATATCGGCAATGGAGGGTGCGGTTACGGCATCCGAATGGGTCGGGAGTTGGTGCAGGTCATAGTAGCGCACGAACTCGCCCTGATAGTAATAATGCCCCGGCGGGAACTCATGGAGCTCATCAACCAGGTCGTGCAGGCTCTTGATCTCAGACGCAAAATAGAGCGTATCCCCCTGCCAGCCATAATACAGCGGCTTGATGCCAATCGGATCACGCGCCAGGAAAATCGTATTCTCCTGCTGGTCGTATAGCGCAAAGGCGAACATGCCATCCAGATGATAGATAGCATCCGGGCCATAGTGCTCGTAGGCAGCTAAAATCGCTTCGCTGTCGCTGTCAGTCTGGAACGGATAGTCTGCAAGTTGCTGACGAATATCTTCGTGATTGTAGATTTCCCCATTGCTAATGAGATGATAGCGGCTGTCTGTGGAATGCAGGGGTTGGTCGCCGCCATCCACATCAACAATTGAGAGGCGCGTATGCCCCAGAATGGTCTGTTTGATCGCTACGGCTTCATTGTGATCCGGCCCGCGATGGTCAAGTAACTTGAGATGCTGTTCCACAGAGAAGCCCGATTTGCCAAAGACGCCAAAAATACCGCACATGATGTTTGTTTCACCTATGATTGTGTTATTTGTTTGCAATCAAATATCAGCAGGCAGGCACGCAAAAACAGCCGACCGCTCGCTAGAGCGCCCCGCATCAACCAACCGAAATAGTCAACGGATGCTGAAAAAGGGTTATGAAGTGGCAAAGCCGCGTGGAGATAAAAACTGCCCAACGTCATCTGATTGCATTCGCAAGCCAGTATAGCGGAATGCCATCGGATGACAAGCCATACCCTAAGATATGATAAATGGCCTACAGCACAACGCTGTCCCTTGTTATAATGTGCCGGACATCCACTTTTTTAGCTCAGGAGTAGGCATGACTGAAGATGCCACTGTGACGGCAGGACCCAGCCCGCACCGTCACACATTTGCCCCTGCCAAAATCGCAGGGAAATTCCAGGGCAAGCACATCATCTCCGTTGATCAGTTCGCCAAAGACGATTTAGAAATCCTATTCGACGCCACCAAATCCATACGCAAGCGCAGTCGCCAGCATGACCGAGGTCTGACGGAAATCGCAGCGGGGCGCGTTATGGCCTCGCTTTTTTATGAGTCCAGCACCCGTACTGATATGTCCTTCCAGGCAGCCATGCGGCGCTTAGGTGGCGATGTCATTGCGGCCAGCAACGGCGTTCGCTTCTCATCGGTGTATAAAGGTGAGAATTTAGCCGATACGGTCCGTGCGGCGGGTTGCTATGCCGATGTGATCGTGCTGCGCCACCCGCAAGTCGGTTCATCCTACGAAGCGGCTTACTTCTTGGACAAGCTTAACCAGCGCATCGACAAGCGCACGGTCGTCGTCAGCGGCGGCGATGGCGTCGGTGAGCATCCGACGCAGGCCCTACTGGACCTGTTCACCATCATCGACAGCAAGGGCGCGCTGGATCATCAGAGCATCACGCTAGTTGGTGATCTCAAGAATGGCCGCACAGTGCATTCGTTATCCAAGCTGATCGCCTACTATCGACCCAAAGGCACGCGCCTGAATATGGTTGCACCGGAGACGCTGCGTATGCCGGAGAGCATCATCGCCATGCTGACCGACCTCGACGTGGAAATCCACGAGACGGAAGCGCTAGACGATGTACTCGGTGAAAGTGACGTACTCTACTGGACGCGCATTCAGGAAGAACGCTTCGCCAACAAAGAAGCCTACGACGCCATCAAAGACCACTTCATCATGGTCCCGGAACTGCTGGACCAGGCGCCCAAAAACGCCGTTCTGATGCATCCCCTGCCTCGCAAGCATGAGATGGGCACAGTTGAAGATCATGAAGGTCTGGATGCCGACCCGCGCTCGATTTACTTCGAGCAGATGGAAAACGGCATGTTCGTAAGAATGGCGCTGCTGGCCAAAGTCCTGCGGGAAGCGTATGTCTAAGCTGATCCGCATACCGGGCATGGTCGATCCGCATACGCATATGCGTGACCTGGATTGGGCGCATAAAGCGACGTTCCATAGTGAAACAGCGGCGGCGGTCGCTGGCGGTTACTGGGCTGTTTTCGATATGCCCAATACGCCACCCAATACCGTCACCCGTGACGCGCTAGATACCAAGTTGACCGCGATCAGCGCACAGGCCGTTTGCGATTGGGGCGTCTATGCTGGCGCATGGCAAACGGACAACACAGCGGAATACGCCAGCATGGCCGATGATTGCTGCGGCCTGAAAATTTTCAACAACGCCACGACGGGCAATCTGCTCATCAGCGACCAGGGCGAACGCGCTAAACATTATGCCGCTTGGCCCGACAATCGTCTGATAGCTGTCCATGCTGAGGGTGAAACGGTACGCGACATCCTGGCGCTGGTGCGGCAGTTCGGCAAGCACACGCACTTTTTGCATATTTCCACCGCACAGGAAATCGCTGATTTACAGGCAGCCAAAGAAGAAGGCCTGCCCGTAACCATCGGCGTGTGTCCGCATCACCTGTTTTTGACCGAAGACGATGTGGCTACCCTGGGCGCGTATGGCCGCATGAAGCCGGAACTCAAGACGCAGCACGATGTCGATATGCTGTGGCAGGCCATCGCCAATGGCGTGGTCGATGTCATCGAATCCGACCATGCGCCGCACACCATCGCTGAAAAAGAGAGCGACCCGCCGCCATCAGGCGTTCCTGGACTGGAAACGACCCTGCCGTTGATGCTGACCGCTGCCCAAGAAGGCCGCGTGTCACTGGAACGGGTTATCGATATGGTTTCTACAAACCCCCAGCAAATCTGGGGCCTGGATTGCCCCGACGAAACCTATGCCCTGGTTGATCTGGACGCTACTTACACCATCGACAACAGCAAGCTACATACCGCCTGCGGCTGGTCGCCCTTTGCTGGCATGGCCGTTCAAGGCCGCGTCGTCGAAACGTGGATACGCGGCACAAAGGTGTTCGATGGCGAATCCGTGCTGGTCGAAAGCGGGTTCGGGCGCAACTTATTCGGGGAAGGCGCATGAACCCCTTACGGCGCGTCCTGGCCAAAGCTGCCGAAGTCAGCTATCAGTCATATGCCGAGCGATTTATCTATAAGTTTGATGCCCAGCAATCGCATGCCATGCTCATCGACTGGCTAGAGAGCATTGAAGATTCACCGTTCTGGTTGGCAGCTACAACGACCGCACACAACCTGCTCTACCCCAAGTTGCCGACGCCTGTCGGGGGCATCACGCTGGATTACCCCATGATGCTGGCGGCAGGGTTCGTCAAGGGGCATGGCTACGCCAACGAAAGCATGGCCCTACAAGCGGTCAAGGCGGGGCAAAACATCATCCCTGGATGGCGTATTGTGCCCCGGTTGGTTGGCCCAGTAGAATTTGGTTCCTTCACGCGCTATCCGCGCATCGGCAATACGGGCACAGTTATGTGGCGCGACCGACGCCAACTATCGACACAGAACCGCGTCGGCCTCAAAAACCCGGGGGCAGTAGCGGCGGCGCACTTCCTGAGCGAGCGCAAAGACCAGTTGCCCAAACAATTCGGCATCAACATTGCCCCCTCGCCCGGTGTGGACAACGAACGCGAGTCCATCAAACAGGTCATCGAAGCGATGGGCGTGTTCATCAAGCGCGAGGTGCTGCCGACCTGGTTCACGCTCAACCTGAGCTGCCCGAATACCGAAGATGACCCCACTGGCGCACAAACGGAAAGCTCAGCACGCAATATGTGTGGCTATGTCATGCAGTTCCTGAACAAAAATCAGGTCGATGTGCCGCTGTGGGTCAAAATTAGCCCCCGGCTGGCCCCAGAGCAGTACGCGACCATGCTGAAAGTGTTCCACGAGTTGGGCATCAAAGCCGTGATCGCCACCAATACGCTCGGCATGCCCAGTCCAGAAGATGATACACTGACGGCAGGCGTCGGTGGGGGACTGCTACATAAAGAGGCCACTACCGCCCTGACACTTCTGCGCAACGCCAGTATCGAGCATGGCTACAATGTGGACCTGATCGGCTGCGGCGGCCTGCTCAACGGCGATTCTTATAGCAGCTTCAAAAACCTGGATGTCGCCGCCGTCCAATACTGGTCTGCGTTGATCTTCCGAGGGCCATTTGCAGCAGCTATCATCCAGAGCGAATATAAACCTTAGTCCGGCATCACCCTATTTTGACAACGACAACAAAAAACATGATGAGAAACTGTCCATGAGCATAACAACACAGGAAGCTGTCGCGCGGGCACTGATCGAGATCGGCGCAGTCGGATTCTCACCAGAGTCGCCCGTTACGTTCAAATCGGGACTGGTGTCCCCAGTATATGTCGATAACCGCAGGCTGCCCTATCATCCGCAGCAGTGGCATACCGTTATCCAGGGCTTCGCGGATGTCATCACCGAGAAAGCGCTCGCGTTTGATGTCATCGGCGGGATTGCCGTCGGCGGCGTACCGCATAGTTCCGCGCTGGCCTATCACATGCAGCAGCCGAGCATCTTTGTGCGCAAGGAAGCCAAAGAGCATGGCAAGATGCAGCGCGTCGAAGGCGGCGATGTCCAGCAAAAGACGGTGCTGCTGGTCGAAGACCTGGTGACAACGGGTGGCAGCAGCTTAAGTGGCGTCACTGCCCTGCGGGATGAGGGCGCTATCGTGACTGACATGGTCGCTATCGTCAGTTATGAATTCGCCACCTCGAAAACAGCGCTTGCCGACGCAGGCATCCAGTTCCACGCGCTGACGAACTTCGCCACCATCCTGACCATAGCTGAGGCCGATGGCATCTTCACGGCGGAACAAGGTACCGTGATCCGAGATTGGTTTGGTAAGCCCAACACCTGGGCAGAAAGACATGGGTTTGCATGAGCATCATGGAGAAATTCAACCAGCGTGTAGATGAGGTCAATTCACTGGTCTGCGTCGGCTTGGATAGCGACCTGCCGAAAATACCCGAAAAGTATCAACAGGCGCACAATCCCCAGTTGGCTTTCAATCTGGATATTATTCGGGCCACGCATGAATACACCAGCGTCTATAAGCTCAACAGCGCCTTCTACGAAGTTCAGGGCAAAAAAGGCTGGCAAGCCATGCGCGAAACGGTCGCCTATCTTAAAGCCAACTACCCCAGCATCGTGACCATCTGCGATGCCAAACGCGCCGACATCGGCAACACTAGCGATGCCTATGCCCGCTCGATTTTCGATCAATTGGGCTTCGATGCCGTGACTTTGCACCCCTACCTGGGCAGCGATGCCCTGGAACCTTTTTTGTCACGAGACGATAAAGGCTGTATTATCTTATGCCGTACGAGTAATTCCGGCGCGGGCGAATTGCAGGAGCTGATGATCGACGGAAAGCCTATGTATCAGCACGTCGCGGCGGTCGTCAGTAGCCAGTGGAACAGCAACGGCAATTGTATGCTGGTTGTGGGCGCGACCGCCCCCCAAACTATGAAAGCCCTGCGCGAGATTGTTGGCGAAATGACGTTCCTGGTCCCAGGCGTGGGCGCACAAGGCGGCGACCTGGAAACGACTGTGGTCAATGGACTGAACAGTGCTGGCAAGGGGCTGATGATCAGTGCCTCACGCAGCATCATTTTCGCTGATGAGCCAGGTGCAGCCGCCCGCGAACTGCGCGATGCGATTAATCAGTATCGTTAAACATATACAGCAACTTACAAACACACCGCCAGGAGCACATGATGGACAATCCAAATATCTTTATCATTATCTTGTTGGTCTGTGTGCTACCTGTCATTACGATGGGGTTCATGGCGGTGGTTCTCTTTTCACTGGGCAGGCGCGAGCTGAATCGGCTGGTATCCCCCAATGCAGAAGTGCTGTTTCAACAATTTCAGCACATGGTCACCCAAAACCCGCGTGAGGACAAAGATGTCCTGATCCAGAATATCATCAACGAGCAGGCCTTCAAGTGTGGCGTTATCGGCGCGATTGCAGGCATTGGCGGCTTCTTTACGCTGCCGATTGCCCTACCGATTGATGTCCTGCTGTCGATCCGGCTGCAAGCCGCGTTGACCCAATTCATCGCCAGCGCCTATGGCCATTACGAGGACCGCGACACGCGCGTGGCTACCTATATGGTCATGACCGGCAGTGGTCAAATCACCCAAACGGGCAGCGCGGTGATTATGCGCTACGTCGCCCGCAGGATGATTGGCAAAACGCTGTCCAAAGCCATTCCATTTATTGGCGCATTCGTTGGGTTCGCCTTCAACTACTTCATGGCTCGCTCGACTGGCTCAGTCGCTAAGCTCTGGTATCAACGCAAAGATGAAAACTCAGACCCGATGATCCCCACAGGTGACGCAGTTTAATATTTTTCTGTTGCAAGAACGTTTATAAGGACGTTTATAAAGGCGCGATATTCCGCGCCTTTTTTGATCCTACAAACAAGCGTCAAAAACATACCATGTGGAACGCTTTTGAGGTGCGTTTTGTGCTATGCTGCCCCCATGACGGACCTTATCTCACTCCCAGAAAACGCTTGCTACTGCCCTTCCACAACTGCCGACGTTACTAACCATAAACCAACGCAAACCAGGTTTTTTATCCCGATGCAGCATCATACGGCAGTGAGTGCAATAAAACCCCAATTTTGCCTGAATTTGCGTTTATATTTCCAAACAAAACGATTGCGTATTTCAGGGCAAATCAGGACGTTAGATGAGTAAGCCAGTCGCGCGTCTGGCTTGGGTGATGGAAGTGCAAAACCTGCAAATGGGCATGTTCCGGCTGACCCAACACCTGGGGATATAAGATACGACGTTCTTTGTGCTTCTTCAAAGCCCATAGGAACAATGAATCTTTGGTTACAAACTGCACCCAAAAGCGCTCGACGTTTTGGGCTTCCCAGAGCTGCTCGCGGCCCAGCGTCCGGCGGAGTGTGCGCTTCCAAAGCCGCCAGTAGATAATCGGCAGCGAGTAGTCCAACCAGATAATCGTCTCAGCAGCCGGCCAAACGATATGCCGCACCCGACTGTAATTGCCATCCACCACCCAGCGATCCCCTGCCAGGGCCGCTTCGACTTTGGGGATGAAGACCTCCGGCGAGGTCTCGGTCCAGTTCGGTCCCCAGAATAAGCCATCCAACTCGATATGAGGCAGGTCGAGCTGGCTGGCAAGTTGCCCCGCCAGCGTCGATTTACCCGACCCGGTCGAGCCGACAATAACGATACGGGTGCCAAGGTCTGCGAGTGTGGTCATCCTTAGGCCAATTGCTGGCGAATCGTCTGGGCCATGTTGCGAGCACGTTCGGGTGCATCACCAATATGACTGGACGCATCCAGCAGCGCAGCTACACTCTCAGCGGCAACGTACTGTGTGACACGCACGTCATTGGCCAGCAGATCGGCCAGATTATTGGGCGCACCGGACATGATTTGTCCCCAAGCAGTCATGCTGTGCTCGCGGATAGCCTCGTGGAGTTCCTGGCGGTCACCACCGTTACGGGCAGCTTCCATTAGCAGGCGCTCGGTAGCGGCGAAGATGCCATAAGTCGCCAGGTTGCGCTCGATGGCCGGCTGATTGATCTGCAAGCCTGTAATCAGACGTTGGAAACGCTTGAGCAGTTCGTCGGCGATGAGGAAAGCATCCGGCAGCAGCAGACGGCGATTGCCGCTGTCATCAAGGGTGCGCTCCAACATGCTGTGAGCGGCATTATCCCAGGCGACACCGGGCAGCGCCGCCAGGTAACGCGCGAGGCTGTTCATGTTCTCCGCGTTGATGGGATTGCGCTTAAAGGGCATCGCCGACGAACCGACCTGATGACGGCCAAATGGCTCGTTCCACTCCCCGACAGGCGGCGATTGCAGCAGGCGCAGATCAAGAGCGAATTTGTAGAGTGTCATGCCCAGGCCAGCCACGGCATTGAGCACCTCCCAATCCTGACGACGGGGATAGGTCTGGTGGGTGATTTCAAAGGCGGGTAAGCCTAGCAGTTCCATGACGCGGCCTTCTAGCTGGCGCGGCGTGAATGAGGTATCGTGAAGAAGCTCAGTATATGAAGCGGATGTCCCAACAGCCCCTTTGATGCCCTTGCCTTTGAGCGCCTCACGAACACGCTGGACGGCTTGATAATCTGCCAGCAAATCCTGGGCGATGAAGGCCAGCCTATAGCCTATCGTAGTCGGCTCCGCGGGTTGAATGTGCGTGAAGGCCATGCACACATTGTCGGCTTCACGGTCGATGACATCAGCCAGCGCACTGAGTGCCGCTTGAGTTTTGGTGAGAATAATGTCGAGTCCATCGCGCAGGCGTAGTGCATCGGCATTATCTTCGATGTCCATGCTGGTCGCGCCCAGGTGAATAATGCCGCCGCCAACGGGCGCTTGCTCGGCAAAAGTGCGTATTTCCGCCATGAGGTCATGATGCAAGTCCTTCTCGAACTCATGTGAGCGAGTAATATCAATGGTATCCTGATGGGCACGCAAATCCTCGACCTGCTCGGCAGTTACCAGACCTGCTTCCTGTTGGGCAGTTGCCAAAGCGATCCACACCCGCCGCCATAGTCGGCGCTTGTTGGCCAGCGACCAATTGCGACGCATCTCATCGGAGCCATAGCGCCAGGTAAAGGGGCTGAGGTAGGTATCAAAGGAAAATTGCGACATAACACCCTCACGATCATCTGCACTGGATAAGGGCATATTGTGACGGCTACCGTAGCGAATTGCCAGCGGCGTTTTAGAGAACTTCTTACAATGACACGCGAGCCTTCAACATACGTTCTCAACATGTCGATATTGGCTCACAGCGCGGCATATTCACGCGGCACTTAGTCGTAGATTATCTGGTATTAGGCTGGCTGTGGCAGACTGGTTGTATCCCTGACAAAATAGACGAATAAGCGACCATGACCGTACAAAGCCAGTCCGTCCCAGATAACGCCCAGCTCTTCCAGCAGCAGTCCGTCATAGATACTTCTGTTGAGGCGATGACGGCATTCCATGAGCAGCCTTCGGCATTGGGCAAGCTCACGCCCCCACCCATTTTTATGCAATTACATAGCGATACACGCACCTCCCTGCGCGAGGGCGAATTGACGTTTACGCTGTGGTTTGGTCCGTTCCCGGTAAAGTGGCATGTTCGCCATGAGCCAGGGCCGATTGAAACGTCATTCGCTGACCGGATGCTAGCAGGGCCTATGGCCTACTGGCGACATGAGCATATTTTTGAGGCAGTCGATGGCGGCACACGGCTGACAGACCGCATCACCTATGCCCATAAACCGGGCATCGCTGGCCTACTGACGCGGCTCGTATTTGGGCCGATTCCGCTGCAAATGCTGTTCTTTTACCGCCATCTGCGGACGCGCTGGGCACTCAGCGGCAAGCAAGATACGTGAGTGAAGCCATCCTCATGAGCAAGACACCCCATATTGCGATCATTGGCGCAGGCGTTGGCGGCCTGACGACAGCCGCCCTACTGGCCCAGGCAGGCTATCGCGTCAGCGTGTACGAAGCCCAGACCTACCCTGGCGGCAGTGCCAGCACGTTTATCCATAAGGGCTATCGCTTTGACTCCGGCGCGACGGTGGCGGGCGGGTTCCAGCCTAATGGACCCCATGCGGTTGCTGGACGCATGCTAGACATCAACTGGCCCGTTCATCAGCATGACCCCGCCTGGGTTGTGCACCTGCCAGATCGCACAATCCAGATGTGCCAGGATCACCAAGACGTGCTGGCCAAATTCCCCAATAGTGGCCGCTTCTGGGAACAGCAGCGACGTGTTGCCGATTTAGCATGGCAGATGTCCGCTGAGGGACTGCCCTGGCCACCGCAAGACATAGCCGAACTGGGACAGCTCATCAAAGTGGGCTTACGGCACTTCCCGCAGGATATACGGCTGGCGCCGTTTGCCCTGTCCTCGGTGCATCAATGGCTCAAGCGCTTGGGCCTGCACAATGACCGAGCCTTTGTGCGCTTTCTGGATGCCTCCCTGCTGATTTCCGCGCAGGCAACCAGTAAGCAGGTCAATGCACTGTATGGTGCCACCGCCCTCGACCTAACGCGCCAGGGTGTGTATCACGTTGAGGGTGGCATCGGCAATATCGCACAGACGCTGGCCGATAAAGTGTGTGAGCTGGGCGGGCAGATTCATTATCGGCATTTCGTGACGCGCATCGCCGTCGAAAATGGCCGTGCGATAGGCGTCTATGCAAAAAAAGGACGCCGAACGACACAAGAAATGTTATTCCAAGCGGATTTTGTGGTGGCCAATACGACCCCCTGGTCGCTGGAAAGCCTACTGAGCGAGGATGCACCACCTGCGCTCAAACGCGAGGTTCAGCAAAGAGAAGCGACCTATGGCGCGTTCGTGCTGCACCTGGGCATTCGATCCGACAGACTGCCACCAAACACCGCCGATCACCATCAGATTGTGCGAACGCTGGATGGTCCAATGGGCGAAGGTGAAACACTGTTTGTATCCATGTCGCCAGAATGGGATACAAGCCGTGCGCCACAAGGTATGCGCGCTGTGACAGTCAGCACCCATACGCGCATCGACCGCTGGTGGGATTTGCTCGAAAACGACCATCAAGCCTATCAAGCGACCAAGCAGCAAATGGCCGACACGATCATCAGCCGGATTGATGCCGTGATACCGGGCTTTAGGTCAGCTACTGAGTTGGTGCTGCCGGGAACGCCTGTCACCTATGAATTTTACACGCTGCGGCAGGATGGCATGGTCGGTGGCTTTCCGCAGACGTCGCTGTTCCGCGCTAGAGGCCCACGAACAGGCATCCCCAACCTGCGATTGGTCGGTGACAGCATCTTTCCGGGGCAATCGACCGCAGGCGTGACGCTCGGCGGTATACGTGTGGCCAAAGACGTCATGCGACAGTTCAATTAGAGGATAACAGCTATGACTGTGATTCACTGGTTCCGGCGCGACCTGCGACTGCAAGACAACATCGCCCTGCACCATGCCATCGACAGCGGTCAGGCAGTCATTCCGGTGTTTATCTTCGATGACAGGCTGCTAACCAGTCCACGAGTGGGTGCGCCGCGCGTCAAGTTTATGCTGAAAGCCCTGCACTCGCTGAATGATGCCCTTGCCAAGTATGACGCCCAGTTGGTCATCCGGCGCGGGGACCCGGTGAGTGTGCTATCGGAACTGGTCGAAAAAACGGGCGCGGAAGCGGTCTATTTCAACAAGGATTATTCACCGTATGCAAGGCAGCGTGATGAGGCCATAGCTAAGGCACTCAAAGTCGATATGCAGACTTTCGATGATGCGATTTTGCTGCCGCCGGGGAGCGTGCTCAAGGACGATGGCAATCCATATCGCGTTTTTACGCCTTTCAAAAAGACGTGGAACGGCATCGACAAACCGGAGTGCGTGAAAACAGTGTTCAAAAAGTCGGCATTTGCGGATGGGCTGGCGCAGCTATCAGATGAGATGCCTACACTCAGCGACCTGGGATTCGATGAAACGATTGACATGCCGGAAGCCTCAGAAGCACGGGCACAGGCGCTATTAGAGCAGTTTATCGACGCCGACATCAAAGCGTATAGTGAAACGCGCAATGCGCTGGTTATCGATCCGTTTGCAGCGGATCGGCCTACAGGGACATCGTACCTATCGCCGTATTTGCGCCTGGGGCTGCTCTCGCCCAGGAAAGCTTACTGGACCGCCCGCGACACCTATTCACGGGCGCGTAACGAGGACTATAAGGACTCGATTGCGACGTGGGTCAGTGAATTGACTTGGCGCGAGTTCTATATGCACATTTTGTATCACTATCCGCATGTGATGGCACGCGATTTTGTCGATACCTATGCTTCGCTGGCGTGGGTCGATGACGAGGATCACTTGCAAGCCTGGAAAGATGGGCAGACGGGCTACCCAGTGGTCGATGCACCCATGCGGCAGCTTAAAGCCATGGGTTGGATGCCCAACCGAGCACGTATGATTGTCGCCAGCTTTTTGACCAAGGATTTGCTGATCTACTGGAAGCATGGGGATGTACACTTCATGCAGCTTTTGATCGACGGTGACCCGGCAGCGAACAACGGCGGCTGGCAGTGGGCGGCGGGTACAGGCACCGACGCCCAGCCCTATTTCCGCATTTTTAATCCGGTTTCGCAGTCGGAGAAGTACGCTTCACCAGGGTATTTGCGGCACTGGGTCCCAGAGTTAGCTGATGTACCCGATAAACACATTCACGCACCCTGGAAAATGGACCCTCCCCCAGCCGACTATCCCGCGCCGATTGTGGATCACAGCGCGGCTAGAGAAACCACCCTGGCCGCTTTCAAAGCAGCCAGAGGCGATGACTAGTTAGATTTATTTTGTCACCTTTTGCCATAGGATATAGATAAAAATGATCCCATAACAAAATACCCGTTGAAAATAGCCGCAAAATCTAGTCTTCAGGATCGGGTAGACCACTGGCATGCAGCAAGTCGAAGATGAGCAGGAATGCCCCCTGAATCACGATGCCGAGGCCGTTACCACGGCGAACACCGTCGCCTTTATCGCGGCGGGCCATGCGCAGACCAAACAGCACGTATAAGACATCCAGGCCAGCATTGACCATCAGCAGCTTACGCAGATTACTGGTTTCTTTTTCTTTGACGCTGAGCAGGCCGGGATTGGGTATGTCAGCGGCACGATTATCGGCGCTATTGCGACCAAATAAGGCAATCGCCGCATTGATCGCGCCCCAGCCAATAAATTGAGCGCCGATGCCCTTATAGAATGGGCTACCGAAGCGCATCAGGAGGCCGCTGCCGATGCTAACAATGGCCCATTTTTGTAAACGACGCGAGAGCATATGTTGGAACTGCCAGATATTCATGGAACTATCTTTCTAAGGCCACATCGGGGCCTGGTAACAAGAGACTAAAAAATCGGCCCACGAGGGGCAACTGCTGCAAACGACGCGCCCGTGACTGGCTTTCCTCTGCCAGGACGAGTGTCAGGCCAAAGACAACCAGCGTATTGGTCAGCAGGAAAAAGACGAATTCCTCAATCGGCAAGATGCCGCCTAGCAAAATATGCGTCGATTGTGCCGGGTCGATGGTCCAGGTCCCGGCATTGATGGCGATGGCATCGGCAAAGCTGAGGTAAAGCGTCGGAATGGCAATGCCTGCAAAGACAATACGCCAATGGCGCAATAGAATATCCGCGCCAAAGGCCAATTGAATCAGAACAGGAATGAGCGCCCAGGACAACTCCAGGGCCAGATAGGTGCCGGGGCGGAATGCCTCAGTGCTGAGCGAAAGGCCCAGCAGTATCACGCTGGCCAGCCATATCAGGCCGACGATGACTGTCGCCCATTTGCGGATTGTGAGTTGGTCAGCGGGCTGCGGGTTCAAGGGCAGGCTGCGCATCAGCCAGAGCGTGAACAAGCCCGTCATCACAGGCTGGACCAGGAAGAAGGTATATTCTTCGATGGGCACGTAACCCAGGACAAGGCCATTCACCAACAGCGGGTCATACCACCAAACACCCGTCGCCACGAGGTAGTTGTCCCAGGGCGTGGTGTAGATAAGCGCCACAATACACAGACCCAGCAGCACAACCCAGGGCTTGAAGGCATTTAGCGCTGTCGGCATCCAGTGGCCGCGATGATAGTCTGCGATGGTGCGCAGGCTGAGCACGACAAGCGGGATACCCAGGAAGATTGCCAGGAATGCAAAGTAGGTCATAGGGCCTATGCACCTTGTTCAATCAGGTCAGTGATAAGGTTTTTGATGAGGGCAGCACTATCATGCAGGGCTTGCTGCTCACCATCAGTCAGGTTCAGGGGGTGATGCTCGCCAATGACGCCCTCGCCACCCAGCAAATGCGGCATAGCCACCGTGACATCTTCAATGCCTGCGATATTGGATTCTGGGTTGCAGATGGTCAAAATCGAGCGTTGATCGTGCAGGATGATGTCGGTAATGCGTGCGAGGGCGCTGCCGATACCATAGTAGGTTGCGCCTTTGCCATTGATGATGTGATAGGCAGCATTACGCACACCGTCTTCAATGCCCTGCTTGATGTTCTCGTTCCAGGGAATGCTGCGATCATCACAGAATTGCAGCAGCGGCACGCCACCCACAGCCGCTTGCGACCACGCCAGCACTTCGCTGTCACCGTGTTCGCCAATGACGTAAGCATGCACATGACGCGAATCGACGCCGACATGACGGGCCAATAACGCCCGGAAACGGGCCGTATCCAGGGTGGTACCACTGCCGAGTACGCGCTGTGAACTCACGCCGAGTTCAGCGGCATAGCGGGCCGTTAAATGGGTCATGACATCGACGGGGTTGGTCGCTACGACGAGGATGGCATCTGGCGCAGCGTTGACCACAGCGGGCACAACTTGCTTAAAGACAGCCGCATTGCGTCCTAACAGTTGCAGACGTGTTTCTCCGGGCTTCTGGCCAACGCCAGCAGCGATGATGACGACTTTGCAGCCTTTGAGGTCTTCGTAGGAACCAGCCGTGATTTCTAAGGGCGATGCGAAGGGTACGGCATGGTACAGGTCATCGGCTTCTGCCTGCGAACGCTCACGGTTGAGGTCAACGAGGACAATTTCGCGACCGACCCCGCCCATGACCATCGCATAAGCGGCGGTTGCACCGACCAATCCACTACCAACAATGCCTATTTTCATAGTTCCCCCTGGGTATGATGTCCGTTAGCTTACTTGGGCTGTCCGGGCCTGCCACCAGATGCGTGGTAGACGTACCAGCTTACCCACAGCGCTGATATGTGCCCGACGTGAGAACACATCATAATCGGAGGACTCAATATCGGTAAGGACGGATTCATAAAGCCGGGCAGCAGCGGCAATGGCAAAACGGCCATCACGAACTAACAACCCAATCCCAGGGAGCGATTGCTGATACAGGCGACGATTGCGCTCAATCTGGAAAGCCATAAAGCGCCGCCACTGGTCGTTAACGTGGCCAGCCGCGATCTGATCTTCTGTCACGCCGAACTGGCGCATTTCGTCCTGGGGCAAGTAAACGCGACCATTGCGCCAATCTTCGCCGACATCGCGCAGGATGTTAGTCATTTGGAGGGCAACACCCAGCCGTACAGCATAAGGCAGCGCTTCTTCACCTTCAAAGCCGATAATATGCATAGCCATCAAGCCTACGGTAGATGCTACGCCATAGGAATATTCGGCCAAGTCAGCGAACGTTTCGTAGCGAGTATGGCCGATGTCGCGGGCACAGCCCTCAATGAGTTGATGGGCATAACCGCGCGGAATCCGAAAACGACGCTGGGCATCATTCCAGGCCAGGCTGACCTGCGAACTCTGCACCGGCAGCGTGGACATGCTCATGTCCTCCCAGGCGCATAAATCACTTTCGCGCTCCTGATTGGTACGCCCCGGCGCATCGACGATGTCATCGGTGATACGACAGAAAGCATACAGAGCACGCGCCGCACGCCGCTTTTCCCTGGGCAGCAGTTCCGATGCGAGGAAAAACGTCCGGCTATGACGGCGCGTCAACTGCTCACAATAAGCATAAGCATCACTCAACTCCGGGCTATCGACCGGATGATGCAGCGTGAGCTTCTGACTGTCGAGGGCTTCTGTCGCTGCCGTCAACAGCCGGATTTCCCAGGGAGGTGGTTGCAACAAACTCATGAAGTCGCCTTTATGGGTTGTGAGGTCGTCATCGAGCGCGGCGCTTTAACCGTGCTGTGGGCCGGGCCGATGAGATCCTGAACGATGATTGAAGAAGATAACACACCGGGCAGACCTGCCCCGGGATGGGTGCCCGCGCCAACGAAATAGAGATTCTCAAAGTCTTCCGAGCGATTGTGCGGTCGGAACCAGGCTGACTGCGCCAGAATGGGCTGTACCGAGAAGGCGGCCCCCATGCGGCTATTGAGCGTGTCTTTGAAGTGCAGCGGGTCGATAGTGTGCTCCGTGACGATGTTTTCCTGCAAATCCGGCAGATAGTTGTCTTCTAAGAATTGCATGATGGCATCGCGGTAGGGTTTAGCAGCTTTGGTCCAGTCGATGCCGGAACCGAGGTGCGGCACAGGCGAAAGCACATAGAAATTCTCATGACCTTCCGGCGCAAGCGAGGAATCTGTCATGGTCGGCATGTGCAGATACAACGAGAAATCGTCTGAGAGCAGCTTCTTCTGGAAGATATCCTCTAGCAAATGCTTATAACGCTGCCCCAGGATGATGTTGTGATGGCGCAGGCCGACATCACGATACTGGCGCTTGGTGCCAAAATAGATAACGAAAAGCGACATACTGTATTTCATCAGGCGCATCTTGCTGCGCAGATACAGACTTTGCTGGTTCTTGTCGATCATGTTGTTGTAGACAAAACCCACATCCGCATTGGCGACGACATGATCGGCAGGGATAAAGGTGCCATCCCCCAGACGAATGCCCGTAGCCCGTTTGTTACCAACGACGATCTCGTCAACTTCGGTGTTGAGGTGCAGCTTACCACCGAGGTCTTCAAACAGGCGTACCATCGCGTTCACCAGCGCGCCCGTACCGCCTTTGGCGTACCAGATGCCCCATTCGCGTTCCAGATAGTGAATCATTGCATAAATCGAAGGTGCATCGAAGGGATTGCCACCGATCAGCAACGGATGGAATGAGAAAACGCGGCGCAGGAATTCGTTGCTAACGAACTGCGACACGTACCGATATACACTCAGGTAGGACTGCATCTTGATGAGGTCGGGCGCGACTTTGAGCATATCGGTGAAGTGCAGGAAGGGCTTATCCGCCAGTTCGATAAAACCCTTCTCGAAGATAGCCTGGGTCGTGCCCATAAAGCGCTGGTAGCCTTCACGGTCCGCCGGGTTGAATTTGGCGATTTGATCGAGGATGAAGTCCTCGTCGCCGTTATAGTCAAAGTGATTTTTGTTGGCGTCGAAGATGCGATAGTAGGGATCGCAGGGGACCATCTCAAAATAGTCCTCACGACGCTTGCCAGCGACTTCCCACAGGTCATCAAACATGAAAGGGGCTGTGAGAACCGTCGGGCCACCATCGAACTTGAATCCGTCCATCTCGTACGTGTAAGCCCGACCACCGGGTTTATCGCGCTTTTCGAATATTTCTACATCATGACCTTGGGCTGCGAGGCGAATCGCCGCACCAAGACCGCCAAAGCCACTACCAATGGTTACAACTTTCGACATGTTCAAACTTTCGTGAAAATTAGACTATATCTGTTATCGCTCTTAGGTCATAGCACAGGATGAAATCAAGCTAAGAAAGGAATGAGCAAACCTCAACGTTAAGCAGATACCCATTTTCGTAAAGTCAAAAATGCCATTAGGCAATTGCCACCTCTACCCACTTATACCCCGTCCCACGGACTTTTAAAGCAAACCTCATGTTTTCGCGCTATATTCAAGTTAATCTGGTTTGAAGATTATCCAGGGATGATGTCTCATGTTCAATTTTGGCGCGGCATACCAGGGTGAGCATTACCAGCCGTTTAAGTGGGAAGGCACCAACGGCGGGGGGATGTTACTGGTTCATGGGTTCCCAGGCCATCCAGGCGATATGCGGACACTGGCCACACATCTGAGGCCACAAGGCTGGACGCTGGATGTCCCGCTGCTGCCGGGTTTTGGCAGTCAGATCGACAACCTGCCGGAAACCTGCTATGCCGATTGGTGTGTTGCCATACAATCACGATTGCAGCGGCTAGTGACCGCGCATAAGCCGGCTATCTTCGTGGGGTACTCCATGGGCGGTGCGATTGCGCTGGCACTGGCAGCCAAGTATCCCATTGATGCGCTGATCTTGCTGGCCCCGTTCTGGAAGATCGACCATGTTCTGTGGAAAACGCTACCGGCGCTCAAGTGGCTGATCCCATCGTTCCGACCTATCAAGCTGCTGGATGTGAATCTGGAATCACCGATGATGCGCTCGAATATCCATGAGATCATGCCAACGCTTGATCTCGATGACCCGGAAACGATCAAGGCATTACAAGATTTCAAAATGCCAACACGGGTCATTGACCAGGTGCGCATCGCAGGGCAAAATGGGTTCAGTCATGCGCCGACAATCCAAGTGCCCACACTCATTGTCCAGGGAACACGCGACGAACTGGTGCTGCCGCATCTAACGCGCCAGGTCGCTGAGCGTATACCCGGGCCTGTGACCTATGTTGAAGTCGATAGCGATCACTCGTTGATCGAACCTGACCAACCCGGCTGGCCTGCCGTTGCCGACGCCGTGGATGCTTTTATTCAAGATAACCGCCTAGGGGCAGCCTATGCTTAACTTTTTCCAGAGTGTGATGAATCCAGAGTGGTATCACGGTCACACACATTCCGCACCATTTTTTGAAAGCTGGACTTACAAACTGGTTAGCGCCAACCAAGATGCTGTTTACGCCATCATCCCTGGCGTTTTTATGAACGTCGGTGGCAGCAACAACCATGCTTATGTTCAAGTTTTGGACGGCATCACTGGGGAATCGACCTATTTCCGTATGGGGTCGTTTGAAGCCGAACCGAATGGCTTCGACTTACGGATGGACAAATGCAGCTTCAGCGCCGACGCGCTCAGCCTCAACATCGATAATGAGTTCGGGAGCGCACAGGGCAACTTGAGCTTTGGTAACCTCAAGCCGTGGCCGACCACATTGTTCTCGCCAGGTGCTATGGGTAAAACAGGCTGGCTCCCAAATATGAAGTATCGCCACTCGGTACTAAGCTTCGACCATATTATCGATGGCGAACTGACGCTGAATGGCAAAACGGTCGACTTCAGCGGCGGTCACGGCTATCTCAAGAATGAGTGGGGGGTCACCTATCCCAAGGCATCCGTTTGGATGCAGTGCAACAACTTTGATATGCCGGAGACCAGTTTGTCGGGTGTCGCGTATGTGGCACCGACGCCGTTCGACAGCGAATTTGCGGCCTTTAGCGTCGGGCTGCGGCACGATAACCAGCTATTCACATTTGGCAACTATAATGGCGCGAAAGTCGCCCGGTTTGATGTGACCGATAGTTCGGTAGATTGGGTGCTGTATACAAACAAACATGAACTCACCATCAAGGCCACCCGCCCAGACACGGGTCTGATAACGGTTGCAGGCAGCGACGACATGGACCGCGAAGTTGGATTGTCATTGCAAGCTGAGTACGAATTCCAGATAAATGCGCTCGACGGCGTGCGCAATATGCCCTTGTTCAGTGGCAAAGGCACCCTGGGCGCGCTACAAATCGATCAACTGGCTGCCTTAATAAAGCGCCTGCCTACAGAGTAACCCCTGCACATGACTGTATTCGCACGTTTTTTACGTCAACCAGCCCAACTGCACGAAAATCGCGTTCAGTATGGGCTGATTGCTTTATGGGCCTTAGTGATGATTGCGCTGCCGATTGCCCGCTGGGTCGCTGGCGATGCCATTATTCCCGGTTGGGTGACGATGGCAGCTATTGTGCAGGCAGTCGCTGTCGCTGTGGCCGTACAAGCCGCCTGGGGATGGTCCAAAACACTCGTGACCTTCGCCATCGTTAGCGGGATTGGCTGGGCAGCCGAGTTCATGGGGCATCAGACGGGCATCCCCTTTGGCAATTATCACTATACGGATGCGCTGCAACCGCAAATTGGCGGCGTTCCGCTGTTGATCCCGGTGGCATGGTTTATGCTGCTACCCTCAGCCTGGGTGATGGCGCAATTGATCGTTGGCAGACAAGACACGCTCGCTAAAAAAGCTGCTTTCGTCGGAGTCAGTGCGGTGGCCCTAACCGCCTGGGATCTGTTCCTTGATCCACAGATGGACGGTTGGGGCTTCTGGATATGGGACCAGCCGGGAGCCTATTTCGGCATTCCGTTGGTGAATTACGGCGGCTGGCTGCTCGTCAGCGCCGTGATTACAGTCATCGCGCGGCCAAGCGAACTACCGACGATGCCGCTGGCAGCGGTCTATGGGCTGGTTTGGTTTTTGCAGACTGTCGGCCTGGGCGTGTTCTGGGGGCAGATTGGTCCGGCAGTGGTCGGCAGCGTGGCGATGGGTGGCATCATGCTGATCGCTTATTGGCGACAGCGATGAAGGCCATGCCATGATCGCTCTATGGACCGTCGCAACGTATCTCATCGCCAGCGTGCCCTATTCGGTCTTGCTGGGCAAATGGTTCTTTGGCGTGGATATACGCGACTATGGTGATGGCAACCCCGGCGCGACCAACGTCTACCGGGCGAGTGGCAGCAAGTTGTGGCTGATTGTGGCGGTGTGCCTGGATGGGGCCAAGGGCCTGTTCCCGGTGGGCATTGCCTATTGGATTGTGGGCATCCGCGATATGGGCATTGTGCCGATTGCGTTGGCGGCCATCGCCGGACATGCTTTCAGCCTGTTTTTAGGCTTCAATGGCGGCAAAGCGGTGGCGGTTACGTTCGGCACATGGATCGGGCTGACGATTTTCGAGATGCCGATTGTGATGGGCCTGATGCTTGTTTACTGGTTCCGGTCGCTGAAAGAAAGCAATTGGGTTGTGGTCATGGTCATGCTATATGCCCTGCTCTATTTGCTGCTGACACGGCCTGACAATCTGCCGTTTTTAGCGATCTGGCTGGGGAACTTCGCCATTGTGCTATTTCGGCATCGGCAGGGGCTGAATCGGCTACCGACCATCAAACGCTGGCTACCCTTCCTGCCTAAAGAACGGACCGCAGCGGCATGATGGCTTTCGTTGTATTCGTCCTGGTCGCGCTGTGCATCATCGCGCTGACAACGATCAGCAATGTGCTGCTATTCAAGCGGCTACAGCCTGAAATGACCGCAAAGACGCCACACGTCCATGTGCTCGTTCCAGCTCGCAACGAAGCAGCGATTATCAGCCAAACAATCAGTGCCCTGCTCCAACAGACCTACCCCAACTACAGCGTGACCCTACTCGATGACCATTCTGAGGATGGGACAGCCGATATAGCGCAAAAGGCCGCTAAAGGCGATGCGCGTCTGACGATCATCAAAGGGTCCGATTTACCCGCAGGCTGGATGGGCAAAAGCTGGGCTTGTCATCAATTGGCACAGCAGGCTGAGGGCGATTTTTTGCTCTTCACAGATTCAGACGTTCATTGGCAGCCGCAGGGATTGGCGGCGGTCATGGGCATGATGCAGCAAACGGAGGCCGATTTGCTGTCGGTGTGGCCAACGCAGCAGACGGTCACATGGGGCGAGCGGCTAACTGTGCCACTCATTGCGATGGTCATTATGGGCTATCTGCCGATTGTGATGACGCACTATGCACCGCTGGCCATTTTCGGGGCGGCGAATGGCCAATGTATGCTTTGGCGACGGTCAGCATACGACAAAATCGGTGGACACGAGGCGGTCGCCAACAACGTGCTGGATGATGTCAGTCAGGCACGATTGGTTAAGCAAGCGGGTCTGCGACTGCGCATGGCCGATGGCAACGGGCTGGTGACATGCCGAATGTACGATAGCTGGCCTGCTGTGCGCGATGGCTTCGCCAAGAATATCCTGGCGGGGTATGGGAGCGCTGTGGCGTTGGTATTAGCGACGATCTTCCATTGGGCTGTGTTTTTACTGCCCTATGTGTGGCTGTTTGATGCCAACTTACGTTTATACGGTCTGCTGGCAATTGGATTGGCATTCGGCATTCGGGCGCTTTCGGCGGCGGCGACCCATCAGCGGATCAGAGATAGCTTGCTCATGCCCGTTTCCGTGCTACTAATGACGCGCATCAGCGTACAGGCATTACGGTGGCATGTCAGCGGCGGTCCACGCTGGAAAGGCCGCGTTATTCAACAGCAAACGGGGAGCGCACATCATGGCTGAGGCTCCAATTGTCATCATTGGCGCAGGCATCGGCGGGCTGGCGGCTGCGATCCGGCTGCGAGTGGCTGGCTACGATGTGCATATCTACGAGAAAAACGCCCAGGTCGGCGGGAAGATGAGCCAATACGAGGCCGATGGCTTTCGTTGGGATACGGGCCCCTCGGTTATCACCATGCGCCACGTATTCGAGGACTTGTTCGCGGCGGCAGGTCGTCAACTGGATGACTATCTGACGCTGCTGCCACTGGACCCGCTGACGCGCTATTTTTACGCCGATGGCACACAACTGGATGTAGTCAGTGATTTGAGCCAGATGGCCAACGCGATTGAGGCCATTGAGCCGCGCGATGTCGAGGGCTATTTGAGCTACCTGGCTTATGCGGCGCGTATCCATCGCGTGACGGGGCCGGTATTCATCTATGACAAGCCGCCCACCCCAGCAAGTTTTTTGCGCGTTTCTATGGGTGAATGGCTGCATGCTGATCCGCTGCGGACGATGCAGCAGGCGATCAACAACCATGTTAGATCGCCCTATTTGCGGCAATTGCTAGGCCGTTTTGCGACCTATGTGGGCGGTAGTCCATATCAGGCCCCGGCGACGCTCAACGTCATTGCGCATGTGGAGCTAACGGGCGGGGTATGGTACCCACAGGGGGGCATCTACCAGATTGCTGAGGCCATGCGCCGATTGGCTGAGGAATTAGGCGTGGTCATCGCGTGCAACGCGCCTATTGAGAAGATCAGGGTCGAGGATGGGCAGGCGATGGGCGTCAGGCTGCAAGATGGCCAAGAAGTCGCGGCGCGAGCGGTGATCGCTAATGCTGATGTGACGACCACCTACAACCATCTGGTCGAACCGGGCATCATTGATCGTCAGCAGCTTGCCCGACTGAGCAATTACGAACCGTCCTGCTCCGGGTTTGTGCTGATGTTAGGCATCAACAAGCAACATCCCGAACTGGCGCACCATAATATCTTCTTCAGCGACGATTACCGGGCTGAATTTGAGGCTATCTTCAAACGGCAAATTCACGCAGAGGACCCCACAATTTATGTAGCGATCACCTCAAAGACGGACGTGCAGCATGCGCCAGACGGCATGGAAAACTGGTTCGTGCTGGTGAATGCGCCGGCCCTATCCGATGGCATCGACTGGGAACAAGAAAAAGCCACTTATCGGGATCGCATTTTGCAGGTGTTGGCTGAACGTGGTTTTGATGTTCGGGAGCAGATTATCAGCGAGCATATTTTGACACCGCTTGATTTACAGGATATGTCCGGGGCGTGGCGCGGGGCACTGTATGGCCCATCAGCAAACAAGAAGTTCACGGCCTTTTTGCGACCGCATAATCGCAGTCAGCACATTAAACGGCTGTACTTCGCTGGCGGAACAACCCACCCTGGCGGCGGCGTCCCGATGGTGACATTATCGGGCAAGGTCGCTGCCGAGATGATTTTGGAAGATGGAGTTTGATTGCCACGAGTAAGCTATAACTTGGGCACGACATGTTGTGCCCCTACAGTGTGCGTTCTCTAACAATCTATCCGGCAGATGACAATACTTAAACCACATTCACTGATTGACTATGCGAAAGATATGAAAGCGTACTACACTGATATTTTTGTGCTGCCCTTGCCGCCCGGCCACCGCTTCCCGATGGTGAAGTACAAGCTACTGCGAGAACGACTCATCAGCAGCGGCGTGATGGAGCCAGATGATCTGATTGTGCCGGAGGCCGCCACTGACGAGGATATTCTGCGCTGCCACACGCCGGAGTATCTACATAAGCTGATGACGGGTACGCTCAGCCGCAAAGAAGAAGTGCGCATTGGCTTCCCCTGGACGCTGGAAATGGTCGAACGGTCACGGCGGTCATCGGGCGCAACGATACGAGCAGCCATAAGCGCCTTGACCGAGGGCACGTCAGCGAATCTCGCAGGGGGCACGCACCACGCGGGGCGTGACTTCGGCGCGGGATTTTCCGTGTTTTGCGATGCAGCGATTGCCGCGCGAGCACTGCAACACCGGGGCCTTGTCGAAAAAGTACTGGTGATCGATTGTGATGTGCATCAGGGGAATGGCACAGCGGATGTCTGCCGCGATGACCCAACGATATTCACGTTCTCGCTGCATGGGGAAAGGAACTTCCCATTCAGGAAGATCAACGGCGATCTGGACATTGGGCTGGTAGAGGGCACAGGTGACGCGGATTATCTAAGCACACTGGAAACGGCACTCGAACGTGTGCTGAGCGTATTTGACCCTGATCTGGCGATTTACCAATCAGGAGCGGACCCGTTTGTGGATGACAAGCTAGGCAAGCTCGCTTTAAGCAAGGCGGGGCTGGCTAAACGGGATCGGTTGGTGCTGAGCATGCTGCGCAACGAAGACATCCCAGTAGCCGTGACAATGGGTGGCGGTTATGCGCAAAATGTCGATGATGTGGTCGATATTCACTTTGAGACGATACGGATTGCGAAGTCGTTTTGTTCAGTGATGGCATAGCGCGATAGTATGCGTTGAAGGGCACGACATGTCGTGCCCCTACGGCCCATTATAACCTGTTACCAGGGTGATCCTTAGGCGGTTTCTTCTTCTGGCTTGGAGGCCATCAGCAGGGTGAGGGTGCCCTTCTGGACGACTGCCCCATCTTGCTTGATTATGCGAATACTAAGCTCCACGACCCCACCACCGAGACGACGGGCGGCTTTGGTATTGGTCACTTCGATGTCTACGTGGATCGTGTCGCCAATGAATACCGGCGCGCTAAATTTCATCTCCAGGCCACGGAAACCGAGAACGGTGCGCTCCAGGATACCGAGCTGGTAAGCTTGACCGACGGCATAGCTAATCGTCAGCATACCGTGAGCGACGCGCTGGCCCATAAACGAGGTTTTGCAGTATTCGGCGTCAGTATGCATGGGGTTAAAATCACCCGTGAGGGCAGCAAATTGCACCAAGTCAGCTTCTGTGATGGTGCGCCCACGGGTGCGCATCTTTGCACCGACTTCAAACTCTTCAAAATAAAGTCCGCGTGGGGCTTGTACTTCGTCTGACATGCCTTTAGCTCCTATTGGGATGGCTATGTATCGCAAGAGAGTGCTATCTTAACATGAAACACCCTAGGACTCGTCATGTTGCATAATCACCGACGCAAGCTGATCCATGAAACGATTGGTATCAATGGGCTTGGGCATGTAACCATCAAAACCCGCTTCGTAGGCATCGGCTTCGACGCTGACAGAATGATAAGCCGTGATGGCCACAACAGGGATTTGTGACCATTCTTCGTGGGCACGGAGAGCAGTCAGCGTTTCCCAGCCATCCATCACAGGCAAGGCCAGGTCCATCACGACCAGCGTCGGCGTATAGGTATCGAGAACAGCCAAACATTCCTGACCATCACGAGCGACCCGCAGGTCCACGCCATGATGCATCATGATCTTGGAGATCATTTGCAGGCTATCAAATTCATCTTCTACCAGCAATACGTGCCATTCTTTTTTATCAAGTGACATAGAAATCTATCTCGCTATGGACGAAGGTATCCTTACGCAGCACGCAATCATACGCTTGGAAAGCAAGCGATCCTTACGGCGCGCTGTTGAACTCGTTCAGGCATCGGTGTATCTCATCAAGGAAAGAGTCAATGCGGAAGGGCTTGGGAATATAACCATGAAAGCCCGCATCAAATACTTTTTCACGGTCGCCAGCCATCGCATGGGCTGTTAGCGCAATGACCGGAATATCCTGGGCATCTGGCCGCTGGCGCAACTTGCGCAACATCTCCCAGCCGTCCATCTCTGGCATGGAGAGGTCCAGCAAAATAAAGGTCGGTATGATTTCGGCGAGTTTGTCCAGGCCCTCAACCCCATTACGAGCCACATGGACTTCCGCACCATTGAAGCTGAGCACTTTACGGGCCACATTCAGGTTGTCGAGTTCGTCATCTACGATGAGTACAACCCAATCCTTCATGTCCTGGCTAATCATGAGTCCGTTCCTATCTGTCCTGCAAAGGCGAATAACTGAAAGAACACTCCAAAACTATTCTTTTAAACCGCTGTTTAGCGTTTGATCGGTGATGAACTTGTGATCCGTGACGAGCGGCATAATCACCGTAAAAGTTGTGCCTTTACCTACCTGGCTCTGCACGCGAATAGTACCACCCATCATCAAACATAGTTTACGCACAATCGCCAAGCCTAAGCCAGACCCACCCTGCTTGCGGCGGGATGACTCGTCCACCTGACGAAATTCTTCAAAAACTGTTTCCTGCATATGGGATGGAATGCCCACGCCGCTATCGCTAACAGCCAATTTCCAGGCATCGCGGCCATGCCGATGGATCTGCACACGGACAAAACCTGTGTCCGTGAATTTGATGGCATTGGACAGCAGATTGATGGCAATCTGACGCAGGCGGGCCGCGTCCCCAATAATTTCCTGTGGCATGCGGTCATCGAGGTGGCTCTCGAAAGATAAATCTTTTTGTTCCGCAAGGCCCTCTACCTGGGCGACGATGTCATCTAGCCAATCCTGAATCGTAAATGGCTTGTTGAGGATCTCCATGCGCCCAGCCTCAATCTTGGAGATGTCCAGCACATCGTTGATTAGTTCCAGCAGGTGCTTGGCATTGACCAGAACGCGATCTTGATAATAAGTCTGTTCCTCCGTCAGGTCGCCAGTCATGCCTGCCAGTTGAATATCGGTGTAGCCGATGATGGCATTCAATGGGGTGCGTAATTCATGGGACATAGTCGCCAGGAACTGGCTCTTGAGGCGGACGGCTTCTTCAGCTTGTTTACGGGCCACAGACAACGAATGGTTCATCTGCAAAAGCGCTTCGGTCTGCTGCTGGATTTTCTCTGAGGTCGTGACACGCTCGGTAACATCGGTGCTGATGCCCACGAAATGGGTCAGCTCGCCCTCGACGTTGAAGATGGGTGCAATACGCAACTCGTTGTAGAACAACTCCCCATTGCGGCGGTAATTGCGGATCACGACAGTACATCCGCGCTGTTCTTTGATGGCCAGTCGGATTTCATCGACGCCAGCCTGTTCACGGTCATTACCCTGCAAAAAACGGCAGTTACGGCCAATAGCGTCAATCGCTGAGTAGCCCGTTAGACGCTGAAAAGCTGGATTCACGTAAATAAGGGGCATATCCGGCAGGCGGGCATCGGCAATGGAAATGCCAGAGGGACTGGCTTCTATAGCCTGGTTGCGCAGCAAAAGCTGCATCTCGATTTGCTTCTGGCGCGTGATATCACGAGCGATGAAATAAGTCCGCTGCTCATCGACGACTGAGGTCGATTTCCAGGAGAGCCAGCGGTAACTGCCCTCTTTGTGACGGTAGCGATTTTCAAATTGTAGGATATTACGCCCTGCGTTCGCCTGATGCGCCGCATCGAGGGTGCGCTGGACATCATCCGGGTGCAGAAATTCCTTGATGTTATGGCCAATGAATTCGTCTGGATCGTAACCGAGAATGGCATGGACCGCCGGGTTGACTTTGACGAAAACGCCATCAAAACTGGTGATGCCGAGCATATCCAACGATAGCTCAAATATCCGGTTGAGTTCGGCTTCACGGGTTTTATGGCCCGTGACATCCTGCCAGATGCCCGTGACCGATTCTAGATGACCATCCACATGGTGAGGAATAAAGCTGCCTTCGACCACCCGCAGTGAGCCTTCTGCTGTGCGTACGGCAAATTGCAGCGAGGCGATGGTTTCACCCTGCTGCAAGCGCTGCATATGCTGAGAAAAAGGCAACATCGGGTTGAGATCGAAGACGAGCGTGAAAAAATTCATGGCATCGACATCATCAATGCTATAGTTCAGCATATCCAGCCAGTGTGCATTGGCGAACAAGATATGGCCATCGCAATCAAAGACGCACACAAGGCTGCCCACCTCGGAAAGCAGTTTTTCTACAGGTATGCCTACATCTCGGAAGGCCTTCATCGGCGCATGGCTTTCTGCAATTGACGCGAAACTCACTGTGAATCAACTATCCAGGGATTGTACTAAGGGGTTATGTGCAAAGCATTAAAAGTAAGGCAAAGAAGCCAGAGCGATCATCCAGCGCCTGGTCATGGGTCTATCATGAGAGGCTATGTAGGAACAAAAAACGGCCTGCGCCATGCAAGCCGTTTTTGTGTTTTATGCCTTATGCGTTAGCTCTCGCTGGTGGGTTCTGCGGTCGCATCCGCATCGGTATCTGCCGGAGCTTCTTCATCGGCAGATTCGTCTGTGGTTGCTTCTTCGTCAGCAGTATCAGCAGGTTCTTCGTCAACCGCTTCCGCATCGTCAACAAGGCCGTCGGTTGTTTCGTCCACTGTTTGCTCGATAGCAGTGTCGGTGGTGGTGCCATCGACCGTTGCAGCAACAGGATTGGCAATCATCGGCGCGATCACCAGCGACACAATCGCCAGCAGTTTGAGCAGGATGTTCAGTGACGGGCCGGAGGTGTCCTTGAATGGATCACCCACAGTATCGCCAACAACAGCGGCTTTGTGAGCATCAGACCCCTTGCCACCGTGATTTCCAGCTTCGATGTGCTTCTTGGCATTGTCCCAGGCACCACCAGCATTGGCCATCATCACGGCCAACATAAAGGCGGAAACCAAGGAACCCATCAACACACCAACGAGGGTGTATTCGTTGACGAACTGGCCGAGCAGGTTGCCACGACCGGCAACGGTCAAGACAGCCAGCACGACCGGTACGGCAACAGCAATAATCCCTGGCAGCAGCATCTGGCGAATGGCGCTATTGGTGCTGATGGCCACGCAGGTTTCATAGTCAGGATCGCTCGTGCCTTCCATGATGCCAGGAATTTCCTTGAACTGGCGGCGAACTTCCATGACGATGTCCTGGGCGGCGTTACCGACAGCGACCATCGTCAGCGCGCTGAAGATATAGGGCAGCAGCGAACCAATGAACAAACCCGTAATCAGGGTCGGGGACAGCAAGATTTCGGCGATATTGACGACATCACCACCCGCGTCCAGGCCGAGGGCCGTGATAAAGGCGGCACTGAGGGCCAGTGCGGTCATGGCAGCGCTACCGATGGCGAAACCCTTACCCGTCGCAGCGGTGGTGTTACCCAGGCTGTCGAGGGCGTCTGTGCGATCACGAACTTCGTGCGGCATTTCCGACATTTCCGCGATACCACCCGCGTTATCAGCAACCGGGCCGTAGGCGTCGGTGGCCAGGGTGATACCCAATGTCGAGAGCATACCAACGGCGGCAACAGCCACACCGTACAAGCCCGTCGCGGTCGTCGCAACCAGCGTGACAATAACGACGATAACCACCGGGGCCAGGGTACTCATCATACCCAGTGCCAGACCACGAATGATGACGATACCCGCACCACCCTGGGCACTCTGTGAGAGGGCCTTGGTCGGGCCATAGGTATCGGCAGTAAAGTACTCGGTGAAATACCCGATACCTACACCACCGATCAGACCGAAGATGGTCGCCACAGCAACTCCAACAGGCAGGTCCAGGGCGATAGTCAGCAGGAAGATGGCGACTGCGATCACGCCGGAAGCGGTATAAACGCCACGACGCAGGCTGCCGAGCAGCATTTCCTGGGTTGCACCTTCTTCAGTCTGAACGAGGAAAGTCGCGCCCATACCGACGATGATACCCATCGCTGCCACCAGGATCGGGAAAACCTGGGCCGAAACGCTATCGGATGCCACGCCTGCGCCCAACGTCGCCAGCGAGATGGCAGCGATGATCGAGCTAGCGTAGCTCTCGAAGAGGTCGGACCCCATACCCGCGACGTCACCGACGTTATCGCCGACATTGTCCGCGATGGTAGCCGGGTTACGCGGATCATCTTCCGGGATGCCTGCTTCGGTCTTGCCGACGAGGTCAGCACCGACATCAGCGGCCTTGGTATAGATACCGCCACCCACACGAGCGAAGATCGCGATCGAGGTACCGCCGAAGCCAAAGCCCGCCAGCGCGCTGGCCGCAGTGGCTACGTCCAACTGGTTGGTAAACAAGATGAACAGGGCGCTCACACCCAGGAGCGCTAACGATACGACGGTGGTCCCCATGACTGTACCGCCGGAGAAAGCGACCCGCAGGCCCTTATTCAAGCTTTCAGAAGCGGCCTGGGTAGTACGGACATTGGCACGGACAGCAATGTACATGCCGATGTAGCCCGCAGTACCGGATGCCAGTGCGCCTAACAAGAAAGCAACTGCGGTCCAGACTGTGATGCCAGAACCGGCGACGTTACTCAATGCAAAGAGCACGGCAGCGACAATGATGACAAAGATGGTGACAGCGGTATATTCACGCCGTAAGAAAGCCTGAGCGCCACGTTGAATAGCAGCAGCAATGCGCTGCATCTTTTCATTGCCCGCAGGCTGTGATAGTACAAAGTTGCCCTGGTACACGGCAAAGGCCAGACCAATGATGCTGGCGACAATACCGATGCCCCCCGCTAGGGTAATATCCATAGCTTCACTCCATAGATTGTTCAGATGGCTTATAGTGTGATGGTGAACTTGCACAACCGGAGAATATTAACTGAGTCCCTGCGAATTGTGTACACCAAATTCTGTCATCACAATGACTGTCATTTTGTGTACATGTCCTAAAATGCACCTAACGACGGAACGAATCCTAGGCGATTTGTGTCTATAGAGATAGGGTTGAGCCTAAAGAAACTTGCTTCTATCATCGTGATTGAGGAAAAAATCACGGATTTATGCGGTATATGACGCAAAAGATGACCCTTGGCAAACGTGGAGAAACCCTGGCTGCGGACTATTTGACGCAGCAAGGTTATCATGTTCATACGATGAACTGGCACTGTCGCACAGGAGAAATCGATATTGTGGCACAGTTGGATACGATGTGGATTTTCGTCGAAGTCAAGACGCGGCGACAGCACAGTACGGCCCTGGCCGCGATCACGCCGAAAAAGCGGGAACGGTTGGTCAGTGCGGTGTATGCCTTTTTAGAAGCAAACAATCTGGACGAAGCGCATTGGCGTATTGACGCGATTGGTATCACGCTCAGTCGGCATCAGGCGCCACAGATTGAGCATGTGGAGGATGCGCTTGACTGGTAACAAAACCCTGGTGGGTAACAAACCGCTGGTGGTCATCCTGGGAGCAACGGCAACCGGCAAGACCCGGCTCGGCATTGCAATTGCGCAAGCACTAAATGGTGAGATTGTCGGGGCGGACAGCCGACAAGTCTATCAGCATATGGACATCGGCACGGCCAAGCCAACAACGGCTGAGCGTGAGGCGGCTGTGCATCACCTGGTTGACTATATTGACCCGAAAGACCATTTATCGCTGGCGAAGTATCAACAGACCGCATACGCGACTATCGAAGCGATACAGGCACGCGGCAAACTGCCACTGCTGGTGGGCGGTACAGGCCAGTACGTCACGGCAATCGTCGAAGGATGGTCGATCCCTAAGGTTGCGCCCAATCTGGCGCTGCGCGAGGAGCTAGAAGCTGTCGCCACCGAGGAAGGCAACCTGGCTTTACATGGTCGGCTGCAAGCCCTGGACCCGTTATATGCTGAGAAGATCCATCCGAATAATGTGCGGCGGGTGGTACGGGCGCTGGAGGTGTGCCTGACCACTGGCGATACGGTGACGAATCTGCAACAGAAACAGCCCCCGCCTTATGAGATACTAACGATTGGGCTGCACATGGACCGCGAAAAGCTTTACGCACGAGCTGACCATCGACTGGATATGATGATAGAGGCAGGTTTTTTGGAGGAAGTGCGCGGCCTGCTAGCTATGGGCTATGATCGGCATTTGCCAGCTATGAGCGCTGTCGGTTACGCTGAGGTACTGCGACATATATGTGACGACGAGCCATTGGAGCAAGTCTTAACCGAAGCCAAGCACAATACACATGACTTTATTCGTAAGCAAGAGATATGGTTTCGCGGGCACGATCATGGCATCCTGTGGCATAATGTAGATTATGCAAATTCGGATACAATCGTGCAGATGGTAAAAAACTGGCGCGAGGAGCTAGGTTAATTGGGTCTTTTTATTCGCACCGATGGCGATACATCGAACACGGTGATTGGCATCATCTTGCTGGTGATGCTGCTGGTGTTCGTTGGTCCGACGGTGATCCCAAGGGCACTATCGCAATCGCTGACATTCTTCGATGAAGCGATTCCCTGCGAACGTTTACGCATGGCCAATGATCGAGGACGGCATCAATCGCTGATTGGCACCTCTGCTGTGGACCCGCTGAGCATCCGCGTGAGTCCAGACCCGGTGCCGCCGCCTTCCAGCGATGCCGCCGCGACCTGGCGCATCCGCATCATCATCAGCAACAATACCATCGGCACGGTGCCGATTGTCTACACGCCCACTGACGTGATTGTTGGCGACGCGACCAATCGCAGTGGCATTGGCCTGCTGATCTTTGACAATGGCAATCAGGAAGTGCAATTTTCGATCCCTGGCAATGCCCCAACGAATATCGGTGTAACGAGCTACCCGGACACAGCTATCCGGCTGTTGGGGCCAAATCAGCGCTGTGTTCATACGGAAAGAATCCCATATAGCGCAATTCCACAGAATATACGTGGCGGCGCGATCGTTTCTGCTTATTATCGGATTACAACAGATGGCGTCCCGCCAGCGGTGAATGCAAATACCCCCCAGATCTATAGCGATCAGGGATTGGATGTGATTGACGCAACCATCCAGGGTGGGCGCATTACTTCTGAGGCGGTGATTGTACCCGTCAATGCGAGTGCAGCGTCATCTGATGCGAATGCGGGTTAAGGCCCGCATCGCGCGTGGCGTATTTCGCGGCATATTGAATAGCCATCATGACTTCAAAAGAAAGGTGTTGCGTCTATGTCTAAAGCATCAGAGTATCCGGCAGTAGTTATCCTCGATGGGGATATGGCCGGGCAGCACTTCATCCTCGACAACGAAATGACGACAGTCGGGCGCGATGACATTTGCGATATTGTCATCCCCAACCGACGCATCTCTCGGCAGCATATTGCGCTCAAGCGGCTGCCGGATGACAGCTATCTGGTCCAAGACCTGGAGAGCAAAAACGGGACCTGGCACAATGGCAATCGCCTGGAAGGCAGCCGGGAACTGAATGATGGCGATGAAATCCATCTGGGACTATCGGTGCGACTGCGCTATATCGGCTCCGGCATCACAGCCCCGGTGACGCAAGACCTGCCTGACGTGATTCCATCGGCGGCTTTCCGAGGGCGCTTGAAGATTGACACAGAAGCACGGCGCGTGTTCGTCAACAACGATGAACTCGACCCACCGTTGAGCCTGCCCCAATATCGCCTATTGGAGATGCTCTATACCAATTCCCACCGCGTTTGCACGCGCGAGGAAGTGGTCGAAGTCGTGTGGCCGGAAGCGATGGGCGAAGGCGTCAGCGAGCAAGCGATTGATGCGCTGGTGCGGCGTTTGCGTGATCGGCTGGCAGAAGCGGACAATGACTGGCAATACATCATCACGGTGCGTGGACACGGGTTCCGGTTGGATAATCCGCAGGATTGAGCACTTAGATACGTAAAGAAAACGACAGGGCCGCTATTGAGCAGCCCTGTTTTTAATTACAAAGATGGCGTTTTGCTTAGTCTGCGTTGAGGAGTGCGCCTTTGTGGGCGGTCAGGAAGTCGGCGATGCTGGTTGGCACCGTGCCAGAGAGGTCTTCTACAGCGGAGGAAGCTGGCGATAGCTTACCCTGGGCGATGGCGGTATCAAATGAGGCAAAGACCTCGGCGACAGGCTGCGGTACGCCAGCATCGACCATGCCCTGTATTACCCCTTCCAGCGGAACGGGCACATGTTTCAGGGGTTCGCCTGTAATCGTGCTGGCGAGTTCGGCGATCTCTGCGGATGACAAGGCGACTGGCCCCGTAATATCTAGGGTGCGACGGCCATCGAAGGACGAGGTCATATCAGCGACAGCGGCGCGGGCGATATCGTGGCGGGTGACGTAAGCGGCCTTGCCCTCGCCACGGGCGTTGTACAGGCTACCAGATTTCAGACCCATGTTGAGTTCTTGGATGAGCAGCTCCATGTAGAGATTCTCGCGCAGAATGTTATAGCTCATGCTGGTAGCGGCGATGGCTTTTTCCGTGCCGTCATGATCGGGCGCGAAGGTGACAGGTGAATTATCGGCGTTCATCAGCGATGTGTAGGCAATATGCGAGACACCAGCTTCCTGGGCGGCAGCAACGGCTGCTTTGTGCTGATTAAGGCGCTTACCGGGCACGCCCAGGGCATCCGTACTGATGAGCAGCAAGCGATCCGCACCGGCAAAAGCAGTCGCCAGGGATTCAGGATCGTCGAAATCAGCAGCGCGGACCTCGACGCCTTTAGCAGCATAATCCGCGAGTTTTTCCGGGCTGCGGGTGGTGGCGATGATGTTCTGAGCGTTGGCTTCCAGCAGTTGATCCAGGATGATCTGACCCAATTGGCCGGATGCACCTGTAATTAGAATTGTGGGATTGTCTGTCACTGTTGTACCTCCATTACGATTGAATATTCTCAATAGTCACTATAAGATACTTAGTATAAAATGGGAAGTAGGCACTTTAAAGTGAGGTAGTTACCCAATGGAAACCAATAACCTAAAAGCCAACCCATATGTCGGCGACTGCCCCAGTCGGGAAATTCTCAATTTGATTGGTGACAAGTGGACGACGCTGGTCATCGGCCTGCTGGATGGACACACCATGCGCTTTTCAGAATTGCGGCGACAGATTGGCGGCATTTCTCAGAAGATGCTGACCCAAACGCTGCGCAATCTGGAGCGTGATGGCCTCGTCGAGCGGACGGTGTATGCGGAGGTTCCGCCGCGCGTGGAGTACGCACTGACGCCGTTGGGCGAAACGCTGACCAAGCCGCTCAACGCGCTGATGGCCTGGGCCGAGACGCACCTTGAGGCAGTTGCAGAAGCCCAGGAAACCTATGATCGCCAGAATTAGGGCGAATCTTTATTGACTCTATGCGAGATACAAGCTATGTCATTCGTATGGAAGCCTGGAACGCCTTTAGATGAAGCCGCGCTAGATCGGTTAAAACAGCATTTTCCAAAGCCTAGTGAGCCGCCGCCTGAAGCGTGGTTCATGGGAAACAAGCAAAACTACTATACGTGGGTGGTCGATACTGACCCAACAGAAGTAGACTACCGTACTGCCGAAACATACCTACAAGATACAGGTGGCGGTATTAAATACTTTCCAGATTTAGAATTCGCGCAACAACGGTGGCGATACTCGTTTCACTATCTGCTCCCCTATCTTGTTCAGCATTATGACAAATACTATTTACTCGAAGATCTAGTCACCTATTTTATGCTGCTATACCCCGAAGGTATCCCAGATACATATACTGAATTTCGCCAAGATATTCTCGATACACTTGGCTCGGCAATTATGCGACCGCATTTCTGGCACAACGGTGACTTATCCCCGTTTATACGTGAACATGACCGTACTTCATGGGACGCCTATAGTACAGTCTTCTTTAGCCCAATTGTCTCATCTGCTATGTATTTCTGTCTGAAATATCTCAAGCCGGATGAGATCAAAACATGGTGTGAATCCATTTTCGAAATAAACGGTACTCATTGGCATTATCATCTGTTGAGCTAGCTGGTTGTACGGTGAAACCCATACGCTGTTAGGATTTTTCGAAAAGGAAAATCTTCCGCTCGATATTGCAATCCACCCAGGGGAGGGACTAGGCCCCAATCGACGGATTAGCACAGTACGCATGCGGAGTGACAACATGCGCATGTTCATCAAGATGCTGAAAGAGAACAGGATCTACTACCCGTAGATCGTCAGCCAGCCATGAGGGAGAAGATAGCAACCAATGCACAGGCCAGGACAGCAATCAGCAATGCAAGTAAGCTGTAGCGTACGCGCCAGAACTTCTTGGTGGCAATAACTCATGTGCCAAATTCTGGGGGTGGCCAGATGGTCATAGGCGTACATTTGGAAAGACCGATGCACATTGTCTATACTCCTGTGGTTGGTCCACAGAATGACATCACACCCAAAAAGCACAAAGACCCTATTCCATGAGCACATTTTTTGAACTGTACGATCTGCGCGTCACCGTCGAAGCCATTGAAGGTCGCTCGGTGTGTGATATGCAGGTTGGCGACTATTTTGAGCTGACCGAAAGCAACAAGCTGCGCATCCCAGCGGACAAGCATTTTTGCGTCTACGCGCTGAGTGCTGTGCTGCCGTTATTGGCCGCTAAACAACGGGAACTTTCCGCAGGTGACTGGCTGGAACGCGATTCCCTGGTGGCTTGCCCGGACCCGGATGAACGGCTCATCATGCGGATTGAACGTATCCACAAGCGCACTATGAACAGCGACGACCTGACATGACCCACGAACTGAGTATCGCCTTCCAGACTGACAAACGCGCGGCAGAGTATGTGGCGCTGGCCAAACTGGTCAATCAGTATGCCTTTGATACTGTATCGGTGTATTGCGACGCACCCTATCACCCTAGCTATGGACCGCTCATGCTGATGGCCCCTTATATTGAACGGGCGCGGCTCGGTCCGGCGGCAATCAGTCCATCACGGATGCACCCGATAGATATTGCCGCACAGGCTGCCCTGCTGGCGGATGTCGCCCAGGCGGGCACATACATCGGGCTGGCACGAGGAGCGTGGCTAGACGATCACAGCATTCATGAAGTGAAACCGGCTGTGCAGGCTATTCAAGAAGCGGCAGAGGTCGTTAACCGATTGTTGAGTGGCCAAAGCGGCTATGCTGGCGACGTGTATCAGGTGGCGGAACACGTCAAAGCCCCCTACCCGCTGCCGAATGAGCGCATTCCGCTGTTGATCGGCACATGGGGAAAACGGCTATGTGCCGTCGCCGGGGAAATCGCTGATGAGGTTAAAGTTGGCGGGTCAGCGAACCCGGATCTTGTGCCTGTCATCCAGAGCTATATCGCAGTCGGTGAGGAAAAAGCCAAGCGACCCCTGGGCACGGTCGGCGTGGTGATTGGAGCTGTCAGTGTGATTGATGATGACCGTGAGCAGGCGCGAGCTGCCGCAAGACGCTCCGTGGCGATGTATTTGCCCGTCATCGCTGGTCTGGACCCGACGCTACCCGTCGAACGGGAGTTGCTCGACCGGATTCAGCAACAGGTGGAGCGCAACGATTTAGAAGCGGCAGCAGCACTCATATCCGATGATCTGTTGGAGCGATTTGCTTTTGCAGGCAACGCCGCCGACATCATCGGCCACTGCGAACGGCTGTTTGACGCCGGAGCCAAGCGGGTCGAGTTCGGCACACCACATGGGCTGCAATCCGCCGAAGGCATCCGCATATTAGGCGAACAAGTCCTGCCAGCACTGGCTGACTGGCAGCAAAAATAGAAAGAACATGACGTGAAATTCAGTTTACGACTTAATAACGACCACCCTGTTCAGACGTATGTTGACCTGGCCAAGCTAGCCGAAGCAGGTGGCTTTGACCAGTTCTGGGTGAGCGACGACCTGTTTTTGCGCAGCGCCCCGGTCATCCTAAGTGCGGTTGCCGTTGCGACCAAGACTATCGAAATCGGGACGTGCATCGTCAATCCGTATACGCTGAACCCGGCAGAAATGGCCATGATGGCAGCCACACTCGATGAGCTATCCGGCGGACGGTTCAACCTGGGATTGGCAGCCGGTGCCGGGGACTTCATGGCGTGGATCGGTGTTGAATATAAGCGACCGCGCACTACAACCGTCGAGACGGTGCAAGTCATCAAGAAGCTACTCTCTGGCGAACGGGCGGCGTTCGAGGGCAAAGCGCTGCAATGGACCGATGAAGCCTATATGCGCTTCAAACCCCTACGTCGGGTTCCAGTGTATATTGGGGCGATGAGTCCGAAGATGCTGCATGACATCGGCCAATACGCCGATGGGGGCCTGCCGCTGCTGTTCCCACCGGAGCACTACCAAAACGTGATGCCACATATCCAGGCAGGGGCCGATGCTGCTGGACGATCTATGGATACAATCGATGTGGCGGCGTGCATCTGGGTGTCCATCTCAGAAGATCGGCAGGCGGCGGAAGATGTGTTGCGTGAGAAAATCGCCTATTATGGTCATGCAATGAGCCCGACGATTTTGACGCAATTGGGCCTGACACAGGCCGACTTCGAGGCCATTGACCGGGCTGTGATGCAAGAAAATGACATTGAAAAAGGCAAGGCCCTGGTCACAGAGCAGATGCTGAAGATCGGCATCTATGGCACGGCGCAGGATGTCATTATGCGTGTCGAAAAACTGATCGAGATGGGGGCCACGCACATCAGTTTTGGACCACCCCTGGGGCCAGATGTCGCCGACGCGATTCAGACGCTCAGCCAGGACGTTCTTCCCTATTTTAGATAATCAAAGGAGCAAGCGATGCACATCGTCAGTGTGAATGTGGGCACGGAAAAAGCCATCAGTGGTAAGTCGGGAACATCGGGCATTTTTAAAGACCCGGCCAACAAGCCCATTTTTGTTGGCACAGAGGGTCTGCAAGACGATGTCATCATCGATACGAAGAATCATGGTGGCGCTGACCAGGCGGTGTATGTCTATGGGACAACTGATTATGATTGGTGGTCGGATCAGCTCGACCGTGACCTGCCGCCGGGGCTATTCGGGGAGAATTTGACGATTTCCGAGTTGGAAAGTGCCGATTTAGCCGTGGGGGATCGCCTGCAAATGAACGAGGTTATTCTGGAAGTGACTGCGCCGCGCATCCCGTGCGTGACGTTCGCTACACGCATGGAAGACCCACAATTTGTAAAGAAATTCGCTAAGGCAGGTCGATACGGCGCCTACTGCCGCGTGATCCAGACAGGCCCCATCGCAGCAGGTGAACAAGTAAGAATAACGCGCTATGACGGCGAGCGCATCAGCATCAACGAATTGGCCGATGCCTTTTATAAAAAGCCAAAAGACAAAGCAGTCATCAAGCGATTTTTGAGTGTGCCAATCGCGATCCGTGATCGCAACCATTACCAGCACAGGTTGGCGAAGCTGACAGAGTAAACACACAGGGCGCGATAACCGCGCCCTTTAGGTTTATTAGCTGATGACTTCATCCGGGGACATGTCGAGATAGTCTTGATGAATGACATCGGCGACTTCCAGGCCGATGACGGCCATCATCTCACGAATCATATCGGCTTTGTGTTCAGCATCCCGCTGCGACCAGGTCCGCGCTTTGATCTCGATGAAGAGATCACCTATTTTCGGTTCGACTAAACGATCCAGATTGATGTAAAAGAGCGTTCCCTGGTAGTGAATGTGCCAGCGGCGGCGCTCTTTTTGGAGCTGGCGTTCGTCGGAGGCTTTGAAGTACTCCTGATAGAAGCGCAGTGGATGGCTGGCCGGTGCGATAAAGCGCGAGTGCGAAAGCAAGATCGTATCATGGAATGCACGCTCTTTAGCTGCGCTGGTATAGGTCAAACGCATACGGACTGAGGCGACGTTACCGCTGCCGTCGATGCCGTCATCCTCACGATAGCGGACGCGGCTACCATCGGCATCATTGAAGATGAAATACGTATCGTATTGGCGATAATGTACAGCACGGATGACTTCGACATGCTCATGGCTGAGCAGGTTTTCGATCATGCTGGGGTCATCGAGTACAGCCTTGATTTGAACTTCGAAACTCTCTGAGCGTTCGACATCAATGCCAACAGCAATCAGTTTGCTGAGAGTATTCTCTTCGCGCTCGGACAGGAATTTACCAACTTCGGCAGCGAAAACAGCAGACTCTGTGGCGATGGCGGCTTCATCCAGCGTGGTCAATTGGCGGTCACGCATGAGGAATTGCCCGTGGCAGATGGTATGGCAGACATCATGTGACTTGCTGGCATAAACCAACTGCGAATAGACAGCCTGCGGATTGTGGTCAAAGCGGGGTGTGTTGTGCGTTGTCTGGGCATCGACGACAATGACATCCGCCAGCATTCCCTCTGCCAGAACGCCCGTCTTACCTTCCATACCGAGTGCCTTGGCCCCATTGCGGGTGGCCATCGTCAAAGCGGTATGGGCAGGCACAGCGGTCGGGTCAATTGGGTTGACCTTGGCAACCAGTGCGGCCAAACGCATTTCCTCGAACATATCCAGGTCATTGTTGCTGGCGGGGCCATCGGTGCCAATGGCGACGTTAAGGCCCAGGTCAAGCATTTGTGACACTGGCGCGATGCCACTGGCCAGCTTGAGGTTGGCTGATGGGCAGTGCGCTACTGACGTACCATGCGCCTTGAGGATACGCATTTCAGCTTCATCAATATGGACACAGTGGGCCGCAATCGTCGGCACATCCAGCACGCCGACATCGGCCACCCAGTTAACGACACGCATACCCTCTTCGGCTTTCATGTCCTCAACTTCGCGCTGGGTTTCCGAGATATGGATCATGAGCGGAAGGTCGTTATCACGGGCCAGAGCAGTCGATTTTTCAAGCGTTTCCTGGGTGTTGGAGTATGGCGCATGAGGGGCAACGGTTGGCGTAATGCGCGGGTGATCGCGCCATTCTTCGATGAAGGTCTGGGTATAGGAAAGGCTTTCTTCAAAGGTAGCGGCATCCGGCGTGGGGAATTTGAGAATCGATTCGCACAGCATAGCACGCATGCCGACTTCGTCCACGACTTTAGCAACATCGGACTCGAAATAGTACATATCAGCGAAGGACGTCACCCCGGCACGGATCATTTCCGCACAGGCCAGGCGGGTGCCAAGCTGGCAAAATTCTGGGCTGACAAACTCTCGCTCCACTGGCATCATATAGCCCATCAGCCAGACATCGAGACGCAGGTCGTCGGCCAGACCGCGCAGCAGCGTCATCGGCACATGGGTATGGGCATTGACCAGGCCAGGTAAGATATACTGACCGCTGCAATCGATGGTGGTATCTGCCTCGTAACGCGCTGTGATATTGGCGCTGGGGCCAAGCGCGACGATCTTTTCATCTTTGATGGCGATAGCCCCATCGTGGATGACATCCAGGTCATGATTCATGGTGAGGATCGTGCCGCCAGTGAGTAAGATCGTGACGTGTTCCATGACTCGTATCCTTAATAATAAGATTATGGTTGAAACAGCCCGACAAGGGCATTACAGGGTTGGTTCAGGATAAACCCTGTTTGCGGGCGACGGTAAGCGGATTTTTTAGCCGCCTCCTGGTGATAAATTTGCGCGATTATATCGCTGATGTATAGTTTGTGCAGACTATTTTAAACGATTTAGCCCGATCTACCGATCTGACGGACATCCTATGTTTAAAAGACTGCAAGCTGCTGCGCCCTTACTGCCCCTGACGGAAGTCGGGTTAGCAGGTTTACTTTTCGTGTCTGCACTGCGCTTCCTCATCGGTGAAATCTACAGTCGTACAGCCAGTGCCAGCCTGGTCAGCCAGTTGACCGTTAATGGCTTTGACATCGACCCTAATTTGCCGGGATTTGTCCAGCCAGGGGCTGTGACAGCCGATATCGCCTGGTTGGGATTGGTCATTGCGCTGCCGCTGCTGGCGCTGTTCCTGGGGCGTATCCATGTGCTTATGATACCAGCAGCCCTGGTGCTGGCGGTTGGCCGCATCCTGATGGGCGGTGATGGCAGTGTCGTCAGCCAATTGCTGGGCGCGGAATTGGCCGTTGGTGGTGGGCTGTTCTATCTGGCGCTGCTAATCCGAAACCGAGGCACGCAGGTGCCTTATTTCTTCGTGCTAGGCTTCGTTGGCGACCAGATTTTACGCGCGTGGGGCAACACACTGGACCCAAGTTGGTCCTTGCAGACGACGCGTGGCATGCTGTACGTCACCCAGACAGCGGGCATCCACATATTGTTCATTCTGGTGGGCATATTTGTGGTGCTGGCGCTGGTCAATGGCTTACGCGGTCGCAGAACGACAGCAATGGCTGCCGGAGACATCGACCCGAATAACGGCATCCTGACCTTCTGGGGAGGGATCGGCCTGGGCGCGATGCTGTTCTTACAATTGAGCTTGCTGGCCACGCCCAACGCGGTCGCTGGCCGGGCAGATGCCGATTACACCACTTTTGTTCCGCTGTTGATCGTGGCGACTGCGCTACCCTTGATTCCCTGGGTGCGGCAGACGGCCCGCAACATGATCGCACCCTTTGAAGCTGGGACGCGCGGATGGATCTGGCTGATTGGCCTGGTGCTGCTGGTCGTGGTTGGCACGCGATTGACGCGCATTAGTTTGCCCGCTGGCCTGGGGTCGTTCCCGTCGGGCGCAGTGGCACTGACTATCGCCCAGTTGGGTATCAGCCTGGTGTGGTGGTGGATTGTGCGCCCGAAAGCACCGCGCGGCCTGAATTTGAGTGCGTTGTGCCTGGTGATCGGCACACTGATCTTTGTGCTATTTGTGGGCGCGGACCTGTTCACCTATGAATACGCCTTCGTGCGACCCCTAGCGGCCCCCTTCGATCAATTGAACAGCATTGTATTACCGCTCTTACGCGGTTTCCGTGGCCTGGGCCTGGGTGTGATTCTGCTAGCGGTACTGTTCGCGCTGATGCCGATGATCCAAGCGACCAATCGGATTCCCTGGCGCAATGGGCCGGCGTTGCATACGTTAGCCGGGTTTGTCTTTGTGGTGGCCGCCGCTGTTGTGGGCGCGTTCCTGTCACGGCCCCCGGCGATTTTGACGACGACCAACGAGAGCGAACTACGCATCGGCACGTTTAATATTCATGGTGGCTACAGCGAATTCTATGAATTCAACATGCCCGCCATCGCCAATACGATACGCGGCGGCGGGGCTGATGTCATGCTGCTACAAGAGGTCGAGCGCGGTCGCTTGACGAGCTATGGTGTGGATGAATCGCTGTGGCTAGCGCGTGAACTGGGCATGGATACGCGCTTCTATGCGACTAATGAGGGCTTGCAAGGTCTGGCGATATTGTCACGGGTGCCGATTGTGTTCGACGATGGGGTTTTGCTGCCGAGCATCGACCAGCAAACGGGCTTGCAGCGCGTTCAGATCAGCGACCAGCCGAATGCGTTCATCACGATTTACAATACGTCGCTGGGTTTGCTAATTGAGGGCGAAAGCATTGAGCAGCAAGAGAGCAACCAGCGTCAGCAGCTAGAAGCTATCCTCGATACAATTTCTGTGCATGTTCAGAATGACTATGATGGTCAGCTTGGCCGCGCCATCCTCGGTGGCACTTTCCACAATGTGCCGGATTCGCCCCTGCTGCAAGACCTGACACGCACCGGCTTCGTCGATCCATTTGCCGGGTCCAACCCGGAACTATCAGCCACGATCCGGCGGGTTGGCCTGCCACTCACCCGCTGGGACTACCTGTGGATCTGGAGCCAATCGCTGCGGTCAACGGGTACGGTGGTAATGAGCGATAGCACAGCATCCGATCATCGACTGGCTGTGGTCGGCGTGCAGGTGCGGCGCGAACAGTAAAAGTAACGCGCCAACGGGCACAAGCGAACAACAAAGGACGCAGCGTGCTGCGTCCCTACGATTCAAAATATTCAGACTGATGCCCTAATAATAAGGGTCTAGTCGTCGCTGTCGGATTCTTCGGTGTCTTCTAAATCTTCCGGCGATTGCACGTCATTGGCCAGCTTGTTGAGAATCGCGGCGTCGGCTTCTGCCTGGGCCAGGATGCTAGCTGCTTCGACTTCGACCGACCAACCATAGGATTCGATCTGATTGAGGGCATCACGGGCTGCGGATTGGGCTGCGCCGCGTTTACTGGCCCCACTGCCACGCCCTACGACAATCCCGGCTACCAGAGCTTCCACGATGAACTCTTTTTCGTGCTCCGGGCCATCGGTATCGACGACACGGTAGACAGGCGTGACGCGCATATCGGCCTGGCTGCGTTCTTGCAGCATGCTACGAGCATCCAGGTGCAGCTTGTTATCCAGAATGTACTTGAGCAGGTTATGCATGCGCGGCAGGACAAATGCTTTGACAGCCTCCACGCCCTGATCCATGTAGAGCGCGCCCATCACGGCTTCAAAGCCGCGGCACAGGTTGGTCACGCGGGTACGCCCGCCACTGTTGACCTCGCCCCGGCCCATGCGCAGGAAATCCCCAAGCTGGCATTCATCGGCCAAGATGGCCAACGATTCGGTGCGCACCAGCGCAGAGCGCAACTGTGTCAGCCAACCTTCGGGTTCGTCGGGATAGAGACTAAACAGCATTTCCGCTGTGATGAAGCCAATGACAGCGTCCCCCAGGAATTCCAGGCGTTCGTTATCTGGTACATAGCCATCGACTTCATTGACAAAAGAGCGATGCGTCAATGCCTTGGTCAGCAGGGCGTCATTCTCAAATGACACATCCATGATTTCGATTAGTTGATGCTGAGGTGCGGCATGTTCATTCACAAGTCGTCTACCCTACAGGCCTTTCAGCGTTGTTTTTTGCCATTATGACCATCGATATACCCATCGGCTAATCCTCTAGACCATCTATATGCCGAATCCGCTTGTCTAGTCCGTAAAACGCTTAATCACCAGCGATGCGTTGTGGCCACCAAAACCAAAGGCATTGCTAACAACCACATCAATCGGCATTTCACGGGCGGTGTTGGGCACATAGTCCAGGTCACAGTCCGGGTCGGGCGTTTCGTAGTTGATAGTAGGCGGCGCCACGTTATCGCGGATCGCCAATGTGGAGAAAACCGCTTCCATTGCGGCAGTCGCACCCATCGCATGGCCGGTCATGGATTTGGTGGAACTCATGGGGACTTTATAAGCATGGTCACCCAGAGCGAGCTTGATAGCGGTTGTCTCAGTCGGGTCATTGAGTGAGGTGGCCGTCCCATGTGCGTTGATGTAACTGACATCGGTCACGTTGATGCCACCATCGGCCAGGGCCAGATTTACAGCATGGGCCGCGCCACGGCCATCCGGGGCCGGCGCCGTACGGTGGTAGGCATCCGTGGTTGAGGCAAAGCCAACTAGTTCAGCCAGAATATTGGCCCCACGCGCTTTGGCAAATTCCAACTCTTCTAGGACCAGGACGCCCGCGCCTTCGCCAAAGACCATGCCAGTACGGTTCAAATCAAAGGGACGAACAGAGCCAGCCGGATCGTCATTATGACGTGAGCAAGCACCGACACGGTCGAAGGCGGCAATACCCAGATTGATGATGGGGAAATCACCCGCGCCAGCGATAGCCCGATCAATACGGCCCATCTGGATCATCTGGAAAGCAAAACCAATGGTATCCGCGCCTGTCGCGCAAGCCGATACCAACGGGGCTGACGGCCCACGGGCACCAACCTGTATGGCGACAACATCGCTGCCGCCATTGGCCACCAGCATGGGGATCGCAAAGGGCGTCATCTTACGCGGGTTGTCGGTTTCGTAGATGAGCGTGCTGTAGGTCTGGAAGCTATGCATGCCGCCCGTCGCGCTACCCAGGATGACGCTGCTGCGATCAGCCATTTCTTCTGTAATTTCCAAGCCAGAATCAGCAATGGCTTCGGTCGCGGCCGCGATTTGATAATGTTGGTAGGGATCATGCCGCCGGACTTCTTTATACGGCATGTAATTAGCAGGGTCGAAATCCTTCACCTGAGCGGCAATTTTGACCTCATAGTTGGTGGTATCGAAATAGGTAATGGGCACGACGCCACTTACGCCATTAACGATGTTCTCCCAGGATGTAGGGACATCATTACCAACTGGCGTCACAAGACCCAGGCCCGTTATGACCACACGCCGGCTCATATTGTCTCCTCAGTAGTATGGAATGCTTTAAGTATGTGAACACTCTCGTAAGTAGATCGTCACTAATACAAGCTGTTGTACCATAGCGCCCAGGCTTTTTCTAGCACAGCTATCACCTTATGGCTGAGACATATGGCCTATTTATGACTGCGGTCGGCTTCCGAAGGGGTATGCTCGCCCTCGATCCAGGTTTCGCCATTTGCGCCGACTTCTTTTTTCCAGACAGGGACGATTTGCTTGAGGCGATCAATGCCATAGCGGGCGGCTTCAAAACAGCCATCGTCACGGTGTGGTGATGAACAGGCGATCAGAACCGTGTTCTGGCCAACAGTGAGCTTACCAATGCGCTGGGCGATGGCGATGCCTTCAATTAATGGCCAACGCTCACGGATTTCAGCAGCGACCTGTTTCATCTTGGCGATGGCCATCGGCTTGTAAGCTTCGTATTCGAGATAGTCGGTCTGGGGCAGATGCCCTTCGCGCTGGGTTTCCCCACGAACAAAGCCGCTAAACAGGCAAACAGCCCCAGTCCCAGGCGTCGTAATCGAGGCGATAAGTTCGTCATGGTCGATGGGTTCAGTCGGCAAGAGGTAGATTTCCGGCGGTTCGCCACTGCCCCCACTGACAGGCGGGAACAGAGCGACTTCGTCGCCATCGTGGATGGCATCAGCATCAAAGGCGAATTCCTCATTGATAGCCACGGAAGCCGCCGCCAGGTTATCAGCCATGTGCGGGTAACGCTCGGTCAGGTCGCGGCGCAAGTCAGCGACGGTCAATGATTCAGCAGCGATATGCAGGTTCAGGTTGCGCACACCCGCCAGGTCACGCAGGGTAGCGAAAAGCAAAATGTTAATCTGCATCGGTCGGCTCCTGGTCATCGGCAACGTAATCTCCGTGTACCCCACCCCGTTTTTCCAGCAAGCGAATATCGCTGATGCGAATGGCGCGATCAACGGCTTTTCCCATGTCATAGATAGTGAGGGCTGCGGTGCTAACCGCCGTCAGCGCTTCCATTTCTACGCCGGTTTTACCCAGGGTACGGGTGCGGGCCACGATACGCACGGCGGATTTTTCCGGTAGCAGTTCCAGCTCAACGTCGACTTTGGTCAGGGGCAAGGGGTGGCACAGTGGGATCAGGTCGGATGTCTTTTTGGCCCCCATGATACCCGCGATGCGGGCTATCGAAATGACATCGCCCTTTTTGAGTGCGCCCTGCTCAATTAGCGCCAGGGTTTGCGGTTGCATATAGACAAATCCCTCGGCCACAGCCATGCGGTCGCTATCGGGTTTATCCGCCACATCGACCATTGTTGCTTGACCGCGTGCATCCAGATGGGTTAGTTCATTGGGCATAGAAGCCTCCATTTGAAATCCATTATAATCGTGCTCGCCGCTTGTAGCACGTGCATACGACATTGTATACTGCCAAACGTTTACGAAAAACGAACATGCTATTCATGTGGCATAATAATCATCATCAAATCAGTACCACAAGCGATAAAAACACACAGGGAGCAAAATAGCGTTGGGTATTTTTAAACGCGGTTTATCCCGCACACGGCAGTCGATCTCCGGGCGTATCAGTCAAATTTTGGGCAACACCGAAATCGATGAAGATACCTGGGATGATTTAGAAGCGACGTTAATCCAGGCTGATCTGGGCTTGGAAACCACGGACACTGTCGTCGACTTCGTCAAAGAAACCGTCACGCGGGAAGGCATCACGCGGACGAACCAGATGAATGAGGTATTGAAATCCTCTCTGACCGCGCTGATTGATCCACCACCGCCGCTGAATATCACGGGCCGGGATTTATCCATCATTCTGGTGGTGGGCGTGAATGGCTCCGGCAAGACGACCTCAATTGCCAAGCTGGCGCATCGCTTCAAAGAACAGGGCCGCAATGTCATCCTGGCCGCGGGCGACACGTTCCGTGCGGCGGCGATTGAACAACTCCAGCGCTGGGGCGAACGCGCTGGCGTGCCCGTCATCGCCAATCAGCAGGGGTCAGACCCGGGTGCGGTGGTCTATGATGCCATCCAGGCTGCGCAGTCACGCGGGCATGATCTGCTGATTATTGATACAGCGGGCCGTCTGCACAACAATTACAACCTGATGCGCGAGCTGGAAAAGATCAAAGGGGTTATCAGCAAGGCCGTGCCGGATGCCCCGCATGAAGTTCTGCTGGTACTGGACGGCACAACGGGCCAAAATGCCTTGAAGCAAGGCCAGAAGTTCGCTGAGTCCTCCAATGTGACCGGGCTGGTCATCACCAAGCTGGATGGGACATCGCGTGGTGGGATGATCTTCTCTGTGTTTACGGAAATTGGCGCGCCAGTGCAGTTCATCGGGCTGGGTGAAGGCATCGACGACCTTGTGCCCTTCGACGTGAACCAGTTCGTGAACAGCCTCTTTGATGAATCTTAGTCTGATGAGCCTGCATGGCAAACATAGCGATCAGTAGTACGCAGAATACTAAGGTCAAGCAGGCATCTGGACTGCGGCTCAAGCGCAGCCGGGAACAGAGCCAGCGTTTTGTCATTGACTACTACCGCGACCTGGAACGCGCACTGGAACAGAATTATCAGATCGACTATGCGTTTTTCTGTGAAGAATTAGCAAGTGATGGCGACCGGGATGTGCTTGAGATGCTTGACGAGCATCTGGTGTACCCGGTCACGGAACAGGTGATGTCCAAAGCCAGCTATCGCCAGAATCCCGGTGGTTTGCTGGCGGTGATGGTCGCCCCACCCGTGCCAGACCTCAGCGCTTTGGACGTCAGTAAGGCGACGAGTATTCTGGCCTTAGTCAATTTGCAGAAACCGGGCAATATTGGTGCGCTGCTACGGACGGCTGATGCGACGGGGTTCGTCACGGTGCTGGTAGATACCTCACTTGACCTGTACAACCCGAACATTATTCGCAGCAGCACGGGCACTTGCTTCCTGAATACGATCTACCGTGCCAGCAGCCAGGATGCAATTGACTTTTTTGGGCAAAATGCGTATCGTGTGTTGGCCAGCCATTTGGAAGGTGCCACGTCACTTTTCGACATCGACATGGCTGGGCGCGCAGCTATCATTCTGGGAACAGAAGATACAGGACTGGACGACTTATGGGTCAACCATTGTGACAACCTCGTCAAAATTCCGATGATCGGGCACGTCGCCGACTCACTCAACGTGTCGGTCTCCGGCGCGGTCTTCATGTACGAAGCCCTGCGCCAACGCCTCGGCAGCGGATAACAAAACAGGACACATCGCCTGATCCGCAAACACCCCTTCCAGATATTTTTAAAGATCGCATTTGAGGTAGACCCATTATGGACGGTTTAGTTACTCGCCTGATTGCCATGCGTGATGAAGTCGCGCACTTGATGGCACAGCTTGATATTGAAGACAAAGTCGCCCAGATTAAAGACATCGAGACACAAGCAAGCGATGCTTCATTCTGGGATGATCCGACAGCGGCGCAAAAACTCATGCAGAAGATGTCGCGTCTAAAGGCCCAGGTCGAGAAATGGCTGACGATGCAGCAGCGGCTAAAAGATGCCGTTGAATTAGCGGAACTTGATGATAGTATGCAGGATGAACTGAGTGCTGAAGCCGACGCGCTGGCTGTAGAACTGGACAAGCTCTCGCTGCAAGCCATGCTGAGTGGCGAATACGATGCCGAAGACGCCATTTTGTCGATCCATGCAGGTGCGGGCGGCGTCGATGCGCAGGACTGGGCCGAAATTCTGGAGCGTATGTACTTGCGCTGGATTGAGCAGTCTGGCTATAAAGCGGAGGTCATCGACCGCAGTGTAGGCGATGAAGCCGGGGTCAAGAGCGTAACGATTGCGGCCAAAGGCGATTATGCCTACGGTTATCTACAGAGTGAGCAAGGCGTGCATCGGCTGGTGCGCATCAGCCCGTTTGATTCCAATGCGCGGCGTCATACATCTTTCGCCAAGGTCGAACTGTGGCCGGACATCGCCGAGGACATCGACATTGACATCAAAGAAGCCGACATCCGCGTGGATGTGTTCCGCAGCAGTGGGCCGGGCGGCCAAAGCGTGAACACGACTGACTCCGCGGTGCGCATTACCCACCTGGAGACAGGCATCATCGTTAGCTCGCAGAACCAGAAAAGCCAATTGCAGAACAAAGACCGGGCGATGCAGGTGCTCAAGGCGCGTTTGTTCGACCTAGAACGGCAGAAGCAGCAAGAAGAGCTGGCAGCGCTCAAGGGCGAAAATGTGGACGCCGGTTGGGGCAATCAGATCCGCTCCTATGTGATGCATCCGTACCAGATGGTCAAAGATCATCGTACGAATTATGAGACGGGCCAGGTCAGTGCGGTGCTGGATGGCCGCCTGGATGAATTCATGGAGCATTATTTACGCAGCAACATCGCGTCAGCACCCAGTGAGTAATATCGGGCGGAAATGAACGCCCTTGAAAGTGTTTGACATTCGTCAGAAATCTGGCTATGATAGCCAAAACTCACAGCCCACTGATGTATCCTCCTTGACATAGTTTGTCTGGGTGGATATAATTTGCTTCCTATGAGAAAAGTCTCATTCCGCAATTTAGCAATATGGTGACATCGTCAAGTCCAAGCATGGCACTTGGCGGTGTTTTTGTCGTGTATCGTCTCCACTCATTCGATACATCGTGTACACTTACCCACTCATGCAGCTAGCCCATAGGAGGATGCGCCTTGGAGGCAAAAGAATTTAGCGCCCTGCGTATTAGCTTGGCCTCGCCGGAGCATATTCGCTCATGGTCATATGGCGAAGTGACCAAGCCGGAAACCATCAACTACCGGCGTTTGCGCCCGGAAAAAGATGGTTTATTCTGCGAGGCCATCTTCGGTCCGACGCGCGATTGGCAGTGCTATTGCGGCAAGTATAAGAACATCCGCTATCGTGGCATCGTTTGCGATAAGTGCGGTGTGGAAGTCACGCGGTCCTCAGTGCGTCGTGAGCGCATGGGCCATATTGAGCTGGCCGCTCCGGTTGCTCATGTGTGGTATACGCGCCGCGTCCCCAGTTACCTCGGCTTGCTGCTTGATGTCAGCCGCCGTAACCTGGACCGTGTTTTGTACTTCGCCCAGTACGTCATCACCCGTGTAGATGAAGATGCCCGTAATCGCGTCATACAGCGTATTGAAAAAGAACTATCGCTAAAAGAGAAAGAACTCGGCGGTGATATTCAGGACCGCATTGACGAGATTCGTGGAAATCACGATGAATACCTGGGGCAATACGAAGATCGCGTTAAGGCGATTGACTCGCACTTCGAGACAGAGCTGAACCGCCTGAGCGATGACGTCATGAAGGAAGCCCAGCGCTTGCAGGGTCGCGTCGAAACGTTGATGGGCCAGGATGCTCCTGAAGACATCAACTTTGAGATGGCCGACCTGGTCGTCGCTACCAAGGGCGAAACGATCAACAATGACCACATCAGCCGCGTACAGGAAGCCACCAACCGCTACCTGGGCGACCTACAAAAAGAAATCGGCGACATGCGCCAGCAAGAGCTGGACAGCCTGGGCGGCGAGATCGAAGGCGTTTCGGCTGAGGTCAACAGCACATTGGATGAACAGCTTACCGAGCTGGACGACCGTCTGTCCAACATTCGCCAGAGTGCTGAGAAGCAAATCAATGAACTGAAAGAACTGCATTCCTTACAGTTCCTCTCAGAAAACCGCTATCGTGAACTGAAGAGCCGCTACGGCAACGTGTTCCATGCCAGCATGGGCGCGGAAGCCTTCTACGACATTCTGCGTACCATTAATCTGGAGCAGATGTCGAAGGAACTGTGGAAAGAAGTTCGCACGACACGGTCGAAGCAGCGTCGCAAGAAAGCCACTCGCCGTCTGGGCGTCGTGGAAAGCCTGCGCAGCAGCAACAATCGTCCTGAGTGGATGATCCTGACCGTGCTGCCAGTGATCCCGCCCGATCTGCGCCCGATGGTGCAGTTGGATGGTGGTCGCTTTGCTACTAGCGACTTGAACGACCTGTATCGCCGTGTGATCAACCGCAACAACCGTCTGAAGCACCTGTTGGAACTGGGTGCGCCGGATGTCATCGTGCGCAATGAAAAGCGTATGTTGCAGGAAGCGGTTGATAGCCTGATCGACAACAGCCAGCGTGGTAAGGCGCTCAGCCGCCGTGGCCGTCGCGAACTGAAGTCCCTGAGCGATATGCTCAAAGGTAAGAAGGGTCGCTTCCGCCGCAACTTGCTGGGTAAGCGCGTGGACTACTCCGGTCGTTCCGTGATCGTGATTGGCCCGCGTCTGAAGCTGCACCAGTGTGGCCTGCCGAAAACAATGGCGCTGGAACTCTACCGCCCGTTCGTCATCAGCCGCCTGGTAAAGTACAGCTACGCCAGCAACGTGAAGGGTGCCAAGCGCATCATTGAGCGTGAAAAGCCTGAAGTCTGGGAAGTGTTGGAACAGGTCATCAAGGAACGCCCGGTTCTGTTGAACCGTGCCCCTACCCTTCACCGTTTGGGTATCCAGGCCTTTGAGCCGACCCTGGTTGAGGGTAAGGCCATCCAGATTCACCCGTTGGTCTGCTCGGCGTTTAACGCTGACTTCGACGGTGACCAGATGGCTGTCCATGTACCGCTGAGCGAAAAAGCGGTCCAGGAAGCCCGTTCGCTGATGCTGAGTACCAAGAACCTGTTGAAACCAGCCGATGGTCAGCCAATTGTGGCCCCGGCTAAGGACATGGTGCTTGGTATTTACTACCTGACGATGGACCCAAGCGTTGAAATCGTCACGTTGAAGAAGAATGCTGACAAATTCCGCTCATTCGATACGCTGGAATCCTCCGATGTAAAAGTCGGTATCGCATTCCGCTCGAATGGTTACTACTACGTTCAGTATCGCAATGTGGCCGATGCTGAGGTCTACCGCGATGTCGTCGAAATTGACGAGAACGATCGTAAGAAAGTCGTCGAAACAGCGGTTGAGCGTACCATCCGTGCCTTGATGGAAGGCGAAGTCGACTGCATGTTGGCCAATACGGTCGAGATGCGCAAGTTGATCGCCAAGAACGGTTGGGAAGATACGCTCGAAATCAGCAACCTGCACGAGCGTCGTCTGGTTGTTGATATGGATGAAATCGACTACCTGTATGGCCTGGGCCTGGTTGATCTACATACGCCGGTCCTGCTGGGCAACGTCTATGACAATCGTGAGCCACAGGAAGAGCCGGAGCCGACAACCGTTGGCCGCGCGATCTTCAACACGATCCTGCCGGATGAAATGCGTTTTGTTCAAGAAACACTGGGCAAAGGCGGTCTGAAGAAACTGGTCGCCCGCGCTTACACCGTAGTTGGTTCTGATCGCACGACGGATATCGTTGATGCCATTAAGAACTACGGCTTTAAGTACGCTACCCTTTCCGGTACGACTATCGCCATTTCCGATCTGACGATCCCGGATGAGCGCGATGAAATCCTGGCGGAAGCCGATGCGACCGTCACACGCGCAGAACGCGACTTCCGTCGTGGCCTGATGACTGAAGAAGAGCGTTATCAGATCACGATTGAAGAGTGGAGTGGCGCGAAGAACCGTCTGGAATCGCTGCTGCAAATCACACTGGATCCGTTTGGTCCGGTTGCCGTTATGGCGCTGTCTGGCTCCACCAAAGGTGGTTTCGGCCCGATCACCCAGCTTGCTGGTATGCGTGGCCTGATGGCAGACCCGTCCGGTCGTATCATCGACCTGCCAATCCGCAGCCACTTCCGCGAAGGTCTGAACGCACTTGAGTACTTCATCTCGACACATGGTGCGCGTAAAGGTCTGGCAGATACGGCGCTGCGTACGGCTGACGCGGGTTACTTGACCCGTCGTCTGGTGGATGTCGCGCAGGATATGATCATCAATACCACCGATTGTGGCGTTGAACATGGCCTGCTGATCCGCCGTTCAGACGATGTTGCTGGTCAGACCATTGACGAGCGTATCGTTGGACGTTGCAGCACGCGCGACATTTACGATCCCGATAGCGGTGATCTGATTGTGGCGCGCAACGGCTTGATCGATGAAGATGTGGCTGAAGCTATTCTCAACAGCACCATCGAAGAAGTCGAAGTCCGTAGCCCGATGACCTGCCAGTTGATCCACGGCGTATGTACACTGTGCTATGGCCGTGACCTGGGTACAGGCGAAATGGTCAGCATTGGTACGGCTGTCGGCATCATCGCAGCACAGTCCATCGGTGAGCCGGGTACACAGCTTACTCTGCGTACCTTCCACCTGGGTGGTACCGCCTCCGCAGGTGGTGACATCACAACCGGTCTGCCGCGTGTTGAAGAGCTGTTTGAAGCCCGTCGTAAGCCGAAGGGCGAAAGCGTCATGGTCGACATCGGCGGTATCTTGCGCCTGACCGAACGCGAAGACGGTGCACGTATCGCAACCGTCATCGACAGCGAAGTCTTCAACCAGGAACATGAAATCCCGAAGGGTTGGGAAATCTCCGTCGAAGATGAACAGACCATCAAGAAGGGTCAGATCATCGCCAGAGAGAAAGACGGTGACGGCACAATCACATCCGACCTGGGTGGTGAAGTCTACATCGAAGACAATACCGTTTACGTGCGCTACGAGCGTCGGGACGAAGAAGACTACGAAATCCCGTTGAATGCCCGCCTGATGCCCCATATACACGATGGTATGGAAGTCCGGGCTGGTACACAGCTAACGGAAGGCTCACGTAATCCGCATCAACTGCTGCGCGTGCTGGGTGAAGAAGCAACCCGGATGTACCTGCTGGACGAAATTCAGAAGGTATACCGCAGCCAGGGTGTGGGCATCGCCGATAAGCACTTTGAGGTGATGATCCGCAAGATGCTGAACCGCGTCCAACTGACCAAGAGCGGCGACAGCGACCTGCTGCCGGGTGAACTCATCGATAAGCTGCTGCTGCTGCAGTTAAACGAAGAGTTGATCTCGCAGGGCAAGGAACCGGCTGGCGGTATCCCGGTACTGCTGGGTATCACCAAGGCGGCCCTGAGCACGGACAGCTACCTGTCGGCAGCGAGCTTCCAGCACACGATCAAGGTGTTGGCAGGCGCAGCTATCGAAAGCAAGATCGATCCGCTGCATGGTCTGAAGGAAAATGTCATCATCGGTAAGTTGATCCCGGCAGGCACTGGCTTCTACGCTTATAAAGAGCGTGAACGCATTGGCCCAGCAAGCAACCTTGCAGATCAAGGTGCGCTGGACTATGCCGAGGACTTTGATGAACTGGATGATTACGTCTCCGCTGGTGACTAATCTCTAAGCACATCTCTGCAATAAAAAAGCGGCGCTCTTATGAGTGCCGCTTTTTTTGTTTGACTATATCCCAGTTTTATTGGGGACGATTCGCCAGGATTTCAAACAGGGGTCTGATGGCGATGCCATCGACGAACAGGCTGTAGCCAGCGACCTCGTTGCGTGTTTCTACGAGGTTGGCGTTGCCGAAGTTGAGATTCCAGAGAATCATGGGGCCAACTTCCGGGCGTTCCTGGCCAATCTGGAAGGCGCGCAGGGTGTATTCGGCTTGCTCCAGGACGGTGTTGTTGTCCATCCAGACATAGGGTGCCGGGTCCGGCAAATTATCCCAGGTTGCCCAACCAAATTCTGTCACCCAGAGTTGCAGGTCACCATCGCCATTTTGCTGCATGATGGCATAAAGGTCATCGATATTTTCCAGGAAGAAGAACTGCTCATGGTCATCGAAGCCCTGGGCGCTGTTGGTACAGCAGGTGGCGTCGGGGCTATTGCTCCAGCTAAAGGGGTGGGCACCGATGTAGATGTCATCGTAATTGCCCAGGCCAGCGGCGTACATCTGGCGCAGATAATCACGGTCTGGGATGGTTTCGCCAGGGACAATGCCTGTCGGAGCAAGGCCAGCCGTGATAATGGCAATGTCTGGTGAGTAAGCCCGGATGGCATCATAGGCCGGGGCGAAGAGCTGCATATACCCTGCCCCACTGAATTCCTGTCCACCTCGCCATTCACGCGCCAGATTCGGCTCGTTCCAGACTTCGATAGCGTGTATGGAATCGCCAAATTCCTGGAGCAAAAGCGATATGAAGTTGGCATATTCCTGCGGATCATTGGGCGGGCCATCTTCTTCGGCGCCATCAGGACGCAACCAGTGCGGCGCTTTGGCCACACTGAGCAAAACCTGGAAGTCATTCTGGCGCAGACGCTCGATATACATCTCTAAGGCACGGAAGCGCACCGATGGCTCGTTGGACTGTTCTGGGACGACAAAGCTCCAATCCACCTGGAGTTTGACCCAAGTGACATTAAGCGGCTTGATACGTTGAATCAACTGATACCATTCGTCCTCAGTGACGTTCCAGTCAAGCTGGATGCCCATCTGGCGGCCATCGAGGTATGGTACCGCAAAGGGCAAATTATCGACTGTCACGGGTTCCTGGGTTGGTCCCATTGTGGCAGCGGCTGCGGCCTCTGGCGGCTCAGGGGTCGCCGGAACAGACGTGTTTGTCGGGCGCGGCGTGCTGCTAGGGGGCAACGTGTACTGCGCATCAATGATGGCACCTGAAACACCCGATTCGCCCTCACGCGAAGGGATGGGCGTCAGCGTCGGCAGAGGGGTACCTGTAGAGGTCTGCTGCTGGCTGGCCGTTGTGGCATCAATGATGGCCCCTATGGTTGAAACCGGAGTCGCTTCCACGGGAGGCTGCGTCGGTGTGATGACTATATAGATCGTCTCACGCGGGGTACAGGCTGCGAGAATTGCGAGAAAAAGGAGTAGCACAAATACGAAACTTCGGCGCATATGACTCGCTTCTACAATTTGTTGACAACTTTAGAATTACAGCGAGATACTATCATAGTGGAGAAAGTCTTTCTACGGACAGTGCATCAAAAGCGGCCAAAAGCACCCAAGAGTAGGGTTATCATCGGCCAATATTGTGCTAAAATAGAACTGATGTTTCATGTTTGCGTGCACCAGATTCCAGTTATACAATCAATCGTAATCTTGCCGCACAGCTAATTCGTTCTTTCAACAACCGAAGAATCTGAGGAACCGCCATGACCGTTGGTGATATTCAATCCGTCAATATTGAGCAGCAGATGCGTGACGCTTACCTAGACTATGCGATGAGCGTCATCGTCAGCCGCGCACTGCCCGATGCCCGTGATGGCCTTAAGCCCGTTCATCGACGCATTCTGTATGCCATGCACGATATGGGCCTGCGCCCAGCCACAGCCTACAAAAAGAGTGCTCGTATCGTGGGTGAAGTCCTGGGTAAGTACCATCCGCATGGCGATAGCGCCGTGTATGACGCGATGGTGCGCTTGGCACAGGATTTTTCGCTGCGATATATGCTGGTCGATGGCCAGGGTAACTACGGCAGCATCGATGGCGATGGCGCGGCAGCGATGCGTTATACGGAAGCGCGCATGGCCAACCTGGGCGCGGAACTGCTGATTGATATTGAAAAAGATACAGTCGATTGGGTTGAGAATTTCGACGGTAGCCTGACCGAACCGGAGGTCTTGCCGTCTAGCCTACCCAACCTGCTGATTAACGGTGCATCCGGCATTGCAGTGGGTATGTCTACGAGCGTGCCGCCGCACAATATGGGCGAAGTCATCGATGCGCTGGTATATATGCTCAGCCACTGGCAGCGTGTAGATGACATCACAGTAGAAGACTTGATGCAATTCATCAAAGGGCCGGATTTCCCGACAGGCGGCGTAATCTACAGCCACAAGGAAACTGATGATGGTGAAAATCCTCTGCTGCAAGCCTATGCCACAGGCCGGGGCAAGATCACAGTGCGGGCGAAAGTCCATATTGAAGATATGGGACGCGGCAAACAGCGTATCATCGTCAGCGAACTACCCTACCAGACCAATAAGACAACGCTCATTGAGCGCATCGCGTCGCTGGTCGGCAGCGGCAAATTAGAAGGTCTATCGGACCTACGCGATGAGAGTGACCGACAGAACCAGGTACGGTTGGTCATCGAGCTACAACGCGGGGTCGATGCCTCTGAAGTGCTCAACAATCTATTTAAGCTAACGCCCCTGCAAGAAACGTTCAGTATCATTATGCTGGCACTTGTGGAAAAACAGCCCCGACTGCTGACGCTCAAGCAAGCCCTACGCGTCTACGTTGAGCACCGAATTGAGATCGTCCAGCGGCGCAGTGTATATGACCTGAACCGTGCTAAAGAACGCGCCCATATCCTAGAAGGTTTGCTGGCGGCACTGAATAATCTGGATGAGGTCGTCGCCATTGTTCGCAAGTCGCGCAATGTCGACAGCGCCCGTAACAACCTCATTAAGGCACTGAGCATCACTGAAATCCAGGCGCAGGCGATTCTGGATATGCAATTGCGGCGTCTGGCCGCACTGGAGCGCAAGAAGATCGAAGATGAGCACAAAGAGAAGATCAAGCTCATCAAACAACTGGAAGACCTGTTAGGCAGCCCCAAGAAGATCCGCATTTTGATTGCGCAAGAACTGGCTGCCATCAAAGCCGAATACAATGATCCGCGCCGCACTATTATCGCCAATCAAACGGCTTCAACAGTCAGCGCCAGTGACTTGTTGATGCCGGAAGAAGCGGCCTGGGTCACGCTGACAGTGAATGGCCAACTGGGTCGTCTCTACAAGAACGAGGCACCCAAAGTCACGGCATCGGACAAGAATCCACCACGCTTCATTCTGGAAAGCTCAACCGCCCATACGCTGTATTTGATTACGACCAAGGGCCAATGTGCGACGGTACCGATACAACAACTCAGCCAGATTAATGCGCCAGCCGATGGTCCTTCGTTCTACGATCAATCAACGCTGACGTCTAGCGATGAAGTAGCAGCCATGGTCGCCCTACCCGCCAATATCGAGACAGGGTACATGTTCCTGGCAACGGCTGAGGCCCAGGTCAAGCGCGTACGCATTGAAGACTTACCGGGTGTTTCTGCAAAGACATTTACCATCATGAAAGTTGCTGATAACGATCTGTTGATTTCAGCATTCATGACTACGGGCGAAGATACGGTCTTGCTGACAACTTACAACGCACAAGCGATCCGCTTTAGCGAAGATGATGTGCGCCCCACGGGCCTGCCTGCTGGCGGTATGCGCGGCATCAAGCTGCTGAACGGCCAGGATAAGGTCGTGGGGGCCTCGTGCGTGGTCGAAGGCCAATATGTGTGGAATATCAGCGACGATGGCATCGCCAAGATTTCGCATATCGATGAGTACCCGGTGCAGGGGCGTGCTGGCAGCGGCGTGATCTCCATGCGATTGGAAAAGAGCAGCCTGGGCGTGATGGCAGCCACGATTGGCCGTCAGGATGATAATATCATCGCATTGACCAGCAAGAAGAAGCCGCTGTATATGCGCGTGGGACGCGCGCCACAGATCAAGCGTGGGCGTGCCGGCGGTGAGAGCGTCATCGCGCTGCGAGACAATGAAGAGGTCGTTGGTGTGGTAAATTACCAACCCAAGATCGAGGCACCTGTTGGTTAATGACGGGCGTTGTACGAGGGCTTTGCCCTCGTGCTCCCACAAGGGACTTTCGCCCCTTGACCCCATGTTTTCGGCGCGTGACGTCGAAATACGATGTCAGGGTAAAACAAGCCTTGATTTGCACCAGCGTTAACCAATCCTAGTCACAGCTTCTAACGGCATTGAGACTACTGTTCAAGCAGCCGAGAAAAAGCGGCATCATAAATCGGCCCCATCATCGCCCAGTCATACTGGGCGATTTGCTTTCTAAGGGCGTTTTGGTCGAGTTGTGGCGGTTGCGTCAGATGATAGCGTAACTGCCCTAGCAAACGATCATCCTGATAAAGGCAATCAGCGCGCATCGCATCAGGAATCAGGTGTGGGTAGTTGAGACGATCAGGCAGGATAGGAATACAACCGCAATATATGGCTTCCGCAATGGCGATGCCAAAAAAGTCCTGATTGGATGTGCTGACGACATAGTCGGCTTGCCACAGCCAACGGGCATACTCCGCGAAACTTTCCACATAACCGAACTGCACCAATTTGTCACCGAGTAACTGGCGCGTGTGATCAAATTCGGGGGCAGTCTGGCGGATATTTTCACCTAAGATGGCCACCTGGAAATCATGACCTTCCTGGGCAAGCGCCTGTATCGCATCCAAAAATAGCTGAGGATTTTTATCTGGCTCCCAGCGGTGATTCCAAAGGATTAAAGGTGGGCCATCGGAACGGGTCGTGCGATGAGCATCGAAGCGCTGTAAATCCAGACCTAGCGGCAGCACGGATGATTTGGCGCGTATGGCTTCGATGGTCGCCAATTCGTTGTAATCGGCAAAATGCTTGAGCATACGCGGCAATTCATCGAGAAAGACATCCAAATGAAACTGGCTGTTGAAAAACACAGCATCGGCAGCCAGGGCACTGACATAATTGATGAAGCCATAGCGCCAACCATGCCCCTGACGGCGATTCTGAGGGTATGTAAGCTGATTCTCATGGAAATAGATGGCAGAGGGCGTTTGGGCCGTTTTTTGGCGCGTTAAGGCACGAAATGTGGACAAATCCATCATGTCCGAGGCAAGGATCAGGTCGGGTTGATAGTCGCCTTCTTCAAATTGGCGCGCAAGCGTGACTGCCCCACCCTGCATGCGCCACTTCCAGAACTGACCCGGAAGCGCAAGTAAGTCTATCGTCGCCTGGGACGCAGCCATCAGGCCATCGGTCCAGGCTTTGTGGCTACCGGTATAATACGGTTCGAGCAGCAGCACATTGAGGTCATATGCTGCTGCTCGCTGTCGGCTATGGGGCGCTTTGTTTGGTTGGTTACTTGTCATCTTGGCTAATTGGCGTTGTTCAACATTCTAGATATCCGCATCCTCAGAATCTGCATCCTCAGAATCTGCATCCAGCATGGCCTGAGCTTGATCGCGCAGATCGCGCAGGTCTTTCTGGGGTGGGATACCGAATGATGCCTGCAAGTGTTCATCAACCCTGGAATATACATTAAGAGCCGATGCAGGTTGTTTGCGCGCCAGGTAAATATTCAGGACATCTTTAGCGACATCCTCACGCGCCAGGTTCATGGACAAGGCACGTATGAAAAGCCCCAGGGCATGGTCCATCTGCCCACTGGTTGTATGCGCTTTGCCCAGGTCAACGATGAGTTCAGTCAACTGCTGCTCTAGTTCCGTACGGCGCTTGGCAACCCACGGTTGGTCGATGGTATCCAGAAAGCGATTGTTGGCAATATCAATCGCCACTTGCATAAGCTCTATACGCTCTTCACCATCAGCAATGTTGGCCCGTGCAATCAAATCCTGAAAAGCATGCACATCGTAATAGATACCAATAGAGGATGCCACCGTATAGTAACCATTCTTATACTCAATGACAGGCGTTTCTTTGAGGTGTTCGTGGATTTTACGCTTGGTTACATGGAACACATTGGTAGCTTCTTTCCGGGATAAATCTGGCCAGAAAGTGTCAAAGATTTCTGTACGATGGGCCATACCCCGATCAATGAGGTAGAAGAACAGATTACGGGGCAAAATACCGCCCCAATCTTCGACTGGCTGACCATCCATCCACACACGCCCACCTTTAAAGGCTCGCACAACAATCCGATTGCGACTGTTGGCTTCATCGACACGACCCAATACCATCTGTCCTTGTACATCGTCATCCTCAGATGCCCCCAAAGTCGGTCGATGCAAAGAGGGATAAATCTGGATCATGTTTTGTAGGTGCTGATCGAACATCAGCTCATAAGGCATCGCGCGACCAAACAATACAATGAGGGCGTCGTCCTTTAACTCTTTAAGGACCGTATGTAAAAGCTGAGTTAATTGTGCAATCGACAGACAATCTACGAGATCCATAATCAAGAAATCGTATGCATTGAATGACAAATTGTCAATTTGATCGGGATATAAGGTCACCACATCCTCAATGGATGTTGTACCGTCCATAAGACTACAATCCAGGTAGAGGGTCTTATGGCCATCATCGAGGAACTCATTCATTATTGGCCGACAGCGTCCGCAATGTGGATCAATCATTACGACACGAGACTGCTCATCCAGAGCAGTAAGCAAGGATTTCATAAACGCACTCCGTCACAGGACGTAGTGGGGACAGGCGTATCTGCCATATGATCTTGTGACATTACCCCCACGCCTCACCTATATCCGTTTCTAAAGACAGGTCTTGTTGCCTTTAGACTTGCAATTCCTACCACTAATAATAATAACATATTAAGAGACATCCAACACACAACACAACAGTGATAGCTATTGATTTCACCATATTTGGTAATTGTTCACAAAAATGTCGCGTAATAGGTTATGCGTGGTTACGTCTGTGGGCCTCTACGACGTTGGGAATGCTTTCGATTCTACGAATGATGCGGGTTAACTGCTGGCTATCAGCAATGTCGAGGATTAAGGAGAGGACGGCAATATGTTGGCGTGTCTTTACATTCACAGTGGAGATATTGACCTTTTCTTCAGCGATCATGGTGCTAATGTCACGCAGTAAGCCTTCACGGTCGTTGGCGATCACCTCAAGCGAAACAGAATAGCGATGTTCTGCGGTGACATGCCCCCAGGCGACATCCAACAAGCGGTTGCGCTCTTTTTCCGGCAGGGCCTTCATATTGGGACAATCCGCACGATGCACCGTGACACCCCGACCGCGCGTCACATAACCCATGATCTCATCGCCGGGTGCGGGGCTACAACATTTGGCCATGCTGACCAACAAGCCGCTCGTGCCCGTGATGCTGACACCTTCGTCCACCGACACGCTCTTGCGCGTGCTGGGACGCATGAGGCGTTCTTCGAGTTCTTCGTCCTTCTGGACGCGGTGCTCTTCTTCAAGTACTTTGCTGGTGATCTGAGCACCGGTTAATTCGCCCGCACCGATGGCAGCTAACAGGTCTTCCGGCCTATCCATTTCAAACATGTGAGCGAGGCTCTCGAAAGAGAGTTTTTCCAGGACACCCAGCCGCTTGAGTTCGCGCTCGAGGGCTTCCCGGCCCATCGTAATGTGCTTGTCGCGGTTCTGGCGACGGAACCAGGCACGAATTTTACTGCGAGCACGGGAGGTCTTGACGTAGCCCAGGTCCTGATTGAGCCAGTCCATGCTGGGGCCACCGCGCTTGGCCGTGAGCACCTGCACCTGATCGCCCGTTTTGAGCTGATAATCGAGGCCAATTAAACGACCATGTACTTTGGCCCCACGACAGCGATGGCCCACATCGGTATGGATATGGTAAGCAAAGTCAATCGGTGTGGCACCCACAGGCAAGTCAATGATGTCCCCCTTGGGGGTGAAGGCATAGACGCGATCCTGGAAAACTTCCGACTTCATGCGGTCGAGGAAGCTGGCAGCGTCCTCGCGCGTATCGGAGTCATCATCCATGAGGTGGCGCAAATAAGCGATGCGCTTCTCAAAGGCTTCGTCGCGGTCGCTCTGTTTGCCTTCTTTGTAACGCCAGTGGGCCGCAATACCGTACTCGGCGTGTTCGTGCATTTCGCGCGTACGGATCTGGACTTCGAGCGTCTTACCCTGGTCATCGTAGACCGAGGTATGGAGACTACGATAGAAATTGTCTTTGGGGGCGGCGATGTAGTCATCGAATTCGCCGGGAATAGGACGCCAGAGGCGATGCACGATCCCTAGGACGAGGTAGCAGTGCTCTTCCTTTTCTACAATGACGCGCACGGCACGCACATCGTAGATTTGCTCCAAGGGGACGCCTTTACGCTCCATCTTGCGATAGATGCTAAAAATGTGCTTGGGACGTCCGGTGATGCTGACGTCCTCAATGTTGTACTTATCGAGTTCCACACGCAGACGATCCGCAACGGCCTGCACATAACGCTCGCGGACAGCACGGCGTTCATCAAGGCTCTTGGCTATCGCTCGGTAGGCCTCTGGCTCCAGATAACGGAAGCAAAGGTCTTCCAGTTCCCATTTAAGCTGCCAGATACCCAGGCGGTTAGCGAGAGGGGCAAAAATATCAAGCGTTTCCTGGGCGGTACGCTTCTGCTTGTGCTCCGGCATATAGCCCAGGGTACGCATATTGTGCAAACGGTCGGCTAGCTTGACGAGCACGACACGTACATCGTCATCCATCATCAAAAACATCTTGCGGAAATACTCTAGCTCTTTGTTGACGACGCCAGTACGGGTATGGTCCGCGTGGCTGATGTTTTTGATGGGCAGTTTGGTAAGTTTAGTGACGCCTTCTACCAGGCGCGCAACCTGCACGCCGAATTCATCGATGAGTTCCTCTTCTGTGACGTCCGTATCTTCAAGGACATCATGCAAGAGACCGGCGGCGATGGTATCAGAATCCATGTTGAGGTCTGCAAGAATGCCAGCGACTGCCACACAGTGCGTGAAGTACGGCTCGCCAGATTTACGTTCCTGGCCTTCGTGGGCAGCCTGCGCCTTGAAGTATGCCCGCTCGATATTGGCGATATCATGGGGAGATTTGTAGGATAGGCGATTCAGCAAATCCTGCAAATCAGTAGGATAGGCGTTAGCGACAATCATAACTTTAACTCAACCTTATGCAGGTGTTAGTTAGCATTTATTCTATAGCAGGTCTGCCAAAACAGAAACGGGCTAACCTTAGAAATGTCAAAGATTGTACCATTTAGCCTGTTAAGTGTCCTGCGAAAAAGCACTCACAACGTGCTATAATGCCATGCGATGCAGCTATAAGCCGCTTCTAGTTGGCATATCAAACTAGCACATAATGACATCTGGCGAACATATGACATCCTTACTCAATGTTGATCGCGCAATTGAACTGATACTGATGGACCTGAAGTCCAAAGGCCCAGAACACATCGGCATTACGGAAGCGCTAGGCCGCGTGGCCGCGGCTGACATCGTCGCGCCGATCAGCCTGCCACCCTTCGCCAATTCCGCTCTAGACGGATTTGCGGTCGTCGCCAGCGATACGTCTGACGCCAGTGAAGATGCCCCGATTGAGTTACCTATCGTCATGGATATACCAGCAGGCAAGGCCCCGGAAACAGCGCTGCAACCGGGACAGGTCGCCCGAATTATGACCGGTGCGCCCATGCCTGAAGGTGCGAATGCGGTCATCCCAGTAGAGGACACCAACTTCGACTGGGAAGCCGACGACCATGTTCCACTAGGAGATATGCTGCGCATCACGCGGCCTGTTAAAGCGGGGGCCGGTGTGCGCGATGTGGGCGAAAGCGCAAAACGCGGCGACGTCATCATCAAAAAAGGCACGATCTTCCGTAGTGCGGAAATCGGCATGGTGGCTGGTTTGGGCATGAGTGATGTGCTGGTGACACAGCAACCGCGGGTAACGATCATCAGCAGCGGGGACGAACTGGTGCCGCTGCATCAACCACTAACACCGGGCAAAATCTATGACAGCAACAGTTACAGCCTGATGATGCTCGTCAAAGAATACGGCGGCATCCCCACACGGATGCCTGTGGCGCGTGATAGCATGGAAAGCGTGCGCGAGGTCTTTGAAGGCGCGCTGGCGGGGTATCCCGATATGATTATTAGCTCAGCGGGCGTATCGATGGGTACAGCCGACCTCATCAGAAATATCCTAGGTGAGCTAGGATCGGTTGATTTCTGGCGAATCAACCTTAGACCGGGCAAGCCGTTAGCATTTGGTCATCTGCATGATGTACCCTTCTTTGGATTACCAGGTAATCCGGTTTCCGCAATGGTGACGTTTGAAGTTCTGGTACGGCCTGCCCTACTGAAGCTAGCGGGCAGCAACGATCATGATTATTATTCCACGGCGGTGGCTGGTGATCGCATCACTACTGATGGACGTCGCAGCTATGAGCGGGTCACGCTGACACACGACGGCAATCAGTGGGTAGCCCATTTGACAGGCACACAAAGCTCTGGTGCGCTGATGTCGATGGTGTTGGCTGATGCACTGATGATCGTGCCAGAGGACATGAAAGTCGTCGAGCCAGGTACCGTGCTGCCCGTCAAGCTACTACGGCAACCTAAGTCGTAAGTTATTCTCACTCATCAACCCATCTATTGAACTCGAAGGATGAATGGTATGACCACAGTGTCACCCACATCAGAAAACACGGCTTCCAGCGGATTTATTACCCTGAAGCGCGTTGCCCTTGTGCTGGTTGTCATCGGTATTTTCGTGACAACCTATTTGAGCTACCTGAAAGTCGGCCAAGCGTCGGCTGTTTGTATTGAAGGTGCCGCCTTCAACTGCGAGGTCGTACTCAACAGCGTCTACAGTGAACTCTTCGATATTCCGATTGCCTACCTGGGCCTGATTATGTATTTGACGCTGGGGGCCTTGCTCCTCCTGGAACACCGCGTGGGTTTTTTGCAAGAGTACGGCAAGATTATCATGTTTGGGATTGCCCTGTTTGCCTGGGTGTTCTCGATGTATTTGGTCTATTTGCAGTTCTTTGTTTTGCAGGCCTTGTGCCCGTGGTGCCTGACGCACGAAACAGTTATGACCATTTTGTTCGGCGTGATTTCTGTACGGTTGTTCCGCAGCTTGCAAGAGGAATAGAATCCAGTAGGCCATGCGCGCTGAATGGTCATAACTTTGTGGAAAATAAAACACGATGGCTCATAGGGTTTGGGCCATCGTGTTTTTATTATGCGCTGTTGTTCAACGAGTTTATCTATACTCGTTGTGACAAGCAAAGGCGATTAGTCGTCGTCTTCGCCGTAGTGGCTTTGCAGGGTACGACGATAAATATCGTCCTGATCGCGACGCTTGCGCTGCCCCTGGCGGGACCCCTTCTGCGGGCGGGATGACTTCTGAGCGTGTTGTTGGGCACGGCGCAGGGCCAATTCCATTGCCGTTGGGATCTCTTCTTGCTCACCAGTTGCTTCCGCAACTTCTTCTTCCGGCGTGCGCATACTGAGGTCGATCTGACGGTTGCGACGCGAGACCTTGAGCACACGCGCTTCAACCTCGTCACCAATGTTGACGACATCCTCAGGACGCTCGACATAACCATCGGTCAGTTCCGAAATGTGGACCATACCGGGACGTTCCGCGCCGATATCCACGAATACACCGTAGGACTCGATACGGGTGACCGTGCCCTTGTACGTTTCTCCGCGCTGGATCGACTGCCAGGGCAGTGACGGCGGCTTGACCATTGTGAGTGCAATGCGCTGGTTGTCTTCGTCCACTTTGAGGACAAAAGCTTCAACGCTATCGCCTGCTTTAATTACTTCTTCGATGTTCTGGAAGTCCCTACGGCCAAATTGGGATAGGTGCAGCAGTGCATCGTTTTCTGCGCCAATATCCACCATTGCACCGTAAAGCCCCAGCTGACGAACTTCACCTTTGACTTCATCACCAGGCTTTAGTGTTGCTATTGATGTCCCCGCGTCCTCAGACATTCCCGAAATTCCCTTTCATATTTCCATATTCGCGATGTTGGCCACCGCGTTTTTGCCCATTGTACATCGCAGTGATTGGCTATTCACCTGTTTCTGCGTCATCTGTCTGTGTTGTATCGCCCGTGCTTTCTGTATCGCCGGATGCATCGTCGGTTGTTTCCACTGCACGGATATCGAATTCACCATCGAGCATGGTTGATAGCGCGCCGTATCCTTCCCAGAAGTACAGGTCGGTGTTGAGCAGCGTGTCAATATCAACCGGGTTGAGGTAGATCGCACCGATGATTTGATTTTCTGGTGTCAACTCGCCTGTTTCCGTACCTGCGGCAAAAACGTACAGACCAAGCGGCACATCCGGGAAGACCAGTAGCACCAGCGTTTGATCTGGTGAGACATCGGCCCCGGTCATGTATTCCGGTTCGCCGAATTTGTCAATCACCGGGCCGAGGGTCATTTCCGGCGCGAGCAGGGTCAATACCTGGCTGACTGTTTCACCATCTTCGGTGTAAATCTGGCAGCACTGAGGGCCTTCGCCATCGTTAAACAGCAAGACCTGTCCGCCCTCTTCCACATCTTCCGTGGTGAGGTTGGTCAGTTGTGCATCATCCTCCACGATAATACGCGCATCTAGCCAGGACGTTTCGCCAGGGGTGATGTTACGCCAACATGGCGCTTCACATGGTTCCCCGGTAACCAGGCTGGTATCTGATAGAAATGCTTCGTTAATCAGTTCGGGTGCCGCGGAGCAGGCTGCTGAAGCCACTATAACGAATATCGCGGCAAGTAAGAGACGGATTTTCATGGAGGGCAAACTCTCGATGATTTAAACATTTACTGGCCTGAATAGTAACAGGTTCAAATACGAATGTACAGGTCCCTGTCAGGCCAAAAGACAAGAAAAAAGGCCCGGTTTTGGGTTTCACCGAGCCTCTCTTCATGCGTTTATCATAAGCTTGCGGATACGCTTACAAACAAGCGTACCAAGCGCAATCTTGTTTAGCCTTCTACAAGTACGCGATAGGCACCAATCGTACCGCCGAACTGAATACCATAACGGGTGGCGATGATGGTGTACTGGCCTGTTTCCTGGAGCGTATAGCTCGGAATCAGGGAGTTGGTGGTGCGACCTGTGGTATTGGCCAGGAGCGGGTCGGCATCATCATTTTCCGCGACCTGGATGCCACTGGGTGCAATCAGCAGCAGCTTGGTATCGAGCGTCTGCGAGATGGCGTTCATGCTGATATTGACCGTCTGCCCTGCACTACCATCGAACGTAAAGACGTCGAAGGCATTGTCGGGCGCGATAGTCCCGGTAGCTGGCGTGTTGAACGCCAATGCTGTCGGGGTTTCAGTGGTGTAATCGATGCCTGTCGCATCGTTGACGATAAAACCGCCCAGACCCGCGCTCGGTTGGCCATCGGGGCCGACGGTAAAGCTGACAACATAATGCTGATCAAGGGTTGGGCGACGCACTTCCTGGAGTAAGGGTTGGCCATCCACGAGGATAGTCAGCGTGAACTCAACCAACGTGGCATCATTACAAGTAGATTGGAACCAGACATCCACCTCATAAATACCGGCCCGCAAGAAGCCATCTGGCCAGTAGATATATGAGGTCGGTGTGCCTTCTGCCTGAACGCAATTGACGTTGCCGTTCAACAGGAGTTCACCGCCGGAGTTGATCGAGGTATCGTCGTCGTAGACCGAATCGCCGACCGGGTCACGCACCAGCAGTTGCAAATCCGCCGCCGTGTTCCAGGTCAACAGTACACTGATGTCCCCAACAGGCAAGTCAAGATCCGCCAGGTCGGTTGCGGTGAATTGTACGCCGGAGGTCAACGCAAGTGTATATTCCCCTTCCGTACCACCCAGCTCCTTACCATAGCGCGTGGCAATGATGTAATACTCGCCATTGTTGGTCAGGCGCAGGTTGCTGACGATGGAGTTGGTCGTCCCTGGGGCATCATCGACGACTTCCAGAATCGAGCCGCTGGCATCCATAACCTGAACGAGCGTATCGAGGTTGCCGGAGGTGGCTTCCAAAGCGATGCTGACGACATCATTCGCCGCGCCCTGGAAAGAATAGCTCTGGTAGTACTGTTCCCGATAGAGAGCGTCCGTGACGGTTTCATCTACCCCGATGGGTTGCGCATCGGCGACCAATTCGTCAACCGGCGCAGGCAAGAAGCTCAGGCTGGTATCCGGGTAGAAATCGCCATCGAAGACCTGGACTGAGCCATCATCTTCAATGTCGAAGCTGGCCAGATAGACGCTGTCCACATTTTCGCTGGTTGGCGGTGAAAGCGCGCCTTCAATGGTTGGCATCGCCTGACCATCGACGGTTACATCAACGGTGAAAGCCGCCGGAACGGATTCTTCACAGGCTTGATAATAGAAAACGAGAATTTCGTAGCTACCAGTCGGCAGGAAGCCGGGTACCCAGGAAGCTGTTTCCGAGGGATTCTCGGAGATGACTTCGCAGAGGCCGTTGGCATCAAAGCCAAAGCTACCGCCAATGGGACTCTCACGGCTGTCAAAATACAGGGTATTGCCCACCGGATCACGCACTTCCAGGCCGAGGTCCACCGTAGCGGTCCAGCTCAGGGTGACTTCAATGCCGTTCGCCAGCAAAATCTGGGAGGGCGCGGTCCACTCTGTTGATGGTTCCGGCGTTTCTTCCTCAGCAGCAGGTGTCGGTGTGGGCGTGGCTTCGACAGGTTCCTCAGTGGGTTCGGGCGTTGCTTCCCCCTCACCATCATTCAGAACCACTTCAAACGAGCCTTCAGCATTCTCTGAGCCACGCGCGACGAAAACAACCAGCGAATACGTGCCGGGATCAGCCGTTGCGATGAGAGTAGTTGTGCCAGTTGATCCCAGGTCAATCGCCTGCGCGATGGCATTCCCCTCAGCATCGCTGAGCGCAGCAGCTAAGACGAGTTCATCACTGGTAATGATAATCTCAACATCACTCGTTTCCGCTACTTCGAACTGGAAGAAGCGGGCAACATTTGTCAGATCAAGGGTGCTTGTGACAGGTTCGCCAGCCACAAGCGTCTGAACTGATTGAGCCTGAATACCCACCAGGGGGATCATGAAACACACACCCAGCAGCAACACGATCTGTGTAATGCGGATGTATGGGGTCTTTCCAATCATGGAGCTTGCCTCCTCAAAGGGTCAGTCAAAAAAGAACTCCGCTATTTTGAGTGTAGCCGATTTTTTACGAGGCCGCTATGCTGCCTAACCTGCGGTATCCCGCTGATGCTTTAGGGACGACGATACGCTAATATGACGGAACCAGGCGGGATTAGGATTCGTCTTCTGCTGGCTCATCCGTTGGCCGCGGCTCCGGTTTGAGTTCGACCCAATTGGTCATGCCTTCTATCACGTTAATGCGCTCGACGACACGCTGGCCATCAACCACCGCGATCACGTCATAGGTGCCGACCGGGACATCGGCGACGACGAAATTTTCCTGCCAATTGGGGTCGGCGTTGATGTCTGAACTGGAGTTCAGGTACAAGTAGGTCGTCGTGGTGGACTGCGTCAGGCCATCGCGTACACGGCGAACAGTTACCGTTGTATCGTGGAGCGAAGACGGATAGTTGCCGCTCACGTCCAACACCTGGCCGGCGATCACACCGTGACCAACATAGGGGACCATCCACAGCACCGGATTAACGGTGCTACCATATTTGTTCTCATCCAGGCGAACTTCAAAATGCAGGTGGGGGCCTGTCACCTGGCCAGTATTGCCTACGAGGCCAATAACCTCGCCCATTTCCACAATGTCGCCGACTTCCACAAACGCAGCGCTTAGATGGCCATACAGCGTATACAAGGTCTGGCCGCGATACTGGTTATAGTGCTCAATCAGGATGACGTTGCCATACGAAGGGGAATTCTGGAAGTAGTCTACTTCGTCCTGGCGACCATCGGCGGACCAGATGACAACACCCGCAGCCGCCGCACGGACACGTTCACCAACACGGTTAGACATATCGATGCCGTGATGCTGGCGCAGGGGATTATCCTGCGAGGGACCATCGGTGCCGTAGGGATAGACTTCTAATACCCAGTTGTTGGCGTTGGCATCCAACGGGCGCATGAACCAGTAATGATCGTTACCAAGCGGGTCTTTGGAGAGCGGCGGAATGAGTGCCGGGGGCTGCCAGCTATCCGGGTCACGGGTGGCCGCGATTTCGGTCGCTTCGGCAGCATCGACCGGGGTCGGGGGCGGCAGCGTCGGCGTGACAACCAGAGCTATTGGAGCCGTTTCGCCACCCAGTTCGCCAGCACCAACAGCAACCGAGGTGGTATTGGAATCAATGGCCAACGTTGGAATGGTCGGCAGCACATCTGGTATGGCGACGGTCGGCAACGGCGTACTATCTTCGCCGAAGCCCTGCCCCAGCAAGCGCGCAATGGGGTTTTCTTCAGGCGTGGCAGTCACGGGGTTGGGTGGCGCAATGACAGAAGGCACGTCCTGCGGACCGTTCAGCCAGAGCAGAACACCAAACCCAATGACGATGACAATCACAATCAATAGCGATGATAAACCATGCTTTTTACGGCGCATGGGATCTCCTGATCTAGCTAGTTGGCGGTAGCCGTTGGCGTGGGTAAGAAACCACCCATCTCGCCCGGTGTATAAATTTCCAGCATGGCATCCACCCAGGACAGCCCTTCCGGCTTATAGAACATCCAGAAGAAGCGCGTATCGGCGTTCGCACGCCAGGTTTCGCCTGCTGGGATGCGCTCCCAGCCATAATCCGCCGCCAGTTGGGTGAAATCGACATAGTAGCCTGTAGGAACAGCGTTGCGCGTGCGTCCACCCTGGTTATAGGCTTCGATGTCCTGGCTGCGCGTCAGGAAGTCCCAGGGCAAGTCGCGCAGTGGCTCGCCCAATTGGCCAGATTGCAAGTCTTCATCGACGCGTATATAGACGCGCCAGTAGGTTTGACCCAGGGGGCCGACTTCTTCGCGGATGACCTCGATATCGGGCGGGAAGCCAAGCAGCGCATTGCGATCCAGGGAGAAGGCGCGACCTGTTTTGTGCCAGTTGCGATCCGGCACACCCGGTTCGCCCAGGCGGTTGATGTTCCAGAAAAGGTCGTCCATCTGGGCCAGGAAATCCCAGCCAGATTCCTCGACCAGGCGCTGTCGCATGGCATCGAACGAATCGTTAACGGTATCGCTGAGGAAGGCATTCTGTGCCTGGGTGTTGGTGATAGGCTGTAGGCCAATCAATGCGCCTGTGGAACGATTCTGGACCTGCTCCGTATAGAGCGGCTCGACAGCGGCCAGATCAACGCCACCGGCATTGACCAAAGCAGGTGGCAAGTCACGGTCTACCCAAGTGGCATCTTTCGCACCATAGGGCACTTCGCTGATGATGAGCGGTGCGCCGCCCGTCTGATAAGGCATCACATAGATGAATGAGCGCGAATTATCGATGGCATCGGCGATATAGGCCAATCCCAGGCCATCCGGCGACCAAGTTGGCATACGGCCTATGCTGACCACCTGCCCCGTTCCGGGCTGGTCCACGGAAATAACCGACACCTGTTCCTGGCCCTGCTGATGGGCGCTATAGGCAATCAAGCGGCCATCAGGGCTAAAGGCGGGATAATCTTCGTTAACTTCCGGCGTCTGCGTCAGGTTGGTGACTGCCTGCGAATTGAGATCGAACAGATAAATATCCTGGTTGCCATCACGCCAGCTAACGAAGGCCACCTGGCGGCCATTAGGCGACCAGACTGGCGAAAAGTCCGGCGCGGCGTCGGTCGTCAGGCGTATGACATTTGAGCCATCAATGCGGCGCGCGACGATGTCCAGATTGTTTTCCTGGTAATTTTCAGAGACGATCCATTGGCCGTCATCGCTCCAACTGGGTGCGGCCTGGAATGCAAGGTCGTAGGTCAGGCGCTGAACGTTGGCGCTAGGGTCAGCACCGGGCGCGGTGATGTCGAAGAAATAGAGTTCCCAGTTGCCATCACGTCTGGAAGCAAACGCGAGACGGTCACCCTGTACATTCCATATGGGGTCGCGGTCATCGGTGGGGCTGCTGATAATGCGTAGCGGCTGACGTGAGCCGACTTCTACGGCCCAGATGTCTGTTTGACCACGTTCACGCACTGTGAAAGCAATCGTCCCGCCTACCTGAAGAACTTCAGGGACGGCCGTCGCGGTCGGGATGGGTGTGGCAATAGCAGCCAGCCCTTCCTGGGTGGGCGCAGGTGAGGCATCAATGACGAAGGCATCCGCCCCACTACCCGTAAAGGTTGTCAACGGCGTTGTATTACGGGATTGGTCGGTGGCGTAGAGGATGGCCGCGATAGCAATCGCACCGAAAGCCATCACCAGCACGCTTAAGCGACGATTCTGAACCTTGAGTGGGTCTTCAGTCACGATGACATCGACTTCAGCACGGGCGGCACGACGGGCCATTGCACCGGAAGCGCCCTGGGATGCCCGCTGCGCCATCGCGCCAGTGGCTTTGCTACCACCGCGCGTCACGATGCCTAGCAGACCCAGGATGCCTGTGACAATCACGCCTAGAACAGTGAGGAGGCCACCGACAATGGTGCGCAGGATCTTCCAGATGACGCCGAGGATCACCAGTATGAGGGCAAGAATGCCACCTAAAATGCGCTTGAGAATGATGACGAATGAGGAACCGCTACCGATCAGCCATTCATAGACGAATTCCGCCATTTTGAGTAGCAAAATGCCGAAGCGGTCGGTTATGCGATATGCGCGTAGCAGCATGGGTCACATCCTAAGCGGCTTACCGAGTCTGGGGATTCAGCCTGATTGTTCTGCCAGTATTACAAAAAACAAAGCAACATCCTGCAAGGGATTGTACTGTCAAACGCAGTCCTCAGCAATCGTACTTCTGTGATGTTTTGATAAGCACATCGGCATATAGTACAAGGTCATTTGCAAGCAGATTTAATGGACCCGACATATAATGGGGCTATTCTTAGCATGTTGGCGATAACTCGTGCCCAAACTCAGCATAAATTCATACCTTCAAAATGCTATTTTGTGGTACGTTATTATTCTAAACAATCGAACAGATCACAAAAATAGGTAGGGTGTTGTCTATGTCTAGTCGCGGCCATGTATACCTGCGAGCGATCATGCTCGTCATGATGTCCTTGGTGATGACGCTGGCCAGTACAGCGCAAACAAATGAAATTACCCATGTCGTCCAGGCTGGGGACAATTTGTATCGCATCTCGCTGCGCTATGGCGTCGATATGGAAGCCCTGGCCCAGGCCAATGGTCTGGAGAATATCCAGCGGCTGGATATCGGCCAGGAATTGATTATTCCCGGTATAGAATCGGTAGACAGCGGCGAAGAAGTCACTAATCCGCTGGTAGCCGCCACGCCGATTATTCATGAGGTGCAGCGCGGGGAATCGCTGACGACGATTGCCAACAAATATGGCATCACTGTACAGCAGATATTGGACGCTAATAACATCGCCAATGCCAATCGCATCCAGCCGGGGGATGAGCTGCAAATCTGGAGCAGCGAGTTAAGCGATAGTGCCCCGGCGGCAGACGTCACCGACGCAAGCGCCCCCGCCGCGCCTGCCAATACCGTGACGCATGTGGTCCAACGTGGCGAGTATTTGTACCAGATTGCACGCGCATATGGCGTTTCCTGGACAGCGGTGGCTGAACTGAATGGCATCCTCGACCCGAACCATATTGCTCCCGGTACCGAACTGATGATCCCGCAGCCGACTGAATCCACGCCGGACGTGGCGGCTGAATCGCCCGAAGTGACCAGCAGCGAACCGAGTTACGATGTCTCCACGACGCATGTGGTGCAACGCGGCGAGCATCTATCACAGATTGCGCAGATGTACGGCGTTCAGTGGACGAGCATCGCCGAAGCCAACGGCATCGTTGACGCTAATACGGTCTATGCCGGTATGGAGCTGATTATTCCGGGGGCGACACAGCCCGTGAACCTGGGCATCATCAGCAATACGGTCGAAACGAATGCCCCTGGTGCGTATGTCGGCAGCGGCAAGGAACTGGTCGTGCGCTTAAGCACGCAAACCGCATATGCTTACCAGGATGGCATTTTGCAGCGGGCAGCGGTCATTTCATCAGGCTTACCGGCAACACCCACCGTACAGGGCAACTTCAAGATTTATCTGAAGTACGCTTCGCAGACGATGAGTGGCCCCGGTTATTATCTGCCCGGTGTGCCATTCGTGATGTACTTCTACAGCGGTTATGGCTTCCACGGGACGTACTGGCACAACAACTTCGGCAATCCGATGAGCCATGGCTGTGTCAATATGCGCAATGATGATGCCGAGTGGTTCTGGAACTTCGCGCCGATTGGCACCCCCGTCCATGTGACAGCTTAAGGGTGTGAGCTAGGCTTTATCACCCAAAAGGCCGAGCTTTTCGGCATCAGCTTTCATCGCTTCCAAGACAATCGAGATATGTTCATCAAGCGGTACGCCTAAATCGGCTGCCGCTTTTTCTATGTGGCCACGATCTACCGGAGCCGCAAAAGCCGGTGTTTTCCACTTTTTGCGGATGGACTTGAGTTTCACATCGAGAACGCTCTTGCTAGGGCGAACAAGTGTCACAGCGATGATGAAACCCGTTAATTCATCGACAGCCAGCAGAGCTTTTTCCATGTCATTTTCAGGCGCAACGCCTGTGATTTCTTCAGCATGGGAGAGAATGGCGCGGATAATTTCTTCAGAAACGCCGCGTTCACGCAGGATTTTGCTACCGACAACCGGATGACCTTCTACAGCGACATCAGGGTATTTTTCGTAGTCAAAGTCATGGAGCAGACCAACGACGCCCCATAATTCCGGGTCGCCATCGAAGCGTGGTGCATAGGCACGCATGGCCGTTTCGACCGATAACATATGGCGGCGCAAGCTGTCGCTTTCAGTGAATTCCGTTACGATGTCCCAGGCGGTGGCGCGGTCCATTTTTCATTTCTCCAGACGTTTTAGCATATGCATATAGTGGAATTCTACCTCGCCCCGGCGGAAAATCTCCAACTCTTGTTGGACAAAGCCCTGGCGTTCATAAAAGCCAATGCCATTGAGTGAGGCTTCTACACGGACCTGGGGCAACCCCTGTTCACGGGCAGCCGCAAGCAGTGCGGTGATGATACGCGCACCGACGCCGTGCCCCTGGTAAACAGGATCGACGTACATGCGCTTGATTTCACCTTCGACCAGCATGCCAAGGCCAACGACCTGACCGTCGAGGACATCGACATAGGCCAGCCCTTCGTTGACATCAGAAATCACGTCATCTGGCGTAGATTCATCGAGAATGAAGCGCACAGCAGCGGCATTCAGCCCTTGCATGGTCGGGACACAGGTGTGAACAATTTCGACGCAGCGGGATGCATCAGCGGATTTGAATGGTCGAATTGTCATATGTCTCGCTCGTAGACGATACCCATGTGCAATAGATCAAGGAATTCACCGTATTTATAGTACACGGACCTACGCACGCCTTCCCGAACAAAGCCAAACTTCTCGTAAACGTGAATGGCACGCGGGTTGTTGGTAAACACATCCAACTCAATTCGTTTGATGGTGGGATTGTCCGCGCACCAGTCCAGCACGTAGCGCATCAATGCGGATCCAACGCCTTTATCACGCCAATCACGATGCACAGTAATGCCCAAGGAAACTGAATGCAAATATCCGCGTGGGCCTGATGGATCACAATTCACCCTGCCAATAATTTGCCCGTGCCTATCTACGGCTAATACAGACAACCGATTGTCTGCATCGAGCTGGCTCTGGATACGCTCCCGCAAAGTTTCTTCCGTAGCGGTCACTTCGGCTGACGACGAGAGGGATATCCCATTGTTTGGCTCATCAGCAATCTGCTTAATATACTCAAGGATAGCACTAGCATCTTCGGGTTTTGCTAGGCGCAGTATGTAGTCAGTCATACGCACTAATCCAAGCAAAAGGGCGTCCCGGTTAAGACGCCCTTCACAATCAACACGGCAAATGACTATTTGGCGATGCCGCCTTCGGTCATCTTACGAGCATCAAGGGCTTTATCGAGTTCTTCTTCGCTCATCAGGCCCAGTTCAAGGACGACCTGGCGCACGGATTTACCTTCCGCTAGGGAAGTTTTGGCAACTTTAGCGCCGTTGTTGTAGCCAATAATCGGGTTGAGGGCTGTGACCAGGATGGGGTTCTTAGACAGCCAACCCTCGGCATTTTCACGGTTGAGGATCAGGCCGACCATGAGCTTATCGGTGAAGGCACGCACGGAACCGATCATGACCTGCATCATTTCGTTCAGGTTGTGGGAGATGATGGGCATCATGACGTTGAGTTCAAACTGGCCAGCAGCACCCGCCATATTGACAGCGGTGTCGTTGCCCATGATGTGATACATCGACTGGTTGAGCATTTCCGCCAATACCGGGTTGACCTTACCAGGCATGATCGAGGAACCGGGCTGGACAGTCGGGCACGTCAGTTCAGCGATGCCCGTCGTCGGGCCAGCAGAGAGCAAGCGCACGTCATTAGAAATGCGGGTGAAGTCCATCGCCACATTGCGCAGCGCGGCACTGAAGAAGACCGGGTCCTGCATGGACTGCATGGATTCAAACAGGTTGTCACTTTCGTACAGCTCAATGCCAGACAGCTTGGTCAGCTTTTTTATCATGCGCGCGTGGTACTCAGGGTGAGCGTTGAGGCCTGTACCTGCCGCCGTACCACCAATACCCAGGCGACGTAGGCCCTCGGCAGCGAATTTGACCTTTTCGATCTGGCGCTCAATGGCTTTGGCCCAAGCACCGACTTCCTGACCGAGGCGTACCGGAACGGCATCTTGCAAGTGGGTACGGCCTGTCTTGACGACATCGTCCCATTCTTCAGCTTTTTTGTAGGTGACATCGACGAAATGCTGTAGGGTATCGATCAGTTCTTCAAGGCGCCAGAGCACACCCAGGCGGATGGCGGTTGGGATCGTGTCATTGGTGCTTTGGGCCATATTGACATGGTCATTGGGATGAACGGGCTTTTCCGGGTCTTCAATGGAATAGCCAAGGATCTGATTGGCACGGTTGGCCATGACTTCATTGACGTTCATGTTGTGGCTGGTGCCCGCACCGGCCTGGAAGGGATCAACGACGAACTGGTCACGGAACTGCCCTGCCAGGATTTCATCACCGGCCTGGATGATGGCATCGGCGATGCGATCTTCCATCAGGCCCATATCTTTATGAACTTCCGCAGCGGCCCGTTTGATGAGCACCATGCTCCACACGAAGGCCGGCCAGGGCTTCATGCCCGTAATGGGGAAGTTCTGAACAGCACGCTGGGTCTGGGCGGCGTAAAGCGCCTCTTTTGGCACCTGTACTTCACCAATCGAATCTTTTTCAATACGAAAATCAGCCATTTATCAAACTCCTTGAACGCAATAAAACAAAGTCTGTATCGGTACATCAGTATCGGTAAACGAGTTACTTGGCGAACCGCCTTCGCGACATGATTAAGGTGGTTACTAGCCAAATAAAAAGAGCGCTACTATTGTAACGCCCTTTTTTCTTCCTAGTCAGGTCCGGCGTGGACCAGATGACAATTGGCCAGCCAGATCATGCTATTTAGCGATGAGGCTATTTAGCGGCTGCGTAAAGCTCCGCGACCTTGTCCCAGTTGACCACGTTCCACCAGGCTTCCAGATAGGCCGGACGGCGGTTCTGGTAGTTCAGGTAGTAAGCGTGTTCCCAGACGTCAACGCCGAGGATCGGGGTTTGGCCCTGGCTGAGCGGGTTGTCCTGGTTGGGAGTGGAGACAATCTTGAGGTCGCCACCATCAACTACGAGCCAGCCCCAGCCACTACCAAATTGGCCGCCGGCAGCAGCAGCGAATTTTTCCTTGAAGGCGTCGAAGCTGCCAAAGGCGCTGTTGATGGCCTCTGCCAGTTCACCGCTCGGCGCGCCGCCACCATCCGGGGACATGACGACCCAGAACAGGTTGTGATTGTAGAAACCACCGCCATTGTTGCGGACGGCTGTTTTCTTGTCAGCGGGCAGTGCGTCGAGGTTGCTGAGGATTTCTTCGATGCTCTTGCTGGCCCATTCGGTGCCTTCCAGAGCAGCGTTTAGTTTGGTTGTGTATCCGGTGTGATGCTTTTCGTAGTGAACTTCCATCGTGTCAGCGCCGATGTGAGGTGCGAGCGCATCTTTAGCATAAGGTAGTGCGACTTTTTCAAAAGCCATACGTCCTACTCCTTGGTGTAAATCTTTATTGGGTACTACGAACAATATTTTATCACAAGCACCTATAACAACTGATGAAAATGGACCGACGAAAGCATGAGAGGACGCTTAAAAACACTATATATTTGTGTCTGTATGGGGCTAAGAAAGGCAGATGGTCTTAGATGCGCATACAAAGAGGCTGGACCTATAGCTTTAGGGGATGACAGGCTATACTGACAGCATTGCTCAGCAAACCCAGCTACGACGGACCCACACGCTTGTCTTCTTCTGATTGGCCGCAACCGAATAAGGCCATGCCACGCAATCTGCCGCTCATCCTGGCGGTGGGTATTTTGTCGATTTCAGCATCGGCGATCTTGATCCGCTATGCACAAGGGGATGGCGTCCCCAGCCTGCTGATTGCGGCAGGTCGCCTGGACATCGCGGCCATTTTGCTAACGCCAATTGTCTTGATGCGCTATCAAAACGAGATACGCCATCTCGTCCGGCGCGATGTGATATTGGCACTGACATCCGGGTTTTTCCTGGCGATTCACTTTGCCGCCTGGGTGACATCACTGGAATATACGAGTGTGCTGGTGAGCGTGGTCATCGTGACGACTTCGCCCATATGGGTGGCGATGCTGGAGTTTTTCTTCCTGCGCAGCGTGCCCCGACGCGGCGTACTGATCGGCCTGGTGATCGCCATCGGCGGCGGGCTGGTCATCGGCATGAGCGGCACCGGCGACACAACTTCAGCCGACGCGGCCATCAGCCGGGAGCTTATTGGCGGCGGATTATCGCTGATTGGTGCTGTTGCGGTCGCGGTGTATCTGGTGATTGGTCGTAACTTGCGCAATCGACTGCCTGTCATCCCGTATATCTGGCTGGTGTATAGCTGTGCTGGCATCTTACTCAGCATAGTGGTCATCTTGACGCAAACGCCGATCACAGGCTATGCGCCGACTGCCTACATATTGTTGATTGCGATGGCTGTGTTCCCGCAATTACTTGGACATAGTTCATTGAACTATGCCGTTGGCTATTTGCCAGCGACTTTCGTCAGCCTGATTACACAGTTGGAACCGATTGGCAGCGCCCTACTGGCATTCCTCCTGTTTGCAGAGGTGCCGACGCTGGCACAGATCATCGGCAGCCTGATTATCTTACTCGGCGTGATTGTCGCCTCGATCACTCGATCTAACCGACACAACAAACGAAAACAAGACGCTAAGACGATATGAATTCACCTAGCTTGACAAAACCGACAGCCCAATCGACAAAGGCCTTCATCTCGAACCCCTATTTTGTCCTGTTCGTATCGGTGATTGCTTTTTCCTTCGCTGCGATCCTCGTGCGCCAATCGATGAACGCGGGCATCGAGCCGATCATGGTATCGGCTGGGCGCTTGCTACTGGCGGCCCTGATGTTGACGCCGATTGTCTGGACGCGATACCGACACGACATCCTCAATGTGCGGCGAATAACCTTGTTTGGCGCGATCTTCGCAGGGATTTTCCAGGGCTTGCACTTCATCTCAATTGCGTTCTCTCTTGAAAACACATCCGTTGTCATGAACCAGACCCTTATCTCGACATCGCCGATTTTCATCGCATTATTAGAAGTTCTGGTGCTGAAACAGAAATTCCCTAAGTGGCTATATGTAGGCATTTTCGTCACGATATTCGGCGGGATCATCATCGCTTTTGCTAGTGGAGCCGATTCAGCAAGTGGTGCGAATCCGCCGTTGGGGAATGCACTGGCGTTGCTAGCTGCCGTGCTGGCGGCGTTCTATATCTTCGCTGGCCGTGTGAATCGGCGGCACGTTTCTATTTTGCCGTACATCTGGATTGTGTATTTATCCGGTGGGATTACGTCACTGATTGCCGCGCTATTAACGGGAACACAGATCTTAGGTTACAGCGCTGACGCTTATTTCTGGCTGGTGATGACCGCGCTGGTACCGCAGATGATCGGCCATTCTGGTATGAATTATGCCGTGGGTTATATCCCGGCGACGATTACAACGCTGGCCACACAGATCATCGTGCTAACATCGGGCATACTGGCCTTCTTTTTGTTCCAGGAGCTACCCACTGGCCATGAGGTCATCGGCATTACGGTGACTGTTTCCGGCGTGGTGCTGGCTCTGGTAGCACAGACGCGCTCAGGACGTAAACGAAAGACCTAGATTTTCATTGCTGCCGGGCCAATAGTCAAACATCGGGAAATCGCTATCTGACGGGAAGACAGGCTGAGACAGGTTGGCCAGCGTGCCATCGCGCAGCATGGCTTGCAGCGTGTAGTTCACCAGCAGGCGGAAGTCGATGTCATTACGCGGTAGCGCGAAAGCCTCGTACTTGCGGGTGTACCAGCGCTCTGTGAGTTCCAGGCGGCCAGGGTCGGCCTGTACGTGTGAGATCAGACGCAAGCTATTGCCAAAGACCACGTCGATGTTTTGCGTTTCAAACATGGTCGTCGGGATGTTGCCCTCAAAGTTGATGGTAAACAGGTTGATACGGGCACCAATGGAATCGATCCAATACTGGGCGCGGGCTTCTGAATCACCATCGCCGCTAATGACACCCACCCAGCGCCCACGCAGGTCGTTAAAACCAGAGATGTCGCGGTTGGTCGGGATCAACATGCGATCACCGTGCATCAAGAACGGCTGGCTGAAATCAACTCGGTCGGCCAGCGACCAATCGAGATTGACGCCCACCGCCAGATCAGCCTGGCCACTTTCAATAAGGCTGATGGGATCGCCAGGGACGATTTCCAGACGTGCACCCCAGCGCTCGGCAAATTGGGTCAGCAGGCCCTGATAAAATGCCAGCAACCGCTGTTGGCTCGCCGGAGCATCTGGCGCGAGTTCCGGCATACCGGCTACACGCAGCACCCGATCCTCAGAGAAGACAATGCGCGCGGCTCGGTATTCGGACGGATACGGGATATCCGTGGCATATTCGGCGGGTTTAGGGCCATTTTCGCTCAGGTTATCCCAGACAGGCAGCACATCGTAGGGAAAGTCTTGCCCTGGGAAGTGCGTTTCGTGCAGGTTGGGCAGCGTATCGTTTTCTACAAGGTATTGCAGCGTGCGATTGACCAGATTGCGCATGGCTACATCCTGACGAGGCACGGCAATAGCGAATGGCTCCAGGACGACCGGTTCATCAAGAATCTTGACAGCTTCCGGGTTATTCACAGATACACGGCGCAAATGCCCCAGACGACCGACAATGCCATCAATCTCGGTAGCGAACAAAGCACGATAGGCTTCGTCAATCGTGTAATAAGACTGCGCTTGAACGCCCTGCCCGGTGGTGGAAAGCCAAGCTTGTACGGCTTCGTCAGCCGCAGTGCCGATAACGTACCCGATTTTACGCCCGACCATATTTTGTAGAGCGGCGGCGGCATCATCGGCGCGGACCATGAGAGCCTGTCGACTAATGCGATAGCTATTGCTGAACTCTACGACATCATCCAGCGAACGATCATGGACCAGCGTGGCGATCAGCATATCGACACGGTCTTGCAGGAGCATGTCAATGCGGTTCTGGCGCGTGACCTGGACAAATTCGACTTCCACTTCCCAGACCTCAGCCAGGACACGGGCGAGGTCTGCATCATAGCCGACGACTTCGCCACGCACATCAAGCTGGCCGTAAGATGGCTCGTTCATGAGGATACCTACGCGCACCACACCGTTGGTCTGTAGATGCGCGACAACCGACTGCGAACGGAGGGCATCTTGCTGGGGCGAGGGTGTCGTCGGTAAAGGCGTCGGCGGCACCAGGGTCGGGATGGCATCTTGCGCGCCCGCCCCACCCGTCCAGACAATCATAGCAATGAGGATGAGAAGGAGTCGTTTTTTCATGAGATTGGTTTCATGACGTCGGTAGGTACAGATTGTTTTTCTCAATATATTCAAATACGCAGTCCGGGACGAGATAACGGACGCTCTTGCCACTCAGCAGGCGTTCGGTCACCAATGTCGATGACACCCACACACTGAGCAGCGGCACGTCAATCATATCAATGTGCTCGTGCAAATCCGGGAAAATGTCACGATGCATGTCCTTGGAAATGTCCTCGTCGGCGCGCTTCATCACAGCCAGACGGCAGCGTTGGTACAGGTCGCGGACACGGTCCCAGGATGGCAGATTGCGCAAATTGTCCCCGCCCATGACAAAATAGAGCAGAGCGTCAGGGTACTGCCGCTGAATAATGGCGACGGTATCGGCTGAGTAATGCGGGCCGGGTCGCTCCAGGTCCACATGTGAGATGCTAAAGGCCGGGTTATCAGCAATTGCCATCGAGAGCATCTTGAGGCGATGGTTGATGGGTTGGCGCGTATTTTGCTTCTGCGGATGGTCACCCACAGGCACAAAAAGCACATGATCGAGGTTCAAGGCCTCGCGCGTGTACTCCGCCAGAATGAGATGGCCAACCTGGGGCGGGTCAAACGTACCGCCCAGAATACCGATTTTCTGCAAGTTAGTCCGTCCATTCCAGTTCGTAGTCGCCAATGAATACCGTATCGCCAGATTCGACGCCGGCTTGTTTGAGTGCTTCGGTCACACCGAGCGTTTCCAAAATTTTCTGGAAGCGCTGGATGGCTTCTTCATAGTCCCAATGGGTCATAGCAGCAGCGCGTTCGATACGCTCGCCCGTGACGAGGTATTCGCCCTCTGGCCCACGCTCGATGTCGAAAATGGTTTCGTTGTCTTCAAGCTGATAGACTTCGAGCGCTTCCGCGACTTTGGACGAACGAACGGGCAATTGGGCCATTTCCTCGAACACTTGCTGAATGAGATGTTTCACGTCTTGCTGGGTAGCCGCGGAAATCGGTATGGCTTCTACGCCCTGATCTTCCAGCTTCGCCTGAATCTGTGACCAACGTTCCTGAGCTTGCGGCAGGTCCATTTTATTGAAGGCAACAATTTCCGGGCGTGAACCAAGTTCATCATCGTAGAGCGCCAGTTCACTGCGAATCTGGGAATAGTCGGCTAAGGGGTCCTCAGCGGAGCCATCCAGCACATGGAGCAACATACGCGTCCGCTGGACGTGGCGCAAAAACGAGTGCCCCAGGCCAACGCCCATATGCGCGCCTTCGATCAGGCCGGGAATATCGGCGAAGACCAGTTCCTGGTCATCGTAAGTGACAACACCCAAATTGGGTTCAAGGGTGGTGAAGGGATAAGCCGCGATTTTGGGCTTGGCATTGCTAATGACTGATAGCAGTGTCGATTTACCGGCGTTGGGCACACCCACAATGCCGACATCCGCAATGAGCTTGAGTTCCAACGTGATCCACATCTCTTTGCCCGGTGCGCCTTTTTCAGCAACACGCGGGGCCTTGTTCGATGAGGACTTAAAATGCGTGTTGCCGTGGCCACCACGACCGCCCTCAGCAATGACGAAGGTCTCATCAGGCTCAACGAGATCCACCAGAAGCTGATTGGTATCGGCATCGCGGACGAGCGTTCCCGGCGGCACTTCGATATAAAGATGATCGCCATTAGCGCCCGTCTTATTGGACGAGCCACCCCGTACGCCCGGTTCGGCCTTAAAATGCACTTTTTTCTTGAATGATTGCAATGTGCTCAGTTTGGGGTTCACGTGCAAGATGACATCACCGCCGCGGCCACCATCGCCACCAGCAGGACCACCACGGGGAATATATTTTTCCCGACGAAAGGCGACCATTCCGTCGCCACCGTCGCCACTGCGCACATAAATTTTCGCTTGATCTACTAACATACTAAAGCCAACTCCAGGCAGAAATCTGCATAAGCATACCTGACATACACAGGGGATGGTAGGGAAAAGTGAAGGTGGCTCATCAGGCTCTATAGCGCGCCAATAAATCGCTTATTTATGCACCCGACGAAGGGGTTGGATAGGGAGGGCAACCGGATTGATACCAATGGAGCGTTTTACACGCGCCTTCTTCAAAGGGGATGGTCGAAAAACCCAGCTCTCGGCGGGCTTTTTCTGAGGAAACGTTCCAATCATTGAAGACATACGAGCGCAAGTTAAGCGGCCAGAATGGCTCATGGCCCGTGACATAGGCCAGCACGGTTAAGAGACGGCTCATGCTGATGCCCAACCAGGACGGCACGTTCAGGCGCGGCCAGTAAAGCTTGGCCTGGCGGCAGATGATGTCGAAGGCCTCACGATGGGCGATGGGTTCGCCGCAAATATTGTATATCTCCCCTGCCCGTCCCTTGAGCAGTGTCGCCAGGATGCCACGCGCCACGTCGTCAATGTAGGCCGGGAAAATCACGTAATGGCCACCATCCATCTGCATGATGATGCCGCGCATAGGGTCACGGAAGAACAGGCGGTTGAAGGCATAATCGCCGTAAGGGCCATAATAGGCCCCCGCGCGGGCAATCGAGGTATGAAACCCAGACTCTGCTGCACGATGAACGACGTGCTCCGCAGCTAATTTGCTACGCTGGTAGGCATCGGCGGGTGCGGGTGGCGTTTGCTCGGTGATGGTGGTTCCCGGTGGCGGGTTGCCCATCACGGCTATGGTCGATACATAGACCAGACGCTCTACCTCATTGGCTAAGGCGGCATCGACCACATGTTGCGTCGCCAAGACGTTATGGGCATCAAAATCACCAGCCTGATCCCACATGCTGAACAGACCAGCGGCATGGATCACATAACGACAGCCAGCCATCGCGGATTGAACGTGCGTGGCTTCGGTGAGATCGCCATAGATGACCTGCACATTGGGGAAAGCATTCAGCCATGTATTTTGCTGGGGCTGGCGCGTCAAGACACGCAGCGTATAGCCCAATGACGATAGGAGCGGCACAAGCGATTTCCCCAGGAAGCCCGTGCCACCTGTCACGAATATCGTGTCGTTTTGTGTGGGATGGTTCAGGTTCATACTCAGCGGGTGACACCAAACGCCTGGGCAAACTGATTTTCCAGTTGCATGCGCGCCACAGGCCGGACAATCAGGTTGACATTGGGCAAGGTCGACAGCGTCGATACCAGGGAGGCATCGCTGAGGACGTACACTTGAATGCGCGGTAAAATGCCGATTTCCTGTAGGTCACGCACCAGCGACCAGGCATGCATATCAGCGAGCTGCACGGTGGTGATGAGGCCCACAGCGGGTTCATCTTCCAGCAGCATGATGGCTTCCCGGCCCGTCGTGGCATGCAAAACAGAAATGCCGATGCTACTGAGTACAGCAGCAACGGCACGTTCTTCAACGGTTTGTGGCAGTGCGACCACCACAGTTTTTTTTGAAATCATGTATCCAGACTAAATAGCGCGGTTACGAACTGCGCCTACAACTCAACAAAGTAGGAAGCTGCCGCACGATCAATGAGATCGGTATCGGCCATCGTCACCGGGCGACCCAGATACTGGGCGATGTCTTCCATCTGCGAAAGAATATCGCGCGGGTGTACGAAGCGCAGGTCACGATTGTATTTACGATACCACTCCTTGATGAGATAAACCATGCCGTCCCGATCAAACGGGATGTTCTTGAGGCGGCACATTAGCTCGAACAGCTCACGGTATTGCTCCAACGTAGGGTTGCCCACCTCGATCTTGTATTTGATACGACGCAAGAAGGCATCGTCAACGAGGTCTTTGGGGTCCATATTGGTGGAGAAGATAATCAACACGTTGAATGGCAGTTCGATTTTGCGGCCATTGTTAAGCGTCAGGAAATCATACTTCTTTTCAAGAGGCACAATCCAGCGATTGAGCAGTTCCTGAGGGCGTACCTGCTGACGGCCAAAGTCATCGATCAGGAAGAGGCCACCATTGGCCTTCACCTGATACGGGGCTTCGTAGAATTTGTTGATGGGATCGTAAATCAGGTCGAGGCTTTCCATCGTCAATTCACCACCGACGATTATGACCGGGCGCTTGATGCGGACCCAACGCGGGTCGGCCATGCTGCCCGTGCCATATCTCAAGGGCGTTTGATCGTCCGAAAGGGTGTGATTGACATAGTCAAATATCTGGATCACCTGACCATCAACATCAACCGCATAAGGAATCCATAGATCATCACCCAGAATAGCGCGACCAATAGCCTCCGAAAACGAGGTTTTACCATTGCCTGGAGGGCCATACAGGAAAATCGAAGTGCCGGAGTTGGCGGCTGGGCCGATTTTGTCGAGCATGTCCTTAGAGACAATCAGGTTATCCATGACCGAGATCAGGTCCTCTTCTTTAACGAGGCGATCTGCGCGGTTCTGGGCTTTAATTGACTCAATATACATATCGAGCGGGACAGGCGTTGCCCCTGCGTATTGTGTCCGCTGCAAGGCGTCCAGGGCGCGTTCGATACCTTTGGTAGCAATCATGTAGCGATAAGAGGCTTCGCCGATACCGCCGCTACCCATGACTTCAATGAGCTTTTCACGCTTGAGGAACTCGACGACGCCATCCAGCACGCCATTGTAGGGCAGTTTGAGAATTTCCGCGATTTGATGTCCGAGCAAATCGCCACGGAAGTAGAGTGCTTTCAAGACAAGATCAGCAACTGCCAGCTTAGACAGCCCCGTGTCTTCCAGGCTACGCAGCGCAGGGGGTGCCCACCCATCGTGCGTCAATGGGCCTGTTTTGGGGCGCTGCTCTAGTTGTGGAAGGGGTCCCGTTCGCTCACCAGCGCGTTTCGGACCTTTGCCTTTAAGTGATTTGATATTGGACATAAACTTATCCCGATACTTGAAAAGCAGATAGCAATTCCGAAGATTTAGACATGTATCATCATAACATGAAACTGTGTTTTATACTGAATTAAGACAATTGGATTGTGATTACTGCTTACGCGATTTGAGGCTCACTGATAAAATGGCCCTACATTTTTTAGATTATTGACAACGCTACAAGACGTTAGATATCAGTAGACCTTATGCCCACATCGAAGCAGATCCAGAGAGTGACATGATCGATCAAATTAGCTGGCTGGGACACGGCACCATCCTCATCCGCTCGACACCGTTGATTTATATCAACCCCTGGCGTGTCTTGCGGACACCCTTCCATGCGGATGCCATCCTGGTGAGCCATGACCATTATGACCACTGCTCGATTGCAGATATTCAGAAGCTGCGCGGTGAGGAGACGGTGGTCATCGGTAACGACCGGGTAGCGGCCCAGATTCAGGATACGACGGTCCTGCGGCAGTGGCAAAGCATGAACATCGGCAAAGCGAGCATCAAAGCCGTGCCAGCGTACAGCCCCAACGATCCGCGACATCCGTTGGAGCACGGCGGATTGGGCTTTGTGATTTCCATGAATTACTATGATATTTACTACGCAGGCGATACCTGTAAGACCCCGGAGATGCATATGTTGCACCCGGACATCGTCATCCTGCCGATTGATGGTGATGGCACCCTGACGGCAGAAGAAGCTGCGGAAGTCACGCTGCAATTAAAACCACGTTGGGTGATGCCGATCAACTGGGGAGCGACTGGCGAGGGTGCAACCCGCCTGGATGCGCTGCGCTTTAAGGAAATCATCGGCGGGCGGGCTGAAGTGGTTATGCCGGATTAAAAAAGCACCCAACCGACGTTGAGTGCTTTTTTCTTTGCTATTGAGATGGCTTTATGCAGCCGGTTTGGCAGGCGGCTTAATTGAACCGCCATCAGTCCACTCGAACTGGGCGCCATTGACATCAAAGATGTCGGGCCGCTTTTCATCGCGGACGACTTCCTCGTCGATGACCACGCGGCGTACACCATCCTGGCCGGGGACCTCAAACATGACATCCACCAGGCTCTTTTCAATGATGGAGCGCAAACCACGCGCACCGGTACCGCGGCTCATGGCCAGGTCGGCTGCGGCTGCCAATGATGACTCAGCAAAGACCAGATCGACATTGTCGAGCGAGAGCAGGTACTGATACTGGCGTGTGAGCGAGTTCTTTGGCTCAATCAGGATGCGCATCAACGCATCACGGTCGAGCGGATCGACACCGACGATGACAGGCAAGCGACCCACCAGCTCAGGAATGAGACCATGCGAAATCAGGTCTTCCGGGCTGACGCGGCGCAGCAATTCGCCCGTATCGCGGGCGGTACGGCTCACGGATTTGAAACCGAGAGACCCTTTAACGCCGACACGCTTGGCAATCACATTGTCGATGCCTTCAAAGGTACCACCACAGATAAAGAGAATGCGGCTGGTATCAATTTGCAGGAACTCTTGATGTGGGTGCTTACGACCACCCTGCGGCGGCACATTGGCCGTCGTGCCTTCGATGATCTTGAGCAAGGCTTGCTGCACGCCTTCGCCGGATACATCGCGGGTAATGGATGGGTTGTCATTGGATTTGCGAGCGATCTTGTCGATTTCATCAATGTAGATGATACCGCGCTCGGCACGGGCGATGTCGCCATCGGCGGCCTGGATCAGGCGCAAGAGAATATTTTCGACATCTTCACCGACATAACCGGCCTCGGTCAGCGCTGTCGCATCGGCAATGCAGAACGGCACATCCAAGATGCGCGCCAGGTTCTGCGCCAAGAAGGTCTTGCCGCTGCCAGTTGGGCCAATCATCAGGATATTGCTTTTACCCAACTCAACGTCTTTTTCTACGCTATCGGCCTGGATGCGCTTGTAGTGATTGTATACGGCAACACTCAGGACACGCTTGGCGTATTCCTGACCAACAACATATTCGTCGAGATGATCCATGATTTCGCGCGGCGTCAGCAACCGTTCCAGTTGGAAATCTGGAACATTGGTTTCTGTGTAGTCCTCATCCGCCAGCAAATTATGGCAAAGCTCGACACAGTAGTTACAGATAAAGACATTGTCCGGCCCTGCGATCAGACGCTCGACCTCATCGTGGCTTTTGCCACAGAACGAGCACTTGTGCCCTCCGGGTGGGTAATTCACGGTTATTTTGCCTCTTCTTCAGGATGCAGTACTTCATCAATGAGGCCGTATTCCTTGGCCTCTTCCGGGCTACGATAGCTATCACGATCCAGATCACGCTCGATGACATCTAGCGGCTGGCCCGTGTGATGAACAAAAATATCGTTGAGCTGCTTCTTCAGGCGGTTGAATTCCTTAATCTGGATTTCCATATCCGTCACCTGGCCCTGTGTACCACCCAAAGGCTGGTGCATGTGGATGGTCGCGTTAGGCAGTGCATAACGCAGGCCCGCAGCGCCACCGACCAAAAGCACGGTACCGAAGCTGGCAGCGAGGCCAACGGCTGTCGTACTAACCGGGGCCGAGGTAAGCTGCATGGCGTCATACATGGCCATACCCGCATATACCTGACCACCTGGCGAGTTGATGTACACCTGGATACGGCGATCCGGGTCTTCACGATCCAAGAAAAGCAACTGAGCAACGATCAGGTTCGCCACTTGATCGTTGATGCCCGTGCCAACAAACACAATGCGTTCTTTGAGCAACAGAGAATAGATGTCGTAGGCGCGCTCGCCCCGACTCCCTTGCTCGATCACCATTGGAATAACATTCGTCGGATTCATAGTCACCGTTGATGTGCTGTGCTCAACAGACACATCATACTCCTTTCTGGTGAAATTAGCAGTTTAGGTTGCTTACGATTTCTTTATGACGGATTATTACTCGCCCGTCTTTTCCTGCTCAGCTTCATCATCAGCCGATGCTTCATCAGCACCTTCGTCTTCGGCGCTTTCAGCTTCGGCTTCTTCGACTTCCTCAGATTCTTCTGATTCCGCAGATTCTTCTGATTCCGCTTCGTCAGTCTCAGCTTCAGACGCTTCGTCAGTCTCAGCTTCAGACGCTTCGTCAGCGGCTGTTTCTACCTCGGTGGCCTCCGCTTCTTCAACAGCAGATTCCGCAGGGGCTTCTTCAGCGGCACTCAGGAGTTGTTCGGCAGCTTCCGCAGTCGCCGCCTCAGCGGCAATTTCGGCTTCAATTTCTTCAAAGCTGGGGGCTGTCCCCTGGCCGATGGCGCTGATGCGCTTCATGATACGTTCGTACAGCAGGTTATTGGCAATAGCTGACCGCTGCTGTGGGGTATCCAGGTATTGACGCAGGGCCTCGGCTTGCTCGCCAAACTGAGCCATCATTTCGTCGATTTGCGCTTCGATTTCACCGGCGTTGATGCGAACTTTTTCAGCCGTGATTACTTCGCCCAGGACGATGGAACGGGCGACGGATTTTTCAGCCTGTTCTTCGTAGCGTCCTGCCAGGTCTTCGCGCGTCATGCCCATGACTTGCAGGTAATTTTCTAACTGAATGCCCTGCTGGGCGATGTTTCGACCAAAGTCCTCGATCATTTCGTTGATCTGCTCGGCGACCATGATGCCAGGATAAGCAACATCGGCCTGTTCGACCATCTCATCGAGCACTTTGTTGGCGTATTCCATCTCGGCCTGGTTAGTGGTTTCACGGACGAGGTTTTCACGAATGCGCTCGCGCAATTGCTCCAGGGTTAAGGATTCGTCTTCTTCTTCCGTCACCTGGGCTGCGAACTCATCATTGAGTTCCGGCAGTGCGATCTTTTCGATCTTCTTGACTTCGACACTGAAATGCACTTTGCGGCCAACGATGCCTTCGTAGCTTTCTTCGTCGGGCACTTCAAGTTCAAATTCAACGGTATCATCGAGATTGGCACCGACGAGTGCGGCAGAGAACCCTTGAAGCACGGGTTCGTTTTCGCCGTCGCTGAGGTCGATGGCCAGATCATGACGGTGAATGAAGTGATCGCCCTTCTTGGGGACGTTCGCTTCTTCTGCGTCGTCTTCGTCAGTGGCTTCATCTTCAGCCGCATCTTCGCTGTCGACATCCTCAGCCGTCTCTTCTGCCTCGGCTTCGACATCTTCTTCTTCAACTTCGTCTGAGGGTTCTTCACCATCAGCGAATTCGCTATGGACATCGAGGGTCAGACGGTCACCCATAGCAGCCGGTTCTTCTGATTCCTCGACTTCCGCACGCTGTGAGCGCAGGGATTCAAGCGATTCTTCGACATCCTTGTCGGTGATTTCCGGCGCTTCATAGTCGAGGCGCACATCGCGATAATCACCAATATCCGCTTTGGGTTGCAGCGGCACAGTGAAGATGTAGGTTGGGGGTTCCAGCTTGAAGTCTTCTAGCGAGCCAGCCGCATACGGGGCTACTTCCGATGCGTCGAGGGCTTCACGGTAGATTTCATTACCCAATACTTCAACGGCATCTTCCACGATGGCGGGTTCACCAACGTAGCGAACGATGACGCTGTAGGGGGCTTTGCCTTTACGGAAACCGGGGATACGATAGCGTTTGCCGAGTTTGCGCGCCGCCTTCTTCTTGGCATCTTCCCATTTGGAAGCATCCACTTCTACAGTGAGACGCGCGGTGTGGTTGTCTAAATGCTCAGTCTGGACGTTCAAGAGCCTATCCTTGCGTAGAACCTAAGGGTGATTATAACCGTAGTTGATACGAAACCTCTATAAAATGTTTATCAGATTATGAAGCCTGACGGATAGCGTAGTCCTGCGTAGAAAAACGCTGGCCTGTTGCGTTGCCAGTGTCATTGTCACATCTGTCTTCATAACAGAAAAGACGCGGAACGCGCCTATTAACACCTATTAGGGAAAAGGGATCAGAACACAAGGCTCTAAAGGCATCCCCACAGCTTCCCGAATGCATCAACGCCAGCAAAAAACTTGCCAGCGCGATGAAGCGCAGTGCATAGAACCTGCATTGTATGGCAAACCAGATACTATATCAATGCTGTGATGCTCGTTACAGGCTGATAAGTACGCCGTACCAAATGATTCCAATACTCCTAATACATTATGAGGGCAAAAAAGGCTGTTTTTGTATGTATAAAAGCCGTTCGAGCTAAATACTGTTGGCGAAATCGGAGAGTCGTTTAGCGAACAGATCGGCAACTGGCCAATGTGGCCTGTCCTCGTACCTGTCCCATCACAATGGATGGCATAGTAACCCTACAAAATACAGCCCTGCTGATTATCTCAAGCAAGGCTGTATATTTCAGTGGGGAAGGAGGGACTCGAACCCAGTGTCCGATAGCTATGCTCTCTGCTTCCCAACCCCGTCAACTCAAACAAATGGCTGTGAGAGTTGTAAGGCGTGGTGCATAATCACGCTATTTTATGGGAATGTGACGTTTCATTCAATGCTAGACTGCAAGAAAATGTAGTTCATTAAGCTTGCAAGACGAGCAAACAAATCAATTACTCCAAAGATATGCAAACCCCACAAATAAAAGCACATGGCAACCACACCAAATGCGACTTCTTACAAACTAGATCCTTCATATGAAGTCACATATCTCGAAGATATAGAAGTGAAACACTTACTATTACAAGAACCACGCAAAAGATTAAAGAGATACTGACAACAACATTAGCCGCAGAATTTGAGTATTGACATAGTATGATTTAATATCTGTTCAACTCGCTAGCAAATCACAGTGCAGTCCGAAATCGTAGAAGGATGCCACCATCTCAATGACTACAATATCGAGACTTTACCGTAACTTACCACGCATAATCTTTTGGGTTGTAGTCTTTGTAGTCGTAGGATCTGTGTTCTTTGACCTCTTTATGGAAGTACCGGAAGTTCTTAAAAGTGTTGCAAACCGGTTGTTTGTGATTTTAGCAAGTCTCGAAGGACTTCAGATTCTTCGCAAATATATCCTCCAGATAGCAGAGGATATAGACAAGGGTAACACTCCTCAAGTATCAGCTGATCGAATAAGCGTAGAACTTTACTTAAGAAACAAACAGGTGTTTTTTGAACAGCGTCGAAGAAACAGTTTCGTTCCAATGTCGTATATTGCCTTTAGGACATCTCGTTACATGTCTCATGACTATGAGTTTGATAACTTCGAGGAGATAGTAACGCGATTTAGACGCGCAGTGGTTGTAGGACTACCAGGAGTAGGAAAAACCATGGTCCTTATGCGGATATTCGACAACTTAGCGTCTCAATATCTTGCGACTGGGACTGGGCCAATTCCGATATGGATAGACCTAAATAAGGCAGATAATCCCATTGAAGCTCAAAAACTGATAGAACACTGGATTGGATCTTCAGACAAGTACCATATAAATACCTCACTGGAAAGTATGTTTGCTCTGAATCCACCAGTTCTATTGTTCGATGGACTCAACGAAATGCCGTTCGAAACCAGACATGAACGAGCAAGCTCTTTGAACGAATGGATTGGACGGCATCCAGAAGTATCCGTTATTATTACATCGCGTATTCATGATTATTTGACAGATACAGCTATTCGACTAGACAGTCGTCTTCACACAATAAAGGTGCTTCCATTTTCCGACCAGCAAGTAGAGAAGTTTCTATCATTAACAATCAATGACTATGATTTAAAGCTCTATGTTACAAATAGAATCCTAAAAACTGAGGCATTAGCAAGTCTAGCAAGAATTCCGCTAAATCTAAGCATGTTAAGTGAACTACTCAAGTGGATACACGAGTATCGAAAGCCAGCAGATCATCCAAAGCACAATGATGGGATAACGGATAAAAACACTAGCATCATACGCATCCTCTTTAAACAAACAATAGGATCCCTCAAGTTCGTCTTCGAATCATCCAAGAGAATCTTCAAGTTCGTCATGTCAATCAGTAGAGTTGAAGATCCAATACAATTCAGAAATAACATTCCGACAACTCAGCAAGAACTATATGATGCATACCTAGATATGCGATTCGATGTTGAAACACAGAGAAACCAAATACTCTATCATAGATCTTGGAAAGTCCTACGTCGAATACTAAGTAACCTAGCCTATGGCATGCTTCGCCGCCGGAGAATTCAGAACTCTGGACTGACGGCTAAGGCAAGTTGGGCTTATAGGTGGTATCGAAGAGAGGCTATCGATGACGGAATTGCCTTGAGCTTGCTAGTTTACGAGGATAATCAAAAAACTCTTAGATTCTTTCATCAATCGTTGCACGCGTACTTCGCTTTACCACATATAATAACTGCAATACAAAATTCAAAATTTGATTTGTTCACTCCATTATCATGGCCATCTATATTCCTACCCAAAATTAGTGCAAATATTATCCGCCAAATAGGTGACTTAGGAGACGCAGCGGAGATTGCTGTTCCTGCCCTAATAGAAATGTTGTCAACAAGCAATCTTGAGATGAGGGAAGTGGTAGTAGATGCCCTCGCACGAATTGGAGATGTTGGTATTGATCACTTAGTCAAGGCGATAAAAAGTACGAATCCCTCAATTCGTCTAGGGGCTAAGATCGCACTAAGCGAAATTGGGTCAGGAAATGCGCCTCAAGTCTTAGCATCGATGAAAGCTCTAGACTTTGATACTGCGGAGTTGGAGATTTGTAGATTGATCTGGATTGATCTCAACTCCCCACCTGTGTTGAAACTAATCGTTGATGACTTATCCAACGAGAAATATCCAGCGCTAGCTTCGATAAATGCCGCGGGCGCCCTAAATAGTACTATTTTACTGCCAATAATCTATTCTATCTTACAAAACGCCCAACGTATATATTCTGAAACTACTGTCCAGATCAACAATGCCCAGAAGACTATTAACGAATACAAACAATTCGTGAGTCAAAGAAGAGATCTTTCAGAGCAATCCACTATCTGTGAGTTTTATAAATGCAAACCAACCGCAAAGTTACGAAATGATATAAGGGCTGTACTACATTTGCTGCCACCTGAATACCGAACTGACCTCAATATAAATTCGAACACACTATATAATCTTCAATTCTCTCTAAAACAGATGGGAGATCGCCACTCCTACAATGAAAGATTGCTTTTGCTTTCAATCGAAGTTCTAGGCTATCTCGGTTCATCTAGTTCGGTTGAAAAAATAGTGCAGGTTATAACAGACGATAGTCTCAAGAATCAGGAAAAATACAAGCTTACAGCAGTAATTGCACTTGGTCACATAGGCAGCCTAAACATTATTAGTCCGCTCAAACAATTACTTAGTGATGAACAGCATGAGGAAACAATCGTCGCAGCTATCAACGCGCTCAGTAGGACAAGAGACAAATCACTAAAAGATGTCTTTATTGGTTATCGTGATACCACTAATAGTAGCCGACGCATAGTGTTGGAGGCCGAAAAAGCATTTGATCGGATATCATACTATGATCCTGCTCGTTACATTGTCGCATTAGGAGACAAAAGCAACAATGGTAATGTGCATCGCAATGCAGCAAGAGAACTAATGAATATTGGTATATCCGCTGTACCGGAGCTTGTTGAGGCACTTCAGTCAAACAACGAATGGATAGTAGAGGGTGCTGCATGGACACTGGGCAGAATTGGTGATGACGAAGCGATTAAGCCATTAGAGCACCTTCTTCACACCACTCGAAGTAAATTTGTATTGAGAGCTGTTAGAGAATCTCTCGACCTTTTAACTGCAAGGTCTCAAGAACAATGATTACCTGCAATATGTGTTGTGATTCAAATTACCACATTATTTCCAGTAGAAGAAAGTTCTTGGGGGATTAGTGACCCGAACCCAGAGTCCGATACAGATTTTGTCATCAACCGAATTGTATCAATTACGTCAGCTTGCTACCAATGCAACTAAACAGAGTGCGTAAGCGATTGTTGCCGAATTAACTCATTAAAATCCTTGTGACTATCATACACGCCTGACATACCATTCACTGCCAGATTTTTTACGGCGAGAAGCTCTTGTGTAAGCCACCGTCCACTGTCATCCCGATCCAGATATAGCTCTACCTCAACAAAGCCTCGCTCTTGTATAGCAGCAATGGCCTTGCCTTTCATCGCCACCGAGTTCAAGATGATGGCTGATACCGTAGGGGCAGGCGTTTTGTGGTACACCAAATATGACACGAAATCCATGAACCCCTCAAAGACCATTACTGAGAAGAAGTCATCAATCTCAGGCATGATGAGCGAAATGTCCTTATGACCTGCCACCGCTTTGAACGCAGGATTTCTAAGCTCATATCCCCCACTCTGGTTGGGGAACGCCAGTGCAAAGTAGGTGCGATCCCGCCCCCGCACCGTATAGTACGCCTCTTGCACATAAGGACGAGCAAAACCAAGTGGAATGGCACGTTTTTCTAGATATTGGATCAGTGCCCTATTCTGAAGGGGTTGCACCTTACGAATCGTGATGGCACTTTCTGTAACCTCTCGCTGACCAGACACACTTTCGTAGTGCGGCTTATCTTGCCCAAAGAGCGGCATAGCTGGTTCGATGCTACTTCCCACACCCCGAAACGCTTCTAGTGCTCTTAGGGCTTCGGAGACAGAACAAACGCCAAAGTAGTGCATCGCAAAATCGATGGTTGTTCCACCTTGCCCGATACCAAAGTCCATCCAGATATTTTTCTGAGGATGAACCTGAAATGAGCGATCCCCTTCCTTGCGAAATGGGCTGAAATACCAGAGTTCTCCTCCACGCACTTCAGGTGTGTCACAGCCCAATTGCTGAAGTATGCCTACAAGAGAAATATTTTTAGCCTGCTTCACATTCATTTTTCTTTTTACCCGCAACCGTGTGGCGCAAAATTTTCCATAACCATACTGATCTTTTGTTACTCATCGAAATCCTCGAAGGTCTGTCGTGTTACCCGCAAGACAACCGCACCATCAACAGGCAACGCATTTTTAGCAGGATCGAGACAATATAGCTCGCCGACTCGATGCCGCCGAATGCGCGGAATCAGCACGTTCAGATTATGCCCTTCTAGGAGGTAGATGCAATCCATGTAGAGTAGGGAGAGCATCCGATACGGCGGCAGGCAAATGACCTCTTGTAAGTGGCGGTAGAATTTCACGCTAATGCCACCATCAGTATGATAAAAGGCAATCCCTTCTTCTGGCTGTGTTATGTTGGTTGCCACGTAATCGTCCGATGGTTCGTGACCGTCGGACGACGCTTTAGGCATCGCACCAGTCCCCCAATCTTCAAAGATATTCCGTTCCTTCGGTTGCTGCTTCGTGTTTCTATCTCTCAGATCATCGTCCACGTTCTCGTGTCCTTTCCCGTTGCTGACTGGGTATTGGTCTGTCTTGCTCAATCGAGCGATAGCGGAAATTCGCCTGCCGTTGGGCAATGCGTTGCATCTCAGCCTGACGTTCCTGAGCACGCTTCTGTTGAGCATATTGAAGCGTCACCGCTACGGCTTGCGCCTGCTCCTTTCTAGTCAGGTCAGCCTGTTGTTGCAAGTAGGGGCGAAGCCGTTCATAGTCCTCACGTTGTTCCTGAGACCACAGGGAACGCGGCTTCGGTCGATAGGACGTTTGTTGAGGATGTTGGCTTTCTTCAGCCGCGTGTTGATCTCGTTTCAGTTTGTCCCAGAGGTTGGTACTGGCTATCGCATGATAACGAGAAGCAATCCAATCGGTTTGCTTATCCCAATAGCGTTGCCATCCTACCATCGTGCCTTTTAACCAGCGCTGCTGTTTGTCCCAAAATGAATCACTGGATGCTGCATGAGTACGACTAGCTGATGAGCCAACCTCGTCACTCTTTTCCGAGAACGCCTCATTACGATGTTGTGGCAAGGATGCTGTTTGCTTGTTGGCATCCTTTACCTTCGTTTCCTCATCGAGTTGCACTTTATCCTGCGTTAAGGCAGGTGGTTGATTGTCATTCGCAGGTGTCGGGAGGGCGTCCAACCATTGAATCGCTTGTTCTCGCTCACGTTTTGCATTTTCGGCTTCAACAGCGCGATTCCAATTGCCAACACGAGTTGGAATACCTTGTGATTCCAGTAGGTTAGCTCTATACCCCATGTGAACGGTAGGCAGCTTGTCAATGCCTTGTTCCTGATAAGATTTCATGGAGATACGCGCCACAGCACCCGCTTGAGCTAGATACTCATTCTGTTTTTCTTCCCATGCGTTGCGCCAGATGTCTGTCGAATCAAACCGTTGATTTGCAGGGATAAACTTACCATCATCGGTATGTGTTTTTTCGATGTTGTAACTGTTCCATGATCGCTCTCTACCGCCATTTTTGTGCCGTTGCCATGTCCCGTCAGGATTAAATCCACGCATGGTCAGGAGTACATGGGCATGAGGATTTCTGCCCCCGTCCGATGCAATCGAATCGTGAATCGCAATATCAGCAACCATGCCCTTCGATACGAATTGCTCTTGGACATGCTCTCGGAGCAATGCAATATTTTCTTCTAGTGTCAGTTCTCGCGGTAAGCCCATGATGAGCGAACGTGCCAGTTGTGAATTCTTGCGATTCTCCCGTTGCTCGACGGCATTCCATAAAGTTGCTCGATCCTGTACCCATTCAGGCGCATGTTCTGGCGCTAGGATTTCTGTGTAACGCACGTCTTCACGCGATGAATAATCATAGGTGCGACCTTGTTCTTGGTCACGATGCTGTTCACCTGCACGGTAGGCAGCAGCACCTACCACCGATGAAATACCGATGACTTTTGCGCCTGATCCATACGCGGATTGTTGAACCGCCGAGCGATTACTGCCACGACCCAGTATTTCAACACGATATGTGGCAACTACCATGGTGCACCGCCATGTTGCCATCCCAAATACAAGTTGGAAAGTAGGTGAGGCCGTTCCTTCGGCATCGAGCCGCCTGAACGGGACGCCCTTGGCGTTTTTCGTCTGTGCGGAGACTTGGGCGATCTCGAATGAGCCAGATAGTTTATGGGAAATGTCATAGGCGCACTTATACAAAGTCGAAGGTTCAACTTTGTGCGCCAGCGCGTTCCGCGCCGAAAAGACCCAACAGAACTCATTTAAGTAACCTAAATCGTTAGCCGTGTAATGCTCATATTCTCGCATCGTAGGAAGGCAATTTGTCCCGAACGAGTGGGATAAATACGATCAGAAGCGAATTAGCATAGCAGCATAGCATTTTAGTTAAGGAGACATTCAAAATGTGTTGGTTCAAGAAAGTCATACCACCTACCCCAACGTGGGAGCAGCTTTGGCGCGATGAAGATACCCCCCTGTTTTATTTTGGGCGTCACCAGCGCGACCCATTCACCATCGGCGACAGCTTCAAGCACGTCTTCGCAGTCGGTGCAAGTGGTTCAGGGAAAACGAGTGGGTCTATCGCCACCATAGGGCGCGCCTACTTACAGGCTGGCCATGGTGCGCTGATCCTTTGCGCCAAACCCGATGAACGCGCCCTCTGGGAACGCTATGCCAAGCAGGTCAATCGAGAACGGGACGTTGTCGTTGTGTCAACAGATAGTTCTGAGCGTTTCAATTTTCTTGATTATGAATTGAATAGAGATTCAAGAGGTTCAGGGTCGGTGACAAGCACGGTAGAACTCTTTTCGACCATCATGGACATTATCGAAAATAATACGAAGGAGGCACTCTCAGAGGACTTTTGGGATCGAACAGCGCTCGATTTAGTGCGTTATGCCGTGATCGTATTGAGCCAATGCCACAGTCCACTGACGATTGAAAACATTGAACGATTCGTCTTGTCAGCGCCCAATGAAGCTGAAGCAAATGCCCCTGATTGGCAAAATAGCACCTACGCAGGGCAACGTTTGCAGGAAGCATACCACAACGTCAGTACGGCACGGAACGAGCGTGACCTTAAAGTTGCCTACAACTACTTTATGAAAAAACATGCCAAGTTGAATGATCGGACTCGTAGCTCGATTGAGATTACCCTCTCATCAATCGTCAGCAAATTCCTGACAGGAGACACCAATGAATTACTCTGCACTCACACGACTTTCACGCCAGAAGTGCTATGGGATGAAGGCAAGATTATCATTCTTGACATCCCGATTTCAGACTTCAACAAGGAAGGCATTCTAATACAAGGCATTATCAAACACAGCGTCCAACGCGCCTTGCTCAGGCGATCACTAAAGGTATCGCCTCGCCCAGTCGCACTCATACAAGACGAATATCAGAACTTTTGTTCCGCATTTGATTATCGCTTCCTGAGCGAAGCCCGCAGCGCAGGCGTTGCTGTTATTATGGCAACTCAAAATATCGCAAATCTATATTCAATCCTCGGCAGTGGTGCACGAGATCAAGCAAATTCGTTGCTAGGAAATGCGGCAACCAAAATATTCCATGCCAACACTGATACGACAACCAACAGCTATGCCAGCGAATTGATTGGTCAGGAATGGCAAAAGATGGTCTCACGCAGTATGAAAAATGATGGAAAGGATGCCAGTACCTCTATCAGCCGCCAGATTCATGCTCGCGTGTTACCGAGCAATTTTCAGACGCTATTGCAAGGCGGTAAAAAGAATGATTGGTGGGTAGAAGCGATGATTGTGCAAACAGGCAAAGGAAAGTGGCAAAGTACAGGCAAATCCTATCATACCGCACGTTTCAAGCAGGAGTTTGAATAACAAAAAACGTGATAAACTGACATCAAATTCAAGTACTTATTGGGTGTTAGATCAGGTTGCAACCTGATCCAACATCTCCACTCGAAAGGCAGCATAATGCCCGAAGCTGTAACGCTTCGTATTCTTGACAAGGCTGACGAATTTTCAGAAGTGACAAGGTTACATCAAACTATTTGGAAGAGGCAACCTGAAGACGCTATCTCACCATACATTATGCAGACTGTCAGCCACAATGGAGGGAGCGTCATTGGAGCTGAAGTAGCTAATCAGCTTGTTGGCTTTACCTTTTGTATGGTTGTCGAACGAAATGACAACATTAGGCTTTGGTCGTACCTAAGTGGTGTTCATCCCACCTTTCAAGGTCAAGGAATTGGTCATGCTCTAAAAAAGTATCAAAGAAGGTGGGCACTAGAGCGTGGTCACAGTGCTATTGCATGGACATTTGATCCTATGCAACGACGCAATGCCAACTTTAATTTCAACCACTTAGGTGTAGTCGCAAAATCATATTACCCAGATTATTATGGCAAAATGGATGACGCTATTAACGCGGGTTTAGCTACAGATCGACTTGAAGCTATATGGCAGCTTGATGATCCTGAAGTAGTGCTACGAATGGAATCCGGTTCGTTACGAACATACCACGAAAGCCCCAAAGCAATGGAGTCGATACTAGTACAAGAACAGGCAAACTCTATATATTGGGCAGCCGTCATATCGCTAGCTTTAGACTCATACTATATTGAAATACCTTGGAATATCGGTAAATTGAAAGAATCTGACATGTCGAAAGCAAGGGAATGGCAGACTGCAATTCGTAAAGCATTAAGTACAATATTTGGTGAAGGCTATACGGTGACTGGCTTCATACAAAAAGAGCAACAATGCTGGTATTTAGCCCAGCGTAGAACGCTGAGCTGAAAGCATCAACTTGCTCAAAAAGAAATTCCATTTATGTAAATAACATGCTAGAAAGATTGGAAGCAGCGACGTTGGTCAAAAAATACGAAATAAAACTTAAAACAGATAACATGTTGAGCAGCTATTCATATTCTGCCCCTTTGACAAAGGGGCAACTTCAGGCTTTGTTCATTGATGAAATTCAACACATTTTCAATGACATACCTAATGCTACAACTCCGCATATCGACAACCTAGTTCAAGCATTTCACTTGTTTCAGCGAATAGAACAAAACTCACAACTTGATAACATCCAGAATGACATAATCGTATCCCTTGACTTGCTGAAATCTTTCTTGTTGAAACGCGCATATCCTGATCGAGGCAATCAGTATCTCAATGCACGATTCGCTATTCAAGCAGACCTGATGAAAGAAGCCAAAAGTCACATAGAAACATACTGGACAACTGAGCAAATCTCCGACTGGCGTACAACTCCAACTATTCTGAAACATGCGCAACGAGGATTTGTAGGTGTTCTATTGGAACAAAGCACTGTTGAAGCATTTCTATGTGACCCCAACAAAACCGACGATAAGCTAGTTATAACATCCCTAAATGGTCAACTTGCGTCACTCGGGGTTGCGGCAATTATCATTGAAGAAAGAACTGGAGCCGCACCTGACCCTAACACCCTCAAGGCACTTGATGATGGGTACGACTCAGTACAAAGGTAAGCCTATACCTCGCCCGAGACAACAAACAGATGATAATCCTCAAGCAACGTACTAGCATTGGCGCTAATCACACCCTCAGGCACATAAACTGAGACCCCTTTTCCGCCCGCAGATTTTGATAATTTGAAATCGTTACGTACCCAACCATAAGTCAGGCATTGACGATGAAATGCAGAAGTAAATGCCAAATGGTACATAATATACCGGGCAAGATGCCAGTTGGGGAGTGTCTCGTTATCTATATAGCGATAGATTGACGAACGCCCTGTTCCCTCCATCGTTACATTTGCTAGACGCTCAACTAAACCTGAAACTGAACCAACCAAATCCATAATCGCCTCATAAAGCGCTTCTCCATAGGTTGGTTTGCAATGTCTCAGGTACGCAGGTTGTTCAAAAAGAAGCCTATCATGAGACTTAATAGAATGAGCTTCAGGAACAAACATGACAGTTTCCGTACACGAGCACCTCTGTACATTAGACATATCTGAACATCTCCTCATCTATATTCGGAGATTGGAGTATAAAAGTTTGAAGCTTCAACTACCATAAAATCCACACAGCTTTATGTATACGAGCCACAACTATCTGACTCTTTTTCCAGGCGAACTTCAGAAAGCTATGCTAATATCCGAAATGATGGAATTTACTCCGAAAAGTCGGATTTTTGAAAGGCATATAAGTGGAATCTCCAGACGCGCAAAAACAATTATTTGCAAAACGCCTAACGGAAGCAGCGGAGCGAAAAGGATTTATAGTACCCGCAGATGAAGCAAAGGTAGCTACAGCGTTGGCAAGATTCATTCGCGATATGTTCAAAGATCCTGTTGTTTCATATAACACTATCATAGGGTGGACTGGTGCTAAATCACTCCCTCGAGGCGATTTACTAAATAAACTGGCAACGACGTTAGAAACATCACTGGATGAACTATTTGATGTCCACACTAGCCGTGCTGGAAATATCATAATGCCTCATACAAAAGAGATCTTTCGTGATAAGGCACGGGAATTTATTCAGGGAGTGGCAAACGATGGTGAGTTACTAATGGGTTTTTCTACTGGAGCAACCTTTATAGAAGGATTGGACCATCGACTATTTTCTGAAATCATGAAAAAGAACGTTAAAGTGGATGTACTTTTAGGGTCTCTCAAAGACGACACTGTTAAAGAAATCATTGCCCGCAGGCGATCATTCCGAAAGCCAACTCCTGAAAATGTTGCTGAAACCATCGAAAATACTATAAGAACTATGATTCAAAGAGCCAAAGCAGTAGATTCTAAAAAATTCAGTAATCTCACTATGAAATTTAGTATCTATCCACCGACATCATCGGTTGTCTTCATTCGCGATTATGAAAATAAAGGCAATGCAGCCGTACTAGCACTACTCAACAATTTTCAGGAACAAGAAGAACTAGCACCTATCGTAAGCGCGACAAGAGATGAGAATGCTGACTTATTAACATTCTTCTATAATGATTTCAAAAGTATTTGGAATTGGACGAATGGAACAACAGAAATAGACAAGGATGCATACGCCTAGAAAAGTCAATCTATCTCCCTCGTACAACTTTACTATAGCATTCTGTTTCACTAGCTGAAACGTTTCCCACCTGATACGTAACAAAATAAAAGCAGACACATAACTGTGGCAATTGCTCTTAGGTAGAAAGGAGTCTACACGCCATTGCTAGCAGTATGTTGTCTACAATTTTGAGCCAGAACTCATGAAAAAGTCAGGAGGGAATAACAATGCAGGCATCAGCTCCCATCCAGAAAGTGACACTGGGTCAATCATTCAACAACCTGATCTATCCCGGTATCCAAGATATACGGGGGATTGGGGGCTTTTTCGTCCGCCTCATAGCCGTGTGGGTGTTGGGGTTGGAACTCGTACTAAATGACGGGCGCGGCGCTAGAGCGACCCCGCTTTCGATGATTCTCCTCGCTATCCCCTTCCATATCGTCTTGGTAATTTGCTCTATTGTGTTTGAGAGCGGATATACCTTTTGGGGTGATATTGAATGGGGTTATCGGCGAGGAAGTCTTTGCCATGATGCTACTCATGCTTGTCAGTGGCCTTTTCAGGCGATTTCATGGTTGGGAGCATCTCCGCAGTGGTCGAGAACCTCGCGTTCACACCTACTACCTTGGTGACTCAATACTTCGCCATGCAGGTACATTGTTCCCTCGTGCTCTTGGGTTCACACGTAGTCATTGGGTGGGGCATCTACTCATTAATCCAATTTTCTGTGTGATCCTCGGCATTCTAGTCGCAGTAAGTGGCGATAGTGACGTCGTAGCTATCTACTTCATCGTCGGTGGCTTCCTAATGATGTTTAAGAATCAACAACTTTGGGAGCTTGTTGTAAATATGGTACTCAATGAATATGACGCAACGCTATCCCGCCACAAACGTCCCCAAATCATTGCATCAGAGCGCCAACACTCGATACGCTCTATTCCCGTATCCTCTGCATTGTTCGATGTTTGGTCTCAAATTGACACAATGGAGGTTGATACTAATGAATGAAAGTGATTCAAACCAAATCACTGTAAAACAAGTGTTTATTGCCATTTGGCAGTATCTTATCCGCCAATATCATCAATGGCAGGAACGCAGAGCCTACGACGACAGCGATCCGTTGCATCTTCCCCGTGTGCTGCGCTATCGGTTACGCTCCGTACTTAAATGGGGCTACCTCGCGCTTGCCATTGGCTGTGTACCGCTTGCCATTACTTTTACCATCCGCAACCCGTTCGAGGAAACGATCTTCTATGGGCAGCAACTCCGCCATTCGGGTGGCTCACCTGTAATTTGTGGTGTGCTAGTGTGCATTGCTGTCTTTCTTTTCTCACACTACCGCTATCTAGCCAAACAAGAACAGCCCGATGATGAGTTCTAAAGGACATCAATCTATGACTGACAATGAAACGACTCAGAGTCCGCATATTGTTTTCGATCTGGAAGATATGGGCAAACGTCATGTGGTCGTGCCAATTGGCTGGCTATTCGACACGCTACTAAACTTTGTCATTTTTGCTCTTGCGCTTGCTCTGGTCGGCATTATTACGACCTTTGTCCTGTTTCTTATCCAACAGAATCCCCAACCGTTGGTGGATTTCATCGCATCGATTCAAGCCTGTGTCCCGCACAGCTAAAATCTAAGGAGTGAATCACATGGAATGGCTACTTTTGCTAGGAACTTTTATCTTTGTCGCAATAGTGTCGGATGATGAACCTACCGCTAAATCTGATTACTCTAATACGCCTGAGCGCGAACATAAGGGTAATTCTGACTATTTGTTTGACATTCACAAGCGAAATGAGGAGATCGAACGTCGTAAGGCCGAAGCTCGCGGTGAGACTTATAACGGCTGGTAAATAGCTTAATATCAACGTTATGAAAAAGAGCGCCTTCGGGCGTTCTTTTTATTTGTCACAAATCAATTGACCTAAAGGCTACCAAGCGACATCCTAATTCAAAGTGACTAATAAAATCATGCAATGAGTTTCTTGATACCACCTGCATGAGTCCCTAAATTCAATGTTCTTGAGCCTAACATCATAGGAGTTTGTCGATAGCAGCGAGTAGCCCGATACCCACCGCAAGCAGTCCGCCAAAACGTAGTGTCAGTTTGTGTTCGAGTCGCTCAAGATCATGGCGGCTTGCCAACTTATCAACCCGTCGTGCGGTGATGATAAATTTTGCTTCGCTTTTGGTCGTTTCTGCCAATGGAAGACCATCAATGTAATCTAGCAATTCCTCTAACGTTTCCATTGACTATTCATAGTCCAGAAAAACAGTTACCAAGCCTTCGGCAGCTTCACGTTCTAAACCCGCGTTTATCATCTCCTCGATAACGGACTGCCGCGCATTAGGCGTATCATTTTTTATGGCAAATATCTTGCTAATTGCTGCCGCTTGTTCAGGTGGCGTACCGACTTTAAGAATGTTATAGGCAGTTTCAGGCTTCATCCTTCTACCTTAGCTCCATTTTCCGCCATTCTCAATCATTTTCTTTTTAACAGCACCTGATCTTGAATAAGCCTCTCTCACCGTGTAATGACCATAATATGACACAGGACGCCATTACACCCACCGCCTTCATTAAACGCCTATCCGAGTTGGATCGGTCAAAGTCAGAACAGGAAAAATTCCGTGATTTCTGTGAGATGGCTTATTGTGCCTATGCCAAACTCATGGCATCGGAGGAGAAGGCGGAAGCGCTCGAAGCACGCTATATGCAGATTGTCGGTACGTATCGGGACAAGGACGCGGTACGCGCCTACCCTGACTTGTTGGCACAAGCCACGTTTGCTGTTGCCGATGGCCAAGATTTTCTCGGTGTGGTGTCCAGTCAACTTGACATTCTCAATGAACGGCAAGGCCAATTCTTCACGCCCTACTCCGTATCCAAGATGATGGCAGCCATGACCCTGCAAGATGCAGGCGACATCATTGAAGCCAAAGGCTTTATCACGCTAGGTGAGCCTGCGGCAGGCGCAGGCGGTATGGTACTCGCTGCCGCCGATACACTTATGACACAGGGATATGACCCGCTCAAACATCTCCTCGTCCTTGCGGTGGATGTCAGTCCGTTATGTTATTGGATGTGTTATTTGCAATTGACGTTTAAGGGCATCCCCGCTTTTGTGGAGCAGTCCAACACCCTCAGCTTGGAACGATTCGATGCCGCATGGACACTGCCCACACGATACTTTTACGCCCATCATGGGCGGTTGTTTGATGCTGAGGAGGCGCTTACCCCTGACGCAACCGATGTATCCATGCAAGAGCAGCCGCCAACCGCAGAAGCATCTAAACCCGTCCTACTGCAATGCCAACACACCATGAATGACGACGACATTCCATTGCAGCGCGATATGTTCACGGAAGCATTGGTGGATACTCGTAGCCGCCGTCAAAAACAGGCCGTCAAAGCCGATAGCAAGCCCAAGCAGATGGAGATGTTCAAACAACGCGACATCGCCCAATTTGGTGTGACGGCTAACCCTGTCATTGATATTCCGTCGGAGCGTCTGTTGCTGATTGCGGAAGACCCACGCACAGAGGAAGAAAAGGAACTCGATTTACAGCGCGAGGCAGCATCATTGACCAAGCCAATGTTTGAAAAAAAGCCAACAAAGATAGAGGCATCTCCGTCCTTACACGCCTATTTGGACGTAGTGCAGGCGGCAGAGCAATATACCCTCGCCATCTGGCAAGGACACACATATAACACTGCTAGTAACCTGCCAAGCACCATAATTGAGTCTACATCGGTTGGCTTATGTGCCGAGGAAATAGAGGCTGCTATGCACATTGGTCAAGCACGGGGAAATCAAGCAGCCTATGCCCTTGCTGCATTAGGCAAAGGCGCGGGAGAAAGGTCATCAACACCCTCCAATAGACCTGAGCCTTCTGGTGGATTTCGGGCGCAAATACGGCAGCAACACGCCCGTGTACGGGTACGATAGCACACCTATTTCGGACGTTACCAGCGATACACTATAAAGATTACTAACTTGTGATCCTTACTGGTCTTGGAGAAAGAAATATTGACCATACCCGGTTACTGAATTCGGACAACCGATTCGGTCATTGCCATCGAATATTGTGCAAGCTGATATAATTCAGCCTACCATCGCTAATGTGTTAATATCTTCATCTCATAGATAAAGCAAATAGTGTATACTTACCATAATCACATACAAGAGCTAGATAATGGTTAGAATAGCGCACCAAACACAATTGGGCAAATATTATATTGGCGATACGGAAAGGTTTTTTAGATTAAAAAAAGGACGAGAACTTAAGGGAAAAGTTCAACTAATTTTAACATCACCACCCTTTCCATTGAATCGGAAAAAAAGTTATGGAAATCTGCAAGGTGAGGATTATAAAAGCTGGTTTGTAGGATTAGCTAAAGTTTTCTCTGATTTCTTGACCGAAGATGGGTCAATTGTCATTGAAATGGGAAACTCTTGGGTTTCAGGCCGCCCTGTGCAATCATTGCTTCACCTTGAATCTCTAATCGAGTTCGTGAAGCATCCAGACGCCAACTTACGCTTGTGTCAACAATTCGTAGCGTACAATCCATCAAGGCTACCATCACCAGCCGAATGGGTCACCGTTCAGCGCATTAGAACTACAGATAGCTACACGCACGTATGGTGGATGGCTAAAACTGATTTTCCAAAAGCTGATAACAGTAAAGTGCTTCGTCCCTATAGCAATAGTATGAAACAACTTTTGCGAAAACAACAATATAACAGTGGTGTGCGTCCATCTGAGCATGTTCTCAGTGAAGAGGGTTTTTTGACCGATCATGGTGGCAGCATTGCCCACAACTTTTTTGAACTCGAACCTATGAATAGCAAGCGTGAAGTAAGGCTTCCAAATGCTTTTAGCCTCTCAAACACAGATGCAAATAGCTTTTTCATTCGGACATGCCGAGAGAGAAATATAACGCCTCATCCAGCCAGAATGCCTCTAGGACTAGCTGCATTTTTTATTCAATTGCTCACTGATCCTGATGACTTGGTATTAGACCCTTTCGCTGGGAGCAACACAACTGGATTTACGGCTGAACTCTTAAATCGCCGATGGATTTCTACTGAGATTAAACCAGATTATGCCAAACAATCGAAAATACGATTTGAAGACGAGATTTTGCATAAGAGCAAATCGAAGGGATAACTAATGGCAAACTTCACAGGGGCAATTACAAAGATAGCTTCGGTGGACTTATTTGGGCGTGATGATCACACAAGTGAATGGAAAACAGGCACATTTGTTGGACGTCCATTTTACCTAGATTATGATCGCGCGTTTCTCCTTATTGCAGATGCGTGGAAACAAGAAGCAAATGGTATTCCTCAAGGTTCATTTCTCTTAGCATATTATGAAAACGAACAAGCTGTATCAGAAACCTTGTTGCTGCGCGTGTTACGCCCCACCAGATTACCTACTGATAATGACATTACAAGTTCAATGATCGAGTACTTCAAAGATGATCTCAGAACTACGGGACAGGATAGCCAGTTAGATACATTTACAAGGTACGAATTCAGCTTTTCAGGATTAGAATGCCGAATTTTAGGCACATTCTACAAAAATAGTAAAGATGTGACTACCTTCGGTGCAGATGTTGAAAATTTTTATAGTGCACACCACTATAGCGTAATAAAGCCATCAAATGATGTCCTCGAGGCTATTGTTAACTTCCGCGAGAGCGAGGTGACTGGAAAACCTACGGATATTCAAATTGCACGGGTGCGCTACAGCTCTAGCCGTCGCTTTCAGCAGGTAAATGAAGATGTTCCTGTTTACGTTAGCCCAAATGACTTTTTGGGAAAGCGGACAGCGCTGTTTGGGATGACGCGAACGGGGAAATCAAACACTGTTAAAAAGATTATTCAAGCTACAGTTCGTGTAAGCCAACAAAGTCAATATGAGCTTCCTAGAACGACAGATCGAAATTTGGAAGAAAATTTAGAGCCATTTGCAGAAGATAACATTCCCAAATATCCAGCAGGGCAAATCATTTTTGATATTAACGGAGAATACGCAAATCCCAATATTCAGGATGAAGGTACAGCTATATTTGAATTATATCAGGGAATTACCACCCGATTTAGCACCATAGAAAAAGATGGCTTTAAGGTGATGAAGGAAAATTTTTATACCAACATCCTTCATGGTTTCGAGCTTGTAAAAAGTTTCTTAGCAGAAGATACCGCTGACTATGTCAAAAGTTTCCTGTCAGTTGATCTCACAGAACCATCACCTGACGACTACTCAGCAATGACTCGTTATGAACGTAAGTGTGTAGCCTATCTATGTTGCTTACATCGAGCAGGTTTTGTTGCTCCTGAAAACTTCAAGGTTCGGTTTACTGCCGCTAAACAACTAAACTCAATGGTTTGGCCCAACCAAACTATAGACCCAAAACAGGGCATCTCATTAGACCAAGCTACCCAATGGTTTGAAACAATCTGGGAAAATTATACAGACACATATTTCACCACCTACCAGCAACAACGAGGTCATGAATGGGCAGATGAAGACTTGAAAGCTATACTTGTTTTCCTCACCCGTAAGACGCGCCCCACAGCTCGTGCAACAATAACTGGGTATCGGAAGCTAAATAGTATCGCCGAACTACACACACGCACGGTTGATCGTCCTTTTGATGACGAAATTATTGAGTCATTACGACGTGGGAAGATTGTCATTGTCGATTTATCGCAAGGCAATCCTGAGATTCAGCGACTATATTCCGAGAAAATTTGCCAGCGCATTTTCGATAATTCGATGAAGCGGTTCATCAACAATGACCCTAACAATTTCGTGCAATTCTACTTTGAAGAAGCACATAATCTCTTCCCCAAGAAAGAAAACTCTGATCTCAGCCAGATTTATAATCGGATTGCTAAAGAAGGAGCTAAATTGAATTTAGGCTTACTCTATGCAACTCAAGAGGTTAGTTCAATAAGCAGCAACATACTCAAGAATACGCAGAACTGGTTCATAGCACATCTCAATAACGAGGATGAAACACGAGAAATAAAGAAATACTACGATTTCGCTGATTTTACAGATGGGTTAGTGCGCTTTAGTGCCAACAGCGATAAAGGGTTTGTGCGAATGAAAACCTACTCAAATCCATATGTAGTACCGGTGCAAATTGATAGATTTCCTGAGAACAGAGACTAGAACATCATGGCATATTCAAGTAAGACTGGAAAGCGACCAAACGAATACGCGAGCAAGTCTTCTCACAGTCATATCATAAATGATTCTTCAGTTCAGCAATTTCTAGCAAACTGTGATATGCCAAAACACGCGGAAGAGATTGACTTTTCAGAAGATCATGTCTATTTTCACTTCACACCACCTAGAGATAATCCTATCAACCATATAATCGCGGTTGACGGAGGATATACTGAGGTAATTGTACAACCCGAATTCCCATCGGCTACGATTGGCTTCTTCCAGATAGGCGCACTGATTTTCTCCATTGACGATTTAGAAAATCTGGATGTTCAGCCATTTATCAACCCTAGCGATATTTCAAAACTAAAAAATATCCAGAGGCTAAAGCTAACAATTCCCATCAAGAACATCGTCATACAAGGTGAGCCGACACTTACCAGTTCAGTTCGTCGGTCACTGTACGACTTTTTTCGGCAAGATATTGAAGACGAAACACTCATTGACACACTACGGTGGTTCATTTTTCAAGAATTTGGCTCTCAAAAGCTCACATGGAATCTATCTAGCTGTCCCGTATGTGAGCATTCAAATATTGAACTTTCAAAGAAAAGTATGTCAAACCAGCATACCTTTGGTTGTCCATACTGTGACAGCGAAATATTCTTAACTGATGTTTTTCGGCTACACGAGGCTATTGATGATGAACTGGGTGCTGGTGGCGTACTTGGTTATATCACTACGACGTTAGAGCAAATTGTATTTGTTCATCTAATTAGGATCATGCTAAAGACAAAACCAGATTTGCTTAAGCATGTACTACTAATCAAAGATGGTCCGCTAGCGTTTTTTGGTCAAACTGCCAACATGCACATTCCAATGAGAGGCTTAATCACATTCCTTCTAAATTCTAAAGATTTATTTATGGCGGGCTTAGAGAAAAGTGGCCCGTTTGTAGAACATGCACATGAAATCTACGACATTATTGATAACGGAAGCATATTACTGCTAAACAATGAATACATCTATAAATACGTTATGCCTGGGATTGCTGATCCAAAGCGACCATATGGGAGCACTACCTACTACAGCAATAAACTGATTTTCAAAACTAGAAGTGGGAGCATCTATGTCGTATCTGTACCGACTACAGATATTTTGCCTTTCCCACATGAAGCCGATCTACAAAACCTTCCAGTAATACTCACGAATATTGAAAAACTCAAGTGTGATATGTATGACAACGCCCTACTACCGGTTGCATTGGCAAACAAATTGGTGTCACTCTCAAATCACCCCAGCTCGCGGATTTTACAGAAATTTGCAACACAATCTATCCATTAGATTTTGATTCCTTTAGTTTCTGAATCAACTGGCTTGCGACATCGGCGTCAAACCCTATAGACAGCTAATAGCGTGTGCTTTCTCGTGCTATCTGACGAGTTTGAGCTTATCAATGTCATTGTCTTTCCAGACCGTTACCAGCATTTTTGCAGGACGATCCGCAACGAGCGCTTCTTGCTGGTTTCAGGGACAGTGCAACGTCAGCATGGGGTGGTCAATGTGATCGCTGAAACGGTAAATGCTATGAAGAATAAGCCATATTTCGCGGTTGACTATTGATTAGCTAATTATGTTCAAAATTGCTTCTGAAAGCTCGACAATCTCAGCACTTGTATTAGAACTTTCCTCAGCGTCAGCTTTTGATTTAAGTCGTGTCTTGAAATCATAAACCTCATCCTTCTCGGAATAAGTAGCCAACAAGGTAGGATTTTCATCAAGCAACTCATATATCCAATTGAGTCCGTCAACATTGTTACTATTCAAGAGAGGGGTAAAGAGTCGAAGCACATAATCATAGCGATTGCCAGTAGTACCACCTATAATTCCATCCTTGATCATTGAGCCATATAGCTCGAAATACATTGAAGAAATCGTACCATTGGCCTCTAACGCTTTATCCACAATCTTTTTATGGAGCACACTCCTTGCATAATCCTCCTTCAGTAGATCAGGTAGTTTTTGCCAATGCTCAATTAAATCTTCGTCAACTTTTAGATTTTTGGTTAACATCAAATTAGCATGTTCAGCATACGCATCGCTAAACCTTTGATCTAAATCTACATCTATATTTCTTTCATTTAAGTTTATAGCAAGCCTAAGCGATACTCCGCTAGTTTTCAACTGATTCTGCCAAGATGCTTCGTCTAAACTTTGCAGTCCACTTAAGCACCAAACGATGAACTCAGGAGAATCATAATTGGTTTCTTCATTTATTTGACAATATAAATCACTTATCGATGGATCAAATTCAGTTTCACCGATAAGGTAGGCGACTAATTTCCCATCTTGATTTTGCTCACTGATCAGAACTTTTAACACATTGTCCGTTAGGGAATTACGATAGAATTGTTGCCAGCGATTGACAACTTCCCAAGGGATAATAAATTGGGTAGAAAGGCCTTGGTTGATCGCCAACTCAATACAGTAGCTTATCCATTCCTTAGCATTATCGGACTGTTCCCAGACCTTGAATAGAAGATCGTCCAAGTAGTTTTCTTGCACGATAATTCTTAGGAACATCTCTGCAACTTTTTTGGACTCAGCAGAGAAATCATTTGAATCATCTGAAAAATTGAACACTGTGTTATTTAAAAAGTCAAATCCGTTTTGTGCGTGACCTTGTGTGGCTGTAATGGCCGCACTGGGTTGAAAACGAAGATAAATAAATAGACACCATGCAACAGCTTCTGGAACTTTCCGTACTTCGTGTATTAAATGTAGAATATACCCCGGCTGTACAAGTCCCTTCAGCCGCTTGTTAACTTCCTTATTGACTTTTTCCAACTGTGCACAAGTTGACAAGATACCTATTACTAATTCGGGAGAACGACTCTGAAATTGTTGTAACTTTTCAATTCCTTGTTCAATGAACGGATTCCAATCCACTGCAATTTTTTGGTAATTAATTACATCAATTGCCAATTGATAGCGCTCATCAAATCCTTCTTCAATTTGCGACACATACCGTGAGCCAAGCTCAGAGTCAACCACAGAAGAGGCAAAGTAATTCCAGTAGTTTTGATGAGGATCATTTTCTAGTAAATATGAACAAAACAATATGTATGAGTGGGCATCTTTAGGAGCGTCAATCTTCACCTCACTATTTAACAAACCAAGATTTCCAAGACCATCTAAAAGGCGAACTGTACTCTTACTCCAAATACCTATTTGCGGCTCATCATTTAGATCAGGATTAGATATTCCGATTATGAGTCGATTGTGTAGCCAACCCGTGATTAGTACCAATCATAAGTGGAATAATTAACTGGCTGCCAATCGAAAAGCAGCAGGCGTCATGCCATTCAAGGCAT
>PABP01000021.1 GCA_002699585.1 Anaerolineaceae bacterium | reverse complement strand
GTTGCTGCGGCACCAGTGGCGCCTGTGGCCAGCTTCACGGCTGACCCGACCAGTGGCACCGCCCCGCTGACCGTCACGTTCAGCAGTACATCGACGGGTGATGTGGAAAGCCTGTCATGGGACTTCAACGGCGATGGTGTGGCCGATAGCAGCGACGCCACGACTACCTTCACCTATCCGCAAGCGGGCGACTTCAACGCCACGTTGACCGTCAATGGTGCCGGAACCAGTAATAGCATCTCGCAAGTCATCAGTGTAGCGGCTGCGGCTGTCCCGCCAACGGCAAACTTCGTCGTCGACCCGACCAGTGGCACCGCCCCGCTGACGGTGACGTTCACCAATACCTCAACAGGTGATGTTGAAAACTTCTCTTGGGACTTTGATGGAGATGGCATCGCTGACAACACGACAGATGAAACCGCTACCTTCACTTACAATGTCGCGGGTGACTTCAACGCCACGTTGACGGTGAATGGCGCTGGAACAAGTAACAGCATCTCGCAGGTGATTAGTGTGAGTGCAGCCGCTGTACCACCAACGGCCAGTTTCACAGCTGATCCAATGAGTGGCACCGCCCCGCTAACCGTAACGTTCAGCAGCACATCGACCGGCGATGTCGAAAGCCTATCATGGGACTTCAACGGGGATGGCGCGCCTGATAGCAGCGAAGCGACCGCGACTTTCACTTTTGAAACAGCAGGCGACTATAATGCCACACTGACGGTGAACGGTGCCGGAACGAGTAACAGCGCTTCGCAGGTTATCAGCGTAGCCGATGCTGCGCCTGTTGCACCCACTGGCAACCTGGCCTTCGTCACAGATCGCGATGGGAACAACGAAATCTATGTTGCTCAGTCGGATGGGAGTGGTCCGGTCAATGTGACCAACAACGCGGCATCGGATGTCGATCCAGTGTGGTCGCCCGATGGTTCTAAGATTGCCTTTGTCTCTGACCGAAGTGGTAACGACGACATCTATGTGCTCAACATCGCTGACTTGACCGTCACGCAGTTGACCAACGATGGTAATCGTGACCTCGACCCGGCCTGGTCCGCTGATGGGACACAAATCGCCTTTGCTTCAGATCGCGCAGGTGATCTGGACATCATGATAATGAATGCGGATGGCTCGAATCAGGTTGCGCTGACGACCGCCACTTCTGCAGATCGGCACCCCACCTGGTCGCCAGATGGCCTGCGGGTTGCGTATCAGTCGGATGGCACGGGTAATCAGGATATCTACGTCACCGAGATTGGTAATCCGGGCAATATCGTACCTCTGACGACTGATCCGAATGACGATACGGAACCCGTGTGGTCGCCGAACAACGATACCATTGCTTACATCTCAGCAGAAGATGGCGATGGCGATGTCATGCTAGTGAACGTCGCAAATGCGGAAATCACCCGCATCATGACGAACGACAGCATGGAATCTGGCCCGGCCTGGTCCGCTGATGGTCAACGTATCATCTATGCATCTGATCAGTTTGGTGATCTGGACTTGTTCCGAATGAACGCCGATGGCTCTGGTCCTGTTCAACTCACGCAAGATGGGTCGAATGAGTTCGCTCCATCACTGAAATAGCACCGCAAGGCTGCCGCCCGATATAGACAAGGCGGCAGCCTTTTATCCCTTCATAAACACACCGACGCCACTATGCCAAAACAAAAGAAACAAAAAGCCAAGCAAGCCCTCGCCCAGCACTCGATCTATCTGGTTGAAGTCGTCGAAGGCTTGGAAGCCATTACACGGCAGGAAATAAAGGCAAAAATACCCTCTGCCGGGGTTATCAGGAGCGAACCAGGCGAGATCATCATTGTCTATGATGGTCCTGAAACGTCCCTGTGGAAGCTCCAAACGGCTTTGAGCGTTTACCATGTCCTTGAATTTGCCATACCTCGACCCAAAGCTCTGCTAGGGCACGAACACTTTACGAGATTGGTGACAGCCGTCGATAGGACTATTCGTCAGTGGGATGTACCATGCCAGAGTTGGCATCTGGCTGCTGCTGGTAGCCATACGCGCGTGATGCAGCGCATCATAGAAGCTGTTTGCGAGCATTTGCGTATTTCCCATGATGCCAACGAAGGCGATCTAACTATACGCTTGCGTCCAGATCCATCAACTGAGGCATCTGTGTGGCAAGCGTTGATCCGATTATCGCCACGCCCTTTGGCAACGCGCGATTGGCGTGTAGCCAACATGCCGGGGGCCTTGAATGCTTCCGTTGCCGCAGCACTGCCTCATCTGGTCAAATCGACTGCTGATGACCGCTTCTTGAACATCGCGTGTGGTTCAGGCACAATATTGATCGAGAGGTTGCGGGCAAGCAGCGCACAGGTCGCCATCGGTGTGGATATCGACCGCGACGCGCTGGCCGTTTCGGCGGAGAATATCAGTGCCGCTCATGCACCTGTGACGGGTCTGATTCAGGCGAATGCTATCGACTTGCCATTCGCTGATGCTAGCTTTACGTCAGCTATGGCAGATTTGCCATTTGGGCAGCTTGTGGGCAGCCATGAGGAAAATATCTGGCTGTATCCAGCCATTTTGACAGAAGCAGCCCGCATAACTCAGCTGGGTTCGCATTTTGTCATCGTGACACATGAAGTAAAATTGATGCAGGAATGCCTTGCGGCGACAGCGCAGTGGCAATTACAGCAAGAAATCAAAATCAACTTAACAGGCCTTCATCCGAGAATCTATGTCCTTCAACGTATTTGATACATCACGATCTACAGTATCCATGAAGTCAATCATCTGGCTGGTTGTCGTTGTTTTTGCATTAGCAGCTTGCCAGCCGGAAGAACCGGAACAGATACCAATTGTGTCTGTTGTTGAAGGCGGCATCGAACGGACATATGAACTGCCGGAATCACGTACGGTCGATGAATTCCTCAATGACATCGAAATTGAAGTGGGCGAACTGGACCGGGTATCGCCGCCTGGGTACATCCAACTAGCGGACAATACGCGCATCACGATTGTCCGTGTGGAAGAGCGCGTTGACTGTGAAGTCGAAGAGATTGCTTATCATCAGCAACGCATTCCGCGTGAGGGTTTGCAACCAGATGAGGAATTCATCGCCCAATCTGGAAAGAACGGCAGCCAGAATATTTGCTACCGCATTACGATAGAAGATGGTCAGGAAACCACGCGCGTGCAAGCTGGCGAACCCACCATTATCGAGCAACCGACGGACGAGATTATTGTTTTCGGCAGTGACCAGGACCCAGATCCCATATCAATTGCGGGGACACTGGCATATATCAATAATGGTAATGCCTGGGCCATCAATGGCAATACACAATCAAAGACGCAGCTTACGGCTTCCAGCGATCTGGATGGGATTGCGTTTAGCCTGTCACCCGCTGGCCGTTATCTGCTGTTTACCGTGATACCAGAAGATACAGATACGACGATCAACGAGCTATGGTTGATCGAAACCAGTGGTAGCCGCGATCCTGTTCCACTTATTCTGACAGATGTGTTGCAAGCTGACTGGGTTCCTGGCCAGACCAATGTCATCAGTTATTCGACAGCGGAGATTGCGCCCAGTGCGCCGTTCTGGGACTCGCTGAACAATCTGTGGACGGCCCAGATTGACCCCACAACAGGCGAATCGCTCAATCCACGTCAGATCTTGCCAGAGTCCGTGGGGGGCTACGAAGGTTGGTGGGGAACACTTTACGCCTGGTCCTCGGATGGTACGAAGCTGGCATGGTCGCGTGCTGATTCAGTGGGCATCATCGACGAAGATGGCGAAGAAGTTGTACTGGCGACCTACCCGCTGTTCAGGACACGGTCACCCTATTCTTGGCGGACGACTTTATCCTGGTCCTGGGATGACTCGTATCTGGCATTTGTTGAGCATGGACCATCTTCAGGTTCAGAACCGGCTGATTCCAGTCCGGTATACAATGTTTCGGTTGTTTCTACCGATGGTGAGTTCAATGCCACTGTTGTGGAAAGCGCTGGCATCTGGTCCTCTCCCAAGTTTTCGCCACCAGTACAGGGTGAAGGCGGGACCTTCGAGCGCGGTTATATGGCTTACTTACGTGCACGCGACCCCTTCCGTACCGTAGGCGGCGAGTATGATCTGGTGGTTGCTGATCGTGATGGCAGCAATGCTCAGGTGGTATTCCCGCAGTCGACACAAGTTGGCATTCAATCGGAATTATCTGGCCTGACATCACGTAATTTCGTCTGGTCACCAGATGGCAAAATGATCGCGGTGCTGTATCTCGGTGATATTTGGCTGATTGATGTGACTTCCGGGGCCACTTACCAGATTACATTCGATGGCCAGTCGTCGTATCCGGTCTGGTCCTCGTAGCCAGGATTGATATGCGTCAGTATGTGGTCTTTTTCTTCTGCATCATTGCTCTCTTTGGTTCCGCTGTGACCATAGGCGTCACCCAGACTGCGCGTGAATATGACCTGCGCGGTTATGTCGATGCAACTACCGATGCCAACCTGCCCTATCGTATTCCTCGTTTTGGCGTGAATGCCGACCTACTTCAATATTCACCCGACGATTTATCTAAACAACTCGATTTGATGCATAATGCCGGAGTCTATTGGGTTCGGCAATTCGTTCGTTGGGGTGAGGTTGAACCCACTCAAGGTGATTACAACTGGAATGCCATTGACCCAATAATCGCGGCATTTCGTGATCGACTGGATATGGAGCTGGTCGTTGTCCTATTTGGGTCGCCAACCTGGGCAAGTGAAGTAGATTCTCTATCCGCACCGCCCGCTGATCCGGCTGACTTTGCGAATTTCGCCGGACAATTTGCGGCGCGTTATGGCGATGTCGTCCATACGTATCAAATATGGGATGAACCAAACCTGGATGATGCCTGGGGCGACGCCGAACCGCGCGTCGCTGAGTACGCAGCGCTGCTGAATGCAGCCTATGATGCTATCCATGCTAACGATAGTAGTGCCATTGTCCTGGCTGCTGCCCTGGCCCCGACAACGGAGACCTCGGGTCGCAACATCAGTGATTGGCAATATCTGGAGCAGTTGTATCAATTTGGCGTCAGCGACTTTGCTGATGGCTTTGCGGCCAAACCCTATGGCTTTGAAAACTCACCGCTCGAACGCACTATTTCTGAAAACGTGCTCAATTATTCGCGGATTGTTCGGCTGCGAGAAATCATGGTCGATTATGGTGATGGTCACAAGCCGCTGTGGGCCAGTGAGTTCGGTTGGAATAGCTTGCCGGACACTTGGCGAGGTGAGGCCTCCATATGGGGGGATACAACAGGCGATGAGCAAATCGCCTATACCCTCGAGGCTATTGACCGCGCCGAACGGGAATGGCCCTGGCTAGGTGGCCTGATCTTGGAGCAGTGGCAGCCAGACGCTTCTGCTGATAATGCGCGCTGGGGTTTTTCGTTAATCGACATGAATGGGCAACCAACCGCATTATACGATGCCCTCGCGGCCTATAAATGGCCGGATGCTGCAACAAACGGTCTGTATCATCCGGTTACACCCTATGCGCAATACAGCGGCATCTGGACATTTGGTGATTTGGGTGCAGACATTGGCTGGCTGGAAACCAGCGACAGTCAATTGGCATTTTCGTTCTTTGGCCGAAGTCTAGCGATGTTGGTACGCAAGGATAACTATCCGGCTTTTCTGTATGCAACAGTCGATGGCCAACCTGCCAGTGATTTGCCCCAGGATAACCAGGAGAACGGCTATATTTTCCTGAGAAGCGCCTCCAAAACACCGGAGACGGTGTTGGTTCCAGTTGCCAGTGACCTAGCTGTGAGCCAGCATACGCTGCAAGCGGTTGCTGACAGAGGTTGGGATCGCTGGGCATTGGCCGGGTATGCCGTCAGCGATGGCAACCTGCGTGAACCTTATGACAATCAGATCGCTGTAGCGGCACTAACATTCTTGATCGCATTGGTTGCGACGGTTTACAACCTCATTCGCCTGCCCTGGCGGAAACTAGCCATTCGCTTGGCTTCAGCAATGCCGGTCCTGTCTGGATTACAAGAATTCGTTCTGGCTGTGCTGGCGAGTTTGTTCTTGATGGTGGGTCTGATGCTTACCTGGACCGAACAAGGTCCGAATATTTTCCGGCGAGAAGCGGCGCAAACGGTCATTGCGGTCGCGCTCAGTGCAGGGCTGATTGCATTCCAACCGGGTGTTATTGTCAGCTTCGGGTCACTATTTGTGTTGTTCGTCATTGTGACCAAGAACACGCAGGTTGGCATCCGGCTGATTATTCTGTATGCGCCTTTCTTTTTGTTCCCGCTGGAGCTATATCGGTTCTTCTTCCAAATGGCAGAAATTTTGGTATGGCTGACGTTTGTCGGGTGGGGCATCCAACGCGGCATCGCCTGGGCAAGAAATTGGCAGGTTGTCGCAGCTAGTTACCGCCAGCGTGTGCAGATTAACCTGTCTGCGCTGGATTGGGGATTGGTCGCCTGGGTTATTATTGCAGCAATTAGCATCTTGTGGGCAGATTATCGCGGTGAAGCCGTGCGCGATTTCCGCGAGTTGTTTTTACAGCCGTTCTTATTCTATGTGCTGCTGCGGTCTAGCAAGCGTACGCCTGACCTGACAAGGCAGTGGATTCTGACATTTATTGCTGCCGGAACGCTAGTCGCTGTTGCCAGTTTGCTAACGCGGTCGATCATCACAGCGGAAGATGGCGCGATGCGTCTGGCGGGTATCTATGGTTCTCCGAATAATCTGGCGCTGTATTTGCTGCGGTGCATCCCCTTCGCTCTGAGTGGCGCATTGTTCCTGCGGCACCGTAATTGGCGATTGCTATTGGGCACCGTTAGCCTGGTAATGATTGCTGTGGTTCTCCTGACACAGAGCGTTTCCGCTTACTTAATCAGCTTGCCAGTGATTGTGGTTGTGCTGCTCTATGCACGTTTTGGCCGCCGAGCGCTGCTGCCTATTTTTGGTTTTGCTCTGCTGGCGGGTGTAGCGAGTGTGGTCTTAATGCAAGTATCGCCGCGTTTTGCCAGTTTGCTTGATTGGTCGCAGGGAACGAACTTTTTGCGGCTGCGCGTCTGGGAAAGTGCTGTCGATATGATAAGGGCGCGTCCCATCACGGGCTTTGGCTTGGACCAATTCCTATATGCCTTTAGGAGCCACTACATTCGCCCGGATGCCATCTGGGACCCGGATTTATCCCACCCACATAACGTTATCTTCGATGTCTGGTTGAGGTTAGGCATCGGCGGGCTGGTTATTTTCCTGTGGATATTGGTCCGTTACTGGAAAAATGCCATACTTCCCGACTGGTCAACCTCGTGGATCCGCGTGGGGATGGTTGCCAGCATGGCAGCGTTGTTGGCGCATGGCATGGTCGATAACAGCATTTTCGTCATTGACCTGTCCTATGTATTCATACTGCTGCTGGCATTGACTCAGATGCTTTCACCACCCCACCCTGTTGACGCTCCTTCGAAATAATGATGTAATGCTTATTAATCGTTCGGGTGGGGCCACATCATGAAAGCAAAAGTCAGGAAGCTGACCGTTCAGATTGAACAAGCTGACGTACAGGCAGTGAAAGCCAGCGCTGTTGTTGTGATGTCTGATCCTATTCTGGCTTTGCCGAGTGGTTTTTCCTCATCTGAATCTTTAAAACGGGATGTCACCCTGGCGAGCTGGTGTGACGTAGGCCGAGCGATCAACATCCCCACACATGGCGCAATCGACGCCGAGCAACTCATTTTTGCTGTTCCACCTAAATGGGGCGAGACCAGCGCGCGCGGTAAATTAGCCAATGCCATCTGGGCTGTGCTAGAACTGGCGGAAACCATCCACATACGCGAGCTAGCTGTACCGGCTATTGGCACTGGCAAATATGGGTACCCGGTAGAGGCAACAGCCAATATTATGATTGAGCAAATCCTGGACTTTGCGTTTGAACCTACCAAGCACGTGCGCAAAATCATCATTTGTCTCACGGGTGACGTTGCCTATAAGGCATTTACGGATGAGTGGAATCGACAAATAGAAACCTTAGATGACTCAGAAGAACCGGGCACAGGTGTTCGTTAGCCTAGCGCCTTACATTGATAAATGCTGATATGGCAGGTACACTCTTGCGCTGGGTCACTTAGTCAATCAAAGGGGTAAACCGTGCGCGTAGTCATTACCGGTGGTGCAGGCTTTATTGGTTCTCATCTCGCAGACCGCTTCCTGGCGGAAGGACACCGTGTTGTAGCGCTCGATAATCTAATTACGGGCAGCTTGACCAATATTGAACACAACATGGGTAATACGCAATTTGAGTTTATCCATCACGACGTTAGCAATTTCATTCATGTAAAAGGCGACGTTGATGCGGTTTTGCATTTCGCCTCCCCTGCCAGCCCGCCCGATTACCTCATGTATCCGATCCCAACGCTAAAAGTCGGCGCCCTGGGTACGCATAACGCGCTGGGCCTGGCCTGTGCGAAAGGTGCCAGGTTTCTGCTGGCGTCTACTTCAGAAATTTACGGCAATCCGCTGGAGCATCCTCAGAAAGAAACCTACGCTGGCAATGTGGACCCGATTGGGCCGCGTGGTGTATACGATGAAGCCAAGCGCTATGCTGAAGCTATCACGATGGCCTATCATCGCTATCATGGCCTCGAGACGCGCATCGTGCGTATCTTCAACACGTATGGGCCGCGTATGCGCCTGGATGATGGCCGTGTCGTGCCCAACTTCATTGGGCAGGCCATTCGTGGGGAACCGCTTACGGTTTATGGAAATGGCGAGCAAACACGCTGCTTCCAGTATGTGGATGATCTGGTTGAGGGTTTATTCCGTTTGCTGGCATCCGACTATTCTGACCCGGTAAATATCGGGACGACGCGCGAGATCACGATGAAAGAATTCGCTGAGATCGTCAATAAAGTATCGGGCAACGAAGCAGGTATCCTCTACAAAGACGGTTTGCGCATTGAAGGCGATCCTCAGACGCGACGCCCGGACACCACCCGTGCCAAAGAAGTCCTCGATTGGGAACCCGTCATTGAGCTAGAAGAGGGCCTCAGACGGACGATCGCTTATTTCCGCAAGACCAATTAACGCGATACTAACATGGCTATCGCACTGCCAAAAAACGTTAAATTGACACTATGGTTGGGCCTTGCCGCCCTGATAGGTATCGGTGCTGCGGTCCAACCAACAGCCGTCTTAACTCTGATTATCCTCGGCCTTCTGACTGTATTTGCGCTGGTGTCGCCTATCGCGGCAATGGCCATCATGTTGGTACTATCCCCCTTACGGGCATTGATGGCCACAGCCAATGCATGGCCCCTGCCGCTCGATATTGGCCAGTTAACCTTCTTGGCGCTGCTATTGGCGGTTGCTATTCAGTATGTTGCTCATCGCAGCCGATCACCTGAATCTGGATATCGATATGATTCTGTGGTTTATATCCCCATTTTTATATTTATCGTCGCAACGGGCTTGAGCGTGTTCACAGCGTATTCGCTGGGTTCCTGGCTGACTGAGTGGCTCAAATGGCTGTCCATCCCGCTGATGATGCTGGTGGTTGACTTTACGGGGCGGCATGGCCGTTGGATCTGGATTTGCTTTGCCTTAGTGGCATCGGCGGTTGCCAATGCGTTGGTCGGTATATTCATCTTTTTGGGTGGCAGCGGTGCGGATCATTTTGCGATCAATGAGCGCTTTTTCCGGGCATTTGGCACATTCGAGCAGCCCAATCCGTTTGGGGGATTCATGGGCATTATCGCCCCATTGGCATTGATGCTCGCCCTGGCCTTTGCGCTCAAAGTGTGGCTGCAATGGCGAGCAAGTCGCAGCATTCACAGCGATACGTTTATAGCCATGCTCTTTTATGGCGCAGCAAGCGGTGTGATTGTGCTGGCGCTTTTCATGAGCTGGAGCCGAGGCGCGTGGTTGGGGTTCGCTGTGTCGATGCTGGGTGTGGTATTTCTGATCCCTAAAAAGCTATCGTACAGCATCTTTGTTGCTTCTGCGGCGATTGTGTTGATTATCGGAGCGTGGGGGCTGGGATTGGTCCCGGCGAGCGTGGAACAGCGCGTTGTCAGCGCCACATCAGAATACTTCACTTTGTATGATGTGCGCGGCGTGGATATTACCTCTCTAAACTATGCGGTTGTCGAGCGATTGGCACACTGGCAAGCTGCCCTCAACATGGCGACAGACTCTCCCTGGCTGGGTGTTGGCTTAGGAAATTACGAAATTGCCTATAACGATTTCCGGCTTTTGAACTGGAATCATGCGCTGGGACATGCTCACAACTACTACTTGAATATTCTAGGTGAGGCTGGCATCATTGGCCTGTTTGGCTACCTGCTTATGTGGCTGATGTTGGTTTTTTTCGCATGGCGGACGAAAGCGCATCCCGATCCAACAGTGCGTTTTGCGGCCATTGCAATCATCGCGTCAATTCTTTATCTTGCGATTCATGGTTTGCTAGATAATGTCTATGTGAATAACCTGTTCTTGCATATTGGGACCCTGTTAGGCATTTTGCTTGTCCTTTATAGGCAGACGAGCAATTATACGAGGATCGCTATCGAATGACATCACAATTGACAACAGATACAGCAGCCAACAAAGTCAAACCTAATGGTCGCGCCATTCAGACCCCTGTGGATGCGCTAATTGGTGGTGTTGCGCGGCGCGTGGGTGGCAGCAAAGCCAAAGAAGTCGAACGGTTTATCAAGTTCGCTATCGTCGGTACGATTGGTTTTCTGGTTGACTTCGGTACATTGAACCTGTTGCAGGCGACTGTGTTGCCACCTGTCAATGCCGCAGGAGAAGACATCGGAATTAATGTGGCTATTGCCACGACAATATCCTTTTTTGCTGCCGTGACCAGTAACTTCACCTGGAACCGCTTCTGGACCTATCCCGATTCACGGTCGAGGTCGATACGCCATCAACTCAGTAAGTTTACACTGGTGAGTATTTCCGGGTGGCTTGTACGCTCGACATGGATCACCCTGGCCTACTTGCCCATCGGCAATCTGCTTTATCCAGCGATTGGTTCGTCATCCCTATTTAGTGGGATGTCCCCAGAAGAAGCGACTGCCAAAATTGGCACCAATGTAGCGCTGTTTATTGGCGTGTTCGTGGTCATGATCTGGAACTTCTTCGCCAATCGTTACTGGACCTATAACGACGTCGATTGATGTGGTTACGATCACGATTGACTATACCCCGGCATATGAGCAGGGGGCGGGCATTGGGCGGTTGATCCGTGAACTGACGCACGCCCTGGCGACTATCGATACCTCAACACAATATAAGTTGTTCGTGGCAGGCAGCCGGGAAAAGCCGCTACCCGCCGCTCCAGGCCCCAACTTCAATTTTCGACCAACCTCACTGACACCCACCTGGCTGGCTCGTATCTGGCATCGGGCGCATTTGCCCTTACCTGTTGAAGTATTCACCGGGCAGCACGATCTGTACCACGCGACCGACTTTGTTTTGCCGCCTACCCTACCCCATACAAAAACCATCGTCACAGTGCATGACCTATCTTTTGTGAAAGTTCCAGAAACAGCCAGCCCGCCACTAAAACGCTATCTGGATGATGTCGTGCCGCGCTCCTTGCATCGTGCTGACCATATCATCGCGGATTCAGTGGCGACGAAGGATGACATCAGTGATGTATATGGCATCACCCCTGAGAAAATATCGGTTGTCTACGGCGCTATTCAGCCCTCTTTCCGGCCTATAGATGATCCTCAAGCGAGCCAGAGGGTTCGTGAGAAGTATCAACTGGGGGATCGGCCGTATTTGTTGTCGGTTGGCACAGTGCAACCGCGCAAGAACTACAGCCGCATTATTCGAGCGCTGGCTACCTTGCGGAAACAAGGCCATGATCTGCAATTTGTGATCGCGGGGGGCAAAGGCTGGCTGCAAGACGAAATGTACGCCACCATTGGAGAAACAAATATGTCCGATTATGTTAAACTAATCGGGTATGCGGATGATGCAGATTTGCCTGTTTTGTATAGTCAGGCAGCATGTGTGGCTTTCCCGACGCTGTATGAAGGCTTTGGCTTCCCCATACTAGAGGGAATGGCCTGTGGCACACCTGTTATTACGTCGAATGTGTCGTCCTTGCCGGAAGTCGCCGCAGATGCCGCGATTGTAGTTGATGCATACGATGTTGAGGCCATTGCCGATGGCATCCATCGCATTTTAACAGACAGCACACTGCGAGAAAAACTCATCGAGGCAGGTTACAAACGGGCTACCGAATTCAATTGGCAAAAATCTGCGGAAAGCCTGTGGCATGTGTATCAGCAAGTCCTAAATATGTAAACTTGGATAGACAGCAAAGGGAATGCATATGAGCCAAGAAGGAAAACCTGTATCGGCCTCGCGTGTGACTGTCAGCCAACTGATGGGGACCCAGGACACCAATGGGCACGGAAATGTACATGGCGGCGTCATCATGCGGCTGGCTGATGAAGCCGGGGCGTTGGCATCAATGCGCCATGCCCAAGCCCCCACCGTCACGATTGCCATTGATTCCATGACGTTTATGGAGCCCATTTACGTTGGCAATTATGTGCAGTTCAATGCTGAGCTAACCTATGCTGGCCGCACCTCAATGGAAGTTCGAGTCGAGGTGGTCAAGGAGAACCCCTTGACGGGCGAACGGCAAATCAGCAATACGGCGTATATCGTGTATGTCGCGCTGGATAGTCATCGGCAGCCGACGCCTGTTCCGCCGCTGATTTTTGAGACTCCTGAGCAAGAAGCACGTGCAGAACATGCCGCCGAGCGGCAGGCATTCCGCAAGCAGCAGCGGGCCAAGGAGCAGAATACCCCATGACATCTGACGAGAATCCGTCACAAGACTCTGCCCTATTACGCCTGCTCAACCAATTTAGCTATCAACGCATCACAGACCTGCCAGAGCCTGACCTGGGCTTGGCTGAACTGCGTCCGTTTCCCTTCCTGGCGATTGTTGGCCAGATGGAGATGCGCATAGCCCTGATGTTGGCTGTCATTAATCCTGCGATTGGTGGTGTGTTGCTGATTGGCCCCAGGGGAACAGGTAAGACGACCGCCGTGCGTAGCTTGGCGGGTATCCTGCCCAATATTGAAGTCAGCGACTGTGAAGAAGGTGTGCTGCCTGCCGACCTGGAGATGCTGGCAGATGAAGACGCGCGCTATCTGTTCCCGGATTGTTACGAAAAGTGGAAAGCTGGCCAGTCCATTTCTCACTATGAGCCAGTGCAATTGGTCGAGCTGCCATTGAACGCGCGTATCGAGGATGTTGTGGGCGCTCCCAATGAACGTGCGGCGGTGCATCGTAATTCAATACGTATTGAGCGTGGCATTCTTTCACGCGCGGACCGAAACATTCTCTACATTGATGAGATCAACCTGCTGGACGACCAGATCACGGATGTCATCCTCGATGCGGCTGCCCAGGGAGCCTATACCGTCCGTCGTGGGGCTGTAGTAGGGACTTATCGCTCACGATTTGTGCTGGTTGGGTCTATGAATCCTGAAGAAGGCCGTTTACGTCCGCAGATCATGGACCGCTTTGGCTTGCGTGTTTATGTTCGTGGGTTAACCGACCTGGCCGAACGGGCTGAGGTATACAATCGCGCACGAGCTTATCGGCGAAATCCAACGCGCTTCATCCGTGAGTGGGAAGGAGCGACAGCCGCAGCCGAGTCAGAGATTATGGCCGCGCGGGACTTGCTCAACCAGACGGTGCTACCGGATGATGTGGTGCGCGTCGGATTGGATCTGATTTTGAAGCTGGGCCTCGATTCACATCGGGCAGAATACACATTGTTTGAATCGGCACGGGCGTATGCGGCGGCTGATAGCCGCACGGAGGTCACACTTGAGGACCTCAAGGTGGTCGCGCCTTTGTCGCTGCGGCAGCGTAATAGTGAATTTATGAGTAACTTCTTCGATAATCAAGCTGAACAAGACAAAACGATTTATCAGACCCTTGATGAGATTATCTGAGTCTATGCCGATGACGTCCTATCGTTCTTTATGGCCTTATATCTGGTTGATAGCCGCCCTGGTTGTTTATTCGCTACCCTGGCAATGGCACCCCACCGCTGCCTTGACACTCAATGCTTATGATCTGGCAGAGTGGCATAGTGTCCTGGCATCTTCCCAGAATAGCTTGTTGGCTTTTATTGTTAGCTTGTGTCTGCGCTTGCCGCTGCTTGTCATGGGCATTGTATTTGCTGTCCAAACACGCCACACTGACAACACAATGCTCGGTCTGCTTAACTGGTTTGTGGTTCTGCTTCTGGTTATCGCTCAGTTACCGCCCTTAACGGCCCTATTCAATATTTTCTCGGATGCGAATAATGCGCAGCAAACTGCCCTGGCAAGCTTGACGTTGCTCCTGGCTATTGGCATCAATTGGGGGCCTGTTAAGGCAACCCGCTGGCTAAGTCCTTTGGTATTGGGCATCGGCATCGCCACCAGTATCTTTGCCCTGACGCAGACGATTGCTTCGTTTGGTAACTTAGGGATCACCGTTCAGTTAGGTGGTGGGGGCGTATTGCTTATACTGGTTTTCATCCTAGAGTTAGTCTTGTCGTGGCGGCGAGTGACATCCTAAGTTGGGAAAGCAAAAAGCGAGCACCGCGATTGGTCACCCGCTTTTGAAAATGCCTCGATGGCAAAATGAGGGCGTTTGAGAACGCACCTAATCCATGTGGGTTTCGATATAGGTAACAGCCTGACCGACCGTTTCGATCTTCTGGGCGTCCTCATCGCTGATTTCGCCACCGAATTCTTCTTCAAACTGCATGATAAGTTCAACGAGATCGAGTGAGTCGGCTTCAAGGTCTTCACGGAAGCGTGCCTCTGGTACAACACGTTCCTCATCTACGCCCAAAACGTCCACAACGATGCTGGTGATGCGCTCCTGAATGCTTGCCATATGATCCTCCTGCTGGCGGGATAAATTGTCACTAGTTAATTGTGGGTACATTATACTGATAAATGGTCGCTGTGCTAGTATAACAAACTGTGCCGCATGAATAAGGGATATTGTTATCTGCGTTGAGAATCCTCGCTGTCTTATTGACACAGAATTTGTTAAGCTGTAGCATAATCCACCTAGTTGTAGCTATATCAGGGAACACTCGTCAATGGCGGAAGTAACGCAAGACGTTTCTACAGAAACGCGCAAAGTCGATCATATTCGCATCAATCTCGAAGAAAACGTAGATTTTCCGCGATTGACCACCGGCCTGGAACGTTATCGCTTCATGCATCGGGCACTGCCGGAAATTGATCTGGCGGATGTCGATACCAGCGTCACCCTGTTTGGCAAAACGCTGTCTGTGCCGCTCCTCATTTCTTCAATGACGGGTGGGGCTGAAATGGCGCGGCGAATCAACCAGAACCTGGCGATTGCCGCACAGAAGCACGGCGTCGCGATGGGAGTTGGCTCACAGCGCGCAGCCATTGAGGACGAAAACCTCGCCCATACTTTCAAGATTCGCCAGCATGCCCCGGATATTCTGCTATTTGCTAATGTGGGCGCTGTGCAACTGAATTATGGCTATGGGGCAGATGAGTGCCAGCGCGCTGTCGATATGATTGAGGCCGATGCGCTGATTCTGCACTTCAACGTCTTGCAGGAAGCCGTCCAACCAGAAGGCGATACCAATTTTGCTGGCTTGTTAAAGCAGGTTGAAGCAGTCGCTAAAAAGGTCAATGTGCCTGTCATCGCCAAAGAAGTGGGCTGGGGTTTTTCCGAAAGAGACGTGCAAGCCCTGGCCAATGTGGGCATCAGTGCATTTGATGTGGCTGGTTCTGGCGGTACCTCCTGGAGCGAGGTAGAGTTTTACCGTGCACAAACGAAGAAACATGCCAATGTCGCCCGCAGCTTCGCTGACTGGGGCATCCCGACTGCTGATGCGATTCTATATGCATGCGCCGGTGCGCCGGATTTGCCCGTAATTGCCAGCGGTGGCTTACGGAATGGCATCGATGTCGCTAAGTGCATCGCTTTAGGGGCAACCCTGGGTGGACTAGCAGGGCCATTCTTAAAGGCAGCAGATGAATCCCCAGAAGCTGTTGACGAACTGATTGATGAGTTGACTGCTCAGTTACGGATTACGATGCTGTGCACCGGGTCATCATCTATAGCCGATTTACAAAAAGCCGAACTCATCAAATCATAAATTAAGGGCAGGCGGTGTTCGCTCAATTCGTACAACCCTATTGGACCGCACTAAACGATAGATTGCAGGATATTGTTCGTTCGGAGTTACCCGATGAGCCTGGTTTTGGCGCGATGGTTCGCTATGCAATGGGCTGGGAAAACGAAGATGGCTCCCCTTACGATAAACTGACTGGCAAACGGCTACGGCCAGCACTCCTGTTGATGGCGAATCAATCGGCTGGTGGCCAATGGACTGACGCACTTGATGCTGCGGCATCCGTCGAACTGCTCCATAACTTTTCGCTGATTCATGACGATATTCAAGACAATAGCCCGATTCGCCATAATCGCCCGACAGTGTGGCGAGTTTGGGGCGTCGCCAATGCCATTAATGCCGGGGACGCTATGTTTGCCCTGGCCTATGCATCGATGGCGAAAATGTCTGATGTAGTCTCGCCTGAAGTGGCTTTGCGACTATGGGCTATTTTCAATCGGACCAACCTCGAACTGACGCGTGGTCAACACCTGGACATGCGCTTTGAACAATTAGAGCGCGTTTCTGTCGATGACTATATTTCTATGCTGAAGGGAAAGACCGGATCTTTGCTGAGTGCATGTGCGGAAATGGGCGCATTGACCGCCAATGGCAATGAGAAGCAAGCCAGCAAGTACGGTGAATTCGGCCTGAATATGGGCATCGCCTTCCAGATACGCGACGATATTTTAGGCATCTGGGGCAACAGCGATGTGACTGGCAAATCTGCTGCTACCGACATCCAATCCAAGAAAAAATCCTTACCTGTTTTGTATGGTCTCACACACAGTCCTGAACTCGTTGAACTCTATCAGGTCGATGATTTTGGCGACCCTGAGATCGAAAAGGCCGTTCATCTGCTGGATGAGGTGCAGGCGCGTCAGTATGCCATTGAGCAGGAACAGAAGTTCCATCAGGCGGCGATGGCAGCTCTCGATGAAGCCCAGCCGGACAGTCAGGCTACGGCACCTTTGCATGAATTTGTCGATGCGCTGTTTGATCGGACGTATTAGGCAGTTAAGCTCATTCCATCAAATAAAGTCACGGATGACAGCGTTGCTCAGGAACCTACCCTGCTGAGTCAAGTGTACGCGCTGGTCATCGACGGCTAACAAGCCATAAGCGCGATGCTTTTCGATGATTTCTGAAAAGTGATCGACCATGTCTACGCCAAAACGCGCTAAGAAGCGTTCGCGGTTGATGCCTTCATGCAGCATACGCATCCCCATCATGATCGTTTCTGACATATCTGTTGCATAATCGACGGGAACAGCTTTTGCTGTGGCAGGTGTATGCGGATAGGCATACTGTTTTTCCGGCGACGTGAGCCTATCGATATAGCGCTTTGGCAAGCGAACGACTGTGTAGCGGATGCCATTGGCGAATCCATGCGCCCCTGGTCCTAGTCCCAGATATGGGAGATTGCGCCAATACTGGAGGTTGTGCTCCGATTGGCGCCCTGGCTTCGACCAATTGCTGATCTCGTATTGATCGTAGTCGTGCTGGCCGAGCATATCTGTGGCCAGATCATACATATCGGCAGCGAGGTCATCGTCTGGCGATGGCAAGGTGCCTGTTTCTACCCGCTTGGTAATGTCGGTTCCACCTTTGAGTTCGAGATTGTAAAGTGAAAAGTGCTCCGGGTTGAGATCAAGCACGCGGGTTAAAGTGGTTTCCCAGGCACTTAAAGGCTGGTCAGGAGCGCCGTAGATCAAATCCAGGTTGATGTTGTCGAATCCGGCACGTCGGGCCGCCGCAAAGCTGCTCACGGCTTCATCAAAATTGTGCCGACGACCATAGAGGTCCAATTCAGATTGGTTAGCGGATTGAACGCCAATGCTAATCCGGTCAAAGCCGACAGCACGTAAATCGCGCAGGTAGGGTTCCGACAGGTCGTTAGGATTGCTCTCTAACGTGGTTTCGACTAAGAGCGACGTCTCAAAGGCACGATTGATGGCCTCAAAAATCTGCTCAAATTGTTGAGGTGTCAGCACGGATGGCGTACCACCACCGAAAAATATGGTCTTCAATTGCGTATTTGGTCGGGATTGGCCGAGAATCTTAAGTTCCATACAGAGCGCATCGATATATGGTTGATAAAGATCGTCACTATCTGCATAGGTGTTGAAGGCACAATACGTACAGATTGAGCGACAAAACGGTACGTGAAGGTATAAAGCAACCGGTTCGTCGGGGATCGTCAGGTGTTGAATATGTGTCATGGATGGCATTCTGACCGTTATAAACCTCAATTGCAGTATTGTTGCACCTTCAATATAATGAATCAAGAGAACGTAATGGTTGATAATTTTGAACTGCAAGGTCTAAGGTTGCGCCCGAATGCCTGAAACAACACAATTTTCTGAGACAGAAGGCAACGGCTACACGGGTGGTCGCTTGCGCCCCAATACCATACTTTTGGCACGCTATAAAATCGATGCAAAATTAGGCGGCGGTGGCCAGGGTGCCGTTTATCAGGCGCGTGATCTGAACTTCCCGGATGCTCGTCGTCTGGTTGCGATTAAAGAAATGATCGTGACTACAACCGATGCGAATTTGCGCGCTTCGTCACTGAAAACGTTCCAGCGCGAAGCCAATATCCTGGCAACATTGAACCATCCTGCTATCCCGAAGATTTACGATTTCTTCGATCAAAATGATAGTGCTTTCCTCATCATGGAGTACATCAACGGCAACAATCTTGAGGAAATTTTAATCAAGACAAAGCGCATTCCGATGGACAAAATCCTGGAATGGGCCATTGATCTGTGTGATGTTCTGCATTATCTGCACAGCTATCAGCCAGAGCCGATCATCTTCCGTGATATGAAGCCCGCGAATATCATGATTGATAGCCTGGGCAAGGTACGTTTGGTCGACTTCGGTATCGCCAAGATATTTGTCAGTGGAGTCAAGCAGACAACCATCGGCACAGAAGGTTACTCCGCACCGGAGCAATATAAAGGTAATGCCAACCCGCTCAGCGATATTTACAGCCTGGGCGCGACATTGCATCATGTGATTACGCGCAAAGACCCCCGTTTGGAGCCGCCTTTCAGCTTTGCCGAGCGCAAGTTGATGGACTTCAACGAAGAGGCTTCGTCGGAACTGGCGACTGTGCTCGATAAAGCCCTGAACTTCGACCCGGATAAGCGTTATCAGAGTTGTGCCGAAATGAAAGAGGCCTTCCTGGCACTGCGCTATCGGCCAACGATGTCTGTATCGACTCCGAAAGCCAATGGTGCCACTTCGGAAATGCCGCGTCGGGCGAGTCGAGATCTCAATAGCTCAACACTTGATGGCGTTGTCCAACCGATTTGGACCTTCAAAACGGAAGATGAGATCCGCAGCAGCCCAGCCTCCAACGATCAAATGGCTTTCGTCGGTTCCTATGACACGAACTTGTGGGCTATTGATCTCAACAATGGTGAGTTTGTGTGGAAACGGCCATCTGATGCGGGTATTGCCTGTGCGCCAGGCGTTGATATGCCCCACAGCCAGGTCATTATTGGCTCTGAAGACTATACCGTTCGAGCGATTAGCATGCGCGATGGTCGCATCAACTGGACGCATATTACAGGTAACAAAGTACGCAGCTCCCCTACTGTCGCACATGGGTATGTCTTCTTCGGCAGTGATGATGGTAAGTTATATGCGCTGAACGCGGATAATGGCCGTTATCAATGGGAATATGATGCTGGTGCTGCCATCCGCAGTAAACCATTTATCTCTAATGATCGCGTCATCTTCGGAACCGAAGGCGGCGAAATCATCGGGCTTGAACTCAATGGCACGCGTAAATGGGCCATGCGGCCCAAGAAGGCTGTTACGTCTTCTCCTTTCGTCGACCTAGAAGGCATTTGCTATGTCGGCTCGTTCGATGGTTTCATCTACGCGATTGATGCCGATAGTGGGTTCAGTCATTGGCGTGTACGCACCAATGGCCCGGTCATTTCATCACCGACTGTACACCGTAATCTAGTTTACGTCGGCTCGGCAGATGGTAAACTCTATTGTATCAACACCCAGACGGGCAAAGAACGCTGGACAATGCAGACCGAAAAGCCTATTGTGGCATCACCAATTGTCCATAATGGGATCGTCTACATTGGCGGGACAGACAATATCTTCTACGCCGTTGATGCGATGAGTGGCAAAGAGTTGTGGCGCTTCAATGCCAAGGGGGCCATCACATCAGGCGCACATATTGCTGACGATCTGGTGATGTTTGGTTCGTTAGATCACAATCTATACGCGCTACCGGTTGTTCAACAGTAACCACTTAGGACAAAAACATGAGTTTTTTTCGCCGTCTATTCGGGGGAAGCCAGAAAGATGAGCCTCAAGAAGTCGAGTCCGTCGACAGCGAACAATCCGATGTAGCTGAATCCCCCTCAGCAGAAGCGGATGGCGATGTCCTAGAACAGCCATCAGAACAGACCATAGATGATGCTACCGACCAGGCTGATGTAGCAGAAGCACACATTTCCGAAGAAGATGCTGCCATCAATGAGGCGCTTGAACTGGGTGTTACCCGCCCTCTCGAAGGCGATCCCTACGAAATTTTGCAGCCCGGTGTTGGCCATTTGCGTGTGGCCCATGCAACTGACCAGGGTATGGTCCGCAACAACAATCAGGATTCACTCTATCGCTTTTTCGCATCGAGCAGTTCCGTTGACGAGACGCCTGACTTTGGCCTTTTCATCGTCGCCGATGGTATGGGTGGGCATAGCAACGGCGAGCAGGCCTCCGCAGTGGCGATGCAAACTGTTGCGAATGCCGTCCTACAATCACTCTACTTGCCGCTGATTATGAGCCGATTCAATGGGAATAATGAGCAACCTTATACGATCTCCGAAGTGATGAATAAGGCTGTAAAAGACGCAAATCGTCGCATTATTATGACGGTGCCGGACGGAGGCACCACGCTGACTGTGGCGCTGGTTATGGGCGATCTGGCTCATTTTGCCCATGTCGGTGACAGTCGTGCCTATATCATTACTGAAGGTGAAATTGAACAACTCACACGCGATCACTCGTTGGCACAGAGATTAATTGAGCTAAATCAGTTATCCGCAGAGGAACAAGGGGAAAACCAGCATCGAAATGTGCTGTACCGGGCGATTGGCCACAATGAAGACATCGATGTGGACACACTGACTCGCCGTCTGCCTGCTGCGTCCTATATTTTGTTGTGCAGTGATGGACTGTGGGGAGAAGTCAGCAACGCGGATATGCTGGAAACGGTCCTACAAGCAGAAAGCCTGCAAGCTGCGTGTGACAGCCTGGTTGCTAAAGCGAACCAGCATGGTGGCCATGACAATATATCAGTCATGATATTCAAGACCCCATCCAAATAAGAAGAATAGGCTCACTCTATGGAGCTACAATTCGATCCCTATGGCGTCCTGGGGATATCGGCCAACGCCACGAATAGAGATATCAAACGTGCTTATCGTCGGTTGGCACGCCGTTTGCATCCTGATGTTAATCCAGATAATCCGGCTGCGGCGGCGCAGTTCCAGGATATTACTTGGGCCTACAATATCCTCACTGATCCGATTGGTAAGGCCCAGGTTGACAAGAAAATCGAAGCGAATCTGGAAGGTGGCACTTCTTATTTCTCGCTACGTGTGACCCCTAGCAAGCGTACGATCGCTGTGATGCCGGAAGAGCAGATGATTTATCTGCTTGCGGAAATCCATGCGCCACCCAATCAACAGGAAGTGCAGCGCAAATTAACGACCCTGAATCTGACCTTGGTCATCGACCAGAGTAATTCGATGCGCGGGTCACGTATGAACCGTGTTAAGCTGGCGGCTCAACGCTTGATTGATGCCCTTGCGCCTGATGACATCATCTCTATTGTTGGATTTAACGACCGGGCTTCAGTCGTTTTACCTGCGACTTATGCCGAGGACAAACCACAACTCAAAGCTCGCGTCAGCATTATGTCGGCATCCGGCGGTACAGAAATCTTTCGTGGACTTGAGGCTGGGGTTCAGGAGAATAATAAGCAGTTCAACCCTGGTAAGGTGAACCATATTTTGTTGCTGACAGATGGGCACACTTATGGTGATCATGATCGCTGTTACCAACTAGCTAAAGATGCGAACAGCCAGGGCATTTCGATCAGCACAATCGGCCTCGGGCAAGATTGGAACGATGAGTTCCTTGATAGTTTGGCGGTCGTGGCGGGGGGCACGTCAACCTATATTGAATCACCCTCTAAGATTGACGCTTTTTTCAATGAGCATGTCCGCAGCCTGGGCGATGTTTTCGCCGAACGTTTGAACCTTTCAGTGGCCCCGGACCCGGACGTGAACGTCCAGATGGCCTTTAAATTGGCACCAAGCCCGCAACCCTTGGAGTTGATCGAGGGGCGTATCCCTTTAGGGAGCCTGGAAGTCAAACGGAGCGTATCGCTATTATTGCAATTCCAATTGCCATCTGAAATGGAGGCGGGGTTCCGCACCGTGGCGCGGCTGGTGGCAACGGGTGATATCTTGCAAAACGAAGCGCAGGCCTATCAGGTAGTGAGTGATATCTCATTAGAAGTTGCCAACGACCCGCAGCCCGATGAGCCACCTCAATCGATAATGGATGCCCTCAGTAAGCTAACACTTTACCGGATGCAAGAGCGTGCCCGTGAGGAGCTTGAGGCGGGGAATGTTGACGAGGCAACGCGTTTATTGGAGCATCTGGCTACCCGCTTGCTGGAACGTGGTGAATCATCATTGGCGACAACGACGTTGAACGAGGCCAATCATCTTAAACGCACACGCAGCCTTTCGGATACGGGTCAGAAGACCCTGAAATACTCTACGCGCGCCCTCGTCCGGCTCGATGAAGAGATTTCCTCGCTTATTGACGAAGAATAGCTATTATGGAAGTTATTGAGATTTGAGTAAATTATGTATGGATCATTTGCAGTGACGAAAGGAGGTCGGTTTACGTGCCGCATGTCTTATGATTACTTGCCCAAACTGTCGACACATAAATTCAGAAGGCCTGCTTTACTGTGAATATTGTGGGATTGAATTGAACAGCGATATGTCAACACATACAGATGAAGTAACAGCATCCCCTGATGAGACGCGCGATAGCGTCACATGGGGTAGCGCACACATTGGGGGGACAACGGCCCTCAAGTTCATTTTTGACGATACAGGCATGACAATCATGCTGCGACCTAAAAGTTCGCTCATGATTGGTCGCAAAGATGAGACAACCAATACCATACCGGATATTGATCTGGCTCCTTATGGGGCGATTGAACGCGGTGTTTCTCGTCAGCACAGCCGTCTGGATGTGACAGAGGGAACCGTCATGTTGACGGATATTGGTAGCTCGAATGGGACGTACCTGAACGGCCAACGGCTTTTACCCAACCAACCCCGCATTTTGCGCGATGGTGATGAAATACGGTTTGGTAAGCTGGTCACACACATTAGCTTTCAATAACAATCTGCCGCAAAGTAAAGATTCCGACTAGCACAGGGAAAGGAACCGATGTATACCATACTGGTACATATTTCTAACCAAGAACCTGTTAAGATTGACGTAGATGAGTTACCAACCACGCAAGATACATGTGTAATTGGTAAAAATCCACGTCAACGCACCGATTCAGAATTCGCCTGGGTAGATGAAGGCGTCACAACTGTCGTTTTTCCCTGGTGGCGTATCAATTACATTCAAGTGCTACCAACAGGCGAAGAAGAAATCGAATTCGAACTACCATATCGTGATGATTAAAAACTATGACCAGTAATCTTCCTAAAAGTACCGCATCGCGTGACGGCAAGCGCGTTCTCGTTGTCGATGACGAACCGCGCATGATTGGCTTCATCCGTATGAACCTGGAGCTAGAAGGCCATCATGTGATCGAAGCGCACAATGGCGTAGAAGCTCTGGATGCGATCCGCACCCAGTTGCCGGATGTTGTCTTGCTAGATATCATGATGCCTGAGCTGGATGGCTTTGAAACCTTACGTATGCTGCGCGAGTTTTCGACGGTTCCAGTGATTATGCTGACAGCCAAGGGCGATGAAAACGACAAGGTCTATGGCCTGGAGTTGGGCGCGGATGACTACGTGACCAAGCCATTTGGCCCGCGCGAGTTATCCAGCCGGATTAAGGCCGTGCTGCGGCGTGCCGATATGCCATCGTCCTCCCCCACCGATGCCATCATCCGCATTGATGATCGTCTCAGTGTCGATTTCAACCAGCGCGAAGTGATCGTAGAGGGCAAACATATCAAGCTGCGCCCGACCGAGTACCGTCTACTCTATCACCTGATTGAAAATGCCGGATGGACAGTGCCGCACGATCAGTTGCTGGCGAAAGTCTGGGGCTATGAATATCGTGATGAAGCGCATTATGTGCGGCTCTATGTGAACTACCTTCGTGAGAAGATTGAGGCTGACCCATCAAATCCACAGTATATCCTGACGGAACGAGGCGTAGGCTATCGTTTCGTGGACTTTCGAAGAAACAAAGGCGAGTAAAGAAATTCGACCCGCAGTCTGAACAGAGTGCGGGTTTTTTCTTTCTGGTTACATCCTGGTTACATCATATCCAGGAAAAAGCCGAAGTCGAGATAGAGGCAGGTCGCATCCGTTTCTGCATTGCAGGGAACTGTGCCGTATTCTTTGAAGACGAAAATCTGATGATCACGACGTTTGAGTTGTTTCTTCAGTGTGCTCCATTGCGACTTTGACGGTTCGGTTGCATCGCCCTGGAGAACAAAGTGACTGGGCCGGAACACGACCCGAAAATGACCATCATCGAAGGTGTCGAGCCGGATGAGATTCGAACCAAAGATTTGGTGTACCAATGGCTGTACCTTGTGGATGGCTCGTTTTTGGAATTCTGGTAAATCTGACAAAGTGGGGTTTCCCTTATATTGCACAGCGAACTGAAAAGATGTTTGTGTGGTTGAAGCTTGATTTTTGCACACACACACCTTAATTTGTAGCGGCACATTTGGCTGATTTTGATAGATTGTGATCGCTTCTTTGAAAACTAACCTGGATTCAACTCTCGATACATCCTTTAAAACCTCCCGTGTGATGCGTTTGGCACTGGGCGTACTCCTTACAATTTTGCTGGTGCATTTCGTCATTTACCTGGCATTCGCAGCAGAACTTATTCCATTTCCGTTTGATTATGACCAGGGTGAAGGCCACGAGCTGTACAACGCCGTATTGTTTTCCCAGGGAGAGTGCCCCTACTGTACCTATGAAGCCTACCCCTTCTATTCCAGCAATTACCCGCCTGTTTTCCACTTGATTATGACGCCACTAGTTGCCCTGTTTGGGCCGCAATACTGGATCGGTCGCACGATCATTTTTGTGTCCACACTGATTACCGGGGCCAGCATCGCCTGGGCTGTATTTAGAAAATGGCAGTTCCGCAGTGTGGCGCTGATGGCAGCATTGCTATTTTTTGCATCCAATTTTATTTATCATCTGGGACCACTGCTGCGACAGCATCTGCTGATGGTCATGTTTGAAACATTTGCGGTGGTCATCCTGGCAAATGCTTTCGACCTGCCCCGCCAACTGCGGCGACGGCATTTGTTCATCGGCTTTTTCCTGTTGTTGATCGCGGGCTATACCAAGCAACTGGCTTATTCGACGTGTATCACGGTTGGACTATGGGCCTTGTTGCGCAATCCACGCACAGCGATTGTCTACAGTGTGGGCCTGATTGCGGCGGCGATAGGTATCTTCGCTTTCGCTGAGATCACCACAAATGGCTATTGGTCGCTGAACCTGATCGCGGCGAATAGTAATCCCTTTATTCCAGAGCAGTACACTGGCTTGCTGAAGCAATTCGTTACGCTGCATTGGCCGCTGTTGATCCTGAGCGCGGTTAGCGTGCTGTACGAGTTGTTTTTTGATCGGCTGTCGTTGTTTAGCATCTGGTTCGTGGTGTCATTTGCCAGCACGATTGCTTCAGGAACGTGGGGCGCGGGCGATAGTTATTTCGCGACGACGATTGCAGCCGCCTGTATCCTCAGTGGGAATACGCTCGCGTTGGCGATCACCAAGCGAGAAGCACTAGCATCACGGATACGACAGATTGCGCTAGTTGGGCAAATTGCTGCGATTGCGCTGCTACTCATCTACAGCCTGCGCGTCATCAAGCTGCCAACTTCCGGGCCAGTATTTGGCCCCATTGCTGATGCCCTCTCGGTTGAACCCGCGCCGGGGCATCGTTACCCCTTGTACGATTCCGCAGGCTGGACTGTCGGTTATGCCGTTACCGGGCACTTTCCATCAGCGCAAGATTATGAAAACGGCTGGTATATTGTCGAGCGCATTCGGGAGTCGGGCCGTCCAGCGATGACGGAAGATCCTGGCTTTATGATACAAGCTGGGCAAGAGGTGGTGACGAACGCCACCCAATTGAATAATTTGTATATCAATGGGCTGCATGATCCGGCGGCACTGGTCGAAGCGATTGAAGACCACACGTTTGGGCTGATTGTGCTACGGGCCCGTTTCTACCCTGCCCCAGTGTTAGAAGCGATTGATGCCAATTATGTACTGGACGAAATCGTGCCTATGAATGGCTTCGACTATGAATTATGGGTGCCAGCGTCTTAGGCATCGACCACAGGTGGCAACACGGTGATGGTGGCTGCAAACTCTTTTAGAAAACGGTCGTTACGGGCTTCTGCGGGTAGCACAGCATGTATCTTGATGCCCTTAGCGGCTAACTGCTGTTTGTAGTTGGCGGCGGCACGGCCCACCTGGCCATCGGTGACAAGGACGGCGCGTTTGACCCTGGGCGCATCATTGAGCAAATGGCGAAAAACACATTGAATAGCGGTGCCACCTGTCGATTGAATGTTGCCCTGGCGCAGTTGTTGCAGAGAAAGCGGCTCGACCTTGGTCGAAAACTGGAAAACGGAGGCGCGCTGCTGCTTGACATAAGGTATTAGCAGGTGGACCAAATACGGCAAGACTTCGCGCATAGAGGCTGATACATCCAGGTAGACATGGGCGCGAACACTCTCATGGTTGATACGCGCTTTATACGTGTTGATCTGGGTCCAGAGCACGCCATTGACGCCAAGATGCCGCCGTGCTGGCATCAAGCGGTCACGGGCATTGGGCAGCACACCATTGCCAATCAGATCGCTCAAAGGGGCGCGCTCCCGCTTTCGCAAAACACCACGTTCTGGCCCAACACTGCGGCGCAGCACATTGGCGAACACACGCCGCGCTTGATATGAGCTTTTCTGTGGATCAACCTGCCATTCGCGGGTGCCCTTTGTGCCATTCCCCGCTGGCCCGGATTTACCTGTTTGCATGGGCCAATCTTCAGCCATGCGCTCAACAGCCTCAGCAAAGGTTTCGTCAACCTCATCGTATCCATCTGATTCATGGTCGCCCAATAAGGTCGGTTCGCCATCGGCATTCTGGCCACGGTCACGCTGATCCTGCTTGATGAGGTCCAGAATTTCGCTGTAGAAGGGCAAGCGTTGGCGTTTGACGCTGGGTAATGGATAAAGTTGCTTGAGGATACGCTCTGTTCCCAGAGGACCCACATCGGTGGGATAGATTGGGTTATCAGGCCAGCCTTCCGGCGGACGCAGCAGCAAATGTGGGAATTGGTCCGCAGAGTTGAGGCGCTCGAAGAAGCCCCTATAAATAGGCTCCTTAAAGTGGCGCGACAACCGCGCGTTGATGATGGCATCAAAGGCGATGTTGTGCGCTTTGGTGAGCATGGTGTACATACTGGTATGTGCCAGCAGAACGTGCAGTAGTTCATGCATGACCAGCAAGAAAAGGTGCTCGTCACGTTGGCAATACGTCTGGATAAAATCCGGGTTGATGAGCAACTGTGGGCGATATTTGGCCTCGACAGCCGCCGTCGGGATGCGGCGCGTCATGCGGATTTGGGCTAGCCGGGTGAAGCCTTCTAACTCAAAGGTCGCGGCAGGCATGGCCTGTAACAGCCGCCGGGTGACATCGGCAGCGGTGGGGTCGGAATTGGCCGTACTCAGATAACCTGCCCCACTCATGAGGTTGTCCAGGCTTCTTCCAGGCAGCCCGTGGCCTGGGCCAGCTTGATGATGCGCGGGTCATCACAGAGATAGGATTGCTCAAGAAAACCCGGTTCCAGGGCCAGTTCGGTATCGGCGACGAGCAGCGTCCCACGAGCACGAGCGAGTACATTCAGCACAAATGCGAGATCAATGGCCCGCAGCAAGGTCGCATCCTGCTTGTTGTCTTCTTCAACAGGCGGTGACTCTTCGGTTTGATCGTCGGTTGACTCAGCATCTGCATCTGATTCTTCGGTCTTTTTCTGCTTGGCAGCGGCCTTGGCTTCTACAACAGGCAATGGAATCTCAGTATATGCACGATGAACAGTCGCTTCATCGGCATAAAGCAGAATCGCACCCTTAAGCTGGTAAGTTGACGAGGTATTCTCCAGGTGGGCGATTAATTTCTCTTTGGCGTCAGGATTAGCATCCAGCGCGGCAACGATGTCATCGGCAGTGTGGCTTTGCAGCGAGAGATCTTCCCCTAGAATTTTATGCAGCGGGTTGCCCAAACCCTTTAAGCTGATGCGTACGACCGTATCGCTATGGGGTGCTAGCGTCCACATGGCTTGATTACGCGGGTTTTGCAGGCGTTGCTGTAGTGTCGTGATCCATCCACTGCGCGAGGGGCCTGTGCCTGTTTTACTGGCCTTTTCCTGGGATGTGGTTGATGTTGGTTTTGCAGGCGTGTTCTGGCTCATGCTTGCACCTCCCTGATGCCAAATAAGCGCAAATCGGTGATGAACTTCTGACGCGCTTCCTGCCAGTTTTCTTGACGCCAGCGTTTGGGATACCCTGCCAGAACATAGTTGGATTCCAATCGTGCCAGTCCTTTTTGCCTGCGTCGGCGAATCACCCATTTTTGGATAGCTTCCCAGGTTTTGCGGTCCGATGCATGGCCGGATACAGAGCTGGTTTTGACACCTGGCGTTAAAACATCACCGGCCAGGGCAATGAGGGCTTCCCATGCGGCGGGCGTCAAGGTGCGCTGATGTTGGAAAGCCAGGAACATGGCCGTTGCTAAACCCGCACGGCGGGCTTCTGATTTGGTATCGCTGAGCGCCTGTGTAATCAACTGCGATAGGTCTTCATCGTTAAAGCCGAGGTCATCGGCGATAATAACGCGTTGTACGGCATCAGGCTCGCGCAAGACGGTGCGCCAGTCCTCATCATCCAGTTTGACGACGATTTCATGCGTTTGGCGATGGATGGCAATGATTTTCGACGGTGGTGGCGGGACTTCGGTTGCGATCTGCGGCAAACCATTGAGCAAAGCCAGCTCGGCAGATGTTTCTATGGCGACATCGCTATGGCCAAGGATCTGACGTGCGGCATGGATGGCGATGATGTTATGGGCCAGCATTCGTGCCCGTCTGGGACTCTGGCGTAAGCTGGCTTTTTCAAGAACGTCCATCGCGACCAGAATATACTCAGTAATCCAATCGCCGAAATCTTCTTTCACTTGCTGGATTTGTTGCTGGCATGCTGTAACAAGTTCCTGAATGGTGCCAGGGGCTGTAGCCTGGGTGCCATTACCATATGCAGGCAAGAGATTCTGCTTGAGGATTTGGCGGCGGTCATGCTCTGTCAGGTCACCCCAATTAGGGACGGTGACGATAAACGGAAAACGGTCAGTGAGTGCCGGGTCGAGTGGCTCCGACCCCAGGTAGAGATCACCTACATTGGGATCAAACGAGGCATCATCAGGCGATGGCGGGTTCATAGCTGCCCAACGAAAACGCAGATTTTCCAGTTGAATGCCCACTACCCGGCGCTCATGAATGATCGGGAAAAGCTTGTTTTGCAGGTCCGGGCGGCAGCGGGATATTTCATCAAAAAAGACAAATTCCGCATTCCAGATGGCTCCTGGTGTCGTGATGAAGCGCAGTGATTGTCCAGTTTCATCGGGCATAGGCACGCCAACAAGGTCGTCATAGTTCAGGAGCGATGCATTGTAGTGCCGGAAGTCATTGTTCATGGCTTTTGCAAGCCGCTCAACGAGCAGCGTTTTACCCGTTCCATGTGGGCCGATGAGCAACAGAGGGGCATCGGTGGCTAGCGCTGCCAGCAAAATCGGGTCTAGTTGGGACCAGCCTTCGATGTCGAGCAGCGCTGAAAACGGCTTGGGGGATACATATTCTTCTATCATGGCATTGTCCTTCTGCGGCAATTAATGGAAGAAAGCAATGAATTGCCGCGACTCATGGTAGTAAAACTATCATTATTTGATAGTTTAGTCAACAAATTGCGATAGTTTTGGTGTCAGAACATTTGCGATGCCCATAAAGAAGTGATAATGTAAGCTTAAGAAGCTTTTTCAAGAAATCTACGAGACTGTGAGCACGATGCCTACCTATATTGATATTGAACCTGCCCTATTACGCTGGCAAGCCGAGCATAATGAGCGGCTCACTTATGAAGAGTTGGCCAAACGTGCTGACATTTCAATCGCGGCATTGTATCGTATGAAATCCGGCGACATGATCGCGCCGGATCTACGCAAGATCAACAAGCTGTGCAAAGTGCTTGAGTGCGAACCCGGCGACATCATCAAGCGCGAGCAAACGGGTACGCATAGCGACGTCAGTAAACTAGAAGTGGAATACCTGGAAATTAAGCGGGAACTCGAACGGAAAGCACGCAAACGCGCCAGCAGTGAGCGGCGCGAGTCTTACAAATCGCGCAATAGCTAGGCCTCGTTAGGGTCCAATCTAGAAAAGAGCTACAAAAATCCTCTGCCGCGATGCGCCCATTTATGGGTTCTGTGTTACACTCTTTAGAAATTGACAAATTGTTCTGTTCCCAATTTTAAGCATCTTGATTTTAGTTGCATAATCATCTTGACTGAGGGTGGCAAAGGAGTCGCAAATGGCTACACAAGAGACTGAGAAACCCGTAAAGAGCGATACGCCTAAGATGACATCCCCGCCTACTAAGTCGCGTGTTTCGACACCATCTGTTGAGGCAGATGCCACCAGTTCACAGGATATGCCTATTCCTACTCCGGCGACTGATGTGCGCCTCGTGACAGGCCAGATGGCAGCCGTATCCAAAGAAGTGACACCTGACGATAACACGGTTTTTGTGCCTGATCCCAAATGGCCCCCACCCATTCTGATTGATGCCGATGCCAAAACGAGTGAACGTTTCTATATGGAACATCGCTGGTATGGCCAGTGGAAGTATTACGATGAGCGCGCCGAACAGAATAAGGGGCGTTACTTGCTTTTGCAGCGCATTATCGTAATCGGTTCCGTTTCGGTGCCCGTGCTGATCAGCGTCGGCCCTAGCATACAAGCTGGCTTCGAGTCCGTTGGCGATTCTGCGCGTTTAATCCTAGATATGATTACGATTATTTCTAGTTTGGCTGTTGCGGTCGCTGCCGGTATTGAGCGGTTATACAAATATGGTGAATACTGGAGTTCCTATCGCAACGCTGCTGAAGAATTAATGCAGGAAAAAGCCCTCTACGATACACGCTCCGGGGCCTACAAAGACAGCGAAACGCCATTCCTGGATTTCGTCAAATTTACAGAGGATATCATCGCCCAGCAAAATGGCCGTTGGGTACAATCGCGCAGCAATCAATACAGCGATGCATCGCGTGTTGCCCAGGGTATTATGGAGGGGTACGGTGATGAATTCGTGGGTTCGATCCCGACTACGACGGCTGCGGCTGGTTATAGCTCGCCAATTCCACCTCAAACGGGTTAGTTCATAAAAGTACCAAGATCAAAAACGGGCCGTTGGATGACAACGGCCCGTTTGCTTTGTATATCCGCTTAACTATTCGGACGTTGTTTACCACATGTCTTCTTCGACTTGAGCGATGGCATGTTCGAGGATGGACAAACCTTCATCAAGCAATTCTTTAGTCAACACCAGCGGTGGCGCAAACCGAATGCCATAACTGCCACATCCCAGTGTGATTAGTCCATCCAGATAGCATTGATTGACAATGGCATCTCGGATAGCCGGACTGGGTTCACCGTTTGAACCGTAGAAATCGAGGCCGATCATGAAGCCCTTGCCATCGACGCGGTGCAACGCGGGATGATCTTTCATGAAAGCATGCAAGCGTTTCATGGTGTAGTCGCCCAGCTCAGTGACGTGATCCAAAAGCCCTTCGTCTTCAATGACGCCGATAGTCGCTAATGCGGCTGCACAGGAAACGGGATTGCCACCAAAGGTGCTGGCATGGGTGCCCGGTGTCCAATGCCCCATGACTTCTTTGCTGGCGACAATAGCCCCAATCGGCATCCCAGAGCCTAAGCCCTTAGCGAGACACACGATATCTGCGGCCACATCCCAATGTTCCATTGCACAGAACTTGCCAGAGCGACCGACACCCGACTGAATTTCATCGGCGATGATCAGGATGCCGTGCTTGTCACAGAATGCACGCAGGCTGCTGAAGAAGTCATCCTGTGGGACGAGATAGCCGCCCTCACCCTGGATGGGTTCAACGATGATAGCTGCAATTTCCGACGGTGGCACTTTCTTGAGGACGAACTTCTCGATATAGCCGACAGCATCGCACCAGCCGCCTGCCCCTTCTTCACACTGATTGCGCGCGGGATAGGGAATGTGTGTAACGCCACCAGGAATATAAGGATAGCCTTCGCGCTGCTTGGACTTGCTGGCCGTTAAGGAGAGCGATCCCATCGTGCGACCATGAAAGCCACCGTAGAAAGCAATGATGTGCGAGCGTCCCTCTTGATAGCGTGCGAGCTTGAGCGCGGCCTCTACGGATTCAGTCCCGGAGTTCGCAAAGTAGACGAGTTTGTCAGAAGGAGCCGTATTGTGGATGGGCACGAGACGCTGTAGCTGCTCTGCGAGTTCAACTGGCTTGGGGCAAAAGAAATCCGTACCTCCAATATGCAGGTATTGTTGGGCCTGTTCGATGATCGCTTCTACCACACGGGGATGGCTATGCCCTGTCGACAACACCGCAATGCCGGCGGCAAAATCGATGTAGCGACTGCCGTCGACATCCCATAGTTCTGAGCCTTTGCCATGATCAATCGTAAAGCCATAGCTGCGGGTATAAGATGGCGATAAGGCATTTACATCGCGTTTAATCACTTCCCTCGATTTTGCCCCAGGTTCTCGCAGAATGAATCCGTTTTGTTCGCTGACCATTCCACACACTTCTTTCGTTGGTTATTTTGTATAAATAATCATGTGTTTCTGCACAAATGGGAGTATAGCCGCTGCCCCAGGTCTGGGTCAAGCAGGCAGAATCAAGCTCTGAAGATCGCGTGGGTAATAGGTGATATATTCCACACCATAGTCACGCACAACGACAGTATCCGAATGGCGGAAACCACCGATACCATGTGCATACAGACCTGGTTCTACTGTAAAAACCATGCCTGGCTGGATGATGGTGTCATCACCAATGTCCAGGAATGGGCCTTCATGATAGCGAATGCCGATTGTATGGCCGGAGTGGTGCTTCCAGTAATCGCGCAGGCCGTTATCATCAAAATATTGACGCACTTCACGGTCAACGGCTGAACATGGTTTACCGGGTTCGATGGCAGCAATGGCCAGGTCTTGTAATGCCAGCATATGGTCAAAGAGGCGTTTCTGTTCGTCGGTGGGTTCACCCAGGAACATGGTACGTTCTAGTTCAGAGACGTAGCCCCAGACACCAGCCGTCGCCCCAGTGACGAGGACATCCCCCTTCTGGAAAACAATGTTGTTGCCCAGGGCATGGGGAATCGATGCATTGCGTCCAATTTGCCCACGATAACCGGCGAAGGCGCCTGTATAGCTGCTTTGTGAGCGATAAATGGGGCCGATGGCATCCATCATGGCCAGCGTGGCTTCGTCACAGGCACGCTGCTGGACGCTGGTTTCTGTCGCACCAACGACGGTGTAACGTTGCAGCAGCATATGGGCGAGATTGGCCCATTTGGCACTTTCTTGCAGTAGGCGGATTTCTGCTTCTGATTTGATGGTCATCTGATCTTCGATGAAGGCGCGCGGTGACTGTACTGTGAAACCATTTTCCGAGAGGGCCGGACCCCGATAGCCAAAGATCCAGGGATAGCCATCACTATCTGCCAGGACATCTCCAGAAATGTCCATCTCTTTGAGCATCTGATGGAACTTCTCACTGGGATGCGGGATGTCAGGATATTCGATGTAGTAGGCGACGCGATCTACCAGGGCATTGGCCTCGGCGTGTTCTTTTTCCAGACGCGGGACAAAAAGCCCCGTCTCCCCTTTCTTGTTGGCGACGAAGGCAATGGGCCGTTCCGTAGGAATGAACTTGAAACCCGTGTAGTAAAAAATGTAATCGCTATTGAAGAGAATCAGACCAGTTACGTCGCTTTGTTCCATGTAGTCGACGAGTTTGCCCAGGCGTGCGGCATACTCATCATCCTGGATGCGTATTTGATAGGTGCGAACAGTCATGCGGGTTGTCTCCTTGGTTTTGAATTGGCAAGGCCAGATTATAACGCTGATTAGCGTAAGCTAATTAAACCATTCAAGTTTTTGATTTATGGCTGCTAATCATGTATCAATGGCTCAAAGTGTTATTTGCATCGGAGGAGTGGGATGACAAAGATTGGCTATATTGGCCTGGGGCTGATGGGCGCACCTATGGCCCGGAATCTGATGAAAGCCGGACATGAACTTGTTGTGCATAATCGCAGCCAGGAAATTGTGAAAATGCTTGAGGGCGAAGGGGCAATAGCCGCGCACTCACCTAAAGAAGTCGCTGAGCAAGTCGAGGTCGTGTTCACCAATTTGCCAGATTCGCCAGATGTGGAAAAAGTCGCACTCGGTGAAGATGGTATTATTGAAGGGGCGCATGAGGGCCTTATCTTTGTGGATAACAGCACCATCAAACCGGAAACAGCGCGAACGATTGCGGAAAAGTTCAGCGAAGTCGGTGTTCTGTCGCTGGATGCGCCTGTGAGCGGTGGCGATATCGGCGCAAAAGCGGGGACGTTGACCATCATGGTGGGTGGTGACGAGAGTGCTTATGAAAAAGTGTTACCCCTCTTAGAAGTCATCGGCAAGACGATTACCTATATTGGTGAAAGCGGCGCCGGGCAAATTGCAAAGGCCGCCAATCAGGTGATTGTCGCCGGGACGATGGTGGCGATGGCAGAAGCTCTGGTCCTGGCGCAAAAGTGCGCTGTGGATCCGGCGAAAGTCGTGCAGGCGATTAGTCGTGGCGCGGCACAGTGCTGGGCGCTCGATAACAAGCCTGCCAGGTTGTTCAAGCGCAACCTGGACCCTGGTTTCAAAGCGCATATGCAAGCCAAAGACTTGAAGATTGTGGTCGATACGGCGCGTTCGTATCAGATTGCAGTACCTCAGACATCGCTGGCGCACCAACTGTACGAAGCCATGATCGCTATGGGCAATGGTGAACTGGACAACAGTGCTGTCGTCACCGTGCTGGAAGCCCTGGCAAACACGACTGTTCAGAGTGATACAGACCTTTCTTAAGTAGGCTATTGTAGTCACATAACTAGCTCCAAGTACAATTTAATTTGTCATATGTAGCCCAGAGGCTACGAGGTAAGAGAGTATCAACTAATGGATCCACAATTGTTCAAAGCGGTGATGTCGCGCTGGGTGACAGGCATCAGCGTGATCACGACCGTTCATGAAGGCGAAGTGCAGGGCTTTACAGCCAATTCCTTTGCCAGTGTGAGCATTGACCCGCTGCTAATTTCAATGAGCGTAGCCAAGTCGCTATATGCCGGGGATTTGATTCAAAAAAGCGGTACGTTTGCTGTCAATATCCTCACCAGCGATCAGATCGAATGGGGCAAACTCTTCGCGGGGATGTACAAAGATCGTGAAAATCGCTTTGAGAATATCGTGTATAGTACGACTGAAACGGGCTGTCCGATTTTGCCGGGTGTGTTTGGCTGGCTAGGATGCTCAGTTTACCAAACCGTCGATGTGGGTGCGAGTACGCTCGTCCTGGGGGAAGTACAGGAAGCCGGGTTTTCCGAAGAAGGTCAGCCCCTGGCTTACTTCCACCGCAATTGGGGCACTTTCTCCGCTATTGAGTAGTCGGTATCGAAACTGACAAAGAGGCAGGGCATATAGCACCCTGCCTCTTGTTTTTTGAAGTGACTAAATGAGCGATTGTGCCGCCATCGCCGCGCCGACAATGCCAGCTTCATTACGGAGCTGCGCCGGGACAATTTCTGTTTTGAGATCCAGATGTGGGAAATATTTCTGATATTTTTTACTCACACCCCCACCGATAATAAACAAGTCCGGCGAGAACAAGAATTCCACATGCTGGATATACTCATTCAACCGCTTCGCCCATTTCTTCCAGCTCCAGTCTTTTTCAGTACGAATTCGGTCTGAAGCGCGATCTTCGCCATCCTTGCCGCGCAATTCCAGATGGCCGAGTTCTGTATTGGGGAGCAGTTCTCCGTTGACAAACACAGCACTGCCGATACCCGTTCCGAGCGTCAGCATGATCACCACGCCGGAATGGCCTCGCCCTGCCCCGAAGTGCATCTCGGCAATACCAGCGGCATCGGCATCATTGATAATGAGAACGGGATCACCTGTGTAGCGCTGAATGATACGAGCCGCATCGGTGCCAATCCATTCGTCATCGACGTTGGCAGCACTGTAAGCTACCCCTTTTTTGATAATTGCCGGGAACGTGCAGCCAATTGGCCCGTTCCAATCGAAATGCTCAACGACCTCGGCAACCGCTTTAGCGACTGGTTTCGGTTTTGACGGCTGTGGCGTCGGAACACGATAGCGATCTGTAGCGAGTGCGCCTTTTTCAATATCGACAAGTGCCCCTTTGATCCCTGCCCCGCCAATATCAATACCCATGATTTCCATCTTCGCAAACACCTTTTCAACGGCAAACAATATTGGGAAATATATGGCACAATGATAACAGATTCTGATGAGAACACGCGGACTTATGTAAATGACGAAACCCAACCTTACCAAATTGTCGAAGTTCCTGGCGCTGGTGTTACGACATAAAGCCGCTAATTTCAGCCTGGAATTGGATGGCGATGGCTATGCCGACGTCGAAGCGATGTGGGCGCTTATAGAAAATCGGTTTGGCGATGCATATCTGATGGATGACCTGCTGACGGTTGTCGAAGGCGACCGCCAGGGGAAGAAACGCTACGAGATGGTTGATGGCAAAATTCGGGCGTTGTTTGGTCACAGCCGCGTGGCCCCAATAGCCTATCCACCTGTTGAGCCACCGGAGCACCTGTTTCATGGTACTGCTGCTGAGGCTGTAGCGCCGATTTTGCAAACTGGCCTGGAAGCGCGCAGTCGGCAGTATGTGCATCTGACATCCGACTACGGTATGGCCCGGACTGTGGCTCGCCGTCATAGCCAGGATATTGTCATTCTCATCATTCAGGCTCTGGCAGCGCACAGGGCCGGGGTGATATTCCACAATCCGGCTGCAAATATCTACCTCGCCCAGACGATCCCAGCCCGGTTTATCGCCGCAAAAGAAGGCTAAAATCCCCTCATATATGCCTCATATGATTTACTGATACAAATCATACAGTGCTCAGATACCCATCTGACAGAGGTCCATTAGACTGGTCTCGTAAGTCGAAAAACAAACTCTATTTAACGAGGGAATCTAATGGGAAAGATAGTCGGTATTGACCTGGGTACGACCAACTCAGTAGTGGCCGTACTGGAAGGTGGCGAACCGGTTGTCATCGCGAATGCGGAAGGTAACCGCACTACACCTTCAATTGTGGCGTTCAACAAGAACAAGGAACGTCTGGTGGGCCAGGCTGCAAAGCGCCAGGCCGTCATTAACCCTGAAAACACCATCTTCTCGATCAAGCGCCTGATGGGCCAGAGCGTCGATGAAGTGAAAACTGAAGCTGAACGCCTGCCCTACGAGATCGTGAGTGGTCCGTCTGGTGATGCGCGTGTGCGCGTCCCGGTGACAGGCAAAGAGTACTCACCGCAGGAAATCAGCGCCATGATCCTGGGTAAGCTGAAGAAAGATGCTGAATCTTACCTGGGCGAAGAAGTAACGAAAGCTGTTATCACAGTTCCAGCCTACTTCAATGACAGTCAGCGTCAGGCAACCAAGGATGCTGGTAAGATCGCTGGTCTAGAAGTGCTGCGTATCATCAATGAGCCGACAGCCGCGTCATTGGCTTATGGCCTTGATAAGAAAGCTCACGAAACGATCCTGGCATTTGACCTGGGCGGCGGTACATTCGATGTGTCCGTGCTTGAAGTTGGCGATGGCGTTGTCGAAGTGCGTTCAACCAGTGGTGACACCCACTTAGGTGGTGACGACTGGGATGCGGTTATCGTCGATTGGATCGTCGATGAGTTCAAGAAAGAAAATGGTATTGATCTGCGCAACGACCGTCAGGCCCTACAACGCCTGAAGGAAGCCGCTGAAAAAGCCAAGATTGAACTGTCAAACACGGTACAGTCAGAAATCAACCTGCCCTTCATCACAGCCGATGCTTCCGGTCCGAAGCACCTGGTCCTGACCCTATCACGGTCCAAGTTTGAGCAACTGAGTGCAGATCTGCTCAAACGCGTTGAAGGCCCTGTACATCAGGCCTTGAAGGATGCTGAACTCACCAAGAACGAGATCGACGAAGTTGTGCTGGTGGGCGGCTCTACCCGTATGCCGATGGTCCAGGAACTGGTTGAACGCTTGTTGGGCAAGGCCCCGAACAAGAGCGTCAACCCGGATGAGGTCGTCTCTGTGGGTGCTGTGCTCCAAGCAGGTGTGCTGTCCGGTGATGTCAAAGACATCCTCTTGCTGGATGTGACGCCGTTGAGCCTGGGTGTCGAGACAATGGGTGGTGTGTTCACCAAGCTCATTGAGCGCAACACGACTATCCCCGTGCGCAAGACGGAGACTTTCTCGACAGCCGCTGATAACCAGCCTGCGGTCGATGTCCATGTCTTGCAGGGCGAACGGCCAATGGCTGCGGACAATATGTCTCTTGGTCAGTTCCAGTTGACTGGGCTGCCGCCTGCGCCGCGTGGTGTGCCTCAGGTTGAAGTCACATTTGATATTGATGCCAATGGTATCTTGAATGTGAGTGCCAAAGACAAGGCAACTGGCAAGGAACAGAAGATTACGATCACGGCTTCAACGAACTTGAGCGAGAGCGAAGTTGATCGCCTGGTGCGTGAAGCGGATAGCCATCGTGATGAAGACGAGCGTCATGCGCAGTTGATCCAGGCACGCAACGAAGCCGATACGATCATCTATCAGCTTGAGAAATCGCTCAATGAGCTGGGCGACAAAGTGCCAGCCAATGATCGCGCGATGATTGAGCAGCAGGTCGAAAGTTTGCGCGATACCATGCAACGTGACGACACTAGTGCCATCCGCAGTGGCATCCAGGACTTGCAGAATGCCGCCAATGCCCTAACGCAGCAGATGTATGCGAATGAGCAACCGGGCAATGCCGAGTATGGCAACGCCGACTATGGCAATGCAAGCGACGAGGGTCACGAGGACCCGGATGTGATCGAAGGCGAATTCACACAAGCCTAATCGCATGGCCTAATCGCATAGCGACAGAAAACACGAAGAGCGCCTCAAATGGGGCGCTCTTTTGGTATCTACCAGGATCGGCCTACAACATTATGGCAGCTTATGACGTATAATAACTAGAAACAAGAACGATAAGGATTTGACCCTATGTCAGAAGAACGATTTGACCCCATGCGCGAGATCGCTCGTCTGGGTAACACGATGGGCAAAGTCATTGAAAAAGGGATCAACCAGGGAATTAATCAGGTTCAGTCGTTGACAAGCCCCAATGTGCTCAAGGTCGATGTCTATGTTTATGAAGATAACGTCGTCGTACGTACTGCGCCAATTGATGGTGAAGTCGTTGACGGCAGCTTGAATGTGAGCATGGAAGGCAGTGAGCTAACGATCAGCGGTGAGACAACGGCAGAAGAAGTACCCGCGCTAGCCTCTTATGTGGTCCAGGAACGGCGCTTTGGTGTCTTTGCGCGCACAGTCACTATCAACATTCCTGTGAAGTCGAACGAGGCCAAGGCCAAGCTCAAGAATCGTGTTTTGACGATTACCCTGCCCATTGATACAGAACTGCAGCAGGATATTGAGATTACGCCAGACGAATAAGCTATCCGTCTGGCGTTAAGCTTGCTTTACCGATTGATCTATAGCTTAGTCCGTACCTTGAGCAGCCGTTTTGTCCGGCTGCTTTTCTGTATTCTTACGGGACTTTGCCTTTTTGGCACCTTTGCTATCGCGGCGATCAATGCCTGCTTTGATGAGACCCTCAAACAAAGGATGCGCGCGATTGGGCCTGCTCAGGAATTCCGGGTGGAATTGGCTGCCGACCATGAAGGGATGATCAACTATCTCTGAGATTTCGACGAGCAGTTCATCGGGGCTGAGGCCACTGAAAGACATGCCCTTTTCCTGGTACTGCTCACGGAAGTCGTTGTTGAACTCCCAACGATGACGATGGCGTTCTTCGATTTGATCGACGTTATAGGCCTTACCTGCAACACTACCTGGTTTCAATACGCATGGATACGCGCCCAGACGCATGGTGCCGCCCATATCAGTAATGTCGCGCTGGTCAATCATGAGATCAATGACTGGGCTGTGGGTATTCTCGTCAAATTCGGTGCTGTTGGCATCTTCTAACTCAAGTACATTGCGGGCGAATTCGATGCACATGACCTGCATACCCAGGCACAGTCCCAGGTACGGCACTTTGTTTTCACGGGCATACTGGGCAGCCAAAATTTTGCCTTCGACACCACGATAACCAAAACCGCCAGGAACAACAATTGCATCCAGGCCTTTCAGCAATTCATCGCAGCCATCTTTACGCAAGTGTTCTGATTGAATCCATTTGACTTCTAAAGCCTGATCGTGAGCTGTCGCGGCATGGACAAGCGCTTCTTTGACGCTCATGTAGGCATCTTCCAGTTCCACATACTTGCCGACGATACCCACCGTTAAGGTTTCTTCGGCGTTGTCCATATGGGCAACCATCTCGCGCCAACCGTCCAGATCAATCTTTTGCTTTGGCTCCAGCTTAAACCAGTCCATGACGTAATCAGCCAAACCAGAATCTTCGAGCATCAGCGGCACATCGTAAATCGAATCGGCAGTAATCAAGGGTACGACGGCTTCTTCGTCCACATCACAGAACAGCGATATTTTCTCGACGACTTCTTTGCTAACGGGATGGTCGGTCCGGGCGATGATGACGTTAGCGGCAATACCCATACTGCGCAGTTCACGAACGCTATGCTGGGTGGGTTTGGTCTTAAGCTCTTTGGTCGCACCAATATAGGGCAAGAACGTTACATGAATATATAGGGCATCGCGCCGTTTGAGGCTGGTGCGCATCTGGCGAATGGCTTCCAAGAAGGGTTGGCCTTCGATGTCACCGACTGTGCCACCCACTTCCACCAGGACGATGTCGGCTTTTGTGGCTTTGCCGAGTAACTTGATACGACGTTTGATCTCATTGGTGATATGCGGAATGACCTGGATGGTCTTGCCAAGATAGTCGCCCCGACGCTCTTTTTCCAGAACTTCACTGTAGACCTGGCCCGACGTGACGTTTGATAGATTCGATACTGGCTCATCGACGAAGCGCTCATAATGACCCAGGTCGAGGTCAGTTTCAGCGCCATCCTGCGTAACGAAGACTTCACCATGTTGGTACGGACTCATGGTTCCCGGATCAAGATTCAGGTATGGATCGAGTTTTTGGATGGCTACTTTAAGACCACGTGCTTTCAGGATACGGCCGATGGCAGCGACTGTAATGCCTTTGCCAACGGAACTGACGACCCCGCCTGTACAGAAGATGTATTTGATATTGGACACCGTTCTCCCCCTAACTGAAGGCTTATGTATGTTGCGTTTTGTGTTGATAAATACGTGTTGTTATCGACGAGGCTGAGATAGCCCGTCGGCGTAATTGCATTTGTAAAATGGGTATATACAAAAAGAGAAGCGGGGAGACTAATCCTCCCCGCTCATTTGCAGATTACTTCAGGTTTGTTTCTTGGTCAGGTAATTCTTTAACATTTGACCTTACACAAGGGTTCTTAGATCGTCAGCAGATCGTCTCATATCCAGGAATATCAACCCCAGCTTCGCATTCTGACGCACAAGGGTTGTCAAAACGGCTTCGTCACCCACGTTCATCAAGATGACGTAGCCTTCCAAGCCCTTGACATAGACCTGGTCGAGCATACCACGTCCCAATTCACTGGAAATGCGTTCACCCAGTGACAGCATCGCAGCAGACATGGCGCTAACGCGGTCTTCTTCGACACCAGTGGGCAAGGCGGATGCCATAATTAGGCCATCAACACTGACGACAGCAGATGCTTCAATCTCTGGCGTGGTGCTCTGTAAATCGCGCAAGCGCTCGACCATCAAATCGGTACGAGATTTTGCCATACTTGTACTCCTCTGAGTAGGCGCTACGCCCAAATGGATCATCCTTGGCCGTCGTAGCTGTTAGAAAGCGATGAGCGTCCCTCGTTGACGATCTCATCTTATGGCCAAGCTTATAAGAATTCTATTGCAAGAAACGCTGGCTATCAAGTTAACGTGCGTGACTTTTGAAATTTGCTTGGAGGTTCGCTTGCTGACAAGTATAAAAGGCAACCCTTTTTCATACAACTGATGAGTTGCATTGTTTTGGATATTTCTCTAAATGATGAATGTGCTAATTTGTGGGCCATATGCAGGCATCACACGCGAGGCTTTCCTCGTAAGCAATCTCCGCTATACTGAGAGTCGGGTGTTCGTAGGGTATACGTACACAAGGTGACTACACGGTGACGGCCCTTTCGCGCATACTAGTACGGTACGAGAGTAGTGAGAGTGAATCTTTAAGATTATGGTTGAACATCCAGGCCAGACCCGACGTTCGTCAGAAGCAGCCGGCATTCGCTATGTACAGGATATTGCTGAGCGCGTTGCACAAAGCGTCGGGCAGGTGATTATAGGTAAGCGAAATGAAGTACGCATGGCTGTCCTCGGCCTACTATGCCAGGGCCACTTGCTGCTAGAGGACATCCCTGGCGTGGGTAAGACCATGATGGCGCGCGCATTGGCAAAGGCCATCGGTACTGAATTCAGTCGTATTCAGTTCACGCCAGATATGCTGCCATCTGATGTGACGGGTGTATCGATCTTTAACCAGCAGACTCGTGAGTTTGAGTTCCGGGCTGGGCCGATCATGGCGCAGATCGTACTGGCTGATGAAATCAACCGGGCGACGCCCAAGACCCAGGCTGCCCTACTGGAAGCGATGGAAGAACGCCAGGTTACAGTCGATGGTATTACGCACAAGATGAGCAACCCCTTCATGATCCTGGCGACGCAGAACCCTATTGAGTATGAAGGTACTTTCCCGCTGCCGGAAGCACAGCTCGACCGCTTTTTGATGCGCGTCCAGATGGGTTATCCATCGCCGATGGAAGAACTGACGATTTTGAGTGCCCAGCAGTACCAGCACCCGATTGCAAATTTGCAGCAGGTGATTACCGTCGAAGAGCTGTTGAATGCGCAGCAGGCAATCATGCAAGTGTACGTCGCAGATGAGATCAAGCAGTATATTATTTCGTTGGTGAATGCGACTCGCCAGCACCCGGACATCTACCTGGGTAGCAGTCCGCGTGGGTCACTGGCACTTTTCAGAACATCCCAGGCGCGGGCGGCAATGGCAGGCCGCGATTATGTGATCCCGGATGATGTCAAGGCGCTGGCAGAAACCACACTTGCCCATCGCGTCATCGTGGGACCCAGTGCGCGTATCAAGGATGTCTCGTCACGAGTCATTGTCCAGGACATCTTGAACAACACCCCGGTTCCGGGTGCTTCCGGGCGATAGATGGTTTGCTGATGCAAAATCGTCGCAATGGCATTTACCTTATCGGAATTGCTACGCTGGTCGCAGGCCTTTTAACGGGTCAGGCCGTGTTCTTCAACGTCGCTTATGTGTTGGCGGGGTTGCTGTTTTTGTCCATGTTGTGGGCCTGGTTGGCTGTCCGTGGCATTCGTATTGCCCGTCACACGCGGACACGTCGCTCGCAAGTTGGACAGCAATTTGGCGAGGACTTCAGCATACGCAATGTGGGATTTTTGCCTAAGCTGTGGCTAGAAGTCCGTGATTTTTCTACTCTGCCGAATTATCAGGCGAGCCATGTTGTGCCCCATCTTTGGCCACGTCAACGTTATGGTTGGAAGACAGAAACGCAGTGCATCCGGCGTGGTGAGTTTTTCCTGGGGCCGATGACCTTCATCAGTGGTGACCCATTTGGGTTGTTTTCTCTGCCCCGCCGTATTGAAGCTCGTGAGCGAATCATCGTTTACCCGGCTATGGTCCCGGTAGATTCGGTTGAACTGCCCATTGGTTTGTTGACGGGTGGCGAAGCCAAACACTTTTTGACGCACAATGTGACGACCAACGCGGCTGGTGTCCGGGAGTACGTCCCCGGCGATACCATCAACCGCATCCATTGGAAGACCACCGCGCGCCGCAGTAAGCTCATGGTGAAAGAGTTCGAACTTGATCCGATGGTCGATATCTGGCTGTTTGCGGATTTTTCTGTACGGTCGCTGGTCGAAGATGCAGCATTGAAACGCCTGGGTGATAGTGCCTTTTTGCAAGCCAGCTCGCAAACGATCTTGCCATCGACTGAAGAATATGTGGTTGTGCTGGCGGCTTCGTTAGCGCGATATTTCGTGGAGCTTGAGCGCGCATTGGGCTTTACAGCCTATATCCCCCATCATGAGATTTACCAACCAGAACGTGGTCATCGGCAATTGACGCGCATTCTGGAAACGCTGGCAACAGCTAGAAGTACATCTGAGCGCAGCCTTCAGGAAATGCTGGCGCTGGAGGCGCAAGTTCTGGCGCGTGGCACAACACTGGTATTGATGACATCCTCTTTGGATGTAAATTGGATACAGGAAGCGCAGACATTGGTCCGGCGGGGCATCCGGCTGTTGTGCGTTTTCGTTGACCCGGCAACATTTGACCCCAACCTGGATTCAACAGAGATCAGGGGTACGATGCAGCTCGCAAAAATCCCCTACATTCATATTCGCAAAGGTGATAACCTGACGAATGCTCTATCGCAGCGCCCCATTGTATAGTCACTCGCGGTCTGCACCCGGAATGGACTCGCGCCATGCAAGATGAATCCACAAATCGATACCTTTATCTGGTTGTTTTCTTCAGCGGCCTGTCCACCTTAGCCGTTGAGCTATCTGCATCGCGGCTGCTGGGTGCAATATTTGGTACGAGCAATCTCGTTTGGGCCAATATCATCGGCCTGATGCTGTTATATTTGACAGTCGGCTATTTTATTGGTGGCCGCCTAGCGGATCGGCATCCTCATCAGAAAGCGCTGTATACGATCCTGCTGTGGGCAGCATTTTTATCGGCTCTGATTCCCTTATTTTCCCGCCCCATTCTGTATGCAGCGGCAGAAGCTTTTGCCAGTTTTGAAGCCGCGCTAACGCTGGGATCATTTGCCAGCGTGTTGCTGCTGTTCGCCATACCCGTAACGTTAATGGGGATGACATCCCCTTTTGCGATCCGCATTGCCACGACGAACGTCGAGAACAGTGGGCGAATCGCTGGACAAATCTATGCGATTAGCACCGTTGGCAGCTTGTTGGGTACTTTTTTGCCGACGCTGGTCTTGTTTGATGCCGTGGGCACGGCGTTTACGTTTTTGATCGTAGCTGGCGTGTTGTTCACTGTGACGTGGATTGGGTACTGGCGCGTGGCTGGTTTCAATAAGGCGCTTCGCTTCTTATGGATGCCCCTTGTCATCATCATTCTGGCCGCCTTGACACTCAGTGGTCCGATCCGCCCTGCCCCATCTGGACAAGACATCTTGTTTGAAGCGGAAAGCAGTTACAACTATATCCAGGTGACAGAGGACGAAGCCGACTATCGTTATCTGTATCTCAATGAAGGCCAGGGCATTCACAGCCAATGGCACCCAACGCAAATTCTTTATGGGCGGACCTGGGATTACTTCCTGGTCGCGCCTTATTTTAGTGCGAATTTTCAGCCAGAAGACATGCACTCAATGCTGGTCGTCGGGTTAGCGACAGGCACCATTGCAAGGCAGCATGCAGCCGTTTACGGTGATGATCTCAAAATAGACGGCGTGGAGATTGACCCGGAAATCATTGAGGCTGGTGCACAGTACTTCGACATGAACAGTGAAGCCATCCCTGGGCTAACGGCTTATGCTCAGGATGGTCGCTATATGCTCAACCAGCTTGAGGGACCCTATGACGTCATCGGTGTGGATGCCTATCGTCCGCCGTATATCCCCTGGCATCTGACGACGATCGAGTACTTTCAGGAGATTTACGATAAGCTGACAGATGATGGCGTGCTGGTCATCAACGTGGGGCGGACGAATACGGACCGTCGTCTGGTGGATGCCCTATCAAACACCCTTTCTTATGTCTTTGCGGACATCCACGCGATGGATGTCCCTGGCTCGTTTAATACGATCCTGGTGGCGACCCGGCAACCGACAGAGAGCATCACCTTGATCGAGAATGCACAGCGCATGGATGCCACAGCGTATCCCCTGCTATCTCAAGCGCTGGAGATGGCAAGTCAGACACTGGTCCCGCTGACGCCGAGTGATATGGTCTTTACTGATGACAAAGCGCCCGTCGAGGGATTAGTGGATTCCATTGTGCTTAACTTTTTACTCGGCGGCGAAATTGAGGATTTGCGTTAGTGTCAGTGATCCGGTTCATTCTAAAGTGGATGGTTGCGCTGACGGTACCCCTTTTGTTGTTAGTCGGCAGCGCACGGCTAGCAATGGTGCCTGTATTCTTACAGTTTGAATATACACGGCCTGGGTTCGAAGTCGATTACTATGGTTTCACAGTCGATGACCGGCTGGCATATGGTTTTTATGCGCTCGACTATATCCTCAATGGCGAGGATATTTCATTTTTGGGAGATTTGACACTCCCCGGCGACAAGTGCTATCCACCGCAAACCAGTGGCGATTGTGCCATGTTCAACGACCTTGAGCTATCGCACATGGTCGATGTCAAGCAGGTTGCCCAAATGGTGTTCGCTGCAGCGTTGATTATGCTGATTATGGACTTTGTTATAATAGGGCTTGGCATCAGAGTCGGTGAGGTGTGGCCCCTGAACGCGCTGCGCCTGGGTAGTTTACTGACAATTGGCGCGATTGTTGGCATCGTCTTTGCGGCTTTGTTTGCCTGGGATACGTTTTTCGCGCTGTTCCACAGCCTGTTTTTTGAAGATGGCACCTGGCAATTTTATTACTCCGACACGCTCATTCGCCTGTATCCTGAGCAATTCTGGCTCGACGCGGCCATTTTCATTGGAGGAATGTCATTGTTAGGGGCCGCCGTTCTGCTCTTTGTAGCTCCTAAGCTGGCGCGTACACATTTAGATCATCGCCAGGATTTGGTAGAATCAAAGGTGTTGTAACAACTGTGGCTTATCATGTGCTGATGTATTGGCGGGAATGCTCCGACCTGTGATGAATCTGCGATTCAACAATTGGGTAGCCCGAAAGACAGACAGCCGTATCTGGTTGGGGGTGTTCTTCATCGCCAACCTGATCCTGGTGGTGAGCCTGGTGTTACTGGCAACCTCCACCAGTGATAACCGCCCTCTACTCGCCCTGCTGGCTGCAATCGCAGCCATAATAACCATCATCTTGACTTATTTTTTCAGCATGTCGTGGCGCATAGCGAACGTCACACAAAACGAGCAGACAGGCATCACAACAAATAGCTCACTCAATGGGCGCGGCATCAATGTGGTGGCGATTGGCGGCGGCACGGGACTGCCAGCCACCCTACGTGGGCTAAAAGCCTATACGGAGAACATCACTGCGATTGTGACAGTTGCCGACGATGGTGGCAGCAGCGGCAAGTTACGGCGTGACCTGGGCATTTTGCCACCGGGTGATTTACGAAATAACATCGCGGCCCTGGCAGATAACGAAAGCTTGATGACCAAGTTGTTCCAGTATCGCTTTAATGCCGGGGACCTAGAGGGGCACTCTTTTGGTAACCTGCTGATTGCGGCCCTGGCAGACATCACTGCAGACGGCGATAGCCAAGGTCATAACAGCCTGACAGTTGCCCTGGTGGAAACACAGCGTATTCTGAATATTAAAGGACGTGTGTTACCCTCCACCTTGACGGATGTGGTGATAACTGCTGAGATAAAGCTAGCGAACTCCGAACGGCTCATCAAAGTGAAGGGGGAATCAAAGATCGAAGAGATTGACGGGCATGTCAACGCAGTCACATTGGAGCCTGAGCATATTCCAGCCTATGCGCCCAGTGTACGGGCGATACTCGATGCTGATTTGATCGTAATTGGTCCGGGCAGCCTATATACCAGTATTCTGCCGAACTTGCTGGTGCCAGAGATCGTTGCGGCACTGCGGGCCACAGATGCTTTTAAGATCTATGTGTGCAATGTGGCGACCCAACCTGTAGAGACATCCGGCTACGATGTTGCTGACCACGTTATAGCTATGGAGAAGCATGTCGGACGGGGCACATTCCACGCTGTAATCGCAAATAATACTTATCCTCAACTTAATGCAGGCATCACACAGTACGTCCCGCCCGCGCCCAAACACAGCGAAATCTATCAACGATATGACGTTTATTACACAGATTTAACCGATGAGAGCCGCCCTTGGCGACATGACTCATCAAAATTGGCGCGAGCTATCACTCATTTGTTTAAGCCACAGCAAGCAATGGGTATAATGTAGGCGGTGACGCTTTCTTAAAAGGCGATTTTTCGCAATAAATACAACTAATTTAAGGAGAAGCAACACATGGCAATCAAAGTCGGCATTAACGGGTTTGGCCGCATCGGTCGTCAAGTCCTCAAGGTCATGCGGACAAAGTATAAGAATGAAATTGACGTTGTCGCATTTAACGACCTCGGCGATTTGGAGACAATGGCCCACCTCTTCCGTTATGACTCCGTACATGGCAGCTATGATGGCACTGTAGAAGTCAAAGATGGCAATCTGGTCGTTGATGGTGATGTCATCAAGGCCCTGTCCGAACGTGACCCAGCCAAACTGCCGTGGGGTGACCTCGGCGTTGAAGTTGTTATCGAAAGTACAGGCATTTTCCGCGATCGCGCAGGCGCTTCAAAGCACCTGGAAGCTGGCGCAAAGAAGGTTATCATCTCCGCACCGGCTAAGGGCGAAGACCTGACCATCGTTTTGGGCGTGAACGAAGAAAAATACGATCCGGCTAACCACAACATCGTATCCAACGCTTCCTGCACCACCAACTGCCTCGCCCCGGCCGCCAAAGTCGTCAATGACCTGTATGGCATTGAAAAAGCCTATATGACGACGATCCACAGCTACACCAACGACCAGCAGATCCTGGATCTGCCGCATAAAGATCTGCGTCGTGCCCGTGCTGCTGCTGTCAACATCATCCCGACGACCACCGGCGCAGCCAAAGCTGTTTCGCTGGTTATCCCTGAACTTGAAGGCAAGTTTGATGGTATGGCAGTCCGCGTCCCGACCCCGGATGCTTCATTGGTTGACTTCGTCGCTGTTGTTGAAAAACCGGCTGACAAAGAAGAAATGATCAAGGCCTTTGAAGAAGCCGCTGCCGGCCGTATGAAGGGCGTCCTGGACGTTTCCCATGAGCCGCTGGTATCCAGCGACTACATCGGCAACCCTTACTCCAGCACCATTGATGCACTCTCCTGCGAAGCAAGCGGTAATCTGGTGAAGGTCATCACCTGGTATGATAACGAGTGGGGTTACTCCACCCGTACCGCCGACCTGGTCAAGTTCATCGGCGACAAACTCTAAATAAGCATCACGACCCGATTGAAGGCGAGCACACCTGTGTCTCGCCTTCTTAAATTGTATGACTTTATGGAGTCCAAGATGGAAAAACTGACAGTCAGAGATGTTGATTTGACAGGCAAGCGTGTCCTGATGCGTGTCGATTTCAACGTTCCCGTTGAAAATGGAACCATCACCGACGACACACGCCTCCGTGCGGCTGTGCCCACGATCCAGTATGTTCTGGAACAAAAACCGCGCTCGATCATTTTGATGTCCCATCTGGGCCGCCCGAAAGAAGGCCCGGAAGCCAAATTTTCGTTAGCCCCGGTTGCCCCTGCCCTGGCCACGCTTCTCGGTAAAGATGTTGCTTTTGCTGATGACTGCGTGGGCGAATCTGTGCGTGAAGCGATTGATGCGCTGCCAGAAAGTGGCATCATCCTGTTGGAGAACACGCGCTTCTACAAAGGCGAAACCAAGAATGATCCTGAGTTGGCTGCTGAAATGGCCAAGAACGGCGATATTTTCGTCAATGATGCCTTTGGCACGGCACACCGTGCACACGCTTCAAACGTTGGCGTTTCTGAAAAGCTGACTGCTGTTGCTGGCTTGCTGCTGGAAAAAGAAATCACCTATCTGTCGAACACGATTGAAAACCCTGAGCGCCCCTTTGTGGCGATCCTGGGTGGTGCAAAAGTATCCGACAAGATCAAAGTGATCGAAGCCCTGCTGAGCAAATGCGACAAGCTGATTATCGGCGGCGGCATGGCCAATACCTTCCAGGCGGCTAAGGGCGTCGATATGGCCAACTCGCTGGTGGAAGTTGGCGCGATTGATATGGCAAAAGATCTGCTGGTTAAGGGTGGCGACAAGCTGATTGTTCCCATCGACGGCAGAGCTGCCAACGAATTTTCCAATGATGCAGAAACGCAGGTTTACTCTATGGAAACTGGCGTTCCAGCAGGTTGGGAGTCCCTGGACATCGGCCCGAAGACCATTGAAAAGTTCCGTGCTGAACTGGCTGATGCCAAGACGATTGTCTGGAATGGCCCGATGGGCGTGTTCGAAATGCCGAACTTCGCCAAGGGGACCAATGCTGTCGCTGAAGCCCTTGTCGAATTGACAGCTAAAGGTGCAACGACCATCATCGGCGGTGGTGACTCTGCGGCTGCTGTTGAGCAAGCGGGCATCGCTGATAAGATGACGCATATTTCCACAGGCGGTGGCGCAAGCCTCGAATTACTCGAAGGCAATGAACTACCAGGCCTCGTCGCTCTGAACGATAAATAGTCATCGTGGCCCCGTCAACCGACGGGGCCATCTCCCCTTTTTGTATCTCATCCTGTAAACGAGCTGTCAGGTGAATAGACATTGATTCATCTAAGATCAGTCGCGCTCAAAACGAAAATCACCTCAGACGCCTATCCATTTTCGCTGCCACTGGTGCAAAACCTGGACCTGACATTTCGGTCAGGTGTGACGATCCTCGTTGGTGAGAATGGCTCTGGTAAATCGACCCTGCTGGAAGCGATTGCCGCTGCGGTTGGTTCGATTACGATTGGCAGCCAGGACGCGGCCCACGATCCGTCACTCGATCATGTCCGTTCGCTGGCTGATACGCTCAAGCTGACCTGGAATAAGCGCACACGACGCGGTTTCTTCATGCGGTCGGAGGACTTTTTTGGGTATGCCAAGCGCATGAATGAGACGCGGGCTGAATTGCTCGATGACCTGCAACAGGCGCAAGAAGACTACAAAGATAAACCAGCCGCCAAGGGTTATGCATCGATGGCTTATGCGGGACAATTGCATACCCTAAAATCGTATTATGGGGATGGCCTGGATGCGCAGTCCCACGGAGAGAGCTTTCTCAAGCTATTCCAATCGCGGTTTGTGCCGGATGGTTTATACATCATCGATGAGCCGGAAGCACCTTTATCCCCCAATCGGCAATTGTCGCTGATTTCACTGATGAGCATGGCCATTCAACAGAATGCGCAATTTATCATTGCCACACATTCGCCGATCCTCATGGCGTACCCGGGAGCGGAAATACTCTCCTGCGATGGCCCAAAACTTGAACCAATCGCCTACGATGATATTGAGACTGTAAGTGTAATGCGCTCGTTTTTGGAGAACCCGGATGCCTATTTGCGCCATCTTGTCCAGTAGTAAACGCGCTTTTACACCCTGAACGTAGATAAAGCGACAATTTCCCTCTTTGCGTTTAAGACTATAATGCCTTTGGAATGACCTAACACGACAAAACGGCTTGTTTTGGCGTATAGATTTTACTTAGTGGACAATCACCGGAGAAGACAATGCTCCTGCACGAAGGCGATCTCGTTGGCCCCTATACGATCAAACAATTGGTCGGCCAGGGTGGTATGGCGACAGTTTACCGTGCCTACCATACGCAACTTGATCGTGACGTGGCTATCAAAATTATGCTCCAGGACTATCGCGATGACGCGCATTTTGTCGCTCGATTTGAGCGTGAAGCACGCATTGTCGCTAGCCTGGAACATCCGCACATCGTGCCTGTTTATGACTACAGTCAGCACGAAGGCAATCCGTACCTAGTGATGAAGTACATTGAGGGCCAAACGCTCAAACAGCGCTTACTCAAGCGTGCGTTACCCCTTGATGAAATTCTGCGCTTGATGACGGCCATTGGCGATGCCATGACCTATGCCCATGAACGGGGTGTGCTGCACCGTGATATTAAGCCTTCGAATATCGTTATCGACATGCAGGAAACACCCTATGTCACAGACTTTGGTCTGGCGCGTATGGTGCATTTGGGTGAGTCAACTCTGAGCGTGGATATGCTGCTGGGGACGCCACACTATATCTCCCCAGAACAAGCACGTGGGGAAAAAGACCTTGATGGGCGCAGCGACCTGTATGCGTTTGGCGTCGTTCTGTATGAGTTGATGGTTGGGCATGTGCCTTTTACAGGAGATACGCCCTATGCGATCATCCATGACCACATCTATACGCCGCTGCCCCTGCCCTCGTCGCTCAATACGGATATTCCAGAAGAAGTCGAAACAGTTTTGGTAAAGGCACTGTCTAAGAATCGTGATGAGCGTTATAGCACAGCCAATGAATTAATCGCTGACTTGACGCAGGCCATCCGTAGAGACAGTTTGCAGTCGCTTGACCCCAGCCGAGTTGAAAAAGCCGCTACAAGATATGAGGAAGTGTCGGCGGTAGCCGCGCCGGTTGAGGAGACCAGTCGCTCAATGGCAGCACGGCATGCTCTAGGTTCCAAGACAGTTGATGTCTCTACAGAGTTAGAAGATTTCCAAGGTTCGCCATCAGCCACGACTAAACAGCATCGCAAATCAAATGGCCGCCGATTCTGGCAGGGACTTGGATGTGCTGGCTTATTGGTCAGCATGCTGATTATCGCCATGCTGATGCTGCGTGCAATGAATAACCTGGTCCAACTACGTGACCTTGACCTGGAAAGTGGTAGCATCCGGGCAACAGTGGTCAGCCGTGGAAATGAAGCCAGTTATTTTGGCCTGAACACCTATCTTGGCTTCCCTACCCTCGATTTACGTGAACTCGACCTGGATAGTCCACAGGGACAGTTAGCGGATGATGATAGTTTTGTATCGTATCTGGTTTATGCAGCCTCTAATTGGCATCAAGGCGATATAAATGAGGCTCAAGATAGCATCAGCGATGGGTTGTCGGCGGCGGACGACGAGAGCGTGTATCTGGCGAATGCGTCCCTACTAGCTGATCAATATAATGATGTAACATCGGCCGTGTTGTATGCTGTGCTTAGTCAGATGCAGCCTAGCCCGAATAACGATTTTGCCCAGTCTATCCATGCCTATAGTACGCAGTATATTTATGAGCATGTGGCACTGACGGATCGTATTGATGCATCGGAACTGCTATCACTGGCAACAGAGTTAACGGATGGGCAGGTCAATATCCGGGGAACGCTTGATTCACCATTGGTGAATTATGTACAAGCGCTGCGGCTCATCGATGAGGGTAATTATATATTGGCCGGTAACGCGATAGAATCGCTCAGCAGTAGCGAAGGTTATTTGGCGGAAGCACAGCTTTTACGAGCGGATTTACTGATTGCGAGAGGCCAGAGCCAACGGGCAACTCCGGTTTTGCAAGGTATACTAGACGATGTCCGTGCGCCGCAATGGGTGCGCACGATGGCAGAGACCCATCTTAAGGAGATAGAAGTAACCTCATGAGAACACCAATTATTGCTGGTAACTGGAAGATGAACAAAACGTTGCCAGAATCAGTTGCATTTGTCGAGGAACTAGCCAAGGCGTTAGCTCCCTATTCAACGGTTGAACGCGTGGTTGCCCCAACGTTTGTTTCACTGGCAGCCGTATCCAGCGTTCTGGCCAATACCGAAATCGCCGTGAGTTCACAAAATGTGCATTGGGAAGATAGCGGCGCATACACGTCAGAAGTCGCCCCGGTGATGATCCAGGATTTGGTCGAGTATGCCATTATCGGCCACTCTGAGTGCCGTGCTTACTTGAATGAAACCGACGAGAAGGTCAACAAGAAGGCAAAAGCTGCCCTGGCACATGGTATCAAGCCTATCATCGCTGTTGGTGAAAGCCTGGAACAAAATGAAGCTGGTGAAACCACTTCATTCGTTGGTGGGCAGGTTCGGGCTGCATTGGATGGCATTCCGGCGGAAGATATGCCCAAAGTTGTCATCGCCTATGAACCGATCTGGGCAATTGGTACAGGTAAAAGCGCCAGCGGTGAAATTGCCCAGAATATCATCGGCGGCACGATTCGTTCAGTACTGATTGACCTATACGGCGATGCAGTTGCCCAGCAGGTACGTATCCAGTATGGTGGCAGCGTCAAACCCAATAACATGGAAGAATATATGTCACAGCCGGATGTCGATGGCGCGCTGGTGGGTGGTGCTTCCCTCAAAGTGGATGCATTCACTGATCTGGTCCGTATTGCCGCTGAGGTAAAAGGTAGTTAGTCCTGGAAGGCTTAACGCTCTTACTGCAAGGCGCATTGATCGCGGGACTATTCATTGTTTTCCGGCGGATTGAGCGTTGGTTACATCAGCACATCTTTAAAGTGGGCTGGCTGCTAACCCAGAACTACGAAACAACGACTATTCTCTACTATACGTTCTTTCTGCCCGGCATCATCTTGCATGAGGTCATCTACTGGTTGGTAGCTGGCCTGCTGGATGTCCGGGCAGAAAGGTCAATCAAATGGCCTGAGAGGCAAGAAGTTGGTGAACTGCATTTGAATTTTGTGCAGCTTGCCCGTCGCACAGGTCGCATCCAAAAAGCCATTATCTCGGCTGCGCCCCTCATCAGTGGCCTTGTCATCGTCTGGTTGATGGCCACACATATCTTCGATATAGCGGGCTTCATGACGACGATCAGCAGTGGCGACCTGAATGACGTCAGTGCTGGGTTTTCTCAGTTGTTGGGCACACCCGATTTCTGGTTGTGGTTCTATATCCTCTTCACGATTAGCAATACCATGTTCCCGCATTTGCCCAAAGATCTTCAAGGTTGGCGGGCGATCATTGCTTCGCTTGCTGTGGCGGCGGCTATTCTGGTGATCCTGGGTATTGGGAATGCCATTTTCGCTGCCCTTTCCATGCCAATTACGACATCCATGAGCGTGATCGAAGGCACATTGGTACTGATTATCGGTGTCAACGTGGTGATGGTGCTGGCACTGGGCGGCATCGAGTATGTGGTTGAGCGCGTCACGGGCCGCAGCGCAACGTTCCGGCGTGGCAAGATGATTACTATGACACGGGTGGAAGCCATCGAAGCGCGTGATCGGGAGCGCGAACGTCAGCGGGCGGCACAGGCTCGTCGGCGGGCGAAAGCCGAACAAGACGCCATTATCCCGAGCATCTATCACCTCACCTTGCCTGTTCCCGGCGCGCCCGGTGACGAACCGATAATTGGGGCACAGCCAAGGCTGCTGGATATTGACGAACCCGACGACGAGACAGATGTTGATGAACTAGAAAGCGGTGAAGTTAATCCGCGGCTAGGCGCAAGCACGATCTCGCGACAGTCGGAGCAGCCACAACGGACAACCCGACCCTCGACCCTATCGCTGCCAGGTGGACGAAATGCCTTGCCAGCGGAAGATGGCAAGGACGAGGATGATGTACCAGAATCTACGAGTGCTCGTGCGGTGCCATTAACGACGTCGGTTAGTGATGAGCCTGATTTAGATGATGAGGATGACAATACCGATGATGGCAATGAGGAAGATGAAAAAGCACCCACGTCGACACAACCTGTGAACCCATTTGCAACACGGCCAACCGCAGGACGCCCAACGGCAGGTAGCAGTCCCGTTGTACCCATTTTCTCCGCTTCACCTGATGAGGACGAGGCTGAGGAAGATGACGAACTCGTTTATGAAGACATCGATGATGATTATGAAATAGACGATGAAGAAGACGAAGTCGACGAGGACGATGCTGTTCCCGATGAGCCATTTTGATTGCCGCGCCAGCGGGCAACAATATAGAAACCGATGGAAATCAGCACCAGCATGACGCCAAAGGCGATGAACTTGTAGAGCTGGCTTTCCAATACGAGCGTCAGGCCACCGAAGAAGGCGCAGAAAGCATAATAGCTGAGGACAATCTGGCGGTGACTCATACGTTTGCTATCCAGCAGACGGAAATGCAAATGGCCGCGATCTCCTTGAAATGGATTACGCCCACGTGCTAAGCGGCTAAAAGCCTGCCACGTCAAGTCCATGAGGGGCAAGCCCATGACGAGCAAAATAGTCGCCATTTTGGCGCCGCCGATAATGCTGAGTGCCCCAATCAGATAGCCCAGGTAAACCGCAGACCCGCCTAGATATACCCGTGATGGATAGAAATTGAATATCAAGAAGCCGAGGCAGGCCCCAACCATCGCCAGTGGCAGCAGGCTCACGCTGGTCTGGGCGGGAACAAGTCGGAAGGCGCTGTTGATGAATAATAGCAACCCGGCGATGATGGCGATGCCTGACGTCAGACCATCAAGTCCATCCAGGAAATTGACTGTGTTCATCATGAGGACGAGCCAGAACATCGTTAATGCAACCGTCACCAGATAGGGCCATGCTTCGGTCTGGCTGCCTGTCAGAGGGTTATTGAAATATTCAATGATGACCTGGAAGGCAATGGCAATCGCTGATGCGACGATCTGGCCCAGGAACAACCAGAAGTAACTCAATTCATAGAGATCATCCAATAGGCCGACTAAGAAGATCATTGCCCCACCAAGCAGCAGACCCAATAGGCGTATGATCTCCAGGGAATCAAAACGCTCCACAGGTAAGAACTGCGCCGCAATGACGGCAACCGTAAAGCCTAAGAAAATGGCCAGACCACCGAGCTTCGGTACAGGTGTCGTTTCATGGCGGCGGCCACCGGGTTGGCTAACGATACCCCATTTATGACTGAGGTGAATCGCCAAAGGCATCACGGCTACGCTGATGATCAGCGATAGTAAAAAAACGGTCGCAAAGGCACCAATTTCTAAGAGAGTCATTCGTGGATGAGTTCCTAGGTGCCAAACATGCGATCACCAGCATCGCCCAGGCCTGGGACAATGAAGCCGATCTCATTCAAGCGCTCGTCCAGATGGGCAACGTGGATGGGAATATCCGGGTGGGCCGTTGATAAGGCTTCGACGCCTTCCGGCGCGGCTAGAAGACCAACATACTTAATTCGTGATACGCCCCACTCTTTAATAATGTTAGCCGTTGCAATCGCTGAACCACCTGTGGCTAGCATCGGGTCGAGAATGAGGCAGATTTGCACAGTAGGCTCTTTAGGCAGCTTATTGTAGTAGGATACGGGCCGCAAGGTCTCTTCGTCGCGGTACAGGCCGATATGCCAGACTTGCACATTCGGCAAGAGTTGCATGATGCCATCGGTCATGCCGATGCCTGCACGCATGATCGGGACAAGCCCTATCGTTTCTTTAGCGGTCGTGCCGACAGTCTCCCCCATGGGTGTCTCGACTGGTTTTTGAGTGGTTTCCATATCGAGGGTGGCTTCGTAGCATAAGAGTAAGGACAGTTCCCGGACGAGTTCGCGGAATGTGCGATGATCGGTATTCTTGTCACGGAGGGCCGTCAGCTTGTGCTTGACGAGTGGATGCTGGGATTCAAAAAGCTGTTTCATGATTGTCCCTTCTGGCAGATAGCGGCTCAAGTGTAAGTCGCTGATCGTCGGTTGTCAAAGGACTGAATGAGATCGTATGGAAAGAGTAACCATCGCTATCTGAACAGTGACATCCTGGCTTTGCGCCGTACAGTCTATCCGCTACAATGCTAGAACAAATACACCGAAAAATATGGAGTGCCGTGCATGTCCGAAGATGGACGCATGATGGGTGGTCAAGTGCAGCGCGACGACCGCCGCAACATCGCTTTGCGACCCAAAGACCTCAGCGAAATGATCGGACAGGACCGCGTGCGGGAAAATCTCTCGATCATCATTGATGCCGCGCGCATGCGCAATGAGCCGATTGACCATCTACTCTTTTATGGGCCGCCTGGACTTGGTAAGACCTCGCTGGCTCATGTCATCTCGAATGAGATGCAAGCAAACATTCGGATTACTGCCGGACCTTCTATCGAGCGAGCGGGCGATCTGGCTGCTATTCTGACGCATCTTAAAAAGGGTGACATTCTCTTTATTGATGAAGTACACCGCCTGGGTAAAGCTGTCGAAGAAATCTTGTATCCGGCGATGGAAGATTTCGTGCTGGATATTGTGATTGGCAAAGGCCCGGCAGCGAAAACAGTCCGCCTGAACCTGCCACGTTTTACGGTGATTGGGGCGACAACACGCTTGGCGTTGCTGGCAGGCCCATTACGGGATCGCTTCGGCGCACGCTTCCGGCTGGATTTTTATAGCCAGGAGGCAATGGAAGACATAGTGGTCCGGGCAGCAGGATTGTTAAAAATCGAAATCGACCCAGATGGCGCTACCGAGATTGCCCGACGGTCCAGGGGCACACCGCGAATTGGTTTGCGGCTACTGCGAAGAGTCCGTGACTATGCCCAAACACGGGCGGATGGCATCATCACTGAGGAAGTTACACAAGAGGCCCTGGCGCTGATGCATATTGACGAGTTGGGCCTTGATGAAATTGATCGGCGTATTTTGCGCACGATCATTGAAAAGTTCAGTGGTGGGCCTGTTGGGCTGGAAACAATCGCAGCGGCTATCAGTGAAGATAGCTCGACGATTATGGATGTTTACGAACCGTATCTCATCCAACTCGGCTTTATCGACCGCACGCCACGCGGACGTACCGCCACGAAACATGCATATAACCATCTAAATATCCCGCTGGATGACGATGAAAGCGGGGATAATCAACCGAGGTTGTTCTAAATTGAAACTCCAAGAATTTGACTACGATCTGCCGGAATCCTACATCGCACAACACCCTGTCGAACCACGCGATAGCTCAAAGTTGATGACCCTTGACCGAGAAACGGGTGCTGTGGACCACCATGCTTTTTCTGACATTTTGGACATGCTGTACCCAGGTGATGTGCTGGTTATGAACAATACCCGCGTGATCCCTGGTCGGCTTTATGCGACTAAACAGGACACAGGCGGCAAGGTAGAAGTTTTGCTGTTGCGTGACCTGGGTAGTCTGAAATGGCTGGTCATCGTAGGGGGTAAGGGCGTCACTGAAGGCCGTGTACTTGATTTTGAAGATGGCATTACAGCAACCGTCATCACAGAGCGTGAAGGCCCGCAGCGTATCCTGCAATTTGATCAGGCGATTGATGACCTGGTCTATTCCAATGGGCAAATCCCCCTGCCTCCCTATATCCACGAGACACTTGAAGATTCTGAACGCTACCAGACTATATACAGTCGGATCGAAGGCTCAGCGGCGGCACCCACAGCAGGGCTGCACTTCACACCTGATCTGTTGATTGCCCTGCGCGATAAGGGTGTCCAGATGGCGTACTGCACGCTGCATATTGGGCTGGATACCTTCCAACCGGTAAAGGTCGATGACATCACGGAGCATGTGATTCACAGTGAATACGCGACGCTAGATGCGACTAATGCGAAGATTATCAATGACGCCAAGCTGGCAGGGGGACGCATCATCGCTGTTGGCACGACATCAGCGCGGACGTTAGAAACAGCGGGCATCTTAAGTGCGGGGGGTGATCCAGCAAACCCGGCAGCTTCAGAAAATATGTGCCCCTGGCGACCTGTGATCGCGTTTGAGCAGGATACGCGGTTGTTTATCTATCCCAGCTATAAATGGCGCGTGGTCGATGCCATGATTACTAACTTCCATTTGCCGAAGTCTACGCTACTCATGATGATTAGCGCGTTTGCAGGGAAAGACAATGTGCTTCATGCCTATGAAACGGCCAAGCAAGAGCATTATCGTTTCTTTTCCTTTGGCGATGCGATGTTCATTAGCTAGCACAAAGTTTGAGGTGGCCTGCTGAGGTCCTAATCTTCAGTGGGCCAACGTCCTGGTACAGAAATAGCTTCGTCGTTACCTGGCCAGGGTGGCATAGTGACCAGGATGAGTTGTAGAGGCTCGCTGAGTAAGTTCCTGAATTGGAAATGGGTGCCGAGTGGAATCGTCAATGAGCAACCCGGTTCCAGCGTCGTGATAGTTTCATTATCACCATCCTTGCGCCACATTTCCCCTTTACCCGACAGTACATACCAGATTTCTTCCACAGTTTTATGTGTGATGGCCAGTGAAACCTGATTTGGTCGCAGCGTGACATGCACCATGCTACCTGCACTGAGTATTGGGAGCAACCGGATCTCTGAGCCATCCGGGGCAATAACATCGCATTCTTCGGCAACATGTTTCGTCACAAATGACATATGACCAAATCCGATATGCTAACGAATAGGAATACTACTATACAGATTATAGAGAAATCTGCCAGAGAGCATAGGACATAATCAATCGGCTCATCGAGATCAGCCTGACCGTCACTTCGGCAGACAAATCAGCGTTGACGCAAGATTGTCCGGCCCGTATAATACCAAAGCTTCGCACAAGCGGGGCTTTTTGTTCGTCTAGCGACTATCACGACTGTGATGCACGCTGAAAATTCAAAATCACCAATTTTCCTCGTTTGTTGACCCCTTTGAGGTACTCGACAGCGGAGATTAAGTGAAGGTTGGAGCCCAAACGTTATGTATGCTATTGTAAAAATTGCTGGACGCCAATATCGCGCTGAAGCGGGTGCTGTCATTGACGTTGAACGTCTGCCCCAGGAAGTCGGCGAGACCATTACATTTGATGAGGTCTTGATGATTGGCGATGGTGAGAACTCAGTCATTGGCACCCCCACTGTGGATGGTGCTAGCGTCACTGCAACTGTCGAAGAACAGTTCCGTGGCGAGAAGGTTATCGTGTTTAAGTACCGTCAACGTACCAATTACCGTGTAAAGCGTGGGCATCGCCAGTATCACACTCGCTTGCGCATCGGTGAAATTTCAAACTAGCATCGTCCTGTTAAAGCAGAAAGGCGGCCCTCATGGCCCACAAAAAAGGTGGCGGTTCAACCCGCAATGGTCGCGATAGTAATTCGAAGCGACTTGGTATCAAGAAATTCGGCGGTGAGTATGTCATTCCTGGCAATATCATCGTTCGCCAGCGCGGTACGAAATTCCACCCCGGTGAGAATGTGAGTATCGGCAAAGACCACACGATCTTCGCAACGACGGAAGGCTATGTCATCTTCGAGCGTATGCGCAATCGCAGTGGCCAAAAACAAATTAGCGTTGTCGCAGAGCTACCGCAACAGTAGCATTCTGTCGCTTTATCATCCAAATGTGCATCACGCCACTCTGCTAATGTGAGCAGAGCCGTGTTGTGAGGAGACAAAATGAAGAAAGAAATTCACCCACAGTGGTTCTCTGATGCTGTTGTGACTTGTATGTCCTGCGGCACAGAATGGCGCACTGGGGCAACAGTTGAAACCATGCAGACTGAAATTTGCTCCAACTGCCACCCCTTCTACACTGGCCAGCAGCGTATCGTTGATACCGAAGGCCGTGTTGATACCTTCATGAAGCGTCTGCGTTTGCGCGATGAAATGCAGGCCGAACGTGAAGCCGCAGCCCAGGCATTGACGCCACCCGACCTGCCCTTGAAAGAACTGGGACTGGGTAAGCGCCACCTGAACATCCTTGAAGAAAATGGCATCACCATCGTTCAGCATATCCTTGATAAGCTGGCTGAAGAAGGTGAAGAAGCCTTGTTGAGCCTCTCAGGCATTGGTCGTCAGGCACTCAGTGACATCAAGAAGAGCCTGCGCAATCGGGGCTATGAATTACCAACGGCCGACGAGGCTGAAGGCGAAGCCGAATAGATCGTACTACACGATCCGCTAGTTAACAGATGTGCCAAGGACTTGGCACATCTGTTTTATTGAAGCAACCATCCATGTTGCTTTACTTTTCGCTATAATTTCGCACGAACTCAAACTCATTATCCTCATTGTGCTTGACATTCGTCTTTGCACGTCATCAGAAAGGCGCCACGATGAAGCATCATGCGGGCCGCTTTGAGATTATTTGCGGCAGTATGTTTTCTGGAAAAACGGAAGAACTGATTCGGCGCGTTCGGCGTGCTGTGATTGCCAAGCAAGATATCCAGGTATTCAAGCCCCAGATTGATGATCGCTATGGCATTCAAGTGGTCAAAAGCCACGATGGCCAGAACATTGAAGCCGTGCCTGTCGCTGAACCAGAAGCCATCATGGACCATCTTGAAGAAAAGACGACCGTTGTCGCCATTGATGAAATTCAATTTTTTGAGCTAGGCATTATCGAAGTTATTGACCGCCTAGCTGAACGCGGGATTCGCGTCATCGCGGCTGGGCTGGATATGGATTTCCGTGGTGAGCCGTTTGGTGCCATGCCACAACTGCTGGCCGTCGCAGAGGAAGTCACCAAGCTACATGCAATCTGCGTAGTATGTGGTGATCTAGCCAGCAGGACACAACGTTTGGTCAATAACAAGCCTGCCCATTACGAAGATCCCATTATCATGGTCGGTGCGCAGGAAAGTTATGAAGCGCGCTGTCGGACCTGCCATCGCGTCCCGCATCTGGATCATGCTACGGAAACGTAAAATATCGCCAGTTTCAATTGTCCTGATGCCCGTCTGGCTGTAGACTGAATTTGTAGAAGACGTTTGAGTACAACTATGGCATCCGTACAAGCACTCAACAAACGCATCCAAGATGAATCTGCCTTTCTAAAAGATATTCTGAGGCAGATGCAGCGCATCATTGTCGGCCAGGATGATCTGGTTCGGCATATGCTGGTGGCGTTGCTGGCCGATGGCCATGCCCTGATTGAAGGTGTTCCGGGCTTAGCCAAGACGCTGGCTGTTCGCACGCTGGCATCATCCCTCAATGCAGATTTTAAGCGCATTCAGTTTACACCGGATTTGCTGCCATCCGACATCATCGGCACCCAGATATATAATCCTGGCAATCATACTTTTGTCCCGCGGCCTGGACCCATTTTCAGCAATATCGTGCTGGCAGACGAAATCAATCGCGCCCCGGCGAAGGTGCAGTCTGCCCTACTGGAAGCAATGGAAGAACGCCAGGTTACACTGGGCGAAGAGACATTCGCACTCAAAGACCCCTATCTGGTGTTAGCCACGCAAAATCCGATTGAGCAGGAAGGCACGTATGCCCTGCCAGAGGCGCAGCTCGACCGTTTCATGCTGAAGATCGTCGTCGATTACCCGAATCGAAGCGAGGAACGCCAGATTATCGAGCGCATGTCGACGCATACCATTGAAGAAGCCGAAGCCGTGGTCGAACCAGAGGCAATCGTCCATGCGCGGGGAGTGGTCGATGATATTTATGTCGATGATCGCCTGAAAGAGTACATCCTCGATCTGGTGTTTATGACCCGCGATCCGGCGGAACTGGGTTCGAAGAAGCTGGCTTCAATGATCGAATATGGGGTATCGCCACGAGCGACGCTGTTCCTGGTGAAAGGCGCAAAAGCCCATGCCTTCCTAGAAGGTCGCGGCTATGTCACGCCAGAGGACATCAAGTTCATCACGCCAGCCATTATGCGTCACCGTCTGGTCCTGAGCTTTGAAGCCCAAGCCGAAGCAGTGACTTCACAGCAAATCATTGAGCACCTGCTTAAACGTGTGGAAGTCCCGTAAAGTCGGATGATTGCCCCGTGTTAACGCCTCAACTCCTGCGCACGATACGCCGCATTGAAATACGAACTCGACGCCTGGTAGCTTCGTCATTCAGTGGCGCTTACAAGTCACGATTTCGGGGCCAGGGCATGTCGTTTGTCAGTGTGCGACCGTATATCCCTGGCGATGATATTCGTGCGATTGACTGGAAAATCACCGCGCGGACCTCGGTGCCGCATGTGCGCCAATTCGTTGCTGAACGTGAACTCACACTCCTGCTCGTGATCGATGGCAGCGGGTCGTTGATTTTTGGGTCACAAGAGCAGCAAAAACGGGAATATGCCGCTGAATTAGGGGCTGTCCTAGCATACAGCGCCATCTTCAACAACGATAAAGTTGGCCTACTGATCTTCACCGATAAGATTGAGCATTATGTGCCGCCTGCAAAGGGTCGCAAGCATATTTTGCGCCTGATTCGGGACCTGTTGACTTATCAACCCACAGGCATAGGCACGGACCTCGGCGGTGTACTGCGCATGGCAAACCGCATCGTACCCAAGCATTCCATCGTTATTTTGCTATCGGATTTTTTGCTGCCCGCTGCGAACTATGAGTCACAATTGGTGATGTTGGGACGCCAGCATGATGTTTCGGCAATCGTGCTCAAAGACCCGCTTGAGGAGCATATTCCTGATGTGGGGTTGCTGCGGGTCAAAGACAGCGAAACGGGCACCGTGCATGTGGTAGATACGGCCTCAACCAAGTGGCAGCGGGCTTTCCAGGAGCAGCGGCGTACACTTGAGGCAGAGCGACAGCGCGTCTTTACGAAGGGGCGTGTGGCCGATGTCATACTTTCCCAGGATGAAGACTATATTCCGGTGATTGCGCAGTTCTTTGCACAGAAAGCCGATATTCGCTCATGAAGCGCATTATCGTTTTGATTGTCATGAGCCTGATATGGAGCCTCGGACTACAGGCACAAACAGAGTCTACGATGACGCCTGACGATGTTACGCCTACGGCCACACAAACAGGCTTGCAAGTGCAGTTAACCGATGATGTCGTGGCGCAATTGGCTGTTGATGGTGATAGTGTGCTCATTGGTGAGCCATTTACTTTGACGTTGACGGTTTCCACTGTTCCCGGAATCGCTATAGACAACTGGCCCGAACTGCCCAGTGATCCACTAGTATTTGAAGTGCTAGACGCGGCAGATGTAGAGGAGACACAAACCGATGGGCATGTTGAGTATCAGCAAGAGTTGATTGTGACATTGTGGCAACCAGGACTATATCTGACGCCAGAAATCGCAGTCGAGTATGTACGAGACAACGGCCAGATCGGGGCTGTTCCCTTGCAGTCGGCGTCTATAAATGTGGAAAGTGTGCTCGTTAACGCCGTTGACCCCAGTCTACGTCCGGCTGCCCCACCGATTGACACGCCCTATATTCCTCCGATTGTATATGGCATTCTGGTTGTGGTGGTGGCGACAGCGTTCTGGCTGGTACTGCGCATGCTAGGTGGTGGATTGCGTCAGATACGCTTTGTCACACAAACGACACCCTTACAACGGGCTGTAGCGGGCTTGGCCGATATTGAGCAGCAGAATTTACCTCCTGTTGCAGCCTTACCGCTGGCGGCTGACATCCTCAGGCGATACTTGGCGGAGCGATTTGAAATCCCTGCGACGGAACAAACCACTGCCGAATTGCTGCAATCGGTCTCTGAGTGGATGCCCAGCCAGCGTCAGCGGCAGCTTGGGCAACTATTGAATCAAGCGGATTTAGCCAAGTTCGCGCAACACGCACCAGAGAGCGATCTGACGACCAAAGTAACGGGTTTTGCGATCAAGTGGTTGCGAGCTATCGATGGCCTGACCTCAAATATGGAGGTCACAGAAAATGAGTGATTTTCGGTTTGCGAACCTAGAAGTATTCATTTTGCTAGTGCCTGCCCTTCTGTTGATTGCCCTGGTATGGCGCAATCGGTGGGCGACGACATCGCCTGTACTGCGCTACAGCGATACCTCGCTATTGAGTGCTTTCAGTGCGACAACACGCATGCGGTTGCGGCGTTTGCCTGATATGTTGAGTGTGTTGACGTGGATTCTGCTCATTGTGCTGCTGGCGCGACCGCAAGTCGCTGATGCCGAAATTAGCACTTCCGGCGCGGGCATCGACATAGTACTAGCACTGGATATCAGCGATAGCATGGCCAACGATGATTTTTCACCAAATCGATTGGAAGCGGCTAAGGCGGTAGTCGCTGATTTTGTGTCACAGCGGCGTTACGATCGAATTGGCTTGGTCGTCTTTGCGGAACAAGCTTTTTATCAAGCGCCACCCACGACCGACTACAATGTGCTGTTGAGCCTGGTTGAATCGACCCCGTTTGCTCATGAACTGGGTCTAGGTGATCGCACAGCAGTCGGGATGGGTATTGCTACCGCTGCCAATATGCTGCGGGCGAGCGATGCGCCCAGCCGTGTCATCATATTACTGACGGATGGTGAGAATAATGCGGGCCAAATCGACCCCATTACAGCAGCGGAGGCCGCCAGTGCTTTGGGAATCCGCATTTATACGATTGGGATTGGTCTAAGTTCCGGGGTGAGCAGTGAAGTTGATTTTTCTACATTACAGCGCATAGCCAGTATCGGCCAGGGCCAGCACTATGTGGCCCTGGACCGCGAGGACCTGTTCAATATTTATGACGAGATCAGCAGCCTGGAAGCTGTGGAACGCACAAACCAGTTTCGCTTACTGTGGCAAGATATAGGCTGGCCACTGGTGCTGGTTGCGTTGGCGGTGCTGCTCATCGAACGTATCTTGCGACACACTGTTTTCCAGACGATTCCATAGAGCGCCAATATGAGTTTTCTTCAGCCCCTTTACCTGTTACTGCTGTTGCTACTTCCGCTTGTGATTGTGTTCTTGATCTGGCGGAATCGGGCGAAGCAGCGCATTCTCAACCGAATCGGTAGCCCTGAAGTCGTCGCGCAACTGATCGCCAGCACGCATCCACAGCGGCGAGTGATCCAGATGATGTTGTGGTTTGTGGCTTTTACTGCGTTGATTTTCGCGGCGGCATGCCCCACCTGGGGCATGTCTACCGAGGTGATCGATAGCAGCGGCGTGCAGGTGGTTTTCGTATTGGACGTCAGCCGCAGCATGGATGCACAGGATACTGTACCTAGCCGATTGCAGCGGGCGATGCTGGACATCAAGACGCTTACACAGTCGATTGAAGGCAATGATATTGCGATTGTGCTGTTCGCTGCCGATGCCATCACCTACGTGCCCCTGACCTATGACAGTCAGCTTATCAACTCGTTTCTGGATGCGGTGACGACCGATTCGCTCAGTAACCAGGGAACGAATCTATCAGCAGCAATCAACCGAGCACAGTTATCTTTCAGCGGCGACAGCAATGCGGAAAAGATCATTGTACTGATGACTGATGGTGAAAATCACGAAGGGAATATTCTGACGCTGGCGAATAGCCTGATCGAATCAGAGACAAACCTGTATGTCGTGGGGTATGGTTCAGAAGACGGTGGCTTGATTCCTGTGTATGATGCAAATGGTAACCTCATCGACTATAAGACAGATAATTTCGGCGCTGTGGTCGAGACACGACTCAATGCGGACCTGCTGAATCAGTTTGCTGAGGCCGCACAAGGTACTTATTTGCAGACAGGTAGCGGCGTAGATATGATGCAGCTTGCAGATGCGATTCTGGCTTTGACACCGGGGCAATTGGGGCCGCGTGTCATCAGCCGACCGATTGAACAAGGCTTTGTGTTTGTAGGGATTGCGATGCTGGCATTAAGCCTGGAACTGTTGCTACCTGTATTAGGGCGAATTTTTCGATGAGATTACGTATGGCGTATGGCGTAGTGCTTGTGTTGGCTATTGTGTTGGCTGGATGCATGGCGAACGCTGCTGAGAGAAACAACACGGCTAACCGAGCATCGCAGGAAGGCGACCTTGAAGTTGCCATCCGCGCTTATCAAGAAGCTCAGGTATTAGAGCCAGATAACCCGATTTTCTATTACAATGCAGCAGATGCCCTTGCCCAGGCTGATAATGTCCCGGCAGCAATTGAAGCGCTAGAATTTGCAATAGAAGCAGGTGATTCAACAATCATTGCTGATGCCCATTACAATTTGGGGCGCATTTACTATTTACAAGAGGACTTCCAACTGGCGATTGAGCAATTCCAGGCAGCATTGCGTCAGAACCCAAATCATAGTGATGCGCGCTTTAACCTGGAATTGGCACTTGGAACTATCATTTCGCCGACGCCAACGGCTATGGAAATGCAGGTCGAACCAGAGGACAGCCCCGTCGATCAGGATGCGACACCAACCCCGGCATCAGGCGATGAATCCCAATTGACGCCAACACCCAGCCCCCTACCAGAAGGCACACGCATCGGTCCGACGCCTGATGAAGGTGGTAGTGATGGCCAAGAAGCTGATGATATGCGGTCTACTCCACTGCCAGAGGTTGATGGAGAATTGGCAATCGATCAAGCGGAACGCATCCTTGACCAAATTAGGCTGGATGCCGATGCGCTGGGTGATTTTCGGCAGGAGATGGCCACTCCCCCAGCCGTATCTTCTGAACGAGATTGGTAAGGTCTGAATTTGCGTACGTTCATTGTGGTTGCTTTGACAATCTTCATATTCGTGGGCGTTGTCCATGCGCAAGATGGCGCAAATGACTTCGTTGAAGTTGAAGTTAGCAACCTGAATCCCTACATTGGCGAGCCATTTCTCTATTCCGCGCGATGGTATAGTGCGGAAGCTTCGGATGTTCTGGACAAAGTCGCGCCGATTTGGCCCACGTTTGAGGGATTAGGTCGGGTATCGGAGACGTATACCAGCACAGTAGAACGTCGCAATGACATTTTATACAGTGTTGTCATCATTGATGTGTGGCTGGTTCCGATACGTCGTGGCACGTTGTCTATTGAGCCTCTTGAATTTCGAACTTCACAGTTCACTCTGGATGAGCCTTATTCCGTAAAAAGTGCGGCGTTTACTGTGCTGGTTCAAGATTTACCACAACCCATTCCTGATGATTTTACGGGTACTGTGGGGCCATTTACGGTTGATACGCGTGTCAGCACGGAAACGTCTGAAGTGGGTATGCCCTTCTATTACGAGATGGAACTTGTGGGATCTGGTGGATTGCAGCAGGTTGTGTCACCTGAGATCGAATTTCCATCTGAATGGCAGGTTATTCAGGATCAGCCAGAGTATGAGAATGTTTCTGGGACTGTCAATCGTAGGACGTTCCGATGGCGGATTGTCCCGATGCAAGCAGGAAATTATGTCGTTGAGTCGTTCTCATTGAGTTACTTTGACCCAGAAACAACGTCATATTTGTCTGTAAATACATCGTCTGTGCAGGTCTCTGTTGGTTCTGGGAGTGACATTGTTGAGAGTCAGTTTCCAACCTCCCCTGCTAAGCAGGATGTTCCATCATGGGTTGAGTACCAAAGTGACTATTGGTTAGGTGGGGCTGGTTTTGCGACCACAGTATCGTTCTGGATACTGTGGTTTGTGCCAATTATTCTGTTTGTTGTTATGTGGCTTGTTGTTCGAGTTCGAGGGTTTGGGAGGCGAACATCCTGGTCCGGTCGTAAAGTTGGTAAACGAGGCTTGCGGCGGTCTATTAATCGACTTGATGGTAGAGGGCAAACACTGGTTGAGCAGATGATTACTTTGTTGAATGGCTCTGATTTATCCTTAGATGAAGAGCCTTGGTTTAGTTTTCGTCGTGATCTAGAGCAAGCTCGATATGCGCCTGATGATGGGCTTGGTGAGATTTTGCGTCAGCGATTCTTGGGTTTGGTCAGATGATATGAGACTGTTTGCTGGGGTTTTTGTGTTGCTACTGGCTGTTTTTGCGGTGGTTGTGGCACAAACTAGTTTTTATGAAGTGTCTCGTGAATCATATTTATCTAATGACTATGCGAAATCTATAAATTTACTTGAATCGGAGCCAGCACCTAACTTTTCAACGTACATCAACCTGGCAAATGCTTACTACATGCAAGGAAACAATGCAGCGGCTTTGCTCAACTACCGCCGAGCACAAATGTTGCAACCACGCTACGCAGGTATCAACGAGCAAATCACGCTGGTAAAAGCCCGTGCCAACACACTCCCCCGCCAATCCGACCAAGACAATCTTGGCAAAAGTATCCTCGCCATTGCCAACAGCTTCACGGTTAATGAACTGGGGTTAGCTTCGCTGGTGCTATGGCTGGCCATATGGGGTATTCTTATCCGCCATAAGCTAAAAAATGCTCAAATCAACCTGCCCTATCAGGCCATTATCCCCCTGATTATGGCGTTTTTGGCAATTGGATTGTTGTTTAGCGTGCGTTTATACACGACATTGGGGCAACCAGCAGCCATTGTGCTGCAATCCAGCATCGTCAGGAGCGGGCCCAGCGCCGACTACCCTACGCTGTTTGTCATTGATGATGCGTCCGAAATTGCCATCACCGGACAGCAAGAACAATGGATTCAATTCCAAGCCGAGGACGGCAGAATCGGATGGATGCAGGATGCAGCTATCGAGAAGATAAACTAAAGCATCTCAATCGATTCGTTGGCGATCATCGCTTCAGGATAATTTGATTCGATCCACTTGATAGTTTTTTGTAAAACACTGTGTGCATGGCGGGTAGAATTGCTCACGCAGACAATGGCAATCAGCGACGATTGGGGTGAATCAAGCAAATCAATTTCAGATGCGCCAACGTTAAATTGATTATGTAGGCGTTTGAGAAGTGACTTCACTACCATACGTTTATCTTTAAGAGAAATCGCATGGCTGATGTAGAGTTCAAGTTCGCATAAACCGATTATTGTTTTGGACATAAGGACTGCCTGCTAGTTCAGGCGAATGGTTATGGTTAAGATAAGGTTACGCAAGAAAAAAGTTTGGTTGTATAATTCGTAGATAAAACTATACTAATCATGAAGATTTCGCGCCTACTGTCAGGAGACCCTATGAAGCCCTTGACCAGGAAGCAAGCCGCACATGCATTCAAAATCGGTTTGCTCCTCTTGCTTGCTTTTGTATTCATCATGCCCGTTAGCGTGGCACAAGACGAAAACTTACTGGCAAACCCAGGTTTTGAAGGCGAGTTTATCACAGAAGGCAGTGATGAACTCCGTACCGTGGCGGCTGATTGGCAACCCTGGCACATTCCACGTTCCGATGACATGCCAACATTCCAGAACGCCCGCCCCTATTATATTGGCTCTACAACAGCCAATGCGAGTGGCATCTTGCCGCGTGTGCGCTCTGGTAGCCAGTCACAGATCTACTATTCGTTCTTTGAGACGCATGATGGCGGCATTTTGCAGCAGGTCAGCGGCATTACACCAGGCACTGAACTGCGCTTCAGCATTTACGCGCACGTCTGGTCGTCGGCCTTCAGCGACTTCAACATTAGCGATCAGGACGGCAGTGTCGCGCTGCGCGTCGGCATTGACCCGCTGGGTGGTACCGACCCGGATGCTGCCTCGGTTGTTTATTCGACACCGGGCATCTTCTACGACACGTTCCGCCAGTACTCGGTAATTGCTACCGCAGAAAGCGATACGGTCACGGTATTTGTGCGTAGCACCATTGCCGAAGTGGTTCGCAATACGGTCGTCTATCTGGACGATGCGGTACTGGAAGTCACGCCGGAATCCGGTGGTGAGGTTACTGAGGAACCGACCGAAGAAGTCACTGAAGAACCGACAGTCGAGGAGCCGACGGCCACCGAAGAACCCACGGCGACAGATGAGCCAACAGCAACTGAAGAGCCGACCGAAGAACCAACTGAGGAACCCACTGCTGAAGATCCAACACCGACGCTCGAAAGCAGTGAACCTACGGAAGAAGTCACTGAGGAACCGACGGCCACCGAAGAACCCACGGCCACCGAAGAACCCACGGCTACAGATGAGCCAACGGCAACTGAGGAACCGACTGAGCCAGTTGATCCGACGCCAACCCAGGAAGACAGCAGCGGCCTCGTGCCCACATCGACGTCAGTCTCTGAACCGACGGCAACGCCTGTTCCTGATGATGGTACTGACGAACCTAGCAGCCCCATTTCCGATGAGTTCCCGGGCCAGATTATCCATGTCGTGCGGCGCGGCGACACAGTTGTTGAAATCGCCACCCTCTATGGCAGCACGATTGAAGCCATCACCAATGCTAATGGTCTCGAAGACAACACGCTGATATTTGTCGACCAAGCGCTAATCGTCCCAGTACGTATTATTCCGGCAACGACCATACCATCGCCGACCCCGGTCGCAACTGTCGTCACGGAGAGTGGCTCCACAGGTGGTAGCAACGGTGATGATGGTGGCAGTACCCCGGCTACAGGCACACAGATTTATATTGTGCGGCCTGGTGATACCCTACTAAGGATCGCACGGAGCTATAACACCACAGTCGCCACGCTGGTCCAACTCAATGGTATTGCGAACCCGAACCGGATTTACTACGGCCAACGGTTGGTCGTGCCTGTACCCGGTGCGCAAGAAGCCCAAGAGGCTGCACCTGTTACCTACACCGTCCAATACGGTGATTACTTGCTGCGGATTGCAATCCGATACGGAATCAGCCTGACAGAACTAGCAGAAGCCAATGGCATCAGCAATATCAATCGCATCTTCCCAGGACAGGTGCTGACAATTCCGCAATCATGAGCGAATATCGGCGTATCGTTAACGTAACACACAATAGCGTCGTTCTGGAGCGCGCGAAGTGGTGCATCAGTTTCTGGTGCCGCTTTCGCGGGCTCCAGTTCGTAACCCGTCTGCCGGAAAACCAGGGACTTCTGTTTGTGTCTGACCACGACAGTAAGTCCGACACGACGATCCACATGCTCTTTATGTTTATGTCCATCGGTGTGATTTGGGTAAATGCCGAAGGCATTGTGGTGGACAAGAAACTGGCAAAACCCTGGCGGCTGGCCTATGTGCCTGCCAAACCAGCCAAGTACTTTATCGAAGCCAATACAAGCATCTTAGAGCGCGTTTCTATCGGAGACAAACTCACGTTCAAATCGGTAAAATAATGAAACACACTCAACGACTTATCCAGGTGACGGGCATCATAATGCTCGTCATCGGCCTCCTGATAACGCAAAATCCTCTCATCGCCCAATCAGAAGCTGTTGACAATACGGAGCCTGCCGAAGGCTTGACGCTGCATGTGGTCCAGCGGGGGGAGAATCTGTATCGTATCGCCCTGGCCTATGACACGACAATTGATACGCTGGCTGAACTCAATGGTATTACCAATGTGAGCAGCATCTTCGTCGGCCAGCGTTTGCTTGTCCCCGCCGGCGAAGATACGTCGATACCCGCGACGCATACGGTACAGGCCGGGGAAACACTGGCAAATATCGCTGATTTGTACGATCTGGATTGGCAGTATTTGCTAGATCTCAATCAACTGGCTAATGCGAATCGGATCTATCCCGGGCAGGTCATCGCACTTGTGCCAGAAGCCGTTACAACACCGACGCCAGAACCGACACCTTCCAACGAACCCAGCCAAGAGCCAGCGACAGATGTCCCGGCAACGGACACCGTGCCAAATGAAGCTGAAACTGAGCCTGGGTTAGGTATTGTGGCCACCCCGGCAGAGCCTTCCGTCACCGGGATTCCGTTCCTGCATACTGTCCAAAGTGGCGAAACATTATTCAAGATCGCCACACGCTATGGCCTGACCGTCAATGATCTGGTGACAGCCAATTCCATTGCTGACCCTACACGCATTTACAGCGGGCAGCAGTTGATTATCCCGAACCTAGAAATTCCAGAAGCGGTTGTGAACCTGCCTGAACCACTGTCTTATGTGCAAGTCAATCCGATTCTCTTCAAAGAGGGCGAAGCAGGCTCCTTTGTCATTACGACATCTACGCCAATAACGCTTACGGGAACTTTCCTGGGGTCTGACTTACGGATTATCAGCCAGGACGGGTTGCAGCATATGGCCATTGTCGGTATCCCGATGTATACCGTTGCAGGCATCTACCCTGTACAGCTATTCGTCGGGGCTTCGACAACATACACCTTCAATGTGCGCGTTATCGCTGGCAACTATGGGGCGCAGTATATCACCCTGGGCGCAGACCAAGCCCCTCTTTATGATCCAGTTGTCGATGAAACAGAACTCAATCTGCTAAACCGCATCACCAGCGAGTTCACTGAGCCAAGGTTATATGGTTCAAACCTGAGTTTACCCGCAGCAGCCGCTATGAATGCACCATATGGTGCAAGTCGCTCGATTAATGGGGGCGGATTTGATCGCTATCACTCCGGCGCTGATTTTGCATCGCCCCCAGGAACCAATGTATTGGCAGCGGCTCCCGGCAAAGTCGTGCTGGCGGATACGCTGAATATCCGAGGAAACGCAGTGGTGATTGACCACGGCGAGGGCGTATTTACAGCTTATGCGCACATGTCGAGTTTACTAGTTAGCATTGGTGAGACTGTGCAAACTGGGCAGGTCATCGGGCTAGCAGGATCTACAGGTCGCAGCACAGGGCCGCATCTACATTGGGAAGTATGGGTCAATGGCGTGCCTGTCAATCCATTACCCTGGTTGCAAACTGCCCTACCATAAACAGCAAACCTGAGAAACAAAAACGGGCCAGCTACTGCTGAACCCGTTTTTTATTTGTGTTGTTACGATCTCTTAGCCGTAGGCTTCATCGAGTGATTCAAAGTCGGTGAACAGGAAGTGATCGTGATAGTAGTGAATCCACAAGAATGAGAGAATCGCTGTGTAGTAGGCTGTATCGAAGTGCGCGTTGGGATCAATACCTGGGGAGACGATACCAGCAATGACATAAACCAGGAAGAAGATCACCAGGGAGCCACCCAACAGCAGCGTGCTGAGAATGTACAAACCACGAGAGTCCTTGCTGCTGCGGCTGAAACGCGCCACCAAGGGGGATTCTTTATCGAGCTGACCATATTCCTGGCGAATTTTGATGATGTAGAACGTAATGGCCAGGTACTGGAACGAATGCCATGTGTTCAACCCCTGGAAAGCAGTGTCGAGGTTCGGAAGCAAGGGGGTGAAGAAAGCAACGATAACCGTAATGACCATGAAAGCCGTCTTGGGCCAGTTGATGATTCCCTGGCGGTACTCACGCACAGTTTTAATCACATAGGCAGCAAATGCAACGAAGAACACAGCACTCATGGCCACAAAGAACCAGGGTTGCTCGAAGAAATCCGGAATGGCTGAACCGAGGTCATTTGTACCAATCTCGAATGTTCCCTGGCTGATCTTGTAGGCCGCAATCGGGAACAAGCAGGTCAAAATAACGGCGTAATCAATCAAGCGTGCCGGCATGCTAACTGCACTATGGCGAACGTATTTGCTCTCTTTGTGATTGTAAAGCTCAACGATGTACGTCACCTGATGCAAAACGTGAATGGATGCCCAGAAGAAGAAGACGGTCAGCAGCAGCGTCAAATTGAGGAATGCGAGGGCAATCACGATGATCGGAATAATAATCGACGAGCGAATGAGCATCGGATAACGTTTGCTGAAGCTATTATCCAACCCCGTGCGCAGGAAGGTCGACATCATGTGTGGGCCGCCAATAGCGATGGCAACAAAACCATTGACGACATTACGGGCGACATCATCATTGATACCAAAAATATCGCGTCCGGCAAGATAGAACAGATACGGGAGGGGAACCACGATCACACTGAATGTGATAAACAGCAAGTCCCACTTGCGATCACGCAACCAAAATGAATTTTTACTCTCATTTTCGCGCGCAACAGTCCCTGCGGAAGCAACGGCAGCCATAGTATGCCCTTTCAACACCTTCGAATTTTGAGAACTAACTGAGAATTGCCAGCGTCGAACGTATTATAAACAATTTATTTAGCCTCGCAAAGTATTTTTAATCTGAGTAGGAGAATTGGTGTCAAACGACGGGTCAATTAGTAACCAAATAATCGGCACAGGTTCACCTGATTAGCGGTACCGCACGTCCCTAAAACATTGAAAAAAGCCACGGCAATCAGGCCACATATCGCCAAAATACCTAACCCCACAAGGCATCCGCACCAAGCGAATGGACCTCCGCCCAGAATGCCCAGGAACAACTCAAGAAAATGGCCGACACCCTCCAGAAGAATGCCAATGAATTGCAGGCCAAATACAAGAAACACGCCAACGATGCAGATCCCACAGCACAGTACCAAAACCAATGGGCTTGAACCCAGGTCAATATTCAGGTTTTGTAGAAGCTGAATGACCGATTCCATGGGGTTTATCTCACCTAATATCTTCACCTTGCGGCTGGCACACACCTGTCAATTGTGTTTCTAGTGCCCAATCACTACCCGGCTGGCGCGTATAACAATCACAGAACACACTATCCTGGGATTCGTTATGGCTTGACTGCCAAAAGACATAATTTACATGTGTTTCCAGGCACATTTGGTCGTCGGTTTGCTGCGTTATGAGACTACGGGTAATGGCAACACCGCGATCTTCGATTTCCATGATGGTCTGGATACTCAGTAGCGGATGCATGGCCGGGTCAGGCACATCGGCATGCTGAAGCATGATCTGGCCGTTGACTGCCAAATAGAAAAATGTGCAGGGGGCTAGCAATATCACTAACCAGAAAACGAGCAACAGGCTGCAACCCAAACGGCGGATGATACTGGGTCGCCGCAAAGGCTGGCCAGCTTCCTGACGAAGACGATCTTGTTCGTTCATTTATGACTCTCATTCGTGGATATTACGTTGGCATATTGGATGTGTATATCGTCATTCGCGTCATAGGATACAAGACCAAAATAGGGAGGCTCATCATCGGCCATCGACAGGATTTTTGGCAGAAGTAAGGGCAAGTCTTCGACAAGGTCATAGTCATTGAGCGTGGCTACATCTACCCAATGAAGCGTGCCCTCGCGTTCATCAGCAACCACCTGGCGGCTGTCGCTATACGCGGTAAATACAAACAGCATGATGCCCGATTCTTCACCCGCATTGATATTGTGTACGGATCGCAAGCGGACATCGCGCACTGTGAGGCCACTCTCTTCTTTGATTTCGCGTATAGCGGCGGTATAAGGGTCTTCGTCAGCTTCTATGTGGCCACCCAGCCCATTGTACTGGTTAGGGAAGACGCGCCGAGTGGGGCTGCGCTTCATGAGCAAGACATCATCGCCATTGAGCACAAAGCATAGTGTACGCGGGATTGTTAACCATCGTCCTGATGTCGCATCAGCACCTTGTTGGGAAGCTCCCATGAGTTGCTCTCCTCTTCCTGAATACTATAACATGATGGCCATATATATCATGGGTGCGCAGCCAAGACGAGAGCGATATTTTTCTATCACAGGCTATTGCGTATCGTCAGGTCACATGTTACGTTTATCGTGGTGCGTCTCTCCGAAAAGGCTAAACTAATGGCAGGTGATTATACATCCCCACCTATTTTAAAAATTATTCCATTGGAACAGGTTCATCCTCATGAGGTACATGATCCACAGCGTTCAAGGCCGCTGATTGAGCGCTTGAAAAAAGCTGAATATCTCACCAATCCGATCATGGTCGCACCTGGCCACCAAGATGGCCATTACGTCGTGCTGGACGGGTCGAATCGCTATCATTCGTTCTCTTCATTGGGGTACTCGCGCATCTTGGCACAGGTTGTTTCCTATGAATCTGAGGATGTGGATCTTGCCATCTGGCATCACGCTGTCAGCCATATCAATGACCATCTGCTAATCTCTGAGATTGAGAAAATCCCGGACGTCACCGTGACGCGCGGTTGGGCAGATAATGAGGTCGCAAGTATCATCCTGCGTGATGGCATCTATCTGACAATCCAGGCGAATGTGGAAACGAAAAAAGAGTTAAGTCGAGTCTTGCGCGATGTAGTGGATGTGTATCAAAAGAATGGCATTTTGCATCGGACGCCATCGGATGATCCCAAAGAAGTATGGCGTGCCTTCCCGGATGCGACAGCATATGTTCGGTTCCCACTGTATCAGCCAAATGATATTTTGGCTGCACCAGAACATGGCGGGCTGCTGCCACCAGGAATCAGTCGGCATATTATTCATGGTCGAGCTTTGCGTGTAAACTACCCGCTGTCACTGCTCAAAGACGATACGATGCCGCTTGAAGAAGCCAATGCCGCGCTCCGCGACTGGCTGCAAGACAAGGTAGAAACACGAGCTGTTCGCTATTATGCTGAGAGTACCTATCAGTTTGACGAATAAGACATATAAGGCGACATCATGGCACAAACCGTAGCTGACGTATTGGCCCAGGCCGAATTGTATACAGATGAGGCTGACTACATCATGATTCACTTGCCTGCGCGGGCGATTACGTCTGCGGCGAGCGTATTGGCAGAAGTCGGCGATCCCTTTTCGGGGCTGATTGTCGATAAAGACGAGGTCACCCTGATCCTAGATGTCGAGGCCTATGAAGAATACAAAAAGCGCCTGCATGGGCACCAAGCAGAGATGGGTTTGTGGCGGCTGATTACCTTTGACATGGAGCTAGAGAGCGATTTGCTGGGCTTTATGGCTACTGTGAGTAAGGCACTGGCCGATGCAGGCATCAGCATACTGCCGCTAGCCGCCTATTCGCGCGATCATATTCTGGTGCCTGCCGAGCGAATTGACGACGCTATCGCCACACTAAATACCTTAAAATCCAATTTCACGAGTTGAGCCAGAAAACCAACCGCTATGGAAATCAATATCTTCAACGATCCGAATGACGTGCCCCAACCCAAAGATAAGATCAAGATCGAACGGGTGGAGGCGACTCCCTACCCGGATGGATTCCGGGTACACGTCGAGATTGACGTGACCCCGTTCAGGGAGCGGCCCAATCTACTGATTGTCATGCTGGATGAAGCTGGGAACAACATCAATGAGCTGAGCGTCATCGAGACGATGCATACCAAGATGGAATTCACACTGCATATCCGCGGAAAAGCTGATCCGGCAGGAACGTACCAGATTGCAGTTGAACTCTTTTACGAAACTCGGAACCCCCCTCAGGATCAAGCCAGTGTTTCTGTAGACATCCCCACTGCTGATGCCTAACAACATTGATGCTCCCCCACCGAGAGCGCTTTACATTTCTCGTGAGGTTGCTGTTCAAATCGCGAAACAGGCTGATGCGCACCCCAATGAAGAAGTCTGTGGTTTGCTAGCAGGTAACACACAGAACATCACACAAGTGTTCCCTATCGCAAACGACGCGCCAGTGAAAAGCAGCTCTTTCCAGATGAATGCGGCTGAGCTGTTACGAGTGCTGAAGCAAATTGACCTCAGCGAAAACGACATCATTGCGACGTATCACAGCCATCCGAATGGCAAATTGATAGTATCCAAGCAGGATATCACCGCGCTTGGCCAGAACTGGCCTCATGTTTGTCATGTCGTCGTAGGTCGACAAGCTGGCGCGCTATTGATGAAAGCCTGGACTATCCAGAATCAAGACATCAGCTCCGTGCCCATCCTGGTGGATAAGCGGAAAGTCCGTTTTGACGATCCTCAACGTTTATCCAAAGCACAGCAGGTTGCCATTATACTAGCAGCAGTAATCACTATCATGATTCTGATTGCCCTGGCAGTGACATTACTGCCCCCGCCACCGGATCTGACCAATCCGTTCCGGTGATTCGCACGGAGCACACAACATGCTATTTGAAATCGTCATCATCATTTTGGTCGGCTGGGTAGCCGGCATTCTTGTCAACGCCTTGGCCGATGAACTCCCCTATCGGCGTAACCCAGCGCTGCCTGTTTATGCTGATGGCAGCCCGCGTCCGGTTACGGCCTGGTCAGGCATATTGGCTTATGTGCTTAACCAGCGTGCCCCTGAGGGTGGCAAACCTAACACGAAGCGTAACCGTGAATATGATCCGTCGAACGAGCTATCCTGGCGCTACCCAGCGACCGAATTCCTGACGATTATTTTGATGTTGATCGCGTACATGGCCGCACAGCAATACGATGTGCCCTTTGCGCAGCAGGTCTTCTGGTACATTTATATGGCGATCATGGCATTGATCATCGTGATCGACATTGAGCACAAGTTGATCCTATTTGTGGTCATCATACCCTCAGCAATCATCGCGCTGATTGATGCTGTTTTACTGCCTGTGCCGCAGCCGAGCCTACCTAATGCTCTGATTGGTGGACTGATTGGCTTTGTGACGTTCTATCTGTTTTACAAAGGTGGCTTTTTGTTCACCTATTTGATGGGCAAAATGCGCGGAGAGGAAATCAACACGGTCGCCTTCGGTTATGGCGATGTCATGATGATCACACTGACCGGATTGATGGTCGGCGCGGCCCATGTCATCGTGGCGCTGTTCCTGACAGTCATTTTCGGCGCGATTGGCGCGTTGGTATATATCGTCGCGCGGTCACTATTGGGAAGTCGGTACTCGGCGTTTACGGCACTCCCCTATGGCCCGTATATCGTGCTGGCAACTATTCTGATGCTTCTGTTTGGCGAACCGATCCGAATGGCCATGATGGGTGTTTAACCATAGCGACATCTGCTAGTTGGCAACATCTGCCGACTGGATGATGCCGCCGCCCAAGCAAATTTCGCCATCGTAGACGACGGCGCCCTGCCCAGGGGTAATATCACGCTGAAGCTCATCAAAGCGCACATGAATTTCCGACTCTGAGCGCACAGTCACGTTTGCGGGCTGTGCTTTTGCTTTGTAGCGAATCTTGACCTGAGCAGCAAAACTCTCGCCAACAGGTGCCTCATCGCTAACCCAATTGAAGCGCGTAGCGACCAATTCATCTTTGCCGAGTTGATCGCGCGTGCCTACGATCAAGGCATTTCGGTAAGGGTTCATGGCAATGACGTACAGTGGGTCCTTGTAACTGAGTCCCAAGCCTTTACGCTGGCCAATGGTGTAATTCGCCAGTCCATGATGCTCACCGATTTGCGTGCCATCGCGGAAGACAATCGGACCGGGCTGCATGATCTCCGGTGCATGCACCTCCAGAAAATCACGATAGTCATTCTTGCCGAGGAAGCACAAATCCTGGCTATCTTTTTTGCTCTCCACACGCAATCCAAATTTGGCTGCGAGGGCGCGTACTTCGTGCTTGGGATACTCACCTACTGGGAATAGTGTCTGCGAGAGTTGTTCCTGCCCCATCACGCTGAGGACATAACTCTGGTCTTTGTTGTCATCGATACCACTTTTGAGCACGAATTTGCCACTTTCTGCTTGATGGATACGGGCATAGTGGCCCGTCGCCAAATAATCAGCATCGAGAGCAAGTGCATTGTTTAGCAGGTAATCAAAGCGAATATGCCGATTGCACTCCATACAGGGGTTCGGCGTAATGCCCTGGCGATGTCCGTTGATGAAGTACTCAACGACAGTTGCGCGGAATACGTCTTTGGTATCCAGAACATAAAAAGGAATGCCGAGATGATTGGCGATGCGCTCAGCATCGGCCATTTGCTCCGGGGTGCAGCAGCGGTTGTGATCTGCCCCACCCATCGCTTCGTCCGACCACAGGCGCATCATCATGCCAATGACTTCATAGCCCTGCTCTACTAGCAATGCAGCGGCAACGGAGCTATCAACGCCGCCACTCATGGCGACGACGACGCGCTTATCTACAGATGTCATGATGATTTCACAGTCGAATTCAATTTGCGGAGTGTGGTAACGGACTCTGAAACGGCCCTAATGGCGTATTCTACGTCTTCCTGGGTGGTATGTAGGCCAACAGTTAGACGCAGGCTGCTGAGCGCCTTTTGGCGATCATAGCCCAGGGCAAGCAGTACGCCAGATGGCTCTGGATTGCCCGTTTTGCAAGCGCTGCCGCTGCTGCCAGCTACCCCCTTCATATCGAGATGCATAAGCAGTTTATTGCCGTCTACCCCGTCAAAGACAAAACTGGCATGGGAAGGCAGGCGTTCGGTTGGATGACCTGATAAATGACTATGCGAAAAACCCGAAAGAATACCATCGATCAATTGATCGCGCATTTGGGCCAGATGCTGTATGCGTGCATCCCGGTCTGAATAGGCAAGTTCCAGGGCTTTGGCCATACCGACGATACCGGGGGTATTCTGCGTCCCAGCGCGACGACCGCGCTCATGGCTGCCCCCACTCTGACTGGGGATCAGGTCAATGCCATCGCGGACATAAAGCAAGCCAACACCTTTGGGACCATAGAATTTATGGGCGGACAGGCTCAGCATATCCACGCCGAGCTCCTCAACATCGAGCGTCATCTGGCCGCCAGCTTGCACGGCATCGGTATGAAAAGCGACATGGTGCTTCTGCGTGATCTCAGCAAGCTGTGTCAGAGGAGAAAGCGTACCAATTTCGTTATTGGCATACACGATACTCGTCAAGATGGTATCATCACGAATGGCATCCTCAAGTGAGATAATGCTCACCTGACCTAGTTCATCAACAGGCAGAATGGTACTGGTGAACCCAGCGTAGTCTACTAATTGTTGGATGGTGCGCGTCACTGCCGGATGCTCTACTGGCGATGTGATGATATGATTGCCTTTACCAGCAGCCCTGGCGACAGTGGCAAAGCCACGTATGGCTAAATTGTCACTCTCAGAGCCACCGCTGGTAAAAACAATTTCATTGGGTTGGCAGTTCAGTATGTTGGTAATGGTTTGTCGGGCATCTTCTATGGCGCGTTCAGCCTGACGGCCAAACTGATGGATGGACGATGCATTACCGAAATGCTCGGAAAAGTACGGCAGCATGGCTTCGACGACGCGCGGGTCGGTGGGCGTTGTCGCGGAATGGTCAAGATATACGTTGCGTTTGGTCACGGTTAAAGGGTGTCCTTTAGCACCAACTGGTCCTTGTATTTTAATAAACGTTTATGGCTTTGTCAGGATGCACTCCCCGTGGTGGTGAATCCGGCTGGAATTATGTATTATGATACGAGCAATATTGGGAGGGACCTGTTGGCACAGAATCCAACATCCAATAAAACCATAGGAGACAAAATCCATGTCTATCATTGAGAATGTCTATGCTCGCGAAGTACTGGACTCTCGTGGTAACCCGACCGTCGAGGTCGAGGTCAGCCTGGAAGATGGCGGCTTTGGCCGTGCAATCGTGCCCAGCGGCGCATCGACCGGCGAATACGAAGCCATTGAACTACGCGACGGTGACAAATCCCGCTTCGGCGGTAAAGGCGTCCTGAAAGCTGTCGATTCGGTCAATGACGTTATCGCGGAAGAACTCATCGGCATCAGCGCTTATGAGCAAAAAGCAATCGACGAATTTATGCTCGAACTGGACGGCACACCTAACAAAGCCAAACTGGGTGCCAATGCCATCCTCGGCGTCTCGATGGCCGTTGCCCACGCGGCTGCAAACAGCCTGGGCCTGCCCCTTTACGCTTACCTGGGTGGCGCACATGCCCACGTCCTGCCAGTACCGATGATGAACATCATGAACGGCGGCAAGCACGCGGCTGGCAGCACAGACTTCCAGGAATTTATGGTGATGCCTGTTGGCGCCCCGACATTCCGTGAAGCCCTGCGCTGGGGTGCTGAAATCTACCATACCCTGAAAAAGGTTATCCACGACAAAGGCTTCTCCACAGCCGTTGGTGACGAAGGCGGTTTCGCACCGAGCCTGGGCAGCAATCAAGCAGCCCTGGACGTCATTATGGAAGCTATCGACAAAGCGGGTTACAAAGCTGGCGAAGAAATCTTCATTGCACTTGACCCAGCCGCGTCCGAAATCTACAGCGACGGTTACTACAACCTCGATATTGAAGGCAAGAAGTTGACCGGCGAAGAAATGGTCGAATTCTGGGCCGATTGGTGCGACCGTTACCCGATCATCTCGATTGAAGATGGCCTCGACGAAAATGACTGGGAAAACTGGTCCAAGCTGGTAGCCCGTATCGGCGATCGCGTCCAGATCGTTGGCGACGATTTGCTCGTTACAAACACCGACAAAGTCAAACGTGCCATTCGTGAAAAGGCCGCGAACGCCCTGCTGTTTAAGGTCAACCAGATTGGCTCGCTGACAGAAGCTTTCGCCTCAGCACAGTTGTCACAGCGCCATAATATGACCGTTGTCACCAGCCACCGTAGCGGTGAAACAGAAGACAACACCATTGCCGACCTGGCTGTCGCCCTGAACGCTGGCCAGATTAAGACTGGTGCCCCAGCCCGTACCGACCGTGTCGCCAAGTACAACCAGTTACTGCGTATTGAGGAAATGCTCGGCAGCGCCGCAAAGTACGCTGGACCAGCCGCATTCGCAAACCTCAATATGGATATCTAAATCTATCGCTATCAGGCGAAGTCGTCATACAAGAAAGGGAATTCCGTGCCGCGTCCGTTAAACAGCAAAAGTACGAAAATAGTCGCCACTCTGGGACCCGCATCGCGTGATCCAGAGATTATCCGGCAGATGCTGCGCGCCGGTATGGATGTGGCACGCATCAACTTCTCTCATGGCGACCATGAAACGCATGGCAAAGCAATTGAGGCCGTTCGGAAAATCGCTGCCGAAGAAGGCATCAATGTCGCTATTTTGTGCGACATCCAAGGCCCGAAAATCCGAATAGGTACGGTTGCCAACGAACCCCTAATGATAAAAACCGGGGACACCATCACGTTTACGTTGGATGATGTCCCCGGCGAAGATGGTCTTATCTCGCTACCTCACCCAGAATTCATGCAGGACTTGAGTGCTGGTTCGACATTGCTGCTCGACGACGGCAATCTCCAGATGACTGTCACAGAAACGAGTGCAAGGCAGGTCCGCTGTGAGGTCGTCATTGGTGGGCCATTGACATCACGCAAGGGTGTTTCCGCCCCCGATGCCACGTTGACGCTGTCAGCGATCACTGAAAAAGATCGCGCGGATATCGAATTCGCATTGAGCCAGGATACAGACTACATCGCCATGTCGTTTGTGCGTAAGGCCGATGACATTCGGCAGCTCAAATGGTTGATGAATTTCTTCAACGGTGACGCGGCTATCATCGCCAAAATCGAGATGCGCGAAGCTCTGGAGAATATCGAAGAGATCATCGCCTTATGCGATGGCATTATGGTCGCCCGTGGTGACCTGGGCGTCGAAACCCCGGCAGAGCGTGTCCCGCTGGAACAGAAACGGATCATCCAACTGTGTAACGCGGCAGCAAAACCTGTCATCACCGCCACACAAATGCTGGAATCCATGAAGAGCAACCCACGACCAACCCGTGCGGAAGCCAGCGATGTGTACAACGCGATCCTCGACGGAACAGATGCCGTCATGCTGAGCGCCGAAAGTGCCGCAGGCAAATTCCCGGTGCGCGCTGTGGAAGTGATGGCGAATATTGCCATTACTGCGGAGAAAGAAATTGGGAACCAGCGAAACGACCGCTACGTTTTTGATGTCGCAGAAACAACGACAGTCAATCATGAAACGGTATCGAATGCCATAGGCGAAGCAACCTTCCATATTTCCGAGGCACTGCATCCTACAGCAATCATCACCACGACACTATCGGGCTATACTGCCCGCAGAGTCGCCCGCGAACGTCCAACGACCCCCATCTTATGTATGACGCCTGTCGAACGTACCTATCGACGTATGGCTTTGGTATGGGGTGTACATGCTTTCCATGTGGCCTCATTCAACACTGTCGATGAAATGATCATCGTGACGGTGCGTGCAGCCCACGATGCCGAACATGTGCATCGCGGCGACCTGTTAGTTATCATTGCAGGGGTGCCGTTCGGCATCGCCGGCCAAACAAACTTCTTAAAAGTTCATCGTGTGGGTGAACAGGGCGAAATCTAAACGCACTACCCCTACTTAGTAATTGTCATCAACATATTGGGGCATATCGGACGCGCTATCTGCGGATGCAGTTGGATCGTTAGCCAGCCACTTATTGGAGATGGCAGGCGGCTCTGGTGCGCGCCGACTGATGTGACGTGAGGTGTTAATCACTGTGTCATCGGGCATGTACTGATTCTGGGAGGCCGCACAGTACGGGCAAATCTCCCAGGAAAGTTCCAGTAGATGATTACAAACCGCACAAGGCCGCTTTAAACGTGTGTGGCAGGTTGGGCAAGCTTGCCAATCCGGGTCGACACGCTGAGCGCAACCGGGGCAGTGGGGCTTCTCCTCAATTTCCTGTAACAACGCTTCCTCTTCCAAAGACCGCTCATAGGCTTCTGACAGGGTTTCCCTGGGGCGCAGCATGATATAGATAAACAGGCCGGGTATCGTCAGGATAGCGACCATAATGCCAACGAGAATGCTGGCGATCCCATCGCGGGAGCGCGACCGCATATCGCGATATGCCCAGATAATCATTGCTAACCAGAATGCTGCGAGAACAACACCGCCATAGACAAGTGCAATCAACAGCCCCGAATCAAGATTTTCCATAGTTGCCTAATGCCCTATTGCTTATTGCAAACAGCCAATTTGACTGACACTGGTTGAAAGTGATACGTAAAGTGATGTGTGCAGTATAGCAGTGACATATTGTGCACGCAACGCGCTGCTCTTGTATGCTACACTGAACGCATTGACTGCTTATGAGCACATACTCATGACACAACACGATTCGTTACGCATACGCGAATTACCGGATCACGAACGGCCACGGGAGCGATTACTTCATCAGGGAGCAGATCGGCTCAGCAATAGTGAGTTGCTGGCGATTCTGTTGCGAACAGGCACACCGAATGAGAATGTAATCCAACTGGCAACACGCTTACTAGCGCGCTTCGATGGGTTAGCAGGAATGGCGCAAGCCTCTGCGACACAACTCAAAGAAATCAGTGGATTGGGTGATGCCAAGTCCGCACAAATCCTGGCGACCGTTGAACTGGCTAGACGACTTAACGCGCATATGCCGCATGAGCAGCCTCAAGTTCGTAATGCCGCACAAGCTGTGAAACTCGTGGAGGATATGCAGAAACTTAAACAGGAACAAGTGCGCATTATGCTGTTGGATACGGCACAGCACGTCAAGGCGATCCGTACTGTGACAACGGGCACCGTCAATGCCTCGCTTATTCGCATTGCTGAATTGTTCAGGTTGCCCATTGTTGAGCAGTGTCCAGCGATAATATTGCTGCACAACCACCCATCGGGCGATCCGTCCCCATCAGCCGATGATAGGAACATTACGAAAGCGGTTGTTGGCGCAGGTGATATGCTCGATATTGATGTGGTTGATCACATTATCATTGGCCATAGCACATGGTATTCGTTCCGAGAAGCGGGTCGACTGAGATAGGCGGTCGCTACTCGGCTTGACTCACCTGAGGAACAACGTCTACCCAACCTCGATATAGGCCCAACTCACTGACAAAAACATCATAATCGTGGCCGGATGCATAGAATTTGATGTCCTTGATGCTCGTTAAGGGCGGATAACCTGCGGCTGACAATGTCGCGATCAAATTATCGGATCGATAAGTATACCAGACCTTTTGATTCATCTGGAGATTGGCTTGCAAGCAGCCACTACACTGGTTTGGGTAGTCGCGGTTGGGGTCATCAGCATAGTAAAGGCCCTGAATCCATTCAAAAGTGCCGCCATCTTCAGTCTCGAAGCGCAGGCGCAGCATGAGGGGACACTCACTGCCTTCCTGGCCACATTTGCTGAGCGACTGGTAATTAATCAGAACCGTTGTCTCTATCTCCAGGAAGGTATAGCCTTGTAGCGAGACACCATCAGGACCAAAGCTCTGTGAACAATTGGTTTCACCGTGGGACTCTGCCCCATTGCCACGGGTATAGCGGACTGCACGCCGCCCTTCCCAGTAATCCATCGTATAGGTACTGCTCGGCAGATTGTCCTGACGAACTTCACAACCCCAGGGATAAGGTAGATACTGAGCATCATCCACAACACTGGGTTGGATAAAGGCGAAAAGCCCTTTGTCAATGAGGTTCTCACGATATGTCGTTACACGGGAGGGATTATTGAGGTCACCACCGACACGATACTGTTGACCCGACGTCACAGAAACGGCAGAGCGCTCGTCAGTGGCGAAGATAATCGCGTTACCTTCACGGGTATCAACATACATGCGATTATTGACGCTGCTTATCACATAACGCCCTGTGTCAAGAATATCGACACGGTTCCCAGCAACATCAATAATGCGAATATCACTTAATTCATTGCCTCTGTCAAAAACAAAGATGTCTAGTTCACCGTCAAACGAATCGAGGATTATTTCTGATCTGAGAACGGACCATGAGAAACGCGGATGCTCCGCACTGAGCAGCCGAATTTCGCTATTGTCCTGCAAGGTCAACAAGGCTAACGGACCGCGCTCTGGGTCGGCGCTTCCAAAAACCAGCACGCTCTGGGTTTGGGCACTGTTGTTGATGACAACCGGGCGCGTCGGCAAAGTTGTTTCCGCACGATAGCCGCGTTCAGTGACATCGGCATTAGTGACGAGAGCTGTCCCTCGGCTAATCTGAAGCGTTGCAGACATGGGCACAGTACTACGAAAAATAAATCCATAGAGACCGATGGTACTTGCCAGACAGATCATGCAGAAGACGACAAAAGCCGTCACCAGAACCCCCCAGGTAATACGCCCCATTGGAATTCCAACTTCGTTTTCGTTCGTCGTATCGGTCATAGTCTGTTGCTCGGTCATAAATTCATTCGATGCTAATCGTACACTCAGGGCCGACATTATAGCACAGCCTCCCCCTAATCACTGTGCCATTTTGTTGTATAATCAGAAGCGAAACCACAGTTAATTCCTGCAACAAAATCACGGAGCAATCTATATGTCTGGTCATAGTAAATGGTCGACTATTAAGCGCAAAAAGGGAGCCGTTGACGCTAAACGCGGCAAGATCTTCACACGGCTTGCAAAAGAGTTGACCATCACAGCACGCGAAGGTGGCGGCGATGAAGATAGTAATCCACGGTTATCCCTGGCTGTTGAAAAAGCCAAAGCAGCCAACATGCCAAAAGACAACATCGAACGTGCGATTAAGAAAGGCACGGGCGAACTAGAGGGTGGGCAGCTCGAAGAGTTTACCTACGAAGGTTATGGAATTGACGGTATCGCTTTCATTGTCGAGGTGCTAACGGACAATAAGAACCGCGCGCTGGCAGAAGTCAAGAACGCTTTCAATAAGAATGGCGGTAGCTTGGCCAGCAATGGTTCAGTGGCGTGGCAGTTCGAGCAGAAGGGCTACATCACCGTAAAAGCTGATGATGTCGATTTCGACGAGCTGTTCCTTATCGCCGCCGATGCCGGTGCAGAAGACGTCGTGCCAGAAGATGAAGTCATCATCGTCTATACACCGCGTGATGCTTATGGTGCCGTGGAAGGTGCCCTGCGCGAAGCCAAATACGATGTCGAGGATGGCGAGCTGCGCTGGTTCGCACAGAATGAATCATCGCTGCCTGTTGCCAAAGCTGTACAAAATATGCGCCTGCTAGATAAACTCGAAGAGTTGGATGACGTGCAGAGCGTTTCGTCAAACCTCGATATTACTGACGAAGTCGCCATGGCCTTTGATAGTGAGTAAGCGCTTTGTATGCTCTCATTAGGGATTGATCCGGGAACAGCCATCGTCGGGTATGGGTTCGTCGAAGAACACAATGATGGCTCGTTGGAAGCCATTCATTATGGCGTTATCCGTACCCCGGCCAAGACACCAATGCCCGAACGGCTGGAAACGATTTTCAATGAGTTGAGCGATCTCATCGAGACCTACCAGCCACAAAGCGCAGGCGTGGAAGAGTTGTTCTTCGCCAGGAACGTGACGACAGCTATAACCGTTGCCCAAAGCCGAGGATGCATTTTGTTGGCCCTGCAACAAGCGCAAATCCGAATTAATGAATACAAGCCAAACCAGATTAAACAGTCAATTTCCGGTTATGGTGGTGCGGATAAAGCGCAGATGCAGGAGATGGTGCGCCTGCTGCTCAATCTAGAGAAGATTCCGAAGCCTGATGATGCAGCCGATGCGTTGGCTGTTGCCATCACGGATATTCATACAAGCCATTATCCTAGTGCTTACGACGACCTGACTTAGAGGGCAAGCTTTTGATTGCGAGTATCAGCGGCTATGTGGATTACAAAGATGCACAACTTGCCGTCATCACAGTGGGTGGCATCGGTATTGAAGTGATTGCGACACGGTCTGCCCTGGAGAAGTGTCAGATCGGGCAGCAAGTGAGCTTACAGACGCGCCTCATCGTACGTGAGGACTCCCTGACGTTGTTTGGTTTCGCCACACCGCAGGAACGCGATCTATTCGATACGCTCATCAAAATCAACGGCGTCGGGCCTAAGTTGGGCGTCACCATCCTCAGCAGCCTGAATATCGACAACTTACGGCAGGCCATCATCAGTGAGCGCTCAGAAATCCTAACGCGCGTACCGGGCATCGGCAAGAAAACGGCCCAGAAGATTCTGTTTGAACTCAAAGACAAGATACCCGTTGGACTGGATGCTGTGCCAGAATCGGGCGTCAGCGATGTCAACAGCGATGTCATGGATGCGCTAATTGCCTTAGGCTTTAGCGTAGTGGAAGCACAAACGGCTATTCAATCGCTGCCGAATGATGCCCCTGACGACGAACAAGAACGCTTACGCATGGCGCTACAAATGCTCAGTAACTAGGATTGCACCGTTTCTCGTTTCTACTTATCCTTGCTACATACAGTGGAGAAACTTGTGAGTGAAACTATCATCGGCAAACGTGTGGATGTGCTCGACAAAGGTTGGATTGAGCTTGTCGACCTGATGCCCCACCCCAGCACCGATATTTCAGGAGATCTGGCCATTGTGAACGCAGCTCGCGTTAGCTTTCTGGGAGAAAGCAAAGGCGATACGCGCGACAAGAAGCTGCTCTTTTATCTCCTACGCCATCGGCATACCTCACCTTTTGAAATGGTTGAATTCAAGTTCCGAGTACGAGCGCCCCTGGTGACATGGTGGCAGTGGGTCCGGCATCGCACCTGGAACATGAACGCCCAATCCGGGCGCTACACGCCCTTTGAAGAATCTGATTTTTATGTACCAGATATCTGGCGGCGGCAGTCGAAAGATAATAAGCAAGCCAGTGAGGGCCAGTTAGAAGATGTTGATGGCGAAGCGCTGACGGCTGATCTGATCGCCCACTACGAAGCGGGTTTCCAGCATTATCAGAATGCGCTGGACAAGGGAGTTTCAAAAGAAATGGCACGGCTATTTTTGCCAGGGTTCAGTGTCTACTATACGTGGGTCACTAAGATTGATGCCCACAATTTGATGCACTTTTTGCGTCTACGCATGGCCCAGGATGCACAATATGAAATCCGCGTGTATGCCCAGGCCATTTACGATCACTTCTTCCAGCAGGCCCTACCCTGGACAGCGGAAGCATTCAATCAATATATCTTGAACCCAAAACAAGAGTAGCTAGTCCTGAACGACCATTTCTGAGCCGCGCGTGAAGCACATTTGATCGCCGTTGGCATCCAGCGGATAGACACTCCAGCCGTAGGCCTGGGCATCCTCGAACAGGTCGGCATCAAATGTGTAGGTTGTTTCAGCAATGTAGATGTCCGTGAGGATGACGAAGCCGGACTGATTGCTCAGTTCAAGAAAGTAGGACTCGGCACCGTCAATTGACGTCCAGGCAGCGACAGGCTGTGTACCTAATGCGAACGTTGAAGTCGATTCTTGCAAGTCAACTTCAAAGTCAACACAGGCTGGGCGTTCGCCACTGGTGACGGGTGGCGGATTAGAAGTCTCCGAGGACGGTGTACTGGTCGGATTACTGGGCTGTGATGCAGATGCATCGTCCGTGTCATCTATTTCCTGGCTATCGCCTTCTACGGTAGGCGTGAAGGTTGGCGGCAATGTGGGGCGCAGATTCTCGGCAGTCGCGAGCAGAACTTCCGCGGTTGGCGTGGCCTCTTCTTCTACAGGCACTTCCGTTGCAGGGTCATCCGTTGGCAAGGCGGCGCTCGTCGGCAATGTATCGCCATCATTTGGGGTACACGCTGCTGTAAACAACAAGATAACGACCAGGGCCACTCTACCTATCTGTCGTGCCATGTGGATTACTCCTTATTGAGCCACGTAGTACTGGGACACAAGCCCATAGATCACTAAGCATACATCAACTACAAAAACCAGCAATCCCAATAGCAAGTACAGCCCAGCGACGGGCCGCGCCCGCATACGATCTCTGAGTCCTACTGTGCCAACCAGCCAATACCAACCCAGCATATAAATCAGCAAGCCAATGCCCGCCGTGACGTAGGCAGGCACAGCGCGTGTCTCGACATCAAAAAAGTAGTTGAAATAAACCAGGTCCACCAGCGGGAAGACGAGCATTACCCAGCTCAGGGCGATGAGCGCAACCAATATGATCCGCAGCAAGCGTGGGCGTTGGATGAATCGGGAAGCCAAATTTGCCAATGCGTTCGACATGGAAGCAAAAGGCCCTATCCTTTGCTGTGGTTCGCTGGCCTGTGCTTCGGCTTCGGCCAATCGTTGGCGACGTGTCTTGGTCATGACTGGTTTTCACCTGGAGGGCCATCGTGGTTAATCATGAAGGTCGCACCGCGATCAAAGTAATCTCGCATCATGGAACGCGCAGGTTCTTGGATACCCACTTCGTCAATCGCAGTGTGCATGTGACGCACCCAGGCATCACGCGCGCTAGCATCAATGGCGAAGGGGGCGTGGCGCATACGTAGGCGTGGATGGCCACGTTCGGCGGCATATTGCCCTGGACCACCCCAATATTGCATCAGGAACAGATACTGCCAGTGCTTGCCCGGTTCGAGATCATCCGGGAATAGCGGCCTGAGATCGGGATCAGCCTCTACTTTGGCGTAGAAAAGATCCACGAGTTTGCGAAAAGTGGGTTCACCACCGACCATATCGAACACACTCGGTTGTGTATTGTCCATAAGCTCCCTAATATGTCAGCAGATGCGCCACCAGGAAGTAGAAGCCCGGACAAGTGCGGCTTTACATTCCTGATGCTCGCAGTACAATCAAACGTCTGATAGAACTCTATTATACTATGCCGCTTAAGGAGAATTAGTAAATGGCACGATGGCCACAAAGCGCCCGCCAGATAATGGCCATTATCTGCGTTGTGATCCTGGCGCTCTTAACGACATTTACGCTTACAGCACAGGACGATGCCCAACGTCTTGTTGGCAGTGGCATTGCGCTCCCGCTCTTAGAAGATTTGGCCACAGCGGCGGAACAATCGCTCAATGTTGAGGTTACGGGTACCGATGCGGGCTTCCAGCAGTTTTGTGCAGGCGAGGCCAGCATGGTCGCATCTATACGGGCGATCAACAGCATGGAAGACACACTCTGTGCGGAAAATGGCATTAGCTACATCGAACTACTGGTTGCGAACGATGTCGCCGCCGCGATTGTCAAAGAAGACGACGCAATGCCAACCTGCCTGACAACCGCCGAGCTAGACATCATGCTGGCGCCGTCGGCAACAGGCAGCGTCATGGATTGGTCAACATTTGTTGAAGTCAATGCAGACGCAAGCGAAGAAGCGACCCCGGCCCCTGAACTCTCTGTTTATTTGCCAGAAATGATGACCCGGCAATACGCGATTGCAGACGCATTCGTCAGTGGCGATGGTTTCCGTGCGGATGCAACCCTAACCAGCGAAGACGAGATCGTCGCGGCTGTGAGTGAAACAACAGGTGCGCTCGGTCTGGTATCGCTGCCCGTTGCCCAGGCAGCAGAGGGTGTGCGCGTTTTGCAGCTCAATGACCTGACTGCAGGCACAGGCTGCTATACACCCACAGCAGAAGCTTTTGAAGCATCGAATTACACGCTTGGGACGCCTGTCCTGCTCTACGTAGAAGCCAGCGCTCAAGATGCCTCAGAAGGCTTCTTGACGACGCTGACTGCCGATAACGAAACTGTCGCGACATCTGATGAATTTGTCGCCATCTCTGAAAATGCAATGGCTATCAATGCATCTGTCCTAGCTGGGGAAACAACCGATGGTCGCCAATTCACGACTGCCGAAACAACATTCGCTATACCGGCAGCTTTGAGCGGTGAAATTGCCGTTGGTGGTACAGGTGTCGGCTACGATTATGTGAACAATGCCCTATCACAGTTGACAGCCGCCCAGCCAGAACTCAGCGTTCAATACCAGATTGAAGGCAACGACGCTGGCGTTCGACGCCTCTGTAACGGTGAAGTCGACTTCATACTGGCCTCAGTCGGTTTGACGGATGAACAAGCAGCAGCTTGTGATGCCAATGAAATCGTCCCTGTTACGATTCCAATGGGCACCCGTGCGGCAGTGCTGGTATCGAATGCGAATGATGATTTTGCAGCATGCCTGACAACTGAAGACATCACAACCCTGTGGTCGGTCAATGCAGAGGGTGAGAACATCAGCAACTGGAGCACCCTACCCGGTGACTTCCCCGACCAAGACGTGACGCTGTTTGCACCGTCGCTTGGCAATGTCTACGGCGATCTATTGGTGGAATCTGCGCAGCCCATCCCACCTTTGCGTGATGATGCAAATGTCTTCGCGGATACCCTGTATCGCGCAGCGGCTACGGCCAATGTCGAAGGCGGCATCACCTACATGGGTTGGACAGACTACCAGCGCGTCGTCAACAATGGCCAAACAGGCATTCAGCTTGTGGCGGTTGATGCCGGTAGTGGCTGCGTCACACCATCAGAAGCTACCATCGAAGATAGCAGCTACCCCCTGACAGAATCGGCCCAATTGATCGTGGCACAATCCTCACTGGCAAATGTCAACGTGCAGTCCGCTATCTGGACGCTGTTTGACGATGCCAATGCAGCCATGCTACAAGGCAGTGGGCTTGTCGGCATCAATCTGAACCAGCTACCCAGCATTCGCCAGGACCTGGAGCGCCAATTCGTGGAAGCATCCGAAATGGCAGCAGCCCCAGCGACTGATACCAGCGACGAAGCTGTATCCGACGAAACCGATGAGGCATCAACCGAAGAAGGCGCTACGGATGACGAACAAAGCTCCGATGAGGAAAGTTCTGACGATGCCGAAGCAAATACAGCCGATGATGCTACTACCGAAGAAGCAACAGAAACAAGCAGCGAATAAACAACGCTCGTCTTGAGCACGCACTGTAATTCATCAACACCCCTGCTATCCACGCAGGGGTGTTATGTTATACTCAGAAGATGATTATTTAAGCCTTTCGCCAATGACTGGAGCCCTACATGCGAGGCGAACTCGTCGCATTTGATTTGGAAACTACTGGCCTCGATGTAGAAACCGATTCAATAATTGAAATAGGTGCTGTACGCATCGTCGATGGCGTGATTACCGACGAATACAGCACCCTGGTAAACCCCGGTTTCGCTATCCCTCAAGAAACAACCTACATCACCGGCATCGAACAAAAAGATCTGCGAGGTGCCCCCACTTTAGCGACGATTTTGCCAGACATCGCGCATTTCATTGGGGATGCCCCCGTTATCGCCCACAATGCCATTTTCGATGTGAGCTTCTTAAAACGCTTTGGTCTGCTGAGTGGTAATCTGGCTATCGACACTATCGAAGTCACTTCGATTATCAACCCGACCTTGCCCAGTTACAGTCTGGGATCGCTGGTTGAGCAGTTGAATATTGAGCTAGAGAATGCCCATCGCGCGTTGGATGATGCCCGTGCAACTGCGCGTCTGTATATCAAGATGTGGGAAACTGCCAAGACACTGCCGAAGTCGCTGGTACAGGAAATCGTTCGCTATAGCCAAGGCGTGGACTGGCCGCTGCGCATTTTCTTTGAATCGCTGCTAGAGATTGCCAGTGACGATGCTGACACACCTCAGGTCACAATAGACGCCGATGCCAAAGAAGCTTTTGACCTACCAGAGGCCACACCTACGCTGCCCGTCGATCTGGCAGCTATTGACCTGGCCGAGATTAATAGCGTGTTGGGTCCAGACGGTCAATTGGCACAGTCCATCGCTAATTATGAGCATCGTGAGCAACAGGTTGCGATGGCTGAAACTGTCGGACGCGCCTTTAACGAGCAGCAACAAGTCATCATCGAAGCCGGAACAGGCATTGGCAAATCACTGGCCTACCTGACTCCTGCCGTGTTGTGGGCCACAAAAAACCAGTCGCGCGTCGTAGTTTCCACGAATACGATTACGCTTCAGGATCAACTTATTGAGCACGATATTCCACTGCTGCAAGACGCACTCGACGAGCCATTTACACCAGCCGTCATGAAGGGCCGTGCCAATTACCTGTGCCCGCGACGACTGGAAACGATGCGTCGACGGCAGCCTACCAGCATTGATGAGCTAAGGACAGTCATCAAACTGCTGATCTGGCTTAATGGCCGCCCTAATGGCGACCGAGGCGAACTCAATCTACGTGGCAATGAAAATTACATCTGGAGCCGACTGAGCGCACAAGATGAAGATTGCACCAGCCAGCGCTGTACCGTCACAATGCGAGGAACCTGCCCGTATCATCAAGCCAAAGTGGCAGCAGAAAAAGCGCGGATTCTCATCGTTAACCATGCCCTATTGGTTGCAGATGCCAAAAATGAAAGCCATACACTGCCTGCGTATGAGCACATCATCATTGATGAGGCACACCAGTTAGAAGGGGCCATCACCAGCGGGTCGATGGTTCGGATTGATGAGATTCGGTTGACCCAACGTCTGGCTGAGTTAGGCGGCATGAACAAAGGGCTGTTGGGTGACATTCTGCGCTATATGCGCGAGCATACATCGGACAAAGAGCGCAGTCGGCTGGAAATTTTTGTGCAGGATGTTGAACTGGCTATCCGGGCGATGCAGCAGCAAGTCACCCGCTATTTTGAATCGCTGGCCAATTATGTGCAGGATACGGGTCAACAGAACAAGTCACAAATACGCGTCACACCTGCACAACGAAAAGTCGCTGAATTCCAGCTATTGCAAGCCAAATGGCAGCAATTGGCTGAGTTTTTTGACGTCATTGCCGATGCAATGAAGCATATTCTGGGCATCCTGGGGAGCCTGAACGAATCGGTCCTATTGAACGAATATGTCACAAGTCTGGCGGCGACATCACGATTCTTGTCGGATCGTCGACAGCAGTTGGATGAATTTGCCCTACAACCCAATGATGCCTGGGCTTACTGGATACACTATCGGGGTGACACGGGCTATGTGGCTATCCAGATGGCACCACATAATGTGGGTCGATACCTGGAAGATGATCTCTGGAATAAGAAAAAGACTGTTGTACTAACGAGCGCGACATTAAAGACTGGTAACGGTTTTGATTATATGAGTGAGCGTCTACATGCAAACCACATGTTGATGGAATCAACGGGTTCGGTATTTGACTATAAGAAGTCTGCGTTGGTTTACGTACCTACAGATATTCCTGAACCCAACCAGCCCCACTACCAGAAAGCGCTGGAACGCGGCATTATATCGTTGGCGGCGGCGCTACAAGGCCGAGTAATGGTCTTGTTCACAAGCTATAATCAACTGCGGGAAACAGCAGCCAGTATCGCGCCCAGGCTAGCACTAGGTGGCATCGTGGTTTATGACCAGGCCACCGGCAACAGTCAAGAATCATTGCTGGACCGCTTTAAGTCTTCTGAAAAAGCTGTCCTGCTGGGGACAAGGAGTTACTGGGACGGGGTTGATATACCGGGCGATGACTTAAGCGCCCTGATCATCACACGACTGCCCTTTGCCGTCCCAACAGACCCCATTTTTGCTGCACGTTCTGATACGTACAGTGATGCCTTCAATAATTTTGCTGTCCCAAATGCTGTTCTGCGCTTCCGGCAGGGTTTTGGCCGCTTGATCCGCACGCGAGATGATCGCGGAATTGTTGCCATATTCGACAGCCGAATTATTCATAAGAAGTACGGTAGACAATTTCTGGAGGCTTTGCCAGACTGTAGGGTCGAACAGGGGCCATTGGATAATCTGGCAAGCATCACACAGAAATGGCTGGACGAGTCCCTGGATACATCAGATAGTTGAAACGTTTAAGGATTTACGATGCGTACCCCGGCTGGTAAAGAATGCCGTCACTATTATCAAGACTTCCATCGCGGCAGAGAGATTCAAGAGTGTCGCCTGGCAAAAGAAAACCCTGACAGCGAACGCTGGCATCCGAATGATTGTAGCCGCTGCCCGGTGCCGGATATTCTGCTGGCCAATGCAGACCCCAACATGGAGCTAACGCTAACGATCAAAAAAGGTTTCCTGGGCCTGACACGAAAGATAGAGGTCACAGCCGAAGACAAACGAACGGGTAAACCCATCGAAGACCCTTATGTCGGTAACATCAACCGAGAAAATAACCCCGGTCTGGAGATATTCAGGCGAGCGCTTGAGGACGATGACGAGTAAGTTGTCATCGAACAGCGTGACAGTCTGTTCTGGTATATTCGTAAGATATATGGTTAATCTTCTCATGACATTCTTTACATTAGTGGGGAAAAGTTAGGGCTGCATATATACAACAATGAGCCATCTATCAGATGTGATAGAAATCCTCTCATTTCTTAAGTAAGCCTGATTTTTATCTGATCGAAGCATGTGCTAATATGACACTAGTTAGCTTCTCACAAGCTGGCGTGGGCGTAGTGTATTAAGGGCTTATAGTGGCTTTACTTTCACAAATCCTTCTGGCCTCAGAAGCGATTCATCAAGCTGAACACATTGTTAGCTTTTTGCAAAAGCACGGATTTGACGTGCTGGTGGTTGAGGATGTCAACCCAGTGAATGACTGGGATGTGTTCGATGCCATTATCAGCGTGCCCAATACACAGACCACGCAACTCTATCAACAACTACATGCGCTGAAGAACCGCCCCTTGCTCGTCTGGGTAACGGACCACCTGGATGAGTTCCTTGAATCCAACCAGCACTATGCAGACACAGTTCTCCCTAATCATCCTATCTATATTGAGCAGCAGTTAAAAAAGATGTTGGCTATGCGAGCCGAGCTAAACGAGCTACGGCCTAAGCTAGATCAACAGCTACAACGTGGGGAAGAAATCGAATTACTGAAGAATGCTATTGTTCGCAATGTCTCCCACGAAATGAAGACTCCCCTCCTACAGGTAAAGGCGGCGGTATCGCTCATCACAGAAGAGATGAAAGGCGACAATGAGCGGCTGGCAGAAATGGCTACCAATGCCATGTCACGCCTGGAAAGCATTGTGCAAAATATTACGATGTTGGGAAGCAGCCTGGACATTGAGCTTGCCCCTATGATTTTGCATAGTGCACTCAACGCTGCGGTCAAGAACCTGGCACGGACCAAACCAAAGGAAGAAACCGAGCGGGTTAAGCTGCTGATCGAAGACCATCTGCCAGCAGTGCTTGCACAGAAAAATGGACTTGCGACAGTTCTGCGCTTGTTGATCGATAACGCCCTAAAGTTCAGCAAAGATGATGTCGATGTCATCGCCCACAGGGAAGATAAGTATGTCTATGTCGGCGTGAAAGACTATGGCATTGGGATCGAGGAAGCGCGCCTACAAGACATTTTTGAGCTATTTTTCCAGGTCGATGGCTCCACGACGCGCCAGTACGGCGGGATGGGAACCGGGCTGGCCCTGGTCAAGCTAATCCTGGAGCATCACAATACCGAGATATTCGTGGAAAGTGAGCCTGGAAAAGGAAGCATTTTCTACTTCTTCCTTGAAATTGCCGACCCAAATAAGTTAATCTCCTGAAGTCGTTACACTCAGAATAAAAACACCCATTTTCTTTTACGTTCGGCAAAATTGCGCTTATAGTTAAATGCGTAATGAGCAGTATCGCCCATTCGTTGACTTAGGCTGAAAATGAAGTAGAATAACGTTTAGATAGTTCTAAACGTAACAAATTAACACTGAATGAGTACAGTGATCGCGCATGACTTCACAAATGGCACAAGAACGCCTATCAACTGACCCGGTGGCATCCGATATCGACGCAGCCGTACAAGCCGTTGAGCGCGTTATGCTCAACGTCGTCAACAGCAAAGTAACTGTGTTGAGAGAAGCAAGTCAGCATATCCTGAGTGCAGGTGGCAAGCGAATACGCCCGCGTTTAGCAATGCTCAGTTATATGGCCCTGGGTGGCACTGATTATGACTATGCAGCCCCGGCTGCTGCTGCTATCGAGCTAATGCATACCGCCAGTGTCGTTCATGACGACATCAACGATCATGGTGTGCTGCGACGGGGTCGCCCTTCTGTCAATGCAAAATGGGGACGCACCTTTGCCTTGCTGACGGGTGATTTTCTGTTCACGGCTGTATATCAGTTGATGGCCCCTTATGGTACGCTCAACCAGATTTTAGCGGATGCTGCGACTGCCCTGGTAGAAGGTGAAACGCTACAGGCTGAAGCGGTTAAAAACAGCGATTTTACCCGTTCTAAGTACGCTGAGATTATCGCGCTCAAGACAGCTGCTCTATTCCAGGCAGCAGGCGAATTGGGCGCACGCCTAGCAGATGCCACCACGCAACAAATCGAAGCCGTTCAATCCGCCAGCTATAACATTGGGCTGGCATTCCAAATTGTCGATGACATTCTGGATATTGTCGGTGACGAAGCTCAGCTGGGTAAAACGGCTGGCATCGACATTGAACAAGGACGCGGCTTTGTCAGCGCCCAGACCAATGGTCACAAGAATGGTAGTGGTGCCGATGCGATTGAAAGCGTCAAGTCCAAGCTGATGCAGGGCGACTACCTGGAAGAAGCACGGATGCAGGCCAAAGGCCTGGTTGAAATGGCGATCATGCAGATCAATACGCTGCCAGAGTCGCATGCTAGAAGTGCCTTGATCGAATTGGCAAATCAAGTCGTTGATCGAGACTTTTAAGCAATACATCACGACACACTCTGACGCAGGCTACGGCCTGCGTTTTTGTTTCGCAAGGCTGCCCCTCTTAAGCTAAAATCGGTATCAGGCATACATAGAAAGGCATCTTATGGTCATCAAATTGGCGACCACAAAGGAAACACGAGCGATTGAAGAAGCTGCCGATAAGGCAGGTATCAGCTATAAAGAGATGATGGAGCGCGCAGGCCAAGCAGCCGCTAACCGCGCTCTAGCTATGCTGAATGGAATCGAAAGCCCCTTCGTGACGATCCTAGTAGGACCAGGGAATAATGGCGGTGATGGGTTGGTCACGGGACTGCTCATCAAGCAGGCCAATGAAAGAGCCGAAGTTCGGTTTTATTTGTTGAAAGAGCGCGCTGAGGATGACCCCTATATCCAGGTCGCTAAAGAAGCCGAGATATTCATAGCACTCAGTGAGAATGATAAAGATAAGCGGCTGCTGCGCAATATGGTCGCGCAATCGGATATGGTCATCGACGCATTGTTTGGCATCGGCATTAAGCTGCCATTACGGGATGAAGCCGCGCAGATGCTACGGGCTGTCAAACGTGGGCTAAATGAAAGTACGGAACAGTCCGATGACCAATGGGCCATCAATCCCATTGCGACTCCATCCGCTAAGCCTCAAAAACCGTTTGTACTGGCCATCGACGGCCCCAGCGGGCTGGACTTCGACAGCGGCGAACTCGATAGTGCAGCCTTATTCGCTGATGAAACTGTGACGTTCATTGGGGCCAAGCCGGGACTTATCCGGTTCCCAGGGGCAGACGCAGTGGGCAAGTTGACAGTCGCCAACCTGGGTATCACGGATAAGGTCAAGCCCCTAAAGTCCGTCACAAATACCTTGCTGGATATGCAGACAGTAAAAGAACGCATGCCAGAACGCCCTCTCAACTCGAGCAAACGATCCTTTGGCCGAGCAATGGTCGTTGCCGGGTCGATTAATTTTGTGGGGGCTGTACACTTTTCAGCTTCGGCAGCTTACCGTACAGGCGCGGGACTCGTGTCTATTGCAACGGCGCGACCTGTCACTAGCTTGCTGGCATCAACTACACCAGAAGCCACATGGTTACTCCTGCCACATGACATGGGAGTTATCTCTAAAGAGGCCGCACCTATCGTCCTCGAAGAAATGGGCGATCGCTATTCTGGTATGTTGATCGGTCCTGGATTGGGTCAAGAAGAGACAACCCGCCAGTTTGTTTACGATCTGCTTGGGCAGGATAAGGGCAAATCTGATAGCAAGAAGCGCCACCTGGGATTTATGGCCACTTCCGAAGAGGCTGATAACGGCGAAGATGATGCATCCAACTTGCCGCCTCTGATTATCGATGCAGACGGCCTCAATGTGCTCAGTAAAGATGAAAAATGGTGGGAGCGTCTGCCAGAAAACACCATCCTAACGCCCCATATCGGCGAAATGTCGCGATTGACGGGCATGGAGATTAATGACATCGAAGCGGATCGACTGGATGCGGTGAGTAAGCATGCCAAGAAGTGGAAAGCAATTGTCCTGCTCAAAGGCGCGCATACATTGATCGCTGATGTAGATGGTACTGTAACCGTACTGCCCTTTAAGAACGATGCACTGGCAACTGCTGGCACGGGTGATGTGCTATCAGGCATTATCGTGGGACTGCTGGCGCAAGGCCTGAAGCCCTATGATGCGGCTTGCGTCGGGGGGTATATACATGGGATGGCTGGCGAATACGCGGCACAAGACTTGCATCCGCGCAGCGTGATTGCCAGTGATGTCGTCAACCACATTAGCGCAGCCCTCACAGCGATTACGGGCTAAATACGCTAGGTCGATAGCTTAAGTTTGTTGGAGGCGGCGCGCTGCCGCCTTCCCCTCTTCCAGGCTGGTGTCGATGGTATCGCTGGGCGTCACCTGATCTTTGAGCTGCTGGCGTAACTCTGAACCAGAACGGCGCGACGTCCATACGCGCGTGAATCCACCAATCAACGTGCCCACCATAATCCCGAAGAACACATAGCCATCATACCAGCGCTTTGTTTTTGGCGAGGAACTCATGACGGTTAATCCTCTTTCTTGCTCGTAGGCTTGGCTAAACGACGCAGATTGAGCAGTTCGCGTAGGAAAGCGAGCGCCCCTACGAAAAATGCCTGGATACGCACCAGCGGCTGCACGGTGTTTTTGCCAACAAAGGCGGTTGTTGCGCGCACTTCACTGATGGTCGAGCGGGCATCCTCGGTGATGGGTTTGACTTCGCTGCGCAACAGGTTCACAAAACGGGCAACCTGCAATACGAGGATTGCCAGCCCCGTGATAATCAAAATGCCTTGCAGCGTCAGCACAATCAGGCCCAGATCACGGAAGTACTGCATTCTGATGGCCCACCAACCCGGATCACCAAAAAAGACAATACCTAGCGCGATAAGAAATAAACCAACCAGCAAGGCAATCGGCACACCAGCAGCCAACATCACAATGCGTTTTAATGTCCAGCGGCTAGAGGATTCTTCTTCTGTTTGTGTCGTTGCTGCATCGTCTGTTAGTGTCGTGTCGGGTGTCTTCACCATTCCTACCCCAGTTGTTGAAAACGTTCAGGTTGATAACGTTCTACGTGACAACGTCCTATTCACATACAATCAGCGCCGTGCTGACGAAGGACGTTCACTTGAGAAAATACGGGCAGCGATCAGCGCGAGAAGTGCGCCAAGCGATGCTGCCACGAAATTAATCTGCCCCATGCGCAATACAGAAATCCCAAGCAAACCACCCAATGACTGCCCCAGCGTGAAGCCAATCCAGCCACTCAGCAGATATAGCGCCAGATGACGCGCCCCACCACCGACAATCAGGTGGAAGGCTGAGCCATAAAGCGTAGCAACCATGAATGCGAATATAAAACTCGGTCCTGGCATGTGCTGTTGCGATTCATCCGTAGCGCAGTGTACAATGCTAGTAGCACTAGCTAGTTCACTATAACATAAGCTGTCATGTTGGTCACGATATACTAACCAAAGTCTCGAAATAAAATACGCGCTATGAACAATACAATCGACCACGCCATTTTGATACCAGCCTATACTAAAACAGTCTGGCAGCATTTGAGCAACGTAGAGGAAAACCCTGCGTGGCAAGCCGACTGTGAACGCATCGCGTACCTGAATAGTGTACGTGATCAGAAAGGTATTCGTTACAGGTCATTTGGCAGAGGAAACCGAGAAAGCGTCGTTGAGATTACGGCATGGTACCCTGGGCTTGGCTACGAATACATCATTGCTGATGGTTTTGCGCACCCTAACCGGGGACGTATCCGTTTGCAAGAAGTCGCAGAAGGTACTGTTGTCCAGTGGACCTTTAGCTATGAGACGTCCGGCTTAGTCGGCGGATTGAGCAACTCTCTGAGTTTGAAGCGGCGTCTGAATAATGAGGTCATAAGAAATCTGCAAGCGCTGTATCAATATATCGGGCAAGTTGCGGAGAAACCCGATAGCAACCTCATCAAGTCTACGATGAGGGATGCACCCGACGCCAGCGACCGGGCAAATTATCAGCCTAAGTATCCGTCGGCACTGGAAGATGGCGAGGAATACCCCTCTGGGAGAGCCTATCAGACGCAAGAAGCGCCCTCCGTCACACCAATGGCCGATTTCGATGAGCCTGCAAGTACGCCATCACCAGATGAAGCTACGGACGTCGAAGCGCCACAATCGGATGTGATGTTTATGCGACCAGAGGAACGCGACAGCGAACCTATGAGTGGTGGTATTCAAATCATTGAGCCGCCCCTATCAGACATGGATACGCAGCCTAATCCCGTTGTTCAGGACGCGGATATTGCACCCAGCGCAGAAAACGTTCAGCAAGAATTACCTGCTGACTATCCAGCGACACCGGAAACATCGATTCCGGCACCGCCATCCGCGCCTACCGAAGAAGACAAGGCATCAACTGAACAATATGTGATCCCAAGACCGCCCTTTGAGCCATCAGATGTTGTTGAGGAAGAAAAGCGCGCAACGGACGAGCATCAGGCGACTGTGGATGCACCCGTTGATGATGAAGAAGACAGCGCCACGGTTCCGACACGGCTGGATAAGCTCGAAGCGCGGTCAAAGTCTGCAAGCGATGTCACAGCGCCAACGCCATCACCAGATAGTGTGTCTGACGACACGTCGCAACTGAGTGTCTTTGAGCTGTTTGGACTGCAGAAGCCAAGTGAAACACAGGAAATGCGCGCCATTCAGGATGCACAGCTGGCGGCGCTCGATGAGCTTGAAGCCGCCACAGAAGAGGTGACATACGAACCTGTCGACCGGGGCGAGGGGATCAGAATCCGTCTACGGAAGCAATCGGTTAAGTTAAAATTCCCACACTGAAGCACCATTGAATAACTGACACCCTCAAATCGCGTCAGAAATAAAAAAACGACACGTTATGAGTCGTTTTTTTGGGTGGATGATGGGATTTGAACCCACAACCGCCTGTTCTACATTCAGTTTTTGAACCTATTTAGGGTGTCACAAATACTCACCGGTCGGAAGGTAGTATTGTATAGTCTTACATACTACTATCTGAAAGGTGTAGCCATATGAGATTATCAGAAGCAGTAGCCTTATTTCTGTCGCAGAAACGCGAAACCACCGAGCGATCTTACATGTATATCCTGCGTGACCTGGTGCGTGTCGTGGGCGATTGGCACATTGAAGCCATCGATCATGAGGCTATGACCAAATACAGCGACGATATGAAGTCCCGGAAATGGAAATCCGACTTCACATGGAATAAGCATGTGAAAACTGTCAGAGCCTTCTTCAACTATTGTGTCGATATTGGTCTTATCAAGACCTCCCCTGCTACGGCCTTGAAGACTAGGCGAACTGACAACCTAGTCCCGAAAGACCGGGCATTCCCGGAGGAAGATCTGAGAAAATTGCTAACTTACACGCAGTTCCGACCAAAGGAACACGCATTGGTGTTGTTTTTGGCAGACAGTGGGTGCAGGCGGCGAGACGCGAGCGAACTGAAATGGTCTGATGTTGATCTGGAGAATCGCCAGGCATTCATCCACCATGGTAAAGGTGAGAAGAAGCGGCCTGTGTGGTTTGGTGAGATGTGCGCGGCAGCGCTGAAGCGATGGAAAGCTGAACGGCCAGAGACAGCCGGTGAATATGTCTTCTCGATCAAGAATGAGCCGATTCTACCCTCAAGCATCTACCAGATTCTCAAGCGGACGTTGATCCGGGCAGGCATCGAGCATATTGGTCACGGACCACACAGCTTGAGACATCGCCTGGGCCATCGAATGTCAGACGCTGGTGTATCGCCATCTGTAGTAAAGACCGTATTGGGCCACTCGAAGTCATCGGTCACAGTGGAATATTACTTCCCAGAGGACTGGGATCGTGCCAGCGATGCAGTTAATCGGCTGGCCACAGACGATAATGAGACCGGAGATCAAGAAAACATTATCCAGTTTCCAAAAAGAAAGACCCCATAGCAATTCGATTCGGTGAGTTGATAAAAGCGCGTAGGCAGACCCTACGCGCTTTTTTATTCCATGAGCGCGGGCGTACCCGACCGCGGGGATAAACGCGGGGATATGGAGGGGGTGTGTGGGAGTGATCCGGCCAGAAGCCGGTCGAGAGGTGGGCACGGAGGTGAGTGTCAATGTTTACGAGAAAGGATTTTTGTTATGAGTGAGCAAGACGACATGAAGGTGGTAGCTGAAGTGATGCAAGATGAGGACCCCATAGAGGTCATCATCAGCACGCAATCGGCCTGGTTGCTAGTGAGCGGTCTACAACTAGTGACACGGCATCCGGGCATCAGTAGCCATATGAAACGTGCGATGGAAGATATCGGACGCCAATTTCAGGATCGCCTCGTTGAGTCGCATCCTGAATCCGCTGAAATCATTGAGAAGGGCTGGCACTGGGAATTCGATGTGGACAGCAACGGAAGGCCGTTCGACCAATGACGATTATACCTCTGCCAAAGCAAGACCCAGAGCCGCATGATGCGGACCTGGTGACGATGGATGTGCTGGTCGATGAGGCGCTGGTCTGTATTGGTAATTTACGGACGCACCTGATCGACACGCTGAATACGGGGACGATCCCCGACGAGTTGATGGCGAAATCATTTAAGACACTGGTCGATGTCGAGATCTTCCGCCATCAGTTTGAAGAGCCTGCCGAGTATTTCGGCGATGCAGGTTGAGGGGGTTGAGATGACTCAATCGACTTCAACCAGGGATATGACGGTGCCGATTGCTGAAGATGCGACGCTGCCAGAGGTCAACCGGACGGTGCGCAGGCTGGTGAAAGACGCTTGCGAGAGTGGCCAACCGTACGGGCTGCTGGAATCGAAGGTTTTCATGGCAGCGCAGATGGGTGACATGGGCGCTTTTAGCAGCCGGGCACCCGTGACCAGCTACTGGATGCGGCGACTGGCGCTGACGAAATATGTGTACCACATGGTGCATGAGAAACGGCGGGCCGGGGTAGACATCAGCGTGCTGCTGAGTGAGCTGCGACTGGCGGTGCTGCAGGGGCATCGGGACTACCTGAATGCGATCAGGCCGTTTGACCCGGATGCGACGCAGGAAATACCCGTGCCGAGGTTCTGGCGGGCGACCTAGAGAAGATCGTTTATCCGAAACGCGACTATGTGAGCGAGGCCAGGGGCTTTTATACGCCCGCCCCTGGCCTCAGAGTCAAATACCGAGAAGGCATCGAACTCAAAAGGACTGTATCGCATTGGTCGCTAAGAGGCGAGTTAAGACTTCAAGAAGGTGGTAGCAATACACAGACATTCGACAAGTGAGAAGGACAAGCCAAATGTATATCGTAGTTTTGACAAACCATAAGGGCGGAATTGGAAAGACGACCCTGTCTGACTTTATCGCCAGGGGACTGGCGCTGCGCGGCTGGCGCGTGCTGGCCATCGATGGTGACCCACAAGGGCATTTATCGCTGCGGCTGGCGGGGAAGAAAGCCCCGGCGCTGCACGACCTGCTGATCCGCGAAGCCAATTGGAATGACCTGACGGTTGAACTGAAACCAGAACGCTATGCCCTACCCGGCGAGAGCCTGCGTAAAGTCACCGGTGAATTGCACGTTTTACCGGGCGATCATGAGACCATCAGCATTCCGCTGCTGACGGATAGGCCTGAGACGCTGGCCATACGGCTGGAAGAGATGCAGGACAAAATCGACGTGGTGGTGATTGATACCTCGCCGACAGCTTCACAGCTTCACAGCTTCTTCTACACGGCGGCGCATTCGATTTTGTACCCGACTGAGCTGGCGTTCAGCAGCATGGACGGTCTGGCGCAGAGCATCATTGCACGTGATGCCGCCAGCCGGGTGCGGCAAAGCCGGTGGCAACTGCCCGCGATCCACGTGGCAGGCATCATCCCCATGAAATTCCGCAGGGGGGTGAACGAGCAGGAAGAAAACCTGAAAGCATTGAAGGCTCAGTTCGGTGAGCGGGTGTGGTCGCCGATCAGCCTGCGCACGTTGTGGACCGAAGCCGAGAGCCGGATGCTGGCCCCGTGGAGCCTGGACCCGTACAGCGATGTCGTGGCAGAAGCCTTTGGGCTGATCGACCGCGTTGAGCAGGACATGAAACGAGTAGAAAGCGAGACCTATGTCCAAGCATGAGGGAATTCCGAAGATGAATCCATTCGATCAATCGGACGCCGATGTGACAACCGTCACGAACGAGATCTATGGACTGTCTGGCAACAGCAAGCTGGACACAGGCCGGGTGGTGGCGCAGCCGATCCGCATTGACGCGATCTGGGCGGATGTGACGCAGCCACGGCGAAGTGTGCCGACGAGCGTGCGCGGTGATTGGGATGGTGATCCGGCTGCTGTGCCTGCCCTCTTCGCTCGATGGACGAACCCTGTGTTTGAGGATGTGGGTCTATTTAGCGTGAAGGGCATTCTCGACGGTGATGAGAACCCCTTCAGTGAGGACAGCTATCCGCCGACCACCGACAAATTCAAGAAGGTCGTGCAACTGGCAGCGAATATCCATGAATCGCAGCTCAGCCACCCGATTGGGGTGACGCAACGCGAGGATGGCAGCTACCTGATCGTGTTCGGTGAGCGGCGCTGGCTGGCCTACCATCTGCTGAATATGGTGTACCCGGATGATAAGTACCAGCGCATCGCAGCACGGATCATCGAGAATGATGAATTCGGGCTGGCGGATATGCAGGCCAGCGAGAATATGGTCCGCAGCGATCTGAACGCAATCAGCAAGGCACGGCAGTTCGCCAAGCTGCTGATGGCGGCACGTGATGACGACTATCTGCATTACACCGATTTCGACAGTGACCGGGCGTACTATGCCCAGGTGGCAGATGGTCCACAACACCAGATACCACGCAACATGGGGGCCTCGTTTGAGAACACGCTGAACATCAGCACGGGGCAGATGCGCCAGTATCGTGGGCTGCTGCGATTGACAGACGACGACGAAGTCAATGACCTGATCTGGACCCTGGGCGATGACAACGACTGGGCTGAAGGATTCATGCGTGACATTGGCCAATTGGGTACAGAAGATCTCGAAAGCCTACAAAAAGTGCTCTATACCGTTACAACTGTAACGGTATGGGACCTGGAGAAGGCGCTGAGGCAGGCGATTGCGGCACATAAGCAGCTGAAACCGACCGCGGCGACGAGCCAGGTTGATCGGGCGATGCCGAGTGCAGATCGGGCGGAATGGCCGCATGATGAGCCGACAAAGCGGGTGGAGGCACCGGTGCGGTCGCGACCGCTGCCGCCGATGCAGACGAACAAGTGGCAGGTTGGCGACTGGGTGCAGACGCGCACGGGCCGGGTTGGCAAGGTGGTGGGCATCAGCGGGCGCTATGCCAATGTGCAGGACAAAAACCGCATTCAGCAACATGACCAGCATTCGCTGGAACGGACTGAAGAACCGGAGCACGTACAAGAGTCGGTGCAGCACAGCAAATCCACCCCGTCAGTGGGGGCGCAGGAAGCCATGCTGCAGCAGTGGGTCGGGAAGCGGGTGCGGCACAGGTATTCCAGTTGGGAAGCTGAGGTGACAGAGGTCACGGGGTCGCGGCTAATCTGCCGTGCGGACGATGGCCGCTCGTATAACGTGCTGCCCAGTGATGTGATCGTGATTGAATCGCCGGAGATGGACCTGCGGACGGAAGACGAGCGCGTACCGGATAACGCATCTTCTCAGGCTCGCGCTGTGCCGCTGCTGGACGACCAACCAGAGCATATTCGGCAGCTGGTGTACAACCTACGCGGGCTGGCCATCGGCCTGGGCGAGCGGCGAGTGCAGAAGCACATCGACCAGCTGATCGCCATGACCAACGTTGACCTGGATTCTGAGGCAGGCATGACCGCAGATGTGACCCAGGCCACGCTGACGGACTATGCCAACGACATCGCGCACCTGCTGGAGAACGCGCAGCAGACCTTCGAGAGCTACCTGGAGTGGATTGGCGCAGCAGTGGACGAGCTGCGAGAGGATGGTGCGTGATGGTTGCTGAAAAACTGTACTGTCGCTGTGGAAAGCGGGCGACGGTGGCGATTGAGGAGATGGGCATCGAGTGGGGGTACTGCGACGAGCATGCCCCCCTGCCCGCGGCGGGGTCGGGTATGGACTTGCCCTGCCGGTGGCTGCCTGAGCTGACGGAGGCGGAACAACACGAGGTCGAGGCGGAGAACATCGCGCTGGAGATTGCCGAGTTCCTGAATAGCAAGGGTAATGGGGTTACAAAGGCGTCTGTCCTGGCTAACTACCGCGGGTTGTCCACAAGCTGGACTGCGGACGAGTTCGAGCGGTTCAAGGACTTGCAAGTGCGCCTGTTCCATCTGCTGAAAGGCGGTGCGTGATGGCTGAGACCGTGCGCAAGTGCCATGCAGAGGACTGCGATCTGCCCGCAACGCATCATGTGATGTGGGTCGATGGCCCCCTGTACTACTGCCAGCGACACGCTGACAAGATGGTGCGGGTGGGCGCTGCGGTGGGCCTGGGTGCAGCACGAACGTCACTCAGGTGGATGACGCCGGACGAGATGATGGTCGACCTGGGTGCGGAGGCGCTGGCAGCCGAGATCTCTGAGATCTATACGAGCAAGGGCCTGCCGGATGCGACGCCTGAGCGAATCCTTCAGACTGTTACCCTGATGTCAAAACTGTGGAGTCTGGACGAATACGAACGGTTTGCTGATCTGCATAGTCGCCTGTTCCGCATGAAGAAGGAGGGTGGCTGATGATTTCCTGGAAACGGGCCAACCTACCCCTGTGTACCGATCAGATGCTGGATGTACTAAAGCGGCTGCGGGCTGCCAAAGAAGCTGAGCGGCCATTTATCAGCCTGGATGATGTGCATGGCAACTGCCTGCGGGCATTGCAAAAGCGGGACTGGATCGTGCGCAGCCTGGGTGTCAAAGGCGACCGTGCGAATGTGGTGTACAGCATCACAGGCCGCGGGTTAAAAGCCTGCTCGATTTATGAGGTTCCGCCGGGAGAGTATGACCAGCGGCGATGGGACAACATATGCTGTCGGTGCGGTGAACATGAGCGCGGCACCTATGCCACGGGTCGGCGTAAACCGTATTGCGATGCCTGCCTGAAGAAGATCGCTAAGCGCAGGCATGACCTGTTCGGGTATCAGAAGAACCCTGGACTGTGCCCAGCTTGTGGCATCCGGCAGAAGCATGTGATGGCGAGTGGGCAAGTGCGCAGCTATTGCAAACCCTGTCGTCGTAAACACGCCAAGCAGTATCGCGAGGAGAAGTACAAGCGCGAATATGCGCGGGTGATGGCAGGCGAGGTGCTGCTGTGCTATCGGTGCCATAAACGACCTCGCTGGCTGACAGGTCATACGCTGCAGGATTATTGCTTCGAATGCAGTCAATCCTATAAGCGCCAGCGGCGGATGCTGCAGGCAGACGCATGAACAAGCGTGCGCTGATCGGGAAGCGGGTGACGCTGGTCGCCAGGTTCAATGGCAGCAACGACAGCCATATGCTGCTGGTGAATGTGCGCACGGAGAACGGCGCTCGCTTCCGAGAGCATCTGTGGATGCCATATGGCAAACGGTTCCGGCGGCTGGAGATGGAACGCGGCTGCCAGGTTCGGCTGCGGGGCAAGGTCAACCGCTACTGGTACAAGCCCAAGGCGCGCTGGCAGTACGAAGTGACGAACGTGAATCAATTCGAGGTCATCGATGATGAGTAGACCGATTATGAATCGACAGAATAAACAACGGCGATACATCGACCTGCTGGTGTACCGCACGCGGCGGTGGGGCCTGACAAATGGCCAGAAGAAGATCCTGCGGGCGCTGGATGCGTGGTTCGATGAGCACCCGAGCGGTCCGACGCTGCGCGAGCTGGCATCGCTGGCCGGGGTGAGCACGAGCTACGTGTACCTGGTGATCCCGGTGCTGGAAGTGTTGGGGTATATCACGGTGAACCGCTCGCGACGTGGACGATTGGTCCCGCGCAGCATTCGGCTGTGGATTGACCTGGACGACGTGTTACTGGCGAGCTGAGCCAACGACAGACGACAACGACTGAATGGATCCGAGTATGATACCGAGAGACGCCTGGCAGGCTGCCAGCACCCTGGAAGACATCGACCTAGAAGCCACCCCTGACGCGGGAGAAGCGCTGTCTGCGCTGCCTGCTGTGGTGCTTGCGGCGGATGATACCCCGTCAGCGGAAAACGGCGCTCAGAGCGATTCTGAGGCTGAAAACGCTGCAGCAGAAGCGCCCGTGCGGGATGCCTGGTATTACTTCGCCAAGCTGCCACGGGCCGTCATCGACGAGCTGGATGTGGCGCTGCTAGGGATGCTGGCCAAGATCATGCGTCATCTGCCGTGGAAGCGCAATTTACTCGCGTGCAACTACGAGGAGCTGGCGGAGATGACGGGCGTCCCGGTGTCTTCTGTGCGGCGGTATACCAAGGCGTTGGCCAAGGCTGGGCACCTGCATATCACTACCGGGGGCGGTCGGAGCAAGGCCAATACGTATCGGCTGGCTGGTCGGCTGGCTGTGGAAATCTACGGGGTGGATGCGACTGCTGACATGGCACGCGACACGGCTGTCGAAGCACCTGAGCAGGCATCCACCGAGGCCCAAGACGGGGCGAAAAAGCGGGTATCTGACGAGCCTAAACCTGTTCAAAATGAACACGTATATAAGGAAGAGCAGCAGGAATCCCCCGAATACCTGTCCAAATTGAACACGAATGACGCTAAAGGTGCTCAAAATGAACAGGTAAAGGGCGCTAAACCTGTCCAAATTGAACAGGCCAATACTCATAAGATAAAAAGATTAGATTCTAAAGAACCAGATATAGATATAAATACTAACGCGCGTGCGCGCGTGGGCACCTCTGGCGATGATGAGAAAGTTTATTATCCCAAAGGCGACGAAAACGCCTCGACCACTGTTGACTGTGAGCAGCTTGAGAAGCAGGCGCAGATCATCGTGCGAGCTGGGCTGTTTGATGCCGTCAAAGCGTTCTACTTCCCGCGGTTGACCAAAACCGAACTCGAAACCCTCGATCTGACAAAAGACGCCCGTGGCCGGATCAACAAAACGGTCAAAGCGCTGATGGCTTTTACCCCGGCGCCGTACATCTCCGAGCTGAGAGCGTTCTGGGGATGGTGGGGGGATAACTACCGCGGGCGTGATGGCCTGCCGCTGGAGCTCAAAGACAGCACAAAATTCGCCGAATATTTTTCTGAGTTCCGGGCGATGCAGGCGACCAAGCTGGCCGATGATCGCGTGATTAAGCTGCCGCTGGGGCCGGATCGTCACAATGAGCCGCAAAGGCAGACAATGCCCAAGTCGCCATTCGCGCACCTGTACAACTAGGCCCGCAGGAACGGGCAGCAGAAGGAGCTTTAGCCATGCAAACCCATATGCAACCCCAAATGATTACGAGCGCGAAAAAAGAGCGCAGCTTGCAAGACTGGAAAACGTTGGTGGACCAACTGACGAATCGTGTGGTGGGGCCGGACCCGGTTGTGCCACGATCTGACGCGGGGCGCTTCGCCACAACAGCCGATGTATCGCTGCTGGAAGTCGATGCGTTCAGCGACGAACGCTGCCCGGTGTGCAAAGGCATGGGCGTCATCAAGCATGATCTGCCGCTGGGCCACCCGGACTTCGGGAAGCTGGTCCCCTGCCCTGCCAACTGCGAATCGCGACGGGAAGCCAAGCGCGCCAGGGCTGCCCGACTGATCGAGAAGCACCAGACGTTTTTCGACGAGGCGCACAAGGACTACACGTTCGATAGCTGGCGCGATCAGGTATCGGATACGGCGCTGGCGGGCAAACAACTGGCGGCCTACTACGCTGAGTTTTTGGCGCTGCGGGACTGTACCCCGTTCGACCTGCTGACGATGGCCAAGGCTGCCGGGTGGTCTACGACGCCGAGCGCGACAGCGGGCATCTATGACGTGCGCATCAACGATGAGACGGTGATGGTGCCCAATTCGCACGGGAACTGGCTGGTGCTGGCGGGTGATTATGGCACGGGCAAGACCGGGCTGGCGATGAGCATCGCTAACGCCATGCTGGCCAAGGATTGGTTCGTGGTGTACGTGCGGCTGCCGGACCTGCTGCGAGACATCCAGGCGACCTATGGGTATGCATCGGACGCAGGGGGGCGGGAACGCGCGCAGGCTGACAAAGAGCGGCTGACGCAACCGCTGATCGACGCGGATCTGCTGATCGTCGATGAGGCCAACGTGCAGGCCGATGCCTGGGGCCGTGCCAGCCAGGACCGCGAATCGCTGTTCATGGATTACATCGTATCGCCGCGGCACAGTGCCGGTTATGACAAACCAACGATTTTAACGACCAATCTGGCGCAGCTGATGGACGCCCGTGAGCGGGACCAGGCGCGTCGGGAAGGCCGCGACGTGGACTTCGCCTTCCACTGGGGGAACCGGATTGCGACGCGGGTCTTTGAGCGGGCGCACTGGATCAACCTGGGGGGGCTGCGCCTGAGACATTTTAATACGGCGATTAAAGCCGGCTGATGGCAATTAAGACGCATTACGTGCGGCGGGATCTGTCGCCATGTCATCCAGGAACGGAAACTACTGCCGGATGGTCAAGAATGATCGCGCTGACGGGGAAAGACGAGACGATGCTGATGGGCACGGGGCCGATCCCTGCTGCCCACTGCGTCAGGCTGAATGATTTGGTGCACGAAGCGTATCGCAAAAGCGATTACGAGCTGGTGGCCCGGATCAACGCGCGGTTCAATGAGATCGGCATGCAGACGTTTTACGACAAGGCGAAGGATGATGTCTACCTGGTTGTGACGCCTGCGGATGTGATCCCGCCGGATGCGGGCTGAGGGTAGTGAATAAATATCACTATAGAGAATCGACAGTATATGCAATGAAGCGAGGATGACATGGAAAAAGAGATCACAGAAGCATTAATCTTAAACAAGACTGGCAGCATGGTAAGTGCGGCTGACGCCATTTTGCTTGAGGCACAAAAAACGATACACGCCGCAGATGACCTAAAATTGAGAAATGATGTGGTTGACCAGTTGAACAACATTAGGTTGAGCCTGATAAAAATGCGCTCACTGATGTATGTAACGGCTAGTGAGATGCTGCAAAAGCAGAAATGAGGATGTGATGACGACTTTAGCAGCAATCCCATACGAAAGGCCATCAAAGCCCATACTTCGCTATTTTGGCGGCAAGTATCGCCTTGCTGACTGGATCATCAAACACATCCCGGCGCATGAGGTTTATGTTGAGCCGTTCGGTGGCGGTGGATCTGTGCTGCTTTCTAAGCCTCGATCGCGGTCAGAATGCTATAACGACTTGGATAAGGAAGTTGTAAACCTCTTTGAAGTCATGCGGGATCATCGCCATGAGTTGATATATCGCCTGCGGTTTACACCATTTGCCAGATCTGAGTTCGACGAAGCCTACAAGCGCTATGATGACGCTGACAACATCGAACGAGCCAGAATGCTATTGGTTCGGAGCTGGCAGGGGTTTGCCAGTCGCGGTACTTTTTCAAACACGGGCTTTCGTACTGGTCACAGATTCCAGACACGGGGAGCACCACCAATGGATTGGCGGCAGATGATCGAAGTATCACATCAGATCTGTGATCGTATGCTAGGTGTATGCATCGAGAATAAAGACGCGCTGGGCGTCATCAAACAATGGGATGCTGCACACACTATCTTTTACATCGACCCGCCTTATCCAATGGCTACCAGGTCATACCGCAAAGTGTATCGGCATGAAATGTCAGACGAACAGCACACCAAACTTGCTGCAGCTCTACATGACATCAAAGGCATGGCGTTGATTAGCGGCTATCCGTGCGAGCTGTACGACGAACTATATAACGACTGGCATGTGGTGTCGCGGCAAGCTGCCGCAGACGGTGGGGCACAGCGCGAGGAAATTATCTGGATGAATAATGCGTGTCGTCGAGGCTTGGTCGTACCGAAGCAGATCCAATTATTGTGAGGTGTGATATGGGACTTTTAGTGAAACTAATTGAGGCGAGAGACAGCGAACAGCCAGAGTATGACCGGGATCTGATGATTGAAGATGGCCGGATGATATTTATGGATGGTTATCTCTATGATGTGTTTGTCCAGGTGTACGACGATATGAGCATCGACGTTACACACAGCCCTGTTTATTACGGCTGTTGGGATGGGAAGTTTCCGTTTTAAGCCAAGGTTCCACAACCAAGATAGAAATGAAACTAATTGGCGGTTGGGATAAGGAAGATTGTGCGATAGGCGGCCCCTGCGGGTGCAGGGGCTTTTTTGTTGCCTAATCGGGGGCGGGCGGGTGGTATCCATAGCGTAGCGTATGTGACGAGGTAGCGAAGGCGATGCGATGAGACATCCATTTGAGATAAACAGTGCAGCCGGTGGCGGTGGAACGGTGGACCTGGAGATTTATGGCATGGTGGTGGAGGCGGTGGTGCTGCCGCATGACAGCGCCAGCGCGAGCATGACGCTGGACATCCAGGAAGTGCATGCGTTTGCTGCCGATGATGAGGAAGTGTCGCTGATGAACCCGCAGATTACGGTGGCGGCGGATGCGCGGGTGCTGCTGGCGGGGACCAAGGACGACGACAACCGCGGCGGCCCCCCCGTAGCGAGCGGGACGGTGAGATTGACCATCGCCGGGGCGGGCAGCGCGCTGACCCCTGCCCTGCGCGGCTGGCTGGTGACGAGGTAAGGTATGGACCACGCGGTTGATTATCATCATCTGTATGAAGGTGGGCCATTTGTGCCTACTTACGTGTTGCTCGATGAGTTCAGCACGCCTGTTAGCGCGGGAAGCGTCAACGGCACAACGGCCGATGGCACGGGTCAGGTACGTACCGTAACAGACTCAGCGAATTACATGTCTGTGACTGAGGCTAATGGCCTAATTACATCGACTGTAGTTGCTGGTAGTGCGCACATTTGGCACGCGGGTTTGACTACAAAAACGGGGCTGGCGATAGGCTGGCGTGTTCGTATTTTGGCGAATCCGCAGGTAACAGTGGGGGCAGACAGCAATCAATCCACTGGCTTGCGCAATGGCATTTATTTTTATGTCAGCAATATATTGCGCGTGATGTTTGACGGCGTATTTGGCAGCGCGTTAAGTAAAGTCTACTCCTACGATACAGACTATGATGTGGTGGTCGTTCAGCGACCAGCGGGCAAATTGGTATACATACGCGGTGGCGCGTTTACAACATGGACACTCGCAGGTGTAGGTTATGTGGATAATCACACGCCTGTTTATTCAGGTATTACCAACATAGGCGGCGCTTTTTCTGCGTCGGTTGCGCGTGCGGCTGTATTACCTGCGTACAAAAGTGATTGGGTAACAGCAACGCATGTTGCTACCACAACAGATGGCCAGATCGCGGCGGCTGAATCCGGTAACGCCATTATTGAGCATACTATTACGGCTGCAACGGGTGTCACACAAGAATTGATGGTACGCCGTGTGGATGATGACAACTGCATTATCATTCGCATGGATCAGGCAGGCAGCACAATCAAAGTCATCAAAAAAGAGGCTGGTGTCGAAACCGAGCTTAACAGCGCGGCTCAGACATGGACAAATGCAACGGCTTACCGCGTCCATGTGTCACTTTATGGCAGCAATATCATTACGCGCGTAGAGCTATCGTTTAAAAACGACACTACAAGCACATACAATCAAACCGAGACGGGTGTAAAAGTGTCTCATGCCGGTGCAAATCTGGGCATCTGGCAATCCAACCCGACAGATGAACCCCTTAGTCAGTTAGATGCGTTCTTCCCGGCTTGAAGGGGATACCCCGGCTATGGGGACGGTTACTAAATGTTGACAGACTTACCTACCAACGTATCAGCAACACGGACCCGCGACCAGCATTTTGAGGACCACAACCGTATACACGAACGCCTCAAGGATGCGGTGTACAGTGGGCACTATGCCAGCCTGCAAGCGGCTGTAAACGATGCGATCACCAGGGGCAGGCCGCTAATCATCGCACCGGGTATACACAACCTGAGCCAAACGCTATTGATTGATGGCGCAATTAACCTGCACGTTTTTGCATATGGATCAAGGATACGTAGCGCTGCCAGCATGACAGCGCTGCTTGAGGTGCGAGACACCGCACGCTGCTCCTTTCATGGTCTGCGACTGGAAGCAACCACCGACAATGTGGTGGACAATATGCTCTATGTGCGCCGCGATGATGGTTTCTCACATAACAATGCCTTTTACGATACCTGGGTACAGGGCGAGTACAAGATAGGCATCCGCATTGGTACACCGGGCGATGGTGGTCAATGTGATGACACGTTGTTCATGCGGACTGAGTGCAGTTGCACCTATACAGGTGCATCAACGGGCGTCATATGTGGCGATGGCATTTGGGGCAATAACATGCTCCACAAATTTTATGGCCTGAGTTGCTCCGGGCATAGCACCCATTTTCACATTAGTCAGGCGCAGACGCACCTTGATGGTGGAAACTTTGACCGGGCCGACCTTGATATTTTATATCATGGCACAACGGGCATCATCAGCAACATGCGCTGTGAGGAAAGCAAGCAATTCCTAGTGTCGGGTGGCGTGTCAACCTTTGGCACACAACTGACGATAGAGAACTGTCAATGGCATGGTCAGGATCAAGGCGGTAACTGGATCGACTGGCGGCAATCCGGCATCTTAAAGCTGAACAATGTTGAAGCGCGTAACGCACCCGCACAGCCTGTCATCTATGCCCGACCCGGCGCACCGCTGCATATTGTACTGGATAGCCTGATGTGCGGCGGGGATGCAGCTTGCCCGCACGAAAGCGCGTTCGATGTGAACGCCAATACAACCGTTGTCACCCGCGCTTACATTGAGTTGGATAGCGACGGTGCTGTTGATAGCGTGACAATCGACTAGCACGATTTACGCCACCCTGAGAAAGTGTCTTATCACAAGGGCGCGCTTCTTCCGTAGGCGCGCCTTGAGTCAGTATGAATTCTCTTACGCTGACTGAACATTGCCCAATTCAAGCCCTATGCTCATTAATGTGAAAAGTGAAGGCGGGTTCTCCCGCCTCTTAGCGTACCTATTAATGACGTTTTGAGACGGCAGGAAAAGGGATGTTAGCGATCCAGGCCGAACAATTGAGTCCATTTGATGCGCATCTGCTGCGGACCATCTGCCAGGTTCAGCGCGATTTGCAGCGTCCGGCGCCGAGTAAGCTGCTGGCGGAACAGTTGGGCATCAGCGGGCGCACGATGCGCTACTACCTACGCAAGCTGGAGAACAAGGGGCTGCTAAGGCGCCCGCGGGGAACCCGCAGCGGCTACCAGGCATCCAGGCCGCAGATCATGCCGATCATTCGGCAGCATGAAACGATGTGGCAGGCAGCGTGATGGCAAAGCTCACGAATAAGCAGCAGGCATTCATCGACCAATACTTCCTGTGCAATATGAATGGGACGGAGGCGGCGATGCAGGTGTACGACTGCAAGAACCGCCAGACCGCCGCGTCTATCGCCTCAGAAAACCTTAGAAAGCCGCACGTGCGCGCGAAGATCGACGAACGGCTTGAGGAAAACACGCTGGCGGCCAACCAGGTGCTTTACATTCTGACGCAGCACGCGCTAGGTGACATCCGACGGGTGCTGAATGAAAGCGGCGAGCCGGACTTCAAGAAGGCGATAGAGAACCACGCGACGCATACGATCAAGCGCTGGAAGAAGCGGACCATCGAGACCAAAGAGACGACGGTGGAAGAGTTCGACATCGAGCTACATGACCCGCAGGCGGCTGCGGTGCAGCTCGGACGAGCTTATAAGCTGTTCACCGACAAGGTCGAGGTGATGGACTGGCGGACAGATGCCATTATGGCGATCCGCAGCGGCGACGTGGAATATGACGACATAGCCGAGGTATTCGACGATGATCTTGCAGCGGAACTCTTCCGCGAGGCGGGAGTCCCAGTGGCAGCAACGGGCTAAGCTGGAGCGCGCCAAACAGAAGTCATTGATCCGCAAGGCGCGGGCGGCCTGCAAGTGGGATTACGAGTTTCGCGGGAATATGGGCGCGCCGTTTGAGGCGGCCATCGCAGACCATGAAGAAGTGCTGTTATGCGGGGCTGCCGGAACGGGCAAAACGCTCCGCATTTTGCATTTTATCAACGATGTGTGCTGGCGCTACCCAGGGGCGCGCATCCTGATTGTGCGTAAGGTGCGAGCTGACCTGGCGCAATCTACCCTCGTCACGTACGAGCGCGACATCATGGGGCTGGATAACCCCATCGTCAGCACGGTGCAGCGTGAGAGCCGCAAGAGCTATAAGTACCCCAACGGCAGCGAGATCGTGGTCGGCGGCATGGACCGACCGGGGCGCATCCTCAGTTCGGAGTATGACATCATCTATGCAGCCGAGGCGGTGCAGTTCGAGCTGAAGGACTGGGAGACGTTCATCATGCGCCTGCGAGCTGGCCCCTACCCCAACCCGATGCTGATCGCGGATACCAACCCGGATGCACCGGATCACTGGCTAAAGCGGCGCTGCGACAACGGTATGACGCAACTGCTGAATACCTACCACAAAGACAACCCCAGTTACTGGAACAAAGACAAGCAGGCGTGGACGAAGCGCGGCACGAATTACGTCCAGGGCAAGCTGCAGCGGCTGAGTGGCGTGCGACGGGCGCGGTTCCTGGAGAACAAGTGGGCGATTGCTGAAGGGGCGATCTACGAGTTCAGCGAAGAGCTGCATGTGCTGGAAAGCATCGAGGACTGCCCGCCGTTCGTGCGGCGCTATCGCTCAATCGATTTTGGCTTTAGGAACCCGCTGGTGGTCCAATGGTGGGGTGAGGACGCGGATAAGCGACTTTATCTGTATCGCGAGATTTACATGACGGGGCTGCTGGTGAGCGACGCGGCCATCGAAGTGGTGCGGCTGGAAGCGGGACTGAGCCAGGAGGATGTACAAAAGCTGCGCGACGAGTTCCGCGATGTGGACGACCCGGACGGTCGGTTCTGGCGGCAGATGTGGGCGCTGGCGAAAGATCGGGAGCCGATTTATGCCTCGGTTGCCGATCATGACCGGGAAGATCGTGCAACATTAGAGAAGTACGGCATCGTGACGGTGGCGGCGCGTAAATCGGTGGCCAATGGCATCCAGGCGGTGCAGCAGCGGCTGCGGGTGGATGAGACGGGCAAGCCTGCCCTCTTCATCGTGCGCAATGCCAGGGTACGGATGGACCCGGAACTGAAAGAAGCCGGGAAGCCGACATCGACGCTGGAAGAAATGCCGGGGTATGTGTGGAACGATGCCAAGAAACAAGAGGAACCTGTGAAAGAAGATGACCACGGGGTCGACGCGGTGCGCTATATGGTGATGTATTTTGACGATCCAGAGGCGGAGAGCGACAAGGTGGAGATGCGGCGGGCGTCAATGCCAAGTGGCCGCCAGAAGCTCAGCCGGGGTCGGACGAGACGGAGATTTTAGATATGGGATTGAGGCAGCGAGTACGGCAGGTGGTCAGCGAGCTGATCGGGAATGCGCGGCGCACGATTGATGTGTGGAGCAACCGCATCTGGAGCCATCGACCGAGTATCGATTGGCAGCGGGTCGATTATGCGTTTTATGACAAGCTATGGCGTGGGCAAGCACTGGGGTTAGAGATTTCCGGGCTGCTGGTGAAACCGATCAGCAGCAAGATTGTGGCCTGGGTGCTGGGTCAGGCGCCGGACATCGGCATTGCGGAGGATGAACCGTTACAGGGCGAGGTCAACGATTGGTGGCAGGCCAACGAGGGGCGCATCCTGGAAGCGGCGATGGAGGCTGAGAAGCTGGGCGATGTGTACATCATCCTGAACGGCGATGGCACGATCAGCCTGGTGCAGCCGGATATTGTGACGCCGATTGTGGACGAGGACGATTATTCGCAGATCATCGGCTGGCGGGTAAACGCCGTGTATCCGCACCCGGAAAGCGCCAAGACGATGACGATCAGCGATGAATATTACGCCGATCAGCGCGTGCGGGTGATGCTACGCGATGGCCGCGAAATCGACCGCCAGCCGTTCCGTAACCCCCTGGGCAGGATCCCGGTGGTGCATGTGCCGGGTCCGGGCAAAGGCGTCAATGACAAGTGGGGGCGTCCACGAGCGGAGGCGATGCTGAATGCGCTGCATGCTTACGGGCAGGTGCTCGACAGCGGGCTGGATGGCAACTATCGCCAGGGGCGGCCTTCGCTGGGCATGAAGTTCGACAGCGTGCAGGCGATGGATAAGTTCTGGGATACCTACGCCACGACGACCACGCAGACGCTGCCGGATGGCACGACTGAATCGACGGTGCAGCTGGACATCGACATGGACGGAGTCATCACCTACGCCAACGCCGAGGCCAAGTACCTGACGCCGGGGTCATCCTCCACCGATGTGATGAACTTTCTGCAGATCCTGTACTACCTGATCCTGGAGCATACCGAGCTGCCGGAATTCCTGATGGGCAGCGCAATCCAGGGCAGCAAGGCATCAGCCGAAACGCAGATGCCACCCTTCATCAAGTTCATTGAGAAAGAGCAGAAGCTGATCGAGGGCTGGGTGATGGACCTGGTCGACCTGGTGGTGGCGTATACACGCACGGTGGCCATGCGGCGGACGGCAACGGACATCAGCGTGAAGGTGCTGTGGCCGAAACTGACCGACGACGACCATCGGCTGACGCTGGATACGCTGAAATGGGCCTACGGGGTCGGGCTGGTGGACGATGAGAATGCGGTGCGCCTGATGCCAGTTGAGATCGAGGACCCTGAGGCGATGCTGGCCAAGCTGAAGGCGGCAGCCGACCAGGCGGCCAAAGATCGGGGCGATGCCTTCGATGCGGCCATGAAGGCTGATGCGGCTGACGCTGATGAGGATCAGCCGGATGCGCAGATGATCCAAATGCCGATTCCACTGAACATTGGTTCAGAACCGGCTTATGCTTGGCCTGTAGCCAACACATAACTGTTCTGAAGGGGTAGCCAAATGCCTGAGCCAAAGACCGAATACAACCCCAACAGCTATAACCCGAACTCGTTTGCCAACATCATGCAGTTCATCTTCGCTGACCTGATGATCCGGTTCGACCGGGAAGGCGAAGAAGATTTTTGGCAGACGAACAAAGAAGTGCGCGCGATCCGCAAGGCGATTGAGGCCGCGTACCGCTCGCAGATCACCCTACCCAAACGTAAGCAGGTCGCGATCCAGCATGTGGCGGAGGCGGTGCTGAAGTGGCTGCGTGAGGGGGCGGGTGTCGAGGAAGTGACGGGCGCCAGCAAAAAGGAGCTGCTGAAGATCGGGCGGCTGGTGCAGGATCGGCGGGCTAAGCTCGAACAGTCGGGAGTGTGAAAGGACGCAAAATGATTCGAATAGACCGGGACGAGAATGGTCGGCTGGTTTCCAGACCGGATTACTCCGTGATGAAGCCGAATACCGAGAAATCTGCGACTGACGAGGAGAAAGACGAGCTTGTCCTGCTAGAGTTTCATCGCCGTATCATTCAGCAGGGAATTTGGCACTCTATCTTCACGCACCCCGTCGTGTAGCGCGAGGTGGAGAAGATGGCTTATCCGAAAGGCGACGAGCCACAGGTCATATTTGTGTGGGACGAGGACGAACAGCGCGGCCAATACGTCGAGATCCACACGATGCGTACTGAAAGCATGAAACTTCATGCGGCGGTCAACGAGCTGTGGCAGTCAATCGAAAGCGAAATGTCTCCGGCGATGTTCCGGCTGCTGAAAATGATGGCATTCGTTCTGGTTGCCTGGATAGACTTTTGCGCGCTGCTGAATGACGACGACGCATGAGGCCACCTGTAGGGGCTGTGGTGGCGATCCAGCCGGACGAGCCGCTATATGGCCAGCATGGCGAGGTCATCGAGCGGGATGATGTGAACTACTGCGTCATCGTGCGCTGGATGCAGTTCGGCAGCCAAGGCCGCTATTGTCTGGCGTCGTTCTGCAAAGGCGACGCGCTACAGGGTCGGCATGTGTTTTTGAGCGACGGTTTTTTCTACGAGTGAGGTGTGATGATGAGTGAAGTAACCGATGGCGATGAACTAATTTGGGTATTTGAGCTTGAATGGCATGATGTACCAGAAGCTATGAAGATGGTCATCAAGCCACATGACAAAATTGATCTGACGTGGTGCATGGGCGACGAACCCGAAATGTGGCAGATGTACCTCGAAGATAAGGCTGAAGGTCAAGCGCACGCCACTATCACAATTAATGCCAAGCAAATGAAACGATCCGAAGTGGATAATCTTCCAGATTGGGAATTATAGAGGTGAGATAATGACTCAGGATGTGGAGGACATCAAGAAAATGGCAGACAAGGCAATCGATGCACGTGACAAGTATGCTCTCATCGAGCAGGCCGAAGAACTACAGCAAGCCTTCCAGGTTGTGAAGGACTGGCATGAAGAAACGGGTAATCATCGCCTGCAGAGTGCCAGAGTCAATCTGCGGAAGCGGATCGAGGAGCTGCTACAAGGCGAGGTTCACGGATTGGACCTGTCACCTGGCGGCAATTTCGAGATGTGGCTGAACGATCACAATATGGAATGGTCGATTAACTCGCTGCTCATCAAGGGCGAGCATGGGGCTAGTGTGACGCTGCACATCATTAAATCAGCCGCTATGCCGCTCGATGAGATTGAGGCGGAGGACGATGGCGAGGACGCTACCGAACCCAATTCCCTATAGCCGGATCATGCCGGGTGCCCAGGTCCGGTTCCGCAAGCGGTACACGGTGCTGATGACCAACGCTGCTGAGCGCATCGGGGCGGTGGTGCTGCGGGCTGCTGATGACGATGGCATCGTGCCGGTGGAGCGTGCCGGGGCGGTGGCCGGGGATGCTGTCGCCGTGCTGGACGGGGTGCTGCTCGGAAATGGTGGCCGCGAGGTGATCCGGCCTGACGGGACGCCGCGTTCACCGTATGCGCGGGTGCTGTTGGAAGAAATCGGCGTGATGGTGTACCAGATCGTGCTGGCGCATCGCACGTTTTTGCGTAAGCGGCTGCCGGGCGATGTGCGCTACTGGATGGAGCGCAGCTCGGTGAGCGAGATGAGCATCGGGCGGCGAACGATGCGCGAACTGACAATTGACCAGATGCTGGAGCGCTTCCCGCAGTTGTCGCGCGAAGATGCGCAGAAGGCATCCCGGCTGCGGCTGTTCGACCCGAACCCGCTGGCGGCGTACGAAGCGCCGCACACGTGGGTCGATCCGAGTGGGTATCGGCTGAGTGACCGCATCTGGCGGGTGGACCAGCGCACGCGGCAGCAGCTGGACGCCATGCTGATGGATGGCATCAGCCAGGGCCTGAGCGCGGTAGACATCGCACGGCTGTCCACGCGGTATCTGATACCGGGCAGGGAGAAGGTGCGGACGAATAAGCCGTACGGGTCGGATATGTCGTATGATGCCATGCGGCTGGCGCGGACGGAGATCTCCGCGGGGGCAAATAACGCGGCCTACATTGCCGCGCGCAGGAATCCCTATGTGGATGGCATTGACATCGCTCGCAGTTTGAATGGCGACCCCACCTGCCCGATTTGCCCGCAGCATGCGACGATTGATTTGAGTGGGGTGCGCGTCCGAGAGCCTTACCCGATAGATGGCGCGCCTATTCCTCCGTTCCATCCGCATGATATGTGTGGCGTAAGGTCGTCGATGACACAAAGTGTTCAGAGCGTTGAGGATGATCTGCGGGCGGTGCTGGCGGCCAGTCGTGAGGCGAACCTGACGCCGTATGTATCGCCCGTGCAAGCCGAGCAGTTCACGCGCAACCTGCTGGGCGACGTGTTGTGGAATATCACGCGGCAGGCGCTACCGATTCAGCCGCCGCTATTGTGAGGTGAGGTGAGAGATGGAACCATTGCAGGGCTATAAAATACAGGTCGATGAGGATGGTCATCTGATGACCACTCATCTGCAGAATGAGAAGATCCGCACCAAGTTCCCAGGGCGGGACATCGGGCAGGTGATCGCCTTCTATGCCAAGCTGGGCTACAAGCACGTGCGTGAGAACGATATCGACTACCTGGTTCGGGATGCGAGCTGGGAGCCGATCAATGAGGTGGTGCCTGAGAATGTCCATTATCAGAAAGGCGGTGAGGATGAAGATCGCACGGAGACGTGACCCGGTGATCGTACCGAAGGAGCCAGACTGCTGGTGGTGCTCGCTGTTCTGGATTGGCGTGGGCATCCTCTTCCTGATCGTGGTGCCGGGTAAGTTGGAGCTGCTCATCGGGTTGGCGGTCGGATTTATGCTGGGCGCGACGGTCATCCTGCAGGTGTTTGGACAAGCAAAGGATCAACGCTATGAGTGAGAAAATGAAGGTCAAACCTCAGCCAGAGGCATCATACGGAACGATGGGTGATGACGGCTTTGGTATTGCGCTGATGGTAATCTTTCTGGCTGTGGCCGTTGGCTTGGTGCTGGTTATATTCACGCTGTCAACCGCTGAGCGGCGTGAGCCGGATGTGTGGGCACAGATCGACCGCGATGTTAGCGCGTGCATCGAGCGGGGCATTGATGAGGTGAGCTGTCAGCGGATCGCGCTGGAGATGGCGGGCATCGACCTGGCAGGCATCAGCATGGAGGTGGATGTTGCGGAGTAAGGTGTTTTTTTTGCATTTGATGAAGTGCGGGGGCACGACGCTGCGGCATCTGCTGGCGGAGGAGTACCCCAGGGAGCAGATCGCGCCGGTGCCGATCAGCCCGTTGAGCAAGGCGAAGCCGCCCTACCCGTATATGAATGTGGATGCGATTGCGCATATGCTGAGCCTGACCCCGACAGACATCGCGCCGTACCGCCTGGTGATGAGCCACTACGATTGGCGGGTCACACGGCTGGCCGGGAACGAGTGGCGGCTGATGACCATGCTGCGGCACCCCGTCAGGCAGTTGTTGAGCCGGTATTACTTCATCAAGAAGGCGCGTGATGGGCATGGTGACGAGTGGGAGCGTACGTGCCTCAACGGGTTCCACTACTGGCTGGAGCATCATTCGGCGTCGTATGCCAATGTGCAGACGCGACTGCTGGGCCTGGGTGATGTCGAGGCGGCCATCCGCAACATTCAGGACCCGCGCATGGTGTTCGGGCTGGTGGCATATTTCCCGGAGAGCGTGCAACGGTTCAACCAGGCGTTTGGGTGGAGCTTACCGACGCCACCGCGCTATAATAAGGCGGTGGTCGATACAGATGCGATTGAGCTGGACGCGGAGACACATGCGCTAGCTGAGCGGGTTCAGCAGAAGGATATGCGGCTGTACCAGGTGGCGCACCGGTTGTTCTTCGAGAATGTGCTGATGAGCGACTTGGATATGTAAAAGCGGAGGGCAGCCAGCGTGAGCGAGAAAAACAGGTCGTCGATTTATATCAATAAGCAAGGTAAAAAGTACCTGCGATATTTGATTTATGAGACACCGACTATCAAAACGTGGAAGCTCACGCCCTGGGATCGCGTTGATGCCATATCTAAAAGATCTGCTGAAAGGTATTGTGAGGTTGTCGACGAATCAGAAGTAAAAAGCGGAGGTGAGTCGCCATGAGTGAGAACTTTTTGCAAGAGACTGTCCAGTGCATAGTTAAGAATGGCCATACGACAGATGAAGTGCTGTGGGTCGGGTCTGATGATGGCGAGTACGCCATTAGCTGGGCCGATTTTGTGAAGATTGCAGACTTTGAATACGATCCAGATAACCATAGAGGGCTAGAGGTTGTAGCCGATCTGGTTGTTGTCGGTGATGGGTGGTGGATGGAGCGCGATCAATATGACGGCACGGAGTGGTGGAGTTTTAAGACCATTCCATTAGTTTCAAATCATCCACAACCGTTTAATCTTATTAATATAAATGCGGTGCATCGGAATGCCGGCACTATCAGTGCATTGCTCAAGGCGCGTGAGGAAGAGAATAAATTTTTAGGAAAGCGCGTTCGATTGGTTGATGGACGAACAGGCACAGTCGTTAGCGTCTTCTCTATGTCTATGAAAGTGCAAATTAAGGGGGATGGCATCTACGGTTTTCTAAAAGAAGATATTCAACTAATAGACGAATCAGAGGACAAAATCGGAGGTGAGTAGCCATGAGTGAGACTTTTTTGAAGGAAACGCTTGAAATGCTGGCTGACAACGGGAAGACACCTGCAGATGTCTTGTGGGTCGGATCGGCTGATGGGGAGTACGCCATCGGTTGGGAAGCGTTCGAAAAAATAGCAGACTTCGAATACTGGCCACACTCGAATACTACTGGAATCGATGTCCCCGCGGATCTAATCATTGTTGGCGAAGATTGGTGGCTGGAACGCCATGAATATGATTGCAGTGAATGGTGGGAATATAAGACATTGCCAACAAAGGGCATGGCACCCGGATCATTTGATACGATTGACATGCGGACAGTCAGACAATCGACGGAGACGCTAAAAGAATTGTGTTTGGCAAAACGTGAACAGGACCTCTATCTGGGCCAGCGGATCAGGCATAAAGAGAAAGGGTTTGAGGCGACTGTCAATATCGTCACATCAGTCTATTTCGTGTGCCAAGACGATTATGGCGCTCCACACAATATTCGAAAGACGGATGCGGAACTCGTCGAGGCACCAGAAGACGAATCAGATAAGTAATCTTCTCAGTATCGCGATATTGCCCAAAACTTCCCCCTGAGAGTTTATTTTAACAATAACTCTTGGCCCCATCATGTTGAAAAACCCCTGTCTTCACACAGGGGTTTTTTATTTGCCTATGTGCCGATGGGTGGGGGCTACCTTAAGGGTGGCTACTCCTTCTTTATTGGCTCATGTGGTGGATTCGAGATGTCGTTAGTCCAAACAACCTTGCTACAGATCAGTGAACTTCGCGGGGCGCATCCGACGATAGCGCTGCCAGCCAACATGGTGGCGGAGCTGGGTGAGGACGCGATGTTCGTGACACTGCCGATTGGGCGTGTGGGCGCTCGTTCGCGGAACGGGCGGACGTATACCCGTGAGGCGGTCCAGGCGATTGTTGACGCGGTCAACAAGAACAAGCCAGAGGGCCGCTGGGGCCATCTTCGTGATGAAGACCGCCCCTACGAGTATGCACCCCCTGCCATGCGCTGGTTGGCGGCGATGATCGACGGCGAGGGCGTGGCCTGGGCGAAAGGCATCCCCGTTACAGCTGAGGCGCGCGAGCACTTCAGGCTGGCGAAGATCGCGGGCAGCCGCGTCGGAACCTCTGTCTATGGCTTTGGCCGGATGGACGGTGACAACGTGGTGGCCTTCGAGCTGGAAAGCATCGACTTGGCTGCACCGGACCGAGTCGGCATCCCGGAGACTGCTGCTGAGCCAATAATCACCAAAGAGACAGAGGATAACACTATGCCAGATCAAATTCATTTGGAAGATGTACCGGAATCGATCAAGAAGCAGATTCTGGAGCAGTATGACGCTCAGCAGAGTGGCGCACGTCTGACTGAGATGGAAGCCGAAAACAAGACCTTGAAAGAACAGGTCAGCACAGTGACGGCGGAGCGGGATGCGGCACGCGGTGAAGCATCGACACTATTGGCCACCTACGTCAAGGCGAAGATCGCTGAGGCGGTGAAGCTGGAGCCAGTGCAGAAGCTGGTTAGCAAGCTGGTGGGCATCAAAGAAACCGACGATGGCAAGCTGAGCATCGACGGCGTATCGACGGTAGCCGAGGCGGACAAGGCGCTGGAAACGGTGCTGGCCGACGAGGACCTGGAGGCGTTCAACAAAGAGAGCGTCAAGGAAATGATGGGTCCTGACTTCGTGCAGCCCGCGAATCGCAAGGATAAGGGCGAGCCGGTGCTTGGTTCGCCGCTGCCGAGCTAGGCGCTAGCGCCTTCCCAAGCAGGACATACATTAGGAGATCCCAATTATGGTGACAGTGACTCGTGAATTTCATGGTCCTAAATCTGATGGCAATGCGGTCGATGTGACGCTGAGCCACAGCATCAGCGGCAGAAAGCCGATCCTGGTGAACAACATCCCAGGGTTCCCGCATGAAAGCGGCGATAGCGGCGATATGCGGGCTATCAGTGCTGATGGCGCGGTGTACCGCGTGGACATCGGCGCATCGCTGACGCCGAGTATCGGCGACACAATTTATGTAACAGTGGCGAGTGTGACCGCGCATGAAATCCCTGCCGCGGCTTACTCGACCAGCAGCGGCGCGGGCAAAGTTCCCTTTGTGCGCGTGCTCTCCGAGAAGGATGCCAACAACTTTATCGACGGCAAGCTGATTAACTTCAGCTAAGCCGCAAGCCCTATCGGCGGAATTTAAGGAGACCCAGACAATGGTGAAGCTAGTAACTAAAGAAACGCTTCTGCAAGAAGCTATCGAGAACCGCAAGCGCCGGGTCGAGGCGGGCAGTCATCCCGAAAAGGATCGACTGCTGCGCGAGCTGGACAACAACCTGATCCCCGAATGGAAGTTCCCAAACGGGTTCGACATTCGTGAGCACATCAAGGAACCCAGCCGTGAAGATCGCCAGCGCGGCGTGCTGGCTGAGCTGGTCTCGACCGGGAACTTTGGTGCGGAGTGGACGCAGCGCGAGCGCTATGAGATCTACGCTGGCCGCGACATGGAACCCGAACTGTGGCGGCCGATCTACGTGGAGACCGTCAACTCTTCGCTGCCGAAAGTCATTCCGGTGCATCGGCTGGGACCGGGTGGCGTGGTGTTCACTGAGATCGCAGAAGGCGGCGAAGTGAAGTTCGCTGAGATCCTGTCTTCGGACTTCACGGTGACGTTGAAGGATTATGCGGTTGGCCTGAAGTACACGAAAGAGTTGGTGAAGTACAACCAGCTGTGGAACGTGGGTATCTTCCAGCGCCAGGCAGGCATCGCCTACAACGCGATCCAGAATCACCTGCACTTCTACCCGATCCTGAACGGGTCCTATTCGACATCGGGCGGCATCGGCACACGCACGGAAACCTCGGCGTCGTCGCTGGGTGACAACCTGTACCAGAAGTATGTCAATACGGTTGGGGATGCGGTCGACCAGGCTGAAGCGCGTAACATCTACGGCCCGTATGTGATCCTGACGGGCAAGAGCAACGCGCGCGCGGCTGCGACTGCGATGATGATTACCATCCAGGACGGCAACCCCAACAAGTTCCCGGTGACTGACCAGGTCAACGAGATCATTGGTTACAACAGCTGGACGGGCGAGATGTTGGGCGAAACGACCACATATGATGGCGTTACTGATAATGTCGGTTATCTCATTGGCCTGGGCACCCGCGCTGATGACTTCCAGAGCTACCAGAACCAGGGCCTGGAAGAAACCACGGGCAACCCGGACGTGTCGCGGCGCATCATGGAACAGACGATCCTCGATTGGGATCGTGCCCTGTACATGGCTCCTGACGCGGTGCAGAAGATCAACTGGCCGACCAGCTAGTCATCACAGCAGCAGAGATTGGAAGGCCCCTACCCTGGGGCCTTTTTGCTAAGTGGTAAAGCCAAGTGGAGGAGTGCGACGTGAGCAGTGCAGTAAAAGAGCGCGTGGTCAGTATCTACAGCCCGCAGTGGGACGCGATGGACAGCTACGGGATATTGGCGCGCAAGATCGCGGAGCGGAGTAAAGCAACGGTCAACCGGCTGAGCCTGAAAGACGAGGACGGCACGACGCTGATCCCGGCGCCGGGGGGCATCGTGCTGGGCTACCCCACGCTGCTGGAAAAGTACGGGCCGCTGGTGACGCTGGGGCGCAGGGTGGCGGTGACGATGTTCGAGAGCACGCTGCTGCCGGAGGGCTGGGTCGAGGCGCTGAACCAGTTCGATGTGGTGGTGGTGCCCAGCGAATTCGTGTGGCAGGTGTTCCGGGACAACGGGGTGACGAGCTGCATCGCAGTCGTCCCGCTGGGGATTGATGAGGCGTACCTGCAGGTGCAGCGTCAGCCGCGGGCGAACCGACCGTATACGTTTTTGGCGATTGCGGACCGGGGCGTGCGCAAGGGCTGGGATCTGGCGTGGCATGCCTTCAGGAGCGCGTTCGGGGACAGTGAGGAGCACAAGCTGATCCTGAAGTGCCGTGAGGACGGCATGCGCCAACTATCGAGCGGTGATGCCAATGTCGAGATCCTGCGGGCAGACCTCAGCGTGGAAGAGATGGCCGCACTCTATGCCGAATGTGACTGCATGGTTTTCCCGACACGGGGTGAAGGCTTTGGGCTGCCACCGCGGGAATTCGCGGCGACCGGGGGCGTGGTGCTGGCCACCGGCTGGGGCGGCACGCTGGATGACATCCGCTACTGGGGGCATCCGATAGCACATAAGCTGGTCCCGGCGTGGCCGAACGAACCGAAGTTCACTGGCAAGTGCGGGCTGTGGGCCGAGCCGGATGTGCAGGTACTAACCGACATGATGGCGACGGTGGCCAAATACGAAGCGATCTTCGCTGATTCGATGGCGCTGCGTGTGAACAAGGTGCGCGAGTTGTACCAGTGGGATGACTTCGCCGACCAGGTGCTAGATATTTATTTCGAGGGGGCATGATGACACTGAATTATGCAAGTTTCCGGGCAGACATCGGCGACGAGAACGAGGCCTTTAGCAATTCGGACATTGATACGCTGGAGACGGCGGCGATTGAGGCTTACGGTGCGGATGTGGCCTACGAAGGGGCGCGGCTGATCGCGGTGACGCGGCTGATGATGAACGCAGCCAAGTTCGCGGATTATACGCAGAACGACAGCAGCGAGAAGAAGTCGCAGAAGTTCAGCAACCTGTCGAAGATGCGGACCATCTACAAAGATGAGCTGAGTGAAGCCCAGGAGCGGGTGGCGGGATCGAGCGTGCGAGCTGGCCGATCCACCAGGAAGCCGAGCCGATTGAAGGAATACCCCGATGCCTAACTACGATGCTTACTGGCAGAGCTCAGACACCATCGACCCGGTGTCGCGGGCGGTGGATGCCTGGAACCGCATCCTGGATAAGCCGACGAGCATCACGCTCCAGGGGTCTGGCTCAGCGGTTACGGTGAAGATTGAGCATGACAGCACGCCACAGGAGCAGCCTGGAACTTCGGGGCGGGCTTATAGTTTGCGCTGCACGGTGTACGGGGTGAAAGATCATCCCAATGTGGCCGTAGCCGATACGGTCATCGTGCCAGGTGATAAGTTCGCGCTGACGGTCAATGGCAAGACAACGGTGTATGTGGTCGAGCGCGTGATCGACCTGCCGGGTGAAGTGCAGGCGTTCGCCAGGAGCGTGTAGCGTGACACAGTGGCGAGGTGACGACGAGGTCAAACGCAGGATGGCGCAGTACGCACGGGATGCCAAGCAGGCGGTGGTATCGCTGGCAGATCGCTGGAAACCAGAGATCGAGAATTATGCCAAAGAGCATGCACGCTGGACGGACCGGACAGCCAACGCGCGGCAGTCGCTGTATGCGTACGTTGAAAGTGCTGATGGCAAAGTCATCATCTGGCTGAGCCACGGGATGCCGTATGGCGTGTGGCTGGAGCTGAGGAACCAGGGCCGCTACGCGATCATCATGCCCAGCCTGGAGGCGCATTATCAGCAGATCCAGGATAGCTACCGGAGGTTGTTCCGCTAATGGCGACACTAAAAGCTGCGACCGTGGCGATTTTGAATGGCGATACGGACCTGACGGATGTGTTCACCGGGGGGTTCGTGAACGTTGGTGATTTGCCTAAGCGCCAGCTCGACTACTCTACCATCCAAAGAGAAGCGGATGGTGTGACCATCAAGCCGACCGGCGCGTTACGCTGGCGAGGCCCGCAGTCGATGCGAGGCCCAGACCATGCGGCGATGTACATGCTCGATCTGTATCTCTACGACGATGACAGTGGCGACCGAGATAAGATCGATTATGGCAAACGCCGTATCTGGGAGCTGCTCCAGAAGAAGTACCTGGGCAGCACCGACCACGAGGGGTTTGCTTACTTCTGGTGGTTGAATGATCTGGGTGATCTGCCGCAGGGCCAGGACCAGGAAGACACGCTGACGGCCAACATGGACCTGATGCGATTCCAGATAACGATCACGAGGAAACAATCATGACGATGCCAACTTTTGAAAGTGGGATGCCGCAGTCGATGTACACGCTGTCATCCCTGCGCGTTGCACGTTGGGACGGCACTAATTACGGCGATACGGTCCTGCTGGCTGAGGGCCAGACGTTGCAGTTCACACCACAGGCCGATACCGACGAGAAGAAAGCCTACGGACGCATGATGCGGCTGTTGACAGTCTTCACACATGTCAACTTCAATATCGGCGTGGGGCTGGTACAGGCTAATGCCATCTGGGTGATGACCGGGTTAGCACAAGCTGTCAGTGGCACGAGTGGCGCAGCGGACGCTACACAGCGCCTGGGCTTCGATGCAGGCGGCGCGGGCCTGCCCTATTTCGGCGTGGTGGGCACCTTCTCCAGTGACGACAACGGCGACGTGGCTATGGGCATCCCGCTGTGTAAGCTGGATACGATCCCCAGCCTGTCATCCGAGCAGAACCAATTCATCCTGCCGGACAGTGCGGGTAAGGGCATCGCCAACAGCGCGAGCAGCACCCCGCGGCGCGGCTTGTTCATCGATCAACGCAAAGTCGCAGCCGATGTGCTGGACTTCGATGCTTTCTTCGGGATTAGCTAGGGGTGCATGATGACTAAACAGAAGGAGTTGCAGGTCACCCCGGCAAGCCAATGGGCCAGACCTACTGAGTTGGTCGAACTTCCGACTGGTCGCGTCGCACGATTCAAGCGAGTCAACTTCATGACGATGGTTCGTCGTGGTGAGGATGTCCCCAATTTCCTGAAAGCCTATGTAGCTAAATCGTTGCGCGGAGAGACCAACAAGGAAGGGTTCTCTCTTGATGATTTGGACCCCGTGGAAGCTGTTGAGTTTGTCATCTTCATGACGAAGGCTGTTTTTGATGAGCCTAAAGTCGTTGAAGGCGACCCTCAGCATCCAGGTGAGGTCAGTATCGAAGATATTGACCCCGATGAAATGGGCATCGCAGCCGCATATGGGATAGGCCGTGGGGAGGACGTGCAGGCGATGGAGACATTTCGTCAAGCAGCGCGCGCAAATGTGGAACCTGTACCAGCAGTCGCTGGCGTGGGGGACGAATCCAAGCCAGATCCTGGAGCTTGACCCCGACTGCGGCTACCTGTGCTGGTGCGTCAATGATGCGGTGCTGTACTTTGGCCGATGGGTCGATAGCAAGCTGCAGATGCGGCATACGGCTGGCCAGAACAAGGGTAAGCCGATGTACAGCCTGCAACAGGTGCTTGACCCGGCTTTTGTCGAGTACGGCAGGCGCGAGAGCAAGTCGCTGGCGGGGCTGATGATGATGGCGGGTAACTTCGCCGGACCTGTGAACGATACGGCCTGATCGCCTGATTGCCTTAATAGCAGACGCCGTCGCTGACACTTGAAGCGATGGCGTTTTTCGTTTAATGAGCGAGCAGACAATCGTGACATCCCCAGGCGGCGGCGTAAATTTAGGATCGGCATACGGGTCGATCGTCATCGATGACAACATCGATGCGGCGTTGCAGAACGCGACGCGCAGTTTTGATAATGCACTTTCTCGTATAGGCGGCCAGATGCAGCGCATCGGTAGCACGATGAGCAACATCGGCAGCCAGATTACGGTCGCGACCGCGCCGATTGCCCTGGCGATGGGACAGGGTATCCGCACAGCATCGAGCTACGAAGACGCGCTGAAAGAGATTGAAGTGCGGGCGGGGCTGACGGCAGAGGAAATGGCGGCTGTCGTCGAGAAGACGAAGGATCTAGCCCTCGAGGGTACATACGGTCCAGGACAAGCGGCAGATGCCTTCTTGCAACTGCTGACGAGCGGCAGCAGCGTCGAAGAGGCGATGGTGCAGATCGATGCCGTGATGCGAGGAGCCGCAGCTTCAGGAACAGAACTCGGTTATACAGCCGATGCCTTAACAGATATTATGGCAGCTATGGGGCTTGAAGCCTCACAATCGACTGAGGTCATGCAAACCTTAGTCAATGCAACAAGTGCATCTTCAGCAACATTCCCTGATTTGGTAGCTGGCTTTCAAGATGCAGGCACAGTTGCGCGAAACATGGGGCTATCGGTAGAAGATACTGCCGCGACCCTGGCTGTGTTTGCCGAAAACGGCATCAAAGGTTCTCGCGCTGGCAACACATTGCGGAGCATGTTAGTTGCTATGACGAGAGACACGGATGACGTGACCTCAACCTGGCAACGCCTGGGCATAAGCCTGTACGACAACCAGGGCAACATGCGCGACATGAACACCATCATCCAGGAACTAAATGTGGCGATGGATGGCATGGGTGATGAGGAGCGAAACCTCATTATCCAGACGCTGGCTGGGAGTTTCGGTCAAATTGGTCTGTCTGCCCTGCTGGCTGCGGATGGCATCGACGACATGCAGGCATCGATGGCCGAGGGTGCCGACATCGCCGATGTGGCAGCCTCACGACTGGATACGTTCAGCGGGCAGATGGCATACCTCAAAGGCTCGGTCGAACTGCTGATGATCGAGGCGTTGATGCCGCTGATGAACGATGCGCTGAGGCCGCTGGTGGAGACGGTGGCAACTGTGGTAAACGGCATCAGGGATTGGGTTGTCCAGAACCCGGAACTGGCCGCCCAGATTGTGCGTTTCCTGGCGATCCTGACGGTAGTCGGCCCCACGCTGGTCGTGGTGGGTAAGGCGCTGGGCATCATTGGCACGCTACTGCCGGTGATCGGGAGTGCGATTGGGTTCCTCTTATCGCCAATTGGTTTGGTTGTGGCGGCCGTGGCGGCCCTTGCGGCGGCATTCCTGACGGACTTTGCGGGCATCCGAACGACAGTAGAAAATGCCCTTGCGCCGATGCTCGAATCGATCAGAACGTTCATGGATGGGCTATCGAATGCGTTCAGCGAAGGCGGCCTGCAAGGGGTTGCGACGTTCATCAAAGACAACGTCATCACCCCGCTGACGGAACAGGTGCTGCCGTATATTGCCAGTGGTGAATTCTGGGACAGCCTGGTTGAGCTAGGCAAGAGCATCTTAACGGGCATTGCTGAGGGCATCGTCAATATCGCGACCTGGCTGGACGAGAATGTGATCCAGCCGCTGGTCGAGAGTGCCATCATCCTGGTTTCTGACACGGATTGGACGCAGGTCGGCACGGATATCTTGACGGCTATCGGGCAGGCGATCCGGGCGGCTGGCGACTTCATCGCCTGGATTAACGAAAACTTCCTGACACCCATTTTGCAAAATGCAAAAACGGCGATTGAGAATGTCGACTGGTTCCAGGTGGGCGAGGATATTATCAACGGCATCGGCGCAGCGATCCAGGCGGCATTTGACTTTGTGACATGGATCGTCACCACCATCTTTGAGCCAATTATCGGTGACTCCGAAGGTGCTGCGGATGGGGTTGACTGGTCGGATGTGGGCGACGCCATCATGAATGCCATCGGGAACATCCTGACCGGAGCCTTTAACTTCGTTAAGTGGTTAATCGATAACGTGCTGGGGCCGCTGGTATCAGGCGCGGCATCAGCCATTAGCCAGATTGATTGGACCGGGATCGGCACGGGCATCCTGGAAGCCATCGGGAACGCGCTTCCCAATATTGGGGCGTGGGTAAATACCAACATCATTACACCGATCAGTAATGCCCTATCAGGCTTTAACCCGATGTCGGGCATTTCTGGTGTTGATACGGCACTGGGCATCATCAATGGGACGCCGCAACCATGGACTGGCCACGCTATGGGATCGAACTACCTACCCCATGACATGCTGACTTTGGTGCATCAAGGCGAGGCGATCATCCCGGCTGCGAACAACCCGTACAACCCGGCGGCGACCAAGCCGAGCGGGATGGAGGGTGGCGGTATCCAGATCAGTATTGGGAATATCACGGCCAACAGCCGGGAAGAAGGCGCGATGGCGGGCGAAGCGTTCGGCGATGCGCTCATCATGAAGCTGCGGGAGAATGGCTACAATGGGTGATCTGATTACGCGCTTTGGCATTGGTGCCTTTAGCTACGACTTCACGCAGTCGTTCATCCGGCAGATTGAGATGCCAGTGGGACATGGCGACCTGATGCCCAACAACATCAGGCTGGCGGGGCTGCATGGTGGCTACAACCTGGATGGGATCGACGGGGCGCGCAGCTCAGTCGGGGTGACGCAGGCGTTCTTCCAGATCGAGGGTGACGGGACACTGGCAGACATCAGCGCCAAGAGCCACGCGATACTGGGCATGCAAGCCTGGGGCGAGAAGCGGCTGATTAAGCAGCTTGCGGATGGCACCGAGCTGTGGACGTGGGCGACGATCAACAACATTCGGATGAGTGACCGTTCAGATAACCTATCTTATCTGGTACGCGACTGCCAGATCACCTGGAGCACACCCAAGGCCAGATGGTACAGCAAAGCGGACCTGAGCTTCTTCGATGATGGCTGGACGCTGGACGATGGCCTGACGCTGACGGGACCAAAAGTGGACGCGGAGCTGGTGGGCAATGGCGACACGGTAGAGATCACCAACAATGGCAATGCGTACGCCGGGGCATACATCCGCTGGGACATCCCGACAGGGGTGACGGTGACCAACCCGAGGATTGTGCGGCGCAATGAGGCCGGGCAGATCGTCGACCAGGTGACGTACACGGATACGCTGGTGGCGAATGATGTGGTCGAGATCGACGCACGCGAGCACAGCACGATCTACAACATGACGGTGCTGCCGAGCTACAGCAAGCTGAGTGTGGCCAGCGGCGCCTGGTTGCAACTGCCGCCAGGGACAACCACGCTGGAGATCAGCGGGACGTTCAGTGCGGATGCCGAGCTGACAGTTGATTGCTGGGATACGTACTTCTGATGTTGAGACGCGACTGGTTGAAGTCGATCCTGGTTGGGCTGCTGGTGTTGTTGCAGCAGTTTTTTGGCGTCAACTTACGACTGAATTCTGATGACGAGGAGGAATCCACCATGCGGGTATGGCTGGATATTTATGACCCGACGCACACGGACATCGTGACCGATGGCCCTATTTTTGTTCGGAGTGCGCAGGTGCGGCGCGGGCTGGATGAGACGGGGAGCTGCTCAGTTGACCTGGTGGGCATCGACCCCAGGGTGGTGGTGTACCTGGCGCCCAGGCGGGTGGTTGAGGTCTGGGTGCATGAGGATGGTTTTGATAAGCGGCGGATGGGCACGTTTGTGATTGAGGGCGACAACCATACGATCACGGCGGGGAGCAATGCACGGGGCGTCAGTGGGCGCTCCTCGATGCTGGCGCTGATTGACGAGGTGCTGCTGCCGGGGTTGAGTTACGAAGCGCAGACGGTCGAGACGGTGGTCGATGCGCTGGCTGCAATGGCCGGGTGGACGGCGGATGTGGATGCGTCAATTGCCAGCGACACGATCAGCGTGCAGTTCGCCGGGGGTGAATCGGTATTTAAGGCGCTGCAGGTGGTGTGCGAGATCAAGGGCGTGCATCTGCGCGAATCTGCCAGCGTGGCCAAGGAGATCGAGATCGGGCCGTTTGGCGACGATGCCGGGGTATGGATCGACTACATGGAAGGCGATGCGGGCGAGATCCATCGGCGCAGTGACAGCCCGATGCTCATCGAGCAGATGCAGATCCAGGAAGAAAGCGCGGAGATCTTTAATTATGTGGTGGGGTTTGCGGGTGGCAGCGGCGATGCGGCCATCGACCTGGGTCTGAGTACGCGCGGTTTTGTGGAGACGGTGAGCGCCAATGGCCGGACGCACTACATCATCAAGGACAACCTGAGCGTGGCGGTGTATGGCAAGATCATGCGGCGGGTGGATGCCAAGCGGATTGTGCCGACGGATACGACCGATAGTGCGCTGGAGTATGCGGCCAACGCGGCAGCCGATGCGATTAAGGCCAAGCTGGATCGTCATAAGGAGCCGCAGCAGATCTACAGCGTGATGCTACGCAATGTGCGCATGAGCATTCAGCCGGGGGATAAGATCCACCTGACGTACCAGGGTGTGGTCAATAAGAACAACCTGCCCTACAAGTGGATCGACATCAACGCGGACTTTTGGGTGATGCGGGCGATTGAAGTGGTGCGCACGGATGGCCCGGTGCTGCAACTGACGCTGAGCAACATCGACCGCTACCAGGCGGACGCTGCCGGGGTGATCGTGGGCATGATCGACGCGCTGCAGGCGCAGGAAGTGGATGTGCAGCCCTACCCTGCCAAACAATCGTGGGGGCCGTTCCAGCAGCCGATTGATACCAGCGAAGACATCACGTTTAGCTTCCCGATATTTGATGATGTGCTGCGGCTGAACAGTGTGGTGGCCTACATCAGCCGGGATGTGTGGACCGCGGTGGCCGGTACGGCGGCGGCAGGTGGCAGCCATCGGCACCGAGTTGCCGAGTTCGTCAGTAGCAGCCCGTTCAATTCTGCGATCCTGGCCAATATGACGTATGAATTCAGCGCCGTGGCAGCCGCCGACTCCTTCACCCCTGCGCAAATTGCCTTCGCCGCCTCGTCGGGATTTAGCGAGTTGTACACACACAGCGCAGATGGCAACCACACGCATGATACCGAGTTCCAGGAAGTGCAGAAGGACACGGTCAAGCCGGAAGACCTGGACATCACGGTGAACGGAGTCAGCGTGGATACGGGACTGTTCCCGGATGATGCCAGCGACAAGTATGTGACGGCGGACATCGTGCGCATCGACATCACCGATGCGGTGAAGGGCAAGGCCGGGGGCTACCGGGCATGGCACGAGATGGTCATCAGCTGCGGCACGGACCGGGGGGACATCAGCGTGGTGTTCCAGATTGATGCCGACATATCGAAAGTGAGGACAACATGACGACCAACTGGCACACGCCATTCAGCGTTAGCGATCCGCTGACCAGCACGCTCCTCAACACGAAGCTGAGCCAGCTCGACAGCGGCATCAGTGAGCTGAACGATACGGCGGCTGGGGCCTATTACTATCCGTCGCTAGGTGAGAACGTGAGCGCCGGTGAGGCTGGGTACATCAGTATCGCCGATGGCAACGGCTATAAGCTGGACACGAATGCGGCTGCACCGGGTGCGGGGATCATTCGCGGCATCTTCAAGACGACGGGCCCGATGGGATCGACCGGGAAGCTGCAGCTTACAGGCATCATGGACGGGTTCACGGGGCTGACGCCGCGGCAACTGGTCTATGTGGATACGACGGCGGGCGCCCTGACGCAGACACGACCGCTGCCGACATCGGGCGGGGCGCAGATTGCGGTGATGGAGATTGGCATCGCGCTGAGTACGACGGAGATTCTGATCCGCCCGCGACCTATCTCTTACGAGAAGCGCGATGCGATGGCGTTGAATGACACGTTGGTGGTCAATCATCATTTTGACAATGCGGGCCACATGCGCAAGTTATATTGCTTCAATACAGCAGGCGGCGGCTACCGGACGCACCAGGTTGAGGTCGGCTGGTGGTCATCGACGCACGCCGATATGGTCAACCAATATGGCGGTGGCGCCAGCCTGGAAGTGAGTACGACATTCAAATGCTTGCGATCTGCCGGGTTGAGTGATGTGACGGTTGTGGTTGAACTGCCCTAGGAGGCGATGATGATTGAGTATGTGGTGGTGTTGAACAGCGCAACCAGCGGCGATAGCAAGCTGGTGCGCTTGTACATGTGTCAGAACGGTGAGTATCGCCAGTACGAGCGGACGGTGAACATGGCGGTCGATGTCGAGGGGTATATCCCGGCACACATCGACGAGCTATGGGAGGCAGGCAGCCCGCTGCCGGAACATGAATGGCTGGCGGCGACGGCGCGCTCCTTTGGTGGGTTGTACCAGGATGTGGCTGTGGCGGCTGTCAAAGCGGCTCGTAAGCAGGGTTCGACGCTGGCGGATGTGACGGCAGCCATGGAAGCGGTCATCGAGGACAGCGCGGACGCGAACAAGTACGCCTGGTTGAAACAGGCGGCGGCCAGCGCGACGGCTGCCCAGCGAGATAACTTCTTCTTGGTGCTGGCTTACCTGGCACTGGGCGAGAGCGCAGGCAAGTAAAGCGCGAGACGCAAGCGCGATAGTGAGAAAGTCCGTTATCACAAAGGCCCCGCAAGGGGCTTTTTGTTTGCAGACAGTTTGTTACCTAAATCGCTAATGGGTGCGCGTATTGTGAATGCGATGGTCCACACAAGACGCGAAACGGTAGCGATATGCAGGAAAGCCTTCCCTTTTTGCTCATCAACGGTGGCGTTGGATTAGCGGTCATCTGGCTGATGAACCGCGTCTTCAACTTCATGCGAGAGCACGACAGCAACGCGGCGAAAGCCGAGGAGACGCAGACGGCCACCTACAAGGACATTATCAACAGTCTCGCCAACAGCAATATCGAGCTGCGCTCCAGCATGGAACGGCGCGAGACGGTTTACCAGGCCCATAACGAGCGCATGGCGACAGCGCTGTCGGTGCTGAATGATACACAACTGAGCCAGATCAGCGTGCTGGAGCACATCCATCAATCAAACGAGACGCTGACCGGGGTGGTCGGCGAGACGAATACCAACGTGCTGGATGTGCGGTCGGTGCTGGATGAGGTGCTGGTGCATCTGCAGGCGTCGGTGGATACGTTCCGTGAGGCGCTCTCTTTGCATGACAACAGTGCCAAGGAACGTAATCAGATGCTGCTCAACAGCCTGAGCAGCCGCGACGAAGAAATGAAATCGTTCCGGGAGAGCATGGAGCGTGTCGAAACGACGATGCAACAACTGCGCGACCTGGTGAAGAAAACGGACGTGGTGCCAGCAAAAGCGCCTGTCAGCAGCCCCAACGGCGAATCCACGCCGGATGATAGCCAAAACCCTGTGAAATAGGCCGTAAACGGCTTTTTCAAATTAGCAAACGTATGAGGACGAGGAACATGTTCAAATCGAAGGTCGTCAATTTTTTGTTGGTGCTGGCACTGGTAGTCTTCTGCCTGATGCTGGCGTTGCCCGCATTCGCGCAGGATGACGGGGTGGTCGTGGTGCCGAATGGCACCGAGATCGGCGAGACGTGGGGGCCAGTGCTGGTGGTGGGCCTGGGCCTGGGCTTCATCGCGCTGCTGCTGCTGCTCGTCATTGGATTCTACATTTTGTTGGGGCGTGCACAGTCAGAACTGGGGGTGAGTGTTCCCAAGGACTCGTTCCAGTCGTTTACGGATGGGCTGCTGCAGATTGTGCAGTCATTCCGGGATGAGATGAAGCAAATCGTTGAAGGCACGACGAACCCCTATGACAACATTTTGTATAACCTGGGTGACATCCCGCTGGGGATGCTGATTGAGGAAGCGAAGAAGCGCGGGCTGATGGTGCTGCAGCCGGACCCAACGGGCACGGTGGCTGTCGACCCGGATGACCCGCTGTTGAAGGAACCGATGAACGACCTGGAAGCGACCAAGCCATTTGGTCGCTGGCGCGAAGTGCCACCGCAGGAAGTGCGCGAGCCGGGTCCGACAGAGGCACCCAAATAACATGAAGCGCTTTACGAGCTTCTTCCTGATTGCACTGGCCCTCGTCCTGGGGGCCTGTTCGTTTGGCGGTGATGTGACATTTGTCACGGCGACCCCGTGGATCATCACGGCGACGCCTGAAACGAGTTCGACGCCAGAGGCTAGCCCTACCCCGTCAGCGTCAGCGACCCCGTCAGCGACCGCGACCGAAGACCCGACGCCGACGCAGGAAGTCATGCGGATCGGGTACAACATCAACGCGGAGGCGGTGCCGGACTGGGGCGCGTTGTGGGATCATCTGGACCGGCTGCAACCACATGTGCTGCTGTTCATGAATGGCATTGGGGCGGCGTGTGAGGCAGCAGGGCGCTATCCTGACGCGATTGTGATCCATCGGACGTACAGCACGCACGAAGGCCGGGAATGGGCGCGACGGTCCACCGGTGAATGGATCGCCCAGTGGCAGGCTGAGGGCTGCAAAGAGGTCGTGCGCTATACGACCAACGAGCCAAGCCTGTATGACATCCCGGCGTTTGTGCAGTCGGAGATCAACCTGATGACCGCGGCGGCGGCTGCCGGGTTCCGAGTGAGCGCGGGTAACTTCGCTGTGGGGGCGATCCCGGAGTGGGCGATCAACAGCGGGGTATTCGATAACTGGCTGCGCACGGTCGAGCGCTATGGTCATATCCTGGGCACGCACGAGTATACGACCGGGATCCTGCCATTTGGCGTCGGGCAGTACAGTCGCCAGCAGCTGCAGGACCCATCAGCAATGGCGCCATCGAGCTGGCCGCTGTCGCTGCCGATGGGTTATGTGACGCGAGCTCAGGGTGTGCTCGACCCGGTGACATCACCATTTGGCCTGTACGAACAATCCATCGCGCCGCAGCCGGCAATGGCGCAGGCGACGGTCTGTGATGGCACGCTGCCGGGGTACTGGCATATTCTGCGGACAACCTGGCTGCTGATCCGGGCGGAGTGCATCGGGCTAGATGCGTCGGCGTTTACGGTGGTCGATGGCGAGGGACTGTGGGACAACATGAGCGACATCGACATCGCCGGGGTGATTACGCCGATCCAGGACTGGCGGGCGCAGTACGGCATCGAGCGCTACATGTGGGATATGCGCGGCATCAACAGCTATGCGAACCTGTGGCGGGCATACTTCCCGCAGTGGACGACGGCGGAAGCAGCCGTGTGCCAGATGAAATGGTGGGACTTTATTGCACCGCCGCAGTACGCCGGGGTGGCCATCTTTACCTGGAGCACGAACCCGTTCTGGATTTCGTTCGATGTGAGTGGGGTGCAGGCGGCTTACCTATATGAGCTGCATGACCTGTTAGAGTATTGGTCAAGTGGTGGCGATATGCGCGACGTTTGTGGCGAGTACGCCTGGGCAGCCTAGCTGCCCGAATGAGATCGGTTTCTTCAGCTTCCCTCCCTAGCTGCAGGAGACATGCTTCCCCCTGACAAAGCCCTCGACGAGAGGGCTTTTGTTTTGGACAGCGCGATACGGAGAATGTTTGTTATGCCAAAGGCGGTTTTGGTGTAGGATGTGGGTGTAAGATGTTAATGTGATTACTTATACATAGGGAGTAGACCAATGCGTGCTGGTTGTCGCCGCATCCTGAAGTGGATCGGCATCGGATTTTTTGTTTTATTCTGCATGATCCCGCTGGGGATTGCGCTGTTCCAGGAAGCGACCGGGATTGTGATTTTGCCGACGACGGAACCGCTGCCGACGAGTGTGGCGCTGGCTGTGCCGAGTGAGACGCCAGCAGCAACAAACATACTTCCATCTGCAACAAATACACTTCCACCAGCAACAAATACACTTCCACCAGCAACAAACACACTTCCACCAGCAACGGCGACGATAACGCATACACCGGGGCCGACTGCGACAGCTACGGAAACCTCGCTGCCAACTGAGACATCTACTCCAACGATGACTGCTACGGCGACGGCTACATCGACTGTGACCGACACACCAACTATTACCCCTACTCCGTCACCGGAAGATATTGCAAGGCAAGCATTTGGAAGTGTGTTTGGGGATTCTCGCATTGACGAGATTCAGACGCTCGTCGTAAACGACATCGTCGTGACGATCCGTTTTCCATTGAACGACATCAGCGCGTACTTCATTCGGAAAGAAGCTGAGTTGGAATTCCCAACGCTCGTCTGTGCATTGAGAGATGCGGGGCTTACCAATCGCAATTATCAGATCACTGGCACGATGACAATCATCACCAACACAGGACAGCGTGCTCCAGCGGAAGCGATTGAGACGATAATCGACTCTAGTATGATAGCCAGGTTGAATTGTGAGGGCACCCCTTGGATGAACTTCAGTGTTGAGAATATCGCTGAGAGATACGATATACATCCATTGCTGCTGGAGGATGAATGAGTAAGCGCGATGTGAGGGACTGGGCGTACAGACAGTTTAAGCAGGAGGGACCGCGCGAGCTGTGGCCGGGGTGGCTGCGGCTGGCAGTGGTGATCGGCGGGGTGCTGGCGTGTGCGGCGATCTGGGCGCAGGTGCAGTAACCCCACCCCAAGGCCACACCCCACCCCAAACCCCTCCCCGAAGGAGAGGGGCTTAAAAAGCGAGAGAACCGTTACGGTCGTAACGGTTCTGGTGTGTCAGATCGATTTTAAGCGGAAAAAGTCCCCAATTGCTGGGGACTTTTTGATTATACAGCTTCGGATAGCGCTTGCTCGGACAATTCCGTCTGGTGGGGTTGGGTGGGGATGTCGGGGATGGTCCAGTTGTGCTTGAGCAGCATACGCTCTGGCTTTTCAGGTTTGCCGATGTAGCGGCCGGTGGTGGCCAGGGACTTGTGGCCGAGGATGCCTTGAATGTCGGTCAGGTCCATGCCGGAGTTGCGAGCGATGGCGGCAACGGTGCGGCGCATATCGTGCGGGGAGAACTTAGGGAACTCAGTGAAGGTGCCTGTATTCACCAGACTAGCCCGTTTACGGAGCATGGCGCGGATGCTCTCGGCGCTGATGCCGCGCTCAAACATCTGCATGCCTGTGCCTTTGTAGTCGATGGGGAAGGGGGCATCGTTGAACTGGACAGACTGCCAGATGGGCCGATCCGCTGTGATGCAGCGCGGGTCGTCGGATGGCAGGCTGTTGTTGTAGCGCTCGATCCATTTGGTAATCAGCCGGAATCCGGTTTCGTCCAGGCTGATGGGGTCGTGATTGCCGCGCTTGCGGCGCACATGGATCTGATAGCAGGTATCGGCCTGCTTGATTTTGGCCAGAGTGATGCGGCGCAGCTCAGCGATGCGCATGCCGGTGTTAAAGCCGATGTAGAGCAGCGCCAGGTCGCGCAGGCCAGCCAGGGTGCTGACATCACAGGTGTCATAGAGCTGCTGCACCTGGAGCATGGTGAGGCGCTCGCCGTGGACATCGAGCGCAGCGCGGTTGGTGGTGACTTCCGGCTTAGGCGTTTTGACAGCGTGAGCGGCGCGGATCTGTTCACGGGCATCCATGACGAAGGCGCGGTCCTGGTTGGTCAGGGGGCTGCCATCGACACGGGTGAAGATGTCCTGGCCTGCGAGGGCCTGCAGGTACTTGCGCAGGGGGGCGAGATATTTGCTGCCGATGGTGGTGACAGCTAAGCCGCGTTTACCCTGGCCCCATTCTTTTTGGTGGCGCAGGTGGGTGATGTACTGGGTGACGAGTGATTTGGTGGGCATGGCCTGACCGACAAGGTCGAACCAGTATTTCAGGCCACCATTGTAAACACGCCAGGTGTGCTTTTCGGGGGTTTTGCTGGATGCCATGTTGGCAAGCTCGGCGAGAAAGTCACGGTAGGCATCCTGCGGGCGGAAGTAAAGCAGCCAGGTTGTATCGACATCCTGGGGTATGATGGCGTCGGTATTGTAGGTTTGGTGGTCTTCGCTGGGTACATGGTTGAGTAGAATGATCTGGTTGGACATGATAGCTCCTCTTGGGTAATCAATATTATGAGATACGCGGTTGGTCAAAAAAAAGGACGCCTAAGAGGTGGCGGCCTGGTCATAGATACGGTCGCCGGATGGGGTCTCGCGCCATTGGGTGCGGGTGGAGCCGCAGGCGGTGCAGGTGCCCATAACTAAAATGCGCGGTGAGGGGTCGAGGTCCCAGCGGAAGAGGGTCTCGACAGGGACGGTGTCCTGGCCACCGCAGCAAGGGCAGTTGAGTTCGTGGCCGGGTTCGGGTATGATTGAAGACGTAGACATGGATTCACCTCCGTGCATCTACTTGAGGCTCCACCCCATTGCTTCCTACGGCGCTGGGTGGGGCTTCTTCTGTTTAAGAATGTCAACTATCTGACACAATGGTATATCAGGTTGTTGACAATGTCAAGTATTTGATATAGATTATTGTCATAACCGTAAGGAAAGGTCCATCATGGCACAGATACCAAGATTTAAGGTGTATCTCAAAGATGCCCACGATGCCACAGGGTTATCACCGTATATGGTCGGCAAGAAAACAGGCGTCTCCACAAACACGGTTGCTAGATATGTTTCAGAAAACGGTATTCTAACTGATCGTATTGAAGGCGTATTGCTCGCCCTCATTAATTTCTATGGTCTTGATTGGAGAGATCCAAAGGTTGTAGAGATCATTGAGGATACTACAGAGGGGCAAGAAGAAACCCTACTCGCTGAGGCCGTCTAAAACTCCGGCAAGTAGGGTTCCAGTGCTGCTTAAAAACTGCATACACGCGCTTTTGGATTGACACCCCCAAACACATTCAATATGGGGAAAAACGCCTATATGGATGGGGTGGATGATGGGATTTGAACCCACAACCGCCTGAACCACAATCAGGTGCTCTGCCATTGAGCTACACCCACCATATCTGAGCGACAGTATAGCATGCTCAATTGCTGAAATCTAGATGTGATTTAGAAAATAATCCTGCCAAATTAGCATTATTTTTGAAGGACAATCACATAAGCCTGACTGCGAGGACAGTCAACGATGTGTGACTTCACTACAGGGAAAGGACTATCTTCAAATGCTGCTAGGACTTGCTTTGCAGCCTCTTCAGATGCGCCCTGCCCTGTCACACGATAGAGCCATGTCAAGAATGCCTTGAGAGGTCCTCGGCCTTTGAAAACACCGCTTAGAACCAACACAACGCGACCCTCTGGCTGAAGGACACGATAAAGCTCATTTAATGTGGGCTGCTCAAAAATGAAAGACGTGGGAAACGTGCAAACGACAGTAGAAAAGGTGCTACCTGCAAATGGGAGCGCCTGCCCCTTCCCCTGTGTTAGCCAAATCGATAGTTTGTTTTTGAACAGCTTACGGCGCGTGATGCGCCCCATATAAGGCGAGTAGTCGACGCCGACAACTTCATAGTTCGATTGTTTGAGATCGACATGTAAGTTACCCGTGCCGTGCGCGACTTCGAGGATGGGACCTGACTCAGCAGGGGGCAGATAATCTAAAACAGACCTCTGCCAGCAGCGCCACGCCCCTAACGAGACAATCCAACTCACCAAATCATAGGTGAATGCCAGTTCATTATAGAGCAGGCGAAAGCCAAAACGGATCAATCGCCACCAGAGGTCAATCAGGCGTGTCATGCTTTCAAGGCGTTGAGCATCACATCAGGATAATCGGTCATGATGCCATGCACACCCAGATCACGTAGCTTGAGCGTATCCTCGACTTCGTTGACGGTCCAAGCATTGACGATACGCCCCTGCTTAGCCTCTTGCTGCATGAGGTCGCCATCGATCATCATATAGTTAGGATGGTAGGCTTCGTACTGAAAATCTCCCAGGAGTGCCTTGGTGTCATAAGGCACGTCGGACGCAAACAGGAATGCGAGCGGCACTTGCGGCATGATTGCCCGAAAACGCTTGAGGGCTAGCGGATTGAAGCAAGACATAATGACGCGCTGCTGCATATTGTGACGCGCAATACAATCCGCGACAGCTTGCTCTACACCATCAGTCTCTTGAGAATCAGACTTGATTTCCACATTGACGAGCATCTTATGACCTACAGCCTCGAAAACTTCGTCCAATGTGGGAACCTGAATATCCGCGTACTTTTCATCAAACCAGGAACCCGCATCCAGGGCTTTAAGCTCGGCAAGCGTCATTTCATTGACCCTGCCCGTACCGTTGGATGTGCGATCCACTGTGAAATCATGGACAACGACAACATGGCCATCTTTCGACCGATGGGCATCCAGCTCAACCGCGTGTGCGCCTTGTTCCAGGGCCAGTTCAAAAGCTGGCAAAGTGTTCGTAGGTCGATACCCCATCGCACCACTATGGCCATAAATCAGGAGTTCGCCATCCTGTGCGGCCTGCAATATGAGATTTTCCATTGGGCCTTATCCTGTAGATTTAAGTGGATGTAATGTCACCTGAACCATGCCATCTTCGACACGGGTCCCGTAAAACGGTACATCAACCGTCCCAGCGGGGCCACCCAGGAATTTACCTGTTGTCACATCAAAACGAGCACCATGACGCGGGCATTTAATGACCGTTTCATCGGTCAGCGGCACCGGGTTTCCATCACGATCTTCTGTCAAAATGTTACCATCGTGGGTACATAAGTCTTCTATAGCATAGTAACGCCCGGAAATACAAAAAACGGCTACCCAATGATCATTAATCCCGAAAACCTCACGATGGCCTTCCGGGATGTCTGATGTTGGGCATACACTCACATAATCACTCACGAATCGTCTTCTTCCTCGTCTTCAATACGTTCCCACTCCCGCTTACCCATACCCCCAACAACGAGGACTTTGAGCGCGAGAAGGGCACATTTTACCCGGTTTATGGTCAGGGGGATACCAATTTCGTCGAGAACTTCCTGCTTATCGATCTGCATCGCATCTTTTAGCGGCATGCCTACCAAGCGCTCGCCCAGCATGGAAGCCGATGCCTGACTAATGGCGCAGCCAGAGCCATCCCAGCCAACTTCACGGATGATGCCTTCGTCATCAATGCGCAGCGTCAGATGCAGAGTATCGCCGCATAGGGGGTTATGTTCTTCATGGTCGAAGTCGTTGGGTTCCAAGAGGCCCCAGTTGCGACCGTTTTCAGCATGATCGAGTATGATTTCGCGGTATAAATCGTGCATGAGACAACCTCATCGCAATGTTTTCTGGACTTTGTAGAGCGCCTCTATCAGGATGTCTACTTCGTCATAGGTATTATACAAGTAGAAACTAGCGCGAGATGTTGCTGAAACACCAAGCTCAGTGTGCAAGGGCATCGCACAATGATGGCCAGCACGGACGGCCACGCCTTCTGCGTCCAGCAATTGAGCCACATCATGGGCGTGGGCGCCGTCAACCACAAATGCGGCTACCGCCCCTTTTTGGTCAGCTTCCGGGCCGAAAACCGTGATACCAGGAACTTCGCTCATACGCTCCAGCAGATAAGCCGTGATGCGTTGTTCCTGGGCATGAATGGTCTCCATGCCCAAATTCGACAAATAATCTATGGCCGCACCAAAGCCAATCGCTTCCGCGATGCTGGGCGTCCCGGCTTCGAATTTATATGGCAAATCATTCCAGGTACTGCCCTGCAATGTGACCGTCGAGATCATATCACCACCGCCCATCCACGGAGGCATTTCTTCGAGCAGGTCACGCTTGCCATAGAGCACGCCAATACCTGTTGGGCCGATCATTTTGTGGCTGCTAAAAGTCAGGAAATCGGCATCGATTGCCTGGACATCCAGCGGCATATGGGGCGCACTCTGGGCGGCATCAATCAAGATTTTTGCCCCGGCCTCGTGCGCTTTTTTGACCATGTCCTCAACGGGATTGACTGTGCCGAGCACATTGGATACGTGGGCCACAGCTACCAATTTGACGGGTTCATCACGCAGCAGGCGCTCGTAGGCATCCATATCGAGCGTGCCATTTGGCAAAATCGGCACATACATCACCTTTGTACCAATCTGAGCACTGAGGATCTGCCAGGGAACGATGTTGGCGTGGTGTTCCATCACAGTTGATAGGATAACATCGCCTGGTTTCAGGAATTCCCGCCCCCACGTATTGGCAACAAGGTTGATGCCCTCGGTGGTGCCGCGCGTGTAAATTACCTCGCGGCGGCTGCCAGCGTTGATAAATTTCCGTATCTTTTTGCGGACACCTTCATAAGCGCTAGTAGCTTCTTCGCTGAGTTTATGAATGCCACGATGCACGTTGGCATTATAGCCTTTGTAGTACTGTTCAATAGACTCGATAACTTGCAGGGGTTTCTGGCTAGAAGCCGCGTTATCGAGATAAATCAGCGGCACATTGTCGTGATGATTCTGACGCAAAATAGGGAAGTCTGCGCGTACCGCTGCTATGTCATAACCATAATCGGGGTGGTCAATCATTTGTGTTCCTCAAACAAAATGCGTCTAGCATGACAATAGTACATAAAAGAAAAGGCGCGTCCAGTTCAAGACGCGCCTTCTCATGAATATCAAGGACATTTAGCCTAAGATTTTGGCTTCAATCTCTGCGTGCAGTCTTTCACGGACGCGCTCGAAAGGAATGCGCTGCAAAAGCTCGTCGAAGAAGCCATCAATGACCATCAACTGGGCCTCTGGGCGCGGAATACCGCGGGCCATCAGATAGAAGAGGAGTTCCTCTTCCAGCGTGCCGAAGGTCGCCGCATGGGAGCACATTACATCGTCCGCTTCAATTTCCAAGCCGGGGATGCTATCCATACGAGCCTCATGGCTCAGGACCAGATTACGGCAGACCTGATACCCGTCGATTTTCTGCATCTGAGGCAATGATTTAATCATACCCTGCCACAGTGTACGGGCCTGATCTTTGGCAGCACCCTTGAATAGCAGATCGGACGTGGTCAAGGGTGCATTGTGGTTCTGCTGCGTATCCAGGTCGAAGAACTGGTTCTTATCGGCAAAGAAGAAGCCAGATACACGGCCATTGGCACCAGAACCGACGATGTCGACTTCGATAAAGGCCTTGGTCAGGCGGGTGCCCATATTGCCGATGACCCAATCCAGATTAGCGGATTCGCCAACCATAGCCCGTTGATGGCTGAACTCGTAGGTTTGACGATTCCATTCTTGCAGGGCGACGTAACGCAGATTGGCCGCATCGCCTACGATGAGTTCGGTTGCACCGATGTAAGATGACTGCGTTTCGCTATCAGCAGAAGCATAGTCAACCTGTACGGTTGCCTGGGCATTTTCTTCTACAACAACCAGGACATGGGCCAGATGGCCGCCCGATTGCGTGTTGTAGATGACCGCGTGCAGCGGAAGCTCAGCAACTTTGTTTTTGGGAACATACAGCAGAATGCCATGATCCCAGAGTGCGCCATTGAGCGCCGCAAATTTGCCATCCGTTGGTTTGACGGCCTGGGTCATCAGGAATTCGCGCACGATCTCAGGGTCTTCGCTGACAGCCGTACGCAAGTCTTTGAAGATAATGCCCTGGCTGACCAGCTCGTCAGCAACTTCGTTATGGACAAGCTTGCCATCAACAAAAACCAGCAAGCCGCCCTGCTTATCACCAATTAGTGGCTCCAGATTTTTCTGGGGCACGTCTGCGGCAACAGCGCCATTAGGCGTAACCACACTAGAGGCATCCGCCCAGCGAATATGACTGTAATCCGTCCGACGCCATTCTTCTTCTCTACCGGGCATCGGCGTATTTTCGTAGGTTTCCCAGGCAGCCAGCCGATGGTCGCGCAACCAATCAGGTTCATTGTTGGCCGCGATCAGGTTTTCGACATCTGATCGGCTGTAAACCGGGATATTCTCAACTCTTGAGCGTCTCTGTACAACCACCGCTCGTTCGCTCCTTTGATTATTCGGGTACTCGTTGACCCGCGATTTGCACTACTTAGCCGATAGACTTAGCCGATTGAGCCTTCAAGCTGAATCTGAATTAGACGATTCAGTTCCAGAGCATATTCCATTGGCAATTCTTTCACCAAGGGTTCCAGGAAACCATTGACGATCATGGCATTGGCTTCGTCTTCGCTCAGGCCACGGCTCATCATATAGAAGAGCTGATCTTCGCCAATCTTGCTGACAGAAGCTTCATGGCCCATCGTCACATTTTCGGCTTCGATCTCGATTGTGGGATACGTATCCGAACGGCTGTTTTCATCCAGCAGCAATGCATCACAGACGACATTGCTACGGCAATTTTCAGCGCCATCACCTATCTTAAGCAGACCGCGATAGCTAGCACGGCCACTATCTTTGCTGATGGACTTGCTGATGATCTGGCTGGTCGTGTTGGGGGCCAGGTGTGTGATCTTAGCACCCGCATCCTGATGCTGACCTTTACCAGCGAAGGCAATCGACAGCACTTCACCGTGGGCACCCTCGCCAGTGAGGATGACTGCCGGGTATTTCATGGTCAGGCGGCTACCGAGGTTGCCATCGACCCATTCCATAGTCGCGTTCTTTTCAGCAACGGCGCGCTTGGTGACCAGATTGTAGACGTTATTCGACCAGTTCTGGATGGTCGTGTAGCGACAGCGGCCACCCTCTTTGACGATAATTTCCACGACGGCGCTGTGCAAGCTATCGCTACTGTAAATCGGTGCAGTACAGCCTTCAACATAATGTACGTACGCGCCTTCATCGACGATGATGAGGGTACGCTCAAATTGGCCCATGTTCTGGGTGTTGATGCGGAAATAAGCCTGAAGCGGCATTTCCACATGGACACCGGGCGGTACATAAATGAAGCTACCACCGGACCAGACAGCCGTATTAAGGGCCGCAAATTTGTTGTCATCGGCCGGGATAATCGTACCGAAGTATTCTTTCACAATTTCAGGATGCTCACGGAGTGCGCTATCCATGTCCAGGAAGATGACGCCTTTGGCTTCCAGATCTTGCTGGATGTTGTGATAGACCGATTCACTGTCGTACTGAGCCGAAACACCTTGTAGGAATTTCTGTTCAGCTTCAGGAATACCCAGCTTATCAAAAGTATCCTTGATTTCCGGCGGGACATCATCCCAATTCGCTTCTGATTTGTCGGTCGCACGAACGTAATAGAAGATGTCGTCGTAGTCAATCTGGTTGAGGTCACCACCCCACTGCGGGGTCGGCTTGGCCATGAACGTATGATAGGCCTCGACACGGGCTTCTGTCATCCAGGCAGGCTCATTCTTCATCGCGCTGATCTGACGCACGATTTCTTCGTTAATGCCCTTCTGGCTTTTGAAGTTGTAGACAACATCGTCATCGTAGAAACCGTAGGCATCTTCGTATGAGCGATTCAGTTGCTTAAGGGCGGATTCTTCTTCTGTTAGCTGTTTTTGGCTTGGTACATAGTTCGCCATTTGTATCCTCGATTTCTATAGCTGCGGGCAATTTCGCTAATCGCAACGCATCGGCATTGTGACCAGCAGCGCAATTAGGACTGGGCGACTGCGTACTTTTCGCGGATCCAGTCGTAGCCGTTTTCTTCGAGTTGAAGGGCCAGTTCTGGGCCACCACTTTCAACAATCTGTCCAGCGAACATAACGTGTACATAATCCGGTTTGACATAGTTCAGCATGCGCTGATAGTGCGTAATGACCAGTGCACCCATATTGGGGCCAGTTAGTTTGTTGACACCTTCAGCGACAATACGCAGGGCGTCAATGTCCAAACCGGAGTCGGTTTCATCGAGCACTGAGATTTTCGGTTCGAGCGTGGCCATTTGCAGGACTTCTGCACGCTTCTTTTCGCCACCGCTGAAACCTTCATTGAGGTAACGACCAGCAAAGCTGTGATCAATGCCGAGCAGGTTCATCTTGTCACGCAGGAGGCGCGCGAACTTGGGAATCGGCATGCCCTTTGAATCCGGGTCCTCTTCCTTCAGGCGCGCGTTCAATGCATGGCGCAGGAAGTTAGCGAGTGTGACGCCCGGAATCGAGACGGGGTACTGGAATGCCAGGAACAGCCCGGCGCGACTGCGCTCATCGGCTTCCATATCCAGCATGTTTTCACCATCAAGCAAGACTTCACCTTCAGTGACTTCATAGGTGGGGTTGCCCATGAGCACGTTAGCCAGCGTGCTCTTACCGGAGCCATTAGGGCCCATCAGCGCGTGGATTTCACCCTGGCGAATAGTCAGGTTGACACCGCGTAGAATCGGCTGATCGTCGCCTTCTACGTGCGCGTGTAAATTACGAATTTGCAACTCAACTGCCATTATGCAGCCTTTCTTCTTATCTGATTTTAATGCCAGTTAAAAATTATCTATACCCTGCCGTTAAACAGGCCTCAGTATAGCAAGCCCCACCAGCAGTGTCAATAATGATGATACCTATCTGATTAATTGCTCATTTGCGCTATGATAGAGTTGTGTTATATAAGAAAAATAGCACTGAATTTCGACCAAAGTGCAAGGTGGTCAAATTGACTTCAACTGACCACTATGCTACCCTTTTGCCACGTATCGCATGGATGGAGATAGCAGAATGAGCGATATAGACGTTACCAAAGAAGATGGCCTGCGCGAAGCCCTGCGTTCAGTCATCGACCCGGAAATCGGCATGAATGTGGTTGAGCTTGGTTTGGTCCGTGATATTGATATTGCGGATAGCAGCGCTCACATTCTGATGATTATGACCACACCGTTTTGCCCGTATGCCCCACAACTGCTGGAGCAAACGCGGCGCACCGCTCAGGATTTCCTGGGTGTGCCAACCACCATCGAGATGGGGATGGAAATGTGGGACCCCAGTATGATGGAAGAAGGCGCAGCCAGCGATTGGGGCTTATTCTAGGTTATAGGCCACACGACAACTGAGGAAATTCAAAAGCGACCTGCTAGCAGGTCGCTTTTGTTATTGGATGTATGCGCTAAGGGCGATTGTTCTGGATGAAAAGCTTGGGATCCATATAGTGCTTCTTCAAGCGGGCCAGGTCCATGCCGGGCCAGTCGCCAGGGCTGAGTTCGAGAACAGTCGTTGCCACAATATCAAAGTGCAGGTGCGGGATGAAGCGGCCGCCGCCGTCACCGATTTCCGCGATTTGCTGGCCACGTTTGACGCGATCACCCACTTTGACGCGCAGATTCTGCATATGGCCATAACGACTATACATCACACGCCCCTTGGTTGTCTTAAGGGGATCATGACGAATAATGGTGATGTTACCCCAGGGGCGCAGATCCGCCTGATAGGTGACGACACCGCTGGCTGTGGCATAGACAGGCATGCCGCGATCTTCGTACGGACGTCCAAAATTGAGGTCCGCGCCCGTATGATAAGCCTGGCTGGGCGTCCCTACAAAGTAAAGCTCAGCATAGGGACTGGCATCCAACCAGCCTTGCGGCCACACACGTACGGCCATTCGTTCGTCTTCGGTACCAACCGGGGAGTCAAAGCCATCGGCGACATAGATGCCATTGATAATATCCGTGCCGCCATCTGAGCCTGTACCGGTATCGGTATCGCTGCCGCCGCTGCCAGATGTGGTGATAATACGCCTGAAACGAACAGCGTCGAAGGCAATGACCTTGTCCGGCTCGCCAGTGACATCATTCAGGAAGACTTTACCTGCATTGAGCTGGCCCTTCACCAGATCGAAGATGCCGATGGTGACCCACTGGTTGCGGTTTTGCCACTGGTTGATGTCGACAACGACTTCCGTATTGGTCCCGCGAATGCCATGCACTTTAAAGCGGGCCTTGGTCGTGGTGGCATTGCGCGCAGGGACGAAGGTGGCAATTTCATAGCGACCGGATTCTGGCAGATCGGTTTTCCATTCTGCCCAGACTTTGCTGATGTTCGCCTCGGTCTTCTTATAAAGTACTTCCCAATTCCATGTCCCCTGGAACGAACTGAATTCCTGATTGCCCGTGTAGGTGCCGCTCCTAAAGCCGGGACCGTTAGGCACGACAAGGACTTCATCCGAGTAATATTCTTCGTCATCGTCTGGTTCTTCATCTGGGGACACTTCAATCGGCAGGTTGACTGCGGCGTACTGACCGATGACCCCATAGCGCCACCAACTCACGCCAAGATTGTCATGGCGCTGGGTGGCCAGGGTGTGGGCTGTCACCTGTTCTTCCAACGGCGCGTCACCCTGTAAAGCTGAGATGATTGGTTTGCCATAAGTGGCCCAGGTATCCATCATCTGCTGCAAGGTTTCTTCAGGCGTTTTGCGGAAAGTGTACCAGTAGCACTGTGGATGGACACTATCTATGAACGGATACCACTCCTGGGGGTAAATACTGCTAAAATGCCAGGGACGCGGGTCCATGCTCATACCGATATGAAAGCGCGAATCATTGATAAGCTGGCGAATACGCATCATAAAGGGCCGAACCGCTTCTGACCCACCCTGCCAGAATCCTGTATACGGTTCGACATCAAGGATCATGGATTTGACGCCGGAGTTATTACAGGTTTCAGCAATGATGCGCGCTTCAGCTTCGATGTCGACGCCTGTCGGCACACACCAAGCGTGTAGTTCCAAGCCATAGTTATTGAGTGTATTTGCCCAGCGCGTGAGGTCAGACGATCCGTTGACTGCAAGCTGGCTGCTATCAAAGCGCCCCTGCCAGAATGAACCATCGCTGGTCTTTACCCAGATTTGTTTAACATTGGGTGCCAGCCGCCTGATATTGCCAGCGAATTCATCAATCGTTCGCTCGGCAATGCTATCGCCTTTCCAATGCCAGACAGCGACTTTGCCATCGTAGGGCGTGGTGGGACGATCATCCGGTTCACCACCAACAACCGATTCAAACTCAACGACACTACCGGCGACCCAACCACCGACACCAGAATACTCGACCCAATACCAGTTATCACTGGTGCGAGTCTGAGGATAGTAGATGCACAGGGATAAATCTCTTAAATCACCGATGTCGCGGTATTGTGTTCCTGGCCCAACGCGAATATTGGCATACGCCGATTTTGTATTGGCAATGGCCTTTTGTGCGGGACCGGGGGAACTTGGTTTGGGTACGGACGCGGAACTGCTCATCGCGCTTTACCTCTCTGTCGACTGGATAGGTTAAAAGCGTGCTCTTATTCAAAATAATAAGGTAACAAACCAAATATCAACCTCATAATAGCATAGTTCCGCTATCGAGATTGCGATAATAGGAATAAAGTGGGGTCGATGTTTCAGATTTGTTCTATAGAAGCGTGATGCCGACTTCATCCGCGACGACATCACCAACAAAGAATGCCTGAATGCCCTCGCTGATTAAATCAGCAAGCAGTGTGTCCGCCTCGGCAGGGTCAACGGACATTAGGAGACCACCAGAGGTTTGGGGATCAAAGATCATTTGGGATTGCCAGAAGTCCAGATTGCGGGTATCCGTCAGCCATTGTGAAAAATGCACTGCATTGCGACCTGTGCCACCAGGGAAGACTTCTGCTTGGCCATATTCCATTGCGCCTGGATACCATTGTAACTGGTCGAAGTGGATGCGCATACGGACCTGGCTCGCCTCGGCAATTTCATAGCCGTGCCCGATGAGGCTATACCCCGTGATGTCCGTCATCGCATGGACCTGATAGCGCTGGGCCAGTTCGGCACCAACCCGGTTGAGCTGCATCATGCCCTGGGTGACGTGCTCAATATGTTCATCAGAGGCTTCGCCACGTTTAAGCGCGGTGGTGATAACGCCCGTTCCTAAAGGCTTGGTCAAGATGAGCTTATCGCCGGGTTGTGCGCCTGATTTACGAATGATGTGATCTGGATGAACTTCCCCCATCACAGAAAGGCCGTACTTGGGTTCTTTATCAACGACCGTGTGACCGCCAGCGATGACCGCCCCAGCCTGTTTCACAATATCTGCCCCACCCCTGAGGATATCTTGCAAGATTTGCATATCGTGTCCATCGGGGAAGGCCACCAGATTCATGGCCATGATGGGCTTGCCGCCCATCGCATAGACATCGCTAAGGGCGTTAGCAGCAGCAATCGCACCAAACGCATATGGGTCATCTACCACAGGCGGGAAGAAATCCGCTGTTTGAATAATGGCCCGAGACGCATCGAACTGATAGACGGCAGAGTCATCGGGAGAACCGAGGCCGACTAGCAATTGAGGGTAGTCTTCAGTTTTGAATGATTCCGTTAATGGGCGCAGGACCTGCGCCAGATCGCTCGCTCCGAGCTTAGACGCTCAACCAGCGCATGAAGCAAGCGACGTCAACCGAATTTGCTGCCGCGTCATCCAAATGACCTTCAAATCGTGCGTACAAATCTTGATCTGTTGAGACCAGGTGCAGTATAGCGAGATTACGTATGACATCCAACACTCAAGTTCATGCATTTTGTATTTAGTATCTTCCATCTGGGAACAATTCTGCTATACTTATGCATGTCGACGGGGCGTGGCGCAGCCCGGCTAGCGCGCTTGCATGGGGTGTAAGAGGTCGTGGGTTCGAATCCCGCCGCCCCGACATCAAAACTCCCGCATTTGTGGGAGTTTTTGATTCAGGAGTTCATGTTGATGTTATTTGGCTATCGTGAATTACGAAAATTAGTGTTGCAATCACACCTTTTATGGGGATTTACATTAAGATCCGATTAACCAAAACACTAATTATGCGCTTTTATAATCAGAATCTTCAAAACATCTTCATATTCTTTGGGTAATTTCATAAATAGTCGTCATACCACGAATGTGGTATAAACAGTGCGCGCGAAGCGCACGAATAAATTCATGTTGTTCGCAAGGAGCACACATATGAAGCGGTTTACCCATTTTCTTATGGTGGGTGCTTTGCTTACGCTTGTCATGGCGTTGGTAGGCCCTGCCGCAGCACAAGACGCTGAACCCAACACGGGTGGCGTTGTCATCGAAGGTAACATTGGTAGTGATCCAAGTTCCTTCAATCCCCTTATCGGTAACGATACAACCTCTTCCGATATCTATGGCAAAATGTATCCAGACATTATCGCAATCAACCCGGAAACACTGCGTAGCGAACCGATGCAACTCGGTGGGCTGGCAGAGAGCTGGGAATATGATGAGTCCGGTACCGTCCTGACCCTGTACCTGCGCCAAGACCTGGTGTGGAGCGATGGCACCCCGATCACAGCTGATGACTGGATCTGGGCTGCTGATGCTGTACGTAGTGGCGAAACCAGCTCACCGCGTACATCTGCTTTCACAACCCTGGCTGATGGTACGCAGGCCGGTGGTTTTGTCGATAGCTATGAGAAAATCGATGACTTCACCATCGAATTCGTATTGGGCCAGCCCATTTTCGATGATGAAGGCAATGTAACAGAGATCACCCCGAATTGTACGGCTATTGACAGCATTGCCGATGTTGCGGTTGTTCCTTCACATCTTTATGATGCTGCCTTCGGTATGGATTATGCTGCAATGGACTCCGATCCATTCTTCGTCCCAACCGCAACATTCGGTCCGTTCACCGATCCGTTCTTTGAAGCTGGCGTACAGGTTAGCATGCTCGGCGCTCCTGAATACAGCGACGCTGTCCTCGGTTATGTAAGCCCTTCAGAATACGTTCAGTTGATCGTTCCCGATACCACTGTTGAATACGAACGTTTCCTGGCTGGCGAACTGACATTCATTGGCGTTAGCGCTGATCGTCAGAACGACTTCCGTGAACTGGCTGCCGAAGAAGGCTACCAGGTCTTCGAATCACCGCAAAATGGTTACACCTATGTTGGTTGGAACGTTGCTGATCCGGCAAACCCGCAACCTGGCCTCGACGAAAATGGCCAATTGATTGATCAGGGTATTCACCCGGTCTTTGGTGATGTTCTGGTTCGTCAGGCAATGGCATATGCTATTGATACCACTTCCATGATCGGTACCCGCCCGGATGGTGACACCCCGGCGTCCGGTATTCTGGAAGGTAATGGTTATCAGGCAGTAACCCATAACAGCGGTGAAGGCGTGACCTTCGTTGATCCAGGCCTGGATCCGTATCCGTTCGATCAGGAAAAAGCCCTGGAAATGCTGGCTGAAGCTGGCTGGTCAGACCAGGACGGCGACGGCCAGTTGGAATGCAACGACTGCCTGTATGCCCGTGAAGTTGATCCTGACTACAATGGCACCCCGATGAGCTTCTCGCTCACAACCAACGCTGGTAACGACGTGCGCGAACGTGTCGGCCAGACCATCCGCGAACAGCTTGGCCAAATCGGCATCACCGTTGAATACGAAGCCATTGACTTCGGCGCATTGGTTGACCTGCTGCTGTCCCAGACGCATGATGCTATCATCATCGGCTGGAGCCTGGGCCTGCCCTTCGACCCAGATGGCCGCTGGGCATTCTCGGCTGAATCTGACATTCCTGGTGCAGGCTTTGCCTTCACAAGCTACAACAACGAAGAGCTGAACGACCTGTGGCAAGAAGCTACAACCGTTCCAGGTTGTGATCCTGAGGCTCGTGTTGAACTGTACCAGCAAGCTATGCAGATTCTGTACGAAGATCAGCCCTACCTGTGGTTGGTGATCAACAACGTGATGGCTGCAGCCCAGCCGAACGTTGAGAATTGGGATCCGCTGCCGGCGGCTAACCTCTGGAACATGGACGCCTGGCGCGTTCTGGAAGACTAAGTCGTAATTCTGTTGTAAGTCTAGAGAATGGCCATCACAAGCTGATGGCCATTCTTCCCTATATCTAAGTAGAACGGTATTTGACACTATGACGCGGCACATCATCAGACGCCTGCTGCAGGCCATACCTACCCTCATCGGCGTGACCTTGCTCTCCTATATGATTATGTCCTTCGCACCCGGTGGACCACTTTCATTTCTGGGTATCGCCAATCCGCAAGAAACAAGTGCAGACGTAGTTGCGGACCTTGAGCAAAAATTTGGTTTATCTGACCCCTGGTATATCCAGTATGGTCGCTGGCTTATCGGCACAGATATTATTTTCAGGTTGCCACAATCTGAGACGGCAGCGACTCAAGACGATGCAGCCACTACAACGCGCAGCACAGCCCGCACAAGCAATAGTGTCCAGGGTTGTTCTGTATTAGCGACAGAACGCCAAGGTATTTTACGGGGCGATTTTGGATGTTCATTTAAGTGGCGCCGACCCGTTGTCGATTTGATTGCGGAACGTCTACCTGCCACGATGGAACTTGGCATTGCCACACTATTTGTCGCCTTGTTCTTGGGTGTGCCGATTGGTCTATTCGCTGCGGTTACCCGTGGCAGCCTATTCGACAATTTCACGCGCGTTTTCGCGGTGGTGGGCAATGCGGTCCCTAGCTTCTGGATGGGGTTGATGTTATTGCTCTTATTTGCTTTTACCCTGGACATATTACCTTCAGGCGGGCGTTGTGAGCGAATGCGCGTACGCTTAGAGGATGGTAGCTCTGGGGGCTGTGCCGATGTGGTGCCCATTTATAATCGGCTTGAGTACTTGATCCTGCCAGTCTTTGTACTTTCACTCAGCGGTATTGCAGGTTACTCCCGTTATATGCGCACATCCATGTTAGATACGATTAACAGCGATTATGTCCGTACAGCCCGCGCTAAGGGACTCACATCCCGCTCTGTATGGTTAAACCACGCTGCGAGAAACGCGCTCATTCCATTGGCCACATTCCTCGGACCTGCACTGGTTGGGGTGATTGGAGGTGCGGCCATTACGGAGACGATATTCTCCTGGCCAGGCCTCGGCAGGCTTATCGTCGAAGCCGTGACGAACCGCGACTATCCGGTCATTATGGCATCGGTCATCATCAGTGCGCTACTGACTGTGATTGCCTATATCATTTCCGACGTTTTGTACGCGCTTTTCGATCCGCGTATCCGTTTCTAGTTTGAGGAGAAGTCTAATGGCATCAGATGCAACAATTGCAAAACTAGAGATGGAAGAACTCGATCAGCACGTACAGAGCCGATCACACTGGCAACGCGCAATGTATCAGTTGAGTCACGATTATCTGACCCTGCTTGCACTCGGTGTTGTCGTTCTCCTGACTTTACTCGCGATATTTGCGCCACAAATCAGCACATATGTGACGGGCTATCGCTTTGATGAGGAAAACCTATCGCGCACGTTCTCACCGCCATCCTATGAGCATGCATTGGGAACGGACGAACAAGGCCGTGACCATTTAACCCGTTTGATCTGGGGCGGCCAGGTCTCGCTTGGTATCGCGTTTTTCGCATCGATCCTGTCGTTGACAATTGGCGTCACCCTGGGCCTGTTCACGGGTTACTATGGCGGCATCGTTGATGATGTGATGATGTGGTTTATCACCACGTTGAACTCTATACCAAGTCTGTTCTTGTTATTAATCATTTCGTCCGTCTTAGGACCCAGTCCGGTCAACTTGATCCTGGTACTTGGCTTCTTGGGGTGGACTGGCACGATGCGTCTGGTGCGTGGTGAGACGTTTACATTACGTGAACGCGAGTTCATCGTCGCGGCCCGGGCCATGGGTGCCTCTAATGCAAGAATCATGGCATCACACATTCTGCCGAATATCATCTCGATTGTGATCATTACGCTGGCAATTGATATTGGCGTCTTGATCCTGGTGGAATCGGGCTTAAGCTTCCTGGGCTTCGGTATTCCGTCATTTATCCCAAGCTGGGGTAACATGCTCACCAACGCGCAGGCTTACTTCCAACGGGCACCCCATCTGGTGGTGATGCCGGGCCTGCTGATCACGATTACAGTGCTGTGCCTGTACGTTATCGGCGATGGTTTGCGTGACGCCTTTGACCCGACAGTCAATGACTAATCTCTAGCGAGATTACTGAACAAAAAAAACGCGGTCCGTTTGGACCGCGTTTTTTTGTTTGTCAACTGGAGTAGGTCACTCGACGGGTAAGACATTGGCAGTGCAGGAATTGTAGTTGCTACCAATGATGACTCTGTAGTCCGCCTCGCGATTGGTATCCAACTGCATTAGGATATTCTCGGATGTGATATTCAGTTCATGCGCGATATCCGTGCTCAAACTATCCTTCTCATCACCAATCTGGTCAATGACGACTGAGTCCACATAGTCGGTTGACTCTACGGGGCCATAGGCAACGGCATTGAAGCCTTGCTCCCGCAAGCTTTGTACAGCTACCAAGTCGAGATCAGGCTGTGTGCTACCGTTGTAGACAGCGATTGACGACTGCGACAATGACAAGCGGGTCGAGGTTGGAGGCTGATAGAAATCATAGAGCAGATCGTGTATCGGCTGATAGTTGGGTAATTGAACAGCCTGACCAGCATAAGGCCCTTCCGGCGGTTGCCAGGGAGTCGTGTGATAGGTACGAACCATGCTGTAAGATACGATTTTGGCCGGGTCCAACTCAAAGGCAATCGGCAGCAGACGCAGCATCACATCAAGCGTCAGATTGGTATCAACGACCTGCGTAACTTGATCCCAGAGTGTGGGAAGTTGCTGGATGGTGCCGCTATCCAGTGCTTCGCTGAGGATGGCGCGTATGAGCTGCTGCTGACGACGCGCCCGATCAAATTCATCACGCGAGGAGTTGCGGGTACGCACATACCACAGCGCTTCTCGGCCTGACATGCGATAGTAGCCGACTGGCAAGGTCCATAGGCCAGCTTCCTCGTCGGCCAGATAGGCTCCCTCTGGGATTTCAGTATCAATCAGGGCGTAGTCTTGGTAAGCACAGTCCACAGCCATATCCACGCCACCGAGTGTATCGACGATATCAACGAATCCATCGAAGTTGACACGGGCATAATAATGCACCCGAATGCCCAGGTTGTAGAAGATGGTCTGCGCAAGTAAGCCGAAGCCGCCATCCGTCCAGCCAAAAGCTTCACCAATGCCATATACGGTATTGAGGCGTGCCATTGTCGGCGTGGGCACATACACGAACAGGTCACGGGGCAGGTTCAGCAGCGAGACCGTGCGTGTTTCCAGATTGAGCGATACGACCATCATTACATCGGTGCGAATCGACCCGTCCTGGTACAGCGAGTCATCACCACCCAGCAGCAGGATATTCACAAGCGGATAGTCACGTTGAATCAACGGAACCTGGGTTGGCACAGCAGTCCCGCTGATGATCTGCCCTTCTTCCGCACCTGGCGGAACATAAAAGTCTGGTAGATCAACCTCAATTGTGCCTTCATAGGGCGTTGGCGTGGTCTGGGCCTGACTGGCGAGTTCAGGGGTAGCTGTCGGGGCGACTTCAGCGGCATCAGGGGTATTGGTCGCAAACTGGACCAATTGATAGCCATCATCACGGCTCACACCGTCAACGGGCACAGACAAAGCCGTTGCAGTCGACGCATAATCAGCGTGACGGGCATCGACTGACGATTGCGCGTCTGTCTGGTCAGATTGCGCAGCTATGACCTGCCAACCCGTCCAAGCAATCGCCACTATGAGGACTACTGGAAGTACTCTGAATAAAACCAGATGGATCACACATCCCAGGCGGGATGACGTTGATGCTGTATTTGGTGTCATAGGGGTCTCTGTCGATTTGTTGCTAAACAGTGCAAGTTTAGCGGAACATTGGCCGTTTTTCGACCGCCGCTCCCCCTATGTTCTTTTGTGGCTGGCGCTACTCACAGGCGCTATTCAAAATAGACAGGCACTTCACACAGTAGCGATGCTTCGTCGTCTTCCAGATCAACGCGGACCTGTAACCAGAAAACGCCCCTACCAAACTCTGTTGTATCAATTGTTGCGATGTCATCGAAACGAACGGGCTCATCTCCCTGGATCACTTCGGTATACACATCGGCCCAATCGGGGCGAACAGAAAGCGTATAGGCGGTCATGGCCGGATCAAAGGCTGCGCCAAATACAACGAACTCGCCACTCAGTACCTCGCGCGGGGCAGGCAGAATAATCAGCGCACCAATTTCAGTACAACCGTTTACCCGTAGCTGGTCATCACCGCCAACAGCCGTCGGGAAGATATCAGATTCACCGGTTGGCACATTGGTCGGTGTTGACGTCGGCGTATTCGTAGGCGTCGGGGTATCCGTCGGCGTCGCAGTTGGGCTTGGTGTCACGGTTGGCGTGTCCGTGGACGTCGATGTCGCACTGGGTGTGCTCGTTGGCGTATCAGTAGATGTCGGTGTCGCACTGGGTGTCGTCGTCGGCGTAGCGGTAAATGTTGGTGTGTGTGAAGGCGTACTCGTCCACGTTGACGTATCTGTGGGTGTCGACGTTAATGTGTACGTCATCGTTGCTGTACTGGTCGGCGTGTTAGTCGCTGTCGATGTTGGCGTAGGAGTATGGGTATCCGTAGCCGTATTGGTTGGCTCCGGTGTCTCTGACGGTATAAGTGTTGCGGTAGGCGTTGATGTCGGCGTTAAAGTAGGTTGCGGCGTTTCTGTTGATGTTGCAGTTGCAGTATAGGTCGCTGTCGCCGTGTTTGTAGCCGTTGACGTCGGCTCAGGAGTGTCTGTAGGCACAGGCGTATATGTCAATGTCGCAGTTGGTTCGGGTGTTTCTGTTGGTGTCGCCGTGTCAGTCGCAGTTGGCTCTGCTGTATCGGTTGGTGTAGCTGTCGCTGTATCTGTCGGTTCAGGCGTGAAAGTATCCGTAGATGTGGGTTCCGGCGTGTCCGTTGGTAGCTCAGTTGGCGTATCCGTCGCAGTTGAAGTCGGACTTGGTATATCTGTGGGTGTGTCAGTCGCCGTCGCTGTATAGGTCGCTGTTGCGGTTGGTTCGGATGTATTTGTCGGTTGCGGCGTGAAGGTGGGCGTCAATGACGGTGTGTCGGTTGGTTCCGGTGTCTGTGTTGATGTGGGCGTTGAGGTTGATGTCTCAGTCAGTGTCGAGGTCGGGTTGTCTGTTGCGACCTGAGCAACTACCGAAGCGGTTGTCATTGTAGCCGTTGGTGTTGACGTCTGTTCAATATCTACAAACTCAGTCGCTACAACCTCAGGCTGGGTAGCCGATGGTTGAGGGGTGTCTGGTTGTTCAGTCGCGGGTTCATCCGTCTGGATGACAGGCTCATCTGTTTCGGTGGGTGTCTCACTAGCTTTTTCCGTCGAAGTTGCATCAGCGATAGGCTCGACTGTCTGGGTAGTGGTCGGATCAGCAACGACTTCTGATGCCGCAGGGTCAGCGGTTGCAGCGACTTGCTGCGTTAACTGATTCTCTGTTAAGGCTGTGCCCGTCATTTCCGCATCGGTCAGCCGCTGAGCCACAGCAATATCGACAGTATCCTCATCGACGGGCTGATACGTCACCAGCATGGCAAATGCCAATGCCAACACCAGCATGACAACAACAACTACAGCTACGATCAGCTCATTACCCAGGTTACGACGCATCCTAATTAACCACCTGCTTCGTCGGTTAGCATTTGATTACCCTCAATCGGAATGACGATGCTCAAGCGCGTGCCAACACCTTCCTGCACATCCACCCACAAGCGACCATGATGCGCTTCTACGATGGCTTTGGCAATCGCCAGTCCCACGCCGGTATCACCCAGACCAGAAATCAGGGGATTTGTGGCGCGATAACGACGTTTAAAGACATCGGCGATGTCTTCTGGTGAAACGCCACCACCCTGGTCCAGAACGCTAATGAAGACGCACTCACGCAGGTTTTCACGCTCATGGATCTGATAGGCATCCTGACGAACAACAACGCTAATTTCCTGGCCAGGTGGTGATGCCAGATACGCATTGGTCAAAAGTTGACCGATAACTGTGCGCAGCCCTTCTCTATCAACCAGGACAGGAGCCAATGTGTCATCCAGGTCCAGGTTGAGCGCGAGACGCTTTTCTCTGAATTGCATATATGTGCTGGTGATGACATCTTCAACTACCTGCACGATGTTCACTGGCTCGATGTGCAGCTTGAGTTGACCTGTATCCAGCGCAGTGATTTTCACGAGGTCATCAATCATGATTTCCAGACGATCCACCCCAGTGGCCATACGCTCCAGATAATTGCGCTGGCGCTCACCCAGGATGCCCGCATTTTCCTGCAACAGCAGGCTCAAATAGCCCAAAATAGAGGTTAAAGGCGTGCGCAGGTCCTGGGCAAGGCTGACCATCATTTCGCTTTGTTCCGGCGTGAATGCTTCGGTCATGGCCAATGAGCCACTCTGTGTCTTTAAGCGAGAGAGCTGCTTCTCGGACTCCACCAATCGCGAACTTACATCGGCCAGTTGACGTTCTAGCTGGCTGCGCTGGTTGGTCAAATCGTCGATCATATCGCGCAGCGAGCCAACCCCTTCTTCGCTCAATTCCTGGAAGCGGACGCGGTTGCCTTCTGAATGAGCGAGTAGTTGGTCACGCTCTGTTTGCAAGGCTTTGGCTTCCGCAGAAAGGCGATCACGCTCACTTATGAGGTCGCTACGTTCGTTGGCTAGCTTCTGGATTTCATCACGAAGCTTAGCTTGCTCAGCAACAGCTTCTTCCAGTTCCAGTTCAAGGCCAGAGGCCTGCGCCAGGACACGTGCACGATGGTCTTTTACGGTATCCAGTTTCTCCTGGGTTTCGTCACGCTCCGCACGAAGCTTATCGCGCTGGCGCATGATGGTATCCCGATCCACGGCCACGTTTTCAATCTGGAGTTGGAGATTGGCGATTTGCTCGTCGCGCTCTTTCTCTTGATTGATAGAGCTTTCGTAGGTTTTGCGCTCGTTGAGCAAGGCATCGCGCTCACGTTGGAGTTTTTCCGTGCGTTCACGCAGGTCAGCGCGCTGCTCGTATAGCTGCCCTATCAACTGAGCCAGACCACTGGTGCCCTCTTCAATGCCCAGTTCAGATAGCTGTGATTGAATACCTAACAAATTGTCTTTAAGCTTATCGCGCTCGACTTCCAAACGCGACCGCTCTTCGATCATGTTGTTGACCATCTGCTGGACATCGGCATCTTCAGCTTCTGTCTGCTGGACACGCAGTTCGTCTAGCTGGCGCTGAAGCTGTTCACGCTCCGCTGTGAGGTTGTCACGTTCGTCTTTGAGCGTATCAACAATGCGATCAACGACAAGGCGGTTGTCTTCTGTGGTCGCGCTGTTGAGGGCGGTTTCTGCTTCTTGCAGGCGGCGGCGCAGTTCATCACGTTCTTCACGGAGGCGCTGCTGCTCTTCATTTATCGCCCGGATACGCTGAGAGACAGTCAGGGTATCGTCGGCGGCATCCAGCATATTGGCTAGGCGCGTGCGTTCATCATCTAGCCGGAGCTTGAGTTCCATCACCTGACGCGTGAGTTCATTAATCTGCGAGCGAGCTAAATTGAGTTCCTCGCTAGTCGAAGCTGGGAGATCAAGCTGGTCAAATTGCGTGGACATTGAGGTAGCCTCAGTGACGCCTTCCAGCATGGCATCAATCGTGCGCTGTTCGGCCTGTAGCCGCCCTTCTTTGGCTTCATAGCTCAATTGCAGCAAGTCGCTGGCCATGATGCCAAACCCATTTAGCAGCTCGGCCTCTCCCCTATTTAGCTCACGCTGAGCATACGGTAAACAAAGCAGCAGCACTGCAACGACATCATCGCCACGCAGCATAGGCTGGAAGTAAACAGGCCCAGTGTGCTCGATGTTGAGCCGCGTATAGATGTCTTGCAATTCCTCGCGGTTACGATCTGGATAGAGGGCGCGCTGGGCTTTGCGTTCAATGGCATTGACCAGCGTTGGTTGGTTATTTAAGTTGACCGAAGTCGGCGCGATCTTTCTCTGTTGAGAGCGATCATAGCCATCGGTGAGGTCCGCATAATTAACATCCTGCAAACGCAGCAGCGCAGCCACATCACCGTGACAAGTTTCCAGAGCGATCATGACAATCTGGCGCGGGAGGGCCTCAGGATTGGAGTCTTCCAGAATACGGCCCAAGGCACGCAATAACTGCATCGATTGCGAGTTGGTCGGGCTGGTGCGAATGCGCTCATCTTCGGTGGCTAAAGGCGGTACAACGCGCGGTGTCCCCTGCCAGGAACTCAGCTTTTTGACTACCGCTTCTTGAATGCGATATTGGGACAGTCGGTAGACAATATACGGGGCAACTGCCAAGGCAATGACATAGGCGAGACGCAGAATGCCGGGTTCATCGCTACTGACTGTGACATCCATAGATTCCACAAGACTGAGGCCAAAGCCAACAGCAATAATGCCCATCAGAGCGATCTTGAGCGGTGTATCGATGGTATCCCGACTGCGCATGGCAATCAATACAATGCCACCTACACTGACGATCAGGCCGACTATTAGGAAAACCTGATGGTATACCGATTGATTAAATTCTATGGCTGTATATTCACTATTCCAAAGGGCAATGGAGGCACCTATGCCCAAGGCAACGATTACAACATAGGCGATTAAGCGGGCATCAAAACCGGACCGAGCTGTGTCCTGGCTGGTAAATAGCCAGATGAAGACGCCCATGCTACCCAAGATTGCACCGCGTTCAATGGGAGGAAGCAGCAAACGAGCATCAAGCGGTGTCGCAATAGCAATAAACGATGCGGCCACATAGACCAGCCAGAAGGCCACTATGAGCAAAATGCCCCATATATAGCCCCGCATCGGCGGCACATCGACGCTGTTGAAGGAAAACCCGTTTACAAATAGCAAATTTGCCTGCAACAACAAGATCACAAGCAAAAAGTAGATAATATCACCGGGTGGCTGAGCAAAAAAGCTTAGTGCATCTAATGAAAACACCGATGAATTCCCAATCGTGAGAAATAAATGAACATAGAAGCTACACACACTGGTAAAACAACAGTAAGTATATCATAACAATAACAAATGGTTTTGTGATGTAGGCACCAGAAACGGTTAGATAATGGTATGTATCTTGCAGTGAATAAGAACTTGACGCACTGACTTTTCTGCTTGACGCACCGTCATCCACGCATTAGACTGACTGCCCACGACGCGGCATTCCGCATGATTCCAATTGCGTATTAGGTACCCCATGGCTCCAGCACAATGGCAACAAAAACTGGCAACATTCATCAGGCGCATTCCACTGCTATTTGCCATAGCATACTACGTTTATCGATTCTTCCAACCCAAGTATACTGTGGGTGTGGTGGGCATCATCATCAATGACAGGGGCCAGGTGCTGTTCGTAGAGCATGTCTTCCATCCGAAGAAGCCCTGGGGAATACCTGGCGGGTGGATTGGCAACAATGAAGAGCCAGCCGTAGCGGTTGCCAGGGAAATCCAGGAAGAGTTGCAGCTCGATATCGAGGTTCAGCGTCTCGTGCTACTCCGAAAAACGCAACGACTGCATCTGGACATTGCCTTTTTGTGTGAACCTATCGGCGAAGTTGGTGACCTGAGTTATGAGCTGCTGCGGTACGAGTGGCGTCACCCAAACGATGCGCCCCCGCTCCACAACTTCCAACGACTGGCAATAGAAGAAGCGGTACGTATTTATCAGGAAATGCAATCATCGGCCAGCGCATAGTCTTTTTGTGCTAGTCAGCCCATAGCTCTAAGGTCATCGCCATGTCTCGCTTGATGTCCCAACGTCGCCGACGCCCATCCATTGTGCTGCCCCTGCTATCACTGGCAATGGTACTGGGTGCGGGTACGATTTTCGTCACAGAATTGCTCGGTTTTTCCCAACGTGAGGAATTGCTAGCAGCCGATCTCACGCTGGGTGGTGTGTCTGTTGGTAATTTGCCGCTGGATATTGCAGACGCGCAACTCGAAGAATCCTATGCACAGCCGATTGTACTGTACTACAATGATTCACCAATACTGTTACAACCCGACACTGTTGGCTTCAGGATCAGCACGACTTCCATGCTGGCTGATGCCACCGCCGCTAGCGAAACCGGCGGTGGTTTCTGGACACGATTTGTCAATTACTTGCTGGGGCGAGAAGCCAGTGCGCAGCGTGACATTCCGCTAGATGCCGATTATCAGGTTAATGCGGTACGAGCAACGCTGGAAGACATTGCCACACGTTATGATCAGATTTCAGGACAGTCTGTTTATGACACAACAACCCTCACCACGTTTGGCGGTGGTGGCGGGTACGAACTCGATATTGATGCAGCCCTAACGCTCATTGATGATGCGCTCTACTCTCCGTTTAACCGTACGGTAAATCTGCCGATTGATAATCGAGAAAGTGGCATCGCTGACCTGAATACCCTGCGCGACCTCATCATCAACTATCTGGATAACCGTGGTTTTATCTATGATGGCCAGACGACTGTCGCGTCAGTTTTCATTCAGGACATGACAACGGGCGAAGAAATCAGCATTCTAGGTGATGTTGCCTATACGGCTGCAAGTACCGTCAAAGTCCCTATCAACGTCGCTTTTATGAGCGTTCTTGACGAGGAGCCAACGCAGGATGATGCCTGGTTGATGGCCAATTCGCTGTTGTGTAGTGCGAACTCCACTTCAAACCTCATTATGTCTACCTTTTTAGGGGATGGCGACCAGTTCGCAGGGATTGAGCGTGTACGCGATATGATGCAGGAAATCGGCCTGAGTAATTCGTATCTTATTTCGCCACTGGTTGATGGTTCGCCTGACCAACAATTTGGATCCGTCGCGCGCCCACAGACTTCACCCAACCCCAATTTCGATACAGGGGCTGATCCTTATAACCAGACAACAGCCGAAGACCTGGGCACACTGTTCAGTTTGCTCTATGATTGTTCGGAATTTGGGTCTGGGTTAGCATCAGTCTACGAGGGAGACATTACGCAGCGTGAATGCCGTCAACTCATTGAACTCATGAGTGCAAATGATCTGGAGCGATTGTTACAAGGCGGTATTCCGCAGGGCACGCGCATCTCGCACAAAAACGGTTGGTTTGGTGAAACAGCCGGCGAAGCGGGTATCGTTTACTCACCAAATGGACGTCATTATGTAATTTCCGTTTTCTTGTGGCAGGATACGCCGGAAGATTTCCAGATTTATGCGGAATTGTGGCCTATCATTGAGGATATTTCTCGCGCGGCCTGGAATCACTTTAACCCGGAGCTAGCCCTAACGCAGCCTCGCAGCGATTTACCCGCGTCCGCAGCAGAATGCTTTACACGCGATGCTGAAGGCAACACCACCTATAATTATCTGCCACCCTATGGTGAAGTCGACTTGAATAACATTAACGGTTGGCGCGAGACAGGTTCGACACCTTAGTGAAGCTAGTTGGCAATTTTCTTGATGAGTGTGATCTGGTTTCGATTTGAAGCCGCCCGATAGTGGACAGCATCGACATACTGTTTAACGAAGTAAACGCCCCACCCCCCTGTTTTACGGTCTTCGAGTGGTGTGTGGGGATCAGGTTCAGTGTTCAAGAGCGGGTTAAACAGGGGCGCATCATCGGTGATGGTGATAATGACCTGCTGGCCTTCTCGCTCGACGGCAATGTCAATCACTGCGGATTGCGGATCTGCCCGGTAGCCGTGCTCAACAATATTCGTGATGATTTCTTCTACGGCAATTTGGACCTGATGGGCGCCATCAGTCCCCATACCCATGCGTTGAGAACTGGTAGCAACAAACAGCACCGCACGACGAATCTGGTCTATGGCAGCGGGTATGCGTAATGTGCTCTTTGATGAAGCCATACGGGACTCCGGCGCTCAAATATACTCCAATGGCAGGCAGAATTTCCTATATTGAAAATGATCTATAGACACACAACACGGTGTTGGGATTAGTAGCTGGTAATCGCTGCTGATTGCGATTCATAGATATTGAGGATCGAATCCAGGCCCGACATCTCCAGGACTTCCCGGACGCGGTCGGACGGCTGGGCAATGCGCAAATCGCCAGAAGCGCGCTTGGTCGCTTTTAAGCCAACAACAATTTCCCGCAGGCCCGCACTACTCATGTATTCGACATGACTGAGATCCAGTACAAGCCGAACATGACCGCCAGTAACCTGGTGATTAATGGCACTGCCGAGTTCGTTGGCGTTCATACTATCAACGCGCCCACTGACCTCAACCAGTGTAACTTGCTGGTGATCCGAAATGTTGATCTCGATCATGAAGCAGCTCCTCAAAACGATAGGATGAAGTATACCATATTCTAAATCCTGTTAAGCAAAAACCAATAGTAGCGTGTTACCATATCCGGCATTAGATGAGAATGCTAAATGACTTCACGAACCTGAGCACTACTTGTGGGTTTGTGTCATCGGAATTTACGAGGTGATCGGTATGGATTCGGGTTATATCGCAGCAGTAGCACTACTCTTCAGTATTATGCTGATTGCCACACAGCGTATGATTGAAAAACGGCGAAAGATCATGCGGATTTTCGTTATCGCGCTGGCTGTTTTGTTGATGATCCGTTACACGCTGCATCTGGAGAATCTCATCGCTTACGCGATAGCGTTGGTCGTGAGCTTCTTATTCTGGCTGTTCATAGGACGCTACAATCCTGCTCCCACAGACGACACCATCAAAGTCTACGGCCTGGACGATTAACGCAAAAAGAGCATGCCTTAGACATGCTCTTCATACTTGAAATACGTGTGCAGCGTTTAGCCGACGATGTTGATCGGAATAACGTCTGAATTTTGCATCATGACGACGCTTATACGCGCAGCTACGGCCTGAGCCAGCGCCGCAAACGCCTTGCCCGGTTCTGAATCCGGGTCGGTCGCAACGACGGGACGGCCATAGTCGCCGCCTTCACGGACGTTCGCAGCCATCGGAATACGGCCCAAGAACGGGATGTTGCGTTCGTTCGCGTAGGCCTCACCGCCACCACTGCCAAAGAATTCCCCAGCCATATTTTCGACAACGCCCAGAACAGGCACGTCAAGCTGCTCGAACATGGCACCAGCGCGCAAGGCATCCGACACGGCCACAGACTGCGGTTGTGTCACAATAATCGCCCCGGCCAGCGGGAAGGATTGGGCCAGCGACAACGGCGCATCACCAGTCCCAGGCGGCAGGTCAACAATCATGTAGTCGAGTTTGTCCCAGTTGACATCGGTGAAGAATTGACGAATAGCGCTGTGCAGCATGGGGCCACGCATAATCATGGGCTTATCCGGGGTTGTCAGGAAGCCCGTGCTCATGATCTGGACGCCGTAGGCTTCAATCGGCTGCATCTTGTTGTTGACAACTTTGGGCTTACCCGTCATCAGGCCCATCATCTGCGGCACATTCGGGTTGAGGATGTCAGCATCGATCAGGCCAACTTTAGCCCCTTCCTGAGCCAGTGCAGCCGCCAAGTTGACGGATACTGTGCTCTTGCCGACACCACCCTTACCGCTGGAAACAGCAATGATGCTGCGCATCGGCGCATTAAGCTGCCCCTGAATGCGGCGATCTACTGGAACCTGAGAATCCCAGCTAATGGCAATATTATCGATACCCGCGACCTTGCCAATAATCGCATCCTGACATAGCTCGATGAAAACATCCTTAAGTGGGCAGGCGGGCGTCGTTAGCACAATGGTGAAGCTGGCTGTGCTTCCCTCGATTTCGAGGTCACGAACCATATTGAGTGAAACAATATCCTTGTGAAGTTCAGGCTCGATGACTGTACTTAAGGCAGCCATCACCTGTTCTTTAACATCGCTCATAAAATACACCTCATATCAATCATGTTATTTGATTGCTTATTTCACAAATTAGCTTTGCCTATGAACTGAAGCAGAGCCTATGCTTGTAGTTTATCATGCACCAGATGCATCTGCAGACAGTGCCTATATCACGAACTCTGGTGACGTTTGTCCATAAAGGCATGGTCTTTGCTAATGGACGCCTCGCGCTAGCACGTACTTACCCTTTTGGCTACAGTAACCTGGTTTAAAAAAAGCCTGGTCAAGTTTGGCCAGGCTTCTCTTGCGGTCAGAATGCGGTTGGGTTAACTATCGCCATCTTCCGCGCGCTTGGCAGCACGGGCTGCTTTACGACGCAGCGCGGCTTCACGGCGTTTGCGCTTCTGTTCTTCATCATCGTTCCATGGTGCCTCAGCAGCCGGTTCTTCTTTGGCTGGTGCGGCCTCAGCAGCCGGAGCTTCGGCTTTAGGGGCGGCAGCCGCTTCTTTACGAGCACGAACTGCCTCACGCTTTTCGGCACGTGCCGCGTCAGCCTTCTTGTCACGGGTGGATCCCCCGCGCCGAGCTTCTTTCTGGACGTCTTTGTGTTCCCATCCGCCACGCGCCTCAGCTTCTTCTACAGCACGCGTCGGAGCGATGGTGTTCCAGTAGCGGAATTCCTTCGACAGTTTATCTTTGTCGAAGATATGATTGGTTGTACGGTCGTAACTGGCCAGTTCGTAGTCATGATCCATCTTGATGGCATCGAACGGGCAGAACTCAGCGCAGAAGCCACAGTTCATGCAGATGTCAATGTCAATGAAGAAGGCTTCTGGCTCCGGGACGGGACGGCCTGTTTCAGGGTCATTGCTGCGCACGATCCAGATGCATTGTGGCGGACACACTTTTGCGCAGATACCACAGCTCGTGCACCAGTCCTTACCGGGACGTTCCTCGTGATCGTAGTTTTCCACAACCAGGAACGGCACAAAGCGAAAGCGCTCTGGAACCGCTACTTTTTCGTCAGGGTATTGCACAGTAAACGCGCCCTGTGCATCCACACCCTGGCGAGTCTCAAAGTTGTCAAGATCAGGCGCGTACTTGCGAAAACCGTAGCGCACATCATCTACATAAGTTTCAAGGAAATGCCGGAGAGTTACCCACATCCCCTTGGCAAAGCCTACACCATTCATAACCACCTCATTGTCATTGCTCGCAATTGCTCAGCAAATAGGCCTTCAATATTCAACCATGACATCATCACACGACTCGTGTTTGCGTCACGTTCATCCGTCAGCGCGGACTAGCGATCCGTTTCGCCCAGCACAATATCGATACTACCCAATATCGCGACGACGTCGGCAACCTTGCCACCTGTGGACATCAGGCCCAGTGGCGTCAAGTTGATGAAGCTTGGGGCGCGTACGTGATAACGCCAGGGGTTGGCAGCCGCGCGCTTGTCACCGGCGCTGACCACGTAGAAGCCAAGTTCACCCTTACCATTCTCGACACGACCATAAGCTTCGCCAATCGGAACTTTACTGGAATATGCCGAGTTGTTCTCAGTAACTGACTCGCCATGGGTATATTCCAGGCGCGGCAGGAGCTGCTTCAGGATACGCAGACTCTCCCGCATTTCGCCCAGACGCACCAAATAGCGCGCATACATATCCCCCTCGGTTTCAACAACCATGTCAAAATCGAGTTCTGGATAGATGCTATAGGGATCTGATTTACGAACATCGTAGGCAACACCACTGCCACGCAAAACAGGACCCGCAGCGCTGTAGTCGATGGCATTTTCTCGGCTGAGATAGCCCACACCCATGCCGCGTGCCTGCACGATGTCATTCTGGGTCAGGTACTCGTCAACTTCATCGATACTACGCGGGATACGTTCGTTAATCATTTCAGTCAGGAACTTCATGGTATCGAAGTCACGGACACGATCATTGATGAGGTTACTCACGCTGTGAATACGTTCCGGGATATCCGCAAAGACGCCGCCAAAGCGCATGTAATTGCACATCATACGGCTACCAGCAGTTGCCTCAAAGAAGTCCAGGATACGTTCACGCTCCTGCACAAAGTAGAGCACAGGCGTAAAGAACGCGCCTAAGTCGTTCAGCCAGAAGCCGATGGCCCACAAATGGTTGACGATACGGGTGAGTTCCACCATCAAAACACGAATCACTTCCGCACGGTAGGTCGGCGGATTGTACTTTGCACCCAATGCTAACAACTGCTCAACGGCCATAACATAGCCGTGATTATTGCCCATGCTAGAGATGTAATCGAGGCGATCTGTAAACGGAATGTTATGCAAGAACGTGTTGCGTTCACCGATTTTCTCATGATTACGGTGCAAGTAGCCCATGACAGGTTCGAGCTTGGTGACAGTTTCACCGTCAATTTCCATAATCATGCGGAACACACCATGCGTACTGGGATGATGCGGCCCCATGTTGACGATGAGCTGGTCAGTCTGAACGCCGTTGTGATCGACAACGTGTTCGGTATCGACACCCATGCCAAAGGCTTTGTACATGGTCGACTCGGATACGTCGTTGAGCCGTGACAAGTCGATGTCTGCCGGGTAATTTACATTCTTGCCGAAAACGCTCTTTTCTTCCGCGCGATGAACATGACCGGCTGGCCAACGGCTGCCAAAGGGCTTGTGATCTTCTTCGTAGTAGGCTTCTTTCCAGTCCTTACGCAACGGATAGCCGTTGAAGCCTTCCCACAGCAGGATGCGCTGAAGGTTGGGATGCCCTTCAAATTTAATGCCCATGAGGTCATAGGCTTCGCGCTCCTGGAAATCCGCACCACGCCAAACAGGCGTCACTGACGGTAGTGTGGCATTGGTACGATCTGTTTGGGCTTTGAAGACCAGTGCCGAGCCGCCTGTTGTGCGAAAAGCGTGATAAACCATCTCAAGATGGTCTTCTGAGTGAACACCTTCGCCAAGATAGTCCACAGCGGTGGCATTGGACAAATAATCGAAGCCCAATTCGTCTTTGATATAGCGCGCCGCCTCCTGCAGCTTATCCGAGGAGATAATCACACCAGAATAGCCCTGACGGTCATCGTCAGAGACGTCTTTCGGGAAGCGCTGCTTCAGCTTGTCGATGGCATCCTCAATGGTGCCGGTTACGACTTGTTCTTCAGGAATTGTCATATCGACCATTATTTAGCCTTCCTTCGCCAGACGTGCGGCTTTGCGCTGGAGCGCATTCTCGCGGCGCTTGACGCGCAGCGCTTCAATCGCATCTGCTGACATCCCCGCCTGTGAGAATGATTTCATTTCAATGGATTCATCAACCGCCGTACTCGCTTTTGGCCGGGCAGCAACTGCTACGGCCTGTTCCGCATCCAACGCAGGCAGTTCACGCACCGCATTCAGATGATAAACAGGCTCTTCCGTTTTGACATTGGCTGCGGCCTCCGCCTGTCGGCGAATCATATCCATCTGACGCGGGTCAATGATGTCCGGGCCAAGAATCGGCACAGGGGCCGGTTCCGAGGGACCAACACCATACCAGGGCACATCATCGGCGACAGACAATGACTGGCCGTCAATTTTCTTCTGGAGAGCAATCAAGCCATAGAGCAAGGCCTGTGGGGTTGGCGGGCAACCCGGCACATAGACATCAACAGGTAAATACTTGTCGATACCAGAAACGACATTGTAGCCTTCTTTGAAGGGACCACCGCCGCTAGCGCAGGCACCCATCGCCAGAACGTACTTCGGTTCTGGCATCTGATTGTAGAGGCGCACAATCGGGACAACCATTTTCTTCGTAACCGTACCGGAGACAATCATGAGGTCCGATTGGCGCGGTGTGGCGCGCATGACTTCCATACCGAAACGGGAGAAGTCAAAACGAGATGTCGCAGTCGCAATCATCTCAATCGCACAACAAGCGAGACCAAATAACATCGGCCACATTGAATTACGCCGTCCCCAGTTGTACACGCTCGACAAGCTGGTGATGGCAACGTTACTTTGAAGTTCAACCGGTATCGGATACTCAGTCTTATTCAATTCTTGCAGATTGAGTTCCATTTAGCCCATCTTCTCCTCGTACCACTCCCGCAAGATCGCGTTCAGAATGCCGTTGTTTACCAGTGCAGGGTCATCAGCGAAGTTTGGAAGCGCCACTATCATTTTGTACAACTGATCAATACCCACATCATCAATTACGATATCTGGATATGTGTCGTCCAGGGAACAGACAATTTCATAGGTTGCGTCCCAATATAACGCATCAAGACTCATATACAGTACCGAATTTCTACCTGCATTGCGAACCTAAATGAGACGCAAGAGCAGGCATGCCAACGATTGCTAATCGCTCGTTAATTCGCGACTTAAAACATCTTCTGTGTCGATCTGGGCGCGCTGCAAGCGGCCACTGTAATCGACATAGACGGATTTCCATTCTGTAAAGCTCGTCAGGGCGGCCTGCCCTGCTTCGCGCATGCCATTGCCCGTACCGCGCGTCCCGCCGAACGGGAACTGAATTTCCGCGCCAGTTGTGCCGTGATTGATATAGACAATGCCTGTTGTCAGATCACGAATGGCACGGAAGGCATCGTTCACATTTTCAGTGAAGATGCTGCTGGACAAGCCATAGCGCGTGCTGTTGTTGACCTTCACTGCTTCGGCAAAGTCAGCAACTTCAATGACGGAAAGCACCGGGCCAAAGATTTCCTCTTGTTCGACGCGCATACCAGCTTCGACGCCATCAAAGAGCGTAGGTTGGAAGAAGTAGCCTTTTTCTATGTCAGCAGGCGCACCACCTGTCAGGATTTTGACACCTTCTGATTTGGCAACATCCATATAGCTACTGACTTTTTCAAGGGCTTTGGGATTGACCAATGGCCCCATGTCCACGTTGGGGTCGAGGCCATCGCCCATGCGGATCGATTTGGCTTTGGCGACAAGGGCTTCCATCAGGCGCGGCTTGATGCCCTTCTGGACAATCAAACGGCTGGTGGCCGTGCAACGCTGGCCAGTCGTGCCGTAAGCGCTCCAGGTGATGGCATCAACGGCCAGATCAAGATTGGCATCATCCATGACGATGATGGCATTTTTGCCGCCCATCTCCAGCGTGACTTTCTTACCGAGGGAGGCCGCTTTGGTATAAACAGCAATACCTGTATCGGTGGAGCCTGTGAAGGACAGAATTCGCACATCAGGATGGGCCACTAGCGGGCCACCTGCATCCGGGCCAAAGCCGTTAACGACATTGAGTACACCAGCAGGCAAGCCTGCATCGGCGAATGCCTGAGCAAACATTTCAGCAGAGGCCGGAACATCTTCGCCGGGTTTCCAGACAATGCTGTTGCCCGCTATCAAGGCTGGCAGGATCTTCCAGCTAGGAACTGCCACCGGGAAATTCCAGGGGGTAATCAGGCCAACGATACCGACTGAATCGCGCAGGGCCATGCCAAACTTGTTCGGCATTTCTACCGGGGAGGTATACCCCATCAGGCGGCGGCCTTCACCACCCATATAGTAGGCCATGTCGATGGCTTCTTGCACATCACCGCGCGTCTCCGCGATGATCTTACCCATTTCCTGGGTCATGAGCGCTGAAAGTTCTTCTTTGCGCTCTTTGAGAATTTCAGCAACGCGATAGAGAATTTCGCCACGGCGCGGCGCAGGTGTCAGGCGCCAAGCGTTGTATGCCGACTTCGCAGCCTGAACAGCCGCGTCTACGTCAGCAGAAGTGCTATCGGGAGCAACGGCGAGGACTTCTTCGGTCGCGGGGTTGATGCTCTGGAAGGTTTTGCCAGATTGAGCCGCGACAAGCTCACCATTGATAAAGTTACGTACCGTAATGGTCATAATAAAACACTCTTTACGTCTGTCTTCTGACTAAACTGAGTGGCCTTGTGCATAAGTTGTGCTGCAACATAGATTAAGGAGAACGATACCAGTATAAAAACCACAATTTTGATTGTCAAGATTTTCACAAATACCGCCTCAATAAAGGGGACACTCAGAGCGATTATATCATTGTCGGGCCGTTATTGCCCTAGCGAATCAGATGGATGATGAGTCCAATACAATGGCTCCGTCGGCAGCAACCTGTGTCTGACGCACGACACAGGCCATACCGTGGGATTTATAGACATTATCTAATGCCTCAGCGACCTGTGAAGCATGGGCATCGCCATCCAGCACGGCACACAACGTCGGGCCTGCCCCACTAATGACGAGGGCTTGCGCACCGGCTTCAGACGCAGCGGCACGGGCTTCCGTCAAGTATGGCATCAAATGAGCACGCGCTGGCTCAACCACCTGGTCGGACGCCATAGAACGGGCAATAGCTTTGACATCGGAACGATAGATGGCATCCACGAGTTGTGCAACGGCTCCGGTCTGGTGCACCATCTGCTTGAGCGGGATGGTCGACGGCAGGGCCTTACGCGCTAATGCTGTCGGCACCTCAACATCGGGGGTGACCAGTACCAGATACAAATTCGCAGGAATGGGCAATTTACGAATATCAGAAAGGGTTGTGCCTGTTGTCAGGGTGATGCCACCTAAAAGCGACGGCGCGACGTTATCGGCATGGTAGCCACTGACAGCCGCTTCGCCTTCCAGACAGGCAGGCAAGAGTTCTTCTCTGGATAACGGCTCACCGAGGAGTGCGTTGACTGCAACAGCGGCGGCAACCGCGCTAGCAGCACTGCTCCCCAGACCGCTGCCGATTGGCAAGCCCTTTTTTAGCGTGATAGCCACACCTTCCTCCGAGCCTATTTGTTGCAGCAGTGCATTGGCAGCAATGGTGGCTACATTCTTATCCGCATCGAGAGGAATTTTGCCATTGTCGCCTTCGATTGCGAGCATCACCGCGCCGGGTTCAGGGCGGCGCTCAGCAATGACGGTATCGCCTACCCCACTGACAGCGAGGCCCAAAATATCGAATCCAACGCCCATGTTGGCAACGGTTGCGGGTGCAAATGCTTCTGCTCTGGCAATCACCATAGAAAATCGCTATCTTTATGAGAAGGAAGTGATTAAATATCGTCGAAACAATCAAACTGTCAGAGGATAACATCAATGCCAAGCAAGCTGCAATGCATGGATTGCAAAACCGACTATGCGATTGATGAAGTACGCTACGTCTGCGATGAATGTGGCGGACTACTGGATGTTATCCATGACTGGACTGATATAACGATTACTCGTGAATTGTTCGATAAGCGGCTAGGCAGCTTACAGCCACCCTATAACAGCGGCGTGTGGCGTTATAAAGAGCTGGTATACCCTGACATCGACGACAGCCTGATCGTTTCAAAACCCGAGGGCAACACCAATCTGTACCCTATGCCACGACTGGCGAGCTGGGCTGGGGTCGATACGCTATACCTCAAACATGAGGGTGAAAATCCCACTGGTTCGTTCAAAGATCGTGGTATGACGGGTGGCGTCACGCAGGCGCGCGTCCTGGGCATGGACCGCGTGGCTTGCGCATCGACGGGCAATACGTCAGCCTCATTGGCCAGTTATGCCGCACTGGCAGGCATGGAAGGCATCATCTTCCTACAGAATAAAGCGATTGCGCTGGGGAAACTCGCTCAGGGCTTGGCCTACGGGGCAACCTGCCTACGCATCGATGCCGATTTTGATCGCAATCTGGAACTGGTGCGCGAAGCCAGTGAAAAACTCGGTATTTACGTGCTCAATTCCGTCAACCCGTTCCGGCTGGAAGGCCAGAAGAGTATCATGATTGAGGCCTTGCAGCAGTTAAGCTGGCAAGCGCCAGATTGGATTGTGTGTCCTGGCGGCAACCTGGGGAACAGTTCGGCATTTGGCAAAGGTTTAAAAGAAATGTACGACCTGGGCTTGATCGACAAACTCCCGCGCGTGGCTATTATCCAGGCGGAAGGAGCTAGCCCGTTGTACGAAAGCTACTTGTCTGACTTCCAGGATTATGAAGCGCAAAAAGCTCATACCATCGCCACAGCCATCAAGATCGGCAATCCTGTGAATTATCAGAAGGCTGTCCGTACAGTACGATGGACCAACGGCGTGGTCGAATCCGTGACTGATCAGCAGATTATGGATGCTAAGGCCCTTATCGACCGCGCAGGCATTGGCTGTGAACCGGCATCGGCCTGTTCATTAGCTGGAACACGCAAACTTGTGGAAAAAGGCATCATTGAGCCAGGTTCAACGGTTGTGGGCATCCTGACAGGCCATGTGCTCAAAGACCCAGACGCGACCATCGGCTACCACAGCAATATGTTGGAAGACATCACGGGCCAATATGCCAATCGGCTGTTGCAGGTTGGTGATGATATTGACGCTATTGTAGAAATCCTCGATAAAGAAAAAGTGCCCGTATAAACGGGCACTTTTTTGCACAAATGCTATCCTGCTAGGGATGTCTACTGACGGAAACGCGCTTCCCAGGCCACTTCTAGGCGGCGATCAGGAATACCCAGCAGAGCTTGATCTAGATCGGCGATGATGTCGTCGGTATCTTCAATGCCGATGGCAAAACGCACCAGATTGTTCTTGATGCCCACTTTGAGGCGTTCTTCAGTCGTCAACTCGTAGAAGCTGACCAGCGCAGGCTGCTCGATCAGACTTTCCACACCGCCCAGGCTGGGTGCGATATAAGGAATACGGCACAGGTCAATGAACAAGCTGGTATCTTCCAGTGAACCAGCGACTTCAAAACTGACGACGCCCCCAAAACCTGTCATTTGCGACGTGGCGACCTCGTGATCGGGGTGCGAATCCAGACCCGGATACCAGACACGTTCAATTTTCGAATGCCCTTCTAAGAACTCGGCAACAGCCTGTGCCGAGCGATTCTGCTGATTAACACGAACACCCAGGGTCTTAATACCCCGTTCCAGCAAAAAGGCCGCTTGTGGATCAAGGACGTTACCGAGCACACCCCGTGCGTCTTTTAGGGCTTTCAGGCGATCTGCGCGCCCGGTGATGACACCTGCTAGCAGGTCATTGTGGCCGCCGAGGTACTTGGTGGCGCTATGCAGCACAAAGTCAATGCCCCACTCCAACGGACGCAGATTCACAGGCGTAGCAAAAGTGGTATCGATCATGGTCAGGACACGATTGGCCTTAGCGATCTCCACAATGCGTTCCAGGTCAGCAACACGCAGGTATGGGTTTGTGGGCGTTTCGCTGATGATGAGGCGCGTTTTCTTGGGAATGATAGCGGCTTCTAGCGCGTCATAGTCGCCCATTGGCACGACGCTGGTTTCGATGCCAAATTTCTTGAGAACGGTCAAACAGAATTGGCGCGTGCGGCGATAACAGTCATCGGTCATGACGATATGCTGGCCGGACTTGAGGATAGTCAACAGCAGCGATGTCACGGCGGCCATGCCCGATGAATAGAGCGCAGCATCTTCAGCGCCATCAAGCGCAGCAAGGCGTTCTTCTACCGCCCAGACAGTTGGATTACCGTAACGACCATATTCTTCACGGTCGAGGCCATCGCCCCAGATTTTCTTATCCATGAAGTCGCAGAGGTCGGCGGAATCTTCAAAGGTGAAGGTCGCGCTTTGTACAATGGGTGTCGTCAGCGAGCTGAAGGCTTTTTTGCGGGTTGTACCCGCATGAACAGCGCGTGTGCTGTTCCCACGTGGACGGGCACCGGACGCATTATAATGTTCAAAGTTATGACGATCTTCTACCATTTGTACACCTCTGTTCTGTTTGGCAGCGGGCAACAAAAAAGCCCAAATCTACAATTTCGGTAGATTTGGGCTGAACAAAGGCACAATAAAAGACTGTGGCATCAGTCTCGGCTGTGTCCTGGCACACAATAGCCAGGTGTCCACCCTCATCTACCAGACTTTACCTCTGTCGGAGTTAGCACCTTCCCGTTGCCGTACGGGGGTTGCCGCGGGGTCATAGAGCCGATCTCTCGCCCGCTCTGGATAAGAGTTAAACAGTTTTAGATTGTTAACTATCCCCAAAATTACCATGCTAATCCACAAAAAGCAAGAACCTTACGCAAAATAGGCTATTCTCCGACGCGGACTTGTAAATTATGACGGCGTGTATCAAACTTGGCGCGCATGACGTGGAGGAACTTTGCATGAGTGATATTGCATTCAAGATAAATGGTGGCAAACCGCTGTCTGGCCATATCCAAGCCCAGCGCAGCAAAAATGCCATCTTGCCGATGATCGCAACGGCGTTGATCCCTAAAGAGGGACAGACGGTTTTACACGGTGTCCCCGATATTGCTGACGTCCGGCGTGCGCTGGAGTTAGCAACGCTGGTCGGCGCAGAAGTCGAGCATGACCGCGAGACACACACCGTCACGATTGATGCATCCAATGTGAATACGGGCACGCTGCCTGTAGACATTACTGAGCGCTTTAGAGGTTCTGTACTATTTCTTGGCCCCATGATTACGCGTCTGGGCTATGTGCGACTGCCCGGTATTGGTGGCTGCGACATCGGCACACGAAAAATTGATTTCCACCATCGCGGCTTTGCACGCCTGGGTGCGGACGTTGACTATCTGGAAGATGGCACAACCATCATCAATAACCCGCGCGAGCGCCTGGTTGGCTCCCAGCTGTACCTGGACCTACCCAGCCATACCGGTACTGAGAACCTGCTCATCGGGGCCTCTCTGGCAACAGGCACGACCATTATTGAGAATGCCTCGGTGGAGCCGGAAGTCATCGACTTCTGCCATTACCTGGCCAAGATGGGCGCGAACATCAGCGGCATTGGCACACGCCGATTGACGATTGAGGGTGTTGAAGAACTGCAAGCTGTAGAATACACGCCCATCCCGGACCGCCTTGTCGCTGGCTTACTGCTGATGTCAGCTGCACTGGTGGGGGGCGATATCACCATCCGGGATGCCGAGCCAGAGCATTTGCGACTGGTGCTGGCCAAACTCGACCAGATGGGCATCGGCATTGATACAACGCCGGATAGCATTCGAGTGCGTCGTACCCCTGGTGACATCATTAATCCGATTAATATCATGACCGAGTTCTACCCCGGCTTCCCGACTGATTTGCAGCCGTGTATCGCTGCCCTATCGACGGTAGCCAATGGCAAGAGCTTCATCCGTGAGCGTATCTTCGAAAACCGCTACGACTTCGTGGATGGCCTGATTGAGATGGGCGCGGACATCATTATCAGCCAGAACAACGTGTGTATCGTCAACGGCGTCAAGGCACTGAAAGCCGCCAACGTGCGTGCGGCCAGCATCCGGGCCGGGGCATGCCTTGTCTTGGCAGGCGTCGGTGCTGAAGGTGAAACACTGATTGAGAATGGTTATCAGATCGACCGTGGCCACGAAGCCATTGAGGTGCAACTCCAGCAATTGGGCGGTCGCATTGAGCGCATCGTCACGGAAACAACCCTGCCAGAACCCGCGCTCCTCTAAACCGGCTATGAACTGACTTGTGAATGGGCCACATCATGATGTGGCCTTTTTCATAACAATAGTTATTTTGGCCTGCTTGATAAGCAGCGCTGGTTTATGGCATTATACCTATTGGACTTGCGTTTAGACTGACATGCTGCTTAGCGAGATCAAACAGCAATGGATAGTGAGGTCGTTAGCTAATGGATTTAACCATGACCATCATCATTATGAGTGGTGTCGAAGATGGCACCCAACTCCCCTTCGACGCCAATGCCGATGGCGCGATAAATGAGGGTCACTGGAAAATCAGCATCGGTCGGCGTGAGGACAATGTGCTACGGCTACGCAACGATACCTTCGTATCGCGTCAGCATGCCTATTTGCACTGGCGCGATTCCCGATGGTGGCTAGAAGATAACAGCAGCACCAATGGCACATTTATTGAAAACAAAAGCGACTTCTTCAACGATATTCCTGTGAAGGGCATCGTGCCCATTGAAGTCGGTCAGTTGTTCAGAATCGGGCGGACCTGGCTCCGCATACAGTCGGATGGCTAAGACATGTCTTACGTCCCTTTAAAAGATATTCTCATCACAGCACGTCAAGAAGCTCACCGGATGCGGCACTACTATCTGGGCGTTGAGCATCTTTTTATTGCCCTGCTGGAAATCACGAATGGCCTTGCAAGTACGACGATCGCTGAATATGGTTTGACGCCAGAGTATGTCATCGACGCGATTCGCCGCAAGATTGGCAAAGGCAGTCGACATCGGCTGTGGGCCGGGATACCCAATACACCCCGTACCGAAATCGTGCTAGATATCGCCCAGGATGCAGCCTCTGAAGAAGGTCGTGACCACATCCATGAGCGTGACGTCCTGCTGGCATTGCTCGATGAATACGACAACATGCCTGTGCTGGTACTACGCGCACTCGGCATTGATATTGCGCAGTTTAGAGACACCATTTTCAGCCGCCCGTCGACGTCGGATGCCTCTCAACCATTTGTCAAAGTTGATTTTGCTTCTTCATTTGAAGGCAGCCTGAGCAAAGAAGAATTGTTTGTGTTGCGGCGTATGTTCCACGGCTACGGACAAATTCGGATTGAGCAGTTGCTGACAGGGGGCTATACCACAGCGCGCCTGCTAGTCGTCACGCCGACACAGCCGGATGGGCGCGAAGATGCTGCTGTTGTTGTCAAAGTTGGGGCTACTGATGCCATACTGGACGAAGCCCAGCGCTATGATCGATATGTGAAGGGTACCCTACCACCGCTGACAGCGCGTCTGGAAGAAAAGCCCACAGCACCGGAGTCTTCTGACCTGGCAGCGATCAAATACACATTTATCACTGACAACAGCGGCAATCCTAGTACGCTAGCACAGGCAATCACAAGCTGGACACACAGCTATACGCAGCAATGGCTGGAAGACAGCCTGTACAACGGCTTCGGCGACCGCTGGTGGAAGCAGAACCGCGCCTATCGATTTGAGGCGTGGCAGGAGTACGACTGGTTGCTGCCGCCTGTCCTGACGCTCGAAGTGGTGCAATCGGATACGACACCGCCGGGGGTCCATATCTTGCGCTATCCGATCAAACGCCAGCGCGTTAATACCTTACAATATGGCGATCTGGTGATGGTCGAGAATTTTACCGTGCAAAAAGTCAATCCAGAGCGCAATGCGATCCAACTAGCGCTCGGCCAGGGCAGCCACCTGACGCGCGCCTATCAGGTTGAAGTACGCGGCCTGGATTTTGAGCAGGAGATGTACTTTAGAGGTGAAATTGTTGAGCGATTTGTGGGACGTGTCTGGAAAACGCGAAATGAGCAGCTACGGAATGCGGCCCGTTCCCTGGAACCTGAGTTCGACATCAGTGGGCAGCACATTGTCTATAATGAACTGCGCATGCCGAACCCGCTTGAGCACTACAACGCGCTGCTAGAAACGACTATCGACAGTACCCTGAGCACCATACACGGGGATTTACATCTGGGCAACATCATGATCGGGCCCCAGGATAGCCCGCTTTTAATTGACTTTGGGCAAACGCGCGAGGGTCACACGATTTTCGACTGGATCACACTGGAAATGAGCCTGCTCAATGAGTTGATCCAGCCATTAGCCAGCCCTGGGTGGAAAGGCGCGTATGAAATTATCGAGGGTTTAATTTCACTGAATCGCGGTAAGCAACCCGTCACTCGCAACAACGAACTCACCGATGCGATGTCGATTATCGTCACTATACGCGGCATCATCGCTCGGCACATCAATAGCTGGCTGGAGTATTATCTGGCGCTGTCGTTCGTCAGCCTGCGGGCAATGACCTGGCAGACATTGGACCTCGATAATCGTCGACTGATGTTTTTGGTCAGTGCGCTGGCGATGAATGAATTCGAAGCCTTACAGGTCACAGGTGGCACCTACAGCCCCCATACAGAAGCCCCAGATGCCACCGATTTTATGAGCAATAACTAGGCACTGAGCTTAGCAATAACAGCTTGTGTGAACTGCCCTGTCGTTGCCACATCTTCACCTTTACGGGCGATGTCAGCGGTGCGCAAGCCATCAGCCAGAACAGCATCAACCGCTTCTTCAATAGCGACAGCTTCTGCTTCCAGTTCCAGGCTGTAACGCAGCAGCATCGCCAAGCTCAGGAACATGCCAATCGGATTGGCCTTGCCCTGTCCGGCAATATCCGGCGCGGAGCCGTGTACCGGTTCATAGAGGCCGAAACGCTCCGAACCGAGTGATGCCGAGGGCAGCATACCGAGCGAACCCGCCAAAACCGATGCTTCATCGCTGAGGATGTCGCCGAACATGTTGCCAGCCACGATGACATCAAAACTGGCCGGGCGAGTCAGCAGGTGCATGGTGCAGGCATCGACCAGCAAATGATCCAGTTCGACATCTTCATAGTCTTCAGCGACCTCAACGACTGTTTTGCGCCACAAACGCATGGATGCCAGCACGTTGGCCTTGTCGACTGATGTCAGCTTGCCACCGCGCTTCTGAGCGGCCCTGAAGGCGACATGGGCGACGCGCTCGACTTCCGGTCGAGAGTAAATCATCGTGTCGTAAGCCGACCCTTCGTCGTTCATTTCTTCGCGCTGGCCGAAGTAAACACCGCCTGTCAATTCACGCACGATGAGGATGTCCACACCTTCCAGCAAATCTGCACGCAGCGGTGCATGGCTGGCCAAGGCAGGATAGGTCTTTACCGGGCGCAAGTTCGCAAACAGGCCAAAATGCTGGCGAATCTTGAGCAGGCCTTGTTCCGGGCGTACGCTGGCCATCGGGTCGGACCATTTGGGGCCGCCAACTGCTGCCAATAAAATAGCGTCGGCTTGTTCACAAGTGGCAATAGTTTCATCCGGCAGCGGATTGCCCGTTTCATCAATGGCGATGCCACCAATCAGGCCCTCGGTAATCGTAAAATCATGGCCAAATTTATCGGCGATTACATCAAGTACGCGCAGCGTTTCTACCATGACTTCTGGGCCGATGCCATCACCGGGTAAAGTCGCAATTGTCGCTTTCATTCCTCATCCTTTGCTGTTTGCTATTTATTTACAACGAAAAGGCGCACCAGCGAGTGCGCCTTGTGTTTCTGTTTTATTGATTGACTTCGGCTAAGTCACTACCGGGACGCCCTCAGCACAGACGATGCTGAGTCCATATTCCACGGCATCGACCAGAGCCAGCCAACTTGCTCGAATAATATCCGTCCCCGCGCCGACTGTGCTCCAACGAGTGCCGCCACACTGCGTATCGATCAAGACACGGGTTGTAGCCGCCGTCGCGCTGCTACTATCGAGGATACGCACCTTGTAATCCACAAGCTGGAAGCTAGCAAGATCAGGATACAGCGGGACCAGCGCTTTACGCAGCGCCAAGTCCAGCGCATTGACCGGGCCGTTGCCCTCAGCCGCTGTATGAACGACTTCACCGCTGACATCCAGCTTGACCATCGCTTCTGATACCTGGCCACGACCACGGCGATCTTCAACAATGACCGAGAAGTCGATCAGGCTAAAGATGGGTTCGTAATCTGGCTTATTGCGATGCAACCGGACAGCAACCGAGGCTTCCGCACCTTCAAAGACATAACCGTCATTTTCCAGCAGTTTGATCTCTTCCAAGACCTGGGAGGCCTCTGCCTTACTCACATCCAGACCAAGTTCCTCTGCTTTGCTGAGTACGTTGCCACGACCGGACAGGTCAGAGAGTAAAATGCGCATCTTGTTGCCGACGAGCGCCGGGTCGATATGCTGGTAGCTATCGACATTGCGACGGATGGCAGCCACATGGATACCGCCCTTATGAGCAAAAGCGCTACGGCCCACATAGGCGCTGTGGCTATCCGGTGCGATGTTGGCGATTTCCGCAATGGTCCGTGCCAGATAGGTCAGCGAATTGAGACGTTTGGGGTCCGGCAGGCAGTCGATACCCAACTTAAGCTGCAAATCTGGGATGATGCTGCACAGATTGGCGTTACCACAGCGTTCGCCATAGCCGTTGATCGTCCCCTGGACATGGGCAGCGCCGGCCTGGACTGCTGCCAAGCTATTGGCAACTGCCAGTTCACCATCATTATGGGTATGGATACCAATCTCAATTTCAGGGAATAGTGTGCGCGTTTTTGTCACAAATTCCGTGACTTCCCAGGGCATAGAGCCGCCATTGGTATCACATAGCACAATGGCATCTGCGCCGCCATCGCGCGCAGCTTGCAGCGTGTCGAAGGCGTATTCCATATCGAGCTTGGCCCCATCGAAGAAGTGTTCGGCGTCGTAGACAACTTCTTTGCCGAGCGACTTCAGATAACGCACGCTCTCCCGGATCATACGCAGGTTTTCGTCGGGCGTCGTTTGCAATACATCCGTGACGTGCAGCATAGACGTTTTGCCGACGAGCGTCACAACCTCGGTATTGGCATCCACCAGGGCCTGGATATTGCCATCATCGGCTGGTTCTGTGCCCTTGCGGCAGGTCGAGCCAAAGGCCGCAACCCTGGCATGTTTCAAGTCAAGGTTCTGGACTTCTTTGAAGTAGGCCGCATCTTTGGGGTTGGAACCAGGCCAACCGCCTTCGATATAGGCCACGCCCAAATCGTCCAGCAAGCGCGTAATTCGCAGTTTATCTGCCAGAGAAAGCGAAATACCTTCGCGTTGAGTCCCATCACGGAGTGTTGTATCGTAGATTGCTACCTGTACTTGATTCATCACTTTCTCCAGTTTGTCGCAGCCGCGCGTCAGACAGCGTTCTATGCTGTTGTGACGACGCGCTTATCGTGAGATCCTTCGTATTCGACGATCTCATCTTCTAAACCCATAAGATACCCGAGTTGGTCTACCCCGTTGAGCAAGCAATACTTGCTGAAGCCATCAATCGGGAACTCGACTTTGCGGCCATCCGGCAGGATAAGCTGCTGGTCTTCCAGGTTGATGGATACTTCCGTCGTCGGATCTTCTTCAGCGAGGCTCATCAGTTGGCGATGCGTTTCGTCATCCACGATGATCGGAATCAGGCCATTTTTGAGCGAGTTATTGCGGAAGATGTCTGCAAATTCCGTGCTGACAACGGCCTTCCAGCCCATACCTTGCAGCGCCCAAGGGGCGTGCTCACGCGAGCTACCACAGCCAAAGTTATTGCCAGCAATCAAGACAGATGCATCCTGATATTCCGGCTGGTTGAGGATGAAGTCCTCACGCAGGCCGCCATCGGCGGTGTAGCGCCAATCGAAGAAACACTGCTGACCCAAACCGTCTTTGTTAGTCGTCTTCAAGAAACGCGCCGGAATGATCTGATCAGTGTCCACATCATTCATAGGTAGGGGCGCGATCTTACCAGAGATTTTGTTAATGGGTTCCATGATAACCTCCTATGCCATTTCCGGGACGTACAGAGTACGTGGGTCAGTGATGTGGCCATTGATAGCGGTTGCGGCAGCCGTCAAGGGGCTGGCCAGGAAAGTGCGCCCGCCCTTGCCCTGGCGACCTTCAAAGTTACGGTTGCTGGTGCTGACAGCATACTGGCCAGGAGCCAATTGGTCGCCATTCATGGCAATACACATGGAGCAACCCGCTTCACGCCATTCCGCACCTGCTGCTTTGAAGATTTCGTCCAGGCCTTCTTGCTCGGCCTGCTTCTTGACCTGCTGGCTACCCGGAACGACCATCATGCGGACATCATCGGCAACCTTCTGACCATCCATCATCTTGGCGGCCAAGCGCAGGTCGCTAATACGCGAGTTGGTACAGCTACCCAGGAAAACCACATCCACCTTCTTGCCGAGGAGCGGCTCATTAGGTTGCAAGCCCATGTAAGTCAGGGCTTTGTCCATCGCCATGCGCTCGGAAACTGTTGCCTGCTTGTCTGGATCGGGCACGCGGCCATCAATCGGCATACCCATGCCGGGATTGGTACCATAGGTAATCATGGGGATCAGTTCATCGGCATTGAGCACGACCTCAGCATCGAACTGGGCGCCTTCGTCTGAGGGCAGCGTACGCCAGAACTCGACAGCTTTGTCGAAGTCAGCACCCTGAGGCGCATATGGGCGGCCATTGACCCATTCAAAGGTCGTTTCATCGGGTGCGACCATACCAGCACGCGCGCCACCTTCAATGCTCATATTGCAGATGGTCATGCGACCTTCCATGGAAAGGTTACGAATCGCAGATCCCATATATTCGAAGACATGGCCCGTGCCACCGCCCACACCAATCTTAGCGATAACAGCCAGGATAATGTCTTTGGCGACGACACCATCGGCCAGCGTGCCGTTGACGCGAACGGCCATTGTCTTGGGCTTGTATTGCAGTAAGGTCTGGGTCGCCAGGACGTGACCGACTTCACTGGTGCCGATACCAAAGGCCAGCGCACCAAAGGCACCATGCGTGCTGGTGTGGCTATCGCCACAGACGATAGTCATGCCCGGTTGGGTAAAGCCCTGCTCCGGTCCGATAACATGCACAATACCCTGATTTTCGGTACCCAGGGAGTACATCGGGATGCCGAAATCTTCGCAGTTCTTTGTGAACTGGTCGAGCTGAGCCGAGGCCTGCATATCCAACACCGGGATAATACCCAGGTCGTTACGGGGCGTGGTTGGCGTGCTATGGTCCATCGTGCCCAAGGTCTGGTCCGGGCGGCGCACCTTAAGACCGCGTTCCCGCAGCAAGGAGAAAGCCTGCGGTGAGGTCACTTCATGGACCAGATGCAGATCGATATAAAGGGCCGCAGGTGTGGTTTCGGTCTGGGGCCGAATGATATGGTTGTTCCACACTTTTTCGAAGAGTGTCTGCGGTGTTGACTGATTTCCCATTGGATTCACTATCCTCAATACTTCTACATAGACTGTGTTTCATTGACTTTGAGATAATCGCACAGCGATTGAGGGATGCCGAGTGGCATCCCACTTATTTAGCTGGATTCATCCGCACGGATATTGACGGTAGCAGCATCGCCTTCTGGGACAATGTCACCATGCCCCATTGCAGCAATCATGCGATTCAGGGCAGCGATGTAAGCTTTGACGCTGGCCACGACAATGTCACTATCGGCACCGTAGCCGCCAAATGTACGTCCACTTTCCGGTGGGCTGATGCGAACGGTCACTTCACCCAATGCGTCGATACCCTCGGTTACACTATGGACGCTGTATTCTATCAGGGTGTTGGGAACGTCGACAACGGCATCAATCGCGCGGTAAGAAGCATCGACTGGCCCTGTGCCCACAGCCGCCTGGACAAAGCTCTCGCCCTTGTTGTTAGCAATGCGAATGGTCGCAGTCGGCATACCCATTGTGCCACAAGCCACCTGAATATCTTCCAAGCGATAAAATTCTTGTGGCTTATGGAACTCATCAGCGATCAATGCTTCCAGGTCGGCATCGGTAACGTGCTTCTTGGCATCAGCCAGATCTTTGAAACGACCAAAGACTTGATTCAGAGCATCGCCATCGACGTTAAAGCCCAGTTCCGCCAAACGAACTTTTAGCGCATGGCGTCCACTATGCTTGCCCAGGACCAGACGGCTTTGTGTCAGGCCAACCGATTCCGGCGTCATGATCTCAAACGTTTCAGCGTCTTTTAGCACGCCGTCCTGATGAATGCCAGATTCATGGGCAAAGGCATTGGCACCGACGATGGCTTTATTGGGCTGCACAGGCATCCCCATATAGTTGCTGACCATGCGGCTGGTCTTCATGAACTGCGTGGCGTCAATGTTGGTGCGGACATCGTAAGCACTTTTGCGCGTATGCAGCGCCATGACGACTTCTTCCATGCTGGTGTTACCAGCACGTTCACCCACGCCATTGATCGTCACCTCGACCTGACGCGCGCCCGCTTGTACAGCCGCCAAGGTATTGGCTGTGGCCATACCCAGGTCGTTATGGCAATGAACAGACCAGATGACACCGCTGCCGGGGCCAGCCCCTGGCGTTTCGTTGATCAAGTACTCAATTTTCTCTGCCCATTCTTTTGGCGTAACATAGCCGACCGTATCGGGAATATTCAGCGTCGTCGCACCACATTCAACTGCCAACGAACAGGCTTTGATTAGATACCCCATGTCGGTACGGCCCGCATCCATCGGGCTGAATTCGATGTCATCACAGAAGCTCTTCGCCAATGTGACGGCTTTACGAATCCGTTTTAGCCCCTCTTCCTCGTCAATGCGCAGCATTCGCAGATGCGAAGGCGATGTCCCCAGGAAGGTATGGATGCGGGGTTTCGCTGCATCTTTGACGCCTTCCCAGGCTGTCCGAATGTCACTTTCCACAGCACGGGCTAACCCGGCGACCGTCGGGCCATCGGGTGTACCCACCTCTCTGGCGATTCGTTGAACGGCCTTCAGATCATCTGGTGAGGCCGCAGGAAAACCAGCTTCGATGACATCAACACCCAAACGCGATAGCTGGCGAGCGATCTCTAGCTTTTCAGCACTGCTCAACGTCGCGCCGGGGCTTTGCTCACCATCGCGCAAAGTGGTGTCGAAAATGATTACTGTGTTTTCGTCATATGTACGTGTGACAGACATGTGAAAGGTCTCCTTATATGAGATATTGGGTGATTGTATGTTGGTTATTCAATGTAAGGTCACTAAGGTCAACTTCCATGCCAATCACCCCCTTTCTACGACAGCACTGGGATCATCGTCAGTCATTGTTTTAGCTTTCTTGTTTGATGTTTTTCGCATTCAGGAAAGGCATCATGTCACGCAGTTCGGCGCCAACCTGTTCCAGAAGCAGATCATGTTCTTTAGTACGACGTGCCTTGAATTCAGGCAGGCCCTTCTTGTTCTCTTCAATCCAATTGTTGGCGAATTCACCACTCTGGATGCGTTGGAGGACGCCGGCCATCTCTTCCTTAACGAGGCCCTCGAACTGGTCGCCAACCACATAACCACCGTATTCGGCGGTGTTGCTGACGCTATACCACATGTAGCTGAGGCCACCCTGGTAAAGCAGGTCCACAATGAGCTTAAGCTCATGGAGGCATTCAAAGTAGGCGATTTCCGGCTGATAGCCCGCTTTGACCAAAGTTTCAAAACTGGCACGGATAAGAGCCGTCACACCACCACAGAGAACCGCTTGTTCACCGAAGAGGTCTGTTTCAGTCTCTTCCTTAAAGGTAGTTTCGATGACGCCGGCGCGGGTGCAGCCAATCGCACGGGCATAAGCCAGGGCACGTTCTTTGGCCTTGCCAGTGGAATCCTGGGCAATCGCGACCAAGCCAGGGGTCCCTGCGCCTTCGGTAAAGACTTCACGCACGCGGTGACCAGGGGCCTTGGGTGCGACCATCGTCACATCAACACCTTCCGGCGGCTTGATCTGCTCAAAGTGGATATTGAAGCCATGCGCGAACATGAGCATCGCACCATCTTTGAGATTGTCGTGAATGGACTCGTCATATACCGCAGGCTGCTTGGTATCTGGGACCAGGATCATGACAATGTCAGCAGCCTTGGTCGCATCGGCGACGCTCATCACCTGCAAGCCGTCGGCTTCTGCTTTGGCCTTACTCTTGCTGCCTTCATGCAGACCAATAACCACGTTCATACCACTGTCATGGGCATTAAGCGCATGGGCATGGCCCTGGCTACCATAGCCAATGACCGCAATCGTCTGGCCCTCAATCACACTTAGATCAGCGTCCTTGTCGTAATACAGTGTTGCCATTATGTTTCCACTCTCCCTAGGGTAAGAAAATAGCCAGGCGGACTATAAGCCGCCTGGAATCTGTTTGTTATATCACATTCGTGTGCTTAGCTGCACCGTTCTTTGTAAATACGGGGGGTTCATATTCGGTATCGTAGATGCGCGTACCACGCCCCATAGCGACAACACCGGTGCGAACCATCTCGACAATGCCGAGAGGGCGCACCCGCTCGATGAACTCCGCGACATAAGCTTCTGTACCAATCATTTCCACAATGGCGACCTCAGGACCGATGTCTACAATGCGAGCCGGGTACAGATCACAGATTTCAGTCAGGTTGTTGCGAGAATCCGCATCGTCCGTGCGTACTTTTATCAATGCGAGGTCGCGGCTGATGTGCGGCATATTCGTCAGTATCTGTACATCAATGACATTGATGAGCTTGGACAGGTTGGCAGCGACTTTATGCGGGTTCGCCCGTTCAGAATCAACGACGATGGTCATACGCGACACATGCGGACGATGGGTCCGACCGACGGTCAGGCTATCAACATTGAAAGCACGGCGGCGAAACAAGCTCGCAATACGATTCAGGACACCTGGCTTATTTTCCACCAGGGCAACAACGGTAATTTTGCCAGTTGGGTTTGGCTGGATAGTCATTATGCTTCCTCCCCTGTTTTGGGACGGCGCTTCATATCATGTAGATCGGCCCCGGCGGGAACCATCGGGTACACCATTTCTTCTTTTTCAACCACATACTCAATCAGCACAGGACCATCAATGCTGCGGGCAAATTCTACCGATTCTTGGACCTGGCTTCGGTCGGTCACGCGCATGCTGGGGATACCGTAAGCCTCTGCCAGCTTGCAGAAATCCGGGCTGAGCATGGGTGTCGATTGGTAACGGCGATCATAGAATAGCTCTTGCCACTGGCGCACCATACCCAGGAAAGCATTGTTGATGATCGCAATATTGACGTTGATATTTTCCTGGCGGGCAGTTGCCAACTCACACAGCGTCATCTGGAAGCCACCATCGCCGACAATGGCCCAAACTTCTTCTTCAGGCTTACCAAATTTGGCACCGATAGATGCCGGGAAGCCAAAGCCCATCGTGCCTAGCCCACCACTGGTCAGCATGGTTGAGGGGCGTTGATGCGGATAATACTGCGCTTCGATCATCTGGTGCTGGCCCACATCGGATACGGTAATGGCATTACCATCGGTATATTTCCACAGGTCGTTGATGACCTGGGCTGTCAGCAGCTTGCCACTGGTATCGTGCTTGAGGATATCGCGCTCGTCGGCGTCTTCCTGCCAATCCCGAATGCGATTGAGCCATTCTGGATGAGAGACATCTTGCATTTTGGGCAGAACCTGGCGCAGAACGGTCTTCAAATCCCCAGCAACAGGGACATCCACCAGAATATTCTTGTTCAATTCCGATGGGTCAATGTCGATGTGTATCTTCTTGGAATTGGGCGAATAGGTCTTGATATTGCCTGTAACGCGGTCATCAAAGCGCATACCGAGGGCAATCAGCAGATCGGCTTCTTGAATCGCATGATTACACGCTGCATCACCATGCATACCCATCCAACCAACCACCATCGGATGATCTTCGGGAATTGCGCCCTTACCCAACAGAGTCAACGTGATCGGGATTTGAGCGCGTTCAGCCAGCTCTTGCAGCTCAGCATTGGCACCAGACATCGTTACGCCATGCCCTGCCAGGATAACAGGACGCTCTGCATTCTTCAGCAGATCGAGCATTTCTTCGATCTCATCATCATCTGCGCCTTCCGGCGGACGATAACCTGGCAGATGAATATCATCCTCAGGATAGATGAACTCAGTGATTGCGTTCTGCACATCCTTAGGCACATCAATCAGGACAGGACCGGGCCGTCCGGTACGCGCGATATGGAATGCTTCCTTGATTATGTAGGCTAGTTCTTCGACTTCGGTTACCAGGTAGTTGTGTTTGGTGACAGGGAGCGTTGCCCCGGTCACATCTGTTTCCTGAAAAGCATCGGAGCCAATAGCAGGAACAGTGACCTGGCCTGTAATAGCAACAACAGGTGAGGAATCCATCATGGCCGTTGCCAGCCCAGTAATGAGATTAGTCGCGCCTGGGCCACTGGTGGCGATGCAAACGCCGACTTTGCCCGTTGCGCGCGCATAGCCATCTGCCATATGAGATGCACCCTGTTCGTGGCGCACCAGAACGTGATGAAGCTTATCTGTGTATTTCGTCATTGCGTCATAAGTCGGCAGAATAGCCCCACCGGGGTAGCCAAACATGACCTCGACGCCCTCTCTGATCAAACATTCAAGAATGATCTCTGCACCCTTGAGTTTCATAGTCACAACCTTCTCAAACAATGATTCCACTAAAACAGTACTTACGATTCTGAATGAACCGCTTTACGAACGTGCGTTAACCAGCCATGACGATCTGGTTTATTCCCTGAGGTAATGGCAAAGAACTCTTCCTGGACCTGCTTCGTGATCGGGCCACGTTCACCTGGACCGATGACAATACGGTCAACAGTACGCACAGGGGTCACTTCTGCCGCAGTCCCTGTGAAGAAGATTTCATCGGCCATATAGAGCATTTCACGGGCGATGGGCTGGAACTCGACTTTGTAGCCAAGATCTTTAATCAGTTGAAGGACGCTATCGCGCGTGATACCCAGCAAGATCGAGGACCATGAACCGGGCGTATAAATGACATCGTCGATGATGACGAAGATATTTTCGCCAGCACCTTCGCTAACATAGCCGTTAACATCCAATGCGATGCCTTCGCTAAAACCGTTGTCGTGAGCTTCCATGCTGATGAACTGGCTGTTCACATAGTTACCACCGGCTTTCACCATGGCAGCGTGGGTATCAGGGGCCATACGTCGCCAGGAACTCACCTGTACATCGACGCCTTTTTCCAGGGCTTCGCTACCCAGGTATGCGCCCCATTCCATCGTGAAGATGGCTGTTTCGACCTTGGTACGGTTGCGCCCTTCCAAGCCCAGCGCGCCTTCACCGCGGAAGATCACCGGACGAATGTAGCAAGCTTCATGGCCGTTACGGTCAATTGTTTCTACGATGGCGGTATTGATGTCTTCTTCACTGTAGGGCACGTCGATGCGCATGACTTTGGCACCGTTCAGCAAGCGCTTGGTATGAGGCTGTAGACGGAAAACAGCAGGACCATCAGGCGTTGCGTAAGCGCGGATACCTTCAAATACACTAGACCCATAATGGAGGGCGTGGGCCGATACGTGGACAGTGGCGTCTTCCCATCGGACGTATTCACCGTTGCGCCATATCCATTCTGCGGGCATTGTCATTTCTCCTGTTCACCGTAGTCTATCGAAACAAAATATGTTTTTTCTGCTATTTAGACCGTTTTTAGCCACAAAAAAAGCCTCCACTTGGGAGGCTCTCGTAAGCAATCGACTGTGTTGAGCACCCAAGCAGTTAGAACCCGCCCATAATGACGAGTACGACAATAACGATAATAAGGACGAGGACGCTTAGGTTTTTCGGCTGCATTAGATTTTGTGTCTGTTTCACGTATGTTTTCAGCAGATTTCTGAAAGCGTAACGAACTTAGTTGGGCCTGTCAATGCATTGGTCCTGTATTGGACCCAAACTGGTAGAATTTCATATAAGTTGTTGGCAGAACTTGTACATATAGCACAATCAGCAACGAGCGACCTTAACTATTCCACTCCGACAACCATTGCTTGCCTGCTTCTATTTGCTGCTGAACAGCAGTAGGCGCTGTACCGCCAACGGCTTCTTTGCGCGCAACAGCCTTCTCGAATTGGAGGCTCTCAAACAGACTAGCCTCAAAGTGGTTGGAAATCTGCTGATAGGCTTCGAGCGAGAGCGTCGTCAACGTTGTACCTGTCTCTTCCGCTTGGCGCACGGCCTCCCCTACCAGATGATGAGCCTCGCGAAATGGGATGCCTTTATCCACAAGATAATCAGCTAATTCTGTAGCCAGCATGTCATCCGTGAGGGCTGAGCGGCACCTGTCGACGTCGATGTGCAACGTTGAGATGATCGCTATGACAACCGGGAGTATGGATTCAAGCGTATCGATACTGTCAAAGAGCGCTTCTTTATCTTCTTGTAGATCCTTGTTGTATGTGCTCGGTAAACCTTTCAACGTTGCCATGAAGCCCGTCAAATTGCCGAGCAGGCGTCCGGCTTTACCGCGCGCCAATTCCATTGGATCAGCATTGCGCTTTTGGGGCATAATGCTTGATCCGGTACTGTAGCGGTCATTTAGCTTGATGAAACCAAACCCTGGATTGCTGTAGAGAACGACATCCTCACCCAGGCGACTGAGATGCGAACCAGTCATGGCAAGAGCAAATAGCGTTTCCGCGACAAAATCACGGTCACTGACGCCATCGAGACTATTCTGACTATAAGAAGAAAAGCCTAGATTCTCAGCAAGTTGTGGCCGATCAATGGCGAAGGGATTACCCGCTAACGCGCCGGACCCTAAAGGCATGACATCCGCACGACCAGCAGCGTCGCGCAAACGATCCCGATCACGAGCGATCATCCAGAAATAGCTCATCAGCCAGTGAGCAACCACGATAGGCTGCGCGGGTTGGACATGAGTGTAACCGGGCATGAGGGTATCGGTGTGGACTGATGCCTGCTCGACCAGTGCGCGTTGCAGATGATCGAGCAAGGCATCCAGGGCCTTTATGGCATCTATCGTCCAAAGGCGCAGGTCGGTTGCGACCTGGTCATTGCGGCTGCGGCCCGTATGCAGCTTACCTGCAACCGGGCCGATTATCTCTGTGAGGCGGCGCTCGACAGCAGTATGTATATCTTCATCGTCGGCAGTCGTTACAAATGCATCTGTCTCAAACTCGGCCAGGACCGTTTCCAATCCGGCGCATATCTGATCACATTCTTCCGAGCTAATGACCTGTGCATCGCGGATAGCCTGCGCATAGGCAATACTACCCCGGATATCTTGACCATACATACGTCGGTCAAAGCCGAAACTGTCATTTAGCCGCTTGAGATCTTCATCTGTTGGCTCGCTAAAGCGCCCACCCCACAAAGACATGTATTGCTCCAATCAGTTGGTTGTTTTGATGCTAGTCACGCTTGAATTTGCTGTAGTCCGGCTTGCGATAGCGGCTCTCGCCGGTGCCATCAATCGACAGCAACGCTTCAACCTTTAGCGGTAGGCCAAACAGTTGGATGAAGCCTGCGGCATCTTGCTGATTGTAGACGTCTTCTTCACCAAACGAGGCATAGTCTTCACGGTAGAGGCTGTTGGGGCTTTTACGGCCAGCGATGATGATGTTGCCCTTATAGAGCTTGAGGCGCACCGTACCCGTAACCGTTTCCTGAGTTACTTGAACGAATGCATCCAGAGCTTCCCGCAGGCGAGTGAACCACATACCGTTGTAGACCAATTCGGCATATTTAACGGCCATGGAATCTTTGGACCCCATCGTGTATTTATCCAGGCAGATGCTCTCCAAAGCCTGGTGAGCACGCATCAACAATGTCCCTGCCGGGGTTTCATATACACCGTGCGATTTCATACCAACAAGGCGATTTTCAACAATATCAACGCGGCCAATGGCGTGCTTGCCAGCGAGCTTATTCAGCTTTTCATAGATGGCAACGGGTGACAGTTCTTCACCGTTTACGCTAACCGGATTGCCCTTTATGAAGCCAATTTCCACATATTCCGGCTCGTCAGGCGCTTCTTCCGGGCTGACCGTCAATTGGAACATGCTAGAGTCAGGTTCATTCCAGGGATCTTCCAGCAGGCCACCCTCGTGCGACAGGTGGAAAATATTGCGGTCACGGCTGTAAATGTCCTTCTCCGTCTGAGCTACGGGAACGTTGTACTCAGCGGCATAGGCCAGGGCATCTTCACGGCTGCGGATGTCCCATTCGCGCCAGGGAGCGATAGTCTGCAGTTTTGGATTGAGGGCCATTGCGGTCACTTCAAAACGAACCTGATCGTTACCTTTACCCGTGCAACCGTGGGCAATGGCATCCGCGCCTTCTGCCTCAGCGACTTCTACCATATGCTTGGCAATCAATGGGCGCGCGAAGGAGGTCCCCAGTAGATACTCGCGCTCGTAGACGGCCCCAGCTTGCATTGTGGGGAAAACAAAGTCGGTCAGGAACTCATCGCGAAGATCGCGAACATAGAGCTTACTGGCACCAGAAGCAATTGCTTTTTCTTCCAAGCCGTCCAGTTCGCTTTCCTGGCCCAGGTCGGCGGTGAAACAGATGACTTCGCAACCATAGTTATTCTTCAACCATGGAACGATTACGGATGTGTCCAGGCCGCCACTATAGGCAAGGACGACCTTGTTGACTTTATTCTTGGCCATACCAAACTCCTGATTGAGTAATGATGAAAATCGGTTAAGCACATAGCGCCGATAGTAGCGCAATCCACTTCAAGTTAAATGTGTAAGTTACAACGAGAATCGCTGTGCACCTTGCTCTGATGGCCAACCCCACTGGAAATAGGTACAAAAAAACCTCTGGTGACAGAGGTTGGGTTCGCAATCATGCTAGATTAGACCTACAGGCAACAAGCCAAAATCCGCAGCCTCTTCACAGGGGAGCTATTAACTCAATGCGTAGACGTCGGACACGGATTAGCATATTCATGCGGCGGATATTAACCTATTGTGAGCCGAAAGGCAACATCCATTTTGAGTCCATTTCGGTGGCCTATTCTGCGGGCTTTTACAGGCTAGATTTCTTGCTTGTCGATGTGGCCAACCCTGGGCTACAATACGTTGCATAGGACCAGCCAGTTAGCAGGACAAAACAAATGCCTGAAGATATGGTAACGATTAACGAGATTCGCCAGAAACGTGACGCCAAAGTCCATGACCACCTGGCGCAATATGCCCCAGTCTGGATCGTGGATGAAGTTTACTTGCTAGAAGAAGAAGCAGTGCAGTTCAATGTGGTCTTCATGCACCCGACCGCAGGCCCCAATGGTAAACCCTCCTGGGTCAACCGCCGCTATCGCTATGATGGATTCAACAATGTTTTGTATCATAAAGGCCAGCATCGAGTCGATGAAGATACCGCTGTTGAAATCACCGAGACAGAACCGTATATCTTTACGAATGTTGCCGACGTCCCGAACTCATACGGCGGCTAGCTAAAATCCATACCCCCTAGAAAACACAATGGCGACCCTGAGTCGCCATTTTTGTATTCATGCATCGCTGACTTTGCAGAAAGCACTCGTCAGTTGCGTGTTACGCTACAAGCTACTTTTGAACTTGAGCAATGATCTGCTTGACGGCTGTGTCTTTACCACCCATGCGATATTTATACTGTTCATCACCCCGCAAGAAGTCGAACACCTCGCGCCCCAGCTCGATCGCATGTTCGATGCAATAAGCCAGCAGGACAATCCCCGGGCTAAGGTGACCATAACCTTCAGGGTCCAGACCAGAGTTATAGACCAGAATATGGTCATTGTAGTCAAAGTTCAGATAGGCGGAGATAGGCGTATCGTTGGCTACGAGGAAAGCCAACTGCAGCCATCCGCGTTCCAGTGTTGCCGGAACCAGTGACTTGAAAAATATAACGTGCTGCTGGTCAGTCAGGAATTCAGCTTTTTCAGGGTGGCTAGCTGCCATCAGTTTGAGAAATTTTTCGACTTCCTCGTCAATATCGTGTGACTCATCAACGATGTACCAATCTAATGCGCCCATCTTACGCTGCCCTTCTGCACGGCGCATTTTACGACGAACTTCGTGGCGTTCCCGCTTGTCGAGGGCACTCACATAGTCTTCGAATTTATCTGGTAGTTCGATGACGGGGCAAACATCTTGCTGATTGATGGTTGTGGTAAAGGATTGGTCCTGCAAAATGTGGTTAAACTGCTCGAGGGTTGGCGACACTTCAGGGATATTGCATAGCATAAGCTGATCATAGTGTTCGTCATTTTCAGCAAGATACTCAGCAATCGCTGTATAGACTGGCTCCATACAGTCACGATCGATCACAAAATCCAGGTAGTCAGTGACGTCTTCACAACCCACAAATCGCACGTTACGGCCCTCGGTTTCATTGTGTTCAATGAACATCGATGCAATGCCGACCAAACGATCATCATTCGCACGCAAAGCCAGAATCCAAAGATCACCCGGATGATAGGCTTCCCACCAGTATTTATGCCATTCCCAGGTGCTGAAAATGGTATTGGTGTGGCTGCGCGTCAACAAATCAATCCAATCGTCGCGCAATTCGTCAAAGGCTGACGCTTCACGATACGCGGTTACTTTAATCAAGGTAGGTCCTCTTTCTTGAATATTTTGTTTTCTGGCTAGGTCACTCACGCTATCAGGGGAGTCCTCACGCCTATTGAAGACGTGACTTCATCAGCATATCTTACAGGCCCAGGATAAGGGCAGCGGTATTGTACGTCTATTCAACAGGATTATCAGGGTTATTGGCCCAATCTTTCCAGGAGCCATCGTACACGCGGACCGTTTCATAACCCGCTTCTAACATGGCCATCATAACAAAACTGGCAGATACGCCCGAATTGCAATAGACGACCACATCATCAGAGACATCGTTTGCGTTGGCAAATCTGGAGCGTAGAGCTTCCTCGGCTAACAACTGCCCGCTGTCATCAAGCAGCGTTTTGCGTGGCACGTTGATTGCACCCGGAATGTGACCAGAGCGAGATGCACGGGATGCTTGCCCAGCAAACTCAGCAGGCGAGCGCGAATCCACCAAAAGCTGTCCCCCATTTTCAGAAATGTCCTGGGCAGCAGCATGGAACTGCGGTTGGACCTGGGCCACAAATGTCGCTGGCTCTACTGTCTGCACGTCCGCCGTGATTGGGCGACCTTCTGCTAGCCACTTTTGCCACCCGCCAGCCAATACGGAAACACGATCATGACCATAATAATTCAACGTCCACCACAGACGTGCGGCGAACATCCCATTGGCATCATCGTACGCAATGACATGCGTATTTTCCGAAACACCTAGTGCTGACATCAGCGCGCTATATCGCTCTGGATTGGCAATATCATAAGATGGCGAATCCGGTTCGACAATATCCGCGGTCCAGTCCACAAATTGGGCACAGGGGATATGAGATTCCTCATATTGCTGGCAATGGCTATGGTAATGCGGGGGAGGTTCAGAGGCAGGCAGCACACGGCCACGAATATCGATCACGCGGATATTGGCATCGTCGAGATGCGCTTGCAGCCATTCAGTTGTCACAAAGCGGTCTACGGCGTTCATAATTCCATCTCTTGTTAGATTGCTACGATCAATCATACTCGGGCAAGCCTAGCATAACAGCCTTTGCTTAGGTAACGTTTAACAAATCGTGGTACGATGCCAACGAATTTATCATCATATCGCATTCGTAATCATAGCAAGAGACAAACCAATGCCTGTTATCCCCCTTTTCCCGCTCAATATCGTTTTGTTCCCAGGTATGCAACTGCCACTCAACATCTTTGAAGAACGTTACAAGTTGATGATTGGTGAGTGCATCGAAAAAAACCAATCCTTTGGTGTGGTCCTTATCCAGGAAGGCGATGATGTTGGGGGTACTGCGCTTCCCCATCCGGTGGGATGTGCTGCCCAAATCACGAAAGTTGAGTATCAGCCTGATGGTCGCATCCTGATCATGTCATTGGGCGAAACGCGCTTTGCCATCAATGAGACATACCATGACAAGCCCTATCTGTACGCCGATGTCGACTATATAGAAGACGCCCTCCCAGACGATGACGTTGCAGTTAGCGCAGCACTACGACAGCTCGTTATCACTTACCTGGAGACGCTGCGCGAAGCAGCAGATGTCGAATTTGACAGCCACCAGATTCCGCTGTCGTTGCCAGCCATTACGTATCTATCCTGTATGCTGCTGCAAACCGACAACCTGGAAAAACAAGCTCTCCTGGAAATCGAGGATTTGACAGATTTAGCTAGAAAGCTCACGTCGATCTATAAACGTGAGATCGCATTCCTGGAGACACGATTGACCCCGCCCCAGGTCACAGTCGGTGATACGCCCTTCTCACTCAACTAGCATTGGGCATGGGTCACAGACCGTTGGCAAGCCGATTATTGAACTTGTCAACGAAGTAATATAACATTTGCCGCTGGTATCACCCGTTTGGTGCCACTCGTTGCAATCGTAATTGGATTGCGTGCGCTCTGTCCATTGACTACAGCTTGATAGCGACTCTATGCAAAAAGCAAAGAATGAAGCAAAAACGGTCGAATCGCCTTCTATCGTCAGCATCACCTGGCATCGGTTTAGCCTCATTATGGCTGTCGTTAGCGATGCGACCGCACGGATCATATCGACACTTTTCTACTTCACCCTGCTCGTTCCATTTGGGCTTGCATCGCGGCTTTTCAGTGATGCACTCAATCGCAACGGCACGGCAACCTGGCATGATCGAGAACCGGTCCCAACTGATGTCGACTCGGCAAGGCTACAAGGCTAACTATGTATATCCTCGGAATTTCTGCGTATTACCATGATTCGGCGGCGGCACTCATCAAAGATGGTGAAATCCTGGCTGCATCCATGGAAGAACGGTTCTCCAGAAAAAAGCATGACAATGGGTTCCCGGAGCTAGCCACGCAATTCTGCCTGGACTTCGCGGGCATCACCACCCATGACCTAGATTATGTGGTCTTTTACGAGAAGCCACTGGTCAAGTTTGAGCGCATCCTGATTACGACGCTCAACACTTTCCCCAAGTCATGGGATGTGTGGAAAGAGGCTATGGTTAGCTGGCTTAAAGAGAAACTGTGGATCAAAAGTGCGATTTTAAGAGCACTGGATATTTCGCCGGATAAGATCATCTTCGCTGACCACCATATGAGCCATGCGGCAAGTGCCTTCTTCACCAGCCCGTTTGATGATGCAGCGGTGCTGACCATCGATGGCGTCGGCGAATGGACGACGGCGACGCTGGGAGAAGCCACCAGCCAATGGGAAGGCAAAGACGGCGTCAATGCCATCAACCTGTTCAGTGAGCAGCGATTCCCGCATTCCCTGGGTTTGCTCTATTCGACATTCACGGCATGGCTCGGCTTTCGGGTCAACAACGGCGAATATAAAGTCATGGGGATGACACCCTATGGCACCCCAAAATACGAAGATAAAGTCTACAAAGTCCTTAACGTGGATGACGAAACAGGTGCATTCCACTTGAATATGGACTATTTTGACTATCAACATTCGATTGAACGCAGCTACAGCCGCAAATTCTTGGATTTATTCGGTCCTAATCGGCAACCGGAAGCTGAGTTCTTCACGATGGATACTAATCCAGAGCGCAGCAGTGAACGCGCGGCCATGGATCAGAACCAGTATTATGCGGATGTCGCTGCCAGCATTCAGAAAGTTACTGAAGATGTGCTCATCAAGATTTGCCGTTATCTGCATAATAAAACTGGCAAAAGTAAGCTGGTGATGGCGGGTGGCGTGGCGCTCAACACCAAGGCCAATTGGCGACTGCTGAACGAAACGCCATTCGATGAGATTTTCATTCATCCTGCAGCGGGTGACGATGGCGGTGCTGTGGGAGCAGCATTATGGGCTTATCACATCATGTTGGGCCAGCCGCGCAAGTGGGTCATGCCGCACAGCTATTGGGGACAGGCATTCAGGGATGACGAGATTGCGTACTTCCTGAAAAGCAACGATATTCCGTTTGAGGATTTCTCGGACAATCCTGAGAAGATGGTCGAAATCATTGTCGATGGACTGACGCATAAGCAGGTTGTCAGCCACTTTACGGGACGCAGCGAATGGGGTCCGCGGGCGCTGGGCAACCGCAGCATCATGGCTGATCCGCGCTCGGAAGAAATGAAGGAAGTCGTCAATACAAAGATTAAATTCCGGGAGCCCTTCCGGCCCTTCGCACCAGTCGTACTACGGGAACGCGCCGCAGAGTATTTCGATTATCCTGATGTGGCCGCACACGAAGCCCCCCGTTATATGCTGATTGTCGCGCCGATTAAAGAAGACAAGCAGCATGAAATTGAGGCAGTCAACCATGCTGGAACCGGACGTTTGCAAACCATAGAACGCGAGACGAATCCACGTTACTATGATATTGTGAAGCAGTTCGGCGAGGCGACAGGCACGCCGATTGTGCTCAATACGTCCTTTAATCTACGTGGTGAGCCGATTGTCAATACCCCGGCAGAGGCGTTTAATACGTTCCGCAACAGCGATATTGATATGCTGGCCATTGGCCCCTATCTTGTCCGTAAGTAGGATCACAAGAAGTCGATCACGAGGCGAACAACCCTATGGCAAATGAAACCAAGAAGAAAAACAGCGGCGCACTACAGGACATTTTCCTGCGTATGGGCGTCCTGGGTGAGCTGCTCTCGTTTTTGTGGAAGCGCAAACTCTACTGGCTGATCCCGATGATACTGGTACTGCTTATATTTGCCGTCATCATCATCATTGGCAGCACCGGCCCGGGTGGCGCGTTCATCTATACATTGTTCTAAATCGGGCATTTTGCCAACAGGATTCAGAAAGGAATGGGGCCACATACGGCCCCACCCAACGTTATGACGACAGAAACAATTGCAATCCTTGGCCTGATTGCTTTTGGGCTGGTATTTGGTGCCCTGACCGCCCGTAGTTCAATGAGGCGTGAGGCCATCACTGCCAACAGTAGCCTAGCAAAAGTATCTCACTACCTGGCCGCGAGCATCCTGTGTACAGTAACACCGACTGTTTTGGTCAGTATTTTTGTACTGCACCTGGGTTTCATCGGCGCGGTGAGCGTAGCTGTGGTGATGTTTGCCATCGCTTTCGTGCTGCTACTGCCCTATGGCATACTGGAACGCCCTGCCCTGGACGAAAAGGCCAAGCGCCAAGATCAGGGATGGACCAAAGAAGACGCCCTCTCCTCTGGTCTGTAGCTATGTCGTTTCATCAGCCATTTCCTTAAGGGGTTGATTGTCTTTGCTTGTATCCAGGATCAAGCGGACGGACCGATCATAGGTCAGGTAGTTCCAAATCCAACTGATAAATACACTCAGGCGGTTGCGGAAACCCAATAGCGCCACTAAGTGTAAGAATAACCACGCCAGCCAAGCTAAAAATCCCGTCAATTGAATACGGTAGAAAATCCAGGCGACGGCGCGGCTGCGGCCAATTGTCGCCATGATTCCACGATCCGAATAGCTGAACGTCGACATTGGCTTACCAGCCATTGCATTCAGGATGTTATTGGCGGCCAGAATACCTTGCTGCTTGGCGACAGGGATCAACTGCGGATAAGGCTTATCCTCTTCATCCAGCAAATAGGCGATATCCCCTACCGCGTAAATATCAGGCTGACCAACAATCCGCATGTTCGGCTCAACAGGAACACGCCCCCCTTTTTGAAGTTCGACGCCCAGTTTTTGCACCAGAGGCGATGTTTTGACGCCCGCAGACCAAACCAAGGTATGTGTGCGAATCGAGCGCCCATCCTTGAGATAAATGGTATCAGGCTCGACATCAGATACCATTGCGTTGAGCATTACCTCTACACCCAGCGATTCCAGTTGCTTCTTAGCTGCCTTCTGAAGACGCTCTGGATAGGGTCCCAGTAACTGAGGAAGCGCTTCCAATAGAATGACACGCGCACGCATCTTGGGTGATACGCTGTCATATTCATTCTTGAGGACATAGTTGTACAGTTCGTATAGGGCACCGGCTGTCTCGATGCCAGTTGGACCGCCACCTACAACGACCAGTGTTGTGAGGGCATCACGCACACCTGTGTCGTTCACCCAGGCAGCCCGCTCGAACAGCGACAAAATATGGTTGCGCAAGATGACGGCATCATCGAGATTCTTGAGTCCAAAGCCATGTTTCTCTATTGCTGCCTGTCCAAAGTAGTTGGTCACAGTCCCGGTAGCGACAATCAGATGCGAATAGGGCTCGATCACCGGCCCTGCTGCTGTTTCCACGATGATATGCTTTTCCACAGTGTCGATATCTGTCACCGTCCCCATGAGGAACGCAACATTATCGTGCTTGCGAAAAATTGTACGCAACGGGTAAGCAATCGAGCTTGGATCAAGCGCGCAAGTCGCCACCTGATAGAGCAGCGGTGTGAAGGTATGGAAATTGTTGCGATCAATGAGCAAGACTTCAACCTGAGCTTTGGCGAAGGTCCGCGCCGCATAAAGGCCCGCGAACCCACCCCCCACAATGACAACACGCGGTTTACCAGACATGTCTCCCCCCTCACCTTGTTTGTGATTTTGATTGTACCAACGACAGCACAACCATATTGTGAATTATGTCACAATCAAATTATAGGCCATTTTGGGAAATTGGGAAGCGATTAGGTACGTTCACTCATAGAGCTATTACGTGGACAGTCTTAAGCGGCTTGCTATAATAGCGAACCGAAGTGTTTAGACTATTCATACCTCATCGATAGAATGGATGATTATGCCCCGCGCATTGCTAAGTGTGTCCGACAAAACCGGACTCGTGGACTTCGCTAAAGAACTCGCATCCCTCGGCTGGGATCTCGTCGCAAGTGGTGGCACGCAAAAAGCCCTGACTGACGCTGGTCTGGTCGTCACACCCGTTAATCAGCTCACGAATAGCCCGGAAATGCTGGGAGGTCGCGTTAAAACGCTCCATCCGGCGATCCATGCAGGCATCCTGGCACGCAGTACCGCCAGCGATACGGAAGAACTGCAACAGCAAGGCTACGCACCCATTGATATGGTCGTCTGTAATCTGTATCCATTCCAGGAAACAGTCGCCAAAGCAGAAACCACCCTACAGGATGCAGCCGAGCAGATCGACATTGGTGGTGTGACGCTGCTGCGCGGTGCTGCTAAAAACTTCCTGCGCGTCACGGTGGTGTGTGATCCTGCCGACTATGCACGGGTGATTTCCGCATTACGCGCGACTGGCGACGTGGATATGGTCGTCCGGCGCGACCTAGCCGTTAAAGCTTTCGCGATGACGCGCGACTATGACACAGCTATCCATGCTTACCTGGCACAAGGATCATCACCGAGTGTATCTGCGCAGGAAGATGAGGAATTACCGGATTATCTATCGATTGCCGTACATAAAGTGAGCGGCCTACGTTACGGTGAAAATCCGCACCAGAGTGGGGCTTATTACAGTCATCTGCGCGATGAACTTCCCTTTGGGGCCAAGCAATTTGGTGGCAAGCAATTGTCCTATAACAACATTCTGGATGTAGATGCCGCATGGCGGGCGGTCAGCAGCTTTGATGACCCGACTGTCGTCATTATCAAGCATCTGACGCCAACGGGCATCGCGAGCGCGCCAACGATTGCCGAAGCCTACCCGCTGGCACTACGGGCTGATCCGATTTCTGCTTTTGGCTGCGTGATGGCCGTCAATCGTACAGTGGATGATGCTTTTGTGGAGCAACTCGACAGCTTGTTCATCGAAGCTATCGTCGCGCCGGAATTTACACCTACCGCAAGAACTGCCCTCAACGAAGGCCGCAAGAACTGCCGACTGCTGCAATTGTCTCAGCCGTATGACACGACAGAGTACGACATTCGCAGTGTCCATCGTGGGTTGCTGATCCAACGGCGTGACAGCGGTGACCCGGCTGGCGTCTCATGGAAGACCGTGACGGAGCGCCCACCAACGGCTGAAGAAACAAAAGCCATGCAATACGCCTGGAAAGCTTGCCAGTTTGTGAAGTCAAATGCGATTGTTGTAGCACGTTCACATTATACTTGCGGGACCGGTGGCGGCCTACCAAGCCGCGTCGATGCAGCAGTCCTGGCACTGGAAAAAGCCGGGGAATATGCCAAGGGTGCTGTGATGGCCTCAGAAGCGCTCATCCCCTTCCCGGATACGATAGAAGTGGCTGCCAAGGCAGGCATTACGGCGCTGATCCAGCCAGGTGGTGCAATTCGTGACAAGAAGGTCATCGAAGCCGCGAACGAGGCAAACATGGCGATGGTCTTCACCAGTGTGCGCCACTTCCGTCATTGAGTCTTGATTCTCATAAAGGGGCATTGCTATAATGCCCCTGTTCGCCACTGTAGCTCAACGGCAGAGCGTACGCTTCGTAAGCGTGAAGTTGTGGGTTCAAATCCCACCAGTGGCTCAATCGCCCGTTTTAGACGGGCGTTTCTGTTTTTAGGTGACAGAGCGTATTCCAGCAGAAGGGCCACAACATGAGCGTCGAGTTGCATCGCCCTGTGACCATCGGCGTCGCTGGCGGCACAGGGTCCGGCAAAACCACTGTGTCCAATCAAATATTGGAACGAGTCGGTAGCAAACATATCGCCTACCTAACACATGATTCCTACTACAAGGACTTCCGCGAACTCAGTGACGAAGAACGGCGGCGCATTAACTTCGACCATCCTGATTCGTTGGACACGGCCCTGATGATTGAGCATGTGCGGAGCTTGCAAGACTCGCTGCCGGTTGAGGTGCCTGTCTATGACTTCACATCAGATCGGCGAACGTCCAAAGTAGATATTGTCACCCCACAGCCGATAATCCTGGTAGAAGGCATCTTGATCTTTGTCGAGCGAGAGTTACGCGATTTATTTGACATTAGGATATATGTGGATACCGATGCGGATATACGCTTCATTCGGCGCCTAAAGCGCGATATGCAAGAACGCAATCGCTCAGCGGAGTCCGTTATCGACCAATATCTGGCAACGGTGCGTCCGATGCATCTGAAGTTTGTGGAGCCGACCAAGCGCTATGCCGATGTCATTATTCCTGAAGGTGGTTTCAACTTCGTGGCTATCGATATGATTGCAGATCGCATTCGGAGTATGCTGCGAGGACGGGATCGATAGGCACTCTTCATCCCAGTAATTCGTCAGTACCTTGACGACCCTTCCTGACCCATGCTATACTGCCGCCAATGTCAGATGTCAGTTTAACAACCAAAAACATATGCCATGATGGGGAATAGTAATTGCGCCCGTTTGTCCTAGAGAGTACCGGCCATTGGCTGAAAGCCGATATACAAAAATCGCAATGAAGTCGCCCCGGAGCAGCCAACAAGAACGTAATCTGTTTACGATGATTATTAGTAGATTTTGGCCGGGTGCGCCCGATACAGCGCCAATCAAGCGCAGCAGTTCACCCTGCTGAAGCAAGGTGGTACCGCGAAAGTCAAACCTCTTTCGTCCTTGCAGTCCAAGGACGTCAGAGGTTTTTTTGTTCATGAGTTATTGTTCATGGGATGAGCACAACTTGCTCTATGAAATGGTGAGAGGATGGATAAACACACAACAGAGTTCTACGACACCATCGCAGAATACTACCCTTATTTATTCCGAGATTGGGAGCGGCAGCTTGAGCGCGAAGGGCTGGGGCTGCGAGCAACCTTCCGGGGCAAAGGTGTGGTTCGTATCCTGGATGTCGGCTGTGGGCCAGGTACCCAGGCTATTCCGCTCGCCAAGCTGGATTACCATGTGGTCGCTACCGACCCCAGCCCGGGCATGTTGAAGATGGCCCATGAACTGGCGCGTGAGCATGGCGTTGAGGACTTGATTACGATTGAGCGTGCGGAAATCGACAATCTGCTCGACATCGTTGAGGGGCCGTTTGATGGGCTGGTTTGCAAAGGCAATGTGCTGCCGCACATGCTTAGTGATACCGAAATCGAACATGCCCTGCTCATATTCTGGGAGTTACTCAGGCCGGGTGGCTCGATTGTCATTGGCCTGAGGGACTTTGAATCGTATCTGGAATATCGGCCTACGTTTTTGCCGGGCCTCAACCATATTGACGACAACGGCTACGAGTTCATCGCCTATGAAATATGGGAATGGGAAGAAGGCCCGCCTGTTATAGCCACACAGAATCTGTACATCACAGAAGGCATGCCGAACCGATTCAAGACGACCAAACGATCTGTCTCATTCAGGCCCCTTTCAACTGATGAAGTCAAAGTCGTCTTGCTGGAAATTGGCTATGAGGACATCGAACAGCAAATTGACCGTACCGAACAGGTAATCACCGCTCGTAAACCATTATCAGGGATTCGTAAATCGAGGTAACGATGACGCAAACCACGACACATAAACAACAGCAAAACATGCCAGCCAACTTCAACTTTGCCGATGAAGAGCAAGGTATTTACGACTGGTGGGAAAGCCAGGGCTGGTTCAAACCCGAAATCGCGGCTGACGACGCGGAGACGTTCACCATTTCCATGCCGCCACCGAACGTAACCGGTGTCCTGCACCTGGGACATGCCCTATTCGCCAGCCTGCAAGACTTGATGACGCGTTACGAGCGCATGCGTGGCAAAGCAGCCCTGTGGCTGCCCGGTACCGACCATGCGGGGATTGCTACCCAGTTGCAGGTCGAGAAGATGCTACGCGATGAAGGCACAAGCCGTCACGATATTGGGCGCGAGGCTTTCTTAGAGCGTACCTGGCAGTGGAAAGAAGAAAAAGGCGGCACCATCGTCGAGCAGCTCCGGCGGATTGGTGCTAGCTGTGATTGGGAGCGTGAACGCTTCACACTTGATGAGGGCCTATCGGATGCTGTGCAAGAGGTTTTCGTGCGGTTGTGGGAGCAGGGACGGATTTATCGGGGTCCGCGTCTGGTGAACTGGTCGCCGGGGTTGCAGACTGCTGTCAGCGATTTGGAAGTGGAACGTGCTGAAGAAAATGGCAAGCTATATTACTTCAACTATCCGCTGGCTGATGGTGAATCGGTGCCAGTGGCGACGACCCGCCCAGAAACGATCCTGGGTGATACAGCGGTATGCGTGCATCCAGAAGATGATCGCTACAAACACCTAATCGGCAAATCGGCTATGGTGCCGATGCTGAATCGTGAGATTCCGATCATCGCAGACGAATATGTGGACCGTGAGTTCGGTACGGGCGCGCTGAAGATTACCCCGGCGCACGACTTCAACGACTATGACATCGCCCAGCGTCACAACCTGGAGATGGTTAACATCCTGAATAAGGATGCGACCCTCAATCAAAATGCCGGACCCTATGCGGGCATGGATCGTTTTGAAGCACGCAAGAAATTATGGGCCGACATGGAAGCAGCGGGAATGACCCTCAAGGTGCAGGATCATACGATGGTCGTACCTCGCAGCCAGCGCGGCGGCGAAGTTGTCGAACCGATGCTGAGTACGCAGTGGTTCGTCCAGATGGATGACATCGCCGAAAAAGCCCTAAATGCTGTGCGTTCCGGGGACATCAAGATCGTGCCTGAGCGCTTCACAAAAGTCTATTATCACTGGTTAGAAAACATTCAGGACTGGTGCATCAGCCGCCAACTGTGGTGGGGCCATCGCATCCCGGCATGGTACCGAGAAAAAGATAGCGATCCCGAAGGCGAAATCTATGTGGGCCGGACAGCGCCAGAAGGCGACGGTTGGACACCAGAAGAAGACGTGCTCGATACCTGGTTCAGCAGTGGACTGTGGCCGTTCAGCACCTTGGGATGGCCAAATGAGACACCTGATCTAAAGCGCTTCTACCCAACGCAGGTCATGGAAACAGGCCACGATATCCTGTTCTTCTGGGTGGCGCGCATGATTATGATGGGCATGTGGTTCACGGATAAACCACCGTTCGATACGGTATATTTAAACGGTCTGGTCCGGGACAAGGATGGACGAAAATTCAGTAAAGTTCTGGGCAATGTGATTGATCCACTGGTGTTAATTGACCAATATGGTGCTGATCCGCTGCGCTTTACCCTGTTGACGAGCGGCACACCCGGAAATGATGTCAATCTGGATGAAGCAAAGGTCGAATACACGTACAAGTTCGTGAACAAGATCTGGAATATCACCAAACTAGTGAACATGAATCTGGATGACGATCTGCCAGCTGGTCTGCCAGTACAAAGCGAACTGGACCTACCCGCTCGTTGGATCGTCAGCCGGACGCAGAAACTGGTCAATAATGTGCAATATCTGTTCGATGCCTTTCAGTATGGTGAGGCCGGCAGTCAGATTTTGTCGTTCATGTGGGATGAGTTCGCACCCTGGTACCTGGAGATTGCCAAACATCCGCTGTATAACGGCACGCCAGAAGAAAAACAGCAGACGCAGCGCGTCATGGTCTACGTGCTGGATACCTGCTTGCGCTTGCTACATCCGTATATGCCGTTCATGACTGAGGCAGCATGGCGCTATGTACCGCACGAGGAAGAAGCTTTGATCGTCGCTAAGTGGCCTGTGGCTGATGAAGCGCTCATCGACGAAGCTGCTGAATCAGAAATGGAGATTTTTGCCAATCTGGTGCGTGATGTCCGCAATATCCGTACGGACTACAAGGTTGACCCTGGCAAACGCATTTCCGCGTTGATTGCACCGGGCAGCCGCAGGCAAGCTCTTGAGGATTATGGGTACATCTTCGGGCGGCTGTGCAATGTACCCGAAGTTTCTCTTTTGTCGGCAGGCGATTCGATCCCAGAGAATGCGGCATCGACTGTGGTCGATGACATCACGCTTTATCTGCCGCTCGAGGGCATGCTCGACATCGAGGCTGAGTGTGCACGCTTGGCCAAGGAAAAAGAGAAGCTAACAGGACGCATTGGCGGCATTGAGAAGAAACTCGCCAATGAAGGCTTTGTCAACAAAGCACCGGAGGCAGTTGTTCAACGTGAGCGAGATAATCTAGAGCAGTTGCAGACAGAACTCAGCCAGTTGAACGAACGCTTGGATAGCCTGTGTAGTTAAGGTTCTCTCCAATAACAAACGCCCCTCACATCTTGTAAGGGGCGTTTTTCTTTTCACTGAAATTGCGAAATCAGGCCTGACTATCCTGGGCGTCATTGTTGGCCAGTTTGATCTGGTACAGCTTACGACCTGCACGCTGCGCTGCGCGCTTGACCTCCGCATCGGGATCGTTACGAAAAACATCCTGCAAAGCGTCCAGAGCTTCAGTAGCTTCCAGCAACATCAACTCATTGATCGTCTTCAAGCGAATCTCGGCGCTTTTATCGCTTAAGCGGTGGATATGATACTCTACGATACGCTGTCGGCTGGACAAGCTCTTACTCCCCAGTTTCTTGGTGTCAAGCAAAACTCACGCACATCTCAAGAATGCAGATGGATCTATGGGTACGATCCCAATGATAGAACAATTATAGCACGGGTTCTCCAAGCGACTTAATAAAATCCGCAATTTTCTGAGACAATACGGGTAGCCTATTCACAAGCGCTGGTAGCAACAGCTACAATGCTCAGACGAGCGTCTGTTCTTGAACAAGCCTGAAGCTGAGTGAGGTCCCTCTTGATTGACACTGCCATCCTTGTGGTCACCAGCAACGCCACCGTCAATCCCATTCTGCCGGAGCATCGGCCCCTTCTATGGCCTGTCCTGGGGAAGCCGATGATTATCCAGGCAATTGAGCCACTCTATCGTCTGGGCGTGCACGATTTTAAGGTGCTGATTGGCGTCGAAGATACGATTGCGCTTGGTCAGCTTCAACGGCGTTGGATGCCAGAAGTCACTATCGATGTTTCGATGATCATGCCAGAAGAAACACGGCAGCAAGCGATCCAGCGCATCTATTCATCCGCGAAACAGGACGAGAAGGCAGCGGTCATCATGGGCTCCAATGTCTTCATTGATGAGAATACGCTCTCCAATATCGTCAACGGAACTGGCCTAGAGATCGCCGTCAGCGCAGACCATACCCCTATCAGTTGCGCTCGCTTGAGTGCCGATCAGATTGCTAACCTGGCCCAAAAGCCAGGTAACATGCCGCTCAAGGAGATGCTAACTACGCTGAGCGAAAATACTGAGGCTCGCTATCACACGGCCCAATGGCATATTCAGGTTGATACACTAGCCGATCTGTATCGACTTCACCAGCAACTACAGGATATCCAAGGCGACCCATATATTCTGAGCGACATTTCTGATACCGTAAAAATCATTCCGCCCGTGCGCATTGACCCCCAAGTGAGCATCGGCCAGGGGTCCACAATTGGGCCATATGTGTATCTCGAACGCGGTACCCGGGTGGGCTATCGGGCGCATATTGACCATGCTTTGATCCTGGACCGCGGTACAGTGGACGCGAATGAAACCGTGTCCGGGGTTGTCATCAGCAAAAATGGACGTTACAGCGTATCGTAACTGGCTGAAGTCCATAAAATTAAGCCCATAAAATTGGGCGTTTGCCCTGCGTTTGACCATGTACCCTCGTCGCCTGGGAATCGCCCTCGTATAATAAGCAGGCTCAATTTTTGTCGATGTGTTTGCAGGTTAGTCCGTGTCTACTGCGTTTAAGATTTGTCCAATTTGTGAAACACCCAATCACGCTAACGCCCAGGTCTGTACGACCTGCGGGGCTTCTTTGAGCCAGGTCGAGCCGGAATCACGTCTGAAAAATGAGCAAAAAGCCCAAATCAATTACGATTATCGTTTTGGCGAAACAGACCTACTCGAAGCTAGTTTGCATCGGCCAGCGCGTACATACATCACGATAGGCGCACTGGCTATTGTGATGGCTATTATCGGTGTATTTGCTTTTTTAGCGCTGCAATCGCCCGATGACAACCTACCCGAAGCCGTTGCGCCGGATTCATTGGCGACCAATACGCCCAATATCCTGCCGCTAGCAACCGTGACGGCTGGCTCGCCTACAGCAACACCCAGTTGGACACCTTCGGCCACATCTACGCCCAGCATCACACCAACGCCAGAACCGTGCAAACAAACAATTGCATCCGGCGGATCAATCATCCAGGCGGCCATCAACTGCGGACACCGCGATCAAGATGTGATTCCGCTTATCCTGGAAATGAATGGGCTGGCTGATGCCAATAGCATCCAGGCTGGCCAGCAAATCTATATTCCTTGGCCAACGCCAACGGACGACCCCAATGCGGTAGATACAGCGACGCCTGAAGCTGGTGCAGAGACATCCAGCCTGGGTGATGAAACAGCCGTCGCTGAGTTGGCTGCTTTAGGTATCGAAATACCCGATGATCCTTTTGCCCCAACAGCCACTGCGACACTGCCTGCGGGTGTCATGTGGCACACGGTTAATGCCGGTGAAAACATCATTACGATTGCGGTTAACTTCGATGCGGATGTGAAAATACTATCTGAGTTGAACCCACAAATTGATTTCGCGCGTTGTGAATTCGGCCAGCGCTTTGGTGGCCCCGACTGTCTGGTGGTGTTAGGTCAAGGGCAACAAATTCGCGTCCCGGCACCGACACCCACGCCGACCCTTTCGCCCACCTTCGATCCAAATTCGACAGCAACACCCACCGCAACGGCCACATTCAACAAGCCAAGCCTGGTAAGCCCGGTGGATCTGGCCGTGTTCGCGGCTGACGAAGTCGTTACCTTGCGCTGGGTACCATCCGCCTCGTTAAAACCGGGAACCGCCTATCGGGTTGAGGTCACTGACGAGACATCTGGGATTGTATATGCGGCGCTGACAACTGATATTAGCTTCTCTGTCCCAACCGATTGGCAAGGACAGACAGGACAGCGTCATCAATATTCGTGGTTTGTCAGCATTGTGAACCAGGACAATCCTGAAGTGGGGACACAACCCACAGCCACCTGGCACTTTACATGGGTGGGCGTTGGCACAACAGAATCGGAGTAATCTCTGTGCAATTACAGAAATCAACCAAGAGCAAAAACCGTGTGTTAAGCGTGCGATATCTGTCCATATTGGCTATGGTCATGCTGACTATGGCTGCGTGTAACCTGACCGCGCCAGAAGACATCGCGACGCCGACAGTCGAGTCGCTCATCACGGATACGCCCACGGTGATACCTACGGCGACATTGACCGATACGCCCATCGCACCGCCCACGTCGGACAACAGTTATGTGCCCGTTATTGTCGCATCACCGAATTCTGAGAATGCAACATCCGAGATCGCTATGCCAGAAACCACTCCGACTGAAACGCCTGGACCTTATGAGCATCTTATCGTGTCCGGTGAAACGATGTCCAGCATTGTGTTCCAATACGGCTATCGTGACCTGGGCGTCGTGAACGAGATTTTGCGACTAAACCCGAACATCATAAATCCTGACTTTTTGCCGGTTGATGAAGTCATGTTGATCCCTCGCCAGACGATCACGCCCACACCAGAGGGATTACAAATTACGCAGACGGCGTTGGGCAATGATGTCACTGTGTGTGATGGCGGATTTGTCTGTGCCCAGGATACGATCTTTGGCTGTCATACTGTCGAAGAGCGTGATACAGCAGTCGGTATTGCTGAGGAATACAATACGACGCTGGAAATCTTAAGTATCAACAACCCAGATTTGAACTGGACCGGGTGTGCGTTCAACTTGCCAAGCGGTGGCCCCAATTGTGGCCCCACATTACGCCTGGGAGAATGCGTCAATGTACCCGTTCCTACACCAACGCCAGCACCGACACAGACGCCATCTGGCAATGAGACAGCTACCCCGACCCCCACATTGCCGGGTCCGCGTGCTGTTTCACCGCCGGACTACGTGACTCTGTCCGGTGGGCGCGTCCGTGTTAGCTGGGTGACGGCAGGCATCCTTGAAGCAGATGAAGTGTATCTGGTTGAAGTCGTCGATCAGACGCTCAACAGCGAACCCTGGCGCTATACGACGCGCTCCCATAGCGCGACCCTGGACGAATCGCTTATCCCGACCACGGGCGACACGCATACGATTAATTGGCGCGTATCCGTTGTCCGCGCTGATTCCTCCAGCGATGCCGTAACCGTCAGCCCAGCCGGTGGCGTGGGGACCTGGCATACGTTCTATTGGCAAAGTCGCTAATCAGAAGCGATTACGTACGGAATTGGCGAGCAATCTGCTCTGAACTGAAATGCAAAATAACCGTATCGCCAAAGGCATCAAATTTAGGCGAAGGCGTATATTCCAATTCGCGGATGAGTGATTGCATATCGTCCTGAGATAGAATCACGCCGCGTTTGACAGCCACAATATCGGCCAAATGCATCAGGAGCGTATCGAAGTCGATGCGCTCTTGTAGTTTTTCCAGCAGATGGGCCAATCCGCTGATGACATCACCATGGGCCAACTCCACAGGTACAGAACGCAAGGCATACGTATTGATCCCAAAACTCTCCAATTCAAATCCGAGCCGTTTCAACATCTCGTCATGGGCCTGAATCGCCTGATTTTCGGCCACACTGACGTCAATCGTCTGGGTATCAATGGGCTGTGTGACCAGCGTATCGGCTTCGTCCAGAACAGCTTTGAACGACTCATATAGAATCCGCTGGTGTGCGCCGTGCTGGTCAATTAAGTACATCCCCGCGGGGCCTTCAGTGACGATATAGGCGGCACCAATCTGCCCCAGGACTCGCAGTACAGGCAGCGTACGGACACGCTGGGGTTGATCTTCCCCTTCTTCTACCGATGATTGTGATTGGCCACCATATTCAAATGGCTGGTTTGCAGGGTCGGACACATCAAAGTCAAAATCTAGCTGACTGGCGCGGAGGCGCGGCTCATCCTGCCAATCGCGATTGTAATCGGAATGCTGGCGACGATTGGCCAGTGAGGGCTGGGAATACCCAATAATAACGTCGCGTACAGCCCGTTGTACTGCCGAGAAAATGACGCTTGCATCCTCAAAGCGGACTTCGGCCTTGGTGGGATGCACGTTCACATCGACGATCTCCGGGGGAACCTGGATCAGCAGCACGCCATAAGGATAGCGTCCCTTGGGCAGCAGTGTATGGTAAGCCTGGGATACAGCATAACTCAGACTGCTATCTTGAATGGCACGTCCATTGACAAAGAGCGTAATCCGTGTCCGATCTTTGCGATTCAAGTTCGGCTCCGAGACAAAACCGCGCACACGGATGGTCCCGCCATGCCCGCGAACGACATCCTGGCCCGACACTTCGACCATCTGCCGAAATTGGGACAGACCTACGACTTTGACGACGACATCAGCGAAGTTGCCTGTACCCGGGGACCTAAACACTTCGCGATCATCATGCAGCAGGACAAAGCGTACATGCGGATATGCCATCGCGTAGTTCATGACGATCTGGTTGATGACACGCTTTTCAGTCGTATCCGACTTAAGGAATTTTTTACGAGCTGGCGTATTGAAAAAGAGGTTTTCGACGGCAATCATGGTGCCAACCGGAGCACCGACTTTGGCTTGCTCCAGCAGTTCACCACCCTCGATTCGCAAGCGTAGACCCACTTCATCATCACGATGGCGGCTGGTCAAGGTCAGCCGACTGACAGCCGCGATACTAGACAGCGCTTCTCCACGAAAACCAAGTGTTTCTATATGGCTGAGGTCATCGGCAGACACCAGTTTGCTGGTGGCATGACGGGTCACGGCCAGGGGAGCATCATCGAGCGAGATACCTGTTCCATCATCATTCACCTGGATGCGGCGGCGACCACTCTCAGCAATTTCAATCTGGATGAAGGTCGCTCCTGCATCAAGCGCATTTTCCACAAGTTCTTTTACAACAGAAGCGGGCCGCTCGACGACTTCACCGGCAGCAATCTGCGAAACGACCCTGTCATCTAATAAACGTATGGCCATAACATTCCCATGAGGCTGTTGGACTGTGTTCGGAATTCAAAAAGCGCCCCGTATGTTACGAAGCGCCTGAATAACTTGATGCGCTATACAACTCAGGCATCATCTAGCATACTCTGTGCTGCTTCATCATACCCGACCAGGTTCGCGCCAGACAACGGTAGATGAATCGAGAAGGTACTGCCCTGCCCTTCGGCACTCTCGGCTTTTGCCCGACCCCCATGCTGGATAGCCACGCTGCGGACAATAAATAGGCCCAAGCCACTGCCTTTAATACGCGCATGCTCTTTGAGGCGGGCACGGTAATGACGGTCAAATAACTTGTCCAGATGTTCTGGGCCAATGCCATTACCATTATCCTGCACCCAGATCACAAAATCTTTGCCATCGACCTTGGCCCCAGCAATCACTTGGCTGCCATCAGGTGTATATTTAACGGCATTATCTACCAAATTGGTGATGGCACGCTCTACCATATTGGCATCAATATTGAGGATCGGCAGATCATCAGCGAGATCGACATTTAGCTCCAAGCTTTGCTTATCAGGCGGCAAGAGATAATTCTGAATCATCAATTTAATCATCTGGCCAATGTCGGTTGGCTCACGATGCAGTTCATAAAAGCCATTGTCAGGGTCGAAGCGCCCCGCATCCTGAATATTCTCGACCAGAGCTTCTATCTGGGTGATGCCAGACAGCACTTTCTCAAGGAAGTAGGTCTGACGCTCGTTTAAAGGACCCGCTGCACCAGATTCCAGCATACTGGCAAACCCAAGCATAGACGTGAGCGGCGCGCGCACATCATGCGATACCACGCGGACGAACTGGCTTTGATTCTGAATGAGACGTTCATACTGAGCGAATTTATCAGCATAACTGGCTAAGAGGCGTCCAGCACCGACATAGAGTTCGAGTGCATCCAGAATGTCATCGTCCAGCGTTTGCGACTGTGGGAAAATGATGCCAACCACAGCGATGAGTTCTTCTTTTTTGACTAAAGGAATCAACGCCCAATTCGTCAACTCGTCAGGAGCAATGCCAGGTGCAGATGGCCGCAAGATGATGCTTGCACCCTCAATGGCGAGTTCGTCTACTGTAGGAACCTGCTCAGCTTCTAAGCCAACCGCATACGCTCCGGCCCGGTCAACCCAACGCCAGAAAGCAGCAATCGCATGAGTATCCTCGCGAATATGGGATAGTACTGATTGAATACCTGATTCTGTATTCTTCGCCTCTGCTATGAGCAGCATGAGATCACGCATGGTCTTCACCAAGGTATATTATTAAAAGAGGTGTATGGTTTATCATCTAATCACCGCATGCAACCAACAACGGTTGGCCACGATGTTACAATCGATTATATATGTCGGCGGCGAGACCGACAAACGCACATCGTTTATCTTCTAAACGGGCCTACAATCGCACAGGGGTAAATCTTAAGGCACACTGCTTGTCTACCCTAGTGTGTCATACTATACTCATAAACAAGAGCGTGGCCCATTGCATAATTTTGATCTCATATTCATACACATCTAGGTGCGGGAAATGCCCATGTCAGAAAAAATCCTAATCGTTGATGACGATGTTGATAGCCTCAAACTCATTGGTCTAATGCTCCAACGGCAAGGCTATGAAGTCCTGGCTGCAAGTGCTGGAAAGCCAGCCCTGGCCAAGGCCGAAGCCGAGCGCCCAAACCTCATTATTCTGGATGTGATGATGCCTGACATGAGTGGCCTGGAGGTGTGTAAGCGCCTGCGTGAAAACAAGAAAACGGCTGAAATTCCGATCATCATGTTTACAGCAAAGACCCTGATTGATGATAAGGTCAAAGGATTTGAAGCTGGGGCTGATGATTATCTGACAAAGCCAACTCATCCGGCTGAGTTAGCCTCTCGCGTGAAAGCCGTCCTGGCACGGCACGCAGGTGGCGCGGAGCCGAATGCTGCTCGTCCGGCCTCCTCACGCGGAGAAGTCATCGGCGTATTGGGCGCAAAAGGTGGCGTGGGAACAACTACAGTAGCGCTCAACGTAGGCGCAGCCTTACAACAGGCTGGTGAGAATTGCCTCGTCACAGATTTCCGGCTGGGTGCAGGTACGATTGGCATGAGTATGGGACTAACACGTTCACAGGGGATGGCGCGTCTGTTCAGCCGTCCACTGAGTGATATTAACCCGGCCAGCGTCAGCAATGAAGTAGTAACCCATGAAAGCGGCTTGCGCTTCTTGCTGTCTTCTATCCATGCGAATGAAAGTGAAATCGAACAGAAGCCGGACCAGGCACGGACAATCCTGAGCGCATTACGTGAAGTTGGTAAGCCTATTGTCGTTGATATGGGCGCGGGTATTCGCCCGATTACAACAGCCCTACTCAACCAGATGAGCGAAATTGTCGTCCTTGTTGAACCCAATCCGATCACAGTGGCAATGGCCCAAGACCTGATACGTTATCTGGAATCCCAGATTAGCCGCGATCATATTAGCATCGCTGTGGTGAACCGGGCGCAAACAACTTTGCAGACTCCCTGGCATGAAATTGAGGCTCAATTGGGGCATGATGTGCTTGCAATTATTTCAGCAGCAACAGAAATGTTCTATCAGGCCATTGAAAATCAGACAGCCGCGGTCATGTTGCAGCCCAATTCTGTCGTCAGCGGCCAATTTACCAAACTAGCGGATGAGCTTAAGACACGTATTCGTCCTACCCGCTAATTGCTAGCCGTGCTAAAGTATGGCTCCCATCGAATCGTTGTCGTCCGATGGAACTGTACCTTGGCTGTAACGTAAAAAAACAAGCAAGAGTTTTATAGTATGAGTGTTTTGATCGAGGAAGCTGAGAGCATTAATCATGCTGTCAGACTAATCAAAGCAGCATCTCACGTCGTGGCATTTACCGGTGCTGGCATCAGTACACCTTCTGGTATTCCTGATTTTCGCAGTCCTGATTCCGGCATGTGGAAACAAGTCGACCCATTTAGAGTTGCGTCTATCGCGGGTTTCCGACGTGATCCCAGCGCCTTTTTCCGATGGGTCCGGCCATTGGCTAAGCTATCATTACTGGCAAAGCCTAATGAAGCGCATGATGCCCTGTTTAAGCTTGAACAAATAGGAAAGCTCAAGAGCATCATCACGCAAAACATCGACACGCTGCACACAAAGGCTGGCAATCGCGTTGTTCATGAACTGCATGGGCAAATCCACGAAGCGACCTGCATTAGTTGTTATAAACATTTCTCGGCGGAAAAACTGATCGAGACTTTTGTTGAAACGGGAGAAATCCCACGATGCGATTGTGAACGCAAGAGCATCCTCAAACCCAATGTTATCCTTTTTGGGGAGCAGCTCCCATTCAAAACGCTACAGGCAGCCAAGAAAGCCGTGCGAGCCTGCGATATCCTACTGGTGATTGGCTCCTCATTAGAAGTCGCACCAGCGAGTGACCTTCCATTGCTGGCCAGGCGCAACGGGGCCAGAATCATTATCGTCAACGAATCCGCAACAGACTATGATCGCATGGCCGACATCGTGCTCAAGGGTGATGCTGCCAAACTTCTGCCGACCATCGTACAACAAGTGGAGAATGCCATTTAATGCCAGAACCCAACGACGACGCCTATGCGCAACAAGATCATTTGCTGAATAATTATCGCCGAATCATTGAGATCAGTCAGCAACTGAGCAGCACCTATGATTTGCAGTCGCTGCTGCGCAAGATCGTCATCGCCGCCAATGAACTCATCCATACAGAAGCTTCGGCTATCCTGCTGATGGATGACTCTACCGGCAAACTGCGGTTTGCGATGTCCAGCAATATCAAACCGCATGAAATGGATGAGATGACGGTGCCACTCGATGGCAGTATCGCGGGTTGGATCTTCACACATGGGGAACCGCGCGTCATCGAAAACGCCTCAGCGGACCCTGACCATTATCAAGGCGTCGATGAGAGACTGAGCTTCCACACGCGGAATCTGTTGGGCGTACCGATGAAGACCCCAACGCGGGTGCTTGGCGTGGTACAGGCGCTTAACAAAATAGATAATCAACGTTTTAGTGACGATGACATTGCCATGCTGCGCACGTTGGCCAGTCAGGCAGCAGTCGCTATTGAGAATGCGCGTATGTTCCAGCAGAGTGATTTCATTGCTGAACTCGTGCATGAACTGCGAAACCCACTGGTAGCCCTTAAAGCCAGCACGACCCTCCTGCTGCGCCCTGACTTACCCTCAGAAAAGCATGAAGATATTATTCATACCATGCAGTTTGAGACTGAGCGTTTGATCGGCCTGACTGATGATTTCCTGAATGTAGCCCGTTTGGAATCCGGGCGCGTTCAATTGGATATTACATCATTCAGCATGCATCGCTTGCTAACGGAGAGCACTCAGGTCATCGCGCAACAGGCAGATGACAAGGGCATCAGCATTTCACTTGAGGGCGAAGATCTCCATGTAGCAGCAGATCGCGGCAAGATCAAGCAAGTCCTCATCAACCTGTTGTCGAATGCCGTAAAATATAATATTCCTCAGGGGACGATTTACCTCAGAACACAAGCGACCCACGAAAATGGCGATCAATATCTACAGATTGACGTCACGGACACAGGTTACGGCATCCCTGAAAAACACCAGAAGCACATGTTCCAGAAGTTCTTTAGAGTGCCAACAACGGCCAATATGGAGCGAGGGACAGGCTTAGGTCTGACGGTATGTAAGGGGATTATTGAAGCACACAGTGGCAAAATCTGGTTGAGGAGTGAAGAAGGGCAAGGCTCCACATTTAGCTTTACCGTGCCCTTATCACTTTGACTTTTAGCTAAAACCCACGCTTAGGCTTCCGCCAGTTCAAGATCACGATTGCGGCGACCACCTACAAAGGGTATTTCGCCTTTTTGCCATGCGACCAGCAGCGGTACGGCAGTAAACAGCGATGAATAGCTACCGGACAGCAAGCCCACAAACAGAATGAAGATGAACTGCTTGATGGTATCGCCACCGAAGAGCAGAATGGCAATCATGATGAAGAAGGCGTTGAGCTGGGTTGCCAGCGAGCGATGAATCGTTTCCCAAATACTGCGATTGACGATTGTTTCGTAAGGCTCGCCAAGGTGAATCGGGATGTTTTCACGAATACGGTCAAAGACGACAATCGAGTCCTGAACGGAGAAACCAACCACAGTCAGGACCGCCGTCAGGAACAGCGCATCGACTTCCCAACCGAGTAACAAGCCCATCAGCGACTGAACGCCCATGACAACGAGAATATCGTGCAGCATCGCCAAGATGGCACAAACACCATAACGGAAGGCATTCGGCACCTGGCGGAAGGCAATCACGATGAAGCCTGTGATAATTAGCGCACCCACAGCGACAGCCGCCAGCGCTGATCGGGTCACTTCTTCACCGATGGTCGCGGATACGGAATGCTGCTGGAAGGTATCGCGATCCAGCGGGGCAATGGCATCCAAACCTTGAATGATTTCTTCAACGGTGTCGGTTTCCTGGAATGAGCCACGAACTGACCAACGCAGGCTTTCAGTATCACCCAGGCGCTGGATGATGACATTATCATCACCCGCTTCCGCAAAAACTTCGCGGATAGCATCTTCTGTAACGCCTGTATCGTGGAACGTGAGATCGTAGATACTGCCGCCCTGGAAGTCGATGCTCAGCCGGAACGGCGCACCAGTTGTGACGGTCGAGTAAATCATGATAAGCAGACCCGGCACAATGACGAGGGCTGAGATAAAGAACCACAAGCGGCGTTTTTCGACTAAATTAAACATGTCTTACCTAGCATCCTTTGTTTGCGCTATGTGCCCTAGGCCCCAACCAACCATTTACGTTTCGCGAGTACATCCCTAAGGGGTACAACGATCACGTAGAGGAAAGTCCGGGTCACTAACACCGCTGTAAACAGGTTGAGGACCAAACCGAGCGCCAAGGTTACGGCAAAGCCGGATACAACACTGGCACCTGGGGTTTGTCCGAAGAAGAACAGGACGACACAGATGATGATGGTCGAAAGGTTAGAATCGCGAATAGATGTCCAAGCACGCGCAAAACCAGCATCAAGTGCATCTGAAAGGCTTTTGCCATTTCGGATTTCTTCTTTGATGCGCTCAAAGATGAGAATGTTGCCATCGACCGCTGTACCGATCCCTATCAGGAAACCCGTGATAGCTGGCAGCGTGATAGTCACCGGGATGAGCTTAAACAAGGCCAGGTTAAGGATGATATAGACCCCCAAGGCCAGATCAGCAGAGATGCCCGGTACGCGATAGTAAACAAGCATGAAGATGAAGACGACGATCACGCCGACAACACCTGCACGAATACTGAGGTTAACTGATTCCTGGCCGAGGGTTGCACCGACTTCTTCGGCGCTCTGTACGGTCAACGGGATTGGCAAAGCACCCGAACGCAATTGCAGCGCAAGGCGTGTCGCTTCTTCTTCCGTGAAGTCACCTGTAATAACACCACCGGATGTCAACTGAGCCTGGATAACCGGTGCACTAATGACGACGCCATCCAGGACGATCGCCATTGGGCTACCCACATTGGCCCCAGTAAATTGGCCAAAAACCTGCTGGTAGTCCGTGTCAATCTCAAAATTGATAAACCACGACGGCGCTGATGTCTGACTCAAGGCCCCATACTGGGCACTCGCAGCATGCAGCCCTGCACCCGTCATAACAGTCTCAAAAGGCGCATTGGTGGTTGGGTCCGGTAAGCGCTCTTGTGGCTCTTCGTCGGTCGTCGTCGTATCGCCATTTTCAGCGCGCAAACTATCTAGATTAACCTGTTCGGTCGTCAGGATAGAGCGCCCTACATATTGTTGAGCGTTGGATGCGACAGAGGAAAAATCGACAAATTCAAGCAAGGCCGTCTGCTGGATCGTATCAATGGCTTGCTGACGATCCCGAACACCCGGCAACTCGACCAGGACACGATTGGCACCCTGTACCTGCACAGTTGCTTCTGTGAGACCGAGCGCATTCACACGACGATCGACGTTATTGGCCGTCTCGGCCAAATCCTCACTAGAGAATGTACCAACGGGTAAGTCGGCTTCTAGCAAGACGCGCAAACCACCGACCAAATCGAGGCCCAGGCTCTGGGTCACACTCAGGCCGATGTCGGGCACGCCATCATTCTGAAAATCGATAGCTATCGTTTCAGAACAACGCACATCGCCCGTATCGATGGTGTTGTCTTGCTTCCATTGTTCGCAGATCGGGTCATCAGGCGTGACACCTTTGACCTCTGCTGGAAGCGCGATGTAAAAAGAAAAAACGGTCAACAAAATAATGAAGACCAACCAGCGAAAATGTTGACTCATGAAAAGTTATGCCTTCCCAATGTAGCCCTCGTTTGATGGGGAGCTATAACGATACCAATTCGACAGAAAACACTAAGGCGTTTGTTGGGGGACGCCCTGCTGTTCGTCGTGGACTTGATTGGAGTTGCGAGCAATCACATCTGGATCATACCGATCAATCATGGCTGCCGTCAACACACGGACCTCAAGCCCTTCAGCGATCTCTACATAGGCAACACCCTGGGCACTATCAATTCGTTTTACTCTTCCAATTAAGCCACCGCCTGTAATGACTTCATCCCCTTCTGCAAGGGAACGTGCCATTTCCTGACGACGTTTAAAATCGCGCTGGCGAGGGAACAATACCATTGTCCAATATACACCCATTCCTGCCAGCATCAAAAACGCTACCAATAAGAATTCACTACCCATTATGTGCCCTCATGATGGCCAAACGCGGTGGATTATAGTCTTGTATACAGGATTTGCTACCCTTTTCCTAGATTACATAGCGAACAGTACTAGGGTACACAACTGCTTGACCCTATCGCTAATTCCACCTACAATACGTGGCGCTGCTAACTTGCCCGCGACACTACGGGAGATACGGCCTATGCGTTCACGACGAATTTCGATTACGATCGCTCTCGGCTTAATACTCACATTTTTGACCAGCCTTACCTTTGTGCAGGCTGGCGATATTGTACTCAGCAACAACTCCGGCGACGGTAATGCTGTCTGGGTGATTGAGGGTGAGCCCACCCTCGTCATGAATGGCTTCGACCTCAGTAGCCGGAACCTTAGTTTACCCGTGACGCTCGATGCGATTACCATCAGCGTCAATAAAGCGGTTGCGGGCGCGTCAATCGATGCCCTGATTTACGCCGATGCCGACGGTGGCTCACCATCGAATGCAACGATGCTCAGCCGCCAGAGTGTGCAGATCAACACCACAGGCAGCGTGCGTATCGCACTGCCGAATGCGGTCACGATCAATGCGCCAGTGATCTGGGTTGGATTATATCTACCAACTGGATTTGAATTTAACTCGGATACATCGGGGGCTTCTGTTTTGACATACTGGGCCTGGGCACCCGGGGCCAGCTTCGACGTCACAAATCTGGCAAATGCCCCAGTACTTGGCCCAAGCGATGGATCCTCGCCTGTGAACCTGAATATGGGCGGCATCGCACGGATTAGTGCCGAAGTCACCCAGGGCGAAGGAACAATCCCTTCACCCGGTGATACCTCTGGTGGAACAGTTGGTAGCGTGCCTGAAGTGAATATCAGCGCGCGCGACGTGCCGATTGGCGTCCAGATGGTCGCGCAGTCCTCAGGCGACTTGAGCGTCCTGAATCGCTACCCCTATTGTGGTGAGTTGCTTTTCTATGATGGGGAAGATATTCGCATTACGGGCGAAGGTCGTTTTGAACTCCACTGTCGCGCCGATGTGGGTGCATTCTCCCCAGGTGTGATCGAAAACTTCGATCAAGCTCCTGATGTAATTCCGTCATTCAACCGCCGGAGTTACTTGTACGACATCTTCGGCACAGGCGATTTCCTGGCAGGATCATCTTCGGAAGAACTGGCTGTCCCGGTTACGCATTGCATCCGTCCTGAACAGGCAGACTTGAATGATGCCGTGATCGGCATTGCGTATGGTGCACCGCGAACATGGCGTCTGCTGCCAAGTGTCCGTTATGGCGAAGTCGTATGCGCAGAAGTGACCCATCAGGGCTTCATCAGCTACTTCGTTCCCTGGAGCGATGACGCACCGACACTCAACGCCAATCTGTATTTCTCCGGTACACCGCGTTTAATTGGTCAAGATGGCCGTGCCGGTGAAGAAGTTCGTTGTGGATTCGCATATCGTTTGCAATTCTCGGTCCACAATGAGGGTTTTGAAGCCACGCCACCGACGAGTATGCGGGTACAGGATTTCCATGTACGTACGGGTACAGTCGCTCGATCCAACGTATATGATTTGCCATCCGTACCCCCTGGTGAGACGCTTACGATCAACATCGAGAACTACATGGCACCGGAAATCTACTACAACGAAGCCCATCGTATGGTCTTCACCATTGACCCCGGCAATGTCGCTAAAGAAACTAATGAAAGCGACAACAGCCGCTCGATAGACTTCTTGCTGGGCCAAAGCACCCAGTGCGGTTAACCATCATGCCAGCAGGTGCTTGATGAGTGTCCTGCTGGCTCAATTATTTTGAAAGAAACATGACATCTTATGCGTATTGTTACCAACCAACGACTTGCTAAACGCAATCGACAAATTGCTTTTTGGCTGATGATCGGCACATTAGGTGTGCTGGTCGGCAGCTTTTTATTGATGATGCAAAACCCCATTGAGGGCAATCCTGAAATCAGCGCATTGGTGCTGTTGTTCCAGGTCCTGGTCCTGCCCGTAGCGTTCGTCCTGACGCTGGTATCGGTACGCATGACCAATCTGTGGGCGCGACCCCCGCGGCCTGAAGATGCCATCGAAGAGGGCCTAAAAGGACTCAGCAATAAGAGCGTACTCTATAATTATTACCACTTCCCGGCACGGCATGTGCTCATCTGCCCACAAGGCGTTTTTGCCATCGTCACGCGCTGGCACAACGGGAGCTATACCGTACAAGGCGAACGCTGGAAGACAAATCAGGGTATCTTCTCTCGGTTGGGCAGCCTCATCCGTGCCGATGGCATCGGCAGCCCATCGCTTGATGCGCAACGAGCCGCCGCCAAAGTCGAAAAACAACTGGCAGACATCGCCCCGAATGTTGACGTCACGCCATTGATTGTGTTTATCGACAGCGAGGCTGAAGTTACCATTGAAGAAAGCCCCATCGACATCGTTTTCGCGGACCCCAAAGCCAAACCCAGCTTAAAAAGCTATCTACGCGACATCAACCGCGACAATGCTGCATCCGGTAAAAAGCAAAGTTCGATGCCGTTGACTGACGAGCAGATCGAGGCATTTGAGGAAGCCACAACCTAGGTCCCCATGCAAGCGCGTCTGTACAAGCAAGATATTATTGTCATCGCCCTGGTGCTACTGGGTTTTGGCTTACGGCTGTATACCATCGGCAACCTGCCCTTCCGGGGGGATGAAGCCTTTACCGTCCAAAACTGGGTGATGCAGCCGCTATCCACCACATTTAACGAAATTATCGTTATCGACCCACACCCACCATTGGCCTATACGGCGTTTCATATTTGGGGTGGACTGGTTGGCACCAGCGAAGTTGCTATTCGCTTGCTGCCTGCTCTGGCCAATACGATTGGCATTGCGGCCATGTATGCCCTGGGTCGGCAGATTGGCAATCGTTGGGTCGGCGTACTGGCTGCACTCCTATGGGCTGTACATCCCTTTGAAATTTATCATGCGCAGGATGCCCGCAACTACGGCATCTGGCCTGCATTGAGCGTAACGAGTTTGTGGCTGGCCCTCAAAGCGCTGCGCCGAAACCGCCCTATTGACTGGGGTCTGTACGCGGTTGCCGCGACGCTGTCCATGTTTATTTACTATCTTGAGCTATTCGTGCTGGCAGCGCTCAACCTGTATGTGATCATCACCTATTGGCGCAACCGACATGTGCTCAAGCGCTGGATCAGCATACAGGTGTTCCTCGGCGTGCTGTTCGCCATATGGGTGGCATTCTTCAGCACCGTGCTTGCTCGCCAGGAAATGTATGGCGGCACAGCAGACAAAACCCAATTTGAAGCCATATTCACGTTATTTTTCCCAAGTTGGGCTTTTGGCCAAAGCTTGATTTTGCCCCCTGAGCAGATGCTGCTGTTAGGCATTGTTCTGTGCTTATTGGTGATCGGCTTGCTAACGTTCGTCACATCAAAAGACAGGAAACAAGGCCTCCTGCTGGCGCTACTTATCGTCGTTCCATTGACTGCGCTATCGATCGTCGCGCTACGCCTGAGCGTGTTTCGGCCTCGCTACATTATGGGCGTGGTCCCGGCTATTCTACTTGCCCTTTCTCTGACGAGTGTCTATCTCTATCGGCGCGGAACACTGGCTAAAGCAGGTGTCATTGTGCTATTGGCTGGCTGGTTCGGCATTTCTGCTATCAGCTTGAACAATTACTATCATGATCCGGCGTATGCCAAGTCGCATGAATGGCCCGTACTGGCCGACTACATAGCTCATAATATCCAAGATGCAGACTTAATTGTGCTGCAATCCAATGATGCCGCTTTCGGCTATTATTACCATCAAACAGATGCGGCTGCGCTCGATATCGCTAAACCAGAAACATCGGACGAAACGGCTGAGGAACTCGAAACAACTGTCAGCAGCCTACTGACAGAGGATGCGCGTTTGTGGCTCGTTTCAACACCTATTCCCGGTTGGTCGAATCGCAATGTCATCAGGGATTGGGCGCTGCGCAATATGCAGCTCAGTCTGGAGACATCTCCTGGCGGCGTTCCGATTCAATTGTTCCTACCCTGGGATGTCAGCGACGATGAAGTTAATGGCTCTGCACGCACTCAGCTTGGTGACATCGCCGAAGTGGTTGACGTGCATGTGTTCCCGCCAGAGGGTAACGACACGATCACAGTATGGGTATACTGGCGCGCACTCGAAACCAGTGAAGCAGCCTATAAGGGCTTTGTCCACCTGACGGGTGCTTTCAATGAGGCAACGGGTGGGCCGTTGTGGTCGCAGGATGACCATCTGCCACAAGATGGCGGCATTTCCACGACGATATGGGAACCCGGAACCCTTTACCGAGATATTTATCGTGTGCCTGTCGGTGACGTACCAGCCGGAACCTATCAGCTCATCGTGGGAATGTACGAGGAAACAACCGGAGATCGGCTGACAACACCTGACGGGGCTGACGCTTACCTTATTCAGTCCATCTCCCTGGAACAAAAATAGGGCACGACTGTGCCCCATTTTGTTTAGTCATATGACGCCGTAACTTACATCTCGTTGAGACGCGCCTGCCATTTTTCCAACAACCGATTGTAGGCTGTTTCCGAGATTTCGCCGTTCATCAAGCGCATGTCAAGCTGATCAATCGCTGCCTGCACCTGCTCCTTAGTCTGCGGAGCGCCACCGCTGGCGGCTGCCGGGGCCGCTGTGGGTGCATCACCCTGATTGCCCATCATTTCCATCATTTTCTGCATCATCATCTGCTGCTGCATCATCATTTGCTGCTGCTGCATAGCCTGGGCCTGAGCTGCTTGCGGATTCATTGCGCCACCGATGTTCTGGCCGACACCAAAACCAACACCCGCTCCGGCCAACGCACCGCCGACACCTTCGTTACCCGCAGCCGTTTCAGCAATTTGTAGGCGTTTGATACGCTCGTAGTTTTCCAGGCTGACGTAGTTCATCAACTCGTCTGGTGATGCCTGTTTGGCCTGGAACGGGTTGGCATCAAGCGACTTGATCTGGATGCCGAATTCATCCTCGAATTGCTGGCTAAGCGCTGACAGTGTCGCGCCTTCCACATCGCTCAAGAAGCCGTTGGCCTCCGGTACGCTCTGAACACCTGACCCCATCAACAGAACCGTGAGTTCACCCAGGAGTTTGGTCTGGAGCGCATTTTTCAAATCACCAACGCGAGTAATCGGCTTACCAACGCCAAATTTCTTGAGGAAGCGCATCGGGTCGGAAATCGAAATATTCATGGTGCCATGCGTACTCAGGAGCACCGCCCCCATGCCCTTGCCAGGCGTCTCTAACGGAATCGGAGGGTTGGTCCCCCAACCAATCTGGGGCATATCCTTGAGGTTGATGAAGTAGAGATCCGCTGTGAAGGGTGTGCGGCCACTGGTCGCCAGACCAATCAAGCCAGCAAGGATCGGGATGTTGGCAACTGAAAGTGTATGGCGGCCCGTTTGCAAAGCATCCAGCGCTTCGCCACCGCGAACAAATACAGCAACCTGGCTTTCGCCAACGATTACCTGGGAGCCAAAGCGCCAATCGCCGCTGCCACGCTGAGGCTCTCGGTAAGTAAATTCATCGTCCATGACATTGGTGTGATCAATCACGTCAATGATGCGCATGCGTTATGTCTCCTTGTAAGTAGAAGTTTCTGTTAATTGGCGTAATCAGGTTAAAGGTCTGCGCTAAGTTCGAGAATCTCGTCTTCGCGCATTTTGAAGGCTTCAATGGCCTCTACAGCTGTATCGTATACAACATCGAGCGCATCCGAGAAATCTTCGTTGGCTTCCACTTTAGCTTCCAGCTCATCGAGTGCTTTAGAGAGAGCGAACTGATAGCGTACCTGGGCTTCGTCGAACGCATATATGCGCTTCAACGCATCTTCATCAATTTTGATGGTTGACCACATGCCGGAATATTTAGGCGCAGCGGTCGCAACGCGGTCGGTATAGGATTGCATCTTGGATTTGACTTCGCGCGTGCGGCTCATATAGCGCAGGCCTTTGCCACCATCCAGAATCTCATGCTCTACGCGGGTAAAACGACCAACTAATTTCTGAAATTCCGATGCCAGATATTGACGCAACAGCGTGTCGGCCTTACGACGCGCCTGCTTATCTTGATAACCACGAAAACCCGGTATCCGAGACATCAGATTTTCCAGGCTGCCCTTCTGGGACATAATACGCTCATATAAATTGGTCAAAGCCATGTTTTCCTCCGTATGATGAATCTAGTGGCGCCCTAGTAGCGCACAAGGTTCTAACTCTTTTAATCACTATAACCGAAAATACCCCTAACAGTCCCCAATAACTGGGTTATACAACGCAATACTGGCAAGCACAATTTGGACAAATTGTCTGGCCAGTAGGTTGGATGCGAATGGGAGCCTGGCAGCACACACATTGGTTGAGCGCATGCAGGTCAGCAACTGTCATCTTCGTCACGCTGGCGGCGTTCCAATCAATGCATCCATTGAAAATATCGAGATCGGCCATTGATGCAAGTTGTTCCGCGATTTCAGCTTCACTAACTCCTAGCTGGGTCGCTAGGGATGCAAACGATGTCGCATCTAGCAAAGGCAGTGCATCCAGAATACGGCGCTGAAGCACCATATCGATGTTAACAGGTCCATCGTCATCAGCAGAGGAACGCGCATATAAATAGATGCCGCCAACTATCAGCGGAAAGATAAAAGCAAAAAATATGGCCGCCTGTAGCAGCACATCCCCTACTGAAAGCTCAGACCGACCGGATTCAGTTGCGATCCAGTAGCCTGCAATTGCCGTCAGCAAAACGCCAATGCCGATTAAGACGATACTTACGATGCGCATACGCCCCATGTCAGTGGTCATCCTATTGCACAGATAACCTGCGTGTTGAAAATCATTAAAGATGACTATGCGAAGCTCATGATGACCTGAATAGTCGAATCATTCCTTACTGAGCCAACATTATAACATCAGGCCTTCGTATCGACACGATGTGAACCTACGAGAATGTTTTCGTACAAATTGTGTTTCTATAGGCCATTGCGGGCTGTGTCAACAGAAACCCGTCATGTATCCGGTGACGCATCCTGTGGCGCATTAACAACGATACGTGTAATATGGATATCAATAAACCATTTGTATTAGGCTAAAAGAGGGAGTGCCTGTATGCGTAACCGATGGGCGATTGGCTTGCTTATCATTGCCATGTTCATGCAGGTTGGCTGGGCTTTCGCACAAGATAGCGAGACACCAACTGAAGAAGAAGATGTAGTCGTAGAAGAAACAACTACTCAGGAGCCAGTAGAGGCTGAACCTGCCGTAGAAGCCACCGAAGTACAGGGCACTCAATATATCGTCCAACCGGGCGATAATTTGTTCCGTATTGCACTGCGCTTTAATGTGCCTCTGTCCCAACTCGCAGCAGCGAATGGGATCACCAACCCCGCGCTGATTTATGTTGGCCAGGTCCTAATCATCCCGGGAACAGAGCCGGTCGCACCCACAGAGGAGCCGACGGAAGAAGTCACAGAAGAACCTACTGAGGAAGTTACTGAAGAACCCACCGAGGAAGTTACTGAAGAACCCACCGAGGAAGTCACTGAGGAACCCACGGAAGAAGCGACCGAGGAACCCACTGAGGAGCCAACTGAAGAAGCTACTGAAGAGCCAACAGAAGAACCTACTGAGGAACCCACCGAGGAACCACAACCAGCTACTGAGACATATCGGGTTCAACGTGGTGATACGCTGTATACCATTGCAGTGCGCTTCGGCACGACAGTTTCCCAACTGGTTAATCTGAATAATCTGGCGAACGCGAACGTGATTTACAGCGGCCAGGTGCTGCGCGTCCCGGCATCAGGTAGCACATCGGACACACCGGTACCCGCACCAACGGAAGCCCCTGTCGCCACTGAGGAACCCACCGAAGCGCCGTCAGAAGAGACTACGCCAGAAGCCACAGCCGAACCGGTCATGATGGAACCTGGCATCGAAGTGTTCATCACGGGTGACGATGTTGGCGCTCTGGTCAGTCAGGCGCAACAACTTGGTGTGGAATGGGTGAAAATCACCGTTAACTGGCGCGATGTTGAAACTGAGCAAGGCAATCTGAATCTGGCAAACATCGACGCGGCAGTGAATGCCTTTAACGCAGCCGAGATCAGCATTCTGCTGCAGTTGACGAGCGCCCCGGATTGGGCACGTCCCAGCGCGTCGGAATTCGTGCTTGCCAGCAGTGAATACGGCCCGCCAGATGACCTGAGTCTGTTTGGTTCCTTCGCAACCAGTATTGCGACTCGCTACGGCAGCAAAGTCCAGGCGTATCAAATCTGGAACGAGCCGAACCTGCGCCGTAACTGGATTGATGCCGCAACGACAGACCGCTCCAATGCCAAGCTGTCTGGCATCGGCTACATTGACCTGCTGGGAACCGCTTATGACGCCATCAAGAGCGCCAATCCAAGCGCGCTTGTCATCAGCGCCGGACTAGCCCCAACGGGCCTCAATGATGGCGTCAATGCCTTTGATGATCGCCAATATCTGCAAGGATTGCTGGCCAATGGGCTGGCGGATGTCAGCGATGGCGTTGGCGTCCACCCGGATGGGTTCGCTAACCCGCCGGATGCCCGTTCACCAGAGCAAGCCCCAGGTGTCGATACACACTTTGACAGCCCGCGTTTCTTCTTCCTGGATACGCTGGAAGAGTATCATACGATCCTGGAAAGCGCCGGAGATGGCGATCCGCTGTGGGTGACACGCTTCGGCTGGGGTACCGCTGAGGGTAACGCCCTGGTACAGCCCAATGAGTTCAACATCTTCCTGACTTATACCAGTCCGCAGGAACAAGCGCTGTATACAGTGCGTGCTTTTGAACTGAGCAGCGAACTGGGTTATGTCGGCCCGATGATTTTGTTCAACCTGAATGGTTGTGCTGCCGGATTACCCGAAGCCTGCTACTACAGTTTGGTGGATTCATCCGTAAGTGCGCGCCCTGTATTTAACTCTTTGGAGAGCGTACAGACGGTTGAATCTGGCGAATAAGACTCAGAGATAAGTTTATTCTAGACGGCGGGTGCACAGGCATCCGCCGTTTTTGGTTGAGTGCCAATCATGCAATCAGTCCGCATTCGCCTTCTACTTTCACATTTTTGTTATGATCGGTCACACTTCTGTTATGATTGACGGATAAGCTAGCTTTGATTTGCTATGCGGGGTTGCTATGGACAAAAGTACGGAGACATTCGCGGCACACCTCAGCCGTTACGAATTGCAGGAGCGCATCGGCAGCGGCGGGATGGCTGTCGTCTATAAAGCCTTTGATAAGCAGCTCAAGCGCACCGTCGCCATAAAAATCTTGCATGAGCACCTGGCAGCCGATGAATCTTTCCGTGAACGATTCGAACAAGAAGCCCAGTTCATCGCCAGCCTGAGCCACCCCAACATCATGCAAATTTACGATTTCACCTCGCGCGAGATTGAGGACACCTCTGTGTTCTGCATGATGATGCCTTATCTACCGGGCATAACACTCGCTGATGAAATCAAAGCCGCCCAAAAACAAGATACGCGCCTACCTGACGAACGCATCGCCATGATCGGGCGCGACCTGACCAGTGCGCTGGACTATGCCCATTCTCATGGCATGATTCACCGCGATGTGAAGCCTGCCAATGTCCTGTTTGATAGCCAGGGGCACGCCGTCCTGACTGACTTTGGCATTGCTCGTCTGGCACAGGGAAGTACCTTAACTGCTGAAGGTCTGATTGTTGGGACACCGGCCTATATGTCGCCGGAACAGGCAACAGGCGGCGAACTGGATGGACGCAGCGATATGTACTCGCTGGCGGTCATTCTGTTCGAGATGATCGCGGGACAACCACCCTATCCCAGTGATGGCAGTGCCAGCGTCCTGGTGAAGCATCTACGTGACCCAATCCCACTTATCTCCGAGTTTTTAGAAACCCGAAATACCGAACTGGATTTATTCTTTAGAAAAGCGCTGGCGAAATCAGCTGAGGACCGTTACCAGACAGCCGACGAGATGCGACAGGCATTTGAATCCGCTTATTGTCGCGATGCGGCAGTAGCCAATGCTCTGAATGCACCGTCCGACACAAACGACACACCGGCGACGGTGATGTTCCCGGCAGATGCCGAAAAGGATAACCAGCAACATACAACTGCAACGCGCATCGTACAAACGCTCTCCACGACCCTCGTGCAGCCTGTGAAGAAAAATCCGATTGGGGTGCTGGCGCTAGCTATTGCAGCTATTGCACTGCTGTTGGTCGCAAGATTTACGCAGCAGCCAACAACGACAGAAGCAGTCCAGGGCGCCCCCACCGCGGAGGTGGTCAGCAATGACAACAGTAGTATGACGGGTGAGCTGTTCTTTGAGACAGATTTTGGCAATCCAGATGACACATCCATGTGGGTGTTGGACAACAGTAGCGGGATCGAATATGAATTGAGCGATGGCAACTTGACATTGCGCAATATGCAAGATCGTATAGCCACAACGACCCTGTTTGCCACCGATTACACGTATCACAATACGGACATCACGCTGATAGCTAAGCTCGACGCAGATAGTCATCCACCCAGTGCATATGGCATCGTATTCCGTTACACAGACAGTGGCAACTATTATGTTTTCGCGGTGGATGGCCAACAGCGCTATGGTTTATGGCGGCGCGCCATCATCGATGGCAGTGCCCAATGGATACAGTTACATGAGGGTGAGGATTGGGTCGTCAATCAGAATATTCACCCCATTGGCGAAGACAACATGCTGCGGGTACTCGTCATCAATGATGATATTCGTGGCTACGTCAATGGCAGTCTGATGATCCATACAAGCGACGATGCGCTCGCTGAAGGCAATATCGGTATTTATACGGGTTCAACCAGCCGTGCTAACACGATTGTGACAACCAGTGCGTATGACGTTGGACCAGCGGTAAACGGGGATGATGATCCACAAGCTAATTCCATGACACTCGAGAACTAGCTTGTAGATACCTAGCTTGTGGCGATTCGTTAACCAGAATAAGCCGAGAAAACGGCAAAGAGCAGCGGACATAACCCACCGACAGCCAGCAAGGCAAGAAACGCCAATACGACCGTCACAAAGTCAATACCTTCGTTGATGCCCTCGTCTTGAACAGGCGGCAAAGGCCGACTGGGCGACCGATAGTACGGCATAGGCGCGGGCTGCGGCACAGAGTTGGCTTGTGGCCCCGGCATATTAGATGCAGCGTAACGCTGCTCAAAGGGCTGCGGTGCGGACACAGCCGACGGATTTGGCGGCGGCATGCCCTGTCGGGGCTGATTCTGATGATAAGGTGATGGCGCTTCTGGCGCGGCACTATAACGCGCGGTTGGCTCTGCACTTGGACCAGCACCCTGGCCGTTATTTGGAGCAAAGCGCTGGTGTTCTGTTGGTACGTTGATCGGACCGTTTTCAGGCGGGTCCGGGATCGGCCCGATATTCGGCGACGACACCGTACGATCACGGGCGCGATCACGATAGGTTGACAAAACATGACCCAATTGATCGGCAGTGCGGTAACGCCCCGCAGGCTCTTTGCTCATCACTTTGAGAACAATTTTGGCAAGCGACTCCGGTACTGACGGGTTAAACTCCGTGACCATCGGAATACGCTCACGGATATGAGCCAGGGCCAATTCCTGATGGTTGGCACCAATATAGGGCAAGCGCCCGCTGAGCATCTCAAAGATGACGATACCAATGGCGTAGACATCGGCTGCAGGGGACGGTGGCTCACCACGGGCTTGTTCCGGCGCAAAGTAATGCGGGCTGCCCCAGACGACGCTGGCACGCTGCTGCGGCTGCGTATCGCTAAGCGCCTGGGCAATACCAAAGTCGGTTACTTTGACAATATCTTGCGATGTCACCAGGATATTCTGTGGTTTGACATCGGCATGAACCAGGCCGGAACGATGCGCGTAGCCAATACCGCTACAAATTTGAATCGCCAGATCAACAACACGATCCACAGGTAACGCGCCACGCGCCTTGATGATTTTTTTGAGATCCTGGCCTTCCACGAATTCCATGACGATATAGTAGGCGCTGCCGTCCGACCCGACATCGTGTACTGTGACGATATTGGGATGCGAAAGATTGGCTACGCTGCGCGCTTCGTTACGGAACTTCTCCAGAAAAGAAGGGTCCTGGGTCAAGCTAGGGCGCAAGATTTTTACAGCGACGACGCGCTGTAATTCACGATCCAGAGCTTTGTAGATGACCGACATACCACCCGACCCTTGCTGGGCCTGTAGTTCATAACGGCCATTTAAGATTGTGTCACTGGTCATACCGAATCACCTGATTCGTCACTAAGGACGTGTCATTGGGTCAAACAAGCGGCGATATTCTTGCATAGCACCGCGATCTGTCATACCCGCAATATAATCTGCGACCACGCGATACTTGCCGCGATTGTCGATCTGGTCTTGATACTCATTGGGCAGTTGGCGCGGCTCCGAAATATAGCTCTCAAACAAATGCTCTACGAAATGCTCGGCGCGGTGCTTCATGCGCGTCACACGCCAATGATAGTACATGTTATTGTAGAGGAATTGTTTTAGCTGTTTATTACGAACCCCCAAATCCGACGAGTATTCGACCACATTTTTACTATGTTTTTGCACATCAAGCGGCGACTGTGCGTTTATCTGCTGGAGATTGCCCAATGTCTGGTGAATAGCATCGCTCACCAGCATGCCAACCAACTCCCGAATGAAGCGGTGGCGGTCAATATCCTCTAGAACGCAACCTTGCCAATCCAGACGTTCGCAGAGGGTTTGCCAGAGAGATACATCTTCTAGCTGTTGCACGGTAATTAAGCCTGCCTGGATGCCATCGTCCAGATCATGGGCATTGTAAGCCAATTCGTCGGCTATATTGGCTATCTGCGCTTCCAGACTACCGCGCAGGGTCGGGTCGTAGCGTGTGACTTCGGTGAGGTCATAATCCGTCTCGTGCTTGGCGATGCCCTCTAGCGTTTCATGGGTCAGGTTGAGACCCGGCCAATCTGGATAACGCTGCTCTAGCTCCGTGACGACACGATAGCTCTGGTGATTGTGATTAAAGCCACCGTGCTCTTCCATCAGTTCATCGAGGATGTACTCACCAGAGTGACCAAAAGGCGGATGCCCCAGGTCATGGGCGAGGCAAATAGTCTCAACGAGATCTTCGTTGGCACCCAGAGCACGGGCCAACGTGCGACCAATCTGGGCAACTTCCAGCGTATGCGTCAGACGTGTGCGATAGTAATCACCGGCATCGTTGACGAATACCTGTGTCTTATATTCCAGTTTACGGAAGGCTTCTGCATGCACAATGCGGTCGCGGTCGCGCTGGAAAGCGGTCCGGTATTCCGGCTCATGGTCGGGATACACTCGTCCCTGGCTGTCCTGGCTCAATAAAGCGTAGGAGGCCAAGCTGGCTGCTTCGAAAGACTCTAGTTTTTCGCGCGTTATCATCATAAAACACGCTCACAATCTACAACAAACGTTAACTATACCTTGCATTCTACACCGACACGGTTAAATTCACAGAGAGCAATGTAGCGAATGTAACATGTCCTGCATTAGAAAGCCTATGTTATAATCGCCGCGAACTCAGCAACCGCATCTACGTCAGAATGTAAATGAAGGTGCGGTCTATGTCAGTCCCTAACTTTGGGTGATATGAGGTAACAAGACTATGGACATCAACCAACTGGCACAGATGATTGAATGGTTGGATGAAGAACGGCGGCGGGATAAGACTACCATCGCCACGTTAGAAGAACGCCTCGCCCAGCAAACAGATACGATAGATACGTTGCAGCGACGCTTGAACAATATTGAATCTGACCAGACGGTGATGCGCGAACAAACGGGTTCACCCGGGCGCGAGTCGGATTTGCTGGAATCCTTGCGTGGCGAAATGCGGCAACTGCTCGAAGGCAGTGAATCTCGGCGTTTAACGGCTGAACGTGAAGCCGAGCGCCGCAATGAGCTGAACCGTGAAGGTATCATGCGCACCATTCGTGATCTCACAGAGCGCTTTGATAAGATTCAGCGCGATGCCGGATCCCTGGGTGAGCTGAAAACGGAAAGCAGCCGCGTTGTCGATCAAATGCTGATTTTGCAGCAGCGTTTGGATGACCTCGACAAAAAGCAAGAAGAACCGGACCGCCGGCTTGCCTTCCTGGAAGAACAACGTCGCCAGGATGCACGCCGCATTTCCGAAGCGGAAACCGAACTACCGGAAGTTAAGAAGCAGATAGACAACATCCGGCCTAAGCTGGACCTGCTGGAAGACCTGGCGCTACGCAATGAAAGGCGCGTCCAGGAAATCCAGAATACCGAACGCGACCGCCGTGACCAAATCCAGCAGTTTATTGATTCACAAAGCCTGGTGATGTCGCAACGTGACCAACAGGTCGAAGACCTGATGAAGAAGTTCAGCGCGCACGATACGGCTATGCAGGAGAATATCGAACGCTTTGAATCCTGGGCGCAGGCCTACCGCGATATGAAGCGCATCATTGACGACTTCGAGCGTATCGGTGATCGTCTAGAACGCCGCATCAACGAAGTTGCGGAAATGCAGCGCTTGAGTGAAGAACGTTTCCGTCAAGAATGGAATGACTGGCGCGATGATGACCAGAAGCGCTGGAAGCAACTTACGCTTTCTAGCGACGAAGTGTGGCGCAATCACGATAAAGAGTTCGAACAGTTTGTGACGCGGATCGAAGAACTCGAAGGTGACATCCCGCCGCTTGAAGACAGCTTAAAGCGCATCTGGGGATTGGAACGCGAACGTGCTCAACTGTACCGCGAACGCTATCAGGCCCTTCTGCTTGAGTACGATAAGACAGGTGTAGAAAGCAGTCTAACAGCAACTTCGACGACAGAAGCAGCAGCCATTAACGGCGTCCAGACCAGTAATAACAATAGCTGATCCATATGCATATTATTGGCACGGCTGGCCATGTCGATCATGGCAAATCAACACTCGTTCGTTACTTAACAGGCATTGATCCTGACCGACTCATCGAAGAGAAGAAACGGCAATTGACCATCGACCTGGGCTTCGCCTGGTTCGATTTGCCAGATGGTGAGCGCATCGGGGTTGTAGATGTCCCCGGCCACCGGGATTTCATCGAGAATATGCTGGCGGGCGTCGGCGGTATTGACCTGGGTCTGCTGGTCATCGCCGCGGACGAAGGCGTCATGCCGCAGACAACAGAACACCTGCAAATCCTAGATTTGCTAGGCGTTGAAAATCTGATTGTCGCCCTGACAAAGATTGATCTGGTGCCCGACGAAGAATGGTTGCATCTTGTGATTGCCGATGTCAGCGACCACCTGGCACAATCACGATTCGCTGGTATCCCGATTTGCCCGATTTCTGCATACACAGGTGAAGGTGTCGATGCACTCATCGAGACCATGAGCCATGCACTGGCAGCAATGCCGCCGCGCCTCAACATCAACCAGCCCGTTCTGCCGATTGATCGCGTGTTTAGCATTGATGGCTTTGGAACTGTGGTAACGGGCACACTCAGCCGGGGGCAACTCCATGTTGGCGACCAGATTGAGGTACAGCCAGCCCGCAAATCAGGGCGTGTCCGCGGTTTACAGAGCTATCACGAGCAGGTCGAGACCGCTTACCCCGGCAGCCGTGTGGCTGTCAACATCAGCGGCCTTAGCAAGCAAGATTTGCAGCGTGGTGACGTTCTGAGCCTACCCGGTAAACTGGGTGAATCCGACATGATCGACTGCTGGTATACACATCTACCCGATGTGCCCTGGCCGCTCCGACATAATTCAGAAGTCAAATTTTTCTGTGGGGCAGCAGAAGCTAAGGCGCGGGTCCGTTTGCTAGCTAATGAGCAAATCGTCCCTGGAGAATCCGGCTGGCTGCAACTCGTTCTCGACCAACCCTTGGCAATGTCCGCAAAGGACCGCTTCATTCTGCGGTCGCCCTCCCCTGCACAGACAATTGGTGGCGGATTGGTCATCAACCCACAGCCCGCCCACCGTTGGAAGCGTTTCCAGGCCGATGTTATTAACCAACTTGAAATCCAGTTGGCAGGCTCGCCAGAAGATATCCTAGTTGAGGCAGCTTCTGACAAAGAACCCCTTTCGCTAGACGCATTGCAAACAAAGACACAGCTCGACGCGGAAACGCTCAATATGGCCCTGCAGACGGCAATAGAAAGTGAGCGCATCATCGCTTTTGATGATGTTCGATTCTGGTCATCATCGGCCTATTTTGGTCTGCTGCAAAATGTACATTCCGAACTTGAAAAATATCATCAAAAATATCCGCTGCGACTGGGCATGCCGCGTGAAGCATTGCGGCAGAAGGTTAACGTTAGTGCCCAGACGTTCAACGGTTTTTTGCATCAGAACGGCGACATCGCGACCGAACAAGATCTGGTCCGGTTAGCATCCCACACGATCACTTTCACGCATCAACAGGAACAGGCAATCAAAACGCTCATCGGACTTTTCGAGAGCAACCCGACTATGCCACCCTCTATTCAGGATGCGAGTGCGGTCGTTGGCGAGGAAGTTCTCTATGCGCTGGTCGAAAAAGGGACGCTGGTATTGATTCCACCACAAATTGTTTTCCTAACAGATACATACCACGACATGGTCCGCACGACCATTGAGTGCATTCAATCAGAGGGCCGTACGGATGCAAAAGACCTGCGCGATGTGCTACGGTCATCGCGCAAGTACGTCATTGCATTTCTGGAACACCTCGACAGCCAGGGCATCACAAAGCGGGTTGATGACAATCGCATATTGGGACCCAATGCTGCCCCCTATATCGACTCGCATGTTTCATAGTAGAGGGTGACCTGGTCGCCTACAGATAGGCCCAATCGTTGAGCGGCGCTACCCTGGTTGACCATGACTTCTAGCTGGCCCGTGCTATCTATCTGCAAAGCAAGCTCGCCAGTGGCAACCTCATGATAGGCATGTTTAATGCCTGTTAGCGTCGTCTTGCCGATTTTTACACGAGCTGAGCCGGATGCAATGGTCAGAGATTGTCCGCTATCGTCCCTGGGTTGTAGTACAAGGCAGCTATCATCCCGCCACTGAAGACGCCCTATGCTGGTGATACTGTTACCAAAATGATCAACACGCACAACCTCGCCTATTATCTTGCCCTCGGCAATCGTGAGTGTCGGACGTGGCAGCGTTACTAAGGACACCAGAGATTCGCCAAATTTGGCGATGTCTACGCCCGATGCAACATGCGCCGCTGCCGGTGCGAAAATGTCACGCCCATGGAAAGTTGAGCTGGCAGCAGGGAGCTGATATTTGGGGTTGGTCAGGGCGTGCACCTGATAATCTTCACGACCACCCAGCAAGTAGGTCAGGATGCCGTTATCCGGGGCGATGAACGTGTAACCGTCATAAGCCACTGCAATCGGCAGGCGGTCACTGCCCACACCAGGATCGACGACAACCAGGAAAACCGTGCCTTCCGGGAAGTATCTGTAAGCATCGAGCAAGGCCAGCGCCCCACCGCGCACGTCCTGTGGCGGAATGGCATGGGTGATATCGATCAACTTGGCATCTGGGCATATTGTGTTCATGACGCCCTTCATCACACCCACGTAAACATCTTCAACGCCAAAATCGGTCAGTAAGGCTATTGTCGCCATGTTGTTCATTCCTTATTTTGTTATTTCTGTATCATTTTGTTGAAATCACCATTTCAGGCTGTTATACTGCGTATCATGCAGAACACGACCCGTCACCACCACCATCACACTGGCACACACAGTATCTGGGCTGTGGTGGATCGTATTTAGGTTGTTGTCGGCAAGTCAACCCATGAATCCGAGCCTCGCCCATGCGAGGTTTTTTCTTTGTAGCAGTCGTTGTATCGGTTTTGTAGCCACAATTTGGGTGATATGAGCTTTTCCATATGGAGGACACTATGACACTTGCTGTAATCGACTATGGCGCCGGAAATTTACGCAGCGTACTCCATGCCCTCCATCATCTGGGAACAGAGAACGTTCAATTGGTGCAGGAACCCGATCAGCTAGAAGGGGCGGAACGCATTATTCTGCCGGGGGTCGGCGCGTTCGGCGCGGGGATGGCACAGCTCCATAAGCAAGATTTGGTCGAGCCATTGAAAGATGCTATTGCCAGCGGCATCCCCTATTTAGGTATCTGCCTGGGTATGCAATTCTTGTTCGAGAGCAGCGACGAAATGGGCGACCACGCAGGGCTAGGCATCTTGCCGGGGCACGTTACACGCTTCCCTGAAATGGATCTAAAAGTGCCGCACATGGGCTGGAACCAACTGAGCATCAAACAGGCCTCGCCGTTATTGGATAACCTGAGCGAAGACAATTATGCTTACTTCGTCCACAGCTACTACTGTGAACCTGCCGAAGCATCGGACATCCTGATTGAAACCGACTATGGCATCACATTCTGTGCTGGCGTACACCGCGATAATATCTTCGGCGTGCAGTTCCACCCAGAAAAGAGCCAGCAAACCGGCCTGACCCTCTTGCGCAACTTCCTGGCGCTGGAATCGATTGGAGCAGAATTGTGATTATTTACCCGGCCATTGACCTACGCGGCGGCAAAGTCGTCCGACTGCGTGAAGGCGACCCAAACCAGCAAACTGTTTTTAGTGACGACCCGGTTACGACCGCCAAAAAATGGCAAGATCAGGGCGCGACCTGGCTGCATATGGTCAACTTGGATGGGGCCTTTGCCGAAGCCAATGCCAATCGCGCCATTCTGGCGCAAGTCGCGCAACAAACAGACCTCAGTGTGCAATTCGGCGGTGGGCTGCGCAGCCTAGCAGACATCGAAAGTGTGCTGGAACAGGGTGCAAGCCGCGTCGTGCTGGGGACACTGGCCCTCAAACAGCCGGACGTTGTCGAAGCAGCCATCGACAAATTTGGTGCGGATGCCATTTGTGTGGCGTTGGATGCCCGTAACGGCAAGGTCACGACACACGGCTGGACGGAAGTCAGCGAACTGACCCCGGTCGAAGTTGGACAGGCGATGGCCGCACGCGGCGTTCGACATGCTCTATTTACGGATGTATCCCGCGATGGGATGCTAACTGGGGCAAATGGCCAAGCCACCATTGAACTGGCTGAAAAAACGGGATTGCAGGTCATCGCCAGCGGTGGCATCAGCACCATTGACGAGCTGGTGCAATTATCAAAGAGTGGCAGCGTTGCCGGGGCTATCGTCGGTATGGCGCTGTATCAGGGTTTGTTCAGCTTAGAAGCCGCTTTGAGCGCCATCAACAAGGAGAATTAGCCATGCTGGCAAAACGTATTATTCCGTGCCTGGATGTGAAAGATGGCCGCGTGGTCAAAGGCGTCAATTTCGTTGATCTGCGCGATGCAGGCGACCCGGTCGAGCAAGCCATCGTCTATGATCGTGAGGGCGCTGACGAGCTGGTTTTCCTCGATATAACGGCATCCCATGAAGCACGTGAGACGCGCCTGGATATGGTGCGCAACGTCGCAGATAGCATTTTTATTCCCTTCTGCGTGGGTGGCGGCATCCGTACCATCAAAGATATTCGGGAAACACTGCTAGCCGGGGCAGATAAAGTCAGCATCAACAGCGCCGCTGTCAAAAATCCGGACATCATCAATGAAGGGGCCTGGGCCTTCGGTAGCCAGTGCATCGTCGTCGCCATTGACCCCAAATACGTGGATGGTCGCTGGGTGGTCCACATCAACGGCGGGCGCATTCCAACCGATTTGGAAGCGGTCGATTGGGCCAAACAGGTCGAAGATCGTGGTGCGGGGGAAATCCTGCTGACAAGCATGGACCGTGATGGCACGAAGGTCGGTTACGACCTGGAAATGCTGGAATCTGTCGCGGATGCCGTTTCCATCCCGGTGATTGCTTCCGGCGGGGCCGGCAGCAAAGAGCACTTTTTGCATGCCCTGGTGGAAGGCAAATCAGATGCGGCCCTGGCTGCGAGCTTATTTCACTATAATGAGCTACGCATCGTTGAATTAAAACAGTATCTGCATGACAATGGTATCCCTGTGCGTATGACAGGTTGGGAGCGGCTCGATGCAACTATTGGATGAGCATGTTCTGAATACCCTTAAATGGGATCAGGATGGTTTAATCGCCGCAATTATTCAGGACCACAGCAGCAAAGATGTGTTGATGATGGCCTGGATGAACCGCGAATCCTTGCAGAAAACGCTCGAAATTGGCGAGACGGTCTTCTACAGTCGGTCACGGGCGACTTTATGGCACAAAGGTGAAACATCAGGCCATACACAGCGCGTCATCGCTATGCACGTCGATTGTGACGCCGATGTCTTGCTGATCCAGGTGGAGGCCAATGGCCCCGCCTGCCACACCAACAACACAAGCTGTTTCTTCCGTACTATGACTGATTTCGCAGAAAAACCGGAGCAACTTTAATCATGGACATGCTTCATCGACTGGAAACGATTATCCAAGATCGCAAAGCTAACCCCGTAGAGGGCAGTTATACGGCCCTACTCTTTGAACAAGGCCGCCCCAAAATCGCCCAAAAAGTGGGCGAAGAAGCGACCGAGGTTGTCGTCGCGGCCCTGGCACAAACCGACCAAGAGCGTATCGGGGAGCTATCGGATTTGTTTTATCATGTGTTGGTCCTGATGACCGACATGGATATTACGCTTGAGGATGTGTTCGCAGAGTTAGAGAAGCGGCACAAATAGTCAATACACTACAAAACAAGGCTCAGATATGGCAACACAGCCCTTTGTCGCAGAGACGACATTCCATGTGCGTTATGCGGAAACCGATGCGATGGGCATCGTGCATCATGCGGCTTATATCGTCTATTTTGAGGAAGGCCGCAGCCACTATATGCGGCAACGTGGTAGCAGCTACGCGGAATTTGAAAAAGGTGGCCAGTATATGGCCGTCACAGAAGTGCAGGCACGATATGTACGCGCAGCACGGTATGACCAGCGCATTCGCATCCGCTGTTGGGTGGAGCAAATCCGCAGCCGTGGCCTGACCTTCCGCTATGAACTAACGGATGAGACAACAGACGAGCTACTCGTTACAGGCATGAGCAAACACATTTGCCTGAATAAAGAGGGCCAGGTCATCAAGTTCCCTGCCGAGTGGCAAGCGTGGCTTACTGGGTAAACCGTCATTTTACCTGTTATAATCGAGTCAAAAGTAACTTTGACCTTTATATAACTATTAACCTATAATCGGCTAACTTAAAGTTCCTGCAAAATAATCGCCTTATTGGGAGATTTCTATGGAAGCTATGTCAGAAAATATCACTTATTTCGACAAGCCCTGGCTCAAGAGTTTGGACGATGCTGTCAAACCAACGCTTGAATACCCGCAGAAGCCACTGCATCAATTCCTGGAAGAAGACGCACAGCGCGTTCCTAATAAGACAGCGCTGATTACCTCCGCTAAAATCCCCGTATTGGGTCGCTTGACAGCTGAGGTGACTTACGCTGAACTCAATGACGCTTCTGATGCGCTGGCAGCCGCCTTGGTGGACATGGGCCTCAAAAAGGGTGATCGTGTCGCGATTGCGATGCCCAACACAGTAGCCTTCTTAATCAGCTTTTATGCAACCCTAAAAGCAGGTGGCGTTGTTTCCGCAGTGAATCCAACTTACCCTGCTGGCAAAATGCGCGATCAACTTAATGATTGCGATGCCGAGTTCGCGCTTACACTTACTCTGTTCTACGACACAATCAAGCAAGTTCAATCAGAAACGAAACTTAAGACCGTTATCGTTAGCAATATCAAGGAATATCTGCCAGGTATTGCGCGTGTTTTGTTTACTATCGCCCGCGAGAAAAAAGAAGGCCATCGGGTTGAGTCGCTTGCAACTGGCGATTACTGGTTGCAGGACGTGCTGACAAAGTATCAGGGTCAAAAGCCAAATGTAACGGTAACGCCAGAAGATATAGCCATCTTCCAATACACAGGCGGGACAACCGGTATCCCCAAAGCGGCTGTTGGCCAGCATAAAGCCTTGGTCGCCAACATGCTGATGGCAAACGAGCTTATCACCCTGGTTTGCGGTGATGGACATGATGATATTTACCTGGGGGCTATTCCCTTCTTCCATGTATACGGTCTGGTTGCAGTCGTCAGCCTGAGCGTGTTCCGGTCGAGCAGGATCGTGCTTGTGCCCAATGCACGCGATATTGACGATGTCATCGAGTGCTTAAATCACTACAAGGCAACGTTATTCCCTGGCGTGCCTGCGCTATACAACGCCATCAACAATCACCCGCGCGTACAAGCTGGCCAAATTGATCTCAGTTCGCTGAAGCTGTGTATTAGTGGATCGGCACCATTGCCACCGACTGTCAAAGACGAATTTGAACGCCTGAGCGGTGGGTCTGTGCGCGAAGCCTATGGGATGAGCGAAACGCCCACAGCGACGCACTCCAACCCGATCTTCAAGGAAAATCGTCGGGGTTCGATTGGGTTGCCCTTGTCTGATGTGGAATGCCGTATTGTCAGCCTGGATGATGGCGAGACAGACGTCCCAGTTGGTGACATTGGCGAGCTTGCCATCCATAGCCCGAACTTGATGGTGGGCTATCATAAGATGCCAACAGAAACTGCCAATGCTTTACGAGAAAAAGACGGCAAGAAGTGGTTGTTCACGGGTGACATCGCCCGGATGGACGAAGACGGTTACTTCTATATCGTGGACCGTAAGAAAGATATGGCCCTGATTGGTGGTTTCAATGTCTATCCGAATGCTGTAGAGAAAGCCATCAAAGCTCATCCTGATGTGCTCGAGGTGGGCGTAGCTGCTATTTCGCACCCATCAAAACCAGGTCAGGAAGCCCTAAAAGCCTGGATCGTTAGAAAGCCGGATACAACCGTTACGGACCAGGAAATTATCGCGTTCCTGAAAGACAAATTGGCCCAGTACGAGATTCCGCGCCGGATTTCCTTCATTGATGAGTTACCAAAGAGTACTGTCGGCAAGACGCTGCGCCGCGAACTCATCCGGCTGGAGACTGAAGAAGTCTAGGACATCGGCATCACGTCAACATCGCAAAAGATAAAACGGGCCGCAGGGTCCGTTTTTTTGTTGCTGGCTCCTAAGCATCCTCATAGGTCTTTTGAATGCGGATAAAGTCTTCTTCTGTGTAATGACCACGATAAAAGGCTTTGGCCGACCAGCGCTGCATCATCCATACGATAAATGCTGTGACGGCAACAATAACGATGACGAAGATGGCTACATTATCGCGTGCAGCCTGCGTCATGGAGTCAATGCCATTTTGCAAATCTGACCCGGTTTGAACTGAGAGTACCAACGCGGCCGTTGCCAATATGCCAGCAATCAGCACGCTGGCTGAATAGAAACGCCGAATCCACTCCGACCGCACGCGCCATGCAGCCAAACCAAGCACAAGCACAACTGCCGCAACGATACTCGCAACGATAAACGATTGCGGGTCCATGCCGTTGATGTCTACACCAGCCATAGCCTGCGATTCAATTCGGTAGAAAACATCATTGCTTGCCACGAAAAATACGACAAGGACCATCGGGATAAGAACAAAGATCATCAGGCTAAGCAAAATGGCCAAGCTAACGCCGAAAGGTCGATGGGGTTTAGGATTCTGATCGAAGGACGTGTCGGTCACTGTGCAATCCTTAATACTGTTGACGAATTTACGTACTTATACTTACCGCTCTATGAATGCCATTGCCTTAGAAATTGGTAAAATCCTCATAATTTTGTACTTACTTGATATGCATGATATGATATACTGCACGCCACTAAGCAGAATCATTAAGAAAGATGAAGCAATGACCTTACAAAACGCTGTGCAACAAGCTTACGAATCCTTCCTCAAATACTCAGACGGCCATCAGGTAGTCTTATTACACCCTCAAAGTCGTCTGCGGTCCGTATTGATTGCACAACTCTTCAAAGATTCTAATACAAAAACGTTCTACTATGCTTTAGGTGAGAACGATACTAATCTTCAATCTTTCATCGAGAGCTTCGCACATGATATGTCGACACAGCATCCAACGTTCGGTCGGCATCTTTATATGCTACCTTACCAGCTCCATCAAAACTTCGCGGCAGATGTTGACCGCGTGCTGGACGCTATGGTTCTCGAAATCAGTGAGCTATCGGATGATCCGTTTGTTTTAATCCTGGACGAATATGACCGTAGTGATAATGCCAATGACATCAACCGATTTGTTGAGTATTTGGCTGACCGTCTGCCTGCACATTGCAAGCTGATCATCAACAGCCGCACGATGCCACGCCTACCCTGGCTGTCGATGGTCGCAAAAAACCAGGCGATCATTCTAAAAGACGATGTGCTCATCACAAGCGATATTTACGGGCCACATACGTATGACAAGTACAATTTAGAGATAAGTGCGCTTGGCCCCGGTTTCGTCACGTTAAACGGCGAACCGGTTGATTCCTGGGAAGGTCACCTGCCGCGCCTTTTGCTATTTTATGCGCTCGACCGTCCTGTCGTCACACGCGCTGAAATCTGTGGGGCGTTCTGGCCCAACCTTGACATGGACCAGGCCGTTAACGTCTTCCATGTGACCAAACGTCGTTTACACAAAGCTCTTGATCTAGATGTGCTACTACACACTGAAAACTACTACCAGATCAATCCTGAGCTGACAGTCTACTATGATGTGGTTGACTTCGTCGAAACACTGGTGAAGGGTCGTTACGCGGAAGGCGAAGAACAGTTCGAAGCGTGGCAGCGTGTGATTGACTTGTACAATGGGCCGTTTTTACAGGGGCATGATGAGGTCTGGATTTTGGACCGTCAAGAAGCGATGCGTACAGGCTATATCGAAGCAGTAACCGGCATGGCAAAAACCTGGCAGGAGCGCGGCAAGGGCGAAACAGCGCTCAAGCTGTATCGTAGTGCGATAGACGAAGCCTATGATCGCGAAGACGTGCATCGCGCGGTAATCGCCCTCTATAACGATCTAGGGCGACGTGGCGAAGCGGCTGCCCACTATCAGCAATTGGAAAAAGCCTACAAAGTTCAGGGCAAAAAGCTGTCCAATCAGACGATAGATATGTACAACAAGATTATGTCGTAATGGCATCTGTAGCATAGCCCAAAAAACGCCCACGCATTGCATGGGCGTTTTTCTTATTATGCGCCCCCGGTAGGAATCGAACCTACGACCCTTTGCTTAGAAGGCAACAGCTCTATCCGCTGAGCTACGGAGGCAAAATTGTTACTGCGCATAAGCATACGAAACCCGTTCGCTCCTGTCAACGCCAATCATATACGAACATATTTTCCATCCCCAGGATTGTGCCAGAAGCCGGTCTATAGTATAATTTATCGGTACTAACGGTACGGTTTTATAGCTACTAGGGACTATCCTCTGACAAGTCCTTCACCATTCTTCAAATTGATAGTTGCTGGCAATCCAACCAGATGATATGAGGAGTTACCATGCCGCCAGAAGCCAAAAATGGGGCAGCAAGTGCCACATACAGTGAGGAGAACATTAAGTATCTGGACCCGCGCGAGCATGTTCGCTTGCGGCCAGGTATGTATGTCGGCGGTACAGATATACGCGCACTTCACCACCTCATTTATGAAGTAGTCGATAACTCAATAGATGAAGCACTTGCAGGCCGTTGTGACCATGTTCAGATTGTGTTACATGATGATGGATCGGTAGCCATCTCTGACAATGGGGCCGGTATTCCGGTCGGTATGAACAAAGAGCTTGGCATCTCGACGCTAGAAGGCGTTATGACCAAGATCGGCATGGGCGGTAAGTTCGACAGCAACGCCTACAAAGTCAGCGGTGGTTTGCACGGTGTGGGTGTATCCGCAGTGAATGCCCTTTCCGCTGAGTTACATGCCGAAGTCTACCGTAACGGCGTAATGTATCGGCAGATATTTAAAGAGGGTCTTCGTCAATCAGATGTCGAAGAGATCCGTAAGCTGAAAAAAGGCGAGCCTACAGGTACGACGATCCGTTTCTGGCCCGATTATGGCATCATGGACCAGAACGACTTCAGCTATCAGACGCTGGCAACACGCTTCCGTGAGATGGCGTTTGTCACGCCAAAGGTGACCATTTCGCTGATCGATCAACGTGTGAAGCCACTGCCACGCGAAATCACCTTCTATTTTGACGGCGGACTGCGCTCTTTCGTCCGCTATCTCAATCGCAATCGCAAACCTCTGCATGACATCGTCCATGCCGAGCGCGACATTGACTTTGAAGACAAGCAAGGTAATCCCTATACAGTCGGCGTTGAAGTCGCCTTCCAATATACGGATGGCTCCACAACCACAGAGTTGGCCTTTACGAATACCATCAACACGCCAGATGGGGGTACGCACATCACCGGTTTGCGCTCATCCATTACGGGTGTCATCAATCGTTATGCACGTAAGGCAAGCATCCTTAAAGAGCGCGATTCCAATTTCAGTGGTAATGACACTCTGGAAGGCTTAACGGCTATCGTCAGCGTCAAGCACCCAGACCCGCAGTTTGAAAGCCAGACCAAGGTCAAGCTGCTCAATCAGGAAGTACAGGGTGCCGTTTCGCAAGTCGTGACGGATGCCTTCAATGAGTTCCTGGAACTCAATTCACGGGATGCCCGCCGCATCATCGACAAGTGTATGACGAGCAAGCGTGCCCGTGAAGCCGCCCGTAAAGCCCGCGATCTGGTGCGCAGCGGCCCCAGCCTGCTGGAAAGCAGCACGCTACCCGGTAAACTCGCTGATTGCTCCGATCATGGTGATGATGCCGAAATCTACATCGTTGAGGGTGACTCCGCAGGTGGCTCCGCCAAGCAAGGGCGCGACCGCCACTTCCAGGCGATCCTGCCGTTGCGCGGTAAAATCCTCAATACGGAGCGCGCCCGGTTGGACAAAATTCTCGATAACAACGAAGTCAAATCGTTGATCTCGGCATTGGGAACTGGTATCCACGAAGACTTTGACATCAGCAAGTTACGATATGGCCGCGTCATTATCATGACGGATGCTGACGTCGATGGTAGCCATATCCGTACGTTGCTGTTGACATTCTTCTTCCGCCACATGCTGCCGCTGATTCAGGATGGCCATCTCTACATTGCCCAACCGCCCATTTACCTGTTCAAACAGGGTCGGCAGCAAGAATATGTCTATCCGAGAGCGGGCTTCAACGACGCTGAACTATTAGTCGAGGCGTTGAAGAACTACAAGAATCCAGATCGTGTATCGTTCCAGCGCTACAAAGGTCTGGGTGAGATGAACCCGGACCAACTGTGGGAAACCACAATGGACCCAGAAAACCGCACGCTGTTGCAGGTGACAATTGACGATGCTGCGGAAGCGGACCGGGTATTCGATATGTTGATGGGCAGCAGCGTACCGCCGCGTCGCCGCTTCATACAGACGAATGCCAAGCAGGTCAAGAATCTGGATATATAGGCATACGGCCAATTTATGGTTATGAAAACGCCCTCATGATGAGGGCGTTTTTTATGTGTCAGGATGTCATCATGACTCAAGCGGAACGATGAACTGCGGGTCCACGTTCAAGAATACTTGCTGGCCAACTTCTAAGCGAATCGCGGGATCGTAAACGGAGAAACGCCACGTTCCACATTGGGGCACATCGACAAGAAGCTGCGTGCGGTCACCTGAGAACGTGATTTCAACGACATTAGCAGAAATTCCCTCATCCACCAAGAAAATACCTTTAGGATGAACAAGATACGAATCACTATTGGGTTGGCCATCGAGCAACTGCATGACGAGCCTGCAATCGGCTGTTACGATGTTTTGCAAGCCGAGGAATTCGACAACAAACCGAGACTTGGGTCGATAGTATATATTTTGGGGTGTATCAATCTGAGCAATTGTACCTTGATGCATGATGGCGATGCGATCAGCGATGACGAACGCCTCCTGCTGGTCGTGTGTTACATAGATAGCTGTCAAATTGGCTGACTTGATGATGTGATGCAATTCACGAACGAGAGTTTCACGCAAGCCAGCATCCAGGGAGCCAAGGGGTTCATCGAGCATGAGCAAGCGCGGACGGGGTGCCAGACTACGCGCCAAAGCAACGCGCTGCTGCTCCCCACCAGAAAGCTGATCAATCGCCCGATCCTGGTAGCCATCCAAACGAACTAGATGCAGCAGTTCATCAACACGCTGGTTGACCGTTTGCTTATTCTTTGTATCAGATTTCAAGCCAAAGGCAACATTCTGGGCGACGGTCATATGCGGGAAGAGCGCATAATCCTGAAACATCAACCCAACCTGGCGCTGTTGCGGTTTCAGGCCGTTCAATGGCTCGCCTGCCAGTGTGATACTCCCCTGGCTTTCCTGTTCCAGGCCAGCAATCACACGCAGCAAAGAGGTCTTACCGCTGCCACTTTGCCCCAGTAAACAGATGATTTCGCCCTGCTTGATATGCAAAGAAACGCCCTTGAGCACTTCGGTCGCATCATAGTGAAGATGAATATTTTTCAGGTCGAGCATCAAAATTCCCCTACTCCGACATCACGGAAACGCTCAATAAGCAGGAAACTCGCCAGACAAACCAGCAGCAAGATGACGCTCATCGCCAGCGCCTGACCATAGTTCGTCGTCCCCGGCTGGCCAAGCAACCGATAAATGATGAGCGGCATGGTCGGGGTATCGGGGCGAGCTACGAATACAGATGCGCCGAATTCACCCAGACTGATGGCAAACGCAAAAGTCGCGCCTACAACCAGCGAGCGCGACAGCAGCGGCAGTTCAATGCGCCGCCAGATACGCAATGGCGATGCACCTAAGACCTGGGCAGCTTCTGGCAAGCTCGGTGGGATCTGGCGCATAGCAGGCAAGACGCTGCGCGTCACAAATGGCGTCGCCACCAAGCTATGGGCAATCGGGACAAGCACCCAGGATGTACGCAGGTTTAGCGGCGATTCATCCAGAGCCAGAATGAAGCCGAGACCCAACGTGACGGCGCTCGTGGCCAAGGGCAGCATAATCAAGGGATCGATAAAACGGCCTACCCTGGCAGGCAGAAGCCGGTCCCCAATAATATAGGCTAACAACGTTCCCAGGATGACAGCCATTAATGTGGTCATCAAACCAAAGGCGATGCTATTGGCAATGGCGTGGGATGGCGGCACAAAGAGAATCGAATTGCGGACGTTTTCCCCTAGTAAAGTGTAATACTCAAAAGAGATGGCACCATCAATCCATAAGGAGCGAATAACCAGCGCGAGTAACGGCATCAACAGGAGCGCTAACATGACGAACAAGTTCACACCCACCAGCAGGCGAGTCCGCCAGGTTTTGGCTTTCTTCGGTTTGATAGGGACGACCGTCTGGTTGGTCGCAATCTGGCGCTGGAGCCGCGCGTAATATAGCATGGCCAGCAGCATGATGAAGATCTGTACCAGAGACAAAGCAGCGGCTGTTGGCAGATTGAGCAAATTCACTGTCTGATAGTAGATTTGCACTTCCAGCGTGGCAAAACGGATGCCACCCAAAATCAGGACAACGCCGAAGCTTGTGAACGTAAAAATGAATACCAGCAAAGCTGCTGCAAAAATCGCCGAACGCAACAATGGCAAACGAATTTTCCACCAGAGTTGCCAATTGCTAGCCCCTAATACGCTGGCGGCATCCTCAATACGCGACGAGATGCTCGACCAGTAAGCGACAATAATGCGCAGGGCGACCGAATAGTTGTAAAACACGTGTACGATCAGAATCAGCGTTAGAGTTTGCTGCAAGGCAATCGGTGGTGTTTCCAGGTTGAACCAGTTCATCAAGGCTGTGTTCAATAGGCCGCGTGGACCCACCAACGCCAAAAACGCCGTTGCAACGACCACAGTCGGCAGGACGAAAGGCAGCGTGGACAGTGAGAGCAGCAAAGAGCGCCCAGGGAATTTGTAGTGGACGAAGACATAGGCCCCTGGCAACACCAGAAGGATGGTGAAAAAAGTCGATAACGTGGCCTGATAAACCGTGAAAACGAGCGTATCCCGATAGTAGGCTGAGGTTGCAATCGAGACAAAGCCACTCAGATCGAGAACACCATCCGGGCGAAAGCTAATATCAAATATCGTCGCTACGGGGTAGACATAAAATAGACCAAAAAATAGAAGCGGCAGGGCAAAAAGCCCATACCGCCCCCAACGCCATATCGTATTCATCGCAGGACAGTTTCAGTCCAGGCTTGAATCCACGCTTCGCGATTCTCTTCGATGTCTGCAGGGTCTACGACAACAGGATTCTCTGGAATCTGTGCGTAGTCCGCGAACAACTCCGGCAGTTCGACATCCTCCACAACGGGGAAGACATACATCTGTAGCGGCAAGTCCGCCTGGAAGGCTTCACTCAACATGAAGTCAACGAACTGCTGTGCGGCTTCAAGGTTATCGGTACCATCGAGAATACCGACATATTCGATCTGACGGAAACACATGCCATCGGCAACAATGCTTTCCGTTGTCGCAGCGCCAATCTCTTCATCGTAGGTAACTGGCGGGCTGCTGGCATAGCTCACGACCATAGGATAGGTGCCATCCTCGCTAGCGGCAGTAAAGTTAGCGTAGTAGGCATCGCTCCAGCCATCGGTGATGAGTACGCCATTTTCGACTAGCTCGGTCCAGTAGTCGAGGTAAGTATAGTCACCTTCTTCACCAAATTCAGCAACGGTTGCAGCCAAAAACGCCAGCCCTGGCGAGGATGTCGCTGGATTTTCTACAACTAGCAGGCCATTGTATTGTGGGTCTGCTAAATCGGCCAGCGAGCTAGGGAGATCCAGTTCATTCTCCTCAAAGTAAGCCACATCATAGTTGATACACACATCACCGTAATCCACCGGCGTTACAGAGTCGACGTCTTCTGTCAAGAAGCGTGGATCGACTGTTTCCAGTGCAGATGACTCATACGGCAGGAAGATTTCGGCATCCAGCGCACGGCTCAGGAAGGTGTTATCAACACCATAGAGCACATCGGCTAGCGGATTGCCTGCTGTCAAAATGGATTGATTCACGATTTGTCCTGCGTCACCCCCACGCAGGATTTCGACTTCGATGCCTGTTTCTTCCTGGAATGCCGCAAGCACATCTTCCGAGATATTGAAGCTGTCATGCGTCAAAACGGTTAAGGTAGTTGGTTCATCCTGGGCAATGACGCCCACAGTCGTCAGCAAAGCCAACCCGATGCCCAACATCAATCGAGATATACGATTCATCATTTTGCTCCTTCAGAAGCAAGTGTACAAATAAAACAGATTGTGGTTGTTGGAGGATGATGAGAAGAGGTTATAAACAGAAACCACCCCTGGCAGGGTGTATCAGGGGTGGCGTTACACATATAGCCCTCGACACTTCCTACGCCGGTACAACCCGGATCAGGTTCATAGGGTCGGTGTGAAAACACACCCTCTCAGCCTGAGAATCAGGCTCCCCTGGTCAACAACTGCATTCTAGTATAGCGTGGACGACGCCAAAAGACAACGGAAACTACAGCTATATTTGGCCTGTTTTGGGCAAAGTCATGAATTTCTGGCTTGCTAACTGAGTATGTCAATCCAATGGTCAGAATTTGCGGTCGCTATCTCAATGAGCAGATCATATTGCGGCAGCCCATCTCGCCATACCTGTGGAAAAACATGTATCCCGTGTTGCAAGCCCATCGCCATACCAACAACATGGGCTATACGACGTGACTCTGCCGTTTGAGCGGCCATCATGACTCCCTCAATCGGGACTTCGTCGTAACGCAGCATGTAGTAGAGAGACAGCGGAAGCGCATCATCATCAATACCGCTGGCACGAATATGCTTGATAGCGCGTAATTCACTGCCCCATCCGATGACATGCCCAATACGATGCAGGGATTGTTCCATCGCAGGCAATGGATGCAAGCGAGATAACAAATCAGAGAGAAGTTGTGGCCTGAGTGTTTCCATTGCCATCAGATACAATAATTCTTGCAGTCCGAGAGTTGCATCCAGCATTCGCTGGAAAGCAGAGATCGGCTGATCGAGCAAAGTGCGCGTCACTGGCCCCAGAACAGCGTTGTCTGTATAGTGTGGCTTAGTCTCGGAACTATCCCGAACTTTGATCTGCAACTGACCTGTAGATAGCATTTCCGCGATAGCAAGGCCCGTGATGAGACCTGTACATTTCTCCACATTCGTCTTTGATCCCATAGATTGCATCCCTATGTGGTCGTTCATTCAGATCAAAATTGACAAAAACAGACTGTAAATAGTTTATGTAAATGGTTTAAATGAATGACATACTCATTTACTGTTCATAAGTACACAATACGTCTATACTATTTTTAGTTTACGCTTTTTACCGAAGGTTTTCGGAGTTTTCATATATGGCAACAATTCGTAAACACGCAACCAAAATCCAGTCAGTGCTGTTGTTCCTGGCTGTGTTCACTGCTGGGTTCGCATTAGGCAATCTTAACACGCCAAGTGTCGCCCAAACAGCATTCGGCGATACAGAAGATGCTTTCGCCCCGCTGTACCAGGTCTTCAATCTAATTCAATCCGAGTATGTTGATGCTGACATCGTTGAAGTGCCTGATCTGGTCGATGGGGCCATCCAGGGGATGGTCGATTCGCTCGGTGACCAGTACAGCGGCTATATGGCCCCGACGATGTACGATATGTTCAACACCGACCTGAGTGGTGATGTTGAAGGCATCGGCGTTGTCATCCGCACGAATGAAGAAACGGGTGAAATCGAAGTCGTCAATGTGCTGGAAGGTGCCGCAGCACGGCAAGCCGGCGTACTCCCTGGCGACATCTTCTGGGAAGTCGATGGAGAGAGTGTCGCTGGCATGAACCAGACCGAACTGGCAGGCATCGTACGTGGGCCAGCCGGTACAGACGTGACCATCACTTTTAAACGTGATGAAGAATTCATCGAGCTAACCATTACCCGTGTCCGCTTCAGTGTGCCGATTGTAACCAGCGAAATCCTTGATGGAGATATTGCCTATATTGAGCTTACCGAGTTCAATGGCAATGCGAGTGCAGCCATTCAAGAAGCAATCGACGAACTGGATGTCAACAACCGTGCAGGCTTGATCTTCGACCTGCGAGGTAATCCAGGTGGGTTGCTGCGCTCAGCGATTGATGTAGCTAGCCTGTTCATTGAAGATGGCACGATTCTTTATGAAGCGTTCGGCGATGGCACCGAAGAAGTCTTTGAGGCAACCGGAGATTATGCCAACATCCAGGTACCGATCGTGGTACTCGTTGATGAAGGCAGCGCGAGTGCATCCGAGTTGGTAAGCGGTGCGATGAAAGTCAGCCAGGTTGCTACCTTGATTGGCGAAACGACATTCGGCAAAGGTACGGTCCAGACAATCCAGCCATTGGACAATGGTGGCGGCTTGCGTCTGACAATCGCACGCTATTTGCTGCCGGACCGCAACTGGATCCATGATATTGGTGTGGAACCGGATGTGCTCGTCGAGTGGAACCCGGAAACTATCGAAGAGATGGAAGGCGAAGATCCGCAGTTGAACGCCGCACTTGAGTTCCTGACGGCTGACAACTAGGCATCATCTGCGAGCCAATACCGCTAAAAATGGGGAATCGTCAATGTGACGGTTCCCCTTCGCTTTCTGCACGGTGCATACCTTTGTCTAGGCAAGTGTTTATGGCCATGCTATACTGCCCGCAGTTTCATCCGAGTTATTTGTTTTAGAGGAGAGTCGCCGCATGGCAACAATTACCCAAATTGCAATGATCATTATCTCAGTGATCTTGGTCATCTTGATTATGCTCCAAGTCAAGGGCAATGCCCTTGGTAGCTTACTCAGTGGCGATGCAGGCGGCGGCATTGCACGGACGCGGCGCGGTCTGGAAAAGACGATTTTTCGGATTACCGTGTTCTTGTGTATCGCCTTTATGGGTATTTCGCTATTCTCAGTTGTCGCTAGCCAGTAAATCTTGCTAGCCAATAGCGACCCCGTAACTGCTCCATTGTGGCTTCACAGTCAATAGCGCACACTAAATCACAAACATATCGCGCCAACGCAATCTTAAAGCAGGTTGCGATATGTTTTGTTGCACTTCGTTCATGATGCAGGTAGGAGTACATCAATGCGACAATATCGCTGGCAAATTCTAGCGTTGGTGGTCGCAGGGAGCATATTCGCGATAGCGGTTGGCTTCAGGATGTTCCGCCAACCTGACACACCTGTCGAGCCAACGGCAACCCCAACGAACTCAGTCACAGGCGAGATTGCTACCCCAGCGACAACCCAATCTGAGATTGCTACCCCGGCTCCAGCAGCGACACTCCCTAATGAAACTGCACAGGTCCAAGCCGTAACAACGACGCGCTCTGCAAGCAATACCTTTGTTGAAGCGGTCGTCGGACAAGTCCAACGGCTAAATCCGCTGCTGGCGATTGGCAATCGTGTAGAGGAAGATATCACCTCACTCATCTTCGAGGGTCTCGTCAAGACCAATGATTTCGGCGAACCATCAGCAGCCCTAGCCAAGTCATGGACTGTTTCTGGCAATGGGTTGGAATATGTCTTTGAACTGCGTGACGATGTGCTGTGGCAAGATGGCATCCCTTTTACGGCTGATGATGTCATCTTCACGATGGCACTGCTCGCTGATGAAACGTATCCTGGCCCCAGTCAAGTTTCGGCATTCTGGGAGACGATTGAGATCGAAAAACTAGGCGACTATCTGATGCGTTTCCAATTGACGCAGCCGCTTGCCAGTTTTGCAGATGCCCTGTCGATAGGCATTTTGCCCAAGCACGCACTGGACGGCATCCAGGCCAGTGATTTGCTCAATCACCCTTTCAACCTGTCGCCGATTGGTACAGGCCCCTATCAACTAGCAAGTTTGCGCTCAGCAGATGGGGAAGCTATTGATGCAGTTGACCTGGTAGCTGCTCCAAATTATGCGTCGCGGAGTGATGCGCCAGCTTATGATGTGACGTACCTACAATTCGCCCTGTTCGATACATTTGATGCCGCACAAACAGCTCTGGCAAATGGTCAGGTCGATGGATTGGCCACACAGACGATGCCCCAGCGGCTACAACTCATCAATTTGCCGGGTGTCGAAGCTTATACAGCCATTGCACCGGAAGTCGGCATGTTGATCTTCAATTGGGATGAGCCGGACGACCGCAAGTTCTTCAGTGAACAACGGGTGCGGTGGGCGCTGCAACTGGGGCTAGACCGTGAGCCAGCCATCAATGCCCAGTTAAGCAATCAGGCGATTGTCGCCAATGGGCCGCTTGTGCCGACTTCCTGGGCCTATCAACAAGACTTGAACTGGCCCGGCGTTGATCTACAACGGGCGCAGGATTTCATCCAGAATATCAGCCTGCTGCGGCAGACTCCAGCTGAGGACGAAGCAGCAACAGACGAAACAGACTCAGAAGCCCCTGTGGAAGAGACTGCCGAAGACACCAGTACAGAATCTGGCGTCATCTATGCATTTACGATTATGGTGCCGCAGAATGATGCACTGATCGCCATCGCGACTGACTACGCGCAACGTTGGCAATCCTTGAACCTGAGTATTTCAGTCGAAGCTGTGGATGACGCTGTATACCAGCAGCGGCTACTCGACGGAGATTTTGACGCAGACATTGTGCAATACGACCTGGGATCTGACCCGGACGAATATGCGTACTGGCATATCGGGCAAGCCCCCGATGGATTGAACTATGGCGCAGTGGCCGATGATCGCATCAGTGAGATTTTGGAGCGCGCACGTCGCAACGCGCTCGGTCCCAATCGACTGCCGTTGTATCATCAGTTCCAGAGCCTATTCGTAGAACGCGCCATTGCGATTCCGCTGTATTATCCGCTGTTTACGTATGCCGTCCGCGACAATGTCGATGGCGTGCAGATGAGCTTTATCGGCCAGCCATCGGATCGCTTCCGTACGATAGCCGATTGGCGCGTGAATTAAGGCAGCGTTTTCTATTTGCCATCCATACGTACGATACGCGGCGTAAAACGCGCAACGACCTTAATCAAATCATCCTGAGCGGCGATAATGTCGTCAATGCGCTTGTAAACGTGCGGCGCTTCGTCGGTATCGCCACCGAACAGAGTGACATCTCGGTCTTTTAGATAGGAACGGATCATATTGCGCGTGATCTGTTTGCGTGCCTGACTGCGGCTCATGATGCGGCCTGCCCCATGTGAAGCGGATTTCAGCGACTGCTCATTGGCTAATCCCTCAACCACATAACCCGCATCGCCCATTGAACCCGGAATAATACCCAGAACGCTCTCCCCTGCCGGGGTCGCGCCTTTACGATGCACAATAACTTTTTTGCCATTGTGGACTTCTTCCCAGGCGAAGTTATGGTGATTTTCGACCGTCGCTGCTACATCCCAGCCAATTGCTTTGGCTATGCGCTGATGAATCACTTCATGGTTAGCAGCGGCGAAGCGGCCTGCAAGCTGCATTGCGTTCCAATATTCCTGGCCCTCTTCGCTATCCATACTCAGCCATGCCAGATTTCTCACGGATTTGTCGAGGTCGGGCCAGGTAGCCATCGCCAGCTTGGAATAGTGATCAGCAATCTGGTAGCCGACCCCGCGTGAACCAGAATGCGATAGCAGACCAATGTACTGGCCAATGGGCAAGTCCAAGGCATTGTCGGCATGGAGGATGTCAATCAGGCCAAACTCGACAAAGTGATTGCCAGAGCCACTGGTCCCGAGCTGACCATAGGCTTTATCGTGCAGGCCACGCAGCAGAGATGTATCGCGCCAGGTGCTTTCGTCCAGTACTTCATGATGGGCGCGGTCCTTTGTTGACCAGGCCTTGCCCGCGCCAAAGCGTGTTTCACGCTTGAGTGCTTTTTCCAGGCGAGATTTGTGCGCTTTTAGCATCTGGGATTTGACATCGTAGACGGAAAGCCGCATCCGACAAGCGATGTCAACACCAACTGCATAGGGAATAACCGCATTTTCCGTGGCCAGCACACCTCCAATTGGCAGCCCGTAGCCAACATGGGCATCCGGCATAAGGGCAGCAGATACCGCGATTGGCAGGCGCGCTGCGGATTCAAGCTGCTCAATCGAGGCATTGTCAATGAATTCACGGCCCCAAATGTGATATTCAACGGGTTGATCTCTTAATTCCATAACGATATTTGGCTCGCTAACTGGCTTCTTTTCGGGTTGGCTTTGTGGCGATTTTATCAATCGTCACTATGTATGATAGGACCGTTGCAGGCGGACATAAGTGTGCTACAATTCGGTTATCTATCCTCAGCTATCATAGGAGAAGTCGATGTCTGTTGCCACCATTTTAGCCCAAGCAGACATCTTCGATGAACTGAGCACCACCCAGTTGGAGCTGATTGCATCGATATGTAGCGAAAACTACTACCAGATGGGCGACACCATTTTCGAAGAAAATACAGCTGGTGGTGAGATGTATATCATTGCTGAAGGCGAAGTCGCTATCCAGGTTGATCCCGCGATTATCGGCTCCGATAGCAGTGGGCCACACACGATTGCAACCTTGCGCCGTGGCCAGTCCTTTGGAGAAGTCACGTTGGTTGACCAGGGATTGCGCTCAGCAGGCGCACGCTGCATGAAGCCCAATACCCACTTGATTGTTATCCCGCGTGAAAAACTGATGATGCTTTGTGACATGTACCCACAGTTGGGGTACAAACTCATGCGTAACCTGGCTGCTGACCTGGCTATGAAAATCCGCCATACGGATTTGCAGGTCCGGGAGCAACTCACCTGGTCACAGCGCGACAAATAAGCTAAAAAAACAGCCGATTTGACCAAAATTCACCATAGCCATATGACAAAAGAGCCAATCCGGCTCTTTTTTATTGCCTACCTATTAGGATATTTCATATACTGATTGAAGCAAATACTTATCTTTGCGACCTAGAATTATTTCTAAATCAAGTGCAACTGCAAGTGCAACAAAGAAACACCCCATTACGTATATTTATTTGTAGTATGAGCCGTTTTTTATCATTTGGGGGACATCATGAAAGACGAAGAAAAAGAATTGAAGAACGAAGAAACTGTCGTTGAAAGCGCAGAAGAACCCAAAAAGAAGAGGTCGATTAAGGCGATCTTCAAGCCGCTATCGATTGCGTTCTATGCCGGGATCGCATACCTGGTTTATCGTCGTATCCGCAATAAGACTGAAAACAAAGAGCCGGAACCGATCCTGACAACTGCATAAAATATGTTATGCAAAAACGAGTGGCCAGATGGTCACTCGTTTTGATTTACAACATAGACGATTTCGACGCGTCGCCTATTCTTTGACGAGTCGCAGGAATTTACGCTTGCCTACCTGCAAGACGACCGGCAAATTAGACGGCGAGATCGACAACTGCGGGTCGTCAATCTTTTCGCTATCCAGACGGATGCCACCGTTCTGGACAAGTTGCTTGAATTCTTTACCGCTCCCGACCAGTTTGGCATCGCGTAGAATATCGAGCACGCGCATTTCTTCGTTCAGCTTCTGCTCCGGGATGTCTTCCGGGATGCCATCGCCCTTGCTACGGAAAACCTCGTCCCAACGTTTTTGGGCAGTTTCTGCCCCTTCTTCCCCATGAAAGATAGTGACAATCTCACGAGCGAGACTCATTTTGGCATCGTTGGGATGCAGGCTACCATCGGCCAGCGCGTTTTCTAGTTCTTCGAGCTGGTCCGGTTGCCAGCCAAGCAACAACTTGTGGTAAATCGGCATAGCTGAATCAGGAATGCTCATGATCTTGCCGAACATATCCCAGGGTTCACCCATAACCGGGATATGATTGCCAGCACTCTTGCTCATCTTCTCGACGCCATCCGTACCGGGCAGGATTTCCCCCATAATGATGGAGACTTGCGGCTTCTGGCCCATAGCCTGCTGTAATTTACGCCCAGCAACAACAATGTTGAACAGTTGATCCTGGCCGCCGACCTGGACATCGGCATTGAGCGCGACCGCATCATAGGCTTGCATCAAGGCATAGAAGAACTCATGCAGGTAGATCGGCGTTCCGGCATCATAACGTTTGCTGAAGTTATCCCGCGCCAAAAACTGCTGCACAGTAAAATTGCTGGCCATGTGAATGACATCGCCAAAATCCAATTTGCCGAGCCACTCGTGATTGCGGCGGACGGTTGTCTTTTCCGGGTCAAGGATCTTGAATGCCTGCTGCGCATAGGTCTGGGCATTCTCTTCGACCTGTTCCGGCGTCAGTTGGGCGCGGGCTTCCCCTTTGTCGGACGGATCACCAATCAGGCTGGTGAAGGTCCCCACCAGAAAAGTGACATCGTGGCCAAAGTCCTGGAACTGGCGCAGTTTGCGCATAGAGATCGTATGCCCCAGATGCAAATCAGGGCGAGTTGGATCATAGCCAGCATAGACACGCAGCGGACGACCTTCTTTTTCGGCTTCGATCAGGCGCTCGCGTAATTCGGCTTTCATATTTTCTTTGGTCTTGGGATCGCCGTATTCGGCACCAAACATCAAGACGTCTACTTGTTCATCGATTGTTGTCATCACATTCTTCCTGAATTTCTCTCAGGCTCATCTATGAATAAAACGCTCAACAGTATAACACAGGCAATGGCCCCTTGTTCAGGGCAGGCAATCGCTTTTATAATCAGTGAATTCATGTACAATAAGAACATTGGTCACCTTCCTGACCCTTTAAAACCCTTTATTATCACGCCTTTAAGCAAGGACATGTAACATGCATCGTATGACAAGCGCCCAGGTACGTCAGGCTTTCCTCGATTTCTTCGAGGCGAAGGGCCACCGTATCGTACCGTCTTCATCTCTCGTGCCGCATAACGACCCCACCCTACTCTTTGCCAATGCTGGTATGAACCAGTTTAAGGATGTCTTCCTGGGCAAAGAGAAGCGGGATTACACGCGAGCTACGACGGCGCAAAAAGTCATGCGTGTCAGTGGTAAACACAACGATCTGGAAGAAGTCGGTCCCTCGAAGCGGCACCATACATTCTTCGAGATGATGGGTAACTTCAGCTTTGGTGATTATTTCAAGGTCGATGCGATTAAGTACGCCTGGGAACTCATCACAGAGGTATATGGTCTGCCGCCAGATCGCCTGGGTGTGACCATCTACGAAAAAGACGATGAATCCTTCCAGATTTGGGCGGATGAAATCGGCGTCGACCCCAAGCGTATTGGTCGGCTTGGCCCCAAGGATAATTTCTGGCAGATGGCAGAAACCGGGCCCTGCGGCCCCAATACGGAAATTCACTTTGACCGCTACCCAGAACGCGGCATCGACAATATCATTCCGTCATTTGAAGCCGATGATGGGCGCTTCCTAGAGTTCTGGAACCTGGTTTTCATGCAGTTCAATCGCACCCAACCAGATCCATTGCACACAGGCGAGTTCGATGAGCCGTTGCCAGCTCCGGGTGTGGATACGGGCCTGGGCCTGGAACGTATGGTGACGATCCTACAAGGGTGTGATGCCAACTACGAAACCGATCTGTTCATGCCGATGATCGAAACCACGCAGCGGTTAGCTGGCAAAACGGATACAGAACGCGACGAGAACATCGTGCCCTATCGTGTGATCGCTGACCACGCACGGGCTGCGGCCTTCATGATTGGCGATGGCGTGCTGCCCGGTGCCAAAGGCCGTGATTCGATTTGCCGCCTGGTGATCCGGCGTGCAGCACGCTTCGGTCAGAAGTTAGGTTTGAATGAACCGTTCCTGGCTGATGTTGCCCAGGCAACCATCGACGTGATGGGCCATCATTATAAAGCGTTGGAAGAGCGCCGTGACCTCATCCTGGAAACGATCACGCTGGAAGAGAAGCGCTTCCTGCGGACGATGGAACGTGGCATCGACGAACTCGAAGGCATGCTCAATGAACTGCCTGAAGGTGGCCAACTGGGCGGTGACGATGCTTTCTATCTCAAAGCAACCCTGGGCTTGCCAATCCAGGTGACACAGGATATTGCCAAAGAGATGGGCTACAAAGTCGATATGGCTGGCTTCAACAAAGCCGAAGAAGAACACTCATTGGTCAGCGGTGGCGGCCAAGCAATGGGCGTCATTGAATCCGGCGAACTTTATGCAGACGCATTGGCCAACCTGACTGAAAGTGGTAAGTTGGCCAACGACGGTGTGGACTACCAGCCGTACAACCCTGAGCCGAAGCAGGCTGAGGTTGTGGCCGTGTTGCAGGATGGCCAGCCTATTGAAAATGCTATCATCGGCGACAAAGTTGAAATCGTGCTGAATACGACACCCTTCTATGTCGAATCCGGTGGACAGGTCAGCGATGTGGGTACGCTGCAAGCCGATGGCTGGACAGTCGATGTTGAAGGCATGAAGCAGCCCGTTAAGGGCCTCATCGTCCATGTGGGCGAAATCGTCGAGGGCAGCCCGAAAGTGGGCGATACTGTGACAGCGATTGTCGATTATGATCGGCGCGAGGACATTATACGCAACCATACCGGCACGCACCTGCTGCACGCCGCCCTGCGTAACCATCTGGGCAAGCATGTTGAGCAGCGGGGATCACTGGTCGCGCCAGATCGTCTGCGCTTTGACTTTTCGCACAATGACAAACTGACACCAGAAGAAATGTCGGTCATTGAGCAGGAAGTCAACGACATCATTTTGGCGAACTACCCTGTTCGGACTGAGCGCAAATCTCTGGACGAAGCACGTTCTGAAGGCGCAATGGCCCTATTCGGTGAAAAATACGCCGATGTGGTGCGCACTGTCATTATCGACAATGGCAATGATCGCTACAGCTATGAACTATGCGGTGGCGCACATGTCGGCGAAACTGCCGAGATCGGTGCTTTCATTTTGACAAGCGAAGGCAGCGTCAGTGCAGGCGTTCGCCGTATCGAGGCGGTCACGGGCAAGGCAGCCGCAGAGCTTGTCCGCAGTAAGATCTTGCAGTTGGATCATATCGCGGCTACGCTGAATACCACGCCAGATAACACTTTGGCCCGGATCGAGGCACTCCAAGATGAGTTAACGACTGCGCGTAAACAGGTCAACCAATTGCAGCGTCGTTTGGCTAAGTACGACTTCGACGAGATGCTAGCGAATACAGAGACAATTGGCGGCAAATCGGTACTCATCGGCCAACTTGAGGGCGTCCCAGTAGAGACCATGCGGGAGATGGCCGATTGGTTCCGTAACAAGACCAAAGAAAATGGCGTGCTGGTGCTCGGCAGCAACATTCACGATAAGCCCATGATCCTGGTGATGGTCACGGATGATCTGGTCAAGCAGGGCCTCAAAGCTGGTGACTTGATTAAACCGATTGCCGCAGAAGTCGGCGGTGGCGGTGGCGGTCGCCCGAATATGGCACAGGCTGGTGGTAAAGATGCCAGTCGTCTGCCGCAGGCACTGCAAAAAGCCCGCGACCTGTTGGCCTAGCCCCTAACCATAGGTCATTATGACGACGCCAACGGATCGCCAGATACAGTATATCCAACTCGAGCGGAACGACGATGTTCCGCTCGTGCGGGATCGCATGTCATTCCTACGCGGTAAGCGGGCGTTGATCATCTGGCCGGAACGAGGGACAACGCTCACACGCAAGCTGGACATCGTCATGGTCCAGCGCGAAGCGCGGCGTCGGGCCGTGCAAATAGCGTTTGTCACCCACGATGCCGAGGTCATCAAAAATGCCCATGAACTGGGCATCAGCACCTTTGAGACCATCCAGGAAGCCGAGCGTGGCCGCTGGAAACGCGGTTGGGGCAAAGTTACCGCCAAGCGCTACCAGAAGCCGCTAGATGAGCCAGAGCCAGACCAGCTCAAAAACGTCGCCAGCCGCGTTACCAATCGGCGTCAACGGTCGCGGATTCGCCATTATTTAGAGCGCATTGTGGTGTTGGCCGTATTGCTGGCCGTCCTGGGCGGGGCAGCCTACGTTCTGATCCCCTCCGCTGATGTGACCATCTATCTGGAAACGCAGCAGATTGAAGTCACGGTTTCGATAACAGCCAACACCAGTGTGCTGGATGTTGATGTCGAAAATGCCGTTATCCCGGCGACGTTATTACCCGCAACAGCCCAAACCACGGTCAGCATGCCTACAACAGGCAGCGAAAACCTGGGTGAATCACGGGCGATTGGCGTGGTTACCTTTACCAACAATACCAATTCAGCCATAGACATCCCCGAAGGCACCATTGTAAGAGCCACCAATACCGGAACGCCCGTTGACTTCGTCACGGCTTCAGATTCGACGCTACCTGCGGGTGAGGGCCGAACCGTTGATGTCAGCATCACGGCGGATGATGATTTCTCAGGGCCTGTCGGCAATGTCGAAGCCGGGGTTATCAATACTATTGTTGGCCCCCTTGAGGACCAGGTAACGGTCCGCAATGTACGCGCCACCATCAATGGTGACAGTCAATCACTGCGCATTGTGACCACCGCTGACCGCGATTCCTTGTTATCACAGGCACGGGCGCAGCTACAGAACACGGCCTACAGCGAAATGAAACGGACACTAGGCCCTAACCAAGACATCATCATTAGCACGATCCGTATTGCGCCAGATGGCGAACGCGACGATTGGACAGTTTTCAGTAACAATGTCGGCGATGTCGCTGATACCCTGACCTTACGTATGCAAGCTGTTGTCGAAGCGGTTGCCGTCGATACCCTGCTCGCGCGTCAAATTGTCTTTGCAGCCCTGTCATCAGCAAAGCCGCGCGGACTGGTCTTTGATACCGATACGCTGGTCTATAGCGATCCCGGTGATTATTCCGTGAATGAAGCCGGCCAGATTATCTTTGAGATGCGGGGGCAAGCCACAGCCGTTGGACAATTCGGCCAGGGACAATTGCAGCAGCAGATCGCAACACTACCCATTGACGAGGCGATGAGCATCATCACGGCTTACCCCGGCGTCGATGCCGAACGCGACCCCCTGATTGAGGTTGTACCCGGTTGGTATGAAGGCCGGATGCCGATTATGCCAATACGCATCACAGTACATGCTGAAGTGCCGCAGACTGAGGAAGCGCAGTGATTGGTCGGCTGATTGGCATCGACCATGGCCTTGCCCGAATTGGCATTGCAGTTAGTGATGCCAGTGGTATTGTCGCCCGGGAGCTAACGATCATCACACGAGCCAGCAAAGCCGAGGACTTCGCCCAGATCAAACAGATTGCCGCCGATGAAAATGCCGTCGCTTTTGTGGTCGGCATCCCTAGCAGCCTAGATGCCGCTGAAGGCACATTCACCCAGGCGGACAAAGTTCGAAATTGGATTGGCTATTTTTCCGAAACTACCGATTTACCCATCGTTGAGTGGGATGAGCAGTTATCTAGCGACGATGCCCGTGAAATTGCGCGGATACAAAAACGTCCCTACGATGCCCATATCGATGATCTGGCAGCACGGGTCATCCTCCAGAGCTATCTGAATGCGCTAAATGACGGTTTGGCTGCGCCCCCTATACGCTGATCCATACGGTGATGGTTGTCAAAGGCATCAGCATGTATACTGACCCCCGATTCATATTGCAGAAGTGGGACTCATGACAAAAGCCCTACGCATCCTTGCGCTACTGTTTATCCTTGTATTGATTGCTGGCGGCATTCTAGTCGCTGGGATTTTCGTCATCTCTGATGGCAACCCGATAAAATGGGTACAGACTGAATTGATCCGCGTGTCATTGGCTGGTCGCCAGGATGAGCTAGCACAGTCTGTCAGCGGTGACCCAACCGACATCCGCTTTACGATTGATGTCGGCGATGCACCCCGCACGGTCGCTCAAAAGCTACTAGCACAAAATCTCATATTGGATGGCGAGCTATTTGTCGATTACCTGCAATTAGAGGGACTCGACACCCAGATTGAAGCCGGAACCTACTTCCTGAACCAGACACAGGCGATCCCGGATATTGCTTATACGATTATTGATTCAAGGAACAGCAGCATCACTTTCCGTGTATCTGAGGGAACACGGCTGGAAGAAGTTGCCGAAGCCATTGATGCAAATGGGCTTTTTGGCTTTACGGGCCAGGAATTCCTCAACTTGGGGCGTGTAGGGTTCGCTGATTTACCAGAGTATGCGGTCATCTTCGGCGCACCGGGCGATGCATCGCTAGAAGGTTATTTATTCCCTGATACCTATGTTTTGCCCCCCTCTATCACCGCCATTGGACTGCGCGATATACTGGTACAAGCCTTTGTCGACAGCATCCAGGGCGACCTCATCAATGCCATCCAGGCGCAGGGATGGAGCGTACACGACATCGTCAAGCTGGCATCCATCGTGGAACGAGAAGCGGTATGGAACGAAGAAAATGCGACTATCGCCAGCGTGTATCGCAATCGGCTGGACATCGGCATGACGCTGGATGCCGATCCGACAGTGCAGTATGGTTTACAGGGGAGCCGAGGCGCATGGTGGCCACAGATCACACAGGCTGATTACCGGAATGTGCAGTCGCCTTATAATCTGTATCTGAACGCAGGGCTGCCACCTGGGCCAATCGCCAACCCAAGCCGAGCAGCCATCGAAGGGGCTACCTACCCAGCAGAAACCGATTATTTTTACTTCCAGGCGCAATGTGACGGATCAGGCTATCATAACTTCACACAGACCTATGAACAGCATCTTCAGAATTCTTGTTACTAGCGTTCTACTGCTGGGTGTCTTTGCGGGCTGCACAGGCCAGACTGAGCCGCCGCCTGTCATTGCGCTGTTCGCTCCGTTTGAGGGGCGCTATCAGGAATTTGGCTACGATGCCCTCTATGCAGCACGCTTGGCTCTGGCAGATCAAGATAGCGTGATTGACCTGGTCGCCTATGATGACGGTGGCAACGTGGAATATGCTGTGGAACGCGCACAAGCGATAGCATCCGACCCCGCGACTGCCATCGTCCTGGTGACAGGACCGTTTGCAACCCAAGAACAGGTTCAGTTGGCGCTGTCACCCCTGCCGATAGTCGTGATTGGGGGTTGGAGCACGCAACCATACCGAGATGATGTGTTTATCCTGAGCAATGCGCAGATTGCGGGACAGTTGGACACCAACAGCACAGAGAACGTCGAAGCCATTGCCGATACGCTTGATGAACCATTCATCGGTGATGAGCGATTATCGAGCGCATTGATCGCCTACAGTGCCGATGAAGACATTGAGCTTGTAACCAGCGCAAAACTGCCCTCTGATGATTTTGTCAAGCGGTATATCAACAGCGCGGAATTCGCACCAGAGCCAGGGCTTTTAGCGACCCTGGCCTATGATGCGACGGGTTTGGCCATCGAAGCCATCATGGGTAGAAACGACCTCAATGAAATTGTCTTCGACGGCCTGAACGGGACGATTCAGTTTGAGAATGGCTATTGGGCGCAGGCTCCCATTTACAGTTACAGCTATGAAAACGGTCGTCTGGCCCAAAAAACCGACTAACTCATAGTACGCGGCTGTCAATGACGCCGTAAAAGAGCGGCAAAGGCTCAACGGGCGCGGATGCATAGCTAATGGCCTCAGCCAGATGGGCTTTGGCTTCCGCAAGTTGGGCTTCGCTGTTGGCATGGATTGTGAATAAGCGATCGCCTTCAGCCACTTTGTCGCCTACATTGACATAGACCATCACACCCACGGCATGATCGACCGGATCGCCCTTTTTCTCTCGGCCTGCGCCGAGTGCATTGGCCGCATAAGCGACTTGCAAAGCAACCACCTTCTCGATATAGCCGCTCTCGGTCGCCAGGACATCCTCACGCAGTTTAGCTGAGGGTAATTTCGATGGATCATCAATCTGCGCCAGATCACCACCCTGGGCTTCTACCATCAAGCGGAATTTTTCCAAAGCCTCGCCATTGTTCAGGTGTTCTTCCAGTTCAGAGCGCACGGCATCGGCATCGGTCCATTTTTCGCCCTGCCCCGCAAGCTGTACCATGTAATGGGCGACTTCAAGGCAGTGCTCTCTGAAATCAGCCGGACCGCCACCTTTTAATGTTTCAATGGCTTCGATCACTTCCAGGGCGTTGCCTACGGCCTGCCCCAGTGGTTGGTTCATATCGGATAACAAGGCGATGACATCGCGTCCGGCATCGGCACCAATTTTCACCATGATGTCGGCCAATTGCTGGGCATCGTCGAGCGTGGTCATGAATGCGCCATTGCCCCATTTGACATCGAGGACCATGCCATTGGCACCGGAAGCTAGTTTTTTGCTCATGATGCTGCTGGCAATCAGCGGCATACTGGGCACAGTCGCTGTGACATCTCGCAGAGCGTAGAGCTTGCCATCGGCGGGGGCCAATTCACCTGTTTGCCCACTGAGGACAATGCCATTCTTGGCAGCGAGTTCCAGAAATTGCTGGTCGGACAAGTTGACATCGTAGCCAGAAATGCTTTCTAATTTGTCCAAGGTGCCACCGGAAAAACCGAGTCCACGACCGCTCATCTTAGCGACAGGCACACCCATCGCAGCTACCAGCGGCAGTACCACCAGCGTGGTTTTGTCGCCCACGCCGCCGGACGAGTGCTTATCTACGGCATAGTCAATGACACCAGACAGGTCCATCATTTTGCCGGAATGGGCCATCGCCTGGGTCAGCGTGACCGTTTCCTGGCGATTCATACCGCGCCAGAAAATGGCCATCAACAGGGCCGCCGCCTGATAATCTGGCAGGTCGTCATGGGTGTATGTCTCAATGAAATATTTTATTTCTTCTTCAGTCAGTGGTTGCCCATCACGCTTCTTCTGAATAATATCAACAGTACGCATAAGGATTCTCCTAGGTTAGGGCGCGTATGTCAGACACAATATTCTTGATATTTTTGACGATGCTGGCCTTCGCTGTGGTTCACAGCTTAACAGCCGACCGTCGGGTTAAGACGTGGGTCGCATCGACCTTTGGTCAACGGGCTTACGAAGGCTGGTATCGGCTGATTTACAATGGCTTATCTTTCATCATGATTATGCCGATCACCGCCTATGTCTTCCTGGGTGGTGATGTCATCTTCTTGCCACCGGATTGGCTAAAACCCGTTTTGCTCATTCTACAGCTAATTGGGCTTGTCGGGGCGGGTGTTTCGCTATTACAGATTGATCTCCTGCGGTTCGTTGGATTGAGGCAACTTTACGCCTGGGCGACTCAGCAGCCGCTACCCCTAGCCGACGAAAAGCTACAAACGGGTGGTATCTATCGTTACATTCGGCATCCGCTGTACCTGTTTTCGCTGATGATCTTATGGACAACTGTGCCGCTCACAGACCGCATCTTAGTCTATAATATCGCGGCAACGCTGTATTTTATCATTGGCGGACTATGGATTGAAGAACAGCGAATGGCCCATTTTTATGGGGATGAATACCTCGCTTATCGCAAAAAAGTGCCTGCACTCATCCCTTTTACAAAAATATTACACTTCTAGACTGCACTTTAATAATCGTGTAAGCTACGCTATCTCATTATTCGGTACTCTATAGCAAGTTCGTTGGCATTCCATAGCCACATACGATTTCATCCAAATCCCATGACAAGTGAGGAAACGCATATGACCCTTTCCCCTAAACGCAAGAACGACAGCAAAAGTAACCAGATGGTCATCCTGGTTGGCATATTGATTGTGGCTATCATTGCTGCTGGTGTGTTTATCTTTATTTCTACCAATGACACCTCGCTGAGCACAGCCGACATTGACTACTCGGAAATCCCACAGAGCCGTACAGAAGATGGTGCATTTGTACTTGGCAACGAGGACGCGCCTGTCACTTTTGTCGTGTTTGAGGACTTCCTGTGCCCACACTGCCAGGCGTACCAGCCTGATGTCCATGATATGATTCAGCAACTGGTGGCGACCGGGCAAGCCAAAATGGAATTCCGCATGGTACAGACCAACCAGGTTTCATATATTCCGTTCAGTCTGGTTGAATGTGCGGACATCCTGGAGCCGGGTTCCTTCTGGGATGCCCACGACACCATGTTTGAACTGGCGGCAGCACGGTCCTTCAATGAAAATACACCGCGCCAATTCGCAGAGAAAATGGATATCCCCTATGGCGATCTTTTGAGCTGCCAACCGGACGCGACACAGTATCAGGTCGATGGCCAGTTTGTGCAGCGTTTTGACTGGTTCAGTGGCACCCCTGCTGTTGGCGTTCGCCTTAACGATGGTCCCGTCCAGCAAAATCCGCTGTTGGCTGGCCGCCCAACGGTAGCGCAATTCCAACAGGTTGTCGCTGCTGCCCAATAAACGCGATTACACTGTGATTAGCAAAAAGAGCCTGGTAGATAATCCAGGCTCTTTTTGTTTTCATCAGGATGAACTCTACAATTCATGTTCGAGTGCGTTGGATGTTCGTTCCAGCCCTTCCCAACCCTTAGCAATTAAGGGAACGTAATCGTAATAACCGGAGCCATCTTCGGCAGGCTGCCACTCAGCGATCTCCAGCAATTCGAGACGATCCCGGCGACGTTTAAGCACAATCACGAACGGCAACTTCTCATAGAGATTTTTGACCATAGACTCAGAATGATCTGAATCAGCGCGACGAGCCAACATACTGATAGCACTACGGATGCGCTTAGATTCCGAGGCTCCGCGAATGACCCACATCTGACGTAACTGGCCTTGATGCGCCAGTAAAGGCGCTATGGCTCCGGCTTCATCGGCGCGAACCTCATCGAGGACAATCGCCGCTGGTTGGGCATCCAACACCTCCATAACGCGCTCAGAGAATGTGACGCCCTCGTCATCGCCCACAGGCCACTGCACTTTGCTGGCAACTGCCCCATTTGGCAAAATCAATTCCCCAGACCACTCAACGGAACGAAGCCCCTCGCCCAGGCTTGTTTCAGCAAGTATGGACGACATCAAAGTCGATTTACCAGATTCGGTATCGCCAACAATAGCAAAGCCATAGCTCGATTTGGCCAGCCGCCGCAGGAAATCGGCAGCAAGGTCAGTCATCATGCCCTGCTGAACCCAGGTATCCAGTTGGATAGGATCAGCAGGATGCACACGAATATCAGCCATGACATCGGTACTGTAGGGGGGCGATACCACGTTGACGCTCACCCGACGATTGTTGATCGTCAAGCCAGCTTCCACAATCGGAATATCAGAACGAATTTCGGCATCGGCATCTTTGAGCAGGCGCTTGATGGTGCGGCGAACGTGATGCCAATCGTCGAAGAGGTCTTTCTCTTCCTGCACGACGAGATCAGATGCCGGACCAAAACGCACAGAAATACCCTGCTTATTTTCCAGAGAGATGGTGGTCACGGCAGGATCGGCAAAGTAGGCATCCAATGGACCATAGCCAAAGATCTCGCTGTAAGCTTTCTGAAGGATTTGGGCTTTGTCCGGCAATGATAATTGCACCGACTCAATACCAATAACGTAATCGGCCACATCGCGCAGCAGGCCGCGGCGCTTCGTCTGTGTGTCGGACTCCTGCAACGCAAGCGAATCATCATCGAATTCAATGTGGAATTCTTCAATAATACGTTCAGTGAGTCCCGCTATAGATACTACGCGCCCACGCTCGGATGTCACAAACTGGGGGGTACGCTCGACCACTTCGTTATCATGCTCTCGATCCAAGTTTATTTCATTGTTGTCAATGTCGTGCTGATCGCTATTTTGCATATTCGTCAAAAGACATTACTCCATTTTGAAGACGAGCAAGCTACATATTGCTGCTGTCACAGCTTGCGAGCGCCCTCACTGTTGTTATTCGCGTCAGTCGATACACTAAATAGTATATCCCGATGAGTCTAATTTGCGTGTTATACTGTTTGGCTGATTTCTACTACCACGAATTCCGCATCTGTGTGGTAGCATTGCCAGCGGATGCCTAACATATAGCGAGACCATTATGAACCTAGTTGTCACAGGCTCAATTGCCTACGATTATTTGATGCGTTTCCCCGGTAGTTTTAAGGAGCACATCCTTGCAGAAGAACTACATCAAGTCAGCCTGAGCTTTTTGGTTGAGGAGATGACGAAGCATTGGGGTGGCGTCGCCGCCAACATTGCCTTTACCCTGGCCCGGTTCGACCTCCAGCCCAAGCTGGTTGGCACTGTCGGGCGCGATTTCCAGGATTATCGGGAATGGCTGGACGAAGCCGGCGTTGATACCAGCACCGTCAAGCAGCTCGATGATGTATTTACAGCGTCTTTCTTCTGCAATACCGACGACGAAAACAATCAGATCGCGTCTTTCTACAGCGGGGCTATGGCCCATGCGAAAGATTACTCACTAGCAGATGCATTGAGCGATATTGCACCTGATCTGGTTATCGTCTCCCCCAATGATCCAGCGGCCATGAGTAACCTGACACAAGAATGCCGTGACAAAGGCTATCGCTTCGTTTACGATCCGAGCCAACAAGTCGCCCGGTTGGATGGCGAAACGCTGAAACACGACATGCAAGGCGCTTTCGCGATGGTGGTCAACCATTATGAAGCGCATATTATCTCCGAGAAAACGGGGATGTCCCTGGAAGATCTACGGACGGCAATCGATTTGCTGGTCATTACCGAGGGTGGCGAAGGCTCCAAGATCTATACCAATGGCGACGTCATTCCTGTCCCAGCCTTTGCGCCAACTGAGATCAAAGACCCCACTGGGGCTGGCGATGCTTTCCGCGCTGGGTTTATCGCCGGATTGTCTTATGATTTGCCTTTGGAAGTCGCGGGTGAGATGGGCGCGATGTGCGCGACGTATGCCCTAGAGCATATCGGTCCGCAGGGTCATCACTATACACTTGCGCAATTTATTGAGCGCTTTCGGTCACAAAGTGAAAGCAGCCAACAGCTAGAAAACCTGCTTAAAGTTTGATGCCGGACGGCTAGGCGTCGGCCAAAGCACAGTGACGACATAGCTAAGACGCTATGGTACAATGCGCCACACTTACCGTGAATCAACAGAACACGTGTGTTGAGTTCAAATATATAAACGGAGCCACAATGACAGAGCATGATATTAGGGATTCAGAGCTTGCGACTGGTGGTCGCTACCGTATCGATTGGGCAGAACAGGAAATGCCCGTCCTGCGCGCGATACGTGAACGCTTTGAAAAAGACAAACCGCTAAAGGGCCTGCGCGTGAGCGCCTGCTTGCACGTCACGACGGAAACCGCCAATTTGATGCGTACACTGCAAGCTGGTGGTGCCGATGTCGTACTCGTTGCATCGAACCCGCTTTCCACCCAGGACGATGTAGCCGCTTCGCTGGTTGTCCACGACGAAATCCCAGTCTACGCGATCAAGGGCGAAGACAACGACACCTACTACAAACATCTGCATGCCGCTATCGACCACAAGCCACAGGTCACGATGGACGATGGCGCTGACCTCGTCAGCACGATCCACAAGACCCGCCGTGACGCCCTGGAAACCATCATCGGTGGCACGGAAGAAACCACAACGGGCGTCATCCGCCTGAAGGCCATGGCCAAAGATGGTGCGCTAGAGTTCCCGGTCATTGCCGTCAACGACAGCGATACCAAGCACCTTTTTGATAATCGCTACGGTACGGGCCAAAGCACCATCGATGGCATTATCCGCGCAACCAACATCCTGTTGGCAGGCCGCACAATCGTCGTGGGTGGGTATGGCTGGTGCAGCCGTGGTATTGCCAATCGTGCTTCTGGCATGGGTGGTAATGTTGTCGTCACTGAGGTCAACCCCATGCGTGCGCTGGAAGCCGTCATGGATGGCTACCGCGTGATGCCGATGAGCGAAGCCGCCAAGATTGGCGACATCTTCGTTACGGCAACTGGTGACATCAATGTGCTTGATGTGCATCACTTTGAAGCCATGAAGCCCGGTGCAATCGTCGCAAACAGCGGCCACTTCAACGTTGAAATCAACCTCAAGGGTCTGCTCGAAATCGCTGATAGTGAACCGCGTTTGGTGCGGCCTTTTGTGGAAGAATACATGATTAAGGGTCGCCCGGTTTACGTCCTGGGCGAAGGCCGCTTGATCAACCTGGCTGCCGCAGAAGGTCACCCAGCGAGCGTGATGGATATGAGCTTCGCCAACCAAGCGCTGGGTGCTGAATACATGCTGGTGAACGCCAACGAGTTGAAAAACCAGGTCTACACTATCCCAGCAGATGTCGATATGGAAATTGCCCGCCTGAAGCTGGAAGCCATGGGCATCGGCATCGACAAACTGACAGCACAACAAGAACACTACCTGAATCAGTGGCAAGACGGTACTTAAATACCCATCAAATATGATGAGCAGGCTGGTATTGTTACATTACAGGTAACAACCAGCCTGTTTTGTAAGTTCGAAAAAGCAGTTCGCGTTTTAGCGTGACATAATCGAGCCATTCATTTTCGGTCATTGAAGGGAGAGAGAATATGAAACGGATACTAAGAACGTTAGCTATCCTTGTTTCACTGATGGTGTTGGCCACAACACTACCACTGGCAGCGCAGGGCAGCGGCTCTGCACGTTTTGTCCACGTCATTCCTGGCGCATCCGCCGTCGACATCTACATCAACGGCACACTGGCCATCAGTGACCTGGGCTATGGCGAAGCCAGCGGTTACGTCAATGTACCAGCCCAATCGAACACCGTAGCCGTGACACCCAGTGGCATCAACACAACAGTACTCTGGGAACAGAGCATCAACACGGCTGATAGCAGCGCAACGACCTATGTTCCTTCGTCAGCAGATACCCCACGATTTGATGCCTTTAACGATAATTTGTCCAGCACCGCATTCGGCAACACGCGCCTGCTGCTGATCCACGCGATTGCAGGCGGTCCGGCTGTCGATGTGACACTGGCTGAACCCGTTACGCTCAATGGCAGCTTGCAGGATGCTGGCACTGCCCTGGCGACAGATATGACCTATTCATCGTCATTCGGTGCTTTTGATCTACCAGCACAGACCTACGTGATTAACGTGTCTATCACAGGTACGATTGATACCCTGCTCAGCAATCTGGCCCTGCCACTTGATGCTGGCACCAGTCATCTGGCAATTGTTCATGGTACGGCAGATGCCCCGGCAGTCCTGGTTGCTTCTAGCCAGACGCAGGCCCAAGCCGGCAACGGTTTCGTGCGTTTCATCCATGCAGCACCGGAAGCCCCGGCAGTTGATGTTTACGTCAATGACAGCTTGATTGCCCCATCACTGGATCCCAGCCAACCGACCAAGCATCTGGCGCTCCCGGCTGGTGAACACAGTGTACTGGTGCGCGTCGCTGGAACAGAAGACGAAGTCCTCAGCGGCAACCTCACCGTAGTTGAAGGTGAAGCTCAGTCGCTGGTGGTCCTACCGGACGCCGACGGCGCAACTGTCAACGTTTTCGCTGATGACATCAGCGGCGTGAACGAAACAACGGCTGTCGCCTCTGTCATTAACGCCATTCCAGATTCCAGCGCAACCGTCTCTTTGAGCAATGGAACATCGCTGGGCGAAGCCCCATTTGGTGAGGTGTCAGCAGCAGCATCCTTTGAACCGGGGAGCTATGTTGCCAGCTATGACCTGACCGTTGGTGACGAAAGTGGCACTGTCCAAACGGATACCAACACCTTCTATGGTGGTGTGTACTACAATCTCATCCTGCTGCCAGGTAGCATGTTCAGCCCGCCGGAGATGCTGGTTGTCCCAACTGAGCTTTCGCAGGGTCTGGCCAGTGCGCCCGGTATGGGCAGCATGACCATCGCCAGCGGTGCAGCACCAGCCGTCGAAGAACCAGCCGAAGTCCCAGCGGTTGAAGCTACGGCAGAAGCACCTTCCGAGGTTGTTGACCAACCGGTTGCTACACCTGCCCCGGTACAGCAGAGTGCCGATGTTGTTACAGGCCGCGTCCTGCTCGACCCGGGTGCTAATTTGCACCTGCGTCAGTATCCCAGCCCGGATGCCTTCTCACTGGGTCTGGCTCCGTCCGGTACCGTTCTGACTGTCCTGGCACGCGAAGGTGCCCCGGTCGCCCTGGTCGAAGGTGACGAGCCACCGCCCGAAGCCGAGGACTATGTCGATCCGGCGACCCTGCTGGAAGATGAAGATGCGGACCTTGTCCCAGAAGAAACCTGGCTGCGTGTTATCTACAGCACACCCGATGGCGGCGAAATCGAAGCCTGGGTGAACGCGCTGTATCTTGATGTACGCGATCCAGATGGCGATCTGCAACGTCTGGCTGACCTGCCGACCTTCGGCAACAACGTTCCTGGCGAGGCACGCGGCACCTCCGTCACCCCGCCGCCGATCCCGGAAAATCGCGTTTCGGCTATCGTGACGAACCTGAACCCTGGTGTCAGCCTGAACATCCGTCGTACACCAGAAACAGGTGGCGAAGTCCTCGAACGCCTGCCTAACGGCACGGCTACTGAGTTCGTGGGCCTGATTACACCGGATGAAGAAACAGGTGCACAGGATTGGGTGTTCATCAGCTACTCGCCAGCGGGTGGCGGTGTCATCACAGGCTGGGCCAGCTCGCTGTACTTGCGTTTTGAGTTCAACGGTCGCAGCATTGACCTGGAAGAAATGGCCGAGCGTGAGTTACTGGAAGAAGCTGATCCTGAACTGCGCGGCGCGATCCGTGGTGGTGCCTCCCAAGCGGCGGCCCCGACACCGGACCCGACCCGTGACGCTTACGTCGCAGAAGTGAACCTGAACCCCGGTGCGAACCTCCAGTTCCGCATCGACCCAGATGCCACTTCAGAATCACTCAACCTCATCCCGACGGGTACGCGCCTGATTGTTGATGGCCGTACACCGGAAGCCGACTGGCTGCTTACCAGCTATGAAGGCCAAACGGGTTGGGTCGCAGCAGACTTTGTGGTGCTGTCGTTCAATGGCCAGTTCGTTGATGTCATCGAAGTGCCTGTTGTGACACTGAACGAGCCAACCCCGGAACCGACACAAGCAGGTTAAGTTCGCGCGTCAGCAATAAGTCATCTCACATGAAGGCCTCGTCCGATGGACGGGGCTTTTTTGTTTTATTTCCTATATATTTTGTTTCCACAATACACGAAACAAGCTTGAATCAAGAAAAAGCACCAACGTCCTAGTTATGCGTACTGTAAGCCAGTGTAGAATAGAAAAGGGTTCATATCACGGCGGAGGCCAAAGCAGTGAAGAAAAAGTCCTTATCATTTGTCATCCTGATACTCATGATTTTGGCCGCTTGTACGCCAGAAGCGCCCCTACCCACCAGCGTCCCGACCAATACCGCACCACCACCTACTGCAACAAGCGACGCCACCGCGACACCTATTCCAACAGCAACAATGGCCAGGGGCATTCGGTCGCTACCGACACAAGGCCCAGCTATTGCGACGCCCACGTTGATTCCCGAACCCACGACAGGGACGGTTCAGTTTGTGCATGCGATACCCGGTATGTTACGCGTCAACTATCGTATTCCAGAGCGGACTTTGGCCAATGGACTGGGTTATGGTCGCTATACCCAACCTGTAGACTTGAACCCGGGACAGTATGCCGTTGAAGTCGTGCTAGAAGAAGGTGACGACACCGTCCTGGCATCACAGCCGCTGATACTTGCGCCGGATCAATCCGTCATCATGGTATTAACTGGCACCCTTGAAGCACCACGCCTGATCGCTATCAATGAAGATACGTCACCTATTTCTGGCAATATGAGCCGTGTGATGGTCTTCAATGGCGTCGATTCTGAATTCCCCCTGGTTGTGCAATCAGGCAACACACCTTTGACACCCTCACTGCCGCATACAGCCGTATCACCGTCATTCGAAATCCCTGCCGGAGATGCCAATCTCAACGTTATGGAAGCCATGACGTCACTGGCTCTGATTGATGATCAATACCGCGCACGGGAGTTAAACAGCGTATTTTTGCTGCCAAATGCGGAAAATCCTGAGCAAATTGATGCGATTACCATCACCAAATATCTGGATGGCCTGGGGCAAGTCCGCGTTATTGGCATTACGGACCCAGCCTATTACGATGTTTATCTCAACAACGAATTGATCGCATCAAATGTTGGCTCCGGCATCGCCACAGCGTTCGAGGAATGGGTCGCTGGGGAGTATATCGCCGCCATCTACCCACAAGGTACCGACCCATCAACTAACCTGCCCAGTGCGGAATCTACCTTAAGTATTGGTGCAGATCGTAGTCTGTCGATTGTGATTTCCGGCGCAGAAGATACGTTAAGCATCAATGAGGTCGCTGAGGATTTGTCGCCAACAGCGCCGGACGAAGCACGAATCGTCTTTTTCGATGGTGTTGATGCCTATACTCGCGTGCAATTGAATACAGAAGACGACACCTATGTTCTCTTCTATGGCCAAGCGACAGAGCCTCTTACGCTTGTAGCACGCGAATCCAGTTTTTCCTGGGTTGATTATGCCGCACGCAGCCAACCCGATGTTATCGAATCCGTCTACCAATACAATCTGGAAGCTGGAACGACGTATCTCTATATCCTGATTGAAGAAGCGAATAACCAACCTCAGATTTATTCGGTCGATGTCGGCGTTGATGAAACGCTTGGGATCAATCTGGCACCTGGAGAAACCGAAGATGTCGTTGCGGCATCGCGTTTGCGCGTGGTCAACGCTGCGCAGGATTCTTCAATTCAGCTTAGTTTGGATGACAGCGTTTTTGCTGCGGCCCAAACCTATGCAACCGTCACCAATCCGTATGCGCTGCAACCAGGTGAGCACGTCCTAACGGCGCATGACCCAGAAACAAACGAGCTGCTCGCGCGTGACATCACAATCTATGAAGAAGGTACATCTTACAGCGCCTATATCTATAAGGGCATCAACGGCGATTATCGATTCCTGGTAATCTCTGATCAGTTGCGCCAACCTGGACTTGCACCCATCGTGCGCCAGGTTAATCTGAGTAATGATGAGATTACGCTTGGATTGCTGGCTTATGAAAGCCCACTGGATGCGGGCGTACCCAATACAGTCATGACAGCCGAGGCCGGACCAGACGACCGCCAATTAGCGCCGTTTGGCCTCACGGAAATCAACCGCGAAGTGGATACAGGCGCGGCTTCGCCCTGGTTCGACGTGCCGCAATTGCGGGAACCCAATGATTATTATGTCGTGGAGCCGGAGAGCGGCGATATACTCGTCACGCTAGAAAATATCAAGCTGGATAACCGCAGCCTCTATGAATTTGTGAGTTACCGTAATAGCCTAACTAACCGAGTCGCTGTATTCATCGTGCCTTATTTGCCCTAGGCATAGGCATCGTGCTGCCATTGGTTATAATCAATACGAAAGCGTCGAGATCAATTGAGACTTAGACGCTTTCGTATGATTCTGATTGGCAAGTGGCTAACGGCCACACAATCATTGGCTCACTTAGGTTATGGATGGTGATGTGCGCGTACTCATTACTGGTGCGGCTGGCTTTGTCGGCCAACACCTCAGTCGATTAATCATCGCGGATAACGATGATATCGAGCTACACGGAACGGTTTACTCTGAGAACGAATTTCCTCCTCAGGTTGGCATCGACTACCATGCCATTGACCTGTGCGACCCGGATGCAACTACGGCATTGATGCACAAGCTCCAGCCGCAGGAGATCTATCATCTGGCGGCAATGGCATCAACTTCGGAGTCTTTTGAGCATCCCTGGCGCACTTTTGAGGCCAACAGTCGCATTCAAATGAACCTGCTGGAATCGTGCAAAACGCTATCTGAAAAACCGCGTTTTTTGGTTGCTAGTTCAGCCGTTGTGTATGGGCCGACCAAACCTCACGAGCAGCCCATAACGGAAGCTGCCCCGTTCCGGCCAACCAATGCCTACAGCCTCAGCAAGATCACACAGGATATGATGGCGCTGCAATATTTCTACTCTGATGGCATCCCCACGATCCGCGCACGCGCCTTTAATCACCTGGGACCGGGACAGCGAACCTCGTTTGTCGCGCCAGATTTTGCGTATCAAATAGCTAAGATTGAAGTGAAGAAACAAGCGCCTGTCATGCGCGTCGGCAACCTGAGCGCGGCCCGTGATTTCACAGATGTGCGCGATGTCGCCAGGGCCTATATGGCATTGATGAAACACGGTGAAGCCGGAACAGCCTACAATATTGCGTCAAACAACACCTATACGATCCAGACACTCTTAGATACACTCTTGGCCTTTACCAACACAGACATCAACGTCACAGTTGATGCCGATAGACTGCGTCCCGTGGATGTTTCAGAGGTCCGGGGAGACTATTCTCGGCTTCATACGCACACCAATTGGGAACCCTTAATCCCCTTCGAGCAATCTCTAAGAGAGCTACTGGATGATTGCCGCCAACGTGTGCAGCAACTGTGAGAAATATAGGAGACCCTTAAATGGCGAAAAAAGCACTCATTACTGGCATCACTGGCCAGGATGGATCATATCTAGCAGAATTTCTTTTATCCAAGGGCTATGATGTCTACGGCATGGTACGTCGTACCAGTACCGTCTACTACGAGCGCATCCAGCATATTCAGGATGATATTCAGCTTATCCAGGGTGACCTCAGCGATCAGACAAGCCTCAACTCCGCCATCCGGCAGGTTCAACCAGATGAGGTCTATAACCTGGGTGCCCAGAGTTTTGTACCCACATCCTGGAATCAGCCGGTGTTCACGGGTGAAATTACGGGTTTGGGCGTGACGCGCATTCTGGATGCGATCCACTCGGTAAAGCCAGATACGCGCTTTTATCAGGCATCTAGCAGTGAGATGTTCGGCAAAGTGCGTGAAGTGCCACAGACCGAAATGACGCCCTTCTACCCACGCAGCCCGTATGGCGTCGCCAAAGTCTATGGACATTGGATCACGGTCAACTACCGCGAAAGTTATGATCTATTTGCTTGCAGCGGTATCCTGTTCAACCATGAATCACCCCGGCGCGGGTTGGAATTCGTCACCCGCAAAGTGACATTCAATGTCGCGAAGATCAAACTCGGCTTGAGCAACGAACTGCGCATCGGCAACCTGGATTCCCAGCGTGATTGGGGCTTTGCAGGTGATTATGTGCAGGCCATGTGGCTGATGCTGCAACAGGATGAACCCGATGACTATGTTGTTGCGACGGGAGCTACGCACTCGGTGCAGCGCCTTCTCGAAGTTGCCTTCGGGGCAGTCGATCTTGATTGGCAAAATTACGCGGTACAGGATGAGCGCTTCATGCGTCCGGCTGAAGTCGATTTGCTGGTTGGTGACCCAGCGAAAGCCCATGCCAAACTTGGCTGGGAACCCAGCGTCACTTTTGAAGAAATGATCCAGATGATGGTTGAAGCCGACCTGGAACGACTGCGTAACGACCCGGAACATCATAATTTCGTGTTGGGATAACAGCCAGTCATGATTGATACACACTGCCATATTAACTTCGATAGCTATGACGAGGATCGTCAGGCTGTCATCGAACGTGCTGCTGAAGCTGGGGTGGATCGGATTATCATCCCGGCTGTGGACCTTGAAACAAGCCAACAAGGCATCGAGCTTTCACAGCAATATACAGGCATTTACTGCGCCGTCGGCGTGCATCCCAATAGCACAAGCACCTTTGCCGAATCAGACATCGATGCATTGAGAGAACTCGCTCAATCTGAAAAAGTAGTGGCTATTGGCGAAATTGGCCTCGACTACTATTGGGACAAAAGTCCAAAGGATAAGCAAAAGCAAGCGTTCGAGGCCCAGCTTGAATTGGCCGCTGCTCTCAGCTTGCCTGTCATCATTCACAATCGCGAAGCCAGCGAGGATGTCATGGACATCCTGGAGCACTGGGCGAACAGTCTGCAAGGGCCTCTAAAAGAGCGACCAGGCATCTTACACTCTTTTAGTGCGCCAGAAAGCATCGCCGAACGGGCACTGGCGAGTAACTTCTATCTGGGATTTACTGGGCCGATCACGTTTAAGAAAGCGGATGATCTACGGTCTATTGCTGCCAAGGTTCCGCTGGATAAAATCCTCGTGGAGACAGATGGGCCGTTCTTGACGCCGCATCCCTACCGGGGCAAGCGCAATGAGCCCGCTTATATTCCCTATATAGTAGACCGTCTGGCGGGGCTGCATCGCCTCGCAGTCGAGGAAATGGCACAAGCCACGACCGAGAATGCCGAGCGGCTTTTCGCTTTGCCTGTTTCAAACTGAGCATTGTTCTTCGCCCTATTTCCAGTCAATGAGTGGTAAGTCAAAGCCTATGGATGTTTCCGTCATCATCGTCAGTTGGAATGTCGAAGACCTCTTAAAGCCATGCTTAGACAGCCTGTGGGCTAGTGGACTGGTTTTCAATGGGCCTGAAGCCAATGCTGAGGTTATCGTTGTCGACTCTGGGAGCCATGATGGCACGGTCGATATGATCAAGACAACCTATCCAGATGTGATACTTCTGCCACATGATGACAATATCGGTTTCGTCAAAGGCAACAATATTGGGTTGGCGGCTGCTCGTGGGCACTACCTATTCTTGCTCAACCCGGATACAGAAATTGTCGATGACGCCATCCAGCAGATGGTTGGTTACATGGATGCCCACCCAGAGGTTGGTATCATTGGACCGCATACTTTGAATACAGATGGTACAACCCAACCCACACGGCGCATGTTCCCAACCAAAGCGCTGGCCTTTTTTGAAAGCACCTGGTTACAGCCATATGCGCCCAAGTCGATGTTGGCGCGCTACTACGTCGAAGAAAAAGCCGATACGGACATTTTCGAAGTAGATTGGGTGCAGGGGTCAGCCATAATTGTCCGCCGCGAGGTTTATGAACAGGTCGGCGGACTGGATGAAAGTTATATCATGTACAGCGAAGAGCTAGACTGGTGCCATCGGGCGAAAGATGCTGGATGGGGCGTCGTCTACTATGGCGCTGCTAGCATCATCCATCATGGCGGCAAAAGTAGTGAACAGGCCGGAAGCTGGAAACATATTCACTTCCAGAAAAGCAAACTGCGTTACTACGAAAAATATCATGGCAAAGCCTTCGCAACTGTTCTGCGACAGTTCCTGCGCCTGAATTACTCCTGGCAGATTCTGATTGAGTCGGTTAAGAGCCTGTTGGGACACAAGCGATCCATGCGTCAGGAGCGCATCCAGACTTATCGAGACGTTTTGCGGTCCGGGTTATAAGCCTATGCGTATTGGCTTCATCACTGGCGAATATCCACCGATGCGAGGCGGCATTGCTACGTTCACTCGTATTTTGGGGACCGAATTGGCCAGAACAGGGCATCAGATCTATGTGCTAACCAGTGAAGACGGTCAACAGCAAGACGATCAAATACAGGTGGATACCGTCAAGAACTGGGGATGGCGCATCAGTAAACATGTCAACCGTTGGGCCGATGACAATCAGCTTGATATTGTCAATTTACATTATCAGACCGCTGCTTTTAGTATGAGTCCCTGGATACACTTCTTGCCAGATCTAGCGCAGGTTCCGCTGGTGACAACGTTACACGACCTACGTTTCCCCTATCTATTCCCTAAGGCTGGGCCTCTGCGCGACTGGATCGTACGGCATCTGGCTGAGCGTTCGGATGGACGCATCTTCACCAACGATGAAGATCAACAGACCATCGGAGACCTTCCACGGAGCCAACTTATACGCATTGGGAGCAATATCCGAACCGACATTCCGACAGCAGAGTCCAATACATCTATTATTGATGAGCGCCTACGTGATGCATTCGTTGTCGGCTATTTTGGATTCATCAACCATAGCAAGGGCCTGGATGATCTGATCCGAGCGCTACCGTTGATCCACATAGATAGCACCATTAAGTTACTGATTATCGGGGAGCGACACGGCCATTCCGATCCTACGAATGTCCAGTATGCCCAGGAAATTGATGATCTGATTGCGGAGTATGATCTTGAAGATCAGATTATTTTTACGGGCTACTTACCAGAAAACGACGTCGCGGCCTATCTACAAAGATGTGACCTCGTCACACTTCCCTACCGTGACGGTGCATCCTTTCGTCGTGGGACCCTACTAGCGGCTATTGAGCAAGAATGCGTGATAATCACAACAGAGCCAACCGTCCCGATATCATCCATCAATGAAAATCGGTTCGCTCTGGTTCCGCCTTATCGGCCTGACAAAATCGCAGAAGCCATTACTAAACTGGCAAATGACCCTGGTGAACGCGAAAGTCTACAAGACAGCGTCCGGCAACTGAAAGCCGAGTTTACCTGGGAAACAATAGTCCAACAAACAGAAGACTTTTTCCAAGACGTTATAAGGTGGCATCTTGCTCAGTCGTAGGCGCTATGACGCCCTGGCCATTGGTCTATTGGTTGTCTTTTGGGCTACCTTCTTCTGGCGCATTCTGACGCCGATTGCCGCTGACCAGGCTTCGTTCAAGAAGGGCGATTTTTCCGGGCAGTTTGTGGCATTCGGGGCCTATCAGTACGAGCGCATGAGTGCAGGCGAAGTCCCGCTGTGGAATCCTTATAACAACGGCGGATTTCCGTTTATCGCTGATACGCAAGCGGCGGTATTCTATCCACCACGGCTGGTGACGATTGGATTGAGCAAACTGGCGGGGGACTGGTCCTATAATGCCTTGCAGCTAGAAGCCGCGTTCCATGTGTTGCTGCTATCTGTCTTGATGTACGGCTATGTACGTTTACTGACTATAGGAAGTCAGCACAGCATCCTCGCTGCTTTGGGTAGCGCCATCATCATGTCCTATGGCGGCTTCACGGCTGGCTCCCCGCCACTGCAATTGGCTTTGCTAGAAGCGGCTGTGTGGCTACCACTGGCCGCAAGCGGTATCTTTTTAGCGACCCGAAATGGCTATCAATGGCGCTGGATGATCCTGGCAGGTTTCGCGCTGGGACTGTCATGGATGGCCGGCCACCCGCAGACAAGCTGGTTCCTGACCTACGCGATGGTCGGTTATTTTGGTTATCGTGTGTATGTCACACAGGCACGACTACGGGACTTTTTAGTGGGTACGGTGATGATGGGCATCGTGACAGTTGGCATCACCGCCGTAACGCTGCTACCCGGTGTTGAATATCTGATGCTGGCGACGCGCAGCGATTTTGGCTTTGATGCCAAGAGCAATGGCTTTCCGTTACAGGATGTCATTCAGTTTGTCATGCCGGGTACGATGAGCTACTGGTCGCCACTGTATGTGGGGATTCCGGCGCTGATACTGGCCGCTTACGCAGTTCGCAATCGCTGCCGAGATAGCATCTTCTGGCTTGGACTGAGCGTCATTGCGCTGCTATTGAGCTTTGGCGCGAACAGTGTACTGTATCATGCGGTTTATAACGTCTTGCCCGGTTTGAGATTCTTCAGGGGGCAGGAACGCGCTGCCCTGCTGGTCACGAGCAGTCTGGCAATATTAGCTGGTAGTGGCATCGCTTGTCTGCCTACGCATCGAATTTGGCTCAGAAACACAGGCATATCTGTCGCGGGGCTGCTGACTTTCATCACGACGGTAATTTTTGTGGCATGGCTAGGCGATAGCGCAACCTATGGCATGTATATAGGCATCGGTGTGTTGAGTACAGTCGTTGCCTGGTGTGTTGTGCTCATCAGCGGTTTCTTGGGCACACAACATGCCCATTGGGCCGTATTTGCCCTAGTGGGATTGATCGTGTTCGAGTTGTTCAGCGTGAATATCGATGCCGACACCAACTACGAATCGATACCCGCAATGGAACAACTGAGCATCAAACCTTCTGAACTTATTCAGCCCGTTGTGAATGATAGCAGCCTATTTCGCGTAGATGGTTTCCGGGGTTTGGAAGCGAATTACGGCAGTCTCTATTCGGTGATGGATATTCGCGGGATTAGCCCACTCTTTTTGAGCAGCGCCTATGATTTGATTTACAGCAATTACATCAACAATCCGCTGGCATGGGAGTTATTCGCGGTCAAATATGTATACAGTGAGCGTGATACGCTGCATGTTCCGACGACCGTCATTGCCGAAGGCAGCGACAGCCAGGGAACCGTCTATTTGCATCAACTTGATGATCCACGGCCATTTGCCATGCTGATGACCAAAGTTGATGTGGTCGATAGTGATACATTCGCCCAGGCATTGGTCAATGACCCCAACTATCAACCGCGCGAGTCGGTTATTCTATTAGGCGAGAGCGATTTTGCGGTTGGTGAGGGAGAATCAGCAGAAGGCGAAGTCGTTGTAAGCACCTATGCACCCGAACGCATTCAAATTGATATAACGACTGAAGCCAATGCCATACTGTCATTGGCTCAGATTGATTATCCAGGTTGGGAAGCACGGCTTGATGGTGAGCCTATCGAGATTCGCCGTGCTTACGGGGCACTGACAGCCTTTGAAATTCCGACCGGGACACATCAGCTTGAACTGGTCTATAATCCGCTGTCGTATCGCCTTGGCGCGATTTTGAGCGCGGCCACCTGGCTAGCAGTCATCGGCTTCGGGCTGATGCAGGTTATGGGAATAAGTCATCGAGGACAAGACAATGGACGCCGTTAAAGGTCTACAGAATTGGATCGCTGACCTGGACCCACGTCTATATGGCGTCATGGTTGGTTTGAGCATCGGGATTATCGCCGGACTATTGGGCTTAGGCATCGCCACCATTGGCCCAATTTTGACGGTTGGGCTGGTAGCAGTGCTGCTCGTCGGGCTGTTCATCATGACGAATATCAAGGCTGCGCTCTATGGAGCAATGGCTATTCTGTTTTTATTACCGTTTGGGACACTGCCATTTAAGATTGGTTTTACGCCTACCCTGCTTGACCTAGGACTGGGCGCATTTGTGTTGATCTATTTGCTGCTGTGGATGACAGGCAAGCATCGACAGCTTAAGCTGGTCATTCCACATGTGTTCATCACATTCTATATCTTCTGGTTGATCTTCGCATTTGCGGTCGGCATGCAATATGGCATGCCCAATAGCAATACCATCCGCCAATTTGCGGAAACTTTGCTGAGCATCAGTCTGGTTTATGTTCTAGTGGACTACTTGCGTGAGCCGCGAACCCTAAGGCAGCTTGTGCTGGTGATTATGACGCTCGTCACGTTGCAGGCGCTACTGGCCATTGGACTGTACTTGCTCAATGACACGCTGGCTGAGAGCTTATTGGTGCGCCTCCAGCGGATCGGTTACCCTGGCGGCGGCGTCATTCGCTACATAGAATCCACACCGGAGTTGGGCGAACGCGCCATTGGCACCTGGATTGACCCCAATACGCTGGGTGGCCTGCTAGCGACAGCCGCCGCGTTGATCGCGCCACAAGTCTTCGCACGCCAACCGGTGCTCAAATATCGCTGGCTAACTTTTACATCACTAGGTATCGTGACACTGGCTCTCATGCTCAGTTCATCGCGAGCTTCTTTCCTGGCATTGGCGGCTGGGTTAAGCATCATCGCTATTTTGCGCTATAGACGCTATTTACCCTTGCTCGTGATCGCAGCAGCGCTGCTGTTCTTGCTGCCACAAACGCAGGGTTACATTGATCGCATCTTCCAGGCGTTGCAGGGCGCTGATCTGGCGACCCAGATGCGCATCGGAGAATGGACGGACTCGCTTAACTTAATTCGACAGTATCCTATTATGGGCATCGGCTTTACAGGAACGCCGACAGCCGCCGTGTATACAGATGTCGCCAATATGTACCTGATTATGGCCAACCAGATCGGATTAGTGGGTGTGCTGTTCTTCTTACTGGCGATGGGCAGCGTCTTCCGTTATGGGTATCGCGCATGGCAATATGCGCGTGTGCATCCCGACCTGGAGTCGATCCATCTGGGCTACCATATCGCCCTGTTCACCGCACTGGTCAACGCATTTGCGGATCTCTACTTCTTCCGGCAGGATTTCCAGGCATCCATTACCTGGTTCTGGCTGATTGTTGCCTTGTGTCTGGCTAGCTCGCGGTTGGTCCTCACCCAGGCTGAAGACGAGCAAAAACAGGTCTGAAAGCAAGGCCACAAGTAAAGTTAACCGTTGCCAATCCATGCTGGTTGCTGTAACATTTCGCAGTCAACCATTAACAATCCAAGGTCTTTCCGCTCCATAACGACACGCTAGTGCACCATGGGGCTAATATCCGAGGAAAGGAGCAACAAACCTCCCGATGAAACGTCCATATGAGTTACCATTCGTGTTTCGTATTCTATCTACGGATGACGAAACGCAAACAGCCCTCGACCAGGTAGTAAGCTGGATCGAAGGTGAGAACAATGAATACGGCAATGTCACCCGCATTGATCGTACCCGTTTTGGTCGTCGCAAACTGGCTTACGAAATTGATGGCCAACGCGATGGGCTGTATATCCTGATTAGCGCTGAAATTGACCCCAGTCACCTGCCAGAGTTAGAACTTAACTTGAAGGTGTTCACGCCGGTTTTGCGTTATCTGGTTCTGCGTGATGAAGAAGCTGAAGCTGAAGCACGCAAGGGCGAAAGTGAAGACGAGGCTGACGAAGCTGAGGAAGAAACCGCAGCGGATGAACCGACATCAGAAGAAGCCGAAAGTGCCGATGAGGCCGAAGAAGCTGCTGATGACGAAGTTGCTGACGAAGCTGAGGAAGAAGCCGCCGAGGCTGACGCTGACGAGAGCGACGAAGAAGACAAAGAAGAAAGCTAAGTCGACGTGACAATGCGGTATAATCCCCTGTGCATAAGTGATGACAACCACACGCTGCACATGCCAATTAGGGGGATTACCGTATGTCTCGTGGATTGAACAAGGTCATGATTATTGGTCATGTTGGGCGCGACCCAGAAATGCGTTATACGCCCAGTGGCCGACCGGTAACAAGCTTTAGTGTAGCAACGAACCGCACCTGGACATCTGCCGAAGGTGAACGCCACGAAGAAACCGAATGGTTTAATGTGGTGACCTGGGGCAACCTGGCCGAGATCTGCAATTCGCATCTCAATAAAGGCCAACAAGTCTATGTCGAAGGCCGTTTGCAGACGCGCGGTTGGGAAGATGACAGCGGTAAGCGTCACTTCCGCACAGAGCTTGTCGCCAATGAAATGATCTTGCTGAGTGAACGCAACAACACCTATTTTGACAGTCCAAGTGATGCCGACACGACCGATGACTATGCGTTTTAGGCATCTTAAGTAGACAGATGGAGTAACTAACGTGAGCAGACCCAGACGTTCCCGTCGTCGTGGCCGCCGTCGCGCGTATTACTGCCCAGACGGCAAATGCTTCGACTACAAAGACATCGATAGCATTCAGCACCAGTTCCTGACAGAAACTGGCAAAATTAAACCCCGCCGTCAGACTGGTAACTGTGCTCGCTGCCAGCGCGAACTGGCACGCGAAATCAAGCGCGCTCGGTATCTGGCCCTACTACCCTATATCGATGCAGGCGACTAACCCAATAAACACGAACGGGGCATGGTTATCAAAAGTAGCTATGCCCTCATTCATTTAACATTTTGCATTTATCATTTTAAGAGCACAACGTAAACACACATCAACGGTTACGTTAGATGACCCCATTAATCTATGAACGAAACCAGTCGTTTTTAGACATTTAACGTAAACGTGCGGAGGACATATGGCAAAACGTGAAAAAACCACTGGCGGGCCCCGCCGCCGACGGACTGCAGGTGAGCGCGAGATCGTCGGACCTAAGTGGCTAGATAATTTGCTGGGCCATCCGCATACACGCGAAGAACGTGATGATGCCATCAATCGGCTGCTTGTACGCGGCTCGGCTGCTATAGGTATCATTATCGTGTTGCTCATTGGTGCGGCGCTCTTCTATAACAACATCATTGTCCCTGGCCAGTCTGTTGCTTCGGTTAACGGCGAAGCGATTACGGTTGGCGAGTTCCGCGACCGAGTTGAGTTTGAACGCGCGCGCGTTACACAACAAATCAACGGCACCGTCTCGCAGTTGCAAGCGTTTGGCTTTACTGACGAACAGATCAACCAGCAGTTCAGCCAGGAACCGTATAGTACATGGCTGAACGAGCTGAACTTCCCTGACCAACTGGGACAGCGCGTCTTGGACGACATGGTCGAGGATAAGCTCATTGCCCAGGCTGCGGCTGAACGCAATATCACAGTCGATGAAGAATCAGTTCAGGCGGGTATCAACGATTTCTACGGGTATGATCCCACGCAGGTTGCCCTGATTGGCACAGACCCTACAGAAACGCCAATCCCGACAGAGACGGCCACACCATTTGTCTCGCCAACGCCGACTTCCGAGCCGACTGCTACACCGCTACCGACAGATGCGCCTGAGGACAGCACTCCGGCAGCAGAGGCAACTGCGACCAACACGCCGTTCCCAACGCTGGAGCCGACCAGTACGCCTTTGGCTGAAGAACAACAAGCCACACAGGTGGCCGCATTCGAAGAAAATCAGCGTGCGTTCTCCAGCTATATTCGCCAGAATGCCGGGTTAGGCAACGATGCCATTGACGCCTTCTTTGAGCGCCGGGCGCTGCGCGACGCTCTGCAGGAAGATGTCGTTGGCGATATGAGCACGACAACCTATGTCAACTCACGTCATATCCTGGTGGATACAGAAGAACAAGCCCTGGAAATTCTGGATGCGCTCCAGAATGGTGAGTCCTTCAGTGAACTGGCGCGGGCTGCATCCCAAGACCCGGGTTCCGCTTCTAAGGGTGGCGAACTGGGTTGGGCGGCTGCCGCTAACTACTTTGATGAATTCCGTGATGCGGTGCTAAGTTTGCCGATTGGCGAAATCAGTGGCCCTGTCCAGACGCAGGCTGGCTACCACATCATTCAGGTACGTGCCCGTGAAGAGCGCGAAACTGAAGATCAAGAGCGCGACCAACTGGCAGCATCGCAGTTTGTAAGCTACCTTGAAGACTTGCGGGCAGAAAATGAAGCCAATATCGACATTGCTGATAACTGGCCGGATTACGTTCCGCAATAAGCATTGATGCAGTTGAAAAGAGAACCCATCGCCAAGTTGGACGACGGGTTCTCTTTTTGTTTCTGACGGCATCCCAACGACATAGCAATCATCGTTGGCAGCACCCGCAAGCCTCCATTATAATGCCTCACATGAACGATAACAGAATCGTCGTACTCGAATCCCGATTGGAACGCCTGGTAGAAGGCGTGTTTTCGTCATTCTTCCGCAAGTCCGTCAGCGCCCATGATATTGCGCTGCAACTTGTCAGGAGTATGGAAGACAATCTTCGCTTACCTGTTGACCGAGCCACGCAACCTATCGCGCCGGATTATTTTGAAATCCGCTTAAGCCCTAAGACATACCAGATCTTGCAGTCTAAACGACCAGAATTTGCGACTGAACTCACTCGCTATCTGGTTGAATTGGCAACAGATATGGGGTATCGCATCCTGACTGATCTGAATGTCGAAATGCGCCCAGATGCCGCGATAGAGGATGCATCCCAGGCCATCATCATGGCGCGGCACTCTGCGAAACAGATGAAAAGCACTATGGCCATGCAACCGGTGCAGCCACAATCAGCGGCCCCACCCCAACGCAACCCTCAGATGCTCATCAACGGGCAACGGACTATTTCTCTGGACCAATCGATTGTCAACATCGGGCGCGGCAGCGATAACGATGTCGTGCTTGACGACCAATATGCATCACGCCATCATGTGCAGATCCGTTTGCGATTCGGCGTATACACCCTGTTCGATGTCAACAGCCGCGGTGGGACGTATGTCAATCAGGTCAAAGTCAGCGAACATCGCTTGCAACCGGGAGATGTCATCCAGATTGGCCAGAGCAAGCTACTGTATCTCGTGGATGAAAATCCGGGCTTCCGAGCCACTAAAACAACTACCCAACTTGATCCAATTGATGACTAGTGACGCCAATGGAACTTGATGTCATCCTCTTTGTGCTGCGAATTGCTTCTGCAATAGCTCTGCTGGCCTTTGTCGGCGCGGTCTTCATCGTGCTGCTGAGGGATTATCGGCGCACGATTGACCAGACACAGGCCTATCGACGCCAGTATGGCCGCCTCATTTCCCTAACCACCATCGAGGGGCATCTGCTGGAAACGGGCCAATCCTATGCCTTGCTGCCCCTCACCAGCATGGGACGTTCGCCTACCAACGCGGTTGTCATCGCTGATGACTTCGCCAGCAGCGAGCATGCGCTTATCGCGCTGCGCAACAATCAATGGTGGTTGGAAGACCGCAACAGCCGTAACGGTACCTCGCTCAACGGAGAGCGTATCGATGGCCCCATCATCATCACGCACGGGGATGTGATCGGCATTGGCAATTATGGCTTCCGCCTTGAACTTGAGTAATCAAGCACGGCGTGTACAATCGCAGGCTGTGGATCCATCTCGTGTACTCATCTGCTGAGGATAGGCCTTATGACTGACTATCATTTACCGGAAGCGCCCATCAAGATCGCTGTCATTGGCGGGTCCGGTCTCTACAACATGCCAGAAATCACTGATAAAGAAACCTATCAGGTCGATACACCTTTCGGTGCACCCAGCGCTGCCGTTACTGTTGGTACCTTGCGCGGCAAGCGAGTCGCATTTTTGCCGCGTCATGGGGTCGGTCATGTCAAATCACCGGGGGCGATCCCCCAACGCGCGAACATTTACGCACTCAAAAAGCTAGGGGTACGCTTCTGTTTGTCAGTGAATGCGTGTGGCAGCTTACGTGAAGACTATGCACCAGGGCACATCGTCGTGCCTGACCAGATATTTGATTACACGATTGGCACACGGGATCGTTCGTTTTTTGAAGAAGGCATTGTCGCCCACATCAGTGTCGCACAACCTTTTGACGATGTACTGCGCAGCATCATGGCAGATGCCATTGAGGCTGTCGAAGGCACAGTACACACCGCAGGCACCTTCCTGATTGAAGATGGGCCCCGCTTTGCGACCCGCGCGGAGAGCAAAATATTCCAACATTGGGGCTGTGACATCATTGGCATGACGACTGCGCCGGAGGCGTTCCTGGCGCGCGAAGCCGAGATGGCGTATGCGACGATGGCGCATATCACCGATTATGATGTGTGGCACGAGGAACCCGTTACAGTCGAAATGGTCACAGCAACCTTCCAGAAGAATATCGCTCTAGCGCAGCAAGCACTGGCCAAAGCTGTCGAAATACTCGATGAAAATATGGTGACCCCCTCGCATTCAGCGCTAGACGGCGCAATCATGACGGCACCGGACAAAATGCCTGCTGACATCATCGCTAAACTGCATCCGATTGTTGCCCGCGCCCTGGGCCTGTAAGCGACCCAAAATATGACGTCAACCACACCGCTATCCCTCGGATACGACCACAGCAGGCAGCGCAAAGAACGCTGGCTGCTGGTGTTGGCGTTCATGTTCCTGGCGATTAACTATGCGGCGCTCGCCATTCAGGACTATGCGCTGCCATCAATCGGCATTCAGTTGCTGATCTGGGCTGGATGTGCCATAGGCGGCCATGTGCTGCTGAATCGATTTTTGCCGGACCGAGACATCCTCCTGTTCCCACTGGTAATGTTTTTGGGTGGCTGGAGTGTGCTGGTTATCGAGCGATTATCACCCATTTTTGCGGATCGGCAGATTATCTGGCTGCTGGTGGCTGTAGGCGCGCTATTGGTAACGGCTATCTTCCGACAGCCGCTTTACTGGCTGCGTCAATATCGCTATACGCTGTTTTTTGGTGGGCTGACTTTACTGGTTGCAACCATCATTCTGGGGCGCAATCCATCCGGGTTTGGGCCAGAATTATGGCTAGAAATTCCGCTGGTTTTCGATAGCGTGTATTTCCAGCCTTCGGAAGCGCTCAAGATCATTCTGGTTGCGTTCCTGGCGAGCTACCTGGGCGAACAATACCCCATCATGCGCCGCCTGGATAAACGCGGAGACGAACCTAGCGCAGCCTTCCCGATGCGCATCTTAGGCCCCATCCTGCTGATGTGGGGGCTATGTATCATCATGTTGATCTGGCAGCGGGACCTGGGTACGGCAGCACTCTTCTTCATCGTCTTTTTAACACTGCTCTATATTGCCAGCACGCGGCTGGAAATCATGCTCGGTGGTGGCATCTTGTTAGGGTTGGCAGGCATCCTGGCTTATGTCGTGATCGATCTGGTGCAGCTCAGAATTGATATATGGCTGAATCCCTGGCCAGATGCGGATGGGCGCGCTTACCAGATCGTGCAAAGCCTGATGGCTTTCAGCGCAGGGGGTATCTTTGGTCAAGGCATCGGCCAAGGATCACCGGGCTATATTCCGGTGGTGCATTCCGATTTTGTACTGGCTGCTATCGCCGAGGAATGGGGTCTGCTGGGCGTACTCGCAATCGTCGTGGTGATTGCCATTATCGTCGTACGGGCAGCACATATCGGCTTGCGTAACCAGACCCGCCCTTTCTATACATTGCTGGCGATTGGCATCAGCCTGCTGATCGGGGTGCAAAGCCTGCTGATTATGATGGGCATCCTCAAATTACTGCCGCTGACAGGCGTCACGCTGCCTTTCGTCAGCTATGGCGGGAGTTCACTGCTGGTGAGCTTCATCATGATTGGACTTCTCTTGCGGTTATCGTCGAGGCGCGCCTGATATGCCATTTGCTAAAGAAATCCAGACGACAGTCTTTGGCTTGTTGGTCGCATTTTTCCTGGTGGCCATTGCCGCCGGATATTGGGCCGTCTTCGGACCAGACTCCATTTTGGGGCGAGAAGATAACCCACGCTTAGTCGAGGCCACATCCGCTATTTTGCGCGGCAGATTCTATGATCGGGATCTGACGCTACTCGCAGAAACTACTGAAACAGAAAGTGGCGTCGCCGAGCGTGATTATACGCAATCTGCTATGAACAGCGTGCTCGGCTATTACAGCTTACGCTATGGCGTCGGTGGCCTGGAATCAACGTATGATACGATCCTGAGTGGTCAAGCTTTGCCGGATGATTGGAGCACTTTCGTAAACGAGAGTCTGCTGCATCGCCCTCGTGTTGGCACCGATGTCCAACTCACGGTCGACCTCAGCATTCAGCAGGCGATTGTGGAAGCGATGGGCGACCAAGCTGGTGCCGCACTGGTCGTCAGTGTACCGAGCGGCGGCTTGCTCAGCCTGGTTTCTTTGCCAACATACGATCCGAATACCCTGGCAACCGACTGGGAAACGCTGGTTGAGGCACCGGACAAACCCTTCTTCAATCGTGCCTTACAGGGACAATATCAACCGGGCAGCACCATGCAGACGTTGTTGTTGGGGGCTGCGTCATTGGCCAGCCTGGACACCACACGCCAGTTCAGCGGGGCCAGCGACCCAGTTGACCTGGACGACATCGCGTTGAACTGTGTTTTGGCGCCACCTGAAGGCCCGATTACGCTCATACAGAGCTACAGTTACGGCTGCCCACAACCCTTCTTGACTATCGCTGAACAACTCGGTGAAGATACCGTTTATAGTTACCTGGAGCGTATCGGGGACCGACAGACAACGCTGTTACAAGCATTTGCAACCCCCACACCTACTGAAGACACGACACCAACGCCATCTGTCACTGATGAACCAGAGGCAAACTTCCAGGAAGAGGTGCTGGGCCAGGGCAACATGACCGTATCCCCGTTGACGCTTTCGACGATGGTCGCAGCTATTTTATCAAATGGCAGTACACGCCAGCCCCATACGATACTTGCAACCAAACCGCCCCAAGCTGATGACTGGCAGCCCTATACGGTTGATCGCAATCCGATTCCATTTTTCACAGAAGACACAGCCAATGCCCTGCTTAACGCTATGAAGTCGGCATTTGCTGTCTCACCATTAGCGGATATGCCTCGACCAGAAGGCGTCGAAATTGGCGGACAATATGCGATTTCGCATACGGGCGACGGTCAGGTACGCTGGTTTGTGGGCTTTGTTCGCTTACCCTCACAGCAAAGTGCGTCGATTGTGATTGCGCTGGAACCCGATGCCAGCATCGACGCGCTCAATCATGTGGTTGAGCAAACCATCATGGCAACCATCGACAACCTGACAGAAGCGACCCCACCACAATAATCATCCGGTTCTAGCGATGGTTTTCACTCTGAAACGCTTCCAGATCATCAAGAGCGGCATCGAAATTGTCGCCTAGTAAGCGGTCCCGAAAAATCACGAGAACGCCTAAGCCAACGATCACCCGGAACCATTTGTGAAAAAGCCCCTGCACAAGGGCCACCGCCGCCGCAACGATCGGCGTGAGGATGGGGTTCGTCGGGGTGACGAACGCCAGCAGCATACCCGCATTGGATATTTCTGTGACACCTGCGCCATTGGGCACAAAACTGAGTGCGCCAATCGCTGAGGATACGCCCACGATGAATCCGGCTTTGAGTAGCAATGTCCATGAGGGGTCCAGCCCAAAGCCAAGCAACACCAAAAATAAGCTCAACACACTGGGAATGTAGACACAAACGCCCACGCCAAGCATCGGGATAACATGGCGAACTGAAAAAATTTCGCGGCTGCTTTCATAAAACACAACAGCGGCAGCATATAGCCGGTTGAGGATAGGTATGTGTTTGAGGATGTTGAGACCAAAGCGCGCTAATGGCTCAATCTGCACGATGATCATACCCGCTGTCAAAATGGCAGCAGAGGAAAAAACGATGGTGCGGCTAATGAGGTCATAGTCAATGTCGTTGTAGGTCCCCAGGTCGAGGTTGTCGCCAGCCAGCAGCAGCGTGACCGTCAAGATGACGATGACTGCCATACCATCGATGATGCGCTCCGCCAGGATGACCGGAACGACACGCGCGATGGGCACACCCGTCTTGGCCTTCACAGGCACGGCTTTGAGCAGTTCACCGGCTTTACCGGGACTGACGACCAACACAAATCCGGCGACCTGGATCAAGATGCTATCGATGATACCGAGTGCCCTGGCAGCGCCGACGACCCCCAGGTAATAGTGCCACTCGATCCAGCGAAAGACCATCACCACCAGTTGTAAACCGATGAGTGGCAACAGCATCCAGGCATTGAATTTAGACAGTGTTTCGCCAATGCCTTCAGTTTCTAAACGAAGTTGATTGTCAGCAATCAACAGGACCACAATATAGATGCCCAGGGCCAATATCAGTCCAATAATGATCTGATTGCGATACCGACGTAGCACGGAGGGCTTAGCCCCGGCTTTTTTGGGAGCCGCCTGTGAGGTGGCATTTGTAGTCGCTTTTAGTGAATCGCTCAATGTATAGCCTTTCAGCGAGACAGATCATGGGTTGTTCGTCGGTTGGTCGTAGAGATACATCCGCCCAATTCGGGCTTGAATTGTCTATACTACAGCATTTGTTAATAAGTTTGATGTAAACACGTACAGGGTAAACACAATCCGGCGAATACGCTATACTGACGCCGATTTGCATAGGAGCAGGATTACGCTCATGACATTCCAAAACGACACTGAACCGCGCATGCAACGTGTTAGCGGCTATCGGAGCGATTTGCAAGCTCCACCACGTATCCTATTTTACGGGGTACTAGGGTTTTTTGTGCTGGTTATTTTAGGCATCATTGCAGCAATTGTCATCTTCACAAGTGTTTTGCAGCCGAGCCAGCAGCAGCGTGTAATCGGTATTGCGCCGTTTATGCGCAGTTTTTTGCCCCCCACCCCTCAAGGGGGTGTATTGCCAACCATCGAGCCGGATGCTGCAGATAACGATGCAGCACTCGATTTGTTGAACCAGCCGCTGGCATTTGATACACCGACTGCCAGTGCACTCACTGGAAATGGTGAAGAAACAGCACCTACTGCCGAGCCAACTCTCGCCAGTACAGAAGCGCCTGCCATCGAGCCGACTCTCGAAGAAGCGGTCGCAACACCGACGACTGTCCCGCCTACGGCAACATTTACCGCTGTACCGCCAACCCCAACACCTGCCGACACCAGCAGCCAGACATCTACAGGGGCGACCAACCAGAGCGTGAATACATCCGTATCGCAAACTCTGTCGCTGCTACCGAATTCATCACGCCTGTATGGGATGCGCTGGGAACGCCAGGAGTGGAATAATTGTGGCCCCGCAACTGTGACGACCGCACTCACATTTTATGGCTGGCAAAACGACCAAATCTACGCCAAAGAGCGACTCAAGCCCAACCGTGAGGACAAAAACGTCAGCCCTCAGGAACTCGTAGGCTTCGTCAACGAATACACGGATTTACGAGCTGTCATGCGCTATGGTGGGAGTATCAATACGTTGCGTGCATTGCTGGCCAATGAGTACCCGGTCATCATTGAGAGGGGCATGCAGTTTGAGGCTAACGACTGGCTTGGACATTATCAGGCCTTGGTAGCTTATGAGGATACCAGCCAGCTTTTCTTCGCCTATGATAGCTTTATGGGCACGGGTGAAGACAGCGTGGGCGTTTATGAAAGCTTCAGCGCAGTCGATGAAGATTGGCGTGCGTTTAACCGGCTTTTCATCGTCATCTATCCGCCGCAAGAAGAAGCCCGTGTGATGGAAATCCTGGGTCCGCTAGCAGACGAAACCGAAGCTGCTGAAATCGCCTTTGCAACTGCCCAGGAAGAAGCAAATGCCAACCCAAATGATGGTTTCGCCTGGTTCAATATGGGCACATCGCTGGTAGAGCTTGGTCGGTATGAAGAAGCTGCCAATGCCTATGCACAGGCACGTCGCTATGACCTGCCCTGGCGCATGTTCTGGTACCAGTTTGGCCCCTTCGTCGCCTTCTTTGAATCCGGCCGTTATGAAGAAGTTTTGGTTCATGCACAGACGATCCTGAGCCAAGCAGAGGAGCTTGAAGAAGCTTACTATTGGCGTGGTCGCGTGTATGAAGGCCAGGGCGAGATCGCACAGGCGCGGTCACAATATAACCAAGCACTGAACTACAACTACAATTATGAAGCTGCCCGCACAGCTCTCGACCGACTTTAGCCAGTGAGCCAGTGCCAGTGAGCCAGAAAGTAAGCGCGTGACTGAATCCATCACAGAACCGATTCAAGAGCCACAAGAAAACCAAGATGAAGCCAACCAACGCAATCGGCAAATCGCACGGTCTACTGTGATCGTGATGGTTGCCTTTGCGGTTGCGAAGGTCATCAGCCTAGCGCAGACGGTGATTATCGCACAGGCGTTTGGGGTTGGCTCCGAGTGGGATTCATTCGTCACGGCCAACCGCATCCCGGAACTCATCTTCACGTTGATTTCCGGCGGAGCGCTGGCCCATGCCTTCATCCCGATTTTCAGCAGCTACCTGGCGCGGGATGATAAACCGGGCGCGTGGCGCATCGCTACCAATGTCATCAACTTCATTTTCTCGGTGACGTTTATCGTTAGTGCCGTGGTTTTTGTGGTAGCTCCATGGATGGTCGAGCATGTCGTTGCTCCGGGCTTCACTTTGGAGCAAGTCGAGCAAACAGCGCAACTCATGCGTATCCTGCTGATTAGTACGCTGATCTTTTCGGTCAGCGGCATCAGCATGGGCATTCTGCAAAGCCACAATCACTTCCTGCTGCCAGCCCTGGCTCCGATCATGTTCGATGTCGGCATTTTGTTTGGCGTTATCTTCTTGCTACCGAGTATGGGCGTGGTGGGCATTTCCCTGGGTGCGGTGTTGGGTGCTGCCATGCACTTCGGTATACAGGTTCCTGGGCTGATCTATTACCGCGCACGCTGGCGTCCGTATCTCGATCTGAAAGACCCGGTGCTGTGGCGCGTCATCCGGCTGATGCTGCCGCGCGTGGCTGGTCTGGGCGTCTTCAGTCTGAATTTCCTGGTCATGAACAACATCGCATCGCGGCTAGGGACTGGTTCGGTATCTGCGCTTGATTGGGGTTGGCGCTTAATGCAAATCCCGCAGACGCTCATCGGCACAGCGATTGGGACAGTGGTTTTTCCGTCGCTGGCAGCGTTGAGCGAGATCGGTGATGAATCTGGCAAGCGTGCATTGATGTCAGGTGCATTACGCTTCATCCTGATTAGCAGCATTCCGTCGGCAGTCGGGTTAATCGTCGTCGGACGGCCCATTATCAGCTTGCTAGAGCGTGGCGCGTTCGATGCATCGGCATCAGCATTGGTATACAGTACACTAACGGCCTTTACGCTGGGCCTGATCGTGCATTCAGCGCTGGAAGTGGTAGCACGCAGCTTTTATGCCGATAAAGATACGCTGACACCCTTATGGGCGGCACTGGGTGGCGCAGCCATCAATCTGGTGCTGTCGTATGTGCTCAGCAATGTGAATTATGTGGCACAATTTTCTGCACTCAATACAGCGATCAACTTGTGGCCACTCGACGGTTTCTATCTGGAACAAGGCAATGTCAGTGGTTTAGCGCTGGCCAATTCGCTGGGTGTGATGTTTGAAGTGCTGTTCCTGCTGTGGATTTTGCGTCGTCGCTGGCATGGCATCCAGGAAAACACCCTGGCTATGGCCGTACTCAAAACACTCATCGCCAGCCTAGTTATGGCGCTGGTCGTGATCGTCATCGAGATCTTATGGACACAAATTCTCGGTGATCGCGGGACGATTTTCACAATTGCTCAGATTGGTGTCCAGGTTGTGCTGGGTGGGCTGGCATTCCTGGTTGCGGCATTTGCCTTACGTATGCGAGAATTAAGCGACTTGCTGGCTATTGTCCTCCGGCGAGCACCAGCGAAGCTCAAGCAAGTATAATTGGTTCGTACTCACGACAAGGCATCACCCAACATGGCTATCAAGATACTCCAACTGACATTGGGCGCAGTGGCGACCAATGCCTATATGGTAGGCGATACAGACACGAAGCAGGCGCTGGTCATCGACCCGGTTGATGACGCAGACGCCTTATACGCAGCCGCGAATAAAGAAGGCTGGTCGATTGAACTAATATTGGCGACCCATGCGCATTTTGACCATGTTCTGGCCAGCAAAGGACTCAAAGAATTAACAGGTGCCCCGTTTTATATTCATGAAGAGTGTGTGCCCTGGCTTGAGCAACTGCCTTCTCAAGGGCGCATGTTTGGACTACCGCCCTTCCCAGAAGCCGCCACACCGGATCGTCTGCTGACCAGTGAGTCGGAAACTATCGAGCTAGGATCAATCAAGCTGAAAACGCTGTATACACCCGGCCATGCTCCGGGGCACATCAGCTTTTACATGGCCGATGAACAGCTCGTTTTCAGTGGTGATACGCTTTTTGCGGGCAGCATTGGGCGCACAGATTTACCGGGCGGCGATTATGACTTACTGATGCAGTCGATCTTCAAACACCTGCTGCCCCTGGGCGATGAAACTCAGGTTTTGGCTGGTCACATGCAGAATACGTCTATTGGCAGGGAACGCCAGACGAACCCCTTCTTGCTCGACTATTTGGAAAAACAATAGATCCATATGCGCATCTTACTGCTATTTTTGGATGGCATCGGCCTGGGGCCATATGACCCTGAAACGAACCCCTTCGCCGTTGCTGATATGCCCTTTTTGACGCAATTGACCAATGGGAAGCGCTGGCTAGAAGGCATCGGTCGCCAGCAAAGCGATTTGGTGTCATTTGTGCCGACAGACCCACGGCTTGGGGTAGAAGGTCGCCCCCAGAGCGGGACATCCCAGGCGGTTATCCTCACCGGGAAAAATGTGCCGGAGATGATCGGCAGGCATTATGGTCCCAAGCCAGATGCCGAAACACGGCAACTGCTGGACAACGAAAACCTGTTTATTTCGGTTAAGGCAGATGGGAAAAAGGCTGCCCTGCTGGATGGCTATCCACCGAGTTTGCTGGCAAGTATCAAACGCGGCAAGACGCTGCCATCGAGCATTCAGTATGCAGCCATTGCCAGCGGTCAATCGCTGTTTACGGTGGATGATGTCCGGGAAAAACGGGCACTCACGGCAGAGTACACGGGTCAAGAATGGCACAGCCATCTTAAGTTGATGGACACGCCCCTGTATACACCCTATGAAGCCGGGAAGATGCTGGTTGATTTATCAGAGAAATATGATTTCAGCTTGCATTCCCATTGGATTACCGACTATGTTGGTCATCGTGGACCGTTCCAGGCGGCGATAGAATTGCTGGAACGCTTTGACGGGGTGATGCGCGGTATTGTTGACCAGTGGAACCCGGACGAGGGACTGGTCATCGTGACAAGTGACCACGGCAATATGGAAGTCATTGGCGACCGCCACCATACTGAAAATGACGTTCCGACGCTGATTTATGGCAAAGAACATGCGGCATTCGCAGATGGATTTTCTGATTTGACGCATATTACCCCCAGGATTCTGCGTTTTCTAGCCAAATAGCTTCGGAACCTTCTTGATAAATGACGAAGAATGCTCACAAATCATGTTGCATCTTTCACCTTATGACCTTTCCTGATATATTGTGACCCTTAATTTCTGGGCCGAATTATACATCTTGTGACGAATTCTTTGCCCACAACTGAGGTCAACCTGAATTGAAGGCAATAACGAACCAACAAAACGAGTCTCAAAATGCTCGCAGCATCTTGCTATTGACGCTGGCGCGCCTCGTTATGGATATGACCAAGCGCTTTGTGTATCCTTTTGTGGGACCCATTGCGGCACAACTTGGTGTTAGCCCAGCCGCGATTCAAAATGTACTGGCATCGCAATGGGGCATTGGCTTGACCAGCCCATTCTTCGGGACGCTTGCAGAGCGCTATGGCCACAAACGCATGATGCTGATCAGCTTGTTTGGTATGGCGCTTGCGGGCCTGATCGGTGCAGTACTGCCCGTATTCGGCGTGTGGGCTTTCGTCATGGTGTGCTTCGGCTTTGGCAAAGTCATCTTCAACCCGACAATGCAAGCCTACCTGGGCAATCTGATTCCGTACAATCAGCGTGGGCGAGCAATGGGCATCGTCGAATTAAGCTGGGCGGGATCGTTGCTATTTGTAGCCCCGCTGGCAGGCTTCGTGTTAGAGCACAGCACCATGCAAGTCCTGTTCCTAATTTTCACTGGCATGCTAACCGTCGTCGCAGTCGCGGGTTGGGTTTATTTGCCACCAGATAACGCAATGGACAAGAAGAAACGGTCATCTAAGCAACTGCTTGCCGATTGGGGCATCATTCTGCGTTCACCAGTAGCGATGAGTGCCTTGCTATTTTCAATGACACTGGTTGGCGCGAATGAGTTATTTTTCATCAACTATGGGCTTTACATGGAAGCCACCTTTGAATTGCCGCTAACCGCATTGGGGGCAGTGACAATTGTCATCGCCGCGGCTGAAGCCCTAGGTGAAGTCATCGTCATTTCGATAGCAGATCGTGTGGGCAAGCGTCCACTGGCAATGGCCGGTGCATTAGGAGCGGCAGTTGCCTACTTTGCCCTCCCCAATCTCGCCAGTAATCTGCCGCTGACGCTGGTCGCGTTATTCATGATGTTCATGTGCGTAGAAACCGCGATTGTCGCATCTTTCCCACTATTTACTGAGATCGTACCCAATGCAAAAGCAATGATGATGAGCGCAAACAATACAGCCCATGCTTTGGGGCGTATGGGTGGTGCAGCTCTCGGTGGCGCAATCTACGCCACATCGGGCAATTTCGTCCTGACGGGTGCAATAGCACTCGGCATTGGACTGGTTGCATTCGTCATGATGTGGGTCGCCATTAGCGAACATAGCCCCAAAAAAGGAATTTCAGCCGAATAATGATGCTTAGTAGCCACGATATATATGCATCTCCAACGCTTCCGCAGTTGACTCCATTAAGGTCATACACTACAATTTTGTGTCTGTTGCGTACATGGGAACAAACATGTTTGAGAGCCTAAGCCAACGTCTTCAGAATACATTTGATCGCCTCGGTAGCGGTCGCGTCGTCACCGAGCAGGACGTCAAAGATGCGATGCGCGATGTGCGCATGGCGCTGTTAGAAGCAGATGTCGCCCTGCCCATCGTCAAAGACTTCGTCAGCCGGGTACGTGAACGTGCCATCGGTGCTGAAGTCCATAAAACACTGCGTCCCCACGAGCAAGTTCTGAAGATCATCCATGAAGAAATGCGTGAAACGCTGGGCGAAGCCGGACGGTTAAACTTTTCCGGCAGTACCAAGCCACACGTCATCATGATGGTTGGTTTACAAGGTTCTGGTAAAACGACATCGGCTGCAAAGCTGGCCATGTACCTACGGAAAGAAGGGCGCGAACCTTTCCTCATCGCTGCGGATACCTACCGTCCAGCCGCAGTGGACCAGTTGGTTACCCTCGCAAAACAGGTCAACATGCCTTACTACGAGGAAGGGATTTCTGCCAGCCCGCCAGACATCGTCAAACGGGGTTTGGCCGCTGCTAAAGAGGCGAATGCCAGCGTCGCGATTGTCGATACGGCAGGTCGTTTGCAGATTGATGAACAACTCATGCGTGAGTTGGAAGAAATCAAAAAGCGAACTGACCCTGCTGAAATTCTGCTGGTTGCAGATGCCATGACTGGCCAGGAGGCCGTCAACATCGCAACGGGCTTTAACGAACGTATTGGTATTACGGGTTTGATCCTGACCAAGATCGATGGTGATGCCCGTGGCGGTGCGGCACTCTCTATGCGTGCTGTGACCGGCGTACCCATTAAGTTCATGGGTACAGGCGAGAAAATTAGCCTGGATACGTTCGAACAGTTCCACCCGGAGCGCATTGCAGATCGCATTCTGGGTATGGGCGACGTGATGACGTTGATCGAAAAAGCAGAGTCCCTCTATGAAGAAGAGGAAGCCCTGCGCTTGCAGAAGAAGATGATGGAGAATAACTTCACGCTGCAAGATTTCTTAGATCAACTTCGTAAAATCCGTAGCATGGGACCGATCAGTAAAGTCATGGGTATGCTGCCAGGAATGAGTAAAATGCAGATGCAGGGTATGCTCGACAACGAAGAAGTCGAGTCACGCATCAGCAAGGTCGAGGCGATTCTCAACTCAATGACCATTACTGAGCGCGAACGCCCGAAAATCCTTAACGCCAGCCGCAAAAAGCGCATCGCGCGCGGTAGTGGCGTCGAAGTCCGGGACGTCAATGACGTCATCAAGCAATATCGTCAAATGCAAAAGCTGATGGACCAACTGCGCAAAGGGCGCTTCCCGAAGATCCCTGGCCTAACAGATGGTATGGACAGCTTTGAAGGTTTCTAGTTTAGTCGTATTTCTCGAAAGAATGCCCAGTTGTCTGGGTATGCAATAATCAGGAGCATTAGAAAACATGGTACGTATTCGTCTAGCCCGTGTTGGGCTGAAGAAGCAGCCGAGCTACCGCATCGTCGTCACCGATAAGCGCAATGCACGCGATGGTAAATACCTGGAAATCATCGGGCATTACAATCCGCGCACCCGCCCCGATACCGAGGTCGTCCAGGAAGACCGCGCGCTGTACTGGCTGAGCGTTGGCGCACAACCGAGTGAAGCTGTTGACAGCATCTTCAACCGCACTGGCACCAAAGAGCGCTACGCGCGTCTATTGAGTGGCGATGCCACAGTTGAAGAACTGGTCGCTGAGGTTGAGGCCAACCCGCGTGAGATGCCTGATCCGCGTACGAATTACCCGGCCCCGGCTGCGGGTGAATCCAAGCTGAAGGCCCGTGAGGCCGCTGCCGCTGCTGCACTCGCCGCAGAAGCTGAAGAAGAGACAGAAGAAGCCGCTGAGTAATACGCCCATTTAAATACCTGTGGAGCATCCTTATGGAAAGCGAATTGGTCCAGTACATTGCTGAACATCTTGTCGCGAATGTTGATGAGATCAAAGTCAATAAGCGTCAGGCTGGGCGTACGACCATCATTGAATTGAGCGTCGCACAGGATGATATGGGACGTGTAATTGGCAAAGGTGGCCGTGTTGCAAATGCGATGCGTGCCCTGCTTCGTGTCGCTTCCGACAATACGACCGGTAATCGCATCGTTCTAGAGATTGAGTAGACGTCAGACCGTAGCCTTGCTGCGGTCTGCTCTCACTTATGCCTGACTACGCCGAACCCAAATATCTCCTGCTTGGAAAAATCGAGCGCCCACATGGGGTGCGCGGTGAACTTCGTGTTCGTATCCTTACCGATTACCCGGAAAGACTAAAAAGCCTAAAGCACGTGTATCTTGGGTCTGACCCGAATACCTCAAGGGCCAAGGCCTATGAGATCAAATCGGTGCGATTTCACAAAGGTGCAGCTCTCGTGACGTTCGCTGATGTGCCATCGCGGAATGAAGCAGAGCTTTTACGCGGGCAAATGGTCATGATTGACATGGCTAATGCTGTGCCACTGGATGATGACGAAGTCTATCTCTATCAACTCATTGGCATGGATGTACAGACGTCTGCTGGCGAAAAGCTGGGGAAGCTGCGCGATGTCCTTGAGACGGGTGCAAACGATGTCTATATCGTCGATAGCCCACAATATGGCGAATTGCTCATCCCCATCCACGAGGATACGCTCATCGACACCGATGTTGATGAACGCCTCATCACCGTTGAACTACCTGACGGCCTCATCTCCGAAGATTGATTCCCTGGTTGACAATCTAATTTGCTCATTGCTATGCTGATGACGTTTCGATCATCTTAATGAGTATTCATTTTGAACCCACAACATCGTTATTGGCTAGGCTTTCATCTCATCCCGCAGATGGGTGCGGTACGCATTTTGCAGCTCAAGCAGTACTTCGGCAGCCTGGAAGGTGCATGGCGTGCCTCTGATAGTGATTTACGCCAAGCAAGTCTACCCCAGAATGCGCTTCAGGCTGTCCTCCAACAGCGTAAGACGATTGACCTAGATAAGGCTTGGCAACGCATCCAGGACCTGGGAATCACATTCATGACGTTGGATGATGCGGATTATCCAGCAGATTTGCGTGTCATTCCTGACCCACCACCTGTACTCTATGTTCAAGGTCAATTGACCGAAGCAGATAGCCTCGCACTGGCGATTGTCGGAACGCGGCGCGCAACGCGCTATGGCCGCGATGTAACATCACTACTGGCCCGACAAATGGCCTCTAGCGGCGTGACGATTGTATCCGGGATGGCATTGGGCATCGACACAGCCGCCCATCAGGGAGCAATCCAGGCCCAGGGACGCACGATAGCTATCCTGGGCTGTGGCATCGACATCACCTACCCCAAAGAGAACCACAAGCTCGCACAACAGATCATCCAGCATGGTGCCCTGATTAGTGAGTTTCCGCTGGGTACGCCACCGACAGGCAGTAACTTTCCCAGGCGGAATCGTATCCTGAGTGGATTATCATTGGGGGTGCTGGTGACGGAAGCACCCATTAAATCGGGCGCGCTCATCACCGCGGAAACCGCGCTGGAACAAAGCCGTGAGGTATTCGCCGTGCCAGCAAATATCTTCAACAAAGTGGGGCAAGGCTGTAATCAACTCATCAAAGAGGGTGCAACTCTGGTTACCGAGGCGGCTGATATTCTGGATGCGCTCAATGTGGCATATGTGCGCACCACAACCAAACATCAAACGGAGCAAGCCGCCCCTGAGAATGACATCGAAAAACAGGTGCTACAACTCTTAGAAATTGACCCTATTCATATCGACGACATTATCCGAATATCAAAATTCTCTAGCAACGATGTCATTGCCGCACTCACCATCCTAGAGCTAAAGGGGCTTGCAATTACCAGTGGCCCTATGCAATATTCCCGAGCAATCCGTTAAAAACACAACTAAAATCCAAGAATTAAGATACATTATCGTGGGTCTATGATGATAATAGTGCGAAGGAGACTTGCCTTTTTGTCCGACAATCCGAGGTTGCACAATGACTGAACATTTCTATGCACTCATCCTGGCCGGGGGCGGTGGAACACGCCTGTGGCCCATGAGCCGTAAACAAACACCGAAGCAATTTTTGCCTTTGGTTGATGATGAAAGCCTATTCCAGACAAGTGTAAGGCGTCTGTCGCCTTTGTTTACACCAGAGCGCATTTATGTGGTTACAGGCAAAAATTACGTCGATGAGCTGCGTTCACAAACGCCGGAAATTCCAGCTGAGAATTTCATTGTGGAACCCAGTGCACGCGACAGTGCCCCGGCGGCGGGGCTGGCTCTCTCCGTGATTCAGAAGCGTGACCCTGATGCGATTGTGGCCATGCTCACATCAGATCACCATATTGCCAGAAAAGATTTGTTCAGGGATGTCCTGGCGGCGGCCAGCCAGGTCGCAAATGATGGTTATATCGTGACGCTGGGCATCTCACCGTCTAGCCCAGCAACGGGCTTTGGCTACATCGAACAAGGTGCATTGCTCGGCGAATTTATGGGATTCTCTTACCACGACGCGGTTCGTTTTACTGAAAAACCGGACCTGGTACGGGCAACCCAATTTGTTGCCTCTGGTAAGTATAGCTGGAATTCTGGTATGTTTATCTGGAAGGCTAGCACGGCCATGCATGAGTTCGAGCGACAGCAGCCAAGTATGTTTGCTGTTTTGCGGGACATTCAATCTTGCGTTGACACCCCCCAATTTGAGTCTAAATTAGATGCTGTCTGGACGGACCTGAGTAAGATTTCGATTGACTTTGCCATCATGGAAGGTGCTGAAAAGATGGCCGTCATCCCTGTTGATATCGGGTGGAGTGACGTCGGCGCATGGGATGCCCTATTCGAAGTGGTACAGCAGGATCGATTTGGAAATTGTACACGGGGTGCATCGCCAAGAGAGCATGTGATACTTGACACACGTAATACACTGGTATTTAGCGACCGACTCACTGTAACAATTGGCGTCCAAGATATCGTCCTGATCGACACGGAGGATGCGATCCTCATCTGTCACCGTGACCGTGCCCAGGACGTGAAGGCAGTGGTTCAGTATTTACAAGAAAACGGCTACGACGAATATTTATAAGTCGATTTGTGGTAGACCGACGAATGCACCAGTAAGCGACGATAAGCAATTGAAGGACTGTATATGAGTGACGAATTGCGCGGCTACTGCATGAAATGCAAAACCAAGCGCGAAATTTCAGAAGCAGAGGCCACGTTTACCAAAAGTGGTGTGCCTGCGACCAAGGGCAAGTGCCCAGAGTGTGGCACGACGATCTTCGTCATGGGCGAAACACCGGCCCATGAGGGCCTACCCAGGCCAGAAGTCATCAAGAAGCCCAAGCGCAAGAAAACCAAGAAAGCTAAGGCAAAGCGTGGGCGGAAGAAGATCGAGAACCTCGTTATTGTGGAGTCCCCAGCCAAAGCGCGCAGTATCGGCAGCTATCTGGGTAATGACTACACTGTCCTGGCATCAAAAGGTCATGTTCGGGATTTGTTGGTGACACAGCTCTCGGTCGATATTGAAAATGACTTCGAGCCGAAGTACCGCGTCCCGAACGACAAACGGGCAACGGTCAAGCAGATCAAAGAGGCAGTCGATAGCGCCAAGAACATCTACCTGGCGACGGACCCTGACCGCGAAGGTGAAGCCATCGCGTGGCATCTTGCCGAGGCCATTGACATTGACGAGAACGTCAAGCGCGTCACATTCAATGAAGTGACCCGTGATGCGGTACGCGAATCGTTCGATCACGCCCGCACCATCGACATGGATCTGGTCAATGCCCAGCAGGCCCGACGCATTCTGGACCGACTGGTTGGTTATAACATTACCGAGCTGCTGTGGGACAAAGTACGCAACCGTCTGTCGGCGGGACGTGTACAGAGCCTCGCGCTGAGGTTGGTTGTCGACCGCGAACGAGAGATTGACGCCTTTGTATCGGAAGAATACTGGACGGTCGATGCGGAGCTAGCTAAACAAGCTATCAATGGCAATGCACCAGAGCAATTCACAGCCAGCCTAGCCAAAATCAATGGCGAAGACCTCAACTTTACCACACAGGCTGAGGTTGATCCGCATGTTGAGATCCTAGAAAAAAGCCAGTACACCGTCAACAAAGTGCGGATCGGGACTCGGCGGCGCAAGCCCTCGGCACCCTTTACGACCAGCACGCTGCAACAGGAGGCATCACGTCGCCTGGGTTTTGATGCCCGTCGGACGATGCGCGCTGCCCAAAAGCTTTATGAAGGCATTGAGCTGGCAAATGGCGAGATTGTCGGTCTGATTACGTACATGCGTACCGACAGTGTCAACATCTCTAAGCAGGCACAGGACGAAGCGTTGGCGTATGTAACCCATAACTTCGGCAAAGAATACGTGCCGGAAAAACCACATAACTACAAAACGCGCTCGAAGTCCGCGCAGGAAGCCCATGAGGCTATCCGCCCGACAGGCGTGACGCGCACGCCGCTGGAAATCCAATCGGCATTGAAAACTGCTGGACGCGACTTGTTCAAGTTGTATCAATTGATCTGGGAGCGTTTCGTCGCCAGCCAGATGGCCCACGCTGTCTACGACACGGTACGTGCAGAGATCAAGGCCGGGCTTCGCAGCGATGACATGCCCTACCTGTTCCGTGCATCTGGGAACCGCATTCGCTTCAAAGGCTTTTTGGCAGTGTACGAAGAAAGCCGTGATGAAGACGCCCCAAAGACGACAACGGATCGGATGCTGCCGGAACTTATCGAGAAGGAAGATCTGAACTTGCAGCAGATCATTCCCTTGCAGCACTTTACCCAGCCACCGCCACGCTACACAGAAGCGTCACTGGTCCGTACGCTGGAAGAGAATGGCATTGGTCGTCCGAGTACCTATGCACCCACTGTCGCTGTCATCCAGGACCGTGATTATGTGACTAAGCAGGATAAACGCCTAGTCCCGACAGATACGGGCAAGGTGGTTAGCAAACTGTTGGTCGAGTACTTCGCTGAAGAAATGGACTACCAGTTCACAGCCAAGCTGGAGAACCAGCTCGACGAGATTTCCCAGGGCGACATGCAATGGCAGCCCTTCATGCACGACTTCTATGAGCCATTTGAGGAGCGCCTGAAGAATGCGCGCGTCAATATGCCCAAGATGAAGCAAGAAGAGCTTGTTGGGCGCAAATGCCCGACCTGCGGCGATGGCGATCTGGTCATCAAGTATGGCCGTTGGGGCAAGTTCATTGGTTGCAGCAATTATCCAGAATGCCGCCATACGGAGCAGTATCAGGAGCTTATCGGCGTCGCCTGCCCTGTTTGCCGTGAAGAGCATAACGGCGAAGTGGTTGAACTCAAGACGCGCCGCGGACGGACCTTCTACGGCTGTACCCGCTACCCTGAATGTGATTATCGCTCCTGGAACAAGCCCGGGACTGAATCCGACCAGGACGCGACGAATGAGCAATCCCTACAAGAAGAAGCGTCTTAACCACATCGACAAACATACGAACAGGCACGCTCTTGCGAGGGTGCCTGTTTGCCCTTAATGTGCATTCCATCATACATATTTCGCTTTTTGAGCAAAGATTTCTTTTGCGCTGCTGTTGCGGTGCATATATACTGGATAGACGAGTTTGCTTACACGCACTAGACAACTGATGCTCAGTGATATAGCTTCCCAAATTAGCATGGTGAACACCCAGCGCACATTGAAAGGCTGCGTAATATGAGTTTATTCCGCAGAAACAAAGAGGATGATAAGGCGCAAGCCACGCCTATGCCTCAGGCTCCTGCTGCAAAACCCCCAGCCGACGATGAAGAGTCAGGTGGCGGCATCCGCCAATGGCTGATTGATTCTTACAACGGCATTTACAAGATCTTACTTGAGCCGAATATGCCCAGTTGGGGCACCGTATTCGTGCTGATTATCGGCATGATTATTGGCATGTTCTGGGCGTATGTGATTGTGCCTATTCAGTGGGCTGGCGGTAACCCTAACCGACTGAACCAATCGGCGCAGGATCAGTGGATTAAAATGGCCGCTGTAGGCTACGATCAGCAAAGTTTTTACGATGCGGACCAGGTGCGAATCCTGCTCAATCAGGTTTCTGAGCCGATGGCGAGCATTGAACGCCTACTGAGTACTGAGCAGCCAGGGACAGCCGACTACAACGCGCTGGTGGCCTTACGTGATGCTGTCGCCGGGGCACAGGTAGCGGGCACGCCTTCTCCAGTCGCGTCGAGCCTGCTCGACCAGGCGATTCAGTTGGTTGTACCGATTATTGTCATTGCGCTGGTCTTCATCGTTCTTACCCTGTTATGGCGATTGCTCATTCATCCAAATCTGGTCCAACCCTTGCAAGATCGCATCCATATGGCGCGCGATGCCGAGTATGCACAGCAACGGCGTCAGCAGCAAGCTGCGCTGAAAACCATGCAGGAACAGCGTCGCTTAGCAGAAGAGCTGAAGTCTACGGCGCAAGATGATGCCGAGCTAGGCGCACCGATTATGCAATCGCTGTCGATCTTTAAGCGTAACGTGCCTTATGACGATTCCAAAGAAATCGAACGTAAGCTACCTACGGGTGGCAGCGATTTCCTGGGACAATGCGGTGCGGTCATTGCAGAAGTGGTTGACCCTGATCCGGTTGCGTTGGAAGTCTGGGTGTTCGATATGGCAACCCAGCAGGATGCCAAAAAGGTATTCATCACACCCCAAGCCAATAACGACAGCAGTATCCGGGGACAGATCGCAGCTGATGTGGATGATCCGATGACCGACATCATTGTGGCCCAACCGGGTGGTTCACTTCTCATTGATACCGATTCTCTGCGCTTAAAGGCTACGCTCGCCAGCGTCGAGATCAACCCAGATGGCCGCTTCGAAAATGCGCAAATTCAATTGCAGGCCTGGGCAAAAGGCGGCTCAACACTGCCGTCCGTCACACCGACGCCGACCACAACGGCTGCGCCAATCATGCCACCGCAGCCAGCCCAAAGCGCGCAACCGACCTACACATCACCGCCGCAACCCTATACAGCCGAGCCGAATCCAAATCCTCAACCTGCGCAATCGCCACCTTCACCACCCGCATGGGAGAACCAACAACCAGCGTGGGACGATCAACCTCCGGCCTGGGACAATCCGCCACAAAGCGAGGAAAGCCGTTCGCTGGGGTCTTTACTGGATGGTGATACTGCGCCGGTACCGCCGCAACCATTTGGCGGCGCTGATCCCTTACAGCAGCCACCAAGATTTACCCAGAATAACCCGTTCCAATCACCGCCCTCGGCGCTTCAGTATCCACCAGGGATGGATGAGGACGACGAGGACTATGATGAGGATGACGACGATCCATTTGGCGATACTGGCAACTTCAGGCCAACAATGAGCTAGCGTAATGAGAGAAACAAAAAGCCCCTAATCGGGGCTTTTTTGTTCGTTAGAATTGTGTGATCACTCACTCAATTTTGCGAATCTTGAATACGACATAGCCGTTGGGCGTCTCCACACGGACTTTATCACCTTTTTTGTGGCCGATGAGCGCTGAGCCAATGGGGCTTTTCTGAGAGATACGACCTTCACGCGGGTTGGCCTCAGCTGCACCAACGATGGTATAAATTTCGTCTTCTTCTTCACCATCTTCGCGCATTGTCACCTTGGAGCCTATGCGTACCACATCACTGGGCCCGTCGTTTTCAATGATGACAGCGTTGCGCAGAATCGCCTCTACATGATTGATGCGGCCATCAAGCAGTGCCATCTGCTCGCGCGTGTCGTGATAATCGGCATTTTCTTTTAGATCGCCCATCGCGACCGCTTCTTTAAGACGCTGTGCAAGCTCTGGACGCTTGACTTCTTTAAGATTGGCGAGTTCGCGTTGAAGCTCTTCTAAACCTTCTGCGGTTACATAGGTCACTTCGTCTTGCATACCACTAATCCTCACTAATCATTGTTGAATAAAGCCATTCAAACTGGCTTCGTATCCACATGTTGTATTATCGATTATGTATTGACCGGGGCGTTGCTGAGCATTGATGCAGCTAAGGCATACACATTGCTTTCGTGCAGTTGGATGGCCGCACCATGCAGAACAATCTTTTCTTTGCCGCAAGATTCCACGGGAACCGTCTCGGCAATTGCCTGTGGGGTCTTAAGCCCCTGTGCAATCGCTTGAGATACTTGTTGTTTAAGCATATCCAAATAAGCCAGGTCTTGCTCAAGCCGCGTTTGGACTTCTCCACGTAAGATCACATCTCCGTGACCCTGAACAATGGCTTCGTAAGGTTGGCCCTGCAAACGTTTGATCGATGCGATAAGCTGGTCAATATCGCCATCAACGAAGGTGGGTAATGACATCACGGTATCCGCAGCAAAAAGCACCTGCGGCTCCACCACCAAACACGTAACCGAATCTTGGCTGTGCCCCGGCGACCAGACGAGTTCAAATGTCTGATCTGCTAAGGATAAGGTCAAGCGATCATCAAAGACGGTCGATGGCAATATCAGATGGATATTATCCAGACCGCTGGATGACTCTTGCATCGCAATAAGCGAATCCCGACCGCGTGTATCCAGCAAATCGCGGCATAGCCGATGACTGACAACATGGGCATCCGGGAAGAAACACGTGCCCAAAGTATGATCCGCATGATGATGCGTATTAACCAGATAGACAACGTGTGCCCCCAGCCGCTGCTCCACAAAGCGTTTGATAGCAGCCGTTTCTTCAGGATACATGAGCGTATCGATCAATACGGCGCCAGCGTCTGTCATTACCAGGCCAGCCGTGACCTGAACATACAGATCGCTACGGAATATATAGATGTTGTCTGTCACTCGTTCACGTTGCATAAGGGTTGACTATATGAATTCTAACGAATGGTTGTCTATTAATAAGAAGTCGACTGTGTAGCGTACGACAAACGTCGAGTATAGTAACGTCAATTGGATAAATCAAGGTAGGTAACGCGGGTGAACAACCTATAAGTTGTTCGGTGTCTGTTCAGATAATCGATGTTTTATTAAAAACTGAGTTACAATATATGTACTTAATTTAAAATTCATGGGGAGTTCAACGATGCGCATTGGCTTAAGAGTGAAACCTTCGTTGGCACGCTTGTTCGTGGTTCCACTCATTTTAATTGCCTGGATACTTATTACGTCCGTGATACAAGCACAGCAACCAGTTTTTCGTATTGGTGTGCTGGGTGACCCGCTAGGATCGCTCAGCCAAGGTGCACGTCTGGCCGTACAAAACCTGAATGCAGACGGTGGTGTCGTCGGCGCAGATGGCACATCCTTCCGGTTGGAGCTTGTTACCCAACCCACCGATGACTTGACCTCTGCTATCGCCAATATCCAACAAGCAAGTGTGATCGCTGTGCTTGGCCCGGAAGATAGTGGAACGGCCCTCAATAACCTGAGCCTACTCCAGAACTTGAACGTACCCGTATTGACCCCCGCCATTGATGACACGCTCATCGCCCGAGACACAACTGACTTGCTGTTTCGCCTCCGCGCACAGGAAGTCCTGCTGGGACGCGGACTCGCCAATTATTTGATCGACGACCTGGGTGAAGCCGATATCGCAACCGTGCAATTGGATGTGGCCAGCACAACCGGCGTTGTCGGATTTACGACGGCCCTGGCCGAGCATGGGGTGCAACCCAGCATCTCTTACTTGTTGGATGACAATACGACAGTTGAAGATCTGGTTGAGCGTATCGTCACCAGGAACCCCGATGTTGTCGTGTTATATGGGCCACCCGCAACAGCCAGTATTCTGTACGGCGAATTACGCAGCAGCGGCTGGAGCGGACGCTTTGCATACAATCAAGCGAATGCCTCTGAATTCCGTGCTAGTGTGCCTTTTGAGCGTCTGACGGGCGTCATTAGCGTCACAACATGGTCATATAGCTCGCCTAATCAGACCAGTGAACGCTTTGTGCTCGATTACATCGGTGCGTATGGTGAACTACCTGATCCGGTGGCAGCATCAGCGTATGATGGCATTTACTTGCTAGCAGAGGCCATAGGTGAGCCTGGAACCCTCACGCAGAATCTAGCCAATCTAGTTCCTTTGCGTGGGGTGCAGGGCGAACTCAGCACCGGTGATCTTTTGGTCGGTGAACTGAGCAACAACGTCGCCATCACAGAGTTGGGTGCATTTGGCGCGCCGGAGCTAATCTTGCGATTCTCTGGCAATCAACGGCTTACAGAAGCCGATGAGAATGAACCGATTGCGACCGAAGTCGCGCAGGTGACGGCAACTCCAGCCCCCACAGCGACGCCAGACAGCCCTTATCTTGTTATCACACGGGCCGTCCAAAACGTCCGTACCGGGCCAGGACTCAATTACGATGTCATCGGCCAGCTACAAGAGGGCGATACAGCGCAGGTCATAGGCGCGAATATCGACTTCTCCTGGGTTGTCATTTCGTTCCGGGGTGGCCAGGGATGGCTGTCACGCGGCATTCTGGACCTGTTTGGCAACGTCAATCAAATTCCGGTTATGGCACCACCACCGACCCCCACGCCACCCCCGGCAACGGCGACACCAACAGCCGAGCCATTCGCCGACCTCGTCATTGTGGGTGTTTCACCGAGTCGCCTCGTCATTGGCCAGCCATTCACAGCAACGGTGACAGTACGTAATCAGGGTGCATTGGCAGCCGGCGGCTTCGCGATTGCGGGCACGTTTGAACCGGGCAGCGTCTACTCTGCTGTGAACCTACCCGGACTGGCCCCAGGCCAACAAACCAACGTCACGCTGACGGGCACACTGACAGGCGCAACCGGACCGAGGAATGTGGTGGTCGTCGCTGACCTGAACAACCAGGTCAATGAAGGACCAATCGGCGAAGCCAATAACGACGACTTCATCTACTCGTATGTCGCTGATAACAGCACGCTGACACCCGGTGGACTGGCTTCCATCACATTAGCACCAGGCAGCACAATTAACCTTGATGGCAGTACTGATGATTTGCTGTGGACTGGTTCGGATCTGGTGGCACAGAATGGCGCACAAATCTACTTGTTGAGTGGGTTTAGCAGCCTGGACCAAATTCACTATGATGTCATTAGCACCACAACGAATGCATCGCCGATCAATGTGACCATGCTGGCAAATGCGTTCATCGGGCTACGAACAGATACAGGCAACCAGAAGCGCGGTGTCATCCGCATAGATGGTGCAGTATCCGGCGGCAATTTGACTATTGCCTATCGCGTCTACAACTAGCCTTTTAGGCCATACAAAAAAGAGCGCCCTCACGATTGGGCGCTCTTTTGTTCAGCCATAAAATTATCGTTGATTATTGCGTGACATCAACATTGATGAAGGTCGTGCCGCCATTGCGAATTTCAACTGTGCTTCGGAATAGGTTGCGGCCATTTTCATTGCTCACAATCACCTCGTACTCGCCAACTGGTAAATCCGGCATGACAAAATTTTCATTCCATAGGGCGCTGCTATTCACCCTATCGCTGCCGTATGTATAGGTTTCCCAGGTAAAGTCTTCATTGCGTACCAGGATAGTCCGGCCCACTTCTGGATCAGCTACTTCAGTCTGTTCAATTTCCGAGCTTTGATTTTCACCAGTCTCAGCCTCATTTTCGGCGGTCGTACGCTCAACCACCAAACGCCCAGCCAATGTCCCTGTCTGTGGGAAAGGTGCGATCCACAAAGCTGGATTGCGCGTCCGTCGATAATCCAAGCCATCTTCCACGCGCACCTCAAAATGCAGATGTGGACCGACTGCGATACCTGTGTCCCCCACCCGACCAATCCGTTCGCCACGACTGAGTGTCTGTCCCGTTTCAACAAGTACATCTTGCAAATGTCCGTAGACAGTAAAGACAGCTTCATCTACACCCAGGAACTGATGCTGGACAACAATCACATTGCCATAATAATTGCGCACCGGGCCAACCTGGATTTCGTCATCGCTACCTGCGAAAAGGACAATGCCCTCAGCAGCCGCTAAAATGGGCGTAAAACGTTTATTCACGAACTCCACGCCTAAATGGACTTCGCGCGTGCTAAATTGCGTGCCGCCATAAGGGTACGTCCGGTCTATGTAGTCAATACGGTCGGGATCATCGCTACGACTGATGGGACGACTGAGCCAGTAAGTATCAATCACGGCTGGTACCGTTGGCGATGGGGCTAGCGTCAATGAAGCAGCCGCCGAGACATCGCCTTGGGTTGTCGGGCTAGGCAGCGGCGTTTGCGTCGCTGGCGGGGTTGGCGAAAAAACGGCGAGCTGCAAAGCAGTCGCTGAAGAGCGAACGATGGGCGTCGCGCTGGCAGCCAAAACAGCCGTGGGAATAGAGGTCGCGGCCATTGTTGGCGTGTTAGTAGGTTGTTGGCTCAGTGTGGCAGTTGAGCGTGCCGGCTCAGGCGAGCACCCAGCAATCAATATGCTTAGCGCCATAATCAAGGCGAATTTAAAATAGGTCATGTCGTTCTATATTTGGCTACAAATGTCCATACTAGTCATCGGATGGCAGATGCGAACTGGTAATGGCCAGCCTCTGCAGTTCATCGTCTGTGATGTGGCGTCCGTTGAAGCGATCATACATGGCTCGGTTGGCCGTCCGATCCACACTATAGCGCCAGCGCCGGCGACCTACCTCACGCAAGATGGAGCGACAATTGGTACAGCGCACTGTCCAACGAACGAGAGGAATACCCATGATCCCATCTCGGCGCTCTTCCACCTGCAAATGACCACGATGGCAAACCGGGCAAACATCAATCACGAAACCCTCGCGATAGCGCCCAGCGACAATCGTGCTGCGCAGATAAAGCAGCAGATATAAGAGCACCAACAAGACCACAATACCACCTACAATGGCTTCCGGCGGCAGCGATAAGCCTCCTGGCGCATCCGTCGCAGGCGGCACTTCAACAATATCCGGGGGTACTTCGGTCGCAGGCAGGATGATTGGCGTCGGTGTTTCTGTTTCTGCGGGTGTCACAGTCGGCGTATCGGTTGGCGTATTGCTCGGTATAGGCGTTTCTGTCGGTTCGTCGGTTGCTAAGGCCGCCAGAGCAATGGCTGTTTCGGTCGCATCCTGGGTAGGGGTTGGTGTACTAGATGGTGATGCCGTTTCGGTCGGTGTTGCTGTTACGGTAGCTGTTGCAGACGGCGTCACTGTTGGCGTGTTGGATGGTGTTGAAGTCGCGGTTGGCGACGAAGTCTCGGTGGCCGTTGCCGTATCCGTTGGCAATGCTGTATTGGTAGGCGATGTCGTATCCGTCGCGGATGGCAACGCTGTTTGTGTCGGTTCGTCGGTTGCCGTTGGTTCGTCGGTTGCCGTTGGTTCGTCGGTTGCCGTTGGGCTCTCTGTTTGTGTTGGTAGCTCATCAGTTGCTTCCAGGGTGCTTTCTTCCACCTCAGTCACAACAGCAGGAACAACGGCGACCTCGGTCGGCTCTGTTGTCTCGGTTGCCGTAGGCGTCGGTGTACTCGATGGTGCAACGGTTGATGTAGCCGTCGGCGTGTCTGACGGGGTTGGCGAAGAAGTCGATGTCGCGGTAGGCGTATCGCTGGGCGTGGCGGTATCGGTCGGCGTCGATGTATCGGTCGCAGTCGGTGTCAACGTTGATGTCGCGGTGTGCGTGGGCGTATCCGAAGGCGTGGATGTCGCTGTTGCCGTTGATGTGGGCGTGTTGGTTGCCGTAGGCGTCGCCGTTGAGGTTGGCGTTGGTGTCAATGTATCCGTTGGTGTGGCAGAAGCTGTATAAGTAGCTGTCGGCGTTAAGTCGCTGGCTTCCACAACAGGTAGCTCATCAATAGCGGCTTCATCCTGCCATTCTACGAGGTTGCGAGCAATCCAGGCAAAGCCATCAAAGCCAAACTGATCGCTAAAGCGAATCATCACCCAGGTGGCATCTTCGTTACGGGATACAGGCTCCACCAAATCACCAGGGAACAATTGACCCAGGCGCAAGTATCCCCTACCCGGCCCGGCCCGGACAAAGGCACTGCTGGTATTCACATCGACATAACTCGCTGGCGGCGTTGGCGTCGGGAAGAAGGCCGTCGACGTTGCGGGAAGGTCACTAAATGGCGTGACATTAGGTTCAAGAACAGGCAAGGTTGACGGATCAAAGAGTAAGAAGACGAGATTGCGTTGTATCCAACCATAGCCGCGATTGTAAGGAATGAGGAGCCATTGACCATCTGCACTGGTATAGAGAGGATTCACTTCCTCACCGGAATAAACCGCCCCAACCTCTATGTATTGTGAGCCAGGACCACTACGGACAAAAGCACTTTCCGGCAAGATGATATTGGCATCTGGAAAAGCATCATCATCTTGAGCCTGGCTGAAAACTGCTACTGCAGCGACCAGTCCAAGCAGCAAAATACCTAATAGCGGTATTGCACGCTTCACAAATGATTCCTTTTCCAGATCAATCTATCTTGTATGCTATCATGAGCCGCGTGTTCGCGCCATTTTAGGGTTGATTTTGTATGGTAAACGTACGGGTCATCAGGGGTTCGCCATTGACCACAATACTCGCTGCCCAATGACCAGGGGTAAGCTGACCATTGTTATTACTAATTTCCAGAGCTAAACACTGGTATTCCGCAAATACTGGGGCCACATAAACACTTTCCTGAATAAACTCGCCTTCCCGCAACCAGTTTACACGGAATTGCGTACCGGCATCCATATTCAGGGCAACAGCGACCAGATAGATACTGTCAAAGTAACCCACCCAATACGTCCCGTTGTTCTGTTCATCAAAGCAGCGATCCGATTCACGGATATGGGCTGTCAGCCCGACTTGTTCAAAGCGCATCGTACCACTTGACAAGTCAAACATTTCAGCCGGCATGGCACCGCCATCGTTCTGTAGAACACGCCGTTCAGTAATGCCATTAGCCGCAGCGGCGTTCATGGTCGCATAGAGCGCGACATTTAGCGTATTCAACTCCGCAGCCGATGTCATAGCAGCTTCTGCAGTTGCATTTGCTGAACCCTGGGATTCAACAATCGCTGTACGAGCTACAGCCATTTCAGTCACATTCATGGACAGATCAGCGCGCATGGTCGCAGGAGCGTCTTCAACCGTCAGCGCACTACAGGCGGTAGTCATCAGCAGTAGAAAGCTGAGGAGGATATACGTTGCCAAACGATATACAGAAATCATGAAAGGTCATCTTTTTGCGTGTGCAGCGTCACATCATACAGGAAAATAACCGATTTTGTATCACATATTTCATTTGGGCCGATGATAATATTGCCATCCTCACACCTTGAGTACGGTAACAATCAATGATAGACTATGCACCAAGCAACAATCGATACCCAATGCCCCCGTAGCTCAGTGGATAGAGCGCTGGCCTCCGGAGCCAGAAGCACAGGTTCGAGTCCTGTCGGGGGTACCTAACTTCGACAGCAATCTGTAAAACTCCACACGGCTTAGAAAAACACCATCTTCTCTTCCTAAAATAATTTGAGTCTTACTTCGTATTTTCGTTGGTTTTCGCGTCGAAACCACGAGTGAAAATATGTCCAGAAGGGGCACAAAATCTACTGATCTGCTTGCATTTAGCACTGGGAAGTGGACCTATGAAATGCATACCTCTGCTTGATGATCTGTGTGTGGCGTAGTACAACTCAAGGAAACGTTTTTCTTGACTGTTTCGTAATTCACAATTTCTCGTTGGAGAAGAACCTTATGAAATATACGTTATTGGGCAAAACGGGCGTACAGGTTTCCACTTTATGTTTTGGAACCATGTCTTTTGGCAGTACCGCAGATGAAAAGACATCGGCGGATATGTTCAATCGCTGCCGGGATGTCGGGATCAACTTCTTTGATTGTGCCAATGTGTATGCAGAGGGGCGCTCGGAAGAAATTCTGGGGGATTTGATCGCTGATTGCCGGGACGAGTTGGTCATCACCACAAAAGTATTTGGCTCCACTGGCCCTGACATCAATGCTGGCGGTTTGTCGCGGCGGCATATACAACGCGCTGTTGAGGCCAGCCTTAAGCGACTCAAGACCGATTACATCGACGTCTATTTTCTTCATAAATTTGATGAGAATACACCGATTGAAGAAACACTGAACGCGCTTGATGATCTCGTCAAAGCGGGGAAAATATTGTATCCGGCGGCCAGCAACTTCGCTGCATGGCAAATCGCTAAAGCACTTGGCATTTCTGCCAAAGAAGGTTTAGCGCGATTTGAATGCATTCAGCCGATGTACAATCTGGTCAAACGTCAGGCAGAAGTCGAGATTTTGCCGATGGCAGAATCTGAGAATTTGGGCGTCATACCCTATAGTCCATTAGGCGGGGGGTTACTTACGGGGAAGTATGGCACAAATAAACGGCCAGATTCTGGACGATTGGTAGAAAGTGATGCTTATCAAACACGCTATGGCGTACCAGGATATTATGAGGTTGCAGAGAAGTTCACAAACTTTGCCCAGGAACACAACGTGACGCCCGCCAGTCTGGCTGTGGCCTGGGTCGGGAGTCATCCGGCAGTGACCGCTCCGATTATCGGCGCGCGTAACCTGGAACAACTAGAGATGTCACTGAAATCGCTCGACATCGACATGACACCTGAATTCCGTGCCGAAATTTCGGCGCTGTCTCCAGAACCACCTCCGGCAACTGATCGGCTAGAAGAAGCCTAGAAGTCCCGCCTCCGAGTCGGTGTTCCTCCTTCTTATCTATGAATTATTTTGAAGGAGGGCATCGACATATGAAAACAAAATTCCCCTTCCGCAAGTTGTTATCCTTTTCTAAAAGCATCCCATAATCGCCAAATTCAACACTCTTTTTACATTTGAATACACATTTCTTACTCAAAAATCACCCCGGTTTAAGAGCAGGTTCTTACAATGAAAAGCGTAATGAAAGTACTTTAATAGCCACTAAGAATGACGCTTTTGTAGCAACATTGTTTGCCATTCTAATGGCCATATTAAGCATGATCTAAGAAAGGAAAGCTCATGTTTGCGAATAATATGTCAGAATCAATGGCAAAGCACTGGTGGTTACTGGTCGTCCGTGGCGTATTTGCCGTCTTATTCGGCGGTCTGACCATCTTGATGCCAGAAATCACATTGTATGTTCTGGTGTTGATGTTCGGGGTATACGTCATTGTCGACGGTGGATTTAGTATTTACGCTGCACTAACAGGACGTCAGAAGAATCAGCGTTGGTGGTTGGGCTTGCTTGAGGGTATCGTTGGCATCGTCGTTGGCTTGCTGACCTTCATCTGGCCAGGAATGACGGGCTTAATTCTGCTCTACCTGATTGCCTTCTGGGCAATTATGACGGGTGTCCTGGAAATCGTCGCCGCATTCCACCTGCGTAAAGAGATCAGCACAGAGTGGTTACTCGGCTTGAGTGGTGTCCTATCGCTCGTGTTTGGTATCCTGTTGATCTTCGCACCCGGCAGTGGTGCCCTGGCGCTGGCATGGTTGATTGGTTTTTATGCCATCATGTTTGGTTTTACGATGATTGGCCTGGGGTTGCGGTTGCGCAACTATACGCCTGACAATACAGGCAACGAGCCAGACCAGAATATCATCCATCAGGAGCGCAAGAACGCATCAGATGTAGCATAGTCAGCCTGCGAGCCAGAAACAACATAATACACACATAACTAATGAGCGGTTTCAAGGTCAAAAAACACTTCGAAACCGCTCATTTTGCTATATTCATAGGGTGAACCGAATTCTCCACATTTGACAGTCTACTAGGCTTTCGGCACAATCTGGCCCACTTATAGTCTAATGGGATCAGGATAGCCAATGAAGCAGACACTCATTCGCAACGGGACGGTTCTTGACATCGCCGCTGATGGCACAACCGCTACGCCAATTCCACAACAAGATGTCCTCATCAAGGGCAACCGTATCGATGCGATCCAAGCAACTGGGGCAGTCGATGCAAGACATTTTGATCGGGTCATCGAAGCCAATGGCCAACTCATCATGCCAGGGCTGATTAATACACACGCGCATGTCCCGATGGTGCTATTTCGCGGCCTGGTCGAAGATATGCCGATTGATCGCTGGTTTAACGAGGGCATCTGGCCGCTGGAAAATAACCTGGAACCCGAAGATGTATATTGGGGCACTCTGCTCGGCATGATCGAAATGCTGGAAAGCGGTGTCACCACCGTTGCTGACCACTATTTCCACATGCATCATTCGGTAGAAGCGATTGAGAAGATTGGTGGGCGTGCTCTGCTTGGCTGGGCCATATTCGGCAGCCTGGGCCAACAAGCCGTTAATGACACGGCTGATTGGGTTGAGGAAATCAACGGCAGCGGCACATCACGTATCCGCGCCTGGATGGCCCCACACGCACCTTACACCTGCGACGATGACTTTTTACGGGCAACAGCAAAGAAAGCTAACCAAATTGGGGTTGGCTTGCATATTCATGCCTCGGAAACAAAGGCCCAGACGGAAGCAAGTCTCTCCGCGCGTGGCATCACCCCCATACAAGTGTTGGAAGAAACAGGCATATTTGACCAGCCTACCCTCTTAGCCCATTGCTGTGGCGTCAACGAACGCGACATTGAGATCATCGCCAAATATCAGAAACATGAGGGCGGCATCGCCCATGCACCCAAAACCTATTTGAAGCTCGGTGAGGATATCGCCCCTGTGACAGCCTTCCGTGAGGCAGGAATTGCTGTTGGGCTGGCAACAGATGGCGCAGCCAGCAACAACACGATGGATCTATGGGAGCCACTAAGACTGATGTCGATGCTACAAAAAGACCGCCTGGGCGCGGAGGCCATGCCCATTCCGCAGGCCCTACACGTCGCCACGCGCAGCGCCGCCCAGGTTGTCGGGTTGGCTGACGACCTGGGTGCTGTCGAGGTTGGACGGCTGGCAGATCTGGTTCTGGTCGATATGAGCGGCATACATCATACGCCGTTACACCAGATTCCGGCGTCACTTGTCTACAATACCCGGCCAACTGACGTTACGACTGTCCTGGTCGACGGTGACGTCGTGGTTGAAAATGGCCGCGTCACAGCTATTGACCGGGATGAAGTTGTCTCGCAGGCAAAGGCACGTATGGAGCGCCTCTCTAGAAATCGTCCCGATCAGCGCATCCAGACCTATAACCCTTAAGTCGAGGCGCTAGTCAAATGACAGATGATAGGCGGCGGTGGCTTCTGGCGACGTGCCTAACGCCATAGACGAAATATGCGTCAACAACGTGATGCTATCGACAACGTCGGTGAGATTGGCGGTTTCATTGCCTGTATGGGCGTGCGCCAACGGTGGACCGATCATCGCCAGCAAACGCGACCAGCGATGCATGGGCATCTCATCACTGCGAGACAGATAACCGGGATTAAACTGCACCTGGGCTAGGCTGGTTGTGTTGAGATAGTCTTTGAGGTCGTTGGCCATCGCCACATAGTTTGGCGGAACAACGGCCCCTTTGCCATCACCGCTGACCATAGCGAAGCTGGCCCCTTTACCAAGCTGAATCGGCAGACCTTCTCCCGCGTTGTGGGCATCGACATTAATGGCACCGATACGCGGGGCGGGAATGGCCCGAGTCAGGCGGTCCGAACCCTGGCTGAAGTAGTAACCATTGGGCGGACCTTCTTCATGGTCGGTGAAGACGAACCAACAAGCACGCGCCCCAATGAGGGGAGCCAGTGCCTGAGCCGTGAACAACGCCACCGTAACACCCAGCGTATTATCAAAGCCCGTTGATACGATCTCTTTGGTTGTTTCATCCAGGCGCGGCGGCGTCTCCATAACGATGGTGTCCATCAGCGTCAGATGGCCCTCAGTAGGCTCAAAATAGAACGCATAGTCGTCAGAGGCATTGGGTACGGCGACATAGTGGCCAGTGGCCCCAACAACAAGCATCCCAGCCTCAAACCGAAAACTCCTGGCCCCTGTGCGATATTGACCTTCAGGTAAGCGAATGGCACATATCGGGAATAACGAGCCTCGCCCCTGCTCATCAATCGAGCGAACGCAAAAAGTAGGACGGTCCATGTGGGCGGTGATGACAAGGTCGGGCTGGTCTGTTGGTGGGCCTAATTGCAGCGCCATATTACCCGTATTCTTGAAGTTCCTGACGATACGGCCATCAGGCACGAGTTGGGTCGCTAACTCAGCGATGGTATCGCCCACAGCACCGGGCAAATCGGCACCCGATGACGGCGCAAGTCCCGCGACAATTTGCGTGATGGTCTGCCAAACGACTTTGGCCTCTGGTGATTGGTATGACTGTAGGTCAAACATTACTGCACTGCCCTTTCAAACATGGCGATCACGGCTTCGATGTCAACTTTTTCAACAATGGTGCAATTAGGGTGCTTGCCTCGGCCTCGATAATCAATGACTGTTTGTCCGCGTGTCAGTGCACCCGATAGTTCCACAGTGACATGATAGTCTGCTGATTGTTGAATAATAGCCGGATTGAGCACGATGGCCATCGCCAGGGGATCAGGAAGCAAATAGCCCGTGATGCCGCGCTGGACGCAATAATCAAAGGTATGTGTGCTAATCCCTTTGAGGAATTTTGAGCTAGCCGTTGGCCCCAACATCAACTTGCTGAATGTATCCATCGGGATTGGATGTGCTAATGTCGTTTCCCAGGAAAGCATGGTGCTGTGTGGGAAAGCTTCCAAAGCAATGAAGGCGGCTTCTGGATCGCAAAAGATGTTGAATTCCGCCGTGACGTTGTCCGTATTGCCACGGGCTGCAATCGCACCACCCATAAACACAAGGCCTTTTACCTTCTTCGGCAAGTCCGGGTCTATGCGAACGGCTAAGGCGATATTGGTCAGCGGCCCCAGCGTGACGAGCGTTAATTCACCAGGTTGCTCATTGACGAGACGAACGATGGCATTCACAGCATGTTCTGTTTGAAGTTGGCGCTGTGTTGGTGGGCGCTGAGGCCAATCGCCCATGCCATCTTCGCCGTGTATTTCATGAACCAGACGTTCCCAGGCACTGACCAATGGGCGATCTGTGCCTGCATAAACTGGGATATCTGCATTAAATACATCCAGTATCGTCAGTACATTCTGGTTCACATTATTAATGTGGACATTGCCTGTGATAGTCGTAATCGCCTCTACCTGAACGTCAGGCGCTGTTAATACCAGCATGAGCGCTTGCGCATCATCTACACCAGCATCAGTATCAATAAGCAGCTTCATCAGTAAGTCTTCTCCATATTATCTGGACCAACAAGTTTTTGCGTTATGAAGTTCGAATGATTATCATATTGTTAAAAATAATTGCCAGGTGACGTGATCCAGTGGGCATGGTTTTACCATTTTGTAGAACATTACAAAAGCCATGTGTCAGGACCATTTCACCAACCTCGTAGTTTAGGAATCAAACAACTTGTCAGAAGGGATATAGATATGTCGCGCTATAAGTTGCTCACCCTCGTGCTCGTTATCGGATTATTCGCGTCGTTGGCAGTTGGCATCCAGGCACAAGACGAAACCCTACGGATCTCGCTGGTCCTGAACGGTGTGCTCGGTGACAAATCGTTTTTTGACAGCGCACAACGTGGTATGGACGCCGCTATGGATGACTTCAACATCGAAGTGAATTCCATTGAGTTGGGTATTGACCCGGCCAACTGGGAATCCGGCCTTGATGACGCCATGTCCGACTCAGACAGCTATGATGTCCTGATCGTGGGTACATTCCAGATGATGGAATTCCTGGCCCAGCGCGTGCATCAATATCCCGACAAGGACTTCATCCTCTTTGATACGAACGTCCCATATGATGATCCTGACATGTGCGTAGATGGCTGCACCAATGTCTATAGCGTCCTCTATGCCCAGAACGAAGGCTCCTTCCTGGCTGGTCTATACGCAGCAGCCATCAGCATGAGCGACCTTGACGGCGTTAACGAATCGGCGATTATCGGGGCCATCGGTGGCCAAGAAATCCCGGTCATCAATGACTTCATCGTCGGTTACGAACAGGGTGCCTGCCTCGTCAATCCTGATACGGAAGTCATCATCCAGTATGCTGGTGGCTGGAACGACCCGGCACGCGGTAAAGAAATCGCGCTGGCTATGTTCGAACAAAGTGCCGACATTATTTTCCAGATCGCTGGCGGCACGGGCGTTGGTGTCTTTGAAGCAGCAGAAGAACAGGGCCACTATGCTATTGGTGTCGACAGTGACCAAGCAACCATCATTGCAGATACTGATCCTGACCAAGCTGAACGCATCCTGACATCTATGCTCAAGAACGTGGATAACAGCCTGTATCGTGCGGTTGAACTTTACATCGATGGCGAACTGCCTTTGGGCGAAGCCGAGACACTCGGTATCGCTGAAGGTGGCGTTGGTCTGGCACAGAATGAATTCTATGAAGATGCTACCCCGGACGATGTCAAAGCGCTCATCGCAGCGGCTGAAGAAGCCGTGACCGCTGGCGAAATCAACATCGTAAGCGTCTTCAGTGAAGAGCCAGCCGTGGTTGGCACGTCATGTGCAGACATGCCGGAAACTGAGTTCGATGTCATGGCAGCGATGGAATCTGCTGAATAAGTAAATTAACGAAATCATCATCATCAGCCCGGAGTGCTCTTTGCTCCGGGCTATGTTTATGCCAAGGTAAACGAGGACTGACTGTCAATGCCACTCATTGAAGCGGTCGATATTGTTAAAGTGTACCCAAATGGCGTCCTCGCCAATGACAACGTTCAACTGTCAGTGGAAAAAGGCGAGATCCACGCGCTGGTCGGCGAGAACGGCGCAGGTAAATCCACGCTGATGAAAATAATCTACGGGCTGGAACAACCGACTTCCGGCGAAGTCCGACTGCGCGGTAAGCCAGTCGAGATCACCAACCCCCACATCGCGATTGAACACGGTATCGGCATGGTCCATCAGAATTTTATGCTGGTCGATTCGTTTACCATCGCAGAAAACATCATTCTAGGTAAAGAAACAACACGCGGGCTGCAAGTGGATCGCAAGCAGGCTATTGCCGACACAGAGAATCTATCCAAACAGTATGGCCTATATGTAGACCCCACACGCCGCGTTGAGGTTACACCCGTGGGCATGCGTCAACGTGTAGAGATTCTCAAGGCGCTGTATCGCGGTGCTGAAATCCTCATTCTGGATGAGCCAACCGCTGTCCTTACGCCGCGCGAAACCGACGATCTCTTCAAAGCGGTTCGTAATTTGGTGCAAGAAGGCAAGACGGTGATTTTCATCACGCATAAACTGCGTGAAGTCATGGAAATCAGCGACCGTGTCACAGTCATGCGCGATGCTCAGTATGTGGGTACGGTCAAGACGTCAGAAACAAGCGAAGCTGAACTGGCACGGATGATGGTCGGGCGTGAAGTCTTTATGGTGGTGGATAAGCCGCCTTCACAACCGGGCGAAGCGGTACTCAAAGTTGACGGCTTAACGTATGTCAATGAAGCCGGACGCAAGACACTCAACAATGCCACTTTTACCGTCCATGAGGGCGAAATCCTGGGCGTGGCTGGTGTCGAAGGGAACGGCCAGACAGAACTTGTCGAGGTACTATCGGGGTTGATCGATGCGACATCGGGCATGGCTACGGTTGATGGCAAGAACCTGCTCAATGCCGGCCCCCGACAAGTCCGCGAAGCCAATGTCGCACATATTCCTGAAGATCGTTTGACAAATGGCGTTGCTGCCCAGGGATCTATTGCCGATAACCTGGTCGTAGATCGTTATTATCGCAAGCCATTTACCTCAAACGGTTTATTGAATTTGAACGCTTTGCGACAAAATGGTCAGCAACTCATCAATGAGTACAATATCCTGGCTACTGATGGCGATGTACCTATCGAGGCACTTTCCGGTGGCAATATGCAGAAAGTGATTATCGCGCGTGAATTTTCATCGAATCCACGTCTATTGATTGCAGCACAGCCTACACGCGGCGTTGACATCGGTGCGATTGAGTTCATCCATCAACAGTTGGTGAACAAGCGCACGGATGGGTTGGCAATCTTGTTGGTATCAGCCGATTTACAGGAAGTGATGAAGCTCTCTGATCGGATCATGGTGATGTATGGCGGCGAAGTTGTAGCAATGTTTGAGAATTCACCAGATTTAACAGAAGAAAAATTGGGTCTATATATGCTCGGTGCAGAGCGACAGACTGCCGAAGAGATGGAGAAGAATGCGTGAGCAAAGAATCCCCGCGTAGGTCTTCGGTATTGTGGCTCTTTGGGTTAGCCATTGCGATCATCGTGACATTTTTGACAAGTTATGAGGTCTTCGGCGGCTCGCTAGAGGCAATGCAGGAGACACCAAGTTGGCCCGCTGTCCTTTTCGTGAATGCCCTTGTCGGCATCAGCGTAGCGCTGTTCGTTGTTGAGCTAAAACGCGACGCCCTGCGCGTCTTGATGACGGTCGGTCTGGCTTTGCTACTGGGTTATTTTGTCACGGTGATCTTTAATATGGACGCTGCCTCGCGCTTCAGCAGTGGTGATTTCACCGTCCAACTGATTTCAGATTCCGAACCCGTCGACAACGACAATACAGACATTGAATATGGCCGTCAGCGTGGCGGCGAATTCAACCAGCCCAATGCCGCAGAACCACTGACTGAAGCCACCTATACATTTGAGGGCCAAGCAGGCGATGTGGTGACGATTGTCGCTTTGGCCGCTAATCGCCGTAGTGAAGTGGATATGCAGGTTGCCCTGCTCGACCCTGATGGCACTATTTTGGCGGAAGCTGACAGTATATCCGCGGACATCGTTGAGGCAGAAACTTACGAAGACGTCCGACGCGAAACCGATGCTCTGATCGAAAATTTTGAATTACTCCAAGACGGCATCTATACGATCCAAGCATCACCAGAAGATGTACCTTTTTCGACGACGATGAGCGAGGCCCTCAACCAGACAAATGTGGCATACGAGGCCTTTTTGTTAGGGCCACTCAGTCGCGTCAATCGCTGGGGCGTGTGGATTCAGGATGCGTTGACGTTGATTCTGCTGGGCGTCGCTTTTGCTATCGTCTTCCGAGCAGAGCAGTTTAGCCTCGGCGCAGAAGGTCAACTTTATTTCGGAGCGCTGGTGTCGGGCGCGATTGGTCTGTGGTTAACCGACCTGCCGCCCATCATCGTGCTGCCTATGGCGGTCGGCGGATCTATGGTAGCGGGCTTCTTGTGGGGTTTGCTCCCAGGAGCGTTAAAGGCTTACCTGGGTGCCAATGAACTCGTATCGACGTTGATGCTCAATACGATAGCGATCAAGTTCTATGAGCTGACGCTGACCTATCAGCTTAAGCCAGATGATGCCGGATACATCGCGTCGGATTATGTGGCTGATGCTGCACAAATGGCGCCTATCGTAGAAGGTACACAGGTCACGGTCGCTGTGTTTATGGTTGTGATCGTGGTTCTGGCCGCATGGTTGCTCGTAAGACGCACGCCGTTAGGCTATGAAATACGGATCATTGGTAGCAATATCCGCTTCGCAGACTACGGCGGCATCAATACCAAGCGAACCATCATGCTAGCTATGGCCATCAGCGGTATCGTGGCAGGTATGGCGGGAGCGCATCTGGCGCTGGGTATCCACCGACGATTGATTACAAATATTAGTTTCGCGCTCGCCTTCGAGGGCGTCGTTGTGGCTTTGTTAGCACGGAATAATGTTCTGGTCTCGCCTTTTACAGGCTTGCTGTATGCCTATCTACGAGCCGGCGCACAGTTCATGGAGCGAGATGCTAACGTCAGTTTTGAGGTGGTACGCATTATCCAGTCCGTGATTATCCTACTCATCACTGCAGAAGCGATTGCCTCATTCTTCAGGCAACGGCGCATCCGACGAAGGGGCCAGGTCGTAGAAGATGAATCAAGTCCACCGCCTGCCCTTGCCGCAGATGCAAGCAGCACCTAAGCAACGATCCTGGAGGCTATGTCTGCATGTTTGACAATGTTGTAGAGAGTATCTTCAGCGCCGCTTTTCTGGCATCAATTTTGCGTGTCACCACGCCAATTTTGCTGCCATCCCTGGGTGCGCTTATCAGTGACCGAGCAGGTGTTATCAACATCGGCCTTGAGGGCATGATGTTGGTCTCGGCTTTTGTTGGCGTCTTGTTCAGTGCCTATTCACAAGATTGGTTTGGACCCGAAACGGGGGCAGTCATTGGCCCCTGGATAGGCATGGCGATGGGCGTCATTGCTGCGATGTTGACAGCCTTACTGCTGGCGTTCTTCCATTTGACACTACGAGCCAATCTGATTTTGAGCGGTGTTGCCATCAACTTCCTGGGATCGGCAGCGACGGTTGCTGTCATGTTTGAGTTGACGGGTGATCGCGGGAATACAAGCACGCTGGCAAGCTTGCAAATGCCATTTGTGCAACTGCCAACTTTTATCGAGAGTATTCCAGTTATTGGCCCCTTTCTGTACGGCACGTTCAACAACCAGAACATCATGACGTGGATTGCCTTTATCGCTGTGGCAGTAGTCAGCTTTGTGCTGTATCGAACAGCTGCAGGCTATCATCTACGGGCTGTAGGTGAAAATCCAGCCGCCGCGGAGTCGGTTGGTATCCCTGTTAAGCGTGTGCAGTATCGTGCGCTGGTCATCAGCGGGCTATTCGCCGGACTAGGTGGCATCCATATGAGCATGGGCTATCTGAGCTTATTCCAGCGTGATATGACAGCAGGCCGCGGTTTCATCGCGTTGGCGACACCCCTTCTCGGCGGTGGAACACCTGTCGGGACAAGTTTGGCATCCGTCGTGTTCGGCTTCTTTGAATCACTGGCGATCCGCATTGGCTCACTCAGTATTCCGCCACAATTGCCGCAGATGGTTCCCTATGTGGCCACAGTTATGGCGCTGGTCATCTATGCATTGCAAGGCCGGCTACGCGCTCGTGTCCGCACGCTGAGAGCCTCCGAGGGTGAGAACTTCGACCGCCGCTATTGGGGCACGATTCAGCAGCTTTCCGTGCTACATATGCTCCTGATGATGCCCGCGGTCGTCGGACTCATTATCAGCGTCAGCATGTTCTTCGTACCCAAAGGTTTTGGTGGCATCGAGGCCGCTTATCCACCAGCATTGGTGATTGCCATCATCTCAGTCATCTTGTTCGGTATTGGACTGCCTTTCGTGCTCAAAGTCGAACGCATCTCTGAAAAGGCAATCCTTAGTGCGGTTGTCGTCACCATCAGCCTGGGTGCATTGGTCGCATTGTTGCTCACGCTATTCTATGAGCCGATTGTCGCCATCGTCATTGGACTTATCTTCGCCGTGATAATCTGGCTATTATTGGGCGGATGGCGTCTGCTCGGTACTCGGCAGGCTATACCCGCGCCAGCTTAGTTATTCAAAATCCATAAAGGATCAAAAACGTGCCAAGTTACGATATTCCCCACCTCAAAAACAAAATACTCGGTGGGCTATACGGGCAAGCGCTGGGCGATGCTTTTGGCATGCCCGCTTACTTCCACCCTGACCAAACCGCCGCCGTCTATGGCTGGATCGATACCTTTTTACCAGCACCCGATGACCATGCAGTCCATGCCGGATTGCCCGCAGGGCGCATCACGGATGACTCCGAACAGGCTTTTTCAATGGCGCAGGCCTACATCAAGCATGGTGGGGTCACGCTAGAAGCCGCTGTTGAAGCTATTGTGACCTGGTATGATCGCGTCGATGGCGATAATTCACCTTATGTTGGCCCCAGTACCAAACGTGGTGTGGGCGCTTTGAAGAACGGCGATGATCCGACGACGACTGGCTTATGGGGCGATACCAATGGCGCGCCAATGCGTATTTCGCCTGTGGGCTTGCTGCATCCGAATGACCCCGTTGGGGCCGTCGCTGATGCCGTGATTGCATCAACGCCGACGCACTTTACGCGGCCTGCGGTCGCAGGAGCATCAGCGGTGGCTGCTGCGATTGCAGTCGCTATGGGCGAAGGTGTTTCGATTGATGCGGTCGTCGCAGGCGGCATCCTGGGCGCGCGGTTGGGAGAAAAACAGGGTCGCCAATGGCTTGGCCCATCGAATGCCAGCCGTATTGAAATGGCTGTCGCCATCGCAAAAAGTCCGGGCAGCGTCAAACAGCGGCTGCGCCGGATATACGATGAAATCGGCACATCGCTCTCCGTACCGGAAACAGTCGGCTCGGCATTTGGGTGCGTGGTCATGGCTGAGGGCGATCCCCTGAAAACAGCCGAATACGCCACAAACCTGTCCGGCGATGCGGATACCGTTGCGGCTATCGCCTGCGCGATTTCTGGCGCCTGGGCTGGTTTTGAAGCCATCCCCAGCAATCTGGTTGATCAACTAAATGCAGATGAGATTTTCGCTGACTACGGCGTCCCAGCGATTGCTGACGGACTGCTGAATATGATCGTTGCCAGGGGCGAGGGGTAATGAGCAAGCAGCTCCTTTGCGTGGGTGATCTGGTATGCGACATCGTCATGCCAGTTACACTGCCCATCGGGATTGGTAACCATCAAAACGTGCCGACGCGCCGCATTGAACCCGGAGGCGCCGGCACGTTCATGTTCGCGGCCTGCAATATGGGGCTGGCAGTCACAGCAGCGGGAACCGTCGGTGATGATGCCCTAGGTACGATTATCATTGATTCGCTAGATGATTATGGCATTGATACGAGCGCGATTGTCGTGCTGCCCAACACCACATCGACCCTGGTGACAGTGCTGGTTGACGTCGACAAACACGAACATATATATGTGGGCTCTTACGGTGAGGGTCCAGCGATTGCCTACCCGGAAGCTTTAGAAAATCGCTTGTCCGGCTTTGACGGAGCCTACTTCCTGGGCTATACGTTCGCGGAAGAACGCACTGCCGAAATGGCCATGACCACTCTAAAAAAAGTGCGCGAGGCGGGTATCCCCATCTATTTTGATGTGGGACCTTTTTTGGGTATGGTCCCGGCTGAACGCATTAAGCACATCCTCAGTAAGGTGGATGTGGTTATCACGACGGAAGACGAAGTGCCTTCTGCTGCTAATCAGATGAGGGGACAGCCCGCTTATGACTATCTGCTGAGCCTGGGGCCAAAGCTGCTGGTCATCAAGCGTGGCGCAGAAGGCTGCCAACTGATCACAGAGGACCTCAACCAACCCTACCCTGGATACCAAGCTGTAGTAGTCGATACGGTTGGCGCGGGTGACTGCTTCGGGGGCGCGTTTGTCGCTTGCCATCTCAATGGCATGTCACTTGATGACTGTGCACAGGTCGCTAACGCGATGGGAACCGCATCCGTTGCTAAACTCGGCGGTGGGCACAATGCGCCTACGCTGGACGAGGTCCAGGCGGTGCTGGCGAACCATCATATTGACATCACCTTATCTTAGAAAGGGAGCTAGTAGCGCATGCTAACGATTCTCGAAATCGCAACTGGCCCTGGCGAGAGCATGGTCAATATCACCGAGCTGGTCACAGCAGCAGCCGAGCGGATGGGCGTCAAAGAGGGCCTATGTGCGCTGATCGTTCCTCATACGACTGCCGCGATTACGATCAACAGTGCGCTGGATACAGCGACGATTGATGACATCACTGCCGAGATGCGCCGCCTGGTGCCAACGCGCATCGACTTTCATCATCAGTACGATACGCCAACGGATGCCGCTGGCCATGTGAAAGCAGCACTCATCGACCATAGTGTGCTGGTGACGATCAGCGAAGGCAAATTGCTGCTGGGCGGCTCCCAGAGCATCCTATTTTATGAGTTCGATGGCCCACGCGACCGAAAAATCCAAATGAAGGTGATAGCAGGCTAATGACCAAACGAAAGATTATTTTCGATACAGACCCTGGCATTGACGATGCAATGGCTATTTTCTTCGCATTGGATTGCCCCGAACTTGAACTCATCGGGCTAACGACTATTTTTGGTAATGTGCATACTGCCCAGGCGACCCAGAACGCTTTGCATCTACTGGAAGTGGCTGACCGTACGGATATTCCGGTAGCAGAAGGAGCAGCGAACACATTGGCCCGTGCCTACCGAGGGCCAGTACCGTTCGTCCATGGCGACGATGGGCTGGGTAATATCGATGCAGACGCACCCAGTGGCAAGGCACTTGACATAACCGCTGCTCAATTCATCGTCGAGCAGATCATGGCCGCACCGGGCGAAATCACGCTGGTTCCGGTTGGACCGCTGACGAATATCGCGCTGGCACTGAGGCTGGAACCGAAAATCGTGGAGGCGGTCAAAGAGGTGGTCATCATGGGTGGGAATGCGTTTGTTCCCGGTAATGCCACCCCAGCAGCCGAAGCCAACATTCTGAATGACCCTGAAGCGGCAGATGTCGTTTTCAGCGCGGGATGGCCACTGACGATGGTCGGGCTGGACGTCACTGAAAAGACGAATATGACTAGCGAACAACTGGCGCAATTCGGGCAATCTGAGCGCAATCTAGCCCAATATGTTGCCAAGATGATCCACCACTATCACGAATTTCATAAGCAAGCTTATCCAGGACTAGATGGCATCTTCATCCACGATTCTTCCGCCCTGGTCTATCTAATTGTACCGGAGTTATTTGAGACAGTACAGCTACCTGTCGCCGTCGCGCTGGAAGGCATCAGCCGAGGCAAGACCTGGCCCGCCCCTCGTCGACAGATCCCACCCTGGGAAGGCAGGACCCCCGTCAATATCTGCGTGAATGTCGACGGTGAAAAGTCGGTCGCACTGCAATTGGAACGGTCGCTGTAGATTACTTATTCTCATTTTGGAGCCAATAAACTTATGACCCGAAAAATGCTCATCGATACCGATACCGCCAGCGATGATGCCGTTGCTATCTTGATGGCGCTACAACATCCTGACGTTGAAGTGCTGGCCATCACGATTGTGGCGGGCAATATGCCCGTCAAACAAGGCAGCATCAACGCACGTTATACGGCTGAACTGTGCCATAAAGCCGATGTGCCTGTTTATCATGGCGCGGAAGCCCCGTTGATACGTGAAGTCTATCGCGCGGACTGGTTCCATGGTGAGGATGGCATGGGCAATATGCACTACCCTGCTCCCAAGACACAGCCAAAACCCGAACATGCCGTTGATAAAATCATTGAGATTGTCAAGAACAATCCGGGCATAGAACTCGTCACACTGGGGCCATTGACCAACATTGCGCTGGCCATCGGCAAAGCCCCGGACATCGTGGCCAACGTAAGCCGCTGCATCGTGATGGGTGGTGCCGCCAATACGGTCGGTAATGTGACCCCGGCGGCTGAGTACAACATCTGGTGCGACCCAGAAGCGGCACGGATGGTTTTCCGCAGTGGGATGCCTATTGAAATGGTCGGATGGGAATTATGCCGAGGCGAGGCCAATCTCACCGACGAGGACATGCGCCACTGCAAAGAAGACATCGGCACGGAACTGGCCCATTTTGCCATCGACTGCAACGCCGACGCGCTGACATCCAGCCGCGATTGGTTAGGCGATCCAGGCCTAGGACTACCAGACCCAGTCGCAATGGCAGTCGCGCTGGACCCAACAATCTGCACGCGGCACAGCAAGCATTATGTCGAAATTGACTGTGATGGCACATTCACCAGAGGCATGACGATTGTCGATGCCTGCCGGGTAGCAGAGTTAGACGCACATCCCGTCAGCATGTGGCAACCGTTCCGTGAAAAAGGCGAACCCTGGGTGACGGTCTGCTGGGAGATTGACGCAGCTCGCTGGAAATCCTTGCTTTACACCTGTCTGCAAGCCCCTACCGAGTGACTGAGCCTAATGGTTGAGCGACTCGACTTCGTGGGAATAGGTGGCTTAGCGGGTGATCTCGTCATACAGATGGACGAATTACCGGGCCACGATGCCAAATACTTCGTCCCACCTGGGCAAAAAGTGGCCGGGGGCTTTATCGCTAACGGTACCGTAGCAGCCGCACGACTGGGCATGCAAACAGGTTATGTCGGTTGGGTCGGCGATGATGGCGATGGGCATTGGTTAGCACAGACCTTCCTCGACGAAGGCATCACCCGCAATAACCTGGGCATGATTTACGATCTTGACCTGGACACGCCTATCAATATCGTCATGCTGGATCGTCAGGGTAACCGGGCCATTGTGATTCCCTCGTCGCCACTGTATATGCAAAGTCTGAATCAGGATCAACTGGCCTTAGTCAGCCGAGCAAAGGTCGCTTATTCTTACCCACGTGATGTGCAATGGGTCGATCAGCTTGCAGAAGCCACACGAACAGGTGGCGGTATGCTGGCACTGGATTGTGAAGCGACCTATGGCCTATCGCGGCAAGATTTTGACTATATCGCAGCCCAGGCCGATACGCTGTTTGTGTCGGATGCGATCATGACGGAATGGGGCTATAAAGCCCTTAAAGACATTCCGGCGACAGGTTGGGTTATACAGACGGTTGGCAGCCGCGGTGCCTATGGTTACGACAGAAAAAATGACAAAGACGTGTTCCAGCCTGCGTTTGAAGTTGATGTGGTAGATACAACCGGGGCCGGTGATTGTTTCCATACGGCAGTGCTATACGGAAAAATCAAAGGCTGGCCATTAGAGCAGGCGATGCGATTTGCCTCGGCAGCGGCGGCGCTCAGTGTGCAACAGATGGGCGCCAGAGGTGGATTACCCCGACTGGATGAAGTCATGCAATTTCTTGAGGAGCACGCTTAGATGACCGTCGCATTGGTCGGCTATGGCATCATCATTGATGACATCGTGTTCCCGGATGGGCGTACGCACATGGGCGTGCTCGGTGGTGGCGGTCCGCAGACGTGCTGGGGCATGGCCTGTGCAGCAGGCGATAGTAGCCAGGTAGGCATCATTTCCGGGATTGGTAGCGATATTGATGCAACATATCTTGCGCCATTGGCCAACACAGGCATCAATATGGACGGCATACGGCTGACGCAGTTCCCGACAACGCGCACCTGGAACGTACTGGAGCACGATGGCAGTCGGCGGCATGTGTGGCGTGTCAACCCGGCGACGATAGACAAGCAACTGCGTCGTGGCTACGATGCGGCTTATGTTGATGCAACCTGGTTCCATTGGGGCATCAACCCCGGCGACTGCGAGGTTGATATTCAAGCGGCAGCCGACTTAAAAGCCAGGGGCAAGCGCGTTTCTCTTGAAACTTTTCAACCGCCGGACCAGCCGCTATCGTCAGAAGCCCTTCAACGACTGATGTCCATGTGCGACCTGTTTTCGCCAAATAATTACGAGGCAGCCGGCATCATCAATAGCAATGACATCAGCGTTATTGCCCAAACATTTAGGGATGCGGGTGCAAAACGGCTGGCTGTTCGCCAGGGAGCAGAGGGCGCGAGCCTTTTTGATTTTGAGCAGGGCATCCGTGTGCGGACAGGCATCGTACCCACGACGGTAGTTGATCCAGTTGGGGCGGGCAACACATTTTGTGGGGCATTAATCGCCAGGATTTATGCAGGCGATACCCTGAGTGACGCGGCAGCATACGCCAGTGCTTCAGCCAGCTATATGGTCGAGCAAATCGGCATGCCGCCGGATGGTCTGCCCTCGTCTGATGACTACGAGAAGCGACTGGCGACCGCACGCTCAACGATTGAAACAATAGCTCTTTAGACCATCACCTTTGACAGGAGAACGTAAACATGACGGACCTAAGCCAGCTTTCGCCGATGCATCAGCAAATCTATACGCTACCTGATCTGTTATCCGCTATCACCGATCCGTTTGACGTTTCGGCACGGCAAACGTTCAGCTTTGAGATGTGTACCAGCGTCAAGCAAATTTATCTGGTCGGCTGCGGCGATAGTCATCATGCGCCGGTGGGGGCTGAACTGGCATTTAATCAGATTACAGGCGTGCCAACCCGTGCCCTCTCGTCGATGCAATTCAGTCACTATACGGCAGGCTTCTTGCCGGATACAGGCCCCAACACGACCCTGGTCATTACCATTTCCGTCAGTGGCGTGGTCAGCCGCACGATTGAAGCGCTCCGATTGGCCCAGAAAGTCGGCGCAATGGGTGTCGCCCTCACAGGTAATCCCGATGCTAAATTGGCATCCCATGCGCAGCACGTTTTCAAGACAACGGTCCCGCCGCTACCGGATGAAATGCAAGGCATGATTGTACCCGGTATCCGCAGCTATACCGCATCGCAAATCGGGCTGTACAGCGCCGCCATTCGTATTGGTGAGGTGCGCGGTCACATCACAACAGCCTATGCCGACCAGCTCAGGGCTGAATTGAAGGCAATGGCAGGCATCGCTGAGGCAACTATCCAGGCTTGCCAACCGATTGCCCATGATCTGGTGCGCGACTGGGAAGACCTCAAGGAGTTCGTGTTCGTAGGAGCCGGACCCAACTATGGCGTGGCCATGTTCACGGCGGCGAAGGTGCTGGAAGCCAGCGGCGATGCAGCCTGGGCGCAGGATGTCGAAGAATGGGCGCATTTGCAGTATTTCAGTGCAGAGCCAGCCACACCGACAACATTTATCAGCACGGGCGACACGGGCGGACTTGATCGGCAGCGCACGGCAGAGGTCGTGAATGCGGCCAATGCCATCGGACGACGCACAGCGGGCATTCTGCCGGAAGCTGAACAAGAGATTTCCGGCTTAGTCCAAGCCAAGTTACCTGTCATGGGCGCAGTTCGTGAGGCATTTTACCCGGTTGTCGCCAGTATTCCCGGTGAACTGATCGCAGCCGAACGGGCTGAACACCAGGGTACGGAATACTTCCAGGGCTTCGGTGGGGGACGGAATTCCTCGCGCGGGGACAAAACCAACAAAATTTACGATAGTGTGCAGTTGGATGAGGTCCAGCGGTGACAACACCCGAAATTGACAGCCCCATTATTTGTGTGGGTGCCCCGTTTATCGACGATATTATCTTCCCGGATGGCCGCTCAGAAATGTGTGTTCTGGGCGGTGGGTCGATCCATGCAGCAGCGGGCATGCGCATTTTTGACGCGCCGGGGGTGCCGTTCGGCTATATGGGCAATGATATGCCAGAGCGCCCCTATCAGGCACTAGCGAATGCACTCGACCTGAGTGGCATGATTCGCCTCAATCAGCCGCATATCCGCGCATGGCAGCTATTCGAGTGGGATGGACGACGTACTGAGCTATATCGTGTGGACGACCCTGTCACCTATCAGATGGGGCCGCCCATTGATGCAATTCCCGCCAGCTTACGCCACACACAACACGTCTATCTCCTGACTGTAGGCCGTGTATTCGCGGAGTGGCGTGCAGCGTTCCCAGAGGCGATGTTATTCTGGGAACCACATCAACCGTATATGCAAGCAGCAAACGCCCCTGAATTCCGGCGATTACTGAAACAGGTTGACGTGGTTTCGCCAAATTTATTGGAAGCGCAATCACTATATGGTCTTGAAACGGCCAATGAACTGGTGGATGCCATGCTAGAAGACGGCGCGCCCGTAGTCGTACTGCGCATGGGCGAACATGGCAGCATCGCGGCAACACCCGATAAGCGCGTCACCTTGCCCGCTTATCCGATTGAGCCAGTGGTCGACGTGACGGGCGCGGGCAACACATATTGCGGCGCGTTCTTTGCCATGTGGTCGCAGCATCGGGATTTGGAATTAGCAGCCTGCGCAGGCGCGACAGCCGCCTCATTCGCTATTGAGCAGATCGGAGTCGCCCTCATCCCACTGGATGAGGATGTCATCGCTGAACGGGATCAACGTCTGGCGTGGATGCAAGCACACGCAGAAATCACCCACGCATAGACTCTATTTGACGTGTGCTGATAGCCGATGAGCAGTCAGCGCGTAAATTTGGGCGGTTTCCACCAGGCTATCGACTTCAACGTACTCATCAAGCGCATGGAAGTTATCACCAATGGGACCAAAGCCGCATATGGTTGGGATGCCATGCTCAATTAGCAGGTAGCCTTCGTTGGCCGGGCCTGCAACAAGGCGCGTCGGTCGCTGGCCTGTAAGCTGTTGGGTGACATCTTCCACGATACTGAACATCGGCGCACGTTCGTCGCTGATGGCCGCTGACAGATGGATGAAGGGCTTAACGTCGATTTCCAGGCCAGGGACTGCTGATTTGACATCGGCCACAGCCTGTTCCATATAGTCAAATACGGCGGCATCTGTTCCGGGGACGGTGCGAACATCGACCAGGGCCGTACAGGTATCCGGCACAATGCTAACGCCTGTACCACCATTGATGACTGTACCGGGCGTCATAACGGTCTTAAAACGGCTAAAATAGCCCTCTCCGGCTGGGAATTCGGCTGCTTCCAGCTTAAGCAACAACCGAGACATGGCCGTCACGGCGTTGATACCCTTCTCGCCATTCTGCCATTCATCGCTGCCCGTGTGCAGGGATTCCCCTTTGCAGGTTATCTCAAAGCGAATCAGGCCACGATGTCCCAGGTAAATATCGCGCCCACTGTAGCAATAAATCGACCCCAGGCCGTTGAGTTTGCTCTGTGCCGCCAACCAGCGAATGCCCAATGTCCCAGTTGCGCCGCTTTCCTCATCTGGCACGCCAATAAAAGATGCACGGCCTTTGTGAAGCGAGTCAGGAACCGCTTTGAGGGCTGCCAAGGCGATAATCGCTGAGGCCATACCCGCTTTGGTATCGACCGCGCCGCGCCCATAGAGTTTGCCATCGTCGATGGTCGCGCTGAATGGCGGGTAGGTCCATGCCTGGGCATCTCCGGGAGCCACCGTATCCAAATGGCCGATCAAAAGCAAGCCCGTGTCGCCCTGTGTATCTGTGTGAACAATCGCATTGGGACGCTCCGCAGATAGGCCCGCAATTTCCGTGACCAAACCCAGTGAACGCGCATAATTTGTGATGACTTTGGCAATAGCGAGTTCATCATCGACGCCATTGACGGAAGGCGTCTGCAAAAGCTGGCGACAGAACGAGATCAATTCGCTCTCATGGTCGGCGATATGGGCCATCAATTGGGCCTCAATAGGATCTTGGGGTGGCATCGTTGCCATGAAGTGCGTGTCCTTTCAGGCGAGCTTTAACGTCAAAAGCCACACAGACCATCCATGCGACAATTGATACTGACAGCGATATACTTATACCTAGATTTAGCGGAACATCCCACCATTGGACCGCATATTTAGAAAGAGGAGGCAAAATTGGTTTATTCAGCAAAAGAATCTCGTTATGACAAAATGATCTATCGGCGGACAGGCCGCAGTGGTCTACTACTGCCAGCGATTTCGTTGGGCATTTGGTATAACTTCGGCGGTATCGACTCACTGGAAAATGCGCGTAACATGCTGCGCACAGCTTTTGACCTGGGCATTACGCATATCGACATCGGCAACAACTACGGCCCCCCTCCTGGTTCGGCTGAATCAACACTGGGGCGCATCTACAAAGAAGATCTGAAGCCCTATCGTGATGAGTTGGTTATTTCCGATAAGGCAGGGTACGTCATGTGGCCCGGTCCTTATGGTGAATGGGGATCGAGGAAATACCTGATCGCCAGTTGTGACCAGAGCCTCAAGCGCACCGGGCTAGAGTACTTTGACATCTTCTACAGCCATCGACCTGACCCAGAAACACCGATGGAAGAAACAATGGGTGCGCTCGATTACATCGTCCGCAGTGGGCGCGCGCTGTATGTTGGTATTTCTTCGTACAGTCCAGAACAGACCAAAGAAGCCGCTGCTATCCTCAAAGACCTGGGCACACCCTGCCTGATTCATCAGCCTCGCTACAACATGTTTGATCGCTGGATCGAAGATGGCCTGCTGGATGTGTTGGATGAAGAAGGCATCGGCAGCATTTGCTTCTCGCCATTGGACCAAGGCATTTTGACGAACAAGTACATCAAGGAAATTCCTGAAGGCTCCCGTGCCAAGAAGCTAGAAAACAGCTTCCACTGGGGCGATAAGGTCAGCGAAGAGCGTATCGAAAAGGTGCGCAAACTCAATGAAATTGCCAAAGCACGCGGTCAGAACATGGCGCAGTTGGCATTGGCCTGGGTGCTGCGTCACGATACGGTAACATCGGCACTGATTGGTGCAAGCAAACCTTCACAAATTGAAGATGCGGTCAAGGCACTGGATCATCTGGAATTCAGCGAAGACGAGTTGCAAGCTATCGAAGATATTCTTGCGGAATAATGCTTTGCTATTCATGAATGTGTAATGTCTGTGTGCCATAATCAGAACATAGATAAATACACCTAGTTGAATGGTAGATAACATCCTATGGCAATTGAAACGACAACGCTCGGCGGTGGATGCTTCTGGTGTCTTGAAGCTGTGTATGACCAGCTAAAAGGCGTGCAGGCAGTGGAATCCGGCTATGCGGGTGGGCATGTTGAGAACCCCAGCTACAAAGCGGTCTGCACGGGCACAACGGGCCATGCAGAAGTTGTTCAGGTTGAGTTCGACAATGATGTGATTACATTTCAGGATATCCTGAATGTGTTCTTCACAATCCATGACCCGACGACGCTAAATCGGCAAGGAAATGACATCGGGACACAATATCGGTCAGCGATTTTCTATCACTCTGATGAGCAGAAGCAAATTGCTGAAGAGACCATCAAAGCACTCAATGAGGATGGTCCCTGGTCTGATCCCATTGTCACTGAAGTGGTGCCTGTAGAGAACTACTTCCCGGCTGAGGATTATCACCAGGAGTACTTTGAGAACAATCCAAACCAGGGCTACTGCCGGGTTGTGATTGCGCCGAAGGTCGCCAAGTTCCGCCAGAAGTATCTCGCGCAGCTCAAAGCATAAACTCAATCTGTCATTAAACAAAAAAAGGCGACGGTAGCAATACCATCGCCTTTTTGCTTCTGGACGATCGAGCTACAGAGAAACCACGCGGAAACCGACCGTATTCCACTGCGACTCTGGTGCGAACATCATATGATGTGTGTTGCGCACCATCAAGCGCTGGCTAGAGTACGATCCCCCACGCGCCACGCGCGATTGCTTACCCGATACGTCCAGATAATTCTCAACGGTGCCGTATTCCATATTGCGGCACCATTCCCACACGTTGCCTGCCATATCCATCACGCCATAAGGGCTAGCCCCTTTGGCAAACTTACGAACGTCTGTTGTATGCTTAAGCTTTGACTCGCGCGTGTTGCAGAGCGTTTCATCAAAGCGCGTCCCCCAGGGGTACAGGCGATTGTCGTCGCCCTGGGCAGCACGCCGCCACTGTGTCTCTGTTGGGAGCGTAATTTTCTTACCGACTTTTTGGCTTAGCCAGCGGCAAAATGCCATCGCTTCGTACCAACACACGTTGACCCGCGGATGATCTTCGAAGCCATCGCCTGAAGAGAGCGGCTTTTTGTTGTACTTGCGCCACACACAGGCATCATGGGAAAAATCCCACCAGTTGGTATCACAGTAGCCATCATCCGCATCCAGGAACATTTGATACTGCGCATTCGTGATGGGATACTGGCTCATCTTGAAGGCATTGACATGATAGGTAACACGCTTCTTGCCGTGTGTCAGCGTGATCTCACCTGCGGGGACATCACACCAAGCCAGGTTCGGTAGCAGTTCGGTGGCGACCAATTCGCCAATGTTGTCCGGGTCGTAATCCGGGTACTGCTGACGAAACTTCACGAAGGCCTCAATACCTAGTTCGCGCGTATCAGGACGCTTGAGGAAAGCGACAATCGCTTCGTAATCCCGCCTGGCAGCACGAAGAAGTGTTTGCTCCGCCAGTTTCTCCTCGGCGTGCTTGAGCATCATCTTCACTAACCCGGTCGGGTCATCTAGATTGCGCTCAAGGGCCATCTTGAGTAAAAAGACGGCATGATCGAAATCTTCGACGCGGATAGCCTCGGCGGCTTCCTTCATAAAGGTATCACGATTGAAAGCTGGTTCAGATTCCGCATCAGGGACCGGGATATAAACACGCGATGATCCTTGACGCTCGGCCAGGATGATGGCATTGTGTAGCTGGGTGATGTTGACAGCATTCACGCCCTCAGACATATCAATGGTCGTCAGGTCGCAAAGCGGCTCTGGCAAATCGTCAAGCGGCTGAATTAGCACAGGGAAAACGTGCTTGTTCTGATTCGCAGCCAGCAAGAATTCTTTGTTGCAGTATTCCGACTTTAGGGAATCGGGAGAGATAAGGTAGATAAAGCCCTCAGCCCGTTCAATTTGGTCGACAATGGTCGTCCACCAATTGTCACCGCTGTACAGTCGCTGGTCATACCAGATCTCGTGGATCTGCATCAGTTCGATCAGCTTGTTGGCGGTCGGTTTGTCTACTCTGGCATAGCTAAAGAAGAGCTTCATGACTCAATACCTTGATTATCAAACAACACTCACTCCCTTAAATGCATTTTATCTTTATGAATCACAATTCTTCATGAAGAATACGACTAATCACCCTAAACTATCTTAATCATAACAGAATTGTATCAAAATAATTTACTTAGAATTAATTTAAAATTGTGAGTAACACTCATTGTAACGCATTATTAACTTAAGAAGTATTACAAGGGGTACTTCACGTTGCCAAACAGGAAGCATAGTAGTCTATTTATATACATTACTATGTGGATAGCCGTGATTTGGATTGTGGCTCAAGCTCTTTCTCCGCCCTCTCCCAAGGCAATCCTACGCGGCGATGCAACTATTGCCTCACCGGCACATCCTGTTTGTGTCCACACTCGCTTGATTGACGAAGTTGAAGAATGGAAGATTCAGAAGACGCTCGATATGGCGCGTGATATGGGCGTAACGACCATCGTCGAGTTTTTCCCCTGGGCCTATATCGAATCCACAGAGGGCCTGTTTGATTGGTCACAAACAGATCGGATTATGCTGCATGCACACAACCAGGATATCCGGGTCATTGCACGCTTAGGGCTTGTACCTGAATGGGCAAGGCAATCCGGCAATGAAAACCATACAAGCAATTACCTGACACCTGAGTATTTTGACGAATTCGCTGCATTTGCAGTCGCTTTTGTGGAGCGATACGGCGATACGGTTGAGGACATCATCATCTGGAATGAACCTAATTTGGCGTTTGAGTGGGGGTTTCAAGACGTAGACCCCATGATGTATGTGGAACTACTGCAAACAGTTTATCCAATGGTGAAGGCCGCCCAGCCTGACATCCATGTACTGGCAGGCGCACTCGCACCCACATTGGAAGAGGCTACAAGCCAGAGCGCCATGAACGATCTCGACTATTTGCGCGCCATATATGAAGCAGGTGGGGATGATTATTTCGACGCCCTGGCTGTGCATACCTATGGATTCACGTCCCCAGCAGGGACAGCCCCATCTCAGCATGTGCTCAATTTCCGGCGAGCGGAACTGTTAAGAGAGATCATGGAAACATACGATGATACAGCTACGCGTGTATTTATCACAGAAACAGGCTGGAATGACCATCCACGCGCGGTCAACAGTGTGACGCCCGCTCAAAGATCCCAATACACGGTGGATGCCTATACTTACGCAGAGGCCAACTGGCCCTGGTTGCAAGCGATGTGTATCTGGGTTTTTCGCTATCCACAAACAACTTATAGCCAGCGGGACAATTTCGCCCTGGTGAATACAGCATTCGTACCAAAACCGATATACTTCGCGCTGCAAGCCTATGCACTCGATCAAAATCAAGATGATGAATTATGGTTGCCACCACCTACAAACGACTGATCTGGTTCGCTATTCCACTGGTAATCGTGGTGGCATATGCCCTCTTCAGTAGCAGTCGGGAAGCACAGGGCAAGATTGCACCAGGGGACATCCTGCGCGTAGGCATCGACCCCACTGTGCCGCCTTTTGCTGCGATTGTAGACGATGCATTTCAGGGTTTTGAAGTCGAACTGGCTAAAGCTATCGGTACGAAACTGGGCACACCTGTTCAATTAGTGATTGTTAATTATGACAGCCGCTACGATGCGCTCATCAACAATCAAGTGGATTGCGTCGTCGCCATGTTGGCTGTCGACATGACAAAAACAGCCGATGTGATGTATTCACAACCTTATTATGACGATGGTCTGCTGCTCGTCAGTATGAGTCAGACATATGATGACCTGACAACGGAATTACGGGGGCAATCAGTCGCATTTGCATATGGCTCTGAAGCGGACACGACCACACGCCAATGGCAAGTACGCATTGAAGGACTCGAGCGACGGCCCTATGAGTTCGCCAGTTACGCCCTGGATGCTATGCGTCTGGGCGATGCAGATACGGCGCTGGTTGATGCGACTACGTATTATCTGTATGAGGATGAATCGGATTTCCAAATCACTTGGGTGAGCAGTGTGCCCTATGCCATCGCGGTTGCCAAAGATCGGCCAGGGTTGGCGCAACAGATCAATAGCGTACTAGATGATCTCATGACAGATGGCACACTTGGCCAGATGATCGAAAGCTGGTTCTAGGCAATCCCCCATTTACTGGGGGACAGCAACCACACATTCTAGCGTATCGTATAGAAGCCTCGGCCACAATAAGAGTGATAAATCACATGCATGGGCTTGCTACGATCCGCATAGCAGATGCCATCCGTATGGGCATCGTGTTATGTATCGGCCTGTTTTACTTCCTCGCCGCCCTGCGCAGCCGCAAAGATGGCTGTGTCGGATGTCTGGTGTTCCCTGTAAGTGGATGCGCCAGCTTGATTATGTTCACGATTGTCGCACTGCTATCAACGACGACAAACGCCTTCCTCAGTGGCGGCTGCCTGTTTGTGGTGATCGTCTTCGGACTATGGCCAGTTATGTGGCGTACACTGTTCCGGCGTTACGACTGAGTCATCAAAATGTGTCTGGTATGCCGTTGATGCGGTCGTTATACTGCTTGCATGAAACGAATTGGCATCGACGCACGCTTACTGGCATACCGAGATGGGGGCATCAGCACCTACATACGAGAATTAGCGCTGGGCCTTGATGATTTAGCCTCAGGTGCGGACATCACCCTCTTTCAGCATCATAAAGCACAGCATCGTATCGACACAGACTTTCGCGAAAAACGTCTGTGGACGCCACCCCATCATCGGCTCGAACGGTTGGCCCTATCAGTTGAATTAACGCCGTATCGGCTGGATGTGCTGCACAGTCCCGATTTTATAGCGCCCTACCGAGGCGCGAGGCGGCATGTCATCACCGTGCACGACCTGACATTCTTGCATTATCCAGACTATCTCACTACCGATGCCCGTCGCTACTATAACGACCAAATTGGCGCAGTGTGCCAGCATACGGATCATATTCTGGCTGTCAGCGATAGCACCCGACATGATCTGATGTCGATGCTGCATGTGCCCGCTGAAAAAATCACTGTGCAACCACATGGCGTTCATTCACGTTATAGGGTTATGTCAACCGATCAGTTGGAAAAAGAACGCCAAGCACTGGGATTGCCAGAGACATACATCTTGCATGTGGGCACCTATGAACCGCGCAAAAACATCCTGGGTTTGATCAAAGCGTACAAAGAGCTACTCATAGAACTACCGGATGCGCCGCCAGTCGTGCTCGTGGGGCGACCGGGTTGGTTGTTCGAGGAAACACGCGCCCAAATTGACGCGCTAGGCATCAACGAGCACATTATCTGGCGCAGTGATATCGAAGATGATCAACTACCTACCGTCTACAATCTGGCAATTGTGCTGGCTGCAACCTCGTTTTATGAGGGCTTTGGACTGCCGATTCTGGAAGCAATGGCTTGCGGAACAGTTCCGATTGCCAGCAATCGATCCTCATTCCCAGAAGTTATGGGAGAAGTCGGCCTGCAATTTGATCCAGAGGACGTGGATGCCATCGCTGAGGCGCTCAAAAAGGCACTGTCAGATACGGTTTGGCGAACGAACATGGAAGCCAACGCCATTGAACGTGCAAAACAATTCACCTGGGCAAAATCCGCCCAAATCGCGCTCGATGTCTATCAATCCGTGCTATGACCTCCTATAATCCGCAGCAGATATACTTCATCATCAGGACCTGATTTTGCAGATTTTACTCATCACAGCCGCCCTCCCATACCCGCCCGCTTCTGGCGGTGCACTGCGTGCCTATGGCATCCTGCGCGGATTGGCCGAGGCCGGACATGCCATCACCCTGCTGACATTTGGTGATCCTACAGATCGCCTACCCGAGACGCCGCTGAATACGTACTGCCGCGATATCATCACGATTGAGCCGCCCCGCCGCAGTAAAATTAACAGACTAAAAGACCTGCTCCTGACAGGTGAAGCTGATATCGCTCGTCGATTCTACAGCGAGATATTTGAGCAAGCGTTGGTCCGGCTACTCCAGCAGCAGACATTTGATATTGTCCAGTTCGAGGGCATTGAAGTTGCCTGCTACATTCCGACTGTTCGGCGAGAGAGCAAAACGGCTATCGTCTTTGACACATTTAACGCCGAAGCTGAGCTACAACGCGTCATCGCCAAAGTAGACCGCGCCAACCCACGCCGATGGTTAGTTGCTGGCTATTCCTGGATACAGAGCCGCCGCATCCATACTTACGAAAAGTCATTGTGCCAGATGGCCGATGCAGTCATCGCTGTATCACCTGAAGATGCCAAACTGCTACAAGTTTATACGCCAGGGAAAAAGGTTCATGTGGTCCCCAGTGGTATTCATGTGGATGCTTATCAAGATCAGCAACAAAAAACACTTTATCTGGGAGAAAACAGCGTCATTTTCACGGGGAAGATGGATTATCGACCCAATGTGGACGCCATGTTGTGGTTCACAAACAAGATACTGCCACTGATAAAGCAATCTGTAAATCTGACGATTGTCGGACAGAAGTCCCATGCACAGCTTGCACCACTACTAGAAATGCCAAATATCCAACTCACGGGCTGGGTCGATTCCGTCCTGCCCTATCTGCACAATACCGACGTTTATATCGCGCCTCTGCGCATGGGGAGCGGCACTCGACTAAAAATTCTGGAAGCCATGGCTTGTGGGTGTGCGATTGCAGCGACCGACCTGGCAGCATCGGGCCTACATGACGACGCTCGGTCTGCACTGGTCATCGTCAACGAGGAGCAGACGTTCGCAGAGGCTATCGACACGCTGCTGACTGACCGTCAGGAACGGCTCCGCTTAGGCAAAAAGGCACAAGATGCCGTCCGGCGGCATTATGATTGGTCGGTCCTCATTCCGCGCTTGCTAGCTGTTTATGAGGAGCTACAAATTGGATAAAGATGCCCTCGTACGCCGGAATCAAATGCTGACGGCAGCATTCCACCAACGACCGCTACAACACATGGTACGTCACTATATGCTGCGTAGCATGTCGAAGTTCCCATATACGCCCCTGCCCAAGCCGATGAATCGCATTCTATTCATCAAGCCCGATCATATTGGCGATATGCTGCTGGCAACGCCAGCCATCCGGGCTGTCAAACAAGCCGATACCGCTACAGAAATTCATGTTTTGGCTGGCCCGTGGGCGGCTAATATCCTGGCCAATTATAAGGAAATCGACCGCGTCTTAACGATTAACTTCCCAGGATTTGACCGCAACGAAGAAAAAACGAGCATGCTCGCGCCGTATCAGTATTTGATTCATGTCTCGCGGAATTTGCGCAGGCTGAACTATTCGGCGGCTATTATTCTGCGACCTGACCATTGGTGGGGGGCAATGCTGGCCCATGCTTCCGGTATTCGGCGACGGATTGGCTATAATGTGAAGGATGTCAGCCCATTCCTATCTGAGAGCATCCCTCTACAAAACGAGCATGTCATCCAGCAAAATATGCGGCTCGTCGACACATGGGCAGATTCAGCAGCGCCAATGGACATACACTATACATTTGAGCCATCCGACGAGGATCGTGATTACGCAGCTAGTTACCTACAACATGTGGGGATTAGTAAGAAACGTTTGCTGTGTGTTCATCCCGGCTCCGGCAGTTGGACTAAATTGTGGGAAGACGAGAAGTGGGCCGCAGTCGCAGACACGTTGACCGAACAATTCGATTTTGCTGTGATCTTCACGGGAACAATGGCGGAACAATCCACTGTCACAAGCATCAAGAGCCATATGCGCTACCCGGCGTTTTCCGCCGCAGGGGACCTCAGCCTGGGGCAATTGGCCGCTCTCTACCAGCATGCCAGCGCCGTACTCGGTGCAGACAGCGGCCCCATGCATCTGGCAGCCGCAGTTGACGCCCCAACTGTAAGCCTATTCGGTCCAGCCGACCCTGTTGAGTTCAAGCCCTGGGGAGACAGTGATCGCCAGATGGTGCTGACCAGTCATATTGGCTGTCGCCCCTGCCGCATCCTTGACTGGGGCGACGACCCGCCGGAGTATCATCCGTGTGTGCGTAACATCCCAGTTAGCGATGTTTTGGATGCGGCACGCCGCGTCATGCGCTGACGCTATCTAACAGAGACCAGACTTTCCTAGTCCGGGATGACGACATCATCCAGGTTGTCTTCTGGCTCAGGGTACGCCAGTCCCATGTTTTCCAATTCCTCGACAATACGCTTGGTAATCACGTAGTTGCGATACCATTTACGGTCCGCTGGGACAATATGCCAGGGCGCGTATTCCGTATTGCACTTAGTCAGGACATCCTCATACGCGCGCATATAATCGTCCCACTGTTCGCGTACAGCAAGATCTCCCTTAGAGAACTTCCAATTCTTCTCTGGTCGATCCAACCGGTCCTGAAAGCGCTCACGCTGTTCTTCTTTGCTCAGGTGCAAATAGAACTTGAGGATGTGTGTGCCGTTTTCAGTCAGGATACGCTCAAAATTGTTGATGAGTTCGTAACGCTCTTTCCAGACCTCTTTGGGAACAAGGTTGTTCACGCGCACAACGAGGACATCTTCGTAATGGCTGCGATTGAAAATGCCGATATAACCCTTCGCCGGGGTGCGCTTGTGGATACGCCACAAGAAATCGTGGGCGAGTTCCTCGGCAGTGGGTACTTTGAAGCTATGCACATGAATACCCTGTGGATTAACGTAGTCAAAGACATGCTTAATCGTGCTGTCTTTGCCGCCCGCATCCATCGCTTGCAAAACAATGAGTAAGGCCTTTTTGCCCTGCGCATAGAGCATTTCCTGGAGCGTAAACAGGCGTTCCTCATACTGCTGTTCCAGCGCCTTAGCTGTCTTCTTATCCATGTCGCCTTCATAGCGCGTGGCATAATCCGACAGGTTTACGGTACTGAGCGGTTTGGGAGTCAATACATCAATATCTTGATTTTTACGAGCCATCTTCAAAAACCTCCTCATTTTGTGGGGTGACTGTGACGGTGCGTTCATTGCGATACGTGACCATACCCGGCCCAGCACCCTTGATGCCCTTTACATATTTGATGTGCGTCACATCGACTATGACACTGGCTTCGTCTCGCGCTTTACTATAGTAGGCCGCGACTGAGGCTGCTTTCTCGACCAGCTCTTCGGGTATTCGCCGTCCATCATCACGGATGACGACGTGGGCACCGGCCACATCACGCGCATGCAGCCATAAGTCCTGCGGATTCGCCTTCTTAAAGGTCACTTCTTCGTTCTGGCGGCTGTTACGCCCCAACCAAATTACGTAGCCATCGGGCGTAAAGCGCATGGGCGCTGTGCGATTGCCACCGCCAATCTGCCGCATTTTCTTATCGCGGTCGATTAACCCCATCTTGCGTAATTCGCGGATGACATCATCAATTTCCGGCCAACTGGCGGCCATATCGATGTCACTCTCAAGCTGCTCCACATAGCGCAAATCCTGTGTGGCTTCCTCGATGAGTTCCGGCACGGCATCAAGTGCACGTTTAGCCCGATTATAGCGATCAAAGTAACGCTGGGCGTTTTCCAATGGGGTTAGTTCGGGGTCCAGCTTGATGACCAATTCAGGCCCATCGACTTCGTACTGGGCGACAAGTTCCGTCTGTCCCGGTTCTATACCATATTGATATGCCAGGATCAGCTCACCACTTTGCTGGAGTTGTTCACGCTCGCTATCGTCTTTGAGGCCACTCTCTAGCGACTCCAACTTGGCACGATATTTAATCTTGCCTTCGTCTATTGCTGCCTGGACGGGCTTCTTGGCTTCGTTGTAAGCATCTGGCCCCTCATTGATACCATAGTAGCTATTCATGGCTTCGCTGATGCTGTGGACTGGATGCCAACCGTCTAGGTATGTCATCGGATAGACGCTATAAGCAACGGTCACGCCATCTTGTTCGGCAATCCCAGGCTGCCACTCACGATCATTCAGAGGCTGCACAACCGTCTGCAATGCGTCCAGTAGAGCACTGCTTTCCGCAGATTCAACTGTGACATCTAAATCGCCAAATGCCCGAAAAACGACCTCTTTGGCCAGGACAGGGCTAAAACCATACAGCGCACGGGGCAGGAGCTTAACAAGCTTATCTGAGCCTTTTTTGGCTGTTTCTAGCATGTTGTCGATGTCTGCAAGGGTCGCCTGCGTTGGATCGATGCGATCCTGAAATGGCGGTGGCGGTTCATAAGGATGATTCGGCAAGATAACACGATAGCGATTTTCGTCAGCGCCCACACGATACATGCAATCCATGATTTTACCATCGCGCACGACAATCAGGTTACTACGGCGCGGCATTGGCTCAACGATGATGCTAATTTCGGCATCTTCTTTTTCAATGTCAAGCTGGATAATGCGCTCCCATTTGGGTTGGCTGATGTGGACGAGACGGCCACCCTCAGCATAACGACGGAGCAATAAGCCAATCTGGGTCGGGCGCTGAATACCCCGGCGCAGTTTGTCCGCTACCATGTGAATGCGTGGCGTTTGGCGATCCGCACTGATATAAAGATAGCGTCTTTGTTGATGGTTGTAGATTTCAAGCCCGATGCCGGTGGCGTCCACGTCAATGACGTCCTGAATACGACCACCAACCAAGGTGTCCATGAACTCATCAACTAAGGCGGATATTGTATAAGTATCGAGGTGCATGCTTACCATTCAATCTAAACGTTAGCAGCGTATGATACCATACGCTGCCGAGGATGTAATCTGATTGATATGTGTGGAAAGGGCTTTAGGAGCTTGCAGCACTCCGGGCGACTTGCGTGAGATAGGCCATAATATCTGCGAGTTGTTCTTCCGTCAGCGACGTACCGTAGTCGGTCGGCATGGCGTTGGGATAACCCGGAACCAAGAAGACATGCGGATGAATGATCGACTCATAGATATAGGCCTCGAGTTGGAGCGGCTCGCGTAGTGGCGCATGCTGCGGGATCAGGTCAAATGGCGGGGCGACATTGCCTGCGCCAGTAATATGGCAGGCACCGCACGGTAATTGATTGATGATGAGGTTGGCACCTTCGCGAGGATCGCCCATTTCGACGAGGGCGGTCGCTTCTTCCATATAGGTGGTTTCATCGAGTTCTGTGTCGAGTGTCTCTGGTACATTCGCCTGACTAGCGATGATAAATGCGAATGCAAATATGACCGCTACCACACTCACCAAGCCAATGGTTATCAGAACAGGCGCTTTTGAACTTTTTGTTTTGGGAGGAGTCTGCATTAATGGAATACCCTTTGGAATCGCAGCGAATGATATAAGACAGCTAAATACGCAGTAATGAGTCCACGATCATCGCCAGGAAAAGCAACGCAAGATACATCGAAGAGTATTTATAGAGACGCCGCGCTGCAGGTTTGTTTGACTCCCTGATTAGTTGCACGCTCTTTTGGATCATACCGATGCCCAAAAGCAACGCCGACACGAAATAGAAAAATCCGAGGAACTCCACGTTGGGCAGGAGTAAAGAAGCCGCTGGCAGCAACGTCACCAGGACAAGCTGAATGGAATAAAACAAGATTTGCCATTGTGTCGTCCGTTCACCACGGGCAACAGGCATCATCGGCACTTCAGCAGCAGCGTAATCCGCGTTGACAAGCAAGGCGAGTGCCCAGCTATGTGGCGGTGTCCAGTAGAAAACTATCGCAAAGAGCAGGAAAGCCTCTAGCGACAGGCTACCCGTTACAGCAGCCCAACCTACCAAAACAGGCATGGCACCCGCACCACCACCAATCACAATATTGACGACCGTGTTTCGCTTGAGGATGATGGTATACAAAACAACATAATAGATCGCGCCGATAAACGCCAAAAGAGCAGCCAGCCAGTTTACAAACAGGCCAAGCACCAGCACAGACCACCCTACCAGACCAATGCCAAACAGCAGCGCGTTAATCGGCTTGATACGCCCACTGGGCAGCGGACGATGGGCCGTACGCTTCATCTTGGCGTCCATGTCACGGTCGATGAACTGATTCAGCGCACTCGCCCCACCAGCCGACAACATGCCACCAACAATGGTCGCAAGGAGTTGGCCGAGATCAGGCACACCCTGGGCAGCCACAAACATGGCCGTCACACAGGTGAAGACCAACAGCGCAACAATGCGCATCTTCATTAGTTCACGATAGGCCTTAAAAAGTTGGCCTAGGCGCTGATCGGATCGTACTAAGCTTGCCATTGAGCTTCCAGTTGATTATGAGCAGTTGATGCAGAATCGAGACTTTCGGTCACGCTGAGAATAATAAGCAATGCCCACGTGAGAGCCGCCATCCCGACATGAGCGGCACCCCATTCCGGCCCAGCAGCAGACAAAACATAGAGCGCTCCGATGCCAGCTTGTAAGAGATAAGCGACAAATGCACCCATTGCCAGTGACCGTACCAAGCTATCTTGACGATTGGCCAAGACCTGCCAGATCAAAATCAGTAAGCTGATGCCAAGCGCCGCGACTGCAAAACGATGCAGCATGTGGATCATGGCTAGTTGGCCGGATGAGGCTGGCCACAAGACATTTTCAAAACAAAGTGGCCATTCCGTACAGGCCAGGGTCGCGCCTGCCCCACGTACCAACGCACCCGTCAGAATGATAACAAGGGCAAACACAGCGTTGAGATACGCCAGTTGGCGAACATAGTCACCTGTCGGCTGACGACGTGGCCGATACCAGGCTACAACAGCCGCAGCCAGCAACGACGCAAGCAATAACATCGCTGTACCGAGATGAAGGGTAACAAATGTTGGCGGTAGCTCGAAAATAACGACAATTGCGCCCAAAATGCTTTGCACAGCAAATAGCACCGCACCCGCAACCGTGAGCCATAACACCGTCGGGTTGTTCTGACGATAGGCCCGCCATGCCACAACGAGTGTGATGATGCCAAAAACGCCAATCAACGCGGCGAAAAGGCGGTGCATCCACTCGATCCAGGCGGTGAGGTTATCCAGGGGCGGAATAATCGTGCCATCGCACAGCGGCCAGGAGCTACCACAACCCAGGCCACTATCGGTTACACGGACCACAGCACCAAATACAATCAGGCCCAGGGTCAAAAATGTAGTTATCAGAGCCAGGGAAACAAACGTACGACTCGACAGATCATGCCTATTCTTTATCGCGGCCATGATAGTAATCCAATTTCAAGCAGACAAATAAGCCAGCCAACGACAGTCTAGCTACACAACAACAAGGTTACTCAAATAAGGTTACTCCGCAGGGAGTTGCTCCGCATCACTGGGTCGATCGGGCATCTGAGAAACGACTTTCACTTCACGATTACCAAACCAGAACAGCAAGGCCAAAGTCAGTCCAGCGCCGATGACATTCACCAGCACAAAAACGACCCAGATGATGAACTGATTGGCTTGCTCTGGCGTTGCCTGGAAGACGGACGCATCCGGGTTTTCTGACTGGATGATCGTTGGGACGCCGTTGATCAATCCAGATGTCAATACGCCGCCAATGAGCATGATGATTACAAGAAAAACCAAAATGCTGAGTGATCGCTTCATTGATACCCCTCCAACAGAGTGCTAAGCCTTATGATTGTACGAGAATTCACAAGACCTTCAAGCTAAAGATCGATACTAACGTCATTTTCTCAGGAACTTTTATTCTCAGGAGCCATCAGGACCGGTTAGACATCGTCTGCGTCTGATTCGCTCTCGCGTTGTTCCTGGGATTCCTGCGCATTGTCATCAATGGCATCCAACGATTCGCGCCCTTCACTATCATAGCTCGCAGGAGCGGTTTGCCCCAAGCTGGGCAATAAAACAGTAAAGGTACTGCCAACACCTAATGTGCTTTGCACAGATATGCGCCCATTATGCTTCTCGACAAGCGCTTTCACAACCGCCAAGCCAAGCCCGGTGCCTTCAATATTCTGGCTAGCATCACTATGGACCCGGAAGAAGCGGTCAAAAACTTTTGGGAGTTTTTCCGCGGGGATGCCAATACCACTGTCAGCCACATCCACCCGCAGATAAGGACCATCATCGTCAATAGAAATCGTGACTGTGCCATTGCGGCGATTGTACTTTACGGCATTGCTCAGTAGATTGACCATGACGTGCTGTAGCAGGCGCTGATGTGCCCAAATCGACGTACTGGCAGCCGCATTATGTAAAGCAATCTGGATTTGGCGCCGGCTGGCTAAATCTTGAACCATCGAAATGCCATAGTCGATGATCGGCATCAGATCACAGATGTCAAAACCGGTTTCATCAGAGTAATCGAGGCGCGCATAATCCAGCAATTCATTAACCATCTGCTGGATGCGGTCGACATTCATCATGGCGCGGTTGGCGAAGTGCGTCTGGCGCTCGTTTAGTTCACCTGCATTACCCATCAGGTCAATAAAACTACGTATCGCGCCGAGTGGATTTTTGAGATCGTGGGCGAAGATATTCAATATCTCCAGAACGTCATCATATTCCTCGGCCTCAACGCCATGATTTTGTTCCACCATATCATTTCACCTGACTTTCTTTAACAGAACAGGCAGCTTCTCCAGGGCATAAGCGATGCGCGTCCCGTGCCAGCTCAACAATGAGCCATCTACCAGATGAATCTGCTGCGTCTTCGCCGCTGGTATATCTAGGCGGCCAAACTCAGCAGCATCTGTTTCTGTAAATGCGTATGGCTCTTCTGGCAATAGCACGATATCTGGCTGTGACGCTTCGACATCCGCGAGCGTTATCTGAGGGTAGCGGGCTTCTTGATCGGCAAAAACGTTCTCACCACCGCAGACAGCCAATAAGTCGTGCATATAGGTATCTGATGAAATCGTCATGAGCGGGTTTTTCCAGATTGGTACAAAGACACGCGGCAAATCTTTCTCATCGAGAAAGAGGCCCTTCACCCAGTCATATTGATATTCAATCAGCCGCACCCTGGGAACCATACTGGTTTCTTCGAGGGCATTCATAACATCCCATAATAGCACAAAAACATCATCTACTGTACGGGGATATGTCACCCAGACTGTGATCCCAGCAGCCTCTAGCGCTTCAACATCTTGCTTACGATTTTCCTCATGATTGGCAATGACCAAATCGGGTTGCAAGCTAAGAATCGCCGAAATATTGGGATTCTTAGGTCCACCTATGGATGGGATCGCTGATACACGTTCTTCCGGGCGCGTACAATAATCGGTACGCCCTACCACACGCTCGCCCAAGTTCAGGTCGAAAAGGGTCTCTGTCATACTAGGGATGAGGGACACAATCCGGCGCGGGGCAACGCTGAATTCTGGCGGGGCATAAGGGTGATTATTGTCCGGCAGTGTGGACATTAGAAAGCCACCACCTGGCTTCGCTCCGGGCCTACGCCAACGGCAAGCACGGGAACATCGCACAGTTCACTTATGCGCTGGATATAATCTTTGGCGGCCTGAGGTAGATCATCTGGTGTGCGCGCACCGCTGACATCTTCTTGCCAACCGGGCATGGTTTCGTAGATCGGCACGGCCTTTGCCAGATCGGTATTGGTGCTGGGTGGATACTCTACACGCTGGCCATCAATTTCATACGCGACAGCGATTTTGAGTTCCTCAAAGCCGCTGAGGATGTCCAGCTTGGTCAGGGCTAAATGGGTAAAGCCATTGATTGCGGCTGAATAACGCAAGATCACCGCATCGAGCCAGCCACAACGCCGCTTACGCCCGGTTGTGGTACCAAATTCATCCCAGAACTGTTCGCCTGTGCCGCGCAGCCGATCACCGAGTTCACCGTCGAGTTCAGTCGGCATGGGGCCCCCACCTACGCGCGTGTTGAACGCTTTGGCCACACCCAACACCTGGCTAACGTGTGTCGGACCCACTCCCAGGCCAGTAATGGCACCACCAGCAGTCGGGTTAGAGCTGGTGACAAAAGGATAGCTACCAAAATCGACATCGAGGAGTGAACCTTGCGCACCTTCACATACCACGCGGGCACCCTCATGCAGACGACCTGCAAAGTAAGCAACCGTATCCTGAATATATGGACGTAATTGCTGGGCCGCATCGACATATTCGGCCACAGCGACTTCAACATCAATTAGCGGTTGGCTTGCTGCTTCAAGAATGGCGTTGGCCTGGGCAAGTTTTTCGGTGAGGTCTTCAGCAAATTCTTCGACATCGGTCATCATGCTGACACGCAAGCCACTGCGTCCCACCTTATCCAAATAGGCTGGGCCAATGCCCTTGAGCGTTGTGCCAATCGACTCATCGCCACGCTGGTATTCTTTTAGCTTATCCAGCGCGATATGGGCGGGAGTGATGATGTGCGCCCGGTCACTGACGATCAGATTTTCCGGCGATATTTCTACACCTTGAGAGCGAAGGCGTTCCATCTCGCTTAACATGCTCACCGGATTGATGACCATACCGTTACCCATGACAGCGACTGTGCCCGGGTTGAGGATACCGGAAGGAATTAAGTGCATTTTATAAACTTCATCACCCAGGGCAATGGTATGGCCCGCGTTATCGCCACCACTAAAACGAGCGACAATTTCGCAGTCCTGGGCTAACCAATCGACAAAGCGACCTTTACCTTCGTCGCCCCACTGTGCGCCGACCACAATGGACATCGGCATAATGGCAACACTCCCCACGATTTCGAATTAACGTGAAAAAACTGAGCTATAAAATAGCTATGGACACAATGAAAGGCCGCGTAAAACGCAGCCCAATAATGCTAAAGGTTGACGGTTTATAGTGTAACACATCATGAAGTGGAAAACAGTTTTTATGGGGATACAGCAGAAACTTTTTACCTATGTTTGGTAGTTGCTGCCCAGGGTAATTGTCACCTCTTGTTGGCCCCAAACCTGCACGTTACTGCCATAACCAAGCGCCAAAGCGGAACCAGGATTAATAGCAATAGCAATGGCCTGCGGTAACTGACTCAGAATCGACTGAATGGCATAAGAAGCCTGCTCACCAGGATTACCTGGCTCCAAAAAGCCATTTTCAACCCAATCCAAGCCATCAACCAGATCGCCACCATCCGTCATGATCCAGCGACCAAACAAGTTGATGCCCACACCTTCTACCAAAATGACGCAACCATTATTAAGCGCTTGTTCCAGGCCATCAATCGCAGGTTGAGGGAAGCCATTGAGCATCGGATCAAGATCTATACCACTTTCAATGACAATCACACTGGCCCGGCTGAGGTCTTCCGTTATCTGGGCACCATCGGGATCCATCAGATCAATCAGAAAACCGCTGGGTGCACCCAAGTCTTCCATGTCATCAATAAGAGCATCGCCTTCATCACCTGCGAATGAAATATAGGCAACGTGCCCAGCCGCTTTGGCTCTGGCCAGGGCTTCAGCACGGATAGGGCTTGATGCTGTGTGTCCACCGGAAAAGACAAGCCAACCTAAACCCGTTTTCCAGCGCAATGCAGGAGAGTTCATTTACAACACTTTCTATTCTTGCATTCCCTCTGAAGCGAGCAACGACCCTACGGCAGATGCCAAAAGCGTTGTCGCTGTCACCAGGGAAGATTCATCAATATCAAACTTAGCATGATGATGAGGATACGTCAGGCCCCGATCTGGATTGGCCGAGCCGACAAAAAAGAAAATGCCGGGAATCCCCTGTGTGAACTCGCTGAAATCTTCACCGGCAGTGGTCATGACGGTGGTATCGTCAAAAGCAATATCTTGCTGCTGCCAACCCTGCCGAACCCGTTCAACCATATCGGGATCATTGATTACAGGGACTGTATGATGCGCGATATCCAGCATTGCTTGGCAATCCAGGCCCTGGGCGATGCCCTCAGCGATGGCCTGCATACGATTCACAACATCGTCACGGCGCCCTACGTCGAAGGTACGCAGCGTCCCTGCCATTTTGGCCTGCGTAGGAATCACATTTTTAGCAGATCCGCCTTCGATCATGGTCACGGAGAGCACGACAGCTTCTTGGGGCGGCACATTGCGACTGACAATCGACTGCAAAGCCGTCACGATATGGGCGGCACAGACGACAGGGTCAATAGCTTGCTGAGGAATACCCGCGTGACCGCCTTTGCCTTCGATGACAATCTCGAAATCAGAAACGGCAGCCATAACGGGACCACTATCCAGGGCCACCTGACCAATTGGCAGTTCGTTCCACAAGTGTAAGCCAACAGAATAGTCTGGTTTCGGATCAGCAAGGACGCCATCGCGGACCATCGCCGCCGCACCTTGCCCCACTTCTTCCGCGGGCTGGAACACAAATTTGACACGACCTGATAGTGCCTGCTGATTTTGCAGCAGCAGTTCAGCCGTGGCCAGGACCACGCTCATATGGCCATCGTGACCACAAGCATGCATCTTGCCCGTAATCTGGGAGCGATACTCGGCGCCTGTTTGTTCTTCTACAGGCAGTGCGTCCATGTCTGAACGCACCAAAACGGTGGGGCCATCATTGGCACCATCGAGGATGGCAACCACGCCTGTCCCACCAACGCCCGTCTGGATTTCCAGGCCCAGGTCGCGCAGATAATCCGCAACACGCCCTGACGTCCAATGTTCTTCAAAAGCCAGTTCAGGATGTCTATGAAATTCTCGTCGCCGCGCCACCAGACGTTCTTCCATTGTCTGGGCCGCACTGGCAAAATTGATTAATGTCATTCAGATACCTATCTATGCCCCTGCCCAAACAGGGGCAATCCATTGAGAAACCAACTCGTTACCGAAGCTGAATCACCCGAAAATGCTCCACATAGCGTGGATATTGTGACGGCGCAGTGGGGTCCAGCGCCCGTTCTTTTATGCGTTTTTCCATCGCTTCCATGTCTTTGATTTGGCTTTTGTGCTCATGGAGCGAACGAATTTTAGTATCGATGGAGCGTGTTACATCCAGAGTCATAGTTGGGTCGGCAGCACCAGCAATATAGACCGTTAAGGCTTTATGGGCCTCCAATCCCTCATCGCGCTCCTGCTCCGGGAAGTTCAAGCGATCGCGCGCAGTTGGGAAGACTGCCGCCAGCGTCGCTTCGCCAATGGCACGGTGGTCCGGGTGATTGATGCCACCGGTTCCGTACCAGAAAACAGTCGGATCGAGCGTGAAGACAATATCGGGTTTCTTCATGCGGATCATACGAACGATGTCACGACGCAAGTCAAGCGTGGGAGCAAGCTCACCATCTTTGTAGCGTAAGAAGACGACATCCTTTGCACCGAGAGCCGCCCCGGCAGCACGCTCTTCAGCTTCCCGGATTTCAACCAGGCGTTCGGATGTCATTTCAAGGTCGTCGCTGCCTTTATCGCCGCTTGTCGCTACAACGAGCGTCAATTCAGCACCATCCATTGCAAACAAGGCCAAAGTTGCCCCACAGAAGAACATCGCATCATCGGGATGCGCAAAGACGCCCAACACTCGCAGTGGACGATTTTCAGTTTCCGTCGTCACTTGATTCCCCTCAAACTAGGTGAAGGCCACCTATAGAACTAAAATAATGAAAATACTTCTAGCCATTAAGGTAACAAAAAAAGACGTGGCAAGCCACGTCCATCTATATACCGTTAGGCGATCCCGTTGTGTGATCTCATTGATCTGCGCGACGTTCACCAGCAGGTTTGCCACAGTCACAAGGGCCATCACCATGCTTACTGCATGGGGACTTTGCGGCTTTTTCCAGCGCGCGCAGTTCCTCTAGCGGGACGATGTCTTCGCGTTCGACCAGAACACGGCCCATATCTTGCACCCAGACCGTGATCGCATCACGTAGAGGATGCACATCAATCACTTTGCATTCACCATACGGGGTGCCAACTTTCTTACCTTTGCGCGGCAGTTTTTTGCGCGCCTCAACGTACTGCTCATATTCATAGACAAGGCAGCAACGTAAGCGGCCACACATGCCCGTAATCTCAGTCGGGTTGAGCGAGATGCCCTGGGCTTTAGCCATTTTGATGGAGATGGGGCTAAAGTCTGTCAGGAAGGTGCTACAACAGCGTTCGATACCACATGCACCAAAGCCACCAATAATCTTGGCGACATCACGCGGCCCAATCTGACGCATGTCAATTTGAGCATCAAAGGTGCGGCTCAACTGGCGACGCAATTTTCCTGTATCGATTTTTTCTTCCGCAGTGAATAAAAAGGTCAGCATGGAGCCATCGTAGTTGTACTGCGCCGCTACGAACTTGGCTTCTGCAAAGCCCCCCATGCTTTTTGCGGTATCTACACACTCTTTGAGTGCGTCGTCCTGTTTGGCTTCCCACTCTCGGAGTAAAGCTAGGTCACGCGGTGTCGCTTTACGCATAATGGGTCGATAGTCGCGATCAGACTCAAGGGCGGCAAATCCCATAACCTGCCCCATCTGCCGGCCACGAACTGTCTCTACAATGACATAATCGCCCGGCTGAACTTCGGGGCAATCCGTATAATCAAAATGATAAAGCTTGCCAACTTTATTGAAGCGTACCCCAATAACCTGCTCTACGTTTTCCGCAGGCATATCTACCATAACAACAATTCCTCTATACACAAACAAGCCGACGCTTTTTCACATATCGGCAAGGATTGTTCATTTGCATATGACTAAAAACTACTGTATCTGAAATGGTATGCAAAAGCAATAGCAGTGGAAACACTGGCAAAATTCTCAGCGTCCGCATTGAACGCTCGTTCGCTATTGGCTATAATGCACAAGCATATGCTCTAATTAGATGGCATTACCCACCAGCAATGAGGCACACATGGGCACTCTGGTAATGAAATTCGGCGGTTCGACTGTCGGCACAGCGGCGGCACTTGCGCAGGTGTTGAGTATTATCCTGCATGAGGAAAAGCGCTGGGACAACTTGATCGTCGTCGCTTCTGCATTAGATGGCATCACCGACATGATGCTAGAAGCCGCACAACTGGCACAGATTGGCAGCGCACGCGGCTATCGACGGATTGCAGCGACTATCCGTACACGCCATTTGGCGCTGGTAGAGCTACTCCCACTGGGGAATTTAGAGAGTACGGCCTTGCAAGCAGATATTGATCGTCTGCTATTTGAGATGCTCGATATTTGTCAGCAGGTCGCCAACACTCCCAGTGAGAAGTTACTACCCCAAATTAGCGATGCGGTCGCCGGTGTTGGGGAAAGGCTCTCGGCACGGATTATCGCCGCCATGCTGCGCCATAATGAGGTCCGCAGTGTTGCTATTGATGGCTCGGATATTATCGTAACCGATGACGCCTTCGGCAACGCTAACCCGATACTCGATGAAACCAAGAACCGGATCGAGCAGAATCTCGCACCCATGCTCTCCCGGCAGATTGTTCCGGTTGTGACAGGCTATATTGGCGCTACACAGACAGGCAACCCCACAACCATCGGGCGTGGCGGTAGTGACTATACGGCGTCAATCATCAGCCAGTGCATTCATGCTGATGAAGTTTGGATATGGTCCGATGTGGATGGCATGATGTCCACTGATCCGCGACAGGTCAACAGCGCGAAGATCATTGAGGAGCTATCGTATTCTGAAGTTGCCGAGTTAGCCTACTTCGGTGCGCGCATCCTGCATGCACGGATGATTAAGCCCTTGCAAGAGAACAACATCGCCCTACGCATCAAGAACGTTTACAAGCCCCAGCATCCAGGGACGATTATCCACAGCAACATTGATGACGAGCAGCACACGCTTAAAGCCGTCACGAACATTCAAGGTTTTGTGATTACAGCGTATCGGAGCGGCCCTGTACATGATCTGATTGAGCGCGTCCATGAGGCGCTTTACCAGGCGAGCGGCAGCCAGATGGACACCATGCTGGTATCTCAGTCTTCATCACACACGCAGATTTGTTTCGTCATTCCAACCACGAGTGGCATCGAAACCAGTAATGCCCTCAGCCAGATGGTATACGAAGCCCTAGAGACAGTCCAAGATCAGGACTGGACGGTTTCGCCAGTGCATATCATCACAGCAATTGGCCGCAATCTGGATAAGCACAATGAGATCATCGCGCGTATCTTTGAATCGCTACAAGGCATGAATATCTTGGGTGTCGCTCAGGGGCCATCAGGATGTAGTCTATCCATTGTCCTCAACCCGGCAGATGGGGTCGACGCGCTAGCCTACATCCATGATCTCGTTCTAGCCAGTTAGGCTTAAAAGGCTCTAAAAGCGGCTGAGATACTGATCCAGTTCCCAGTCCGTAATCTGATTGTTGTAATCATCATATTCTTGGCGCTTGGCCGTAATATAACGATCACCAATATAGGGACCAAGCGCATTTAGAATCACATCATCTGTGCTAAGCACATCCAAAGCTACGCCTAAGGAACTTGGCAGCGTGTCGATCTGACGACGAGCAGGCCGTGTCAACAGGGATTCTTCGCGAGCTTCTGGCAAAGGCGTCTTTTGGCGGATGCCTTCCAGGCCAGCCATCAACAACACCGCCTGAGCCAGATAAGGATTCGTGCTGGGGTCCGCGCAGCGCATTTCCAAGCGCGTATGCTCCCCCTGCCCCCGACCGATACCGGGCACGCGCACCAAGGCCCCTCGATTGATATGCGCCCAGGTCACATAAACAGGCGCTTCAAAGCTGGTCCCCAGGCGCTTATAGCTGTTGACCAGGGGGGCCAATACCGCACATATGGCCCCAGCATGGGCCAACTGCCCTGCCAGGAAGTGCTGCGCTGTTTCTGAGAGATTATAGGGTTGGTTCGGGTCGTAGAAGGCGTTTTCGCCTGTTGCAGCATTGTGAAGGCTCTGATGCGTATGCAAGCCGGAACCGGGCATTTCAGCAATGGGGCGCGGCATAAACGTACAATAGAGATCCCGATGCTGCGCTACAGTCTTCAAGGCAACACGAGTCGTCACCAACTGGTCTGCCGTAACCATCGCATCACAATAAGCGAGATCAATCTCGTGTTGGCCGCGGCCCGTCTCCGAATGGGCTTTATCCACAGAAATGCCCAATTCACTCAGCGTCGAGAGCATATCACCACGCACAGCCTGGGCTGGCTCATTGGAGAGGTCAAAATAAGCGGCTGTATCCTGGGCAGCCTGGAATCTCGGTTTGCCATATTCATCCGTGAAGAAAACAAAGAATTCCAGTTCCAGGCCCGTATTATAGTTGAAGCCCATTTCCTGGGCCATTGACAGGGCACGCTGAAGCGCATAGCGCGGATCACCGCGGAAGGGTTCACCATCAGGGGTATGAATGGTACAAATCACCCGTGCCGTTCGTTCGTTGTCCTGGCTCCAGGGCAGAACAACAAACGTGGACAAATCTGGAACCAGCAGCATGTCGCTTTCTGCAACACGCGCAAACCCCTCAATAGCCGAGCCATCAAACGCCAGGCCATTGTCGATCACAGTCGCCATCCTGGCAGACGGGATCATCACGCTCTTAACGGCTCCCAGAATATCTGTGAACCATAACAGGATGTAGCGCACATCCATATCATCTATTTGACTGAGTACTTCGTCCCGCGAAGCGGGTATATACTTGCGAAATTGATCTAACGCCATGTCACTTCCCTCCATAGCGAAAGTCTAACTAAGTTCATATCTACATTCACTGGTGTAATTGTCGATATTTGCTGAGATAGAGTTGGTCAAATATGCCACGATTGGATTCTTGCGATTGGATACGATGCTTCTTTGTGTATCGTAACAATATCTTCGCTTTCAGGGCATCAATGTTCAACCAGGCCCCACGCCCCTAGGAGCGCGTGCGCGCCAAGGATATAGCCACGCCAACCAAAGCCCATAATCTGTCCGAGGCATACGGGTGCAAGATACGAGTGATGCCGAAATGATTCGCGCGCATGGACATTGGACAGATGAACTTCCACAACGGGGATTTCTATCGCAGCGATGGCATCACGCAGGGCTATCGACGTGTGCGTATAAGCGCCTGGATTAAATACAACGCCATCCGCCCAATTGCGGGCAATATGCAGCATATCGACCAATTCACCCTCATGGTTCGACTGCTGATGACGTAGCACAACGGCGTAAGGCTGCAAGAACTGCTCAACCTCGCTTGTAATGTCTTCCAGGGTCAAAGAACCATAGACATCCGGTTCTCGGGTACCCAGGAGATTAAGATTGGGACCATTCAAAAGCAATAAGTGCTTTGCCACTGTCACTGCCTATACGCGATACACTGAATTCATAAAACTCATTATAGCGTGCATAGCTCAACACTGCATCAAATGCATGTGTGGTGTTCACGCTATTATTGTTACATATTGAGGGATAAAAAAGGTGGGGTACCAAGTTATCGGAGTGATCGTTTGCCAAGCCACATGTAACTGGTTCCCCACTGGAGTGTGTTCTGGTGACCATGTTTAATGGACATCAGTACCTCTCTATTGTACCGTTATACCCCCCATTTGGTCAATTGCTCTGATCAGATTATTGAATATAATTGGGCTGTTTTGGCGAAACATGTTGATTTGGACGCCCATCGGGCCGTTATATAGACGCCGAAATCGCTACATTACCAAGTACATCCATATCGTTACCACCACGGCCTGAACTATTTTTAACCAACGATAGGGACATCTGAAGGTTGACGATATATGTAAGACGATGTACGTAAAATGAATGATACGCCTTAACTACCTAATGCTTCGAGCACTGCAATGACGTCCTCTTCAGCAACTTCATAGACAAGCTCAGGCTGCTGCATGCCCTTGAGCAGCACAAAGCGAGAGCGCCCACCACGCCACTTTTTGTCCGTTTTCATCGCTTCATATATTGCGTGTGGGTCTAGTTGGCCGATGCTACGAGGCAAGCCCGTTTCAGCCAGGATTGTGTCGATTTCGTCAACCAGGGCACTGTCACACATACTCAGTCGATTTGACAATTTAGCTGCCGCCAGTAAGCCAGCACCAACGGCCTCGCCGTGCAGCCAAGCATAGTGTGATACCTGCTCGAATGCATGAGCAAACGTATGGCCCAGATTGAGAAAAGCCCGAATGCCCTTTTCATAAGGGTCTTCCTCAACAACGTTGATTTTGACCTGCACCGCCCGTTCGACAAAAGCCGCAGCACGGTCGGGCGTATGCAAGTCGGGGTTGAGCAGTTCAGGATCGGCAAGCAAACCGTGTTTAAGCGCCTCGGCCATGCCACAACGCCACTGCTCCGGCGGCAAAGAACCCAGCACATCGGGGTCGATCAGCACGCGGTCGGGTTGCTTGAATGCCCCAACGAGGTTTTTCCCCTGGGGTAAGTCGACGCCGACTTTGCCACCCACACTGGAATCCACCATTGAGAGCAGCGTGGTGGGCATCTGCACGAGGGGAATACCGCGCATATAGGTCGCAGCAGCAAAACCAGCCGCATCCCCCACGACACCACCCCCCAATGCCAGTACCGTCGAGTGGCGGTCTGCACCAGCGGCGATGAAGGCATCATAGAAGTCAGAAATAGTATCCAGGTTTTTGTAGGCTTCACCGTCCTTCATGACGATGAGATCGGCATTAGGTAAGGCATCCACGACTGATTGGCCGTACAGTGGCGCAACGGTCGTATTGGTCACGACCAGGACATGTCCATCGAGGCCATAGCTCGCCGGGTTATTGGCCAGTTTTTTTAAGAGGCCCTTTTCTAAGAGGATGTCATAAGCGCCACCTGGCGCATTTACATTGAGGACTGCCATAAACGCACAATCTCCTCCGCCACCTGATTAGGCTGACGATGCGATGTATCAACTTGTATGGGAATATCGGCATAGGCGGGCGCACGTTTGATGAGCAAATCTTGCCAGTTGCGTGCCAAAGGACGGCCTGTATCCTGCCCAATACGTGCCTCAATAATATCCGGTGTTGCTGTCAGGCAGACCAAGAACGTACTTTGCTTCATCAACTGGCGATTAATATCGGCGACAAGTGCGCCACCGCCGGTCGCGATCACCTGCCCACCAGTTCGTGCAATCTCTTCAAGAATATTGCGCTCCATCATCCGAAAAGCGATTTCGCCATCCTCTGCAAAAATGGCTGGAATGGGTTTACCTGCGCGTTCAACAATCAGGTCGTCCATATCAACAAAATTACGCTTCACCTGTCTGGCAACGAGGCGCCCAATCGTGGTTTTGCCCGTGCCCATAAAGCCAGTAATCACGATATGGCGATCTGCTTTATTCGTAGCCAAAACGCCACTCCACATTATCCATCGGCACATCAGCGACGTTATTGCCACGCAAAGACTTGAAGCGAGGCTTCATCTCTTCGATGCTATCCCCACCAAGTTTTTCTAGCAAAGCATCGGCCAATACATACGCCATCATGGATTCACCCACCGGGACAGCCCGTGGCAAGGCGCAAAAGTCGCTGCGCTCATACACAGTACGATCCGGCTCACCTGTCGCCAAATTAACCGAATCCGCACCACGCAGCATAGTCGCAATCGGTTTCATCGCCACACGAACCACAATCGGCTCGCCCGTCGTGATACCCCCTTCCAGGCCCCCAGCGCGATTGCTACGGCGCGTGAGGTTGCCGTTGGCATCGACTTCAATGTCATCATGCACCTGGCTACCGGGTTTGCCTGCATTGGCAAAGGCATGGCCGATTTCAGCGCCTTTCATGGCCTGGATGCTGACCATCGCACCAATCAGGCGCGCATCCAGTTTGCGATCAAAATGGACGTGGGTGCCTAACCCGGGCGGTACATTGAGCGCAATGACTTCAAATACACCACCAAGGGTGTCTTTATCAATTTTTACCTGGCGAATAGCCGCATGCATAGCCTCAGCTGCTTGTGGGTCCGGGCAGCGGACGTCGTTGGTTTCAGCTTGTTCGTAAAGTTGGAGATAATCCACCGAACCCTCTAAATCAGCGATGACGTCCCCAATTTGGCTAACATACCCCACGATCTGGATGCCAAATTCGGCTAAAAAGCGCTTGCAGATGGCACCCACCGCCACGCGCATGGTCGTTTCTCTCGCGCTGGCCCGTTCCAAAGAAAGGCGCAGTTCGCGATAGCCATATTTTTGTGCGCCTGTTAGGTCGGCATGGCCAGGGCGAGGCGTGGTGATTGGGGTGATATCGCGCTCTTTCCAGTTCTTGAAATCACGATTCTCGACAATCAACGAAATGGGGCCGCCGGTCGTCAGACCATTCATGACGCCACCTGTGACGCGTACCTTGTCTTTTTCGATCTGCATGCGCCCACCACTGCCGTAGCCTTTTTGGCGACGCGCCAGATCGCGATTGATGTCTTCCATGTCGAAAGGCAAGCCAGCCGGTAGCCCTTCTAAAATCGTCGTCAGCATCGGGCCATGACTCTCACCCGCTGTCAAAAATCGTATGGGCATTCTTCGTTCGCTTTCCCGTTTGGGTCGTTTTTTAGATGGGTCTACTTTGAAATAGTTATTTGTTCTGACGCGCGGCTAGGGCTTCTTCGGCAGCTTGGTACATCACATCCACAGGCGGTTCCACGCCTGTCCACAGCTTGAACGATGCCGCGCCCTGGCGGACCAACATACCGAGGCCACCAATCGCGCGCCCACCCGCTTGCTCAACCTGCTGCATCAGTTTGGTCTGTGCGGGACGATATACCATGTCATAGACTGTGATGCCCTGTGGCAGCGCAATGCCATCGACCCAGGGTGATGTATCAACATCAGGCCAGAGGCCCGCCGAGGTACAATTCACGATGAGGGATGGACCCTGTTCGACAGCTTCATCGAGCGTAACCGCTTGCACGTTCTGGATGCCAGCAGTCATAGTCAACTGCATGAGCATATCCTGGGCACGAGACAACGTCCGATTAACAACCACGACTTCCGCATCTTGCTGCCACAGGCCATAAACGGCTGCCCTGGCAGCGCCTCCCGCCCCTAAAACAATGACGCGCTCACCTTCTAAGGCAACATCATGGGCCAGCAGGTCATCAATGATGCCATCGACATCGGTATTGGTGCCGATGTCATCACCATAGATGATAGTATTCACCGCTCCGATAGCGCGTGCTTTATCATCCGGGCGCACGTAGGTCATGACTGCTTGTTTGAACGGTACGGTGACATTAAGGCCGATATACCCATGCCGCTTAGGTTCAATCACAGCGTGGCGTGGAATATCCGATGGGACAGCCATCGCATCATAAACCCAATCATCCATACCCAACGCCTGGAACGCCGCATTATGCATCACCGGGCTAAGGCTGTGCTCAATCGGCCAACCCACGACACCTACACGATTCATGATTCTATCGCTTCCTGTTGTGCATCTGGACTCTGTAAATCTGAACGCTTGGCTTTTGTGTTCTTTTCCTTCTCACGGGTGCTGTAATGATCGTAGAGGCGATAGCCATACGCCACGCCAAAGACCGGAATCAGGCCAACAATCAGCAAAACAGGTAAAGGAGGACTCAGGGTGAAGATCACCAGAACGATGCTAATATAAAGCCAGACACTCACGAGAATGAAGAATCCCCAACGAAAGAGGCTTCGTTTCTGGTAGACGAGATAGGCCATTCCCAACCAGCCCAGCAAGCATATGGCAAATATCAGCAGTTCCATTACATCAACCTGATCGCTATCAACACATGCGGCCCATTATCCTTGACCTTCAGGCAGCAGTCCACCGCCCAGTTCCATGAGCGTTTCAGCGAAGCCAGGGAAGGAATCATTAGCACATTTGGCATCGGTTACGACGGTCATTTCATCAGCGACCAACCCGGCAACGGCCATGCTCATGGCGATACGATGGTCATCATGACCATCCACAACCGACCCCATAAGCGTCTGCGGCCCGACAATGCGGAAGCCATCCTCACGCTCTTCTATGTTGGCACCGAGTTTGCGTAGTTCCGTCGCCATAACCGCGATACGGTCGGTTTCTTTGACGCGCAGTTCCTTCGCATCACGGACAATCGTTTCACCGGAAGCACTCAGGGCTGCGACCATGAGAATTGGGAACTCATCAATCATACGGACGACCAGATCGCCGCCAATGGTCGTGCCGTGCAGTTCACAGTAGCGCACGCGGATGTCGCCAACGGGTTCGCCCGCTTCCAGGCCTGTTTCAACAACGTCAATATCAGCGCCCATTGCCAGCAAGGCATCGACCAGCCCGGTGCGCGTGTCATTCAGGTTGACGCCCTGGATCGTCAGATCACTATCAGGGACCAGCAAGCCAGCGACCATCAAGAATGCCGCTGAGGAGAAATCCCCAGGCACAGTCAAATCCATTGGTTGGAGGGTGGCACCGGGAGTAAGTGTAACGGTGTTGCCATCGACCGTGACTTGTGCGCCCATAGAGGCCAACATGCGCTCGGTATGGTCACGGGCAGGGCCGGGCTGCACCACGACGGTATCGCCATCCGCGAATAGCCCTGCCAACAAAATGGCGCTCTTGACCTGGGCGCTCGCAATTTTCAGATTGTGTTCTATACCTTTAAGCTGGGCAGGCCGAACAGACAAGGGGCATTTACCCTCTTCTGATGAGATGTCCGCGCCCATGTCTTGCAGTGGTTCAGTGATGCGCTTCATCGGACGGCGGCGCAGTTGGTAGCTACCATCCAGCACCGAATCGAATTTTTGCCCCGCCATGATGCCTGCTGCCAAGCGAATGCCTGTACCTGCATTGACGAAATCTAGAGGAGCATCAGCGGGGCGGAGTTGCCCACCATGCACGGTCAGGGTATGCGTGTCGTGGCGGTCAATCTGGATGCCAAGTTGCTGAACCGCCGCCAAAGTCGCTTCGGTATCACCTGCGGCCAGCCAACCACGCACTTGTGTGGCGCCATCACCCAATGCACCGAGCAAGATCGAGCGATGCGAGATGGACTTGTCGCCGGGTACGCGAGTGATGCCACGCAGGGGCATGCCTGGTTTAAGGGTGAGCGTTTCGTGTGGATCCATCGGTTAAGCCTCCCGCCCAACGGCTTCAGCAACGCGAGCAACACGCTCCATCATTGTCTTGAAGACATCCGGTTTCAGGCTCTGGCGACCGTCACTCATCGCTTTGTCCGGCTCTGGATGGACTTCCACAATCAGGCCATCAGCACCCGCAGCAATACCCGCTAATGCGACGGACTCGACGTATTCCCATTTACCGGTCGCATGGCTCGGATCAAAGACAACGGGGAGATGCGTCAGACGCTTAAGGGCCGGGATGGCGTTGATGTCGGCTGTGTTGCGCGTCTCTGTTTCAAAGGTGCGGATGCCGCGTTCGCAGAGCATCACGCGCGTATTGCCATGTGAGAGAACGTACTCAGCAGCCATGAGTAGATCTTTGACAGTGCTGGACATACCCCGCTTGAGCAAAACTGTGTGCTGGCTTTCGCCGACAGCGTTCAGCAGAGTGAAGTTTTGCATATTACGCGCACCAATCTGGAGCACATCAGCGTATTCGCAAACAATCGGAACCAGATTGTGATCCATAACCTCAGTCACGATGGGTAGACCTGTGATCTCGCGCGCTTCGGCCATCCACTTCAAGCCCTGTTCACCATGTCCCTGGAAGCTGTAGGGTGACGTGCGTGGCTTGTACGCGCCACCGCGCAGAGCCGTCGCCCCAGCTTCTTTGACGGCACACGCTGTCTCAATGATTTGTTCGCGACTTTCAACCGAACAAGGACCTGCAATCACAAGGACTTTGTTGCCTCCCATCTGCGAGCCATTGAGTGGCACGAGCGTCCCTTCAGGGTGGAACGATCGGTTTGCCAGCTTGTACGGTTCCGAAATACGGACTGCCCTATCTACACCGGGCATCACACTGTAGTTTTCTTCGCGCTTGGGTGTGGGGCTATCGCCTACCAGGCCGATAATAGTGCGTTCTTTACCCTGTGACAGGTGCGCTTTGTAGCCATCTTGCTCTATGCGTGCGATGACATCCGATATTTGCTTCGCTGTTGCGTTGTACTCCATTACGACGATCATCTGGTCAATCTCCCAATCCTATGTTGTGGTCTTCCGATTGCATGCCAACAAATGACTTACTACTCAGTGACGCCTGAACTTGATTACGAAAAGGGTCGAACTAAACTTTCTTCCAATCTGGCCTGAGAACCTGGGCGCCGCGCAAATAGATGTGTTCGACTTCAGACATGGCCAGGTCAGTGTTCCAATGAATGAGGACCCGAATGCACATTTTGAGGCCCGTTGGCACCTGAATCTCCTGAAAGCCGAGCAGAGCCGTATTGGTCCATCCAATGAGACGGGCGGCCTTGGCCGGGTAGCACGACGTCAGGTCAGGGGTTGTCGTGAACAGCGCACTGGCGACCATCTCTTCACGAATATCATTGGCTTCGATCATTGCCCGTAAAACTTCCTCGGTGGCAACTAAGATCGCGTCTTCAGTATCCTCTGATACGGTAATGGCACCTCGTGCCCCTCGTACTAGCATTCGCTATGCTCCTTCTTCATATCCATCTTCACATCCATCGCAAATGATGGAAAATAAAAAAGGCGTAGGGGTCGCCCTACGCCTCAAATCACCAAGTCAACACTGACTAAACGCGCGCTTACGCCCCACCCTCCACTATGTGGTTACCAAAGTAATAATAGGTGTTGGCGCTGACGTTGTTCATTGAATTGACCAAATGTCTTGATTTATAGCGCAGAGCATAGCGGGTCTGCCGGATGATGTCAACAAATTGTGTCCATAAAATCCAATCTTAATAATATTGACCACGTTATATTGGATAAATAGCACAAGAAAAACCAGTCATCAGCCTTAATCCAGGCTGTTTCGCAGATCCTGGGCCAGTTTACTGACGGCGTCCGTTCCCTGATTGGCTGCGCGGACCAACGCACTACCCACAATGAAGCCATTGACGAGGCCATTCATCATACGTGCATGTTCCGGTGTGCTGATGCCAAACCCGAGAACAAGCGGCGTGTCCGTCAGGCGGCGAATATTGGCCATGATCTGTGAGAGATCGGTAGACAAGTCGCGGCGTTCGCCCGTGATACCTGTGAGTGAAACAACATAGATAAACCCGGTGGCTTTTTCCGCAGCCAGCTTAATGCGGGCATCATTGCTGGTCGGCGCCAGGAAGAACACCAACGCCATGTGCTCACGGGCACAGACATCGGCGAAGTATCCAGCTTCTTCAGGGGGCAAATCCGGCACAATCAGGCCATCAGCGCCAGCAGCCTTTGCGTCCAGGACAAACTGCTCGGTGCCATAGGCCACCAGCGGGTTGGCATAACTCATCATCAGCATCGGCTGGGTGATACCCCGCTCGCGCAGCGCTCGGACAGCCTGAAGGCAAGTCCTGACCGTGGTGCCATTTTCGAGCGCCTTCTGCGTCGCAACCTGGATTGCAGGACCATCAGCCAGCGGGTCACTAAAGGAAATACCAATTTCAAACCCATCTACCCCAGCGTCAGCCATCGCAGCGATGGCTTCAATGGACGCATCGTAGTCCGGGTAGCCAATGGGGAAATAAGGCAAGAAGGCAGCACGGTTTTCAGTTTCCGCCTGCTGGAACATTTGTGAGATGGCTTCTAAGCCAAAAGTGCGCGTTGGTGCCGTCATGGTTTCGCTATCCTTCACTCTGATCCTGCTCTCTGAACTGCTCTTCAACTGGCTCTCTGATTTGATTCACCATGTCACGGATGGCATTTGCGACGGTTTCCGGGCTGGCAAACTGAACGTAGTGATTGCCTTTTTCTAAGGTGATATGCCTCGATTGGCTGGAAAGCTGCGCCAAATCAGCCTGATGATCGGCCCATTCCTGGCTAAATTCGAGTTCTTCAGCCACACTGCGCGATACCACAGTCAAAGGCAAATCGCCTAATGTGTCGGGTAAGTCAATGCCATCACGGAAGACAGGCACAGCCTCTGGCAGTGTCATAGGAATATCCCAATTGCGCACAACGCGATAACGCTGACGCTCCAAGAGAGGCAGATCATCAAGCCATGTCAGCACACGCGGCAGCATCAAACGCAGAATGCCCAAACGTCGGAAACGCAAGATGTTCCGCTGGCGCCTGATTTCTTTCTGATGGTCATTCTGAATAACCAAATCAGGATGTGAACTATCAACCAAGACAATGCCAGCGACATTCTCAGGATGCTCAGCCTGATAAAGACGGGCATATAAGCCGCCGAAACCGTGCCCAACCAGAACAACGGGCTGCGGACAATCGACTTTTTCGAGGAGTGCGTGCATCTCATCAACTACGACCTGCGGGACACGCTCGCCACGAAGACGCGCGCTCCAACCATAGCCAGCGCGATCATAAGCCAGCAAAGGCGCGACGCCCTCTAACTCAGGGATAACAAGTTGCCAATCGAGCAGACTGCCACCAATTGTTGACAAAAACACGATTGTAGGTGCTGGCAGGCCATCACCGAGTTGCTCAACATGCAGGGCATGGCCATCGACTGCCAGTGTTTTATACGGGGGCTTGCCAAAACGCTGCCGATCGCGGAAGCGCATGATCGACTCATATGTTAAGCCAATCAACAGCAAGCCGACGAAGCCAATGAGGAGAGAAATAAGTATGTTCACTACAATGATCCCTCTAGTGCTTTGATGACCGTGTCCAGATCTTTGTCACCTCGACCGGACAGATTCACCAAAATGACGCTATCTTTGGACATGGTCGGTGCACGCTTGATAACCTCGGCCACAGCATGTGAACTTTCCAATGCAGGAATGATACCTTCAAGTTGGCTGAGGGCCTGGAACGCTTCCAACGTTTCTTCATCGGTTGCTGAAGTGTAATACGCGCGTTCCAATGACCGTAGGTAGGCGTGTTCCGGCCCAACCGATGGATAGTCCAGGCCCGCGCTAATGCTGTGCGTCTCCATAATCTGGCCATCTTCGTTCTGCATGACGTAGGAGCGCGTCCCATGCAAGATGCCCGGTCGGCTGATGCTGAGGTCGCCAAAACGCGCTGCATGTTTATCGGTATCGACACCCAGGCCACCGGCTTCAACACCGATGAAATCGACGTTTTCATCATCACGGAAAGCATGGAACAGACCAATCGCGTTGCTGCCACCACCCACACAGGCGATGCAGACATCGGGCAACTGCCCAGCCTCTTCCTGAATCTGTTCGCGGGCCTCATGACCAATCACGCTCTGGAAGTCGCGGACCATCTTGGGGTATGGGTGCGGTCCAAGAGCGCTGCCCAGTAGATAAAACGTCGAGCGCACATTCGTCACCCAATCGCGCATAGCTTCGTTGATGGCATCTTTAAGCGTGCGACTGCCACTGGATACGGGTATGACTTCCGCGCCCAATAAACGCATGCGGAACACGTTGGGCTGTTGCCGCGCAATATCGACCTCGCCCATGTAAACGTGACAATCGAGGCCAAGTAGCGCGGCGGCGGTCGCACTGGCGACGCCATGTTGACCTGCACCCGTTTCAGCAATCACACGCTGTTTGCCCATACGCTTGGCCAGCAGCGCTTGACCGAGCGCATTGTTGATCTTATGTGCGCCTGTATGCGCCAGATCCTCGCGCTTGAGGTAGATCTTCGCGCCCCCAAGATGCTCAGTCAGGCGTTTGGCATACGTCACAGGCGTCGGGCGTCCGGTGTAGGTGCGCTGGAGATGCATGAGTTCCTGCACAAAGGCCGGATCATCAACGGCTTGTTCATAAGCCGCTTTGAGTTCATCCAGAGCGGGAATGATCGTTTCTGGAACGAAGCGGCCCCCGAATTCGCCATAGTAGCCGCGTTCATCAGGAACAGCCGCCCCTTGCTTGAGATAATTCGCCATCGTCATACCATCCTCTCAAAAATTCCCAAAAATCGCTGCCTCAAGTGGATACTCAGGGACAGTCACCATTTGCATAGGTATCGGTCGATGTGTTAGGTAATGCGTTACGATCCAGCGACTAAAAACCGATATATTGACACTATCCAGCTCCGAAGTTGACACAAAACGCGCCTGGGTCGACTCGTAACCATCGGGCTGCGGCAATTGCTCGTCAGCCACATCGCAGAGCATGACCACGTAGATGTCATTTTTGTCTTTGCGCACGGTATTGCGCACAATCACGATGCCATGCACGGTCGTCACATCGAGTGCCGTTTCTTCCTTAACTTCCCGGCGCATTGCGGCTGCAATGTCTTCGTCTTGCTCGACAAATCCGCTGGGAACCGTCCAGATGCCGACTGGCGGAATGCCCCGTTCGACCAGCAGAACCGTATCATCCCGTAGGATCAATGCGCCAATGCCGATGGTCGCGATCATATACTGCGTGTAACCACAACTTGGACAGGTATCCCGGTCACGCCCACCTATATGCTTGCGGACGGTGCGTTCGCCACATTTAGCACAATACGGCGAGCCGAGATCATAGGTGCGCCTAGCCATGCTAAGAAGCCCCTTTGGCCGCATCAATGAAGGCTTTGACCTTGGCTTCCGACTTGACGCCGGGAGTACCGTCTTCAACACCGCTAGCAACATCGACGCCCCAGGGATGTAGGCTGGCCACGCGCTCACCCACGTTGCCGGGGTTGAGACCACCCGCCAACATCAGGCGCGGAACATGCTGTTTCAGCGCCTCGACCACACTTTCACTGGCTTGTTCGCCTGTGCCGCCATACAAATTCGGGTGGTAGGCATCGACCAACAGTGATGGCACTTGCTCCGAAGATGGAAAGTGTGGCGCATAATAGTTGGCATCATCCAAGGCAGCCGCTTCGCTATCAGGTCGGATGGCCTTATAAGAGCGTCCAAGCAAACCAGCGACCATCGCCAACGACTCGTCCCCACTAAGTTGGGCAAAATCCAGGCCAACGGTTTGAATGGTGCGTGCGACTTCATCCACAGTGGCATTGACGAAAACACCTACAAGCACCGGGCAATCCTCGTCCAATGCGCTGCGCAGACTGCGGCAGAGGGTTGCAGCATCTTCGGGAGAGATATAGCGCGGACTTTTGGCATAGAAATTCAGGCCCAGCAAGTCTGCACCCGCTTTGGCCGACATAAGCGCATCACGGTAAGTCGTAACACCGCAAATCTTGACGTAGGTCATTGGCGAGCCTCGCGCTTCTGATGGCTGTAGTCATGAACCGCCGCTGCAATATTCTGACTTTTTACAAGCGACTCCCCTACCAAAACAGCATGCGCACCCAGTTGGCCCATATGGTAGACATCGGCAGCATTGCGGATACCACTTTCAGCAACAAGCAGTACATCATTGGGCACGCTGGCGGCGACCCGCGCCGTTGTTTCCAAATCGACTTCAAAAGTCTTGAGGTCACGGTTATTGACGCCGATGAGCTTGGCACCAATCTTGAGGGCGCGTTCTAGTTCGCTTTCGTTGTGGACCTCGACCAGAGCCGCCATACCCAGTTCGGTAATGAGGGCATACAAATCAGATAGTTGACTATCCGAAAGCGCAGCTACGATCAACAGGCAGGCATCCGCACAGAAACCACGCGCCACATACACTTGATATGGATCAATGATGAAGTCTTTGCGCAGTACAGGCACATCAACGGCTTTACGAACTGCACCCATATACCCCAGATGTCCCTGGAAAAAATGCTCATCGGTCAGCACGCTGATAGCTGCCGCGCCGTTCTGAGCGTAAGTCGTGCCAATGGCGACCGGGTCAAAGTCTTCGATCAAGACGCCTTTGCTGGGCGACGCCTTCTTGACTTCAGCAATCAGCGCAACGGTATCACGACGCAAGGCCCCCATAAAGTCACGCGGAGCACGCTCCGGGTCTACGGCCAGGGCCGCTTTTTGACGGACAATCGCCGGGGTCAATCGGGCTTTTTCCGCTGCGATTTCCTCGACCTTGTGCGCCAGGATTTTGTCTAGAACAGTGTCTGTCTTGACGTATTGCGTGCTCATCAGGCGAAACTCTGGCTATATTCGATCAACTTATCAAGCTTTTGCAGTGCCGCACCGCTGTCGATGACTTCTTTGGCCAACGTAATGCCATCGTCAATGCTATCGACTTTGCCAGCCGCCCACAGGGCCGCACCCGCATTGAGAACAACCACATCGCGCTTGGCACCCTGGTCGCTGCCATCTAGAACGCTGCGAAGGATACGCGCATTTTCGTCAGGATCGCCGCCCTGCAATTCACTGACGCTAGCGCCTTCAAAGCCCAAGGCTTGCGGATCCAATTCGTAGGTGGTGATGGTGCCATCTTCCTTCAATTGGCTAACGTGATTGGGGCCACTGACGGTCAGTTCATCCAGGCCACCATAGCCATTGACAATGATGGCCGATTTGGTCCCCAGCGATTTGAGGACATGGGCCAGTAAATCCGTGAGATCCGCAGCAAAGACACCCATCAGTTGACGATTCGCGCCTGCGGGGTTGGTCAAGGGGCCGAGGATGTTAAAAATAGTACGGATGCCAATCTGACGGCGAGGGCCAATGGCATATTTCATGGCCGGGTGCAGTTTGACAGCAAACAAGAAGCCAATGCCGACTTCGTCTACACACTGGCCAACTTGCTCCGGTGTGAGGTCCAGGTTAACGCCTAAAGCGCCCAACACATCAGCGCTGCCGGCTTTGCTGGTCGCAGCACGGTTGCCATGTTTAGCAACGGGCACACCTGCCCCGGCGGCCACAAAAGCGACCGTCGTGCTGATGTTAAATGTGCCAGATTTATCACCACCGGTGCCGCAGGTATCCAGCAGATCACTATCGACAGTGGTCGGCACCTTGCTGGATTTATCGCGCATGGCACGGGCACTACCGCTGATTTCTTCCGGCGTTTCGCCCTTCATACGCAGAGCCATTAAGTAAGCACCGATCTGGGCTTCGCTGGCATCACCATTCATAATTTGGTGCATAACCGCTTCAGCTTCTTCTGCTTGTAAATGGCCAAAACGGCTCGTCACTTCAATTGCTCTTTGAATATCCATAAGCTATTCATCCTCTATTTTTTGAGAATAATCCGCGTTACGTTTCTTGATGAGATAGCGCAATTCTTCTAACGTCAGGGGTGGTGTGCGCGTATGCACCATCCGGTGACAATTCGAGCACAGCATCACCAAGTCAGAAATGGCCGTTTGACGTTCACCATCCAGGCTGGCCATTTGCTCGATGTGGTGCGCTTCGATGTACTCCACCCCATATACATCCTGAAAACTAAATCCGCAGCCTTCACAATATAAGTGCCCATGCTGTGCACGGAACTGCGCTTTGGCGTCTTCTACCAGATTGCGGTTGCGCTGGCGCTCGCGCAGGGTACGGATGACGGTCTTGCCTTCGTTATATGCCCGATCATCTTCGACCAGTTCGAGATAATCCTGAATATCGTCCGGCGTATACTCATCGTCATACCAGACTTGCTCTAACAAACTGGCGGAATCCGCTGTGAGTTCACGCAGGCCGCGTACCTGACCGATCTGGATGCCATTTTCGAGATCAAGCTGGAAGCGGCCACTTTCAAACTGGAGCGCACCCGCTAGCGGCGTAATATCCACTTCGCGCATCGGTTCTGCCTGGTAGCGATTGGCAATGGCATACCAGTCGGCCTCGTACCACACATCAGTCTGAGGGTCGACCAGTTCCATTGCCAAGTCAGTGTTATCTACCACGAACTCCACCAGCAAGCGACCAATCAGGTATAAATTACCAAGGTGCACATTGAGCATCCACAGCACATCGCCTGGTTTGACGCGCTGGACGACGTTACTGGCTACATACAGCAACGGTTCACGGCTTTTGAGTGATGCGCGTTGGTTCGGCGTCAACTTCCAATAGTAGGTATAGTGTGCCGCCGCCCAATACCCTGCACCTTCAGTCATTTAATCCATCGCTCTAGCTTGCTACTGACAAATATCACTGCATCCCAACGGTTTTGCGGACCTTGTGCATCATCGGTGTAGCGATGTCCCGGGCTTTTTCAGCGCCCTGTGCCAGGATTTTGTCCATCTTGGCTGTATCCGCCATATAGGCATCATACTGCTCACGGGCTTCGCCAAAAGTCGATTCCAACCGTTCAAACAGTTCTTGCTTCATCGTACCGTAGGCCAAGCCGCCTTCCAAATAGGTCTTGCGCACCCGTGCCAAGTCTTCTGGAGAAGCGAAGTACTTATAGATGTTGTAGATGTTATCCACATCCGGGTCTTTGGGTTCTTCCGGCGTCTGGCTGTTGGTGACAATGCGCATGATCTGCTTACGCAACTTCTTGGGCGGCGCGAACAGCGGCACGACATTACCATAGCTTTTGCTCATCTTGCGGCCATCAATACCAGGAATCGTGGCAACATCTTCGACAATATGCGCGTCTGGAATCGTCAGCACGTCTTTGCCGTAGTTGTTATTGAAGGCTGCCGCAATGTCACGGGTGATTTCGATATGCTGTTTCTGATCCTGGCCAACTGGGACAACCTCGGTATTAAACATGAGGATGTCCGCAGCCATCAGCACGGGATAGCTAAATAGACCCGCATTGACGCCTGCGTCTTCATCACGGCCTTCTTCGCGGTTGGCATCAGCTTTAGCTTTGTAGGCGTGGGCGCGATTCAATAAGCCCTTGGGCGTATAGCAGCTCAAGACCCAGGTCAATTCAAAAATCTCAGGGATGTCTGACTGACAATAGAAAATCACTTCGTCAGGGTCCAGGCCAAGCGCTAACCAGGTCGCGACAATCTCATATACATACTGCTTCATCAAGGCCGGGTCGTTGACTGTCGTCAGCGCGTGATAGTCGGCAATGAAGTAGAATGCCTGGAATGTTTCGGCAAGCTTCAAAGCGGGTTTAATCATGCCCAGGTAGTTACCCACATGGGGCGTTCCACTGGGTTTGATGCCTGTCAGGGCAATCTTCTGGGTTGTGGTTTCTTTTGCTTCTTTGGCAGGTGCTGCCATCTTTAACCTCTCACTGGTACTTTGAATTCCATAAAGTTCTGCAAAATACGTTTACCAAACCCGGTCAGGATGCTTTCTGGGTGAAATTGCACCCCCATGACCGGATATTCTTTGTGCCGGACGCCCATAATTTCGCCATCTTCGGTAAAGGATGTCGTGTACAGGCAATCGGGCATGGTTTCTTCTTTAATGACCAGACTGTGATAGCGCGTGGCCTCGAAGGGGCTGGGCACGCCGGTATAGAGGTCATCAAGCTTGTGATAGACCATGCTGGTCTTACCGTGCATCAGGCTTTGAGCATGCGATACCACACCGCCGTAGACCTCGCCAATGCACTGATGGCCCAGGCAAACCCCAAGCAGTGGGATCGATGGCCCCAATTCGTAGATAACATCGCGCGAGATACCCGCGTCACGCGGATAACCTGGCCCTGGTGAGATGATGATCTGATCCGGGGCCATAGCACGCACTTCATCGACTGTGACCTGATCGTTACGCACGACTTCGATGGTCGCCCCAAGCTCGCCCATCAACTGCACGATGTTATAGGTAAAGCTGTCGTAGTTGTCGATTACAAGAATCACTGTGTGCTCCCAATCCATCAAAAAGAAACAGCGCGGTCTTACAAATCGTACTCACTGGACCCACCCAGGGTGAGCGTCGGCATGCCATCGAGGTGCGAGACATCGTTTAGCTGGGTAATTTCCCATTCTCCAGAAGCTTGCTGCGCAACCGTTGTCACAGACAAGTTCGAGAATTCCATATCGAAAGCATCTTCGTTTTTGGTCAGCACGCTCAATATGGTCATGATGGCGGTGGTATGTGACACAATGCCAATCGTTTCTCCGCCACCCCGTGCCAGGATGTCAGCAAAACAGGCCTGGACGCGCGCCATCACCTGCCGACGCGATTCACCACCTTCTATCTGATACTCAAATGGACGTGCCCGCAGTTGCTTGTACTTCTTGGGGTACCATGTCTTGATTTCGTTGAGTACCAGTCCCTGCCATTCGCCCATATGGCGCTCGCGTAAGCGCTGATCATAAATGGGCTTGGTATTCAAGGTGCTGGCCAATATCTTGGCAGTATCGCTGGCACGACGCAGATTGCTGCTGTAAAGCGTCTGAATACCGAGCGGGCGCATGAACTGCGCCAACCGTTTGGACTGCTCAATACCGTGTGCATTCAACGGAATCTCGACCTGCCCTTGCCATCGATTCAGGCGGTTCCAGTCTGTTTCGCCAGGGCGAATAAACATAAATCGTTTGACAACCATCAATTTCTCTCTGTCTCTAGCTAATCCTGCATTCCAACATCACATCAATCCATTTTCAGCGTAATCAATGGCAGCGACTGCGGCCTGAGCTTTATTCCGGCATTCCTGATGTTCCTTGGCCGGGTCACTATCAGCGACGATGCCCGCCCCAGCCTGAATGTAAGCCTGGTCGCCTTTGAGCAAAATCGCGCGGATGGTGATACAAATATCCATTGAGCCATCAAAGCTGAAGTAGCCCACAGAACCGCCATACGGTCCGCGTCGGACGCCTTCCAGTTCTTCGATGATTTCCATAGCGCGGACTTTGGGCGCACCGCTGAGCGTACCTGCCGGGAATGTCGCGCGCACCAGATCGAAGGCATCCATATCAGCGCGCAGCTTGCCTTCGACATCGCTGACGATGTGCATCACATGTGAATAACGCTCAATGACCATCATCTCGTTGACTTTGACTGTGCCATACTCACAGACGCGGCCCAGGTCATTGCGACCGAGGTCTACCAACATGACGTGTTCAGCACGTTCTTTGGGGTCAGCGAGCAATTCTTCCGCCAGGGCGGCATCTTCAGCATCATTTTTGCCACGTCGGCGTGTGCCAGCCAACGGACGATTGGTGGCGATGCCATCCTCAAAACGAACCATCATTTCCGGTGAAGCACCAATGAGCATCAAATCTGGGCTGAATTCCAGCAAGAACATATAAGGCGAGGGGTTAAGTGCCCGCAGCGCGCGGTAGATCATCAGGGGCGAGGCGTTGGTCTTGCGGCTGAAGCGCTGTGAGAGCACAATCTGAAAGGCATCGCCCTCTTTAATATACTCTTTTGCGCGGCGGACGTGCTCTTCGTAAACGGCCTGCTCCACATTGGAAACAAGTTCATCGTCCAGTGGCTGGTCCGGCACAGGGATCGTCGGCAGCGGTTTGCCGAGAGATACGACAATCTTGTCAATGCGACGGACAGCATCGTCATAAGCGGCATCAGGACTGGTTGTATTATGGGCGTTAGCCAGGACAATGAGCTGGTGCTTGGCATGATCGAAGATGACCAGCGTATCCGGCAGCATAAAAGCCGCTTCAGGCACATCCAGTTCATCTGTGGCTGTATCTGGCAACTTTTCGAAGTAGCGGACAACATCATAAGACAGGTAGCCGACCGCCCCACCGACCAGACGCGGTAGGCCATCGACCACTACTGCGCGGTATTCATCCAGGGCAGACTTAATCACATGCAGCGGATCTTCGCCAACGGCTAAAGCGCGGGTTTGCGTTTCGCCGTCTACTGTTTCAGACACTTCGTCTTTTTGTACAGCGATGATGCGCTTGGGGTTGATGCCAATGAACGAATAACGACCAATCCGCTCACCACCTTCAACACTTTCCAACAAAAACGAAGGATGGCCTTCCTGGGTGAGCTTCATGTAGATGCTCACTGGCGTCTCTAAATCCGCCAGCAGCGTCCGATAGACAGGGACTAAATCCCCTTGTTTGAAAAGTTCATGCAGGTCTTCACGAGAAGGAAGAATGTCCGACCGTGTACGATAATTCAGCGCCATAGTGTGGTATCTCCCATTAAGCAAAAAAGAGTCCATCGCATCCATCCAAGGACGAGAAGAACTCCCGCGGTACCACCTTGATTGCGCTACATTCGCATGCAGTCGCCACTCATCAGGTACGGGCACTGAGGCCGATACCCTGCGTTTTGATAACGGAACGCTTACCGGCGCAGGCTATTTTGCATATGCGGGTCGCACATGACGTTCGCCTTTGCAGCTCCCTGGCCCATTCCAGATGCGCGTCTGTACTACCCTCACAGCAAAATGGGCAGCTCTCTGAACATCGCCACAATCTGTACTCTTCCAGATCAACACTTTTGGAAGATGAAATTGTTAACTGGGCATAAGGTAACGGCTTCTTGGGCGGATGTCAAGCATTTGCTCCGTTTTGCATCCAGATTGCAAGCAACTCAGCCGCATCCAGATTGCTTTCATCGGAGGCGTTGAGGTATAATAGTTGGCACAAGTGTTCTATGATTTAATCGTTGGTTACATGACGTTATACAATCTTCAGGAGCAGCATTTTGGCACTGACGAATCAAGAAATTGCAGACATTTTTAATAACATCGCCGATATGCTGGAAATCCAGGGCGAGAACCGTTTTAAGTTTTTGTCGTATCGGCGGGCCGGGGAAACACTCGGCGAACTACCCCGTGATTTGCAGGCCTATGTCGATGACGGAACATTGACCGATATTCCTGGTATTGGCAAAGCCATCAGCGATAAGATCAAAGAACTGCTGGAAACTGACAAACTCGAATTTTATGAAAAATTACGCGCCCAGGTGCCGGAATCCATCCTGCAAATCAAGGGCATCAATGGCGTTGGCCCTAAAAAGGCCAAGTTATTCTGGAATGAGCTAAATATCACGACAGTTGAAAGCCTGCAAACAGCAGCGTCTGAGGGTAAATTACGTGAGTTGCCTGGTATGGGCGCTAAAAGCGAACAAAAAATCATCGAATCCATTCAGGCGCTCTCTCGCAACCGAGGCCGGACACCCATAGGTAATGCCAAACAAGCGGCTGATACGATCCTGGCTGAGTTGGTCGCCCTGCCCCAGGTCGAAGAAGCCATGATTGCTGGGAGCATTCGGCGCGGTAAAACGACCATTGGCGATGTCGATATTCTGGCAGTGAGTGACGATGCCGAACCGATTATGGCACATTTTGTCGGCATGGGACGTGTCGAGCGCATTCTAGGGCAAGGGCCAACGAAGAGTTCAATTGAGCTACGAACGGGCCTACAGGTAGATCTGCGCGTACTGCCAAGGGAACGCTTCGGTACAGCGTTGCAATACTTCACAGGCAGCAAAGATCATAACGTGCGCATTCGGGAAATCGCGCTGAATAAGGGCTACAGTCTAAATGAACATGCCCTGCGTCCGATTGACGATGCGGGCAACATGCTGGATGAGTCGCATTATGTCTACTGCGGCACAGAAGAAGACGTCTATGAAAAGATCGGTCTGCCCTGGATTGCGCCGGAACTGCGCGAAGATCAGGGTGAGATCGAAGCGGCGATAGCTGGCAAATTACCGAATCTCATCACCGCCGAAGACATTCTCTCCGATTTGCATATGCATACCACCTGGAGCGATGGCACCCTTTCAATCCGTGAGATGGCAGAAGCCGCCCGTGAGCGTGGCAAAACGCATATCGTCATCACCGATCACTCCAAGCGCAATATTGTCGCCAATGGCCTTGACGGTGAGCGTTTGCTACAACAGCAAGCTGAAGTACGGGCAGTAAACGAAGAAATGGGCGATGATTTCCATGTGCTACATGGTGTCGAGATGGACATCTTGGAAGATGGCGACATGGATTTGTCAGATGACATCCTGGCACAACTGGATTTTGTGGTGGCATCGCTGCACTTTGGGCTGACTCAAGACCGGGCGCTTATCACCAAGAGATTGCTAAATGCCCTCAACAACCCACATGTGGATTGCATCGGGCATATGACCGGGCGATTGATTGGCACACGGCCCTCCGCTGATGTCGATTTCGATGCCGTGTTTGAAGCCGCACTAGAAACGGACACCGTGCTAGAGATCAATGCTAACCCAGCCCGGCTCGATCTGGATGCGCAATATGCCCGGCGTGCCCATCAATTAGGCATCAAACTGGCCATTAATACCGATGCACACAGCATAAAAATGATGGATATGCTGCCCTATGGTATCCTGACTGCACGTCGCGCATGGGCCGAGCCGGAAAACGTCATCAACACTTGGGCGTTTGATCGCTTCTATGCGTGGATACAATCACGAGCTTAAACACACGGATTGTCAGCATGTCGCAGAACAGACCCCCCAAACAACCCAACCCGGACGATACATCGCGCAACGATGTCGAGCGGACGAAACCCATCGCTACCGAGTATCGGACACGGGCGAACCCTGCTTCACAGGCAAGTGGACCACATGTCGTCCCACCAAGCCGTACCCAACCTGCGCGAACACCCACAGGGCGGCAAGCACCTGTCAGAAATGCGGCAGCCCCAAGGCAAACGGGCGCACGGATGCGACATGCCCAACGCGCCAAACGCGGCGGCTTTTACCTGCCATTATGGTCGATTGGTGTGATGCTGCTGGGTGTCGTTATCATCGCAGTGCTGGCTGTAGCGGGCATTATTGCGATGGGTGGCAGCAGTACAACACCAGCCAGCACACCTATCATCCGCATCATTACATCCGAAGCCGATGCCAGGGAAGCTAGCGCACTGCAATTGACCCCGGCAACCGCCGCACCCGGGTCAAGAACGATCCTGACTGAAGAAGAAACACCCTCTTCGCTCCCGCTGGCAGGGCCGACCCTACCCGCTGTAGTCATCACGCCGACGCCGGTTGGCATCACAGTGGGCGCGACCATTGCGGTACAGGGCGTGGACGACCAGCAATTGAATGTACGCGATGTGCCGGGTATTGGGCAAACGACTATTATGTTCCGGGCGGACGAAGACGAGCAATTTCTGGTGGTAGAAGGCCCAGTACAAGCTGATGGCTTCACCTGGTGGCGCATCCAGCACCCCGTCGACACCAGCCGATCCGGCTGGGCGGTCAGTAATTATCTAGGCGTGGTAGCTGTCCCACAGTAATCACCTGGTTTAATCAGTTTGCTATCTCAGGAATCAATTTAGAGGAGTTCAAGAATGGATGAGGCGTTGACTGCACGCGCTGCGCAACTGCGCGAAGAACTCAATCACCATATTTATCGTTACAACGTGCTGAATGATCCCATCATTACCGATGCCGAATATGATCGTCTGTTCCATGAATTACGAGAACTTGAGCAAGATCACCCCGAACTGCGCATGCCAGATTCACCCACGCAGCGCGTCGGCAGCGACTTATCTGATGATCTGCCAAAAGTCACGCATCCCGCCCCTATCCTGAGCCTGTCGAACGCCTTCAGCCCGGAGGATTTACAGCGGTGGGAAGAGCGCAACCTCAAGTTGATGGCGCAGGGTACGACTTTTGATTATGTATTGGAACCCAAGCTAGATGGACTCAGCGTGGTACTGACCTATATAGATGGTGTATTGGTGACGGCAGCGACACGCGGCAATGGCGAGGTCGGCGATGATGTAACCGCCAATATCCGCACGGTTAAGACCGTTCCGCTGAGCATTCCATCGCACGCTGATGGACCGGAAGCGCCACCACGACTGGTCGTGCGCGGGGAAGTGCTATTTTTGAAAGAGGACTTTGAGCGGGTCAATGCCGAGCAAGAAGCGGCTGATTTGCCGCGATATGTCAACGCACGTAACACAGCTTCGGGATCGTTAAAACAGAAAGATTCCCGCATCACGGCCCAACGCCCACTGACAACGTACATCTATGACATCGTCGATAGCGATGGCGTGATGTTGGATAACGAGTGGGATACTCTGGATTATTTGCGGGATATGGGCTTCAACATTATCCCACATTCGCAACACTATCCCACTTTATCCGACATTATCCAACAATTACCCACATGGGAATCCCGCAAAAACCAACTTCCATTTGAAATCGACGGGTTGGTTATCAAGATCAACGACATTGCAGCCCGTAGGGAATTGGGTATATCCGGCAAAGACCCGCGCGGCGCAACCGCCTTTAAGTTCCCGGCGGAGGAAGCCACAACCAAGCTGCTAGATGTCGTCGTCAATGTCGGGCGCACGGGTAAAGTCACGCCAACAGCTTCGCTGGACCCGGTCTTCCTGAGCGGCGTTACCGTTAGTAATGCCAGCCTGCACAATTACGACCTGATCCAGCAATTGGACATTCGCATGGGCGATCAGGTCATCATCAAGCGATCCGGCGAGGTCATCCCGTATGTGATTGGCCCCGTCACGGGGGCACGAAATGGCACTGAAACGCCCATTATCCCACCCGAAAGCTGCCCATTTTCCGGTGATGTTCTCGTGCGGCCTGAAGGCGCAGTCGACCTATTTTGCCCGAATCCGCGCTGTGAAGAACGGGTTTTCCGCAGCTTGGAATTTTTTGTCTCACGCGGGGCAATGGACATCGACGGCATGGGACCGGAAACGGTCAAGGCACTGATTGATGCTGACCTCATCACTGACGAAGCCGATATTTTTTATCTGCAAGCCGATTCAATCCTCGAGTTAGAAGGCTTTGCAGATAAAAAGGTCGAAAATCTGCTCAAATCCATTGAAACAGCTAAGGGTCGGCCCCTGTCACAATTGCTAGCTTCGTTAGGCATTGATGGTGTCGGCGGTGTGGTATCCAACCTGCTGACGGAACGATTCCACAGCATGCAAGACCTGATTGACACGGCCAAGTCCATCAAGCAGCTAGAAACGGATTTTCTCCAACTGGTTGATCCGCTGACGCACGCCAAGGCCACTGCAGCGGATGTTATCAGAGCGCAATCACGGCTACATAACCCACTGATCGAACTCGCACCGCGTTATGTCGATGCCAGCGACCTGAGTACAAAACTCAGTCGCCTGCTAAAACCGATTTTGGATGCCAACACCCCTATTGATGCGATAGCTGAGAAGCTACAGAAATTAACAGAAACAGCCAAGCCACTACTCACGATTGAAGGGCTGGGGCCTATCCTGGTGCGCAATGTGGTCAACTGGTTCGCTGATGATTACCATCAGGACTTGCTGCACAAGATGGAACGCGCTGGCGTCAACATGATTGCGGAACAGGTCGAAAAAGAGAGCACATCACTAGAAGGCAAGAAGTTCGTCATCACAGGCACGATGAGCGTGCCACGCGGGGATATCAAAGCCCTGATAGAAGCGCATGGTGGCAAAGTCAGCGGCAGCGTGAGTAAAAACACGGATTATGTCGTCGTGGGGGATTCGCCAGGTTCCAAGGCCGATAAGGCCAGTCAACTGGGGGTCACAATCCTGAGCGAAGACGATCTACGCGCTATGGTCAAATAGCCACATCGTGACTAGAATAGCTTTCATCGAGCACGCACCCGCGTGCTCTTATCTTATCACTAGAACGGAACCCTATGCCCAATCCAAAAGTCATCATCAAGGCCAAACGCGATAAACCCATCCGTAACCAGCACCCCTGGATTTTCTCCGGCGCAATTGACAAAGCTCAAGATGCCAATCCGGGTGACATCGTAACGGTTGTCGATTCTGGGAATAATTTCCTGGGCAAGGGCTATTACAACCCCAGCTCGCAAATCCGCGTACGGATTTTGACATGGCAGGATGAACCCATCGATGATGCATGGTGGCAAAAAAGCTTGCAACAAGCACTTGATGGCCGACAATTACAACTGCAACAGGTCGCAGAAGGCAAACCAATTGCGTTCCGGCTCATCAACGCGGAAAACGACTATATTCCGGGGCTGGTAGTCGATTATTATGACGGCTGGCTCGTCTTACAGGCGCTGACGCTGTTCATCGACCAGAATAAGCAGCACATTGGCCGTAAGCTGATGGAAATGCTCAACGCACGTGGCGTCTATGAACGCAGTGATGTCGATGTGCGTAAGCATGAAGACCTGAATTCAGAGACAGGCAGCCTCATCGGATTACCACCACCAGCAGACATCATCTTTGAGCATGCCGCCGGATTCAAGCTGAAAGTAGACATCCAGACCGGGCACAAAACAGGCTTTTACCTCGACCAGCAGGAAAACCATGTGCTGTTCAAACAGTTGGTTGCTGCTAACAAAGAAACAGCAAAAGTGCTCAACTGCTTTGCTTATACAGGCGCATTTACAGTGGCAGCGCTGGCAACGGGCAATGCCGAAGTCGTCAGTGTGGATTCATCACGCGAAGCCCTTGAAATCGCCGAAGAGAACATTGCACTCAACGACCTGAGCGAGTCTCAATATGATCTCATCCAGGCGAACTGCTTTGACTATCTACGCGATGCCGAGCAAAATAACGATCAATTCGATTTTGTCATCCTGGACCCACCAAAATTCGCCCACAATAAACAGCAAATCGAAAAAGCATCACGCGGCTACAAAGATCTAAACCTGCACGCATTCCGGCTGGTTAAGCCGGGTGGTTATCTGATGACGTTCTCGTGCTCCGGTGCGATCAGCCGTGACTTGTTCCAGAAAATCGTGTTTGGGGCACTGGCAGATTCCGGCAGGCAAGCCCAAATCGTCCGCCAGCTTGGGGCAAGCAGCGACCACCCGGTGGCGCTCACCTTCCCCGAAGGCGATTATCTAAAGGGCTTGTTGTTACGGGTTCTGTAGAGCTTAACGGGCTTGCTGCTCGTTTATTTGCGCACTGAGCTGCTTGATTTTGGCGCTGGTTTCATACCAGCTTGTGCGGCTGAGGCCCATCTTCTCGCGGATGGTATCTTCTTCCAGACCAGCCCGATAATCGCGGGTGGCACTGGTCCAACGCATGACCTCAAACGAGAGTTTGAAGGGAATATCGGCACGCTCACCGATGTCCGTCAGAATGTACTCTAGGTTGCGCGTCGTGCAGGTAAATATCGTGTCTTTGGGCAAGTACTGCGCTTTGTATTCCTCATAGGCACTGTATAAGTGCGGTGTGATGGCGATGCGACGTTCTTTGTAAACGTTCTTGGTCTTATGGCGAATGAAGACGAGAGGCTGCTCAGGGTTGCTGCGATCAAAATCCTTGAGCGTCAAGCGGCCTGCTTCACTCTTCTTGATTCCTGTTTCCAATAGCAACAGGAATAAAAACTCCGGGCGATGATCGTGTTCATCGCCTTTTTTCATACCCTGGGCAGCGAGAATAGCGGATTTTTCATCATCGGGCGTAAGGACTTGCGACAAGGGCGCGGGACCGCTGCGTTGGAGTACCGCCTGGGCCGGATCATGCGTTAAAGCCCCTACAGTCTTCAACCATTTGAAAAACACTTTGAGTGATGTCACCCGACGCGCATAGGTCTTGCGGCTGCAAGCAACACCACGACCATATTCCATCCAGTGCAAGAATTCATTGAGGTTGGTCGTTGTATAGTTAGTGATTGGTGTCTGGAGATCGCTGAACTCACCTAACAGATTGAGGTCGGCCAGGAATGCCTTGATCGTATGCTCTGACTTGCCCTCTTGCGCCAGATGCTGCCTGAACAATTCAAAAGTCGCGCCAAATGGAGTTTTGCGCGTGATGTCTTTTGGATTGTCAGGTTCATTCGCAAATAAGGGCAATTGGCGCTTAACCATCGCCGTATCTCCATACAGAACACTTGTGCATTTTTATGATTATACGAAACGTGCAAGCAGAATACAAACGATGGAATGCCACCGCCCTAGCGTTTAAAGGTCCAATGATCGTTGGCATAGATGTCATCGACCAGTTGCTCTGCATGGGTCTTTTCAGCATCCGAAAGTGCGTCGGGCATCAAATCGAGATTGAACACTTGGCGAAAACCTTCTGCGATTGCTCCGGCAGCATCTTCCCAACGCGTCCTTTTGCCGAGCGCTTCCTGAAGGGTGATTGCACGACCGCGGACGCTGGCCATCGCATCCAAACGAGCCTGCTCATGGGGAAAGGCTAAAGCTTGCGCAATACGTCCGACATCACCTTTAAGCGGCAGCGTACCATGCTGCAATAGGCCCTGCTTGCGCCGAACCTGGGCACTGCCGATTAATTTGCGCCCCAGAATCGTAATTTCGTAATGAGAAGGCACTTCAAAGCAGATCGGGCCATTCTCACGCTGACTGTAGATATTTTGCTTCTCAGCTTGGGGCACGATACCTAACTCACCTAAAGCATACATCAATGCCTGACTGAGCTGGCGATAGCTGGTGACGACATCCCCTTGAGCAAGCTCATGGTCCATCGACAAGGCGACGCTGTACGTCAGTTCATCGCCATGTAAGATCGCCCGCCCACCTGTCGGGCGACGTACCAGATGCCATCCATGTTCATTCAGCAAGTCGATGTCTGCATCAGCCGCGCGTTGTCCATAGCCTAGCGATAGACAAAACGGCTCCCAGGCATATAGGCGCAAGGTCGGCGGTTGTGTGCCCTGGCTAACCGCTGCCAGAATGGCCTCATCGACGGCCATGTTCCAGGCACCGACCGCAGGGTAATCGTAAATTAGCCGCCATTGACGCATATTTTTACCGAACCTATACTTTTTATTAGCGTTTTTCGCATATTGTTATATCGTTATGCTAGACGAGTCGCCTACGGCAAGAGGCACGCAGCACATGACAGATTTCACCCAATATGAACCCAATGTGGCTGATGATAACACGATCGTGAATCCGCGTGTAGCGGCTGAAGATCATGATTATCTGATTCCTGCGCCACAACCCATATATAGCACCAGTCAGTATCTGGAAAAGCGGGATACTAACCCCAGCGGGGATTATGACTCCGAGCAAATGCGCCGTGTCCGGCGGCGGTCGCGTTATCGCAGCGGCCTGAGTGAGTGGGCGTGGGTTGTCATTGCGGGGGCGCTATTTTCTATCGTACTTATCATGAGTCTGAGCGCCTTTTTGCTGGTCAAGGCATCCCAAGATGCACCAGAAATTGTGCCAACGGCTGATATTAGTGCAGCTCTGCCGACACCTGTAATGGCGCTATCGGATTATCAGGAAGAAGTCGGTTTAGATGTGGGCAAAACCCTCATCCTGGCCGATGGCAGCAGCATTGCCCTGGAACCGTGGGATGGACAATCGCGGTTTACAATGATCGTCGTTGGTCTGGACCGTCGCCCTGGCGATACCGGTTTAACCTATCGTACCGATACCATGATGCTCGTCAGCCTGGACCCGACAACACACAGCCTGGGTATCTTGAGCATCCCGCGTGACCTTTACGTTGATGTACCGGGATACAGTCGTCTGCTGCGCATCAATACGCCGATGTTCTATGGCGAAAATCAGCGCCCTGGTTACGGCCCTGTCCTGATGATGCAGACGGTACAGCGTAACTTTGGTATCCGAGTGAATGAATACCTGGCGGTTGATTTCCAGGCCTTTATTGATGTAATCGACGCCATTGGTGGTGTTGAGATCACAATTGACTACACGATCAATGACCCGTCATATCCTGATATGAATTATGGCTATGATCCGTTTTATCTAGCTGCGGGGACCCATCAGCTTGCGGGTTATGATGCCTTGCGCTTTGCTCGTACACGTCACGGGGATAGCGACATCAACCGGGCTGAACGCCAGCAGCAGGTCATCTTTGCCATACGCGACAAAATCCTGCGTGCCGACATGGTGCCGACCCTGATTCTACAAGCACCAGCCTTCTGGCAAGCCTGGGAAGAACATGTCTATACGGGCTTGAACCTGGAACAGGTCATCCAACTGGGCCTATATGCCAAAGATATTGACATGGAGAATATCGTCACGGGTGTCATGGATTACCAGTATTTGCAACCCTATACGACGCCCGATGGTCAAGCGGTTTTGATCCCGAATCGCAACCGTATGGCCGAATTGATGGTTGAGGTCTTCGGCCCAAGCTACAATCAGTAACCTATCATCTCGTAATTCATCACCTCCTACCCCTAAACGTCAAAGCGGCGGACTAGTGTCCGCCGCCATAATGACGACCTGCTTTGCCGTGTGACGGTCAATTTTGAGACCTGCTGTGCAGGGTGGGATCCTGCTGTGTTGCTTGGTCTTGGCACTGGCCTATCACCAAAGATACCAGACCCGAATCCCTATTTTGTGAGTGTTGGCCCAAAATGTAGCGCGCCATCACGAACATCGCAGGCCCCTCTTTTATATCAGAGCTTGCGTGCCGCGTAAAGCACAAGTATTGCCTGACTTTTATCAGATTTGACGGTAGATTACTCCATCTCCGAGCAGCCATAATCGGCATATCCACGTCTATGGTTGTTGGCTTACATCGAGAGAGGGAGATATTGTGGACATCACGCTCATCAGAGGGACGCTTGCCGAATTCCTGGGAACTTTCACGCTGGTATTCATTGGCGCTGCTTCTGTCATCATTGCACCGATATTTGGCCTTGCCGCGCCGGCCTTTGCACACGGTCTGATCGTAACCGGGCTTATCTATACCTATGGTCATTTTTCCGGGGCGCAGTTTAACCCGGCTGTGACGTGTGGTCTACTGGTTGGCGGCAAACAAACCATCCTAACGTCGCTAGTGTATATGGTGGCTCAGTTAGTCGGTGGCGTTGTGGCGACATTTGCCCTCATGGTGCTAATCGGTGGTGGAGAAAGCATGTATCTGCCGGAAGCCATTGCTGGGGTTGGTTTTAACTTCGGCCAGACAACAGGCTACTTGACGGCTGATGCTATCTGGCAGGCCGCCACTATTGAAGCCATATTGGCATTCTTGCTTGTAAGCACTATTTTCCAGGCTGCAGTCTATGGAAAAGCCGGGAACTTTGCAGGTGTCGCTATTGGCCTTACGCTGGCCGCCTTGATCTTCGCTGCTGGACCGCTGACAGGCGCTTCCATCAATCCAGCTCGTACGTTTGGACCTGCGCTAGCGGCAGGGAATCTGAGCTATGTCGTGCCTTATTTTGTTGGATTGTTCGCAGGTGGTGCCCTTGCTGGCCTGCTGCATGGGTATGTTCTTGTGCCTGAGGATGCATCCTGACCAAAACCGCTTTACTAAATTCAAAAGAGGGGACACCATGTTTGGCAGTCCCCTCTTTATGTAATGAGCGATGTCAGAAAGCTATTACTCGTCGTCTTCCGGCAAATCCAGCTTGATGCCAAGTTCAGCCAATTGGCCTGGTTCCGCTGGTGAGGGCGCACCGGCCATCGCATCGGCACCAGTCTGTGTTTTTGGGAAGGCAATCACTTCACGAATGTTGGGTTCCGCGGCCAGCAAGGCCACTACGCGATCCAGCCCCCATGCGATGCCCCCATGCGGCGGCACGCCATATTCAAATGCTTCTAGAATATGACCGAATTGTTCCATCGCGTGGTCCATTTCTAGGCCAATGAGCGGGAATATTTTCTTCTGGATTTCACGGTCGTGGATACGGATGCTACCACCGGCAACTTCGTGACCATTACAAACCATATCGTATTGCGAACCACGCGCCGCACCAGGATCTGTATCCAGCAGATGCAGATCTTCCTCAATGGGCATCGTAAACATATGCTGCGAGGGATCCCAGCGCTTTTCGTCTTCGTTCCACATGAACTCGGGGAAATCAATCACCCAGCAGAAACCAAGTGTGTTGGGGTCAAGTAGACCGAGCTGACTGGCCAGCATCGGGCGCAGCGCCTCTGTGACGCTATAAACAACTTCGCGCTTGTCAGACATGAACAGCAGTAAGTCACCGGGTTCCGCGCCGACTGCTTCAAACAGGGCCAGCTTTTGATCGACTGTGAAGAATTTACCAATCGGGCCTTTGACCTCGGCATCTTCTTCAAGCGGCAGCGCCATATAGGCGAGCCCCTTGGCCCCCGCTTTTTTGGCAATATCTTCGAGTTCTGAGGCAACTTTACGAAGCTGCGTCCCGCTGAGTTCCCCTGCCATTTTTGGCGCACGGATACACTTGACGGGTTGGCCAGCCTGTACATTTTTGACGAACACGCTGAAACCGCTCTCTCCTGCAATTTCACTGACGTCAATAGCGCGCAGATCATAGCGGATGTCCGGGCGATCGGTGCCGTACTGCTCCATCGCGTCCTTATACAAAATGCGCGGGAACGGCTTGTGCATGATGGTTTTTTCAGGGGCAACTGTCTCGACCAGTTGCGTCATCAGCTTTTCATTGAGTTCCATGACGTCTTCACGCTCAACAAAGCTGATTTCCATATCGAGCTGTGTAAACTCCGGCTGGCGCTGGCCGCGCAGGTCTTCATCGCGGAAGCAGCGCGCCACCTGGAAATATTTTTCGAAGCCAGCGACCATCAGCATTTGCTTTAGCTGCTGTGGTGACTGTGGCAAGGCGTAGAATTTACCGGGCTGCAAACGGCTGGGCACCAGGAAATCGCGCGCACCTTCTGGGGTGGTCTTGAATAATATGGGCGTCTCGACTTCGACGAAATTTTGTTGATCCAGATAGTCACGGATGAACTTAATGGTCTTATGGCGCAGCACGATATTCTTCTGCATCTTCTGACGGCGCAGGTCGAGGTAGCGATGCTTCATACGAATAGATTCGTCGAGGCCTTCGCGTTCGAGCCGTTCGTCATCATTGATATAGAATGGCGGCGTCTTGGCGTTGTTCAATATCTTGATTTCGCTAGCGGAGACATCAATGGCCCCCGTTGGTAAATCAGGATTCGCTGAACCTTCAGGTCGGATCCTGACGATACCCTTGACTTGCAAGACGAACTCACCACGCGCTTGATCGGCAACACTATGCGCTTCTGGCGCACTGTCTCGATCCACAACCACCTGCGTCACGCCCCAGCGATCTCGTAAATCTATGAATATCAGGCCACCTTGATCGCGCCGCCGGTTGACCCAGCCCGCGAGTACAACTTCTTGACCAGCTTGTTCTGGGCGCAATTCGCCGCAGGTATGAGTTTTTAGCATGAGGCTCTATTACTCCTGAGAGGCATCAATGGTTCAGAAGAATCCAAAGAGGTATATAACATTGAATGAGAAAATGTCAAGATACTTGGAAATCATCGTGCAAGCATAACATGGGCGAACGGTATCATAAATGGTAATTATGCCAAGAGATACACTTGCGACATGCACAAATGTATATGGCCCAATTTCGACATTCAAAAGCAGGACCAACTACAGGTAGAATCGACAGTAGACCAGATAAGGAAAGATGGGGCCATGTCAGAAGAACGCGATCCACAAGAAACAACGGACATCAGCCAATTCTTCAGTGGGAATTTTACGGTCAGCAAGCGACAATTGGGCATCGTCCTGTTGCTCATCGGCGTGGTGGGGTTTGTCGGCATCCTGGCCATTGATCTGGTTGATTTTGGCCGTGAAGGCGGCATTGGCCCTGCCCAACAAGCCGCCCTGGGTATTCTAGCGATGGTCGCTGTTGTCGGAGCTTTACTCATTCCGCTGGGAGATAAGCCTGCCTGATGGTAGCGAAACGCACGATCTATACCGCATTGATGGGCGTTGCAACGGTCATACTGCTTTTCGCGCTGGTCGTTTATATTGCCTATGCGCTCAATCTGTTCCAATTCCCATTTGACTATGACCAGGGCGAGGGCTTCGAACTGGTCGATACGATTCTGTTCAGCCAGCTTAAATGGCCGTACCAGAACACGGATGTCTATCCGTTTTATAGTAGCAACTATCCGCCCCTGTTTCATATTTTACCTGCCCCGCTAGTAGCTATCTTTGGGCCCCAATACTGGACAGGCCGATTGCTGAGTTTCATCAGCACGATTGTTACGGCCGTGCTGATTGCTTATGCTGTGTATCGTGATGGCAAACGGCCCTGGATCGCACTATTAAGCGGACTAGCCTATTTGGCCTCGAATATGATTTACCACAATGGGCCACTGTTCCGGCAGCACCTGACGATGGTCTTGTTTGAAACGGCTGCCGTGCTCATCCTGGTACGAGCCGTTCCACGACGACAAATAGGCCAGATTGCTTTGGGATTCTTCCTGCTGATTCTCGCAGGCTATACCAAGCAACTCGCTGCAGTCACGGCACTGGCAGTACTGGCATGGCTATTCCTGAGGAATCCGATACGTGCCATCCTATGGGGGCTTGCCTTTGCAACGGCTGGCGCGTCAATTTTCGTCGGGCTGAATATTGCCACGAATGGTGAGTGGTGGCGACAAGCCATCCTGGCCAATATCAATCAGTTTGATCCGCTGCAAGCATTTGGCCTGGTCAAACTGTGGCTAAGGCTACATTTTGCGCTGATTGTGCCTGCGATGCTATTCGCCGTATACGAGCTGTTTGTCGGGCGATTGTCGTTATACAGCGTGTGGTTGGTTGGCGCGACAGTATTGGGCGCTTTGGGCGCAGGAACTTGGGGAGCAGGTGACAGCTACTACGCGACCAGCATCGTGGCCATGTGCATCACAGCAGGCATCGGCATGAGTGCACTTTTTAACTCTACAGCTGTGCTACCCCAAAGCTTTTATGCGCGGCAGTTCGGCGGCGTTATCCGACCTCTATGGAAAGCCGCACAAGGCAGCGCCATCGTCGTTGTGCCAGTCATTTTTGTCATTTACGGCATCAGTACATTGAAGATGCCAACAATCGGCCCTGGTTTTGAAACGATAGCTTCAGCATTGAACATCGAACCCAATGTGCGCGGACGGCATTTTGACAGTGCCACCTATGATGTGGTTGGTTACGCTAATATTGGCCATTTTACGACACAGGAAGACATCACTACTGGGCAGCAAATCGTCGCATTGATTGAAGCAGCGGATGGGCTAGTTATCAGCGAAGATGCTGGTTTTGTCCTGGCAGCAGGTCGCCCTGTCATCACGAACCCGACTCAACTGCGCAACCTATCGCTCAACAATAGCGATGACCGCCCTATTTGGGATGGCACGGCGCTGGTCGATATGGTTGAAAGCCAGGAAGTCGCACTCATCATCTTGCGTGCAAGCTTCTTCCCAACGCCGTTTTTGGAAGCAGTGCTTGAGCGCTACAAACCCCAGGAAGCCATCGTCATGAATGGCTTTACTTATCAGTTCTGGCGGCCTATTCCTGATTAGCCTCTTTTGGAAAACAAATGAGGACACATGTCTGTGTCCTCGTGCATGTTGTTCGCAAGCAGGGGTGGTGTCGTCATCCACATTCCCACTTGGGAGAAGATAGCAAATTTATACTACCCGTTTAGTTGGGTAATTAAATAATACACGACTCTCGCGAGATCGTCAAATGGCAAGCCTGTCAAATAGCCGCGATGCGAGAGCACGATTCAAATGAATATACGGGCTGGTTGGTCAAAAAGTTGCAGTCGTTCGTAAAAACACAAAAAGGCAGGAAATCTGCCTTTTTGGTGAGCTACTTGTCAACAGTGTTCAATTGTGAGCGCTTATGGATGTGCGCTGTTTAGCTTGAAAGACCCGTGAAGATCTTCAGAGACTTCCAAGCTACTGCACGAAGATTATCTTGGGGGACTCGTAGGTAGCTGTGGAAATCAGCGCGTTGCCGCCAAACCGCTCGGTGACAAGGCGCGTCAAGTAAGACAGATTCGCATAGACGAACTCAGTCGTCAGCGAAGATACCCAGCTCACAAATTCGTGATCGGTCATGGATGCGAAATTGGGCCACTTTTCTGTCATGTGTTTTTGTAAAGGTTGCACAGCAATCCTCCTCATTCAAAAAACCCTCGTGCTCTGGCAAAATTATGGATTGTGATTTTCTTACAACTACTGCTTTAACAATGTGCTGCCAGATTACGAAAGGTGACCTTACAAACGCCTAAAACTTGTTACAAATCGTTAGTTAAGCGTCTTTTAAATAAAATTTTGCTCTAAATTAACCATACATTGCCACAAATCACATCAGAATTGCGTAAAGGACGGATTAAACTCCCGTTGAGAATAATTGAGTACTATACCTATCATATTATTCGTAAATTCGCACTTTGTATCACCTACGTTTATAAACGACATGTATATTCAAGAAAGATGACACATGGCGATCGCCTATTCTACAGATCAAACATTTGCAGAACATGAATATCGGGGATACTCGCATCCAGAGCACCCAGGTCGCATTCGGGCTGTATGGGATACGCTGCAAGCCAGCGAACTGCTTGGCGAATTTCAGCACATTCAGCCGGTACCTGCCAAACGTGAGGTACTCCAACTGGCCCATTCAGAAGCCCATATTGACCAACTGGCGTGGATCGCAGGACAAGACCGCCTGGTTTTGATCGATCATGATACGTATGCCCTGCCCCAGTCATATGACATCGCGCGGCGTGCCGCAGGGGCGGCTGTACAGGTTACAGAGGCTGTGCTGAACAATCAGGCTGATAATGGCCTTGTTGTGGTGCGTCCGCCTGGACATCATGCAACCAGTGACCGGGCGATGGGCTTCTGTTTATTGAATAACATTGCCATTGCTGCACGAGCCGCCCAACGCCTTCACCAAGTTGAGCGCATCCTGATCGTGGATTACGATGTCCATCATGGGAACGGCACACAGGATATTTTCTATGATGACCCTGGCGTTACCTTCATTTCGACGCATCAATCGCCTTTTTATCCGGGTACGGGGCACATCAACCAGACTGGAAGCAGCAGTGGCGAAGGCTACACGCTCAACATTCCGATGCCCGGTGGCCAGGGTGATCAAAACTACTTGCAGGTATTCGATGAGATCATCTATCCTGCTGCGGAGCGCTACCAACCGCAGCTTATTCTAGTGTCAGCCGGGTTTGATGCCCATTGGGTCGATCCATTGGCTAATATGAAGCTGTCGTTGACAGGCTATGCGCAGCTAACCCAAAAACTCATCCAGATGGCTGAGAAGCTTTGCGAGGGAAAAATCGTGTTTGTCATGGAGGGTGGCTATGATTTACAAGCTCTGGCGCATGGCATCACGAATATTGGTTATGCCTTACTGGGACGAGATACTGTGAGTGATCCTTATGGGCCAGCGAAAGGGTCTGAACCCGACATCAGCCCTTTGATTGAACAAATCAGGCAAATACACAATCTAGCCTGATTCATCATCGGCCAGAATCGACTCACCATCATTATCCTTGGTAACACGCCGAAGCACTTCCAAAGTGATCCATGCCAGAACAGTCGCACCTGACGCGAGCAAGATCGAGCCAACACCGACAGCCATCCCGATGGCGGCTGCCATCCAAATGCTGGCCGCCGTCGTCAAATCATGAATATCACCATGCCGCTTGACGATCACCCCAGCGCCCAAGAAGCCAATGCCTGTTACGACCGCACTAGCCACACGCGACGGATCTGCATCCAGGAAGCCATGCAATGAAAGTGAGGTGAACAAACATGCACCCATCCCAGCCAACATATGGGTACGGACACCCGCTCTTTTGCCCATCCGCTCACGATTTAGACCGATAAGCATGCTGAATAACGCGGCCAAGGCCAATTGTACGAGGGCTACAGCTTCTAGATAAAGCGTCACGAGAACACTCCGTTTGCCGTAACATGCTAAAAGGGACATACTAAGTGTACGCCCCCGCCAGCATTAATTATAGCAGAAGTTTAAGAGAATGTTAAGCATCGGAGGTGATGTCGGCTTTAAGGGCTTTGATCTGCTCTTCAAACTCCGTGAACGTCGTTTTTTGCTCCGCATAACGTCGTGACAAAACATCAAGCCTGCTGAAAATCGGTGTGAGGATTTGGGTGCCGTATTGGTTCAAGCGGATACGCTCTTTTGCCGTTAGTTCATCAAGCGATTTCTCGTAATTCTCGATGAGGCCATCGACCTTAGTATTGAACGCCGCTTTGGTATCGCGGACAACTTTACGCAGGTAGCGCACCATCGGCACACTGAAGACAGCCGTTACTGCGGCACCGATTACCAGGGCTGGCATCACCAATGGGAAAGCCGCTAAGCCGCCCGGAGTCGCCACAGCCACAATCATGGTTACGACACCGCCGAGCGTGAACAAGGCACTATTCTGGAAGCCATTGAGATTGCTGGTAAAAACGCTCTCCAGATCATTGACCACGCGGCCACTGGAATAGGACTTTAACTCTCCCTCAGCAATGCGGATGGCATTTTGCAAGCTCTCGCGTTGTTCGCCATAGATGGCTGTATCCAGCCCCCCTACTTCCTGATCCATCAAATCCTGGAGCTTGTTAAGGCGATCAATCACGCTGCGCCAATACAGTCGGCTCTGATCCACAACCGCATTGACGTAATCGCGGGCATTGTCATTAATGTCCTGAAGCGAGCGGCCAATAACGGCTTCATCAAACTCAGCCTGTAATTCTTCGCGTTTGATGCCGCGCCCAATCCGACGAATATTCAGATTGGCGTCTATAAAGGTCAGACCACGTTGACGAACGCCTTCAAGCACATCACGGATGTTCTCGCCAGCTTCCTTCATACGGGTTTCCAGGCCCAGCGACTGCTGCTGTAACTCGCGTTCGACATCGCGCACCTTGATGACATCCAGGTTAACAAGGTCAGTACGCTCTTGGGACTCGGTGCTGTACTTCCTGACGAGTTGCAGGGCTGTATCGAGCTGAGATAGCAATTTCTGACGTGCAGGCGAAGATTCATGATAAACACCCCGCAAATGCGCTCGGACAGCCTCTAGACCGCTATCCGTGACATTACCACCCAGTTCCGATTCGGCGGCATCTAGCGCATTTTTGGCCGACACCATAAAAATCAGGGGTTCCAGATTGAGCGTCTGCTTGACCTGGTTGTCGATAAAGCGGCGGACTTCCTGGCGCTGGTCTTCTTCGAGCAGGTCAACCTGATTAACAACCAGAATGATCTTTTTGCCGTAATTCTTGGCCAGTTCCAGATACATACGCTCTGTTTCTGCAAAAGCTCGCTTCGCAGAAATTACGAAAATGACCAGATCGCTGCGATGTAGGAAGTCTTTGGCGATCTTTTCGTGGCGGGCAAAAACAGACCCCGTACCGGGGGTATCGACAATCGCGACACCCTCCGCGCCGGTGTTGGGATGTGCCCATTCGCGCAGGCCATCTTCGCGGACAACAGGTACGCGCTGAGGCTGTTCGTTATAACGGATCAGTTCAATGTATTCAGTCGTTGGCGTGATGCCCGTTGGCAGCAACCTATCGCCCAGCATGGCATTAACAAACGTGGATTTACCCGCGTTAAATTCGCCAATGACAGCGACCATAAAGAACATCTCTGTCAAGTCCTGGGCGACATCACGCAGGCGCTTACGATCCGGTGCAGCCTCATCACCCGTATCAGCCAGGGCGGTGGCAATATCATTGACAAGCGTGATCGCTCGCTCACGATATGCTGCCATTGGGCCTTCTTCAATTAAGGTTGTCGTCACAGTTTTCTACCTTCCTCGCATGACATAAGAACCCAAACGGGCTACAGAGAGATTCCGAGCAGTTTACGCTTACCAAATGCATTGAGTTCAGACTCCAGCTTTTGGATTTCCTGCTCCGCTTCCTTTAGATGAGACATTTGCTCATCCTGGATAGCAGCTTGTGCTTCCACCAGCCGGGTTAAGGGCGCGATGGCATCGCGGCGCAACTGCATGCCGTATTCGACTTGCTTGGCGGCTGCTTGGCGCAAAATTTCGATATAGCGAGCCTGGAGTTTATTCAGGCGGTTGGCGTGCTGCACATGGAGCATACGTCCACGCAGGGGCAATGCCGCAAAGCCACCCACAAGGGCTGCCAGCAAGATCAACAGTGCAATGATATTGATTGGCAAATCACTGGCGGCATCTAACGCACCCCAGGCACTAAAAAGCGCGATAAGTAAAATAATGGTCACGAGTTCCCAGATAGCCAGGTAAAGGAGCGTGTTACGGCGCGCAAGCTCGACCTTTTCCGTTTCGATAATGCGGGCTTCGTCTTCGATCAAATCCAGGGAATCACGCAGATCCAGCAAAGCATCGCGGTCGTAAGTCGTGGGCGCCTGAATCTTGCCGATGATCTTATCGCTGAGTTCATTGGGTAGTTGCTGCATTTCTCGCTGGCCATAGCTAACCATATTGTCAATGTCTTGCATATCCTGCCCTTCCAGGCGGGGTGCAAGCTTATCGACCACTTCTGGGAGCTGGTCAATGGGTTCAAAGACTTTATGCTGGCGAAATGCCTGTTCCATATAGGTGGGTTGGTCATTACGGCGGAACAGCCGAGCGATGCCGAATAGCTCCATAATGCCGCCACCAAAAGATGGCAATGCACGCCCCATGCGGAACACGTCATTGAAAGCTTCGCCACTGCGGTCGGCACTGTCTTTGAATTTACCTTCGACTTCAGCCATGGCCTCGCGGACGGCTTTGTCCTGGGCACGTTTTTGTGAAGATAGTTGATGGTCGATGTTATCGCCAATGCTGCGATACTGATCGAAAGTCGTTTGGTTATCACGGACGGCTTCAAGGGCCGCACCATGTGCATTCTGGACGATCTGCAAGGGCGTCTGTAACTTCTGGCGCAGGCGATCAGCGTCACTAAGCTGCTTCTCAATGTAATCCTCGAACTGCTGCATACCACTCTGATGCCAGAGTGCTTCATCAAAGCTGCCACCACTACGAGCCGCCATCCCTTGCTTGGCGCTCACCATCCAGATGGGTGTTTCAATGCCTAGATTGTCGCGTGTCTGATCTTTGACATACTGGCGAACGGTATCGCGCTCTTCCTCGCTGAGCAAATCGGCCTGGTTGATGACGATAAGAATCTTCTTGCCGTATTCGCGCAGGGTCTTCATGTAGTTGATATTGGCCTGGGTCATGGCCTGGGTTGCCAGCATGACCAACATGACCACATCACTACGATGCAAGAAGTTACGCGTCGTCTCTTCATGATGCTTGAAGACCGATTCCAGGCCGGGGGTATCCACAAAGCTCACTTTACGCAGCAACGGTGATGGATAAAAGACCGTATCCACGCGGCTACCTGAACTCATATCCTGGGGTTCGTCGCCCCAGCGTAAAATACTGATGCGATCTGTCGTCGGCGTCGGACCAATCTTGAGCAAGGAATCCGCGCCAAGCAGCGCGTTAATCAAGCTCGATTTACCGGAACTGAAGGGACCGACAAAGACCATCAAAAAGGGATGATCGGCATGGAACATGGCATCACGCACCTGCCCCACCCGTTCTTCGCCCAGCTTTTCGATTTTGGGCAGTACGTCAAGGAGGTCATCAATGAGCATGTACTCGCGCCGACGCAGTGCTTCGTAATCCTGCAAAAGTCGATTTTCTGCACTCGTTGCCAAGTTAAGCCTACCCATCTACTGAGTGAATCATAAAATTCGTGATTTGAAAAAGCATAGCGTGGTTTGTACGTGTGCACAATCCCCACGCATGTAACCTAAAACAAACACTCGTCATACGCTAACGAGCATCCTACACTATAGCTTCATCTTAGCCGAGAAGTATCAAAACGACGTTGGAAACAACGTCATAGAACAGGTTTAGCCCGATGGTTCTCAATACATCCATTACCTATCACGATGGCCAGCTAACGGTCGATCAGCATGCCATCAGCACAATCATAGACGAGGTTGGCACACCAACCTATATCTATAGCTTGCCGAGAGCGCTAAGCAATTATGCGCAGATCAAAGCGCAGTTCGAGGCGATACAACCGCATATCCATTACAGCGTCAAAGCCAACGGCAACCTGGCCGTGCTCAGGGCGCTTATCAAAGCTGGTGCGGGCGTGGATGTTGTCAGCGGCGGTGAATTTTTCCGAGCGTTGAAGGCGGGAGCAAAGGGCGAGGACATCGTCTTTGCGGGGGTCGGCAAAACACCAGAGGATATTCGGTATGCCCTGGAAAATGGCGTCGGCTGGTTCAATGTGGAAAATGTCGATGAGCTAGACATCATCAACCAGCAAGCGCAGGCGGCAGGCGTGTCGTCAGTGAAAATTGCGATGCGACTGAATCCAGATGTGAAAGCCAACACGCATCACCATATCGCTACTGGGCATGGCACGGCCAAATTCGGGCTGAGTGTAGCTATCATCCGTGACATTCTCCAGAATCAGACAAAATATGCAAATTTGCGGTTCGCTGGCATTCATTTACATATCGGCAGCCAGTTACAGGATACTCAGGCGACCTTACAAGCGCTGCAAAGTGCTATCGACCTCATCCGCCCCTATCCAGATATTCAGACAGTGAATATCGGCGGCGGCATCCCGGTTGCCTATCGACCTGATGAGCAGCTACCCGATATCGAGCAGTTCGCAGCGCTGATCGCGCCCACTCTGCAACCCTATACAGTCTTTATGGAACCGGGACGGTCGATCATCGCTGATGCAGGTGTATTGATAACACGGGTACTGTATGTCAAAGAGCAAGCTGGGCAACGCATCGCTATTGTCGATGCCAGCATGACCGAACTGATTCGACCCGCCCTATATCAAGCTTATCACCATATTGTGCCCATTAAGCAAACATCCGCCGCGACTGTGCCAACGCAGGTTGTCGGCCCGGTATGCGAGTCAACGGATATTCTGTCACAAGAAGTTGCATTACCCATCGACCTCAAACATGGTGATCTGTTGGCGATTTTGACTGCGGGTGCTTATGGCATGGTGATGGCCAGTACCTATAATGCACGTCCTCGGCCAGCAGAAGTCGTTGTCGATGTTGATGACAGCCAATGGTCGATTGCTCGGCGACGGGAAACCTGGGATGATCTGGTTAAGCAAGAGGAATAGCGCCAGGAGAGCGCCGGGGGCATAAAAGCAAAAAGGCCGCTGACGGGCCTTTGTTTGGTGGTGATACCTGGACTTGAACCAGGGACCTCTTCATTATGAGTGAAGCGCTCTAACCAGCTGAGCTATATCACCTTGATTGTCGCGGGGGGAGGATTCGAACCTCCGACCTCCGGGTTATGAGCCCGACGAGCTGCCACTGCTCTACCCCGCATTACGGCGAGTATAGTATCAGTCGGAGGGAGCAGTGTCAACGGTCAGAGTCACGGGTTTTGGGAATCTATGATGTTTCCAATAGAGCGCGTATTTTAGCATAGCAAGACCTCTTTGAAGTCGTCTCATTCCGAAGGGCAAAACCACATGTATATGTACCTGTTTATTTGGATTTTAAGCTACTCATCTGACGGGTTTGCGGTATAATCAGGTATCGAACGAACGTTCTCATTTCGTGAGGTTTGCCCCATGCCTGAACTCAAGATTCAAACGCCGTATCAGCCGACTGGCGACCAGGTCACAGCCATCCCAGAGCTTATCCAAAATATTGATGCAGGCGTCAAACATCAGACGTTGTTGGGCGCGACCGGCACGGGTAAAACATTTACCATCGCTAACGTCATTGAGAAGACCCAAAAGCCGACTATCGTGTTGGCCCATAACAAAACGCTAGCTGCACAGTTGTTCGCGGAATTCAAAGAGATCTTCCCCAACAACGCGGTTGAGTACTTCGTTAGCTACTATGATTATTATCAGCCAGAAGCGTATGTGCCGCGTTATGACCTGTTTATCGAGAAGCAGACCCAGATCAATGAGCAGATTGAGCGGCTGCGCTTATCAACCTCAGCATCGCTGTTTTCGCGGCAGGATGTCATTATTGTGGCGTCGGTGTCGTGTATATATGGACTAGGCGATCCTCAAAACTGGAAGAATGCATCGGTCGGACTCGAAGTAGGCATGTCCATTTCTCGTGATCGTATTTTGCGCGATCTGGTGCGAATTCAGTATTCACGTAATGATCAGGTCTTGAAGCGCGGTTCGTTCCGGGTGCGCGGCGATACACTGGAAATCGTCCCCGGTTACAGTCAGACAGCCTATCGGCTGCAAATGTTCGGCGATGACATCGAGCGCATCACCGAGTTTGACCCCTTTACAGGTGAATTGCTGGCGCAGCATCCCAAGCTGACGATCTTCCCATCGCGTGAGTACATCACCAACGATGAAACCGTCCAGCAGGCAATCCACGATATTGAAACGGAACTAGAAGAACAGCTCGCTTACTTCCGCAAAGAAGACAAGCTGGTCGAAGCACAACGGCTCGAACAGCGTATTCGATACGATCTGGATATGCTACGTGAAGTCGGTTACACCAGCGGTGTGGAAAACTATAGTCGCCATTTCGACCGTCGCCCAGCAGGAAGCGCACCATTTACCCTTCTGGATTACTTACCTCCCGACTATTTGATGGTCATCGATGAAAGCCATATGACCGTGCCTCAGTTGCGCGGCATGTACAATGGCGACCGTCAGCGTAAGACGACGTTGGTCGAATATGGGTTCCGGCTGCCAAGCGCTATGGATAACCGTCCACTGAAGTTCGACGAGATCGAAGAACGGATGAACCAGGTTATCTATACTACTGCGACACCTGGACCGTATGAGAAAGAAGTCAGCACACACGTCGTCCAACAGATCATTCGTCCGACAGGCATTCTCGATCCGCAAGTGGAAGTCCGTCCGATTGAGCGTCAGGTGGATGACCTACTGCAAGAAATCGCCTTGCGCGTAAAAAACAAGCAGCGCGTATTGGTCACCACATTGACGCAGCGTATGGCGGAAGAAATGGCAGGCTACCTCAACGAAATGGGGATTCGCGGCCAGTATCTGCATGCGGAAATCGACACAATTGAACGTGTCGAAATTTTACGCGACCTACGTATGGGCGTCTATGACGTGGTTGTGGGCATCAACCTGCTGCGTGAAGGCCTCGACCTGCCAGAAGTCAGCCTGGTAGCAATCATGGATGCTGACAAGGAAGGCTTCTTGCGCAGTGATAGCGCCCTCATCCAGACAATTGGCCGTGCCGCTCGTCACCTGGAAGGCCGCGTTATTATGTATGCGGACAAGATCACGGGCAGTATGGAACGCGCCATTGATGAGACAAATCGTCGTCGCGCGATTCAAGAAGCGTATAACAAAGAACACGGCATCGAACCCAAATCGATTATCAAAGAGGTGCGTGACCTGACAGACCGGGTCCGTACAATGATGACAGATGACATCGTTCAGGATGATGTGCCCGAAGGCGCGGTGGCCATCGACATGCACGCCCTACCCAAAGATCGTCTGCATAAGATGATCAAAGAGTTGGAAAGCGAAATGAAGAAAGCGGCCCAGTCGCTTGAGTTCGAGAAAGCAGCGGCACTGCGCGATCAGGTATTTGAGCTGCGCGGCACCTTGGCAGAAAAAGCTGGGGCTGATGGCGACCTGCTGTTAGGTTCCTAATGAACGATCTATCGTCGGTTGGTCTGTGCTAGTAAATCCTGTCTGGAATCCATGGAGCATGAAACCAGCTAGCAACAGCAAAGGGAGTAGCAGTTGGTCGGTTCCCTGTGGAAACGCGCCCAAAGAAGCATAGACCCAGGGTACAACAAGGCTCACGGTCAATATGTACATCTTGAGTACCGCGTTCCCTGATGTCATTAGCAAATAAATTACGGGCAGCGCATAGACCAATGTATAAATGTTGGTTTGTGGCATAAATAGCAAAATCAGAAGCATTGACAAGGCACTCCCCCAGATGATGCCCTCTTCACGGGATAGTCGGGCGAGTGCTTTTACGTATAAGGCTATAGCTGTCCCGGACAGGGCAAATGTCACTAACAAACTCGGCAGGCCATAGAGCGTCGGCAGCCAGGTGGCGGCATTCGTTCGATAGGTTGTGTATTCAAATACTCTGTCGATAAATTCTAGCGGCCATTTGAAACCCGCAAACAGACTGGCCAAAACATAGGCCACAACCAATAAGAACGAGACCTGAACCAGGAGGGGAAATTGTCGATCTCGCAAAGCCAAAAGAAGCAGGATTATCGCCAAGATAGCTGATTCTGGCCGAAGGACAAGGATTAGGATTGCAAAAGTTAATATCCACGTTCTCTGCCTCAGCAGCGCCCATATTGCCAGCACGGCACCAGCCAGGATCAGACCGGTGAACTGCGCCAATACCACGAGGATGAGGCTATAGCGCCAGCCAAATAGCGTGAGAGCGATCAAAGTTAGCAACATGCCTATACTAAGAGATCGCCCAACTACCCCTTTGACAAACACCAGGGGCAAAATCAACAACAGCAACAAGTTGGCAGCCATCCATAACGGCGCCGCAACATTATAAGGCAGAATGAGAATGGGACTTAAAATCAGACAAATATGGGCCGGATAGGGAAAGCGATACGCATCTATAGAAGGATCATAGTTTGGCGTAATTGCCAGCACCTTCGCCTGGAAATCAGCAGTGACAAACTCCTCATAGGGTGATGTTCCCTGGTACATAAAATTGCAGCCATCATGAATTGGGTAGTAATCCGTGAAGGCCACATTCGGGATGATGATAGCGTTCATCGCCATAGCAAGGAGCAGGATAGCGACAACAAGAGTGGCAGCCAGGCCTAATTTGCGCACAATCGTTCCCATTACAAAATGAATACTCTTGTATAGTCTACTGGCTAACGTTAGCGTTAATCACAAAGACAAGCCATCACCCTATAAAACGAAAAAACTCCCGCCCGATTGGGAACAGGAGCTTATATTTGCGAGAGCCAAAACGGACCAAACAATCCGGCTTATGGGCTTAGGATTCAAACGCGCCATTCTTGTAAAACAGGTCACCATCGACATGAATCGTACTGTCTTCACGCATGTCACAGATCATATCCCAGTGAACAGCGCTATCGTTCTTGCTGCCTGTTTCCGGGTAACCTTTACCAATGGCCATATGCACCGTGCCACCGATCTTTTCATCAAACAGGATATTGCCCGTGAAACGATCAATGCCAAAGTTGGTACCGATTGCAAATTCACCGAGATAGCGCGAGCGTGAATCCGTATCGAGCTGCGCGTATAGCAAATCTTCGTTTTGCTCTGCTGAGGCTTCTACAACTTTGCCCTCTTCAAAACGCAGTTCGATGCCGCTGACAGCGCGTCCGCTGACGATGCTAGGGAACGAGAAGCGCACCCAGCCATTGACGCTGTCTTCGACTGGCCCCGTGAAAATTTCGCCACTCGGCATGTTGCGTTTGCCATCGCTATTAATAAATGTACGACCATCAATGCTGAGTTCCAAGTCGATGTTGGGACCCTGCAATTTGACATGCTTTTTGCCGACTAAATAATCGACTTTTTCTTGCTGCATAGCACTGAGCTTGCCCCACTCGGCTGCCGGGTCATCATGATCACAGAAGCACGCGCCATACAAAAATTCTTCGTACTCTTCCAGGCTCATGTTCGCTTCCTGGGCGCTGGCCTCAGTCGGGAAATATGTCCCTACCCATTTGAAGGTCCCCTCTGCTGAGCGCGACAGGCGCGTATCCAGCCAGTAGCGGCGCGCGGCGCGAGTTTTCTGGACCCGTTTCGCAGCGATATTGGTCATAGCACGGGTATTGGATGTGCCCATCACCCGAATGTAAACATCAGCTTCTTCGTAGTAACGGGTCAGGGCCGGGTCCAACCAAGCGACTTGCTGGTCATTGGCCAAGCGATAAAAAGCGCGATCCATGTATTCGTCGGATAACATTAAGCTGGGATAGCCACCCGCCGTGAGGACCGCTTCATAAACCTTGCGCAAAACAGGCAGCGACTCGGCGGTGCCCAATAGCCCAACCCATTCCCCAGGCTGCACGCTAGTAGAGTAGTTGACCAGCAAATCAGCCAGTTTTTCTTGTCTTATATCGGCCATTTTGATGCCTTTATCCTTTCGGAATTGCTCTCTATTAGTCGAGTTGGCTAAAGCGCCAATCGCCACCCACCATTGTACCCAGTACGCCTAACTCCCGTAGGGCCTCAGGCTCAATGGTATAGGGGTCAGCATCAAGCACAACCAGATCAGCATAAAAGCCTTCGGACAACTGCCCCAGTCTATCTTCCATGCCAGCGGCGTATGCTGGCCCCTGGGTGAAGCCACGCAGAGTCTCGTCAACAGTCAGGCGAGCATCAGGATACCAGCCGCCAGTAGGTTGATTTTGGCTATCCTGGCGCGTTACGGCGGCATGAATGCCGAGCATAGGTTCGATTGGCTCAATCGGGGAATCGCTGCCAAACGCCACATGTACGCCCTGGTCGATTTGCAAACGCGGATTGTAGGCCCACTCTGAGCGGCTCCCCCACCAGCGATCCGCGACTTGCCAGTCAGAGGTGGCATGGATCGGCTGCATAGAGGCAATAATATCGAGTTCAGCCAGCCGATGTTTGTCATCGGGATGGATGATCTGAACGTGCTCGATACGATGGCGGCGCTGTGATGGCGCAATGTCATTGGCCGCTTCTTGCGAACGAACAATTTCAAAGACATCGAGCACATCGTGAACGGCCTTGTCACCGATGGCGTGAATGGTGGTCGCCAACCCGGCGGCACTTGCCTGGGAGGCCAATTCAACCATCGTTTCTTTATCCAACACGGAAATACCGTAGTTCTCTGGTTCATTCTCGTAAGGGTCGATCATGTACGCGGTACGCGGCCCCAATGCGCCATCAGAGAACAGCTTGAGGTTGCCAATGCGCAGCCAATCATCACCGAAACCACTACGCAGGCCACTGGTCAAAGCGGCCGGGAGAAAATCTTTGTTGATTTGTTTGACCACACGCAGCCCTAGTTGGCCACGTTCGCGCAAGATTTGCAACGCTTGCAAGCATGAAGGGTCATCGAAATCATGCAAGCCCGTCAATCCGGCGCGATGGGCACGTTCCTGGGCGACAGCCATCATATCTGCAAGGCGCTCCGGTGGCGTCGGCGGCACATGATTGGCAACGAGATCAATGGCATTTTCCAATAAGATACCAGTGGGTTGGCCATCGGCATCACGAATAATCTGGCCGCCATCGGGGGCAGATGTATCGGCGGTGACACCTGCCAATTTTAAGGCGACGGAATTTACCCAGATTGCATGGCCGCTTTTTGCCTGCAAATATACTGGACGATCCGGCACGATGGCATCGAGGTCAGCCGCTGTTGGGAAGGCACGATCCGGCCAGAAGTCCTGCGCCCAACCTCGTCCTGTCACCCACTCTTCTGACGTCGCATCGGCAGCGTATTCGGCGACACGGTTTAGAGCCTCGTCCTTGGTCGATGTCTCGACATCAACCGAGTGCATCCCTCGGGCGGTCCACTCCCAGTGCACATGGGCATCGGTCAAACCGGAGATGACTGTCAGATGGCGAAGGTTTTGCTTGACGGTTTTGGGACCAGCCAGCTCCAAAATGGATAGATTATCACCAGCCGCTACAATGCGGTCCCCGGCGATGGCCAGGGCCTGTACGGTTCCGTGAGCATCTGAGAGCGTATGAATGTTGCCGTTGTAAAGAATCAAATCAATCATAAGAATTCCTGACGCGCCTCATCAATAGCCTGAGCAACTTCCTCAGACGAAAATGTATAAACACCAGGATGGGTCACAGAGATAGCTGCTAACCTGGCAGCGACCCCGATGGCCGCATGCATATTGTGATCAAGCAGAGGTAAGCTCGATAACAAGGATGATGCAAAAACATCGCCCGCGCCTGTGGGGTCCACCTCTTGGGCCGGGAACGGCGGAAAGTGGGTTGGTTGGCCATTGAGGTAATAAATGCCACCATTGGAGCCATCCGTCACCAAGCAGTGTTTGACAGCACTGGCAAATTCATATTCCATTTCCGGGGCAGCACGAACATCTGGCTTGCTAAAAACGATGATGTCGATCTGGCTAAGAATGTCAACTTCAAACCACCGTTTGAAGCTAACTTTGCCTTTGTCATCCCATTGGCGCAGCCAGCCTTGTGGCGTGACCATCACAGTTGAGTTAGGGAATTTGCGAACCATGTCTGGTGGAAGCTCACCAACCAGTGGCGCAAAATGCACGAGTGGAGCATCTACCCAACCAACGGGGATGTCCTCGTATTCAATAGACGATGCCAGCTCGTGAATATACTGAACACGGCTGGCATTCGGGGGATAGATATTCTCAAAAGTTGTCGTTGACTCCGCACGGCGGATGGACAACTGAATGTTCTTGTCAAGTTGTGCCAGTAGCGGTTCACACACTGCGGCACTGGTCAACACGCCGACCTGATGGTCAAAGGAATTGGCAATGGGCGCAGCGTACGATACTGTGCCCCCCAATTTGCGCCCCTCAGGCGTCAGATCCGCAGTGACATGACCAAGCAGAAGATAATCTACTGCTGCCATCGCACTATGACGTTACAGGTGAGATGGTTACTTTACGCGAATGACCTTCGCCAACGCTCTGAGTTTCTACATCATCGCGTTCACGCAAAGCAAGATGGATGATCCGGCGCTCATTCGGTGGCATCGGCTCCATTGTGATGGTCCGATTCTGCTCAACTGCACGTTCCGCCATGCGCTCTGCCAGATCAACCAGTTTTTCAGAACGTTGATCTTTGTACTGTCCGGCATCAACAATCAGGTTCACATGCGTATCGTGCTTGCGACTCACTACCAGGCGCGTGATGTATTGCAGGGAAGCCAGTGTTTCTCCACGGCGGCCAATAAGGCGATTGACATTCTTACCAGAAACATTCAACACCCAGTGAACTTCTTCATCATCGCGGGTTGGCTCTGCTTTGCGGATGCCGACCTGCGTTTGTTCCATGCTCATCTTTTGCAGCAACTCGGTAAGAACCTCTCTACCGACCAATGCACCGGCATCGACAGCTTCATCTGGCAATTCATCAGCAGCTGGCTCAGTAAAGGTATCTTCCATGTCGCGCTGAGGACGACGATCATTGCGGCGACGGTCACCACCGGAGCGGCGATTACCACGATCATTGCGGCGACGGTCACCACCTTGACGTGAGCGACCACCTTCATTACGGCTTTCACTACGGTGACGCTGTTCACCATCAGCCTGAGGCCGTTCGCGGCGCGCTTGATGATCGTCTTTCTTGGGTTCGGGCGCGGTTTCTTCTTGTGCAGAAGGACGCTGCCCCATAAAGATGATCCGAACACGGGCGGGTTTCGCACCGATACCCAGAAGGCCACGATTCGGTTCTTCAATGACTTCAACCATGACCTGGTCAGGTGTGACACCCAGTTCTTCTACACCCGCTTTTACGGCGGCTTCTACCGTTGGCCCGGTTTTTTCTATAATTTCCATAGTCTTTTTCCCTAATTTATCGGGTTCAATCTCTTGTAATAACGGAAATAAAGTCTAGTTTGCGCTGCAATCCTAATCTCGTTGTCTGTTCAGAATACGGCAAAACACTGCCATACCGCTGTGCAGCAAGACGAAAGGCAGGCGGCTATCATAGCCCGTGCCCGCCTTATCGTACAAGTTGCAGGTGATATTTGCTTATTATAATGATTCGCGTTGCAATCGTGCAATGCGAAAGCCCATTTAGCGGCCCGCTTTGCCTTTTGACGCTTTACCACCCGTATTGCCTATTGAGCGCGTTGCCTTAGCAGGTTTGGCCTCAATTTGCTCCGGCGGATTTTGGTTCACGCGGAAGATGCGATCCAAAATACGCTTAAAGGGTGGCCAATACTGGACAACGCTGACCGCACTACTCGTTATGAAGTAGATCGAAATACCTACCGAGAATGACAGCGCAAATACGCCAAACATCACGGGCATAATTGTACCCATCGAGCGTGACATAGCGGCTGCCTGTCCACCGGCATCGGGCTTGTCGTCGGCCTTATCATCCTTCTGCGAATTAGACCTGGCCATGGTTACGCGGAAGCTCAACCATTGTGTACCCATCACCAGCACGGGAAGAATCAACGCATAGGTTGGGTTCAACGGTGGTGTCGGCGGTTGCGTCAGGTCCATTCCCAGCCAAATACTCTGGAGTGGAATGAGCTTATCCAAACCGGGAATAAGCAAGCGTTCCGACAAGTCAACGAGCTGATCCGGCGTTGCTGCCAGGGCAAAAATCACTGCCTGATAGAGCGCAATAATGATCGGAAATTGAATGAAAAGAGGCAAACAACCCGCGAATGGATTTACACCATTCTTGCTGTACAGCTCCATCGTGGCTTGCTGCTGCTTTTCGCGGTCATCCTTGTATTTTTCCTGGATGCGCTTTAGCTCTGGCTGGATTTCTTGCATTTTCTTGGTGGATTCTTGCTGCTTGGCGAAAAGTGGATACGTCAGCAGACGAAAGACCACCGTCAGAACAATAATCGCCAAGACGACGTTGTTGCCCAATAAAGCATAGAGCCACGTCAACAGCGTGACGACTGGATTGATAAAAATATCCCACATGCGTAGTTACTCCATCATGTCCGCTGTTAACGTCCGAATACCCACAATTCCCGACCTTCCATGTCATATGCAACTGCAAGGTGTGAGAGGTTCTTCGTTCCAACGACAATCATATCTTGCAAGATGCGTGCTTCTTCATTAGCCGGAATGAAGACGATGTCCGAGAGAATTTCAGGACGCCCTTCAACCTCACGGTCAAATGCGACCGTGCCATCTTCGCGGTAGAGCCAGTAAACCTTGCCATCACGCGAGGCAACAATCACGTACTCATTCGTCACAACCGGCGCTGGGCGGATGCCACGTTCGGCGACCTTGTTCGACCAGACAGCTTCCATGCTGTCAGGATCAACGGCGTGTACCGCACCGGATAGATCGGCTATGTACAGCATACCTTCATACTCTGTCGCGGTACCCCAGATCCAGTTCTGTGCCTCATACTGACCGACAATCTCGCCATCCAGGGTAATCTTATAGAGCATATGGGAGAACGTGCCAACATAGAGGTGATCTTCATAGAGGAGCGGCGTGGTGACAATACCGCCTTCGAGATCCAACGGTTCCCAGATATCTTGCCCGGTTTCGGCATCAACTGCATGGAGGTAATGATCGAAAAGCGGGACGTATAAGATTCCTTCGTGCAACAGCGGTGTTGCCCAGGCCCCGACGCCTTCACGCGTCGAATCAATCCGCCACTGAATATCTGCCGTAGTTGGATCAACTGCAATGATACCTTGAGACCGAATCGGTACATAAAGCCAGGATTCGCTCCGTGCCATGGGGGCAATCACCTGCCCTGGCAAGGCTAACGCCGCACCATCAACGGATGCTGTCGGCACATTTACGGGGACGATACTATTTGAATAGGTAGGAAATAGCAGGGTGTCATCGTCGCCAGGTGTCGGTAGTGCAAAATACTGAGCACCCTGGAGATCGTTACCGTCCACTCGCCATAAGCGCGGATTGCCTTCACTATCGATGCGCACTTCCCCATCATTATTGAGCAAGCGCACGGCAGACCCATTAACAGGATCGACCGCGTCAATACGATCTTTGTATGCAACGAGGACGCGCGACTCTCCATTGAGTTCCACTGTGCCCATGGCGGGCCAGCTAATGTCAATACGAGCACCCACACAGCCTGCCGACACAAGTAGAACGAATACCGATAAAAGCAAAAAACGGCCCCATCGGCGTCGGCCCATGATATGTTCTCTCTTAGTCAATGATTACTCCTTCGGCGGGACAGGATCATAGCCACCGGGATACATTGGTTGGCACCGCCAGAGCCGTTTAAGGCCCATCCAGCCGCCACGGGCTACGCCATGTATCTGAACAGCTTCATACATATACATTGAACAGGTTGGTTGGAAGCGACATGCAGATGGCAACACAGGAGAGATGAACCGCTTATACAACAGGATCAACTTGAGTACGAGCCATTTCATGAATTGTGGGTCCGATCTACAATCGCCGCTTGGTGTAGCAAGTCATCCACTATACGCAAAAGAGCGCCGTGAGGTTTCCCCGTACAACTCTGGCGAGCAATCCAGACCGTATCGTAGCCTTGAAGCAACTGCGGATGTCTTTGCGTCAAGATGGCTTTAAGCTGCCTACGGATACGGTTCCGCTGGACTGCATTCCCCAGACGCTTGCTCACAATGATGCCATATCGATTGTGACCCAGCGAGTTGGGTGTGATCTGCAACATCATATCTTTATTTCTGAATGGCTGGCCAGACTGGCGCAGCTTCTGGAAATCAAGCCGATGTCGCAGACGTAGTTCACGACGCATGCGATGTGCTTAAGATGCGTTCCAGTTTACCTTCTTAACGTGATTGGGGGTAACCGTCAGTTGGTGACGACCACGAGCGCGACGGGCCTTCAAGACCTTGCGACCGCCCTTTGAACTCATACGAGCACGAAACCCATGCACACGCTTGCGACGGCGAACCTTCGGCTGCCATGTACGCTTTGTAGACATTGATTTTTCCTTGAATAACTCGTGAAGATTAACAGCCAAAAAGTATACTGGACACAATAGTTAGGGTCAAGCCGGGGTTACAAGACTTAATGTAGCGCATTTCTCGGCCAATGGGCTAACGCTGTGGGCATTTTGCCAACCAGTTTGTTACGCAAGGCAACTGATCGTCTGTTCAATAGTCATGTGTTCTATGCTATACTCGACACCGCAAGAGGCTGAACAAGACACTGAAGGACTCTGTCCATTGGTATTTTCGGTCTCAGCACAAATCCTGAATCCTAAACGCAATAATCGGGCTATCCAACTCGAAGACAGGTGCATAATCCCCTTGCCATCGCATTTTCCCAACCATCTTCCCTTCAAAGTTCATAGCCCAGATTACACAGTAGAAAGTTTTACCTGCTGATATGTATCCAATGAGAATTGAAAGCTAAACGGGAGGCAGCGAACATATATGGAAGGCTTTCCGTGGGCACGCAACTTTGAAATCCTGGATGACGACCTCGAATACGTCACCGGCCTGTTGCTTGAGCAAGAAAAACCCATGACCAGCACCGAGCTGGCACTCGCACTCGTTGACCGCCGACTTGATGAAGAACGCAAAGCGTTGCAATCACAGTATGATGGCACCGTACCCTATACGCCGTCAGGCTCGTATGATGTCGGGCAGCGGCTGGTCTTTACGAACATGGAATATGCTACGGCCACTGTCACAGGCGTCCGTGAAGGCAATAACCCCAGCTACGGGTCGTTCAATGTTGTCGCTGTAGACTTTGATGAAACTGACCTGAATGGGTCAAAACAGCGTGAGTTCGCGTCATCACTTGCCGAAGGCCATGCTCTGGCCGAGTTGGAAGTCGAAACGATTGCGGATTCACTGGATGACATTACAGCGATGGACATCCTCAGGGAGACTCGCGGCCAAATTGTGCGTCAAGTACACAAAGCGTTGATCGAGCATGATGCGCTCACGCGCGTGGGCGGCTACTGGTTCCCGAAAGACCTGGTCATTGAATTCGACATCGGCACGCTGCATCTGGCAGAAGCCGTACTCGATATGGCAGGTGGCGGCCCCATGGCAACCGAGGAAATCATCGAGCAGATTGGTGGCCTGGGTGCCGGTACAGAAACCTTGCAATCGTTCTCGTTGAACCTGGCCATGAGCCGCGATGATCGCTTCGACGAAGTAGGACCGGCTGGTGAAATTCTGTGGTTCCTTAACCGCATGGAGCCGGAAGGCGTGCGTGAAATACCTGCATGGCTGCGCTATAAGGAAATCCCCTACAACGAAGACCTGCTCTCCGATGAGATGATCGTATTAGAGACAGAACTTGACGATGAATTAACCGAAATCGAGTTTGACGCGGATATTCGTAAGGCGAGCACAACACTAATCTATCCGCATCGTCGGGCTGGCACGTTGCCGCTCAATGCCAAAAATAGTCAGATTTTCCCGTCAGGGCGGTCGCCGCGCATTCATGTTGAGTTAATCGATGGCCACGATGGTAGCAGCTACAATGGTTGGATCGTGCATGAGCATCGCTATGTGTATGGGTTGCTGGAGTACTACACCAAACATGCCCTGCCCATTGGCGCGATTATCACCATCGAACGGGGCGAAGAAGCTGGCCAGTTCATCATCAGCCACAATGCGTATAAGCCACGTACAGAGTACATTCGTCTATTCACACCCAGCTCAACCCAGATTGCCTTTGAATCCAAGAAACGGGCCATTGGGGCCGAATATGACGATCTGCTCATTATCGGCGTTGACGATTTGAGCGCACTCGATAAGCTAGTCGACAATCAAAAAGACAAGACCATTGCTGCGATCTTGCGCAATTTGATTGCTGAACTGGGACGCCTGTCACCTCAACAGACAGTCCATGCGGTGACGCTTTACAGCGCGATTAATGTCATCCGGCGTTGCCCGCCCGGTGCCGTTTTCGCCCTGTTACAAGCCAACCCGGACTTTGAATACGTTGGCAACCATTATTGGAAACTCAGTCAAAACTGAGCTGCATGATCGTTTGCTTGCATGTAGCTCCCTGTAGAAACATCAAGAGATAAAAGACCTATGACTGGACAAAAACCCAAGCCGCCACCACCGGTAGGCGCGCTACTCAAACCAAAACTCGATACCAAATTCCACATTGACTACTCCTGGTGGGAAAACAACGACATTGAGTTGCGATCCTATTTGCTTTCGCATCTCCCGCCGGACCAGCGAGAAGCCTTCCAGGATGTGCCTGAAGGCCAGGTTGTGGATTATGTTGACCCCGAAACGGGCGAAGTGTTCCAACTTGATTCACTCGGTATGGCGCTAAAAGAAGCGGCTGCCGCTGACGATTTTATCGATGCGCAGATTTCGTTGGTTGATTGTGTTTTCCGTATCTTCCTGACCAATGGCAACACACCGCTTACGCCCACAGAGTTGGAAGAGGTCACAGGACGACCTGCAGCCACTATCCTGCGGACACTTGGCGGTTTGAAAGTCTATCAGGGATTACGGCCTGTCGAACTCAGCTAGAGCGCATGACACTTAGTCGCCTGAATTGCAGTCGCTATCGAAGTAGCAGCTAACGCAGTAGCATACGAGGAGCAACTTTTCTATGGGTCGTGTCATCAACACCAACAGCCCCGGCAAACGGCGGTCATTCCACATGCGGACAATTGCGGAAATTTTGCGACGTCTGACCCAGAAGCCAGATGTCGACGATGAAGTACGCGACATGCTGGCCATGATCGTATTTTCTCTACGTGAGATCGACGGGACGGTGCTGGAATCGATTGAAGCCTGGGAAAAGCGAAATTACTGGAAAAAAGCGGACGACTTCCAGCAAAAGTGGTGGTGGTCCAAAGATATGGCCACTGGCATCGAGAAGATGGTCCGCAACGATGATTGGGACAAGCTGCCAGAGTACATGGTCAAATTGCTACCCAAAGTCTCGGACATTAAGATCAACAAAATGATGCGCAACCCCAGTATATGGGAAGGCGCATACGAGCAGTTGTTGGCAAAACCTCAGTCCTAAGACCTATCAGGCAAGACAATTACAACCACATACTTAGCGTAGATGCTCGTCCAACCAGGGTGACAGCAAGTTATAGTTCGGGATGACATAACCGTCACCCGGCAGGATGTAGTCCCGGTTGATGACGAGCATCTCGTAATTGCCCGCACGGATGAGCAGCGGCGGCGCGATCATGAACAGGTCAGCGATCGTCAGGTCTGTCTCGGTATTGCTGAGTATGGCATTGGCAGCGGCAGGCCATGTAAATGGGTTGATAAGCTTACGCCCCAAGGCCGATATTACTTGCTGCTGGCGATTGGCACGCTGATAGTCATCGTCGGCATGGCGTGTACGGGCATATTGCAGTGCCTGTGTACCGTTTAGCGTCTGCCAACCGGGTTCAAAGCGAACCTCGATGGTACCACCATCTGCGGTGGGATAAGCATAATCGACGATAGCGCGCGGCACATCCAGATCAACACCACCCACTGCATCGACAAGCGCTTCAAAAGCAGCAAAGTCCAGGCGAACATAGTTATCCACTTCGATACCAAAGCTCTGGTTCAAGCTGGCTTTGAGTAGTTCCGGACCATTGGTGCTATCGTCTGTTTCTCCCAGAACATTGATTGTATTGATACGTTGCGAACCGTAGTACGGCACGTTGATGAAAATATCGCGCGGAATAGACAGGGCTGCAACGTTAAGGCCGCGTGGCTGAACACCCAGTACGACCAGGCTATCGGTACGGGCAACGACGCCTTCAGCGCCACGAGAGTCCAGGCCCATAATGACGATGTTCGTTGGTGCAGGTGGCACAATCGCATAAACGAGTAATCCACACCCGCACATCATCAGCGGCAACCAGAAAAGCAAGAAAAGCACAGTACAACCGATCGCCAGCGGTGAACGCGGACGAGAGAATTGCCTCGGTCGAGCAACACGAACCATTTTGGCTCCTGTTCGTTATGAATTAGGGTGTTGGATAGATGGGCGGAAGGCCACTGCCAGCGGGGGTTTGTCCACTATCACCATAGATGGGTGGCAAGCCACCACCGCCAGTCCCAGACACGGTCATGTTTCGCCATTCAACATTGTTCGGCAACAGCGTAAAAACTTGCCCTGTTGGCGTATTGAAGAAGATTGAGCCATCGTTGGATGTTTGCGTTTGGACGCTGTAAGGTTGTTCCCACTCGATGATCGCCCAACCAATTCGGTTACGGACATCGGTATTGGAACGCCAAAGCATGCCAAATCCACGACGCGGTTGCCACAATCCCGGCTGAGGCGATGTCGCGTACTCACCTGAGTCCTCAGGCATGCCTTCAATGAAGTAATCACGGAACACCTGCCAACGTGGATGCAGCGAATCGTTATACATCACATAGATCGCATCCTGGCTACCGACCCATACCATATGACCGTTCTGGAACGTCTGATAAACGCCCTGACTAGCCAACGGGGGGTTCAATGGGCAACTTGCTGGGCGTGGCTCAATGAAGAACCAGGTACTATCGCAAACCTGAGGAATGGCTTGCTGCGCGGGTGCGGTCAAAGCCAGTATTTCGCTGGTTGGCAGCAAGTATGTCGTCGCCGTTGATGTCACCGGCAGTGTAGGCGATGGTGTGATGGTCGGCGTCGGTGTCATAGTGGGCGTCAATGTCGGCGTCTTGCTTGGTGGCAAGGTTGGCGTCACAAGCACGAACTCCGCCTCAACTGTGATATTTTCCAGCGGCGATTGAATCTCTTGTGTCGGTGGACCAGCCGTAACAGTCGGTACCGATGTGGGAAATGATACCGTATCTTGATCGACAGTCGATTGCGCAATCAAGCGCGGACGATCCACAATAGTGGCATCAGCACAGGCGGTGAGTAGGCCAAGCACCAGAAGTAACAAGATCAGACTTAGAGAGCGTTTTCTCATAGAGACCGCGTAAACTCGCACAGACACCACTACGAACATTTAACTTACATCATCAATTCTATCGTACGTTGGGTTTTCGTACAGGGCTAGCACAAAAACGAGTAAATCGGGTGTTAATAAGCGAGCAAGCCCCGTATAATGATAGCGAGCTAGGTCATTCAGACGATATGGAATATGGCGCGCAATCGAAGAAGCAGTAATCGCAAATCTCGGCAAGAAGCCCGTGTAGAGCGCTATACGTGGTTTTCGATGGTGGTCATCTTCATATTGATCAGCTTAGACGAGCGATTAACCGAACCTGGATTCTGGGTTCCTCTCGTGCTCAGCGCTATTCTCTTTATCTCTGGCATCATTCAATATCAGAATGGATGGCGTATCAGCCCTTTCACCTGGATCGTCGGGGCGGTACTGCTCGTCATTGGTGGATTAACCTGGTATTTTTCTCGTCCAGAGGTTGCCGTTAGCTTGCAATTCCTGGATCCGATACTCATTTCGCTACTTGCAACTGTGATTGTGATTGTGTACGGGATCATCACCAACGAAAGCTAACGTTATTAGGTAAACAGGCGTATATCCTGACCAAAAGCCTCGTCATTTTGATGCGGTTTTTTTGTGCATATTGACAGAAACGGGAGGATGCGTTACAAGTCATGTGGGTAATGTTACGGGTATAGATAGAATGAACGACACAAATACGAGCATTACTGTAGAAGATATACGTAAACTCGCGCTGCCGCTGGGCACACGTGTGATCGCAGGTGACGGGTTATTAGGCCGAACAGCCTCCTGGACGACCGTCATTTATCCTGAAGATCCGCTTTCGAATAAAAATCTTCAACAGGATGAAGTTATTTTGGTTTCGGCCAATACGGGCCGTGCCAAACCGGGCAATGCGGACATCGATATTGTGCGTTGGGCATCAGACAGCAAGGCATCCGCCGTTGTCCTGAGCGATATGCCCTCCCCCAGTGCGATTGCCGAAGCTAAAGCGTATAACATTCCGTTGATGCTGCTGCCACCTGACAGCCGCATTCGTATGGTTGAAAAAACTGTCGTCAGCTTGCTGGTTGACCGCAAGGGCCAGATCGAACGGCGAGGTACGCAAATCTATAAGCAGCTCACGCAGATTTCGTCACGCAATGAAGGCATGGCTGAGCTGATTAATGCAATGGCTCGCCTGACCAACAAGGCGGTGGTCATCCAGGATAAGCGCCTGTATGTAACAGAACATACCCTGCAACCCCAGTTTGTGGGAACCTGGGAAGATATCGAGATGTTCTTGCGCAAGGCGGATAATTTGCCCGTCGAGATGCAAGATCGGCATCGCGTGGCGGATATTGACCAACCTGTGCTCATGCAATCCCTGCCAATTACGGGTATGGCACGCTTGATCGCACCAGTGGTAACCAAGGGCATCGGACGCGGTTATCTATCCATTATTGGGCGTGATAACGACCTCGATGATATTGACCTGCTGGTAGCAGAACATGGCGCAGCAGCCTGCGCCCTGGAAATGGCCAAACTCAAGGCCGTCAGCGAAACCGAAAAACGGCTGCGGGGCACCTTCCTGGATCGGCTGCTGATTGGTGATGTCAGCCAGCAAGAAGCCATCCGCCAAGGTGAGCGTTTTGAGCATGATATGACCCAGACGCATGTGGCAATGGTGCTGGCATGGCGCAGTGATAACTCGCCTTCTATGCGGCGACTGGAAACCACCGTCAACAGCCTGATCGACCAACAAGGGTCTAATGCCCTGGTCTGGATTCGTGAGAAAGAACGCGAAGTCGTCGTCTTCCACGCGACAAATCCAAAGGACCCGGTCGATACCAGTCTAAAGCTGAGCCAGGCATTTTCCAGCGAGATCCGGCGGATTTACCCACAGCAGCATATCGCTGTTGGGCTTGGGCAACCTGCACGGGATATTGCGTCCTGGCGGACGAGCTACCGTGACGCTGTCCAGGCGATGGAACTGGCTGTACGCCTGCAGACAGACACCCCGCTCTATATTGGCGACCTGGGCGTGTATCAGTTAATCTTGAGCTTGAGTGACCGCGATAAGCTGCTGGCTTTTTGCGAACGGACCCTGGGACCACTGATCGATTACGATCATCGCCAGCATGCGGACCTGATTAAAACCCTGGAAGCCTTCTTTAGCTGCCACGGTAATCTATCGCAGACAGCCGATATGTTGATCGTTCATCGTAATACACTGCTCTACCGGATGAATCGCATCAACGAAATCGCTGAGATCGACCTCAACCGCCCAGAGACGCGGTTGGCCCTGCATCTGGCTTTGACGATCCGCAGGTTGTTGACCATTAACTAGGTTGACATCGTCAAAACATATCAAATTAGACAAATTCCTATATTGCTTCAGATATGGCAGCAGATTGCCTGTGCAACCTGCACAATAGACCTTGGATAGGCGAATCCGCCTGTGTCTTTGGGCACACTGCACGAAAACAAACTGATGCCATATACATATCACTTCTTTTTTTAGCGTGGTAGATTATGGATGGAGTAGCATCATTTGGTCATTTTGTTGGTCATGAATCAACAAAGAATATCGACCAAATGCTGTCTGCAACTCACAAAATAGCGATTCAAGCGATCACGCTCCCAAATACAGAAAACCCTATCACGACGATACGGTCCTAGTTGACGACACGGTCACAACAGGCGAAGTTCGCAACAGACATAGTCGGACGTGTAACAAGCCAAATAAGGAGGACAACGTTGACCACGTTACCCAACCCTACTCAGTCGACCTCCAAGAAGGGTCTCGTCGCCCAAGGTCTTGCTGACCTCGATCTGCATACGATTGATACCGATCATCGTGATGCATGTGCACTGATCTGCTCGGTACGCAAAGGCGGCCAGGCCACGCACGGTAATGTCAAGCGCACGATTGAAGCGCTCTCCCGTATGGGCCATCGAACAGGATATATCAACGGTGAAGGCGACGGCGTCGGTGTCCTGACGGATATTCCGCGCCAATTGTGGTCCAAGTGGCTTTCTGAGAAGGGCCTACTCTCATCACTGGCAACGGATCCCAACTTCTGGGTAGCACACATCATGATCCCGGCTGAGGATCGCAATCGCGCCCAGCATCTTATCAATTATGTACAACACACCATCAGTGAGGCCGGTCTTCATATTCTTGCTGATCGCCAGGGCATCGTGAACAATACAGTCATTGGCCCGAATGCTGAAAAGAATGAACCACTATTCTGGCAGATCGTCGGCATCAACGGCCAGATCGCATCCGATAAGCTGGAATCGACCTTGTTTGAATTGCAGGTCAAACTAGAAGCTGACCTGGGCATTCATTTCCCATCGTTCTCATCGCACAGCGTCGTATATAAAGTCCAGGGCACAATCGAGATTCTGCGGCGCTACTATCCAGAATTACGCGACCCTGACTATGCATCAACGATTACGATGGGCCATGCCCGTTACAGCACCAATACAAACCCCATTTTCGAAAGGGCACAACCCTTCAATGTGATTGGGCACAATGGTGAATTCAACACCATTTCACGCTTCCGTATTGAAGCCAACATGCTTGACATCCCGTTGGTGCCGAGTGGTTCTGACTCGCAAGATGTTGACCGAGTGATACACGCCCTGTGTGCCCGTTACGGCCTGACGCTGATTGAAGCTATGGAACTGGTCTTCCCGCCCTATACGCATGATCTCATCCAGAACGCACCGGACATCCATGCGATGTATGAGGAAATCCGCCAATCATTCGGACACTTCGCACAGGGGCCAGCCGCTGTTGTCGCCCGGTTGGGCAATGAGCTGGTGTTCAGCGTGGATGCCTTGGGTTTGCGGCCACTGTGGTTTGGTGAAACAGAAAAAGAATACTTTGCGTCATCAGAACGGGGCGTGTACCCACTCGACGCGATGGCAGCCAGCCCCAAACCGATGGCCCCCGGCGAAAAAATCGCCTTGAAGGTGCAATATGGCCGCGGTGTCGAGGTCATGGACTTCCCCGCTATTCAGCGTCACTTGCTGAACAAATACACGGATCGCAATCCCGAAGCTGCGGATTCCTTCGAGCCGAGTTTCTGGTCATTCAGTCGGCCAGACGTTGAAGTTCCAAATCGGCCCAGCAATGGTCATGGTAGTGAGCTGGAGAAATCCCCGGCCCCGGTTGCGGTGGCAGAAGCAGTCCTAGAGCCTTCTGAGTCGTCCTCATCAACGATCCAACCCGCGGCATCTGCACAAGCCATTGAGCAGCTCGACATCAAGCTCAATGCCGCCGTTATGAGTGGCCTGGGATGGGAGCGCTTCCATCTAGGACTCATCGAAGCCATGGCCGAAAATAGCAAAGAACTCATCGGCAGCCTGGGTTGGGATGGCGCGTTAGCAGCGATGAGCAATACGCGCATGAATATCGCGGACTACTTCAAAGAAACCGTTGCTGTCGTGACCAACCCGGCCATTGATCGGGAGCGTGAGCAAAGCCAGTTCAGTACACAGGTGATTGTGGGTGCGCGTCCAGAGATTGGAAAATCACGCGGCGCTGATGACTGCATGGTTCAGCTACAGTTACCAATCTTACTGGGTAGCCATGCTGACATTGGCGAAGAATCCGACTTGCGCGAGATCGCAGCCGAATACGGCACCATGACGCTGGACCAACTTATGGAGGTCTTCGCAGATCGCACCCATGTCATTTCAATGAGTGCGGCCCTGGACGAAACATTTGAAGAAGCGCTAGAGCGTATCCAGACAGAAGCCATAGACGCAGTGATCACACACGCCCAATGCTTGATCCTTGATGACCAAGAGGTGCTAGAAGGCAATCGCTTGTGGATTGACCCACTGCTCGTCACCTCTGCGGTTGATAAGGCGCTGCGTATGGCAGACTTCGAACCCAACCTGCGCCGTCGCACAGGCATTGTCGTTCGCTCTGGGGCGCTGCGTGACTTACACGATATGGCCCTATGCGTCAGCCTGGGCGCTAACGCTCTCGTACCCTATGCCCTATTCGCAGTAGCTCTTGGCGTTGCACCCAAAGGGCGTTCAGCAGACCTTGAGAGCGAGACAGTCATCACCACGACGAGAAATACCGTCAAAGCCATCAAAGTTGGCATCGAGAAAATCACCTCAACGATCGGTTGCCACGAACTGCGGGGTTATGGGCACTCCTTCAGTTCAATCGGTTTGTCAAAAGGTATCGCGTCCATTTTTGGTACGCCGAACTACTTCGGCAGCGATGGCCGCGGCCTGACCTGGGGCGCCTTAAGAGACGATGCCGAAGAACGTGCCGCTGAAATGCGCGGCGAAACACGCGCACGCATGGTTAATCCAGATCGTATCTTCCCCAAAATGTGGAAGAAGGTTGAAGGCGTCGCTCAGGGCGAAATGGGCCTGGAAGAATATACCGAGCATATGATGGATCTGGAACAGAAGATGCCAGTCAGTATCCGTCACTTGCTGAGCATCAAAGAGCCAGAAACAGCCAGCCAGGTTGCACCAGAGGATGTCGATATTAGCATCGGCAACCACAGCATGCCGGCTATCATCAGTGCGATGTCTTTCGGCTCTCAGGGTGAGTTGTCCTACCGAGCCTATGCGGAAGCAGCCGTGCTGCTAAATATCGTCTGTATGAACGGCGAGGGTGGCGAACTACCCGACATCCTGGCTAGCACCAAATACAAGAAAAATCGCGGTCAGCAGGTCGCGTCCGGTCGTTTCGGCGTCAATATCGACCTTTTGAACAATGCCGATTTCATCGAGATTAAGATCGGCCAGGGTGCAAAACCAGGCGAAGGCGGTCATCTGCCGGGCTTTAAAGTCACGGATCAGATCGCGGCTGTGCGTAACACGACACCCGGCGTCGCCCTGATCTCGCCCAGCAACAATCATGATCTATATTCGATTGAAGACCTGGCTCAGTTGATCGATGAACTCAAAACAGCTAACCCCTATGCCAAGGTCAGCGTCAAACTACCCGTTGTACCGGGCATCGGCATTATCGCTGTTGGCGTGGCCAAAGCGGGCGCGGACATCATCACTGTAACGGGTTATACGGGGGGGACAGGCGCCGCACGCGCGCATTCGCTACGCCATGTGGGTCTGCCCGCAGAAATCGGCGTATGGCTCGCCCATCGCGCGTTGATCGGCAGTGAACTGCGTAAGAATGTCGAACTATGGGTCGATGGTGGCATGAAAAGCGGGCGTGATGTTGTGAAGATGCTGTGCCTGGGTGCCAACCGCGTTGGCTTCGGCACGATGGCCATGGTTGCTGTTGGCTGCACCATCTGTCGCGGCTGCCAGGATGGTACCTGCCACGTCGGTATCACCACCCACGTCAAAACCAAAGAAGAAGCCACAGCCAAAGGCTTCAAAGCGTTCCGGCCATTTGAAGAAAAAGGCTCGCCAGAAGGTATCGTGCGTGTCTTCAACATGCTCGCAGAAGATATTCGCATCTGGGTCGCCAAATTAGGCTTCACCAATGCGCAGGATCTGGTTGGGCGGGCTGACCTTCTTGAGCAATTCTCGCATCATGATCGCATTGATCTGTCGAAGCTGCTAAAGCCAGCACCCCACCAGCCCAAGCGCGTCCCACAGCCCGGTGGCCGTCGTTTGAGCCGTCCGCGAAACGTGGTCAGCCGCCAGATTACAGAAGTCGTGTCACGGTACGTCGGGCGTGGTGACTATGAACTTACCTACGATGATGAACAAGTCATGGCGATGGATCGCGCGCTAGGTACCCATCTGTGTGGTGCGATTTCTCGTAAGCAATTGCCAGATACAGAAGCCCTCAAAGCGGTTACGCTCAGCTTCAGCAACTCGGCTATCCCCGGTAATGGTATGGGTGCCTTCCTGAATGATCCGGTGCATGTGCTTGTTGAAGGCGGTGCCCAGGATGGTGTCGCTAAGGGTGCCAAAGGTGGGACTATAAGCATCCTGAAGGGTTTAAACCACAACGGTGCTCGTCTGGATGGCTCGGTCGGCAAGAGTTTTGCTTATGGCGCACAGGCGGGAACATTCATCGTGCAGGGGAATGCCGATACACGGGCATGTATCCGTATGAGTGGTGCTGATGTCATCTTCGGTGGTGAGATCATGAACCCCTTGCAAGACAGTCTTGGCGGGATTGGCGCGCGCGCCAACCTCAAGGGGTATGCATTTGAATATATGACCAGTGGGCGTGCCCTTGTCTTGGGTGATCCCGGCCCCTGGATTTGTGCCGGTATGACCGGCGGTGCCATCTACCAGCGCATTCAACCAGAGATGAACCTGACCCTGGAAGCGATCCGCGCACGGATTGCACCCGGCTCCACGGTGGATATCTTCCCATTGGATGAAGGCGGGGTACAGGATGTCAAGCACCTGCTGAATACCTACATTCAGGAGCTTGAGTTGAACCATCAAGCAGAAGCGGTCGATCATCTGTATCGTCTGCTGCAACGCCCGCAGAACAATTTTGTGAAGATCGCCCCACCCCAGCGCATCAACTAGCGTCAGCTAGTGTAAGAACAAAAAACGGGATCAGCGTCGGCTGGTCCCGTTTTGATTTTGAGTGCGTTGTGTTTTAGCTAACGCGCACCGCAGACAGTACCCGCTGAACTTTTAGCGCGAGATGAAGAATCAAACGGTTGTCAGCATCGTTCAAGTCGAGATTGGTCAATTCGCTGATGCGTTCCAGTCGATAGACGAGCGTATTTCGATGCACATCCAAATCCTGGGCAGCCTTCGCCAGATTGCCATTAGCCGCAAAGAAGCCTTCCAACGTGCGAATCAAATCTGACTGCTTGCGATTGTCATGCTCAACCAGGGGGTCGAGGGTTTCTTCATAGAATTGATGCAGATTCGCTAGATTGCGCTCTTTTAAGGCAAGCAACAGTTGGTAGAGCTTGAGGTCGCCATAGAAGGTCGTATGCTCGACATCGTTCAATTCACCAGCGATACTGACGGCGTCCTTGGCTTCACGGTAGGCATCGCGCAATGAGGCTAGTCCCTGCGATGGGCGACTGATACCCGCCGCTACCAAACCCGATGGCGTCCGAGTCGCCAACTGCTGACGCAGTTCGTCAATGGCGGTGCGCACACGCGTTAGGCCCCCGGTGTCATCCACAGGATACAGGGCAACGATAACGTCCACATATTGGCCTACAGCGCCTTCAACCTGGCGGCGGGTCATATCATCCCGAACCAGGGAGATAAGCGACTCTAAAGGCAGAATTTGGCCATTGCTGGCTACTGCCCGAAAGACTGATACCACATAGGAGACTGACGGATCGAAGCCAGATTGCTGGGCACGGGTACGCAGCAGATCATCATCGGCAGGCGTGCCACTTAACCACATCTGGATCCAGTCACCACGGGCTTGTTCAACAGCGGCGGAAATCGCGCGGCTCTTTGCTAGTTCTATTGCACAGACATCAGCGCCATACGCCAGCACTAACTGGTCAAAATCATCCAAGTCTTCGCTGGATTCCAACAGAGAAAGATAGCCAGCGACGCGCTTTTCAACCTTAAGTGCTGTGGTATAGCCAATGGGACTGCGCGAAATCGCCCCCTGTGATGAGGGGGCTTCTTCTTTTAACCATTTCTGGAAAGAGCCGTACGGCACGCTCTGGACGATATTGCGCCCACTGCCGCGTCGACCGACAGCCGGGTAGACCTGGGCGAGCAGGACGCCTGCATCATCATGTACAACCATTGGCTTGGTCGTCGCCCGAACCATGACTTGCAGCAAACTGTTGAGATCACGATTTTCTGCGGCAAGGCGCGTCAACTGTCGTTGAATATCCATCGCACGCTCATTGACCTGCGCAGATTGATTCACAATCAGGCGGTTAACAGAGCGTTCGACACCGGACAAGCCAGTACCTTCTGGCAAGCTCAACAGCGCGATATTGCACTCAGCAGCGGTATCCATATCGTCCTGGGTAATTTCGCCATCGACAGCCAATGCCCCAACACTGAATTCAGCTAGCGAACGCAGCACGCTTTGCAGCGTGACTCGCGCTTCGTATATCCGCAGCATTTCCAGAGAAACCAGCACCAATTCGCCACCATAAATTTCAGGATAGGATGCAGGCTGGGCGCGGATCAAGATCGCCCAGTTGATCGCTGTATCAGGATCACCCGAAACGATTACGGTATTCAGCGGCAGCGCGTATCTCAATAAAGATCGCAGCGTTGCCGTGTTTTTGTCAGATGTAGCCCGATTACTGGTTGGCAGCGTCACCATGAATTGTCCATATAGTGGATTATGTGAATTGTTATATGCATTTCCGACAAGAAAAACGCCCCATTCGAGGGGTTTCTTATATAATATACAGCGAGTTGCACAAAAAACAAGAAAAAACCACCTGAGAAATATCAGGTGGTTCGTAATTCATTGTGGATATTCACCAAACGAGATGGTCTAGCGGCTGATCTGACGCACGGCCAGGGTGATGCGTTCCCCGTCTAGCTCTCGGTCAAACTCGAATGTTTGGCTATGATAACCATCATCAGGCTTGCCCTGTTGTAGCTCATCAGTCAACGTTTCGCTAGTGATATAGGCTTTGTGCTGGTCAATGGCTTTGGCAAAACGCTCCGTTGCTTCGTACTTCACACTGATGTGGTCGTCGATGTCAAAGTCAGCATCTTTGCGCAGATCCTGGATGCGGCGAACCACTTCGCGCGAGATACGCTCGCTGATGAGGTCGTCAGTCAGCTCGACATCTAGGGCTGCAACATAGCCGCGATCTTCAAAGAAGATAAAGCCTTCTGCTGCTTCCTGACGCACTTCAACTTCATCAGGTGCCAGTTCGAAGCTCTGATCACCGACGGTTACGGTGATGCCTTCATTGTGGAGCAAAGCCTTGCCCCAGGTATGAGCATCCGCCGATGAGGCGTTTTCCAGCGCATTCTTGACCTTCTGCATATCGCCCTTGAGCTTGCGACCGAGCTTTGAAAAGACAGGAGCAAGCGTATAACTGGTCACGTCATCGCCCTCAGACAGCAAGTTAACTTCCTTGACGTTGAGTTCGTCTTTGATGATGTCTTCATAGTTACGCACGATGGTGCGCTCAGAAGCGTTGGTTACGCCAAAGGTGGCACTCGCCAGCGGCTGACGGACACCCAGGCGAGCACTGTTGCGTGCAGCCAGCCCCACGCTCACCAATTGACGAATCAAGCCAACTTCTTCGATAAGCGCCTTGTCGATTAGCGCTTCATTGGCTTTGGGCCAGGATGCCAGATGAACGCTATCGGCTGCGTCCGGTTCCAACTCGACAATCAAGTTGCTGTAAAGCGCCTCTGCTAAGAATGGCATAGAGGGTGCAAGCAGCAAGGAAATTGTCGTCAGGCATTCGTACAGCGTCGCGTAGGCACTTAGTTTATCCGTATCGCTCTCGCTCTTCCAGAAGCGACGACGACTGCGGCGCACGTACCAATTACTGAGTGACTCCACGAATTCCTCGATAGGACGGGTCGCATTGGTGACGTCGTAGTCTTCATAGGCATCTGTAACCCGCTTAACCAGATTATGCAATTCAGCCAGAATCCAGCGATCTAGCAGATCACGATCTTCAACAGCCGGTGCGGGTTTCGCAGGTGTCCACCCATCGATATTGGCATATTCAATAAAGAAGCGGTAGGTGTTCCACAGCGTGTTGTAGAATTTGCTGATGACCTGCCCCACCAAATCGACTGAGAAGCGGCGTGAATCCCCTGGCGGGCCGGATGTATACAGATACCAGCGGAAGGCATCGGCGCCGTGCTGATCGAGCACCGACCAGGGATCGACGATGTTGCCCTTGCTCTTGGACATCTTCTGGCCTTCGCCATCGAGGATGTGGCCCAGGCAGATGACATTCTTGAAGGCGACGGTGTTAAACAGCATCGAGCTGATAGCATGCAAGCTATAGAACCAACCACGAGTCTGGTCAACAGCCTCGCAGATATAATCCGCAGGGTGCTGCTCAGCAAAGATTTCCTGGTTCTTCCAGGGATATCCCCACTGTGCGACCTGCATAGCACCACTATCAAACCAGACATCGATGACTTCTGGCACACGACGCATGGTACCACCCGTGCCCTTTGGATTTGGGAAGATGATATCGTCTACATAGGGGCGATGCAAATCAAGCCCGGTTAGGTCACGGCCTGTAAGCTCGCTCAGTTCTTCTACGCTGCCGACACAGAGCATGTCACCTGTCTGGTCATCCATCCAGACTGGGAGCGGTGTGCCCCAGAAGCGCTCACGACCGAGTGCCCACTCTTTAAGGTCAACAAGCCAGTTACCAAAACGCCCCTCGCGGATGTGTTCCGGCACCCATTTGATGGTGTTGTTGAGCTGGATCATGCGCTCTTTGTGGTCAGTCGCCCGGATAAACCATGTCTCACGAGCGAGGTACATCAAAGGCGTACCATCACGCCAGTTATGCGGATAGGTATGCGTGTAACGCTGCGAGCGATACATCAGCCCACGATCTTTGAGGTCCATGATGACTTCTGGATCAGCATCCTTGAACCACATGCCCTTGAATTTATCCACAGCGTCGATCATGCGACCATCATCGGTAACGGTGATGAAGATCGGCAGGTCATGGATACGTCCCATATCGGAGTCGTCCTGACCAAAAGCCGGGGCGATATGCACAATGCCGGTACCATCAGTCGTGCTGACAAAATCGCCAGATACGACATAGGCGAAGTCTTTCTCGGTCGGCAGGAAGGTATACAGCGGATTGTAGCGCTTGACCAAAAGGTCTTTGCCTTTGAAGCGCTTGACCACTTTGTATTCCTGCGGATCGATTAGCACCTGGCTCATCAGCGATTCCGCCAGGATCAATTGCTCTGTACCCTCACCCCGCGGGATGGGGCCTTCTACCTGAACGTAGTCGATATTTTCGCCAACGGCCAAAGCGGCATTACCGGGCAAGGTCCAGGGCGTGGTCGTCCATGCCAGGAAGTATACATTCGACTCGCCTTTGACCGGGAAGCGTACATAGATGCTCGGATCGGTGACTTCTTTATAGCCCTGGGCAACCTCATGGCTGCTGAGTGGCGTGCCCGATGTCGGGCTGTAAGCGACCACTTTGTAGCCGCGATAAAGCAAATTCTGATCCCAGAACTGCTTGAGAATCCACCAGACGCTCTCGATATAGTCGTTGGTAAACGTCACATAGGCATCGTCCAGGTCTACCCAGAATGCGATACGCTCCGTGAGTTTTTCCCAATCAGCGATGTTACGGAAGACGCTCGAACGGCATTTTTCGTTAAAGGCCGCGACGCCATATTCCTCGATTTCTTCCTTGGATGTCAGTCCAAGCTCTTTTTGGACCGCGATTTCGACAGGCAGGCCGTGTGTATCCCAGCCACCGCGACGCAGGCAGTAGTAGCCATTCATCACCTTATAGCGCGGGAACATATCCTTAAAGGCACGCGCCAAGACGTGATGGCTACCCGGTTGGCCATTGGCTGTCGGGGGGCCTTCATAGAACACGTAGCGCGGCGCGTCCTCGCGACCTTCAGTCGTGCGCTGGAACACGCGATTCGTGCGCCAGAAATCGAGCTGTTCTTTTTCCAATTTTTGGATATCGACCTTGGGGTCTACAGGTTTGAACATTACTCGTGATTACTCCATTGATTTTAGATCAGCAAATAGGCTGAAACGTGACTTTACTAAGGCGGACAACTCAAAGCGAACAAGCATCCTGTTATCCAACAGGTGCCTGGTAGTAACTCACTCTTAAATGGCCCGCGGCACGATGAACGCCACGTTTACACCACCTTTCGATTGTCACAAACCTAAACGGATAGGAACATTATGGCTTAAATGCGGATTCTCTTGTAGGGGAAATTCAAGATAGAACAGCTATCAAGGCAATTCAGTCAAGTTTTGGGCTGTTCCAGACCAATCAATGAGGCGTTGAACCGTCCATTGTGTCTCCAACCCTGCCGTACCGATGGGCACAATATCAGCTCGCCACAGGATATTCACCTCAGAAACATGGATTGTTCCCCGACATTGGGCTTTCAACTGGTTGCATTCGTCGGATGCCAGCGCACAAACGGGTTCTGTGATACAGGTAGCTGATTGGGTTTCGTAGAATGCCAAGGCATCACCGAGATTACGCGAGACAACATACGTCCAGGTATCCCGACCGAAGTATGGTGATTCATGGGCAATTTCCTCGACTTCATTCGGTAGTGGTGCTGAGGGGGGTGCAATCATGACCAAGAACAGTCCTGTACCACGAACTGCAATGATAATCGCCACTATGATAGCCGCAATCAAAAACCCCAGTAACAACCAGCCGCGAAGACTTAGTGGCTCTGAGGGTTGGTCCTGGGGCATTTCTTCAGTCATATGTGGATTGATGCCTATCCGTTATACGACAGTTTCCTAATTTGACCACTCCTGCTGGAACCAGATCACGGTGTAGCCTTCTGAATCCAGGGCGGGGTCTTCATTGGGCAATCCCGGATAGATTGTCACCTGGGTCCACTGGCTGGTATTAAAACCGCTGCGATCAAACATGCAGGCGTAGTGATAGGCTGGCTGCGTTAGAGGATCGTAGTTCGACCGGACCGTCTCACCAAAGCTGTTGACTTGCGGATCAGCAAAGGTGCCATTTTCAGGGAAGCGTTTGCAGCGCTCGGCAGATGCATCATCGGCGCTATTACCATAGTGAGCAAGCATCTGCTCATCGTAAAAAGCAGCAACCTCTTCTACCGACATCGACTGCGTGCGATAATAGATCTGCTGGCGGTATTTGCCTTCTATAACCGGGTATCCCCACTGTTCCACCCCACTGGGGACGGGAGGGAAATACGGCGAACGGCGCGATTCCTGGTCGAGGAAAAAGCCAGCGACACTAACAACCAGGACGATCAACCCGAGTGCACCGGCAGCAATACTCAACCGAATTGGCGATAAATCCCCATTTTTGTCAGTTACTAACTGCATTTATAACTGCTCCTTCAAGCGGCTCTAAAAACTCAGTTTAGTAAACTGGACAGCTCATCTACGTCGTGCTGTAACGCCTGTCCATAGGGTGTGCCTGCAAAGCGAGCGGCTTCTTGTTGCCAATAGGAGAAGGCCTCGCCGTCTGCTGTTGGCAAAGGCGTGCCTTCAAGCTGGTACAACCAGAATTTGGCTAGAAGCACACGATGTGCTTCGTCTGTGGCACCAAGGGCCTTTTTCAAAGCCTCACTAGCGGCGGCTGCATCATTTGCCCGGACATAAGCATGCCCCAGATCAAACGATGTCGCGGGTGGCGCACCAAGTTCTAATGCCAGCCGAAGTTCTTCCGCAGCCGCTGCGTATTCACCCTTAGTTAACAGTGTACGGCCAAAACCATATCGAGAGAAATGAGATTTGGGTCTTGTTTCAACAGCTTGTGTTAAAAACTGCATACTTTTATCCAAATCGCCAAGCTGACGATATGTATTACCAAGGAACGCCAGCATCTCTGCTTGAGGTTTCTGGTTGGCCTCCGTGATGCGCGCCAATTCAGTTTCCAGCACATTACGAGCTTCCTCATACTCGCCAGCCATAAAGTGACGCCGAGCCTGGGTTTGGGCTGTGACCATGTGACGATTGCCCCACAGCACGATGATCTGTAAGACAATCAGCAAGCCAACGGTACCCACCACTGCAAAATTGAGGATCTGCTCTGGGCCAAATACCAGCAGCAGTAGCACAACCACCAGAAGACCTAGCGCCAACAAAAAGGCTATCCGTGAGGGACGGTCCCAGGTGCGGAATTGGCTTATAAAGCCAGTTAGGATACCCATCAATATATTCCCTTAAGCTAAACTGGCTGCATCGGCTTTTTCCAACGCATGGGCGATATTGTCAATTTCGTAGTGTAATGACTGCCCATAAACGGTTCCCGCCATCGCATGTTGCATGGGTTTCCAGGCATCTAGGCCCTGACGAGCGCTCATCATTTTGGCCGTATATTCGACTGCTTTGTCGGTATCGTTGGCAACGGCTGCTGACTGCGCCAGATGATAGTAAACGCGAACGCTGTACATCGGTGGCATAGGATACTGGGCCGCTTTCTGGAAGGCAGTAAGCGCAGCTTCCGTATTACCAGCGGAGCGCAGGACAAAACCCAGTTCAGCCCACATAATCGGTTGATCGGGTGCTAATTCAGTAGCGGTCTGTAATGCCCGCGCCGCTTCGTCATAGCTGGCCTGGAGACGATAGCCATTGGCCAGCGTCAGGTACGAAGCCGGATCTTGCGGATAGAGCTGCACAGCGCGGTCAGCGATGGCCTGGGCCTTCGCTAACTGGCCATTGAAGGCATAGGCTGTGGTCAGCAACATGAGGACATCCGATGTTTCTCGACCATCACGAACAGCGCGTTCTAGCAAGGGAATGGCCTGACTAAATTGTAGTGTTTCAATAAAGCGGTAAGCATCGCCATAACCCGGCGCTTGCTTACGCGACTGACGCGCCAAAAGCAAGCCCACCAGGGTAAATCCCATCAGGACCATCAACCCACTCAGACAGAGACCACCCAACGCTATTTGAATACCAACTGATAGATCATCACCGGGTAACGGTTCCCTGCGCGTGGCCACAAACTCAATAACCAGGGCAATTACAAATGTCAGGAAGCCCACTATCGCCAGCGCCGCAAAAGCGTAGACAGCGATCCAGGCAAATAAACGGCGTCGGCTCATGATGCTTCAGTCCCCACAAGCAACCTATCCAGGGAATGGTCAGCCATCAATTCAGCAGCCAGTTGGACATCGTCGGCAAAGCTAATACGCAACATTTCCGCCTGGTCACTTTCCATGATGCGTTCCCAATCTTTGAGTCCCTTGCGCTCTTTTTGTAGGCGTACCAACTCGTCCTGCGCTTGGGTCAAGTCACCTTGTCGACCAAAAGCGCGCGCGCGATAAAGGGCAATCAGCAAACGGTGGCGAGACTCTGGAACCTGCCGCAATAAGTCCGGCGTCAGATACATCAGGGCATCAGGGGGTTGTTCAATACGGTCATAGATCAGGCCGAGATTGTAGGCCGTCACCCAAGCATCCGGCATCAACTCATAGGCTTTTTGAGCAGCGTCGAGCGCAGCATCCCAACGTCCGACCTGCATTTCTAACCCAGAGAGGCCATCATAGGCTTCGGTCAGGACATTGGGCTGATCTTGGCCAAGAGTGAGCATGGTTTGATAATCTCGACGGGCACGGTCCAGCTTGCCCCATAAGGTCAACAAGTTCGCTCTGAAGCGATAGTGATTGGGTTCGTTCGGCTCTGCTTTGATGAGTTCGTTCATGGCATCGACCGCTTCTTTGTAGCGACTTTTGCGCATGGCTTTGATAGCTTGCTGATATTGCATCGGCGCGCGGGCGCGGCCAAAGGTCAGCATACCGACAGCCAGCCAACCTACTGCCCCACCAAGAAAGATCAGACGAAGTTGCTCATAGAGTATGGCCAAAATGACAAGCCCCACTGCTGGTGCAGCAATGGCCAAAGCACGCCAGCGTTGATCCACGCTGAGGCGCGAGCCAAAGATGACTGCTGTCCCCAGGATGAAAAACAACAGGAGTAGTGTTTGGGCAGCAACAGCACCTTCGCCCGGAACGAGAGTAAAAATAATGCTGCCTACACCTGAAATAATCAGGAGCAGGATGAGTGCATTGAAGCGATTGGGGCCTAAATAGTTACGAAATTGATTCAACATTGCTGAGATGTGGTCTTTTCTAAATTTCGGGTACTGAGATTGACGTTTGGCCTGTTAACGATGGGCATAATCATGCAAAACAGTCGATAGTCGACCTGTTGTTTGATTAATACGCAACGGCACGCCCCAATTATCCAGCCAGATGACGCGCTTGCCCAGGGTTACATAGCGGGTTGCTTCTAATTCCCGGCCAGCAACGCCAATTATCTCGGTCGATTTGTCGGTAATCTGCGGCAAGGTGCCGATAGAAACCATACCGGGTTCCATATCGTGGCGATTAAAAGGCACAAAAACGGGTCGCTCTGCTACATCCGCCTGTTCAGCCTGCCGCAATGCCAAACCCCAGAACAAACTGTAATCAATCAATCGGACTGCCGAGTTCGGCGGCAATTCGATTTCATGGTACTGGGTTTCACCATTGATGGTACGACCAACCTGCACATAACCATCAAGGAAACTATAGTCGGTTTTCATCATGCGGAAGCGTGCTGATGGTTTGGAATGGTTTGTCTGGATTTTGCAGCGCTCTATGTCGCCTTCAGGATTTTGCAAGACCTCGACCAAGCGTGTCCAACCTTCGGTTTGGCGGGCATCCTGATCGATACGGGTCAGACGGGAACCCGCACCAGGATCGTGCTGTGTCCAGCTTTCAATAAAGCCAGTCGCTGTCTGCCCTTGGAACTGGTGGTATGTGCCGCTGGCTATAAACTGCTCATGCGCCGCGACGGCATTCAAGCTACGCATATAATTGCCTCCGGGGCATCAGGCCAAGTCATCAAGTTCCAGGTAGATACGCTTATTGATGCCGCCTTTGCTTTTGTAGTTCGCAACACGGATCGGGCCAATTTCAGACGTGTTATGCAAATGCGTACCACCACAGGCCTGCAGATCCAACCCTACCAATTCGACAGTCCGCACCTCAGTGATGCCTTCTGGCAAAAGGTTGATTTTAGTGCGGATCAGGTCAGGTATCTGGAAGGCCTCTTCCCTGGGCAAGATCTGAATGTTGACATCACGCGCGGCAGTAACTTCTTCATTGATGCGCTGTTCAATTTCTGCAACGAGTTCTTTTTGCATGCGCTCGAACTCAAAATCCATACGGCCTTTGAGGCTTTCCATATTGCCACCGGTAACCAAAGCACCATAATCATGCCAGACGACACCACACAGCACATGCATGGCCGTATGGGTGCGCATCAATTTATAGCGCCAGTCCCAATCAATCTCGCCGACAATTTCCATGCCGACTGGGGGTAGTTCACCATCAATGATATGTAGATTACCGCGCTTGGCGGATTTTACGGCGAATGTTTTACCGCTATCCCCATCTGTCAGAACGCCTTTATCCGCAGGTTGGCCACCACCGCCAGGGTAAAATACGGTTTCGCTGAGATAAACGCCATTTTGTTCTTCATCAATCCCTGTCACAGTCGCCGTCATAGATTGACAGTAACTATCCGTCTGGTATATCAGGTTCGTCATTTGTCATTGTCCTTCTTCTTAAATAAATGCATTAAATCAAACGCAAAAATGTAACCAGCACAGTTGCTAATCATTATCGGAGAGGTGCATGCGCATCCGCTGCATGATCTCCTGACCACCGCGCGCTTTCCAGAATGCGATACCATCCATATTGGCACTGGCAACGTACCATTCCATATAGTCCACATTTCGGCTGCGGAACCAGCCTTCTAGCGCTTCTACCAGGGCTGTACCGACGCCCTGGCCACGCCAATCAGGATGAATGAAAATATCTGCGAGGAAACCTGTACGCTCGGCAACAAACATCTCCGGCAACAAGTCAATCACGGTACCCAGCACGTATCCGATGATTTCACCATGACTATCAGCCACAAGCACACGCGACGAAGCATCATGCATGCTATGACTAATGCGCTGCGCATAGCGATAAGCCCCATCTTCGGCAGCGACGGGCATATTCGAATCCAATTCCAGATGGTAATCAACAAGCTGCGACCATAACTCACCGATGAGGCGAGCATCTTGCTCGGATTCAGCCATCCGAATTAACCAATTGGCAGACAATAGACAATTCCTTTTTGTTTGGCACCCAACGCAATCCAAAAGGCACGTTCCACAGACGATGGCTGCGAGATATACGCACGCAATGTCGCAACACCCTGGGCGACCAACCAGGCCTGTGCCGCGCGGATCAACTCACGGCCTATGCCACCCGCAGCGTCAGTCGCATGCATGTCGAGAGTAAAGTCCAGTAAAGTACCGATCTGGTCTGGCAGCAAACCAGGCGCATTATCAACCAGGCCAACAGCCACACAACCACGAATTGAGTCATTGACTGTTGCTATAGAAAAGAAAGTGCTCTCGTCATGTATCCAGGTTGTAGCCGCTGACTCCCAATGCTGCCGGGCGCGGGGTTTCAATCTCAGGGGCTGATGCTGCTGCCTGAGAGCCATTGCATCGTACCAATACTCAGATAACTGCGGAAGATGGTCAACCGTAGCAGGCATGACCTGAATGCGAGAACTCATCACAACTCGTCAAAATCAATGTCACTGAAAAAGTGAATACACTATACACTAGAATACATGATGAACCCTGTCCCCGTCATCCCAAAAGACGACCAGCCCGACTGGATGCGTCGTGCTATGCGCGGCACGGATTGGGGTGTGCTCTTGGCACTACTGATTGGCCTGGCTGCGGCGTGGCCGTTTGTCACGGCCAGCACCTTGCCAAGCGGGACTGGCAGCGAACGGGCTGTCTACCAAACATGGGAAATTGCGGAGTCCTTACGAGAAGGACAACTCTACCCGCGTTGGTCAGCCTATAGTGCAGGCGGCTATGGCGCCCCCATCCCTAACTTTAGGCCGCCTGTTGCGAGTTATCTACCCGCCCTGATTCATGTCTTGCTGACAGATGACCCTATTTTAGCTGTGCGGGTTGTGTTTGTTCTGTCATTTTGTATTGCCAGCATAGGCATGTATAGCTTCATCATGAAGCGGCTCAATGCAGGGGCCGGACTCATCGCCGCCACGCTGTATATTCTGAGTCCATACGTCGGGCTGACCGTACCCCACGCCTGGGGTGATTTGCAGACGATGGTTGCACTGGCCTTGCTGCCGTCGGCCTTGTGGGCGATAGTCCGCCTGGGCAAGCACAATGCACCACTCGATATGGCACTAGTTACGTTCTTATCCGCATTGCTGCTGCTAACAGACCCACGTTATGCCTTGATTGAGATCGTACTCGCAGTACCGCTTGTCCTCACCTTTTCCGCAAAATCGATCTTCAACCTATTGATTGCATGGTTCATTAGCATCATTGTGGGTACGATCTACTGGATGCCCGCTGTTGTTGAAGCGAACCTTGTTGATTGGCTTGCACAACCCGCAACAATCCAATTACCGTCCATCCAACTTGCATCGCTGGTTGCACCTATCTCACCGCTTGATCCCATCCTCGCCAACCTGCAGCCACAAGTGACACTGGGTTGGGCTATCCTCATGACAAATGGCCTGGGACTCGGTGCCTGGTATCTACGGCGGCGCTTCGTCAGTCTGTCATTTGCGTACTTGCTCATCGGAATCAGCCTGACAGCGACTGCACTTATCTTTGGTTCTGACACCATCTGGCTTATGGGGCCGATTACATTCTGTTTCGCGATTTCCGGCACAAGTTTTATCTTCTGGCGGGAACAATTTGCCGCGCGTTATGGTCGCCTGATCAATGGCATGATGCTCGTATTCATCCTGCTATTTTCGTCGCAAGTCTTTTTCGTACCGAGTCCATCTGGCGTAATTGAACAACCCAGCCCACAAGCAATAATGCGATTCGAGCAGCTTGGCTATGGCTACGCAACAGTTATGCCCTGGGAGCCTGTCCCCATACCCAAGTCAGCGATACAACACTTGCGTTCAACCACGACATTGAATGACGATCTCATTCGCTTTGGATCATATCGACGTACACAAAGCCTAGCAACGCTGATACACAACGGCACCCACGAGCAAACCTACCAGATACGCCCAACATCTGCCCAGACGATTACGCTGAACCTAAACTACTATCCGGGTTGGCAGGCATATGTTGACCGTCAGCTAGTTAAACTTGACGAAGACCCTGACACGGGCTTCATGTTTTTGTCGCTGCCGACTTTACGCGGACCTGGGGAACTACACATCAGCCTGAGCATGACGGCTATTCAACGAGTTTCGACAGCAATAAGCTTTGCTGGTTTGGTATTATTGGCGCTGTTTGTCCGACGACGTCAGCAGAACAAAACAACATCACCCTACGTCGAAGACAGGTTGCTCGTCATCGAAGACGCACGGCTGCTGGCCGCGTCACTCCTGCTCGCACTGGCTATTATTGCCTTATCGGATGCAAATGAGTCTTCGCCGCTGCGCGCACAACCGGCTTCGTCTTTAATCGGCACAACGCTTTTGAGAAACCGCAGTGATATTGGCCTGGAGGCGTATACGCTGAAGCTAAGCCAAATCACCGTTACACCAGACGATACGCTAAACGCGACGATCCACTGGCGGACCAGTGTCCGGCTGCAAGACAATTTCTATCGATATCTCGTCTTGCGCGATGTCTTTTCTGGTAGTATTCACTGGCAAAGCAGCCTAGATATGGTCAGTCACATTCCAAGTCGGCGTTGGCTTCGTGATCAACTGTACGTTGATGACATCACCATCACATTGCCGGACGATATTGAACCGGGTCGTTACACATTGAGTGTGATCGTCGAGAATTGCCGAGAGTATACAGGGGATGACATCACCTGTGACCGCACCAGCCCATTGACATTCTTTGATCGCGTTGGCAATGAACTGGGCAGGCAATTAACATTGGCACAGGTGATTACAGTCGTACCTGAATAAGCAGCGTCCATACCAATGCCGACATGGCCTGCATGTTTTGCTTGTCAACCACTGAGTGGCTCTGTACAATATGCAGCACATTCAACCAAGCAGTTGACAACACGTTATCGTCAATCACGTCAGTTAACCTAGCGACACTGTAATGAAATAAGGAGCCAGACTATGTCTACGATGCCGACTGAAGAACGCATCGGCCAAGCGTGGCGTTTACACCGTAACCACGACTATGCCGCAGCAATCGATATGTTCGATGAAGTTCTGCGCAAAACCCCCAACAATATCGATGCGCTCTATGGTATTGGTCTGGCACATCATGGCAACGGCAACACCGCTACCGCTATTGAGTCTTTCCAGAAGGCGCTTGAGCTAGCGACTACTTCCCTGAAGGCCGTTGATGTTACGTCTGTTGTCGATGGGCATCACGGGGCCAACGACCTCGATACCTACGAAGATGATCGCTATCTGCTGTTGCAGCGTATGATTAGCCAACGACTGGCAGAATTGGGCGCGTCAGTAGATATCGACGCGCTAGCTGAAGAGTCCTAACATCGCTGTCATAGTCATTTCTTCACGATCATAACCTGAGCCATGAACAAGCGAGAACGCCTTCTTGCAGCCGTGTCTGGCGATACAGTTGACCGTACGCCGGTTATTTTGTATCGCCACTGGCCAGGTGATGACCAACGGGCAGCGGACCTCGCCAAAGCTCTCATTGCTTTCCAAAAGCAATTCGATTGGGATGCCCTGATTATTGCGCCTGCCACCAATTATGCCGTCATGGATTATGGGGTTCAGGATATCTGGGATGGGCAGCTTAACGGCGCACGGACCATCATCAAGCGCCCCATCACGCGCTCCCTGGATTGGACCGAATTGCGCGTACTTGAGCCAACGCGAGGCGTCATCAGTCAGCAACTTGATTGCGTTCGACTCGTCAAAGAGCAAATCAAGGACGAGACGCCTATTATCTTCCAGCTATACAACCCACTGGCTTTGGCCGCGAAACTAGCTGGACCCCAGCAACTCATCCATCATCTACGTCGCCAACCGGAACGTGTGAAAACCGGCCTTAATGTCATCACGGACTCTTCATTGCGTTTGACGGCTGAACTCCAGCGATTGTCCATTGATGGCTTCCATTATGTGATGGAACATGCCGACCTCGGGTTCATGACGCAGGATGAGTATGGCGAATTCGGCGCAACATATGATTGGGCCATTCTTGGTGATATGCCCCCTCAATTCTGGTTGAATATCGTCGAATTGCGGGGGAATGCGCCGATGGTTGGCTATGTGTCAGGCTATCCAGTGCAAGTTCTGTCCTGGAATGTTCCAGAAGTTGAACCAGATATTATGTGGGGACGAGCGGCGTTTGCGGGTGCTATCATGGGGGGCTTGAGTGCGGAAGCACAGCTCCATATGGGAACACCACATATTATCCGCGATGCCGTGCGGCGAACTATTGCGGAAACACAGCGGCGGCGATTTATCCTGGGTACAGGCGATGCCTTGCGCGTGACCAGTGCCCTATCGAACTTACGAGCCGCACGAGATGCGGTAGAAATGAGACTCGAATAATGTCTTTACGCGTCATTGCGGGTAGTGCCAAAGGAAAAAGGCTCAAGCCTGTCCCTGGTGACAGCACCCGTCCCATCATGGACCGGGTGAAAGAGGCCCTGTTCAGCATACTGGGACCGCATATCGTCGGGAGCCAGCTCCTTGATCTGTACGCCGGTACGGGTAGCGTTGGCATTGAGGCGTTGAGCCGCGGAGCCAAATTTGCGCTATTCAACGAACTCGACCGCAAAGCGCTGCAAACCATTCGCGCCAATCTCAAAACCACGTCACTAGAAGAAAACGCGCAAGTCCTGGGGATGGATGCCCTGTCATTAATCAAGAAATCCCCGGAGCGCGACTACGATTATATTTACATCGCCCCACCCCAATACAAAGGTTTGTGGCTGGAAACACTCAAGCAGTTGGACGCAAATCCCGCCTGGGTTGCAGGCGATACGGTCGTAATCGTCCAGATTGATCCATCGGAAGACGAGGCTGTTTTCTTCGACAACATTCAAGAGTATGATCGACGGGTGTATGGCAAAACGCTGCTGATCTTCTATGAACGCCTGATCACCAACAGCAACTAGCCCTGACTAGAAAGATGTTCACTCGCAAGCTGAATCGCGTGCTCTGGCGTGGTCACGTCTCCGGTCACCTGGCCTTCACGGATCAGCGTCAGTAGTTCCCCGATAATCGGACCATCGGTGATGTTCAAATGCTCTTTAAGCATATGACCATCGACCAGAAGCGATGGTGCGACGATTTCGTCATGCAGGTCGTAGTACGCAGACAAAAGCGCCCTGGCCCGATCAATGAGTTGTAACCACAAATTTTGCTGCAGTTCCAGATTGTATGAAGCACGAGCGCTGGCCAAGGCAATCAAAATGCCGCCGATGCCTGCTTCTTGCCATCGGTACCAATAGCGATGCAATGTGAGAACATCAGTCGAGGTCATATTGATGACGACTTGAGCAGCCAGGACATAGCCCACCAGCCGTTTTTTCTCCGGGGCACTGAGGCGCAGGGTATCCGCTATCTGGCTGGCAATCTGTTTTTTTGGACCGACGTGATAGGCCAACGTCGCCAACAAAAGAAGCCCTCTATTCGAGCGATTATTGGGCCACTTCTCAAAAATGTACTGGTTAAGCGGCTCGCGGTAGCGGTCAAACTGCATGACCAGCATGCCCAAGTCAAAGACCGCTGCCGTATCTTCGGTACGACGAAAGCTGATAGCCAGCACGATGTTTGTCAGACGCTCGGTCGCGTTGAGTGCAAGCAGCCACTCATCATTGGATAGTGCTGCAACAGTTGGCAGGATCGCATCCAGCACACCGACCGCTTTGGCAACCCGCAGACCTGAAAAAGGTCTTTCTAAAGCCAGCAAATTGAAAAGCTCATCTCGGATGCGCTCAGGTGATGTATCGGTAATCTTGGGTGCGAGGCGGCGCATGTCGGCCAATGTTTCAGGCTCAATGCGTGTCCCAAGTTGGACACTCTGGCGAACGCCGCGCAAACAACGAATCGGGTCGCTCGCAAGCGCATTCGGATTGCATCGACGCAGGATATGACTATTGGCATCAGCTTCACCATTGAGCGGGTCAATGATGCGCGTAAGGTCATCCAGAAAATTGACTGCAATAGCATTCAGAGTGAAGTCACGCTCAAGCAGATCATTAAGCAACGAATCGGCTCTGAAGTCAGCAATATCCAGGGTGAGCAATTCTTCTGCGCCTGAAGGGTTTTGCGGAGCACGGAAGAAAACACGAGCAACACCGCGTTCCTCGTCCATCACATAGATGTCACCATTTAACAGATCGGTGATGCGACGAGCCAGACGTATGGCATTTGTCGGTGTCGCCAGATCCACATCCTTGACCGGGCGGCGCAACAAGGCATCACGGGCTGCCCCACCCACGATGTAGATTTCCGGCAGGCCATCTTCCTGGGCCAGGATCTCTTGTAGATCGAGTATCCAATCCGGCCACAGTAAAGGTCGATGGGTCGGCAAGCGCGGCGTGAGGTCAAATACCATTCTTGAGTGCTTCTTCGTCAACAACGCCAATGAATGGTAAATTGCGATATTTCTCGTCTAAATCCAGACCGTACCCAAACACGAACTTATTCTCAATTTCAAAGCCGACATAGTCGACAGTGATGTCTACTTCTCGGCGGGAGGCTTTGTTGAGCAAGGTGCATAACTTCAAACTGGCAGGTTTACGCGCCTGGAGCGTTTGCATCACAAAATGTAGCGTATAGCCACTGTCGATGATGTCTTCCACAATCAGGACGTGGCGATCTTGAATATGCGAGGTAATGTCCATGTCGATGCGAACTGTGCCCGTTGAGGTACGGGCACCGATACCGTAGCTGCTGGCTGCCATAAAATCCATCGAATGAGGTATGTCGATGTGGCGCGCTAAATCACACAGGAACATGACACCGCCCTTGAGGATACAAATGAGCAGCAAGTCTTTACAATCCGCATAATCTCTGGTTATCGTCTGGCCAAGCTCCACAACACGGTTACGAAGGGTTTCCTCATCAATGAGGACTTCTTTGAGAAGCTTTTTATGGCTTTGCGGCATAGAGGCTTTATCCCTGTCGTCTTGTACAGCAAACATAAGGTAGCACCTGAAGCGCCACTATCCACTCGTCACTGTGGGTCTGTCGAAGTCACTTAACGGAACATCACCTGAACAGAAAGCCGACCAATCAGCAAGTCATCGCCTTTGTGGAGCAGCGCAGGTTGGTTTGGATCCAAACGCGCCCCGGCAAGGTAGGTTCCATTGGTGCTACCCAGGTCAGACACATAAAGGTTGTTACCACTGAGTTCTAGTTGAGCATGGACGCGAGATACTCCGCGATCCAGCGCACCATAGGGGGTGAGATCGATTTCGTTATCCTGTTTACGTCCTGGCTCAAAGCGTCCCAGCTTAAACGGCTCTTTTTCTGAAATAATCAGGCGTTCGATCATGCCGCGAATGACAAGAATCACTTCACGCTGTTCACCCAATGTTGATGTGCCATCGGGGGCTTCTTGCTTGCTAAGCGCCCGCTGGAAAGAGGGATTTTCTTTGGATAGCACAGCCGTATCGCGATCCAGCTTATCGCCCGTCATTTTGAAGGTAAAAGACGAGCGTTTACCCTGCTCATCGCCCTCTTCAATCGCACTGGGCGGCTTGGTCTTGTCGATATTATCTTGTTCTTGTTTGTCTTTTTCCTGGGGAGCAGGCTGAGATACCATACCAGGCATCGCCTTAGCACCAGAAACCGAGGGATCGACTTTATCCGATTGGAGCTTGTCCGTATCCAGATCAATAGACACCGAAGGAAATTCTTCGTCGTCTTTGGTTTCTGGCTTATCGGCAGCATTACGCTGCAACTGCCAGGAATGCGGCTTACGCGGCTGACGGGTCGATGGGTGCATCGGGTTGGTATCAGGTCGCTCTTTCGCCGGATCAGAAGCAGTAGACGGATCTAGTTCGCCTGTCACCTTTTCATCAGCGGGAACTTCTTCAGCAGGGGTTTCTTCTTTGGCATCTTGCGCCGCCTCAGACGATTCTCCTATAGATGCTTTTGCACTTTCCGTAGCAGATGCCGCATCCTCTGAAGGTGTGTCCTTTGCAGGCTCGTCATCCGCCATGCCTTCTAGTTTCTCTCGCAGGGCATCCAGACGAACTTCTTTGAATCGCTTGCGTTGCGTTGGCGGTGGATCAAACGGCTTCTTTTCCGAGGCCGCTTCTTTATCATCTGCCCCATCTGCATCGGAATCATCTGGCGAGACCGCCTCTATCTCAGAGGTTTCTTTGGCCTCATCAGAATCGCTATCGCCTGATTTAGACTTTGCAGCTACCATAGTATCCGTTTTGGTGATTGAAGGAATGGCGCGGGCGGACTTAATACCCGACACAGTCGCGGTAGATGTTTTGTCCTCGTCAACTGACGATTCTTCGTCATCTAGAGTCGCTTCTTCAGTTGAGGATACATCAGAATCAGGAGCCTCTACAGAAGCTTCTGCTGATTCCGGGGTATCGGATGATGTCTTGGGCTGTGCAGTTTCAAAGGAATCAGTTTCCGCTGAATCTGCGAGGTGATCAGTAGAGTCGATAGCTACTTCGGCAGCGTCCTTATTCTCGATAGACGTGTCTTCAGTAGACGGATTGGGCTTCAAATCATCAGACATATTTGAACCTGAGTTGTGTACTATTGAGCCTCAGATTTAGAAGTTCAGTATAACATAGGTTATTAGTCGTACCATAGATAGATCGAAGATCGTAATGAATCAAACGAGTATTATTCTTTCAAAACCCCGTGATGAGGTCCGTATTACCCTGGATGATGGCACAATCCTGTCGGGGCCTTATGGCACTACCCTGGAGACCTTTCTGACAGAGGGCCTCCATTTATCGAAAATTACACCTACCGCTGAGCTACTTGCAGCGGTAGGCAATGGCAAATTGCTAGAGCTTACCCATCAAGTGAGTACCGATATGCACGTGCAGCCGATCACGCTTGCGAACAGCGATGGCAGCCGGATTTATCGTCGTTCACTTGTGCTGCTGATGGTTACAGCGATAGAAGAATTGTGGCCGGGAACGACCGTGAGCGTCAATTACGCCATACCAGATGGCGGTTATTACTGTGAGCTAATTGGACAACCCGTCACAGAAGATGACATTAAGAAGCTAGAAGCGCATATGCGTGCCATCGTTGATAATGACGACTTGATTACAAAACGCAGCATCACTATCGATGAAGCACGCGACTTGTTCAAACGACGCAGCGAACTGGATAAAGTCCGCTTGCTGCGGTTCCGGCATCAAGATACCATTACCATGTATCGGCTGCGGGGACGAGACGATTACTACTACGGCTATATGGTTCCCTCGACAGCCTACCTACAAACATTCAAGCTCGTCCCGGCAAACGGTGGGTTCATCCTGCAATATCCACGCAAGGAAAACCCAGATGTCATGCAGCCCATTACTACGCTGAGCAAGCTCATCACCGTATTCCGGCAGACAGATCAATGGCTTGAGCGGCTCGGCGTGGAGGACATTGGCCGCTTGAATCAGGTCGTCACACAAGACCGCATCCAGGAATTGATCCTGGTAGCAGAAGCGCTGCATGAACAAAATGTGGCGTCCATCTCGTCGCAGATTGTCAGCCGTTACGACAGCGGCACGCGCCTGGTCCTGATTGCCGGACCCTCCTCATCGGGCAAGACTACCTTCGCCAAGCGGCTAGCGATCCAATTGCTGGCGCATGGGCTGCACCCGTTCACCCTGGAACTAGACAACTACTTCGTTGATCGGGAACATACCCCTCGTGATGAAAATGGCGATTATGACTTCGAGTCGATCCATGCCTTGAATCTGCCCCTTTTCAACGAGAACCTGATAAAGTTGATGGACGGCGAACGGGTCCAAATACCCAATTTCAACTTCCTCACAGGCAAAAGCGAAGCTGGAAAAGAGATTCAGCTTGATGATCGCCAGGTCATCATCGTGGAAGGCATTCATGGCCTGAATCCGAACCTGGTGCCAGCCATCCCTGCGGAGCGAATCTTCAGAGTGTATGTCTCGGCGTTGACACAGCTCAACATTGATTTACACAATCGCGTTTCGACAACAGATGTGCGCCTGCTACGACGCATCGTGCGTGATGCCCGACGCCGAGGTTACAGTGCGACAGATACGATTGCGCGATGGCCCAGCGTTCGCCGAGGGGAAAAGACCAATATCTTCCCCTATCAGGAAAATGCCGATGCCATGTTCAATTCAGCGTTGCCGTATGAGCTAACCGCACTCAGGCGGTTGGCGGAACCCCTGCTGTTACAAGTCGAGCCGAGGACAAGGCCACACATCGAGGCTAATCGTCTCTTGAGCTTTTTACGTTGGGTGACACCACTCAACCTCGACCAGATGCAGCTTGTTCCCGACACTTCGCTGCTGCGCGAGTTCATCGGCGGGTCTATTCTGGATGACTATCATCCGGGGGCAACGGCTATAGTCGATACCGACTGAGTTACGACTGCACCGGCCGATTTTCAAAAGAAAACGTACTGGTTACAGCAATCAGTGCTGCAAACATCCCGGCAACTAGCCAGACCAATGTGGGGTATTCTGGCTTGAAATACAGCAGCGCCATCGGCGGCTGGGGCGCGAGGCGGTATGTGTCGAAGTTCAGATAAGTGAGCATCACCGCTGCAAAAATGCCGATAAACGCAATGATGGTCGATATAACGCGGGGTATGCGAAACACGTTCTGGGTGACTATGCCAACAGTCAGCCCAACACCACCTAGAACGAGGATAAGGATGTCAGGCGAGGTATTGCGAAGATACAGGACGGTATGCGATGCCCAGGCAACTGTTCCCAGTGCAGTGCCTACCCCGCCTGTGATAACCATTCGAAGTAGCGCGGGCTGGATTCGGGTCGATGACAGATGAACGCCAACAGCCATCAACGCGACTATATGGCCAAAAATCAGACCATAACCCAGCGCATCGCCAAAGCGTTCAGGGGACAGCCACCTGTCCCCTGCTGCTGTGATAAAGATGTGGAACGCCATTGCAGCGGTAGCACCGAACAGCGTCCAAGTGTGGATCAAAACAACGCGACGCATCAGGCCAGTTCATTGATGGCGTGATGTTTTTGCAGACTACGCACATGCAGCGGTTTCTGCTTCATGCGTTTGATGCCCTGGAGCGATGCCATCGCCGCACTGATGGTGGTCACCAACGGCACACTAACCTGATAGCACATGCTGCGGATGGCAGCGCCATCTTCGTGGGCCTGCATACCCAGGGGCGTGTTAATGACCAGTTGAATTTCACCATGACGCAGAGCATCGACCACATGCGGCGAGCCCTCCGCGACTTTATTGATGCGCGTTGTCGGAATACCCGCCTTATTGAGATATTCAGCCGTGCCTTCCGTTGCCACAATCTTGAAGTCCATCTGATGCAAGTCACGCGCAATACGCGCAACGCTGCCTTTATCGAAGTCATTCACGCTGATAAATACCGAGCCAGACAACGGCAAAGGCATATTAGCGGCCATCTGCGCTTTGACGAAAGCGTGGCCAAAGCTGCTGGCATGGCCCATGACCTCACCCGTGGAGCGCATTTCTGGGCCAAGCAGGGCATCGACCATCGGGAACTTCTGGAACGGCAACACAGCTTCCTTAACGAAGAAACCATCGACGTGCGGCTCAGCCAGGAAGTTCAGGTCCCCTAAGGTTTTCCCAGCGGCAATCTGGGCGGCGTAACGCGCCAAAGGATGTCCGGTCGCCTTGCTGACAAAGGGTACGGTCCGGCTAGCGCGCGGATTAACTTCCAGGACGTAGACGTCATCATCTTTGACGGCGAACTGGATGTTGAACAGGCCGCGCACTTCCATTGCTTTACCAATGCGCTGCGTGTAGTCGCGGATGATATCCAGATGATACTGGCTAATCTTATAGGGCGGCAGCACACAAGCTGAATCGCCACTATGGACACCAGCTTCTTCAATATGCTGCATGATCCCACCGATGTTGACGTGTTGACCATCAGAGATGGCATCCACATCAACCTCAAAGGCATCATCCAAAAAGTGATCGATCAGCACCGGATGGCCAGACCATTCCACGTTTTTATCGAGCCATTGATTGAGCTGGTCTTCGTCAAAGACGATGGCCATACCGCGACCGCCGAGCACATAACTCGGACGGACTAACACCGGATAACCAATCTCAGCAGCACCTTTAAGAGCATCTTCCCGACTGAGTACGGTCGTTCCAGGCGGTTGTAGCACATTAAGCTGGCTCATCAAGGCGTTAAAGCGCTTGCGGTCTTCAGCCAGATCAATGGTATCGACAGTCGTGCCCCAGATGGGTGCGCCCATTTCTTGCAAATCGTTGGCGATGTTCAACGGTGTCTGACCGCCAAACTGGACAAGAACGCCTTCTGGTTGCTCAATGTCAATGATGTTCATAACATCTTCGGCGGTCAACGGCTCGAAGTAAAGTCGGTCGGCGGTGTCGTAATCCGTGCTGACTGTTTCCGGGTTGCAATTGACCATGATCGTTTCGTAGCCCATGTCCTTGAGAGCGAAACAGGCATGAACACAGCAATAGTCAAATTCAATGCCCTGCCCAATACGATTGGGTCCGCCACCCAAGATCATGACTTTGGGTTTATCTGAACGGAACACCTCGTCGTCATCTTCGTATGTCGAATAGAGATAAGGTGTGTGCGCTTCAAACTCCGCTGCGCAGGTATCCACGCGATAGTAATTGGCAGTAACGCCCAGGTCTTTACGTTGCTGGCGTACCGCACGTTCATCAGAGCCGATAAGCTGCGCAATGTGAATATCACTGAAGCCATATTGTTTGAGCTTGCGGAAGTCCTCCGCATCCAGGTCTCCCAGCTTGAGGCCCTTGCTCAGCACCGTATCCAGGATGCCAATCGTTTGGGCAATCTGCTGGACAAACCAGGGATCAAATTGTGTTTCCCGGGTGATTTCCTCTGGTGTTGCGCCGTTCCTGAGAGCAGTCGCTACCTGATAGAGGCGCTGGGCCGTCGCAATGCGCAAAGCACTGACATTCTCTACCGCATCCACTTTACTACCCAGGCCGGACATACCGATGTCCAAAGAGCGAACGGCCTTTTGTAGCGACTCGGTGAAGGTACGGCCAATAGCCATCACTTCACCGACAGCTTTCATCTGCGGGCCAAGAATTTCATCGACACCCTGGAACTTCTTGAAGTCCCAACGTGGGATTTTGACAACGACATAATCCAGCGACGGCTCAAAGCTGGCAGGCGTTACGCGGGTAATATCGTTCTTGATCTCATCAAGTGTCAAGCCGACAGCGACCAACGCCGCAATCTTGGCGATGGGGAACCCGGTGGCTTTACTGGCCAGCGCCGACGAACGCGACACACGCGGGTTCATCTCAATGACATAGACGTCCCCATCTTCCGGGTTAATGGCAAACTGAACGTTGGCCCCACCCGTTGTAATGCCGATGCGATCAAAAATGGCGCGGCACATATTACGCAGACGCTGGAGTTCTTTGTCGGTCAACGTTTGGGCTGGCGCGACGGTGATGCTATCGCCAGTATGAACACCCATTGGATCAAGGTTTTCAATCGAGCAGACGACCACGAAATTACCGACGCCATCACGCATCAATTCGAGTTCGTACTCTTTCCAACCAAGCAAACTCTTGTCGATCAGCACCTGATTCACCGGGCTAAGGCGGATACCACGCTCAACGACTTCGTGCAATTGCTCTTCATTGTAAGCGACACCACCGCCGCTGCCGCCCAGGGTAAACGAGGGGCGTATCAGCGTCGGGTAGCCGATTTCTTCGACAAAGGCCAGGGCGGCTTCGACTGAACCGACCACCTGACTGGGTGGCGATTGCAAGCCAATTTCGGTCATGGTGTTCTTGAACAGCTCACGGTCCTCTGCGACACGGATGCTATCCATTGAGGCACCAATGAGTTCGACGCCGTACTTATCGAGCACGCCCGCTTCTGAAAGGGACAGCGCTAAATTGAGGCCGGTTTGGCCACCGACAGTCGGCAGAATGGCATCGGGCTTTTCGGTAGCAATGATTTGCTCGGCCATCTCGACTGTCATCGGTTCGATATAGGTCGCATCGGCAAACTCAGGGTCCGTCATAATCGAGGCCGGGTTGCTGTTCACCAGGACAATGCGATACCCCATCGCACGCAGCGCTTTACATGCCTGCACACCACTATAATCAAATTCACTGGCCTGGCCGATCACAATCGGGCCGGAGCCGATCACCATAATCGTCTTGAGATCTGTACGTTTTGGCATAGATGCTTCCGTTGAGAACTGACTGATTAGTTGATTGGGTTGTTATGTTTATGCGTACGGATTGACGCTCTTGCGAATGTCGTTATTCAGGAACTTGATCTTTAACGGAATTGACAAACTCATCGAACAGATACAGCGAATCATGCGGGCCCGGTGAAGCTTCTGGGTGATATTGCACGCTGAAAGCTTTGAGGCTCGTATGCCGTAGGCCCTCGATGGTGTTGTCGTTCAGGTTGACATGCGTGACTTCGGTGTCGTGCAGATCACTCTCAGCAGAGACAGCAAACCCATGATTATGCGCACTGATTTCGACCTTGCCCGTGAGTAAGTTCTTCACAGGCTGGTTACCACCACGATGGCCAAACTGCATCTTTTCTGTTTTTCCGCCGAGGGCCAGCGCTAAAATCTGGTGTCCCAGGCAAATACCAAAGATGGGAACTTCACCGAGCAGGTTCTTGACGTTATCAATGGCATAATCAACCGCCGCTGGGTCACCAGGGCCATTGCTCAAGAAGACACCTGAAGGCTGCATGGCCAGCACTTCATCGACGGGTGTCTGGGCTGGAACGACGGTTACGCGAATGCCGCGGTCAGTCATCATACGCAGAATATTGCTCTTGATGCCGTAGTCATAGGCCACAACCAGCGGGCTCTCGCCATTCGAGGCATGTTCGGCATACCAGGCTTTGTTGCTATGCTCGGTCCAGTTATATGGTTCTGTTGTGGTGACATCATCGACCAGATTCCAGCCCGACATATCCGGGGAACGACGTGCTATTTCGATCAGGGCTTGTGGGTCACGGGCACCGTGGCCATAGGCGATGGCCGCCCGCATCACGCCTTTATCCCGAATATGGCGCACCAAGGCTCGTGTTGAGACTTCCGAGATGCCAATGACGCCTTGGTCCCGCAGGTAAGTATCCAGGTCCACGTGATGGCGCCAATTGCTGACAATCGGGCTGAGAGATCGGACCACAAAGCCAGCCACCCAAACCCGGTGGGACTCCATATCTTCCAGGTTGATGCCCGTGTTACCGATATGGGGCACCGTCATCGTGACAATTTGCTTATGATATGACGGGTCCGTCAAAATCTCTTGATAACCTGTCATCGACGTATTGAAAACGACTTCGCCAGTCATGACGCCCTGTGCACCAAAACCCACACCGGGGAATATGCGCCCGTCCTCCAATACCAGTACCGCGTTGGTCATGCTTTACCTCATATCCACTAACGGATCAATTTGATGTTTATTTGCGTTTAGCTGCGATAGTCACTGTTGATGGATACGTACTCGTGACTGAGATCGCAAGTCCATAGGCGGCAAGATGCATCGCCCATGCCACAATCCAGGATCACGGTCACATCACTATGCTTGATAATACGTGTCGCTTCTTCTTCTGAGTAGTCTGTAGGTTGGCCATTGGCGAACAAACACAGGGCATCGTCGGTGCTATCCTCGCCTACTGCGAAATAAAGATGCGCAAGATGATGATCGAGTGCTGCGCCAGAGCGGCCCGCTGCTGCCATAATGCGGCCCCAATTGGCATCATTGCCAAAAAAGGCTGTTTTCACCAGGGGCGAGTTGGCAATTGTGCGACCGATCTGTAGAGCATCTTCGGCAGTAGCTGCATTGTTGATATGCAGGCTAATGAATTTACTGACGCCTTCACCATCACGGACGACCTGCTTGGCCAATGACATCATGACTTCATTCAGTGCAGCCTGGAACTGCTGGCCATCAGCGCTTTCCATCTGGTCGATGCTGACACCGCTAGCACCATTCGCCATCAACACAACCATGTCATTGGTGCTGGTATCGCCATCGACAATAGCGCGGTTGAAGCTGGCATCGGCCCCGGTACGGACGGCTTGCTGAGCAAAAGGCTGCGACAATTCGGCATCGGTCACGACGACACCCAGCATGGTAGCCATATTGGGGGCAATCATACCGGACCCTTTAGAAATTCCAGCGATAGTGTACTCGCCTTGCGCGGTCGATATGGTGACAGACGCCAATTTGGGCCGCGTGTCGGTGGTCATGATAGCGGTAGCCGCAGCTTGCCAGTCATTGCCCAGGGATTTACCAGCCAGTTGCGCCCCATTTTCGATTTTGGCCATGGGCAACTGGGTACCAATAACACCCGTCGACATCACCATCACCTGCTGAGCGTTGATACCAATCTGGCCGGCAACGAGTCGGGCCATTTTTTCCGCATTGGCCATGCCCTCTTCGCCAGTGCAAGCATTGGCGCTCTTGGTATTGATGGCTATCGCGCGGATGTCTTCACCATGTTCAGCAGCACGCTGCATGGTAAGCAGCACCGGAGCCGCTTTGACCGTATTGCGCGTAAAAACACCAGCAGCTACACTCGGACGGTCACTGGCGATGATGGCGAAATCGAGCGCGCCCTCTTTTTTCAGTCCCGCATGGACGCCAGCTACTGAAAAGCCAGCGACACCGTCTATCGAATTAGTAATTTTCACTTCACTACTCACGGACTCAGACATTGATAGACTCCAGGATCGAGACGAGTTTCTCAATAAGGGCATCGACATCGGCTTTTTCAGCAATTAACGGCGGAATGAAGCGTACTGTTTCCGTACCTGCATTGACGAGCAGCAAACCATGTTCATAGCCAGCCTGGATAATAGGCGCGGCAGGCACATTCAATTGCATACCGACCATTAAACCCTTGCCGCGAATTTCCACAATATGCGGACTGTTGATCTCTTCCAGCCGTTCCATAAGATATGTGCCGACTTCCGTCACATGCTCCAAGAATTCCGGTTGGCTGATGCGCCCGACGACGTAGTCAGCGACACGGGTCACAACGGGACCACCCGCAAATGTTGAACCATGATCACCAGGGTGAATATGCTCAGCAATGGTTTCTGTACACAGGATCGCCCCAATCGGCAAGCCAGCAGCCAGTGGCTTGGCAATCGTCATGATGTCAGGAGCGACCGGGGTTTGCTCATAAGCCCACAAGGTTCCGGTACGGCCCATACCACACTGAATTTCATCATAAATGAGGATGGCTTTGTGTTGATCACATAGCTGACGAACGGCTACCATGAACTCGTCAGTGGCAACGTTGATGCCTCCTTCACCCTGAATCGGTTCCAGAATGACGGCAACGGTATTGTCGTTGATGCAGGCCTTGGCGCTCTCAACATTGTTGAACTCACCCACAGTCACTTGATCCATCAAGGGTTTGAAGGGCTTCTGATATTTTTCCTTGGGCGTCATGGAAAGTGCCGCAAGCGTCCGGCCATGAAAGGCTTCGCTAAAGGTGACGACGCCTGTTTTATCATGATTGCCGCTGTCATACGCCACACGACGAGCAAACTTCAGAGCGCCTTCGTTGGCTTCAGCACCACTATTGGAGAAAAAGACGCGATCCGCAAAGGACTTTTCAACGAGCGTCTGTGCGAGGCGGGACTGCGGCTCCGTGTGGTACAGATTGCTGGTATGCAGGACGCCTGTATTCACCTGCTCGGTAATCGCCGCAGCAACACCCGGATCACCGTAGCCCAGTGCATTGACAGCAATACCCGCCACCCAATCGGTATAGGCGTGGCCTTCATCGTCGTAAATCGTCATGCCCTCACCGCGAGCGATGACAAATTCGGGCCGTACGTACGTCTGCACATGATAATCGTTCGACGCCTTTACAGCCGCCTTTGAACCCAACATATCACTCATCCTCTTTTATTTCCCCTCTAAAAAAGTCGTACCTGTCTGATTCTGTAAGCCGTTGAGGTCGGTAATGATGACCCGCCCCACACCTTCATTGAGCACTTCAAGGGCCGTGCGCACCTTGGGAATCATGCCACCGACGATGACGTCATCGGTAATGAGCTGCTCCGTTTGTTGCGGCGTAAGCTGGTCGATGACAGCGCCATCGGCCATAACACCGGGCACGTTACTGATGAAAAACGCACGGTCTGCACCCAGAGCCGCTGCCAATGCCCCGGTGACATGGTCCGCATTGACGTTGTAGTTGTGGTCCTGTCCATAGCAAATCGGTGCAATCACAGGCAGCAAGCCGGATTGCAGCAAGCCCTGGAGTGGCTCCACGTTTACGGCCTTGATCTGTCCCGTGAACATCATGTCGATAGTGGGATGTGCGAGCTTTTCCGCTTCAATGAGGCCCATATCCACACCGCTGAGGCCAATTGCGCCAGTGCCCTGTTCCACCAATAAGCGGACCAAGCGTTTGTTAACAAGGCCGCAGAGGACCATCTCTACTAAGGAAAGGGACTCCGCATCGGTCACACGGATGCCATCGGCAAAATGCGGTTCCAGACCCAACCGGCCCTGTAACTGACTGATTTCCTTGCCGCCCCCGTGTATCAAGACGACGCGGTGCGGCAGTTGGGCAATGGTCGAGGCAAAATCTTGCAAAAAGGCCTCGTCATCCAGTTGATGCCCACTAATCTTGATAATCCAGGTTTCCGTCATCGTGCTGGCCTATATCAAGCTGAGGGTTTCTTCAAACCCATACATCAAATTCAAACACTGGATGGCCTGCGATGCTGTACCTTTACGCAGGTTGTCGGTCACGCTGGTGATGTGGACCTGATGATCCGTCACGGGCGTGATACTGATCGTGCAGTGATTGGATAGCACAGCATCCTTTAGCTGGGCATCAACCCCTAAGGGCAGCACATTAACAAGCGGTTCGTCTGCATAGTGGTTGGTATACAGGCTATGGACGCGGTCGCTGGTGATGCGATGGTTGAGCGTAACGTAGATGCTGGCCATCAAGCCACGGGCAACGGGCAAAAGATGCGGGCAGAAGATCAAGATCCCATGCGATGGCGTAATTTTGGCGATTTCCTGCTCAATTTCACCAACGTGGCGATGCTTGCGCCCGGTCTTATAGGGCGTCAGATTGTCATGGACGGTGACGAAGTGCGTGTTAGGCTTGGGCGTGCGACCTGCTCCGGTCACGCCGGATTTGGCATCGACAATGATAGGCGCATTGGCATCAAGGGCATCCATTGCCAGCAGCGGATACAAGCCAAGTAAGGTTGTGGTCGGGTAACAACCGGGCACGGCGACTTTCTGCACATTACGCAAAGCATCGCGGTTAATTTCTGGCAGACCATAAGGTGCATCCAGCAATTCAGGGTGTGGATGGTCGAGATCATACCACTGCTTATATGACTCAGCGGTATCCAGCCGCATGTCGGCTGAGAGGTCAAGCACACGTACGCCATTATCGACAGCTTGCTTAGCAGCCACAGCCGATGCCCCATGCGGCAGTGCCAGAATGACCAGATCGGCATCGGTCATGGTGACATCTCCCGCAGGTACGTAACGCAGGTCTGTATTGGGTACGATTTCCCCTGCGGATGTACTTGACGTCGCAAAAATGAGTTCGACATGGGGGTGATTAAGCAGCAGTTCGACCATATCCTGGCCCGCATAACCTGCCGCACCGTAGACTCCCACTTTGATTTTTTCGCTCACAACTACTCCTTATCAGTAAAAAAGCCCTGGCCTCAATTATTTCACGAGGTCAGGGCTAAAGGTTTTCCTAAGAAAATGATGGACGCGCTATGCGCAGCACAAAAAACCCGTTACGACCTCTTCATCGTAAGGTAGGCGACGTCGTTCTGAGCGCGGTTTTGCGTACATTGCTAAATGACTTACACCATGTATCTGTCTACAATGCGCAGAAGTTTACGGCACGACGTGGAACATGTCAAACAATTGGCCTAACATTAGGCAGTTTTTAGATTTCATTGTGCAGAGTATCCAAAATAAGCGAGCTTTTGATTGAACGGATAAGCCCCGCCATTGTTGAGGACTTGTTAGAGAACGCAGAATTTACATCTACATTACACTTCTTGATGATACATACACGCACAGTGACATATACTTTTTATGATATACAAATACCTAGCGCGTATGCGATAGCATGCGCCATATCATAGAGACCTTTTTACACGGTGCTGTAACCGAGGCAAAGCTGCGTGATTGAAGTCAAAAACCTGGTCAAGAAGTATGGTAACTTCACGGCTGTTGATAATATTAGCTTCCAGGCACAACCTGGGGAGATCGTTGGTCTATTGGGGCCAAACGGTGCTGGCAAAACCACGACGATGCGCGTCCTGACAGGTTACATGCCGGTGACATCCGGCAGCGTCAAGGTGGCTGGTTATGATGTTACGGATGATTCGCTGGAAGTGCGGCAGCGTGTGGGTTATATGCCAGAGCAAGTGCCGCTTTACCCGGATATGACTGTGGAAGCCTATGTGCTGTACTGGGCACGGCTCCGTCGAACAAAGAACCCAAAGCAGGCTGTGAAGGCCGTTTTGGAGCAGTTCCAACTGCTAGATCGTCGTAAAAAGCTGGTGCGCAGCCTCTCCAAAGGGCTGCGACAGCGACTAGGGTTGGCCCAGGCGTTGGTGCACAATCCCCCAGTTATCATCCTTGATGAACCGACGATTGGCATTGACCCCAAGCAAGTTGTCGAAGTGCGGGACATCGTACGCAGCTTGCGCGATAACCATACTGTGCTTTTCAGCAGCCATATCTTGTCGGAAGTCGAGCAAATCTGTGACCGAGTTGTCATTATCAACAATGGCAAGATCGTCGCGGAGGGCACGACAGACATTCTTGGTGAGCAAACCCATTCCGATCTGGCGCTCTATGTACATATCGAGGGTGATAAAGAGCAAATCCAGGGGCTATTGCAGCAGATACCCGCTGTCAGCGACGTACAGGCACACGAATCCGGCTTCATCATACGTGGTAACAATGACGAGCTACGCCATGCCGTCATGCAACTGATTGCGGAACAACGGTTGGAACTGCTAGAAATGCGGCCCATCGACCGCCGCCTGGAAGATATTTTCATCAAACTTGTAGACTAAGATTTCTTGAACTAAGACACACTTGGAGCCGCTATGCAGGCAACCTGGTTGGTTTTCCGACGTGAGATCGGACAGTATTTAGGATCGCCCCTTGCCTATTTGATGGGGGCCGCGTTCCTGTTGCTAACGGGTATCACGTTTAATAATGATTTGACGCTGAGTATTGGTAACAAGCCGCTGGAACCCGCACTGATTCCATCACTGCTGGCCAGTATCATGATACTTTTCGCGCCCCTGCTCACGATGCGCCTTTTAGCAGAGGAACAGCGTGAAGGCACGCTAGAGTTACTGCTGACCGCCCCTATCAGTGATAGCAGCATCGTCATCGGCAAATTCCTGAGTGCATGGGCCTACTTCAGCATATTGCTGGCGCTAACTCTCATCTATCAAGTGATTGCCGTTAGTATCGCCTTTCCAGATATTTCCCATGTACTCGGTAGTTATCTTGGCATCTGGTTGTATGCTGGTGCGACACTGGCCATCGGCACCCTGTTTAGTGCAACGACAGAGAATCAGATCCTGGCTGCGTTCCTGAGTATGATTACGCTGATTGTGCTGTACTTTGGGGACGCGATCAGCCAAATCGTCTCCAACACGCAACTTGCAGATGTCATGTTCAATTTGACGTTGCGCGGACATTTTATGGCTTCGTTTGCCATTGGCATCCTGCGTGCAGAAGACCTCGTTTATTATGCAGGCATTATCGTCATCGCCCTATTTATTGCTATTCAGATTGTATCGTCACGGAGATGGCGCTGATGAATGATCGCAACACCCTCCAACTCACGCGTGGGCAGATTGGCCAAGTGGGCATTTTGCTGGGTAGCCTGGGCCTGATCTTCGCTGCAAGCAGTTTTTTGATGAATGGGTTTTCGACACTCACTATCGTCGTACTGCTTGTCAGTGTCATTGGGTTTGGCTTATGGGCTGTCTTCCTGCCTGATGAATTCCGCGCAGTGCTCACAGGACGCCAGATGCGGCACAGTACCGCCGCTATCCTCAGTACCGCCATCCTGATTGGTATCGTCGTAGCAATGTATATCATTGTGCAACGGGCCAACATCGTCGGTGATATGACCATCGACGAAAGATTTACGCTATCTGCGCCATCGATGGAATTGATGGATGCTGTCCAACGCAACAGCCGCGACATTCAGATTACGGCCTTCTATAACGCGCAGGAAATTGAATACCGCGAGGTTGATGACCAGTACTTCCAGTTGTTCGAAGAAGCTAGCAATGGGCGTCTTCACGTCGTCTATGTCGACCCTGATGAGCAACCCGCCCTGGCAGCAGCGTATGCCAACGCGCTTGAAAATGGCATTTACACCTTTGCCTCGTTTATAGAAGACGATGGCACCTTGAGCAATACGGTGCCTGTCCCAATTACCGGTTATCATGAACAAGAGATTTCGCAGCGATTGGCTGTCTTGCTGGCCGCTGGACAGTTCACAGTCTATTTTGAGACCGGGCTGGATACGCTCGACCCAATAGCTAACCAGCAACAAGGCATGTCCGTTCTCAATAACATCATGCGCCAGAATGGCCTCATCACCAATGCCATCAGTCTGGCGGAACTGGCCGCAAGCAACTCGAATATACCTACCGATGCCTCAGCACTGATTATCGCGCAGCCACGTCGGCAAATGACGGCTGGCGAGGTGGCAGTTTTGGATGAATATTTGCAACGAGGCGGCAGCGTGTTCATCGCAGCCGATGCCCTGCTGACGGATGATCTGTTCATGGCAACCGATTCGGTTTTCAATACCTATATGTGGGACCATTATGGCCTGCGCATGTCCGATATGATCGTAGTCGATCCGGCATCAAGCGGCGAAAGCCAACTGAGTATTTTGAGTGCGCAGGTGTTCACTAACAATGACATCGGCCAGAATATCAACATCGAAAATCAACCAGATACTGCAGTGCAATTTCATATTGCACGGGCTATCGAGGTGAACGACACACCGCCCGTTCCCAATGGTCGTGTGATCATGTCCAGCCCACAAAGTTGGGGCGAAAGAGACTGGAACAGCTTGTTCCAACAGAACCAGTTCACTTTTGATAGCAGCCAAGGTGATGTTCGCGATCAATTCACGACTGTAGCCTGGGCATATAATGAAGACACCACATCGAAGGTGGTGCTGGTTGGCGATGGTGACTTCCTGACAAATGGCCGCGTACAGTCGCCACAAGGCAATGCCACGCTGTTCCTGGATAGCATTGGCTGGATGACGGGCTTCACTGAAAAAGTTGAGTTTGAACCCCGCTCATATAATGCTACCCCGCTTGTTTTTGTCGGTGGCCAGATGCTAGATACCATCGCTTTTTTCACCATTGTAGTGATGCCCGGTTCGCTCTTGTTGATCGCACTGGCCATCTGGTTACGGCGTTCTCGTCAGTAAAGCACATACAGAACAAAGAAAGTTGACCCCGGATGAAGCAACAACGAACGCTGATTATCTTAGGTGCGGTCCTGGCACTTGTGCTCATCATTGGTATTGCACAGACGGCTCTGCAAAATCAGCCTGAACTTGAGCCAACACCTACGCCGAATGAAATGGTCACTTTATTCAGTGGATGGGGACCAAACAACGTCTTTGCAGTGAATATCTACGAGCCAGTTGCACAGGTAGGATTAACCGTCACCCGCAACAATAGTGATCTGTGGGAATTGGTCGAGTTCACTGGAATGTTGTCACAGGAAGAAGGCGATCTTGTTGCTTCAACGATGGCTGTCTTCCCAGTATTACGATCACTGGGCACGATAGAAGCCAATCGGTTCGATGAATACGGTCTGGTCCAGAACGACTTAACAATGATTTTGTCCGTCATCCTTAAAGATGGTACCGAGCACAGCATTGCGGTCGGCGACCTCAATGCCACCAGCGACAGCTTCTATGCCTTGGTGGATGAAGACCCGACGTTATACGTGGTCGATGCTCGTCCTATTGCCTACTTCACAACGTTGCTGCGACGCGCATATGAGTAATAACCACGAACTTTTTCGAAAAACTTGACAAGAAATCTAAAAAACGTTACCTTGTTTAATTGCAGCGTGGTTGCGCTTAACCCTTAAGTAGCATAATGAACCGCTGTGATGCGTTGTAATCATCAAACACCTCACAAGACTGCGTTAACTGGTGTTTATGTGATTATAATGTTTAGGGTGTAAACTCTTTAACATCGTGAACCTATCTAAATTCTCAGTGCAATATACACACTTTGAGTTTTAAGCAATTGTCCTAGTATGCCTTAGGGCATGAATTCCGTCCGAATTTTATCTGATAACTTAAACGCCTTGCTTGGCTGCTAAGCAAGGCGCTTATCTCTGTAATCAATAGGTGTGGTGTGACGCAATGGTGGAAACAACTTTACAGAAAGACCAGGTACGTGCGACATTGATGGAAAAGGCTCATCGCCAGGGTTTCATCACCTACGATGACATCCTGTCAATGATGCCTGATGTAGAACGCGATGTCGCCCTTCTCGATGATTTGATGGATGAACTGCTTGAAGCAGACATTGAAGTCATCCCCGGCTCTGGCTCCCCGACTGGCGATGATGCAGCCAATGAGGAAGATGATACTGAAGAGCTGATCATCGATAATTTGGGTGAAGATGAAGATGACGAAGAAGATATTGAAGATCAGGCACTGAAGTTCCGCAATGACCTGATTGAAGATGCCGGTTACCAGGCTGCACTGGATACCGACGATGTTGTCGGCCTGTATCTGAAAGAGGCGGGTCGCGTCCCGCTGTTGACGGCTGAAGAAGAAGTTTCCCTGGCTAAGCGTATGGAAGCTGCCGTCTGGGCACGCGAAAAAATGGAACAAGCAGGCGAAGAGCTGCTCTGGTCAGAAGAACAGGGCCTGCGCGAAGTCGTCATGGATGGCGAAGCCGCTCAGGAACACCTGATCCGTGCGAACGCCCGTCTGGTAATTAGTGTCGCCAAGAAGTACATCGGTCGCGGTGTACCCTTCCTCGACCTGATCCAGGAAGGCAACATCGGCCTGATCCGTGCGACCAATAAGTTCGAGTACCAGCGTGGTCATAAGTTCAGCACCTATGCCACTTGGTGGATTCGTCAGGCAGTCAGCCGCGCTGTTGCTGACCAGGGCCGTACCATCCGCGTGCCCGTCCACATGGGCGACCAATTAAACCGGATGCGCCGCGTCCAACTACAGCTACTGCAGGAACTGGGCCGCGATCCGAAGATTGAAGAGCTGGCCGCAGGTATGGAAACAACGCCGGACAAGGTCGAAAACTTGCTGGAGATTTCGCGCCGTCCTGTCAGCTTGGAAACACCTATCGACGATGATGGCGACAGCACCTTCGGCGATTTCGTAGAAGATGCCAATAGCCCTGCCCCGGCAGAAGAAGTTGCTTCTCACCTGTTGCAGGAACAATTGCAGCAGGCACTCGACAAACTGCCGCCGCGCGAAGCTCAGATTTTGCGCCTGCGCTATGGTTTGGCTGATGGCCGTGTCTACACGCTCGAAGAAGTCGGTCAGACTATTGGCGTCACGCGCGAGCGCGTCCGCCAGTTGGAAGCTCAGGCCCTTAATCGCTTGCGCCAGTCGTCTGCTCACGTTATCCTCAAAGACTATCTCTTTGAGAACTAATTAACGACAACGAGCAGGCGGAATCTGTGACAAGCAGAAGCCAAACGAAACAACAAAGAGGCCCCATCCTATGGCCAGTGGTTTTGGTCATAGTTGGGGTTTTTCTTTTGCTGAGCAATTTCCTCTTACTGGGCGATTTCAACGTCATTGATCTGTGGCCCTTGCTGCTGATTGTCCCTGGTTTGCAACTGCTGCTAAAAGGCGACATCCTACTTGGCGATCAGGGCCGGACTTTTGGCATCACACGCGGCAGTGTGGAAAGCGGCACGCTGGATGTCCAGGCGGGTGATATTGACCTCACCCTGGGCGCACTCGAAGGACCGGAGCGCCTTATCGCAGGCCAGTACGCAGCACAAACACGCCCACAATTGGAATCAATGGGCACCCATGCCCACATCCTGATGCACCGCTCACAAACCCCCTGGTACTCGATGGCAGGCTGGGAAATCGGAATGGCACCTAACATGCCCTGGGAACTCATCCTGGGAACGCACATCGGCCAGATTGATTGGGATGCCAGCGGTATCATCTTGGACCGGGCCCTGATCAGTACGGGTTTAGGCGATGTCCGCTTTGTGTGCCCACCGGAAGCTATCGGTGAAATCCATATTCGGTCCACATTAGGAACCATACAGATCGTCACACCCGCTAATACACCGGTGCGGATTGAAGTCCAACATCGCCGCTTCTCTAAAATCCATGCGGATATGGATCGCTACCATCTGAGTGACGATGGCATTTACTTCGTAGAAACAGACCACTTTGATCAAGAAGTCCGGATTTATGTTGATAGCATCGTTGGTGATGTATACTTGATCTAGTTTGGTCATACACCTCTTAGTCCCCATTAGGCAGTAGGAATGCAACCAACAGTCCCTTCATTTTTGATACGCGAAGGCATGCCGATGGACATTGCCCCATGCCTGCAACTGGACCATAGCTATGAAACAGAGCGAGTTTGGCAAATGTCATTACAGCCGAACCCCTCTGACATCACAGTCAAGTTCCGTACAGAGCGGTTGCCTCGTGCGATCGACATAACATATCCCGTCATGGAAGCACATCTGCAAAATGCGCTCAAAACGGATTACGGGTTTCTGATCGCAGAATCAAAAGACGCTCCATCCATCATCGGGTATGCGGTGATTCATTTAGAGCACAGTTTTAGCAATGCAGTTATCAAACACGTTGTGGTCGACACACCTTATCGCAGATCAGGTGTGGGGCGTCGATTATTAACTATTGCACAAAGATGGGCTTTAGAGCACGATATACGTCAGCTTTTCATTGAAACTCAAACACAGAATTATCCTTCCATTCAGTTTTGTCAGAGCTGTGGTTTTACATTTTGTGGTTTTAATGACCAGGTTTTCCCTAATAATGATATTGGTATCTACTTTGGGAAATCAGCACGATAAAAGCTCAGTCGTATGCTAGGTAATCATCCATGTCCGCAGAAGCATTTATGAGTTCGGTTATTCAATCTCTCAACGAGATTCTGACCGCCGCGAATGTCATCATTGCAGCGTCACTCCTACTTTATAACCTGACACGCAATCTCAATAACCGAGTTACGCGCTCCTCGGCAGCAGTACTGGCCTGCGTGACAATTGCCTATTTGGTTGATGTTTTTGGGTCATTAGGGCCTGTGCAGGCATCAGCACATGCATGGGCTACACGCATACAATGGATCGGTATTGCGTTTATACCTTCTGCGCTATTCCATCTGGCGGATACCCTATTAGCGACAACGGGATTGCCCTCAAGAGGTCGTCGTCGCCGTATTGTACGCATTCTATACGTCCTGAGCGGTGTATTCAGTGTGGCCGCCCTTTTCACGGATAGCATTTTCACCGTTACCATCCGCGGCAATAACGTCATACTCAGTCCGCAATTCCTGTTTCCGGTCTTTATGGCCTTTTTCCTCAGCTTGAGCATCACGATCTTCTTATTCATGGATCGGGCGCGGCGCCGGGGCCTTACCCGGACATCCCGACGTCGGATGGCCTATTTGCAGTTCGCTGTATTAACACCAGCAATTGGCATCTTCCCATTTTCACTTCTCCTGCCGCAAACAGAACCTGAGTCATTGGGCATCTTGCTGTTGGTGAACGCCGCTAACTTTGTTGTGATCCTGATGCTGATCTTCCTATCGTATCCGCTATCGTTCTTCGGCTCAGACAAACCAGATCGCGTCGTCAAAGTAGAGCTACTACGGTTCTTGTTACGCGGCCCGGGTACAGGCATGCTTGCCCTGGCAACCATCATCTTTACCACACAAGCGACCCGCATCATGGGCCTGTCAGGCGAGGACTTTATGCCCTTCGCCGTGGTTTCCGTGGTCATGCTATGGCAATGGTCTATTTCACTGGGGTTGCCCTTCCTAGAAAAGGTATTGATTTACAGTGACGACAGCAATGAACAGTTGGCCAAACTCCAGGATTTGAGTGATCGTGTCCTCACACGGCCCGATCTTATCCAGCTTATTGAGGCGACTTTACGCGCAATTTCTGATTATTTCCGCGTGCCAGGTGCATTCGTACTGGGATTCGATGGGCAAAATATTGAGGTTATCAAACGCATTGGTAAAGTCACTGAGGAAGCTTTGTTGGCTGAATCCCAAACGAACCTGATGGACACCATCAACGCGCTCAATGGCCAGAATGGCGCATTCCACAATTGGCAAAATTACCAGATCGTTCCGCTTTACTCCGAGCGAATTGCCAACAACAGCGATCAAGAATCGTTCTTAATTGGCATTATGGGCGTAAAGGCCAGCGAATCCGAGCTGTATGTGCCAGAAGAAGATAAGTCCCTCATGACGCGCTACATCAACCGCTTGCAGCAGACCCTCGAAGATATGATGTTGCAGACGGAAGTTTTCGCAGCGCTGGAGGGTTTGCTACCCCAGATTAGCACCACACGGAGCCGAGCCAATGCCATTGAATATCGCATGATCAATGGCAACCAAAGCACCCCGGCCAATATGCCATCGCGCGAAGAAATGTATGAGCAAGTCCGGGCGGCGCTGCGGCATTATTGGGGTGGTCCCGGCATTACCCGCAGCCGACTCCTTAATTTAGCCGTTGTCCAGCAAGAAATGGACCAGGCAGGCACACCTACACAGGCCTTACGCAATGTCATCTTGCGCGCTATCGAACGACTGCGTCCCGAAGGTGATCGGTCTATGTTTGGCAATGAATGGATCATCTACAACATCCTTGATCTGCGCTTTATCGAAGGCAAAAAGGTCAAAGAAGTCACCAAACGGATGAGCATGAGCGATGCTGATTTCTATCGCAAACAGCGGGTGGCGATTGGTGCTGTTACGGATACGCTTTTGCTGATGGAAGCCGAAGACGCCAGCGCTTCCTAAAGCTCAACCTATCGCTATCCCACAATAATATTCTGGCAAACACGGCAGCGTCAGCTTGTCGTTATGCCACACTCAAACAAAGTTGACACAAAAATTTGAACCCCCTATAATCCAAAATCGGTGGGAGCGGCACCTGATAAGATCACTTTGTTGTTATGTTAAGTATCAATGGGGGATTATATGACCCACGGTATGCAGTCTGGGTTTAATGATGCATATGACGATCAAATTGATGAGGCGTATTGGGATGCACTCCTCAACGAAGGTGAGTTTTCAGAATCTGTAGACACACAAACAAGCGATGACGTTTACTTATTTGAAGGGTCATCTCCTTCTTTATCCCAACATACTGAATTAAATAGTGACGAATTTGATTTTTCTTATGATGAATCTACGGACGCCGATTGGGCCGCGATTGAAAGTATCCGCGATAATGACGAAGTCTTGCAACTGAAAGTCGTGGGTTACAATCGCGGTGGCTTGCTAGTGGATTGGCACTCGCTACGTGGATTTGTACCAGCCAGCCAGTTGATGGATTTCCCAGGCGAGGGACATCAACAGGAACGTCGTAGTCTGCTGGTTGATCGCGTCGGTGAGACGATCTGCCTACGCATTATTGAACTGGATCCAGATCAGAATAGGCTGATATTTAGCGAGCGAGCCGCGCAAGCTAGCCCAGGCAATCGCCTGTCATTGCTCAACAATTTAGAAAAAGGTGACATCCTGGAAGGGATCGTCACCAACCTGTGCGACTTCGGAGCGTTTGTTGACCTCGGCGGGATTGAGGGCCTCATCCACATTAGCGAGATGAGCTGGGGGCGTGTCGGGCATCCGTCGGATATGCTGGAACGCGGCCAAACGATCAAAGTTTATGTGCTGGACATCACGCCGGAAGAATCACGGATTGCGCTGAGCATCAAGCGGCTGCATCGTGACCCATGGGAGACGGTTGACCAGCGCTATCATGAGGGACAGATTGTCCAGGGACGTATCACCAACGTGGTCGATTTTGGCGCATTTGCCTGCATCGAAGAGGGACTCGAAGGCTTGATCCATTTCTCTGAGTTGGCCGAGGGCCAGTTCCTACATCCGCGTAACGTGGTCAATGAAGGCGATATTGTCAACACACGCATCCTGAGCATCAGCGGCCAGAAACGGCGGCTCGCACTCAGCCTGCGTATCAAATAAACTTGGTAATCAAATCATCAATCAAATAGAAGCCAGTATGCAATCATCAGCATATCTGGCTTTTTTATCTGTAATGTTTTTATCTGTAATAGCGGGAATTGTCTGAAAAGACTCGCTTATACTATACTCAATGCGTATTGCTGTTCATTCTTGAAGGTTAGCTGCCTGTGGCACAACAACAAGCGACCAAAGGCAAAAGCCAAAAGCCACCATCGACAGCAAAATCGTCGAAAAAAGATGATTCGCCCAAAACGGATGATCTGAATCAGGTTGCGCTTGAAGGCAAACCAACAGACGATGATATGCCCGTTTTGGAGGGTGCCAAGTCAACGACATTCTGGGAAGATGTGCGCGACAGCATCCCAGACTGGTTGGATGAAATCATCGCTATTGCCCTGCTCATTGTGGGGATTTTGTCGTTCCTGGCGCTGTTTAACTCCACGCAGGCTGTTGTTGCCCTCGCCTGGGCGAATATCCTACGCCAGTTGTTTGGTCATGGTAGCTTGATTGTCGCCGCTGGATTTATCGGCCTGGGCGTGTATATGCTGCTGCCCAAGGTTGGCATCCGCTTATCTTTACAACCAGGCCGTATTCTAGGCATCGAAATTGCCTTTCTGTGCCTGCTTGCTATTCTGCATGTGGTCATTGATGAACCCGAATTGCGGGCGCTGGCGCGTAACGGTGGCGGTGGAGGCCTAATGGGATGGGGCCTCACGGCGATTCCTCATTGGATGCTGGGCCGTATTCCCACGCTGGTTATTTTCGGCGTGTTGTTGGCCTTCAGCATCGGCATGATTATTGGAACAAAACGCGAACAAGTCGTGGCATGGCTAAAGAAGTATAGTAGCCAACTGACGGCATTTGCAGAGAAAATCACTCCCTCGGATAATGACTTGGCGGAGATATTCAGCCGCGCCGATACATACGGTATCCCTGAAGAAATTCTCTCCAGCCGAGAAGCGCCCCTGCTCCGTATTCGGCCAAACCCCGATAGTTTGCCACCGTCCTTACGTGAATTGCGCAGACGCGCAGGTAAGCGCACCAAGAAGCGCCGTAAAGAAGACTACGAAGATATCGAAAATCACCCGCTGTTCACCAAAAGCCGTGAAGAAATGGTCACAGAATTCAACTTGATTGGTGAAGTGGGCAAGAAGAAGACGGACGATGGTCATCTGGTTGTGACCCGCCCGGATGGACGTGAAAAACGCTACTTTGAAGTCAAGAAGATGGAAGAAGCCAAGAAGGTCGGCAAGCGCAGCAAGAAGCTACCCGCCCTGGAAATCCTGGCTGATGAACCAATGACGCCACCCGATGAGGACGAAATCAACCGCAATGTGGTGCTCATTGAGAATACGCTGCTTGAGTTCGACATTGATATTGATGTGGTGGACGTTCAGGTGGGGCCAACAGTGACTCGGTATGCTATCCAACCTTATCAGCGCAAGCGCGATGGTACAACCGAACGCACACGTCTGAGCAAGATTGCCTCGTATCATAATGACCTTTCGCTTGCGCTATCAGCTAAGCGGCTGCGTTTGGAAACACCCGTACCGGGTACGACCTATATGGGCATCGAAGTGCCGAATAGCAGTCCCAGCATGGTCCATCTGCGGTCGGTGTATGAGAGCAAGGATTACTACGAATTTTCTCAGCGCAAGGGAACACCCCTGACAATCCCGCTAGGACGTGATGTCGCTGGCCGGCCTGTGCCTGTTGACCTGGCCAAGATGCCCCACTTGCTGATCGCAGGCACGACCGGGTCGGGCAAGTCGGTATGTATTGCAGCCCTGGCGACAGCCATCATCATGAACAATTCGCCTGATACGGTGCAGATGGTGATGCTCGACCCGAAGATGGTCGAGTTAAGCCGTTTTAACGGCATTCCACATCTGGTTGGGCCAGTCGAAACCGATATGGAGCGTATCGTCGGCGTGTTGAAGTGGTGTACCCGCGAAATGGATCGGCGCTATAAGCTGCTGGAAGAACACGCTGTCCGCAACATCGACCTCTACAATGAAAAATTTGGCTCACGCCGCCGCGGGGCCGATTTCATGCCTTATATCGTCATTCTGATTGACGAGGTCGGCGATATGATGATGAGCCAGCCAGAAGAAACGGAAATGGCCATCACACGACTGGCACAGATGGCGCGTGCGGTCGGTATGCATCTGGTCGTGGCTACGCAGCGCCCCAGTGTTGATGTCATCACAGGCTTGATTAAGGCTAACTTCCCTGGACGCATCGCCTTCTCAGTCGCATCCGGCGTAGATTCGCGCGTGATTCTGGATGCTGTGGGCGCGGAAACATTGCTCGGCAATGGGGATATGCTCTTCCAGGACCCCGGTGCAGCGGGACCTAAGCGTGTGCAGGGCTGCTTCGTCAGCGATGATGAGGTCCGGCAAATCACCGAATTCTGGCGCGAGTGGTATCAGGAACAGCTCGATAGCGGCAAGATGACCCAAGACCGTGCGCCCTGGGAACGCGGCCTGACACGGCGCGAGTTCCTGGCTGAAACCGACCCCATGCTAGAAGATGTCATCGAACTGGTCGTTGAAACACAGGAAGCCAGTGCGTCCATGATCCAACGGCGTATGGGGCTAGGCTACCCGCGTGCCGCCCGTCTGGTCGATATGTTGGCTGAACTGGGCGTGGTCGGTGAAGCTGTTGGCGGTGGTCGTGCACGGCGCGTGATGATCCCTAAAGGCGAAGATCCCTTCAAGCGCATCATTGAAAAGCGTATGAAGGAAAAGGCCGAACAACCAATAGAAGATGAGGATTAGCTCGTCTCTAATAGCTTAACTAGCGCGTGATGCCCTTTACCCCTACTTTGGGGCACAAGTCGTTGATGGGGCATGTGGGGCACTTCGGATAAGTCGGTAGACAAATCGTGCGGCCAAAATTGACCATCATCGGGTTCCACGGACCCCAAATTTCTTTTGGAACCTTGGTCATCAATTCCTGGCTGACCTTTTGCGGCTGCTTGGTCGAAGTGTTGACCAATCCCAGCCGTTTGCCAATACGCGCTACATGGACATCCACACAGATTTCCGGCGCGAGGCCAAATGCCAACCACAAAACGAGCACAGCCGATTTCCAGCCAATACCAGGGAGCGCCATCAATTCGTCTAACGTATCAGGAACGCGCCCCTGCTCAGCAACAAGGGCACTCGTTTTGAGAATGTATTCGGCTTTGTTGCCCGGATACTGCACCGCATCAATGGCTTTTAGCACGTCTTCGTAAGCCAGCTTGGCCATATCCGCCGGGTTATCAGCCAACGCGAAAAGGTGATCCATTGCCGTTTTGGTATCTTCTTCGCGGGTGCGCGCACTGAGCAAAGAGCTTATCAGGACGGGAAACGGTTGACCTCTAAAAAGCTGCACAGTCGTCCGTTCGCCCATCTCATCAAGAATGGGCTGCACACGCGCCATAATCTCGCGCGTGCGCACCAAGTCTTCATCAGGGAACAGCGGGGTTGTCACTAAAGCAAACTCTGTTGCTCTGGCGGGTTATAGGGTTCGATCAAGCCCGGGCCTTCGTTACGAGCATTGTTGACCTCGGTCGAAACCGCATAGTAATCCATTTTTTCAGCAGGATACGGTGTCGTAATCAGGTCTTGCAGCACATCTTTAGGCGTGTCGTCATCCAACCACACATCATATTCTTCAGGGTCAAGGATGACAGCCATGCGATGGTGCAAGTCTTTGATCTTCTCATTTGGTTCGCCAGTGAGGATGGTGCAGGACCACAATTCCTCACCTTCTGGACCGTTCCAGATTTCCCACAGGCCAGCAAATGCAAAAACTTGCTGATCGCTAAGATGGATATACTGCGGTTTCTTGGCCTTGCCGTCTTTTTGCCATTCATAGAAGCCCGTTGTCGGAACGAGGCAACGGCGGCGCTTGAAAGCACTACGGAACGATGGTTTTTCAGCAGCGGTTTCCGAACGGGCATTGAACATGCGCCCACCAATAGCGGGGTCCTTGGACCATGAAGGAACCAGTCCCCATTGCACCAGCGTAAGTTCACCAGGACGCGCATCGGTGACAATGGGCACAGGCTGTGTCGGAGCGATGTTGAACCTCGGCTCAATACGGGGCGCAGCGTCCAGATTGAATGCGAGCTGCATTTGCTCCGGCGTGGCGTTGAGAACGTATCGTCCACACATAGGCTATTTCTTTTTACCTTTTGACTTACCACTTTCTGCGATCTGGCGAATAAGTCCTAATGCAGCCAGTACCAGGCTGAGCAGCGTCCCGGTAGAAACTGAAGGCGGCTCGCCTGTTTCTTCAATGGATTCTTCCGCGCTGCGAACGTAGAGCAATGCGGACAGCGCACCTACGATAGCGCCACCGACGACACCCACGATATAGGTGCGATTTTTCCAGGCATCTTCGCCTGTCACAGGATCGGTAATGGCTTCAACGACATTATTCTGATCTGCCATGAGATTTAGCTCTCCTTCGTATCCCCGGATGGGTTATGTGGATCTGTATCATCAGGTTGGTCAAAAACGCTCATAAAATGCGTCAGCGATGCAATGCGACTATTGGCATCAACTACTTTTTCGTTAAGCTTCTCGGTCGTTTGATCGACACGGGTGGCGATGTTCGCCGTGATATTCTCTACTTTTTCCAGCGGGGAGCGTGCCCCACTGTGCAGCCGATTCATGCCATAGATGCCAACGACAATCAACAGGTAGAATAGGAAGCTGCAAATAATCGCTGGGCAAACAATCAGGATGCTGGACATAAAGTCAGCGATGAAAGAAACGCGCGTGCGCCAGGAGGGGTCGCTGGGCAAAGCAACCAGCAAAAATAGCCCCAAGAGCGCCAAGCACACCAGTAAAAACGGCAGCCAGATATGGCGTCGGGTCTCCCGACGATGCAGGTCTGCCCCGGAACGGCGACGTTGTGCTCGCAGTTCGGTTGGGTTGGAATCAGTCATGCATCTTCCGTTCTTTGCGCGTTTGGATAGAATGGTTTCCGTCTATGCATTGTACCTAAATGCCACCCAACATAAAAGAAGCGTTGCATATATCAATCGTTAGATTTGGTGAGAAAACCCTATGTCAGATACCCCGATGGTCCAGCGGCTACGCATTACCTTTGGCAAGCAAGGGGGTCTCAAATACACGAGCAACCTTGATCTTGCAAAAGTCTGGGAGCGCGTTTTAAGACGTGCCCAGTTGCCGATCCTGTATACCCAGGGGTTTAACGCCCGTCCCCGGCTACAGATTGCGATTGCCCTGCCACTGGGGATCACCAGCGAATGCGAACTGCTGGATGTCGCCCTACGAGAGCGTATCGACATAGATGGCCTCGCTGAACGCATTATGTCAACGAGTCCTGAAGGCCTTTACGTATATGACATCGAAGAGGTTGCAATCCACGGCAACGCGCTCGAACGTGAAGTCGAAAGTGCCGAATATCGCATCACGTTTGTTGATGAGGTCGATCAGAAAGACCTGCAAAAGCGGGTCAGCGAGATGCTGGCCCAGGACCGCATCATGAAAATCGAGTATAATCGGCGCGGCAAAAAGACAGCCTACGATCTGAGGCCGCTCATTCATGATATGCAGGTGAATGAAGAAGGCCAGCTCCATATACATGTCGCCACTGGAACACGCGGTAACGTGCGACCCGATATGCTCCTGGCCGAACTCGGCTATGACGATGCCTTTGTCCACGTTCATCGCACCCAACTGCACATTCGAGATTAAACATTCCCTATAGAAGGAATCAAAATGTCACACTTGCATATCTCAGAAGAAGTCCAACAAGCGCTGGCGGAAAACCGCCCGGTAATCGCCCTGGAATCGACCTTGATTACGCATGGGCTGCCCTATCCGCATAACCGCGATACGGCCCTTTCCATGGAAAAAGCCGCCCGTGAAGGCGGCGCAGTCCCAGCGACGATTGCTGTGCTCAAGGGCCAAATTACGGTTGGCATCAGCGAAGATGATGTTGAACGTCTGGCACAGACATCGAGCGAAGATGTGCGCAAGTGCAGCCGCCGCGATCTGCCGATTGCGGTTGGATTGGGCGAAGATGGCGCAACCACGGTTGCAGGCACGATGATCGTCGCCAACATGGCCGGAATCAAAGTTTTTGCGACGGGCGGCATCGGCGGCGTGCATCGCGGCCATCCCTTCGATGTGTCGGCAGATTTGATTGAGCTGGGGCGTACGCCTGTGGCTGTTGTTTGTGGCGGGGCCAAATCCATTCTTGATCTGCCGCTGACCATGGAAACATTGGAAACCCAGGGCGTGCCTGTGCTCGGCTACCAGACGGATGAGCTACCGGCTTTCTTCAGCCGTAGCAGCGGCCTACGCGTCGATGTGCGCGTCGACGGTCCAGTTCAGGTTGCCAGCATCATCAAGGCCGCCAATGAGCTAAAAGCCCAACACGGCATCCTGATTACGGTTCCGGTTCCTGCGGAAGAAGCCATTTCCGATGAACTGGCCGAGAGCGCCATTCAGCAGGCGACGGAAGAAGCCGATACCCAAGGCATTCATGGTAAGGATGTGACACCGTTCGTATTGGGCCGCGTGCTGGAAATCACAGAGGGCCAGTCGATGAAGGCTAACGTTGCGCTGCTACGGAACAACGCTTTCGTGGCTGCACAGATCGCCGCCGAACTCAGCCAGCCCGTGACGATTTAGCTATTCATCTTCGACAACGCGCCAGACATCCAGGCCCGTATCACAGCCGATGACCAGAGTAGTACCATCACGGCTGAGGCGGGCCATATCTGGCTGCGGGCGATTGCACTGGCGGTACTCACCCAGGACTGTCTTTTCGCCCGTTTCCACATCCCACGCGACCACAATCGGCTCAAAGTTGAGATTGACCGCTAGAATCGTGCTGGCGTCATTGCTCAGGAAGAACCACTGGGCGTATTCGCCATTGAGCTGTGCAACTTCTCGATTTTCGCCTGTTTCAAAGTCGAGCAGATAGAGGGTTTCGCTGGCATTGTCGCGCCAGACGAAGTGAGTCGCATCGGCGTTGATGTTGCCGAATACGCTAGGTTGCCCTGTGCCATTGTCGACTTCGTAAAGCACCTCGCCCGTCTGGATGTTCCACAGCTTGACGATGCCTGTCACCGATGAGGTCACGACGTAGGGCAAGGGAATACGCCCTATTCGGACGACTGCTTGGGGGTCCTGTGCGGGAGCATAAGGGATGGTTTCGAGATCTTCGTATTCAAGCTGTACCTCGTAATGTCCACCATCCAACTCAGCAATATAGGGCAGACGAATCACTTCGGAGCGAGACTTATTACCTAAGAATTCTACTTCTAGCCATGCACCACAATCGCCCCAAGCATCTGAATTACAGTCTGTCCAGATTCCTGTTGGTATGCCATCCGACAATACCTCAAAAGAAGCTCCGATTCCCCTATACTGAAGGTCATCCAGTTTTACATAGAACATATTCTCACCGCGGTGAACAGATGCCGACATATCATACTGATAGTAGAAGTCAATAAGTCCGCCAATTGAATCGACTTTCAGACCGCTCCAAGACGTATATACTGCCTCGTCACTCCTTATTGACACGAAATAAATCGCTCTAGTCGTTGAGAGAAGAACACTATTTGAGCCATAGATAAGTGAAAACCAACCTGTCTGAAAATCTGGTTTCCAGTACTCTTGATGAAGCTCTTCCTTTGGACGAGGAACTGTATACCCTGCAACAGAATTTTGAATCACCCTATTTGGTTCATGGAAATTCATCATCATAACAGATTGCAACTGAGCCACATTGTCAGCGGAAATGATAGGGGGCAGGCCATCCTGGGCTGAGATGGGCAAGGTTGCCAGTAAAAGCAAAACGACTATCCAAAAACGTCGCACTGTGGTATCTCCTGGAATAACGTTATACTCATATCGTACATGAGTCGTTGGCTTTTGAGGATGTCCGTATGCAGCCGGAAGTGCTGGAACGTCAATTAGAACGTGTCTTGTTGAAGGTCGATAAGCCCGGTCGTTATGTCGGCGGTGAGTGGAACAGCGTCACCAAGAATTGGAACGACATCGACCTGAAAGTGGCGTTGGCATTCCCCGATATTTACGATCTGGGCATGTCCAACCTGGGCATCATGCTGCTGTATAACCAGATCAACCAGCAAGCGGATATGCTGGCGGAGCGCGTCTTCAGCCCCTGGGCCGATATGGAAGACCAGATGCGACAGCACAACATTCCGCTGTATTCGTTGGAGAGCAAACACGCCATCCGCGACTTCGACTTATTGGGCATCAGCCTGCCTTATGAGCAACTATATACCAACGTGCTCAACCTCATTTATTTAGCTGGCATGCCCATCCGCAGCCTGGAGCGCGACAGTAGCTATCCACTGATTATTGCTGGCGGCCATGCTTGCTACAATCCAGAACCAATGCACGCTTTTATCGATGCGTTTGTCATCGGTGAGGGCGAAGAAATCATCGTGGAAGTGGCGCAACTGGTGCAACGCATGCGCGGGGCCAGCCGAGAAGAACAGCTACGGGAAGTCGCCAAAATACAGGGCATGTATGTGCCGCGCTTTTATGATGTCAGCTACCATGATGATGGCACAATTGAAGCCATCATGCCCAATATAGAGGGCATCCCCCAGCGCGTGCTCAAGCGCGTGGTAACGACCCTACCCAAGCCTTTTACCAAATTCATCGTGCCCAACATCGACACGGTGCATAATCGTGCGCCGATAGAGATCATGCGCGGCTGCACACGCGGCTGCCGTTTTTGCCATGCGGGGATGGTCACTCGCCCAGTGCGAGAACGTCCTGTTGAAGAAGTCATGACGTCCATTGCAGAAATCGTCAAAAACACGGGCTTTGAAGAAATCAGCCTGCTGAGTTTGTCCTCGTCGGACTATGTGTACGTCCATGAATTGACGCAGCGCATTCAAGATGAGTACAAAGAAGCCGGTCTGACGATGAGCCTGCCCTCTTTACGCATCGAAACAGCTAGCTCGGAATTGCTGGACCGCATTGGGGATACACGTCGCAGTGGCTTTACCTTCGCGCCAGAGGCTGCTACCGAGCGCATGCGCGACATCATCAACAAGTCGGTATCCGATGAGCAGGTGCTACAAACCGCACGCGATGTCTATTCACGGGGTTGGCGCACGATCAAATTCTACTTCATGATCGGCCACCCGGAAGAAACGCTGGAAGACGTGCAGGCCATCATCAACCTGTGCAAAGCAGTGCTCAAAGAGGGCCGTCGTCTACTCGGAATGAAGGCCAACGTCAACGTCGGCGTCAGCACGTTTATTCCCAAGCCGCACACGCCCTTCCAATGGGTCGCACAGGATACAGGCGATCAGATTCTGGCCAAGCAGAAGATGCTGAAGGAGCAAATCAGGCAGGAACGCGGTATGCACCTGCGCTGGACTGACCTCAGCAGCAGCAACTTTGAAGGTTTTCTTACTCGTGGAGATCGGCGTATGGCCAATGTTGTCGAACGCGCCTGGGAACTGGGCTGCAAGTTCGATGCCTGGAACGACTTACATTATCATGACCGCTGGTTGCAAGCCTTCGCTGATAACGGTCTTGAACCGGATTTTTACAATCATCGCACACGTGGCCTGGATGAGGTCTTCCCCTGGGAGCACATCGACGTGGCTGTTCACAAGAAATTCCTCAAAGAAGACTATCTGATGAGCCTCAACCGTGAGACGCGCGTTGACTGCCGGGATCGCTGCTTTGCCTGCGGCATCCTGCCTAAATTCACCAAGCTGCGCCAGGGTACAGACGACATGGCCTGGGAGTGCCCGCCGATTAAGCCCATCAGCGAGCGCGGCAAATCATCAGAGCGCACGCCGAATGTGACCTTACTCAATTAGGAATTTTCTTTTGGTGTCACCTTTTTTGCAAAAAAGGTGACACCAAAAAGCTCTAGACTGGCAAATCAAAATTTTCACTGCCAAAGTCTAAGGATGCGAATTCCAGGGAATGCCTTGAGAAAACATATGTTTACTGAAACATCAACAGAATCCTGCATATAACGATGTCACAACCAACTCGGAAAAAGATTGAACTCAATGGAATAGCCGTTGCCGAAGCAATCGTCGGTGAAGGTCAGCCGTTGTTAATGCTGCATGGCTGGGGAGCAAATATCGACCTGGTATGGCCGCTGGCCGAGCGACTGGCCCCATTAGGCTATCAAGTATACGCTCTCGATTTACCGGGATTTGGTGAAAGCGACGAACCCCCTGCTGCCTGGTCCGTATTTGACTATGCGAATTTCGCCATCGACTATCTGGATCATCACGGGCTAGGCTCGGTCTTCTTGTTCGGACACAGCTTTGGTGGGCGACTTAGCTTGATTCTGGGCGCTGAGCAGAGCCACCGTATCAAAAAAATCGTACTGGCCGATAGCGCAGGCATCGTCACCAAAGCACCACTGGGCAAGCGTCTGCGCTTGAACACCTACAAGTCCATCCGCGACGGGTTATACAAAGTCGGTGCCAAGGGTACAGCAGATCAACTACGCGCGGCCTATAACGCCAAATATGGTTCCAGCGATTTGCAGTCGACCAGCGGCGTCATGCGTGAGACGTTCATCAACGTCGTCAATCAGGATTTGCAGGACTATGCCAAACGCATACAGCCGTCGACTCTGTTAATCTGGGGTGACCAGGACGAAGATACGCCATTGTCATACGCGAAGACTTTCGAGAAACTAATTCCCGATGCGGGGCTGATTGTACATGAGGGTGCGGGTCACTATAGTTACCTGGACCGCCTACCGGAAACTGTGCGCATCATGGATTATTTTTTCAAAGCAGACGAGTAGAACATGTCCCTGTCTTTGCCTGGGCTGGCCTTATTGTGGCTAGCTGGCACCTTCATCCGAATCTATCGCCAAGCGCGTTTCTTCCAGATCGAAGAGTATCAATCGCTGCGGTACCTGCGCTGGTTCAGCCAGCACCGTGAGCACTGGTCCATTTGGTCGATTGGTGCCGCTGCTGTTGGCATTGTGCTGGCGTTCTTTACAGATAGCATTCCTGGCCAACAAAATCTACTGCCTTTTGTGTTTGCTGCCATTGCGGCTATCATCGCAATCTGGCCACAGAACGAAGGCGAAATCAAGAAAGCCTTTGTTCGGACGCAGCGGGCGACACGATTATTAGGTGCCGCATTCGTCATTGCCACAATTGTCCTTGTGAATGCGCTGATCGTCGCAGGTAACTTGTCGCTCGACAGCAGTCGCAGCGAAACCGCAGTGGGAACGCTTGTCGGGTTGGGCCTATTTGTGCTAGCACCGTTTTGGTTGGTATTAGGCAACCTAGCGATGAAGCCCGTAGAAAGCTTTATGCGCCAGCGCTTTTTGAATCAAGCCAAACGCATTATGGTCGACATCAACCCACGTGTAATTGCAATTACGGGCAGCTACGGCAAGACCACAACCAAGAATTTCGTGCGCGATATTTTGAATGGGCGTTTCAAAGCTTATGCCACGCCTAAGAGCTACAACACGCTGATGGGCGTGAGCCTAGCCATCAATCGTGATCTGGCGGATGACTACAGCATCGACTATTTTGTCGCGGAAATGGGCATGTACGTGCCTGGGGAAATCCGGGAATTGTGCAAGTTTACGCCACCGGACGTCAGCATTGTCGTCGAGGTTGGGCCGCAGCATTTAGAGCGTGCTGGTAGTATGGAAGCCATCGCCAATGCCAAGTATGAAATCATCGAAGGCTTGCAGCCCGATGGCGTGGGCATCTTCAACTGGGATAACGACTATATCCGCGCGATGTACGAGCGCGGTTATCCTGCGACACGAATCGCCATCACTCAGCAGCTAACGCCTGACGAGGCCAAAGCAAAAAGCATCCGGCTTGTGGCGAGCGATGTCAGCGAAAATGCTGCTGGCTTATCGTTCACAGTATGGGATACCGAAACAGACCAATCTGAAACATTCACGACGCCCATTGTTGGCCTGCATAATGTGACCAACTTGCTATTGGCAACCGCCGTCGCACTGTATGAGGGCATGTCATTGAGTGATGTCGCCTATCGGGTGCGCACACTACAACCGACAGAAAGCCGCCTTGTCCAGCAGACGACTGCCAGCGGCATCACCATCATCAACGATTCCTACAGCACAAACCCCATTGGTGCCATTAGTGCGCTGCGCGTTTTGGGCATGAACCAGCAAGGGCGGCGGGTGCTGATTACACCTGGCATGGTCGAACTAGGCGATGTCCAGGATGCGGAAAATCACAAACTGGGTGTGGCGGCAGCGGCATATGCAACCGACATTATTCTGGTTGGGGAGCGACAAACACAGGCGATCCAGGCAGGCATCAAACAGACCGATTTTCCACAAGATCGCGTCCTGGTTGTCGACGAGCTGGGCGAAGCAACCGCCTGGTATCAGACCAATCTGAGACCTGGCGATACTGTGCTGTTCCTCAATGACTTACCAGATACCTACTAGTAGCAACCAATCGCGCCGTATAAACGTATTGCACAATAATGCTGCTCTGATGTTGTTAAGCTAAAATAGGGCCATAGATTCACACACAAGGTCCAATATGGAAATCCTTATCATACTGGTGCTTATTCTAGTTAACGGCCTGTTTGCCTTATCGGAAATGGCCGTTGTGTCGGCACGTCGCAGCCGATTGCAAGCTGATCTCGAAGACGGCGACAAACGCGCTGAGACGGCGCTCAGCCTGAGCGAAGAACCGACTCGTTTTCTATCTACCGTGCAAATTGGTATCACCCTTGTCGGCATCCTGGCTGGCGCTTTTGGTGGCTCCACCATCGCCACCGGCATTGCCGATGCCATCCGCGAAGCCGTACCCACACTGGCTGCTTCCGCTGATGCCATTGGCGTAGCCATCGTCGTCGGCATGATTACGTATTTATCGCTGGTATTTGGTGAACTCGTCCCCAAACGGTTGGCCTTGCGCTACCCGGAAACCCTGTCAAAATTCATCGCGCGGCCCATGAAATCGCTGTCGGTGCTAGCGACCCCCATCGTATGGTTTTTGACCATATCGACGAATGTGACGTTGCGGCTGCTGGGCGTGCGACCGGATGATGCTGATTCAGTATCCGAAGCAGAAATTCTATCGCTCATGCGCGAAGGCGTCGGCGCGGGGATTTTTGAAGAGGGCGAAGATGTTATGGTCGAGAGCGTCATGCGGTTAGATGACCAGCCTGTTTCGACAGCGATCACGCCCCGCAATGAGCTGGTCTGGATCCCGCTTGATGCCACCGAAGACGAAATCCAAGCTATTTTGCGCGACAATACCTATTCGATTTATCCTGTTGCGGAAGATAGCGTCGATAACATCACGGGCGTCGTCCGCAGCAAGGACTTGCTACTGCAGGTATTGAGTGACCATGACATCAACCTGCAGGACATTCTATTGAAACCAGTCGTCGTCCCTGAAACCGTACCGGTTTCCGATGTTCTGACACATTTCAAGAAAACAGGCATCCATACAGCCGTCATCCTCGATGAATATGGTGGCGTCGCTGGTCTGGTACGTATGCACGATCTGATCGAGCAAATCGTCGGTGAACTCGACGGCGGCCTTTACGCTGATGAAGAAGCCGACGCGATCCAACGACGGGATGGCACATGGCTCGTCAGCGGCCAAATTGGTCTGCACGAAATCAACCATACCATCGCAAAATTCGAGATTCCTGACGATGAAGCCAGCGATTACCATACGCTGGCTGGATTCCTGATGGCGCGCACGGGTAATATCCCTGCCGTGACCGACCAAATCGAGTATGGTGATTTTGTCTTTGAAATTGTGGATATGGACGGTAATCGCATCGATAAGGTGCTCATCACCCACAAGGCATAACCCACCATGTTATGACTTTGCAGCCTAGCCGCTTTCGGTTATGCTTGCCCACACTTTGGCCATCCTACTACTTGAGGAAGTTCACTCATGGCCCAGAACCGCATATTGACTGTTGGTGTCGTTTTTGGCGGACGCAGTGTCGAGCATGATGTTAGTATCGTCACAGCACAGCAAATCATGGACGCCTTCGACACAAGCCGCTATACGATTGTGCCGATTTATATCAGCCGCGAGGGCAAATGGTATACGGGCGACCCGCTGCGGAAAATCGATAGCTTCAAGAACGATGGCGTTCTTTCCCAGGAAGGCGTCGAATCCGTCGTACTTTCGCCGGATGTGCGCCATCATGGGCTGATACTCAATCCGCTGGCTGGACGCTTTAGTAAAAGCGAAGTCAAGCGCATTGACGTTATGTTCCCGGCAATTCACGGCACACATGGCGAAGATGGCACATTGCAGGGCCTGTTTGAACTTGCCGATATTCCCTATGTGGGCTTCGGCACAATGGGTAGCGCGCTTAGCAACGACAAGATCATCACCAAGCAAATCCTGACTCAGAATAATGTGCCCGTTGTCGATGGAATGACGGTTATACGCAATGCTTGGCGCAGCGATAGCAATGCCATCGTCGAACAGATCAAAGCAAAATTCGACTACCCTGTTTTTGTTAAGCCAGCTACCTTGGGGTCTAGCATTGGTGTGGGCCGTGCTGATAATGATGACCTGTTGCGGGCATCGCTCGATGTCGCAACCAACTTTGACCGTCGCGTGCTGGTCGAGGGAGCTATTCAGGGGATCGAGATCAACTGCTCTGTAATGGGCTATGGCGACGACATCCAGACATCGGTGCTGGAGCAGCCCCTGAGCTGGGCGGATTTCCTAGCCTTCGAGGACAAGTATCTGCGGGGTGGCGATGGCATGAAAAGTGCCGACCGCATCATCCCGGCACCGATTAGCGACAGCCTCACAGCAGCTATCCAGCAGGCCAGCCGCGATGCCTATCAAGCCGTTGATGGCCGTGGCATCTGCCGCATCGACTTCCTGGTAGAGCCAGAGACCGAGACATTCTATCTCAACGAAATTAACTCGCTGCCAGGGTCGCTTGCTCTGTATCTCTGGCAAGAGACGGGCATGACAGCTGCGGACGTGGTGCATAGGCTGGTCGAGCTAGCCCAGGATGCCTATGCTGATAAACGCCGCAACGTCTATGACTACAAGACCAATCTAGTGGATGTAGCTGCGGGCCGCGGCCTAAAAGGGGCCAAGGGAGGCACAAAAGCCGTCCGCTCTTAATTCGCCAAACACCTGACAGCCCATTACAATGATATAGGGCCTCTTTTGAAGCGCTAGCGTGGTGCCGATTAACATCAGGAGCATCTATTTTGTTGTTGAAGAGCGGTTTGCATCGCAAATATCTGGTTTTGACTATTCTGGTTGTGATTGTACTCGGCATAGTGTCTGCATGTGCGCCTGAAGGCAATCCTACACCCATGCTCGCCGGGGCTGTTGTACCCACGCGCATTTCAACAGATACGCCAACGCCCACCTTAACCAATACACCGACCACGACGCCAACCGAAACTCAGACACCCACAAACACGGCTACCGAGACATCAACATCGACTGAAACGCCAACCGCCAGCGCGACCGCAACAGCTACTGCTACTGCAACCGCTACCGAAACGGACGCCCCTACTGCTACAGCCACATCGGGTATAGATCTGTCGTTGCCTACACAGGCGACCATTTCCGTCGCCTTACCACGCACCCAAACATCAGAAACTTATGACCCCGTCACTGTGTATATCGACGATTTGGCCTTTGACTATACGGGCACACTAACGGATACAAACTACGAAGCATTTTTCGTCTTTGAGGCCCTGGCTGGCGACGAAATCGAAGTCAGTATGGACCGCATCAGCGGTGACCTCGACCCCCTGCTTCTGGTTATGGACAGCGACGGCGAGATCATCGCAGAAAATGACGACGACCCAGATGGGGGTACACGTAACGCCTATCTGGAGTCATATCTGCTCACGGAAGATGGCGAATATACGGTGATTGCGACGCGCTTCCAACGAGATTTGGGGACAAGCCGAGGCGATTTTGACCTGTATTTTGACCTCTATGAGGGGGATGGGACGCTCGTCGCCACGAGCACTCCTGAGGAAGTTGACCCGGACCAATCAGAAATTGCCTACGGAGACAGCGTCAGTGGCAGCATCTCAGATGCAATGTACACGGTAGAATTTACATTTGATGGCCAAGTTGGAGACATCGTGACCATCTCAATGGATCATGTTCAGGGCGACCTTGACCCCTTGCTGCTGATCGTCAATGAAAACGGCGATACGCTTATCCAGGACGACGATGGGGGTGGCGACCGTAATGCACGCATATCAGGATTCACTCTGCCCCGAAGTGGAACATATACCATTGTAGCCACACGCTTCCAACAGAACCTGGGAACCACCACAGGGCGCTTCGACCTGACACTGGAACGCTCTGTAAATGATGCATAGCTACCAATAGAAAATGCACAGCCCGTAAACAGCGCTGTGCATCATTTGATTCTGATTAGGCTAACTCTATTCGTGCTACTGTTCAGCCGTGTTTTTGCCGACAAAACGATAGCCTACGCCGTACTCATTATGAACGTATGAGGGATTTTTGGCGTCCGGCTCTATTTTGCGGCGCAGGTGCGAGACATAGATACGCGGGTAATGGTGTTCGCTGGTATATTCTGGTCCCCATACTGTCTCCAATAATTGCTGAAAACTCAGGACTGAATCCGGGTTACGGATGAATGTCGCCAGCAGTTTGAATTCAGTGGGTGTCAGGCGGATTTCTTCGCCATTAATGAGTACACGGCGCGTATTCAAATCGACAGAAAGATAGTCATCGTCAAAGCGGGTAATGGTTTCTGCGGGTTCTTCTGACAGGCGAGCACGGCGTAGCAAGGCTTTAATACGCGCGTGGAATTCGATTTTGCCGAGGGGCTTCAGCATGTATTCATCCGCGCCCCGGTTCAATCCCTCGGCGATGTCATGCTCACTAACGGCATGGGCTGTCATCATCAAAATAGGCGCATTGGAAATCTCCCGAATGCGCTCACAAACTGTCAGGCCATCCATCATGGGCAATGCAACATCCAATACGACCAGATCATGTCGATCATTCTGGAACATGCGCAAACCATCCAAGCCATTGTTGGTGACCGCCACGTTGAAATTATGGCGCTGTAAATCTAGTTGTAACAACCGAGATAATTCACGGTCATCCTCAATAATCAAAACACTTGGATTCTGGCTCATCTTATCGACTCCCAACCAAATCAGGGAAAGCATAGATATTTCACTCCATATTACCACCACCATCAAAATCGCGCGAAGCCAAAGCCCACCAAGCAAATTGCTACAACTGCGTATTGGTTGGCCATAGGGGCTTGTGCTATGCTTCCCATGGTTTAATAAGCATGCATCTGTTGGATAGTTCAGTGCCGTATCGCACCAGTGGTGACCGTCGTAATAACGTACAAATTGGATCTTCGGCCTGGGGTGGGCTGCCGCCTACGCCTATTCCAGAGCGTGTCCTGGACGGTATCCCTGGCTTTTTAGCTTGGTTTGCCCTGCTATTCTGCATAGCGAGCGCTGTTGCCTTCCCAAGGACATTGCTCTTTATAGCGGCATTGGTCGGCGTTTATACCTCTGTCCGATTCTTGCTAGCGGGCTACGCCAACATGCGCGGCCTACGCCTCATCAAAGAATGGGAACAAACAAACTGGCACGAAAAATATCTGTTAGAAGCGACTGATGCAGCCCTACCCTGGGATGTGGTGCATCACGCAGTGATTGTGCCTGCCTACAAAGAACCGCTGCGCGTCTTGCGACGCACACTGGATGCACTAGCCCAGCAATACGAAGCTAAAAAAAGGCTTACGATTGTCCTGGCGATGGAAGCTGCCGAGTCAGAATCGATCAGCAAAGCCGAGCAGCTCCAAAATGAGTATGAAGACCGCTTCGCACATTTCCATTATACAGTCCATCCGCGCGGCTTACCGGGCGAGATGCAGTGTAAGTCAGCTAACGAAGCCTGGGCGGGTCGCTGGATCAAAAGGCGGCTGGTTGATGAGCTAGGGTACAGCATCGACCATATTTGCGTCACAACGATGGATGCCGATACGCGCTGGCATCCACAGCATTTTTACGCCCTCACCTGCCTTTTTGCCCTCGATCCTGATCGCTATAATCGCTTCTGGCAGGCACCGATTCGCTATCATGGCAATATCTGGGAGATTAATCCGCTGCTGCGCATTGTTAATGCTTATGCGACAGCTATGGAACTGGCTTATCTGGCTGCGCCCTACTGGCTGGCCATGCCGATGTCTTCTTATTCACTGAGTATGAAACTACTCGACCAAAGTGAATACTGGGATGGGGATGTCATCGCTGATGAATGGCACATGTTCATCAAAGCGTATTTCTCAAGTGAAGGTCAGGTTCGCTTGAAATCGCTCATGCTACCGTTTATGGCCGATGCAACCATAGGCGATACACTGTGGAGCGAACTCAGAAATCGCTATTCTCAAACTTTGCGGCATGCCTGGGGCAGTAAAGAAATGGGATACATGATCGCCAAAATGATCGACAATCCCCATGCGCCCTTTATACCGTCGTTCCGGCTGCTGATCCGCATCTCGCACGATATTCTGCTGGCAGGTGCGGGCTGGATCATCTTAACAGCAGGGTCGCAATTGCCGGTACTACTACACCCCCAAATCGCCCCAATTGACATCGCAACTGTATTGGCACAACCGCAAGTCGGCTTACAAGATGCATTCAATCATCTCATTGAACAACCAACATGGTTAATGTTGATGGTCGCAGGTGCGATGGTGGTGATTCTTGGTATCGTGTTCTGGTATCAAGATGTCATTGTCCGCCCCAAACGTGAAGCGCCTATGACATGGACAGAGCGATTCTGGACGCTGTTAAGCTTCCCGCTGCTGCCCGTCCTTACGCTGTTCGTCGTCGCACTGCCGACGATCCAGGCCCAAACACGTCTGCTCCTGGGTACACCTCTCCAATTCCGGGTGACGCGCAAAGTTTAGTTGGCTTATTCGGTCGTCAGCGGCAGTCGCCACTAGTAAGTTATTCGTAATTTGCGTATGATTTAGGCCAGCGTTGTGAAACGCAATTGACAGCGTGTGTCGTGAGACACATAGTGTAAGGACAAATCTATGTCAGAAGAACGCCTCCAAAAGATTATGGCGCGTGCCGACCTCGGTTCGCGGCGATCCTGTGAAACGATCATTGAGCAAGGCCGCGTCAAGGTGAATGGCCAAAAAGCCACACTGGGTGACAAAGCCGACCCTGATACGGACACCATTACCGTCGATGGTCAGGAAATCCGTATCGATCTGTTTACCAAACGCTATATCGTCTTCAATAAGCCGAAAAACGTACTCTCCACCAACAAGCAGCCCGAAGGCGATTCTCGCCCAGCCATGCGCGATCTTATCCCGGTTGAGGGCCACTTCTTCACGATTGGCCGACTGGATGCAGACAGCGAAGGCCTGATGGTGCTCACCAATGATGGCGAACTCACCCATGAGTTATCCCATCCCAGTTTTGAGCACACCAAGACCTATAAAGTTACGGTCTATGGTCAACCAGATGAGGAAACACTCGAACGTTGGGAACAAGGGCTGTGGATCGATGGCAGCCGGACTGCACCATGCTATGTCCGCGTTTTGGAGCAAAATCCAAAGACAACTACCCTACGTGTCATCATGATCGAAGGGCGCAAACGCCAAATTCGTCGTGTGGCCAGCTTGCTGGGGCATCCTGTACAACGGCTCGTGCGTACCCATATCGGGCAACTTGGGTTGGGGACGCTCAAAAAAGGCGCGTACTACGAACTCAGCGATGAAGAAGTCGCAGCCATGAAGATACCCGCCGAGGAAGTCAAGTATATTCGGCGCAAAAATCGCAAACAACGCCCTGCTCGCAACAACAGTTCTTCAAAGAACAAACCGCGTAGTGGTGGCAATAAGCGGCGTCCGCGCAAATCATCGACTAAGGGCGCACAAAAACAACGTAGCAATAAACAATCGACCTAAACTAGATCGGATCGAACAGCGATGGCAAATGTCGCTCTAGATTTTGTCGAGAAACAAGCCCTCTATGACCAGCGCCGGAAGTATCTACATAAGGCACTGCGGTTTGTCGGCTTTCGATTGTGCAATGTCGACGTCCAAGGCCTGGAGAATATTCCCGATTCCGGGCCTACAATCATCATGACAAATCACATCTCTGTGATCGACCCCATCGTCTTAACAGCCATCATCCCCCATCGTTACCTGATCGCTATGGCCAAAGCCGAAGCGTATCGTGGGTGGTTCACACGCGGCGTCATCAATCTATGGGGCAATTACATTATTCGTAGGGGCGAAGTGGACCGCAAAGCACTCAAACAGTCGATTGATTTGTTGCATGATGGCCGACTGTTGATGATCGCAGCGGAGGGTACGCGCTGCCCCAATGGCCTTGGTGAACCCAAAGATGGCGTTGCCTACATCGCGCACAAGACCGATGCAGTTGTTGTGCCTACGGCCATTGTCGGCGCCCAGGACTGGAAAGATCGACTCAAGCGTTTAAATAAGGCCTATGCCAGCGTCACGTTTGGGCAGCCATTTCGCTTTAGCCTGAATGGTGCGCCCAGGCTGACAAAAGCCATGCGCGAGGATATGATGCAAGAAGCCATGTATCAGATCGCCCAGCTTATCCCCGATGAGGAAGCCGAAAAACGCGGAAACTTCCAGGATTTGGCGAACATCACAACCGAATACCTGAACTTTCTATAGCAAATCTACAAGTGTATGTGCATGAATCTGTGCTATGATGCATGGTGATAGCAATTGCTCATACGCTTTGGAGGTATATCCGCAAATTGATTTGGGAGACCAGTAAGCGCCTGATCCTGCCTGTGTGTAGGATGACGAGGTGGCGGTTCCAGTGTGCTAACTCGCTGATACAGAAGGTTGTTTAAGCGAGGAAAATCGACTTTTCGGCGGATGCCGCCCAGGGTACAACCACAACCCTGACTGCAATTCTCCCCAACACAGCATGCTTTCAGAAAATCCCCGGTAACGGTGGTCACAACGATGGTATGCGTGGTTTATAAGCTCCAAATATCGATCAACTGAATGCGTTACCAGGCGTATTTTGCGTTTGTTATGCGCCGCCACAGCTTATGCCTATCTAACATGGGGAGAGTGCGTCTATGTGTGGTATTGTCGGCTATATTGGTCCAAACGATGCAACGGCTATCGTTCTCGAAGGACTACAACGACTCGAATATCGGGGCTATGATTCCGCGGGTATCGCCGTTATCAACGAGGGGCAAATAACGATTCGCCGTGATGTCGGCAAGTTACATCGCTTGCGGGATAAAGTCGAGCGTGAGCCGCTTGAGGGCCATATTGCCATCGGTCATACACGTTGGGCCACCCATGGCGAACCAGCCGAGCACAACGCCCATCCGCAAATCAGCATGAACCAGGAATTCGTAGTCGTCCACAATGGCATCGTCGAGAATTACCTCGAACTGAAGGCTGAGCTACAGGATCTGGGTATTGTCTTTTCTTCTGATACGGATACGGAAGTCATCGTGCAGTTGGTGCAACATTATGCCGACCAAGGCATCCGTGACATCGCAGAAGCGACCCGGCAAGCTGCTAGCCGCCTGCGCGGCGCACACGCTATCGTCATCATGAGCCGCCACCAGCCGGATCGTTTTGTCGCGGTTCGGATTGGTAATGCTGGCGGGGTCGCATTGGGGTTAGGGCACGGCGAAATGTTCGTCGCATCGGATATTCCAGCGATATTGGAGCACACACGCGATCTCATCTTCCTGGAAAGCCGCCAGATGGCCATCATCACCTCAAATGCTTTCCAGATACAGACCCTGGATTGCGAACCCGTTGAACTAGAAATTCATCGCATCCCTTATGACCCCGTGAGTGCAGTCAAAGGCGAGTACAAGCACTTTATGCAGAAGGAAATGTACGAGCAGCCAAGGGCCATAACAGACACGATCCGTGGACGGGTTGATTTCGATGCGATGGAGGTGCTATTGCCAGGGCTAAATTGCGATGCCGAGTTGGCCAGACGCATCACGCGCATGGTCACAGTCGCTTGCGGGACTAGCTACTACAGCGGTCTAGTCGGGAAATTCTTCATCGAAAAACTGGCTCGACTGACGGTAGAAGTCGCCTATGGGAGTGAGTATCGCTATAGTGAGCCTATCCTCGATGCAAATACCGCTGTGCTAGCTATCACGCAAAGTGGTGAAACGGTTGATACCCTGGCTGCCATCGAGGCCGCTAGAGAGGCGGACTCCACCGTATGGAGTATCGTCAATGCCATTGGCAGCCAAGCCATGCGCATCAGCGATGGCACGATTGCTATGCACGCTGGACCGGAAATCGGGGTGGCATCGACTAAGGCATTTGTCACCAGCATGGTCGATCAGTACCTGCTCGCACTCTATCTGGGCCAAGCACGGGGAACGCTCTCTCAGGAATCCATCACAGAACACATTCATGATCTGAGCCTGCTACCCAACCTGGTCAGTCAGGCGCTTGACCTGGATAGCCAGATCGAAGATGTCGCCCACGATCTGTATCAATATACGGACTTCCTTTACCTGGGCCGAGGCATCAACTACCCTATCGCGCTGGAAGGCGCACTTAAGCTAAAAGAGATTAGCTATATCCATGCTGAGGGATACCCAGCAGGCGAAATGAAACACGGCCCCATTGCGCTTATCGACGAAAATATGCCTGTTTTGGCCATCGTTCCACAGGATGATCTCTACGAAAAAATGATAAGCCAGGTGGAGCAGGCACGAGCGCGCGGAGGTATCGTGATCGCATTAGCAACCGAGGGCGATACGCTCATAGTTGATAAAGCAGACCACGTCCTGTATCTGCCGAAAATGCCCACCCTTCTCAGCCCCATTGTGAATGTGGTTCCTTTGCAACTGCTGGCCTATCATATTGCCAGTTTGCGGGGCGCAGACGTTGATCAACCACGCAATTTAGCCAAGAGTGTGACGGTCGAGTGAGGCATCTATATTCAAAAGGGCCTTGAAGTACAGGCCAACTATCCATATAATGCCTGGGTTCTATAAGATAATGTATGCAATAAGGAGCTAGCCGCATGGGCCCCCTGCCGAAGCGCAAAGTTTCTAAATCGCGGCGTAATCGTCGTCGGGCGCATGACGCGCTGACGCTCAATCACCTGGTTGTTTGCGAAAGCTGTGGTGAATACCACATGGCACACCACGTTTGCCCGAAGTGCGGTTCGTACAACGGCAAAGATGTGATTGAAGTCGACGAAGACTAAAACGACGCTATCTAGACTTTTGGAGAAGCCACACACATCGTGTGGTTTTTTCGTTTCTGGATGGTATCATGCGGGATGTTTGATCGTCGACAAACCGTACCTTTTCCTATGATTGATTGTTATCAATCATGAGGCCCTTAATTTTCTATACCGATATTTCTAAATACAGAAAGGTCAAGAATGGCATTCGATTGGTCAGCTACCGCATTTGTCTTCCCTGGGCAAGGTTCACAGGTCGTCGGCATGGGCAGCGATCTTGTTGCAACATATGAGGTCGCAAAAGCAGTTTATGAGCAAGCTGACCAAATCATGGGTTTTTCGTTATCGGATGTCATCCTGAATGGGCCAGAAGAAAGGCTCAACGAGACAGCCATCACCCAACCGGCCGTATTCGTAACCAGCATAGCGCTGGTACGCACTCTGCAATCGCTGCTACCAGAGATCAAACCTGCCGCAGTCGCTGGGCACAGCCTGGGCGAATTGACCGCCTTGGTCGCTGCGGGTGCCCTTGATTTTGCAGATGCTTTAAAGCTTGTTAAAGAGCGTGGGCGCCTGATGGGCATGGCCGGCGACGAAAATCCAGGGGCTATGTCAGCGATTCTCGGCATGGATGCAGATGCCATTATCCAATTATGCGAGCAAGTAACGAGCGAACTTGGCAAAGTGGTCGTGTTGGCCAATGACAACTGCCCTGGTCAGATTGTCGTCAGTGGTGACCCTGTGGCGTTGGACGCACTCAACCAACGCGCAACGGAAAGCGGTGCCAAGCGCGTGATACCCCTTGCTGTCAGCGTGGCAACGCATTCACCGCTGATGCAACCCGCACAGACTGAGTTCAAGCATCATCTGGCCGCGACTCCGTTCAATGTGCCAAACATACCCGTATACGCTAACCTCAGCGCAAACCCGCTAACCAGCCTGGAAGCCATCGATCAGGAATTAGAAGGCCAGCTTACGGGCGCCGTCCAATGGACGCGCAGTATCCAGAACATGATTGAGGCAGGCATACAAACCTTTGTCGAGGTTGGCCCCCAGAGCGTTTTGACAGGTTTGATCCGCAGAATTGACAAATCGGTCACCCGAATCAACGTCAGCGATGTCGCTTCGCTGCAAGCTTTTGTCGCTACCGTCTCTGAATAGGCCATGTTGACGGCATATAGAATTTATTAGCTTGTATGAAAGGTTGATAAATCTATTTGCCCAATGGTCCTGCCCCCGTTGTGTCTAAAATTGCATAGTGATAAGATGACAAGAGTAATTTGCAGGATCAACAATTCTTTGCGGTTGTTCCCATCCTGCATAGATCACGCTTATTCAAACGGGCACGACGCAAATCTTATCTACATAGTTGAATCTATCATCATTGAATCTCACATCAAGGAGAGTTGCGAATGAAATCGAAGAACTTGCGCATTACGGTTACGTTGTTGTTGGTGCTAGTTCTGGTCTTGACTGCATGTGCTTCTGGCGAAGCGGCCCCGACCGATGAACCGGTCGCTACTGCTACGACAGAAGAGGTTGCTCAGGCTGCAACTGAAGAACCAACAGACGAGCCGACTGAAGAACCAACAGGCGAGCCGACTGAAGAACCTACGGACGAGCCGACTGAAGAGCCGACGGCTACAGAAGAACCGACTGAGGAACCCACCGACGAGCCGACTGAAGAGCCCACGGCCACCGACGAGCCGACTGAGGAGCCGACGGCTACAGAAGAACCGACTGAGGAACCCACAGACGAGCCAACTGAAGAACCGACGGCCACAGAAGAACCCACCGAAGAAACCAGTGACGTTGAAACTCAGGGTATGATGGGCGAAGAAGCTGCTTATGAAGGGCCATTTAGCTTTAGCTATACTGACGACTGGACACTCACAGAAGGCAACGACCTCGTTCGTCTGACAAATGAAGATGCGACCGTTATCGTTGCTAGCCCGGCGAACTATGCCTACGTTCTGGGGACACATGAAGCAGAAAGCGATGCCGACGCCCTGGCATTCTTCCTGGATCGCAGCGGCTATGATGTTGGTGAACCCGTAGAAACGGATGCACTCGCCGCAGTAGAAGTCGCCCTGCCTCGTCGTAATCAGAGTGGTACCGCCACCCTCGTCGATGTCGACAATGACCAGGTTGCTGTCGTCATTGAACTGAGCGAAGGCGAAACCGATACAAGCACCCTCGCGAGCACCATTCTTGATAGCCTGGTCGTCCCGGCGCCTGAGGTTCCCGAAGAAGAGGCTGTCGAAGAACCAGTTGAGGAAGAAACCGAGGAAGCCACGGAAGAGGCAACTGAGGAAGCTGCTGACGAGGAAACTGCTACTGAAGAAGCAACCGAAGAAGCGACTGACGAAGAAGTCGAAGCCACGGAAGAGCCAGCCGACGAAACAGAAGCAACTGAGGAAGCTACCGACGAGGAAGCTACCGACGAAGAAACCACTGACGCTGAGACTACCGATGAAGAAACGGCTACCGAAGAAGCGGCAGATGAAGACGTCATGGAAACCATCGTCGATGTCGCAGTTGAAAACGAAGACATCAGCACACTGATCGCTGCTATCGCCGCTGCCGACCTGACGGAAACACTGAGCGAAGAAGGCCCGTACACGGTGTTCGCACCGACCAACGATGCCTTCGCAGCAGCGCTGGAAGAACTGGACATCACAACTGATGAGCTGTTTAGCGACACCGAACTGCTGACATCCATCCTGACTTACCATGTGGTTGAGGGCGAAGTCCTGGCAGAAGCTGTCATGGAAATGGACGGTGAAGAAGTCGAAACCTTGAGCGGAGAGATGCTCACCATCAGTATCACCGATGATGGCGTCATGCTGAATGACACAGTCAAAGTGACTGAAACTGACATCCTGGGGTCAAATGGCGTCATCCATGTGATTGATGCCGTGCTCCTGCCGCCCAGCGACGAATAGTAAGTCGCCAGGATTTACGCAATCATCAACGAAGAGGGGCAAATCGCTCCTCTTTTTTGTTTCTTACGGATTGTTCGCTTGCCAAATGACACGCAAACCAATATGACATTATTCATTAATCAATTACTAGTTAGCATTTTTCGCCAAACTTCGCAATAATCATAGAGGATATTTTGACTCCTGTACCTAACATAGAGGAGCTTAGGAGACTACTATGCGTAAGATGATTCTTTTAATTTGTGTCCTTGCCCTGGCAACAGTTGGCATTGCACCGTTGGCCGCCCAAGATGACATGATGGGCCCCTCGGTCATGCTGGCCCCAGGCGAGGATCTGGTAATTGGTTTTGGCGCAGCACTGACGGGTGAAGGACTTGCCCCGTTTGGTATCGACATCCGTCGTGGTGTTGAACTCGCCCTCGAAGATCGTCCGACTGTGACTGTCGACGATGTCGAATTCAACGTTGCTCTGGATGTTCAAGACTCCATGTGCTCACCAGAAGGTGGCCAGACTGTCGCTAACCGTTTCGTCTCTGACGACTCGATTGTTGGCGTTATCGGCCTGATGTGCTCATCGGCTGCAGAAGCCGCGGCACCGATCTTCGACGAAGCTGGTTTCTCGACAATCAGCGCCAGTGCAACGGCTGCTTCGTTGACCACCAGCGACTTCACATCCTTCAACCGTACCGTCCCGACCGATGCGGCTCAGGGCCTCGCGGCTGCTGACATCATCGTGAACGTCCTGGGCGCAACCAACGTTGCCTTCATTGACGATGGGTCAGCTTATGGTACTGGCTTAGTCGATGTTATCATTGACGCCTATGAAGAACTGGGTGGCACCGTTGCCATCCGTGATGCTGTTACCGTCGGCGACACAGACTTCCGTGCGCTGCTGGAAGACATCTCTGCAACCGATCCTGATCTGATTTACTTCGCTGGCTTTAACGCTGAAGGCGCTCGTCTGATCGAACAGCGCTTCGACGTTGGTCTGGAAGACGTTCCGTTCATGGGTGCCGATGGCATCTACGGCTCGGAATTGGTTGACCTGGCTGGTGACTTTGCCGAAGGCGTCTACGCGACCCGTCCGATCCCGGCTTCCAGCGATGAACTGGACGCTTTTGCAGAACGTTACATCGAAACCTTTGGTGAAGAACCGCCTTCAGCATTCAACACCAACTCCTACGATGCTACCAACCTGATGCTCGATGCCATCGAAGCCGTTGGTTATATCGACGATCAAGGTGATCTGGTCATTGAACGTGAAACTCTGTCTGAGTTCATCCGCAGCGCCAGCTTCGACGGCCTGACGGGCGTCATCGAGTGCGACGGCACGGGTGAATGCTCCAGCGCCGACATCGGTTTCTACCAGATTACCGATGGTGCTTTCGTCCAACAAGAACTAGAAATGATGGAAGAGTAGTGACGTAAGTTTGCCATATCAGGCAAAATATCACTTCATTACCGAATTCAGAGATGGGCTTTGGCCTATCTCTGTTTTTTTGCGCCGATATTTGTCATAATCTGGGGCCACATTGTTTATCACATCGCAACGGGTAAATTACCCGTTCATATTGTTAGGGGCTAGCCTATGCAAGAGACGACGGATTCTGGCCCATCGGGATCTAAATCCAGGCCTAAACGCGCACTATCATTTTTGCGTGTTCAGAATGCCTATGCATTCATCGGACTCGTACTGATTGTAATCTTTGCCTGGGTATTCTTCGTTATCGAAATTGAACCCCAGTTCTACCTGCAAGAAGGTGAACGAGCACGTTACGCCTGGGACACGTTCATCAGCCAGTTCATCATCGGGCTGGCACAGGGCAGTATCTATGCCTTGATCGCACTCGGCTATACGCTGGTGTACGGTATCTTGTTCATGATTAACTTCGCTCATGGCGAAGTATTCATGGCCGGGGCGTATATCGGCTTCTTTGCGATCAACGCGGCAGAACAATCAGGTTTCCTGGAGAGCCAAACAGCACTCGCGATTCTGTTGACCATGGGGGTGGCTGTAATGGGATCAGTAATCGTTGCGATCCTATTGGAGCGCATCGCCTATCGACCCTTGCGTGGCGCGCCACGCCTCGTACCCCTGATTACTGCTATTGGCGCATCCATCACGTTACAGCAGTTGTTCCTACGGCTATTTGGCAGCAGCCCGCGCACCTATCCACGCATTAGCCTGTTTGTTGGCCAAGGGATGTGGGGGTGTGAACCCGTTGATGGCACAACCGTCTGTGAGGGCATTGACCTCATCAGTAAGAGCTATGATGTCCTGATCTTCAACCAGGAAGTACGCATCCGGCCCTTCTTCTTTGTGATTCTGTTTGTGTCACTGCTATTGATGAGTGCCTTGTGGTTCTTCATCCAACGCACGAAAACGGGCAAGGCCATGCGTGCCGTTGCTGAAGACAAAGATACAGCCTCGCTGATGGGCATCAATGTGGATCGAACCATTGTGATTACCTTCATGCTGGGTGCAGCGTTGGCGGGGGCTGGCGCGGTTCTCTTCGCCCTATACAACAGGCAGGTGACGCCATTCATGGGCTTTATACCGGGTATCAAGGCGTTTACGGCGGCGGTACTCGGTGGCATTGGCAATGTGCCCGGTGCGATGTTCGGCGGCTTGTTCCTGGGTGTCGCAGAATCAGTCTTCCCCTCGGCGTTGGGACTGCCCAACCAGCTTAAGGACGTGGTCGCGTTCGGCTTACTCATCGTGTTCATGATCTTCCGACCGACGGGTATCTTCGGCGAAGTTCTCTCAGAAAAGAAAGCGTAACCCATGATGAACCAAAACAATTTACGCTTCGGTTTTCTGGAAACAAACACACTTCGCTACAGCTTTTATGCTGCCATCGCCATTTTCATCCTGACATTGACGGGCATCTTCGGTACATTTGCCCAGCGCGATGTCATTCAAGACACACTGTCACTGGACCTGGTTGCCCTGGTACTCGTCATTGGGGTTCCAGCACTGGTTGCCGGACGAAGCAGTCAATCGGATAAGCCTGTCATCACGATACTCAACAGCGCAATTGCCGGATTGATCGCCGCAACGGCAGTTATCCTGGTTGTGTTGTTGGAAACCATCGTGCCCCAGGAAGAGTTGATGTTCGTCTTCAACAACTATCGCCCCATCATCGGCGGCGTAGCGACCCTGGGAGCAGGACAAGATAACCTGATAATGGGTATCCTGGGACTGCTTGCTTTGAGCCTGATCCTGGGCGGCATCGTCGGCGGCATCCTCAGCCTGCCTCAACGCTGGATGCTCGCTATCTTGAGCGGCCTGGGCAGTATGGTCATCATCGGCTTGATGGCTGGGCAGATTCGTAATCTGGTGACGCCTTCCGATGCGCTGGGCGTTGTGGGGGCCTTCGTCGCAGGCTATGGAGCAGGCTATGCCACGCGCACGATAGCCAATCCCTGGTTACGGCGCTTATTAGGCTTCATCGCTGGTGGCGCTGTTGGCATCGTTTTCCTGGTGCTAGGCAATACCGGGGCATTTGCCCAAAATGGAGCCTTGCTATTGGGCGGTGATCCCTCGATCATCATGGGCGGCGCTGTTAACTCCTCACTGACCATGATTATTGGCTTTGGCATTGTGGGGCTAGCAGGACTCATCGTCACCTCTGCGAGTTCCTTCGTCCACAACAGTGCCATCTTCCTAGCAGTGGTGTTCGCCTTACTCGGCATGTTGAACGTGCAGCAGCGCATGACGGTCATTATGGCTATTGTGACGTTCATCGCGTTTGCAGCCGCAACGATCTTCATCCCACCGTTGGGGACCCAATCTAACAAGCAATACAGAACGCTATCCCCACAGCAAAAACGCAGCATTGATGTGATTACGGGCGTGCTAGCGTTGGTACTGGCACTGGTCGCACCTGTGTTTATGGGCCAATACATCACCAACGTACTCGATCTCGTGATGTTGTACATCATTATGGGTATCGGCCTAAATGTGATGGTAGGTTATGCTGGGCTGCTCGACCTGGGCTATGTGGCCTCTTTCGCTATTGGCGCGTATACCTCAGCTATCCTGACCACGCCGAGTATCTTCACTACCGGATGCATCCCCTTTGAACCCATCGCCGATGCACGCTACGCTGAAATGTGTACAGGCATCCTGACAAACTGGCAGGGCGTCGGCATACTCACCTTCTGGCAAGCATGGCCCATCGCCATTGTGGTCAGCGCATTTACCGGTATGGCGCTGGGTGTACCCGTTCTGCGATTACGCGGTGACTATCTGGCAATTGTGACGCTGGGCTTCGGTGAAATGACGCGCGTCCTCACCCGTGCGCAGATTACAGCTCCGGTACTGGGTGCGGCCCAGGGCATCTCTCCGGTTCCCTTCCCGGTCATCGATTTGACCAGTCTGAACCCGGATTGGTACTTTGAACTAAGCAATGCCAGCACGATCTACTATCTGTATATCTTTAGCGTATTGGCAGCCGCGTTAGTCGTATGGCGATTGTCCGGCTCGAGATTAGGCCGTGCTTGGCGTGCCATGAAGGCCGATGAGGATGTGGCACAAGCAATGGGTGTCCCGCTAGTCCGCACCAAGCTGCTAGCGTTTGGCGTCAGTTCAGCGTTCGCGGGCCTGGGCGGGGCCATATTTGCAGCACAGTTACGCGGTATCTTCCCGGATAGCTTTACGCTGCTGGTATCAATTAACGTGCTGAGCTTGATTATCATTGGCGGTTTGGGTTCGATACCGGGTGTGGTTGTGGGCGCGCTCATGCTCGTCGGCCTGCCAGAAGTCTTGCGCGAAATACAAGACTATCGCCTGCTTGTATTCGGCGTCCTGCTGGTAGTGGTGATGCTGCTCAAGCCAGATGGCTTGATCCCGCCGCCCATTCGACAGCTTTCTAAACAGCAAAAAGTGCCGCAGTCCGCGTCACCTCAACCCAATACGCAATAAGGGCACCGATTATGGATCAGCCATTGCTAAACGTCATTGACGTCACCAAACAATTCGGCGGCCTGACCGCTGTTAACAGCATCGACCTGAGCATCAAGCCAGGTCTAATTGCCAGCTTGATCGGCCCAAACGGCGCTGGTAAGACCACGTTCTTTAACTGTGTTACCGGCTTCTATACACCGAACGAGGGCAAGATCATCTTTGATGACCGCCCAATTCAGGGGATGTCAACAGATAAGATCGCCAAGCGCGGTATCGCTCGGACCTATCAGAATATCCGGCTCTTCGGTGATATGACCGTGCTTGAGAACATCCTAGTGGGCATGCATCATCGCCTGACAGCCGGCATGTGGCGGCCAATCCTGGGTCTCGACCGGGCAGAAGAAGCCGATGCCATTACCGAAGCGATTCGCCTTTTGGAATTTGTCGGTTTGGAAGGACAGGGCGATTATATGGCAGCCAATCTCCCCTACGGCATGCAGCGCCGTCTGGAAATCGCACGGGCGTTGGCATCCAAGCCCAAGCTGCTGCTGCTGGATGAACCGACAGCAGGTATGAACCCGATTGAGACGGATACCATGATGGCTTTCATCCGGCAATTGCGGGATGAACTGGGCCTGACGATCTTCTTAATTGAGCACGATATGAAGCTGGTAATGACCATCTCCGATCAAGTCAGCGTGATGGATTATGGCCGCAAAATCGCAGAGGGTACGCCCAAAGAGATCCAGAATGACCCGACCGTGATTGCAGCTTACCTGGGTACAAACATTGAGGACGAGGAAATGGAGGCCGAAGCATGAGCCTGCTGACCGTCAATGACATTCACACATACTACGGCAATATCCATGCGCTAAAAGGTATTTCGCTGCATGTCAACGAGGGTGAAATCGTGACACTGATTGGTGGTAATGGTGCCGGTAAAACAACCACACTGAATACCATCAGCGGTATTACCCCGGCTACAGAAGGCCAAGTTACGCTGGCTGAGCAAGACATCACCACCATGGCTCCCCACAATATCGTGCGCGCAGGCGTCGTGCAGTCCCCGGAAGGACGCAAGGTCTTTACACGTCTGACTGTGCGAGAAAACCTGGAAATGGGTGCATTTACGCGCACGGACGGTGGCATTGAGCGCGATCTGGAAGACGTTTTCAAGCGCTTCCCACGTCTAAAGGAGCGCGAAAATCAGCTCAGTGGGACCATGTCCGGTGGTGAGCAGCAAATGCTGGCGATGGGCCGTGCGTTGATGGCCAAGCCACGTATTTTGCTGCTGGATGAACCCAGTATGGGGCTTGCTCCCCTGCTGGTGAAGCAAGTCTTTGAGGCAATTGAGTATCTCAATCGGCAGAATGGCACGACGATTTTGCTGGTTGAACAAAATGCGCGGATGGCGCTAGAAGTCGCTAATCGAGGTTATGTACTGCAATCTGGTCGGATTACGCATGATGGCCCTGCCAAAGAGCTGCAAAATGACAAGGCCATCATTGAAGCTTATCTTGGTGGTTAGCAGCTAGCCAATTTCTTGCAAGCCACTCATCAAGCGTTCAAATGCGGCTGCGGTGCGTTCTGGCGGGAGCGCATAGCTAAAACGTACCCAGTCGTTGCCCGCGGCGCTAAAGAAGGCCCCTGGGACGACGGCAACACCATGTTCTTCTGCTAGGTACTGGCCGATACCTTCACTGGTACCAAACTCGCCTGCTTCAATGTATTTGCCCAGATCCATAAAAGCATAGTATCCGTCACCCATCACGAAGGGCAAGTCGGATGCTTCCAGAGCGCTACGCAGGACCTTGCGGCTGGCACGGCAGGGTTCAATAATCGATTTGGCCGCTTCGCCGAAGCCCTGACGATAAGCTGCAATGGCAACAGCCTGGGCGTAGAAGCTGGGAATGACGCCATGTGATGACTGGCTATTGATGAACTTGATAACCTTTTCATCAGCGAGCAAATGGGCGCTACGGACATTCGACCCACCCAGGCTCTTGGTGATGCCATCTAGCACCATAATGCTCTTGCGTTCTTCCGGCGTGAAGGCCAGCAACACCTGGTTCAGGTCGGTTGGGCCGCCATCGGTGACGTAGTGGTACATCCAGTCATAGAGCACAAAGGGAATACCCGCTTCGATAGCCGTCTTGCCGAGGGTGATTTGTTCTTCAATCGGCAGAGTGCGGCCTGTGGGGTTGTCCGGTGAGGTGATGACAATACCCGCGACTTTGCGGCCATCCTTCGCGGCCATCTCGACACAGGCTTTGATGCCTTCCGGCGTGTAACGCCAACCCTCTACAGGGTCGCCAGGAGCACGCATGACGTTCATGCCGATGCCATAGGGACCCCAGTTGTAGCTAATCCAGGGTACGCGGCTGACGACCAACACATCACCCAGGCGACCATGCCCCAGGAAGTTCATGGCATTGTAGGCCTTAACGAGACCATCACGCCCACCCTGGGCAAAAATGATATTCCCTGGGCCCCATCCGGTGGCACTATCGAGCTGCCAATAGTCTTCCGCGGCTACCTGACGGAAAAGGTCGGTGCCAAAGGGCTTGTCATAGCCTGTACCGTGCTCAATCTGGATTTCCAGCGCGGTTTCCAGGATGCTCTGGGGAACACCTGGCAGGCTCGCGCCGCCATCGCCCTGGGAGGCATCGAAAACGATAGCACCTGCCCCAGCTTTCTGCTGATATTTCTTCAGTGCTTCTTTGATGGTGAACATACGTGATGGCGGGATGGCGACCATGTTTTGTAGATGCCCGCTGACCGGAATACGGTGTGGCTCTGCCACGGCATATTCGGGCGAAGATAAATCTGTCATGATGTTTTCCAAGTTCCTTTTCTAGCCAATAAAAAAGCCCCGTAACGGGGCTGTGTTCACAAAAAAGTTGATACCAAAACACCCCGAGCGTTAGCTTCTCCGGCGATTCATAGTATCAGTGGTATTACGTGCAAACATGCGCATTTAATGGTCCAAATGACTTACGCTCGAATGTGAGGGTGATTGTGACACGTTGCGCAAGCCCTGTCAACGGACCAAGCCTCTCATAATCCCACAACTTTGTTTGTGCAAGATGCTAAAGTCGGCAACGCTCGGTATACTTTAGCCGCAAATCAATCCACTGAAATCCACTGATTAGAGAAATGCTTCTTCTATGGCTGAATTCATCACGACTGAGATACATGAGCAAATATGCCACATCACATTAGATCGCGCCGATCAGCGTAACGCCCTCAATTGGCAGATGATCGACGAATTGGGCGAGGCCATCGACATCGCGGAACGTGCTTATCTGGATGGTGAAGCACGGGTTATCTTTATCAAGGCGGCAGGTCGCGTCTTTTCATCCGGGATTGACCTGGCCAGCTTTGTACAGGAATCGAACCCCTTCGGGGACAACTGGCAGGATAACCTCTTCCCAACGACATATGCGCTGCAAAGCGTCACCAACAAGATCGAAGACTGCTCACTGCCGACATTCTGCTTGATGCAAGGGTACTGCCTGGGCTTGGGCTTAGAGATCGCGCTGGCTTGCGACTTCCGCATTGCAGCGGAACGCACCAAAATGGCCTTGCCGGAATCACGCCTCGGTATGATCCCGGATGTGGGCGGCACCACGCGCCTGCTGCGGCTTGTCGGTCCTTCAAGGGCTAAAGAGATCATCATGACAGGTGGCAATATCGACATCACCGATGCCGAGCGCTGGGGCCTGATTAACTACGTCGTGCCCAAGGACGAACTCCTCAGCAAAGCAGAGGAACGCGCCAAAGAGATCATGCTGAGTGCGCCAATGGCTGTCAGTTTTACCAAGCGCATGATCAACGACATGCTGGATGATCGCAGCAATCTGAAGATCGAAGCGTGGGCACAGGCGCAACTGCTGCGGACTGAAGACTGCCGTAATGGGGTCAACGCCATGCTAACCAAGACCTACCCTGTCGAATGGAAGGGTAAGTAACCCTGAATACATCAACACCACAAAATGAACACCCCGAAAAAGATAACGGCGGCCTGGACTTCAACCGGGTGATGCCCATCTTCGCACTGGTTTTTGTCGATGTGCTGGGGCTGACGGTCATTTTGCCGCTGTTACATCTGTATGCGGCGGCCTTCGGTGCGACAGCTTTAGAAATCGGCATTGTGGCGGCGGCGTTCCCATTGGCCCAACTCGTCGGCGTACCCGCGATGGGCGCACTCAGTGATCGCTTTGGCCGCAAACCGTTGCTGCTCATCAGCCAGGTGACGACCTGCCTTAGCTTTATCATGCTGGGAATGGCCAATTCGCTGACGATGGTCATTCTCTCGCGGGTGCTGGATGGCTTGTTCGGGGCGAATATCGCGACTGCCCAGGCGGCCCTCAGCGATTCCACAGACGAGAAGAACCGGGCACGGGGACTAGGACTCACGGGAGCGGCATTCGGCTTAGGGTTTATCTTCGGGCCAATTCTGTCGATCCTGGCATTAGAGCTGGGTGACTCGCTGGCAATTCCGGCGTTTAGCGCGGCGGGTTATTCCTTCATTTCGATTCTGCTGACGTTATTCGTCTTCAAGGAGACATTGCCCCCAGAAGAACGGCAAAAGGCCCGCGAAAAAAAGCAAGGCAAGCCACATATCGCGCGTGCTGTGATGCCCATCATCATCGTATTGCTGCTGTTGATGTTCGGCCAGCAATTTATCTTCTATGGTTTTGAAACGTTGATGGGGCTTTTCACGCTGACGCGATTGGGATTACTGGGGCAAGGGAATGCCGCGCTGTTTTTGTTTATAGGCATCTTGCTGGTGGTTGTGCAAACGCGCTTCATCGGCAAGTGGGCCAGCCGCCATGGCGAGGCACGCATGGTGCTGGTGGCGCTGGGGCTTTTGGCGGCAGGATTGCTACTGGTAGCGACCACGCCAGAGCAAACACACCCCTTCTATGTCAAGGCCATCGTGGAAAATAACCTGATCGACCAGGCGCAAACCAATACGGAAGCCATCGTTGGGGACATTGGCATCACATTGCCGGAAACGGGCAATAATGGTCTGGGGGGCTTACTCTGGTTCCTGGTGGCGTTGATACCGCTGTCTATTGGCGCCGGGTTGATTCGCCCATTGTTGAACACACTGCTCACCAAAATCGCAGGCGGATCGTCTTATGGCGTGGTGCTGGGTTTTAGTTCGGCGACGGTAAGCGCAGCCAACGCAGCCGCGCCCATCGTCATGGGCCTCATCTTCCAGCAATATGGGGAAGGTATGCCGTTCTTAATCGGCGGCATCCTGATGACTGTTCTGGTAATCATCGCCGGATTGGTTTTCCGAGCGACCCCTTCACTACGAGCGGCGACCTAGATTAATCAACAGAAAGCAGGGTATCGCCGGGGTGAATTGTGCAAAGTGGCCCATTGAGGGTCGCATAGTAGCCTCGGCGACCATCGCCCAAAAACTGGAGCGTTGCTTTGAGTTCGGCGGCTTGTATATCCTGTCCAGCACAAAAACGGCTGAATTCATTACACGGCGTGGCCACCATAACCTCATCAAGTTGGATGAGATTGCCCGCCTGACAGCGGATATAGAGCGTATCGCCCAGATTGAGCGGTAAGGCATCTTCAAAAGCACGCACGATGATGTTTTCACCAGCGATGCCCTCCACCAGATGCGCACCGAATCGGTCACGCATGGCGTCATAATGATGAATAAATCCCAGCGAGATACCATTTATGCCCCGATGGCGCGACTTTGGGTGATGGGCATGATGGGCGTCTATGACTTCGTCGCCTTCTGTAGTGATGCCAAAAATGCCATCCGAGGTTAGTTTGAGTGACTCGACATGCAGTAAAGGGGTCGGTAGGTAAATATGGACCCCGTCAACTGTCGCTTTAAGCGGGTCACTCTGGACCTGAACAAACTCAATACGCCCAATTTCCCGCATGACTAGGATACATCCTCATAATCCACCGCGACGATGCCATCGGTGACTTCCCGGACGTAAGCGAGCACTTCCTGATGATCGGCATGCACCTGGTAAGCTTGCATCGACTCCATCGAATCAAATTTGGAGATGAGCACGACATCATAGGCACGGGCAGATTCCACCGTATTGATCCCCACCTCGAACGATTGAATCAGATCAATCTTGGCAGGCAATGCGTCCAGCTTTGCCTTGAGCGCTTGCGCCTGTTCCTGGGTACGATCTTTTAGCTTAAACATAACGACATGGACGAGCATAAATCAGACTCCTGTAGAGTAGAGAGTGTAAGTACATTTATCGGCTAAGAAAATAAATCGCGCTTGTTAAATGGCGATGTCAGGAAGCGCCAGATAATACCGGGCGTTTTGAGCCACGCAATACGCGCCCCGTGCTGATCGTTCTTTAGCATTTCTTCCACAAGATAAGGCGTCACCGTTTCGACTTTATCACCGAGAATATTGAAAATTCGCTTGACCCGTTCCAGTTCAGCATCAGTATAGCCTTCCATCAACAGGTCGGTGATGACGATGCCAGGGCTAAGATAACACACATTGACGGGCAGGTCTTTTGTGGCTTTGACCAGACCATCGGTCATAAACTTGAGGGCACGTTTGGTCAATTGGTAGAGCAACAGCGTCGGCATAGGTCGGCCACTGCTACCGGAGCCTTCCATGTTGTAGATGAAGCCATGCCCTTGTTCGTTCATCGCACTGATAACGACCTGATTGCAGTAAATCACGCCAAGCATATTCGTATCGACGACTGCTTTGGTGCGCTCGGCATCAATTTGCCATAGTTGGTGTGGTGGATGGCTGAGTCCGGCATTGTTGACCCAAATATCCACCGCACCAAAGCGAGAAACAGCAGCATCCCATAAGGCTTGGACTTGCGCATAATCGCTTACATCGCAGGCTTGCCCCAGGATATGATCGGCACCATATTGCTCTGCGAGCGATTGTACGGCTGCCTGGGTGCTGTCGCTGCTGCGCCCACAGATGACAACCTGACAATCGCGCTTCAAAAACTCTGAGGCCATGCCATAACCAATACCGCGCGTGCCACCTGTGATGACGACTGTCTTCATTGTGCGCTCCGTTTCGTTAGGAGATATATGCATTTTGCGTCACAATCATAACAATAATATTTCCAGAACACCTATTTATAGGATGAGGTAGCAGTGAGAGAACGCATCGAAGCCGCAATTGGCCAACCTATCCAGCAGATTCGGCCTCTACATGGGGGGATGGTCGCAGAAGTCGCAGAAGCTCAATTGGAAGATGGTTCACTGGTCGTGTTCAAGTTGGATAGCACTGGCACACAACGATTGGACATCGAAGGTCACATGCTGACCTATTTAAAGACGCACAGCCAATTGCCCGTACCAGATGTGCTCTACTCATCAGCCGATTTACTCATCCTGAGCCATATTACGGGGCGTAGTCAATTTACACAGGTGGCAGAACGTCATGCAGCAGAACTATTGGTATTACTTCACAATCAAACACAGGCGTCATATGGCCTCGCATTTGACACGCTGATTGGCAAGCTGCATCAACCAAACACAGAGTATACGCAGTGGATCTCGTTCTTCAGAGATATGCGCCTCTTGCATATGGCACGGGTAGCCTACGATGCCCATGAAATCGACCAGTCCACGATGGTACAAATCCACCAGTTAGCAAGCAAGCTGGATGACTTCTTGATCGAGCCATCCGCACCATCATTGATACATGGCGATATATGGACAACAAACGTGCTGGCAGATGGCGACACTATCACTGGCTTTGTGGACCCGGCTATTTATTATGGGCATTCAGAAATGGAACTGGCCTATATTGCCTGGACAGGGACATTCAGCAACGTGTTCTTCAATCACTATCATCAACTGAGGCCCATTGAAGACGGGTTTTTCGAGATACGAATGGCCATCTACAATCTGTATCCGACGCTGGTCCACGTAAGGCATTTTGGTGGCCCCTACGAGAGCATGGCCAAGCAAACACTACGTCGATTCTTGTAGGTGGCTATTCTTCCGAGCTAGTCGGATTGAGTAACTGGCGCATTTTGCTTGTGAGAGATGCAAAATTGACGGGTTTTGTCTCATATTCATCACAACCCGCAGCCAGCCCCTTTTCTCGATCTCCGGCGACAGCATGAGCGGTCAAGGCAATGATGGGAATGGACTTTGTCCTGGGGTCGGCCTTGATCCGGCTTGTCGCTTCCCAACCATCCATAACGGGCAAACTCAGGTCCATCAGAATCAAATCAGGTTGCTCTATTAAGGCCAATTCCACAGCAGATGCCCCATCCTGGGTCGTTAAGATCTCGAAGCCACGTTTTTGCAGGCGTCGGGTCAACATATCTACATTCATGGGGTTGTCTTCTACAACCAAAATGCGCACCATGATGCCTATCCTAAGAATTCAGTCCCGTACCAAGAAAAATGTGTATTATGTTTCTTCAAGCTGATCCCGCTTGTAAGTTTGTACCCTTTTGCTCAGCAAACTAAACAACTGATTAAGGGGCAATACACTGACACGCATGGCCTGCAACGCATCGTATGTCATGCGCCGATAGTGCTCCGTCGTGAGCATACTATTGACCAGAAGCATAATGATTATGTGGCTTGTAGCTGCATCCTTCTTTAGCTCAGCGATAAGCTTAAAGGCATTACTATCGGGCAAATCTGCGTCCAATAACATCACATTCGACCACTTATCAGACAAGGCCTGCTTGGCATCCTCACGATTAAATGTGAGTTCAACTTCCCAACCGTTCAAGTGTAACGTATGCCCCAGAACTTCGCCCAAATCATCATCCTGGCTAACGACCAAGACAGTTTTTGCGGCTTCGTCGCTAGCTCCAGCCCTATTCATAGCAAAAACACGTTCAATCTGCTGTAAAAAAGCCTGCCGATCAATCGGACGGCTCACGTAGTCAGCGACATCCAGCAACATGCCCTGACGCAGATTATAAGCCGTCAAAACAAGCGCAACCTGGGCCAAACGGGGTTCACTCTTTAAGTCGGTGACGAGAGACCATGCATTCTGATTATTGAGCATCATATCTACGACGATGGCTACAGGAAGGTGTTTGTCGAACAGATTGCCCAGGTTGGTTGATGCATAAATAAGCTGGACGTCATCAACTGACCATTGGCTCTCTAGCTGCTTGAATCGTGATTCGCTATCAGATACAAACAGCACTACATCGCCTTCGATGGCATTTGCAGCAACGGGCTTGTCCAGGGTGTCTTCAGCAGACTGTGCCTGAACCAAATCAAGCTCTTGGGTTATGTCATCAGGATGTTGGGTCGTTACATGTGGTTTTTTGGCAGGCAAATAGACGGTGAAGGTTGTGCCCCGTCCGGGGTCGGACTCGACATGAATATCACCACCCATGAGCCGAGCGAACTGTCGACTGATTGTCAGGCCCAGGCCCGTTCCACCGTATTTACGGGTTGTGGAAGCATCCGCCTGGGTAAAGGCATCGAACACGGTCTGCATCTGTTCTTTGCTCATGCCGATGCCAGTATCAGCCACCGTGAACAAGACCCAGTCCACCCCCTCGTCATCAATCGTGCGATTCGCCGCCAACCGTATTTCGCCTTCTTGCGTGAATTTAGCCGCATTACTCAAAAGATTCATCAGCGTTTGGCGCAATTTCAAGTGATCCGCATCCATCACACCAATAGCATTGACTTCTTCAACAACGAGCTTATTACCATTGGCAGCAGTGACGGGTTCCGTGACAGCGACGACATGCCGAATCAACTCACCAATATTGACTGTTTCATAGTCTAGTTCCATACGACCGGAATCAATTTTGCTCAAATCCAAAACGCTGGAAACCAGATCGAGAAGGTGCCGCCCCGCTGACTTTATCTTGTTCAGGTCTTGCACGTTGGCAAGCTTGCCATCCGCTTCGACTTCTTCTGCCATCATTTCACTGTAACCAATAATCGCATTAAGCGGCGTCCGAAGTTCATGGCTCATATTAGCGAGGAACGTACTCTTGGCACGGTTGGCCGTTTCGGCAGCATCACGCGCCTGGACGAGCTGGCGCTCATAGCCTTTGCGCAAGGTAATATCCTGGGCAAAGCACGTCACGCCGCTAACATTCCCATCTGTATCAAATATCGGATTGAAGGATATCTCTAAGACAACATGCTCATCATCCAAATCAATGCGCTGTTCAAAGCTAAAACGCTCGCCGGCAAGCGCACGATGATACGATTCCACTGCATCACCGCGAATATGGGCTGGCAGCGCCTCTATGATATGCGTGCCCTGTTCCAAGTTGATGCCGTATAATCGCTTGAAACCAGCTTCGGCATTGGTATTATGAATGACGATCCGATATTCATTATCAATCGACCAGATAAGGTCCTGGGTATTCTCAATGAGCGCGCGCAAATTTGCTTGATTGCGTTGGAGTGCCTCTTGCGCATTGATACGCTCCCGTAGCTCATCCTGTGCATGTTGATACAAGCGAGCATTGTCGATTGCTACAGCGGCCAGCTCTGAGAATAACACCAGTGATTCTTGATCATTATCGTCAAAGACTAAGCGCGGTTCCGTGTGGGCAAGACCGATGACGCCTGTCAACGATTTATTATCAAAAAAAGGAATTGCAATCACGGCATGTGTATGGTCATAAGCCGTATCTGTCAGCCGACCGGGCCACGTAGCATAATCATCAACGTTGAGAACGGCCTTGTGCTCAACCAAATATCCAAGCACGCCCGTAGAGTCACCCAGTATTTGCCCTATACGACTGGTAAAAAGGCCGATACCCGCAGCCAGCCGGAAGCTGTTTTGACCTTCATTCACCAAATAGATAAAACCATGAGGCACATCCAGCAACTGGGCTGCCCGTACGATGACTTGATTCAGCAAATCAGCCAGCTCAAGCCGATCCAGCAGGGAGACAGCGACTTCATGAAGCGTGGCCATGAATTCGTTCTGGCGGCGCAGCATATCTTCTGAAGCACGGCGTTCGGTAACATCACGGGCGACACTCCGATAGCCAATCAAGTTATTCGCCTGGTCCCAAATCGGCGCAACTGACATTTCCAAAGCACGCGCTGTACTTTGCCCTGTGACAAAGGCGTAGTCCGCAGCCGGTAAAGCCTGCCGTGTGCGCTGTATTTCCTCCAATGCGGACTGCAATCTTTCCATATTTTGGGCATCCATGTAATCGTACACATGCGCCCCCAATACCTGCTGCTCAGATAGCTCCAAGATCAACAACAGGGCGTTGTTGGCCAACAAGAAACGTCCATCAAGGTCAATCTCAAAATAACCTTCTTCAATGGCATCAATGATGGATTGTGAGCGCGTTTCACTCACCTTCTGAGCAGATTGTGCTTGCTTGATATGCGTAACATCACGGGTATTGATGACAATGCCCTGGACCACATCTTCAGCCAGCAAATTGGTGAAGATGGCCTGGACATCGCGCCACGCCCCGCCAGCATGACGCATGCGGAACTCGAGTATGGCGCGGGCTTGTTTGTGGCGCATGATGCGTGTCAGCGCGTCGATCACATCACTGTAGTCATCGGGATGTACATAAACGAGAATGCTCGTCCCAATGATTGCTTCGGCATCATAGCCAAAGATGCGCTTGATTGAGGCACTCTGATAAAAGACAATCAGGTCTTTATCAATAATGCTAATCAAGTCAGACGCATTCTCAATCAACCGCCGAAAATACTGTTCGCTGTGTTCTAAAGCTGTCTGGGCCTGTTTGCGCTCCGTGATGTCGCGGAAAGTCCCCGTGTAAAAGCGCGCGTCAGCCACCCCACTCTGGACGAGCATGACCTCCATTGGAAATACAGACCCATCGGCACGCATGCCAGTGAGTTCATGGTACGTCTCTTGGCCCATCCAATCTTTGATTAATTGGCTTAGTTCTAAGAATTTTTCTTCCTCTGTGTTTTTTTCTGCAAAAGGTGCAATAAGTGACGAAATAGGTTGGCCCAATAGTTGCTCAGCGCGATAACCAAAAATGGCTTCCGCAGCGGGGTTTAGTGTATCGATCTGCAACGAGTCATATGAGAATGTCACAATCGCATCCATCGCGGTACGTACGATAGATTCGGTACGCATGACCGCCTCTTCCAAAGCGGACATCACAGCGTTATACCGCGCGCCAATCTGGCCAACATGTGTAAGCGGCTCTTCCGGTGCTCGTAAACTAAGGTCGCCTGTCCGCTGTTGCTGCTCCATGACGCTAAATAAGTTGAAAAGGTCATTGCGAGCACCATGTTCACTAATATTGAGGCCAATCTTTTCATCATCTTCAGAGATACGCAGGGGCATAAAGCGGTCAATAATGCGGAAAATGATATATGTCAAACCAAAAGCCCATACGCCACAGACGACAACACCTACAAGCTGCATCACAAGCAAATTGATGCGCGTCATGCCAGTATCAAATCCGAGCTGCGTCATATCAGCAAAGAGGCCAACAGCCAGCGTACCCCAAATGCCCGCACCCAAATGGACTGGAACCGCGCCAACAGCATCATCAATCCTGAGCCGCAGCAAAAGCCGATCTACAGCCAGCATGGCAAGCGCGCCCACACCACCAATGATGATAGACTGACCCACGCCGACCGCATTGACGCTACCTGTTATCGCAACCAACCCGGCAAGCACACCATTCATGATGTCACTCGCCTGAACACGGCCCGTAGTCATCTGGCTGACAAGTAGCGCGACGATCATGCCGGATGCACCTGCGGCCAGGGTGTTTGTAATGATGATGACCACATCTGCATTCAGTGCAAGCGTGCTACCTCCATTGAAGCCAAACCATCCAATCCACAAGATCAGTACACCGAAAGCAGCTAAGGGCACATTGGAACCCGGAATCGGATTCGTACTGCCATCCGCATTGAAACGGTGACGCCGTGTACCAATAATCAGCAGAATGGCCAGAGCAGCCCAACCACCCAGGCTATGTACGAACGTCGAGCCCGCAAAATCCCTGAAACCCGCTTGCCCAAGCCAACCCGTGACTAGCCCATCTAGCAAGCCATTCTTTGCCCAATGGCCAAAAATGGGATAGATGAGCCCGCTTACCACAATCGTAATCAGAATATAGGAGGAGAATCGCAGTCGCTCAGCAACGGCTCCTGAAAGAATGGTGACGGCAGTCCCACAAAACATCACCTGGAAGACGAAAAACACAACGGTATCAATGTTGTCGCCATTGAATTCCAGGAAGAACTGGTCCGTTCCTAACAAGCCACTCTGGCTGAGGCCAAACATCAGCCCATAGCCGAAGGCCCAAAACAAGATCGTCGTGATGCCAAAATCCACAAGATTTTTGAGCGCGACGTTGATATTGTTCTTCGAGCGCGTCACACCTGTTTCCAAACATAGGAAACCCGCCTGCATCAGAAAAACAAGTGCAGCACACACAAGGATCCACAGGTAATTCAAGGCGTCTGATGATGGGTTCATGTGGTCTGGCGTCCCCAGAAAATCGATTCAGAGGCGATCAAGTATTCGTCGCCCGGTCATTGAACGCACTACTGACAACATGCGCGCAAGCGGCATGAAGCTGTCATCCACGTTCTACCGACCTTATGCCTAATAGTATAGGTGCGAAACAAATCAGACAAAAGTTAGGTTGCGAGTGAATATGGTGAATCATTAAGAATCAGTGTCTGATCGCAAAGCGTTCTCAAGAATCCGATCCGGCAGCAGTTGGGGAAGGCCAAGCGCCTGTTGCGCGGCTGCCAGAATAGCTGCTTCTGGCATCAAGCCAATGAGTTCCGATTCGGCGACTTCAACACCGATTTCGTGGGCCAAGCGCGTCACTGCATCAACAACTACATGGGGTGGTGTGACGCGATAGTCAGTCAAGTTCATTGACACTTGGGCGCGGCCATCGACAAGTAAGCCCAGCGCTTTTACTTTCGGCAGGCCCCCATCACGTTCCCGAATGCGCGAGGCAATCGCCTTAGCTATCGTGACGTCATCGGTTTGCAAGAAGATGTTGAATGCAATCAGAAAATCCCTTGCGCCGATGACCACCGCTCCCGCTGGCCCCAACTGGTTCGGTCCGTAATCCGGCGTAAAAGGCGGATCGGCCTGCATACGCTGATTCAGGCCTTCATAACCCCCTTTCCGAATATCAGCCAGATTGCGGCAATCTGCGCGTGTAAAAGCTTCTTCATACAGGAATACTGGCAGATTGAGATCTGACGCCACACGTCGCCCCAGTACGTGAGCATATTCAGCACACGCCTGCATGGTGACATTCTGGATGGGAACCAGTGGAACGACATCCGCTGCACCAACAAACGGATGCTGGCCCTCATGTCGGCTCAAGTCGATGCGCTCCGAAGCGACCTTAATGGCGCGAAAAGCAGCTTCGACAACAGGACTTGGCTCACCGGCGAAGGTCAACACTGTACGATTATGGTCTTCATCGCTGGTTTGGTGCAGAAAGCGCACATCCGGTACAGACTTCACCGCAGCAACAAGCTTTTCAATGACTGCACGATCACGACCTTCTGAGAAATTGGGAACACATTCTATGATTTGGGGCATAGGCTCACATGACTACGTTGATTCAATGAATAACCCATTCCAGGCAACAATACGGCTATCGTTCATTTTGCGGACGGTATTGTAACGACTCCGCGACATGGTTGACCTCAATGAACTCACTGGCGGCTAGATCGGCAATGGTCCGGCTGAGCTTGAGCACACGATGGTAGGCCCTGGCGCTGAGTTGCATACGGCGAACGGATAGCTCAAGGACTTGTTTGGCTTGCGGCGTCAGGATACACATCCGCTGAACATCGCCAACGCTCATATCGGAATTGGCGTAGACACCTGGCATGTTGGCAAAACGACGACTCTGTAACGCACGCGCTGATTGTACGCGCTCACGAATGGTTGTCGATGATTCAGCTTGCTCTGAACCCATGAGTTTGTCATAGTCCACGCGTGGGACCGTCACATGGATGTCGATACGATCCAGCAGAGGGCCGGACAAACGGGCTTCGTAGCGCTTAATCATGGTCGGCGTGCAAGTGCATTCACGAGAGCTATCGCCGTAGTAGCCACAGGGGCATGGGTTATGGGCTGCAATTAACTGGAAGTTGGCCGGGAACGTCAAGGAGCCTTTGGCACGGCTGATGGTCACTTCTTTATCTTCCAACGGCTGGCGCAGAACCTCAAGAGCACGGGTACCAAATTCGTTTATTTCGTCCAGGAACAGCACACCCAAGTGCGCTAGCGAGACCTCACCCGGTTTAGGCATTGTCCCACCACCGACCAACCCCGCCTGAGAAATGGTATGATGGGGGGAACGAAATGAGCGGTGCCGCTTTAAGGGCTGTGATGCATCCAGAATATCGGCAACGGAATAGATGCGGGTGACTTCAAGGGCTTCTTCACGGGACATGATCGGCATAATACCGGGCATTGCCCTGGCCAGCAGGCTTTTGCCAACACCAGGCGGCCCCACCATGCGCACGTTATGATTGCCCGCTGCGGCAATCTCCAGCGCACGCTTGACATGCTCCTGCCCCTTTACATCGGCAAAATCGACCAGGTCCGCAGGCCAATCTTCATCCTGATTCAAACGATTATCGTCCGAGTGGAAGGGTCCGATTGGGTTCAGATCATAGAGATGCTCAACCAGTTGGCCCAGTGTTTCAGTCGGGTAAACAGTGGCTTCCTCAATGAGCGATGCTTGGGGGGCGTCCATCGCGGGCACATGCACCGCCTGAATGCCGTTCTGGACAGCCGCATAGGTCATCGGCATGACACCTTTGACATGGTTGATGCGCCCGTCGAGGCTCAGTTCGCCAATAAAGAGCGTATTATCTAATGCAGGCATAGGCACTTGATCGGTTGCCGCCAACACACCAATAGCAATCGCCAGATCATAGGCTGGGCCATGCTTCGGCAGGTCTGCCGGAGAAAGATTGACCACATAGCCTTTATTTGGGAAGCGCAAACGACTGTTTTTGATGGCTGATCGCACCCGTTCGCGGCTCTCGCGGACGGCACTATCTGGCAAGCCAACGATAGTGAAAGAAGGGATTCCTGCTTTGGGATTAAAATCGACCTGTACTTCAATGATATGGCCATCTAGGCCAACTACTGCACAGGCATGTACAATTGCGAGCACTTGATTGCACTCCAACGATGTAAGTCATGAGCTTATTATGGAGGCTGCACTATGAAGCCGCAACCACAATTCATAAATAAGACATGCCTCTCATGCGTGACATGTCTCGCTTGCCAACTACACAATCATTACAAATCATGGTTCATATTTGCATGTGCTGTAAAGTAGATAAACAGAAGTAGCAAAACACAATGAGTACAAAAGGGAGATTCAATTTTGAACGATCAGCATGTCCGTGAGCAACTCATCAATGCACTCACCAAACAGCAAGCCCATCAAATGTTCGATGATGTCATCAAGGATTTTCCAGCGGAGCACTATAATACGTTCCCTACTAATGTGCCCTATTCGTTCTGGCATTTGCTGGAGCATATTCGTATCGCGCAATGGGACATCCTGGACTATATCGTCAACCCAGAGTATCAACATCGTGATTGGCCTGTGGGCTACTGGCCTGCTCCTGATAGCCAAGCCGCTGAAGAAATGTGGCAAAATACGGTCAGTGGTTTTCGCTCTGATTTACAGAAATTGGTTCAGATTGTCGAAGACCCACAACAGGACTTATACGCTCAAATTCCCCATGCGCACCCTGGGCACACCATCCTAAGAGAAATCAACATTGTTGCTACACACAATGCGTATCACATCGGGGAGATGGGGATTCTGCGGGCTGTTATGGGCTTATGGTGACATGACCAACACTCCGTTTGTATTGTCCTCATGGACTGCTTAACAACACAGCGACATCACAGGCTGAAAAAATCATTCAACGCGCTATAATCCCTTTGTGGATCATCAAAGTCGGAGAAGTGCATGCGTCAGGTCCTTGCGGAGTTCTTACGAGCCATTCCACAATCTAATCAGGAAGCAGCATCTATCGCTAAGTTGGTCCAGGGCGACACAATGGAAGCTACCCTCTTCGTCACGGGTGTGGCTTATTTCCTCAAGATGTGGGGCATCGTCTGGTTTGATGAAGAACATATGCGCATCCAGGCAACCAGCCAGGCGGCCAAGTATACGCTAAACAGTCTGGCGGAATTCATCGCTAACGATTTAACCCTCATCAGCGACTGGAAAACACGGGGCGTCAACCGAGACGAAGCTGCTGGCCCATTCCAGAATGGGGCCACGTTCCTGGCTCTGTTGGATGCCTACCGAGTTACCCACGAAGACCATCCGCAGCCATCTCGCCAGGAGAAGGTCGCCCAAGTACTCATTAAGCGCACGAACCAGCAGACGGGCCAAGCGGAACTCTTGTTACAGTTTGATCGCAACGCGAATCAATATCAGTTCATTGGTGGGCGCTGGCGAGAAAGTGACGGGCCAGTCATCAATACAATGGTCCGGGAAATTGAGGAAGAACTGGAAGGCAACGACCTCATCCACGGGAAGACCTATAAGCTCGGTACGGTGGCCGATGACCTGGTTCCGAATCTGGTCCTGTCACCGACGTTTGGTGCCCTGACAGAGTATCACTTCTGGATTTACCACATGCAAGACCTGGCAATGCCCCTGGCACTGCAAGCCGATGACCGCTGGGTGCCAGTCGAGCAGATATTAAGCGGCGCTGTCACTATCGAAGACGGCCAAACATATCCGTTCCAGAATAATGATATTTTCCTACGCATTCATGAAGCCATCCCAGGTGGCTTAGCCGCACTAGTAGATAGTCAATCTGACAACGAATCGTAAACATAACCATTGTAGGGAAGCGACCATGGGGACATCAACCACACCTAGCGCGTTACTCAGTGCAGACATCCGCCTGCTTGGCGATTTGCTGGGCATGATTATCCAAGAGCAGCAAGGCATATCATCATTTGATTTAGTAGAAAAAGTACGCCTGAATGCCAAAGCACGACGCGCTGGTGACGAAGCGGCAGCCCAGGAGTTGATTTCACTGATTAAGAAGACCAGTCTGGAAGAAAAGTCCGTGCTGGTTAAGGCGTTCAGCAACTATTTTCAGCTCATCAACATCGCCGAAGATCAGCAACGCATCCGCGTCCTGCGGGAGCGCGAACGCGACAACCGGCTTGAGGAAACCATCGATGGGGCTATCAGCGCTCTGAAAGCCAGTGGCTACACAGCAGAAAATATGTATAAGCTGCTCAGCCAATTGCGGCTGCGCTTCGTGCTGACAGCCCACCCCAGTGAAGCCAAACGCCAGGAAATCTTGATTAAGCTGCGGCACATCGCCCAGATGATGATCCGCAAAGAACGCGAGAATCTGATCCCATCTGAAGAAGACGAACTCGTCAGTACGATGGCAGAAGAAATCGAAACCCTGTGGCAAACACGGGCCGTACGCAGCCAGAAGAAGACCGTGCTGGATGAGGTCAACTTCGGCCTTTATTTTGTCACATCAGTCATTATGGATGTGGTCGTCGAAATTTACGACGAATTTTATGCTAGCCTACAGAAACACTTCCCCGAACGCGATTGGTCTGATCTGCATCGGTTTTTGCGTTATGGGTCGTGGATCGGCGGCGACCGCGATGGTAACCCGAATGTCACGACTGACATCACCCTGGAAACACTACAAATTCAGCGCGATGCCGCGCGAGCTGTTTACCTGAATGATTTACGCGGTCTGCTTGATCATTTGACGCAGGCAACAGAGCACGCTCATCATCAGGAATTGCTGGCGGATTCGGTACCGGAAGATGAAGAAAACCGGGCCTATAATGATGAACTTTATCGTGAAAGCCTCGCAACGATCATTGGTCGGCTGGAACGCGATGAATACATCAACTACCAGGATCTCTTCGACGACATCAAGCAAGTTCAGAATAGTCTGTCCATCAACCGGGGCAAACGGGCCGCAGCCGGTAAGCTGCGTCGTTTGTTGCGCAAGGTCCGGCTCTTTGGCCTCCAACTCATGCCGCTCGACATACGCGAAGATGCCCGTCTGTATGCAGCAGCTATCGCAGAGCTAATGGCTTCGTATGGCATCGCTGAGGACTTTACCGAGTTGCCGGAAACTGAAAAACAGGCACTCCTACTTGCAGAAATCAAGAATCCCAGGCCATTCTTTCCACCTGACCCGTCACAATTCAGTGACACGGTTCAGCATATTATCTCAACGTGGCGCATGATTGCGGTTGCCCACAAACGCTTCGGCACTGAGTGCATTGACGCGGCTATCGCCAGCATGAGCGAGCAGCCCAGTGATGTGCTCACCATGCTATTGTTCGCAAAAGAGGTCGGTGTACAGGATGATATCGACATTGCGCCCCTGTTCGAGTCAATTGACGATCTGCGTAATGCACCCGAGGTCATGAAAACCCTGTTTGAGAACCCAACTTATGCGGAACACCTCGCCAAACGTGATATGCGTCAATCCATCATGATTGGATACTCTGATAGCAGTAAGGACGGTGGCTATATCGCCTCAAATTGGCATCTGTACCAGGCGCAGCGGCAGCTCAGCAAAGCCTGTGATGGCTATGGCATCGAAGTGGAACTCTTTCACGGGCGTGGCGGCAGCATCGGGCGTGGTGGTGGCCCAGCCAATCGGGCGATTCTATCCCAACCAGCGGCATCCATGCGGGGCGGCATCAAAATCACCGAACAAGGTGAAGTGATCGCCTATCGCTATAGCAACCGTGACATCGCGCGGCGACATCTCCATCAGGTTCTCAATGCCGTCATGCTGGTGTTGGGCAATATGAAACACGATGAGGTCGATAAGACCTGGTCAGAGGCCATGAGTGCATTATCAGAGGCTGGGCGAATTCATTACCGTGACTTTGTCTATGAGACAGACGGCTTCTTGGAGTACTGGCAGCAGGCTACGCCCATCAACGAACTATCGCAACTGCGAATTTCTTCGCGCCCGGCCAAACGTAAGGGTGGCGGTGGGTTCGCGGCAATGCGTGCCATCCCTTGGGTGTTCTCCTGGATGCAGAGTCGGGCTATTGTCCCCAGTTGGTTTGGCGTTGGTACAGCCATCAAGAGCTATTGTGATGCGCACGAAGACGGCCTAGAAACCTTGCAAGAAATGTACCAGAAGTGGCATTTCTTCGACGCTTTGATTCGTAACACGGAGTTAGACGTTGCCAAAGCCGATATGGGCATCGCCAAGCTGTACAGCGAACTGGTCACAGATGTTGAGCTGCGTGACCAGATGTTCAACCGCATCGCTGACGAGCACCAACTGACACAGGAAATGATCTGTGCTGTTACGGGTCAGACGACATTACTCGAGCTAGCACCTGCCCTACAACGCTCCATCGAACGCCGCAACCCGTACGTCGACCCACTGAATGTCGTTCAGGTGGATCTCTTACACCAACTGCGGGCGCTAAAAGACGATGATGCAACATATCAAGCGCTGTTGGAGCAGGTTTTGGGAACAATTAATGGTATTGCAGCAGGTATGAAAACAACAGGATAGGCTATAATGCTTAGTAATGTTGTTTATTCAGGCAGACATCACGCAATGGTGTCTTACCCTGCTGCAAATGCGTAGTCGAGGTCAAATAGATCATGAGCCAACCACCAAAACTCAAAGCATTTATGGAGTTCGTACAATATCACGAGCGGTCCTGGGGCGATGAAGACTATCCCAGTCGACCCGACCTGATCGACATTCTTCGCTCGCCAGTTTGTGTCTTCTGGCAAGACCTTGGTAGCCAGAGCAATCGCTACACGGTTTCGTTGCACCATGATATGCGTGACATTGAAGAATACATGGCCCAGTTGATCTTCCGTCGGAACAATATCGCACCGGACAAACGTCTGGTGCGCATTTTCACCAATGCCAAGCCAACGCGCATCAAGGGCATCAAGATTATCTTTGAGACGCAGGATACAGACCCCGATGAGATCGCAGTCGATGAAGCCGTAGTCGAGGCCAATGAGCACTTTCACCCGCTGCCAACCCACTTGATGACGGATGAAAACCAGGGGGAAACGACGATCCTGGATGACGAATTTGAGGATACTGAAGGCTAGTCAATACGCTCTGGCTTGTATCTGACACATCAGCTTTGATCCCAGGCATCGGCCAGGAATCGTTGAATTTCGATACGATAGCCATCGGGATCGCGGGCAAAGAAATGATAGATGCCGTACGTATCATTTGTCTTGGGGGCACTCTCGCATGATACTCCCCTATCCATCAGGCGCTGATACCAAGCATCAACCGCGTCGGTGACAATTGTCATGATGAGGTTTTCTGTCACAGGTCGTTCGCCACGCTCACAAATGCCGACATACGCATTTCCCGATACGATTCGATAAATTCTGCAACTACCCTGATCAGCCGCCAGAGGTAGTTGCAAAATTTCTTCGTAAAATACAGTTGAGCGCGATAAGTCTTCTACGTAAATGAATGTGATAAAAGCATCCACAGGCAACATACACTACTCCCCAATTAACCCAATACGAACTATCAGACGATAAAGCGGCACAGCAGCCAAACTGGCCCACAATGTGATCATCGAGAGAACGCCGCCATCGCTATTTGTAACTGCCTGAACCAGGCCGATGGCCAAGGTCATCAACATCGCTACCCGAACACGGCTGAGTGAAAGGGGTCTATTTCCAAAGTCAGAATGGGTTGTAATTTGACCTTTCAGCAAAATAGTGAGCAGAAATGCCAGAGAAATCACTCCAATAACGAGCATATAAGGCATCGATACCGGAACCAGGCTCATACCTTGGTTAGTGATCAACGCTACTAAGAAAGTTATGACAAGTGCCAGGGCGCCAAAAGCCCATTGGCGGCGTAAGGGTTCTTGCAGCCAAGCATCTAGAAAAAAGAATGCTGTTGCGGCCAGGGCGACAGCAATATACCCTGAATAAGCTGTCAGGCCGATGAAAGCCACCAGAATAAGACTGTCGATGAGGGTCGCACGAACCCCAACAACCCGCGTTAGCATGCGTGACCCTAAAATAACCAAGCCTAGCGGCCACAATGCAATCGTGGATGGCATCAGCCAGAGCGCCGCGCCGAATGCCAACGCAACTGACACGAATGCTGATAAGTCATGGTCGGGGTCAATTTCTCGCGTGATGACCCAGGCCACAAAAACTATCGCCCCATAGAGCAGCCCAGCTCCGATGGCTAACCCAAAATCACCGGATTGAAGGAGAGACACGCCACCCATCACGACGCCTGTCAGCAACGTCAATATCATGATGGCGATGTTGGTTTTGTAGGCCGGGTCCAGCGGGCGTCCCAGCGACGATTTTGCGAAAACATCCATAGTGGTATCAATCCAAGATAGCTAATGTAGACAGATTGCAACGCCTCGCTAGCATAGCAACTTGTAATGAGCCAACGCACAGACACGCATTATGGCGAAGTAAAAGAATCACCGTCAGCGTTTTGTGGCAGGATGTCTGGTTGGCTGAAATACTCGCTGCGCACTTCGTCCGTGCTGGCGTAATCTGTGGCTTGCAACAGCGACCAGATCAACGTTGGCGTAGCGATCCGCCCCGAACCTGATACAGCATATTGGGCAATCCAGGCAAAAAATTGCTCAGTGCCAATGGTTTCGCGGACATCATGCAGCATATGTACGCCACGTAGATAAATGGCGTTGATGTAGCTTCTGACATCACTGAAACAGTAAACATCCTGGTCAACATAGCCGCTTGGCAAATAGGTATCAACGCGGAAGGTCCACCACCAGGCTTTATCGTCTGGATAGTATTCTTCCAGAAAAATGTATTCGCTGTAGGTTGCTAACGACTCATCCAGCCAGGGATCCAGCGCGGAGTCGTTGCCCACTTTGGCATACCACCACTGATGCGATAGCTCATGGACTGTAATAAGCGTCAGGTAATTACGAATGCCACCTGTAAAACCATAGAACCAGCGTGTGCCAACATAGACCAACCCGCTGAACTCCATGCCATCCGCAAAATCGCCCTGAACGATAACAGCTCGCTCGTAGGGATAGGGTCCATAGAGTGCTTCATACTGATCGAACGCAAGATGGGCCTGTTCCAGGGCGTGCTTGGCGCCATCAAGCAAACCGCTATCGGTCTGAACAACGGCATCAGGGAAGGAAAAAAGGTCGATGGTCACACCACTAGCCGTTGTCACCGTATCGATACGATAATCTTCACCAATGCTCATCGCAAAGTCACGCCCACCTTGGAGCTGAAAGCGCCAGCCATTGTCATCAATGCGTGCCACACGCCCCGGAGCTGCCACATTGACGCTGTCACTGGCGTTGTCTACATGGACGATGACATCCCAATCGGCCTGCTCTAATACGGATTGCTCGCCGACTTGCTGTGGCTGATGAATGAGCCATTCACCACTGCGTCGAGGGGCGATAGTCGGCAGCCAATGGCCCAGGTTCATCTGACGTTCGCTATAGCCCAGATAACCTTTGTAGGCATTCTCGACAGCAATGGGCATCAACTGGACGCTAAATTGCATATCCAGCATCACCGTACAGCCGGAAGGCAAAGCCTCTAGTAAGCTCACAGTCAGCTGATTAGAAGATAAGTTTGTCGCAAGCTCAGTACCTTCATAAATGACTTTTCCCAGGTTGAAGGCATGATAATGATTGGCTTCGATAGCAAAGGCCAAACTCATGAGGTCATCGCCGTTGTCGTTGCGGTAGACAACACGCTGGGCGACATCAGCCGACTTAGCCGCGTAATCTACTGTCGCGATGACCGTGTACTGGCGACTGGCGTGCGTCAGGTCGAGGGAACAATCATAGCGGGATTGATCTATGGCCTGGGGAGTATTGGTCGCAAAGGATGTCGGTACCGTTTGTATATCACGGATGGTCGTCGGTACAGGCGATGACACAGGTCGGGTTGCAATCACATCGGTTTGTGCAACAACCAGGGCCGTTTCCATCGCAGATGAACAGGCGACCAACAAGAGCAGGCTCATCAAAAACGCATAGATTGACGGAGGCAACTTTTTCAAACAGGACTCTTTCCTGGTAAATAACCTGACAAAGATCATAAGGTCGCTATTCTATGGCATTTTGCGACACTTTTCACGATTATACGTAACACATCATTGTTGAGTGTGTTATTCTAGTTGGCAGTTTGTTTAGCATAGCAAAGTATTTAGCAACATATTTCATGGTGCTAAATGGGTGCAATCTGGCCATTTCTCTATCCATGATGATATTAAGAGGGTATTGTGACTACAACCATCGAACCACCCACGACACTCCAACTGAGTGATAAAGCGAAAGCCTTTATCCGTTTGACACGCTGGCGCGAACACGTCCCCTATACCATTCCTGCGGTCACGGTCGGTGCGATGACAGCGGTCCACCTGCACGAAACAGCAACCCTCGACTGGCGCATCATCCCGGTGGTCATCGCCAATATCCTGGCGATGTCCTTCGCATTCATGATTAATGATGTTGCTGATGCACCTGACGACGCACTCAACCCCAAGAAGAAGCTCAACAATGTGATCAGCAGCGGCATACTATCGCCACGAGAAGGCAATATTGCCTCTGCGACGACTTTTGCGTTATCACTGGCCCTTTTCAGCCTGGGTGGTAGTTGGACACTCATCTGGGGCGGCCTGATGTTGGTATTGTGCTATATGTACTCCGCCTACCCTTTCCGGCTAAAAGCCCGCCCGATCACGGATGTGCTCTCGCATATCTTGATGCTAAGTGGTTTGCTCGTCATGACAGGCTATTTTACCTATGACAGCAGCCCGGGGATGGCCTGGTTTGTAATCGCCGGTGCTACCCTCTTTTCTGCGTATGGGCAATTCTATAATCAGGTAGACGATTACGAGGTTGACAAAGAGGCGGGCCTCAAAAATACAGTTGTTTTGCTAGGCAAGACAGGCACGAGCATCCTCATGTATAGCTCGGCCATTGGCGCATTGTTATGCTTTGCTGCCGCCATCCTGAATGGCGTTTTCCCAGTATGGCTGGGGACTGTCGCTCTGATAACGGCATTTGCATCAGGCCTCTTCGTCTGGGAAACGGACATGCGCGGCAACAGCGCAATAGGCAGCGCAGCGATCCAGAAACCGGCCCTACTCGTTGCCAACATGATTGTGCTGATGTGGGTGGCCGCGGAAGTGGGTTTGTTCACAACCCTGGGTTAGCCTGTGATGTAGTCCAGTGTTACATACCATCGCTATAGGCGCTATGCTACAATAGCGCCGATTGCCACTGTAACGTAGGAACATCCGCATGCAACTGGCTGATATTCACAGTATTCTATTTAACATGGTCATTCTGTATTCGTTCTTGCTGGGTGTGTATGCTGCTGTCCTGGCTGCAAGAAACGGATCTATCTCCGGCAATTTTTGGGGTGCGATTGGCGTTTACGTGGTCTTAACGTCGATAACACTGATAGTCGGCGTCATTCTGATCCTGAGCGGCTATACTGTTGAATCCGGCGGCCGCATCATCATCTATATCCTGTATATGCTGTTCATGATCGTCATCATGCCCGGATTGTTTAGCTTCTTACAGGGCCGCGATGACCGAAGTGCCGCGATGTACTTTGCTATGTTAGCCTTATTCAATGCTGCTGTAGCCCTCAGCATGGCCGAACGCGGATTAACCACCTGGATACTGACAACTGCGAGTTAGGCATAGAGCCATGTGGAAGCTGCTGGTTTTGGCATTGATGGCACTGGCACTCGCTGCTTGCGAAGCAGAAGCAACACCAGCCGCCGTTGTGGTCCCGGATACGCCCACAGCCGCACCAAGCACGGCAACAGCAGCCCCGCCACTGCGCTACGGCCTCTTACCCAACACTGAAGGCTTCATAGCGGCTGATGAACGAACCCAATTAGCAGAGTTTGCCCTGGTGGAGCAAATCCAACAAACAAGTGACAGCATCCTAGCGCAGGATGCCTACGACATCATTGCGGGCTATGGCACATATGATGGCTGGGAGCGCTCCGCTACAGACCAGACTGTGCTACTCATCGTCAATACGACTCTATCACCATTGGATGATCCTGAAATCGTTGATGCCATCATCCAGAACAGCCGCGCGGAAAACCTCGTACGCGGTCTGCAATCCCTGGGAGCAACGGCTGATGATTCGACGCAGCTCAACCGAGAGACACTGCGGGCGCTACTGGCCAACAAAGGTTATCCCGATGGCATTGTGCTGAATACCCTGCTTGATCCGCTACCGGGCTTTGATGCCTGGACATCGCAGCTAGCTGATGCCAACGTCACGTTGCAGACATCACAGACTGTGCCCGACATGCAAGCACTGCTAGATGCCGAGCGTTTTCATCTGGCGTTCGTCAACGTGTCCGAAGCAGCGCGGGCTGAACTCATTGACGCCTATGGCAGCGAGCATGTCATTGAGCTGTACACACTGCCTATCAGCTATGAACTACGCGATAGCAGCATCAGCGTGACATTTACGGATACGGGTTGGCCAATCCCCCAGCGTACAGCCAGTACAGCCTCGGTTACACCTACGCCCACGTCTTGATTCAGCGATATTGCGGCCAGCAAACACCCTTTGAACAAGCTATAATGGCCTCATGAAATTCATTCTGACGCACAACAACGCAGATTTTGACGCCATCGCATCGATGCTAGCAGCGCATAAGCTGGCGCCGGATGCCACGCCCGTGCTACCGCCCCGGCAGCTACGCGGCGTGTCCAATTATCTGACGCTCTATCACAGTGAATTACCATTCATCGCCATCGAAGACATGCCCGACCGCCAGTTAATTACGCATGTCACACTCACGGATGCCCAGACTATCCCAGAAGTCTATGATGTTGCCGATGGTACGCCGACGCTCATCGTTGAGCACCATGAGCTAGAGCGAAAACTACGTCCACACGAAACATGGGCTGGGGATGATACGGGTGCTGCCACGACCCTGCTCATTGAAAAAATGCGCCAGCGACATATTCCGGTTACGCCTATTGAGGCCACGCTGATGATGCTGGGTATCTATGCCGATACGGGTATGCTGACCTATGGCCATACCACCAGCAGGGACATTAGCGCTGCCGCCTGGTTATTGGATCAGGGAGCGTCCCTGGATACGCTGCGTAAGTTCATGACAACACCACTGGGCGAAGATCAGCAGCAGCTATTGGAGCAACTCCTTGGCAAGCAGGATCACCAGCAAATCGCCGGGTACGACATCGTCATCTGCACTGCCAAGTCCGACAAGATGATCGGCGAAATCAGTGCTGTAACCACACAATTACGCGATGTGCTGGACGCCGCCGCGTTGTTCGTGCTGGTGGAACTCCCATCACACATTCAGCTGGTCGCACGCAGCCAGTATGACAATATCGACGCCGGGGCTGTCGCCCAGGAATTAGGTGGCGGCGGTCATACACGGGCGGCAGCAGCAGCCATCTACAGCAAGAGCCTTCCTGAGATTACGGAAGCAATTCGTGACCTGCTGCAAAACATTGTGATCCCTGCCAAGCGAATCGGTGAACTCATGTCGTATGGTGCGCAAACGGTGGACATTGATGAATCCGTTCGTGATTTGCTACCAAGGCTGCGGCGGATTGGCCATGAGGGCTATCCTGTGTTATCTGATGGGCGTCTGGTCGGTTTACTGTCACTGCGTGATGCCAACCGCGCTATTGAGCATGAATTAGATGACGTTCGCATCCGGGATGTGATGCAAGCTGGTGAATTTGCGCTCTCCGCAGAGGACTCTGTTACGGAGCTTGAGCAAATCATGGTCAGGAGTGGCTGGGGGCAAATCCCAGTTATGGAAAATGGCACGATTACAGGGATCGTCACGCGTACAGATCTTATCCAATACTGGGCACAAACCCATCCGCCGATGCCAGAGAAGAGCCAGCCACAAGCCAGCGCGACAAGCGCGGCAACTATTCTGGGCAGCAGCATCCTATCGATCATTGAATTAGTGGCCTCGAAAGCCCAGGAAGCTAATTTAAGCGTCTATGTTGTCGGCGGCATTGTCCGTGACCTGCTTTTGGAGCGCCCCAATAATGACATCGACTTCGTTGTCGAAGGCGATGCCATCGCGTTTGCTGAACAGATGCGGGATACATTCGGTGGAGAGATCCATAGCTACCGACCCTTTGGCACAGCCAAGTGGCACTTTGACGAAGGCAGTGCAGATGCGCTTGGCGTCGCATTGGACGCTCTACCCCATCATGTCGATTTCGCATCGGCACGCAACGAATATTATGTGCATCCGACAGCGCTGCCGACCGTGTACAGCGCCAATATCAAGCTGGACCTGACACGACGTGATTTTACGATCAACACACTCGCCTTACAGATCAGTCCCAAAAGCCAGATGTGGCAAATCATCGATTATTTTTCCGGGGTGAATGACCTTCAAAACAAGGTCATCCGCGTGCTGCACAGCTTGAGTTTCGTCGATGACCCCACGCGCATACTGCGCGCAGCTCGTTTCGCGCATCGGCTGCAATTTACGATTGAGCCACGCACTCAAGAACTCATTGACATCGCCCTGCCCATGCTGCGCCGAATCACTGGCGAGCGCGTACGCAACGAACTCACGCTGCTGCTCACGGAAGACGCTCCAGAATATGCGATCCGCAAATTGCAGCGTATGGGCGTCCTGGAAGCCATCCACCCTGGTTTTGATACGCCTGAGCACCTTGTAGGACTGTTTAAGCGCGTTCGGGAGCAACTCGACAAGTCGCTCTGGCATGACGCCTACTGGCATGTCCTGCTGAGCCACCTGACAGAAGATCAGATCCGCGCGATTGGAGAGCGTCTGCTATTTGGACATCCCTTCATCCAGGCGGTGATTGCCACCCAACAAGTGCGCTATCACCTTCCACAGTTGGATGATCCTCAAGCTAAACCCAGTGATGTCGTCCTGGCGCTAGAGAACGTGCCAGAGATTTCGCTCGACATGGCACAGAACCTAATGAGCAAACCAGCAGTAGACCATATCAAGATGTTTAGGGACACTTGGCAGCACATCAAGCCACACAGCAACGGGAATACCCTGAAGGCACTCGGATTAGAACCAGGACCCCTATATCGAGACATATTGTCCCAATTGCGCAATGCATGGCTTGATGGAATCGTCGATAATGAGTCGCAAGAGCACGCCCTGCTAGACAAACTGGTCAAAGAGGCGCAGCATCATGACGCAGAATGATGTTCATCCTGCAAAAGCACACTACAGCCAACTCCCCATTTCGTTTCATATCGCCACCAGTCAAGACATCCAACTGCTGGAGTGGCGTGGAGAGTATGCCCATTTGCGAAAAGTGTTTCGCCGCGCATTGATGCACCAGCATCGAGGACGTCGCCTATTGTGGGTCGCACGATACAAGAACTACCCGATTGGGCGGCTGTTCGTGCTGCTGAAAAGCCCCAATAGCGTTGTCGCTGATGGCATGCATCGAGCGTATTTGTATTCGTTCCGGGTGATGGATGAGTTCCAGGGGATGGGCATCGGCACACAGTTGATGGAACTCGCGGAGACATACCTCATCGAACAGGGCTTTGAGATTGCGACCATTGCCGTAGCCAAGACAAATTACGCAGCACTGCGGTTGTATCATCACCGAGGTTACAAAATCTTCACGGAAAATACGGGAGAATGGGAGTATTATGACCATCTGAATCAGCTACGTAAGGTTATGGAACCTTGCTGGATGCTTGAAAAAGCACTAGGATAGCGTTAGTATTAGCTTGAATATGACTTATTTTAATATGCGCTTGTTTTAGATTTTTTGTTGATGTCGTTGATGTTTTTGTCTGCGGCATTTCGTTTTGTCAGCATATTGAGAGGTCTAAGGCCGAATGGCAGTTAGAGAAGCAGCGGTTGCAGTCACACGGTGGCAAGGTAGTGCCCACCCTAGCATGTCCAATATCATGCGGATCATGAAAGATGAAGGGCTACGTCCTTACACCTGGAGCAACCTCGCTAATCATCGCTATGGCATCCGCACACATAATTACGACAAATCCCTTTTTGTCGTTGATGGAACCCTTGAAGTTCACCTTCCTGACAATAACCAGATTGTTCGTCTGAAGAACGGCGATCATATTTGGATTCCTGCCAGTACACGCCATATGATGGTGGTGGGTGCAACAGGTGCCAAGTGCGTAGAAGCCAGTATTAGGCGCTCACGTCGGTAATAATCGACAGCGTTAGGTAGTCTAGATATTCAAAAAGGGGCATAAAAGCCTCTTTTTTGTTAGACAAATTACTCATCTTTTGACAATGCTCTTGTAACACTTTGCCGCTATCCATAATAATGTAGGCACGAATGTAACGAGGTAAATCGTCATGCAGGAAGTCACTATTGGTCTGGCACTCATTGCCGGCTTTCTTTCTTTCATTTCTCCCTGTGTCTTGCCGCTGATCCCGGCCTATATCGGCTATATGGGCGGGCGCGTAACGCGCTCTGTGGCTGTACAGACATCAGGCACAAATGTAGAAACCCAAGGGAGCGCACTGGCTTCTCGTATGGGACTTATGTTACACAGTCTGGTATTCGTCCTGGGCTTTACGACCGTGTTCGTTATCCTGGGCCTGGTGACAACCGGCATCATCAGCAGCCTGGGTAGTGTGCGCTTCTTGATTACGGACATTATCGGGCGTGTCGGCGGCCTGTTGATTATCCTGTTTGGCCTGCATTTTATGGGCATTGTGCCGATTGTGTTCCGGTGGCTGCGCAAACATGACAATATCCTCAATAGCGTCGCATTGACTATCGTCATTGCCCTCGTCATTTCACTGATTATCCCCTGGGCTTTTGTGGAAATTCTGATTGCCCTACCGATCATCATGGCCTTTTTGATCTGGTTATTCCTGGGCGGTGCCTTCACAGAACCGGGCAAATTCTGGGGCCAGCTCATGAATGGCTTCGAGCGCATCTTTTATACGGACACGCGCAAACAAATGAATGCTAACGATGCTGGTGGCCTGAGCGGTTCGTTCGTGATGGGCATCGTGTTCGCCGCTGGTTGGACGCCTTGTATTGGTCCGATCTATGGCGCAATCTTAAATACGGCATCTCTGACGGGTGAAGTTGGTAGTGCCGTCGTGAGCCTGACGGCTTATTCACTCGGCCTAGGCATACCCTTCATGCTAACTGCACTGCTACTAGAACGCGCACAGGGTATTTTGCGGCGACTACAACGCCATATGCGCATCATCGAAATCATCAGCGGCAGTTTCCTGATCTTCATCGGCGTGCTGGTGGCTAGCGGTCAGTTGCAAAGCCTATCCACAACGCTTTCCACCGGGTCATTTTCAGACCTGACCTACCGTATTGAAGAATGCACCATTGGCTTTGTTCAGGGTGAAATGGGCTTTGAACACCTGGGATCATGCTATGGTGGTGAACTAGAGGTCATCGCTATCAACCAGGGCTTACACGGCATCATGGCGGCTGATTCCAATCCGCATCAGTATCTGCTGCATATTGACAATGAGGACTTGGCGGAGCCGCTTTACCTTGATGTTGAAGTATCTAGGCTAGATAACATGACACCGTCCGTCAGCCTGTATGATCCATCTGGTGATACCGTCGCACAGAGCGATGTGCTCATTCAGCTTGAGGATGATCGCTACCAGATTTTGAGTGCCATTCCCATCGAGCAAACTGGCCTCTATCGATTGGTCATAAACAACACCAAAGCCAGCAATGAGGCTAGCAACGATGGCAATGAGGACGACAGGTCCAAATATCAGGTACGCTTTGTCAGGAGCCAGGAGGCCAATCCAGCAGGCGATGCCGAACAATCATCGGATGGTCCTCTAACCGATATTGCCACCGAAGGCGTCAGCAGTATCGAAGCACTGGCACAGCAAAGTGATGCAATAGAGGGCCTGGAAATAGGCAACACAGCACCAGATTTTACTATTACTACAATCGATGGTGAGCAAACCAGCTTGGAAAGTCTTCGAGGACAGACCGTGCTGCTGAACTTCTGGGGAACGTGGTGCGGCCCCTGTCGCCGAGAAATGCCAGATTTGCAGGCATTATACGAGCAATATGCGGATGACGGGCTAACGATACTGGCTATCGCTGTGAACGATACCACTGAGGACATTCTGGCATTCCAGGAAGAATTCGATTTGACGTTCCCATTGGCTCTGGATGAAGATGATGTCGTCAACAAGCTGTATAACATCACCAGCCAACCCAGTACGATCTTGATCGACCCTGAGGGTGTGATTCAATTCCAGAGCTTTGGTATTGTTACGCAGTCCCAGCTTGTACCAGTCATTACATCCATTTTGGCCAGCTAGGTCAAAAGCCATCGTAGCATCTAGATGCGCCGTTCAACTATCATAAGAGCCTTTACCCTCATTCTAGCAACCTTAGTAGCGAGTGGAGGGGCCTTCTTGCTAGCGATAGGTGGCTTGCCAGATCGGTATGAATTCACAGGCTACCTCAATGACAGTGGCCTGTTCATCGCACCAGAGACTGGAGCCAAAGCACCAGATGTCACACTCAATTTATTGGATGGCACAAGGTTCAGTCTATCTGTCACAACGGGCAAGCTCATAGTGCTAAACTTCTGGGCTACCTGGTGTGGGCCTTGTAGAGCGGAAATGGCCGATTTACAGGCAATTCATACTGATTATGAGGATAGCATCCACATCATTGGCATCAACGCGGGAGAAAGGCGCACAGATGTCATGAACTGGGTACATGATCTGGACCTAACATTTGACATTGCCATCGACCGTGACGGTTTGGTGAGCGAAACCTATCAAGTGCGCGGTTTACCTACAACAGTTGTTATCAACCCCGCTGGACAGATTGTCACCATTTACTATGGCCCCATCAGCTACGCTACCCTACAACAACATATTCAGTCACTTTCATCAGAATAAGTTACCTGATAACAAAACAGCTCCCTGAGTAGGGAGCTGTCCGTTTATCATCTTACTCTTCGCCTATTCTGACGGGCCGATGCCACCTGGATCATCATCTTCTTCTTCAGTTGGCGGAACATCCGTAGCGGTTGGACGCGGTGTGTTCGTCGGGCCAGGCGTAGCCGTCGGGCCAGGCGTACGGGTCGGACGCGGCGTGTTTGTCGGGCCAGGTGTGTGCGTCGGGCGCGGCGTGTTGGTCGGCTGCGGAACCGGCGTATTGGTCGGTGTTGGCAGCTCTGATGGGAAGATACGTCCGGTTGGCGGCGTACCACTACCATCACCCACACCTTCACGGCCACAGCTAATCTCAAACCATGAGCCATTGAAGTCTGCAGGTGCAGCGCCAAGCTGGTTCAATGCAGGAGCGCCTGTACCTGTGAAGTCCAAGTGGAGGAAGGTCGATGAGTTCGGCGGGAATGTATAGTCCAGCAACCATTGACCATCGCTAGCATTTGAACCTCGCGTTGGCGGAGATGTATCACCACCTGCCGTGTTTTGCCAGACAACCGCACCGGGTGGAATATCATTAGCGGATGAACCACCCACAACCACCCTCTGGAGCTTAAGGCCCGCAATATCTGTTGGCCAGACGATGTTGAAATCAAGCAGATTCGATACCACAGGTCGGTTATTCACGATACGGAAGCGCACATCGCCTAAGGGATCGAAGCTGACAAACTCAACACTCAGGGTCGAGGATGCGCAATCTGGCGTAAAGGTCGGGCTAGGCTCAAAGCCTTCCGGCGTATTGGTCGATTCCGGTTCCGGGTCAACCGTTAACAGGATTTCACAGTCTGTGTCCTCTGTCGGATGATCGAAGAAGAAATACGAGCCGGAGAAATCCCACGGGCGTAGATAAGTCTGGAGAATGACAGGACCATTGACGAATACGCCTTCCCAAGGAGATGTCGAGCGTCCACTGATCCTGCGATCCGCGCCAGTAAAGAATGTACCTTCAATGAAAGTGTCGGTTGGCGATGTGCTATCCGTACCGCGCCAGAAGACATCATCATTGATATACATGAAGCCCATATAGATGTTCGGGAAGTCAGGCTTAACTTCGCCATCGTTCCATTCAAGGTCGGTACCTGTGATAAACGTATCCTGGGCGTTGTCATTACGGACTGTCAAGAGAACAGAATTCGCACCATAGCTCAGGTTATACACACTGATCTTGTCACAACTAAACGGCGCATCAGTCGGTGTATAATAGGGCGTATTGGTCGGCAACGGCTCGGTTGCTTCCGGCGTATCCGATGCTGTGGGTGTATGTGTCGCCGTCGGTGGTGTTGGGTTATAGAGACCAGGGCCACCAGGATTCGTCGGGCCGAGGGAACGCTCTGCATTGGTCACACGGAAAGCTTCGTTCACAGCCGAACGACGGGCTGACATGCGAACAAATGAGGCCAAACCAAGCGGCGTAATCAGCGGATGATTGTAGATAATGCCGATATTGACAATCTGACCACCGCTACCGGCATCGGCCCAGGGTACGCCATACTGATCAGCAATCCCACCGGCTCCCGCTGCGGAAGAATCCGGCTGTTCCTGTAAGATACACGAACCATATGGGTATTCTGTTGTCGGGTCTAGATCATGAAAACGCCGATCATCTCTGGCATCCGCATTGACAGGGACAATATTCGTTAGTGTATCAGAATACTGCTGTTCACGCGTACTACAGATTTCCACATGGAACCAACCGCGTTCATTCATCTCGGGTGTTGGATTGCCCCAATAACCATAGAGGAAATCTTCAACGTCTTGAGCTGTTGGGGCTGTTTCAATCGGCCCAGTCTGTAGCCCTTGACGCAACAAGCCTGTCGATGCATCCCAGGCTTCATCATATATGGATGCCAAACGCAGCATGTCTTCACGACGGTCCAAGCTTTCCGCATCAGGGAAACAGTCTTCTTCCCCATACCAGGTCGCGTAGACTTCTTCGCCACCTGGGGTATTCGAAATATATACTTCCACCGTGCGTGTTGCCATGTTGCCATCGGCATCCAAATACTGGACATTCCGACTGCTAAGAGAAAGATTATTCTCATCCAGATCGACCGTACAGGGCAATAAAGTATCGATATCGTAGCGCTCTTCGTTATAGCGCCCAGTGACAGCGTAGCGCGCCGCAGCACGCGCTGCATTCTGGATAGTGACCCATGATTGAAACATGCGGCCAAATTCTACGATGCCGAATACCAGTATGAGCAACAATGGCAACGAGATAGCAAACTCGGCCAAAGTCTGGCCACGCCGCCGCCGCTGCCCTTCAGCCTCTGGCGATCTTTCTTCACGCATAGGGCGTTGATCTCTTATAAACCGTCGAAACATTATATCTTTCCTTTGCTCAGCACACAGTCAGTGGCAGAAGCGGATGAGGGAACGACAGAACCGTTCCCTCGACAAATCTAGCGGGCAAGACGCGTATACATCCGGGACGCAATGTCATCAAACACGAACCGCAACTGGTTACCATCTGGAGCGAAGTAGTAGTTACCGCAGCTTACCTGCGGAAGGAGCATTCGCCTCTGCAGTTCACGCTCTGACGATTCGAAAGAACCATCACGGTCAATGTCATAATCACCAGCAACCGAATAACCGAGTTCCGTCTGGCAAGGACCACGTTCGCCGTAGCCGCCATCCAAAACACCATCCCAGTTGGTACCCAGGTCAATCACACCTGCATACTCACCAGTGTCATCGAACGTCATCAAGTCCTGGTAGTAGTCATTATCGATCAGGTTATTGTCACCGACGTCGGCAATGTAGCGCAGGAGCTGTTCGCCCAGGCAGTCAGCCGGGTTCAAATCGCAAATACGCACCGAATCTTCCTGCCGCGTGATGTCCAACACGACGCCTGTGTCCGTTACACGTTCCGGGAATTCCAGACCGAAACCAATTGTGAAAATGGTCGGGAGAACAGCATCCTCACTGCCTGCGATTTCCTGTAAGGCAACATAATCCGCCCAGTCGCGCGCATAGTCATCAACGTCGTAGTAGTCGATCTGGCATTGGGACGCCTGACCTATATCGACATCGTACAGGTTGTTGCGTTCCAGGTTCCAGTCGAGTTCTTCTTCAGCAGAAGGCGGCCCACCCGGCGCTCCATAAGGCACATAGTCGTTGTCTTGCATGGCATCTTCTTCATCGAAGAGCGCAATACGCAGCGGTCGGAAGTCGCACCGATGACGCGTATACCAGTCCTCATCGGAGCAATGCGGGAACGTGGCATAGGGATTGTCATCACCGGGTGTCATTAGCTCAGCCGGATTCGAGGGTGTACCTGATGGGCAGACACCAAATGCACCATATTCACCTTCAACGCCAAATTCTTCAATGTTGATATCGGGATTGGTATCGAAGTAAGGATTAGCCGGGTTAAGCTTGGCTCCATTGCGACGAACTGCATCGCTGGCACCCGCACCACCATCGCTCAGCAAAACCATGATCCACACGCCATCTTCGCGAATAGTGCGCGGGTCCAGTAGGGCGTTGTTGGCGACACGTAAGCCAGCGCCGATATTTGTACCGCGGCACGATGACCAGTATTCATAAGACATGGCGATGTTTACTTCTCGTGGCGATGCCGATTCTAGATAGGGACTCCCGTCCGTGGGATCATAGTAAGAATGCCAGGAAGCATCGAGCGGGTTGGAAATCTTCAGCAAACTCGCATCAAAGAGCGAGTAGGAAGCTGGCAGGCCCGCATTCTGGAAAGGACAATTGTTACGAGCCGGATAGTTATAGACCTCTGGAATCAAAGGATCATCCACACTATATGAAGCTTTACCAGGATCAAACGGTATGGATGTACCCGTTGAATCTACTCCAGCCGCAAGACCAGTCCACTTACCGACAAACTCATCTTGAGTCGCTGGATCAATTGGGCCACTGTTGTCATAGACATAGAAGTTAGGCTCGGCCCGGACACCTAACAACTGCTGGACAACAGCCGTTGCATCACGGAGATTATTGATCATCGGCACATTGTCGCTATCGGGGACGTAAGGATTAATCAGAAACGCGGAACGATCGAAGGTAACAAATCCGACACGATCACCGCGTGCAAAGTCAATGCGCTCCAGGAACTGTTCGGTCGCATCACGCGCCTGCCGGAATGGCTGACAAATCAAATTGCTAAAGCCCGGGGCATCGTTAGGTTCACCCGTTACAAGCGGATCGTTACAGCAGTCGTAGAAATTGTATGTCGGAACAAAACCACGGAATGTGGTTTCTGGTAGATCGGTGATACCGCTAGCTTCGTCGTACAATGTCGGCAGATCAACATAAGTGCCCGTGGCATCATCATAGTACCCAACGTAACTGCTGGTACTCGTGTAATAACTACCCGGGAACCAACGCACACGGCATTCTTCCCTAGGTTGTGACTGAGTATTGCCCGTCAACGAGCGGAAGTATTGATTATCCACCTGAACAGTAAAATTGGAAATCGCACCAGGTTCGTTGATGCCATCACCCACATACGACAGATAGTTATTCACGGTAGCCTGTGGTAGCGTCAATAAACCTGCTGAGCCAGCGAAGCCATTTTCGCGGACATCGGCTTTGTCGACGGAGTAATCATCTGCAATTTCATCAATGGTCGGTGGACGGTAAATAACGCCCTTGCTGATATTCGGGTCCGCCCAATCTTCGTAGCTGGTATAACGCAGCATCGACTCAGAGACGTCCATGATAATCACGACATCGAGCGCCGCTGTTTCCGATACGGATGAGGCTTCCAGTTGGATGCGATCCGGCCAAAATGGAAGGACTGATCCAAAGATGGTATCCACGCCAATCTGGGCCGTCACACGTACCAGTTTGCGGTCTCTCTCGCAAAGTTCGTCTGGGTCCGGCCCAGTACAGGCATCGTCTGGCAATGTGTCATAATACTGCACATCGACCAATTCGGGGTTCAGGCCATAGAACTCGATGAACTGGGTCGCAGCTAGACGCACATGCGGATATTCACGGTCCTCGCGCATCTGGTTAGCAGCGGAAATCGCAGCACTATCGACTGCCCGTGCCAACTGACTATAGCGCGCAAATAAGATCGCGACATCGGCTGTGATGCCGATAAAGGCAATCAATCCCAGGAAGCCTAACGCCAGGAAGATAAGTGACTGGCCTTTTTCATGCCGCCTTAGCCACCTGCCTATAGGTCGTGATAACAATCGTCTCATTCCGTACCCTCTACGTTAATGTTGTTCTGCCATAAAAAGGACAACGCGCTCAGTTTGCCCACCCTACTGCGGCAGGCACCTTTAACGGCCTAGTTCAAATCAAAGACAATGTTCGGTTCGACTGTCGGAGCCGGGAAAGCAGCCCACACTGTTATGGAAACTTGCTGAGTATCCCCAAACATCTGGACCAGTGTGGGGAAAAACGGGAAATTAAGAAGTAAGTCATGATGCCAAACCATCTCTACCAACACCAAACCCTGGCTGGGTAAATATTGACGACGATCTTCATAGTCCGCACTACCTTCAGGGATAAAACTGTTGGCATTCATGAGATCTTGGACTTCTTCAATAGTGAAGTTTGAACCCCAGCAAATGATCGAATCCGTTGCATTTGGATCAGAAGGCGTGGGATTGGGTCGTGTTTCTTCTACTTGATATTGGCCGGTCCAGACAAAACCACGCTGGTACTCAGCGCCCGTATCGCCTTCCTCAAGTTCAATATCGCGGATCACGCCATCAATGGGACGGGTTTCGTCCTGGGTTCCGAAGTTATAAAAATCGAATGGATCACGCTCGTTACTCGGCACGGGTATCCCGTTTACATCCCACATATTACATTCATTGGCATTGGTGGGGTAACGGCCGACAACGATCACAGATGGCCCATCTGGGTAATCTCCAACTGCATCAGTCGTGTCAAAATCGATGGTTCGGGAATAAATGACCGGATCACCTACCCAATTGGCGGGATCATCATTGTTGACGGCTTGCAAGGAGAAGGCAGAAATAATGATGTCATCAACATAAGGAACTTGGTTAACATTCCCATTACGGTCAACTACGTCAAATTCACCGCGTTTGATGGTTAGTGGCTCTAAGGAATCTTCCATTGAGCAGGCAATAAATGTGTAGAAACCACTGAAATCATAATCTTGAGCAGTTTCACAGTCGCGTGCGATCTCGCCCATTCGATAGCGATCGTCTCTGACTGGTTTAGGCTCTGGGACTGGGTCGCCATTCGGAATGCCCTCGTATTCCTGGACACCCATCTCTCTAAGCACATCTGGATGCAAGCTGGCGGCATTATTCCACTCAAGGGGGCTTAAGTCACCGATAAGCACGGTACCCGTCCTTGCACCAATACGGGTAACTTCTAGCAGCGTCAGGTAGTTGTTGGCAAACCAGCCAATTTCTACGATGCCAACTACCATAATGAAGAGTAATGGCGTCACCAAAGCCATTTCCGCCAAACTCTGCCCTCTTTGGCGAGAATGCCGTATGTGGCTGGGTGTGCCATCGAGAATTTTCGTTAGTGTACGCAAAATGCTCTGCATCGTTGACCTTTTGCCACCAGTGATCTCAAATAAACTAACTATACCATAGAGCCAGAATTGCACTGTTTAGGTATTGTCAAGACTTGTATACGCATAAGGCCATTTGTAAGAATGTATTTAGGGGAGCCAGGCATAAAAAAGCAGGCCCAATTAATGGCCTGCTTTTTAGCGATTCAGCCTCATTAGCTGTCGTCATTCGGGCTTTCTGGTGGCCGAGTCAAACGAGACCGTCGTCTAGCAAGGTCATCATCAACAGCGCGCCGATTGACAGGATGCGCTGGCCGAGCGGGCGACTGAGATGTGTCATCGGGCTTAGCCTTTGCTGGCGCTTCATCGGCTCCCGTAACCGTCTTGATGCTCTCTTCCACCAGTTGACTGAGTGTGCGCCGCGTCTGGTCAATCTGCCGAGCAATGTTATCTACGACACGTTCACCAGCAGGCGTCTCCTCGTCAAGCGAGTTGTCTTGTTGACTCTGGTTTTGATTGGCTTCGAACAAAGTAGACTCCAGCGCATTGACCTGGCTCATCAATTCCTGTGTCAAATAGCGATGTTCCTTGAGCGAAGACTCTTCCATTTCGAGTTCACGCTGGGCTTGCTGCATGCGACCCAGGGCCAGACGCGCATCATCATCACGGCCATTGGCAATGGCTTCATCCGCTTTCTGGTCCCATTCAGCGACAGCCGCATAAAGCCCATTGATCTTAGCCTGCAACTGCTCTTCGTAGGCTAAGGCATCATCAATGCGAGTACGCAAACCTTTCACATCATTTTGCAGCGACCGACTCACATCGTGACGGGACAAATACTTGCGTCGGGCACGACTGGTTTCATCATCCTTATCGAAATCGACCAGATCGTTTATCTGGGCACGAATGGCTGTGTCAAGCTTTTTCCAAAATGAGGTCATCTGAGAAGCCCCCTTATATGGCATATTGTTATACAGAGTATAGCGCAATTATCGGGGCACGGTTGCAGCAAAGGCCGCTCATGACGAACAGTCCCCATCCCAGGCAAGACGGTAAATCGCCATTGTGGGACCATCAACGGCAGCAGAAGCCGGGCCATCTGCTGAGAAAACTTCACAGAGGCGAGGATCATCAGGATCGTCGCCAGGTATCTGGTCCGGGAACGCCATTAGATAGCGTGTATCTGCATCTTCCATATATTGCCAGAGCGCATCCGCATCATTGATAATCGGCACAATATCCGGTGAGACAAGCCCAGCAATATCAATCATATCGTCACGCGGGGCAAAGTAGCCGACGGCACCTATATCATGGATCGCCATAAGCTCAGACTGGGGGATATGCTCGTCAATCCACTTTGCAGACGCGACCATTTCTTCATTAATGATAGCCACATCGCGTTGATAGGCCTGTAACCCTGGCACCAAAGCGAAAACGAGTATCGTCCCAAAGGCCGCAATGACAGCAACCCGCGTCAAAACGCGCCGCAAAACGAGCATTGGACCAGCAGACTGCCCCCAGTCCAACAAGAACCACAACCCCACCAATCCCATGAAACTCAGGACTGGCAAAGCGGACATCACATAACGACCATGTTGATAGGCTGCCGGGAGCCGCAGCGCATAGATCAAGATTAGGCTGACCGCCCAGAACAATGGCAGAAGATACAACATCCAATAGCGATTAGGTTTGCGGGCGATCACAACGACATAAATCAGGATACCGGGCAGCGTCAACGCCTGCCCACCAATCTGCAACGTCTGGAACAAGTCTATGACGCGCGTACTCAACGGCAACTGCAAGAGGACTTCATGCTGAACAAACTTGGCAGCGGCGGTATTGGGCAGCAAGCCCCCCGTTAGCTGATAGTTCAGCAGCAAATAAGGTGAGATCAGGAGCAAGAAGCCAACAATCGCTGTAGCACCGTAGACCAAGAATCGCTGCCAAGACTGTTGTGGACGTACAATCAGCATGGCCACACCAATCCAGGCGCCAAGAACGATGCCTTCAGGACGAGCCAAGGTCGCTAAAGCGATGGAAGCACCTAAGAAAAATCCGCGAAGGGCCACCGATCGGTTATGTATCTGATCCGCGTGGAGTTCCCGCCAAGCGAGGTAACTGCACCACATGATTAACATGGCAAACAGCAGCGTTTCCATGCCACTGGCAGCCGCCCAGATCAACTGCCAAATGAGCATGACACTGACGCCGACAAATATCGGTCCCAGTTTGCTTTTAAGGATGAGTATGTCAGCCATACGCGCGCTGATGATGCCCATCAATGCAAGTGTCACTGCACCCAGGCCGTGTGTCCACAGAGTATAGTGAACACCAAGCACATACCCTGTTGCCAACAAAACAGTATATAAGGGAGATGTCGACGCTGCACTTGGCTGGCCAGGGATAAAGGCCCACTCGCCATAGGTCGCCAGATTACGGGCGTAGGTCTGATGAATCCAGCTATCATCGAGTGCGAATCCACCGCCACCAGCCAGGACATACACGCCAACCAGGATAATCGCAAGGGCAATAAAAAGCCCATCACGCGGCTTAACGATTGATCGCATAAATTCTGGCTCTCTCAAGGTCTATGTCTATGTTGATAGGAGTGAGATATCCTGGCGGATTATCAAGATCAAATATGAAGGGAACAGGCACAGAAAGGCCTATTTCGTCCTCTCTTTCTGAATACTCCACAACCAGATAATCAATATCGTAGGTCCCTGCAATTGATAACAGCGTCTCTGGTGGTTCATTGGGCAGGGTTACACCGCCGATGCCTGTGTAGTAGTAAAGTTGAGAAGGATCGTTAATCATCACTCGCTGGCCAGGGGCGACAAGTTCAGCCATGACGTCATAAAGCAGCGGACGATTACCTGTTGCCGACACGCGACGTGGTAGCCCCAAAGCCAGACCAAAAACGACAGCCACCAGAGTCAACATAAGCGAAAACATGACTGTGGCTTTTTTCTGATTCCAATGCGGTAGGCGCTGCGCAGCCCAGGCAATCGCACGTTGAAGACCGTCAAAACTCAAGGCCACCCAGAATGGCATCAGCGCTGTTAATCCATGTAGGAGGCCACCCCGGATGCCAGGATAGGTAAATACAAGGGCAAAGGCCGCGTGAAGTCCCAATACAAACCAGATCATCGGGCGCAAAAACGGATCACGGCGCCGAACCCATAACGCATACAGCATAAAGGGCGTCATAAAAATGTAGCCCTCGATGGCAAGCAAGTTTTGTAGCGCCGCGCTCAGCCCTTCCAGGCGTGAAGACAGGATGTCCCCAAGCCCGGATGCGAAAAAGGTTTGTGGGTTGGCATCGGGCGGATAGTTAAACAGGTCATTGTATTCGGTGTACCAGATAGCCTGCGCACCACCTACAGGCAAAATCGTACCAATAGTAGCCAGGTTGCGGACAAACCAGGGCATCATGACAAGCACATAAGCAACCAGGAAAATCGCCAGCCATTGCAAACGGCGACGCCAAGTACCGTTCGTCCTACCAAAGGGCCACAACACAGAAATCATAGCGACGACAATCAGCAACAGGCCGTCGCTACGGGTCAAATGGCCCAAAGCGGCAAACATCCCCGCCAGCAGCCACCACAACCAACGCCGACGCGCAACAGTCAGCCCCAGGCCCATCGAAACCAGGGACGCCGAACCGACAAACGCATACAGCGCGAAGGTATCGGTGATGCCCCACATGCGCAGTAAGAAGCCACCACATACCAGCAAGATGCTGGCGAACCATGCCAACACAATGCGGCCCGTAAAGCGCAGACCCAGCCAGAACGCGAGCATGGATGCGCCCCAGAGGGCTAACGTCAGGCCAATCTGAGCGCCAAAGTAATCCACGCCCGTTATGGACATGCCCATAGCCGATACGATGGAAGTCAGCGGCATCCAGTACAGATGAGAAGGTGCAGGCAATGAATCCGGTGCAGCGATGAACATCCATAGATAGTCATCGACCAGGCCATCACCAGACGCTAAACGAACAGCGGCATTGTAATGGTAGAAAGCATCCGTATAGGCAGGACGACCGTTAAAAAAGCGTACTACAACAAAGGCTACAAGCAGCATCACAAGCGCATTTACAACCTGATGACGTCGTATCATCGCGTGCTGATTCTGAACAGCCTTCATCACGCCTGTCCCATTAGGTTATTGAGGCGGCGAGATGAAAACAGGGCTTTATCTGCCAACAAATCATCTTCAGCATCTTGCCAATCCTCTAACAAGGCGATGACCGTATCCAGAGACGGCATCTTCGCGACTTGCTGCGGCTCCTGACGCACACAGTCATCGATGATTTGCGTGGCCACATAGGCCGCCGCATCATCCAGAGCAGCACCTCGCTTCACTAAAAATGCAAAAAACGGCCGCAAGACTAAACTCGCGGGTGCGTGGCTGACTGCAAATAAGCAGGCATCGGCAGGGGCCTTGCGCGTTGTGGCCCAGTTAAGCAATTTGTTTATTGTGTCAACAAGACGGTCCTTGGCCAACATCAGGCGCTGAAGATCGCGGCTGAGTTCCTCATCATAGATGTCTTGCTCACCAGTAATTGCCGGATTGTGACGCTCCAAAATTAGCCCAATCTGGAAGATGGCCGCTTGCTGCTCGTCAAAGTCGCCATCAAGCGCGGATTGCAACAATTCGTCCCAGGCTGCTAGTAACCTACTCACCGGTTACTCCTTCCGGTAAAGGCGATTGTCGCAGTTTTTTGTAGAATGAAACGGCCAAGCCTATCAGCAGCAGCGTACGCATGATGACGACACCCACCCAGGGTAAAAACATTGGGTCACCAGGAAGAATATAGCCATTGGTCGCAGCGGTCCGAATAAACATGAACGGATATTCAATCAAAGCGAGGAAACTCAACATGATACAAACCAGCACGCCATCACGAGTTGGGTAGACAAGTAAGGTCAAAACGATGATTTCCGCAAGCCATTGCGGACTCCAACCCTGGGATTGCAGGTAGAAAATCAGCAATGTGATGCCGATAAATGCTATCAAGCCGATGTCATCAAAGCGATGTACACGAATGAAGACGAATAAACCAATCGTTCCTGCAATTACCAGACGCAGCCAACCGGGTACGATTGGCGGGTTACGATCTCCATAGCCAGCCTGCGCCGTTGCTGGTTCGAGGCGTTCTTCCACAGAGCCGAAATTACCCGTGGTGTAATTGCCATCCAGCAGCGCCCAGACCGTCTGATAGGAGGGCTTGCCCAACTGAGCAGTTAAAGAAATGGTCGCAAGTTCGCTGTTCATGACGAATAGTGGCACATATGCCAGGATAAAGACGCCTGCCGCAATAGCAATATAACGCAGTGTTCGCTGCGGTTTGAAGAAACGAATGACGGCCCCAATAATCAATAGGGGGATGAACTTGAATAACGCCCCGATGGCGATGGCGACCGCTGAAGGCACGTCTTTGTTGCAGATAAGCCAGTAAATACCCAACAATAAGAAGAAAACAACGAAGGTGTTCAGTGCCCACCAGGAAAATAACAGTGGTACAAAGAGCAACGCATAAATCCATGACAGTGCCAATGCTGTTGACTGACCATGCAATTTACGGGCGATCTGATACAGCAATATGAGAATGCCCGCTTCGGAAAGTACGCTAAGTGCGCCCATGATGAGCGACCAATTGGCGTAGGTCGCGCTCTGGCCCAGGCCGATATAGATACCCGTGGTGACCACATAGAGTAAAGGCGGGAATTCGCTCCACCAATCGCGGAACGGCAGGTAGCCTTCATCAGCCAATGCCGACAGTTGATAGTAGTAAAGGCGGTCGCCACCTGTGCCGACGCCGCGTTCGTTGCCATCAAGATAAAAAGGCTGGTAGGCAATGAGCATCATCAGGCGGAAGGCGACAAACAGGATGAGCAGCAGCCTGAAATCCGACAACAACTTGTGCAACCGCAGCGGTTCTTGCGCCATATCAGACCTCCGCTTTCACATAGATAACGGCCACATCATCCTCATAAAGCACGCCCCAACCAGGCTTTGACCGCAAAATCTCGTCCAAAATGCCCCCATTTTCTATAAGCACATAACCGACATTGTATTCCTCGAACATGGCATCCGGCGCAGTACGGCCCTGGGTGACCTGAGCGAAGTCATCGACAAAATTACCATATAAATCGGTTCGGCCATCTATAAAAACGGGTGAATCCGGCAGATAGTAAATGAGGTAGCCCCCCCAGTTATAACTATTGAACATCTCGCCTTCTAAAGCATGTGATTGTAGATAGGCAACCGCATCAACGGGCAGCGTCGATACCAAGGCTTCTTGTTGCACTTTGGGCAGCGCATTGTTCACAATATTAAGGAGGACACCCAACGCAACGAGGATGATAATCACAATATTGAGGCGAACCATCATCCGAGTGGGGCGCTGTACTGCATCGACGACCCAGCCGCGATTTTGCATAAAGTCGTTCAGATGGCGCGATAGGATAGGTGCTGCCACCACGGCAAACAAGGCAATGTTACGGGCAACCGTGATGGATAGATAGCCTGTGCCTAGTAGCAAAACAAGCTCAGAGAAATCGAGTCGGCGACGGCTCAACACCATCGCAAGTGGCGTCAGAATGAGCATGGCTGTGTAGGGCAAGACAATTGACTGGGTCAATACAGGAGGCTGCCACTCTTGGATATAGTCGCGCAGCACCTGGAGGCCAAAGGTATTGAAGGGCACAGTATATAAGTCCAATCCGTAGGGATTGATGACCAGCACGGCAGCGCCAGCTATGCCGACCACAATCATCTTGCGAACACCGGACCATCCAATATGGGTTACTTTGTCGGGCTGGATGAGCATATTGGCGATTTCGCCAGCAATCATGCCACCCAATATGATGAAGCCGACAATATATCCAGCATGCATATTGCCCCATAGGAGCATCATCGGCACGAACCACCACAGGCGATCAATGCCCTGCCATTTGTAGCGATAAACAAGAAAGACCGTAAAACACGTAAATAGATGCGTCATCATTTGCGGACGTGGTGACCAGAAAGCGGCAGCCGCAGCCGTAGCCAAGACAAGGATTAAGGCATTCAAATAGGGATTATCGGGCATGGCGCGGTAAACCCAATACATGCCCAGGATGGCTGTTATTGTCGTGAACAGCATCATGGCGGTTAAGCCACCGATTTGCCATAAACCATACATGACAAGCTGACTACCCCAATCAAAATTGACGCGATAGGCCCCAGGCATGGTGTGGGAGAATGGATCACCATAAAATAATCCACCCTCTTCAACAATATGGCGAGCACTACCCAGATGCCAGTACATATCCGTATCTAAGGGAATCCGTGCAGCCATCGCCAGCAGGAGCATGAACAGGACAATAATGGCTGTTCGTTGGATGGTCAATTTCTGGAGCATTTTTCGCAACTTCGCACGATGTGAGCAAATACTGCAAATGGTTAAACGGTTGATGTCTGTTGAAAGCTTCCGAAGTTAAGATTACAGGAAAATATGCTATCGCTACATAAAGAAATCGCTACTAGGAAGACGAAGCGATGCCCTATTTTCACAAGTTGAGACGAGTTATCTGTGGTGACCTATAGTGGTGACCTGTAGATGAAGCACTACGGAGACTCAATAGGTTCCGAAGCCATATCGACAAATTGCGTTGTATAAACCTGGACATCACCAATACGCGTCAACAACGTCAAATCTTCCAAGCATGGGGGTTGTCCAAATCGAGCTTCTTCGGGGCCATAGAGCACATATTGCACAACAAATCCGTTTGATCTGAAGAGACTCGCATCTTGGACAAAACTACAGGCAGCTTGTGATTGCGCACGGTAAAAGGCCATAACCTCGGAGCGCCGTTGTGCAGCATGGAGCGTTTCAGCAGGATGCCCATAGTAGGATCGCAAATCAGTGTATGCAGGCAGCCATGTTCCTATGACAGGAGCTGCCATGACAACTTCATTGGGCTGGCTTATCGTATTCAGATAGTGGAACGTGTCCACATAGTCATTTGGCAAAAAAGACTCCACACGTTCGCCGACCATGACACCACTGACGGGCAAGAAGAGGACAAAAAGGTTTGTCAAAATGACTATAGGAAACAGGGCGATGTAAATTCGCTGCTGGTGGATACGGCGTGAGAAAATCTGTTTGAACCAGTAATCTTCGATGGCGCGCGTCGCAAAATACGCAATGGGAATCATAATACCAGCCAAATACTGCACGCGACCCGATGACGCCACGAAATAGCTTACGACCATCGCAAACAGCCAAAGCAGCATAAAGCGGTCGCCATCTTCTTCAAAACGACGCAGTGCACGGGCCAACCCAGGTATACTTAGCACAAGCGGCAGCCCCAGACCCAAAAGTGTCAGAACAAGGGAAGGCAATGCGCTAGGGCGTTGGCTCAACCAGAAGCCAACGGCTAAGTTACTTTGAATAGTCGTGGTGTAATAGGCTGCGATGGGAAAAATGGGAACAATGAGCCACATGGCCCAGCGAAGCTCAAAGGCTTTGACCTTGCGATCAAGCACCCAGCGTGCCAGCACACTACCAATCACGGCGATAATAATCGGTAAAAGTGCTTCTTGAAAGAGAAATGCGAGCACCACCCCTCCCAAGAAGATCACCGTTCCGCCATTATCAACTGTGGGTTCTGAAGTGAAACCGGGCCGGAATACAGCAATAAATACAGAAGCAATCATCGCCTGGAAGGCAATACTCAAAGGATAATGTATGCTCACCATCGCCGCGTAGAGCGGGTACATATGAGGCATATTGACATCAGGCGAGACCAAATCACCTGAACTGAGCAAGACAATGATCCAACCAAAACCCGAACCAAAAACAGCAAGGACGAAGAAAATTCGCCTGGCCCGCAGCTTGACCCAGATATTGGCACCGAGTTGATATATGGCAGAGAACATGACGAGTGTTGCCAACACCCTTGCCCCGTGAAAAACCAAGAGCGGAGGGAAAAACGATAAGCGTGTGAGATGTCCTAAAAGCATATAAAGTGGATGAATTAAGGCACTAGCGTGAGGCTCCGGCGTATGCTGAAAAAATGTCAGCCAGTTGCCATTGGCCCCCTGGTCCATTTTGGAAAGGTAAGCTGCCCCATCTTCATACTTATGCAGCACGCCCATGAAGGTCTGGTCAGGCGCTTGTGCAGTTACAACCAGATATGGCAGTAACATGGCGAAAAGGGTCAACGCAGAAACAATTGTGACCCAACGCCATTCTGTACGCCCAACGTAACCTGTAAAAGTGGCTTGCATTTAACCTACCTTAGCGATTGGACAAGCAACGGACTGGAAGACTCCAAATAGGAGAACAGTCCAATCCCGATACCGTTTACTGATATTAATTCGGCATTTCGCTTACAATCAGTAAAATTAGAGTATCACGGTTCCATATGTTAGACAGTAACCAATATCTTTATTCTATTAGAGATTACGTGTCTACACTTGCTCACACATTATTCACGCATTGAGAAAGCTCAGTAACCTATGAATACCGCAAAGACATTATACCAACTACAGTCCGTTGAGCTTGAACTCATAGCCAACAAACGTCGGCTGCGTGCGATTGAAGCATCGCTAGAAGATAATCAGGCTGTGCAAGAAGCTAAACAAGCACTTGAACAAGCGGAAGCGGCCTTTAAGCCAGTCAAAGCACATTACAACGACGTTGAACACCAAATCCAGTCGAATCAAGAGAAGCTGACACAAACCGAAACACGCCTGTACAGCGGCTCTGTGACCAACCCTAAAGAACTACAGGATATGCAGCAAGAAGTGGAATCGCTGCGTAAGTGGCGGACAGAATGGGATGAACGTCTGCTGGTGGCTATGGGAAGCATGGAAAACGCTCAGGAAAATCTTGATCTTCAGCAGGCGCAATATGATGAGGCCCTGGAAGCCGCTGCTGCTGGCAACGCCGAGCTATTGACAGAGCGAGAGCAAATCAACGCTCAAAACCCCTTGCTGGAAGAACGACGTCAGGAAATCGCCGCAACAATTGATCGTGAGACGCTCAACACGTATGTATCCCTGCGGCGTTCCAAGGGCAATCGTGCTGTGTCGATTATTGAAAACGATACATGTACTGTGTGTGGCGTATCCCAGATTGCTACTGTTGCAAAAGCGGTCCGCGCCGGTGATGAACTCGTCTATTGCAGCAACTGCGGACGCATCCTTGTCAATATGGGTCATTAGCCAGATTGTGAAGCCGGGAGTGCAAACCGATGATTAGCAAACTTAGAAATCGCATACAGGGCATCCCAACGACGGTCAATCAAGAATTTTCTGCCCGTCATATCGATAGCCGTTACCTGGCAGAATTCATAAGATTTTGCGAACAGAATCACCTGTTTGGCGATGTCACACCCTTGAGCCAAGTCGCTGTAGAGCCGCGTTTCATCGCGCCAGAACCGCTCCCGGAAAGCCTCGAACAAGAAGTGGACCCTGATGTTTTTGAGATGGTCCCCAAAGATCCGGCATACCCGTTTTTGCACGCCGCATATAACATCCCGACTCTCGGCATTGCGGAACTCAGCCACGGCGTGCCGCATATCGCCATACTCGGTAACCCTGGCAGCGGACGAACATTTGCACTCATGTGTATTGCCCTTCAAAGCTTAGGTTTGTTGGAGTTCCAACCCCCGTACGACAAAGTACAGGCAGAAATCGACAAATACGAAGCAAAATTATCGCCAGAAGAGCGCGCCAAGCGCATCAAGCAACGCATCCGCATTGCCCAGCTTGCTCAGGAACGCATGTCAGAAAGTGATGGCAAAACCTATATTGGAACGGATGAAGGAAGTGAAAGAGACATCCCGCAACCCTACCAAGAGCGCGTTCCGATCTACTGCCATCTTGCTGAAATCGATCTTGAGGCCTTAGCCAATCAACAAATCATCGACCCAGCAGAACAATTGATCGATCTACTACAAAAGAAATACAGCTTCCTCGCAGCTAAAACACTACCCCAGAGCCTGTACAAGGCTATCGTCAACGGTCGAGCGACCTTGTTGATTGATGGTTACGATGAGTTGGCCACCGAAAATCAACACACGGCCCGCAGCTGGATCAAAGGGTTTGTGCAAACCTATCCTCAAAACTACCTCGTCGTAACTGGCGCTGTAACCGGCTATAAATGGCTGAGCGATATGGATATATCCCCGGTCTTTGTCAGGCCTTGGCACACAACCACCGTCGCCGATGCCATCTCGCTGTGGCATGATGGCGAAGACCCACTGGAACCAGAAAAACTAGAAACACTAACCCATCAGTGCCGATTTCTGCCGCCTGCTGACATAGCACTGTTCATAAACCATCATCTAAAACAATCTGGAACAGCTGCTGCCGTTGAAACACAAGATGAGGATCGTTTTGGTTGGCAACATAAGTGGTCCCAAACGTACTTCAACCAGCACCTAGATGACCTGGAAGCATGGCTACCCTTCCTACAGATTATGGCCGAGATGGAACTCGATAAGGGCACTATTCGCTTATCGACGCTCATCGAACGGGAAAGTCAGCAGCCAACATGGACACCGCTCGACATCCTTGATGAAGATGAAGCTCAAAATGGAGAAAGCAAACAACCGTCCCCACGGCGCAGGGTCACACAGCTACTTACCTTCCTGACCCAGAATCACGTCCTTCTCAAACGAAGCTCACAGCGCTACCAGTTTAAGCATCCTATCCTGGCTGCATTTATTGCAGGTGAAGGACTGAAATATGCTGATTCCGATGAATTAGCCGAGAAAGCGCTGTTCCCAAGTTGGGAACGGGCGATTGCTTATGCTGCAGAAATCGTCCCTATCGATGTGGCCGTTAAAACCAAACTTGAACAGCCGCGCGACGTCGCGCTTGATTCCATCCTGAGTGTTTCAAAATGGCTGAGTTACGCGGGTAAACCGGCAAGCTGGCGTAACCATTATTTGCGCCTACTGGGCAATTTGCTGGTTGCACCGAATCAATTCTCGCCAATTCGCCAGCGAATTGCTGCGGCGTTGGTCAGCAGCCGGGATGAAGGCGCGATCGTGATCTTACGAGCGGCTGTGCAGAACCCGAACCCGGATGTGCGCCGCGTTGCTTGCCTGGGCCTGGGGGCAATCAAGGATGTCGCAGCCGTACAGCCAATAAGCCGGCTGCTACAAAATTCAAATGAGGGTGTCAAGATTGCCGCAACGCTCAGTCTCGGTGCCATTGGCACAGATGACTCGCTGGTTGCTATGGTCAATGCAATGCAAGAAAGTATCAGCCGCGGTGTTCGGCGGGCAGCAGCGGAGATGCTGGCGCTTTACCCTGAAATTGGCTATGAAACGCTTTATGACGCCGTTAGCGAAGTCAAAGACATCTTGATGCGACGTGCCATTATCTTTGGATTGGGTCGTATTCGCACCAACTGGGCACTCATCACGATCAATGAGGTCGTCTCTTCAGGGGAGGAAGAATACTACGTACGTCTAGCGGCTATGGAAGTGTTCCGCAAAATCTACGAAAAAGAGAGCCAGGGCGTGGTTGGCTACCCGCATACAAATTCCGTTTCCTGGTTATTGGACTGGGGAGCACAACAACAGCGCGCGGGTGCTGTAGATGAAGAAGCGACCGGTGAAGAAATGCTGCACTTCGCCATGAAGAGCCGCCAGGAAGACATACGTTATATGGCGCTGCTGACCGCATCCCAACTTGATCTAACGCAATCTGCCCCCGTGATTTATCAACGGCTGTTTGACCCCAATGAAGGCGTGCGCGATATGGCCTATCAAGCGCTGATGAACTTGCAGCATGGGATGGACAAAAAGCTCCCGTTACCAGCCTAACTTCGGCTTAAGGGAGCACTTCGCGTTCAGGTGTGCATGCGACCAAGCGAGAGTCGTCTGTATGGAAAATGTAAGTCGTTTCGCCAACCAGGACTTCAATGCGATAGCCGCGTAGTTCGGCGTCTGTATAATCTTCATCTGGCTGAGGACAGCCCAGGCTGTTATCCGGCCAGGTCACCGCATAGGCATTGACTAAGCGAATGCGCTGCTGCGGTAAATCAAGTTCGTTGGATAAGCGACGCTGAACCAAACCAAATAAATCAGCGGCGATGGCATCAACCGCCATCAGCAAATCGCCGCTGACAGTCTGCGAGCCACTGCATAACACATAGTCGGATTCGCCGCGGGTATGCACGTCATAGACATGGTTATTGACGATCCAGGCCAGGGCATAACCATCAATCGCTCGTACGAAGTCCTGCGTATTTCCACAGCCGAGATCTGGATGGGTCCAGGTTGCTGGCACAACCTGCCCCAACAGGATACGATCCGCATCAATCTGTAGCCGCTGGGCTATATCCATCTGAATGGCACTCAAGAATTCAGCAGAAAGGGAGACATCACCCGTGATCAGTGGAACCAGTTCGCTGGATTCCGAAGTGCGCGTATTGATTTCGCTAGCAGACGTGAGGGGTTCAGGAGTTGGTGTGACCGTTGGCTGTGGTTGGGTGGGCGTGGCACTGGCGGCTATGAGGGGCTGAGTCGCGACAAGCGTCGATTCTACAGCAGCCGTGCTACAGTTCGCCAACAATAAAAGAGAAAGCACGCAGATAACAACCAGGTGTTTTGCGTGCATTGAAGATACGTTATTTAACTTGGGCCACACGAGTTTAATCCAGAGGTTAATCCAATTGAAGACGTGCCTCAACATCTGACGTTGATAGTCCTTCGATACTCAGGAGCTTATCACGCTTATCTTCGCCAGCAACAACCTCGATGGCTGATGCATCGACATTGAGTAAGTCGGCGATGAAAGCAACCAACTCAGCATTGGCAGCCGGGTCACCTGCTGGTGATGCCTGCAAGCGCACTTTGAGCGTTCCATCCTCTAAGCGACCCGCTAACTCTGTACCCGCTGCCCTGGTTACGACGCGCACACCAATCGCTGCGCCCCCACGAATATCCGTAAACTCAAATTTACGTTCAGACATCTTTGACATCCCTCAGTTGGCACACCCTGTTGCCTATTTGTTGCCTCACGCAACACGTCGCATCAGGATGATATTTCACTAACGTTATACCGTAAGTTTACAACAGACCAGGAATACGCGCACGTATTCCCAAATCTATTATACGCCGAACCGTAATAAATAGTGATAAATCATCGTTAATGCGACTAGACAATTGTCTACCAGCACCGAGTCATTAGAATGACCAGACTATCTGGCCAAGCACCATACGAATCAGCATGATGCCAACAAGCACAATCAATGGGCTGAAATCCGCACCACTGTTAGAGGGCAGCATCTGACGTACCGGGCGCAAAACTGGCTCGGTAACGTTAATCAGGAAGCGCACGATCGGGTTGCTGTAATCAAGATTGGGTATCCAAGTCATCAGCGCGCGGGCGACCAGGACAAAGCTATAAATCTGTAGCGCCCACATCAGCAGCGAAATCAACATGGTCATAGGGATTACTCCTCATCTTCTACGGGATTCGTTGCCTATTCTGCAACGTTTTAACGAAATTACACTAATTGATCACTGTTTATATAACGTATGAGAGTAGCACGCGGTCGCTATATGTTCATTAGAAATTCCTATATAGACGACACTTTATCAGCAAGACTATGTATTGCGTGCACCAAAAATCGCCGTACCCACCCGCACCATCGTTGCACCTTCTTCTATGGCGACCGTATAGTCATTGGTCATACCCATACTCAAGTGCGGCAGGCTGATAGCTAGCTTACTCGCCAACTCAGAACGCAGCGCGGCCATGCTCGCAAATACGGGGCGGGTCCGTTCAGCATCACTGACAAAGGGTGCCATTGTCATCAGACCGACCAATTTTAGCCCAGGAAGCTGAGCGATCTGTGAAATAGTTTGTTGCAGCATATCAAATTGCTGGGCATCTATCTGCCAGTTGGATGCTTCAAAACCATATTTCTGTGGCTCACCGGATACATTGACTTCAGCAAATACGTTTAGGGTTTTGCCTTCTTCTGAGGCCAGTGAAGATAGCTTGCGTGCGATCTTCAGCGAATCGACCGAATGAACTGAAGCAAACAAGGGCACAACATCCCGGGCTTTGCGGCTCTGTATATGACCGATCATATGCCACACCACGGTCTGATCCAACATATCATTCACAGCGGGAATCTTTTCGGAAGCTTCTTCAATTCGGTTTTCGCCAAAGTCCCGAATGCCAACTTTGGTAGCCGCTAAAATGTCTTCAATGGGCTTTGTCTTGCTGACCGCGACCAATTTGACATCATCGACCGAACGACCTGCACGCGCGCAAGCTAATGCAATTTGTTCCTGAACTTCATCGATATTGTTGGCAATTTCACGTTCACGACTCATATCATCACATTTCTAAGAATATACCGCTAAGACACAGCCTCTATAAGCTGATGGCAGCACCAAAACGCCCGGTACGCCCGTTTTCTGCACGATGTGAGAAGAACTCATCCGTATTCTGGTAAGTGCAGATGCCACTGACAGTGACATTTTCCACACCGCAGCGGTGCAATGCCAGTTCATTAGCCGCCCAAAGGTCCACATAGGCGGTTCCATCGGAGGCATCACGGCGCATCAAGCCATCTAATGTACCGAAGTAGTCCTCTAGCGCATCGACAACTTCCTGCCCCACCTGGAATTTCTCACAGGAGATGCTAGGGCCGATAATCACCTGTAGGCGTGCAGGCTGTGTTCCATAGATAAACTGCATGGTCTGCACCATGTTTGTCGCAATTCCTTGAACCGTTCCACGCCAACCCGCATGGGCAATGCCAATTGCGCTATTTTCAGGGTCGTAAAACAGTAAAGGGGTGCAATCCGCATAACGCATGAACAGCGGTGTATCCGGCAGATTTGTCACCATGCCATCGGCCTGAGCCAGCCAGCGCCGGCCGCTTACGGGGCCAGTTGCCACGACGACATCGGCTCCATGTACCTGCCATGTCGTGCAGGAGCGCGACTGATTCATGCCAAGCTTGTCATAGATCAAGCTGTGATTTGAGCGAACCGCCTGCAAATCATCGCCGACGGTGCCGCCAACATTTAGGCCGCCCCAGGGCGCCTGACTGTAACCACCCTGACGAGTAAAGATGCCGTGTTTGATGCCCCGCCAAGCCGGATTGTAATAGTATTTGATGTTGTCAACTTCTACTGCGGCTAGCTCGTCAGCAGGTAACATATCGATGACCTCAACGTTGGTAGGCGATTATACTTATTTTTCATCGGGTTTTTATGGCCCGTATATCCAAATCATTTCTGCACTGAAAAGTAAAAAAGTTGCAAAACGGGTTACGTGACGTCATTGTAACAGCCAATTAATCCGTGCTATACTCCATTTCGTCTTAGACCCGATGGCCTATGGACTTTTTCTGGATTATGTAGCCTAGCAGCTTGATGCAGGGCAATTCAAGCCTATGCGACTGAGTTTATCATTCACATAAGGTATCTCTACTAGCCAATTCAGAATCACCATTCTCTACATCAAACGAAGGGTGCGAATCGAAAATGATCACAGTAATTATTGTTGATGACCACCCCCTCTACCGCGAGGGCTTGATGGGAGCACTCAGTTTTGCCGATGATATTGAGGTCGTTGGGGTTGGTGAAGATGGCCAAACTGCGTTAAATAAGATCAACGAATTGAACCCCGATGTTGTCCTCCTTGATGTGAACTTGCCGGGGGTCAATGGCCTACAAGTTGCCAGGAAATTGCGGTCTACTGCTGGCGATACCTCGATTGTCATTCTGACAGCCCACCACGATGACGAACAAACCTTACACGCCATGCGCTCAGGGGCATCTGCGTATTGTGCAAAAGATGTCGATGCCGATTCCCTCGTATCCATCATTCGAGCAGTGGCTAAGGGCTACTTTGTGGTTGGCGATAAATACATGAGCCATAACGAATACCTCAATTGGTTGAATTCCCAACTTGAGGATAATATAGGTTATAAGACAGATGCTGATGACCATTATATCCCACTGAGTCCGCGTGAAATGGAAATCTTGGAATATGTGACCAGTGGCCTCATCAATAAAGAAATTGCCAGCAAGTTGGGCATTAGCCAGCAAACTGTCAAAAATCACATGACTTCAATCTTGAAGAAGCTCAACGTCAATGATCGTACCCAGGCCGCTATCCTGGCCTTGCGCCGTGGCTGGGTACGGCTCAACGACAATCAGCAGGAGGCCTGACGATGGCAGACTTCAACGAACAAATCGGGGACGAACTCGACGCGAGAACGGAAATCATCGACCTTTTAACTAAGGAGATGGACAATGCGCGGCGGCGTCTTACTGAAATCAAAGACCAGATTGAGAGTATGCAGAATTCCGTTGACCGCGAGCAAACGCGCTATACTGGCATCGCGACGGAATTGCGAACGATCAAAGAGAACCTGGCAACTGTCCCCCGTGAAGACATCCGCGACAAGTATGATGAAGCACTTGATGTGCGCTTCAGGCTGGCGACCATGCGCGGCCAACTCGAAAAATTCGAGTCCAACTATCAGATGTTGGAGCAATATCAAAAGACCTACGCTCAAATTCTGAGTATTCTACAGGGCTATGATGTCCTGCCTGATTCCAGCGGTAACGAAAACATGCGGGCTTTCGATGTGGCGGGCGTCATCCAGGCGCAGGAAGAAGAACGGCAACGGCTGGCACGTCAGATGCATGATGGCCCGGCTCAATCCCTTACCAACTTCATCCTCCAGGCAGAAATCTGCCAACGGCTGTTTGATCGCAATCCAGATCGTGCGGCGGAAGAGTTGGAAAACCTCAAAACAAATGCCAGCAGCACATTCCAAAAAGTGCGTGACTTTATCTTCGACCTTCGCCCGATGATGCTCGATGACCTGGGCGTCGCACCAACCGTCCGACGCTATTTAGAAAGCTATGAAGAAAAGAATGACATCGAAACCAAGGTACAGATCATCAACGATGATCGTCGCCTGGAGAATCACCGCGAGGTCATGATATTCCGCAGCATCCAGGATGCACTGAGTATGGCACGCGATTATGCCGCACCTAACCGGGTAGAGATCAAACTGGACATGGCGGGCGATAAGATCAAGATGAGTGTCGAAGATGATGGCAACGGTTTTGATGCCTCCGTACTACAAGACCCTGAACTGGCTGAACAGGCCCATGATGTGCGGGTCAAGGGCATGAACATGCTCAGAGACAAGCTTGAGTTGGTCGGTGGCACCATTCATGTTCAGAGTTCTGAAGTGGATGGAACCGTCGTGCGCATGGAAATACCGGCAGGCGAACCCACGACGAACTTCAAATAAATCGCTATCTTTGTTCCGAATATTGATAAAGACATGCCGGCATCCTTCGTGACATGTCTTTATTCTTTTTTATTTATTTTGGACTGAACATACTCAATGTGGCAATCCACATCGTAAGATTACGACGCGACTAAGGTACGTTTGACAATTAATCGCATTGCATTACACTTAAAATAGCCCGCAACCTTAATATCGCATTGTGTGGTTTCATTATATTATTGATTGAAGTAATTAACGGCGAAATGTCGCTCATGTGGGGGCGATCAATTCCAACACGGAGAGAAACATGAATTCAAGGACACGGCTGTTCCTGCTCCTGGCCTTAATCATCATTGTGGTTGCGGTGATTGCAGCCCTACTGCTTCAAAATACTGGAAACGGGGCGACAAACGACTCGACCCCGGCTTCAACGTCTGCTGCTCAACAACCGACGCGTGAGACAACGACACGTTCAACACCAGAACCGACGGCAGAGCCGATTGAGGTTGTGGAAGTCGTGATCGCGGTGCAGGATATTCCGCGCGGCCTGCCTATCGCTGAAAATATGGTTGCTGTTGTGCAAATCCCTGAGCAATTCTCACCATTTAGCGCATTTTCTGAGGCAGAAGATGTCATTGGTAAAATCGCACGTACGGATATTGCCCGCGAAGAAATCATCATCCAGGGCAAGGTCGTTGATGACCTGGTGGCCCTGGCAAACAGCGGCAATGTCGGTTCGGACGCCGCAGCAATGCTGCCATCCAACCGAGTATTGGTCGCCGTGCCGATGGACCGGCTGACCAGTGTAGCTTACGCTATTCAGCCAGGTGATCGAGTTGATGTCATGGTTTCGTTGCTCTTCATCGATGTCGATGACCAGTTCCAATCTGCTTCGCCCAATGAGTTCTCCTTCATGCTTGCGAACCCAGAAGGCGAAGAAGGTACATTCATTTTCTCAGACCCAATAGATGGCCGCTTTGACACACGTATCGTGCCTAACCTCGGTACAGTTCCAGTCATGGTCCGCCCATCTGAACAGCAGCGGCCCCGTCTTACGACCCAGCGAACGATTCAAAATGCGTTGGTTGTCAACGTAGGTGACTTCCCGGCGGACGGTCGTCTCTTCATTGCCCCAACACCGACTCCTCTGCCGCAAGCAGAAGATGAAGAAACTGAAGCAGCCAGCAGCCGCCGCACCAATGATGGCACACCGGTCCCCCCGACCGAAGTGCCGCGCCCTGACATCATCGCCTTGGCAGTTTCGCCACAGGATGCTGTCGTCTTAACATGGTACGTTGAAGCCGGTGTTCCGATTACTTTCGCATTGCGCTCAGCTTCTAGCACGTCGCTGGCAGAAACAGACCCGGTTACATTGGATTACATCTTGAACCGCTTCCGCATTACCCTGCCGGATCGCCTGCCCTATAGTATTGAGCCAGCGATTCGTAGTATTCGCCAATTGGAAGTTGGTACTCGCATTCAGTTGAATACGGTCACGAGCGAACCTGAAACGAACCCATAAGATAGGTGTAACATAATGAAGCGACCAGACGATGGCAGTGATAGTATTACGATCATTCTTGTAGATGACATACAAGATGCGCGTGATGGTATCCAACGCCTTCTGTCCTTCGAGCAAGACTTCAAAGTCGTTGGCACGGCTGAAAATGGGCGTCAAGGGGTTGCATTAGTGCAAGAACTGCAACCGGATATCGTCATCATGGATATCAACATGCCTGATATGGACGGCCTGGAGGCAGCCAGCCGCATCACCAAAGCGCTTCCGTTCGTCGGGGTCATCATGATGTCTGTTCAGGATGACTCCGACTATATGCAACGGGCGATGCTCGCAGGTGCGCGTTTCTTCCTGAGCAAACCTCCGAGCACGGATCAGCTTTATGGCACGATACGCAACGTGTACGAGCAGTATGCGCCCATCCGCGAGCGTTTCCGTCGTATGAACGATCCATCGGCTATGCTGATGGATCCCGCCGACGAAAAGCGTCCAGACGATGGCACACGCGCTGGACACGTTATCGTGGTTTACAGCCCAGCCGGTGGTACCGGATGTACCACTATCGCAACCAATCTCGCTTCCGGCCTTATGAAAGAGGACATCAAGACCCTGGTTGTGGATGCCGATCTTGAGTTCGGCGATGTAGGCACTTTCCTCGACTTGAGGTCGCAATCGACCATTTCCGAGTTGGCGGACAAAACGGATGACCTCGATGCGGAGTACTTCGACAGCGTTGTTGCCACGCATAATAGTGGTATTCGTGTATTGTTAAGCCCTTCACTGCCAAATGTGGGTGCGGACATACGCGAGTTGAACCCAGATGCCGTGTCAGCCATCATCGAGCAAATCCGGTATTACTACGATTTTGTCGTCGTAGATACCAGCCACAACATAGATGCTGTCGTGGCGGGTTTGCTGGAGCTGGCAACGAAGATCGTTGTCGTGGTCACGCCCACCTTGCCAGCCATCAAGAATGTTAAGCTGGTGCTTGATCTGCTGGAAAAGAGCAACGTCAACAAAGAAAAAGTGGCCCTGGTGGTCAATAAAGCAATCGAGAATCCATCGCGGCATCAGCGGGCACACCCTACGCCAGACCGCATTTCAAACTATCTCAAGATGGATGTCACAGCCTCTATCCCGCTGACAGACGAGTATTTCATCTTGAATGCAATCAACAAAGGTGTCCCGGTTATTGCGATGCGTGACCCCAATAAGCCAATCGTAAAACGCCTGCTGGAGTTGTCTGATACGCTTTACGGCAGTATGATGGGTACGCTGGTCGAAGATCAAGAAACCGAAAAGTCAAAAGAACGGCGCGGACTGTTTTCATTTGGCAAAAGCTAGCGGCACCAAAGAAAATGCCGCTCTTTTCAGTCCCTAAATGAACCGGTTCGCCCTATCCGTCAACTTAACGCCAGCAGTTTAATGGAGTCATGCGATGTCATTGTTAAGACGCATTGAAAAAGGTGGTTCAAAGGGCGAAGGCGATCAGTCAGGTAGCGGCGCAGGGCGCACACCAGCCAATCGAAAGGCAACCCCAGGCGCGCAAGAAGGTTATGCTGACCTGAAGACACGGATTCAAAACAAACTACTGTCAGAGCTTGATCCTTCGCTAGACATCTCTCGTAAAGACGAAATTCGCCGCCAGATCCAGGAGTTGTTTAACAACATTCTGGCGGAAGAAAACATCGTTATCGCAAAGTCAGAGCGTGAACGGCTCTTCAAAACGATCATCGCCGACATCCTGGGTTTTGGTCCCATCGAATCTCTGTTGAGCGATGAATCCGTTACAGAAATTATGGTTAATGGGCCAAAGAATGTCTTTGTCGAACGGAAGGGGCGCATCACCCTGGCGGGTGTGAGCTTTGACGATGACGACCACGTCATGCGCGTTATTGACCGTATTGTCGCCCCACTGGGTCGTCGTGTTGATGAAAGCCAACCGCTTGTTGACGCTCGTCTTCCAGATGGGTCGCGTGTGAATGTCGTTATTCGTCCTATCGCACTATGCGGCCCGACCATTACGATTCGTAAGTTTTCTAAGACACCCTACACTGTCCAGGATTTGATTAACTTCGGGACCATGACTTCTGAAATTGCCCACTTCCTGCGGGCATGTGTTATCGCCAGCCTGAACATGGTTGTCTCTGGCGGCACAGGTTCTGGTAAAACCACCCTACTAAACGTGCTTTCAAGCTTTATCCCCAATGATGAGCGCATCATCACCGTAGAAAACGCGGCTGAGCTGCAACTTCAGCAGGAACATGTGGTGCCATTGGAGAGCCGTCCGGCCAACATCGAAGGCAAAGGTGCGATTGAAATTCGCGATCTCGTCGTCAATTGCTTGCGTATGCGTCCTGAGCGCATTGTGGTTGGTGAGTGCCGTAGCGGTGAAGCGCTGGATATGCTCCAGGCGATGAATACCGGCCACGATGGTTCATTGACAACCCTCCACGCGAATTCGCCGCGCGACTCGGTCGCTCGTCTTGAAGTTATGTGCTTGATGGCTGGTATGGAGTTGCCCACGCGAGCAATCAAGGAACAGATCGCAAGCGCGGTTGACTGTATTGTTCAGCAATCCCGCCTACGCGATGGATCACGTAAAATCGTGGAAATATCCGAAGTGCAAGGCATGGAAGGCGAAATGATTACCATGTCCGGTATCTTTGAGTTTGAACAGACGGGCTATGAAGAGGGCCGCATTGTAGGTCGCATTCGCCCGACGGGCATCCGGCCAAAGTTCATTGACCGCATTGAAGATGCAGGTATCACCCTACCGCCGACTGTTTTCGGTGTGGGGCGCCGTTAAAACTTGAGTTTTCCGAATAGCCACATTGATATTCAGTTTGTGACTGCTTCACAGGTAATGAAAACAGTGCAAAAGATAGCCCGAAATCAGAGAGGCGCGATTCAATGTTAGGACCTGAGCAATTACTCATTCTAGGGGTTGCCGGGGCAATCGCCATAGGGATCATCATATTTGGCGCCATTACGAGCCGACGCGAAGACCTGGTGGAGGCGCGGCTAGGCCAAATTGACTCTGACCTCAATGACTTCCCGGAGTATGAAGAAGACGATGCCGAAGGTGCCGACAGCGGCATCGATGAAGGACGCAAGCTCCTCGAACCTATCAATAATTATCTGACCGAGCGACGATTCGGTAAAAATGCCCGAAGACGGCTTGCCCGTGCGGATATCAAGCTGACAGTAGCCGAATATGCTGTCGCACAGGTCGCATCGGTTGCGGCAGGCTTTGCTATCATGTACCTGTTTGTCAGTCCGGGTAGCATTGCAATGGCCGTTGTCGGTGCGGTGATTGGTTACTTTGTCCCGCGTATTTATGTGGGGCGCGCCATCAACAAACGTCTGATTGCCTTCGAAACGCAATTACCTGACACGCTGGGCTTATGGGTTAACGCCCTCCGATCCGGTTACAGCGTTTTGCAGGCTATGGAAGCCATCGCACAGGATGCACCAGAACCTACCCAGAGTGAGTTCCAGCGCGTTGTACAAGAGGTCCAGATTGGTATCGATGTGCCAGATGCCCTGGATCATATGTTGGATCGTCTGGACAGCCCTGATCTTGATCTGGTAATTACTGCCGTCAATATTCAGCGTGAGGTCGGTGGTAACCTAGCAGAAATTCTGGAAGTTATTGGCGCAACGATCCGCGAGCGTATCAAGCTCAAGGGCGAGATTCGTGTTTTGACGTCTCAAGGGCGCATCACAGGTTACGTTATCAGTGGTTTGCCAATTGCCGTTGCACTACTGCTCATGACGGTCAATGAACAATACATGGGGCGTATGTTCACCAATCGTGAATGCGGTTGGCCAATGATCGGTCTGGGACTCGCCTTAATTGGTATGGGTGGCGCCCTTATCCAGAAAATCGTCGACATTGATATTTAGGCTACTGTACATCGTTCTATACTGTACGAGTCTTTAACAGGAAGGTCATCATGGAAGCCCTTCAACCTCTCTTACCCTTAATTATCGCAATGGCCGTTCTATTCATCATCGGCATTCTGCTTTACATTGGCTTGCGCGATGACAGTGGCAGCGATCCGCTACAAGAGCGTCTGGAGCACTATGGCGTCAACGATATTGAAGTTGACTCCCTTGAAGAAGTCGAGCTTTCTGTCGGCTTCAAAGATCGTGTATTTCTGCCATTCTTCAATAAGATCGCCGAATTACTATCGCGAGTCACACCCCAACGTCAGCTTGAATCGATGCGGCGTCAGTTGGAGCAAGCCGGCCTTACAACCGACCCGACCCAATTCTTCTTACAGCGCATTATTTTCACCGTCGTCCTGGGTGTCGCAGGCATGATCGTGGGTTTCTCTCTGCTTAAATCCGAGCTGTTGCAAGGTTTGCTATGGACGATTGGCGGTGCTGCTTTTGGTAACTATCTGCCAATCCTGTTGCTGCGCAGCAAAATTCGCCGTCGTCAAGAAGGTATTCAGAAGGCCCTACCCGATGCGCTCGACCTGCTGGTGATTTGTGTTGAAGCAGGTCTTGGCTTTGACCAGGCGATGGGCAAGGTCTACGAAAAGTGGGATAACGAACTTTCGTTGGCATTTGGCCGTGTCTTGCGCGAAATTCAACTGGGCAAGTCGCGTAAAGTCGCGCTTAAAGACATGGCAGATCGTATGGATGTGCCAGATGTCAATTCATTTGTGGCCGCGATTATTCAAGCGGAACAACTGGGTGTGAGTATGGGTAAAATCCTTCGTGTGCAATCTGACCAGATGCGTGTAAAGCGGCGTCAGCGCGCCCAGGAAAAAGCCCAACAAGCCCCAGTGAAAATGATGTTCCCGATGGTACTATTGATCTTCCCGTCGATGTGGGTTGTGCTTTTGGGACCGGCATTGCTACAGATTATGGATAGCAACATCTCGCTTTAGCGCCAGTATGGGGTTTATTCATGTCGCCATTACAAGAAGAAGCCCGGATACGCTCTGGGCTTTTTTCGTCCAGACGCTTGCAGCATTTATTTGATTGGCGGGCACTCGGCACTTCACTTCTCGATCTGGTCTTTCCGCCGACCTGTGTGCACTGTGGTCGCGTTGACACAACCTGGTGTGAGGCCTGCCAGACAGAGCTGGAACATGTCCCACTTTCAATAATCGAGGGAGACCTAGATTTCGTAGACGCTGCGATAGGGACAACTTGGCATACTGGCATATTGCAGCATGCTGTCCAGGCTCTGAAATATCACAATGCGCGTACTTTAGCACAGCCTTTGGCCAAGCGCCTTAACGCGGGCATCATCCAGCAAGCTTGGCCAATTGACACCCTGATTCCAGTGCCATTACATAGTTTGCGATTGCAAAATCGGGGGTATAATCAAGCTAAGCTAATCGCGGAGGCGCTTTCCGCACAGGCTGGCATTCTCGTTGTAGACGCGCTCCAGCGCGAACGCAACACCCCCTCCCAGGTCGGCCTCAACCGCACTGAGCGCCTCACAAACGTCGAAGGAGCATTTGTGGCTACTGTACCTAGCAACACAAAAACGGCTCTTATTATCGATGATGTCCGCACGACTGGCGCAACCCTCACTGCCTGCGCCAAAGCCCTCAAAAATGCAGGTGTTCCCAATGTTTATGCTGCGACCATAACCGTCGCGGAGTTTTAGCCCAACTTAGTTTCCACATTATTTCCATAGGAGGATTCAATGAACGTTACAATCCGTGGTGACGGTATTCAGGTATCTGAATCGTTGGAAGAATACGTCCTCAACAAGGTAGATAAGCTCGAACGCTACTTACCGAATATCAGCACAGTCCACATTGACTTGTCGCATAAAAACAACAATCGTGGACCTGATGTTGTTGTCGCGCAGATTACGGTGAAACATCAGCGTGGCGCTATCCTCCGTTCGGAAGAAAGCCTGGAAAAAGAAGACCGTGACAGCATTCGGATGGCCGTGAACCACGCAGTGGACAAGATGTATCGGCGTATTCGCCGCTTTAAGGGCAAACGCGAGAATAAGCGGCGTGGTGCCTACGCAGCGACCATCGAAGAACTGGCATTGGCTGAGGAGCTACCAGAAGCATCGGGCCTGGATGGCGAGGGGGATGAACCTGAAATCATCCGCCGCAAGAAGATTGCAGCACGCGCGATGAACGAATCAGAGGCGATTGAACAAATGGAACTACTGGGCCACACGTTCTTCATGTTTTACAACATGGATGACAACGCTACCAATGTGGTTTATAAGCGCAAAACAGGCGGCTACGGCATCCTCGCGCTGGACGTTGAGTAGCATTTAGCGAAACATACCAATCTGACAAAGAAACGGGGTGGTCCATTTGGGCCACCCCGTTTCTTATTATCATGATGAGCGTGAAAACTGCCGGAGTTTGAGGTATTTCACAAGTTCATAATAAGCCATGAGCAAGCTCAAGCGGAAGCCATGCCAACCCTCTTTGTAGCCTTCTAATTCAATAAAGCGCCAACGAAATTGCCGCAACGGTTGAAGAAGGTAATTCTGGGGCTTGGGGCGAATGCCCTGCTCAGCCAGTATTTGTGCGTCATACGATGAATACTGGCGTTGTTTTTGAATGAACTGCGCGACAGTCCGGTAATTATAGTGAATGAGATGATTGGTCAGGTTGCCAGAGGGTCCATCGCAAACGACGAGTTCATGTACCTTGCGCGAGGCATCGTAATGCACGCGTCCAATGCGCAGCAGGCGCATCTGATAATCGGGATACCAACCTGCACCGAGTGTCAATTTACGAAAGAGGTAATTATGGCGTGGAATACCCCAGGCGACTATCTCTGGATGGTCGATAGTGTAACGTATTTCCTCAGCTAAGGCGGGCGTCACACGTTCATCGGCATCGATAAACAGCACCCAATCGCATTGATCGCTGACAGCATCTAGCGCCGCATTGCGCTGGCTAGCATAGTCATCGAACTTACGCTGCAAGACCTTCGCACCTACCACACGGGCCAAGGCGACGGTATTATCCGAGCTGTATGAATCAAACACGAGTCGATCATCAGCAAATTGCAGAGTCTGCAAACAACCCTGAATGTGCTTTTCCTCGTTATAGGTCAATACGACTGCTATCAACCTAGGCATATGTGCCATCCTGGGCCATACGAAGCACTTTATGATAAGCGTCGCGGACAGCTTCAGGTGTCGAAGACTCCCTATCCAACGCATTCAACTTGCGACGCATACCAAAGACAATAATCTGGCGTGCCAGCCAATACTTCCAGCGCGGATAGTGCTTATCAGCCAAGCGCAGGCGACTTTCCCACAGGTTGATGATACTACGCGGCTTGACCTGCACCGTACTCTGCCCTGCTAAGTGGACCACATGCGCCTGCGGCACACATAGCACGCACCAACCCGCATCCTTGATACGCCAAGCCCAATCAATTTCTTCGGAGTACATGAAGAAGGCTTCGTCAAACATACCGGTTTGCTGGATGACTTCTGAGCGCAGCATCATGGTCGCGCCCAGGGTGAAATCAACTTCAAAAGGCCGTGATTGCTCAAACAGTGACTGAGGATAGCGCCCATTGAACTGCCCCAAACGAAAGCGACCGGGTATCCAGAAAAGCTCGGCATAAAGCTGGCGCAGGCCAGGGAATCCAAAGGCCGATTCCTGAAACTGACCATCACCGTAAGTCAGGCGCGCACCAACCAAGCCTACATCTGATGCCGAAAAAAGCCCGTTGAACAGGGCTTCAGTTGCGCCGGGTTGTGTGATGGTATCTGAATTGAGCAAATAAACTGCTTTTGGAAGGTCTACTAATGCAGCATTCTGGCCGAAGCCCAGGTGGCGCATACCCAGGTTATTGGCACCGCCGAAACCTATATTGGTTTCACTAACGAGTACTTCTACATCTGGGAACTGCGCTTGAATAGCCACAACAGAGTCGTCTTCAGAAGCGTTATCTACCACAAGTACGTGATATGAAAGCCGGCTTTCACTCACATCCGCAAGGAGGGAATCAAGCGTCTGCAACGTCAGGTCGCGCGTGTTCCACGATACGATAATGACGGCCAGATCAAACATTACCGATCCACTTGCACAAAATCAAAACCGGAGTCATCGACAAAATCATGCAAGTCATCCACCAGATCCGAATCAACGGTTTGAATCTCGTAATCACCAAAGAAAGCGCTCATCAAGTCCTGATGACTACCCGATGCATCCACAAGCACCTGGCTTAAAGCGTCCCGATGTTGCTGGGGCAAGCCCGGTGGCACAACCAAAACGCCATAGGGCAAGACTGGACTGGTCTTAGCAACAATTATGGCTTCAGCAATATCTTCGTCGAGGGCATCCACCATAGAGCCAGGTACGGCCCCTAGATCACAGGTATCCGATGCCACTCCATCGACAATTGACTGGTAGTCTTCGACATCTTCAAGGGTATCAATAGCCGCAATGTCGAAATCGACCTGCGCAAACCAAAGCTGCGGAATCCGCCAGCTATAAGAGTCGTCATAGCCAACGCGACAGAACGTGCGCCCTTCAGCGGCGCTGATCTGCTGTGTGCCCAATTCAGGCCGGATTATCAGCTCAACCCGCTCGCCAAACTGGGTATCACCATCGCCTGTTGACAGCAATAGCTGCGCTTGGCCACATAAGCGACCATACGCAGAGACATAGCCAATGCCATCCAACCAGGCGACGACAGCATGTTCAGCAGTGGTATTGCTACAAAGCAGTTTGAGGGCGTCAGATTCAGACTCAGCAACAACAACCTGGACCGCGACACCGGACGATGCGAATAAGGATTCAAACTCAGTGATTTGATCGTCGCTGAGATCTTCCGCAGGCAGGATCGCCATACGCAGCGGATTATCACCTGTACCTGCTGGCATTGGGGTGCTAATCCAGGGCAAGGGCGTTGAAAAGGGCGTCTGTGTAGGCCGAGCCGTTGCCTGGGGAGCGGAAGGCCCACAAGCAGCGACCAACAGCGGCAACAAGAATATCACTATGATTGTGTGCCAGCGTTTAAACATGGCGTTTCCCCTCGTGCGTCAGTGCCAGATGGCTGGCGTAAAACCATGCAATGCATACATGCAACCGTAGCATAGCACACGACGAAGCCCCTTATGCTGAAGATTACCCTTATTCTTGCGAACCCGCTTCAGGATCGACCAATTCGATGCTACGCCTCCCAACACCGCTATTGCGTTCGGAGAGCGCCACATCTTCATGAATCAAGCCAGCATAACATGCCTGTGGGTTGCGCGTTGGATCAATATCCGTGAAGCGAATGGCACCCCAAACAACCGAGCTTGTGTTTGGCGGCAAATAGCGGAATTCCTCGCCATTGGCGCCGATTTCTGTTACCAACACATCATCCGTACCAATCGCCCAACGATAGGGATAACTCGACTTGGACGATTCACACTCAATAGCGACACGCCACGCTCCTGGCGAGTCATTCTGCCCTAAGGCGGGCGCACGCTGTTCTTGCTGGTAGACGGCACCAGGCGGCGGCCATGTCGTACGAATGGCTACATCGGAATAGTTTTCGACAGTCAGCATAAAGACCAGCATATCACCCACATTCATGGTGATGTCGGTAGCTGCGAAAGCCGCAGGGTCATCCGGCATATCGACGAGGTCGCCAATCTGTGAGGCATCACTGAAAAAACGCTCGTCATATGGCTGTGTCACAAAGACGACATCGACACCGACTGCTTGCGGCACAATTTCCGCGAAGGGCTTACCGCCATCTTGAATGGTCAATTCGCTGGTCGCTGTCACGCGCTGGCCCTCATCATCAGTGGCGGTTGCACGGATCGTATAGGTGCCATCGGGTGGCGGCTCTGCATTGAGGTCGATACCCGCTTCATAGTCAAAGATAAAGCGGCGTTCGTCACCATTGGTATTGCCCTCTTTACGCGCAGAAATAGGGATTTCCTGGCCTTCTTCGCCGATGAGGACCACATTGACATCGACATCCTGCTTGGCCACGAAAACATTGATTTCAACGCGATCTGTACGGCCATCCTGATTGGGCGTAAAAACAGGATTGCTGACCGTAAAGGTTAGAATATCGGGCAAGGGCACATCGGCATCCTGGACCGTCAACGTGCCCTCATGGTTAGCGACCTCACCATCGGCAGCTTCAGCAACCAGTTCCCAGGTGTAGTCGCCATCGGGCAGCAAACGCCGCTCGACTGTGCCACCTAATTCTTCGTCTGGCAGCACAAAACCATCGACAACGCCGCTGAACTGCACTGTATAGGCCTGCGGAATACGCTGCTGGGCGTCCCTAAATACATAGGTATTGCCGTCCGTATCCGTCAGTAGAATGCTGACAAGCGCATTGCGCGTCAGGTCATAACTGAAATTGGCCACATCGTTTTCGCCATCGGCATTCGGCGTAATCGCATCACGGTCAAAGCCAGCGGATATGACAAGGGGTTGGTCAGGCTGTATCAGCAGCATGCCGATGACACCAACAAGAATGACACCGACGACCGCTGCAATTATTGTCCAGATTACTGGTATGCGCATCACACTTCCAATCGTGAATGACCCATGTGATCGAACCATTACTTTAACAGGGGTACTGCAATAAGTTCCTGCGCGACGACTATACAGAAGTGCCTTATAGCCGACAAGACCAAGTTGACAATCATCACGCACGTTTGCCCTACGCAAGAATTGCATATGAGGAACACGGCTAACGGTTTACATCACAAGCATGGCTCATGTAAACTGCTTGATTACACCAACACCACACAACATCATTCCTAATTCCCAACCGACATTTGAGGACCCATTGGTGAGTTCAACGATTTTACATTACGACCAAATACCCGACGCACAGCCTGATGATAACGGCTTCATTGAGCTACCTGTCGTTGTGCTGTCGTCACAGGTCGTTTTTCCGAATACCCTTGTCCCGCTGACGCCCCAAGGCGAACGCGGACAGGCTGCCATTCAATATGCGCTAGATAACAAAACTACGCTCATCAGCGTGCTCGCTAGGCGACACGATAGCGACGCTGATTTAATCAATCAGTTCCATGCAATTGGGACTGAGATTGCCGTCCAGCCGATGCCCCTGCGTCAACTGCGCAGCACAATCCCAAGTACACTTGCTCAGGGACGCCAACGGGTGCAGATACTGGAACTGCTCCAGACGGAACCGCATTTGATTGCCCGCGCGCAAATTGTGGCCGACGTCACCACCGTCGAAGAAGAAGAGCTATCGAACCTGGTCGATACCACGCTGGAGACCTTCGATCAACTGGCGACACTGAATATGTTCATCTCCGACGAAGTGGGCGACCTCATCGAACAGATTGACGATCCATCTGAGCTATGTGACTTGATTGGGTCAACGTTGGATATCACTGTCGATGAACGCCAGGAACTGCTCGAATTGGAGAACCTGGCCGTGCGCTACGAGCGTTTGATCCAGTTACTGGCCAATCAGATCAGCGTGCAGGAAGTCCGAGAAGACGTCAACAGCGCCGTGCATGGCGAAATGGCACGCATCCAACGCGAAGCCTATTTGCGGGAACAGATGCGCGTTATTCAAAGTGAGCTTGGCGACGAGGAATATGCCCAGGCAGACATCGAGCAACTGCATCACAGCGTACTCGAAGCCAATATGTCCCAAGAAGCACAAGACAAGGCCTTCGCTGAACTCAAGCGCCTTTCGACGATGCCATCTATCGCACCAGAAGCGAGCGTTATTCGTAGTTATGTCGAATGGCTGGCAGACCTACCCTGGCAAGCTAAAACACGCGACAACCTGAACCTCAACCATGCGGAAAAAGTGCTGGAAGACGCACACTTTGGCCTCGACAAGGTGAAAGACCGCATCATTGAGCATATCGCAGTGCGCAAGCTGGCCAAAGACAAGATGAACACGCCGATTCTGTGCTTTGTGGGACCACCCGGCGTTGGCAAGACTTCGCTAGGGCGCAGCATCGCCAAATCGCTGGGACGCGAGTTCGTGCGGATTTCCCTGGGCGGCGTGCGCGATGAGGCAGAAATACGCGGCCATCGTCGCACCTATATCGGAGCCTTGCCGGGGCGCATCATCCAGACAATGAAGCGTGCAGGGACTAATAATCCAGTATTTATGCTGGATGAAATCGACAAGTTAAGTGCCGACTATCGGGGTGACCCGGCATCGGCACTGCTGGAAGTACTTGATCCTGAACAGAACAACGAGTTTACAGATCATTACCTTGAAGTGCCCTATGACCTGTCAAAGGTCTTCTTCATCACCACAGCCAATGATCTGTATCCGCTGCCGGAAGCGCTCGAAGACCGGATGGAAATCATCGAGTTCCGAGCCTATACCGAAGAAGAGAAACTCGAAATCGCCAAACGCTTCTTGATTCCGAAGCAGCTTGTGGCAAACGGCATCAACAAGCAAGGCATCCAGTTCCAGAACGAAGCTTTGATGACCATTATCCACAATTACACGTTGGAAGCGGGTGTGCGTAATCTGGAGCGCGAAATCGGCAATATCTGTCGCAAGATCACGCGGCTGGTGGCGACCAAACGCAAGTACCCCAAGCGGATCACTTCGCAGCTTGTGGAAAAGTACCTGGGGCCACCGCCTATACTCGATGCACGCATCAACAAAGAAGACCTTGTCGGCCTATCAACGGGCCTGGTATGGACCAATCACGGCGGTGATTTCCAGCTTATCGAAGTGTCTTTGCTACCCGGCAAGGGGTCATTGACGCTCACGGGCCAACTGGGTGATGTACTGCAAGAATCAGCGCAAACGGCATTAAGCTATATGCGCTCGCGGGCATCTGAATGGCAAGTTTCGCATGATGACTTCGATAACTACGATATTCATATTCATATGCCAGAAGGTGCTGTGCCCAAAGATGGGCCTAGCGCAGGTATCACGCTGGCGATAGCGATCATTTCTGCCTTCACTGAGCGTAAAGTACGCCATGACTTCTGCATGACGGGTGAAATTACCCTGCGCGGCCATGTGCTACCGGTGGGGGGCATCAAGGAAAAAGTGCTGGCGGCGCGGCGTAACCGCATCCCGAATGTCATTCTGCCAGCAGATAACAAGAAAGATCTGCCAGACATCCCTAAGCAAGCCCTCAAGGACTTGAATATCCACTTTGTAGAGCATATGCAGGAAGTGCTGGACTTGGTCCTGCTGGACGCACCAGAACAACGTCAGCGTGACCTTGATAATGATTCCAGTGGTGAAAATGACGAAGATCAGGATAATGAATAAGTAAGTCGGTAGGTTTTCCAACAACTAAGGAACGTATCACAAGGAACACATCGCAAAGAACCTTCATCTATCGGTGGGCTAGCAACATGCTTGGTGGGAACGAACTGGAGAGCCTCTTTAAACAGGGCCGGTCTGAACGCTTTGATTGGTTGCCTGAAAAAACGCCAGAAGCGACCATTGCTGAGAACATGGTCGCTATGGCCAATACGGCTGGTGGCCAGATCATGCTGGGTGTTGCTGAAGATGGCGAACTGGAAGACATTGCCGATGCCAACAACGCCATCGATCGGCTGATCCAGGCGGCGCTGGACATCACCCCACCACTGATTATTCCTGTTCCCCAATCGACGGCGCTTAACGAAAAATCAGTTATTGTCGCGCTGATCCCCGCAGGCATGCCCAGCGTGTACGCTTATGAAGGTCGCTATCTTAAGCGCGAAGATACCAAAAACTTGCCCCTATTGCCCCAAGAACTGCGTCGGCTGATGCTCGAACGCGGCGAACTGAGCTACGAAACGCAGGTGCATCCAACGGCAAAGCTGGACGATTTAGACTGGGAAAAAGCTCGGGACTACGTCAAAAATCTGCGCGGCACAGGTGACAACGACGAGAAGACGATCCTGCTGCAACGCGGATGCTTAGCCCAGGCTGGCAGTGATCTGAGGCCAACGAATGCGGGGATTCTGCTGTTTGGTAAAGACCCCCAGCAATTCATCCGTTGTGCAGAAATTGCCGCTGTCCGATTTGCCGGGGATACCATGACAGATAAGCACAATCGGCAAGATATTGGCGGCACCTTGATCGACCAGATCAAACGGGCTGAGACATTCATGATCGACCATCTGCGCAAGGATGTCACACTGGCGGACACGATGGCCCGTACAGAGACTTATGAATATCCTCTGGAAGCCGCCCGCGAGTTGGTCGTGAATGCAGTCGCTCATCGCGATTACAGCATCACTGGCGATACAATCCGGCTGTTTATCTATGGAAACCGCATGGAAGTCCACAGCCCTGGCCGTTTACCTGGCCCCATGACACTCGAAAACCTCAAGGACGAGCGTTTTTCACGCAATCCGATCATCGTGCAGGTGTTGGCCGATATGCATTTCATCGAGCGCCTGGGTTATGGGGTCGACCGTGTCATCGAACTGATGCGCCAGCAGAATATGGCTGAGCCAAGCTTCACAGAGCGCAGTGGCGGATTCACGGTTACATTGCAGAATCGCGCCCAAGCTGTTACAGAACCTGAGCCTGAAACCACCGAGCCGCCTAAGTCCGACGAAATCATCTTCGACGGGACCTATCTCGGACAGGCCATCAACCCCCGGCAAGAGTCCGCATTGAAGTATCTGCATAAGACCAACAACACGCGCATCACCAATAGCGATTTGCAGCAGCTTTTCCCAGACGTTCACTCAGAAACGATCCGGCGCGATCTTGTCGACCTCGTCAACAAGGACATTCTGATTAAAATGGGGCAAAAACGCGGCTCTTACTATGTCTTGCGGCGCGCAAGTACGCCGGATGAGGATACGTCCCCACCCACTGAAACGCGTGATCGTAGCCCAAACACCTAGTTCAGGCGTTGGGTTGTGTTCACTGACATGGTACGCTATACGCCAAATTAACTGAAACAAGAATAGACCCTATGAGACGATCCCTGCGCTATGCGTTAGTTATGCTGATGGTCGTGCTGACCGCATGCGATGCCTTGACACCGCCGCCTACGGCAACCAGCACACCGACAGAGACACCTACTCCAACAGAAACTGTTGAACCCTCGGCAACGCCATCACCAACTGTGACGGCAACGGCAACGGCGACGCTTACACCGAGTGAAACGCCGACGGAAACGTTGACACCGTCTATCACGCCGATTCCGAGTGAAACACCCCTGCCAACAATTACGCCTATGCCGGAAGTCCAATTCCGGTTGGATCAATGGGGTGAAACGACACTGCCAGAAAGCATCGCCGATGGCATTGACTCGCCACTGATCCTCTTTACCAATAGCAATGATCAGCAAAGCATCAGCAACATCGCTACGGCAGAAGCTGAAAACACGACGATGATCCTGTATGCTGTCGCGCCAGGTGCCCCAAACAGCCGCGTCGAAATGTTGGAGTTGGACGTCAGTACTGGCCACCAGATCTATCCAGCACCAGATGGCAGAACCATCGCTTACTTCCAGCCTTTAGGTGCAGCGCCGGGCCTCTACATTCTGGATACAACTTCAACTACTGCTTTTACGGGCCGCCTCATACCGATTCGCTCGATGGTCCAGCGCGGGCTGGTCAGCGAACCAGCATGGTCGCCTGATGGTGAGACAATGGCCATCGCGCTACAAACGGGTTACGCGCTAGATGTCTATCTGTATGCTCGTGATGGCAGCTCGCGTACCAACTTAACACAATCAGGTTCATACGATTGGTGGCCGACGTGGTCACCAGATGGACGCTATCTGGCTTTCGTCTCTGACCGGGATACGTGCCCATCCTGGGTACCCGGCACCGAGGGTGGCTGCGATGCGCTCTCGACGCCCGCCCCCACAGGCGGCACAGTCTATGTTTACGACTCACAAACGGAAACCACCGAACAACTCGCCGACATCATTGTCACAGAACCCCCTCGTTGGATTAACCGACGGCAGGTAGTCCTGGCAAGCGGCGACCAGCTCGATCTGCTCAATCCTCAGCGCAACCTGTGGATTGCCAATGTACAGGTCGACAATGTGCAGCGAGTCGCCTTACCCGGCGACGAAGACACATTCTATCTGAATGATAGATGGTCACCGGATGGTAGTACCGTGCTGCTCCAGCGCGTCGAGGGCAACGATATTCAGGTTGTGATGATGACCGCCGACGGGGGGCTCATTCGGTCACGACAAGACGATTTCCAGTTCCCGCGTTTTGGCATGCTAGCGGATTGGGCTGCAACAGGTGATCGCATCGCAATTGGTGGTGTACGTGGGCAATGTCCATATGGGGTGCGTGTAGCCGATCCCAATTTTGACTTCGTGGCCAGCGGCAGTCCACCACCTACCATGTGCGACCCATTGTATTCGCCAAATGGGCAATTCCTAGCTTTTACCGGGCTGAATCCGAATGTCGATGGCCGGGTAGATGTCTACAGCGCGACACCCAATGGCTTTGGTCAGGTCAACTTGAGTGTGGACCTGCGTGGTTCCATGACGTTGATCGGATGGCTGGGGCCACAATCGTAGCCTGCGGCGGATCGCGTGTTATAGTAAATAATGGTTATTTGAATTATCAGCACACCCATTGTGGTGAGACAGCCACTGTGGTGCGATATGAGGGGAAGAAGATGAGTCAACTTGAGGGCAAGATAGCAATCGTTACGGGCGGCAGTCGCGGCATCGGGCGCGCTATCGCGTTGGAACTTGGACAGCGTGGGGCGACAGTCGTCGTGAACTACAACCAGAGTGCGGACGCAGCAGAAGCAGTTATCGCTGAAATTAAAGCCGCTGGTGGCGATGGCATGACGTTTCAGTGTGATGTGAGTGACGCGGACCAGGTAGCAACCATGTTTAAGGATGTCACTAAAGCATATGGCCAGCTCGACATCCTGGTGAACAATGCAGGCGTCACGCGCGATAACGTCATCATGATGCTGAAACCCGACGATTTCGATACAGTCATCAATACCAATTTGCGTAGCGCGTGGCTTTGCAGCAAGGCTGCCAGCCGTACCATGATGAAGAAGCGCAGTGGCCGCATTATCAATATCAGCAGCGTAGTGGGTATCGCAGGCAACGGCGGCCAGACCAATTATGCCGCCAGTAAAGCCGGTCTGCTCGGCCTGACCAAATCGTTGGCAAAGGAAATTGCGCCACGCAACGTGACCGTCAATGCAGTGGCACCGGGCTTTATCGGCACAGATATGACCTCTGACCTGTCAGACGACATCAAAGAAACCGCTATTAGCCATATTCCGTTGGGGCGTATGGGCGCACCGGAAGACGTCGCCAAGGCAGTGGCATTCCTCGCTAGCGACGATGCAGCCTACATCACCGGCCAGGTGCTGGTGGTCGACGGTGGCATGGTCATGTAGCACACGGGTCAATTACAGGAGGAGACAACCAAAATGGCCAGTATTTTTACAAAAATTATCAACCGGGAAATTCCGAGTGACATTGTTTACGAGGATGATCTCGTGATTGCTTTCAGGGACATCAGCCCACAAGCGCCAGTACATATCTTAATCGTCCCCAAAAAAGAAATCGCAACCGTCAATGACGTGACGGCTGAGGACGAAATGGCCCTGGGGCGGCTCTTTACCGCAGCAGCCAAAATCGCTGAGGAAAATGGCATCGCGGCCAGTGGCTATCGGCTGATGGTCAACTGCAACGAAGATGGCGGCCAGGAAGTGTTCCACATCCACATGCACTTGCTGGGTGGCCGCAACCTGGGCCCCATGCTTGCCAAGCACGACTGACACAACAGCACAATCAAATTACGATACAAAAAAGGGCGCTATGTGCGCCCTTTTGGTTTCCTAATAAACCCGCCTAATTGCTTTAGTCAGAACTCTCTGTTGCTTCAGCGGTGGGTTCAGTTTCTTCAGCAGTTGGTTCAGCATCCTCAGCAGTCGGTTCAGCCTCTTCAGGGGTGGGTTCCATTTCCTCAGCAGTCGGTTCGACCTCTTCAGCGGTCGGCTCAACTTCCGGTTCCTGACCTGCGAATGGGGCATAAGCCGTATCGATAGCGCCTAGAATACCGTTTGTGCTGATGTCATCGACGCGCGTGCCATTGACCAGAAGGGTCGGTGTGGATTGGATACCCTGGCTAGCCGCCTGACTGTTTGCTGAATCAAGCAAGAACTGTGTCTCACCATCGGTTACGCAGCTATTGAATGCAGCTGTATCTGCACCCAGGGCTTCGGCACCCGCTGTCAAACGATTTTGCGTAAATGGTGAATTACCAAACTGCTGTGCCCAACTAAATAGCGTATCGTGGTATTCCCAGAACAGGCCTTGTTCCTGCATACAGATTGCCGCGCGGTTGGCACCCTCAACATTGCGGCCTGCGACTGGCAGCGGAACATATGTCACAGAAGCTTGACCAGCCTCCACACGCTCCAAAATACCAGGGAATGCATTATCGTGAACTTCGGCACATGTTGGGCAGGAGAAGCTGGAATACTCAACAACACTTACTGGAGCATCTGGATCACCGAGCATCGGATAGCCTTCTTCCGATACACCTTTTTGAATACCCTCATAGCGCTCAGCGACGCCTTCCGGTATTGGAGCTTCGGTCGGCGTATTGGAGATAATGAGTAGCATCAATACAATCACCGCGACCAGCACAACGCCAATAGCGATGTTGCGCTGTTGATTACGGCGACGCTGTTTCTCGCGCGCTTGCCGCACACGTTGGGTTCGATTTTTGGTCATATTCTCGTTACTCCATCTGGGAAACAACTTTGTCCACTACGGACAAGAGTGTACCTGTCCACAAGACTTCAAACAACGGTTTTAACCAGCAGATGTCTCCAAGACGTCACTAATATCTCGCAAAACAAGCTGTGAACGGCATCTAACTTGCGACTTTTGGCAGCAATAAGGATCGGTTCGCTGTATAAGATCTGCACATCCTCGATAGTTAGAGGCACCAGTCGATTGTTATCAATCGGCCCTTTAGCATAACTCTGAGGTAAAAATGTGATGCCCTCGCCTGTCATCACCAGCTCACGTGCCATGACCATCGGCAGCGCAATGACCGCCCCACCGCTGCCCTGCCTGCCATTTTCCACCAACTCATCCATAAAGGCCGTCATCTGCGGGAACATCGATACGCGATAGATGGTATAAGCATATATTTCGTCGATGCCGATGGGACGATTCAACTTCGCTAGTGGGTGGGTTGCGCCGACTACGGGAATAATGGGGTCCCGAAATGACGCCAGATGCAGGAAGCGCTTGTCAAATACCGGGCCATTGACCAGCCCCAGCGTCAGGGTGTTGTCCAGCAACAATTCGTAAATGGTCGTTTTATTTCGCTCTCGTATGAGCACGTCAATTGTAGGATGGATTGCCCGGAACGTGGTTAACGTCTCCATCAGAAAACTAATCAATAGCGGTGTCGGCGCAGCAATTTTGACTTCGCCAAGGCGATTCTCGTGGAAGTTCTCCACCATGTGCAGACTTTCGGCCATCACAGCCAACATGCGTTGGGCATAAGGCAAAAATCGCTCACCCAATGGCGACAACACCAATTGGCGGCCGCGCCTATCAAACAGTGGGCCACCAAGCTCACTTTCCAACATACTGACACGTGTGCTCACTGCAGGCTGCGTCAAGCCAAGGGCATCAGCCGCCCGTGTGAAGCTCCCCTCGCGCGCCACTCGTTCAAATGCTTCCAGTTGACCTAATTCCATCGCCAGCCCTATATAAAAAATATTTATCCTAAGGGTTAGTATAATCACTGGAATTTATATGCACAATTGTCGTATCCTATAAGCATCATTCAAAAAAAGGAGGCGCTTATGACAGACAAAAAAACTTTATCAAAAAGTCGCTTTAGCCAATTTGCAGAAGGTTACGTTACGAGCACAACCCATTCCCAGGGATCAGATCTAGAGAAGCTGGTCGAGATTGCCAATCCGCAATCAGATTGGCTCATTTTAGACATCGCCACAGGCGGCGGCCATACGGCACGCACATTCGCACCACATGTGCGGCATGTCATCGCCAGCGATATATCAACGGATATGCTAGCAGCGGCACAGGCCAATATCGAAAAACTAGGCATTACCAATATTGAATTCAAAGAAGCGGATTCTGAGAATTTGCCGTTTGAGGACAATACGTTTGATTTGGTGACATGCCGCATTGCACCGCACCACTTCCCCAACATTCAGGCATTCATCAATGAAGCAGCCCGTGTATTGAAGCCAGGCGGCACGTTCCTGGTGCAAGATCAGTTGGTCCCGGATGAAGACACTGATGCGCGTACGATTGATGCCTTTGAGACCCTGCGCGATCCCAGTCACAATCGCAATTACAATCTTGGTGAGTGGCAAGCCAAGTTTGAGGCGGCTGGCCTGAACGTCGATCATGTGGAATCAACAGCCAAGCGCAAATCATTTTATGATTGGTGCCAGACACAGGATTGTTCTGATGAGGTCGTTGCAGAATTAGAAACCATGCTCAATGAAGCATCAGAGGGCGTTGCCGCCTGGTTTGAGCCGCGCGATTTGGGCCAACCAGAAGCCACTTTCCAGCATCGTTACATTATTATCGCTGGCAAAAAGCCCTAGTTAACGCAAATGGTTCGCAACAACACCTCACATATTGCACCGTCTTTCGGTACAATCAGGAGCCAGAACGACTTCACAAGTTCTCAATCCACACCATTAAACCCTGGCAAAGCGATCTCTATATGCCTTTTTACACGTCATTAGATCGTAAGAGACACATCGTAAAGGACTGATTATGAGCAATGACCCCTTTGGTGCACGCAGCACATTTGACACCGGCAACGGTTCGGCTGCCATTTACCGCCTCGATGCATTGATCGAGCAAGGTATTGGCAACGTTGAGAAGTTGCCCTTCAGCATCAAGATTCTGCTGGAAAATGCCCTCCGCAATGTTGATGGCGTTCAGGTTTCAGAAGACGACGTCCGTAACATCGCCAGTTGGAGCAAAGAAACCTACGAAGCTGTTGAAATTCCGTTTAAACCAGCGCGCGTCGTGATGCAGGACTTCACAGGCGTCCCCGCCGTTGTCGACCTGGCCGCGCTACGCAGTGCCATGTTGCGCATGGGTGGCGACCCGGCAAAAGTCAATCCGATTATCCCGGTCGACATGGTCATTGACCACTCGGTGCAGGTGGATGTCTTTGGCCGCGATGACGCGATTTTGCTCAACAGCCAGTTTGAATTTGAACGCAACGCCGAGCGCTATGAGTTCCTACATTGGGGCCAGAAGGCATTCGACAATTTCAAAGTCGTGCCCCCGGCCACCGGTATCGTCCATCAAGTGAACTTGGAATTCCTGGCAAAAGGCGTCCAGCTATTTGATGATCCCAATGGCGAAGGCAAAGTTGCCCTGCCGGATACGCTGGTTGGTACAGATAGCCACACGACCATGATTAACGGCCTGGGCGTACTCGGCTGGGGTGTCGGTGGTATTGAAGCCGAAGCCGCTATGCTGGGCCAACCGATCTACATGCTGATGCCGGAAGTCATCGGCTTCAAGATGATCGGCAGCCTGCCGGAAGGCGCGACTGCTACGGACCTCGTGTTAGCTGTGACCCAGATGCTGCGTAAGAAAGGCGTCGTCGGCAAATTCGTGGAGTTCTACGGCACGGGCCTGAGCAACATGACCCTCCCCGACCGCGCAACATTGGCCAACATGGCCCCAGAATATGGCGCGACAATGGGCTTCTTCCCGGTAGACGAGGAAACACTCAACTACATGCGCCGTACCGGGCGTGATGAAGCACAGATTGAGCTGGTCAAGCGCTATTACACGGAACAAGGTCTGTTCCGCACCAACGAAACACCCGATCCCGAATACATCGACAGCCTGGAATTGGACCTGAGCACAGTGGAACCGAGCATGGCTGGTCCGCTGCGACCGCAAGATCGCATTCTGCTGCGCGATATGAAAGAAACGTTCCAAAAGACGCTGCGCGCCCCAGTTGGCCCGCAAGGCCTGGAAATTCCTGATAATCAGCTCGATAACAAGGGCGTTTACAAGGACAACGGCAGCAGTGCAGAAATGGCGCATGGCGCGGTCGTCATCGCAGCCATTACGAGCTGCACCAACACCAGCAACCCCTCCGTGATGGTCGCTGCGGGTTTGCTGGCCAAGAATGCTGTCGAAAAGGGTTTGACGCGCAAACCTTATGTCAAGACAAGCCTGGCTCCTGGGTCCAAAGTCGTCACCGAGTACTACAACAAAGCAGGTCTGACGCCTTACCTTGAAGAACTCGGTTTCTATACGGTTGGTTATGGCTGCACGACCTGTATCGGTAACAGCGGCCCGATCCCTGAGCCTGTGCGCGAAGTCATCAATGAGTCTGACCTGGTCGCCACAAGCGTCCTGAGTGGTAACCGTAACTTCGGTGGCCGCATTAGCCCGGATGTCCGCGCCAACTATCTGGCATCCCCACCGCTGGTGGTAGCTTACGCCCTGGCTGGTACAGTCGACATCGACCTGAATACCGAGCCACTCGGTATCGGCAAAGATGGCGAGCCAGTCTATTTGCGTGATATCTGGCCGACCCAGCAGGAAGTCGTTGACGTTGTCCAGAGTTCGCTCACAGCCAATATGTTCCTGGAACAGTATGGCAACGTGTACGATGGCAACGAAGCCTGGAATGCCATAGCCAGTACAGACGAAGCAGTCTACGAGTGGACCGATACCAGCACCTACGTGCAGGAACCGCCCTTCTTCGTCGATATGCCGCTGGAGCCGGAAGCATTGCAGCCCATCAAGGACGCGCGTGTACTGGTCCTGGGCGGCGACAGCATCACAACCGACCATATCTCACCGGCTGGCCCGATTGCGACTAATAGCCCCGCAGGTGAATACCTGACTGCAAAGGGCATTGAGCGGCGCCTGTTCAACAGCTACGGCGCACGCCGTGGTAATGACCAAGTCATGACGCGCGGGACCTTCGCCAATGTGCGCCTACGTAACTTGCTCGTTCCGGGCAGCGAAGGTGGCGTGACCTACTATCTGCCGGAAATGGAAGAAACGACCATCTACGATGCTTCCATGAAATACCAGAAAGATGGCACCGATCTGATCATTTTGGCAGGCAAAGACTACGGTATGGGTTCCAGTCGCGACTGGGCAGCTAAAGGTACGCTGCTGCTGGGTGTACGCGCCGTCATCGCGGAAAGCTACGAACGTATCCACCGTAGCAATCTGGTCATGATGGGCGTGCTGCCACTAGTCTTCGAAGACGGTCAGAATTGGCAAACTCTGGGCCTCACGGGCCATGAGACATTCGACATTCATGTGTCGGATGACCTCAAGCCACTACAAACACTGGACGTCACAGCCACCAGCGAAGACGGCACAGTCAAGACCTTCAAGACAGTCGTGCGCCTGGACAGCCCGGTCGAGGTAGAATACTACAAGAATGGTGGTATTTTGCAGACTGTGCTGCGCGGTTTCGTCAAGCAGTAAGTTGCAACAATTTCAGAGTCATTCAAAAGGCACTTCCGATTTGGAAGTGCCTTTTTTGCTTACTCGCTCTCATCATCCGATTCGTCATCGCTAGGCGGCTTGCCGAGACGATTTACCGCTTCGCGTTCACGGGCTGAGGGTGGCTTGGCCTGTGGCGACTCACCCTGTGGCGGCTTTGCTGGAGGTGTAGGTTGCTGCTCCGGGATTCCCACTGCTGGAGCCTCAACATCTGGTGATTCTGTATCCTCTATTGTTTCGGGACTGTAGTTGTCATCGATGACGTGACCACTCTGTTGAGCTTCGTACTGCTCACGTGCGCGACGTTTGGCTTCGCGCTCAGCCCGCAGGCGCGCATCAGCCGCCTCACGTTCTGCAATCAGACGCGCTTTTTCATCCGCCTTTTTCTGGAGTAACTCAGCTTCGTAGGCTTCACGATCTGCTTTCAGTCGTGCTTTGTAGGCTTGCTGCTTCTGCCGACGTTCCTCATCGAGCTTACGGCGTTCTTCCAGCATACGCTGCTTACGCGCCTGCTGGGCTTCGTAACGCTGTTCCGCTTCAGTCTTCCAGACGGGTTTATCGGGTGCGACATCCTCAGTTGAGGGTTGCTCGTCAGCATCGTCACCCTGCAAAATTTCTTCTTTGGCAATGGCAGATTCTAGCTTAAAGCCCGTTTCACCAGCGACCTCGTCAATCTTCTCGAACTCATCCAATATACTACCGACGATTTTTTCCTGCTCATTGGGTTCACGCACTTTAGAGGCGACATCCAGATGCCCAGGCGGGAATTTGCTGGTTGAATCGCTATCTGGTTCGGCTTCGGTTTCAGCTTCAACGGGAATTTGGGCTTTGGGTGTTTCGGCTACATCTACGTCAGAGCCTTCATCAGGTAGTTCTTCACTGACACTGTCTTCAGCGTGCTCAGAGGTCACAGGTTCGTCAACGACTTGAGCACTATTCGTTTCATTTTCTTCGATGTTTTCGTCTTCTGGCATGTTTTGTTCTGGCATGTTTTCGTCGTGGGTGGTCATGACTGCACCTCACTAAAGGGATATTGTCATCATCATCAGTCAATAAGCTATACGTGCGAAATACCCTGGTGTCGCACAGTTTCACCGAATTATCATCAAATTTGGGCAAACCAAGCAACTGTGATGATCGTCGCAATGGGTCCAAAGTGACCTTATACAAAATTGGACATCACAGGCTAATGCCAATAGATGACAACCCTTGTTACAATACGGCTATTATCGTAACAGGAGTCTTGTTCAATGCCAACTTATGCCGATAGAGTCGCGCCCTTTGGTACGACCATTTTTTCTGAAATTAATACCCTCGCCCAGCAGCACAACGCGCTGAACCTCAGCCAGGGGCGGCCAGATTTCGACGGACCCAAAGTCATGCTAGAAGCGGCTATGGACGCCATCCGAACAGGTATCGGCAACCAATACCCACCAGGTGTGGGCATCCCAGAATTTAAGCAAGCGGTCGCCAAACATGCACAGGATCATTATGGCCTGCCGATTGACTGGGAGACGGGTGTCATTGCTTCAGCAGGCGCTTCTGAGGGCATTTATTCAGCCGTATTGGGCGTTGTGAACCCTGGCGACGAAGTCATCTTGATTGAGCCATACTTCGATATTTACCTGCCGGCAGTAGAATGGGCCGGGGCCAAGCCCGTCTTCGTCCCCATGCGCCCGCCGGAATGGCGCTTTGACGAAGCCGAACTACGCGCGGCTTTTAATGACAAAACGCGGGCGATCATCATCAACACGCCCCATAACCCCACCGGGCGCGTCTTCGATCAGGAGGAACTAGCGCTCATCGCTGAGCTATGCCAAAAATACGACGCAATTGTCATCGCCGATGAAGTATATGAGCATCTCACGTATGGTGATGCCAAGCATGTGCCCATTTCCACGCTGCCCGGTATGTTCGAGCGCACGCTGACTGTCAGCAGTGCCGCCAAAACGTTCAGCGTCACAGGCTGGAAAGTCGGCTGGGTTATGGGGCACCCAGACTTGGTCACAGGGGCATGGCGCATTAGGCAGAACATCAGCTTCGCGGTCAATCACCCTGGGCAATGGGGCGTCGTAAAAGCGCTGGAATTGGGGCAATCTTACTATGATGACTATCAAGCGATGTATACTCGTAAGCGTCAGATGCTATCTGATGCCCTGATAAATGCTGGTTTTAAGATTTCCGAGCCAGAAGGCGCTTTCTACATCATGGCGGACTTCAGTGATTTGTTCGATGGTGACGATGTTGCTTTTACCAAGCATCTCATCACCGAAGCAGGCGTGGCCTGTATTCCTCCATCAGCGTTTTTCTGTCCAGAACATCAGTCTATTGCGCATAACCATGTGCGTTTTACGTATTGTAAGCGCGATGAAATCCTGGAAGAAGCGATGCACAAATTGGCTAAACTAGGCTAGTTTTACAGAAATCAGCATGATATTTGAGGCATTGTGTCTAGCCCTCAATCGTAGGGATTGTGATCGTCATATGGTATGATGGTACAGTCTCTAGTGTCGGGAATTAATATGACAGATGAATATGAAGAAATGTTGAAAGAGAAGTATAAGAACACACCTTTCGACCGCTTTGTAGGCCAATGGCAATACGATGCGATCAGTTCTGCGGGTGTGGTTCATAGCTCAATAACGATGCTCATCAACATGATCGAAAACAAAGAAGACCTCAACCCGGATGAATTGAAGGTCATCCTGGATATTGCTTTGCAATCCAACGAGAACACAATCAAAAAAATACGCTTTGCAGCAAAATACGTCGAGCAGCAATCGCTGGCAAAGGACTCTTAGCGTGTTGCGATCAATATTAGGCGTTTTGGCTCTGTTGTTGGCTGCTGCTTGCACATCAACACCCTCTGCCACACAACCTACCAACACATTCGAGACTTTTGTCACGATTGAGTCGCCGCGTATCGGCACTGTCATCTATTCGGGCACAATTTACGTTGCCGGAACCACCAATGACAGCATGAATGATGCCTTTCAAATTCAAGTCATCACAGGGAATGGCGACATCATCGCCGAATCAACAGTTACACCGATTGACGGTCAATGGGACGTCCAACTGCCCCATGCCTACACGGGTGATCCTACAGAAATCACCATCATCGCATCAGTGAGCGATGGCGAGACATTTGCCGAGCTAGACTTGGCCTCTGCCGTTCTCTCCCCTATCAGTAACCGTCCCAACGACCACTATGGGTTGATCCTACAACCAACCAATAATGACACAGCCGGCGGGGAGCAAATACCCGTGTTTGGCATTGTATCCGGCCCAGGTATTCAGGAAATTATTGTCACGCTGTCAATGGGCGAAGAAGAAATCAGCCGGACGACTGCGGCAGTTGACTATCCTAATAAACTCGATGAAATACCCTGGCAAGTCGATTTGTTGACCGATAACCGCACTGGCCCGGTCCAAGTCACATTGGCGTATGAAGATGAAACCGGGAACTTTGCCGTGCTGGATGAGGTTGAACTAGTCTTGACTGCGATTGCAGGATAAAAGCAACGTCCTTGAGTTGCGGGTGTTCTATTTTTAACTATGATTAGATTTAAGTCTGTCGATTAGCCTACCTATCAGAGTTCAACCCGCATGAGTCAGAATCTTTTTGTTGCTGTTGCAGGGAATATTGGCGTTGGTAAGAGTACCCTCACCCGTATGCTATCCAAGCATTACGGTTGGGAGCCGTTCTACGAAGCCAATACGGAGAATCCATATCTGGCTGATTTTTACAATGATATGGAGCGTTGGAGCTTTCACTCCCAGGTTTTCTTCCTGGGCAAACGGCTAGAGCATCACCGCCAACTCTTTGATCATCCCGGCAGCGTCGTGCAGGATCGTACAGTTTACGAAGATGCGGAAATTTTCGCCTGCAACTTATTCAATCGTGGGCATATGTCGCATCGGGATTATGACGCCTATCGTCGGCTTTATTTGGCGATTGCCGCTTTCTTACCCCCACCCGACCTGATGATTTACCTGCAAGCCAGCGTAGATACGCTAAAGTCACACATCAAAAAGCGCGGACGCGAGTTTGAACAGGATATTGCGCGCAGCTATCTGGAACAGCTAAACCTCCTATACGAGGATTGGATCTCCGACTGGAGTGTGTGCCCTGTGCTCCGGCTGCCTGTTGACGATCTGGACTTCCAGCACAAGACAGAAGACTTCCAGTACATCATTGAGCAGATCGAGTCAACATTCCCAATGACCCGCCGGCTCCTGTAAAGCCATAGAGCGAACAAATCCTAAGGCATTTTGAAGGGTGACTCAAACGCGGCAAAGCTGCCCAACCCTTTATCACGCTCTGACATGATAGGGTCTGTCACTGGCCAATCAATGCCAATATCGGGATCATTCCAGATGATGCCCGACGCAGATCCAGACGCATAAAAAGCATCCACTTTGTAAGAAATCACCATATCTTCTGTGAGTGTGCAAAATCCATGCCCAAAGCCCTTGGGGATATAGAGCATACGATGGTTATCCGGGCTGAGTTCGACAGCTTCGTACTGGCCATAGGTAGGGGAATCTGCACGCAAATCAACGATGACATCCAGCGCAACGCCTTGCAGCACACGCACGAGCTTCGTCTCCGTATGGGGCGGAAGCTGGAAATGCAACCCGCGGACGGTGCCCTTTTGACTGGATAACGATTGATTTTCCTGTACCCAATCTGTCACCAGGCCATGCTCTTTGTACAGATCTTTGCGATACGTTTCTACAAAGTACCCACGATTATCACCAATAGGTTCAAATGTAATTAAGAAAGCACCTGGCAATTTTAGTGGCTGAAATGTATGCATCCGTCGTTATCCCCTGGAAAGCGTTCACTAATCTGGCGCTATTTTGCCATAGTGAGGTGGCCTTGACTAGCCATCGGGCGTGTTCAGACAGTGATTCAGAAGGTGAAATGAAAAAAACCTATCAAATTTGATTGAGATTAAGTCATTTCCGGTTACACTGGAAGTATCGCACAACATTACAAGTTGGCATTTTCATTTCTATATTCTCGACAACTAAACAGGGGGGTCTTATGATTCGACGAGGAAAGGTATTCGTACTTATTTCTGTTATCGTTGCCATGTTCGCTGTGTTGATGCCCGCATCAGCGCAATCCGTGCTTGTTTACGGCAGCGGTGCCACGGGAACATTCTCCGCTACGGCACCCCTCGCATTCTACACATTCCAGGGCCAAGCAAATGATCTGGTCTCCGTCCTCGTTCTGGGACTGACACCCGGCATGCAGCCGACTATCGTTCTTAATGATATGAGCCAGCAGGCCATCGCAACCAGCACCAATGATCCCTTCAGTGCAGGCAGCTCCACAGCGCGGTTGAGCGTTCAACTACCCAGCGATGGACTTTACACAGTTATTGTGACACCCGCGAATGGCGTCGTCGGCGATTACGCAATTCGGTTGGATGGCAGTCCAGTTTCGTCAGAATCAACAGTCGATCCAGATAACCCTGCTGATAGTCCGGTTGTCGCCACTGGCAACACAGTTTTTAACGTGACTGGCAACCCGGATGCAACCCAGGTGGCAACTGTGAGCACAAGCACAGCGGGCTTCGCTTTTTCAGCATTGTTACAAGACGCAGGCACCACACTGGCAGTTGTCGCCGGTAACGATGCTATGCCAGCGTTTGTTACTATCCCAGCGACAAGCAGCACGTACAAAATTATTGTCACATCTGCGAATGGTCTGGATGGTGACGTCTCTTTAAGCCTGGGGAGTGGTGCTAGTGTGGATTCCTCGGACGCAACCGAAGCATCAGATGCTACAGAAGATGCAGGCACACCATCGGATTCGAGTGATGCGACCGAAACAGCCACATCCGAATCAGATTCTACAGCGACATCCACTTCAACACTTGTGCCAGGGACAACACCTACATCGACTTCGACACCCTCGACCACGCCAACAACTGGACAGCAACAACAGCAGACCAATCCAACATCGACAAGAACTCCGACACCGACAAGAACACCGACTTCTACGTCGACCACGCAGCAGCAGGTGAATGCAACGGCAACTTATACGCCGTCATATACGCCAACCTATACAGCAACGGCAACGGTACAACAGCCAACAGCGACCTACACACCGTCGTATACGCCGACCTACACAGCAACGGCAACATACACGCCATCGTATACACCGACGACACCACCGGCAGCCCAGATTGCGCCAGAAGATCAGCGTAGTTATGCGTTCAACATCGACCTGGACACGACTGCATCGATCCTTGAGTTTGTGTCTTACCCGGGGGGCGATACCGAAGATCGTGTCGTCTATGATGTTCGTCGTATGAACCCGAACGTTGCCTTCTCTGGTGGACGTGCACGGCTGGTCATCTCAGCCAGTTGCTTCGGCGAAAATACTGATCAAATCGAGTTCTTTACTGGCGGCCAGACCTATAGTTGTGGCCAGACGATTGTGGACCGTGAAGTGACCTTTGATTCCAACAATGGCAGCATCACGATTACAGCAGTCGGTGGCGAAGGCACCTACGTCCAGTGGGTACTGACTGGAACAGCGACGCGCATCAACTAGTCTTGTATCTTATTGGTCATAGCTAGACACATGAGGGGATGGTTAAAGCCATCCCCTCTTTTGCTTTTTAGATCCGTTTTCAGCCTGGATTTATGCAGTTTTCACATAAATGTACATAGATGGTTGGCGGGTTTGATGATATACTGTTGCAACTAATGACATAAAACAGATTTATCTGATTAATGGTACAAATAGACCTTGGTTCTGAACTGCTCAATCATATCCTGGCTGCTGGATACGAAGCGGGCGAAACGTTGCCCACAATCAAAGAGTTGGGCAGTCGAAAATATCTGGGTATCAGCACCAGTAAAATTCGTGAGCAACTAGAGGTCGCCCGCGCTCTGGGTATCGTCGATGTTCGGTCACGGACAGGCACGCAACTCAAGCCCCTTAACTTCGGACAGCCCGTTCGCTTAGCCGCCCTCTATGCCCTTGGTCAAAATGCAGAGAGCTTTGAACAATTCAACGACCTGCGCATTGGCGTGGAAGTGACATTCTGGCATCGGGCATGCAGCACGCTTACCGAAAAAGAAATTTGTACCATGCGGGAAACAATAGAAGATGCGCAACGGCTTTTGAACTCGCATCCGATCCACATTCCTTTTGCGGAGCACCGCAAGTTCCATCTGACGGTGTTCAAGAATCTGGATAATCCCTTTGTCATTGGCATACTAGAAGCATACTGGGACGTCTACGATGTCGTTGCATCGAATCAGTATGCAGAATATAGCTATCTTCAAGAAGTATGGCAGCATCACGAGCAAATTCTCAATGCAATAGTCGCTGGCGACTTTGACGCTGCCCTAGAATTCTTCATAAAGCATACGCAACTACGCCGCTACCAGCATCCCATAATTAATAAGGAGAGTGCGACGAAATAGACTTTTTCCAAGTTTTCCGTTTATGTAACTTCTAATGAGTTAGTATCTGAACTGCCTATGTCTGATAAGTCATCAGTAGAAAGGAGCGTGACGCGGCTCACAGCGTCACCATAACTATGTGTGCTTTCCAAGCTCCTACGAGTGAACAATCATCTGTCAGCAATGAACCTGTCGTTAACGACTTCGCATTTTCCGTAGCCACACCCAATGGCTCCGGTAGCCAGACATCCAACAATGTGCTTGTGCAAACCCTGTTTGACATGGGCATTCCCGTCAACGGCAAGAACCTGTTCCCGTCGAACATCAAAGGCTTGCCAACCTGGTATACCATCCGTGCCAGTAAAGATGGCTATACCGCACGCCGCGCAACCACAGAAATTGTCGTCGCTTTTAATGGCGCGACCGTCGCAGAAGATGTTGCTGCCCTACCTTCCGGTGGTGTATGCATCATTCGTGAAGATGTCGCTAAGATTGCACCTAAACGCGATGACATCACGGTTTATATCGTCCCGGTCAAGGACCTGATGAAGGAGGCCGAGGTCCCCAGCGCGTTTGCCAAGCGCGTCGAGAACATGACCTATGTGGGGGCTGTCGCCCAGCTATTTGACATCCCGCTGGATATGATTGAGGCGAGCTTGCTCAAGAACTTCGGTGGCAAGCAAAAGCCCGCAGCGATGAACTTCGCGGTCATCCAACTGGCATATGACTACTTCAAAGACAACATCGAAAAGTCCGACCCCTTCCGTTTTGAGAAGATGGACCTGACCAAGGGCAAAATCCTGATTACGGGTAACGAAGCTGGTGCGCTCGGTGCAGTCTTCGGCGGCGTTCACGTTGTCGCCTGGTATCCGATCACACCATCGACCAGCCTGGTGGATGGCATCATCTCTTATAAGCATCTGCGCAAAGACCCGGAAACAGGCAAATCCACCATCGCTGTTGTCCAGGCTGAAGACGAGCTGGCCGCCGCCGGTATGATTATCGGTGCTGGTTTCGCCGGCGCTCGTTCACTGACCGCGACTAGTGGTCCTGGCATCAGCCTGATGGCTGAATTTGCTGGCCTGGCATACTTCGCGGAAATCCCATGTGTCTTCTGGGACATCACACGCATGGGCCCCAGCACTGGCCTACCCACCCGTACCAGCCAGGGCGACATTCTCTTTACACATTACCTCGGCCACGGTGACAGCCGCCAATTCTGCTTACTACCAGCATCCCCGGAAGAAGCATTCGAATTTGGCTGGCGCGCCCATGATCTGGCTGAAGAGCTACAAGCACCGATCTTCGTCATCAGCGACCTCGACCTGGGTATGAACAACTGGATGGCTGATCCGTTCGAATATCCTGATGAACCCATCAAACGCGGCAAGGTCCTGAATGCAGAAGAATTGCAGCAGTTCATTGCCGATCATGGCAAGTGGGGCCGTTACATGGATGTCGATGGCGATGGGATTGGCTATCGTACGATCCCCGGCACCGATCATCCCATGGCTGCTTACTTCACCCGTGGTACAGGCCATGATGAGATGGCCGTCTATAGCGAAGATAGCGACACATGGCTAGATAACATGGCGCGCATCAAGCGCAAAGAAGAAACGGGCCGCAAACTGCTACCGCAGCCCATTGAAGATTACGACAGCAGCAAATCAATAGGCCTCATCTCGTTCGGTACTAACGAACCCGCAATTATCGAAGCCCGTGATTGGCTGACCAGCGAAGGTGTTGAAACCAACTACCTGCGCGTCCGCTCTTTACCGCTTGCTGAAAGCGTACTGGAATTCGTGAAAAAGCATGATCGCATTTACGTGATCGAAAACAACTTCGATGGTCAACTGAACCAGATCATGCGTATCGAATACGCTGAGCACATGGCGAATGTCAAGTCGCTCGCGTTGGGTGATGGCCTGCCGATGGCCGCACGCTGGATTGTCAACAGCATACTTGAACACGAAGGATAATAATCATGGCGAGAGAAAACGCACTTGGCTTAAGCCGTAACGATTACAAAGGTCGCAAAAGTACACTGTGCCCTGGCTGCGGTCACGATTCGATCAGCAATCAGATCATCAGCACCGCCTATGATCTCGGCCTTGAGCAACACAAGCTCATTAAGTTGAGCGGCATTGGCTGCTCCAGCAAGACCCCTGCCTACTTCCTGGGACGTTCACATGGCTTTAACGCGCTGCATGGCCGTATGCCATCGGTTGCAACGGGCGCTCTGCTCGGTAACCGTGAACTGAAAGCCGTCGCCGTCAGCGGTGATGGTGACACGGGTAGCATCGGCATGGGCCAGTTCAAGCATGTGATCCGTCGCAATGTGCCGTTTGTTTACATCATTGAGAACAACGGTGTCTATGGCCTGACCAAGGGTCAGTTCAGTGCGACCGCTGACGAAGGCCAGGAACTGAAATACTATGGCCGCAACGACCTGCCCCCGATTGATCTGGCGCTGGAAGCCATCATTGCAGGCGCAACCTTTGTTGCGCGCAGCTTCAGTGGTGATGCCAAGCAGGTTCAGTCGCTGTTGCAAGCTGCTATCGCACACAAAGGCACAGCGATCCTCGACATCATCAGCCCGTGTGTGACCTTCAACAACAACGATGCGTCCACCAAGAGCTACTCCTACGGTAAAGAGCATGAAATTCCGCTGCACGAAATTCAGGTGCTCGCACCGGATTATGTCGAAGGCAAAGAAGAGATCACTGTTGGCGACTACGAAGAAGGCGAGATTATCGAAGTCGACATGCATGATGGCACCGTTGTCCGCCTGAAGAAGCTGGACCGCGATCATGACCCGCGTAATCGCTTGCAGGCCATTTCGGTGCTGGAGCAGGCACAGCGCGAAGAACTCTTCCTGACGGGCCTAGTCTACTATGAAGAGCCACGTCCAACCGTCCAAGAGAACGAGAACATAGTCTCAGAGGCATTAGCAACACTGCCCTCATCGGCCCTCCGCCCGTCGGCTGACCAACTCGCAGAAGTTATGGCTAGCTTCCAGTAGATAAGCGCTAGCATCAATGATGATAAAGACCTGGCTCCGGCCAGGTTTTTTTATTTCTTTTTTGTAGATTTAAGGGATCAAATCGCTAAACTGAGGCTATAGTCAATAGCGTGACTATCACACCTTATATATATGTTGTTCCCTGAGAGGAAATACAATGAAAAAAGTTGTCGTCCTGTTGTTGATGCTGGTTGCTCTAGTCGGAAGCACATTTAGTGCCAGTGCCCAAGATGCGCTCAAACCTGGCGATACTGTCGAAGGTGAAATCACCAACGATAATTTCGCCGTGACGTACGACTATGTCGGTATTGGCGGCGAGGTCATTATTGTTGATCTGTTCCCGGTTGATATTTTAGCGGACTATGACAACCCGGCGATTATCATCCAGCTCGATGGCGAAGAAGTACTGCGCTACGATGGGTATGGTGAAACCACCGTCGTGACCCAACTGCCGGAAGACGGGACTTACTCAATCATCGCCAGCCGCCGTGACGATGCTGATGGGGACAGCGCCGGTGAGTACACGCTGACCCTGCGCAACCCAACCCCGATTGCCCTCGGTGAACCCGTGAACGATACGATTAACAGCGAAACCGTTCACTACTACGTCTACGAAGGCGATGAAGACTTCATGCTATCGTTTGCCCGTCAGGGAGATTATGCGCCCCAGGTAAGCATCAATCTGGTTGATGAGAGCGCGACCGCCGGTCGCCTGTCAGCAGTGGCTGCTCTCGGCGGTGGTCTGGTCACACGCGGCACGATGGGCGTGATCCCCGGTGGCGATCTATACGTCATCGCTGTGGAAGAACCGCTCTTCTCCTTCAGCTTCGGTGACCCGTCTGCCGAATACGCTCTGGGCCTATACGTCCCCGAAGAATAGACCTTTTCTCACTAAATAAGCAGAAGACCGTCCGATTACTGGGCGGTCTTTTTGATTTCCGGCCCGATGATCCCATTATTCAGCATATACCCCCAATTATTAGGGGTTCATTCAATATGTATGCGGGCGTATCTTTTTGGAAAACATAGTGCTGTTTCGTACCTAAACCATCTTCCAGCATAGATATCAGGCTCAAATTCTCATCAGCATCTATAGTAGGTGGCAGGTAATCAGCTTTCATATAAACTATAATCGAAATACCTACGTTCTATCCCTTATCTGACGAATTATCGAGCCATTACGGTCGTCACATCCAACGCAACGGCTCGTTTGTGTAAACATGAACCACCACTAAGGAAGCACTATATGGAGCAATACTATCGTTTAGAAGCAAACGAAGCGCTCAGCCGCCTGGATGTCGACCGTGAGACCGGCTTGACGAGCGCGGAAGCGGCTAAACGTCGTGAGAAACACGGTCCCAACGAACTGCCGCGTGATGAAGGCATCAATTGGTTCAAACTCATTTCCGGCCAATTCACCGATATCATGGTCATCATCCTGATTGTTGCCGCGGTGATTTCCGCATTTTTGGGTGAAACAACGGACGTGATTGTCATTCTGATAATCGTGGTGCTGAATGCTGCTCTCGGCATTTACCAGGAGTATCAAGCTGAACAGGCCCTGGCAGCACTCAGCGCGATGCAAGTACCTCTGGTCCGTGTCCGCCGCGACAATGAAGTGCGCCAGATCAGCGCTGAGGAACTCGTCCCTGGCGATATCGTGCTGCTGGAAGAAGGCGACCGCGTCCCCGCTGACGGGCGTCTGATTGGCAGCATCAATTTACGAATTGAAGAAGCAGCCCTCACGGGTGAATCTGTTCCAGTCGACAAGTTCGTTGCCCCCATTAAGAGCGAGGGCGAACCACCACTGGGTGATCGCGCCAATATGGCCTTCATGGGAACATCCGTCACCTATGGGCGTGGCATCCTGCTGGTGACCGAAACCGGCCTGAGCACGGAAATCGGCAAGATCGCCGGTATGCTCATGGGCGTGGAAGAGGGCGAAACGCCCTTGCAGCGTCGTCTGGATCAGCTTGGCAAGGTCCTGGCTGGTGGCGCAGTCATCGTTGTCGCGATTGTGTTCATCGTGGGTGTATTCGTACAGGGCATCGCCCCGGACCAGATGTTCCTCATCGCGGTATCGCTGGCGGTGGCTGCTGTTCCTGAAGGCCTACCTGCCCTGGTCACGATTGGCCTGTCGCTGGGTGCCAGCCGGATGGTCAAGCGCAACGCCCTGATTCGTCGTTTGCCCGCCGTAGAGACACTAGGTTCCGTGACGGTGATCTGTTCCGATAAGACAGGTACACTCACCAAAAATGAAATGACAGCCACATTCCTGGCACTGCCCGGTCGTGATGATGTCAATGTCAGTGGTATCGGCTATACGCCTGAAGGCGACTTTGTCGAAGAAGATGGCGACCCACTCGACCCCACGCAAGACCCGGCTGTTGGGCGCTTCTTGAAGGCAATGGCACTCTCTACTAATGCCTACCTGGAGCACGCAGATAGCGGCAGCGTGAACGTCGTCGGCGACACCACTGAAGGCGCGCTGCTAGTCGCAGCCCGCAAAGTCGGCTGGACGCGCGAAAATCTGGAAGAGCATCTCCCACGCGTGGCTGAACTGCCCTTTAGCAGTGAACGCAAGGCCATGACCACAGTCCATGAGGTCGTTGGCGAAGATACGCTCTTTGATAAAATGAATTTCATTTCGATTACCAAGGGCGCGCCGGATCGCCTGATTACCTGGGCCTCCCATGAACACTTGCCCAGTGGCCCGAAGCCGCTTTCAGATCAGCGGCGCGAGCGCTGGTTTGCAGAAGTCAATGAAATGGCCAGTGAGGGCCTGCGTGTACTGGGTGTCGCCTACCGTGAACATGATGAACATCCGGGCGAAGTCCTTGATGAGGACATCGAACGCAATCTAGTTTTGTTGGGCCTGGTTGGCATCCTCGATCCGTCCCGGCCTGAAGCAAAAGAAGCGGTTGAAGTCGCAAAGACTGCTGGTATTCGCACGATCATGATTACTGGCGACCATGCCCTCACAGGTGAGGCCATCGCCCGTGACCTGGGTATCCTCGGCGAGAATCAGCGTGCCATTACCGGGCAACAACTCGACAAGATGAGCGATGACGAGATCGTCGCGGCGCTCAAAGAAACATCATGCTTTGCGCGTGTTTCGCCAGCCCACAAACTCAAGCTCGTTAAGTTATTGCAGGATAACGGCCAGATCGCAGCCATGACTGGCGATGGCGTTAACGATGCGCCAGCCCTCAAGCAGGCCGACATCGGCGTGGCGATGGGCATCACGGGCACTGAGGTCAGCAAAGGTGCTGCCGAAATGGTGCTAACGGATGACAACTTCGCATCAATCGTATCCGCGATTGAAGAAGGCCGCGCCATTTACGATAACATTCGTAAGTTCATCAAATACCTGCTTAGCTCCAACGTTGGCGAGATTCTGGTTATGTTCGTAGCGTTGCTGATGAGCTTGAAAGTACCGCTGATTGCCATCCAGATTTTGTGGATTAACCTGGTGACAGATGGCCTCCCGGCGATTGCGCTCGGTTTCGAACCTGCTGAAGAAGGCGTTATGCGGCGCAGGCCTCGTCCCAAAGATGAAAGCATCTTCGCGGGCGGCATTGGGCGTCATATTGTGGTGATTGGTATCTTGATCGCTGCTGTAACACTGTGGGGCTATATATGGGGCCATTCCCAGTATGGCATGGAAGCCTTCAGCCCCACCCTGGGTATCGAAAACTTTAGCTATGAAGAACTGACCGATCTCGTCGATGAAGAACTCGTCCCGCTGAATTGGGATGACCTGAATGAAACACAGCGTGTCGCTGTCCTTGAAGAAGAATATGCCAATTTGAGCGAAGCAGAACTGGTTGAGATCATAGGCGACATCGAGCTACCAGCTGATTGGGATAACTTACCTGAAGAAGAACGTACGGCCTTTTTCGGTGAGGGTGAAGGGGCGGACGTTGCGTTGCTGGAACACGACGCCAATGACGATATCATCGGTCAGGCGGAACGGATTCCGCGGTCGATTGCCTTCACGATCCTGGCCTTCACGCAGATGTTTGAGGTCATGGGCATCCACTCGGGTGATCGTGTTTCGTTCTTCCGCAAAGGCTTCGGCAAGAACAACCTGCTGCTCGGCGCTGTCATCAGTACATTCATGCTGCAACTGGCTGTACTATATGTACCCTTCTTGCAGGCAGCGTTCCATACAGCCCCGCTAGGTGGACCAGAACTGCTGGTGAGCCTGGTACTCGCATCAACCGTTTTGTTCGCTGTCGAGTTGGAAAAGGTTATCAACCGGCAGGAACAAGAAGACGAACAACAGCAAGCAGCCGCGGCGGCATAACCCGATCTCCCTGTAGCAAAACACAAAAAGAGCGCCCGCATAACGGACGCTCTTTTTTATTGAATTGTCAGTAGATATCAGCAGTTAGGACGACGAGGTAGGCGGCTCAGTTTCCGGTTCATTGTCGTAGAACTCGGCATCATCCGCATCAGGATCGTCCAGAGCAGTTGTGACACTCGCATCAGCGAGCTTGTCGCGTAACACATCGATGTTGAGTGCAACTGCGCCCAACACACCATTCACAAAACGAGCGGAGCCATCTGCCCCAAAAAGCTTGGCCAGTTCCACAGCTTCGTCGATGGCCACGCCTATGGGCGTGCGGGTACCAATTGCCATCTCATAGAGCGCAATGCGCAAAATATTGCGATCTACAATCGCGATCTGCTGTAAAGGGAACTCAGGCGCATAGTCCTGTAAAATCGCGTCCATCGTAGTCCGATTGTCCAGAATGCCAGCGACAAGCCGTCGAATATAGGTACGAACTTTACGCACCTCTTCTTCTTGCGTCAGCATATTTTGGAGGACATCACCAGGAGGATGGTTCGCTGCATCGATCTCGTATAGCACTTGAAGTGTTACACGGCGCGCGATGCTACGATCAGTCGAAGGAATGGTATGTTCTACGACTTCTCTATTTACAATGTCACTACTGTCAGGGTCAAAATGTATAAAATCGTAATCGTCAGTCATGTAAGACAACACATCATCGCAAGCCGTTCAGCTAGACAGGAAGTCTACAACACCTTTGCGCTTTTAGCTATGATGCTTTCATCAATTTGCCACAAGTCGCAACAAGTTTAACGAATCAAAGATCTATTTTGACCCATTAAAACCTCATTAAACTAATAAAAAACCCGTAATACACCCTTAGACCTCTTGACAACGAAGCGAGAGCTATGATAGGATAACGGAGAAGTAGCCATTCAGGAATATCATGTTCGCGTGTCTGAAAGGAACACAACACATGTTGTCAATGTACGATGGCAAGTTTATGACAATCGCATACGTCGCAACATTGTGCCCGATGGCTTGCTAACTGAACCAATAGACTCTGCAGCCACGGGAATGCTCGCGGCTGGTGGATAAGTACCAACCTCCTCTATCAAACTGATAGTAAACTGACTCCAAAACAGCCGCACCATAACTGCTGGCTGTTTTTCATTTAGGCAGAAATTTACCTAAAACCGAGTAACAGCCTCCGCTAGATGAGATGATAAAAAGGTCACTCATCACATTTAAGAGAAATCACTGCTGGCCATGCCAGCCGATGTGGAGACAAACGCATGAACGCGGTCAAACAATATCAGTACCAACTGAACAAGCACTATCAACGGGAACAACAGCAAAGAACCAGTCAGCATCGTCTGGCTAACGACGTTCGCCAAACCGAGAAATACGTCAATGCGCGACCCAGTGCCCTAGAGCGCTTACTGAGCAGGTTCGCAAAACGTCAGCCGCAAGTGACCGTAGAACGCCGTCAACTTCGTTTACGCCGTCGCACCACTTAATCATCGACATCAGCATTGCAGAGATACGCATTAGGGAGACATCAACATGTTCTATGCAAATCTGGAAGAACATCGGATACGACTTAAGTACCTGGAAATCAAAGCGGAACGCGAACGCACTGCACGCGACCTTGAACGCACTGGCGGACGCAATGGTCTGCGCAAAGCAGTCGGGCGTGGCATGATTTACCTGGGTAAGCAGCTCGCTGCCGAGTAACTTCAATAACAACCAAGGGCACTACGGTGCCCTTTTTGCTTTAATGACCACTTGCTGTACCTTATTGAAGTGGTCTAATCAGGAGACTCCAGCATAGATGGAGATTTTTTAGTTGGCAAAGAAACCACCCTTGGCTGATGATAGTCTTGATTCCAGTGAATTTCGATCAGCCATTCATTCAAGCGAGCGCACAACTCAGCACTAATCAGGAAGATAGACGCCAACAAAAACGCCCAGAACAGCAGCACGATACCTACGGCAATACCACCATAAATCACCGAGAAACTGCTTAGATTTCCTAGATACCACTCAAACAACCATTTAGCGACTTCCCAGCCTAATGCACCAAAAACAGCCGCCGGCCAGACCGCATCCCAGTGAACGCGCCGAGCGGGCACGTAACGGAACAACAAGGCGAAAATCACCAGATCAAGGCCAAAAGGCAAAAACCACGACCCAATCGTCAACCAGATGTTGAGTTCAAGAGACAAGGCTTCTAGCAATCGGAGCACGCCTGAGGTCACAAAGGACGCCAGCACCAAGACAAACAGCGTCAGACCCATGATTAGGGCCAGCAAACGCATGCGCCAGATGCTGCGGATCGCTGGCACAGCGAAGATGGTATCCAGCGCCAGGGTGATATTCGAGAAGAGTCCCGTTGCCGACCATAGCAGACCCAGGACAGCGACAATACTGAATTCCGCGCTTTGCTTGACTGCGGCGCCGACTGTGTTTTGAATATTGCTGACGGTCGAGGCTGGTAAGAATAGTTCAAGGCCGCTGGCGATTTGTTCCTGAGCAACAGCCGGGCCCACAAAACTACCAATCCAGATCGCCAGTAGCAGCACAAGAGGAAATATCGAAAAGATGGCATAGTAAGCTAAGGCTGCCGCCTGACGCGACCCACCTCGCAGATAATTGCGAACCGCTCGCCAGATATAACTCGGTAGCAATTGAGTTGCTTCACTTCTCAGCGACCACCAGGCGTTCCAGCGGTCTTTCAGATACGTACGAACATTGTCTATTCTTTGACGTAACATGGGGTCCCAAAAACATCTGCCATCATGAGTGATTGATTGATTTCTTCCGACTACGCAGGTCGGTATGATGATATAATACAGCGATGTTATCGTAAATCATGCGTTGGAGCTGCGATTATGGAAGATTTACTCGCACAAGTTGGGGATGCTTTACGACCTGACACCCTGGGTGATTACTTCATCTACCTTTTATTCATCATCAACTTTTTGGTATTGGTATTAACACCTGAGAAAAATGACCGTGCCAACTATATGATTCTGGCAGTCCTTTTCGCCTGTGTGATCGATTTGATGCGCGGTCGCAATGGTGAGGTCATCCCCGTGGATGGCTTTGATGACCTGGGTTTTGGTACCATGATGACACACCTCATTATGGGCATCGTACCATTCCTGGCAGCAGGCGGCATCCGGGTACCGGGCCGTAAAGGTCGACTAGCAATACCCGTAGCAATATTAGCGGGCATCATGGGGAGCATTTATGCCATTTTCGCGTTTGTCGCCCCCAACGTGGTCTACTAGCCTAAACAGCCAATCATTCTTGTTTTAGCCAGATTGTGGCCCCATCGCTGACGAGGTGTATGGGGCCATTTTCATCTGTACGGTAAAGTGGAATGCCCTCTAATTGTGCCAGTGAGGCACCGTCCGGGTCGCCCCAACGATTGGCGCGGTCTATGGGCATCAGTGCCAACTGCGGACTGACGGCCTCAACAAACGCATCATCTATCGCACCCACACGGCCATGATTGGGAACGACCATCACCGTCGAGACAGGCCATTGGCCCTGCTCTAGCAATAAGCTTTGCCCCACGGCACTCACATCATTCGTCAACAGAACAGACAACTCCCCATAAGTCACCCGAAGCACCAGCGACCCATCATTGAATAAGTCGCCAGCTTGCGGCTGCTGTGATGGATGCAAAACGGCAATCGAGACACCATCGGCAAACTCAACCGTGTAGCCCGCGGAAACGGGCACTATCGGCGTGTCGCCTGCCAGGTCAATAACCTGCTGCTGGGCTTCAGTGACGACCGGATGGCCGTTGGTCAAGATGGCATTCGTCTGGTAGCGGCGCAAGACAGACGGCAGCGCACCAATGTCATTTTCATCCGGGTGGGACATCATGATGAGTTCAAGCTGGCGATCATAGAATGGCAGACGATCCCCTAAGGCGGTCAGCAAACGTGAGGGCTGCGCCCCGCCATCGACCAGAATTTGGGCACCGGATGGTGTCTGCATCAAGATGGCATTGCTATGGCCCACGTCAAGCACCCAAAGGTGGAACTTGCCATCGGGCCGACTGATAACAACCGCGATCATCAGACTAAGCACGCCCAACCCACCCCATACCAGGGCATTGATGACCATCTTACGCCGGAAAAACGCAGCCAGCCGGACACTCCACAAGGGTTTAGCGGACATCACCAGTGCTCCCCCTACAATAATCAGGAAATAGCCCGCAATCAAACGCGGGTCGATATACAGCGGGACCGCTGCCCCCGGCCATCCGGCAAACAAGCGCACAATGCCGATTGTCCAACCCAGCAGCAAGCCACAGATCCAGAACAGCGGCATGGCAATACCGGGAACAACTATCGCAATAATTAGTGCTAACCCACCAACAATGAGCAATGCAGACTGTACAGGCACAATCAACAAATTGACGAGAATCATCACGAGTGACACTTGTTGAAAGTAAAGAATGGAAATCGGCAGCGTGGTGATCTGTACAGCCAGAGTCACGATAAGCGGATCACGCAGCGTGTTTGATAAGACTTTCGCCAGCCCTCTGGGGAACATGCGCTCAATCAGGCGATCAAAGCGCGTCTGCAATGGATCAGCAAAGAGCGCCAGTCCAAGTACCGCCGCCGCACTCAGTTGAAAGCCAATATCCCAGACGGTCAGCGGATTGATAAGTGTCATGACCCAAACGACGAAGGCCAGGGACGCGGGCACATAGGTTTTTCGGCGTAGCAAAGGCCCAATAATCAGCAGGGAACTCATCAACGCAGCGCGAACCACAGCCGCATTGGCCCCAACAAATATCGTGTAAGCTACCAACACCACAATGCCGAGCGATCCAGCTAGCCAGCGGCGGCTGGTCAATTGACTCATCAATTGCATGATGATACCGCTGACGATCACCATGTTGAAGCCACTTATAGCAATGACATGCGATGCGCCTGCGATGCTAAAGTCCTCGCGCAGAGTGACATCAATGCCGCTTTCATCGCCCAGCAGAATGCCTTTGAGTAACGCCGCCGTTGGGTCTGGCAGTGCGGCATCAATGCGCTGTCGGGACACCTCTTTGAGCGACAATATCGCTGTCAGGCTAGGTGAGCCTTCATCGTGGGCCACGATCTCCAATCGCGCATTTTGCATGATACTAAAGACGCTGCCACGCGCCAGATAATCCGCATAGGAGAATGTATCAAAACGAGCGGGTGTTGCCAGATGACCACTGACCCGAATGCGGTCACCATAGGCTATATCCGGGCGACCATCGACTGTTGCCAGTAACAAACCGTTTACACGGAAAGTCGATTGGCCATTAAAGAGCGAATCAGCTTCAATCCGCAGATCAACGCGATCATCACGAAAGCGGGGTTCACCAACGACGAGGCCCTCAACCTGCACATTTTGTAGACTGTCATTGAAGTAAGCAACGGCACCTAGACGGGGAACGAGCTGCATGCGGTAGCCACCGAGTGCGATTGCTAATAGCACCAGCCATAGCATCCGATAGCGGTGTCGCCATGCGAGCACGGCAACAAAGGCCATCATCGTGACGGCTAGCAACCAGAACAATGCAGGCAGGCTCGGCACAGCAGCGGCTATCAGAATGCCCGCTATCCAACCGAACACAATGTAGATGAGCCGCATGCCAAACTCAAATCATGGTCACTGCATGAATACACACTCTGAAGGTAGCATATTGCGCAAGCTTAAGCAAACGTTCTTACCGAAAGCAAGCGCAAAACCAGCCAAACGCAAAAGAAGGCACAGCAAGCTGCACCTTCTCTGAGGTATCGTTCTTTATAGAGGCGAGTCTATCCGGTGTTGGACGAGACTAGGCCTTGTCTTCGACCTCGACCACTTCCGAGACGGGTTGCGAAACCGATACAGGAGGTGACGCGGGTGCTGCGGGCGCAGCAGCCGTGTGATCAGGTTCCTGCAAGACCATGATGCCATTGCGAACTTCACCCAGGTTGCGATTGAGCTGCTCTTCCAGACGAGATAGCATCTGCATCACGTACTGGTCAGCCTCATCGGTGATACGGGCCGCTTCTCGACGTGCCTGCTCTTTGATCTGCTCAGCACGGGCGCTGGCTGCCTGGACGGTTGCGTCCTGGTCCAGCATCAATTCAGCCTTTTCACGATGTTGCTGAACAACGCGGCCAGCTTCTTCATGGGCCTCAGCCAGAATACGATCTCGCTGTGACAAAATGCGAGCCGATTTTTCAATTTCCTCTGGGATGGAAATACGCATTTGGTCGATCAATTCCAACGCGCGCTCTTCATCAACCACGGTGAATTTAGTGCCAAAAATATGGCGACCTTCATCGATCAAATCTTCTAGACGATCGACAAGATGCTGAATATCCATCAGACAGTTCCCTCCGGTAACTTGCTCACGCAACCCACACTATTTTTTTGACAATCACAGTTTACGCAATCACAGACATTCGATCCGATAGATAGGATATATGTCATAAAATAGCATAAACAAAGAATTTAGGCAAAACGCCCTTTGAGCGCTTCAGCAACGTGCCCTGGAACAAACGATGTGACATCACCGCCTAGCTCTGCAATTTCGCGCACTGTGCTGGAGCTAATATGTATATATGGCTCGGACGCAAGGATGGCAACCGTCTCGACATCGGGCGCCAATTTCTTGTTGGCCATCCCCATCCTGAACTCAAACTCAAAATCCCCAAAGACGCGCAAGCCACGAATAATGGCTATCGCGCCGACCGACCGAACATAATCGACTGTCAGCCCGGAAAACGATGTAACACTGATATTGTCATACGCCTGGAAGCACTTTTGCGCTAATGCGACCCGTTCATCAATCGGGAACAGGACATTCTTCTTGGGCGTACTATAGACTGAAACAATTACCTCATCAAAGATGCGCAACGCTCGCGTCGCAACGTCAATGTGTCCAAAGTGAATCGGGTCCAACGATGCCGGATAGACGGCGATGCGATGCATGTAACGGCTCCAGGGTTCTACTGGTTCATTTTAGTATGATCGTGAAAAAAGCGCTAGCAAAAATGTGCTTTTTCCCAAAGGCTAGGACAAATATCCCACAAATAACCCAAATGCTCTGTTGACGGTCTAGGATATATCACCCTCATCATCATATAAGATGCCGATTTGCTCGGCTAACAGACGATGATCCGACGATTGCAGGTAAGGATCTTCTTCATAAATGGTCTTCGCTTCTTGCTGTGCCAGGACAACCAGGTCCGGCGTCATGGATTCAGCCAATTGTAGGTTCTGTTGGCCACTTTGACGCGTACCCAACAAGTCGCCAGCACCACGCTGTTTCCAGTCGATTTCCGCCAGACGGAAGCCATCGGTGGTCGTTTCCATGGCAGCCAGACGTTCCTGGGACTCCGGTGTTTCGTTGTCAGCGATGAGCAGACAGTATGATTGATGTTCACCACGGCCTACACGCCCGCGGAATTGGTGCAACTGCGCCAAGCCAAAACGATTCGCGCCTTCAATCAGAATGACACTGGCATTGGGTACATCGACACCAACTTCGGCGACGCTGGTCGTCACCATGACATCGTACTCATGGTTGGCAAAGGCTGCCATGATGTCGTCTTTTTCCGACGGCGACATGCGCCCATGCAGCAAGCAAACCCGATATTTATAGAAGACACGCTTGAGTTCATCATAGGCTTCCACAGCGCTCCTGGCCTCAATTTTATCCGAAGCTTCGACCAGGGGATGAACGACAAATGCCTGCCTCCCCTGCTCGATCTGCTGCTCAATGAACTGATATGTGCGTTCTCGCGCGACCGGGTACAACACCTTGGTCTGCACCGGCTGACGACCGGGCGGCTTCTCATCAATAATCGAGAGATCGAGATCAGCATAGAGCGTCAGGGCCAACGTACGCGGAATCGGCGTCGCCGTCATCACCAGCATGTGCGGATTGGTGCCCTTGCCACGCAGTGCACCGCGCTGCTCAACACCAAAGCGATGTTGCTCATCAACGACAGCTACAGCCAGATCGTTGAACTCCACGCCGGATTGGATCAAGGCATGGGTGCCGATCACAATGTCGATGGAACCATCTGCCAAGCCACGATAGATCGATTCGCGTTCTGTCGTGCTCAACGAACCCGTCAACAACGCAATCACCGGCTTCTGATCCCCGGGCATTTTCTGGAAAGTCTCCGACATGCCGCGATAGTGCTGCTCGGCCAGGATGCTGGTCGGCGCCATCAATGCAGCCTGTTTGCCATTGGCCAGGGCCATCGCCATCGCGACCGTTGCAACAGCCGTCTTACCACTGCCAACATCGCCCTGAATCAACCGATTCATGGGAATGGCCTGGGTCACATCGCGGCGAATGTCGTCAATGGAACGACGTTGTGCACCTGTTAATTCATAGGGGAAAACGGACTCGATAAAGCTCTCAAGGAAGTCATCGGTCACGGTGAGCGCCTGACCAGGGAGCGACTGCCAATCGCGGCGATTACGCAAAACAGCCAATTGCAGCAGCAGCAACTCGTTGAATACCAAGCGCCGCTGGGCATGGTCGAGATGGTCGAAGCCTTCCGGGAAGTGAATGTTCTGGATGGCCCAACCGATGTCACTGAGTTCAGCTCGTTCCAGTGTGGCTTCCGGTACATAGTCCGGGACTTGATCCGCCCATTCATCGATGACACGCTTCATATCCCGGCGGAAGCTGCGTTCCTTGACCCCTTCAGATAGCGGATAAACGGGCACAATACCAATCGTATGCAGGTTATCACTATCGAGCGATTCCCACTGCGGGTTGGTCATCTGCAACGTATCACGGTAGGCGGTTACTTTGCCACTGAGCACAACCTGCTGTCCCTGGCGGATGCTGCGGATCAAAAAATCCTGGCCAAAGAACGTGACGCTCAAGCGCGACGTCCCATCTTCAATAGCCATGAAGAAATCCTTGCGGCCACCCGCGGCCACCCGCACCTGCTTATATACAACCTGGCCAATAACCGTAGCAACCTGACCCGGTTCCAATCGGCTGATGTAGCTCAGTTGGGTATAGTCATCATAACGACGGGGCATGTAGTACAGCATGTCCCGGATCGTATGGATGCCCAGTTTTTCAAGAACCTTAGCTTTGCTGGCACCGATGCCCTTGACCGCTGTCACAGAGTCTTCCAGCGCTTTGAGCTGCTCTACCATGCTCTCGTAGGATTGCTCTCCACGCGGACGACGCGGGGGTCTGGCTAAGCGCGGCATCTGCGGAATATCCGCATCACCACTGGAGGCAGGCTTTTGATCCTCCTGTAGCACCTCGACGTCCTGCTGAGGTGCGTACGATTCTTTACGCTCAGTACGCTGTTCATTGCGCTGTGAAGATGCATTTGATCGTGATGATCTATCGCTGCGATCCCGGTTATCCGATCGCCTATCGTCCTGTTTTTTGGAAGAGGACTGGGAAGAAGACGAGGCAGCCGTACCGAGCGCGTTCTCAGCCTCTTCAAGGTATTTCTCGTATTCAGGGGGCAAGGGCTTACGAAAATGCAGCCGATCCAGCACATAACTAACCATCTCTAGCCGAGTCGCTTCGCTGTCTGCGCTGTCGTAATCACGCAGCACATCCGTGACTTCAATCGCCAGCACATATTGTTCGGGGCGACGTGCCTGCTGTTTCGCTTTTTCCGCCCAACTTTCGATATAGGCACTGAGACCCTCACCTACCGCCGTATTCTGGCAGTTCTGGTCACGTTCAGTGCGGAGTATTTTGACGAGTGTTTCTAAGGCAAATGCCATTTAGGGATTCTTTCCTAAGTGATAATGATGTTGTTGAGAATATCACATTACTTAACTTGTGGTAAGACGAGCACGCCCAAAGAGCCTGGTCCGATGAAGCTACCGAGCGTCGGCCCGACTTCCATAATAGGAATATCCTGGGGCAACAGTGGCTCCAAATCCGACTTGAGCTGGTTCGCACCGTCTTCATTCTGGATGTGCAGGACCATCAACCGTTCCAGCGGTGTATGCTCATGCGCCAGTTCGCGGACTTTATCGACAGCACGGCCAAAAGTACGAATGCGATGAAGCACGTCGATGTCACCCTGTTGTACACGCAGCAGCGGCTTGATCTGCAAAATCGAGCCAACAGCCGCCACCACATTATTGACCCGGCCACTGCGTTGCATATACGTCATGGTAGCGATGGCAGCATAGATCGTGATCTGATCACGGACGCGCTCAACAAGGCTGACAATCTGTTGCACATCGTCTGTTTCTGCGGCTTTTTCAGCAGCCATCAAGCCAAGTAGACCCAGTCCGGCAGTCAGAGAGTGCCCATCAATTACCGTAATCCGGTCAGGTGCAATTTCTTGGGCAGCCAAGCGTGTCACATTGATCGTGGAGCTGTACCGCTCCGGGACATGTATAGCAACGATATGGTCGTAGCCGTCAAGGCTTTGTCGCAGGATGTCCTCAGCCAGGGCCGGTGAAGGTGCCGAGGTCGTCGGGAACTCGCCCATGTCCGGCATCGCATTATAAAATGCTGTGCGGTCCAACTCAATCCCATCATCAGCATAGCTATTACCGCCATAATTGACGTAGGTTGGGATCAGACCAATGTCCCATTTTTGACGCATAGACAGCGGTATATCAGCGACGCTATCCACAATAATCTTAATACGCGTCATCGTCATCATCTTCTAGAGGGAATTCATTTTCCATGACAGCCACCCCAAAGGCTTTTGGTCCAATTAAGGAAGCCATCAACGCACTGTAGACGCCGAAGGGAAAATGCTGGCCGGGGAACTCCAACGTGAGGCGATCTTGCAAGACGCGTGTGTACTCAAAAATCTGCGGACGGTGCTGCAAAATCATGGCATCTTCAACCTGTTCAAATTCCATGATGAAGTTGAGCAAACCATCGGGTGCATCGGCCATAGACTGCGCCTTCTCCGTCACGATGATCTGGCCATCTTCAATGTTGATGATGCCTTTGACTGCCAGCATATCCCCCAACACCGCACGCGAGTCACTCATCAGGCCGCTGCGGCGCAAATACTCAAAATCGTCGACATAGTACATGGCATAAATGCGGTCAATGGCATCGCGCGTCACCGTAACCAGTTCATCAAAGTCACCGACGCGCCCCACAGACTCCGCAGCCAGTTTGACGAGAATGCCATACCCAGCACACAGGGTACGGGTATCCACAATCTCAATTGGGCACTGAATATTGGCCTGATGCGCAGCCTGCTGGGCTTGATACCAGCTTTGAGAGACTTCTCGTGAGGGGTGCAATGAGATAATGCCATCAGCCCGCCGCGCCAGTTGCAAATATGTCTCGATAAATTCCGTGATGCTCGGTGGCTCAACTTGCACTTTACAATCATCAGAAGCGGCCATACGCGCGATGATTTCTTCAGTCTGGATGTCAACGCCTTCACGATAGGATTCACCGTTGATATGGACCTTGGACGGCACAATCGACACAGGATATTGGGCAATCATCTGCGGATAACTGAAACGGGCACTGCTATCCGCGACAACGAAGTAATTCGGCATTATTCGATACTCAGCACATATGGATACAGCGGTTGCCCACCAGCAACCGCTTCAGATTGTAGTTGAGGATACGCAGCATGCAAGTTTTCGATTAGTAACGCGGTTTGTTCCGATGTGACATCCGCGCCATAGTAGATCGTTACCAGCTCACGCTGGTCCAGGTCAACCGTCGCAAATGCCGCCAGAATCGCGTCAAACATATCGGCTGATGATGATGATGCTTTGCCATCCGCTAAGACCAGAAAATCGCCATCCTGAATAGAAATGTCGCCGAGCTTGTCGACCCTACGCGTGGACTTTGTAACTTCCAGCGTGAGGACCGACGCGGCAGCATCGTGCATATGCTCGGTCAACATCTCCCATGATGCATCGTCTTTATAATCGCCAAAGGCCAATAACGCCGCTAATCCCTGGGGAATAGACTGTGTCGGAACGACTGTAATCTGTCGGTCGCTGATATCGGCTGCACCGCGTGCGGCCAGGATGATGTTCTTATTATTTGGCAGCAGGATGACACGGCGATTGGGTAAGGCATCCACAGCCGCCAGCAAATCACCTGTGCTGGGGTTCATGGTCTGGCCGCCCTCAACAATGGCTGTCACGCCATATTCGATGAAGATGTCATGCAGTCCGTCGCCACGCACAACAGCAATCACAGCGATGTCGTCTGTTGCAGCGGGATTTTCGCCATTGTGACCCGGTTGTGAACCGCTTGCGAAAGCTTCGTATTGACGCTGCATATTCTCCACAACAATGTCATCAAGCTGCGCGCCGGATTGAATAGCGTAATCCAGGGGCACAGCCGGATTGTGCACATGGATGTGCACTTTAATCATGTTCTTATCGCCATCAACGAGTGGTGACCATCCCATCGCACTGATGTCAGCCTGGACTTTGGCAACGTCGAGATCATCACCCAGCATCAGGAATTGGACATCATAGCCATAGCCTTCAGGGTCATCTGGGGGTGGCGAGGTTACGGTTGTCTGTTGAGCAACGCCATTCGCAGAATAAGACATCTGGCGGGTTATGATCGTTCCAAAAACGCTTGCTTGAACAGCCTCGCCAGTTGCAGCCTGTTGGAAGCCTTCCAGCAATGCAACCAACCCCGCCCCGCCGGAATCCACAACGCCCGCATCTTTGAGCACTGGCAGTAATTCGGGCGTTTCCTCTAAAGTCTTACCAGCCGCCTGGATCATCGCATCCAGCAACTTAAAGAGATTAGATTCTGATTGGATGAGCGATTCCACTGACGCCGCGGCTGCTTCAGCAACCGTCAGAATCGTGCCTTCCTGGGGTGTCATCACAGAGCGAACGGTTTCGTAGGCATAGTCAACAGCGTGCCGACAGGCAACAGATAATGCCTGAGCATCCATGACTTCACAAGCAGCCAAACCCTGGGCAAATCCGCGTAGTAACATAGATAAGATCGTGCCGGAGTTACCGCGCGCCCCATAACGGGCCCCTGTCGCCAGCGTTTCAGTCATACGGCCAATATGGTCATCAGCCAGCTTGTCGACAAAGGATTGGGCTTTTTGGACGGTCAGCAGCATGTTGGTCCCGGTATCGCCATCCGGCACAGGGAACACATTGAGGTTGTTGATGGTATCGACATGCTGGGACAGCCAGTCCACGCCGCCTGTAAATAGGCGGCGGAATTCATGTCCGTCGATGTATAGCACTTTATTCCGATTGAGCATGCCCGCTGACCCACATCAAAACGACCACTGTAATAGTTCTAACCGTTCACTTGCTGAATAGTTACTGAGAAAACGCACCCATATCAAATGGATGTTGCTATATCAGCTGCAGCGCGTAGTTCGTCAATACCCGACTTGATACCATCTGCATTGCCGAAAATCATCGTCCCAGCGATCAGAACATTGGCCCCTGCCTGGATTGCTTTCGGTGCAGTCTCGGTATTGATGCCACCATCGACCTCAATATCAATATCTTTATGGATAGCAGTAGCCATCTGGCGCAATTCGCTGATTTTCTTGAGCGTGAAATCCAAAAAGGACTGGCCACCGAAGCCCGGATTGACAGTCATCACATTGATAATATCGAGCAATGGCAGCACTTCTTGCAAAAAAGAAGCTGGCGTATGGGGATTAATCGCAACCCCCGCCCGGCAACCGGATTCTTTGATGAGCGTCAATGTGCGATGTAAGTGCGGCGACGCCTCAATATGGACGCTGATGCTGGCCGCACCCGCGTCGGCAAACGCCTGCACATAGCGCTCAGGTTCAACGATCATAAGGTGAACATCAATCGGAATCGTCGCAACTCGTTTTAGTGAGCGCAGGATCGGCATTCCCATTGAGATATTGGGCACGAAACGACCATCCATGACGTCGAAGTGCAGCCAGTCCGCCCCAGATTCCTGGGCCTCTGTTACCTGTTTCCCCAACCGCGCGAAATCGGCAGCCAGTATCGAGGGTGCGATTTTTATCTGTGGTGTCAAAAGCGAGTAACTTTCATTTGTCCGTGCATCTATGAAGTCATTGTACCGCACCTGGGCCTCAGTAAGCTATTGGCGGATGCGCCAGCGCAAGCCACATTAGCCTTAGCAAACCAACAGGGTCAAACCAGATAGGCGCTATAATACAGTCATCAGATGCCCTAGCGATCAGGAGATGTTTATTATGGAATATCGGCGGTTAGGCACGACCGGCATGCAAGTCAGCGCCATTTCTATCGGTGCATGGCTGACCTACGGCAGTTCACATGTCGATGACGAGCAGTCCATAGCCTGCCTGCGCACGGCTATCGATAATGGCATCAACTTCATCGATGTAGCCAACATTTACGCCCATGGTGGCGCAGAAGAAACGGTTGGCGACGTCATCAAGGACTATGATCGTACCAAGCTGGTCGTCAGCACCAAAACTTTCTTCCCGATGAGCGAGGATGTCAACGATCAGGGGCTATCACGCAAGAACATCATGCAATCCGTGGAAAAATCGCTGAAGCGCCTGGGAACGGACTATATCGACATTTTCTTCTGCCATCGTTATGACCCTCATACGCGGGTTGATGAGACAGTTCGCGCAATCGAGGATTTGATTCGCCAGGGGAAAATCCTGTATTGGGGCACCAGCATGTGGACGGGCAGCCAAATCGACGAAGCGGTCCAGGCAGCCGACCAGTTTAACGCTTACCGCCCAGTTGTCGAGCAGCCAATCTACAATATGCTTGACCGACACGCTGTCGAAGGTGGCCTGGAGGATACATTGGGCCAACATGGTATTGGCTTAGTCGTCTGGTCGCCATTGGCAGGCGGATTGTTGACAGGCAAGTACGATAAGGGAATTCCAGGGGACAGCCGCGCGGCGACTTTCGATCAGGATTTCATCAAAGAAGGATTTGCTGAATTCCGGCTAGAGCGTGCCCGCAAGATCAGCCAACTGGCGACCCAGATCGAAGTCAAACCAGCGGCGTTGGCGCTGGCATGGGCGCTGAAACATCATCATGTTGATAGCGTCATTACGGGCGCAACCAAGCCGCAGCATGTTCTCTCGAACCTGGAAGCACTGAAGATTAACCTCACGCCGGAAATCGAAGAAGCGATTGAGGAGATACTCAACAATAAGCCGCCGAGCAGTATGCGCACCATCGTGCATCCTGATGAAATTGCGGCCTTATGACCCGACATAAAAAGAGTGTTCTTCAGCAGAACACTCTTTTGGATTTACGACTTTACTAGCGAAGCACTGCCCATAGGTCATCGACAATTTCTGGTAACAGCCAGATGGTATGCAGCTTGTCGATTTCAATCCAGCGAACCGCTGTCTGGTTGTCATCTGGTTTCGCTGGCATATGCGGGTCAGGGCCATCGGGTACCAGCCCACAGCGATACACCAGTGTCAGAATGCGCTTCTCGCCATAGTCATTTGGCGATATATCTGGAAGATAATCATGCGTGAGCATCAACTGCTCCACAAAAACCTGGGCTGATGTCTCTTCCTGCACTTCGCGGACCAGCGCATCTTCCAGGAACTCACCTGCTTCTACTGTGCCACCGGGCAGATTATAGTGCAGGCCGGTTTCGTCATCGAACTCCACTAGCAGCATCTGGTTGTTCTGCACGATCACCGCACGGACTTTTAGAACAACTTCCATCTACATATCCCTTAGTTGTGCCCGTGTATCGGCCTGGGACGGTAGGGTTCTTCAATATAGTCGACTTCGTCCTCGCTCAAGACAAGCTTAACAGCCGATGCGGCTTGTTCGATGTGGTGCAGTTTGGTGGCACCCACAATCGGGCTGGTCACAGCGGGGCGCTGTAAAATCCAGGCGAGAGCAATCTGCGCCGCTGTCACACCATGACGCTCGGCAAGTTCCGCCACCCGATCGCGCGTATCGAAGTCCACATCACGCCAATCCAACATATAAGGATCAGTACGCGCACGAATCGTCTGGGCACCTTCCAATCGGCTTACATTACCTGCCAGGAAGCCCCGCGCCAATGGTGACCAGGGTATCAGACCAACGCCCATATCTTCACACAGCGGGTTCATCTCCCGTTCTTCTTCACGGTAGATGAGGCTATAATGGTTTTGCATGGAGACAAAGCGCGTCCAACCGTTGAGAACGGCTGTATATTGCGCCTTGCTAAACTGCCAGGCCCACATACTGCTAGCACCGATATAGCGCACCTTGCCTGACTTGACTACGTCGTGCAGTGCTTCCATCGTTTCTTCGATGGGCGTGTTGTAATCCCATCTATGTATCTGATACAGGTCAATATAGTCCACACCCAGGCGACGCAGCGAAGCATCGACCGCATCCATTATGTGTTTACGAGAGAGTCCCTGCATATTGGGAACATCCCCCATTTTGCCAAAGACCTTGGTTGTAAGTACATATTGATCGCGACTGGTAAAGAATTCCTTGAGGTATTTGCCCGTGACTTCTTCACTCACCCCCGTTGAATAGACGTTTGCGGTATCAAAGAAATTGACACCCAGCTCGACTGCCCGCTTGACAATCGGATAGCCGTCGTCATATTCCAGTACCCATTCGCGCCATGTTTGGCTACCGTAACTCATCATCCCCAAACAGATGCGAGATACAGTCAAGCCCGTCGCGCCCAAATGTGTATATTTCATTGGTAACCCTCACGCCCATTTTCGATTTTTTTCGACACCTAAAAATACCGCACGCGCGTCAAATCACCAAAACGATGGACCGCATGGTCAAATCCAATATCGAAACTAGAATGTCTATCTATGAGGCCCAACAAGCAATATATTGGGCTTCACTAGGCGATATCACCCGGTGCAATCACTTTTGACTTGAGTTGGCCACAGCCCGCGTCAATATCAATGCCACGCCGAACGCGCACCGTTGCGCTGACGCTATATTGCTCAAGAATGTCAATAAAATTGTTGATCGCTTCCGGGTCTGCTGGACGTCCTGCATAGCCACCGGTGGGGTTCAGCGGAATGATATTGACGTGGCAGTTCAACCCCTGGAGCAACCGACCCAGTTTTTGGGCTTCCTCTGGCGTGTCGTTCTCACCAGCGATGGCTGCCCATTCGAACGTCACACGGCGGTTGGTTTTGGCAACGTACTCGTGACAGGCATCCATTAGCTCCATAATGTTCCAACGTTTGTTGATTGGCATCAGCGGCGTGCGTTCCGCATCTGTCGCTTTGTGCAGGCTGATGGCCAAAGATACCTGCAATCCTTCATCAGCAAAACGCCTGATCTGTGGCACGAGGCCAACGGTACTGACGGTGATATGCCGCGCGCCAATACCCAGGTCGTTAATCAGCCGATGGATGGCTTCCATGACGGCATCATAATTATGGAAAGGTTCGCCCATACCCATCAGGACGACATTGCTGAGACGCTCACCATCCTCAGCCAGCAACTGAGCAAAGCGATAGGCTTGCTCGAAAATTTCAGTACTTGTCAGATTACGCGCAAAACCCATCTGCCCTGTCGCACAGAAGACGCAACCCATCGCACATCCCGCCTGCGACGAGATACAAGCCGTACGTCGATGATCATCGTAGGGCATCAGCACGGATTCGATGAGTTGGCCATCATCTAGCTTGTAGAGACGCTTGGTCGTACCATCCTCGCTGGACTGCTCAACCACCTGTTCCAGCGAGCCAATCGTCATTTCTTCATTTAGATGATCGCGCAAATTCTGCGGTAGATTGGTCATGTCATCAAATTGTGTGACGCGCTTCTCGTAAAGCCAGTCCCAGACTTGCTTAACACGAAAACGCGGCTCTCCCCAGGATACGAGCAATTCGGTCAATTCAGGGAGATCATATTGCAAAATATTCGTCATGATTGTCCTATCAATTTACGTGTTGTTGTCGCCTCAGCGATTGTCCCGCGGGCCACGCGAGAAGATCGCGATGAGCACAAACGCCAGCGCAATGAGGCCACCGACCGCCAGCACAATGATCTGAATATCCGAAAGCGCGCCAATGCCTGGAATCTCGATGGTTCCATCAGGTGGCTCTGGTATTGGCGTGCTGGTCGCTGTGGCCCGCACGACAAAGCCCTCCGCAGGCAGTGGCGTGATCGTAGCTGTTGGTGGCACAGGTGTGCGCGTCGGACGTGGCGTATCCGTCATAAAAGGTGTCGAGGTCGGTGTCACAGTCGCCGTAGGAACGACGTAGCTGGGTGTGACGGTTGGCGTCGGCGGAATTGTAGGTGTTGTTTCAAGATACGGCGTATAACCAAATGCCATATCGGCAGCATCAGAAAACAACCAAATTTCCCAATCCGGTATCAGTGCTTCGTAGTCATCACCGATGATTGCCTCATAGGCTTCCTCAAATGTCTGGTAAGGTCCGATAGAGCGTGCAAACTCAAAGAATTCATTGACGCCGTGCCGGGATGCCAGATACAGTACCATGCCATGCGCCTGCGCTTGCCAATCCGTTTGGAGCGACGTTGTAAGCGGGATCGTGGCCATATCGGAAAGTCGGAATGTCCCCCCACTGCGCACAACCTGACGGGCTATCGCTAGGTTGCCAGCATCGCCGCGCGGCAAGAAAAATGTCTGCAAACCATAGCGGAACCAATCCGGCACCCTGACGCCCTCCCACAGCGGGAGATAATAGGCATCAATGAGCGGCCCTATCAAGTCAGACTCAATATTGGCATTGCGCTCTGATTGGATGAACTGATAATCGCTTGCTGCTAGCACGCTATCGAGTAACTCAGTATCGCAGGGGATTGTGACGAGAACATAATTCGCGACAGCTTCTATGATTGGCTCACCATCTGCATTCACCGGGCAGGCTGGCAAATCATCATTGAGGTAAAAAGCTAGCTCCAGGTCGGGTGTGCGCTGTGTCTTTTCTTGCATTAAGCCGAGGGTGGCATCATAGCGTGAGAAAATTTCACTGGCAAGCACAACACGGCGGTCTGAAACGAGCTTGATACGACCATCTTCGCTGGATGCTGTCGTCCAATCCACGTTTCGGTCTGCGTATAGCTCCTCGCCGGAATAGCTGATGTCTTCACCGCCGACCCTGCCCTGCCAACTGTAATGGATGACGTCGAAAAGCTTTGGCGCGCTGGATTCTGCGAATGTGAGTGTGTAACTCACATAGCGATCATCGCCGCGACGGTCAATGGAATTGCCTGAAGCAAAATCGATGTTTTGAGCTACCTGTCCATCAATCTGGAGCGTCAATGACAGTTCGTCGATGGTCCCGGCTGAGCCAGGAATGAACAATTCAAAATATACGCTCTGTGGGAACGACATAACGACGCGCTCCCGAATAGTCGTATTCGATTGGGCCGAAGCAGTTGATACCAAAGCAAAAAGCAGTGCAAGATATATGACTATAGGAAAAGTGGCATGTCGTTGCATCATGAATTCTCAACTGGTTGTATTGAGCACACTAATCAGCAAAAAGGGCAGAAAATTGTATACGAGGTGGGCGGTGATGGCGGATGTCGTCGAATAACGCATACGGAGCCAGCCAAACAACAACCCCACCACGACGATAATCAAGATTGCTGGTGTAAACCAGTATTGCACATGCATCAGCCCAAAGAAAATTGAGGTTGGGATGAGGCCAAATACAGGCTGTATAGCACCCCTGAAAAGCAATTCTTCGCTGAAGCCAGAAAGAAATGCGAACAGCAGCGCCATCAAGAGCGTATCACCGTAGGCCGATACCAGTTCCATCGATGTTTCATTGACACTACTAATGGCCTCTGGTGAGGACAGCAATGTCCAGATGATGCTGCCAACAATCATCAACCCAAAAGCTAATAGTCCCATCCCCAAGCCAACAATGAATTCACGCCAGGTTGGGACTGTTAGACCCAGGCGGTCCAGGGTGGCATTGATGTCACGATGAAGCAAGGCGCCGACACCGATAAATGCGACAGCTACAAATCGGAAGGCTGTTGCTGAAATTTCAAGGAGTCCGGGCTGCGATTGTGAGATAGCATCGGCGATGCCATCCAGGCCACCGAGCAGGACAAATGAGGCCCCCGTATAGACGATCATAAATAGGGCAACAACCACCGCGACTGTATGCGTGGCCCTATCCGGGTCGTAAGTGCCACCTGGCAGGACAAAGCGCGACACCCAGATGCGCAGCGTCCGTTTTTGAATGACATACCAGGCCATGCCTGACAATGTAGCGGCAAAGCCCGCATAAATCAGGGCTGTTTCGCGCGTGATGTCATAGGCTAGCTCAGTCGGTGCCACGGCTGCCAGCAACACATTGGTCCCCAGGAAGATCATCAGTACGGGCAGACCAATCAGTGCCAACCGATACCAGGGAGAGGGATCGTCTTTTTCTCTCGTCGTTGGCGCAAGAAATATCAAAATCGCTAGATAAAGAACACCTATTATGAGTTCCAATGCATGCGCACTTTCTATGATGACCACTCTAATCAGTATAGTCGCCACCGGGAAGCTCGACAATTGCCGCCTTGCCCTACAAGATCATTTGTTCTATAATTGAGTGAGTTGTTCGCTGATGAAATCGGAACCGCCGCCATGCCTGCACCCAGTAGCAGCACTGTCTTTGAAAAACTGACAAAAATGGGCGATGTCACGCTGTTTGAACCAGCAGGTGACACGCCTTTCCATGAAGCACAGACACAGGTCCAGCGTGGGCGGAGCACCTTTGATTTTGCGGACTGCATCTCACATGTTCAGACGCCGCGAGGCTCTAAGCCTGTCCTGAAAACGATGATTACCAGCGCTTGCGAGCGTAATTGCAATTACTGTCCATTCCGGGCGGGGCGCAGTAAGACGACGCGTGTCACGCTGACGCCCGATGAAATTGCCCATGCGACAGTTGTTATGCAGCAAGCCAAGCAAATCGACGGCTTGTTTTTATCATCGGGCATCATCAAGGGTGGCGTTACTTCGCAGGATAAAATCATTGATGCCGCAGAGATCCTGAGGCAAAAGCATCGGTACACTGGCTATATTCACCTGAAGATTATGCCGGGTGCTGAATATGATCAACTGCTGCGTGCTATGCAAATCGCGGATCGTGTATCGATTAATCTTGAGGGGCCAACCAAAGAACGGCTGGAGGCACTTGCCCCCAAGAAAGGCTTTATGCAAGAGTTACTCGTACAGCTCCAACGCGCACATGAGATCAAGCAGAATCATGATCGCATCCGGGCCAGCATTGTGACCCAGTTTGTGGTCGGCGCAGTTGGCGATACCGACCTGGAGCTATTGAGCCTGAGCGATAATCTATACAATAAACTCGGTTTGAGCCGTACCTATTATTCTGCGTTCAGCCCAGTGGTAGATACGCCTTTTGATAATCTGGCGGCAGCATCAAAGACGCGCCAGCATCGCCTGTATCAATCGAGTTTCTTACTGCGAGACTACGCCTGGGATGTGGAAGACCTGCCCTTCCTGGGTGATGGCAACTTGCGTACCGACGTCGACCCCAAACAAGCCTGGGCCGACATCTATCTACGCCAGAATCCGATTGATCTGATGACAGCAGATCGGTCGCAACTGCTGCGCGTACCGGGCGTGGGCATCAAAGCAGCCGAAGCCATCCTGAAAGCGCGCCGTGAGCGTCGGCTGCGCGATCTGGGCCAACTGAGCCGCCTGGGCATCCGCAACCCGCAGCAGATGTCACCCTATGTTCTATTAGGCGGTCAGCGGCCACCGCAGCAATTGGCTCTCTTTTAGGGCTGTCATCTGCCTGATTCAATCCCAATTTGAGTGACCTTAGCATTGACGTCATATGGGCCGTATGCTAGGATACACCGTCATTGGCCGAACCCCGGCTTGGAGAGGTGGCCGAGTGGTTGAAGGCAACGGTCTTGAAAACCGTCGTGCCCGCAAGGGTACCGCAGGTTCGAATCCTGTCCTCTCCGCAATACCTTCATAATTCTATATTTTTGGGGAGGTGCCAGAGTGGTTGATTGGGGCCGCCTGCTAAGCGGTTGTCGGGCTTATACCCCGACCGCAGGTTCGAATCCTGTCCTCCCCGCAGCAAAAAAGACCGTCTTTGTGACGGTCTTTTTCGTTAAGCGACTATGTCATGCTGTGACAAGATTAAGAGAGATCGAAACGATCCAGGTTCATGACCTTGTCCCAGGCAGCGACGAAATCGTGCACAAACATCTCTTGCGCATCATCGGACCCATAGACCTCGGCAATCGCACGCAACTGGGAGTTTGATCCGAATACGAGATCAACACGCGTACCTGTCCATTTCAACTCGCCCGAAGCACGGTCACGGCCCTCGAATACGGATTCTTCTTCAGACGTGGGCGTCCAAACCGTATTCATGTCGAGCAAATTCGCGAAGAAATCGTTTGTCAACGTTTCCGGCTTATCTGTGAAGACACCGTGCTGAGACTGATCTGTGTTGGCGTTCAAGACGCGCATGCCACCTAGCAGAACGGACATCTCAGGTGCTGTCAGGGTTAGCAGTTGCGCGCGGTCAACCATGAGTTCTTCGGCTGACACCGAGTAGGCTGCTTTGAGATAGTTACGGAACGCATCTGCGTATGGCTCCAATACCTCAAAGGCCTCGGCATCGGTCTGCTCCTGGGAAGCATCCATACGACCGGGGGTAAAGGGCACAGTCACATCGTAGCCAGCATTCTTTGCTGCCTTTTCAACGGCTGCGCAGCCACCCAAAACGATGAGGTCAGCCAGTGAGACTTTCTTGTTACCAGACTGTTCACTGTTGAACTGGGTTTGAATTGTTTCCAAGACTTCCAACACTTTAGCCAATTGCGTCGGTTGGTTAACTTCCCAATCTTTCTGGGGAGCAAGGCGAATACGGGCACCATTTGCCCCACCGCGCTTATCCGAACCACGGAATGTCGCAGCGGAGGCCCAGGCAGTCGAGACAAGTTGAGGAATCGACAGGCCCGATGCCAGGATCGTCTCTTTGAGAGCGGCGATGTCACTTTCGTCAATCAGTTCATGATCGACTGATGGGATGGGATCCTGCCACAGCAGTTCTTCTTCTGGCACCAGCGAACCGAGATAGCGCGAACGAGGACCCATATCACGATGTGTGAGCTTGTACCAGGCACGCGCAAATGCATCCGCGAATTCTTCCGGGTTCTCGTGGAAGCGGCGCGAAATCGGCTCGTAAATCGGATCAAAACGCATGGCCATATCAGCGGTGGTCATGATGATCGGCACGCGTTCACCAGACCCATCGACTTGCGGCGCATGATCTGCTTCTGCCAGGTCTTTGGGGGTCCACTGCCATGCCCCAGCCGGACTTTTCACCAGTTCCCATTCATAGCCGAACAGTACATCAAAATACCCTGAGTCCCACTGAATTGGGTTTGGGGTCCAGGCACCTTCGATACCACTCGTTATGGTATCGACACCTAAGCCACTTGCGTGTGTGCTCAGCCAACCCAGACCCTGGGCGGCCATCGGCGCACCTTCTGGTTCACGACCGACGAGAGCAGCATCGCCCGCGCCATGCGTCTTGCCAAAAGTGTGGCCACCTGCTGTAAGCGCGACCGTTTCCTCATCGTTCATTGCCATGCGTGCGAACGTTTCACGAATATCACGTCCAGCAGCGACCGGATCAGGGTTGCCATTTGGCCCTTCAGGATTGACGTAAATCAGGCCCATTTGAACGGCTGCTAGTGGGTTCTCAAGGTCACGTTCGCCACTATAGCGTTCATCGCCGAGCCATGTGGTTTCAGAACCCCAGTAAATATCTTCTTCAGGTTCCCAGATATCTTCGCGACCGCCGCCAAAGCCGAAGGTATTGAAGCCCATAGACTCCAGGGCAACATTCCCGGCAAGGACCATCAAGTCCGCCCAGGAGATTTTCTTACCGTATTTTTGTTTGATGGGCCAGAGCAAACGGCGCGCCTTGTCGAGGTTGGCGTTATCCGGCCAACTATTGAGCGGGGCAAAGCGCTGCGTGCCGGACGACGCCCCGCCACGCCCATCACCCGTACGATAGGTGCCTGCGCTGTGCCAAGCCATTCGGATAAACAAAGGTCCGTAGTGACCATAGTCAGCGGGCCACCAAGGCTGGGAATCCGTCATTAATTCATGGAGATCCTGAATAACAGCGTCCAGGTCAAGGCTATTGAATTCCGCTGCATAGTCGAAATCCTTAGTCATCGGATCGGACAGATGCGAGTTTTGATGCAGAATTTTCAAATTTAGCTGATTGGGCCACCAGTCGCGATTTGACCGGGTACCAACCGCTGTATTAGAACCACCAGTAAAGGGACATTTACCTTCAGTGTTCATATGCTCCTCTATAAAAGGTTGTTATTTTCTACCCTACTTAAGGATAACAAACCCTAGTATAGTTTTAAAGTATTGTTACCTATTCATTGATAGGTATTTCCTATAATAGAGTTGGTCGGAATATGGAATTACATCAACTGGAATATTTCGTCGCTGTAGTCGAAACGGGCAGCTTCAGTCAGGCGGCCGTGCGCTGTAACATCACGCAGCCATCACTGAGCCAACAAATCATCAATCTTGAAAATGAGCTGGGGCGCAAGCTATTCAATCGACTGGGGCGGCGCATTACGATTACCGAGGCGGGCAATTTGTTTTACCCGCGCGCGTGTTCGATTATTTCCGATGTGCAGCAGGCGAAGTACGCGCTAACAGATGGATTCAAGCCGGAAGTCAGCACGCTGTCGGTCGGCATTATCCCCACCCTGGGTTCTTATTTACTCTACCAGACAGTATCTCGTTTTCAGAAAGCCTATCCTGAAGCAACGCTGAAAATTCGAGAGGATATGACTAACAACCTCATCGATCAGCTTATGAGTGCTGAGTTGGATGTCGCTTTTGTCAGCCTGCCGATTGCCAATAAGCACATCACCACAGAGCCAGTGTTTGAGGAATCGCTGTACATCGCCATACCAGAAACGCATACCTTAGCCTCTACATCGACAATTGAAGCCGATACCTTGAGGGATATTCCATTTATTCGGCTGTCCGATCAAGATTGCCTATCCGATCAGTTAGATGCGTTTTGTTATGTCCAGAAAATCGATCCGCCAACGATTTATCAGACATCACACTTATCGACAGTGATTGAGCTGGTGCGGTTGGGCATCGGCATTTCGCTGGTGCCAGCGTGTTCAGTACAGATTCACTCAAACGAGGGCTTAGTATTCCGCGAGATGTCCCACAATCCGGTCCAGCGCACGATTGTTGCAGCGCGACATCAAGGGCGAGAAGTAACGCTGTTGAGCACCGCCTTCAGTCATTTTTTGCAGGAAGCATGGGAAGACCTGACTCAACCCGCCAGTAGGGATTAACGATTATTCGCCGATCTCAGCATGATAAAAAGTCATCAAAACGACAAAGGCCAACATGTCGTCGGCCTTTGCTCTTTATTCGGCGATGATAGAACAGTGTTATGACCTATTCTCCACTATTCATCCTGCTCGCTGAGGCAATCCTCACATCCACACCCATTGATGGGCTGCCAGACAGTGCCACGCTGTGATGAGGTGTCCACACGGGTGACGCTGGTATCCACTGGCAGATAGTCAGTTTGTGTGCCGTAGTTGAGACTGCCAACATCCGGCAAGCGACCTTCACGGCTGGCATTTTCCTCAGTCGGTGCGCCTTCAGGATAGATGTCATCGAAGGTGCTATCGGTACGCTGAATCACCTCATCCTTATCTTCGACACTGACCGGGTCGGCTTGCATCGGCGCGGCGTCCACTTCGTAGATATTCGGGTCGCCATCGATGTCCGATGTGAACAGGATGTGGGTCGTGCTGCACAACCAGGTCGGCGCGTAGTCATCAATGTCGTTATCGGTGACTTGTCGCGTCTGACCCGTAGTCAGGTCGTGGACGAAGACGTCCAGGTCGCCATTGATGTCTGACTGATAAGCAATCAAGTTACGATCCGGTGACCAGGAGGCATTGGTTGCATTGCCAGCATTGTCACTGATGGCACGAACATTGCCGCCATTCCGATTCATGACATATAGGACGCTGGTGTCATCGGCATCGCCCCGGTAGCTGCGGAACACGATCTGCTGACCATCGGGTGAGTACTGCGGATCGAAGTCCTGGCCATTGCCATCACTGAGAACGCGCAGCGTATCGGTCGTCAGATTCAGTTCGTAGATTTGCCATGTGCCGCTGCGGTCACTCTGGAAGATAATGCGGTCGCCTGAAGGTGCCCAGGAGGCATTCAGGTCACTGGCATCGTCATCCGTCAGACGAACTTCAGTACCGGTTGTCATATCGATCATGTAGAGGTTCCAGTTACCATCACGGCTGCTCTCGTAAACGACCGCGTTGGTTGGCCCCCAGACGGGATCAGTATCAATGGCGATGTTGTTGTAGGTGACGCGCCGTTGCTCGGTGCCATCGACAGAACCCACGTAGATTTCCCAGTTACCATCACGATTTGAGGCAAAAGCGATCCATTCGCCATTGGGCGAGCGGCTTGGTGCGATGTCATCGATACCTTCGCCTGTACCCTGGGTCAGGTTCGGGTTGGCATCGGGTTGGCCAGGGATATCACCCAGGCGATAGATTTCCCAGTTGCCGTCCCGGTTAGTGTGATAGAACTGGTAGGACACACAGCTATAGCTGCATACGGGTTGGCCAAAAGCGCCACCAATACCCGGTACGGATACGGATTCCGGCATTTCTTCTTCTGAGGCACCTGCGGGCGGTGGCACATTGACCACTGGCCCGGTGGTGCTGGCCATGTCATCTTCCCCACCGGCGCGGTTGCCCGGTGTGGAATCGATGTCAGGCAGGCTGGCGTCAGTCACTTCTGCGACATTGGTCGTACTGCCATAGCGATCATTGATACGCCCGTTGATCGTCAGGGTGGCAAACTCACCAATAGCCAGGTCACCTACTGACCAGATAACGGGTGCATCCGGTGGCGAACTAACCGTGCCCTTGGATGGTGTCGCCGATTCGTAAGTAATCGGTTCTGGCATGTAGTCGGTAACTTCCACGCCACTGACTGGATTCGGGCCATCATTGACGACCGTCAGGACATAAGTAACCAGATCACCCGTCTTCGTGCCGCTCACCAACCGAACTTTCGTCAGGCTGAGGTCCGCCCCGCCGACGATGATTTCTTCGACATCGGTATTGTTGTCCAGGTTCGGATCGAGCTGATCGCCAATGATTTCCGCAGTGTTGGTAATCGATCCGCTCGTATCGATGACAGTCACGGTGATGTTGAGCGTAGCACTGGCACCACTGGCCAGGTCGCCAATGGTCCAGTCGCCCGTTGTGCTGTTGAAGCTACCGCCGCTGTCATCAGAGACATAGTCTAGACCCGCAGGCAGGATGTCATCGACATAGACGCCAGTGGCATCGTTCGGCCCCAGGTTGCTGGCTACGATGGTGTAGACAATCTGGTCTCCATGGAACGGCACATCGTTATCGACGACCTTGGTCACAGCCAGATCGGTACCATTGAGCGCGATTGCTGCCTGATCCTCGTTGTTGCTGGTATCCGGGTCAGGCTGATCGCCTGTCACGGTGACCGTATTCACGATCAGACCATTCGGGACTTCCACACGCACGGTGAGGGTGAGGATCGCGCTGGCATTGGCTGCCAGATCACCCACTGCCCAGGTACTGTTCGGTGGGGCCAGCGTGAAGCTGCCCTGGGATGGCGTGTTGTTCAGAAGCGACAAGCTGACACCATCGGCTGGTAAGTCTTCAGTCACGACGACGCCTGTGGCATCGCCTTCGCCTAGGTTCGTGACGGTGATCGTATAGGTCACCGTATCGCCCTGGGATGGCCCCGCGTTGTCCACGACTTTGGTAATCGCCAGATCAACCGCTTCGACGGTGATGCTAGCGTTATCCTGGTTGTTGTCGGGGTCGGCATCCGGCTGATCGACACTGTTGAGTGTTGCGATGTTGTCGATGGTCGTGCCGGATGTACCATTATCAACCGTCGCGGTGATGATCAGCGAGGCTGTTTGTGTCACAGCCAGCGGACCGACAGTCCACAAGTTGCTGACACTGTTGTAGCTGCCCACTGTCGCACTGGATGACACAAAAGTCACGCCAGCCGGGACGATGTCTTCGATGATGACGCCGGTAGCATTCGCAGCACCCAGGTTTTCGACGGTGATCGTGTAGTTGATCGTATCGCCCTCACGCGGGGTGGCATCATCCACGACTTTGGTGACCACCAGATCCAGACCGCCGACGGTCGCCGGAGCGTCATCCTGGTCATTGGTCGGATCGCTGTCTGTCTGGTCAACCGATTGGACTGCAGCCACATTCGGGATGACTGTGCCCGTTGTTGCCGCACCGTTTACCTGGGCGACAATCGTCAGCGTCTGGTTAACGCCTGCATTCAGGTTACCAATCGTCCACAGGCCCGTGACGCTGTCATATACACCTATCGGCGCAGCCGAGATGAAGGTCAAGTTGGCATCGAGTGCATCGCTGATGACCACACCGGTTGCATTGGCTGGGCCATTGTTGATGACGGTAATCGTGTAGGTAATCTGCTCACCCGGAACCGGCGTGTTGTTATCAACCACTTTGGTCACAGCCAGGTCCAGCGGCAGCACATTGATAGCCGCATCATCGTCATCATTGTCTGGATTGACATCTGTCTGATCGACAGCGGACACAGCGGCATTGTTGATGATGGGCTGCGTCAGGGCAGCAGCGCCCGCATCCACAGTTGCAACCACGGTCAGCGTCAGCGATTGGTTAGCGTTCAGGCTGCCAACCGTCCATAGGCCTGTTGCCGGGTTGTAGCTGGTGCTGCCTGGTGCCGTATGGCTGACGTAGGTGATACCTGTTACCCCATTGAGGTCATCGGTTACAGTGATGCCTGTTCCGTTGGCCGCACCCAAATTACGCAGCAGAATGCTGTATGTGATCGTATCCCCTTCCTGCGGGATAGTGTTATTGACCGTCTTGATGACTTCCAGATCGAGGCCATCGACTACGATAACGGCGTCGTCACTGTTATTGGTGGGGTCACGGTCCGTCTGATCGACATCGGTCAGCGAGGCCGTATTGGTAATTTGCGTTCCGGCTGTACCGGCGTTGACACGCGCCCTGATTTCCAGTTGGATGCTGGCTCCAATTGTCAGATCGCCAATAGCCCATTCCCCTGTTGCTGGCGCATATGTGGTCCCGGTACTGGCGCTGTTATTGCTGACGTAGGTCAGGCCAGCCGGGAGCGTATCGGTCACGACCACGCCAGTCGCATTGGCGGGACCATTGTTCGTCACCTGGATGGTATAGGTCACGATGTCGCCTTCTGACGGTGCAGTCGGCGTGACTGACTTCACAACAGCCAGGTCAACCGTTGTAACTGTGATCGGGGCCGTATCTTCGTTGTTGGTGTTGTCCGTTTCATCAGGATAACCTGCGCCGCCGCTTTCATCAGCGATGACGGCCGCAGCATTCACGATGGGCTGCGTCAGGGCGGCTGCGCCCGTATCGACGGTGGCCTGGATGCCGACTTCTACAAAGTCGAGTGCATCCAGGGTCGGGAAGGTGCAGGTCAGCGTCGGATCTGTGAAGACACATGGCAACGTGTTCGGAATGAACTGGACATAGGTCAAGCCACTGGGCAAGGTATCCGTTACAACCACATTGGTCGCATCCGAAGGACCGTTGTTGCTGGCGGTCAGCGTGTAGGTGATGGTATCACCTTCGGCTGGCTGCGTTTGACTGACGACCTTGTCCAATTCCAGATCAATCTGATCAACGATGTCGGTTGTTTCGTCAGCATCCTCATCGTTACCCTGACGTGTGGTGACATTGACGTTGTTGGTCATCTGCTGCGGACGATTTGCGGCATCAACGCGCATACGGACGGTGATGGTTGCATTCGCACCACTGAGAAGGGTGCCCAACGAGCAAGTTAATTGCCCCCCCACAACAGGTCCACACGTCCCCTGGCTAGGCGTCACCAACACGACTGTTACACCATCGGTTGGCGTCGGCAGCGTATCCGTGACGATGACATCGTTAGCCGGAACATCTGGCGTGCCTGTATTTTCGACGGTGATGGTGTAGATGACGATACCACCCGCATTGACAGGGTCAACATCATCGACCTTGGTGACAGTGATGGTCGGTATGATGATTTCCAGCGTGTCGTTGGCATTCGTGTCGTAATCACGATCCGAGGCATCGTTGTGCTGGGCATCATCCGGCGTGGAATCATAGTCAACGGTGGCTGTGTTGTCGAGCGCATCCGTACCCAGCAACGGCACAGGCGTCGCTGTTGGATCAATGGTGATATTGACTGTCAAGACGACTGTCTCTGTTGGCATCAAACGCGCGATATTGGCGATCAACTGGCTGGTGCCATAGGTGCCCGTCACGCTGCTGCTGGTATTGGTATTGGCGCCACTTGGTTCAGATGTCACCGTAACGCTATTGATACGGACCTTGCTCAGGTCAATGTCGCCTGTGGGGTTGGTACCAGCAAAGATGTCGTTTACCACGATGTCATAAGCCGGGGCCGTGCCATTGTTGGTAACAGTCAGCACCATGTTGAGCATGGAGCCACGCACGACTTGAGCTTCACTGAAGGCTTTTGTCATGACAAGCGCAGGTTCAACCACATCAATATCGTCCGTATCGGATAGGGACTGTGGCGCGTTGGTGCTATCGGTGTAGTTGAGCTGGCCCGTGTTGGTCTTGGTCTGGCCATCAGCGTTGGATGGATCATCTGTCAGACGCGCATCAATGCGCACAACGATGCGATCAGCAGCCGTTGTAACACCATCCGGCATATTGACGATGTTGCCGAAGTTGAACGTCACCTGATTGCCTGCAACCGTTCCGGCAGTGCCCACGGTCAATGATGAACCGCTGATGTTGCTACCAATGGCATAAACTTCCGAATCCACAACCGTGAAGGTCGCTGGCAAGGTATCGACCAGCGATACGTTGTTGCTGGTCCCTTCGGCCATCGTCGCTTCCAGTTCGAAGGTGACGATTTCGCCAATGGCTACATCCGGGTCGAGATCGAGACCATCGGTAGTATCCGCCAGTGATGTGCTCACAATGCGCTTGACCAACTGCGGACCGGGTGTCGTGAACTCAGCATCGTCGCTATTGGTCGACTTGGTACGATCATCAACCGTAGTCGATGAGTCGTAATCTGCATCCGCCACGTTGGTATACGTCGAACTTGGCTGGACGTCCGTGCCGACTGTCACGCTATAGACGATGTCACAGCTATTCGTCGCCAGGGCCAGCGTCGGCACATTGAAAGTGATGTTCGGTGATGCGAAGCTGGACGTCACACCAACGCAGGTTGTGCTGGCCCCAACGATACCCGTCGCCGGGTTGTAACTCATTCCAGCTGTGGGCAGCACATCTGTTACGACGATGTTATGGGCATCGGCCAGTGAATTGGCGGTGTGTGTCAAGGTAATACGGAATTGCAGCGTATCACCGCCATCCGCAACCGGGACACCTGTCGGCTGGTTATCTTTCGCCAGCGTCAGTTCTGGCTCAATAAAGTTGATTTGGGCCGTATCGTTTTCAGTCTGCGGTGCATCGTTGCCATCGGTGTAAGCCAGCGTAGCCGTATTGGTCACGTTGGTATCCTGATTGCCAACCAGACCTGTGTTGATGACATCATCCGTCACCTGGGCGATGACTTCCAGAACAATCTGGTTGGTGCCGCCCGCCGGATTCGTCACATCACCGAAGTTGATGGACAACGGCGCGGCGGTATCGGTAGCACTCAGGTTAGCGCCTGTAGTCGTGATGGCTGTATCGGTTCCGCCGACCGCACCCAGGACGCTCATGCTGATGGGCGTGAGGGTCGCTGTGCCGGATGGTGGTGCATCGCTGACGGTGACGCCGCGCGTGGTGCCTTCGGTCAGTGTCACGATGATGTGGTATGTCACCAGTTCGCCGATGGCATAGTTCTGGTTACCCGCATCAGATGTGCCGAAGACCGCTTTCGTGATACTCGGTCCGGGTGTGGTGAACGTAGCCGTATCGTTTGGTGTGGTGTTCGTACGATCATCCGCAGGCGTACCGGGTAGGCTGCTGTAAACAGCCGATGCCGTGTTGGTATAGGTCGTCCCCGGCTCGACATCAACACCCACAGTGATGCTGTAAGTGATGGTACAGGTCGCACCCAGGTTGAGTTGAGCAACCGTAAAGCCAACCTGTCCTGCTGTCGATGTGTTGGTCGCGCTAACTGTGCAAGTGCCACCATCTACACTGGCGAAACTGGTCAGTGTGGTTGGGAACACATCGGTTACGACGATGTCATAAGCATTGGCCGTTGATTGGGCCGTGTGGCTGAGTGTCAGCGTGTATTGGATGCTATCTCCGGCGTCGAACGGATTTGGCGTGGTGACGCGCGCCTTTGTCAGCGAGAGTTCCGGCTCAACCAAGTCGACCGTATCGGTATCGTTGAGTGTCTGATCCGCACCTGTACTGTCTTCGTAGATCAGGCGACCCGTATTGACCAGATTGACATCCTGACCTGTGACGAGACCCACGTTGGCGGCCACATCATTGACACGGGCCACGATTTCGAAAGTCAGGGTATCGCCATTACCGGGCGGGTTGGTGACGGTGCCTAGCGTCCAGGTGACCGTTTCCGCACCTGCTGCATACGTTCCGGCTGTGCCGACTGATCCACTTCCCAGGGTGATGCCCGTGCCCACAGTCGCAATCTCCGAGCTGATGTATTCGAAGGAAACGCCTGTCTGCGGCAACAAGTCAATGACGCGAACGTTGTCTGTCGTGCCCTCTGGCAGGGTGACCGTCAGCGTGTAGGTCACTTCTTCACCGATTGCCAGATCGAAGTCGCTATCTGCGCCTGTGCCCGTATCAGCATGGCTGGTACTGGTCACTGACTTGGTGATCGTTGGGCTGGCCGTCTGGAACGTGGCCGTATCATTGCTCGTGTTCTTGGTGCGATCATCCGTTGGCGTACCGGGCAGCGTGCTGTAGCTGCTACCCGCCGTGTTCGTGTAGCTGGAACTCGGCTCGACGTCATTGCCGACAGTCACTTCGTAGACGATGTCGCAACTGCTTGAGGCCAATGTGATCGACGGGATGCTGAACGTAATCGTCGGCGATGTGAAGCTCGGTGTGACGCTGGCACAGGTCGTGCTACCGCCTACAATGCCCACGAAACCCATACCTGCCGTTGGCAAGGTATCGGTGACGACAATGTCATAGGCATTGGTTGTTGACTGTGCCGTATGATCCAGAGTAATACGATACTGGATGGTATCGCCTGCTTCAAACGGTCCAGGTGTCGTGAGACGTGTCTTGGCTAGCGAGAGTTCAGGCTCGACCAGATCGACTGTCTCGGTGTCATTGAGTGTCTGGTCGGTTCCGGTGCTGTCTTCGTAGATCAGGCGGCCCGTATTCACCAGATTGACATCCTGGTCTGTGACAAGACCCACGTTGGCGGCGACATCATTGACACGTGCCAAAATTTCGAAAGTCAGGGTATCGCCATTACCGGGTGGGTTGGTGACGGTGCCCAGCGTCCAGGTGACCGTTTCCGCACCTGCTGCGTAGCTTCCGGCTGTACCGACTGAGCCACTACCCAGCGTGATGCCTGTGCCGATGGTCGCAATCTGCGAGCTGATGTATTCGAAGGAAACGCCTGTCTGCGGCAGCAGGTCGATGACGCGGACGTTGTCCGTCGTGCCTTCCGGCATGGTGACGGTCAGCGTGTAGGTGACCTGCTCACCAATGGCCAAATCGAAGTCGCTATCTGCGCCTGTGCCGGTATCGGCATGGCTAGTACTGGTCGCGGCCTTGGTGATAGTCGGGTTGGGTGTATCAAACGTGGCCGTATCATCGCTCGTGTTCTTGGTACGATCATCGGTTGGCGTACCGGGCAGCGTGCTGTAGCTGCTGCCTGCCGTGTTGGTGTACGTCGAACTTGGTTCCACATCGTTGCCGACCGTCACTTCATAGACGATGTCGCAACTGTCCGTCGCTAGGCTCAGCGATGGAATCGTTAAGGTCAGCGTCGGCGCTGTGAAGCTCGGTGTGACGCTAGCACAGGTTGTGCTGGCCCCCACGAGGCCCACTAAGCTCACCTCTGTCGGTAAGGTATCGGTGACGACAATGTCGTAGGCATTGGCTGTTGATTGGGCCGTATGCTCCAGCGTAATCCGATACTCGATCGTATCGCCTGCTTCAAACGGACCCGGAGTGGTGACGCGCGTCTTGGTCAGTGAGAGTTCGGGCTCGACCACATCAATCGTAGCTGTATCGCTGTCGGATTCGGCGTTGGTCTGGTAATCCTCATAACGAACCGTCGCTGTGTTGGACTGATTCTTATCGTTGGTTCCCGTACCATCGTTGGCCACGTTGTCATCGACACGCAGCACGATTGTGATGGTAATCTGATCATCCGTATTTGAGACATTGTCGGCTGTATTGACAACCGTTCCGAAGTCCCAGTACAGCGGTGTGCCTGCGGTCCCGTTACCACCTGTCGGCAATGCGCCATTGGTGATGCCCGTGAGGTTACCGCCAACAGCGGTCACGCTGGCGCTGATAAAGTCAAAGGCGACGCCTGCCGGGTAGACATCTTCTACACGGACGTTATCGCTGGTGCCTTCACGGAATGTGACGACCAGTTCATAACTAACTTCTTCACCAATAGTCAAGTCATGTTGACTGTCACCACTGGCATCCGTACCTGTGTGGCTGGTACTCGTCACCGATTTGGTGATGGTATTGCCATTTGTGATGGTCACATTGGCGGTGTCATTCGTATTGTAGTCACGCTCACCATCGGTCCCGTCGTTGACATGCGTTGATAGACCATCGGTGACATCGTCAGCGACGAGGGTGTCATAGTCGGTGATGTCAGCGGTATTGGTGATGACCTGATCAAGTTCAGTCGCGTCATCCAATGTCACTCGGAACGTGATGGTTGAGGACTGCGCTGTCGTCAGGCTGTCCCAGGTAGCTGTGATCGTGCCACCGCTCTCAGCCAGGGTAGCCGGAGCGATACCCGCCGTATTCGTCAGGGATGCAGCCACATAGGTTACACCTGCCGGAATGACATCTTCGAGGGCAATATCGAATGCTGTGGCATCACTAGCCACTATATGTGAAATGACCAATGTAAACAGGATTTCATCGCCAGCATCGCCAGTCGTTGGGCTAGCCGTCTTGACTACTTGCAGGCCCGGTTCAACGATAGTAACTTGCGGCGGTGACACGGGGCTGATGCCATCTACTGGCGCTGTGTCATAGTCCAGCATCGCGGCATTGCCACGATCTGTGCCGCGCGTATTGCCCGCGATATCGAGCACAACGACATCATAGGTGATGACAATTTCCGGGCGGCTGATGGTGCCGCTGGTATTGCTGTTAGTCAGGGTGCCAAAGTCGAATGTGACCGAGCAACCACCCCCATTACAGTTGCCAACGCTGGTATTGGCCGCACTCAAGATAGTTGGCGTGGCCACACTGGACGTCACACCACTGGGGAAATTGATTGTTGCGTTAGTCATGTCTGCGAAGGCTAGGCCCGCATCGAGTGTATCCATAAGCGTGACATTGGTTGTCACACCTTCCGGCACACCAAAGGCCAATCGATAAGAAATAACTTCACCAATGGCAACGTCATTACCTGTGGTGGCGGTTTCGCTGGTCGCGGTGATGGTCTTATCCATCGTCAGGTTAGCGATCTCGACATCCGCCGTATCACTGGTGGTGTAATCACGTTCGCTGTCTTCATTGCCAGGGATGTATGGCGACAAACCATCGTCGATATTATCCCCAGCCAATGAATCATAGTCGGTGATGTCAGCTGTATTGGTGATGGTCGAACCGGGTGAAACGGTGCCATCCAACGTCGCCTGGAACTCTAAAGTTGAGGTTTGGGCTGTCGTCAGGCTATCCCAGGTGGCTGTGATCGTGCCGCCGCTCTCGGTCAAGGTAGCAGGAGCGACACCACCCGTATTCGTCAGCGATGCGGCGACATAGGTCATGCCTGTTGGGATGACATCTTCCAGGGCAATATCGAATGCAGTTGCATTGCTCGCTGTTGTATGCGAAATCACCATCGTAAAGGTAATCGCATCGCCAGAATCGCCGGTAGCCGGGTTAGCGGTCTTATTGATCTGGAGAGTTGGCTCCACAATGCGCACATTGGGGGCCGAATCAGTCACATCTCCGCCATTATCATAGGTCAAATTGGCGCTGTTATTGCGCGTATTGCCCCGATTGTTCGCGCTAGAATCCAGCACAACCACTTCGTAAACCAGCGTAACCGATGTCCGGTCCACGCCATCAGTCAGGGCTGCATTGTTGGTTAACGTGCCAAAGTTGAACGTCGCTTGCCGCCCACTGAGGGTGACACTGGTATCAGCGTCGTTGAGGATTTGGGTCGTCGTGCGGCTGGACGTAACCCCATTGAAGTTGATGCTGCTGATGCCACCCGTTGCACTCAAATCCGCGAAGGCAAGGCCACTGTCAAGTGTATCGACCAGCACCACGTTATCATGGACACCTTCCGGCACATCGACGGTAACGGTATAGGTTACGCGCTCACCAATCGCGACGTTGACGAGACCTGTCGTCGCGACTTCGCTGGTGCTGGTGACGGTCTTATCCAGCAGGAACGGCACAATCGTCACCGTGTCGTCGGTCGTATCCGTGTAATCGCGCTCACGGTCGGTGGGGTCGGTATAGGGCGAAACATCCGTTAGGTCATCATCTGGATGCGAGTCATAGGACAGGCCCACATCATTGGTAAGCTGCTGCTCAGCTTCGACATCGTTATCCAGCGTGACGCTGTAGCGGATTGTCGCTGTCTGGCTGGTGGTCAGGGCATCAAAACGAACCGTAATCGTATCCGTGCCATTATAGGAAGCAGCTACGGATGGCGTTGGGCTGATGGTACCGAATGCGTCGAAGGTCATGCCTGCCGGGATCACATCCGTCACGACCAGATCGTAGGCATCGGCATTGCTGTTGGCCGTGTGCTCGACAGTAATGACATAGTCGATGGTATCGCCAGCGTCACCTGTATCCGGCGTCGCCTCTTTGGAGATCGTCAGTTCTGGCTCAATGACGCTCAGCGTCGCCTGATCTGTGTGATCGTCAGTATCATCGCTGCTTTGCGTTACTGTATTGGTTAGATCGGTTGTTGTACCGCCAAGCCCTTCAGTCGTACCGACATCAAGTACAACCGCTGTGTAGACGATGTCCAGCGTGCGAACATCGGCATTGCCTGTCGGTGAACTCACTGAAACATCGCCAAGATCGAAAGTAATGGTCGTGCCACTGCCAGCAATGGTCGGATTGATTGGTGCGTTGCAGGCATCTGCGAACCCGCCAGGAAGATTGGTCACAACCGCAGTACTACCGGAGGGCGTCACGCTGGTGCAATCAACAAATGCCATACCCGCGGGCAGCACATCCTGCACCTGCAAGTTGTCAATTTCACCACCGGGCAGGGTGACGGTCACGGTATAAGTCACCGTCTCACCAATGGTCGCACTCGTCGGAGCAACAGATTTAGCGATTTCGACATCGCGCATGGTGATCTCAGCGGTGTCGCTCACTTGTGGATAGGCGATAGGCGCCGAATTGTATGTATAGTCAAGGATGGGCAAGCCGTTGTAATCGGCTGTCGCTGTATTTGTGATGTTCTGATTCGGGTTGATGATGTCCGTCGTTTCGCACGTTAGGCGAACGACCGCCTGCCCGGATGGCGCAATCGGGCTGGTAAGTGTGATAGCAGGCAAGCTGCCCGTATAGGTCAGTGACGTGCCTGTTTCTGTCGTTACAGTGTCGACAACGCAGTTCTCCAGGCCCGTCAGCGACGAGGTATCATCACCAACAAGGACGTCATATGCGGGTGCCCCACCCGTGTTGGTTACGGTGATGGCGTACGTCACCTGATCGTTGGCATCAAAGCCAGAAGCATCGCCATCGGAATCAGCGTCCACTGCACCGCCTGTTGCCGCAGGACTAATCACCACGCTGCTATTGGAGCTATCAACCACGCCTTTTATGATTTCCAGGTGTGGAGCGCTCAGGTTCAGGTAAGAAATCGCGTCCAGTGGCAGAATCGTGCCGGGGGTATTCTGTACCTCAGATTCAAACTGGTTCGATAAGAACAACCCATCTGCAAAGGGATTGTCAATGACGGCAACCGTCAGATCAATCTGGATCGTCTGGGCACCACTGGTATTGATGTCCTCAAACACGATTTCCAGGCTGTTGGTCGCGCCATCGAGATTGAAGCTTTCAATCTGCGGGAAGATGGTCGCATCCGGCCCCCAGGTGATACCACAATTGGTGTCGTTATCGCCCAGGTTAAACTGCTGATAACACACATTGCTCGTATTCTGGACGGGCACTGTGAAGGGACCAGGTCCAGCAGGTACTTCAAAGCCCAGGTCAGGGTCATCAATATCGAAGACCGGGAGCGGCAAGAAGTCGCGGAAGACAATACCGCGCGTATCGCCTGAGGGGATATTCATCGTCAGGCGGAAAGTCACATCTTCACCGTGCGAGTAACCAGCCGCATTTTCCGGCGGATTGATAGTTGTTAACGTCTGCTTGGAAATGGTCACAGGGATGATGTCCACCGTCGCGCTGGAATCATTGGACTGGGTCATACCACTTGAGAGAACGAAGTCCCCAGTGACGGTATTCGTCATGCTATCCGATGCACGAATCGGTTCGTCTGTGTTTGGATTGCCAGCACTATCCCGATAGTACACATCAATGACGCCATCGTACTGAATTTGCCCATCGCCAGAACTCGGCAGCGGTATGGGGATGTCCGTTGCATCTTCGAGGTCAAACGAAACAGTAATCGTGCCATCAGCATTGTTGATATGAGTGATTGCCGTATTTGGAACAGGATAAGTGGAACCACCAATTCTAACCCTATAAGAATCATAATCGGTGCTGATGCCATTTGGTATCGTATCGGTGATGACCGCAGCCGAGATACTATCAAACTGGGTAATCTGGAAATTGATTGTATAGGCCAGGTCTGTTTCTGGTACACTTGTACCTGGCGAGACGCTCTTCTGGAAGACCATATTATCGACCAGAACAGTATTGGTATCGCTCAACTCTGGTACAGTGATGTCCTGTAAGTCATCGTTGCCTGTCCATGAGCTGTCGAAGGTCGCCACATTAACGATGCCTTCTTCGTCAGGATCAATCGTACCGTCCTCGGTCAGAATATCGAGGATGTAGCCGCTGTAAGTGATGACGACTGTACAGGTATTCGAGCCAGTGTTTTCGATCTCACTGAAGTTGACCGTGATTGTGCCCCCACCGACAGGTGGTGGTGGTGCCGCAGGCGTTGATGGCGCCCCCGCCTGGACGGCATTACAGGTGCCGCTGATGCCATCAAACGACGTAAACTGCCAATCGGCATCCAGCGTATCGACGATAGCAATGTCTGTCAGGCGCTGGCCGGGGGCCAATGTTGTTGTCAGATAATATTCGTACTCCCAGACTGGTCCGGGCGGACGTTCGTCTTCAGGTGTGGAATTGTCCTTTTCGAATTCCACCAACTTAAGCTCGACAGCCCCATCTTTTCCTGGGTCATCTGTATCGACAATCGGGCCATTGTCGCCAGTCGCCGTATCACCAAATTCATAGCCGGGAATAATTTCGAAAGGATAGGTTATGCCAATGAGCGCGATGCTCTCATCGACTGAGAGGCACATTTCCATATCGAGCGGCGGGTTGCCTGTCACGACAGAGCCAATCGGATACCGAATCACAAAGAACTGCCAGCCCGTAGTGCCAATGACATTATCCTCAGAAATGGGATCTGTTAGCTGATTGCCTGGGCCGGTAAACGTGCCGACGTTGATGATAGACTGGGGCGTGTTGATGAAATCAGCACTATCCAGAATAAGTTCTGGTGGCAGCAACACGCGAAGGTAAGGCCCAAAGCCAGGATTGGTCCCGGAGTTGGTGAAACGGGCTGTGAAGCACGCCTGTTCATTAGCCCAGATACTTGCCGGATAAGGTAATCCACTGATGTTCGGATCAGGGCCATCGGGTAATGACGGCGGTTCCGCCTGAATGATAATCGTATTGACATCTTCAGACCCAGCAGCAACCTTTACCTCTGCCCATGCCGTCAGTCCATTGCCATCCAGGGCAGCCATATTGTTGACCAGGCCACTCTCCGGTGAGGTCACGACGACAGTGTCAATGTAAAAGACAACCGGATTGTCGCGCTCAAGCACGGGAATAATGACGTCTACGCGCTGGCCATCGACGGTATAGGTGATGTCACGGCCATCAGGCACACGCACATCCATCACCTGGAGATAATCATTAATCTGGTCGCGGACGCGAACGCCCGTCCCAGGGACATTGCCATTATTGCCGACGGTAATTTCCCAGACAACGGGTTGACCAGGCAAACCGAGGCTACCCTCTGGCAGCCAGCCACCCTTACCGAGTGTGGGATCGAATGTGTCGCTGATGGGTTCACTGCTGCCATCACAGGGATTATTTTCTACGTTGATGCTGCGGCTCACAGCCAAGCTAGCACCGCCGGGACCCGCATAGATCATGGTTGCAGTGTAGTCACCAGAGGCGTACACGTGGCTGATGTCCGATTCTGCCGTGCCGACATCACCATCGCCAAAGTCCCAGCTCAGCACGTCAACACCGCTACTGGCGCTGAAGGTTACTTCACCATCGCATAGATAATCGACGGAGAAGCTGGCGGATGAGCTATTCACATCATAAACAGTGATCGAATTGCTGGCGCTGGCGCTACCAGCATCCCCTGTCACGGTCAGGCGAACATTATAGGTTCCAGCGCTGTTAAATGTATAAGATGGGTTCGGGATGCTGCTGTCGATATTGCCATCGCCGTTAAAATCCCATGCCCATTGATGAATACCATCACCGACGCTTTGATCAGAGAATGAGACCGTCAGAGGGGCAATACCATTCCACTGCGACGGCGAGAACGCCGCCCGAATTTCGCCACCAGATGTTAAGGTGACGGTCCCTTGTGCGCGTTCTTCGCCAGCCGGACCAGCGACCGTAAGCGTGGCTGTGTAAGTACCTGGCTCATCAAAGGTCAAGCTAACGGACTGGCCACTTGCGGTCCAACCGTTGGAAAATGCCCAACGCCAGCTACTGGTCGGCTGATCGGTTTGACCACTGAAGGTAACGGTCTGGGGTGCAGTTGCGTTGCTGGGGTTCACGCTGACGCGCGGGTTCAAAGCAGGCACCACCTGGACGTCACGGGTTGTGGTTTCAGGGAAGCCCAGGTCGTTATTGATGGTCAGGCTAATGGTATACGTCCCAGGCTGGCGATAGGCATGATAGCCCGGATTTTGTCGATTAACCGAATCACTGCCATCGCCCCAATCCCAGGACCATGACGTGATCGGACCGGTTGACTCGTCGATCAGTCCGATGGATTGGCCAACAACCGCGAAGCCATCATCAGGCTCAAAATCAGCAAAAATGTTGTTGAGGGCTGTAACGGTACGGGTTGCCGTGTCACTATCCGTAGCAGAGCCAACGGTCAACGAAACCGTGTATTGTCCCGGAGCAGTGTAGGCATGGGAACCGGGGTTCTGTGCTCCTGATGTCGTGCCATCACCAAAGTCCCAGGCCCAGGAGACAATATCGCCCTGGCTGGTATCGCTTGGCGTAAATTCATCAAAGATAGTAATTTCCGAAGGCACACCTGAGAAGCTGGCTTGGACGCCATCGCTGACGACGACCGTACCGCAGTATTGAGAATCACTGCCACCATCGCCATTGGTTACCTGGAGATAGACATCATATGAGCCGACATTGGCATAGGCATGGGTACGCGCATCGTGGTCATTACCACTGGAACTGTTACCGTCACCCCAGGTCCATTGCCAGGATGTAATGTTGTTGCCAATGCTGCGTTCGGACGCCGTTATCGACTGATTGGGCCGAGCACTATCAGGTACGCTACACACGGCATTTATCGCCGTCGCCGGATACACAGTGACATCGCGCACTTTCGTACAGTTATAGCTGCCACCGTTGCTATCGGAAATTGTGGCAGTCATGGTCGTATCGTAGGTCGTGGTGCTTTCGTCAGTCGAATAGGTCATGCTGACCGAGCTACCGCTCGCCGACTGGCCATTGCCAAAGTCCCAGGTAACGCTGGTAACCTGGCCACCTGCCGACATGCTGATGTCCGCATCAAAAGCGACATTAAGCGGCGAAACCCCAGTCGCAGGGGCACGTTCAAATGTACAGGTATAAGAAAAGCCGGGTTGAGTAATGACGACATCACGGGATGTGCTGTTGCTGCCACCCGGACCAGTCACCTGCAATGTCACCGTATATGTCCCTGGCGTATTGTAAGTGAACTGGGCATTCTGCGAACTGGCTGTACTGCCATCATGGAAGGTCCACAGCCACTGCGAAATGGTATTCTGACTTTCGTCAATGAAGGAAATCGTCGCTGGAGCCTGGGCAGTTGCGGGTTCTGCACGGAAGGCGGCAACCGGGGCAACGTTGCCAGCCACAATGCTCACTGTGCGCACAGCCGTCGATGTCTGGCCATTGCTGCCCGTCACCGTTAGGCTGACGGTATAGTTACCCACCGCATTATACGTAAAAGAAGGCGACGTCGCCGTGCTATCAACTGTCCCATCACCGTTGAAATCCCACTCATGTTTGGTGATGTCGCCCGTGCTGTTGTTATTAAACTGCACAGCCTGGGGCACGGCCCGTGCGCCCACATACTGAACATCGAAATTGGCTTGTATGCTGGCCTGAGCTGCTGAAACCACAACCTGGCGTGTGGCCTGGCCGGAATTGGTGTCATTGCTGACGGTGAGCGTAATGGTATAGGTACCGGGCTGATTATAAGTATGCGAGGCAGATGAACCACTTGCCTCACCGGAGCCATCGCCGAAGTTCCAGCTCCAACTGGTCGGGTTGCCAGAGGTTGTGTCACTGACGTTGACCGTCAGCGGCGCATTACCCTGCTGGGGCGATACGTTAAATGAAGGCTTAAATGTGGCTGGGGGCGCATCTGCTGATTCGGTAGGTTCTTCCGCAGGAACATCGGTCGGCTCCTGCGCAGGGGTATCCGATGGCAACTCAGTCGGCGTACCCTCCGGCACATCTTCTGGTGTCGTTGTCACCTCATCAGTGGCGGCTTCTGTCGGCTCATCCGTTGGATCTTCCGTTGGGTCATCCGTTGGATCTTCCGTTGGGTCGCTCGGTTGTTCAACTGCCGCTTCATCCGTCGGCTCGTCTGAAGGTTCGTCGGTTGGACTATCAACGGGTTCACTTGTTGGCGCATCCGTTGGGCTATCTGTCGGCTCACCCGTGGCCTTTTCAGTAGGCTCGGCTGTTGGATTATCAGGTGGCGGCGTCTCTGCCGGTTGCGTTTCAGCCGGTTGTGTTGGGTCTTGTTCAGACTGCAAATCCGGGGCTTGTTCAGGTGTCCCGGTTGCAACAGGCTGCTCGGATGTAGGCTGCGCCTCCTGGGCGCTCGCTACAAACTGTAAAGATGTATGCTGTTGTGGATAAGCAACAACGAAGAAAATCAAAATAAACGCAAAAAACCTATGCCATTTTGAAAACATAGCTAGGCGACCCCGTTCCGTAGTATTGAGTTGGAAAAAATATGGTACGCAAGTACCTACCGTTAATTACACTGATAACATACTATATAGGCGAATAGCGTTAAGGTTACCCGACGACATTGTTTTATAACAATTTTGTAAATACCAACTAATGCGTATTTCTTTACGTACATTCTACCTAGTTAGTTTGTTATATAAATAGATAGTGATAACGACGATTTATTTGCCCTCCAAGCGTCAGTGTTGTACATCTATCGCCAGTTAGAGCCTAGATTGTTACAATACGCTTCGCACACATAAATCATCCACATGACTAATCACAAGCAGATCAAATAACTTCATAAGGTAAAGAAAGATTAGTATGGTACTCAAACCTGACTCTAAAAATCCATTTTATTGGTCCTATAACGACAAATCGGTTCTGCTTATTGGCGGTAGTGTGGAAGACAATCTCTTCCAGATAGCCAATCTAGAAGCCCATCTTGATCTGCTGGCCTCAGTTGGTGGGAACTATGTACGCTGTACGATGTCCAGCCGAGACGAGGGCGATGTATGGCCGTTTTTGCCGAACGGGGATGGCAGTTACGAACTGACGCAGCCCAACCCGGTTTACTGGGAAAAGTTTGAGCGATTACTCTCACTGGCACAAGAACGCGGCATCATCGCCCAAATCGAGGTATGGGATCGTTTCGATTTTGCGCGTGCGCCCTGGCAAGATAATCCGCTTAATCCGCGCAACAACCACGCCTATACAGCCGAAGCAAGCGGCCTCAAAGAAGTCATTGAGACGCACCCTGGCCGACGCGAAAGTGCCTTCTTCCGCAGCGTGCCTGCACTAGAAAACAACACGGTCCTCCTGCCCTATCAACACCAGCTTGTCGATTGGTTGCTGGAAATTTCGCTCAAGTATCCCAATGTATTGTACTGCATGGACAATGAAACCAACGAATCGCCGGAGTGGGGAAAATACTGGGCAACACAGATTAAACAGAAGGCGGGGGCTGCCGGGAAAACGGTATACGTCACTGAAATGTGGGATGCCTGGGACCTGACTGACCCACAGCACAATGCCACGCTGGATCATCCTGAATTGTACGGCTTCGTCGATGTCTCACAGAACAACCATAATGTGGGGCTGAACCATTGGAAAAACTTACAGTCTGTCCGTCAGCGCATTCTTGAGAGCGGCCAGTTGCGCCCGATGAATATGGTCAAGATTTATGGGGCCAATACGGGTCAATATGGCACCCATCGGGATGCCCAGGAACGCTTGTGGCGGGCGGTTTTCGGCGGGGTGGCATCCGCCCGTTTCCACCGACCGCCTCATGGCTTAGGCCTAAGCGACATCGCCCAAAAGCATATCCATGCATTGCGCCAATTCACAGACGCAATGACCATCACCCAGTGTGAGCCGCATCTCGACCTGATCGAATTCCGCAGTCAAAATGAAGCCTACTGCATCGCCAACCCCGGCGTAGAATATGGCGTGTTCTTCCCTGAGGGTGGCAATGTGCGGCTGATAATCGACGCAGATACGCCAGTGAGCGTGCGCTGGATGGACATCCGCAAGGCCGCATGGCACTCAGAAGCATCAGAAGTTCAACCAGAGGGTGGTAAACTAACTTTAGAAACGCCTACATTGGAAGGCTATTGGGCTGCTTTGGTCCAGTACTCATAAAGCTGCTCAGTTAATGGCTCACTCACGGATAGGTTGAATGGAAATATCTTCCTGAGATACCGGGTCTTCAACAGGTTCCAGGTGTGTTACGATGACCACACGGGGCAAAATCTGCCGGATGTCACCTTCGACACGTTCCAGCAAATCGTGACCTCGTTTGACGCTCCATGCGCCTGGAACCAGAATATGCACCGACATAAATTGACGCGCGCCTGACCGTCGTGTTCGCAAGCCATGCCAGGTGATGCCGTCCGTTTCGTACTTTTGCAGCACACTGGTGACGCTGGCTAATGTCTCATCGTCAAAAGCACTATCCATCAATCCCCCGGCAGAGCGCTTAATCAGCTTGATACCTGACCACAGAATATTCGCCGCGACCGCCAACGCAAATATCGGGTCCAACCACTGCCAACCGGTTAGCATCACCGCGAGAACAGCCACTACAACACCTGCTGATGTCCAGACATCCGTCATCAAGTGGTGGGCATCAGCTTCAAGGGCAATCGAATCGTGCTTTTTGCCAGCCTTGAGCAACACCTGGGCAACAACCAGATTAACGACAGAGGCGATAATGGATACGACTAAACCCAAGCCGACTTGATCTAGAGGCTGCGGGTTAAGTAAGCGCTCAATACTGGCATAGGCAATACCAACTGCCGCCAATAGGATGAGCGTCCCCTCAACACCACTGGAAAAATACTCGGCTTTATCATGGCCGTAATTATGAGTTTCATCCGGCGGACGTGCGGCAATCATCAGGGCAACGAGGGTGACAATAGCCGCCACCAGATTAACACCCGATTCCATCGCATCTGAGAGCAAGCCAACCGAGCCTGACAACCAATAAGCACTCGTTTTTAGTGCGATGGTGAGTACAGCTGCGACAATCGACAACCAAGCATAACGTTGTAATACAGTCCGATTCAAGAAGTTATACCCTTCTTACAGTCTCGCTCGCATATGAATGGCCCTGGCGAGCTTCCAATACTATATGTGACAGCATTCCCATAGGAATTTCCACCCTCAAAACATCCCTATCGCAAGCGGTGGCCCAAACAAGAATCCACACAGTCTTTTGCTACGCAGATCATTATTCCATGTTACTATGATGATATTGTAGAACGATGTTGCATGTAATCACTCATGAGGAGTATCTCTTATGCCAGCCAATGTGGAAGGCATGATCCGTGCAGGCGTAGATGCTTATCAAGCAGGTAATAAAATAGAAGCCCGCGCTTTGCTCGAAAAAGCCATCGAACTCGACGATTACAATGAAGAAGCCTGGCTCTGGCTGAGTGCCGTTGTCGATACCAAAGAGGAACAACGCACTTGCCTGGAGAATGTCCTCGTCATCAACCCATCGAATGAACGTGCGCAGAAGGGACTTGAAGCACTCGAACCGGCTGTACCCGAAACACCCCCGGAGCCAGAAAGCCCATTCAGCACGACCGATACGGCACAGCCATTTTCCGACTTCGACTTCGACGCTGACCCAGATAATGCTTTTGACATTTCCGACAATACGGCAACATCCCAGCCCGAATGGGATGATACGATAGCAACGAGCAGCGCCAGCAGCAATTACCAGCCGCCATCGTTATCTTCCAACGATTACGATAGCTGGGTCAATAGCCTGAACCTGGGCGGAGCACCAGCGCCAGGAGCCGATCAACAACAGCCGTCTTCAGGTGCTTTCAAAGATGACTCTTCTGAGGCCATTGATGTCTTTGGGAGCGCTACTGCTGAAAGCAATGCAGCATTCAGCAGCTTTGACGATACGAGTTTTGATGAAACAAGTTTTGGCGACAGCGCGTTTGATGACAATCTCTTTGGCGATGCACCGCTTGACGAGCCTCACTCAACATCGCCTGCCCCAGCCTCGCCTGCTCCAGCATCACCTGCTCCAGCGCCGACAATGAGTCCATCGGGTGACGATGATTTCCTCGAGGACTTCGACACGGATTTAGTTGCTGATGATGTCTTTAGTGAAGATGACTTCACCGACCTCAGCCAGATTGATAGCATTGAGCAACTGAGTGATCCTTCCGGGGCGGATTTCCTGTTTGATGATGAGGATGCAGAAGCGGAAGAAGACCCCAAGGAGATGTTTCGTCTGATTCCCCCTTCGATAAAAGCAACTCGCTTACCGGGCACAGTCGAAACTGTCTCTGGTGGGCTAAAAGCCATAGTTGGCTTGCTGGTGCTACTAAACTTCGGGGCTATCGCTGCTATTGTGATTCAGGTCATTGCATAAGCAGCCTAGACAGGTATGCACTGTCTTTGCTACAATCTTTATCGTATATGTCTCATTGATGAGACTTCGTTTTTATTTGAACGCAGCAAACGCTGTCAAGATGAGGTAACTTATGGCGAACCACGCATCTGCACTAAAGCGCATTCGTCAGAATGAGAAACGCCGTACTTTCAATCGCACATTCCGCAACCGCACCCGTACGCTTGTCAAGCGTGCACGCGCTGCTATTGCATCGGGCGACAAGACTGCTGCTGAAACCGCTACGCGCGCAGCCGTCAAGGATCTGGACATGCTGGCTCGTCGTGGTGTTGTACACCCGCGTAATGCCGCTCGTCGTAAAAGCCGCTTGATGAAGCAGCTTGCGGCGATGTCCGCTGAGTAGGCACCGTTTCTATAATCTGACACAGAAAACCGCCCTTTTGGGGCGGTTTTTTGCTTTCTATTAAGTGTGGTATGCGGGCTATTTGGCATCCACTGACGAGGTACTCACTTCCAGGCGATAGCCGCGCCCTCGCACCGTTTTTAAGAATTTAGGACGTTTGCCGCCATCTTCCAGCACACGGCGCACCCAGCGTATATGGACATCCAGGGTGCGTGTATCGCCTGTATAAGTCGTATCCCAGACATTCTGCATCAACCACGCACGGTCTAAAATTTCATTAGGATGGCTGAAAAATGCCTGTAAGAGTGCCACTTGCTTCGGTGATAGGCTGATTTCCTGGCCATGCGCCAGCAAAATACGCTTATCCACACTCATGGCAAAAGGACCGCATACCAACAGATCATCGGCGTGCACTGTGGCTACATTGAGGACACGCTCCACACAGTTGTTCAATTTGCGTGATGTAAAGGGCATCACCAACACCTCGTCAGCATGTTCCGATTTGGCGACGGGCTTATGATCATAGATATGAATCAGACTGGCATCAGACAACGCAGAACGCAGGCGCGTACAGATGCGCTCACCTGTTGTACCTAAAGATGCCGCATCCAATACGACGACAGCGGCATTTTCTTCCTGCGCGACATCAATCGCTCGTTTACCAGACCGAACATGGAACGTTATGTATCGCTTTTGTAGGCCCCTTAAGAAACCTCTATTTTCGCCTACATAGACGACTTTCGCTGCCACTATGAATCCCCTTCCCGTGGCCCCAAAGTAGAATTATATACTGTTTGCACTGTCCCTAATAACAAATCAAAAATACATACCCAAAGGGGGCAATTTATTCATCAGATTCTTTGTATTCAAGTTGAGCATCTCGGCTCTTGATTGCTTGATAACTTTGTGTACAGTACCAACAGACAAACCGTGTTACGGATACTTCACCAACAGCGCGACTATTTAAGAAATCAAGCCTCACCGGGTATTTGATGGCATTTTGCGCTGGCACTGGATCAGTTGTGCTGGGTGTGGATTCGCAAGAAGAGTATAGCATAGAAGGGAACGCAGTGCAGGCACCCAAGGGTGCTCTGACATCAAGAACATGAAAGATCTCGTTGAACACCTCTTACACACAACCGACTGGACTGACCTCAAGCGCTTGCGCGATTGGGCAATTGACTTTGGCATCAAGGTACAACAGATACCTGCCCCGACCTTCGAAGAGCGCGTACGAGCAGAATTCGTCGAGCAGCAATTCGACGATATGGGCTTGCAACACGTCGAGCGTGATGACATCAACAACGTTTACGGCCTGCTACCAGGGCAAGATCGCAACGCACCCGCTTTGATGGTCATGGCACACATTGATACCGTCTTCCCAGCGGAAACGGACCTGACGATCCGCGAGGAAGGCGATCTGATCTATGGCCCTGGTTTGGGCGATAACTGCATGGGTGTTGCCGGGATGGTCGCTTTCCGCAAATGGCTTATCGATCATGACATCACACCCGCAACGGACATCTGGTTTGTGGCAACAGTGGGTGAAGAAGGTCTGGGCGACTTATGTGGCGTACGCACTGCATTTAAGAAGCTTGAAGATCGCGTCGGCGCAGTCATCAACCTGGAAGGACTCGCCTTTGGCTATGTTTATCATGCGGGTATTGCTGTCCACAGGCTGAAGGTGACGGCTACATCCGGCGGTGGGCATAGCTGGGTCCACTATGGTCGCGAGAGTTCACTGCATGCGCTGGTCCAGCTCGCAACACGCATCACCCATGTGGCAATTCCGACCGAACCCCGGACCTCATTAAACATCGGTGTCATCAACGGCGGTCAAGGGATCAACGTTATCGCTCCGTCAGCGGAGTTCTGGCTTGATTTACGGTCGGAAAGCCAGATCGAGCTGGAACGTCTGAAACAGCATGTCCATCGTCTCATCGAGACAGCCAATACCAACGAAGTCACATTCAGCACGGAAGTGGTTGGGGATCGTCCGGCGGGCAGTATTGCCCTTGACCATCCGCTGCTTACGGGCGCATTGCAGATACTTGAGCAACAGGGTGTCAATGCTGGCCTGGAAAATGGCAGCACCGATGGCAATATTCCGCTGCATGCGGGCTGCCCAACCGTCACCATCGGCATCACCTGCGGCGGTAATGCCCATCGTCTAGACGAATACATTGAGACTAAGCCCGTCATCCAGGGTTTGCAGCAACTGATCGTGCTGGGATTGGCTACGCTGGATTATTTGACGAGCCAGGAACAATAGGGCGCTGGCTCGTCACACAGTCGGGACTTAGGCTAATTCTTTGATTGCTTCCAGTAAGCGATCAACTTCATTACGGGTATTGTAGTGTGCCAATCCGACGCGCACCATGCCGTGTGCGCTGTGATCCAGACGCTTCATAATCTCGATAGCGTAATAGTCGCCTGTCCACAGGTAGATGTCACGATCCGCGAGATGTTTGCCGACATGCTCTGGTAAGTGCCCTTCCACCGTGAAGGACACCGTCGGTACGCGATCCATCATGCGATTGAGGTCCGTGATGCCATAGATTTGCACGCCAGGGATGCTCTGTAGGCCTTCGATCAAATATGCGGCCAAGTCAGCTTCGTACAACTTCGTCGCGGCCATAGCACGCTTCAAAAGCTGCCGACGACCTGTATATTCGGGGAACTCACCTTCGCCATATTGGGCACCAATCTGTTCGAGGTATTGGATCGTGCCGTTGATGCCATTGATGGCCTCGAAGCTCTGGACACCTGTTTCCCACTTTGCAGGCGGTTTGGGTTTGGCTGGCCGCACCTGGTAGGCAGGTAGTTCATCGAGCAAGTCATAGCGACCGTACATCACGCCCAGATGCGGCCCAAAGAATTTATAAGAGGAACACAGCAGGAAGTCACAGCCGATGACCTGCACATCAATAGGTTCGTGTGGCACGCTCTGGACAGCATCCATCACATAGACGGCACCGACAGCATGGGCCATATCGGCAATCGCGGATACCGGGTTAATCGTACCAACAGCATTTGAGGCGTGAACCGTTGCCACAATCCGCGTACGTTCCGACAAAGCTGCTTCCAGGCTAGCCATATCGAGCGTGCAATCCTCGGTGTGGATGTCAGCCCATTTCACCGTCAGGTCTTGATCCTGAGCCAGACGAAGCCAGGGAGAAATATTCGCATCGTGGTCCATGCGCGTCAGCACGATTTCGTCACCGGACTGCACACGATGCCCTAACGCCCTGGACAGAGCGAAATTGAGCGTGGTCGTGTTCATGCCAAAGACGATTTCATTCGGACTTTGTGCGTTGAAGAAGTCCGCCATCGCTTCATGAGCCGCATTGAACAAAACTTCACTGCGTTTGCTTGTCGCAAAGTGGCCACCTGGGATCGCATTCGCCCTGCGGTACACATCCGTAACAGCATCAATCACCATTTGGGGAACTTGCGTCCCACCCGGATTATCGAAGAAAACAGGCAAATTGCCACTTTCCGCAGGGATATTCAAACTTGGGAACATCATACGCACGGCGCTGGCGTCAAACTGGCTCATCATATATTCTCCACAGATACAGACTAATCAAAAGTGCAATGATCAAAAGCGCATACGAAACTCGCAGGCTATCGCAATAATAGCCTTTTCGCTACACTATCTTAGAATCAACACACGACTTATCGACGCGACTTATTGCATCAGCATAGACAGTACAGTCTAACACATTGCAACCTATCCGAGTTAGAACCAGCGACTTTGCAACTGATGCCACTCAAGGTGTTTAAAGACGACAGGTAACAGAATGACAGACGATAAAGAAAAGCAGCCATACGAGTCACCACCTACAGATGCTCCAGTAGAAGCGTCGGAAGGCGATGGCAGCTTGGCGCTACAAAACGAACGACTCAATGCAGAAATCAAGCGGCGCACAGACCAGATTTCTGCGATAAATATTGTCGCTTCGACCGTCAGCCATTCGCTGGACCTGAACCTGACGCTGAACACAGCCTTGGACGCGGTACGCAATGCAGTCGGCGCAGAAGCAGCAGGTATCAGTCTGATTGATGCCAATGCCAACGAATTGGTATTGCGGGCACAAGCCGGATGGTTGAATGATTTTGTCGTGACCAACCCCATGCGTATTCCGATGGGCGAAGGCATGTCGGGCAAGGTCATTGGTAACGATGAGGTGCTGGTCCACAACGATCTGGATGGTAGCGAAACGTATGCTGTACCCAGCTTCAAAAAAGAGCGTTTCCGGGCCATTGCGATGGCCCCCATGCATGCGCGTGGCCGCATTATCGGCATACTGAGCATCATGAGCCATAAAAAGAACTCATTCGATGATGATAACATCGCCGTGCTCAAATCTATCGCGGATACAGTCGGTGTCGCCATTGAAAATGCCCGTCTGTATGAGAGCAACCTGGTTGAGCAAAATCGACTCACTGCCATTTTGCACTCCTCTGCCGATGGCATCCTAGCGACCGATCAAGATGGGCGCATCAGTTTGATTAACTATGCCGCATCCCAATTGCTAGATGTCGACGAAAAGGCTGTTATGGGCGTCCCCCTGCGAGAAGCCGCCATACAGGAGCGCGTCAGAGATGCGATTCTCAAGGGCATCGCCCCCGATGCGCCACCGCACCAACGCAACAGCCGCGTGCATCTTGAGGACGGACCAGAACTATCGATACAGGTATCGCCAGTCAGCGTTCCCAGCCAGATTGTCGCCAAAGAAACGCCCGATGAAGATGGCTGGGTCATCGTATTGCAAGACATCACCCACTTGCGAGAAGCCGAACTAGCGCGTGTACAGTTCATACAGGCCGCCGCCCATGATATGAAAAATCCGCTGGGCGTGACACAAAGCTCAATCCATATGCTAGAAGGCATGATCGATACCGAAGATGAAACCGTCAAGGAAGTCATCGGCATTGCCCGCACTGGTATGAAGCGCCTGCGCCGCCTCATCGATGATCTGATGCATATTGAGGAGATCGAAAGCGGCTATAACTTCCATCTGTCAGAGGTTGATCTGCGCGAAATGTGCTACGAGGTCGGTTTACAGATGCAGGCGGTCATGACCAGCCAAGATATTGAGTTCAATACCCAGGTCAGCAGCGATGTACCCGCCATGATGAATCTCGACCGAGAGTGGATGCAACGTGCCCTCACCAACTACCTGGAAAACGCCATCAAATATGCTGATGATGGCGCTATTATGTTTAATGTGTACAGCAGCGGTGACTGCGTCTGCTTTGAAGTAATTGACCAGGGTCCTGGGATTCCCCGGCAGGCATTGCCACGCCTGTTTGATCGCTTTTACCGAGTAGATATGCGCGCCAAAGCCGATGGCTCCGGTCTGGGTCTAGCTATCGTCAAATCGGTAGCAGAAGCACATGGCGGCCAAGCATACGTCGAGAGCGAAGAAGGCAAAGGCAGTACATTTGGCATCTCACTGCCGTATCAAACCGAAGACACCCCAGGTGTGGCTAGCCAGGACACATCATCAACGTCAGAGGATGCTTCGTGACGCTGGCTGATTCCCGAAGAGAGGACAACCCACAAGGCAACAAGGCCCACAACGACGAGTTGGCCGATATTGTGCGTTGGCGCTGCCTGACGTGCGGTCAACAGCATTTCACTACGCCGGGGCAAGAGCCACCTGACATCTGTGATTATTGCCAGGATATGACCACCTGGGAACGACTGGACTCACCCAACGGTCGCTATCACGATAACAACCGATAACAAGCGTGCCACTCAAGCGCGATCAATCGCACGCCGTAGATGACGAGCCACTTCAGTAAATGCCGGTTCGTAGATCATCTCGGAATAGCGTGGGCGCGGCAAATCAACAGACACATCGTCAATAATGCGCCCAGGTCGATGGCTCATCACCAATACGCGATCAGAAAGCAAGACCGCTTCTTGCACATCATGGGTGACCATCAACAGCGTTTGCCGCTGCTGCGACCAGATGCGCAGCAAATCCATGCTGATTTTCTCGCGGTTCATGGCATCAAGCGCGCCGAATGGCTCGTCTAATAACAGCACATCCGGGCTTTGTATCAAGACGCGCCCCAGGGCAACGCGCTGCGCCATGCCACCCGATAACTGGCCCGGATACAGTGTTTCGTATTCCGAGAGGCCCAGCGGCTCAAGAATACGTTTCGAGGCATTGTTGCGTTGGCTCTTGGGCGCTCCGGCTAATTCCAGGGGCAGCATCACATTTTCAGACACGGTCCGCCAGGGTATGAGGTTCGCACTCTGGAACATGACCCCCACCTCGGTTGAGGGTGAGGTCACGATACGGTCGTCAATTCGGAAGCTGCCCCGGGTCGGCTTCTCCAGGCCAGCCAGGGCACGGATGAGGGTGCTTTTGCCACAGCCGCTCGGTCCCAAAAGCGAGACAAACGTACCATCTTCGATGATGAACGTTACTGGGCCGAGCGCGGCCAGATGGCCACCCCCGGCCATTGCATACTCAATGACTGCACCCTCTGCCGCAATTTGCATTAGTCAGTTTCATCCACAAATTGGTTTGTAAATATGCCTTCCAGGTCGATGGCATCGTCCAACGACCCCAGTTCGATCAGCGTTGTCTGCATGGCTTCCCAGCTTGCCATATCACTGTAGCCAAGTTGATCCGCATCCCACAGATTAATCGACGCCAGCAACACCTGGAACTGAATGAGTTCCGCCGGGTCGGCTATCGTGGATTGCAATGTTTCCAGCATGGCGGAACGACTGGCTATGATGTCTTCGCGTGTTGGCTGATCAGCCAGGAACGCATCCTGTTCATCAGCCAATGTGTTTAATGCCTCACGTAGTTCATCGGATAGCGGCAGCCCTTCGACATAGGCTTCGCTCAGGAGATAGGCACGCGCAGGATTATTGATGACATCGCGTAAGCCGTGGTCAAAAGCCATCACGATAGCACTAACATGGTTTGGATCACGCTCTAAAAGCTCCGTGCTGGTTATGATGCCATTCGCCACCAGGTCGGTTGATTCCGCTACAGGAAACACGCGAACAGATTCAACATCTGCACAATCGCCCGCATCAGCCCGTAGTTGAATTTGCAGCGGTTCATTATTCAAATAGACAACAACGGCATCCACAGCCCCACCTGTACAGAACACATCCGGCGCGACATATCCAATTTCCTGGAGTTCAACGTCGCGTTCGGACATATCATTGGCAGTAAGCAGGGTTGTCAGACCACTGTAGGAAGCCCCAAAACGCCCTGGCAAACCGATACGCTTACCAGCCAGGTCTGATACCTGCGTAATATCACTGGCTGCATCCAAAACCACACCAACCGGATACTGCTGGAACCACTCATAAACATAAACAATCGGGCGCTGGCGCGAGACAGCCGTAATCACCTGTTCGCCGCTCACCATACCAAAATTGGCCTGCCCTGCCGCAACCAGATCCACTACATCAGGTTCATTGAGATATTCGATGGTCAGGTTATAACCTGCATCCTCAGCATAGCCTTGCTCAATCGCTACATACAGCGGTGAGAATTGGATGTTGGGCACAAATGTAAGTAAGAAACGCTCATCTTCCAGATCATCCTGGGCAATAGAAACGCCATAGACAACGACGCTAAACAGTAAGACGATCACGATACGCTTAATCATTTGGGTCTTCTTCCTCTCCAGATGAGGGTAGCACAATGTAATGCGTCAATAGACTTATGTGCGGCCAAAACGCCGCCACCTCAGGAGATAGTATTCCAAGAAACTTACCAGCGTGTACAGGGATAATGCCAGCAAACTCAGGCTAATGACCCCGACGAATACCAGCGGCGTGTCATATTGGTTGCGCGCAATAGCAACCATGCTCCCCAAACCTTCGTTCACACTGACGAACTCGCCAACAACAGCCCCGATGACGGCCAGGGTCGCACTGGTCTTTAGGCCCACCAGGAGGACCGCCAGCGCCGCAGGTAACTCCAGCTTGGTGAATAATTGCCAGCGGGTAGCTTTCATGACCTTGAAGACATCACGCAACCCTTCGGGAACAGCACGAAGTCCAGCAATGGTATTCATCATGGTCGGGAAGAAGACGATGATGACCACAATGACGATCTTGCTCTGGATGTCATTGCCGAACCAGAGAATGAGCAGGGGCGCATAGGCAATTGTCGGTGTGGACTGGAAGGCCACAATCAATGGGGAAAGCAGGTCTTCCAAAATAGGTACGTTGGCAATGATATAGCCCAGGCTGGACCCAATCGCTACACCAATTAAGAGGCCAATCAGGGTCTCTTGCAGGGTAATGCTCAGATGATACAGTAGTATGCCATCCTGCACACTTTCAACGAAGGTCTCTAGTACGGACGCCGGGGAAGGAATGAGGAAGCTCGGATAGACTTCGGCTGTATAGATGCCCTGCCAGATGATAACGATTATAAGCACCGTTAAGATGGGCGCCAGCCGACGTATCCCCTTCAAGAGCATAGGAGAATATGCACGTTTTTGGCGCTGGCGACGGACATCAGCCTTCATGGTGGTACTGCTCTTTTTTGCGGATTGGAACGGAATCAAAAACGCCCCGCTTTCTAGAATCGAAATCGAGGCAGTGGCATATGAAACACCCGCAAGCATATGAATTAACATCATAACCAGCGGCCATGTATTACAAAAGCCAACTGGCAGCATACGCTCACAGTTTTCACCTTCTCTCATCCGGACTATTACCGTCGGCTCTGGCTTCTCACCAGATCAACCGGCGCAATCATGCTGATTACGACGCACAAACTGCCTGTACTGGCAATCTGTGACACGGGTCGCGGGCTGTGTACATTTTGTGTACTTCACCGCCGGTAGGGACTTGCACCCTGCCCCGAAGGTCTACATATTTACTTGTTCACTTCGCTTGTCAGTATAACAGAGAGACCATGCGCAATCTAGCAGAACTCAGCAAATTGTCATCGAATATGACATTCTTCGCGATGTTCAGGCGTTTTCTTCCTCTTCTTCGGGCGCTTCTTGCGCAATTTGCTCGTCGGGTTGATCCTCAGTTACGGGGGTTCCATTCCCATTTGCAGCCGCCGAAGAGGCTACCGACGCCAGCGGAAGATCATGCTGGCCGCGGTCCATTTCGTCTTCAGGCTCCGCGGGGCTTGCATTCAATAGCGTGAACAGGAAACGTCCGCCACTGCCTTGACTGTTACCCTGGGCCCAAATCTGGCCGCCATGATGTTCAACGATGTGTTTACACAACGCCAAACCCAGCCCACTACCCTCACGCTTGGTACGAGCGATATCCACCTGATAGAAGCGCTCGAAGATACGCTGCCGCTGATCATCCGGCACGCCAGGGCCATTATCAAAGACACTGATCTCAATTTCCTCGTTCTTGGCCTGCGCACTCACCGTAATAGATTCACCCTCAGGTGAGAATTTAATCGCATTGCCGATCAGATTGACGAAAATGCGCCGGATATGATCGCGGTCCGCGAGGACTTCATAGCGCTCGGGTACATGAACCACTATGGAAAGGTCTTTAGCCTCCAGTTGATCGCTTAAGCGCTCGGTGGCATCTTCGAGTATCGCTAGCAAGTTATTAGGAACTAGCTTCATGATGGCTTGGCCAGATTCGATCATTGAGAGGTCGAGAAGCTCCTGGACCATACGCTCCAAAGAATCGGTTTGTGTGCTAATTTCTTTGAGCGTCTGAATGCTGGTTTTACGCTTGATCTTCTCGTCAGATTCAAAGAGGCTGTCAATCTTGAGGCGGATCGTCGCGATTGGGGTGCGCAGTTCATGGGAGATGTTGGCCACCATATCACGCCGGGAGCGGTTGAGCCGTACCAGTTGGGTGATATTCTGCATAGCCACACCAAGGAAGTACGTGCCATCATGATAAGGCATTAACCGCGTGCGGATCTTATAGTGCTGGCCTTGATAGATAAGCTGTTCTTCGAAGTCTTCATCAACAGGGAGGGCTAACGTGCCTTGTAAGATAGACTCTAACTCTGGCAGATCGATGATATCCGTTATGAGCGACCCCAGCGCGTTTTTCACCTCAAACATAGGCTCAGCCGCGCGGTTGTGCGCAACAACCGTCAGGTCTTCATCGAGGACAAAGACAATATCGTAAGCAACACTTGCAATCGTGGAAAACAGCGCTCGGCTCTGTTTGGAATCCTGCTCAGACAGCACCATTTCCGACTTCAGTCGGCTGATTTCTTGCTGGCGCGAGTTTACCTGAGACTCCAGAACGTGGTTGCGTTCATTGGCTTTCGCAAACGCTTCCTTCACCTGACCAAGCTCCTCGGCAAGCTTAATCTTTTCGTCTGCAAGATTGGACTCTTGCTGGTTGGTTTCCTCATATTCATCCCGTAGACGGCGCAGCGTAAGGCTCTGTTGGTAATATGCATATGCCAATAGAGCGAGTAGAACCAGTGCTATGACAACAAGTATTTCGCTCATCTAGGAATTACTTACCCCTCAAATCGATAACCGACACCTCGTACAGTGATAATGCGGCGTGGGCTTGATGGATCATCTTCGATTTTCTCTCTTAGCCAACGGATATGTACATCTACGGTGCGCTTGTCAACAAAATAGTCATATCCCCAAACTTTCGTGAGGATCAGATCACGCGAGAGAACAGCATTCTTGTTCCGCATCAGTTCAGTCAACAGATCAAACTCTTTGTTGCTCAGCTTGATCTCATCCTCGCCCTTAAACAGGCGACGGCCTGTCATATTGAGCACGAGATCACCGGATGTCATTTCATCTTGCTGGAGCGTAGTTTCTGGCTCTGGCCGACGCATGACTGCCCGTACCCGCGCCAGGAACTCCCCTAAACCAAAGGGCTTGACGATATAGTCATCAGCACCACTTTCCAGGCCGATAATCTTATCGACTTCCGCGCCACGCGCTGTGAGCATGATGATACGAATATGCTTGGTCGTTGGCTCATTGCGTACCATACGGCACAAGCTGAGGCCATCCAGTCCGGGCAACATGATGTCAAGAATGACCAGCTCCGGTTTGTCATTACGAATCTTGTTCCAACCCTCTTCGCCATCGAGTGCAGTCATGACGGAATATCCCTCTGCACGCAACTTTTCCGCAAGATTGTTGACAAGATTCTGTTCATCTTCAACGATGAGAATTTTCTTCGCCATTAGTTTACACCTTGCAGGTAAAAAATCCGGTTAAGTGTAGCAAAGATATGATAAGTTTATGTTAAGTTATGACATCACATCTTTAACAGCGAGAAAACAATAAATAATCCTAACTATCTTACCATACAGCCACTTATTCAATGGCAGCACGGGCACCATGCAAGCTCGTCGCCGACATGATGCCATTGCGTATGGCATCCGCAAAGACATCAGCCGCTAAGGCCCCAACCAGACCAGCATCTGCATTGTGCGTGCCTGTAGCCAGGGTGAAGATCGTATCACCATCGTATGGCGTGTGCGATGGATGCACAGCACGGGCAATACCATCATGGGCCATCTGGGAGACTTTAAAGGCCTGAGCTTTGTCCAGCTTAGCGTTGGTAGCAACTACACCGATGACGGTATTCTCGCGCCCGGTATCTGGCATATTCGCCATCGCCTTAAACGCATTCAGCGTGCCAATGAAATGCCCTGAATCCGCATCACGCAAGCCAGCTATGACCTTCCCCTCATGGCTCATGACGTCACCAACGGCATTGACCGCAACGAGCGCGCTCACAATTAAGCCACTAGGCAGCGTGATACTTGCTGAGCCAATACCACCTTTTGTCGCAAGTTGTGGCCCCATCATGCCGCCCACTAAAGCGCCTGTTCCAGCGCCGATAGTTCCCTGGGCTACCGGGTCTTCAGTCGCGGCCTGACAAGCCGCGTAACCCATCGCGGAATCAGGATGGATATCGCCATTGCCCAGCATCAGGTCAAAAAGAATTGCTCCCGGTACGATAGGAACAATATGACCGCCCGCAGCTTGATAGCCTGTGCCTTGCTCAACTAGATAACGCATAATGCCATCAGCAACGCTCAAGCCAAATGCGCTACCGCCAGAAAGAAATATCGCGTTAACCGACTGAACCGTATTTTCAGGTCGCAAGAGGTCTGTTTCACGGGTGCCAGGTGCCCCACCCCGAACATCAACAGCCCCCACCGTGTTGGGGTGACATAGAACCACCGTACAACCTGTGCCTGCATCCAGATCAGTGGCATGGCCAACACGAATGCCAGGAACTGCAGTTAGTGTGTCATTCATTTGGACACTCACAGTTACACATTTTATTTTGATACTCATTGTAATGAAGAGGAACAGAAGTTGCTATCGGGGATTCAAAGCAAGCTGAGCGATATATAGAGGAAGATGGGCCATTAAAAGCAAAAGAGCAAGGGGTTGGAGTGGTGTTTGTGATGTGCTCAGTCGCGACCTAGAAAAGTGTCTTTGAAAATGCTCTTCCAGTAGAAAAGTGTTTTCATTAGGTTGGCAACGGCCTACTCTCCCACACAGTCACCCGTGCAGTACCATCGGCGCTTGCGG
>PABP01000020.1 GCA_002699585.1 Anaerolineaceae bacterium | reverse complement strand
TTGAATACCTGGCTCACCTTCTGGAAGGTCAGCGTTGACATGGAGTCCAAGCCCGATCACACCGACGGCTAACATCAGTAACATCACCCAGAAAAAGATAAAGTAGTCAGATGATGTATGCTTGTGATAAATCGCCATCAGGGTCGTCGTGACCGAACCAAAGACGCCTAGCACGAGTGGTATCCATACGAAAAAGCTCTCAAATCCTGTACGAGCGTGGTCAAGTGTTGCACTTAGCGTAGCAGCGTATAAGCCGAGTGCGATTAGCCATAGGAACTGACGCGTTTGTGGTAGTGGCGTGTTGAACGTAATAATGCCGGGCAAGGTTAGTTTGCCTGTCTCTGGCTTTGTATCCTCAAGCAATGCGATAATCGCCAGCAAGCCTACGCCCGCAAAAGCCAGCGGACCAACCACAGGCGGTGCATAAATGATCCAGTCCCACTGCAAACCATAGTTTGCAAAGTTTGTTGGCGGTAAAACCCGCGACCAGTGGAATGCTGAACCGATAATACCGACAGCCACGCTAGCAAAACCTGTCCCGATGACGATTAGGGATGATGGCAAAGTAGCTTTATGGGCACGTACACGCATGACAAGAGCGATTATCAATGCAATGCCAGCCAGAGGTCCGAAGACGACAGGTATTGCTTCGCCTGGTTTGATGCTTCCACTTATTAAGTGAGCAAGTGCCGTTTCGACACCCATACCAATTTCTGTAAAAGCAACGAGCAGAAGGAGAAGGTCGTTGCGGCTTAAAGGCAAATGGAAGGTGCCGATGCCTGGAATATGGCTTACACGCCGAGATTGCTCAAGCTGCTGCACAGTATTAACAGTCGTCTCTGCCATAAAGATTTTCCTTCTGCCAAGCATTTATGAATTAGTAGTTTCTGGATTGGTAAGGAAGTGGAAGGAGTAAATACTCTCCCTCCACGTAGACCTTATTCGGATGACATTGTCTCTAGGAACGATTTGGTTGAGTCAATGGATGGGAAACCTTCTGGCATCTCCAGCGGTTCCAAACCAGCCTCTTCCAGTCGTTCATCAACCATTTCACGAAGTTCTGCAAGGTCATGCAGGATTTCATAGGCACCGTGCCACTGGACATAGTCCGCACCCTGCATCCACGCGCCGAACTTTGCTGTACGGCCCCAGTGATGCCAGAGATTGAAGTAAGTGAAGTCAATCGGTTCATCAAACGGGGCAGCGGTAACCAGTTCATTTTCTTGAAGCTGTTGCATCATGTAGTCGGATAGCCGGACCCAGGCATTGATTGAGTCGACCAATGCATCACCCCGCTCGTAGAAGTTGTCAACGAAATTGTTAGAGTGACAGGCTAGGCAAACATTCTGCATACGGACTTTGTTCTCTTGCCAACTTGGGCGCCGCGTAGAGATAGCTGATGCCAGATACCAAGTCAGGCGATCACCAACATCGTGGGTTGTTGCGGAAAGCCCAAACCCGCTCATATGGCAGGTGGCGCATGTCGGCGCCGGGAAGTCAACGGTCGTCAAGTTACCCGGTTCTGCTTCCCAATTCCAGTCATCGCCACCCGTCAAGTAGGCAATGCCGTGGCCACTTTCCGAGTAGATTTCCCACTGCGGATGATCAGGACCAATGTGACAAGCATTGCATGTTTCTGGCTTACGGGCTTGCTCCAAGCTGAACTCATGACGAAGGTGACAATCAGTACAGTTGCCAATAGAGCCATCTGGAGCAGGCTTACCTACATCATGACAAGTTTCGCAAGCGAAGTAAGTGACATCGGGTCCTTCGAGTGCGTGTAAACTATTGCGATTTCGTGAATCTACGTTGCCGTGTTCAGGAATCGAGAGGTAAAGTTCACTATGCTCTTCAGAAAGAGCATCTGTACCCGCGTAAGCGACATAAGCTGGCAAAGCATGTCGGCTCAGGTTGAACTGTTGAACTTGTTCGCGGTGACATTCTTCACATTGTGCCGGCGATGACAACGGCAAAACGCTGAAGTCGGCATCAGGGTGTTGGACAGCGCCAGGATAGTCTCCTTCAACAAGGTGACAACTTGAGCAACTTACATTGTTACGGAAGTGGTCACTTTCTGCATATTGATTTACGATACCCGGCGTGTGGTCTGTATGGCAGACCACACACTCGTCTGTCGATGATTCGATACCTTGCGCCAGAATGACGTTAGACGAGGGTCTTAAGCGTCCCTCTTCATCAAGTCCAAAACCCACAAGCAAGGCTCCAGCTAACATCACAAAGCCTGTAATCGCCATAGCGGAGAACAACAGGCGTGTCCTCGAGAAAAATCTCATATGCTTCCCTCCAAGTGATTAATAACATCATTGCAACTAATCAGGTGAATTGTGCCTCCCCCTTTTGCCGTTCTGTGTCTGCCTAAAAACGTGTCTACCTAAAAAACAAACTTCATTCACTTGAACGCACTACTTCGATTCCTGTTCAATCTTCGTGACAAGTTGTTGCTTTAATTGTCGGCGTTTGCGTTGATATCGAGCCTCTGAGATGCTTCCTGACTCGTATTTGGTATCCAAATCTGCAATCCGCTGCATTAGTGCTTGCGTTGTGGGTTGGTTTCTGGACGTTGCCCAGAAGCCCAGGCCTGAAAGAATCAGTAACCCAGCACCCACCATTGCCATCACCGTTGGCAAGGATATGCTTTCATCTAAATCATCATCCAGGCTGTCTGGTACGGCTTCAATCGCACCTGCTTCTATTGTGTAAGCAACTTGGGATCCAGCAGACACAGGCTCGGCTAGGTAGCTCTCATATTGGCCAAACTGGAACTGTTGCAGGCCTTCCGAGGCAAACTGATCACCTGAGATCATATAGCGATCTGGTTGGACCATCAGCTCAAGTTGATTATTCACTGTGTAGGGGACTTCGTAGCGGATCTCGACGGGCATGCTTTCATCTGGTTGAGGCATCGTATAAACCACTTCGACGATGTGCTCTCGGTCTGGAACAATCGGCTGCGTATCAATGAGTTCACGTTGGCCGCCTTGTTCAAGCATCACAAACCGAGACACCAGGTCGATACTGTTGAGCAACTCAGCGCCTTCAGGGAGTGGGATATGGACAGACTCATAAGTAAAGCCGTCAATCTGGTTGCTACCTCGGTAGAGCATGTCCGATGTATTGCGGAAGTTGTAGAGTTGTTGAAAGATAAGAGAATCGCTGTCAGGTATGATTCGCGTGACCAGTAGATCAATCTCTACGACCGACGCATCATTGGTAATGTCATAAATAGTTACTGGCAAATAGATTTCAGGGAGTTCCGGGTCGCCAAATATTTCCTCACTGTAGAATATGGCATCGTTTGCGATAGCTGTAATGAGATAGCGATAGTCGTGGCGAATGGTCACATCATCAAATCGGTAATCACTGCCGCTCTCGAGTACCTCCATAGAAAAATCGACTTCTTCTAACCCGGCATTCAACACATGGAGCGCCACTGAGATATTGTCAGGCACAGTGTCGCCTTCAGACCCATTGATGATTGTGCCTCGGACAAAACCTTGTGCTTCCTCAACCACAGCGTTTGTGCTGTTCACACCACTCGGTGTCGAGACTACGGCTATATCTGCGGTTTGTTGCCATAACGTAAATGTGTATTCAGCGACTGCTTGTAATTCTGCTTCAGTAAGAGTGTTTTCCCACGGAGGCATTAAGCTGTCTAATCGACCAAAGCGAATCGTGTTGGTCCAGGTGGCAAATGATTGGCTTGCGCTCGTTTGTCTGTTGCCAAAATCTGGAATCTCCAAGCCGGCCTCAATAGCAACAGGACCATCTCCCTGGCCTGTTTCACCATGGCAGCTGACGCAGTGCTCAGCAAAAATCACAGCACCCAGCTCATCAGGATTGCCAACCTGTACTGGCATATTGGTGGGTGCATTGGTCGAGACGATTTCCGGCTCACCAGCTAACCCTGTACACGCAGTAAATGAAATTGCTAGTACAAAAAATAGAACCCAGTCTTTCCAACGCACGCACTTTCCTCTCTATGAATTTGTGCATCAATGTCAACATGCGGTTGGTTATGAAGTGCGTATGCCTTGTGAGTTTCCACTCTAGGCCTGCTGCTTCTCAAAGAGAAAGTATTTGCTCCGCAATCTTAGAAGTCACATTGCATGGCGCAATGAGTCAGCGACCTTACATTGCACATTACAATATAAAGATGCGCTTTAGCTAAGACATTAGCAAAAACTGAGAGTAGTTACTTTGATTTAAATCAAATAGACTGAGCTTAATCTGAGCTGATTTTAGAAGATAGCAAGTGAGTTCGTTGAGAATTTTATACATTTATATAGTTTGATATAGCTTTTGGAGAAACTATCAATTATGCAGTCTGTAGATCCCCATAGACTGACTGGAATTGCAGTCTTCCAAGATCTGTCCAGTGAAGCCATAAAGGCGTTGGCTCATATCGCCGTTGCCTACGAATTGGAATCTGGAAATCCTTTATACCAAGTAGGGGATTATGCTACGCAATTCTATATTGTTGTGAGTGGCGGCATACGCCTGGTTGAAAGCACTGTAGAAGGCAAGGCCGTCAATCTGAAGATCTATGGCCCAGGCGATGTATTTGGATTATTGGCATTTACGCGAGACTATCGGCATGAAAGCAGCGCTGTGACCATACGTCCAACGATTGTACTTGGCTTTAATGGTTCCGAAGCACGTGAAGTTGCGAAGCATCACAGTGACTTTGCCGTTAAGGTCATAGACTGTCTGACTGAACATACCCATCATGCCCATGATCGCATTCGGAATCTGGCAGCAGAAAAAACCGAGAAACGTTTGGCTGGAGCACTACTTCATTTCCATAGCAAGTTTGGCCATGAGCAAGATGGAAATCTAATTATCTCTGCCGATCTCACGCAGCGTGATATCTCCGAATTTACAGGGACGACACTAGAAACAGTCAATCGTCAACTGCGTAGCTGGGAAAAAGCAGGATATATCCAGTTGTCTCGTAAGCGAATTGATATTCTTGATAAACAGTCACTTCAAAATATTCTAAATGTAGAAACTACATCGAGTGGCCATATGCCTGAATAGACCAGCCACCGTACTTTTTGATTCTAGAAGTCGAAGTTTTTGACAAACGGGCTGCCAATTGTTTTGCAACGATTGGCAGCCCACTCGTTTTGTCGGGGACTATTATCGAACTAGAATTTACTCCACAGATATTGGGTTGTTACATCATGGTGGAATTGAATTTCAGATTTTTTAACCATTGTGCCAAGTTTACGCGGACAGCGATCTGCGGACCGTAGCTTGAGGTTCGTAAATCGTTGCTGTACATCTGCGCCAAGAATCTCTTTGATGAAGTTGCTCGATGAGAAATCCTGGATCGCATCATAGATGTTATCTGGCAGAACGCTGCCCTTATTTAGATCCGGCTTGATGTGCCCGCTTAGCCCTGTTTTGATGAGGGTACTCATGACCAGATAAGGATTGGCATCGGGCGCAACAGACCGCACCTCAACCCGTGCAGACCGAGCATTGCCCAGGGGGATACGTATCATCGAACCCCGGTCAATCGCTGAAGCTTTAATTTCGTTAGGTGCTTCATAAGCTGGATCCAATCGGCGATACGAATTGACACTCGAATTCAAGACGAGGCAAATATCACGAGCATTGGACAAAATACTGTTGATAAAACCCCACCCCATATCGGAGATTTTGTCTTTGCCATTGGCATCATAGAAGAGGTTTTCCCCGTTTTTGGACAGTGAGATATTGGTATGCATGCCACTGCCGTTAACGCCTGCGATAGGTTTGGGTAAAAAGCTCGCGGTATAGTTATTCAAATTGGCGACGTGACGTGCAACCAATTTATAGAGCTGTACCTGATCGGCTGCGATAAGTGCATCCGCATAGGAGTAGTTAATCTCAAATTGCGATGGTGCAACTTCAGGGTGATCTTTCTCATTATGAAAACCCAGCGCTCGCTGAATTTCTGCAACAGAATCAATGAACAAACGAAGCGGGTCGGCAGGCAATGAGTAATAATACCCGCCATGCGTCACAACTTCGAACTCTCCGGTTTCTGCATACTCTTGTTCTGCATTACGGCCTTTAAAGAGAAAGCCTTCAACTTCGTTAGCGATATTAATCGTATAACCATCGTTTTCCAGCAGCTCAGCCAAATACTGTTTGAGTCGGGAACGCATATCAGCGACATATGGCGACCCATCGTCTTCTCGGACATCCGCAAATACCAACACCTTACCAGGCCCCCAGATATCGGCTGGCAACCAGTAGAACGCCTCCCAATCAACGGATAAGCGTAAATCTGAGGCAGATTGGAGCGCAAAACCGCGAATAGATGAACCGTCAAAGGTTAAATTGTCGACCGAATTGAGCAAAAACTTCTTGTCGTAATCTAACATATGCAAGCGCCCCTCCAGGTCGGAGAAGCAAACTGTAACCGCCTTGATCCGTGTCTCGTCGGTTAGGTAGCGGATTCGCTCTTCTCGTATTTCGTCAGCAGAAATACTGTGGCTCGCACGCCTCGCTTTTGCCTCAAGGTTCATTTCTGCTAATTCATCATAGGGTATTTCAAGATAATCACGCATTTGCTGTTAAGCCTTATGGTTGAAGTTTTACGCAACTATGAATCATAGCAAATATATGAATAAATCAATTGGACAACCTGAACAACGCTTTTGAGTACTTTCGATAAGCTGGCGCTTGATGGATTCGTTGGGGTTAGCTGTTGTGAGGTTGGGAACAATCGGTGAGGGGCACAAAGGCCCCTCTTGAGGTGAGTATAGCTAGACGGCCACATTATGCAGCATGGCAGCGACGTCGTTATCGTAGCTGGCAAAGGCCAGACGCACTGTCGCTGTGAGCTGGTAGCTGTCATAGTACGGCAGGTAGTCCACGTTGACGGCGATGCGGCGGCGATAGCCTACAAACCACCCTGGTCGGTAGACACAGACCGCTGTCCCGCGATCATTGGTTCCACCGCCGACTTTGCCATCGGCTTCCGTCAGCGGCATTTCCGCACTAACGAACACGGGGATACCATCAACATAACCAATCTGGCCTGTTTGGGCAGTCGCCAGCGGACCGGCCTTGTCCATTGTCAGGAACTCGTCCATCGCCAAGAGACGCGCATAGGTATTGCCATCCACGATCCATGCCAGGTCCGTCGGACGGGCCGCATAGCGCGTCGGCATATCGAAACGTGCCTCGCGCAGTTTAGTCAGCGATGGGGCGGCGTTGCTCATATCCACTGGATGCTGAGCCAAAGCCAACTTCCGAAGGCCATCCATTGCCAGGTATGGCGAACTGGACGTGGGCGCACCGTCATCGCTGTTGATGTTGCCACTCGACCCGGTTTCCGTGTCGCCATTCAGCAGCACATGATCGATAGCGTCTGCCAGGGCACGCATGGCCTGTTCACGGTAGATGTTCAGCACCGGGATGATGCTGTCTTCTACCAGTTCGCTGCTGAAACCGACGCGCAGCGCCAGCTTCTTGGCCACCAACGGCACCTTGCCCGATCCGATTTTGCTATCCGGCAGCGGGTTGCCGCTGCCCAGCGAGAGGTGTGCCTCATCACTCGTCTCGCTGACGAAGTATACCTGTGGATCCGTACCTTCGATGGGCGGTTCACTAAACGGCACTCTAATTGGATTCGCATATTGCAGATTCTGTACGTTATACTTTTCTCTAAGCAAACTAATTCGTCAGAGTAGCTCAATCATTTAGATCTTAAGAACTATTGTTGTTGCAAGGAGGCGTATGCATTCTTTCACGTATGTTAGGCCACAGTCCTTAGAAGAAGCCTCAACTTTCTTATCCGAGCATAGAGAGCAAGCTCGAATCCTGGCTGGAGGCACGGACCTCCTGGTCCAAATACAATCATCAAGTGTGACCCCTGATTATATTGTCGACATCAAGCACATACCTGAACTTAACGTGTTAAGTTTTGATGAAACAGGTGGTTTGAGGATTGGTGCCGCTGTACCCTGCTTCAAAATCTGGAATCATCACGAGATCGCCCATTTGTACCCTGGGTTGATAGACGCCGTACAATTGATCGGTGGGACCCAGATCCAGGGGCGGGCGACACTAGGCGGGAACGTCGCCAATGCGTCCCCTGCTGCTGATACCATTCCGAGCCTCATCGTTCATGGCGCCATCTGTGATGTTATCGGACGACAAGGCATACGCTCGATTGCCGTACAGGACATCTGCATTGGCCCTGGCCAGAATGCACTTGCTCCTGACGAATTCCTGCTGCGCTTTCAAATTAAACCACCCTCTATTGGCTTTGGTGCTCACTATTTGCGCTTCATTCCACGCAATGAGATGGATATCGCCGTTGCCAGTGCCGGAGCATCGCTCGTCCTCAATCCAGATGACCAAACCGTTCAGTACGCCCGTATTGCAATCGGTGCAGTCGCACCAACGCCTTTGTTGGTCATTGCAGCCGGCGAAAGCCTGATCGGGCAGCCGCTAACGAACGAATCGATAGACCGTGCCGCCCGTCTTGCAGCTCAAGCTGCCCAACCGATAACTGATATTCGAGGAACTATCTCGCAGCGCAAACACCTGGCCGCCGTTTTGACGCGGCGCGCCCTCGTCAAGGCCCAAGAACGGGCGCTGCAGAGTTTGAAAGGAGCATCCCATTGAGCCAGCGCATACATGTCCAAACCGAGATCAACGGCGAAGCCCAGGATTTTCTTTGTGATCCGCGGGAGAGCTTGCTAGATGTCCTGCGCAATACGATGGGTCTGACCGGAGCCAAAGAGGGCTGTCGTAATGGCAATTGCGGCGCCTGTAATGTCATTATGGATGGCATACTCGTCAATTCCTGCCTGGTACTGGCCGTCGAAGCTGAAGGCAGCTCCATCACAACTGTTGAAGGCATCAACACACCCGTAGGGCTGCACCTTATCCAGCAAAAATACATGGACCACGCGGCCTTACAATGTGGCATCTGTACCCTCGGCCTGATCGTTGCAACGAAAGCCTTGCTCGACCACAACCCAGCACCAACTGAACACGATGTGCGATTGTGGCTCGCTGGTAATTTATGCCGTTGCACAGGTTACGACAAAATCGTACGCGCAGTGCTCGATGCTGCTGAAGCGATGAGAGAAAACGTATGACTGAAAAAACCCCTACTCTGGACACAGCCTCGGAAAGCAAATACCGGATTATTGGCAAACGTGTGGATCGCTATGATGCAGCAGATAAAGTCACAGGACAGGCGGTTTATGGCGCTGATGTCCATCCGTCCAATTTGCTGTATGGCAAGGTTTTGCGTAGCCCACACGCCCATGCCCGCATTCTCTCGATAGACACCTCCGCGGCAGAAGCTTTAGAAGGTGTCCATGCGGTAATCACGGGTGCGGACTTACCCTCTGTGTCAGATCGCATCGTTGACTTGGGCGAGACAGCAACCAGCCTCCGTTACCAGAGCGATAACATCCTGGCAAAGGACAAAGCGCTGTATTTCGGACATGCAATTGCTGCCGTTTCTGCAACCCAGCCTTATATCGCGGAAGAAGCCGTTTCGCTCATCAAGGTGGAATATGAAATCCTGCCGCCTGTCCTGGATGTACGTAAGGCGATGCGTCCTGATTCAACCTTGCTACATGATGACATCTTCACAGATGAACTCGGACAGAAGAGCACGCAAGCCTCCAATGTGGCTTCACATATTCGTCACGCGCAGGGCGATGTCGAGGCAGGCTTCCGACAGGCTGACGTCATTATTGAGCACGAATTTGAAACGACTATGGTCCACCAAGGTTACATTGAGCCGCATAATGCGACCGCCATCTATAATCCCAGCGGCCAAATCACCATCTGGTGCAGCACGCAGGGATCATTCGGCGTTCGCTCGCAAACTTCCGATGTATTGGACGTGCCCATTTCCAGCGTGCATGTCATCCCAACCGAAATTGGGGGTGGTTTTGGCGGAAAGAATTCTATTTACCTGGAACCGCTGGCTGTTCTCCTATCCAAGAAAAGCAACAATCGTCCTGTGAAGTTAACGATGACACGAGCGGAAAGTCTCGCTGCTACAGGCCCAACGTCTGGTTCGTACATTCGCGTTAAGTTAGGTGCGGATGCCAATGGCCATTTGACCGCTGCCAAACTGTATCTGGCATATGAGGCAGGTGCGTTTCCCGGTTCCCCTGTGGGTTCCGCTGCCGGGAGCATGATTTCTGAGTATCGGATCAGCAATGTGCTCATCGATGGCTATGACGTGGTCGTGAATAAACCCCGTACAGAAGCCTATCGCGCCCCAGGTACATCCAATGCGGTGTTTGCTGTCGAGACAGTCGTTGATGAGCTGTGCGAAAAGCTCGGTATGGACCCCATCGCATTCCGGCTGCTTAACGCGGCCAAAGAAGGCGATCGCAGGCCAGATGGCCCCACCCATCCGCGGATTGGCTTCATTGAAACGTTGCAAGCTGCGCAGAGTCACGATCACTATCAAACGCCCCTGGACGGCAAATATCGCGGGCGCGGTGTCGCCTGTGGCTACTGGGGCAACTGGGGTGGTCGTTCCAGCGTATCTGCCAGTATGAACGCCGATGGCACCATCAGCCTGATAACCGGTTCCATCGACCTGAGTGGCACGCGCACCACAACCGCCATGCAACTCGCGGAAACGCTGGGCATTGACCTAGAAGATATTGTGCCCCAGGTCGCAGATACCAACTCCGTCTCTAACACGGAGGGTACTTACGGCAGTCGGACCACGTTTGCGACTGGATGGGCTGCCCACAAATTAGGATGCAAACTCATTGATGCGGTCAAAGAACGGGCTGCATTGCTGTGGGACATTCCAGTTGACACAGTCGACTATGAAGATGGCTGTATCTTCAGCAAAGCTAATCGCCTTACATTTAAAGATATATCCAAGTACCTGGACGAGACAGGTGGCCCGCTGATGGTCAGCGCGACTTCGTTTGAAGGCGGGCATGGGCCAAGCGCGACCACGCATATCGTTGACGTTGAAGTCGATCCTGACACAGGCAAGGTTGATATTCTGCGCTATACGGCCATTCAGGATGTGGGTAAAGCGATTCATCCTGATTTTGTTGAAGGACAGATACAGGGCGGTGTGGTACAAGGCATCGGCTGGGCATTGAACGAAGGCTACTTCTATAATGACGAAGGCCAACTCCTGAACGCCAATTTCCTGGATTATCGTATGCCAACCTTCCTGGATGTACCCATGATCGAGGCTGTGCTGGTCGAGGTCTCTAATCCCAGGCACCCATATGGGGTGCGTGGGGTGGGCGAAGTGCCGATTGTGCCACCGCCGGCTGCTGTCGCCAATGCTATCCACGATGCGATCGGTGTTCGACTGACAGCCCTACCGATGTCACCAGCAAGGGTTCTAGAAGCAGTCTGGGAACAAACGCCATCGGCATATCTGGGTTAAGTATTATGGCCAAGATATGGATTCCCGCTCTATTACAGGACCTTACCGAGGGACATCAGCATTTGGATGTCCCTGGTGAAACTGTCCGTGATGTCATTATGCTGCTGGAAGAAAAATATCCGGGCATTGCGCATCGGCTCATCGAGGATGGCAAAATACGTCCTGGCATGTCCGTTGTGGTTGACAATACGGTTAGCCCACTGGGTTTACGACACAAGTTGACTGAAAGCAGTGAGGTGCATTTCTTGCCTGCGCTAAGTGGTGGATGAGCAAGTCCTCTGGCTATATCGTACAAATAGTACCTGCTGATCCGTCTTGCAAGACGGGAGGCATCACAGCCATTTCCCCAACGACATCTCTGCTAACCAGTCTTATTTAAAGAAGAAAAAATATGAAAATCATTGATGTAAAAACTGAAACTTTTCACTACAAAGCGAAGTCGATGCGGGATGCGTTTGGCCACGGGCATCCGGGTCCAGAACGTGATGCTACAGAGACACTGTTGACCATCGTCACCGATGAAGGTGTGGAAGGCCATTGCTTCGGAGCCAATGCGCCAGTCATCAACAGCATGGTCAAAGAGATCATCATGGGCGAAGATCCGCTATTCCGTGAAAAAATGTGGCGCACATTGTTCGAGCGCCAGCGCCTAGCCATAGGCACACTCAGCGACAAAGTCCTGTCCGCAGTGGATGTTGCACTCTGGGATTTGGCGGGCAAAGCTGCAAACATGCCCGTGTATAAACTGCTAGGCGCAACCCACACCAAAGTCCCAGCCTACGCGAGTACGATGTGCGGCGACGATTTGGAAGGCGGACTGAACACGCCCGAAGCCTACGCCCAGTTTGCGATTCAATGCAAAGAGCGAGGCTACACGGCTTTCAAGCTGCATACCTGGCAGCCGCCCTACTCAGCTGACCCGAAGCGTGATGTCGCTGCATGTGCTGCTGTGCGCGAAGCCGTTGGACCAGACATGGTGCTGATGCTCGACCCATACCATTACTACTCACGTGCGCAGGCGCTCTATATTGCGAAGGAACTGGAGAAGCTGGATTTCTACTGGATGGAAGAACCCATGCCAGAACAAAGTATGTCATCCTATGTCTGGCTGTCGGATAACACCTCGTTGCATATCGTCGGGCCGGAGACTGCCGAGGGCAAGCATTTTACACGTGCCGAATGGATGATGCATAACGCATCTGACATGACCCGTGCAGGAGTGCGTGATGTGGGTGGCATCACACCGATGGTGAAAATCGTTCATTTGGCAGAATCATTCGGCATACAAATGGAATCGCATGGGCCGGACCTGGCGAATCTCCATGTACTGTGTTCAATGAGCATTCCTGGCGAATATCACGAGCGTGGTCTTTTACATCCCTTCCTCGACTATGATGTTCCACCACCCTGGCTAAACACACTTGTCGATCCAATGGATGAGAATGGCTATGTGCACATACCGGATGGGCCGGGGCTAGGAATGGACATCAATTTTGATTACATCCGCGACAATCTGGTGAGTTGATCTAGAACAACATCGCGCAATCATGATCGCGCCAATTTGCATTTACGTAAATACAGATCTTTGTTTTCGTCTTGCAAGACGAACCTGTCTATCTTAGCTATCTCGTAGAAATAACTGCCTTAAACAGTTAATACCAAACTTGTTGCCCTATCTCATAACTCGTATTAACCTATAAACATAATTTCCCATTGTTACTTGCACACAAAATGCCGCCACCTAGAAAGGTTCGCGCATGGCGAATGGATCGAATATTGCGGAGCTTGAAAGCACCCTGTGGGCTGCTGCTGACAAGCTGCGTGGACATATTGACGCCTCCGAATACAAACACATCGTTCTGGGGCTGATTTTCCTGAAGTACATCTCGGATGCGTTCCAGGAGGTGTATGACGATTTGGCTGCTCGGCAGGAGACGGATTACACTGACCCCGAAGACCCTGACGAGTATCGCGCAGAGAACATCTTCTTTGTGCCGCCAGATGCACGTTGGCAGAAGTTGCAGAATTCTGCCAAGTCACCGGAAATCGGGGTAATGATTGACAACGCCATGCGCGCCATCGAGCGGGAGAACCCCTCGCTAAAAGGCGTGCTGCCGCAGGATTTCGGGCGGGCGGAGTTGGACAAGCGACGCCTGGGTGAACTCATCGACCTGATTGGCACGATTTCGATGGGTGATGCGGCCAGCCGAAGCCGTGACATTCTGGGGCAAGTATACGAGTATTTCCTGGGGCAATTTGCCAGCGCAGAAGGCAAAAAAGGTGGCGAATTCTACACGCCACAATCGATTGTGCGGCTGCTGGTGGAGATGCTCGAACCGTACCAAGGGCGTGTATATGATCCGTGCTGCGGCAGTGGCGGCATGTTCGTGCAATCAGCGAAGTTCGTGGAAGCACATGGCGGGACGATTGGCGACCTGTCGATCTATGGGCAGGAGAGCAACCCCACCACCTGGAAGCTGTGCAAGATGAATATGGCGATCCGGGGCATCGACGCGAACATCGCCTATGGTGATACCTTCCACGATGACCAGCATCCCGACCTACGGGCCGACTTCATCCTGGCGAATCCACCGTTCAACATCAGCGACTGGGCAGGCCGCGTGGACAATGGTGCCCATGCCCTATCGGACGATGCCCGCTGGCAGTATGGCGATCCGCCGACGAACAACGCCAACTACGCCTGGATTCAGCATATGATCTGGCATCTGAACGCCAGGGGCCGGGCGGGTTTGTTCCTGTCGAATGGCTCGATGAGCACCAGCACGACCGCCGAGGCAGCCATCCGCCAGCGATTGATTGAGGCTGACCTGATCGACTGCATGGTGGCCTTGCCGCCGCAGTTGTTCACCAATACGCAGATTCCGGTGTGCCTGTGGTTCATCAACCGGGGAAAGCCTGCGCACCGCCAGGGACAGACGCTGTTCATTGATGCGCGCAGCAGGGGCGAGATGGTGAACCGGACGCTGCGGGAGCTGACCGAGGCCGACAGGGAGCAGATTACGGGGGCTTACCATGCCTGGCTGGACCCGGAGGGCGATTATGAGGATTTGCCCGGCTTCGTCAAGAGTGCCGATATGGAGCAGATCGCTGGACACAACTACGTGCTAACGCCGGGACGCTATGTGGGCGCGCCCGACATGGACGATGACGGCGAGCCATTTCCTGAGAAGATGGAACGCCTGACAACCACCCTACTTGAGCAGTTCGAGGAAAGCAGGGAGTTGGAAAATCGAATTAGGCAGAATTTAGCAGATATTGGTTATGAGGTATAGCCTAGCGCTATGCTCCGACTACCACCGCTGCGGCGATATTCGAGAATACGTCAATCGATACTTGAGTACTCATATGCAACTCCTTTCCGCCAGCTAGTGACATCATCACAACAGTTACCGTGAGTAGAGTCAGAACGCATATTGAGAGGTATCGTTTGGCAGCGGCTACCCTATCGCCCGTAGTCGTCGCCAGAGCATAACTCTAGACCAATCGAAGTGTACATCGCTACGGATAAGAAACGCGTATGCAAAATGCATCAAATGACATGAACTGGATAGACACCACTATTGGCGAGATATGTGATAAGACTGGTGGATCGGTTCAGACTGGGCCGTTCGGCAGTGATTTGCACGCCAGCGATTATGAACTTGTTGGTACACCTGTAATCATGCCTGCAAATCTTCGAAAAAACGGAATAGTAGAAGATGGTATCGCTCGCGTAAGTAAAGAGCATGTTGTTCGTTTACAAAATCACCAAGTATTTCCAGGCGACATTGTCTTTCCACGTCGAGGTGATGTTGCAAGATATGTTGTTATCGATTCACGATATGCAGGCTGGCTTTGTGGGACAGGCTGCCTGAGAATCCGTTTTGACAAAAATGACATTGTTGATTCAATCTATCTAGGATACTGGCTCGGCACACCTACCGTTGAGCATTGGCTACTCGGCAACGCGGTTGGAACTACGATGCCCAACCTAAACACTTCCATTCTCAAGGCATTGCCAGTTCCACTCCCTCCCCTGGCGGAACAAAAAGCCATTGCGGAAATACTCGGCTCGCTGGATGACAAGATCGAAGCCAACCGTCGCATGAACGAAACGCTAGAAGCAACCGCCCGCGCGATCTTCAAATCGTGGTTTGTGGACTTCGACCCAGTGCATGCCAAGTCGAACGGGGAGCAGCCGTACGGCATGGATGCTGAAACAGCCGCCCTCTTCCCTGACAGCTTCGAGGACAGCGAACTGGGGCCGATTCCGCGTGGGTGGCGGATTGTTCCAATCGGCGATCATGTCAAAGCAAACAGGGGACTTAGCTATAAAGGTAAGCATCTTGAGGACAGCCCCGAAGATGGACTCCCCATGCACAATTTAAACTCTATCAACGAATGGGGAACCTACAAGTTTGACGGTATCAAGTTTTATTCGGGTGAGTACAAAAAACGTCATGAAGTTAGGCCTGGCGATCTGATTGTTGCGAACACAGAGCAAGGATTTGGCTTACTGCTGATTGCCTCCCCCGCTCTTGTGCCTTCCGTATTTGGGGAGAAAGGCATCATCTCGCATCACGTCTATAAAGTAGAGATTAAACGAAATTCTCCACTAACGCGCCTGTTTTTGTACTATCGCATCATGCTATGGCCGTTCCGTAATTTGCTCCAAGGCTATACGAATGGCACAACAGTAAATATGTTGCCGCCTGATGCATTTGAGAAGCCTACTTTTGTTATGCCTCCTGCCGAATTGATGAAACGGTTTGATGCTCTAGTCAGTCCGATGCTTGAGCAAACTGAGCACAATTATGTTGAGTCGAATACACTAGCAGAAACACGCGATGCACTGCTACCAAAGCTGGTCAGCGGGGAGATTCGGGTAGAGGGAGGAAAAATATGGTAGACCTATTCAAAAGAACTAGCATAGAAAATTTCATCGCCAATGCTGAAAATAGCATAAAAGATGAAATTGCCCAATATGATGACGATTACATTCTTGGAGTCTCGATTGATGAACTTGTAATCTACTTTGAAGAAAAGTATACGCTTCGTGTGCCTATACTGCAAACTGATAATATTAGCATCGATCAGCCAGCGTCTAATGCGCAGCAAGACATGCGAAACGCAAGAGTCACATTCCATATCCCATTTGAGGGTGACTCAAACCTCTTCAATGCTTACCCCCCACGTATTAGTTGGCCAATCAATGAAACTATATTCGTTAGTCTACATCCTTACGAACTCGTAATCTCACAGTATCTAGGACTGATTAGGGCAAATCCAGGAGGTGCGGAAAGAGATCGCGATGCTGTAATAAACTATATTGAGAGCACCCTCCAGCGCTTGCGCACAGCTGTTGCAGAGTTCAACGAAAATCTTGCAGCTAATGCGCGTAAGCTCGCCGAGCAACGAAAACAAGAAGTATTATCACATGTAGATTTCATACACAACTTGGGGTTCCCCATACGAGAACGTAAAAACGCTCCAAAAACGTATACTGTGCCAACTAAAAAAAGGCGGATACCTAGCAAACCCCCAGCAAAATCTACCAGAGATCGACCAGAACCGGCACTTGCATTGGACGATTACAACTACATACTTTCAATAATAGAAAGTATGGTAACCGTAATGGAGAGAAGTCCAAAAGCATTCCAAGATATGGACGAAGAGTCTCTTAGACAACACTTCTTAGTGCAACTAAATGGACATTACGAGGGACAAGCTACAGGTGAAACGTTCAACTATGAAGGAAAAACAGATATTCTGATACGAACGGATGGAACAAATATCTTCATTGCCGAATGCAAATTTTGGAAAGGGCCAAAGCAGTTAAGTGACACTATCGATCAGTTACTTAAATATGTTAGTTGGCGCGATACAAAAACTGCAATTCTCTTGTTCAACCGAAACAAGAATTTCTCAAAGGTACTTGAACAAATAGAACCAACGGTAACCTCACATCCGAACTATAAAAGGACTATTTCTCGCGATTCTGAAACACAATTCCGCTACAAGTTCTTCAACCGCGATGATCCTGACCGAGAACTGTATTTGACCGTCATGGCATTCGAGGTTCCAGGTTAATGGCGCAAATCAATGAAGACACCGTCGAATATGTAGCTATCGACTGGCTGCGCGAGATCGGCTATGACTACGTTCACGGCGGCGAGATCGCCCCTGGTGAGCCTGCCGCTGAGCGGGACGACTATCGCGAGGTGCTGCTGCTCGGTCGGCTGCGGCGGTCGCTGGCGGGCATCAACGGCCACCTTCCGCGTGCCGTCCGCGCCGATGTCATCGAGGATGTGATCCGCAAGATTGAGCGGCCCATCAGCCAGAAGATCGAGCAGAATAACCATGCGTTCCATCAATGGCTGGTCGAGGGCGTCGATGTCTCGTTCCATCATGAGGGCAGCGTGCGTCACGACAAGGTCTGGCTGGTCGATTTTGACGATCCCCAGAACAATGACTGGCTGGTGGTCAACCAGTTCACGGTGATGGACATCAACCATCGGTCGGGCGCAAAAACCAATCGCCGCCCTGATCTGGTGCTGTTCGTCAATGGCATTCCGCTGACGATTTTTGAGTTCAAGGATGCCAAAAACGAGAAGGCCGATATTCGCGCGGCGTTCAATCAGTGCCAGACGTACAAGACGGACATCGGCTCGATTTTCACCTTCAATGAACTACTGGTCATCAGCGATGGTCTGGAAGCGCGTCTCGGCACACTCACATCAGGCTGGGAGTGGTTCCGTCAGTGGCGCACGGTCGATGGCATCCAGCTTGATCCCTACCAACTGGAACTCGAAACGCTCATCAAGGGCGTTTTTCAGCCGGAGATCTTCCTCGATCTGATTCGCAATTTCATCGTGTTTGAAATCGACGGGTCGAAGTACGCCAAGAAGGTGGCCGCCTACCATCAGTATCACGCGGTCAACAAGGCCCTTGATCGCACGCTGTATGCAACGGGTATACATGGTGATCAGCGCGTGGGGGTCGTCTGGCACACTCAGGGCAGCGGCAAAAGCCTGTCGATGCTGTTCTATGCAGGCAAGGTCATTCAGCACCCGCAGATGGCGAATCCCACGCTCATCATTCTGACAGATCGCAATGATCTGGATGACCAGCTATTCGGCACATTCAGCACAGGTCAGGAACTACTGCGCCAGGAACCTGTCCAGGCGGGCAGTCGGCAGCATTTGCAGGATTTGCTGCAGGTCGCCGCGGGTGGTGTGGTCTTCACGACTATTCAGAAATTCCGCCCTGAAGAAGATATGATTGACTATCCCCTGCTATCGGATCGGCGCAATATCGTTTTCATTGCCGATGAAGCCCATCGCAGTCAATATGGGTTCGATGCCAAGCTCACTCAACGTGGCGACGAAGCCAGAATTTCCTATGGTTTCGCCAAGTATGTCCGCGATGCCCTCCCCAATGCCTCTTTCATCGGCTTCACAGGAACACCTGTCGAAACGACCGATGCCAATACCAAGCAGGTCTTCGGTGACTATATCGACATTTACGATATTCAGCGGGCTGTCGATGATGGCGCAACTGTGCCCATTTACTATCAGGGTCGCCTGGCAGAACTTCAGCTTCGAGATGCCATGCGTGGCCAACTTGATCCTGAGTTCAACGAAATCACCGAGTCGCAAGAAGATGAAGTCCGCGAGAGTCTGAAGACCAAATGGGCAGCTCTCGAAGCGATGGTTGGCACGGAAGAGCGTCTTAAGCAGGTCGCCAACGACATTGTCGAACACTTTGAAGAGCGTCTCGATATACTCGACGGCAAAGGCATGATCGTCACAATGAGTCGCCGCATCGCCGTTGACCTGTACGAACAGATCATCAAGCTGCGTCCAGAGTGGCATAGTGACCGCGACGAGAACGGCGCAATCAAAGTCATCATGACAGGCAGCGCTTCTGACCCCGGATACTACCAACCACATATTCGCAACAAGCCGCGTCGTAAAGCTCTTGCGGATCGCTTCAAGGATGCCGATGACAGTCTCAAGCTAGTCATCGTCCGTGATATGTGGCTCACTGGCTTTGACGCTCCTCCGCTGCATACCATGTACGTCGACAAGCCCATGCATAGTCACGGTCTGATGCAAGCGATTGCCCGTGTCAATCGCGTTTTCCGCGACAAACCGGGTGGCTTGGTCGTTGACTATTTGGGCATCGCACCTGACCTTCAGGAGGCCGTCCAGCAATACACACAGCAGGGGTCTGGCAAGCCAGCCTTCGATCAAAGCGAAGCCATCAAGGTCATGCTGACACGGTACGAAGACATCAAGCGCATGTTTGGTATTTTTGACCACAGTGCTTTCAAAGATTCCTCGTTACCACCTGCTGACAGGCTCCGACTGATTCCGAGTGCTATGGAACACATCCTTAGTTTGCCTTTCAATGGCAAAGAACCCAAGCAGCGTTATTTGGAACATGTCAGTGCTTTGGCAAAAGCATTTGCCCTGTCTGTTCCAGCTGAAGAAGCTATGCGCATTCGGGATGATCTGGCTTTTTTCCAGGCAGTTCAGTCGGCCTTTAGGAAAGCTACGCCAACTGATGATCGGCCAATGATTGAGGATATCGAGCCTGCAATCAAGCAGTTGGTATCCAAAGCAGTTGCTTCGGATAATGTGATCGACATCTTCAAGGCTGCTGGCATTGCATCGCCCAATATCGCCGTTCTTTCGGATGACTTCTTGAACGAAGTTGCGCATCTTCCCCAGAAGAACCTGGCATTGGAGATGCTTCGTAAACTACTCAACGACGAGATTAGGGCACGCTCTCGAACCAATGCGGTTCAAGCCCGCTCATTCGCAGCAATGATCGAGCAGACAATTAGGCGCTATCAGAATCGGTCGATTGATGCGGCTGAAACGATTCTTGAACTCATCAATCTCGCTAAGGGTCTCAAGAAAGCGAATCAGCGAGGTGAAGATCTCGGTCTATCAGACAATGAACTCGCATTCTATGACGCTCTTGCAGAGAGCAAAAGCGCTGTTGAGGTTATGGGAGACAAAGAGCTAGCTGTCATCGCGATGGAACTGGTGAAGTCCGTCAGGGCGAATACAACTATTGATTGGACAGTCAAAGAGAGCGCACGAGCGAAAATGCGCGTTCTTGTGAAACGGATTCTGCGAAAGTTTGGTTATCCGCCTGACCTTCGTGATAAAGCTACTCAGACAGTTTTGGAACAAGCCGAATTGCTTGCAGTTTATTGGTCTGGCGATAGTGTCGAGTAGCAAAACTGCCAGCTCTCGGATTTAGTGAACCAGTTCTTTTTTCTATTCATCTAGTTCCGTCTTGCAAGACGGATCAATTGAGTTCGTGTATTTTGGCTTTAATCTGTTCACAGCTTGCCTGTGTGTATCGAATCGTGGTCTGAATAGCAGGAGTGCCACGCTTGGTCGTATGTCCGAGATAGAATGCAATCTCTTCCAATGTCCATCCGGCTTCACGAGCACGGTGTGCGAAGTCGTGCCGCAGGTCGTGATACGAAACATCTTCAATCAGATCCCATTCGGCTTTTTTAGCATCTGCCTTGAGTGACCGGAACCAGTGATGGACACCCGCCTCGGAGAGCCGCTCTGACCGTTGGGAAGTAAATACATATTTGCTGTCAGACATGCGCAGCTCAGCTTCAAGATAATCACTCAATGCATCGCGCACAGGCTTCGCCAAATCAATCTCGCGCATCTTGTTGCCTTTGTGTCCCACACGAATCCATCCAGACCGAGGCTTCAGATGGAGGTTCACCATCTTCAGATGTGAAACATCACTGACACGGCATCCTGCCCAGTAGCCCAGAGCGAAGAGGGCTGCCCCTCTGAGGTCATCCGCACGTTCAACTAGATTCTTCAAGACATAGCGCTGGTCAAACGTCAGCACGCGCGGAGCCATCATTGGCTTAGCTTCAATCTGAATGCGCCGCGTTGGATTACGGACGAGGAGTTCTTTGTCTTCAATGAGCCACTCAGCAAAACTGCTGGCAGCGGCTTTCACGATGTTGCGATGACTCGGACTGTAGCCGTCGCGATCAAGTTGATCGATGTAGGTCTGCATCGCTGTGCGTGTGAACATCTCCGGCTGAAAGGTACCATTGCTACCCGGCAGGGTCGCAATCCAGTCGGTGAGCTTGGTGACAGCGCGCATATAGTTGTCGATAGTGCCCTGAGACTTACCGATCAGGGACGCTTCGTACTCTTGGAGTAGGGATGTTGACATGAGAACCTCACGGCAAAAATATTTTGGTACGAGTTTTTCAGACGTTAGGAGGCATTTTGGAGCGGAATATGGTCCTATTTTACACCAAACTCGTATCAAAAATCTATGTTTTAGTATGAGTTAAATATTGACCTAATCGCCGTCTTGCAAGACGAGACTTGTCACAACAGACTGTGTGACTGGCGGGGAATATCCGCACCGTAAACTCATCTACATAAGTGATACTTATCGAGCCACAAAATCATGCGGCGCCTGAGGAACATGAACACAGTTAGACTTCACTATCATGAATATCGTCACACTCACGAACAGCAGAATGCTAATCACGTTGAGCAGAGCACCCTGCTGCCGTGCAACATGATTCATTGCTAGATTCCCATATGTCCTATAGATCAATGCACCATGTAAAAGCAAGAGATGCCCATAAAATACAGGCGTATAGTTGAGCTTTAAGTTTGTAAGTGCAGGCAGAATAATAGGAGCGTGCCCAAATATCATAGAGAAGACAAAGCCCAACAAAAACGCATGCAGAACAACAGCGTAGTCTGGCCCGGCAATTACTGCGCCTTTCCAGATAGCAAGAATGCCCCCGAATGCCAGCCATGCATAGCCAGCCAGTAGGCAGCTAGCAATATAGCGTGGCAGTCCCGCCTGAAGAACGGTACGGCGGGCAATATCATAGCGAAACAGCCAGATAGCCATCAGCACAGCGCCAACACCCAGCCATCGTATACCCATATCTAGATGAAAGATTGTGAATACGACACCACTCAAATAGATGGCCGTTAGCAACTCAAGGGCTTTTTCTTTACGTTGGCTAAGCCGCCGGACACGTGATAATTCAAGTCGCTCACCGATGATCGTCAGAATCAGAAAAGCCGTCCATAAGTGCACAACCTGGTAAACAGGTTGGCCACCCAACCAGAGAAGATTGCCGACCAGCCAACATAGCGCCCCGGCTGCCATGATCCGCATGTCTCTGGACGGATGTAGTTTCAGCATCAGACCGAACAACACGACTAGACCCAGGCTCCCACCCGTTAGCAATATCTTAGCCACGACAACGTCATCGGCAATGAGGAGTGCTGCTGCCCCAATTGCGTTTATCACAGGGACCACCATGCTCCAGCGATAACGAGATGCAAGTGCAACAGCACGCTCCAGACAAATGAGTGTGCCCATAAAGCCGCCGATCATCAGCGGTCCATGCACAAGAATCCAACTCTGGCTGAGTGCATCCATCTGAAAACCGAGTCGAGCTAAGCCTGACCCCAGCCCTCCCAGGAGGGCGAGGGCCACAACAAACATCATCAAAGCACGTGGAAGGCTACGTAAGGCGAACATGGGCGGACGCTTCATCCTTTGCCTAACATAAGCAGAATCATCTTCACTGGGGTCTTAGCATAAATACTGTGCTTTAGATTGGGTAGCATATGCACCCAGCTACCCGGTTCTAAATCATGTGTATGCTCACCCAGGCTGACCCGCGCTTCACCTTCAATAATATGGATTACAGCCGTCTGGCTGGAGGTGTGCTCGGATAGCTCTTGTCCCGCATCGAAGCCAAACAAGATTGCTCTGAGTTGATCATCTTTATAGAAAGTACGGCTCACAATGCTATCCGACTGAATTGCGTCGACTAGACTGCCCAGGTCTTCATATAGCGTGTATTCGTCAGTCATGATCTTGCGCTCCACTGTCGGTTGGGTTGTCTTGCGATTGGCGGCGAATGGCGACGCGCCAGGTTGAGGGCCCCTGTTCAAGATACTGCCACGTGAACTGGCCCGGACGCTCATGGAGGAACTGATAGTAAAGCGGTTTGGGATCATGATCGTTCACCAGCTCGAAACCAGCGCCATCTGCCAGTGCATCAAACGTCTGGAAAATGAGGGGATGTCTGTCTCGCGGTATGATCGTGCGTACATCAATGGTATCCATGTTTCGTTCTCCTATAGTTACTTTCTTATTGTCAATTTGACTGTTTTGAATGTGCTACTGATGATTTTTGTTGCAAAGCCACATCGGCAGCGAAGGCCTTCACCCGTGGCCAGATCAACACCACATAAGCAGCCAGTCCGAGTGAGGTTAAGATTCTCCCAACGATGATGACGGTCGTATTCTCTGACCAGTAAGCGAAGGAGGTCAGCACAACACCACCATTCAGCAAATAAAGCCCTAACCAGCCGAGCCATTCTGCTCCATAACGTTTTTCTCGCTTCGGGAAGCGCGGCAAGGCGAAGAAGGCAACACCCATGACCAGTTGCATCACCCAACCGAAGACCACAACTTCAATGTGTGGATTCAATAATCTCCAGGTCCAGTCATAGATGGGGATGCCCTTGTGATGCAGGATGAGTGAGCCAAAGAGGAACCCAATCCCCATATGAATCAGAGCTGCACGTATCATCCAGACGCTGAGTTTCGGCATGATTAGCGCTCCTTAATGCGGGCCCAGGTATTCAAAATGAACCCCCAGCCAGCTAGCAGCAGGCACATAGAGGCCAGCGCCAACATCCAGCCAAAACCAGGCTGCGGCGAAAGCACCATAGCTGGCTCTCCGATAGCGCGAAGAACTAAGCCGACATTGAGCATAATCAGTACAAACCAACCAAGCTTTTCGCTGCGGCGTGGCGCTTCTTTAGAGTATTTGGGAAACATCCAGTAGCCTACGCCCATGATGATCTGTGTCACCCAGCCAATGAACAAGAAGTGAAGATAAACGGGACGTAGCACCTGCAAACTGGGTGATAAACCGAATGTAGGTTGGACGAGCATCAGCGAACCGATAAATAATCCCACGAGCAAGTAAAGCATCCCCAGCTTGATAAACCAGCGTGATAAGGTCGGCATGAAATGTGTCTCCTCACTCGTTCGTCAAATACCAACGCAGTGCATCTGCGATCATCTGCGGATCTTTGTCATAGGCGAAGCTGGCGCGTAACATGCCATCACGATCTACTAAATAAGTCCGCGTCGAGTGATCGACGGTGTAAATCGCCTGGGAGCCGCTATCCATGCGTCGTTCGTAGTAGAAGTCATAGTCCGGCTGCATCTGGCTCAGTGTGGCATCATCCGGCGCGAACCCGATGAAATCCGAGTCAAAATTCGCCAGATAGGGCTGCATCAGCTCAGGGGTGTCGCGGATACTATCAACGCTTATAAAGACAAACGTGATTTCCTGAGCGTCATCGCCTAATAACGCTTTGACATTGCGATAACCAACCAGCGTTAAAGGGCAGAAGTCCGGGCAGTGCATATAACCGAAGAAGATCACGCGCCATGTGCCGTCCGTATCGGAAAACTTTGATAGGGCCGAATCACTGCTGGGCGCCACAAAATCCTGTACCCGTACCGGTGGTTGCTCTATCTGTCCGACATATATATCTTGCTGCCGAGCCGTGATTGCCAGTTCAGTTAGCGCATCCGTAACGTCTGCGACGAGCTCATCTTCGGCCTGGGTCCGGGGGTTCTTATCGTCATTTGTAGGACTGGCAGCATTTGTAGATCTGGCAGCGCTTGCAGTACAGCCTTGAATACTCAGGCTCGCAAGGATGCTAATGGCCACCAGCAACAGATAGAGCTTATTTCGGTGAATGGTTCGTTTTTGCCACATTAGGCTGCCTTTCCTTCTTTGAACAGATGGGACGCAGCGGCCCCACCTGTTCTTGATCGATCACCTTGACGGGTGATCTAGTGCCCCGATTCTTCTGGTGTGTTTTGACTGCTGAAGATTGCGGGATTTTCTTCGCCTTCAGCATATAAGTAGCCAACGAGACCCCGTTCCAGCCTGCTGAGCGCATGGTCAACCAGGATGTAGCGACCTGGCACGTCTAGCGTAAACTCAACGACTGTAGACCCACCGGGGGGCACAAGTGTGGTTTGTACATCGGTTAGAGGCGTAGAAGTCAGTGACGCCTGATCGTAAACGCGATCGAAAATCTCTCCGATAACGTGGAATGATGAGATGGCATTAGGACCACCAACGCCAAAGTAAATACGCACGCTTTCACCGACTTTAGCCCGTAGGGCATATTCATCTTGTGTCAAAGCGCCGGCTGAGCCATTGAACACGAAGTATTCCGCGTCTTCATCCAGCATCTTCTCATGGCTGAAGTCCAGATGACCCTCTGTTCCGAAGTCCTGGGCCGTGTAAATCTCGCCCTGCATCACATAGAATTCGTGATCGACTTCTGGCAAGCCGCCAACTGGCTCTACCAGGATCATGCCGTACATGCCGCTGGAAATATGATGCCCAATGCTGGCCGTCGCGCAGTGATAGACATACAGGCCAGGTTGGAGGGCTTTGAAACTAAAGACCGAGGTTTCGCCTGCAAGGGTCTGGGTGAAAGCAGCACCACCGCCCGGCCCGGTCACAGCATGTAGGTCAATGGAATGCGGCAAGTAGCTTTCCATCTCGTTACGAAGGTGCAGTTCCATCGTGTCGCCAATGCGCATGCGCAACATAGGCCCAGGCACCTGTCCATCAAAGGTCATGTAACGATACGTCGTGCCATCATCCAGAATGCCGTTGACTTCAACCGCTGTCATTTCCACAACCAGGTGTTGCGGTCCGCGATCACCAATCGGTGGCGGTATATCAGCCGGATTGCGAACGATAGATACGGCATCTTCTACGGCTGGTGCAGTCGACGGCGTTGCTACAGGCTCGGATTCAGGGGCTGTATATCCGTCATCTTCTAACGAGGCGTCCAGTTCTGAGTCATCGCCGACGGTGACGGCGCCGACAACGCGCAGCAATCCTTCCATCCCCACTTCGCGATGCCCAGGGACAGTGCAGTAATACGTAAACGTGCCTGGCTGTGATGCGACAAATTCGACTGTAGCCGTCTGTTCATCCTGGAGTAATTCGCCTGTATGGACGGAGAACTCGTCGATTCTCAGATCATGCAACGTGGGGTCGCCATTGATAACCGTGATGCGTACGAAATCGCCCTGATTGACGACCAGTTCGGGGTTCGCCACGCCGTCAATGTCTCCGCCTACACCGACGAAAGCCATCGGCGGGACGCCGCCGAGTTGTGTAATCAGCGTAAACTCGACGATACCTCCTGCGGTGCTGTCGCTCGTCTCCGCTTGTGCAACCGTAATGGGTTGCTGCGATTGGGGTGTTTCTTGTGCTTCGATTTCTGTCGGGCCAACCTGGATACTTATGGGCAGCAATGCAACGATGAGTACCAGGAAGCCAAAAAACAAAGCAGCCGTCATATTGGGGCTAAGCTGTTTATTCATCTTATACACCCTCTCTTTTATGGTGTTTCATAACAATGAGGAAGGGCAGTTCAATCGCATTTGACGGGCAGATGTCTTCGCAATGGCTGCAATAAGCACAGCGCTCTGGATACACTAGTGCGGCTTTGCCGTTCTGCTGACCGAGTGCATCTTCTGGGCATTGCGTGATACAGTCACCGCAGCTAATACAACGATCTTGATTGATTTGCGGGTACCATTCCGCCTGGTTCATGATTGAGCAGCCTCTTCTTGTGCATTTATTTAGAGGCTAGTGGTCGGCTGCTGTTCTGTATTTAAGCTAGATTAAAAGCAAGGGGGGACTATGACATATGTCACGAGGTAGTAGTGATGATTGTCATGGGGGATGGATGGTGGTGACTAAAGTAAAGCAATCGAACGCAACTTGTCTTCAGACAAAATTACGATGCGATGGCGATCAAACTCGATGGCTTCGGCTGCTTCTAGCTCTCGCAATGCGACACTGATCGTCTGTGGCGTTGTATTCAGATGGGCAGCAATCGCCGTGCGCGTGATGCCTGGCCCACTCAAGTTAGGGTTCTCAGTTTGTTTGAGCAAAAATCGTGCCAAGCGCACAACAACCGAATAGAGTGCGAGATCCTCAATTTGACCAACCAGTGAGCGAACACGTCGCGCCATCAACCGGATGACGTTGAGCGCGACCTGGGGATTGGTTGAGAGAACATTGGTAATGACATCTGACGGTATGAGCCAAATGCTGACTTCGCTGCTAAGCGCTGTTGCATTGGCGGGGTTATGCTCATTATCCAGGGCTGCGATATCGTTGAAGGTATTGCCAGGACCGCGCAGATGTAAGATATGTTCGCCGCCTTCGGGATGCAACTTATGGATTTTGACACGGCCTTTTTCAACAATCCACAAACCCTGGGCTGGTTCACCCTCCAAGAAGATTATCTCATTTGCCTCATAGGTATGCAAAATGCTGTTTGCTGCAATGTAACTCAACTCACTGTCGCTCAGGCCTTCAAAATAGCGTATCGCGCCAAGGTAGTTCTTAATTGAGGATGTCATTTGAAGATTGCCCAATATGGGTAAGCATCATCTAGCTATTGTGCACTCATACCCCATCGACAATCAACCAACGATTCATACGAGTAAAGTTTGGATACATACCTCGTCTTGCAAGACGAACGAACTATGTACTCTCCTCCTCGGTTATTGTTGGTGTCTCAACTGGCGCATCGATCATTGTGATCAATCCGAAAGAACCCATAATCGCGAACAGCATAGGAGCCATCACAGGCGCGCCACGAATGAATCGTTCGACTTGAATACCTGGCTCACCTTCTGGA
>PABP01000019.1 GCA_002699585.1 Anaerolineaceae bacterium | reverse complement strand
TTGAATACCTGGCTCACCTTCTGGAAGGTCAGCGTTGACATGGAGTCCAAGCCCGATCACACCGACGGCTAACATCAGTAACATCACCCAGAAAAAGATGAAATAGTCAGACGATGTATGCTTGTGATAAATCGCCATCAGGGTCGTCGTGACTGATCCAAAGACACCTAGCACGAGTGGTATCTATACGAAAAAGCTCTCAAATCCCGTACGAGCGTGATCAAGTGTTGCACTGAGCGTAGCAGCGTATAGGCCAAGAGCGATTAGCCATAGAAACTGTCGAGTTTATGGTAGTGGCGTGTTGAACGTAATAATGCCGGGCAAGGTTAATTTGCCCGTCTCCGGCTTGGTATCCTCAAGCAATGCGATAATCGCCAGCAAGCCTACGCCCGCAAAAGCCAGCGGACCGACCACAGCGGGAACGCATATCAGCGACATATGGCGACCCATCGTCTTCTCGAACATCCGCAAATACCAACACCTTGCCAGGTCCCCAGATATCGGCTGGCAACCAGTAGAACGCCTCCCAATCAACGGATAAGCGTAAATCTGAGGCTGATTGGAGCGCAAAACCACGAATCGATGATCCATCGAAGGTTGAATTGTCGACAGAATTGAGCAAAAACTTCTTGTCGTAATCTAACATGTGCAAGCGCCCCTCCAGGTCGGAGAAGCAAACTGTAACCGCCTTGATTCGTGTCTCGTCGGTTAGGTAGCGGATTCGCTCTTCTTGTATTTCGTCGGCAGAAATACTATGGCTCGCACGCCTCGCTTTTGCCTCAAGGTTCAATTCTGCTAATTCATCTATAGGGGATTTCAAGATAATCACGCATTTGCTCGTAAGCCTTATAGTTGAAATTTTACGCAGCTATGAATCATAGCAAATATATGGATAAATTAATCGGATAACCTGAACAACGCTTTTGAGTACTTTCGATAAGCTGGCGCTCGATGGATTCGTTGGTCGTTAGCTGTTCAGAGGTTGGAAACAACATCAGTGGACCGTTGATTCACTTCCTTTCTCGTGTAGCTCAGAATACTTAAAGCGATTGTCTTGAACTCCGGGACAAAGAGACTCACATTTTCAGAAATCAATGCGTTTCTGACCTACTAGCTTCGATATAAACTCCTTCTTCATGAATGAGGACAACATCCGCTATATCGCCCCGAATCCGCGTGAAATATGCCCAAATCCGCGTTTATCCGCTCAAAAGGTGGTATACTCAGATCCGTAGAAACCCACTAAAAACGCTCCTGAACACCTAACCTCTCCTTCTTCCTCCATACCTTCGTCTCACAACCTCATAAGGACTCTTCCCATGCGACATATCCCCCTCGGTCGCGGTGCGGTGGCTCTCGTTGACGATGCCGACTTCCCCTGGCTCACGTCAATGGGCAGCTGGCGCCTCAACAGCAGTGGCTACGCTGTGCACTATGCCACCCACAACAGCCATCGCCGCACCCTCTACATGCATCGCCTCATCCTGAAGCCCGATCCGGGCATCCAAGTCGACCACATCAACCGCGACCGGCTGGACAACCGACGCGAGAATCTGCGCTTCGCCACCCGCAGCCAGAACCAGGCCAACAAAGGCCTTCCCATCAACAACACAAGCCAATACAAAGGCGTCAGCTGGCGCAAGGGCAAGTGGGAAGCACGCATACGCTACAAGGACACACGGCTGTATCTGGGACGATTTGAGCAGGCTCAGGATGCCGCGCTGGCTTACGATGTGGCTTCACGCCAGTTGTACGGTGATTTCGCAGGCTGCAATCTGCCTGAGCAGCTTGTGACGGATTCGATCCGAGAAATGACATTGGCTCGTCTTGCAAGACGGTTAACTGTAGGCGCAAATGAAATTACATGCGTCACTATTCTTGAGGCATCGCTGTCCTAGATTGAACTAATGAATTCACTAAAGAGGCAACTTCAGGTCACGCAGTCTTTACCCCGCTGGTGGAATAAACTAACCCTTTAAACCGCTCGTTGCAACACCCTCAATGAAGTACCTCTGTGCAAACACGAATACAACAACTGGTGGCAGAATGGCAATTGCAGCGCCTGTAAGTACGATATTGGGCTTATCGGCGAAAGAGTTACTTAATCGTATGAGTGAAAGTGTAAGTACGTGATTAGCCTCATTGCCTTCCCCAATAATTAGCAATGGCCATAAGAAGCTATTCCATGCATACAAGAACGAAAAGATTGCGAGTGTCGCGATAGCAGGCTTACTCAATGGCACGAAAATTGTCCATAATGTACGGAAGCGACTACTACCATCGAGCAAAGCAGCTTCCTCTATCTCTTTCGGAATGCTTATGAAGAATTGCCGCATAAGGAATGTGCCATATGCGGTGAATATCCAGGGAATAATTAGGGATACGAGCGCGTTCTGCCATCCCAAAACCACCATTAGACGATAGATGGGAATGATAAGGACAACAAACGGGATCATGATGGATCCCAAGTACAGCAGAAACAACGTGTCGCGCCCTTTAAACTGAACCCGCGAAAAGGCGTAGCCACCGAAGATCGACGTAATCAACTGCCCGAGTACAACACACACTGTAACAAGCGTGGTGTTGATGAGCGCGCGGTCAAGATTCAAGGCGAAAACATTTTCATAGTTAGCAACCTGAAAGTCAACGAACTCAACCTGCTCAGTATTTCTTTCAAAGGCATAGGCGACAGTTGTGTCATCGTTTGGATCGACAAACTTGTCCAAGGAACCTCGATATACCTGAGCCAACCGCTGCATTTCACCATCCACGTTGACATCAAAGAGATCGTATTCTTCAATCGATCCATCAGCCTGTGTCAGTTCCAGCGTTTCATCCGTAGCGACAATCTGGCCACTCTCTTCAGCAGTATCGCGTGGAACGGCAATCACAATCTCACTGCTGCGCTCGTCATCCGGGTTGATAAGTTGTGGAGTGGTGAAGAAGAGATGGGGCAATTTTTCACCTGTTAGGACCATATCACGCATAACCCCATCGACTTCCAGTCGATAAACTGGGCTGAGTTCGCCGTTGTATTCCACTACTTGTGGGCTGAATGGCAGTAGTTGTGGTGGGAAACGAAAAACATCGTCTGATGTCTTCAGGGAGGTCATCATCATGTACAGAAATGGGAAGATCATGATGAATGCGAAGCCCGTCAACACCGCGTAAATAATCACACGACAGAAGATCTGTGCTGGAGTTAGCCTATTGATATTGGCGCGATTGTTGATTGTTGCTCTTGATGATTGCATCACGATCCCCTAACTCTCGTAAGCCCCGTCCCGTTGTGCACGGAACTGAAGCAACGTAATAACGAAAATGATGATGAATAGCAACCAGGCGATAGCCGACGCATAACCAAATTCAAAGAAGAAGAAGCCACGTCGGTAAAGATAGTAGACTGAAGTCGTTGCATTGATTGGAATGGGCTGCGCTGGAAAGAGCGTATAGGGTTCGTTGAAGACCTGCAGACCCGTAACAATCGTTGTAATCAGCACGAAAAATGTTGTCGGTGCAAGCATCGGGAGCGTTACATTGCGGAACTGACCCCAGCGATTAGCACCGTCGATCTGAGCAGCCTCGTATAAAACGCCAGGAATACCTTGTAAACCTGCCAGGAATAGCACCGTGTTATAGCCAACGACTCCCCAGGCAGATAGCAGCACCATTGAGATTAAGACGATATTGGGATCAGTTAGCCACTCGATAGATGTTGCTGCTGGTTCAGCTATGCTCAGACCAAACGTGGCATTAATTGACCGAACGAAATCTCCAATAAACACCAGGACATCGCGGCCAATGTTGTAGAAATAGCCGATATTCGGCGTATAAAGCCAGCGCCATACGAGCGCAGTACCCACAACTGCTGCTACGCTCGGCAAGAAGTAGATTGCTCGGAAAAACTTCATACCCGGTAGTTTGGAGTTCAGGACCAATGATAATGCTAGTGCCGGAATGACCGCTAACGGAATTAGAAGTAGGCAAAATAGCAGCGTATTGCGTAGACTGAGCCAGAAAACGGTATCTTTCGCTCCCAGGACGTAACGGGTACCACCCAGATCAAACTCGGTTAGCACACCATATCCAAAACTCAAAGCGCTTTGGGCCGTACCCTCTACATCAGCCGTCTGTATCTCCAGTGAGAGAATCTCGGCATAGTTACCAAAGCCAATGAAATCTGGTATCTGACCGACAGAGCTATCTGTAAAACTCAGATAGAGCGAAAGCAGCAGTGGGCCAGCGAAGAACAAAGTAAAGCCGATGATGTTCGGCGATAGCATGATCCAGCCCTGCCACGCCGTACGTTCTTGCGGACTTTCTCCAAAATAGGCACCCAGGCGCAACAAAGCGAGCATCAGGCCGAAGAAAACAATCGCGGTAATTGTCAGGACCCAGGTCAGTGGATCACTGTATGTGCTTAAGACGTAGTTAAACCCTGTGAGTATATCTGATGAAATCGCCAACGCTATCAGGGTCAGTCCAGCTAGGGCCAGTGAGGTCGTCTCAAGGATATTACGAAGTCGCGTGTTCTCCCCCAATCGTCCTGCCAACCAGTAAACAGCATAGGCAATCGGGAAGCCCAGAACCAGAGTAGCATTGCTCATAACACCATCGACAATGCGCTCAAAAACCTGATACAGCCCCCATTGATGAGCCAGCAAAGCCAACATCATGACACCACCAAATAAGTAAAGTGCCATCAGTAGCATGCGGCTTGTATTGCTGATCCGTGCAGGCTGAGGAGATCCTATGCGCACTAAAATAATCAGGCTGCTGATTAAGGCTACAATGCCCGGCAACAGCGCCAAAAATGCAACGAATACAACGACCGGTCGACCCAGTCGAACAAGATTATCGACCAACAGGGTTGCAGACTGATCAACACTGCTTAAATCGGCGCTGAAGTTGAAGACGGTGATCGCCAGTATGATGCTGAATATGATCAACAAGGTGTTCCAAGACAGGATAGCCCAAATTATAACGGGCATCTTGCTGGTTTCGTTTTCACCCAGTGGTGACGAACCCAAAGCGTCAGGCGCAATTGTTGAAGAAGCCATTTAGAAAGCCATTTGTCTCATTTAACAAGAAAAATCTGGGACGCGCTCGTCGCGTCCCAGCATATATATATTTTTATTCGCCCATCATCGCAAATTCGGGTGCAACAATATCGCAGATGGTGCTAGCGAACTCTTCGGCAGTTTGTTCGCCATTGAAGACTGCAGACACGCCTTCAGCGTAAGCAGCATCGATTGCGGACCAGTTACCAAAGAACAAGGGAGCTTCGGTACGAACATCAGAAGCGGTTGTACCATCGACGAAAGCCTGGTTGTCAACGCCACTGTCGGGCAGTGTATTGAGGAACAGTTCCAGCGCTTCATCGGTTGAGCGGCTCGGAATATTTGCGCCCAGGTTGGCAACTTGTTCTTGAATCTCCAGGCTGGTCAGACGCTGCACCAAATCCCAAGCTTCTTCTGGGTGCTCGGTGCGTGCGTTTACTACATAAGCACCCCAGAAAAGCCAGTTGGTCTGTTCACCACTGGGACCGACGGGCAATGATGCAACATTCCAGTTGAAGTCAGCGTTGGCGATTGTGCCAGGGGTGGCCCAGCGACCATTCAGGAACATGCCCACATTACCAGCCAGGAATGGACCTTCAGCATCGCTGCCCCAGGGAACTGCCCAGTTGTTATCGAATAGCGCCTTGGCCTGATTTAGGCCAGCAACGGTCGCATCATTGTCCAGAGCACAGCTGGTATAGTCTTCATTGAAGAAGCTAGCGCCCGCCGCATTGACGAAGTAGCCCCAATTAGCCCACCAGGCATTCATGCCAAATCCAACAATTTCATCGCCCAGGCTGCTGATTTCTTCTGCAGCAACGGCAAATTCATCCCAGTTCCAGCCAGTTTCAGGGTAGTCGAGACCAGCTTCGTCGAAAAGATCAGCGTTGTAGTAGACGGCAAATGCCGAGACGTCACGCGGAATACCCCACAGAGCGTCGCCTTCCATTCCTTCAAGTGGTGTTGTCAAAAAGCCCATCGGGCCTGCATAGAAGTCATCCGCACTAAAGTCTTCACTCATAGCGGCCATATCAGCTAAATTGAGGATCAAACCCGCTTCAGCAAAGCGAGCGACATCGGTACCCGGAATCCAGAAGACATCTGGCGCAGTCCCAGCTTCGACTTCAGTCACCAGCACATCTTGATATGAGGCCGATTCACTACCACCGGGTTCATAAACTAGGGCAACGCCATCCCATGCTGCATCGATAGTTTCACTGGCTTCAGTATAAACGTCAATTTCTGCCTGATTGTCAGGACGGGTGCGCCAGCGTAAGGTTACATCATCCTGAGCAAAGACCGGGATTACGAGGGAAATCGCCAGCAACAGTAGGACTAAAACAGTAATGTTACGTTTCATTTTTAGTTTTCTCCTATAGAAAATGCATGCAGAAACAGGACTTGTTGGTAATCAAACGCGTTCTAACAATATTCAGTCTGTCGATAGTGCCTCCTGGTTAGTTGAGAAATCGGTCGAGTTAGTTACGTGGTTTTTTCGTCGATGCACGCTCAATAAATGTTGGCGGCAAAACCACATGCGAAGAATTCAAAGGATCGTCTATATGGGCGATGAGCAGCTCTGCTGCGGTGGAACCTAGCTGCTGCCCGTGTTGATCGATGGTTGTAATGGGAGGGTGAAATACTTCAGTGATAGGTAAATTGTCAAAACCGACAACCGATATGTCGTTGGGTACGTTACGTCCTTGGTTATGAATGTACTGGATAGCCCCTATGGCCATTCGATCATTGAGCGCGATAATACCCGTAATATTTGGATGCTGTGAAAGTAGGTCGTCTGCAGCTTGTGCTCCACTCTGAATAGAGAAATCTCCTAAGGCAATCTGGAAATCGCTTAATTTGCGATGGTGCTTTTGTGCGCCAGCCTCAATACCTCTTAGTCGTTCCGCGATGGCTAGATTATCTTCTTCTGGTGGCGTAATGATACCTATTTGCTTGTGGGACAAATCAAGAAGGTGCTCCACCAATTGCATAGCACCTAGATAGTCATCACAGCGCACACTACTGGAGGCGGTATGGTAACCAATGACAACAGATGGCAGTCCGGCTAGTTTTGCTTCTGCTGCGACCGATGCAATCGGTACATTATCAATTGCGATAACGCCATCCAAATAACCGCTACGCAGTAACTGCGAATAAGCTATGTCACAACCATGTTCGGTCAATTGTGGTGTTGTCAGTAGGATATTGAATGCCGCAGGCGACAAAACGCTTTCAATACCTTCTAAGATGGTCATCACGTGTGGATCTTTGAAGATAGGATCGAACACGTAGGGGAATGTAACGGCAATAATCTTCGTCTTGCCGCTGCTGAGTGCGCGCGCAGCGAAATTCACATGATAGTCTAATTTCTCAACTGCAACCATCACCTTTTTGCGCGTCTCTTCAGTGAAATAAGGCGTATTTGAAAGAACTTTGGATACTGTCGCTTTTGATACTCCGGCAAGTTCAGCGACATCTTGTAAAGTCGGCATAAATCACTATTTACTCATATAGTTAACCGGTTAACTATATTTACAATACTCAACACTTGAGCTTTTCGTCAAATAAGTTTGTACAATGTGCCCAAGAATGTAAGCATGATCCATTGTGCACGTATGGCTTGGAAAACGGTTACCTCATCTTAGTTACCGCGAGGATACCAACAACCTTAGAAAGCTGTAAAAAAGGCTTCTGAGTACTTAACTTATTTATCATCACCATCTCGCCATCCTCGTTTCACGACCACATTTGGCCCGTCTTGCAAGACGCCTGCATCATGATGGACAATGATCCTTACATCGTCATAATTGTGAAGCACTCAGATAATGCGCCCAATAAGGGGTATACTGGACACACTATCCTCCGTAGGCTGCCCATGTCCTATTTTTGAGATCGACTAGAAAGTCCATCTAATAACCTGCTTGATGAGAGATAAACTTGTACGGGAGACGATGATGTTAGCATTTGAGGCAAAGATCAAAATCAATGCATCAGCTGAAGCTATCTGGTCTGTGTTGACTGATGTACAGAAGTTTCCTGAATGGGAACCGAATGTAACGCGGGTCGAAGGTGAGGCCGGACCAGGAAACAAGATCGTCGTACATACAAAAGTCAGCGAACGCGCTTTTCCAGTAACGGTATCTGAGTTCGTTCCTCATTCGCGAATGGTCTGGTCGAGTGGTATGCCTCTAGGATTATTCAGAGGAGCTCGCACATTCACGCTGACACCCGTCGATGGTGGAATAGAGGTTAAGACACGGGAAGAGTTCACAGGTTTGTTGTTACCGATATTCAAAGGCCAGATTGGTGATTTACAACCAACATTCACGACTTTTGCTGAAGCCTTGAAAGCCAAGGTAGAGTCGTTGCCCTAGTCTGTAAGCGCGCAGAGTGTGTGTCACCCATTAAAGTATGCACCTAACTAGCCTTTCTCGAAGACGGCGAGAGGAGTGGATTGTCTTGCAAGACGAAGAATGCGTCACCTTGTATTGAAACCATTGTCTTAGTCGTTCCTTATCCCCTCAAGCTCCTCCCAATTCCCCAGGACAACCCATATGCCCAACAACTCCCGCAGCCAACCTGCGCCCACCGGCTTTGGCTCCCGTGACGACCAGGCCATCATCGCCTCTGGCGAAACAGAATCCAGCATCGTTAAATTCGGTCGCCAGGTCTACGCCGTCAGCATCGCCTGCGCAGATGTCTCCAATATTCCAGCCGCTACCACGCTCACCATGAAGATCAACCGCGATGGTGGTAGCGTGATGTACGCTGCCATGAAGGGCGAGGACACCAACGTTGCGACGGCCATTTCCTATGGCATTCCGGCTGTTGCCTTTGATTTCATCCTGCCGGATGTCGCATTCATCGAGAACATTCAATTCATCCTCAGTGCAGCCGCCAGCGGCGGTCCCGTTCTGTTTGAAGTCACCGGCATCGACGAAGGCATCCGAGTAGGGTAGATATGATTTCTCCACTGC
>PABP01000018.1 GCA_002699585.1 Anaerolineaceae bacterium | reverse complement strand
TGTAACGTGATTTCTTCATGGGAAATTCTCCATTCAGTTGAGCTTACTTTACTGGAAATTTCCGCTTTTGACTGGACCACATATCGGGGAGGCTTACCACACAACACAGCCGCGACTAGGTAGCATACTTTATGATTAACTAAAATGAACTTGTTGTGGTCATAGGGAGAACATAATTTTTGTCGTGGCGTATTGGATTTATACGTCAACCAAAACAAAAATTGATCGATTGACAGGAGTTCACAAGATATTTTTAGTCTATTTAAGGGTTCAAATATATTGACGTTGTGAACCGTAAAATAAGAAAGTCATCGAGCTTGTTTGGTGGGTGCACTTTCAAGGAGCTGCCATATGTTGCGAAAGTAGGACGTTTCTTCGGTTGATTTTCGTGCTACAATATAAGTCACATAATATGTTCTTATGAGACTAAGACGCTAAGTAATGACCTCAAACGAGCTTGCACAACACCATCCGGCCGATGCGTGGGAACGCGCCTATACGGCGTGGTTGCTCAATTTCAATAGCGCCCGTACCCGACAGGCCTACAACGCAGCATTGCTGCAATTCTTTGACCTGGCGCACAAACATGTGTCAGACGTGGATCAAGCCGACGTGATTGCCTATAAGACCTGGCTCACTGAGCAAGGTTATGCCCAGAGCACGACTAACCAGCGCCTGGCTGCACTGTCGAGCTTTTATACCTACGCCATGGATCAGGGACTGTGTGACGACAACCCGGCAACCGGCGTGAAACGCAAAGCGATGAACCCCTATGGCAAAGCCAGCTATCTCGATACCAGCGAGGACCAACACCGTACCTTATTGGCCCAGCCCGACCGCGATACCCTGCAGGGCCTGCGCGACTATGCCATCATGCTGACACTGATGACAACCGGCTTGCGTGTCAGTGCACTGGCCGATGCCACCATCGCCGATCTCAAACCGACCCACGCTGGGCATGTGCTGGAATTTGAGAACAAAGGTGGAGAAATATCCCAGAAGAAGATCCAGCCGCAAGCGGTTGCTGCGATACGCGCCTATCTGAAGAAACGACCCGACAACCCTACCCGTTCACTGGCCCTACCCCGCCAGAGCAGACAGGCCCCGCCCTTATTTGCAACCATCCCGAGTCCGCGCTCGAAGCATGGCGGGGAACCCCTCAGCCGACATGCTATCACCAAGATGATTAGCCGCTATGCCAAAGCCGCCGGATTGCATCACATCACAGCTCATAGCTTGCGCCATACCTTCGCCGTCATGGCCCAGAAGTACGGCACGGTGGCCGAAGTGAGCGCCGCTCTAGATCATAAGAACACGCGCGTGACCACGATCTACCTCGACCATGTCAATACGACCAGCGTGGATGCGCTATTCGATAAAGTTGGAGACTTATTCGAGGAGGATGGTTAATGGCAATATCAGAACAGCGAGATGTCAACGGTGTAAAGTCTTCTGATCTGGTAGCGAACACCAGTGCAAAGCCTCGCGAGATATGCCTACGCGAGGCCCACATCCGAATATCGCATGGGAATTGATGCTAAAATGTGACAATGCCTGTATCAACATCGTACATAGCACCAGCGATCTCAATCTCGCCTTTTTCTAGCATCTCATTGAGAACAGGACTCTGCTGCTTGATTGCTTCAATCGTCAGAGCGACATTCTTTTCGGCGACCTGTTGAACAAATGCCGAGTTCCGTGATGTGCGTTCCTCACCGTCAGAGAGAGATATTGCTTCCACAGCTGGCTTGAGCTTACTTAGCAACCCCGTGAGATTGCCGAGTTCTACGTCGTCACAAGCACCCATGATCGCACCACACTTTGAGTGCCCAAGAACAAGAATCAGCTTGGACCCTGCGACCTTACAGGCGAACTCCATACTGCCGAGAATGTCTTCGTTGACAAAGTTTCCGGCGATGCGTGCGCTGAAAATATCACCTACTCCCTGGTCAAACAACAATTCCGGGGAAACACGCGAGTCAACGCATCCGAGAACGACTGCAAACGGATATTGCCCCTCACTCGTTGTTTCTACCTGTTGCATAAGATCACGATTTGCCTGGCGGTTTGTGACGAACCGGGCATTACCCTCTTGAAGCCGGATAAGGGCTTCTGCTGGTGTCAAGTTGGCTTGTGTTGTAGCCGTTTGAGTTTCCATACTCTCTACCTTCCTTTGGATTGAGAAACACGGTCAATGTGAAACTAGGGTTTGTCGATTAGATTTTGATTCCTTTCGCCTGCTAGCTTCAGGTGGTAGCTTCAGGCAGATTTACCTTAACCCAGGCGATGCTTTCTTTAAACGAGTTGAAGATGTGCTCCTCTGGAATCAACGCCGGAACGATGTCAATTCGCAGCAACATGTCCATGGGTTGCGTATGAACGCCAGTCAATAAGACCTTCACGTTTCTCCGTGTCAGATCAAGCAAGGCATCTTCCATCGCATAGAGTCCCGACTGGTCCATATGGGGTACCCGGTCCATACGGATAATCAGCGCATCTATATCTTCGTCTAGAGATTGCACAAGTTCTTGAAAGCGCGCCGTGAACCCGAAGAACATAGGTCCATAGAGGTGTTTGACATAGACTTTACTGTCGACTTCAGCCAGGAATGTGTCATCTGCGAATGCTTGATCGTTGGTTGCCGACGCAAGCGTATCCACTGAGGTGATGGTCTCCGCGAGGTCACTGGACCTCTTCATGTACAACACACTAGCAAGTACAATCCCTATACCAACGGCTTCAATTAAGCTGCCAAATATGGTTACGAAGAGTACTGCAATTAGAACAACGGCATCCGCTCTAGGAACGTAGCGCAAATGACGGAGCGCTTTGTAGTCCATGATGCCCAACCCAATGGGGATCAAAATACCCGCCAGCACACTGAGAGGCACAGCTGAAGTATATTGACCAGCACCGAGCAATATGACCAGAAGGAACAGCCCGTGGAAGGTGCCAGAAAGCCGTGTTTTTCCGCCTGCATCGATATTAACAACTGTGCCCTTTGTCGCACCTGCTCCCGGAATACCGCCAATCAGTGCCGCGGCCATATTGCCAATACCCTGCCCGATCAGTTCGCGCCTGCTGTCATGTTTGGTTTTGGTGATGTTATCTGCAATGACCGATGTAAGCAGAGAATCAATCGAACCGAGGACTGCTAGAATAAGGGCAAATTCGATGACAATGAAGTAATCTGACGAGCTAACGGCAAACATTTCCCCGATCTGCAATGCGGGCAAGCCCGAAGGAATATCACCGATAGTTGGCACATCCAGGTTCAGCAAGACCGACGCGAGGGTTCCCGCTAGTAAGGCAACCAGTGCGCTTGGTACAGCCTTTGTAAGATGTGGAAACAGGTAGAAGACCAATACAGTCAGTGTGCCTACGCCAACTGCACTCCAATTGATACTAGCCAGAGGCTCGGCAATATTGGTGAAAACTTCAATGGTTGAACTGGGTGAACTGGAACCTAAAAACGGCCAGATTTGCAGAACAACGATGATTAGCCCTACCCCACTCATGAAGCCAGAGATGACTGGGTATGGGAAGTACTTGACATATTTGGCGAAGCCAAGAATGCCGAACAGAATCTGGAAGACACCTGCTAAGAAAAAGGTTAGCAGAATGATGCCTAATCCGTTGTCTACATTACCAGCGCGTGCAACGGCTATGCTGACAATAGAAGCCGACACAACCGTCATGGGTCCAGTGGGTCCCGTTACCTGTGTGGCCGTTCCTCCAAATAGTGCTGCCAGAATACCGGCTGCAATTGCACCGTATAGGCCTGCGGCAGCACCCAGATCAGATTGGACGCCAAAAGCAAGCGCTAGCGGTAATGCAACGATCCCTGCAACTAGACCTCCCAGCAGGTCGCCGCGCAAGATCTCTATATTATATTGCCCCATGATGCGATGCATAAATCCTCCATATTGAAGATGGACCTTTGCTCTTCAACTCCACCTATCCCAAATAAAGAATGGCTACAAAAAATCCAGTTCATCATTTGAAGTATGTGTGACGAGGAATTATGACGAGTGACGATTATAGAGGGGGAAAACTATCAAAGATTTTTATTTACTATTATTACGAATTGAACGTAGTATAAATGTCTTGTATTGGTCCAGAATTAAAAGAGTAATGATTTATCTTAGTCTTCGGTAAACAAAAATACTCGTAACCCCCAATAATTGGGGTTTAATAGCGTCTAACTAGGACCAATTGAACTACATTCAATATGCGGATGAACAACTCTCAAACGAAAACTTGCCATTGATAATGTGAGATCAAAGATTGCTCAAACTTGAAGATCATGCATAGCGTAACGATTACAATTAGTAGCGGAAAACAGATGTGAGATGGGCTGATTTTTAGCCAACGGCGTCTGTCGCTATTCTCACACGTACAACTCAATCTCTTTCAACAAGTGCCATTGCGATATCGCGCCCTGCACGTGAGATTGGCTGTGTTGCATCATTTACACCGGCTTCAATAAGGTCATCAATATCTTCATCATTGCGAACCAGTGCATGAATATATCCATCATAACCAGCATTACGAATGAGTTTCGTTGCATTCATCTTGCGTGATTTGTCTGGTATCAAGAGCAAAACGGCATCTACATTGGATATATCAAGTGTTCCCCAGAAGCTTGTATTTTGAGAGTCTCCATAAATCACCCGTCGTCCAGCCTCCAAGTGTTCCTGTATGACTTGTGGATCAGCATCGATACCAAGTGGGCGTTGACCATGTGTTCTCAAATAATCGTATGCAGCAGTTCCGGCGCGTCCCATACCGACAACGAGATATTGAGTAAGTCCAATACTAGATGGAATATGTTCAGGATGGTCAACATTTCGGTCTACCACAGTTGCAGATTGGTCTATGCGTTGCCAAAGTACTTCAGCAAATCGCCCGAGCATGGCATTGATCATAAATGATATGACTACTAGGAGTGTTATCATGGATAGCGTCTCTTCCGGTATAGTCCCGGATTCGACGCCAGAAGCAACCACAATTAGTGCAAATTCACTATATGCAGTCAGGGCAATGCTTGACATGAATGCCGTTCGTGCTGTTAGCTTGAAGCCGGAAAATATAGCAAAGAACAGAATACCTTTTGCTGGCAACAAGACAAACATTAGCAATAACAATGGTAAGACTGCAAGGTCTGGTAAACCAATCAGTCCGACCTGTAAAAAGAAGCCAACGAGAAAGACTTCTTTGAGACCCCATAGTTTTTCGTAGAGTTCATCTGACAGCGGATGGCCAGAAAGCAATAAACCGGCCACCAGTGCACCCAACTTGCTATCTAGCCCAACGTGTTCAAATATGAGGCCAATTCCTGGTGCCAACAACAAACCATATATCAGTAATAATTCTTCTGTTCCACTCCAGATGAGCAATCGTATAAGTATCGGACGCAGGAGTATAAGCGCAAACAAGCCAAGCGCCAGTGGCGACGGTTGCCCACCACCACTAACAGCGAGCAATACTATCGCCACAACATCTTGTACGATGAGAATGCCAATAGCGATACGTCCGTGATAAGCATTGATTTCCCCTCTTGCTTCCAAAGATTTAGCAGTCAGCACTGTACTTGAAAAGCCAAGTGCAATTCCCACAATAATCGAAGTAGGTATATCCCAGCCTGCAAGTATCCCGATTCCACCAAATACTACAGTACTAATTGCCAGGTGAATGCTACCCGTACCCAGCACTTCTGATTGTATAATGCTCTGGATGCGGAGATGTAATCCCACCGTAAATAGGAGTAATGTTACCCCTAGGTCGCCAATGGTTCCGATCAAGTCGCTATTTTCGGGTACACCGACAACAGATAGAACTAAACCGGCTGTCAGATAACCAACCATTGTTGGAATCCGAAATACCCGAGCAAGCAAACCCGCGCTGAAGGCCACACCAATCCAGACAATATCCATAGAGCTTCCCACACAACAAACATGGTTGCTTGTATTCTAGTTATTTTGTGAGCTTCATCCCAATGAAGTTGATTAAAAAGGCGATGTGTGTTGGTTACCACAGGAAGAATTGACATGAAATGGACGGAGATTTGCACTTCTGTAGCCATCTATCGATCAGAAAATGGACTATCGTGTTATCTATTCAATTGACTGAGTGCTAATGAGGTACCGTTATCTTGGGCAAAAAGACACTATTTTACGTCATACTCTGCAAGACATTGTTACAGCCTGCGAAGTCGCCATACAGCTGGCGAGAGGCCACATCTTAAGCCAGAGCAGCATCCTGAGCCTGCTGAAATCGCCCCAGATACAGCCGTGATCCCTCATACTGAATGCGCGCTTCACTTGCCCTTGCGCCATCTGATGCCTTTGTATTGGCTTGTATTGTTGGTTGGCAGGCCTTTGTTGGCCTGGTTCTGGCTGCGGGTGGCAAAGCGCAGGTTCTCGCGTCGGTTGTCCAGTCGGTTCCGATTGATGTGGTCGACCTGGATACCGAGAGCGAGTTTCAGGATGAGTCGATGCATGTAGAGGGTGCGGTGATGGCCATTTTGGGTGACATAGTGCAGCACAGCGTAGCTGCTGCTGTTGAGGCGCCAGGTGCCCATTTGAGTGAGCCATGGGAAGTCGGCATCGTCGACAATAGCAATTGCACCGCGACCGAGGGGGATGTGTCGCATGGGGCGTGTCCTTATGAGGTTGTGAAGCGAGGGTTGTGAGATGGAGGTGTTGAAGAAGGATCTAGTTGTTCAGAAGCATTCTTAGCGGTTTTCTACGGACCAACAGCCTATTGAGCAGATAAACGCGAATTTGGGCTGGTTTGGCCAGGATTCTGAAGTTTACAGAGTTAGCCTAGCAGTACTGAACCAACTGCATGAACGATGTTACAATAGTCATGAGTCAGATTCGGAGATTCACTATGCTCGACGCACCCGCAAGATCCATATTCAGCGAGATCACAGATTTTCTAGCCACCAACCCTACCCCCGAGGAGATCATCCAGTATCGTCTACCGGAAAACCTCCAGATGCGCGCGCATGACCTATTGGCACGCAACGGCGAAGGCGAACTCACAGAGCAAGAACGCGATGAGATGTTTGACTTCGTGCGTGTTGATGAGATGATGTCCTTGCTCAAGGCAAAGATGAAACGCAAGCTACAGAAAGAGAACCAGGAACGTGGCAATTCCTGAGAGATTTCGTCAGTCTGTTCGTGAGCGTGCGAACAACTGCTGTGAGTATTGTCGACTACCTGAAGCCGCTGGCACCCTGCCCTTTCATGTCGATCATATTATTCCAGTCAAACATGGTGGTACAGATGATTTAGACAATCTCTGTCTAGCGTGCTTCAAATGTAACGCTCATAAGAGCCACGATCTTGCTGGATTCGACCCAGAAACAGGTGAGCTCACCCGACTCTATCATCCCCGAAAACAAACCTGGAAAGACCATTTCGTTCTACGCGACGATATGTACATTCAAGGACTTACACCTATGGAACGAGTGTCATCCTGCGGAGCTTGATCTTGTTGATCGTGTGGAGGCACATCCGCTAAGGATTCATCAGCAACATCCTGGCTGAATGAGCGATCGGTTTCCTCAGACGAGGCAGGGCTAGGTTGCCTATCCGTGTGCTTCATGTCCTGCATGGGAACATCGGTTGAATTCGGCTCTGAACCATCATTCGAGTGTTTAGAATCAACTTCAGTTACACTAGGCATGGCACCAGTAGGCGTGGCACCAGCAGACGCTGCAACACCATCTACAATCTCTTCTAGTGCGGCCCCTGTATCACCGGATAGTATCTCCCCTTCGGCAACCGCATCCTGACTGGCGGGTTTTTTAGCTAAGCTGTCTTCGCTCACATCCTGCCTACCCTTTCTTGCCCCACTGTACTCTTGTGCCACTGAATCACCAGAGTTGCCTTGTGCCGATCATGGATTCAGATCGACTTCGGTAACCATTTTTTTCGTCTTCTTTTACCTGGGCATCGAATTTAGGTTGTGCGTAACGCTCATCGAGCCAATCTTCGATCTCATCGGCTGTCAACAGCTGCCCCTTGAAACGTGGGGCTTCGTACTGCACCAGCCGTGTCAGATTCGCGCGCGCGTGCTCGCGCACTGCGGCTTCGTTGAGAACACCCTCCATAGCCGCAGGGCGATCGTAGGTGTTCATCTGGAAGGCTTCGACATTGGCTCCATCAGCTAGCGTCGCAATTGCCGCTTGGCCAACTCCAAACTTAACCAGGTGATCCGGTTCCAGGTTGGATCGGAAGAGGCTGGCGGTCTTCTGGGCTTCTTTATCGGCAACCCGGAAGCTCAACGTGGTACCTTTGTTGTTGATAATCGCCTCTTGGGTCCCAACATCCAGCTGACCAATCCACTGATCTGCCATGATCAAGGACAGGCCGAACTTACGCGCCTCGGAGAAGGCCAGCTCGGCCATATCAGTCATAAAGCGATGGGTCTCATCAATGATCAAGTAGTGACGTGGTTCAGCACCATCAGCTTGGTAGCCTATCGTCTGAACGGCGTTATACAGCTGCGCGAAGAAAATCGCCCCCAGGCTCTCGACTTCAGACGCAATGCCCTGCCCGCTCAGGTTAACCAAAACGATCATGTTGTCGTCGATAATCTGGCGGAAGTTGATCGCACCTGGGTGGCAAGTCATTAACTCGACTTCGTTTTTGCCAAGGAAGATGTTGAGCCGATTGAAGACTGGCTGCGTCATCCGGTTGCGGTTGGAATCGGATAAGGTAAGAAATTCACTCCAGAAATTGCGCGACCCTCTTGAGAGCCGATCTTTGCGTTTGGTCTGCTCCAGGGCATGGTTCAAAAACCGATTGCGATAGCTGACCTTGGCTGCCACCTCCTGGATATCCAGTGGCGTGGCATTCGGATCTGATAGAATCAGCTCTAGGAACCCGCGGACGACGCGCTCCATCTGAGTCTCGCTCCACTGGCTCTGGTACAACTTCTTGATGGTATTGGGGACGTGTGAGATAGCGTCACTGCGCGGCACATCCGGTGGGCGCCTGAAAAGATTGAGTGGGACGGTAAGCTTCCCCCAAATTAGTCTCAAGCGCAAATGTGGTGCTGAATGAGATTTGTTATGGTTTCTGCGAATGGAGGAGCCATGACACCAGACTACCCCGCAACCTATCCCGTTATTCTGCCAGGATGTGATATTCAATCAGCTCAGCTTCAGGGATCGATGCTCATTGTTGAAGCTGATACATTTACCGATCAAAGCCATTGTCCGACATGCGGTCATGTGTCTCACCACATCCATAGTTACCGAGTGCGAACGTTGAGCGACCTGCCAGTCAGTGGCTATGCTGTTTGCATCAAGCTTCGTATGAAACGGTTTCGTTGTCGCCAGAGGGTCTGTGCCCGACAAACATGGACGGAAACGGTGCCGACCTTGGCCGAACGGTATACTCGCCGAACTCAAAGATTGACAAATGCCTTGTGGTACATCGCTCATGCGCTAGGCGGGAAACCTGGCAGTCTTTTGGCCTACCGACTTCAAATGCCAGTCAGTCGAGATACCTTGTTGCGTACCCTGCGTTCCAAAACAACATTGACTAAAAACACTTCAGATTTGGATGAGCCACGCATTATTGGTATTGACGATTGGGCCAAACGTAAGGGACAAACCTATGGCACGATTATCGTCGATCTAGAGCGACATCAAGTCATTGATTTACTACCGGATCGAGAACCACAAACAGTTGCCACATGGTTATCTCAGCATCCGAATATCGAGATTGTAGCACGGGATCGGTCAGCCCAATATGCTCTCGGTATGCATCAAGGTGCACCCCAAGCAACCCAGGTAACTGATCGTTGGCACTTGCTCAAGAATCTGTGGGATGTCATCGAAAGGAGCTTGATCTCAGCAAAAAGGGACAAGAATAAGCTTAAAAACACTCGAAACAAGCCGAAAGACTATCCGCGTGAACCACTTCCACGCTCAGCGCCCGAAGAAGCATATCGTCAAGTCAGACGTGAACAGCGTATCCAACAATACCATCAAGTTCACTACTTGCGCGAACGGGGGCTGAGTACCCGACGGATTGCCCAGCTCATGA
>PABP01000017.1 GCA_002699585.1 Anaerolineaceae bacterium | reverse complement strand
TGAAGTCAATCGAATATCGCAAAACGATTCTGGAGATCATACACCACGGGGGTGCAGGCCATACGGCTGGCAGCCTCTCTTGTGTCGATATTCTGAATGTGCTCTACAACAAGATCATGGATATCACACCTGAAAACTTCGATTCAGTGAACCGCGATCATTACATTCAAAGCAAGGGACACTCGGTTGAGGTGCTCTACACAGTCCTGGCCGATCAGGGATTTTATCCGCAAGATGACTTGTTCAAGGGCTTAAACCAGAACCACTCCAAATTCATTGGCCACCCGACGCGCAAAGTCCCCGGCATTGAGCACAATACTGGGGCGCTTGGTCATGGGTTATCTGTTTCGGTTGGGTTGGCCCTGGCTGGCAAGCTGAACGGACACACCTACCGCGTCTTTACCCTCCTGGGCGATGGTGAACTTGCAGAAGGCTCCAGTTGGGAAGCCTCCATGTCAGCAGCCCACTACAAGCTTGATAACCTCATCGTCATTATCGACCGCAATACACTCCAAATCACGGGACGCACAGAAGAAGTCAACGGTCTGGAGCCACTGGCCGATAAGTTTACGGCTTTTGGCTACGCCGTGCGTCAGGTGGATGGCAATAATGTCGAGGCGCTTTCTAACCTGCTCAGTCAGGTGCCATTTGAACAGGGCAAGCCAAGTCTGGTGCTCGCAAATACTGTCAAAGGCAAAGGCGTCAGTTATATGGAAGATCAGATGGTTTGGCATCATAAAGTACCTAGCGATGAACAGCTTGTGATTGCACTGAAGGAACTCGACACGGCCAAACTGGAATTGGGAGATGTTTGATGACGATTGAGCCAACCATGGGAAAACCAAACCAGCAAGTCTTTTCCGACACGCTGTTGGAGATCGCCAAACAGAATGAGAACATTCTGGTCGTCACGAGCGATTCGCGCGGATCGGGAAAACTGGTCGCATTTGGCCAAGAACTGCCCCAACAAATTGTGGAAGTCGGCATTGCTGAACAGAACCTGATTGGAATCTCTGCTGGCTTATCCGCTGGGGGTAAAAAAGTATTCGCTGTTTCCCCAGCCTGCTTTGTGACCATTCGATCTCTGGAGCAAGTCAAAAACGATGTGGCTTATTCGGATCGGGACGTTTGTGTCGTCGGCATTAGTGCGGGCGTCAGCTACGGTTTGCTTGGCTCCACACACCACGCCATCCACGATTACGCGGCTCTACGGTGCATCAATAACATCGACATCATCGCCCCGGCTGATAACTTCGAAACCGAACAGGCTGTCAGGGCGTTGGTCCATCATCCGCGCCCAGCCTACATTCGGTTGGGCAAGCGCCCCATGCCCAATTTGCACGATCCCGAAAGCACCTTATTTGAAATCGGCAAGGCGATTGAACTGCGCCAGGGTACGGATGTGACCATCATAGCGATTGGTGAACCAACAGCCCATGCTGTGGAAGCGGCGGACATTTTGTCACGACAAGGTATCTCATGTCGCGTCATCAGCATGCATACACTTCGTCCATTTGACAAGGCGGCCCTGATGGATGCGGCTCGTAACTCGCGAGCGATTATCACAGTAGAAGAACATAGTGTCTGTGGTGGCCTGGGCGAGCTGTGCGCCAGCGCACTACTTCAAGAAGGCATCCGCATTCCTTTCAAAATTGTTGGATTCCCGGACGAATACACCATCAACGGTGACCAACCGACCCTGTTCAAGCACTATGGTATATCAGGTGAAGGATTGGTGGCTACGGCATGTGAGTTGCTTGAGACATGCAAAAGCCAGATGTGATATGTAATTCGCGTGGCGTTCTCCCTAGTCGCTAGATGTCTCCCTGATGTTGGGGCGGTAAGTCATGACATCTAGCATGCGCATATCATGACCCCATCCTTCGCTGCTTTATTTGTCTAGTAATGGAAAACAGTTACAATGAAAATGTGGGATTTCAACCTGTAATCTTTGGACGCTTCCATTGCTTAAAAAAAAGCTCTTTGCCCTTATCAGTCTGCTACTACTCACCAGCCTGTTTTTGATCAGCCTGAAAACCTTTGCTCAGAACATCCCCAGTGGGCCTGTGCTCCCGCAGAGCGACGGCCTGCTCACAGAAAATGACTTTGGTGAACCCGACATCACCGTTGATAGCACTGCCGATACAGTCGATGCTAACCCCGGCGACGGCCTCTGTGCTGATGCTAGCGACCAGTGTACGCTGCGCGCCGCCATCATGGAAGCTAACGCGCTCGATTTTTCGGTGACGATTTATGCGCCTGCGGGCACTTACGATCTCACTCTGGCTGGTATCGATGAAGAGTTCGCTGCTACAGGTGACCTTGATATTCGTAAACCCATGACAATCTATGGCGATGGCCCCCAGGCGACGATCATTGATGCCCATCAGTTGGATCGTGTTTTCCACATCATGTCGGAAACATCCTGCGCCCGGACAGATCTGCTGTCCTGTTTCCCCTTCGTGTGGGTATCTGATCTGACGATACAAGGTGGGTCGGCAATTTACGGTGGGGGCGTCTATCAACAGGATCAGTGGGCCTTCTTCACCGGTGTGGATTTCATCAATAACTATGCGAGTAGCATTCATCCTTGCACAGTGAATGGTGGAGCTGCTTACTTAAACCTTGTTCCCCAGGCCAACATCGCTTATTCACGCTTCATCAACAACCACACCCCTTCAACTTCGACATCGTCTGAGATGCAATATGGCGTCATTGCCGGACATGCCATGCTTTCTTATGTCACCATCGACCAGAACGACGCCGATTGGGCTTTGGTCAATAGCGACGGCATCTGCGATGGCCCTTATGATGGGCAGTTCGTTCTATCTAATACGTCGATAACCCGCACGACGGGTGGGGCTGTTTATGCTCAAAATCTGGAGATGTCCCATACCACGATCAGCACCAATGGTGCAGGCATCCACTTATACAATCCAAGTGGGCGTTTGCGCACGATGGTTGGCCGGACATACGAAGATGCTTTCAACACCTCGACGATTGCGAACAATACGCAGTTCGGTATCAAGCTGGATGATGTTTATGTGCCGTTTGACGATCTGGTGATTGCCAATAATGGCGTCAATTGCGTTGGCACAGGCCTCACCAGCCTTACAGGGCGCTACGAAGCGGGTGTTGCAACTGATGAATCCTGCTCTTTGGTTGCCCATCGCTTTGAAGTAGATAGTTTCGGGACCGGCTCGCTGACACAGACACCCTATCGCTACTATCATGCTATTTCATCCTGGCCAGCCTCTGGCCGCGGCGACACTGGCTTGGATGCCATGCCGCTGCAAGTCGCCCAGGTTCGCAGCACCCGCTATCACGATGATGCAATCTACACATCATTCAGCGATCCGACCTTGCCTAGCAATGACCAGCTTTTCATCACGTTCAAAGGCGAACGACTGCTTTACAACCCGCCTGGGGACACAGAAGCTGCTGATGCGACCAATCCCAATAATTACCAGCTCATCATGCCCGGTGACGATTCTACTTTCCAGACGAATACGTGTAATAGCCTCGGGGGTGATGATGTCCTCGTACCGATAGAGCAATTGGCATACTTTGACTATCTCACCCCAACCAAGTACATGTACAACCTGTATGTAGGGCCGGGTGTGCTGCTCGATTTCGACGAACTGGCTGTAGGTGGTACTCTGGACCGCCTACCAGCCGCATCCTATCGCCTCCTCATCTGTGGAACGCTGCAATCAGCTACCAGCGATCTCTTAGATGGCGACGATGACGGCGTCGCTGATGGTCAACCCTATATCTTTGACTTCACCAGCGATCCTTTGCCTTACCCGTCCATCGTGTCCTCTTTTGCACTTGTGTCCGATGAGCAGGTCGATATTCAGGTCGAGTTCGACACGCTCATGGATGCTTATCAATTGCTCGGTGACGAAGCCTATCACACGGTAGTTTATGCTGGCGAGAATGGCGTTATCGATACTCAGGCTTGCGACACATTGGCTGAAGACGACCAGGCCATTGCCATAGAGAGCGTTAAGGTAGGCACGGGAGCGCCCAATATTACGTTTGACGTGCCCTTTGATATTTTGCAGGTCGCAGTTGCTAGGCCGTTATCACCCGGCCCCTATGCTTATATCTTGTGTGATTTGGTCCATGATGTGGAAGGCGCCCCTCTCGATGGGGACGGCGACGATATGGCAGGTGGCAACCATGTGGTGGAATTTGCCATAGACGCTTTGCTTGCGCCAGAAGCACCCACGCTCAATGACTACTCCGATGTGCTGGTCGCCTTGAACCTGCCCAACATTGAGGAAGCAATAGCGACTGAGTTCCAGATTGAACGCTCAGGAGGGGGCACGACAGCCATTGTTGGCAGTTCACCTCTCGATCTGCTCACATTCGTTGATAGCAACCTGACTTGCGAAACAGCCTACCGTTACCGTATTCGCCTCTATCATGAACCCACAGGCACCTTTAGCGACTGGTCCGATTACCTGGATGTCACCACAGCCAACTGCGTGACTTCACTGCAACATACATTCGGACTGTATAAAGAAGGGCAGTGGCTTTTCTACGCAGTCGATGGCTACCAGCGTGACGATGTGCGCTTCCAGTTTGGAGAACCGGAACCCGGTTGGACAGCGCTTGTCGGTGACTGGAACGGCGACGGTATTCCTGGTATTGGCCTCTACAAAAATGGCACGTTCATGCTGCGCGACCTCGATGGCACGGGCGTGGCTGATGTCAGCTTCGACTTTGGCCCGCCGACTGGGGCTGTACCCCTCGTTGGTGACTGGGATGGCAACGGCTCGGATACGATTGGTGTGTTCGTTGGTGGCACGTTCCATCTGCGCAACAGCAATGACACCGGTCCTGCTGACCTCACCTTTAGCTTGGGCAGCGCATCCAGCCAACCGCTGGCAGGTGATTGGGATGGCGATGGTACCGACAGCGTCGGCTACTTTGAGAATAATATCTTTAATTTGGCGACATCCGGCGTGTCACCAACAGTCTACACATCGTTCAGCTTTGGCCCGCTGGGATGGTTGCCTGTGTTTGGCGACTGGAATGGCGACCTGACGGACACCATCGGCCTATATAACGATGGCCTGTGGCGGCTGCGCAACACGAACGACGCAGGCCCGGTTGATTATGGCTTCAGCTATGGTGATCTTGAGGGCGGTTGGCAGCCCCTCGCTTTCGACGGGGATACCAGCGTACTCAATCGCCTTTTCAACGCCACTGTGCCGACCCCGCGCGTGCCCGTCATTCCGGGTCCCGGGGTACCTATAGACACGCTGTGTGATTTACACAGTATCGGTCTTGAATTTGTTGGTTTTGATTCGATGGGTGATGTTCGCTATCGTTTCATCAACAATCGCCCTGTGGTATCGAACCTCGTTGAATTCGTGATCGTATGGCCGCTAGTTCCGGGCTTACAGTTGGAAAAGATTGTCGTAGGGGGCAGTTCTGCAAATGACATTCAACCCTCTGGACCCGGTGTCATTGTTTGGGAAGGGCTAAATGGGGCGGATGATTATCCGATCAGCGTGGGTTCGCGCGAGTCGGATGGCAACTGGCTAAGCGAATATGCGTTTCCTCCTCATTCCACAACCGACATTCACCTCGATTTTGCAGGGTTTGGTGACGATTCCCTCGATCAGCATGGTGTGACTCAGTACAACTTCAACAGCACTTGGTTTGAGATGAGCTGTGGCCCAGATACCAATAACGATGGAAATGAAGGCAGTGATCAACCTGTATATCGAGTTTGGAGTCCTGCTATTCCACCATATGCGACACGAACTCGCGTACCAAACCCCACCGCATCATCAACCCCGGAGCCCACTCGGACCTTGCCGCCGCCGACTGCGACCCTTGATCCATCGCCAGCGTTTAGCTGTGACAAGATCAGTGTGGATAACCTGGAGTACGGGCCAAATTCGATTACGTTGACAATACGAAACGACAATACCCAGGATACCGTCCTCACGGGTTCTTATCTGATATGGAACGATGCCATCATCAAGCCGGATTTCCCGAATATCTACCTGGGCTATCTGCACATCAATGAGGATGCCTACTGGAGCGGCACAGATAGCACATCGCCTACCAACACATTCACCGAAGGTAACTTCAACACCAGCGCAAATCGGGAAATCAGCGCTGTTGCAACGGCAAATTGGCAGGCGGTATTCGTCAATGGCCCGGTGTTCCTTCAACCCTATCTATTCCCGTGGGATTTCTCTGGCTCCTTTTTCTACTTCGATCATCCGACAGAAGCCACTGACTGCGAAGTGCCTTTGACGGTTGATCCTGAACCGGAGTCAACCAACACGCCTGTGCCGACCCGAACCCAAATGCTAACAACGCCAACGCCCATACCCTCATGGACGCCAAATATGACGCCGCCAACGGCAACCAATACGCCAACACCCGAAGGCTTTGAGACACCTATACCGGACTGCTCGGCTTCAACCCTCAGTGTTGAATTTGTGAGTTTTGATTCTTTGGGAGATGTCCGCTTCCGTATCACGAACAATCGTACTGTAGTATCATATCTGATTGACTTCTATCTTGTATGGCCACAAAACATTGCAGGACTCAAGCTCCAGAGGGTAATTGCTGGTGGCGCATCAGCGAATGACGTTCCTCCCGGTGTCATCATATGGCAGAATACAGATGGTGATACGACCTCACCATCCCAGGGAACAAATGCAAGTGATGGTCAGTGGCTGATGGATTACACTTTCCCGACGAATTCGTCAACCTTCATCCATTTTGATTTCACGGGCACAGGGGCACCCGCGCTGGATGAACTCGGCGCTTCTCCAGCAGATTTCAACGGTACTTGGTTCGAGATTAGCTGTGGTGATGATGAACAACTGGTGCCTACCGTTGTGCCAGAATTGCCGACATTAACCAACACGCCTGTGCTATTCCCGACAGCGGACCCAAATTTCCCACCTCCTACATATGCGCTCGGATGGCAGCGCGAGTTTGTCAATTTGAGTGATGTCGGTTGCCCGACGGGCAGTAACAATACAGATAACTGTGCGGATTGGTATTTTGATGCGGTCCCCATGCCCACGACAAGCACGAATTATAGCTTTGTCGGCATGGATGATTTTATTGTCTACCCAGATTATATCGCCATGCGTGCGCAGCCGGGTGCGGCTGCCCTTGATGCAGATCAAACTGCAGGCCGTTGGAAAACAACAACTGCCTTGGTTGGACCAGGGTCTATCGGCGGAGTAATTGCGCCCGGTGTCTATCAATTCAGGACCATCAGCGATGACGGCGTCCGTATGCGCTATGAGGTAGCCAGCGGACCTTGTACTTTGGAAGCAACACCCGATCTGCCGCTATTAGAAAATGAATGGAATATCATCGACAACTGGACATACAGCGGCGACACGATGGATATTGGCTTGGTTTTGTTTGAATCTGGCTGCACCTATAACCTGGAATTGCAGTGGTTTGAAGGGGGCGCCGGAGAGACCATCTATCTGTATTATGAATTGGCTTCTTCTTCAGCGATGCCACTGAGCACGCTCACGCCAACACTAGATTACACGCCGCCTACATCAACCAATACGCCAGAGCCAACAGATACACCCGGTCCTGATTACACGCCGCCGACAGCGACTATGACCCCAACGTCCAGTGATACGCCAGAGTACACCGCTACGCCCTGGCCAACAGAGACACCATTGGCTAATCCCGTCTGCCCATCTCTGGAATTCAGTTGTCAGCAGCTTTTTGACTGTGAAGAAGCCTACGCTTGTTATGATTCCGGCAATACGAGTTTAGATGCGGATAACGATGGCGTACCTTGCGAAGTTGAACTGGCTTGTACACCCCGCTAGTGCAGGGTTATCCACGTCAAACGATACCTTTTCATAGTTCGGTTGCATCAGTCACTGTTTAGAACTTGAGAGAGGGGATTATTGCCCTCTCTCTCACATCCACGAAGAGATTGTGCAGGGATCAAGATTACAATAGCTGGCTAACTTGTGAACAGTGAATAACCCAGAGAGTTACCGTCAAATCGGTAGCTACTTTTTAGGCACCTTCGTGAGTTGAGAGCCAAAGACTTGAAACAGAAAAACGCCGCTATGCGGGTGAAGAATAGAAATCCTTATAGGAAAAAATCACTCCCGTTAGGATGGCAGATGTTTAAGCCGCCAAAAACAAACGAGGAGTGATTTTCGTGTGGTCATCAAAAGCTGGGCAAACTGGTCTACGGCGTCATTCCTAGTGTAGAGCGCATTTTGATCGACCTGATTCGACCCGATCCCATTCAACCGCGGCGAATGCTGCGCGTCATGAAGAGGAGGGTAAATCAGCCCTCGATTTTCTGGAAGTGAGTCGCGACCATAAATCCCTCACGCGGGATACATCCTCCGAGTATGGTCAGAAGGTTCAAGCTCAGGGCGCTATCCTACGCGAGTTCCACGCACTGCTGAAAGACCAGGATAAAACATCCCGATTTGGTGGTTTGGTGCGTGTGCTCAATAAGCGCCAGGAATCCGCTGGGTGCATCCACAGTTCAAAGGGTTGTATTACGCCACTATCTATCAGGCATTCGAATTATACGGGCAATCTGATTTCGAAGGCCGTTCCATCACCTGTGCTCAGGGCAACAACATGACCCTGATGCAGCTCGACAATAGATTTCGTGATCGCCAGTCCTAGGCCCGTTCCGCCGGCATCGCGTTTACGTGCTTCATCAGCACGCCAGAAGCGGTCAAAAATCATGTCAAGTTCTGTCGCTGATAATGGCTTACCCGTATTGTGTACACGCAGGATAACCGCCTGCGCCGTATCCGTTTTTGCTGAAAGCGTAACAGTACCACCCGGATTCGTATGTCGCAGTGCGTTGGAAATTAGATTATCCAGCGCCTGTTGAATGCGGTTGACATCGATTTTTAGATCAGGCATATGCGTCTCTACATCGACTTCCAGTTGAACATCGGCGTCTTCGGCCAGCGGTTGGAAGCGTTGGGCTGCTCGAGTCATCAGATCTCCGGGCTGTGTTACCGTTTTATCGAGCGAGAGCTGGCCCGATTCTGCCTTGGTGAGCAGGCGCATATCTTCAACTAAGCGTGCCAAATGGAGCGTTTGATCGTAAGCAACCGCGATATGTTGGACATCAAGCGGATAAATACCATCCATCATGGCTTCCATATGTCCACGCATGACCGTCAACGGCGTTCGTAATTCATGGGCGATGTCAGCGGTCATTTGCTGCCGCCGTTTTTGCTCCTCGGCAAGCCGTAAGGAGAGGTTGTTAAAAGCGGTTGAAAGCTGCGCAATTTCCAGTGTGCCATTGGCATGGATAACCTGGCCTAAATCGCTGGTTGTCATTTGGCCCACATGTTGGGCGAGGTTGGTGAGCGGCTGCGTCAAGCTACGCGTCAGGAGAATCGCCAATGTAAACGCGATGATGGCGCTACCCAACGTCGCTAACAGCAGACCGTTCGTCGTATCTTGAAGAAATTGAGCTTCTGCCTGATTGAGGGCAATCGTGCCCGGTGTCTGCTCACCGAGATACCCGATTAACTGGTTACCCTGGAATAGCTCGACTGAACGATGATCCCCGATATCGCTCATGTTGATGCCAATCCAATCCGGCTGGGTTGCGTAGACAATATCGCCACGGATGTCACTGATAAATATCTGCGCACCTTGCCCGCCACCTTGTCCGCCCCCCTGACGATTGCTTCCACTGCCACTCCCGCCTGTGGACTGATGAGTCGAGAACAAGGCATCGACATCCTCCCAGGATGCCTTTTCTGAATAGAATGCCTCTAGCTGGTCCAGAAAATCCGAGCCAAAACGCACGGAATTGCTCGTATTCAAAAAATTACCAAAGTTCGTCTCGATAGCATTGCTCATCAAAAAGGCGACGAGCATAATAATCAGCCCGGTAACCAGTCCAAAGCTGAGGAAAAGCCGAAACCACAACCTATTCATTTTCAGGCACCATCCGATAGCCCACGCCGTAGACTGTCTCGATATAACGCGGCTTGCGCGGATCTTCTTCTATCTTGATCCGCAGATTTTTGACATGGACATCAATCGTGCGCTCGTAGGCGGCGTAGGCTTCACCTTGTAAATAATCTAATAATTCCATGCGAGTGAACACGCGCCCTGGACGCATGATTAATGTTTGTAGGATGCCAAACTCGCTAGGTGTGAGGTCGATGCGTTCACCATCAACTGTGACCAGATGCGTCTCGCTATTCAGCTCCAAATCACCAACGCGCCAGATTGTGGACTCTGTGGAAAGATCACCTTGTGACCGACGTAATAGCGCGCGGACCCTGGAAACCAGTACGCGCGGACTGAATGGTTTCGTCACATAATCATCTGCACCCAGTTCCAATCCGGCGATCTGGTCAATTTCATCAACGCGAGCAGTCAAGAACATGATGGGCACGTTGCTTGATTTACGGATCAAACGCGCGGCAGCTAAACCGTCCATTTCTGGCATCATCACGTCAAGGATCACGAGGTCCGGCTTTTCGTGACGAAAAGCGGCGAGAGCATCTTGCCCATTTGATGCAGTAATCACCTCAATACTATCATTCTTGAGGTACGCGCCCACTGTATCGAGAATATGTTTTTCGTCATCAGCTATGAGGATTTTGGTAGCCATTGTTGCGGCCTTCTTTGCTTTTTCTAGATTTTAGCGTAGTCGGGTGCGGGTGGCTCATGATTTAGAACAATAACTCGCTTTCAGGTTTCCTAATTGCTAAAAGGATGCAGGCGGAATGTGTAGATATTATGTAGAGAAGATGTTGATTGTTTATTCATTTGGGTCTGGGCAATCTTCTAGCATCAAACCCGCATTCATGAGCCTATAAGTACCATCCGCGAACAACATAATCCCCACACACCCTCTTCATATTGTCTACACAAGTTCCAAGCATGATGTCACCGTAACGTACCGAAGACCGTTTAGGAGACATCATCATGGGGCAAAAAATCATAATCGGCGTACTGCTGCTGGCAATCATCGCAATCGTCGCCTTTGGGCTGATCGATGCAAGCAACGATACACAGCCGGAATCAGACGTTCTGTTGAATACCGTAGCTGACACACAGCCTACAGTAGAAGCACCTCAAGTAGAAGCAACGCAAGAAGATACTCAAGCTGCTGAAATCGCACCAACTACGGAAACTACAGCCGATGCGTCTGTCACATCTGATGCAGTCGTAACCGCTGATACCGTCGTAACACCCGATCCACAACCCGTTGTCCAGGCTCAAGGGTCAATGGGTGACCCCTGGTTGGCAGACGGCGCCATCACCGAACTTGAAGATTTCGGTTTCACGCTGTCGACAGATGATGGCGAGTTCTATGTTGAACTTGGACCGCCAACTTACTGGCAAGCTCAGAACGTGCCGCTGGCCGTTGGTGAAACGATTACGGTTGATGGCTACTATAACGGAGATCAAGTCCACGCCCGTATCGTGACCGCTAATGGCGCCGAGCTGGTCATCCGCAATGAAGCAGGTCAGCCGATGTGGGCTGGCGGCGCGGATAACACCAATGGAACAGGCGAGCATGTCGCCGGGGAATCGGGACAGAGTCAGTTCCAGGTAGCGCCCGAAGACTGGCTGACATTGACAGGTACCCTCGGCTCAGTGACCAATGGCAACGTCGTGTTGAATGTTGATGATGGCACCGTCCTCAATTTGCAGATGGGCCAACCGCAGTTCTGGCAGAGCCAGGGCGTCACGCTCAGTGTGGGTGACCCGGTAGAGGTCTACGGATTCTGGTCGGGCAGCCAGTTTATGCCCGGTGACATCCGCAAAACAGAAACAGGCGAAACCATCATGCTGCGTGACCCGAACGGACGTCAACTATGGGCAGGCCCCGGACGCAATGGCCAGACCAATGGTGGCCAGTCGAACGGCGGCCAAACCAATGGAAATCAGTCCAGCGGAGGTCAGGGCAAAGCCCAGGATACCAACCAGGGCAATGGCTATCGCGGAGGCCGCAGCCAGTAATGGGCTGCGCTGAACAGGGACCCTATCATGACATCCATTGACCCACGCTCAGATCAACTACCGCGCCGTGTGGCGGATTCCATCAACCGCGATGACCTGCCACTCAATGATGACCGTTCCCGGCTGCGTTATGTGATGAATAACCTGCTGCTGCATATTCATCCCAGCCGCGTGAACAAAGCATCGCTCAAATTTACCTATACCTGGGGCCTGGGTGGGCTAGCGATTATGCTGCTGGCGATCCTGGTCGGGACGGGCATTATGCTGATGTTCGCCTACACACCGTCACCGACAACGGCCTACAGCGATATGCTGAACCTGCAAACATCGGTCAACTACGGCCAGTTCGTCCGCAACTTGCACCACTGGAGTGGCAACCTACTGGTAATCGTCACCGTGCTACACCTGCTGCGGGTCTTCTTCACCGGGGGCCTACGTCCCCCGCGTGAATTCAACTGGGTGTTGGGGATTGGCCTGCTGCTGCTGGTTGTAGTCGCCAACTTTACCGGCTACTTGCTACCCTGGGACCAGTTAGCTTACTGGGCGGTTACAGTCGGTGCCAGCCTCCTCAGTTACATCCCGCTGATTGGTGATGCGCTCAGTAATTTCATTCTGGGTGGGCCAGAAGTCAGTGGTGCGACCCTGACCAACTTCTACGGCCTGCACGTCGCAATCATCCCAATGGCGATCTTTTTTATCGCGTCTTTCCATATCTGGCGCGTTCGTAAAGATGCCCTGACAGTGCCGCGTGACATCGACGAAGCGCCGCCGGAACGCCTGGAGAAAGTGCCCACGCTGCCCCATCTGGTGAGCATTGAGTTCGTCTTCGCGCTGGTGATGCTGGCCTTGCTGGTTGGCTGGGCGGCCTTCGTGAATGCGCCCCTGGAAGCCGCTGCCGATCCCAACCATAGCCCCAACCCGGCCAAAGCGGCCTGGTACTTCATGGGCATTCAGGAGTTACTGCTGCACTTCCATCCTGTGATTGGCGCAATTGTCATTCCGGCATTGGGACTGGGAGCGTTGGTGGCTTTCCCCTATCTCAAGTTCGATAGCGATACCGAAGGCATCTGGTTCCGTTCGCACAAGGGCCGCCGCATGGCCTGGTTGGCAGCGATTATCGCCCTAATTGGCACACCGCCGTTGGTCATTCTGGATGAGTACATCATCGACTTCCCGGCGATGCTGCCGACATTGCCTTCGCTCGTCAGTAATGGCTTACTGCCCTTGTTGATTTTACTTGCCCTATTCCTGATGTTTGGTGCAGGTATGAAATCGCTGTTCAAAGCAAATCGTGATGAAACACGGCAAGCGTTGTTCGTGCTGCTGGTCGTCGCCTTCATCGCCTTGACCGTCATGGGTGTCGCTTTCCGTGGTGAAGGCATGGCCCTGATGTGGCCCTGGGAGGTGCTCTAATGACTGAAATCGCGCAGAACCCTGAAGCCAACGATGTCACTCGCCGGGACTTCCTAAACTTAGCCTGGGCTGCAACCGGAGCCATTACGTTAGTGGCGGGTGGCGCGCTCTCGCTGAACTTCTTCGCCCCCCGTGTGATCGAAGGTCAGTTTGGTGGCGTCTTTGACCTGGGTTTGGTCGATGACTACCCGCTCGCCAGCGTCACACCCATCACCAGTGGCCGTTTCTATCTCGTTCGGCAAGATGATGGTGGGTTCCTGGCCTTGTATCAGAAGTGTACCCATCTGGGTTGTGCTGTGCCCTGGGAACCAGACAAAGGTCAGTTTGTGTGCCCATGCCATGCATCTGCCTTTGAGTCTGATGGCGAGGTCCTCAACCCACCTGCGCCGCGCCCATTGGACCGCTTCCCGGTGACGATTGTCGATGGCCGCATCTCGGTTGATACGGGCGAACGCATTGAACGTGATCACGCCGCCATCAGCGACGCGACCTATCCGCAGGAGGTGGCATCATGACTCGTACTCAAAGCTGGATTGGTTTCCTGGCAACGGGCTTGCTGCTCATCTCGCTGGCGATGGTTGTCATCCGTGAACCTGCCTTGCAAAGCCGCGCTGCAACGACTCAACTACAAACAGCCGTCGTCCAGGGCGTTGATATTTATCTAGAGAACTGTGTCGTGTGTCATGGCGCATCTGGCGAAGGCCTAGGCGTTTACCCCGCGCTGAATGCCATTGCGGAAATGGACCCGGTTGAGTTATATCGCACCATCGAACGGGGACGTTATGCAACCCAGATGGCCGCTTATGGCATTGACGAAGGCGGCATACTCAGCCAAGCACAGATCGAATCGCTAGTATCCCTGATTCAGAATGTGGATTGGAACAGCGTCTATACCATCGCTGATGCGCGTGATCTGATTCCGCCGGAAATGGTCGTCGCAGAAATTCCTGAAGAAACAATGACAATGGTGAGCGAACTGGTTGATGGCGAGCGCTTGTCCGATGGACTGACGCTCTACGCCGAAAACTGCACATCGTGTCATGGCATCAACATGGAAGGCACGGTACTCGCTCCCGCGCTCGATACGGACACCTTACGCGCGACCGAAACCTACGAACTGGCTCGCATTATCGAACAGGGCGTACCCGGTACGCTTATGGCCGGTTGGGACAACGCGCTCGACGATGAACAGGTCGATTCGCTCGTTGCGCTGATTCTGCGCTGGCCAGATATCCAGACAGCAGGCGTTGAAATCCCAGTCGTGGAAGCTGAACCGCTCGACATGAGTCCAGAAGCGATTGCCAGCGGTGAACGCCTGTTCAGCATTACCTGTACATCCTGTCACGGTATCGATGGCTATGGGTCGCCGCTTGCACCCGCCCTGAATAACATCCTGTTTCTGGATAGCACATCCGATGCGGCCATGCGCCAGATCATCGCGATGGGCGTCAATGGGACCGTGATGCCTGCCTGGGGTGGCCGCTTCAGCGATGCACAGATTAACGCCATTATCGCTTATCTGCGCAGCCTGCAACCAACGGCACCAACCATCACCCAGTCACAGTGAGAAGGCGTTTATCTAGGGCCACATCGTTACTATCAATCACATGACCTTTAACAGTGGGCATCACTTCCATCAAGCTGATGCCCACTCAGGTCTGAATTTGGGGAAACTTACTTTCTTCCAATTAACTGCTAGGCTTTGTTGCTAGCCCCCGCAAAACGTATGCGCTCACGAACGACTTCAATCTGAGCGGTGCGACCTGGTCCCAGGTATTTGCGCGGGTCAACCAGATTGCTATCGTTTGACAAAACCTCACGCACACCCTGGGTAAAGGCTTTATTGAGCTGGGTCGCAATGTTGACCTTACTCAGGCCCAGTTGGATGCCCTGTGCGATGTAGTCATCCGTCACACCGGACGACCCATGCAGAACCAGCGGCGCATCGACCTTTGCCCGTATTTCTCGTAGGCGCTCCAGGTTAAGGCTAAGGTGCTTGTCTTTGATGCCATGCACGGACCCCAGGGCGATAGCCAGCGTGTCGATGTCCGTTGCGTTAATAAAGGCCAGTGCCTCGTCAGGATCAGTCAGTTCAACGTCGTCTTCGTCAAATGCTTCTTCGCCTGGTTTCGGTACTGCTCCGATCTCAGCCTCAATGCAGACATTGTTACTGTGGGCTAGTTCGCTCAGGCGGCGTGTTATGGTGACATTTTCTTCGAATGGATACCCATCACCATCGAACATAACCGATGTGAAACCCAGGGCTATCGCCTGGATAACTTCTATCTCAGTTGCATGGTCGATGTGCAAAGCAATCGGAACTGAGACACTCTGCGCGGCTATCTTGCCGATCTCCGCGTAATAACGCAGTCCCAGGGTGGCGTTGCCGCTACCAAAATAAAGCGAGGCGTTATGACTGACTTGAATAATCGCTGGGGCGGATTCCGCCTCAGCTGCTATAACGATTGCCTGCATTTGTTCTGCTGTGTTTGCATTGAACGCGGCAATAGCATAGCCTTCGTTGTGTGCCCGATCAATCCAGGATTTGGGATTAACAAGTGTCATCGGGGTTAGCTCTCTGGATCAATCATAATTTTGAGGTGCGGCATGTCATGTGCGCCTATCCGGGCAAAGATTTCTGGTGTTTCCGACAGACCAATGCGGTGGGATATCATGGTGTCCATATCCAGGCTACCGTTGAGCAGGGCCTCAATCGTGTCGTCCCATTCATGCCCCGGGAAAGGTGCCGAGTAGGACATGAAACATCCGATAATGCTCAGCTCTCGGCGCATCATCTGCTCAATAAATGTCAGCGGTAGGCTTTTATCCTGGGGTTGGTTGCCACCCAGTACGATCTTGCCGCGAGGGCGCGTGATGGGCACAGTCTGCTCTAGGGCCATCGGCACGCCTGTTGCTTCCAGTGTAAGGTCGACACCATCACCAGTGAGTTTCTTGACCTCAGCGACGACATCTACCTTACTGGGGTTTAGCGTGACGGTTGCGCCTAGCTTCCTGGCCGTTTCCAGGTTGCTTTCAGAAATATCTGTGCAGATAATTTCTGAAGCACCCAGGATACGCAGCCACTGAACGATCATCAGCCCGATGGAACCCGCCCCTAAAACAACGGCGGTTTGCCCTGCTTTGAAATCACCCAGGGCCAACATATGGCGTCCCACAGTGGAGGGTTCAATCAGCGCAACATGTTCCAGAGACAGTTCATCAGGGACTACGAAAACGTTGCGCTCTGGTAGTTCAACGTACTCCGCGAAGCCGCCAGATTGGCGTGATCCGATAAATGAATAGCTGTGGCAAGCAGAATAGTGCCCAGCGAGACATTGGATGCACTCGAAGCACGGGACCAAGGGGATGACCGCCGCATGCTTGCCGATCAGTCCTTCATCAACGCCCTCGCCAACCGCTTCGATAATCCCTGCACACTCATGACCCAAGATCAGCGGGTACATGCGATGCCCGGACACATAGCGTTTGATGTCAGAGCCACAGATAGAAGCAGATTTTACTTTTAACAAGGCATGACCCGGAGCAGGGTTGGGTGAGGGAACATCCTCATAAGTCATTACGCCCTGGTTTTCCAGGATGGCCGCTTTCATCGTCATAAGATTTCCTATCTTTCTTGGATAATTGATGCGAGTCGCTCATAGTCATCCATCAATTTGCGGGACACACTGCGGTAAATCTGGAACAATTCTTGATATAACGCGTGGTTTTTGAGCGATGGCTCGTGTGTTGTGCGATTTGGCAATAATGACTCCACACACATGCCAATGTCATCGACAAGCCCAGTTCCATAGGCCGTCAATGCGAATAGGCCCAGACTATGGCCGCCTTCACCCCCGTCTGATCGGCGCGCCACAGTATAGGGCTTGCCGTAAATATCCGCTTTGATCTGGCACCACACGGCGCTCTGTGTTGCGCCACCCGATCCCAGATATTCGGAAACGGAGACACCATGTTGTTCGGCTATTTCCAGGTTGTCGTACACCGCAAACGCACACCCCTCCATGATAGCCCGCAGCATATCCGCGTGGGTGGTATTGTAGGTGAGGCCAAAGAAGCTGCCGCGAAGTGTGCTGCTCCACAAGGGCGTGCGTTCGCCAGCCATATAGGGCAGGAAGATCACGCCATTGGCACCGGGCGGCGTTGACGAAGCCTGCTGGCTGAAGAGTTCGAAAGGGCTTTGATTTAATAGAGCGGCAGCACTCGTCTCAACTTGCCCGAACTGATCTCTGAACCAGCCGAGCGAACCTCCGCCAACCGTCCCGGCTTGCAAGATATACTGACCGGGTACGACATGCGGAGAGAAGATCAACCGAGGCTCAATGACCACATGATCGAGACTGACAGCCATGCCCCCTGCTTGCCCGCCTTGTTCGTTGGTGTAACCGGGGCGCGTGACGCCGGCACCCAATGCGCCAGCAGCAGCATCCAGGCAACCTGCAATGATCGGAACGCCAGCGTGTAAACCTAAATGCTCCGCTGCTTGTGGCGTGAGTGTGCCAACAACCTCCGTGCTAGCACATAATCGTGGCATTTTACCGAGCGGGATACCTATCGTATCCGCTGCTGGGGCATCCCAACACAGGTTACTTACATCAAAAAAGTGATACCCGTAGGCCTGGGTGTAATCGCAGATGAATTCCCCACTGAGCTTGGCCGTAATGAAACCTGTTGCATCCAGAAACTGATGTGCCCTATCGAAAATCTCTGGATGATGTTGCTTGAGCCATAGCAACTTGGACGTAATATAGGCTTCATCCAGGCGATTGCCATTTAGCTGAACCAGTTGATCAGCTGCTGGCAGGGACTTCAGCCATTGCGCTTGCTCTGTAGAGCGACGATCAAGCCATATCATCGCTGGATGCAGTGGCGTCACTTGCCCATCCACCGGGATTAACGTCCAGCTAACGCCGTCTACACCGATTCCAGAAATGTCATGCGGGGAAACATCGCTCTTTGCCATGACCTGACGAACGGTGTCGCCAATGGCCTGCCACCAGATCATCCCATCGATTTCTGCCCATAATGGCTCTGGACGATCCAATGGATAGGGCTTTGATGACTCCGCGATGGTATTGCCGTCTACATCCCACAAGGCCGTCTTGGTGCTCGAAGTCCCAACATCTATTGTGATCAAATAACGCATGTAGCGCAGCCTTGTTTTACAGTCAGTTAGTTACAACACCTATCGTCAACAACAAATTGGCATATATACGGGCTTCGCCAGTCGCAATGACCAAACCGACATCACTTGACTTTGCTTTATCGTAGAATTCGAATCGCTCCGTGCGAATGAGTTCAATATCAGGCAGGAGTTGATTGAACTCGGCAAAGATCGGTGGCGTACTGCCATCGGCTGGTTGCATGACGTGAGCCGCTTCGACAGGTATAGCCGCTACCAGAGTATCCAGGACGTCAGTGACAGTGACCAACCCCGGACGCAAATTCAAGAAGACATGTGTAGCCTGCGGATTTGAGTGCGTAGTAAATGGGAAGTTCCCATCGGCTATCAACACCTGGCTACCATGTCCCATTCGTCCCAGCGCGCCAATAATTTCAGGATGAAGGAGTTTCGTTTTTAACATCATGTTTACCTTGTTATAGTCCCATCCAGGTCCCAAAGGTCTTCCCAACCTTTAGCACCTTCCCAGAGGAAAACCTGCCCCTTAATTAGGCGACAGTTTTTGTCGATGCCAGCGATTGCTTCCATGTCCGTATCGGTTAGCGGTGGCGTGATACTGCATTCCAAATTGCTACGGAAATTCTTGCGACTGGTCGAAAACGGTATCGGAACTTGCCCCCGCTGAATCGCCCATTTCACACAGACAACTGCTGGATGTACACCTAAGCGTTCGGCAATGCTCACGATAACAGGGTCTTCAATGTCAACTGTATCGTCCGGTGTCTTGTCACGCTCTGGACGTTTAGGCGACCCAATCGGCGAGTAGCCAATAGGCACAATATCGTGATCGATACAATACTGGAACAGCTCTGGCTGCTGAAAATGGGGGTGCAATTCCATTTCGTTGGCTACAGGCTTGATCCTCGCATCACGAAGAAGCAGCTCAAATTTGGGGATGGTCATATTCGATGTGCCAATATGCTTGACCAACCCCATCTCCACCAGTCGTTCCATCTGGCGCCAGGTCTTCATGTAGTTTTCGTGAATATAAGGTTTGGCGTGGGGATCGCGCGAATCAACATCAACACCTGGTGCATGGTAATTCGGGAAAGGCCAGTGAACCAGATAGAGATCAAGATAGTCGATTTGCAAATCTTTTAGCGTCTGCTCACAGGAGGCAATGACATCGTCGTGTTTGTCATTCCACAACTTGGACGTAATCCACAGGTCTTCGCGCTGTATCAGACCGCTCGCCAGCACATTTCTTAATGACTTGCCAATGAGCGGCTCGTTCCCATAAACCGATGCACAGTCAATGTGTCGATATCCTACGGAAATCGCTTCTTGAACAGCGGTTGCAATATCTTCTCCTGTATATCGGTCAGATCCAAATGTGCCTATACCAACGACAGGGATTTTCGCTCCCGTATAGAGTAGTTGTTGGGGCACACGTGTTGGGTCAATAGCATCTGTCGCTATTTCAAATGTACTTACTGACATAATGGACTGTACTTTCTCTAAACGTTGTATGGTCTATCCCAAAGTATGGGCACCAACTCTGATGTTGACTTGCTATGTGTTCTACTTGCACCCAAAACTTAGTGTGTACCTGGGTTAGGCGGTCCACTAGACGAACGGATTTTTAACTCAAACGGCAAAATGATTTTCTTAACGTCTGTTTTGGATGGATTGTTCAGGCGTTCAAACAAGATGTTCGCCGCCATCAACCCCATTTCGTATGTTGGCTGGGCAATAGCGGTTAAGAAGGGCCTGACGGCAATGGCTTCAGGCAACCCATCAAATACAGCTAAAGAAATATCTTCTGGGATCGACAACTCGAAATTGTCCAATACACGGATCGCTCCGATAGCAATGAAGTTATTGGCGGCGATAATTGCGGTAGGACGTGTCTCGCCTTGCAAAGCTTCGAGTGCCATCAGGTAACCCGAATCATGATTGAATTCGCCCCAGAATATATTGGTATTCTCTTCAAGCCCCGCCTCTGTCATGGCCCGCCGATAGCCTTCTGCTCGGTCAATGGCTGTGGATACGGTTTGCGAACCATTCAAAAGCACGATCTTCTCATGTTTAAGGTCGATCAGATATTTTGTCAGAAGATAAGCACCGCGCTCAGAGTCTCCTCGAACAACATCAATGTCAGGATTGTTAATACGGCGATCTAGTAAGACGATTGGTTTTTTTTGCTTTTGGATAACCTCTAGCGAATCTGAACTCGTATTAGCTGGTGCGATCAAGAAGCCATCTACTTGGCGGGAAAGCAATAACTCGGTGTACTCAAGTTCCTTTTCCAGTGATTCATCACTATTGCAGAGAAACAGATGATAGCCGGCTTTGTACGCAGCATCTTCAACTCCACGTACAACCGTTGTCCAAAATGGGTTGGTAATGTCAGTTACGATCAAACCAATGGTGTTGGAGCGCTTAGAGCGCATGCTTGGCCCTAGGCGATTAGGAACGTAATTTAGCTCCGCTATCGCCTTTTCAACACGCGATCGTACTTCTGCACTGACATACTCAGAATCATTAATGACTCTTGAAACCGTAATCGGAGCAACCCCGGCCTTTCGAGCTACATCTCGTATATTGGCCATTCATTCTTCCCAAGAACATGTCGATAGTACAAATTTGAGTCCATAAGTAAGAGTAATAGAACTTCATGTATAAGGACAGTCCCCACGACATAAATCTTGACGCTTGCAAACCTTCTGTAGGTATACGGCTTATTCTTCTAACTGAATGGCGTACGTTGCAACGAAATCACATGGCATCTCGGAAGGCACAGAAACGTGCAGCCCATCGTCATCCTGTGACCATGTAATGGCTTTGTCTGAGCCAAGCATCCTAACATCGGCGATACGTATCGATGCGGTGCTTGGAAGAGATTTGATTGTCGTGCTCTCAGCGTCCGGGTACGCTAGTAGGAATGCATAGAGCGTGTTCCCTTTGTGGGTGAAGCGAACATCCTGTGACGTGAATGGGGACCGCTTGGTATCCGTGAACTCGCCCTCTGGTACTTCAGTTGGCCCCTCACCAAATACATCCCACACCTTGCTCCCGTAGATGCCCTCGCCATTGATGTCTAGCCAGCGGCCAATTTCTCGCAGCATGTCTTGTTCTGGTTGAGGGATTGTGCCATCAGGCTTTGGCCCAATATTGAGCAGCAAGGCTCCGTTTTTGCTGACAATGTCGACAAGGTCGCAGATGATATCGCCAGCCGATTTATAATCGTGGTTCTCGATATACCCCCACGAATTCTTGGAAACCGACGTGTCATTTTGCCAAAAATACTTGCGTGTGTCGCTCAGTTGGCCGCGCTCCACATCAAATACAGCCACGCCTTCAGGGTAGGAGTTGAACTTGTGATTAATGGCCACTCCTTTTCCCCATTCTAGCCCACGATTGTAATAGTAGGCGGCAAAACGCTGTAGATAGGGCTCAAAGATGATTTGCTCAATCCACCAGTCAAACCACACGATTTGTGGTTGATATTTGTCTACCACTTCACAGCAGCGTGCCAACCAGTCCTCAAGGAACTTGGCATCGGGGCGCGGTTCCCAGTCTTTGGATTTCCACGCTTCTTTGTTATTCATGTCTTTCGATGCTTCCACTGCTGGCCCATATAGACCCTCATTGGCAGGATCTTGAACATCGGATGGGAATTTCTGACCGCCATCAAAGAACCACCAGTGTTCCGCACGGTGAGATGAAACGGCAAAAATAAGCCCTTCCTTGCGCGTGGCATCAGCCAGCTCACCGATGACATCCCGTTTGGGTCCCATCTTAGCTGCGGACCACTCGGTGAGGTCACTATCGTACATGGCAAAGCCATCATGATGTTCGGCAACAGGCATGATAAACTTCGCACCAGCTTCTTTAAACAATTTTACCCATTCGTCGGCATTGAACTTTTCTGCCGTGAACATCGGGATGAAATCTTTGTAACCAAATTCTGTGTGGTTGCCGTATGTTTCTATGTGATGTGCAAAGGCTGGATCATCTTCCAGATACATATTGCGTGGATACCACTCATTGCCGAATGCAGGTACACAGTAAGGCCCCCAGTGGATAAAGATGCCGAACTTACCATCGATATACCATTCGGGTATGGTGTACTGTTTCAACGATTCCCAGGTGGGTTCAAACTTTTTTGTCATTTAAGCGAATCCTGATTTATCTAATAGGTTTAAATAGTTTATTTTTACCTGAGGTCAAGCGGTTTCGGCATAAGGTAGGATTCTGCCGTACCAAAAAGGCCTCTCAATATGATTTTGTGCTCTCGGCTAAGTCGCTGGCGGCATACGAAACATGCATATCGATCATATGGTACACGTACCATATGATGTGAAAATTTTAGTAGGCCTTGTTTAATCTGTCAAGTTTTTGCACCCCGCTTAGCACAGGACGTGTCATTGGCCCCACGCAAAGAGGTAAATGGGTAAAATCTGCGGAAAATCAATTGAGGTGACCAACAACTGACGAGCCAAAAAGTCATTGTCTGTCCATGTCTCGTTTGTCATGAGGGAATGCCCAGGATAGTCGTCGATATGCAGTTCTCTATGACAGAATATCCAACACACCACGAAACACGATTCTTTAACAGCTTCAGCAAGGACGAGTAAACTTTCGTTATGGTACGTGTACCATATGATGCGCCAAATAAGAGGCATGCAGAGTGTCATCATACGGATGTCGACTGGCATGCCTCTTGATGTAATGAAACCATGAAGACGATCACATAGCCTTATGCTTCGTGGTGGTATGTCTCCCAGCCGAAATAGGTTTCAAAAGCTTCAGTCAGGATGGCTGCTGAATGAGAGGCATTCATAGCGGCATGATGCTCAAAGCCATTCTTGACGATATAGCGCAGCAGTCCT
>PABP01000016.1 GCA_002699585.1 Anaerolineaceae bacterium | reverse complement strand
CTCCTGGCGAGATGATCGAGGCCATCTACCGACACACCCGCTACTACAATCATCATCGCATTCACACTGCTCTCAAGATGCTGCCTGCTGTTTTCGCCGCTCAATCTTTCTCAGACAACGGTCTTCACTTTTGGGGTACTTGACACCCCTTTAAGAAGGAATAAGTAATTTTCACTACATATACGCCCCGGTCTCTGAAGTGATCGACAGCACTACTTGATTCACTCTCCCCTTTCATGACTTAGGTTCTCTCGAAGAAGATTCCGGGAATCGCCCTGAAATGTAATCATAAAGCCCCTCAGAAAAGTCACAATATACTTCTACGAAACCTTTTTTGATTGGTCCTAATTTTAGGTAAGCATAACTCTGAATCCGCAAGTTATTGACATTTTCAGCGGGTGTTTTGTGCCAAATGTGCAGATCAGGCATACGAGATGGTCGTCAACTGTGCTCTGCACAATATGGCGTGTTGCATGGTTCACGTTCATCCCGCGTCAATTACTGACATGGCTAATGCCTAAATATAACCCAAGCTGGGAACGATGCATTTGCGGCAAATATGGATTTTTGCTTTACGTCGGATTCACGCTTTCCTGGAGCATATGCTCGGCAGCCAAATAGCCAAACACCAACCCCGCGCTGAGCGTACCTCCACCACCCGGATAGCCGCCACCAATGGGACTACCCGCCGTGTTCCCAACGGCATAAAGACCGTTGATGATCTTGCCCCAGACGTTTAAGACCTGGGCATAGCGATTGATTTGTAGTCCGCCACTCGTACCGAGTGCCCCCGGCCAGATGGGAGCGCCATAGAACGGCGGCTCGGTTAGGGGAGCGAGACAGATGTTGGCCAAATCTTGCCGATCAGGATCACCGCCCGTTGCCAAATCAAACTCGGAAATGCCGCGCATAAAATCGGGATCGTTACCGTGAGCTGCATTTTGGTTAAATTCCTCGACTGTATTTTCTAGCCCATCAGGATCTATATGCAGCGCTAGAGCTAGGTTTGGTAGTGAATTGGCCTTCACAATCCAATGGGGCATCTCGATCCCGGGTTGATAACCCGCCAGAGGGTAACGATCCCGATGGCTGGAATCGACAATTACATAAGAGGGAATATTGACGTATTCGTAACTGCCCGTATCAAATGTGTAAAAGGCACGCGTCACGGCATCATAGGGGCCGGCCTCGTTCATAATGCGAACGCCTTTTTTGTTGACCACAATCGCACCCGGCTTACCGAGTTCAGTCGCCAGAGCCGTAACGGCGGTGTTACGATCCGGGTCGAAGAAAACGGGCCAGCCCCAGCGTTCATTCATATGACGCAGGCCGGCTCCCAGCGACATGCCCATGAGGTGGCCATCACCAGTATTGGTCGGCACGGCACTGGTGAAGTACAGCGGTCCACGCAAAAAGTTATTGGTCATAGCCTGGTTGTGATCAAAGCCACCCGCAGCCAGGACAACGCCGCGTTTACTACGAATATTGACCAGATGGCCTTCCTTTGTTTCCGCTACGATGCCGACGACAGCCTGATCTTCGTCGATGACCAGGCGCTGCGCAGGGGTTTCCAGCATGAAGGTCACGCCGCGCTCACGGGCGGCCTGCTCCATGTAATGCGAAAGATACTGACCAGGGGACATCGACGAATCTTCGTAAATTGGCTCCAGGGAGCGCCCACGCACTTTACTGCCAGGGTAATGCGGATAGTAGTCATTGAAATACTGAAGGAACTTCCACTCTATCCCAATTGTCCGCAGGAAGGCAATCGCGTCATTACAACGCTCCACGAACGAACGGGCAAGCTCAACGTCATATTGCCCCTGCGACACATGGAATAGGTATTCGAGCGCTTCTTCTTCCGTATCGGGGATGCCAGCTTCGGCCATACGGTAATTGTTGGGCACCCAGATGCCCCCGCCCGATATGGCCATTGTGCCGCCGACTTTTTCAGCTTTTTCCAGCACGATGACGCTGAGGCCAGCATCGGCTGCACGCAGCGCAGCCATCAAGCCGGTGCCACTGCCGACGACCACCAAATCGACCTCATGGTCCCATTCGACATCGTGGTCGAAATGCGCATGGGCCGCGTACGTCAGGCCAGCGATATCTTCCATCATCTGGCCATCGACCATATCGCGCAGCAGATCATCCCGCTCTAGTAAGCCTTTACGCAATGCATAATGGAACAGGTCCGCGCGATGGTTGACGTCCAATTTTTCCATCAAACGTTGGCGGTAAGTATCGACCGTTTTGGGGCTGATGAACAACTTCTCGCCAATTTCCCGGCTGGAATAACCCTGAACCGTCATCACCAGCACTTTGTATTCCCGATTGCTGAGCATATCGAGGCTGTCTTCATTACTATTCTGGCGGCGGCGATCCATCAGAACCTGCATCGCCTGGGGGTAGAAATAGGGTTCGCCGTTGTTGATCTGGCGAATGGCTTTGATAAGTTCGACATCGGCAGCGCTCTTGAGCACATAACCGTAGCCACCCGCATCGACCGTACGCAGAATGTACTGTTCCTCAGCATACATGGTCAGCACAAGCGTGCGAGTATGTGGGAATTGTTTGGTAATGACTTCTATTGTCTCGAAGCCAGTCATACCTGGCATAGATAGATCAATGACGGCGACATCTGGCCGCAAGGTCTCTACTTTGTGGATGGTTTCGTAGCCATCACCGGCTTCACCAACGACTTCGATATCTGGCTCGGCATTGAGCAAGGCACGCAAACCGGAGCGCAGCACAGCGTGGTCATCGGCCAATAGAACGCGAATGGATCTCGTTGAATGGGCTTGATTAGCTTGATTCATGATGCAGCTACCTCAACTTGTAAACAGGTGCCCTGCCCTGGTGCGGATTCCAGATGGAGTTTGCCCCCAAGCAGACCGACACGCTCTTGAATGCCCAGCAAGCCCAGGTTGCGATCATGGGCATTGAGCGTGGTCTCCACGTCAAAGCCACAGCCATCGTCTTCAATACGCAAACGCACCAGATCACCGACCTGCTCCAGATGAATCCAGGCGCGGTTCGCACGGGCATGGCGCGCTATGTTGGTCAGGGCTTCTTGGGCAACGCGGTAGAGAATGAGTTCAATATCGCGTGGGAGACGTTCGGACGGGGCTAAAGTAAACTGATGGCTGATATCCAGGCCATATTTTTGCTGGCAAGCTTTAATGTACCACTCCAGTGTTGGGGCCAAACCCAGATTGTCCAACGTCGAGGGTCGGAGATCACGGGCCAGGCGGCGGACTTCATCCAACGTTTGTACGACAATCTCGCGCATATCGCTAGCATGGGCGCTAACCGCATCCAGATTGGGCAGGCGTTCAAAGACTTTCATCTGAACGAGCAGTGCCGTTAGGGCCTGGCCGGTCTCGTCATGTAGTTCACGACTGATGCGCTCGCGTTCCTGTTCCTGAGCCGCGACGGCACTGGCCAGCAATCGAGAGCGAATGGCATCCTTGCGGCGCAATTCCTGGTAGAGCAAGGCATTTTCCAGGGTGATGCTCAGTTGTTTACACGCCGAAAGCAGCGATAGTCGTTCGGGAGCATCCGCCAGGGGGGTTTTATGAAAGATGGTAAGCAGGCCGCGAACGTCACCTTCGACCAGAATGGGCACATTAATCAGGCCGCGATAGCCCCATGACTCCAAAAAACCTGCCTGCATATGGGCATCGGTCGCTACAGCGCCCACACCAACCCAGTGGGGTTCGGTATCCTTACGCGCCTGTACCATCAGTTGTTCCTGTAAATCCAGGAAGTCGGGATCAAACAGTAAATCTGGGGGCATATTATTATGTGCACGGTTGACCAATGTCTCGGCTTCGTTGACCAGGCTGATGATGCCGGCATCAAAGCCGGTAATTTCGAGCACCTGTTTAAGGCCCACATTGACCGCATCTTCGGCAATCAGAGAGCGAGCGCGGATGCTGGCTAGGTCACAGAGTATCGATAGTTCTTGATTGCGCTCCGTCAGGTGGTTGTTCATATCGTGCAGCGCGGTGTGTGAATGCTGTAAGCTATCAATCATGGTATTAAAAGTTGTGCCCAGATAACCAATCTCGTCGTTGGCCTTGACGATCACCCGCTGATTGAGCTTGCCATCATTAACCAACTGAGCGACACGGGCAATCTCACGAATGGGTTGGATAAAAACATTTGTGAGCAACCGCGCAAAGACTAACCCGAATAAGGTCGCTATGAAGACACCCAACATCCACTTCAAGGATAAGAACGTGGGATTCTCAGTGCTGGCGTGGTCAATAAACCACAGGAATAAAACAAAGGCGGGGGGCATCATGGCAGCCAGGACAATGCCTAGAATTTTAATACCTAAAGGCACATATCCAAGCCACTGCACGAACTTTGCCAGGGAATTACCGGAGTGCTGATCGCGGTGGATGGCTGTACCTGTTTGCTGCAGCATGACGATACCTGAATGACGCACAAACGTCTGTTTGGTTTACTCTGTTATACAGAATATGAGCATCTATTTTCCAGAACGTTCATAATATGGTGGCAATGCTATTGTGCCTGACTTTCTTCCTGCTGTGGGGCACCGCGCTCAATCCAGCTATAGACACCGGCAAACTCAAGCTCTGTGAGCTGAACCGGGTGAACGCTGTTTTGCTGAATGATGATACCGCTGGCTAGCGGGTTGTAGGGCACAATCGCGGGTGATTCGGTATCACTAAGCAAAGCATCGTCGTAATTGCGCAGGTCGAGTCCGGCTAACGGAACGGTCCCACCATGACACAGGGTGCATTTTTCAGCAAATAGCTGGCCAACGCCGGTATCCCAGGAGAGCAATGGACCGGGGTCGTCAGCGGCAGTCATAAGACCTCTTGCCCCATCATCATTTACATGGGCAAGTCGCGGCACCTGTGTTGCAGCCGGTTGCACTGTTTCGATAGCGGTCTTCTCAAAGCTGACGAATACATAGATTCCACCCAGCATCACCAATGCCAGGATGCCATATGCTGTCAGGAAGACACGACGACGGCGCACCCGCCCGCTCATGGGTTGCTCAGTTTGGCCTTCACGGATGCGTTCCAATTCCAGTGGGTGTTCTTCTTCCATCTCTTCTTCACTGAGATAGCCTGTGAACATGCTGGTATTGAAGCTGCGAATATGGACATGGTAGAAGTGCCAGACCAACACTGCCAACACCGCCAATAATGCTTCGCCACCGTGGGCGGCTTTAGCCATCGGGATAGCCTGACCGGGCAGCACGCTGGTGGTCGCAATCGGGTTCCATAGCATGAAGCCGGTGATAATCATCAGGGCTGTACCCCAGACCAGGGACAGGTACTCGACCTTTTCTTCTGCTGTGTAGCGCCCCTGCTGGGGTCGCTGGGCGCGCAAGCCCAGATTGTACAAAACCAGATTGATGCCATTTACAAGATCATGTGGGCGCGGCATCATGTCCCAATGGGCACGGCGGACGATGAGATTGTAACCAATCGAACCGATGTGATAGACAGATTCGAGCATCAACATGGTAGCGGCAATGCGGTGAATCACGCGGACTTGCTGAATGCCACCCATCACGCCAATCAAGAAGATGCTGATGTCGTTCTGAGCGAATTTTTGCACCAGCCCGGTGAGGGCCAGCACTGTGAAACTGAAGACCAGCAGCCAGTGCTCAAGGCGATAAGAAAGGCGAAAGCGTAGGTATGAACGGCTCTGGTTCATTTTAGAGGTCCTCATGGTTGCGGTCTGCCCAGCGACGGCGTATATCGCTGGCAACGAACAGGATCATGGCCCCAATGATGACCGGGATCAGCACGGCGTATATCTTGTTGACGAGATCGACCAACGGCGCGTGTTCAGCATCAGGCTGATAGTGACTCAACCAGGCATCGGAGAAATTGGCAGTCGCGTCCGGGTGACATTGCTGACAGGTCCCCAACAGGTTTTCTTTCATGACGGTACTGCTCGGATCATCAGCGCTCACGATGTTATGCGTGCCGTGACAATCGACACAAACGGGCGAATTAAAGGCCTGACCGGGCGTCACTCGCTGGAAGAGCGTAACCGTCGTGCCGTGGAAATCCGCCACATAGGTATCGAAGACATCAGTACTGATATCGTACTCGGCCATGAGTTCTTCGTCAGCATGGCAGGTGGCGCATGACTCCGGCGAGAACAGGCGGAATTCGCTGGATGAGGTCGGCCCGGTGATCGAATGCACTCCGTGACAATTACTACAGGTAGCGGCATCACTATTGCCAGCCAGTACAGCTTCGCCATGAACGCTGTTGGCGTAGACGTTATAAATATCGGCATGGCACGATTCACACATTTGCGCGGCCAGCTCGCTGGATTCCGGCAGAGGTCGTCCAGTATCTTCGTCGGTCAGCCGCTGGACTTCGTGCCCGGTGTGGCAATCGGAACATACCGCAGCTTCTTCATTTCCATCGATCAGCGCCATCAGGTGGACGCCATCCATCGTTTCATCGAATTTGTCGGTATGGCAACGCGCACACGCAGTCGATAGCTCAATGCTGAGTTCGCGCCGATTGGTGGCGCTGACTTCCTCGTGCGGGTACTCACGATTGTTATCATGGCAGCGAATACAGCGATAGCCTTCTGTGCCGTGCTGGCCATGAACCGAGTCAGCGTAAGCATCTGCATCGACTGTTACGGAAACCACTTCGCCGGATGCCAGCGTCATTTGCAGGTAAGGGTTCTCATGGCAGTTGAGGCAGAACTCGTTATCCGGCGAGCCTTCGCCCTGGAACTCGATAACGTCCGTAGATTGAAACTCGGCCGGGAGTGGAGGCGGTGCAGGCGGCTGGGCATGCACATTGAATATCAGGCCGAAACCCGCCAACAGCAGCATAATCCCACTCATGAAGAGTAGTCTGATGCTGTTCTGTGCTAATCGAAGGCGGTTACGTAGGATCATGGTCTAACCCGGTTGATTCTCAAAGTTTGTGTCAAAAGTGTTGTGAGAGGCCGTGGCCAGAACGAGTCGTCCTGGCCACAACAGGTACAAAGCGCTTTACAGCGATTCCAAACTTTCCAGATCTTGTACGGCGATAAAGCCAAAGGTCATGCCTGCGCCAACGGTCGCGCCACCACCGGGATAACCAGCACCCATCGGGCTGCCGGAAGCGTTACCAACTGCATATAGACGCGGAATCGGGTTCCCCCAGACGTCGATGACCTGGGCTTTACCATTGATTTGTGGACCACCACAGGTACCCAGGGCGCCCGGCCAAATCTTGACACCATAGAAAGGCGCTTCGGTCAGCGGGGCCATGCAGGAGTTGGGGATATCGTCACGGCTGGGATCACCGGCTGTCTGCTTGTCGAACCCAGACTCACCACGATGGAATTCAGGATCTACACCCTCAGTTGCATACTGATTGAACTGCTCAACCGTCGCCACCAGCGCTTCAGCATCGATTTCCAGTGCCTCTGCCAGTTCTTCAAGCGTATCCGCCTGGACGAACCAGGAGGGAACTTCTGCGCCTGCCTGGGTGTAGGCCAGCGTGTACAGGTTACGATTGGCCGAATCGGTAATCACGAAACCGGGGATATTGACGTATTCGTGTGTGCCGTTGTCATAGGTGTAGAATGTACGGGTTGCCGGGTCGTAAGCACCGGATTCATTCATGAAGCGTTCACCACGCTTGTTAACGACAACGGTGCCAGGTTTACCAATTTCATATGCCAGTGCCGGGATCGAAACGCCATATTCTTCGTTGAAGAAGACAGGCCAGCCCCAGCTTTCATTCATGTTGCGGAGGTTCGCACCCAGCGCCATCGCCATTTTATGGCCATCGCCGGTATTGGTTCTTACTGCACTTGGGTAATAAAGGGGACCACGCAGGAAGTTTACGGTCATTTCTTCGTTGTGGTCGAAGCCACCACTTGCCAGGATGACACCGCGGCGGGCCTGAATATTGAGGGTTGCGTCACCAGATTCGGCAATGACACCCGTTATCGCACCATCGCTGTTAACGACCAGTTTCTTTGCCGGGGTTTCAAACAGATACTCAACGCCAGCTTCCTCACCGGCTTTTTGCATCATCTGGACCAGAGCACCACCACCCGATGCACCTTCGATGGTTGATACGGGCTGCAACGTGCGGCCAAGTACCTTGCCACCAGGGAATTCGGGATAGTAGTCGTTGAACCAGCTTTGGAGTTCCCACTCGAGGCCGACTGAACGAGCAAAGTCCAGCATCACATTGCAGTTGTCGACATACGCTTCCATCAGTTCCGGTGTGGACTGACCGAACGTCGCCCGTGACAGATATTCCAAGGCCTCTTCACGGGAGTCTTCGATGCCCGCTTCTTGCATTTTGTAGTTGTTCGGCATCCAGATACCACCACCGGAAATACCGGTCGTGCCACCACCGGTTGCCGCTTTTTCCAACACAATTGTTTCAAGGCCATCGGTTGCCGCTTTGATAGCCGCCAGTTGGCCCGTGCCGCTGCCGATGACGATGACATCAACGGTGCGGTCCCATTCCACGTCCTGGGCAGAGACTGCCCCACCAGTTGAAGCCAGTAGGCCACCTGAGGCAACGGCTGCGCTTGTTACGCCAGCAGCCTGTAGAAAACTACGTCTCGATAAATTTTTGTCACTCATTTTACTAGCTCCTTATATTGATAATCTCTTGCGTAAATGCTTGTATAAACTGCTGCAATTAGTCTCCGGGTGTTGCTTCGGCTGACGCTTCAGGTGTAGCGGCTGATGGTTCGTCCAATAGCGCATCTACAGGTACATCTGCTTCTGATGATGCGTCGGGTGGTGCTTCAGATCGTTGAAACATCGGGTTACCGAAGTCATAGGTGTGGCATTCCCAGCAGTAAAGCGTGGAAGGCTCATGCACACGGTGACACAAATTACATTCAAGTTCGGTGTAATGTGGCGACGCATGGGGATTGGCGCTGTGGCCTTTGGCCTGGCCATCGGTCACGCCCAAGTCCATCGTGCGCCACGCGATTTGATCGTAGCTGCCGTGTTCATGACACTGGAAGCACATATCCATGTCATAGGATTCTTGGGGCAGAGGTTCTTCATACTCATTGCGCAAGTAGGCAACTGTATCGCGGACCTGATGGTCCAGATCATAGTCGTGGCAGTCGGTGCAGGTGATATCACGCATAGCATGGGCACTGCCAAGCAAATCGGGTGCCGTCATGGACTCAACATAAGGCTTGATGACGTGGCAACTGGCGCAACTCTCGCTGGTTGGGTCACCAACGCGCCAGTCCCAAAAATGCCCCCAGATCACCCCAACCCCGATGAGGCTCAGAACCACACCAATACCTAACAGCGCGGCTACGATAATGGATAACCGTCTGATGGCCCGGATGATGGTTTGAAAGATCTTTCTCATGTTCAACCGCTTTATTCGCAAGAAGGACGGCAATCTGATCGACAACCGATGATGTATCTATGCGTTATTATTCGTGAATCCCGTAGGGATGTCTGTCAGAAAAGCGAGGAAGTATGTGTCAGGAATTTCCTGACAGGCAATAGACGCTCGACTACAAGGAGGATCTGATCTTCCCCCGAATTCGTGGACTAAGAGAATGTCCAATATAATCGAAAAAGGGAGAAGAGTATGGGACGAAAAAGCAAGCGATACACAGAAGAATTCAAGTGTGATGTGCTCGAGATGGCAGTGCTAGAAGACGTGAGTGCGGCTCAGATGAATTTTGTGTTGGACAGACTTGTGAGGTACTGGCCGTTTCCAACAGCGGGTTTTATGCCTGGTTGAAGCGTGAGCGGAGTGTTCGGCAACAAGAAAACGAGGCTCTGGCCGTTGATATTCGTCAGATTTATGAAGACAGCCGTGAAACCTATGGCAGCCCGCGCATTCATGCCAAGTTACAAGCCAAATGTCAAAATATGAGTCGTAATCGAGTCGCCCGTTTGATGCGGATGCATGGGATTCAAGCCAAACGCAAACAGCGCTACAAGACAACGACCAAATTTGATCCAGCTTGTTAAACTACGTCTAATCTCATCGCAT
>PABP01000015.1 GCA_002699585.1 Anaerolineaceae bacterium | reverse complement strand
TGCGGACTTGGCGTTTGCGTACGGTCTGCCAAATGAGCGCGGTGTTACCGGCCACTGGATACCCTATGTCACCGTCAACTCGACCCAGGACGATGCGATCAGCGTACCGGATGAGCGTCCAGAGATAGAAGATGAGGTCACTGCAACGCTTGAGTTAACACAGGAACCCTCTCCAGAGGCAACAATAGAGGCGACTAAAGAGCCAAGTCCGGTCAGTACAGAAACACCCGTTCCGACTCTGACTGCAACGAACACGGCAGAACCGACAACGACGCTAGAACCGACCAGTGAACCCAGCCTACCACCAGAGCCAACAGCGGCTCCGATTTTGCCAACTGCGCAACCGACTATTGTCCCCGCTCCCTCGACACTACCGGTTCATGAGACCTTCGACAATCTGAGCGAGTGGACTATAACCGGAGAGTGGCTGCGAGCAGACGACTGCAACATGATGGGCGCCTGCATGACAGCATCAACCCGTCCACGGGGCCAGATTAGCTCACTAACCCATGTCTATGGCATCGATATGACCACACTGCCTGCTGGTTATGATGTTGTGATGACGATCTTGCAGTTTGCTAAGCTGGCACCAGAAGATCTCATCTCATATGAAGTTAGCAGTGATGCTGGAGCGACCTGGCAACCCTTGCTGGTGCTACCAGGCATGAACACCGAGTGGTCACCACTACAGATCGATCTTAGCAGCTATGTTGGCCAAATCATCCAGCTTCGAATCAGCGTGGATACCCAGGTACCATTGCCAGAGAATGCTGAGTCGATTGGTTACCGGATTGATGAGTTGCGAATTGAAGCTGTGGCACCGACAGAAGAACCGACACAGGCCGTTAGTGAGACACCAATGGCAACACAGGAAGTAACGGATACTGTAGAAGCGACAACCCAGCCAACTGAAACTCAGCCGACGATGACATCTGAGATCAGTCCAACGGCCTCTAGCACTTCAGAGATATCGCCGACACCAACGCCGACTGTGACCGTGCCACCTGTTCCAACGGCCACACCGACTGCGACAAGTACAGCAGTGCCAACAGCTACGGAGCCTGAAGCACCGATTCCAACCGAACCACCAACTAAAGAAGCAACCGAGATTTCAGCGGAATAATCAAAATCACAGCAGTATGCCCTGGTCTGTTCTGCCAGGGCATACTGATTTGTCTTTCAGAACGAGCACATGTTTTTATCCCGTCTTGCAAGACGACAAAATAGACACACTGTCTAGAAGCGTAGTTCGTACAAATATCAGTTGGCCGCGAGGTCTACCTAACTAATCACTTGCCGTAGATCAGCTTCATGACCCGACTCTCGCCCGCTAGCGTGAGCTGCAAGCTATAGCCACTGGCCTCAATCAATTGGCACTCGAGCAGTCGGTCCACATGGCGCTTGATGGAGCTCGGGTTCAGACCCATGCGTCGCGCCAGTTCGGATCGCGTGAGGCCGTGAGGGCCTATATCTTTGAGTCCGCCTGCGATGGCGAGCAAGACTTCCTCGGTACGACCCGTCAGTTTGGTGTTCTTTGAAATGCCATCTAAGTTACTGCTTGAGGTATCTGTTTTGGCAGTGACCATGATCCAGTCACCAGAATATGCATGCGTTCCACTAGACATAACATGGCAGGGTGGGGGGGTGCAAGTCTCAAAGGCTATATGCTGCCCAATATCAGCAAACAACAGACCTTGTGAGCATGACACGAGTTTGCCATCTCGTCTTGCAAGACAGGAGACGAATACACCTTGGTAGAATTTGGTCATGTAAAAAGAGGCAATTCCAACAGCTGTGCGGATTCCAGCCAGCGCGGCTGTTTTTATTTGAATCGAATTATTGAAATTCAGTACCTGCGTAATGCTCTTGTAGAAGCTACGCAGGTACTTTGTTTTCTGATACGTCAAATGAAACAGCTTAACCTTCCATGACCACGCCTTGCACAGCGTAGGTTGTGCTCCCAGTATATTCAGATGCCAATATGTTAACTTCATTTGGCATGAAATTCATGACAAAACGCTGAAGCTTAGCATCGCCAATATACTTAATGAACACAGAAAACTGCTCATCTGTCTCCCATTCGCCTAATGCGCCTACCGGACCAATAGGTCCTTCAGAAACCTCGTAAATACCTTTCAGACCCACAGGCAGTATCCACGCTTCACCATTATCAAGCATGAAAGTCAGGTTAGCCTGCTGACTGTTGTCGCTGAACTCGAAGCTAAGGCTCACTGGATTCACTGTGCCAACTTCCCCCAGCGCTCCCCGTACTGCAATAGGCATTGGACCAAAGAGCGTGTAGTTTTGATTGGTGACTTGTAGTGCCATCTCTGGCATCGATTCAACGAGCCCTGGCTCAGGTTCTTCGATTCTTGCAACCACATCATTAAGCTGGTTTTGTGCCTCAAGATTCTGCGGTAACGCTTGGTCTCCAGCAGACAGGGCGAATGTGCTATAGAAGAATGGGTATCCCTGTAGCATAGGTCGCGTATTTTCTGTGAAACCACCCGTTAAAACCGCAATCCGATCATTTTGAGGATCAATATCAATATACTGCCCACCCCATCCAAGGGTAGAAGCCGTGCCAATTGAAGGGACATACCACCACTGATAGCCATACCCAGTGTCTGGCCAACCTGTCTCAATTTGTCCAACAATCGAGGCTTGCACAAAATCAGCAGGGATAATCTGCGTACCATCCCATTCCCCGCCACGTAGATAAAGATAGCCGAACTTCGCCATGTCACGTATTGTCAGTTGCAGATCACTAAAACCATACGAGATGCCCTGTGGGCTACTTGACCAGGCATAATCGCTGATGCCCAAGGGAGCAAAGAGCTTTTCAGCAGCGTAGTCTAGCGCTGACATGCCCGTTTTTTCGTTTATGATGGCAGATAGAACGTAAGTTACCGCATTGCAGTAGTGGAACTCCGTACCGGGTTCAGATCCCATCGGCATATCGAGCGCATATTGCAACCAATCCTCACTATTCATCATAGCGTGCAAAGACTGATTACCGGTGGCCATATCATCACAAGCGAATCCACTTGACATTGTCAAGAGATGACGCACTGTCATCGCCTCTTTATTGGCATCCACATTCTGAACGGTTCTGTCTGGGAACAGACTCAGCACAGTCGTGTCCAGATTATCCAGATATCCTTCTTGTAGCAAAATCCCAATCAAGGCACTGGTTACGCTCTTGCTACTGGAGTAGAGATGGTGCTTCATGTCTGCATCGAAAGGCGGTGTATAAGCTTCAGCGATAATATGACCATTGCGAATCACCATCAGGCTGTCCATATTGAAATGCTTCTGCGAAAACATCTCGAAAAAGCCCGCGAGTTCGGCAGAGTCCATGCCTTGTTCCTCAGGTGTGGACGTTTGCCATTCTGTCGTCGGATAAGAGATGTCTTCACCAGCCACCATTATCGTTGTGGACAATAGCAGTACTATCAGACTTATTGTGGACAGAAACTCTATATACCTCTTCATTTTTTATCTCCTCTTGTCAAAAGTAAAAAGCCAAATGCGACCCCTTTTCTGAGTCAACATTCGGCTGCTGCAAAGTGAGCTATTTAGCTGTCAGCCGCTGCGATGCAAGCAGCGATGTGGGTGGTGCTAGAAGCCCGTAGTTTCGTAGGTGATGCCTGGGAAAGTTACAGCATCGGGCGACAGGGCTGCGGCTGCATCCGCATCGTCGTAGAGTTCTGCAAGCAAGAATGCGGTTGTAAAGTGATTGATGAGATCATGAGCGCGATCCATATCCCATACTGAATCTGAACACGCGAAATACCATCCTGCATCAACTATCCACGGATTGGCAGCGCACGCATTGCTGAAGAGCATGTGATTACCATCTTCGAAGGTGACAAAAGCTTTGGGCTCTCCGCTAATCGCTTCATATGTTGGTGGACCAAAGCTATCGTATGGCAAGAACATGTCATGATCACCGATCATAACTAATGCCGGTACGCTAATAGATGCTAGACCTTGCGAACCGAATGCTGTTGCGTTGCCTGGCGCCAGAGGGACAATAGCGTCTACTCGGGGATCGCCAACACTTGGCCATAGGCCCTCGGGTACAGCATCAAGCTCTAAGAGTTCTGCAAGTGTTTCCTCCTGGCCCAGTAAGTTGCCACAGGTCCAGAAGTCATCTGAGTTCTCTGCACACCATGCCTGCATAGCCCCAAAATCTCGTTGTGCGCCGGCAGCTAGCAACGCTGTCCATGCTCCCGATGAATGTCCAATTACCGCGACCCGATCGATGTTAATCAGATTGTTCATCACACCCTCGGTTGCAGTAACAGTTTCGGCAAAATCGATCACACGAGTAATATCAACAGGACGAGTCGCGAGGCTACGTAAGAATACGCCTTCATCTTCCATATTAGCCATCGTGTCGCCCGTATGATTGGGAGCCATCACGACAAATCCATAAGTAGCAAGATGCTCAGTCAGGTACAATGCGCCATATCGTGTGTTCGTTGCACCATGTGAGAAAATAACGAGTGGATAAGGTGCGCCATCAACCTCCGGAGTAGCATCCAGAATGGCATGACCTAAGAAGGGTACTTCTGGCATTTCTAACATGTACGTATATGGCTCTTCCATGTCATCACTTTGCACGGGATACCATACGGTTACAGGTAAAGAAGGAACTACATCTTCTACTATGAATTCCACAGTCCCCACTGAATAGGGTCCGTGAACGGCATAAGTCGGCGCATCTGGACGAAGGCCCGCCCGCTGCACGTCTTCCGCTTCCTGGGCTGTGACAGATAACGTCAGAGACCACAAGACCAATAGAAGTACAATAAAAAATGTGTGCTTACGATACGTCATGAGCCATCTCTCCTTGAAAAACAGAAAGCCGAATGCCAACCCTTTTATGGGTCAACATTCGGCTGTTGGTATGAAAGCCACTCAGTTGTCAGCCGCTGCATAATACAACGACCACGTGTTACATACTATGATTAGCTAAAATTAACTCGTTGCGGTCATGGGAAAGGGGTGATTTCTATCAGCATTTCATATCGCATTTCGCCCGCGTTGCGAGGAGACACATTTTACAAAGCAAAGCTTAGGCTCGAAGCTCAGAAACAGCAGGCCAAAAAGAGAGCAAAAATTGATCGTATATTGACTGTAATTTCCATGCTAAAATGGGTGTGTAAATCATCTTTTTCACAACCATAGGCCATCCTATGACCCAAAAATTTTCAGCCCCAGAAAACGCCCTGCAACCCGCCCACAACGACCGGGCCCAGCCGGTCGACCTGACGGAGCAGGCCAACTTGTCCGAGCAGGCCATCGGCCTGGTGTGTCGCGGCCTGGCACCGTCGAGCCAGCGCGTGTACCGCCACGTCTACAAACTGTGGGCCCAGTGGTGTCACGACCACCAGGTGCAGCCGCTCGACCTGAGCTACGACCACGTCAGCGCTTTTCTGGCGGATCGACCGGGCACCAAAGCCACCAAACAGCGCCGTCTGTCGGCCCTGCGTCAACTGGTCGATACGCTGGCGATTGTCGACTACGCCAATCCGGTCTGGGAGGCGCTGCACAAAGCGCTGGGGCGCATCAAGATCCACCACAGCGAGAGCACCGGCAGCGAACGCAGCACCAAAGCGCTCTCCGTGCGCGAGGTGCTGGCCTCCTTTGATGTCTGGCACCAGGAGAAACTAACCCATGTGCGCAACCGGGCGCTGCTGGCGGTGCTGTTCTACGCGGGTTTACGGCGCAGCGAAGCGGTCAGCCTGCAATGGGCCGATGTCGATTTTGCCAACGGGCTGGTGACGGTGCAGCATGGCAAGGGCGACCAAGCGCGTACGATCCCCTTCGCCTCGCAGGATGCCCTGCCGCACCTCCAGCGCTGGCAGGACCTGCAAGCCAGCTTTGGTGTCGAACGGCAGTACATCTTCTGCAGCGTCAAGCACAAAGGCGACGGCGAGTTGGGACCCGACAAACCCATGAGTACCAATGCCGTGTATAAGGTGGTGAAGCAGTCCGGTGACTTCGCGCCGCATGATGCCAGAAGAACGTTGATTACGGATATGCTCAGCAGTGGCACCTCGCTGCCGGATGCGCAGTTCGTGGCCGGGCATGCCAACGGCAGCACGACCATGAAGTACGCCAAGATCAAGGATGCCAAGGATGTGCGCGGGCGGATTAAAACCAGCTACTAGCTGGCTCTAGAGCCACCTTTCCCTTTCGCCATTTTTGTTCGCTACCGATAGACAGTTTGCTCAGCAACGTTATACTTGCGACGCACCTCGGCGACGCAACTTCCTGCCTGTCGCGCACTCGGTCGAATTCAGAGAGTGGGATCGAACAGCGTGATATGGGCTGAGGTCAGTATTCCATCGGTATGAAGGCTTCATAATCGTTCACTGTGCCGTTGTCCAGACAGCATTCGATGATTTTCCGACCCATCGAGTCTAGATCAGGTCCGAGGAAATCGGGCAAACATTCGCGGAAGAAATCGTATAGTATAGCTTCGCCCTTATCGTAACCTTCTTCACCGACTTCCGGCTGCATTTCGACATGCATAAAGATGCGCCCAATTGAGCGACCTTCGACATGCAGTTGAGGAAGTGTGTAACCCAGAAGCGAGGAACGTGACGGAATGAGCTTGCCTGGCTTGAACTTGGCACCGCCGCGCCGTGCGAGATATTCGCGGGCGACCCACTGCGGCGTAAAACCGACGCGCCACGCGCCCACATGCTGATTCGGACATAGAATATATCGAGTACGCGAAAAATCGGTGAACTGTTGCAACAGGAGGTTGGCCTGCTGGACGCGCTGTCCTACCGCAAAGGGCCAGTACGAGCCAACACCCTCACTGGTCAGTTTGTTTTCGCCAACGATGCTGGGATTATTGTGCCCTCGCGGCGACACCAATCGCCATAGCCAAGCTAATGCCGGTGGCAGAATGTGGAACAGTCCCATAATACCGTATGTTGGTTGTTCTTTGGTGCAGGGTGGTGTGCGAACGCCGAAGCTGCGCACATCGACATTAACTGGTTCATTGACGATGGATGGAAATAGGTGTCGGGGGATGATGACACGCGGGTTGGGGCATGGCACCCCCGGTGCGTCCTCGGTGTGTTCCCAGATCAGGGCGCGTCCACCGGGCACTGCGTCAATGTTCAGGAACAACAGGGGTTCTTTTGGGTTGGCGGTCAATCCTTCTAGTTGCATGTCGATGCCATAACGATCGATGTGATTGACGCGCATGAACCATGCGTTTTCGGCATCAGTAACAACCAGCTTGCTGATTGATCCTTTAAGGGAGGGATGGCACAATGCCATATCGTCAGTAACGGGCAGTAGCTCGCAGGTTCGTGGAATTTCCAGATGATGCCGCTCGCCTGTTAGGATGTTTTCACCCAGCAGCAGGCGGCCATCCGGTTCACGGTGCGGCTGTTCCAGCATTTCGCTCTTGCCGCCACCGCTTGCGCCTTCGTGCATAATGGTGACGGTCAGATCATAGGGTGTAACCACCTGAACAGTCGAAGTGTGTGCTGTTACCCAGCCTTCGCGCTCGCCCATGTCGAGCAGCATTCCGTAGACACCCTTTTTGGCACTCGGCCCTGGGTAGAGATTATACGAAAACATTTCATACAGGTCAGGCTTCCGATTATGCACCACGACCTGCTTGCCGTTGAAGTGTGTGTGACGAAAGGGGGGGATAGTGTAGACAATGGCTTTAGGGTTGAAATCATCGGGCAGTTCATCATAAGGCAGGATGCCTTGCAGCATGGCCAGCCCCAGGGCAAAGAACCCGGCGTTGGCTGGCACAATCGCCAGCGCATCCATCCCCATATCGAGTTTACCAGCTGTGAAGCCAAATATCGCTAGTTCTTGTGTTTTCAGCCACGCAAAGGACTCGGCGCGTACTGGCCCGAAGTCCTTGCCGTAGCGTTCCTGGTATTTGGCCTTGTCGGTAGGATAGTCGTCGGCTATTACCATACAATCAGGGTCGCGACGGCGCATGTAGGGTTCGGTATAGTTGGCAGAAATACCGTTACGCACACGTGCGACGTGCGCCTCGACGTAACGCCCCTGGCTCGGAATATCATAAGCAACCTCAAATGCGCTATTGTCGGCCCCACCACAGGCTAGATCGGCTAGTTCAGCGATGGTGCTAGCAACGATGACTTTAGGACTTTGGGACAGGACTTCGACGGCTTCGGAAGGTGGATTGTAACGCTGCCAATTCATGCCAGGGTTCTCCTACTACGACGATCTATACGCTGAGTATGGATGAAGTTGAACGTTGTTAACATATAGACAAAAGTCATGATCTGCTTTGGTCTAAATCCTCTGATAGTAGAGTAATGAATGTCAGGACTAAATGCCAATAACAATAGCTCAAAAACCCAACTAACATGATTATAGCCACGAGACCGAGGTAACAAATGACATGGAGGATACCCGCCAGGATAATCGCATCAAAATGAAGGAATAGGGATACTGGAGGCCAAAAGGAGTAGCTCGTTGCAATAATATGTGACCTGTCTTGTCGTTGTTTAATCCAGGTCGAATGGGATCTGAATTTGTTGTTTGAGAACAGTTGTGTAGGCAGAAGATTGAAAAGCGCATCAGATGGCACTACGCTATCCTTAAACAAACTCTACAACAAAGACAAGTCATATCTTGGTGCTTTTGAGCATTTGCAATATCAAACTTTATTGCGATGTGTTTCTGTTCGTATTTTGTCTCAGGACTAGCAGGCATTAGTCCTTTTTAATAGTTGATATGTCTCTGCCTGGTTCATCAAATAGCGTCTGGTCGACACAGAGTTAAAGACATAATTTTATGTGGTTTAGTGGTTTAGTGGTATTGGAAGCAGGAGGCCAAACCATTATTTGTCGGGTTCTAGGCGGCGAACAACAGCCAGAATAATCCATGTGATTAATGTGCCATTGATTGCTAGTAACCATGCCCCTGTACCCACAGCCATTCCTATACCAGCTGTGGCCCATATGCTGGCTGCTGTGGTGAGGTGTTTGATATCCGAAGCACCATGGGTACGATGTAGATGTAGAATTGTCCCTGCACCGAGGAAACCAATACCAGTCACAACTTGTGCAGCTACGCGAGCTGGATCGGAACCGGGGAAGGCATGAAATGATAGAATAGTAAACAAACATGAACCGAACCCGACTAGCATGTGTGTTCGCAAACCTGCTGGTTGATTCCGTCGGTCGCGTTCTAGACCGACTAACATACTTAGAAAGGTGCTTAACAAGAGCTCAAGACTTGTTAACAATTGAAATTCAATTGACATATACAATCCTTTTTGTAGATTGCACTGTATTTCCAAGTATAATCCAAAAATCACATGTACAGGTTTTTCATGATCTATCTCCTATTATTATTAGGGATTTATGGAGATCATGCGAAACATAGACTATATACAAGCCCCGATCTCTGGGGTGATCGCCACGCTCTACCTCACCTTGCATAGCAAAGAATCTCGAAACACGCGATTGTGTAACCTTAAAGAGCTATACAGACCCTTTGTAAATCAAACTAAGGATGGATGAAACGACTGATTATAAGCCAGTTGTCCTACTAACCTGCTTGTTATCTTCGGATACCATAAGCGCGTTCTCCACTTGGATTTGGCTTGAAGGTCATTGCTTCCCTTGTCGCTTTGATCTTCAAACGCATTATCTAGCAATCAAGGTCTTGCACCTGACTTTAAAAAATAGTCATATGTTTTACGTGACGTTTAGCATTCTTGGGCGACAAAGGCTGCGCGAGTATCAGATTTTTGAGTATAACCTGATAATCATTGGCAGATAACGGCTTTTGAATCAGCGCTTTCTGTTTTTCCATTGGAATTTTTAGTTCAGGAGTATACACATGCCTAATCATGAAGCCGAAGTCAGCGAAGGTTATAACCCAGCGTCACAACCCGTTTTTGATTCAGCAATGTTTCGAAAGAACTTGATTCTAAGCGGCACCCTTGCTCTGGTCTTTTTGGCTACCTACTTTGCAGCCGCGATCATCACTTCTGCACCATTCAAAGAGGTTGCTGCTACCATGCTGCTTGGCCTTCCTCTCGCTGCATGGGTGGGGTGGATCGCTATTGGTATGGGGATTGTCGTGACCAGAATTTACCTTGTTAGAACAAAGTAATAATAATTAATACTATAGGACCAACAGCAATGGAAAATCAAGTTGCGGTGTTAATTGTAGTATTAACGATAATGATTGTAATAGGAATCACTTACTATAGTAGGAGGTCTACCAAGACCACCAGTGATTTTTATGTTGCAGGCGGGAAAATATCCTGGCAACTTAACGGTTTGGCCATGTTGGGTGATTACGCCAGCGCAGCCACCTTTTTAGGGATTTCCGGTGCAATTGCCCTTAGTGGCATTGACGGATGGTGGATAGGAATTGGTTTTTTTGCGGCATGGATTGTTGTGCTGCTGGTTGCCGCCGGACCAATCAAAAATACTGGGAAATTTACGATTGCGGACGCGGTAATTGCCCGCTTTGGCAAGCGCTCGGATTTTCGGGTAGTAGCAATGATATGCACCCTGATCATAGGTACACTGTATCTGGTTCCACAAATGGTGGGAGCCGGACATCTGTTCAATTTATTGCTCGGCTGGGATTATCTGGTCACAGTAATAGGAACCGGTGTACTGATGGGAGCTGCTGTAATCGTCGGTGGAATGCGAGGCACGACTTATAATCAAGCGATTCAGGGCATCGTACTCTGGGGCGCGTTGATGTTCTTGTTGGCTGCTGTCACGATTAGCTATTTCGGCGGTAATCCGTTCAGCATCGTAAGCGCGGGGCAGGAGATGGTGCCACCGGTGCTTGCTGTGGAGTCGCTCGAAGTGGTCAATGATACCGAGGATGCCGCTGCCGCCATCGCATCGGTGCGGGCTTTAATGCCGGATGCGGCAAGCGCTATGACACCGGGGGTGGTTCTCCCCGCTCTCGCAGATCAAATTAGCCTGGTTCTGGCTCTGGCTTTTGGGGCACTCGGATTACCGCATATCCTGATGCGATTCTATACAGTACAAGATGCGAGAGCCGCCCAAAAGAGTGCCGAGCTAACCATCTGGGGATTAGCTACTTTTTATGCAGCAGTGCTATTTGTTGGATTAGCAGCAATGTATGTTCTGTATCCGACATTGGTACAACTCCTGGCTGAAGGTCAGGGTGGCATAGCCACCAATATGGTGATTCCGATGCTTAGTGAAAAGATCGGCGGGCAGATATTCCTGGGCGTTGTTGCTGCGGGTGCCATGGCAGCTATGATCAGTACCGCGACCGGGTTATTGATTTCAATGACCAGCAGCCTCGCTCATGATCTTTATGCCAACATACTGAAGCCCAATAGCGTCGAGAGCGAACAGCTTGTCTTCGCAAAAGTCGGGGCCGGCGCATTGACTGTACTGGCTATTGCCATGTCAATCTGGTTGAAGGACCAAAACGTTGCCATACTTGTCAGCATGTGCTTTGGGATAGCCGCAAGTACATTTGCGCCTGTTCTGCTCACCACTTTGTGGTGGAAGCGGGTAACCATACAAGGAATTGTCGCGGGAATGGGTGTCGGTCTGGTGGTTTCATTGTTTTTTACATTTGCCAAATTCTTAGGGATGGAAAATGTCGCAGGCCTTCCCATCTTGACTAACCCGGCGCTGTACAGCATTCCGGTCGCATTGCTCGCCTTGATTACGGTTACTTACCTGACAAAAACCAGCGGCAATGCAGAAGAATTTCTGGCAACGGCGCATAAAAACTGATGGATAAACGAATAAAGATTCTGTTGCAAAGAATTTGTGGAATCTGATCCGCTTGCCATCTGAGCGCCAAGGGGTGCAGGAAAATCACGATATCCATGAGTTCATCTGTGAGGAACGGACTCATTTCAATATGCCTGTGCAGTGTGATGACAACGGTAGCTTCCTTACCCGTACGCCTTATCCAACGCCGATACCGCAACTGACACTGTCATCATGGACGCCGTTACCAACTGCCACTACCACGCCTGTGACAACGCTGTATTTCATACCTTACTTTTTGGATCCGAAATGGATGTTGAGGCATCCTTTACGCCCACGTTCATCTCAACACCAATAGCTACACCGTCACCTACTTTGGAGACAAGCGATTAAGGCCGATGAAACAGTAGTCTAGAGGACTGTTTCTTTCTTATTTTTCATCTCGTTCACTACATATAAGCCCCGAAGCCTGTAGTGACTATGAACCGTTCCGTGATTAGTAATAATTAGAAGGGGCATCCGTCTTGCAAGACGGAGAAGTTCCTCCGAGCTGGTAATGAACGCCAGCGATGGTTCATAACATCGCCAATTATGCATCCTGTGACAAACCTCTGCGATGATAAAGATGATGTCGATATTTGTTAGGTATTTCACGTATTACGGCGGTGCAATATAGCGAGGTTACTGTATTAGCTTTACAATTATGGAAGGTTTACCTACGGAAACCAAGATGAACAGAGGTTTCGCAATGAGAAAAACCCTCCTCAAATTCCTCGGCATTGCGCCCATGTTGTTGTTGTTGTCGGTGGCGATAACGGCAGCACAGTCAGATATGGATGCTCAATGCACACAACTACTTGAAAAAGTCTTCCGTGATCTGGGCACGAATTGTGCAGCAGCGGAAAGCAACACGGTCTGCTATGGTAGTCCTTCGATTGTCGATCCGCTATTCACGGATGGCCAGGAGATTTTCCCCGATGATGGCCAGGTTTTTTCGGAACCGGGTGACATCGTTGACCTGGTTTTCCCTCAGGAAGATTTCTATTCGGTTGCAGCCCTCGGCGTTTCTCCGTTATCACTTGAAGATGAAGCATACGGTGTTAGCTTGATCTATACGCAGGCCAACTTGCCCACGACCGTTGATCCGGTTGTCATTGGCCTGTTTGGTAATGTCCGTATCGAAAATGGCGTGTTCGAGGATGAATTGTTCTTGCCGGGTGAAGAGATTACGGTTTCGCTAAGCGAAGCGGTTCTATTCACCGCCCCGGATAGCGTTGATGAGCCGCATCTAGCCATTGAGCAAGTCAGTGGAACCTTTGTCGCCGATGCGGTGACGCCCGATGGTAGCTGGGTGCGCATCCAGTATGAATACGAACGCGAATTGGGTGCCAGCCGAGCCGCTGCCTGGGTGAGCGCTGAAGACCTCGCAGCCGATGTTGATACCAGCGTCCTGCCTGTACTCGGGCCGGACAGCCTGTCGCCTATGCAAGAGTTCTATATCATCTCCGATAGTGGCGATGAAGACACAGGCTGTGAGACAGCACCACCGTCAGGTGTATTGCTGCAAGGGCCGGAAAATATCGAATCCGATGTGCTGATTAACGGCGTGCATGTGCGTATCTCATCGACCGTCTTCGTGCAGATGGTGGACGGCGTACTGCACTTCACTACGCTTTCCGGTCTGGTCGTGCTGGAACCGAATACTGACCATGAGGTCATTGTGCCGCCTGGGTTCACTGTAGAATTTGGCATCTCCGGTGATTTGGCTGCTTGCTTTGGCGATTTTGTCAATCTTGGACTGGACATGATCGCCAATAATGGCGTGGCCAACTTCGGCACGTGCAGCTTCTCAGAACCGGGGGTCATCAGCGAGGCGGAGGCTACAGCGTTTACCAGCTTTGAGGCGCTGCCGGAAAACGTCATCAACTATCAAATCACAATCATTATCATCGCACCAGGGCCGTCCGGCATTGGTGGTCCAACTGTGATTATCATTTTGGGTGCAGAGGACCTGAGCCGAATCAAAGCCCTCTGTAGCGGGGATAATCCCTTACTGTCTTCAGACATCTGCGAGGTTTTCGACTTATAATTGTGTCAAGTACCCCAAAAGTGAAGACCGTTGTCTGAGAAAGATTGAGCGGCGAAACAGCAGGCGGCATCTTGAGAGCAGTGTGAATGCGATGATGATTGTAGTAGCGGGTGTGTCGGTAGATGGCCTCGATCATCTCGCCAGGAGAGTCAAAGCGATTGATGTCACCCAGCTCATGCTTGAAGCGTCCAAAGAAGGATTCGACATAACCATTCTGCCAGGGCGAAGCGACATCGCTGACTGAGAGCTTGACCCCTCGTTGTTCCAGATAATCAGTACAACGCTGAGCCATGAACTCATTACCCTGATCCGAATGAAAGACCTGAGGTTGAAATCCGGTAGCGAATGCCTGGCGAAGGGTGGCTAAGACCAAGTGGCTGTCATGCCGTTTGCCAACTCGTTGGGCGATGCTCTGACGTGTTGCCAAGTCTTCGATGCTTGCGATGTACCAGAGCGTGCCACGATACTCAATCCGAGTGAGATCACTGCACCATACCTGATGCGGGTCGGTAACGGTCAGGTCTTTCAGCAGGTTTTTATAGGTGTGATGGGGTGTTGAGACGGTGCTGTAGCGTTTGACACGTCGTCTAGGCGGTCGTAGCTTGAATTTAGCCATGACTCGCTGCGTCCGTTTGTGATTGATCTCCAGATGAATGGCGATGCGACGATGACCATAGGCTGGATGGTCACGATGCACCGCTTCGATCTGCTTTTTGAGGGCAAGGTCTTTTGTTGGCTGCTTGAGTTGGCGATAGATGTTCTTGCGGCTGATGCCCAGGGCGTCGGCACAGACTGACTTCAGCTTGCTTCGGCGGACTATCTCGACTTTTTTTGCTGGTGCATGTTCAGCGTCAACTCGCCAATGAGCCGCTTCAGTTCTTCGTTCTCGCGTTTGAGTTTGTTGTATTCCAGAACGGATACCACGGCTTCACCGCTGGCTTGACGCAGCCAGCCGTAGATTGACTTGGCACTCACACCGTACTGCTCAGCCAGATCAGCCACACGCTCGCCTGCCTGCACCTTGCTCAGAATTTCCTCTTTGATCTCTTTGGGAATGCGTCGACTCATTGGATCGGCCCTTCTAGTCAGCATTTTTCTCAGACTCTTGTCTTAGTTTATGGGGTACCGATCA
>PABP01000014.1 GCA_002699585.1 Anaerolineaceae bacterium | reverse complement strand
GCTGGCTGTCCAGGCTTTGATCGCCGAAGATGTCGATGCGGTCATCATTGATGATGTCGCTGGCCAGGGTTATGTCGGTGAAAACGAAGAATTCGTCCGTTTGCTGGATGATGCCATCACGCAAGATGGCGGCCTCGGCTTCATCTTCCCAGAAGGCAGCGAACTGCGTGACGCCTTCGATGCCGCGCTTACCAGCATGATGGAAGACGGCACGCTCGACGCCATCAATGCCAAATGGGGTTTTGGTCCGGCTGAAGATATGGACATGATGCTGCCTGACCTGGGCGGTGAAACGATCACCATCGCTGTCGAAAATGCCTACCCGCCCTTCAACTACCTTGATGAAGAAACGGGTGACGCTGTGGGTTGGGACTACGACGCCATTGCTGAGATTTGTGTACGCATCAACTGCACGCCGGAATTCATCGAAACATCTTGGGATGGCATGATCGTCGCCGTCGCTGGCGGTGAATTCGATGTGGCTGCGGACGGCATCACCATCACTGAAGAACGTGATGAAAGCGGCGTCGATTTCTCCATGCCGTACATCTCGATTGTCCAGCGACTGCTGGTCCGTGTGGACGAAGATCGCTTTGAGAGCGTGGATGATTTCGTCAACAACGACTACATCGTCGGCGTCCAGACGGCCACCACCAACTACCTGACCGCTGTTGAACTGGTCGGTGAAGATCGCATGGTCGGTTATGACCAGTACCCGCTGGCTGTCCAGGCTTTGATCGCCGAAGATGTCGATGCAGTCATCATTGATGATGTCGCTGGCCAGGGTTATGTCGGTGAAAACGAAGAATTCGTCCGCTTGCTGGATGATGCCATCACGCAAGATGGCGGCCTTGGCTTCATCTTCCCAGAGGGCAGCGAACTGCGTGACGCCTTCGATGCGGCCCTCACCAGCATGATGGAAGATGGTACGCTCGACGCCATCAACGAAGCCTGGGGTTTCGGCCCGGCTGAAGAATAGTCACTAAACACACTACAAGACAATCAAGTGGCGCACGGCATCGGCTGTGCGCCCTCTTTTTACCAGGAGCCAGCATGTCCGCAGCACTTGAAGAAAAACCTAAAAATGACATGGACGACGTGGAAGAGCGCAGTCGGCGCCGACTGGCTGGACCGCTCTCCCGACTTTATGTTGCTCCCTGGTGGCTTATTTTTCTCATCTTTTTGTGGGTTTATCTGGTGGTCCAGATCGCCAACAGCGAAGAGTTCAGTCGGATTTATGAAGAACTGAGTGAAGGCATCTCGCTGACGCTATTCTTGTCAGTAACTGCTTACTTCTTTGCGATTGTGTTTGGCCTGCTGTTGGGCATCATCCGGGCAAATGCCCCACGACCGCCAGAGCATGGCATGCGGATCACCCAGGTGGCGGGACGCATCATGCATACCGCCGTCTATAACTTTGCCACCATGTTCGTCGAGTTCATGCGTGGGATACCGCCGCTGGTCTTCCTGCTGATTTCCGGCTTCATTCTGGTGCCAGCGCTGCGCAACAATATCAATGACGGTCTGGTTCCCTGGCTGCGGGAACTCATGAACAACCCCGACCTGCCGGAACTGGTGTGGCGTGGACGCGACAATGGCACCGCAATTGCCGGCCTCTCATTGATCTACTCGGCTTTTCTATCGGAAGTGTTCCGCGCAGGTATCCAATCTGTGGATAAAGGCCAGATCGAAGCGGCTAAGTCGCTGGGTATGTCCTATTTCCAGGTGTTGCGCTATATCGTCATCCCGCAGGCGGTACGCCGCATGCTACCCCCGCTCGGCAATGACTTCATCAGCATGATTAAAGATACCTCGCTGGTGACAGTGCTGGGCATCAATGAAATTACACAGCTCGCGCGTAAGTGGTCCGGCAGCACGTTTTTATATGTCGAAACGTATGCCGTGCTGAGTATGATTTACCTGACGCTGACCATCACCGGCAGTATGCTGGTCCAGCTTATGGAGCGTCATCTGCACCGCAATGAAAACGACTAACAGCTAAAAATAACGAAGAAACGCCCCAGGCGGGGCGCTCCTTCACACAGTTACTTACACGAAGATTTTAAAATTGTGTTGGCTGGGATATTATTCCGGGCAATCTGTTATTGGCTCCATGACTTCCTGACGAACCCAACCTATGTCATTCTCTACCGTGCGGACAAGATACCATAATGTGGCAGTTGGCTCAGCTGGATCTGGCCTGATTTCCAGCACGTCCAGCCTCTGATTAGGAGGCACTTGCACCTCTACTTCTACTGTCACATCCGTGTAAGAACGCAAATTGACAATATGAGGGCTGCTCACGCTACACAAGGCTGGTAATTTGGCCATTTCTACCCGTTGGGTTGCCAATATAGGATCCATTACAGCGCCTTGCGTCACCGTCACAATGATGGAAGTTGCTGTTAGTTCCCAGGGCTGTACCTGATTGACTGATGCTGGCTCAGTCGGCGGATTACCCAGGTGCCAGGGCATTTCGATGCTGTCTTCTACGATGATGTTATAGGTTGCGCCGTCGCTGGGCCGGGTGATGGTCAGGCTGTCGTCAAGCTGCCAGATGGGATCGTCAAAGCCCATATAGTACTTGCCCGGTTCGTCAGTTCCCGATTCCGTATAGAGCGATAGATAACTTGATGTGTTGTCACTGTCATGGTAGGGAATGCGATAGCTATTACCATCATCATCGCTGATGGTCCAACCAGCTAGATCTGGCATTTCGCCGCCATATTGCTGTGAGATACGGACATTCTCGCCTTCCTGGCCAGGGAAGATCACATCAACATTGAGCATGAAAGGTGGCATCCAACCAGTCGGTGCTATATCGGGGTCCTCAAAGTAGATGCTATTGTTCAGGGTTTGCGAAGACTGCAGCGTGTAAGTAAGCGTCCCGACATTGGCTTGCAGCACGATGTCACCTAGAGCATTAGAGAGCGTCAGCGTATCTTCTTCATCCCATAGGGCACTATCCCGCCCCATATAGACTTCACCATAATTATTTTCACCAGGTCCCGTGTAAACGCGTAGGCCGCTAGCTGGCAACGTTGATCCCTCAAACGTAAAGCTGTTGCCATCGTCGTCGCTTATCGTCCAGCCATCAAGGGAAATCGGACGGACATTGTTCATCGATACATTGGCCGGGGCGAAGATATTGATGTACTCATGATCGCGGTAGCCTGGGTTCATGACTTGCAGTTGGAAGATGGCCGTGGGTTGGCCATCGGCTACCACCATGAAGACACCCGCTGCATCGTTATAGCGATACACTGGCCGGATATACTCGGAATCGCCATTGGGTGATAGCGCGCCCACATTGGCTTGCAGCACGATGCCACCCAGGCTATTGGTGAGTGTCAGCGTATCGTCCATATCCCAGATGGCGTTATCACGGTCCATATAAACCTCATCCGTTTTTTCTATACCATCACGTGTATAAATCCACAAGCTACTCCCAGGTGGTGGAAGGCGCGCTAAATCAAATACATAAACATTGCCATCTTCATCGCTGAGCGTCCAACCTTGGAGGCCCAGCATGGTGACAGGGGCCACCGACCCATTCTCGCGAGCGAAGATTTTGATGTATTCACGGTCGCGGTCGCCAGGATTCATGACTTGTACCTGATAGATGGTCGATGGCTGATCATCAAACGTCACCATGAAAGTGCCCACTTCATCGTTATAGCGATACACTGGCCGTATATACTCGGCATCATAAAGGGGGCTTTGCGGCGTATCCGCATCGCCATTGAGTGCCAGCGTGCCACTGAGGCCATCCGGGTGCTTCAGGGTGAGCGTATTGGCTGACTGCCAAACGGGTTCAGGCAGGCCAATATGATATTTGCCGATGCTAGTCGTTTTAGGCAATGTATAGATATTGATATAGGGCCCTGAGCCTATGGGCTGGTACCACTCAACATCGGGTAGCGTGTAACTGACGCCTGTATCGCTGGATAACGTCCAACCAGAAAGGTCAAAATCCTGAAAATTAATCAAATTCTCGATGCGGATATGTTCACTATCGGTCCCTGGATTAATCACATCCACGTAAATGGGTAGGTAGGTAAAGCTCCCCCGGTCAACCCCAGAGTAGGTAATGAGAGAATTGTCATAGAAGTTTGGACTTGTAGCAGGGATAAGGTCACGTACAGCGGCATCGAACAGCACCGCATCATTAGCATCACGCAGGATTAATCGATCATCCAGCCGCCAGATGGGTTCGGTCTGACCGATGTAGACATTGCCATAGTGCTCATTGCCATAGCCAGAGTGAACCTTGATACCGCTGGACCGCATGGATTCATCGCCAAAGGTATAGACGAGGTCATCCTGATTACTGAGTGTCCAGCCCTGGAGCGAAACTGGCTCCATATCAATAACTTCTAATCCTGTTGGCGTAGCGATGCGCACATATTCACTCGCCTCGCCGAAGTTCCCGAGGTCAACGTCGAAATACAGCGGCGTATCGCCTTCACGCGGGATCGAAAATAGAGCGGGATTGTGCCTGAAACTTAGCTGATGAGTGGGTTCGGTTGGCTCGGCAACGACGGGAGCCAATGCGGATGGGTTAAAGGCAGACATGGTCGCAAAGACGCCGATGCCCACGCCCATGATCAAAGCCAGTACCGCCGCCGCGCCGAGTGACATCATGCCAAAGGTGCGGCGCTTCCGTTTTTCTCGCGTTCTGATTTGCATATGGGTCTCCCTATTATCAATGCGGTTGGCGAGCTGCTGCTGAAGGCGATCCTGGGTTATGGTGGCAACGGGGGCTGCTGTCACCAATTCGCCCAGCGTGATGCCAATATGCAGCATGTCACGCAGCTCGTCAGCGTATTCTGGATAGTCTTTTAAGCAGGCCTCGACAGGCTCCCCGGCACGGATACGATCAATGCACTGATCGAGGATGTTCATGAGCGGCTGTTCCACAGCGCACCTCCTTTTTGGGGCTGGTGATCGTCTTCAGCGGCATCGTCCTGGGGATCAGCCACAGCCCCGTCGGGCTTCATGATCTGGCGCAGGTTTTGCAGCGCCCGGAATTGGATCGACTTGACCGAGGAAACGGACTTATCGAGGGCGTCGGCTGTTTCCTGCAAGCTGAATTGATGGCCGAAGCGCAACAGCAGCACTTCACGATGGTCGTTGTTGAGCATTTGCAGCGCGTGGTGCAGCCGCTGGCGATCAATGACATCACCGAGGGTGTGTTCAGGATTGGTTTCAGTCAGTGCGGGCATCCAGTCCTCCAATGCATCCCATGCCAGGGTCAGGCGGGTGTTGCCATGTACCGACAACTGCGACCGGGCGACTTTGAACAGCCAGCCACGTAGGTGCGTTTTGGGTGCACAGGGCTGGCCCACGCAATCCAGCAGCGTAACAAATACATCGCTCACAATGTCCTCTGCCAATTCAGGCTGGGCAACGCGCAGACGCACATAGCGATACAGCGAGTCAAAGTGCTGTTCGTAAGCCGCCATGACGGCAGCGGTGTCCCCAGCCTGGATGCGCGCCAGCAATTCGTGCTGCGGCCCATCGTCCGACTTGGTCATGGCCTATCCTTGCAGTTAGAGAGTGACTCTCACTATAGACGAGGGAGAACGCAACGAAAACGTTGCGGTTGATTTTTGAAACGAGGGTAGTAAATGGGGCATTAAATGCAAAAAGCCCACTTGTGGTGGGCTTTTCAAAATAAAATTGATTTTTAATAATCTTAGTATGCCGTTAACATATCATGATCGCGGGATGAAGTCAACCCATCTCGTACAAAATAAACGAATAAATTGACACCTATTTTTGAAGAAACCGGTTTCAATGAGAAATTGCTCAAATTTGCTTTACAGGACACATCTATTTGCCCCACAATGACGTATATTGTGATAAGTTTCACGATGAGTTGGCACTGTTTTTCTCTATCGCAAAAATCCAATTTCTGACCTGACATTAGCAAGCTGAGGACACCCTGCTATGCATCAAGGCATGCTCCCAACTGAACCGAACACCAATCCGCATTATGACGTCATCATCGTTGGTGGCCGTGTAGCTGGCTCCGCATTGGCGGCGCGGCTGGGCCTGTATGGCCTGCGCGTGCTGCTGCTGGAACGCAGTACGTTCCCGTCATTGCCAGCAGTTTCATCACCGATTATCTACGCGCCGACCATGAAAATATTGGATGAGATCGACGCGGACGAAGCGGCCTATGCCCACAATACGCCGCGCATCACCCATATGCATAACATCGCCAGGACGGCCAACGGCAAGATCCGCATCCCGGAGACGGAAGGGCGCGATTACGCCTATGCTATCGACCGGGCGCGTTTTGATGCCGCTTTGTGGGAAAACGCGGTACGCCTGCCCCAGGTAGACGGTCGCCAGAATTGCAATGTCATCGACCTGGCAATGGATGGCGAGCGCGTGACAGGTGTCGTGGTGAAAAATGACGATGGCAGTACCGAGACCATTCATGGCGAGATTGTGGTCGGCGCAGATGGTCGCTTTAGCATGGTCGCGCGTAAAACCGAGGCTGGCATCCGCGATGAATGGGAGCAGCTACCCACGTCGATTTATTATGCCTACTGGGAAGGTGTGGCCATGATCGACGGTATGCCCTCGGCGTCTGCTTATGAAGGTAACGGACCTATCGGCTATTTGGCGATGGACAGTGCGGATGGACAGACAGTGATCGCTGTTGAAGGGCGTAGTGAAGCGCTGGAACATGAGGGCGATGCCGAAACCTTTTACGAGCAAAAAATCATGGAGCTACCTGCGCTGGCGCAACGCATGACTGACGCCAAGCGCATCACAACTGTGCGCGGCATGAAGCACATCAGCAATGCCTATCGACAGGCGGGCGGCCCCGGTTGGGCGCTGGTGGGCGATGCCTACCATCACAAAGATCCGCTCGATGGCCAGGGCATCTACAACGCGGTGGTCACGGGCAAAGCGCTGGCGCAGGCGATTCGTAAGTACAAGCGCGGCCAGCTCACCTGGGACGAAGCCCTCGCCGACTACGACGAAGCAGCCCGCGTCAAAACCTATGGCATGTACAAAACGCTGCAACGGCGCGTCAAAGAGAGCTTTTACCCGGACCCCAATCGTGTCCCAAGCTGGTTGAACGAACAGATGACGCGCTGGATATTCGAAGACCCCGATATGGAAGACCTCATTGGCAAGATGCTGACGCGGCAGTTGCCAGCCGATATGATCGCGCTGATGGGCCCGCCGACGATGATGCGCGCCTTGGCCCGCGGTCCCTGGCGGGATTTGCGCAAACGCATGGGGTTGGAAGTGCAAGAGTGATTTCTGGATAATGTGTCTCGTGGTTAGCAAATGCGGCAGAGACCGCTATTTACCCAGAAATTTCTTGATCTTTTGTGCGACATAGCGCAACATCACCAGTGCTCTTGATTTGGTAAAAAGATACATTGGATAAGCGGGCTGCGGTGTATAGCCCAGTTTCTTGGCCAAATTTGCGGAAATGTCGGTGGCCGCATCCCAACCGGGATCTAGCTCGTTCTCCAGACAATAAGCGATCAAATATGCTGCAGCGATAGTCGCTAGGCCTCGTCCTCGATAGTCTTTGCGAGTGTCGATCTGAATTTCAATGCCTTTACGACAAACGGCAAAAGATGATGCGACGCAGGCGATTGTCTCACCTTCACATACACAATAACCAACGCCGCGTTCTACAAAGTCTGCTGGGGATTCAAAGTTCATAAGGTGATAACTGGCAAACTCATTTTCTTTATCTTCAGCCAGACGGTTTGCTAGAGCGACATCTATTTCCTTGACTTGAAAACCCGGTGGCAATTGCGTCTTTAGCTGCTGCATTTTTGCCATGCTCAGATTTTCTGTCGAGAAAGGATATCGATCCAAAGTAATCCACTTGTGCGGGTGGACACGTTGCGCGGTCTCTTCAAAATCATCCGATGTCACAAACAGCATCCAAAATCTGGAAAGCTGCTTGAGATATTGACAGACAGATGGGTGCGTAAAATCACCACCTATGAAAGCAACCTTCGCCTCTGTTAATTCCAGGATGCCATACGTTGGATTTTCAGCATCAGTGAATGCTTCTCCGATATGACCATCTAAGATGGCATTTAGCATACATCCATCAATCCGAGTCCCTGTGAATAGTTTCCCTAATTTTTGTCTACGTTCCGTCTTTAAATTAATCATTAAAAAGCTCCTTTGTGACATTTCATAGTACGTAGAAGCTTAGAGTGATGTTTCAAAGCGACCTGAGATTAAATACAAACGGGCCGTCATGATGACAGCCCGTTTTTGTTCGCTTATTTATTGCTGATGATTAGTCGCCAGGAGCAGCGTTCTTGGCTTCGTCGAGGGCATCGAGCATGGCTTTGATCGTCGTGAACTTGACGCGCGGGCGGCCTGCGACCTTACCACGTTCCAGTTCAAGCTGATCGAGGCGCAGCCAATCCTGCCAGGTGACGTAACGCACGTTGCGTTCCTTGAGCAAGTTGACCATCGCCGCGCGGTCGGTCTGTGATGGCGACCAGAGCGTGCCGCTATCGACATCGGCCAGCAAAGCATTAACCGACTCGACCGCATCCGGGCGGTTGGTGCCGATGATGCCGGAGGGGCCGCGTTTGATCCAACCCGCGACATACATCCCAGGAACAGCTTCCTCGCTGCCGAACTCTTTGACGATGCGACCATCCACATTGGGAATCGTGCCCCATTTGTCATAGAAAGGCACATCAGCCAAGGGCACACCCCGATAGCCAACGGAACGGAAGACCAGATCGACCGGGAAAGTTTCTTCCTGATCGGTAGCACGCGGACGCAAATTGCCGCGATCATCCTGATAGAGTTCGTTCTTGACGATTTTGACGGCTTCGACGTGATCTGTGCCGATGAGTTCTGTCGGCGACACCAGGAAGCGCATGATGATCTGCTTAGGTTTGCCTTCTGGCTCGCGGTTGGCATATTCCTTGAGGATTTCGACGTTGCGGATATCTTTCTTATCGGCTTTGTCGGATTCCATGTAGGCTTCGCTGAGGGCATCCAGGGTGGCATCGGCCATGGGCACGACGATATCGGCTTCTTCCATCTCACCCAGTTCTTTGATTTCCGGGTTGGTGAAAGCCGCCTGGGCTGGGCCACGTCGGCCAAGCACATAAATCTTCTTGACGCCGCTATTGGCCAGGGCTTCTAAAGCATCGTCCGCGATGTCTGTTTCCATGAGTTCTGCCTGGGAGCGGGCCAGGATACGGGTGACGTCCATGGCCACATTGCCGACGCCGACAACAGCCACTGATTCGACCTTATCCAGTTCAAAATCATAGTGACGATAATCGGGATGGCCGTTGTACCAGCCGACAAACTCAGTCGCGGCAAAACTGCCTTTGAGGTCTTCGCCGGGGATACCGAGTTTTTTGTCACTGGCGGACCCGACTGCAAACAAAACCGCGTGATACTGCTGCTGGAGATCGGCCAGCAAGATGTCTTTGCCGAATTCCACATTGCCAAAGAAACGCACGTTATCCAGCGCAGCGATGCGCTCATAAACGCGCGTGACGGATTTAATCTTGAGATGATCGGGGGCAACGCCGCCGCGAACAAGGCCATAAGGCGTGGGCAAGCGGTCAAAAATATCGACTTCGGCCTCAATAGCCGCCTTCTTCGTCAGGGCTTCTGCGGCGTAAAAGCCGGAGGGTCCCGACCCTATGATCGCAACGCGCAAAGGGTTCGAAGTTGTGCCAACACTGCTCATTATGATGTCATTTCCTACTTTATGATCGGTCCAATGAAAAAGCCTATGTAAAAGACGCCTTTTTCCACATAGGCCAGTATATCATGCTGCACGTCAAGGTCACGTCATTAGGACGAAGCGAGACGACATTCATGACATAGAGCACATCTGATGGTGCATATCTGCGTCGGGAACAAATTGCACTGTAACCCTAAGCCCCTAGTCGCTGCCACGTAAGGGCAAAACCAGGTCTTTTCTGAAAGACGTAATCGACTGCAACTCGCCTTTTTCAGTCACGACGAACGTATCCTCGACACGGACGCCCAGGCCATCGTCGGGATAGTAGAGACCGGGTTCAATGGTGACGCAGTTGCCAATCTGGAAGATGTCGTCACGGCGCACATGGCTCAGGCTGGGTCGCTCGTGGATGTTCAGGCCGAGGCCGTGGCCCAGGCTGTGCACATAACCGGACATGGTCCCTGGCTGGCTGCGCTGGGTCGGGTGGCCATTGGCTTCATAATAGTCGAGGACGGCTTCCTGCATCAGATGGGTGGGCTTGCCCAGGCCAAACGATTCTACGGAAATATCAAAGGCCTGCATGACCTGATCGTAGACGTTTTGGACTTCCGGCGTGGCATAGCCTATCGACCAGGTGCGGGTGACATCATGGTGATAGCCGCCGCCCAATTCCTGCGGGAACAGGTCAAAGACGATGGATTGGCCCTGTTTGAGGGGCATATCGGCCTGGCCGCGGCTGTGCGGGAAACCCGCATCGCGCCCCTGAGCGAAGATCATACCCGTATCTTGCAGACCGCGATCCAGCAGGGCACGGCGCACGAAACGTTTAACATCGCCAATGGTGAGCGGCTCGCCCTCTGCATTGACGACCGTTTCATCGTCGGTAGCCGTGTGATCAGCAATGTACGCCCAGGTCGCTTCCAATACTTCGCAGGTGCGGCGTGCCACGTCTAGTAAGCGTTCCATTTCGCCAGGGTCTTTGGTGAGCATGGCCTCTTCAAACAGCGAGGGGTCCAGTTCACCCACGAATTCATACATAGGCAGGTCGCTGGCGAGGGCTTTGGTGAGGGCAATGGTGTTGTTGATGGCATCGCGACCATACATACCGACGCGGCCCCCATCGACACCCGCGTGACGCAAGCACAGTTCAACCATCTTGACCGCACGGGCAGTCGGATCGGTAATTTCCGCAACGGCCTGCATATAGCCGATGTCGCCGTAGGTAGCGGTCTGTAAGCCGCTGGCCTGGGCTTCCTCGACTTCCATACCGTTGACGATCAGCATGGGGTCGCTATCTTTTTTGACGATGATGACGCCGCCGGTAATGTCGGCCCCGTTGGCCAAATACACGCGGACATCGCTAAAGCCTTCGCCGCCACCGACATAGATGGCATCCAGGCCGCGTTCGGCCATCAGGCGTTGAATATCTGATTTCATGCTTGCTCCCTACTCACTTCCAAATTAAGTGTCCGTCCGAGAAAACAGTCAACACGTCTTTGGTTGGTCAGACCCCTATCCTCGATCCTTCCCCCATGAGGTGGAAGGATGCCTTTCTCATCAGCATAATGGCAAGCTCTATTCCCCTCACTTCACGAGGAGGAAATTCAGAGAAGGGGTTTTTGTCCCAAATAGACGTTTTGCTTGTATTTTACGGGAGACCTTTGTCCAATTGATAAAAATTCGCCCAGCCATCTCTTCACAGATGACCCGACTAGCTTTCGTAATGCTCGCTCTTTGGGCCGTATTTGCCAATGAACCACATATTGCCAAAGGGATCGGTGAGGCCCGCGCCGCGCTCTTCTCCAAAACGTCCCTCTTCCGGTGGCATCATGGCCGTAGCGCCAGCGTCAATCGCACTGTCATACACGGCATCGACATCATCGACATATAGGAAAAACGCCCCGGTAATGGGTTCTTCGACGGTGTTGTTGCCGCCACCAATCATAATCATGGCATTACCAATTTGCATTTCGACATGGTAGCCGCCACGTTCCCCAACCGTACGGAACGTGATGGTGGCTTCAAAAGCATGCTGTAAGAATTCGATGACAGGTTCCACATCCACGACCATGATATAGGGTGTCAGGGTGTGGAAATTGGGGCGATTGGGCTTACCGATCATGGGGCATTCTCCTTAGATAAGCGACTGAATTTGCTCAAGCAGCAGGTCTTCCTGCTGGGATAAGACAGTGCGGAGGTCTAAACAGACGCGGTTTTCCACAATGCGGGCGATGATGGGCACATCACACTGACGCAAACGGACCATGAAGCTATCCGGCGAAGGGACGTTCAGCGCAACCAAACGAGTGGGCATTGTCGTTCCAGGCAGGCTACCACCCCCCACCATACTTTCGCCATCGATGACATCCGCACCGAGGGCCGAAGCCCACTGTTGGGCCTGCTGGTCGATGTCGGCTAAGGGTCGGGCGATCATGCGCCAGATGGGGATATGCTCGGTGGCATCCTGGCGCTGATAGTGCATCAGGGTGGCATTGAGCGCACCATAAGTCAGCTTATCGACGCGCAAGGCACGGGCTAAGGGGTGCTTCTTCAACCGCACGATCAGGTCGGCACGGCCCACGATGATACCTGCCTGGGGGCCACCCAGCAGCTTATCGCCACTGAAACAAACTAGATCAGCCCCGGCGGATAGACTTTCTTGCACCATCGGTTCATGGAGCAGACCATAGGGGGCGGTATCCAGTAGCGCACCGCTGCCCAGGTCATCCACGCAGATGAGGTCGTTATCGTGGGCCAGGGAAGCCATATCGCTCAGTTCGGCGGATTCCACGAAACCGACCAACCGAAAATTGGACGAATGGACGCGCAGCAGCATGGCCGTTTCTTCATCAAGCGCGGCAGTATAGTCGGCGATGCGGGTGCGATTGGTGGTACCGACTTCAATCAGACGCGCGCCGCTCTGGGCCATGATGTCCGGTATGCGGAAGCCACCGCCAATTTCCACAAGTTGCCCACGAGAAATAACCACACCAGCATCTTTGGCCAACGCGGAGAGGATCAGTACCAGGGCGGAGGCGTTGTTATTGACGACGAGCGCCGCCTGCGCGCCTGTGACATCACACAGCAATTCTTCCGCGTGGAGGTAGCGACTGCCGCGTTTGCCCTGCTCCAGGTCGTATTCCAGGTTGTTGTACTGGGCAGCGACAGCCAGCATGGCGTCCTGCGCCGATTGCGACAGCGGTGCACGACCCAAATTGGTATGCAAGATGACGCCGCTAGCGTTGATGACCACGCGCAAAGTCGGCATGAACTGCTGCTGGAGCTGTTCGGCCACCTGCTGCATGAGGTCATCAGCGTCAAGTGATATGTCCCTATCAGCGAGAAGGTTCTGGCGCGTCTGGTCGAGAATCATGCGAATGGCATCACGCAGGGGGATGGCGCCGTAATCTGCGGCCAGAGATTGGGCCATATCATGCTGTAGGAGGCTGTCAACGGAAGGCAGGGCACGCAAGCGCTCATTAAGGGACATTGGCAAGCCTAATCGTCACGGAACGCCGCGATTTCCCGCGTGCGCAGGAAAATTTCAACAACGATGAAGATCAGAGCCATGAAAAATGCCAACGGCAGCGACAGCGCGCGCGGAATCTGCAACCAGGCACACATGACAAAAAACAAGCCAATCCAGATGGACTGGCGCACGATGACACCGCTGGGTGGCACTTCAGCTTCGACGGGTGTAAAGGTCACATTGAGGTAACGCACAAAAGGAATGGCGGTCCCAGTCACGCCCAGGAAGAAACACACGAAGAACATCCACAATTCACCGCCGATGCGCGGTTGCATCTGGCTGATGACAAAATACAGGCCGCCCCAGCCCGCGATGAAGAGCACCGCTGCCGCAACCAATAGCCCGGTATGATCCGGCGGGCGGCTGGTGGTAACTTCCGAGACCGGGCGTGCGCGACGAGATGTCGAGCGACGGCGTTGATTTCTAGGTCGTTGGGATTCTGTCTGTGCCATAGCTGGATTATAGCAAACTCTGGAAATGATGATAACGGGTGAGACATTAAGATTGTGGGCCTGCCCTATCTCGTGCACGTGGTGGCTGAATAGGCTATTATCCAGTTAATCTCACCATCACCGGAGCAAAACAATGGCCACAACCCATGAACTGACAGCCGAACGCAAAACCCTACATGGGCATTTTTCTCGTGATTTAGCGCCGATCCTGACAATTGCATCCGGCGATACGGTCATCAGCGATACGATGGATGCCGGATGGGGACTGGAAAACTATGCCGGTGGGCCTTACCAACCGCGTCAAACATTTGCAGATCGCCAACCGGAACTCGATGGCGGCCATGCTTTGATCGGCCCGATTGCGGTTGAGGGAGCTAAAGCAGGTGACACGCTGGCTATCGACATCAAGTCGCTGAAAGTCGGGACGTGGGGATATTGTATGGCGGGTGGCTGGTCCAGCCCGCACAACGAACTCATGAACGCGACCGACGAGGGCACGGTCCATGCCTGGGAGCTGGATGCGGAACGCAACATCGGGCGCAACCACCTGGGCCATAGCGTGACGCTGAACCCCTTCCTGGGGGTGATCGGTATGCCAGCCAACTAGTCAGGCATCCAACCCACAGCCCCACCGCGTAACACAGGCGGCAACCTAGATTGTAAAGACCTGGTGGTCGGCAGCACGCTATACCTGCCGATTGCGGTCGATGGCGGGCTGCTGTCATTTGGCGATGGTCACGCCGCCCAGGGCCAGGGGGAAATCAGCGGTACGGCAATTGAGTGCCCGATGGAACGCGCCGAACTTACGATCCATCTGCTGGATGATATGCCACTCGATACCCCAATTGCCAAAACGCCCGATGCCTGGATCACCCTGGCCTTTGATACTGACCTGAATGTGGCTACCTATGCCGCTATAGATGCCATGTTCAAGCTGATACAGCAGCAGTATGGCGTCAGCCGAGTGGATGCGATTGCGTTGGCCAGTGTCACTGTGGATGTGCATGTCACCCAGATTGTGAATGGCATTCGCGGCGTGCATGCCAGCTTGCCACATGGAGCCATCCGCTAAAATAAGGTAACAAAAAAGGGCACAAGGCCCTTTTTATTGTTATTTGCAACGGTTTAGATCAGACATCCGCCAGGATTTGTTTGTGGAGTTCGGCTGTATCCCTGGAGGGTGACACACCCACCGTCGTATTCAGATGCTCGGCCAGCAGTTCATACTGGGCGATAGCGTCATCATGACGGCCTAACTTCCAGTACATGAGCATGGTATCGCGGTAGACATCTTCGCGCTGCGGCATTTCTTTCAGTGCGCGAGTATAGAAGCCCAGGGCGAAATTATAGTCGTCGCGGCGTTTATGCCAACGGGCCATGTCGATGAGAGCATCGGCATACATGGTACGCAGCTTTTCGCGGCGTTCTTCAATCCAGGGCAGGTCGTAGTTCATCAGGAATGGGAAGCGATAGAGGTCAATGGCGCGGTTGAGCGCTTCGGCTTCTTGTTCTTCAGTCGCAGCGGTGGCAGCTTCTGCAAGGGCGCTTTCAAATTCGCCAACGTCATAGTTGCGGACGAGCTTATCGCTAGGCACATAGAACCCTGATTCGTAGCGGGTTAATTCGTAATTCTCGCCATCGAGCACACAATCCGAGATGCATTCTGTGATTTTGCGTTTGGTGACGTGGAAGACGTTGGTCGCTTCTTTACGATTGAGGTTGGGCCAGAAGGTGGAGAAGATGTCGGCTCTGGTTACTCGTTCACGGTCGACGAAAAAGTAGAACAGTAAACGAGGTAGTGCCCCATCCCAGCTCTCGATTGGGCGACCATTTACCAATACATGGCCAGCGCCGAAGGCATATATTTCTAGTTGGGGTTTAACTTCGCCCTCTTGCTTTTCAAAGACGATGTCATTGACGCGATTTTCCGTGCCGACAACCAGCACGTCATCGTCCTGAACATCCGCCGTGAAGGCTTCTAAAGTCAGGCGACGGGCATTGAAGCCGATTTTTAGATTCTCCGGCAGGCCGTCAATGATCGCGCGTATGTAAGTGACGAAATCTTCATCTTGCTCGACCCTATCGAGTTCATCAATCAGCAGGAGGTAATGCAGCTTTGAGCGAGCGCTATCCGTAAAGTAAGATTGAATGTCTTTCGCTAAAGCAGAACCCGCTTTTTCAGGGCCTTTGGCAATGCTCTTTGCCGCGCTGGATTTAAAACCATCAAGAAGGTTACTCAGGTCATCGACAAGATGTTGAGCCAACCCTTCCCAATCTTCAATGCCATCACTGAGGCGCGTATAAATGAGTTGGTCGCCGTATTCGGTTAACAGGGTGCTGATAAACGCATTACGTGACTGAGACCGCGGCGAAAACAGTAATACACGTTTTGTGGCCAATCTCTGGGCAATGCTGCTCTTGTCAAACATAGGAGTATACCTATCCAGGGTACTGATCTGCTTGTACACATTTTACGAGTCGTTACACTATTGTTACACTTTAATCATCTAATACCAATTAGTGATAACCCTTATATAATGACCATAATTAATTGAAATAACATTGATTTAACATGTTAAAGTCAGACTTTTACACTGGACTAAACAAATATATGTACTGAGACGCCATTATACTGGTACCATTGTAATACCACAACTAGTAGTTATCTATCATAACAAATCTAATCTTTTGCGCGCTAGTCCAAGTGTCTTGCAAATAATGAGAATATCCATAATGCCATCCATAAGAGCCGGATTGTAATATTAATAAATATTTTTGACAAGTCCTAACGGTCCCCAAACCATTTAAGTAATATCAGTGAAAGCTCATCAGTTACATAAGCAACAATGACTCCTTAATGCCTTCCAAAGGAACATAACCCAGTAATCAATAGTAACATAATGAGATGTCCACATTGGACCCGTGACGTTTTGTTTCCGAAGTTTACAATGCTATAGTTGTGACGTCGGAGAAAAATGCAAGTACGCTCAGACGTAGCTTTCAGTCTAAGTCAAGTCACTAACCAATCGATAAGCACCCCACACGCAGGTTGATAAATGTGAGTGCCGATTGTGGACATTAAGAGTTACAATATGGATACATTGACATCGATACACAAATCCAGTCTGCTGGCTGAGAGACAATGTATCACACAGGATACTTCTTATGTGGTTTATATAGAAAGTACCCTAAAAATCTACAAAAATCTAATTCATAATACATAGTGTGCGCTTATCGTGATCGTAGAAAATAAGCCAGTCGCCCTCATACTTGCATTGATTACGTTGTTAGCCCTTATCAGCATCCTCGTTACGGGGGTGGATGTATTGGACCAACAAACAACGCTCATCGCAGTGGGCTTGGGCAGCATTGCAACCGGATTACTCATATGGAGACGCCCAACGGCAGAGGCTTATGCCTTCGCCATTGCGGTGATTATGGTGGTGGGTAGCCATATTGTGGCCGGCTTACTCGTCCTGCTTTTGGGGACGCTGATTGGCCTTGCTTTACACGTTATTTTTGGCGAGCCGCTTAGCGAGCTGCAACAATCCCCTGCAACCTATCGACCCTCTTTATTGTGGTACAACGTCTATTACTTAGCGAGCGTTGGCATCGGCCTGCTGGCTGTGTATGTGATCCTATTGTTAACGGCTACCGCGCCACCAATTGAAAACACAGACCTGGCAACAGTGGCGTTGGCTTTGCTGGCTGTGTTCGTCGGGTTGCTATTGACACGGATCGTCGGTATTGTGCTGGTAGCGGATGCTGACCCCAACCAGGTATTGATGCGTCCCGCCTACTGGCTGAACCTGGTGATGCTAACGGTCGGTTCGGTCGCCATTGCATTGGCCTGGACAAGCGGTACTACTGTGATTTTGACCGGGCTGTTGGCATTAGCGACGTACCAATTTTTGAAGCCGGATTATGCCGAAGAAGTGGCCCCACAATCAGCGATCACGCGCTTACAAGATGACCTTACTGTCCTGAACCGCATCAGCAAGAGTATCAATGACGACATGATGGTCGATGATATGCTGATGCACGTTTATCAGGATATGCGTTCCGTATTTACGCTGGACCTGTTTTATGTCGCTACGATTGATAGCGAATACGGTACGCTGAGCTTCCCTTTCGTGATGCTTGAAAACCAGCGAATCGACTGGGACACTAAGGCGCTTGACCAGAGCTATACCAGTGAAGTTATCAAACAGAAATATGCGCTGCATATCTCCCTGGCGAACCAGCACCTTTTCCCTGACCTGGAGCCTGCCCCACCAGAGCGACAGCTAGCCGCCTATCTGGGTATGCCGCTAATCGTCGGTGACAGCCTGTATGGCGTGATGGCCATCGGGCATCTGAGCAACCAACGGGCTTACACGGACGCGGACGCGCTGCTGTTCGAGACAATCGGGTCCCAAACGAGTGCAGCGATTCGTAATGCCATCACCTACCAGCAGACGATGCAGATGGCGCAGCATATGTCGTTCATCAACACGTCGCTGCATGATGTGATGTTCAACATCGACCGATCTGAATCATTGAAGACCGCCTGCGAGATCGCACTGAATCTATCGAATACTGAAAAAGCGGCCATCTTTGTCTACGATGAAGATGATGCCAGCGCCAACGTCAGCGCATCGCTGGGGTTCCCGGAAGGGATAACACCTCCAGATTGGCGTACCTTCACCGATAGTGGCCTCCCGTCAGAAGAGATCATCAGTATTCCTGATGTGACCAAATTCAACGCCAAGGTGCAGGCAGCAGCTAAGGAAGGCCATTTCGCTGCGACGTTGAGCATCCCGCTGAAGTCAGGGATGGCGCACCTGGGCAGCTTGAATGTCTATCATGATACGCCGCATAACTATTCCGCTGGCGAGATCAGCCTGCTGGAGATGCTGGCCAACCAGGTGACGGCTGCCCTGGACAATGCGGAGCTGCTGCGTGCATTGGAGCTTTATGCGTCTGAACAGGCACAGTTGGTCGAATTGTCGCGCTCGTCTTCCGCAGAGTTGGATTTAGAGCAGATTGTGCTGCGCATCAATGAAATCCTTGAAGACCTGTTTGGCTTCAACAAGATTGATGTCGCGCTGAAGCAAGTCAACAAGGTTGAAGGCATTTTGCTGACGTCGGATATTGGCCAGCAGCATGTGACGCGCAGCTATCGTGAACTGACGCGCATCCCTGAGTTTGATACCGCTTTAAACAGCCTGCGCTTTTACGTCTATAACTGGCGGCTGGAAGATACGAGCCTGTCCGATGCCCTACGCGAACTCATGGAGCAGGTCGGCGATGTGGTGCGGTTCGCAGCCCCGCTCATTATCAATCAGGAAGTCATCGGCATTTTGCAGATGCGCGCTGACGAACCGCGCGTGCTAACGCCCAACGATGTGCGTTTGCTGGAGATGGCCACCAATCAGATTTCCTTCCAGCTATTTAACGCGCGGCGCTATAACGAAATTGAAGAAGATCTGGTGCAGCGACTGGGTCAGTTGGCGGCGCTGGAAGGCATCGCCATCCAGATTGCGCAATCGCTAGATAAAGACATCATCCTGCGCAATGTGTTGGAAGCCGCCATGAGCGCGACCCAGGCCAGCAAGAGCGTGGTCGGGTTGCTGCAACACGGCACGGAATTACAATCGACGGTCCATGAAATCATCGAAGAACGCTTTACCCAGCGCGCAGAGGTGCTCTTACTGGATGAAAGCCCCGTTCTCGCTGAAGTGGTGCAGGAAGGCAAAGAAAGCCTGCATCATGATTTGCAACCGAATGATGGCGAGGCTGAGGAAACCGATGCGGAGATGGTCGATACGCGCATCATCTACCGTTCGTCGCTGGCGGTACCCCTGCAATACGGCGGCAGGACCATTGGCGCTTTGCAGGTTTTGAGCCAGAAGCCGAATGCGTTCAGCAAAGAGCAAGTGGGCTTTTTGAAGAACCTGGCTAGCCATGCAGCCATCAGTATCACCAACTCCAACATGCTGCTAGAGCGCCAGCAACAGGTGATGATGCTGCAAAGGCTGCGCGATATGACGCTGAGTGCTGTCGAGACGATGAACCAGAACGAGATTATCCGCGTCATCACGCGCGAATCGTTGATCGTGCTGGATGGCTATGAGAGCGCCCTTTACTATCGCGACGAGCAAACAGCCTCCTTAATCCAGGTAACGGGATTCCTGCGCGAAGCCGCAGATGATGTCCGCGAGAGTGAGCCACATATCCCAGATACCTTAGCGTTGGAAGCAGTCAACAAGCAGAGCGTGCAATACGTAACCGACATTGCCAACGAGCCGATGTACCAGTCTTATGAGCTACTTGACCATGTGGGCCATAAGAGTGCCGTATTTATGCCGATTATCCGGCACCATGATGTCAAAGAAGTCCTGTGCATCACCTTCCGGGAGGCCAAGGACTTCGACACCGAGCTAAAGAACACGGTCGAACTGCTATCGCAGCAGGTGGGCCGCCATCTGGAAATCATCTACCTGAGCGAAACGCTCAAGGGCCAGAACGAGCAGATGAGCACAATCCTGCGGGCCAGCCGCGATGGTTTGGCACTGTTGGATCGGGGTGGTTTTGTACAGGCAGCCAACCCGGCCGCGGAGCAGCTCATTGGTTTGAACGATGAAACAGAATTCCGCGAATCCTTTGCGGAAGTGCTGGCAAACAATATGTACCCGGATGACCCGGTCGCGGCCAATGCCTACGTCGATAAGATTAGTGGCCTATACCGGGCGACGGCTGCTGACAACCAGGACCGTGAATATGCCATCACCCGGCGCGATGGGCACACGCTGTATATCAAAGAAACGCATACGCCCATCACGGGCGAAAATACCAGCGGCCTGATAGCGCGCCTGGTCACATTACATGACCAGACGGAAGAAAAAGAACTCGAACTGTATCGGCAAAAAGTCCAGAGTATGGTCATTCATGACCTGCGCAGCCCACTGAGTTCGATCATCAGCAGCATGTATATGGTGCTGGCGCTGCTAGAGGGTGCGGGCGATTCCGTCGATGAAAATCTGGTGCCGTCGATCCAGGTCAGCCTGGAAAGTGCCAACCAACTGCTGCATCTGGTCGATAGCATGCGTGACATCGAGCGCATGGGCAAAGGCGAGCTACCGCTTGACCTGCAACAACTGCCCGTTTTCTACATTCTGGAGCAAGCAACGGATGCCCTGGCCACGTCAATGTCTGAGGCAAATTTAACGGTTGAAACGCAACTTGAGCCGGATTTACCCGATTTAATGGTCGATAATGACCTGATCCGCCGTGTATTTATCAATCTGATGCAAAATGCTTATAAGTTCACACCCAGTGGTGGACGTATAATGGTAGGAGCGTACCGCTCTGATGAGGACCGCGATATGATCCGGCTCTTCGTCAACGACAGCGGCCCCGGCATTCCAGAAGAGATGCGGGAACGTGTGTTTGAGCAGTACGAGCAGATCACGACACAGAGGCCATATCAGGGTGATAAAGGCAGTGGTTTGGGTTTGCACTTCTGCAAATTGGCTGTAGAAGCGCACGGCGGTCACATCTGGATCGCTGACGAAGGCCCGCTACAGGGTGCGAATTTCGTCTTCACGCTACCCCTGGCCAAATAAACCCCGTAAGCTGATGTGTCATTGGTTGACCTCATCGTCATTTATCGTTATGGCGAGTGGTATGGCCTGTAAGCAATCGCACGGATTGAGATCAGCACATGAGACATCGCATCGCCCCGACATTCGTCTTTACTGTGACGGCCCTGACTGTGGCCGTCATTGTCGGCAACCTGCTGACGAATACCAGCACAGCTTCGGACTATCTTCTGGAGTGGGGTGTCTATGGGTTGCTGATGGCACTGGCCGTCGTTTTGAGCATTCCGTTGCAGGCTGGCAAACTGAGCGTGGGCCATGCGATTGGCATTATGGCGTTTTTGTCGTTGCCAGCCGAAGCCTTCCCACTGATGACCGTCGCTATCGCGCTGGGGAGCGGCCTGGGCGCCCTGATTGAAGTGACACGGTCACGGCAATACCAACGCTCGATTGACCGACTGTATGCCTTCACGTTGATGGTTGGGCAGCAGACCCTGGCCTTTTATGTTGCTGGGCGCACCTATCTGCTGCTAGAGGGCATGCTGCCTATCGGTGCCGCGTTTGATACGCACTGGCTGCAACTGTCGATCTTCTCGCTGACCTACGTCGCCTTATACCTTGCCATATTAGCGATTCACACCCATTTTGTGATGTACGTGGGCGAGCGCATCATGCGCACCAACAGCCTGACGATCTTCACATTGATGCTGATGCCGATCCCCTTCTCATTTGTCGGCAGCGTGGTAGCCCGCAGCGACACCTCATTTACGCTCTTCTCAGTGACGATCACTGGCGCGGCGCTCATCATCTTTGGTTTATACAGCCTCAGCCGCATTCAGCAGCGTTTACGGCGGCAACTGAGCGAAAAAAATATCATGGTCGCCATGACGGATGCCATGCGCGGCAACCTCAACCTGTTGGAGCTATTGCAGTTGACCCATCAAGAGGTCAACCGCATGCTGAATGTCGATACGTTTACGATTGCTCTGCTGGATGGCCGCGGCAATATTGGCTACCCCCTGATTATTGAGCAAAATGCCGAAGTTGCTCATCAGATGGATGATGCGCCACCGGACGATGCGGACCTCATCCAGCGCGTGATTGTCACCAACCAGAGCCTGATTCTGCGTGAGGATGCGCCATCCTATTTTGAAAACGAAGCCGACCATACTAACATCAGCAATTGGATTGGCATACCTTTACAGGCGCATGACCATGTCCTGGGTGCATTAATCGTCCAGACGCACGATGGCCGCCACTTTCGGCGGGAAGATGTCGACCTGTTGCAGACTATGACCAATACAGCGGCTATCGCCATTGATAACGCGCTGCTCTACCGTCAGCAGGTCCAGCGTGCGGAGCGTCTGGCCAAGTTGAACATGATTACGACGACGCTGAACCACAGCCTGTCGTATACCGAAGTGATTGAGACGGTGGTAACATCCGCGCCGCTGATTGCGGACGCCTCAGCGGCGGTGCTGTATGAACTCAATGCCGATGTGGGCTTCATGATGGTGGAGCAACACGGCTTCGACCATCCGGGCCATATTCCGCCACTATTGACATCGCCCCAGAACAGCTCCGAGCGCGACGCGGTTACGATTACATCACAGGGGGCCGCCCCACCGGAGCTACGCGCCAAGTTAGAAGCGAACCATCTGCAAGCGATGATCGAGCTGCGCTTGTGGATGCGCAACCAGCATAAGGGCGTGTTGGCGTTGTATTTTGATGAGCCGCAGCTCTTCGCTTATGAGCAGATTGATCTCTTGCAGGCGTATGCCACCCAGGTCGCGCAGGCACTGCACAATGCGACAACCTTCGCCCAGACGGACCATGCACTGGAAATGCGCGTCAAGCAGTTGAGCATCCTGGCAGAACTGGGCCAGATGCTGACGGCATCGTTCAAGGATACCAATCGCGTCTATGAAACCATCCTGAATTATGTCGTGACGGTGACGCGCGCACCGCACGGGGCGATCATCATGCACAATGAAACCGACATGCTGCACGTCCCGGCGCAATTCAACTACCCCGACGACTTTTTTAGCAGTGTGGCCATTTTACGCGAGGGTATGGTCGGGCAGGTGATGCAAGAAGGGGCCGTCATCCAGTGTGATGACACCCACGAAGAGGAAGACTGTGCGCCATTGCTGCCAACGACGCGCTCATTGCTGCTGGTCCCCATCTGGCGGGCGGATGCCTGCGTGGGGTTAATCGTACTGGAAAGCGAAGAAGTTGGCGCGTTCAGCCAGGATGACAGCGGCTTCCTACAGCAAGTGGCCCATCAGGGCATCATCGCCATTGAAAATACGCAACTGTTCCAGAGAGTGCGCCAGGCCCGTGACAATATGGCCGTTATCCTCAACGCGATGGAAGAAGGCATTTTGCTGCTGGGTGCGGATGGCTCGGTCATCCAGGCCAACCCGCGCATCGATCTGGTGGGCTTAGACAGTTACTATCTGGTACAGCAGCCGATTACGGCCAGCGTCAGCGAAGATGATGGCCATGTGCTGGATCGTCTGGGCTTTAAGAGCCGCCGCGAGATCGAGAATCTACTCAGTCGGCTGAACGACCCGGCCATCTGGCATAAGTACGAGTCCAGCAGCTATACTATCGACATTGACGACAGCACGCGCCATATTCAGCGCCAGATCATCCCTGTGCGCAACGATCAGCGGCGGGTGGTGGCGGCGCTGCTGGTCTATTACAACAAGACCGAAGAATACGAACTAGTGCGGGCGCGGCAGATGTTCTCGCGTATGATCGTGCATGATTTGCGCAGCCCACTGACTGCCGTCAAAGCCAGCTTCCGCCTGTTCCAGGAGTTGATCCCAGAGGACAGCCAGCACCGCCCCATTCTCGAGAGAGCCATCGATGCCAGCGAACGCGCCATCCGCACAGTGATGATGCGCGTCGATTCTCTGCTGGACATCGCCAAGATGGAAAGCGGCACGATGGACCTGGAAACGGAAATCGCCCATCTGCCGGACCTCATCGACAAGATACAGACGCAATTGGGGCCATTGGCCACTGAGCTAAACATCGCTATTGAAACCGACTATATGGACGACCTGCCGCTGCTGAACATCGACAGCGAAAAGACCGAGCGCATCCTCATGAACCTGATGGATAACGCGCTCAAGCACAGCCCGGAAAACGCGACGGTTACGATCCGGGCAGTTGAAGCTAAAAACGGCCAACTGCAAGTAGATATCATGGACGAGGGGCCAGGTGTGCCGGATAGCTATAAAGAGAAGCTGTTCGACCAGTTCGTGCAGATTGAGGGGCAGCATGGCAAACGTCGCGGCGTCGGCCTGGGATTGACGTTCTGCCGATTGGCGGTGCAGGCCCAGGGCGGGCGCATCTGGATCAGCGATAACCCGGCAGGTGGCAGCATTTTCAGTATCACCCTGCCCACCGCACAGATCGTGGAGCCGATTGACTAATCCGGCAGGTCCAGCAGCAGTTCAAACGATTCACACAAAATATCGAAGACATCGTCATAGGTGCGCAGATGGTAGTGCGTGTGGCGTCCGGTGATGGTCGTCGAGTGGCGGTTCATGAGGTCGTAGCGCCAGCGTGAATGAAAGACCTGGTCAAAGCTACTGACGGAGCCGCCGCCGTAGCCGTAGGTATCGACCTGGGTAACGGTAAAAGCCTGGACATCATCGAAGGACAGTGTAAAGGGAATGGCTGCCAGTCCTTGTGGGTTGAGCGTAACCGAGGCGCCATCAAGCTGGCCAGTGATGCGCAGCAAGCCCCCATCCTGCGGATCATAGAAGAGATTTTCAACCAGCACCGCGTCGCGACCATGCAGGACGCCCAGCGGCGTCTGGATGGGTTTGTAAGTCGGTTCCGGCAGGCTTTTCTTATAGAATGACATGATCGAATAGCAGCTAAACAAATGATGGCTACGAGTTGTGTATGCTGTCCGATTATAGCCTGTAACTGTCACGAAAAAAGGACACGCCCCAACTTAGCACAGGGCATGTCCTTTTTTGATTGCGAATCGGAATATCACTCGCACCAGTTATCGAAACTTAGGATTCGATGATTTCAATCGACTTGATGCGGTCCATCTGCTGGATGCTGTCGACAACAGCCTGGTCGGACTCGCCCTGGACCTTGCCGAAAACAGCGTGCTTGCCATTAAGCCAGTCGGTGACGATGTGAGTAATGAAGAACTGGCTGCCGTTGGTGTTGCGGCCCGCATTGGCCATGCTCAGGGAGCCGCGTTCGTGCTTGATCTTGAGGGCGGATTCTTCATCAGGCCAGGTGTAGCCAGGGCCACCACGACCATCGCCATTGGGATCGCCACCCTGGACCATGAAGTCATCGATGACACGATGGAAGATGAGGTCATCATAAAAGCCATCGCGCGCCAAAAAGACGAAATTGTTGACTGTTTTGGGGGCGCGGTCAGCGAAGAGATCAATGTTAATCGTGCCCCGGTCCGTTTCAATACGGGCGACGTAAGACTTGGATGGATCAATCACCATATCAGGATAGGCGTTGTACTTTTTCGCCATGTATGAACTCCTTGTTCAATGAAAGTGTAGACGACCTGAACAGCCGCCGTGGCTATCAGGATAGCAGAAAATGTGGGTTAAACCAGCAAACGATTATAAAGTCACTGCCTGAAAACTTTATCTATGACTATTATCGTAGAGAATAATGTGCATTGTGACAAAGTCTTAATGCAAACGATGCCTCAATGCCTTCATAATGAAAGATGAGCATAAAAATGCTCATCAAGACAATCATATGCCTATGACCTCCATCATAGAAGACCGTTATGCTCGCTAGTGCGGGGCATTAGATTAACTATCAGAAGCGCATAGATCCCCGTTAAGGAGATAGAACCCTATGGCGCGAGTGCTATATATTGAAGATGATTTCAACAATCGCATGCTGGTCAAGCGCGTCCTATTGGCAGAAGGATTTGAAGTACATGAAGCCGAGACTGCCATCGTGGGCATTGAAATGGCCCAGAACGACCCACCTGATTTGATCCTGATGGACATCAGCATGCCAGAAATGGATGGCGTGACCGCCACCCAACATATTCGTCAGATGCCAACCATCCGTGAGATACCGATTGTGGCACTGACGGCCAATGCCATGCAAGGTGACAAGGAAAATTTCCTGGAAGCCGGTTGCGATGGCTACATCAGCAAACCCATCGATATTGATACATTTGCTGACCAAATACGGCAGTACTTGCCTTAGCTGTGCGATGCACAGCGAAATCTAACCGTACCGAGGCTGATCGTCTCAACAACATGATGGCAACCTCAGTAAAGACAGTGGGGCTGTGATGCAAAGGGAACTTATGTCAACAAGAACACCAATTCAACCGAGTGAAGCGCATGTGCTTGTGGTCGAAGACAACGTGCCTAACTTTGTTTTGATTGCGCGCATGCTAGCGTTTATGGGCGTCCAACGCTGTGAGTGGAAAACGTCCGGCTGGCAGGTGGTGCAATTTGCGGAAACACTGCCGCGCATTGATTTGATCCTGATGGATATTCGTCTGCCGTATGAAGATGGCTACCAGGCGCTACAAAAAGTACGCGCCAATGCCAAGCTCAAGGATACGATTATCTGTGCTGTGACGGCAGAAGCCAGCGAAGATCAGATGCGCCGCGCCCAGAAATCAGGGTTTGATGGCTTTTTGGGCAAGCCGTTGGACCCAGACCGTTTCCCTGAGCAAATCGAGCGGTTGCTATCTGGTGAGCAAGTCTGGGAATGGCAGTAAACACCTGACTGACCAGATTCTATAAATCCTGCTGTAGCTCACGTATCCAGCTTTTTCAGCATGGTCGAGCAGGATATGCTCTGGCAAGCCAATTTGAGGTCAACCTATATGGATCATCTGCTGAACTTGCTGTCATTGGCGGATCGCCTGGGGCATGAAGCCACGTCTCCAGAGGCGCTGCTCAATGCCTTTTTACCCCGCCTCCTGACAGCCAACGTCGGCATTGTTGAAGCCGTCGTCTACCGCCTGGGCACAACGGCGTTAAGCCCGTGGGCCAGCGTCGGTACACAGGCAGCGCCTGAACCTAAGCCGCTGATGGGTTTGGCGACAACCGGTTTACCAACGACCGGCTCATCTCATACGGGGCCATCTATTTATGAGCAAGCCCTGGCCAGCGATGCCCCCATCCACGACGGACAAACATTGATTGTGCCCCTGCGCGTGCAGAACACCGCACTGGGCATCTTGACGTTAGCGTATGCCGAGGCGAGTGCCCTCACCGATCAAAACGATCAGATCGTGGGCGCATTGGCCCAACATCTGGCGTTGCATCTGGTACAGAAGCTGACAAAGGATTTATTAGATAAGCAACACGCCGCCACAATGGCCTTGAATGCCAGTGACAGCGTGGTCGATGTCGCCAAGGCACTGAAGGGCGCATTCGGCATCAACAACAGTTGCTTTACGCTGTATGTGCTGCGATGGGTCCATCAGGATATTGATAGCCTGCATAAGCTGGAAATTGGCAAGGAGACCCACTACACGCCGATAGCAGCCTTTGACTACACTGCGCTCAAAGCGTGGCATAAACAATGGGTCAACCTGACAGATGCGGTTTGGTATCGTCATCAGGCCATATCGGATGTGAACGACATCATGCGCAAAACAATGATCCCGGCCCAGGCGGACAGCGCCTATATTCTGCCGCTGCGTTATGGTCATCAGATCTTGGCAGTCGCGGTGTGCAGCAGTGACCGGGCGCTGGCCCTGACAACCAGCGAGCGCACCATCTTGCAAGGCCTTGCGGAAAAGGCGGCTATTGTGCTGCGTCAATTGCTGTGGGATGCCCACCAAGCGATGCCGCATGAAGATGAAGACCTGGCGCTCCAATTAAAGCGGATGCAGGACATTGCAGAGTACAGCAAAGATGTCCAGTCGGCGACGAAGGCCCGCAACATCATGAAATCGACGCTGGCGACCCTGTTCCGTCTGCTGGATGTGCAGTACGCGACGATTTGTCTGTTCAATCACCATAATTACAAACTGGAACTGCGCGCAGAGCGCTATTTTGAAGCCATTACACTGGATGCCAATGAGGCGATCACACCAGAGACGCATACGCTGGCCAGCGATGCCTGGACCCAGCAAATGATGTGCAAGGTCGATGATTTACAACAGGCCCCCAACATCGCGCATCCGCAGCACCACAACCTGGCCAAAATTATGGCAACACCGATCCAGGGACGTACGGGTTACAACGGCGTGCTGGAGGTTGGCAGTACGAAGGCAGGGGCCTTTTCCAAGTCGGACATTACGCTGCTGCATCAAGTAGCCAACCAACTGGGCATCGCCCTGGCCAATGTCGCTTCTCTGGAAATGAGCGCCCGCCGAGCCACCATCAAATCACTCGCAAATGACATTAAGTCGCGCATTCAACGCCAGACGGATATGGAAGGCTTGATGCAAGTCACGGTTGAGGAACTGACGAAAGCCCTGAACGCCCAAACAGGTCGCATTCGCTTGAACGTCGAGCAGTCCACTATCAAGCAGGAGGATGCTTGATGGCACAGTTTAGAGATTTCCTGTTTAAGGTCGATCAGTATCGAACGCCAGCCGAACGTCAACAAGCACGAACGGTTCAGTTATTTGCGCTGCTCGCTTTACCGGTGTTAGCAATCGGGTTGATATTTACGCTGCAAACACGGTATCCGCTAACGCTATTGGGACAGGGACTACTATTCGGTACAAGTATGTTGGCTTATGTTCTAAGTCGTTCCAATCGTCTGGCTATTGCGAAGTGGCTCATACCGTTAGGAATAGCGCTATCATTAGTATTCTTCAGTAGCGTAGGAATTGATCAATATATCCTGACAATTGGACTATTCAGTGTGCCTATCATCGTTAGTGGCATGCTCTTATCCCTACAGGGTGTTCTCATCATCAGCATTGTGACCCTATTGGCGGCTCTGGCTGGTCTGATTTCGTCCCAGAATCTATCCGAAGCGCATATCATAGGCAGTCTCGCATCTATTATCTCAGCCACTGCATTGTCTTATGGCTTCATTCTCTATTCTAGATCCACGCAAGCAACCGGTATTTCTAACGAGATCAAAGAACGTAATCGTCTGGCAGACGTCACTGCGAAAATCATTCGGGGAATTTCTGCAACTAAAACCAAAGCGGAAACGCTAAACGAGGCCGTCCATACGATCCAGGAGCACTATACAGAGTATTATCATGTGCAGGTTTTTTTGCTGGAGCCGGATGGCATCACAACGCAGTTGGTCGCCAGCACGGGTGAAATTGGCCAAATCCTGCTCAAACGGAAGCACAGCTTGGCTGTGGGCAGCGTGAGTGTGGTGGGCCAGACAATGCTGCAAAAGAAACCACAGGTCGCTTATGCCAATGTTGATCAGACGATCATGCGGCCCAATGATCTGTTGCCGGACACGGCCATTGAAGTCGCAATTCCATTGCGCATTGGGGACGATGTGGTTGGCGTCCTCGATTTACAAAGCAAGCAAGCGCTCGAACTGGGCGATTACGAAATGACGGCCTTCCAGTCGCTGGCGGACAGCCTGGCTCTGGCCATCAGCAACCTATCTCAGTTTGAGATGGTACAGAAGCAAGTTACTGAAAAACAGTTGTTAGCGGAACAAGCACGGGCCGCCTTGCGCGAGGTCGAGCGCTTAAACAAGCGCATCATTGGCCGCGCCTGGTTAGATTATCTGACTGATGCACCCTACTATGGCATGGATTATCGCTATGAGAACGATGCCAGCCAGCCAGCATCCGATTGGACGACATCCCTCACAGAAGCCGCCGAGAGTCAGGCTATCGTGCATCATGACGGTAGCATCGCGGTCCCACTGGTGGTACGCGGTCAGGTCATTGGCGCGATGGAATTTGAACTATCACCAGAGTACAGCATCATGCCGGAAGACCTGGAACTGATTCAGGAGATTAGTCAGGGATTCAGCCTTGCAGCCGAGAACATTCGGCTGCTGGATGATAGCCAGCGCAATGCCCAACGCGAATATATCATCAATGAGATTGGTAGCCGCTTACAAGGTAACAATATTGAAGTGACACTGGCAGAAGCGGCCCGCAGCCTGTACGAAGCGCTCCACGCGAACCAGGTTATGGTACGCCTAGGCACGCCGGATGACCCCCAAATAACCTCGCCTGAAGCGGAGGTGATGCCATGATGATGCGCAATTCCAATGCCATCGGGCACACTGATTACCTGCTGGTGCGACTTCAGAACATCTATATGCGCATGATGGCTGTGGCTATCATTGGGATGAGTGGCGTCGGGCTAGTCGCCCAGATTGTGGTCGTGACCAGCCGCGGCGATACGCTATCATTCACGTCCCTGGCCCCTCCCGTTGTATTGATGCTTTTGGGTGGCATGGTTTTGCTGTTTATCGAACAGAGACGGCTGAACCTGAGTGCCAGAATCCTCATTTACAGCACGGTTGTAGCATCTGCCGTAACGGTCTACCTGGCTTCCCAAAACCCAAACATCTTACAAGGGACATTCCTGGCAGGGTCTTACCTGGTTATTGGCACCCTGGCGATCATCACGGCGGCTGTATTGGGAACACGGTTCGAGCATTACATCAGTATAGGGATCGTCCTCGGCTCGGCTATATTGGTCGTGATAGATGTTTATCAGGGATTAGGAAATCCTGTCGTTCAGAGAAGCCTGGTTAGTTCATCGTTTATCATTATTTTGACCCAAGTTCTCGTGGGTGGCTCCCTGAGATTCTTTGTAGGGGCGATGCAAGAAACCCATCAAAGTACCCGGCGAGCGAACCAGTTGCTGGAAGCCAGCGCTATGGTCGGGCAGAGTATCGCCCAATATCTGAACGCCGATGAACTCTATCAACAGACAGTCGATATCATCCGTGAGCGCTTTGGCTATTCGCAAGTGCAAATTTATACTGTGGACGAAGCAACACTCCAGGGTGAGCTGCGAGCGACGACGCAACCCTCAGCGGATACATTGACAGCGCAGCAACGGTTGTCATTTAACGCTCAAAGCCTGATTGGCCGTGTTGCACGATTGCATGACACCGTGACGGTCGAGCAAACAGATTCTTCAGAGATGCGTTACGCTGAACTATCGCCTACGACGAGATCCGCATTTATGGCGCCATTGCTAGATAATAATCGCGTCATTGGCATATTGGATGTCCAGAGTACGCAAACGGGCATATTCAGTCAGGTTGAGCAACAAGCACTCAAGGTACTGGCCAGCCAGTTGGCAACAGCTATCCGCAATGCGCTGTTGTTTGAACAACAGCAGCACAGCGTGTTGGAAAACCAACATTTACTGGCCGAGTCGGAGACAAGCCTGGTCGAGATCCGCCGATTAAACAGCACGCTGACACGGGAGGCGTGGGAAAAATACATGCTGGGTCGCGAAAAGTTCACGGGAATCCACCTTTCAGAGGCGGGGTTCAAAACAAAAGTCGAGTGGACAGACGCGATGATCGAATCGGTGAAAGAGCAACAACCCGTCGTGAAGAAGCGGGGTCAACAACGCGTTGTCGCCATGCCGCTGTTATTACGCGGAGAAACGATTGGGGCAATTGAGGTTGAAATCCCACCCTCAGAAGCGGACATTGAGCTGGAGCTGGTTGATATTATTGAAGGCGTTGGTCAGCGGCTGGCAGTCAGCCTGGATAATGCACGCCTATTCGAAGAAATCCAGGAGGCAAGTTTTAACGAGCAGATCATTTCCGGCATCGTAACGGATTTCCAATCGGCGGATACGGTCGAATCACTGCTCAAGACTGCGTTGGAGGGTCTGAGTTCCAGCCTGGGTGCAAAATCTGCCACAATCCGTATGAAGCAAAACCCAACCGCATCGCATTATGCGATCGTGCAACCTGCGACGGTTTCCAATGACAAGGTTACACAAAATGGTCATGCGAACGGGCACAAGGGCAATACGGCATCACATTCGGCGACATCACAGCCCTCGGATGCGAATGATAGGGACGGGGGCACGGCATGAGCGCGGACATAAACACGAGTATGAATCCGTTTAATCTTTTCCGGCTGCGGTACGACTACCACGACCCGATCAATAATATCCGGGCACGCGGGCTGATTGTCAGCGTGATGAGCACGCTAATACTGGCCATCACATTCACGATTGTACGCTTCATCAACCTATCGCTAGCAGGCGAACCTATATCGACACAGATAATTTTGCTGGTGCTCAGTATGCCGATAACCCTGGCCATATATGTCGCCGTGCAGAACGGACACTTGCAAGCGGCCAGTTATCTGACGTTGGTCGTCCTGCTGCTGATTACGGGGATGATGGCGTTCAACGAGGATGGCCATGGTCGACTATCCGTCATCGCCTTGATAATTGCCGGTGGAACGTTGTTTGGAACTCGCGGGGCTATCTTGACAACGCTGTTGGCTTTAGCTATTGGCGCGTTCGGGATTATCAATCCCATCCTGGAGGATCAGAATCTATCTACTTTTGAATACTTGCTGAGTATGAGTGCCGTGTTAGTAGGCTCCAGCTTATTGATTGTTGCATTTGTCACCTCGGTACAGAGCGCCGCGACCAAAACCAACCGGACCATTCAGGGTGCCATTACGACGCTTTCGCGCTTTGTCGATAGCGATCAATACGCAAGTGACATCCAACTTTTGCAGGCATTACTTGTCAACATTGAGGACACGATGCGCTATGACATCGCGCATGTTTACCTGACTGAGTTCGATGGCACGTTCCAGAGGCATGTTACGCGGTCTTCTTCAGAAGCCATGACGCCGATCAACAGCAAATCTCTGCGCGACTCCGGCATTAGCAAAGCCATCATGAGTCTACAGCCAATAATCGTCCATAATACGGATCTGTATGCCCTTCGCTCCCATCACTACCCCGGTATGGCTACCAGCCTCAGTTTGCCGCTCATCTATGACAGCCGACTCCTGGGCGTACTCGATGTCCAGTCACATCGTGCGACCATGATTAATGAAAGTTCCAGCGGTATTTTGCAGTTGGTAGCCACCCAGATAGCCCAAAAGCTGGGATACCAGCGAGAGGTAGCGGATTTAGGGACCAAGCTGAAGGAAAAGGAAGTGGCGATCCAGCGCCAGCGTGACCATCAGGATAGCAACCGTCAATTGCCCTTGCATGGTCTGACCTCGTCGTCGCACATTGGTAGCGACGAGTCATTGATTGGTTTCGACATCAGTGACCACTCAGGAACAGCCCTACCCAATGATGCCCTAACGCCAGAAATCCAAGAGGCACTTGAGCGTGATGATCTGCATATCGAAATGCAGCCGGAAACCAACGAGCAAATCGTAATGGTGCCCATCCTTCTGCGTGGGACAACCCTGGGCGCACTCTCATTTACGATGCCTGCCCAGGTGAGGATGACGCAGGCACAGTTAGACTTGGTACGGCAGGTGGCTCAACGCTTGGCCATGGCAATTGAAAATAGAATTCTGTTTGAACAGAGTGAAGCCATCGCCCATCGTGAAATTATGGCGAACGAAGTTGGCCAGATGCTGTTGAGTACAACCCATATCGATACCGTGTTGGCCATCGCAGCGGAGCAATTCAACAGTACGTTAGGCGCAGTCCAGACGCGCATCCGCATCAAACCGCAAGACACCGAATATCACGCTAAACGCTCACAGACGGATGCATCGTCGGAGCAACCGCATGGTCATCTTGATAATGGCCGCGATCATGCAGAGGAACGCGCATGAAAGCTTTAACGTCGTCACTTCATAATCGCATCCTTTTCTTCATGGCCCTGGCGATGATCTTACCAGCCCTGGGCTTGTTTGTTGTGCTGTCTACAGCCGCAAATACGTCCTATGACGAGCTGCTAAAGACATTCATCGAAGAAACAGCCCTACTCAACGAACGCGCGATGCAGGAGATAGTAGACCAGACCATTGGTAATCAGGTCACGCTAAGTGCCCGTTTGGTAGATGATGAGTGGTACGACATCATTCAGCAAGGTCTCAGTGGCGAAGCAAGCACCAGCGAATTGATGGAAGTCGCCGGATTTATCCAGACGGAATACAGTGAACATCCTGAGTCTGCATATCAACAAGGCTGGCTGGTCAATGACGCAGGACAAGCCATCATTTATGTCGATATGACAGCGGATAGTGTGGCGACCCCTCGCAATATGAACTTGAGCGAGACACCGACCTTTGTGAAGGCATTACAGTTGGCTAACAGAGGCATCAGTCAGGGACTCGTGGTCACCCAGGGACCCACATCGGTCGTGTTTGATATTGTGAACGTCCTGTCCTTCGATGATAGGCGACATAGAGGGTTCTTATTCACCCGTATTGATGCCAACCAGATGATTGCCGATATATTTGAGCCGTCACGACTGAATGGGAATGTGCCCTATAGTTATTTAATCCTGCCATCGGAAGCAGGCATCGTCACGGAGCAAGCCTTCATCACCAGCCAGAACTTGACACAAGCGGGATTGGTTACGGCGGCATCCTTGCTGGCAGATGGTGCTCAATATGCGATCAACAGCATCGCAGAGCAAACATCAACATACACGATTGCACCGGGTACTGACGAGGAACGCGAGGTCATCGGCCATTATTCCATCGTCGATATTTATGGTCAGGATTTTGCGCTCATTACTGAAATCAACGCAACTCAGAGCGCGGACATAGTCGATATACAACCCTTTGTTGCGGCGGGCCTGATTATTTTGATGAGTCTCGCTACTTTATTTGGCGTTGCAGCTATCCTCAATCGCAGTATCGCCCAACCTATCAAAGCACTGACCAAGCGCATAAATGACCTGCGTGGTGGTGACTACGAAACACCTATGCAGCCAAGCCAACGCACTGATGAGGTAGGCCAATTAACGAACACGTTCTTGCAAGCCCGGCAGACGTTGTTGGCCAACAAAATCGACATGGAAAATCGTCTGGAAGGGATGGCGCGTGACCTGCGTATCATTCAAGAAATCAGCCAGGTTGCCATCAAAGAACGCGATGTCCAGCGCTTGATGGACCAGGTCGTCGACCGGATCGTTGAGCGTTTCGATGAGATTTATCATGCGCAGATTTTCATCGTCAACGCCCATAGCGAATTCGCTGTACTGGCCGCCAGCACGGGCGAGGCTGGCAAAAACCTGTTGGCACGCGGCCATCGTCTAAAGGTGGGCAGTGTGAGCGTCATCGGCCAGGTGACAGACCATAGGCAACCCATTGTCGCACGCGATACGACCGCGAGTGATGTCCATCGCCGCAATGAGTTCCTGCCTGAGACACGCGCCGAGTTGGCTATTCCGTTGCAAATCAGCGAGCGCATCATCGGTGCGCTTGACGTACAGAGCCGCTACAGCGACAGTTTCGACGAGTCGATGATTAATGCCCTGGGTATGCTCGCCGATCAGTTGACAATCGCGATTGAAAACGCACGGCTTTATACAGAAAGCCAGCGCTTCTTGAGCGACCTGGAAACCAACCAGCAGAAGCTAATCCAGAATCGCTGGGCCGAGTACATGTTGCATCAACGTCGTCGTGAGATATCCAGTGCGAGCGGCCACAATACAGGCTACGACTTCAGCGAATTGACGCAAATCGCCCAGCAAGAAGGACAGGCCGTCATCGGCGCACCCACAGATCAGGATACGGTTCCTTTTGTGGTGCCGATTATTTTGCGAGAACAAATCCTGGGGTTTGCGGAGTACGAAGTCCGCCAGTCCGATTTCCATCCTGAATTGGTCATGCTGGCCGAAGAACTCGTCGGACGCTTGGCATTAGGTATCGATAATGCGCGTTTGTTCAACGAGAGCCGACAGACGGCAGAACGCGAGCGCATCGTCAACGAGATTTCCGCACGCATCACGGGCAAGACAGAGATCGCGGACATTTTGCAAACGGCCATTTCAGAAGTGAGCCGCGTGTTGCGGACGCCAAAGGTCAACGCCCGTTTGCATACAGAGATGATAACAACGGCTGAAGATGGTCCCGACAGAGCAGGCTACCCTGAGCCGAATGACCGCAACATGGAGCCAAACTGAGCGTACGGCTCTGGTCGGGACGACAGCATAAACTGACAATGACGGCAAACAGATCACCTCTGAATGACTAAATGAGGTCAGGTTACATGATAGACACTGTGAGACAAAATAGATCCCCATCTGACTCTATCGCCGAGTCGATGCTTCGGCAGATCATCCCCTTTATTACGCTTGGATTAGTCATCCTGGGTATGGTCGCGATTGTGTCAATTGGCGTTGATGCGCGCCACAAGCTAGAGGATCAGCACGTGGCGATCCTGAACCGTGCCAAAAGCATCATCGAGATGGAGTTGAATAGGCATATCAGGACACTATCCAACTTAGCTCATAGTTCAGAGATGATTTATGTATCTGAGGGTTATGAGAGTATTGGCCGTGCGGCCTTGCTTGAAATGCAGACAGCCATCGCCCGTGACGAGAGCGGGATTGCAGCACGCTTTATTGATATAGATGGAAATGTTCACCTGGAAGTCATCAAACAATATGGGGATGTCCAGGTTGTTGAGCATCCAATCGAAGGCACATACAATGACGAGATTGCCAGTGAGCCAGGTTTCCAAAGCATTGTTTCTGGTGATGTCCGTGACATCGTCATGGGGAACTACCAGACGCATCTGACAGAAAATGGCACACTCTATAATCCACCACATGCTCATTTCGACCTCTTGGCCCCTGTTTATGACGATAGCGGCCAGGTTAGTGGCGTGCTTCAGTTTGTTATCGATAGTCGTGCATTTACGGATGTGATTAACAGCGCCACCAGCCCTGATAGTGTTGTCCAGGTCGCGCAGTCCGATCATTTGCTGTTCGTGGCCAACGATAATGTTTACCTGGCCGATAGTGGCGACCTGACGAGCAACTTCCTTGCGAACTTGCATCCCGAAGAGGGTAATGAAACGTTTAATGAGCTGTATAGCCGGATTACCGACACGCTGACAGCTACTGACAAAGATTTCATCCATCAGTTCGATAACACAAACATCATATCGACACGCCGCATTGACCTGGACGGGGTCCACAATGCGATGTGGAAGCTGGTACTGGTCAGTGATTTCTTCACAGCGTATTCCAAAGATATTTTTGCTATCGTCCTGGTTATCGTGACGACGGCCGCGCTTGGGTTGGCGATTACACTCTTCCTACGCACCTATTTGTCACGGTTAACGCAGCACTTTGAGGTCGCTTCTGATTTGGTCCAGCAGTTAGCCAACGAGGGCCGGGTTACAAACGACAGCAGCACTATGATGAGCACCACGCCAGCCCAACTGGTCACGGCAGCCGAGCATGTTTCAGAACATATCGAGAACTTAAACCAGGAACTTATCGCCCGGACGGAACAGCATAATCGGAATATGCAGGTGGCGGGTTATCTGGGCCATGAGATGGTGACAATTGATAACCTGGATACCCTGGTCAACAGGGCGCTGAACCTGGTATGCAGCAGCCTGGGACATTATCATGCCCAGGTATTTTTCATCGATGACTTCAAGGAATTCGCTGTCCTGAGTTACAGTCGCGGTGAGACTGGACGACAGTTATTGGATCAAAATTATCGCATTCCCTTGACTGCTGACACGCGATCCGTCGTTGCGGTGGCCGCCCGCGAAAATCGTCCGGTTAGCATTGACGATACCCAAGCGAAAAATGCAAACCATCTTCACAATCCCTTGCTACCAGAAACACGCTCCGAATTAGCCTTACCGCTGCACATCAAAGACAATGTGATGGGCATACTCGATATACAGAGCCGTGAGATACATGCTTTTAACAGCGATGACCTACCCACTTTCCAGTTAATTGCGGATCAATTCGCGATTGCGATCCATAATGCCCGGCTCAAACAAGAATCCAGCGCGCGTGTAACTGAAATCGAGAAGCTGAATCGTCAGCTTACACGAGAAGCATGGTCAAAGTTTGATGAAGACATGGACGTCTTCACAGCATACGGGGAGCCCTTAAGTGAGCAGGATCAAACATTAAGCGCGCCGATCCGTGTGCGAGGCGAAGAAATTGGCTCACTGGATGTCGGGATCAACCCGGATGAGGTCCTCAGCGAAGATTACCAACTTATCCTGGATACGGTCGCAAATCGCGTAGCGCTGGCGCTGGAAAATGCCCGTTTGTTCCAGGAAACGCAATTGACCCTGTCTGAAACGTCGGTGCTGTATTACCTCAGCAGCCAGCTCAGTTCGGCGGACTCGCTCTCCGATGTACTCGAAGCCATCCGTAGTGGTGTGCTCGTGGATTCATCCGACATTCATCTATGGCTGTTTGACAATGTTCCATTGGAGAACCACCAGGGGACCACGATTGCCACCCTAACGGAACTGACGGGCACGACGGTTGATGGCATCCAGGTCGGTGAAACGATCAAGGCCAGCAGTAGCGAGTGGCTCCAGTGGTTGGACCCAACCGACATTCACATCATGACGGCTGCCACCATGCCGGAGGGCTTCAAACACGCCATACCCCACGCGGGTTTAACCGAGCAAACAGCTTTTGTGGTCATACCATTAAATGTTCGTGGCTTATGGCGTGGCTTTATCAAGTTGCGTTATGACACCCCACGCGCGTTTAATGAACGCGAAATGCGTATCCTACGGGCTTTGATTAGCCAGATGAGTGTCGCAGTCGATAACCGCGTGCTGTTCGATCAAATCGAAAGTGCGCTGACGCGCAATGAGCGCCTGTATGTCGCCAGCCGTCTGATTAACACCAGCCAAACGATTGAGGATACGCTGCAAGCGGCCCTTATCACATCTAATGAGGATAGTTTTGACTTCTGGCTCGGTCTGGTCGATAGTGACGTATCCAGCACGCCGTGGCCAGAGTCATTGCACTTCATTGCCCGGACAGAAGCAGGCCTCGTCACCAAGATAAGACAGACGGTGAACCTGTCTATTGTCGACGACCATTTCTTGCAAGATCGCTCACCGCTGGTGCTCACAACCCAGATCAACCAAGCAGATGAAAACCCGCTGTTGGAGTGGGTCCACGAGATTGGGGCACAATTCCTGGCCCTTTTCCCGTTGTTTGCGTCTAACCAGTTCCTGGGCTTATTTATCATCACCGCCCAGCAATATGTGAGCACAGACAACGAAGATATCGACAGCTTCCTAGCGCTTAGTTCGCAGATGAGCACGCAGATCGAAAATAAACGTCTGCTCGACCGGACAGAAGCGGCCCTAAATGAGGCCCGCCGGCTGTATGCTGCCAGCCGCGCGATTGCCACTGCAGCAGACAATGCGGCAATCTATGAATCAATGGCGCTACATCTCAGCAGCCCATTGGTGGATGATGAGCAGGGCAAGTCGTTGGATATTTCTATTTCGCTGCTGCTGGCCAAGCCAGTACCCAGCGAGAGCGCGTCCCAACTGACGTATGCCTTCCAATGGTTGAGCAACGAGGATGCCGAACGAACACCGGAAACAGGCACGGTCATTGACCATCATGATGTACCTTTCGCCAGTTTCTTACAGTTAAACAGTGGCATCTATCACACATCTGACGAAACTGGCGAGCTGGTTGATCCGGCTATTGCTCATATCCTCCAGCCAGAAGGACACGGTGAAGCGGTCGCCATCAGCCTGAGCACTGGCCAAAAGTGGTTCGGTGTGTTGATCGTTCGCTCCAGTCAATGCAATGTTTTCAAGGCATCATATGTGCGCTACCTAGAGACAACAGCGACACTGCTTTCGTCGGCATTGGATCGCCAATCCCTGCTGAGTGCGACGGAAGATGAACGCCGCAACCTGGACGCTATCCTGGCGAGAATGCCAACAGGCGTCATCGTGGTTGATCCGCAGACCTTTATCCCGATGCAGCACAATAGACAGGCGGAAGACCTGCTACGACGTCCCGTTGAGATGGACAAGCCCTTTGACCCGGCAGTCTACAACCTGTATCGCAGCGGCACCAATATGCCCTACCCGATTGACGAGTTGGCGTTGTATATCGCCAGGGAAACAAAGGAACCTACGACCACCGACGACATCGCCATCATCACCGATGACTATCGCATTGATATGCTGATGAATGCTGCCCCTATCACCAACGCGGATGGCAACTTGCGCGGCATCGTGATTGCACTACAGGACATCAGCAATATCCGTAACCTGGAAAATACGCTACAGGAAACCCTGCGCGAAACTGTCACGATGTATGAAGCGCAGCGAGCCATGATCGAAGCGGGGAACATCGAAGAACTGCTGGATACGATCCTGGTCCATATGTCGCTGCAACAGTCGGATGACATCCACGTCATTCTTTACAACGAAAACGAGAATCGACTGGAATCCGTCCGCGATATGATCCAGACTGTGCCTGACCCTGAACGACTGGCGAGCCTGTTCTCTCCGCATGATATGGTGCGCATCAACGATACTGATGACCTTGAAGATCTGTCGCCAGAGATGGAATGGATGCTATCTGAGATGCAAATTGGCAGCTTGCTGGCCGTGCCGATGCGCTCGACCAGCCGCGAAATGCCGTTGGGATGGTTGGTCCTCACAAACCAGAAATCCCACAGCCTGACACCAGAACAAGAACGCGCGCTGCTCTCCATGAGTGACATCACCAGTACGTCACTGGAAAATCGCATGTTGGTGGTCAGCACACAAAACGCCCTGAATCAGACGGCACAACTTTACAATGCATCCACCAATATTAACCAGGCGACGGATGCCTTCTCGCTGACAGATGCCATCGTGGACACACTACGCAGCCTGGATGCGGATATGTATGCGATTTACCTGAGAGATAATACCGATGAGCAGACCCTACAAATGGCCTCTGAAGGGTTTGAGGAAAGCATTGAAAATGGCCTGAATATGGAGCATCTGGTTACGCTGCCACTGGATACGCGTGATGGCCTCTATATTGAGGATATTGCACTTGATGAACTGGGCGCCATCGGCCATGAATTGTTGAATACCAAGAATATCGCCGCCTGTGTCGCATTGGATCTGCGGGTGCAGGACGTGCCCAGTGGGCGTTTCATCATTGGCTATACTGAGCCACGCGCCTTCGGCAATGATTTCAGGCGCTTGATGAATACCATCGTAGCCAGTGCCTCGGTGGTATTGGATAATCAGATGCTGCTGCAACAAATCCAGAGCACGCTGAACGAAACCAGTACGCTCTACCAGGCCAGCCGAGCCTTGATCGAGGTCGATAACGTCCAGGAGATTGTGGATGTCATCGTCAATTACCTGATCGAACCACATGTAAACCTGGTGTTCATCGCCGTGTTGGAGCGCTCCGAGTGGGATGAGGAAGGCAGCTTATTAGAAATCGCGGCGAGTTGGTCGCCAGATGGCGATGTCGAACTAACGGGTGTCACGCTGACACCGGACCAGTTCCCGGCATGGTCGCTTCTGGCGACGGATCAGGTTATCACCATCGCTGACATCTATGACGAAAACCTAGACCTGGACATAATGGAACAGGCCAGTATTGAAAGCCTGGATGCGCGCTCGGTGGTCATCATGCCGCTGCGTGTGGGTGGCCACGGCCTGGGCGCGATGTGGATTGGATCGCGCGAGCCATTTAACTACAACGATCAGCATGTGCGTATTTTCCAGTCGTTTGCAGAACAAACCTCGCTCTCCTTGGAAGCATCCCGGCTAGTTGAGCAAATCGAACGGCGTGCACGCCAGTTACAGACATCGGCGGAGATCAGCCAGCGCGCCAGCCAACTGCTGGACCTTAACGTGTTGCTGCCGCAGGTCGTCGATCTGATTCAGAAACAGTTTAGCTACGATCACGTTCAGATCTTCCTGATGGATGAAGCTGACGAATGGGCCTTGCTCAAGGCCAGCACCGGCCAGGCTGGTGAAGCCCTACTAGCCAAAGGCCATAAACTCAAGAAAGGCTCCGACAGCGTGATTGGGCGTGTGACAGCCAGCACGGAGCCGACCATTGCGCTGGATACCACAGATGCGAGCGTCGTACACCGCGCGAATCCAGTCCTGCCACTGACACGATCCGAAATGGCCCTGCCGCTAATGACCAAAGGCAAGGTGCTAGGTGCGCTCGATGTACAGTCGAACGAGCCAAACGCATTCATTGAAGATGACATCCAGGTCTTGACGTCGCTGGCCTCCCAGATTGCCATTGCTATCGACAACGCTCATCTGTATGAAGATGCCCAACATCGTGCCAGCGATATGAGCTTCCTGCTGGATATGACGACAACGGCGGCATCTGCGGATAGTCTGGACGACGCCCTAAACGCGATCAGCGAGCGCGTCCAGCAAACGATGAACGTCGATACGGTCATGATCTATCTGCCGCAGTTATACAAGGATTATGAAGGCAATGCCTTGATGACCCTGAAGGCGTCAGCAGGCGTCAACTATGGTGACGACCTGAGTGAACTGGAAGAAATCAATCTGGATGACACCACCCGCGCTATCGTCCAGGTGACGGGTACGCGCAGGCCGATGGTGATCAACCGGATTGCAATGCACTCTGAGTATGTCCCCATCCACCCAGAATCAAACAGCGCGCTGCTGGTCCCGATTGTGTCGGGTTCGGAGTTAGTCGGTGTGCTGGTACTAGAGGCACGGCGTTCAAAAGCCTTTAACGATGCGGTTGTGCAATTGACGATTACGCTGGTCGGCTCGCTGGCAGCCGTTATTCAGAATACGCTGCTGGTAGAGAAGCTCCAGCTATCCAATGAGCAATTGCGTGAACTCGACCGCCTGAAGAGCCAGTTCCTGGCAGCGATGAGCCATGAATTGCGCACGCCGCTGAACTCCATTATTGGCTTTAGCCGTGTGATGCTGAAAGGCATCGACGGGCCGCTGACGGAAATGCAGGAGCAAGACCTGACCACGATCTATAACAGCGGCAACCACCTGCTCAACCTGATTAACGATATCCTCGATCAGGCCAAGATCGAAGCCAATAAGATGTCGCTGAAGCTGGATTACTTCGAGATCAAGCCGATGCTGGAAAGCGTCAAATCGATGACGATTGGCCTGCTGAAAGAGAAGCCAACTGTCGATTTGCGCGTTGAAGTTGCGCCGAACTTGCCACCGGCGTTCGGTGACGAATTCCGCTCGCGCCAGATTCTCATCAACCTGACTAACAACGCCGTTAAGTTCACAAACGATGGTTCCATCACCATCCGCGCGTATGCCATCGAACAAAATGGCGAAAGCCTGGTGCGCATTGATGTGGTTGATACGGGCATTGGCATCGCCGAGTCCGACATCCCGATTTTGTTCGAGCAATTCCGCCAGGTTGACAACTCCTTGACGCGGACAGTCGGCGGTACGGGCCTGGGCCTACCGCTCTCTAAATCGCTAGCAGAGCTACAGGGTGGTGAACTCACTGTTGCATCCGAGGTCAATGTCGGGTCCACCTTCACCGTTACGATTCCAACGCAGCCCGTTGACGAGGATGAGGCAAACGAGGAAGACAGCCCAGGCGAACAAACACAAAAACAATCCGTCATGGATACCAAGCTGCCTGCAAAGCCGACTGCGCCTCAACAACCTAAAGAAGCGGCCCCAAATGGCCACAATGGAAGCGCCAACGGCAGCAAAGAAACGCAGGCTAGCAAAAGCAGTGCGCTGACACCGCCAAATAACATGCCCGCCCTACCGCAAAAGCGCGATGTTTTGCTGATCGAAGATGACAAAAATATGGTCGATCAGTATCGTAAAGTGCTGCAACGCGATGGGGTCGAGGTCTACACAGCCGACCATGCCGCCTATGCCCAGGCGATGGCTAGCAATCTGCGCCCGACGGTAATTGTGATGGACGTCAACTTCGCCAATGGTAAGGGTTGGAACATCCTGGAGCAGTTGAAAGAGCGCGACGATACCTTTGACATCCCGGTAGTGATCGCCAGCCTATCCGATGAGACGGAACGGGCTTATCGCCTGGGCGCGCATACTATCCTACAGCGTCCTTTTATGCCCGATGAACTGCTGGAAGCTGTCAAACAAGCCGAGTTGGAAAGCCAACGCGAGCGTATCCTCATCATCGATGACCAACCCGACAGCATCCGCCTGTTGATGCAGTTGCTGACGGCACATGGCAATTATCGCGTATTCAGCGCAGATAATGGCCGGGAAGGCATCTCGATGGTCGCGCGCCGCCAACCCGACTTGATTATCCTGGACTTGATGATGCCGGAAATGGATGGCTTCACCGTGCTGGAAGAACTGCGCGCCAACCCGGAGACACAGACGATCCCGATCATTATCGTGACCAGCGAAACGGACCTGGATTCCGATCAGAAAGCAAAACTCGAGGACCTATGCATCCTGTACAAAGCTACCATCAGCCAGGAAGCGCTGGACAATTTACTAACAGATGTGCGTGACAATCTCAGTATGAATACCTAAATCTTACAAAACTTAACGGTTTCATAACTGTGGGTGGACTACAATTGATACGGATATGCCAAAGACGCTTTCATAGCGTCTTTGTGTTACGGGGCAATGTGTTCACATAGGCATTGGACACACACCCAAGACCCGATATGATCCTGTTAGTTGAGCGTTGCTTTACCATGTAACATAATGGGACCCATAAGAAAGCAAATATGACCATCGATACTCGACGAAAAGTCATCAACCTAGAATGCACGTACTGCCACACAGAGACACCCATGTACGCATTTAAAGGTAAATGCGCAAACTGTGGTGAAACGATCATGAAGCCGCGCTATGACTTCGGTGGGTTTGACGTGCGTGCGTGGCTCAAAGAACTTAAAATGCGCCCACAGACCTTGTGGCGCTACCATGAAGTGTTGCCCATCTACAACACCAAAAATATCATCACGATGGGCGAAGGCGGCACACCGCTGATTAAGAGCCGTGCGCTGGCGGCCAGCCTGGGTTTAAAAAACCTGTACATCAAAGATGAGCGCCAGGGACCTACGGGCAGCTTTAAAGACAGACAGGCAACGGTCGCGATCAGTGCCCTGGCGGAAATGCACATCGATGAGGTGGTTGTCGCCAGCACGGGTAATGTGGCTATCGCTTATGCGGCTTATGCCGCGCGCTCTGGCATCAAGCTGTGGGCATTCTTCCCACAGTTGACGCCCAATGACAAAATGCGCGAAGCCGCCCTGTACGGCGCGGAAATCATCGGCACGACCGGTACGTATGACCAGACCAAAGCCTTGGCGGCGAGTTTTGCCAAGAACAAACAGATTTTCCTCGATAAAGGCATCAAGAGCGTCGCGGCGACCGAAGGCATGAAAACGATGGCCTATGAGATCGCCGAGCAGTTGGGCGATGAACTGGAAAATGGCCAACGGTGGCGCGCGCCGGACTGGTACCTACAGGGGGTCAGCGGTGGCCTGGGACCGATTGGTGTGGGCAACGGTTTTGAAGAATTGATGGAGTTCGGGGTGATTGATAAGATGCCCTCATTCGGCATGATTCAATCTTCGGGCTGCGCGCCGATGGTAGAAGCCTTCGAGCGCGGTCAGCGGGTCGCTACCCCGAAAGAGACATCCGACACGGTGATTGTGACGTTGGCGACGGGCAACCCAGGCCGAGCTTACGAAATTCTCTGGGATTATGTGCAGGAGCACGGCGGGCACTTTGAGGCGGCTTCCGACGAAGATGCCTTCAATGCGATTAAAATGCTGGCGCGCTACGATGGTATTTCCGTCGAACCCGCGACAGGCGTCACGCTGGCGGGTTTGTTCCGCATGGTGCGCAAAGGCATCATCAAACCAGATGACGTGGTGGTCGTCAACGCTTCCGGCCATACGCTGCCCGTCGAAAAGCGCATCCTGGGAGAGCGCTGGCAAAAGCAGGTCGATATGTCCAACACGGCCCGTACGCACACCATCCCTATGGACGAGTTGAGCAGCGTGGTACATCGCATTGGCGACGATTTGCGGCGCGTGGTGGTCATGGAAGACAATGAAGCTGCCGCCCGACTGATGGTCCGCATTTTGAATGCCCGTGAAAACTGTGAAGTCTACCTGGCGGAAAACGGCGCAAGTGGCCTAAACCTGGTACGCGACATCAAGCCTGATCTGGTCATCACGGACCTGATGATGCCGGATGTGGATGGTTTCCAGGTCATTGAAATCCTGAAGGCCGACGCCAGCTTGCAGCACATCCCGGTGGTGGTGGTAACGGCCAAGGAATTGACGGTCCACGAGCAGCAGTACCTTAACGAGAATGCGGAAATGGTCCTGCAAAAAGGTTCTTTCATTGATGAGTCGATGATCGAAAGCCTGATGCAACGCCTGAACTGAGCGCCACTTAGCCCCTGACACATCGAATTATGATTACCTCATGGACATGCGACCCAGAACAGGTCGCATGTTTGATTTCTTAAGTATTGTGACTGAAAACTCAGGCCGATTCCGGCCTATAATGGACATAAGGTAGGCTCCACTTACCTATCCTGCTTTTAACTTTTCGTCAGTTTACACTGGATACTGCGGTGTTTAATCGTCCGCATACAATTCTTATTATCGATGACGATCTGATTGCCGTTCGGACTTTGTATGAAAGCCTGAAGGCATCGGGATATCGTTTGCTAGGGGCACGCCGAGCTGTCGATGGGCTAGACATCGCCCGCCGGGAACGCCCCAGTATGGTCATTACGGGCATTTACCTGCCAGATATGACCGCGCGTGAATTGGCCGTCATGCTGCGGTCTGACCGCCGCTTCGTCCATACGCCGATTGTGGGCCTGTCCGATAACATCACGATGGAAGAACGCGCCCTGAGCTTGGCCGTCGGTATCACAGGCTTTATCGACAAACCCATTGATCCCCATACAATCGTTGAGCATGTCGAGTATTTTATGCATGGGGGCCGTGATGGCGTCGTCAGCGATACAGGCCAGCTCGAAATGGCGCGCATGGCCTATCTGCGTGATGTCGTCAGCCGCCTTGAGGGCCGCATCCGGGATCTGGAAGATAGCAACCGTGAACTCACAGAGTTGGACCGCACCAAAGACGATTTTATCCAGTTGGCCTCGCACGAGTTGCGCACGCCACTGACGCTCATCACAGGCTATATGCGCCTGCTGATTGACGCCCCCGAACTCAACAACTTGATGGACGCCGATGAGAATACCCGTATGCTGTTCCACGGGCTGGCGGATTCGGTCGATCGTATGCAGGATGTGGTCGAAGAAATTCTGACGACCAGCCGCATCATCGTCAACCGCATTGACCTCAACATCCGCGAAACCAATATGGCCGAATTGGTCCAAAATGTGGTTAATAATTACAGCCAAGCCATGCAATTACGAAACATTCAACTGCGCTACCGTCAGTATGATTGGCCAACCCAGGTCCATGTTGATCCTGAGATGATTTACGTGGCCATCAACAACTTGCTGAGCAACGCCATCAAATACACGCCGGACGGTGGCCAGGTTTATTTGAACTGCGCCTATAACACAGAAAAAGTCCAGTTTAGTGTGCGCGATACCGGCATTGGCATCGCGCCTGAAAAACAGGCAAACATCTTCAAGCGGATGCACATCACAGGGGATATTCAACTGCACTCGACCAGCAAGACCGCTTTTGGTGGCGGTGGATTGGGCCTGGGCCTATCGATCTGTCACGGTATCATTGAAGCGCATCAAGGTAAAATCTGGGTCCAGAGTGACGGTCACGATCCAGAAGCGATGCCCGGCAGCGAATTTTTTGTCGAGCTACCGATTGAACACCCAGATGCCATGACACAGAAAAATCGCAAGCTAAGCCCTGACTTTGCACCTGACATAGCCAATTAGCAGGTCAGCCCGTACCTATGAATCATGAATCCGAACAGTCCAAACTCGGTGGCATTACAGCAGCTTTAGCGACACCGCTCTTTTTGGGCGTGGCACCTATCTTCGGCAAGCTGGCAATCGATGCTGGTGCTGATGGTTTTACGGTAGCTGCCCTGCGTACGATTTTGGCTGTGCTGCTGCTGTGGGGCTTTTATCTGCTGTTTTTGCGGCGCTATATCTATATTTATCCGGCGGGGTTATTGGGCTGTATCATCATCGGGATCATCAATGGCATCGGGTCGCTGTTTTATTATGGCGGTCTGGAACTATTAGATGCCTCATTGGTGCAGTTGATTAATGGCTCGTATCTGGCGTTTGCCGTGCTGCTATCGCGGATTGGCGGCCAACGCGCGAACAAACGCACCCTCGTCCGCGTGCTGATGGCGATGACGGCACTGACCATGATTACCGGGTTGGGCGGCCAATTGAACTGGCTCGGCGTGGGCTTGATGCTAGCCAATGCGCTCATGTTTGCGGCGACGGTCATCCTCAGCCAGTATATTCTGTATGAGATGCCAGCTTTCACCTTCACGCTGTATACGCTGACGACAATGGCCGTTGTCGTCACGATGGTCTGGTTGGCCGTCAGCCCACCCATGACCGCCCCTGTGTTTGAAGCCACCATCGTACCGATTGCCCTGCTGGGCCTGACGACGGCGCTCAGCCGGCTGGCCATGTTCGCCAGCGTCAAGTTCCTGGGCGGCATGCAGACGGCTATCCTGGGCATTACCGAAATCGCGGTTGCATTGATCCTGGCGGCGGTTGTGCTGGGCGAGACATTGACGACAGGTCAATGGCTGGGTACGGCCCTGCTGGTAACAAGCATTCTGCTCATCCGTCAGCGTGACCTGCTGCCGCATGGTTTTAACCCCAATGCGCTGATTGTGGCCAATATGGCCAGCGTACAGTTCCAGCGGATTGCCTTCCATCGCGCGTTCGGTACGCAGGAGCATGACAACGAGCAAGGCACCATGGCGACCCTGACCACCCAGGAGATGATTGCGATTCAGCGTATGATGGGCGCGTCATCAGGGGCGATTGACCCCTTCCCAATTGGCCGCGCTAAACAAGGCATCAATGGCTACCCCACGCCGGCAGCGCTGGAGCAGATCCTGGCCCACGACCCCACAACAGACATTCCCCGGCCCTCGGATAACTAGGCTGTAATCGTGATCTGAAAGCGGGTGACCTAGGGGTTTGGCATGCCAAGCCCCAGGCAAGGCAGTGTCTTGCCCCTGCAAAAACATCCTCATTCTGAAATATAAACACGCCAAAAAAGCGGTGCACGGCAGACGTTTGGCCCACGTACACCCACCGTCATCGTCAATACCAACGACAAACTACGTTATACTATGCTTGAGCGTCGATGGATGAGGAACCCACTCATGAGCAAACAGAAAGCCAAGCGCGGTCAACGCCATCAAACCCTATCGTTTTTACTTGCTGCCATCGTGTTGCTATTACTCATCGGGTGGATTGTGGCGCTGGGTGTACCAGCACCTGCTGAAAGCCTCGTCAGCGCCAAGCCCACACCGCGTGGGTTGACCCCGCGCGATGGTGTCTGTGACGCGGCCACCATGCAGACCATGATCGATACCTATGCCGAAATGAACACGCCGCTGGTATTCACCTGTAACGAAAACATCGAACTGCTAACTGGGCTAAACATCAAAGGCGATGTGACCATTGTCGGCCAGAACCCGGAATTACGATCTTTCCGCGTGTTTATCAATGGCAACGATTACGCTGAACGGCTCTTCTATGTAGAAAGCGATGCCTCGCTCACGCTGGTTTCTGTCGAGCTAACACGCAGCCATCTGTATGGTATTTATGCGACACCTGGCAGCCAAGTCACGCTGGATAATGTTGTCTTCACGTCGATCAGTGAGGGACGCAATATCGGCGCAGCTATTTACAACGAAGGCGGTGCAATCGTGATTAGCAACAGCTTCTTCAGCATGAGTTGGGGCGAAGTTGCCATCAAAAACAGCGGCCAACTGTGGCTGGACGATACCGTGATCTGGAGTTCGGTCGGCTGCGTGGATAACAGCGCGGATGCGACCGCACATGGCGTCAGCGAAGCCTGTAAAGCGTCCTAGCCAACACAGAGGCAGCCTGTACCCACCAACATTAGCAAATCATAGATCGGCAATAGCTGGCTATTAGCTAGCTCTAATCGTGAAAAGCATCACAATCGCCTATACTGGATATGACTTGTAGCCCAAATTTGAGAGAGGACTCAGTCATGTCTGGTTTGGCGACCTGGTTTAACAAAGTGGACGATGTGATCACCCGCTGGATGGCGCACTACGGCGTATTGCTGCTGCGCATTAGCGTGGGCATCATCTTCTTTTGGTTCGGCATTTTGAAATTTTTCCCCAGCCTCAGCCCAGCGGAAAACCTGGCGGCACGCACGATTGACGTGCTCACCTTCGGCATCGTTCAGCCGGAGCTGAGCCTGCCGGTGTTGGCTGCCTGGGAAGTGCTCATCGGCCTGGGGCTGATAACGGGCTGGTTCATGCGCGGCACGCTGCTGCTGTTGTTCGTGCAGATGCTGGGCACGATCACGCCACTTTTCCTGTTCCCAACAGAAACCTTCACCCAGTTCCCGATTGCACCCACGCTGGAAGGCCAGTACATCATCAAGAATATGGTGCTGATCAGCGCGGGTATCGTGATTGGGGCGACGGTACGCGGCGGCAATATGGTCGCAGATAAAGACCTGGCGGAAGAATCACGCGACCGTTTAAAGAAGAAAACGCAAGCCCCAGTACAACAGAACAGCTAGGGCATAGATTACATTCAAAGACCGTTGGCGAGCTAGAAAAAAGCGCCTCTTTGATCCAAGTTCGGGTTCAGTGGGTATAATAGCGAAACATACCCATTCTGCTTATATAAAATACGGTCTCTGGATGTCCTCTAATATTGCTGTTGAAAAGCCCAAAACGAGCAACTATCGCTGGGTGATGTTGGCATTGTGTGCCCTCACCCCTCTTTTTGTTGTCACCTTGCCCACCATGTCCCTGCCACCTTTGTTCACCGCCATTGGCCGGGAACTAGACCTGACCCTGGTGGAAATTGGAACGATCTGGGGGGCGCAATCGCTGACGGGGATTTTCTTCTCCTTGATCGGTGGCACGCTGGGGGATCGCTTCGGCACACGCCGCACCCTGGTCACGATCTGCCTGATGACGGGCATTTTTGGGCTGGCGCGCGGCTTCGCTACCGACTTTATCACGCTATTGCTGACAACCGTTTTGATGGGGTCTTTTCAGATCATCATTCCGGTTGCCGTGTTCAAGGTCATCCGCCAGTGGATGCCCTCCGAGCAGCTTGGTATGGCCAGCGGAATCACGTCTGCCGGGTTTGCTACTGGCCTGATGCTCGGCCCCCTCTTGAGCACCAGCGTGCTCGAACCGGCACTCGGCGGGTGGCGGCAAGTTCTCATTTTCTTCGGCGTGATTGCCATCGTCTTCAGCGGCATCTGGCTGATCGCCACCAGCAGAGAAAAGAAGCACCAGAGCGAAGATGCCCCACGCAGTACGTCGCTGATGGCCAATTTGCGGCATGTCGTCAAGCTGCGCAACGTCTGGATACTGGGACTGGCTGGATTGGGGATTACGGGCTGTTTCCGGGGATTTACGGGCTACATGCCGACGTACCTCAAGTCGATTGGTTGGGCCGAGCTAGATGCCGACCGGGCGCTTTCGGTTTTCTTTTTGGCAAGCCTGCTAGCCGTCATCCCGCTTTCGACGCTATCGGATCGCATGGGTTTGCGGCGCGGATTCCTCATCATTTCTGGGACGATATTGGCAACGGGGATAGGTGCGCTGGCCTTTACATCTGACGGCCTGATTCTGGTGATTATCGGCTTTACCGGGCTTTTCTTTGACAGCCTGATGGCCATCATGAATGCCACCGTCATGGAGGTAGAGGGCGTCGGATATCTGTATGCCGGTACAGCGCTGGGGTTCGCCAGCACCGTACGCAACATCGGCGGGTCGCTGTCACCGCCCATCGGCAACAGCCTTGTCGATTATAGCCCAAGTGTGCCCTTCTTATTCTGGAGTGGACTGGGATTTTTTGCCGTATTCATGTTCGTCTTCGTCTTGAAGTCGCCCAAGCGCAAACGTGAGAGCTGACGTCATCGGTATATAGCAGCAAAAAGGGCACGACATGTCGTGCCCCTACGATGCGACGTATTACGTTTTGACCTGAGTAGACGCCACAATATATTGTGCTCCTACGATGGCATATCCCGTACTACACGCTATTTTAGCGTCAGGCTGATGGGGCAATGATCGCTGCCGAGCACATCGGTATGAATTTTAGCATCAGCCACGCGGCCTTTGAGGTCAGGCGAGACAAAGAAGTAGTCGATACGCCAGCCGACGTTCTTCTCGCGCGCGCCGCTGCGGTTCGACCACCAGCTATAGGCCCCTTCTAGCTCCGGGTTGAGCATACGGAAGGTGTCAATATACCCCTGGCCAACGAGATCATCCATCCAGGCGCGTTCTTCTGGCAAGAAGCCCGTCGTTTTCGTGTTTTGCTTGGGACGTGCCAGGTCAATTTCGTTGTGGGCTGTGTTGACATCACCGCAGAAAATGACCGGCTTGCCTTGCTTTTGCAGATTGTTGCAATAATCCAAGAAGTGGGCCTTATAGCTCATCTTATAAGGCACGCGGTGGTGGTCGCGGCTGCCGTTCGGGAAGTAAGCCGTGATGAACACAAAATCATCGTACTCCGCGACGATGGTGCGCCCTTCTTGATCGAACTCCTCACGGTCCAGGCCCAGGTAAACGTTGTTGGGTTCAATACGTGAATACAGGCCGACGCCACTATAGCCCTTCTTGGTTGTGGCACTGGCCCAGTAGGTATAATAACCTTCGGGATTGCGTAATTCCTCGTCGAGCTGCTCAGGACGAGCTTTGGTCTCCTGCACGCCAAGGATGTCCGGCTTTTCCGAGTGAAGCCAGTCCAGGAAGCCCTTGCGTTGGGCGGCGCGTATACCATTGACGTTCCATGCGTATAACCGCATTATTCTACTCCAGTAAATCAAATCAATAAGCTATCATCGAAAACATATACAAGCATCTTACAGGCAGCATCCGATTGCAGCAAGGATAGCAGCTCATGTTATCATCAGCTTGATGCTTTCTATTGAAATGCGTTTATTGATAGGTTCATTTCTTAGAAAATAAACCTCTACAAGATAGGACAAAACGATGCTCCAGATTAATCGTGAGCGATTCTTAAGCGACTTTGAGGCGGTATCACAATTTGGAACAACTGAAGAAGGTGGTGTTTCCCGGCCCGCCCTCTCCGAGCCAGATATGGCCGCGCGCGAGTGGTTAAAAAATCAGATTGAAGCAGCCGGACTGGTCTACAGCCAGGACACGGCTGGCAATCAGTATGGTCGGCTGGTCGGTGATGATAACAGCCGCGTCATCTTGACGGGCAGCCATCTTGACAGCGTACCCGATGGGGGCCGCTTCGATGGGGCGTTGGGCGTCCTGGCCAGCCTGGAAGCCATCCGCACGATCAAGGAAAGCGGCAAGGTGCCACCGATTTCAATTGAGCTGGTCAACTTCACCGACGAAGAAGGCACGCTCCTGGGGCTGATGGGCAGCCGCGCGGTCATTGGCCAGATTAGCCCAGGCGAGTTCGAAAACCCACGCGGGGGACGGTCACACTTCATCAGCAGCCTGGACCGAGCCGGATTGACCGAATCTGGCGTGCTCAATGCCAAACGCAATGACATCACCGCCTATCTGGAACTGCACATCGAGCAAGGCAAACGCTTGTTAGCCGGCAGCACCGAAATTGGCGTCGTGACAGCCATGGTCGGCATCCGGTCATATACACTGCATTTTTATGGTCAGGCCGCCCACGCCGGAACCACGCCCATGAACGAACGGGCTGACGCGCTGTGGGCGGCTACGGCGTTCATCCAACGGGCCAAGGACCACATCATGGCCAACTATACGCCAGGGGTGGTCAATTTTGGCATGATCGAAGCCTATCCGGGGGCGTTCAACATCGTACCGGGCGAAGTCGTGCTGGCGATGGAGTTCCGGCATGGTAGCGACGACGCCATGGACGATATGGCTGCCGACCTGCTGCAACTGGCACACGAAGTCACCAATACCGATCATCTCTCGCTGACGGTGGAAAATGCCGCCACCATCCATCCAGCACCCATGAACGATAGGGTCATTGAGGCTGTCGAAAGCGCCTGCTCGCAGCTCGACCTGAGCAACATGCGCCTCCTTAGCTTTGCTGGACATGACGCCCAGAGCATCGCCCAGGTGGCCCTGGCGGGCATGCTGTTCGTGCCATCCGTCGAAGGCATCAGCCACAACCCTGCAGAGTACACCGCACCGGATGATATGGTCAACGGAGCGAATGTCGTACTGCATAGTTTGCTTGCGTTGTGTGATGAGCTTGTATAACATCAATGTAACAAAAGAAGCATCTACCTAAAAATAGATATGTGTTCAGCGAAATACGCCAGCTTCAGGGAGGATGTGGCCCGTAAACGGTGCCGCGTATGGTACTTCGGCGGGACTGCCGTTCAGTATGGAATACGCTACAATCAAAACTATGAAAACACAGGCCAACATTGATAAGCGACAGCTTGCGCGCTGGCTCGTCACGCTTTACGAGATCAAACCGGAGCGCGCACGCTTTTTACCCTATGGGGAATGCGGGTGGATTTATCATATCCACACGTTTGATGCCGCCTACGTGCTCAAGTTGAAGCAGCCAGATTTATGCGGGGGCAGCTTTACCCAGCAGATCATCAACACGCATATGGCCCTGTATTATGACTACGGCATCCGCCAGATTAGTGCGCCGCCCCTGCGGGCGACCAGCGGCGACTACATCAATACCCTGGGCGATTATGACGCGATTGTTGTACCGTATATCGAGGGCACGCCCGCCTATGACATGACGCTCAGTGACCTGCATCAACGCAAGCTTGGTTCGCTGGTGGCGACCCTGCACCGCTGCAAATTACACGCCGATGAACGTCCACCTGTAGAGCGTTTTTCGCTGCGCTTTGCGCGCAAACTTGGCGATATTTTCCGCGAGATACAGGCAGCAGAGGGCCAGAGCACATTCAATCGCTGGCAGCAGCAAACTGTCGATGCGCTGCAACAAGCCTATCCCAAGCTCAAGAAGATGGCGGCGCAGTTCGCGGCGTTGGCCAAAGTGCTGCGTAGTGACGCTGACCTCAACGACAATTTCGTGCTGTGTCATGGCGACCCCAGCAGCGGCAACGTGATCGTCTCCCCGGATGACAATGTGTACCTGATCGACTGGGATGCGCCGATTATGGCCCCGCCAGAGCGCGATCTGTTCCATCTGCGGCAGTGGCCGATGGCGATGGACAACTATCAAAACATGATGGACTATCCCGACATGGACGCACGCGTCCTGCATTATTACCAGCTCGAATGGGATTTGCAGGAAGTGGTCGAGTTCGGGGAACGCATCCTGTACGGCGCAGATGATGCCGAGCAGGATGAACACGATTGGACCGAGTTAGAAAGCCACATGAAAGGCATCAGCTTACTGTGACCACCCTCATTTGCACTGAATGCGGCCAGGAAGCACAGCCGCTCGATTGGCGCTGCACAGCCTGCCACAGTCCGCTTGATTTTGTTGAATTGTCCGCGTTTGATGCTGATGCCATCGACGGGGGCAATTTTTCGTTATGGCGCTATGGGGCCATGCTGCCCGTCGAAAAGCGCATCAGCCTGGGAGAAGGCCTGACGCCGCTGGCCCAGGTCACCATCGACGGACGTGACCTGTTCCTCAAGCTGGAATACCTCAATCCGACGGGCAGCTATAAAGATCGTGGCACGGTGACGATGCTCAACCATATCGCCGCCCAGGGCGTGACCGAAGTCGTCGAGGATTCATCGGGGAATGCAGGGGCATCGGTGGCGGCGTATAGCAGCGCATTGGGCATTCGCTCGCGTATCTTCGTCCCTGCCAGTGGCTCCCCGGCTAAAAAGGCCCTTATACGGGCGTTTGGCGGCACTCTGGAGGAAGTCGAGGGTCCGCAGCACGCTAAAACCGAAGCCTGCGAACGCGCCGCCGAGACCACACCCTATGCCAGCCATGCATGGAGTCCATACTTCCTGCTAGGCCAGATGACCGCCGCCTATGAACTCTACGAGCAGATGGGCCACAAAGCGCCTTATGCCATCGCCACGCCTCTGGGACATGGTGGTCTGTTCCTGGGACTGGCGCGCGGGTTCACCAAGCTGAAAGACGCCGGATTGATCGAACGGGTGCCGCGCCTGTTTGCGATCCAGGCAGCCAACAGCGACCCGGTCGTGCGCGGCTGGGAGAGCGGCGCGGACGTGCCACCCGTGTATGAAGTTCAGCCGACGGTAGCTGACGGCATCATTGTGAAAGTACCCGTTCGTGGGAAAGCAGTGCTAGAGGCGATTCGGGAGAGCGCGGGCGCGGCCCTGCGCGTGGCTGAAGGTGATATTCTGTCCGCTCAGGCGACCCTGGCGCAGCATGGGTTCATCGCCGAGCCGACCAGTTCCGTGACGCTGGCCGCCCTGCCACAGTTGCGCGACATGGTCCCAGCAGGTGAATCGCTGGTGCTGGTGCTGACGGGCAATGGTCTGAAGAATGTGGGGCGATAAATAAGTGCTGAGGACTGAGTACCGAGTGCTGAGTGAATCTGTTTGCGGGCATGGTAGGTTGTTTTGAACCACAAAGGCGCGAAGATCACAGAGAAAAGCAAGAAATTTAACACAGAGACTCAAAGGCTCAGAAACACAGAGAAAAGCATAATTCGGAAAATGCTTTTTGGTGTAGTCATCGTCGCCTTCGTTCTCTTTGGCTTTGCATTGGCATACGATACCGCACCTCTTACAGTTAATTGGAAAGCCGAGGGTGAATGGATCGTTTTCTATTGCGGTATTTTTACCGATAGCGAATCAAGAAGCAATCTATACATTGTTAGGCCTGATGGAAGTGAACTGCAACAGATAACAAACAATCGTATTGTTGCGAAATCCCCTTCTTGGTCTCCAGATGGTACTTGGATAGTGTTTCACGACGGTACACATGTTTATCGTATACGCCCAAATGGCAAAGACATCACGACGATTGTCGATCTTCCAACGCTGCAAGAGATAGTTGATGTCGTGTGGTCACCTAACGGGCAATGGATCGCCTACAATACAATTGGTCTATTATCTGGCCAAGAACTTTGGCTCATCCAACCGGATGGTACAAACAAGACAAGAATCGCTCAAAGTGAGGATATGTCCTTCCTTCGATTAAGTTGGTCAAACAATTCACAACAGATCGCATTTGCAAACATAAAATCTGGAACAGCTACGGGCGTCTATTCAGTAGATATTCAAACACACGCCATCATACAAACACTACCCCATATCGGGGCAATACAGCATTTGGAATGGCTACCCAATAATGATGAGATGCTGGTAGAGGCTTTGCCAAATCGTGCGCTGTATCGTTTGAATCTGGATACATTACAACTCACACCAATAGAACTCGATTCCTTCTATAGTTCTCCAAGCCTATCACCAGATGGCACACAGATTAGTTATAGTGGCATTGATGAAACAACTAATCAGAGTGCCCAAATTCTTGTTACAGATTTTGTGGAAGGTACTACACGTTCGATTACAGATATTGAAGACTGCTTACCTACACATCCAAGATGGTATATCTTTTCTCGATAAGCAAAGAAAAATCGGTATCTGCCTCCTAATATCAAGCAGAACTCAGCACTCGGAACTCAGTCCTCAACACTGTTTTTTGACTAATTTCGCGTCATGCTCTGGCGCTGCGTGTGACTTTCGGCGTGCTCATCGACAAGCTGGGCATCGTGGTCAATGAGGCGGTCGTAATGGCTGGCAATGATGTCATCTTCGGCATCATACTGCTGAATGGCTTTAACGACAGTACGATCTTTGCGCTCCAGCAGGCGCACCACAAAATAGTGCCCCAGCAGGAACAAGCCTAGCGTCACTGAAATCGTCACACGATCAGAGAAGAAGGTCCCTCTAAAGCCATCGCCGCGTACCGCAAACGATGTATACCAGTTGGCCCATATGGCAAATTGAATCGCCAGGGAGAGGACCACATGCATCGTCAGCACCATGCGGCGATGATGGAAGCGCTCGATATGGTTGAGGGCAATTAGCAAGTCGCGTTTGGGCTTGCTCTCAGCCATAAGATGACCTTTCGCTAGTCTTTTTCGCTTTCCCCATCATGATGTGCCTGACCGGAGATGTCAACAAACGGGTACCTGCCGCTAGTCCAGGTCGTAGTAAAAGCTGAGGCCGTGCTGCTTAAAGCCCAGGTCGAGGTAGAAGCGGTGGGCGGCTTCTCGCTTGAGGTTGCTGGTGAGCATCATTTTGTCGCAGCCAGCGGACCGGGCGACGTCGAGGGCGAATTGGATCATGGCATGGCCGATGCCCTGCCCGCGCAGGTCGGCATCAACCACCACGTTGCTGATGATAGCGATGCGCGGCATGTTATGGCTCAAATCCTGCACACTCAGCAAAGTGAACATGGCGCGCGGTTCGCCATCGATGACCGCCACGTAAATATCGTAATCGCGCGTGTTCTGAATGCTCAAAAAGGCGCGTTCGAGGTCTTCTAACGACAAGGGCGCATCGTCCCCCAGGTCCATCTGCTGGAGGAGGGCAGCCATGGCGGGTAGATCACGATGGGCAGCAGTACGGAAAGTCATATCGATCATAAGATAGGTGGCTCCTGTGTACGGCGGCAGTATAACGAATTGCGGGCCATTTGACGCGGGTGAGCTATGCCCTACTCAGCGAAAACGGCCTGGGCTACAATCAGCCGCGCCCTAGACCCGCACTCTGGAGACCCCTATGCGTGCTTTTACCCGCTTGCATCTGCCGATTATCGCCCTATTTTTTGCCGTCGCTCTGCTGATCACGTTCCCGGCAGTGCTGACCGCCAGCGCGCAGTTCATCGGCGGCGATACCAGTGACAGCGGCGAGGTCGCGCGGCATATGTGGTGGTTCACGTACAGTTTGCGTACCGGGCAGGACTTTTTCTATCAGAGCAACCTGGGCTACCCGGACGGGTTCAGCAGCATGGTATTTTTGTCGGTGCCGCTGTATGTGCTGCCGATGGGTCTATTCGCCTTCATCATGCCACTGGCGCTGGCCTTTAACCTGACGATCTGGCTGACGCTGGCGCTCAATGGCTGGGCGATGTTCCTACTGGCGCGGGATCGATTGCAAGCAACCTCACTATTCCCGGCGCTGATTGCCGGGCTGGTCTTCATGGCCGCGCCCGTTTTCCAGAGCCATGTGGCGGATGGTCACAGCGGCCTGATCGTCATGTGGCCGTTCCCGCTGTACCTGCTGGCACTGTTCAAGCTGGTGGAAGCGCCGCGCCTGAATTGGCGATGGCTGGCCGCAGCGGCGATTTTCTTCCTGCTAGCGCCGATGGGTCACATTTTACAGAGCATCTATGTGCTGCTGCCGATTAGCGGGCTGTTCTGGTTGGCGCGCGTCTGGCAGAAAGATTGGCGCGGCGCAGGTCGCGTGCTGCTAGTCGGGCTGATCGGTGGCGTGATTTATGCGCTGTATCTGCTGCCCGTCGTGGTCGATATTCTAGCGGAACCGGCCTACAGCGGCACACAGGGCTATGTGCGCTTCAGTTTGGATGCGCTAGCGATAGCCACCCCCTCTTTCTTCAATCCGCTATTTGATGCCCTCCTGAGCTACCCGCGTGCTGTACTCGGCACCAACCTGACAGAAGGCTCGGCGTATGTGGGCCTGCTGGTGGCCCTGCTGGCGATCATCGGGCTATGGCGCGGCCAAGGTCGGGCTCGATGGTGGCTGCTGGTGGCGATCATCGCCTGGGTGCTGGCGCTCGGCCCGGTACTGAAAGTGTTCGACCAGCCTGTGACGCTCGACGTGGGCGATGGCTATCAAACCTATGTCACGCTGCCCTGGGCGGCTGTCCAGAACTTGCCGGGTTTCAGCATTGCGCGCACGCCGGGACGCTTTGCATTTGGGCTGGCACTGGCCGTCGCCATGCTAGCCGGGTTCGGTGCGAAGGCGATATTTGGGCGTATCAATGTAGGGGCACAATCTATTGTGCCCGACGAAAATATACCTACTCAGGCACAGCAACGGACGCAGCATGCTGCGTCCCTACGGTGGGCTATATTTATCATCGCAGCGGCCATCATCCTGTTTGAATACCAATTTTACTGGCCGATGCCCACGCGCTCGGCGCAGATCCCGCAGGCGGTGACGGATTTGCACCAGCGTGACGACATACGTGCCGTGTTCAACGTGCCCTATGAAAATTTGCTGGCGGCCAAAGATGCCCTGCTGCTGCAAACGGCCCATCAACTGCCGCTGATCGCCGGACAAGTCTCGCGGACCACACCCGTTAATCCGGCCAAGCTGTATCTCTTGCAGAACACGCTCGATCCGGCGCTGTTGAATGAAGTGGGCGCGGATGTGGTCATCTATCACAAGTCGCGCTACACAGCCGATGCCGACCTCAGCCAGAGATTGCATGACCAGCTCGGCCAGCCGACCTACGAAGATGAGCAAATCGCCATTTTTGATGTGCCCGAAAGCGAGACTGAACCAGCAGGGTTGGTCATGGATGCAGCGCCGTATCCGGTCGAGGTTGAGCAGCCCATAAATAGCTATATCTACAGCCCTTCCGCGGCCTGGATCACGATTGAGCAGCCCGTTACAGGTGATGGCCGGACACTAGCCATTGAGGTCGATGGGCAGATGATCCAGCGCGTGACGGTCGATGGCACGCAGGATCTGACATTGACTGTGCCCGTCACCGAGGCCGGGTTCCATACGCTGACCTACCGCCTGGAACCCCCGTGCCCGGTTCAGTATGACGACGACACGCTCGCCTGCCGTTCCGTGACATTGGGAGAAGCCCAGGTCGATTGGCAGTACTCGCTGCCTTCTTCACAGGTCACTATCGACAACGGCATACAAATTGCAGCCGCGCAATTACACCATGATCTCGAAATAGCCGATTTATCTGTCTGGTGGCAGTTTGATGAACCTATTGACGATCATATGGTGCGCTTCGTGCATCTCATCAACGAAAGCGGACAACCTGTTTTACAGAGCGATACGCCGCTGGGCACGTTTGCCGCTGGCGAAGGCGTGTCGGAAACACTGAGCTTTGATTTGGCGGACCTGCCGCCAGGTGCTTATGAAGTCCGCACAGGCTGGTATCAACTGACAGATGATGGCCAATTGACCGATCTGCCTGTACTCGATGGCGAATTCGCGGGTCAGAAAGCGGTGACATTTGGCCCGATGGCCGTGTTTGCCATTGGCGATGGCGAGAGTTAGTAGGCGCAAAAAAGGGCACATTGTATTGTGCCCCTACGTTTGAATTATCGAGTTACATGTTGTGATGCTGACTTAGACGGCGACTGCTTCCGGCATGTGTTCGAGCACATCCTCGTCATTTTCTGTAGAGACGAAGTCCGGCAGCGTGGCTTCCAGACGACGAATCGACGGTGTAGCGTACATCGCCAGCGTTGCGAGCAACGCCATCCCAGCATACAGGGAAATTTGCAGGCCCATACCTGACCCAGCCTCAGCCCCGAAGAAAGGTGCCAACGGCGTCCAAATATCACGGGTCACGGCGGGTTCAAAGACGTTATCCGCAAGTGGCCCAGCCAGCAAATAGGCGATGGGGATCATCAACATGGCGAATTGGTCGATGGTGGCAAAGACGCGGCCCTGCACATCCGGCGCGATTTTGCTCTGTAGGATCGACATAAAGGACGCGTTGACCATCATATTGGGGAACAGCATCAAACCGAGCACAACGGCCAATGCTACAAAACTCTGGGCCATGCCCACCAGAATCATGATGACGCACAACATGATCGAGCCAATCATCGCAGCATGAATGCGGGGGCGTGTGCCACCCCAGACCCCCATGAAGATGCCACCCGCAACAGCCCCCAGGTCCATTAAGCTCAGCAGAATACCCAGTTGGGCTTCGCTGCCTGTACGCGCCAGGATGTACGGCGTCATCAGGACGCCCGCCCCACTGACCAGGAAATTGAGCAGCGTCACAAACAAAATACCCCAGAACAACGGCCTTTTCTGCCAGATGTAGCGGATGCCCGTCGTCATATCAGCCAGGAAGGCACGTTGATTCTCGGCAGCATCTTTGGTCTTTTTGGGGCGCGGAATGGTCACGTTCAGGATGACGATGAAGGCAACCAGGAATGTCGCTAAGTCAATAACGAGGGTGCCCACAACACCCACCAGGGCAAAGACGAACCCGGCAACGGCTGGCGCGATGATGCCCGCCATCGGGCTTGATAACTGCACCAGCGAATTGGCACGGTCACGTTTATCATCGGGAACGAGCATGGTAATAGATGACGTGAAGGCTGGCCCCTGGAAGGCCCCAAACAGCGATTGCAAGGCGGCAATGGCGTATAGGTGCCATATCTGGAAATCACCAGAGAGAAAGCTAAGCATGAGCAGCACAGTGCCGATTGCCTGCCCACCGTCGCTGATGGCCATCACATAACGGCGGTCCCAACGATCCGCCAGGACACCCGCAAAACTAGCCGCCAGGATCATCGGCAGCATGCCAAAGAAGGCCACCAGAGCCAGCGGCGTAGCGTTGCCTGTTTCATTGTATAACCAGATGCCAATCGCCAGACTGCTAATGCGACTACCAATGATTGACAACGTTTGCGTCAAGACAATCGTATAGAAAGTACGCATACTCCCTTTGCGTTTGGGTTTCCCCGGATTCCCGACAGTTTCACTCATAAAGCCCCCTCATGACTTACGATTTACCCCACCTCAAATGCTATTTAACTATTTCAAGCATTTGATTTTATTCAAACAAGCAGGCAAAAAATCACTGCCCATTTATCAATACGCAGTGATGGTTGAATCGGTTCACTTTTGAGCGTAAAAAACTAATATAGGCGTTTAAAATACCTTGCGCCATGCGGTTAAAACACCTTACGCCATGCGGTTAAGGTCGCGTAATGGACCATGCCGACCGATGCATACAAGTGAGCAGCGTCTTCGTTGGGGCCCCAATTAGCCACATAGAGCGTATCGACCGTGCCCAGCGCTTGCAGGCGGCGCATCCCTTCGTACATGCACTCACGCGCCAGTCCCTTGCGGCGGTGGTCGGGATGCGTACCGACTGGCTCGAAGGTGGCGGTACGGTTTTGCGCGTCAACGGTCAGGCCAGCAAAGGCAGCGAGAGTATCATCAGGGGCGACCGCGACAATATGCAGATCATAATTGTGCGATGGCGACTTGGTCTGGAAATTGCGCAGCATCTCACGGGAGTGATTGTGACCAAAGACCGCGTTGGTGCAATTGACGAAAGCACGGACATCTGCGCTGCTGGGGCTAAGGCCACGCATGATATATTCCTGCGCCAATTGAATTTCTGGCACGATTTCGCCTGCTTCGCGGCGGCGGTACTGCACAAATCGCTTTGGCTGCTGCACAAAGCCCAGGCGGATGAGGCGCTCCTGGCGGTCTTCATCCCAGTCAAAAGCCCAGGTCGTCAGGACATGATTGCCCTCATCATCTTCTATGGCGATGCGCTTTTGCGCCCATTCGATGATGTCTGTTTCCAGGTCACGATAATCGGGATGGATCTGGATAGCCAGGTCGCCGGGGCCGTCGCTGATGGCCGCACCGATAATATCGCCCGTGAATGTCTCCCAGAGATGGGTATGGGCATCCCATACCGGACGCGCCAGTTCGGCATCGGTGGCGTACCAGTACTGGCCCTCCCAGCGGCGTGTCTCCCAGTTGAACTCACGCCCGACCAGCGCATAGGTATCAATGAGGAATTGGCGTAAGCGCATGGCATCGACCGTGCCCAGGAGCGGGCGACGGTGAATCTTCAATAGGGTCATGTCTACCATAATGTCCTCTGCTTAAAATACTAATTCGACGAAATACTATTTTGACAGCCAGATGATCGTAAAAGGTATCGCCCGGCCAGGAGCGTGTTAGCTAAACATGAAATCCGTGCCGCGCATTTCCATCGGCAGGCTAAAAATTTGAATGGCAACCAGCATCATCAATAAAAGCAATAGTGCCCAGGGCAGCAGTCCGAACAACCCATCGCGTTTGTACAGACGCAGGGCCGCTTGCTGGGCAATTGTTATGCTCCAAGCAAAGCCACCGACCAGGGCGACAACCTGCATTACAGATATTATATCCGCTGGAACAGCGGCGCTGTAGTGAACCCAGTCACCTTTTAAGCCGACAAATTCCTGAATGACGGGGATAATCGTCAGGGGAGCGATCAAAAAATGGAAACTATAGTGTGCAAACCAGATGCCCGCCCCCAACGGCACAAAGGCCGGGGCGAAGGCAGCAACGGTCTGGCGCAAGCTATAATCACGGCCATGTTGGGTCACCATGCGCGAGATAAAGGCGGCTCCGGTAGCGGCTAAAACAGGCAGCAATAAGTTGATGAAGCCAAACATCAGCAGCAGGGCCAGGGCTTCGTTCTGGATGCCGACATCCCGACGCAGCCATTCCAGCACATCGTAGCCGGGGCCGACCATACCAAAGGCATTGCTGATACCCATAAAGGCTAGCGCGATCACCAGCAAGGAGACATCCCAACGCTGGAGCCATGCCCCGGCTTTATGCAATTCCCGGCCCGGACGGCGCACGAACAAGCCCACATTCTGATGCGGGCAGGCGCGGGCACAATCCAGGCAAAGCGTACAATCCAGGTTAGACGACATCTGCGGGGCGAATAGCTCCGTGCCACAGCCTAATGTACCCTGTGGCCCATGCACGACCTCTTTTTGGATCGTGCCGCCGCCTGCTACGGCAATCTCATCCAGGCGGATGGTCGTCTGCGGGGCGTAACTGCCATTGACGCACTCTTTACCGACACAGGACGCGCATACAGAAGCATCGTGCACAGCAATCTGAGTTGGGGCAGCCGTCGCATAGACGAAGTTAAAGGTCCCCAAGGGGCACACGTACTTGCAAAAGGCCGATTCCGTAAAAATGAGTTCCAGCAGTAACGACGCCACAAAATAGGCGATAATCACCCAGGCAGTCAGCACAGGCGATGCCCACAAATCCAGCCATTCATACAGGAAGAACATCAGGAAAAGGCCGAAAATCGCCAGCCACTTGTTGCGTAATATGCGTGGGAAACGTCGTCCGCTGATGCTGAAACGTTTGGCCAGGGTGCGCGTCAGGGTGAAGGGGCAGGCCATACAGAACAGGTTCCCCGCCAGCAGCAAGGCAATAATCACCAGGCCGCGATAATGGACCCAGGGCGCGACTGTCGCCAGATTACGCGCCGGGTTAGTCGGGCCTGTAAAGCCGTCGATCAGCAGGAAAAGAGCCGCCAAGAAGAACGGGGCTTGCAGCACCAGACGTCCCCAACGCCAGCGCAGCAATCGCCCGATCAGGGGCGTCTGCAACACATCAAAGGCGTTGCGCGGACGGTATAGGGACTGTTGCTGTGTCATAATTCACCAGGGAAGAGGCACGACCCGCAGGCCGTGCCCGTGTGTTCAATTAGCTTTCGGCAGTCGGGGTGGCTTCCATCTCCATATCTTCGGACGCCATATCTTCGGCATCTTCAGATTCCATGTCCATGTCTTCAGAATCGCCCTCTTCGGACATATCCATATCCATGCTGGGTTCACCTGCGGAAGCCGGACGCACCCAGACACCGGTAATGGTCAGGTCGCCAGCCGTGACTTCAGCAGCGTCTTCCGGGGCTTCATCCTGTACAACCGCCGTGACGACTGCTTCTTCACCGGATTCAAATTGCAGGGTCAGTTCGACTTCATCGCCAACCGCCAGGTCGCGGGTCACATCGATGAACATCACATGGAAGCTGCCTGGTTTGAGGGTCGCTGTTTCCCCGGCGGGGACATCGATACGACCGACTTCCACCATACGCGCCATATCGTCTTCAATGCGCGTCTCGTGGATTTCGATGAGGTTGGCGAAATCGGCTTCCACACCGACCAGCACATCGTCGCTATCGCCAGCGTTGGTGATAAGCATGTAGCCGCCCGTGGTGCTGCCCATGCTCATGCCGGACATCCCGGACATGCCGGACATGCCTTCTTCGGAATCGCCCTCTTCGGACATATCCATGCTTTCAGCGTCACCTTCGGCATCCATGTCCATGTCTTCGGAGTCACCATCCTCGGACATATCCATGTCCATCTCATCACCGGGGATGGTGTAATTGAATTCTTCGCTGACGACGGTGTCATCGGCTAATGTGGCGCTGACGGTGAGGATCCAGTCGCCAGCCATTGTCCAATCAAAATCGGTGGTGTAGACGCCATCTTCGGCTTCTTCAATGGTGCGGATGACAGGCTGCATCCCAGCATGACTCATATCACCGCGGACTTCGACGGTGGCGTCGTTAATGGCTTCGTCACCCTGCATGAGAGTGACTGCGATAGTGGCATCTTCGCCAACAACAGGTTCTTCGGGTTCCAGGGCAATGTCGAGTGTAACGTCAACTTCTTCAGGGGGTGTTTCTTCCGGTCGGCAGCCGACCAGGACCAATAAGGATAGAAGCAAAAAAAGGGGTACAGATACGAATAGTGACCGTCTCATCCAGGAAGTCCTTTCAGAAGCGAGTAATTCTGTGAATTATATCACAAGGCTTTTGCTCTAGTCAGCGACCGATGGGACCACAGGCGGGAACGCAAGGAAAGTCAGCAGGAACCCAAGCAGCCCAGCCAGCACGGGTGTCCCCAACCACATATGGATCTGCCACCAGAGTTCCCGACCTTCCAGCCATTGGGCAAAAACCATGAACAAGATGACCACAGCGAAGGGTGTGACAAACCCCATCAGATGTAGCCAGAGGGGCTGTCCAGTGGCGGAAAAGCGCCAGAGCAAGCCATCGCCCAGCAAACCCGCCAGCGCCATCGGGACCAGCACCAGGAATTCGCGGGGATGGTCCAGCGAGAACCAGGTCATCAGGGCAATAACGGCACACAGCATGAACGTCACCGTTCCGAATGGCAACCGCCAGCGCCGCCGTAAAAATAACACATGCGCCATCAGCAAGAGCGTCGGTATAAGCAGGGCCAATACGCCCATCGCATCAATCAACTGCCGCCAACCAGAGGGCCGCGACCCCACCAGATAGGCGAAATCCTCGGTAAAGTAGCCAAAAGCCATGAAAAAAGACAGCATAGCCATGACGCCCGTCGCACCCAGAATCGCCGGGGCCAGGGCACGCCACCCAGACTGCAAACCTGGGGAGGCATCCGCCCAGGCAGCCCGCAGCGGCCCGGTAAAGATCAGCAGCGCACCGATCAGCAGCGAGATATGCGACGGACTGAGCAGCGCCTCTATGTTTTCTTCAATGCCAAAGGCCGTATGCCAGAGCATGTCGCCCAGGCCAGCCAGGCCAAAGACGAGCACACCTAGCAGCGATAGCATGTAGCCCTGCGGCAGGGCCTTCAGCCAGCGATAACCGCGCCCGACGTTATTAAAGTGCTTGAGCACCAGCCGCGCACCCGCCAGCGCATAGCCGCCATAGAGGATACCGTGCCAGGGTGTGAAGAACGATTCATCTACCTGACCATGATTGTGTGCCCAACCATCCAGAAACGCGCCCAGGACGATGAACGCCCCCAGGACCATCATCTGGTAGTCAAACCCCAGGCTGCGCGGTGGTAGCCCGCTTCTGGCCTGCCCGGTCGATTGTGCTTTGTCTAGCGATTGCGTCACGCTTGTCATCGGTATCCCCTCCATCATCCGTTGACCGAGTCCTTTACGCTAATCATACGACACTCTGTAGAAGTTTACCTACCCGGTTAATTTTGACTTAAGTTTCGGTTTGATTTACTATCTAGGGTAGATCGTTCGGATAAGACAAATCGTTAGCCGAAAAGCATCAGCAAGGACACATTATGGCGCAAGAGGGCAAAGGTTTTGCCGCGACAGTGGCGTTGGTCATTGGTCTAACGCTAGGGACAAATTATATGGTGACTGAAAACAAGGACAATAACTGGTTAATGTGGGCAATCATCTTCCTCGTATTGGCTGCCGCCCTGTGGATTTGGATGCAACGCGAGAGCAAGTCGGCTGATGAAAACGAAGCCGCACGTCGGGCTGATGAAGCCACCGATGCCATCCGCAAGACGGAAGAACAGATTGAGCGACTAACAGCCAAGACCGAGGCCAACCTGACTCGCAAAGCCGCACCGGAACCCGCCGCAAAAGTGGTCGAAGCACCGGAACCGATTGAGAAGGTGGAACCGGCAGAAGAAACACCACCTGTCGAAGAAGCCCCCGTGCCGGACGTCGAGGCCGAAGTGGTGCCAGAGCCGGAACCAGAGCCAGCACCTACGCCAGCCCCCGCACCTGCTCCCGCTGTTGCATCCGACGAGCCGGACGACCTGACCAAGGTCGAGGGCATCGGGCCGAAGTACAACGATACGTTGATCGCAGCAGGCGTTTCCACATTCGCAGCAATAGCGGAACTGAGCGAAGAACAATTGGTAAAAATCATCCGCGATGCCGGGATGCGCAAACCACCGAGCGTCGGTAGCTGGGCGCAGCAGGCCAAGCTGGCGGCAGAGGGCAAATGGGACGAGCTGGAAGAATTACAAAACAACCTGACGGCGGGTCGCAAATAAGCCTGAGCAAGCACCAAAAACAAAGAGCACCCTCCGGGGTGCTTTTTTTGTTCCTTGCTACAGATGCCATTTTGAACTATTATGAACCCTAGTAACCCTTATTGTTGAGGAAATCCCATGTCAAAGATATGGATGCCATTGGCCAAATGGCGCGGACTGATTGACGGCGATACCTGCCCCATGTGCGGCGACCAGAGCGCAGACGAAAACGAGTACAGCTACAAAATCGCTATGCTGGAAAGTGGCCGTTTGCAATTGCAGAAGAACCAGTTCATCAAGGGATACTGCATTTTGATCGCTGAGGGGCACTATAGCGAACTGCATAGCATGCCAACCGACCATCAGGCAGCATTTTTACGCGATATGGTGCGAGTCGGGGCTGCGCTGACGACCCTTTTCGGCGCGGACAAAATGAACTACGAAATACTCGGCAATGGCATTCCGCATGTGCACGCCCATATCAAGCCGCGCTATTATGGCGAAGGCACGCCCAGGCGCATCGGGGACAGTGCCGGGGTCCATCACCTGACAGCAGAAGAATACCAGCAGCGCGTCGCAGACATCCGCAGCGCGTTGCAGCAATTGGAGAACACTCAACATGAGCGATCAACAGAAAAGCGATACCTTATCAAGTGACCACACTGCCCCACTTGAATGGATGCCACGCGACGTATGGGACAAGCGCGTCAGTGGTGAAGACTGTTCGATGTGTACAAATATCCGCAGCGATGCCTGGGAAGATGAATTCAGCTACAAAGTAGCCGATATGCAACGCGGTAAGCTGTATTTGCAGCGTAACCAGTATGTACAGGGTTACTGTTTGCTCATCGCCAACCGCCATTACGCCGAACTGCACCAGATGCGTTCGCAGGAGCAAAGCCGCTATCTGGATGATATGGCCCAAGCCGGTGCGGCGCTGATGTCCGTTTTTAATGCCGACAAGATGAACTACCAGATCCTGGGTAACATTCATCCGCATGTGCATGCACATATCATTCCGCGCTACTATGGTGATGAAGGTGGTAATTTGCCGATCAATCCGTATGCCAAAGAAGTCCTGCTCAGCGAGGATGAATACAAACAGCGGGTCATCGACATTCGTCAGGCGTTGGGCTTAATCTCGGAGCCGATCACCGACCCTGATTTGCTGCGGCTGACCGATGACCAGGGTCGCGTCACCCGCTGGCCGGGTTCCAAAGACACGGACGATCAGATGGTCGTGCGCGAGTACATGGCCAGCAAGTTCGAGGCAGGCCGGACCTACACCGAGCGCGAAGTCAACGAGGTACTCAAGCAGTGGCATACCTTCGAGGATTGGGCACTGCTGCGTCGGGAACTATTTATGTACAAGTTCCTGAAGCGCTATAAAGACGGTACGCAGTACTGGGTCAATGAGCTGGAAGAAGAAACCAGCGAGTAACCAAACTGAACCCCCATCCTCGGTCCTTCCCCCGAAGGAGGAAGGATGCCTTTCTTAGACATTTGGCGGCAAAAAAAGTCCCCTTACCTCATGGCGAGGGGACTTAGGCGTGGGGTTATGAGCTAAAAAGTTGCTTCCGTCATCAAACGCCAACACATCCTAGCCCTATTCAGGCAGGCTAACAGCATAAACGGTCAACACGTTGCCGGAGGTTTCAAAGGACTGCGAGCGAATCAGCTTGAGCGAAATACCCGGTTGCCCCGTAAACAGCGGAATGCCCTCGCCTGCAATCAGGGGGAACGTAGTCAGGTGCAGTTCATCGACCAGGCCATGCGGCAGCAGATGGTTCCATAAGGCGCGCCCGGAGAAGATGAGCAGATTCTTGCCCTGCTGCGCTTTAAGCCGCGTCACCTCGCTGACAGCATCCGCCCGTTTGACGATGCGCGTATTCTGCCACTTGCCAAGTTCGGCGTCTGTCAACACATCGGATACCACCAGCTTGTCAGTCGCCTGCATCAACCGGGAAAATTCGCGCCGTATTTCGGTCGAGTTAGGGTCATCGGGCACGCTGGTCCAGTAATCATGATTGCCCTTGAAGGACTCGTGACCGCTTATCAAAACCAGGTCGGCTTCGCGCAATAGATCGGTCATGTAAAAGTCAAAATCATCATTGCCTGCATAGTCTGGGTGCTGATATTTGAAAATACTGACGACATCCCGCTTGGGGCCATCATAAAAGCCATCGACTGTCACAAAGTTGCTCACGATGAGTTTGCGCATGGTTTTCTCCGTCAGGCATTAAGCCCATTCTTATGATAGACATACATGCCCAGATTATAGAACATTTGTCCAATTCAGCAACAATCAAGATGGAAACAAAAACGGGACATGGCAGTTACCATGTCCCGTTTGATTTTGTGATTTCTCGAACTTACGCGGTGGGTTCCGGCAGTTCTTCGATGGTTGTGAGCGTGAGTTCGTCCTCTTCGTTGGCGGAGACGCTCACCGTTGAGCCAATGGTGAACTCGCCGGAGAGAATGCCATCTGAGAGACGATCTTCGATCTCGTTCTGGATGAGGCGGCGCAGCGGACGTGCCCCAAACTCAGCGTCGTAGCCCTCACGTGCCAGCCATGCGCGACCTTCTTCGGCCACTTCCAGGGTGATGGCATGTTCGATCAGGCGATCACGCACTTTGTTCAGTTCCAGATCAACAATGCTCTCGATTTCTTCCGGCGACAGGGCACGGAAGATCACGGTAGCATCTACACGGTTCAGGAATTCTGGCCGGAACATGCGGCGCACCTGATCCATGACGTTCTTGCTCATATCGTCGTAGTCTTCGTCCAGCTTCTGGGCTTCGTCGCCCCGATACTGGAAGCCCAACCGAGACTGACGCTTAATCATGTCGGCACCAACGTTGCTGGTCATGACGATGATCGTGTTGCGGAAGTCGACGGTACGGCCACGGGCATCGGTCAGGATACCCTCTTCCATGACCTGCAACAGCATGTTGAAGGCTTCTGGATGAGCTTTTTCGATTTCATCGAAGACGACGATGCTGTACGGGCGGCGACGGACGGCTTCGGTCAGTTGACCCGCGTCTTCGTAACCCACGTACCCTGGAGGCGCACCCACGAGGCGAGCCACGCTGTGGCGCTCCATGAATTCGCTCATGTCCAGTTGGACGAGGGCGTCTTCGCTGCCGAACAGGAATTCAGCCAGGGCCTTGGTCAGTTCCGTCTTGCCGACACCCGTCGGGCCAAGGAACATGAAGGAGCCAATCGGGCGGCGCGGGTCTTTGAGGCCAGCGCGGGCACGACGAACCGCCTTACTGATGGCGACAATGGCTTCATTCTGGCCGACGATGCGGTTATGCAGCACGCCTTCCATCTGCATCAGACGTTCGGCATCGCTCTGGTCCAGGCGCGTGACCGGGATGCCCGTCCACATGCCAACGACCTCAGCGATATCTTCGGAAATCAGGCGCGGCTGGCCGGTATCATCGTTCCAGTTGGCCTGATAATCGGTAAGAGTTTCCTGCAAATGGCCCAGGCGGTTGTTCAGGTCGTCGATGGTATCCTGTTCCAGTTCATCATCAACAGCACGTTCGATTTCACCTTCGATATGCTTGATCTCGTCGCTGACGCGGCGGACCTGGGCAGCTTCCGGCGATTTGAACATGCGCAGACGGGCAGCAGCTTCATCGATCAAGTCGATGGCCTTATCTGGCAGGAAGCGATCCGGGATGTAGCGAGCCGACAGCGTAGCAGCCGATTCAATCGCTTCATCCGTGATTTCGACGTTGTGGTGCTCTTGATAGGGGCGCTTGATGCCCTGCAAAATTTCAATGGTTTCTTCGATGGTCGGTTCTTCAACCATCACCTTCTGGAAGCGGCGTTCCAGGGCGGCGTCACTTTCGATGTGCTTACGGAACTCATCGAGAGTGGTCGCACCAATGCACTGGAGTTCACCACGCGCCAGGGCGGGCTTGAGGATGTTGGCGGCATCGACGCTGCTGCCAGCCGACCCGGCACCAACGAGCATGTGCACTTCGTCGATGAACAGAATCGTATCGGATGACTTCAGTTCTTCGATGACGCGCTTGAGGCGCTCTTCGAATTGGCCGCGGTACATGGTACCCGCCACCAGCGAACCGACATCCAACTGTAAAACGCGCTTGTTCAGCAGCACCTTGGGCGTATCACCTTCGACGATGCGCTGGGCCAGACCTTCAACAATGGCGGTCTTACCTACGCCCGGTTCACCAATCAAGGCCGGGTTGTTTTTGCGGCGGCGGCTGAGCACCTGAATCACGCGCTCAATTTCCGTTTCGCGGCCAATGACCGGGTCTAATTTACCTTCTGAGGCCAGCGCGGTCAGGTCAGTCGCCAGTTGGTCAACCAGCGGCGTCTTTTCCGCACTGCGACGGGATGAACTGCTGCGTTCTTGCTGCGGAGGCTGCGCGCTGGATTGCAGCGGGCTTTCTTGCAGCACACGCCGCGTTTGGCGGCGTACTTCTTCCGGGCTGATGCCCAGACGACGCAACACATCAATTGCGATGCCCTCTTGCTGGCGAACAAGGCCCAACAAGAGATGCTCGGTACCAATATAGTGATGCCCCATGCGACGAGCTTCATCAACGGCGAGTTCCAGGACTTTCTTCGTTTCTGCTGAAAGTTCGAGGGCTTCGGTTGCTGCACGCTCGTCAGAATCCGCCGCGCGAACGACGAGGTCTTCTACCTTACGTGCTTCTAAACCAAGTTCTCTAAGGACGCGCCCAGCGACACCACCATCTTCACGCATCAATCCAAGAAGCAGGTGTTCGGTGCCAATCTGGCTGTGTTGTAGCTTTTCAGCTTCTTCTTGTGCCAAGCTCAACACGCGCCGCGCTCGCTGGGTAAAACGCTCCATTTTATTCGACACGGCTTTTACCTCCGTACACCAGTGAACCATTCACTGGCGGCTATCCTGCATGTACTTTGTTGATTATACCAGCTTCTACCGCACATTTGTCCGTAATGTACATCAACGAATTGTTAGAGAATAACGGCTGAGAAAATGATGTTTATCAGGGACCCTGCCCGGTACACGGTGGTATGTTCCTAGAATAGCATATGTGTGGCGCTGGGGCGAGAGCGTTGTCTTTATACTTTTTGGTAGGTAAAAGGCAACGTTTTGCCGAATAACAGCCACACTTTGCCACTCATTGACCGATTTTATGAAACACAAATGGGGCAGGCATCAACCCACCCCATTGATTGGGAAGCATTTTTGTCTAGAACAGGGGACAGACGCACGCGCTAATCGTCGTCCGTCTCGCCTTCGTCATCCGCTGTATCATCAGAGACTGCATCTTCAACCGTCTCTTCGACCTCTTCAGCCACTTCTTCAACGGCTTCTTCGGCATCCTCAGCCACTTCTTCAACGGCTTCTTCAGCGTCCTCAGCCGCTTCTTCAGCACTATCTGTTACCGATTCGACGACATCTTCGACTTTTTCAGCGACGGCCTCTGCAGCTTCTTTGACGTTTTCAACCACGTCTTCGACAGCATCTTCGATTTTTTCCACAACCGATTCGGCTTCTTCTTCAGGCGCTTCTTCTTTAGGCGCTTCCTCGGCTTTGGCTTCTTCTTTGGCAGGTTTTTCTTTCGCTGCGGGTGCGGCTGTTGCAGCGGCGTTATACGCCTGCTCCAGGTCCTGATCGAGATATTCTTCAGAGTTCACCCGCTTGATGCTGAGACCCAGGCGACGTTCCTTGACATCAACCTTGACCACGCGCAGGGTGAGTTCATCGCCACGTTTGACAACATCACGCGGATGCTCGACGCGGCTTTCGCTCATCTCGGAAATATGAATCAGGCCCTCGACAGACGGTGAGCCTAAGATTTTAGCAAAGGCCCCAAAACGCGCCAGCTTGGTGATCTGCCCACGCACAAGCGCCCCAACCGGGTAAACGGCTGCGATTTCGTCCCAGGGGTCGGGTAGCAGCGATTTAATGCTCAGGCCAATGCGGTTGTTATCGGCATCAATGCTGATGACTTTGACATCGACATCTTCGCCAACTTTAAGGGCCTGACGCGGGTGGGTGACGTGTTCCCAGCTAATTTCGGTCAGGTGGACCAAACCTTCTGCGCCGCCAATATCGACAAATGCGCCGAAGTTCTCTAAGCTGACCACCGTACCTTCGCGTTCCTCACCGACTTCCAGCTCGGTGATGAGCGCTTCTTTACGGCGCTGGCGGACTTCACGCATGGCAGCCCGCTCCGACAGGATCAGGCGATTGCGTGAGCGGTCAACTTCCATGACCTTGACGCCAATGTTCTCATTGACCATGCTGCCGTAACGTTCTTCCGGCGTTTCGCCGCTCATACCGCGCAGGCGTGTATCCGCAATCTGGCTCTGCGGGACAAAACCCCGCAACTGACCGAAACGGACGATCAAGCCACCTTTGTTATAACCGCCGATGCGGCCATCATAGACGGCTTTGCTCTCCAAATATTCTTCGGCCTCGCGCCAGTCAATTTCTTCCTGCGCCTGGTTGATGGACAGGATGGTATCGCCCTTATGATTGAGCGGGTTCACCACAAACACGGTGACTTCCGCGCCCTCTTGCAGCGATTCCAATACTGTGCGGGTCATCAACTCTAATTCACGGGCGGGCACCCGCCCTTCGACGCCGTTTTCTAATGTGACGTACACCGCCATTGGCGTGGTACGACTGACGGCCCCCTGGACGATGTCGCCGCGTTTTAGCCCATTGGATGCGGTGTCATCGTTTGCTGCTGGTGCATCGTCTTCGTCGGTTTCGTCGTTGACACTGCCTGCCGAGACATCTTCATCATCGGCATCGCTGGTGTCCTCAGTTGCTTGCGGCTCAGACGGTGCGGAGGATTCTTCTGCTGCTTCAGCTTGTGCTGTCGCAGCTTCCGCTTCTTCTGATGCATCATTCTCGACGACTGCTTCTGCTTGTGCATCGACTTCCGTTGCACCCTGTTCTGTTGCGCCGTTGCCAGTCTCAGCACTCACAGGTTCCTGCTCATTTTCCGGCAACTCGGCAGCCTCAGACGTGTTGATGTCTTCTTCGGTCTTGCCCAGTTCTGACTGTTCCATATAGTAACGCTTCCCTGCTATTCGGTTCGGTCTGACATTATACCCACTGGTACGGATTATTCAAACGTGAGTTAAGATGCACAAGGGCCTTCTTAACAGGCTCATAATCCATTCTCTACTATTCTACCCAACAATCGCGATTCGCCCAGGCCTGCCAATTTGTGACCCGTTGTGATTATCCATAACCCACATGCTCCATCCTGGGCCGTAACGCAAAAGGACATGGTGGGCCATGTCCTTGTTTGTGCGTTCCCTTATGCGTTCTGGAATGTCAATCAGTCGTTGAGATGCTCGTTTTCGTTTTCGACATATTGCGGTGGCATCTCCATGTAATTCGACTGCTGATCCAGGTGCCGCTCGAAGGCCAGTTCGTTGTTGTACTCGTCGATGACGATCAGGTCGCCGGGCTGGAAGTCGCCCTTCAGCAAGCGGATCGACAGCGGATTTTCCACATAGCGCTGTAGGGCACGGCGCAAAGGACGAGCACCATACTGCTGGTCATAGCCTTTAGCAGCCAGCCAGTTACGGGCCGGTTCGGTCATGTGGATGCTGAGGCCCGCATCACCCAGGCGCTGGACAATACCTGCCATCTGCAAATCGACCATCTGCTCGACATCGCGCAAGGACAGCGGTGAGAAGATAATCACCTCGTCAATGCGGTTGAGGAACTCTGGCCGGAAGGTATCGCGCATGGCCTTTTCAATCTTCTGATGATCGGCAATAGCTTCCAGCTCTGCCGAAGGCACGAAGCCCAATGCACCACCATGCTTGGCGAATTCCGTACCCAGGTTGCTGGTCATAATCAGCACCGTGTTACGGAAATCGACCGTACGGCCCTGGCCATCGGTCATGCGGCCATCTTCCAGGATTTGCAGCAGCGCGTTCCAGACATCTGGGTTGGCTTTTTCGATTTCGTCAAACAGGATGACGCGATACGGACGACGGCGCACCGCTTCCGTAAGCTGGCCACCCTCTTCGTACCCCACATACCCTGGGGGCGCACCAAACAGGCGGCTGGTCGTGTGCTGTTCGCGGTATTCGCTCATGTCAATGCGAATGAGGGCATCCTCATCGTCAAACATGAATTCCGCCAGCGCTTTGGCCAGTTCTGTTTTGCCGACGCCACTGCTGCCCAGGAAGATAAAGGAGCCAATCGGGCGCTTGGGGTCTTTGAGGCCGCTACGCGACCGACGAATGGCATTCGCCAGGGCGTTAATCGCGGCATCCTGGCCGATGACCCGCTCGTGGAGCACTTCTTCCATACGCAGGAGCTTTTCGCTTTCAGTTTCCAGCATTTGCTGGACTGGAATACCCGTCCACTGCTGTAACACAGACCCGATGTCATCGGAATCGACCACTTCGTCGAGTGTGTTCTCTTGCTGCCAAACGAAACGTTCGCGCTCGAACTCTTCTTCCAGTTGCAGGCGCTGCATTTTGCAGTCGGCGGCGCGTTCATAGTCGCGCGCCAGCCCTGCCGATTCTTCTTCCATCGCCAGTCTGTCGACCGCTTCTTTCATCTCTTTGAGGCGAGCGGGTAAGCTGAAAAGGGCCACACGCAGTTTAGCGGCGGCTTCGTCCAGCAGGTCGATGGCCTTGTCAGGTAGCTTGCGTTCAGTCAGGTAGCGATGTGACAAACGCGCTGATTGCTCGATGGCTTCGTCGCTGATGGTGACTTTGTGGTGGGCTTCGTAGCGGTCGCGCAGGCCATAGAGCATCTCAATGGTATCTTCGACGCTCGGTTCTTCCACGTAAACAGGCGCGAAGCGGCGCTCTAAAGCACTGTCTTTTTCGATGTGCTGACGGTATTCGTCGAGCGTGGTCGCACCCACGACCTGCAATTCACCACGCGCCAGGGCGGGTTTCATGATATTACCGGCATCGAGCGAACCCGTCGCGGCACCCGCACCGACCACCGTGTGCATTTCATCAATGAATAGAATGACTTCGCCAGCGCTGCGCTGGACTTCATCAATGGTCGCCTTGAGGCGCTCCTCGAACTCGCCACGGAAGCGGCTGCCGGCCAGCATGCCTGTCAGGTCCAGGCTGAGGACACGCTTGCCCATGAGCGGTTCAGGCACGTCGGATGTGACGATCTTCTGGGCCAGCCCTTCGACGATGGCCGTCTTGCCGACGCCGGCCTCGCCGATCAGCACCGGGTTGTTCTTGGTGCGGCGGCTAAGCACCTGCATCACACGCAGGATTTCTTCTTCACGGCCAATGACCGGATCGAGCTTGCCCTCGTGGGCCATGCGCGTTAGGTCACGGCTGTATTTTTCTAAGGTCTGGTAGCGGCTCTCCGCTTGCGGGTCGGTGACACGCTGGCCACCGCGAACGTCCTTAATCGTATCGGTGACGCGCTCGCGGGTGATGTTGGACTCAGCCAGGATGCGAGCGGTCGGCGTGTTGCGTTCGCCCAAAATGGCCAGGAAGATATGCTCCGTGCTGATGTATTCATCGCGCAGGCGAGCGGCTTCTTCGTTCGCCACGTCAATCACGCGCTTGAGGCGCGGCGTGATAAAGACCTGGTTGGAGCCTCCGGCACCATAAATGGCGGCAGTACGCGGGTTCTGGCGCAGGATGTCATCCACGCGGGAGCGCAGCAAGCTGACATCGACGCCTAAATTTTCTAAGACTTTGGGAATGACGCCGTCTTGTTGTTCTAACAGCGCCAGCAGGATATGTTCCGTATCGACCTGATTGTGCCCATACCGCTGCAAAATCTCATAAGCGCGTGCAGCAGCGTCCTGAGCACGCTCTGTAAACCGATCAAACCGTAACATGCAAATTTACCTCTGGTTGTTGGCTGGGGCTTTGATCGCTGGGGGTCGCCCCGACTACGATGATTGTACTCGATTTGTGCGTCATGTGCCGCGTGTCATCCCATGCACTGACAAGGCCTATGGCGAGCATGACGTGTTTCTAATATACGCATTGTGCGTTAGAAAACCGTAGACGCTACATAAGCAGTCTGCTAGATCGCTAGATGCGTGGATAGCCCGTGCGCTGGAGTTCGTCCTCGGATTGTTTGAGCAGGTCCTGCATGGCATCAAAGATAATGACGGGGACGCCACCGCCCAGCCGTTCACGACCGCGCAGCGCTTCCTCAATTTGCTTGACAGCCCGCCAGGGATTGCCCATATCGCGGTGCTGCACCTGGCGAATGACGACGATGCCCATCATCACCAGCGGCACATAAATGTAGCTGAGATCCGGCTTGGCACTGCCGCGCAACCAGGCCAACATACGGTCGGCATAGACGCTGCGTTCGCCAAAGTGGCCTAAATTCAAACGGGCACGGGGCTGCACCATACGGAAGCCAAGTTGAACCGCATCGTAGATGACCGCTTCATACAGCTCGTTAGCGACCAATTCACTGCGCGGTTTTTCCGCAAGCGATTTGTCCTGAACCAGCAGTTGGCACAAGGTACGGAACCAGCGCATATTCTGTAAGGGCAAAGAGCGCTCGCGTTCCGGGGCTTTTTCCACGACATAGGCCAGCGCGCGGGCAATCATCTGGACCTCGCCGGGGTGCAGCGGCATGCCACGCTCGGCAAAACGCTCCTCAGTAGTATGCCCCAATACCTCCCAGGTCAGGTCTTTGGATGTCGCCACTCTTTGTGCCAGTTCCAGGTGCTGACGGGCCATTTCCGTTTCACGCTCAGCCTGTACCTCTGACCACAGCATTTCAAAGCGGTACTGCGGCGCGGTAACGTTAGCGGGCATCTTCTTGGGCGATAGGTGGAACATCAATTGGTGGCGATGGTTGGTACGATCATCATTGGGCAGATAGACCACATCTTTGAGCACCTGCGCCTTAAAGGGCGAAATCGCTAGCACAGAGGGTGGCGGCCCGCCTTGCTCCGGGCGAATGGGCTGATTCTTAGGTTGGTTGGTGATGCGGGCAGTCACACGAATTGGAATATTGGTATCCACCACCGGGTTACGCACAGTCACCGGCACATGAATCACACAGACCGCGCCCGACGGAATCAGCTCATTGACTTCCGACTTGGCAATACGGGCTTCCAGCGTGCGACCATCCGGCAACCGGGTCGGCAGTTCGATGTCCAGGCGGATTTGCACATTATCGCGCACCAGATTTTGCACCAGCACCACGATTTCGGTCGGCTGGTTGATGAAGACCTGGCGCGGGAAAATGCCGACGGCATATTGAATCGGCCCCAGTCGAAAGCGCTTGCCAGAGGTAATGCTGCCCAGTACATCCGGGTAGACCAGTTGAAATGCCATTGATCTGCGCCTCCTAAGCCGAGCGCCGACTTATCCTATATAGTGGTGTCTTCATTGACACCTGCGTACTTAAGGATTGTAACGGCAGTCCGTTTATTTGAAAACTAAGCAGCCGCGCGCTTCGAGGTCAGCCAGCCAGGATGGGAAGGTCATGAAGGCATTCCAGCGCAGGTCGAGCTTTTGCAGATTGGGCAGCTCAGCCAGTGTCGGCGGCAGCGTGTCCAGGTTGTTGGCGCGCAAATCAAGTTCGACGAGCTGAGTTAGCCCGCCGATGCTGTCGGGCAGAATGCCGAGATCATTATTGCGCAGGTTGAGCGACCATAGCCGTTTTAGACTGCCAATGCTATCAGGCAGTGTGTGCAGGCTATTCCCCTGCAAATCGAGCTTGCGTAGGTCACGCAAATTGCCGATGCGCTCTGGCAGGGCAAACAGGCTGTTGTTCATCGCATGCAGTTCGCGCAGGTTGACCAGATCGCTGAAGCTCGCTGGCAAATCACGCAGGCGATTGTTGTACAGGCGCAGTTCAATCAGAGTGGATAACTGGCCCAACCAATCGGGCAAGGTCGTAAGCTGGTTATCCGTCAGGTTGAGGTAGCGCAGCGACCGCAAGTGACGCAGATCGTCGGGTATGCCCTGCAACTGGCCATCGCTGGCATAGAGGATGTCCAACTGTGATAGCTTGCCCAAGCCGGATGGCAGTTCGCGCAGATTTTTATTGTGCCCCAGGTCAAGGATGCGCAGATTGGGCAGATCGCCGAGGGCATCCGGCAGCGCCTGGAACAGATTGGCATGGATGTACAGTTCTTCCAGCGATTGCAGGTTGGCAATGCGCTCATCAAGCCTCGCTAGCTGCGTTTCCCCCAGGAACAGCACACGCAAGTTGGCGAGTTCCCAGAAGCTATCCGGCAGTTCCGTGATGGGGTTGCCATTCAGGTTGAGGAAACGCAACTCATGCAGCCCTCCCAAAGTCTCCGGCAGGGTCGTTAGTGAGTTCCCCTGCAAATATAGCGATTGCAGCCATGCTAGTTCGCTAATTTGCCTAGGCAATGCATGCAAACTGGCATCCTGAAGCGACAAGCCAACCCCATGACCCTCATCATCCAGACAGACACCTGCTTGTGTCGCCGCGATAGCATCTCCTGCAACAACAGATAGGTCGGCGGAGATGCTATCGAGAACGATTTTTTCAGCTGGCATCATGAGCGCAGATAGGACGCCCCATTCACGTCAATGATGGTGCCCGTCGAGAACTCTGCCCCGTCTGAAGCCAGGAACAGGGCCGCGTAGGCGACTTCTTCCGGCTTGGCCACGCGCTTCAGTGGACTCTGATTACGAACATCATCGCCATCCGGGCCAGACAAGCGTTCAGCGGCCATGTCCGTTTCTACGAAGCCAGGAGCGACTGTGCCAATGAAGATATTGTGTGGCGCGAGTGCCTTCGCCAGCGATTGACCCATGCTGTTCATGGCAGCTTTGCTGGCCCCATAAGCCGGCGCAGTCGGCTCGCCACGGAAAGCGCCGCGCGACGAGATATTGACGATACGGCCACCGCCCTGGCGCATCATATACTGGGCGGCGCAGTAAATCGCATTGACTGGGCCGAATAAGTTGGTCGACAGAATGCGCTGCCAGTAGCGCTGCCACTCATCGTAGGTGACATCTTGCAGCGGATGATCCTCATAAATACCGGCATTGTTCACCAGAATATCAAGCTGGCCCATCGCCTTGACGACCACATCGACCATTTTGCGCACCTGTTCCGGGTCAGCAATATCGGCCTGCACGACGATGTGCTTATTGCCGGGTAGCATGGCGGCGGTCTGTTGGGCGGCTTCTCGATTCTTGTTGTAATGGATGGCGACCTGCGCCCCACGCTGGGCGAATTGGCGAGCAATCTCACGACCAATCCCACGCGAGGCCCCGGTCACGAGTACGGTTTTGTCAGCAAAGTTCATTGTGTTTCCTTCGTTACAAACGCGATCAAATGGTTTTATTCATCCTGCCATGATATTACGCTCGGCATCACATTTTGGCGATGTCCAGTCATAAATCTGAGAGATTTGTGAAAAACCTGCTCTGAAAGCAAGCAACCCGCCGCGCACTCAGTAAGATAACATCCAAGCGATGTCGTCCGAGAAACATTAGGCAAGTGTCAGATTTAGTAATAAGGAAATATATATGCCTCAATCAGCCACTATCACCAGTAAATCCGCGTTGGATACGCTCAACAACCACGTCAGCATCCGCAAATACACCGATCAGGACATTGATCAGAGCCTGCTAGAGGCCCTGCTGAATGCCGCTCGGCGCAGCCCGACCTCATCGAATATGCAGACTTATAGCATGGTGGTTGTCCGTGACCCGGAAAAGAAAGCCAAGCTGTCCGAGTATGCTGGTAATCAGCAGCACGTTAAAGACTGCCCGGTGTTCGTCGCGCTGTGTGCCGATGTCTCGCGTATGAAGCAAGCCGCTGAGCTACACGGGTCATCGCTGGGGCAAAATCTGGAAAACTCGATGGTGGCGATTGTCGATGCGGCGATTGTGGGCATGTCCCTGACGACGGCTGCCGAGTCGGTCGGCCTGGGTGCGGTCATGATCGGGGCCATGCGCAACCATCCGGCGGAAGTGGCTGATCTGCTGAACCTGCCCAAAGGCGCGTTTGTCGTCTACGGCCTGTGCCTGGGATGGCCGGATGGGGAACAGATCCCGCCGCAGAAGCCGCGCCTACCGGAAGATCTCGTCATTCACTATGAAAGCTACGATCAGAGCGATACGGTAGACAAGCTCAAACAGCATGATGACGAATTGGCCGCGCATTACAACAGCCTGAACCGCAACTTGAATAGTGCCGCCTGGACGGGCATCGTCGCCGATAAGTTCAGTGAACCTCGGCGCACGTTCCTGCGCGAGGTCTTGACCGATTTGGGCATGAGCTTCGAGTAACGCACAAGCAACCCCAAACAGACCCCACCTCTAAATCTCCTCCCCGTGATGGGAGGAGACTTTTGTTTACAGCAGATCACAAGTCGTTCAAGAACGCAGGCCATGTAAAAAGTCGTTGATAGCCTGACAGACGTCTTCTTTCCAGAGGGAGGTGTCGCGGCTGTAGACGCTGAGGCCCATCTCGCCCGACTGAGTCGCCAGGATGATTTGGGTGCTGCCGTTGTCATCCTGCCGAATATACGCGCGGTCAACCTGGAGCAGAGAAATGACGTTAACGTCGCGGCGCGCCAGCGGGTATTGAAACACAATGCGCAGTTCCTGATCATCGGCATCGAAGATTAAGATGCGACTGCGGCTGAATAGCACAATGGCCATCGCCACCAGGAACGCGCCGACTGCCGTAATCGTAATCCCCAGTATCACGAAGTTGACGCCTAGCAGCACGACCACAAACGCCAATAGCCATTCCAGCAGTGGTAGCTCACGCAGAATGAGCTGCGTCGGCGTGGCGCGGACGATACGCAGTTGCTGAAAAACACCCCAGATCATCATATTCCTGCCATCTTATAAACCAACGCGAGGGTTGTGCGGCAGTCGCTGAGGGCATCATGGGCATTTTCCACTTTGATGCGCTGCTGTTTGGCGGCGGCAGTCAGCGAGTGCCATTTGTAGCCGCCCTGGGCTTTCTTCTCGCCTTTATAACGCGCGTACTGCTTCATCGCGCAGTGACGATCCCCGGTGCGTAGCGGTGGCAAACCAAAACGTCCAGCGGACTGCACCAGCATGCGCCAGTCAAAATCGACGTTATAAGCCACCATCGGCACCCCGGCGAGGGTCGTCGAAAGCGACACATACAAATCGACAAAATCGGGCGCGTCACAGACATCAGCATCGTAAATGCCATGAATGGCGCTGGCCTGACTGGGAATGCGGCAGGTCGGCTTGACCAACGTATTGACCACAGTGCGGCCATTCTGGTCGATGATGCCGATCTGCACGATTTCGTCCTGTTTACCCAGGCCAGTCGTTTCCGTATCGAGGATATAAAAACCCGCTTCCAACAAGCTGTTGGCCCAATCACGGACCTTCTCTTTATCGCGCGGGTTGGTGTGGCGGACGTATCGCGTCATAGAGGTTGCATCCTTCTAGCAGATATGCCCCTATTATAACACCAGGCTGCGGCGATCAGCCGAGGTATTGTGGCAGCTTACTCCAGCGATCCGACGTGTTGCCAATCTCGATTTTGTCGGCTCCCAGGAACGTGGCCAGCGATTGAATGGACTTCGCAATGGCTTTCTGGGTAGCGACGGTCTTCGGCGCGTCGTCCTCAGCGTAGATGTTATTGACTTCCAGGGTGTTGGTCTTGCGATCATAGCGCGGGTCAATACGGCCAATGAGGTCATCGCCATGCAGAATGGGCAGCACATAGTAGCCATACTGGCGCTTGGCTTTGGGCACGTAAATTTCAATGCGGAAGTAGAAATCCCACAGCATTTCGGTGCGGTCCCGGTCGCAGATGAGGTTGTCGAAGGGCGACAGCAGCGTCGTGCGCGGTGCGAATTCCCCGGCGCGAATACTTTCCAGCAGTGGCAGGTCGTCGGTGTGAATATAGTAATCGCCCTTTTGATCGACCAGTTCGACCGGAATCAGGGGGCCATCGGTCACCAGTCGGTCGAGATTTTCCTGCAAATTTTCATAGCGGCCCCGAATGAAATGCACTTTAATCTGCTGCGGAGTGGCCGCGCCCAATGCCTTGACTGCCCGCTGGGCCGCCCGGTAAGTAATCTCGTCGGCGTCGATGTCCTCGCGCGGCGTCCAATCCGGCAGGCAGCGCTCGGCCAAATCCCAGTAGCGTTGTTTGCCCTGGCGATGGGCCACCATGACTTTGCCCTGTCCCCATAGAATATCCATCATGCGGTTAAAGCCGTTGCTGGACGACCAACCTGTTTCCCGTCGCCAGCGACCATCCGGGTCATCGAATTCCTTGGTGTTCATGGGGCCATTTTCGCGCAACGCATCCAGAATGATCTGGCTGAGAGGCGGATCGTGGCTTTCGACCTGGTTCATCCACTTGGCGAATTCCTGGGCCCACTTGCTGTTTTCGCTTATCTGTGGGTAAGACTTCATGCGGTGCTGATGAAACGGATAATCGGCAACCGGGACGATAGAGGCCACATGCGCCCAATACTCGAACAGGGATTTGTCCTCGTAAATCAGCTTGTTGATGTCATCCTCGCTGATGGCATGGCCCAATCGGCTCCACAGCACCAGCAAGTGACTGCGCTCAACGGCGCTGATGGGGTCAAGCTGCAAACAGCCCATCTCCTGAACCATCTCCAACATGGGCGGCGTAGCATCCGCAGTCAGGAATTGTTTGCGAATCGCCAGTCGGCGCAGCTCCGGCACAGTGAGTTTCAGTTTGACGGACATAGGCATTCCCAGGTGGACTATACAATGCGGCGATTATAGCACAAATATTCTACAATCGCAGCCATTCGACGTCATCATGGGTGATGTGTATCACCCCATCATCGTCAATCGTATTGACGCTGCTTTCCGGGAAGTTGATGAGGTCAAAGGGGGCATTGCGGCGCACGCCTGATAGGACTTTACGCACGATCTCTTCATATGGTCTGAGGCGTGTTTCCCACTTGCCAATGACGAAATGTGTATCCGGGTAGCGGCGCACCAGCGATTCGAACTTCTGGCGACCAACCTGTCCCGCTTCTCCCCAGAATACAGGGGCATCGGTGGCATGGTTGAGCGGGTCCAGAGCGAAGGCGACGACATCCGGCTTGTAGCGGTCGCCGATGCGGACTTCGATGGTGCTGTTAGGATAGTCCGGCAGGTACAGTGCCCAGATGAGGGCCTTCATCAGCGGGTGCACGAAGCGCTCACGAGGGCCATGCACGACCACAATATGCTGGTCATGGGCCTTCAGCATCCAACGTTTACGGGTTAATACCTGGGAGACAGTCATGAAGCCACCAATGGGTACGATCAAACAGGTGAATTTTATACGAGGTACATTAGAAAATCGCTAATACGCGCCAGAATGGCCATTAATGGCTAACTAGGGGTCAAAAACAACTTGACAAGAAAACAGAATGGCGATATGATTCGCTCAACTGTCCAATTAGTGAAGGAGGTGATTCGGAATGAATGGTCATAAGGGGGCTACCCTCTAAGACATACACCTCTAGAGGAGTAGCCACTTAGAGTGGTGGCTCCGAACGGACCGCGCCCGTAGGCTAATACCCTACGGGCGTTTCGCTTTAATGGGCAAGATGCAACTTAGCTATTGCCGCCGTGGACTGAAGTCACACGGCTACATATGTGCAGCGGGAAGCGCACTAAAGGCGCTCTGACCCGCTGTATTTCCAGTTGGCAGGATCATTGACACCTCGGATTGCCTTCTCATTTACCTGGGTCAAGTTCTGAAATAATCTCAACGTTGTTCCCGTACTCAACACGCAAAAAGAATAAATCGGCTGTGATTTCAATACGATTTTTCTTTTCATTTTCACTCGATGAAATATCAAATGAAATCACATCAGCTTCGCCTAGGTCACAATCATCATCTAGAAGCGATTGGTACGTAATCAGCGAACAATCCATTAAATGAATCGAAAGCGGATATGTAATTTCCTGATTTGGGAAAGTCTTAAGAATGAGGCAGTAAATAGAAATTTCTGATCCCCATTTTTCGATATCCACATCTGTTACAAAAAGCGTGTGCTTACGTAATTTTTCTAGGGTCCACATTATTTTTGACTCACTTTGCTAACTAAAAACAGGACACCGCTGGGGTGTCCTGCTTTTTTGGGGGTGCTGTGCTTACTCAGTTGGCCAGGTGTAGCGGACCGTGTAGCGAATCACGACTTCTTCACCGGGGGCCACCTGCGGGCGGAACTCGATACTTGAGGAATCAAGCTGGGTGTATTCGTGGGTGCTATCCAGAATTTCCCAGTTGCTCCAACGGAAAAGGCGCTCCGGCACGCGGATTTCGACTGTTTCGTCGTCCTTGCGATTGCGCAGGCGGATTTCGTAGGTTTCCTGTACAACGCTGCGCTCGACAATCTGGAAATCGACCAGGGTGCGTTCACCAACCAGATCGAAGGCATTGCCCAGATAGAACTGGACCATTTCGCCCTGGGCGGTGTGGTCAATGCTGTTCTCGCCGATCAGCAAAGCCGCGCCATCGACATCTTCCTGATAGACGCGCACACGCCCTGCTGGCAGGTCGGCACCCAAGCCGCCCTCTTCATCAGTAGTGAACTCAATGAAGTTCTGCACATCGGTGACGCCTGTCTGGCCGTAGTACTGGTCGGTGATGATGTAGCTGTAGCCATAGAAGTACGGCGAAGAATCATAGACGTAGAAGGTGTTGGCCGGAACATCAGAACCCGTGACGAATTCAATCTGCTTGGTTTCGTTCATGCCGATGGTGACCGGGCGATTGATTTCATAGAGTTGATACTCGAAGAACTCGCGCTGGGCTACGGCGTCTTCTACTGGGGCTGCCTGGGCGAAGGCCATCTCATCCATCATGCCGCGTTCCAGCATTTCCGGCTGAATGCGGTTGACATCACCCGCGACCAGTTTGAGCAGCGCGTCGGTGTAGCTGGTGCCGCTGTTGTTGTTGAGCGTCACCCATCCGTTGAGGTCGAGCGCGGTTTCGTCCTGGGCCAGCAGCACGATGTAATCAGCCGTCCAGCCCATGCCACCCGTCAGGTAGGTCAGCTCGACTTGCTGGCTGCCACCCTGGGCGCTGTTGACCAACCAGCGCAGTGTCGGGCGCGTAATGAGGCCATTCGGCAAATCCGGGAAGCGAATATCACGGGCGTTGTCCAGGCTAATCACCGTTACCTGGCCATCCTCACCGCGCAGGATGACTTCGCCACTGCGGCCACTGAGCAGTTCCCCGGTGAAGACCGTGCCATCATTGGCCGTTACGACGATGGTTTCATCGAGGTAACGCTGCAACAGCGCCGTGCTATTGACCAGATCGTAAATGTAGTTCTGTTCCATGACGATGGTGCCATCGGGATCGGTGATGGAGTTGAAGCTGACTGAGGTGGCATCAATCGACGCGGCCACATCGGTGAAATCAATCGTGGACGTGCCTTCCGGCAGGTCGAACGTGCGGCGGTCCTGCACCAGTGCGGAGCCTTCGTTGTAGACCGTCACCGAAACGCCATCGCTGGCGGGGGTATCCTGGGCGCTGACGCTGACGACGCCAAACATCGCCACCACCAGAACCATCAAAATTGTCTTACGCATGTTGTCTGCCTCCAAAAGCATGTTAATCACAAATTTCGTCATCAAGCTATATCAGAGCTTATATCATTAGGACGCTGGCGCTACCCGGTTTGTTCCAGGCAAACACCAGCGGATGTGCAGCCTTCTAGCTATCGGCCTCGACGCCGTTGACCGTAATCGTCCCGATGCCATCCTCAAATGCACCTAGCGGAATCGAGATGGACATCGGCAACAGGGCACGGCCACAGGCGGTATCCTCTGCCAATACTTCCGTGATGGTGACGGTCACATCGTTACCGTTGCGCTGGTCGAGCACTTCGTAGTAACGTGCGGGGCACGGGCCACCATGCTGCCACTCGACCGTCAGAAAGACTTGCGGCGGATAGGACTCAGCGACAATTGCCGTGATGCCTTCGGGTTCGATGGTGACCGGGTTGCGCAGCCATGTAGCATCGAACGGGTAGCCATCGACGAATTGCTGCATGTAGTGCAGCGTCGTCGTTTCCCAGGTGAAGGTCGCCGACTCTAGGGGATCATGATCCACGGCGATGACCTGCTCGAAGGGTGTCAGCAGCTGCGGTGCGGGCGGGCAATCTTCTGATAGCGGATCGGTCGGAATAGCCTGATATAGGATGACCTCATAGGCGGCGTTTTCACTGTGAGTGACAGGCCGCACGCGACTGACCAATGGGCCTTCGCAACCAGAAAGGGGCACCCAGGGAACGATCAGGTTCATGCTGTCCTCGGCCAGTTCGGCTTCCATGCGGATCACGCTGACCGGGCTGACATACCAATCCGACAGCATCATCGGTACCTGGGCATTCTCGCCCATGCCTTCCATCTGTGCGCGCTCAATGTGGAAAACGCGGTCATTGACCACAATCAGATCAACCGAGCCACTCGTACCATCGGCCTGCGCCTGATATTCATACAGCACCTCGGCGTCGATGGTTTGCTCATCGGTCTGGACCATCATCGGGCACATGACCGAGAGAGGCACATCGCGGTAGACATCAATGAACCAGATCGTCCCCTGGCGCTGGCTATCGATAATGACTGGAAAATCGCAACCGTCAGATAGCGTACTACGTATGATTAATTGGGTAGTTGTTTCAGTTTGAACGAGTTCGACCGCATCAATGGTATTGTACTGACGCAGCAAAGCATCGTCACTACTGGTGCTGGGCGTGTCCTGGGCAAAGGCGCTAATGCCCATTGCCAGGACGAGGACCAGTAGGCCAATGCGGGTGAAATGGGTTGTCATGTGGCTAAACGACCTTTCGTCATGTGAGCTGACCACTGTGAGCTGATACACAAGAACGACGCATCACAGCGCGATTTTGTTCCATAAGGCCAGTATGAGGCCAGGAACAGGGTACGCAATGGAAATATGAAGCGCAAACTCATCGCAGAGACATGACCAAACATTAACGCTACATTTGATCCAACCGAATGCTCTAACGACAGGCCCATGCTCATGATATACTGAAAAGCACTATCCTACGAAACTTGTCCACAACCGAGCGACCTGGGAAAAGATCCAAAGGTTAAGCCGTTTGAGAATGAGCTATTCGCATAGAACAAAATCTTTGCTTAGAACGAAACACGGAACAATCGCTTAAAAGGAGCGTGCAATGGATATTAGTGGTATTTTTCAGATACTGGCGCTAGGCGGCTTTTTGCTGGGCTTTGCTGGCGTAGCGATGGTCGTTGCTTCGGCATCGCAAAACCGCCCGGTACGCGGCGGCATCGTCACTGCGGTCGCTGGTATTGCCGTCGGCGTGGTGATGTTGCTCATCAGCCAGGGTTTGCTGGTTGTTGGCCCAACCGAGCGCGCCGTCGTTTTTAATACCCTCAGCGGCCAGTTAGAGACACCGCGCCAATCGGGTATTAGCATTGTCATCCCCGGTGTGCAAGTCGTGACCATTTACCCGGTCAGCCGCCAGAGCTATACCATGAGCGGCAACCCGCAAGAAGGCGGCCCTAACGCCGATGCAATCACGGCACGTTCTGTCGATGGCCAGGAAGTTACCATCGATATGACGGTTATCTTCCGGCTACAGGATGACGAAGGCTTGAACACGATCCATCGTGACTGGAGCAACGAACCCGGTGGCTACCTTGAAGGCCTGATTCGTCCAACCATCCGCTCCACGGTGCGCGATGTTGCAGCAAGCTTTGAAGCTGAGTCCATTTACGGCATTGGCCGTGAAGACATGGATGCTGAAATCGAACGGCGACTGACAGAAATCCTATCCGATGACGGTATCATTATCACGGATTCGCTGGTCAATGACGTGACATTCTCAGCAGAATTCATCAATGCGATTGAAGCCAAGCAGGTTGAAGAGCAGCAGCTACAACGTGCCCGTACTGAGGCCGAACGTCGGCGTGCGGAAGCGACAGGTCTAGCGGATGCTGAGATCGAGCGCGCTCGTGGTGAAGCACAAGCTACTTTGGTCCGTGCTGCCGCTGAGGCAGAAGCGCTACGCCTGGTCAGTCAGCAGATTTCGGCGAACCCGAATCTGATCCAGTATACGTATATCACTGAACTGGCCGACAACGTGAATCTGGCTTTGATCCCGTCCAATTCACCATTCTTGTTTGATCTGGAAAGCTTCACTGAAATGGGTGACGACTTTACGCCGCCAGAAGTGCCAGCCCCAGAAGTGCCTGAAGTGCCAGAAGTCGATACGACAACCGAAGGCAGCAGCAACTAGGCTACATTCAGAAGATCAGAGGGACATGCCAACTGGCATGTCCTTTTGCTTTAATGCACGCGCACGCCATACGCATGTTATGGATCGTTCATGAAGTGACAGCATAATCAGTGCACTAAACCAAGCTATTCATGAGGACAGTCCATGCGTATTGCTATGTTCTTGTTATTATTAGGGCTATTCATACCAACGATCCATGCTCAGACCGAGGAGGACACGGTGTACCCACTCATAGCCTATACTGCCCTGACTTATCATCAGCCCAGTGGCAATCGCTTGGTAGAGGGTATGGGCAGCTTCCCCAATGCCAATAAGGTGGACTACCGCCTGCCAGGGGCACCAATCTGGCTGCTGCTAACACCAGACGATCCGTACGTGATCCATGTCATTCTGGAAGATGGCAGCTATTGGCGTATCAGTGATGTTGTTGAGGAAAGCGGACGGGATGCATCTCTTCGGCCAATCATGACACAAACAAGCTATTCTCTGCTGCCTACCCCAGGCGAAATTGCTCCCCATACACATCCGGTGTGGGTCGGTGCCAACCTGATCTACGTTGGTGAAACAGGCGATCTGATATTGCTGAACGGTGAAAATCGGCTTGACCAACTGGAACTGGGCATTCAGCCGGACGCGCGGCTGGTCGTCAATGACGCCGGACAGATCGCGTTTTACGCAGAAGCCACCAATCAACGCTATGTGCATGGCATCATGGGCGATGACCTCGAAGGCACGGCCCTGGTGATTGTCGAAGTCGCCGAAAACCGTTTGCAGATCGTCAATCGGGTAGATTTGCTCGGTGACAATATTTACGAAGGCCTCGCGCCCATGTGGGCCGATGTCGATGGTGACGGCACAATGGACCTGATTACGACCGTCAGCAACGGTGGTGAGGGTGCACGCAACCGCGTCTATCTGTTCGATGGCGAAACCATCACCCGTGAAGTCGAAGGGCCCGCCATTGGCCAGCCTAACCGCTGGCAGCATCAACTGGCCTGGGGACCGTTCGGCATGGATGGTGAAATGCTGCTGGTCGATGTGCTGACGCCGCACATTGGCGGCATCGTGCGCTTCCATCGCTATACGGGCAGCGGCCTGGAGGTCATCGGGCAGATCGGTGGGCATACCTCGCATGTGATCCACAGCCGCAACTTGGATATGGCCGTCGCGGGCGATTTCAATGGCGATGGCACACCGGAAATTGTGCTGCCGACGCAGGATCGCACCCAATTAGATGGCATCCAGCTCACGGGAAATGGGCCACAGGTGGTCTGGTCGCTGCCGCTGGATGGTGTACTCAGCAGCAATTTGAGCGCGGTCAGCGCCAATGGACGCCCTTTAGCGTTGGCCGCAGGCATGACTGATGGGCGGGTTCGGTTATGGTTCCCATAAAGATATATCCATCGACATGGCTGTCGCCTACAAACTGATATAATCGGGCGACTACTCTTTGAAACGAAAAGGATGCGCTATGTCGCTTGAATACGATGTCCCTGCTTTGATCGATATGATGGTCGGCCTGCTAGAAACGCCCAGCCCGACGGGCTACCATCGGGAAGCAATTGCCTACTGCGAAGAGGCCTTCGCCAGCCTGGGCATTCCCGGCCTGTCGCTCAGCCGGACGCGCAAAGGGGCCTTGATGCTGCACTGGGCCGGGGAATCCAGCGAGGCGGCGGTCGGCCTAACAGCCCACATCGATACGCTAGGCTTCATGGTCAAGGAGATCAAGAGCAACGGTAACCTCAAACTGACCAACCTGGGCGGCATCAATTGGCCCGGCGCGGAGTTCGAGAACTGCACCGTGCGCACCTATGACGACCGTCGCTATCGCGGGACCGTCATTCTGGCCAATCCGAGTACACACGCCAACCGTGATGTCCATAAAGCCACCCGTAATGGCGACTCGATGGAAATTCGGCTAGATGTAAAGACCACCAACCGCAAAGAGACCGAAGCGCTCGGTATCGGCGTTGGTGATTTCGTGTTCCTGGACCCGCGCATTGAAATTGTGGATACGGGCTTCATTCGCTCGCGCTTTCTGGATGACAAGGCCAGCGTGGCCTGCATCTGGGGCGCGCTCAAGGCCATGCATGCCGAAGGACTCAAACCGGCTTACGACACCTATATCCTGGTTACCAATTACGAAGAAGTCGGGCATGGTGGGGCAGGCGGTTGGCCCGCCCCACTCAATGAATTGGTCGCGATTGATATGGCTGTCATCGGTGATGGCCAAGCCAGTGATGAGTTCAGCGTATCGATCTGTGTCAAAGACGCTGGCGGCCCCTATCACTTCGACATCAACAACAAGCTGCGGCGGCTGGCCGAAGCCAACAGCATCCCGCATAACGTCGATATTTATGTGTATTATGGCTCCGATGGCACCCAATACTGGCGTGCGGGTGGCGATGCCAAGGTCGGCTTGATTGGGCCAGGTGTGGCCTCATCACATGGCTATGAACGCACCCATCAGGATGCCCTGCTGCACAGTACCAACCTCATCGCGCGCTATCTGCTGGACAGCGAACTAGCCTAATTAAACCCCACCTCTAAATCTCCTCCCCATGATGGGAGGAGACTTTTTGACCCCTAAGCAACTTGGCAATAACGTGTGTAGGGGAACAATATATTGTGCCTCTACGATAGTCTCATCATTATTTTTGCTCCCTGAACACCGTCTTATTTCTGTAACGCTTGTCCCACCGCGACAGCTTCGTCCCAAACTGGCGTATTGAGAATATCCGTTACGGGGATAGGCGGCGTGGGTTGGCTTGCGGGATGGGGTTGTAAGGCAACCTGCCACCAGCCGACGTCGTGCCACGCGCCTAATTTGTAGCCGACCTGCTTGTATACGCCTATTGGAACCATACCCATCGCTTCATGAACGGCAACGCTGCCCGGATTCGGCAAAGCGATACCAGCATAGGCATTGTAAAAGCCCTGGGCAGCCAGCAGCTTGAACAGCACCGTATACAGCGCCCGCGCGATGCCCCGCCGACGGGCATCAACATGCACGTACACCGTGACATCGACGCTCCACTGGTAAGCCGAGCGCGAGCGATGCTTGCCAGCATAAACATAGCCCAGCACCTGATCGCCAGCAGCACATACCAGCCAGGGAAACTGCATTGTCGTGGTCGTAATGCGGCTGACGATCTGCTCGACCGTAGGCGGCTCTAGCTCGAATGAGATGATCGTTTCGCGCACGATAGGCTCGTAAATGGCCTGGATTTGGGCGGCATCAGCGGAGGTCGCCATACGGATGGCATAAGACATGGAAACACGCTTTCTCGGAGGATTTTACTAGCAACAGGCGTATCATACGCCGAATGTGTGGGCGTTTCCTGATACAAAATGGCCAAAAATGATGCTGCTCAAATAAGCAGGTTACACTGTAAAAATGGCAATAGAAATCCATAAGAGGCGCATCGGTTTTGTTGACCGCATCCCCCCAGGAAGCATACAATAGATATGTATCGTCCATCTGAAAAGACAACCAAGTAAGCAACTATGCCAAAAGACTACTATGATATTCTGGGCGTGAATAAAAGTGCGGACCAGAGTGAGATCAAACGCGCCTTTCGCAAACAAGCTAAAAAGTATCATCCAGATGCCAACCCGGATGATCCAGCGGCGGAAGAGCGCTTCAAAGAATTGAATGAAGCCTACGAAGTGCTGAGCGACGAGAGCAAGCGGCAGCAGTATGACCAGTTTGGTAACAACTGGGAGAGCTTCGCAGGCGGTGGCGGCACGGGCGGCGCGAACTATCGCAATGTAAATCCCGAAGACTTGCAGGACATCCTGAACAGCTTCTTCGGTGGGCGACAGGGACGCAGCAGCCGGACGCGCACCTCAACCGACTTTGAGGGCTTCAGTGGCTTTAACCCCTTTGGGGGCAACTACAGCCAGGATGTGAACTTCGGCAATCAGCCGCAGACCAAAGGCCAGGACATCGAGCACAATGTGCGCATCAGCCTGACGGAAGCCTATCACGGCAAAGACATTGTGCTGACGATTGATGGCCGCCGTCTGACGACCAAAATCCCGGCAGGTGCCAAGACGGGCAGTAAAATCCGCCTGAGTGGCGAGGGCCAACCCAGCCCCTACGGTGGCCCATCCGGTGACCTGTACCTGATAGTCGAGGTCACGCCGGATAAACGTTTTGAGCGCGATGGCGACGACCTGATTACCGATGTGACAGTCGATGCTTTTACGGCCATGCTCGGTGGCAAGGTCGATGTCCAGACCTTCACTGGTATGGGCAAGCTGACCATCCCAGCAGGGACACAGGGCGGCCAGAAGTTCCGGCTATCTGGCAAAGGCATGCCCAAGCTCAAGAAAAAAGGCCAGTTTGGCGATCTGTTCGCACGGATCAACATCACTGTGCCGACCAGCCTGACTGACGAGCAGAAACAACAAGTGGAAGCCCTACGCGACAGTTTGCAGTAGGGCTTTGCCCCCTTTTATAAATTTGCCTCAGATTCACCTATGTTTAAACAGCGGTGACGTTTTACACTAGAGTTAAGTCGTCCAATTGGATTCATCCGTCCTGGAGCACCCTCAATGAAGCGATTCGCAGGATTATGGGCTGCTGTACTTCTGATCATTGCAGCCTGCACCGCCCAGCCGACCTTCGACCCCACCATGATGAGCACCCCCGTCAGCGACCTGCCCATCAGCATGGTCGGCGATGGCCCCCAGATCAGTGAAACAACACCTGTCCCGGTCGAGGTCATCGACGCGGCGGATGCCGAGTATATGCTGCTGGCCAACGTTTATGAGCGCGCGACGGTATCCATCGTCAATATTGAAGCCACCGTCATCGCCCACGAAGGCGCGCTCACGGACATCAGCCATGGGTCGGGCTTTGTCTTTGACAATCAGGGGCATATCATCACGAATGCCCATGTGGTGCGCAATGCGGAAGACATCTTCGTAACGTTCAACAACGGCTATGTGACCGAGGCGACGCTGGTCGGTACCGATAGCTACAGCGACCTGGCGGTGGTCAAAGTCGATGTGGATAGCGAGCGTTTGCAGCCCCTGGTGCTGGCCGATAGCGACGATGTGCGCGTCGGGCAGCGAGCGATTGCCATCGGCAACCCCTTCGGCCTGAACAGCTCCATGTCGGCGGGGATCGTCAGCGGCCTGGGACGCACATTGGATAGCGCCGCCCTGGTCGATGCCGATGCGGTGGCCTATTTCAACAATCCCTCGATCATTCAGACCGATACGCCCATCAACCCCGGTAATAGCGGCGGCCCACTGCTGGATAGTCATGGCGATGTGATCGGCGTGACGACCGCCATCCGCACGGAAAGCGGCGTATTCCAGGGGGTGGGCTTTGCTGTACCCAGCAATACGGTGCAGCGCGTCGTGCCGGAGCTTATCAGCGATGGGACAGTCAATTACTCTTGGCTCGGCATCAACGTGGCCAGTGAACAAGACGGCCTGGGGATGGCCGCGGTCGCCGAACAACTGGACCTACCGGTTGAAGAAGGCGTGCTGATTATGGGCGTCACGGAAGACTCGCCAGCCGATGCAGCCGGGTTGCAGGGCGGCAATCACCGCGTAGACATCCGCGGCAATGAGTTGTGCGCGGGTGGCGACATCGTCGTGGCCATTGATGATACCTACGTCAACAATATGGACGCTCTGCTCAATTATATGGTCGTGCATACTGCCCCTGGGGATACCATCAATCTACGTATCATCCGCGATGGGCAAACCTTTGACGTGCCAGTAACCTTATCTGACCGTCCGGCGAGCGTCATTCCCTTCCAGGAATGCGATTAAATGAGTAACCTCTACATGTGTTTGTGCCTCTTGCATCTACATATGTTGTAAAGGAGCATAGCCCATGCCCGTTAGCGTGGATTGGCTGGATCAACCGAAGACCATTCTGCATATGAAATTTAAGGGCGAGTGGACATGGGACGAGTTCCATGCCAGCGAAAAACAAGCCAAGCTGTTAAGCAAGGCCATTGAATATCCGACCTACTTACTTATGGACTTCGCCGACAGTATGAAATCAGTGCCTATGGGGGCCTTGTCACACTTCCGCAGTGCAGCACTGACGGCACCTGCAAATCGCAAAGCCATCGTCATCATTGGACCGCGCTTAATCGTTGCCCAAACATTTGTAAACTTGTTGACCCAACTCGGCATGACCCACTTAAATTTCCACATCACGCGGACATACGACGAAGCAGTGGAATTTATCGCAAATCAAACTAAAATAGGCGCATGATTGTATGATTGATAAGAAATCGCTCATGACAGATACCCATAGCTCCATGGTTTTTAAGCTGACGAACGGTTTTCTGCTAGTAGCCAGCATGGTACTGAGCGTTCTCACATTTATTGCCATTCAGGATATTCTGTTAGCATTAGTCGCCCCCCTGATACTCACCAGCGAAGATGCCACGGTACAGAATAAATACACCATCGTGACGATACGCAATGTCTGGGTCTTATTCGGCGGCACGCTCTTGCTGGGCTACCTGGTCACGGGCATTGAGTATCATGCCAAGCGGCTCGATCAGGAGCGTGTGCGGCGGATTCTGCTGTATACGCTGCTGGTAGAAATTATCTTAATCGGCCTGAGTGTCATTATCTGAGCGAGCGTACAGCGCATACACGACAGCACATACTGAACTAAAAAAGCCGCCAATTAAGGCGGCTTTTGTTTTCATTGAGGTGACTCAGAAGCCCGTAATCGGGGCACAGATCAACCCACAATAGCCATGAACAAAAAGACAAATAGCATCAAGAGAAATATGATCGATGTATCTGGACCAGCAACTTCCATCACGTATTCCCTTCTACACTTGCCGATTCTTCATGCATGTATTGACTTGCTAAATCGTTTCTTCACCGAATAGTTCCGGCGGGCGGATGGTAAACATATAACCAACCCCGCGCTCGGTACGGATGTAGTGCGGATGGTGGCTATCGGCTTCCAACTTGCGGCGCAGGCGGTGCATATGGACGCGCAGCGTATCTTCAAACACTTCTTCCGCAGGCCACACGCGTGCGATCAACATGCGGTTTTCCACAACACGGCCCGCGTTACGCAGCAGCACATGCAGCAAAATCGACTCGGTGGGCGTCAGGCCAATGGATTTGCCATTGAGCACGACCCGATTATGGGCGAAGTCGATATTGAGCAGATCATCAACGCGGATGACCGGTTCGCTGGCGTAGTCCAGGCTGGGCATACTGCGCAGTACCACATCGACCCGCGCTTCTAGCTCGCGCAGTTCAAAGGGCTTGACGATGAAATCTTCAGCATATTGCTTAAGGCCCTTGACGATGGTCTCCGTATCATTGGCGGAGGTGACGAAAATGATCGGGACATCGGCCATAGCTTTGAGCTTGCTGGCCAATTCAAAGCCGTGCATACTCGGCAAGCCCAGGTCGATGAGCACAATATGGGGCAAGCCCTTGGTCTTGACATGGTCGAGTGCCTCAGGGGCATCGCCAAAAGCCGTGACATCGTAACCTAATTTACCTAAGAATTCGGCCATTAAACGACTAACGGTTTCATCGTCCTCTATGATTAGGATCTTCGACCGTTTCTTTTTGTTCATAACTATTACTCCATAAATGAAGCTGTTACGGAATACTACATAACGAATATACATGAGATGTAATATTTAGTCAAAGATTACATTCATACTAATCATGGGTTTTCAAATCAATCTGTAACATCGTTATGTAACATGACAAAAAACTTGCGTGGCACTACGTACACGATCCTGACGCGTTTTATTCAGCCCCGCATGCTGGGTAAAGTCAGTTGCCAAACGCCAGCCCTCCCCGTAAACTGTGCATCAACCACAACAAACAAAAATGACCCACTGTACAGGCACTTTGTACAGCTGAACCGTTTTTACAGGTCGCCCATATAAATCGCTCGTCATCAGCGATGGAGTACCATCCATGTCGTCCATTACCCAAATCATTCGGCGGCGGCGCACCCGCAAATCACGCCTACGTCATGCTCGTTCTCGCAGCCAGATATGGGGGCTAGCGATCATCAGTCTGGTGATAGCGACGGTCGTCGTCCCGGCGGCCATTATATTCGGGCTGGCGGGGTTCCTCTACAGCCGTGCCGCCGCCTACCTGCCGACCCAGGCCCAGAGCATCCAGCTAGAGCCGATTATGGGGGCCACCCAAATCTTTGATCGCAACGAGACGACCCTGCTGTTCAGTGTGACCGACCCATTGGGCAATGAACGACGCTGGCTGCCACTCAGCGACCTGCCGGAGTACGTGGTCCAGGCGACGCTGGAAATGGAAGACGCGGATTACCTGGAAACAGCCGGGTTCCGTTTTGGGCGCACTTTTGACCGTCTATGGCGCTACATCCTGGGCTTGCCGATATCACCTGATAACAGCATTGCCGCGCGGTTGGTTCGCAACGGCATCGTGCCCCTGACTGCCGACAGCGGCCTGGACGATTTGCTACTGGAACTGGTTCTCACGGCAGAAGTCGAGCGCCAGTTGGACCCGCTAGAAATCGTCGAGTGGCATCTGAATACCAATTATTATGGCAATGATGCCTATGGCATTGACGCCGCCGCGCAGATTTACCTGGGTAAAAGTGCCATCGACCTGACGCTGGACGAGGCGGCTTTGCTGGCAGCGATTCCGTTGCAGCCCAAACTCAACCCCTTCGATGACATCGTAGCAGCGCGTGGTCGTCAGGCTGATCTATTGCAGCGCATGGTTATCAGTGGGCGCATTTTGCAAAGTACCTATGAAAATATCGCCCCGACAACAACCGTCATCAACACCTCGATGCGCCAGTTACCGCAGCTCGCGCCGGATTTCGCCTTGTATGCGCGTACCCAGGCCGAGGACATCCTGACGACGATGGGGCTAGACGGTGAACGCCTGGTCGCACGCGGCGCATTGACAATTGTGACCACGCTGGACATCGACCTATATGACCAGAGCGATTGCGTGCTACGCGCCCATTTGACACAGTTGCGCGGCGGTGACCCGCGCACGGTCACCACGCGCGAAGGCCGCCCCTGCTCAGCGACGAATTACCTGTACAACGTCGATACCAACTTCGGCGACATCAGCAGCAACCCACCGACCGATGGTCAGATCATGCTGATGGACACGGAAACAGGCGAAGTCCTGAGCATGATCGGGCTGGCAACCGATGTCGAATACGCGCCCGGTCCGACGCTCTACCCGTTTGTATATTTGGAAGGCTTCCGGCGCGGCCAATATACCCCGGCGACCATGCTGCTGGATATTCCGCGCTCCTTCCCTGGCCCCTCAGAGGGCTTGCTGTACCTACCCAGCAATGCCGATGGCCAGTTCCGAGGGCCGTTGAACTTGCGCGATGTGATGGCCAGCGGCCTGCGCGTCCCGGTGGTTTCTGTGGCGCATGTGGCGGGCATCAGCCAGATTTTGAGCACCGCCGAGCATATCGGCCTGCCTGCACCGACCGATAATATTTTTGATCTGGAACTCCTGGATCACGGCGGGCATGTCAGCTTGCTGGATATGACCTACGCCTATTCGGTATTCGCCAGCCAGGGCTATATGGTCGGCATCGAGCCGCTAGATCGCTCCGTGCGGTCGCGCAACCCGGTCGCCGTTCTCAAAATCATTGATAATGATGGACAGGTCCTATGGGAGTATGACAGCGAGCAAGTCGCACTCAGCCGCACCAACATCCTGGGGCCTGATCTGGCGTACCTGGTGACGGACATCCTGACGGATGTCAATATCCGGCGCAATGTGCTCAATGTGCCGTTGGATATGATCGACCTGGGCCGCCCCGCCGCGATAGTGGCTGGCAGCACTGGCGATGATGACGACAACTGGGCCATCGGCTATACGCCGCAGCGCATCGGTGGTGTGCATCTCAGCCGGGCCGATGGCGAAACCATGTCCCTGGATGACAACGGACTGGATGGCGCGGCACCCATCTGGCGCGCGTTGATGCAGTACATGCACGAGCGCGACGGGTTACAAGCCGCGACCTGGCCGCAGCCAGACGGCGTGGCCGAGTACATCGTCTGTGAACTAAGCGGCCTGACGCCCGGTGAAGACTCCGAATGCCCGCGCCGCACAGAAATTTTCCTGCGCGATGTCGTGCCCACCCAGGAGGACATCCACTGGCGGACGATCACCGTCAACAGCAATACGGGCCGGATCGCCGTCGCGGATACGCCCAACCCCTTGCGCGAAAACCGCCTTTATTTCGTACCGCCGGATGCCGCCCGTGAATGGTGGGTGGATACGGGGCAGGAACTGCCGCCTACGGAATGGGATAACATCACAGCAGTCGACAATGAAGAGCTAGCCATCACCCAACCGGTTAACTTCGCCTATGTCAGCGGTGAGGTTGATATTTATGGCGAAATCAACATCGCCCTGTGGGATAGCTATCAAGTGTCTTATGGCGAGGGCATCAGCCCAACACAGTGGTTCAACATCACCGACCCGCAGACGGACTATGATCCAGCACAGCCGCTAGCGACATGGGATACCAGCGATCTGGATGGATTTTATACGCTGCAAGTGAATGTCCGCAGTAGCAGCGCAGCACTGAGCACCATCTTCGTCTCCGTCAATGTCGATAACGAACCGCCGGAGATCGAGATGATGACCAACGAACCGGGAAAAGTCTATCGCTTCCCGACGGATTCGTTTGTATCGCTGTCGCCGTTGGTGCGGGATAATACCTCAATCGACCGCGTTGAGTTCTTCCGTGATGGCGAGTTGATCGGCATGGACGCGGAATGGCCCTACTACATCGAAGTGCCCATCCGCGAACCGGGCAACATTACTTTTGCGGGGCGGGCTTATGACCAGGCCGGGAACAGCAGCCAGGTCGAGCTGCCTGTAGAGATCATACGGGGCGGGTAAAACGAAAACTGCGGTCTCATCTGGATGCTGCCAAATCCTTTTTGCAGCACCTCGATTGAACCGCAGTCGCTTGTGAAGCGTATTCGCTTGTAGAGCGGCATCACCCCACCTCGATAGCCGGACGAGGTTGATGCTCCGGGTGGGCGCGTTGAACTTCGATGCGCCACTTCAAAAAGTGCAGACGCAGCCAGGTGCGATACGCCCGTTTACGTGGTGATGGCTCCGGCGAGAGTATAGCATCGCGTTGGCGATCCCGGCGATAAGCAGCATAGTTCGCTGCCGTGACCATTGCATGTATATTCGGGTCCATTCAGACATCCCTTCCTTGTCAGTCCCCCACATCTTGCGATAGTATATGCCCCATTGACTCTTCGATAAATACGAACATTTCAAAGAAATTGTTCAATATTCATGAATTATCACAGGTCACAATCATGAATTTGCAGTTGTTACGCACGTTTTATCTCGCTGCAAGAAAAGGGAGCTTCGCAGCCGCAGCCGACGAACTGTTATACGCACCGTCAACGGTAACGTTGCATATCCAGCAGTTAGAAGCGGCCTGGGGCGTCGAATTATTCGAGAAGCATGGGCGCGGAGTACGCATCACCAACGAAGGCCGCACCATCCTCAGCAAGGTCTATACCATTCTGGAGCAAGTCGATACGCTCGACCGGACTGTGAAGGACATGTCCGAGGGGGATGCAGGGCACATCCGCATTGGGGCGATTGAGCCGATTGGGAGCTGGCAGGTCGCGCCCCTCATCGCTGAATACGTCCGCGAGCGCCCCATGCTCCAGATCAATTTTGAAACGGGCAGTGGCTATACCATCATGGACCGCATCGGAGCCGGAGAACTGGACGTCGGTATTTCGTATATGCCCGCGCCCGGGATGCCGCTGAACTTCGAGCCATTACAGGTCGAAAATATGGCTCTGTTGATGCACAAGTCCCACCCACTGGCGCACATGCCACGCATTCGGTTGGATGACCTGCGCCGCACACGCCTTATCTTCACAGAGGCGGTGGGAGCCTATCGTGGCGTCGTTCAGAACAACCTCATCGCCTATGGTGGCACACATCCTTACGCGAATATCGAGATCACCAGCATCCGCGGCGCAGTTGCCTTCGTCCAACGGAATGTTGGCGTAGCAGTGATGCCGCCCCAGGCTGCCGACCCCCTGCCTGAGCAAACGATACTACGCACCGTAGAAGGTCACCACTTCGAGCGAACGGTCGGCCTGGTATTCCGCGACTATATCGACCTCAAACACCGCACGCTGGACAAATTCATCGTTTATCTGTCGGGAAAACTTTATAGCCTGTAATGTGTGTAACTTTTTTGGTATGTAAGTTTCCTAGTATGGAACCCATCCTGGATTTACACGTATTATTTTGTAGAGTTTGCTATAGTTAGTTCGCCTGATAGAGCCTATCTTTTGCGGCCAATCCATCCACAGTGAGCGCCAGCGCGTTTTGCGAATCGGCGGCACACAGGGGGCGTATTCACGACTTTTTTGCAAGTACGCCGCTTATATCGCGCTCATGTTATGTTACTATGTGGCACAGGCTTGGGAGAAACATTCTTATGACCTATACAACGTATCCCTCTCGTGGACGGTGGCTTTCCCTCGTCATCAATCATGCTGATGCCTGGGGATTGACCTGTACCATCACATCATTAGGCCTGATCTTACACGGCAACTTCAATTTACAGCACTTTCCCCTGTTGCTGGCCGTGACTGTCAGCTATTGGCTAGGCTTTGCCGTCAATGATTACTTCGATGCCCAGTACGATGGCGCCGACGTCAAAAAAGCCAGTCGAAATTTTTTCTGCCAGGTCCACCTTCCTAAAGAACTGCTGGCTGCCAGCGCGGTGCTGCTGCAAGTGGGTGTATTTGTCGTATTCGCGTCTTATGGTCTGCGCGGTGCCCTAACCTATTTCATGGCCATTTTCATCATGTGGGCTTATTCGGCGTCACCGATCCGCTTGAAAAACCGCCCTGGCCTGGATTTGCTGACGCATGCCCTGTTCGTGCAGACCTTCCCTTACTTTGTGGCAGTTGCCTTGCCTGCTACCGGCTGGGAACGTGTGGATGGCGGCCTGCTGCTGATGTTCATCCTGGCGTCGCTGGCCGCCCAACTAGAGCAGCAAGTCCGTGATTTTCATGTAGATAGCCAGTTTGAGAGCAACTTCACCATCTGGTTTGGCTTGCGGCCCACGCGTCTGCTGCTGAAGGTCATCACGACGCTGTTGGGGATCCATGTGGTGGGTATGATCGTGCTGGGCGTACTGCCCACTTTCTTACTGCCCTACATCCTGATCGCCATGCCGGTCATGCTGCATCGTTACGTCCGGGGCAAACGCAACCGCTCAGAGTCGCTGGTGCGCTTTTCAGTCATCCTCAGCCTGGTATATACGGCCATTGTGTGGATTGGCGTGCTAAGTGGGTATTACGTCGTTTCGGCGCTTTAGACCTGCGTAACCGAGGTTTATTGGTCGGTTCTGTGATATGATCAATAGACGAATAGACGCGATGTCTACCGCGCATTTGACCATCGAATTTAGACACCGAATTTGACCAACCGTTTGCAGACGAAAAGCTCGCTGTATGCATCCACACACAAAGGCCAAATCCGCCTTCACTGCCGAAATCAGTGACTTACTCAAGACGATCTATATCCAGACGCAAACAAACGAGCCACTTACGCACGATCATCTAGTAGAAGCACTGCCAGATATGGATGCGCTCGATGCCGTCTTGCACGAAGCCACGACCAGTAAACTCATCCGGGCGAAGGCCGACAGCATCAGGCTGACGGAATTGGGCCAACAAACGGCGCTGGGCTTGCTATTGCCGCAATCGGAATCGGTAGAAAATTTCGTCAAGGCCGTTTACGCTTTACAACAGCACAGCGAGCGCGTCAGCACCAATGCCCTGCGCGATGTGCTCAACATCACCGCCCCCAGCGTGACCGACATGGCCAAGCGCCTGCAAGAAGCGGGCCTCATCGACCACCGCAAGTATTATGGTGTGCGTCTGACCCCATTGGGTGAGCGTGTCGCCCTGCGTACGATCCGCCGCCACCGCCTGATTGAGCTGTTTTTGGTGCAAGAATTGGGCTATGCGCTGCACGAAGTCCACATTGAGGCCGAAGCGCTGGAGCACGCTGTATCCGACCGCTTTGTAGAAGCCATCGACACGCGGCTGGACCATCCCCATTTTGACCCACATGGCGACCCCATCCCGGCGGCTGACGGCACCATCAAGCAGCGCGACTTACGCCCCCTGAGCGAACTCGAACTGGATACGACCGCGCGTGTTTCACGCTATCTAGCGGAAGAATCCGATATGCTGCAACACATCCTCGAACGCGGCTTTCAGCTCAATACACCCGTTGCGGTACGCTCCCGCGATCCATTCAACGGCCCACTAACGATTACCGTCGGCGACAGCGATCAGGAAACGGTGCTGGGCTATCATGTTGCCGACCTGATCCTGGTGGAAGTCGTCGAGTAACCCCACATGATATAAGATGGACCTAATGGATATATCCTCTTATCCACCTGTAAAAATTACAGTGTATCTTATATGTAACACTCCTACAGCGTCTCACACTTAGGATTGCATGCCGCAATCCGTCATACAAAAACATATTGGAGGCTGCATCAATGGAATTCACTTATTTGGGCAGAACCGCACTTAAAGTGTCTCGTCTGTGCCTGGGCACGATGAACTTCGGCCCGCATACGACGGAAGAAGACAGCTATGCAATCATGGACCGCGCCCACGACCTGGACATCAACTTCTTCGATACGGCCAATGTCTACGGCGGGAAGAAGGGCGAGGGCGTCACGGAGCAGATCATCGGTCGCTGGTTCGCCAAGGGTGGCGGACGTCGTGAGAAGACGGTCATCGCCACCAAGGTCTACGGAGATATGGGCGATTGGCCCAACGAAAGCCGCCTGTCGGCGCTGAATATCAAGAGAGCGGCAGAAGCCAGCCTGCGCCGTTTGCAGACCGACTACATCGATATTTACCAGATGCACCACATCTATCGTCAGGCACCCTGGGAAGAAGTCTGGCAAGCGATGGAACAACTGGTGAACGAAGGCAAAGTGCTCTATGTCGGCAGCAGCAACTTCGCCGGATGGCACATCGCTAAAGCCAACGAAGCCGCTAAGGACCGCAACTTCCTGGGCCTGGTCAGCGAGCAGAGCCTCTACAACCTGAACGCGCGTATGGTCGAGCTGGAAGTCATCCCGGCTGCCGAAGACTACGGCCTCGGCCTGATCCCCTGGTCGCCACTGGCGGGTGGTTTGCTGGGTGGCATCTTGCAGAAGATCGAAAGCGGTCGTCGTGCGTCTGAAGGCGTGCAAAAAGCCCTCGACAAGCACCGCCCCAAGATCGAAGCTTATGAAGCATTCTGCAAGGAATTGGGCGAGAATCCGGCGGATGTGGCCCTGGCATGGCTGCTGAGCAACCCGGTCGTCACCGCGCCGATCATCGGCCCGCGTACGCTGGAACAGCTCGATGGCAGCTTACGCGCCCTGGAAATCAAACTGGACGCCGATGCCCTGGCCAAGCTGGACGAAATTTTCCCTGGCCCTGGTGGCGCTGCCCCAGAAGCTTACGCCTGGTAAAGACACGTACAGGTCAAGTTTTACAGACGGGCGCTCCACGAGTGCCCGTTTTTTATCCCTGCTCCGAGTCAGATTTGTATGAATCTACCAATCTGTTTAGCAGCAAAAAGAGGTCCGCCTCATCAATCCGTAAGAAATAAGTGCTAAAATAGTCATAAAGTAATAAAGAAACCTTAAAGACTTCTACACATTATTTACGATGAATTTCATTTTATGTGTGATATGCTGATCAAGGTTTTTGAAAAATGTAGGTCAAGTTTGTAGTGAGTTTTGTAATGCAAGCCGTAGAAGAAACAATGCCCATCCACCGCGTCCGCGCCATTTTGCTGACGGATGAGGGCAAAGTGCTGTTCATCAAGCGCGTAAAACCGCATAAACAAGATCCCTATTGGGTCGCCCCGGGCGGCGGCGTCGAAGATTATGACAAGTCGCTGCATGATGCCCTGGCCCGTGAACTGGCGGAAGAACTGGGTGCCGAGTACGAAATCCTGTTTGATGCCTTCACGTTGGAACATCATAAAGGCGGCAAAGACCTGATTGAACACTTCTTCGTCTGCCGCTTGCACGATTATGACATCAGCCTGCGGACTGGCCCCGAATTCGACGATCCGTCACGCGGCGAGTTCGTACCGGATGCTGTTGACTTGACTGAAGATGCCATCGAGAGCATCAACATCAAGACGGAAGAATTGCGCGATTGGTTGATCGCCAATTTGCATATGCTGCGTATGCTGCAACAGATGCGCTAGCTACAGCCATCTTTTACCGAAAATGGAAAAGCACGCCTGAGCGTGCTTTTTTTGTTGCATTTTTGCCTAAGACGACCCCACCCCTGTAGTCCCCTCCCCGAAGGAGAGGGGACGTCTGCAAACATACAAAGTCATTAGAAGGGCATCCTTCCTCCTTCGGGGGAAGGACCGAGGATGGGAATTTGGCATGACAGCCTAGCCCTGTTGCTCCACTGGATAGCTAATGCCCCACTGGTGGCGCACGCCATCCATGAGCTTCATCAGAGCTAATGTTTCGTCCAGCGGCATGATGTCACTTTCCAGCTTGCCCGCGCGGATACAGGCCATGACTTCTGCCGCTTCGTGCTGATAGCCCGTCGATTCATACGGCACTTCAAAGACTTCCGCATCCTGGCCATGAATCTGACGCGTGATCTGTTTGCCTTCATAAAAACGGTGTTCGATACGTGCCCAGCCCTTATCGCCGATGATGAGCGCCTGCATGGGCGTATTGGCCGTAAAGCTGCACATGAGGGTGGCCGCAGCTCCATCGTCGTACTTAAAGAACATCGTCGTCTGACGATCCACCCCGGTGGGGGCTTTCAAAATATGGCTATCGACACTATCCGGCACGCCGAGGACCATTGACGCCATCGCCACATTGTAAACACCCAGGTCGAGCAGCGCACCGCCGCCCAATTCTGGGTTCCACAGGCGATGCTCCGGGTTGAACGTCCCATGAAAGCTGAACTCGCTACGGAAGTACTCGACCTTGCCCAGCTTGCCATCGGCCAGCCATTCGCGCAGTTTGACGATACCGGGCAAGAAGCGCGTCCACATAGCTTCCATCAGGAAAAGGCCCTTTTCCTGGGCCAGATTGATGCATTCCTCGGCTTCGGCGGCAGTCAGGGTAAAAGCCTTCTCGCACAGAATATGCTTGCCACCGTTCAAGCACAGCATCATGTGCTCGTGGTGATGGCTGTGCGGGCTACCTATGTAAATCACATCCACATCGGGATCGTTGGCCAGCGCTTCGTAGCTGCCGTGGCTGTGCGGAATGTCATATTTTTTAGCGAATTCATCGGCGCTCGATTGCGAGCGGGAGCCGACTGCGACCAGTTCGGCGTCGTCTAGTACCTGTAAGCCCTTGGCAAATTGGTTGGCAATATTCCCTGTCGACAATATACCCCAGCGTATCGGGTCCATAAAGTGATCTCTCCGTAATGTGTGTTGTTGTTTCAAGAGCTATTGTGCCTTCAAGTACAGACAAAGGCAAAGGCTCATGGGCAAGACGTGTGTATGGAAGTCCTTGATCTGAAAACCGGATTCTTGCCCACGAGGCCCTACGACATCACTTTGATGACATCACCTTATTGATTAAACCAGAGATGGTAGGCGTCATCACCATAACGCAGCGTCATTTCCCCGGAGCCGAAGCGACTGTAAGCCCAATCGCTTTCTACAAGTTGATAATCCCGGAGCTGCACGGCTTCGCCATCAATCGTGGGCTTGGCAGCCCACCCGGTGACGAACGTCCCTACCGACGGCGATTCATAGCTGACTGCGCCCGCGTTTGTGGTGACTTTTGCAGCAGATAAGGCCGCTACGAAAGCATCAAAATCGCCCCAATCCGCCTGACGCCCGCATTCCACAATCCATGTATTTTCAGATGCAGGGCATTGCAATTCACGTCCGGCATATTGGCCATCTTCGCCCAGCTTCAGGCCATTCTGAGAGTAGATGCCGACATATCCGGCACCCACGCGAGCAAAGGCCCAATTATCTTGCACTCGGACTTCATCAAAACGCGATTGCTCGAAGAAGCAGTGCGACATCCAGGCAAAATTCTGCAATTGATAGGACAGGGACAGGACGTTTTTATGCTGGATGACACGCGGCAGGCTGGTACTGCCTGACCAGTAATCCGGGCGCAACCCAGAGCCTTCGCTGCTGGTGCGCGGTGCTGACCAGAAAATAACCGCTTTATTGCCCAACGTCACCTGTCCTGGCATGATGGCATCGCTGTTCTGGCCCTTCTTATGATCCTGCAAGCCGCATAGCATGTAATCCGGGGTGCGGTAGACGGTGAAAAAGGCGTGTTGATCTTGCGCTTTCATCAGCCCCTGCCGGATTTTCGAGTGAATGACAGCCTGATCGTCCGTCGCCATCTTGGCCAGGATCGGCGGCAGTTCATAGCTACTGCTGGCAATCGAAACCGGGGCCATGCCGCTGGTCCCGGCTACCATGGAACCCACGCCGAACAACAACCAACAGGTCGCGGTCGTGCCTTCAAAGTCCGGGTACTTTAGATTGACGCCATAACTGCGCCCATGTGTTGTGCCGAATATGCCTTGATAGCTATCAGCGGCCAGATTGAAAAACATCATATCCAGCACATCTTTTGCCAGCGAGCCGATGGTGAGGATTTTATCGTTCTCGTATTGGGAAAAATCATACACGTTGATTAAGGGCGCAAAGCAGATCGGATAATAGGAATTGGAGTGCCATTCATTGAAGCCAAAACGCCCGCGTTGACGTAACCACTCCGAGATATAGTATTGGCCCTTAAGGGCATGGAAAAGCCCGGTTTGGCCGGTGTTGGTGAAGATGTCATTCGGGAAAAGCTGCCCCGCCATCCACTCCGCGACATGGAAGAGCAGACGGTGATTTTCAGATCCCATGTACATGACGGTATCGCCCGGTTCATCAATCCAATATTTGAAGCCCAGCACCGTATCTTTCATCATGGCGTTGATCTGAGGGCTGAGGTGCTGCTCCTCATTTTCCCAGTACATCAGCCGCAAAAGGCCCTGAATGGCAAAATCGGCACAGTCTTTGCGATCTGCAATGAATCGGCAGGTTTTGGCAATCAATTCCTCATCCACCTCATCATAACGACCGAGCGCATAGCTGGCCACCGGCCCCCAGATAGTCCGATCTCCGCCTGTGTCGTTTGTATAGTGCGCCAGGGCTTTCTGTTTGCGTTCGGCCATATGGTCATAACCGGGCAAGGGCGCGACAGGAGTTACAACACGAATATCATAGGTTGTTGATGTAATGAACTGCTTGTTCGCGTCCAGCCATGTGCAATGAATTTGATACGCGCCATCGGGTATATCGGTCCCATTGGCGAAAGAAACCGCGCCCGTCCCATTGGTCGTGGCTTTGCGTAAAATCACATCGCCAATTTTGACATCGGAAATTTCGGTGAGGGTTTCGCCACCCGGTTCGGTCAATTCCGCTTTGATGATGCCGCCATCGGCGTTTTGCCCAACAGAGAAGCCAATGGGGTGTTCAGGGTAAAAAATATCCCGTTCCAGGCGGATGCTACGTACCGATTCTTCAATGGCGATGCGGTTTTCAATGGGCATATTGAGGTCAACACGCGCTTCCATGTCGGTATCGACTTGCAGGCGGCAACCTACCTGGGCCATCCTCGCCAACCGGAACAAGCCCACCGAGAGCACATTTTCACCCGGTTGCAGGTCGGCTTCAAAGCTATATTCCTTCAAACCAGAGGGCTTTTCAAAGGGGATTTTGCGATTATCCCATACGATTTTGCCATTGATGGCGACGAAGACATGCTCGGCCATCATATGGGCCAGGGACCAGCGACGTGTCCCGGCTTCTTCCGGCGTGATGATCGTCGAAAGAAAAACCGATCCCAGGTGATTGGAAATGTTATACGTGCCCCATGCCAGGTATTCATCAGGCCGCCGCACAAAATTCCAATAGCCGGATTTGCCCCGGAAAGTGGCCGGATCGCCTTCTTTAGGGGAGATAGCCAGCAACTCAGCCGCTTCCTCAGCGACTTCTGCCATGACCGGGCGCCCCACAGCCCCACTCACGTTCTCAAAAAGAGAGAGGCCTTCCACCTGCGCGGAAACATCCTCATAAAACGGTCCCAGCATCAGCCAGGGTTTGATCAGTTCACCTTTAGAAATGGATGTATTAAAGTAATCTGTCATGTTAATTTCTTTCAAAAAAGTAGATTGTTAATCCGCTACCAACTGTACTACATCCTATAGGATTCCATTAATTACAATTGGGGAAGTTGTATACCATCGAACCGCCCTGGGATGCACACCAACCCTACGATTACCCAACCCATGACAACCTGTACACGGCTGGCGGCGTATACATAACGGGGATAGATACGTTTCTCTTATGGAACTTCGCCTACACTAGGCCTGGGTATGCCCTATAATGTCCAAAAAGTGGTACTGAGAGTCTATGAATATCATTCTGGCGGCGATTGGCGCGCTCTATCTGATTTTCCCGACGGGTGGGCTGGTAGAATTTTTACCAGACTATATTCCGTTTGCGGGCCATCTGGATGAGATGCTGGCGTCGTATACCATCGCCCGCTTTATGGGCCTGACCAACGACCCGGAAAACAAATCCGCGCTCAGGACGGTGATTATCGTCGCGCTGGGTGCAGCGGGTTTGATTTATCTCATCTTCCCGACCTTGGGCGTGGTCGAGTTCGTGCCGGATGCGCTGCCCTTCGTCGGCAATCTGGACGAAATGCTGGCTTCGCTGTTCATGTTCGCGGCGGGCAACCGAATCGATAAATTGGTGTTTTCTTCTGGGAAGACATCGTCTGCAGCCTTACCTGCACTAAATTCTGAGAGTATGCAAGCAATGCCCCAAAACCCGATTCCTGCATCAGATAATGATGTCGATCACGATGCCACTAATCCGACACCCCCGGCTTCTATTCCAGCGCGGATTAAAGCGGCAAGTGTGCGCGCCAGTGATGCGCCGCCACCACCACCCAGCAACCCGCCGATGGCTGCTGCCCCAGTTCAGGAGCCAGCCAACGCGCCACAAGCAAATAGGCCACAGCCTGTTCAATCGCAGCCCTCAGGATCATCTGGCGGTACAAGCGGAGGTCAACCGCCGCGGCGTGGCCTCACTTGCCAGATATTGGCGGCTGGCTTCGTCGGCATTTTGCTGCTCATCCTGATTACGTTCCTGGGCGTGCCCAATCAAATCAGCGCAGCCATCACCAACTTGGCAGCGGGTGTAAACCTACCGGGTGCGGCCAGCGTCCAGGTGCAGGATGTGATCGTCAGCCAGTTCAGGACGCGCAGCACGCTCAACGTAGCTGAAGTCAAAATCAACATTCCCAATTTGCGCGTGAATTATGCCGGCGGCCTGTTGAATGCATCCGGCTTTGGGGCATCATACGCGGCCTTTGGCGAGGTTCAGATTGGCGTGAATCTACAGCAAGATGTAGAAGTCACGCCGATTGACGCCAGCACCTATCAGATCACGCTGCCGCAGCCGTACATCACCAGTTGCAGCCTGACACCCCTCATCGAGTGGGACCGCTCGACCAGTATTTCCGCAGATTGGGATGCTGCCGAAGATGCGGCTTACATCACCGCCATGCGCGAATTGGTGCGTAAAGCGGTCGATGACGGCTACATCGAAGATGCAGAGTATCAGGCCGAGCTGGCCCTCAATGACATTTTGCGTGACCTCACCTACACCATCACCAACCAGTCGATTGACTTCAACTACGTCTTCGCGGAGTCCGACCAGGTGGTGATTGATGACTCCTGCGAGCCACCGGAGCACCTCAAATGGACCTTCTGCGAGACGGCGCAGGGCGGCATCTGGCGCGAGTCCAAAGTGGGGGAAGACGTCTGCGCCAGCACCTAAAACCACCGATTTGCCCATTTTTACGTGTTTGTAACACAAATTCCGCCTATTTTTAGGGTGTTGATAGGTTGAGTTGTGTATCTTAATGAGCGTATGTTAGGGCTGAAAAGCAACATACGACGTCATTAAGGATGGCTTATGCTCGACTATATCCAGACGATTACAGCCTACAGTTGGTGGGCACAGCACAAAATCTGGCAGTGCACATTGACTGTCTCTGACGCAGATTTCGTCAAGCCGCTTGATTACTCGGTGGGCTCGCTGCACCAGCAAGTCGTCCATGTGCTGTGGGCAGAGGATCTCTGGTATTCGCGCATTCACAGCCTACCGCGCCCGGATCACAGCCATCTGACGCTGCCGACACGCGAGGACGTCCGTGCGGCCTGGGATACCATCGAAGGCCGCTGGAAAGCCTATGTCGAGGCACTCACACCGTTAGAACTTGAGCGCGTCGTGACCTTTCCACGCGGCAATGGTGAGCAGCTCAGTTTGCCTGTCTGGCAGATCATCGCCCACATGGTCAATCACGGTACGGATCATCGCGGCCAAATGCTGCGCTGCATCCACGATATGGGGGGTGAAACCTTCGAGCAGGATATGTTCTTCTACCTGCGCGAGCTGCAGTTGCAATCCCAGTAGATTGCGCATTCAGATTAGAAATTATTCGATTTCGTCAGGTAATCGTCATCGTGGCACAACGTCACAATAAACAAGAAATCACAGAGGACTGACTATGATAAACCGGACCCTTCGTCGCAATATTCGCCGTTCGCTTATGCTGGCTGCAGGCTTGATGGTACCCGTCGTCGGAATGATGGCTTCGGCCTATGCCATTGGCGTTGAACCACGCCGGGTAGACTTCAACAAACGCAATATGCTGCTGCCGCGGCTCAAACCCGGCTTCGATGGCTACCGGATTATTCAGATCAGCGATATTCACTTCGATAGCTGGATCGCTGCTAAAACGACCCTGCCGCAGATCGTCGAGCGCATCAACGCGCTGGAACCCGACCTGATCGTCATCACGGGCGATTATGTGTCCACAGTGCCACACGACGAAGATGTCGAGCATCTGCGTAAGAACTTCGCCAATTTGCAGGCCAAAGATGGCGTGCTGGCCATCATGGGCAACCACGATCACTGGCACGATGTCGAAAAACTGCGCGTCATGCTGCGCGAAGCAGGCGTCATCGAACTGCGCAACGAAGTCTTCAAGATTAAGCGTGGTGACGATACATTGCATATCGCTGGCATTGAAGACCACCTGCAGGGCCTTTCAGACATTGACCTCGTCAGTGAAGAACTCACAGGTGAGGAATGCGTGGTGCTGCTGGCCCATGAACCCGACGTCGCTGACATCAGCGCCCCGACAGGCAACTTCGACCTGCAATTGAGTGGGCACTCGCACGGCGGCCAGATTTACTTCCCATTCAAAGGCGCGATGTGGCTACCCGCACAGGGTCAGAAGTACCCTACTGGCCATTATCAATTGGGGAACATGCAGTTGTATACCAACCGTGGCCTGGGCACGACCCTGCTGCCGATTCGTTTTAACTGCCCGCCGGAAGTATCGATCTTCACACTGCGGTCACCCAATATTGCCAGCGCCACCCCGTATCCCGTTCAGACTACCGTCAAAGCGGCTGTCTAGGTGTTAACTCCCGAACAAAAAAAGCCCCTCACTTAAGAGGGGCCTATCCACACATTGAAGTTCATGACGATTGCGTGTCAGTTCGCTTTTCAATGATGATCTGTAATTCGGTCACGTAGTCGGACTGCGGAACATGGTGCATTGGGCCCTTATGATGAATGGCCCGATATTCATTGCACAGCGCATAGCCATTGTCGACAGCCCAACGCTTTAGCAAAACCTGTTTTTCAAACAATTCGGCTTCGCCATGCGCGTTAACAACAATTGTGGCGGCCAAAGCGGGCGGCATCTGCGTTAGCGCAAGCGTATCACCAGTTGATAGTTCGAGATCTCCAACCTGGTCTTCGGTTACTGGCACGATGAAGGCGAACTCATAATCATCAGGATTGACCTTTTCACCATATACGCCCCCCATCCATTGGCCCGTATGGGCGATCTCCCCCGATGCAATCAACTCATTAATTTCTTCCCCCACAGTTGGGATTTGATGTTCAACCGGGCGGAACCGTAGATATAAGGCGGCAAACGACGGAATTTCCTTTACGATCACATTCAAGTCAGGCATGTTGTCCTCCACTTCGATCATCCTTAAGTGAAATTCAACCATAGCCAGTCGCTCTTGTTCCTCTCGCACCAATTGCTCAAGCTCGGATTGTTTCAGACGAAACATGCCGCGCAGTTCATCTATATTCATCGCCTGATTGATGATGAAGCCAATCTGGTCTAGAGATAAACCCAAGCCCTTCAAAGCCATGATGCGATGCGCACGAGGCAATTGTTGCAGGCTATAGTAACGATAGCCCGTGAACTTATCGACCTGTTCAGGCCGCAACAATCCACGCTCATCATAAATGTGCAAGGCCTTGATACTAACCTGACTAAGACTCGAAAACTCACCAATCTTTAGCATGATACGCTCCACAATGCGACTTGCTCTGGTTCTGATGTTTGAAGGCCGCCTTCTGGATGTAGTATGCAGTCTTCCCCAGGGGAAGAGTCAAGCAATTGATTTAATTTGCTTAAAAATACATTTGTCGAACCGAGAAGCCTTTTTAGATCGACTCCATAAAATCCAACACAATCTGGTTGAACTGCTGAGGATGCTCCATGTTGGGCAAATGGGCGGCATCGGCAATCGTGATCTGCTGGGCATCGGGAGCATTTTCCATGATGTAGGCCACCTTATCATGGATAGCAGAGAGATCATCAGCGCCTACAACCAACAGCACCGGGCATTTAAGATCAGCCAGCCGGTCAACAGCAGGCGGAGCTAATGGGAGCGGTTCAGCCCCTTCGGTGAAGTCACCTCTGAGGGCGATCATATTCATATCGAAGGCCAGCCGACGCACGTCTTCCGCTACCGCACTGAAGGGGCGATCCGGCCCGATGACCCACAACTTCAGTTCCAGGGCGCACAATTCGGACAAATCCCCGGTGCGCTCGGCCTCTTCTTCTGCCGCTTCCATAGAGTCAATCAAGGGAATCTGCGGCCACTGGAATTTATGGCCACTCAGGCCCGGTCCAACGCCGATGATGGCTTTCACCCGCGCGGGATGCGTCAGCGCAAAGTCAAAAGCGACCAGCCCACCCAGGGAGCAACCCACCAGCACCGCCCGCCGGATGCCCAGATGGTCCATCAGCGCAGCAAGGTCGTCATGGCGGGCATACTGACCCTCAACAATCGGCGACTGACCATAGCCGCGCATGTCATAGATAATCACCTGATACTGCTTGGATAGGGCTTTTAGCTGGCTTGCCCACATGCGACTATCAGCAATCCCAGCATGGAGAAAAATCAGCGGTGCGCCTTCCCCAGCGACCTCGTAATAGAGTTCTGCGCCATTTACGGCAGCTATTGGCATATATATTCCCCTAATGATCCTTTATGAGCCATTTTCAGCATACAAGATACAGACCATGTCTGCAAGCAAGGCTCATTTTCAATGATATAGTGAAAAGACTGATGGAGATTGTAAGGGGGTAACAGTGGCACTCTTAGAAAAGACTTTTCAAGCGGGTGAGATCAGCCTGAGTTATGACGAAGGCCCGGATAACGGCCCACCGATGATTTTGCTGCATGGGTTGACGGGCGTGCGTCAATCCTGGCAGGATACCTTTGTCGCCAAGTATGGTCCGTTCTGGCAGCAGTACGCCATCGATCTGCGTGGTCATGGCAAATCCAGCCATGCCGCCGCCGAAGACGCCTATCTCATCGTCGATTATGTAAAAGACATCGTCGCCTTCATCAATAGTGAAATCGACCAGCCGCCCGTCATTGTCGGGCACTCATTAGGGGCGATGACCGCTATCGGTGTCGGTGCGGCTCTGGGCGATGGGGTCCGCGCCATCATCCTGCTGGACCCACCCCTGGCAATCCGTGAGCTGCCAACCGCCGACCTGCACGGGGCCAATGCCTGGTTCACACAGTTGTATGGCATCCTCAAAGATCGGCCCTCATACGAACAAGTCGTGGAAATCTGCCGCCAGATGGTCCCACCCGGCGACGAGAAAATGCTGCATGCAATGGCCACCCAAATCCACAGCCTATCACCGGGAACAGTCAAAATCGCGATAGAAGACCGCATTCTGGAAGGCTTCGACTTCGGCGAGGCGCTCGATGATGTCACCTGCCCCGTGTTGCTGATGCACGCACAATTCGGAGAAAGTGGCAGTCTGCGTGACGAGGATGCAGCATTTGTCAGCCAACACACACGCAACCTAACAACGGTCAAGATGCCTTATGATGATCACGGCTTCTTCCATACCTATTGGGATGAAACGCACCCGCATATCACAACGTTCTTAGAAGCTTTGTAACGGCACGTCAATATGAGACAGGATTAACATATTCTTTCGAGAGGGGTGAGAAAATGGCACTTTTGGAAAAAACATTTAAAGTTGGCGACATCACTCTGAGTTACGGTGAAGGCCCGAATAATGGCGATCCGATGGTCTTGCTACATGGGATAACGGGATGGCGTCAGGCTTGGGACGATACAGTCATCGCCCATTACGAAGCCCTTTGGCATCTATATGCCATTGACCTACGCGGGCATGGTAAATCCAGCCATGCAGCCGATGAAAATGCCTATCACATTGTCGATTTTGTCAACGACATTGTCGCGTTCATCACGAGCAACATTGACCAGCCAACTGTCATTGTCGGGCATTCTCTGGGAGCGATGACCGCCATGGGTGTGGGGGCACAACTCGGCGATGCTGTCCGTGCCCTTGTCCTGCTCGACCCACCTCTGTCTATGCGCGAATTACCTCTCACCGATCTGCCCGATCTCAATATCGGGCTAACCATGTTATATGGCCTTATTAGCCAGAATCCACCCTATGAAGTCATCCTCGAAGCCTGCCGCCAATTGGAACCTGAAGCCGACGAAAACACGTTGCGACAACTCGCCAAACAATACCAGTGTTTAGACCCAAGAGCCGTAAAATTGGCCATAGAAAGTCGCGGTCTAGGCGGGTTTGATTTTGCTGCCACATTAGAAGCCATCACCTGCCCCGTGTTGCTGATGCCCGCACAGTTCAGGAGAAGTGGCCTTATGCGCGATAAAGATATCGCTTTTGTAGCTCAGCATACCCACAACTTGCAGACGGTCCAAATGCCCTATGACGATCATGTCTTCTTTATGACCCATTGGGACGAGACTGAACCGCACATCACGACATTCTTAGGAGCACTCTGAAAGACATCACCATAGCGTAACTTTTAGTGCAAATTATTTTGAGAACATGCAGCACTTTTTAGTATGAAGCTAATAGAGAGAGGGGCGCAACATGCCCGTAACGCACGAGTCTATCGATATTGCGTGTACCCCAGAAGCTGCTTTTGCCTTCACCGCCGATCCAAAAACGCAGGTCGAGATTAATCCATCCGTCCGAGAAATAAGAGATTTAAACGGCGAACAGCCCAAAGTCGGCGATCAGTGGACGGTCGTCCTAGATTTTATGGGGCGCGAGATCATTTCTACTTATACGCTCGTCGAGTCGCATGCACCTTCAAGGCTCGTTTATACGCATACATCGAACTCAGCAGATATCAGGATTGTATGGTCGTTTGAACCCGCCATTGTCGGTACACGTGTCCGGTATTATTCAAATGGCCAGCCAAAAGGATTTTTCACGACTTTAGCCCTCAATCTGGTAAAAGGCAATTTCGACAACAACGTGCACAAATCCTTAAGTGCGATGAAGGCTCAGTTGGAAAGTTAGCAAACAAAAACAGGCCAACTCAGAAGAGATGGCCTGTTTTTTAGGTCTAGTTTGGCTGTGATGCAAGTTGGCTGGCAGCCAATTACATCATGCCGCCCATACCGCCCATGCCGTCCATACCACCAGCCGGCATCGCCGGTTCGTCTTCAGGGACGTCGGTGATGAGGGCTTCGGTGGTCAGGATCATGGAAGCAATCGAGCTTGCATTTTCGACTGCGCCACGGGTCACCTTGGCCGGGTCCGGGATACCTGCTTCGATCATGTCGCTGTAGTCGCCAGTCATGACGTTGTAACCAACGCGATGGTTCTTGCGGCTCTTCTGCAAGCGACGAACGTTCTCGATGATGACGGCGCCATCTTCGCCAGCGTTGGAAGCGATCTTACGCATCGGAACTTCCAGGGCTTTGCGAACGATGTTGACGCCTGTATTTTCGTCTTCGCTACCGAGCTTGAGGCCACTCAGGGAGGCAACGGCGTTGATCAGGGCCACACCACCACCTGGGACGATACCTTCTTCGACAGCGGCGCGAGTGGCGCTCAGGGCGTCCTCAACGCGATGCTTCTTTTCTTTCAGTTCGGTTTCGGTAGCAGCACCGACGCGGATAACAGCCACACCGCCAGCCAACTTGGCTTTGCGTTCTTGCAGCTTTTCGCGGTCGTAGTCGCTGGTGCTGTTTTCGATTTCGGTGTCAATTTCCTTGACGCGAGCGTGGATGGCATCTTCTTCACCAGCGCCATCGACGACAACGGTTTCGTCTTTGGTGCTGACGATCTTGCCTGCGCGGCCCAGGTCCTGGATGGTGACGCTATCCAGCTTGCGGCCTGTTTCTTCGCTGATGACGGTACCGCCGGTCAGGACGGCGATGTCGCGCAGCATGGCCTTACGGCGATCACCAAAGCCCGGAGCCTTAACGGCCAGGACATTCAGCATGCCGCGGATCTTGTTCAGAACCAGGGTAGCGAGGGCTTCGCCGTCAATATCTTCCGCGACGATGACCAGTTCACGCTTGCCGATCTGGATCAATTTTTCCAGGATGGGGACGATGTCCTGTGCAGCGCTGATCTTCTTATCGTGGATCAGAACATAGGGTTCTTCGATGCTGGCTTCCATCGCATCCGGGTTGCTGATGAAGTACGGGCTGATATAGCCACGGTCGAATTGCATACCTTCGACGTATTCGATTTCGAATTCCAAACCGCGGGATTCTTCAACCTGGACGACGCCATCTTTACCCACTTTGTCCATCACTTCAGCGATCAGGTTACCGATTTCGGAGTCCTGGGCGCTGACGCTGGCGACATTGGCGATTTCGTCTTTGGTGTCGATCTGGGTCGCTTGTTCGAGGATGAACTCGCTGACGGTCTTGGCTGCTTCGATAATGCCGCGCTTGAGCAGCATCGGGTTAGCACCAGCAGCCACGTTCTTCAGACCTTCGGTGACGATGGCCTGAGCCAGAACGGTAGCGGTTGTCGTACCATCACCAGCGATGTCGTTGGTCTTGGTGGCAGCTTCTTTGAGCAACTGGGCACCCATGTTCTCGTAGGGATCTTCCAGTTCGATTTCTTTAGCGACGGTCACGCCATCGTGGGTGACGGTCGGTGCGCCGAACTTTTTGTCCAGGGCGACGTTACGGCCCTTGGGGCCAAGTGTGGTGCTAACAGCGTTAGCGACCTTATCAACGCCAGCTTGTAGCTTACGGCGTGCTTCATCTCTAAAAATGAGTTGTTTAGGCATCTGTATCATTCCTCCAGACGTTGGTCAGGGTTTCTTGTCTGTGTTGACTCTTTTTACGAACATGTCCCTTACGGACATAATCCCCTTGCGGGGCATCCCAGCACATGCATAGGCATCCGCTGGAATAAAAGTGGGAATCAAAAACATTCCGGTTGCTGAGGGCTGATTAGCCTACTCAACGATGCCCAGAATGTCAGATTCTTTCATGATGAGCACCTTGCGGTCGCCCAGCTTGATTTCTGTGCCGGCGTACTTCGCAAAGAGAATCGTCTGGCCTTCTTCGACATCCATCTGGATGCGGTCGCCATCGTCATCTTTTTTGCCCAGGCCAACAGCAACGACCTTACCGGTCTGTGGTTTTTCTTTTGCGCTTTCTGGTAGAACCAGTCCGCTTGCGGTGGTTGTTTCTTGCTCGATGGGCTCTACAACCACGCGATCACCCAGTGGGCGAATATTCACGTCCGCCATTGTTGATCTCCTCCTAAGGGTTCTCAAATATGATGCGGTACTTATAAATCACTTTTTAGCACTCACAACAAGAGAGTGCTAAAGCGTATGGCCAGCATCTTAGCACGAACCTATTTTAGAGTCAACATCTCTAGCAAAGTTCTTACACTCCTGCTAACTGGCGTTTAGGGCATTTGGGATATAGGGGATCAGTTTGGGTAATATCGCTTGGGATAAACGTCACTGCGTCATTTTGGTTGCCCGTAAGCTACAATAGAGTGCAAGAAATAGAGTTCTATTATTTTTTGGAAAGGCCGAGCGGTGACCGCTGTGAAAATGGTCGAAAAATACGCCGACTGGCAAGCGTGGTTGCACGACTATATCGTCGGCCAGCGGGCCCTGCGAATCCACGCCTTTATCCTCGAAAAAGCCGCACTCGCCCCCGTCCTCACCGAAAAAACGCCGCGTTCTGTGCTGGATGTCGGCTGCGGCGGTGGCCAAGCGGCCCTGCGCCTGAAGTCCCTCTATGCCCATCTGACGATTACAGGCATCGACCTGACGGAATCGCAGATTGTCCGTGCTTGCCAACGAGCCAAAAGCAAGCAGGCCGATGTGCAGTTTGAGGTAGCTGATGCCCAGGCGCTGCCCTACGCCGATGCCAGCTTCGACGTGGTGTTTAGCTTCGGCTCGGTCAAGCACTGGCCGGACCCGCTGCAAGGCGTCAGTGAGTGCTGGCGCGTGCTCAAACCGGGCGGCGACCTGCTACTGGTTGATAGCACGTCGGATGCCAGTCGCGGCCAGCTCCTGAATTTCCTGAAAGTGGCAGGCATCCCCGGCTTGCTGCGACCGCTCTTAGGGACCTTCCTCGATAAGATACTGGTGCGCCCCGCCCGCCCGATGACAACCTACTACCAAATCGCCGAGCAGCTTAACTTGCCACAGGGCACCGTCACCCAGCCGGACTACATGCCGACAGTCCTTTTCCGCACCCGAAAGCCACTATCTAAGAATAGCTAGCCAGTGAACTATACTCTCTGTCAACAAGAGGCCTGGAGAAATAAATGGGTGCATGGGGATACGACAACTTCGAGTGCGATAGTGCATATGATGCTCTAGCCCTTTTGCTCGATCATCTGATCGACAAGATAAAGACTTCTTTCAAGCATGATACAGATAAGCTCCTTGATGGTGAAGGAGAAGGACAGATCATTGCCAACATCGATATACTGCTAACTCTTTGTACTCATTATGAAGCGTATCCAGATCTTATGGCGATACAAGTACAAGAGTGGAAAAAAGACTACTTAGCTGCATTCGACTATGACATGAATGAACGTAATGCTACTGAATCTGATTATGCAGTCAATCGACGTGCTGTTATTGCTGGTACATTTGATAAGCTGTATACACTCGCACAAGAATATGAGAACTAATAATATCTTGTGAAGTCTGAACATTGCTGCCGATGACTGAAGTCATACGGCTATGTTTATGCAGCGGGAAGTGCACTGAAGGCACTCTGACCCGCTGCCAACTCGCGTAATGAGTCCCTTTAGTGGACTTGGCTTTTGGCTAGCCGGACGCTCTCAGCTTCCGGCGGGGCATTATTTGAGTAGACTACTTTAAACCCGTGTATGTAAGTTAGTACTGACCTATTGGGTTCCACTCCACACATGAAGAAAAGAAAACGTACGAAAAATAGAAAAAGACTCTGGCTATTTATAAGGCTATTTTTGTTATTCATTCTATGCTTCGTGGTGACAACAGTCACAATCTCGTTACTTTGGCTCTTCGCAGTGAGACTAGCTGGTGAAATCGCGGGCTTTTTGAGCGTTACTCAAGATATAGTATTCGAAGTAGGGTTGGTATGCGGGCTTTGCTCAATTCTGCCAGTTACAAGCCTGGTATTCCTCGGTATCACATTTCTGATCCTGAAATATCAACGGCGCAGACAAAGTGATAACCTAGCTAAATAAAGCTGTGGAATACGCATCTCTGCCAAACTGATCCAAAAACGCGACCTTCTGCTTCTCATAAAAATCAGCGACCTCGCCGCGCGCATAAAACCAGATGCCATCGATGAAAATTTGCAGCTTATGGACATCAAACAGATGGGCTTGCTCCAGGTCGCTGAGCGGACGGACAGCCCTATAATCCTGCACGATGTCCCGCGCATGGGCCGGATTGAACGCTTCGCCAAACGGCCAGGCATTGCCATCCACCAGCGCGATCAAATCAAATGTGAGGTAGGTATAGTTGGCATCATCGAAGTCCAGCAGCGCCGCGACCGCATCCCCATTGAACAACACATTCGACACATCAAAATCGGCATGGCAGATGCCTCTTGGCAAAGCATCCGGCAATTCCAGGTGGGCCATCTCGCGTTCATACCAGCGCAACTTGGCATAACCCATCTCGGAATCGAGTTCGTGGGCTTTTTGATGCGCCAATCTCAGGCAGAGTTCGGGCGTGTAGTTCCAGCGATGGGGTGTTGTCGCCGGACGAAAGCCCTCCGTGAGCGTTTGTAAGCGTGCCGCCAACTGCGTGACCTGCGTTAACTGGTGCGGATTAAATGCGTCAACTGGCTCGCCTTCGACAAATTCAAACAGCATATAAGGCTTCTGCTGATGCCGATTAACGTATTCGCCCACTTGATTGGGGAAAATCGCCGCACACGGGAAACCCTGCGCGTGAATATGGCGCACCACGTCGGCTTCAAACTGAACGGACTCGTAGCTGCGATTTTCATAGTATTTGAGGACGAATGCACCCTGAGTCGTCTCGACAATGTAGTTCGTCTGGACTGTCCCCGCTGAAATCGGGCGCGCGCTTCGATACTCGCCCAGCGAGTAACTGTCCATTATGTCGATGAGGTCTACTCTGGAAAATGTCGTACTTGCGACCATAGGGCACGCTGTCTCCGCACTCAAAAGATCATCATGCCAGAATCGTACCATATGGAACGCTTTTGAGGCGTGATATATGCTACCCTGTCACCAGCGAGAGGCACACTGATGATGTAACGCTCTGCTCGCCAGGGGTCAATCCAAACCAAAAACCAACACCGAGCGACTTTTTTCTCGTGATGCAGCACTATACTGCGGATACTGCAATAAAACGGCCTCAGTCGCACACCATAATCAAACTAAGCGATTCAGTGAGACAAGAGGATGGGGTCTGTGTTACCTCAAGCGCAGGCTGTTGAGCACGGCCTGCATGGTCGTCAGCGAGGTGGTGTTGGTCGCGTTGCCATCGGCCAGGAACATCTCGACGACCGTCAGCTTGCCATTGTCCCTATAGAAAAACTGGTCGATCTGGCCATTGGGCAGCGTCGGGTGGTTGATGACGCGGTAGCTGCGGCGCAGGGTGCCATCTTCGGCGGTCGTTTCGTCGATGAATCTGACGTCACCATTCAGCACGCGGCTACTAAATGATTCCGGTGTGGTGCTGTCATCGTCCATCTGCGTCAGGATGACAAAGGCGCTATCGTCATCGGCACGCCAGGTATGCATCAGGCGGCTGACATCGCTCTGGTCACGGAACGGCCAGCGCGAGGGGATCGACAGGCTATAAACCGAATCCTCAACCGTATCAGCACCGCGGAACGGCGTCGGCACAGCAGCGGTCGCTGTCCCTGGCAGGCCACCACTCAGCGCGAAAATGGCACCGCCAGCGATCACCACCAGCAGGATCAGGCCAATAACCCAGGGCCAGGGTGAGCGCCGCTGTGGAATCTGTGTGCCCGTCCCGCTGACGACATCGCCATAGAACTGCTGGCTGGCGGGGGCTGTCTGTGAACCGGGTGCAGTCGGCGGGTTGGTTGCCGGGGCAAACGCCATCGGCGCGCCCGACTGGGGCGGTGGGTAGCTAACAGGCGCCATCGGTCGTGGTGTGACCGCTTCGCCCCGTACTGCCGCAGCCAACGCTTCCGCCAGTTCCCCGGCGCTGCTAAAACGTTGATCGGGGTCCTTGGCGGTGGCACGCTCGACCACCAATTGCAGCGCGGATGGCACGTCGTCGCGGTACTTGGTCAGCGGCGGGATCGGCTCGTTGATGTGCATCAATAGCAGGCCCATCGGCGTTTCAGCATGGTAGGGTTCTTGGCCTGTAATCAGCTCGAACAGCACGATGCCCAGCGAGTAGATGTCAGAACGGGCATCAATCGGCGCACCGTGCGCCTGCTCCGGTGACATATAAGCCGGCGTGCCGATGATGGCGCTGCCAGTCAAGTCGCTGCCCATCACGCGGGCGATGCCAAAGTCACTCAGGTAGGCGTTGCCGCTCTCATCGAGCATGATGTTACCGGGCTTGAGGTCGCGGTGGATGACGCCCCTTTGATGAGCATAGTCCAGTGCCTCACCGACCTGACGCATGGGCTGCACAATGTCTTTGAGTTCAGGCACGCCCCTGCGGATCATGTCGGCCATGCTGCCCCCACCCAGGTAGCGCATGGCAATGTAGGGCACGCCTTCTGTTTCGCCGTAGTCATAGATGGGCAGGATATGCGGATGCTCCAGCTTGGAGATGACATCCACTTCGCGCTCGAAGCGCTCCAAAAAGCCCGGATCGTGCAGGAAGTGACGCGGCAGCACCTTGATAGCCACCATACGGTTCATACTGAGCTGGCGCGCGCTATAGACAGTCGCCATACCGCCGCGACCAATCTCCTGCTCCAGTTCGTACTGGCCAATTGTCTTGCCTGTCATGCCCTGCTGACTACCGCTTTGTTCTGTCATACGCTGTCTTCGTCCAGATGTGTACTGCCCACTATGTATACCGTTTGGGTATACAGTCGATGAAGATGAAACGCTATCGTTCACCATCCATGATAACGCACAATTGCGCTGGCACGACAAGTATTTTCTGGATTATCCGGCGGCGGCCCATATCATGTCACGCTGATAGAGCATGTTCACCAGCAGGCGAAAGGTCATCCCGGACATCAGCAGACGCCCATCCGATTCTTGTGAGCCAACGACCAACGGCGTTTCCCAGGCGACGATGACAATGTTATAGCCCGTTTCTTCGTCGGTATAGCTGGTGACGGGCAGCGACTGCGCACCACGATCCTCAAATATCTCATCGAGGGGGCGGCGCATGGCCAGCGATTCCAGTTCATCGAAGCTATCCAACCGTGCCTGCATAACCTCGGCGGCTGTGTCTGCAAAGCCGGGATTGCTGTAGGCGAAGGTGGCAATCGCATGTGAGACACCGTCTTCTTGCAAGACAACATCGCCCAGGGCCATCATCTCATATGGAGGCAGGATTTCGCTGGGATCGCGGTCATTCAGGCCGAGTTGTTCTTCCAGGGCAGCGATTTGTTCGTCACTGGCGTTTGGGCCAAGCACAGCACTGGCCAAGTCACCAGAAATCTGGGGGATCATGTTAAAGGGCACAAACATCGCCTGCCGAACTGCGCCAGCCTGATCAAGCGCCTGTGCCGAGGCAGCATAAGCAGCATTGTCCAGCATAGAATCCTCATTACCCAGGTAGGCATCGACAATAGCGCTCAGGCGGTCTATATCTCGGGAATCAAAGAACAGGCCATCAGCCAGGGCGGCGGGTTCACTCAGACCAAATTCTCCACCGAACAGGTTACCAAAATTACGATTAGCGAGGTCCATTTCGTTGCCGTTTTCACAGCCAGCGGAGCCACATAGCAGAGGCAAGCCACTGATGTCTTCGAGCGTGTAGTCACGTGCCTGGAACGCCTCGATAATCGCATCTTGATCGAAGCTGCCTTTAAGCGCATAACCGATTGCGGGTGGATTGCCAAAATAGAGGCTCTGCTCGATGTCAAATAACTCGAAGCCCATCGTTTCTTTGTACAGGGGGATGCCCTGTAAGAAATACTGGGCGGCTGGCAGCGCTGTTGAGGAGGGATAGCCAAACAACCAGACGCGATCCAGGCCCATGCCACTGATTTGCTCAAACTGTTGGGCCGTGCTAATCATATTGGCGTTGCCCATACGGGCGCGCTCTGCCACAGCGACATCCGCATAGTAAATCAAGCCGAGGTCGTCAGGAGACAACTGCGGTACAGTCGCCAGCAACTCTAGTAAGGGCGACGTGGCATCCTCCGATGTGGTATCCTCCTGAGCAAATGCCATCCCGTTAAGGGCCAGCAGCAGTATAATGATCAGCAACAGTCGGCGAGATACATGCATTTTATGAGACTCCTTATGCGTTGGACTTCCCCATTCCTGATTATAGTCATCATGATGATTTGTGCTGTCGGACCCGCCGCTCATCGGACAGCCGCCCAAGATAATGACCCCTTTGGCGACCAGTCCATCTTCCGCATTTTGCCCGGTAACGTGGAAGGCAACATCAACGACAGCGTCCCGCGCGTGCTCTACAGCTTTGAGTTAGCCGCTGGCCAGACAGCGACCATCGACATGATGATGACGTCGGGCGACCTTGATCCGTTCCTGACGCTGTACACCGAGCAAGCCGATGTCCTGGCTGATAACGACGATGCCGAAGGCGGCACACGCAACGCGCGCATTTTGTATACCGCCGATGAAGATGGCCTGTATATCATCGAAGCCACGCGCTTTGAGCAGGACAGCGGCACCACCGCCGGAACCTATCAGCTGTCGCTGAATTTATCGGGCATCGACCTGGGACCGGATACGGACATCGACCCGCTGAGTATTCCGCCGCAGTTTGGCGTCAACTTCCAGCTATTGGAGTTCGAGCAGTTTGGTACAGGTCGGGTGAGCGCTGAGGCCGAAAATCAGTATTTTGTCATCGGTGGCCAGCAAGGTGACTTCGTGCAGGTCGTCATGAGCTATGACGATGACACCTTGGCCCCCCTGCTACGGATTCGTAACAGCGAGTTGACCATCATCAGCCGGGTGACGCAGGCCGAAGCCGGGACACTGACAGTCTATGCCACGCTGCCGCAAACAGGCTGGTATCTGCTGGATGTGGGCCGTGAGAGTGGCGCGGGCGATTTTACGCTGTACGCCAGCCGCATCGCCGACGCCGTCATCAGCAGTGGCGAAAAACTTGAAGGCGAATGGCGGCGCGACACGCCAGAGATTTCGTATATTTTTAATGCCACCATCGGCGACCGGATTTTCGCTACGGCCACCGTCGACAGTAATGCCATCCAGCCGGAAATCGCAGTGTATGATCTGGCGCTTAATGAGTTGGCCTCACGGCAGGCCAGCGAGAACGAAGCCCGCGTCCGGGCCATCATCCCGCGCAGTGGGCCATACATCATCCAGGTGCGCAACCCCAACAACACGGCCGTACCCTTCACGCTCAACCTGCGCCGCATTCCGCTGGACATCAGCAAACTGGGCGTAGAAGATGCGGCTTATAACAAAAACTTCAAAGGGACAGTCAACGGCGATGACCCCATCGTCTACTATCGCTTTGAGGGCAAAGCGGGTGATCTGGTCAGCGTGCAGATGCAAGCCACCGATGGCACAACGCTCGACCCATACCTCATCCTGACTGACAATGACCTCAATGAGTTGGCCTTTAATGACAATGTGGGCGCGACAGCCAACGCCCGTATCGCGCAATACGCCTTACCTACCGATGGAACATATTACATCCTGGCGACGCGCTCCGGGTTGGAAGAAGGCACAACAACCGGGGCATTTGACCTACAACTGACGGTCGGCCAATTCACGCCGACGCCGGGTGCGCTGACGGTCACACTGGAATGGGAAGGTGACGCCGACCTGAACCTATTCGTGCGCTCGCCGGAAGGCCAAACTGTCTCCTGGAGCACGCCCCAGACTGATGATGGCGGTATCTTGCAAATCGACAGCAACACCGGCTGCCAGACGCCCACCTCCACCCCGGTCGAGCATATTTACTGGCCAGGGGCTACAGCCCCGGTCGGCACCTATACGATCTGGGTGTGGTATCAGCAAGTTTGTACTGTGCGTGACCCGGTCGCATTCAAACTGCGGGTGACGATGGATGGTGAGGATGTGCTGGTCATCACGCCAGAAGATGGCACGACGCTGGCCCCCGACGAGCGCTATGAAGCATCGGTGCGCGTCATTGAGCCGGAATCGATCAGTGCGGTAGTTAATGCCGGGACGATTACCGTGCCCTCGGCACAACAGCGCGCCAGCCAGGGCGGCGATACGCTCATCACCTACGGCCAGACGCTAACAGGCACCATCACTGACGAAGTCTACGCGCTGTTCTACCAGTTCCAGGGACAAGAAGGCGAGGTTATTGGCTTGCGCACGGAGCAGATCACGGGCAATCTGGATCCGGTCGTCGTGCTGCGCGATGCCAACGAAAACAATCTGGCAGTCAACGATGACGATGGCGAAAGTCGCAATGCCGCCCTGACCTACACCCTGCCGGAGACAGGCCGCTATGTGGTCGCGGTGACGCGCTACGGTCTGCGTGATGGCAGCACAACAGGCGATTTCCGGTTGTCACTCACACATGAGGCAAGCGCAGAGATAGCCGAAGGCGGTTAGCTGGTTTTCTCCAATGCATCCGCTTCGGCTTCGAGCGCTAGCACATGCTCATCGATGTCGGTGTCGGCTTCGCCAAAAGCATCGACATCGCCGAACAGGTTAAGCTGCATGGCGTACAGTCGCAACACATCCGGTGTGCGCTCCAGAGAAAGCCATTTCTCTATCGTTTTCTGGCGATACCATGCCAATAGATGATAGCCACTGTCCAGCTCGATGATCTGACGCAGGGTATCCACATCGTCGCACTGCTCGACCAAGTCAGCGAACTGCTGCATCAGGGCCGGATACTGCTTGAAGCGCGCCTGCGTGCTCGGTTTTTTGCGCAGCGTAATCAGTTCGCGGGTGATGTCGAGCAATTTATCTTGCATAACTGCCGCCTCTACACACTCCCATGCCGACCGGTATAGTCGCGCAGGTACAAGAAGTCGTGGCCGATGCTGCGCAGACTGATTTTGGCGATGTTGGGCATGGTACGCTTGTAATGATTGGCCTTCACGCGCTCCCATATTTTGGTGACAAATGCATGGCTGAAGCCCGTTTCCGCAGCGGCTTCCTCAGTCGTGTAGCGCTCATCAACCAGCAGATACAACACCTGATCGGCGGCATCGTAGGTAAAGCCGAGTTCGTCCTCGTCGGTCTGGCCTTCCCACAGGTCGGCGCTGGGGGCTTTGTCGATAATCGAACGGGGAACGCCCAGACTGCGGGCAAGCTGCCGAATCTGGTACTTGTACAGGTCAGCGATGGGATGCAGGGCCACGCCACTATCGCCATAAATCGTACTGTAGCCCAGCAAGAACTCAGTTTTGTTGCTGGTGCCCATGACCAGCGCGCCATTAGCCATCGACTGGTCGTAGAGGGTAATCATGCGCATACGGGCCATGATATTGCCCTTACGCAAGTTGCTCATATCCGGGAAGCGCTCAATCAGCGGATCGACCATCGGTGTGATTTCGACGGTGAGGCTGGGCAATTGCAGGTCTTCGATGACCGCTTCCGCATCCAGCAGGCTGTTTTCGCTGGAGGTCTTATAGGGCATACGGATCACCAGCACATTTTCCGGGCCGAGCGCCTTGGCCGACAGATAAGCCGACACGGCGCTATCAATGCCACCGGAAAGCCCCATAACCGCTTTTTTGAGGCCGGCTTTGGCGATATTGTCGCGGATGAAGCCCGTCAGGATTTGGGTAGCCAGGTCGGTGTTGATGTCCATGCGGCTGAGAATGTGGGTTGGGGCGGTCGTTGCGTCACTCATTGGTCGGCCTCCGATTGGCTGGTGTTGACAGGCTGCATCGGCTGGAACATGTAGTGAATGATCTTGTGCGGGTAGTCTTCTTCGACTTTGACTTCCGTATAGAAGTAACCGGGCTGTTTTTCGGCTTCCATGATGACCGCCACATGGTATTCGTTGGCGGCTAACACCTGCTTAACCTTCACTTTGCCGATGTCCGCCGCCTGGGCCAGCAGTGCGTCCAGGCGATCATCGGCACTGGTTTGGGCCAGTAGATTTTCTTGGTAGCTATCTGTGATAAAAGTCCGCAGGCGTGCCGAGTTAGCCATGTTGTAGATATGCATCTGAGCGATAAAACGCATCCCCGCCTGACTTTTGCGCAGGGTGATGACATCGACCGACTGCTGTGGTTGCTGAGCCTGCTCGTTGGCATCACTCACTGAGCACCGTCCTTATACCCCGGCCCTTTGACGAAGCGCCCGGACATGACGCCCGTATGCTCGCCATCGCGTAAGACCTGGCCACCATTGACAAAAACGTGCTTCATGCCAGTTGCATACTGGTGCGGCTGATCGAAGGTGGCATGGTCCTGCATGGTCGCCGGATCAAAAACGACGACATCGGCGTAGTTGCCCACTTTGAGCAGGCCACGATCCTTGATTTTGAGGGTTTCCACAGGGACAGCCGCCAGCTTACGGACAGCAGCTTGCAGGGTCAGTAGGCCCTCTTCACGGACGTATTTGCCGAGGACACGGGCGAACGAGCCATAGGCGCGCGGGTGCGTCGGCTGGTTGGTGAAAGGCGGCTCGGCGGTATATGACCCGGCATCAGAACAGAAGCTGATCCAGGGTTTGACGACCTGTTTGCGCAGGTTGTCCTCGCTCATGCTGAAGTAAATGGTGAAAATGCGGCTGTCGTCTTCCAAGATCAGATCAAGGACCGTTTCACGGGAGCCTGTGCCGCGCTCTTTGATGACCTCTGAGAGGCGCTTGCCGGAATACTTGCGCAGTTCCGGGTTGCGGAAGCCCACCAGCAGAATGTTCTCCGGGGAGTTTTCCGCGTACATATTTTCCCACTCCTCGGACGGTGTGGACATGTCGCCCATAATTTGCTGGCGGATTTCCGGGTCACGCAGACGGGCCATCATAGCTTCGTGACCGCCATCGTGCGCCCAATTGGGTAAACAACTCGAAAGGCCAGTGCCGCTGGCTTCATAGGTGTACATATTGCCCGTGACGGGCAGGCCTTCGGCCCGGACTTGCTCGATGGTCGCTAGCATCTGATCCATCTTGCCCCAATTGGCGCGTCCAGCGGCTTTGACATGGTAGATTTCGCCGCGTGTGTTAGAGGCCCGCACAATGCGCAGGAATTCATCCAGGGCAATATTCAGCGTGCGGCCTTCGCCGCGAATGTGCGATACATACACGCCGTCATATTCGCCGACGACGCTGGCCAGTTCGATCAGTTCCTCGGTGGTGGCGAAGGCAGCCGGCGGGTAAATCAGCGCAGCGGACATGCCCATCGCGCCTTCTTCCATCGCCTGCCGAATCAGGTCTTTCATGAGGGCCATTTCGTCAGCGGTCGGCTTGCGATCTTCATAACCCATCGCATAGATGCGTAATGTGCCACTGCCGATGAATGAGGCGACATTGGTCGAGACGCCCTTGTCTTCCAGGAATTGGAGATATTCGCCGAGGGTATCCCAGCCGATCTCAAAATTGACATCATTATCGGTCAGGATGAAGTCGCGGCTCTTCTTCATTTCCTCACTGAGCGGCCCCATTGACGTACCCTCGCCCATGACTTCCAGCGTCACACCCTGGCGAATGTCGCTCTGGGAACGGCCATCCTGAATGAGCGATTCCGTGGCCCAACTGAGCACGTTGGTAAAACCGGGCGCAACAGCCAGCCCATCGACATCAATCACCTGCTTGCCAGTGAGCGTACCGGGTTCGCCAATTTCGACAATGCGGTCGCCTTCAATGGCGACATCACCGACAAACGGCTCCTCGCCGCTGCCATCGACAATCAGACCCCCTCTTAAAACGGTATCGGCTGCCATCAGATTAAGTTCTCCTGTAGAATGCGGTTCAATTCCCGGCGGACCAGACCGGGGCGTTCATCGCGCAGCAGCGGCAGACGTGCCCGTGTGCGATGTAACTGGTTAAGGTCAATTTCCTGGACGAGTAACGCCTCGTCAAAATAAGTGCCGTTCAGCAAAAATTCACCATTGGGATCAACAATCGACGATCCACCCCAGAACACCTTGCCATCTTCATAACCGACGCGGTTGCAGTGGATCACGTAGCTGGTGAACATGCTGCCATAGGACTGGTTCACCAGTTCCACCCAGCGCGAACCCGACAGGCGGTCGCCGGTATCCAGGCCGCGACCCGGTGAAGCGCTGTTCAGCAGCAAAATATCGGCGCCATCCATCCACAGCAAATAAGCCGGGGACACATGCCAAAAATCCTCGCAGATGAGCATGCCCATGCGACCAAAGCGCGTATTAAAAGCCCGTACGCTGTTCCCCTGGGCGAAGTAACGCGACTCATCAAACATGGCATAGGTCGGCAGGTAGAGCTTATGGTGAATATGGACGATTTCACCCTGGGAGAAATAGGCATCGGCAATGAAGTAGCGCCCGCGTTCGTCCTCATGAACGAAGCCGACCACCAAGTCGAGCTTCTTGCTCTGTTCTTTAAAAATATCGATGGTTTCATCGGGTTGATGGGTGCGCAGGGCGACTTCAGGCACGAGATCCTGCACCTGATACCCGGTCATGCTCAACTCCGGGAAGACGAGCAGATCCACGCCCTGGTCAAGGGCACGCTCGATGTGTTCCAGATGTACCTGGCGATTATAGGCGACGTCACCCAGTTTGGGGTACATCTGCGCCAAGCCAATAGTGACGCGCATAAGTGGCTCCTGTGTGTTTGGGAACGTGCTGGCTTATTCAGGAAGTTTTTAGTTCTTAGTCTTTAGTTGTTGGCTATCCTGCTCTGACACAGTCAGCAAACACCACCCTATCCTGTCTGACGGCCCCTTTTCTGAAAACCCCTCCCCATGATGTGAGGGGACTTTTGTCAGCGTTCAAGTCGCCAGGAAAGGCATCCTTACACCTCATAGGGGAAGGAATGAGGATGGGGGTCTTGTCAATAACAGGTTCATCAACCTATTTCTCAGATAGGCACTAAAAACAAATCACTAACGACTTCTTACTTAGTATAGACAGACAGTCCAGCACACGCTATGCACAGCTCAGGCCACTCATGGGATGCCAAGCTCAACGGGCGCGGCTGATAAGCACCACACCCAGCAGCACGACTGCGCCGCCACCGATGGCTACCCACGTCGGGATTTCACCGAGCCATACCCAGGCGATCACCAGGGCAATCACAGGGATGATGGTCAGGTAGCTACCCGCCCGTGCCGCCGGAATATGGGCCAGCACATAGGACCAACTGACATAGCCGACCGCCCCAGGGAACAGTCCCATATAGATGACAGCCAGGGTCGCACTTGTGGGCGCAGTTGAAATAGCCTGGAACGCCTCCGGGGCGGCAGGCAGCAGGCACAGCGTCCCGGCCCAGATAGCATAGGTCGTAAATTGTAAGGCGCTATATTTCTTCAAATAGGATTTTTGCAAAATGGAGTACAGGCCAACGCAGACAGTCGCCACCATCACCAGCAGCGCACCACCCGATACATGCACCTCGGTCTCGCCAGCAAAGGAAATCAGCGCCACGCCGATCAGGCTGATGAGCACGCCCAACCAACCCATACGGCTCAGGCGTTCTTTGAAGAAGACCGCCGCCAGTATGGCAATCACGCCAATTTCCGCGGAGATAATGAACCCGGCCACACCTGCGGACACTGTCTGCTGACCGGCGTTGAGCGCCACGTTATACAGACTGAAGCCAATCGCACCCAATACAAAAATACCCGGCCAATCGCGCCAATGGGGCAAAGGCATGCGCGTGACGATAGCATTGGCTAGCAGCGCAATCGAGGCCACCAGATAACGTAAAAAGGCCAGTTGCGCCGGGGAATAACCTTGTAAGCCGATGGCGATCCCGGCAAATGAGGATGCCCATAAGGTCAGCACCACGCCCACCGCAAACGGCACCAGCCAGCGCGCTGATATTCGGTTTTTCTGCTGGGTGTTCTGCAAGGGAATAGCATTGCTGGGGAGGTGTATTTGCTGCATGGTTCTGCTCCTCTAAGCCAACGGGGATTCATCGCAAAAACAGGCAATCGGCACATCAAATAGAAACATCAAATAGGTAAAACAAATCCCCGTACCTGGTGGACGGATTATCACCAGAATGGTGCGATGTTCGGTTGTTTTGCTACCGGGGATTTATAGGTATGATAGGCTAAATTAACCCACTTTCGCCATGCGAGATCCCTTGTTTCCGCTGGCATTGACTTTAAAATCGAAGGCGGTTTTTGATGTCTGATTTTGATTCAAAAGTGCAGCATTCCGGCAGCCAGGAAAGCCCACATAAGCACCTGGATAAGACTGATTGGGACATCCTGCGCGAGCTGCAAACCGATGGACGCATCTCCTGGGCGGAGATTGGCCGCCGGGTGGGGTTATCCTCGCCAGCCGTGCAGGAGCGCGTCCGAAAATTAGAAGATTCCCAGGTGATTACGGGCTATCGGGCGGTGGTTAATCCCAAGTATCTGGGCTATCCGATTACGGCTGTGATCCGCTTTGGAGCCTCACAGAATGAGCAGCGGTTACGTCGTTATGTGGAGGACCTGCCGTATGTGATCGACAGCTATTGCGTGCTGGGCAGCGATGCCTATATCGTGCGCGTGGCTGTGCCCAACATCGAGGAATTGTGGCGCATCTGCGAGCCGTTCCACGATATTTGTGTCACGACGACAGCAGTCATCACGGAAATTGTGGCCGACAGCCAGCCAATCACACGCGATTTCGGCGCAGAAGAACCACCCAAATCATGAGGAAAGCGAACAGTCCGGTGGCCATATCCAGCCATTGATCCTGGCGCAGACTGTAGATCATTGCGGCATAATCACCGCGCAAAAAGCCCAGGCCGAACATCACTAGCGACCAGACCAGCAGTATCAACCAGAATCGCGAACGTGCCAACCAGCCGCGCCACTGCATCAGCAAGGCGAAAGCCAGCAACACCAGGGCCGCGACAGCGCCCATCCCCTGCACATTGAAGCGGGCCGCTTCCAGGCCGTAGATGTCCGGGCCAATCCAGGCCATGCCCGCCGGATAGTCATACAAGTGGGCGACTTCTGTGCCATAGGCACAGCCAACCACTGCGCAGCCGACCCAGGTCGCCATGCCGACAAGCGGCACAGCAAAGCTGATGCGAGATAGCAGCGCGCCATGATCGACTTTGCGCCAAAGAGCCATCGCCGCTGAGGCCAGCAGCGCCCCAAACAACGCTCCATGCCAATCGAGGCCGCCCGCACTCAGTTGGGTGATTTCCGCTATGTGATCCTTGAAATAGGCCCACCACAACCAGACGTGCCCTAATCTGGCCAGCAGCACACCACCAAACAAGCCAGCCAGCAGCACATCAACCGTTTTTCGGCGCTGGCCCACAGGCGCACGCCACATCAGCCAGATGCTTATCAGCAGCAGAGCAAGCAAAATCGCGGCACTGTAAGTCTGCCAGCGGAAAAAGAGAAACGTTACTTCACGCGGAATCATGGGCCGCAGTATCGGGCTTTACCCAACGCCCTGTCAACGGTTGGCCTTATCCAGAAAAAAGCCACATATAATCAGAGGGGGTTACTTAATCTTGGAGTGCGTGATGTCTGAAAAGAAGAAAAACAGGCCAAGTCGCTGGTGGCTACGCAGCATCCCTATATGGATTGTCTTCATTTTGCTCATTGCTGGGGCTGCGGGCTATATGACGATACAACGCACACCCTATTACATAGAAGTGACGCCAGGTGTCATCATAACAGCGACTCCGGGGGCCTATGGCGCACCACAAACCAACAGGACCTATATCTCACCCCTTGAGACCGCAACCCAGGCAGCCGAAGTTCCCGAAAATGTAACACTATCTCGGCTAGAATATGAACGCCACGAACTGCTAAGGATGCCTTGTACCATCCCATTTGAACCAAGTGTCGGCTACTTTGTCTTTCGTATTTGGATGCAGCAAAGCATGGAACTGTTCCGCATAGATGAGAATGGCGAAGGTTTCTGCTACCTCACCGATGATGAATATATGGACGATCAACCTGCATGGTCCCCTGATGGACAGCAAATCGCTTTCGTATCCAATCGAGAGGGCTATGGCATCTACCTCATGAATCCCAATGGTTCTGACATTGAGCGTGTGACAACAGGTGGCACAGCGTACAGCTTCCCAACATGGTCGCCGGATGGACAGACACTTTACTTCCAGGCAACCATCGACGAGCGTTTCGACATCTATGCGCTTGATCTGCAAACAGGCGAACAGTGGAACGTCACCAACCATGAACGCCTGGATACGATGCCTGCCATTTCGCCCGATGGTCAGTACATCGCCTTCGCATCGGATCGCACGTTTAATCCATTTATAGATAGCAATCCTCAGGCTCAGTACAATAGTTTTGATATTTATGTGGCCAATATCGACGGTACAAACGCACGGCGGATAACCCTCGATCAGGGTTCAGAAGAATCACCCAAGTGGTCATTTGACGGTTCAAAACTCATCTATGTGAATAATCACCGCCAACTCGTCGTCATCAACCGTGATGGCTCTGAGGCACAACTTTTGACTGACAAATTTACAGCAAATTACGGTTATTGGTTGCACACGAATCGGATGTTAATAGGCCGACTGCGCATTCTCAACCTGACGGACAACAGCATTCTTGAGATACAATCATTTCCAGATATTGGCTCTGGTGTCCAATACGCGGATTATCTGGGGCCACAAAACATGGAATGAAAGTTAGCTCAACAAAGTTATGAGTAAAGCCGCAACGCTGGTCGTGATTCAATTTGTGCTGCTTGGTCTGGAAGCGGTGGCGTTGTTGCTGCTGCCCAAAGGCGGGACGGACATCACGCGCGTGGTGGGTGTCGCTATGTCGGTGCTGGGCTTGCTGGTGGCGCTATATGCCATTTACGAGCATCAGCGTGCCAATCGCCAACTGCCCAACGTGGTGCCGATCCCCAAAGAGACGGGCGGCCTCATCACCAGTGGACTGTATCGCTGGGTGCGGCATCCGATCTATACGGGCGTGCTGCTGGGGGCCTTTGGCATCGCCGTGTTCCAGTGGCACATTGTGACCGCCCTGCTGGCCATCGCGCTGTATGGGCTGTTCAGCGTGAAGTCACGTTACGAAGAAAGTTTGCTCAAAATCGCATTCCCGGAATACGCGGCCTACATGACGCGCACCGGGCGCTTTTTCCCAGGTATCAATCTATAGTCCCGAACTGTACCCAATCATGACCCTCCAAGACCTGATCGAACAACTCAACTCGCCAGATGCCGAAGTGCGTCAGCAAGCCGCGCTCGCTTTGATGGATTTAGCCGACCCCACCAGCCGCGACGCCTTGATCGCCAGCCTGCAAGACGAGAGCGCCGATGTCCGGCGGGCGGTAGTACGGGCGCTTTCCGCGATTAATGACGATGCCAGCGCCATTGCTATTGTGGGCATGCTGCCGGATCGCACGCCGAAGGTACGGCGACGCGTCGTCTCCTGGCTACTGAAATACGCAGATCGCAAGGCCATCGTGCCCATATTATTGAAGCTCGCCGCAGATGAAACGCTTGACTATGGCGGACGGGACTATGCGATTATGGCGCTGGGACAGGGCGTACATCACGAAGGGGTTCCTTTGCTGGCCGACCTGCTGCAAAATGGCCCTACACCCATTCGGCGGCGGATCGCCCATTCGCTCATGCGACTGGCCGATGAGCGATCCGTGCCTGCTCTAACACATGCCCTGGCCGATGCCGATGCCGTCGTGCGCAAAATCGCCGCAGAGGCGCTGCGCCAGATCGGCAATGAGGCTGCCCTGGCTGCCCTGGCCAACCAACAGGAAGATCATACTGAATGATGCCCACCGACCAGCCCAATATCGACACGCTGCTTGCCCTGCTCCAGGGCAATGACCCCAGCCAGCGGCAACAAGCCGCGATTGCCCTCAGCAGCATCAAAGACGAGCGCATCATTGAGCCATTATTAGCTGCCCTATCCGATGCTGACAGCACCGTTCGAGCGAATGCGGCTACCGGACTGGGTACGAACAAAGCTACGCAGGCGGTCGATACTTTGATTGAGCGCTTGCAGCAAGATGAACAGGACATCGTGCGCGAACGGGCGGCTGCCGCCCTGGCCCAAATTGGGGATGAACGCGCCATCGGCCCATTGATTGACGCGCTGGATGATCCGGCTAATTGGGTACGCAACCGCGTGATATACGTACTGGGCGCCAGCCGCGATGCCCGTGCAGTCGATCCGCTGCTGGAACTGCTCGATCATGATGACGTTACGACGCGCAGCAATGCCGCCTGGGCACTCGGTGCCATCGGTGACGAACGGGCACTCCATCCGCTACTGAGCTTATTGCAATCCAAAGAGGCAAGTTTACGCGCTAACGGGGCCTGGGCACTCGGTGAACTGGCCCATCCGCAGGCAATTGAACCCGTCATGGCGCTGCTGCGTGATGCATCGTCGGAAGTGCGAAGCAAAGCCGCCTGGGCGCTTGGTTCCTTGGGAGAACTGACAGGCGATACGCAGATGGTCCCGGCGTTGATAGCCTTATTAGAGGACTACGCTGAGGTCGCCAGCCAACAGAGTTCGCATGTGTTCGTGTGCCAGTATGCCGCCGAAGCGCTGTTGCAAATCAGCACCGACGATGCCCAAAAAGCCGTTGAACACTGGCGACCCCTCGCTGCGGAAAAATTGCGTCCGTATCAAATCAAGCGCCTAATTGGCGTCTTTGTGCAGGGTGACAAGCAAATGGTCGATGCCGCCGTCGCCCAACTCGCAGAAATCGGTCCACCAGCAATCCCGCAACTGAGCGAGGCGTTACAGCATAAGCTGGTCAAAGTGCGGCAACCGGCTGTGCGCGCCCTGGGGCAAATCGCCCGTGCAGAAGCGGGTCCGGCGCTCATGATGGCCCTGGCAGATGCCGACCCCGGCGTCTGGAGCCAAGCGGTCGCGGCGCTGGTCGCTATTGGTAAGCCTATTGTTCCCCTGCTGCAACCGGCCCTCAACAGCAAAAACCTGCGCGTGCGCAATGGCGCAGCCCTGGCCCTATGGCGTATTCAGCGGGAAGCTGAGGCCTTCCAGGTGGTGTTGGCGGCGCTCAGTGATGAGGAAATGCTGGTGCGCAGTGGCGCGTTGATCGCCCTGATTCAGCAGCCGGACGAACGGGCGCTGGCCACGTTACAAATCCGGCTGAACGAAGAAGACGAGGTCATGGCGCGCTATGTGCTGCAAGCGCTGAACGCCATCGGCAACCACGCCGCCATGGCAACCATCGCCCACTGGCTGGCGCATCACCAGAACTAGCCCACGCTGAGGGCGAACACGCCAATCACCATGAAGACCGCCGCGACCGAACGGCGCAGCACATCCCCCTCTTTGAGCAGGCTGGCCCCTAACGCCACACCGATCAGGGTGCTGATGACGCGCATGGGAGCGACATAACTGATCGGGCTAACGGCCAGGGCGGCCAAAATCAGGATGTAGGCCAGCGAGCTAAAGATGGCCACGAAGGCTGCTTTCCATTTATCATCGCGCCAAGCGACCTTCACTGAAGGCCAATCGCGCAGGGCGAAGGGCGTCAGCATGACCAACCGTGACAGGCCCAATCCCCATTGGAAGACCAGCGGCGCAATCGCCAGATCGCTGACAGCGTAGGCATCCCACAGCGTATAGGCGGCGATAGCCAACCCGGTCAAGCCAGCGAATATGATCCCCGGCAAGGCGTCATGACTGCGTAACTTACGCGGATCGCCCGTCAGCCAGAAAACGCCACCGCAGATCATCAGACCGCCAGCGAAGGCCAGCAGGGTCGGGCGCTCGCTGAACAGCAAAATAGCGGCAAAGGTGGAAATCAGTGGGCCGATAGCGCGTGCCAGCGGGTATACCAGCGACAAATCCCCGACCTGATAACCGCGACTGAGTAGCACAAAATACAGCAAATGCAAAAATCCGCTGCCGACGATGAACAACACGCTGGTAAAGTCGAGTTCAATTTGTTGTGTGGAGAAGATGTAGACGGCAATCGGCAGGTAGAGCGTCGCTTCTATAAGGCCAAATAACCATAAGAAGCTGACGCCACCTTTGGCGCGTTTGGCGATGAAGTTCCATGAGGCGTGGAAGATGGCCGACAGTAAAACCAGGCCAATAGCGAAGTTAGACATATGGGGTACTCCTAGTTGGTGGTATGTGAATACACACCAACCCATCCCCCCTGATCTTTTAGCTCTTCAGGTGTCTGCCGGAGGATATCACTAAAGCGGCTTTTCGTAGCGCTCGGACCGGGCCTGACGGGTCAGCGGAACCCTAGCTACACATGAGTTGATCGGCGTATTGTAGTCGATGATGGATGAGTTGGCAAAAGAGGCAAGATCCAGGGCACGATATGTCGTGCCCCTAGGGTTGATTGTGCTTGCCAAAAAGACCTAATCAGTCACTTGGAGATGGCTGGCAAAAAAGTCCCAGATAATGTCTGTGGCGTTGAGCGCCTGGGTGGGATCGTCGCCGCGACGGCGGTCGAGGGCACTACCCGGCCAGGAATGGCCACCTTCGGTTGCGGTGACGAGAGCGACCTCCGCGCCAGAGTCGCAGGCAAAGATTTCCTCAGTGGCGATGCCCGTGACCAGTACGTTGGTGACACCCGCATCGGGTGGGCAGGCGTTAGCTCCCTGCCAGAACGCGAGACTTTCCTCGGCGCTGATGACCACGAATTCTTCGCCGACTGTGCCCAGGCTCGTCTGACCGCCAGCATAGGGCACGGCTTCGTCGTCAAGCGCGTTGATGAGCAGCACATTCAGGGGATCACTGGGCGAAGCCACCATGATGAGGTCCGATTCGGGTGTTTGTTGGCCACCCGCTGCCCCAGCGACTGAAGCAATGGCCGCAATACGGTCACTGAGCTGGCCACCCAATCGTTGGGTCATCATGGCGCCATTGGACATACCCGTAACGTACACTCGGTTGGGGTCGATGGCATAGGTCGCCAACAGCGTGTCGATCAATTCCGCGAAGAAGCCTACATCATCGACGTTCTTATCACGGGCCTGGGAACAGCAAAAGCCTGCATTCCAGGTGAGCAGCGTATTCTGACGATTAAAGCGCCCAGTTCCATTGGGATACACGGTAATAAAACCTTCTTCATCGCCCTTAGCCGCAAAGTCCGACATCAAGTCGGCGTGCTCGGCATTGCCGCCGCCACCATGCAGCACAAAGACCACGGGTAGCAATGTTTCGCCATCATACTGCGGCGGCAGATGCAGCACATAGCTGCGCGGTAGGCCATCGTAACGCAGGGTGTATTCAGCTTCTTCCTGCGCAGTGATGGATAGAATTGGCATCAGCCACACGATGAACAACAACAGTGTGATTCGGCGCATGATTTATCCCCTGACATAGATTCAGTGATATGTTCATTAAACACAAAAGTGAGGGCGATAACCCTCACGATTTTGTAAAGCCTTTGCTAAATGACTGTTACGCGTATGACAGATGCCTAATTGTCCGATGGTTTGATGGCATCTACGATCAGCGACACGAAGCCCAGCGAACCATCCCGGTTGCGATGGTCAAACATCAGCGAACGATAGATCAGGCCACGTTCGATGTCCCACTGATTGTAGTGAAAACGACCTTCGTCATCGCAGTATTCCAGCAAATCGACTTCAAAACCCGCTTCGCTAAACACATCTACGAAATTGTGATAGGTATAAGCCGTTTTGTGATCTTCTGCCGGATGGCCTGGGGGCACATCGGCATGCACCATGCGCTGATAGTCCGCATCGGGGAAATTGGCATCAGGCACAGCCACGCGCAAACTACCGCCAGGTTTCAGGAATTCGTAGCACAGGGCGGCGGCACTCTTGGCCTCTTCCAAAGTCAGATGCTCCCAGACATGCTCGCACAGGAACATATCGACTTTGCGCTGGCTAAAGCTCTCGACCCAATCCTGGCGATTCAACAGGTTGAGGTCTTCTTTCTGGGTCGGTATCCACCCCGGATACATTTGGCTGCCTGCCCCAATAATGAGCTTGACAGGCTCGTCAGCCGGAATCGTACGGATGTCAATCATGAAGCCTCTTTTCTAGGGTTTGAGATTCTAGGATTTGAGATAGATCGTAAAACAAGCTCACAGCTAGGCACAATCCATCGATGTATAAAAATTCGGGACACAGCGCCAAGCATTTCCGAAAATCGTGAGCGTAACGAATAGCCATCTGATGGTAAATCGTCTGGGAAGGCGGCGCTTTGTCGTAGCTGCGAGGAAATAACAACACATCCTAAAAATGCGTCTAAAACAAAAATTCGGTGATGGGGAGTGATTTCTCACCCCGCACCACCGACTATATCGCGTATCTATTAAATAGTTAAGGCAAAACCCTTAACCGCTTGGCGTCGGTTCCGCCGTTGACTCTACCATGTCGGCTTCGGTGGCTTCGACTTCCATTTCGTTGTCGATGGTTGCCTCTAGCGTGACGGGGGTCTCACCGTCCAAATCAGGATCAACCGCTTCCTGCAAGCCATCGCCAAGCAGGAGTAGCATAATCGCAGCGACGAAGATTACAACGATAATGCCAAGGATGACATTTGTATTTCTCTTGGTTGGTTGTTGTGTGTTCGGATCTGTCGAATTCATTTCTACCTCCTCCAATATCATCGTAGCGCGCATCCCCTAAGCACATTGAAAGATCACACTAACGTTGTCACAGATTTGGTAAGAAATGGATTAAAGGCATAATTGCACTATACCCACAAGTTGTTACTCAGGAAATAAAATAGAGGGCCGGAACCCTCTATTTATGACACAGGTTATTCGTAAATTCCGGCGCTTAGACCAGCAGACGCATCGGATTTTCAAGGAAGCCACGGAAGGTCTGTAACCAGTCCGCGCCTTCGGCGCCGTCGCTGACACGGTGATCAATGCTGAGGGTCACTTTCATGCGGGTACCGACACCGAGTGTGCCGTCTTCCTTGACGACCGGGACCTTGCGCGAGCTACTGACGGCCAACGCGCCCGACTGCGGCGGGTCGATGATGGAGCCGAAGCTCTCGACATCGTAGGGGCCGAGGTTGCTGACCAGGAACGTCCCACCCTGGATGTGCTCCGGCTTGATTTTGCCATCGCGCACGGAAGCGAACATCTCTTTGTGGTACTGGGCCATCTCTGACAGCGGCTTCTGGTCGGCATCTGGCGAAACCACATTGACCAGGCCATTGTTCGGCAGGGCCACCGCAATCGCAATATTGATGCGTTTGTGGCGCACCATTTTATCGCCATAGTAATGCGTGTTCAGGTTGGGGAACTGGCGCTGCGTCAGGGCGACTGCTTTGACGATCATGTCATTGACGCTGACTTTGATACCCTCTTCTTCCAGCGTGGCGTTGATCTGCTTGCGCAGGGCCAGCATGGGTTCAACATCCAGTTCGATGGTGATGTAGAAGTGCGGCGTGGTCTGGAAGCTCTTAACGGTACCATCGGCGATGGCACGGCGCATGCGGTTGATGTCCAGAATTTCGATGTCGTCGCCTTCAGGCACTTTGCCGTAGCTGTTGGGGATGACGGTGCCACCTGTCGGCGCGGGGGCCGGGGCGGCGGCTGGCTTGGGAGCGGCAGGCGTGAAGTTTTCAACATCTTCGCGCACGATGCGACCACCAGGGCCAGTGCCCGCGATCTGGGCCAGATCGATGCCCTTGTCGGCAGCGACTTTCTTGGCCAATGGCGAAGCCTTGATGCGGCCATCCGGTGTGCGGGCGGCGACATCTGCACCGGAGCTAGCACCATTGCTAGTCGGCTGCGGTGCGGCGGCTTCCGGCTGCGCTTCGGCTTCAGCGGGTTTTTCTTCTTTTGCAGGTGCTTCTTTAGCAGGCGCGGAACCAGCCGATTCGCCATCAGCGCCAATCGTGGCGATGACGGAACCTTCGTTGACTTCCTCACCCACTTCTGTAATCAGCGACAGGATGGTCCCGTCGGCAGGTGCTTCGACCTCGACGGTGGCCTTGTCGGCTTCAAATTCGGCGATAACATCGCCCTGGCTCACTGAATCACCGACATCTTTCAGCCAGTTCAACAGCATGCCATCCATCGTCAGGGTTACGTCCTGGGCCATTAGATAATCTCCTTCACGGCAGAGACGACTTTGTCCTCATCCGGCAGCGCCATCAATTCCAGATATTTGGAATAGGGCAGCGGCACATCGGCGGCTGACACGCGCTTGATGGGAGCATCCATGTAGTCAAAGCAATTTTCTTGAATCTGTGCGGCCAGCTCGCTACCGAAACTGTACATCGGCAGGCTTTCTTCCACAATGACCGCACGATTGGTCTTCTTGAAGCTCTCGAAGATAATGTCGGTATCCAGCGGGCGCAGCCAGCGCAAATCGACAATTTCCACGCTGACGCCATCTTTCGATAGGGTGCGGGCCGCTTGCTTGGCCCATTCGACGCCACGTGCATAGGTGAAGATGCTGACGTCGGTGCCTTCCTGCACGACATTACCCTTGCCTATCGGCAGCACATAGTCGCCGCTTTCGTCCTCTGGCATCGGGCCGGGACGGCCATACAGGCCAATGGACTCGGTGAAGAGCACCGGGTTCTCATCGCGGATGGAGGCCTTGAGCATGCCGTAGGCATCAGCACTGTTGGAGGGCGAACCCACGTACATACCTGGGAAATGAGCGAAAATGGGTTCTGGCATGTGGCTGTGGGTAGCAGTCGCCTGGTCGCCCCAGCCAGTGGCCGCGCGGAAAACCGCCGGCACTTTGAACATACCATCGAACATATAGTGAATCTTGGCGGCATGGTTAATCAGGGCATCCAGCGCCAGGAAAGCAAAGTTAATCGTCATGAATTCGGCGACGGGGCGCAAGCCAGCCATCGCTGCACCGACGGCTGCACCGCCGATGACCATCTCGCTGATGGGAGTATCACGCACGCGCTTTTCGCCAAATTCTTCAATAAAGCCACGCGTGACGCGGTGGGTACCCTGCCACTGGCCGACTTCCTCACCCATGACGAAGACGCGCTCATCGCGGCGCATCTCTTCGAGGAGGGCCTGCCGTAGAGCTTCGCGCATCGGTAGATTTTTGGTTGCCATAGTTTCTCTTTTCCTGTTGTCTTAAGTCTCTAGTCGGCACCATCTACTCGACGTAGACGTTGGCGTAAAGCTGTTCTTCCGTATCCGGGAAGGGGCTGTTCTCAGCGAATTCGACGGCTTCAGCGACGATTTCTTTCTGCTTTTCGTGGATGTCATCCAGTTCGCCGCTGATGTCTTTGTATTTGTCTTCCAGGTGGCGGCGGAACAAAACGATGGGATCTTTGTTTTCTTTCCACTCGGCCAGTTCTTCAGCGAAGGCGGTATCGTACTGCTTGTCGCTGACGCCATGCCCACGATAGCGATAGGTAATCGCTTCGATCAGCACGGAGCCTTTGCCGGACCAGACATGCTGGGCGGCTTCATTGACTTTTTCGTAAACAGCCATAACGTCCTGGCCATCGACCCGGCCCATATCTTTGATGCCGTAGCTGAGGGCGCGTTCGTGCAAATTGACGTTACCGGCTGCACGGTCGGTGGCGGTCCCCATGCCGAAGCCGTTGTTGACAATGATCCAGATGACTGGCAAATCCCAGACACCCGCCAGGTTCAGCGATTCATGGAAGTAGCCATTATTCGAGGCACCATCCCCCACGAAGGAGACGACGAAAGCCCCGGTTTCATTATATTGGGCTTCCAGGCCGATGCCTGCCGCCAGTGGCAAATGGCCGCCGACGATGGCGTAACCACCCCAGAAATTCAGCTTGCGTGAGGCCAGGTGCATGCTCCCGCCCTTGCCGCCACTGCTACCATCAACACGGCCCATCATCTCGGCCATCAGCACCTTGGGGTCCATGCCCAGCATGAGGCCGATACCATGATCGCGGTAGGCGGTAATAATATGATCTTTGCCAATTTCCATGTTGCCAATCGCACCCGTACCCAGCGCTTCCTGGCCGCTATACAGGTGTAAATACACGCCCGTAATGCGCTTTTCGGTATAGAGCTGGTAGCAAGTCTCTTCAAATTCGCGGGTTAGCACCATCTGGCGGTACCAATCCACCAGCGTTTCTTTATTCAAACGTGCCATTAAGGTCTCCTCAATATGTTCGCTATGCCAGCACCGATTCGATTGCAATCAAATGTGTATAGATAAATTCTGCCAACTCATTGCTTGCGATCTGGTAACGATGCATGGCAGCGGTAGACGCACTCTTAAGTTTACCTACCGTAAGGAACTTGGTCAAACACTGTGGCTGAATAACGTATGAGCATTTTAGACAATGTGACGGGGTTCACAAAGGGAAAATCCGAGAAAGGCCGATGTTTGAGAGAAATAGAGATAAACAGCGATAAGAAAAAGACCAGCTATTTGCTGGTCTTGAACCCCCATCCTCAGTCCTTCCCCCGAAGGAGGAAGGATGCCTTACCTATAAACCATCTTGTTTTACAGATGGTCCCTCTCATTCGGGGAGAGATTTAGGGGAGGGGTTGATTCCTTAACGGGCGAAGCTGTTATCGACAAACAGGCGCATGCCATAGACGAGGGTCACGGCACCGAGAACGCCAACGGCCAGCACACCGACCATCGGAATCTGATACAAAAACCACAGGCCGAAAAAGCGCACCAGCGCCGAACCAAGGATGGACCCAGCCACGCCGAGCAGCACATTCTTGAGCAGGTCGTAGCTGCTGCCGCGCACGATATAGCCTGTGATGGCACCGGTCGCTACCCATAGCAGCAATTTCCATAGCAGAGGGACAATGCCACCCAGGAAGCTACCTGCAAACAGCCACAGCAGCACCAGCAGCAGAATCAACAGCGCCGGACTATAGGTAGATTCGTCATTTTTGCGTTTTGTCATTTTTCAAAAACCTCAACAAACCGACTCATCCGGTCGGTTCCTAACAACCTTATACCTTATTATACGGAAAAACCGCTGGCGAAGTTCCACCAATAACTGGGGGTTTAGGAAGATGGCACAGACATTTTTCCAGGCGTATTCGAGAACAACGAGAGTCTGAACACTCGTGCTGATGTGTTCGGACGCAGCGTGCTGCGTCCCTACGACTCACTAGAGATTAGGGACCGTCAATCTCGTAAACAAGATGAGCCTATAGTGGTTTAGCGCTGGCGAGAGAGCGACGTGACCAGCAAATCCAGCGCGAGGCGCGGCTCGACCTGGCCCGTTTTCATCTCCAGATCGTATTTTTGAAGGCGACGATAGATGGCTTCCAACTGTTCAACGGTAAACGCCCGTGACTGCCGTGCGAGTTTGTCAGCTTGCCATGTGCTGCGAATACCAATCGCCTGTGCAATGGCGTTGCCACGCGCCGCCCCACCCACATCGAGGTGTTCGCGGGTTAGCAGCAGCAGCCGGAACTGGCGCACGATCAATCCAAAAAGGCGAAAACCAGGGTCGGAGGTATCCTGTTCGAGAACGGTATTCATCAGGGAAAGTGCCCGGTTGGCGTTGCCTGCTGCCAGCGCATCGACCATCTCGAAGACGTTGGCATCGGCGACATAGGGCGTCAATAGGGTGACATGTTCTTCGGTGATGTCGCTTTCGCCGTTGACGTAGCTGACCAGCTTGACCAACTCGTTATCAGCGCGGCGCAGGTCGCTGGCGGTGACGCTAGCCAACGCCGAGGCCGCCTGTGGCTGAATGACAGCGTCATACTCGTCTTGGGCACGCTTGATGATCCATTGGGTGGTGTCTTTGGGGACTTCAAACAGTTTAATGTAGCCATTGGCGGCTGAACTGGCGAATTTGACCAGAGCGTTATTGGCTGGCAGGCTGTCGCGCTCAATGAACACCAGGCGCGTAAAATCCGGCAGTTCGGGCAGTTCTTTGAGCAGCAAATCAGCCTGACCTTTGCCGACGTTACCCGCCCCTTTGCGCGTGATGTACCGCAAAAAGCCCGTCACCAACACGAGGCGCTTATCCGCCAAAAAAGGCAGCGACCGCGCCGCATTCAAAATTTCCGCAGCAGGGGTGATTTCGCCATCATACTCGCTGATGTTCAGGTCCGCATTGGCGTCGTCGCCCATTTGCTTGCGCAGGCGGGTGACAGCCTCCTGTATGGCGATGTCATCATCACCGTGAAAAATGTAGAACGTGGTTGTCGCCATGAGATCGGGCTAACTGCCTTCGTGGATTAGCTTATCTTTGGTCAGCACTTCATGGATAATGGCCTTGCGGCCCATCGGCAGGGTGACTTCGCGCTTGCTGATGTTGACCACATCCAACTCGCCCATATCGCCGGAGGTCGTAAAGTGCTCCTGCAACGACATGCCCAGCGGCAGCGAATATAAAGAAGCGATCATCATGAAGACCATCACAAAGGGGAAACGATCCCAGGCACGTTTGCGATTGGAGCCAGCGAACCCCAGCGCGGCGATGGTCGTCGTGACCAGGCCGGTTGTCACCAGGTTGGTGCCGCAATTGGGATGCACAGCCCATTGGGCCTCGCCCCGACGGAAGCGCGAAAGGGCTTCTGCTACAGCGCGTTCGACTTTTTCAGTCGGCACATCACCATAGAGCACAAAGCCCCCGGCATTGCTGCGCCCACTGAGCGTATACTTCTGACGGTTGAGCATATGGATCGTGCCATGCTCCAGGCCATGATTGCGGCGAATGGCCAACACGGTTTTACTCTTTAAGATGGGATTAATCGCCTCAGCGATACGTTTCATCAGTGCCATGATGCACCTATTCTCTGGATGACCAGGAAGCTGGTCTGGTTTGACGTGTTATATGCGCTTTGTTTGACTTATCTTTCGATCACCATAGCATAATTGTACCTGCTCAGCCAGCAGGCCCCCATCAAAAATACACAAGAATTTGATGAGGCAACCCTGCATGGTTCAGCAATTTACAGATTAGAAACAAAATCCGGCCAAAATGAGATACAAATTGAGACACATATTGAAGGCAATCCCTGTTCCAAGTATCAATTGGGCGTTCAGGGCGCACTCATTTTGCTGATGTAGATTAGAATGAAGTAGGCATCGCAGCCGATATGTATGCTGTATGCATGGAACCATCAAATTTCAAAAAAAGATTTTGACGTTTATAAAATCGATATGCAAAACGGACAACACATAACGGACAACACATAAGGATAACGCAATGCGCATGACGAAGATCGGGTTTTTGCTGGTGATGATGAGCCTCTTGCTGCTCGTCCCGACCGCTCTCGCCCAGGATACTATCATCGTCACCCCAGAAACTGGCAGTATTGGGTCCGCTTTCCAGCTCACCGCCACCGACCTGCAACCCAATACCAGCTATGATTTGGAAATCATCTTTATGACCGATGACGCGGTTGTGTTCACGACCAGCCGCACCACCGATGGCGACGGCATGCTGTCGATGAACATCTTCAGCGAAGCCAGTGACCCGCCCGGCCACTATCAAGTCAAGCTGCTGGATGCAAATGGCGAGGCCATTGGCAGCGCGATTTTTGTGCTGACGGAAGCTGACGGGTCAGCGCCTGCGCCACAAGATGACGCCACGCCGGAAAGTCAGCAAACGGAGCCAACGCGGCCAGAGCCAAGCCAGCCGAATCAGGCCGAAGGCAGCGTCGAAGTGCGCATTCTGCCGCGCATCGCCCCGGCAGGCGGCACCCACGATATTTTCGTCACGGGTTTGGCCCCGGAACAATTGGTGTTTGTCACCATCACACAGGATGCAACGGGCGACGAAGTTTATAACAACCAGTTTACGGCCACCGACACGGGCCGCCTGGACGTGGAAATTTACTCCACGCTGGATGATGCCCCCGGCGATTACACCGTCGCCGTGGTTGATATGTCCGAGAACGCGTTGGCCACTATCGGCCTGACGCTGGAAGGCCCCACCGGAACCGAAGGTGTGCTGACCATCGAACCCGCTACTGCTGAAGCAGGCGATACGCCCCTGCTCACCTTGAGCAAGGTCAATGCGTTCCGTGATTTTGATATACGCATTGCCAACGCGGAAACCAACGAGATTATTTTTGATGGCACGACGCGCGCCAACGCCGACGGCATCGCCACCCTGGATGTGCTGATCGACCCCGGCACACCGGATGGCGTCTACAGCGTGACCGTCACCGAAGAAACCAACAATACTCAGGTTGCTGAGGGCCAACTCATCATCGGTGATGTGGAACTGGCCCCGGCCACGCTCAGCATTAGCCCGGCAAGCGGCAGCATGGGCACTGAATTCACAGTCGATATTGCCAACTTGCAACCGGGCGCGGCCTTCACCTTCGAGATTGTCTATGATGGTGAGGTGGTTTACTCGGTCGAACGCAATGCGGCCTCCGATGGCACCTACAGCACAGCGCTCGGACTCAGTGAGAGTGACCCGGCTGGTGACTATACTGTTTTGGCCCGTCAGGGCGATACCACCCTGGCCGAAAGCACGCTGACGGTCGTCGCCGATGACAGCACTGCCCAGGCAGAAACCAGCGAGAGCGGCGTGGTCATTGATCTGTCACCCGCGACGGTAGAGCCGGGTGAATCCCTGATCCTGACAGCCCGCGGCCTGCAAGCCGGGGAGCGCGTCACGGTGGAGGTCAGCAATGGCTCTGCGGTCATCTTCAGCGAGACAGTCAACGCTGACATCAACGGCACGATTGCCCGCAGCGTCCACACGCACGCCGATGATGACGAAGGCAGCTACAGCGTCAATATCATCCGGGGTGGCGAGGTTGTCGGCAGCACAGAACTGGTGCTGGGCACAGCCTCCACGACCGCTGAAGGCAGCGACCAATCCGACGAACAGCAGACCGAAACCGACACCAGCGACGTCACGGTCAATATTGACCCGAGTGGCGGCGACCTGGGCACGGACTATACGATTACGATTACGGGCCTGGATGCCGAAGAAACAGTCACGATTGACCTGTTGTTCGATGGCGAATCCGCTTACAGCACGGAAATCACCGCCGATGTCAACGGCGTCGGCCTGCTACAAATCACCAGTGAAGACAGCGACCCGGTTGGTCAATATACCGCCGCCATCCTACGCGATGGCGAGCAGATCGCCAGCGCGCAATTCGGTGTGGGCGAAGACCTGATCGTCGATAGTGGCGATGCCGAAACCGTTGTCGAAGCTGAGCCATTCGAGGGCACGATCACCGTGACGCCGGATCGTGGCGCACGTAACACCCGCCACGAGGTCGTCATCGAGGGCTTGAACGCCAACGAAACAGTCACATTGCAAGTCAGCATGGGCGAAGTGCCTGTCTACACCACTGAAAAGACCGCTGATGCCGATGGCACGACCTCGCTGGCCCTGCGCACATCAGAAACAGATGCCGCCGGAGTCTACACGGTCAGCATATTGCGGCCTGCTGGCGAAGACCTGCAAGCCGTTGGCAGCGCCGATTTCACCGTCACGCGCGATATCGCCCCGGATACGGCTGACAACCAACCTGAGAACCAGGCGGAAAGCGCAGACAGCGACGTCTCGGTCGATATATCGCCAGCCGTTGGCGTGATTGGCACCTCGCATACGGTGACGGTCAGCGGATTGGAAGCGGGCGAAACGGTCACACTGGAAGTGCTGTTTGGTGACTCTGTGGAATACAGCACCGAGCGCACCGCCGACAGCGAGGGCAGCGTCACACTTGACCTTGTCGCCAGCCCGGAAGACCCAACAGGCATTTATACAGTAGAAATTTCACGCGATGGCAGCGTGATCGCTTCCGGTGAATTGGAAGTCATGGTCCTGAGCGCGACGGCGCAGACCTCACCGAGTGAAGCAGGCGAAGCTGTCCCTGGCTCACTCACGATGAATAACCCGGAAGATCGTTACATCTTCCAGGGCGAAGAAGGCGACGTCATCTATGTGACGCTGGTCTCCGATGACTTTGATACCTACCTGATATTGGAAGATGAGTTTGGTAGCCTGCTGGCATCCGATGATGATGGTGCAGGTAACACGAACTCGGCCATAGGCCCCTTCGTCCTGCCTTACAGCGGCACGTACACACTCGTCAGCAGCAGCTACGACTACTACAACTATGGCGAAATCGTCGTGGGCGACTTCACACTGACGATCAGCGAAACAAGCCTGAGCGCCATCGATAGCGGCGTACCAACTACGGTGACTTTCGGCGAGGGGCAAGGCACTGCGTTCTTCAGCATTGACGCTGAAGTTGGCGATGCCCTGGCAATCACGGTCGAGGGCGACGGTGCCATCGATACGCGCTTGCAACTGCGCGACCCGGAAGGCTATGTCGTCGCGGAAGATGATGACAGCGGTAGTGGATTCGACCCGGAACTGGCGCGCTATGTGGTCCAAATGGCTGGGACCTATGTGCTGTCCGTCGAGCCGTTCTACGCGGATGACAATGGCACCGTCACGGTCACAGTTGAACAATCGTCAGCGCGCTTCCTCGATGAAGGCCCCGTATCGATCCGCCTGAGCAGCAAGCAGTACAGCGAAATGCTGCGCCTGAGCGCGACCGATGGCGAATCCATCGTGCTGTCCGTTGAGCAGGCCAATGGCAGCCTGGGCGATGTGTACATCACGGTGATGCAGGATGGCATCACGCTAGCCAGCTTCTACAGCGCAACTCTGCCTGACAACCTGCCGCTGGCTTTCGTCAGCCAGGGCGACACGCCTATCAACATCCTGTTCGAGTCATCATTTGGCAGCGGCCAACTGGATGTCAGCATCAGCGAGTAGCGAAGTCGCTCAAGCGAAGTCGCTCAAAAGAAAGCTCGGTCAGATGACCGGGCTTTTTTTGTCTGACAGGATCGTAAACAGCACAAAAGGTTTATGGGCAGCGATTTTGGGACGGTCTGTTGTACAGCCTGCAAGAAATACGTTAATATATAAAATATTGAACAAAACGCTGAAAGGAGCATCGCAGCCATCACATAGCATCAAATCACTTCTTTATCAGGCAACACAAACCAAACAATACAACCGTAAGTATATTTATTTGAAAGGTTTGCCTTATGTTCAAGAAGTTCTTCTCTGTTCTCTTTATTCTCGTCTTTGCTGCCTTACTCGTCATGCCGACCGCTGCCCAAGATGATATGGGCGTTTTCTACTGGATTTCCCATGGTGATCCGGCAGACCCAGTGTGGACGTATTTCCTTGAGGGCGCTAACCAATGGGCCGCCGATACGGGCCATGAAGTCCGTACCTCTTTCCATAGTGGCGATGTCCCCTCCCATCAAGAAGCCTTCCGTGCGGCGATTGCGGCGGGTGCAACCGGTATCGTCACCAGTACGCCGGACCCCGGTTCGTTGAATGATGTCATCGCGGAAGCCCACGATGCGGGTATCCCGGTCATCATCATCAACACGGAAGACGCACAAAGTGGACGTGACGCCTACGTCGGTGGCGACAATGTGGAAATTGGCCGTCGCTGGGCACAGTATCTGGTCGATAACGGCTTCGTCTCAGAAGGCGATTTCGTCTGGATGCCAGTGGAAGTCCCTGGTGCGACCTATCAGGTGCTAGAGACTGAAGGTATCTCCAGCGTATTTGACCCGATGGGCATCGAATATGAAATTACAGAAGCCACACTCGATCAGGCTGAAATCATTACCCGTATGTCCGACTATCTGTTGGCCAATCAGGGTAACATCAGCGCAATCATCGGCCTCGGCGACCTCGTGACAGGCAGTATTGCCCGTGTCTTCGATCAGGTCGGCGTTGCCCCTGGTGACATCCCGGTGGTTGGTTGGGGTAACTCGCCAGAAACAGCCCAGGAAGTGCTCGATGGTTATGTGAATGCCGCAATGTGGCAGGATCCGCAAGCCACCAGCTACATGGGTCTGTCCGTAGCCGCGATGGCCGCTGCTGGCATCCCGCCTGGATTCGACATTCTGGTCGGCTCGCTCTACGAAGCTGACACGGCCCAGGTTTATCTGGACATCATGCTCGGCAACTAGAACCAAACGCCATAACAGCGTTCATGATACGCCCTGCAAGTGGTTTGCAGGGCGTATTGACATACTTGATACGACATACGTGATATGACTTATTAGCTGCTATGGTTTTGATGAGTGAAAATAGTTTAAAAAGCACATTCTGAAAAAACATCAAGCTAACGTCGCGGCCCAAGGCTGTGACCATTCTTTAATCGAAAGGCGTTGCACCTATGGTCGCCAACCCCTCTCAGGCGAAATTCGATAAAGCCAAACGGGATTCTGCCCCGATTGATAGCCCTTCTACGCTGCAACGGTTCATCGGGCGGCGTGAATTTGGACCGCTGGTCCTGCTCATTGTGGAGATCGTCGTCTTTTCCGTCCTCTCCACGACATTTATGTCGACAGGCAACATCAGTAACTTGCTGGCCTTCACCCCGGAAATGGGCATGATGGCGCTCGGCATGACCATGCTGATTACCTCCGGCGAGTTTGACCTGTCGGTTGGCTCGGTCTTTGGCCTGGCCCCTATAATCATGTGGACCCTGTTCAATCAGGAAGTCATGCCATTGGAACTGGCCTTTTTTGTAGCACTTGGCTTTGCTGTGCTGATCGGCTTCTTCAATGGCTGGTTCGTGACGAAACTCAAGATTCCATCCTTCCTGGTCACGCTCGGCATGATGATGGTCGCGCGCGGTACGGCCCTGTATATCACGGATGGCTTCCCGCAGCGCACCTGGCGCGCAGAGACCGCGCTGACAGAAATCATCGTCGGCGATTTTTACATCGGCGATTTCCGAGTATATGCTTCGCTGCTATGGTTCATCCTGTTTGCGGTTGTGCTCGGCTTTTTGCTGACACAGTCACGCTTCGGCAACTGGATACAGGCCGCAGGTGGTAATTCCAGCGCGGCCCATGCGCGTGGTGTGCGCGTCAACCGCACCAAGATCATGCTCTTTATCCTGACAGCCGTGATGGCCGCTTACGCGGGTATCACCAGCTCGATTCGTGTATCCGCAGCCAACCCCAACAGCGGCACCGGCTATGAGCTAGAAGTCATCGCGATGGTGGTCATCGGCGGCACGGCGCTAATGGGCGGTTACGGGACGATCATTGGTACAATCCTGGGCGTGTTCATCCTGCGTATGATGCGCAACGGCATCGTCATGATCGGTATCCCCGGCCTGGCGTATAACATCTTCATCGGCGCGATCATCCTGGGCATGATGGCGCTGCACTCCTGGCTTGAACGTAGACATCACTCAGGGACTTGACATCATGGCAACTGAATTGGTACGTATGGAAAATATCAACAAATTCTTTGGCCGGGTGCAGGCGTTGGAAAACGTCAACTTCACCGTCTACGAGAATGAAATCGTCGGTTTACTGGGCGATAACGGTGCGGGTAAATCCACGCTGATTAAGATTCTGTCCGGCGCCGTGCTGCAATCCAGCGGCAAAATCTATATTCACGGCAAAGAAGTCGACATCGACAACACGACTGACGCCATCAATCATGGCATCGAAACTATCTATCAGGATTCTGCACTGGTGACGCAGCTTTCTATCGCGCGTAACCTGTTTCTGGGCCGTGAACCGCTCAAAGGACCGTCATTTTTGCAGTGGATGGACCAGGACAAGATGAACGTCGAGGCCAGCCGTTTGATGCGCGAAGTCGGCATCACCAAGAACATCCCGCCGACCACGCCCATCAGCGCCCTATCCGGCGGTGAACGTCAGGCGGTGGCGATTGCACGGGCGATGTTCTTCGATAGCGATTTGATTATCCTCGATGAGCCGACCAACAACCTGGGCGTGGAAGAAACACAGGGCGTGCTGCGCTTCGTGCGCAGTGCCCGCGACAGCGGCCACTCCTGCATTTTTATCGCGCATAATATCCACCATGTCTTTGAGGTGGTGGACCGCATCGTCGTGCTGCGTCGGGGCGAAGTTGTCGCTGATGACATCGATCCCAAGCAAACCACCGTACACGAAGTCGAGGAAGTCATCACCGGCATGCGTGTGATGTAATTTCACAATATAAAAACTCACAATCCCCCAAAACAAAAACGGGCAGGGTCCAGCGACCTTGCCCATTTTTGTTTAGACCCCACCCCTAAATCCCCTCCCCAAAGGAGAGGGGACTTTTACTTACTGCCAAATGGCTAAGAAAGGCATCCTTCCTCCTTCGGGGGAAGGACTGAGGATGGAGGTCTAGGAAGCAAAAGATTACCAGAACGGCACGCTGACGTAGATTGGCTCTTCAGTCGATTGCAGTAGGTCAATGAACTCCGGCGAGGAGCACAGCACATCCGGCGCATCATCGAGCCGTTCGCGGTTGCCTGTTTCCTGGGCATGGAGATAGCGAAACCGTGTAGAGATGTCTTCGACGACTGTATAGCCGCATTTGCGATAGAAGCCCGTATTCTCCGGGTCGCAAAAACCCAACCCGACCCGTTTCTGGCTATCCAGATAAGACCTCAGCTCGGTCATGAGCAGCTTGCCGTAGCCTTGCCCCTTTTCTATCGCGATGATATTGCCAATGCCGCGCACGTTGTAAACCTCTTCCAGGTAGGTCAACCGCAGCGGCTTGAGCATGCCAAACGCTTTGAGGACATCATGCTCCCACAGGAAGATAAAGAAAGAATTTTGTTCGTTTTTCTCAAAATCCTTGGTATTTTCGCCGTATTCCTGGATGCGCTGCTTCACCATGCGCTGAATATATGACTTGGGAAGCTTGCGTCCCTGGAAAATTTCAAAGTGCATCATTTTCGTCCTGTAGATCGTTCATAATCGCTTAGCTCTTGGCGTCATCCGCTGGACGCTGGTGCATGGGCAAATCAGAATCAAATGAGTCAGCCGGGTCAAAGTGTGTATCCTGGCCCTGCAGAAGCTCGAAGCACTTCTTGATGCGGACGTCATGGCCAGGGTGCAGTTCGTCTGGCAGATGGACGCGACTGAAAAAGCCCGTACCGACGGCCTCAATGCCTGGGCTGGCCAAAAATTCATGGCATTCGATCTGGTAGATGAGGTAGACCAGATGCCAGGGCGACTCCGTTTGCCACAGTCGGCCATCGAAAACCCCCAGTAGCCGCTTCACACGCCCGCGCAAGCCTGCCTCTTCCCATAATTCACGCAGCACGGCCTCAGAAAATGTCGATCCAATTTCAGCGATGCCACCCGGCAAGGCCCATCGCTTGCTATCACTGCGCTGAATCAGCAGCATCTCCTCCTGCGGATTGAGCACGACCGCTTCGACCGCAATCACGGGCGAAAAATGCTGCCAGGAGCCATCTACAAAGCCTTCACGCGCGATTTCTATGGGCTTATCGGATGCCAAAGCAACCACCTGCGCCGCCAGTTCCATCAGATGGTGAGCGCGTTCTTTCGCGTGATGATTGGCGGCAAAATTATTCAGGTATGAAGCCTCGCCGCGTATCTCATCAGCGATCTGCAAAAGCGCCTGTTGTACATCGACCATGATCGTTCCTCAGCAATCTTTCGGAACAGTCAGCTAAACAGTACCAGATTTTGAGGTTGCTGACGATGAATGTCGATAACCAACATACTCCAACACAAAAAACGCGCCCCATGTGGAGCGCGTTTCTGTCTAGCGACTGGTAGCGAGGCTATTTCTTCTTTTTCTTCTTGCCACCCACGACGATATTGACTTTGGGTTCGTCGCCAGGGATGAAGATCACGCGGTTGGGCGTGTCGCCATTCAAGACTGACTTCACCTTGTCCGAGGCCAACACCAGCTTTTCGGCATCTGCCTGGGCGATACCAGCGGCAACGGTGATAGTCCCGCGCGGCTTGCCGTTAATCATAATGACCAGCGGCACTTCGGATTCAGCCGCTTTCTCTTCGTCGTACTCCGGCCAGGGCTGCTGATGCACACTGTATTCCCAGCCCATGCGCGCCCATAGTTCTTCCGCGACGTGGGGCGTAAACGGCGCCATCAAACGCAGCATCACGTTGATGGTCGCAGCCCAGGCCTCAGCACCGACATCGCCCGCCTTGATAGCATCACGGAAGAAGTTCTTGAACTTCATCTGGTCAGCGATGGCCTTGTTGAAGCTGAATTTGTCCAGGCTGTTGTCAATTTCGGCGATGGCCTGATGCAGCTTACGCTCGACATCGCGCTCGACGTCCGCGTTGCCTGCACCATCCGGTGCACCTGCCACCACAATATCCCATACATCATTGATCCAACCAGCCGGGCCTTTGATGTTGTTTTCGTTCCAGGGGCCACCTTTCTGCCAGTCAAAGTTGAACATCAGGTAGGCACGGACAGTATCCGCACCGTATTTGTCCACCAGCTCATCCGGATTAACGACATTGCCCTTGCTCTTGGACATACGCTGAATTTCCAGATGGTGCTTTAACTGGTTGACGTTGTTTTCGCCTTCAATACTTGGGATGATGACTTCAGCATCCGGCGCAACTTCAACGATGCTGTTATCGGGGCCGACGAAGAGCGTGTTCTCCACGCGCTTGGTCAACTCGCCTGTGACGCCTTCAAAGCCTGCCGGGACCTCTGCCCATTCAACGACCTCAACGCGGTCGGCCATCAGCTTGTCGCCAGAGAACGAGCCACTGCACAGGACATAATCGCCCAGGCGTTCGCCACCCAGGACCTGGCCCTGGTTACGCAGCACGGTCATCGGCTCATCGAACAAGCCCTCCGGGTCGCGCCCTTCACGCTGCATGACTTTGATCGCATCATCGAAGACGCCCGTATCGCGCAGCGCCTTGGTAAAGAAGCGCGTATACAGCAAATGCATGACGGCGTGTTCCGCGCCACCCGTATAGACATCGACGGGCAGCCAGTAAGCGGCCTCTTCCGGGTCGAAGGGGGCTGTATTGAAGTGCGGCGATAGATAGCGCAGTTGGTACCACGACGAGCACATGAAGGTATCCATCGTGTCCGTTTCGCGGCGGGCCGGGTTGCCATCGCTGTCGGTCGTATTCAGGAACGGCTCGTGATAGGTCAGCGGACTGCGGCCAGTCGGCATGAACTCGACATCTTCCGGCAGTTCGACGGGCAATTCGCTATCGGGAACCGGTTCGACGCTACCATCCTGGCGATGGATCATCGGGATGGGGCTACCCCAGTAGCGCTGGCGGCTGATTAGCCAGTCGCGCAGGCGGTAGTTGACCGTTTCCTCACCGATGCCGCGTTCTTCCAAATAGTCGATGGCAGCGGCGACAGCCGGACTTTTGCGGCCTTTTTCGCCGTTGTGGGCGATGCCATCCAGCGGGCCGCTGTTGACCATCGTACCCGGGCCAGCATAAGCCTCGTCCATCTCATCCGGCACCGGGATTTCGTCTACGCCATCCGGCTGCACAACGGTCACGATATCCAGGCCGAAGTGACGAGCGAACTCAAAGTCGCGCTGGTCGCCATAGGGCACGGCCATGATCGCGCCTGTACCGTAGCTAATCATGACGTAATCCGCGATCCAGATCGGGATTTGTTTCTGGTTGACCGGATTGACAGCATAGGCCCCGGTAAAGACGCCTGACTTCTCACGGTCTTCGCTCAAGCGCTCGATTTCGGTGGCGTTGGCGGCTGCTTCTCGGTAGGCTTCGACCGCTTCGCGCTGGTCATCGGTCGTGATCTTATCGACCAGATCGTGCTCCGGTGCCAGCACCATGAAGGTCGCGCCCCACAGCGTGTCAGGCCGCGTGGTGAACACGACGATGTCATCGTCGGTGGATGCCGTCTTGAAGGTGACTTTGGCGCCTTCGCTGCGACCAATCCAATTGGTCTGCATGATCTTGATCGGCTCTGGCCAATCCAAGTTGTCGAAGTTCAGCAGTTCGTCGGCGTATTTGGTGATGCTGAAGAACCACTGTGTCATCAGCTTCTGGACGACCGGTTGGCCCAGGCGCTCGTCCTTGCCATCGATGACTTGCTCGTTGGCCAGCACCGTTTGCAGCGCTTCCGACCAGTTGACCAGGGCCTCGTCACGATAGGCCAGGTCATTTTCGTAGAATACTTTGAAGAACCATTCGGTCCATTTGTAGTACTCTGGCGTGCAGGAAATAGCCTCGCGCTCCCAATCGAACATCGCGCCCATACTGCGCATCTGCTTTTGCATGCGTTCAATATTGGCGTAGGTCCACTTCCAGGGGTGGATGTTGCGGCTGATCGCCGCTTGTTCCGCAGGCAGGCCAAAGGCGTCAAAGCCCATCGGGAACATGACGTTGTAGCCGCGCATACGCATCCAGCGGGCACGGGCATCACTGGGCGTCATGGCAAACCAGTGGCCGATGTGCAAATCGCCAGAGGGATAGGGCAGCATCGTCAGGGCGTAGTGCTTGGGCTTTTCCCAATCGACCACGCTGCGATACAGTTGGGTTTCATCCCACTTCTGCTGCCAGCGGCTTTCAATAGCTTCAGGTTGATATGACTCGGTCATAAAAGATCCGTTTTCTCCTATAGTGCGTTGTGCAAATACTGCATTATGCAAACAGTCGCATCAAAGCGACTTTTATCATCGACTCGGTTGGTGCTTACAGCAGCGTGCGATTGTACCATTGGTATGGCCATTGGCCGAACACCCATCGTACCAGCTTGCGCGGCAAATACGCGCAAATGCCCCAGGGCCTGCATGTAATGACCTTGTAGCGACAGGGACTATGTAATTTTTTAAGCGTAAGGGGAGGATCGCGGCCAACACTAACCGCTACATAAGAGAAGAGCGGGCGACCTCGATACCCATAATCATGCTGTGCTTGGATGCCATAATATGGACTCCATTATGTGTGTTGTCCTGCGATGCCTAACCATACATCACTTTGCAGAGCAGGTCAATTCGTGCGGCACAACACCAACACGGCAAAACACTGGCATCTGCCAATGCATCACCAAACTGAAAAGGCTATTTGAAAAAGGCTATTTAAGAAAACCCATCTATGCAGGGAACAACTGAATGCGATTATCTGGCGCAGCAAAAAACGGCGATTGCCGTACCAAAAAGGTCATTATGAAGGGTGATTAGTCTTCTTGTTGGGGAGGGAAGTTGTTGCGCACAGGCACTGGGACGCGCACGGGTTCCTGCTCCCGCCGATGCGGGTTCATGGCCCTGTCGAGTGTATCGACAATGTCACGGCCAATTTCAATGAGTTCATCCCAGATGGTACGTTTTTGCCTGGTCACTATAAAAACCTTTCTTCAGGTTTCCTACGTGTACGACAGTCGTTTGTATACGACAGCTACCTTGGGATTGTGCTTGTGACCACGTTCCACCGCACGTTCTGGCGTTTGCAGCGACATGCCGCCTCAAAAACAATCCGTTCACGCTCTGTGATTGTGCTTTTTACAAATAGAGCAAAACAAAAGATTTGTCTAGCCCTAGTCTAAACCATATTGTACTCACTTTAGCCATTATGTGAAGTACTTGGCCAGATTGTTAATGTTACTTATCATATGGTTCTTATCTATTTATAACGAATGGGCTTAAGTCAAGCGGTCCCATTGGCCCTTTGGTGATCTTTGCACAAGGTCGTTAGAATACAGAGGATCTGAGGCAAAGGGATATTTTCCTTGTTGGTCAGACCCCTATCCTTGTTCCTTCCCCCGTGAGGTGGAAGGATGCCTTTCTAATCTTATGAAGGCAAGCAAAAGTCCACTCATCATGGGGAGGGGATTTAGGGGTGGGGTTCCGACGCTAGCAAGAACCGGAACACGAAAGAACGTCATGGCGTGAATATACGACAAAAAATGTCGTTCCCCACAAGGTACTTAATCAATTGAAATGCTGTTGAACTAGTAAATCGAAATAGTAAAAGGATACGATTATGAAAGTCGTTATTATTGGCGGAACCGGGCATGTTGGTACGTATCTGGTGCCGCGATTGGTCGCGGCTGGGCACGAGGTCGTTTGCATCAGCCGTGGTGAAAGCCAGCCCTATCTGCCGCATGCCGCCTGGGACAAGGTCGAGCGCGTCTTCATCGACCGCGCAGCCGCCGAAGCCGATGGCACTTTTGGCGAGCGCATCGCCGCCATGCAAGCCGATGTGGTCATCGACATGATTTGCTTTACGCTGGAAAGCTGCCAGCATATTGTCGAGGCCCTGCGTGGGAAAGTCGAGCACTTTTTGCACTGCGGCACCATCTGGATGCATGGCCATTCGGTGCAGGTTCCCACAACAGAAGATGCCCCACGCGAACCCTTCGGCGATTATGGCATTCAGAAGTCACAGATTGAGCGCTACCTGATGAAAGAAGCCCGTCAGAACGGCTTCCCGGCGACGGCCATCCTACCGGGCCATATCGTCGGCCCCGGCCATAACCCGGTGAACCCGGCAGGCCATGGCGACCCCAAAGCCTTCGAGAAGTTGGCCAAAGGCGAGCCCCTTAATATCCCCAACTTGGGTATGGAAACGGTGCATCACGTCCATGCGGATGACGTGGCCCAGTTATTCATGCTGGCGATGGCCAACTGGAGCACCTCAGTTGGCGAGAGCTTCCATGCGGTTTCCGGCGCGGCCCTGACGCTGCGCGGCTTCGCTGAAGCAACGGCGGCCTGGTTCGGCCAGGAAGCCAACCTGGTCTACTTACCCTGGGAACAGTGGAAAACAACGGTCAGCGAAAGCAATGCCACCACAACCTGGGATCATATCGCCCACAGCCCTAACGCCAGCATTGAAAAAGCCCGTCGTTTGTTGGGGTATCAGCCACGCTATACCTCGCTGCAAGCCGTGTTTGAAAGCGTGCAATGGCTGATCGATAACGGCAAAATCGACGTGGGGTAAATGTACTTACTAACGTAAACAGGCGCAGCATATGCCTCTTTACGCCGCCATAGACTGAAGTCATATGGCTATGTCTGGGCAGCGGGAAGTGCACTAAAGGCACTCTGACCCGCTGCGTAAACTTGTTTTCACAGTCCCTTCAGTGGACTTGGCTTTTGGCGAGCTAGGCACTTCAGTGCCTAGCGAAACTCGCATACCAGCATGCTGCGCCTTAAGCTGCCAGATGCGATGACTATATATTATTTATTCATCCCCTAACGAGGTGACCTTATGAAAGCCATCATGGTGATGTTCGACACGCTGAATCGGCGCATGTTGGCCCCTTACGGCTGCGATTGGACGCATACACCCAACTTCCAACGATTGGCTGAGCGTACAGCCGTCTTTGACAACTGCTATGTGGGCAGCATGCCCTGCATGCCTGCCCGACGCGAACTACACACCGGGCGCTATAATTTTTTGCACCGCAGTTGGTCGCCGCTGGAGCCGTTCGACGACTCCATGCCGGAAATTCTCAAAGACAACGGCGTCTACACGCGCCTCGTGACCGACCATCAGCATTATTGGGAAGATGGCGGCGCGACCTATCATATTCGCTATAACACCTTCGAGTTCGTGCGCGGGCAAGAGGGCGACCCCTGGAAAGCGGTCGTTGAGCCAGATATCAACTTCACAGCGCCCGCTGACGAAATGCGGGATAAAATGCGCCGCCAGGATGCGATTAATCGCCAGTTCATGCACACGCCGGAGTCGCAGCCGCAGGCGCGGACCTTCGACCTGGGCATGGAATTCATCCGTGATAATCAGGAGACCGATAACTGGTTCCTGCAACTGGAAACGTTTGACCCACATGAGCCATTCTTCACCCAGCAGGAGTTCAAAAACCTGTACCCGGATGGTTATACACCGCCGCCAGAGTGGACCGACGATTGGCCCAATTACGCCCCGGTCACAGAGTCCGACGAGTATGTGCAGCATATGCGCTATCGCTATGCGGCCCTGCTCAGTATGTGTGACCGTTATATGGGCCGTGTGCTCGACCTGATGGACGAACTGGCCCTATGGGACGATACGATGCTGATCGTGTGTACTGATCATGGCTTTTTGCTGGGTGAGCATGACTGGTGGGCCAAGAACGTTCAACCCTGGTACAACGAACTGGCCAACACGCCCCTGTTCATCTGGGACCCGCGTAGCCGCATTCAGAACGAGCGGCGGCAAAGTCTGGTGCAGATGATCGACTTACCCGCCACGCTGCTGGAATACTTCGGCGTGGATCGCCCGGCGGATATGCAGGGCCAACCCCTGCGCGATACGGTCGCCAAGGATACACCTGTCCGTGATGCTGCCCTGTTCGGCGCACATGGGGCACACGTCAACTGCACCGATGGCCGCTATGTCTATATGCGTGCACCAGCCAACCCGGATAACAAGCCACTCTATAACTACACGCTGATGCCGACCCACATGCGCGGGCATTTTTCGCCGGAGGAATTAAAAGATGCCGAGCTGGCCCCACCGTTCAGCTTTACCAAAGGCTGCCCGGTGCTGCGCGTTCCGGGGCGTGCTTGGGCTGAGGCCCATCCTTTCGGCAACCTGCTGTTCGATGTCCAGGCGGACCCCAAGCAGCTCAATCCGTTACAGGACGAGGCCATCGAAGCCATGATGACCGAAAAGATGGTTGCTTTGATGCAAGCCAATGACAGCCCAATCGACCAATATGAACGTCTTGGCTTACCGATACCTTCGGCCTAATGATCAGGTATTAGACAATTGGCATATTTTATGGTTTTGTAAATTCCGCAGCAGATAAGCTATACTCCGTTGCGACACCATTCATAGTAAAGGGAATATACTATGTTAAGAAAACTGACCATTGGCGTCGTGCTAGCTGCCCTCTTGATGATGGGTGCAATCACGATCACCGCGCAGGATGAAAACATCCTCCGCTATCCGATCACCACCGATCCGTCACACTTAAATGTCTTCACCAATGACGAAATCGCGAATTCCACCGTCCTCAATCAAATCTACGAAGGGCTGCTCGACCTGGACCCGGCTACCGGCGATCTGGTCCCGCAGTTGGCAGAAAGCTACGACATCAGCACCAATGACGAAGGTCAGCAGGTGTTTACCTTCAATCTACGTCAGGGCGTGTTGTTCCACGACATCGAAGGTGTGGAACTGACAGACCGCGAACTAACGGCTGATGACGTTCTCTGGAACTTCATGGTCGCGCTGAACGCCGACCCGGATGTTTCCGAGCCAACACTGGCTTCCAACATGCGTTTTGTGGTTGGTGCAGAAGAATACACCGCCGCCATGCAAGAAATGCTGGATGCTGGCGACGAACTGCCGCTGGTCCTGGATGATATGGAAGTCCCTGGCCTACAGGTCATCGACGACTATACCTTTGAAGTCACCCTGACCACGCCGGACCGCTTGTTCCTCGTCAACGGCCTGCCGAGCATCGCTTCCCCAGAAGCTTACGAACTGCTGGGTGAAGACTTCAACAATACGCCGATTGGCACTGGCCCCTTCCAGTTTGTGGAATGGCTGCGTCAGGACCGCGTTGTCCTGGAAGCCAACCCTGACTACTACATCGAAGGCCTGCCGATGGTGGATGGCATCACCTTCGTCAACTACGGCGATGAAAACACGGCGCTGCTCGACTACCGCGAAGGCAACCTGGACTTCCTGTTCAGCTTCCCCGGTGGCCAACGTACCGCTATCATCAACGAATTCCCGGATGATTTCCGCGAGAACGCCGGTACGCACATCCGCTACTGGGGCTTCAACATGGTTGACGGCCAACTGGCCAATGAGCACCTCGTGCGTCAGGCATTTGCTTATGCCCTCGACCGCGAAACCGCCTGGAACGTCTTCGCAGAAGGCGCTCGTATCCCGGCGAACCTCGGCTTCCTACCGCCGAGCGCCCCGGCCAGCACGCCATCCATGACCTACCAGTATGATCTGGACAAGGCTGCTGAACTGTTGGCTGAAGCTGGATACCCGAATGGTGAAGGCCTGCCGACGATCAACATCTACCTGCTGGAATCCATCGCTGATGAAGCACAAGTCGTTGTCTGGCAAGAAGCCCTAGAAAGCCTGGGCATCAGCATCAACTTCGTCATCGAAGATGGCAGCACCTACTGGGATAACATCCGCACCGATGCTGCCGACATCTTCCAGAACGGTTGGAATGCAGGCATCCCGGAACCGGCAGAAGTCTTTGACTACCTGGTCCTCAACGGTGAAGGCTCCATGCGCTGGGAAACCGAAGAAGTCAATGATCTGCTGACGCAGGCTCGCCTGGAAACTGACCCAGAAGTTCGTGAAGGCCTGTACCAACAGGTTCACGACATCATCATGGAAGAAATGATCGTGATCCCGTCAGCCTACAGCAAGATCGCTTGGCTGCAAAAACCGAATATCGAAGGCTTTGAACCGGGCGGCATGGGCATCCACCACGCCAACCTGGCCCTTGTCTCCAATACGCAATAAGCACGTTGTGACCTACACAGGGAGTGCCGCCTTAACGGCACTCCCTGGTGGGCATACCCTCTATTTGACGCCCCGCTTGCTGGGGCAACATGCTTTTGTCAGGAAGCAGACTTGATTAGATACATTACGCGGCGCCTGATACAGGTCATCCCCACCGTCTTCATCATCTATACGATTGTCTTTATGCTGGCCTATGCCATGCCCGGTGACCCCATCAAGGTCGTCCTGGGCGAAGAGGTCAACCGACTGTCGCAAGAGCAGTTACAGGCTATGCGCGAGAACCTGGGCATTGATCGCCCGTTCCATGAGCAGTACCTCGATTTTTTGGGGGATATGATGCGCTTTGACCTGGGGCGTTCTTTCATTCAACGCGAAGACGTGATTGATATTATTGGCTACCGATTGCCGCGCACGCTGCAATTGATGCTCGGCGGCATGACCGTCGCCTTGATTATTGGCATCCCCGCAGGTGTGATTTCCGCCATCAAACAGTACACCTGGATCGACCATGCGCTGATGGTCTTTGCGTTGGTTGGCCTATCGATGCCCGTATTCTGGCAGGGGTTGGTGGCGCAATTATTGCTGTCATCAAATACGACCGGCATTGCCATATTCCCGGTGGCGGGCTATGGCGATGGCAACCCCTATTACATGATTTTGCCCTCGCTGGTGCTGGGCACCAACCTGTCGGCGATCATCGCCCGTGTGGCGCGCTCCGCCATGCTGGAAGTCGCTGGGCAGGATTACATCAATACGGCGCGTGCCAAGGGCTTAAAGGGCCGCACGGTACTGATCCGCCACCACCTGCGCAATGCCATCATTCCGGTGCTGACCGTGGTCGGTTTGCAGGTCGCGGGCTTGATGACTGGCGCACTGGTGACCGAGACGATCTTCAACTGGCCCGGCCTGGGACGTGCGATTGTCCCGGCGATTTTGCAGCGCGATACCCCGGTTATTATGGGCATCCTGCTGCTGGGCGCGTTCGTATACCTGATCGTCAATCTCATCACCGATATTATGTACGCGGTGCTTGATCCGCGTATCCGTTATGGCTAACCACCGATGGCTAACCACCAATGGCTGACTGCCGACTATGGCACCATGCCACTATTTAGTTTGCTGCGTAAAGAGCGTTCGATATGACGTCACCCACTTCTAACCAGGTCGCCGTACTCAGTGCCGATGATGGCCTGACTGAACCCATCACCATGCGCCGCCGATTCATCCGCGCGTTTGCCTCCAACCGGGTAGCGGTTTTCGGCCTCATTATCGTGACCATCATTATATTCGCAGCGGCCTTCGCTGAAGTCATTGCGCCGCATGACCCCAACAAAATCAGCGCGATGAACCGCCTCGTGGCCCCCAATAGCGAATACCTGCTGGGGACGGACGAATTCGGGCGCGATATCCTCAGCCGCCTGATACACGGCGCGCGCATTTCCATGCTGATCGCCTTCATCGCCCAGAGCGTGGCCATCACCATCGGCATCAGCCTGGGCCTGATTTCCGGCTGGTTTGGCGGCATCGTGGACGACATCATCATGCGCATTACGGATGCCGTCTTTGCCATCCCCGGCCTGATGTTCCTGATTGTGTGGGTGGCCATCATCGACCAGGCGCAGATTGGCCTGTTCAGTGCCCTGGAAGGCATCGGTCTCTCGACGCGCCATGTGAGTATTTTCTTCGCGCTGGGGCTGATCGGCTGGGCGAGTGATGCCCGTATGATGCGCAGCCAGGTCCTGACCATCAAGGAGCGCGAGTACGTTATCGCGGCCAAAGCGACCGGGGCCACCAATATTCAGATTATGGTCCGGCACCTGCTGCCGAACGCGATTGCGCCTTCGATTGTGCTGGCGTCATTGGGCGTGGCCGGGGCCATTCTGTCGGAATCGACCCTGAGCTTTTTGGGGCTGGGCGTGGAAATTCCGAATGCCAGTTGGGGCACGATGGTTGACCAGGGGCGCAACTTCTTCACCAATGCCTGGTGGTACGCCATTTTCCCCGGCGCGACTATCATGATTACCGTGCTCGGTTTTAACTTTGTGGGCGATGGCCTGCGCGATGCCCTCGATCCGAGGCTGCTGAAGTAAAGATTTCGAGAACATGGACCTTTGACAGAAGGTACGTTATCACTGTGCCATATGATCGAGGGAAACACATGTCTAATTGTTTTGGGAACGCATATTTTTCAAGAAAAAATATCTGTCAACCAACAGATAGTATGCTTCCTCTTCGGGAGAATCGTAACTCCAGCTGGGGAAAGATAAATTCATTAGGTGGCGAATCTCGCTCCCAAGCATACGGTACGTGAGACTGATGACTGGCGACCTGTGGTCAAATGATTTCACCAAATATATAAAAGCCCTTTGTTTTGTACCTTTCCATGTGATTTCAGTTTGTCCGAATCCATCACTTGTGGTGTTTCGCCAACCCTTTAGCATTTTGCGGGTAGCTTTCTGGTTAAACAGAGAATCCTCAGAGCTTGGATTGTAGTCCATGATAATTGGATCATTGCTTTCAATGTCTGGCAACACTGCCAATGCAAAGCTTGGCAGTCCTCCCCGATGATACGATACATGCACAATGATCTGAGAATCCCTGTGCCTAGACAACATCATTTCATCAACTAAATTGGGAAAATTGTTTTCTAGTAGCGACCTATACGACTTAATTACCTGGCGGAAAACAGCATCGATATAAGCAAGCACATTCGTTTCCAGTTGGGAATCGGGTACATTTCTCCACTCGAATTTCTTGATTGGCAGAGGAACGACATCACCATGTCGTTCATAGAGATCAAGTGCAAAATACACACATCTAATATCTCGATATCTGAAAAACGAGGTTCTTTCGTGATCGCTCATTTGACTTACATGATGATTATTTGGAAATTTAGACTTGTAATCAAGAAGTAGGTCATACACCTTGCGCTTGAGAATAGAAACTGGTAGACCGTCTACAATGTCATCTATCTCATACCCCAACATCTGGACGTATTTTTTTCTTACTGCTTCACCATCTTCTTCATACCAAAGGATGGGTTTGAAGCGCAGTACGGACCAGATGCGGTCAACAAGGATATGTGGCGATGTGTCTTCATATAGCAGTCTCTCTTTAAAAGTTTTGCGCAATTCATTGGCCAAATTGTCATAGGCAAATATCTGAGGTACGTGAGTATATATCTTATTGCTACCCAAATAGTTGGTCCCTACCGGCCAAAACTCATTGTATGTGTTCGCTGACATTGGGCCACGTATTATTTCACCAATAATTTCTGGTTTACCGATAACTAAGGGTTCAGGGCGCTGGCTCGTGCGAGCACGCATGGTTAGGAAAGACAAATCTTCAGAAACAAGCACACCGACCCCAATTTGACCGTTAAAGAATAATCGGGCGAAAATAGCAAAAAAATATTTTCGGAAAAGCACGTCAGCTGTAAACGCAAATTGCAGCAGACGATCTACTACTGCTTGTGATTGGTCTTCCTCTCTATTATTTTGGGAAATGGAGTCACTCAGATCTAGCTCAGAAATAATATTCAAAAATAACGGCAGATTCAGCTCTGCAACACGAGCAAGAAGTTCACTTTGGCCGTGATCAACTGTGGTCAGATAGAATTCAACTGCCTCAATCCCTATAGCCGATTCGCAAGCGATTTCTACTTGATCAACTAGTTCGATTGCATCAGTAGTTGGCCACTTATTTGCTCTTACTGTATAAACGTAACTTCTCAATTTCTCGAAACCGAACAAAAGTTTCTTCTCGTTATTTTCTACGATGAGACGAATCAATCCAGTACGTAGAAGATCCTGGAGCGCATCTTCATGCCCTCGAGTCCATTCTGACGTGCGTAAATCGTCGGCAGCTACTTGGTGCAAATTACCTGCTACACACGCTCCAGCCAGTCTAAAAAGTATGATCTCGGCAAGAGCTCTATGTCTACTATCGATGCTAGACAATCGTCTTTCCCAGTAGAGATCGAACAGTTCACGATTCTTAAGTGTTTTTGGAATATCTATATTGGTATGGTCATATGCCTCAGATAATAGTCTGAGCATAATTGGCATCCTACACTCTTCGCGAGTTTCGCCTTCCAGTTCACCAGTTAATGCAAAAGCTGACTTATATTTGTCAAATGCCAATTGAATTTCATCTGAATCAAAGTTTGACAAATTAATACCAATTCTTTGATTCTCGCTATTTCCTGATCCTATGGTGCGTGTTGGAGAATAAATATTCTCTCCTAGATAGTTCACGAATTGTCCATTATCAATGACAAATTCTTGCCAATCAAACGATTTGCATGACAGACAAAGTTTGATATTACGTTCCTTCAATTTGCCTACAATATCAATCAGTTCAGCTTTGAACTGCCGCTGTTCCATAGGAATTTCATCAAGTCCATCAACGAATATTATCAACTTACGATTGTGAGTTTGAGCAATGTCATCTAGTCTGTCGACAATGTACGACAAATGCTGGTCACGATGAAACTCCCAAATGAAGTCATTTCGTATTTTTTCCGATAGATTAGGGAAAATCCTACTTGCGGAATAAAAGAGGACGAAGTGTGTATCTATTAGCGATTCCGCTACGGCACACATGAAATTAGTCTTTCCGGTGCCGGACTCACCAGAAATCGCAAAGCAAGTCGTTATATTATTATCAAGCCAGCGATTGAAGTGGTGTACAAGTTCTGCACGTGAAATGTATAGCTGAGGAACATATAACCTACTGTCTTTATGATCACCTTTTAGATCTAGTAAGTTTGTTTCCACTTGGCTTTCACAGAACTTCTGCACTGTCGAACTACTAATCCCAATAAGTTTTCTCGCCGCATCGTACTTAACGTCATCACCGATCGCCAAAATCGAGCGCCCGTTTTGATTCCACTTTGAGTCTTCAGGATCTTTCAATTGCTTTAACTGATCTGCGAACACATCATATACTTCGATGTCTGTGCCATTCGTAACAATTGCAAATGGGGCAATTTGGCGTAGCAAACGAGCGTACGATATCGCTTGTTCAGCATCCTTTGAAACAAGCGTGTGGTCAGGGGCCTTGGTTTCCACAATTGCGATGTTGGTATCACCATACGTAAGGAGCAAGTCACTTCTACCAATAGAAGTCGTTGCACTCCTTCCTCTGTTCACAATAATGGCATTGTGTCCTAATGTAATGCTGAAGTTTGTCTCAAATCGAAGCTGGTCCTCGTCGAACCCTAATTCTCTAAAGTAACACGCAACGGCATACCGAACATCTTCTTCAGAAGCTGGATCAAAAGTCTGAGGAATATCTTTGAGACTCAAACAACTTAACTCCTGGCAGGACGACATGTAATAATTTTAGTATATATATCGTTGTACCATGTAGCAACTTAGCCACGCGACACGGAGAAAGTTATCTATCACAATCGCCAAAAATCGTACCATATGGAACGCTTTTCATGCTAAAACTGTGCTACCCTGTCACCAGCGAGAGGCGTCTGTCACCATGCAAAAGCCGTTTTCAGCACCCAGGTCAGCCAGCAGAGAACAAGACTCAGCACTCAAAACTCAGCACTCAGCACTCGCTCAAAACTTTTCTATTCCCTAGCTGCTAAATAAGGCAACAAACGGCCATTTCCCCCGCAAATCGGCCAAAATCGGCCCTCGGACGACCCAAAAAGCCGCCCGTTTTCTGCGTGATATGGCAGCAAATCAGGGTCAGGAGGCCAGTTCAATTTCAGCGTCAGCCAGCCGCTTGTAGATGGCATCGAGCAATTTCAGCCGCATGCCAGTGGCTTTGCCGAACTGCACTTTGGCCAATATCATCAACTCGATTTGTTTGCCCATCATCCCGTGTGGGCTAATCACCTGCAGCGGTCGCACGATTTCCGGGAATATCTCGCTGGCTTCTTCCGTGAACCTGTTGAGGATGTCCATCGTTTTCGCCAGATCCGCACTGTCAACCTTGATGGTCACATCGGCAGAAGAAAAACTCCCGCGACTGAAGTTCCTGACCACGCGCACTTCGCCATTGGGGACGACGAACAATTCGCCCTGGGTTGAGCGTACCGACACCATATTCAACGAAATGCGCTCGATATGGCCTTCCACACCCAAAATTTCGACCTTGTCGCCAATATCGAACATGTTGCCAAAAATAAAGCTGATGCCCGTCAGATAGTCACTGATGATCGGGCGAGCGCCCAGGCCAAAGGCCGCACTGAACAGACCCATCGTCCATACCAGGGTGGTCGTGTCAATAAAAAGCCCCAGGGTCACGATGGTGGCAATCAAGAATGCCATAAAGCTAATGGCACTCCTGAACAACTCGCGCAGGGTATTTTTTCGTTCCTGTGGCACGCGCATGCCCTGGGGTGCATACCCACTCAGGCCAATGATGCGATCTGAAAATCTGCCTGCCAGCCGATGAATGGCCCAGGCCATCAGGTACGCCCCAATAATGGGTATCACATATTCCCAAATGATCGCACTCGTATCCACAGCCATGTCCCTAATCCCTGTTCGTATGCATGTATGACTCAATTATGACGGCTATATAACAATTTTGGATACCCAATTTTCGACACCAGAAAAGTATCTAAAAAGAACCAATCTTCGAACTACAGTATATCCAGGCACGGCGGATGCGGCATCGGACGGCAAATTAGCAGGCACCACGCTCGATCCTGCCCGATCCGGCGCATGGGTGGAAATAAAAAATCCCCCAGGGGGTGCCTGGGAGACTTCTGTTTGGTACTTGGTTGTCAGGGCGGGCTTAGGCGCTCAGGCGCTCATCAACCTGCTTACGAAGGTCCTTCACCTGGGACTCAACATCCTTGACGCGGCCTTCTACCGCGCTACCCAGTTCTTCACGGGTTTTCTCACCGGAATCCGGTGCGAAGAGGATACCGAGAACCGCGCCGATGCTCACACCTACGGATAGCATAAGTATGATGGCCAATGTGGTTTGGCGTTGGGCCTGTGCTTTCGCGTCCTGACTATAATAAATGCGCTCACTCATTGTGATGCCTCCTCTGTCGATAGTATATCGAACCTATGCCCCTATCATGACACGTACGGGTAACGTGAGCATGATCCTTGTGTAAGAATTAAACAAGAATGGCTGAAAGTTCGGATAGTAGAGTGGCTTTTGTCGGGCATGGGGCGTTCATAAATTGGACATCGCAGGCCAGCACAGGGCATGGTAGGCTTGGCATCTGATGTGACTATTTTTGACTTATCGATGATGACTTTTCTTTGAGGCAGCTTTATGAAAACACAAGCAGATTTACCAGAAACAACACGTTATTGGTTTGATGTTGCCATGCAATGGTCCGATGCCCGCTGGGGCGATGAGATGGGCCTCTTACGGCACCCACTCGATGATGGGCCAGCTACAGATATACCGAAAGAAATGATAGACCGGGCCTTCACTGTACGTGATTCCGTATGGTACGCGGCAGGCTTGTTCATGCGGCGTCAAGATGGGGACCTCGCACGCGCCTACCAGGCTATCGAGTCCATCCTGACCTATCAATTCGATGAACCGGGTACACCCTATCATGGCACATTTTATCGGTATCCAGGAGAAGACCACCCCGGCAACGATCCGATCATCTGGAAAGACTACGACCCCAATTGGCGCGAGTTCATCTGCACGGTGTTCATCATCCTGCTGCGGGAGTTCGAGGCAGACATCCCAGAAGCGCTACAAGCCAAGATGGTGCAGTCAATCAAACTGGCGGCAGAAGGCGCGTTCTGGCGCAAGGTGGACGCTGAATATACGAATATCTCTTTGATGAGTGCCTTCCTGCTGGATGATGCCGGACGTCGCTTCGACCATGCCGAATGGCAAACATATGCTTTTGAGCAAGCCGAACTGATTTACAGCTTGTTCAAACGCAACGACACCTTCAATGAGTACAATTCGCCAACGTATTACGGCATCGATTTTTATGCGCTGGCGCTATGGCGCAAGTATGGCACAACCGATGCATATCGTCAGTTGGGCGCGGAGATGGAAACGGGTCTATGGCGCGATATGGCCGATTTTTATCATGCGGGCATGCGCAACTTATGCGGCCCGTATGATCGCAGTTATGGCATGGACATGACGGACTATCTAGCGGCTAGTGGCCTGTGGATTGGCGCGGTACAATCATCGGAACTGGCGCCGCTGCCGGACGTCAGCCAGCCCTTTGACCATGCGGCTGACTTTTACCTGATGCCAGTCGTCGCCTTAGTGGAAGCCCTGCCGCCAGAAGACGTCCTCCCCAAATTTGTGGCGTTCCCAGGGGAGCAGATGGTTGAGCGTACCATCGAACCCAATCGCACAGTTACGGCATGGCTCTCGGAAAAGCTCATGCTAGGTGCTGAAGCGGATAACTTGAATGAAGAACGGACCAACCAGTTCCACCCGGCGACGGCCCATTGGGTGATGCCCGATGGCAAAATCGGCTGGCTGCGGCTGCGGTCCTACTCGCTGGTGCAAGCGACCTGTGAACCCAATCAACTGCAACTTTCCAGCAAGGAAGCGGACGACGTGCAGTATATCTTCCAGGTGCGCGTTACGGGAGCCAGCAAGGATATGATCGGAGACAATCGGTGGGCATTACCCGGGCTGACGATTGAGCTGGATCGACCGGATACGCCGGTTACTGTGAATCAGGATGATGACAAGCTGCGCATCAAGTTCGGGTCGGATGGGCCGGTGACGATGCGGTTTGCGTTGGAATGAGCCAATCAGCAACCTCATGACGGACACAGCATGCTGCGTCCCTACGATACTTGAGCAATAAAAGGCACAATATATTAGTAGCCATGCACAATAGCGTGGACGGCGTTTCAGCCCTCACCCTGTATCCCTCTCCCCCAGGAGAGGGACTTTAGTAACCTCTTTCGAACCCCCTTCGCCTGGGGGAGAAGGGGGCTGGGGGATGAGGGCCAAAGAAAATCGACTTGCCACGTTATTTAGTATACGTACCAATATATTTGCCCCTAAGCTACTCGGGATATGCAATATGAACTGAATCAGGGCAAGGCAATGCCTTGCCCCTACGGTGTGCCCTTATCAGGCTCTACGATTTTTTAGCGCCCCATAGGATGTGCTTGCTAGTTGCTACCCAGGCCACTGGACAGGCGCAGGCTGAAGTGATGGTCTACCGGCGTGATGAAGGTAATCAGGATGCGGACGTTATCAGCGGGCACGGGTTCGGCATGGCGCATGTCATAGTAACGATGACCCTCCGCGCCGGGACCGATACGCACAAGATCATCACCGAAGCGCAATTCGCCCTCGCCCTGCTTGAGGAAAATGACCTGCCCTGGCTGGGCCTTTAGAGCAGTATCGGCTGTTTCCCAGTAGCCGCCTAATGGGAAATCGAAGGCGATCTGCACCGGAACCTGGTCAAGGCCAGCCAGCGTACGGAAGTGGAAATCGAAGCCGCCTTCGACAGCCGTCACAGTCAGGGTGCTTTCCGCAGGCGGAATTTCGTAGATATCGCGCTCTTTGAAGGTGTCATCCCATGTATCGGGGTCCACTGGACGACCGAGGGGCAGCTCATAACCGGGCTTGTGCAGCTTTTGCACGCCGGATGAGTGCAGCGTCACAGAGTCGCCATCAGAGGACATGGTTTCCGCGATGAAGTGGCCCACGCCAAAATAGGTCTGCGAGATTTTGATGCTGGTCAGTTCGACCTCGCCATAGGTCAGGGTCATCAGGCGGGTGACGCCACCGAATACACTGGCGCTGAGGTCGCCTTTACGAACGCGCCAAATCTGGTTTTTGGGATAGTAACGCACGAAATCCAGCGGCAAATCAGCCGAGGAGGGTTGCGGCGTGCCGTATTTGAGCAAGCAGTAGATCAGCCAGGAAGAATCATACACTTGCTCCGATGAAGCCTGTTCCCAGAACCATTGGGCCGCACGGACATAACGGGGTGAGGGCCGCATGGCGTTGTATTGCAGCAGCGGCGTAATCAGGCCGACCGGGACCGTGCGCGTACCGTAATCCTGGCGCCGAGAGAGGCCTGTTTCCGCGGTGCCATCGGCATGCAGCAGGTGCAGGTCAAAATCGAGGTTGCGGTCAACGGCATCCAGCGCGGCCTGGACCTTCTCAGGATCATCCCAATTTTCTGCAAAAAATAGCAAGCCACGATTGCTGACCGTATCGTAAATGCCGACGCTGCGCTCGATATAAGCGCCTTCTTCGTCGGCGTCGAAGCCCTCAGCGATGTAGCTTTCAATGACGTCATCCACGTCGAGGCCGTCAAACAAGTTACGTGCTTGCGACAAAGCTGCCGTGATGACCCAGCGATGGTTGGGCGTGTGGAAGCCACCGATTTTGAGGCCGGGTACGGCGCGGCGGATAAACGACTCGATTTTGGCAAGGGGCGCAACCAATACATCGGAGCCACGACCGACGCTGGTCAGGGCACAGCATTGCTCGACAACGAAGCCCGTATCCGGGCTAGAATCATAGTTGGTGCTGCGCAGGTCGATTAGGCCGCTGGGACGCTGGGCACGATGCATGTAATCCAGGGCGATGTCCATGCGGTGCAACAAATCAGCCTGGGAGGGTGTTTCCGGCGGGAGGGCATCAGGGTAACGCTCCATCACCAGCAAGACGAGGCCGCAGCTCATCACAAAGCGAGCTGTGCCACCGTGTCCGGCTTCTTCTAAGCCGCTACGAGCGCTGAAGTAAGCGCCATAGTGCGGGTGGCTTTCATCCAGAATTTGCCATTTGGCATCGCGCAGGACATCCTGCACCAGACAAGCAACGACGCTGGGAATTGATAACGATTGGTACATAGAGAATTCCATTCTTAGGGTGCGTAATAGATAAGAAAACCCTATCCTCGGCCCTTTCTGAAGGGGCTTGTTAGCTGTAGACGCAGCATCCTGCGTCCCTACGAGATGGGCTTTTAAGCTGGAATAGCAAAGGGCACGACATGTCGTGCCCCTACGGTAGGTAACGCGGGTATTTTACTGGGCCATACCCTCTTCGGGAATGAGCCAGGGGACCATGCGCTGTTCCGTTTCCGCGAGATAGCTAGCATACAGGAAGCGGTAGACATCGTTGGCGTAGAACTGCGGATAGGACTTGGTCGGCAGCGTATCCATGAAGCGATCAGCAACATGGTCAGCGAAGTCAGCATCCATGCCTTCTTCGACCTCATAATCAAAGTAGATGGCGAGGTCTTTGTCGGCCTCTTCGACGATGCGCGACACGCCGAAGCGCTCAGGGAAGCGGTGGGCTGGTGAATAGCGTTCCATCAGGAAGGTGCCCATCGCCGCTGAGTGAATATAGGGCTTGTGCTGGAACAAGAAATTGACTGTCTCCTGGGCATCCGAGAGCGTTTCGCCTGGGAAGCCAAAGAAGAAGAAAGTATGGTTCCAGATACCTGCTGCTTCACTATCAATCAAGATGCGGCTCATATCATCGGCGAAGGTGCCTTTGATCATCTTCTTGACGACCGCCTCAGCAGCACTTTCCAGGCCAAACAGGATCATGCGGCAGCCAGCATCAGCGATGCCTTCGAGCATTTCTTTGCTGACGACCTTCTCAAAGCGAACGCAGCCACCCCAATGGAAGGAGGCATCACGCTCTTTGAGGACTGGTGGCAGGTGGCGCAGATTCTTGGGTGTGATGGCTTCATCAGAGAAGAAGATGTGGCGCACGCCATATTTGTCGCGCAGGGCGATCATCTGGTCGGCGAGCTGCTCCGCACGGAGCTGGCTGAAGGACTCGGCTTCGCCATAGCCCACGTTGCAGAAGGCACACTTGCCGAAGTAGCAACCACGCGCAGTCAACAGGGGTAAAGCCAGTTGGGGCGCGAGGTATTTATCTAGCGGCATGCCGTCGAAATCCGGCAGAGGCAGGTCAGCAATTTTCTCTGGAACTTTGCGGTCGGTAGTGCGAATGTCGTCACCATCGCGGTAGACCAGATTGGGCACATGCGACAGATCGCGGCCCTCAGTGATGGCTTCGGTCAGTTGTAGCAGTGATACTTCGCCATCGAAGACGACGGCGCTATCGAACAGGCTGAAGATGGCTGGCGCTTTGGCCAGTTCATCGCGCAGCATGCTGATATGCGGCCCACCAACCGTGACGTGGCAATCCAGCCCGGCCTCCTGCTTAATCAGGTAGCCAAGCGTCATGCCTGCCAACATCTGCGGCATAGATGGAATCGAGATGCCGACGACATCGGGCTGCTCGTGCTTGATCTCTTCCAGAATGCCCTTGCGGAAAATATCGAGGAAGATGTTATGATCCTCATCACGCACAGCTTTGAGCAGCGATTGGCTGCTGTCAGTCGGGTGCGCCGAGATGTAGGTTTGCAGATTGAGCGATGCCGGATAAAACGGCAGCGAGGCGATTTCTAAGGCGCGGATGATCGTCTCGAAAGCCCCCAGGCCCTTGTCACCATCGAAGAAGGCTTCGCTCTTCATGGTGCGTTTAGCATGCTCGACCTGATTGGCAATGCTCGGCCCATGTTGCAGCGCCCAGAGGACCTGCTCTCGTTTGGGCAAATTGGGTCGACTTTCAGGGTAGTGACTGGCATTGGGGCCATACATATCACGCAGGCGCGCCAGGGATTCCAGCATGTGGTCGCGCGTCAGGATGTCATCAAAGGTGGTCGCGTTCAGGTCACGCTGGATAACCTCGACGCCATGCTCACGCAGGAAGGCGGTCAAGGTGGGCAGTGCCAGGTGCGGCATACTGGGCGTCCAATTCGGCGGGAAGAGCAACATTACTTTCATAGGATGTCCAATATCAAACTATGGAAAAAGAAAGTTTTTCGTCGTTAGTTGTTAGTGTGGGCACAACGACACCCCTATCCTCAATCCTTCCCCCATGAGGTGGAAGAATTCTTTTCTAATTTACCTAGAAGATAATAACTATCCCCTCACCTTATGGAAAGGGGATTCAATTGCATCAATTAGAACTCAATTTCTTCTGCAAAGTGGCAGCTTGCCCAGTGATTGGGCTTGACTTCGCGCAGTTGCGGTTCTTCTACTTTGCAGCGATCTTTAGCAAAACGGCAGCGCGGGTGGAAGTAACAGCCACTCGGCGGGTTGGACGGGTCGGGCACTTCGCCCATTAACGGCTTGTGATTGAGCTTAGCACGCGGGTCCGGCGTCGGTGCTGAGGACAACAAAGCTTCAGAATAAGGGTGCAGTGGATCATCGAACAGATCTTCCGTACTGCCCACTTCGACGATTTTCCCCACGTACATGACCATAACACGATCACACAGATGGCGGACCACGCTCAAATCGTGCGAGATGAATAGATATGTCAAATCGAGACGGTCGCGCAGTTCCTGTAAGAGGTTGAGTACCTGGGCCTGGACGGAGACGTCCAGCGCGGAAACGGGTTCGTCACAGACGATCATCTGCGGATTGAGTGCCAACGCACGCGCAACACCAATACGCTGACGCTGGCCACCACTAAAAGCATGGGGATAGCGACTCATGTATTCCGGGCGCAGCCCCACGATTTCCAGCAGTTCAGCAACGCGGTCACGCTGCTTATTGCTATCCACCACTTTATAGTTGTGCAATGGCTCCGCTACGATTTGTTCGAGCGTCATGCGTGGATTAAGTGATGAGTATGGGTCCTGGAAGATCATCTGGATGTTGCGCCAGACGGTCTTAAGTTGCTCACGAGATAACTTGGCAATATCGACTTCACCCAAGTCATCATCTTTAAAGAGGATTTCACCTGATGTCGGGTCGAGCGCACGCAGGATCACGCGGCCAGTGGTGGTTTTGCCACAGCCACTTTCACCGACCAGGCCGAGTACTTCGCCACGTTCGATAGAGAAGGAAACACCATCCACCGCACGAACGTAGTTGACGATTTTTTTGCTAAAGATGCCGTGTTTGTAGATCGGAAAATGCATTTTCAGATCGTTGACACGGAGTAGCGCTTGTTCGTTTGGACTTGTCATAATCATTATTCCGTTTGTGCGGCTGCGAGATGCTCGTTAATTTCATAGGCCCGTGTACAGCGAACTTGATGATCGTCAGCCACCTGTAACAAAGACGGTGGCGTCAGACAAGCTTCTGGGACAAAGTGACGGCAACGTGGATGAAACGCACAGCCTTTGGGGACCGCAGTTGGGTCGGGTACTGTGCCAGTGATCGTTTCCAGACGTTGGACATCCACATCATGTCGTGGGATCGAGCGCAATAGAGCTTGCGTATAAGGATGTGAAGGGCTGTGGAAGATGGTATCAACATCTGCAACTTCCACCTCTTTACCCAGGTACATGACGATGACATCATCGGCCATTTCCGCGATCACGCCCAGGTTATGGGTGATGAACATGATGGCCATGTTGTATTCCTCTTGCAGGTCACGCATCAGGTCCAGGATCTGGGCCTGGGTGGTGACGTCGAGGGCGGTGGTCGGCTCATCGGCGATCAAGAGGCGCGGACTACACGTCAGGGCCATAGCGATCATCACGCGCTGGCGCATACCCCCACTGAGTTCATGGCGATAGGACTTCAGCAAGCGCTCCGGGTATGGCAGGCCAACGCGCCGCATGAGGTCTACACTGACGGCTTCAGCCGCGCTTTTGCTGACGCTCTTGTGCAACTGCACGGCTTCGATCATCTGGTTGCCGATGGTATGCACCGGGCTGAGCGACGTCATCGGCTCCTGGAAGATCATGGCGATTTCGCCCCAGCGGATGCTGCGGATTTCCGGGCCTTCCGGGTCCAGTTGGGCCATGTCAATCGTCTGGCCAGCCCGATGATACAGCACTTCACCACCGATGATTTTGCCGGGTCGACGGACCATCCCCAGGATGGCGCGGGCGGTGACGCTCTTGCCACAGCCACTTTCGCCAACGATGCCGAGCGTCTTGCCAGCTTCGATGGAGAAGTTGACGCCATCGACGGCTCGCACCGTGGCTTCGGTCAGGTAGAACGATACTTTGAGATCTTTGACTTCTAGTAAGACGTTATTCTGGGTCATTGGTTTGTATCCTAGCGGCTGAAGGGGTCGGCGGCATCGCGCAAACCATCGCCCAAAAAGTTGAATGCAAGCACGGCAAAGACCACGGCTAGACCGGGCAGTAATAGCCAGGGAGCCAGGGCAACGGTACGAATATTCTGGGCTTCTTGGAGCAAGACGCCCCAACTAATGGCAGGTTGACGCAGGCCCAGGCCGAGGAAACTAAGCGACGTTTCTGCAAGGATGATGCCAGGGATGGAGAGCGTCAGCGAAGCGATGATATGGCTGGTGAACGATGGCACCATATGGCGGACGATGATGCGGGCATCACTAGCACCCGATAGGCGCGCGGATAGCACGAAGTCTTCCGTACGTAGGGCGAGGAAGCGACCACGTACTTGCCGACCTAACGAGGTCCAGCCGATAACGGACAAGATAATAGTGATACCAAAGTAGCGTGCTTCTTGGGATAGCTCCGGTGGCAAGGCAGCACTGAGGGCCATCCACAAAGGCAGTGATGGCACAGACCGGATGAATTCAATGATACGTTGGATGACATTATCAACCCAACCACCATAGTAACCGGAGATACCACCGAGGACGATGCCCAGGGCCAAGCTTAGGAACACGGCCACCAGACCGATTGACAGTGATACTTGTGACCCGTAAGTGACACGGGAGAACATATCACGCCCCAGGCGATCAGAGCCGAGCCAGAAAAACGGCATACCGTCCGCTTCTTCGCCCAATCCGAAGAGATGGACGTTCGTATCAATGAAGCCAAACAACTTGTACGGTTCACCCTCTACGAAGAAGTGAAGCGGGTACCAAGTTTCGTAGTCAGTTTCGTAGGTAATACGTAATGTCTCTGGATCACGGCTTTGGATCAGGCCATGGACGCCTGGACGCCCGGTGAAGTTGCCTTCACCATCCAGAAAGGTAACTGTCATGGGCGGCACATATTTGTAACTAGCGTTGTAAGTATTAGGGTCATAAGGACTGATGAATCCGGCAAAGATTGCCATCAAGTACATGAAAACCAGCACAATGACACTGAAAACGGCGATTTTATGCTTCTTGAATTTCCACCACATCAACTGGCGTGGACTTGCAATAGAAATTGCACCCTCATCAATCTCTTCGAGCGGATCGGGGAGGTTATGGGCATTGTTTGGAGTGGTTGCTGTTGTCATATCGGTTTACTCCATACGAATGCGCGGGTCGAGCAGTGCTAGCAGAATATCTGATAGCAGTGTGCCGATAACCGTCAAGATGCTTAACAATAAGACAATCGCCCCTGCCAAGAACATGTCCTGAGACAGCAGTCCACGTAAGAGAAGTGGGCCAATTGTGGGCAAGTTCAATACCACTGCGACAATAATTTCACCACCGATGAGGGAGGGCAACGCATAGCCGACCGTACTAATAAAGGGGTTCAGCGCGACACGTACCGGATATTTCCAGATATTCTGGCGCTCACTGAGGCCTTTGGCGCGGGCTGTCTCAACATAGGGTTGATTAATCTCATCGAGCATGTTGGCGCGCATGGTACGGATAAGACCGGCGGTACCAGCAGTACCCACAACGATCATGGGTATCCATATGTGGCTGAGCAAGTCAATGAACTTGGCAAGGCTCCAGGGCGCGTCCTGATACTCCGCAGAGAACAGACCGCCGACATCCTGGCCAAATACGGAAAATGCAATCCACATCAGGACGAGGGCCAACATGAAGTTGGGTATGGCCAGGCCTAAGAAGCCAAGAAAGGTAGAAACATAGTCCAAGAGCGAGTACTGGTTGGTCGCAGAATAAACACCTATTGGTATGGCTAGCGACCAGACAAACAGTACCGAGGACAAACCCACCAGGAGGCTCATTGCCAAGCGATCCCAGATGAGATCCGCAACGGGCACACCCCATTCAAGCGAGCGACCGAAATCCCCTCGTACCACACCGCTCATCCATTTTAGATACTGAACGTAGATGGGTTGGTCAAGGCCGTAGGACTCGCGCATTATCTGTATTTGTTCTTCACTGGCATCGTCACCTTGCTCTGCCAAGCGCGCCATGTAAGACGTCAAGAAGTCGCCAGGAGGCAACTGAATGATGACGAAGCTCATGATAGAGATCGCAAAGATGGTGACTAAGGCGATTAAGATACGTCTAACGATGAACTGAAACACTTTTCAGACCTCAAAAAATAGTAGCATCAACCGAGGTGGGGCCCGATGGACCCCACCTGAAACTCTATGTAGCTTTGCGATAACCTTAGGAGCGGAAGAACCAGGTCACGGAAGCGACACCACCTGGTGACCGAAGGGTATCATCCCAGATATGGCCACCCTGGATGTTGCCGACATTGTTCTTCTTGATGAACGGAACCGGATTTTCACCGACGGTACCGATCATATACGGATGCTCTTTGTGGATGTCGAGCATCTGCTTGAACAGTGCATTACGTGTGGCCTCATCCGGCTCGGACTGAGCTTGTTCCCACAGGCTCCAGACTTCGCGGATCGGGTGACCCTCCGGCGGCTCTTCTTGAGCGCGCGGTGAATCTGCCCACCAGGCACCATACAGCGGCGCCCAAGGACCATCAGCCTGCTCACCGGTGTAACGCGAGACGTCAGCCATGACGACCGAGTTACGGTCAGCAGTCCAAACACCAACGTCGACGTCCCCGTTATTGCAACGTTCTTGATACAGGGTACGCTCGACGAGTTCCTGGTTGACCTGGAGGCCCAGGGCTTCCCAGTATTGCTCGACCAGGGTCACTTCGTCACCGCGTTCAGCGAAGCCGCTCTGGAACAGAATGGTGAAGCTGAGAGGCTCACCATCGGGACGTAGGCGAATGCCATCGGCATTGCGTTCGGTCAGGCCCATTTCGTCCAACAGAGCGTTGGCACGATCCACATCGTATTCCACCCAGCGGGTTTCGAACTCAGGATCGTAGTTGGGGGAGCCACTAACCGGTGATGCCTGACGCGGCTCGAACAAGCCTTCATAGATCAGGGCATTCATTTCTTCGCGGTCGATGGAAATCGAGAGTGCTTCGCGGAAGCGCGCATCGTTGAAGATTTCACGCAGGACCGGGTCTTTATGTGAAACGTTGGGGAAGAAGGCATTGGTACTGGCGGCACGCCACAGGAGCACGGTGTAGTCGCCTGCTTCTTCGTTTTCTTTATAGAAGGTGAAGTTGCTTGAGGCAACGTGACGGATATGGGCGTCAATCTCACCCTGGGCAACCCAGAGATCGAAGACAGCTTGATCGTCGAACCAGGCATGGGTCATACCATCAATGTACGGCAGTTGGTTGCCTTCGGGATCAACAGCATGGTAGTACGGGTTACGTTCTGCCAGCCACGGATCGTTTGACGGATGGTTGAGTGAGCGCCAAGCGTTGATGATCGGCACTTCTGGATTGAACCACCAACCTGCAATCGGACCTTGACCATTGGTATCACCAAAGAGCTGCTGCCAGGTTTCAACACCGTTTTCTGCCATGGCATCGTCGATGAGACTCTGATCTTCGGTCAGGTCAGGGATGTACTGGCTGAGGTAATGAGCCGGTGCGGCCATTGTGGGGCCAGCCCATGAGCCGAGTGTAATCTTGGCAATGACCAACGGAAGCAATGGGTTTGGTACAGGGAAGCGAACTGTCCAGGTCAGTTCATCTACAACTTCCAACTCCATGTCTTCGCCACCGAGGGTAATCGTCGGCGGTTTGCTCTGGAGTTCACCTAGATAGTACCAGTCATACCAGAACTGAACATCGGCGGTTGTGAATGGATGGCCATCAGACCACTTGAGGCCTTCGCGTAAAGTGAAGGTAAACTCGGAAGCGTCGTCGTTCTGGACCCATTCTGAGATGTAGTTGGCGACCAGATTGACGGTATCCGGATCAGGGATATCCCATTCAATCGCCATTTCTTCGTTGAGCTTGGTGGGACCCCAGCGATCAGAAATACCCTTGAAGGCGCGCCGTAGCGTGCCACCATACTGACCAATTTCCTCTGGTGGTGTGACAACGCGAGGATTTACGGGTATTCTTTCTCCTACTGGAGGAAGATCACCACTTGCGACTAAGTCGGCTAGCATGGGCGCTTCACTATAGCTCATGCTATCCTGGGCGAGTGTCGTCAATGGCGCGGCAGAAGCAGCAATTGCGGCTGCGGTACTGCTGGCCATCATCTGTAGAAATTGACGACGCGAAAAACCCTTTCTATCCATAAGAACCTCCACTTTAATTAATCAATAATGCATCATCCAAGTTCAGGAATGTAATACTATTTTGAACCTGGCTGGCATCCAAAATAAAATCCTATAGGATTGTTGTATAATATAAACTGATTTTGAGAACTTCGCAAATAGATTAACAATTACTAAACGCACAAGAAGCGCAAGATGAGCACGCAAGAACTCAAAAGCAAGAACCAAGTGGTGTACGAAATTATCCGGGATGCCATCATCAACGGCGAATTTGAGCCGGGCAGCCGAATTGTGATTGATGATCTGGCCGAGCAATATCACGTTAGTCATAGCCCGATCCGCGAATGTTTGCGCTTATTGGAAGCCGATGGCCTGGTGACGATTCGTCCCTATGCTGGGGTGACGGTGACGGACTTACAGCCTGAGCTGATTATGGAGGTGTTCGCACTACTGGAGTCGTTGGAGATTATCAGTAGTTGCCGCGCCAGCCATCGCGCGACAGAAGCGGAGTTTGACCTTCTTGAGAAGATGATTGACGAGATGGAGCAATACGTCAGCAAGTCTGATGTGTGGTCAGCGAAGAACCTCGAACTGCATATGATGATCAGTGATCTGGCGAATATGACGATTTCCAGGGATATGATGGCGCGTGCCCTGCTGCACTGGGATCGGCTAAGGCGCTATTATCTTGAGCAGGTATCTGCCCAGCGGGTGCCACGAGCGCAATTGGAGCATCGGCAGATGTTGAAGGCGATGCGCTCCGGGGATGATGCGCGTATCAAAATAGTCATCCAACAGCACAATGAAGCGGCGTTGAATGACTATCTGGTACATATTCGTAAGACACAAGAGGTTGATTTATAGGACGTGCTGCAAGGCATGAGCCTGCTGGTGCGTCACCCTACCCTCATAAATAGACCCTATATAGACAACTTTAAGCGGGCGGATTTTCCGGCATGGTGTCATGAATTTTGGCGGTCATCATGGCCTCATTAAACATGGGTAACCAGTAGTCATAGGATTCTTCGGTCGCGCCCTGGGCGGTTAATGTTACTTGATGACCTTTGAAGTAGAACACACGAACCCAGCGCTTACGCCGTTGTTCGCCTTCTGCGAATGCATATTTGGCTTTCAGTTCAATCAGGCGGCCCGTAACTTTCTCATCGGTCATTTCGATGTTACGTTCTGGTAGGGCTTTGATGCCATCGCGCAGACCTTGTGCCAAATAAGGTACATCATCGCTGGTGACATCCGTACCCAGGTCGACGACTTCGACGGCGAAGAGTGTGTGTAAGTCATCGTTATCAGGCAACAAGATAATGCCTTGGCGTCCATCCGGCCACATGATTCGTTGCCAGTCCATCGGGGCAAAGAAGGAATAGTACTGGTCACGATGCCAGGTCAGGCCCTTAAAAGATGGGCTTGCAGGTTTGGATTGATTGCTCATGATCTCTTCCCTATTTACGTGCGCTCTCTGTATCATCATACAGCGACTCAGAGTTTATGAATATTGAGCTTTATGTCGCCTGTTATGTTTGGTTATGATCTTCGGTCATTTCTCTAATTGTGGCAAATCTTCAAAATCACCGACTTCTACCAGGTACATGTTGGCATAACCCGTCAGGTCAGATGTATAGAGCACATAACGCCCATCCGGAGTGAAACGCGGATGGCAGTGGGCATGTTGACCATTGCAGGTGCTGCGGTGCATCGCCAGGATGCGCGGCCCCATATAGCGCTGTCCGTCCCATTTGAATAGCTGGATGAAGGGTTCATCAGGGTTGCTGAAGACACGCGTGCCGTCGCCGACGATCATTTCATAGCCATTGCTGGCAAAGTGGAACGAGTGAAACGGAAAGCGGACTTCAACGTGTTCGCTGTTATCCCATTTGATGTAACCAAAGACGTGTTCGCCCTGGCCATCGCGCGGGCGACCATGATAGCCAATATGCTCACCATCCGTGAACCAGTATTCATGGCCAATGGCGAAGTTATCTTCATCCTGCGGGCGGATTTTCCAGGTTTCGCCTGTCTGGATATTCAGACCCCAGATGCGCTGCTCGACGGATTGCCAGGGACCTTCGTGGCAGAAGGTCAGGATGTCCGGCATAGTCGGCGACAGATTGACATGGGTCATGAAGCGCCGATCTTCGTGGATGACCTCCATCGCCCCTGTTTGAACATCTACCCGAATGAGCTGCGTCAGCGGCTTGCCCGGATACAACAGTGGGAAGTGCGAATAAGGATAGCTAATGGCCAGCGCATCTTCCTCGGCGACGGGATCGCGCATCATGTTGCAGACGTAACGTCCATCGGCTGAAGTGATGCCATGAATGCCCAGGATCTTATCCGGCGGGGCCTGATAAACGAGCCGTTCCGCGCAGGTATCAACATCGAGTTCATAGAGGCCGTTTTGCCACCAGTAGTAGTGTTTGTGGTTGACCGCGCTGTAAGCTCCGGCGGGCCGATGGTCGAAAACGCGCTCATTTTCGATGCTTTTTCCCTGTAGCTCGGTGAGCTGAGTCGCCTTGTAGGTATCCAGATCGTAACGGAACAGGTTGCTATGACCGCCACGGTCGGATGTGAATACGAAAGAGCGCCCCTCATTAAACCAGCAGGGGTCGGTGAAGTAGAGATGGTTGGAATGGCCGGGGTAGTCCGTGAGACGGACTACCTGGCGGCCACTATGCGGATCAGCATAGACGAGAATCTCGTCGGTGTAGACATCACCTTTGTGCATGGCTGCCCTACCCGGCTTACGTATGCTGCGGCTGGACGTCATCCGTCAGCAGCGGCAGGTCTTCAAAGTCGCCAACTTCTACCAAGTACATGTTGCTGTATCCGGTCAGGTCGGATGAGTAGAGGACGTACTTGCCATCGGGCGTGAAGCGCGGGTGCGGGTGCGCGTGCTGGTCGTTGAAAGTGCTGCGATGATAAGACAAGATGCGCGGGCCAACGTAGTCTTCGCCATCCCACTTGAAGAGCTGGATGAAGGGACGGGCCACGCCCTGGTGGCTGAATACGGCCGCCGGGGAGCCATCACCGACGATGATGGACTCATCCAGGCTTTGGAAATGGGTCGAGCGGAATGGGAAACTAACCTCGACCGGGTCGCTGTTATCCCATTTGATATGGCCAAAAACATGCTCGCGTTCACGGTCTTTGCGTGGGAAGCCATGATAGCCGATGGTTTCACCATCTGCGAACCAGTACTCATGACCAACCGCATAATCAAGACCATCATCCTGGGGGCGGATTTTCCAGGTTTCGCCTGTTTCGATGTTCAATCCCCAGATGCGCTGCTCGACGAGGTCCCAGGGGCCTTCATTGCAATAGGTCATGATGTTGGGCAGCTTATGGGATGTATTGATATGGGTCATATAGCGCTTGTCTTCTAAAATGACCTCCATCTTGCCTGTAGCGACCTCAATACGAATGATTTGGGTCAATGGTTTGCGATGGAACATCTCGCGGAAGCGTGAATAGGCAAAAGAAATAGAGGGCTTATTTTCAGGGATAATCTCTTGCAAGCGGGTAATGACGTACTTGCCATCGGCGGTCGGGTTAGCACGCGCGTCCGGCTCCATACCAGCGGGTGCTTCATAAATCACGCGCTCTTCATAAGTCTCCGGGTTAAGTTCGATGATTTTCCGGTCACGCCCGTAATAAAGGCGCTGATTGGCATCGCTCCAGCAACCGCGTGAGTGCCCAGGCGTCTTGAAGTCCGTTACCTGGGTAATTTTGCTATCTTCAAGATCATAACGGAATAAATTGCTTTGATTTTCACGATCTGACATAAAAAAGAAGGATTTATTGTCATTGAACCAGCAGGGATCGGTGAAGTAAAAATGGTTGGAGTGTCCGAGATAATTGGTCAATTGGATGACTTCTCGGCCACTATAAGCGTCGACATAACGGAACTGCGGATCGTCGTAAACACGACCTTTGGACATCTATACACCTCCAGGGTGTTGGCAAGTTCCTATATTGTATAGGATTTGGAGACGCGTGGTTATATTGGTGTATAACCAACAGCAGACCAATTGGTGCTTACCGGCTTGCGACATGGTGGTATAAGTGAAAAACTAGGTTACAGAAATGAGATTGTGTCGAGACGTATAGTACGAGAGATAAATTGTTTAGGTAGAAATAAGCGGATGCAACGTACTGCGTCCCTACGGCGGAGCAAAAATATGAAATTAACGTGGCGCTGGTTTGGTGAGGGCGATACGGTCAGCCTGGAACAAATCAAGCAAATTCCGGTGATTGAGGGCATTGTTGGGACGCTGGAAGGCAAGCCTGCGGGTGAAGTCTGGAGCGTGGCCGACTTCGTGGGCATCAAACAGACGGTCGAAGCGCAGGGCCTGAGCCTGGATGTCATCGAGAGCATTGCTGTTCATGAGGCGATCAAGAAAGGCTTACCGGAGCGCGATGCCCTGATTGATGCCTTCTGCGAGAGCATTCGTAATATGGGCAAAGTCGGGATTCCCGTGCTGTGCTACAACTTCATGCCCGTGTTCGACTGGATGCGTACCAATTTGGTCTACCAGCTAGCGGATAAATCGATGGTGACGCTGTACGATCATCAGGCTATGCTGGACTATGACCTGTCCCAAGGCTTTGAGGCGCGGGTCGCGTGGGCGCATGGTTTCACTGGCGAACAGGTCCAGGCGGTGCTAGCCGAATACAGCCAGATCGACGAAGATGCCCTATTCAAGAATTTTGTCTATTTCTTAGAGCGCGTGATCCCGGTAGCGGAAGAAGCGGGGGTCTTTTTGGCAGTGCATCCCGATGACCCGCCCTGGTCGATCATGGGGCTGCCGCGCATTGTTCGGGATGCCAAGTCGATCCAGCGCATATTTGATGCGGTCCCTTCCCGGCACAACGGCCTGACTTTCTGCACGGGTTCGCTGGGGACATCGCCGGATAACGATCTGCCTGCGATGGTCCACCAGTTCGCGGATCGCATTCATTTTGTGCATTTGCGTAATGTGGCGCTGACAGGCTTCCAGAGCTTTTATGAGGTCGCGCACACCGATTCCACCCACATTGATATGCCAGCGATCATGCAAGCGTTGATCGATATTGGCTTTGAGGGGCCACTGCGACCGGATCATGGACGTATGATCTGGGGCGAGACGGGGCGCGTCGGGTACGGGTTGTATGATCGGGCGCTGGCGGCGATGTATCTGTATGGGTTGTGGCAGGGGTTGAAGCGGTAAGGCCCTCATCTGGTCACAATGTATTGTGCCCCTACGATGATTTTGCGGACGTGGGCCGGACGCAGCATTCTGCGTCCCTACGGAAGTAGTGCGAGGTTGGGCCAGATGAGACGGACCGCGTCCCTACGATGGTAAATTTGAGCATGACAGAGAGCTTTGCGAGCCTGGGCCGGATGCAGCATGGTGTGTCCCTACGATGGAAATATGTTTTGGTTAGATCAAGCGGGCAAGGCAAGTCTTGTCCCTACGATGGTAAAGATGCAATGAATTTCATCAGAAAGCGTAAAAAATGGTTTTGAAGAACGAAGATGGTTATGAGTTATGGCTGCGTTATCATCTGGTTGATGATGCGGAATTGCTAGCTGTTTATCGGCAGCAAATTAGGGAGATCGTGTTTCCGGGGGATTCGCCGACGCTGAGGGTGGCGCGGGGTGAATTACAGTGCGGGCTAGAAGGCTTGCTCGGTCATGAGGTCATGCTGAGCGAGTCGGTAACAGAAGATGGCGCGATTGTCTGCGGAACGCCAGAAAGCTCGGCAAAAATCCTTGAGCAAAAGCTGGTTGATCTGGATACAGTCGGCGACGAGGGCTATGTCATCAGCCAACAGGTGGTCGATTGGCATCAGACGATTATCATCGCGGCCAACAGCGATAAAGGCGTGTTGTACGGCGTATTCGCGTTTTTGCGGCTGCTGCAAACCCAGCAATCGCTAGATGGGCTGCATATCGTCAGTGCACCTAAGGTCAAGCTGCGCATGCTCAACCACTGGGATAACCTGGATGGGACGATTGAGCGCGGCTTTGCGGGGCACTCGCTATGGGATTGGCACAAGCTGCCGCATTACATCGACCCACGCTATACGGATTATGCGCGGGCCTGCGCGTCCATCGGCCTGAATGCAACCGTGCTGACCAACGTCAACGCCAATGCGCTGATTTTGACCGAGCCCTATCTGCATAAAGTCGCGGCGCTGGCTGACGTCCTGCGGCCTTATGGCTTACAGGTGTACCTGACTGCACGGTTCAGTGCGCCGATGGAAATCGGCGGGTTGAGCACAGCCGATCCACTGGATGCCGATGTCGCCGCCTGGTGGAAGGCTAAGGTCGACCAGATTTACAGCATTCTGCCGGACTTTGGCGGCTTCGTCGTCAAGGCCAATTCCGAGGGGCAGCCAGGACCGCACGATTATGGTCGCATCCATGCCGATGGGGCCAATATGCTGGCTGATGCGCTGGAACCACACGGCGGCATCTGCATCTGGCGAGCGTTTGTCTATGACGCCGACGTTCAGGAAGACCGAGCTAAACAAGCCAACTCGCAGTTGGTCCCGCAGGATGGCACATTCAAAGCAAATGCCCTGCTGCAAGTCAAAAACGGACCGATTGACTTCCAGCCGAGGGAGCCGTATCACCCGCTATTCGGGGCCATGCCCAAGACGCCACTGATGCTAGAAGTCCAGATCACACAGGAGTACCTGGGCAACGCCACGCATCTGGTATATCTCGCGCCCATGTTCAAAGAAACGCTGGACGCCGATACCTATGTCAAAGGCCCTGGCTCGACAGTGGCGAAAGTGGTCGATGGTAGTTTAGATGGGCACGATATCAGCGGCATGGCAGCAGTCACCAACATCGGTGATGATCGCAACTGGTGCGGGCATCCGTTCGCAGCGGCCAACTGGTACGCTTACGGTCGGTTGACGTGGGACTATACGCTGTCATCGGAGCAGATCGCGGATGAATGGCTGCGGATGACCTTCAGCAACGATGAGGATTTCGTTGACACGATCATTCAGATGATGATCGACTCGCGCGAGTCAGTGGTCAAATACATGATGCCACTGGGACTGCACCATATCTTCGCCGAGGGGCATCATTATGGACCCGGTCCCTGGGTGGATGGCATCCGGCCCGATTGGACAGCGGTCTATTACCATCAGGCGGATGCTGAGGGCGTCGGCTTCGACCGGACAGCCAGCGGCACGGATGCAGTCAGCCTGTATAACCCGCCCTACCGTGACCAGCTAGCTAATGTCGACACCTGCCCGGAAAATCTGCTGTTGTGGTTCCATCATGTGAGCTGGGACCATGTGTTGAAATCCGGCAGGACGCTGTGGGACGAAATGTGTCTGATGTATCAGGAAGGCGTCAACGAGGTGCGGCAGATGCAGCAAACCTGGGAGACACTTGAGGGCAAGATCGACGCGGCACGGTATATGCACGTCAAGAAGTTGCTGGTGGTGCAGGAACGCGAAGCGCGTTGGTGGCGCGATGCCTGCCTGACCTACTTCCAGGCGTTCCATGGCAAGCCGCTGCCGGAAGGCGTCGAACCCGCAGAGCACGACCTCGACTATTATGAAAACATTGTTCACTATTATGTGCCGGGTATCCCTGAACGGCGCTTTGACAAGATTGGAACTCACTCATGATTCGATTTGGCGTTATTGGAACCGGCTGGCGGACGACTTTTTTCTTACGGGTGACAAATGCCCGACCGGATATGTTCGAGTGCGTGGGCGTCGTCACGCGCGATGTGGAGAAATCGAAAGATTGGGCAGCACCCTATGGTGTGAAGCTATTCGGCTCTGTGGATGAGATGCTGGCACAGAAGCCGATGTTCGTCATCACCAGTGCCCCCTGGGATGTGAATCCGGCGCTGATTACGGAACTGGCTGAAAAAAACATGCCAGTGCTGAGCGAAACCCCACCCGCTCGGACCGTCCCGGAGATGGAAGCGCTATACAAGCTGGTGCAGAACGGGGCGAAAATCGCAGTCGCGGAGCAGTATCATTTGCAGCCGCACCACGCTGCCCGCATCGGTCTGGCGAACAGCGACAAGCTGGGCACCGTGTCGCAGGCACAGGTATCGGTCGCACACGGCTATCATGGCATCAGCCTGATACGGCGCTTGCTGGGCATCGGCTATGAAGATGCGACGATTAGTGCCCTGTCATTCACGTCACCGCTGGTGGCCGGGTTGGAACGCGATGGCCTACCTGAAGAAGAGACGATCAAATCCTCCGAGCAGACTATTGCCACACTGAACTTTGGCGACAAGTTGGGCATATTCGACTTCACCGGGGACCAGTATCGGTCGTATATTCGTAAGCAGCGCATCCTGGTGCGCGGCGAGCGTGGCGAACTGATTAACGATACCGTGCGCTATCTGAAAGATTTCCGCACGCCGATTCAGTTGGACTTTTTGCGGCTGAACGCAGGCGAAAATGGCAACCTCGAAGGCTATCACTTCAAGGGCATCCAACTGGGCGACGAATGGGTTTATAAGAATCCGTTTGCCCCGGTGGCTATTGACGACGAGGACATCGCAATTGGCCAGTGTATGGTCAAGATGGCCGAATATGTCGATGGTTATGATGCTTTCTACCCGCTGGCGGAAGCCTGCCAGGATCGCTATCTGGACATCAAGATCGCGGAATCGCTGGAAACAGGGGGGCCTGTACGTACAAGTCGGCAGGCATGGGCACAGGATTAGACACTATGACAGACATTGCGTATGCGCCAGCGGTTGGCAACAAGTTTTATGAAGATGGGACAGTACGGCAGTTCCCAGGGAACACCGTGATTTGCTTCGTCGATCCGCAGTCGGCGGTGTATGGGCACTGTGATTGGATGCAGGAACAATTGCGCAGCCTGCCCTTTGCGCACAAGTTCACGCTGCTGCCGATGCCCAGTATGCATATGACGGTGTTCGAGTTCATCACAGATGCTACACGTATGCCGGAAAAATGGTCGTCGCATCTGGCGCTGGATGCCAGCTTAGAAGAGACAGACGCTTATTTCATCAAGACGTTTGCGCAGGTGCCGCCGCCGGATGGCTTCAAGATGGTTTTCAACGAGGTTCGGAGTGGCGCGGTCGGCATCAGCATTAAGCTAGCACCGGTCAACGACGAAAGTGCCCAACAGCTCAAGCAGTATCGAGATGCGCTAGCCAAAGCGACCGGGATGCGCTTCCTCGACCATGACAGCTATGTCTTCCATATTTCGCTGGCGTACCATATTCAGCGGCAGACAGAGGCCGAAGCGGCCCAGTTTGCGGCCTTGCTGGCAGACATCAACGAGAAAATGCGCGACACGTTCGGCGTGTTCCAGACGGGCCAGCCGCAGTTGACGTTTTTTGACGATATGTTTGAATTTGTACCCACTGAAAAGCGACATATGCTGAAAAGTCGGCAGGGATAACATTATGGGGCGTGGGTTTCTGCGCCCTATTTTAAAAATAATTCCAATTACACTTCCACGCCTGCGAACACGTAATCCACGATGTCCGTCAGGTGCGCCTTGCTGGCGAACTCCTGGGCATCCAGCAGCACGCGCGGGCAGATATAGCTGGCGAGGTCATCGTAGACATCGGTCGCTTGCTGATGGGTATCCGCCGCTAATTCTGGCTGCCGCAGAACGAAGGCCAGTACATCAGCACCCTCCTGCGTCAAGCCCTGGCTGATATACATGCAGGCCAGTTCCGTCAGCAGATGCATGACTTCGGCATCGGCATTGATGGCTAGCGCCATTTTCAGATGGGTGAGCAGCTCTTTTTCAGTGAAAGGTTGGGTTTCCATGTGCCTAGCATACCATTTGCTGACTAGCAAATGTCAATATGCTCACTAGAAAATCAGGTTGAGGCCAATTAGGGTCAGCATGACCAACACCACTTTACGGAATGGCTCCGGCTTGATATAGCGGTCCATTTTCCCGCCTATCCACAGCCCAAGCAGGCGCGCCGGAATAAGAATGGCAATGCTCTGTATAGCCTCACCTGTGTAAACGCCGCGCTGCCAATGGGCGACCACCACAAACAGGCCGGACACGAAGAAGATCGTCTGTATGTTGCCTTTGAACTCAAACGGGGGCCAGCGCTGGCTGGTGGCAAACATGACATAAGGCGGGCCAGCCGTATTGAATGCGCCTTGCAGCAGGCCGCCAATCGAGCCAATGAGGAAGCCCCAGCGGTTGTGCAAATGGGGCATATGCAGGCCGCTGGCGACATAGAGCACATAGGCCAGAATGATGATCCCGAGTACAAACAGGGCCGCATCACGCGGAACCACATCGGGGATGCGGACACCGAATGGAATGGTGACGATAGAGGCGATTATAATACGCCAGACGTGCTTGAATTCCATGTAGCTGCGGTAGCGCCAGATCATACTCATGCCTGTCACCAGCCCAGTAACGGCGATAATCGCCTGGGTCGACCCCATGCCCAACAGCGGGATAATCAGTGGGACGGCAATCAGACCGGAGCCGAAGCCGACGATGGCTTGTATCAACGTCGCAAAAAACATGATGATGGCAGCGAGTGCGATAGGCGATATATCAGGCATGAGTGGCCCCAGCGTGTGGTCGATGCCGCTAGATAGTAAGTCGTCATGGCAGGCCACACAAGTGCATCGCTGGAATTGGTCTGCTAGGCCAGGTTAAGGATGCAACTCCCAGAACACTTGCATATCGAAGGGATTACCATGCCCTGGATACACGGTCGTGATGGGATAAGCGGCCAGTTTTTTCACGCTGGCCTGGGCGGCGGCTTCGTCGTCGATGATCGACCACACATCTGGCTGCTTGGTGTTGGCCAGTAAATCGCCACAGAAGAAGTCACCTGTTGCCGCCAGCAACCCCACCGATCCGCTGGAGTGCCCCGGAATTTCGATCACCTGGGCATCAAAACCGTATTCTGTCAGTGAATCGCCTTCTTTGATGAACGCATCCGGTGTGAAGCGATTGTCCGGGTGCAGGCGCATCAGCAGCCCGATCAGAGTTTTCATGACGATGTTCGGCTGCTTGCGACCGAAAAGCATATCGCCATCTTGCACCATGCCCCGGTCAGCGGCGTGCATGACGATGGGCGCCCTGTAGGTTTTGGCGAAATAAGCCGCATTGGCGCAGTGGTCGAAGTCGCCATGTGTCAGCACAATCAGGTTGAGATTGCCAGGATGGCAACCCGCTTTGTGCAAGGCGTCTTCGATACGGTTTCGCTGCCGCGCGGTGCCACTATCGACCAGGACGAAACCCTCAACCACAGCGACCAGATAGCAATTGACGCTGGTCCCTGGCATAAATGGCACAGTAATTTGCAGGATATTCAAAGGCATGTCACCTCCCCCAATTTGTCACTTTTCTCCCTGTTCTTTAGCCTATGCGCCTTCGGGTAACCTGTGTAGCGCAGAAGATCATCGGCTAGGAGTGCTCTTACGCTGACTGCCACCTCTCTCTGGCGGCCTTTCGTCTGGTACAATGCCGCCCATGAAAATCGTTCATCTGACCCCCTATTACGCACCCGCTTATGCCTATGGCGGCGTTGTCCGCGCTGTCGAAGGCCTGGTTCAGGCGTTGCATCGCCGGGGCCACTCGCTGACGGTGCTGACCACCGATGCCTTCGATCAACAGCAATCTTATGATGGCCCTGTCCAAGAAACGCTTGAGGGCGTCGAGGTCATCCGGGCGACCAATGCCATGCCCTGGCTGCGGGGCCGCTTCAACCTATCGACGCCGCTGGATATGCGCTGGCTGGCGCAGAACGTCTTGCCCGATGCCGATGTGCTGCACGTCCATGAATGGCGCACGGTGGAAAATCTGCGGGTGATGCCTGTTGCCGCCAAGTTGGGCGTTCCAGTGGTGATGTCTCCGCATGGCACGCTTGGCTATGCCACCGGGCGCGGACGCCTCAAATCCACCTGGGATACGCTGCTGAATCGGCAGTTACGCAAGCAAATCCGCACGATTGTTGCGCTAACGGAAAATGAAGCTGACGAAGCGCGTGCTCTCTGGCAGACGTTTGGCCATATGCCGCACATGGAAGTCGTCCCTAACGGCATCAATCTGGCCGACTATGACCAGCTATCTGGTGGCGCTGACTTCCGGCAGGAGCATGATTTGGGACGCGGGCCTGTGGTGCTGTTCATGGGGCGCCTGCATGCACGTAAAGGCATCGCCCAACTGGTAGAGGCCTTCCGTTTGCTGGATGATGCTGAGGCGCGGCTGGTCATCGCGGGGCCGGATGAGGGGATGCGCAGTCAAATCACACCACGCCTTGATGAGCGCATGGTCATGGTGGGTTATTTAGATAGTGAAGAACGCTTAAAAGCCCTGGCCGCCGCTGACTTGTTCGTGCTGCCAGCGACGGGCGAAGGCTTATCTATGGCTGTACTTGAAGCGATGGCGGCGAGCGTGCCGGTACTGCTTTCTCCGGGGTGTAACCTGCCGCAGGTCCAGCCAGCGGGGGCCGGTTGGATTGTCGAGCCTGATCCATCTGAGCTGGCCCAGCCATTAACGCAAATGCTGGCCGACCCGGATCGCTTGCAGGCGATGGGAGCAGCCGCACGCCAATTTGTGGCGGCGCGTTATACCTGGGATGTAGTTGCAGAACAGATGGAACAGGTGTATCTGGGCGTGTTGGACTAACTATGTATCCCCGCTAGGGGTACCAGCGGATTTATTGCGGCGGCGCTCATTCTTTTGCAACTTCTTCAGCGCTTTTTTGGCTTCACGACGTTGTTCGCGCTTTTCGTTGCGCTTTTCCTGAAGTTCGGTGTCATTACGTTTTTTACGCTCTGACCTGGGGCGATCCCGCGATGCCATGATAAATCTCCTTTTCCCAAAAATAATTTTATAGGCATAGTGCCTTTATATAGCATACGACAAAATGGTACTTCGCCGCACCTGAAACCTATCACATAGCTATCAGTCAAGTGTCATATGGGTGTCGGAAGGGTCATGGGGTGTGCTGATGTTTCAATTCTAGTATTTGGCGTAGAGACACAGCACGCTGTGTCTGGCTATGAAGGCCGCAACGAGCACAATACATTAGTAGCTATGCACAATAGCGTGGACGGCGTTTCAGCCCTCACCCTGTATCCCTCTCCCCCAGGAGAGGGACTTTAGTAAAATCTCTTGAACCCCCTTCGCCTGGGGGAGAAGGGGGCTGGGGGATGAGGGCCAAAGAAAAACAACTTTCCACGTTATTTAGTATACGTACTAATACATTGTGCCCCTACGCCTGGTTTGACTGCACGGCATAGCCAAAATCGATCAGGGCTACGCGTACTTCATCTAGGGGCAAGCCAATGACGTTGGTTCGACTGCCGCTGAGGTCGGCAACGGGCCGGAATCCCGGATGCTGAATGGCATAGCTGCCGGCTTTGTCGTAGGGGTCGCCAGTGGCAATGTACGCTTCGATTTCGTCGTCGCTGTAGTCGCGCATGGTGACGCGCGTCTGCACATCCTGGGTATAGCTCATGGATTGCGGACCTGTTCGCCACAGCGTGAAGGCCGTCACCACCAGATGATCGCGCCCGCGCAGGCGCTTGAGCATGGTACGCGCTTCGGCGGCATCAGCGGGTTTACCCAGAATTTCGCCCTCGCCATCGATGCCAATCGTATCAGCGGCCAGGATGACCACTGTATCGGCGGCGACAATCGTCACCTGCGATTGCACCTGCCCTGCGACCGCCTGGGCTTTCTCCTGAGACAGCCGCCGAACGTAAGCCAGCGGTGGTTCGCCTTCGTGCTGTGTTTCGTCGATCTCCGGCTTGATGATGGTGTATTCAATGCCGAGTAAAGCAAGCAGCTCTCGGCGGCGGGGTGAACTCGATGCAAGGATGAGGGGCGGCTGGGTCATGGGCTGCTTCCTGGCGAGTGGTTTTGTTCCATTCTAGCGCAATTGGCAACAGATGGAATGCCATCGGGAACTTATAGGCTGTTAATATCGTCTTGATCTTGATGCGTATACTCAAACACTTAGGTGCCACGTGTGTGAAAATAGAGGACCCCATGCGTAGATATGGTTTGCTGCTGATAATGAGCTTGCTACTTGTCGTCGTGATACAAGCCCAGACCGAGGCCGATTGGGAAGTGCCGTTGTATACAACCGAAGGGATTCAAGTCGTTACTGCTGAGGGCATCGAATATATAATTCCATTACCAGAAGCCCAACCGAAATACATTTTTGGGACAAGTGGTTACAAATCAAGCCTCTTGTCCCCTGACTATCGCTATCTTGTCAAAGGTGGCAATCCTGACTACGACTCCGCACATTCCGAATCCAAAATCTATATTACAGATCTCGAGGCAGGCACCTGCTGCATTGAGGTTGAAAGCCCTATCGGTGACGGTTTCACGTTTTTGACACTGGGCGTATTCAATCCAGAGATCACACAGTTCACTGCTGCCGTTACAACGTCAGGCGAAACGGAAGAAGATCGTGTCGATCTGATGTTGGTTATCGATGTACAGACGGGCATGATTTTACGCCAGCTTGATCCGAAACGTCTCTTTAATGGCGCGCGCGAAGTCATTTTTATTTCCTGGGATGCTGAGGGTGTGCGCCTGGTGCCCATCGGCGATTCTGGCCTGGGTTGGCGCGAGGACACCTTTGCCTATATCTGGGACATTGATACAGATGAGGTCAGACGTGATGAAACCTACTATGGCGGCCTGGAAGGCGAGTATCTGTCAGCGACGGGTGAATATCTGCGCTACAACAATCGGCCACGTTTTGCGACCTCCGGCAATGTATCACCCTATAACAGCATCGAACTGATCACAAGCAATGATGTCGTCAACGTGCGGGAGATTCTACGCTATCCAGATGACGGCCCCGCAATTACACCCCATTGGGTGCTGGATGGCACAGGCTATCTGCTAATGCCGGCTGGCAACGACTATAAATTGATTATGCGCGATGGCAGGATTATCGATATTCCGCGGGTAGGGAATAACGCGCGCTTCATTGCTGGAACGCCTGATGGTTGGATTATTGGGACGAGAGAGACAGGGACGGACAGATTGCTACCAAGTGGTCTATATCACATTACGATGCCTGATGAGCGAATCGTGGTGACAGAAATCGCCCCTTACGATGGTGGCGTTCCATTACGAGTACCCGATATGGGAACCCGTGCCATCGGCGTCGATATGATGCGGACCGAACTTGACCTCAACGGCGCCCCATAGATATGAAAAGAGCGCAGGCTATCCCGCGCTCTTTTTGTTGCTATTGTTTCAGCCTGCTCTTTAGTGAGCGTGATTGTGCCCATCGTGGCCATGCTCGTCGAACTCATCGAGCAAGCTGGCCGGGAAGCCCATCTTGAGTTCTTCCTCGGTTGCCGGACGCACATCAACGACCTGTACATCGTAGGTCAGGACTTTGCCTGCCAGCGGGTCATTGAAGTCAACACGGATATAGTCGTTGGTAATTTCAATGATGGTGCCTTCATAGACTTCATTTTCTTCGTCCATGATCTCGATTTCCATACCGGCTTCGAGTTGATCGTCGGTGTCAAAGTCTTCCGCCGGGTATTCGTCGATCAGTTCATCGTCGTAGTCACCATACCCATCGGCAGGCTGCACTTCTACCGTAAAGCTATCGCCAACCTGCTTGCCTTCCAGGGCTGCTTCCAGGCCTGGGACGATGTTTTCCGCGCCGTGCAGGTATTCCATCTGTTCATCTGCCGTGACTTCTTCGATTTCTGTGCCGTCCACGTACAGCTTATAAGCAATCGTACCGACCATGCCGTCTTTCACTTGTGCCATGTGTTGATGTCTCCTAACACATAAAATGCCCCGAATATGGGGCGATTGAGTGCGCGCATTATAGCGGCAGAGTGCTGAATCGTCAGTGGTGAGTTTAGGTTCTAAGACGATTCCTATGGACTTGACTGTGCCTTACCCTGGGTACCTGAAATAAGACTCCTAGTATCCCTATTACTCCATGTTACAGGAAAATAATTTATAACAAACGATTTCCTAACGAAACTCGTTCGCTTTTCTACTAAGTTTAGAACAAATTTTCTATATAATGAGCTTGATTCATCTCGCGGGGACACATTTACCCAATAGTCATAAGGAGAGACTCATGACGCTTGCACGTCTATTGCAAGCGCTCTTACTACTGTTTTCGTTTGTGTTGGCCATCATGGGTTTTGTGGAAGATCCAACCCTGTTAGCAGCGGCGGCGCTGCTGGCGACCACAGCCCGGTTGGTGGGCATCATGGCGGAAAAGGAGCGCTAAACAACCCGACACTTAGAGTCCATTGAATAATAAATAAGGGGCGGCCTAGACAAGCGTCCCTATCTGCTTCACCTATCGGTCGTCTGCTGTCAAATAGGGAGCCAGAATTTGCTTAAGCTGCCGACTACGCCCGCTTGATAGCAAGTCACTAGCCGTAAAGAACACCAAACCCTGTGTATCCGCATCGGACAAGATCAGCCGCAACATGGCCTGCCATTCGTCATCCGGCAGAGGGGCAGACCCATCCCCTGCCTGGGTGGCCGAGAGCACAAAAGGAACCAGTTTGTGTGGAGTTGAATGGCGCATGCTATCGAGGATGCTCTCAATCCAGGTATAGGGCCGATGCAGGATGGCATGGTAGGTCATCGGCAGGAAGAAATCGACCAGCGGAGACAAATCGGCAAGGCGCTGCCCAAGGATGGGTTCAAGCACATCGGGCAGAGCGGGAACATTGGCCAGTCCAATCGGGAATTCAGCCCCGCGAACAGCCCGAATCGCGTCTACGATTTGGCGAACGGTGGACGTAATCACATCACACTTAAAATGGGTCCATGACTGAGCATGGTGCGTCAAAAGCCAGTCGATCTGTTGGCGCAGTGTGGTATCTGTCGGCAGTGTGATGCCTGTCTGTGACTGAAAACGGTTCAGAGAATGAGCATCAAACGAGGTTTGGCCAGGAGCAGGCGTATCGGGGCGAAGTTCGTATTCCCAGAACAAGGGCCAGCGGATGAAATTGAGCAAAAAGCCATCCATCGGATAGGTACTGACCAGGGAGCTAGCTAACTTCACCAGTCCGGCATTGTAGGCATCGTCGGTGGGGATGACACCCGCGTCATACCAGCCGCGCACCGGATAATGCACCCCAGTCTGGTCAATCGGGTACAGGTCGGGCCGCTGCTGGATAGCCGCCGGATTATAGTAGCAATTCAGGCCACCAAAGAAGCGCAACCCGGCTTGATGGGCGCTGTCGATGATCGGCCCATCGTAAACATCGGCGTCGGATTCGACAAGGAAGGTGTTGATGCCTGCCTGGGCCAATGTATCCATGTGCTGCTGCAACTGGGTTCGATCCCAATCTTGCCAGACATGGGGTAAATCCATCGCACCAATCAGCATGTTGGTTGATCCTCAGCAGCAGAATACGCTACTGCACAGTCAGATTCGCTAGGCTGGCCAGCAGCTTCTTGACGCCGTAGCGCTTGTCCTTGAAAACGACCGTCACTTCTTCGTCATCGGTAATGACGTGGCTCTCGACGACCATGCCGTCACCGAACATGGGATGATAAACGCTCATACCTGTATGGAACTGAGGATCGGCAGGCGGCTCCGGTTCGCTGCCAGGGAACGGGATGATCTTCTTGCGTACAGCGTCATTGCCACTCGATTTACCCTGCTGCTGATTGCGCTGCAAATCCTGGCGCAAGCGATCCAGGCCGCTGCGGGCGATACGGCGGTCGGTATCGTTCTTGATGCCCGGCTCCCAGGTGGTCATCTGGCGGAAGCTCTGGTAGCTGCGGTCACTGTTGAGGCCATTGGGCAACCCATCGGTCAGTTCTTCGGGAATGTCATAGAGGAAGTTGGAGCGCTCGCGGGCTTCGCTGCCGCCCCAGGTCGTGCGCTTGAAGGCATACGTCAAATAGAGGCGTTCCATCGCCCGTGTGATGCCCACATACAGCAACCGCCGTTCTTCTTCAATGTCGTCCTGGCTTTCCATCGACCGAAAATGCGGCAGCAAGCCATCTTCCACGCCCGTAATGAACACAATCGGGAATTCCAGACCTTTAGCGGCGTGCAGCGTCATCAACGTGATGCGATCTTCACCATCGAGCTTGGTATCGGCATCCGTCATCAGGGCTTGCTCGCCCAAAAAGTCCACCAGGCTGATTTCGTCTTCTTCAGCCTGTACCAGCAAGCCGCGCAGCTCATTGAGGTTGTCGGTGCGGTCGGCGGCTTCTAGGTCGTTATCGCTGATGTCATGGATATACAGATGGTAGCCGATGTCGCTGGTAACCCTATCGTAGAGTATCACTAAAGGGGCCTCTTCTGCCAGTTCACGCCATTGGAACAGCAACTCGCCAAAGTCTTTGAACAGCTTCTGCGCGCGTGAGTTCAACGGATTGTCAGCGCCATCCATCAATTTGAGCAGGGCTTCGCCATAGCTCATGTTTTGGTCGGCGGCCCAATACTGGAAGCTCTCCAGCGATTTTTTGCCGATACCACGCTTGGGCGTATTGATAATACGGGCAAAACTGACACGATCATTGGGGTTTTGAACCACGCGCAAATAGGCGAGTATGTCCCGGATTTCGCGCCGTTTATAGAAGCCGACACCCCCAACCAATGTATAGGGCACCCCTTCTTCCACACAGGCACGTTCCAGCGCACGCGACTGGGGATTGGTGCGGTACATCACGGCCATATCGCTGTAGTCATAACCGTGCCGCCGCAACCCCTCGATTTCTTCCATGACATAACGGGCTTCGTAGCCATCATCATAGGCTTCGTGCAGCGTGATGAGATCACCGCCGGACTGGTCGGTGAACAAGTGCTTGGGCGTGCGGTGCTTGTTGCGGCTGATGACCGCATTGGCAACGTCCAGCACCACCTGGGTTGAACGGTAATTTTGTTCCAGCATGATGACGCTAGCTTCCGGGTAATCCTGGCGGAAGCGGGCGACGTTGCGATAATCGGCACCACGGAAGGCATAAATCGACTGGTCTTCATCACCGACGACGAAAATGTTGTTCTGGGGTGCGCCAAACAACTCGACCAGTTGGTACTGCACCGTGTTCGTATCCTGGAACTCATCGACCAGCACCCAGGCAAATTTACGCTGGTATTTTTCCTGAAGCACCGGGTTATGGCGCAGGGCCAGCACCATCTGCACCAGCAAATCGTCGAAGTCGAGCGCGTTGCTATCCAGCAAAATCGACTGGTAGCGGGGGTACACACGACTGACGATCTCACCGAAGTAATCCTGACCGACAAAGTTATGTGGCAGGATCATTTCATTCTTGGCTGAGGAAATGGCTGAGAGCACCGCGCGCGGGCTGAATTTCTTGCGATCCACATTGAGTTCGTTCATAGCCTGACCGACAGCATTAAGCTGGTCATCGGTGTCGTAGATGACGAAATCCTGGTCATAGGGCGTGAAGTCGTATTCAATGCGCAGGATGCGGGCGCAGGTCGCATGGAAAGTGCCGATTTGCAGGCCGCGCGTATGCATGCCAATCGCGGCCTGCACCCGGTGGCGCATTTCCGTTGCGGCCTTGTTGGTGAACGTCACTGCCATAATGGTATGCGGTGCGATCTGCATCTCGTTAATGAGGTAGGCAATGCGGCGCGTCAGCACCCGCGTTTTACCGCTCCCCGGCCCGGCCAATACCAGCACGGGGCCACCGCCTGCGGTCACGGCTGCCCGTTGGCGTTCATTCAATCCGGTTAATAAGTCTCCGGTGGGTCCTTGGGTCATACTATCCTCGTAGTGGGCCATAGATGCGGTTGCTGCGGTTGAGCGCCCATTGTAACAGAATTTATGATCTAAAGCAGGTTTGACGGAGTTTGCAGCCTCGTTTGTAAACTCGTTTGCAGAAAGGTGAGGACGCTTTAACCAAATCGTACAATTGATGTTAGATTTTGCAATTCTTTAGTGATATATCATCTGTTTCTAAGTTGAAGGCGCTATAGTAACGATCAAACATGTCGAAGCGATCTCGAAAACTGAGGTTAAGTTGGAGCTTTTAGCAGTGCAAAAGCGTTACTTCATCGTCCGAGAAGTTGACACAAATGAATATGAAACGCGCGAGGTTCGCTCAGACGTCGCGTTTGGCGTCCAGCAATTTGTGACAACTGTGGGCCGCTGTAAACAGTCCCCTCAAGAAGAGTGGGTCTTTTACTTCATGTATATGAATATCTCAGCGGAGCTGGCAAACGATATTGCAGGGCGCATTGTTGACAAGCTATGTAACGATAACCTGGATTGCTCGCGAGAGTTATCTACGACTATCGTCACGTCACAGGGTTGTAGGCCCGGCCATACCATGCATGATGACAGCAAAGACTATGCGCCAACGACCCCAAAACAAACCCCGCAGCAGACGCCCAAATCATCAGCCCAGGCGTCACCCATCCCCGGCAGTTCTTCGACAACGGATAATACCCAGTCGTTAGAGTAGCTTTATCATTCCATTGATCACGTATTGAAATGCGCCTGATCGAATAGGCTTCTTACATCGCTATTGCCAACGAGATTGGCCCCTTTAAGCGCGTCGCGCAGGCAGCAAAACGCCCAAAGTGCGTTATGATTAGCCTATGATCGAACGTATCGCATCAACCCTTGGAAATTGGTTTGGATCATTCCCCAGTGATCCATTGCGCCGCTTGCAGTTGTCACTGGCGATCTTAGCCGTTTTGACGATTGGGGCGGTCATTGGTTTTATGCTTATTGAGAGCTACACCCTGGTCGATGCGCTGTACATGACCATCATTACCCTATCAACGGTGGGCTTCGGCGAAGTCCGCGGGTCACTCACCCCTGAGGGCCGTGTTTTCACTTCCATTTTAATCGTATTGGGTATTGGCGTAGCAACGACCGCTGTCAGCAACGCCGTCAGTATTGTGCTGGGCGAACGCTGGGGCGTGCGCGTCAAAAAGCGCCAATTGGAGCAAACGCTGATGCAGATGAAGGATCACTACATTATATGTGGCTATGGTCGCATGGGTCGCCAGATCGCGGCTGACCTGACCGCCCGCAGCGAGCCGTTCGTGGTTGTGGATGCCAATGAAGATATCGAAGAGCGTATGATCGAGATGGGGGTACCGCATGTGATCGGCAATGCGACGCATGATGATGTGCTGATTAAAGCCGGTATTGCCCAGGCGCGCGGCCTGGTGGCTGCACTCAATGATGACCCGGACAACGTGCTGACGGTGCTTTCCGCGCGGGAACTTAACCCGAAGGTCTTTATCATCGCCAGGGTGACACGCCTGGAGACTGAGAGCAAGTTACGTACCGCTGGAGCCAACCGCGTCATCAACCCTTATCAGATCGGCGGCCACCGCATGGCGCTGACGCTGCTGCGTCCGGCTGTTAACGACTTCCTGGAGCACATTTTTCATTTCGGCGCGGATCGTAACATCGACATCGGCCAGATTTTTGTCAATGAGCAATCGCAACTCTCCGGCCAGACCATCGGCAACTGCGAACTGCGTCGTGAGCATCAAGTCAATATCCTGGGCATTCGTAAAGCCAACAATCAACTGATTATTACGCCCAGTCCGCAGGAAGGCATCGAACTGGGAGATACACTGATTGTCATCGGCCCATTGGATGCCATCTACAACCTGGAACGCCGCAATCAAGGCGCTGATGCCTGAGCGTAACGCGCTGTATTTTGTACAGGTTTCCTGATACGCGGGGCGCAGTCACAAAAATCTCGCAAAAATTGCCTAAGCGTGCCCTCAGCGTCAGGTGCGTAGGGCAATGTGTATGCTATGATCGTCGCTAAGATCAACCTGAAATATCCTGAAGAGTTCCCTATGCCACAGAGTCACACAATCACACGACAATTTATGGGTTTGTTCAGCTTGTTCGGGCTGGCCCTATTGCTGATCCTGACCCCACAGCCCTCCCAGGCGCAAGACGAATATACGGCCTACTGGGACGGTCAAACGCGCTTTACGGTCCTGATTATGGGCATGGACCGCCGCCCCAGCGAACACAATACGCTGCAAGTGCGCACCGATGCCATCATGATCGCCAGCTACGACCCGGCGACCCAGCAGCTTGGTATCCTCAGCATTCCGCGTGACATGCACTTCTCGCTGGTGGAAAATGGCGAACTGGCACGCGTCAATACGCTGGTGCTGCGTGGGGAAAATATCCAAGAAGGCTACGGCCCGATCTACGCGATGGATACGCTGCAATACAATTTCGGCTTCTACATTGATGCTTACATGCTGTTTGACTTTGAAGCCTTCATTACAGTGGTGGATGCCATCGGCGGCATCACGATTGACGTACCGTTGGCCATCTACGATCAGGAATTCCCGGATATGGACTACGGCTTCGATCCGTTTGAAGTTGAGCGCGGCGTGCAGGATTTTGATGGTTATGATGCCCTGCGCTATGCGCGTACCCGTCACGGGGACAATGACTATTTGCGTGGTCAGCGTCAACTGGCTGTTTTAGAGGCCATCTACGCCAAGTTACAGCAACCGGATACCCTCAACGGCGTGATTGACGATATTCCATCTTTGCTCGACCAGCTATCGAACAACTTCTATACCAACATCGCTATCGAAGACGGCGTGCGTCTGGGCATCGAACTAGCGAACCTGACCTTTGATGATGTGCATACCGGCGCGCTAAATCAGGCTTACAGCCTGCAAGTCAACCAGGGCAGGGAGACATCGCGCGTACCAGATCGCGCTCTGCTGCCGGAGCTGCTCATCGAGGTGTTCGGCGAGAACTACAGCGGCTAGCATAACAGCGGCAAACGTATTCAAAACAACCCACAGCATTAACCAAAAATGGGGGCACTTGTCGTGCCCCTTTTGTTCGTCGTTCAGCCAGTTAAGGAGATGGGTGGGGGTGAGGTGCTTGGCATCCTTAATGTGCGGTGAGGCGGATGCCCGTGTTGTTGTGAGATAAGCCTTTAATCGGGAGTCGTCGTCTGTTTTTCGCTCTGGCTGACGTGAACGCCAAGTTTCATGAAGTTGCGTTGTGCCACATCAGTTTGTGATGTGTAGGTGACACAATGCTGATTAGGAGCGGACATTGGGAGCGCACGAGGTATTGGCTGGTACAGGTTTTTGCGCACGAGTGTTGCATCTAGCTCATCTACAGGGTGGGAAGTCTGCGTTCTGATGATGGCATGGTCCATGGGGTGCACTCCTTCTGTCTGCAACTCGTCTAACCTGACGATGCCACTACTATAGAACCGCCATATTGAAACGGTGTTGCCCAAATGTAAACGACCGTAAAAAGCCTGCAAAACAGAGTTTACATTTGGCGATAAAATGCGCATCTCATCGATGGTTTAGAAAAACCGGGTAAGCTCAATACAAAGAGCATCATCTACTAGATAACCAACCGTAATGCCAAATAGAGAATGGGGCACAATATGAATACGTCATGGATGTGGCCAAACAGTGCCGGAGGCGTCGAAGGCGCGGTCATCGAAGAAGGCAAAGTTCGCTGGTTTGATGAGCCGGGTTGTGCTTGTGGCAGCAACGATTCTGAACAGACCATCGCTGACTTTTTAGAAAAAGGCCCGCGTTTTTTGCAGCCGCCGCAGGATGTCCTGACGGAAATGCAAGCCACCGCCCAGGCACTCCTGAAAAAGCCTCCCAGGGAACGGCGTAATCGCCTGATTTTATATTGACATGTGGGGAGCGCATCTATAGAATGGTGCGCATTCAGGGCCTATAGCTCAGCTGGGAGAGCGCTTCAATGGCATTGAAGAGGTCATGAGTTCGAGTCTCATTAGGTCCACCTGAAAAGTTCTACGAAAGCAGTGCGTTTGATGACGTGCTGCTTTTTTATTTACGCCTTCTACCCGTTCGGAGTAGCCTCATTGGTAAGTGACATCAGGAATCAAAAGCACCGCTCTCGGCATATCTGAGGGCGGTGCTTTTATCAGGGAAAGATTGCTTAAGCCATCATGGGCACTGGGTTGAATTGCAGTTCTCCATCGACTTCATCGACAACGACATGTTCGCCATCGTGAATGTCGCCTTCCAGCAAGGCAATTGCCAGCGGGTCTTGCACGTAACGCTGGATAGCACGCTTCAGTGGGCGGGCACCAAACACCGGGTCATAGCCTTTTTCCGCCAATAGCTCTTTGGCTTCGGGCGTCAGCTCAATCGTGATTTGACGTTCCGCCAGCAAGGCATCCAACCGTTGTAGCTGTACGTCCACGATTTCCTTAATGTGCTCGCGCGTCAGGTTATGGAAGATGATGATCTCATCCAACCGATTTAAGAACTCTGGCCGGAAGTTGGCATCGAGCACCTTCATGATGGCGCTGCGCATCTCATCGGATGCCGAGTCACCGCCCATCGACTTAATCAGGTCGCTGCCGACGTTGCTGGTCATGATGATGACCGTGCTGCTGAAATCGACGGTGCGACCCTGGCCATCGGTCAGGCGACCTTCATCGAACACTTGCAAGAAGACGTTGAACACTTCCGGGTGAGCTTTTTCGATTTCGTCGAAGAGCACCACCGAGTAAGGCCGTCTGCGGACGGCTTCCGTCAGTTGGCCACCTTCTTCATAACCGACGTACCCTGGCGGCGCACCAATCAAGCGGGCGACACTATGGCGTTCGCCGTACTCGCTCATGTCGATGCGCACCATCGCGTTCTCGTCATCGAACAGGAAATTGGCCAATGAACGCGCCATTTCCGTCTTACCGACGCCCGTCGGCCCCAGGAACAGGAACGTCCCTACCGGGCGATGCGGGTCTTGCAGGCCGGCACGACTGCGGCGTACGGCGGCTGATACGGCGCGGATGGCATCATCCTGGCCGATAACGCGCTCGTGCAGGCGGTCTTCCATGTGCAGCAGCTTTTCGACTTCGCCTTCCAGCAGCCGCGCAATCGGGATACCCGTCCAACGGCTGATGACTGCCGCGATTTCGTCGGCATCGACTTCTTCTTTTAGCATCATCGTGCCGGATTCGCGCTTGGCTTCCATAGCAACTTCGGCTTCGTGCAGCTTTGTCTCAAGCTCAGGCAAGCTGCCATAGCGCAGCCGCGCAGCTGCTTCCAGGTCACCCTGACGCTCGGCCCGTTCGAGCTGAACGCGGGCATCATCCATCTGCGCTTTGATGTCGCGCATCACCTGGATGCCTGCTTTTTCCTGCTGCCAGCGGGCTGTTAGGGCGTCGAGTTCTTCCTGCCAGTTGGCGATCTCACCTTCGAGGTCGTCCAAACGCTGGCGGGAGGCCTTATCGCGCTCCTGTTTTAGCGCCTCACGCTCAATCTCTAGCTGCATGATGTGACGCTCGACACGGTCGAGTTCCAGCGGGCGGCTGTCGATCTCCATTTTCAGGTTGGCGGCGGCTTCGTCGATCAGGTCGATGGCCTTATCGGGTAGCTGCCGATCCGGGATGTAACGATTGCTGAGTGTGGCCGCGGCGATCACCGCGCTGTCCTGAATGCGGACGCCATGATGCACTTCGTAGCGTTCTTTGAGGCCACGCAAAATGCTAATCGTATCTTCCACACTCGGTTCATCGACGAACACAGTCTGGAAGCGCCGTTCAAGGGCGGCATCCTTCTCGATGTGCTTGCGGTACTCATCGAGGGTGGTCGCGCCGATCATGCGCAGTTCACCACGGGCCAGCATCGGCTTGAGCATGTTGCCCGCGTCCATCGCGCCTTCGGCAGCGCCTGCGCCGACAATCGTGTGCAACTCATCAATGAAGAGCACAATTTCGCCGTCGCTGTCGGTAATCTCTTTCAGAACCGCCTTGAGGCGTTCCTCAAACTCACCACGGAACTTGGCCCCAGCAACCAGGCTGCCCATATCCAGGGCGACGATGCGCTTGTCTTTGAGGCCCTCTGGCACGTCACCGTTGACCATACGCTGCGCCAGCCCTTCGACGACAGCGGTCTTCCCGACACCCGCTTCACCAATCAGCACTGGGTTGTTCTTGGTCCGGCGGCTAATGATGTGGACCACGCGCCGGATTTCTTCATCACGGCCAATGACCGGGTCAAGCTTACCCTGGCGTGCCAAATCGGTCAGATCACGACCGTATTTCTCAAGGCTGTTATAGGTGCCTTCCGGGTCCTGGCTGGTGACACGCTGACCACCACGAATCGCGGCCAAGGCTTGCAGAATGGCATTTTCGTCAATGCCCTGCGCCTTGAGGATGCGCTCACCGGTTGCGTTTTGCGTCAGCGCCATCAAAATATGCTCGGTGCTGACGTACTCGTCTTTCATACGGTTGGCGTGTTTTTCAGCGGCATTGAGCACATCGGTCGTCTGGCGGCTGAGGCCGATCTGTACGTTGCTGCCACTAACGCGCGGCAAGCCGTCGAGCACAGTATCCGTCTCGCGCAAAAGCTGCGCAGGCTGAACGCCAATTTTGGCGACAATCTGTGGCACGACGCCATCTTCCTGGGTCAGCAGGGCGTGCATCACATGGATCGGCTCGATCTGATTGTGGCCGTACTCCGTCGCAATCGACTGCGCTGACATCAGCGCCTGCTGGGCTTTGTTGGTATATCTGTTCAAATTCATTCGTTTTCTCCCTATTCATCACCCGATGTAAAGTCGGGTTGTCGGCCCCGGAACACGGTCAAAATGGGTGTTCTCGAAACACGTAACCAGTATGCGCCTCAGACGCAAAAATGACGTAAAAGCCCCGTCTGAATTGCATAAGAGAAAGCTAATTCGTAATAGAGGAAAGCGTGGAGAAAAAGTAAAAAGGGCGTGACATGTCACGCCCCTACAGACTCATTATATTTATCTGACTCGATTAGCGGCGGTCGTTGCTGTCGTTGAAGATGCCGGTTGGGTGGCAGCCGAGGCTACTGGCAGCGGCTTGCTGCTCCAATATGCGGAAGTGGTCGAAGTACTCATCGTCTGGCTCATAGAGGACCGCTTCTGCATAACCCTGTGCAGCTAGCTCTTCATTAACAAAGGTATTGCCTACGTAGACATAGCGCAGCAGACGGTCATAACGGTCAGTATCGGACTGATCGCGCACGAGGCTGACGACGCGGCCTTCGACCATACTGCGATTGAAATTGGTCGCTTCGGTATAGCAGGCTTCGTCGCGCTCCGGGGTGTTGACGCCAATATAACGCACGGGGATTTCCTGGCCGTTGATTTCCACGCGGATGGTATCGCCATCGACAACGGAAACAACACGCGCCAGTTCACCATTAGCCGGGCCATTGCCACTGTTGCCTGTGCTTCCGCTACCCGTATCGACTGATCCGCCGACTTCTACGGATAAATTACAACCTGCCAGCAATACAAGTATTGCCATTACAACAAAGCTCTTCATGCCAAGCCATTTCTTGCCGTAAAACCATTTCATCATGGTCATTTTCCCTGTTCGGTTGGTTGGTAGTCGGCCATCCGCCGCCTGCAAAACCTTATATTATCGGCATTTGCGATGCAAGATAGACCGATTATCGGATCGTTCGGCAGGCTAAAGTATGTGTTGTGAGTTTCAGTTTTCAGGGAGTTATGCTCAACGAAAGCATGCGATTGCATAAATTTCCACGATTATTACAGAACATACTCAGATGTCATTAACTAAATCTACAGGTTGTTAACAGCTTTTTGATAAGAAGCTCGTAATATGGAATGAAATTTATGCTACGATTAATTTGGGAAGGACATTAGATAAATAGAGGTAATCGTCATGCCAAGCCGGGAAGAACTGCGCTTGCAGAATTGGATCCAAACTTTAAACGAACCCAATGACGAAATGGCCACGATTGCTGCCGGAAAATTAGCTGAGATCGGTCATCCAAGGGCCGTGCCCCATCTGATTAAAGCCTTACGGCGTACGCCAAACGTGGCGGTCGAATCCGCGACAGCGTTAGGCAAGATCGGCGATAAGAGCGCGATCTCTGCTTTGATTGAGCTATTGGATCATCATAGCAACGTGCATGTGCAGACAGCGGCGGCGACGTCACTGGGCCGATTGCAGGCGACATCCGCTATCCCCGCGCTTAAGCGTATCGTCACCAACTATATCGAACAAAACAAGACTGATCGGCTTTCGATGACGCGCGGATACCGTCGCGGCTTGTTTACAACTTGCTTGCTGGCGCTCAAACAAATTGGGACGCGCGCTGCGGTCCGCTTTGCAGAACGGGCGGAAACAGCGAGCGCTGCGCGACTATAGTTAATAGAACTACTCGCTCCACAATAGGCTATGAAAACAAAAAGCCCGGATGCCTGAGCATCCGAGCTTTTTTGATTTGGCGGGTTTATGAATGGACGGATTAGCCCATCATCAATTCTTCGCCAGGGTGATGGTAGCTGACGAGGATCACCAGCTTACCCAGGCGTAGTTGGTCGCCATTGCGCAGGATACGGATTTCACGAGGGTGCAGCCGTTGTCCATTGACGAAGGTCCCATTGGAGCTACCCAGGTCATAGAGCTGCAGGGCACTGTCATCGACATGATAACGCAGGGCAACATGCAGGCGCGACACACCGGCTTCCGCAGCGCCCAGGGCCGATAGGTCAATGTCGGGGGCCATCGGACTGTTATCGGTACTGCGACCCAGGACAAGTTCATGGTTGCGCAGTTGGGGCCGCAATTCAAAGACGGAACTCCGGTCACGGACGTTCAAGCGCAGGACGGAATCCATGCTGAAGTAGTCGGGTGTGTAGAGCGCATCGGTAGCAGCAGCGAAATGGCGCGTGTCATTTGCCCCGGCGATGTTATCCAGCATGTGCCCGCAGGCATAACAGAAGACCTCGCTAACTTGATTTTTGGCCTCACAATTCGGGCAAGCCACAAAACCAATGGCTGCCGGATTGACTTTCGTATCCTCTGTAATGTTGACGGCCACTGCCGTTGTCGTCTCAGTCCCACGCGGCTTGAGCGGCTTAATGACTGGCTGGCTTGACTGTTCGGTTTCTTCGGGTTCTGGCACTTCCGGGTTGTTTTCAGGAGAGGCACTGCCGCGCTCCCAAGCCCGCAGATGTTGGGCCAACTCGTTTTTTAGATTCGACGGCAAGCCTTCAATGTAGACGCGCAAGGCCCGCAAGGCTTCTTTGGTATCCAGACCGTTCTCGCGCATGCGGACGTATTCGGTGAAGATTTCTTGTGTGGCACTCACGATATTGTCTTTCTCACTCACATTTTCAGTAAGACATACCCTATTGTTGCAAAAAATGACTCATCCAAACATAAAGATTTATTAATTCGTCGAAGTGCATATTATCAAGTTGCAGATATTCCGAGCAAATGACCGTTTTGCCAGAGCATACTTCTATCTACTACTCATATTCCTAGCATAATGCAGAAATATTGTTTGTAAGATAAACATTACACGGTTTGCTGCAAATATGTGACTTAAGCGCTATAATGAAACAGTCCCAAACAGAAGGTTATCGTAAACTATAAGGAGTAATTTATGCAGCAGCCATTGATGCACATCACTGTTGAATACTGTGCAGCTTGACACTACACCCCTCGTGCCGTCAGTTTGACGGACCAAATCTTGAACGAACGTGAAATCGAATATTTTATTGCTGAATGGACGTTGATCCCATCTAAGGGCGGTCGCTTTGAGGTGAGAGTTAACGATGAGCTGGTTTTCAGCAAAAAGGAACTGGGCCGCCATGCGGAACCGGGCGAAGTCCGGGAAGCTATCCTGAAGGTGCTGGACACGCTGCGTCCGGCAGATTTTAAGCTACCGGATGATGATTAGCGCAATAGACACACAACATCCGCACTGGGGTAGTTTACACTACCCCTCCCTTAACCATCGCGTTTGAATGGCAAACCCCTGTCGTAAAAGTACTTGTCAAATGTCTATAAATGCGCGAAGTCACCTATAGATACAATCGCAATTTGTAGGTTTTGCACAATCGCATCGTGCTTCAACTTGATTGAATCCAATTCCAAGTTCCCATGAGCGTTCACTACAACAAATTTATGAAGCACTCCCAATAAACTTTGTGCGTCTTTTACGATTTCAAGCTGTTACAAAGCGTTTACAATTCCTTTAGTTGTGATGAATTGCACAAACAAATTGCAAAAAGCAAGCAACTTTCACAAGGGTTAGAGTAACCTTAACCAAATATGTCATATTTTTGACATAAAAAGCGGCCTAAGATACACTCTGCCCACGCATAAGGGTTAAAGTTCTTTGTTGTAAAGCACCAAACAAGTCCAAAACAAGGACTGACACCTGCGCGTCATGTATCTATCTTTGTAAACAAGTTAGAGGAGTAATTTGATGAGCAAGAAAGGTCATCTTCTCGTCGTTATCGCTATTCTGGTTGCCCTGACTGGTGTATTCACCGTCAGCGCTCAGGATGCCGTTGAGGTTGAACTTGGCGAAATTACACAACGCATCATTGATCGGGGTGAACTCATCTGTGGTGCCAATCAGAACCTTGTTGGTTTTGGCTTCGTGAACGATGCTGGTGAATTCGAAGGCTTCGATGTGGACACCTGCCGCGCTGTTGCTGCCGCCATTCTGGGCGATGCCACAGCAGTGAGCTTCCGCCCGTTGACTGGCGCCGAACGTCAGGCAGCTATCCAGGGTGGTGAAATCGACATGATGAGCCGTAACACGACCTGGACACTCAGTCGTGATGTTGTCTGGGGTTCGATCTTCGGCCCGACGACCTTCTATGATGGCCAGGGTATCGGCACCCGTGCTGACCTGGGCGTTACCACTGGTATGGAACTGGACGGCGCTAGCATCTGCGTCCAGACAGGTACCACCACCGAACTGAACATTGCTGACTGGGTCTCTGCAAATGGCCTGGACATCGGTATTCAGGTTTACCCGGATGCCAACAGCACCTGGGAAGCATTCGTCAGCGGCTCTTGCGAAGCATGGACCACTGACAAGAGCGGTATTGCCGCCTTCCATGCCACGTCAGAAGATCCTGGCGCGCTGGTCATCCTGCCGGACACCCTGTCGAAAGAACCTCTCGGCCCGCTGTCACCGGCTGGCGACGAGCAGTTTGCTGAAATCATCGCCTGGACCGTCTTTGGCCTGATTACGGCTGAAGAAGAAGGTATCACCAGCGAAAACATCGACGAATTCCTGGACAGCGAAGACCCGAGCATTGGTCGTCTGCTGGGTATCGGCGACAACATCAGTGGTGAATACCTGGGGCTGGAAAATGACTTCATGGTCGAGGTTATCCGCCAGGTCGGTAACTATGGCGAAATCTACGAACGTAACCTTGCCCCGCTGGGCCTGTCACGTGACGGTAGCGTCAACGCCCTGTGGAACAATGGCGGCCTGATCTACGCACCGCCCTTCCGTTAAAGAGCAGTGCACTGCAAGGGTAGCCAACGACTGCATCTCGGTCGCTTAACTACCACGCAGTGACCCTAACGGGATGCCCTGGCCATTTGGCCAATCGGCATCCCGTTATCCATTTGACCGTTCAGACACGACTCGTATTGATCGCATTTCGGTGGTTGGATACTGGATAAGCAACCTATGCTCCACAAAAGGACCCTGCCAGGGTTGATGCCCAGTCACCAGTTACCGAGGCCCATACCGTCTTAGCAATCAGGAAAAACGATATGGCAGCGCAGACACATCAAGATTCCACCCTCAGGGGGGCGCGGCCCTCGATATTTAGCTATTTTCGTGATATTCGCGTCATTCAGGTTGTCTTACAGATCGTCTTCATCATTTTGCTGGTGTCGATTCTGTCGTTCGTGTTCATCAACGTCTACAACAGCCTGGCAGACCGCAATCTGGTACCAACCTTCCGCTTTTTGACCACGCGCGGTGGCATCCCCATCAGCGATTCGCCAGCATGGTACACCCCGGACGAATCTTATGGTGAGGCCTTCTTTGTCGGCGTCATCAATACGATTCGCGCTGTGTCAGTGGGCCTGGTCGGGGCAACGGTCATCGGCATTCTGGTGGGTATTTTGCTATTGAGCAATAATTGGCTCATCCGCAATATCAGCCGCATCTATGTGGAAATTCTGAGAAATACGCCGCTGCTGGTGCAGCTTTACTTCTGGTATTTTGTGGTGTTTTTGGAAGCCTTGCCCAAAGACCCAACCGGGTTACCCGCACCCGGCGTGACCAGCATTTCCTGGTCTGTACCGATCATGTTTTTATTGATCGTCGCGATTACGTTACTGGCACGACGAACGAACTTCCCGACCCGTATGACGGTCGGCGGTTTGTTGGGCTTGATTGTGATGGCAGCCGTGCGTCCGGCTTTGCTGGATAACCCGACCACCGAAGGCATCGTGACGATTGGCATGCTGCTGTTGATCGGCATTTTCCTGCTGATTTCTTTCTTCGCACCGAAAGATTGGCGCGGCCTGGCGACGGGCTTTTTGGCCATGACGGTGGGTACGATATTAGGGGCAGGGTTATTCCAGTTGTTTGAGTACTTCGGTGTCGTCGCCGATGGACAGGCACTCAACTTGAGCGTGTACCCGGTCTTTTACTACAGTGTGAAAGGCATCTTCGCGCCGGAGATCATCCCAACAGCCGTGTTTGGCACCTGGGCTGTCTTTGTGGCGATTGGCGTCGCGCTGGCGATTGTCCTATGGATGCTGGCGGGCCATGTGACGGAAACAACAGGTAAACCGGTCCCACGCGGTACCTATGCCATTCTGTCGATTGTCATTTTCAGCGTCATCGGTTGGGGCATTGCGGGGGCACAAGCGCGCCCGACAACCATCCCTATAGAAGGTGATGAAGGCACAGTCGAGTTGGTGCCTTATGACGAGGCGCTAGAAAGCGGCGACATTCTGTTTGAGGATTGGCCACTATACCGCACGGAACCGGTAATTATCGCCACGCCGGAGCTCAACCGCTTTAATAACCTGGAAATCGGCTTCGTGCTGCAACCGCAGTACAGCGCGCTGGTGCTTGGCCTGATTGTCTATACCTCGGCCTTTATTGCGGAAATCGTGCGTGCGGGTATCCAGGCGGTGCCTTATGGCCAGATCGAAGCAGCGCGCGCCCTGGGCCTGAGTACATCAGACACCCTGTTGCGGGTGATTTTGCCGCAGGCACTGCGCGTCATTATCCCGCCATTGGGCAACCAGTATTTGAATTTAAGTAAGAACAGCAGTCTGGCGGCAGCCGTTGCGTTCGCTGATACGTACCAAGTGGGCACAACGATGATGAACCAATCGGGACAATCCATCACGGGTTTTACCATGTTGTTGATTGTCTACCTCACGCTCAGTCTGCTTATCAGCGTCGTGATGAATATCGTCAACGGCCGTTTCCAGATCGTGACGAGGTAGGTGCCGCATGACAACTTCACAACCTGACAACACACCCGACACCATGCCAGAAGCCAAGGTGAGCATCAATTACGAAGATCCGCCGACCAAACCACCACCGTTGCTGTCGACGGGTGTCCTGGCCTGGATACGTGAGAATTTGTTCAGCAGCCCGTTTGATGCGGCGCTGACGATCTTTGGCGCGGCTTTCATCGTGTTCGCGATCGTTGGCCTGCTGAATTGGGTCATCAGCCAGGGTGACTGGTTCGCTATCACGTTCAACTTTGAACAATACATGTACGGTCGCTTCAATACGACAGAAGTATGGCGACTGGGGTTATTCGCCTTACTGGTGGCTTTCACCGCCGGGACGGCCATTGCCGCTTACTTCCGACGCATTTCGCCCGTTTTCATGCTGATGCTGGCCATCATCTATATCCCGGTGCTGCTGCTGCCCGCCATCGTCAATGCGACCATTGCCCTGCCGGAGTCGTACGTCGTCGCAGGCAATATGAACGTGGTTTCCGGTACCGTCACGGAAGACCCGATTGAGATTGTGGCGTTTACGGCCCAGGGTGGCGAAACGGTCGCCTTACACTATGCGGATGAAGCCGACAACAGCGATACGGATTTGGCAAATATTGCCGGGTTTGTCGATGATGCCTCCAACGCACTGCGTACGGCAGCCATCAACCGTCTTGCCAATATCGCGCGCTTCATTGAACTCGACGAAGATGTACAAATTGATGCAGCGGCGTTAGACGAAGGTGAAGCTGGCTTATTCATCCCACCGCAGCGCGACACGATCCTACGCGAGTACGAAAGCCTGCAATATACGCCGGATGAGGACCAGTTAGCGCGCATCGCTGAAATTGAACAGATCCTGGCAGACGAAGCGGATCTGAGAGAAGCCATCGCCGCTGAGGAAGAAATGCAAGCTGCCCTACCGCCATCTGTTCCTTTTGCGCTGGAACAGGTCAGTGAAACGGATGGTTTTGGCAGGCCTGTGACGGTACGCATCAGTGACTACAGCCAAGAAGGTACGCTGCGCGTCGCACTGTATAACAACTATCAGGAAGTCGCTACGCAGCGCCTCGACATCGATGAGAGCGGTACGGTCGATGTCACCTTCGAAGCAGAGGACATCCCCGGACCGGGTTATTATTACGTCTATGCCACTATCGACGATGTGCCACGAGCGCGCATGGATCTGAGTTTCAGCGACCCCTCCGCCATCCTGACACCCTTGTCGGAAGAAGAGCGCGCGGCACTGGTCACTGAACGCGGCGTGCTGCTGCAACCGGAAGCGGTCATCGGCATCTACGATTTGAACAACGTCCCTGTTGCCATCACCATCACCGACCGCGACGGCAATCCACTGCCAGAAGGCACACAGACGCTGGAACCGGGCGGTGAAGCTGTCAGCTTTGAAATCCCTGAAGATGGTTGGTACTTGCTGCAAAAAGAGATCGCCAGCGAAGATGAAGGCGTGGCACTGTTGTCTGTCCAGGGCCTGTACCCGCTGTTTGAGCGCACGACGGGCTTCCAGCGGATGACGGATGGCTTTGAGATCAGCGCGCCTATCCCGCGCGATGCAAACAATGAAGACTATCCGTTCTACAAGCTAACTGAGAACAAGTATCGCGGTGAACGCCCCCTGGGCGATTACCTGCGCGTGTATCTGTCGCCATTCTTCACCAAGACCATGTTCCGTGTGGGCAGCAGCGGAGGTATCAGCCTGCAAACCGGGTTGGTGGCGCTGTTCATCGCGGGGGCTGCCGGGTACTTCCTGGCACGTATGCTGGACCGCAATTCTCCACAGCAGGTTCCACAGCGCAATTCAAGGCGCATCAGCACTCAACTGCTGCTTTCGATTCCGTTCTTCATGTTCCTGGCGGTGATCGGTGCCGACTTGCTGGCGTTGAGCCTGTTAGGGGCCTGGGTCGCTTACGTCATTTTGAGCTACTTCATCGGCCTGAGGGTGGGCAATGTCATCAGTGGCATCCAGTTACTGGCTGTCTCGCTGGTGATGCTGGTGATCGGTGCGGTGGCGATGTACTTCGCCCCAGAACTGATCTATGGCGCGGATAGCAGCATTCCGACGATTGTGGCGACAATGTTTGGTTCCGCGGCGGGCAGCCGCCTGCCGATCACGTTCGCAGTGATATTGGCCTTGCCCGGTCTGATCGCTGTTTGGTACGGGTCAGCGCAGCAATCGAGCCTGACACGATCCGCCCTAATGCAGCGTATCATGATCGCTGCCGGCGTGGCTATCGCGCTGTTCGTGATTCCGGTGTTGTACAACGCTGCCGTCGATGTCAACCGTGATAACCCAGATGCTTTCATCAATATCTTCGTTCATACCGATCCACGTCGTTGGGGTGGCTTGCTACTGGCTGCGTTCATCACCGTGTACGGTATCATTCTGGCGTTCCCGCTGGGGATCGCCCTGGCGCTGGGCCGCCGTAGTGAGCTACCAGCCATCAAGCTGATTTCCACGCTGATCATCGAACTGGTCCGTGGGACGCCCTTCATCGTGGTGCTGTTTGCTGGCGTGCTGCTGATTCCGTTTGCCAACCCGGCCTTTGCAGAAATCCCGGATATTTACAGTGCCCTGGCAGCGACTATCGTCTTTATTGCGGCTTACCTGGCAGAAAATGTGCGCGGTGGTTTACAATCCATCCCACCTGGCCAAGACGAAGCCGCCCGTGCACTGGGCCTATCCGGCTGGCAGATCACGATGTTCATCACGCTGCCGCAAGCCCTACGCGCGGTAATCCCAGCGTTGGTGGGTCAGTTCATCTCGCTGTTTAAAGATACATCGCTGCTGGCGATTGTCGGTCTGATCGACCTGACTGGCGTTACCAACCAGGTGGTGGTCGCGCAGGAGTTCATCGGCACCCGTAAAGAAAACCTGCTGTTCATCACGATCCTGTATTTCGTCATCAGCTATATTATGTCGTGGGTCAGTCGCCGCATCGAAGAAAGTGGTTCCGGCAGCGCCCGCCGCATCTAGTAAAAAGCTATCAGCCATCAGCATTTAGGCTCCAGCTATTTCGGCTTCGCTGACGGCTGATATTGGGAACAAGCAATCAAGAACTTCAAGATTAGATAGTCTGTCTGGTGGACAGCGAGTTGTGGAGAAAGCCTTATGGCCGTAGAAGCAGTAGATACCAAGAAAAAAGCAGACCGTTTCGATGAGCCGATTATCGTGGTAGAGAAAATCAACAAGTGGTTTGGTGATTTCCATGTGCTGCGCGATGTATCGTTGTCGATTGCGCCGCAGGAAGTGGTCGTCATCATCGGGCCATCGGGCAGCGGCAAATCGACCTTTATACGCTGCATCAACCGACTGGAGGAACACCAGGAAGGCCTCATTCAGGTTGATGGCATCGAACTGAGCCATGATGTACGCAACGTCGCGGAAATCCGGCGTGAGACGGGCATGGTCTTCCAGCAGTTTAACCTGTTCCCGCATATGACGGTACAGGATAATGTCACGCTGGCCCCGATGAAGGTCCGTCATTGGTCTAAAGATCAGGCTGAGAAAAAGGCGATGGAATTGCTCAACCGTGTGGGCATCCCGGAACAGGCCAAGAAATACCCTGGTCAGCTATCGGGTGGTCAGCAGCAGCGTGTAGCGATTGCGCGCGCGCTGGCGATGGAACCCAACATCATGCTCTTCGATGAGCCGACTTCCGCGCTGGACCCGGAAATGATTAAAGAAGTGCTGGACGTTATGAAGGAACTGGCACTGTCCGGTATGACGATGATCGTCGTCACGCATGAGATGGGCTTCGCCCGCGAAGTGGCCGACCGCATCATCTTCATGGATCACGGGCGCATTGTGGAACAAGGCCCACCGGAGCACTTCTTCGACCCGAACGTGGAGCATCATCCACGTACCCAGGAATTTCTGGATCAGATTCTGTAAGCATCAGCGCATACTACGAGATACGCAAAAGGGCACCCGGTGGTGTCCTTTTTGATTTATCCAGTCAGCACTCACTTGGAGATTCAGAGGTTGTTGCTTGAGTATGTATAGGATATGGGTCATAATAGGTCACAGAAGATCACAACTTGTGGTTGTGAATGGCCTGCTTAGAAAGTAATGGGGACCAGGCATGAAAAGCCGAATGGGCACTGTGGAAAGAGAATTTCAGTCGCTGATTGAAGAAGGCGCCCTAGTCGGGTTGGCATTCGCTATCATTCAAGCTGGTGACATCGTTTACAGCACTGGCATGGGACTTACAGGCGTTGAAGACTACAGTCTGCCAGTGACGCCCGATACGCTCTTCCCTATTGGATCCATCACCAAGTCCGTTGCCGCAGCAACGATCATGCGACTCGTCGAACAGCAGATTCTTGATCTGGATCGTCCGATTGTCGCGTACCTCGATGGCTTTGAATTTGAGGACAAGGCCAATGGACAACAGGTTACGCTCCGGCATTTGCTCAGTCATTCCAGCGGGCTGCCGGCAGCGGGTCGTAATTGGGGATTACGCGGACGTGATGCACTACGCAAGTTCATATGGGAGGATGTACGCAACCATCGCTTTGTTGCGCCGCCCGGTAAAGTCCATATTTACGCCAATACAGCCATCAGTTGTGTTGCCTATGTCGCCGAGGCCGTGACGGGAACACCATTTGACACCCTGGTCAAGCAGCTCATCTTTGACCCACTCGATATGAAACGCAGTACGTTTAGCCACGCGGAAGCGATGACGTATCCAACCGCGTTACCTCACCTTCTCACGGCAGATGGCACGCTGCGTGTCATGCATCGCCATTCTGATAATGATATGGGCCATGCGTCGAGTTTTTGTTTTTGCTCGACGCGAGATTTAGCAACATTTGCGGCAGCCTTATTAGCACCCGGCACATTGTTTGACGAAGCAACCCTGCGTGACATGCAAACGCCGGTTATCAGCCTGCATTCATCAGGAGCCAATTACCCTGGCGCGTTGATGACCAGTGCCTATGGACTCGGATTGCAGATTGGCGAATACCGAGGGCAGCGGCTTGTGCATCACGGAGGTCGGAACCTGAGTTTTAACTGCTTCTTGGAATTGTTCCCAGATCAACAGATGGCGGTGGTCTTACAGACCAATTACATGAGCGATGAACGGGGCGTGAACGCTCTATTTGCGTTGTTTGACGAGCTTTTGCAGCCCACTGTTCCACTGCGACCGCCTGTACCAAAAACGTTACCTTATAAGGCACAAGAAAAGCTAGCTGGGGAGTATCTCAATCCAAGGGATGGTATCCGTACGATTTCCATCAACAGTAACGGGCTGCTGCTGGACGACAAGTATCCCCTCATCCGTATTGGCAAAACGCAGTATTTTTATCGCTCCGATGCGTTGCGGTTTGCGGTCGCGTTTTCGTTCGATGACATGCTGGTCGTTCGGGGTATCCCATATCGTCGCCTACATCGTGAGCATTTTGATCCAGATTATGAGCGCTGGCAATCGTATACAGGCGTGTTTGTTGATCCATTTACGCCCTACCCTGAAGAAACGGCTATCCCGGTTCATTTTGAGGATAACCAAATTTGGATAAACAATGTGCCACAAGAAGCACTTTCTAACAACCGATTTGTATCATCCGATGGCCTTTATGTTTTCCTGAGCGATGATCGACTTCAGGTCCATATGGGCACATGCTATGTACGACCGGATCAGACGCCTACTTAAACGATTTACGCAGGTCGGTGTACTGATAGTGGACTTCTTCGCACATTTCGTTGAGGGGCGTATAGCGCGATTGCAATATGCGACCCTTACGGGCGACTTCTTTGGCTTGCTGCTGGGTGTCTTTGAGCTTGGCCTCGCGTTTACGGATGTCTTTACGCCACACGAACAGGAGCGGAATCAGCAGCAGGAGTAGCCCTACGCCCAGGCCAATGGCCGCCATTTGCAGCAGGCCACTTGTCATTGCGGCGACGACGAACATAGCCGCAATGACCATAACGTAGATGAGCATGACTGTCAGGGCGTATTGCCAACGGCGGCGGCGCTGGTAGGCTTTTTGCTGGCGCTGAAGGTCTTTTTTGACAACATCCAGTTCCGTACGGACAGCCTGCATTTCTTCCCGCAGGGGGCCGCGCTCGGCAAGCAACCCCTCCAGGCGCACCTTAAGCTGCTCCATGAGTTCAAAGCGCTTGCGGTCTGCTTCAGAACCAAAATACCAGACGTTAAGTTCGATACTACCGAAGATGTACTCTGGCACTTTGACGCCGCGCGGCAGCATCTTACCCGCTTCCAGGCGACTTTCCAGGTTGGCAATCGCGCCGGAGGCATTCTGCATCAGCTTGAGCAGCCGTTCATAGGGCACGACGTTGAGTTCAGCATCGCGATGTTTTTTGACCTGCTCAATCTGGTGCTTGAGGTCAGACTCGATCTGCGTCAGGCTCTCTTTGGCATAGCGGATCTGAATCTGACGTTGGCGGCGCGTCATATTGGGCACAAAACAGTGCGGAATATCCGCCGCGTGCATGGCATCTAAAAATGATTGTGGCGATTTACCGATGTAGACACTCATAGATAAACACTCATAGCGAACTTACCCTGACGAGAAAAGGCGGCAGGTCGCAGCCCCCACTAGTTATTTACTTGATCGTTTTTTCGTCAAACGGAAACGTCTTTGAGGCATCAGCCACAACGAAAGGCTGGTCAGTCATCACGGTTCCGTTACGTTTAATGTTAGAGATGATACTCTATTGTGCCATAAATGCACGATGATCCGACAACAAGGTTTCACATTCGATGGCAGTTGGCCCCATTCTTGACCTGCTATCTGTCATGTGATATGTCATAATCGGTACGCCATGCTACACTGAAATGACCGGACACACTGTAACCATCCACCGAGTCTTTCCGAGTCGCTCATCTTTATTCAATGGCCATACGCACCCGCTAATCACGTACTGGGAGAAGCAAATTGAACGTGCCCAATCTCTATCCATTTAAATTGGCGCCATCGCTGCACGTTAAAGTGTGGGGCGGACGCAAGCTGCAAACGGTCATGAACAAAGCCCTACCGACCGATGACCCCTATGGCGAGGCCTGGGAACTGCACGATACGGCGGTCATTACCAACGGGCCGCTGGAAGGGCAGACATTGGCCGATGCCGTCGACCAATTTGGTACGGACCTCATCGGCGAACGGAACAACCCGGCTGAGGGCTTCCCGCTGTTGGCCAAGATCATCGACGCCGAAGACTGGCTGTCAATCCAGGTGCATCCCGATGATGAACAGGCCCGCGCCCTGGAAAATGACCCGCGGGGCAAAACCGAAGCCTGGATTATCCTGGCAGCGGACGAAGGTGCTCAGTTGTGCATCGGCGTCAAGCCAGGGACAAGCCGCGAGGCGATGGCGGCAGCTATCCGCGACAATGCGCTGGAGCCGATGCTCGAATACGTTGATGTTCATGCGGGGGATGTGTTCTTCGTGGCGGCCAATACGATCCATGCAATTGGCCCCGGCATTTTGCTGTATGAAATTCAGCAGAGCAGCGATATCACCTACCGTCTGTACGATTGGGGGCGCGTCGGGCTGGATGGCAAGCCGCGCGAGAAGCACATCGACAAAGGCGTGCATGTCTCCAATGTGGAGTCGCTGCCGGAACTTCAACACCCGGAAGGCAGTACAGCCATGATGGTGAGCTGCCCGTACTTCGAGACGATGCGCCACACGCTAGTCGATATGTCACTGTCACTGACAACCGAGGGCGTGTTCCAGGCGCTCACATGCATCGATGGCACATTGACTATCACCCATGGCGAGACGACCATCACGCTGCTTAATGGCGAAACGGCGCTGATCCCGGCCAGCCTGGAAGCCTATTTGCTGGTGGGCACCGGCACGATCCTGCGCAGCTACCAGAAATAAGACCGCATTTTTACTCGGTTGTGGTACTCGTTTCCGGCGAGAGTAGATTTTCGCCGGATTCAGGTGAGCGTGATTTTTTGGCCTGCTGCTCGATTTCCCGCGCTTCACTACGCAGGCCACCCTCGGCACTGGTGGACACCGTATCATCTTCAAGCGGCGGCTGGGTAGGGATGCGCGGCATCTGAACGGGATAGTCCACCGCTGACTGCTCCCCCTGGATGATCTTGACAGGCACACCCTGCGGGAAGATCATCTCACGAGCTTCATCCGGCATGGAAATACCCACATCCTGGATGGCACGCTTCACCAGACGGATGACAGATGACTTCACCTTAAGCCAGCTATGCTGCGTGCCATCAATCCAGAAGTAAATTTGCAAATTGACCGTCGCACTGCCGAGGCTATCCACCAGCACCAGATTTTCAGGATCGTTCAACACAGCCGGATGATCTTGCAGAACACGTTGGATGGTTTCCTGGGCAAGCGAGATGGAATCTTCGTAGCCAACGCCAATGGTGAAATCAATCTGGCGGTTGGGGTTGCTCGTAAAGTTATGAATCACACTCTGATAAACGGTCGCATTCGGGATCTGCACATGATTGCCCGCCAGGGTCATGATGATCGTGGTACGGGTCGTCATGCGCTGGATATAGCCGATAACGCCCTCGATCTCGACCAGATCCCCCACGCTGAAGGGATTCTGTACACTGAGGAAGATACTCGCCAAAAAATTCTCGGTGATGTCCCTAAAAGCGATACCCAGAATAATACCCAGCAAGCCTGTACCACCGAGGATCGTCAGGGCGATGTTGGTCAATCCGGCGACCTGGAAAACGACATACAGGCCAAACAGAAATAACAGCACACCCACTGACCGCGAGATGACATTGCGCAGCAGGATATTGATATTGCGGCGCTCAAGGTAGCGGCGGGAGACCTGGGTCGCAGCGCGGGACACCACCCACGACAGGATCATGATGAAAATGCCAAATACGACCAGCGGAACGGCCCGCAGCACAGCCCGCCCCAGATCACGAACGCCACTCACAATCGGGTCGAAGTTGAGGATGGGCGGCTCGATGACTTCCATCTGGTTGACCACAGCGACGACATCCTGCGTGTTACGCGCCAGGTCGCCAGCCCATGTCTTGTACTCGGATGTCTGTGCCTGCCCGGTTATAAAAACAACGCCTTCCTGTACGCGAACATCGGGTTCCATGAACCATGTGGTCGCTAAAAGGATGTCTTGCAGGCGAACTTCGATTTCTTCATCGCGGGCAACAGGCTGAATATCAACGCGCGAGGGGGCGTCCAGCGGGGCTGAATCGGCCTGGGGCGTAGCAGTCGCATCCTGGGCCAGGGTCGGCGACAAGGCGAACAGGCTTATCACGATGATAAGAAATGCACGACATAGCTCGGATTTCACGAGAAGCCAACTCGCTCTCATAGCATCTCCCAAAGGCCTGATTTTCTAATCTAGATTCAATATATAGGCTTTTAGGATACCGTCCTGGGATGAGTATCAGATTATTCGTATGGTGGAGCCGCATTTGTGCTTGTGTCCATGTGCTGAAAAGAGCGCTATGCTGTGTATATTAGGATGACTAGCTTTGTGGAGATATCGACCTGACGACAACATCCCTGCCCAACCCAAACCATGAGAACGCCCCCAACAGCTATCACTTCGCGCCGGATAGTGCTATCTGGCGTATCAACCGGGAGCGTGCCCTGCTGCTGATGGGGTCGCGGGTGCTGCTGATGCAGATCGCTCACCCGATGGTCGCTGAGTCGGTCTATGACCACAGTTACGTCTTCAAGAAGCCGCTGAAGCGCTTGTTCCGCACGCTGCACCTGACGCTGGCGCTGGTCTTTGGCACACATCAGGAAACAGCCACCGCCCTGCACGACATCGAAATGGCTCACCGTCCGGCGACGGGCCGGCTGGCGCAGGCGGCAGGCAAATATGCCCAGGGTGCCGCCTATAATCCGCGTAACCCACGCCAAGCATTCTGGGTGCAGGCGACCCTGGTCGAAGGCGCGGTGATGGGCTATGAAACCTTCGTCGGACCACTGTCAGAGGCCGATAAGCAAGCCTTCTATATTGAAAGCCAGCAAATCGGCGTGTGGATGGGCATCAGTCGGCAGCGAATGCCCGGTAGCTATGACGCCATGCGCGATTACATGCAGACGGCTGTTGATAGCGGCGAGGTGGCGGTCAGTGAAAAAGCCCGCAGGATCGCGCCGTTCATCACCGGGCAAAGCTGGCGTGGCCTGAACATGCTAGCTCACCCAGTGTATCGGCTGTCGGTGGCCCTGCTGCCGGATGCCATCCGCGAACAATATGGTTACGCACCTTTTTCCCCAATGGAGCAACGGCTGTTCAAGGGATTGCAAGCGACTTCACGGGCGGCGCTGCCGCTGCTGCCCGGTTTTCTGAGGTATATGCCGCCCTATTTACGCGCACGTCGGCGTTTGCAAAGCGTACGATCAAAATAGGACGGGTTGTCGTTTGTTCGCAAGAAAAGATGATGTAAGGGTTTTGCATGCAAAACCCAAGGGCATAGCGTGCTATGCCCCTACAATCTGCACTATTTAGCATCCTAAATACAATGATCCCTTAAATATCAACTGAACAAGAACCTTTTCAGATGCATTGGACGCAGCATGCTGCGTCCCTACGGCTTGTATCATCATTGATAAGCAGATAATCAGGTTTGCTGTGATTACCCTGCTAACATCCCCCAAAAACCCTATTTCGTTCACAAGGTTTTGACGCCTATAATGCCCTTATAATCGTTATGTTCGATGTAACGTCATCTTTTTGTGGACTCATCGCGCGTCATCAGGCGCGCAACAGCATGCTTTTATTGGATCATTTTAAAGAGGGAATCATGAAGCAACTTTTACGTGTTGTACTGGCCGTGATGATGCTCAGTATGGGGCTTAACGTGATGGCCCAGGCCGAAGACCCGACCCCGGTCCCGGAGCCGCCCCAACTGCTGGCGTGGGTCGCCGCGGGGACCGCACCGGGCGCACAAAGCCCGGATAATCCGGGTGAAATTGTGCTGATGGACGCTGATGGCAACATGGAAGCGATCCTCAATGTGCCGACGCAGGCCATGATGCAGCGCGTTGTGGCTTGTGGGGAATCCGCTGATGGGCGCACATTTGCCTTTTACATTGGCAACGAAAACCAGGGTACGATCACGTTGCTGGATGAAGATAACACCCTGATTACGCTGGCAAATGACGTCAGCGCGATGAGCTGCGTCGGCATGGGCACGCTGCAATTCAGTGCAGATGGCAGCCGGGTGGGCTACCTGGACTTCAGTGACAACTTCACAGAAGCAGTTTCCCCCAGGGGGCGGCTGGTATTAGCCGACGCCACCAATGGCGAAGTGCTGGATCGCTACGAGAATGTGGCCGCTTTCAACCTGAGCAGCGGCCTGCTGACGACGGTCAATTTTTATGATGACAACGATGGCAAAGCGGTCGAGATCGCTATCAATGCCGATGATGGCCAGCAGACCAGTGAAGTCGCTACCCTGTTCGCTGATACCGATAATGACTGCTTTTACAACAGTGCCAGCATCAGCCCGCGCCTGAGCAACCAGATCGCGGTCGTGTTGGGCTACCGCTGCACACGTGGCGACGTCCGTGATACGCAGTGGCAGTTCCACTTGGTAGATACCGATGCGCGCAGTGCGACCCTGGTGCAGTCAGGTACGACGATTGGCCGTTTCTTCCCCTTCACGCGGACCAATACGCTGGTGATGGCACCCGATGGCGCGACGGTCTTTTTCACGGTGCCGGATGGCCTGTATAACAACAGCGTCAGCCTGAAAGCAATGGACCTGGCCAGCTCGACGGTGCGCGATGTGGTTCCGCAGTATGTGGCCATGCCGAGCGTGTCGATCCTGCCGTATGATGCCAGGGCACACGCGCCGCTGCTTTCACCTGATGGCCGCTGGTTGGCGGTCGTTACCAGCGACCCCAACAGCAACGCTGACCTGAACGTCATCGACCTGAATGCGCCTAACCTGCCGCCGATCAATATCAGCGCGGGAAGCAGTGGCGATACAGTCGTGGAAATGGGCTTCAGCGGCGATGGCAGCGCGCTGTACTTCATCGCTGGCGGCACCGAAGGCGGCGATAATGTGTTGTTCCAACTTGAGCTGGCCAGTGGTAACGCCATGCGCCTGAACCGGGGCCACTACGGTCATGGTGTGCTCGATGCGGAAAGTGGTACAATGGCTCTCATTGATTGGCGTGCGTTTGCCGATGATGAAGCGCCGCAGTTGACGCTGGTGGAAATGAACCTGGCCGATAACAGCCAGTCCACTATGTACGAGAGCGGCACGATTGTGGAAGGCAAGCTCACCGATGCCAGCTTTATCTATCCATTAGCCTGGCGCTAAAGAACATACTGGCTGCATGGTTATGACACTGTGCAGCCCTTACACCTCATGGGGATAGGGAGTTCTCGCTTATGATGATCTTCGGCACAATGAAGTGGTATGTTTATTTGCTGATTGCAGCTATCGTCGCTGCCCTGACGCTGCTCTTTGGCATCGTGGCAGGCCAGCAAGTCATCGAAATCGTCACGCAGATGCGTGGTGAAGCCATTGCGTTGGGTGGCCTGCCGGTGCCCGTCGCTGACCTCATTGCCCAGCCGATCATCTTCGCCTTCCAGGGCGATATCGTCAACTCACTGTTGGTGGGTCTTTTCTGGCCGCTGGCGCTGGTCTGGCTGCTGCTGTTCATGGTGCTGATCTTCTTCGCCTACATCATACCCGGTGCAGGCATCGCCGGTGACCAGATCGGTGGCTAATTGTGAGATTGAGCGATAGGGTGCGGGCCATGCAAAACCGTGCCCTATCCCGCTAATACCCAGCGTAACGACGGACTCGTGCCGCATAACCTGCTCATTCCCCTCCGTATAAGCGGATTTTCATCGGAGATTGATGTAATTCTGATATGGTCGGAACCATATTGGCCAAAGCTCGTATATAATGTTAATGTACGTTTTGTACAGGGAGATGGTTGGTCTGCATCGCTGTAGGCAGGGATGATTGTTTATCGTCACTCGCTTTCGCATCACCACATGGGCATCACCCGTAAATCAACTATTTCATTGATCCAAAACGAACATTATCTTGACAACGACCATCGTCTAACAGCAGCTAAGTGGGCTGTGTGATAGGATTGATGGGATAACCAGAAAAAAGACGCCAGGTTCTCTATGATTCGTTTGAAAAGACGCAACACGGCATGGCTGACAGCGCTGGGTATGGTCATCGCGTTTGCGCTGCTGGCAGGGGCGGCGACGCCCCCGGTGCAGGCACTCTTGCTCGGCATTTTTGCGATTGCAATGGTCGCCTCAACGGTTGAACTCGGCCCAGAGCGCGAGAGCCTCATTGATGCCATCCGCCGCGCACCGATCCGGCAGCGGGTTAGCCCGCAAGCCAAGGAAGCCACCGAACGCGCCAAAGCCCGCGGCGGTTATGTGAATAACAATTTGATGCTGCTGGACGTCGGCCTGATCGCCATCCAGAGCAGCTATGAAGGCATGGCCATGCGCCGGACGCGCAACGTCTCCAAAGATGATGATGGCGTGCGGCCCTTCGTGACGCTATACGTCGATCCGTCAGAAGCCGAGCGGACTGCGCGCATTCGCTTTGAAATTTGCAACCAATTTGGCGAAGAAATGTACATCCATGAGATGCGGTCTTTCCTACGTGAGGGCGAGATGAGCATCATGGCGGACCATCATTTGCCGCTGGCTGGTAACAGCGACATTCAAGGAGCTGGTGATTGGGACCTGCGGACGTACGTTGATGGCAATCTCGTCAGCATCCAGAACTTCAGTCTCGCGCCATCGCTGAACGAGCGCAACCGTCGCTTATCCGGTGATTACAGCAGCAGCCAGTACGATGTCATCGACGAAGAACCGGAAGAAGTGCCGCTGCGACTTCAAGAATTGCTGCAAAATGATGCCAGTCAGCGCAGTTCACAACCCGCCAGCCCGCGCCCGACCAGCAGCCGATCCCGCCGCCGGAGATAAACCTCTATGAATATCGATTCCAACAACCGAAACACCTTACTGCTGGCCTTCATCCTGTTGATGTTGGGCGCAGTCGCCCTGGCAGAAAGCGCCGGTCTGGTCGTGATGATCCTGATCGTCTTGCTGTTTTTGGTCCGGCAGTTCGATAACAACCAACTCAATCAGGCGATTGGGGCCTATGATGACGAAGATTATGCCCTGGAACGCGAGCGTGAATGGGGTGAGCTTGAAAGCCGTGAGCATCGTCAGGCACAGAGCGAACCCGTTTATCGCCATGCGCTAGAAGCGGTTACGCGCGCCGGACTGGACCCGGATACGGTCCAGGTGCTGGCGGTGGATATAGGCGTGATGGTCTTCCGGGGACAGGAGCCACCAACGGTGTTCCGCACCTGGTCCCTGCCGGATGACATCGACTATGTGCAACCCTTCGTCCAACTGCGCCTACCGGAAAAAGCCGTAGGCCGCGTCAAGTTTGAAGTCATGGATATGGCCGGGAATGTGCTCTTCACCAAAGAAGAGGCACACAACCTGGAACGAGGCCGTAACTTCATCACGCCAGCGGCACGCTTACCTGTCCACGATGAGACTAACCTCGACGGGAACTGGCAGATGCGCGTGAGTGCCGATGATGTGGTGCTGGCTGTGCATCAATTTCAGTTTTCCGAGGCGACCAGCGCGGACATTGGCCGTCACATTGGCGAAGATGGCGAAATCAATACGGAGCTACGGGCGGTCATGGCGGAAAACCAACTGCCGAAGATGTCGCTGGATGATCTGCTGTCGTATCAGGAAGAAGAAGAGGCGCAGCGCCGCAGCGGCGGGTCGTAAACCCAGCACACAAGAGACCCTCATCCTCAGTCCTTCCCCCAAAGGAGGAAGGAAGCCTCTCTTAGGGGCTTCATTGCAGCAAAGGTATTTAACTAATCAATTAAAAAAACAGGCATCCACATGGGCGCCTGTTTTTTGTTTAATGTCTGTTTCTGTATGTGCCGGGGCTACAGGTGATTGATGATCTGCTGGGTAAATTCTTCGGTCGATATGTTGCCGTCGGGACGCAGGTCGGCGGTATAGTTGCCTTCATCCAGGGTACGATAGACGGCCTGTTCCATGCGCTCGGCCTCTTCGTTCATGCCCCAGTAGTAGCGCACCAACATGGCCAAACTGAGGATGGATGCGGTGGGGTTGGCGATGCCACGTCCGGCAATATCCGGCGCGGAGCCATGAACGGGTTCGGCAATGGCGACACCCTCGCCCAGATTCAGCGCAGGCGCGACACCCAGGCCACCGCCCCAGGCGGCTGCCATGTCGGACAAAATATCACCGTACTGGTTGGGCGTCAGGATGATGTCGAAGCGCGTCGGCTCTTTGACCATCCAGTAAGCGGCGGTATCAACCAACAGTTCATCGACTTCGATGTCCGGGTATTGCTCGGCGACTTCCATTGCCACGCGCCGGAACAAGCCATCGGTTTGTGGCAACACATTGGCTTTGTGCACAACCGTCACGCGATCCCTATGGGACTGCTGGGCCAGCCGGAACGCCGTATGAGCCACACGCTCGGTCGCCTGGCGGGTGATGACTTTATAGGCTGTCGTGCGGTCACCGCCTTCTTCGACCTGTTCCTGACCGCCGTAGACATCCTCGGTATTCTCGCGGACGACGAGCAGGTTGACGCCCTCGCGGGCCGTCGGGATGGGCAGGTAGGTGGTCGGGCGCAGATTGGCGTGCGTATTCAGGATACGGCGCAGGCGCACAATCGGCGATGCATAGCCTTCCACCGGGTAGGAGGGTGAACTACAGGCCCCGAACAGGACCGCCCCGGCTTTTTTGGAAAGCGTTACAGCTTCCTCTGGCAGGGCTTCACCCAAATCTGTGAAGGCATCCCATCCAGCGCGCGCGGTGAGGATGGTTAATTCTGGGATTAGGCTTTTGAGAACCTCGGTCGCCGCCGGAATGACTTCCTTGCCGATGCCGTCGCCCTCGATCACGCAAATTTCCATGGATGGCTGTTCCTCTTAGGGTATAGCGGTCAGTACAGAATGTATGCACAGTTTAACAATAGTTGAATTGCTTTTTAATAAGTCTTTTTGGGGAAACGGCCTTTATCATGGGCAGGTATTGTTACACACTTGTCGCATTTTGTAAAACAAAAACCCGAACCAATGGTCCTGCCCCTGTACAACAGGACCATTTGAGCCTAGCCTCCGGTGTTGACGCGCTCCGGTTTGATGTAATAAAGCACGCGTTCATCGACAGCACGCGGAGGGGCTTCTATGCCGTAGCGCTTGGGTTTGCCCGTATAGAGCAGCGCCAGCTCGTTCATGGATTCGCCGCCGCCTTCGGTTGTGATATTCGAGACAAAACCACGCACTTCGATAAAGCGGAACTGGTTTTGTGGGTCGAATGCCATGATGGTGACGTTGGGCCGTGCGACCATGTTCTTGTGCTTCTGGCGGCCACGGGTGGCGTTGACGATAATGTAGGTGCCATCGTAACTGCACCAGACGGGCGTCACCTGGATGGTATCGTCGGGCATATGGGTCGCCAGCGACACGATAATTGGGCCTTCTAAAAGGTCACGGTGGCTATCTGGAATCTGTGCGCTCATTGGGTTTCCCTCTGATACGGTGTTGTCGATATCCCTAATCATACCCGCCATTGAGCAAGTGACACAAATCGAAACAGACGTTTGGCGCTCATGCAAGTACGTCTGACGCAGCGGGCAGCGTCGCTACGGACCATTTTTGCTATTTATCAGCCGACAGCCCATCTCATGCCCTCAGACAGCAGCTTATGATATTAAGGCTTATGATATTGCACGCTGTCCGGGTGGTTGTATAATGCGATTGAGGTTTTCCCTTTTCAGAGAGCATGTTGTTGCACCTGTATTGTTATGCTAATCGTCCACGTTGAGTTGAGTTAGTTAGAGTCCTATGGCCGATAAACGCAGCATCGACCAGATGACCGTTGCCGAATTAGAACGCGCCCTGGCGATCAAACGACGTCAGGAACGGCAAACGCGCCTGCAACGTATGAAAGATGCAGGCCGCATCATCGATTCCAACCCGCCAACGCCACCTCCCCAGCCGCCTGACCCCCTGTCGATTCTGGATGAGATGGATTTTAGCGATCCGAATGGGCTGCCCGCGCAGACCATCGACCTGAAGCCGGAATCGCGTCAATTGGGACCAGCCGAGCCAGCGTTCGACGATGAAGTCGAGCCGCCGGAGTTCGCCAAGCGCAAAAACGACGCCGACCAGCATATCTGGCGCACGTTCGTCAATCGCAGCATGCTGCTGGTGGAAATCATCGCTGTGGTCGGGCTAGTCGGATTAGGGGCCGCGATGGCCCAGAGCATAGGTAACTTACAGGCAGAAACGGCCCAGGTGCAGGCAGATGCGGCCGATATTCTCCGGGCGGCGATGCCCACCATCGAACCCACGCCGCAGGTCCAACGACTGACGGATATGGTGCTGCCCGGTGGTCATACCCCACCGATTGAGGGCAACAGTTCGTTTAACTTCTCCGAGTTGCCGCAGGGGTTGGAATATCTGGTAGCGGACCAGGTGTATGTGCCGCAGAACTTCGTCCGTACAGCGCCTACGGCGTCCACAGCCAAGTTCATCCGCATCCCAGACATCAATATTGAAGCGCCCATCGTGCAGGGGACGGACTGGGAAGCGCTGCGGCAGGGCGTCGGCCAGGTGCTGAATGGCGTTAAGCCAGAAAATGAAAGCGGTAATCTGGTGCTGGCCGCGCATAACGACATCTTCGGCGAGTTGTTCAGACACATCGACCAACTCGAAGTCGGGATGGAATTCGAGGTCGTGACTGACAAGCAAATCTTCACATATCGCGTCAGTGGCATGGACATTGTGTCGCCGGATGATGTGCATGTGATGCAATCGCAGGGAAAGCCTATGGTTACGCTAATTTCCTGCTATCCTTATCAGGTGAATACCCAGCGCTATATCGTCTACGCGGACCGAATTGACTTTTGACCCGCGCCTGAAATGCGCTATACTTACAAACCATAATGAAACGTAATGCCGACTCATTGGCATCGGTGTTACGGACCGAGGTTAAACATCATGTCAAAACGTCGCAAGAAGGGCAATAAGCCGAATATCCCGCAGGCCACGCTCGACAGAGCACGCCAGCAAGCGGGATTACCCGTCGAAGAGCCTGTCGAAGAAATTGAGGAAGAGCCTGTTAAAGCGCAGGCGGCCCCAAAGTCACCCAGCAAGCCCAAAGATACCCGCCCCGCCCGCCGCACACGCGCGCGGTCGACAGGCAGTGTGCAATTGGATACGCGCAAAAAGCGCCGTTCCGAGCCAGAAACGTACCAGATCGAAGACGCGCTGGCCCACCCGACCGTCTTCCCTGATAACGAAGACCTGCAAGCCGAATACGGCTTCGTGCTGCGCGATCTGCGCAATATGTTCTTGTTAGCGGCCGTGCTGATGGTAGCACTGGTTCTGATGGCATCCTTTATCTAGATGAGACTGGCTTTACTGAGCGATGTGCATGGTAATGTGCTAGCGTTAGACACGGTGCTGGCACATTTGCATGCACAATCGCCAGATCAGATTGTTTGTTTGGGCGATGTCGTCGCCAACGGGGCCTGCCCGCAAGAAGCCTTGCAGCGCATCCGAGACCTGGGCTGCCCGGTGATTATGGGCAACATGGATGCCTTTATCCTCGACACGGATCTGTATAAGTCGCCTGATGGCATCGGCGCATATTATCATGCCACCAGCCTGTGGGCTGCTGAGCAACTCAGCAAAGACGACAAAGCATTTATCGCCGGATTTACGCCGCACCTGAGCATCTACGAATACGGGATGCGCGTCTTGTGTTACCACGGCTCGCCTCGTAACTTCGATGAAGGCATCGCTATCGATACGCCGGAAAGCCAACTCAAGTCTATGTTGGCCCATTTTGACGCCCATGTTTACGTCGGCGGCCATACGCACGCGCAGATGCTACGCCGCTGGGGCGATAAAATGCTCATCAACCCGGGCAGCGTTGGCCTGGCCTGGGAACCTGACCCAGAGGGGAATCGGCCTGTTTCTTATGCGGAATATGCTATCCTCGATTTGACACAGTCACATGATGTGAATGTGCAGTTTTTCCGGCTGCCGTATGATGCCAAATCATACCATCAGCAGATGCGAGAAGTCGGCTTGCCCAATGCCGATTGGCTCATCGAGCGCTGGGTAGCGAGCTAATTTTCCCGCTTAAGAACACATGAGTTCCGGCATACCATTGAGGCCAGACCTGCGCTATATTGGCTATAATGGCAGCATAATCTACTGAGTGTGTGAGTAAACTCTTATGATTGATTGGGCCAGTGTGCCCTGCTTTGTTGGCATCGGACCCGAAGTCAGCCATCGTCTGTCAGACGCGGCACATCGCCACACGTACCAGGCCGGTGCAACCATCTTCAACGAAGCTGAAGCCTGTGCGGGACTCCATGTGGTGGTGGATGGGATGGTGCGCATTTATCGCATCAGTCCGGAAGGCCGTATGCATACCCTCAGCCTGCTACGCCCCCCAACGACATTTAACGAAGTATCGGCTGTGGATGGCGGCGTCAATCCGTATAACGCGGTGGCTGTGACGGCGGCTGTCGTCATGCGCATCGGCCATGAGCCGCTCATGGAGCTGCTGGCTAATGAGCGCGACCTGCTGCAAAATTACGTCCAGGCGCTGGCACAGGTCAATCGCAAGTACATCGAGCGCCTGGAAGATATGACCTTCCGCACGATTCCCTCGCGGCTGGCCAAGCTATTTTTGTACGAAAGTACCTACGCCGATACGATCTGCGAAGCGCCAACTACCCTTACCCAGGAAGAAATTGCCAGCATCCTGGGGACCACGCGCGAAGTCGTGGGGCGTGCCTTGCGTGCCCTGTTGAATGCCAACTTGCTGCGCAAGGATGGTCGTCAGGTGTATATCGCGGACCATGATGGCCTGGAGTACCTGGCCGAAACCAACGAAATGCCCATCGTGGAGCATGTGAAGCGGTAAGTTAACTTTCAGCGCCCAGCAAACAGCAACGGGCACAATATATTGTGCCCCTACCTCGAGTTCGATCCTGTATCCTCAACTCAATCCAGGTAACAAGCGGACGCATACTGCGGCCCTACGAAACCACCCTTCCTGAACCTATTTTCTCTGTGGTCTCTGAGGTGAAAAACGCTTTGCTCCTATTGTTGACATAGGATGTCAGGGATTGGGCGTATGCTGAGGATAGTTCTATAAGACATCCACCTGGAGGCAAAACAATGGCAGCAAACCTCGACATGAAGAAAACAGACAAGGCTCTATATACCCCGCCGACCGACCCGGTGCTGGTAAATGTGCCGCCGATGCACTATCTGATGATCGATGGCCAGGGCAACCCGAATACCGCGCCCGAATACCAGACCGCTATCGAAACGCTGTATCCGCTGGCGTATGGTGTGCGGGCGATCTGCAAAGCAGATGGCCAGCCATTTACGGTGATGCCCTTAGAGGGTCTCTGGTGGTTTGAAACAGGCGCACCCATCGAAGGCGATGAAAATTACAAAGACAAGTTCATCTGGACGCTGATGATCCGCTTACCGGATTTCGTCACGGAGCAGATGGTCGAGCAGGCCAAGGAAGCTGTCGCCAAAAAGAAGCTGGGTTTGCCGTTGGATCAGGTGCGTTATGAGCGTTACGAGGAAGGACTTAGTGCGCAGATTATGCACATCGGGCCATACAGTGCGGAGGAGCCGACGATTAAGCGGTTACATGCATTCATGGCAGACAATGGCTATGTGCATCGGGCCAAGCACCATGAGATCTATCTGTCAGATGCGCGTAAAACCGCGCCAGAAAAGCTCAAAACGGTGATTCGGCATCCAGTGAGTGAGGCATAGGTAAATAGAAAAGGGGCACAATGAAGTGCCCCTACGGTATTCGTGAAACGTGCTAGTCGACCTTGGTGAAAGTATATTCCACAAGTCCGATGCCGATGGTGGCCGTTACTGTACCGTCCTCGGCGACTTCAAAGGTAAAAGCCTGCCCAGCCAGTGGCGGCAGTGCCATGATATAGGTGTTGGGGTCGGCATCTTCGTCGGTGGTCAGCCAGATGGGTGTGACGAAGTCGCCCGTATCGGCAACCAGTTCGCCCTCTTCGTTGACGCTGATGGTCATGTCACCCAGAGCGTCGCTGGTGTAGCTGCCACTGAACTGCTCGACCGCTTCCGCATCTGCTTCCTTGACCAATGTATCGTAAAAGTCCTGACGATTTTGCTCGCTCTCAGTCTGGTCAACCTGGGACGGGAAGACGATGTCGCTGTCTTCCACACCATAGACCAGTTCCATGAAGCGGCGAGCAACCACCGATGGGGCTGCGTTACCCTGGGCGTTCGTCAGCACGACGATACCCAGGTCGGCAGCTTGATTGAACAGCAGTTCCGATGAGAAACCAATGGTATTGCCACCATGTTCAATCAACTGAACGCCCTTCCAATCTTCGATGATCCAACCCAGGCCATAGCTGGCATCGGCGCTGATGTCCACGCCCGGTGTCCAGACGCGCTGCAAGGATTCCTCAGAGACCAGACGTTCGCCATCAGCAGTGACGCCCTCGTTCAACATGAGCATGACATACTGGGCCATGTCATCAGCGGTGGACCAGATAGCCCCAGCAGGCGCAACCGGAATCGCAAAGTACTCAATCGTCAGCGGATTCTCGACCAGGTCGTTATAGATATTCAGGCCGTAGGATGTGGCGACATCGTCAAACTGGGCCAGGTCGCCCTGGTCGATGATGGTATGTTCCAAGCTGAGCGGGTCAAACAGGCGTGTCTGCATCATGTCGATGTAGGCATCATACAGGTTGCCATATTCCCCGCCATCAGCCGCCGCAGCCACATAGCCAGCGGTTGCGACCAGTTGATTGCTGTACTGGAAGGCCTCGCCAAAGTCCGTGAAGAACTGGAAGGTCTTGAGTGAATCAATCACGTCTTCAGCAGACAGATCAAAGGTGTTGAAGATCAGCTCAAAGTCGCGACGGGGAACGCCAGTGCAGGCACATGCCAGGTTGGCGATGGTGATGCTGTCGCTGAGTTCCTCGTCCTGTACCGCAAACTCCGGCAGCACATCGCGGACGGGTGCATCCCAATCCAGCTTGCCTTCATCGACCAGCATACCCATGACGGTGGTCGTCATTGGCTTGGTCGTGCTGCCGATCATCATTAGCGTTTCGGCATCAACCGGGGCATCTTCGCCCAGGGTGCGCGTACCGAAGCCATTGCTATACAGGATTTCGTCGCCATTGACGATGGCCACCGCCACGCCTGGGGCTTCCCATTCTTCCATCGCCTGCGCGATGAAGCCCTCTAGTTCCGCGATGAGTTCCGGGGTGACTTCACCGGGTTCGACGCCTGTCAGGTCATCTTCTTCAATTGCCAGGATTTTGAGGCTGCTTTCAATGATCTGTAGTTGGGCCAAGCGCGCCTGGACGGTTTCGACATCGCCCTGGAAAAGCATATAGTAACCCACGCCCTCATACAATTGAGACGCCAGCACGACGACACGTTCATCCTCGCCTGTGCCATCTTCATAGACAACCTGTACAAGTGACTCTACACCCAATTGATCGAGCACAGCCTGATCCTGGATGTTCTGGTAGCTGTCTTCGTCGTATTCGCGGTCAAAATCCTCCGGCAAGCTGAACGTGTCCAGAGCCTCGTCAATGGTCGCTGTCAGGTCATCGGTTTCTAAGGTCAGGAAGCTGTAGCTAATGTCCTCACCCGGGCCAACCAGCGAGACGTAGCCATCCCCTTCGACAGCGGTCCAGTTGGTGGGGATAGCGACCTCAAACAGGCCGTTGGGGTCGGTGTAGAGGTCATCGGCGACTTCTGTCGCTTCTGGCTCAGGTGTCGCTTCGGTTTCCGTGTCGGTTTCGTCGACAGGGGCGCTATCAGCAGCCAGAGGCGCATAGGCAGCCAATACAGGTTCCAGCACGTCGAAGTGCAGAGCTTCGTACTGCTCGGCAGTGGTTTGCAGCAGCGCCAGATAGGTCACGCCGTCACCTTCGCTGAGGGCCAGATCGACCAGAATCGTCATGCCACCGGCTTCGACCTCGACAAAATACAGGTCCCAGGTCAGGGCATCGCCCTCAAACTGCTCAACCGGCTCAGGAATTTCAGTCAGGCCCAAATTGGGTGCGAGCGCTTGCAGCAGTTGCTCGGCAGTTGCGCCCGGTGCAGCCTGCTGTACGAGCACCGTCATCCCGCCATCGGGTGACAGTGAGCCAGGAGCCAGGGTTTCCCAACCTTGCGGCACAACGCCTTGAATCGCAAACTGGTCATCTTCAAAGGGTTCCAGAGTGATGTCATCCTGGGCCGCGACCGGCACCAGCAAAACAGCAAATAAGGCCAGCACCATGATGTGCATAAACCATTTCTTCATCAACGTTTTTCTCCTTCGTGTATTACGTATGGGGTATGGCCTGTGATGATTCACAAGCGATCATCTCCAAGCCATCATCCTAGCGTAGATGCCCATATGATGATTGTAAAACAGACGCAGCTTAACTAATCCCCAAATGATTGGGGGTTACATAGACTATACGCAGCCGACCAGGCCGAGGGTGCGCCAGATTATGAAGTTCGCGTTAGAAATCAGGTTACAAGATAGATATAAGTCAGGCGCTGGACCCATTGGCCTTCAATGAAGGCAGGTGACGCGGGGTATGCCAGTTCAAAGCCGAGACGCGTAGCCACAGCACGACTGGCGGCGTTGGGTTCCGCGATGACCAGAAGCAAACGCTCGATTTGCGGCAGGCATTGCAACAGGTCCATGAGGCGCTGCATGGCACGGGTCATAATGCCCTGCCCGGTATGAGCTTGGTCCAGCCAATAGGAGAGTTCCATTGCGCCATCATCGTCCAATGACGCCGTAATCATGCCGACCAGTTGATTATTCAGCCAAATGCCGCAAGCGAATCCCTGTTGATTGGCATAGCGGCCCAGGCACGTGTGCAGGAAACGCCATTGGTCGTCGCGGGTGGTGGACCATGCCCAGGATTCCCAGCGGCCAATATGCACCCGATTGGCATTGAGCAGGTCATACTGGCGGTCGGCATGCGCGACTTTGAGCTGCCGCAATTCCAGATCAGCACCTATGTAAAGCGGGAACAGACACCACGCCATCGACTAGATACCCTTAATCCGCTATCTGCGTTAGAAAATCGATGTCAGCGATATCCGGCGCGAGGGGCATCACTCCGGCTTCGATAAGAGCCTGGTTGCCCGACGCCGGCAGGTCGAGGGTGAACAGTGGGCGTCCCTGGGCCTGGGCAAAACGGGCGGCATGCATCGCGCCACCATCGGCTGCACTCTCGACAATAATAACGCCTTCGGTGGCCATTCCGGTAATCAAACGATTGCGCGAGACCAAACGCGGTGCATTGGGCGTGGCATCCGGGGCACATTCACAGGCCAAAGCCCCATGCTGACTCACGCGCTGGGCCAATTTGCGGTTCTGGGGCGGATAGGGACGCAGGACCCCGCTACCAAGCATGGCCAGGGTCACGCCATTGGGCACGCTTAACGCGCCTTCGTGGGCGGCAGCGTCGATGCCTGTCGCCATGCCGCTGACCACCAGTAAGCCGGAATCAGCCAATAAGCGCCCCAGGCGATAGGCAGCCTGCTGGGCGACGGGCGACGGTTGGCGCGTGCCAATGACAGCGACAGCTTTCTGGGGCAAACGCAGCAGAATGTCGCCATAGACGAAAAGGCTGGCGGGGGCATCTTCCAGGGTGCGTAGTGCCAGCGGATAGTGCGCGTGGTAATGCGGCAGCAGTTGAACGCCAGCACGCGCCCACTGCTGGCACTGGTGGTCGACTGTCTCTAGATTAATGGACTTAATCGCGGCAGCCAGCTTGGCCCCAATCCCACGAACTTGCTGGAGGTCATCGGGAGACGCCGCCAAAATACCGCTGGCGCTACCAAAATGGGCCAGCAGTTGGGAGAGGGTTTTGCTGCCAATGTGGGGCTGTAAACTGAGCGCAAGCCACGCCAGTTCATCCACCAGCATGGCTTAATCTTCCTCGTAGTATTCCGCTATGGATAACATCATCGTATGGATGAAGGCATTCACCTGACGCAACAGGGTCGCCCATTCCGATGAATTACGCGGTTGGGCCAATTCCGACCAGGTGAGAATGGAATCAATCACAAAATCGCTAAAGTAAAAGAAGCCGCGCATGGCTTCTGGCAGCGAGAGGTCATCTTCGCTGAGGACCGCAGCATAATCTTTGCCCAAGGCAATGGCCTGCGCCAACATGTCGTCGGGCGCGCCAGCACCCAGGTATGCCCGCAGCGATTCCAGCACACGCCGACCCTGGGTCCGCATTTCCATGCGGGCGGCATCGCTCATGTGGCTGTACCACTGCATCTGCGACAGGTTGCCGTCGCCGACCTGCATACGAGCACGGCCCAGGGCATTCTGAATGATGACCTGAACCTCCAGCGGCTGCAACTCACCCTGGGATTGGGCGTATCGGGTCAAATCTTCTCGCAAGAAGCGGCGGTGCTTGCCGGGGGTGCGCCGGAACGGTAATTTACCTTCGTCGGCCCAATTGCGGACCGTCGCCGGGTGGACGCCTAATATATCCGATGCTTGTTTTAAACTGAGCCAATCGTTGGAATCATTCTTCGTCATATTCGCATATTCTTACGTCACCAGATCGCTACTAGATTTAGTATACTCGATTTGACGAATAACGTTGTATACCGATAGCCAACGTTCCTGGTGACATACGACAGCTGGCGGCCTGTTTATGCGACCGCCCTGCGAAAGATAGCAATATTTCGTTAGCAAACAGATTATGATGTCCGCTCGATGAGGTCAGCAGTGGGGATGATCGCCAGATCAACTTCACCGCGTACCGTGGTTGTAAACGTCGCAAATTGGCCGCTACCCGCAAAACGCGGGTGCGGGTCAATGTGGTAATTTGAGCCGATATAGTCCGTTTTTTCAGGGTTCTCTATAAAGCGAACGCTCTTGCCTGTCTCGCGGTTGAGGAAACCCACTTCAGAGGCGACACCGCGATAGAAGGGCCTGCCTGGATGGGCATCGCTTATCACGTATTTGCCGCTGGGGTGATGATGCGAATGCCATGCGGACTGTGGCCAGACATTTTCGACTTCCTGGGTGTGGATATTCACGCGCCAGGTGCCCGTTTTGTGGATGCACCAGACATGCTCGCCATCTTCATCCCACCATTCATGGGTGACGACGGTCGGTTCGTCGAAGATGGGGCGCGGTTGTTCACCACGGCGCATGAGCCACATGCGGTCGGTGATACGGAATTTCAGGCCGGTAATCGGGTCAGGGTGATTTTCCTGGGCGAACAGCACCAGGTCAGGGTCGGTCGGGCTGAACTGAGCATGGTTGTGATTGCGATTGAAACTGTGCCAGTGTTCATAGGCCCCGGTTTCGACGTTCATCGTGCCAAAAACGGCTTGCAAGCCGATGAAGGCATCCAGAAAGAATTCTTTGCCATCTGCGGAACGTGTTAAGTGGGTAGCGACGCGCTCCGTCCGTCGTAGCCCGATAAGATCAGCCGGAATGGAGCCGATGCATTCAGCTGTATCCTGAGGGCGTTTGCCACGCCGCCAAACCGATGTCCCCATGCCCATGAAAAGATCGCCTGTGGCCGGGTCAACATGGGGTGTGCCACTGAATTGTGTATCGGGAAAGGCGTTCATCTCGCCTGTTTGCATATCCAGCAGGCCAAGTGTGCGGCTGGCTGAAGGCGGGTACGCACAGAAGAACCATAGATAGCGGTCATCGGCACTCATGGAATTGTTGACGTAATAGAATACTTCCTGCACAGGAGCCACTTTTTTAGACAGAATATAGCTCGTCACACCCGATTCAGGGTCCTGCCAGGGCGTAAATAAATCCGATTTCAAGATGTCCATTTAAATTTCTCCTAAACGATTTTTCGATGATTTACTCTTTATGACGGAAATATAGGGCAGCAAGTCTATCAAATAGCAGGCTGGCTAAGATGTCTGCGCAATCAGGTCGGCTGTGGGGATGATGGCCAGATCAACCTCACCGCGGGCAGTGGTCGTAAAGACCACAAACTGGCCATCACCCACAAAGCGCGGGTGCGGGTCAATGTGGTAGTTGGCCCCGACGATGCCGGACATACCCGGATTTTTAACGATGCGCACACTTTGACCTGTCTCGCGGTTGAGGAAGTGCACTTCTGAGGGTGCGCCGCGATAAAACGATTCACTCAATTGGACATCCCCGACTAAATACTTGCCGCTGGCGTGGTGATGCGAATGCCATGCTCCGGCTGGCCAGCCCAGGTTTTCGACTTCCTGCGTATGGATGTTCACGCGCCAGGTGCCCGTTTTATGGATGCACCAGACATGCTCGCCATCTTCGTCCCACCATTCATGGGTCACGACCGTCGGCTCATCGAAAAGCGGACGGGGTTGCTCACCACGGCGCATCAGCCACATGCGGTCGGTAATTGGGAAAATCAACCCGGTAATGGGGTCAGGGTGAAATTCCTGGGCGAACAAGATCAGGTCAGGGTCGGTCGGGCTGAACTGAACATGGTTAAAGTTGCGATTGAACGTATGCCAGTGTTCAAAAGCCCCGGTTTCTACGTTGATAGACCCGAATATGGATTGCAAGCCAACCGAGGTATCGACAAAAAACTCCTTGCCATCTGCGGAAGGCGTTAGGTGGGTGGCGATACGATCCGCAAAACGTGCACCGACAAGCTCTGGCGGCACACTGCCGACGAGTTCGGCTTTGTCCTGCGGACGAGGTCCACGCTGCCAAACGGACGTATCCATACCCCAGAAAATATCGCCTGTTTTGACATCGACATAGGGTGAGGCATGGTTGAACTGCGTCTCCGGGAAGACGTTTATCTCGCCTGTTTGGAAGTCCAATAGGCCCAGGGTACGCCCTTGCTGGGCACTACCGGACGGCGGGTAAGCACAATAAAACCACAAATAGCGGCTATCGTCGGTCATCGAATTGTTGACGAAGTAGAACGCTTCTTGCACGGGAGCGATCTTTTTAGACAAAATATAACTTGTCACGCCGGAGTCGGGGTCTTGCCAGGGGGTAAACAGGTCAGAATTCAATAGTTCCATCAAAGTCCCTCCTAAAAGGATCCTATAGGATTTGACCTTATGTTATGCCGACTGTCAACTGATGGTATATATCCTTTAGCGGGATGTATGAGGGCCAAAAACAGGGTGCAAATCCCATTAAATTATGATCGAATTGGGTATACTCGGTTTACAGGTTTGCGCTCTGCGCGATAGCGAAGGTTCTTTGATGACAGACCACTCTAGCGATCCAAAACTGAGCCAGGATGTACACGACCTCAACCAGCAGGGCCTCAGCAGTTGGGAGGCAAAAGCGACTTTTTGGGACGAACTGCACGGGGACGAAGGCAACCTATTCCATCAACGGCTGATTAGCCCAGCGGTGGAGCGTTTACTGGATTTGCAGGCGGGAGAGCACGTGCTGGACATCGCCTGTGGCAGCGGCGTCATGGCGCGGCGGATGGCAGCACTAGGTGGACTCGTGACGGCAGTCGACTTCAGCGCGGCGCTGATTGAGCGCGCGTTGGCCCGTCAGCAGCCAGGGATGCCCCCTATTCAGTACGATGTGGTCGATGCCACTGACACGCAGGGTTTGATCGCACTGGGCGAAAACGCCTTTGATGCCATCACCTGCACGATGGCTATGATGGACATGCCTACGCTCAGCCCAATGTACCGGGCGGTGGCACAACTGCTAGCGCCTGGTGGGCGCTTCGTGTTTGCGACCATGCACCCGGCTTTCAACTCTAATAATCCGGTATTTATGGCGGAAAAGGCCGATGTCGGCGGCGAGCTGGTGGATACGCTGTCGCTCAAGATCACGCATTATCTGGATATGCCGCCCGTGCTGGGGGCGGGCGCACCCGGTGAACCCAATCCGCACCCTTATTACCATCGGTCGCTGCAAGATTTGCTGAGCGATGCGTTCGATTGTGGGCTGGTACTGGATGGCCTGGAAGAAGCGGCCTTCCCGCCAGAGGACCACAACGATGCGCGCCTGATTAGCTGGAGCAACTATCACCAGATCCCACCCGTGATGGCCGGTCGGCTGCGGCTTGGGCCTGAGCAGAGGGGAGCATAGGTGTACCTATTTTGCTTATGATAGGCATTCCGCGTCGCATGGGGAGCGGGATTGCGTTTATAATCATATTAGTGGATTAGAGGAACACTTAATGTACAACGATGCTGATAGCCATTATTTTGTCGAGGGACGCAGCCGCTTTAGCCAGGCGTATTCGCAGCGGTTCTTTTCACAAATCCTCGACCTGGTGCGCGGCAAGCCGATGGAGCTATGGAGCTTTGACGAGGTCAAAGATAAGCTCGACCTGCAAAACCAGACCTACCGGGGCTTGCATGACATCCCGCTGGATCGGATCGTCGGCAGTGTGGGGCGTTCCAAGGATTTTACGCGCCGCTTTTTGCCCAAGAACAGCAATATGTCCGAGCGATGGAGCCGCATCTATGCGTTGTTCCACAGTCAGGAAGGCCCGCCGCCGATTGAAGTCTACCTGATTGATGATGTGTACTTTGTGCGGGATGGCAACCACCGCGTATCGGTAGCGCGGGAGCTGGATTTCAAAACCATTCAGGCGTATGTCACCGAGCTGGCGACACCGATTGACCTGGAACCGGATATGACGCCCGCTGACTGGGACAGCGCCGCCGCCTATGCGCGCTTCTTAAATGAAACTGGCCTGGAAAATACGCGGCCCCAGCAGGTGAGCATCCGTATTACGCAGCCAGGTGGTTATCAAGTGCTGCTGGAGCATGTACGGCTGTTCCACAAGGTCTATAACTATCAGACCGAAGAAGAAATTACGTTAGAGGAAGCAGCGGCCCAGTGGTACGACACGGTTTACCGTCCGGCGATCACGTTGATTCGTAAGTATCATATTCTGGATGAGGACGACCCGCATACCGAGGCCGATCTGTACATCTGGATGCTGGAACATCTACGGCAGTTGCAGCAAGAATATGATGAAGCACCCATGCGCCTGAGTGATGCCCTAGTCGATTACCTGGCGGCGAATAAAATCGCTGTGCCCAAGGAGTTGATTCTTGAGGATGATGATGCAATTGATTTGAGTTAGAAAACTAAATCGCCGAAACTCTTTTTTGATAGTATGCTAATACTCAATTAGCCAACTATGCAAATGTCGAGCTTATCAATGAGCAGTGAATTCAAATTAAATACTCGCATCTGGTTCTTTGCTGTTTACATAGTCACCATACTCGGAATTAACTACTTCTTTATCCACGATGATATAACAACAAGTCTATGGTTTTGGGCAGCATTCCTGGCGCTATTACTAGGCGACTTGTTACTACAACCTTTTTTCACATCACCACAGGATGCCATTGGAAACTCTGTTGCAGCGCTTTCTACCACTATTCCGCTCATCTCAGAAAGCGTTGTCCAGAATAACCGAGATTGGTGGATATTTTATTCCTTGGGTATGGGAACTGTTTTATTCCTTTCAGTTCTTTCTATTGCCCTAGGGCGAAGCGAAAAGCCAAATAATCGAAGAATAGGAGAAAGTCTAACCAAAACTGTTGCTATACTGGGGTCTCCTAACTTCGTTTTTACCCTGCTCTACTTTCTTATTATCGCCACATTCTATAGTCAAGTCGACAAAGCCCTTTTGCTTACTTTTTTGTGGGTAGCACTCGTTCTTGGCAAACCTGTTGAAACAATAAGCAATTTGATCAAACGATTCCAAAATATATGGCAAGTAAGAAAGACTCAAGTTCATATTGTTGGCGAAGTAATTTCACGCAGAGAGCCAAATATTCTTAATATAAGAATAAGCTCTCGTAATATACCAACACCTGAATCCATCATATTAGTCCCCCTTGATGAGGAAGTAGCACAGATATGTCTTGTCTTGGATTCCTACAGGCTATCAAGTGAGCGATGGATACGGGCAGTATCTATCCATGATATTGGAAGAAAGGACAGTCCCAAACTTTGGGCTCCTGAAAATATAGCAATGAAGTGCACGGAAAACATGTTTTCCACTACTCTAAGCGAAAATCCAATTTACAAAAGTAAAAAGAGCTTTATTGGATCAGTGGTTGAGAAAAGCGATGTTAGTCACGTAGAGATTGAGCTTTATAGAGATACTTGCGAAATTGTTGAAGGACAACTATTAAGCATTGAGATACGTAGCAGACCTGTGCTTTATCAAGTTTTCAATGCGGTAACAGAGAGTGAAGCCCTCCGTGATTCAAACCGTCATGGTTTCATGCGTATCCATGCTAGAAAGCTAGGTGAATGGGTTGGAAAGGAACACCGTTTTGAACAAGTTCCTTGGACGCCTAACATTCATGCACCAGTTTATTTAGTACCAGAAGCACAAATAGAGGAGTCAATTACAAATTATGTTGGCTGCATTCCTAAAACCAAGTACGGTATAAAGGTCAACACGAAGGAATTAGTTACACACAACACTGCGATATTGGGTGTACTTGGATCGGGAAAAACAAGTCTGGCAGTTGAGCTAATCCTGCGTATTCTCGCGGATGGTATCAAGGTCTGGATCATAGATATAACTGGAGAATACCAGAAAGCACTGTCTGAATTCATCGATATTGACAAACAGAATCAATCAGATCAAGAAATTAAGCAATATATTTTGGGTGATAGGGATATACCTAAGGATAATATGGCTGATGGAGGTAATCAGAAAAAATTTGCCGAAATAATGAGGACCCATATAAACACTTTTATGGGTGATCAAAACTGGTGTATTAGAATAATAAACCCCTATCAATACGATGTTACAGAACAAACATCAAAAATTTATGCTAAACAAGCCGGAATAGGCGAGATGTCTGCAGCACAAATTACCAGAATAATTTCTGAGCAGTTATTAGAACATCTAAAGCCTAATATGGTAAACCAAGCTAAATTATGTCTTGTATTAGAAGAGGCTCATTCATTGATACCCGAATGGAGTTCTGTTGCATATGAAGGCGACAAGAGTGCTAGCAATGGAACGGCTAAGGCTATAATGCAAGGTAGAAAGTATGGACTTGGTACGCTTCTAGTTACACAACGTACAGCTAATGTAACAAAATCGATCTTGAACCAATGCAATACCATCTTCGGTTTACAAGTATTTGATGCAACTGGCATGGAATTCTTGGGTAATTATATTGGTGACGATTATGCGGCACTCTTATCAACTTTACCTTTCCGCCATTGCATTGCTTATGGACGCGGAATAGCTGCCAAGTCGCCAATGATAATTGAGTTGAATGATAGAGATATTTTTCGTAATAACTTTGAAATTCAGAGACGTTGTTTTGATGATGATGAAGGCTCTGCATCCGATGAAATACCTTTCTAAGTTATGAAAACCTGGCTTGATCCCCAACCGGTGAGCGTGCCGGATGACCTGCGCGCGGCGGTCGGTGGGCATTCGATTGTGGCGGAAACGCTGGTGCGGCGCGGCATCAGTCAACCGGAGGCGGCGCTGCGCTTCCTCGATCCTGATCACTATACGCCAGCCTCGCCGTATGATTTGCCTGATATGGAAAAAGCGGTCGCGCGGGTGCGGCAAGCCATTCGTGAGCAAGTGACGATACTGGTATGGGGCGACTTCGACGTTGATGGGCAGACCTCAACCGCGCTGCTGGTATCGGCGCTGCGGGAGCTGGGCGCACAGGTCGAGTATCACGTTCCTAACCGCTTTACAGAAGGGCACGGCATCCATCTGCCGACGCTGACGCGCTATCTCGATGCGGGCATCGGCCTGCTGCTGACCTGTGACACGGGCATCGCCGCTCATGATGCGGTCGATCTGGCGCAGGGGCACGGCGTGGATGTGGTCATCACCGATCACCACTCACTGCCACCAGAGCTGCCCAACGCCTATGCCGCTGTGAATCCGATGCGGCTACCAGAGGGTCATCCCCTGCGCGAGCTTCCCGGCGTTGGCACGGCCTATATGCTGGTTCGGGCGCTGTATGACGACATGCCCAGTGAGGGACTGCTCGATCTGGTGGCGATGGGCATCGTGGCAGATGTGATGGTCCAGGTCGATGATACACGCTACTGGCTGCAACGCGGCCTGGAACGCCTGCGCACGGCAGCGCGTCCGGGGCTGCAAGCCATGATGACGCGCGCTGAAGTCGATCCGGCGTATATGACTGAGATGGACATCGGCTTTCGCTTAGGGCCGCGCCTGAACGCGCTCGGTCGGTTGGAGGATGCCGGACCCGCTGTACAACTGCTGACGACGGACGAGCCAAGCATCATTGAGGAACGTGTCAACGAGCTTGAGGGCCTCAACCAGAAGCGGCGCTTTTTGACGCGGCAGGTCTACGAAGCGGCACAGCGGCAGATCGAACAGGACCCGTCGCTGCTGAAATACGCCGTGCTGGTGGTGTGCGGTGAGGGTTGGCATACGGGTGTGGTCGGCATCGTCGCCAGCCGACTGGTAGAAGATTATGGCTGCCCAGTCATCGTACTTGCTGAAAATGAGGGAGTGGCCAGCGGATCAGCGCGGTCGGTGGAAGGCGCCAACATCGTCGAAGCCATTCGTTCGCAGGCGGATTTGCTCAATAGCTTTGGCGGCCACAATATGGCAGCAGGACTGAGTTTGCCCACAGAGAATATCTTCGCGTTCCGGCGCGGGATTTCGCAGACTGTTCGCGGGATGCTCGGTACGGAAGAAGTCGCGCCAGAGATCGCCATCGATGCCTACCTCGACCTGGGCGACATCAGCCTGGAACTGGCCGAGGACATCGCGCGACTGGCCCCGTTCGGCAATGGCAATCCGCCGCTAGTGCTGGCTACCCGCGATGTGCATATCAAGAGTCGGCGCAACCTGGGCCGACGCGGCGATCATATCGAACTCAAGCTAGCTGATGCCGATGGCAACGAGCAGCGCGTCGTGTGGTGGTTTGGCGATATGGAATCGCTGCCGCAGGGCCGTTTTGACATCGCCTATACGCTGCGGGCGAATGCCTTCAATGGCAAGCGCGAGGCATTGGTCGAATGGCTGGATGCGCGGCCCATCACAGAGGGCATCACCCTGGAAACGGGGCCACGTTATGAGGTGGTCGACTATCGCGGAAAAGCCGTTGAGGACAGCCTGTTAGCCGACCTACGGCAGCAATTCCCAGGGGCGCTGGTACTGTACGAAGGCATGAATCGAGCGATTGAGGGCGTAGATCGCTACAGCCTGTCACAAGCGGAAACGCTGGTCGTGTGGTCGGTTCCACCGGGGCCGGATACCTGGCAAGCCATCTTGAATGAGGTTCAGCCGCAGCGCTTGGTGCTGGTCGGCAAGGAGCAGCCGGAAACGGACATTCGGCAGTTGTTCGGCGTGTTGGGTGGGCTGGCCAAATACGCCCTGACGCACTATGGCGGGCGCATCAACATGCAGGCGATGGTCGCGCGAACGGGCCATGATGACTGGACGATTCGGCAGGCCTTGAAGGCGCTCAGCGCGCGGGTGGATTTGTCGTTTGTGGCCATCAGCGAGGATGATTTCCAGGTGGTGGATGGCGGCACGGCCAATGGCAGCACCGAATTGACGCGGCTTCAATCGCTATTGAGAGAATCACAGGCGTATGCGAAGTTCTGGCTACGGCAGGCGTTTGAGTAGTTTTCACCGCCGTAGACTGAAGTCATACGGCTGCATATTGGCAGCGGGAAGTGCACTGAAGGCACTCTGACCCGCTGCGTCTACTCGCTTTTTGGTCCGTTAAGTGAGCTTCGGGCGGTGCTAGCTAGCTAGCTAGCTAATGAAGGCATTTGATTAAACTGGGAATAATGCTGATTCTAGAGTGCTTATTGTATTCTCTAAACTGACATATAGCTCTTCCCAGGTGTCTATGTCGAGCCAACCAGTGTAATCACAAAGGTTGATTATAACTGTATCATCTGGGTTTATAGAAACCAAAGCGAGTCGATCAGTTTTTCTGTTTACCAGTCTCAGAGCAATGACAGATATACCCCAAATCGGTTCTAGAGTGCGTAGCTTAGGGTGCGTTCGCATCTGGGGAACAAGGATCGTCATCTGTTTGCAATGATACCTTATTTCATCCCACATCTCGCCTTCACGCGGAAAATGAGAGTATTCTTCGTAAAACTCGACTAATCCTTCCCATCCAACGCCCATTTTTTGACCTTAGTAAAACTGGTTTCTGATATGTCAATTTTACCAAAAAATGAGCCAAAAGTGGACGCAGCGTGCTGCGTCCCTACGGTTGCTTTCAGGTTGGATTCCATTTAGTAGTTGACCTTCCTTGCAAAATAGGAAGAAAAATGCCAGCTAAAAACTAATCTGAAAATATCTCTGTTCTAATATTTCAAGTCGGCATCGATTTCATCGAGTTCAGGGAGCGCTACGTCGCAGACGGAGGGATCGTCTACGACCAAGTTCCCAATAAACTGACATTTGTTAGTTACATCACCAATCGGCTCCGACTACACTTGATAGAGTGTAGGAGGAAAGTCTAATGGATGTATCAACGATTGCAAGCATGATCCGAGAGGCCAAGCAGGGGGCGTCGATCTGCCTGTGGCCGGACTATGACATTAAAGATATTCCCTTTGCTGTTTATGATGACGAACAGGTCGTCTATATCGATCATCCCAACCCACCGGAGACGCGCCCAGAACAGTTGATGGCCGCGACGAGCGTCCCCATCAATGAGATTGCCACAGCGACCATTCCGGCGGAAGTGTGCAAAAGTGAATCGGACGTACTGCCGCTAGCCTATCATGAAGGCTTTCACGTTTTTCAGCATCACCACTTCACACCGCTTGATGCCGACATGTTCACGGCGATGGCCTTCTATCCTGAACTGGACCCTGAGTATCGCGCATTGTGTCGGTTGGAAGAAAATATTCTACGGAATACGGATGACAGCATCGACCAGAAAGTCGGCATCCTGGGGCATCTCATGACATTAAGGCGAACACGCCTGAATGCGCATCCCAGCCTTTTAGCTTATGAGCGCTTCCTGGAACGGAGCGAAGGGACAGCTTTTTTTGTCGAGCAGCAAGCACGGCAGGCTTTGTTCGAACAGGAGCCAATATTGGGGCAATCTGGTCACGGGTGGGCGCGTTTTTACCAGGTGGGGGCCGCATTATGCCACCTGCTGGATGCCACTGTATCCGATTGGACGACGCGCATCGAACAGGGAGCATCGCCTGGTGATCTGATGATGCCACAGGCGCAGAATGACATTGACCTCGTATCCCTGGGGTATGAGGATGTGCTGGAACAAGAGCAAAACGCCGTGTCCGCATTCCGTACCGAAATCGCGGGCCAGATGGCGCACCTGGAAAATACGGATGTTGTTCGCATCCAATATGACAAAACAGGCCAGCAGTACAGGGCTTTCAACCCATCGACGCTGGTTTCATTGGGCGATGGTCGCATCCTGCATCGGACCGCTTTTACACTTTTGATACCCGACAGAGGGTCCATCACGGTAAAGCAAGGACCGGTAATCGATCATGTATCCCAAGGGGAAATCATTCTACCCCCCTGCATTGTGGAACTTGATCAGGGCACATTACATTTACAGACAGACGCCGTTCAGATCGACTTGACTGGCGTGACCCATATCGGGGACTGCGTATATTCGCTATTGTAATTGAGATAAATTCCCCACAAATCGGCGGGCTTTTGTGAGAAAAGCGTATGCGGATTTGTGATTTTTGACTACAGGCGGGCAGCGTTTGGGTTTGCTAGAATGCGCTTTCCACAAGACGAAAAGGACGCTGCCATGCCAAAGTCAAAATTCAAGCTAACGTTCAAAGATGAAGCGCTGGATCAACTGATGGCCCAAGCTGACCATCGGACGCTGGGCATGTGGGCGCGAGACTGCGCGGAACGGGTCATGCCCTATTTTGAGCAAGCCCACCCGAATGATCCACGACCGAGGCAGGCGCTCATTACCCTGCAAAGCTGGATTAATACGGGCGAATTCAGCATGAAGGTGATTCGCAAAGCATCATTGGATTCGCATGCGGCTGCCCGCGATGTCGGCGCAGACAATCCGGCACGTTCAGCGGCGCGGGCGGCAGGGCAAGCCGTCGCCACCGCCCACGTTCGGACGCATGCTGTCGGCCCTTCGCTTTATGCCCTGCAAGCCATTCATCGGGCCAGCGATGACAATGCAGCCGAAGAAGCTATCGCCAAAGAACGGGCGTGGCAATATCAGCGGTTGATGGACTTAATCGCGCAAGAAGGCAATTAGTTGTTGCGATAGTAGTAGGTATAACTGTAGCCATAGTAACTCTGCATGCGTGGGTCAGCACGATTGAGCAGGATGCCCGACACATCGACATTCACGGCATCAAAGCGCTGAATGGCTTCGATGACAGAGCCTTTGCGAGTTTTGTTGGCCTGGATGACTAACATCACCGCTGCCCCCAAACGTGACGCCAACACTGCCGCATCCGATGCAACCAGGATGGGCGATGTATCAAAGATCACAAAATCCGCCCCACTATTGAGAATGGCATCGGTCCAGCGGCGCATCATGATGGACCCCAGAATTTCAGTCGGATTCAACGGAATGAAACCACTCGAAATCACACTCAGATTTTCATGCGGAGTTGGCTGGGCCGCCTGCCGCCAGTCCTCTAGATTCGGAATACGTACTTTATCGCGCCGTTGTTCTTGCGCAGCATCTCCACCATTGACTGACCGGGGCTGGCTTGACAGCAGGTTGGTCAAGCCAAAATCATTGGACAAGTCAAAGGGTTCGTGTAGGCGTGGACGACGCAGGTCGGCATCCACCAGCACCACTCGCAACCCGGCCTGGGCAATGGAAAGCGCCAGATTGGCCGCGCTGACCGTCTTGCCCTCTTCTGGCAAGGAACTGCTGATAACGATGACGGACTTATCTTGCAACGCATACAGCAAGTTGGTCCTGAGCATACGGTATTCTTCAGGAATCTGAGAAAGCTGCGGAAGCTCCGTAATCAAGCGATCTTGATAAGAAGCATTGGATTTCTTAAAGCGCGAGATGACCCCTAAAACAGGTAGATTCAGCGTCTGCGACACATCGTCCGTGTTTTCAAACGTATCGCGCACAAAATCGAGGGCAAGCAGGATAGAAAATGTGATGACCAGAGCAATAATGACAGTAAGGATAACGCGCCCCACCAAACCCCGGCCAAGGGGTTCCGTTGGGACCAGCGCTTCCTGAACGATTTCAATCGAGTTGGTGCGCTGCTGGATGGTCGCCAGCGTGTTGGTATAGGTTGCGATATTGGCATTGGCCTCGTTAATCTGATCGACGAGGGTCGTGCGTTCTGTTTGCAGGGCCGTGCGTGCATCCTGGCTAAGATCGGGACTATTGCGCAATTCATCTTCTACCGTGGCCAACTGATCACGTAGATTCTGCAAATCGGTCGACTGAGCGGTGATACGCTCGTTCAGGCTGGTGATCTGCAAACGCTGTTCTTCCGTCAGATTGGTGGGGCTTTGCAATATCAACTGACGCGCCAGTTCGTTGGCAATATCAGTGGCCTGAATAGGGTCCATGTAGGTCACGGAAATCTTGAGCAAGGATGTGTTCTGGATAATTTCCGTCGAGAAGGACTCATTGAGTTCCGTTTGGTCCATGGTCAGCCCCAATTCTTCGATGACAGCCCGGTGCAGATTGGGCGTCCGTAAAATCTGGGCATAGGTTTCCGCCAACGCGATACCCGTCGCAATATCGCGATCTGTGGGGTTCTGGACATCCAGGTAGTTACCGATTGAGATGGTGGAGGTGGCATTGTATAGCGGTGGCGCGGAGATGGTCGTGACGTAAGCGAAGCTGGCCGCGACGAAGACAATTAAAACCAATAACCAGGCCCATTTACGCGCTAAGCGAATGTAATGAAGCAAATCCATGCATCAATTCCTTCAGTATTGTCCCGTTTGCACAGCATTTTGTCCACAGTGCTGCACACAAAACATGGATAGAAAAGCCTGGGACACTTGGTTTGAATACAGTTTTAGAATAATGACACTTAAACAACAATAATACAGGGTAGCCACATGCACAATAAGATTTTATGGCTTTTATACGTCGATTACCCACCGTAACGGACCTGCGTCGCTGCAAGATAAGATCAACAAACAGCAATCACCCGCTTATTTGACACAAGTCCAGCCTTCAAAAATTGCGTGTCTCATGGCACTCTTATATTGTACGACACAGGCAATTGGGGCCTGTCGAAGTCTGCGATGGAATACACCATGCACGAAGAGCGAATACAGAGTGCCAGGGCTGTTGCCTACCGCGCCCTGTGCTTGGGGGCCATTCTTCAACGCGGGGAACTGGAAATACAGTTCCAAAGCCCAACGGACTATACCCAACCGGCTGATGGTCGGCGACATGTAAAGTCCAAACTCCACGATCTCAACGATCAACTCCTACAGTGGATTGAAGACGAAAAGCTCCTAACCCACCTCATTGATAGCGAACGCAATCTCTTAGAAAAACCACTCGGAAGCTGGCGTGAACGTACCGTCACGGCGCTGAGTTGGCGGGTGGAATCGCTGGGGGTGATGCTGTGGTCTTTGCGCTATTTGGATGCCATCCCGGCGTTTGATACGCAGTTCGAGCCATATGATGTACTCAATCCGCTGGATGTGATGACACCGAGTATCGACTTCATCTGGCGGGCGAATTTGCGCCCAGCGCGTTCGCTGCTGCTGATGCGCGACCGGGCCGAAGCCTGGAACTGGCGCGCACGGGCAACCGAGTTGGAGCGCCTGGGCATCCAGCCACCGGATGGCGTGACCTTCCGCGAGATCATCCATATGACTGCGGAAAAAGCGCGCAACAAAGGCAATGTACCCTATCTGATCGATGGCGATTTCCCGGCGTTTGATATGCCATTTAGTGAGTTGACCGATGAGCAGTACGCGGTTGTCAGCAACATTGCTTACGAGCGCTACAGCGCCCTGAGCTGGTTATGCGAACTCACTGCCGAGTGGGAAAGCATCCGCATCGACCGTTAGGGGTTACGGCGGGTAACCGTCTGAAAACCGTGCAGTTTTTCTAGCATACGCCGTGCTACCCTGGGAACAGGATTTTCGGGGAAGCAAGGTACGTCTATGTTCAATCGACTGCGCATCACCGTGATAGGGGCCGCGTATGCCTTCGGCCTGACACCGCTGTTCACCTATTACACAGCCGACCATAGTAAACTCTTGCTGGCAAGCGTGCTTGTCATCATGCTGGCCCACTTTTTGATCGCCATCGGAACCATCCGCACCACGCTGGATGTCGCCAGCGGCAAACGCAAAAACAGCGACCCTTCCCCACACGTTACCAGCCCAACCATCCGACTGTGGAAGCAGGCAATAAAACGGGCGTGGCCCTGGCACGCGGCGCTTATCATTCCTAAGATGGGGCTGTCACTGGCCTTTGTGCAGTATCTGCATATGAGTCCACGTAATTTGGACTGGCTTACACTATCACTGCGGCATCCAGCCCACCCCATTCAAGGATTCCTAAATCCTTACATCTACATTAGTGAACAGAACATTCGCGGCACCATGGATGTCTATCCGCACGTACAACTCTATCCACAATTAGAAACAATACTCCTAGCGCTCGTCGTAATCATGCTATTCAGTGTGGTAAATCAATCTTTATTGGTCGCACTGACATTGTTCTGGCATAAACGATCCGCTCAAGTGATTTATCTTAAAATACTTGTTAGTCATTACATCATTTCTCTTATATTTGCTGCTATTATCGTATTCACCTATCCTATACTGGTTACAAACAAACCCAATGTCTCCTATGAGAATCAATACAGATGGCCAAAAGGCTCCACATATTGGCGTGTGATTGAAACAGCAAATACAAGTGCTCTTTCATTTACAGATCAAGGGGTATTAATTTCTGCGAATATCATGCGGCCAATAGGCCAAACTTCTATGTTTGCTATCCAGCACAACACTACCACCGATACTTGGTATCCAGACAACCGCCCCTTTGTCTTGCGGCAGATGGTCGCGGCGGCGCTCGGCCTGGGGCTGTATGGTCTGCTGGCGTGGGGCGCGCTGCGGCTGGCCAAGCGGGGTGAAAAACCCCTCCCCTAAATCCCCTCCCCGTGATGTGAGGGGACTTTTACTTGCGACTATGTTGCTTAGAAAGAGCCGAAGACAGAGGTAGACGGCAACAAAAAACGCCCTCCGGCTGGAAGGCGTTTCTGATGTTTTAGCTGTAAAGCGGTACGCTAGCTGTGCTTCTGCCCGGTTTCAATTTTCACGTTCTTGAACTCGACATGCACGGGGTCCGAGTAGCGCTTACCATTTTTCTTATCGTGGCGCATGAACTGCGGCGCTTCGATAAAAACGTGGAAGATGTAATTGCCATCATTGGGGAGCACCCAGTTGCGGCCATAGTGATACAACCAGGGATGCCAGATAAAAGGCTGCTCGTTGGTATCAATTTCTTCTTCGTTTTCATTGAGGACCGTAAGGCGCACGGTCAGGCCAGGGATGAAGCGGCCATCTTCGGCATCGCGCACAGAAATTTCAATATGGGCATTTTCTTCTTGCGGCTCATACCATTCCAGTTCGCCAGCTTGCATGCGATACATGCCTTCGGCGTGTTCAACTGCATAGCCGACCAGGTAATCGCCCACGCGCTTTTCTTCACCATGGGCTTCATTCTGAATCATTTCTTGCAGCGCTTTTCCCAGTGCTTCGCCCTGTTGTTTCGCGAGGTGCAACTGGTCACGAGTGGCTTCATCACTAGGTATCATCGTAGTAGACATATGTGTATCTCCTTGTCTTGAGCGGACTTATACACACACTCTAGCGCATAGACATAAACCTGCGTGCACCTGTGTCCAAGAAGCGTGTTATTTAAGATAAGTCCTGTTTAAGACGCGAAATTTGAGTCGAATCTAGACGAAAAACGCCCTCCGGCTGGAAGGCATTTTGGATTGGGCAGATCGTGCGCTTTAGAAGAAGCCTCGGCGGCTGCCGTAGCGCTCCTCTTTGAAGGGGTCACCATCATTGTGATAACCGTTGCGCTCCCAGAAGCCGGGTTTGTCATCAGCGCTGAACTCGATGCCGCGCAGGAACTTGGCGCTCTTCCAGAAGTAGCGCTGCGGCACAAATGAGCGTACTGGTCCACCATGATCAGGTTCGATGGGCATGCCTTCGTAAGTGTAGGTCAGCAGCACGTCATCTTCCATCATGGCGTCTATGGGCAGATTGGTCGTGTAGCCGTAATCGCAGTGGGCGATGACGTAATTGGCCTGCGGACTGACCGTCAGGAACGCCTCACAGAAATCGCGGAAGCGAACGCCAACCCAGGTGGTATCGAACTTGCTCCAGCGGGTGACACAGTGAATATCTGTGAAGACTTCCACGGTTGGCAGGGTCAAGAACTGCTCAAAGTTCCAGCGGAGCATGTTGTCATTGCTGACCGTCTTGGTTTCAGTCGGGTTGGTGATGACAGCGTTAACGGCCTCAGCGGCTTTTTCCTGGCTATCGAACGTAACTGTCCCAGCCTGGGCGCGGATCGCCTCTTGCAACTCCGGTGAGGCGGCGGCGATGGCCTTGTTATGGTCGCGCTCCCAGAAAATCTCGTTGTAAAGCTGGTAGGCATCCGCTGCTAATACGCCGATTTCACCTTCGTGAGTCATGTCTTCTGATTTGGGCCGGACCTCCCCGAAGAAACGCATATCCCAGGTGTTGACGTCAAAACGCGCGTTGGGGCCGTAGGTCAGCACCGGGAATTTTTTGGTGAGCGATTGGCCGGGTGGCAGTCGCTTGCTGGACTTGGCTTCTTGCTCCTGCTTGCGCCGGTTCAGCAGGTCATCAAATAACCCCATCTGATTTGATCCTCATCCACTATGGTTGGTCACTAGATTGTCATTTTAGCGGGTCATGTTGGCCGAAAATGGCCACTGAGGGCGATGATACCAGAAAATGCTTAACAATGGCTAAATGCATGAGGAGTAATATTTCGCTTGCCAGAATAGAACATTTGGTCTAAAATAGGCGTGTCGTTGAAGACAAAAAGAGAGAACACGCCATGCAAAAGATCACACCCTATCTATGGTTCGATGACCAGGCGGAAGAAGCCGCCAACCTGTATACATCCTGTTTTGCCAATGGCTCAATAAAAGACATCAGCCGCTACCCAGAGGGGCCACTAGAAGGTCCGATGGCAGATATGGCAGGCAAAGTCATGACGGCCTCGTTCGAGATTGCCGGACTGACGTTCGTCGGGCTAAATGGTGGGCCGGTATTTAACTTCACACCTGCGATTTCGTTTTTCGTGACCTGCGAATCCAAAGAAGAACTGATTGCCTTATGGGAGCAGTTGTTCGTCGATGGCGAAGTGCTGATGCCGCTGCAAGCCTACCCTTTCAGTGAGTTGTACGGTTGGCTGAACGATCAATACGGCGTGTCCTGGCAGCTCACCCTGGGCGAGGGTCCGCAGCAGATTACGCCCATGCTGATGTTCGTTGGCGAGCAGTGCGGCCATGCAGAAGCCGCCATGCAGATGTATACCGCCCTTTTCGATGGCAGCAGCATTGGTTTTGTGCAAAAAGACGAGTCAGGCCGTATTCAGCACGGGCAGTTCAAGCTGTATGATCAGGATTTCATGGCGATGGACAGCGACGCCGATCATCAATTTACTTTCACCGAAGCCACCTCGTTTCACGTCACCTGCGAGGATCAAGATGAGGTGGATCGCCTGTGGGAGGCCTTGTCGGCTGTTCCCGAAGCTGAGCAGTGCGGCTGGTTAAAAGACAAGTTCGGCGTGTCCTGGCAGATTATCCCCAGTGTGATGCCGGAGTTGTTGAGCGACCCGGACCCGGAGAAGGCAGGTCGGGTGATGCAGGCTATGCTGCAAATGAAGAAGATCGACATCGCCGGGTTGAAGGCGGCGTATGCGGGGATTAGTCATCAAACAAATGGGTATATGAATTAGATGGTGACAAGACATGCCTCTAGTATTCAGAGGCCGCTCTCAATTTCTCGATAGTATTCGTCTTGCGCCCACCTTGAAGGGTTGGTCTGTATATATTCACGAATACGATTCAAATCACGCTCGTCTCGAATAACGTGTTCATAGTAATTTCGCTGCCAGATTTTAGAAGACGATGTGTTGCAAACTCGATTGATTTCCCGTGTGACTGCAGCTTTGTAGGTGCGTATGATACTCGGAAGCGAACCAGCAACCATTGAGCCAAACGACCGTTTTATCTGGTGTAGGGGCACAATATATTGTGCCCCTACGTCTGTTTGTGTATCGGGTTGTTCTCTTGTATGAAGGTTGTTGGCATTTTCTCCTATAAGCAAAATGCCATGCACATGATTCGGCATGATGACAAAATGATCCAGGGTAATAAACGAAAAATGGGTAGGAATTTGCTCCCAAATTGACTTTGCAATCAGGCCTTGATCACTGAGGATGACTGCGTCGTCCTGGACGTTGCCAAAAACACAGTGATTTCGATAGGTGCATATCGTGACGAAGTATGCGCCTGGATCGCGGTAATCGTAATGCCGTAATCGAATCGAGCGTCGGGTGTGTTTTCGGTGATGTTTCATGGGGGATCACAGGCCAAAACATTTTTGAATGTTTGTGTAGTGGCACAATATATTGTGCCACTACGTCTATTTAGCTATCTTGATTTTTGCCGCGTTTGAGGAACCACGCCAACACTATCAGCACGGCGCTGAGGATGAGTAGGCGGTTGTACCAGAATGCGTTAGGGTTGGGTTCGTTGCGGGCTGTCAGCGGACGGATACGGACGAAATGCGGAATGTCCTTATCCGTGTGGCGATAGATCAGGCGCTGGTTGTCGCGGTCGATGTCATACTCGCCGTCACTGACTTCTACGATATAGCCCTGAGGATACTGGTAATTGGGGACATAGAACTCGGTCGGCTCGGAGATCGTATCATCGTGGCGGAATACATACTCAAACACGCCACGATCAATATCAAAATCCATACGCAGCGGTTCGCCAGCGGTGGCGCGGGCATAAGGCCGCAGGACTGCTTCCAGAGCGCGACCGCCACTGTTGATGTCATCGGGGTTGGTCTGCTGATCCAGGCTGAAAATGGACAAATCTTCGCCGTTCCACAAGTCGCCGCGAACGTTGGTATTGTCCGAGGTGTAGTTCCACAGTGTGACGTTGAGCAGGTTGTCCTCGATGGCGCGCATAGTGCGATCCATGGCGCGGACGTGCACATCAAAATCACCGGAGCGATAGCCAATACGGTTGTCTAAATCAAAGGGAATACCCGTTTCACCAATCAGGCAGGGGACATCACCGAACTGGGCTTTGGCCCACCCCTTATGACGCCCTAGCTGCGTCTTGAATGAACGGCGCACGTTTTCCTTGCCGATAATGGGGCGCACATTGAAGGCATCAAAGCCAATAAACGGGAAATACTTCTTGGTGAACAGCAGCACGCCATCGTACCAGTGCGGTGAATAAACCACATTGGTGATGTCCTGGTCAGTCCAGGTGGGCGGCGTATGCTGAAGCACCGGGTCGGGTTCCACGAAGATGACCGCTTCCGGGTCTACTTCACGGATGCTGGCCGCGAATTTGTTGACGAAGGGCCGCAGATAGTCCTCAGCGAAGTTGGCGGGGGTGCCATCGGGCTTATAGCCGAAGTGATGGGCGCGCAACAGATGCGGCAGCCCTTTGCTATCCAAATCCCAAACGCCATTTTCCTGCCAGATACATTGATAGCCCTCTTTATAGACCGAGTAACCATCACACTGGATGACGCGCGAGCCACGTTTGAGCACACCCAGCAGCGTCAGGTCATAGACGGCCACCGACTGCGAAAAGCCTGCACCCAGCAGCATGGTCTGGTACGGTGTGGGAACATCACCAATGCGCAGTTGGTGATCCGGCGTGCGAATATCATAATCGCCGATGAAACCGGGCGAGGGTTCGTTCATGCTGCCGATGCCGATGACGTTGTCATGATTGGCAAGGCGCTGCATCACCTGCTTATAGGCATCGATATAGTGCGTCTGCAAAAAGTCCTGAATGGGCACACCATCGATTTGGGTTTCCGGGGCGAAGTGGTTGCCGCCAAAGAACAGCGAAAACATGGTCGCAGCGGCCAGCTTGTTGTAATTGCTGGGCCAGATCATGCGCGGGAAGGGATCGCCGTAGGTCTGGTGGACGATAGCCGCGCCGGTATTCTTAAAGCGGGTGATGTCCATGCCGATCAGGTCGAAGGTCCAGCCGGGGGCGCCATCGCCACCGCTGAAACGGCTCCATACGTCCTGATGCGGATCGATATAGAAGTTGATGTCGTAGTCAGCAGCTTTTTCTACGAGCGCCTGTAGATAGTCCAGATAATCTGTATCGTATTCCCCAGGGCCGCTGTGCTCGATAGCTTCCCAGGTGACGACCAGACGCACGAAATCCAGGCCCCAATGTTTGAGCCGCCGAAAATGCGCATCGGCATCTTCCAGCCGGAAGGGTCGCCCGACAAAGCTGACATCTTTATGTTCAAAAAAGTTAGTGGCAATATGACTGGCGCGACCATACGGTAGTTTGCTACTGCCCCCCAGGTTGACGCCGCGCAGCAACAGGGACAGCCCGTGCTCGTCCTTGAACCAGGGGCCATCAATGTGAATACGGTTCATGGGTGTCGGTTGCTACTCCTAGAGGACATGATCGTTAAGTTCGCTGGTTATGGTGGTCTTATTCGCTATACGTGATATGCCGTATCGGCGCTGCGAATTCTGCCTAGCTTACCCTACTACTTTAGCCCTTATTTTTTCAAGAGAGAGTTGAATGAAGTACAAGTTTTTAGTTTTTAGTCGTTGGTTTTTTGCAAGTAAATGGACGCAGGATGCTAGTAGCTATGCACAATAGCGTGGAAGGCGTTTCAGTCCTCACCCTGTATCCCTCTCTTGAACCCCCTTCGCCTGGGGGAGAAGGGGGCTGGGGGATGAGGGCCAAAAAAACAACTTTCCAAGTTATTTAGTATTCGTACCAGCATGCTGCGTCCCTACGACTCGTCATCGCTGTTTTACTTATCAGTCAATCTGCTACAGAAGCGCGAATTTGTGCTCCGCATGAAGCGAAATTAGTTGCGGGGCACATCGCTGATGCGGACGGAATCGCCGCTGCCATCGATGCGTGGGAAACGCGTACCCGTATCGACACGGTAATGGCCCAGGTCGAGGGTGACGGTTTCCGGTATCTGGTCGAGCGCCATGAAATCAGCTATGCCAATGAGGATGTCCCCGACGCGCCAATTCTGCGGCGTGAAGGGAATATCAGCTACCAGCGAGGGCGGCGTGGTCGGGTCGAGGGCATCGGGCGTGCGCAAATGGGTAAACTGGCGAATCTGCGTGTCCGATGGCAGGGCGTCGATGCGATAGACTGTCGAGACACGGAAGCGTTGCGAGATGGTCCGGGCACGCCAGCCGAGCAAGGTCAGGCCACTGGAAAAAGCGACCGGCTCGTCCAGCCAGTTGTACAATTCATCGAAAGCATCAAAGTTGATGGTCCCGGCATAGACAGGTGGCGCGCCTTCAATTGGCTGGTAATCTTGCGCATCATCCAGGTAAGCATTGACTTCTTCAAAGGCGGGCATGCCATCGGCATCGGTGACGAACAGCGCCGGACCCGATGGCAAAATGGCATTGGTCCAGCCGTTGACCAGACGCATATCGCGCTCATAGAACATCACCCGCCAGGTTGCCGGTTCGCCGCGCGTGTAGGTGTCGGTCGATTGGGTATGCATGACAATGGGCACATCAGCAGGCAATTGCGAAGCCGCATCCTGTACGCTTTGCAGGGTGGTTCCCATACCCATTGGCGCAGTCCGGCCATTTATGGTACTGAGGTTATGTTCGATCTGGATGAACCACAGGCCACAGGTCGCCGCTAGGAGCAGCACCATGCCCCACCGCAGTAGATAATTGCGAAAAGCAAAAAACGGCATGGCGACAATCAGGGCGATGACAGGCAGCGTGGTCAGGAAGTAGTGCAGCCGTGCCGTAAATGGCAGCAGCGTAAAGGCAAGTATAGGCATGATTAGCAGCACCAGCAGAATTTCGCTAGCGATGCGCTGATCGCGGGTCATATTGCGTCGCCAGGAAATGACGAAACTAATAGCTCCCACCAACAGCAAAATGGTCATCAGGACAACTGATACGATGGTTGTCTGGGTGATGGCCGTTCCCTGTACCAAGTCACCTGCTGCCAGATAGTCCCAATAATGGTTGGTAGCCAGTCGCAGCGTCAACAGCAGCGGCGAACGGTAGCCATCGACTGCCGCATCACCCGCGCCGGACACATATTCGCTGATGAGTTCCGGGGCGCAGCAGGCGGCTGTATACAAGAACGGAAGCAGCAGCACGAACGACAGCGCAATGCCCCCACCGAGCGCCAGCCAATTTTTCCACCATTTGTAACGCAAGACCATGTAGACCCAGGCGAATATCAGGCTGATAGCCGCAAAGTGAATCTGGAAGCCAACGCCCGTGATGACGGTCAGGGCCAATAATGACAGGCGGCGTGTGCGGGTTGAGGGGGATTGCACCGCCAAATAGGCTGATATCAGCCACAGGCTACTGAGCGTCAGCAGCAGGTCCTGGGTCCAGATGTTGCGACTGAAAAAGACGTTGAAGGGCGCTATCGCCAGATAGAGCGCGGCGGCGGCAGCGACCGGAATGCCCCACAAGCGGGAGGCAAAAATATACACGATAGCAATCGCGGCGATGTTGAGCAGGCCGACAAAATAAGTCGCTACCAGGGGATCGGACGACACCATGAAGGGCGGTACAAAGGCATAGATCGAAGCCGGGAGGTTGCGCGCACCCGCAGACGAGGGAATGCCATAGGTAGCGAACTGGACGCCATGCACGGTATCCAGGGCCATGAGGCTCACACGAGCCTCGTCACTGGCGAAGGAGTTCACACCGGGATAGCTAAAGCGCAAAAAGGCCGCCAGCAACAGCACGACGATCAGTGGCGACCCGCGTTGAAATGACTGGGACTTGAGCAAATTCATAGGGAAAGGCTTATCAAATTAAACGCAGCACCCATCCTAACGAATGACGTGCTGCGTTACTAGGTGCTGCGTGTAGACCTAAAGCAGTTCGTAGGCATTTTCCGCGTAATCACGGGCGGACCCAGCGACAGGTGCTTGCTGGATGCCCTTCTCGGCGGCTTCTTCGAGCAGGGTATCTAAGGAGCGCTCTAGCTGGGCCAGTTCGCGGTCATCGGGATCGTGATTGAGGCCATCCTGTACCAGCAATTTGCAGATGCCCAACAGGCGCTTACTGCGCATCATCAAGTTGACCAGATCAACAATGGCGGTCGTGATGTGACGCTTGTCTTCGGTCAGGTAAGCGACGTAGAGTGCCTGACGATAACTCAAGAGCGCATCGGGCAGCAGTCCGGCCTGTACCTGTGCCTGACCGAGGTTACTAAGTTGCAGCATTTCTTCTTCACGATTGCGCACTTCGCGGGCGATATGCAGCGCGGCCTTGTAGTTGCTGATGGCCTCGCTCCAGCGCTCCAGCTCGGCATAGGCGGCACCCAGGCCACCCAACACGCGGCCTTCATACTCGCGCCGGTCCTGTTCGCGGAACAGCGGGCGGCTCTGGCCCCAGGTTTCGATAGCGCGGTCGGCATCACCGTTGTCGAGGTAGGCATAACCGAGTTCGTACAGAATGAGGGCTTCGCTGTCGCTATCATCCAGGGAACGGGCGATATTAAGTGCCTCGCTAAAGGATGCAATGGCCGCCTCACTCTCGCCCAAATCCTGACGAGCAGCGCCCTGCGTGCGCAAAATGCGCATCTGAGTTTCGCTGTCTTCTAACTCCTCCGCCAGTTCGATGCCACGCCGGGTGTGCATCAAAGCAGCCTGGGCATTTTCGGTCTTCACCAGCAGCGAGGACAGCACATCGAGCGTTTCCAGCGTACCTTCGTCGTCAATATCGTCCATTTCCAGGCTGTCGAGCAGGTCGAGCAAGTCGGCGTAGGTCGTGATGGCTTCCGTTTCTTTACCCTGGGCGACCTGAACCTTGCCGATGGCATCCAACAGCTTCTTCTGACGGTCGATGTCATCTTCCATCTTGGCCGCATTAAGCGCCATACGGAGCTGCTCAATATCGACGCCCATCAGTTTCTGGGTGCTCATTTCATCAAAGCTGGGAACATCGAGGACATCGGGCGTGTTGGTCATCACCGGGTTGGGCGCAGACATCACGCCTTCGAGAATGGTATTGACCGCTTCGCTATCATCCGCCTCGCCAAAGCCTTCATCGTCGAATGACTCAAAATCGCCATCGTCATCGAGGTATGCATCATCCTCGTCGTCGAAGTCGTCGTCATCGCTGAAATCATCATCTTCTTCATCGTAATAGGCGATGTCGTCCTGGTCGTCGAGCATGTAAGCGTCGTCGATGGGTTCATCGTCATCGCGTTCGGGGATGGCTTCCGGGCCATAGGCAGGGAAGGCGGTGGTATAGCCGCTGCCGCTGCCCTGCAATTGTAGCAATTCATAGACATAGCCCGCATCCTGCACGAAGCTATTGGCGCGGGTTAATGTCTCTAATAAGGCATTGGCTGTATTGCGGTCGCCCTGGTCGGATGCCCAACGAGCGGTCGCCAGGATGTTGTCCATTTCGATGGCCAGTTTGGTATAAGACACATCGTCGGTGCTATATTTGCGCGCATAGTCCATGATGGCGTCACGGACTTTTTGCTGCAAGGTCGTGAGCTGATTTTTGCCCTCCAGGAGCGCCTTGGAGAACTGGTAGGTAATGGGGTGCAGGCGATAGGCATCGGCCCCGGCGACGGTGTATTTTTCCACAAGATATAGTTGGCTGAGGACGGTCATGGCCTGGTTGATCGCATCAAGGGGCGCGCCACTCACCATACTGAGCAGTTCCGCACTGGCCTGGCCGCGGAAGGTTGCACCGAGCATCAAGAGCAAGCCTTGCAGTGCCCCAGTCAGAGAGCGATAGCTTGCGGTCAGGGCAGTCATGCCACTGTTGCCCTCGGTCTTGGCGTCGATCTGGCGCAGGGCTTCTGAGTAGCTATGGGCATCCTGCTTGCTGGCTGCCATTGACCGGGCCGCGATGCAAATGGCGAACGGCTGATAGCCCAGCAGTTTGACGATGCTATAAATATCGGGGGCATTTGCGCTATTACCGATGCCCGCCTTTTGCTTAAAGAGCGCGACAGCATCGGTATCGACCAGACTTTCGACGTGGATGGTCTGCCAGTCGCCTTCGAGCGCTTCCTGGCTGATGAGAATCACAGGCAAGTTGCCCGTACACTTTTCCACAAACTGTCCGGCGATATGGGCATTGCTCACATTGTCGATAACGACTAAGGGCTTGTTTTGCATCAAGGCAGTGGCGACTGTCCCGACCAGGCTGCCCGGTTTCTGGCTCTGGGTGACCTCATCCAGACCATAGGCCCGCCCGATCTTCACCAGCAAAGCGGCAAAGGTCGGCACCTGGCCATTGAGCCAGAGCACGCCACCGGGCTGTTGAATAAAAGCTGCCGACAAGGCCGCCGCCAGCGTCGTCTTGCCGATCCCTGGCACGCCATAGAGCAGCACCGGGCGATTTTGGCGCGCGGTATCATATAATTCCTTGATGATCGCATCGCGCCCAACTGGACGGCCCGGGTGCATCAGTGGCAGGCTGCTCAAGTCAGTAACTGGAACTTCCAGGGGTGTATAATCGGCCATTGTCGCCCCCGCTTCATGGGTTCAATTCGTTAAGTCAGGTCGTTAAAGAAAATTGTCAATCAGTTTGTAAAATCAGGCTTATCGACTGGCAATATATCCCAAAGTTGGGTCTATATCGCAAGTTATATCACAAGATCAGTTGCCATCTAACAGGCAGTATAACACCACACCTTACCTTGCCACAATTGACGCCGGCGCTTTTTTGTCGCTTTCCATCACCATATGACGAATTGGTGCCATCGTAAGCGCACAATGGCAGATAAGGGTGATATAGTGAACCCATAATATCCGTGTCCCGCGCTTGAAATTGAGTTCAACCATGCCCGACCAACCCATCCAGCCGATTGATGTGCTGGAACCCTTTGAAAAATTGCGTGCCGAACTACTGGACATCCTCAGTCAACTCAGGCCGTTGCAGTGGCAGCAGCCGACCGCCTGTGACGGCTGGTCGGTACATGATGTGGCGGTGCATCTGCTGGGCGACGACCTGAGCCTGCTGTCAGGTCGCCGCGATGGGCATCACGAACCCGTACAGTTCAGCAACTATGAGGAACTCATCGCCTGGATTAACTATCGCAATGATGTGTGGGTGAAGGCTGCCCGGCGGCTCAGTCCACGAGTAGTGATCGACCTGCTGCGCACCAGCGGCGAAGAAGAAATGGCTTTCTGGCGCAGCCTGGACCCGATGGCCGATGGCGGCCCGGTCAGTTGGGCTGGGATGGAACCGGCACCGATCTGGATGGAAATCGCCCGCGAATATACCGAGTTCTGGATGCATACGCAGCATATCTGCGAGGGCGCGGGCATTACGGCCCTCAAAACGCCGGAATTCATGCACCCGCTGCTGGATACTTTCGCCAGGGCCATGCCGCACACCTATCGCTATACCATTGCGCCAGAAGGGGCCATCGTCACGCTGACGATCCCAGAGGTGGATGATAGCTGGCATATCCGGCGGGAAGGCGACATCTGGCGTCAATATGCGCATCTGGATGCTGAGGCCACGACGACGATCACATTACCAGCCGATGTGGCATGGCGATTGTTCACTAAAGGGCTTTCTTCAGAAAAAGCCGAAGCGCTGGCGACGATCTGCGGTGATGATGCCCTAGCAGAACCCCTGTTCAAGATGGTTGCCATCATGGCGTAGTGCCTATGCAGTTACCTCTATGATGTTCTTTAGATTTTGTCACCTTTTTTGCAAAAAAGGTGACACCAAAAAACATCCATTGTGAAAATCAAAGATTTTCATGGCGGGCATATTGGGCACCATTCTCCAAAGTTGCGAGTTCTAGGGCAATGCTCTGAGAAACACCCTTCTATCGAAAATGCCGCCCGAATTCAGTAACAGCCGTAAATAACCTGAAAAATATCGCTGCCCAATGCCCCGATTGGGTGGTTCAGCATGCTATACTGCGCGCATAGTTCCTATACAAACGTCTAATTTAGGTTGGGAACAATCCATGAGAAGGGGAAATCGATGCTTTTACGTCGATTGATGATTATTTGCACGTTAGGTATAGTGATGCTGCTGATCGCGGCTTGCGGACCCAGTCCGGCAGATCAGATTACCGCGTATTTTGATAACCTGGGCAAGTGGGAAACCAACGTCGAAGCAGAAACGCGCGTTGAGGGTGAGGCTGTCAGTTATGTGCGGGCCAAGCCGATTACGGGGCAAAGCTATGCACAGAATTATCGCTATAGCTGCCAGCTATACGATGTCAACCGCTCGGCGATGTTCCGCAATGTGTTTGTACCGGGCTTCACGGTCGCTGATGTCCTACCGGGCGCACTGATTGAAGGCCAATCGCTACGTGATGGCGAAATCGACATTTTGCCGATTGCCCGTAATGACGTCCATTTGCGGGTGGATGTCTCCATCGAAGATGCCACGCTCACCGTGCCCTCCCCGGCTGCACCGGATGCGCTTTATGACGCCGTGACGAGCATCCGCCGAGAAGCAAACCCTCGTTTGAATGACACCGATGTCGATATCATCGCGGCTAATCTAGAGTATCGCATCACGGAAGCCTATTCCTATGAGCAGGCCATGCTCGATATGGGGCTATCAGCCGAATATGCCAGCGGTAGCATCAGCGGCAATTTTGACTCGACCTTCAGTTCGGAGCAGTCGGTCGAGACACATACCATCATGGCAACGCTGTTCCACCCGATGTATACCATCGTCTTCGATGACAGCGAAATGACGCCAGCGGGTTTCTTCGCGGAGGATGTCAAGATGGCAGAGATCGAGCAATTGGCCACGCGCGACCGCATCGGGCCGGATAACCTGCCGCTGTATATCAAGTCGGTGACCTATGGTCAGATGATCCTGTTCACGGTGTCGAACAGCTCCGTAGAAACGACCGAAGAACTGCAAGTCGCGGTCAGCGGCGCAGTGGGAGCTTTCAAAGGTGAGGCCACACTCGATCAATCCTATGAATCCATCATGCGCAACAGCGATATTCAGGTGTATAGCATCGGTGGCGACCGCGATGCTGCTTTTGCTGCCCTGCGAGCCGGTGACCTGAGCCTGTTCTTCACACCGGGGGAATCGACCACGGCGGAAGTACTGTACATGACGGCCAACACACTTGATGGCGATTCTGCTGCGCTGGTGGATCGGGCTTCCTTCACAGAGCGCGACTGCAGCGCTGGGGAAGCACTGTATCCAGAGTGGTACGTGGTGGTGGATAATACGGATGATACGCGCGTTTACATCGGCAGCGGCGACAATACCCGCCAAATTTTGCGCCAGGAGAGTGGCCGCGGCCAACTGCTGCTCAATGCCAATCTGCCCAACAGCGGCGTCCAGACGTTTGAGGTGTGGAATAACCTCAATTGCTGGCAGACGCAGGCCAATGTCTCCGTCTATCGGGGCACACCATCCAACCCGGCCAACAAGCGTTTTGAGGTCAACCTGGATCGCGTCGATGGCTGCATTGGCTTCGTGGAGGTGCTTTCGTTCCGCATCTATGCCGACAACCCCCAAGCCAACTGTGAATATCGGGCCGATTTCGGCGTGCCCTGGCACTCGTGGGATGGTAATACACCTATCTGGCGGTCGTGTAGCTGAGGGCTTCAGAAGCAAAGGAGCGGCTCAGTGGGCCGCTCCCCAAAAGCAACTTTATAACGAATCAGGCCGCCACAAACTGCCTGAATTCGACCTGGACGCCTGTTTTTACAGCCGCTTCGGCATCCATCAATAACTGGGCTGTAATAGCTTCATCGACATAGGCTTCGCCGCAATTTTCACAGACCTGAGCAGGCACATTCTTAAAGACAAGAGTCGTTTCCCCACGCTCCAAGGTGACTGTCACTGTACCTGGTTTGGTTTCTTCATATTTGCAGATCACACATTTCATGAAGTTGATCCCTTCATTCTGAAAGCGTGTTCATTATCGAATTATACAGTCCATGTCGCTGCAGACTGAAGCTCTGCGGCTAAGTTTGGGCAGCGGGAAGCGCACTAAAGGCGCTCTGACCCGCTGCTTGTTTGCTTATGCACTGCTTTGACAAACAGCCTTAGCACTAGGACCTGTGGGTTCTGCTTTGTCGATTGATAAGTCGCGTAGTTTCCACTATGATGTGGTCATTGTGTCAGATGACATATGTCAAGTGATATACGTAAGCAAGATATCGAGCGGACGTTGCGTCTGATAACAGCAGCCAGCGCAATTTCAGCAAACTTCCTCCGTGTCGCGGCCTCCCGCGCCATGCTGAACGCTGTCTCAGCGAGTCCCACACCAGACCGCTAACAGAGACGATCGGAGCGACCATGACCCTTACATCAACCCACCCCCTCAAAACAAAAGCCTTCACCAATCGCGGTTATCTGGATGCCGTAGAAGACCATGTCGTCATCTTTGATGGCGCAATGGGCACCAGCATTCAGAAGTATGACCTGACGGCTGAGGACTTCGGCAGCGAACGACTGGAAGGTTGTAACGACCATCTGGTACTGACGCGGCCCGACATCATTCAGGAAATTCACGAGAGCTTTTTAGCTGTCGGCAGCGAAGTTGTCGAGACGGATACCTTCCGCGGCAATCGGCTGACGCTGAGCGAGTATGGCATCGGCGACAAAACGCTGGAACTCAACCGGGCAGCGGCGCAGATCGCCCGCAAAGCCTGCGACATCTGGCAAGAGAAAACGGGCATTCCGCGCTTTGTAGCCGGCAGCATGGGTCCCAGCGGCAAACTACCCAGCGGTGACGATCCCGACTTGAGCGACATTAGCTTTGAGGAACTATCAGACATCTTCTACGAACAGGCGCAAGGCCTGGTCGAAGGTGGCGCGGACCTGCTGCTGATCGAAACCTCGCAGGATATTTTAGAAGTCAAAGCGGCCATTGATGGCATCAGCCGCTATTTTGAAGACAGCGGAAAGCGCATTCCGATACAGGCGCAGGTGACGCTGGACGTCAGTGGGCGCATGCTTTTCGGCACAGACATCGGCAGCGCCCTGGTGACGCTGGCGCCATTGCCTATCGACGTCATCGGCATCAACTGCTCCACCGGGCCGGAATACATGCGCGCGCCGCTGCAATATTTGGCGGAGCACAGCCCGTTCCCGATCAGCGTGTTACCGAATGCGGGTTTGCCGATCAATGTGGACGGCGAAGCAGTCTACCCGATGGAACCCGACCCGTTCAGCCACATGGTCAGCGAATTTACCAAATGGGGCATCAACATCGTCGGCGGCTGCTGCGGTACCACGCCGGAGCACCTCAACAAGCTGTACCAGCAGGTGCATGGCCACCCGCACAGTGATTTAATCGCGGGGGCTGCCGAGCGCAAGCCTCCGGTTCAGCGTGAGGTCGATTTCCAACCACAGGCCAGTTCCGGCATGACATCCACGCCGCTGGTCAACGTGCCCGGTCCGACGCTGATTGGCGAGCGCGTCAACAGCCAGGGCAGCCGCAAGGTCAAGCGCTTGCTGCTAGCCGATGATTACGACAGCATCGTCCAGATTGCGGTCAATCAGGTGGATAGCGGCGCGCATATGCTGGATGTCTGCGTGGCGCTGACCGAACGCGACGACGAACTCGAACAGATGAAGAAGCTGGTCAAAAAGCTGAGTATGGCCGTGACCGTGCCGCTGATTATCGACACGACCGAGGCCAACGTCGCCGAAGCCGCCCTCGCGCTGTACCCAGGCCGTGCCGTTATCAACGGCAACAACCTGGAAAATGGCCGTGATCGCATCGACAGCATTTTGCCGCTGGCCAAGAAATACGGCGCGGCGGTCCTCAGCATGACCATTGATGAAGAAGGTATGGCCCATACCCGCGAGAAAAAGCTAGAGATTGCGCAGCGTATTACCGATATTGCCGTCAATGACTACGGGATGCGACCCGAAGACCTCATCTTCGATGTACTGACCTTCCCGCTGACGACGGGACAGGCGGAACTGCGCGAAGACGCGATTGAAACGCTGGAAGGCATCCGGCTGATTAAAGCGCATATCCCCGGCGTCAAGACGGCGCTGGGCGTCAGCAATGTGTCGTTCGGCGTGGGCAAAGCGGCGCGCGGCGTACTCAACAGCGTGTTCCTGCACCGAGCAGTGGAAGCGGGCCTGGACATGGCCATTGTCAATCCGGCGCACATCACGCCCTATGCCGAGGTTCCAGAGGACCAGCGCAAGATTGCCAATGATCTGATCTTGAACAGCGATGAAGACGCCCTGCCGCGTTTCATCCAGTATTTTGAGCAGAACGAGGTGGCAGTCGGTGGCAAGGAAGCGGTTGATCCGACTGCTGACATGACCAGCGAAGAAGCCCTTCACTGGCAGATTGTACATCGTAAGAAAGAAGGCGTAGAAGCGCTCATTGATGACTGCCTGACGCGCCAGGATGCGGTCGGCGTGTTGAACAATGTGCTGCTGCCTGCCATGAAAGAAGTCGGCGACAAATTCGGCGCGGGTGAGCTGATTTTGCCCTTCGTGCTGCAATCAGCGGAAGCCATGAAGAAATCGGTCGCCTACCTGGAACAGTTCATGGAGCGCGTCGAAGGCTCCACCAAAGGCACAGTCGTATTGGCGACGGTCTATGGCGATGTCCATGACATCGGCAAAAACCTGGTCAAGACCATCCTGAGCAATAATGGCTACACGGTGCATGACATCGGCAAGCAGGTTCCAGCCAATACGATCATCGAGAAGGCCATCGAGTACAAGGCCGACGCGATTGGTCTATCGGCGCTGCTGGTGAGTACCAGCAAGCAAATGCCGCTGATCGTCAACGAATTGGCCCAACGCGGCCTTAAGTTCCCGGTGCTGATCGGTGGCGCGGCCATCAACCGCCGCTTTGGCCATCGTATCCTGTTCCGGGAAGACAACAACGAACCGTATGAACCGGGTGTGTTCTACTGCCAGGATGCCTTTGAGGGCCTGGAAGCCATGGACATGCTCATGAGTGACAATCGTGAGGCAGCCGTGCAAAACCTGTACGAAGCGGCCTACGAAGAAATGGGAAAAAAGCGACCCAAGCGGCGTTCCCGCGGCGCGAAAGCGACCAAGACCGTCACACCTGCGCCGGAACTACCCACACCACCATTCTGGGGCGTGCGTACTGTAACGGATATGCCGCTGGACATTGTGATGCAGTATGTCCATAAGCCAGAGCTATATCGTCTGAGCTGGGGCGCGAAGAACAAGCAAGGCGAAGAATGGGCGCAGATCGAAGCCGAGTACGATGCCCGCTTTGAGCGCATGACGCGCGAAGCCATGCAAAATGGCACGCTCAATCCGGCAGCAGTGTACGGTTACTTCCCGGCTAATGCTGATGGGGATGACCTGATTGTCTGGGACATCGACGCTTATGAACGCGATGGCTCCCTGGTGGAAGTCGCCCGCTTCAGCTTCCCGCGCCAGCCCAATGGCGACTACCTGTCCATCAGCGACTATTACGAACCCATCAATGGGCGCGGCGTAGATGTGTTGCAGTTACAGGCGGCTACCGTCGGTGCGGCGGCAGATGCCTACTTCAACAAGCTGCAATCGGCTGATGACTACAGCGAAGCCTACTTCTTCCACGGGCTGGCGGTACAGATGGCGGAAGGTGTCGCCAACTACATGACCCATCTGGTGCGTGGTCAGTTGGGCATCGGCAGCAATCAGGGCAAGCGCTATAGCTGGGGATACCCGGCCTGCCCTGACCTGGATGACCATAAAATCGTGTGGTCGCTGATGCCGGAAATTTCTGAGAAGCTGGGCCTGAACCTGACGGAATCGTTCCAGATTGTGCCGGAACAGAGCACGGCGGCCATCTTCGCCCATCATCCCGATGCGAAGTACTTTGCTGTCGGCAGTTTGGATCGCAGCGAGCAGATCTTGGGCAGTTAACGGCCATCAACATATGTAACGCAGGGGCACGTCATGGCGTGCCCTTTTTGGTTGCCTACTCCAACGAACGATAATATTCATCTTCCGCCCAGCGTGCCGGGTTCGTCAGAATATAGTCACGGATGCGATTGAGGTCGCGTTCGCTGCGAATGATGTGTTCATAGTAATTCCGCTGCCAGATTTTGGCAGAGGGCATACCCAGTGTCCGGTTGATTTCGCGTGTGACGGCAGCTTTGTAGGTACGCACAATGCTTGGAAGTGAACCAGCAACCATTGAGCCAAATGATCGTTTTGTAGAGTGTAGGGGCACAATATATTGTGCCCCTACGTCTGCTTCTTTATTGTCTTCATTTGCCGTATGTCGCGCTCCTAAGTCCGCTTTTGGATGATCTTCAATGAATAGGATGCCGTGTACGTGATTAGGCATCACGACATAATGATCGAGGGCAACATGGGTAAAATGCTGAGGAATGGCAAGCCAAGCATCAGCAGCAATGCGACCGTAGGATGTATGTTCAACGATGTCGTCCATCACATAGCCAAATAGGCAGAGATGGTGATGGGTGCAGATGGTGATGAAATACGCACCCTCATCACGGTAATCATAATGAGGAAGCCGAATGGATCGACGTCTGTTCATAGGGTTGCCTATAGGCGTTTGACCATCTTGAACCAGGTGATTTCCGAATAGCCTTCGTGGCTATGCGACTCAGTGATTTCGTAGCCCAGTGATTTGAACAGGTGCTGATTGCTTTCCAGAACCAGCCGCACACCCAGTTCGATAGTTGGCAAGTGGTGCTTGAGTGCGACCTGTTCCACCGCCTGGGCCAATAAACGCGCGATGCCCTGGCGGCGATACTGTGGCAGCACGCCCAATCGGCCCATGTAAAGCGCATTTTCTTTAAACTGGTAGAGCACCACCCCGGCGATTTCTTCGCCATGCATCGCAAAAAAGCCGCCGCCAGCAGATAACTTATCGTGGATCGTCGTGAGGGTTTCTCTGAATACGCTCGACTGCGGAACCAGTGTCTCGCGGTAGGCTTCAAAGCTGGCGACAAGCACCTCCAAAAACTGCGCGGCTTGTTCCGGTTGGGCAACGACGACTTCAATATCGCTCATGATGGGTTCCCGTCTGCGATGGTAGACAGCCTATAAATGTGCGACATTATACGCCAGATCATCTCACGCAGACGATAGGCACTGTTGCATATGCCATTTACGAGATCCATGTGGCGCGCAGCACCGGAGGAAACAGAAAAAGGGCACGACATGGCATCGCGCCCCAGGCTAAACATGATTGAAACGGGCGCATGGTGCGCCCGTTTTTGATTAAGTAGTCGCTGCGGGTTCTTGAAGCGTAGCCGATTGGGAGTGCAGGCCGCTGGCCCCATCGGGTCGTACGGAGGCAACGTCTTCAATCTGTGGAACGTCACCTTCTTCCACACAGCGCACGGTGAAGGTATGGTCACCTTCTTCAAAAGGCCAATCGTAGCGCCAGATGGTCCAGGAACGGCCTGACATCGGCTCGCGCAGTTCGGCTTCGGCCCATTCGCCTTCATCCACCTGAACCTCGACCTTAGTAATGGTGCGATCCCCGGCCCAGGCGATGCCGCCAATCGGCACAAAAGAGGCACCATCCTGCTCGTAGACGGCATTGGTCGCAACAGTATCAATCACGCTGGTGGCCTTGACGATAGCAGTCGGGGACCAACCACGACGCACCCAGTAGCCTTCGCCATGCTCATTCACAAATTCCATGTCGACGATCCACTTGGGCTGCTTCATGCCGTAATGGTCGGGAATGTGGATGCGCAGCGGGAAGCCATTGCGTTCCGGCAGCGGGGCATCGTCCCAGGCATAGGCCAGCATGATGCGCTCGTCTTCACGGATCAGATCCAGGCTGACGTACTCATCGAAGCCGTCCGCGCCTTCAATGCGAATAGCGACAGCATCCTCGGTCGGTTGCACCTGCTCCAGGATGTGCTGCATGGGCACACCGGTCCATTTGGTGGTGCTGATGAGCGAGCCGCCAACGCGGTTGCTGATGCACGACATGGTGATAAATGCGGACACAGAGGGCATCGCGCGGATTTCATCGAGCGTCCAGGCGACTTCGTTCTCGACTAAGCCCGTGATCGGCAGCGTGTAGCCCTCTTCATTGACCACCGCCGGACGACTGGAAATATCGATGCGGTAGTGATCAGCGACCGGGGTGTATTCACGGCGAGTACCAGGGGCAGGCTGTGGTGATGCGCCTGCATTCGGCAGCGGGCTACCATCGCCTGTGAGAATTTGCTCGTCAGCGCCTGCATTGGGCACAGGGGGCGTTTCACTGGGGCTGCTGCTTCCGAGTCCCGACAGGCTGCCACTGAGCACAGAACTGAGTCCGGCTCCGACAACGGTCAAGGCGGCACTGGCCCCACCCACGCGCACCAGGAATTGGCGACGGTCGAGGGCGGCGGCACTGGCCTGAGCCGGGGTATCGACTGCTGGCGTGGCACTGCGTTCAGCCGCGAGAACATTGTAAATCCAGTTGATTGTCGCTCCGAAGCCCGCAAAGATGAGAATCGCCCAGGCAAAGCTGAGGATGGGGCTGGCAGTGGCGGTGGCGTTCACCAGGCTGCTGATGGCCAGCAGTGGGACAACCAACACGATGCCGATGATCGCACCCAGGATGAGGCTGTTTCCACGAGGGCGACGATTGAAAATCGCAAACATGATGGCACCGCCGATGACGCCCAACAGCAGGAAGGTCGTCAGGCCCATCGTTTGCTCGGCGAGTTTGGCCGTTTCGTCCAGTTCGCCAATGTTGAGGCCGCGAATCAGATCGACCATCGTATCAATGCCGAAGGTAATCAGTGGCCCCGGCAGTGTGCGGGAAATCCAGTCGAACAGGTCAAAGGGCAGGAAAGGCAAGCCCGCGAACTGATCGCCGAGGGCCAGCAGGGCCATGACCGGGGCCATGACCAGGCCGCCGACGATGGCTCCGGTCCAGATGCGAGGTTTCGCTCGCAGTTTTGTTGCTTCACTCATAAGTTTGTCCTCTCAATAATTGCCGCTGGTGCTATCGATGTCTTTTTCGGAGGTTGTGTTCCTACCTTACGACCAAGTTATTGCAAGTCCCTTAAGAAGTTCGAAGAACCCCTATCCTCATTCCTTTCCCCGTGATGGGAAAGGATGCCTTGCTGGCACACATAGACATTTGCGAGAAGCCACTTAGGTGCGAACCAGTGGCGAATCGTTGGGTATTAGTCGCTAATATTTAGGCTGGTTTGAGGAACACGCGCCTATACTGGGTATATGTCTGTATGAGGAGCCTAGCACGTCAGGATAAGGGCGCGATGAACACCAGCGAAACGCAGTTAGTGGAAAAGCCGAAGCGCAAGAGCAAGTCGCGTGTGGATCATTACTCGCAGAATGAGGCGTTCGCGGTAATGGTGTTTTCGCTGGCGGTGATGCTGTTCTTCTGGCTGGATGAGATATTCGGGTCGATTGCACTGCAATATATGGTGGGCAAAGGCTTGCTTGTAAAAGCCATTCTTGTTTTCATACCTTTTGGCTTCTTTCGCCTTTTATACCGTTGGGGGTTCATCACAAATCGAGAGTCCTGGGGATTTAGCTTGGTTTTCATTGTAGTCACGCTTGTTTTGTCACCACTCTGGATCATCACAGGCATGTTCTTTTCATGGTTAGTTGGTTCCCTGTCAGGAGGTCCGTCTATTGACTGGCCAGTGGTCATCACAGCGCTGATTATTGTCATTTTCGGCTGTTGGTTTGCCTTTAAATCATTGAAGATCTCCATTCACGAAAGCGTTATGAAATTTATCGCGCTGAGTGTATTTGTTCTTGCGAACCTCCTTGCAGCGGGTTTGGGACTATACGATGGACTTGACTTTCGCTATCGCTCTGAGCATATGGCCACTACTGAAGATAATTACTATATCTATTTTTATCGCGGGTTCCGGCGTGATATGTACGACCAAGTCGTTTTACACAGATGCAATTCAATGAGCATTGACTGCGAGAGCGTCTACTCAATCCGTGGGCGGTTTCAGGAACGCGAATATTATCCATCGCATATTGGCAGTGAAGTGCTCGAACTCGTCCAAGGCGAGCATGACAATGTACTGATGCTAGTCGATGGCGAGGTGGTGTTCAATAGCAGCGAAGGCGGTGAAGAATGACCGAACCTATGGAGAAGGCTAAACGCAAGGGGAAGCCGCGTGTGGATCGCTACTCGCAGAATGAGGCGTTCGCGATAATTGTGTTTTCGTTGACGGTGATGCTGTTCTTCCGTTTGGATGTGAGTTTGGGTGCTATTGCGTTCAAATCACGGTGGGGATGGGGATACGACATTTCCTACGTTCTGATTTTGGCATTCATCATATTCTTCTGGTTGATGCGGCGCTGGGATATTCTCTCTACATGGCATGTACTTGCGCGAATTTTCGCCATTGTATGTGGTGGCCTTGTCTCCATGTTTACCATACCCATTGCTGGATTCTTATTATCTGGGCTCGGATCAACAGCAGAAAATGAAATAGATATGCTGTTGGTGGCATTAATAGGTGCGACGATTGCCATGTGGTTTGTTGCCAAATTCAGGGAACTGACCCTGCCTCGCAACAAAATGAAGGTCATTGCTCTTTCAGCATGTGTGGTTAGTATCGCGCTTTGCAATGGTTCCCGCGCTTATGGAAACCAAGCGTGGGGGAGTCGTGGTGGTTTATTTCTGCATACTTCAACAAGTACCCATAACTATTATGCGATCTATTATGCCAAGCCAGGGGCACTCATTTTCGAACAGATGGATATCTATGAGTGCGATTTATTGAGCTTGAATTGTGAGAAAGTGCATCGAATTTTGCCGAAAAGCTACAACTCGACCTCTTCATATCAGTTCATTCGACATGATCGGATCGACAGAAGACCTTATCATCAGGTCGTCGAATTGGTGACAGGTGACAACGATAACGCTTTGCTATTAGTTGAAGATGTGGTGAGGTTCGATAGCAGCGAGGACGGTGAATAAAGGTCTTGCTGAGCGGACATCGCCAAATGGGATGTGGGGCGCTAGAATGTGGGGCGTGATATTTACTATGTAAAAGACAGGCGGCCCTATGTTTATCGTCGATGCCCATCAGGATATTGCCTACAATCAGGCGATTTATCTGCGTGATTACCGCGTTGGTGCGCTCAAGCATCGCCAGAATGAAGCTGGAACCGGCTACCCGCTGGCGACTATCGGCATGCCAGATGCGGTTCTCGGTCGAGTGGCGCTGGTGTTCTCGACGCTGTTCGTGGCGCCAGGACAAGCTGGCCTCACCAGCAGCAAGGTTCCTGGCCAAGAACCCACCTATCGCAATCCGACAGAAGCCTACGAAGCCGCTTCGCGCCAACTCGATTATTACCATCGGCTGGCGGATGAAGACGAGCGCATCATTCTGGTACAAAATCAGGCCGATCTGGATACGGTGCTGGCCAGTTGGGAGGGCGAAAAGCCGCCTAACGAACGGCGTCATGGGCTGGTGGTGCTGATGGAAGGCGCGGACCCCATTATTGAGCCGGAACAGTTCGATGAATGGTATGAACGCGGGGTGCGCGTCCTGGGTACGGCATGGCACGGTACGCGCTACAGTGGCGGCACAGGCGCTCCCGGTGGATTGACTGCCCTGGGCAACGACCTGCTCGGGCAGATGAGCAACTACAACGCCCTGCTCGATCTATCGCATATGGCCGAACAAGCTGTCTATGAATCACTGGAGCGCTATGAGGGACAGATTATCGCCAGCCACACCAACCCGCGTAAATTCTGCAACACGGATCGCCACTTCAGCGATGAAATGATCCGGCTGCTGGCAGAGCGCGATGGGGTCATGGGCGTGGTGATGTATAATCAATTTTTGCAGCAGGGCTGGCGGCTGGGCGACCCGCAGGTACCTGTCAGCGTTATATACGACATCATCGACTACGTGTGCCAACTCACAGGCAGTGCGCGCCATGTCGGTTTCGGTAGCGACTTCGATGGTGGTTTTGGGGCCGCCAGTACACCGCAGGAGATCGATACGGTTACGGATTTGTGGCATTTGAAAGATGGCCTGTACGAGCGCGGATACAGTGAAGAAGACGTCGCGGCCATTTTCGGCGGCAATATGGTGCGTAAATTGCGCCAGACATTGCCAACGTAGCATAAATGAGGTGTAGGGGCACAATATATTGTGCCCCTACGGCAGAAGCAAAGTTGGTTTTGGGCACAACATGTCGTGCCCCTACGGTAACAAACGAAGTGCGAGTCTTATGCAGCGATTTGGGCAGGTAGGTATAGCAATTGGGGCGATGGGCATCATGCTGGCGATGATGGGCCTGTTCCCAGGCATCACTGGCGTGCGCGATACACCCGCGATTGGCGTGGTACAGGTCGCGCTGCTGCTGATTGGCGAATCGCTGCTGATGCTGGGCGCGATTACCTATGTCAAATTCACCTTTTACCTGGGCGTGCCATCCAACCTGGCCCAGCAGATCGGCATTCGGCTGGCCTTGACCGGGCTGCTGTTCGCCTCCCTGGCTGGCTTATCGGATATTCTGGGCTTCGGTAGCCATCTCCGCACGGAAACGACGGATATTTACTTCGGGCAATTGCAGGCTTTTGGCACGTTGGCGAGTTTCGCGCTGTCGGCGGTGGGTGTGCTGATTTATGCGGTCGCAGGCAATCCGATTTCAGATGAATCGCGCACCCAGGAGATGCCGATGGCCAGCCCCAAGACACATAGCGAAGCCGAACAACCTGCCTGAGCACATACCTCTCTCAAAATACATCTTTAATAGATACCAATCCACAAAACGACATGTCGCTTAACCTACAGCGATTACTTTGTTGCGGGTACTCCGTGAAAATGGTAAAAAGCATTGTTACATTAACTGCCAATATAGGTGTATGGTTTGCCCATCATCAAAAAGGGTTTTCTAGACGTCGCATTGCTGATTTCGTTGACGATCGCTTCACTTGTGATAGCGGCGGCCTATAGCGGAGAGAGCAGCGTTGTCATGGCTCAGGACAGGCCGTTGCCGACGCGCGTCCTACCCGGTCGGCAAGGATTGCCTATTAGCACGCCGATGCCCATCGTTCCGAACGCCACCCTGGCGGCACAGTCACAAGGCCAAATCACCCTGGTTTTGGATATAGAGCCGCTCAGCCAGGTAGCATGGCAGCAGTTCAGGCAGGCAGGGGGCAGCCTGACGCAGTTTATGGCGGCACTGGATGCCCAAAACGCCAGGATCGATGCGCTGATGCAAGACGTTTTAGCGCAAGCACAGGCCATTGATCCGCAAGCACGTTTCCTGTTCCAGGGGCGCTGGGCCACAGTGGTCGTGGTTATTGCTGGCGATGTCGCTATCGCAGACGCATTACGGGGACAAGCCCGCATGCTATCCGTAGATGTCACGAGCCAGCAAATTCCTATCACACCTGGAGTCAGACCTGGACCCGTTGTGCCAAGTTATCCGGTCATCACGCCGGAATCGCGTTAGGGACCGGAAGCTTTTACGATAAGCGTCATGTATGGGGCATGGCGCTATATTGCTTATCTATTTGGGGATAGATACATGAAAATACACCGTTTACGTCTAATGACACAGCGCAGCATAACGTTCGCGCTGATTTTATGCCTGGTCCTGGCCATTGGTGCCAGCAGTGCCCAGGAACCGCCCAGCAGCATCAACGCCAATAGCATCAGCCGTGCCCAGGTCGATGACGACACGCCGGTGCGTCCTACCATCAATCGCAATGACCTGGGCCTGACACGCAGCACGCTGGACATTGAAGCGCTCGGTGCGCTCGACCCGGATTATGTGCTGCCAAACGCAATTGTTCCTGAAAGTGGGCCGATTACGGTGCTGGTGGAGCTAGAAGGTGCCGCCGCTGGCAGCATCTGGCAGAGCCAGAGCGCAGCCAACCCGGACGCCCTCGTCCCGCAGGTGGCCAGCCGCAGTGTGAGCCTGATGGCACAGCAGCAAAGTTTACTGAGCACGATGCAAAGCCAGTTCAATGTGCAGACGCTGGGCCATATCACCATTACAGGGAACGCCCTGGTCATGCGAATCGACGCGGCCAACCTGGATGCCATCAACGCGCTGCCCGGTGTGGCACGGGTTATTCCCGATCAATTTGGTGAATTGACCAACGCCGACAGCGTGCCCTTCATCGGTGCGATTAGTGCCTGGGAGAACGACACAGGCATGACAGGCACGGGTATCCGCGTGGGCATCATCGACAGTGGCGTGGACTATACCCATGCGAACTTCAATGGCAGCGGCAGCAGCGCGACGTATAGCAGCAATGACAGCAGTACCCTCGCTGACATTGGTTTTGATGGCAGCCGGGTTGTTGGTGGCTACGATTTCGTCGGTGACGGATGGAGTGCAGGCGCGCCGCTTAACCCAGATGATGACCCCATCGATTGTAATGGGCATGGGTCGCATGTGGCGGGTACAGCGGCGGGTAGCGGCGTCAATGATAACGGCACTACCTATACCGGACCTTATGATGCCTCGGTCACAGCCTTCAATCTCAAAATTGGTCCCGGTGTAGCCCCACAAGCCGACATTTATGCATTAAAAATCGGTGATTGCAGCTCTTCAGTGAGTTTTACGGCCGCAGCCCAGGCGCTTGAATTCGCGATGGACCCCAACGGCGACCTCAACCCAGATGACCGCCTGGATGTCACCAACAACAGCTACGGCGGATTCTATGGTAGCCCACAGGAATTCCTGACGCAGCAGTTCGACCTCGCTTCGCAAGCTGGCGTCGTTATGGTCGGCAGCGCGGGTAATGAAGGCGACACCTTCTACGTCAACGGCGCGCCCAACGTAGCCGAAAGTGCAATTGCGGTGGCATCGACCACCAATGACACGAGCTACAACGGCGTCCAGCTTAATGTGGGTGATGGCAGTTATGCCAGCTACCCCACAACGATTCCAGCGGCCCAATCAGTGAACGGGGCCACGGGCACCTTTGGTCCAGCCGATGTCGTGCGTGTTGGCGATGCAGGCAGCGGCGGCACAGGGGGCTGTTCCGCAAGTGACTATACCAGCGTACCCGATGACAGCGATCCGTACATCGTCATTTTCGACTGGAATGATGGCGCATGTGGGTCGAACACCCGTATGACGACCGCTGTTGATACGCTGGGTTACGTGGGCGATGGCAGTGGGGGCCAGCTTGCAGGTATCCTGGCCGTGACACCCGCAGAGGACGCACCCTTCATCCTGTTGAGCTGTGGTTATGGTACGGGCAAGGCTCCGGTTGCTTGCATGTCGATCCTGCGCGAAGATGGCCTCAATATTCTGGCCAACCCAAGCGCATTTAACGCCACAATGGACTCCACACTAAAGACGACACTCAGCTTTAGCGAAGGCGACCAGCTCAGCAGCTTCTCGTCACGCGGGCCGCGTATGGATGCGGAAACCGGCCTGCAAATCCTGAAACCCGACCTGGCCGCCCCTGGTGACTTCATATTCAGCACAGATGTCGGCAGCGGGACGGAAGGCACCACCCTGGGCGGTACGTCAATGGCATCCCCGCATGTCACCGGGTCGGCTGCGCTCATGCGCGAGCTACATCCCACCTGGACCGTTGGCCAGATCAAGGCGCTGTTGATGAATACGGCGGCAAACGATGTCTGGACCCAACCGGACCAGACAGGCTCGAACTATGGCGTCAGCCGGGTGGGTAGTGGCCGTGTGGACCTGGCCAATGCGATTAATACAGAGACGGTGGCTTATGCGACCAACGCACCAGAGCGCGTGAGCGTCTCCTTCGGCCTGATCGAAGCGGTGACAGCCCAGACCATCAACCAGACAATCACCGTACGTAACCTGGGGGCAACACCGCGGACGTATAACGTCACGTTCGACCAGCGCAATGACACGTCAATGGCCGCGTTCAGCGTGTCGCCATCGAGCATCAATGTTCCGGCGGGAGGCAGTACAACGGTCACCGTTACGCTGACGCTGGACCCAACCGCCAGCCAACCGCATACGCCGGATGCGACGACCGACCTCATCCAGAGCAGGCTGCTCGCTAGTGGCCCCCGTCACTTCGTGGCGGAAGAAGGCGGCTATGTGGTGCTGACACCGACGGATACGAGCAGCAGCTTGCGCGTAGCCGTGCATGCCGTACCGCGTCCGGCTTCTAATATGGCAGCAGCCGACGATACCGTCACCGTCAGCACAGCGGCAACAGGCGTCACCACCATCGACCTGACCGGTACAGACATCTTTACCGGCGTGAATTGGCCTTACGATACGTTGTCGATGGTCACAGCCTTTGAGAAGGTATATGAAAGCCCGAACGACGCCTTCAGCCCAGCCGGGTACGACCGAGGCGACTTGCAGTACATCGGACTGGCATCGGATTTAAGCTATTGGCTGAGTGAAAATGATGGCAATCTGAATGCGGCCCTGGCTGATACGACCATCTACATGGCGCTCACGGTCTACGGCGATTGGAGCACAGCCAACGCCTATGAAACACTGTTCGATATTTACTTTGACACCGATGGTGATCAGGTCGAAGATTTGAATCTGTTTAACTGGGACCTGGGAACCGCCGCCAGTGCGTTCGGCGTGGCTGATGATCCCAGTGATGTTTTCATCGGCTTCTGGCAGGATTTGAACACGTCTTCTGTCCTAGACTTGCTTATTCCGAACGAGTACTTAGCAAATACATACGACACATATCTACTGAACAACAACGTCGTGGTCTTCCCCATCCCGGCAAGTGACCTGGGGCTGACCAGTGCCGACTCCAACATCAACTTCTATGTGGATGTCCTGGGCGAGTTGAACTTCACTGATTCGACACGCATTACAACGCCAGGGCCGTACATCAGCTACGACATCGCAACAGCACCCTTTAGCTTCAATGATGACAGTGGCTTGCAAGGCGGTCCCTTCCCAGGCATGCCCTGGTACCCGGACTTCGACGGGCTGTACATCCCGGTTGATTATGACCTGAGCAGCACGACCACACCGCCGGAAATCTTGCTGCTGCATCATCACAATGCCAGCGGCAACCGCGTGGAAGTGCTCACGATGGACATCAGCGGTGAAGCCGACCTTGAGGCAGGCATCAACGCCAGTGAGGAAACCCCGGCAGAAGGCGCGATCATGGCTACCATGGCGGAGGCAACCAATAATGGTCCCGCACCTGCAGAAGGTGTGGTCATCGAACATACACTGCCGATTGGCCTGACCTACACTGGCGATGACTGCCCGACAGTCAGCAGTGTTACGGGTGGCAGCGGCAGCCCGACAGTCATCACCTGCGACTATGGCAAGACTGTCGTACCGCCCAATTTCCTGCTCACGTTGCAGGTGGCTTCCACAGTTGATGCCGGGACCGAAGGCCGCGATCTGGTCATCACAACGGATGTGTCATACAGTGCGACCAGCGGCAACACCGAAACGGACACTTCCAACAACACGGCGGCACGGCGTATCTGCGTGGGTGGCAATATCGAGACGTGTAATGTCACCCCGGTCAAAAGTGGCTCCAGCGGTGGCGAAACTATCGGCGACTTCGTCGTTCCCAATATGCTGTTCGCTATCACACCGATGAACGTTTTCGCCCAACCGGGTGATAGCGTCGAATGGAAAGTTAGCATCAACAACACGACAGGCGCAGCCATCAACGACGCCAGCATCAACCTGACGCTGCCCGGTAATATCAGCATCCAGAGCGCGACCAGCACCAGTGGTACGGTCAGCACCGGGACGCAGTTGGCCGATGCTCGCTATACGATGGGTCCGTTGGGCCAACCGCGCAGCTTCAGCCAATCCGCGCAGCAGAATGTGGTCCAGTTCGCACAGGATGTGATCCAGGCCGGGGAACAGGTGATAATCACCATCAACACCCTGATCCCGACCAATTACAGCCAATCGAGCGTGGTCATGAACGGCACACTGTACGGCAATGGCACCACCCTGGCGACCACCAGCGGCACCCTGTCTCTGGTTAGCCAGCTACCAGCAACCGGTGACGCGCCCTGGTCACAAGAGATCGTGGCGATTGCCTTGCTGATGGCAGGCGCAGCCCTTATCTTTGGGATGGGCGGCGCATATCGCAAGCGGCGTGCATAGTCCGTAAGCGATACGAGCAATCAAGTCGAAAAGAGGGCCTGCGGGTCCTCTTTTTTGTTGGGGCGGGACGTTCGCGGGCACAATGTATTGTGCCCCTACGGTACCTAAAACTAGCGAGGGCCGGACACAGCGTGCTGTGTCCCTACAATAGCTAAAGCAAGCGAGAGCCGGATGCAGCATGCTGCATCCCTACGATGTGCGTGTAAACATGGAATCGGCATGTTGACAATGTCAGCATGTTCACAACATGGAATCAATCTATGCCCTGCCATGCTAGGGCGAGGTGTCTTATAATCGGGCGCACGTTGAACACGATTCCCAAGTAAGCGAGGCCCCATGACCAAGTTCGTTGTCATGTTCCATCACCCACAAGACACCTTCATCTTTGAAAATGCCTATACCGATTTTCTGGCACTGGTCGAGCGCATGCCGGATATTGAACGGCGACAGGTGGTACATTTGACGGGCAGTCCTTCGGGCCAAGCACCCTTTTTCCGGGTGATGGAACTGTACTTTAAAGATCATGCGACGATGGAGAAGGCGCTGCTAACGCCGGAAGGTCAGGAAGCGGGGAACGAGCTGCGGCGCTTCGGTGAGAATGGCATCACCATGTGGTACGGTGATGTTTATGAGGATGCCGGCGGCAGTAATTAGCTGAGAGTTTTTAGTCGTTAGTTATTAGTTTTTAGCTTGACCAAGGGCAAGTCATATCTTACTGCTACACCTGTAGCACAGGCTTACGTACGGCCCAGGCGGGAACGAACAAGGCGGAAAATCCAGCGCAGTTCTTCGATGCGCAGGAGGTAGGCCAGCAGCAGGAATACGCCGCCTGTCAGTCCACCACTGACGAGCATCAGCAGAGCTTTTTGTAGCAAGCCGCTGGTGCCGATAGCCTCCACAAAATACGGTAGCGTCACCCAGCCGACAATCCCCATCCCCGCCGAAGCAACCAATGTGCGTAACCCGGTCGATATGATGCGGTCGCGGTCACCAAAGCCGCTAATCCGTCGCCGCAGCAGCACGACACTAATCGACACATGCGTCAGGTGCTTGACGGCATCCGCGGCCATGATAGCGAACAATCCCAATGGTTCCAGCAAGAGCAGCAGCGTGATGATATAGACGACATGACTGGCCACGCCAATCAGCGCGGGAGTCAGGGTGTCTTTACGGGCATAAAAGGCATAGACCAACAGCAGGTCAATAGCGGCAAAGGGCAAGCCGATCAGGTAAATGCGGGTCGCCTGTACCACAATCGCCGTTGCCTCCGAGGTGAAAGCACCGCGCTCAAACAGCAGCATCACCAGCGGTTGTGCCAACACAAACATGCCAATCATCGCCGGAATAATGAGCACCCACGTCAGGCGCAGGCCCAGGCCCAATGTACCCCGGAACGCGCGTTCATTGGTGGCGGTGCTCTGTTCACTGAGGGTCGGCAGAATAGCCAGAGCGATGGCGGTCGCTACCAAACCTTGCGGGAATTGGATCAGGGTGGTGGCCCATTGCATATAGCCCAGCGCACCGACGACGCCCGTTTGGGTGGCCTGATTGTAGGTGAAGAAACGCACGATGAGCGTATCCAGCAGCAGCGAAGCCATCACTGGCAAATAGAGCTTGCCCATTTTGCGCAGTGCCGGATGCCGCCAGTCGATGGTCAGGCGGATTTTACTACGACGTAGTCCCCACATTTGCAGCAATAACTGAGCCAAAGCGCCTAGCGTCCAGCCGATGGCGGCCGCGGCAATGCCGCTGTCAGGCCGCGCAATGGCGACTGGCGCGATGGGGTTGGTATTGAGCAGGATAGTCACAGGTGGGGCCAGCAGCACCGTAAATCCAGCAATGCAGGCATTAAAGACCAGGGTCGCCAAGGCGGGCCACACAAAGGATTTGAGCGAAAATAATGTGCCGGAAAGCACTGCGAACAAGCCCAGGAAGATCAAGCCGGGAGAGGTGATTCGCAGTAAATCAACGGCGAGGGCCTGGGTAGCGGCGCTGGTACCGCTGGCTGTCAACTGGACCAACTGCGGAGCAAATAGCTGCACAATGAAAAACAGGCCGATCAGCAGGGTCATGACGATGCTGACCAGACCGGATACCACCCGCCACAGAGCGTCGCGGCCTTCTGTCTGTACAACCTCGCTCAGGACAGGGACGATAGCCCCGTTAAGTTGGCCACCGATCAGCAAGTCGTAAATGGTACGTGGGATGATGCTAGCGGTCTGGAAGGCATCAATGGCGGCTGAAGCCCCAAACAGGTACGTTAGCACCTGTTCCCGGACGAGGCCCAACACGCGGCTGGCGATGTTACCAATGGAGAGCACCGCTGTCGCCCCAGCGACCTGGGCATCCGTCTGCTGCTGATTGGATGCGTCAGAATCGGGTGCAATGGGATCGAGGTCGAGTGGGTCTATGGGCGGTGTATCGCGGGTCATCAGATGCGCGGCAGCGCCCGAATGCGCTGAATGAGTTGGGTCGTGCTATGGTCCGGCAAAAAGTCAATCAGGTGAACCTGGCCACCGTAGGACTCCACCAGAGTACGCTCCGGCAGCGGCTTATGGGCATAATCGCCACCTTTGACGTAAACATCCGGTCGCAACGCCCGGATCAGTTCATCGGCGGTGTCATCTTCAAAGATGATGGCGGCTGTCACCGGGACCAGCGCCGCTAACAAACGGGCGCGTTCCGCTGCCGGGACGATGGGCCGACCACTGCCCTTCAAACGTTCGCTTGAAGGATCGCCATTGACGCCCACAAAGAGCGCATCGCCCAGGGCACGCGCTTTTTCCAGGTAATCCAGATGACCGACATGCAGCAAGTCAAAGTGGCCATTGGTAAAGACCAGCTTGTGCCCAGCCGTATGCATGGCATCACGGATGATTTTTGCTCGGTGTAACGTTAAAACCTGGCCCATCTATAGGCTCTCGATCTGAAATAGGTCAACCCAGGGCGAGTGACGCCTAGGATGACTGCGATTCTTCTTTTAATAGGGCCTGGGTCGCGCTGACGAGGGCATCATGATAGACGCCGCTGGTGACGATCATGCCCTGGTTGGGCATATTGTTGCCATCGGTGAACAGCAAAGGCGAGCCATCGAGGTCGGTAGCGCGGCCACCAGCCGCCAGTACCAGCGCCACCCCGGCAACATGATCCCAAATTTTGTGGCGGCGAGTGCTGCCCAGCAGCGGAATACGCATGAGCACATCCGCTTCGCCATTGGCAATCAGGGCGTATTTTTCCATGCTGTCCATATCAATGACGGTGGCATCCACCAAACCGGCATCGTCAAACACGCGGCGCATACGGTCTTTACTGGCATGCGAGCGCTCAAAGCTCTGGACAATACGAATGGTCGCGGATTCGGTGCGGGTGGATGGCTTGATTTCAATGGCTTCACCGCCGTTGAGCGGCTCCTGATAGGCTTTGCCATCGCGGACGTAAAATAGGGCGCCTTCTTCGTCATAGCCACTGACACCATCGCCATAACCGGGGGCCGCCATGACGCCGCCCACAGCCTGCATATTTTCATCGAGCAAACCAATGGCAATCGCATAGTGACGCATGGCGATAAAACCCTTGGTGCCATCAATCGGGTCGATGACCCAGGTACGGGCGGCCTGTCCCTGGCGATCTTTGCCGAAGTCCAGCCAGCGCACGACATCATCGGTCGTCACGGACACATCGAGAATGTCATTCAGGAGTTGGACAACGCGCGCGCGATGCTCATCAGCCAGCAAATTGGCGAACTGATCCCCGGCTTCTTCTGCGTAGATAGCATCATCCGGGAAACTTTGGGACAATGCGCGGCAAATAATCGCCTGACTGCCGTAGTCAGCAATGGTAACAGGCTCGGTATGCTGTTTGTCCAGGCTGGTTTTGGTAGCGCTCTTAAAGCTGTTGTGCTGGACTTCTCGGCAGAGCCAAGCCGCCTGACGGGCCGCTTGCAGAATAGGATCAATGTTCATAGGGTGCCTGTTACCTTTGGGTAAGCCGTTATGAATCTGCTGTGAAGGGTACAGAATGCCCGACAAAATTGCAACCTGAGCCATGCTTATCCCAGGCATTACATGGACTTACGCGGACGGTCCCGGTTTCATAATTGAAATTAGAGGACTAGAATGCCTCAGAAGCACATCGAACGATCAACAACATACAAAGTGCCAACCATGTTAAATGTACGCAATCTGTCTTACAGCTATGGACCGCACCACGTCCTGCAAGATGTCTCGTTTGCGCTTTATCCCGGTGAAATTGCCATGCTGGTGGGGCGCAACGGCGCGGGTAAATCCACGCTTTTACGCTGCCTGGCCGGATGGTCCAAACCCGGAGCAGGTACGATCACTGTCAACGAGATTGAATTGCATCAGGCGCAATCCGCCAAAGACCCCAAGGTTATTTTTGTACCAGATGTGCCCGATTTTTATGATGAGCTGACCGTTTGGGAGCACCTGGAACTAATTGGCAACCTATATCATATGGCCGATTGGGAAGACGAAGCCATTCGCCTGCTTGATGTGTTCGAGCTGGAAGACATCGAAACAGCTTTCCCCTTCAGCCTATCCCGCGGGATGCGCCAGAAGTTGGCGATCATCATGGCGTTGATGGTCAGTCCGCAGGTCATTTTCCTGGATGAGCCATTTGGTCCGCTGGACATCAACGCCATTGAGACCGTATGGCAGGAATTAGAAAGCCTGCAACAGCAAGGGGCTTACATCCTGATGAGCAGCCATATGCTGCCAGAAGGCAAACATGCGGATCGGCATCTGCTGCTGCAACATCAACAAACGCAGTTCGTTGATGCCGCCCACTTTAACAATATGTCTTCGCTGCTCAATTACGAGGAACCCGATTACGAAGAGCCGGATACAGAAACACCGCTGGCAGATCCGTCGTCTGACGACCCGTCGCTTGTAGATGAAGTGGCCAGCGATGAATGACCTCATTACCCTGCTGCGTCTGGAAGCCAAACGCTTAAAGAGCAAAGCTGCTTACTGGCTGCGCGTCCTGGGGATGGACCCCAAGGACACGCACTTTTACCGCATCTATGTTGGGCTGTTCTGGCTGTACTGGGTGTTTTTTATGTGGGCCTATGCGACGGAGTCGGTCTACCAGATGAGCCGCATGCTGCCGCTGGATGTAGCCCCATCCATCGGACAGGGCTTGCCGATTTTGATTTTTATGGCGCAGGTGGCTTACCTGTTCATCGTTTTCAGGAAGCAACCTGCGCGGTTGAGTGGCGCGGACATCGCCTATCTGGCGATTTCGCCCGTTCATCGCGGCGCCTTGATGTGGGTCAATCTGCTGCGGAACACCTGGCTGCCGATCTTCGGGCTGGCGGTTGTTAGCTGCCTGCTAGGGATGTTCCAGGCTTTCCCCACGTCGCCGGACTATGCCGGGTTCGCCGGGTTATACGCCGCGATAATGATGGTTTTCATCGCTTATACGAGCTCCGCCGCAGCCTGGGCAATCTCGCTGTATCGCTTACAGGCGAAAGCAACGATCAACCGACAAGCGCTGTGGGCGATCTTCCCAGCGATGATTTTGCTGGCCTTGTGGCTACCCCAAGTAGGGTTGTGGCCCGGTCATGTATGGGCCTCGGCAGCGATGAGCACACCTGCCCTACCCCTATGGCTGGTCCTGGTGGCGCTGAGTGTGATAGCAACCATCATGCTGGTGCTGTCAGCGCGGCGGGTGGATATGCCCATCATCATTGAGGCCAACCAGATGTATGCGCGCATCGCGCGGCTGGGACCGTATGCCGGATACTATGCACGCGACCTGATCGCACGCATCCAGAAGCAACACAAGCTGATGAAGAAAAAGCGGATTCGCTTCTCTTTGATAACTGAGCGCAATGACTTCGTCACGTTGCTGAGCCAGTCTATGCTAATGTCCATGCGCGTCTCTGTGCTGAGTCCGTTGCAGCTTATTGGGCAAGGACTGCTGATGGGGTCGCTTGCTGGCACGCTTCTGTCCGTCAGCAGCCTGAGCCAAGTACAAACGTGGGTAGTGATTCTACTGGCGCTGATGATGAGCCGCAGGCCGGACATCATCCCGACATTCCGCAGCGCCATGCAACAGCCCTGGCTGCGGCAATTCTTACCTGTACCGATTCCACAAGTTTTAGCGGCGCACAGCCTGTATTCCTTTGCCTTGATCTATGTGGGATGCGTCATTGCGCTTGGGCTGAGCATCCCGGCGCATATCCCGATGGTCAGCCTGTTCGTGCTGGCGATTGGCTTGATTCTGACGATTTGCCAAGCCTTTGAGGTCATCCCGGAAACGAACGTTTTCAAACGAACGCTGCCCTACGAAACGGCTGTCCTGGTGTGCGGGATTCCGATTGTGCTGGTGGGTTTCATCTCTCAGGATGCCTTTTTGACATTGGCGACGACCCTGGCCGTATTGGGTATACTGGGCTATCTGCTAGACGCAAGCTATCCGTTCTTCCAAAAATAAGCGAAGGATCGGCGCTATGACCATTCAATCGCGGATACTAGTCACAGGTGCATCCGGCTATATTGCGATGCATGTCGTGCAACACCTCTTGCAGCAAGGCTATGCCGTACGCGGTACGTTACGCTCCACCAAACATGAGGCACGACTGAGGTCGATCTTCGCAAAAGACATCAAAGATGATCGCCAGCTTGACTTTGTCACGGCTGACCTGATGCAAGATGCCGGTTGGGATGAGGCCATGCAGGGCCTGGAATACGTCATGCATGTGGCATCGCCTGTCCCCAGCGGCAAGCTCAACTCCGAAGATGATCTCATTCAGCCAGCGTTGCAGGGCACGCGGCGCGTGATGCAAGCGGCCCACAAAGCAGGCATCAAACGGGTGGTGATGACGTCATCAGTGGCCGCCATGCACGACCCCCGCATGACGGACAACCAGCGCATCTGGACCGAAAGCGATTGGGCCGACCCAACGCAGGACATCGGCGCTTACCCCAAGAGTAAAGCCCTGGCCGAACGCGCCGCCTGGGATTTTGTGGCAGATCATCCTGACATGGAACTAGCGACCATCAACCCGGTCTATGTCATTGGCCCCGTATTCGATGAGCGCTTCAGCACATCGATTGAGATCATTCGCAAGCTGCTGCGGCGGGATATGCCAGGATTGCCGCGCTTGAGTTGGAGCATTGTCGATACGCGCGATGTGGCGGCGGCGCATCTGTTGGCGATGACGACACCCGAAGCGGCTGGCAAACGTTTTTGTGTCGATAATGGGCTGCTGACGACAAAAGAGATCGCTATCATACTCGACAACCACTTCGCTGAAAAAGGCTATCGCATCCCGACGATGCAATTACCGGATTTCGCCGTGCGGCTCTTTGCACTGTTCGACCAGCAAGCGCGGCTGGTGGTAGACCAGCTCGGTCATGAAACGCATTTTTCCAATGAGCAGGCCAAGCGCGTGCTCGGTTGGCAACCGCGCCCCTTAGAAACCACCCTCATCGATGCGGGCCAGAGCCTCATTGATCTGGGGCTGGTAAAGCGCTAAGCGGGCATATTTTCCCGTCAGACCCCTATCCTCAAGTCCTTTCCCCATGAGGGGCAAGGATGCCTTTCTTAGTCATTTAGCAGCAGGCAAAAGTCGCCCCATAACATGACTAGGATCTAAGTGAGTTCTGGCAGAAGTTCGCGGGCGGTGTCGAAAATGAGGGCGTGGGGCATCTTGACGCTGCCCTGGTTGGACAGGCTGATGAGCGTCAGGTCACGGTCCGGGAAGTAGGCAAAGGCCGAGGCAAAGACGACTATCGAGCCATTATGACCGATGAAGCGACCATATTCATGATCGACCAGATACCAGCCGAGGCTCATGGTGTAGTTGAACTTGCGCTCGTTGGCTTCTCTCGATAGATAGGGCGTGAGCATGGCTTCCAGCGTGGTGGCAGGCAGCAAGACATCTGGCTTTAGCGCACGGCTCCACTGCATCAGGTCGGAGAGGGTCGTCACCAGGACGCCACCGCTAAAGGTGTTCGAAGTGCTGTAGGGCGGCTTGTTGACGAGCTGGTCACCTTCGTAGTTGTAGCCAGCGGCCCGGTTCGGCATGATGGTGCTGTAGTCGTTAGCACGGGTATGCACCAGACCCAATGGTGCACAAACCAACTCCTGAATGGCTTCACTGTAGGTCACGCCCGTAATGGCTTCGATCATCATGCCCAATAGATAGTAGCCGGTGTTGTCATAATTGTGACGTTGACCCGGTTGGAACAGTACAGGCTGATCTTTGACCAGGGCCAGCACTTCGCTATGGGTTTTATCCTTGCGAGAATGCTCCCAGTAGTTGATGGCGTCAGTGTAGGATGGAATGCCCGATTGATGTGCAAGGCAGTGGCGCGGCGTGATCTTGCGCCAAGCATGGGGTAAATCCGGGACGTAGGCCGCCAGGGGAGCATCCAGATTCAGGCGGTTGGCATCGGCCAGCAGCAAAATGGCCTGGGCGGTAAAGGGCTTGGTGATGGATGCGATCTCCCACATGGTATCGGGCAAAACCGAAGCGTTGTGCTCAAGGTTCGCCAGCCCATGATAGCCTTCGTAGAGGACATCCGTACCCCGCAAAATAGCCAGAGCCGCGCCAGGAATGTGGCGCTGCTGCATGGCACTTTCAATAAAGGCTGTCATTTTCGGCATCAACAATTAGACCAACGCTAGGAGAAGGCTACAAGGAAGCTATATTGAACCACAAAGGGGCAAAGATCACAAAGCCAATCTGGGACCCTTGCAAAACTGTATTATGATCACATTCTGAGGAAGCGAGCTATAATAGATTTTTTTCAACTTATTGAATCGTTTAATTTTCATGCCCCTTGAAGAAAATCGTAATCCGCTACGGAAATTACCCCGGAATGTGTGGGCAGCAACCGCTACCAGTTTTTTGACCGATGTCTCCAGTGAGATGCTACTCACCCTGCTGCCGCTGTTTTTGGCGAATGTGCTTGGAACCCCTACCGCTGTCATTGGCATCATTGAGGGCATTGCGGAAACGACCTCTTCACTGTTGAAATTGGCCTCCGGTTGGCTATCTGATAAATTGAGCACCCGCAAATGGCTGGCTGTCGCTGGGTACGGCATTTCAGCAATCAGCAAGCCGTTTTTGTACTTCACCGCGACCTGGGCTGGCGTCCTGCTGGTGCGCTTTTCTGACCGGGTCGGCAAAGGCATCCGCACGGCACCGCGTGACGCCCTGATTGCCGACAGCATTCAACCAGAGCATCGTGGATTGGCTTTCGGGCTGCATCGTGCAGGGGATACGGCTGGCGCGGTCCTGGGGCTAACTATCGCGCTGGTTGTCGTGATGGCCACGCAGGCTGAATCCCTGGCGATGACGCGCGAGATGTTCCAGACATTGGTCATCGTCAGCACAATTCCGGCACTGCTGGCGGTAGGCGTGTTGATCGGTTTTGCGCGTGAGGTCCGTTCAGAGAAAAAGTCAGCGCCTGTACGGCTCTCACTGGCTGGCTTGAACCCAGACTTCAAATATTTTCTGGTCGTGATTGCGATTTTCACGTTGGGCAATTCGTCAGATGCCTTTCTGGTGCTGCGGGCCCAGGAGCGCGGCCTGAGCGTCGTCGGCATCACGGCCATGCTGATTACTTTTAATGTGGTCTATTCTGTGCTATCCGGTCCGCTAGGAGCCTGGTCAGATAAGATCGGGCGCAGGCGTTTGATAATCGGGGGTTGGCTGGCCTATGGATTGATCTACCTGGGCTTTGCGGGGGCCAACACGGGCGAGCAAATCTGGCTAGTGTATGCGCTGTATGGCATTTACTACGCGGCAGTCGAAGGCACAGCTAAAGCCTATGTCGCGGACCTAGTCCCCTCGGAAAAGCGAGGCACAGCTTACGGCTTATACAATGCCGTCGTTGGGTTGATGGCGCTCCCAGCGAGCGTGCTGGCGGGCATTTTGTGGCAGCTCTTTGGCCCAGCAGCGCCCTTTGTATCGGGTGCTGTGCTGGCGCTGATCGCTGTCGGGCTGCTGCAAATGCATCGTCCCGGCGTACAGCCTAGCCATACTGTTTGACACATCAAAAAACTTGCGCGTACAGGTGGTGATAGAAAACACCATTTTTTTAGACAGACGTTACTCTAGGCTTTGAAACGCGCCAAGACAATCCACATAAGCGTTAAAATTGAAGGGTGAATCTGGTGTATCCTCGGATAAGGTTAGCGTTTCAAGCGAACCTGTTGGCGGGGTATGCTCCGTCATCAAATTAGTTTACGTATTTAAAAGGATTGTTGCGATGAGAATTGGTATTTTGACAGGCGGCGGTGATGTCCCTGGTTTGAACCCAACGATTAAGGCTGTTGTGAATCGGGCGATTGATGAAGGCCACGAGGTCATCGGCTTGCGGCGGGGTTGGGGCGGCATCTTTGAACTCAATCCAGATGATCCCGATACGTTCCACAAGCACTTCATCAAACTTGATCGCATGCTGGTCCGCACCATCGACCGCACCGGTGGTACTTTTTTGCATACCAGCCGTACCAAGCCGAGCAAGGTCAAGCCGGATAAAGTGCCGGAATTCCTGCGTGACCCGGAACACCCGGAAGCGGAAGAATCGGATACGCGCCCCCGCGACTTTACGCCACATGTGCTCAAGAATCTGGAATTCCTCAAGATTGATACGCTCATCCCCATCGGTGGCGATGACACCCTGAGCTATGGCGAACGTCTGCACAGCGAAGGCTTCCCGGTAGTAGCCATCCCCAAGACGATGGACAATGACGTCTACGGCACGGATTACTGCATCGGCTTTAGTACAGCGGTGACGCGCAGCGTGCAGTTCATCAACCAGCTACGGACCAGCACTGGCTCCCATGAGCGCATCGCGGTCATTGAGCTATTTGGTCGTAACAGCGGCGAAACCAGCCTGATTAGCTCCTATCTGGCGGGCGTCGACCGGGCGCTGATTTCCGAGGTGCCTTTCGACCCTGAGCAGCTCGCCGAACTGGTGATGAAGGACAAGTCCCAGAACCCCAGCAACTACGCGATGGTAACGGTCAGTGAAGGCGCGCATATCGTCGGCGATAAAGTCGTCGAATTTGGCGAAGCGGATGCTTACGGTCATCGTAAGCTGGGCGGCATTGGTGAAATCACAGGTGACGCGCTCAAGAAAATCACCGGGCAGAATATCATCAGCCAGCGGTTAGGCTACCTGATGCGCTCCGGCGTGCCGGACGCGCTCGACCTGATGGTCGGTACCAACTACGCCAACCTGGCCATGAACCTGGCGATTTCCGGGTCCAGCGGGCGCATGGTGGCCCTACGCGACGGCACCTATACGCATGTGCCGATGAGCACCGTCACCAGCGGCGTCAAGCGGGTGGATGTTGATGAGCTATACGACAAGAAGCAGTATCGGCCTAAGGTGCGTCATATCCTGGGCAAGCCGATGTTTTTGTATTAACCCCCATCCTCGGTCCTTCCCCCGAAGGAGGAAGGATGCCTTTCTAATCACATGGATACAAAAAGCCGCTCGTTCCTTAATCGGAATGGGCGGCCTTTTATATATTTAGAGACGTTCTAGCCATCAACAACTTCGTCGTGCGAAGCAATTGCATAAAGCCGATTAAAGGTATCTTCGACAATGCGCCTTCTCTGCAAGGCTTCAGAAAGTTCTATATCTGATGGATATTTACTCGCATCAAATACTCTATCATGAATCCTTAAGTAGATGTCCTTCCACGACTTAACTATGTCCGATGAAACACCGATATAATAGGATTCGTAGTGTTCACAGAGAGTCACAACAATATCCGCGTTAGGGATAACATTGCCATCAGCTTTCCGAAGAAACGACAGATCGTCGATTTCGCCACTTTGACTATAGAAGTCTCCTACCTCTTGTAAAAGAAACTCACACCACTTAGCTAACTTATCAAGTGCCGAATCGGAGTCAAAGTTGCCTGGTCCCCAGGATGCCATTATCGAATACCTCTTAGGTAGACCATAAATTAGCTACTCACTGAGTGTGCGCCAGGTGCGGAGGACTTCGGCAACGGTCCAGGCCTGGGCGAAGGCCCCGCGCGGCGTATGGGGCGCGTCCCCATCGAAAATCTCATTCATGCTGCCGATGCAATCCGACGCGCCGAGGTGATCCAGCAGCGGTTGCAAGAAGGCGCGAGCTTTGGCCTTGTCGCCATAGACACGGGCATGGGCTTCAACATAGGGGCCGATCAGCCAGCCCCAGACCGTACCCTGATGATAGACCGAGTCACGCTCGAAGGCCGCGCCGCCGTAGCTAGGCGCATAATATATGGATTCCGGCGACAGACTACGCAGACCATAACTCGTCAGCAGATCGCGTGAGCAGACTTCAACCACCGCTTTTTGCTGGTCGGCGGTCAGGGGGCTATAGGGCAGAGAAACGGCCAATATCTGGTTGGGGCGCAGACTGGCATCATCACCTTGAGGGCTGTCGATGACATCGTAGCAGTGGCCGCCCTTCTCGTACCAGAACTTACTGAAGTTGGTCTGGGCCAGATTGGCAGCAGTATCGTACTCGTCGGCGTCGGTTTCCCCTAGCAAACGGGCGAAATCCGCCATGTGGCGCAAGGCGTTGTACCACAGCGCGTTGATTTCGATGGCCTTACCCTGGCGCGGCGTCACCACCCAGGCGTCGATTTTGGCATCCATCCAGGTCAGGTTGACGCCCGCTTCCCCGGCAGCCAATAGGCCATCTTCGCTATCGACCTTGATGCCATAGCGCGTGCCTTCCTGATACCAATAGATGGCGTCTTGCAAAGCAGGATACAGCTCGCGCAGCAGGTCGATGTCGTTGGTAGCTTCATAGTAAGCCGCAATCGCGTTGAAGTACCACAAAATGGCATCAACCGAGTTATAGCCCGGTACGTCATCGCCATTGGGGAAGGTGTTGGGCAGCATGCCCTGGCTGATGTAGGTGCTGTAAGTGCGCAGGATGCTGGCCGCTTCCTCGGTGCGACCTGTCGCAATCGCCAGGCCGGGCAGGGAAATCATGGTATCGCGGCCCCAGTCGCTGAACCAGGGATAGCCAGCAATCACCGAGCGACCATCCATGTCGCCATTGGCTAGGCGCTGCACGATAAATTGGTCGGCGGCCAGCACCAAATGTTGAATCGCGGGCGGCACTTTTTTGAGTTTGGCCTGTTTGACCAGACTGGCAGCACGAGCGGTGTGCTCGGCATAAGCGGCTTCGCCATCGAGCGAGGCATCCGGCTCGGTAGAAATGACCAGCGTCACGCTGTGACCCGGTTCGAGTTCAGCCGTGACGAAGCCCCCATAGAGGCTGTCAGTCAGGTCCGGCAGACCGCGATAGGACTCTTTGCTCAGCCAGTAATCCTGATACCAGGTGTGTTCCCGCTGGAGGGTGGCGCTATCGCTGAGAATGTAATACGGGAGTGCCTCATAATAGGCATCGACCTGCAAGCCGTGCTCGACAGGCGTAATCATCATCTTCCAATCACGAGAGCGCACGTTGGCGTGATGATCGCGGTATTGCAGCATGGCGTGCATATCGAGCTGCAAAGGCTGGCGGGCGTTCAGCAGGGTGTACTGCACGTAGGTCGTATTGTGACCGTACTGCATCCAAATGCGTTTGCGCAAGCGGGCATCACCAATAGCGAACTCCCAGGTGGGGGTCGCGGCGTCATCGAGGTAAAAACGCTCGATATGGGTGTAGCCGGTGGGCGTCAGTTCGGTCTGGTCATACCACTGATTGGTATACAGGTTGTAGCGTTGGCCATCGTAGACGGCCATTTCGTCAAATTTGCTAAATAGCGCGATGCGCCCCAGCGGCGGTTTAAGCGCAGCGACCAGGGTCGCGTGATACGTGCGCGTCAGTGCGCCGCTGATGGTGCCGCAGCCATAGCCACCGATGCCATTGGTGACCAGCCATTCACGGGCAGTGGCGGCGTTTGGGTCATTGGTGATGTCTCGCCCCAGTTCAAACATGTTGCTTGTCGTCTCCTATGTTGCATGTATTTGGGATGCGATACCCATCTGAATCATCATTGAATTGTTGCTGAATCGTTTCACCATCTGCCTTGCTGTTGTATCCGCATGACAGCGGTACGTCCCTCAACTGGTAAGTTTACATTCAATATTACCAGGAAGTCGTAAGATCAAGTGTAACGTAAAGGCGACCACTTTCGCAGTGGACAGTCCTCATGACAAGCATTACAGTTTAATGATTATTATGAGTTTACAATCCATATCTTGTAATGGGCAGTGATACGTAGCTGCCAACCACACCCACATCAACTTATGGGCACAATTTAGACTATGCCTCACCGTATCCTATTCGTTGCCAACTTGCACCACCCTCAACAGCTCCTTGCAGATATTGCCGCCGTTGCTGAGGGTGGGCCGCTGCCCCTTTTCCCGACCAGTTTGCGCCAGCATTACCTAGAACGGGCCATGCTGCGGCGGGGCTATACGCTGGATGTCTTCTGGCGGAATCTGCCAGGGTACGGGCCACAAGATATACGTCGATTACAGGCCAATCGGTTTTCTGAAGGTATCACGCCGCAAAAAGTCGCCCAGGCCCTCATGCGCCGAATGCCCGCACGGGCCAACCCCGATTTACGGCAGCGTAACCAGAATTTGCTGGAACGGGCGAAAGCGTTCAGGCCGGAAATCGTATGGATGGTGGGCGACAACCGCGAAATTTACCCGGAAACATTGCGCACGCTCAAGCACGCATATGATTGCAAAATTGTGTATGCAACGGGCGTATCGCCGATTGTGTTCAGTGGGCAGATTGAGCGCGACGCGGCCAGCCTGTACGATCTGGTGCTGGTGAATGATTTTTATCACGGCATTCAATGGCTGGAATTGGGCGCTAAACGGGCCGAATGTCTGCCCTTGTCGGCTATCGACCCGGAATTCCATAAGCCACAGACGCTGAGCGAAGATGAGCAAAAGCAATATGCCTGCGATGTCACCTTCGTCGGGACGCTACTACCAGAAAACCTGTACAGCGAGCGCGTCGATGCTCTCAACGCCCTGACCGACTTCGACCTGGGCCTATGGAGCGTGCATGATGCCCCGATGGCGCTCAAACGCTATCTGCGCGGCTCCGCATTAGGGCTAGAGATGTTCCGCGTGTTGAGTGGCAGCACCATCAGCCTGAACGTACACGGTAACTTCATGCGCTATGGCGGCAACATGCGCCTATTTGAAGCAGCCGGCGTGGGCGCGTTCCAGCTTACGGATGATCGACCGGGCGTGCATGAGTGGTTCCGCGATGGCGAGCACCTCGTCACCTACAGCGACCTGGACGACCTGCGCCAGAAAGTCCGTTATTATCTGGATCACCCTGACGAACGGCAGCAGATCGCCCAAGCGGGTCGGCAGCATGCGCTCAAGCATCACACTTACGAGCAGCGTCTGGATGCGATTGAGGCGTTGTTAGACTGATGAAACGATTTCTCGTGTTCCAACGAAACCCCACCCCTAAATCCCCTCCCCATGAGGTGAGGGGACTTGTACTCACTGCCATGTTGCTCAAAGAGGCCTTGAGAATAGGGTTCCAGGCAGCGAATTGCCAACTAAGCACTTCAGACGATGGTCGTTAGCCTCATGCCACGCCTGTCTGTTGTCATCGTCAACTACAACACGCGCGATTTGCTGCGGGCCTGTTTGCAATCCTTGATGCAGCAAACGCTGCCAGCACATGATCTAGAAATTATCGTGGTAGATAACGCCTCGCCCGATGGCAGCGCGACAATGGTCGCCGAGGCATTCCCGCAGGTAAAACTGCTGGCCCAGACGAGCAATACATGGTTCTGTGGCGGCAACAATATCGGCATTCGTGCAGCGACAGGCGACTATGTGTTGCTGCTCAACCCGGACACAGAAGTCGCGGAGGACGCGCTGGCGACTATGCTGGCCTTCATGGACGCGCACCCCGATTATGCGGGCTGTACAGCCCAGATGCGCTATCCTGATGGCAGCATTCAACGTACATGCAGCCGCGTGCCGACGCTGACCTACCTGTTCGTCAAGCACACGCCGCTGACGTTTTTCGCTGGTTGGCGCAATCGGCTGGATGCGCGACACTGGTACAGCGAATGGGACCGTGAAAGCGACTATAACGTCGAAGTCATCCCCGGTAGCTGCACGCTGATGCGGCGCAAAGACATCCTGCTGGATGATGATTTGCTGCTGTATTATCCCGAAGATGACCTCGCCCAACGCACGCGGCGCCCGTTTCGCTATTTAACGACGGCACAAATCACCCATCACGAGAAGGCCGCTACCCAGAATTGGAACGCAACCCGCATTTATTATCGGGATTTGCTGGTGTATGTGCGCAAGCATCATGGGATTGTGGCGATGGTCATGCTGTGGCTGCTGAGTCGTCCGCTGTATTGGGGCATGTGGCTAAAGAACAGGGTCAGCAGCTCGTAAGCTGCGGGTCGGGTCAGCGCATGGGATACATCCAACCTACTCAAGCGCAGGGCACGCGGCTACACTACCGATTATTAGGGATTTTTTGCGTCATTCGGACGCAGCATGCTGCGTCCCTACGGCATATCCTAAAGGCAAGGGCACAATATATTGTGCCCCTACGTATGACTGTTATTGAATGACTTCCCAATGAACCTAATGGCTGCCTGGTACAATTCGGGGGCAGCCTGTTGTGTCCCTACGAAATAATCCATCTGAGTGAAACTCAACTATGCCTGAAGAAAAATCCACATCTGACCGTTATGACAGCACACGTCAAGCCTGGGAAACGATCTGGGACGAGGCCAATGTCCAGATCGAACTGGAAACGATGCGTTCCGAGCGAGCGCAGGAGACGATCCAGGCGTATCTGCCCTACCTCGACCGGGAGAAGCCCATATTAGAAGCGGGCAGCGGCCTGAGCGCGGTGGTCATCTGGCTGCGGGAACATGGTTATAATGTGCTGGGGCTGGACTACGCCGAAAACGCGCTGCATATCTCGCGCCAGTATGAGCCGAGCCTGCCATTGGTTGCGGGGGATGTTCATAAGCTGCCCTTTGCTGAAAACAGCCTGGCGGGTTATCTGTCATTTGGGGTGCTGGAGCATTTTGAACATGGCTTACAACCGGGGCTGTCAGAAGCCTATCGTATCCTGGCACCGGGCGGCGTGCTCATCCTGACGATTCCCTATCCGAATATCGTGTGGCGGGTGGCGCAGTTCAAGCGGCAGATGGCTGGTCAACAGCTCATCGACGAGGACTTTTACGAAAGCACCTACAATCGGCGTGAGTTGGTCAGCAATGTGGAGCAAGTGGGATTCAAGCTGGCGGAGGCCATCCCGACCAGTCATTCGTATACGTTCTGGGGACTTGGGGGACCGTTCCAGGCGGAGGGCTATTACAAGACCAGCGCCCTGGCGGATAACCTGGGTCGCAGTGCAAAGCGCTTCGCACCCTGGTTATTCAACTTCATGACGCTCATCATCGCCCATAAACCGGACGCCTAGGCTAAGCGCTTAGCGATTCGTCACCGCTGGGCTTGGGGAGTTGGGTCGGCTCTTCGTTGGGATCCACTGCCTGGGAATCGGCAAGCTCGATGTTGCCGGATCCTGTCGTGGAAAACGCTGTAGTGGGCGCTTTCGTCTCAGCTTCATTGCTGTCGTCGATAGTGCTGTTGTCAGCAGTTTCCTCTTTGTTATCGGCTTCACCATCGGCCAGAACATCATCAACTACGGATTCATCTTGTCGAGATAGGCCTTGTAGTGGCTGACTGAGGGATTTGCGCTCAGATTCTTCATCAGATGCATTGGCCCCTTCTTCAGCCCCCTCTTCAACCTCTTCTTCAACAAAAAAATCTGCCCGATTGCTTACTTCGGTAATGTCTTCATCAGCCTGGACGATAGGGCCTTGCGAATCGGCATCGTGCTCAGCATCTAGCTTGGGCTGGCGATAGATTTGCGGTATGGGGAACGTTAAGGTGAAGGTCGTGCCTTCGCCTTCGACGCTATCCACTACGATTTCACCGTTCATGCTGGTGGTGAGCTGCTTGACAATCGACAAGCCCAGGCCCACGCCGGACTGCGTGTCGCGAGTCGTAGAGCCATCTTCCTGCCAGAAGGGTTTAAAGACATGTGGCAGCATGTTCTGCGAGATGCCTTTGCCCGTGTCGCAGACTTCAAATGCCCAGTGGCTTTCATCGGGTTGGTAGACGCGCAGCTTGACTTTGCCTTTGCGCGTGAACTTGGCGGCGTTGGTCACCAAGTTGGATAAGACTTGCTTCAGGCGCTCGACATCGCCATAAAGTACCGGCGGCAGGTCATCGGCCACATCTTCTTCCCAGGTTAGGCCGCGCTGCTCTACCAAGGGCTTGAGCACAGAGGTAATACCCAGGAAATTATCCGGCGAAAAGGCCCCCATTTGCAGTTCAAGCTTGCCCGCTTCTAGCTGGGCTTCATCAAGCAGGTTCTTGATGAGCAATTGCAGCATCGAGCCGCTATCGCGGATGATTTGCAGACGCTCTTCCTGCTCCTCGCTGATGTCGCCATAATAGCCTTTTTGCAGCATTTCGGAAATCAGCATGATGGAGGAGAGCGGCGTCCGCAGATCATGAGAAACGTTGGCCAGCAATTGCGATTTGAAGCGCGACGCCATGACGGCTTTATCACGCGCAGCCTGGAGTTCATCCTCAACCTGTTTGCGGTCGGTGACATCCCGAGCTAAGGCATGGAAACCGACAATCCCGTTGTCGTGTTTGCGCAGGACGACGGTTTGTTCTATCCAGCGGGTTTCGCCATCCTGGCGCACAATCGGCAGCAGGAAGATGGTTTCGGGCAAGCCGCTGCGATACTGCTCTAAATAGAAAGCAAGTGTGGCTTTACGCCACTTGGGAAGTACAAGTTTAGCAAAGCGTTTGCCGATGATTTCTTGTGGTTTGTAGCCAATGAGGCGCGAGACTGCTGGACTAATATACAAGAAACGCCCACGCAAGTCGGTAATATAGGCCACGTCAGTGGTTTCTTCTACCAGCAGGCGATAGCGATCTTCTGTCTCGCGTCGGGCGACGAATTCTTCATGCGTCCGTATGAGGAGCATACCAACGCCACCCACGACGGTGCTGACAATCATAACGACAACGAACTCTGAGAGCAGAATCGCCCCGGTGAAGGCACTCGCCGACAGCTCGGTTGAATTATGCACATGTAGTTCGCCGTAGAAATTGCTATTGAGCAAGATGATATTGACAGCGAGTGTGAGGTAAACGAGTAGGCCAAGTAACCAGGCGCCGGGTAGACCAACCATGCCACAGGTGGCCAGCAAGTACGTCACAGCGAGGAAGATAGCGACGGTCTGGGGGAAGCCAAGTGCATAACTGGCTGTCGTCACGATGGCAAACACAAGCAGGGCAATGAGCACGATCTGCCAACGTCGATGGGTCGACCATTTGGCGATGAACATCATACGCTCGAGCACATCCGCTGTATCCTGTGGTTCCAGCGTTACGAGCTTTTTAGCCTTTAAATTCATAACCGGTTTGCCCCAGTTATGTCTAAACTTACGGGCAAATCCATACGGTAGATGTCCCCACGCCACCAGATTAGCCTTCAGGTTGAGCTTCCCATAACGAAACATTGTTAGCTCGTTACAAGCACAATGAAACGCCACTTTCAATTACGCAATATAAAGCATAATCAATTTTTGAGCAAGCAAAAATGGACTGCAACTCAAGAATTAATCATTCCAATATTGTTATATAGCGTTATAAATCAATAATATCTGGATTAATAGCGCTAAATGGCCGGCCAGGGGCGATTGGGGCCAGGACCGGGCATGGGGAATATGCCCTCATCAAGCAGGTAACTTAAGCGCGTGTTAAGCGCTTTGACTTCATACGGTTCGATCAGGCGGTTGAGGCGCAGGGTATGCAAATCCTGATCGTCATCGAGTTGATCGCGGAAGCGCTGCAAATCTGTGAGAATAGGCTCCGGGATGGGCTGGCCTGCAAAGTCCCAAATGACCGTGCGCAGTTTGTCCATCGCGTGGAAGCACAACCCCTGGTCAATGCCCCAGATATGGTCATCGGCATCGAGCAAGCAGTGGCCGCCCTTGCGGTCGGCATTGTTGATGAGCGCATCAAAAGCGGATATGCGCTGGAGCTGTTCATCGTGATGCACCTGGAGCGTGAAGTAATGACGCTGGGGGTCATGGTCGATGAAGGCCTGCAAGGAGCCTTCGCCGCGCGTGCCCTGCCGCATGAGGGTCGGCGGCACGATATCCCAACCGAGAGCATCGGACACCACATAAGCGGCAGCTTCTCGCTGGCAGAGTGTGCCTTCCGGGAAGTCCCACAGCGGGCGTTCGCCCATGCGCGGCTTGTAGACCCCTAAGAGTGTCTTTTCTTCGTGGCGAACCCTGACAAGGAAGGTGTAATTGGACCCCATACGCATCAACCCTACCTCTTCATTGATGTCGCCATAGGTCAGGGCATCGACTACTTCGTCGTATGCAACGGAAATCGGGTCATCCAGGCTGCTGGCAGTGTGTATGCATCGGGTCATGGGGTTCAACTCTCATACCTGTAGGCTGGTTTGGTATGTTTTCCATCGGATAGACAATCACACGATGGCATGGTTGTCAGCGGCGCGGCCAAACGACAGCCGTGCGCGTCGGACCGGGTCCATATCAGGATCAGGTCCAGTAGTAGAGAATACGACCATTCTGTTTGGGGCTGGGTCGCCCGGATTCCACCATATCCATCGCTTGCATACTGAGCGCACGCATTTGCTCACGCGTACACCACATACGCACGACGCCTGCCGCCTCGTCATCATCCGGGTCGACTTCTTCACCGGTAAATTCCTGGGCGACGAGCACAACTGAACGCTCTTCTTCGTCATAGGCCAGGCCCATTTGCGCCACACGGAAGATGGGGCGGATCGGTTCGCGCAGGTCCATATCGAGCGCGGCCATTTCCACACTGGTCTCGGTATTTTCGCGCTCATCCAGATCATCAAGAAATTCTTCTATGGCTGATGCCAGCGCCCAGGCTTGCTCTTTTTCGATAATGAATGAGACGATTTGATTGTCGCTACCGGCCTGCAAATGGAATGTCCGCTGGCCTTTCGGGCCAATGGTCCCAACTGTGATGAAATCAACAGGTCGCAGTTCTAGTTCAGTTTTTGGCATGTTTTACCTGCTCTTTCTGCCTCTTCATCAATTGCACATGGGCTGTGTCGTTGACAGTCTCCACAAACGGGCGGCTGTGACCCAGTGAGATCGTAGAGATCGATGCAGGTGAAATGACGATTCGCTGGAAGTTATCCAGGTGGACGCCAAGATAGTGCGCCACCGCCATTTTGATTAAATCCGCATGGAAGACGAGGGCGACCGTCTGGCCGCGATGCTTGTCTACAATCGTTTCAAGAGCATTGACAACACGGGTCTGGACGTCGCGCATGGCTTCTCCATTTGGGAAATACGCCCGCGAAGGATATTCCTGCACGACCTGCCACATCTTGCGTCCACGCAAATCGGCGATGCGTTTGCCTTCCCAATCGCCATAGCGGACCTCACCAATGCCGAGGTATTGCTCGACCTTGAGCTGGGGGTGATGCTCAGCGACGGCTTGCGCCGTTTCCATGGTGCGCTCCAGCGGGCTGGCATAAATATGGGCGAGCTTAACATCAGCGAGGCGTTCGCCCAGGGCGGCGGCCTGCGCCTGCCCTTCTTCGTTTAAGTGCACACCGGGCGTCCAGCCTGCGAGCTTGCCTGTCTTTACAAAATCATTGACCGCGTGTCGAATTAGAAGCAGTTTTGTCATGTGAGATGATTGTTCCTTATTTATCCAAAATGATAGCACATGGGGCAAATAATTGTATATAAAGCGCATTATACCTACGTGAGAACACACTCACCTGTGATTGGTCAGATTACCGCGGTCGTAAGGCCATCAAACGGCCATCACTGACGCTAAAGACCATCCATCCCTGGGTATTGATAGCCAAACCATACAAACGCTGCGGCCAAAAGCCTGCGCCACGCTGGTTGAGGTAGTTGGTCGCCGGGTTGATATACCCTGTATCCATATTGATGGCGAATGGCGTATCGACGTATACCGTCGGATCATAGGGAAAGAGCGCTTCCGCAATGATGCGCTCCGGCTCCAGATCAAACCCCACCAGATCAGGGCCCCGTAACTGGGCCGTGCGTTCCGCGCCTGCCAGCAGCGCTAATAGCTGACCTTCCAGATTGGGAAAAGCGTCACCTTCATAGGCCAATAGGGCCACAGGCGCGTACCCCCTGGCAATCGGGATGAGGGGCGGCTCGCATTCATTCGCACAGGTCGGGTAGCCATAGTCAGCCCCCACGACCAGCCGATTGACTTCGTCGTGCGGGTACTGCACATCATCAGCAGGCATGATGTCAGTGAACCAGACATCGCCCCGGAATATGGCCAGTGCCGCTGGTTGGTGCAGCCCAGTGGCGACCACCTGACGATCACGGCCATCGAGGGCATAGCTCAGGATGACGCCGCGGTCGGGATCGAGGGAGCAATCGTCACAGTTGACGCCGATGCCCACATACAGGCGCTCGTCATGGACAACCAGACCACCTGTCCAGTAACCGGTGCCCGATGGCAAATCGTCTACCAGCGTCGTGAGTTCGCCATCGGCATAACGATAAATGTGTGCCCCACCTGCGATATACAGCCCATCTTCAGCCATGAACAGCGCATTGGGCCTATCCAGGTCGGACAAGATCACCTGCTCGGACTCCGGCAGGCCATCACCTTCGGCATCGGCCAGGTGGATAAGCTGCCCCTGTAAAGGCCGTGTCGCATAGAGTGACCCGTTCTCAGCGAAGGCTAAGGCCGTATAAGCAAAGGGCCGCCCAACGTCCGTCTGGGTAATGGTTTCCAGGCAGTAATAATTGTAATTGATGCGCGGCAGCGTGATGGTCCCTGGGCGCTCGCCACATGGCTGCAAGTCGGCTGAGGGACTATCCTGGGCTATTGTCGTCAAGCTGGCAGGAAAAACCCACATCGACAAGACGATGATAAGCATTATGGATTTAGACCATCGATTGCCGATGCGAACGGCACCTGAATGAACGCTAGACCAAATTTCTAACAAGGCAATTGACCAGAGGTAGGTAGGCTGCAATAAACAGATGAAATGAATGCCTAGCCCTAAAGCGTTGGCATTAACAAATGCGAATGGAGGCCAGGTTATCAGCGCACCGGAGCGCGCGTCCCTATAATATAGCGAAGATTGACGGGCCTTGAACAGGATGAAGATTTAACACACAAGCCCCTAAAAGTGCTCTCCTTTGTTGTGAAGTTGGTTTTCCTGTGTATCATTATAGTTAGAATTGTTATGGGATATGGAATGCCTGAAAAAGGTCTGAGTCATGCCAGAACACAATGCATCATCGGCCAATCATAGTGCGGCCAATGCCGATACAGCAAAACTCGATTCATCGGATGCCACAACCAAGGAATTTAAGGCTGCCGATACGCGCGATAGCATCACGGTGATGCTGGTCAACGATAACAAGAGCATCTGCCAACTATGGGAACGGGTCATCAACCGGGCGGAAGGCATGCACTGCATAGGTTTCGCCATCAACGGCGAAGCTGCCGTTGAACTGGCACGCGAAGAAGTCCCACAGATTGTGCTGATGGATGTGATGATGCCGGGTCGTTACAATGGCTATGATGCAACACGCGTCATTGTCTCTGAAATGCCCCAGGTTAAAGTCATCATATATTCAGCCTATACCAATACCCAAAACGAGGCGTTTGAAGCGGGTGCCAGCGAATACCTGCTGATGCCGATTACCCCGGATAAACTGCTCGATACCATCCGTGATGTGGCAAAAACGGAGAAATAAACCGAAGTTGCCTATAAACCTCAACAGTTAATTAACAAAATATTGTTGTTTGCGCCATACAATGAAGATAGTCGATTCCATTGCCAACAAGGCTAAGGCTCTATTGCTATGGCAGCACCAACCTCAGAAAAAACCCGCGTCTTCGTCGTCAACGACCAGAAGCCCATGTGTATGCTCTGGCAGCGGATGATTAATATTCAAGATGATATGGAATGCGTGGGTGCAGCCTACGATGGCAACAGCGCTGTCGATGTAGGTGGTCCGCTTAAGCCGGATGTGGTCGTCATGGATGTGATGATGCCCGGTATTGATGGCTATGAAGCGGCTGTAAAAATCAAAGCCGTTAGCCCGCAAAGCCGCATTATCATTTGCTCGGCGCGCTCCGATATCCATGAACGTTCGCAGGAAATTGGCGCCTCTGCTGCGTTGATTTTGCCTGTTGCCCCAATTGCGTTGGTAGAAGTCATCCGCAAGGTCGCCCAAATACGGCCAACGTCCATCCCCCCTCACAACATGCCAGAAGCGGCACCTGATGACGTACAAAACAGTGACATGCACGTCAGTGATGTCCATAAGAGTGACACGCCGATGCCGCAATAATCAGGCCGGACTATCTACCCATTGTTATTCACAGCTCACACCTATTACATAGCATTCAGCGTGCGGCGTATGCCAGCGCCTCACGTCGGATGAACTTGCCCGTATCTGGTGCACAAGGTGTGTACCCTTAGGAGGACATGTTTATGTTCAAAACACGCATCCTGATTTTGTTTGTTATGGTCTTTATGCTGGCAGTAGCACTCCCGACGATGGCCCAGGACACCACCGATGACACGGCGGACCTGGAAACCATCGAAATCACCATCAGCGGCACGGTCGAGTTTATCGTCGCTGATGATGGCACAACCACTGTGCTGGTGGGCGGCGTTGTTGTAAGCGCCTCGGAGACATTCAATCCGATGGGGTTGGTCCCAGGCAGCTATGTGGAAATAACGGGTGTCTTGATGGACGACGACAGCGTCATGGTCATCACGGTCAATTTTGCGCCGGAAGAGACACCGGATCCAGAAGAGACCGAGACCCCCGAACCCGAAGAAACTGAAACACCGGAACCGGACGTCACCGAAGAAGCGCCGATTGTACTGGGTAACTGCGTCCCGGAAACGCACCCGGTCGCTAACCGCATTGCTAATGCTTATGACGTGGACGTCGCTGAAGTGATCGCCATGCACTGTGCCGGTAACGGCTTCGGCAATATTGCTCGTGCCTTCCTACTGGCAGAGGCTGCGGCTGAAGATGCCAATATGGACGACAGTGAAAGTGTCGATGGCGAAGATACCGAGTTGATCATCACGCCAGAAGACGCCTGGGCTTACCTGGATCTGCACGGTGCCGGCATGGGCTGGGGTCAGATCGTCCAGGAAAGCGGCGTGCACCCCAGCGAACTGGCACCGGGTCGTCTGCGCAATCGCAATACCGATGATACGAGCGATGACGGCACCGAACTCGATACCCAGAGCACGAGTCCGGGTAACAGTGGTAACAATGGCCGCGGCAACGGCAACAATGGTCGTGGGAATGGTAACAACGGCAATAATGGCCGGGGTAATGGCAATGGCCGTAACGGCTAGCTAATCCCTATCTAGCAAACAACGTCACCTATCACAGGCACGCGGACATGGGTCTGTCCGCGTGTTTGTTTTAATGGCTATCTAACGGAAAAGGGCCCTTACCCTGAAAACCCCTCATTGACCCCTCATGACCCGACATTGACAGGCCACAGACCGCTGATACAATAAACGGCGATACTTGTTCAAACACTGGCACATCCATGATTAACGAAAAAACGCTTAGAACCCTGGAATTCAACAAAATTCTGGCGCAGCTTGCGGACCACGCCTCTTTTTCCGCCGGACGCCAGCATATTCATGATTTGATTCCATCCACGGACCTGGAAGAAGTCCGCACCTGGCAGTCGGAAACTGCCGAGGCCGTCGCGATGATTGAGAACGAGATCGCCTACAGCCTGGGTGGCGCGCGCGACATCCGCGAAGAAGCGATGAATGCCACTCGCGGCGTGGTCATCGACGCATCGGATTTGCTCGATATTCGCTATACGATGCGCCGAGCCGGACTGATCCAGCGCGATCTGCACAAAGTCCGCCATGAGTATCCGTTATTGGCGGAATGGGGCGCAGAGATCGACGAATGCGCGGACCTGCAAAAGGACATTGCCCGCAGCATCGACGATAACGGCGAGGTCAAAGACAGCGCCAGCCCCCGACTCGCCATCATCCGCCGTGACCTCAAGCAAGCCTTCGACCGCCTCCAAACCAAGCTCAATCGCATCATCACCAGCAAGACCAATCTCCAATATTTGCAGGACAACGTCATTACCATGCGCGGTGGCCGTTATGTCGTCCCCTTGAAGATGGACTACAAGGGCAAAATACCGGGCATCATCCATGACCAATCGTCATCGGGCGCGACGATTTTCATCGAACCGCTGGCGACGGTCGAACTCAACAACGAGTGGCGTGAGCTGCAACTAGAAGAAGAAAAAGAGATACGGCGCATTTTGGCGGCGCTAACCGACGAGGTCGGGCGCTTCAGCGAACATATCGTGCGCGCGGTGGAGATCATGGGCTATCTGGATTTTACGATGTCCAAAGCGCGTTATGCTGAAAAGCACGGCGCTGTCGCCCCGCGTATGCGCGCCTTCGATGCCAAAAAGTCCAACCCTAACCACCCTGGCAGCACCATCAGCTTGACCAGCGCGCGCCATCCTTTGCTCACAGGCGAAGTCGTGCCGATTGACGTCACCTTCGATGATGCCACCTATGTGCTGGTTATCACGGGGCCGAACACGGGCGGTAAAACCGTCGCCTTGAAGACGGTCGGTCTGCTGACACTGATGGCCCAGGCCGGCCTGCACGTTCCAGCAGTCGCAGCCGAAATCAGCGTGTTCGATGGCATCTTCGCTGACATCGGTGACGAACAGAGCATTGAGCAATCGCTGTCGACCTTCTCGTCGCACATGACCAATATCATCAGCATTCTGCAAGACTGTACGCCGACCTCGCTGGTGATTCTGGATGAGTTGGGCGCAGGGACAGACCCGGCGGAAGGCTCCGCATTGGCGCGGGCGCTGTTGGATCGCCTGCTCAAGCGACACGTCACAACAATGGTCAGCACGCATCACCCGGAACTGAAAATCTATGCTGTCGAAACCTCAGGTGTGCGCAACGCCAGCGTGGAGTTCAATCTGGAGACATTAGCCCCAACCTATCGACTGGTCGTCGGTTTGCCCGGTCGCAGTAATGCGCTGGCTATCGCCAACCGCCTGGGCCTGGATGACAGCATTATCAACGCAGCGCGTGGATTGGTCGCTACCGAAGACCTGGTGGCTGATGACCTGCTCGATGAAATTCAGCGGACACGCAAGGAAATCACCAGCAAGCACGATGAAGTCGAGGTATTACGTCAGGAAGCACAGGATTTGCGCGATGACCTGCAAGCCCGCCTGGACAAAATCGAAGACGAGCGCCGCGACATCCTGAAAGTCGCCCGTCAGAAATCCGACGAGGAGTTAGAAGAAGTCCGCAAGGAAATCAAGCGTTTGCAAGGCGATATGCGCCGCGTCGGCATGCCGATGGAGCAGTTAGAAGCGCTTAAGGCTGCGGCTGACAAGATGACCGACTGGGTCGCGGCCCCTATGGACGAGGATGCTGTCGAACCTGCGCGTGAAACCGATTGGAAGCCGCGCGTCGGCGATAATGTCTATCTGGACACGCTGAACGCCGAAGGCACCATCATGGAGCTAGACGAAAAAGAGGCGTTGGTCCAGGTGGGGACGCTGCGCGTGCGCGCCAAGTACACCGATATGCGTCAACGTACCCGCAGCGAACGACGTGCCGCCAAGCGCGGTCACAAAGTCGTGCCTAAGTCGACTGAACCGGCGCCACCGATGCCGGACAGCCCCGGCATGGAAATCGACCTACGCGGGGAGCGTGTGGAAACAGCGCTGGAAAAGCTCGACCGCTACATCGACGCAGCCTACCTATCAGGCTTGCCGTTCGGGCGCATCATTCACGGTAAAGGCACGGGTAAACTGCGGGAAGCGATCCGCAATTACCTGCAACACCACAGCCTGGTCAGTAAATACACGGCTGCCGATAGCAAAGAAGGCGGCGCAGGCGTGACCATCGTGCATATGGCATCCATGAACTAAGGCAAGGCGCTCCGCACTCTATTACAGTAAATAACGGACGCAGCATGCTGCGTCCCTACGCCTTTTGCCACCTATGCGTTCCATCCTCAAAAAGCATTACACAAACTTTACCCGATATTTACCGAATTCAGGGCTGATCCAACAACAAGCGGATCGGCTTTGTCGTATGATGGGTATGTCATATTGGGTATGTCATATGATGAATTGTGCCGTTAAGGGTGCAATGGATTGACCATGCCATACAATGAAATTGTTCCTAGCTATTTTTCGGTAGCCAAAAAAGAAACGAGACAAAGGACAAGATGATGCCCTTTAAACGCACGCTGACCGTATTCGTAACGGCCCTCTTGCTGCTGACGCTGGCCATACCCGCGCTGGCCCAACGGGGCCGCGGCGGCACGGACCGCCCACCGATTGACCTCAACAACTTGCCCGACCTGCCGCAGTTCGATCTGCCGGATTTACCGGACGACCTGGGCGAGTGGACCATCCCAGAAGCGTGGGCGGACATCACGCTACCGGAGAGCCTGCCAGCGACGGTTGAAGAATTGGAAGCATGGCTGGCGCAATATGACGTCTTGCTGGAGCTTGATCTGGACAACTTTAAGCCGACATCCAACCCGGATGCCGCCGCCGTTGTTTCCGGGTTTGCCAGCACTTATATGGGCGCATCCCTTGCGCCGATCTATGCCGGAACGATCAACGCCGACAGCTCCAGTACAGCCGATTTCCGGCAGATTGTGGCAGCCATACCTGCGGAAATCCAGAACATGATGACGATTGTCGCCATGATGCAGCTCAATGGCTTCTGGGGGATTTTCAACGATGGTTTTGGCATTGTCAGCAGCGATATTCCCTGCGACAGTGATGCTTGCTCGATTGACCTGGGGCGGGCGCAACTGACGATTGAAGAAGCTTCGGTCGGCCTAGTGGTGCTGTACCGCCCTATTTTGGTGACGGACGCGCCAACAGCCCAATCGCTGCTGATTTCCGCCTACCCAGCGCTGGCATCCTACGAAATGACGGCTATCGAAAGCGACCAGGGTTTTGTATTCTCCGCAATAGACCTCAACCCGGATGCACCTGTGGGTTATATCGCGGGTGTGCTGACTGAAGGCGACCAAAGCCTGGTATTTGCCACGGCGATTGTCGGTGAAGGCATGATGGAAATAGTCGGCAGCAGTTCTTAGGGAATGAATCTCAACAACAAAAAACGGCGTCCTGATGGGCGTCGTTTTTAATTTGGGCTAGTGGCGGGCCGATAACGTTGCCGACTGTGGCTCGTCTAGATCCACCTCGCTGATGACCGCATCAACCAAGCGCTGGCTGAAGGCATCACCCTGCATATCATGTTCCGGCAACGCCAGCGCGGATTCGATCTCCTGGGCGATGAAACGCGCGTGCTGGGCATTCACCAACCGCGCGATCATGGAACGACCATCGACGGTGTGCGCGTAGACGTTATAGAACGTATCCGAGCGCGAGACGCTGGGCGTATCCAGCAATTTTTCCGTGCTGATGTGCGTGATGTCACTCAGGGGGATTTTATGGCGACCATAATAGGCATACCACAGCGGTTTGGTATAGACATGCAGGTAGCCGTCAGCGATATGGAAGTGGGTGCTGTTCAAAGTGAGCGCCAGCATGGCATAAATAACGGGCATAGCGATCAAGACAGACAGGACCCCCATGCCTACGGGAATGAGGACAAAGGCCGCAACCAGGAATGAAGCTGCTATCGAGAAAATCGCCGCCATCGGTTCCGTGCGCCAATCCCACTTGAACGAGAAGTGCATGGGTGCATCGTCGTAGAAGGTGATTTGCTTGGGTGGCTTGACCTTGCGATCCGGTTGCAACTTGGCCGGATCAAAAGTAAAGACGTTATCGCACTCCGGGCAGACTGCGGTCATCGTCTGGACGTTGATACTATCCACAGAGATGGGTGCGCCACAGGCCGGACATTTGAGTTTCATGGTATTTCTTTCGTCAGCAAAACGCTCAGGGAGATGTGACGACTATGCTGGATTGGTGTCATCCCCTACATAGATTTACGGTTTTCACTATAAAACGTTTCAATGACGTGAGGATAGTTATCTATTACATAGTCGCCGGATTATGAACTTCAAAATCAACTTCTTTAGACCCCCATCCTCTGTCCTTCCCCCGAAGGAGGAAGGATACCTCAAAGTGGTCCAGGTTGTGGAAACTGAGCGGGTCTATTTTTTGAGAAGATCACTATTTACGCAGAAGGTTATAGCACGAGGCATCAATTTTATGGGTTATGGGTTCAGACGCCAATTGTGCCCTGAAGAGCGGCGATCTGGACTTTATACCAGGGCATATCAACTTCAATAGCGAGTTGGCGAGCTTCCGCGAGGGCGTCGGCGGCGACCTGGATGTCGCCATGTTCAAAGCTGAGTTGGGCCAATTGGAACAGGGCCGCAGCCAAGAAGGGTTTCATGTTCATATCGCGCAGCATGGTGATGCTCTCATCGAGGTAAGCACGAGCACGCGGCCATTCGCTAACGTCCATGCTGCCATAGATAGCCCCCAACGCACGTTTGGCGGTGGCTTCTCCCAGACGTTGGTGGGTCTTCTGGGCGAGTTGAACGGCATTTTCGGCAAGGCGCAGGGCACGGTTGGCCTCACCACGGACGGCGATGGCTTCCGCATGCCAAGCCTGATACATGGGCACAAACGTATAAACCTGCTGTTCGAAGGCCAGCGTTAAGGCACGCTCCAATGAACGAGCAGCTCGGTTTTGCATCCCCAGCAGCATGTGGGTACGACCAATGGCGGCCAGGGCGTTGTACTGCGGGTGAACATCCGCTGTTTTTTCGACTATGGCCAGGGTTTCTTCAGCATGTTGCAGGCTACGGTCAGTGTGGCCGCTGACAGCATCAATGACAGCCAGCATGGCCTTGTTGCCGGCAATCCGGCTGGGATGGCCCAATTTGAGCGCTACAGCCAGAGCTTCATCAGCCAGGGCGATGGACGCATGACGGTCGCCCTGCAAGAACAAACTGACCGCGCGCCAGTTCAGTGCCCCAGCCAGGACTTCATCGGCGCCCGCCTCAAGCGCGAGTTCAGAGGCGCGTTCCAGCATGGCCAATGCGCCCACACAATCGCCCGTCAGCAGCAGATTGCGCCCGAGTACGCTGCACGGCTGCATCAAATAAACGCGTAGGTGTTCCTGACTATCAAAGCCGTGTTCCTCCGCCAGATGAATGCAGCCTGTCAGGACTTCATGGGCGGCGTCGGCCTGCCCGACCATATAGTAGTAGGTCCCATAGGCAGACATAACCTGCAAAATAGACTCGACTTCGTTGCGTTCCTGGGCGGCTTGCATGGCATGGTCGAGCAGTTCAGCCACGGTGTCATCAGGATGGTAGATGGCCACTTCCGCGCTGCGAGTCGCCCAACGAATCAGATCCAGGCGGCGCTCATCGGTCATGGGCTGTTTGAGCAAGGCGCGAATGGCGACTTCGTACTGTGCCTTGGCATCGCGATTCAGACCCGCCTGCGCCAACTGCTCCGCGGCCAGGCTGGCATACCGCGCTTGATGCTCCAGGCTGCCGGACATGCCCCAATGATACGCCAGCCGCTTGTACTGTTCGGGTTCGGCCCCCCTGACAGCTTCGATAGCCTGGGCGACCTGGCGATGCAAAATGCGGCGCTTGCCCTCTTCCATATCGTCGAGCAAGCCACCACGCAATTTATCATGGGCAAAGCGCCAGCGGCCCTCGCTGACATCCAGCACAGCCGCATCGGAGCAGGTTGTCAACCAGTTCGACAGGTCCGTCGCTGGCGAAAGATGCTGCAAAAGCTCCAGGTCCAAATGGCGGCCTATGACGGCGGCGGCTTGCAGCAAGGCACGGTCAGCCGCCGGGACACGCGACAAGCGCCGTTCGATAATGGTCTTCATACCCCTGGCGAAGACGGTCGGTGGCAAGGTTTGTGTCCCGATTAAATCCAACCGCCCGGTTTCTTCAGCCAGTGCGCGCATGACTTCGATGATGAAAAAGACGTTGCCTTCGCTCTCGCGTTCCAGCAAGTCGATGACCGCTTCCTGGTTATGGATATGCTCGCCCAGCATGGAATGACATAATTGGCCGATTTCATCAGAACTCAGGCGATCCAGTTGCATGAGTTGGGCTTGTGGCAGCGATGTCGGGAGGTTGCGAACTTCGTCATTGCGGTAGCTGGCCAGTATCAAGACGAGCGTCCCGGCTAAACTGCTATGCACCCGCGCCAGTAAATCGACGCTTTCCCGTGCCCAGTGCAAATCCTCAAGAATAATCAGCAGCGGCACACTCTGGCGCTTAAAGAGCGTCTCTAACACCGCTGGTAGTTTTTCCAGCGCGGCCTTGCGATTGAGTTCCGGCAGCTTGCTTTCGGTCAGGTCGCTATCAGCCAGCAGGCGTTCGATGTCGGGCACGAGCACCTTGAGCACAGCGGCTTCTTCCGGCTCGACTTCAGTGAAGAGCACCAATCGCTCGATGATGGGACGCCATGCATGATAGAGACTACCGCCATCCTGCACCGATTGGCCCAGCAGCACGCGCACGCCATGTACCAGACCATGCATACGAACTTCGCCCAGCAAACGCGACTTGCCCACGCCACTTTCACCCGCGATGAGCACCAGACCACCCCGGCCCTCTTTGAGCGCGCCCAGGCGGTCAAGCAAGTCGCCCATTTCGTCTTCACGGCCTATGAAGCGCGCCGCCTGCAAAAAGCTATCGCGCATAGCCGGATTTTCCGCGTAGGCTTCGCCCGATTGGGTGTACATCGCCAGAATACCTGCCGCGTCCTGATAACGCTTCTGTGGCGATTTTTGCACCAACCCGGCCAGGATGTAGGCTAACGACTCTGGAATATCCAGAGCGAGCGTGTCGGGCTGTTTGTTATAGATGTCCTGTATTAGTTGGGTGACATCAGCCGTATTGAAGGGGTGCTTTTCCGCCAGCAGTTCGATGGCGATCATCCCGCAGGCGTATAAATCCGAGGATTGGGACGCCGGGGCCTCTTGCAGCAGTTCCGGGGCCATGTAGGCCAGCGTACCTGCCACCAGGGACGCATCCCCACCGCGATGCAACGCCAGCCCAAAATCAAGCACCTTCACCTGGCCATCCACGACCATGACGTTATCCGGTTTGAGATCGCGGTGAACGATGCCGCGTCGGTGCAGATAGGCCAATGCTTGCAGCAGTTGCAGGATCAAGTCGAGTTTGTCGTAGAAGCTGAGGCCGCGCGCGGCTTCAATGATGTTGCGGGGCTGCTGTAATAGCTCCATTGTGAAGAAAGGATGGCCGCCTTCATCAGCAAAGCCATAGTCCAGCACGCTGATGATATTGGGATGGCGCAAGGAGCCAAGTGTCTGGAACTCCATCGCCAGCGCCAGCCGGAAATCGACGCCGGGGAGGGTATCGTCACTCTCGCCAGGGTGTAACAAAACGCGCTTGAAAGCGACATCGGCCTGGGTCAGGCGGTCATAGGCAGCAAAAACCTCGCCCATACCCCCACGCCCCAACAAACGGCGCAGTTCATAGCGATTGTTCACCCACTGTCGCTCAGACTGTCCCGACACGCTACCTAACTCTGACCCTAGCCTGAAATTATCCCACTTAACATGTTCGCCTAACTATACCGCATCATGGGACATCGCGTGTAAGAATGCCCCCCATCAGGTCAGATTACGCATCAATTGGTGATAAAGAGTCCGTTTTTGAGAAGGGTACACAGGTTTCGTAGTCTCGCCTATAATGTACAGCATGTTCACACTGTTAGGATCATAGGGATGAAAGTTGGTATCATATCCGATGTACACGGAGACTTAGACACCCTTCTGACGACGCTTAACCGCCTGAGCTATGAACACCAGGCTACACATGTGCTGTGTGCTGGTGATATTGTCGGGCGTGGGCCGCGTGAAAACGCTGTCGTAGAAGAAATACGCCGTCGCAGCATCATCAGCGTCCGTGGCAACCATGATGACTACGTGACCGATATCAACGGCGAGAATCAACAGTATCTCAAGGAGCTGCCTATCGATTGGCAGGGACAAATCAGCAACCGCACCATTTTCATGTGTCATGGTAAACCGGGCAACAACATGTGGGGCATGTACCGTGACCACCTGTCGGAAACGTACCTGAGCATGGTGCTGTCTTCTTTACAGGCAGATGTACTCATCACAGGCCATACGCATGTGCCTTTGTACATGCGGGTCGATGAAGGTGTGCTGGTTAATCCGGGGTCACTGTATACATTTGACAGCAGTCGGTCGACATCTGGCACGTATGGCGTGCTGGACCTAATCACGCTGCGTTTTGACCTGTATGACGCCCGCGCCACGCAGGTTCAGGCCATCGCCATGGCCAACTTCCAGAAGGGCGCTTGAGTCAGGGCGTCACCGTCTCTCACCATCCACCCAATTGCCGGGGTGCCGCTGGGCGTCCCGGCCTCTTCATAGGGTAACCCACTTATGAGCGATAACAACGTCCCGGTCGAACACTATACAGACGAATACTTCGACAAATGGAACTATGCAGACCGCCCTCTGGGCAAGTTCAGCATGTACTGGTTTGCACGGCGCTATTTCGCGGCGCTGATCCGGCGCTATGCTCCGGCGGGTGGCCCGGAACGCAAACTACTGGAAATGGGCTGCGGATTGGGTGATTTGCTCAGTTTGCTGCAAGATGACTTCACCTGCATCGGTGTGGATCTCATCCCGCGCAGTATTGAAAACACGCGCAGAATCGCGCCGAAGGTCGATGCCTATGTCGGCGATGCGACCGATTTCAGTCGCTATGCAGATGGGGAATTGAGCGTGGTGGTGGCGCTGCATCTAGTCGAACATCTGCGGGACCCGCAGCAGACCCTACGCGATATTTACCGGGCAATGGCTCCAGGCGGGTTGTTGTTCTTCGCTACACCGCACCCGGAGTACAGTTTACGGCGCTTTAAAGACCGCGATACAGATGCCATCGGCAAGGACAAAACCCATATCAACTGCCATGTCCCGGCGACGTGGAAGCAGTGGTGTGAGGAGACGGGTTTTGTGGTGCTTAAGCAATTTGGCGATGGGCTATGGGATGTGCCCTACCTGCCACTGATCCCCAAAGGCGTGCAGTTTGCCCTTTTCGGGCTGCCAGCAGCAGCGCAACTCTTTACGCGCACAACACTCATGCCCCTATCGCTAGGCGTTAACCAGATCAATATTGTGCGCAAGCCCCGCTAACTAGGGACCCAGTTCTTCAAGGCGGTCATCCAGCCATTGCCGTGCGTCGGCTTTAGAAGTGAACATACGGACATGATTGTGTTCTTCCTGGCGCATGCGGTTGAATATGGCCCCTGTCAAAGCATAAAAGATGCTCGGTTGTGTGATTACTGCAAATGATGTGCGCAGATGATCCGGTTTTAGGCGCATCAACGCTTGTACGCGCTTAACCGCATAGGGCGTCGGGAACTCCATCTCTGTAACATCCATGAGGCTGCGACAGTGTTCGTCGCGGTCAGCACAATCCAGCGATATGCGCAGATTGACATCAAAGAATGCATCTACCGACACACGCTTGGTATCGGACAGGCGGTAATAATGAATACCATCGTCACGTATCGAATACTCAAATCCGTTTTCAAGCTCACCATAGTGAGCAATTTTGGCGTTCATGCATCTCGTCCTTTCTAGAATCTTTCGACTCGACGCAGCGATATTACGAGGATGAGGCCGCTACAGAGGCCTCCTTAGTCATAGGGTAACAGGCATAGCAGCCACCCCAAATGCGTAATGATACTTAATTATATTGAGCGGACGGTACAATCCATTAGGGGCCTAACTCTTCAAGGCGCTGCTCCAACCAGGCGAAGGCTTCTTCTTCAGTCTGGAACAAGCGAACAGGTTGGACTTTAGACTTCGTTAACCCCTTCAAGTTGGTCATCATGAAGGTATAAAGGCGTGATGTAGGTGCGAGAACCGCCCAGGATTCTTTGAGTCCATCGGGCGTTGACTCCGTATTCTCTCGGAGGCGTTTGATTGCGTAGGGTGTTGGAAACGACAGTTTTGAAATATCGAGCAGACAACGGCTATGACGCCCCGCTTCGTAAGCGACGACATCAAAGTTACGAGAGACTTCTACGAATTCATCGACTGTGTCGCGTCGCAGATTAGCAAGGCGATAGACGATAATACCATCCTCGCGTATATCATAACTGAATCCTGAGGATTTCGAATTGAATGACTTGGGCATACCAGGCTCGTCCTAACGAGTCCGCTATCAGACAATGCTATTTTAGCATGTTCCTGGTACGAGAAGGGAAATTCACGAGAGCATCACGCAGGCGATATTCCTAGGGGCCAACTTCTTCCAGGCGAGCATCCAGCCAGAGGAGAGCTTCTTCTTCTGTATTAAACAGAAGGATATGTGATTTCTTGTCAGGGGGCATCCGCGTAAAGATCGTCCGCGTGAAGGTATTGATCATTTTAGAGGGTGTAATAATGGCCACCGAAGACCTGAGTTTATCAGGCTTATCAATCACAAGTTCCTGAAAGCGCTTCACCGCATAAGGCGTCGGCATTGTTAGCAGGCTGGCATCGACCAGCGTACGACTGTGCTGCTGAGCAGCAACACGTTCCTGAACGATTACCTTCAAAGTATCGACAAACACATCAACCGCATCACGCTTTAGATTCAAAAACACAAAGTGAGCGATACCATCGTCGCGCATTTCGTATGTACAGCCCGATGATATGCCGACTTGGTAGTCCACCCTTTGTTTCTCCACCCTTCGTTTTTGCCCCCTTAAGGACCCAGTTCATTCAGGCGTTCATCCAACCAGGCAAGTGCCTCTTCTTCTGAACTAAATAACCGAATGTGCGATTTATTATTCTGCGGGACACGACTCAGCATCGTCCGTACAAACATATATAACTGGCGTGATGGCGTCAGGATGGCCACAGAAGATCGACTGTCGTTAGGGCGCAAGGAGGCCAACTGTTGGAAACGCTTGGCGGCGTAGGGCGTCGGCATCAATAATGTGGACACATCCAATATACTGCGATTGTGATGCCCCGCTTCCATTATCGCTAAACCTATTGAAAGATTCATCTCAAAAAAGGCATCAACCGTATCACGTTTGAGGTCCGTTAATCGATAGATCTTGATACCGTCGTCTCGAACTTCGTAGGTGAAGCCTGTCGACTTTGAGTTTTCCACGGCGAAATAACATTCTTTTTCCAGATGCTTACAATATGTTCATTTTAGTGCATTTTTGCACAATGAAGGCTTAACACTGATTGACCCAGGCCCCGATCAGCGTCTTGGAGGGGTAAAATACGAGGTCGTCAATGGGCACAGCCGCCCGCGTATACCATTGAGCAGCGGCGGCATCATCGCCCGCCTGGAGGAGGCCGCCAGTGACGCGGGCCGCATAGCTAATGACGATATCCGCAAGACCGTGGTCTTTGCGGGGGAAAACGGCCAACAGATCAGTGATTTCGACTTGCAGGCCGGTTTCTTCCAACGTTTCGCGGATGGCAGCGTCTTCCGGCGCTTCGTCATACTCCACAAAGCCAGCGGGCATGGCCCATTTACCACAGCCGGGATCATTCTTGCGTTGCACCAGCAACACCTGCTCGTCCTGCTCAATAAAGATGGTCACAGCGACCTTGGGATCATAATAGACGGTGTAGTCGCAGGAGGGGCATACAGGACGGATGCGCCCGTGGCGCTCGATGTGAGCGAGGGCGTCACCACACTGAGGGCAATAATGGGCGCTGCGGCTCATCGGGTGGCCTCCACATTGGCGATGCCTGCCGCAATCCGCAGGAAAACGTCGAGCGCATCTTGCAGTGTAACAACCTGCTCATTGGGTAGACGGAAGAGCGTTGTTTCGGCACTGGATCGGTATAATCCGCCCAGGAGCATGCCCAACACGTCACCCGTTTTAGGAGCGGCAGATTCTTCAGCAGATGCCGCACCACCCATTGTCGTATCCGCATCGGAGGGGATGGGTTCACTGGCCGCACTATCCGCTGCACTATCCTGCGGTACTTCGGCTACTTCAGCCTCGCCATCTTGTGTATCCGATCCCGCACCCCCGGCCCCCCTGGCTTGTGTTTGGGCCATAAGCGTCGGTGCGGGTGTGGGCGTTGCCTGCTGGACGGATAACGCAATAGGCGGCTCAGATGGCGTTGGCTGTGCTTCCAGGGCGAAACCTTCGTCGCCTAGGCTGTCATCGCTTTCGACATCCTCAGGCGGGGACACAGGCACGATCATACCCGTATCGTTAGCCGAGCCAGGGAGCGGCGTTGCAGATAGAGATTGAGTCGGTAGCGGCGTTACTTCTGGGATAGTAGGCATATTGACAGCAGGCGTGATGATTGCCACGCCATCAACGATGGTGATAACAGGCGTGGCTTCTATGGCCTGCCGCGAGCTATAGCCTTCTGTCTGGACGGTCATGGTCTGGGCGAGCGTTGTCTCTGCAAGCGTTGCGACCATCAAGTTGGCATTTTCGGGTTCATCGGCTGCTTCATCAGCGACTACCTCAGCCGTGAGTGTAGGCGCAACGGCTACCTGGGCAGGCGTATCCGTTGGGGCACTTTGGTTATCCATGACGCGCATGACGACCAGCACACCCGCGAACACCAGCACAAAGGCGGCGGCACTTGTCATGGCGATCTGCCAGATATTGCGGCGGCGTGGCATAACTTTCAGAGCAGGACGCTCCGGCGCAGCAGGTGTGGGATCACCCAGGCCGACCATTTCCGGTGTCAGGGTGAAATCACGCGGGGCGCGTACATCTTCCAGGCTACGAACCAGAGCGACTGTTTGCTGCAAGCTGCGCAGCTCCCGACGTAAATCCGCGTCTTGCGCCAGACGTGCTTCAAGGCTGGATCGCTGTTCAGCGTCCAGGGCATCGTCAATGTAGGCCGAAAGCAGTTCGGCATCGCGGTCAGTCAGTTCGTAGGGTTCCATCAGTTCACAGTCTTTAGCTCACAGTTCGCAGATTTTAGTCTTTGGTTTTTAGTGATGAGTTGTTGTTTAGACCCCTATCCTCAGTCCTTCCCCCATGAGGTGGAAGGATGCCTTGATCCTTAACTTAGGAGCAATGACCTTCAGAAGCGATTTCAGCATTAAAAACTAACAACCAATCACCAACAACTTGTTTAGCCTTCATCACCTAGACGAAATTCAGGTGGCAAAAGTTCCTGAACAGCTTGCAAACAATTACGAACGGCCACCCGCGCTCGACTCAGGCGCGATTTAACCGTGCCCATATTGAGATTCATGATTTCCGCGATTTCCTGATAGCTCTGGTTTTCGATGTCACACAACACCATAACGACGCGCTGGTCGTCGTTGAGGGCGCGGATGCAATCGGCGATAGCCTGCTGGAGATCGCTGCGCTGGGCGGCTTCTTCCGGCGTGATGCTATCGGAGGCTATCGGAGGGCCGTCATCAGCATCGCCACCGGGCAAATCGTCAAAAGCAGTTTGCGGGCGACGTTTACGCTTGCGCAGTTCGTCATAGCAGGTATTGGTGACGATGCGCCCCATCCAGCCGATGAAGCTGCCGCCACGATACGTCTCTAATTTGCGAAAGGCATTGATGAAAGCATCCTGGGTCATATCGGCGGCACCATCTGGCTCACCCATGATGCGGTAGGCGATACTATAGACACGATCCTGATAGCGCAAAACCAGCCCATTAAATGCATTCACATCGCCGTTTACGGCCTGCTCCACCAACTGACTATCGTCGATGTCAGGGGGTGTTATGAGGGAAGGAGCTTGCGGGTCTGGCATTGACTTTTTGGCCTGTAGCCTCTACTATCTGGTCCATAGTAACATGTCGTGTGTAGGCCGTATCTTGCCACGACTGCCGCTGAAAATCTACAATCAATCACACAATGCCGAAGTGGTGGAATGGCAGACACGATCGCCTCAAAAGCGATTGCCTTCTGGGCGTGTGGGTTCGACTCCCACCTTCGGCACACTTTAACCAGCTTAACGGCTGGTTTTTTCGTATAATGAATTCGCTGCAAAACAAAGTTGAGCATAGCCCTATGTCGATACGTGTCGCCATCCTGGTATTTCTTGGTCTGTTTTACGTTGCAAGCGGACTCTACGCCTTTTACAAAGCGCCAACGGGCCTGAATATCAATCAGACGATTCTGTGGGGCAAAGCCGCACGATACCTGGGTGGTTTTCTGCTAGTTGCAGGTTGCATCAACCTCCTGACGTTCGCCTATCTCTATTTTGCTGCCAGCGGAGACATTGACACACCGGCATCGGTCATGAGCTTTTTTACGCTCGTCCTTGCTGTACTGGGCTATTTGCTGGGTGTCGCCATTCAATTCGGCCAGGATTGGGAGCTGCGCAAGCGCAGGAAAAAAAAGGATTAACCCCTCCCCTGTGTCCCCTGCCCGAAGGAGAGGGGAATTCAAAAAGCGCGTATGGTCGCAAAAGAGGCATCCTTCCTCCTTCGGGGGAAGGACTGAGGATGGGGGTCTTATTCAAACAGTCCTAGCCAGGGATGGCCATCCGGGAACAGACGGCGAATGCGGCTGGTGAGCCATTGGCGCTGGTCGGATGATAGCAGCGGCAGGCAGGCGACGAAGTCAAGTTCGTCTTTGGGGCGACGTCGGCGGCATTTGTAGAGCAATTGCACTTCTATACGGATGCAAGGCACGCCGCCATAGGTTGTGAACAGGTCATCACGCAGCCCACCGATGCCGTCATCAAAGCGAGCGAACCAGCGCTCACCCTCGCATTCAGCCAGCATGAACTGCATTTCCCAGTGTTGTTTCCCCTCACGATGGCCCCAGATATCATGCACGCCAAATGGCAAAAACTCGTCTCTTAGCCAGGGGCGCAGCGTCCCCGGCGGATCGGCGGCGTAGAGCTGCCAACCTCTCATCCATGATTGGGCAGCAAGTTGCTCATCGCGGAAGACGACCACATCCACATCGCTATGATCGCGTATCGAATGGCCCAGGAACAATTCAACAGCATAGCCCCCGGCAATGAACCAGGTAAATGGCGCATCCTCGAACAGCGCGACGGTCTGTTCCAGAGTGAGCGGGGACCAGTCATCAAAAGGAATTTGCGGCATGGCTTTATCCCATCGATTTTGAGCTTATTGTGCGATACTGTGACCCCAGCTAGCGGGCGATTGCCCACCTAAACTTATTGCGATGTATATCTACAGGCAATTTCAGCTATTTTAGAACCATAATTAAGATGACTATGGTGCACGACTGATCGGATACGTTCTACAGAGGACAAAAGGCTACAGTAGAATCCGATATATGCCAACTGATACGCTAGTTCGGTGATCTTTTTCGCTGGATACCTATGATATAATCGCGCTCCCTGGTGCTTGAACGGGCAACTTGAATGGACAGAATCGAGAAGAGTCCTATGTCTATAATCGTCGTCATCCCAACCTACAACGAAATCGAAAACCTGCCGCTGATGGTGGATGCCCTGCTCGGTCTGGGCATAGACGCGCTGAGCGTGCTGGTTGTGGATGACAATTCCCCGGATGGCACGGGCAAACTGGCTGACGAGATCGCCAAAGACGATCCGCGCGTGTCTGTTTTGCATCGCCCGGAAAAACAAGGACTGCGACCAGCCTATATCGCCGGATTCAAGAAGGCCCTGGCGATGGGTGCGGAGTACATCATCCAGATGGACTGCGATTTTTCGCATCAGCCCAAATATATCCCGCAGATGTTGGCAGCTATCAAGGACCATGACGTGGTCATCGGCTCACGCTATGTGAAGGGCGGCAGCGTGGATGAATCCTGGCACTTTTTGCGCAAGGCCCTGAGCATGTGGGCGAATCGCATTTACACTCCGGCCATCCTGGGCTTACCCGTCAAAGATGCCACAGCGGGTTTTAGAGTATGGACGCGCGAGACTTTGCAGCGCATCGACCTGGATAATATCCAGTCGAATGGCTATATCTTCCAGATTGAGATGAGCTATGTGGCGTCCCTGCTGGGCTGCCGCTTTGTGGAAGTGCCGATTCACTTCCCGGATCGGGCACGCGGGCAATCCAAGATGAGCCTGAAAATCGCCGCTGAGGCCGCCTTACGCACCTGGGACCTCAAGTGGCACTATCGCTCCATGCCACGCCAGAAAAATACTGTGACTGAGCAAAGTTAATATCTATCCGCTGATGAGATAACGAGGGTTTTACCCTCGTGCTCCCACAAGGGACTGTCGCCCCTTGACCCGATGTTTTTCGGCGCAGTGCGCCGAAACAAAAGGTTTCGTGGTGACAATTCCCGTTGAGTTAACACGCGCAACAACCCCGATCATGTCAACGATATATAGATGCTTAACCTCAAGCCTGACCGGTCATCATGCGCCAGCCATGACGCAGGTCGTCATAGGCGCTGGTGATATACCAGATAGCCACAAAAACGCCAAGCGTAATCAACAAGGTGCGTAAAATCGTCAACCAGGGTGTGCCGGGTTGTTTGCCCGTGCCGCCTTGTAAAATGATGTGTATGTCATCAACGAGGGCGACGGTTTGCGCATTGGCCACCTGCATGCTGTCGAGGGTGCTATTCATGCGCGATGCCATTGTGGCAAAAGCGCCAAACGCATCCTCGAATTCACCGAAGGCGTTTTCGATGGCCAGTGGAATGCCGTTGATGTCATCGGCAAAGGGCACCGTCACTTTGGTCCAGTTTTGGATCACCTGGAGTAGATTGTAGCTGGTCCCAGGGACAGGAATGGCTTTCAAGCCATCTTCCAGAAATTCAGGTACATCCAGGCTGAGTGTCGTCGGCACGGTGAAATCCGGCAGCGGCAGCTCATCAAAGTCGATTTGATCCAGAAAACGCGCCAGACGCCCAAAGCTGCCGTTAACCGTTTCCTGGGCGCTGCCAACTGTCCCGGCAAGGACTGTCATGTCGTCTTCAATCTGTGACAGTTCGGTCGTGATGAGCATGCGACGCTGTTCAGTTTTCTGTAAGACGTCGCTAACCATCGCCTGCACTACCAAAAAGGTCACGACGACCAGCACAGGCAGCGCCAGGGTCCGCAGAATAATCAAAGCCCCCATCAAACGTGACATAAGCCAACTCCCCCTCAATCCGAGCGCGTGGCTCGGACGAACGATGATCCAAGTTTAGCGTGGGGCATCAATCGCTGCACGGGCATCAGGCAAAAAAGCCATAAAAATAGGAGCAACCAAATAGACAAACAAAAACGGGGCACAGCTTTGGCCATGCCCCGTTGGGTCCTACTTTGTAACGTTGAAACTACTGTGCGCCAATGTGGAACGCAATGATGTACTGGCCGCTGGTGCTTTGCTGGTAGCTGGTCATGACGTAAGGGAAGTCAATAGATTCGGTGGCATCGCCCATATTTAGGGGAATACGCAGCATGGGGTCGTATTCGTCAGCCGTATAGGTACGACCACCCGCACGAGAAACTGTGCCACCGCTCAACGGATAGGACGAGCCCCAGCAGGTATCAGAATCACTGTCGTCACAGACCACCGCGCCGGATTCTGTTTGTAGCGGTTCCATGGTATCCCAGTCGAGCAAGTACATGAGCGGGTCAAGCTGTGACTCTGCGCCGATCATGTAGACGTTGGCACCGACGGCCCCATTGAGCACGTTGGGCGTCGCACGCAGTACGAAAGGATCGCCAATGCCATCGGCAGGGGTAGCGGCCATGCCTTCCAGAATGAGCACAAACTCACCTGGATTGCGGTCGAACTCGCCGACGATGAAGGAGACATTGAGCATATCGCTGTTGCTATGGCTAAAGCGAACGCGGCTGCTGCGCGTGCTAGTCGGGACGGGGCCCGTGGTCGGCAGATTGACGCTATAATTGGCGGCGATGTCGTCATCATCGGAGCACAACTCAGCTTCATAAGTGCCGACGCCATCAATGGTCGGTGTCACCGCCAGGATCGGATCGTAGCCATCGAGGCCAACGACCGTTGCTGTGTATTCAAAGCCGGGGCGCATCTGAACGACGATGATTTCAACACCATCGTTGATGACCAGACCATCCGGGCAGACGACATCAGCACCTACAGTGGTAGCCGTACCCGTACTGGTCGTCGTGGTATCCGGCGGTGTCGTGCTTGAATTGGCAGTGACGGTATAGGGCCAGGGTTCGCTCAAGTTTTCAAAGCTGCCGCCGTTGAGGCCCATGTCGGCGACGATAACCGCAGTGCGGTCAAAGTCTTCCGATGGGAACGCCGCCAGCGGCACCACAAAGACGAAGTCTTCATAGATGGTATTTTCATAGCCCGGTGTAATGACATCCTGGGCCGTGAGCGACCCACTGGGCGAAGAAAAGTCTTCCATCAGGCTAGGGACGGCGGTGATTTCTTCCAGATCGTCATAGTAGAAGAAAACGCCCACGCGCAAATCCTGATCCTGGTAACCGATGACGTTGATTTCCGTGTGAATGGCGATCGATGGGGTGCCGTTGTCATCCACGTTCCAATCGACATCAGTAATCTGGATATTCATATTTGGATTGGTATCGGTAGTCGTCGTTGTCGTGCTATCAGGCACACTCGGATTTTCTGGTCGGACCAGGCGATTGGTCACGGCGGCTTCGATCACGCTGAAGGGAATAACACCACTTAGGCGCGCAGCGGTGCGTTCTTCCGAGCGCACGCTGGTCGGGATGCCGAGCAATTGGCCATCGGCAGTGGTCGCCAAGCCGCCACTATTGCCCGGTGCAATTTCCGCATTGGTCTGATAGAAGACCGGGATGCGGTTGCTGCCGACATCGGCATTCTGGATGGAGCTAATCAGGCCATCGGTAAAGACGAAGTAGCCATCGCCGATCGTCGGGTAGCCGAAAACATAGATCGGCTCACCACGACGGGCCTCGGCAAAGGTGGTTGTGTCCAAAAATGGCAGGTCCAGGCGAGTGCGGAAGATGCTGTTGCCATCAATATCCCGGTCGATTTGCAGCATGGCAAAATCCAGTTCGAAGGTGCCATAATCGAAGGGGAACATCTGCTCCACACTGGCGAAATAGGTCGGTACAGGTTTTTCGTTGGGGTCATCCAACAGCGCGATGACAAAATCATCAGCCCCATCGACGACATGGCGATTCGTAAAAATAAGTCCGTCTCTTGTAACAATCGTTCCAGAACCCACCCAAACGGGTTCCCCATCTTGTAAGGCAATGATCTGTACGACCTTCTTGGAAATATCGTCAATGGTATCGGGGTCCATCTGGGCAGATACCACGCTGCTGAATGCCAACAACATCATCGCAATCAATACAATCCCACGCTTCACAACTCAACCTCCTGTGCCAGTTTATGTTTTGACTCACGTCATTATTGGTATCAATGATGAAAGTACGGCCCCATTTACCTGATAAAATGAACGAGGCATGACCATATTATAGCCACGTAACAGCCTGTAACTTGTATAAAGAAACTAAAAATCGCTAGATAAGGCGTTATCCGGCAGCAAAACGCCCAATACTTTTGCCTATAAATGGGCAAGCAACTATATTTAGGTATCGACCGCTGATATTCCTAACAAGTCAATATAGGGGAGATAGTATGGCAGCTTCTGTTGCAGATATTGCTGAGTTCCTTGCAAAAGTACCGTTGTTCAAAGATTTGAATAATCGTCAGATTAACCGAATCGCCAAGCGCATTCGTGAGCGCGACTACGAAGCCGGGGATGCGATTGTTGAGCAGGGCCAACCGGGTATCGGACTTTATATTATGGTGCGCGGCGAAGCTAGGGTCATTCGCAAGCTGCTGGATGGCAGCGAACGTGAGCTGGACCGACTGAAGCGTACGGATTTCTTCGGTGAGCTGTCGCTATTAGACGAAGCACCGCGCACGGCTTCAATCGTCGCTGAAGAAGCGGTGAAGTGCCTCGTGCTGCTCAACCTGGATTTCATTGAAGAACTGCAGGCTGAGCCGGACATCGCCATTGAAATGCTCAAAGAGCTGGCACGGCGCTATCGTCGGGTGATGACGCGGATGTAGCACGGCATCGACCTCCATTGGGGCACAGTCTTGTGCCCCGCCACCTATCACCCCCATCCCCAAATAAGCTGAGTCATTGGCCGGACCTACTTATGCGAATATCTATATTTGTCTACGGAACCTGGGGCGACATCCGCCCGCATGTGGTGTTGGGACAAGCCCTGAAAGCGACAGGCCATGAGGTGCAGGTCATCGCATCACCGGGTTATGAAGCCTGGGTGCGCGAACGCGGCCTGGACTATGCCCCCCTCAGTGCCGATGTCAACACCTTCTCCAAAGAGAATGCCCACATCATGGACCAGGGCGTCTTCCAGCAGTTACGGACCGCCAGCAAAGTGCTCAACCCGATCATGGTGCAGATGGGCCTGGAAGTGCTGGAAGCCACGCGCGATAGCGATGTGCTGATGACCGTCGAGTTTGGCATGGCGCTGCTGTTCGACATCCTGCGTGTGAACAACCTACAGGCCATTACACTCAATCCAGCGCCTTTGAACCCCACCAGCGCGTTTCCTTCAGCGATGCCACCAGCACCATCATGGTTCCCTTTCCAGGGTGGATACAACCGATTCAGCTACTGGTTTGTGGAGCGCATGGGCTGGATGGTGCTGGCAGGGCCGCGCAACCAGATCGCCAAGCAACTGGGCCTACCCAAGAGCACATTCAAGGACTTCCGAGCATTTTTGGCAAAAACCCCGGCCCTGACGACTGTCAGCAAGCATGTGGTAGAGTGCCCAGCCGATTGGCCAGAGCACTACCAGATCACGGGTTATCTGTTTGATGATGACCCCGCATGGACGCCGCCGCAAGATCTGGTCGATTTTTTGGCAGCAGGTGACAAGCCCGTGTATATCGGCTTCGGCAGTATGCCCGACAGCCAACCCGAAACCACCACGGGAACCCTCATCGAAGCTGTGCAACAAACGGGCAAGCGCGCTGTTATCCTGACCGGATGGGCCGGGTTCGGCACAAGAAATGCGCCTGACAACATCTATTTCCTCAAGTATGCACCGCATAGCTGGTTGTTCCCACAGATGGCGTTGGTGGTGCATCATGGTGGCGCTGGAACAACTGCCTCCGGCTTCAGAGCAGGTGTGGCGACGGTCATCGTGCCCCACAATGGCGACCAACCCTACTGGGGGCGGCGCGTCGTGGAAATGGGTGTAGGGGCAGGTCCGATCCCACGTAAGAAACTAACAGTGGATAAACTGGCAACCGCCATCAACCAAGCAACCAGCAGCCCATCTATCCAGCAAAAAGCATCCCAACTAGGCGCGTTGATCTCAGCAGAAGACGGTTTGGCCGAGTCCATCCGAGTAACAACTCGTTTTCTGGATCAGATGAAACAGCCAAGTTAAGCGTATGACGACAACATAGTTCCCTAAGGACACTTATGATGAACTTCTTCGTGACGAAACTTGTTGTGCCACTGCACCGTTGGCTGTATGAGGTCTCCGGCGGCAGAATCGGCAGTAATTTGGGTGGGATTCCGGCATTGCTGCTGTACGTTAAAGGCCGCAAAAGTGGCAAACAATATACGATGCCGCTGGCTTATCATCGTGAGGGCGAAAATTATTTTGTCGTGGCGTCAAACAGTGCCTTGCCTACAAATCCAGGTTGGTACTACAACGTTCTCGCTGATGACAGTGTCGCCATACGTGCCGGAACGAACAAAATGCGCGTGCAGGCGCGCGAACTTACAGGCAGCGAGCGCGAAGACGTCTGGCAGCGCGCAATTCAGACTAACCCTGCGTGGGATGGGTATCGTCAGAAAACAGATCGAACGATTCCATTGATTGAACTGCGGCCTGTTGATGCTTAAGGACATGCGCTGATTCAATGGGCACCCTATATTTGTGCCACTACAGTTTGTATCCGGGCGTGGAACAGATGCAGTGCAACGCGGATGCAGCAGGCTGCATCCCTACGGCATCATGTCTTACTCAGTATCAGGCTGAGAGGTAATAAAGTTGAGCGTCGTTCCGGCGGGGCCGAGCTGTCCCCAGGCTAGGGTTAGATACAGAGAGGGATCGGCGGCGATGGTCGGCGCACGCAAGACGGTCGCACCAGCTAAAGACTGGTAGCCAAGCAGTGCGCCATTTTGCAAGTAGAGGACACCAATCGTAGTCGCCTCTTCTCCCTGGGTAACGACCGACAACGGCACGCTGCGGTTCTGGCCAGGGAGCGGACGCGCCAACTGCAAGAGGTTGGCATTCGAGCCTGAACGAGCAGCCTGGACTGTGCCGGAATTGAAGCCGGTTTGCACGGTCGCTTCAGGGTCAACGGCAAAAGCTAGCGGACGCGGGGGCGTCCAAACATCGCCAACTTTGGTTCCTATCGACCACTGTACATCCCAGGAGCCATCGGCGCGGCTGACCTGCCATAGCAAATACGTATGGGTTTCGTCCATGACGGCGTAGAAGGCATCCAGATAATCGCCACGCTGCAAGGCCACATCCGACGTGACCACTTCGACATCTTCCAGGGCGGTATCCACCAAGCGACCGCGATAGACATCGCCCTCCCATAACCAGAACAACCACAGATCGCCACGACCATCGCGCACAAGCGCCGGATGCGTCACGAAGAAGCGCACTTCTTCGGCGAAACTGGGGCGTCCCATGCCATCAATGGTCAGCGTGTAGAGGGTTGGTTCACTGATGAAACCAGAGGTCCAGACGATGCGCAGGCCGCCATCGGGCAGCGAAGCAGCCGCATAGTGATAGGTGTCGCGGCGCGAGAGCTTAATCGGACCAGTCAATGCAATTAGATCAGGTGAATAGGTGGCGGCCATCAAGCGCGGGCCTTCATCTAGCGGCTGGTCGATCCACAGCAGATGGGCATTGTCATTGAGAGCTGGATAGGTACTGTGCTGATAAGAAATAGTGGTCGGCAAGGCTAAAATCGTGGCTGGCTTGCGCGCAGTCGCCGCATAGAGGCGTGCTTCGGTGGCATCGGCATCCGACCAAACAAAGACGGTTCCCTGGCTGGTGGGCATGATGGCCGGCGGCTGGTCGTGCTGGATGGTCCCAAAGTTGATAACTGGCCCCCAGACATCAGTCGCCGGAGGTTGGCAGGCCACCAGCAGCAGCCCAATCAGAGCGAACAGCCAGCCGCGCGCACCTATCATGGGCGAGAGATCACTTCCACGTTGAGCACTGCCGGGTCGCTCTGGGTACCATCAGCGCGATAGGCGATGGCTTCTATGGCATGGTTTCCCAACTCACTCGTGCGCCAGTTCATGGTCACCCGGAAGACCGCGACCGCTTCTTCATCCTGCGGTTTGGCCTGGTTGAGTTCCGCGCCATCGACCAGCAGCACCAACCAGGCGATACCCTGCGACTCGTCACGGGCGACAATATCGAAGTTGAACTCGGTATTTTCATAGACCTGGACATTATTGGGTGGGTCGAGAATCTCGACGCGCGGCAGGTCAGGCGTGGGGATGGCTGTCGGCAGTTTGTCGGGTGTGGTCAGGTTACAGGCAGCTAAGATCACTATCAGTAGGCTGCCCATTAACGCCAGGAATAGTCGCTTTTTCATAGGCCTTATCGTTTTGGATGACCTTCTCGGTCGCTATCATCGGTCCATGTTACCGAACGTAAGAACATTATGCGAAGGGGTCGCAATGGGCGCAAGCGGCAATTGCCCTACGCTGTAGCCTGTGCCTACCTGAACTGTGGAGCATATATTGGCAATCGTCTGTTGACAGGGCTGGAACCGCAAAATATAGTGCGATGATTGTAAATAGATCTATCGACAAGAGGCTACCTGTGCGCGTTGATGTACTCACCCTGTTCCCTGGTATGTTCGCCCCCATGCACGAAAGTATGATGTGGAAAGCGCAGGACCGGGGATTTCTCGAATTGGCTACGCACGACATCCGCGCGTGGACGACGGATCGCCATCGCACGGTGGATGATACGCCCTATGGCGGCGGCGGTGGCATGGTGCTCAAGGTCGATATTCTGACACCTGCCATTGAAGCCGTGCGCGGTGAGAGCGACGCCCCGGTTATTCTGATGTCACCGCAGGGGCGCGTGCTGACGCATGAGATCGCGCAGGAGCTATCGCAGCACGAGCATATGGTCATCGTATGTGGGCACTATGAAGGTTTTGATGAGCGCATTCGGGAACTAGTCGTCACGGATGAGATCAGCATTGGCGATTATGTGCTGACCAGCGGTGAACTGGCGGCAATGGTCGTGATTGACTCGGTTGTGCGGTTGCTGCCGGGTGTCTTAGGAGCAGAAGGCGGGGCCGAGCGCGACAGCCACGCCGATGGTCTGCTAGAGTACCCGCATTATACGCGGCCTGCTGAGTATCGCGGATTGGGCGTGCCGGACATCCTCAAGAGTGGGAATCACGGTGCAGTTGACCTGTGGCGACGGGAGCAAGCCCTGCGCCGAACCTGGGAAAAACGGCCCGATCTGCTGGCCTCAGCGGCGTTGAGCGACAAAGAGCGGGCTTTGGTCGCCCAGTGGGACGAAGAGGCCGCCGCTGCGAATATGACGAAGAAGATGACAAACGACTAGGAAAATAGTCCTGATCGGCGGGTCAATCCTTAATGGACTTGTCTCCCCAAAAAAACCAAATCATGCTATGATCGATACTGTACGAAAGTTGTAACCTTGTAATGTGATCTGGGTCATCACTACCCACGCAAACGATCCTCAGCGAGGTAGCTCGTTGAAGCTTGATCCGGGTTAGGATGACACGCGCACAACGCGCATTGAGAGTAGTAAACCTATGGCGCAACAATTCCGCAGTGAAGCCCTAGAGAGCGAACTGCAAAAGCTGTATAACGTCGTCGAGGGCGTGAAAGCGACGGTCATCGTCAACATTGACGGGCTATTGGTCGCGGCCTACCCGGCCCAGGACGACGAGAATCCGCATCATAACCCGACCAGCAGCCCACAGGTGGCGGCGATGTCGGCTACATTGATTGGCCTCGCGGAAAAGACGCTGGGTCGGCTGGCGCAGGGCGATCTGGAACGGCTGCTGATGCAGGGTGAAGACGGCACGATGGTCGTGTACCCGGCGGGACGTACCGCTGTCGCTGTGCTTGTAGAAAAAGACGCCTACATGGCACGCGTGCTCTACGCGACCAAGCAGGCTGCCGACGAGATCGCGCGCATCCTGGGGACGTAACCCCCACTCTCACCATAACCACAGGGCCGCTGTCAGATGTCAGCGGCTTTTTGATTTCGGAATATGTATGTTTGTCTTTTTTCTAAATCACTGAGAACATCAAGAAACGTAACAATCTACCTAGTCAAAAATCCCGTGGACGATAACGCAACTTCTCGTCTACGGGAATGCTTCTTACTGTCAGGGGACTGTACCTTACCGTAGAATTTTCTACTCCTTTTTCTTGGCCATCAACAAAGAGCAATAAATAAATAATAGCTGCACGAGCAATTTGCATTGCGAATATTGTCTTATTAACGCGAATAAAGTTTAAGCAGGAACCAATTGCCGAGTTGAGTCGTCAGGAAGTGAGATCGTTGGCTTATTAGGACGATGACAATAAGCGATCAACCCCGCCAATAAGTTGACAACGAAATTATCGACGCTGCGATGGCGTGTGTGATCAATTTGAAGCACTGACTTCCAGATATTGTGAATGGACTCGATCACAGCACGCTTGCGCAGGAGCAAACGATCTTCCAATGCCATGATTTGTGGTTTCATGTTACGGCGAAGGGTGGTGATGAGATCAATACCCACCTCGCGCAGATTGTCGCACAATGTCGAGGACAAGTAGCCTTTGTCGCCGAAAAGCTTGCCAAATAGATGGTTCTGGAAGATTTCAAGCGGTTGTCGGTCGTCCGCATTACCCGGTGTCAGATTGAAAGCAACAATTTCACCGTGATGATTGATGACAGAATGTAGTTTGAAGCCGAAAAACCAGCCCATCGTTGTTTTGCCACGGGCAGCGAAACCCTCAAAGACGCGATGTTGGGGGATGCGCTTGTTATGGCAGACTTTCAACGGTGTGCTATCGACGAAGGAAATACCCGTACAGTCGCCCTGACAAAGGTGCAGATACACCAACATCGGCATCCCCACACGCGACATCAACTTCACAAAACGCTCGTAGCTCACCAGGTTAGGAAACTCACATTGCTGATGGTCACAGACAAAGGCGTAGTATGCCTTGAAGTCCCGAAAGCGGCTGGTGTGGAATTGAATCAGGATCGTCATGATCTCACTTTCACTCAGCTTTGTTGCTCGAATTCGCTGTATTTCACCACTTTCAAGTAGATGCACATGCCAGATCGGTCGGAAACCTTGCCAGAAATCATCGACATCGCAGAATAATTCGAGTAGATTCATGATGGGTTGCCTTGCTTTGGTTTAGTCACCTTTCAGCTTAACGCTGATACGCAATGCAACCCAACTCATTTCTTATCCGCTATTCGCGTTTATTAATAAAATCATCTATATCGTGGCGCGGAATATCTGGATTGTAATCACCTATAAAATCTTCACTATGAATGACAAGAAATCGATGAGTAATTGCATTACGAAATTGCTGTAAATAGTTCCAATCACCATTTTTACTTAAATCTCTCGCCAATGTAAACAGCGCAAACAAATAAGGGTTCTTGAATTCACCTAGATCATCACGAATCTTTCCATCATCAAGTTTAAGCCAAAGACCCGTAAACGTTACTCTGGTTGGGCTAGGCTTTGATAAACGACAATAATCATAGATAAAAAATGCAATCTTATCTAATACCATTATTGTCTGCTTTAAAGCCATTTTCACAAGCTGAACATATGAACTATAGAGTGCATAATCTAGGGTATAAAATAATGTTACTCCCTCATCAATTGAGTCAATAATTTCTGATGGTATTTGGGACTGTACCAAGAAAAAACGCGCCATTATATAGTCTTGCTTGATTTCGTTAAGGAAAGAAATATATCTCTCAAACTTACCAGCATATTCGCCCTCATCATACATTGATGTAATAAACAGCGGATCACCGGGGAATTTACTTAGCTCAGCACTGAGCAGAGAGTTTGGACTTAGAAATAGATTATGTTCAAAGGAAAAATTACAGAGAAATTCCTGAAATCTGTTTTTTGGCTCAACTCCAGGCGGTAAAATTTCTGGAATCAACTTGCTATCTTTGTGCGAGGAAACAATCTGTCGTAAATGCCCTAACTCCTCTAGAAAAATATTTTTAGCTGCTTTGGATATATCTCTTTGGGTTAAAGCAAGTTCAAATAATGATATAGACTCAAGGTATAAAAGGTGTGTATAACCAAAGAAATCAGACGCAAGTGCCTGTAGAACCATAGCCTTGTTGCCCAAAGCCATTCCCATATTTGAGTTCAAGCTGAGTGCCCTATCAAAGGCGGCGATAGCCTCTATTGGCCTATTGACTTCGCTTAATGAAATACCGTAATTAACCCATATTTGACTAAGAAGTGAGACTTCGCTTCGATCTTGTAATTTGTGTTCAGAGGACAATCTATAATAGTGTCGGGCACTTTGATGCTCAGTTGAGTCAATACCTTCTTTATCATATTTTTCAGAACGAAATCGCCAAAGTGCATTGTAACCATTAGCGAGATTATAATGATCTCGATACGAAGAGTTTTGATCATCTTCGTCAACCCATTCCTGAAGATAGGTTGTACCCAGATTAACTAAGCTCTCATCCAACAAAGCTTTACCAACTTCAATACACAAAGGTGAAAATGTATCGGCTTTATATAAGAGCTGTCGTCTATCAGCAACATTTTGTTCAATTTGAATCAATAATGATCTAGCCGCTTCTAATTCGCCTTGATCTAAAAGATCATGAGCTGAATTGATCTTAGAATCGAGATCATCCATCGTCTAGCGCGATTGGAATTTGATGCGGAAGGCCAAGTTGCCCAGGCGAACGAGGTCGCCATCGTGTAGGCGCTGCGGTGATTGAGCAGCCAGTTTGCGGCCATTGAGGTGCGTGCCATTGCGGCTGCCAAGGTCGATGAGTTCCAGGTGCTGGCCGTTTCGGCGCAAAATCGCATGGCTGCGGCTGAGTCCGAGGCGATAAGCCCCGTACTGCGTCAAGTCGATTTCCGGCTTGTAATTGGTGCCGCTGTCACTGCGGCCAATGACCATCTCCGGTGAGGGTTCAACCACGATCATTTCATCCTCCGCCAGGATGAGATTGAGAAGGTTTTCGTCGCTGAACTGGTCGGTCCCGGTCTGCTGGCCTGCAGCTACTTCCTGAGCTTTGGCGGCCATCTCCATCGCTTCTTTAGCCGCTTGTTTGATGTCATAGGTCGTCTGACTATCGACGGCATGGGTTCGAGTGGTATTGCCATCGTCCTGATTTTCATGCAACATGCGCAGCGCTTCCGCAGCGTGTTCACGGACATCACGAGTCGCGTCATCGACGGGCCGCACTGGCCCCGGAATGTTGGAATCGTCGTTCATGAAAACCATTAAATTGGACCATCTCGCTCTTATTGACAGAATTACATGCCTTCCAATTAGTAGCATTCTATAAAGAAATGCCATTCCCCACAACTGACGAACGGCCTATCCAGGTGGATAGTTTACAGGTTTTAACACTTCAGGCGGCGCACACTATGAAGATGGATGCAAACGCTTGCGCTTGGACTTTTCCAGGGTTTCAGGCACAAAAAGGCCAAATACGGCCACCGCACCAAACCCAGCAAAAGCCATCACCACCGCAGCGGCGCTCAGGGTGAGGGCATCCGCGACCGCCCCAACCAGCAGCGGCGCGCCCGTAAAACCACCATCCCCAATCAAGCGCCAGATGCTGAGGAACTCGCCGCGCGTTTCCGGCGGGGCCAAGTCGGAGCCGAGCGTCATCATCGTGCCGCTGCCGAGGCCATTGCCAAAGCCAATCAACGCGCCGATGGCCACCAATCCAGCGAAGGTCGAAACCAGCGGTACCAGCAGCATAGCCACCGCTTGAATAGCAAAACAGGGCAAAATGGCGAATTTGCGGCCAAAGCGATCCATAATGACGCCTGCCGGGTAGAACAGCACCACATCCATTGCCGAGGCGATGCTCATCACCAGGCCGATGGCGTCTACATCCAGGCCGAGCAGATCGCGGCCAATCAGCGGCAGCAGCACACGCCGCGATGCACGGATCATCTGGGCCAACAAAGAGGCCGTCCCGGCAATGGTCAGGATGCGGCCACTGACGCGCAGTGTGGTCCGTAAGGGGCTGGCTTGTGCGCCCTTGCTTTCGTCATTGACTGTGTGATTTTCCACGAAGATAACGATGATGACGACGACCATCGCCCCCAGCAGCGCATAGAACGGGAACGCTGCCCGCAGGCCGAAGTTGGCCCCCAGCAAGCCGCCAATCACCGGGCCAATCAGGCCGCCGATCCGCATGACGCCACCGTAGATCGAGATGGCCCGTCCACGCTTGGATACGGACACATTCTGCGAGAAGTAGGTATGTTGGGCGACCGAAAACAGACTGCGGGAAAAGCCACCGAGGAATTGCATCAGCAGCACGATGGCAATCGACTGCGTCCAGATAAGCGGCAGGATCGCCAGGGTAATGCCCAGGCTACCGGTTAGCAGCGTGCGTTTGCTGCCGTAGCGGCGCAGCATGATACCCGCCGGAACGTTGCCCAATAACTGGCCGATGCCTTCCGCGCCCAGAACCAAGCCGACCAAGCTATAAGATGCACCAAACTCGGCCACGTACAGCGGCATAATCGGTTGCAAACAGCCAATGCCGATGGCAATCAGCAACCAGGGCAAGTAAATTGTCAGGACAATGGGATTGTCGATCAGGAACTGGCGCGTACGGGACATATCATCAAATCTTATCTGCGAACGAGCTTCCATTATGCGGGCAAGGGCGATGTTGACCTATATCCAATTGCGGCTGGTGATTGCCAGATTACCCCCATCCAAGTGGGCAAAAAGCGCATATGAGTATAGGAATTTGCTTTTGCTGACAGTCAATTGGTCGACCTACGCGTTAATTTTCCGTAGAATTGCCAGATTGTTTGTCGTAAGAATGTATGCTGCCCATACGTCAGAATCGCAGATGGACGAGGAGTAAGACCCTGATGGCACAGCAAAATCTGCAGCAAAAGCAACCCGATCAACGTCTGAAGAATCTGGAATCGCTGATTGACTTCGTCGAGAAGGCACCAGAGCACCAAGAAATCATCGACATGGACTGTAATGACCACTGCGAGCAGATGGCCACCCTGGCCGAGCGCGTCGCGGATGGTGAAGCCCTGGAAAATGTGCTGCCCGAACTACAGGAGCACATGAAGTATTGGGGTGACTGTCGCGAGGAATTTTTCGCGCTGGTTAACGTGTTAAAAGCCGAGCTGGCTGGTGAACTGCCGCCCATCCCGGAAGACTGAGCACGTATCCAGGCACATATTTAGACACAGTGCCCATTATGACGTCCATCGCCTTATTCTATGAAAAATGGCCCGTAAGAAACGCTGTGGCCAACGCGACTTATCTGACATAAACGAGATGCGCACAAACTGCCAACCTACGGCCCGGATGTGCAACGGAATCTGCAACGAAAGAGGATTATCCCTATGAAAAAAGAACGTGTTGTTATCATCGGATCTGGACCCGCGGGCCTGGCATCGGCCCTGTATACGGCGCGCGCCCAGCTCAATCCAGTTGTGATCGTCGGCCCGCAGCTTGGCGGTCAGGCAGCCATCACCAGCGAAGTTGAAAATTACCCCGGCTTCCCCGGTGGCCTCAGTGGCCCGGATCTGGTCGACAAGATGAAAGAACATGCCGAGTCGTTCGGTGCGGAATTCGTCTATGACATCGTAGAAAGCGTGGACTTCACCAATGGCTCGCCCTTCCGGGTGAAGACCATGATGGAAGAATACAGCGCAGATGCTGTTATCGTGACGATTGGCGCTGACCCGCGCAAGCTGGGTGTCGCTGGCGAAATTGAAGGCGTCGGCAAGGGCGTTAGCTATTGCGGTACCTGCGATGGGTTCTTCTTCCGTGGCCGCGAGATTGTGGTCGTCGGTGGTGGCGACAGTGCCCTGGAAGAAGCTATCTTCCTGACGCGCTTCGCCAGCAAGGTGACCGTCATCCACCGTCGCGACGAGTTCCGTGCAGGCGTGCAGTTGCAGAAGCGCGCCTTTGACAACGAGAAGATCGACATCATCTGGGATACCGTTGTTGAGGACGTTCAGTTTGGTGACGATGGCCAGGTGAATGCCGTCGGCCTCAAGAACGTCAAGACAGACGACACCAGCACTTTCCCGACCGAGGGCGTGTTCATCTTCATCGGCCACATTCCCAACAGCCCGATCTTTGGCGACCAGTTGGCGATGAACGAGCGCGGCTACATCATCACCGATGATCGCATGCGCACCAGCGTTGAAGGCGTGTTCGCCGCTGGCGAAATTCAGGATGAGATATGGCGGCAGGTAGCGACCAGCGTCGGCCAGGGCACATCCGCAGCCATGCAGGCGATCCACTGGCTGGAAGAACATGAGGAAGATTTGCAGCCCTTGGACGAAACGCCCGAACCAGCTGGCGACTAGCCTGAAACAACTCTACGAAAAAAGCCAGACCATCGCGGTCTGGCTTTTTTGTTTGGGTGTGGCAAGGCATGCCTTGCCACTACGGTAGCTATAATAAGCGAGGTCAGGACGCAGCATGCTGCGTCCCTACGCTGCAGAATTGTGTGTGGTGCTGACGCGCGCTGCCTCCCTACGGTGCAGAATTGTGTTTGGAATTAAGATTGCTTACCGCTTTGGGAAACAGCATCATCTCCAGTCGAAATATCGTTATCTTCGCCCAAGCTGAGGTTGTGTTGAGCGAGCTGCTCGCGTAGGTAGCTTTCGTCTTCTGATGAGAGTTGATTGTAAATGCGTTGGAGGCGGTCCTGTTCGGCTGTGGCGGCTTCCTGCGGCTTGCGTTTGCGCTCAAACTGACCTGTTCTATATGCGCGTGCCCCGGCGATAGCGGCAATCGGGGCGACAATGGCGCCGGCGAACATCACAAGTTGGGCGATGATCGTGGCTATATCATAGAATTGATAGAAGCGCGAACCGCCTGTCACCGCAGCGATCACCATACAAATCAAGAAAATACCCAGCAAAGCATAAATCATGATGCGCGTGACATCGTATACTTGGCGAGACGACCAGGCCATAACTCCCCTCTTTCTGCTCTTAAGAACATCACTTAGCTTTTGAACAGTATAACGAAAAGATGGTAGGGAGGGTTGCAGATAGGAATTATGCGAACTTGAGTCGGACACAGCATGCTGTGTCCCTACGACAGTTAGCATCCAGAGATGGCGCTCCAGTATGGCGTGTGGGAACCGGTGCGGGTAAGATGCTGTCGAGCGATCACAGTTAATGACCAGACCCCCATCCTCAGTCCTTCCCCCGAAGGAGGAAGGATGCCTTTCTTTATCGTCTGGTGGCCGACAAATGCCCTACTCTTTCGAAGTTTCAAGCAGGGCATCTAGCATCAATCTAATGATCGCTTTATGAACCAGACCATAAGGAGAACGAGACATCATGCGCGCGTTGGTGACAGGTGGGACGGGCTTTGTCGGCTCGCATATCGTCCGGGAGCTCAATGAACAGGGCCACGAAGTGCGGGTGCTGCATCGCACGACCTCGAAATTAGATGCTTTAGCTGGCCTGAATTATGAATCGGCAATTGGCGATGTCACCGACCTGAAAGCCATGCGCGAGGCCTTCCAGGGCATGGATTGGGTGTTCCATGTGGCGGCGGTAGCCGATTACTGGCGCGCCAATAAGCAGCACATGTTCGATGTGAATATCAACGGCACACAGAAGGTGCTGCAAGCCGCCCGCGAAACGGGTGTCAAGCGGGTGATCTTCACCAGCAGCGTAGCCGCGATTGGTGTACGTGGGAACAAGAAGCTGGCCGATGAAAATATGCCCTTTAACCTGCCTCCCCGAATCTTCCCCTATGGTTACAGCAAATCCCGCGCTGAGGGCGTCGTTGCGGAAGCGGTGGCACAGGGGCAGGATGTGGTCACGGTCAATCCGGTGATTATCATGGGACCGGGCGACCTGAATATGATTAGCGGGACGTTCGTGGTGCAGTTGTGGCGCTACCGAGGTCTGACGCCACTGACTAACGGTGGTACAGCGTTCGCCGATGTTCGTGACATCGCACGCTGGCATGTAGCTGCCGCAGAAAAAGGGCGTCGTGGTGAGCGCTATATTCTGAGCACAGCCAATTATGATTACAAAACCTGGTTTGGGATGATCGCCAAGGCTTTGGGCATCGCACCGCCGAAACTGGTCGCACCAACCCCATTGCTTCCACTGGCGGCAACGGCCATCGACCTGGCGCGTATGGTCGGAATCCCCACACCGATTGACGCCAATCAGGTACGGCTAGGCGGTCGTTATGTGTATGTCGATAACAGCAAGTGTGTGGAAGAGCTGGGCGCGCCGCAGATTGATATGCAGCAAAGCCTAGACGATACCGTGCGCTGGTATCGGGAACATGGATTTTTGGACTGAGTGTCTATCCGAGAATTAAACAGCGCATGTTTTACTGTCAGACCCCTATCCTCATTCCTTTCCCCATGAGGGGCAAGGATGCCTTTCTTAACCATTTGGCAGCAAACAAAAGTCCCCTCACATCATGGGGAGGGGCTTCGAGCCAAAAGGTTGTTCGTTGGCTTGTTGTGTTTTCTGAAGTGAGAAGACGTGCTAGCGAGCATGCTCGGCGAGCGTTTCCGCGACTTTTTCCACCAATGCGTTTTTGCTGACGGGCTTAGAAATATAGCCATCGCAACCCGCCGCTAGAATACGTTCTTCATCGCCGTACATGGCATTGGCGGTCAGGGCCACAATCGGGATATGAGCCAGATCGGGATTGTTTTTGATCTGATTGGTCGCGTCCAGGCCGTCGATATCCGGCAGGTTAATGTCCATCAGGATCAAATCGGGCACTTCACTTTGGGCCAGGGCAACGCCAGATGTCCCATCAACAGCTTCAATAACTTCATAGCCGTAATGCTTCAAAATCTTGCGAACGAGGCGCATATTTTGGGGGTTATCTTCGATGCACAAGATGCGTTGCATGATGTTACCTGGCCTTATTTCTATCTAAATAACGACGTAACATGCGTTTAGTATAGCCTGAAAGTGCCGCTAGCAATGCATAACGAACGCATGAGACACGCAAAAATACGCTACAAACCCTAAGGGTTCCTACGGGATTTCTCCCGCCAGCATGTAATTAGTGAGCTTATTCGTCTTCGTCCCCCACACCGACCGGCTCATTGGTGGTGGTGATGCTGGTCCATTCAGGACGATCACCGCGCAGATGGCCGTAGATGGGTTTTTCGTTGCGCAGCACATCGACAAAGATGGGCATATCGGCAATCGGGAAAAAGATCGCGCCGCTGTTGCTGTCCAAATCGACTACTGGATCGGGTACCGGGCTGTCGGCTGTCAGGAAGTAGACATCCAGACGGAACTCGTCATGGGTATCGGGCTTGATGCCAGTACAACGCACAATACCGCGAATTTTGGCTTCTACGCCATTGAAGTCACGGCGCTCTAGCTGCCGGAAGATGACCATATACTGCTTAATTTCAAACACGGCTACGGGCATCGCCTGGGTCATGTCGGTACTCCTTAATCGTCCGATGTGTAGATTGTCCGATGCGCATTGCTGCAAACTATGTGCAGGTACGGCACGATAGGATCGCTGCCTATCTTCATGCAGTAACCCTACGCACCCTGATGAAAACGTATTGTACCTATTCTATCTCGCTGGGCAAACGCCAGTCTGGATCAACGCCAGCCTGGGCTAACCTGTCAGGGCCAGCACGTTATCAACCGTGCGGGTAATCGCATCTGGCTTGGCGGGCTTGTGAATGAACACACCATTGGGCGCCAGGGTGCTGTATTCTTTCATGGAACTGGTCAGGATAATGGGCGTATTGGCCAGACGCAGCACGCGCTGGAAGTGCTTTAGCAGTTCCAGGCCACTGACGAGCGGCAAACGCATATCTAGAATAACGAGTGTGGGGGTTTTGCTATCCAGAATTTCTAAAGCAGCCTGCCCATTTTTCGCAAAAAGTAATTCGGCGTCCAGGTGGCGTAGCGCGTATTTATAGACATACCAAAGCGCCATGTCATCTTCGACGATTAAGATCGTATTCCCCATGTTTTCCCCAAATCCCTTGGCTGTAGCGTGGTTGCAAATGTTGTTGTGACTCAGGTTATTCCGCCACTGCTTGTTACAGTGCAGTTAACACGGCAGATAGAAAACCTGTACAAACATTCGTCAAGGCCCACCCTTTAAGAGCCTATCCCGCTACAAGGTTGTTTTGATTAGCCTTATTATAACCTAAAACAAACGGAAAACACACATTCATGACAATCCATTACGGCACTTTTTGAGGGAAGTATTTGAGGGAAATACTTACTGAAGCTGTATGCTGTACTACTTATGAGCACGCAGCTTCAGCATGTTTTTTACGGATCAATTCAGGGATTGGGAAAGATCGCGCTAAGCGGTGCTAGGCATTGATATGCAGCAAGCGCTCAGCATAATCCCGGATCGTTTCTGGACGGATAGGTTTGCGTAGATAGTATGAGCCAGGGATGTGAATATCATCCTCACGCATGGAGGTAGTCACGACAACTGGCGTACTGATTAAACGCGGCTCCTGATGGATCTTTTCCAGAATATCTTCGCCGCTGACAATGGGCAAGCGAATATCCAGAAAGATCAATACAGGCTGCTTGGTTTCAAGGGCGGTCAGGGCTTCGTCACCACTGCGCGCAAACAAGAGTGGATAAGTACAATCGCGCAATACATGGCGATACATGGACCATAAACCCGTATCATCTTCAACAATTAAGATGACTTTATCCATAGAGGTTCCTCAGTTTGCTGACCAACATTATAGGTTAGGATCCATCGTCAGACAAACAAATCAGACAAACAATGTGCCTTACCGATGTTTCCATTGTCGCATAAAACAAATGTTCATAACACCTAATATTTAGGGGTTTCGCACAAAAATGACCTTACTTGTGTACGAATACAGTTTGCTTTCTGACATATGACCTATCCACATGAGAACCCCAATCCTGAAACGTTATAAAGAACGAAGCGCGCATTAAAGGCAATTAAAAAGGCTGAGGCACACATCAAGTGCCCCAGCCTTTTGGTGTTTGGTGTCCTAAAATGACCTTAGAAGCGATCCGGGTAGAGCCGCTTGGCCAGTTCTTCTTCCTGGTTGACGAGGTCTTCAATCGCGGCAATGCCCTGCTTCCAGAAGCCGGGATCGTTGAGATCGATGCCGACCGCTGCCAGCAGCTTATCGGGATAGTCACTATCGCCAGCGGAGAGCAGGCGTTCGTACTTGGGCACGAAGCTCGCGCCTTCCTGCTTGTACAGGTTGTAGAGCGCCAGTACGAGCAGCTCACCAAAGGCATAGGCATAGACATAACCGGGCGTATGCAGGAAGTGCGGTACATAGCTCCACCACAGGCCATAATCCTCGCGCATGGTGACGCTACCCTGGAACATATCTTCCTGGGTCTTCATCCAGATTTCCGACACGCGCTCACTGGGCAGTTCTCCCTCAGAACGGCGGGAAGTATGCAAGCCATGTTCGAAGCGGTTCATGCTGACCTGGCGGAAGACGGTGGCAAAGGTATCTTCGATTTTTTCCGCAAGCATGGAAAGCTGCACTTCTTCGTCGCTCTCGCGGCCCATCAAGTCCTGGAAGACCACCATCTCGGCAAAGACAGATGCCATCTCGGCAGTCGTCAGCGGCGTATACAGGTTTTGCAGGACGTTGTTATCCTGGCCACTGAGGTACATATGGATGCCGTGACCGAGTTCATGGGCAACGGTGGTCACGGAGCTGTAGTTACCGGTGTAGTTGGTGAACACGAAGGGGTGCGCCGATAGCACCGTCGGATGGGCATAGGCCCCACCGCGCTTGCCATTCATGACCGGGGCGTGAATCCAGTTTTCTTCAAAGAACTTGCTGGCAACCATACCCATCGTGGTGCTGAAGCGCTCAAAGGCGTTAAGCACAATGCCTTTGCCCTGTTCCCAGGTGTAGAAAGCATCGCTCTCTTTCAGGTTGAGGGGGGCGTAGCGGTCGTAGTCGTATAGTTCATCGTAGCCGAGCAAGGCGCGCTTGATGTTGTAGTGGCGGGCGACCAGATCGTAGCGGCTGGTCACGGCCTCAATCAGCGCTTCTACGACTGCATCCGGCGCTTTGTTGGACAGGTTGCGCGAAGAAATCCAGGTGGGGAAGCCGCGCAGCTTGTCATCGGTGGCCTTATCAGCGGCCAACACATTGAAGATGTAAGTCAGCTCCATGTTCTTTTCGCGCAGGCCAGCGGTCAGTGAATCGGCTGCTTTGCGGCGAACCTCACGGTCCGAGTCTTTTATCTTGGATAGCAACTGCGGCTGTGGCAGTTTTTCGCCATCGAAGTCGTATTCCTGGGCGGCCATGATCTGATCGAACAGGCGGGTGAAGGCATCGCGCCCGGTGACATTTTTGCCGATGAGAATTTTCTCTTCAGGTTCGCTGAGCTGGTAAGGCTTCAGACGGCGTTCGGCTTCCAGATGGTAACGATAGGGAGCCAGCACTGGATCATCCAGCAGGGCCTGGGCTGTCTCGTCATCGACCGCGTTCCATTCCAGGCTGAAGAACACCAGCATCTGTTCGATTTCAGCATCGAACTCCTGGATTTTTTGCATGAACGCGCCCCACTTGGGGTCGGTCGAATATACGGTGAAGTTCAGCGAGCCGTAAGAGCCAATCCCACCTAACAGATCATAAATCGCTTCGATTTCCTGGTTAGCGGCCAGCATCTGGGCGGCGCTGAGGGTCGCCACTTTGCCACGGTATTTTTCGGCGAGTTCGATGGCCATTTCACGGGCACGCTCGAAATCCTGATTGATCTTCGGATCATCTAACCCGCTGTAAAAAACGCTCAAATCCCAGACGACATCTTCGGCCCCGGTCTGGCGTTTTTCCGCTGCTTCGGTCATATTCAGCATCCCTTTTAAATTTTTTACAATGGTCAACAGCATATCAGTAAAGCGAGGACGTTGCAACGATTGAATTGTGAAGTTCCTGCATGAAGAAGACCTTTTTGAGACTGGGTTTGTATAACAATCCACTTAGGTTATTCGGAATCCATAATAAATGCATGTACAATATTCATGGGGAGCAAGCTAGATAAGGGAGCTTACAATGCACGTATCGTTACAACTACCCTCTTTTGATTATGATGATATTCGCGGGAGCATTGCCCAGATCGCTAAGACCGTCGATGAAGGCGGCATGTACAGCATGTGGGTGATGGATCACTTCTTCCAATTGGGCGCACCACTGCTCGGTCCCGCTGAGAATAATATGTTGGAAGCCTATACGACGCTGGGCTACATTGCAGGCATCACAGAAAACATCAAATTAGGCACGCTGGTAACGGGCGTCATCTATCGCAATCCAGGACTGTTGACGAAGATCATCAGCACGCTGGATGTCCTTTCCAACGGACGGGCGTATCTGGGCATCGGCGCAGCATGGTATGAGCGCGAAGCCAAAGCCCTGGGCTTTACCTATCCGAGCACGTCAGAGCGTTTTGAGTGGTTAGAAGAAACGCTGCAAATCGTGCATCAGATGTGGGATGAGGGCAACAACGGCCCTTACAACGGCGAGCACTTCCAACTTGTGGAAACTCTCAACCATCCGCAGCCCATCAGCCAGCCACACCCACCGATTATGATCGGCGGCATGGGCGAGCAAAAGACGCTGCGTATGGTCGCGCAGTATGCTGATGCCTGTAATTTGTTTGCACGGGCGGGTATTGACGTCCTGACGCACAAGCTCGATGTGCTTAATCAGCACTGTGATGCTGTCGGGCGCAATTATGCCGACATCGAAAAGACATCCCTGGCGACAGCCTATGCCGATGATCTGGATACCAGCGACAAAATCATTGCCCTATGTGAAGAACTGGCGGGGATTGGCATTGAGCATGTCATTTTCAATATGCCTGAGCCAGAAAAGCTGACAAATGTCCATCGACTCATCAAGGAAGTCCTGCCTGCCGTCAGTCAAATGTCATAATTGATAAAAAATGAGCAAGTTCTTATGTATAACTACGGCGACTCTCTTCTAGAATATAATATACGAATCGATATACAGCGTAACGAAGCGAACTCACCTGGCGGCCAAGCCGCGTGAGTCAGTATCATCGCTACGACGTAGAGGGGAAAGCTAATGGCCACGACAGTCGAATGGGCAAATGAGGAGAAAACGATTGTCATGCAACGCATCGACGGCGAGTGGACGATGGCCGATTACTTCGACATCATTCATCAATCCGCAGCATTGTTAAAGACAGTCGACCACCCAGTTGACATTATTATTGACCTATCAACGACTCATTATGTGCCGCAGAACGTCATCAGTGGGGCAACACAGACCGAGTCGATTGTGCCACCTAACCAGCGCATCGTGATTTTCGTCGGCGCAAAGATGATCCATAAGCTGCTATTGAGCCTGGGTAAACGTCTGGCACCGCGCGCGGCTCATCATCAGCATTTTGTGACGTCAATGGATGAAGCTTATGCGCTGCTAGAGCGCTTCCAGGCAGCGGAAGACGGATAAAGTCCGTCAAATATATTATTTTTGTTCCCAGGTTGTTGGCAACGTCCTGAAACATATCGCAGTCAGATTCTTCACAATAGAAGCCGTTCATCAGTGTGCATCCTGCCGGAAACATGCTAGGATTTGCGTGTGTGATCCGTGCCTAGCTATAGGCAAAACCCGACAGGCAAATCTTGATGCGTACGATTAAAGCAGCCCTGATTACGACCCCCAATACCCCTTTCCAGATTGTTGAAGCTGAGTTGATGCCACCACAGCGCGGCGAAGTGCAGGTAAAGATCGCCGCCAGCGGCGTGTGCCACAGCGATTGGCACATCATGACAGGCGATACACAGCACCCGATGCCATGCGTCGCTGGCCACGAAGGCGCCGGCGTGGTGGTGGCTGTCGGCGAAGGCGTGACGCACATACACGAAGGCGATCACGTCACGCTCAGTTGGACGCCAGACTGCGGCACCTGCTTCTACTGCCAAAATGGCCAGCCCAACCTATGCGAAACTTATACCGAGCCAATCTGGCGCGGGGTGATGCTGGATGGCACGCCGCGTCTGTACTGGCAAGGCGAGCCGGTCTATCACTACTGCGGCCTGGGCACGTTTGGTGAGTACGTCACGGTGCCGGAACAAAGCTGTGTGGTCATCAAGAAAGATATTCCGCTGGATGTGGCGGCGCTGGTGGGCTGCGCGGTCGCGACAGGCGTCGGCGCGGCGCTATATACCTCGCAGGTAGAACCGGGCCAGAGCGTGGTGGTCTATGGCGCAGGTGGCGTCGGCCTGAACGTGATCCAGGGAGCGGCCCTGGCCGGAGCAACGACGATCATCGCGGTGGATACCAACGAAAGCAAGATGGCCATCGCACGTACTTTTGGCGCGACCCACACGCTGATGTCAGATACCCATACCGTCGCAGCCATTCGCAAATTGACAGGCGGGCGCGGTGCGGACCATGTTTTTGAATCAGTCGGATTGGCGCGTTTGCAGGAAGAAGGCCTGGAAGCGACCCGCCCTGGCGGCACGTTGACGCTGGTCGGGCTATCGCCGATGGGCACAGCAACCAACCTACCGGGCGCAGTCCTCACACGGACGGAAAAAACGGTACGCGGCAGCTACTATGGGTCGGTCAGCCCCAAGCGCGATTTTCCCCGCTTTCTCGATATGTATCAGGCAGGGCGGCTGAAGCTGGACGAACTCATCAGCAAAAAATACCCTCTGGAGCAGATCAACGAAGCGTATGCTGATATGCTCAGTGGTACGGTTGCGCGCGGCGTGATTGTGTTTGAGTAGAACTGAAATACATCTGAATAGGCTGTATAGGGGCACTAGATAAGAGTGCCCCTACGTGTTTAATGTTGAAGTTGTGGCTTAGTTATCTTGACCGGGCAGCGGGCCGCAGTCGGTCAGGAACTCGACTGTATCCTCACGGACCCAGCCGACAAAGACCTGATTGTCGATCAACTGGGTGCGAACTTCGTACCATAGCACCGGGTTGGCCAGGCCGGATTGCGGCTGAATCTGGATGACTTCCAGCACACTACTTTGTGGCAGTAGGCGAATACGGGCCGAGGTTGTGGTCGGTTCTTCGCGCAAGTTGATGCCACTTTCCCGCGAGACATATACCTGGCACAGGGCCGGAGGCGTTGTGGTCAGGCTGGGCGTCAGCGTGATGGTCGGCGTATGCGTCGAAGTCGGCGTGTTGGTCGGCGTCGGCGTGTTGGTTGAAGTCGGCGTCGGCGTCGGTGTATGGGTATGGGTCGGCGTCAGGGTTGCCGTCGGCGTATAAGACGGCGTCCAGGTTGGCGATGGCGTCCAGGTCCAGGTGGCGGTGAAGGTCGGCGTGGCGGTCAGCGTGGGCGTCGGCGTGGAACTGGGCAGCGGCGTATCACTGGCTGTGGGTGACGCACTGGGCGTAAAGGTCACCGAGGGCGTCAGCGTGGGCCGATCGGTCGGCGTGGCTGATGGGAACAGGGCAGCTTCCCATTGGGGCCGGGTAGCCATCGCCGCAATGCCTAGCGCCACAATAATAATGCCAGCAATGCCAACCAGGATCATCCTAAAGCGGTTGCGGCGGCCCTTTAGCTCATTTTCCAGTCGGAAGATGTCGCTGCGGCGGCCCAGAATGCGGAAAGGTTCTTCACGCAGTTGGTCCAACCAGGCGCGCGCTTCGTTGGCGTTGCCCTCCTGCAAAGCAGCGCTGACGCGCTCGATATAGCGATTGAACAGGTCATTGACAACCAGACGATACTGCTCATCCTGTACACCATCAGTCAGGCTAGCCAGCATGGTACGGGCCTGTGACAGCTCCGAATCGTAATTCTGGGAGATGAGCGTCTGGGCGCGTTTGATGACTTGACGCGCCTTTGTAAATTCCCCGGACGAGGTACGCGCCTGTAACAGCATATCGGACGCAGATGTGTCGTTCGGGTCAAGTTCGACGGCAAATTCCATCAGACGGATGGCATCGTTGTTCAACGAGATGCGGTCGTCAATCGAAGACGTATTGCGCGCGCGGCTGAGTAACGCCTGCGCCTGCTCATTAAGTTGGACTTTGACACCACTGAGTTTGGCTTCGATCTGGCGCTGTAACTCGCTCAGGCGTTGGCTGCTGGGCAGCAGTTGACGGGCACGGGCCAGTGTGCTGCGCGCATTCTGCAACTGCTCGACCTGCTCTTGCATGGTGCCGCTGAGCATATTGAGGCGCATAGCGACCTGATCGGCATCTTGCTGGATGCGTCGGGCATTGTCGAGGCGTTCCTCGGCCAATGGGTCATTGGGCACAACCCGCAGTGCGCCTTCGTATTTACGGATGGCCTCCTGCCAGTTATCGGCCTGAATGAGACGATCACCCTCGTCGAGCAGTTCACGCGCCAGGGCCAAATCTTGAATATCGAGCAGAGCTTGCTCGACGTCTTTCCAACTGAGAATACCGCTTTGCTCGGCGATGTCGCGTGCTTCACGGTAAAGGCGAGCAGCCTCGTCGTAATTACCGGCACGTACCAGTGAATTAGCACGGTTGTAAGAGACGCGGGCATCGAACGGGATACGATGATCGGGCACGATACCCCGAATCAGATTGTCTTCCGCTTTTTGGCGATATTCCTGTGCAGAAACGTTCCCTGGATCGCCATTGAGAATACGGTTGGCGATGTCGATGGTTTGCTGATAATCACCCGCGTAGTAGGTTTCGCTGAGCTGTGTTAACAGTTCGTCACCATCATCGTTGTAGTTGGCGCTCGGGCTGGGCGTTGGCGACTGCTCACCAGGGACCGCTGGCTGTGGCACCTCATCGGTCGATGTGGCGCGCGGACGAGCGACATTGGTCGGTGACGGCATGGTGCGATTTACACCATAACGCTTGAACATATCGTTGACGCGGCGGCTGGCATGGGCGTTCTTCTGGCCAGCTTGCTCCATCATGTTGATGACTTCAGGATTGTTAGGCGACATGCTCAGGGCTTCGCCCAGGATATCCAGCGCTTCGTCGATGTCTTCCTGGTCGCCAGCCATCTCAATGCGGATACGCGCGCGCCGCAGCAAGCCACGCAGCGCCGGGGAATCACCAATTTCCTGGCTATCGGGGTTATTTGACTGTGCAAGCTGGTTAAACAGCGCCTGAACCTCGGCTTCGTATTCCGTGTTCTTGGCGTCTGCCAGCAAGTCACGCGCGTCGCGCTCAATATCGGCCATCTGGTCGGGTGATGCAAAGCTCAAGCGTTCGCGCAGGCTATCAATTCGCTGCTTCAGATCAGGCATAGTGTTCCTCTTCCTCAACACGACAAACATTACCCTAGCTTGCCCATTGCAGCAAGGTCGGGGCGTATGACGTTGGGTAAGCGTGCGCCAAAAAGCCCTATAAAAGCAGGCTACCCAATCGGCCCCATTCGGGGGCGTGGTTGATGGTGCCTGACGTAGGCAATTTAGCTTGAGTTATGATACAGTTAGACTATGTTGAACGGAATAGGATAGCATCTGCTTAGCTACATGCAGTGGCGCTATCCTCTAAACCCTTGTGTATTGGATTGCGTCGTATGCCGGAACTCGTCAGACCACGTTTTACACTCATCTTGACATACGATATTCATAACGGATTGAATGTGCCCTACTTTCGGTTCATCCGGCAGGAATTGGAACCGGCTTTGCAAGATGCGGGGTTGGTCTTGCAGGATGCATGGCACATCGCCTACGGCCCCTACCCAGAGCGCCAATTGGAGTTCGTCACGGATGAACTGAGCCGGGTGATTAGCATCATGCACAGCCCGCGCTGGGAGCGTCTGGAGAATAAATTGCTCTCGTTTGTGGAGAATTACAACGTGCGGGTGACGCGCTATACGGGTGTATTTAAGGTTTAGTCACAGCTACAACCATCTCTATGTTCCATATCCCTAAATAGCAATCTGCAACAAAAAAGCTACCCTAAGGTAGCTTAGTTAACGTTTCGCAGGCAGTCATGCGCTACGAAATCAATCAACTACGGGCAACGACTGCCCGGTTTACATTGTCCCAGCTTAGCGTCTCATCGATTTTTCTCAGAAATTGTTCGGCGTCTTCAAGCGTATCAAATGAGCGAATTTTGGATTTGATCAATGTTGACCCGAAGGCGACGCCCATTTTCACTAAGGTTGACCTCTCCCGGAGGATGAGGTTCCAACCTGTGCGTTCATGGCTACCTACTTCACGGGATATTTTGAGTACCTTCTGCGGGGGCACGGGTTTCGTCACATCACCCGTATCGGCGATGATATGCACATAGGGTGAACTGCTACTATCAACCATATCAATCAAGGTACGCAAACTCATACGCAGTTCGTCTTCGGTGAATTCACCAGAGTAACATGCATAAATAACTTGGTCTGGTATGAACCAATCTATTAAATAAGGCATTAAATCCTCAGCACTAACCCACGTCATAACATCTATTATACAAGACATATGTCTATCTTTTAATAGAGATTAACACTCCATAGGTACGCGCCGGGGTAGCCTGGTGGCATATCATGATGTGACATATTCGAAGGGAGGGTTCCCTATTCAACTGCCCCAATAGAGCGACGTATCGGCCTGCTTGAGGAAATTTTCGGCTTCTTCTAGCGTATTGAAGAAGCGCGCCTTGGAGCTATCCACTGATGACGCAAAGTCCGTGCTCATTTTTATGAGAGGTGCCTTTTCCCGGATGGTGATGACCCAACCTGTACGCTCATGTCTGCCAACTTCTTGTGAGAATTGCAGGGAATTTTGCGCCATTAGAGGCGTCACCATATCTGCTGTGTCCGAAATAACATGGACATGCGGAAAACGACTGTTATCTATCATATTGGTTATCAGTTGAAGATTCTCACGCAGCTCATCTTCCGCAATATGACCGGAACAATGCGCATAAATAACCCTATCCGGGATGAGCCAGATGACTGTGTACGGCATTAGGCACCTTATCTGTGACGAAGACAATTTACAGGCTCATTATATAAAGAGATATATAAAATATTTCATAAGATTTCGTCAAAGAGAGGTTATTTGTCTTCCACAGGTCTGGGTTGGAGTAGGTGAGATAGGCTGGCGCTTGCTTGAAGGCCAACCCAAAATACAGCCAGGAAGCAGATCGAGGCAGTGCGTATTCGTATTGAAGTTTTCGAAAACACAGCTTGGGCCAAAGGTGCCCTGTCGCTAATTACCTGCCAGCAAGCTCTGGACATCGGGGCCAACGATGACAGCAACGTTACCCACAGGCAACAGGCCATCGCTACCGGGCTGAATACGCTCGGTGGGGATGCCCATGACATCGGCTATGTAATTGGCGGTATCGAGCGTTTCGCCGTAGTAGCGAATGATGGTATTGGCACCGTTGTGGTTGGGCGCATTGCCGACGCTGGCAATCGAGATACCGCGCCCAATGAACCATTCCTGGGTACGGCCTGCCAGTCCGGCGATGTCGGTGCCGTTATACACATGCACCTCAGCCCCTTCGGTTTCGGCACGGTTGAGCAGATCGGCCTGGTCGACTTCGATTTGGGGAAAGAGCACGCGCTGGATCAGATCGCTGATGCGACCAAAGTTCGGATGCAGGATTTGATCGCCCTGGGGCGTCTGGCCGAGGGTGACGTAATTGTTGTCGATGACGGCATAGTGAATGTCTTCGCGCGGGATTTCGTTGAGTTCCAAGCCAAGCCCAATGACTTGCTCAATGGTCAAATCCGTATCAAAGCTGCCGGATAGCTCACTCCACAGCACAGGGACTTGAGTGATCAGGTTGGTCACGCCGCCCAGGCTGAGCACTTCAGCGCGCACGGCGTCGATGACCTCTTGCTGACGGGCCGCCCGGTCGAAGTCGCCACCGCTGGTGGCGCGGGTACGGGCATATTGCAGCAGCTCCCGGCCTCCCAAACGCTGGCATCCTGCCGGGAACTCGATGGTGAGCGTGCCAAAACCTTCGTCGGGATAATGATCGTCATAAATGCGTTCGGTCGGGCAGACCTCGACGCCATTGGGTGCGACGACATCGACAACCGTCTCGAAGACGGTAAAGTTGATGCGCACAAAATGATTCACAGTGATGCCGAAATTGGCGGCGATGGTCTCTTTGGCCAGCTGCGGCCCACCCCCACCTGGATAAGAGACGTTATCGCCGATGTAGTTGGCCGTATTGATACGCCCTGGCTCAAAGTTGGGAATGCTCACCCATAGGTCACGCGGGAACGAGATGACACCGGCCGTATTACGTGCCGGATCAATGTTAAGGACAATCATGGTATCAGTACGATAGGCTTGCTCAGTCGTAAAGCCCGTGCGCTCGTCAATGCCCATCAGCAGGATACGAATCTGGCGCGGGTCGTTGATCTGATACTCGGCGGCAGGGTCGATAGTGGGTTGCGGGGTGGCTGACGCCTGGGCTGTCTGGCCGGAAAGGCCGTTGTCGGCTGGCTCGGTGGCAACAGCCGCCGCAACTTCTGTCCCAACAGGCAGGGTAGCCACAGGGGTAATCGACGGCATGACAATGACGCTGCTGGTGTCTATGGGCGTGTTGGTCGGCTGGAGGATCGATTCCGGGTCAGTCAGGGCGGCGACGATGTCGCCAGGGTCATCCAACTGGAGACCATTATCCCAGCTATCAATGACGAAGCCACGCATGCCATTGTAGGAGACAATCGCACACAAGCCGGTGCCGATCACCAACATCGTGAGTGCCAAAATTCCAACAAACCAACCCGATACACGCATAAATCGTCGCCTTCTAAATGATCCTTGTGATCCAATCTAGATCGGCGGCAGTATAGCACAGGTCAGGTTATGTGTGATGGCTGGATCAACCAACGCTTGCCCAACGCCGCAACTGTGTATCGGCTTATGGGACGACATACGACAACTTGTCATGCGCTGAGGATACGCCGTAATGTGGTTGAGGTCAGGCTTTCGGACGCGATTTTTGTCGAAGTGTTTCTAAGTAAATGTGCGCCTCAGCGACGGTCGTTACAAAGTGGATAGCTTTGTAGCCAATCACTTTGAACAGCGTATTCACCATCAGGGCAGTATAAGGACTTACCCCCACGAGGACAGCGATACCAAATCGTTCATGGGTTCGTTTGACTATTTTCCGCAGATTACCCAACGCATTCGGAGGCAGGGGCTGGTTTTTGGGGAAGAGAATGATGCAATGGACCACTATGTCGGGAATGGACTCAATCATGGTGCTTACTTCATCTTGAGCAAGGAAGTATTGCTCCCAGGTCCACCCGCTACTAAGTTTAAGGACGATGGTATCACGCGTTTCATTGGCCCACGCAACATCGATCATCAGACTCTACAATCAGGCAAATGTATAGATTCCTACTATTTTAGCGACAATTTGATAATCACATAGTCACCATTTTTGCGTAGTGTTACGGAAAAATTGAATCCTAAGCTTCATTGGCGCCGACTATAGAGCCAAGATCAGGCCGAGGCATATCCCTTAGAGAAGTCTTATCGATTTGCATTTATACAGGGGGGGCGAGTTTATTTCATCACCTATTGGGGTTGTTTTTCTCGCTCAGTAGCAATGAATGTATACGCCTCAGCAACGGAATTCGCGAATGACAAATCATCATTGCTCATGACCTTCAGCACAGTAGTCAACATGAGCCTTGAAAAGGCGTTGGCGCCCACCATCACGCTGCCCTTGTAGCGTGGATGGATATTTACCAGACCTTTTCGGAAGTTAAAGAGCGGGTTCGGCGGCAGCAATTGTTGCTTGGACGGCAAAATAATGCCGTAAATGACTTTATCGGGGACGGTCTCTACCAAGGCATGCGTCTTTTTTTGAGCATCGAAGAACTGCTGCCATGTCCACTTGTCTTGGAAGCGCAAGATCACAATTTCCTGGGTGTCATCAGCCCATTCAACTTCTATCATAACGAAATTCTATTCCACACTATTAATATGCGTCATTGTACCGAATAAACGACTCAATCCGCGAGGGATATTATCGTAGGCTATAGGAGCCTGTTGAAAAATACATTACAGCATATTACAGAAAGTTGAAATATCAGCTTTTTGGGTATGAAGAGCAGTATTGCATTACTATCGTGTACGCTTGAAGAAGAATTACTATTTCAACCGACAGCAGAATTGTGATTTTCTTCCCGCAATCTCTGTATATCGCGTATGGGCGGGTCACCAAAGAGGCTTTTGTATTCTCGACTAAAGTGTGCAGCATCATTGTAGCCAACCTGATAAGCCGCGCTGGTAGCATCCAGATCTTCACTAATCATCAGACGGCGTGCTTCCTGTAAGCGGAGTCGCTTCTGGAATTGCAACGGACTCATGGCGGTGACAGACTTAAAGTGCTGGTGAAAACTTGACACACTCATTCCCAGTTCCTGCGCCAGATCCTCGATACGAACCGACTGATCGAAATCCTGACGGAGTCGCTCAACTGCTCTGGCAATGTTTGAGGTGTAACCACTGGAAATCGTAAGATGACTGAGTCTGCCACCCTGATCACCGACGAGAAGGCGATAGACAATTTCCCGTTTAATCAATGGCACAAGAATCCGCGCTTCCGCAGGAGAATCCAGAAGCCTGACAAGGCGTACGAGCGTATCTAGCAACTCCACATCCAGCGGACTGACCGTAGTGGCTTCAACATCCGTGTTGCTTGTATGGATGACATGACCCGCTTCAATCATGACAGAACCAACAAGATGAGGGTCGAGGTCTAGTCTGAGGCTGAGGTAGGGTTTCTCTCTGGATGCCTCTTCAACCTGACTTACACGGGGTAACTCGAGTGTGGTGAGAAGGTACTTAAACGGATCATACTGATAGCGATTGCCGCCGACAAATACAATCTTGCTCCCCTGTGCAATCACACATAAAGAGGGTTCCAATACACTATGGATTTTCTCCATAGGGGCGGAGAGTCGAGCCAGATGAAGTCCCGGAAGGGGTTCACTGACACCATCTTCGCACATAGCAAACGCGATTCGCTCAACAAGTTCCTCACGACTTGCCTGCAGACGCTGTGCCCCCCGCTCTGTTTGTTGATGGTTTGTGACATCCATAAGGACGCTGTCCTGAACACATTTGAAGATTAAGTTTATTGTACTCTTATTCAAGATTATTGTAATAATCAGGTCGGATTCTTAGAGAAATATACAAGTATCGCGGAGTATTCTGCAATCTTTGCGCTTCGTATTTACCTACAATGGACATCATAACGATCAAACATCACCTTGAAAGGTAATACGATGACACAAAATCCATTTATCACACTGAATAACAATATACAGATGCCCGCACTCGGTTTTGGTGTTTTCCGGAGCAGCCCGGAAGAAACAACAGGCGCTGTCAGCACCGCGATTATCACCGGATATCGACACATCGACACTGCTGCAGCTTACATGAATGAAGTGCAGGTCGGTGAAGCCATCAAAGCAAGTGACGTAGCACGCTCTGACATCTTTGTAACGACCAAGATGTGGATTAGTGATTACGGTTATGACAGCGGATTGCACGCCATTGATCGTAGTTTACGCAAGCTGGATACAGACTACATTGATCTGTACCTGCTTCATCAACCGGTTCCGACGTACTTTGACCGGACAATTGAGGCTTACAAAGCCGCTGAAGCGGCACTTGCAGATGGTCGAGTGAGGGCAATCGGTGTCAGTAATTTCAACACACAGTATCTAGAAAATCTCATGGCACAAACGGATATTGTGCCTGCTGTTAATCAGGTCGAAGTTCATCCCTTCTTCACGCAAAAACCTCTGCGGGATACCCATGCGAAATATGGTATCGCCACACAAGCATGGTCGCCTATTGGCGGTGTCAATCGATACGGCAACTTCACAACGGAAGCAGTTGAAGATCCGCTGACACACCCGACGATTGTTCAGTTGGCAGAAAAATACAGTAAAACCCCGGCCCAGGTCATCCTTCGCTGGCATATCCAGAACGGAATTTGTGCGATCCCTAAATCGGTAAATCCCGGACGAATTGCCGAGAATTTCAACATTTTCGATTTTGAACTGACAAGAGACGAAGTGGAGGCAATTGAAGCACTGGATACAGGCGTGCGCGGAGGTCCCGATCCCGACTCCGTAAGCCCTGACACATACACATTCAAGATTGAGGATTAATCGAAATTTCGACTATCGAAATCGAACGTCCTTAATTTGTCACTACTCACGTCCAATTATTTTGGGAACAAGTCAAATTGAATCAGAAGGAATCATCATGAAAAATCGTAAACTCGGAAACAGTGGTCTGGAAGTCTCAGCACTTGGTCTCGGTTGTATGCGAATGACCTTCGGTGATGCACCCATTGGAACCCGTGAAGAAATGATCGAATTTCTTCATCAGGCAGTTGACCTTGGAGTAACCTTCTTCGACACGGCGGAAGTCTATGGACCCTTCACCAATGAAGATTTGGTTGGGGAGGCACTTGAGCCATTTAAGAGTAAGGTAGCTATTGCCACCAAATTTGGCTTCAAACATGATGGTGACAAAGGTCCACTACCAGGAGTCGGGTTGGATAGCCGTCCAGAGCAAATTCGACGAGTTGCTGAAGAATCGCTAAAACGCCTGCGAGTAGAAGCCATTGATCTATTTTATCAACACCGACCAGATCCCAATGTGCCGATTGAAGATGTTGCCGGAGCCGTCAAGGATTTGATTCAAGAGGGCAAGGTCAAGCACTTCGGTCTGTCTGAATCCAATGCTGAGCAAATCCGCCGTGCCCATGCGGTCCAACCCGTTACAGCCCTGCAAAGTGAATACTCGATATGGTGGACACCTATTGAGGATGAAATTTTACCGACCTGCGAAGAACTCGGTATTGGACTTGTGCCATATAGTCCCTTAGGGCGCGGTTACCTGACAGGTACGATCGATGAAAATTCGGTATTTGCCGATAATGACATCCGCAAGGGAAACCCGCGCTTTACTCAGGAAGCTATCAAAGCGAATCGGGCTGTGGTTGATTTGCTTGGACGCATTGGACGGGAAAAAGGCGGTGCGACTCCGGCACAAATTGCACTGGCATGGTTACTGGCACAGAAGCCATGGATTGTTCCAATTCCAGGCAGCCGCAAATTACATCGACTCGAAGAAAATCTAGGCGCAGCTGACATTGAATTAACCGCCAATGATCTCAACGCTATTGCAGATGCAATGTCACAGATCACAGTCATTGGTCATCGCTATTAATTCGTCAGGCTGTAAACAGGACGAGGTATGCAAACATGGAAATCAAAAGGAGTGGATCACAAGCTTCCTACAAAGGACTGGAGGAGAATTTTACGGGGACGGTACGTGTCGACCCGTTGTTCCCGCCAGCCGAACCAGCCCGCGCTTATGGTGCCTACGTGACATTTGAACCCGGTGCTCGTACAGCGTGGCACACCCACCCATTGGGGCAAACATTGATAATCACCGCCGGATGTGGGCGTGTGCAAGTTTGGGGTAGTGAAAGCAAAGTAGTTCATCCGGGTGACGTAGTACAGTTTGCACCAGGAGAAAAACATTGGCATGGTGCAGCGCCAACCACAGCCATGACCCATATTGCCATCGGCGAAAAGCTTGAGGGCAAGTCGGTTGACTGGCTGGAAAAGGTCAGCGACGAACAATATCAGCCTGAGTGAGCTAGTCGACGAAAAGAGCTAATGCATGACTGCATGGTCAAGCAATCAACTCAACACAGTTGAAACGCTAGATACATAAAGCAGTCTATAAGGACAACCAAAAATGGAAAAACGTAAACTTGGCAACCTCGGTCTAGAAGTATCGGCCATTGGATTTGGTTGCATGGGTATGAGCGTCAACTATGGTACATCGCCGAACAAACAGGAAATGATCACCCTCACTCGGACGGCGGTGGAGTATGGCATCACCTTTTTTGATACGGCTGAAGTTTATGGCCCGTTTGTCAATGAAGAGCTGGTCGGTGAAGCGCTAGCCCCCCTCCGAGAACAAGTGGTAATCGCCACGAAATTTGGCTTCGATATTGATCCCGATACCAAGGCAAGAAGAGGCCTAAACAGCCGTCCCGCGCACATCAGGCAAGCTGTAGAGGGCTCGCTTAAGCGCCTTAACATAGACACCATTGACTTGCTCTATCAGCATCGCGTTGACCCAGAGGTGCCCATCGAGGACGTGGCCGCCACCGTAAAAGACCTCGTCACAGAAGGGAAAGTCAAGTATTTCGGCTTATCCGAAGTCAGCGCCCAAACGATTCGTCGGGCGCACGCCGTGCATCCGGTTGCCGCGGTGCAGAATGAATACTCCTTGTGGGCCCGAGATGTGGAAACAGAAGTGCTAGGCACCTGCGAAGAACTTGGGGTCGGCTTTGTGCCGTGGAGCCCTCTTGGCCAAGGTTTTCTGACTGGCAAGATTCAGGTCGATCAAACCTTTGAGAGTAACGATCTGCGTAGTTGGTTTCCTCGGTTCACCCCAGAGGCCATGAAAGCCAATCAGCCGTTCATTGACCTTCTCAGCAGGATTGCAGAGCGGTACGAAGCAACGTCTGCCCAAATAGCACTGGCCTGGTTACTTGCTCAGAAACCCTGGATTGTACCGATTCCAGGAACACGTAAGTTACATCGCCTAGAAGAGAATATGGCTGCGGTCAATATCACACTGACGCCGGATGACTTACACGAGCTAGATACTGAATCCTCAAAAACCCAGGTACAAGGTGCCAGAGGCAGTGGACACGAACGATTTGTGTGAGCATCTTGTTCTTAGCCCGCTGCATGAAAACTCAAGACGAACAATTGAAACCACAATTTGCAGAAAGAATCAACCGATGAGCAATAATATCGACGGAAAAGTCGTCGTTATCACTGGTGCGAGTAGCGGATTAGGTGAAGCCACTGCCCGACTGCTCTCCGCTGAGGGAGCAAGCGTTGCCTTGGGGGCAAGGCGCATTGACCGCCTGCAGTCCCTGGTTGATGAGCTGACAGGCCGTGGTGGCAAAGCGTTGGCCGTAGAGACAGATGTTACCGACTATGATCAGGTCAAGCGCCTGGTCGATGCTGCTGTACAGACCTATGGGCGCATCGACGTCCTGATTAACAACGCTGGCATTATGCCTCGAGCACCACTTGAGCATCTTAAAATCGATGAGTGGAATCAGACAATCGATGTGAACATCAAAGGCGTACTGTATGGCATTGCAGCAGCGTTACCCTATATGAAGGAGCAGAAATCAGGACACATCATCAATGTCTCCTCGGTTGCAGGGCACAAAGTCGGTCCAGAAAATGCCGTTTATGCGGCATCTAAACATGCGGTTCGCGTTATTTCTGAAGGGCTACGGCAGGAGGTCAAGCCCTACAACATGCGTACGACCGTGATCTCACCGGGAGCAGTTGCAACAGAATTACCGAATGCGATTAGCGATCCAGACATTGCCGAAGGCATTCACAAGTTCTATGAGGAGATTGCCATTCCTGCTGATTCATTCGCGCGAGCAGTCGCCTATGCTATGAGTCAACCCGAAGATGTGGACGTGAACGAAATTCTATTTCGCCCTACGCGCCAAGTAGTGTAGCCCCACTCAAGAATTCAAACACAGAAATCATGATTTCCCCAAATCACTAGATGCAAGGCAATATGCACTTCAACAGAATACGTAAAACCTTTGAATATGGAGAACACACCATGACCCATCAACAACCCACTCTCGATCAGGTTAGAGAATTTGCACCTAAATTAATGGAAGTAACCGATGACGTACTCTTCGGCGACATTTGGGAACGTGAGGGTTTATCCCCACGAGAGCGCAGTTTGATTGTTGTCGCAACCCTGACGGCACTTTATCGAACCAATGAACTGCCGTCTCACATTAAACGCGCCATAGCCAATGGGATCAGTAAAGAAGAACTGGCCGAAGTATTCACACATCTTGCTTTCTATGCCGGGTGGCCATGCGCGATTACCGCAATCCGAACAGCAATCGTGACCCTGGAAGATCTTGAATAGATTTTTCAGGTTTTAGTCTCATTTCAATTCTATAGAACAAGACAATAAAGCTGTTGATTGAATCGAACTGCTTAGCGTCAGGCGTTTGCTAGTCTGACGCTTTAACACGATAACTCAAAACATAATTAACCATTGGAGACAAGCTATTTGCAATAATATCGTTCGTTAAATTGTGTCAAATAATGCAAATTTATTGCTTGAGTATCGTTTCACTAATGTGTTAAAAATACTGTTAATATCACCTTATTTTTGCAAAGCATACATTATGACGGTCATCGGCTATATTCGTGTCAGCACAGAAAATCAGGATTTAGGTAAGCAGCGACATCTACTGCTTGAGTATGCATATCAGCAAAAGCTATCGATAGACGAATTCATCGAAGTTGAAATCTCATCTCGCAAAAATCAACGTGAACGGCGAATCACCGAATTGATAGACAAATTGAAATCAGGTGATGTGCTCATTGTGGCTGAACTAAGTCGGTTGGGACGCAATATGTTGGAGACACTGAATCTAATCAGTGCGCTCAACGAAAAAGAAGTTCAGCTCATTTTTGTGCGGCAACCAGAGTTATCGACAACGGCTTCCCATGCTCAACTGTTGCTCGCTATCTACAGCTACTTCGCACAATCAGAACGAGAATTTATTTCTATGCGAACCAAACAGGGATTGGCAGCAGCCAAAGCTAGAGGACAGCAACTAGGACGCCCCAAAGGCAGCCGTAATAGGCAAAGACCGCTTGATTCATTTCGGGATCAGATCGAAGCATATCTGCATTCGGGTTTATCTATTGCTAGTATTCGAAAATTGATTAACCCACATCTTGAAAAGACGCTCTCGTATAACAGTTTCAAATACTACATTCACAACGACAGTCAGCTAAAACCTCTTTTGGAAAATGGGCAAAGCTAAAAATGCTTCAGCAAAAAGCGCGGAGTTTCCAACCCCATCTTGTCAATCTTGAAAGCCTCGTTCCTGAAAATAATTTCTACCGCCAGGTCGAGGCAAAACTTGATCTGAGCTTTGTTCGTGAGCTGGTGCAGAATCACTACTCATTCCGTATGGGCAGACCGTCAATTGATCCAGTGGTCTTCTTTAAACTCCAATTGATCATGTTCTTTGAGGGCATCCGCTCAGAGCGTCAGTTGATGGATATGGTGGCGATGCGACTGGACCACCGCTGGTACTTAGGCTATGACCTCGATGAGTCCGTTCCCAATCACAGTAGTTTGAGCAAAATTCGTGATCGCTATGGCTTGGAAGTCTTCCAGAAGTTCTTTGAAAGAATCGTTGAATTATGCATCGAAGCGGGTTTGGTTTGGGGTAAAGAGCTTTATTTCGATGGGACGAAGATCAGGGCGAATGCCTCAATTGAGTCTGTCACCCATCGTTGGTATTGGCAAGCCAAGGAACACATCGAAGATCTCTTTCCTGAAAGTGAACCTATTGAGCAGGCTGCTATCGAGAGTCGCTTTGTCGAGAAGTATGACGGCACACGCTTGAGCGGAAGACGCGCCAAAACCTACAAACGTACAGCTGATCTGAAAGTCAGCCCCACTGATCCAGATGCCAGCCCGATGAGCCGATTCAATGGGGATCGAGCTAAGCTTGGTTATCACACCCATTATGTGGTTGATGGTGGTAAAGCGAGAATCATTCTGGCAGCCCTGACAACACCAGCCTCGATTATGGACAATACGCCCATGCTTGATCTGGCTCGCTGGGTTCGGTTTCGTTGGCGAATCAAACCAGAGATTGCGGTTGGTGATGCCAAGTATGGAACGATTACCAATATCTCCGAACTGGAGCAGGATGGCATTCGAGCTTATACACCCATCACCGATCTCAGGCAACGCACCAAGTATTATCCAACCGAGAATTTTGATTATGATACAGATCAGGATCAATACATTTGCCCACAAGGTGAGGTGCTCCCCTTGTGGTCTCGAAGAAAGACCGAGCAAGTCTATGTCTATCGTGCCGACTATCGGATCTGCAATGCCTGTCCAGTCAAGAAGGCATGTACAGGTAGTAAGTCTGGACGTCATATTTTCCGACCCTTTACCCAACCAATGCTTGATCGAGTGAGAGGCTACCACCAAACCGAAGCCTATAAAAAAGCCATGCGAAAACGACAAGCCTGGGTCGAACCGCTCTTTGGTGAAGGCAAGCAATGGCATCAGATGAGAAGGTTCCGATTACGACGATTGCGAAAGGTGAATATCGAAGGGTTACTCAGGGCAGCAGGTCAGAATATCAAGCGATTACTCAAGCAAATCAGCAACAAATTACAACCCGATCCACCTCCCCCACTGGCGCTATTCGCCTACTTTTTGCCAACATCGATCTGAATATCGACAACAGCTTCAGATCATTGAGTATTTGTTGAGGACTTTTTCAACATGCTGATAGATTAGGCGACATTCACCTTGCTATCAAATTTTCTCACTTTGCCCCTTCACCATGAAAGCCATACAATCTGAGTTCGTTTAACTTCAAAGATGGTTAAGAAACAGCGCGTGTGATATGACATTGGAACGGGCCTAAGAAGCCATTGCACCTATTTTGGAAAAGGATTCTTGAGATATGAAAGTTACTGAGCGTGTCAGTATTCGCGTGGATGCTGCCCAAAAGGCGGGGATTTTCCCACATAATTGGAATTACATCGGCTATGACGAGATCAATTATACCTACACGCCGGAAGGCGAAACTCTCTTAGCGAAGTTCGGTGAGCTAGCGGATGCACCGTATTATGTTCGGGTGCATCACCTGCTATGTACGGGCAACTGTCACGGGTTTTACAAGTGGGGTTCCACGAATGCTTACTTAGAAGACGAGCAGGGAAATCCCATTTATGATTGGACGTTCATCGACCTGACGTTTGATACGCTGCTGAAACACCATTGCAAACCTTTTGTCGAACTTGGATTTATGCCCCAAGACCTTGCTGACCCCAACGTGTACGACGTAGGCAGCGATACATGGACCCATGAGGAATATCGGCGTACAGGTTGGGCGGTGCCCCCCAAGGATTATCAAAAATGGTATGACCTGGTCTTCGCGCTGGTGGCACACTGCCTTGAGCGTTATGGCGAAGATGAAGTTCGGAGTTGGTATTGGGAACTCTGGAATGAACCCGATTTAGATTACTACTGGAAAGGCACGATTGAGGACTATCTCAAATTATATGATTACACGGCGGCTGCTGTAAAAGCAGCATTCCCGGATGCGAGGGTGGGCGGCCCAGGCACCACCAACCCGGATCGCAGCCGTTTGTCAGGTCAATTTTTGGAAGCCTTTTGTGAACATGTCATCCAGGGCACGAATTATTACACAGGTGAAAAAGGCACGCCGATTGACTTCACCAGTTTCCATGTCAAAGGGGGCGGGTATCGTGCCGACCCCAAACACCGCAAGCAGAAGCCACCCTCAGTCAAGCGCATCGTACAGGATGTCGAAACGGGCTACCAGATCATCAACAAGTATCCCGAATTGGCCAAACTCGAATGCATTCTCTCAGAAATTGACCCCGACGGATGGGCCGCCGGCGGTGCGTGGGATAATGCCAATTTGAATTTTCGGAATACGCCCTATTATGCAAGTTTTGTCATAAGCGCATTCGATAAGGTGACGCAATTCGCACTGGAAAAATCCTGGGATTTGCGCCTGCTCAGTTGGGCATTCATGTTTGTGGGGGAACGCTGTTTTGAAGGCACACGCACGTTTTCCACACAGGGCATCGACAAAGCCATACTGAACTTGTTCCGAATATATGCGTTTATGGGTAACGATGCCCTATTGTGTGAAAGTTCTGCGTCCAAAAACCCATTGGACTATGCAGATGAACATGGGATGGAAGAAAAATCCGATGTGAGTGCGCTGGCTACCCTGCATGCCGATAACCGCATCTCGATCCTGATCTACAATCATCATGACAATTGGGATTTGGACGGTGAATCGACGATCAGCCTGCAAGTTGATCATGTGCCATTTTCCGGTGAGGCAAGCCTGACACACTATCGTATTGATAGCGACCACAGCAATGCTTATTCAGAATGGGTGCGTCAGGGGAAACCGATGTATCCATCAGACGCACAATATGCGGCCATCAAAGCGCGGGATAGCCTGGAAATGGTTGAAGCGCCGCAACAGGTCGCTATCCGTGAGCGTAGCTTCACGCTGGAAATGAGCCTACCTGTACATGGCATTTCGCTCGTTGTGATTTCAGCTCCTAATGCGTGACCTATATTTGGGTCATGTCGATGTTCCAGAGCTGCATAGCCTCGCCGACCAGGGGTTGGGCGACTGCCATTAAGATCGTGCCTTCGGTCCCGGCTTTGGCATGGGCCATTTCCAGGGCGGCGGGCAATGTCTCCGCATAGCGCACATCATGATGATAGGCACGGGCCGTATTCAGAGCGAGGTCTTCGTCTGGGAAGGTGATACGCGGATTGATGGTGCTGTTGGTGATAATCAGGGCATCGCTATGTTGGGCGTAGGTTTCATAGACAGCCGGGTAGTCGCGGTCGGTGGGCACACCGAGCACGGTCACGATGGGATGCGTCCAACGTTCTTTGACGCTCTGCAAAAAGCTACGCGCTGACAGCACGTTCACGGCCCCATCCACGATCACCTGGGGATAATCCTGGAGTTTATGAACGCGACCGGGCCAACGGACATCCGCCAGGCCGCTACGAATAGCTTCTACGTATTCTGGGCTGGCATGGGGCATGCCCTTCAAACGAGCATGCATGTTGCCCACACCCTGGATAGCCAGGGCGGCATTAGCCAATTGATAGCGACCGAGCAGAGATAGCTCACACTCACCATAGCGGCCCAACTTAAAGCGCAGACCATCGTCAGTTGGGCCGAGGTAATGCGGCATATCCAATGTACTCAGCCAGTAGAACTCAGCATCCTGAGCATCGGCCTCGCGCTGGAGCACTTCGAGCACTTCGGCGGACTGGGGCACACTATAGGCATAGCCGCCCATTTTGATGATGCCGCTTTTGTGCCATGCGATACGCTCAAGGGTATCACCCAGATATTGAGCATGCTCCATGATAATGGGTGTAAACAGCGCCAGCTTGTTGGGGACCATCGCCACATCGTCGTAGCGACCCCCGCGTCCGACTTCCAGCACAGCCGCGTTTACGCCCTGCTCATCAAAGTAGCGCAGCGCCACCAGCAGCAGAATCCCCTGCGGGCTGAGGTACTGACTTTCGGTCAGTTGGTCGGCTTCCCGGTCGATGACAGGCGCGATGGCCGATAATATGCGCAAAAAATCCGCCTGGGAGATCATGCGGCCATTAACGCGAATGCGCTCGTACCAGTGGATCAGGTGCGGGCTGGTCAGCAGGCCGACGGTATGCCCCAGGTGTTGAAGCAGCTTGGCGGTGATGGCGGCGGTGCTGCCCTTCCCTTTGCTGCCGGTGATGATGACATACTCGCGGCCTTCTAGATTGAGGCCCGCTTGCATCAGCATGCGGCGGGTCGGTGAGGGATCACGTACATCTTCATCAAAGCCGCGCGGCGGATTGGGCATCCGGTCGCGCGTGGAGAAGATATAGGTGATGGCTTCTTGCTCTGTCGTAAAACGCATGGGGCGGAGCCTTTCTGAAGCGAGACTGCCTATTGGGCACCATTATAAGACAGGCCGCCGCCCTGCACAGCGTCGAGTCGGTAAGTAGGCTAGTCGGATGATTGCAAAGGTCAGTTGGTTACGGTGAAATCAGACGTTAGCGGACGCAAGCCAGGACGCATGACGGGATAGCCAGAGCCAATGGCCGTGCCCAGGGTAATGACAACAGCGTGGTCGAGCGGTGCGTACGTGCTGGCGGCGGCACTGCCATCATGCAGCAGCTTGACCGCAACGGAGCGCCCGACGCGCTGGCTGACGGTTTCAGAGAGCAAAGCGGGTAGGTCATCACTGAGGTGGCTCATGTGCATGTAGATACCGCTCTGTGTCAATACGGGCTGGCCAGTTGGCGTCACATACGCCGATATGCTAACCGGAATGAGGTCGGCATCCTGGGGCTGGTAGGCATCGACCAGCAGCGCGACAAAACGCTCAAAGATGGCCTGTTCCTGGCCTGCCGCTACAAACACATCAAAACCCGCCGGAATTGAGGGCAAAACTTGTACCTGCTGCAAACCCGCATCGCTGTAGAAGGCCCGGCCTCGTTTGACGCGCGTGCTGCCAAAATCGAGGACGAGGGCTTGTTCACCCGTTGACACATGACGAGCGGCACCCAGCAGCCCCAACGAGCGCGGATAAGCAGCAATGCTGAGCTGCACATCGAGCGCGTATTGCTGCAATATCGCCTGCGCGGACGACACCAGCAAGCGGCCAAATTCGCCTTCCGACAAGCCACCACCCAGGAACACGCGATCTACCTGCGACCAGTAATCCCAGTAGGCGGCATCTTTTTCAGCATTTTTCTGGCGATTGAGGGCATCCCCGCGTTTGAGCGCCACCAGCATGAACCCAAAATAACGCCCCATCTGCTGGGCAATGGCAATAGCGGCATCGTCGGCAGCAGCCAAGCGCTGGAAGTAAACGGCATGCAAATCCTGTTCAGCCGGGTTGATAGCGAGTGACTCGGCCTGGACGATAATCGCCTGACTGAGGGCATGCGATGACACCAGATCGTAAAAAGCCCAGCCAACTTTTTCATTAGGGAAGCCTTCTAGCTCCCAGATTTTGAAGCGATTGAGCGAGTTGAAAGTCGGCGGGAAAGCCGGGTCAAAGGGCATATTGGCTCCACAGGGCACGGGATACTGTAATCGTGAGCAAGTGCCCTGATTATAGGTCATAGCCTGTAGTTAGCTGAGTAATTCGTAAATTCCAGGTTAATTCCAGGTGTTTCAAATGCTCTATAGACATATTTATAGGTATAATGATGTTCGTAATCGACGGTGTTGGGTCAGTAAATGGGAGATTTATCAATGCGTGACTTCAACTTTAACTCTGCAATCCAACAGGATGCAGGTATCGCTTCAAGAATTCAGGTGAACTTACAGCCGCTAATGCGCCTTGTTTACCTGTGGATGGGCCTCGGCCTGCTGGTGACTGCTGGTGTTTCGGCAGCGATCACAGCCGCGGTCATCAACAATCCACAATTGATTGTGACATTCATGAATAGCTGGATGATCCTGATGATCGTCCAACTGGGTATCGTTTTCGGTCTGAGTTTTGCGATTAACCGCATCTCACCGAATATCGCGCTAATCTTGTTCTTCATCTATGCAGGCACGATGGGCGTAACGCTGGGTGCCATGTTCTTTGGCATCATCGTGGGTGATATTAGCCCAACAGGGCAAATAACCTACGACCCGGATGGTATCTGGGCGATTGCCAGTGCCTTTGCCACCACTGCCGGTCTGTTTGGTGTGATGACCGTCATCGGTTACACGACCAAAATCGACCTGAGCAAGTTCGGCAGCTACCTGATGATGGCGCTGATTGGCTTGATTATCGCCTCCATCGTCAACATCTTCTTGAACAGCGGCTTCATGGGCTTCGTCATCAGCGCTGCGGGTGTCCTGATTTTCACGGGTCTGACGGCCTATGACACCCAGAAGATCAAGCGTTTGGCGGCATCGCCAGAAATGCAGCAACATAGTGACAGTATGGTCCGCCTGAGCATCATGGGCGCACTGACGCTGTACCTGGACTTCATCAACTTGTTCCTGTTCCTGCTGCGGTTGTTCGCTGGCCGCGACTAATGAGCCTAGCTCGTTAGAACGACATAGAGACCTAAACAGTCAAGAAAATGGGGCCATCCGGCCCCATTTTTTGTTGCTAATTGCCTTCGTTTGGACTATAAAACTTAAATGACTGATGATTTTCCCATATTCCTTTAATTGTAAAATCCCTGTAATAAATGTTCATCCTAATTAAAAATTAAGGTTTCCAGGGCCGTTTTAATACTATACTGTGATCTTATTGGTTTCCATTTGGTACCACACTGAGGGATGGGTCACTCTCCGGTACTAAATGCAGAGGCAAGGGCAACTTGCGCCTCGCCTACAACTGAAAACAGGGGATTGTGAATATGGTCGACCGCCCACTGACACTAATCATTGAAGATGAAATCGGACTCGCCATGATGTATGAGCGTGTGCTTTCCAGCATGGGCTATCGCGTGCTAAAAGCCACGAATGGCAATACTGCCCTGGAGCTTCTACAAGATAATACCCCTGACTTCATCATGTCAGATATGCGCTTACCGGGCATCAACGCGAATGTCATCATTGACTACATCGCAAGCGAACCACGCTTTGACCATACCTTTGTGCTGGTCGTCAGTTCCGGTAAAGAATACGAAATGTCGATTGCCCCACTAAAAAATGCCCGCTTCCTGGTCAAACCCATTTTGCTCAATCAGATCATGGAAATCGCTGAGCCTGTTTGTCGGACACGAGAAGCGGGGTAACGACTTCTGCTTGCCCTAACTCCTATTCGATAAACCATTCGATAAACCAAAAAATATATTGCTCCACAAAACGACTGACCTACGGCCTGCCCAAGTCTTGTGATTTGTGTACAATAGTTAGAATAGTGCAAGATGAGCTGGTTGAGTTCAGCTTACAATCGTTAAGTGGATGCCCAAGCTCGGCAGTCAGAACTGATGTGATGCCTTATGCCGTTTGAATTAGAAGCCCTGGTCGGCCATCTTTATATTGCGGGTGGTCGCACCATCCATACGACACCCCCTGGGGCCTTGGTCCAGACTGCGCCCAAGACAGCCGCACGCGGGCGCGAGGTGGATACCTTCTTCTCGCTGGTGCTGCCCTCCGGGCGCGTGGTACCGACCACGTTTTATGAGCAAATGGCCCATATGAGTGCCGAGCGCTACTTCAGCAATACAGGCAGCGTGACCTCGGCGCTGCGGGATGTCTTCAATACGCTCAATCATAATTTGCATGAACACAACCAGAGTGGCCGCAGCCATTACGAAGCGCACATGATTTGTGCCGTGCTGCGCGATGACGAACTGTACTTGGCGCGTTCCGGGGCAGCGATTGCCCTACTGCGCCACAGCGGCGATACCTTCAGCCTGCCGGAAGATATGGCCGACGATGAAAAGCTGTTCATGGCGCCGATGGGCGCCCAGCCTATCCCGGAAGTGGACATGAAGCGCTTCATCATCGACAGCGGCACACGGCTGCTGTTGGCGGATGCGGCTATCCGCGAAGTGAGTTTGGCGCGCATCACGCAGGCGCTATTGGGCAAAACGCTAGAAGACGTGCTCAACGATTTTAAGACGCTCATCACGCTACAGACGCAATTAATCGCCACCGAGTTTGTCATCCCAGAGCGCAAGATTCCGGTGGTCGCTGCTGAGGGCGATGACAGCCGCCAATTGAGCGCAACCATCACCCAGGCCCGGACGAATATTCAGCAAGAAGCGGTGCGTACAGCCGAAGCACGACGGCGGCAAAGCCCAGCAACGAAGATCGGGCGGCGCATGCAACAGACCGTCGGCGAAACAGCCAAAGGCACAGGTACCGCCCTGGAAGCCATGAGTGATTTGGCCGCAAAAGTATTCAAACGCAAAGATTCCGAAAAGCCGCTGATACCGCCTTCGGTCGTCATCACGACGATGATTGCCCTACCGCTGGCGCTGGTGGTGGTCATCGTGCTGTCGTGGATCGGCGGCCTGGGAGAAACTCGTTACGAGACCTGCGTCAATAATGCGCTGACCAATGCCGAACTGGCACGTAACATCGACCAGACCCAGTTAAACGCCATTCGGACTGCCTGGACAGTGGTACTGACCAACGTGGCGGAATGTGAGGAAGAGCGCACCGATGATCCGGTTATCAGCGAACTCAAGCGCGAAGCTCAGACAAACATCGACGGTATCAGCGATATTACGCGGCGCGAGGCCAATCTACTGACCTCGATCCCTGGGGCAACCATCCGACGGATGCTGCTACAAGGTACCGATTTATACGTGCTAGACGTCAATGAGCGCGTCCCCGCTGTCTGGCGCGTTAAGCTGGATGCGGCGGGTACACAAGCTATCGATCAGGACCCGGTGATTAGTATGCGCACTGGCGCGACCGTCAGCGGCATCACGATTGGGCCCCTGGTCAATATGACCATGAGCACGCGCAATTTGCTGGCCTTCGATAGCAATGGCGTGTTGATTTCCTGCTCGCTCAGCTTGATGACCGACTGTACGGCGCAACAGCTCAACACCGATGTGCTGCGCAACCCGATTGCGATCCAGGTGTATAACGCCAATGGCAACATCTACATGCTAGATACCGGGGCGAACCAGATCTGGCGCTTCCAGCCGACAGCGGACCTCTACCCGGACCGTCCAAGCGAGTACTTTACGGGAACGAGCTTGCCGCAGTTGGTGCAGGCGGTCGATTTCGCCATTCGCCAGGATGACGGCGAAGTATTCGTCGCCTATGACGAGGGCTATATGACGCGCCATCGCGGTGGAGAATCCCAGGACTTCGCTTTTTTCGGTCTGCCACCTATCCAGGGAGACGATCCGCCGCTGCAGTATGTGTACCTGAGCGGCAATCTGCTACCAGGTTTTTATCTCATCAGCCAACCGACACGCTCGATTTACGAACGCGGGCTGGCAGGAACATGGCATCGAACCTATCGCACCTATGACGAAAGCAAGTTCGAGCTATTGAACTCGGTGGTGGTTGATCCGGGACAGCGCTTGCTTTACGCGGGATCCGGCAATACGATTTACACGCTCAGTATGGATGGGTAGGCGGCGCTCAGACCCCACCCCTAAATCCTCTCCCCGAAGGAGAGGGGACTTCCATAGGCGAAGATGGTTGCAAAAACGGCATCCTTCCTCCTTCGGGGGAAGGACCGAGGATGGGGGTCTGGTGACCCGTTACAAACAACTATTGTAGGAACACTATGCAGCGGTTCTTCATATCCACAGTCATTGGGGTTGCAATTGGCCTTGTCGCCGGGTTGTTCATCGGCTGGACAGTGGCCCCGATTGAATACGTCAACAGCCCGATGACCTCACTATCAATACGTCACCAGCAGGAATATACGGTCATGGTGGCGGAAGGCTATCTGGTTGATGGCGATGTCCTGGGCGCGGTCGAACGGCTGCGGGTGCTGGGGATGTCTAACGTGCCGCTGTACGTCCAGGAAGTGACGGAAACGTACATCTCTAATTCACGCGATCTAGATGATATTCAGAAGCTGGTGGCACTGGCGGCTGGTTTGGGCCGACTGACCCCCGTCATGGAACCCTATTACGAACTACGCCCATCATCAGTGAGGGCCAGCTCATGAGTACGCCCTATACGCCGCATATCAAACCACCGGAAGATACACGCTATCGGCGCTCACGTCATCTCGTCTCCTGGTGGGGCATTTTCATCGGGTTGGCCATTGGCATCGCGCTGGGCCTGACCTATGCCTGGGTCATCGCGCCTGTTGAGGAATTCGATACAACGCCACGCCAACTGCGCGAGTCTGATAAGGTGCATTATGCGGTCGCCATCATGCTGAGCTATGCCTATGACAGCGACCTGGGCAAAGCCATCAACCGCCTGACGGACCTCGGCCTGGGGCTGGACCCTATTCAAGAGGTGGCCAACGTCGCCTGTGATCTGGCGCGTACGGGTTATGTCGATAGCAGCGCAGGCATCCGTGCGATACGCACCATGCAGAGCTTTTACCATAATCAGGGGCGGTCGGGCTGCGCCGATGACCTGATCCCTGAGGTGGAAGTGGTCTTAGAGGCAACGGTCATGGTGCCAACCGCCACACCGACGCTGCCGCCACCCCCAACCAAAACCGCCACCCCTAATAACGGATCAGAACCCACCGAGTCGGGTTTTGTAGTCGTGCCGACCTCCGCACCAGAACGCGCCTATGAAGGCCGTGTCGCCGGGACCAATTGTGACCTTGAGCTATCCGGGTTGATCGAAGTGCGCGTGGTGGACTTTAACGGCCAGGGCATTCCAGGGGAGATGGTCCGTGTCCGTTGGGATGGTGGCGAAGATCGCTTCGTCACGGGCCTCAAGCCCGAACGCGGCACGGAATACGCCGATTTTGCGATGGAGCCGGGGCTATCCTACATTGTGGATATGCCGGGACTGAGCGATCCGCTGTCGACAGCCCTGACGGCCAATCCGTGTACGACTGGTACCGGACAGCAAGCCATCACCAGCTACTACGTCACGTTCCGGCGCGTGGGATAATCCCTATACTTGCCAATACGAAAATGTGCGGGCGTGGTCAGGACACAGCGTGCCTACGGAAATCATCCGCCTGGCTGCTAATCCAAAAATCTAACCGTGCTGTTTGTGGCGGAGTTTGCGTTTTTCCTCTGTTTGCCGCTTCTGAACGCCGCGATAGACTGCTGTGCGCAGTTCGATTGCGTAGGCGTCGGTCGCAGGCATGTTGAGTGACCGCGCACGCTCGATTTGCTTTTCCACATCATAGGGCACCCGCACAAACTCCATGCTGTAAGGCGCTTGCTCCTGACAGCCGACTTCGCCTGTCATCACTACATACACTGGAATAGGCACATCAAGTGGGTTGCCAACACTGCCTGCATTGAACAGCATCTTGTGACGATCTGGATAGATCATGAAGGCCGAATGGATGTCCCCATAGCCGACGATATCCGGTTCGGGGCCATCGCCCGTGAAGGGCGTGTTGGTGAACATACTGAGGTGCTCTTCCGCAGTAGTGTAATGGCGAATGCGATGATGCTCGCTGATGTGCGAGGCATGGAACAAGCGCACCCGCTGGCCACTCAGCCAGAAATCATGGCTGTTAGGCAAGTTAGACAAATAGTTCAGACAGTCCTGGCTCAGGCGATCTTTCCACCATTGCACAGTGGGCGATGTCTGCGGGTTCTTGATGCCATCATCCCAATTGCCGCGTAAGACCACATCCACATGCTGCTGGCAAAAATCGACCACCAGGTCGCCATCCGGCCCTTTGCCAATGAGGTCACCCAGGCAGTAGACCGTATCAATGCCGCGCTGTCGAATGTCTGCCATGACGGCTTCCAGCGCGTCCATATTGCCATGTAAATCGGAAATTATGGCTAGCTTATCGGGCATGTGGCTCCCATCCTGGCTTCAAAAATAAGAGCACAGCGTATCATGGAAAGCCTACCGTGGGCAAGTTAAATTGGTTAATAGACGACGTTAGGCGATGCGTTTAGTCAGGCGACTTAATCAGGCGGGCCAAAAACATGCTTCGGGAACAGATGTGCAACCATCGCGCGGACGATGGATTCAGAATCAGCAACAGGCGCATCAAAGTAATCCCAGACTTCGTTCATGGAGAAGGTATACAGATGGGTCGCAAAACAGTGACGTGCCAACTGATCGGGACGTGGCATGTCCTGATAATAGGTATCCAGGCAAGCGCGCATGGTATCGCTGTGCTGGGAGAAGGTCCAAAACCAGTGAAAAGCGATGTCCCACTCCGGCGGCCCTAACATGGCTTCCCCCCAGTCAATCCAACCGGAAACCGCCGGCTCATTTTCCGACTGGACGATATAGATGTGGGCGTGCGATAGGTCAGCGTGCGTGAACACGGGTGGCACATCGAGAAACGTTTTGCCCTTGCCATGCAAAAAGTCTAGCAATTCGTCTTTGTGATGCGTCGAAAAACGTTCATTGGCTCGTATTTCTAAAGCGCGATGGGTTGCTTCCAGGGTTATCACTTGCTCTCGCCCGCCAAACTGGGACTCAACGTCAGCTAGGCGATCATGAGGCTGTTGATGCAGGAGGGCCGTCTGGGTGCCGATTTCTGACGCAACGGTTTTTAACTCAGCAGATGAAAGCTCGGCCCAGGTATCTTGCAGTGTTTTACCGGGAATTTCCGTCATGATGATGTAGGGCTGGTCGCCCAGTGTGCCAGATGCCACCAAACGCGGGGCTGGAAACGCGGGGGTCAAGGTCTGCAATGCGGCTCGTTCAATATTAAAATGCCGCTGCGACTCTGTGCCAAATAGCTTCAGGATATGCTCGCCATTTATCCGAAAAACCGCATTATTCCTGAAAAGTTCAACGTCCGTGAATTTTTGTTCCCAGGTTGTGATAATTTCTATAGTTTTAGCGGCGAAACCCGCATCTTTGTAAGCCGATGCCGCCAGTTCTAGCCATTGGTTTTGGTCCATAGACTTTATCCCGTCACAAGCCAACGAGGTAATGCTGCTCATTTCAGTATAACAGTAAGGATTTAGTGGCAAGCGCACAGCGCAGCTATTCAATCAAGGTGCGGGTAATCCCTCGCTACTCTTTTCCAAGTCAGTTGTTTCCAACTCCATGCGGGCGGAAGGTTGATGTGTAAAGTTATATCGTTTGGTGAGGCACTAGTTATAGAGCATCGCTTCCAACGCTGAAAGCAGGCGGTCGGCATTGGCCTGGGTGTTATACGCCTGGAAGGAGACACGCAGGTAATGGGGGCCGTCGTGGGTCAGGCCAAGCTGCGTCGTGGGCGCTTCGATACGATAGTCATCGTAAAGGCGGGTCTTAAAGGCTTCCGGGTCGATGGGCGGCAGTGGCGCGACGATCATCTGGGCGAAGAAGTCATCGCTGGCGATAGCCGGCAGGCCTCTTAGCTGGCAGATACGGTGCATTGTATCAATGGCCAAATCATGGCAGCGAGCGCGAACAGTCGGCCAATCGTGGGCTTGCTGGTAGTCGATGGCGGCGGGCACGCTCAAATAAGCGGCCACATCGCGCGTCCCCTGCCACTGGTTGGTATTGACGAAGGTCGTATCCGGCCAGCCCCAGCCCCAACTGACGACCAGCGGGTCGAGTATGGCGTGATGCTCGGAACGAGCGTGTAAAAATGCCGAGCCTTTGGGCGCACACAGCCACTTATGACAATTGCCCGTATAAAAATCGGCACCGACCTGGGCCAAATCCAGCGGCATTTGGCCAGGGACGTGTGCGCCATCGATCACCGTCAGGATGCCCCTTTCGCGGGCACGTTGGCAAACTTCAGTAACAGGCAGAATCAGGGCTGAGGGTGAGGTGATATGGCTGATAGCAATGACGGCAGTGCGCTCTGGTAAATCGTCAAACAAGGCATCGACCACCTGCTGCGGGTCAGTCAGGGGCAGCGGCAATTTTTTGATGCAGAGCTGTGCACCGGTTTTGTTGGCGATGAACTGCCATGTTTTATGGACTGCGCCGTATTCGTGGTCGGTCAGCACAATGACATCATCCTGCTTGAGCTGGAGCGAACGCGCCACCAGATTGACGCCGACTGTCGCATTGGGCACGAAGACCAGTTCGTCGGCATCGGTATTGAGGTAGTTTGCGAGTTTTTGGCGGGCGTCGTTCATCAAACCATGAAAACGCCTGCCCATAAATTCCACAGGCTGGCGTTCGAGTTCCAATTGCCAGCGCTGGTATGTTTCAAAAACGGGACGTGGGCACGCCCCGAAGGACCCGTGATTGAGAAAGGTCACGTCGGGGTCTAGCAGCCAATCAGATTGCATTGTCAAATCCATAAGGTGGTAGTGTGAATCATCGTGTGCGGAAGTATGGCCCTAAAGCCCAATGACGACAAGACGGTCTAAGTCCGCGTAGTCTTTTTCTATGCGAATGCTCACCTCACCCAGCAGTGATCGAGCTATATCGGCAGTCGCTTGGCCCTGGTCCGCGCCGATTTCCAGCAGGATAGTGGCATCGTCCGTACAGAGCTGCGGAACCTGCCCCAACAAGCGGCGCACGAGGTCAAGACCATCGGAGCCGCCATCGAGCGCGAGGGTGGGTTCGTGCTGGCTGACGTCGAGCGTGGGCACTTCGTCACGGGCGATATAAGGCAAGTTGGCCGCTAACAGATTGACCTTATCGGATAGTTCAGGTAGCAGGGGCGCGGCTAAATCCCCCTCAAAAAAGGTGACATCAACCTGATGGTGCGATGCATTTTGCCGAGCGATGGCCAGCGCATCTGGGCTGATGTCCGTCGCGTAGACAGTCGCCTGGAGGCATTCAGCGGCGAGTGTGACGGCAATCGCGCCGCTGCCTGTGCCGATGTCGGCAATGATAGGCTGCGTCCAGTGATTGAGCGCACTCAAACCGGCTTCAATGAGATGTTCGGTTTCCGGGCGAGGAATGAGCACGGCAGGCGATACGGTAAACGTCCGGCCATAAAAACCGACTTCGCCCAGAATATAGGCCAGCGGTTCGCCGGATGCCCGCCGTATGACGAGGGCATCATATTGGGCGCGTTGGTCATCTGGCAGCAGATCGGTGCTGTGGGCGATAAGATAGCTCTGGGGCACATCCAGCATATGGCACAGCAGCCATTCGGCATCGAGGCGCGGCGTCGGCAGGTGGGCCAGGCGCGCACGGGCGTCAGTCAGGGCATCGCGGAGGGTGGGCATTAGTCGGCCACAATTTCGTGCGTGTGAAACCCACCCCTAAATCCCCTCCCCGAAGGAGAGGGGACTTGTGCCTGCTTCCCTATCTGACATAGCGGCATCCTTCCTCTTTCGGGGGAAGGACTGAGGATGGGGGTCTGGTTAAGAGACTTATGGAATATGGGCGATAAGGCCAGAGAAAAATGCCATGTAGGGGCACAATATATTGTTCCCCTACGATAGATAGCAAACTTGGGCCGGACGCAGCATGCTGCGTCCCTACGATGGTTAGCGGACAGGGTCAGCGCAAGGCATGCTGCATCTCTACGAGAGAAATATCCAGGCAAGTGATTATTCCGAGCCAGCAGCCAGCAGTTCGGCTTGTTGGGCAGTGGCCAGGGCATCTACGAATTGATCAAGATCGCCATCCATGACGCCTGGTAAATTGTAACTGCTGTAATTGACGCGGTGATCCGTGACGCGGCTTTGCGGATAGTTATAGGTACGGATTTTTTCGCTGCGGTCGCCGCTGCCGATCTGGCCGCGACGTTCGGCTTCTTGTTCGCTGCGCTGTTTTTCCAATTCCAACTCATACAGCTTGGCAACGAGCACCTGTTTGGCGCGTTCGCGGTTCTGTAACTGGCTGCGCTCATCCTGCATTTCGACCACGACGCCCGTTGGAACATGGGTCATACGCACAGCGCTATCGGTGGTATTCACGCTCTGACCACCCGCGCCCCGGCTGCGGAAGACATCGACGCGTACTTCGCTCATATCGAGTGCGACATCCACTTCGTCCATCTCCGCGAGTACGGCGACAGTCGCCGTGCTGGTATGGATGCGCCCCTGGCTTTCGGTCGAGGGCACACGCTGGACGCGATGCACACCACTTTCGAACTTCATGCGGCTGAATACATCGGAGCCTTTGACGGAGAATGTCACCGATTTGATGACGTTGCCGCCTGTCTCATTCATTTCGAGAATTTCCGTCTTCCAGCGGTTATTTTCAGCGTAGCGCGTATACATGCGCAGCAAGTCCGCCGCGAAGAGACCGGCCTCGTCACCACCTGCCCCGGCACGGATTTCAACAATGGCATTGCGGCCATCGCGCGGGTCTTTGGGCAGCAGCATCAGCTTGAGTTCTTCGAGCAGGGCTTCTGTACTGGCTTCCAACTCGTCGACTTCCATCTGAGCCATTTCTTTCATTTCGGGGTCTTCAGCTTCATGAGCGAGTTCCCGCGCACCTGTCAGTTCTTCCACCTGCTTTTGATAGCGGCGGTAGGCCTGGACGATTTGCTCAATATCAGAGCGTTCTTTGGCTAATTCGGTGATTTTGAGGTGATCGCTGGCGATTTCTGGGTCCATCATCTGGCGATCAATTTCTTTAAAGCGTGATTCCACGCCTGCGAGTTTTTCTAACATGGTTATATCCCTCTGCGGGTTGATGATTGAAAATATGGGTGATTCTAAAAGCCTGGGCAGCGGCTGGAAAAGCGGGCGGTGCAATAGCCCAACGCAACAACGCCCGATTGTGATTTACACATTCAGGTGCATAAATGGGGTCAATCGCTACAACGCATCCAGGCGACGATGGCCCGGTTGAGGATGCCCCGCATGGGGAGGTGTATGCAAAAAATTCATCATGAGGCCATTATAGGTGAGGCGTCAAAAAACAGGTAGGCACAGTCTAGACATCATAGAGGGTATCCATTTGTCATAGAAATACATAAACATTCGGCCTATTAAAGGCAATTGTAACAAGCTGTAACGTGACTTATATTGACTAGAGCGATTTGATTTTTTATACTGGCACAACATTGTGGTGGCCAGTGAGGCATGTCGGGGCCCTGCGCGGCGGAAAACGCCGAACCGTGTCAGGGTCGAGAGACAGCAGCACTAAGGTGTCCATCCGGGTGTCGTGGGCAACCCCGGCTTGCTTTCCTGGCCATCACTGTGTTACAGCTCGATGCACACCTCCGTGCAAATTGGGCTGGACTTCGGTAAAAATTTATAGGGGCGAAGGGTCGATTACAATGGGTATGAGTATCGACTGGGGAAACTACGAGGAGACAATACTCGTCGTGAAGCCAGCTTTGCGTTGGACACACGAGGACTATCGACGCGAAATGACCCGTGCCATCGACGCCATGCACAATAAACCCTACCCCGTCGATATGATTATCGATCTGCGCCAGGTGATGCACAATCCACCTAACCTCATCAACATCTGCCGTGATGCCCGTCTTAGACTCAAAGAATTTGATAATCTAATTGTCGTCATCAGCAACAACCGCTTTTGGCAGACACTAAATAATACAGTTGTCCGTCAGATGCCGGGTGCGCATGTCAATGTGTTCTTCACACGCAGCGTGGATGAAGCCTATCGCGCCGTTGAAGATGCCCAGCAAGCGCGCGATTATCCTTATGATAATGATAGCCCCGCATCGGCGAGTTAACCCTGCTTTCTAAATTCCTCCTGGAACCCGATATTTTTACGTGGGGCAAGCGTAGTCTTGCCAAGCGGCTGGCCTCGCTTACAATACGGCCCGACTGACCACACAGCCGGATCACATTATGATCGAACCGCCCATTCGTCCCGATGATACCCAGCCGACTGTAGCCGTGCGCCAAACACGCAGGGCAATCTGGCCATTGCTACTCATATTGATCTCGCTGGGAACGCTGGGATTAACAGCCGTTTGGTGGGCAACAGGCCACACCGAGCCGCCATCCGTCGCGACCATCAACCCGATGGCCATTGAAATTGATGATGCTGGGCAGCGGACCACCGTCTATACAACTGCCCAGACCATCGGCGACTTGCTGAATGAAGCCGATATCCAACTGGAACCCGATGACGCGATTAGTGACCCATTGGATGCCCCATTGCGCCCAGGGCGTGTGATCTATATCAACCGCGCCCGTGAGATCGACCTGACAGTCGATGGCGAACACCAGGTCATCCGGTCGGCGCTGACTAACCCCTATGATGTCTTGCAGCAAGCAGGTGTCAGCCTGAGTGACATCGATCGCGTGTGGCTGGATGGCACTGAAACGGAGCCGGGTAATGTGCTGCTGTGGCCGGTTCCCGTGCTGGACATTGAAATCAAGCATGCTGTGAGCATCACAGTGGTGGATAACGAGGAAACGCGCACACTGGAAACGACCACAGATACCATCGGCGAAGCGCTATTTGAAGCTGACATCACGCTGTACCTGACCGACATCGTCATGCCGGGCCTGACCGAGCCAGTCAGTGATGGCCTTACTGTCACCATTGACCGCGCCGACCCGATTACGATTGCGGTCGATGGCACGGAAATCGAAACGCGGGTGCAGGGAACGACGGTCAGTGAGGCGCTGGCAGAAGCAGGCATCGGCCTGATTGGGCTAGACTATACGCAGCCCGAAGAAAGCGCCACGACCGAGCCGGGTATGCGCATTGAAATCGTGCGCGTGACCGAAGAACGCGTAACATCGACCGAGCCGATCCCTTATGAAACGGTCTATATGGCCGATGCAGTCATGGCGCTGGATACGCGCGAAGGGCGACAGGCAGGCCAAAATGGCGTGCGCGAAATCTATACGCGGGTACGCTATGAAAATGGCGTCGAGGTCAGCCGCAGCGAAGACGGCAGCGCCGTCGTGCAGGAACCCGTCAATGAGGTCGTCGCCTACGGCACCAACATTGTGCTGTATACCATCGACACGCCGGAAGGCCCACGCGAATATTGGCGTACGTTCCGGGTATACGCCACCAGCTATCATCCGGCTGCACTGGGCGGCGATGACGTCACGGCGATTGGCATGAAACTACAAAAAGGCGTTATCGGGGCCAACCCCAACATCATCCCCTATCGCACCAACGTGTATGTACCGGGCTATGGAACCGGTGTCATCGCGGATACGGGCGGTGCGCGCAGTTCGCCCTACTGGATTGACCTGGGTTACAGCGATGAAGATTGGGTCAGTTGGAGCCGCTATGTTGATGTCTATTTACTAACGCCCGTTCCAGCAGATATCGACTATCTCCTACCGACCTGGAGGCCGCTGCGCGGTCACTGATAAACGGCGCCATAGGTCACTATTGCGATTTGGGTTAACTTACTACAATAGGTGTACGTGTAAATTATTTCGTTTTGTATTGCGACGTGTCTTGCGATTACACCTGAGCAACCTAGTGACTGAGCCATTTAGATCATGAGGGTCATGCAGTATGGGTATTGCGCTGTCATGGGATAACGCCCAGCAGACGATCATCTTGTTAGATTATGAACGCCCCTGGAATTGGGACGAATTTGACAGAACAGCAAATGATCTGATTAATATGCTGAGCCAAGTGGATCACAAGGTCCATATCATCTTCGATGTCAGCCATGCAGGGATGCCACCCGGTGGTGCGTTAACTCGCTTTAAGCGCGTGCTGGAATTAAACCACCCCAATACAGGTCGCCTGGTCTTTGTATCCTCTCCGTCTATCATGACCTTCATCAACATAGTGCGCAATGCCCTCCAGAAAATAAACCCAGGGCGTGACGATGCACCGCAGTTTGAATTTGCACGTACGCTGGCAGAAGCCCGAACCAAACTGGCTGAGATCACGCAGTCTCAGGAAGATTGCGACGATACGGATGCCCCCACATAGGTTCCTGTACAGTCCAATTTTATCGCTCAACAGCTGCGCTATGTGGCCAGGGTGGTACACATGCTGGCCGTAAGTGACCTGCTCAGGTATACATAAGTACGATGCGCCCGCTACAGCACGAGGACACAAACCCATGCAAAAAATCGTCACATTGACCATGAACCCGACTATCGACAAGAGCACTTCTGTCGATAGCGTCGCTTCGGAAATTAAACTGCGCTGCCAGCCACCCACTTTTGACCCTGGCGGCGGTGGCGTGAATGTTTCCCGCGCTGTGAAGAAGCTGGGCGGGGAATCGGTCGCCGTCTATACCCAGGGTGGCGGCCCCGGCCAGATGCTGTTTGACTTGCTGGCCGCTGAAGATATTGAGCAACATACAGTCGGCATCGCCAATTACACGCGGGAAAACTTGACTGTGTTTGAGGAATCGACCACGCTGCAATATCGCTTCGGCATGCCGGGGCCGGACATCAGCGAAGCCGAGCAAGAAGCGTGCCTGGATGCCGTCGTCGAAGAAGGTGCGGACCTGATCGTGGCCAGTGGCAGCCTGACGCCCAATATGCCCGCTGATTTTTACGCACGTTTAGCTGATCGCATTGATGAAACCGATGGCAAGCTGATCGTCGACACATCGGGTGAAGCGCTGGCGGCAATGGCCAATAAGCACGTCTTTTTGATGAAGCCTAACTTACGTGAGCTGGAACTGCTGACAGGTGAGCAATTCACCAGTGAAGCACGCCTGAAAGAAACAGCCCAGGACTATATACGCAATGGGCTGGCGGAAGTACTGATTATTTCGATGGGTGCGGGTGGTGCCGCCCTGGTGACAGCAGACGATTTCGTCGAGATGCGCCCGCCTGTGGTGCCGATCCGCAGCAAAGTTGGCGCGGGTGACAGCATGGTCGGTGGGATTGTGCTGGCCCTGGCGCTGGGGCGTAACCTGCGCGATGCGACGCGCTTTGGCATTGCGGCAGGTTCGGCTGCGGTGATGACGCCCGGTACACAGCTTTGCCGCCCTCAAGATGTCGAGCAGATTTATCCCGATGTGATTGTAGTACGGTAAAGTGGTGCGGTAAAAGCGAACAGCCGTCAGGCTTTAGCTGTCAGAAAAAGTCATTTTTACGGCAAACCGTTCTTTTATTCAGATCGAAACAGGAGCCGGGCTATTGCTCGGCTTTTTGGTACTGCTCGAACTCAGCGAGGACTTTGCGGACCATCAAGGGCAGCATGGCGGACATTTCCCAGCGCACGCTGGGTGCCATTCCCGGCAGCACATACGCATGGTAGGTCAGGGCGTAATGCAGCGGGCCAATCACTCTGGCGATCCGATAGAGGTTACGTAGGCGACCGGGAGATTCATAACGTGCCCATTGGCCCAGGTACGCATCACGCAGACGGCGGCGCACATCGGGCACGCCGGGTAACATGTCTTCGATGTCATCCAGGAAGAAGGGCAAATCGAAGAAGGGATGCGAGACAGCGCTGTCGGACCAGTCAAAGAAGACCGGTTCCTGGGTATCCTCGCGCACAACGATATTCCCTGGCCAAAAGTCGCCATGCAGCAGCGTCAAAGGCACCTGATAGTCCATGAGTTCGTAGCACAGGCTGCGCAATAGGCGCACACTACGCCGGAAGACATCCTGTTCGTCTACAGATAATTCCGCTGGTAAATCGGCAGCGAGGCTCTCCACCTGGGATGACAGCGCGTCGATGTTACGGTCAGGCACACCCATGTTCATCAGGGCACGAGCGCTCTTGTCGAGGTCAATTTGCAGGCGTGCGTATCGCTTGAGGGCGCGTTCCCAGATGGCGATGTCCTTCACCTGACTGAGTAAATTGCCCTTGAAGCCATCCATCAGCATCCAGGAGCGGTCGCTGTTAATGGCCAATATCTGTGGAATGTGCGGCGGATAACGCAGTGAGAAGATGCGCGTCAGTTTGATTTCATAAGCGAACATATCGGGCACGGCTTTGAGGAAGAGATGCCCCTTCTCGGTCGGGATGCGTAATACGGACGAGCGTGCCCAGGCCCGTACCTGCTCCACACGGCCCATCGGACCCATATCCATACGATCCGCAAAATCGGTCAGGACAGCGCTGGCTTCGGTATACCAACCCGCCTGTGACCAGGGCGAACGGCGTTCATCCGACTGATGCTGCCACTCGTGCCAGCGCGCGACCACCGCGCGCTGCACTTTGGGCACTGGCAAATCCGGCAGCTCATTGAGGTAAGCCCACTGCAAACCCTCGTCAACCTGGGTGCTATGGGCCAGATAGTCAATAGCATAATAACGATGCACGCCATCCTCGACGTATTCATCGCCCAGGCAGCGCAGGACAGCCACCTTTAAACCATATTTCTCGGCAAGTGAAACGTTGATATGGTCAACGACGCCAAAGTGATGTTCCTCGGGTTGGAAGTGTGGGAGACTGAGCCGATCACCATTTTTTACCAGCAAAACACGTCCGCCTTCGGGATGCGGAATGACGCAGTAATAGGTAAAAATCAGGCTCGGATGGTGATAGGTCACGGTCATGAAGTTTAGGCCCAGGCAACAAATGCATAATGTTTGTTAATTCTAACCTTGCTGAAAAGAAGCCGCAAATGGTTTTGGGTGCAATACCTTTGGTGCAATACCTTTGGTGCAATACCCTGGCGCAGCATCCGGGCGGCGTACAAGCAGCCATTTGTACTCGTTGGTACAGACCTCATAAAGTCCATCTCATCTGCGGTTAGTGTGCGCACGCTAAGATTAGGATACACTGCCGCTATGTCGTATACAAATTAACGCGCATTTCAGGCATACCTACATAACCCCATAAAGGGAGGGCACTATGACACAGATTGGCATCATGATCGAAGGCCAGGACGGGCTAAACTGGGACCGTTGGAAACGCATTTTACAAACGGCTGATGACAGCGGCTACCAGTGCGTTTTCCGTAGCGATCACTTCACCAACGCGGATGGCCCACACAAAGACGCGCTCGAACTATGGACCTCGCTGACCTATGCCGCCAGCCACACCAGCCGCATTGAATTCGGCCCATTGGTGACGCCAGTCACGTTCCGGCATCCGTCGATGAACGTGAAGTACGCCAGCGCTATCAGCGATCTGAGTGGCGGACGGTTGTATATGGGCATGGGCACGGGTTGGCAGGACCGTGAACATGAGAGCTATGGGATCGACTTCCCGGAATTAAGTGAGCGCTATGAACGGCTGGAAGAAGCGATACAGATCACCAAGTTGCTGTTCGAGAGCGACGAACCGGTTGATTTCAAAGGCGAGTATTATTCTTTAAAAGATGCGCTGCTGCTGCCACGTCCTGTACAGGCAGGTGGACCTCCGATTTTGATCGGCGGCAATGGCCCCACCAAGACACTGCCCCTGGTCGCCAAATACGCCGTCGAGTGGAACGCGGTGTACATCGACCCTGAGACCTATAAAGACCGCACGGAAACGCTCAATGAACTGCTCAAGCAGCAGGGGCGTGAACCGAGTGATGTCAAACGGTCACTGATGACGCGCGTGTTCTATGGCGCGGATGATGCCAGCTTAAAAGCCCAGCTGGATGCGGCCAACCAGAATGCCGATGACCTGATTGAGCGCGGGTTGATCGTGGGCACGGCTTCGGCGGTGATTGACCAACTTGGGGCCTGGGCTGAGCGGGGTGTCGAGCGCTTCATGCTGCAATGGATCGATCAGGATGATATCGCTGGCCTGGAACATATGGCGGCCAACGTGCTACCGCATGTTCATGGGTAGGAGATAGCTTCAAAATGTCATGTAGGGGCACAATATATGTGCCCCCTACGGTATGTTTGCTAGCCTGGGTCGGATGCAGCGTGCTGCGTCCCTACGATGCTCACCTCAGCCGCTTGAAGCATTGCTTCACTGACTGGGTAAGCCCAGCCAGCGGCATTTTCCGTGACCAATTGCGCCAGGGTATCCATGAAGTCATCATTGGCATTGAGGCACGAGGCAAAATGGAACTTGGCCTCGTCGCCGCCACCCTCTGCGAACTGTTCGCGGCCTTCATTCCCTAACTCATCCAGTGTTTCCAGACAATCCGTCACAAACCCAGGCGAAAAGATCAGCGGGCGCTCGACACCCTGTTCATGCAAGGATTCCAGCACGGTGTCGGTGGCTGGCTCCAGCCATTTTTCCGGGCCGAACTGCGACTGAAACGTGAGCACCCAGTCATCGTCCTGCCAGCCCATCGCTTCTGCCAACAGATTGGCAGTGTGCTCACACTGCTCACGATAGGGATCGCCAGTAGCTACATACCGCTTGGGAATCCCATGAAACGAAATCACGAATTTATCGGGCAAGGCAGGCAGGCGAGCGACTTCTGATTGCAAATGATCGCGCATGGCCTGAATGTAGCCGCTGTGGTCATAATAGGGCGCGATAAAGCGCAGTGCAGGCGTAAAGCGCTTGCGATCATGGCTAAACGAGTGGGTTTTACCGGCTGCGGCCTGATAAACGGCATCATACACTGAAGATGTGGTCGTCGATGAAAACTGCGGGAACATCGGTAGGACGACGATTTGGTCAATGCCCTCGTTGGCAAAAGTCTGTAGGGCGTTGGCGATAGAAGGATTGCCGTAGGTCATGCCAATGACGACGCGGTAGGCATCACCCAGGCGCTGCTGCAACCCTGCCGCCTGCTGTTTGGAGTAGACCAACAGCGGCGACCCATCATCCAGCCAGATGCGTTGATACAATTTGGCTGATTTGCTGGGTCGGGTGCGCAAAATGATGCCGCGCAGAATAGGCTGCCATAGCAGTGGATGATAGTCAATCACGCGCATATCCGACAAAAATTGGCGCAGATAGGTACGCAGAGCTTGCGGCGTTGGGGCATCCGGCGTACCGAGTTGAGCCATCAACACGCCTGTTTTTGCAGAAGGTATCACAATCCATCCTTATAAAATCTACAGTGCAGCCCGTTTATTCTATAATTTTTCGGCATTCGCATCAGTACCAATGGGCACTAAATGAGATGGCCAAATTACACGGGGCGAGTGTGGGGCGAACGTCATGCAAAGGCGAACAGCCTCGCTTATAATGAAAGTATTCAACCAGCAGAGGATGACCTATGCCGCAGCCGACCCCGACCCAGAAACCCCAGCGCACCAATCTCATCTTGCTGACGGTTCCGCTAGTGGTGCTGGTGGTGGTGACGGTTGTGGTCATCGCGCTGATTACGCCGCGTGAACTGACCGATGAACAGGTCGCTGCTACGCAAACGCAGATGGCAGCAACAGCCGTCAACCTGTTGGATAGCCTGTTCGACCAACTAGATGTGACACCTACGCTGAATGCGCATCAAATGACGGCTACGCATATCGTCGGACTGAACATGACGGTTGAGGTCTTCATCACGCAGACAGAAGCGGCTGAGACACCTGTTCCGACGCAGCCAGCGATGGTGACAGCAGAAGCCACGCCATGAGCAAGAAAAAGAAGCGAGATGAGCACGGCTTGTCATGGCGTATGACTGATATTGTGATCATTACTCTACTGGTGATTCTGGTCCTGTTGTATACGGTAGTGTTCTGGAACCAACGCAACAGAACAGAAATCTATCCAGAATCTACACAACTTGCGCCAATCATGAACCCAACTCTAGAAGCTTTCCAAACAGAAACTGCAAATACGCAAATCGCTGTCACTATAGCCCAAAATACACCGGAGGCCACACCATGACCGAAAAACGTAAACGTGAAAAAACCAAGAACGATGCCCGGTCCACTCAGACTGCCATTGCCTTAGTCGCTGCCCTGCTAGTGCTGGGAGCAGGTGCATTTTTCTTTCTGCAACCCGCGACAGGTACTGTGGTCAGTAATGCTGACGCCATGCAGGCAGAATTCGAGGTCGCCGTGACCGTCGCCCCCTCATATCCGTCGGGCTGCAATATGATGTGGCAGTATGGCGAAGACGATGCGCTGACTACTCAGTTGCAAGCGGCGCTGGACGCAGCAGGCATCACCTATGAAGAAGCCATCATGACCACCTATGGTGAGCAAGAAACGTGCCAAGCGGACGATGGCAGTTACTACGATGGCGATTACCTGATTATGGACTACTCGCCGCGCATCACGATTGATGCAGCCGATGATGAGGCTGGCCGTGGTCAGCAAATCCTGGCACTGTACCGGGAGGGCTACGCAACGCTTTCCGCAGAAGATAAAACGCGCGGTTATCTGGATGTCATTTTCAACCTGCCAGATGGGGAACAGAAACAATGGAAAGCGTCATTTGATGATGTATTCCAAGCCATCGAAAGCGATCCAGCAAATTCCGAGGCGATTTATGCAATGGGCCTATAGCGAGGATCCATCATGAAAGAGAAACCCAAGCGTAAAGGCAAGCCCGCACCGCGTTATCTCTTCTGGTTGATGGGTGCGGTCGCTGTGGTTTGGGGGATCACCCTGATATGGGGTTATGTCAGCTATGGAACAGCAACCAAGACAATCAGCAGCACAATGTCATTTGAAGAAAGCATCACGATTACAGCACAGAACTACGTCATTTTGGGAACGGATGTGCCCTACTGCGACTTTGCCGCTGAGCAGCATGTTTCATCTGTGCTGACTGAGGATAGTCTGACCGCTGCTATGCTGGCTGTCCCTGGCATCGAGACAGCGAGCATGAGTTATGATCGTGGTAACTGCTTCACACGGCCACAAGGCGACCAAGACGCCCGATCCGATACGTACGTTCGCTGGCAAAGCATCGAGATCACAGCCTCAATCGAGGACAGCGACCTGGCACGTGGCAATCTACTGTATGCCGTGTTCAACGCGCTGATGCCCCTCATGCCAACCGAACCCATCTACAGAACGCTTTACAATACCCGCGTCCGAATCGGCTTTGTGGATGAGGCAGGTACAGAGCTTTATGCCTGGAACAATTCCTATCAGGCGGGTGTCAGCGCGATTGAGATGTACGACCGGGCGACCATCTGGCAGCAGACAAATTAGCCGTAAGTGGGATCGTCTTAGCTGCCGAGAACACGGCGGTTGGCGGCGATATTGACCAGTGAAGCTAAACGATCAGCTTCCGCGCGCAGGATGTGACGCCCCTCTGCGGTGAGTTGATAGTAGCGGCGGCGCGGGTCATCTTCATCAGGTGGTGCGGGGACTTCCTCGATTAAATCCGACTGCACCATGCGCTTAATAGAGCCATAGAGCGTACCCGGCCCCATCGTGACTTGCCCATTGGAGACCGTTTCAACATCCTGCATGATGGCATACCCATGTTTTGGGCTTTGCGCCAGCGCCAGCAAAATATGGAAGACAGCAGGCGTCAGGGGCAGGATGTCACCAGGGCGTTTGTTGTCCGTCATGTTCTTCTCCGATTGATCTTTCCAATGGGCATTTTGTCATTTTCGTAAACAGGGATTCAGGATAGGCGCTCAGTCGGGCCATCGTCCAGGCGACAGGCGAGCAATGCAGCGCGCATATCCGCAATGGTCTGATAGCGATCTTCCGGCTTGTGCTCAGTTGCTCGCAAGATGACCTGTTCCAGAGCAGCGGACAAGCTTGGCTTCAACTGACGCGGTGGCAAAAAGTGGAACAGGAACTGGCTATGCTCTTTGCGTGGGTCGCGCCCGGTCGCAAGATGGTAGAGGGTCGCCCCCAGCGCGTAGACTTCACTGCGGAAATCAACCCGGCCCACATACTGCTCCGGGGCACTGTAGCCAATGGTCCCGATTTTGTCGTAATCGCCGTCGATTTCATACGGTACGGCAATACCAAAGTCAATCAGAGAAACGCTGTCGCCATCGACCATGATGTTACCCGGTTTGACATCGCGGTAGAGATAAGGCTGCGGCAGTGTATGCAGGTGATGCAGCACATCACAGATGGCAATTCCCCAGGCGATGACTTCTTTCTCCAGGATGTCACCAGCGGCCAAGCAATCTAAAGCAGTCTGGCCCTGAAGATAGTCCATCACCAGATATTGGGCATCATCGCGGCTGACCGTCTTGTACACGGTCGGGATGCTTTTGTGGCCCGCAATCTGCATAGCCTCGGCCTCATTTGCGATGCCATCCGATTTTTGTGCCCATTCTGGGTTGAGCAACTTGACCACCACATCGCGGTCTTGCAGCGGATCGTGGGCTAAGTACACAGTGGCGGCGGAACCTTCCCCAATAATTTGCTTGATTTCGTACTCGTCGATTCGTTCAAGTGTCATTATTTTTGTGTGCTCCCATGCGCTCATCCACTCACGGATAGCGCTCAACGCCGTATCGGCTACGGCTTTTAGTAGGACGAACAGCAGGCCAAGAGTCCCCTGCCTCACGACTGCGTCAGAACACATATCGTCATAGATGCTCTGCATGGCATCCCCGTATTCACGTCTGAATGACGGTGGATACAACCACATCAGGCTCTGTAGAAAGCGATTTGTGAAGGCTAACAAAGGTTTTTTGGCCATATATATATCCGTGCACGATATATCTGCTATCGATATAATATATCCGTTGCCGATATATGTCAAGAAAAAAAGCGCCGAGCCTGTGCTCAGCGCTTTTTTGTGGAGCTAGAAAATTAGAGGCCGAGTGCTTTAGCGACCAACCCACCGATTTCGGTCGGGTTCTGGGCGACGCTAGCACCGGCAGCCGTGAGAGCTTCCATCTTGGCTTTGGCGGTGCCTTTGCCCTTCATGACGATGGCGCCAGCATGGCCCATCTTCTTGCCTGGAGGAGCAGTCACGCCTGCGATGTAAGCCACAACCGGCTTGGTGACGTGCTCTTTGATGTACTCAGCGGCTTCTTCTTCAGCAGTACCGCCAATTTCGCCAATCATAACGATGGCCTCGGTTTCCGGGTCAGATTCAAAAGCAGCCAGGACGTCGATGAAACTGGTACCGGGGACAGGATCGCCACCAATACCGACACAGGTCGTCTGGCCGATGCCCTGAGCGGTCAGCTCATAGAGCGCCTGGTAAGCCAGCGTTCCGCTGCGGCTGACGACGCCAACTGGGCCTTCTTTGGCGACTTCGGTCGGGGTGAAGCCGATGTTGGCTTTACCGGGGCTGAGGATGCCTGCACAGTTGGGGCCAAGTAAACGGGTATTCGGATACTCGTCTTTAAGCTTGTTATACAACCGTGCCTGATCCTGCGCCGGGATGTGCTCAGTGACGGTGACTACCAGGGGAATACCTGCTGCAGCCGCTTCCAGGGTGGCATCAGCAGCGAAGCGTGCTGGAACGATGACGAAAGAGACGTTCGCGCCAGCTTCTTTGACGGCATCCGCAACGGTAGCATATACCGGAATGCCATCGACATCGGTGCCCGCTTTGCGCGGATTGACGCCAGCGACAACGTTGGTGCCATAATCCCGGTTACGCAGGCCGTAGAACTGTCCCTGGCTACCGGTCAGGCCCTGAACAACGACTTTTGAGTTTTTATCTAGCCAGATCGCCATGTCTAGTTGCCTCCTGCGATTGAAACGGCTTCTTTCGCCGCATTGAGCATATCGGGTTGCTTGATGAGCTTATCGGACTTGTTGGCATCGAGGATGGCATGGCCCTCTGTGGCGTTGGTGCCATCCAGGCGCACGACCAGCGGCGCTTTCAGGTCCACGCGCTGCATGGCCTGGACGATACCGTTGGCGACGTCATCGCAGCGGGTGATACCGCCGAAGATGTTGATGAAAATGACCTTGACGTTGGGATCGTTGTTGATGACGGTCAGGGCATCGACCATGCGGTCGGCGTTAGCGCCACCACCGATGTCCAGGAAGTTGGCGGGTGCGCCACCGACCTGATTGACGATGTCTACTGTGCTCATGGCCAAGCCCGCGCCATTGGCAATAATGCCCACGCTACCATCCAGGCCGACGTATTGCAGACCTTTTTCTTCGGCTTCGCGTTCACGCTCATCGCGCGATTCCAGGCCAACGAATTCGTTCCATTCTTCGTGCCGGAAGGCGGCTGCGGCATCCAGGCTAACTTTGGCATCCAGCGCATGGACGCTGCCATCGGGCCGCAAAATCAGGGGGTTGATTTCAACCAGGCTGGCATCGCCTTCGACGTAAGCGGTGTACAGCTTTTGCAGGATATCGACGGTGCCTTCAACGGCTTCTGCGGGCAAATTGGCCGCTGCGACCCACTCGCGGGTGGCTTCTTCAGTCAGGCCGATGGTCGGGTCCACGCGAATCTGAGCGATTTTGTCATCCGGCACGGATTCAATTTCGACGCCACCTTCAGCACTCAGCATACCGAGGTGCAGCTTCTTGCTGCGGTCGAGGGTGAATGAGGCGTAATATTCTTCTTTGATATCGGAGGCCAGTTCGATCCACAGGCGGTGAACGACGTGGCCTTTAATATCCATGCCGAGGATGTTACCAGCATGTTCGCGCACTTCGTCGGTATTGTTCGCCAGCTTGATACCACCTGCTTTACCACGCCCACCGATTTGGACCTGGGCTTTAACGACGACTGGGTAGCCGATGCGGTCGGCAACAGCCACCGCGTCATCAACGGTATCGGCGACATCGCCAGGGGATACCGGAATGCCGTAACGGGCAAAGTATTGTTTGCCCTGGTATTCAAATAAATCCACTTGGATAGCTCCTTAGGTAAATAAGACTTCGGTTCAGGCTTTGTAAGACTGTAGGCGTTACGGAGCCTTATCTTACCGCTGAATCCGCAAAATCTGTAGGTGAGACATATGGAATGGACTTGAGAGGTTTTGATAGCCTTCTGACGGACAAGGCTATCTTCCGTTATATGAAGATTTTCGCATTTTTCTTTAGATTGTTTGCTAAAAAAGTTGAGCATGTACCCAAAGTCAAAACAACAGTACTATTTATCACTTATATTATGTGTACATCTGTCATTAGGTATAAACGATACCCTTTATGAAAGCAAGATTAACACTATAGATTTCGTAAAAAGATAAAAGCGGCTATACCCATACATTTCATTTTTGGTTACAATGTCGCCTATTATGTCAAAATAATATATGTAACTTAGCACTATGGGCGGGTGACGTTGATTACCCGCAGTAATTGAAGATTACAAATAGAATTTGGTGAAGGGTTTTGTTAAGAGGGAAGTTCCGAATTCTATAGCTTACAGCTCCGCACGGCTCACAGCTAGGAGAGGATGCACATAATGGTACAGTCAGGGTTATTAACTTTATCTGACATGGTTGTGTTAGATGAAGCTCCATCATTTAATCCCGCAATAAAGTCTGCAGATCTACAAGCTAAGCAAATATGTAAAGCTTGCGGCATCCAACTACCGCACTATAACGAGTACGCGACAATGTCTGCGTATCTCTATCCGCATACAAGTGAAGCCAAGCTTGTAGCCGTTAACGTCCTGATGAATATGTTCTTTTATGTGGATGATGTCATCAATGATGACCGAATGGAAAAAGAAGATCTGAAATATCGCAAGGTATTTGCCAAGATGATACATATCATCAAAAATGGAGATGATTCCTTCCAACTCCATCCACTGCTTAAAGTGGGCCAGGAACTACATAGACTCTTCTTTGCTGAAGCAGAGCCTATATATCTAAACAGATTCATCAGCGCTGCCGCAAAATATCTTAATACTACAACGTTCGCTTTGTCTGATATAGTAAATGAGAGTGGACGTTTGACATCAAAACGTTACATTCATTACCGGGAATTTACATCCGGGATGAAGATGACCGTCGATTTAGTCGAATTTGCATGGGGTATTGATCTTCCAGAATCAATACGAAAGCATCCAATCATTGCACGTATGTACTCCATAGCATCCCAGGTAGGATGCTTGATGAATGATGTATTTTCGTACCATAAGGAAGTCAATGAAATTGGTACGAAATACAATCTCATCGCAGTATACATGGATGAGTACAATCTGGACTTTGATGAAGGTGCTCATCAAGCAATATCGTATCTGAACCGTATCATAACCGAGTTTGCAGAACTCGAAACCATGGTACCCTTGTGGGAAGATCAGACCTTAAACGCTCAGGTAGCTCATTACACAAGTGGCATGAGGGACATCATCAACGCAACCTGGCATTGGCAATGGACGACTAACCGTTATCGTTCTCCTGAATCGCCATTCTCGGAGCTTAAGCATTTGCTCTAGTTTTGGGTTTTAGGATGGTATAAATATGTACAGTATTGAGTGGCTTATACCTAGCAAGGTTTTCTACGTGAAGATGTGGGACTCGCTCACGCTTGACGAATTGATAGCTTGCAACGAAATTGTCAGAGACAAATATCTAGACGCTGTTGATGACAAGATTCACATGGTTGCAGAATTCAAAGATGTAGAGTCCTTTCCTCGCAACTTGAGGGATATCAAATACGCAACAAGCATCTACACGAACCACGAGAATATGGGTTGGGCAGTACTTATCGGTTTCAAGCATCCGCTAGTTAAGTTTCTTGCCTCAGTACTTACACAAATGGCTAATATGAACATGAAAACAGTGGCAGACAAAACCGAAGCTTTAGATGTGCTAAGACGCATAGATTTGTCGTTACCCAGCCAAGCATAAAAGCCGAGCTATATCGTCCCATTTCGATAGACAACCTAATTTGAGCAAAAGAGTATAAGCTCTAATGTGGGCTTCTGTTTTCTCATTGCCTATTCATCTAAACGCCTGTTACAACCCGCAACCAACCTTCCACCCATTAGCCCAGTGGCCTATAATGGCCCTTTGCATATCTGCAAAATCCATCACAATGAACACTGTAGTGGTGACTGCGTAGATATGCCTGCTACGATCCTTTCGTCCAAGACTCTATCCAGAGAGTGAGGTCCTATTCATGAGTAAACGGCCAGCCGTGTACCCCTTCACCGCCATCGTCGGACAAGATTTGATGCGCCTCGCGTTGGTGCTCAATGCCATTGATATGCGAATTGGTGGTGTTTTGATACGTGGTGAACGCGGGACGGGTAAATCAACCGCCGCCCGTGCCCTGGCAGCCCTCCTACCGGAAATGGAAGTCGTGGCCGACTCACCTTTTAACGATGATCCGGCTCGCCCCAATACCTGGTCCGACATCACCCGCGAGCGTTATGCGGATGTGGAGAACGTGCCAACGGAATTTAGCAAAGCGCCCTTCGTCGATCTGCCTGTGAGCGCGACCGAAGACCGCGTCGTGGGGACGCTCGATATTGAAAAAGCGATCCAGCGCGGTGAGAAGCACTTCGAGCCAGGTATCCTGGCCAGTGCCAACCGGGGTATTTTATATGTCGATGAAGTTAACCTGCTCGATGACCATATCGTGGACTTGCTGCTGGACAGCGCCGCGATGGGCGTCAACGTAGTCGAGCGTGAAGGCATCAGCTTCAGCCACCCTGCACGTTTCATCCTGGTGGGGACGATGAACCCGGAAGAAGGCGATTTGCGCCCGCAATTGCTCGACCGCTTCGCCTTATCGGTCGATGTACGCGGCATCCGCAACGCCCAGGAGCGCATTGAGATTTTACAGCGGCACATCGCTTACGAAGAAGATATGGATGCATTCCAGACAGAATGGCATCCAGTAGAAGATAGTCTTTCGAAACGGATTGCTGCGGCACGGGATATGATCCACGATGTATCCCACACCCAGAACGATCTGCGTTTAATCGCCAGCATGATGGCCGATATGCAGATTGATGGCCATCGTGCAGACCTGGTCGTGCTCAAGACGGCACGCGCGCATGCCGCTTACGAAGGCCGCAACCACATCAACGATCAGGACATCGCCCTGGCTATTAAGCTGGCGATTCCGCATCGCTTAAAGCGTGGCCCTTTCACTGACGCGACCGCCGAACTCGACAAAGTAGCGGATATGCTACAAGAGAAGCGTGACGAGCTTGGTGATGACGAAGACCAGATGGAAACCACAGAGAGCGGCGAGAGCACAGGTGACGAGCAGTCATCTAGCTCTAAAAAAAAAGTGACGAAGTAGACGAATCCGGCGAAGCGCAACAATCGCCAGATGTTGCAGACCAGCCTGCCGCCCCGCAAAATCCCTTCCCCAGCGCCGATGCCAAATGGTGGGAAGGCGGCCAAAAAGTGGAGGCGGCGGCTGAGTTTGAGACGCGCAAGTTAAATACCCAGCTCGACAAAATGTCGCGCAAGCAATCCGGGCGGCGTACCTCAACGATTACCGAACGCAAACGTGGACGCTATATCCGGGCTGTTCCGGCGGGCAACAAGACGAACGACATCGCCTTCGATGCCACATTGCGCGCGGCAGCCCCTTTCCAAATCCAACGCAGTGACCAGAAAAAACAGACAGGCATGGCGTATGCCCTACGCAAAAGCGACCTTCAACGCAAAATCCGCGTGAAGAAGGCCAGCAACTTGGTGTTGTTCGCCGTCGATGCCAGTTGGAGTATGGCGGTCAGTGAGCGAATGCAGGCCACCAAAGGCGCGATCATGTCACTGCTGACGGATGCCTACCAGCGCCGTGACCGCGTCGGTCTGATTGTTTTCCAGAAGGATCGCGCATCGCTGGTGCTGCCCCCAACCAACAGCGTGACTCTCGCTAAGGAAGCCCTGGTTGATATTCCGGTGGGTGGTAAGACACCGCTCAGTGCGGGTTTGCTGCTAGCCTATGAAACCGTGCGCAAAGAGAAGCTGGCCATGCCTGATGTCATGCCGCTGATCATCTTGCTGACAGATGGCGCGGGTAACGTCAGCATCAGCGAAAAAATATCGCCACAAGATGAGGCGCACCAGATCGCGCACCTCATCAAAGAAGCCGATATTCGCACGGTGACGGTCAACATGGAGCATGTGGCGTTCGACCAGGGATTGGCGCAAAAACTGGCTGATCAACTCGGTGGGCCATGCTACGCCCTCTCGCAGATCCGCGCCGATAACCTGCTGGAAACCGTTCGCCAGGAGATGGACCGGGCATAGCTTGAAGAATTAGAACTTTTGTTCTATAATTTAAAGGGGCCATCATGCCAAAAAGGTTCAAATTACAGGACTATTCAACTGATTATCAACAACAAACCAATCAACTTTGTGTACTTGTGACAGGTGATGTAATCTACTATAAGATACTCAAATTGATATATAAGAGTAGATGTAAGTCGCTCTTCAAAGACAAAAACAATAATTATGATTGGGGAGCATATATTGATAATGAGGAAGGCATACAGCAAGAGATAGAAAGCTTATTACATATGCTGCAATATGCAGTATGTATAGCTGATAGTCTAATGCAATCTTTTGCTCTTGATTATTATTACCAACCATATTGGGACAACGATGAGGGCGGCAGGACAGTAGCTGGAGAATTAGTTAATAAGGCAAAATATGACAGGCCTTACACAGGCCTTCACCAAAAGGCACTCAACGATTTATGCGAATATATGGAGCATTTTATTCAAAAACATAAGCTGTATAAACAGGCCGATTTGATTGTAAGTATGCCTTATTTTGGTCATAAAGAATTTGACTTACCTTCATATCTCGCAGAAGAATTAAGTCGAAGATTTGAAATCACGAATGCTTCTCATCTTGTCAAGAAAACAAAAGCTACACAACCTCAAAAGAGTCTGAATACTATTGATGAAAAAACAGAAAACATGCAAAACGTTTTCAAACTTGATTCTCCTGAGGTATTTGAGGACAAAGCTGTTATCATAATAGATGATGTCTATCGTTCAGGAATAACAATTCAGACACTAGCACAAGAAATTGTTAATGCTGGTGGGAAATGCCTCGGACTAGTAGGAGCAAAAACGATTAGGGGATAATAATGCCATCATTAGCACAACTTCAATCAATAGACGGTATAGGCCCTAAGCGTTACGAAAAAATATGTAATTCTCTAAGACAAGAAAAAATGTCTATAGAAAGGTTTCTAAAGCTTGAGGCTACAGAAATCAAAGCTCGTTTTGGGTTACCTATCAATGTCGCACGCAATATACATGAGTTTGGTAGCCAGCTAACCACCGAAGTACAAGAAAAGCCATTGGACTCCACAATCAAGTTTACCGACAATATAATTACGCTAACAAAAGATGACAGCAGGTATCCAAAACGACTGCTTCAGCAGCTAGGAGATAGGGCCCCTGAGAAAATCTATGCTTGGGGTAATCTCGGATTACTAAACCATCCTGGCATTGGATTCTGTGGATCAAGAAATGTATCAGTGACAGGGCTAGAAGCTACTAAGGATATTGCTGAACAAATCGCTGGGCAAGATTGGATCGTCATTAGCGGACATGCTCGTGGCGTTGATACAACCGCGCACAAGGCTGCGCTCGTCCAAGATGCGGGAACCATCATTGTTCTGCCTCAGGGGATTGATACCTTTAAGCTTCGAGCAGAATTAAAAGCCGTAGCAAAAAAGAAAAATCTACTTGTCATTTCTGAGTTCCCGCGCAAGGCAGGCTGGAACGCAGGCTATGCCATGCAACGAAATAAAACAATTATCGCACTCTCTAACGCTATGATGCTTATCGAATCCCGGCTTGAAGGCGGCACTTTCAGTGCAGGGAAATCTGCCTTACAGATGAAACACCCATTGTTTGTTGTTGAATACGAAACAACTGAAGAAAATAACAAAGGCAATCGCTATTTCCTACAACGTGGAGCTGGTTCTATTAAGAAGAGCCGCCAAACGGGTAGAGCAAATATATCATCACTAATAAACACTGTAGAAAAATCATCAGAAGTAAAAAGAGAGAGCAAACCCAAGCAGCTTGCTCTCAATATAGATTAACCTATATCTTGATCAGACTGCGGTAGATGGCGACGTTAATCAGGATATAGGACAGCACCACCCACAGCGCCAGGACACCGAACGCTGCCCAGATCATCAGTTGGTAAGTGGCAAATGTGGTCGTGATGGTCGAGGTAAGGTTGTTGACGTTGGTAGCAATACTGCTGATCGCATCGCCAATATCCTCCAGAAACGATAAGTCGACAATATTCGGCAGGTTGATCGCAGGTATGCCGCTCCAGTTACAAGGATTGCTAAAGGGGCTGGCCACATTACACGCATTTTCCGCCCAGTTGATCACTGTGTTGACCGTATTGCGTAGGAAGTTGATGACAGTGCTGAGTGCATTGCGGATGCTATTGACCGCATTGACCAGAGGCCGGAAATTATCCTCTAGATCGCCCAACTCATCTTCGACTGTCTCCGCAGCGGTAGAAATGGCCGTTGTCGCAGTGGTAAAGACCGGTTCGACATCGGCGTAAATTTGCTGAACAAGCAACAGCATGATGCCGACTGAAATAAGCGGCAGCAAAAAATAAACCAACAATAAACCGCGCAGCGGCACTTTTAATATCGACGATAGGCAACCCATCGCGCTCTCCCCTCAATAGATACTTATTTGATTTGCCAACGTAGTAACTATACTCGCTCTCGCGATTCACTGCTCATTTGTTGCGCAAAAGTGATATTCGGTATACCTTCAAGCCACATAGAATATGTTATTTCTATTGGACCATAACCCTGTCGATAACGTGAGCAACGAGGTCACTATGATCGAGAAGATCCGTACGATGAAGCCCCGTTTGATCGTTCAATTGCTGGTTGTTTCCGTGATTGCGCCATTGCTGCCTTTGATCCTGACCGGGCGTTGGGATTGGCTGGAAGGCTGGGCTTATGCGATTATCTCGATCTTCGGCTTTGTGCTCAGTCGCCTGCTGCTGACATGGCGCAGTCCAAAATTGATGGCGGAGCGTGGCCGCAATTTTGATCACAACGATACGAAGAGCTGGGATAAGATGCTGGCACCGATTGTCGCGACGGGTGGCGCACTGGTGCCGCTGGTTGCCGGGTTGGATGCGCGCTTTGGCTGGTCGGGGGAATTCAGTGGTACGATGCACGTTATTGGCGCTGTTTTGATCGTGCTGGGGTACGTGATTGGGACATATGCGCGGCTGGAAAATCAGTTTTTCTCGCCCGTGGTCCGCATCCAGACGGATCGCTCACATAGCGTCGTATCGACCGGGCCGTATGCCTGGGTACGGCATCCAGGTTACAGCGGCATTCTGCTACGGTATCTGGCCGCACCATTGCTGCTGGATGCAGCCTGGGCGTGGGTCCCAGCGATCTTACTCACAATCGCTTTCGTCATACGGACGCGCCTGGAAGACAGCACATTGCAAGCGGAGTTACCGGGCTACGCTGAATACGCCCTAGAAACCCGCTATCGACTGCTACCCGGCATCTGGTAAATACTCCGCAACATAGCATCATTAACAGGTATCAGATTTACAGAGAAATATGCTCATTTTGTCGGCTCGGTCGCAGCATGCTGCGACCCTACGACTGATTTTTATGTTGGGCGTTGTTGAATTGGCAAGTAATTAGCGCTGGAATAGGTCCAACATATAGTCTGTGGAAAGCCCTTTGGATTCCAGATAATTCTTGAGGTTGCGACGGGCGTCATAGATGAGTTTGTAGAGCGCGTTGCGGTTGGTATCTAGCTGTTCAGCGACAACGTCCATCGGCACATTATGCAAGGCGACGGCTACCAACGCCCGATACTGGCGGTCTGTGAGGGCTTCGCGCAGGGCGCTGTCGATCTGGCCCATGACGTCATCTTGTTCAGCGGCTTTTTCAGGACTCGGTGGGGCTTCGCCAACGATAGAGGCATCTGCCGATAGAAAATCGCCATTGGCCGTCAGGTTATCGAGGCTGAAATCTTTATAACGGGCGCGGCGCAGTTCGCTGATGGCCAGACGCACAGCGATCTTGTTGGCCCAGGTGGTAAAACGGCTTTCCCCACGGAAGTTATCCATATTATCCATGACGCGCAGCACCGCATCCTGGGACAGGTCTTCAGCCATTGTCACCAGTTCTTTCTGGGCGAGGTCACGCAGGTCACTGCGTTCCTGACTGAGATAGTAATAGATGCTGCGTTTGAGCCGCTCGCGCAGGTCATTGAGCGCGGCGGTCTGCTGCTCGCCAGTGCTATTTAACTCACTCAGCCATTGATCGTTATCGCGGGTGGTTTGTGCCGTCATAGAAATCATCTGTTGAGCCATCAATACTCACGCCATTGTACCCGATGCCCTGCCAAAACACAGGCGCATGTTGACATAACACAGGCCCAATCGCCCTGTTCAGGTGATGGGGCCTGCTCTTTTAGCTTAGTTGGGAACGCTTACCAATCGCTTACGAGGTACCGGGATCAAGCGTCAACATGACGCCATTACGGGCCGGATCGTGGATCAGCCAGCCCTCGTCCGTCTGTTCACCAGCGATGCCTTCAGCTTGCAAACGCGCTTTGAGGCGCGCCAACTCGTCGGCATCCGGCACGAGCACTGTGAAGTAGCGCAGGCCAGTGGCATCAGCCGGGGGCTGCGGCGCACCCTCACCCTGCCAGGTATTGGTCGCGATGTGATGGTGATAGCCCCCTGCCGACATAAACGCAGCACTGTTACGCAACTGCGCTGGCGCGTTTTCAAAGTCCAGCGGATAGTCGAAGCCGAGCACATCATGATAGAAATGGCGGGCAGCGTCCAAGTCATCGACGTGTAGATGCACATGGCCGACAGTGGTTCCCTCGCTGACGCCCTGCCACTCTTCTTCACGATCTTCCAACGCGCTGAAAACCTCGTTAGGGTGCAAGCCCCGATGATTGGCCATCATCTCAGCATAGCTGCGCGGCCATTGCGCCTGCGGCAAATCCCAGGCCAGCTCAATACCATTGCCTTCAGCATCTGGCAAATAGATAGCGTGATGCGTCAGATGGTTGCTCAGGCCCTGGATGGGGGTGCGCGTCTCCGCGATGCGCTTGAGCAAGTGGGCCAGGTCCCAGCGGGTGGGGACCAGGAAGGCCGTATGATACAGGCCCGTCGTACCGGGAACTTCGCGTGCACCAGGAACTTCCGTCAGGCGCAGTAAATCGTGACCACCTGCGCCTAACCCAGCAGCATTACCATTCTGCCAGTGCAGCTTAAAGCCGATGATGTCCTGATAGAAAGCGGCTTGACGCTCCAGGTCGGCAACCGTGTAATGGACATGGCCCATATGGGTCGCCGGATGGATGGATGTGTTTGTTGTGTTCGTGTTTTGTTCAGTAAATGTCATAGATTACCATTCGCTCCGGGCTGCATGCCAACGTCAGACCGTGCAGCCCCTTTTTAACGATTAATAGAATGACTGCTATGTCACAGCCGGATTACATATTAAGCAGGTCCATGCGCCCGATGAAGACCAATGCTGCCAACAGGCCCAGAACAACGTTGATACCGATCATCGGGTATTCTTGACGGCGCAGATGGACCAGTGCCGCACCCAGCATCGTCAACGTGAGGCCAGCCGCGGCTAGTGGCGAAAGCACAGGCAGCACGCCGAGCAAAACGGGTAAAATTACACCGATTGCACCCAATAGCTCAACGAGGCCAATCAAGCGGACCTGATTTTGAGAAAAATCCTCAACCCAATCCATGCGTTCCTGCAATTTGGCTTTAGGTTGCATCAGCTTCCCGATGCCTGCCCCGGCAAAGGCAATCGCTACCACAACTTGTAGGATCCATACGACTGTTTCTGACATGATCTTGCTCCCTACTCTAACCCTCAAATCTGACGTTACGTGGGAATGTGACGATCCGATTTGCTGCACCCCTATTCCGTGCACAGCAACCGTCATTTAGCTGTCGCAGTCCTGGTCAATCTGGTAAGTTTCCAGGTTGGACATTAACTGCCCGATTGTCCGACGAAAGGCCGCATATTCTTCATCACACAGGCCCGTGAACATCTGCTGGATGAGATGCTCGAACTGCTCGGTAATAGCTTCTTCGTGCTGGCGGCCATCGTCTGTGATATAGACGCGCACCAGGCGATTATCTTCATCGTCACGGCGGCGCACGACCATGCCCGTTTCTTCCATGCGTTTGAGCAAGTTGGTGATGGTTGCCCCCTGGACCGATAGGGCCTGGGCCAGTTCGGATTGGGTCATGCCATCTTGCTTGGCGACCTGGCACAATAGCATGGCCTGTCCGCGATGCATACCGACCTGATCAACACTGGCATCGATGGCCGTGCGCAATACCTGGCTAAACTGCGCCAGCAGACGCACATCATTCAATTCAGCTCGATCCATGCGCTATCACCTCGTTGCTTATGGGATCAATAGTTAGCACCATAATCATTAGCACGCTAACTATTATACCCTATTGGACGGTCTGACAAGCCCCATCTTACGTCATTGGGTGCAAAACACTTCGTCAAACCGTGCGTTCAATTATTTAGGTTGTGTGGCAACCGATCAGGCAATTGATCTCATTATGAGCCACCCGCTATGAGCCACCGACGTTAAACGTCACGCGGACAACCAGATGCCCTAGGCGAATATCGTCACCATCGCGCAGTATGCGCGGTTGGCGTGCGACCAGCCTCTGGCCGTTGAGATAGGTGCCATTGGCACTGTCGTTATCAACGATATGCAGTGCACCATCGCGGCGGACAACGGTTGCATGATGGCGCGATACGCCTTTATCGATGGCATCACTAGGTGTCAGGTCGACTTCGGGCGCATTCCCACTATCAGGATCGACGCGGCCAATGGCCAGTTCCGTAATCTCATTTGCCAAAAATTCAAAAGATTGATCGGACTTCAGTACATCGAGCTTGAGGAGCATCATGCCATTAAAGCGAGCTGAGCCCCATTTCGGGATACCTTCTTCAAAATCTGTATCGCCCAGGCTGCGAGTTGTTGCATTCACCAGCGGTTCGCCACAGCGAATACAAGAGGCTTCATAATCTGGGTTTTTGGTGCCACATTTCGGACACTCTGTCACCTTTGACCTCCCAGTTGGGTCTATTTATATTAGACGGTTCGTTTTTAGCGCAACAGTGAGCTACGCCGTATTTAACAATCGAAATGACCTACGATTCTATATTATGATGCTACTCTGTTCTAAAGCGCAAAAGGATTGAGGTTTCGATCTTTGTGCGCTTAGGCGCAGGTCATACCGCAATGTTGATCGTTATATATATAGTTATATCTGGTCTGGGCTAGGATTGCTAGATTCAGCATTCGATCAACAGGTAAATCGCAGGCTGCGAACATTACCTGCGGGGCACATCATGATATAATGCCTGCACCTGATGGCTGTGTTGGCCAGGTGTATGGTCCAAATTGTAAGCCATATCGTTTTGCAAAATCCGTTCTGTCTAATCAACAGAGACTATTTAGAAATCGTCGTCCCGAATATTCATGATGTTTTATTCGTCAACCATGCATTCACAACGTGATGCACATAGTATATGGGAGAAAATCCTGTGAAAGATCGTCCACCCAACGATCCCCGACGCCACCCTAACCAACAGGGGCCAGGGGATAATAACAACGGGGACAATAACAATAACAACGGCCAAGGCCCACTCAATAACCCGAATGCGCGTAACTTCTGGTTGTTGATTATGGGCGTGGTCGCGGTACTGGTCGTCCTGATGATGACTGCCCAGGGTTTGGGCGGCGGTCAGGCGATTTCGTTCAGCGACCTGCGCCTGGAAGCCGAAAACCAGCAAATCAGTGAAATTCTGGTGCGCGGGGATAGTGAAGTCGTGGTGTCCTATAACGATGGCCGCCGCATGACTTACACCAAAAGCTACAACGACAATGTACTCGACCTGCTGGGTTATGAAAATACTAGTAGCGCACCCTTCGAGTACTCGTCAGAAGCTGCGGATAACTCCGGCGCGTTTATCTTCAACCTGCTGATTATCCTGGTGCCAAGCGCGATTATCCTCTATTTCTTCTGGCGGATGATGCGCAACGTCCGCAGCGGGCAGGACCAGGCCATGAATTTTGGCCGCAGCCGCGCCCGTGTCTCCCGCGATATGGAACGGCCACAGGTCACATTTGACGATGTGGCAGGCGCGGAAGAAGCTAAGGAAGAACTGAAGGAAGTCGTTGAGTTCTTGAAAGAGCCGGAGAAATTCATTCGCCTGGGCGCGCGTGTGCCTAAAGGCGTGTTGATGGTCGGCCCGCCAGGGACGGGTAAAACGCTGATGGCTCGTGCTGTCGCTGGTGAAGCTGGCGCACCGTTCTTTAGCATCAGCGGCTCGGAATTCGTGGAAATGTTCGTAGGTGTCGGCGCCAGCCGCGTCCGTGATCTGTTCGAGCGCGCCAAGTCGGAAGCCCCGGCGATCATCTTCATCGACGAAATTGATGCCGTTGGCCGCCAGCGTGGTGCTGGCCTGGGCGGTGGTCACGATGAACGTGAGCAGACACTCAACCAGATCCTGGTGGAGATGGACGGCTTTGAAAACGATACCAACGTCATCATCATCGCCGCCACCAACCGCCCGGACATCCTCGACCCGGCGCTACTGCGCCCCGGTCGCTTCGACCGCAAGGTGGTGATGGATAACCCGGATGTGAAGGGTCGTGAGGACATCCTCAAGGTACATACACGCGGTAAGCCGCTGGCCCCCGATGTGGACATCGAAGCTCTGTCGAAGATTACGGCTGGCTTCAGCGGTGCCGACCTGGAAAACCTGGTCAACGAAGCCGCGATCCTGGCGGCACGTCGCAACAAGAAATCCATCGGCCAGAGCGAAATGCAAGAAAGCATGGAGCGCGTGGTGATGGGGCCGGAACGTCGCAGCCGCGTGATTACGCCGGAAGAAAAAGAACGCATCGCCTACCACGAAGCGGGCCATGCCATCCTGTTCCATGTGCTTGAGCACAGTGCCCCAGTGCATAAGATCACGATTGTCAGCCGCGGTCAGGCTGGTGGTTACGTGATGCCATTGCCGACAGGCGACAAGATGCTCAAATCCAAAGAGGAATTTGAGGATGACATCGTAGCTGCAATGGGTGGCCGTGCTGCCGAAGAAATCGTCTACAACAACTACACTACCGGCGCACAGGGCGACCTGCGTCAGGCGACACGCATGGCGCGGTCTATGGTCACGCAGTTCGGCATGAGCGAACGGCTTGGCCCGCGCGCTTATGGCAGCAACAATGGCCCGATCTTCCTCGGACGTGAAATGGGCGAAACACGCGACTACAGCGAGCACTATGCCGAGACCATCGACGACGAGGTCAAAGGCATCCTGCAATCCGCTTACCAGCGTGCCAAGAACCTCTTGATGGAATACCGTGACCAGATGGAAACCCTGGTGCACGAGTTGATCGAACGTGAGACGCTAACCAGCACCGAATTTGTCGACATCATTGAAGGTCGCGAATCGGCTGGCGAATCCCCGTTTGATATGCCGCTGGCAGGTGACGATCTCTAATCACTTAGCCGACTCAGTAACATAAAAAAGGCCGCGCTCCGATGAGTGCGGCCTTTTTGGTTGAACTGTAACTCTAGCATAGAAAAGGGCACGACACCCCTACAATGCTTATCAAGACGATATGCGAATTAGCTTTCGTCTACCAATAGGGCGACGAAGTCCAATTCCAGCGTGACGACATCGCCAATGCCAGCGACTTGAGGCGGCGACTGAATGCTGATGCCATAGTCGGCATACAGGATTTCTGCAGTGGCCGTGCCCTCAATCCGATCTTCGGAGACCACATTGACGGACGCATCGAAGGTCACGGTGTTGGTCGTATCACGCACGGTCAAGTCACCCGTGACTTCAAATTCGAGCGTATCGCCAACGCTGACCGGGTCGCTACTGAGTGCGACGAATTCGGTCGGCACGAAGGTCACGAACTCGTACTCATCTTGCGATGACAGCAAAATACGCCCACGAATAGCCTGATTACGGAAGTCATTGTCGGTCTTGAGGGTACGTGCGCTGACGGCCACCTGCCCCAACTCGGATTCCCCTGGATTGGCGAAGTTGACGATGATATCGCCAGCGACATCGTCAGTTGCACCGATGACGACAATGTCATTCCCGGAGAGCGTTTCGTCAATTTTGAAGCGTGCTTCGCTCTCTTCGGTCGTGATGCGGAAGAGGGCTTGCTCCGGCAGGCTCGATGCACTCGCAGACTCAGCATCGGCAGGTTCCTCAGTCATTTCCTCGGTTGGCTCGGCCATTTCCTCAGTGGGTTCGGCGGTCGGCTCAGCCATCTCTTCAGTGGGTTCTTCTGTTGGCTCAGCCATCTCTTCGGTAGGTTCTTCTGTTGGCTCGACCATTTCCTCAGTGGGTTCGGCTTCGTCATCGTCTAGGGAGAGCGTCGGAACGACATTGCCAATGTCCTGGCTGGGAGTGTCGTTGCCGCCTGTCGCCCACAGCAAACCGAGGGCGCCAACGGCGACACCAGCAGCAAATGCGAGCGGGACGAGCAGCCAAATCAGGCGGTTGGAACTGCGAGTGTTCTTCTGAGTCATAGATACGTATCCTCCGGTGGGTGGTATGTGAGACTGTCATGCATATGGATAAGGTTAAACGATAAATGGATAAGTCAGAGGCCCACCTGTGTGCGCCCCTGTACAACATCTCATAAACACGATGACATTACAAACGCCATCGTGTTATGGTTATTGCCGTTAATTCATCGGGATGGTGATAATCTGCCCATCTGCCGCACCAAAGGTGTTGGTGCTGACGTACAGCGTGCCATCCGTCCCCTGAGCGATGCCGTAGGGCTGTGTCAGGTCTTCAAGGACCGGGACAACGTTCCCATCCTGGATCATTATCACGCGGCCCGGGTTCCAACCCTGATCGAAGACGCCCAGTTCAACCGCGTAGATGGTACCATCGTCCGTGACCAACAAGCTGGTGACAGCCGTCAGCCCTTCATAGGTTTCTGCCAATTCCCCACCGGACCAACGCTCAATGCGCGAGCCGCCCTGCGGGAAGGGGAAACCCGTCAGGAAGCCAACGTAGAGATCGCCATCGGGGCCGTAAGCCACGCTGGTCGGGACCGGATTATCCGACGCAAAATCCCAGGCGGCCAGCACCGATAGCCCCGCTTCCGCGGACCAGCTCATGAGGCAGTTGCAGCCCGCATTGGCGATGGTGATGCTGCCATCGGGAGCAATTGCCATGTCAACTGCGTTAGATTGTTCATTGGGGTTGTTATCGGGATCTTCTTCAAGTTCGAGCGAGAGCAGGTCAACGAAGGTCTTGACGCGGCCCGTGTCTTTATCAAGTTGGACAAGGGCGTGGGTAAAGGGGATGCGGAAATCGGCTGTTTCGCCCAACAAAACCCAGTAGGATTCATCCGTCACGATAATGTCATGGGCACCGAGGGGGTTGCCTTCGCGGTAACTGATCAGGCCAGCAACGACGACATCGCGAGTGCCATCGGGGGCAATGACGGATACCGATGCGCTTGCCCCATAGGGGTCTTCAGCGGCTGTCATCTGCGCGCCAGCAACACCGGCCTCGGCAACATACAAGTTGCCATCGCTATCAAAGGACATATTACGGGGATTGGGCAGGCCATCGGCGAAAACATCACCAGCATCCTGTGCCACAGTAGGCAGCGCCAGCACCACAGCCAACGCCAAGGTCATCATCAGGCCAAAGCCACGACGAACGATCATATATCTACCTCCTCGATATTCCCGTGCAGAAATGTTTATGAAACTGTCTTTTCAGACCCTGTTTTGTGGACAGCAGTCCGTTTATTCTTACGAAGAAAATGCTAAATTTGGATTGTCTCGTAATGAGTAACGCATGAGAATGACCATCAGCAAGGGCTTGTGTAGCGACCATCATAGGGTTAGGAACAGCATGAATCGACTGGATAAATTGCGACAGAATTTTGTCTTCAGCGGTAATATGGCAACGGATGCACGGGCTTTTCTGGAGCAGCACGGTTATCCCAAGACAGCAGCACATGTGGCTGATGTCGCTGCGGAAGCCGGACGATTAGCTGAGCGATTCGGAGCGGATATGCAGGCGGCACAGGTCGCGGGCTGGCTGCACGACATCAGCGCGGTAGTTCCTAACAGCGAACGCATCGCAGCAGCACACGAATGGGATGTCGAGGTGCTGCCGGAAGAAGAAATCTTGCCGATGATCCTTCATCAAAAGCTGTCGGTGGTCATCGCGCGGGAGCTTTTTGGTGTGCAGGATGCGGACATTCTAAGCGCAATTGGCTGTCATACGACGCTGAAGGCCGGGGCCAGTCTGCTGGATAAGGTGGTTTTTGTAGCCGATAAGATCGCATGGGACCAGCCGGGGACGCCGCCCTACTATGACGACATCATGGCCGCGCTGGATACCTCCATCAATAAGGCAGCCTTCGTCTATGCGGACTATTTGTGGCAGATGCGCGATCAGCTCAAGGTGCTGCATCCGTGGGCGCGAGATGCGTATTGGGAGTTAAGGGAATAGACCCTCACCCTTCCAATACCTTGGGTTGTGCCTGATGTCTGCTAGGTCGTGTTGGCTGTGAGATAGACGATCCAGGTATCGGGGTCGGTTTGGTCGATCAGGATGTGGTAGTAGGGATCGTTGCCACACGACCCGCTGAGGTTATCCTCAGACTGCTGAGGCTGCCACCAATCGAGCGAATCGTTGGGCAGAACATAGATCAAGCCAGGGTTACGCGCCAACTCGCCAAAACACATTTGCTCACTGACCCAATCCGTGCCAACTGCCGCAGGAATTTCAAAGCGGACGCTGGCGTGCCAGTCAGTCCAGCTCATATAGTGCATAAGGAAATTAGCGGCTTCATCGGGGAAGGTGACATCGAGCAAGTCTTGGGCTTTGGTGCGGGCTTCGTCGCCCTGCCAGTCAAAGTTGGTATTGCCGAAGGCATCATTCACAGCCCACATGGTAAAGGCAAAAAACGCGACTCCGCCAACCGCGAGTACAATCACAAAGGCGATGCCAAATTTAGCCCACCAGGGCCAGGACCGCCGTTTTTGCTTACGTTTGAGTTTTTCGACCATATCGCTTCTCCGTCGCATCTATCCTCATGATACGGTTAAAACGACAGCACGACCCTGTTTGTTCCCTACGATTCGCCAGCGCGGTCCTTGTTACGCTCAGCGAAGGCGTGCAGTTGGCGATACTGCCCCGGTGTCAAGTGGACGAAGGGGCGCACATGCTTGATTTTGGCCAGGGCTTCATCAACGCCCATGCCGGATTGAATGAGGTAAGCTGCGGCAGCCGTCGGCGCACGACCAACGCCCAGTCCGCAGTGCACATAGACTTTCCCGCCCTGCTCGACATGTTCTTGGATGAAATCCGCCGCGCGCTGGAGATCGTCCAGGCTGGGCGGTGTATTGTCACGGGTCGGCAGATGGAGATGGGACTCCCCGGCCACGCCTTTTTCCTGGTCGTCGTGATGTGACTCGCGCATATTGAGCACGGCAGTAATGCCCTCATCCTGCATGGCTGGCCAGCCTTTAATGTACTGCTGGCCGCCCACGTATAGATTGGGCGTAATGCGACTGAGGGACCACAAGGGCGCGCCGGACTGCTTACGTAAGCCCTGGTCAACAAAACGCAGGGCCAGCCCACGCGGGCCGGTCTTGAGTAGGCTCAGGATACGCGCGAAGGGCGAAGTTGGTTTTTTGGTTACGGGAACAGGTGCGTCGTGGAGTTCAGTCATCAGCCAGGGAAAATCTCTTCAAGTGTCGTGGAAAATGGTCTACAAGTATAGCATGACTCAGGTCGTGATCTGAATGTCACGCTGCCAGTAGCGGCGGATGATTGCGCCACCGGGCATAGCCGCGACCACGCGGTACAGCAGGTCCCAATCATCACTGTGGAGCACAGGCAGCAGCAGCACGCCAGCGGCATACGCCAGCAAGCCCGCTATCAAGCCCAGCCAGGGGTTCAGACTGCCGATGAGCAGCATGACGATAACGGTGGCCGCACCCAGGGCGAAAATGCGCAGGGCACCCGATAGCGTCGTGCCCCAATCGAAGCCAGGGGCGCGGAAAATCTGCATCATCAGGAACAGGGAGAGCAATTCTGCGGACAAGGTGGCAATCACCACGCCGCGCGGGTCACGCAGGCCGAACAACAAGATGGCGTTCAGCACCAGATTGAGCATCAACCCGGCGACACGAATGGCTAACGCGGTGCGCTGCTTATTCTGGATGAGCAGGGCACGGGCGAAGATGGCTCCAATCATGGAGACAACCGTGTACCACAGGTAAATCGGCAGGATGCCCGCTACCGGGGCGTATTTTTCCGCTAGAAATTGATCAACGATGGGTTCCGCAAAGATGGTGAAGACCAGCGCCAGCGGCAGGCTAACCAGCAGCATAAAGCGCGCCAATTTTTCTACCATGAAGCCGAACATGCGGCCATCGCCCTCTTCATGGTAGCGTGACATGATCGGGTACGTGGCCATGACGACGGTCGTGCTCAACAGCTCGGTGATGCCCAGCTTGATGGTATAAGCCAGATTGAGGTAGCCCGTAAAAACCTCGCCAATGATGGACGTGGTCATGATTTTGTCGCTCTGGTCGTATACCTGGGCGATGATGGCATTGATCGCCAGCGGCCAGCCATTGACCAGCAGCCCCCAGGCAATTGTGCGATCTGACGACCATTGCGGGCGCAGGCCATCGCGCAGATGGACGCCCGACAGCACCGCCGCCCGGACAATACCGCTGGCGATGGTCATGGCATACAGGCCGATCAGCCCCCAACCCGCCAGCACAGCCAGTGCCACCAGCGCCACGCGCAGTAACATCGTGCCGATTTCCACACCAGCGGTGATGGTCATGCGCTCCTGGGCAATCAGCAAATCGTTGCTGATGCTGCCGATGACGTCAATCAGTAGGCTGATGCCCGCAATCGCTGTTAGTGCCAGAATATCGGGATTACTCGCGCTCTGGCTGACGAACAGGCCGCCAATCACCAGGCCGATGTAGGCCACGCCAAAGAGTGCCGTCTGTGTATAGAGCATGGCCGCCCAGTAGCGCCCAATCATCTGCGGCTTGCGCGATACTTCACGGATGGCAATCAGGCCAATGCCGAAGTTGACAATAGGCGCAGCTACTGCCCCTAACGCGACGACTGTGCTGTAGACGCCATAATCAACCTCACTGAGCAAGCCACTGAGGACGATCTGCCAGATGAAGATGACGCCTTTACTGACGATACTCGCCAGCATCAGCACGCTAATATTACGAGCGGCCCGCTGCATATCACGGGCATGGGTCGTTATATTGTCATCTAGCGAGGGTGGTTGCATTCCCAAGATGGTGATTACCTACACTTATTCGTCCAAAGGAGGGCATTATACGCCCCCGGCAGGCAACTGCGTAGGCCTAGCGATGCTCGCCCATCTTGTTCTGAGTTGTAATGAAGGAAAGGGGCGTATTACGAAACGCTGATGTGGCCGTCGCCAGCCATATCGAGCAGGAGGAGGGCGTGATCGAGTGTTTCAGCATATTGCACGTAAATCTGCGAGAAAATGGTGCTAAAGGCACGGTCCAGCAGCGTATGTACTGAACGCAGCATGGAATCCGGCTGCATTAAGACGAGGCGACCGCTGCAATTGGGTCGTACGGAGGTAAAAATGCGGCGGCTGTGGACCAGAAAACCCGGTCCTAACATATTGCCCACGTCATGAATATCGAGAATCACATCGACTGGATGGTCAACGGAACCCATCAATTCATCACCGATGATGAGCATTTCATTGACCGCTTCCCAATTCCAGGGGCCTCGCATCGTGTATAGCAAGCTATTCTGTTCTTCTGTGGTCCATCTGACTGAGTTATGCATCGCTCTATGCATTGTCGAATAATTGATTATCATCTTCACAATAACCCTAAATTAATTTATTCGCAAGCTAGAAAGATTAAGGTATATAACAGGCTTGGTTATAAATTGGTTAGTATTACAACCGTCGCCTCGGACCACCCGGTACCCAGCCGCGCTGAAGGGTACGGGATTGTTCAATTTCAATGAAGGCATGTTCATTGATGCTTTCTACGTTGTGGATAAATCGGCGCATCTCGCGGTTATTGATAGTGCTGCGCACAATCGTGACATCACCATCTCGACCCTGGCCTATGGTTACAGTCACGCCATAACCGTTACTGCGAAGATGCTCAGCCAGAGCTTCCCCTTTCTCACTGGCAATGACGGTCACAGTGCTGTAACTGGTAATCAGACGGGATTCCAGCCACATGCCGACGTAACTGCCCACGGCGGCACCCATGCAGTAGGCAAACAGGCGCGGCAGGTCGTCAATATCGGTGATCACAGTCGCCATCACCATAATGAAGATGAGTGCTTCAACGAAGGCCATCGCAGCGGAGACCAGCTTCTGGCCGCGGGAGATCATCACCAAGCGGAAGGTGCTAATGGAATAATTGAAGACGCGCAGTGCAAATATAAAGAGCGCGCCAAGAAGTATCTCTGGCGTTAGTTCAATCATGAAGTTCCCTTACATAAGCCCCTAAAAATAAAACCCTTTGCTACAGTCCCCGTAGCTAGTCCACCGCGCTATAGGCAACTTTTGTTACGCAACCCAATAACACATCAGATTACAAGACATAGAAGCGCACCGGGTTGACAGCTTTCTGGGCGAGCCACTGGCCATCGACGATTTCCACATTGCCGATACGAATCTCGATATGAATATGCGGTCCAGTACTGCAACCGTGATTGCCGGTACGGCCTAGCAGCGTCCCCGCCTGGACCGTTTCCCCTAAATCAACGCGCAGTTCCTGGAAGTGAGCATAGAGTACGTAGGCAAAGCCCCCGGTCAGGTTGGCATCGTCCATGGCTTCGCGCATGGGGTCGGGCAGCACCGCATAATCATGGCGTACGACGACGAAATTACCATAACCATAGCCCCATTTTTCATCGCTGTAGGTGGTTGGCCCGCAGGGGAAGCGATTGGGGCGCTCCTCGGTACAGTTGACGCAGCGAATGGCACGGATCACTGTGCCGGGGGCCGATGCGGCTATCGGCGTTCCCATCGCCGTCGCCAGGTCGATACCGGGATGGCGTGTGCTGCTGTAGCCATTGCTCAAAAGAGCCGTGGTCGGGCGTGGGAAGCGCGTGGTCGCGGGAGGCGTTGGAATCGTCGGTGAATCAGGATAGTCGGCATCGGTGATGTAACTGAGCTGCTTACAACTTTCTGAAAGCAGCACCAGATCACTGCGAATCCAACCACTGCCGCCTTCAAAAGCCACCTGGAACCAACGGAAGCCCGTTTCGTCAGGCTCCGATGCACCCGATAGTGAAAAGACCGCCCCGCCGCGTGCCTTGCCTGCCGGGAAAAAGCCAATACGTGGACCCGTACGCACATTGACCGTCCCCAGTTCCGGGCGCACCGTCACCGTGCAATCAGCAGCCTGGGCACTCGCGCTGACGACATCGGGCGCAGCAGCAGGCGCAGCGGCAGAAGCAGCAGCCATGCCGACAAAAGGCACGGCACTGGTATCAACTGACTCCGGCACCTCATGCATGCCCAGGTCACAGGGCACGTCCTCAGCACGACTTGGTGTAGATGAGGGTTCGGATTGGGACGGCATCCCCAACAACCCACGAATTAAACCCAACAGAAAGTCAAGTAACTGCTTCATGCTGATCTCCCTTGCCTTCTCTTATCTGTGATGCCCGTCTATCTGTGATGACCCGAACGAGCGACAATCGTATCTGGCAGTGATCATCATAGGCAATGATCGTATGGTCATGCCAGCACTGAACTATAGCGCTTCCTTACCATACTAGGCCAAATTATAAACCGAATCGTGCTCAATAGCATCTGATCACCCGACGGGCGCACGATGGTGTGTGAGGGTTATTAGAAGGTTCGTGATTGAGGACAAGGCTAGCAGCGACCGCCCGGTGCAGGCCGTACCCTGCACCGGAGGCCATTCCACAGCGTGATAATCAGCAGCGATAACGCAGAGATAGTGTAGCTAGTTCTGTTCGTAAGCCTGGGCCAACCATTGGCTGACCTGCTCATCGACCTCATCAGCAGAAGTTAGACGGATGCGATGGCTACACATGCTGTTCCAGGAACCCGCTGCTTCTAAGCGGTCGCTGGTATCGACATCGCTAAGGTTGAGGCCGAGGTCCACGCGAGTTTTGGTCGTCGGCTGGACGATGGCGAACTGCTTGTTGCGGCGCAAGCTGACGTAGGTCTTTTTCGGGGCGACTTCCACATCTTTGCCGAGCTTGTTGGCAGCGGCAATGACGGCATCATAAATGGGCTTGAGGTCGGCTTTGGCATCGGCGTACTGGGCCTCAATCAAACCCTGGTCACTGGTGGGTGCGCCCTCTTTACGTTGGCGATACAGTTGTGTGATGGTGTTGGCGAAGCCATGCGTCACGCCATGTTCGCCCTTGAGCAGTTTCATGATTTCGCCATGTTTGGATAAGCCGCTCTTGTCGAGGATTGCCAGCCACTCGTCCAGGCTTTTGCCCGTTTTTTCCGGCATGTTAGCGATCATCGTCTGGAGCTGTTCATTTGCTGTATTGGCCATTGTAAAAACTCCTCTCTTAAATCGAACGATTCTAAGTACACGTTCCACAAAAAATGGGGAACACCATTCGGGAACCTAAACTGGGTAACCAAAACAACCTACCTACCGCATTGCGTTATGCGGCAAGCCAACGACAGGTAGCTTCTTAACAAGCTACCGTTGAGTTATGAAAAAATGATGATGGTCAGACGCTAGCCGCTATAGATAAAAGTCGCGGATGGCGTCACGAATTTCGTCGATGAGGACCGTCCAATCGACATCTGGCTCGCGCGTGACGACCAGATGGTCGGGTTGGATGGTCAGGGCAGCCACGCCGCCCACGTCCAGGCAGATAAGCTGAGCAATCGGCGAGCCAACTGCCCCTTCTTGGGCAGTGGCGTAGACTTCGGCTGCATCCGTCAGACGCTGGTTGATGTACAGCAAACGCACATCGGGGTCGTCGGTGGTTTCGATTTCAAAGGTGACGTATTCAGGCATCGCTAGCGATTACCTACCTTTATTGACTTGCAGTGTTTAATCCGCATCAGGTCAGCAGGCGCTTGAGGGCCTTCATCGTATCTTCGATGCGCTCGGAATTTAGTGAATAGCACTTGGCGACATCGCGGCGGCGTTCGTTCAAAAAGCCAGACGCGGTCAACTGGCGCAGGTGACGTGAGGCGCTCGATTGGCTGAGGTCCAGACGATTGATGAAATCCTGGGCGCACAGTTCTTCTTCAGCGACCAACATCTCTAATATGCTGAGGCGCGTATCGTCAGCCAGGGCGTTCAGGCGCACCAGCAGTTCATTGCGATTGAGTGCCGATGAACTCTGGCGAGTGTTGCTTGGCAGGCGCGCCGTAAAGAAGATGATGGCGTTATTCTCGTCACGACGCTCCCAACTGATGTAGGGGCCAAGATGCGTCACCGGCATGAAGGTGACGTGATTGATTTTTTCGAAGTGCTTCTCCATCTTGTCGATGCCACGCATGTTACGGCCTGTCACGGCTTCAATAGCAGCGAATACATCGGAATAGCTGGACATGTTCATCTGCAAATAAGCATCGCGCGATTCCAGCAGCATGGATTCGTTGCGCGTCCACTGATCGCGGTAGAAGCGGTCCCACATCATGGTCAGATGATCGACGGCCATTTGTTTAAAAGCATCGGCATCGACCAATTGACTATAGGTCCAGCGCCAATCGGCTTCGTTATAATCGTCTACTTTGCCGTATTCAGCGGCCACCTTATAACTGTACTCAACGAGAGCATCAGCACTGGCCATTACCTGCGCCACTGTCGGAGGTTCTTCCAGCTCCAGAATAGGCTTGAGCGCCATATCGCGCAGCGACTCGGCATCAGCCGCCTTGATGTCATCCAAAATCTGGCTGAACTGTGTATACGTCGGGGGATACGTTCCCGGCTCAATGAGCATGCTCGCCAACTGGTTACGGAGCTTCTCTTCTTCTGTCAAGGCATGGTAGGTATCGACGGTCCACTGGGAAAAGCCATCGTTGTGTTCAACAGTATTGAGCAAATGCAGCATATTGACGATGATATTGGCCTGGCTAACACCAAAATCCACAGATACGGTCGCGGGCGCTGCAACAAAATCCCACTCGGCCATACAATACTCCTTACCTAACTGTTTACCCGCAAAAACGGGTAGTTACTGCCATAAAGCTAACATAGTCACCTGGCACTGTCAAGGAATGGGCTTATTAATAGCCCGTACATAGGATGAGGTTGGTCCGTTATGGCTGGTAAAAACCCAAACGCCCCAAAATTAGGGGCGTCAGGTTGATGATAAGCGTGCACAGACGCCTGTTTGGTGCAGTTACCCCAGCACCTGGATCGTCGCGCGGACGGCGTTGGCGAGGGGGTCACTATTGGAGACAGATAGCGCGAGGTGACGCCCATCGACGAAGTAAAAGCCATGAGCACCGGTGGGGGTATTGTCGTTTTGCGTCTCCTGGACGCGCGGATAGAGGGTGAGATCGCTGTTGCCAGCGTCCAAGTCGACGAGGGTCTGTGCAAGACCGCCTTCTTCCACAAGTGCGACTGTGGTGCTACCAGGGGCAGCGCCGTCATAGTCGATCTTGATGGCATACACGAAACCGCGCACGGGGCTATCCGTGCGCTGAGTGCCACTGGCGGCCCCGGCAGAGCCGCTTGTGGTCACGTCAATTTGATATTCAGCCATGATGTTTGCTCCTTTATGGTGATGGCTGGGTGGTTTTACAGGTCGTTTTGTAGTGGATTGGCAGGCCAACCCCTTGAGCAAGACTTCTCTTGCCGCTACTAGGTGGCGCTCCGGGCCGCTGGATACCAGTCGGCGGCATGGTCACGCAGATAACGTTGCATCTGGGCCTGGGCGAGTTGACTTTCAGCCAGAGTAATGATTTCTACCTGCATGCCGTTGCCGATGGCGGTCGCTTTGGACTGCGTCCATTTCAGGGACTGGCGGAGATCGGGGACATGAGCGAGTGCCTCCCCTGGCAAGCGCCGCAGCAGTTTTTCCAGCAAACGACGGTCATCCGCTTCGTCAGTCAGGCCAATGTCACGGGCACGCTGACGCAAACGACTTTCTGAGCCACTTAGCAGGGCGTCGGCATCGGCTGGCGACAGTTCAAAGCTGATGATGGCAGATGCCCCCAGACGGCCCTTCCCCTGGCTGACTTTGCCAAAGGACACGCGGTGGCGCGCCTGTTTGGCCACACGGTTGATGCCCAGGTCAAGCGCGAGATCCATGCCATTGAGCAGCAGCGGCCACTCTTTGAGGGCGGGCGCGTTACCCACCGGGGCATGTATGGCCGCATAGCAGCGGACCGGGTCACGATGCGTTGGCTGGCTCATATGTCGCTCCTTTGAACCAGGGTGCTGATTTCACCATCGGTCAACGCGCGATCAAACACCAGCACTTCGTCGACCAGCCCATCCAGCGTTGCCAGTTGGCCGTCATCATTACCAATGAATAGATTGCCCGTGTCACTGGTACGCAGGCCGCTGCCCGTGGTCTGGGTGGCATAGCTGACTTCGGTGCCGTTGACGAAGAGATGCGGCACGGCATCAGCCCCGATGCGGCAAGTCAACCAGACCCATTCACCGGTGCTATAGGCCCCTGTCGCGCTGACCGCCTGGGCGTTGGTCGTGCTGTACTCAATGGTGCAATCGATCTGACCGGAAGGCAGCACGCGCCAGGTGAATTCATCTGCTTTGTACATCAGATGGCCATTGTCAGCTTCACCCGCGTTGTCGAGCTTGACCAGCATCATCAGCGTGAGTTCGTCCAGGCCATTTAAGCGGCTATCAGTGACAGCCAACGCACTGGTCGCGCCATCAAAAGCAAGCGCGCTGCCTGTCATCGGGCTGGCCCCGGCTAACGACATGGATGTCGTTCCTTTTATTGTGGCATCCATCTCGCCAACTTTGCGCACGCTGATGCGGTCAGCAGTAACATCACAGGGCACCGTGTACGGACACATGGCGAACCAATCCGTCAGCATGATATGGCGCTTGGTACGCGTGCTAACGTTGCCTTGAATGATGATGCCAACCAGATCATAGACCATGATCTGGCCCTGGCCCGCTGCGCTGACATCCAACACGAATTCATAGGTATAACCGTGTGTAACCACCGTCTGCCGGATCGATGGCTGATAGGGCGTGTCGCTTTTGAAGTTGGCCGCCCCACCTACCGTCGGGGTGTCGGCTGCGAGCTGGTCGGGGTCACGTTCGCTGATAACCCGATTAGGCGCGGACTCTGACATGAGTACCCAACCCGAAGGATCATCACTGACCCAACTGTTGAAGTCACCATTAGCGACGAGTTCCGGGCCGGGGAGCTGCGCATAGATGCGGTTGGACGCAATCGCCCCACTATCTTCGTCAAGCGGCCACCAGCCCAAAGGCGCTAGCTGCATCACCGCCGCCTGATAAGACGATGGGTTGTGGCGCAACAGGGCCACACCGGGCAGCGAATCATATAACTGCATGGAACGATCCTCTCCTGTGTGAATATGTCATGAATAGAACAAATGTATTACGCACATCTGTTCTAAACAATAACAGCCACGCTAGAAGATCGTTTCATTTCGGTTAGTTCAACAACAAAGGGCTATCAAGGCCGTGTAGGGGACCCATCTGGCAGGCGCGTTTGCGTCCATGTCTCGACAATATCGCCGCATGGGTACTTAGCCGCCAGTTCTTCATTGATGTCGATACCCAGGCCGGGTTGCTCATTGGGGTACAGGTAGCCATTGCGCACTTCCGGCAGGCCAGGGAACATTTCATAATCCAGTTCCGAGGGGCGGTACCACTCCTGAATGCCGAAGTTGGGTGCCCATATATCCAGGTGCAGATTGGCCGCATGGCCCACTGGTGACGTGTCTTCCGGGCCGTGCCACGCGGTACGAATTCCAAATAGGTTAGCGAAGATCGCCGCGTTGCGGGCTGGCGTGATACCGCCCATCTGGCTAATGTGCATGCGAATGAAGTCAATCAGGCGCTCGCTGATGAGTGTGCGCCACTCATGCGGATTGTTGAACAACTCGCCCATCGCAATCGGCGTTGCGGTCTGCTGGCGCATCTGGCGGAACCAGGCGATGTCTTCCGGGGCGAGGGCATCCTCTAGGAAGAATAGATCGTACTGCTCGACATCTTTGGCAAACTGGATGGCGTGAATGGGCGTCAGACGTTCGTGAATGTCGTGCAGCAGTTCGACTTCCGGGCCGACAGCGCTGCGCACATGCTCGATCATGTTGAGCATATTGCGACTGTAAGCGCGGGGGTCGAAGTAGGCTCCATCGGGCGCATCGTCTGGCCTGACCATCGTATCCCCTTGACCGCCGTAGCCGCCCATCTGCACGCGAATATAACGGAAGCCCTGTTCCATGTAGGCACGGACCTGCTCTTCAACCGCCTGCGGTGTGGGGCCATTGGCATGCACATAAACGTAGGCCGCTTCACGGGACTTGCCACCAAGCAACTGGTAAAGCGGCATTCCGGCCCGTTTGCCTTTGATGTCCCACAAGGCCTGATCGATGCCAGAGATGGCATTGTTCATGACCGGGCCGTTGCGCCAATACGCGTGGACCATCATCATGTTCCACAGTTCTTCAATGCGGTCCACATCCCAGCCGATGACGAAGGGCCGAATGTGACGCTCAACAGCAGCTTGCACCGCGAAAATTGCCTGGGTAAAGGTCGCGCAACCCAGGCCATACAACCCCGGCTCAGAGGTCATCACCTTGACGACCGCCAGCCGTGAGTTACCAGGCTGTGTCAGAATCACTTTTACGTCGGTAATCGTTACTTTTTCTGGCATTTTAAGAGGCCTACTTTCAATGTGTTGTCTGTATTGCTTTCGGATATTAGCATAGCTCAGCCTAAAATCAGTAAAAGCACATGCCAAAGATAGGTGCTTTGACACCCCCGACTTTTGCGTCGACAGGTGCGTTTAGCATGCGATATTGCTATAATAGGTATTCGGTGCATATACATATATGAGGAGTTCAACATGGCAGTAGCAGAAGCACCCGCCACATCCTACAGCCAGATTCAAGATTATCTCGGCGACAAAGCCGAATACCTGCTGAACCATACCAGTAAAACTATCAGCAAAGATCGACTTTATCTGCCTAGCCCAACGTACGTTACGGATGTCTTTGCACAAACCGATCGCAATCCACAGGTCCTGCGCAGCCTCAACCAGATGCTCAATACGGGCCGTTTGGCCGGTACGGGCTATCTGAGCATTCTGCCAGTTGATCAGGGCATCGAGCACAGCGGCGGCGCATCCTTCGCCCCCAATCCTGACTACTTCGATCCAGAAAAAATCATCGAGCTAGCCATCGAAGGCGGCTGCAACGCCGTCGCATCGACCTTTGGCGTATTGGGCGCAGTCGCCCGCAAATACGCCCATCGCATCCCCTTCCTGGTGAAGATCAACCACAATGAACTCGTGACCTACCCCAACACCTACGACCAGATCATGTTTGGTACCATCAAGCAGGCCTGGAACATGGGTGCGGCGGCTGTCGGCGCGACCATTTACTTCGGCAGTGAAGAAAGCAACCGCCAGTTGGTAGAAGTCGCAGAAGCGTTTGCCTATGCCCACGAATTAGGTATGGCGACGGTGCTGTGGTGCTACATGCGTAACCCAGCCTTCAAGATTGACGGCGTCAATTACGAAAGCTCGGCTGATATGACGGGCCAAGCCGATCACCTGGGCGTCACCATCCATGCCGACATCATCAAGCAGAAGCTGCCGACCAACAATGGCGGTTTCAAAGCCTTGAATACAGGCGACAGCAGCTACGGTAAGCTCGATGAGCGCATCTACACCGAACTCACCAGCGAACACCCGATTGACCTGACCCGCTATCAGGTGGCCAATGGTTACATGGGCCGCATCGGCCTGATTAACTCCGGTGGTGCCAGTGGCGCTAACGACTTCGCCGAAGCCGTTCGGACGGCAGTCATCAACAAACGTGCCGGTGGTATGGGCCTCATCAGTGGCCGTAAAGCCTTCCAGCGCCCGATGGATGAAGGTGCGAAATTGCTGCACACCATCCAGGACGTGTATCTCTGCGAAGACGTCACTATTTCATAAGCGACGTTATCGCGTAAACACGCTTTTTCTAAAAACGAAAAGTGGCGGGGTTGCCCTCGCCACTTTTTTATTTGCCTAATCTATCACCTGGAATTGATGGGCACGCACAGAAATGCCTTCCGTCGTCAGATGGATGACGTTATAGCCCGGTTGGGCGGTCGTATCATGGATGACTTCGGTATTGGTCGGCGTAGGATATCCTACGAACTGCTCCCAAGAAGAAGCCGCCGATACATACAGGATGCCATCGCGCTGGATCGTGTAAGACTGGTGAATGTGGCCATGCAGCACAGCCTGTAAGCGCGGACCAGCCAACTTGAGAACCGCGTGCAAACCCTCGCCGTTGGTAGTACGCATCCAGTCATCGAGCCAGGGCGCACCCACTGGCAGCACATTATGATGGGTGGCCACCAGCAAAGGCCGATCATCGGGCTGACTGAGCAAACCGCGCAGCCAATCCAACTGCTCCGGCACGATATAACCTGCCGGGAGTTCCGCTGGGCCATTGCTATCGAGCACGATCAACTGCACGCCATTGATTTCAGTTTCATAGTACAGATAGGGCGTCACAGCGGCTTCGTCACGGCCAAGCAACACCCGCTGAAGATCAGGTGCACTGTCATGGTTGCCGACGACATAGTGAATCGGCGCTTTGAGCGCTCCCAAAACCATTTTGGCTACAGGGTAGGCTTCCGGGACAGGATCATAAATCACATCACCTGTATGCAGAATGGCATCGGGCATAAAGGGCAAGGCATTCACAGCCTCAACCAGCTTGCGCGCGCCAACAAGCGGTGGCGGTGCGTCATTCGGCTGATAGGTTGTATCAGGATGGATATGGGTATCGCTGATATGGACGATTCGCAGCAGAGTAGGCATGGGTTCCTCGCAGGTGCAATCACAGTACAGGTACACAAGAGCATACCTGGCTACTGTAACCCGCAGCCGTCATCCCAGCTACATAAAACAGACAATTTAGTTAGAAGGCAGTTTGGTATCTTCCAAAACATCGTCGATGATTTGCTGGGCTTCTTCGTAGGAATCGACCATGTGGAACCAGGTATAGAAACCCAGGCGCTTGATCCAGTTCATGGATGCAATGGCGAAGCGATTATGAACGATAGAGATGGCTGCAACGACGTGGTCCGGCTTGGCAGCGAAGGCATAACGCAGATGGGGCAAGGGGTTACCCGATGGCATCGCCCGGTACAGCGGATCGAATAGCATCACAATTGGGTGATCCACCTGACTTATTTCTTGCATGCCGATGGCGATTTTCTGCCGATACTCATCCCAATCACGCAGTCCATTTTCCGTAAAATGGAATATGTAGACGGTCTTCTCGTCATTATACCAGCGGGGCGTCATGGGCATAGTATGGATGCTTTACAAGTCAGTTGATTGAATCAAGCATAGATGGATTGCGATTATTTGTCAGTATTAATTTTCGAATGCACCTCATTTTATATAGTTTTCTCTACAAATACTTAATAAAATCCTACCGTATAAGCAATATGACAAACAAAAAGACCAGCTCTTGGAGCTGGCCTCTTTAGAATAGGTTGTGGCGATGGGCTAAAAACCCAGTTCGGCTTCTGCTGAATCGCATAGGGAGCGACCACCGGCATTGAGCCAGTCTGTCAGCGTCGGGCTGACGGGCAGTTGATGGTAGGCATCATTGTAGATACCCGCCCCCCACAGATAATAGCGCTGCGTTTCCGCGGGCCAATTGGTGAAGGGTCGGCTGGCGACACTGGGTCCACCGTTGTAACAGGCCAGGATCATGCCGATATTATCGCCGACAAATGCCTTGCATTCTTTGAGCACCGTCGCGCCGCGCATGGCGTTGGTATCTGGGTCAAGCATGACTTCGCCATTGGCAAAGTGGAAAGGCATCACCTGGAAAAGGCCCTGTGCCCCGGCATGGCTGGCCACATTGGGGTGGCCGCAGCTCTCGATCTGCATAACAGTCGCCAGCAGGTTCGGATCTACATCATAGATACCAGCCCAGGCTTCGATTTTCGGGTCCCAATGCTGCACCGAAGGCGTGAAAAATGGCGCGATGTCTCCGCCTTTAAGCTGGTCCATCAAGTTACTAAAGCCCTCCCATGCTGCCGGGATCAAGGTCGGTAGCAGGAGCACCGTTAGGATCAACAGGGGAATATTGCGGAAGAGCTTGCGAAGGATGTTCATAGTCGGTTACGGGTCCCTATCTCTCTGACTTACTGTACGTGTAAAACGGCAATGTGTTGCGTAAGATTGGGAATTGAGGTGATGGCTTAATAATAGAACTTTTGTTCTAAATCGTCAAGTCAGAACCGGGTTAGAAAGTGGGTTTTCTTTGGTGATAGCGCCTAATCCTAGCGCGCTATACCCGTGCCTTAAATGCCGTATCTAGGTAGCACACTCCTAAACGATTACTCATCGTACATTGAGTCAGGCATCAGTTAGCCATGATAATCTTTCATCAAATCAGGGTCCCTGAAGTATGCATCCGAGGGCATTGTGAACGACATGTTGCCGAGGCGACATAGCGAATTTGTACCTCCAGGGCCTTGATATGTGTTTTTAAGAGCAACCTTAGTGCGAGAGAATCTTATGGCCATTGATCTGTATTGGGATAACGAAGAACAGACCATTCTGCTAGCAGAAATCGGCAAGGAATGGGAGTGGGACGAGCTACATGCTGTCCTCAAGACCATCAAGCGCATGAGTGACGAACGCCAGCAGACATTTGGGGCAATTGTCGATGTGCGCAATGGGTTGCACATACCGGGCGGCGTCCTGATGAGCCGGGAGAGCCTGACACAGTTCAAGCGGTTGATGCAGATCGGCGAGATGGGCAAAGGTCCAGCCGTGTTTGTCGGCATGGGCGACATGTTGCAGCGCGTCGTCGACACCATCAAATTGGTTGATCGCAAGTTGGTGCAGGACGTATACTTTACAAAAGACATGGATGAGGCTCGGCAGGTCATATATGGTCGCATGGCGGATTATCAGCAGCCAGCCAGTGCATAAAACAAATAAAAATATCCTGTTGTCGTTAGCATATCTGTAACAAAATAATGAATTTTGCGTATACTTATTATGAGAGGGTTTGAAGGAGAAAACGATGCCAGAAAAATCCGGTAATTTTATCGTACAAGGTATCGCTATTGGCATAGGATTGGGCCTCGCGTTAGGCGTCGGACTCTTCCCTGAAAATATCGCTATCGGGCTGGCGCTGGGTATCGCATTGGGTGTTTCTATTGGCGCAGGGTTGGAACGCGAAGCTGAGAAAATCAAGCGCGACGAGATTGAAGAACAGTAACACCCCGCTAAGTCCTCATTCTGTATAGGAAAAGTCGTATCAATAGCTGATCGTCTGATCAGCTATTTTTATACATATGTCTTTTGTTACAGGTAGACAGGCCAGATGGCTAGTTACAGACCATCCAAATGGGTGTATTGTGATGATGTATTGTCAGATGAAGGGTTTTTGAGAGGCCCTGGATATGAAAATCAAAGTCGAACAGCTCATTCTGGATGGTGTTGTGGCCTTAAGCCATCACGGGTATTACGATCCAGAAGTCGCTGCCCAACGCTACCATGATATTTTCTTTGGCAGCGAGATGACCTTACCGCGTGTGATCGTTTGTGATGCCACCCATGTGATGTACAAGCGCCCACGCAAAGCCAACCAAAACGGCAACCTACCCAATTCAGAAGAAACACGCCTCTATGGTTCGTCACGCCCCGATTTGCCGATGATCGCAAGCATTGTTGGCGATGACGATGTCGAACGGCTGGTATGCATCACGGGTAAAAACGACGATGTGGCCCAAAGGCTGGAAGAACGTTACCGCAAGCTGGGATTGTTGCACAAGGTCAATATTGTAGATACAACCAGCGAGGCTGTCAGCATTATCGAGTCACTGGTTGAGGCTGAACCGTCAGCATCTTAAATTGCTAGTGCGGTCGCGCTATACTCATAAGACATGCATGCGTCACGATGACATTCATCGTGGCGCATTTATATATCTTTTATTTAACAAAAAACGCATTCAAAGCTTATAGTAGAATGAATATGGTGAACCATCATCTTCTATAAATTTGCGAGTGCTATAGATGCATGAACCCCAAATAAAAGATATTCCCACATTACAAGATATTTTGAAGCAAACTCAAGGCGTCATGGCGCTCAAGCGTACTATTCCTTGGATTTCTCCACTTCTCAAATTAATGGGAATCGATACCGATAAAATGCAAGAAAAACTCGAAATAGCCGATGAGCTTGCCAAAAAGGCCCAGGAATTAGCAGCGCTCCCAGATCAATTCAACAACCATTTCAGCAATCGTGGTTGGATTATCTATGAGTCTCTTAATTTAGAGACTGCTAAACAGGCCGTTATTCTTGCGGACAACGGCGACATAGAAGCGGGTGAGCAGGTGCTGGTGAACTACTTTACCCCAAATACCGTTGGTATATGGCTTAATCAAATGAAAGAGATCAAGGCATTTCAATCGAGAATACGACTCGCTCGACTTGCATTGCAAGATTATGAGGCAGATCGTTATCACGCTTGTATTCCTGTTATATTAGCCCTCTTAGACGGATTGGTTAACGAACTAAATGGGGGACATGGCTTCTTTTCCTATGAAACTAATCTAGAGGCTTGGGATTCGATCTCTGCACACAAACAAGGACTGGTTCAACTTGGTAACATATTCCGAAAGGGGCGCAATAAAACTCGTACAGAAACTATCTACATTCCATATCGGAACGGTATTATGCACGGCACTGATCTCGGCTATGACAATAAGATAGTAGCAGCAAAAGTTTGGGCAGCTCTATTTGCAGTACGCGATTGGGCTTTGAAAGTAGAGCAAGATAGATTAGAGGAACCTCCACCAAATCAAAATCTATCATTTATTGAATTGTTCAAGCAAATCCAGAAAACACATGATACCAAAGAACAATTAGGGCAATGGGAGCCACGCATATTCTCAGACGAAGATATTCCAAAGTCTGAAAATCCAAAGGACTATCCCTCTCAAACACCTGAACATCAGATCGTAGAGTTCCTCGCGCTATGGGAAGCCAAAAACTATGGTCACATGGCAAACTACATTCAGGTAAGTCGAGGCAAGTCTCCAAAGGAGATGCCTAAGGCGATTCGTGAGACATTTGGCACAGTAGAGTTAATTCGATTTCAGATTCTTCACATTGAGGATGCTGCTGCTGCTGCAACTAATATATTAGTCAAACTAGAGTATGAGTTAGGTACTAATTCGAAAGAGAAGGATTTCAATTTTAGATTATTGTACCTCAATGCTGATGGCAAGGCGGAGGTCCGAAGTGAACCAGGGCACCGGTGGATTATCTCCAATTGGAACCACTTTCATCCATACTAATTCGATAAGTTTGTGCCCCAACCCTATGATCTGCATTCTAATGAACATTGCGGATTATCCCACAAGTACATAGCGCTATTTTGTGCTAGATTACGCTATATAGTTGTGATGATTGCATCATTTCCCAGCGGGAGAAAATTGTGGCTAACCCACAACAGACATCTACGGGCGACAGCGACGGCAAAATCGGCCTGCTAGCGACCCTGTCAATAGGCATCGGCGGTATGGTCGGCGGCGGTATCTTCGCCGTGCTCGGCTTGGCCAGCGTGCTGGCTGGCAGCGCGACCTGGCTGTCGTTTATCGTCGCAGGCATTATCGCCCTGCTGACAGCTTACTCCTATACCAAGCTCTCGGTAGCCTACCCGGACCAGGGCGGCACGATCATTTTTATCGACAAAGCCTTTGGCCGCGATTTATTCACGGGTACAGTCAACAATTTGCTATGGCTGTCTTATATCGTGACGCTATCACTGTATGCGGTGGCTTTCGGGAATTACGCGTCGACCTTTTTGCCAACAGACCAGCAGACACAGCTCGCCTTGCACATCTTCATCAGCTTATCGATCATCTTGCCCACGCTGTTGAACATGCTGGGCGCGGAAGTCCTCAGCAAAGCGGAAACGTATGTGGTGGGCTTCAAACTGGCGATCCTGGTGCTGGTGACGGTGGTCGGGTTCGGTGGTATTGATGGCACGAAGCTGGCAACCAGCGACTGGCCTCCATTGCTGCAAATCGTCAGCGCGGGCATGATAATCTTCGTGGCTTATGAAGGCTTTGAACTGATCGCCAACACAGCCTCAGATGTCAAGGACTACAAAAAGACGCTGCCACGCGCCTACTACATTTCGGTCATTTTTGTGATGATCCTGTACGCGCTGATTGCGATTGTGGTGGTCGGTTCGCTGGATGCCAATCAGATCCAGCAGGCGCAGGACTTCGCCCTGGCAGAAGCGGCCAAACCATCTTTTGGGCAGTTGGGCTTTACGCTAGTGGCGATTTCGGCAGTGCTGGCGACCCTATCGGCCATCAATTCGACGCTGTATGGCGCGGCACGCCTGAGCTATACCATTGCATCCGAGGGCGAACTGCCGGACGTACTGGAGAAGAAAATCTGGCAGCAGCCGATTGGTTTGTTCATCACGGCTGGCCTGGCCTTGCTGCTGGCCAACACCGCTGACCTAACGAGCATTTCGACGATGGCCAGTGCCGGGTTCCTGATTATTTTTGCGATGGTCAACATGGCCAACTGGCGCAAAGCCAACGAAATCGGCAGCAACCGGATCATCGCCGCGCTGGGCGTGGTAGCGTGTTCGGCGGCGCTGGCGGCACTCATTTGGTATACCCTGAATGATGATCCGGCTCAGGTATTGATACTGGTCGGTATGCTAGCAGCGGCTTTTATACTGGAAGGCGCTTATCGCTGGTATCGGCACGGTAAACCACTCAAACTTAGTTAACACCACCCTGAATGACGCGATGATAATTCTCAGGCGAAAAAAGACAATTATCTATGGATTGGTGGCGCTGGTGCTCAGCGTGATGATGGCAAGCTGCCAACCGGGGACATCCGACCCGCTGCCGACGCGAGCGATGTTAGAAGCAGCACCCACAGCCGAACCCACGCCGATTTTGCTACCTGCCAAGACGCTCACGCCCTGGGAAACGGTCAGCAGTTCGATGACCGCCTATCAAATTGAGCGCTGGACCTTCCCGGCAGCGGCAGGCGACGCCATTCGGCTGCGTGTGGCATCCCCGGCCAATGTATCGCTCAGCCTGCGCGACGATGGCGGCGTGCTGCTGGGCAGCGGCACAGAAATCAGCCTATCGCTGCCCGAAGATGGGACGTATACGGTCGATGTCGAATTGGCAGATAGCGAGCGCGCCAATTACGACATGGCGCTGGTCTATACCGACCGTGAAAATCCGTTTGCCGCTACCCCACTGCCGGAAGTGGTCGGGGTACCGACGCCGACACTTGGCTTCAGCGAGTTGGGGAAGTTCCAGGCAGAACTGGCATCGGACGAACCCGTGCTGGCAGAAATCACCAGCGGACAGGCGCATATCTATATTTTTGAGGCCACAGCCGGGGAAACGGTCAGCTTTCAGTTGAGGGCCATCGGCGAAGGTGACCCGGTGCTGCGGCTGTACAATGCCGACGCCGACATCATCGCCATGGACGACGACAGCGGGGCAGGCAACAATGCCCATATTCGCAACATCACCTTTGCTGAGGATGCCGTCTACAGCGTGCAGGTCACGATGAAAGATGGTGGCGGTTATGAACTGCGCGCCATCACAGGCGAGCAAACCCTGCAACCGGATACGATCATCACGCCGACGCCCTTTGTCGCGGCAGCTTACGCTGCGCCTGCTCTGGGTACGCTCGATGAGGACGAACGGCTGCAAAGTCACGTTCCGGTGCTGGGCGAGCTACGCAGCGGCTCCGACTTTGGACGCTACTCGTTCTATGGCCTACCGGGTGAGGTGGTCACGATTGGCCTGTCACCACACTCGGATAGCAGCGTGCGCCCGGTGCTGGAAATCATCGCGCCGGATGGCTCCGTATTGGCAACGGCCAGCGGACGCACCAGCAATGCCAATGGGGCGGCCATTGTCCGTAACATCACGCTGCCGGAAGAAGGCGCGTATTTGATTATCGTCACCAGTGAAGACGGTACAGCCGGGTCGTATACGCTCAGCTATGGCGTGGGAGCCAGCTATCAGGAGAGCTATGTTGGCGACCCCAGCGAGGGCGAAACCTTCAACCGGACGCTGCCAGCGGTCGGCACGCGCGATGTCTACCGCGTGGTGCTGCATGCCGGGGATGCTATTTCGGTAGCGGTCAATCCGGGGGCCAACAGCGCCCTCGATCCGGTGGTCGAACTGGCCGACAGCGAGGGCAATGTGCTCTATCGGGATGACAACAGCGGGACCAATCGCGCGGCGCTGATTCGTTATGCGCAAGTAGAGGCTGATGGCAGCTATTGGCTGCGCGTATCTGATGCCGCCGCCCAAGCCGCTGGGGATTATAGTCTGCGCTGGCGCATTGTCGATGCCGCGCCGACGCCGACCGCCGTACCTGTCGCCTCGACCATCCTGCGCGTGAATGACAGCGTTGTTCAGGGCGAATATGGCTTTTACAGCTTTTATGGCTATGAGGGCGACCGCATGCAAATCCGGGTGACGGCTGCTGATGCCCAACAGCTAGACCCAGTGGCCGTGCTACTCGACCCATCCGGGCAGGAGATCGCCCAGGGGGATGACGACGAGGGCCTCAATCCGGGTTTTTCCGCTAGTCTGCCCGCCGATGGCACCTACACGGTGCGCGTCAATGGCTACCTCTCCGGTGGCGATTTCGAGCTAACCGTCGCGGTGGTGATTGAATAGAGGCATGACATGTCGCGCCTTTTTCGACCCCACCCCTGAATCCCCTCCCCGAAGGAGAGGGGACTTTCTCTATGTAGATGGTTGCTAGTAAGAGGCATCCTTCCTCCTTCGGGAGAAGAACTGAGGATGAGGGTTTGTTACACTAGAAATGGCAATTGAGTAGTTTTACCGACTCAAAAACTCCGTGACCACATCAACATAGGCATCGAACTGGTCGCGGCGGACGCTGTGGCCGGCATCCAGGCGGATGATCTGCACATCAGGATTGAGTGACCGGATCTCCGCTTCAAGTTCTGGCGATACAACGACACCTATCTCCGGGTCGCCGCTGATGATGAGCGTTGGGCACGTCAAGTCGGGCACGATGTCCCACCAGGGGCTGGCAGTATATCCGAACTGCATCACTTTGGGGCTAACCGCTTTTTGGGCCTGAACCCAGGGGATAACCTCATCATCATGCCAATGGGGGCTGTCTTTACGCACCTGGGCTTCAATAGCTTCGCTGCTCAGCGCCTGACGTTCAATAACAGATTGTGCCCAGTCATCCATCCTTTTGACAGTCTCTTCATGTGCTCGGTCATCCCCCTTCGGGAACCAGGCGGGGTCTTCAAATATAAGATGACTCACATAATCTGGATGCAGGGAAGCTAGCTCACCGATAATGGCCCCACCCATTGAATGCCCTATCAGACTGACTGTATCCAGTTGCAATGCCTCAATGAGTCCAGCCAGGTCACGAGCGTGGTCCTGGGCGCTGTAGCCACTGTCCGGCTTATCCGACAGGCCATGGCCACGGGCATCGACCATGATGACGTCATACTGTGCTTCTAAGGCTTTGGCCAAGCGTGACCAGCACAGGCCATTGTCAGTGATGCCATGCGACAGTACGACAGCCGGTTTATCCCCACCCGTGCGATAGTAATGTAGTTGCACCCCATTAACAGAAACATCGCCTTCTGACCAATTTTCCATAATAACGTCCTTTCAAATAGGTAATAAAAATCGTGGGCCAAGTATAGCTTTTCTGGTGATGATTTGACATGTAACCTGATAACTACCGCGCGAAAAATAGAAAAGGGCACGACATGTTTGTCGTGCCCCTACGATAGCAAAGGTTGATGCCGAGCTGGCTAGAAAACCAGTTTCGCCAGTTTGAGCGCGCCCTGGCTCCAGGGAACGCGGTGGCTGACACCGGATTGGTTCTCGAAGTTTTGCAGGTTATCCAGGTACCACTGGTAATTGCGGATCATAGCTTCTTTGTTGCTGTACTTCGGGTCCCAGCCAAGCACCGTCTGCGCTTTTTCGATGCTGACGAAACTGTCTTTGTTGGCTGTTTCATAGACCCACTTATACAGCGGGGAAATCCCTAATTTCTCTAAGAAGCGCAGAGTCCAGATAGCGGGTTCCGCGGGCAGACCGATGATCTTCTTGCCGAATCCGGCGTAATCAAGCACCGCCTGGTAGTCCTCACGGAAAGTCGTGTATTCTTTTGCGCCTGTATTGAACGTGTCGTTGACCTTATCTTTGTCGAGGGTGGCGCACAAGTAGATAGCGTCACACAGGTCTTCGACATCCATGAGCTGATAGGCATTGTTGCCACTGCCCAACACCGGGAAATTCTTGCCGTCCTTGGCCCAATCATAGAACAATGCGAACACGCCCAGGCGCTCCGGCCCGACGAAGGACTTGGGGCGAATAATAGGCACGCACATGCGATCACGGAAGCTCTCGCAGGTTTTTTCAGCTTCGATCTTGGCTTCACCATAGGGGCCGACGCCAATTAGCTGATCGGTTTCGTACAGCGGGTGATGGTCAGGAATGCCATAGACTGCTGTGCTGCTGATCTGGATGAAGCGCTCCACCCCATGCTTGAGGGCTGTTTCCAGCACGATGCGCGTGCCCTCAATATCGGTGGAATAAATTTCTTCCGGTGGGTAGAGTGGCAGGGCGGCAGCCGTATGCACCACAACGTCGACGCCTTCCATCGACTTTTCGACAGCATCACGGTCACGAATATCGCCCAAAATGGCGTTGATCTGATCTTCTTCAGGATAGTCAAACGGGGCGAAATCAATAGATACCACCTCGTGGCCCCGGTCGAGCAGGTAGCGTACCAGATTGATACCCAGGAAGCCCGCGCCCCCGGTAATCAAATAACGTGCCATAGGATTCTGTTACTCCTCAATTCCATAAGCGCAATGCAGCGTCGGATGCGTTACACAAGGCATGCGCTGCCAGGTATCCACATTGGGATGCCATATTCACTATACAATGCTAGCCGATAGACGCTGCTTAAGGAATAGTCGGTTACAGCCGAACCCAGCCCATGCCCTGATGTCCAAAATGGAAATATTTCGGGTGCAGAATTTCCGCCAGGATTTCCAGCGATTGCAGCAAGCGGGGGCCGGGACGGTTGAAATACTGGATGCCATCTGCCAGAAAGACCCGCTTACCACGAACGGCCTTCAGCTTTTGCCAACTAGGCTGCTGGCGCAGCGTCTCAAGCTCGTTATAGGTCGTGCCGATGTCATAACCACAGGGCGACATGACGATCATATCGGGATTGATGGCCAGCAATTCGTCCACCGTTATGGAAGCCAAGGGTTGATTGGGTTCAATACCCAGATTGATGCCGCCCGCCATCTCGACCAGTGAAGGCGTCCAATAGCCGCCAACCATCAGCGGATCGAGCCAATCAATCAGGATGACGCTGGGCCTTGTCGATAGTTGGGCCGTATGCAGGGCGATTTCCTCCATGCGCGACGTCAACGTCTCCGACAGGATTTCGCCTTCTTCCTGAACGCCTAATTCGGCAGCAATACGCAAAATATCGTTAGCAAAATCAGCCAGTGACATGGGTGCCAGGTCAACTATACGCACATCCGCGCCAAGTACTTTCTTAACTGCCTGCGTGAGCTGCGCATCAGTCAAGCCGTAGCGGACTGTATCCGGCTGAGTGAAGATAATATCGGGTTGCAACTGCTGGAGCTGCTCAACATCGACACGGAACACAGAGAGGGTCTCTCGAATCGTATCCTGTGCGGATTGGATGGGCTCCCGAGCAAGCTTGGGCATAGTTAAACTGGGCAATGTCAGGACAGAGGCGGGATAGTCACAGGCATGAGAGCGCCCAACCAGGCTAGATTCCATGCCCAATTCACAGATAATCTCCGTACCACTGGCTAAGAGAGATACTACGCGGGTGTCAGTCTTCATCAGGCTCTTGTGAGGCGTTCAGGCGCGCGGATTCGATATCATGTATGCGCTCGTTCAAGCAATTTGGACACAAACAGGTCGCCGCGCCATCTGTTTCTGGCACCGTCAGCACATGCGGCAGCTCAAAACACCAGCATTCGCCCGTACCAGCAGCCACTCCACAGACAAATGACGTCCCGCAACACGGACAAATACGCTGCCCTTTGCGAATTGAAGGGCGATTGTTTGCGTCGTTTGATTTCACCATTTTATGAGTTTAGATGAGGGCCTGTTAGCGGTCAATAGGTGAACCCTGCAACAGACGAGTTACTGTAGATTGGGAACAGGGACCTACAAAAAATCCCCGTAAATAACGGGGATTTTCTGTAATAGGCCACTTCACTACGAGCAATGGACTTATTTGATGATGATAGGCGTCGTCACAGTGGTTGTATGGGTCGAACTCTCGGTGCCATCATGATAAATGGTGACGGTGGCATCTGTATATAGCGATGTACCACTATCACAAATGATGTTGCTGGGATGATTTGAATTTATACCCCGTCTGAAGCGCTCAGGTTTATTCGGGTTTTGTGACATGGACAACTGGATAGGCGACGATATAGCCACCATCGCTGTTGGGCACTGATCAAAGTCAACTCGCACATGGAATCTATCGTTGCTAGCACGGCAGCTTGCCTGAGCTGCCAGAACCTGTAAATTGGGGCATGGATCGGGATCAGGTTCTTCAGTGGGTTCAGCATCAACGCATGCACCCGTTGTCGGATCGGTCAGGGTGCAGTTGACCATGTCAAAAGATTCTGACACGCTGGTGCCGACATTGGCCAGCACCAAAATCGCCGTTACCGCTACAAAGGCAATTATTAGGCCATATTCAACCAGGCCCTGGCCCCGTTCAAGTTGAGAGTTGTTATGTGTTTGTTCATACGCTTTCAATATATTCATGTGATAATCTCCTCGTCCGGTACGAGAGCTATGCTATGCATGCTGAGAATTTACCGGACAAACTCTGTGATGCTTTTTTCGTGATGCTTCTTTGCATACGTTCAACATTGCATTCAAACGTGATAACCACAAAGCATGACATCACGCGAATAACCTCATCAAATCGCCTCAGGCTGCATTGTTCTCATCCATGATTGGGGCGGGTACGGTCAACGTCAAGTCAGCCACCAGCTCCACCAGCGCGTCGACGGTCTCGTCATCCACGTTGATCGGGAAGTAAAGCCGCACATTGCCAAAACCATCGGCCACATACGTCGCGTCATACATATCGCGATACTGGTCGGACGATGCCGCAGCCAACGAGTCATACACCAGCACATAAACATCATACGGAAGCTGGCCCGTCAGAAGGAACTGCTGAGAAGCCGTGTCACCGATATAGTTGGCGATAGGCCGCATACCATAGCCATTATCCGCAAAATAGCTCTCCAATGTGCCGGCGCTAATGACGATTTCTTCGTAGGATGGCGCGGCAATGGGCGTCGCGGTGGCATCCATCGTGGGCTGAGCCTGTACAACGACATTTTCCTCTGCTGCGGATGCTGGTGTACCCAAAAACTGCATCAGTAAAATCACGTTGAGTGCGATCAACATAATGAAAAGTGCCGCGACCAGCCCACCACGCACATTGGGGTGCATCCGGTTGAGTATGGGACCAATGCCTGGAATATTCGTGCCAAAGTCCTGGAAAAAGCCGACAACACGATCAACTATCGGCAGCCCACCTTTCTTGACTTGCAAGGGCTTGCCACCCAGTTCAATCCACATCTGATTGGCTTTTTTGTGGCGGCTATCGTAGCTGAGGGCGCGCTTCAAGTGAGCACGGGCCTTATCTTTGTCTTTGCTCAGCCGTGCCGCCAGATAATACGCTTCCGCGCTGGGGGTTTCTTGGATGATTTCGGTCAACATACGGGCTGCACTTCTACGATCATTGTTCTTAATCGCCAGTGCGACTTCGGTTAGATTGGCCATAATGCGACACTCCGCAGCTCACCCAAAGGTGGCCATCGACTCAATTTATTACCTTTTATTACAATAACACGGGATGCGCCGCAGAAGTATTAAGGTCTTATAGAATCATTAATTTTAGACAACTATAAGGGCGTTTGGCGTTTCGCTTGATAGAGGTAGGACGTGTTGGGAGTGATCTACTGCTTTGTGCGAGTCTTAAAGGTGGATACCACACTCGGTTTTGTTGGTACCCTGCCAGCGCCCAGCGCGCAGGTCACGGGTGCCGTTGACAGGCTGGGTACAGGGCATACAGCCAATGCTCGGATAACCTTTATCGTGCAGCGTATTATAAGGAAGCTGATACCCTTTGATATAGGACCAGACCATCGCCTCGGTCCACGTAGCCAATGGGCACAGCTTGGTCATGTTGCGCTGTACATCCCAACTTACGATGTCCGTCTCGGCACGAGATGGCGATTGGTCACGACGCAGGCCGGTGATCCAGGCATCATACGGGGCCAGGGCCTTCTTTAAGGGCAGCACCTTGTGCAGATAACAGCACTGGTTGGTGTCTTGCTGCCACAACGGGGTTCCACTCTGGTCTTGCTCGATGACATGCACATCGGGTTTGATGCGCTCGACAGTGATATTGAAATGCGCTTCAACCTGCTCAATCAAGGTATATGTTTCTGGGAAGAGGTGGCCCGTATCCAGGGTAAGCACGGGCAGATGGATACCCAGGGTGTGCATCATATGCAGCGTGACGATGCCCGTCGGCTGCAGACTCGTCACAACCGCCGCAGCCTCACCAAATCTATCAGCCGCCCATTGAAGGATATGCTGCGGGTTAGTGTGCTCGAACCGGGCGTTCAGGCTGAGCAGATCGTCATGAGTGAACAGAGCCGTGTTCCTTCCAAATTGGTATCTATATCCATGCTTAACAACACCGGAATGGGTCATCAGGTTACACAATACCCCGTGTCATCGGACACGACAAGCCTGATGACCAGACCATTTTATCCAATATATGGATATATCAGGATACGGACATATCAGGATAGGCTGTGCGGGACCATCTCGTCGAGTAGCTGCAGCCAAGCCGTGCTAGGGTGCCAACCGGGCAGAACCATCTGACGCGCCTCATCCAGTGACCGACCCTCACGGGCAATCAAATAGAGAGCGACCATGCTTGAGGCGCAAAAGCCATCGGCACAATGCACGAACATATTTTTGCCCTGGTACACATCCATGAAATCAAAGAAGTGCCATAGGTCGGATTGGGTCGGCTGATGCAGGACAACGTTCATGCTCAGATGGACGACGCCCAACTGGCTGAGTTCATAGCGCTCGCCGTTGATTGAATAAGGCGCTTCGTCCACATGCAGTTGCAGCACCACTTCAACGCCCTCAGCAATGAGTTGTTGAAGCTGCTGGGTGGTTGGCTGGCCACCTATTGCTAATCCTTCTCGGATCTGTTTAAAATGCTCAATCTGATGAACATCTACCGGATAAAAATCTACCATTGAGAAAAGTAACTTTCCTATTATTTACGGCGTAGGATTTATGTATAAAGGCAAGAATTTATAAAAATATGGATAAATCTAAATGCCGTTTTGTAAATTCTTTCTTTATTATGTATTCTAACATGGCAAACAGGTGCATGACGCTTAAGTTGGCCTGGAAATTTGATATTGCCAACCGTTTACACTACACTTCAACAAATCACGAACAACTCGACAATGAGACACCGTATGGCAGACTCGCCAACCCATACCCTCATCTTCTTTGATATTGACGCTACCTTGATAGAAAATCACTTCAGCCGACGTGTCATCGTAGACGTCTTGCAGGATGTTGCCGACGAAACCGGTGTCTCCCTGGATGAGTTGGGCTTGGAACTCGGCAAAGAGAATTATCGTCGCCAGAACAGAGCACCTGATGACCCGATGACCATGGATTGGCAGGATATCGCTGAGGCAGTTGTGAAATCCGTTGGGGGAACGCTCACCAAGAATCTGGATGAGCTATGGGTCGCTTATACCAATGCGGACGAAATCGAGCTGCTGGATGACAGTCCATCAGTGATTAAAAAGCTCAAAGCGCCTCATCGTAAGCTTTTCATCGCCACTAAGGGCCTGAGTAAATATCAGTTTCCCATCCTCAAAGCGGTCGGGCTGTATGACCTCTTCGACGGTTTTCTCGCGCCAGATATTACCGGGTTGCATAAGGCCACACCGGGTTACCATGACCAGTATACCAGAACCTACCCCGACAGCCTGGTGATCCAGGTAGGCGACCATTTCGTCGATGATGTCGTCGCCCCCAGGCGCAACGGTTTTATCAGCATTTTGCGCGCCCCCTTTGCAGAACTGGTTAAGTACGACGCCTTCGAGCGTCCGGCCCATCTGCATAAAGTACTGGGCCAGATCTCGACCTACCCGCGAGAAGGCTCTGATGTGCGTCCACATGCCGTCGTCATGAGCTTACAAGAAGTCCCCGAACTAGTCGATAAGATCGAGGCCAATCCGCAGTTGGTCGACAGGGACCCATAAACCACCCGCAATGGGCACCAGCCCAGGAAATACAGTTTCTACAAAAGCGGTGTATGATGGGAATATTCTGGTTCAACCGTCCTTAGTTGGGAAAGGCCCACCTTGGACTTCAACACCCGCCGCCAACGAACCTATAACTCACAAGCGATCATCCTGAAACGCCGTAACCTGGGCGAAGCTGACCGCCTATTGACGCTGCTTACCCCCGATCATGGCAAGGTCAACGCGGTGGCCAAAGGCGCACGCAAACCTGCTACCAAAAAGACCGGCCACGTTGAGCTGTTCACACGGGCGAATGTGTTGATTAGCAAGGGGCGGGATCTGGATGTGTTGGTGCAAGCGGAGATGACCGAGGCTTACTTACCCCTGCGAGAAGACCTCACGCGCGGCGCCTATGCCAACTATGTCGTCGAGCTGCTTGACCGCTTCACCTTCGATGACGATGCTCATCAGGGCAGTTTATTCCAGCTACTGGACCAGACGCTGGCACATATTTCTTACGATGACGATATTCGGCGCGCAGTACGCTATTATGAACTCCATCTGCTGGATGCCATCGGCTTTAGGCCAGAACTCACGGAGTGCGTCGTCACGCGGGAAGACGTCGAACCGGTCGATCAATATTTTAGCTTTGCTGATGGTGGCGTCGTCGCCCCTGGCAGCCAACATCTGGCGCTGGCGACCGTGCCAATTTCGCTAAATGCCCTCAAAGTTTTGCGCCATATGCAGCGCAGCAGCTATGAACAGGTCGCCAGTCTGAGCATTCGCCCAAATCTTCATGCTGACCTGGAACGCATCATGTTAGGCTATATTCAATACACGCTGGAGAATCGCCTTCAGAGTGTGGACTTTATCCAACGCCTGCGCCGGATGATCTCATCACCCTGATCCCTAACCACCGATATGCTAAATAAGGAAGACAATCCGCTTATGTCGTGATAATCTTTCCTTGCTAGATAGCGTACTCTTTGTAACAATGTCTCGCGCAGTTCTGTTCACGACCCCTGGGAAGCCTAGTGACGTTCGTCCTGCAACATGCTGTATATAACATCCCCAACCCAGTCACCGCAGAGGATCCGGCGGTTGTCTTAGGCCAGAGTGACGACTTCCCCATTGAGGCGATTGCCTCGCTGGTAGAAGCCACTGCTTTGCTTCCGTTGCAAGCCGACGAAGCAGGCCAAGCACAGGCCCTGGCTTATGTACCTCATCCTGACATCGAACACGAAATGATGCTGGCCCTGGCGGAAACCGTCAATGGGGCGAGCCGTGTTCATCTGGTGCTGCTGCCGCCCGACGTCGTGACGGAACTCAATGGGGATGTCACGCTGCTACAAGTCCTGGCGACCATGCCAGCAAGCAACAACACTGTGACCAACGCGCCCTTAGAGCCGCTCACCGTTCACGATACGCCGCCGGCTTATGATCGGCGTTCACGCCTACAAAACCTATATGACATCCTACCCGGCAACGATATGCAGACTGCGTTCGCCTTGCTGGGTGCGGTACTCCATCCACAGCCGCTGCTCATCGCCCATTTTGCACCGAACCTGGAAGCGCGTATGGCGCTCATCGAGGGATTGCTGGCGCTTTTACCCACAGCCACCCGCCACACAGTGACGTTCAATACCCATGCGACCACATTCTCGGAAACAGTCGATTTCCAATTTGACGCACCGTCGCCCGACCTGGCCCCAACGAGCACATCGGCAGGCGATAGCGCCACGCCGCAGGAAACAACAGCCTGGTCGCTGGACTGGGCCAAGCTCAAGCTGGATGGCTCACTGTTGACCAGCCATGCCTATGTGGCTTACCTCAACAGCATGTGGGGCGCTTCTGAGCAGGACTTGGACATCCTAACGACCGTGCTGGAAGATACAGAACCTTATGCGACGGCCCTCTTAGCGGCCAGCACACGCGAGGGCGGTCTGACGCATATCGCCAACCGCAGCCGCGCTGATAATGCGCTGAAATCCGGCAATGGCGTCACCACTGAACTGCTGCTGGCCGTGCTCGATAGCCCGCACCCACCCACAGAACAGGCCTATACGCATTACATCGAGCGCCTGCTTCATAACGTGCTCGACCATCACGATGCCGCCAGTGCTGCCAGTCTAGTCGAGCGCCTGGATGCCGACCCCGACCTGGAAGCCCAGATTCAGCCGATGATTGACGAGGCATTGGCCGACCAACCCGATACGGCTTATGTTATCGCCCGTGCCAGCCTGGCTGATCTGAATGGTAGCAATGGCAAGGAAGCAAATGGTGAGGCTGAAGCTGAAGCCGACCCACAAGCCAAGGCCCGCCGTGAAAAGTGGCTGGGTCGACTGCACGAAGCAGCAAAGAACGCGCTCAACGTGGCTATCGAAACCACCGAACCATCAATCATCAGCCGCTGGTTGACACTCATCGCCCGTGAGCCGCGCGCCTATCAATTGCAGGATGTGCTGCACGATGGGTTGGTGGCTGCCAAGCCGTTAGCCAGCCAGCATCAAGAACTGGCAATCGACCTGCTGACGATTGCCATCAAGCGCGCGCCGGATTTAATCTCGGAGCTACTGCAAGACAATGACTTTTTGGCGCAATTGCCGGACTTGTTGGGGAATGCCCTGCGTGAACCAGTAACCGCCGACATCGAAGCCCTGGCAGAAGGCCCGCGCGAGATGTTTTTGCTGGCCGTTCGGTGTGGACTGGATCACGACACGCCCGTCATCAACGCGCCCATTATCCGCGTGCTATGGCAGCTTTACCAGGGAACCTCGGTGCGCGTAGGCGAACCATTCCGTCCCAACACGCTCATTCACGATGTCGTGCGCCTGGGAGATGGCAAACTGGTCAACGGCGGCCTGGATGCCCTGTTCATTCTGATCCTCAACGACAATGAAGATGCCCTGTTCCGGGAGTTAGCCGCAGAATTGGCCCAACAAGATCGCCTGGAAGGGCTGCTGCCGCGCGTATTGCAACAAAGCCATCGCGATGATGACGACAAGATCATGCTCATCAGCAATCTGGTCAGCAGCAGCCACCTGACGCCACAGCAAGCGGTTGACAGCTACCTGGCTATCCTGAAAGATCGCACATGGGAAAAAGCCGAAGAAGAACTCGTCGAGCAGCTCGCGCGGATGCTCAACCAAAACAGCGAGATCATCGTCGATGAATCCATTCTGTGGCGTATGGTCGATCTGGCAGCAGAAATCCGCAGCGAGCTAATTATGCGCGTTGCCGTTCCCCGGCTGCTCACGATGATTGAGTCCGCAGCCATTGACTACGATGAGGATTTCGCTGACCAATTGTTACGCTTGCGCAAAGCCATCAACTGGAATCCTTCTTCCCGTGCGACGCTGATGTCCTGGTGGCGTAAGTACACCGGCGCGCTATCTGTCAGCCAGTTGCAGCAGTTGGACCGCCTGCTAGAAGGTGTGAGGACGCTTGAAGAGATGCGTGCAATTGTGCAGACGCACGTATCGCTGCGGAAAGTGATTGGCACGCGCAGCCTGTCGGATTTCGCGGAACAGGTCAACACGGCTTACAACGTGCTCGAGGCCATCGCCGATGGGTTCGATAGCAATACGCGCAACCTGGGCGTGGATACGGCCACCATTCGCTCGGTATTACAAACCCGCGACGACAGCCTCAGCCTGGATGAACAGCAAGTGCTGGCGATCAACCTCAAGGAACTAGCGCAATTACTGACCACGATGGCCGCGAATCGCAGCAAGCCCAGCCTCATCCGCAGTGACGAAGCCGTGGATCGGGGTTTGGCACGTGGCGAACAAGCCCCGCAGAGCGCACTCGACGTCATGAAGTGGCTGGCTGGCTACCTAGATGGTGCGCAATCGTCTGACGATGAGGATAGTTAGTGTAATTTTAACCCCTCCCCTGAATCCCCTCCCCGAAGGAGAGGGGACATTCCTTAGAACCATGTCAGAACCTTGTCGCTATGAAAAGGCATCCTTCCTCTTTCGGGGGATGGACCGGGGATGGGGGTTATGCTCCTGCTGGATATTCTTACTCATCTTCTGCATCCAACTGCGACTTTGCCTCTGCAAACACGGCCTTAACCACCTCTTTATCGTCCGCAGCTAGCAGCTTGGCACTGATCTCAAAGGCGAGATCATCCGGGAGCACAGTGACTTCAAAGGGGCGTCCGCCTGAACGACCCAGCCGCTTGAGGGCGAAGCGCTCCCATTGGGACAGTTCATCAGCCTGGGATTTGGCAGATGCCGCCGCCTGGGTGCTGTCATCAGACGCGGGTGCTTGCGACTGCTGGCTCGTATCAGACTGTGCCAGGGCCACCGGGACATCACCCCAGGGAGCCGAAGGTAGTTCATAGTAGCGTGAACGAATCTCGTTGATGCTGAGAACCGCCTGAGCGGCACGGATTTCCTCCAGACGCGCCTGGGTATCCGTCGGACGAATGTCCTCGAACTCAGCAACATGCTCACCCGGATAGAAGGGCAGCAATTCCTGGGTGATCTTTTGAGAGAGACGGACCAGCTTGGGCCACAGTGTGCGCTCGATGAACTGGCGCTCAGCGACTTTGGCATTGGCTTCGGTCGCATTCTCGCTCACCAGCCCCACCGGAATGCCAAAGATATTGAGTATCTCATCACGGTGGGCCTGCCGCCCTTTGAGGAAGTCGAGGTCGGTATGACTGAGGCCAATATTCTGCCAGGTGACGGTGCCGCCACGCAGGAAGGCCGTTTTACGCTGGCCGCCGCCGTAACTACTGCGCCACTCACGCTTGATGCGCTCAAAATCGCCATCAGTGATGTTGTCCTGAATGGCCACAATCCCCGCCGGAACGCCATTATCCTGGCCGAAGGTGTTGTGGTTCCAGCGCGCCATGGCCCGGTCGCTGTTGACCGCCAAGCGCGCCGCCGACAGCGCCGACAGGCCATAGTAGTCATTGGCGGGATGCCAGCGCTTGAAATGCACGATTTCCAATGGTTCATAGGGAATCCGCTTGCCATCCACCTCGTAGACATAGCCACGTACATAACCGTTCGGGTCGGGCACGATGCTGACGCGATCGGCACGCAGCGGCCAGATTTGGGCTGGTTGGCCGCTGTTGTTGCCCGTCAGGTACCAGTAAGCATTGCCTGTAAGTTCAAGCATGCCAAATGTCTGCTCGAACAGCTCAAAGCGGCTGAGGAAGGGATTGGGGGCATCCAGCAGGACTTCAAGCGGGTGACGCTCCACCTGGAGGCGCGTCTCGCCCTGCAAGCGCAGCACCCTTAGTGGGACCAACGCGCCTGCTTCCGCAATGCGGTTGACAGCCACGTATATCCACGGCGACTGCTGATAGATTTCGCTGTTGCTAGCCGCACTGAGCGCGTCGTTATAGAGAGCGCTGTTATGGACTGCGACGGCTTCCACGTGGGGGGTATCGGCCCGTAACTGCTGCCGATCACTGAAGATATTGCTTAGCCAGTTAAACATGGTGTCTCCTGTGCGCATGCTGCGCCTTTGAAACGATCACCCATCAGCGTAGGCGATTTGGCCCACGAAAGGCGTTCCATATGGTTTTCCATCTGGTACGTTTTTGGCTGCGATGACTGCTAGGTTGCGGCTGTGACAAAAAGTGGGTGAAATGTGGGAGATAATCAGCCAAATATCGCAAATAAGGTGGTAGATAGTGGAAAAAAGCCAACACAGGCTAATCAGCACTGTGCCAGCGAGGGCAGCAAATCTGAGTTTTTTTCGCTTAAAATCGATCTGGGAACAGGCAGGAATCAAAAAAGGACACGGTAGGCGTGTCCTCTTGGGTTTAACGCTGGGGCGGCAGGTTACATGCCGCGCTGGACGAGCTGCTTGATCTTGAGAATGCGACTTTCAAGCACCGGGTCGTTTTCGACTTCGTCGGCAATTTTGTTGCAACCATGCAGCACGGTGGTATGGCTGCGTCCGCCGAAGGCCTCGCCAATTTGCGGCAGACTGTAGGGCGTCAACTCACGGACGATGAACATGGCAATCTGGCGGGCGCGGTTGATGCGTCCAGTACGGCGTGTCCCGGTCAGGTCATCAGAATCCAGGCCGTGTTTTTCGGCTGTCACGCGGATGATGTCGGCCATCTGGATGTGCTCACGCGGGCGGCGGAAGCGATCAACAGTCTGGCGGGCATCTGAAATATTGACTTCGCCACCGCTGAAGCGCGTCTGGGCGGCAATCTGGTTGAAGACGCCTTCCAACTCGCGGACGTTATTCGGCGCACGCTGGGCGATCATCTCAATGGCACGGTTATCAATCTGGAGGCCGCGCTCCTGGGCCCACATGCGCAAAATCGCAATGCGGGTTTCGTACTCTGGCGGCTGAATATCGGCAACCAGCCCACCCTGGAAGCGCGACCGCAGGCGATCTTCTAATGTAGCCATTTCGCGCGGGTGGCGGTCGGATGCCAGTACGATCTGCTTGTTGAAGTTGACCAGCGCGTTAAACGTATGGAAGAACTCTTCCTGCGTGGTCTCCTTGCCGCTGATGAACTGAATGTCATCGACCAGCAGCACATCGACCGTGCGGTATTTTTCACGGAACATGGCTGTGGTACGGCTGCGGATGGCGTCGATCAGATCGTTGGTGAAGACCTCCGACGGGATGTAGACCGTCTTGAGGCCGCGCTCGGTACATTGGTGGGCGATAGCCTGTAGCAAGTGCGTCTTGCCCAGACCGACACCCCCATAAATCAAAAAAGGATTGTATACGGTCGCCGGATACTCCGCGACGGCAGACGCCGCTTCGTAAACCACGCTGTTGGACTTGTTGACGATAAAACGGTCCATCGTGTAGCGCGGGTTGAGTTCGCTCTCCGGTAGGTCGGGCCGTGACGGTGGCAACATCGCCTGATGCAAGGGTAGCGGCGCGGCGGGTTTTGGCTCCACCGGCTGCTGGGCCAGCAACTTAAACAACGGCATATCGTCGTTTTCAGGCTCGGCTGGCGCTGCGCCGACCTCTCCTTTATAGATCTCGAAGCGCAATTCGCAATCTTCCCCGGCGACATCACTCAGTACGCGGCGAATGTTGCGGTAAAGGCGGTGCTGGAGCATGTCGCGGGCGTAGCCATTGGGCACGCCGATTAAATAGGCACCTGCTTCATAGCCTAAGAAAACTACATCGCGCAGCCAGGTATCGAAACTGGCGCGGTCCAGTTGCAGTTCTAGTTGATGATAGGCAGCTTTCCAGGCGTCTTGAGGCGTCACTCGTTAACAACTTTCTAGGTACAAAATCGGGCAGGCGAACTACCCCCGACAATAGACAAAAGAAATACCGTCTGGCACATAAGGTATGCCACACAAATTGATATATAGATCGGATTGCCATCAGCTTTAAGCTGGTAATTTGGTTGTAATCAGACGGGGTGTGGTCCGATTACAACGCCCCCTAAGTTTGCGGCGGAGGGTGTCTTCCGTAGTATTCAAAAGTATAACTTAGATGGTCGATTCGCTCAACGGAAACGGCTGTAAAAACCGAAAATTTTAAGGTTGGGATAAACCGCCAAATGAGATTTAATAAACTCAAAATTGTGTAGACCACGTCTGCCCAATGTAAGTACCGCATTAACGGCCATATATCGCAAATATCCCCATTTTTATAACGTTATATCGCAAAATTCGTAAGAAAAAGTCGTTTTTGTAGCTTAATCATCCCCATAACACATTATGCGAGCTGAGTAAAATTTGGGATAATAAACGTCCCAAACTCGGAAAAACCGCTTCAATTTGGGATAACTCGTCAGGCAATTTTCCTTTGGCACCTTCTATCTGCTACCCAGGCCCGCATAGATGCCTCGTTTTGAAGCACTGTATTTGAAGCGCTGTATAGGGGCAACTACGTTCCATAATCACTTTGTTTGGTCTGATGGACGGAAGGTTTAATAGCGTGTACAATATAGGTCTACGAGTGATAAGTTCGTGAATACTAAATAGACTAGTTGTTTCTATAGAATTAAATTAAGGAAAACATCATGAACGACATTCAAGATATCCCCTTAGAAGTCCATCCACACGATTTAACCCCCGACCTTATTAAAGTATCTGCACGCTCACGGTCAACCGCTGTGGCAGGCGCAATTGCAGGCGTTATGCGCCAACATGATTTTGCTGAGGTCCAGGCGATTGGCGCGGGGGCCGTCAATCAGGCAGTCAAGGCCCTGGCCATTGCACGTGGCTACCTGGAGCGTGACGAAATAGATATTGTTTGCACGCCCTTCTTCACTGAAGTAGACATCGATGGGAGCGAGCGCACCGCTGTTCGCTTTAAGGTGGAACCGCGTCCGTGACGGTGCGCGACGAATTGTCGCGCCAACGACGCTTTCGCCTTTTTAGAAACAACGACACTCAAGCGGGAAGCTTTAAAACGACTTATCATTGTGGACCAAAATCGTTAAAATACTCACAAAACCGCGCTGCCCCCAGTGCGGTTTTTGCGCTGGTTGCCTGTACTAGATGCCCTAGCCCCTATACTGCACAACTCTAACAAAAAAGAGGCCTAGATCAGGCCCCTTTTACATGCTGATTGTTGAACGACCTCAGTCGACGCGAATGATGAAATTACGCAATTCGTAGCCTTTGGCGATTTCGCTATAGGTGACGTCCGGTGCCCGTTCGATGCGCAGCGTATCGATGGCCAGCAGCTTCTGCAAGAAAATATCGCTCTCCTGGATGGCGACATAGGCCCCAGGGCAGCGATGCGCCCCATCACCAAAGCTGAGAGCATACTCCTGCACACGCGGTTTGCGCTCGGCGACATCGCGCATCGGGCAGACCGCCTGGGCATCCTCACCAAAGATGTCCGTATCGGTATTTGATGCACTCACATGCAAATCGACCAGACTACCCGCAGGAATCGTCACCGTTTCGCCCTGGCTGGTCAGGGTGATGTCTTCTATAGCGCGGCGCTGTAACTGGCCTACGACGGGTTCCAGGCGCAGGATTTCATGCAAAATAGCGTAGCGCTCTTCCTGGCTACCAACGCGCATGCGCTCGGCTAGATGCGGATTTTCCAGCAAGTGCCACAGCGCCACACAAATGAACTCACGGGTCGTCACCATACCCGCCACGCCATAGACCACGCATTCGGTCAAAATCTCGAACAGGCCATAATCGCGGCTTAACAAGTAGGAGATGACATCATTCTGCGGATTTTTGCGGCGTGCCCGGACAGCGGGCCACACATCAAAAAAGGCGAACGACATCGAATTGTATTGGCCGATGAGGCTTTTCTTCCATTTAGGGGTATCAGCGGGCAAATTACCTGTTTCCAGCATCCCATTCAGACGTCCCTTAAAACCGGGCAGCAAGCTGTTGGTCAGCCCAACGATACGCGATGCGACTTTAACGGCCATATCCATGCTGATGTCGCTGAGATCGACACGACCCTTTTTCTTGAGGCCATCAATCAGTTCATCAGCATAATCGTTCATGAAGTCCCGATAGGCTTTATCAGTGATGGTCGGCGTGAAGAATTTGTTGGTTTCCCGGCGCTGCTTATGATGTTCCGGGCCATCCAGGTACAAAATAGGCAGAATTTTCAGAAAACCACCTGCACCGGCCACCAATTCATCCTTGCCGAATCCGGCCTGGTGCGCCATTTCTGTGCGTAAGATTTGGCGGACTTCATCGTAGCCATAGATATGCCAGACGCCATCATCGGTGTGCACAATCGGCTGTTCGGAGGTGCTGGTATCAAAGCCCGTTTTCCGCATATTGTGTACGGGGCATTCTTCAGTTTCGGTATGCAATGTTGTTCTGGGTTCAGCGGCGTGTGCCACCATATTGGATTTTCTCACTCTATCAACGGACGAATAGACTTAGCGCATCAACGCGCAGAGACATATTTAGCGTATTATTTCACAATCAAATGAGACGCTATTGAGAAACGGATGAAATTAAGTCTTATTTAGCGCGTTGACAACAGATCAACCGCGCAGGATGCGGTTGCGGCGTTCCTGATACTGACGCCGACGCCGCTCGAAGGGCATGAGGTCCTCTTCTTCGAGGGCATCTTCCTGCTGCTGATAGTATCCTTTGCCAGGAGGGGCCAGGGCAAAGGCCACCATACGCCCCACCAACCAGGCCAAAGCCACTGACGTCAGCACAGCGATCAACCCCATGCTAAAATCGCTCATGCGGCCTTCCGGCATGATGTAGCGCAGGCCGTAGTTGATGCCAACATTGCTGATCACGCCCACAAGTATCGCGCTGCTGATGGCAAAAAAGGTATCTTTCGAGCGGCCCATGATGCCCTGACCGAACATGCCCAATATCGGTGATACGATGAAAAACACCACGATGGTCAGGTTAAAGAACATGACGACGCGCGCGCCCATGTCGCCCATATTCAGGCCGATGGTATCATTGATGAGCCTGGAAGTCTCTAAAGCCTCATCCATTTTTCGTTCCTCACAGCCATTTAACACTGCGTAACACCAACTTCATTATAAAACCAAATAGAGTATGAAAGTGTAAGCGTAGCGCCGAACGCCCTACCGACGCGTGAATTACGGGTTTCCACGCTGTCGCGATAGGCACAAAAAATCCCTGCCGAAGCCGACAGGGATTTGACTTCACGATGAAGCGCGTATCGTTATTCTAGAGTGGGCAGCCCAGATTATTGGCACTGTCGAAGGTCGTCGACAGGTTATCATTCCAATAGTTAGCCTGAACGATACCGATGACGCCTGAAATGGGGTACGCAACCCCAGGATGGGCTTCGCTGAGCAGGGCAGCCGTGCTTTGGCGCAGGAAGCGTTTCTCATGGCCACCGCGGGCATTCAACGCGTCCATCAAGGTGATAGCCGGACCCACACCGAATACGTCAGAATAAAGTTGGCTGGGGGAATAGCCTACCCAGGACTCAGGATGGTTCTTCCAGTAACCGAGGGTACACCCTTGCTCCCCTGGGGGCGGCGGTGGCGGTGGCGGTGTTGGTCTGCGCAACTCGACATTATCGATGGACCCCGACTCCACGAAGGAAGCGGTCATGTGCGTCACATTGGAAATATTGATCGCCATTGTTATTGATTGACCATTTGCCATCAAAGGCATTGGCATGGATGCTAATATTGTAGGACCGTTATAGAGCGTGACAGTCCCACCCCCCTCGGTATCTGTGACTTGAAGTTGTTCGACTGTCACAGTATTCACAGTGCCATTGGCGAAGGTGAGAGTAAGCTGGCCACCTTCTCCATTGTCATTGGGATCAGCACCGTTGAAATTCTCAGTGACGATGAGCACATTGCCCGTATTGGATTGCAGATCGGTGTCACCGCCGGTACAACCACCGACACAGTTTGAATCGAAGATCATGGCAGCATTGCCACCCAAGTCAGGATTCACACCTTGGACACCAATCGGCCCGAAATCTGCTGTTGCCGAATAACCTGCTCCCATCGTGAGGATACTGACGATCTGACCTTCCGATAGGCCCTCAAAATTGACGGTGGCTGTTTCATCAGCCGCCACAACCCCCACCATTAAGCTAAAAAACATGACCAGAACAAATGAGACGAGCGATTTCTTAAACATCCCCAAAATCTTTCCACTAATATTAAGTTTTTTGGGTAATTTACCCAAATAAAATTGAGCAAATCGCCTAATCACAATATATACTACCTAAATTATTACTGTCAATTAAGTTTTGTATTACAGTCTATTAGGCGGAAAAAGCATTTTAAATCGTTATTTTAGATAGACATGATTCGCTATAAGACTTAGCAAATCGTCGAGTATGAACACTTTATAGCAACAATTTTCACTTGTTTTCATTTCAAAACCAAACGTAATTCTAAAGTGTAAGCATGGTGCTAACGGACTGTAGTCGGGCCAAATTCACGGGTCTACACTGGGATCAGGTCATAAAAAGACCGTCAAACGCACATTTACTCAACCTATACCGTATTGATATACCGTATTGGCAACGATCAAGAGAGGATCATCATGGCTAATGTTGCAATTAACGGACTCGGACGGATTGGGCGCGCCGCGCTCAAGATCATCATGGAAACACCGGGCCTAGATCTGGTCGCGGTGAATGACATTGGCTCACTGGACAACCTGGCCTATCTGCTGCGCTATGACACGGCCTTTGGTCGCTATGACAAGTCCGTAGAAGAAGCCGATGGCAAGCTGGTTATCAATGGCCAGAGCATCGCCTTTTTACAGGAGCGCAACCCGGAGGACCTGCCCTGGTCAGAGATGAACGTTGACCTTGTATTTGAGTGCGTCGGCATCTTCACTGATATGGAAGGCGCCAGCAAGCACATTAAAGCCGGGGCCAAGTTCGTCATCATCAGCGGCCCGACCAAGAGCGCCGATGTGCCGACTGTGGTGCATGGCGTCAACACAGCCGATGGTGAAACGCGCGTCCTGAGCTGCGCAAGCTGCACCACCAACAACATCACGCCTGTCCTGGAAATCCTGGATCGGTATATCGGTATCGAAAAGGCGATTATGACGACTGTCCACGCCTATACCTCGACCCAGGAGTTGATCGACACGCCCAAACAAAAAGACTTCCGCCGGGGCCGCGCTGCCGCCCAGAATATCATCCCGACGACGACCGGGGCCGCCAAAGCCAGCACCAAAGCCCTGCCGCAGCTTGAGGGCAAATTCGATGGCATCTCCATGCGCGTGCCGGTTATCACCGGGTCGATTTCCGACATGGTCTTCGTCACCAAGCGCGATACCAGCGCCGAGGAAGTCAACGAGATTTTCCGCAAGGAAGCCGCGACTGATCGCTACAAAGGCATCCTGGGCGTGACCGACGAACCACTCGTATCCAGCGACATCATCGGCGAGACACACGCCAGCGTGGTCGACTTGGGTATGACGCGCGTGGTTGATGGCGATCTGCTCAAAGTGCTGGCCTGGTACGATAACGAGTGGAGCTACACCAGCCAGATGATCCGCGAAGCGGTTTCGACGCTGAAGAATGCGGGGCTGGTCCCAGCATAGGCTGGGGCGTTGGTCCTGAGAACGATTCGGTTTGCTTGCTTCCATATCGAATTTTCGGTAATCTGCAAGTGGTTAATATGGGCCACTTTGATCCTTTTTGAGGAGAGCAAGATGACGAAAATTGTTGATATTGAAGGTATCGGTGAAAAGTACGGACAGAAGATGATGGATGCGGGCGTTCGTACGGTGGAAGCCTTGCTCAAGCAAGGGGCCACTAAGAAGGGCCGCAAGGACCTGGCCGAAAAGACGGGTTTCAGCGAGTCCCAACTGCTGAGCTGGGTTAACTTCGCCGATATGTACCGTATCAAGGGCATCGGCAGCGAGTACAGCCAACTGCTGGAAATCGCAGGCGTCGATTCCGTGCCGGAACTGGCACAACGCAAGCCGGAAAATCTGCATAAGAAGATGGACGAAGTCAACGCGGAGAAGAAGCTGGTACGCCAACTGCCGTCGCTCAAGATGGTTGAAACCTGGGTCATGCAGGCCAAATCCCTGCCGAAAGTCGTCACGCACTAAGCAAACATCATCATAAGATACGCAAAGCAGGGGCATCACAGGGTGCCTCTGTTTTTATTTGGTGTTCCATAAGCCCAATGGCGTGATTCCCACAGCGTGAATCGGTATGATAGGGGCCTGATTGACGCTGACTAATCGCGGAGTACACCATGAGCCAACCCACTATTACCTATCGCGTTTTACACACTGCTGACGAAATCGCCCCCATGCGCGACCTGGAAGCGCGTATCTGGCACTCCGGTTTAGACACAACCGTTCCCGGCCATATGATGAAAGTCGTCGCCGATTGCGGCGGTCACGTCCAGGCAGCGTACGATGGTGACCGCATGATTGGCTTTAGCATGGGGATGTTGTCGCGCGTTCACGGGCAGTGGGTCTTGTGGTCGCATATGGCCGGGGTCGATCCCGATTATCAAGCCCAGGGTATCGGTCGCCAGCTCAAACTGAATCAACGCGTGTGGGCACTGGAAAACGGCTTCGAGCGCATCAGTTGGACCTTTAACCCGCTGCTGCGTCAGAATGCCAATTTCAATCTGTTTGTGCTGGGAGGCAGAGCCAGCACCTATAAGATCAATACTTACGGCGAACTGAACGACGGTCTGAATGCCAGCCTGCCCACAGATCGGTTGGTAGCTGATTGGGATTTGCGCGATGATCGCGTGGGGCAACACGCTGAAAATGGTCCCTCGCCCCTGGCTATCGAGGGCGATGTGCCCTTTGTTGTCGAGCAAGGCGAAAACGATGAACCCATCATTCATCAGCCTGATTGGTCAAGTCCGACGCTGGCTATCGGCATTCCCTATGATCTGTCACGCCTGTTACGAGAAAAACCCGAAATGGGACGCGAGTGGTATGAGGCCGCGCGCGCCAGTTTCATCCCGGCCTTTGAGCGTAGGTATGTCGCTGTCGATTTTGTGCGGCAGGATGGCCGCTGTTGGTACGTGTTGCAACAGAGCGGGGTGTAAGCGCCACTCAACTCATCTGACAACTCTTAGCGATGAATCGAATAAAATTGTCCGAATCGTAGTGCTTAATTATCGCCAGTGTGCTGACTGATCTTCTGTTGAATAGCTGCTGTATGCTGTTTGGCTTGTTCAATCAGTGGCTGAACCTGGGCATCGTGGGCGTCAAAATAAGTACGATTGTCGTGATAGTAAGCCAGCGCGGCATAAACATCAGCCACCGTGAGACCATAATGCTTGGCTAGTTCTGTAACAGGTTCCCCTGCAAGATGCTTCTTGGCCAGCATATGCACTTTGACACGCCCGTTAATTGTGCGCGGCGTTCCCTGTTCATCAATGAGAATGTGAATGATTGGTGCTTGCATGAGGCATCCTCATAAATAGAGTACTCGATTGACGATGTCTGTCTCTACATCCAAAGCTTGTTGTTGTTCAGCGTCAACATAGAATTGGATTTGCTCAACGATATGGCTGATTTGTGCAGAAACCTGTAAATGCGGTGGCACATAAAATATGCCCTGATGTTGTTTGCCCTGCATTTGCCATCGAGCAGCAAGTGTCAAAAAATCATCATCCTGCGATACCATAATACATGCATTGTCGGTTGCGTAGGTCAGATGAGCTTCATCACTGGCGTCAGCCATACCGACTTCTTCACATCGTATCACGTCGATGTTACGCTGCCGCAGTTGGTGTGCCACCGATTTTGCTATATGGGTATCCAAATAGAATCTGAGTGCCACAAAATCCCTTATCGTTGGGATAATTCACAGTCTAATTATACACCACGGAACCCACAAGAATGCCCGTTAGGAGATTTTCGCTTTATTGAGATAAAAACGAGGCTGGAACTGAATTACCCAGATACAGGGTTATTTAGAGTCTCGTATATAGGGAAGCTCGCCATCAATGCCCAGGTCGCGTAGCTTGGCTTCGATGCGAGCCAGGTCAGCGCTGTCGTCGGCATCATAGGTGCGAATGCAGATCAAGCGGGCATCGGGATGCTGTTTATCGGCAGCGGGGCGTGTAGATACTTTGGCCTTGTAGCCCAATTCGCCGGATTCCGTAGCCGCTTTGATACGCGCCCACAAAGCATCAACATCCTGCACGCGGGTCGTCACACGGAATTCGCCACTGCGAGCAGTCGGCGCGGGGTCATCACCCTGGCGCTTACACTCGATCCAGTAAACAGAACTCACCTTTGAGGGAATAGCATCATTATCATGCAGCATGCGCGCATTCTGCACCATTTGGATCAAGTCGAGATTGGGCGGCTGTGGCTTATGGTCATCGCTCATGGCTAACCCACCAACATTGAGCGCATGGAGTCCAGATCATCGAAATCGTCGATCTTGTTCTGAGGGGCATCGACCTGGGGCAGCTTAAAGCCAAAGGTGCTACCTTCGCCATACACGCTCTCGAAAATCATCTCGCCACCGTGGCGCTCAACGATATTTTTCACAAGATGCAAGCCAAGGCCCGTGCCTTCAATGCCGCGCGTCTTTTCTGAACGAGCGCGGAAGAATGGCTCGAACAAGCGCTTTTGCTGCGCTTCCGGCACGCCATAGCCGGTATCCACCACGCGGAAGGTAACGGCATCTTTGTCGTCATCCAGATAAACCGTGATGCGGCCCTCGTCAGGCGTGTACTTGATCGCGTTGCCGATCAGGTTGTTGATGGCTTCTTGCAATTGCACAGCATCGGCCTTGATGTACAGGGCCTTATTGTGCATCTGCGTGACCAGGATTTGCTGCTTAGATTGGGCAGCATTCTGATGTTCGCGTGCGGATTCGCGCACCATGTCGGTCAGGTTGAAGACCTTCTCGGTGCTGTTCTGGGCCATCTGCTCGATTTGCTCCAGCGACAGAATGCCCGTCACGATATTGCGCATCTTGCGCACCGCTTGCTGCATATCCTCCAGACGTACAGCCAACCCTTCATCTGGCAGGTCAGCCACCATCATTTGCAAATTACCATCCAGACCCATCAACGGATTCTTGAGGTCATGGCTGGCGATGCGGATCATATCCGTCTTGAGGTGCTCTAGCTTGGTGACTTTATCGTATAGCTCGCGCAGTTCTTCGAGTTGTTCTTCAGTCTGTTTGTAGAGGCTCGCATTTTCCAGCGTCACTGCGAGACGACTGGAAACCAACTGCACGAAGTTGAAGCGTTCCCGCGTAAAGCGATCTTCTTTGTTCGTCTCCAGGTTCAGCAAGCCGAGTAGATGCTTATCATTCTCACTGGAGTACAGCGGTACAACGATTTGCTCACAGGTATCCGGCAGCACCGCCTCCTCATTCTTGAGTGAGTTGGCATCGGGCTGCTCGTAAATACGCATCAGCGCCCGCTCAGAGCGTATCGCCTGGTTGAGCAAACTGTTTTTGTCAGCCAGCGCGGCTTCAATATCTTCGGGCGTATAGCCGCCCGCGATGCGAATGGTCGAGAGATCAAAGGGCTGGTCTTCGTCATCCTGGGTGCGCAGAATAAAACCATGATTGGCAAAGGCCTGACGCATGGTTGTATCCAGCCCCATCGTCATGACGTACGGCAGACCCAGCTTCTGGGTGAATTCCTCATCGATCTGGCGCAGGGTGGTGATGCGTTCCAGATGGTCCGCCAACTCGTCCTGAATGCGCTTGAGTGGGGAAATATTACGCACCAGAGTCAGCACATCCGTGTCGCTGATAGCCACCATACGGGCATCAAAATGCTGGATTTCCTCATCCATATCCAGGCTGCACTGGAAGCTCTGCGTCTGACGTGATTCCAGTGCCATCTGACGGTACATCAAGATTTCGCTGACGATCTCGTCCGGGAGGCCCACATCGACAATCGTCTGACCGCGCACATGGTCGGCGTCTGTGACGATCAACGAGTCGTTGCCCGCGTGATACGTCGTGAAAACATCGTGCTCATCGAGGACGAACAGGGTATCCGGCATCGCACTGAGCAACGCGCGCATATGGCGCTCACTCGCAGCAAGCTGCTTATCGGCCTGCCGCTGGGCGGTGACGTCACGTGCTAGGGCCATCGCCACACGCACATCGCCATCTTCGGCTTCAATCGGGACCGTATCAATCAAGATGATACGATTGGCAATCTCATATTCACCACGCCCCTGTTCACCTGACAGGGTCTGCTGGAACTGCGCCATAACATCTTCCGCAGCGGAAAAAACATCGCCCACATGCCCACTGACAATACTCTGCCAGGATGCGCCCCAATCCGGCGACGATACCTGCATGGCATTGACCAGGTCGCCTTCCAGCAAGAGGATATTCATGCCCTGGTCATACAGGCAAACCGCACTTTGCGGCAGGTTACGAGCCAGCGTCCGGTACAGCTTATCGCGCTCACGGATGGCGCGTTCGGCGGCTTTTTTCTCGCGTAAGTCCCGGATGGTCACGTAGATGACATTGTCACCCTGGTAATCAATAACTTTGCCCTGGACCTCGACAGGGAAGCGCGTGCCCTGTTTGTTGATGCCGATAGTCTCTAAGGAGCGATTATGATGCGACTGCAAGTGTTGGCGCAGGTCAAAATGGGCTTCTTTGGCAATATAAGAGAGTTGTTCTTTACCAACCACTTCGTCCTGCGTGTAGCCAAATAACTGCTCAAAAGCCGGATTCACGTCCAGAATGCGGTTGTTGTGCTCCACAGCGATGGCATCGGTCGTGGCTTCAAACAGGTCCCGGTAGCGTGTTTCAGTCGTGTGAGCATAAGTAGCGTGGCGCTGCCAGGTCAGGTCTTGCAATATGACCTGGAAAGCCGCCCCTTCTACAGGGGCATTCGCCGTAACGGGAATAAATGCCACCATCACCCAGGGTTGGCGACCATCTACCAACTGCAATTGACTGGTATAACGGGCAGGGGTTGGGTCGGCATGGCCAATGGCGATGCGCGTCGCCACGACAGCCTGCCACTCCGGCATGAACAGATGGACGAACGAATTACCGAGCACTTCGTCCAGCGGTTCGCTCAGGATACCTTGCAGGCTCTCATCGGCAGCCAGGAGCATACCATTATTATCCAGCCACAAAACGCTGATGCCAGCGATCGAAAGCGCAACTTGTGAAAACGTCGTTTCGCTTGTTGTGCTACCAGAGGCATCTGACGGATTCTTGTCAGCATTATGACTGGAATAATCATTTTGGTACGGTGTCGCACCCATTTTGTATCCTGTTAAGCTTGTGTGCGTATAAGCGACGGTCAGTCAGCATAGACCGACAAGCTGCGATGATGACCTCTATCATTACAAACAGTATAACGACAACCATTATACCGCAGTTGCGTATTTCTCTCACGAATGGCCTGCTCCCACGTCACGATATGCAAGCTCATATGCATCTATTATATCAACGCGCCAAATCAATCCTGCATTAAGGATGCTGTACAAAACTGTTGCAATAGCCACTTTTTGATGGCTTTTTGCCTATAAATCGTCAAAAAAATTAGGGGGAGATGTTTCATTTTGGCTTACATCGTGTGGGCTATCCGCAGTAGACAATCTTTCTGAAGCGAATTCATTCTCGACAGCTTCACTATCACCCGCTTTAGTGCCAACAGGTATATGTAAAGCATCAATACGCTCTGGACGCGGTTGCGGCATACGGAAACCGAACAGGCTGCCTTGCTGGTAACGGCTGTTATAAAACATCTGGCCACCATGCCGCTCGATGATTTTCTTGACGAGGTGCAACCCTAAACCCGTGCCATCAATTTTTTCTGTACCGACGGCTTTAGCTCGGTAGAACGGCTCAAACAGGCGATCCTGACGATCTTCCGGGATGCCAATACCATCATCCTCGACTTCAAAGACCCAATCTTCGTCTTCTTCATATAGGCGGACAGCAACCTTACCGCCCTCTGGCGTGTATTTGATGGCATTACTGACGAGATTGGTCATGGCTTCGTACACTTGCGATTCATCGCCAATGATCGTCGCCGTATCCACATCGACTTCACGATCAAGCTGCTGGGATTTGGCCTCAGCCTGAGAAACAAATTCTTCAAGCGTTCTGCTTGCCAAGAACTGCAAATCGACCAGCGAGGTATAGCCGCCCGTATACTGCTCCACCCGTTCCAGCGAGAGAATATCGCTGAGGATTTTGTTCATGCGGACGACAGCCCGCTGCATGGACGAGAAGTATTCCAGATAGACCGGGTCAAATAATTCACGATCCATTTCCAGCATGTTCAGGTAGCCATCAATCACGCCCAGTGGGTTCTTGAGATCGTGGCTGGCAATGCGGATCATATCCGTCTTGATTTGCTCAAGCTCGCGCAGGTTGGCATTCAAAGTCTGGACTTCTGCCAACTGCTGGCTGGTCAGTTCATACAGTTTGGCGTTATCCAGGGCAATGGCAATACGGTTAGCCAACAGGCTGATGAACTGGAAGATGTCTTCAGTAAAGACATCATTGCGGCGCGTGACCAGTTCCATCACACCCAGCAGGTTATCCTGTACCATAATCGGGATGGACATCACGCCGGTTGTATCCAACACATCGGGGATGTAATCATCATCCAGCTTGATGTTCGTGACCAATTCCCCGGTCAGGTTGCGCACGACACGCCCGGTAATACCATCCAGTGGAAGCACCTCACCCGCCTTAAAGCGATTATAGCCACCGATAACATACTGGACCTGCAGTTGGTCATCTTCATTGTCGAGGGCGATAAAACCCGCAGTGGCCCGGCTGAGACGTAAAGCTGCATCTAGCGCGATGATCCCCACGCTCTCCATATGCAAAGTATGGGTGACTTCTTCATCCACCTGGCGCAAAATCATGAGTTGCTCCAGGCTGCGCTGTAGCTCGATATTCATCATGCGGCTTTCGGTGATATCACGCTCGACGATCAGCACACCGCTCACATTCTCTTCGGCATCAAAAATGGGAATGCGCGTTACAAGCACCCAGGTATAGTCATCACGTTTTTCTTCTTCGCTCATGGCGAAGCCACTCTCGATGACTTCTTCTGTCTTTTCGAACAGCTCATTGGCTTTTTCTGGCGAGTAGAAGTCGATGGCCGTTTTGCCCAGGAATTCATCGGCGGATTCAAGGCCAAATAGATCCAGCAAACTCTCATTGACCAGCGTATAACGCTGTTTTGTATCCACCATCAGTATGTAATCTGGCATGCTATCGAACAGGGTGCGCAGCAGATGACGCTCGCTGGCGACGACATTCTGGGCGCGTTTACGATCACGGATGTCACGGGCAACCATCTGCATATTGAGGGGCCTACCCTCGCCATCCGTCACCAGGGTGATACTGACCTCTACCGGGATTCGACTGCTATCCAGGGCAATCAGCGTTTGCTCCGCGATGGGCATGTTGTAGCCATCGAGCAAGTGTTGTACGCGCTGCCGGAGGTCCATAACTTCATTATCAGCCAGGAAGTCAAAAATATCCTGTTTCTTGATGGCATTAGCCGTTGTCCCTAGCAGGTCACAGGCCAACTGGTTGGCCAGCAAAATGATGCCATTGCTATCAAAAATGAAGATCGCATCGTTACTCTGGTCGAACAAAGCACGATACCGACGTTCGGCATCAATCAACGATTGCTGGGTATCGCGCTCCCGGGTGATGTCATGGCAAAGAATGACATACCCCTGGAACCCGGTATTGGGGGACTCAATCGGCGCGCAGTTCACTGCTATATTGCGGTTAAATGCCTCGAAGTCATCAGAAACGGTCTCTTCAGGCGTCACCCGTCCCAACAGATCCGCCATGATGGGGACGGTTGCCTTTAAGGGCTTACCCAATAGCTCAAGCTCCGGCACTTTGAACATATTCGCAAAAGCCGGGTTGACCGACACCACGTATCGCTTGGGATCGAGTACAACCATCGCATCCGGGAGCGTCGTGATGACCCGGTCATAGGAAATGGTTGTGCCACCAATGCGGTGTCCCGTGAGCAAGTAGCGCCAGATCAAAACGCCGATGCCCGCCATAAAAACCTGGAGCATATTGATATGCTGGAAAGGCGACAGCGAACTGTATTCCATCAGGGCCGCGATGAAGATCATCAAGCCCATGATGAGGACCATACGCACCTGGGCACGGTAGGTGCCAATCACACGCATAGCCGACTGGATCAAGAGATAGAGGCCGTACAAAAGCAGGAACGCGGAATAGACCAGCGTGAGGATGCCCATGAAGGACACATCCTCAATCAACTCCAGCCAACCGCCCAGGACCGGAACAAGGCGTACATTGCTGTACAGCAGGTTATGTTGCTCGTTACTAAGCGCCAGAATGACGGAAATCGTCGGCAAGACGAGCAGAGTGCCCAAGGTTGTCGGGCGCAGGCGGTAGGCGCGTGTGTAATGCACACAGAAGATAAACCAGGCCAACGGCATGGTTAGGGCAAAGGGCTGCTTGATTTTATGAAGCGTGGCTTTGGCTTCTAACGTTGGCACGGCCTGGATACCCACATAGGTAATAGCCCATCCGGCTACCGTCAGCATCAGGATAGCAAAAGCCAACATGACAGCCTCATCGCGCCGCTTAAGGGCACGAAACATCAATATCACGGCCGTTGCCCCGGCCAATAGATTAAGCGCAATGATGAGGTGTTGGTCTGTCATGTGCTCAGGAGACTCTGAATGCTTGGCATATGATCGCTTATATGGCGATTGACGTATGAATGTTGCAACGAATGCTTCTTTATATGCTGTCCTAAATACGGTTCGTTTTTAACGCATACTTCATGTTACATCATTCTTGGATATGCAACCAATTGAGATCCTGGGAAAAGACCTCTCGCGACGATTCCTGAACGGAGCCACAGCCCCATTTGCGCCTCGATCACCATAAAAACCATGTAAAAAACGCCTACCAGATCCAACATCAACAGAAACTTCCGCGTTGCATTTGTTATAATGAGCGCAACAATCGTAACTAATTCAAAAATACACCAAAGGAACGCTAACTGATGCGCCGTTGGTTAACGATTTTGACCGTAATTTTACTGCTGTTCCCCAGCCTACCGACACAGGCCCAACTCAGTGCGCCCTGTGACATCCTCAATGAGACACCCACAACCATTGGCTCGGAAAGTCCGGCGGAAACGCTCGACAATACCGCCTTGCAAATGGCCTCTCTTGGGGATTTTACGACAGCGGTGACGCTATTCACGCAGGCGATCAGCACCGATGCCAGCTATGCCGATGTCTATTTGCATCGGGGCTGTGCCCACATCGTCCTGGGCGATTTTGAAGCAGCTACGGCTGATTTCGCTCGTTATGAAGACCTCAGTAGTGATACGGAAACCGCTGACGCCGCCCGTGCCCTCATTGAGGATTTCTCTGGCGAGCCAACCAACTGCATCAGCGGCAGCACCTACGACAATCAGCGCGCAGCCCTTGATCAGGTGCTGGCTTTCAATGAGAGCAGCGCCAACTCCGATGATTACAACGAGCGCGGCCTGGCCAATATCTGCCTGGGGAACTATCAGGATGCCATTCGCGATTTTTCCAGGGCGATTGACCTGGAAAAGACCATCGGCGTCTATTACAGCAATCGCGGGTTTGTCTATCAAGAACTTGGCAACCACGAAGACGCCATCCGCGACTTCAACCAGGCGCTGACCCTCGACCCGGATAACAACATCACCCTGAACAATCGCGGCTATTCGTACTTCGCCACGGGCGATTACGATGGGGCTTTGCTGGACTACAATCGCTCGCTGGAAATAGACGGCGATTACGACCTGGCCTACTCTAATCGCGGCGACCTGTTCCAGACTCAGGGCGAGTACGAAAAAGCCATCGACGACTACACGATGGCCATCCAGTTGATGCCGGGTGCACACGGATATTACAACAGCCGCGGCCTAATCTACCTGGATATGGACGAGATTGAACTGGCGCTGGCCGACTTCACCACTGCCGCGGAAATCGCGCCGGATCGCCCGGTGTATTGGTACAACCGCGCCACCATGTACCGCTATCTTGAAGAATACGATCTGGCCATTTCCAACTACACCACTGCCCTCAACTTGCAGCCAGATTACGAACTGGCGCTGGATTGGCGCGGCTATCTTTACTGGTGGACGGGTGAGCCAGCGCTGTGCATCGCCGATTATGTGGTGCTGGTTTCTATGCGGCCTGATGACGCCAATTACCGCAACAATCGTGGCCTGTGCTACGCCGATGTCGGCCAATATGACCTGGCGATTGCCGATTACACGACCGCAATGGAACTCAACCCGGAGACACAGGTCGCGCTGGGCAACCGCGCCGAGGCGTATTACTATGCCGAGCGTTACCAGCAAGCCATCGATGACTACACGACCTATCTGGAAGAGATCGACCCAACCGACGATTACTATTGGCAGCGTTTAGGCTCGGCGTATCAGGGATTGGGCGATTATGAAACAGCCATCACCGCCCATGAGCAGGCGGTCGAACTGGCGCCAGAGGTAGCGGGCTATTGGAATTGGTTAGGCTTGGCATATTACTGGCAGGGGGATTATCAACTGGCGATCAAAAATTACAACGAAGCCATTGCCCTGGACCCAGAAAACAGCCTCTACTACTTCAACCGAGGATATGCTCATTATTACAATGACGATGGGACTGCCTCAGAAGCCGACTTTGAGCGCTATCTCGAGCTAGAGCCGGATGCCCCCGACCGTGAAGAAGTCGAGGACCTGCTGAACGAACTACGCAGCTAAACGATTGTGTAACTGACTAAGGAAGTCGCTAAGGAATCGCCCTTAGATGCCCCAGCGCCGCTTGTTCTTAGCTGGCCACCGCCGATGAGGATGTCACATGGACCTGGTCGAGGCGTGTCATCGGCTGTGTCTCAGTGAGGTTTTTTTCATCACTCATGTACGAATTGACCTTGTCGATCACTTCGCGGCGGACGACGGGTTTCGCCATATAATCATCGAAGCCCGCCTCAAGGCAGCGTTCGCGGTCGCCATGCATGGCATTGGCCGTCAGCGCAACACAATGCATGTGTTTTGTGGCCGGGTCGTTTTTCAGGATTTTGACGATCTTGAGGCCATCAATATCTGGCAGGTTGATGTCAATCAGGACAAGTTTGGGCCTAAACATCTTCACCATTTGCAGGCCGCTGGCACCATCAAACGCTTCATAAAGCTGATATGGTGTGATGCTCAGTATGCGGCGCATCAAACGCATGTTGAATGCGTTATCTTCAATATATACGATACCCTTATTCATCTCACGGTCCTCAACTACACTTACGGACGTCTTGTTTTTTTATCTCTATCTGGCTTATTGAGGTTGTGATTAGGCGCTTAACGCCCCAAACAACCTATCTTCAGTATAAGAATTGAGAAACATTAAGATAAGCGTGCCAGTGCGTAATTAAAGGAAATCATGACCGATTGTAACTGTAGGTACCGTGGCAGTAGCGGGTAGCAACTACGTAACCTTTACCAGTTTTCTTGATATAAAGCGTAATATTCAGGTGGAAAATGACAGTCCAGATTGTTTCAGGCGATCCAACCCTCACCCAGGCCGATGTATTGGCCCTGGGCCACAACGCCCGCGGACGTACCGAGTTAGGTACCCTGGAAACAAAACTCATGCAGCAATTTGCGCCTGCGTTTGCCAGCTACACGCGGCTGGCACGGCGCGGTCAGCAAAAACCGGGCACATGGTGGTTATGGGCGGATACGCGACCACGGCTGATGTTCATGACGGTGCGCAGCAGCAGCGTCGGTGCGACACGCCTGCGTTATGTGGAATCTGCCTTGATGTCGATTGCGCGGGAATACGAGCTATACAGTATCCAGTCGCTGGCGATTGCCCCCCTGGGCAACGCTTACGAAAACCAGGAAATCCTGAGCCTGATTGAGCGCTGGTTAGCTAAAATCAGCCTGCCTGTGGTCGCCTACAGCGACTATGTGCCGGGGCTATCGGCTGATGAGGAATTTTGAGGTAACAGGCGGGTGACAATCGTGCGCAGCTCACGCAGGTTGATGGGCTTCATCAAGAAGATATCCGCGTCTTCAATTTCAGGCGCACGGCGGGCGGCTGTACTGGCTGTCGCCGCTACAACTTTGGTGTGTTTAAGGTGGTCTGCTTCACGAATATAGGCCAGGATGTCATAGCCTGTGACCTGCGGCAAATGCAGGTCCAGCACCACCAGGTCGGGCGTGGCATGATGCAGTAGTTCGATGGCGCGCTCGCCATCATACACCAACTCAACCTCATAGCCCTGGCCGACGAGCGAACGCCGGAACAGATCGCTTAAGGCATAGTCATCCTCAACAATGAGGATTTTGCTGGCCATACATCTTCTCCCCGTGTCCCTGCTTAAGGAACCACCCTACAGATTACTGGGCACAGTATAGCACAGCCCTTTACATGACAATACCTGACGCATGTCCTGCTAACAGCAGCGATTGCTCCATAAAAAACAGGCCATTTACTGTGCAAATGACCTGTTTATAGACATTGTTTGGTGCCGGTTACAACCTTAGCCGACAACCAGATGGCTCTCGTCGCGCTTGCGCTTGTTTTGGGGTCGGCGCGTCAGCCACCAGGCGGCGAGGATAAAGGGCAGCATCGCCAGGGTGAACAGCGGCCACAAGATGCGGAAGTCGAAACCTTCCATGCCCGCAACATGATAGATAAACTGCTGCGATTTCAGCAGTTCCAGGCCATCGTTTGTCTGAGCGAAGACGTATTCCAGCAAGCGATAGTCATCATTGTGCAGTTGGTTGCTGCTGACTGTTGCATACAGTAGTGGCTGACCGTTGGCATCATAGCCTTCCATCAAAACAGCATGCCCCCGGAAATCGGTACCATTGCAACCCAGGAAGCTCTCGCCTGTCTGTGCCGCATATGCGTCTTGCTGCTCTGTCAGGAAGTCGCTGAAGGCAGCCTGTTCCTGTGGATCGACCTGTTCAACAGAAGCAGGTATCTGTTCATATAGCGCATCTACACCCCGGAAAATCTGATAATCATTGGCTGAATTAGCGTACAAGTGATGCATCGTATCAACATCAAAAGCCGAAAAATAATAGTCATTGGCATTATCCATTGTCGTGCGGATGCGCACCTTGTCGGTGAGTTCTTCGCGCAAGGATACCAACGACATATTGCTCACAGAGGCCATACCATCCGTCAGTGGTGCGGGGGGCGCAATGAAGTATCCCCAGATCGAATACGACGCCAACGCCGCCAGAATCAGCGGCAAAATCAAAAGCGCAATCATGAGTGTCAGACGTTGTTTGTTCATCATTTTATCCAGACGCTTGCCAACTTGATGCAGATCACCACAATCAGCATACCGAAAAACAGCCTAAACTGGCAACCGACGCCTGCACGACGAAAGCAGACAAATGTCATTGAAAGCAAAAAGGACGCCTTAGCGCCCTTTTTCATTATAGCAGGTTGTATGGACTGGTTCCAATCAGGCGATGTCTTCTATCGATGTCGCAAGCGTGGCATCGAGATGGGAGAGGGTGGCCATCGCTTCTTCTATATTGGTTGCTCCAGCAATCGGTCGTTTAATCTTGGAGGCAAAAGACGTCGTCAGGAAGTGAAGCACTGGCGACACGGTATTGACGATGACCATCCAACCCATTCGTTCATCGGTTAAGGCTGGTAACAACTGGGCGCGGCGTTCCAGATCGAGAAACGGTTTTTGCACAGCGGATGCATCATAGACGATGTGTAATGACTGTTCTTCCATGCTGTCATAGAGTACGTCATTGAGCCACATCAAGTCTGCTTCTGTGATTGTACCGCTGGCCTCGATCCCAATCACCCGCTCTGGAATCAACCAGTTCACTTCAAAGCCCATAGTCGTCAAGCCCTGCTAACCTTAACACGCCTTAATTATATGATGAAACGACGCCCTGCATATGAGGGCAAATACGTAGTTATTACGCATTATTGCGGACGTTGACTGGCATAATCCGTATAACCGCCTACATAGTGATGCAGCGTGCCATCCCGCAGTTCGATGATGCGGTCCACAACCCGATCCAGAAAGTAGCGATCATGCGAAATCGTCAGGATGCTACCCTGGAAATTATCGAGCGTTTCTTCCAACACCTCGACAGATTTGATGTCCAGATTGTTGGTCGGTTCATCAAGTAGCAGCAGATTGGGTTCTTGTAGCATCAGCAAAGCAAGCTGCAAACGGCTGCGTTCCCCACCACTGAGCGTATGCACCGGTTGGCGCACCTGCTGGTAACTAAAGCGCATATTGGTCAAAAACGAAACGGCCTGCCCTTCATTGCCGACTTTATGATCCAGCACCAGGTCGAGCGGGGTCTGCTTCCACCAACGCGCCAGCGTTTGATGCTCCTGACTGTAGTAGCCAACGGTACAGCTTGGGCCGATCTTCACCGTGCCATCATAGGGCTGCAACTGGCCCAGGATCAGCTTGAACAGCACACTCTTGCCGACGCCATTCGGCCCCACCAGCCCAACGCGCTCGCCATGCCGCAGCAGGAAGTTGACATCGGTGAACAGCAAATCCTCATCGAAAGCCATCGCCAAGTCTTTGAGCACAACCGCTTCTTTGCTGCCGCGCGAGCCTTGCAGCGACAGGTTCATGGTGCGCTGCTCGTAAACCTTCTCGATGATCTCGCCGTTGGCTTCCATACGGTCGAGCATCTTGCGACGACTGCGGGCCTGCCGGATGTGACGTTCGTCGATGACCATGCTGGCCCACAGCTCAAACCGGGCGATAGCCGCCTCGATGCGCGCGATTTCCTTCTGTTGGGCGACATACATCTGCTGCTGCCGCAGGCGGGCCAATTCGCGCTCGGTCGTATAGGCCGTGTAATTGCCGATGTACTCGGTCAGCTTGCCATTTTCCATCTCGACGATTTTGGTAGCGACTTCATCCAACAAATAACGGTCGTGGCTAACGATCAGCACACAGCCTGGATATTGGTTGATGAAGCGCTCTAAGTGCTGCTTGCCATCGACATCAAGGTGATTATCCGGCTCATCCAGCAGCAAGACGTCCGGCGCAGCCACCGCTAGTTGCACGATTTTAACTAGCTTCTTCTGGCCACCACTGAGCGATTCGGCAGGCAGGTCATAGTCCTCGGCAGTGAAGCCCAGCATCGCCAGCAGTTTTTTCACTTCGCTGGCGTGGCGCGGTCCATTCAGGCGATCATAACGCGCCAGGATTTTTTCTTGCTCGGCCAGGGTTGCCTGCAAGCGGTCGCTGTCGTTGTAAACCTCCGGCGTGGCCATTTTGGCTTCGACAGCCGCTAACTCCGCCTCGACCGCGACCAACTGTGGTGGCAGCGTCATGGCGACCTCCAATAGAGTTTGGCCAACAGGTAGCTCAATATCCTGCGGCAGATAGCCGACCTGGGTGCGTTTGTGCTTGACGATCTGGCCACTTTCCAGCGGAACGATGCCCAGGATGAGTTTGAGCAGGGTGGATTTGCCTACACCGTTAGGTCCGACCAGACCCGTGCGGTCGCGGTCGCCCAGAGCATAGGTAATGTCCTTAAAAACTTCGCGCGCGTTGTAGTTGGCGCTGACGTGATGTAGCTCGATGATGTGCATGTCTTGTGCTCCTTACTGGCAGGCTCTGCGAACCCACCGCTTGGCAGCTTGGCATCATCATACAGACATATCACCAGCAAACGCAAAAAACGGGCCGCAGCGCCCGTCACATATACATATTACCAAATGGTATTACTGAGAATCAGGCGCAGTTAGTATGTTGCGCCCTGCCCACACGAAAGCATGGAGAGAGAAAAAATGAGGCCGTTCGTCAAGTAGATCATGCGCAACAGCATACCATACTTCCCTGCGGCTGTCTATGACCTGTTGTGAACCGCAAAAGATACAATTCTGACCTGGACCCGTAAACACAAATTATGCGACCCATTAGCGAATTGCAATGCTCACTCATGAGGTGCTTCGTTAACAAAACTGGGCACGGACGCTATAATGCTCCCCGTTGGCAATTTCTATCCCTATAGCGCGATCTTCCAAGGATCGCCCCATAAGATGAGGACACTTTCCCTATGAATGAGCTTTACCAGGACATCGACATCGAAACATTCCAGAGCGATTACGTGGATGCCGAGCGCGACGATTATGTGATTCTCGATGTGCGCGAGGAATTTGAATATGCAGGCGGCCACATTCCGAATGCCGTGAACATGCCCCTGAGCACGATCAACAGCAACATCGACGACATCCCCCAGGACAAAGATGTTATTATCGTGTGCGCAACGGGCAATCGCAGTGCGCAATTGGCGCAAGCCCTGGCCCCCCACGGCTGGGAAAATCTGTATAATCTGCTGGATGGCACCATGGGCTGGATGATGCGCGGCCTACCGACCGAGTAGACATCACCCAGGAGTGGCAAGGCACGCCTTGCCCACTTCGCAAAAAAACTTGGAAAATTATTTAGCAAAAGGGCACGTTATGTCCGTCATCCGCTATGAGACGCCAGTGCAGTTTAAGGAAGCGGTTTTTCCGTTTTTGCTGCACGATGAAGCTGTTCACAACATTCAACTGGGCGTGATCGCGGATTGGCTGAATGTGCCCGACCGCTATGACGAAGCCTATCTGGCAGCCATACAGGTCGATGGCCAGGTCGTTGGCTCGGCCATGATGACGCTGCCCCACCCGCTGCAACTTTCACTGATGAACCAGGACGCCATTGAACTGCTCATCGCCCATATTCGCCGTGAGTATCCGCGAATTCCGGCTGTGGGCGGTCCGGTAAATGTGGCCTCGGCTTTTGCCCATCGCTGGTGTGATGTCAGCGGGCAAAAGCGCAAGCTAACGATGGGTATGTCCCAGCGCGTGTATGAGCTGACCGCCGTGCAGCCCGGTCGACCTGTTGTGGGAATGGCCCGGCAGGCGACATCGTCCGATGTTTCGCTATTGGCCGATTGGATTATTGATTTCAATGATGAGGCAATGGGGCATCAGTGGGGCCACGATCAGGCGGTGCAGTTCGTCGAGCGCCGCATCAGTACGCCCACTTCCATGTTGTACGTGTGGGAAGTCGATGGCCAGCCGGTGTCGATGTGCGGCGTCAGCGGCCCGACTGAAAATGGCATCCGTGTGAATGCGGTCTACACGCCGCCGGACCAGCGCGGCAGGGGCTATGCCAGCGCCAACGTCGCCGCCGTCAGCCAGATGATGCTCGACAGCGGACGGCGCTACTGCTTCCTGTATACGGACCTGGCCAACCCGACCAGCAACAGCATCTACCAGAAGATCGGCTACCGTCCCGTCACAGACATGAGCATGATCGCTTTTGAGGGGGATTAAAACCACCCCTCCCCTGAATCCCCTCCCCGAAGGAGAGGGGACTTTTACAGGCCGGAATGGTCGAAGAAAGGCATCTTTCCCCCTTCGGCGGAAGGACTGAGGATGGGGGTTTAATCTTGCCTGTTCATAAGTCAGCCCCAAATACGCGATCTGTTCATAAGTCGGCTAGATTTAGGCAATTGCCTGTTCAAAAGTGGGGTTCATTACGCAAAAAGGGCACAATGTATTGTGCCCCTACGGTGAAGTTTATAGTGAATCCCGACTGTGCAAAAAAACGGACGCAGCGTGCTGCGTCCCTACGACAGCGAAATTCGTTTTTTGCCCTACGGGCTGGGTTCGGCGCAACTTGGCAGCGCATCAATCGACTTGGGCCAGTCATCGCCATAGAAGAGCATGTACTCCGCGACGTGGGCCGCCCAGTAATCGTTATTGTGCTCGCCTGCCGCATGCACCTGATACGTATGCGGAATGCCGCGTTCGCTCAATAGCGAGGACATGATCTGCTGGCTGGGGCCGCTACTATCGGATGCACCGTTGTCCATGTACAGGCGCAGGTCGGCCTCGATCATGGCACTGGTATCCTGGCCAATTTCCAGCGGGTTAAACTCAGCGGGAACTTCGTTGATATTGGGGAAATAGGCGCTGTGTCCGCCTGCCGTGCGGAAAAGCTCCGGGTGGCGCATGGCGATCTCAAAGGCCCAGAAGCCACCGCGCGAAATGCCGCCAATCGCCCGATGGTCGCGGTCTTCCCACACGCAGAAGTTACGTTCAATCTCTGGCAACAGTTCATCCACGATGACCGTCTCATAGCTCGGCTGCGGCGGGAAAATATTATTCTGGCCGATGGTCCCCATATAGGGATTGACCACAATCATAGGCGCGACCTGCCCACTCAGGATGCCCGCGTCGAGCGTCTCATCGAGTCCCAGCTCGTCCCACTGCTGCTCGCGGTAGCTGAGGCCATGCAGCAGGATCACCAGCGGGTAGCGCTTCTGCGATTGGAAGTAGCACGGCGGCACATAGACCCGGTAACGCAGGTTCTCGTTGGCCGTTTCGCTCAAATTATCGGTAATGTCGATAAACTGGCCGCCCTCTTGCAAACAGGGTTCGACCGTCTCTGTGGGCGCGGCTTCTACTGTTGGCGTGGGGGACGGCGTGGCAGTTGCTGGGCGTGGTGTTGGCGTGAAGGTCGCGGTTGGCGTCAGGGTCGGCGTGTTGGTGATGACTATCGCTACCGGAGATGGCTCATAGGGGGCCAGCGGTTCACAACCGACCAGCGCCACGCTCAACAGCAGCAGCCCAACACTCACCCAACGCAATGACCGACCTCGCAGCATGACACGCTCCATAGTGTTGCATTCAGACTCATTCAAGACCAGCCGCCGATTATAGCATGAGTCAGTCGACTGCGCTGATGTCTATACATCAGTTGGGTAAGCAGGGGCAAGGCCTACATGGGCACAACATAATCAGTCACCCTCGCCCACGGAAAGCGGGGTCGGCAGGCCATCAATGCTGACCTGGTTCTTCTCCTGCTGGTAGGCCTTGACGCCATCTTCGCCCTTGTGCAGCGCATCCTTCTGCAAAGACATACGCTCTTCTTTGTAGTCGAAGAAGGGCACAGCGAAGCCACAAGACGTTTGCACTTTTTCCACATGGTTGACGATGATCTGGCGTGCACCAGGGAGCAGATCGAACAGAGGCGCGAGTTCCTGCCAGCGTTCGCTGCCTTGCAGCACGACCTCACCGCGGCCATAGGTGCGCATGATATTGGGCGGACCTTCCATCGCGGCCCACATGAACGTCACGCGGCCATTTTCCATGATGTGCGCCGATGTCTCATTGCCGCTACCCGTCAAATCCAGATAGGCGACCATGTTGGGGCCGAGGATACGCATGCAATCATGGCCTTTCGGCGACAAATTGACGTGGCCCTCAGCCGCCAGTGGGGCCGTTGCCACGAAGAATATCTTTTGTGCGCGGATGAAATCCTGGTGCTGTTCACTGAGTGACTCGAAAAACTTTGCCATGACGTTCCTCTCTTGTCTCGATATCCTAGCTTACTTTTGTTTTTTGTTGTGGCCAAGCCCCTGGACCCGCTCTGGGATGTTGGCCAGGACCGATTCAAGCAAAATAGGATAGTTCTTGCGCCTTGTTCCCACCCGAATAAACGGACGACGCCGAAATGACAGGAACGCGAGAAGACGACTGATAGGAGACAGTTGATAGAAGGAAATTTCACTTTGTCTCCGACGGACTTCAGCGATTTGCTCCCATTTCACAAACACGCGCTGGAAAGGCAGCAACACAGTGATACCATCTTCGTGGAGCCAGAGCGTTGGCGAGCGGTAAAAGAAGTTGAGAAGTCCCCAAGCTGATCCCAATATAAGATATGCAATGAAGAACTGAGCAGGAAATGATCTTCCCCATCCTCGTAACCAAGCTGCCACCACTAGTAGCGTGAAGGCTATCAAGGGTATCAGCACGAACAGCATACCAAACATGGCCCACTTGCTCTTAGGGCAGATGGCTATGACGGGATGAGCGGGTCTGTTGGCTTCTTCCATACGGTGTGACTCTTATTCTACGGGCTGATCGTGCGGCGCAAATCGCCTTCGAGGTGGATGCGCAGCGAGGGATGGGCGTTGGTGGCCATTGAGAGCGTGTAACGAAGCTGGTCACCATCCAGCACCAGCCGCCTTGTCGCTTCAATCATACGCGGATCGTTGGCAAAAGTTTCCGTTGAAAAGTCGCCGATGACTTGCTGACCATTCAGCCCAAAATGCCCACGCATGACCTCAATGCGGCCATTGTTCTGGGTGTTGGTCCAATCATAATGCGCTTCGTCAGCTTGGCGCATAAAGCCAAATTCCCAGTGCAGCAGGCTCTCGCTAAGGTCGGTATGCTGCCGCCATGTTTTCTGCTCGACTTGCAGCATGGGCTTATCGGGATGCACACGGAAGATCAGCACCTCACGATAGCGCGTCGGCGCAATCGTCGGATACTCCGCATGGCCGAAACCCTCCCAGGTACCGATGAGATGCTGCAAAAAATCGACCTGCTCGTGGATCATACGATCTCCAGACTGTTTTGAGCCAACAGCGCCATTATAGGCTGACTGGTCCGTAGGACAAGCTGACCCTGGTCCCATCTCAAATATGCGTGATGGTCTGCGGCAGGTGGCCCAGTAATTGGCTATACTGGGAATCGAATTCGTTGGCACAGATTGAGACACCACATGGACACCATCACACTCGGACGCACAAATCTGGAAGTATCGGTCATGGGCATGGGCGGCGGCGGTCCCAGCCGATTGGGCAGCCGTGATAATGGCATCGAAGAAGCCGAATCGATAGCGATTGTAAAGCAAGCCCTGGATGCGGGCGTCAACTTCATCGATACCGCCGAAGTCTATGGCACAGAAGACATCGTCGGCAAAGCGATTAAGGGCCACAAGCGCGAAGACATCGTCATTTCTACGAAAAAATCCACCTGGGAAGATGGCCCTATGTCACGCGAGGTGGTCATCAGCAGCCTGGAAGACAGCCTACGCCGCCTGGACACAGATTATGTCGATATTTACCACCTGCACGGCCTGCGCCTGGAGCAATACGACGCTTACGTTCAGGACATTGTTCCCGTGCTGCAAGACATGCAGCAACAAGGCAAGATTCGCTATATTGGCGTGACCGAAGCCTGGAACGGCGATAAAGAACACGCTATGCTGCAACGTGCCCTACAGGATGACATCTGGGATGTGTTCATGGTGGGCTTTAACTTGCTGAACCAGAGCGCCCGCGAGACGGTGCTGCAACCGTGCATCGAGAAGAACATCGGCACGTTGATGATGTTCGTCGTACGGCGCGCGCTCAGCCTGCCGGATTACTTCAAAGAGGTGCTACAAGGACTCGTCGAAAGCGGCGAACTAGACCCGGCAGACATCGACATGACTGACCCGCTGGGCTTCCTTACCGCCGATGGCATCGCTGAGAGCATTCCCGATGCGGCCTATCGCTTTTGCCGATACGAACCGGGCGTGCATGTGACACTCTCCGGCACAGGCAATCCCAAGCATTTGCAGGAAAACATCGCCTCGCTACAGCGCCCACCGCTGCCACCGGAAACAGTCGCGCGGCTCAAGCACATTTTCCGCAATGTGCGGTCAGTCACAGGGCAGTAAAGTAGTTCTAGACTTTGAATTTGATACAAACCGATATAGGCTCTTAGTGCAAGCTCATGCAGAGAGCAAACCATGGAGAAACAGAAGTATAGATTGAGTGGTTTCATTAGCCTCGTGATGCTGGTTATTTGGAGCCAGTTCATGTCAGCACCATTTGTGCAGCCTACAGAATCAGATGCAGACCTCATCCTTTTCTATCGGCTGACAGGGGAGAAATCTGGTTCCGTATGGACATATAACGTTGCTACAGGAGAAGAAACGCGCCTTACGCCAGATTTACATAATGCAAGGAACTGGTCTCCTGATGGCAGTCGTATTCTTATTTCTGAAGCACTTCGTGACGATGGATTTCCCGATGCCAGACTGCTGGTTATGGATGGTGATGGCCAAAATCATCGGTTACTAACGGATTCATATGATGTATATCCAGGTACAGCCGCCTGGTCGACAGATGGTACACGTATTATCTTCTGGGGAATTGATCTCCAAGTTGTAGTCGGACAGCCTAGGTGGGCGATTTATGATGTTCCTGTGACAGGTAGCCCAACACGCAGATTGACGAAACATACTGCCCGAAATGGAGGGTTAGCTATCGCGCCTGATGGCTCCCAGATCATCTTTACTCAGGATGGCCGTTTATACAAGCTGCCAGCGAACGGGGGTGAACCAACGACTTTGGATGTGCCGATACGAATCGGCTTATTGTCGTGGTCCCCAGATGGAACGATGCTCGCAGGGACAGGCTCTGGAAGTTTGGGCACAGGTATCTATGTTTTTGGGCCAGATGGCAGCAATCTACGCCTTTTAGATACAGACGGGCTAGCTGGACATGTAAGTTGGTCTCCTGACAGCAAAGAGATATTGTTCATTACAGATTCCGCTGGTGGTTGGTCCCCTACACTCGCTATCGTCAATATTGAGACAAACAGACTTGATACTTATCACGTTGGGGAAGGCGCTTTGGAGCCATTAGCAGCCATTACGCGAGCTGTTTGGTCACCCGATGGAACACAAATAGCCCTTACAGGTCGTTATCGAGAAAATAATCCGTATGACTCACATACTAGCATTTATATGGTAGACCAAGAAGTAACTTATCTACAGCGTCTCACCGACTCTGAACTCAATGACTCTGTTGTGCAATGGCGACCAAGACCATGATAATCAAAGCGAGTTTTCCACCTCACGAGGCTGTTGTTGGTCTGCTATGGTGCTATGATTGGGGCCTCACTTTGCGGCACAGTGGGGACGACTATGCGTTGGCCGGGTCGCTTTTCCCGACACTTTCACCCAAATAATCCTTGATGCGAGCTGCCTTATGGACATTTCTTCCAAACTGAGTACCCGTACCCGCATGATGCAGGCCAGTGCCATCCGCGAAATTTTGAAAGTGGTGGCGCAACCGGGCATGGTTTCATTAGCGGGCGGCATCCCCGCGCCGGAGAGCTTCCCGATTGAGATCATTCGCCAGATTACCAACGATGTGCTCGATGAGTTCGGTCCGGCAGCACTGCAATATGACAAGACCGAGGGCTTCGAGCCGTTGATCCAGGCGCTAGTGAATTACCTGCCCTCGCGCGGGTTGGTCAACGTCGCCCCGGAAACGCTGGGCGTTTTCTCCGGTTCGCAAAGTGCGCTGGACATGGTCGCCAAGGTGCTGATCTCCCCCGGCGATAAAATCGCCATTGAAGCGCCCTCCTACCTGGGAGCGATCAGTGCGTTTAACGCCTATGAACCCGACTATATTTCCGTGCCGACCGATGACGATGGCATTCTGCCGGACGCGCTGGAAGACGTGCTCAAACAGCACACCATCAAGCTGATTTATCTGGTGCCCACATTCCAGAACCCGACCGGGCGCACCCTATCGCTGGAACGGCGGCAGCGGGTGGCGGAGCTGCTCAAGCAGTATGATGTGCTGCTGCTGGAAGATGATCCGTATAGTGCCCTGCGCTACAGTGGCGAGGCCCTACCGACATTACAATCCTACGCACCCGAGCATGTGATTTACAGCAGTACCTTTTCCAAGATTCTGGCACCGGGGCTGCGCATTGGCTTTACAGTTGCGCCCAAGGCGCTCATGCGCTGGCTGATTATCGCCAAGCAGGGCGTGGATCTGCATACACAGTCCTTTGGTCAGGCGATTGCGGCCCTGTATCTGACGGGCGGCTATTTGAAAGACCATCTACCGCGCATCATTGAGCTGTATCAGCCGAGACGGGATGCCATGCTGACCGCGCTGCAAACACATATGCCGGAGGGCTTCACCTGGACGCACCCGGAAGGCGGTATGTTCTTGTGGTTGGTCGGGCCAGAAGGTTTTGATGCCGAGGCACTGTATCATCGCTGTGTGGAACGCGGCGTGGCCTTTGTACCGGGCAAATATTTCTTCTTCGAGCCGGGTGTCGGGCAGAACACGATGCGCCTCAACTTCACGATGGTGACAGGGGATGTCATCGATCAGGCGATACAGACCATCGGCGAAACCGCAGCGGGGATGCTGGTTACGAGCTAATTGATATGGGCCTGGTTCGCTATCTGCTAAACCAGGCCCACATATCATCACTTCATTTGCCTCACCCTATGGCGATTCAAACTCGCTATACCACTCGAACACTGAATCCGTATAACTGCTATAGCCATGACTCATGTTTTCCCGGTAGTAATGAAGTTGTGTCTCGGACTCCACACTTATCTGAGCAAAGCCTTCTTCTGATGTCGATTCATACTCGCCCGGAGTGACACGCCAGAATAGGCCCCCATATTGGTCCCGGCGGATACAGAGGGAATTGAGACTATCAGGATCAAATGCGCCCACATAGTCAATGCGTTCACCTTCATCACATACCTTGAGCGCCACGTAATAATCATCATGCTGGGTCTCACCATCATAGAGGGTACCCCATGTTGTCGACACAACATGATAATAGCCTTCGCGCGGTAGCCCAGTAGCAACCGGTACCGAACTGCTGGCAGCGTCACCAGCACACTGATCATAGGCATCTGTACCCGCGAACGTTTCACAACAAGCGAGACGGCTCGCCGTCTCTTCTAGCGTTTTACAAATAGATGGGTCTGAGGTCACCTGCGCCTGACAAGCCGTCTTTAGGGCCGCATAATCAGCCGGAATCTGGCTACAGACAAGCTCTACACCGGATGTAATTGCCGCATCCACTAGACATGATGTTTCCGCTTCTCCAGAAAGATTCTCACACCATCCGGTCAGAGCTTTTGCGACATTGGCACGACATTCACCCTGGGCAAAGGTGTCATCCAGACGGCTGCATTCCCAACCATCATGGGTGACAATGGCTCGACAAGCCAGGTACCAGGCTTCACGATTCGGGTTAGTCACATCAATCGCCTGACCAAGCCGATCACAATCAACATCAGTGACATGATTGGGGAAGTGAGTCATCAAAGACCGGTAGCAATAGGCCTGGTTAGTTGCATTTTGCTCATCACAGTAACGACGGTTGCGTTCATATTCAAATGATTTGAGAATCGTCAGCACGTCTGTCATATCGTCATTGAAGGGCTGTACATTGCTTGAATCACCCGTTATCAGGGTAAAATCGTTTGGATCGGTGCTGACGTTGAATACCACAACCGGATCCGCGTTGATGATCTGGGCAGGTTCCAATGAAAACGTTAGATCACTGACATCGGCAGCAAAAGACTTGGGAATGTCCAGCACGTATTCAATCTGTTGTACCTGATCCGTATTATTGAATATGCCTAATGTCACCCTACCACTGGATGAACCAGGGGTTAACGATGCCGCCTGTATGACTCTAACACCCGGTATGACTTCTATCGGCTCAAGGAAATATGCATAGTGAGGGATACCATCGCCATCTTCATCATCGATTTCGAGTTCGCCCGATATGAAGAAGGGCGATTGTTCATACTCAGCGATACGTTCGTCATCACCTTCTACTACATTAGTAGCAACGCTTCCCACCGCTGACAAGTCCTCAACGAAAATCGTGCCAACATAATCATCTAGGTCAATGCCTGCAATGGCCTCTAAATCTTCTATGATAGGGACAATATGTGCCCCATAGGCATCGGATTGTTCCTGGAGAACGGTGTCGTTACAATCGGCACGCTCGGAATTGTAACAGAGCAGATAATGTTGGGTGATATGATAGTAATAGTAGGTCCAGAGCATGGCTTCGTCAGCGCATTTGGGGCGCTCCAATTCAGAAATGGCCTGTAGATGCTCATGGAAAATGAGGGCAACCTCAAGAACATCGTCGCCTTCGTTCCAGACTTTGGTGGTTTCATTGCGCCAGGCCTGACGAGCAATCATCCACTCACGGAGTATGGCGGGGTCACAGTCGGTTTCATCTTGTGCCAAAGACGGAGGATGAGCCAATAACAGAGCAACCATCAGGGAAAAAACGAAAAGTTGCTTCATATTAGACTCCTGTGGGTTGGGTACTTCATCAGTAAGCAACCCGCCATAGCTTTATATTACACCTAATTACCGATAAGGAACGTAACAATCACTTGATATAATGATAAAAACCATGCGGATCATCGGAGAAGCCGCTACGAAGATGCTCGTACACAGTAATCACAAGCAAAATGGGTGCCACAGCATCGCTCGATTGCAGTAAAGAACGGATGCCGCTATAATGCAGACGGAACGCATGTTCTAAAAAGGAGGCAAATGACGGATTACGCCGTATCTGAGAATGAGCAAGTTCAGCAGTTCCTTGACGACTTGATGGCGACGGACATCGACAAATACGAGATCGTGCAGCAGGCGCGGCACATCATGTTAGCCTGCCATCCACAGGCTGATGAAACCATCAAGTACGGCGGTATTCTGTTCGCGTTGGATGAGGATTTTGGCGGCTTGTTCGTGTCAAAACATCACGTGAAGTTCGACTTCACGCAGGGGTACAAACTGGACGATCCAGAAAATCTACTGGAAGGCTCCGGTGAGTTCCGCCGTCACTTAAAGTTCAAATCGGAAGCCGATGTGACCGAGAAGCAACTGCGGTTTTTCATCGAACAAGCCGAATCATAAACTCAGGACTGTTCGCAATTTCTGGGCATACGCACGCTGAAAGCCAAAATATCCATATAATAGACGATATAGCATCACGTGGAGGTGTGCTATGTCGACAGAAACCTCTCGTTCAAAGCTCAACATCTGGGGATACAACACCATCGCCAAGCAGATTTTTGCGCCCATCATCCTGGGCGTTGTCGTTTTCCTGTTAGCAGGGACGACCGATTGGGCCTGGGGATGGGTCTTTAATATCGTGCATGCCCTCGTCTGGGTTGGCATGACCCTCGTGCTCATTCGGACAAACCCCGACCTGCTGAATGCGCGTGGCCGGCAAGCCGCAGGCTTCAAGTTCTGGGATTTCGTGCTGGTATCGTTGTATGGGATGGCCTGGATCGGGGTGGTAGTCGTGGGCGCGCTGGACTATCGCTATGGTTGGACAGGTGCGTTCCCAGCGTGGTTGGCTAGCGAAGGCGCGATGCTCATGGTGGCCGGCTTCGGTATTATGACCTGGGCGATGGTGGTCAATCGCAATTTTGAAACGTTGGTACGCGTGCAGGATGATCGCGGCCATGAGGTCATCACGGATGGCCCATATCGCTATGTGCGCCATCCGGGCTATGTAGGCGTCATTATCGCCTTCTTCATTGGGATGCCCCTGCTGCTAAATTCAGTCTATGCGGTGATTCCGGCAGTCATCGGCGGGGTAGTAATGGTCATCCGTACAGGGTTAGAAGATCGTGCGCTGCAAAAAGAACTACCCGGTTACACAGACTATGCCCAGGAAACGCGCTATCGGCTGGTTCCGTGGCTATGGTAAGGTTATTTTGCCTATGCCACACTTGACATGCAAGTGGGTCGCCATATACAATCGGCCTACTTCGCTGAGGTAGCTCAGTTGGTAGAGCAATGCACTGAAAATGCATGGGTCCCCAGTTCAAGTCTGGGCCTCAGCACACTAACCCGCCACTGGCGGGTTTTTTGTTTCCTACAGTACGTTTGGCTACAGAGCGGCCCATTCCTCGCGCGTGATGACGTAATATTTGGTGATGCTGCCATCCTCATTAATCCCATCACGATCAAAACGCATGTTGAGTTTTTCCATGATATGGATAGATGGCGTATTGGCCGGGTTGATGGTCGACCAGATGGCATCCAACTTGGATACGCTGAAGACATAATCCAGCATGCCCCTGGCGATTTCCGTTGCGTAACCCTTGCCCCAGTAATCCTGGCCCAGCGCATAGATAATCTCATCAAAGTCGTTTTCCGGCGTGCGCACGACGCCGCAGAAGCCGACATAGGCATCCGTGCCTTTTTCGATGATGGCCGATGTGCCATAGCCGCGATCCGCATATTTCACCTGGCAGATGCCAATCCACTGGTCGCACTGCTCACGGGTGAGCGTGCTGCCATCATCCATGTACTGCATAGCGATGGGATCGGCACACAGCGCAGCCAATCCGTCGAGGTCTTGCGGCCCCATATGACGCGCATACAGGCGCTCGGTTTCAAACATCATGTTTTTTGCTCGCTTGGTTGGGAATAGGATTCTTGTCTATAGGAATGATACTGGTTAGGTAGAAGATATAAAAGGCTAGAAAGGGTCAATTAAACCGACGGTGAAGAAGGACAAATGAGGGCACATCAGGTGTTGAAGTTTGCATTGGATACAGTCTGTCGCAGATATTCATTATTGTAAATTAAAACTAGCAAGCATGATGCTGTTTGACTTCAATACATACTAGCTCTTGGCTTTCACTACCACCTTCGTATCCAGTTGTCGGTTTATAAGGAAAGTTATCAGTATAGGCACTACAATTATTATTGTGAATACGATTGTCTCAAGAAACATAGGTGCTATTGGCGTCCATCCAAGACATGACATACCACATTTAGGTGCGATAAGCCACAACACAAAACCAATTAAGAATATAGTTATTATAACACTGACAATGTAAGTTACTGTCAGTATGGTAGCCCGCAATATGTTACTCATAGCAATGATCTCTGTATCAACCATTTACACACATTATATCGGAATTCTATGAACCAGAACATAATTCTGGAGATAAGTATTGAGAGCCAGTAATTTGTGATGGTGTCCATCTCATATACAGATCATCGGGCGTTATTTGTGCATTTTATCACAGGCTTTGTGCAATACTCCCCTGTGCATGCTGTTTAAGTCACAATTCAATATGTGCGTTTTGAATTTGTACCTTAGGCAATTCGTTTCTAGCTTTTTCGTACTGATGTGTGAGGCATACAAATGAAAATAGCCATCCTGGCCGCCATGGAAGACGAGATGCGCTCCATCCGGCAGATGATCGAAGAACCCTCTGTGACCGACTATGGTTACCATCAAGCGGTGCAGGGTGCGGTACAAAATCACCACATCATCACGGTCGTTACCGGGGAAGGCAAAGTGCTGTCAGCGGCCAGGACGCAATGGGTCATCGACCATTTTCAACCCAATTTACTGATCTTCGTCGGCGCGGCTGGGGCATTGTCACCGGAGCTGGCTGTTGGCGATATTGTGATTGGCACACAATTTAAGCAGTTCGACTTTGACATCACGGCTTTGGCGATAGACGGCTACAAAGGCGAACCCTGGACTAAGGTTTATCCTCAGACCCTGGCCCATTTACAAGCCAAACAGGACGGCAAAACCTACAAACTGGGTTCCATCCTTACGGGTGATAAATCGATTGCGGACGAGCAAGAAAAGCGCACATTAGTTGAGGCGTTCAGCGGTGACTGTATCGAGATGGAAGGCTATTCAGCGGCCATTGTGAGTAAACTCAATCACACGCCCTTCGTCGTGATGCGACAAATAACCGACGTTTCTGATGGCGATGCCAGGGCCGATTTCGCAAAAAACCTGGCAGCGGTTAGCGCATCCTTGTGGACGCTCATTGTGGAACTGTTTTTTGATCTAGACGAAAACGACGTTGGCAGTTGGTCCCAACAATGACATCCTAACGACGCACAGATATAACGGACATCCGGCGGTATTTGTGCATTTCGTCACAGGCTTTGTACAACACTCCCCTGTGCAACCTTTCTGAGCTACACTACAATGCGTGCGTTTTGAAATTGGCAGCGAGGTGAAACATGGCATCGCTACAAGAATCCATGGTGGAATACAAAACACAACTCGAAAGAGGCACGATTCAAACGGCCTATCGTGGGTTGATGGACTATATCATGGGCTTCAGAACGCACTTCGCGAAATCATATCCTGATCTTGAGGTGTCGCGTAGTGTTTACTACGGCTATATGGATATGACGTATTTTTCGGTGTTTCCGGCAGCACTCAAGGCAAACAAGCTAAAAATACCGATTGTGTTCCAGCATGAAGCGTTTCGGTTTGAGGTCTGGCTATCGGGCATGAATAAGCGCGTGCAGGCCGAATATTGCGAACGCATCCAAGCCAGCGATTGGGACACATATCCAGTCGTGCCACAAGGAAGGTTCGTTGATTCGATTCTGGAGCATGTCCTCGTCAATGACCCTGACTTCAGCGATTTGAACCTGTTGACCGAAAAATTAGAGCGCGGCACGCTGGCATTTATTGAAGAAATGGACGCTCTCTTGGCCAAAGCAGGCCCATTGGACTAGAAAATATCTGCACCGTCCACATTTGCCGATAATTAATCAAAAAGACATTTATACAAGGCAATTTGTAATAGCATTCAACCGATTATGATCGCATCCAGCAGGGAGGCACCCATTTATGAGTCGTGACCATCAGTACTTGATTTTGCCGGGGCCAGTTGAGGTCCGTAAGGAAATCCTAGAAGCACAAAGCCAGTGGATGATCGGCCACCGTTCGTCTGCCTTTGCAGACCTGTATGGCCGCATGCATGAAAAACTGCAAAAAGCCTTCTTCACCGAGAACAAGGTGCTCATGATAGGCGCATCTGGCACGGGCTTTTGGGAAGGTGCATCGCGCAATTGCATCCGCGACGACCAGAAAGTCCTGCATTTGACAGGCGGCGCATTCAGTGAGCGCTGGGCCGACATCAGCCAAGCGAATGGCAAACAGGTCGATACCGTGCAGGTCGAATGGGGCCAAGCCCACACGCCGGAACTGGTCGCTGAAGCCCTGGATAACGGCCCCTATGATGCCATCGCCCTGGTACATAACGAAACCAGCACAGGCGTCACCAACCCCGTTAAAGACATCGCCGCCGTTGTTCGTGAGCAAGCACCGGATACGCTGATTATGGTCGATAGCGTCAGCGGCTTTTTAGGGACAGAAATGCGCGTCGACGAGTGGGGCCTTGACCTGGTGCTGACCAGCAGCCAGAAAGCCTTCGCACTGCCGCCAGGAATGGCCTTCGTCGCCATCAGCGAACGCGTACTAGAACGCGCCAAGCAAATTGAGCATCGCGGCTATTACTTCGACTTCCTGTCGATTGCGAAATCCGCTGCCAAGAACAATACCCCCAGCACACCGCCCGTCAGCCTGATGTATGCTGCCGACAAGCAGCTTGATGACATCCTGACCGAGGGCATCGAAAATCGCTGGGCGCGGCACATCGCCATGAAAGAAATGACCCACGAATGGGCGACATCACGCGGGTTTGGCCTGTATGCCAACGAAGCCTATCGCTCCAATACCGTGACCACTGTCGATAACCGCGAAGTCGGCATCGACGTCAACGAGATGGCCAAGTTCATGGCCGGACGCGGCTTTGCGATGGACAAGGGCTACGGCAAGATCAAAGGCCCGACGTTCCGCATCCCGCACATGGGCGACCTGCAACCGGCTGTCCTGGAAGAGGTCTTCGACGGCCTGGATGCTTTCCTGGGCAAGTAATCCCATACAACGACCGTAGGGGCACAATATATTGTGCCCCTACATCATGTTTTGAAAGCGGACGCAGTTTGCCTACGAAAACATCAATTCATGAGGGCATTAGCACGCCCCACCGAAACAAGCCCATCCACTCACCCAAATATGAGGCAATTCCATGAGCTATACTGTCTTGATTCCCGATAACGTAGACCAGAAAGCGGTTGATCTGATCGACGCGGCTGACGGCCTGGATGTCGTTTTCCCTGGCAAGTTGACCCAGGAAGAATTGGTTGCGCAGGTGGGCGATGCCCACGCGCTGATTATCCGCAGCGGCGTGAAAATCACACCCGACGTCTTTGCTGCTGCACCCAATCTCAAGATCGTCGCCCGCGCTGGTGTCGGCGTGGATAACGTCGACCTGGATGCCGCCACTGAACACGGCGTCTATGTGGTCAATACACCGGGCGGCAATACCATTTCCACCGCCGAGCACACGTTTGGCCTGATGATTGCCCTCGCGCGCCACATTCCCCAAGGGGATGCCTCTCTACGTGCCGGTCGTTGGGATCGCAAAAAATATGTAGGCGTAGAACTGAAGGGTAAGACGCTCGGTCTGGTCGGGCTAGGTCGCATCGGCCAAGCGATTGCCAAACGCGCCCAGGCCTTTGAGATGAACGTCGTCGCCTATGACCCTTACCTTCCGGCAGATGTCGCCAGTGAAATAGGCGTCGTCCTGCTCGATCTGGATGGGGTGTTCGCCCATGCGGATTTCATCAGCCTGCATTCGCCGATCACGGACGAAACACGCGGCATGATCAATGCCGAGGCCATCGCCAAGATGAAAGACGGCGTGCGCATCGTCAATGCAGCCCGTGGTGGCCTCATCAATGATGCCGACCTGGCTGAGGGCATTAAGTCCGGCAAGGTCACCGGAGCCGCGCTGGATGTCTATGAGCCGGAGCCACCCGCCGAGGACAACCCGCTCATCGGTCTGGATGGCGTGATTCATACGCCACATCTGGCAGCCAGTACCAGCGATGCCCAAGTAACGGTCGCTGTGGAAGCAGCCCAGTTGGTCATCGATACCCTGCTGCACAACAAGCCGGAGAATGTGGTCAACAAGGCTGTGCTAGAGAGCTAAAACAGATACAGACATTGCATCAAAAAAGCCGACCCCAGTGAGTCGGCTTTTTGATTTCTATGCTATACTTTTTAGAGAACATTTGTTTGGAGGAACCACCATGCCTGATCCTGATTTGAAGCGGCCAGTGGGATTGACAAAAGACGCCGGCTGGCAGATTGGCGTGCGCCGGACGGTGGCAATGTCAGTCGAAGATGCCTGGGATTTGCTATTTTCTGATGGGGGTCTCAAAGTATGGTTGGGAGATCCGGTAAATATCACCTTCGCTAAGGGCGAGCCATACCAGCTTAAAGATGGCACAACGGGCGAAATCCGCGTGTTTAAGCCGCTGTCACATATTCGGCTGACGTTTGACCCGCCTGGTGCAGTGCGCACCTCAACGATCCAGGTGCGGGTGCTGGCCAATGATGGCCGCTGCACGATTGCGTTCCATCAGGAGCACCTGAGCAGCGCCGCCGAACGCGGACAACGCCGCCGTTTCTTTCAGCAGGCGATGGATCAACTGATGGAGTTGGCTAATCAATGACAGTACGACCTGAAAAACCACAGGATATAGCCGCTATTTATGCGGTGAACGCAGCTGCATTCCCAACAGAAGCCGAGGCCGAGTTGGTCGATGCCTTGCGCGATCAGGGAGCGTTGGCTGTTTCACTGGTGGCCGAGCATGAGGGGCAGATTGTCGGGCATATCGCTTTTTCGCCAATGACGATGGAAGGCGCTGATAGCCATCTAAAGGCGATTGGGCTGGCCCCGGTGGCGGTGCTACCCGATATCCAGCGGCAGGGGTTTGGCGGCCAACTGGTACTGGCAGGCATCGACGCCTGCCGTAAGCTGGGTTATGACTTGGTTTTTCTGCTGGGCCACACGGAATACTACCCGCGCTTCGGCTTTGTTCCGGCAGTGCCACTAGGCTACCAGAGCGTATATACCGAAGGCGAAGGCGATCATCCCTATTTTATGGTGCTGCCCCTGCATGAGGAAACAAAAATGCAGGGCGGCTTCGTTCGTTACCACCCTGCATTCGATGACCTGTAATGGTTTTCCCGATTAGGAAATGGCCTGTTCCACCATGCGCTTGATGCCGCTGGGGTTGGCCCCACTCATCCGGGCGACCTGCTGTCCCTTATCAAAGACGGCGAAGGTCGGGATGCTGCGGATGTCGTAGCGGCGGGCCATCACCTGATTGCGATCGGTATCCAGCTTAACCACCTTGATCTGCCCCGCGTATTCCTTGGAAAGCTGCTCAACATAAGGCGCGATGCTGCGGCAGGGTCCACACCAGGGCGCCCAGAAATCGACCAGCACAGGTACTTTGCTCTTGAGCACTTCGTTACGCCAGGTTTTATCACTGACCTGGATGGGTCCGCTGTGTTTGCCATTGCTACCGTTGCTACTGCCATTACTGGTTGATGCCTGCGCCTTGGGCTTATCTTGCGGCAGCGGCTTGCCATTCACCAGGAAAGCCGCATGGCTGCGAACATCACCCGGACGGGCATAATCGATCTCAGCCTGGGCCTTGCCCTTAGCGTCAAAGCTGATGATGGCTGGCGTGGCGATATTTTTGTAGTCGCTATGGATGCCAGGATTCTCGCGCACATCCACTTTGACGACCAGCAGGTCGCCTTTTTGCTTGCGAGCGACTTTGTTGAGGGCATCTTCCAGCGGTTTATCACGCTGACCTTCGTGCAGCAGGAGCAGCACAGGCAGGTCTTGCTTGAGAATTTTCGATAGGTTGTTGCTATCGGTTGTGATCGGTGTGTCAAAAACGGGCATGTGGATTCCTCTTCTTATAGGAGCGAGCTTATACCTTATAGACGCAGGGAACCCGTCATTTTTTACGTCATGAGCGTCAAGCAAGGCTGTTTGAGGTACAGTACACTGATGAAATAGCTTGTTTAAGAGAATCCTATGCACATTGTCGAGCACACATCCACGCGCTTGGTCTTGCAAAAGCGACGGTCCATGATGGCAGTTATCATGGCACTGTTCACGCTGCTTAGTACGCTGACACTGGTCAGCATCACCTTGCAGGGATTGGGGCGATTGGACACGTTTGACTTGATGGATTGGGTCGGCTGGATTATGTGGCTGTTGGTGGCACTGTTTTTGATAGGCTTCGGCAGCCTCGCACTGAACGCCAGCTTGCGCGGGACGCGCTGCACCTTCAATCGCGTCACAGAAACGGTCACGTTGCAACAGCCACGCGGCTGGAGCATGCAAACGATTGAGCTATCGCTGTACGCGGTTTCGCATCTGGCTGTGGAAAAGAACGATGAAGTAAGGGTGTTTGGCCTGTTTTTAGCCCTGCGCGATGGTCGGCGGCTACCCCTGGCGACGGCATCCATCCACGACGAAGATCAGGTTATCACGCTGCGCCAAATCGTTAGGCAATTTTTGCAGGGCACACATCGGCCCTGAGAGTGGTGCCCTATCCCTCGTTGGCAGCGGCACTGGTCAACATGAGGGCGGCGTATTCTTCCATCTCGAAGTAATCCATCGCACCGAGCTTCCAATAGCGGACGATGCCATCCCCATCAATCATGAATGTCACCGGAATATCCCGGACGCCATAGGTACGGCGGACGTCACTGGTCGGGTCGAGCGCGACCGGCAGGCCCACGACATCAATTTCTGCTAAGAAGTTGGTGATGCGTTCGCTGGTTTCGTCGAAGTTGACGGCCAGTACTTCGATGTCCTGGCTGGTTTTGTCATGCGCGAACTCAGAAAAAGCGGGCAGCTCGCGGACACAAGGTGGGCATGTTGTCTGCCAGAAGTTGAGGAACAGCGTCTTCCCGGCATAGTCATCGAGCGTGACAACCTCTCCATCGAGCGTAACCAGCTCAAAGAAGGGCGCTTCTTTATCCAGATAATTATTGGCACTGTAGTTCAGGCTGTTGACCGTATCGGCGGTTACTGTGGCCTGGGTAGGTTGCAAAGCGACCATCAGCATGGCGGCCAATATTGCCAGCAGCGGCACGATGGCAAAAATCACCAGCACAGGGGACGGTTTGTTGGGTGCAAGATGATTTTTCTGTTTTTCAGGGTGTGTTTGGGTCATAGTCCGATAAGATCACCACAAGCGACAGTCGATGTTGGCCGACACTGTACCATATTTAGCCCGCTATCAGTAGGGCTTTCTGGCCGGTTCGTCGTCTTGATAGTTGTCGGACTCGTCCTCCCGGTAGTGCGAGTCCTCACTTTTTCGTAAACTCGCTTTTTCGTAAGTAAAGCAATCGAGACACTCAAGAAGGCGGCCTGCGGGTCGCCTTCTTGTTTATATGGGTCATGGCGACCCGGTTCGCAGATGAGCAGCAGATTGGACCTCGCTATAGCTGGATGACTGCTTATTGTGTCGTTTCGTGCGTTCGTTTAAGATGAATAGCATAAGAACGTAAGGAAGCGATACACGATGAATCGACAGACGATCAATCGGTCAGGCGCACAACTACGAACGGGCATCGTTGATATGATGGCCCTGGGCGACTTCCAGCGCGTCATCGATATATGCAAAAAAACGCTAGTGGCAGCGCGCGATGCCCATGATCCGATCACGGAAGCCATGTCGCTGGTGGGGTTAGCGGCCAGCCATCGCGGGTTGGGCAAATACAAGGATGCCCTGATCCTGGCGAATGGAGCGATTGACCAGAGCCGCAGCGCAGGCGTCGCGGAAGTGACGTGTAATGCCCTGCTGGAACGCGCCACTATCCTGCATACGGGCCATTTGCAATTTTACGAAGCACGCGATGATTATCGTGAGGTGCTCAATCTGGCGCATGATATTGGCTATGTGGCCGGGGTCAGTCAGGCGTTATGCGGCTTGGCGGCCGTCATGCTGGCGGTGGGCCAAACGGGGACGGTCCATGCCTATGCGCGGGAAACGCTGGACATCGCAACTGAAATAGACGATGCGACCCTACAAATCGAGGCGCTGCATGTGCTCGGTTTGTATTATGTCGAAGTCCGCAACCATGACCTGGCACTGCAAGCCTTGAGCGATGCCCTGGCGCGGGCGATGGATCATAAATTCGCAATTCTGCAGGCCTATGTGCTGGATGCCATCGGCGTACTGCATCTGGCGATGAAACAGCCCTCAAAGTCACTGAGCTATTTTGGACGTGCTTATGAAATCGCGAGGCAGTCCCATTATGCAGCCCTGGAGTCCGCGGTCATGCTGCACTTGGGTGAAACGTACATCGCGCAGGACGATTTCGCGGAGGCGCGTAAATGCTACGATGCCGTCGTGCGCAAGAGCGATGATACCAACACGCCGATCATCGAGGCGCAAGCGTCACTGCATATCGCGATCCTGCATTTGCACCAGCGCGAGCCGATCCTTGCTGTTGATTATCAACGGCGCGCGGCGGACATCGCCCACCGGGCGATGAATCCGTATTTCGAAAGTCAGGCGTTACAGCAATTGGCGGCAACAGAACGTATCATGAGCCATTATGATGCAGCGATTGCCGCCTTCACCTCCGCGCTGGATATTGAACGTGCACTGGAAAATGACAAGGCCGTGCGCGAGATCATCGCGGCGATTTTGTGGACGCGCGTGCTCAGTGTGGTCGATAAGGTGCTGCGTCTGTTGCACCTGCGCCAGGATGGCGACGAATAACCCCTCGCAAACGAACAAATAAAAAGGACACGTTATCTGACGTGTCCCTTAAGTCCCGTGATTGCGTTTTCCCGTAAAGGCAACTGACCCTAGCGTCGCCGATGAGCTGTGCTCATCCGTGCGTTCTAGAGGTAGTCGCGTAATTTCCGGCTGCGGCGTGGATGACGCAGGCGGCGCAATGCACGTCCTTCAATCTGGCGAATACGTTCGCGGGTTAGGCCGAACTTTTGGCCGACTTCTTCCAATGTGTAGCTGCGGCCATTTTGCAGACCAAAGCGCAAGCGCAGAATGCGGGCTTCACGCGGGGTAAGCGTCGTGAGCAGTTCTTCCAATTTTTCCTTGAGCATGGTGTCGTAAGTAGCTTCTGCCGGGGTCGGCTCGCTGTCATTGACGATGAAACTGCCGAGTTCGCTGTCTTCGTCATCACCCACCGGGCGCTCCAGGCTGAGCGGCTGCCAGGAGACTTTCAGCATCCACTGGACTTTGCGCGGCTCCATCTCCATCTTTTCCGCCAATTCCTCGACCGTGGGCTTACGGCTGAGTTCTTGCTCCAGATCGCGGGCGATACGGAACAGGCGGCGGATGCGGTCGGTCATGTGGACCGGGACGCGGATGGTGCGGCTCTGGTCGGCAATGGCGCGGGTGATGGTCTGACGAATCCACCAGGTGGCGTAGGTGCTGAAGCGGAAGCCGCGCTTGTAATCGAACTTCTCGACGGCTTTCATCAGGCCCAGGTTGCCTTCCTGAATCAGGTCGAGGAAGGGCACGCCGCGCGTCATATATTTTTTAGCAATTGAAACAACCAGGCGGGTATTGGCCTTGATGAGATGCTCACGAGCATCCTGGCCATCTTGGATGAAGAAGCGCCATTCATCGGCACATTCGTGTTCCGGGCTTTTGTTGAGCTGCTTGTGCGCCTTGCGACCTGCTTCTACGCGCTTGGCCAAGGACACCTCCTCGACTTCATCGAGCAAGGGCACGCGGGCCATTTCCTTTAAGTAGAGACCGATGGTATCGCTGCTAGCGATTTCGCTGAGATCGTAATCATCATCATCGTCTTCATCGAAATCGTCATCAGCTTCATCGTAGTCCATGTCTGACGTGAGGAAGTAATCATCGAAGTCGTCGCTTTCCTCAAGGTCGATGGAATTTTTGCTGTAGGTACGCTCATTACTACCAAAACCACGATCAAAAGAATCTTCTAGAAAACTATCGTAAGTCGTCAAAATGAACCCCCAGTGTTCGGTCTAGTTGGTAGTTATGAAGGAAAAGCTAACTACCCGGATCGTGTACGCTTTATGGGTCGCCAAATGCAATTTAGTTGTGACGCTTGCCAAATAATATTTTGCTATAAGCCGGCTCCCCCAGCCGACAGCTTCCCCTAGGTTGTTCGAGCGCGTTACACCGCAATGCCCAGTCATTATTCCACAGCTTAGACTTGTCACATCGCTGATGTCGCGCTACCTGCTGGTCGCGTTAACCACTCACGGTGTTAATCGCTAGAATCCAGCAATTTTTTAAGATCCGCCAATCGCGGATCAATATACTCATGGTCGCAATCACACTGCTCATTATTGAGGTTGACGCCACAGGTAGGGCACAAGCCCTTACAATCCGGGCGACATAGTGTTTTATGCGACATCTGGATCAAGACCTCCGCCCGTAGCAGAGGGGCCAGATCAAGCATGGTATCGGCACCCACGTAAAACTCGGATTGACCGATGGGACGCGGGTATGCGTAAAGCTCTTCCAGTTGGATGTTGAGTTCCTGTTCAAAGGTATCCAGGCAACGATTGCACTGCGTATCGACGACAACGGTCAAGTCAGCCTGAACGAGGATGCCTTCTTTCATCCGGCTCAGTCTGAGCTTACCATCTATCTTATTAATGAGCAGATCGTCTGCGACTTTAATCGGTTCAGCGATGTCCAGACGAGAATCGTGGCTGTGACCTGGGCCATCAGATAACAAAAAACCAACATTTATCTTGAGTACGCGCTTGTTAAGTGCGCTGGTATTGTTGGTTTTCACAGAACGAGACCTTATGCGAATATGTGCGCGACAAGCAAACTTAATTCTTTGCTCATCTTCGCTGCATTATATGAAATTTTGTAAAGGAATGTCAAGCTTTCTGGGCCTAATTACCCCCCTTTTTTGCTTGTTTTTTTCGAAAAACGCTCGTAACAACGATTATCGTAGCAAAAATCATCAATGTAACAAGATTCATATGAATATACGCATTACAGTTAATGAATCGTTTGTAATCAATATTGAAATTAATTTTTAATACATTCTTGTTACATTTTCGCCAATACACCATTTACAGGGGTTTAAACTTCATGCGAACAATTTCGTTTTTGTGATATGCGAATATCTGACTTCGTCATACAATTAGGATTACAATGTAGACTGTAATTTTGAGATGCGGTCCGCAGCGGATGCGCCAGGTAATAGACTAGACGGTGCATATCCGGCCCTTTCATCACTCAATACCCTATCAAAGGAACGGCCCCATGATTAAACAAATGCTCGATGCACAACAACGCTTTCAGAACATTCTCCTGTCCAAGGCCAACGTGGTGGGTGTGGCTGTCGGCTACCGTGATTACATGGGGGAACCTACTGACGAGGTTGCGCTTGTGGCAATGGTCGAACAGAAAAAGCCCATCGAAGCACTGGACCCGGCGGATCTAGTCCCTAGGGAGATGGACGGCGCGATTACCGACGTTGTGGAAGTCGGGCATCTGGTAGCGCAGGAATCCTTAACGCCACGCAGCCGCTGGCGGCCTATCATTCCCAGCGGCGTCAGCATCGGGCATACCAAAGTGACAGCGGGCACATTAGGCACCATCGTCGTTGACCGCGACACGGGCCAGCGCATGATGCTCAGCAACAATCACGTCATGGCCAATAGCAACGACGCCCTGGTCGGGGATGCGATTTTGCAACCCGGCCCCACCGATCATGGCCAGAACCCGGCGGATATGGTCGCACGGCTGGAGCGCTGGGTGCCTTTGAAGTACATCGGCGATCCAGTCGATGAACCGGAAGACCCGGGTCCGGGTACTGGAACGCCGCCCACAAACGAAACTGGCTGCGATGTTGTCGATCTGGTCGTAACCCTGGGTAACTTCATGGCCAGAGCGGTTGGCTCCGAAAAGCAGTTGAAAGCATCTGCCTCCGCGGTTGAAGCACCTGTGGTGGTTGATCGCGTTTCGGCACAGGCCGCCATACCCACCAATGCTGTCGATTGCGCAGTTGCCAGCCTGATCGAACCGACGATGTTCAGTGGGGAAATCCTCAACATTGGGGCAATTGCAGGCAGCATGGAACCCACGTTAGGTATGCGCGTGCGTAAATCCGGGCGGACGACAGGCTTTACCACCGGCGTGGTGACGCTGGTGAATGCCACGGTCGATGTGGCGTATGCTACGCTTGAGGGCAGCAAGACAGCGCGTTTTACAGGGCAGGTGCTGACGACCAACATGAGCGCAGGTGGCGACTCTGGCTCATTGATCGTAGCAGAAGACTCAGCGAATGCAGTCGGCCTGCTGTTTGCTGGCTCTGGCGTTTCGACGATCTTTAGCCCCATCCAAGCCGTACTGGATGCGCTGAATGTCGATTTGTTGACGGGTAACTAAATTACCCAATAGCAGCAATCAGTTTGTCTCAAATCAGCTAATTTCGTATAATGCGTTAAGCTATTATATAGTTGTTGTCAGGAAAACAACTTGATGTTGGCAAAAAACACTCTGAGAATCGTAGTGTCGTCTTTGATTATTGTTTTGATTCTTTTGATTGGTATCCCTTTAATCTTCGACACAGCTATAATTTGTGATGCAAACATTGCTAATGCACAAAACGATAATCCTTGCCTTGCGCAAGAGGCCACTATTAGTGCTATGATGATTGAATACCAGCACTTATCGTTTCAGGCAACGCTGGATTCAGGAAGCTACCAAGGTACAATTACCGCATTGGAAAGTGAGGTAGTTCCAAGCATAACTTCTGTAGCAACACGAGAAGAAGGAGCCAACACACCGCCTGGTACTATTCTAGAAGTAGGCGAGACATGGTACCAAGATGGTGCAAGTCTTACTTTGACTGACGTTGTCCTAAGTCCTGGTAGTTACTATGGCGATTTTCACATGCAATTTGAATTTCGCAACGAAACAACATCACCTCTCATTTTTGAGTTTCCTATGGACACGTTTACAGCGGTTGACAATTTAGGCAACCACTTTACAGATCCACACTTTCACCAGTTACCCGGTACGTTTGGCTGCCGTCCAACCCAGAACTTAATCGATCCAGGGGAACGTATAGTGTTTTGCGAAGGGCACCGACTGTTCCTTAAAGGCAACATCACCAATTCACAAGTGACCGAAATCATTGTTGCTGTTCGCGAGATTTCAAGAATTCAGAATGCAAAATGGCATTTTCCAATAACTCATTGATAGTATTGATTTCTTCAAGTGTTTGGGAGTGCATCTGAGTAGTAGATCCATTCGAGTGAGAGGTCAACACTTGTGCCGGAAATATTGTGAATTCCAGTTACTCTGAAAATTGCAACACTTCCAATATACATTCGCAGAGCATAAGTCTTACCTCTAGCCAAATTGTATCTCCCTCCATAAGATTCCTCACAACCGAGATTCCACTCAATTTGGTTTGAGTTTAATAGTGGAATTTCACCCAAGCGCCAGACTTGTTGAGCATCTAGGGCACAAATAACACTTTCACTCGCTGAAGGCACGTAGCAATCTCTGAATACAATATCGACTGGATCACCTACTAATATATTCTGTCCTTGCTCAAAACTAAAAGCTGTTGTTCTGTTTTCACCCAATGCTATGTTCATTGTGACGTTATTCACTACTTTCGCAATTGTAGAAGGATTGGGTATCAGCGTAGCTGGTGACAGCATAGTCGAAGTAGACACGGCAGTCGGCAGCATTGTAGAAGTATTTGTAGCAACTTGTGTTGACTGCATGATATTTAAGTCTGTCACAGTTGGCAAATCACATAAGAGTTGATCTCCGCTTTGTAAGTCTGGCTGAAGACCGGTTCGGACGCGGTATGGAATCCGCAGATTGTGCGCATCAATAACAACTTCTCCAACCTGCCAAGTCTCATACCACATTAGCTCGTATGTGACTAATGTTCCTGGTTCAACTCCAACCTGAACATCTATGCCAAACGAATTAGTTTCACCTTCTTTTACGCTCAACGAAGCTTCGATCACAGCTTTTGCAACATCCGTAATCCCAACTTCTACATTCCCCGCAACACTAAGCTCGATTGTTGTTGTAGTTGAGCGTTCACGGTTGATATTGACGCTGACTGGAGTGCTACCGTTACAATTTTCAAGTGGGATTTTAACCGTTTCAAGAAACTCTGTTGCCGTATGTTGATTGTCAATAGCAATCAACTCATTGGGGAAAGGAGTAACTGAAGAAAAATCGGTTCCATACGTTTGGTTACATCCGGCCAAAACTAAAGCAAAGAGTGTAGCCACCAAGGTAGAAGTACGAAATAAATGCTTGGTGAATTCCCTAATGATTTTCACTGTCTAAGTCTCGCATATTTTAGGACTTTTATGTAAAACAAATGTCAAAATTATGCTAACATGCTTACTCGTAGCCCACAAACGATGATCAAGTAACCTGTGCAAACAGATTCGAAGCTCGATTGCTATGCTCACGTCACAAATCACCACTGGTATCGACCGGAGGTGATGCGGTACACTTAGTTCATTGCGTATTTCATCACAAGCCGTGCCAACGATGCGCCGCTTGTGGCAAGTTGCGGAGGCAAAACGGCCCTATGGCTACCAACTCGCGTACATGGTTTTACTCCCGCCCAGAGCCGCGCCCATATTACATTGAAGAGCGCGTCAACCACACGCTATGGAATCATCGTATTCAAAGCGTGTTCATGAGCTGCACCCAGGCCGCCAACCCCATCAAGATGGAAGGTGCCTTAAATGGGATGCCGCTGTTGTTTGAGTGGGAACCCGGTCTGTACTTCATCCTACGGATGGGCGAAGAACGCAAAGACATCATCGGGACCATCCGCCAGATTTTGTTTGGCCTCAAGCCCACCTTCGCCTATCAGGATTCTGATGGTTTGTTCGTGTATGAATTCCATACCGACAGCGGCGAAGAACGCTGGAAAGACATCCAGGGCCATCCCCAATACCAGGGGTTGCGCCGGCTGACCAGTGGTCCTCAGGGCTAATCGCAGTTACGCTCGTTTGGAGCATAAGCTTCCTATTGAAAAGAAACATGAGTCATCCTGAAATTTGAGATGACAGTAGAAAAAGCCCTGTTCCGATTCTCATTTCTAGCGAAACTGAGTTTACCGGAACAGGGCTTTTCATGTTCAATATGACTCATATTGCGGTTATGCGAATTTCCTTAGATGCACTTTTCAGTTAGGGTGCGCGTCATCTGCTCAAGATGGTTGGTTACATGCCAGACCAGCATGACAATCTGCTGGTTCAACGATAGCGGCCCACTAATGGGGTGAATAGCCACACGCTCCCAGATGGCTTCATCATCACCCAGGCTCCTGACGAGCGCCAGATACTGGTCACGGTACTGCTGCCACTCATCGAGCACCGCCTGCGGATCATCGTCATTGTAGTGCTTCTCGATAGCCAATTCATCGGGATTGGGACGCGGCAAGGAGCCGTTGTCTTCTTCCAGCGTGACTGTGGCCCGGGCGATGAAGATTTCCTCAAAATCGCGCAGGTGGCAGAGTGCCTCTAGCGCTGTCCAGCCATCGCCACCATCGCGATAGGTGCGCATGGCGTCTGGTCCGGCGGCATCAACGATGAAACGCGCTACCGCAATGTCTTTTTCCAACTGGCTGATTTGCCGTTGGCGCATGAATATCGTGTCCATAGCTTCCCTCTCTTTACTTACCGTTGAAAAGCGCTTAGATAGGGGCAAGGCGTGTCTTGCCAACGATGATGGTCCTAGCCCCCAGGAACTTGCTGCAAACTCAGTGAATAGCGTCCGGCGGTGTTGGCATCGCCGATATTGCCATCATAGCGCATAGCCCGGAGGTAGTAGACGCCCGTATAGGGCAGGCTGTAGCCTTCAATGCGGGCGTTGGTTGTGCCGCCACCGATGGCATCGTCATTACGCAGGATGCGCTGCTGCTGGGCGTCGAGCAGTTCCAGCACCGGGTCGAGGCTGCCGTCAATGCGGTTCATAAACACGTTGATGGTATCGCCCGTGTAGCCCCAGAACACGAACAGCGAATCCGGGTCGGCGTCAGAGATGCTGTCTTGCAGCGATGTGCCGTAAATCAGGCGCGGAATACCGGGGTTGATGCTGGCGAAGGCGTTGCCGTCCAGCAGGAATTGCAGACGGAACCCGCCCTGGGATGTGCCGGCTTCGCCATCCAGCCGGGTGGCTTCAATGGTATAGGTGCCAGCTTCCGGTATGCGGAATTGGCTGATGCGTGCATTGCGTCCGCTGCCGCCGTCGTCGTCTTCAAAGAGCACGTTCCCGCTTTGATTGACGATCTTGAGGTAGGCATCGAGCTGGCCGCTGGTCTGGTCCATCGCCACGGTAACCAGATCGTGCTGGGCGGCGCTAAAGGTGAAGAAGCGCGAAGATTGATTGTCATTGATGACACCCTCGACGGTCTGTCCGCTGGTGATGGCCTGCGGGGCCAATATGGAGTTGCCCAGGCCGCTGCCGTCGGATTCACTGACTGTCAGCACAAAATTCCCGGCAGTATCGCCGCCTGCCTGCCCATAGCGGGTGGCGATGACCACATAGGTCCCTGTCTGCTCGATCAGTAGGTTGCTGATGATGGCGTTGCGCGTGGTGGCATCGAAGTCGTCGTTATCAGCCACCTGGAAGCGTTCGCTATCGACCACGATCAGATAGGGGTCGAGGTTGCCGGAACTGCGCAGCATCTCAATATTGATGATGTCGCCTTCCTGGGCGCGGAACGTGTAATAGATTTCGGCTTGCTCGTTGGAAATACGGTCGATGACCGGATCGCCGTAGCGTAGGGTGCTGCCCTGCTGGCTGAGCACGCCGACGCGCTCCAGCAGCAGATCATAGGTGCCCTGCGTGCTGCCCAGCGCCCCGCCAAAGCGCGACACGGCCACATAATACTGTTCATCACGAGCGAGCGTCACCGTCAGGTCGAGGTCAGGCCCTCCGGCCTGGTCATCACGCCGGAAAAGCAGTGTGCCTCGGCTATCGAAGACCGTCAGAATGGGGTCGAGGTCGCCGCTGCCAACCGTCAGCCGGAAACGGATCACTTCCCCGCGCGAGCCTTCAAAGAACCATACCTGACGCGGTGTGCTGTCGTTGAGCGTGCCATTGATGGCGTTACCAGGCTGCATGGTCTCGCTGTCGATGTCTAGCTCTTCGCCCGTGTCGTCCTGAGCAAATGTGGCAGCGTTAAGCGGCCCCATCAGCAGGCTGATGAGCAGCAAAAAAGCCCCAAGCGCACGACGTATCATCATGGATCGTAGCATAACAAAAAGTAACGGGCGTGCCTATGGAGCGTCGTCAGGACGTAGGGCGAGTTTATGCCTTATAGATAAGGGGCACGGCGTCGTGCCCCCAAGGGTGATATATGGCGTTTTTATGGCTTAATCGACAAATATAGCTTAAAGCGTGGCGTCTCACCGAGCACGTTGAGGTGCTCCTCTAGCGAGGGCTGCTCCCCAAACTGATAGTCACTGGCTTTCAGCCATTCGACGAGGTGGCCCCAGCCGGGGCTGATCTCCTCGACGTTGAAGCAGTCGATGGTGGCATACAATCCGCCGCTGAAGTCGATGATCTCAACGTCGCCGGAGGCCCTCACCCAGGGTTCGACCGTGACCCAGGTGGTGTACTTGTGGTTCGGGTGCGGCTGGCAGTTATCATAGCCGAAAAAGCGAAACGGACGGTCGAGCTGGCCCAGTGGACGTGCCCAGGCGATGAGTTTTTCAGTGGCTTCGTGTTCCGGGGATTCACTGGTGATGGCGAGGCTGGCGACGCGCATGGGGGCCAGCTTTTCAATTTGAACATCTTTAATGAGGGTTCCACTCATGGTGCTGCATCCTTTCAGAGATACATGACCGAAACGAGTTGAACAAGTGTTCTTATTATACACCTCTTTGGGGCGAGGGTAAAGCACCACAGGTAGGAATCCAGTTTGAGTTGGCCGGGAAAATTAGGATCAGCCGGCTATTAAAATGGGCGCAGTAGATGTTTTTCTTTAGGGCGCGGAGAAAACGTAGTGGCAAGGCATGCCTTGCCACTACACCAAGATTGCTTATTCGCAGATGCGATCCATTTCAATACAGTGACGCTTTGCGTGTTGAATGAGAAAATACAACCACTCGTACATGTCGAGCTTGCCCAATTCCTGCACAGACATGCGGACCTTATGCAGTGACCCTTCGCCATTTTCTATTTGAGATAGAATGTTCAGGCATTCTTCCCTTTGAGTATGCAATTTCCTTTGCACATCATCACTGCTAACTTGCCGAGTTGGTTCCATGTGCTCTGGACGTATCCAGCCAAAGGCATCAGGATCACTTATGACCTTTATTCGGTCCAACCGACTAGCAACTTCAGGAATCGGCTGTTCTTTAGTACGAAGAAGCACTTTTTCTAGGCTCTGTTTAAGTGTAATCATCAAAAAATGATTGGTAAGCGTGATGTGCTCAAGAATCTCGTCTATACACCATCCGTCCGAGCTAGGCTTGATTGCACGCGTCTTCTCTGGAAGATCAAAATAATCATCCAAACGATCAAAAGTCTCGATTAGCTCTATACGTACTCGCTGTATGATCTCATGAATGGCCATCGGCTTACTTATCTAGACACTGGCAGCAAGGATTTCAAAAACGGGAGTGAATGGGAGTCGAACCCACCGTCGCCTGCCTTTACAGCCGACCAGCAGTTTTGAAGACTGTGGCACCCACCGGGGCACATTCACTCCCCTGACAGCACATAAGTTTACACAAGCACGGCCATAACGATAAGTCTGTATTTATAGCAGACTGCAAATCGCTAAAAACCCATAACTTTCTACTAAAAAATTTATTTTCCTGATTGCCATTGTAGAACTTTTGTGCTACCCTATGTGTCCTTCTGGAGATGGCATTTGTGGCGATTCGTTATACACTAAGCGTACTACACTGAACGAACCAAGCACATCACCGAAGAAGCAACAAACCCTATTTTGTCGTGAACATCACGCGAACGCCCGGCTAGATCATTTGGAGTACAGGACAGAAAATTATGGCGAAACGTGGAACCAAGAAAAACGATGTGGTTCAGGTACAGAACGAAGGCCGCGCCAAAGCATTGGACGCCGCTGTAAGCGACATCACCAAACGCTATGGCGATGGCACCATCATTCGCCTGGGGGATGCCGCCCATATGAATGTTGACGTGGTCCCCAGCGGGTCGTTGGGCCTGGATATTGCAGTCGGTGTCGGCGGCATCCCACGGGGCCGTATCACCGAAATCTACGGGCCGGAGTCATCCGGTAAGACGACCCTTTGTTTGCATGTGATCGCAGAAGCGCAGAAGCGCGGCGGCCTGTGTGCCTTCATCGACATGGAGCACGCCCTCGACCCGGCCTACGCCCAGCGTATCGGCGTCGATATTGATGCATTGTACGTCACGCAGCCGGATACGGGCGAACAAGCCCTGGAAATCACGGAAACGCTGGTGCGCTCTGGTGCGCTGGATGTGATCGTGGTCGATAGTGTGGCTGCCCTGGTCCCGCGTGCGGAAATCGAAGGTGAAATGGGCGATTCCCATGTCGGCTTGCAAGCCCGCCTGATGAGCCAAGCGCTGCGTAAGCTGTCCGGTATTGTCAAGCAGTCCGGCCTGGTGCTGATGTTCACCAACCAGCTTCGTGAAAAAATCGGCGTCATGTTCGGCAACCCGGAAACACAACCGGGTGGTCGTGCGCTCAAATTCTATTCCAGCGTCCGTCTGGACATCCGCCGCACCCAGTCGATCAAATCCGGTGGTGATGTGGTCGGTAACCGTACTAAAATCAAGGTCAAGAAGAACAAAGTCGCCCCGCCTTTCCGCGAGACTGAGTTCGACATCATGTTCCTTGAGAATGGCATCAGCAAGACGGGCGAGATCATCGACCTGGGCGAGTCCATTGGTTTGATCGAGAAGCGCGGCGCATTCTACCGCTACAACGACGAGCTGATTGGCCAGGGCCGTGAAAATGCCAAACAAACCCTCAGGGAAAATACTGACCTTGCGCTAGAACTCGAAGATCAGATTCGCACCCATTTTGGACTGCCCAATCTGGCTGAAATGAACGCGGATATGGTCGATTAGTACAGCACGATTTTAGAAGCGAAAAGGACGCCCCAGGGTGTCCTTTTTTTGTTGGCATATGGTGTCATTTAGGGGCGAATATAAAAAGGGCACGACCATGCTGTGCCCTTTTTGCTTCTTATGCGAATTTCGTGATGATCGCTACAGCATCTTGAGCGCTTTGCGATAGGTTTCCAGGGCGTCTTGCAGCTTGCCCTGGCGCATGAGGCCATCGCCCAGCACACGGTAGACAGCCGTGTTCTTTTTCTGTTCTTTGTCCTCAGACAGCTTCTTAAGGTCGTTGACGACCTCGTCGAGGGCGGTATTGGCGCGGATGACGGTTTCATAGTCATTCAGGCTGTCATCGACCGCACCACTGCTGACCTTGGTGCGCGCATTTTCCAGGATAGCGGCCACATTAATCTGGGCTGCTGCCGCCGGAATCGGCGCCGGTGAGCGCTGTTCCTGTGCCGGGACAATCGCGGCGGGCTGTTGTACCGCCGGAGCCGGAACAGGCGCGTCTTCCAGTTCAGGTGCTGCTTCCTCGGATACAACCTCGGTTGCTTCTTCGGGTTCCTCTTCGGCTGTTTCCAGCGTGATGGCCTGGGTTTCGTCTTCCTCGTCCATCGTTTCGCGCAGCCAGTCGGGGATCTCGCCGACTTCGACATCCGCATCAATATTGAGCCATTCCGGCAGGTCTTCATCGTCTACGGATTCGACCGTATCGGTTTGCAGCCAGTCAGGCATATCGCTGGCCGGGCTGCTATCAGCCAGCCAATCGGGCAGATCTTGCTCGACCAACTCGTCTTCGTCCAATGTAAATGGATCAGTAGAGGCTGCGAATGCTTCGTCTTCCATCTCGAAATCGACCGATTCGATAGCTGCGACACTGCTTGCCACCGCGACGTCGCCTTCGATTTCGCCCACCATCCAGTCAGGAACCAGTTCCGCCTGACCCAACGGCAAGTTGCGTTCCAGCGGTAGTTCGGTAGCTTGTAGGACTGGCGCGTTGGCCGGGGCTTCTTCACCAGTACTTTGGGCATACCAGGCGGCCAATTCCTGCTGACGGGATGGATCGGCTTCGGCTTCAAAGGCCTGGACCCAATTGTCGTCCGTGTCCATGGGAATGGCTTCAATGGAGGCAGTTACGCCAATCGGTTCGTCCGCTGTAGTCAATGGCGCATCATCTTCGACATCGCTGTCGGTCGCGAATATATCCGCCAGATCGCTAGCTTCATCGCCAATTTCTTCTGTCAACCAATCGGGGATGTCCTCACCGGACAGGTCGAGGTCTTCATCAATGGCGAAGTCGTCGGCTGCGTCCAGCACAAACTCGCCACCCTCGTCTTCCAGCGCGAATTCATCATCAACTTCTTCCAGCATCATATCGGCTGGCATCTCGAAGTCATCGACTGAGACCGCTTCGACCTCATCGGTGCCGAACATCTTCTCCAACATGGCATTGGCTTCGTCGGCGGACATTTCCGGTTCGCCGCTGACAGCTTCTACTTCGCCTGTGTCGCTGGCCATCTGGGCTTGCAGCCAATCGGGGATTTCCGCCGGGATGGCATCGGAGGGCTGGTCTTCGTCCTCGTCGATGTCTTCATCACGGTCGGCGTATTGCTCGGCCTGCTTGAACATGGCGTCGAAGAAGTTCTCGACTTCTTCTGGTGACACGTCTTCGCCTGCGTTGATGCGTGAGATCGTCTCTGTGGCGACTTCTTCATCTTCGTCGTCGTCCATATCAGGGACGCGGCTTTCGCCCTTACCGCCGGAAACGCCTGCGGCCAGGGCATCTAACCAGGCACTGGGGTCGCTCATATCCATATCGGCGACAGTTTCTTCGTCAATCGCTGGCTCAGGTGGCGCTTCTTCTTCCTCAACAGGGGGCTTGCCGCCTGTTTCAAAGGAATAGGGTTCGTAGCCGGGGCCATCCGGGATGAAATTGGTAGGCCGCTCGATATCCATATCAGCGGAGGTCGTCAATTCCTCGGAAGGTGCGCCCTGGTCACGGGCCAGACTTTCAATCCAGGCAATCGGATTTTCACCATCGTCTTCGCTGGCAGCGCTGGTGGCGATTTCATCCAAACCAGTCAGATTATCGCCGATGTCGCCCAGATCCAGATTTTGCAGGTCAGGAACCGTATCGGCCTTGTTCTCTGCGGCTAGTTCCGCCAGCCAACCCATTGGGTCGAGCGTGCCGGGTGCCTCTTGTTGCTGAACTTCTTCTAAAGCACTCAGGTCGATTTCTTCAGCCGATTCGTCGTCATTGGCCAGGTTTTGCAACCAGGACATGGGATTTTCGCCAGCGCCGACGGGTTCTTCCTCGTTTTCGTAATCCGCTTCGTAGACTTCATCTTCATAGTCCGCTTCGTCGGAAGATGTCAGTTCTTCGAGGTGGAATTCCTCTTCGTCGTCATCGCTGGTGACTGCCGACCAGATTGGTGCTTCTTCGGGTTCCTCGGTCGCTTCATCAAGGATGTCAGGTTCTTCGTCGAGAGCATCCAGATCGATGGCGTCATCTTCGTCGAAATCGTAGGGGATGTCGTCGTCATCGGCTTCGTAGGTCAGATCGTCGTCATCGTCCGCGCTAACGAATTCAAAATCTTCGCTGGTTTCTTCGTACATGGATGCATCGACATCGTCGAAACCGGGTAGCATATCGTCGCTGCTGGCGGAGGACTTGGCGGCTTTTTCTTCAGCTTCCTTGGCCAGATGGGCTTCCCATTTTTCTTTGGTCCAGCCATAGGGGATATACTCGCCTGTTTGGGATAGGCGCTCGTCATCAGCGCTGACCTCAGCAACCGACATATCGGCTTCGGTCAAGAAGCTACTGGGATCGGCGCCCTGCCGCTTGGCCAGGGATTCCATCCAGCGCATGGCTTCTTCCGGCGACATACTATCAAAATCAGGCATCTCATCGCCGATGGCCTCACCGATTAGCTCTTCGTCCATCTCTTCCGCGAACTCATCATCCATCTCAGCGATGGGTTCCGGCGTGTACATGGGCGTGGTATGTTCTTCTTCCTCTGCTGGGGTAGGCTCTGCCGGAGCGGGGCTGCTGGCCGCACGCGATGCTTTTTCCTCGGCTTCCTTGGCCAGATGAGCTTCCCATTTTTCTTTGGTCCAGCCATAGGGAATATACTCGCCTGTTTCTTCCAGGCGGCTATCGTCTTCGCTGACTTCCTCGATTTCCAGGTCTGCATCGGTCGTGAAGCTGGTCGGATCGGCCCCTTGCCGTTTGGCCAGGGATTCCATCCAGCGCATCATCTCCTCTGGAGACATGTTTTCGAAATCGGGCGTATCGGACATATTGCTTATCCTTCTTGTCGCTTTTAACGGCGGCCCAGCGGCTTCCTTAGTCTAATAATAACCGTTTTGCACAGATCACGAGCGTTAAGTGTGTGATGACACGGTACGGCCTGGGGTATTTTGTGATCCAGGCCGTAGCACATGACAGGTTTCGTTATCAGATCTGCACCGTGGGACGTCTAGTCATCGTCGTCGTCCAGGTCGTCGAAGTCAAAATTCTCCAGGTCCAGGTCAAGCCCCAGGTCGTCCAGTAGGTCATCGACCGTGCCTTCGCTTTCCTCGCTGTCGTCCTCGTCGAACCCGTCTTCATAATCGCCCAGGTCATCGAAGCGCATCTCGTTGTCGGCCATTTCATCCTGGAAGTCACTCTGGAAGTCATCTTCCATGCCTTCGGCGTTCCAGTCCAACTCGTCACTGGCATCCGTCATGGCGTCGGTGACGTCATCTTCGACAGCTTCTTCTACTTCTTCATCCATCCAGGAGGCGGCGATAGCGCTCCCGGCTGAGGTGGCTACCGCAGCAGCCGCTCCCGCGTTGGATTCGCCATTGTCGCCGCGTGCCCAGACAGGCGGTTGGCTGAAGTTAAAGCGCGGCGGAATCACGACCGCTTGTTGGACGCTGGTCGGGATCGGTGGCGGTGCACCCGCCTGGGTTTCTTCTTCGACGATGTCTTCCAGCCAGCCATAATCATCTTCCGAGGGGACCTCGCCAACGGCTTCGCGGCGGCGGTGGCTGCTATCGACATCGCTATCGGCACCCTCGTCGTCCTCGTCGCGCGCTTCAAAGTCCAGGTCCAGGCCGGGGACCATCTGGTTTAACCAGTCCGGTGCGTTGTCCGCCGGGATCAGATCGGCATCTTCTTCGGCATCGTCACCGGATACTTCGCTGTATTCATCGGCGTATTCGTCCAGGTAAGCATCATCAACGCCGAACTCCATGCCTGCGACCAGTTCATCGGCATCCGCAATATCGTCTTCGTCGCCCATGACCGCATCAATCTCAGCGGTTGTGTAAACATTGGCGTCGTCGGTGTTGCGGTTGGTATAGCGGCCTTCTTCGTAATCGTAGACTGGCTCACTATCCTCAGCGATAAATTCTTCTTCAACAATGTTGTCTGCGTCGTCGCTTTCCTCGTCGCCACTGACAGCAACCATGCCCAGTGCGGCGGCACCGGCCTCAACACCCGTGAGGATGTCTTCTTTCTCATCATCATGCGGCAAGATGGCACCTGGCTCGGCGTCATCGGTCATGACCTCATCGCCGGTTTCCTCGGTGTATAGCGCATCTTCCAGCTCAGACATGAAGGCTTCTTCTTCTGCCGCGGTCGCCTCTGGATCAGGCGGTTCCATGTCAGCCAGCCAATCGGGGTCGCTGGCGGTGAGTTCTTCGGGTAACTCCTCGGCTTCGATGTCCTCGACCATGCCGCTCAGCCAATCAGGGTCAGCCGCACTGTCATCGGATTCACTGTCATCCGACGCGCCGACGCTGGCGGCGATGGCATCTTGCTCTTCTTCATCAAACTCGAAGTCTTCAACTTCGGTATCGTCAACGTCCATCTCGGCTAGCCATTCGGGTTCTTCCGAGCTGCTTTCTTCATCAGCATCCAGCGATGATAGCCAGTCCGGTTCCTCGAACTCGCCTTCTTCCATCGGTGCGTTCCAATCGGGCAGATCATCAGCTGTGTCGCTTTTGTTGACATTGGCACTGATGTTATCCAGCAGGCCCGTCATGCCACTGGGACGCGGTAGGTCATCGTCGAACGTTTCCGCGAAGGGGTCCTCAAATTCGATCTCAGACGACGGTTGCTCCTCTTCTTCCGTGAGGTCGCTACCTTCGGTCGTGAGCTGGTTATCCAGGAACATCGTCGAGCCATCGAGCGACGCTTCTGCGGCCAGCTCGTCGCTATCCTCTTGGGTGTCTGTCTGGAAGTCACCGAACGCTTCGTCAAAGCTATCGAAGGCTTCCAAGCTGCTTTCAGTCTCTTCTTCGAGGTCATTACTGACATCTTGCAGCCAGTCATTGCCCTCTGTGACCAGATCGTCCGCTTCTTCGACCATTTCTAGCTCGCCCAGGAATTCTTCAGCCTGTTCTTCGTCGAAGTTGAATTCCCCAAAGTCGTCATCAGCGTTTTCATCGCCAGTTTCTTCAAAGTCGTTGCTGATGCCCTGCAACCATTCGTTGCCCTCTGTGACGAGTTCGTCTTCGCTAGCGACCGTCTCAACTTCACTGAGCGTTTCGCCAGCGTCTTCTTCGTCAAATTCCAGGTCAGCAAAGGCTTTATCGATGTCCTCAAAGGCATCTTGATCGGTGTCTTCAAGGTCGTTGCTGATACCTTGCAGCCAATCATTGCCTTCGGTGACGAGGTCATCTTTGCTCTCAACCATCTCAACTTCGCTGAGCGTTTCGCCAGCGTCTTCTTCGTCAAATTCCAGGTCGGCAAAGGCGTTGTCAATGTCGCTGAAATCGCCTGCGGCTTCTTCCTCTGTATCGCCTGTATCGCCGCTGAGGCCTTGCAGCCACTCATTGCCCTCTGTGACGAGGTCATCGGTGCTGTTGACCAATTCGACATCTTCAAAGTCTTCGTCGCCCTCATCACTGTCGAAGTCTATCTGGCTCAGCCAATCGGCATTTTCGAGATCGGCCCCTTCAAGTTCAGCGACATCTTCCAGGGTATCCATATCGGAAACCGCATCTTCATCAACCAGATCACTCTGGTCCGGGGCACCGATTTCGCTTAACCAGTCGGCATCGGCTGTGGCCAATTTCTCTTCATCTTCAATGTCACTATCCGATGCGACTTCTTCCAACCAGTTTTCATCTAATTCCAGGGCCGCATCCTGCTCTGAATCCGCGTCTTCTGGGTCATCATCACCGAAGTCATTGAAAAGTTCGTCAAACGGGTCGATGTTCTCGTCATCTGGCTGCATATCTTCGGGTTCCCAGTCTTTCGAATTTGGTTGATCGGGCATCGTGTCCTGCCAATCTATCGTCTCGGATATGTCGTCGGATAGGGGTTGAATAAACTGCTCGGCGTCGCTTGTTTCGTCGCCCAGCTCGCTCTCATCAAATATGTTTTCATCAAATGTGTTTTCGTCGTACAGGTTTTCGTCGTACGCATCAAAGTCAATATCTTGTTCGTCGATTACCTGCTCATCAATGTTTTGTTCGTCAATGATTTGCTCGTCGATGATTTCTTCTTCGGGCGTTGTCTCGAAATCAAAATCGGCTTCGCGCACATCCCCGCCGAAGGTCGAGCTGCCCTCATCGTCATCGGTCATGCTAAAAAAATCGGGGTCGTCTTCCTCACTGTCGGATGGCGCGCTGGGAGCTTCTTCAGACTCTGTTTCGTCTGCATTGTCCTCGTCAAGCAAGCCTTCGTAGTCATCGACAGCATTTGAAGAAAGGCTACCTGTTTCCGCCAGGGTTTCCATTTCAAGCAGTTCTTCCAGCGCGGATTCATCAGCCCAATCGAGATCGTCTAAATTGGCTTCTTCCGAGCTGGTGTCTGCCTCTATATTGGCTGCTGTTTCAAGGTTAGCTTCTGGCTGATCCGGTTCAACCTCAGGCATATTATCAATCAGCTCGTCAATGAACTCCGCGCCGCTGTCCCGCATCCAGGCCATGGATTCGTCGTCTTGTTCATCCAGCCGCGAAGTCGGTATGAAGTTCTGGGCGATTTCATCGTAGTCGACATCAGCATCCGTCTCAAATTCGATGCCACTATCTTCCATCCAGGCCATCGCGTTCTGTTCAGAGCCGCTAATGCCAACTTCGTCGTCATCAATTTCTTCGTAGAACTTGGGTTGCTCCGCCTCGGCTTCTTCGTTGAATTCGACGCCGCTGGTATGCATCCAGGCCATCGAGTCCAGTGAACCTGTTCCGGTGATGGGTTCGTCGGCTGTATCGGTTGGTTGGTCGGTTACTTCATCGGCTTCCTCGTTGATACTGAGCTGCGACTCGAACCAACTCGTGTCGATTTCCGCTTGCTCGACGACGTCACCTTCTTCGGCATCATCACTGTCTTCAAACAGGATGGGCGGAGGTGCGTTATCCTCAACTTCAGCCGGGATATCGTCGGCCATGTCATCTTTGGCGAAGGCTAACTCATTATCGCCGGGCACGGTTTGCTGGAACTGCTCAAAGTCTTCAAACTCGTAGCTCTCGTTCTCAACAATGCCTTGCTCGGTCCGCATTTGCGAGTCGAACATGTCCTCGAAGGAGGGTTCTTCAAAAGACGGTTCTTCTGGACTTTCGGCTTCTGGCTCAGGAACAGGCTGCTCACCTGTTTCTTCTTCGATGATGGCGTCGGCTTCTTCCAATGGCCCCGTATCGAAGCGGCCCGTTTGGGCATCGGCCAGCCAACTGAGGTCATCATCCTCGTCTTCATCGAACTTACTGAGGATGCCTGTCAGGCCAGTCGAGACATGCTCATCGCCGCTTTCCAAGTCAAAAATGTCATCTTCGTCTTCAAGTTCATCTGTGACGCGGTTGAGCATGCCGGAGAGGTTTTCAGTCTTACGGGACCGGAAACGCTCGTCTTCTTCGCCCAGGATGTCGGCTAAATCGAGATCAGCAACATCTTCACCCAACATGCCTGTTAAGCCCGTTGGGGTACGCTGGAATTCGTCAACTGGCGTTTCGCTGATGACTTGCTCGCCATCGTCCATATCGTCAAACAAATGCTGAAGATCCACACTGGCATCTTCTTCTTCCGGTTCCAGGTCTGCCAGCCAATCCATCGCGTCATCGGCGAGTTCTGGATCGTCGCTTGTGTCCGGTACCTCGGCTTCGATATCAGCCGCTTCGGCTGCTGCCACTCGCTGGGCATCTTCTTCAGCCTCATCCAGCGTTTCCAACCATTCTGGCCGTTGTTCGGCCAGCGTTTGCTGGGCATACTGCTCATAATTGAGCACTTCCATATGGAACAGGTCATCATCGGCGCGCGCATCGGTGGCGATTTCCACCGCCAGATACGGCTCCACATCTTCTACGCGGCTTAAGAAGCGCTGGGCGTCGGTCGGACGCTGCTCTTGCAACCATAATTCAGCCAGCATGCTGTTGGCTGTCACGCAGTAGGGCAACTGTTTGAGCACATCAAAGGCTTGTTCAGCGGCATCCACATACCGACCGCTTTGCCACAGGGCCTGGGCCATCATCAGCTTGAGGTCTGGTCGATTGGGCGTCTGGTCCAGCGTTTGCTGGATGGTATTGACTGCCTGGTCGTAAAGCTCGTTGTGGATGAACTGCCCGGCAGCCGCGCCGGCTGTCAGATGCATGCGTTCCAGGGGCTTGTCGTAGCGCTCCTGGTAAAGCTCACGCAGGTTTTTGATGACGTTGGCATCATTTGGGGAGAGGTCAAAGGCACGTTCATAGTGATACAGCGCCTTGTCTAAGTCTTGCAGGCGACGATACACATAACCCAGGTGTGCTTGTACCCAGGGGTCGTCGATATGGGCTGTAGCCAGCCGTTGCAGCACGTCCAGGGCTTGCGACCATTGCGATTGGCCGATCAGAGCGCGGGCCATGTTGCGATACGCTGCCCCGTTTTTAGGGTACTTCGCCAGCACATGCCGCGCATGGGCGACAGCTTCATCCAGATTGCCGCGCCGGACGAATGTATCAATCTGCCTGAGATAATCTCTGAGGTTGATTTCCGCCATGAAGATCCCTTAATGGGTGCTGGTTATTTGCCGTACTTGCTGGTCAAAAGTGCAAGCGAATTATAACACAACCTGCATGATAGTATTAATCAAGAATCACTTGCACGCCATAATATTAACGGAAATGCTATACATGGGTTGATGTATGGGTCGTCACCCTTGGCCGATGACCGTATCATGATGGCGAAAGGCAGGCGGTGCTTGCTCCCTTTGTTTGATTCATACTTTACACTGATTGCGCGAGATGTGCGATGAAACTTATAGGCAATTTCGTTACAAAAAAGTCGCAATGGGCCGTACTGTTCCTATATATAGGGCTGTTTGTGGTAGGCATCGGCCTGCATGCCCAGGATGCCCCGCCCACGTTGCTCGATTTCTGGGAAGGGCGCGCCCATTGGCAGGTCGATCTGGCTGATGTTGGACTGCCTATTGGCGAAAGCGATACCCTGGATAGAGGCGAGGGCGTGCTCTGGTCGTATCTGCACGCCAGTTATGAGTCGAGCGGTATCCTCGACCAGTGCGGCCAGCCAGTCGAGTTCCCCGGTTGTACTACCCTATGGGAAAGCGAAGACAACGGTCAATCCTTCTCGCTGACCGCGCCTTTTTGCATGATGACCTGTGAAGCCTGCCCCTGCGATGACCAGCGTGACCACATCACGGCCCAGCAGTACCCGCGCGTGGTGGCCACTGACGACCTGTTCTACATGGCTTATGAATGGCATGCCCAGACTATCCTGCGCACCTCGGAAGATGGTCTCAACTGGTCGGATTGGGCCTATCTGCGTGTACCCGGTGGTACCTGGCCGATGAGCTACGATCCATGCAGTGACATTGAGCGTATTGGTGAGCACCCCTTCATCCGTGGGCAGGCGGACGGCTGCCTGGTGGGTGCGCCGCCCGGATTGTACGTTGATGGCGATATTCTGTACGTGTTCGTGGCGGCTGGGTCAGCCCCGGCGCATATGCGCTGCTACAAAGGTGCCCGTCACGGCCCACTGGATGAATTACAGCTCTGCGACACTGACCCGCTTTTTTCCGGCGCGACCGAATACGGCCCTGTGGCGCTTTCCGGTGCGGATGCCAACCCCTATTTTGATTTTCGCTATATCAGCAGTGCCGATCTCCTGGCCGATGGCGATTATCTCTACATGTTTTACGAAGGCATTCGTGGGCCGGATGAACTCGAACGCGGTATGGATACGCAGTTCGCGCTGGGTTTTGCCCGTGCCCCGCTGGATGCGATCGACGGTCCCTGGGAGTTGTTCCCCGGCAATCCCATCATTCAGGATGTCGCCTTTAACTGGGGTATTGGCCACGCGGATGTTATCGTGCTCGATGGTGTGACTTACCTGTATTCCGCCACCGATCAGCGCACGCGCGGTCGTTATGTGCTGGCCTGGAATTGAAATTCTTGATGAGAATATCTTGAGACTGGCGTGAGACTGGAAAAGGTATTGGGCGGGGATTCGGTATACTCCTGACTAAGTTAGGATTTAGGGAGGCATAATTATGCCCATTCATGCGTTTACAGTCGGTGACATACAATGCACCGTACTCAGTGAACTAGAGTCTCAGGCGCCATATGATGAAAACCTGACCAACTTCTTCATCACCGCCACGTTTGAGGAAATCCGCGCGGCTGCTGATGAAGTCGGCGAGGGCGACCATTTGACCAACGCCATCAACCCGCTATTGATCCAGAGTGGCAATACCAATCTGCTGGTCGATACGGGCATCGGCAACCCGGAGGTGTCGGGTCTGCTAGGCGCACTATCGGAAGCAGGCGTCGCCCCTGACCAGATCGATATTGTATTCATTACCCACCTACATGGCGATCATTTTGGCGGCCTGCTGCAAAATGGCGAACCCGCTTTCCCTAATGCCCGCTATGTCATCAATCGCGCTGAGTGGGAATTCTGGCTCAGTGAGGAAAAATTGGCTGAGGGCGGTCCGCGTATCGATGGCTTGAAAAAGGGGTTGTTGCCCCTGGAGGACCAGTTTAGCTTTGTCGAACCGGGTGACGAAATCATCCCTGGCGTGGAAGTCGTTGATGCCCCCGGACATACGCCGGGTCACGTCGGGCTGTACCTGTCCAGCGGTGACAAAAGCTTGCTGTTCCTGGTGGATACGCTGCATCGTGTGGTGCAGCTTGCTCGCCCAACCTGGCATTTCGTCTACGATACCGACAAAGACCTGGCCGTCCAGTCGCGCATTGCCTTGCTCACCCGCGCCGCCGATGACGACCAGTTCACACTGTTCTACCATTTGCCGTTCCCTGGTTTGGGGCACGTCAAGCGAGTGGGCGATGCCTTCCGCTGGCAGCCCATCGATAGTTAGACTCATCCAAATTAGACCGATCCAGATAAGTACACTGTAGTTTCTGTGGAGTCATGTTATGCCTATTCACCAACTGACCGTTGGCGACCTCACCTGTACGGTGCTCAACGATACCACCACACCGTATGCCTATGACCCGGCCACGACCGATATGGTTGGCGCACCCTGGGACGAGATCCGCGCTGCCCTGGATGACCTCGGCGAAGGCCCGACGGGCATCGACGCCATGAACTGCCTGCTGATCCAGAATGGCGAACACAATCTACTGATTGATACTGGCGTCGGCGACAATTCCCGGTCGCATTTGCTGGCATCCCTGGCGGAAGCTGGCCTGACCGCTGATGACATTGACATGATTTTCCTGACCCACTTCCACGGCGACCACACTGGCGGGTTGGTCAATGAAGCGGGTGAGGTGGTTTTCCCCAACGCGCATTATTACGCCGCCGAAGTCGAATGGGACATCTGGCTGCCGCGCTCGCCCTGGCCGCAAATGTCAGAAGAACGCACCGAACAGTTCAAAAAAGGCTTCGCGCCGCTCAAAGATCGCTTTACTTTCATCGAACCCGGTTATGAACTGTTGCCCGGTGTCACCGTCGTCGATGCTCGTGGCCACTCACCGGGGCACTATCTGGCGCATGTTCACAGTGGCGATGAGCAACTGCTCTATCTATCGGATACCCTGCTGCGTTTGCCGCAGTTTGCCCATCCTGATTGGCACATCATCTTTGATGTCGATAAGGAAAAGGCTGTAGAAACTCGCAAGGCGATCCTCAAACGTGCCGCTGAGGAAAATATGCTCTTGCAGGTCTACCATTTGCCGTTCCCTGGCCTGGGGACCGTCGAGCAAATCGGCGAGGATGCCTATCGCTGGCAGCCCTTAGCGTAAGCGAGTTTTACGCGACTCAATCAATTTGCATCTCGTAGGGGCACAATATATTGTGCCCCTACCCGCCTAAATGAGAGATAGATGTAATCTGCATGCCAAACGCCCTATCCCATCTCACGATTTTTTACACATCCCATATTCAAGGTGACTTAGCGCTGCTGCCGCGCCTGTATACCTTCATTCAGCAGCAGATAACGACCCTGGGCGTGAAGCCACTGCTGCTCGACCTGGGCGAATCGTGTACGCCGGATGTGTGGCCGTGTGGCATCACCGGGGGGCGCAGCACGCTGATTGTGTTGGATGGCATGGGCTATCATGCGGCCAATGTCGAAGGTGTGCTGGCGGAAGGCGAACGTTATAAGCTCAGTGGGGCCATTAGCCTGGGGTTGGTTGATGCTCGCTATAGCTGGCGCTACAACGTCCCACCTGTTCAGGATGATGACATGGTGGTCAGTTTGCAGCCGACGCCCGCCATTGGCCTCAACATTGTGTTGGCATCCACACCTGCCACCACCCTGCAAGATCGTGTCCTGCATCTGCAATCTGTTCAAAAACGCCAGCTTGGGATCGTCACGATTGACCTTAAGGGCGAACCACAACTCCAATCCCAGTCTGTGCTGGACATGCCGCCCAACCTATCCCCGGATGCGACTATCAGCGCGGCGGTCAGCTTTGTGGAGGACGAAGCCCGCTACTTAGAAAATCGCTAGTACTACAGTAATAGCCCCCTGCAAAATGTCCCCGATTTGCTTGCAAATGATAATGAATAGTAATAAATTGCTAGCTAGTCATGATACGTGCCAGGTAAAATACAAAATCATTGTCAACTCTCAAGCATGTTAAGTCTGTAAAAGCACGATACGACAGTACAATAAGAGTGATTAAAACGAAGAGTAATTAAAACGGACAGTGACTTAAAGGTGCTCCTGGCACCAGGGCGTGTACAAACGCCTCCATAATCGTCACAGGTGGGCAGCGGTGACTGTAATCATCGGCGAACGGTTTGAGCTAAATACAGAACCGGAATATATCCTTGGCACCGGCGGTATGGGCACGGTGTATTTGGGCGTGGATACCCAGACCGGCCAGCAGGTGGCTATCAAGCAACTGCTGGGTTCGGTTGTGCGGGATCGCCCGGAAACATTGGAGCGCTTCGCCCGTGAAGCGGAAGCCCTGCGGCGGCTCGACCATCCGAACATTGTGAAGGTTTTGGCATCGGTTAACCAGCCCCCCGACCATTACATCGTCATGGAATACGTCCCCGGCGGCAACCTGCGCGATTATCTGGATGAGTATGGCGCACTGCCCTTGCGCCGTACGCTGGAAATCGCCCTGGATATTGCCGATGCCCTGACACGCGCCCATCGGATGCGCATCATCCATCGTGATTTGAAACCGGCCAATATCTTGCTGGCCGAGGATGGCACCCCACGCCTGACTGACTTCGGTGTGGCCTATCTCAGCGATAAGCCGGAGGTCACGCGCACCGGGGCAGTGGTTGGCACGGTCAATTATCTCTCGCCAGAAGCGCTTAATGGCTTACCTTTTGATGCGCGCACGGATGTCTGGGCTTTTGGCATCCTGCTCTTTGAAATGCTGGTGGGCCAGCGCCCGTTTGAAGGCGAGACGGTCACAGCGCGGGTGACGGCTATCCTCACACGTCCGGTACCCGACCTAACGCAACTGCGCCATGATGTGCCCATCACCGTGTTTGAACTCATCCGGCAGATGCTAGAAAAAGACCCCGAACGGCGTATCAACAGCGTCCGTCGCGTGGGTGCCGAGCTAGAGAATTTGCTGAATGCGCTCGACAGCCCGACTGAGGTCTTGCCCTCCTTAACAGCAGCCAATCCAGGGGTAGTTTCCTCAGAGAGTCGCTTTAATACCCCAACCAACACGAAACTGCCTGCTTTCACTGCCAATGCCTCCAAAGAGGACATTGATGTAGCGAACGATTCTAAAACCCGACACATTGAGATGGACATGCCCGCCACAGATGAGCATCCTGAATCAACGGATGTATCCCAAACGGTGCTGGAGCTTGCCGCGTCCGGGCGTCGTATCCCGGTGTGGGGTATGGCGTTGATGGCGCTTGTGGTCGTTGCTCTGGCGCTTGTTAGCCTGCTGGCCAGTGGGTTGCTCAACCCGGCAGAAGCCGATGATCCTGAAGGTAAAATCGTGCTGCCTTCAGCGAATGACCCCCTGCGCGTGCTGATTGCCGATATTCAGCCGCTTTCCGGGGCAGCCCAGCGCGATGTCACGCGCATGATTGTGGATGATCTGGAACAGCGCTACGAAATTGAAAATACGCATACCAAACTGGACATCGTTCGTTATTCGCAAGCGATTGATGACCAGGACGAAGCGCTGGCTGTAGCCAATCAGGAACAGGCGGCAGTGATCGTCTGGGGCACTTATGATGACAGTCGCGTGTTGCTGGATGTCCAGGCGGGTAGTATGGCGCTTTTCCCGACGATACACTTCCCACGGGCCAGCATCGACCGCGTGGCCAATGTGCGCCTGGAAATGAATAACCCGCAGACAGAAAGCATCGCACCTTATGTGGCCGGTGTCGCTGGCATGATGTATGGCGCCGATGGCAACCTGGCCGACTGGGCGCGCATGATCGCGATCATACCCCCTGACGTCACGCTGCCGACTGTCGTGCAGTCCTCCGCTGCGAATACCCATTGCTACTTCCAACGGTATATGGACTCTCCCAACAGCGCTGTAACCTGTATCAATGCCGCCATCCGAGCCGAACCGGGGAATGCCATTCTGTATTGGCTGCGGGCGATGGCGCGTAACCGCACGTACCTGATCGAATTCGTCGATGAACTGTTGCCCCCGACCCAACTGAATACCCTCCGTGAGACAGTCGCCCAGGATTTTGAAACAGCCAAGCGGCTTGGCCCGGATAACTGGGTGATGCCCCTGTTCTCGCATTTGGATGGCAGCTCGGTTGGCAATCGCAAAAGTAACCTGATTATCGTCAATAACGTCAGCGAAATTGAAGTAGCGGTGTCTTTACGTAGTGACGATTGGACGCCGCTGTATATCCGTGCGGAACTGGCCTACAAATCGGGTGACATCGACTTGGCGCGTGAGTACATCGACCGCGCTTTGGAGTCCCAACCAGATGTGACCTTGCCCTATACCTCGGCCTTGTTGCTGGCGCTGCGTCAGGGCGATCTGGTAGCAGTCCACGATTATGTCGCAACCATTGTTACTGATTTCCCGGATTACACCGTATCCACGCGCATGTTCGATGTGCTGATCGGCGTTACCATCCCTGAGAGCCTGATACCGGGGATCTTCAGCAATCTGGTGATTGGCCAGTACAGTGCCGCCTCGGACATTGCCGAGCAGTTCAATGGCAGCAACAGCAGCCCCGGCCTGTTCGGTGGTGATGAAACGCTGCTGCTATTGACGGGTATCGCTGAGTGCGGCCAGGGCAATTATGCGCGGGCCAGCTTGGCCTTTAGCAACGTCGTCAACTTCGACCGGACCTTTTCCTTCGCCCGTCTGATGCGCGCCAGCGCCGCCGGAGAAATGGGCAATCGTGAGCGCATGCAGAACGACCTGGATAGTGTACGCAATAGCGCGCAAGCCGATATCCTCGCCCCCTACATCGATGCTGTGCAAACTGGCGAATTGTCCTGCGCCAATGTCTTCGACCTGAGCGTGCTGGAACAGTACCATCCGGATACGGTCATCCCCGACGCTTAGGCAACGCTATTTCTAATCACCCATTTTTGGGGCGATTTCAATGATATACTGCGTAAGAAGGCTCGGATAAATATATCCAGAGGGTTATTATGCGCGCAGTTCCTACCTTACGTACTCACATCATCCGTAATCCTATTCAACAAGCGGAATCGCTCATGCTGCTGCGAGGTCGCAGGGGCTGGTGGGGTAAATGGATTTGGCGTGCTGCCGTAGCTATTTCGATTTTTGCTTTCATCTGGCCGATATTAGCTGGCTACACCAGCCGCTTCTACAATGAGTTGAACGGTGCTGTTGGTGCATTAGCTGTCATCAACTTTTTTGTGTTCATTAAAGTGGTGATGAGCACCCTATCGACGGCCAATCAATCCATCATCCGTGAGCGCACGGGTCGCACCTTTGAACTGCTACAACTGACAGGTATCAGTCATTGGCGCTTTGTCCTGGGCAAGTGGGCTGGCGTTATGAAGGCTATGCTGCGCGATTACGTCTGGCTGTGGTTTTTGCGGGTGGGCATGTTGATGTGGGCTAGCGCTCAGATGGGCTTGCATGAAGTCAATTGGGAAGCACGACATTCATCTGTTTTGAGTGATGTGGTCATCAATTGGGATGGGTTGCTGCTCATTGCTGTACTATTGCTGGTCTTTGGCTTCCTTGAACTGGGGTTTTCCGCAGCGATAGGCATATTTATCGGCATGTTTCGCTGGTCACACCGGGCAGGGGCCTGGGTGTCTGTCATTGCGAGGATCGGTGTGGCCGTCGCTATCACAATGTTTGTGTTACTGGTTGGCCATTTATTTGAAGAACTAGGCGGAAGAACAGCCATATCTGATGGAGTACGTGTCGCTGCCGCGACGAGTTTAAGCTCACTGTTTGCCAACGGCATTGTTTCAGCCGCCTTTTATTTTGATTCCTATACGCCATACGCTAACCAAGTCAATGTACTCATTGGCCATCTGATTAGCATGATGCTTTATACGGGCTTGACCATTGGCACGCTGCGGTTGGCAACGATGGTTGCAGTCCGGCAGGGGATCAATAACAGCAGCGGCTATGAAGATGTGCGTAAGCGCAAAGTCGACCGCATTACAGCCCTTAGTCCAGCCAAAGCACTCACAACGACAGTTGCGCCACCATCATTTACGCCAACGCTAAACGAAGGCACGAGCAACATTTTTGATCTGCCAAACGCCGACACAGTGCGCGTCGAATTGTATCAATATCATCGCAATGTCTCGCAGCTTCATTTGCGGCTGATGAGTGACCAGGATGTGCTATACGCTCAGTTCAGCGGAGTGGCCTATATGGACGTGCCGTCGCGCTGGGTCGGGGCCGATTTCCGCGTCGGCACGCAAGCTGAACTCCAGGCAGCTTTGCAGGCCAATGGCATCCACCTCAATAGCCTGATGTCCCAGGGAGTGCGATTGTTCATGGCCCAGGCTGGCGACAAAACGGTACGCATCATCGCTGCCCGTGCCCAACTGCTGGATGAACTGCCCAACCGTGCTTAAAACACGTTGAAGTCTATCAAATGGGTTAGCGCCTATTTTCTTAGCTAGACTCCTATTTGGGGTCCTTCTCCAGTTAGGCGGAAGGATGCCTTTCTTAGCCATGCAGCAGCAAGCAAAGGTTCCCTCTCCTTCGGGGAGGGGATTTAGGGGAGGGGTTGTTCTACCACCCTAACTCGTCATAAGCTACCTGCGTCAGGTCGGCCCACTCCTGTAATGTGAGCGTTTCCGCACGACGTGACGGGTCAATTTCGGCGTGCTCTAAAAGCGTCCCGCCCACTTTGTTCTTGATGCCCAATCCGCTCGACAACGAATTACGCAGTTGCTTGCGCTTCTGGCTGAACCCGGCCCGCACCACTTTGAAGAAAGCTTTATCTGAGGGTACGTCCACCGCAGGGCGCTCATAGCAATCGATAGCTAAAATGGCGCTGTCAATATTCGGGCGCGGCCAGAAGACTGCCGGTTTTAGGCGGCTGACGATGCTCGGCTTGCCATAAAATTGCACACTGACTGCCAGTACGCTCATATCGCCGACAGGCGAAATGATGCGCTGGGCGACCTCATACTGCATGGTGATGACGATGCGCTTGGGTCGGCGGTAATTTTCCAGCAGGTGGCTGATGATGGCTGTCGTGATGTAGTAGGGCACGTTGGCCACCACCACGAAGTCATCCGTGCCCACCAGCTTGAGCACATCCGTCTTGAGGATGTCCTCATAGACAAAGTAGACATTTTTGGTATCAGCGAAGCGATCTTCCAGGATGGGCTGCATACGCTCATCGACTTCGACCGCGATCACATGGCGCGCCTGCTTGGCCAGCTCCGCGGTGAGCTGCCCTGTTCCCGGCCCGACTTCAATGACGGTATCATCGGGCATCAACTGCGCCGTAGCGACGATTTTCTCAATCGTGTTGGGGTCGTGCATGAAGTTCTGGCCGAGGCTTTTCTTGGGCAAGATGCCGTATTCATCAAGCAGTTCGCGGGGGTTCATGCGGTTGCCTCCTGTGGCCGTGGATATACGATTTTTAGGGAATCTTGTGCCCCACTAGTTGAACATATCCTGCGACTATTGTGAATAGGGAAGTGTCGGGCTTCATGCTCCCTTAAAGCTGCGTTTCACTATACATCCGCAAAAATCGTCCATCAAACCCTGGAATTAGCTTCAAAGATGCGCACTTCTTTTTTTATAGACATATAACTTTCCGCTACAATGAAACCTAGATAGTAACGTTACAGCTACCAGCCTGTACCCAGGCTAAGCATAAGCCTGAACATTAGAAAGAGGCGCGACGTGTCGCAAGAAGTCGTCCAACAACTCCTGAATGGGGCGCTTAAAGCCATACGCGGTGGTCAAAAAGACCTGGCGCGCCGGGCCTATCTCAAAGTGCTGCAAATGGAGCCAGAAAACGAAACCGCGTTCCTGGGTCTGGCGATGGTCGCCAAAAACCAGCAGGAGCAGCATCTGGCACTGCGCCGTGTCTATGCCCTGTATCCAGAAAGCCCCAAGGTCAGCGCGATACTGGACCGCCTGAGCTTGACCCCGGTCGATATTGGCGCGCAGGCTGCCCCACCCAAAGAAGAAAAGCCGCCTCGTGCTAGCAGCGTGCGGTCAGTTGATGATCTGATTGATGCTCTGCCGGATACGGGTGAGATCGATGATGCATATGCCACAGAACCAGAAGTCACGCCTCAGGATGATATGTATAACACGCTCTTTGGCGATGAGGATGAGGTTGACGAGGATGAGGTTGACGAGGATGAACCTGAAGATGCTGTCGATGCCGGCAGCTATCTGGATGTCGATAGTTATGCGTCCCAGGATGAACCCATAGAAGCTGTTCCCGCAGCCGATGATCCTTATCAAGCTTTCGAATCCTATCAGGCCGATGAAATCGATGATGAGCCGGACCTGTATGAAGAATCGGCAGCATATGATGAGTCCGATGATGACTTTGGCGATGTTGTGCCTACTGAGCAACCGGGGCCAGGCAGCCTGTACGATGCCCTTTTTGACGAAGACGATGATGAAGATGACACTTATGCTGCGCCGGTGTCGGATGCCGAGGACAAAGCCGTTGATGCTTATGATGGCGAAGAGGCCGACCTGCCCGACATCGAACCTGAACCTGAGGCGGAACCTGTCGTTAAGCTGGAGCCGCTCGACCTGAGTGAAACGTTTGCCAACATTCAGATGCCCCAGGCGGGGCGCGGCGGTATTCCAATTATCAGCAAAGAATTGGTAGCTTCCGCGCTGCCGGAAGTAGAGCAAGCGTTGCAGCAGGTCGAGGCCGAGCGTGCCGCCGAACCCGCCATCCGATACGCGCCTAAAGAAGGTCGCCGCAGTGGCGAGCGCGATTGGCTCATCTTCAGGATGCAGGTCGGTGCGGCGGCAGCCATCGGGCTGGTTTTTGTCGGGTTCCTTGTGATTTTGCTACTGAACGCCCCCGGCGCGCCGTTGGCGGTGGCCCGCGCCTTGCGCTCGACTGCGACTCCGACGCCAACCGCGACCGCGACACCGGGCATCACCCATACACCTTCACCGACCCCGCGCGGCACACTCACACCGGAGCCGACGCTGCCTTCCAACTTCCCCTTGGGTGACCCAACGCTAGCCCCACCGCCCACCCAGTACTATCTCTCACCGGGTATCCTGACCGTGCGCGAAGTTGAAGAGGCCATCCCACTAATCCAGGCAGGCCGCACCAACGAGGCGGTCGACCTACTCTTGCAGGGTGTACAAGCTACCCGCGCGACGGGCAACTTTCTGCCGTATTACTGGCTATCGATTGCTTATCTCAATGATGACCGCGTGGACGATGCCGATGATGCCATTGCCGAGGGTGAAGAGGCGTGGCAGGAGCGCGGCATCAACGTGAATGCGCGCCCGCTCATCCAGGTGGCTAAAGCGCGGGTGGAACTCTATAAAGCCGAAAATAACCTGGGGCCGCGTTCGGAATTGCTGGAAGATGCTGAAGAACGGCTACTGGATGTCATCAGCGGCGGTGATGGCGATGGCCGCTTCGTGGAGGCTTATTTGCTGCTGGCGGATCGATTCATGATTGGCGGCGAAGAAAACCGCGCGCTGCAAGCCCTTGAGCGCGCCTATCGGGATACCCTGCGTGGCGATTTGCTGGGCGACAGCCAGATTCGTCTCAAGCGTGCGGATATTCTGGCAGAGCAGGGCCGTTACGATGCCGCTCTCTTTGAGTTGAACACGCTCCTACGAGCCGATAACTTCGTCGAACAGGCCCATATCCGTCGCGTGGAAATCGCCCTGCAAATGGGCGAGCCGGGTCGGGCAGTCAAATATGCTGAAGCCTATGCCTTCTATATTCCGGGCCATGTCGCGCCCTATATGCTGTGGGGTGATGCCCATCTAGCGGAAGGCAAGATTGACTGGGCACTGCAATACTATTCGCGCGGCCTGAATGGCGATCCCGGCGATCCCTACTACCTGCCGACCCTGCTCAAGCGGGCGTCCATCCTGATTGACCAGGGCGACTATGACCTGGCCTTCGCTGACTATGACCAGGCGCTGGCTATCAGCAACGATGATCCCGATGTGCGTTTGCAGCGCATGATCGCCGCCTATGAATCCGGCAATGCCGAAGTCGCTGAAGCTGATTTGCAGGCGCTCACGGATGAAAATGTCGATCTCAGCGGCCAATCCATGCTGGTGATGGGTCGCATTCTGCTGGATACGGGCGAAGAAGCACAGCAAGCCCTCAACCTGATTGAACGCGCTGTCAATGTGGCCGGGGTCGATGGTGAATCGCGGCGCATTGCCGATGCCTACCGCGCCCGTGCTTTCCTGGCCTTAGAGCGCTACGACGATGGTCTGGAAGCCCTCGCTCGCTTAGGTGACATCGGCGAAAACATGGAACTGCGTGCCTTGCGCGGTCAACTGCTGCTGGAACGTGGCCGCGAGTCCAACAGCGCTGACGACCTGCATGCCGCTCTGCGAGATTTCGAGTTCGTGCTCAGTTGGGAAGAATACCTACCTACCGACCGCATCAACCTCGATACGATCCGCGCCGAATACGAGACGCTCTCTGATGAGCTAGGGTAGGCAATCGCGAGGCCCCCATCCTCGGTCCTTCCCCCGAAGGAGGAAGGATGCCTTTTTTCGACTATTTCAGCCTAATAAAAGTCCCCTCTCCTTCGGGGAGGGGATTTAGGGGTGGGGGTTTTGTTGATTGCTGAAAGCTACTTGTTGCTACACGCCCGTTCGGTAAGCATCCGGCGCGATGAGCATACGCGCTTCACTCAGGCTGTCGCAGATGCCCAACTGCCGCTGAAGGCCCAAGTCGCCCATCATGCGGAAGCGCAGCAGCAGGCGGTCATAGGGGTTCATGCCGATGAGCACGACAAAGGCGTCATGCTGGTAAGGGGATTCAGTCAGGGACGTGAAGCTGGACAGCAGATCCGGAACCGGGCTGCAAACATCAACCAGATTGACCACCAAGGGCGGCATCGGCTGGCCCTGAAGCAAGGTCGCCAGTGATTGCTGCATCTGGGTTAAGTCATCTGGGGTGCAGTGCGTTATGAACTGGATATAGATGAAGCGACCTTCACCATCGCCCCAGCCTACTCGTACGGCCATCCTACTGACTCCAATAATGGTCCTCTCTGCCCCGATTGTAACCGAAATTGGCGCTAATGTGTATGAAGCTTGCGCCTTAACGCCTTCTCTAACCAAATTGTAGCCATAATGTATAGTGTGAAAGGTGGATAGTAGCCCAAGCTGATGAATTTGATGTGAGACAATTATGATACAAGATCGAACCCTTGCAACATTGGTTGCTATCGTCATTACAATATCTGGAATGCTCATCTATGGTCGACTATCGGCGACAGTTCGGCGGCGACTTACATCTTTAGTTGCATTTGGGTCCGCTCCACTTATGATATATTTAGGTATATTTGTTAATATAAAAATCATTACACCTGCTGGTGTCATTCTGGTGATAATGATCGCTGCTTGGTTTGTTTACTTTGGCCTGTATAATAGTCGTCATTTTCACTTGTGGCTGACCTGGCGCGTTCAGTGGGTGTTCAGGGGAATGTTTCTTTTTACAGTCCTCATGTTTTTCCTATCTATGGTTACAAGTGGTTTTGATGTGGCCTATCTGGCCATAGTGGGCGCACTTGGCAGCTTACTTGCATGTGTTTTTCTTTACCTGCGATGGATCAATCGCCGCGCAAACAAAAGCCCTGAATTCGCTATTGAGTACATAACACAACAAATCAAGTTGAATCCTCATAATGTGAATAACTACTTTCAAAGAGGCTATGCCTACGAACAACTCGGTCAATTTGAAATGGCGAGTGCAGATTATGAGACAGTCGCTGAAATGATCGCAGATCAAAAAGCGAAGAATGCCAAATTCGGTACTGGGGACCTTGAACAAACACGGTTTGCGCTGCATACCAATCGCGGCAGACTTTATACCACTATGGGAGATGCTGATGTTGCGCTAAGTGAATTCGATGATGGTTTTGCTGTTCGTGACCTCATGCCCTGGCAAGAGTTTCTTCTATTCAGCAATCGGGCCGTCGCCTATATTGACAAAGGCGACATAGAAAGTGCATTGCATGATATTGCTGAATCAGAGATTCGCCTCAAAAACTTTCGTCCGAAGGATCAACAAAGTGGCACCGGCACATTAGCCATTCAGCGTTCTTTGGCCTATTATCGCCAGGGTGATATGGAGCAAGCGCTTGTTCAATGGCGACAAGCCATTGCCGCTATTCCAGAAAATGGTGATTCTGAAAAGCTAAGCGAGACGCATATCGGCCCTCAATGGCGCTTGGAAGCCATGCTCGATCTGAACGAACGGCTCAAAGCCCTGGCCTAAATAATGTCAATAACAAGAATACGTTCCCTCATTTATTTGATTACTACAATCCTCACAATCTACTTTGGGGCGCTGATTGTTCGCTCTGGTTTCGATGGAACAACGATCTTGGTGCTGGGGATTTGGTGGTCAATTGTAATAGTGCCCATGTTTGCTTATTTGGTCGTTGTGGCACGCCGCAATCGTCGTTTGGCTTCGGATGCCAACTTCGCAATAGACTATTACACTCGCAAACTCAGTAAGGCAAAGAACTTGTGGATACACTATATTGATCGCGCACTAGCTTATCAAGCCTCTGGGAACACTGATGCGGCTTTCGTGGATTGTGACGCATTTGAAGAACGATTGCGTCTTGAGCGTCAAAAGAATGCTAAATCCAATGATGAGAATTTGGCAATCAAGCATATGTTATTGCACCAATACCGCGCGAGTTTATATGTCGATATTGGGGATTATCAAGCGGCCATCGCAGAGTGTGACACAGCGCTCGCTACACGCCATCTTCCTTTGACATCTCAATGTGAGGTACTAGAGATGCGTGCTTGGTGCTATCTAGAAATAGGTGACGCCCAATCAGCTATTATTGATCTGAGTCAAATTGAAGTACTGATCAACAAGTTTGAATTAGGCCAGCAACAGTATTTTGCGCAGCGTATGGTGATGTTAAAGTCATTAGCGTCTTACAAAGCTGGGAATATGGGTGGCGCGCTCACATATTGGCAAAAATCACTCTGGTATGCTCCAGTCCTTGAAAGAGCAAATGGCATTCGTGATGCAGTAGATAGTACAGAATGCTGGCAATATGATGCCATGCTCGATATGAACGAACGGCTCAAAACCCTGAGTTAATGCGATCTCGCTTCTATACCCCTAATGCCACAATAGTGGAACGTGTCTCTTCTATGTCGAACACGGTCCGCTGGTTGGTTTGCATCATGCGTGTGGCGATCTGTATCGTCTGGGCTTCGCTCAAATAGGTGTCATCAATTTCCTGCTGCAAGGCATAGGCCAACCAGCGTCTGGCCTGGGCGGCAAAACCCACGACTTCAGTCGGCCACACGCAATCCCCACCAAATGCGAACAGTTTGTTCAAGGGCAGGCCATGTAACGCCTTTCTGACGAATTCTGCTGCGTGATGCGGGTTGATGCTCCAGGCCCAGCACATATCGAGATACACCCTGGGGAAATGCTTGGCGATGGCCATCAGTTCATCACTGTAGGGATAGGCGATGTGCATCAAGACGAACGTCGCTTCCGGGAAGTGGGCCAGCAGCGGCGCAAGATGCCCCGCCCGGGTTTGATCTGGATGCGTGAAGTAGCGCTGATGCCCCGCCAGAAAACCCGTATGAATCTTAATTGGCAGGTGGTATTTGATCGCTAGCTCGATGCCTTGTTCCAGGTTCCAATCGCCCAGGCAAAGGCGTTCAGCGTCCGAGAGTGGCTCGTCCGCCAGATACTTTTGTAGGGCTTTTTCAGCATCGGCATCATCGCGCGCCGACCAGGCTAGCGTCCTATAGTAGGCGTGCTGAATTTTCATGGCGATGGCTACTGGTGCATACTTGGCGGTGAGAGCTTCCATTGCCTGTTTCAGCGTCTTGAGGTTCGTCGTGGCAATGCCCGTTTCCGCTTCCAAAGTGTTGACATCAAAACGCACGCTGACAAAATCCACCCAGGAAAAATCATATAGAAAGAAGCTTGGCCCCGATGCATCCGGTAAACAGGGCCATACAAAATCATCGACCTGGACATGGTCCAGATTGGCGACATCACGCAGCAAACGCAGCCGTTCCCCTGGTTGACGAATAGCCTGATTGCGCGGGCCGGCTGCTTCAATCGCGTCTAAGGTCAATGTGTCGATGTCGTAAACGGCTTTTGCCATATAGCGGACCGCTTCGCCATAGCCGCTGTACTGGCATAGCTGCCATGCTGCTTCCACCCCGGACCAGCGGGCTTCAATATCAGCATAGGTGGGGTCTAGAAGGCGCACCACATTGTCATAGGCTGCCCCAGCTACAATCAGTTCATCACCAATATACATGCCGAAGAGATCTGCCAGAACGTCAGGGCCGTCTTTGACGTATTTCGCTTCTTTATGCAGATGTTCATGGGTATCAATGAGGGGGAGTGCATTTATATGCTGTACAAGGTCGGTGCTTGTATTTTTATCCATGAGGTTTTCCTGGAAATCTAATAATCTTTGACACCCTGCAGCCGAGGGTATTGTACGAGTAAGATTATCGTGTTTGCCAATAGCAAGCTATATGTGAGCTATTCGTGATGATGTTTGTCGTGTTGTAATCGCCTTTCTATGGTTTAGCTTTAATGTGTCTCTACTGGAATGTGTCTCTGATGGAAAGCAAAATGAATACGGGTTTTCAGAAGCGAATCTATACGTTCAAGTCGTTAGTAGCCGATATGGGCTTTTTAGCCGCCAGCATGCCCCGCGCCGAAGCGATGTCCCGCAATGAGAAAATCAGCAAGGCATTTATCGAAAAGGTGATGACGGTCGTCACTGTGATTAATGGCTGCATGTATTGCAGTTGGTTCCACGCCAGGCAAGCCGTTGAAAGCGGTCTGACCGCGAGCGAAGTCCATAATCTCTTCAATCTGCAATTTGAAACAGACGCCTCCGAGTTTGAGCTGCCCGCCCTGCTCTATGCCCAGCACTATGCGGAAACCAATCGCCATCCCCAGCCAGAAATGACCGAAAAGCTACGGGCATTTTATGGCGAAGAGACCGCTTCACAAATTCTGCTCATTATCCGCATGATCACCTTCGGCAATTTATCTGGCAATACCTGGGATGCCATCGTCAGTCGCCTGAGAGGCAACCCGGCTAAAGATAGCAGCGTGCTGTTTGAAGCGTTCTTCTTCCTGCTGACCTGGTATGCGATGATACCGATGATGATGCTATCTAGAGACTATCGGCAGAGGCAGCAAGTCGTCGCCAACGGGGATAATAGTCCCTCAGCGGCAAGCTGATTCCATACGCAGCAGGGGTTCGGCGGCCAGCAGGCCCGCGATAGTCAGGACATCCTGCATGGCGCCGCTGCGGGCCATCGCTAGGGCATCGTCCAGCGGAACGGTATATACGCGAATGACCTCGGTGGATTCGTGCTGTGTTTCGCCTAGCTGGACGTTCTTCGCCACAAAATAATGGCCGATGTTGTCGCCGATGCCATTCATGGTCGGCGCAGCAAACAGAAAATGCCAGTCGTCACTGGTGCCACCGACCTCTTGCAGCAGTTCTGCCTGGGCGGCTTGCAACGGCGTCTGCTCCAGTTCGATGCCCCCGGCAGGCATTTCCCAGCACCACTTCCCCAGCGTATGCCGATAATTCTGGATGAGTACAATGTCACCCTCAGTCGTCATCGGCACAATGAAAACCGATGGGCGCTTTTCGACCACATTGTACGGCCCGACGCTGCCATCCGGCCACTGAACCGTATCCTGGCGCACACTGTACCAGCGTGATTGCCATACATAGTGGCTGTCGAGTGTTTTCAAGGGCGTATTTTCTGGCAGAGGATAGGTTGTCATAGGCAATGCTCAGGTAGGGATTACGTTTCGTTTATACAATGCGCTCATAATAGGGCAAGATGAGATCCAATCCAACTGCCAGGAGCGCAACATGAGTACAACAACCGATGCCAGCTTTGCTAGTCTGCAAGGTGAGAATTTCATCCGGCTGACCACATTCCGCAAGAGTGGCAAGCCCGTGCCGACACCTGTTTGGTTCGCCCAGGATGGCGACCGCCTGGTCGTTACAACCAGCCCCAACAGCGGCAAAATCAAGCGCATGCGCCATACCCCCCGCGTCGAGCTAATTGCCAGTGATGCCCGTGGCAATCCCAAAGAAGGGGCCACAACCATCGAAGCCCAGGCCCACATTCTGCCAGAAAGTGAGTACAAGCAAGCTGACAAAGCGCTCAGCAAAAAATATGGCTGGCAGAAAACGGCCCTCATGCTAATGGGCCGTCTGCGTGGCAGCAAATCAACCTACTTTGAGATTACGGCATAAAGTCGTATAGATCTCGTTTTAGGGTCTTTTGCTGTATAAACCCACAGATACGGATGTGCGGGAATACATAACAGATGGGCTTATGTATAGTGGGGAGTTTCGTCACTATCGCTGGCTTGCACGTCAGCGTAAGATGAAAGGGAGCAGACCTGCCCCGTCAGTGGGTATCGCCTCAGGAGCAGGGCAAGCTGGCCACCCTATGCAAATTTGGTTTAAAGGGCTTGTGTATGAACACCATTCCTCCTAAACTAGCACCATGCGGTGTATTCTGTGGAGCGTGTCCATCGTTCAGCAAGACCTGCTTGGGCTGTGCTTCTCAAAGCAAAGAACAGAAACGAACAAGCAAATGGAGCTGCAAAATTCGGAAATGCTGTACTGAGCAGAAGCAGCTTCCTTTCTGCGCGCAATGCTCTGAGTTCCCGTGTGCAAAAGTGAATAAAAAGCTCATTCAATCCCATCCTGGGGACGCCAGGTTCAGGTATCGGCATGAGATTCCAGAGAATTTTGCCAAATTAGCGGAACTCGGTGTAGTCGATTACCTCGAATATCAGCAAAAACGATGGACATGTCCTGTTTGTGGTGGAAAAGTCTATCTCTACCATTACGTTTGTAGCAACTGCGGGCAAGTGGTCGAAGTCTAGGACATGTCGACATTTAATTTCAGAAGGGTTTTTGTAGAGGTAACCCTGGGCACTACGTCAGCAGCTCCATCAATTTGATAGCCAGATAGCCGAAAACAACGACGCGCAGCCCAATACTCACAAGCGAGTAAGACATTGACGATTCTACTTGCTTGAAGGACAGCACATCCTGCTCTAACCACGCTGTATCATATGGCACGCCAAACTGATAGTGATTGCCTGTGTCATCAGCAACTTTGATGACGAATCCTTTTGAGATAAAACTCCGTATGGTCATGATCTCGGCATATTTGATCTTGGCCAACGGAATATCCCAGTCGCCACACTTGAGGCGATGGTCGCTCAAAATAACGGGTGCGCGTCTCGCTACCATCCAACCCACGCCATACATGACGTCTTGCTCTTCAGACATTCGCCGCGCTTTAGCCGCGCCGGCTGCCAATAGCTGTTCATCTGGATGGTGTTCCACAAAGCGTCGAACGGCACCGCCAACATTGTAGATTGCATTGGTCAAACCCAGAAGGAAATCTTTTGCCATAGAGAACTGCCTTAAGCCAGTAAGTTTAACTGATTATACAATGAATGGACGGGTCACATCGTAGAGATGGGTAATGCGTTTTTATACTGGGGCTGATGCCAGCTTTTGTAATACCAACTCGATGACCGACACCTGACCATTCCGACCCCTTGCGGTACAATGTGCCCATTCTTAGGAAAAAACCCGTTTATTGTCCTCAGGAGATCATGTATATGTCCATCGCTGCCCCAGAAAAAACAGCTTTGAATGCGCGCAGCCGTACGCTGCTGGAAGGTTCGGATCGCGCTGCGGCTCGTGCTATGCTGAAAGCCATCGGCCTGACCGATGAAGACCTTGAAAAGCCGCTGATCGCGGTCGCCAACACCTGGACCGAAGTCGGCCCGTGTAACTTCCACCTGCGCCGTTTGTCGGCCAAGATTAAAGAAGGCATCAAGCGTGCAGGCGGCACCCCGCTGGAATTCAATACCATTTCGATCAACGATGGCATCACGATGGGCACGGAAGGTATGAAAGCCTCGCTCATCAGCCGTGAACTGATCGCGGATAGCATTGAACTGGTGACGCGCGCCAACTACTTCGACGGTGTAATCGCCATTAGCTCCTGCGACAAGACGATTCCGGGCACGATTATGGCCCTCATTCGCCTGAACATCCCCTCGCTGATGATCTACGGTGGAACGATTGCCCCAGGGCACTACCTGGACAAGCCGCTGGATGTGGTCAGCGTGTTCGAGGCTATCGGCAAGTATCAGACGGGCGCGATTGACTTTAGCGAGTTGAAAGCCATTGAAGACCGTGCTTGCCCTGGACCGGGTGCTTGTGGTGGTCAGTACACGGCCAACACGATGGCGACCATCGGCGAAATTATGGGCATCTCACCGATGGGCATGAACGATGTTCCGGCAGAAGACCCTGATAAGCTGAATGTGGCTCTGCGAGCTGGTGAAATGCTCCTGGGCCTGATTGAGAACGATATTACGCCCGACAAAATCATCACGCGCACAGCCCTGGAAAACGCCATTGCCAGCGCAGCGGCGACAGGTGGCAGCACCAACAGCGTCCTGCATACGCTAGCCTTTGCCCGCGAAGCCGGCATCGACTTCAGCCTGGAAGACATCCGCGAAATCAGCCTGAAGACGCCTATCATCGCTGACATGCGCCCAACGGGTCGTTTTGTCGCGGAAGATATGTACAAAGCTGGTGGCATTCGCTTGCTGGCCCAGCGCATGCTGGAAGGTGGCTATCTGGATGGCAGCACACTGACGGTCAATGGCACCACCTTGGCCGAAGAAGCCGCATCCGCCAAAGAAACGCCCGGTCAGGAAGTGATCCATGCGTTTGACGATCCGATCAAGACATCGGGTGGTCTGGTCATCCTGCACGGTAACCTCGCTCCCAATGGCGCCGTCGTTAAGCTCAAGGGCAACGAGCCGCAGTATCACAAAGGTCCGGCACGCATCTTTGACACAGAAGAAGATGCCTTCCATGCTGTCCAAAACCGTGAAATCAAGAAGGGTGATGTGGTTGTCATCCGCTATGAAGGCCCGGTTGGTGGCCCCGGCATGCGCGAAATGCTGCTGGTGACAGCCGCGCTGGTCGGTCAAGGCCTGGGCCAGGATGTGATGCTCATCACCGATGGCCGCTTCAGTGGTGGTACACGCGGCCTGATGATCGGTCATATCGCGCCGGAAGCCATGATCGGTGGTCCTATCGGCCTGCTGCAAGAAGGCGACACAGTGGAAGTGGACATCGCCGCTGGCAGCATCAACGTCTTGATTGATGACGAGGAAATGGTCGCTCGCCGCAAGTCCTGGCAGGCCCCGGAACCCAACTACAAATCCGGTGTGATGGCCAAATATGCCCGTCTGGCGGCCCAGGCCGATGACGGCGCCGTCAGCATGCTGGTGAAATAATCGGATTTAGCCAAATGGATGCCAATCAGCAGCAGTGGAATGCTAATCAACGTATCTTGCGCGACAAACTGCCCACCGGGGAAGATTTCGCGCAGATGCAGCCACTGCTGCTGGCGCATCATGCTATGACGCATATGGCAGGTGTCGGTCCATCTGGCTTGTGGTCCTATGCCGATGAGGTCTGGACGGGTATTTCTGACAGCGATGCGCGCCGTATTCCGGCAAAGTTCGAGCACAGCTTCGCCTGGATTTTCTTGCATCTGGCGCGCATTGAAGATATCACCATGAATGCCCTGCTGGCTGGCACCCCGGAACTGTTCTATGCGGAGAACTGGCAATCTGCGCTGAACGTACCCTTCGCCCATACGGGCAACGAGATCAGTGACAGTGACATGGTTCTGCTCAATGAACAGGTGGATGTCCCTGCGCTGCGGGCCTATCGCGCAGCCGTTGGGCGCCGGACACAGACGATCATTGCCGGATTATCGGCAGAGGATATGCCTAAAAAGGTCGATGCAGGCCGTATCCAGGCTTTGCGACAATCCGATTCGGTGCTGCCGGAAGCCAGCGGTGTCATCGACTATTGGAGCAAACGCAATGTCGCAGGCCTGCTGTTGATGCCCCCGACGCGCCACAACTTTATCCATCTGAACGAAGCCGCACGGATTAAATCGGCATTCGACTGAGCGTTGTGGGCATTTGCTGGCGTACAAACTGGATTTGGCGTAATCTGAGGACATCCGCAGCAAGCCAGTTGTCGCGCTTGATGATACAATAGGGGCATGAATTGTCTGAGCAAACCATTGCCTACGACCGGGAGAGAGAATAAATGGCTGAAATCTCACGCAAAGAATTGGTTCTCGCGTTGATCGGGGCAGGTAGCAAGCCCCGCCTAGCAGGTATTGATCTGGGTGCGCTGGATTTACATCGCCTGGACTTTGAAGGCTCGAACATGCGCGGCGTGCGTATGGCGGCCTCCAACTTGCAAGAGGCCATCCTGCGCAGCGTCAACCTGACTGGAGCCGATCTCCAGGTCGTCCAGATGCCTTTTGCCGACCTCAATGGGGCCAATCTGACGATGGCCAACATGAGCGGCGCCAACCTGCAGGGGACGCGCCTGACCAATGCCAACATGACCAACGTCGTGCTCAATGGTGCCAACCTGACCAATGCCAACCTGACCGGGGCCAATGTCAGCGGCGTCAAGTTCGATGAGAACACCACCTGGCCCGATGGCAAAAAGGGCAGCAGCTCCAGCCCGGCAGCCTACGTTTAGGCATCACCAATAGGCATCACCAACAAAAAGGCGCGACATGTCGCGCCCCTACGATAGTGAAAAAAGAGAGCTACCTTGCGATAGGCGGCTCTTTTGATTTTCCTAGACTGTCTTATCGCGCTTGCTGAGTTTGGCCGTCAGCGATTCACGAGGAGCGCCATCTGGCAGCAGGCCCAGCGTTAAGGATTCGACATAGATGCACATCTCCCAGGGGATCGACACATCATCCTGCGTGATGCGCGCATCGGTCATCTGAACGTCTGCGCCGCGAATGATGGCCAGCGGAGTGGCTTCGTCGCGCTCGCCCATGACCGTCTGGGCACAGATGCTCAGGGAATCTGCGATGCCGCGTACGGTGACGGCCATCGGGTTGCCGAACAGGTCTTCTTTGCCGCGTTCATCTTGTGTCGGGCTGAACCCGGCAGCAGCCAGCGCCACGCCAGTCGTGCCCCAACGGCCCGGAACCAGCCAGCTATCAGTCAGGATGATGCCCACCTTGACGCCGAAACGCTCATACAAGGCATCGCGCAGATCATGGGCGCTGTCATAAGGATGCTCCGGCAGCAGTACGGCTAGCCCATTGGGAATGTTGCTGCGGTCGATGCCGGCGTTGGGCGCGATAATACCGCTGCGCCACGTCAGTAGATACCCCATCGGGATGCCGCCGAAGATGTGGTCGGCTTCATCGATGACCAACTGCGCCATATAAGCATCCATGTTATAGCGCTCGGCCAACGCATGGGCCTGGTCGCCAGGGAGGACATCTGCCAACGTGACGATGCGATTTTCCGCGATGGCGACGTACTTGCTGCTGACCGCCAACACATCCCCATCTTGTAGGGATTGGCCAGTCTCCGCCAGGGCATCAGCAATGGTATCGACGAGGGGGAAGGGCGTTTGCTGTATCGGCGCGCGCACCGGGATCACATTGAGCGTATTGGGCATTGGGTAATGTCTTTCTGGGCTGTGGATGGGTTCTCTTTGGACTTTAGGCGGACATCGTACCATAAGGCGTTTGCCAACGGTAGATAGGTGTCCAAACAGTGCTGATTCTTGCTGGCTGAGGCCCGTTTTTGAGCTATCATTCACTTACTTCGAGCATGGCATCACATCTACCAAAGGACGCACACAGCGATGGGATACACATCACGCCAATGGGTCGATAGCGACATCGAAAATGCGATTGCGGACTACACCGCGCAGCAGCTCAGCCACTCGTCGGACGCCATCTATAATGAAATCTTGACTCGTATCGACGAAAATCGACAAATTCATGAGCAGGACTGCATCAATCTCAACCCTGGCACCAATGCTATGAACCCGCGTGCGGAAGCGGTGCTGTCGCAGGGGTTGGGACGGCCCTCGCTGGGTTATCCGGGTGATAAATATGAAATGGGCCTGGAAGGCATTGAGCGCATCGAGATGCTGGCGGCAGGCCTGGCCTGTGAAATTTTCCAGGCCGATTATGCCGAAATTCGAGTGCCATCGGGGGCGATTGCCAATCTGTACGCTTTTATGGCCACCTGCCAACCGGGGGATACGATTATCACGCCGCCGCCGACTATCGCTGGCCATGTAACGCATCATCGTGCCGGGGCCGCTGGCCTCTATGGCCTCAACATTCTGCACGCGCCGATTGATGCCGCCACGTATACGGTCGATCTGGATGCCCTCAACGCACTTGCTCACGAGGCAAAACCCAGGCTGATTACCATCGGCGGTAGCCTAAACCTGAACCCGCATCCGGTTGCCGAGGTCCGTGCCATTGCGGATACCATCGGCGCGAAAGTGCTGTTCGATGCGGCTCACCTGTCGGGCATCATCGCTGGGAACGCCTGGGAAAATCCGCTGGCGCTGGGCGCGCATCTGATGACCATGAGCACCTATAAAAGCCTCGGCGGACCTGCTGCTGGCTTGCTGGTGACCCACGATGCTGAGATCGCCGAGCGAGTCGATGCGATTGCTTATCCCGGCCTGACAGCCAACTTCGACGCGGGTAACTCGGCGGCTCTAGCCATCACCCTGCTCGATTGGCGCGATTATGGCCAGGACTACGCCAGCGTGATGGTCAGTACAGCCCAGCGCCTGGCGACGGAACTGGCAGAACGTGGCTTGCCCGTCTTCCAGACACAAAACAGCCAGCATCCCTATACACAGTCGCACCAATTCGCCTTGCAAGCCACTGACTATGGCGGCGGTCAAACATGGGCCAAGCGCCTGCGGCAGGCCAATATCCTGAGCTGTGGCATCGGCTTACCGATTGCGCCTGTTGAGGACGACGTCAATGGTCTGCGCCTGGGGACCAACGAAGTCGTTCGCTGGGGTATGACCGAGGCCGATATGCCGACTGTGGCTGATTTCATCTTGCGTGCGACTCAGACTGATAGCGACCTGGCCGCTATTACTGCCGAAGTCGCTGCTTTCCGCCAACCCTTTGACACCATGCGCTACGTCCATGCGTGATCGTCACCGAGAAAATTTGTCAGTTAAGTCATAAAGGTGTAGACGTGCAACTGAATTTGCCCATCAACCATCTGCTGGAAAATAGCCAGAATATTCTGATTGCCGGGGCCGGTGGGGGCTTCGATGTATTTTGTGGCCTACCGATTTACTTCACGCTGCGGGACATGGGCAAGAATGTGCATCTCGCCAATTATAGCTTTTCACCTGTGGAAATCGTCAGCCATTATAGCGAGGTCGAGGTGCTACGCGATGGGTTGTTGGCTGGGGCCAAAGCGGGTGTGCCTTATGATTTCAATCATGGTTACTTCCCAGAAGGCTATCTATCGCGCTGGTTTAAAGAAACCTATGAAGAAGACATTACCATCTGGATGTTCGCCAAAGTGGGTCCGAGTTTGCTGATGGAGCTGTATCAGCAGTTGGTTGACCATCTTCAGATTGATACGCTCATCCTGGTCGATGGCGGCGTGGATTCGCTGATGATCGGTGATGAAGCTGGGGCTGGAACGCTGCTGGAAGATACCATTTCACTAGCGGCCACCTTTGATCTCGACATTCCGACCAAAATACTGGCCTGCATTGGCTTTGGCTCCGAACTGGAAGTCAGCCACCATAACGCCCTGGCCAATATGGCCGCGCTCATCGTTGAAGATGCCTTTTATGGCTCGTGTGCGCTTACCCGCAAGATGCCTGTTTATGAGCAATACGAAGCGGCCTGTCGCTACGTCTGGGAACAGCCTTCACACTATAAAAGCCAGATCAACATGCGTATCGTCAGCGCGACCTTGGGCGCGTTTGGCAATTATCACCTCTACCATGACTATCTGCCGTTGGAAGTCTACGTTTCGCCATTGATGAGCCTGTACTGGTTCTTTGATGCTGAGGCAGTCGCACGTCGCAGCTTATTGCGTAAGGCCATTGAGGGCACGGCTAGCATTCAGGAAGCGCATGCCCAGACCATCAAGCTACGCGCCATGCTGATGAGCAAAGCGCGTCATAACAAGCCTTTACCCTATTAGATCAGCTCTAAAAAGCGCAGAATGCCAAAGAAAATCACGGAACCTGTCACAATCCAGATAAAGTTACCACGAATGAACCCCATCAGCCCCAGGGAATAGCCCATCCCCTTGAGCTTGGCGTCCAGGTCGCCTGTGCTGGGTTCGGTCAGGGTGCTGCCATCCGGGAACACCAGCGTCGGCACGGTTTCGTTGCCATCGTTGATCTCGCGCACGCGCTGGCGAGCATGCTCATCTTCCCATATGTTGATGTAATCATAGGGGACCTTGGTGCTGTCCAACGCCGACCGCAGCGGATAGACCATCGGACAGGCGGGTGTGCCATAGACAACCAGCGTGTTGCTCGTATGGCTTTCAGTCGGCGATGTGACTGTTGTCATGTTTGCCATAATCGTGCCTCATCCTCTCTTTTGGGTCATTGTTATGATGCGGCAAGCGCTAATTTTCTTTCGAGGTGGCTACCCGCAACAGGGATGCTAAAAATGAGCACTGTGCAATCTTTGTCATTACTTTGAATATTTTCTACTAAGATGAAGATTGTCGTTGGTTTTTATAGGGTAAATCTATGCCTGCAAAAATTAGTTGGCTTATCAAAGACAAAGTCGTGCTTTTAGAAGTTATAGGCCACATACTCATTGAAGAACTGGAACAAATAGCTATCGTCGGCGAGCAAATCATTAACGAAGCCGACACACCACTGCTGCACCTCATCATTGAAGAAAAACAGCTCACGGATTTCCCTAAAAATGTCCCCAGAGCCATTAAAGCGACAAAACAGACACTGGCACATTCCGGGTTGGGCTGGATGGTGTTTGTGAATATCCCCAACGATGTTATCGCTTTTGTAACCAAGCTTATCCTGAGTGCAGCAAAGACCCGCATCCATGTAGCGGATAGTTACGAGCAAGCCGCCAGGATGCTAATGGACGTCGATTGTAATCTGCCGGATTTGCAACCCTATGCGGGTTACGATAAATGCATACCCCTCTATGAAATAAATGGCAGCCGCATTACAGAATATTCTTTACAGTAATGCTATTTTAGTCTCCCAATAGCTACAACCTGTAAAGATGCCATAACGATCTCGACGCTGATAGGCAAGCATCGGGCACAGCCATGCTATGCTGAATACATCAGTTAAATCTCCAATTCGCAAACTTAATATATAGGGAGAGCATATCATGGCACGTCGTGAACAAGACCCCATTGGGCAATTTAATTTTATTGTGGAAATCGACGGGATGGAATCCAGCGCGTTCCTCAGCGTCAGCGGCCTCAGTTCGGAAACGGAAGTGCTGCTGTTTCGCTCCGGCAATGATCGTTCAGCGGCGGTGCGTAAGCTACCCGGCCTGCAAAAATACGGCGATGTGACGCTCAAGCGCGGTTACATTGGCAACAATGATCTGTACCAGTGGCGCCAGCAAATAATTGATGGTGCGGTTGACCGCCGCGCCGTGTCGATTCTCCTCTTAAACGAAAATCGCGAAGAAGTGTCGCGCTTTAACCTATTTGAGGCCTGGCCTGCTCGTTGGGAACTAAGCACCTTGAATGCCAAAGGCACCGATATCGCCATTGAAGAACTCGTCCTGGCTGTAGAGCGCATCGAACTGTCTGACTGAGTTCCTATGTATTGGTCCTACGGTATTTAGCGTTTGACTGGCTATAATCTCGTAACCTAACTACAGCCTATAGAAACGAGACAGCCCATGTCCTACGATTTTGATGCCGCCCTCAAAAATTACGCCGATGTGCTGGTGCGCGTCGGCGCGAACGTTGAACCGGGCAAGAAGTTGGTCTTTAATGCCCCTGTGACCGATGATCCGACGATCTTGCGTCTGTGCCGCTATATTGTCGCCAGCGCCTATGATGCCGGGGCACGCCACGTCATTGTCAACTGGGCCGATGAACAAGAGTTCAAGATTCGCCTGGAGCACGCCCCGGATGATAGCTTTACGGAAGCCAACGAGTGGAACGCCAAAGCCCTGCACCAAGTCATCGAAGAGGGTGGCTCTGCATTTTCATTGCGCGTTGCTGATCCATCGCTGCTAGAGGGCCAGGATGCCCAGAAAATCGCCACCTATCGGGCGACAGCCGCTGCTCTGCGCCAACCTACTCGCAAGCTGTGGAACCAGGGCATTGGCACCTGGAGCCTTGCATCGGCGTCGTTCCAACCCTGGGCTGATAAAGTCCTACCCAACCTGCCGGAAGACGAACGAGTCGCCAAGCTGTGGGAGATGATCTTCCAGGTGACGCGTATGTTCGAGGATGACCCGGTGGCGGCTTGGAAAACCCATTCGCAGGCGCTTATCAACCGCGCCAAGGCCCTGACCGACAAGCAATACACCTCTCTGAAATTCATCGCCCCCGGCACCGACCTCACTTTGGGGCTGGCCGACAACCATATCTGGCTGGGTGGCGGCGATACTACTCAGGATGGCCGTCACTACATGCCCAACATCCCAACCGAAGAAGTCTTTACTATGCCGCATCGTGCCCGCGTCGATGGCACGCTCACGGCGACCATGCCGCTTATCTATAGTGGCACCATGATTGATGACTTCTCGTTGACCTTCAAAGGCGGCAAAGTCGTTGATGTGAAAGCCGCTAAGGGCGAGGCCACCCTGCGCAAAATGCTGGAAATCGACGAAGGGGCGACCCACCTGGGCGAAATTGCTCTGGTCCCGCATAGCTCACCGATTTCGCAGTTGGGCACGCTCTTCTATAACACCCTGTTCGATGAGAATGCCTCCTGCCATGTGGCCCTGGGCGCGGCCTATCACAACACCATGAAAAATGGCCCCTTCATGAGCGAAGAGGACTATGAAGCCGCTGGCGGCAACAGCAGCCTCGTCCATACCGATTTCATGATTGGCAGCGGCGAAATGCAGATCGACGGTATCAAAGCCGATGGCTCGTCAGAGCCGGTCATGCGCGATGGCGAATGGGCCTTTGACATCTAAGCCACATCCATAACGAACCGTAGGGGCAAGGCGCTGCCTTGCCCAGAATTTGCATTTGCGATGCGTAGGGCCGCAGTACGCTGCGGCCGTTTTTTGTTGGCAACGTTACTGTTCGGGGAGCTTTTCAAGACCCCACCCCTAAATCCCCTCCCCGAAGGAGAGGGGACTTTTACGGGCTATTATGGTTGAAGAAAGATATCCTTCCTCCTTCGGGGCAAGGACTGAGGATGGGGGTCTTGTCTACAACCCCTGGCTGATGTTCTCCGGCAGGGTGATGCTATGTTCAATGGCGATGCCCTCGCTGCCATCCTCGCTAACTGTCACCGGCAGTTCGAACGCCGCCCGTTCGATCAAGCAAACCGTTTCATTCTCGACTTCGCAATAGAACACGTCCAGTTCCAGGCTGACCGTTGCTTCGCCTTCGGCAAAGTTCGCCGCCATGCTGACGGTCGTGTCCTCAACCGCGACTGCGTTCTCTGTAAATGTGACCGCTTCGCTGTCGCTGTTGGCTTCTAAAACGCTGCTGGTCAACGTGTTAATCTTGTAGCCTTCTGGTAGTACCAGTGTCATGACCAACTCACCATCACCTGCTGCGATGGTCTGCGAATCCAGTTCAATGGTGCCACCCTCGGCTGCGTTGCCCCCCACGACAGTCACGCTGTTGCTGTCGATCACCAGCGCTTCCGGGTTGGGGAACGTCACCGTTTCGACAGTTTCTGCTTCCAGGTCAATCACACGGATGACGTGGTTGTTGGTATCGGCCACGTACAGCGTGCCGTCAACGTAATCCAGGCCACCCGGTTCATCGAAGGCAGCCACATCGGCACCCCCATCGCGATAGCCGCCGTTGCCCGTCTGACCGAATAGGGTGTTTGTCTCCTGTGTTTCCGGGTCGTATAGCTTGATCTTGCTGTTGTAGGTATCGGCGATATAAATCTGGCTGCCATCAGCGGTTCCGGTGACGCCCAGCGGGTGCTGCAAGCGGTTGACCGTGTATTCGCCGTCGATGTCGCCGAAATCGAACAGGTCGTTGTTGGGTGTCCCGGCCACGGCGGCGACCGAATCATTGGCCAGGTCAGCCACGCGAATCGTGCTGCTTTCGCTGTCAGCGAAGTAGAGCAGGTCGCCCGTCAGGAACAGGCCGCTGGGTTGGGCCAATTCACTGTTCGACAGGCGCGCGTTGAACTGGGCTTCGCGGCCATTGCCAATGCTGGCTTGCAGGCTGTCAGTGGCCAGGTTCATAGACCATATCTGGTGCATACCCGCCATCGCAATGTATAGCGTCTCGCCATCGGGGCTGAGTTCGACATCCCACGGGCTGCGCAGTGGCACCTCGCGCGGGGCATTAAAGGCCGTCCCGAATGGGGCTAAAGATGTACCCATGATGCCGTTACCGGCAATGGTGCGCACTTTCTGAGCTTCCAGGTCCACCACGCGGATCGCATGATTGTTCACATCAGCCACGTACAGCCAGCCATCGCCCAGGGCCATGCCCTGCGGCTGGTCGAAGCGTACCTCGTTGTATTCCCCATCGACAAAGCCCCGCTGGCCATCGCCAATCACGCTCAGGACTTCGTAGGTGGTCAAGTCAGCGACGACAATGCGGTGATGGTTGCTATCTGCAATAAACAGGCGATTGCCATCCGGGTCAGCCAGCACTTTGCCAGGGAAGCGCAGCGGCGTGCCTGGGTCGGATGCGCCTTCTAGGGCCAGTTCCAGCGGCGTGCGATCGATCTCGTCTGTGCCCAGGCTGTCATAGTAGTCAATCATGCCGCTGATATAGCGCTCAAAGGCTTCAAAGGGCACTTCGCCAGCTTGCAGCGCGACCATATTGCCGCGCGGGTCGACGATGGCGAAGGTCGGCCATGCACTGGCACCGAAACTGCGCCATACTTCAAATTCATCGTCGTTGATGACCGGGTGATGCAGATTATAGCGCTGCACAATCTGACTGATGTTCTCTGTCTCGCCCTCGTTGAGGAACTTGGCGCTGTGTACGCCAATGACCACCACTTCGTCCGGGAAGGTTTCCTCGATCTGCTGTATCACCGGGATCATGTGGATGCAGTTGATGCAGCCGTATGTCCAGAAGTCAAGCAGGATGATTTTGCCGCGCAGGCCATCCAGCGTCAGCGGCGCATCGACGTTCAGCCATTCGACATCATCGGGGAAGGCCGGGGCCGCGACCGTCCCAACATAGAGGTCTTCCGGGTTATCACCCTGGGCCAGCGTCGGCAGCAGCACGACGCCGATCAGGACAACAGCCAGGACCAGTATCAGTAAGGCAATCTTTCGCATAAGGGGTCTTAACCTCTCCAAATAGGAATATGACGTTGTAATGATTACTTCCGTAGAGACGCAGCATGCTGCATCCGAAGATGGCGATCTGTTTCTTTGGTCTGTATAAACTTCGTTTGAATACCGTCCAGTATAGGCCGTAATTGTGAACAAAGCCTGAACAACCTGCTGGCAAAAGCCGATGTCGACCCTGGTTGCGTGATACAATAATCGGCAGATATGACCACACCTATCACAAGGAGAGGGTGCCCCATGTCAACACAATATAGTATGGAAACCGACCTCAAAGAGGCGCTCGCCATGGCAGAGGGTTTGTCGGAATACGTACGCGGCAGCCAGCTATATGGCAGCACCGGCGGCGGATTCTTCAATAGCATGCCCAGCCTGACTATCGGCGCGCTGGTGATGCGCCTGCGTCGCCTGCATATGCTGGATAGTAGCATGAGCGATAAGCAACGCGAAAACCTGGAAAAAGCAACTGCGCTCCATAACCAGGTGCAGCGCGAGTGGTTCGCCCATTATGAAGAAAAATTGCTGTGGGAAGCCGAATCACGCCTCAAGAGTATGCTGGTCTTCTTCCGGGAATGCCGGGAAAATCCTGGCCAGTGCCCGCACCTTTACAAGCCGGAAGCGCTCAAGCGCACCATCGTCGAAGAACTATTGGGCGTGATGCCCGGGCTGCATATTGAAAGCCAGGTCGTCAACGACAGGCTCAAAGAAGCTGATGCCGCCCTGCGCAGCATCGTCACCAAGAGTGATTTCATCTGGGATGAAGCGCTCGCGCCCATGTACCCGACGGATGAATACTGGTGGCTTTACAGCACCCCGCCTGAAAAGGAATAAACCGCATGCCGCAATACCCGCGTCGATGGCCCCTGCTGGCACTGTTGCTGCTGACGGGTGTCATCGCGCTGGTGTTAGCTAACGTCATCAGCCTCAACGCCGCCGAAACCCACCTCATCTGGCAAATTTACCCCCACGATGTGCCCGATCTAGATGCCGGGGTGAGTATGGCCCTGCGTGCCCTGCTGGCGGATTTCCAGCAAGTATGGACCCGTCGCGCCGACATCTGGCCGCTGTACCCCCCGCTGCTGAACGCCTGGGCGCTCATCTTTGGCGAGTCGCAACTTGTGCTGCGCTTGCCGAACGTCCTCAGCGGTCTGTTGGCCCTGGTCGCCCTCGCTCAATTGCTCAAAAACACGCCTTATCGTCTGATGCTGGTGGCCGCTGCGGCTGTGCTGCTCATCCCTGGGCCGATGCTGCGCCTGGGACCCTCAGCGCTGATGCTGGCTCTCAGCCTATGGAGCACGCTGCTCTTCCTCCGCTGGCGACAGTCGCCTTCTTTGGGACGTATGCTGCTCTACCTGCTGCCAACCCTGGCTATGCTGCTGACGGGCTGGGTCGGCTGGTTGATTCTGCTGCTGCACATTTGCTATGGCATGCTACCCTGGCTGCGGACCCAGGCCAGCCAACTGTGGCGTTATCTACTGATCGCTGTTTTGCTAGCCGTTACCGTTGCGCCGCTGCTCATCGCCACCCTGGCTCAGCCCCAACCCGATTGGCAATCCCTGGCGCAGGCGACTGCTGACACACGCGCTGTACGCGCCCCGGCCCTTTATGCCCTGCCAGATGACCATCCGCTGATCTACTATGATCGGCAGGTGGGTTTGCTCGATGGCATCGCCGTTGACCTCGGCTGGCGCCGCTTTACACCGCCCCAGATTTATAATGTCGTGCGCCGATTACGGGATCAGTCTACAGTCTGGGTGCTGACAACTGACGATGCCTATGGTCGTACCATCCACGAGGCTGTCGCTGAAAGGCTGCAAGCGGGTGCGGTACAATCAGTGGGGGATGTGCTGATTACCCACTACGATTTGGAGTAACACCGATGCCGCGCCTTTTCCTCGCCATTGATATTCCCGAAGCAGATAAAGAGAAATTGCAACGTTTGCAACAAGGCCTGACGTCCGCCCGCTGGACCCAACCGGACCAGATGCATATCACCCTGCATTTTTTAGGGGAGGCATCCCTTAAACCGGTGATTGCCGCCCTGGAAGGCATTCAGCTGCCAGAACTAAATTTACAAACCAAAGGGCTGGGGACCTTCCCGCCGCGCAGGCAAGCGCGCGTGCTGTGGGCCGGAGTCGAGCACGACCAGGCGCTTTTAAATCTGTATGAGCAATTGAGTACGGCCCTGCAAACGACAGGCTACGTGCCAGAGACGCGCCCCTTCCATCCGCATGTGACTTTAGCCCGTTTCCGTATGCCGCCGGACCCCGCCGCGGTCGCCGAATATATGCAGGCCCACACGCCATTGGCTTATGATCCATTTACTGCAAAATCTGTGATACTCTATGAAAGTCAGTTGGGGCCGCGTGGGGCTGTCTATACCGTGCGCCATCGGTTGGAAGCCCGTTAGCAAGGGTAATATTGGCCCCGCCCTTAAGGAATAAAGCGCGTTTTTCACCATAAACTAGTTTTATAAGTAATCCGAGTTACGAGGCAACCATGTACGACGACATCCTGGAACTGCTGCACAGCTCAGACCCTAAGGATCGCATCCGGGCTATTAAAGAGATCGCCCGTACAGAAGATCCTTCGCTGCTAACACAGTTGGCGTTAATCCACAAAAACGATCATGACCCTGAGGTCCGTGAGATGGCTCTCAAAGCGGGCCGTTATATCCGCAGCAAGCAGCAAAAAGTAGCCCCTTTTGTCATTGATGACGCCACCGTTGGTGATGCTCGTCTTGGGGCGGATGGCCCCGAATACGAGATGACCGATGCCGCTGCCAGCATTGGCGACCTAACGCGCAAGAAGAAGAAAAACAAGCGGATGGAGCCAGTCAGCGCTGCGGCGGAAAAACGCGCCAAAGGGCTGGTTGACCGGGCTATGAACTTCTCCATGTCGGGCAAAAACGACATGGCCGCTGCCGAACTGCGCAAAGCTCTACACATTAACCCCAATCTGGCCAACGATGAATACACAACCACCCTGGCTGCCGAGGTCATGGGCTTGCCCAAAGACGAAGCCATCGACGAGTTGATGTACAGTGCAGCCAATGATGTGGCTGATGATGGCATTACCTGGGAAACCGCCCTTGCTGACCTAGCGACGTATGGTCTGGTGATTGCGATCATTGTATTTGTAGGTGGTCTGCTCATTTCTCGCCTGTTTGGTGACATGCTCATCAATATGATGAACATCTATATGCAGGATAGCTCCTCATACTACGACATGCAGACCGTCGAAGATATGAAACTGTTGTTTAATCAAGTCAGCAACCCGAGCATTCCTGGTTTGCTGTTGTCCGGCCTGTCAACGGGCGTGTTCAGTATCATTGGCATTTTATTCTGGTATGGGGTTGTTCACTTTGTTTCGACCAACTTCATGAGCGGTATGGGTAGCTTCCGTAAGCTGATCCATAAGATGACGCCATTCTTGTCGATCATAAACTTCGTCCAGGCGCTGGTGCTGGGTGTGATGTTTTTCTTCCTGATGCGTGGCATGAGCGATCTTGTCAGCACGGTCGATGGTAGCTTTGACCAGCAGATCGCTGTCGAACGTAGCCTTGAAGATGCACTCAATGTCATGCAGCTCATCAGTTGGATTTTCTCTATCGTCGTTCTGATTTTCTACAGTAAAATCCTGGGGGAAACCTATGAATTTGGTGCCGGCAAAGGCTGTGTTTCGCTATTCATCAGCAGCATCATGATGGTCGTTGTCGCTTGTGGTTGTGCCTTCTTATTCAGTGCAGTTGCGGGCAGCTTATTCAGCAATCTAGCGATGGGCATGTCTTCGGGCATGTAAATGGCTACCAGTTCTCTAAATCAAAACGCCCCATCTACGGGGCGTTTTTTGTTGTCTAAGGCAAGACCCACTGCGGCAAAAACCCATTGCCTGAAATCTGTATCAGATCGCGGCTTTCCATGTTCAGCACCCATACTTCCGGGTTGGTGCTGATGGCGGGGCTGCCATCGTCATTTTCCAGGCGCACTCGCTGGAATACGATCTGATCGCCATTGGCATTCCATTGGGCCAACCCATGCTGATAACGTCCATCGACCACCAGGGGCGCCACTTGCCCACTGTCGATAGCCATCTCGTAGAGTTGGTAGCCGTTGGTGCGCTGGTCGCCATCGGTATAGCGCCGCTCAATGACCAGCTTCGTCCCATCCGGGTGGAAATTGGCGGTGGCGTCATCGACGACGGCATCCTCCAGCGTGAGCACCTCCGGTTCGAGGTCATCACTGGGGGAGGTGGTATCAATCAGATTGAGCACGCGGTTAAAGTTGTTGATGCCATCCCCAAATACGGGATAGACCAGCGTGTTCCCATCTGAAGAAAGTGTACCGACATCCCCGGCTTCACTTGGCAGCAGCAGCAAGGATTGTTGTCCCTCCTGGGGCGCATAGGTATAGAACATCACACCTGGGTTGCCGATATCGCTGCTGAAAAAGACGATGCTGCGCCCGTCCCCGGCCCACTGTGGCGAGTGGCCGATGATCTGCGAATTGCCAGACAGCGGCTGGTTGGCATAGGGCTTCTGCCGAATATCGACCAGCCAGATGCGCTGCGCACCCGGTCCCACACCCGGTACGCTGATATTGGTATCGACACGCGCATAGGCGATCAGGTCGCCTGTTGGCCGGAAAGCCGGGGTGGTGCAATCGGCTTCTTCTTCCTGGCAGCTTGTGACGCGCTCCGTTTGGCCCGTTTGCACGTTAACCAGGTAAATATCATTAAATAGAGATTCCCCATCGCGGGCGGCATACGCAATGAACTTGCCATCGGCGCTGACGTCAAAGTCGAAAACCCCAATCGTCACGTCCGATAGCTGACGGGCGGCGCTGGGGTCATCGACCGGGGCCACCCATAGATTGGGCGCGCTGCCCGTATACGGCGCTAAATAGGCGACCATCGCCCCCTGGCGACCGGGATCGCTGAGGATAGCCAGCCCGATAGTCGCCAGCAGCACCAGCGCAATTACCGTGCCGATAATCAGGTCAAAGCGGCTGATGGCGATACCGTCGCTGTTGTTTGTCTCTGTCATACCTGCGTTACCGTTGACTATGTGCGATTAGGGTAAAAAGGCTCGTAGGAGCAAGACATGTCTTGTCCTTGGGATTGGCATGCCAATCCCCTAGACCAGCGACGCCGCTTTTTACGAATACAAATATGCTGAATCCGGTTCGTCAGTGGGTTCGACCAGCGTCGGCGTGATGATTGGCAGCGGATCGTCGCCGGGGCGGAATGTGCCAACTTGCAGCGTCCCCTGGATATGTACCCAACTGCCTTCGGCCAGGTCTGGTGCGCCTTCGTAAATCACAGGCAGGCCAATCGCATAGGCATCGGCCACACAGCAGCTCATCGTAAAGCGTGCCACCATGAACTGATTTTCGGCCATATTCGGTTCTCGATAGACGAAGCCGATCACATCGACCGTCTCGCCATTGAGCACGGTAGGATCGCCCAGGCGGCCAAATTCACGCAGCCAATCGAGCACGGTACGGTCCTCTGGTGCGATGTTCACACTGGTTCCGCTGGTCAGGCCCAGGGGCGCGATATTGACGCCGCCGTTGATTGCGTCCGCGCCTAAGGGCCGCGAGGGTAGCAAACCGAGGATCAGCGGCAGCGTGCAGATCACCAGGGCAGTCGTCGTCAGGCGGCTCTGATTGGCGGGGGTAGCGCTCGGTGGTGCGGGTTTGAGCGTCCGCCACAGTGACCAACCACCCAGGCTCAGCAGCAGGGGTACCGTCAGCCAGGAGAGCCACAAAATGCTCGGATTGGCCACATTGACGTAATGGCCGATATTGCCCGTCAGCAGCAGTACCAGCATATACAGCCCCGTGCCCAGTAAAACGGCGCTTTTCAGCCAGTTTTGCCAGTTATTCTGCTTGATACCGATATTCGCTTGCTGGCTATAATCCCGAATTTCCATGAATCACTCTACCCGAACAATGGACAATTGTGCCTACGATGAATGTGCCCGTACCAGCGGATGCTCAATCTTGCCGACCACCTGTAGCCAGAACGGATCGTCATGCGGGTTGCTTTGGACGAGCATGCCCAATTTCTCCATGACTTTTTGCGAGGGCTGGTTGTCATAATCGGTAGTGGCAACCACACAGCGCGCGCCCAGATTCTCGAAGATAGCATCCACAAAGGCGGCTGCGGCCTCGGTTGCATAGCCTTGGCCCTGCATGGATGGCAAAATCGCCCAGTACAGTCCGAACTCCGGCGATACCAGATTGCGCAATTGCACAGGCGTTGCCGGGTCGAAGACACCCCAGGGGATGATGCTGTGTACCAACCCCACCGAGCCAATCAATTCCCCAGATGATTTGAGCGTCACGGCGTAGTCCCCATAAGGTGGCTGATAGAGCGTGGCCAGTTCGCGGTAGGTCGAAATTGTCCATTCCAACCAGGACTTGGCCGATTCTTCATCCGTTTGGTTCTCGTAGATTTCCGCATCCTGCCGCCGCCGATCTTCCAGATCATCGCGTTGATACTCGCGGATGATAAGTCGCTCGGTTTCCAGGTCAAAAATGCTCATGACATAAACTCCATACTAAGTAGATGGCTAAAACGTGACGCCCAGCGCGTTAATCAACACGCCCGCGAACAAATTCATCACGAAGGGCAGCAGCACCAGATAGACTACCGTCCGCCGCCGGAAAACGCCTGTGAACATCATCGTGCTCTTAATATCGACCATTGGTCCAAAAGTCAGGAAGCTAATGACCGAGCCAGTCGTAAACGTGTTGACGAATGCCAGCACGAAGAAACTATCGACCGTGCTGCAAATGCTCAGGATAAACGCCAATAGCTGCATCACAATGACACTTAACACCGGGCCTGTGCCCACCGCCAACAGCGCCTCTTGCGGGACGAAGGTCTGCATGGCTGCCGCCAGCAGGCATCCGATGTATAGATAACGCCCCATCTCGAAGAACTCCGTGCTGGCGATGGCCAGCGTGTGTTGTAGGCCCTCTTTCCAGTTCCGGCGTGGACCTGTATGCAGCGTCTCTTTTTGCCAGCTCGCTGGCTGCAATAATGTTTCTGGCTGCCGATTAAGGGCGAACAGCAGCCCGACCGTGATGGCGACGATAGCTGTCACCACAAAGCGCAGGATGAAAATCGGCCCGAAGCCAAAGGCGATATAGGTGCTGGCGAAGACAATCGGGTTCATGAAGGGTGCGGCCAGCAAAAATGCCACACCCACTGAAACAGGCAGCCCTTTGGTGAACAGTCGCCGCGCCACAGGCACAACGCCGCACTCGCAAACCGGGAAAATCAGGCCCATGAATGCCCCGCCGATGGTCGCCAGGTAGCGATTGCGCGGCAGCAGGCGCAGTACATCTTCCTGCCGAATGAAAGCTTCAATCAAACCAGAGACGAGCGTTCCCAGTACAAGGAAGGGCAGCGCTTCGATCAAGATGCCTAAAAACCGTGTCGCAAAGATGCTCAGCAACGTATCCGGCGGTCGTGGGTCATTGATCGCCAGCAGCAGCACCACGGCCAGACTTGCTAGGATCAGAGCGGCTGTGATGACATAACGACTGAAGGACGATGCAGGGGGCTTGGATGGGGCAAAAGAAGCCATAAAGACTCCATCTGGCTATGGTTTGTGCCATTGTGCGCCAGACCCATAGCGTTGTAAAGAGTCACATGAAACCCGTATTCTTACTGATAGATGAGGTGTAGCAGCTTGTTGTATGCTATATAGAGTTATGTTGGCAACTGAGGGGATGGCTTTTTTCTCGTATAATGTGCTGAGAGCATCCCATAGATGTACGATCAAAACTTTGAGTGGACGCAGCTTGCCCCGCACTATCGCTATGCGATGACCCATGATGAAAAAATTCTTGTTGTTCAACTGACAGGTGTTGACTGGGCATCTGTTGACGCATTTATTAATCACTGTCTTGAACTGCGGCACACATGGCCAGAGGATAAACCCATGCGTGGCCTGGTCGATCAGCGATCTGTTAATTTGAATACGCCTTATTTTCGTAAATCGATCCAGCGCCTGTTCTTGCTCAAGCCGGACCGGATATGTTATACCGCTTTCTTGCTGGATAAGAGTATTGCATCGCGAACGCTTGAAGCTGCGGTTCGGCTCCAGATGAAACAAACACACACGGTATTCAAAATATGTTATTCATTTGACGAGTCAATGGCGTGGTTATTACAGCAAGGATAAGGTGCATTTTAATGCTCTGTGGATGACCTTGGCCCCTGTCCGATTATCGCGAGAGATCCTGCATGGACATCAATAACCAAGAATTTGATTGGGTACAAGTAGCCCCGCATTATCGTTATACCTGGATACATGATCATCGTATCTTCATTAGCCAGCTTACGGATGTGGACCGCGAATCGGTGGATGCTTTCATTGATCAGAGTACCCAGGTGCGTGAAGGATGGCGGCATGAAGAACCGTTGCGTGTTCTGATAGATCAACGCTCCGCTGGCATGATGACACCCTATTTTCGTCAATCTCTCCAGCGCCTATTGGAGAGCCGACCTGATTTACAGACCTTCTTAGCGTACTTGCTAGATGGGGGCATTGATTCGCGCATGCTGGAAGTCTCTGTGCGGCTGATGCCTAAAAACCCCCATGTTCAGACGCATGTATCTGAAAGCTTTGATGATGCCATCAGTTGGCTGCTACAAGAATCATAAGTGCCTTTTGCCGCCGAAAACAGCCACCTGATCTATATTGATGTTAGCGTGTCTTGGGATATGTTGGGATAAATTTGGGATAACTGGCGCGAATAGTCTGATTTGAGGGGCGATTCCGCTTATATCGCAAGTTTTATCCCAAACGCTGCCACTGCTGCACGGTTCCGCTCTGGTCGACTGTTTCAATGGTTGTGGTGTTGATGCGCCGTACTGCCGGGAAGTGCCCCGTAATGCGCTGGATCGGGCCGGGTTTGGCGTCAGATGGCCCATCAAACGAAATGAAGATCAGCGCCAGCACCCCCACCAGCACCACAAAAGCCACAAAGCACAAGAATCCGATGATGTAGCCTGCCATGAGGATATGTCTTTCTGCGTGCTAGCTGCCTTATTTAACGATCTAAATACAGCGTAACGGTTTTGCTGTTTGCATGCAGAACGGGCATCCGGCGGCTACCTGACGCACAGGCAACGCTAACGCTCGTATTCGCGTTTGAGCCAGCGCTTGAGCAGAGCGTCGGCTTCTGCATGTGGCAGGGCATAATCCTGCTCACTGAGCGCCCGCTGGCGGTTGATCTCGTACAGGGCGATAGCCGTTGCTACGGAGACATTAAAGCTGCGGACCATGCCCAGCATGGGGATAATCATATGGGTATCGGCCAGGTCCTGGGCTGTCTGGCTGAGGCCGTCTTTTTCATTGCCGACCAGTAGGGCGATCTTATCCATAGCCGTGAAATCAATATCGTGGATGCTAACGGCTTGATCGCTGAGTGTGGTGGCCACCAGATGCCATCCCTCGCTTTTGAGCGACGTCAAAGCGCTGCTGCTATCTTCCTCAAAGACACGGTAATCCAGCCATTTGCTGGCCGATGCCGAACTCAACTTCCCGGCCATCTTGATGTCTTCATCATCTGCATGTCCGGGTGTAAAGGCCAATTGCTGCACGCCGAAGGCATCGCAGCTACGGGCAATCGCTGCCAGATTATGCGGGTTCCAGACGGATTCCATCACAACCATCAGACCCCGCTGGCGCTGTCTTACGACGCTTTCAATCCGTTGGCGACGGGCTGGCGTCAGCGGCTTTTGCTCGTCTTCCTGCTCAGCGATGATTTTATCGCTGCTGTGGCGCGGCGGTATTTTATGCAGTGCGTTTTCATCGTTCATGGGGCATATGCTACAAAAAACGGAATGCAGGTCAAGGGCGACCAGGATAGGCTATTGTGCGGTGACGGTAATCGTGTGATGCAAATCAGTATCGGTCGTCAGTGGGATAATGTCCATCTGGATGGGATAAACACCATTGGCGTCTATCGGCACACTAAGCGCGAGCACGCGGTAGCCAACTATCTCGTCATCCTGATTGAAGAGCGTAAAGGTCACGCGGATGTTGCTGGCTTGTCGGTCCTCATTGTTGACCAGTGTCGCTTGCAGCTCATAGCGACCGCCAGTGCCCATGTCGTTCATCCAATGCACAGCGCTGACATCGCGCACGCTGATATCGGCCCTGATCTCATCGACAACCTGCGCCGCAAGCGGAATGGCTTGTACAGCGTCAAAATCTAGCATCTGCTCACGGAACATCGCCCGGTAAGGGGCGAAGCTCCCTGGCTGGATCAGGGGCTGTTCTGGGCTGGCAGTTTGCCCACGAACCGTCCGTCCAGCTTGCTGTAACTGCACACGAACAGTCGTACCTGCCAGCGTATTTTCACTGACGTTGAAGACGCGCCCCAGGCATAAAAGGGTGTTATTTGGACTGTCGTAGCAGACGGGATCAGGCGCGTATAATAAAGCATCTGTTTCTGATGCCATATCACTATACGTTGGGCTGCTCATATCAGGTGGCGCAGTCGTAGGATGCCCCCGCTGTCGGGTCGCCCCAGGGGGACCTAAGATGAGGTAATTGCTGTTTTGGAGCGCAAGATCCACTGAAAATGGGGTTTCATAAGCCTGAATGATGCTATTTGTCGCCTGAATCGGCACAAATGGCCCTGGGTCCTGGCGAATACGCAGTAAAACCAGCGTGGCCGCTAAAACCAGCGCCAGAAACGCAAAGAGTCCAAGAATCGACAAGGCATTGGGCATTTTTCAGCTAAAAACCCATATTTTTCCAAGAATTAGAACGATTATAACGAGAAAAACTCGGAAATCCATCAATCTGGAGGTGAAAAAATGACACAAAATCCAAACGAACTGCTCGAATTGGCCCAAAAAGTCGGAAATCGGCTGCTAGAAACGGGTTTGACGGTGTGCGCGGCGGAATCCTGCACAGGCGGGTTGCTCATGAGCAACCTGACCGACGTGCCCGGTAGCTCGGCATATGCGCTGGGTGGAGTGGTTAGCTATAGCAACCAGGCCAAAATGCAGCTTGTCGCTGTGCAAAAAGCGACTCTAGTTGCTCATGGGGCGGTTAGCGAACCAACAGCTCGTGAGATGGCCATCGGCGTTAGGGCCCTTTTTCGGGCTGATATTGGTGTAAGCGTGACGGGAATCGCTGGGCCTGGGGGGGGGACACCTGAAAAACCAGTCGGTCTGGTATATGTAGGTTGTGCCTGGGGGAATGAAAAAGTAAATGTAGTGGAGTACCGGTGGGAGAGTGATCGCGCTGGTAACAAAAAACACAGTGTAATCGCTGGTCTAAACGCAATTTTAGCAGCCATTGAGGATCTCATCATCTGAAATTGGCCATGAATTTACCTTTTGTTGAAAACTAGTGGGTGAATCGTGGTATGAAATATGAGTTTCCAGACGCATAGCCTACGTATGCGGCCACCCTTACGTTGGCCTAGCCGTTTTCATGCTAAAGTAAACCTGTAGTGACTGTAGATAATATGAGGACTCGTACCACAATGAAAATGACGTTCCGTTATGGCTGGATGCTTAGTTTGCTCCTGGTGCTGATGTTTGCCAGCACGGCAGCCGCCCAGGACATGGATGCAATGTGCGAGAGCGTGGGTCTCTCCCCGGCGGATTGCGAGATTTACATGCTCGCGACCAGCACGCAGGTAAATTCCGTTCAGTTTGATCTTGACCTGGCCTTTGCCTATGAAGGCTCCATGTTCGGCGATGATCCGATACATATGGCTGTGGTGGGTTCACTGGCCTATGACCCCGACAAACTCAGCGCGCTTTATGAGGATACCGACGCATTGTCTGTCCAGTCTGTGCAAGAAGCCATCGCTGCCGTGAACACGCGCCTGGATGTCGCTTTAGATATTCCCGAATGGATACGCTATGACGCCCCTGAACTACCCGGTCGTCTGCGTATGGGACTGGCCCTGGTCGATAGTGTGGGCTATGTAGAGCTGTCCGACTTGCATTTACTCGACCCGGAAAACATCCCCAGCGGTTGGTACGGTCTCGATATTCGCCCCTTCATTCCGGTGATCTTTGGCAGCGAGGCCGATCTCTTCCAGATGCAGCCCGGTGAGTCGCCATCTGCGACCTATACCTACCCCTTCGTTGAGGGCGTGGACATCGTGCGTTTGCCCGATGTCACCATTGAGGGGCGCACGGCTGCCGTTTTCCAGACGGATGTGGACTACGAACAGTTCATGAATAGCATTCTCGATACATTCATCGATGCCTACACGCAACAGGGCATGACCCGCGAGCAGGCTCTGGCGCAGATGGACATGCTAACCTCATTGTTGGGACAGATGCAGGCGTCCTTTATCCAGATCGTGGATGTCGAAAACGGCTATACGTATACCTATCAGATGGAGTTTGACATGCCGGTCAGCAATGAGACCTTCGAGGCGCTATATGGCACCGGATACGATACCGGACTCGATGGTATGCGGATGACCATGACGATTGAACTGCGCGGCCATAACGAAACAGGCCCGGCAGTTGCCCCGCAAGGCGCCGAACTGATCCCCTTTACGGAGATCATGCCGCTGCTGTTGGGTCAGCAATCCAGCTAATCAAAAGAGTCTAGTTAAGTATAGGACTATGAAACACCTACGTAAAACACTCCTAATTGCTCTGATGATCAGTTTAGCATGGGTGAGCACAGTGCGGGCTCAGTATCATCGTTCGGCCATATGCCACAATCTGATGATGTCTGAGCCGGACTGTGATCTGATTTTGCAGGCTGCTTCGAAAACGATTAGTTCAGTTACATATAATCTTGATGTGAGTGTGCGATTTCCTAGTAAAACTGAATTTTACGATCAACCGATCCACCTGTTGGCTGACGGTACACTTTGGATTGATGCGGCGATACAGGAAGAGTTCGCAGATCGTAGTGCGCTGATCTTTGATACACCACTCCGCGCTTTACAGAGAGCACTTAAGGCAATTGCCGCGCAGATGAATATCGTGGCGTATTTGCCGGAATGGGTAACGGACGGCAATGGCTCGCTCCCTGGACGAGTGCAAACGGGTGTTGCTCTGGTTGATAGCATCTTGTATTTTGACTTCCGTGACTTCCATGCAATTGATCCCGATCAAATACCGGACGGGTGGTATGGCGTCGATATTCGTCCGTTTATGTCTGTGGCGCTCGCCGAAATCGATCCGTTTGGGACGGAACCCTTCTACCCGGACATTGTCTTTACGATTGATCTACTGGCTGCAAGAGGAATAGATATTGTGCGGCTACCGGATGTCACTGTTGAAGATCGTACCCTTGCTGCTTTTCAACTCGATGTGGACTTCGAGGATATGCCCCAGCAAGAAATGACTGTTGTAGAAGCGCGTCAATCCGTATCGGGGCAGAAGCGAGAGGTGACAACATATCTGGAAGGTCATGTGCCACTTCCATCGCCAACTCCTACGATGCCGGAACCTACCGCAACGGTCGAACCTGAAGCTGCTTGGCCCGGGCAGTCGTCATTCACAGCATGGATATTCATTGACCCGGAAACAGCTGATATCTATACGATACAGATTGAGCTTTTTCTTGCGCCCAACGATGAAAGTACTTTAGAAAGTGAAGGGCCACTCACCGAATATGGCTTCTACAATGGTGTGTCGCTGGTAGCAACCTTGGAGATGCGCGATCACGGATCGACTGTAGCTGCTCATAATCCGTCAGACGCACATATTGTGCCCCTAACGGAGCTTATTCCCTTTGTCCGAACACTAGAATCGCAAGAAGAATAGTCAATTTGCATAACGTAGGGGACCGTGTTCCGCTGGCCTATGTCATAATGGGCTGCGGACGCGGTCCTTTTTGTTTGGATCGCCCACAGCAAATGAACGTATGGGAGCATGCATGCAAATTGTACGTTGTATCTCCTGCGATGGCTTTGGCTGGGTAGAGGATGACTTCACTGGCGAGAGCAGCGACTGTGATTGGTGCGCGGGGATTGGGTATGTCTACCGCGATGACCAGGGCGTCGATCATAAAATCCCGCGTGAGGATTGGGAGCAGGTCGCCAGCCAGCTAGAAGCCCTGGAAACACAGCGCCTGCGTGAGATGGGCTATCAGGGCGCGGCCAAAAAACCCTGGGAGCAGAATATTCGTGAGGGAACCAAAGGCGGCGAAAACCCGTATGCGGATGATGCCGATTAATATACAGGCCGCGCTGTCAGCGGAACGCTGGTCTGTAGCTGGCGGATGTCCTCTTTGATGGTGTTGGTAGCGACTGCTGGCCCATGCCCCACAGCGATGATGTCTGGTAGCAGTGCCAACACCTTATGCGTGCTGTTCGCCACAGCACTGGCATCCCATGTGACCATAGCAGGCATCGGTTCTAGTTTGCCGCTGCGCGTGGTTAGTAAATCCGCCACAAACATGACGCCTTCTTCGCGCCAATAATAGCTCAGGCTGCCTTCTGTATGTCCGGGCGTGCTGTAGACCTCAATGCCCTCGCCCAGTGGCAGCGTATCGCCCTCATCGACCGCTTGGTCAACGCGCGTGGGGCGTATCGTCAGTTGCCCAAGCCAGCCTGTGGTCAGGCGGGCAATTGGCCCTAGATGGGGCGGCGTTTTAGCAGCTTCGATATACGGCTTGCTGATCGGTCCTGCATAGACTGTCCCGCCCGTCGCCTTGACCAACCCTGCCAGACTGCCGACATGGTCGACATCGGCATGCGTGATGAGCAAATGGCGGATCGCCTGCGGCCCATACCCCAGTTCCTGGGCGGCTTTCAAAATGCGCCGACCACTCCCTGGCAAACCGGCATCAAGGATGGTGAGTTCATCCTCGCTGGTTTTTAGTAAATATACATTGACGATGCCATCAAGCTGGTACACCCTGGGTGTGACCTGGATCATATCACGCATCCTCGCCTGGATTGTTTGCTACTGTGCGTTTGTTTAGACTACTTGTCAATTATCTTATCATTTGGCTGGTAGGGAAGGCCCATTACAATGATTAAGATATTTTTTATGATAGCTGACAAATGATAGCTTTGTATTCTGAAAAGCAATCGAAAAACAAATGCAATGATTAAACGTATTGTTTCAGTTTTGGTTATGCTGTGGCTAACAATAGGTGCTGATGCTGCTCAAACAATACAGCAAGAAGCCTATTTAAGTGCCATTGAGTGTGAAGCGCATTACTGCGTAGATAGATACAAAGTTGCTGAAGATGGCACGATCTATATGCTGCGTAATGAAATAGAATTGTTTGTGCTTAGCAAGAGTGGCAGCGATATCCAGAGATTTGACATAGCTGCGCTACATGATTTCCAAACTATAAGGCGGGGTTTCATTCCCCTTACGGACAATCGCATCCTATTTGTTGGTATAGATGGACCCCAGGATTACGTCCTATTTGATATACCTACCCGAACATTTATGACTTTAGTCGGGCCTCAATCAACAGCTCAACTAACCTACTGTAATGCAAACGCTGTCATGATCGGAGAACCCTATGTTTACGCTTTTGCAAACGACCGCTTCCTGGTTTGCAACGTAGATAATGACACGGTTTATGTGGATGTGATGCATGTCAGCAGCGAAGATCTTATTTTAGATACCGTCATTGAAATGGGTAACTATAGTCATCCAATGGTGCGCCCCTGGCAAAGCATAGTGGCCGGGTTAGATGGCGATCTGTATGTCATACCGACGATGAGCGATCAAGAATGGGGAACGTTTGTTATCAAGCGCTACAGCCATTCTGATGGGGAGTGGCAGGATGTCTCTGCTCATTTAGACCCTATTCTCCTGACACATAAAGAACAAGATCTGTTTTTCTTTCATTTTGTCGCTGTGGATCCGCAGGGAAATATCTATTTCCATGTTAATTGGATAGATTCACAGTCAGAAACGACATCTGAACTTCTTAAGTTAGATAACCAGGGTAATCTTGAATGGCGGCTAACCAGTGATGATCGGAACGGTTTAGCATTCCGTGTGGTAACGCTCATTGAAGAGGATTATTTCTTCATTGAAAACATAGATGGTTCCATGGAGACTTTTTTGTTCACGGGCTCACCCAATCTCACGAAAATTGAGTAGAGTTCAATATTATGCCCCTAGGAGTTGTAACACGGTGATGAAGCGTGTGTGTATTCTATTCGGCCTGCTGCTGTTAATAATAGGTGCAGTTCAGGCCCAGCTTAGCCCGGTGCCCACGACCGATGCCAACAGCATCTTCGACCAGACCTATATTCGATCGCCACAATTGGGCATCACCTTCGTTTCATCTGCCCAATCTCCCGCCGATGACATGCGTTATCAGCATGCCCTCAGCCTGGGGGCTGGCCGCACACGCTGGCCGCTGTACTGGTCCTCCGTGGAAGCCCAACAAGGTCAATATCAATGGGGCGAGTATGATCGCCTCGTCAGTGATGACATGCGCTTCAGGATGCAGTCGCTGGCAGTGTTGTTGGGGCGTCCTGATTTTGCCCAGGATGGCGATAGCATCACTGGTCTGAACGAACCCGTTTTCGCTGATGGCAGCGACTTCCCGGAACCGGGTAAGGCGCTCAATCCAAACAACCCTTGGGCCAATTTTGTGTATGCGTCAGTGGATCGCTACAAACCGGGAGGCGTGCTGGCCCGCGAATTGGGATGGTCAGCGGGTATCGGCGTTAAAACCTGGGAAATGTGGAACGAACCCGATTTGGAGCAGTTCTGGAGCGGGGGCGTGCTGGCATACGCTCGCCTGCTGAAAGTCGGCTATCTGGCGGCGAAACAGGCCGACCCCAATGCGACTATCGTTTTTGGCGGGTTGCTCTATAGCACAGAATCTAACTGGTTGGCGCGCGTGCTCGATATTTACATCAATGATCCCAACGTTGAGGCCAATAACTGGTACATGGATGCCGTCGCTGTGCATAACTACAGCTATCCCTGGCGCAGTGGTTGGCTGACCCTGGTCGCCCGCGAGACGCTCGATGCCTATGACATCGAAAAACCTATCTGGCTGACAGAAACGGGCGTTTCCGTGTGGGATGACTATCCCGGTCCTGTTTGGGCGGCAAACGACGAAGATGCCCGTTTTAAGCGTGCGACGCAGCAGCAGCAGGCCTGGTTCATCATCCAGAGCACGGCCTATGCCTGGTACGAAGGCGCGTCGGTGGTTTTCTTCCACCAGCTCTATGATGACTGCGGCGACCAACACGCCGGGACCGATTTCCCACCGAACAATGGCGAACTCTGTTTAAGCGGCGTGGCCTGCTCTGGGGATGCCTATGGGCTGTTCCGCAACCCTAGCAGTGCCGCCTGCTACAGTCAGCATCCCTTGCCGAACTCACCGCGTCCGGCGGCAACTGCTTTCCGCTTGTTGGCCGATATTTTTGGCCGCGAACCTTTCGAGCCAGCGGGCATCGTGCGCAGCAATAACGTCACCCGTATTACCTTTTCTCGCACAGGCGAACTCATCCACGTCATCTGGAACCACAGCTTAGACGCCAACGCGGCGGTCTTTTCCGCATCGGGCAGCACGGCGCTGCTCTACACGCTAGAAGGCGACAATCGCACCATCCGCCCGGATTCCGAGGGCGAGTTCCGCGTGAATCTGGCTGCCGCCCATGAAGATGCCTATCCGCAGCGTGAGGCGCGCGACCCCTCCGCGATTGGTGGGCCACCCGTTATCATCATCGAGGCTGCTGAAGGTGAACTCCTGCCGCCAACCCCAACTCTGGTTCCTACGCCGACGGGCACGCCCGAACCCAGTTCGCCGTTTGATCCAACGCCCGGAGCTGTGCCGCTGATTCCGGTTGCGGGCGATGACGAGGCCCCCGTGACCTTCATGGCGCCGCTGCCGGATATCAGCCTGCCCAGCTTCCAGGTCAATTGGGGCGCGACCGATGCCAGCCCGATTGAGCGTTATCTCATCTGGGTGCAGATTGATGGCGGCGAGTGGCAGCCCTGGCTGGAAACACCGGAGACAAGAGGCGTCTACAATGGCGAACCCGGGCATACCTATGCTTTTGCTGCCTGGGCGCTGGATGCCGCTGGTCACTGGTCCGGCAACCTGGATTTGATCGCGCAGGCCACCACCCGCGTGGAATAGGGCTATTTGGGATCTGAAACCCACCAGCCTGTGTGCGCTTAATCGGTTGGTGCTATAAAGGGAGTGATCTCGATGATGTCGAAATCTTCGCTACCTTCATATTGGACAGCCAGATGTGTACTATCCATAAATCGCCAGAACGTCACAGGCGATTGGGTTATTTGTCTATCTGTCAGGGATTCATCCAACGCCCAGAGTATGCCGTTAACATCTTCAATCACAACCTGATCGCCAGTTGATGAAGATTCCAACCTTTGGAATCCCGGTAGGGTCAGATCAAGCAGTGTCGGTTGGGCTAATGGGCCTGGGGAAATAACGGCTAGCCGCTGTGTATCTCCAACGACATATGCTCCATCCTCTGTTTCTATAGCAAATAAAATCTTGTCCTCGAAAGACACTATCCCAGGACTCCAATTCCCATCAGGGATACCGGCTCTCCAAATTGGAGCAGCGAGGTTTACGGAATCGGCCGTCACGCTACCATCAAGATCGAATGAAGCTCTGTAGAAAACATCTGAATCATTCGTCACACAATCTCCGGCTACCGATACAATCGTGCGGCTATCTGGAAGAATGGCCCAGTCATGGCCACCATTTATCACGCTGAAGGGCGTATCACTCGTCGCAAGAGGTATTACTACAAGCGGCTTGTCCGGTAAACGAGCAGCATTAGAAAGTTGAGCGATGATGGCACTGTTGTCAGGTGTCCAGCGTATTTCAGAAACAATAACCTCAGTAAAAAGTTCGAAATACGTATAACTGTAATTGCAACTAGGAAGGTATGGCGTTTGTGCCTGAAGGGGAATGCTCCATACCGTTTCAGTTTCCCCTGTTGCAATTGTGATAACATCTATATTGGATGCTCCAAAACACTCATACCTTGGACGAGTCAAACATGAGCTATAAGTTATCGAAACGGCAAGCAATTCATCGTCAGGTGAAACGGCAAAGCTAGTGACGAAGACATTTGTTGGGGGCTGGTCAAAATAGCTGTAAGGATCTACATCAGAAGGTAATGCCCAATCTTGAGCTCGATATCTCGCTGCAATATCGAGTTCTTCCGCTCTCATCAACGACGCCAGACTGAACGTAGGTTTGCGCGATATCGATGCAACAACTTCACTTTCATTCGTCTGGAAATTCGTCCGTGTGATCTCGTATCTGTCATAACCAAATTCAACGAGGTCGTAAATCCAGGAAGAGGCCTTTTCTTGCACAGGGGGCCGCATGGCTACAGTTGTAAACAGTACAATGACGATCATTTTGAGTTTGAATAGCATAGAACGAGCTTTGCCTTTTGTAGTTAGACTAATTCTTCAACTTTCCGCTTGCGACCACTGGTCAGCTTCCACTGCGCCCGGAACCAGATTGCCAGCAATCCAACCATCACTCCCATTGGCAGCACCGTCAGATGATAGCCTGCGTAATTGGGGTCGTATGTCTCTGGATAGGGAAATAGCACTTGAGTCGTTACCTGTTCAGCCAGCGGAACGAACACAAACAATGCGCCGAGGAAAAAGAAGCTGTAGACTGTCATCCTTTGGAGAAATAGCATTTTTCGCTGCATGGCCCTATAGACGAACATCATATGGGCAACCAGTATCAAGCACCCAACTAGGGTCGTTCCTGGCCCTAGCCAGCCCGAAATGTTTCCTACATCATATTGCAAGGGATCAGGCGACAAGTAGCTTATTGTAAACTCTCGAACCAATCTCAATCCCACGTAGTACCACGTAAAGCGCGTGACGAACAATGCCATTACGATAGATGTGGCAAATAAACCTATAGACAGTCCCAATCGGTGAATTCGTGACTGCGGCTCCAGAATCATTGGCTGTGCGCATCCTGCAACAGGCTGTTGTCCATCTCCGCTGATTGTCGCCCTGTTAGCTGTTCACCATCAACCAACCGCGACACATCCGGCGCGCGGGCGACATCCTCTGATTGACGTTTGCGTTTGCGCTTATCATGCAGCCGATTTTGCACCATAAACCACATAGCAATCACGGCCAGGGCGACCACACCGGGTACAATCGACAGGTGGTAGCCGCGATAATTTGGGTCGTAGAGCACATCGGGATAGGGGAAGATGATGCTATTCAGCCGGAACGCCAGCATCATCAGCGGGAAGAGCAGCCACACGAACAGTGCATTGTTGATGATAAAGCGCCAGGGTAAGCGGTTTCGCTTGAGCCACAAGCGGAAGGCGATATAAACATTCCCCAGCACGACCGCCGTCGCCACCAACCATTGTCCCGGCCCCAGGTCGAAGAAGTCATTGAGCGTCCGCTGCCAGGTGCCGATATCTGGCTGCGTGATGGCTGTATCCCACGGGGCCATAATGAACTCGGTAAACATGGCCAGGATGAATAAGATAAAGCCCCAGGTCGCCAACAGCGCGGCCATTTTCAGCAGTCGAGCTAACGATTTACGCAGGGTTTCGCCGGACATCACAAGTGTCATGAAAGCCTCTCGTTTGTTCTCATGACCCTATTCTACAGGCAGATACGCCCCGCTCGGCCTAACGTTTGGCCTGCGGTCAGCCGATGATGGGCGGGCTGAGCGCGGGTACAATGTGCCGTGTCAGCACATAGACATCGACCAGGGCAAAGGCCCAGAAGGGCAGCACGGTCAGCCAGCGCGTGGCCGGAATACGCCCTAGTAGCCAGTGCCGCCACGCATCGACGCCCAGCACCAGCGCCAGTGCGAACGGAATCAGGCCCGGGTACATATAGCGCCCCTGGAACTGCACAAATTCGCTGTTGTAATAGCCAAACGCCAGCATACTCAGCAGCAGCACCGTGCCCATCAGCACCCACAACTGGTCCTGAATGAGCACCTCGTTAGGCAGATCATTGCCCAGGGCCGGGTCACGCGGTCGCATGGCGCGGATGCCCAACCGCAGCACCAGCCCAATCAGCGAGAAGACGATCAAAATCTGGATACCGAGGTAGATACGCGCTTCCAGTGGTACCGCCATCCAGCCGAATTGTCCCCAATAGCTGCGCATGGTCGTGCGTAGGAACTGATTGGTGTATTGGGTACTACCCACCTGTGCGATGAGTTCCTCGGTGCGCAATTGGCCGACGACCACGCTGTCATGGGCCGCCAACCCCAAAAAGTCCGGCATGCCGTAGGTAGCGATGTTCCGCAGCCACCAGCCGCCGCCAATCAGCAGGGCGATGATGCCCATCACCAGCCACAGATGCGCCAGCCGCAGCAGCTTACGTTCCCCATCGGGGCGTAAGGCCCAGCGCAGCCAGATGGCCATCGCTGCTGGAACCACCAAAAAGTAAGTTGTGGTTTTAGTCAGCAAGCCGATGCCCAGCACGACGCCCAGCAGCCAGACCGGGGCGCGGCTGCCCTTAATGTGCAGCACCATCAACCACAGCGCCACCGCCACGACTGCTTCGCCCAGGGCGTCATTGTTCACTGAGGCCAATATATGCACATGCTGCGGTAAAAAGGCCACCAGGGCCATCGCTCCTAGCGCGATTTGCGGCTGCCCAGGGAACATCTCGCGGCCAATGAAATAGGCCATCACGACCACAATCGTGCCCATCAGCACCGAGGCGAGCCGCAGCGCGTGGAGGCTACCGCCTGTTAATGCAAACACAGGCGCTTGAATCAGGTAATACAGCGGCGGCTGATGATCTTCGTATTGCACGCTGTCGAGATCACTCAACAGCCCTGGCGAAAATTGGTTGCTCTTGAGCGTTTCTAAATAGGCGCTGTCCCAATCCCCGGCTTCGATGACTGGGTAGGCCGTATTGGCCACAATTTGGCGCACGACGTTATAGTGGGCCGGTTCATCCGGCGCTTGCCAGTCTGGTGTTTGCAGCGCAAATAAACCCGCAACCAGCAAATAGCTGAGCAGGATCAGCGTGAAAAATGTGCGTTGGAGCAATTTAGGTGGCATAAGCCCTACTTTGTGCAGCACAACAAGGTGCTTTCCGTCAAGCGCAACCAGATTAATCAGGCCAATAGTGGCAGGCAAGGCCGGACTTTGCAACTGTGTGCATCATTTATGGGCTTATAGACAAAAAAGGCCCACAGTGGGCCGACCTCTTTGGAGTGAAGTTGTCATTACTGACTTTCGACGCTGAATCTCAATCTTAGACGGGGGTACCCTGCTGATATTGGGCGATTAATTCATAAGCTTCAGCTTCACTTTTGACCATACGGGACCGCTCAAAAGATTGTGGGGCGACGATGCTTGCGAGGTTCATCGCCAAGCGTAGGGTATAACTGCTGCCGACAACCAACTGCAGAACAAGATTTTTACGAAAATGAGCATCATAGTCACGGACAATACTGCCGAAATCTTTAGGCAACCATATCCAGTTGTCGACAACCGTTATCATAAAAACATCGTGGTCAACACTATCGATCATTTCGCCTAACTGAATCATGCCCTGTCTCATTTCTTCCGCAGAAATTCGACCGGCTACGGTTTGTGTCACAATCGTCTTATCAGCGTTATCCCATTCGTTTATGTACACAATGACACCCCACGTGCATTACTTTTACTTGCTATTAATCATACATTAATCTGTACTCGCAAGGTGTAAATAAATCGTAATGAAATACGGATTTTCTACGTAGATAGTGTGATGCTTAAGCCAATACTTAAATAAAAACGCCCGCATTATACGGGCGTTCTACGTGTTTGTTCTACGTATTATTACGATGGCTCGGTGTTATTTGGTATTGAGACGGTTTAGTCGCGCACCAACGGCTCGGCTTCATCGTCTGCAAAGATGTCATCGACCAGTGTTTCTTTGAAGAAGGTCGGTAGAGCGATCAGCCTGTGGACTGGACATTTCCCGGCAATTTCTAGCAGGCGTTCGCGCTGATCATCGGTCAGATCGTCACCTTTGAAGGAAATGCTCTTGCGGATTTCATGGACGAACAACTCGTCACCGTCATAATCGGCGTAGTCTTTGCCCTTAAAGCGCTCGGAATCCAGAGAGACGTCAACGCCTTCCAGCGGCCATTTTTTGCGTTCAGCATACAGGCGGCAGGTGACCGCGATGCATGCACCCAGTGCACCTAACAGCATTTCTGTTGGCATCGGGCCGCTGTCGGTGCCACCTTCGTCTAGCGGCTCATCAGCGATATATTCGTGGTCGCGGCTCTTGATGATCGTGCGATACCCTTCCGGGCCTAATGAGACAGTTGCTTTAGCCATGTAACAGATCTTCCTTGTGTGTAATGTCCATATATGATTGTCAATCGAATGTAGCCGTTTACCTGCTCTCAGGATAGGCAAAACCAACCTGCAAAACAGTCGACCTTATATTACCTAGAGGTGATGGCTGGAGTCACTCTTACGTCACTGCTCACGAGGAACGTCATCGCGGCTGATGCCAAACATCACCCCGATGACAATCGTTTATGGGCCTACAAACCTAGTACTACATACGATCCAATGCGAAAAAGATGTAATCCTGTGGGAAGGTTTCGATGCCATATGCGTGCAGCATTTTCAGCAATTGGGCGCGGTGGTCGGTCCCATGATTGACGACGTGTAGCAGCATCTGGCCATGATTGAACGCGCCCTCAGAGCCAGGGAATGGCTTTACGAGGAGATCATCGTTCAGGTTCTTCAGGATGTTACGCATCTTCTTCTCGACCTCATCCCAGGTTTTGCGGATGATATCGCGATTAGGATAGTGGGCCGGGTCCATATGCGCGATGAACGCCTCGCCAATCAGGTCGCCAAACCAGGCATTATCGACGCTCATCATATGCACAACCTGGTCGCGGACCGAGCCAACACCATACTCAGTTTCTTCGAGAAACTGCTCGTCGGTCAGCTCACTGATGCATGTATCCCAGATTTTGCGATTGATCGTAAAATGATAACCGTAGTAGTTGCGGATCAGGTCGATGAGCATGAGCAAACGCCCCTCACTAAGTATTACCACAAAAAATACCAGAGTATGAAGCACTATATGCTCATATCATAATCGCAAAAAACGGCTACTGAGTAGCCTTTTTTACATTCCTCCTGGCTCTACAGTGCTTTTTGTCTCTGTGGCATGCGCGCAAGCCGCCATCTTCTGATAGTACTCTGTATAATATGAGTAGCTACATCATCCGCACACATCATCTTTGCTCCTACATACAAGGCCGTCTCCATCCATCGATGTAGCCCCATGTCAAATTGGTTTTAGGAGATGATCTGATGGCAGCAATCACCATTTCTCGTCAATATGGCAGTGGCGGACGCAAAGTCGCCCTGAAAGTCAGTGAGCTGTTGGGTTGGCCCGTGTTCGACAAGCGCCTCATGATAGACGTGGCCAGCGAAGTGGGCCTTTTACCCGCCGATGTGATCGACTTCACAGAGGACGATTACAAAGTCAAGAATTTCTGGGATCGTTTGTTGGGTTCCGCTAGAAGCGCGCAAGTAGCGGATGTGCCCAGCCCCATGCAGATAACGTACAGTCCAGTAACGGCTACAACGTTCACCAGTGAAGAAATGGACCAGGAAGGGGCTGTTTTGCTGGTTAACCGGGCCATCATGCACGCTTATGAACGCGGCAATGTGATCATCGTGGGCCGTGGGGGGCAAATCATCTTACAGGATGAACCCGACGTCTTGCATGTGCGCGTGCGTGCGCCCATGCATGTCCGCATGCGGAGGCTAGCAGAGTACGCGCGTATCCCAGCGCAAGATACACTCACCATTGCCCAGCAACATGATAAAGCCGCCATAGAATATATGCGGATGTATTTTGATGCCGATTGGGATGACACCAATCTGTATCACATGGTCATCAACAGTGGCAAACTAAGCACAACTGCCATCGCCAATCTGATTGTCGCCAGCGCGAAACAGTACCTTGCAATGGATGACTAGCTGGTCGCGGCATATTCCCCAGGCCAGCAAAGATAGAAAACAAAAAGGGCATGGTCGCCATGCCCTTTTCTAGTCCATTCTGCTCAGATGTGTGTTACACGTCTTCGATGTCTTCGTTCTTAGTCTTCATCTCAATGGTACCGCCATCGCCAACTTCGCGCAGGACTTCGATGCGCAGTTTCATAGCGACACCGACAACGGCCAAAACCAGCAACCAGACCCACGAAATTGGCAGGAAGAAGAAGACCACTGCCGCTGCGACAGCGACGGTCAACGAAACGTCAATCAGGGGTTCGCCGCTCTCTCGACGGACGACCAAACGGCGCTCGTTCCCCATTTCGACAATTTCTTTACCGCGCTCAATAATAGATTCCCCGGAAAATTGTGTTGGTTTTTGCTCAGTCATGTTTTCCCTCCGGGCGGATATTCTGCCGCCCTCATCACCTTATTTATCGACGGACTGTGGCAAGTCACGTCATATGCGATCAATCGTTGTATGGATTGTTTTACGGATTGTAATGATAGTTCTAATGCCTTATACGCAAAAAACGTTAGATAGGTTACACTAATTATGGAACTCGGAATTTTAAAAACACCTGTCGACGCTCAGGTCGACGCTCGTTATTGAGGAAATGATAATCCAGATTCATTAGAGCCGCATCATTTCCATACATAATCTCCAATAGTGTTTTGCGCCGCTGTGATCTTATTCACATAAAAGCACCGATTATGGGCGCATCCGCAATGTCACTTACAGCGGTTGAGGTTATAATAACGGGTAGATTATGGGAGCTAATCATCGCGTTTGACACGCGACACACCCGCTTATCATAGCGGAACAGGGCTGGCCTGTAAGAGAATGGAGCAAAAGTCGATGAAACGCATCTCTATATTGATGATACTCGCGCTCACGCTGCTGCTAGTTGGCTTGGTGGTGCCGACGGCACTGCTGCCTGGGCCGACCGTCCAAGCGCAGGCCGGCGCAAGCTGGATCGGCCAGTTTTATAATTGTACGGATTTTAACTGCGGCATCGCGGACTATGGGGCTTATCTCAATGGGCTTAGCCAGAACTGGGGCTTTGGCCAACCGAGCGACGATACCCGGACGCTGACGGATGTCAACTCAGATAATTTTTCGGCGCGTTTTACCGCCAATGTCGCCTTCGCTGCGGGTCTGTACGAGTTCGTCATTACGGCTGATGACGGCGTACGCATGAGCATTAACGGCCTCCCCGTGATTGATAATTTCGATAATACCGGGCTGGCGACCACCTCAGCGATTGTCAACCTCAGCGGCCCAGCCACAGTGATTGTGGAATACGTCGAACGGGTTGACCTGGCCCTGATCCAGGTGCAATGGTTCCCGACGTCCGGCACCAGTATCGCCCCGACAGCGACCGTAGCGCCGTTGGCCATCGGCGTTGTAAATTATGTACGCGGTTTGGCTGTGCGCACGGGTCCCTTCCTGGGAGCGAGCATGGTGGCTGTAGCGCGGCCTGATGTCAATTACCCGCTACTGGCCCGTAACGAGCGCGAAGGCCTGTTTACCTGGTATTTAATCCAGTACGACGAAGATACGGTTGGCTGGTCATCCGGGCGCTATTTGTTCGTTGAGGGTGACGAAAATGTGCTGCCGTATGCGGATAGTATCTTCCCGACGCTGCCGGTTGAGGAATACAAAGGCGTGACGGGCATCACCCGCTCGGTGATGAACCTACGCCAGTACCCCAGCCCGCGTACGCCGTTGCTGGCCCAGATCCCCTGGGGCGGTGAGGTAAAAATCCTCAGCCGTACTGTACAGGGTGGCATGAACTTCTGGTATCAGGTGCGCTGGGAAGACCAGATCGGCTGGATATTGGCCGCTTATGTAGGCATCAACAACGGCATTATCGACGCGGTGCCTGTCTACTAAAAACCCACTCCATAGCAGAAAAATTTAAGGGCATCTTGGTAGATGCCCTTTTATATTCTTATTGCTTATTGAACGTCTTGATGAATCACTGGTTGAGCACGTTCTAATAACCAGATTACTCGGTTGTGCTATGCGGTTCTTCTGTCGTATCGCGGAACATCGGCACGGCAAAGTCCACGAACTGTGCCCAGCCTTCACCGGCCATCATCTTGGCTTCTTCAAGCGTCAGCTCCATGTGAACATCCTCATCGCCCGTATGCAGGTCGATGGTGATATTCTCTTTGCCATCGTCAACGATCTGTTCAAAGCACTGACGTTCATAACCAAATGGATTTTGCAGGAACTTGCCCAGACAACGCTCACAAATCGCGAGCTGATGATCGCATACATTACGGTTGATTTTGACGTACATAGCCCTCTCTCTTTCCAATAAAATCAAACTGATATTTTGTAATAACCAAACTTATTTTTAGTGACCCTAAAAGCCAACGCCCAACGGAGCGCACCGTTCCGGTGCCACCCTATACGGGTGCAGCATCCTTCTTAATTAGTATGCACCTGTATAGCGTGTTTATGGTCATCTGATGCCTGTTACATCCATCACGAAATCTTAATATTTTGGTACACTTTGCCTCATTTTTCTTAAAAACTATTGTGTAATCTGGGGATGTCAAACGCGGCAGCAAAGGCCTAGAATCCCGACTATGTATTGGCCAGCCTGGGGCTGTATCACTACCGGAGCAGACATCATTGGACGTGGTATGGGGACTGGTTGCCGCCTTTGGCTGGGGATGGTCATTATTCCTCTCGCGGCTGCCGATGCGGGCTGTCGGCATGATCCGCGCAACCGCCTTTGCTGAACTCTTTTCGCTATCGCTACTGACACTCTATATGCTGCAAAGCGGCACGCTAGCCGATCTGATGCATCCTCATCTGGTCGATGACTGGCTGTATGCGGTCGTCATTTTGGCGATCAACGGCGTGGCCAATCTGCTGATGTTCATCGCCATTGACATCGGCGTGATGGCTATCGTCATTCCGATTACATCGGCCTATGCGGTCTTCATCACCATTTTTGATATTCTGGCGGGGGCGGTGCTGGATGGCGGGCAGTATTTGGGGATTGCACTGGCGATCCTGGGCGTGATGCTGATTACCATGCCGCGCCGCAAATCACCCATTCGCCACGATCAGCGTGGGCAGATGCTGGGGATTATCGCAGCGATTGCGGCTTCTTTACTCTATGGCTATAGCTATTGGGCGACAGGATGGCATGTGGTGCCTGTGTTGGGCAGCATCACACCCATCTGGATCGGGCGGATGTGTACGCTGGCAGCACTGGCGATTTATGCGCGCTGGCGGCGCAATCGCAAAACAGCGTATGACGGTATGACCTGGCGCATCGGCATCTTGATTATGCTGTATGCCGCGCTGGACATGGGGGCTTTCGTGGCCAATAACGTGGGCTACACAGTCGGCAGCGTGACCATTGTCAGCGTGCTGGCTTCCTTATACAGCGCCATCACCGTCATCCTGGCGCGTATCTTCTATGGCGAGCGTCTATCACGGCTGCAATGGACCGCCGTTACCCTGATTCTGATAGGCGTTGTGCTGGTCAACGTATGATAATTAGTGCTGGTCAATCAAAATGGGATTACCATCGGGGTCCATCAAGACAATATGCGCTGGCCCTGTCGTACCCTCGTCGGCTTCACTCATGAGACTGATGCCCTGCGCCTTGAGCTGCTTTTGAATGCTGCGGACATCGTCTGGATTAAACGTGAGCGTATTGTGCTCAAACATATCCTGGAACAGGCCAATTTTGGTCGTTCCGTTGCGCAACATGAGCCAGTTTTGGGCTTCATCGCCATCGAAGACCTCAAAGCCAAGTTTTTCATAAAAGGCACGCGACACCTTCAAGTCTTTGACGGCCAAACTAATTGAAAAAATGCCCAGGTCCATATAACCACCTCTCTCTGATTTCTACTCAAGGCTTTTAAAGATCGAAATCGTACGGCGTCCAGTGAGCATACACATCAATAATGGGCAGTACACATTGTTGATGCCAATGCTGGAACCCCGACAGGTGCGGCAGCGACAGAAAAATCTCCATCGCGGGTAAATTATCCGGCTGGTAAGGGCTGCGCGGCAACCAGTACTCAAACAGGTATTGCCAGATGCGATCAACCAGATAAATATCCCCATCACAGGTGATGCTGGCGATGGTGCAGGCCGGGAACGTCCGTATGTTGATATTGTCGCTGGCTTGCCAGTCATCCGGCACAACGATGCACCAATCGTATTGGTATTTTTCCAGCGGGACCAGCGACGGATCATCCGGCGACATGCCTATCATCTGAGCCAAAGCCAGGTCACCCCCACGCCGTTGATACCAATCCACGAGCGTGTTGTACGCCTGTAGATTGCGGTCCCAATCGTAGGCTGCCCGCACCCGCACATAGGCCAAGCGCCGTTCCGGTACTTGTTGAATGTCTACGGAAAACGTTTCGTTATGCTCAAAGTCAGCCAACTGATCGACAGTGTAACGGGGAAAGCCCTCAAGGACTTGACCATTCTTGCTATTTTTTAGCGGCGTGCTGCGGTCCCAGGTACGGGGCGTGATACCAAAGTGCTTCTTAAATGCCCTGGAGAAAACCGAGGCTGACTTAAAGCCACAGGCAATAGCGGCGTCGAGCAGCGTCATGTTGGGCGCACTCTTGAGCATCAACGCGGCCCGTTCCAGCCGCATACGCATCACAAAGCGATTGAGGGTTTCGCCGGTTATCATCTTAAAGATGCGATGAAAGTGAAATGGGGAAAAGGCGGCCTGCTCAGCCAGGACCTCCAGGGGCAAATCCTCCGTAAGATGGGCGCCGATATAGTCAATAACCGTATTGATGCGCTCAAGATAGATCGGCTGAGCCGGAGTCGTTTTTGGGTCAGTCATCAGCCCAGGTATTTTTGAATGAGGTACGAGGTGTGCCCTGGCGGACGATCAGCCAGGGTAGCGAACACCTCAAAGCCGAGCTTTTTGTAGACATCCGGGGCCTGGAAATCGGCGGTGTCGGTCACGATGCCGACTGCCTGTCGCTCTCGTAATTCCGCTTCGGCCACATCAAACAACTGCCGCGTATAGCCCTGGCCACGATAGGCCTCGTCTATCCACAAATAGCGCAGGTCGAACCAGTCCCAGAACACGTTGCCGTACAGGCCACCGCGTACGTTGCCTTCGTCATCACGCAAAAAGACCGCCAGCTTCTGGTTGACCAGTGGCACTGTTTCTGTCGTTTCTTCGATGAAAACATCGTTCATTTGCTGGACGACATGGGCATGGGGAGGCGTCTGTACCTCGAAGGCGGGCAAGCCACTTACGGGCAAAATCGTCTTTTCCAGATAGTACATGGTATGCCGACGCGGGCGGTCATCGTTGTGGCCGATGACTTTGTAGCCGAGTTTTTCGTAAAATTCACGCGCCTGGAAGCTGGTGGTCATCAGGTAACAATGGCTGATGGTCTGTTGCAGGGCATATTGCTCAATGGCCAGCATCAACTGCCAGCCCAGCCCACGTTTGCGTTGGCTAGCCTCGACCCACAGTGTATCGACGTACAACCACCCCCAATCGACCTCGCCGATAGCCCCACCGATGATACGCTTATGCGGCCCGCGCGCGATGATGGCGACATCACCGCGCGGCAGTTCCGGCAAAATGGGCGCATGCTTGAGGTTATACGTGACCAGTCCGCTGCGGATGGTCTGAATATCGGTTTTGCTAGGCGTCAGGTCGAGTTCGACTTTGGGCAACGGATTAGTCCTCCAATTTAGCTAACAGGGCGGCTTCTTTTTCCGGTGCGAGGCCCGCATTACCGGGCACATCCCCGTCGAGTGAGCGAATCCAGGCCAGGGTATCGTCAATGGTCTGCTGAAGCGGCAGGAAAGTCAGGCCCGCGTCAATGGCTTTGGAGACATCCACGCCCATGAAGGCCTCCGGCGGGGCCAAGCTCGATGGCACCCACAACGGCATTTCACTAAAGGGTTGGACTTCATTTTCGATCAGCCAATCGGGGGCGACTTTCTTCAAGACGACGTCTTTACCCGCTGCCTGTATACAGCTATCAATGACTTCGCCAAAGTGCAGCGTGGTGTCCGGCCCGGTGACATGGAAAATATCGCTGGTGCCCTTTTCAGTCTGGTCGAGGGTGAAATCAGCCAGGTCGCGGGCATCAACGAACTGCACGGGCTGGTCGAAGATATCCGGCAGCAGCACATCGCCACCTTTATCCATGCGCCCAACATAGTACGGCAGGCGGTTGCTCGGGTCGTGCGGTCCCACGATCAAACCCGGTCGTACAATCAGGTAGGTATCAGGGAAGGCATCCATCACGGCCTGTTCACACAGCACTTTGAGGCCGCCATAGGTTTCCCCTGTGATCTCTTCGACACTTGGGTCGGCCAATGTGGCCAGGGTGCTATCTTCCTTACCCTGGGGCGGCAGCTTTTCCAGATCATAGACGCTAATCGTGCTAATGAAGACATATTGATTGACCTTGCCTTTGAGATACTCGGCAGAGTCTTTGACCACGCGCGGGAAGTAGCCTACTGTATCGATGACAGCATCCCAGGTGCGGTCACCAAGCTTAGCGAGGTCGCCATCACGATCCCCCGTGATGCGCTCGACTTCCGGGAACAAGTCGGGGTTGGTTTTGCCACGATTGAATAAGGTCACGTTATGACCACGTTGCAATGCTTTTTCTACCAGTGCTCGCCCGACAAATTGCGTCCCGCCGATCAACAAAAGGTCCATAGTGCTGGCTCCTCGCGCCGTAAATAGTCAGGGCGATTGTAGATCGGTCCCCTGGCATGGGCAACCGAGACGGGGCATGATGGTCCAATTATGATGTTTTTCTAACTCTTAAACGGGTTTTGTAGAACTTGATGATGCTACAGTTGGCATATCTTCATCTGATCAAGGGAAGAACTGAATGGACTACACATTTGATTTGCAACGCATCTTCTTCGGTGACCTGCCGCTGATCTTCATCTTTGAGATCATCCTGCGGACCTTCGTTTTGTATGCTTATGCTTTGCTACTGTTCCGGTTGCTGCCCAGGCGCAATATGGGCAACATGACCCAGCTCGAAGTCCTGCTGATTATCGCGCTGGGGTCCGCGCTAGGTGACCCCATGTTTTACCCAGGTGTACCGCTGATACACGGTATCGTCGTCATCACGCTAATTGCCGTCATCAACCAGGTGCTGATCAAACTCGCCCGCCGCAGTGACCATTGGGAGCGCATCATTGAAGGCGACCCGATACAAGTCGTGGATGAGGGTAAGCTCGATCTAGGTGGCATGGATGTTGCCAGCCTGACGCGCGAGGATGTCTTCATGGCGCTGCGAATGCAGGAGCACAAAAATCTGGGTGAGGTCAAAGCAGCTTATATTGAAACCAACGGATCCATCAGCATCTATCCCTATGACCCAGATGAAAAACGCACCGGTTTGCCCCTTATCCCGCTGCCGAACCTCAACAGCCAGCACTTTTATACAGAACACGATACCGTCCCCACCAGCAAACCTTATGGCTGCTATAAATGTGGACATATCCAGCAACATGAAGAAGGAGCCAATTTTGGGCGCTGTCGGCGCTGCGATCATGACAATTGGCTGGGCCACGTCATACATCCTTAGGCGCCAATCATGCATGAACAATAGTCGTAACGTGGTCTCTCAATGCCATTTATGATAGCCGCATGAGCCGACAGCATGATTCGCGTAAGCGCAGTTCAGCGTACGCACAAAGACAGCCTAAAACGTTTGATTTGCCCATATGAATGTTGCTACAGTGATGTCGTGAACAAGGCAGAATACAAAGACGAATCACAGAAACACATCACAGCTATATTTCGAAAAAACATGAAGCCTGAATAAGGGAAAGAGGTATATAGATGGATATTGTCTCAATTATCATCTGGATTATTATCGGTGCCGTTGCGGGTTGGTTGGCCAGCATTGTCATGAAGACCAACGCCAGCCAGGGCCTGATCATGGACATCGTCGTCGGTATTGTCGGTGCATTCATTGGTGGGTTCGTGCTCAGCGCAGTTGGCGTTGAAGCGGCTCAGGGTGAACTGAACCTCGGCAGCCTGCTGACGGCCTTCATTGGTGCGGTCATCCTGCTGGGTCTGCTGCGTCTGATCCGCCGATAGCTTTCAAAAACATAGCCAGGTGAGACTATCAGGCAAACGCTAACGCATCATCTCACCTGACATAGACTATCAAAAAAGCAGGTCCGCGTATGTGGGCCTGCTTTTTAGTTTATTCAGACTACTCCGCCAGACGTTCCCATTCTGCCAGGGATGCCTCCAGGGCCGTTTCCGTGCGATTGTAATCCTTACCCAGGGATTCGATCCGGTCGGTGTCGCCCTCGGCGCTGGCATCGGCGATTTCGCGTGTCAGAAAGGCCATTTCGCTCTCTAATTCGGTGATCTGCGCTTCCAACTCGCCAACGCGCTTTTGCAGCTCATACGGGCTGAGGCCATGTTTTTTCTCGGCGTATTGGGCAGCCTGCTTACGACTTTTGCCGTTGCTGCCATTGGACGACGCCTCTTGCGTCTTGCCCTGGTTCCGGGCTTCGACGTAGTCAGCGTAGGTGCCCTCGAAGGCATCGAACGCCCCACCACCGACTGACCAGATTTGTGTAGCCAGCGCGTCGATCAGGTAGCGATCATGGCTGACCAGCAGCACCGTGCCGTTAAAGGCATCGATGACCGATTGCAAAATTTCCTGGCTATCGATATCAAGATGGTTGGTTGGCTCATCCAGCAACAGCAAGTTGCTGCCCGTCAAACTGAGTTTGGCCAACGCCAGCCGCCCACGTTCGCCACCACTGAGGGTCGCAATCGGACGGTAGACATCATCGCCACTGAACAAATATTGTCCCAGGTAGCTGCGCAGATCGACTTCGGTCATCGGCTTGAGCGCGTAAATCTCATCGTAGAGCGTGTTGTTGGCATTCAGGCCCTCGTGCGCCTGAGCAAAGTAACCGACTTTGACCTGCGCCCCCAGCTTGACGCGCCCACTGATGGGTTCGAGTTGGCCCGTAATCGTCTTGAGCAGGGTACTTTTCCCGGCGCCATTGGGGCCAATAATCGCGACCGTTTCACCCCGGTAAACGGTCAGGTCCGGCACAGAAAAGAGAGATTCGTCGTAGCCAACTTCCAGCTTGCGCGTCATGATCACTTTGTCGCCACTGCGGTTCGCCGCGACCATCTTGAGGCGCATGGCTTTACGCTGCTGCGGCCCACGCTGGATGATCTTGCCGCGTTTGGCCATCGTCTCCAACTTCTTTTGACGGCCCTTGGCCTGGGCGGTCCAGCGGCTGCCCATATGCTTGCGGATGTACTCTTGCTCTTTGGCGATGAAGGCCTGCTGAGCTTCGTACTCTTTTTCCCAGCGTTCGCGGCGTTCCTCGCGCTGTTGCAGATAATGCGTATAGTTGCCGCGATAGGTTTCGATGCGGCCGTATTCCATTTCCCAGACCACATTGGCGTAATGGTCGATGAAATAGCGATCATGGCTGATGGCCACCACTGCACCGTCATAGCTCTTGAGATAATTTTCCAGCCATTCTACAGCGGCGATATCGAGGTGGTTGGTGGGTTCGTCCAGTACCAGCAAATCGGGCTTATCCAGCAGCAGTTTGGCCAAGAGGGCGCGAGTCTTCTGGCCCCCACTGAGCTTATTGAGGGGCGTCTGGTAGTCATCGGCAGTAAAGCCGACGCCCGTTAGCACCATCTTGATCTGGGTCTCGTAGTTGTAACCCCCAGCCAGGTCGAAGCGCTCTTCCAGGGGGCCATACTCGGCCAGGGCGGCATCGTGCGTGTCAGGATCGGCCATCTTGTGGGCCAACTCCGCCAGCCGCGCTTCCATCTCGCGCAGATGGTCAAAGGCTTCGAGCTGTTCTTCCCAAATTGTATGGGCACCATGCAGCTCTGGACGCTGTGGCAAGAAGCCAATGCGGGCATCCTTGGCCTTATGGACGCTGCCTTCGGTCGGAATGTCGTGCCCAATCAGAATATTGACCAGCGTGGTCTTGCCAGCACCATTCGGCCCCACCAGCGCGACCCGCGCACCGGGCGGCACATCGACCGTAATATCGCTGAAAATTTCGTCGGGTCCAAAGAATTTGGTCAGCTTATTGGCGCTGAGAATTGACATGCAGTGCCCCGTCCTGATACGTACTGAACAGTTCAGGGAGCATTATAGCATGGGCGGAGCGGCCTATGCAGGATGAGTCAGCCATCTAACCGTTGGTGATTTACAACAAAGGCACTGTTTGGGAGGACAATTCCCCTCTCAGTTTGTGCATCATACAATATGTTAAGGTTACAGCTTTTCACAGCTTTCGTAATTGCCTTTAGGCCAACAATGTGCGATAATGGCGTTGTATGTTGATAGATGGGAATGCAGTTCGCGTCGCTGACAACAATGAACGTGAACACCAGTCCAACTAGCGATTCCATCGTCATAAAACATGTTGATCAACGGGCAACAGCACAACACCCCGATGTTGTTGCTTGATCAAAATGCGAGCCTCACACGGCTCGCTTTTTTTTGCATATATCCCATGTGCAGACGAAATTTTTTGCTACTCCAACTCCACCGGATTTCTGAGCAAGCCTGTGAGCAGGTCGATGCAAGCCTGGACATCATTCATATCGGCTGTTTCGCTGGTGGTATGGACGTAGCGCAGCGGGATCGAGATGCAGCCAGCGGGTACACCTGCCCGCGCTACCTGGATCGCCCCGCCATCAGTGCCACCACCGACCAGCAGTTCGCGCTGGTACGGGATGCCATCGGCTTCCGCTCGGCTGACCATCCAACGGACAATAGCTGGGGGCACAATCAGTGTGGAATCATGCACTTTGATGGCTGCCCCACCACCGAGCTTAACGGCCATCTTGCGATTGTTGATGTCATCACCCGTTGCGGTTACATCCAGGGCAATGCCGATGTCAGGATCGACGCCATAGGCGGCAGCGCGTGCCCCACGTGTGCCGACTTCTTCCTGCACTGTAAAGACAAACACGCATTCGTTGGGCGCCTGCTTATTCAGCTTACGCATGGTTTCGATAGCGACCACACAACCAATACGATCATCCATCGCCTTGCCGATGACGCGCCCACCGCGGCGGGTCGTCTCGCGCCACATGCTGCACGGCTGGCCTTCGCTGACACGCTGCTGGCCCGTTTCATCTTCCGTATCGATGAAGAATTTATTCAACCCAGGGATCGAGGTGCGGCCTTTGCCAACCACATCCTCGCCGCCGATGACGCCAACCGTACCGTCTTCAAACATCACGCGGTTACCAAACAGCGAATTCTGAAAAATGCCGCCGATACCCGTAAAGCGCAGATAGCCTGTTTTGGGTTCCGTGTAGTTGGCCATGAGGCCGATCTCGTCCATATGGGCAGCCATCATGATGCGCTTACCGCCGGACCCCACCTTACAGATGAGGTTACCCAGGCCATCGACCGTCATCTCATCGCACAGATCGGCCACTTCTTCCATGATCCGTTCCCGGACATGATGCTCATAGCCAGATGGTCCCCAGGTTTCTGTCAGCGTTTTGATGAGATCGTACACGGTAATTACTCCTATTGGTGAATACGCTTTGGTGATTGTCCAGAATGGCCCACATTCTGACGTATCCGTCCCACTTTGACAACTACCACTGGTGGATGCGGCCCACCGACCGTAGCCGAGAAACCCATAAGAACGTATAATCTAATAGCACAGTCATGGACTCCCAATCCAGCCAAAGAGCATCGGCAAACCCTATGCGATTACTCAAAGATCAACAGCGCGTCGCCAGCGAGCATTTGGATACCCGCCTCTACTTAGACGGCCTCGCCGGGACGGGCAAAACCACCGCCGCCATTGAACGCGTCAAGACCTTGATCCGCAATGGCGTCCCGGCCAGCAGCATCCTAATCTGGGTGCCGCAAGCCACCCTGGCGATCCCTTATCGGCAGGCCTTACAGCGCGCGCGCATCGACGCCGATACCAACGTACCGACCACGACCATCGGTAAGCTGGCCTATGACATGGTCAAGCTTTTCTGGCCGATGATTGCCAACAAAAAGGAACTTGGATTCCAGCAATCGGAGCAGTCCAACCAGATCGAAGACCCGCATTTCCTTAGCCTGGAACTGGTGCAGTACTACATGACGCGCCACCTGGGGCCGGAAATCGATACAAACGATTATTTCAACAGCGTGCATATCAGCCGCAATCGTCTGTATACGCAGATCGTCGATAATCTGAACAAGGCCGCATTGGTCGGCTTTGCGCCGGATACGATTGGCGACCGCCTGAAAAGCGCCCTGGGCGAGAGCGTCGAGCAAAGCTTTATCTACGATGATGCCCAGAAATCCGCAGCTAAGTTCCGGGAGTTGTGCCTGCAACACAACCTACTGGATTTCTCGCTACAGGTCGAGTTGTTCGTCAAGCACCTGTGGCCGCTGAAAGAGGTTCAGCGCTATCTAACGAGTAATTTTCGCCATTTGATCGTGGATAACATTGAGGAAGACACGCCCGCCAGCCATGACATCCTGCGCGACTGGCTGCCACAAACCGATTCCGCGCTGCTCATCAACGACAGCGGCGGTGGCTATCGGCGCTTTTTGGGCGCGGACCCCATCAATGCGGCTGAACTTCGCGACCTGTGCCAGGTGCATATCACGCTGGATAACCATCGCGTGATGTCCAAAGAGTTGGAAGCGCTGCACGACGAACTGGCTTTCAGTCTGCATCAAACCAACGACATGCCGGATTCCGATGTGGATGCGCGGGATGCCATCGCCTATGCGCCGGACATCAGCTACCAGCCGCAGATGATTACCTGGGCCGCGGAAAGCATCGCTGCCCTGGTGCATGAACAGGGCGTGCCGCCACGCGAGATCGTCATCATGGCGCCGTATATGCCGGATGCACTGCGCTTCTCGCTGCAAAAAGAACTCGACCTGCAACTGGTCCCGCATCGCTCGCACCGGCCCTCGCGAGCATTGCGCGAAGAAACAGCCAGTCGCACATTGCTGACGCTGGCTCGGCTGGCGCACCCGCAATGGAACCTGCCCGCTAATAAATTTGATGTGGCCAATATGCTGGCCGCAGCCATCACGGAATTGGACCTAATCCGGGCGCGTTTGCTGGCCGATGTGCTCTATCGCCAGGGCAAATTGGCCCCGTTTACAGGCATCACCAACGACGCCCTGACGCAGCGCATCACTTTCGACCTGGGCATGCGTTACCAAACGCTGTTCGACTGGCTGCAAGAGTATCAGTCGCAGGACGCCCTGCCGCTGGATATTTTCTTCAGCAAATTATTCGGGGAAGTGCTGTCGCAACCGGGGTTCGGATTCCATGGCCAGACCGACGCGGCCAACGTCGCGGCCAACCTCATCGACTCGGCGCAGGCGTTCCGGCAGACGATTAGCGAAATCGAGCCGAACTTAGACATCCCGGTTGAATACGTCAAAATGGTCGAGGAAGGCGTCATCGCCAACCAGTATTTGCGCGATTGGGAAGACGACAAGCGCGATGCTGTGTTGATCGCTCCAGCCTATACCTTTTTGCTGGCCAACCAACCCGTCGATTACCAGTTCTGGCTGAACGTCGGCAGCAGCGGTTGGGCGCAGCGCCTCTACCAGCCGCTGACGCACCCCTATGTGCTCAGTCGGCAGTGGCAAAGTGGCCGTCGCTGGACCGATGACGACGAGGTCAGGACCGATGAGCAGACCTTAGCCTATTTAGCGCTGGGTCTGGTACGGCGCTGTCGCAAACAGATTTATCTGGGGTTCAGCCAATACAGCGAACAGGGCTACGAGCAGCGCGGCGACCTGCTAATGGCCATCCAGACCATGCTGCGCCGCCTGAACAGGAGCGAAGCCAATGCCTGATTCATCCCCATCTGAGCAAACCGAGCGCAAGAGCTTCGTGCCGCGTCCGGCACAGGCTGAGGTGTTGGCCTATCGCGGCGGCAAAATGGGCGTGTCGGCGGTCCCTGGCAGCGGCAAAACGGCCACGCTGTCTTATCTAGCCGCCAATCTGGTGGCCACAGCCGACCTGGCCGACGATCAGGAAGTACTCATCGTTACGCTGGTGAAATCGGCAGTGGGCAATTTCGCCACGTCGATGCGCAATTACCTGCAAAAAGACTTTGATTTGCTACCGTACCTGGGCTATCGGGTGCGGACGCTGCACGGCCTCGCCAATGACATCGTGCGCGAGCGCCCCGGTCTGGTCGGCTTGTCGGATGCCTTTACGGTGCTGGATGAACGCGCCTCCGATGACATCCTGCAAGAAGCAGTCGAAACCTGGACGCGCACCAATCCCGATGCAGCCAACGAATTTTTGAATGACGAGCACTTCGCCAACCAGTACACACGCAACCATCACTGGCCGGATACGGTCAAGAACGTAGCCAGCGCTTTCATCAAGCAGGCCAAGGATTTGCAGATCACCAGCGAACAAGCCGTGCAATTGGTACAGGCCCACCCGCAGAACCTGCCGCTGGCATCGATCTGTACCATCATCTATGACCAGTATGAACGTGGCCTGCGCTATCGCGGCGCGGTCGATTTCCAGGATTTGATCCGGCTGGCGCTGCGCATCCTCCAGCGCGATGCCGATTATCTGGCGCGGCTGCAAAAGCGCTTCCCCTATATATTGGAAGACGAAGCCCAGGACAGCAGCAAACTCCAGGAAGCGATTCTGCGGCTGCTGGCCGGGGAAGGCGGCAACTGGGTGCGCGTCGGGGACCCGAATCAGGCTATTTACGAGACGTTCACCACAGCCAACCCGCGTTATCTGCGTGAATTTCTGGATGAGCCGGATGTGGCGGCCCGGGCCTTGCCCAATAGCGGACGCAATACCAAGAGCATTATTACGCTGGCCAACGCCCTAATCGACTGGTCACTGCGCCACCCGAATGCAGACATTCGAACCAAACAGCCGCTGACCGAGCCGCACATCGAACCGACCCCGCCGGGCGATCCCCAGGGGAACCCGCCCGATGATCCGCAGGCCATCTATCTAATCGGAAATAAGTACACGGGCGATCAAGAGCGCGAGGCGGTCATTCAGTCATTAAAGCAATGGCTGCCGGAAAATGGCCATCGGACCTGTGCCGTGCTGCTGCCAATCAACAGCAGCGGGGCCAAGATGGTGCAGCGACTCCGCGCAGAAAATATCCCTTATGTGGAAAATCTGCGTTCAACCAGCGGCACACGGGCGATTGTCGGCTCGCTGACGCGCGTGCTGGCCTATCTGGAAGATCCGACCAACAGCCAGCTATTGGCCGATGTCTACCGTGTGTGGCGGCGCGATGATCGCGGCGATGAAGAAGCCGAACGTGGTATCAACGATGTAGCCAAGGTGCTACGCGGCGTCAAAACCGTTGAGGACTATCTCTATCCGCGTAAGAGCGATTGGCTAGAAGATACGGTCGAAGACAACGAATTCATGATCGCCCACCTGGGCCAATTCCGCGCCATGATCCAGCGCTGGCAGGCAGCCGCCGATTTGCCTATCGACCAGCTTGTGCTGACCGTCAGCGGCGATTTGTTCCGGCTGGATACGGACATCGCTACGGCTTACAGCGTGGCCCTGCACCTGCGCCGCTTCCATGAGCTGCACCCGGAAGCACGACTGCCGGAATTCACGGAAGAGCTGCGTGAAATTGCCCGCGGACGCCGCAACTTCAACGGCATGAGCGACAGCGAAGACACCTTCGACCCAGAGCAGCACAAGGGCGAAGTCACGGTAACGACCATGCACAAAGCCAAAGGTCTGGAATGGGACCGCGTGTATATTTTGTCGGCCAATAACTACATCTTCCCATCGGATGACCCCTTCGACAGCTTTATGAGCGAAAAGTGGTTCGTGCGCGATGGCCTCAATCTGGAAGCGGAAGCGCTGGCGCAATTAGCAGCACTGCATTCAGGCGATGTCTATCAACCGGGGCCAGCGACCAAAGCCGCCCGCGTGGAATACGCCGCCGAGCGGCTACGGCTGCTGTACGTGGCCATTACCCGCGCCCGCCGCGAGCTGGTCATCACCTGGAACACGGGCCGCAACGGCGACCAGATCGAAGCACGGCCCGCGGCCTATCTGCGCGGCTGGTGGACGCAACAACAGGAGGCCAGCGAATGAACCATCTGCCAGAGGATTTTGTTTTTAGCCAGAGCAGCTTGCAGGATTACGTGGATTGCCCGCGCCGATTCCAGCTTAAGTATTTGCTGCGGCAGCGTTACCCCGCGCCGGAAGTTGATGATCTGTTAGAGTTCGAGCGGCGCATGGCACAGGGCGAGCGCTTTCACCATCTGCTGCATCAACATGCAGTCGGCTTGCCTGCCGATGTCCTGCAAGCGGGCATCAGCGACGACGAGGTGCGCGGCTGGTTCGATACGTACTTGGCAAACGGCTTAAACGGCGTTCCCGAACGACGCTATCCCGAATACAGCCTGACCGTGCCGTTGGGTGACTATCGGCTGCTGGCCAAGTTCGACCTGCTGGCGCTGGGTGACGACAAGGCGCTCATCATCGACTGGAAGACCTCGCGCCATGTGCCGCGCCGGGACCGCCTGCAAGCGCGTTTGCAGACGGTCGTCTATCGTTATGTGCTGGCCAAAGGCGGAACGGCACTCAATGGCGGGAATCCCATTCCGCCGGAGCAGATCGAGATGCGCTATTGGTACGCTGACCACGATGGGCAGGAGGTTGCTTTCAATTATGATGCGGCCCAGTTCAAAGCCGATGCCGACTACCTAGAGGGCCTCGTCCGCGAAATTGAGGACCGCGAGCGTTTCCCGTTGACGGACGACATGGCCCGCTGCGCCTACTGCACCTATCGGTCGCTGTGTGAACGCGGCAAGTATGCCGGTTCGCTGGACGAGTGGGAGCAAATCGACGAGCCAACCGACCTCGACGACCTTGATTTTGACTTCGACCAGATCGCTGAGATTGCGTTTTAGGTTCCAGGTTTGTTCAATGAATTGAGCACATCCAGAGCCTTTTGCGCTTCTGTTCTTAACTCAGTCTCGCCTATGTGCAATCCTGCCTCACGATCTTCAGGATTTTCTTTGTAGGCATCTGCTTCAACAAAAAGATGTGAAAGAATCTTTTCTTCCTTAGAGTATGGCTTCACACTGACTTTTTCCAACTGGTTAGTTAGATACTCCCACTTTTGTTGATACTCTAGTTCGGATATTTTTTCTTCAAAACGATCCACCGACAACTGATATAATTGTTCTTTAACTTCTGGAGATTTGTCCAATACCATCCATGTTTTGTCTCTTACAGTTCGTGCTAGCGCCAAATACTGTATAACAAACTCCTCAGACGAAACAACACCAACAATGTAATCATGTAGAAGCTGTTTGATTTCCTGCATCAAATGCTCTTTCTTTAAATTGAAAAGGCGCGAACATGTCGCGCCCCTTGGTTGGTCTTAAGGAGGTGCCTTTAGCGACCGGGCCGCTCCGAGAGGGTGACGGGCAGGGTCAATACATCGCCGTTGCGATAGACCGTCAGGTTAATCGTCTCGCCAGGGAAAGTGTTAATCGCCAAATAGCCGATCAGTTCATCGAAGCTGGTCATGGGCACGCCGTCGATAGCCGTGATAATGTCGATGCTGTCGGACGTCATCGTCTGCACGCCCGCCAACGCCGCCGGGAAACCGTCTACAGCCTGACGAATGGCCACGCCACGAATGTTATTCGGGAGCTGCCAGCTTTCGATCAAGTCCAGGTCAATGTCACGCTGGACGATGCCGATATAGCTGTAGCTGACTTTACCCGTTTGGATCAACTCATCGAGCACACGGCGCACCAGGTTGCTGGGCGCGGCAAAACCGATACCGCTGTTGGAGCGCGTCTGGCTGTAAATCTGGCTGTTGACGCCGATGACCTCCCCCTGCAAGTTGAGCAGCGGTCCGCCACTGTTGCCGGGGTTGATGGCCGCGTCGGTCTGGATGACGCCGCCGATACGGTAATTGTTCAGGCCATTGATGGAGCGATTAATGGCGCTGACAATGCCGCTGGTCAGCGTCCAATCGTTGGCAAAGGGGTTGCCGATGGCAAGCACCGTATCACCAACCTTCATGTTGTCACTATCGCCCAATGTCACCGGGCGCAGGCGGTCTGCGGGTAAATCGACATGAAGCACCGCCAGATCGCTGTCTTCATCACCGCCGACAAACTCGGCACGGGTGATGGTGCCATCGAACATGTTGACTTCAATGCGGTCGGCATTTTCCACGACGTGCAGATTGGTGACGATATGGCCCTCTGTATCGACCATAAAGCCGGAGCCAGTGCCAACATCGCGGGTGGTCCCGCCGCTGGATTGCTGGGCAACAGTGATAGCCACCACCGATGGGCTGACGCTCGTATAAATTTCATTGAAGACACGGTTATTTTCCGAGAGGCTATCGCTACCAAGTGCAAGCGCCTGGTAGGCCGTCGTCGTGTCTTCGCTGCTGCCAGCCGTCCCTACATGGAACGAGCTACCCAGCCAAACCCCTACGGCGAGCATAAGAGCACCTAAAAAGACGGTGCGGCTGATGCGATTGAACGGGTTCATGAGACTTCCTCAACAACTTCTGGGACATAATAGGGCATCGTGCCAAAGGCAACGCGCCAGGTACATTCTAAACAGGGCATACACAGACCATCGGATCAGCAGGCTGGTACAGTGGTAGGATATAGGCTGAAACGATGGTGGGGCATTGGCAAAACAACATGCTGCGTTGTTGTCGCCACATCACCAACAACATAGCCCCTATCTAGCTTACGAGACAATCGACACAAATGGATTGCCCGACTTTAGCCTAATGCTATAAACAAATTCTTAGGCAGGTGTAAACGAATCGTAAACTGATGCTATAAAAACCAGACGCTTGCAGACGTCGGTATCTGCCAACGCTCTCCTTAGAGTATACTGAAAGTATGTAGAATCCGTGCAAAAAGGCCCTTTTATTCAATAGGTTTTTACCCTTGCCTGGGTTCTCTGACATAATGAGTCATGTGCAATTCGTCGCATCAACCTGAATGACACCCTGACATCCACAGGAGGAATGAACACATATGGTCTTTCATCTCTGGCACAATCTATCCGCCGGGCCCCATTCACCGGAAATCGTTTATGCTGTCATTGAAGTCCCCAAGGGCAGCCGCAACAAGTACGAATACAGCAAATCCGCAGGCGTTATCAAGCTCGACCGCGTGCTCTACAGCCCGCTGCACTACCCGGGCGATTATGGTTTTATCCCGCAATCCTACTTTGAGGATGGCGACCCGATGGATGTGCTGGTCATGATGACCGAATCCACCTTCCCCGGCTGCGTGATCGAAGCGCGCACGTTGGCCACGCTCAAGATGATCGACAACGGCCAACCGGACTATAAAGTACTGGCGGTCCCCAATACCGACCCCAACTTCGCCCATCTGCAAACATTTGAGGATATTCCCAAGCATTTCTTAGAAGAAGTCCGTCACTTCTTCATGACCTATAAGCAGCTCGAAGGCGGTAATGTGGAAAATATGGGTTGGGTCGGCACAGAAGAGACATACGATCTCATCAAGGTGTCCATGGACCGTTACAACGAAAAATTCCCGGCGACACGCCTGTAACTACACCGACGGTGAAGCAGGAATATGTTCTGCTTACACATGGATAAGGCCGTTCTCATGTCCTCATGGTAGGCTGTGCCTGTCACTAGCAAACGAGATCAAGGAGCGAGAGATATGGCAACGCCACTAAACGACGCACAGATCATCGAAGCACTGACCGGACTAGATAGTTGGGAGCGTGATGGCGACGCCCTGACCAAAACCTATGAATTTGACAGCTACCTGGGCGGCATCGCCTTTGCCGCAACAGCAGGTACGATTGCCGAAGGATTTGGCCATCACCCGGATATGACGGTTGGCTGGCGCAAGGTGACGCTTTCATTCACCACCCACGATGCCGGTAGCAAAATCACCCAGAAGGACATCGACGTCGCCAAAGCCATCGACAACGTCCCCTATCCCAAATCCTAGTGGGCATTCACTACAGCAATTCAAACGGGCATGATGCCCGTTTTTGCTTTATGACCCAATGTATCTACCCTCAACCCAGTCGTTGCCAAACCCTTAATCAGTTATAAGTAAAAGGCATACCCTCTTCTAAAATAAAGTCTTTATGCTCATTTTTTGGCAAAGGCGTAACGATATGTTATATCTACAATCTTATCTCTCGATTTCTTGAGCTAATGCAATGCCAATTGACATCAAATGGCTGGATGATCTTGAAACCATTTTCTGCTACAAAGTTATTTTCCCCTGGTCACTGGATGACGTTTATAATGCGCTTAATCAGGGTGATGTGGCCGCGGAACAAGGAAATGTACCCGTTGCAATCGTCTTTGATGTTAAAGAAGCGGGGATGATCCCCAGATCGTTTATGACAGTCATGCGTGAACTGCGTGAACATCGCAACCCTGACATCCAGCTTCGCGTTTTTGTTGGCCCTAACCGGATCATTCGCCTGGTGTATGACCTGGCCAACCGCGCTTTTCCTGACCTCCTTGAAGGGATGGTCATTAAAGAGACTATCCAAGAAGCCTACGATTACATCGTCGAAAACAGCACGGGCGACATCGGCAAGCTAACCGCTGACGATTGACGCCCCACCTGATATGCTTGCGGCCCATCGTGTACGGACTGAAAGTGGCCCCATGCAAACCGCCCGATTTGAAAATGCCCTGCCCAACCTGATAGTCAGACGCATGGTCTGGCTGCTGCCGATTTTGCTGTTGGCGGTTATCACGCGCTTCTGGGGCATCAACGACCAGAGCTTGTGGATCGACGAGGGCTTCACCTGGTATCTGACACAATCGCCCAACCCTATCTTTATCCTGACACGCGATGTCCATCCGCCGCTATATTTTTTGATGTTTGATGGCTGGGTGGCACTCACGGGGGATAGTGTGCTGGCGATGCGCACCTTCAGCCTGCTGGCTAGCCTGATTAGCATCGCCCTGATCGTCCCAGTTGCGGATGAACTGGCGCGCTGGCGCGGTGCCTCGCGGCTGGTGGTGCCCGTACTGGCGGCCCTACTGCTGACATTGGCGGATTCCGAGAATTTCCTCGCGCAGGAAGTGCGCAGCTATACCCTGCAAACCACCTTCATCCTGATGAGTACCTGGGGCCTGCTGCGCTGGATACGGCGCGGCGGTACAGGCTGGCTGCTATTGTGGACACTCAGCAACGTGGCGCTAGTCTATACGTTTTATCTGGCGGCGCTGGTGGCAGTCGCCCAGGGCTTATGGGTCTTGTTCGTGCTGCGCGGACAAAAGCGGATCATCGCCGTAGGCGCGCTGATCGCAGCGGCATTAATGGCTGCACCCTGGCTAGCGGGCACGCTCGGCCAACAGTCGGATAATCTGGTAATGGTCGACCGCCGCATCCTGAGCGAGGACATCGGCATTCTGGCAGACCTGGCCCTGCGCTGGTTGGGACGCATGTGGCCGCTGACAGGGGCGCTGCTGCTGCTGGGGCTGGTGCATGTACGTTATCAGGCTGAGGATTGGCGCGTGCGTTGGAAGCCCTATGCTCCGGCGCTGCTGCTCATCTTATGGCTGGTGTTGTCGCTGGTGCTGACCTTCATCGCTAATGAGTGGCTACCCTTATATCAACCGCGCCGTGTTAACTTCATCACGGGGGCGGTGGTGCTGTTGATTGCCCTGGGGCTGGCGAATATTCAGCGGCCTGCACGCTGGTTACTGGTGGGCGTGCTCGTTGTCTATGGCCTGACAACGGTCGATTTCTGGCGTGATAAACAACCCTGGCGCGAGATGGCCGCCGAAACTGCCCCTTACATCCACGAGGATGCTATCCTGCTGGTGGAATTGGGCGGCGATGATTATGCGCCCGTGTATCACTATCAGCATACCTTGCCGGAAGATGTGCTGGTGCGCGGCCTGACCAGTTGGCGGCGTTATGAGCCGGATACCTACGAAGCTGGACTGCCCGCCCTGTTGGATGCCCAACAAACGGTGTGGCTGTTCTACTGGGGCAAAGACACCTCCGCGCTGAATTGGCTGGATCAAATTGGGTTCCGGCGCACAGAAGAAATCACTGTCGATTTTAATCCCGATGTATTTTTATGGCGCTATGATCGCATACCCGACGAGCCACAGGCCGTTTATGAAAATGGTCTGCTGCTGGTAAAAGCCAACACCTATGACGACCTCGCCGTCGATTTGCTATGGGCGAGCGATGGCCCGCTGGATGCCGACTACACGACTTCGGCCTTTTTGCTCAACAGTGACGGGCAGCTCGTCGCGCAGCAGGACAGCGCCCCTGACAGCCGCCCGACATCCCAGTGGAACCCAGCGACCCTGGTCTATGATGGCAAGCTCATGCAGCCTGTCGGGACTTTGCCCGCAGGCGATTACACGGTCGGCGTGGTCGTCTACCGCCATGATGGGGATGACCTCGTGCGCTTGCTAACCACCGATGGCCAGGACAGCCTGATATTGGGCACGTTGCACCTCAGTGAGTAGGCCTTTCTATATAAGCAAATGCTCATAGTTTGCATGACAGATTGGCCATTCACCAGACGATTTGGCTAAAATAGTAATATGATTAAAATACATTTTGTCATACATCTACCCATGTTTTGCGCAGGAGTGAATCCCTATGAGCGACACAATTCCTGAGTCTTATCGTGATCTGTTTGAACGCCCGGTCGTTGTGACCCTGGTTACGATTATGCCCGATACCCAGCCGCAGGCGACACCCGTCTGGTGCAGCTATGATGGCACGCACATCTGGATCAACACGGCCAAAGGTCGCCAGAAATACAAGAATATGCTCGAACGACCTAAAGCAACCGTGCTGGCCATCGACCCGGAAAACCCCTATCGCTATTGCGAAGTGCGCTGTGCTGTGTTGGAAATCAACGAAGAACAGGGGCTTGAGCACATCAACAGCCTGAGCGAAGCCTACACAGGCGAACCGGACTATTACAAATACAATCCAGGCAATCGCGGTAAAGAAACGCGGGTGGTCTTTAAGCTCAGTCCGACCCATGTGGTGAGCGCTGGCTAACCCACTTTTCATTTAGGGTTAGCATCACATGTTGAAAAACACGGCGCGGCTCGATAGGGTAGAATACAGTGATTGAGCCAAAGCTAATTATGAAGGACAAGATATGGATCTCGCAAGAGATATCCCGATTTTACGCGATCTACCTTTAGAGATGCAGGACATCGTTCTGCGCGTTCTACTATTTTTGATCGTGATCGGTATCGTGTGGATGCTGCGGCGCGTGATTGCGGCTATCATCCTTTCCCCGCTGACGCGAGTTGCTAAAAGGTCCAAGACTTCTTATGACGGCATCGTTCTGGATGCTGTGCGCGGTCCACTCAACCTGGTCATCATCGCGGTAGCACTGGGGGTCACGACATCCGTGATGGACTTCGGACCAGAGATCAAGGGCGTCTCCGATCTTGTTGCGCGTTCGATGTTCATCGCCGCGCTGACCTTCACCGCTTATAATCTGGTCGGTCTTATAGCGCTGACGCCAGCCATCATCCGGCGCACCACTGGCCTCAAAATCGAAGAACGGCTGCTGCCCTTCCTATCGACGGTGGTTAAGGTCTTCGTGGTCATTATGGGCACGCTGATTATCATCCAGGAATGGGGCTTTGATGTCACCGGGCTGGTGGCGTCCTTTGGTATTGTCGGTTTGGCCTTCTCCCTGGCCGCCCAGGATACGGCTGCAAACGTCTTTGGCTTTACGGCCATCATTGGCGATAATCCCTTCGATGTGGGTGATTTCATCATCACCAGCCAGGCAGAGGGCATTGTTGAACATGTCGGCATTCGCTCGACACGCATTCGTAAGCTGGACCAATCGCTGGTGACTGTGCCGAATAACGTCATGACCGGCGCTGCCGTAACTAACTGGTCCCGATTGAGCAAGCGCCGTATTGATTTCTATGTCGGCCTGACTTATGACACCACCAGCCAACAAATGCGCGAAATCACCAGCAAGATTAAAGAAATGCTGCTCTCGCGCGAGGATGTTGACCCGGAAAGCGTGGTCGTGCATTTTGTACGTTTCGGCGGCAGTTCATTGGACATCCGCATTATTTGCTACGTTTTCATCGCCGACTGGAATGCCTATACGGCTGAGACAGAAGCCATCAACCTCGAAGTTATGGACATTGTGGAATCAATGGGCCTGGGCTTCGCCTTCCCCAGCACATCGGTCTATATCGAAAGCGTGCCCAAGTCGAAGCAACCCGCCGCCAAGCGGACCAAACGCTATGCCCCCGCATCGCAGGAAGCGGCTGAAGTGCTCTTGGACAACAGCCCGCGTGAATCCGACACACCTAACCAGGCCAATGAATCAGCCTCAAACGATAGTGACTGATGAACGATCCGAACGTTATCCCGCCGCTGTCTGAACTGATGGCGGCGATGGAATTTGATGAGACTGACCTCGCCGCCAATCATCAGGAGCAGCTCAGCCCTAATCAGGTGGACCACTTGCGTGGTTTGCAGCGTCGTGCCATCCTGATTGGGGCTGTCGGTTTTATCGCCCTGGCATTCTTAGCGACCCTTTTTCTCTATATCGCCCAGCGGAACGACAGTGGCATCCTCAGCTTAATCGGCATCTTCCTGACATTGTGCGATACTCTCCTGGTCGGCATGATGGCCCGCCAATGGTTCCGGCTGTCGGCTGATTTGCGTGATAACGCAGTCATCATTCGCAGCGGCCTATTGACGCGCACGCTGCACCGCGCAGGCAACAACAGCCAGTATTTAGTCGGCATTGGCGATGTGCGCTTCCCGGTCAAAAAAGAAGCCTTCCGCACGTTCCGGCACGAAGCGCCCTATACGCTGTATTACGCACCGAATGCCCATATCCTGCTCACAGCGGAACCCGCCACCACCTAAAATCGCATTCGGCTGAGACAGTCATGAGAAATGGGCCACTGTGTACCTGTGACATACTCGTTTCTTACAGTTCATCACGTATGATAGGGCCATATCGTATGCAAATCATGAGGTTGGATGGCCCATGTCTGACAATGACTATCTCGGAATTGACCCGACTGTAGAAAAACCCAAACGCAAAAATAAGCGCGACTTCGGCGCGGCGACGATGGATAATCGGCCCCCGCTGCGCAGTGATCTGCTGCCGAGCATGTTGGGCTTCACGGAAGATGACCTGGATGCCAACCAGCGCGGTCGCCTGACGCGCCGCCAGAAGGAACGCATCAACCGTGAAGTCAAAGACGAAGCCGACTCCATGTGGCTGATGTTGGGCATCTTCCTGGGTGTGTCGCTGCTGCTGGCGCTGATCTTCACCCTGCGCGGCCTGCCAATCGCGGCCATGCTGTTGGGTGCGGGTTTTGTGGTGCTGCCCTTCATGTACCTGGCCTATCGTCGCCAGCACGCACTGACCAGCGATGTCCAGGGCGACCAGATCGGCACAGTTGAGGGCGTGACGGACTTGCGGCTACAGAGTGTCGCACGCGGTGAGCACGGGACCTATCGTCTGAGCATTGACAAGGAAAACCTCAAGATCGACGAAGATGCCTATCAACGGCTGTCGCGTTATGCTCCGGGCTATATCCGCGCCTATTATTCCGAGCGCGGCAAAATCTTGTTGAGCGCGGAGTTATTGCCTGATAGCGAGCACAAACTCAAAAATGATGAGTTGCTGCTTGATGAGGATATGCATGACATCGAGGAGCCGGAAGCGGACATCGTGCTGGAACAGGGCCAACTGGCTGGGCAGCAGTCCGAAAAACAGCACCCGTTAGAGTAGTGACACGCCAGCAAACGTGCCTGAAAATATGAGCAAGCTCAAGAAGAAGCGCCATCTCGATCTACCGGATCGTCAGTTGGCGCGGGCTTTCGGCTTCAGCGCGGTTGACCTGGCCGCCAATCGGTCCGGCTATATGTCGCTGCCACAGCATATGGCCTTCCCACCTGCGTGGCAGCCGCTGCTGCGCTGGATCATCGACTGGCTGCCACAACGTCATATGCCAGAAGTGGATGTTATTCGGGCGCGGGCGCAATTACAATATGCTCAATATCAGACCTTCGCCTTCCAGCGTGCGGACCTGCATGAAGTGTTCACGGTGAACTTCGGCATGGAGTCCTTCCGGCTGACGTCCAAACAGTACCGGATACTCAATTCCGATGTGTTGTACGATGTGTACGTCACCCAGGACACACGCACGATCCTCAGCCTGGAGCGCGTCGTACAGGGCGCAACCTGATGCCCACGCATCCTGATCGCCTATAAAATGAGGTTCCATGCAGTCAACAACCAGCACCAAAATTCCGGCAGCGACCACTATGCTCATGCAAGCCCTACGCTTCGATCAGCGCGACCTGGCCAAAAACCGCGAGGGGCAGCTCAGTCCACGTCAAATATCACGCCTGCAACCGCCGCGCTTCCAGGGATTGGCCGTATGGATTCTGCTGGGGCACGTCGCCCTGATTATCGCCCTGCTAGGCACGATTGCGATTGTCAGCCAGCAGTGGGGCCTGCTGCTGGTGGCGCTGTTCGTCGGCGGGATGGCCGGTATGCCAATGATTATGGTCCGCGACCAGCGCTTTATGCGGCCCGATGTCGGCGCCGATGTGCGTAAAGGCGTGGTCAAATCCGTTTGTGGGCATACAACCCGTCACACACGCCCCGACCAGGAACGCAGCTACTACATCATCATTGATGAAACCACATTTGAAGTTTCCTCCAAAGTGTATGGCGGCTTCTTCCAGGAAGGCGAGTACTGCATTTATTACTTGCCCCGCAGCCGAATGATCGTTTCAGCAGAGCAGATTATTTGAGCCATCACCCGGCTAAAAAATCTTTATAGTGTTTTTGCGGCACAGACCTCAGATTTCGCTTATTCTGAAAATCCAGATTATTCCGAATAATAAAAACCTGAGGACATCATGAAACGATACCTGTTTTTAAGTTTGGTTCTGGCACTTCTTATTGGTGTGATCCCTACCGCAGCACAACTCGATATGGGCGATGGCGTCTTTGGCGTGACCATCACGCAGGAACGGCTGAACGAACTCGCTCAAGAACATTCCCTAGATTATACAAAAGTTGAGTGGACGTACGTCATGCTTGATGGCGAAATCGAGATCAACGCGACGATGGAGCGTGGTGATCGTACCGTCAATTTGATGGTCATTGTGATTGCGACAGTGACGGATGAAGGGCTGGTTTGGAATGCGGTCGATTGGGAGGCACAACCCGCGCTGGACGATACCAATGGCAACGAGCGCATCCAACGGGCGGTGGCGACAGCGACCCGTGTCCTCAATCAACTGATTCGACGCGAAGTCCGCTCCGTTTATGACGCATCAACGCCTTATTTGCTGATGAATGCGACCATCACCCCCGGCGAAATGACACTGGAATTCAAGGGGTCTGATGAAGAGCTTGCCGCCCTGTCCCCGAATATCATGGATAATGGCGACGGCACTTTTACAGTCAGCGTCAGTGAGGACATGATGAACGCAGCCATGGACAGGGTCGTTCAACGCCCTGATTCGCTCGATTACCTGATTATCACCATGGAAAACCTCATGGCGACTTACGAAGTTGGGGTTGATGGGGCGCTGTGCAACAATGAGGTCATTGAAGGCTCGTTCCAGATGACATTTAGTGAAGTCAGTGGCCTGGATGTGGTTGCTAACGCGCCAACCTGTAACGGCGAACCCCTGGCAGAAGGGCCAAGCAATCGTATCATTGGCGTATTGGTTGGCATGATTAAGCGTTATACTCGCCTGCAAACCAACGGCCATCAGATCGTTGATGTACGTCTGGGCGAGGGCGTACTTGAACTGGTGGTAAAAGCAACCGCAGACTCTGAATAATCCTGATGAAACGCGGGCTGTTCTGTATACGAGCAAAATAGACCGATTGCTTGACGAACGGCCCGCATACTGACTATACTGAGCTTTATGAACACCTACGCGCGTTTTTTCAGCATGTCGATGCCGATGCCTCATAGTAGAGACAGACGGCGGCCTGTGTACGCATAGGGTTAATTGGGTTACAATCGCAACCGTCTGTCCTGGCAGGCGGTTTTTTATTTGTCATACTGGCATACACCGCCTCGTTGGGCCGATTTATCACAAGCGGAGACAAGCATGCAACAAAGCCATTCCCAGACGATACCAGCGCGGTGGCAGGGCCATTGTGGCGCGGGGGCCAAGCCGCGAATGTCGAGCTGAAAACCAAAACCCCACCCCTGCTTCCCCTCCCCAAAGGAAAGCGGACTATGCTAGCGAGGTTGGTTGCAAAAGAGGCATCCTTCCTCCTTCGGGGGAAGGACCGAGGATGGGGGTCTAAAGAACCATAGATATAAACGGACGACATTGCACTCTAAAAACAATTGCAATCACCATCCAAGCGATGATTTAACACCAAAGGACAAAACATAATCATGAGTAAGTACATCCATGTTTCTGTGGCTTGGCCGTATGCGAATGGCGACCTGCATGTGGGCCATCTGGCCGGAGCCTACCTGCCAGCGGACATCTTCGCCCGTTACCATCGGCTGAAGGGCAACAAAGTGTTGATGGTCAGCGGCAGCGACAGCCACGGCACGCCGATTGTGGTCGAAGCCAATAAGCGCGGCATCACACCGCGCGAGGTATTCGAGCATTATCACGAGCGCTTTTTGCTGGCCCAGCAGAAAATCGGCATCAGCTACGATCTGTTCACCCATACCGATACCGAAAATCACCATCAGGTGTCGCAGGATTTTTTCACAGCGCTGCTGAAAAACGGCTACCTCAAGAAGGAAATCCAGGAACTGCTCTACAGTGAAAAAGAAGAGCGCTTCTTGCCGGATCGCTTCGTTGAGGGCACCTGTTATATCTGCGGCTACGACAGCGCACGCGGCGACCAGTGCGATAACTGTGGCAACCTGATGGAAACCACCAAGCTCATCAACCCGCACAGCATCAGCGACCCGGATGACAAGCTGCTGGTGCGCACGACAGAGCATTACTTCCTTGATCTGCCACAGTTCAAAGATCGACTGGCAGCCTACTTTGAAGAGCATGAGGGCCATTGGCGTCCGCAGGTGATGAACTTCAGCAAGAATTTCGCCAAGGACCTCAAAGCGCGCCCGATCACCCGCGACATCGACTGGGGCATCGACGTGCCGCTGGATGACTTCGGCGACAAGAAAATGTACGTATGGTTTGAAGCCGTGATGGGCTACTTCAACGCCAGTGTGGAATGGGCCAAGAACAGCGGTCAGCCGGATGCCTGGAAAGACTGGTGGTACAACCCTGAAAACAAAGGCTACTGCTTCATCGGCAAGGACAATATTCCGTTCCATACGGTCATCTGGCAATCAGAGTTGATGGGCGCGGTGCGGCTGTACGAAGACGACGAGAGCAAGTCGCTGCAACTGCCCTATGACGTGCCCGCTAACGAGTTCATGAACATCGAAGGCAAGCAATTCAGCAAGAGCCGCAACTGGGCGATCTGGCTGCCGGACATTCTGGAGCGCTTCCAGCCGGATGCCATCCGTTACTATGTGGCGCGTACCCTGCCGGAGACATCCGACAGCGATTTTAGCTGGGATGGCTTCTACAGCCGCGTCAATAACGAACTGCTGGCGGCCTGGGGAAATCTAGTCAACCGTGTGGTGGGCTTCTCTTATAAGCGCTTCGATGGCATCGTGCCCGTGACCAACGAACTGACGCTCATCGACAAGACACTGCTAGAGCGCATCGAAGGCGGCTTTGAGACGGTCGGCGATTTGCTGGAACAGGTCAAGCTGCGCGATGCCCTCAACGAGGCGATGGCGTTGGTGCGCGAGGTCAACGGCTATCTGGACGAACGCGCGCCCTGGAAGGTCTACAAAGAGGATAAGAACGACGCCGGACGCTCCATCTACACGGCGCTGAAAGCCATCGACAACCTCAAGATCATCCTGGCGCCGTGGCTGCCATTCAGCAGCCAGCGCGTGCATGAGCTGCTCGGCTATGATGGTCAGCTCTTTGGCGATCTGGACATCAAGTCCTATGACGAGGAAACCCGCTCGCACAAGGGTCTGGTCTATGACCCGGCCAAACAGACGGGCACGTGGTCCAAGAGCGACCTCAAGCAGGGGCAAAAGCTGCGCGAGCCACAGCCGCTGTATACCAAGCTGGAGCCGGAAGTCGTGGACGAGGAAAAGGCCCGGCTCGGCCAGCCATACGAAGAAAAACCTATCGAGCTATAAGGCATTGTCACAACTTTAGGAGTTAGCGTAGGGGCACAATATATTGTGCCCCTACAATTTTAATGCACATGTGGTTACATCAATACTGGAAAGGCATGCCTTGTCACTATGCTAGACAGCGAATGGAGGTCATTATGGACATCCCTAAAGCCATCGAACTACTAGAGAATGAGTGGAATGTCGTAGATTTGACAGGCTTCTTCGGACACTTAAAAGTTGATGTCTTTGACGATGAAGGACTTCAGCGAGTCAAAGATATACTTAATGAAGTTGAGTTGCCAGAAAGTGGAGAAGTAAATAAGCGCTTTGTTGAGCTAACTTGGTTTATTCCGACATTTCTCCACTGGCAAAGACCTGCTTGGGTTCAAGATGGCAAAGATACGAAAAAACTTGATGAAGCTATTGACTTCTTCGAAATGAGATTGACAACCATTCTAGGATTACCCTAGCGGCAAAATCCCCCAGGACGGATCGGATTGTTTAGTTTCTGACGAACATAACAGCCTTGAGGGACAAAACGTCAGGACACACCCTTTGTAAGCTTCAATCGTAGATGCGATCATAAGTAGTGACAAGGCATGCCTTGCCACTACGCTAGACAGCGAATAAGCTTCTAATCCACCAGCAAATCGGGCATGTCGGAGCAGATGCCATCCACGCCGAGAGCCTTCAGGGCGGCAATGACACTGGGGCGTTCCTCATGCCAGCAGACAATGCCCAAATCCTGCGCGCGAACAGCCGCCAACCACTCCGGCGTCAGATAATCCTGCGGCGTATCAAAGCGCTCCCAGCAAGGATGCACATAATCCGCTCCCACAGCCAACGCCAGCGACACGGGTTCCACATGCACCGAACTGAACAGCACGGAGGTCTGCGCATCGGGAATGTTGGCTTTGATTTCCGCTACCCAGTCAGGCCGGAATGAGCCGAAAATCGCGTAGTTGAACATGCCATACTCGCGCAAGGATTCGGTCATGGTGACCATACCTTCGGCATTGATGGCCTTGATGTCCAGATACAGGCCGATGCGCACCTCGCGGCACAGCTTGACCAACTCGGCGAAGGTCAGCACAGGGGCTTTGCCTTCCGGCGTGGCGGCTTTCACCGCTTCGAGCGTCATTTCACTGATGTTACCGGGCACGCCGAATACGCGCTGAAGGTCACTATCATGGGCAATGACGGGCACGTTATCCACTGTAAAGCGCACATCGACTTCGACCATATCCGAGCCGAGTTCCGCCGCCTTGCGGATGGCTTCCGGGCTGCCTTCCTGGGCATAGGCTGAGGCCCCACGATGGGCAATCGCCAGCACGGGTCGCTGACCAAAAGGAATGGCCGCATCCAGCACACGACACCACCACTCGACGCGCGACGGTATCCAGGTTTTGAGGGCATCCCAGGGAACGAGGGCCGCTTGCCGCAGGTCGAACAGGTCGCTGAACGTGTAACTGGGTTCAAAGCTGCGGCGCTGGAGATAGGCATGCACCACGCGATTATTTTCCCGGTTGCGGCTGTGAATGAGGCCCTTGAACAAGTCCGTCACCAGCACGCCACCTTTACCCGCGCCCGATCCGCAGTTGGCGACATTTTCCTCTTTGCGATCCAGCAGCGGGGCCAACGTGGCAGCGAAAGCGTGTTTCCCCGGTTCAGAATAGACGATAGCGCGCCCCCCTCTGAGCGGCGCTTTGCCCTCCTCGGCACGCATCGGGTTCCAGCCACCGTGCCAACTGGCATCGACCGCCACCACTTCGTCGGCATCGTTGACATACACCCAGATATGCTCCAACTCATACAAGTGGCCCATATCCCAATCCCACCAAACGGCATATTCGATTGCTGCCGTTGCACCTTCAATCAGCGTGATCTGGCGCGGGAAGCTGGGCGACTTGCCCTCTTCCCGGAAGACGGTATAGCCTGCCGCCAGCGGGAAAAAGGGTTCATTGACATCAAAGCGAATCAACGGCGCGTGGCGCTCGGCCAGGGCGTAATCTTCTTCGTTGGGAATATGGCGGTTGAGGGTGACGAAATGCTCATCTTCAATTGTGGGATGGTCCGGTTTTGTGCTCATGAAATGCTCTCTAAGTGTCTGGTGGCTCAATCAATCGTTTATAGGTACTGCCCATATCTTACTGCAAGTATGACTTTACAGCTTGCGCTCCATCTATGCCAGGGATCGGTTAAGGCTGTAGCCTAGTGCGATTAAGTTGTGGTTAAGGCGGTGCTGGTGATGCCGCCCGAAGCTGACTATACTCTGCGGCTGGGATTTATTCACGGACTCCCATCCTCCTGTCCTTCCCCCGAAGGAGGAAGGATGCCTTTCTTAAGCGATTTGGTCGCCGACATGGTCCGCTCCTTCGGGAGGGGATTTAGGGGTGGGGTCTGAGCAGGCCATAATATTTACCAAAATACTCAATTTTGTAGATCAATAAGAAAGCTCGCCATGCAGCAAAACACATCGTCGAACGCAACACCACCCCTGGGGATGCTGCTGGTGCTGGCAGCGGCCACCCTATGGGGGACGACGGGCACATCGCAGGCATTGGCCCCGGCAGGCAGTACACCGCTGGTCATCGGGACCATGCGCATTACGGTCGGCAGCATCGTCTTGATCTTGCTGGCACTGGGTCGGCATAGTTTCCGTGATGGCGGTCATTGGCCGCGGATACCTACCGTGTTGGCGATCCTCAGCACGGCGCTCTATCAGATTAGCTTTTTCGGGGGCACAGCTTTAACGGGTGTGGCAGTCGGCACGGTGGTCGGCATTGGCGCAACGCCGATTTTTGCTGGCGTACTGGAGGTTATTTTTCTGCGGCAACGGCTGACGCGCCGCTGGTGGGTGGCCACCACACTGGCGATCATGGGTTGCGTGCTACTGTTAGCGACAGGCGAAAGCCTGACTATCGACCCATTGGGTATTCTGTTGGCGCTGGGGGCGGGCCTGAGTTATGCGATCTTCACGATGGCCAGCAAAGTCGTGCTGGCGTATCAGAAACCGGATGCGGTGATGGCGGTCGTGTTCGGGTTTGCGGCGGTGCTGCTGATGCCGCTACTTTTCATCAACGAAACAGCCTGGATCGCCACACCAGATGGGCGGCTGATTGTGCTTTACCTGGGCGTGATTGTCACAGGGCTGAGCTATGCCTTTTTCGGGCGCGGGCTGCGGCTGGTCCCGGCAGCGACAGCTGCCACACTCACCCTGGCCGAACCGCTGACAGCGGCCCTGCTGGGTATTTTCCTGCTGCGAGAAGCCGTACCACCGATTGGCATGGTCGGGATTGTGCTGATCTTCGTGGGGTTGGCCCTGCTGACGCTCGGTCCAAGGGCAAAACAAGTTCCAGAGTAATTACGAGCAAGGCAGTGGCTTGCCACTACGAATACACTCTGACGCTCAATGCCCTAGCTGAACTGGCCGCGCAGGGCAAAGACGATCACCAGCGCGATGGCCCACACCGCATAGCCCAGCAAAATGGTCAGTAGCAAGCCGTGTCCGGCGCGGGTCATCTGCCAAGCGACCAGCAGGAACAACAGCGTTGGCAGAATATTGACCAGCAGCGCCTCGCTGAACGTCGCCAACGCTTCCTGTGGATTGTCCTCACCGGAAGCCACAATCCACATGCCGAGCGGCACATTGATGGGCATGACAGCCGCAATCGAGGCGAAGACCTTGCTGTACTGGCGCAAAATGGCGATGGCGATAATGATGAGAATCGAGACGATGACGGGCGCGATGCGCTCCCAGTGAATGGTCATGACGCAGACGGGTCCTGTCGGCAGGTGAATGTGGCCAGCAGTCTAGCGCAGGGATGCCAACAGCGACAAGAGCCGATTGGTCACAGTCACAAGGCCGTCGTCCGGGTTCCAGACGAATTGGTCGACAACCTGGGGCAGCAGCAGCGGGTCCAGCACATCATACAAATAAACCAACTGAATATTGCTGCGGCTGAACCATACTAGCACCCGTTCGATAGGTATGGGGAAATAGCGGTCACGCGCTACAGCGGCAAGCTGCCAGCGCAGGACAGGCCATTTAGGGGCAGCAGCGCGGCCAGCCTCAGCAGCGTCCGCAGCCGCTTCTAGATCCCCAAGCTGCCAGTAAAGCGCCGACAAATTCGACCAGGCCAGACCATAGTCCGGCATCAAGTCAGTGACCGCTTCGTGGGCCACTATCGCGCGCTGAATATCGGCGGGGTCATCCGTTTGATAAGCAAGTTGTCCGGCCCACACCGCATATTGCAAACGATACACTCGGTTGTCTGGGTCCGCTTGGACGAGTGTGTTGAGTTCCGGCAAAATGGCTGCGTAGTCAATAGGCTCGCCTTCACGAGTTTGCTCGCTCACGTTTGCCAGTATGTTGATGTAGGTCGTGTATAGGTTGATGCGCCAGAAAGCTCCCAACGCCACACCAATGCTTAGCAAGATGAGCAGCCCAGTTGCAAACCGGCGACCTGTTTTTGACCTCATTGGCTGTGGCTCAATCGGTGTGATGACCATCATCACAATGACCAGGACCAGCAAGGCCATGAAAAGTGTCGCCATATCTACCAACTGGTGAACCGATAAGCCCACTAAGATGGCGACGAGCGCATCATAGGCGCGTAGGGATGGCCCAACTATACGGCGACGGTTAGCGCGGATGGCATTTACACCCATGACAATGCTCATCGCCAGCGCGATTAAGCCCAAGATACCCAGGTCAGCCATGACCTGGAAGATGATGGAATGGGCATGGACGAAGGCTTCCTGTGGGGGCACGCTGCGGAAAGCCATACTGCGCTCGGCGTAGCTGTACAATCCGTTGCCTGTCAGCGGCTCTTGCTCGAACAGGTGGATGGCCGCTGACCACAAGTCAAACCGCGCCTGCATGCCACGGCTTAAAGCGATCACACTTGCCAGCGTAACGCCTACAATCAGCACAATCGCCATCAACCAGCCAACGGAAAACCCTAGTCGTGCTCGAAACGCCGAGTTCAACCGAGCATACGGACTGATAGCATCTTGTTCAGGGGGAGTGAACATCCAGAGGAGAGCATAGGTACCACCGGCCACCAGGAAACCAATCTGCCCACCACGTGACCCGCTCAACACAAGTTGCACGAGTGCTGCCAGCACATACAGCGCCAGCGGCAGGCGCACCAGCCACTGTCTGGCCACCAGCAACCTGTGGAGAGCCAACATAATGACAATCAGCAGGAACATGCCATAGAAGTTCGGGTTGCCAAATAGGCTACTCATGCGCGGGATGTAGCCGCCACGCTGGAGGAAAATGCCCCATTGTATGTAGCCAATGACCATCAACACAAAGCCAAACAGCAAGAAGGCTTCTTCGATGGCGGCACGAGTGATGGCACGGTTGACGATGGCCCCGGCAAAGAAAGCCATCACACCGATGCAAATACCAACGACGCCAATGGATTCCAGGCTGATACGCCAGACATGGGGATTAGCCAGGGAAGCGATGACAATAACGATCACCCAGGGCACGATCATGAGGGTTAGTGGGCTTTGATAGAATTGCCAGCGTCCCCGCAGGTGCTGCACCGCAGCAAAGATGGCCCCAACCAGGAAGATACCCAGCGTGATGGGCTGCAACTGCGTCATGCCTACGATACCCGTATAGCCGAAGCCAATCAGCATGTACGTCATGAGGACAAACAGCAACAACATGGGGAGGGTATGGTTTTTAAGGCGTGTCATCGTTACCGTGCGTAAGGTTCCATAAATGGTCCAGGTGATAAATGCCTGTGTCGGGCACTCACTCCTGTATATCATGGAATCGGGTTGGGGAACGCATAAGATTAATCGTAACGAGCCAACCTCACTGCGGTTGACTCGTTATGTTATGCCTCTGGATACTGCGTGTACAGCCCTGCTGGCGCTGTCAGCAAAGGCAACTCGCTTTGAGTTGCCTCTAGCAGGTGAATGCCCTGTGCTTTGAGATGCTCCTGCATAGCTGGGGACAACCCGGCGGATTGCTCCAGCACCGTTCGCAGAGCGACGACATCATCATCGCGGGCAATGCGATTGATAGAGACCGTTGCGCAAGCTTGGCACTCATGCACCAGCATGAGTTCCGTCTGGCCATCGTATTTCTTGTGGCCCCGTTTGAACGTCAGCCCTATGGGTCGCATGCTGCCCCGGCAAGCCGATAAGCGATCACCGCCTTCAAACAAATCCAGATGGCGGGACGACAGGCAGTAAGGGCAATGGTTGCGATTGTTGACGCCGGAGATAACCGGGTTCGCAAGCACATAGGCCCCACAGTGGTGACAGACAAAATCGCTGTCGGTACCGTCTATCTTGCCGGGGGCCGTATAGCTTCGACGGGTGAACTGGGTCATAGGTCCTCCCGCAGTTTGAGATAGCTTTGATAGCGATAGGGGCTGATGTCGCCTTCCATGACAGCCTGACGCACCTGGCAGCCCGGTTCTTCATGATGCGAACAGTCGCTAAACTTGCACGCATGCTGGTAGGGGCGCATTTCCGGGAAACCATATATGAGGTCTTCTTCCGTCATGTCCCACATGCCAAATTCACGGATGCCGGGCGTATCCATCATGAACCCACCCGCAGGCAGGGGATAAATCTGGGATGTCGTGGTGGTGTGGCGGCCCTTGTTGCTGTGATGGCTCACGTCCTGGGTTCGCAGCGCAAGCTCTGGCTCCAACGCATTGATGAGCGATGTTTTGCCAACGCCCGATTGCCCGACTAAGGCCGAGATACTGGCCTGGATTTGGCTTCTGAGTTCGTCTATCCCCTGGCACGTTTGCGTGCTGGTCAGGATGATGTCGTAGCCAATCGACGCATATTCAGATGCCACGGCTTCGATTTCTTCCCGCTGCGCAGTGCCCTGGACCAGGTCCATCTTGGTGAGGCAAATCAGTGCGGGGATGACAGCAAACTCAGCCGATACCAGATAGCGATCCAACAGGTTCCAGCGTGGTCGCGGTTTGGCGACGGACATGACGATCAAGACCTGATCGACATTGGCTGCGATTATCTGCTGCTGATAGCCTGTGCCCGCAGCCCGCCGTGAGAATTGGTTGTGGCGTGGTCGCACAGTTGTAATTCGATGTTTGTCATCCCAGACGACAAAATCGCCAACAACGATTTCCTGCTTGAGCTTGGTAGAAGCTGTACAGAGGATACGTTCACGCCCTATCTGAACATAGTAGGTCTCGCGTGTTCGCATAAAGACGACGCCCGGTTTGGGGTCGGTATTTTCGATATTCATGGTTTGAATGTCCTCAAATCAAAAAGCCAGTCCTGTGACTGGCTGTAAACGCATTGAGAGCATGCTATGATTTGGTGCAATAGCAAGCGGCGGTGGACGACACAAAGTCACAGAGTCATAAACAGAGCCGCATTGGAAATCAAACCAAGAGGAACGTCTATGACACTAATCTATGTGAACAACCACTTCCGCTGACATGCAAACCCTTCTTATATTTCTATTCAACGACATAAACATACACATAGATAGGCTTTATGTCAAGTATCAACGCCTTAAAGACCTTTGTGACCCCTTTTTGGAAAACACAGTGATATTTTCCCACAGGATTGAATTCGAATCACAATTGCGTTTATCGTCTGCATATCTAGCAGACGATCAGGGGCGTGGTTGACGATGCTGCAAAGGTAAGTGCGCGTCTGTCTGGCAGGCGATGTCGATCACATCACCATCCTCGAACTGGCCTGATAGCTGGCGCAACCCCTCGGCGCGGTCGGTATCACCCTGGTTGGATAACCAGATTTGCTCACAATAGGCGGCGATGTCTTCCACGATGCGTTCATAACGATAATAGGCCAATGCGATGGGGTCGATATCCGGCGAGCCATAGCCTTCATAAAATTGGTCGATGCCATGCTGATGGGCCCATTCATGGCCAATGCCGCCGCCGATGAACATCAGATCGCGCTCTTTGGGGGCCAGCATGACTGTATCCCAATCAACAACATAGAGCGCATCGTCCTCGTCAATGAGCACATTCCCGGCGTGAATATCAGCATGGCATAGGACGAAATCAGGGCGTGCAGCCTGTAACAGCACTGCGAGATACTCGGCACGGTCGATCAGGTGGCGAATAGTGGCGCGTTGATTGCGGAGTAAGTTGGCCAGTTTGGCAGAAATAGGTTCATGAAAATCGGTATTTGCGGCCATCTGCTGGAAGTGCCGTACTTGCTGCCGGAAGTCATCGCCGAATGTCTCGTGGTTTAGGTTAGTATCCAGCGCGGAAGGCACGCTCAGGTTGTGCATGCGCTTGAGAGTATCGCCAAGGGTTGCCCAGTGGGCATCGGTGAGGGACGTTTCAAAGCCATTGCGACCGACGACAAAAGGCGACAGCGACAGGTCACCTTCCGTGACCGACACCCACAGACCACCATTCAGGGTCTTGAGGGGTGCAATGATATGCATGATGCCCTGCTAATGCAGGTAGCTAGGCACAATCAGGCTGTTGGCATCGAAGTTAGCCTGCCGCAGCTTGACGAAGTAAGCCGATTCCGCCGCATCAATAGCCCGATAGACTGCCGTATCAACATCTGCGCCCAGGGCTAAAAATGCTAGCGAGTGCATCTTCAATCCATAGGCTTCAGCGATACAAGCCAGGATGGTTTCATCGGCTATGGGTGGCTTTTCCAGCATTGCCGCACTTCCTACAGGTTAACAAGCAACTTTCATTCTAAATATACCACCGAAGCCGCGAGTTCAGTCCGTCACCATGAACTCCGCATGGGCTTTGGCAATGCCGTTCACGTGGATGTCGATCTTGTGTGGGCCGGGATAATGCTTGCGCGTGCTCATGTTGCGGAACGACTGTTTGCTGGTTAGTTTGTGCGGCTTGTTGGGCGTGACCTCACGCTCGCTAATCTGGAACACTTTTTTGGAGTGCTTGCCATTGGCTTTTAGATAGTGAATGGCGTATTCTAGGCGCAGCTTTTTGGGTTGATCAGCTTGTAGCAGCAGGTCGAAACTAAAGTGCAGGTCGTCGCCGATAGCAATTGGATCAGGTGTGACAGTCAGGTTGCTGATGGTTACGTCGCTGACATCGCCAAAGCCGAAAATCGCCAGCGCCCGTTGATTGCCCTTCTTGAGCAAAGTGCGCAGAGCATGCTTGACGATCCAGTTGGTGTCCTCATTATCGCCGTACCAGCGCTCGGCGATGTCCAGCACCAGATCCGGCTGGTTCTTGGAAATATCATTGAGGTTGTTGGCCACGCTCTTGCGGACGTAGAGACTGTCATCGGATTTGAGCGCTTCCAGAATGGGCACAATCGGCGCGGGATCATCAACGAACAGGTTCAGGCGCATGTTCCAGGGCAGCAGCGGGCGACAGCCTTCGCTGGCCAAACGGCGCACATGCTCATTTTCATGCTGTGTCCAGGCCAGCATTTGCTGCATAGCGCGTTCCGGGTAGCGAATGATGAATGGGCGAATCGCGCCTTCGGCACTGGCATCGACTGTCGTGATTTCCAGGGCATGCATGGAGGCCTCGAAGTGATCCAGGCCAAATTCCTCCACGTACTGACAAAACATAATCGCATCAAAGCCCGTGAATTTTTCGGAGACAGGCATCAGTATAGCCAGGGCGTCGTCGTAGTTCGATGGCAGGAAGTCGTATAGCGCCCGTGCCCCCTGAATCATGCGGCCTTTGAGTTCCAGCGATTCCCATTTTTCATCGTAAACAGTACTGAGATAGCCGTCGCCATCGAAGGCTGGATAAACGGCTTTGATTTCCGTGACGAGATCATTGAAAAAATCCGGTTGGAATAACAGGTCTTTTAGGGGCGTGGACATGGACTTAGGCCATCCTTTGGGGTCGTCAATACGAGGCAAATGAGGTTACATCAACCCAGCCTGATTATAGCACAAATTTTCTAAATTGTAGGGTGTTTAGTCGAAAAGCAGGTCTTCCGGGAGGGAGAAATTGCCGCGGCCCTGTAAGGCATTCACGAGCTGATCCACATGCAGGTCGAAGTCAGCGGCATCGGTGGAATCGAGGAAGGGGAAGTGTTTGCGATCAACAACCTGCTCCCACATGGGCAGGCGGGTGCGGCAGTCCTCGGTGAAGAGGTAGCCATCCAGGTTGAGTGGGATCAACTTCTGGCGCCGGAACTCGTTTTTGGTGGTGCGTTCCTGATCGATGGCCCAACGAATTTCACGGGCAGCCCAGGTGCGCGTCAGCGAAGCTTTGGAGCAGCACAGCAGCATGGCATCCCAGGTATGGACGCCAGCATCGCCTTCTTCGCTGTGGGTGTCATACCCGTTGAGCCAGCAGCGCACACCACGATCCTGCAAAACTTCGTAGAGTTCTTCTGCAAATTCGGCATCGTCGTAGCTGTAGGTGATGAGCACCGTCTGCCAATCGACCGAACGGCGGCGCAGGTCAGCCAGGTGGTCGATGGTGTCATCGGGCAGGCCCATGCCACGCAAGAAGACCTCCGGCAGCATGCCCGACTTTATCAGCGTGGCCACATCAATGAAGCTGGGAGCAGCATGCTGGATCGTATCCAGGCATTTGGTCTGGGAGAGGTCGGTATCGCTGAGGATGGTGTGTCCAAAGAGCGCCCCTTCCAGGTCACAATTGGCCAGATCCACGCTGCTGAAATTGGCTTTGATGCAGTCGGTACGCTGGAGCGTGCTCTCGCGCAGGCTGACATCGCGCAGATCAGCGGCTTCTAAAATAGCATGGTTGAGGTTGCTGCGGTGGATCTTGGCACCGAGCAGGTTGGCATAGGCCAGATTGACGCCTTCCAGGTCAGCACTGAGCAGGCTTGCACCACTGAGGTTGGCCTCGCGCAGGCTAGCATTGCGCAGAATTGCCTTGTTGAGGGCAGCATAGGTCAGGTTGGTGCCGTTGAGCTTGGCATCGGTCAGGTTGGTGCCCATGAGGTAGGAATCCATCAGGTCAGCTTCCATGATGCTGCTGCCCTGGAGCGCGGCCCCATTCAGGCGTGCCCCGGTCAGGCGAACGCGGTCTAACTGGGCGACGTTGAGATCGGCATCGCTGAGGTCGGCCCGGCTGAGGATAGCCCCGCGCAGATCGGCACCATTCAGGCGCGCGCCACTGAGCTGGGCACCATTCAGGCTACCATCGTGCAACCAGCCGCGCGATGTCAGCTCATACAGGGCTTCCTGCGTTTCGACGTACACGCCTTCGCGCAGCATAAATATAAACTGCCGAAGTTCGGTTCTTTCGACTTCGTTGCGAGGGGGCACGCTTCCCACCGTGGCTCAACTAACGATAAATAAACTTTACAACGAGATGGTCGCATGTGCCAGCTTGGAGACTAAAAAGTCAATCAAAAAGGCACAAAGGTCACGAAAAAATTCGTGCCAACTTACAGCAGCATAAAGCTGATTATGCCTTGTTATCATCGCGCCACAGCCAGCGCAGGGTATCGGGGAAAATCGAGCCGCCATGTTTGAGTGAGTGGTAGCCTTCGCCAAAGACGAACTGATAGTCATATTCGCGGTAGGCTAGCGCGGCGGCCATGTCTTGGTTGGCAATCGGCCAACTGCCGAAGATCACATCCACGTCTTTTTCACCGGATTGCAGGAATACGCGCAGCGGTTTGCGCGGCGTCTTGCGGACCAGCGACGGGTATTGGTTGCCACCACGAATATCGGTGAAGCTGCCGCAATGGCTGACCACTTTGCCGAAAGCATCAGGGCGTTCCCAGGCAATCGTGAAGGCACAAATACCGCCGGAACTCATGCCACAGGTGGCGCGGCCAGCAGGATCACTGGTGATGTTGTACTCGGCCTCAACTTCTGGCAGCAGTTCTTCCAACAAGAAGCGTGCATACTGGTCACCGAGTGAATCGTACTCCAGGCTGCGATTGTCCTCTCCACCATAAATCGGGTTGCCAGGGCCTTTATCGCCTGGATTAACGAACACGCCAATGGTGATAGGTATCTCACCGCGATGAATCAGATTATCACACACGGTTGCCGCACGCACAACCTCGCCCAGATACGCCTCACCATCCTGAAAGACCATCAAGCAGGCTGATTGGGCGGCATCGTATTGCTGCGGCACATAGACCCAATAGTCGCGCTGTACGCCGGGATAGATCGTCTGGCCGGTGTGATGGTGCTTGGTGACAATTCCGGTAGGCACACCGGGCTGCGGCATAGAATCTGGCCCCAGGGTGTAGGGTTCGTCACCCATCGCAAAAGCGGCATCGTCTTTCTTTTTGAAGTCAAAATCATCGGACATGGGGTTCGCTTTCTGAGGAAGTCACTTTGCTCAGATTCTACCGCCAAGAGCCCCAAACAGAAACCAACCGCTGCTACTCACGTTGGCGATGTACCGTTTTCATCTACCCCTTAACTCCGAGCTATTGACACAATCGCACGCCACACCTAAAATCATTAGTATGCTAATGATTAGCACTCTAACGATCAAACACAATGATCGCCATCGCAACATCCATCTTCCCATTACAGCCCGGAAGGAACCCCGATGAAGATTGAAATCTGGTCCGATATTGCCTGCCCCTTTTGCTATATTGGCCGCCGCCGACTCGAAAACGCCATTGAGCAGTTTGAACATAACGATGATGTTGAGATCATCTGGCGCAGCTTCCAGCTTGATCCATCTGCCCCGCGCCAAGCTGAAGGCACCGCCATTGACCATCTCATGAAGAAGATGGGGGCCAGCCGAGAGCAAGTAGAAGGCATGCACACCAACCTGACCCAGCAAGCCGCCGATCTAGGGCTGGAATTCCATTTTGACAGCACCCGGCCCGATAACTCACTCGATGCCCACCGTCTGATTCATCTGGCAGCGCATCACGGTTTGCAGGGCGACATGAAAGAACGCCTGCAAAAAGCCTACTTCACGGATGGCCTGTCGATTGGCAACCGCGACACGCTGGTTCAACTGGGCGTTGAAGTCGGTTTGGATGCCGATGAGGTGCGCGAGGTCATCGAGGGCGATGCCTACACGGAAGACGTCCGAGCAGATATACGCAAAGCGCAGATGCTGGGCGTCAATGGCGTGCCCTTCTTCGTCTTTGATAATCGCTATGCCATCTCTGGTGCACAACCCGCCGAATTATTCCTGGAAACGCTGGAACGCACCTGGAGCGATGCTCATCCGCTGGTGACTGTCGCCCAGACGGATGCCGACGCAGGCGTCTGCACGGATGAAAGCTGCACCACATAGGTCGAGTATGAGTTCATCTGTCCATCAGTCGCAATGAACAGTGGTTAGCAAAAAGCCCGGACAAGCTGTGTCCGGGCTTTTTTATCACATTATGGGCAACGCGCATGACTTTAGACGATGGCATTCTCGCCAGTGAGGTCACGGCCTACGATCAGCAAATTGATCTCATTGGAGCCTTCGTAGGTGTAGATGACTTCGGCATCGGTCCATAGGCGAGCGATGTGGTTGTCAATCATGATGCCGTTGCCGCCGAGCGTCTCACGAGCCAGACTGGTCACGAGGCGAGCTTTCCGCGCGTTATGGTACTTGGCCATGCTCAGGATGCCCTCGTTGACCTGCATATTGGTCATCAGCCGAGCGAGTTGCATACACATGGCCTGCATAGCCGTCACTTCTGAGGCCATCTCTACCAGCTTGGCCTGGATGAGCTGGAAGGCTGCAATCGGCTTACCGAACTGCTCGCGTTCTTTAGCGTACTTGAGCGCATACTCAAAGGCCGCTGTCGCTGCTCCGGCAGCTTCCCAGGAAACGCCATAGCGCCCCATGCCCAGCACCTGGGCCATGTGTCGGAAGCTGCTGACGTGCTCCAGGCGGTTGGCCACCGGGACGCGCACATCTTCCAGCTTGATGTCGGCGTTCATGACACTGCGTTTGCCAATTTTGCCCCAGATATTTTCCATGGTGAGGCCGGGGGTCTCCTGCGGATTTTCAATCACAAAGCCGCCAAATTTACCGTCTTCATCCCGCGCCCAGATGATGAGCAAGTCGCTGAGGGTCGCATTGCCGATCCAGCGCTTGGCGCCATTGAGGATGTAGTTGTCGCCATCTTTACGGGCGACTGTCTGGATGCCAACAGCGTTAGAACCGACCTTCGGCTCGGTCAGGCCAAATGCGCCAATTTTGGTCATCTTGAGCATATCAGGCATCCAGCGCGCTTTTTGTTCGTCGCTGCCCAGCAGCCCAATTGACCCCATCGCCAAGCCGCTGTGTACACCATAAAACGTGCCGACGCTACCATCTCCCTTGGCCAACTCAAACGTTACCAGGCCAACTTCGGTCATATCGAGGCCCGCCAGCGGCCCACCGATGATGCCCAATTCCGGCAGTTTCTTGATGATTTCCCAGGGTGTTTCCGCTTTTTCCCAGTAGGGATTGATGTTGGGAATGACTTCCTGCTGGACAAAATCGCGGACGCGGTCGCGGGTGGCACGCTGTTTATCAGTCAGCAGGTCATCCATATGGTAATAATCGAAGGCTTCGTATAAAGATTGCGACTCATTAATTGGGGCAACCATCGGGACTTATCCTTTAATCTAATTGTGGAACGACAGATTACTTTATTTGAGAACAGAAAAAGCAATAGAAAATGGGAATTTTGTGCCAGCAACAGCCGATTAATCTAATCGGAATTAGATTAATTATAGCAATAATCTAATCCAGATTCAATTAAAGGCTCCTAATAAAACTATACAGGCTGTCAAGAAACTGTTAGAGAATGGCTCATCAAGAGGTTTGAACAGCTGTAGTGGGGGGTAAATCAATTGGTACAGAAGTAATCGTTTGCATTGAAAATGTTATCCCCTATAATGGGTTCGCAAAACCACCCGTCAACATATTCAGGTTTTGCAGACGAAAATGGTCGCTATTGTGCCCAAGCTCCAAATCAACAGCCTCCGACTCCAAACTGACTTCACTGAGCTTTCCCAGATTGGCCAGACTGCCAATGGGGGGATTACTCGTGTCGCCCTATCCAACGAGGATTTAGAAGCCCGCGCCTGGTTTGCCAACCAAATTGAGGAAGCGGGTTTTTTTGTACGTGATGACGAAGTTGGCAACCTGAGCGGTGTGATGCCCAGTACAGCTCCTAATGCGCGCACCTTGCTCATCGGCAGCCACCTGGATACGGTCCCTAACGGCGGCCAGTATGACGGCAGCATCGGCGTGCTGGCAGGCCTGGAATGCATGCGTACAATCCGGGATGCAGGTATTGAGCTGCCCTTCCATGTAGAGGTTATCAGCTTCACCGACGAAGAAGGCTGGTGGCAGTCGTTCTTCGGCAGCATGGGCCTGACAGGCATGCTCAAATCCCATCACATCAATGATGCACAACAAGACAATGCCGCTTTCCGGGCGGCGCTGTATCGGGCCGGTATTCTGGTCAGCGAAGTAGATCGCGCTATCCGGCCAATGAACGATCTGCTCAGCTATCTGGAATTACACATTGAGCAGAGTTCCCGGCTAGAGCGCGCCCATACTGACATCGGCGTGATTAGCGGCGTCGTGGGTCGGTCGGCTTATGTGTACACCTTCTATGGCGAAGGCACATCGGCTGCGACGACCCATACCAATGACCGCCGCGATGCCCTGCAAGGTGCGGCGCTGTTCATCACCAAGATGCATGCGCTCATCCGTGAGGAATACCCGGAAGGCATCGTCAACTGTGGCAACATCGAGGTGCAGCCGGGGACTTTTAACGTGATCCCGGCAGAGGCGCGCTTACGTGTGGAGTGTCGACATCAGAACCAGGCGACATTGCACGAGATCGAGTCCCGATTGGTCGAGATGGCACATACGATCGCCGATACCTATCGACTGAGCGTCAAGGTGGAGGAGATGTACAAGCGCGATGTGGCCATCATGAATGACCATCTGATGGAACTCATCGAGAGCATCTGCGACGAGGAGCATCTGAGCCACGAGCGCATGGTCAGTTACGCCGGACACGACGCACAGATTCTCAGCCCCTTTACCCCCAGCGCCATGATCTTCATCCCCAGCAAAGACGGCATCAGCCACAACCCAAGAGAATACACAGAATGGCATGACATCGAGCACGGTGCAAACGTACTGTTGCGTATGATCCTGCGGTTGGCTGCGGAGATGGCCTAGGCGCCCTAACCCCCATCCTCAGTCCTTCCGAAGGAGGTAGGGTGCCTTTATGAATGGCACGGCAGCAGGCCAAAAGTCTCCTCTCCTTCGGGGATGAGATTTAGAGAAGGGGGCCATGCAGAAAAACAATCGGGTATCCCAAGTTCCTATTCTGCTATAGATTCCATAACGAAAATGCAAAAAGGGCACGACATGCGTGCCCCTAAGATGTCTTGCTATGAGACTTTCTACAAAGAGACGATACGCTTGGCGACGCGCAGTTGGGTCGGGAAAAAACCTGAAAGTATGCTCTAGTATTTTCACACTTTAGAATTTGTATTCCTTAGGATCAAATGAAGTAGGACTTCCTTCAACCTCTTTCATTTGCTTAGCAAATGTATTGAACAAAATCCAATATTTAGAGTCCAGATCTGGGGCTGCTCCTACCCAAAAATGCTCGCTTTCAAGGCATCTGATTGCATCGTATCCAAACATATAATGAGCAAGTTCTTTACGTACTAAACCCGAATTCATCATCAGAGCAATCTCTTCATAAAATCCAAGAAACCTCCGTTTGTCAGCGTACGGGATCTTCTTCAACTCTTGACTATCATCTTCTAAAAGATCAGATATTTTTTGAAAGTCACTATCTTCTCTATATGATTTTCGCATAACGAAAAAATGTTCAGCTCTTTTGAGAGCACCTTGCCGTTGATACTCTACAACAGCAAGTACAAATGAACCTAAAGCTACCAAACCACCTATGATGGGAATGAGTGTCTCCAAATCCATTCATAATTCTCCTAATTTGTATTTTGCTAAAAAGGTTTCTTTATTATCTGGCTACAAAGAGACGATGCGCTTGGCGACGCGCAATTGGGTCGGGAAGTAAGGCAGGAAGTCCATGAAGGAGTCGTAGCGGTTGCCACGCTCTCGTAAAAAGCGGCGCAGCACATGGGTGGTCCCTGGCAGCAAGGCGATGCTATTGGCCTTGCGCTCAATCAGCATGTAGGCTTTGGCTTCCAGCGGATCGACATGATCTTCCAGATACATGGCTACCAGCGCTTTGGTGTAGAGCATCATGAACTGCTCTTCCCAGGTGGGATAGATGGCCTTGAGTTCGTCGCTGATGGGCAGGTCTTTTTGCTTGGCTTCTTCCAACTTATCGGCATGAGCGCGAAAGTAGCCTTGCAACAGCAAACGCCCATACTGCATGATCGCTGCGCGATAGACGCTGATGAGCTGCGTTTCGTCGTCATAGGGCCAGGGTGGACTATCACCCCAGGCTTGCGGCGGCGGCACAATGGCGATGAGCTGATCCCTGTAGCGCAGACCCATTTCTTCTACAGCCGGGTAGGAAATATTGGGCATGAAGACGAAGTTCTCGCTGATCTCGCCCGTAAATTGGCTGAGGAACGCATGGAAGCTGACATCGGCAAAGATGAGCTTGGACTGGGTAACGGCATCCTGCCAGGGCTGCTCGTTCTCTGTCCAGAAGGTGCGTAGGTTGCTCTTGAGGTAAAAGTCGTGTAACTGCTGGGGCCAGTCGCTGGGCACAAAGGGCGGCAGCATACCGACTTCCAGATCCGGCCAGGGCATGAGCAGCATCATGGTAAACAGGGCTTCCAACGGCACTTTGCGGTTAAGCATGTCTTCCAGTGATTTGGCTGCCGGATGGTCGGCCATGCCTTCATTAAGCAGGTATTTGCGCGTATTGCGGGCGTGCGAATGCGCCAGATGTCGCCCACGATCTTGCGCAACCTGCGGGTAGTTCGTCGCAGCCAGCACAGCAGAAAGCAGCCGGATGCGATCATCCAGGGAGACAGTGACAGGCATATTCACGGTAACAGTCATAGGCGATTGAGCCATCAAATACAGGTTGATCGGAGCTGCGTCAGCCGGTAGGGTGCACTATCCCGTGCAGGTATACGGGCTAATAAATCCATTGTAAGCGGCAAAAACGGGTCTCGCAAGCGGCATGGATTAAGTTTTAGGCTGTTCTCAGCGATACCAGAGCTGGCAACGATATCCTATTCTGTCAGCGGCTGCCATAGTTCGATGCGATGGCCCTCTGGGTCATGCAAGTAAAACAGCCACGCGCCCCACTTTTGTTGTAATCTGGAGACATCCAGACCCGCTTGCTGCATATATGTATAGGCTTCATGGACATCGGCAACCTGCCAGGACAGCGTGATGCCTTGGCCTCCCACACTGCGGATGCGCGTCCGGCTGGCCTGGGCGAGGCTCAAGTAGGTTTCGTCGGCAATCTGGAGTTCAACGAACCAATCGGTCTGATGGTTCACGGGGAAATCAAAAACTTGCTGGTAAAATGAAACCGTCTCTGACCAGTGTTCGCAATAAAGAATCGTATTTGTTCGACGAATGATCATTTTTTGAAAGTTCACCTTTTTGAGAGATCACCTGATGACTATGACGCGCAATGACATGATACGCTATCTGGCGGCGGCACTCGATCAAGAGGCGTGTAAAGCCACGTTGATGGCTGCTTTATGGTCGCGTGTGGATGCCCTCAGAGACAAGGATATTGCTGATCGCCAGATCATCAGCTCGCTAAATGCCATCAGCGATGACCCCTATCAGCTCAATGAAGATGTCATTTGCGACGTGATCGAAGATATGATCCTTTGCCCACAAATACGCTAGTTTGAGGTCCAGACGCGGCTAAGCGCTTTATACCAGTCCTGCAACCTGGGTAAAACCGAGTAGCCAATTCGTGTGGCCTCTTTTAGAATAGACATTGTGTCTCCTCAAGAGACGACTTGCAAGCTGGACACAAACGAGCCACGCTATGTCCGACGATCAGAATCGGCCACCGGAGCAACCCCAAACGCCCCCTGAGGGCGATAATGAAGATACCTCGCCCTCGACGATCTTCGTGGAGATGATGCGCGAGGCCGCGGCCAAACGCGCCCAACGCATCGACAAGCGCGAGGTCTATCGCCGCCCAAAGATCGACCGCGTCCGGCGCGAGTCGGCAGAAGAGGATGCGCCAGCCAGCGACCCGCCCAGTAAGCCGGCACCATCGGATCCATCGGCATCGCAAACAGCATCTACTGAGAGCACACCGCCAGAAGAATCGGTTGAATCGCGACCAGCGACAGAGCCACCGGCAGCGCCCGAAAACACGGCCCCTTCCGTGCCGGAAGTGGAACCCGATGCGGCCATGCCGACCTATTATGAGGCCCTGTTTGAAGAAACCTATCCGGTTGAGGGGGACACCGACGCCCCCAGCGTCAAAGCGACGGTGCATCCGAGTGTGCCCGTTTATGAACCCTCTGCGGAAGAACTGGCCAATGCGGAAAAGTTGGCCGAGCAGCGCGTCCGACGGGTTGCGCGACGCAAGGCTCGCCGGCGCCAGAAACGCGCGGGTCTGGCAGGTGGGTTTGTCTATACGCTGCTGATCGTGGGCATTGCGGCCTGCATCGGCTCAACAATTTTTACATGGTTCACTGACCCACAGTTCTTTGATTCCGCCGTCGTGAGTGGTTTGCAGGTGGTCGATACGGGCAATCGCGATAACGCCCCTGTGCCCACCACCATGCCCACTCCCAATTGGATGCGACGCATTGGCATCGTCAGTGGGCATCGCGGACCGGAAGACGACCCCGGTGCAGTATGTGAAGAAAACGGTACGGTTACAATCACCGAGGCCGAGATCAATTTTAATGTGGCAACGACCGTTGTGCGCAACCTGCGCGAGCGCGGCTATTCGGTAGATTTGCTAGACGAATTCGATACACGCCTGGAGAACTATCAGGCCGCGGCGCTGGTGTCGATCCATGCCAATGACTGCCAGGATTATGGCGAGGTCGTCAGCGGCTTTTTGGTCGCCAAGGCCGCCGCCCGTGCCGAAGGTGGCCCAGATACACGACTAGCGGAGTGCATCGCCCAGTATTATGGGCAGGCAACAGGCCTCAGCCGTGGCTCGGCATTGACGCTGGACATGACCGATTACCATAGCTTCCGCGAGATCCACCCGCTAACCCCAGCAGCTATTCTGGAGTTAGGTTTCATGCGCGCTGATAGAGAGCTATTGACCGAGCGTACAGAAGACCTCGCGCGTGGAATTACCGAGGGCATCATCTGCTTCCTGAACCCAACCAATCAGCCAATCGTCCAACCGACTGCTGAAACATCAGGTTAATCCTTGCGTATAGTGGTTATCGTTCAATTGCTTACGCTGATATTGCTTACACTCACGTCAACAAGGATGCCGTATGCCCACCGATAAGCATCTGGTCATGTACAGCCGGACCTTCGGCTGCCCCTTCGTCACCATCGCTAAAAGCGTGCTCCATGAGCATGACATCGCCTACCAAGAGGTGTTTATCGATAAAGACGAGGTCGCTCGTCAGCGCGTGCTGGATTGGACCGGATTTCTGTCGGTGCCGACGCTGGTCATCGCGGAACAAGGCAGTACGCTACCCTATACAGATGTCGTCCCGCTGCCCGTCGGAGCCTCCCCACGCGGCGTTGATCGCGGCCCACTGCTGACCGAAGCCAACATCGAGCAGCTCACCACCTGGCTGAGCAAACACGGCTTCATTGAGTAACGCATTTTCTACAAATATTGTCAGTTTGGAAACGAGATGTAGTAAACAGCGGTCATCGTTCCGTCTTTGGATGAAACAACAACGGTCTCTGATGAAAGTATTCTGATGTCGTAATGCTCTAGGGCCTCTGGATTCACGATTGGCAGTAGGTCAAATGTCATGAAATCCAACGCAGCATAGTCATCGGGGTACACCCAATAGCGGTCATTGAGGAACCACATATATTCATCATACCAATGGAAACTATAGCGACTGGTTATGGCAACATCAGCCCCATGTTCATGGAACATCACACGGTGAATGACGGATTGTTGAGTGGTGAATAGGAGCGTTTGCTCATCCAACCAGAATATGCGGCTGATTGCATGTACAGAATCAACTGGGATTTGGTAAATGATTTGGCCGTCTTCACTACTGATGACTGTGATAAACCAAGTGTTTGGTCCATGAGGTAGCTTGTTTAAATCAAAATCAGTATGGATAGCGTCTATTTGATTATTATTACCCATCAGAAGCGCAATATAGTCATCATTGGGCGAAGCTGCCAGTATGCCTTCAATTTCACCTGTTAAAATGGATCTAAATGATGGACCACTAGCATCTACTGTAACTGCTTGTAGTGTTGACACATTTGGATCGGAATCCGTGACTGTAAGGATGTAGACCGTCTCATCACTACGCTGATATAGTACAGGTCTGGATATGCTATTAAAAAATGGAATACATTCGCCTCCGAGCTCCTGTTCATACAGTCCGTTAATCGCATCAAAGATGGTTACAGTACAGGCTGATATTTTTGAGGGTATATTCGTATCGTAGATATAGCTATGTACTGTATCGTAACTCTCTGACCTGATAGTGATATAGCGTGGAGGATCATCAAGAACAGTCGTCGTACTTGATCCCCAACTCGAGAACACAAATTCGAGCGTATCAGGATTCTCCAAATCAAAAAGATAATAATGAACATTGGTATCGTCCATATTGAGGACATGATAATCACAAATGAAACCCTGTGTGTTGCTCACCCAGCCACAGGGTGACACAATTGTGTATGGGATGTCCCCAGCATTGCCAATTTGTGTCCAGGTATCGGCATTTAGGTCGTAGGCGTAGATGACTGTTTTCGATTGCTCATCTAAGCTCATCACGATGACAGTTTCATGATCTGGCGAAAATGATGAATTTTGATCGTTACTGACCAATTTGGACACGGGTGAAGTAGCAAGTCTTGGTGGGATTTCCTCGAGAATCTCCCCCGTGCTTGTATTACACAAGAAGCCATCCTCGAAAGTTTCATCGCGATAAATCAGCATCCACTCGCCTGTAGGATTAAAGCGGTTTTGCAAAATGCGATCTTCACAGACCATAGGCGGCTGCTCATAAGTACCTGTTTCTCTATTCAGGATAAGGCCATCAGGATTATATTCCCTTGTCCGTTCACCCAGGAGCATGACATTGCCATCGGGCAGCATGCCAGCTCGCTGCCATTTTGATGAAGGCAAATCGTATCTTTCCACCTGGCCATCGGGCAAATAAACAAGAAGCTCGGTGCCTTCTATTTCAGCATAGGGGATGGTCGGTCCCTGTTCCAATCTGGTCCAGGTGACATATGGGGGAAAAATGGTGTCGGGGTCAGGCGGCCACTGTGTGTCTTGCGCCTGAGCATGACCGATCTGCGAGAATAACAGCAAAGCCAGCACCAAAAATGAACGAAGGGGCACCATAAATATAGCTTTCTCAACCTAAATACTGGGTAGGCTGTTTCTATATCAGTCGTACCCTAAGTTAATAGGCAAAAGCTGTACAGGACAATTGAGGAACGGCTGCAATCTGCTATGACATTGATTGCAGCTTGCGGGTTGCTCTAGCTAATTCTCGTTTTCGGGTTCGTCATCGGGACGGGGTCGGCGGCGACTCTTGAGCAGGTTGCTGACCGTGTTTTCTTCATCACTTTCGCCCGGTTCCGGCGGCAAGTTGAAAGGCGATGTCTGCCACCATTCAGCGGTGGTCATCTTTTTGGGTTCGGGGGCCTGGGGCGTGGGACGTTCATCCTGGGCCATTTGCTCCTCACGACGACGACGCAAGCGCGAAACCGTATCATCTTCCTGACCTGCACCCGTCTGCTGACGCGCGCGCTGGCGTACATCCATGAGCGTGGTCATACGGGCATCGCTGGGCGTGAAGCCACGACGTTCATCGAGCCAGGCCCGGAAGCGCTGCACATCGCTGCGGGTGATAATCAGACGGCGCACGGCAATATCGACAGGCAGCAAGAAAGCCGCCAGCAGCAGCAGCCAGGGCCACAATGGGAGCGCCGCTGTACGGAACTCCGCGCTGGGAACAAATGCTAGTTCCGATGAATCCGCCAGGGATTGGCCCCCGGTCATATCAGCGATGCGCGTCAGCAGCGTTTCGTTGGGTTCCGGCTGGGCATATTCGGCGGAGTAGCTCATCACCCAACCGTTCACTTCATTAAAGACCAGGGACTGACCATTGGCACGGCCTTCACCGGTAATCGCCAGGAAGTAAGCGCCTTCTTCTTCTGGCCGGAAGCTGGCTTCATAGCGACCTGGGGCGACTTGCTCCAGGCGGATGGTACGTCCGGCGTTGCTGGGGTCCAGCAGGGAGGCTTCTAGCTGCAAATTGTTGAGGAAATTGCCATCATCGTCCTGAGCATCAACCACAATACGCGCCCGTTCATCCTGCATGACGACGCGCGTCTCGATATTGTTGGCGGCACTTTCCGTAATGGACCAGGTTACTGTCTGCCCCCAGAAGCGCACAAAGCTATCCCAGGTCACCCAGTTGGATGCCCAACGCGAGGTGGCATCACTGGTGAAGGCCACCGCCCGTCCCAGGCCATACTGCCAGGTCGCCAATAATGGATCGGCGTTGGGTTCCGGGCCGCGCAGGACCACACTGGCACGGTCCTTGGCTGTCGTCGCCACGTAGCCGTTATAGGGGGGCAGCGCGCTGATGCCATCCAGAATGGGACTGCTAGCGGTCTGTATGGCGCTGAACTCGCCTTCTTCGATAAAGGTACGGCTGGCAAGGACCGTTTCTAAAGCAAAAATATTGGGTATCTGACCAACGTCACTGACAACATGGAAGTTGCCCTCACCCGCAACAGCCATCTCTTCCAGGAAAGGCGGCGGATTGGAGCCGAGAGCAATCACGCTCATGGTGACGCCGTACTGCTCGTTAAGCACACGCGTCCGATCGACCAGATCACGTGGGCTGCTGCCACCATCGGTCAGCAAGATGATGTGCTTGCGCTCGCTCTCCTCACGGATGATGTCACGTTCGACCAATGACAAGCCTGCGCTGATGTCGGTACCGCCGCCACTGCGCAACGTCGCCACCAATCGCTGCAACTGGCGCTGATCCCGCACATCCTGAAAGGATGCCACCCAGGCCCCACCCGTATCAAATGTGCCGATAGCGGCACGGTCGGTCGGCTGCAAAAAGCCAATAGAAATGTCGATAGCGCGTTTAGCCAGTTCGATATTCTGGATGCCATTGGCATCGGCCATGGCCATACTGCCGCTGCGGTCGATCAAATAGGCGATGGTCAACTGCGGCAGGCGCTGCTGATCCTTAATTTGCATCTCAACCGGGAGTGTTTCTTCCAGGACTGTATCGTAATACTGGCCGGGGCCGTAGCTATCCGGCCCGCCAATGAACACCAGACCACCGCCCAACTCGCTGACGTAGCTGTCGAGGCGTTCCATCTGGCGCGTGGTGAAATCGGTCGCGGGCACATTGGCAATCACGATGCTGCGGTAATCCGCCAGGGCGGATGTCTCCGGCGGCAGGCGATCCGGTGTGATGACGGTTACGTTCAGGCCAGCTTGCTGCAAAGCGGGCAGTAGATTGGCTGTTTCGGTGTTATCACTGGCGACCAACAACACGCGCGGCGGACCAACTACCTGGGTAAAGGCGGCGAGCTGGTTGTTCTGGCTGAATCCGGCCTCATCTGCAACATCAATGCGCGCGCTGAAATTCAAAAAGCCAGTTTCCGGCCCGGTCTGCGTCAGGGTGTAGCGCGTGATGCCTTCGGCCAGGGCAATTGGCTCCTCGTGGATCAGGCTGCCATTAGCATACAACGACAGGCGCGCAGGCGTCGGCGCATCGGATTCGATACTAACAGACAGGTCAAATTCCTGGCCTTCGATGACGCGGCTGGGGGATTCCAGGTCGATGATGCGTACATCAGCCAACTGCTCTCTGAAGAAGGGGACATAGCTAATTTCGATACCAGCGGCCTCGGCAAGACGGGCTTTGGCTTCAGCATCGCCCACTGTCTCCTGGCCATCGGACAGAATGATAATGCGGCGGCGCACATCTGCCGGGAAGATGGCGATAGCCGTCTGGATGGCCTCGGCGATGTTGGTGTTACCTGTCACCACCTGGGAACGCAGTTCAGGGGGCGCTTCCGTCAATGTGTTGAAAGCGCGCTCCGGGGCGACATCGGCCCCAAAGACGACAATTGCCCATTCATCATCGGAGGGTTTTTCCGCGATGGCATCCTGAATATAGGCTAACTGGGCTTCTTGTAGCTCCGTGCCGACACTATCAGAGACATCGACTAAAAAGACGACGCCTTGTTTTTCTACGGCACGTACCAGTTGCAGGCCGCTGATGGCCAGCATGACCAGCAACAATAGCACCGTGCGGATCAGCAGGCTGGCGATGTCGCGGCGACGACGAAAGGCATAACGCGGCCAACCGATATACCACGTCAGCGGCAGGGCCAGGATCAGCACTAGAAGGATGTTGGGGTTTGCAATGCTCATCTGTTAACAGAACTGTTCGCAAGTCGCCAGAATTTTACCATCCGTTGAGTGTACCACCCATTCATGAAAAAGTTGTGACCTTCCTCGAAACTCATCCAACGAGATGTCATCAAAATAGAAAACTTCCAATCGAAAGTTATTGACACCTTATCACAATAGGAGTAATATATTTACAAACATGTTTTCATTACAAACATGTATAAAATGGAGACATAAAAATGAACGACACAAAACTACTCAAATCTAAAGGACTCGAACAAAAACTGTATTTGACCTACCATCAAGATGGCCTTCTCGATCTGACAATCGGGATCATCATCGCGCTGTTTGGTCTGGTCATTCTCGCGGATCAACCTGCTTTTGTCGGTTTGATCGCCATCCCCGGCGTGTTATATATTCCATTCAAGCAGAGTATTTCTCGGCCAAGGATGGGATTGATTCGCTTTGAATCGGAGCAGAAGCAAGCATTGAAGCTTACCCTATCCATGTTGCTGGGTGTGGCAGTGCTGATTGCTCTGATCGTTCTGTTCACGCTGACAGGTGGCATGCCTGAGAATATTCAGGCTCTCATACGCGATAACATGCGCCTGATATTCAGTGGTTTCCTGGGCGTCTCGCTCCTAGCGGTGGCCACGCTACTCAATAATCGGCGCTTTTACCTGTATGCAGTGGTCGGCGTGCTACTTGTCTGGGCGAGTATGCTGGTTCCGTTCCACCTGGGTATCGCTGTGATGGCCCTGGCTGCTATCCTCATCCTGACAGGGATTGCCCTGCTGGTGCAGTTCATCCGTGACTATCCGCTTGAAGATGAATGATACACGGCCTATGACAACAAAATCTGATTTCGATGTCCTGCTCATCGCGGGCGACATTGACAAACTAGTTCATGAACCTGCCCGCCTGATGTTGCTCTCGATTCTCTACACGATTGATAGTGCTGACTTCGTCTTTTTGCAGAAGCAAATGGGCCTCACCCGTGGGAATTTCTCTACACATATGAGCAAGCTGGAAGAGGCGCATTACATCAATGTGAAGAAGGAGTTCGTGGACCGGAAGCCGATGACGGTACTGTCGATCACCGATGAGGGCCGCGCCGCCCTGGAAAAGTATCGCGGTCAGATGAAGAAGATACTGGCTGCACTAGGATAACAACTGGGATAACAAAAAGTAGGGGCACGATATGTGCCCCTATTTTCTTTGTAGGCCCATTCGCCCTATATCAAACTTCACTACAGCATATACCAACAGCATATACCAGGCACGCTAGACAAATCATCGTACGACCGCTCAATCTCTTGTTTAATTTTCGGGATGTTGACATGGGGTCCTACTCCAGATCGGCACCTATTCATTCATGTTGCCTCTGGCGATACGGTTCTTGATGCGACAGAATTGCGCTCTGGGGTTTGTTGTTTCACTCGCTGGTCTTCACTGGCCTTTGTGATACTCTTTTGCAACCAACCTCACCTTTATCTAATCCATGATGCTTTACCCCGCTTCCGATGGATAAGATCTTAGATTTTTGTTCAAATGCTTTGTTCAAATGCAACGAACACTCAATTAATGCCATTCAAAAAGGAAATAAATTATGCCTGCTGATAATCCACCTGCTAAATTTGATGCGCTCTTGCCTGAGGAAATGGCACGACGGGCTGAACAGATTGGCATGAAGAAAGCTCAAATGGACTTCCTGACAATGTTTACACTCGCAATACTGGCGGGTGCATTTATTGCATTAGGGGCCATTTTTGCAACGGTTGTTACCGCAAATTCTGGAGGAGTAAGCTTCGGCATCAGTAAACTATTGGGGGGATTGGTCTTTTCTCTTGGGCTGATACTGGTTGTCGTTGCGGGTGCAGAACTGTTTACAGGCAACAATCTGATTGTCATGGCCTGGGTCAATCATCATGTGAAATTACGGGACTTGTTGAGAAATTGGATTATCGTGTATCTGGGGAATTTTGTGGGCGCACTGCTCACCGTTGTCATCGTATATATCAGTCAACAGCACACATTTGGCAATGGTGCAGTCGGCCAACAGGCGTTAAGCATTGCAGCAAGCAAATGTGAACTCGGATTCGTCCAGGCAATTGCACTCGGCATAATGTGTAATGGGCTGGTGTGTTTAGCGGTATGGTTAACTTATAGTGCCCGCACAACGACTGATAAAATTCTGGCTATCATCTTCCCGATTACAGCTTTTGTCGCGGCCGGATTTGAACACAGCGTTGCCAATATGTATTTCGTACCTATGGGATTATTTATCAAAAATTTTGATGCTTCTTGGGTTGCTGCTCATGCACCAGATATGGATTTGTCAAACCTGACCGTAGCTAATTTTTTGTTCAACAATTTATTACCTGTGACCATCGGCAATATTATCGGTGGTTCTGTGCTAGTCGCTGCCGCATATTGGTTTGTATTTTTGCGTCCTAAAAACACTATACGTTGACGAATACCTGCCGCCATATAGTGGGCCACATTGGAACAACCGTAGAATTTGGTGGTCGCAAACAGAAGTTCATGCAGGGCCGCAAAAAAGGATGATACTCTATGCTCATTCTTGCTGGTTTGGCCCTGCTGTACATTGAGCCTATCTCAAAGCCGTTGAGCGCTCCATGCGGCGACCCGCAACCGCCTGCCCAACAGTCGGTACGCGCAGCCGCTGATGATAGACATACCACTCGATCAGCAGGACCAGCAGCGCCAGCCCCGCAATATATGGCCAGAATTCTTCTAAGCCGAGTTGGGCTTCTGCCCGTGCTTCAGGGTCAACCGCGCCGCCACCCAGCGTGAGGGTTGCAGGGCTAACCGGGGCAATATCACTTTCCCCCGTGCCAAACAGCGTCACGGCCACATCCTGCGTCTGGACCACATCACTGCCGACCACGGCCTCTACGGTGTAAATCCCTGGCTGATGCACATCGGCATAGGTGATGTCGCCTTCAGTAGCCGACAATATACTTGAAGCGCCCTCCGGGTCCGTGACGAGCACTTCGGTCGTTCCCAGTGGCGCACTGATGCGCAGCGGCGTGCCGACGGTGACGCTCTCGTCCACCGGAACCAGATTGGCCGGAGTGAACCACTCGACGATATTGGCCATCAACACCGGCCAGGTGATGCGCAGCGGCAAATCGCTCTGGCGCACATCGAAAGGCAAAATCACAATCTGACGCCCGCGATCTTCACCGGCCAGCAGCAGCGGATCGTCACCGACGGTTGCCAGCGTATCGGCCCAGGGCGTGCCCCTAAGCGGTATATAGCTGCGTAAACTGAGCGCATCCAGATCCACATAGGTCAGCAGCGGATGAGCAGGCTCCAGCGTGATAATATCGCCAACCTGCTCTGTTGGTTCATTGGCGATAAACAGGGGGCTGTCATCGGGCGGGTTCAGGATGAGCATATCGGCCTGGGGCAGCACATCCGGCAACCAATTATCGAAAATATAGAAATCATAAGATTGGCTGGGCAATGTCCCGCGCTCAATGTTCCCGCGGAATGTCTGCACGCCGGGTAGGGCACGTAGGGCCTGCTCTAAGAACAGGTTGTCATTTTCTGAAAGCAATAGTACACGCCGCGTCCGAGATTCCACAGCAATGCTGACAGCGACGTTATCAATCGTCAGATAGTCAGTTACAGCATCGCCATAGGTCAGGCTGGCCTGGACGCTGGTGAAATCCTGTTCAATAGGCGGGAAGGGGAATGCCCGTTGGCTACGTGCAGAAATGGTCTGGGTGCTGCTCTCCCATAGCACGCCATCCAGTCGAATAGTCATCGTCACCTGGGCATCCTGATCGCCGTAATTGGTCGCCTGGGCAAATAACTGGGGATCGCTGCCCGGTTCGGCACGGGTGGCCAACGCCGTAATCGCGATGTTGCTGGCACTGCTACCTATGGGAATGATGGTCGGCGCGGGAATATTCTCCGGCAGTTGGCCGATGTTATCGATGCCCCCATCAGTGATGATAATCATGCTGAAAAACTCAGCATCCTGGGCACCAGCAGCCGCTAATGTCAGGGCCGTTTGCCAGTCACCCGCGCCACTGCCAACTTCCGTATCCTGAACCGCCGCACGGATCGACTGGGTATTGGCCGTGTATTCGATGACCGTTTCGCTAACATCCGCCACACGAATGACAGACATCTCATCACCAGGGCCGAGTTCCCCGGCCAGGAAAAGCGCTTCATCGCGGGCTTGTTCATAACGCGTGCGCCCCTCGTCGCCATCAGTGGACCGCATGCTAGCGCTGGCATCCAGCAAAATAACCGTCTTGCCGCTGGTGATGCGCGGCACAATCTGGGCCAGTCGCACCAGGGCCAGCACCAACAGCAGCAGAATCAGCAATTGCAGGAACAGCAGCAGATTCCGGCGCAGGCGCTGCCAGGGTGTATTGGCTTCGGTGTCTTCCACGACTTGCTGCCACAAAAAGTTGCTGCTGACGAACATCTCTCGGCGGCGCAGGCGCAGCATGTACAGCAGCAATATAGGGATCGCTAGCAGCAAACCCAGGAAGGCGATAGGGGCTAAAATGGTCATACGAACGACCTCAATGTATAACTAAAGAAAGAATTCAACACAGAGGCACAGAGGCACAAAGACACAGAGAAAACGAAATTCAAAAGCGTGTGAACCGAGAGAAACGGTAGGGTTCTATGAAAGAAAATACGATCAGTGCAGGTATCGTTGATGCCGCCATTGCCGTACATCGAACCCTGGGCGGCCCAGGTCTGCTGGAAAGCGTCTATGAAGAAGCGCTGTCCTTTGAACTTATTGACCGCGGGTTTGATGTCCAGCGTCAAAAATTGGTTCCGATAGCCTATAAAGGTCATGAACTTGGGACACCTCTCCGGCTGGACCTACTCATTGATCGTGCTGTTATTATCGAATGCAAAGCAACCACCCAATACAATAGTATTTATGAAGCCCAGGTCCTAACCTACTTACGCTTACTCAACTTACGTTTGGGCCTCGTGATTAATTTCGGCGAGCGCTACGTCAAGAACGGCATTCACCGCGTAGTTAATTAGCTTTCTTCATCTCATCTTCTCAGCTTTATCTTTTCTCTGAGTCTCTGAGCCTTTGTGTCTCTGTGTTAATCATTTGTGTTGATGGTTACTTGACCAACCCCAACCGGCGCAGATCATACAAAATGACGCGCTCTGGCGGCATATCGGATTGTGCCAGCACGTAATGTACCCCGCGCCGACCGCAGGTATCGCGCAGTTCATCGAGCCATGCCCGCAGTCGATGCTCATAGATCGTGCGCATGGTGGCATCAATCGTCACTTCTTGTGGACGGTCCGTTTCGACATCCACCAGCCGCAAATCGCCACCCAACGGTGGGGCGATCTCATCGGGCGAGAGAATATGCACAATAACGACCTCATGGCCCTTAGACAGCACCCGATTCAGGCCGTCGAGATAGCCCGCTGGCGAAAAGAGGTCGCTGAGAATAACCACCAAACCGGGCCGCCGTTCCCGCAGGGCAAATTGGCGCAACGTATGGTTGAGGTCGGTTTGGCCGGATGCCTTCAGGCTGTTCAGGTAGCGCAGCATGGCCACACTCTGGGCACGACCGCGCGTCGGGCCATACATCGGCACACGACTTTCGCTGAGAGCATTGATGGTCAGACGGTCACCGGTACTGAGCGAAATATAGGCCAAGCTAGCCGCAATCCGCTGGGCGAAGAGCAGCTTGTTGTGCGCCAGGTCACCGGATTCTTCATCGCGCGGCCACGACATGCTGCCGCTCATATCCAGCAGCAGATGGACCGCCAAATCCTCTTCGTCTTCCAGCAGCTTGATGTAGGGGCGTTCCAGACGGGCATAGACGTTCCAGTCCAGCTTACGCAAGTCATCGCCAGGGGAATAATTACGATAATCAGCGAACTCGATGCTCGTCCCGCGCTTGATGCTGCGCCGTTCGCCTTTCATCGCCCCGGCACGAATTTTATTGGCCACCAGCATCAGTGGGTCCATACGGCGACGAACGGCTTCTGGCAGGAGTTGTTGGGTATTCGGTGGATTCGTCATAGTCACTCACCTAATGGTCATTCAGCTATACATCAAGTCAGCAGGCGACGCAAGGTACATCATCTTATGTCGCTGGCTGTCTCGACGCGGGTTGAGGCAATCAAATAGGGATTATAGGCCTAGGGATTGTAGACCAGGGAAATGCACTTAGCCACGACTGCGCAGCCTACGTGTCTAGATTGAGAGTTTATGCTCTAGAGCTTTATGCTGACTAAAGCTTTATGCTGAGGAATAAATTGGCAGTTGGTTCAACTGTCCATTTCAATGCGACGTTGATTAAGCCACAACTCGGCATTTGCGGGGTCCGTAAACAGAAGAATAGTTTGCTGAAGGTTGGGTTTGGTCAGTCGGCGGATGATGCTCTGCATCGCGCGCAAGATCCCATTGTCGTCAATGAGCACCGCGATGGATTGGCGCACATTGGGTGGCGTTTGCTGAATCGTCTCGTGGCCCTGGAGAACGGCATAAGGGCTAACGGAGCAGCCGCGCAGATCATACAGACAGACCATATGCCGATTATCGGCGGCAGCAGCCAGATCTCGCTGAATCGCAATTTGCGACCAGGCATTGATCGTATCCGAGCGCGTGTCCTCGAAGATATACATATCTGTCCCATCTGAACGGACGTAGAACGTCAGGCCCCATTGACGTTTGAGGTCACTGACACTCATCTGTAAGCGGCTATGAGGATGCGTCGGTTGTTGATTTGACGTCGACAAGGTATGTCTCCGCTGAGTCCAGCTCGCTGGTCATAAAAATCCGAAGTATTGTAACTGTATATTACAACACATTCGCTCACACATGAATCTATAACCTTGAGTTTTTGTTAGAAAACTACGATGAACAGGATATATATCCTAACAAGTTCGAGCAGGCCCACAGGGTAAATAACCATCTTCCATACTAAGGGCTTACGTAACCAAGTTGCTGAGGAATTTCCCAAATTTATGGCAGTGTTCAGTGACGAAGTACACCCAGTTTGTCAGATTCAACACGAGTACGCTCTTCATGCAGCCATGCCACCGCCTCGTCCAATTCGGTAAAGAAGCGATTCTTAACCACGCCCCGGGTCATTACACGATTTATAATGCTACGAACAAAGATCAGCAAGGAATTCGGCGTGACGATGGCCGACGACTCGCCAAAACGCGAGATACTGGCAATTTCAGAAGCTTTTGCCACGGCATACGGCGTCGGCAAAGTCACACTACTGACATCGTAAATCGTGTAAGAATACGCCTCGATCTGATTAGCCAGACCATAGCGTTCGTGGGCCTTGGCCACATAAGCATCCATAGTCACGCGCCGAGCGTCTTTCAAGGAATAGACATCGATGAAATCATCAATCACGTAGAAGTGAAATGTGTGTTGTTGAAACAGTGTTTCGGGATTGGGCACAAGATAGACTTTACAATGTTTGAATGATGATTCGCATGTTGAGGCTAACCAAACTAAATAGTACAAATAGTTTAAGGGCAAGCCGGCATGTGCAAAATTAAGATACATTTTGACAAGGAGAAACGAAGCGCATCGTATTCATCAAGGGGTCCGGTTCATGTTGTTAAGGTGCAAATGCGCAGATCACGCGTATAGGATATGGCTATTTCTTCACAGTCGCTAACAGATCCGCGACGATTGCATCCGGCGAGATGGCTTCCGCTTGGCCTTCAAAGTTGAGCAATATACGATGACGCAGGCTGGGTGCGGCAACGGCGGCGATGTCGTCGAAGGAGACGTTAAAGCGTCCCTCAAGCAGGGCGTTCACTTTGGCACCAATGATGAGCGCCTGGGCACCACGCGGCGAAGCCCCCACCTGCACATACTGACGCGCCATCACGGTCGATAGCTCACTATCCGGGTGGGTAGCGACAATCAAGCGAGCGACGTACTCGCTGACGTGGGGCGCAATCGGCGTACTGAGTGCCAGATGCCCCATCTGGATGACCTGCTGTGCGCTGGCAACCGTACTGGCTTCCGGGACATCGACGCCAGTTGTGCGGTCGAGGATGGCAACGAGGTCCTCAACAGCCGGGAACGTCACATTCACTTTGAACAGGAAACGATCTAGCTGGGCTTCCGGCAATGGATAGGTGCCTTCCATTTCCAGCGGGTTCTGTGTTGCCAGCACAAAAAACGGTTTTTCCAGGTCATAACGCCGACCGGCTACCGTGACCGTCTTTTCCTGCATAGCCTCCAGCATGGCCGATTGGGTCTTGGGCGTGGCGCGGTTGATTTCATCGGCCAGCACCAGATTGGCGAAGATCGGCCCCTGTTGGAAGCGAAACTGGCGGCGGCCTTCTTCCGTCTCTTCCAGGATGTCGGTGCCGACGATATCAGCCGGCATCAGGTCCGGTGTGAATTGAATGCGCGAGAATTTCATGTCGAGCACATCAGCCAGGGTACGGATGAGCATGGTCTTGCCCAAGCCGGGGACCCCTTCTAGCAATGCATGTCGCCCAGCCAAAATGCATATAATGGCGCTACGGACGACATCTTTTTGGCCAACGATGACCTTGCCAACTTCTTGCTCGATGGTCTGGGCCAGCGCGGCGAATTCATCAAGCTGCATGTCAGGGGGCATGGCCGGGGCAGCGGCATCGGTCATGGGGATTATCCTTTAGGTATATGGTCGCTTAAAAACAGGGTCACTGTATCGGCCCTATTATAACGCGCTTTAGGCAGACATTGACCGCTGCATGACGAACGGCATCATGCGCATGGCCAGGGTCGTCAAAAGTATGCGCATCTTAGCGCATGAGATTGAAGAATTGGTGAAGGGACATAGAGATAAGAAAGGCACGACAAGTCGTGCCCCTACGCTGCTAAAACAATGGCCAACGTGGGGCATAATATATTATGCCCCTACGTCATCTAGTGAATATCGACTTGACTAACCTTGCTCGGCCCAGGCGGATAAGAAGTCCATGACGACCAGGGCCGCATTATCGGCAGCAATCGAGAAGAACGTGCCCATCTCGTTGGCCCCTTCACCGCCCCCGGCCAGGTCGGACAGGCTGCGGAAGCCAATGAAGGGGATTTCATTGGCATAGGCGACCATCGCCGCCGAAGCCGTTTCCATGTCGAGGACAGCCGCCTCAAATGTGGCGAAAGCATATTCGCGGAATTCGGCATTATCGACAAAGACGGGGCCGGATACGCCGTTACCACCGACAATCAATTCCGGTGCTTCGGTCAGGCAGACCTCTTCGGCATTACATTGCAGCAAGTCAGATTCCAGGGTGGCTTCAATCGACTGGGCAACGGCAAACATATCAGGATCGACCGGGAACCAGAACTTGGATTCGCCTTCCGTCACGCTGTCGCTATAGACCGTGACCGGGCGTGGGAACATCATGCCAAAATTGTCAAAGTTATACTCGAACATACCCGTATTGCTGAACTCATCGGGAGCTGTTTCGCGGGCGTATTCCATTTCCAGGTATTGGCCCCACTGCTCCGGCACGACGACATCGCCAATGTGCAGCGCCGGATCGACACCGCCTGCGATGCCACTAAAAATAATATGGCTGACATTGAAATGGTCGATGGCGGATTGGATGTTCATGGCGGTGTTGACGGTGCTGACGCCGCTGAGGAACAGGACGACATCATTGCCCATCAACGTGCCAGTGGTGAATTCGACACCATTGATGGTGTACGTTGCGTCAACTTCGGCTTCTTGTAGCATGAGCACAATTTCCGGGCCGAATGCGGAAACGATGGCCAGACGCGGCGTGCTATCGAGGGCTTCTGCCTGGGCGAATGCGGGAACGGAGGCGGCGAGCAAGAGCATAGCGACGACACAATAGACGAGCCATTTTTTCATTGCAATCTATCTCCCAACGGATATGCGTTTGAATATGCGATTGGTGAAACATTTTGATGAAGCGTTATGGATCATGCACATGAGTGCCATTCGATCATAGCGGGATGGTCGTTATTGTTCTTGTGGGAGGAGTGACGATCTATCGGCCTACATTTTCAGGCGATGTGCCTAAACGCTCTGGTAAAGTAACCAGCCGTTCAGGTGGTATGCACAATGGGTCATCGGCAATGGCGACAAGGCGCGTAAGAGAGCGTTAGCTGGCGACGTTACGTGAGCAAGTCATCCAGGAAATCGCGTATGACCTGGCTGACCGCGTGCGGGACAACCATCGGGAACAGATGCTCCTGCTCTTTGAGCTGGACATAGGTCGCGCTGGGGACAAGTTCCTGAACTTCACGGAAGGTTTTTGGCACAAAAGCGTTGCTGTCTTCGGCTTCAATGAACAGCGTCGGCAACAAGCCATTGAGCTGCGGCAGCAGATCATATAGCGGCGTATAAGCTGCATAATAGTAGGCTTCCCAATCCGCAGGGAAGCGTAATTTACGCGAGCCACTATTGGCATCGGTTGGGATAGTCCCGTACGCGGCATAGTTATGCAATGCGCGCTCATCCCACTCACTGAAGACGCGCTTGCTGCGCAGGTGCCGTTCAGCCGCATCAACCGAGTCAAATGTGCGGACGCGGCGCAGGGCCGAATCAACCATTGGGATGCGCTCGGCCATGTTAGCACGGACCGCCGCTTGCAGGGCATTGCCCAGGTCTTGTAACAAAATCGTGGGGTCAAGCAGAATCAGATGAGAGAAACGCTCAGGCTGTTTGAGAGCCGCCAGCACTGTCGCGACCGCCCCCATCGAGTGCCCAACGCCAATGACTTTATCGAAGCCATAGGCATCCATACCTGCCAGCAGGTCATCGGCCATGATGCCCCATTGGTCTGTGGCGAAGTCTGGTGCGGGTAAACTGTCCCATAGGGCGCGTGGCGGCAATGACACCACACGGTAATCCTCGAAGAAGGGTTCTAGCAGCGGGATGTAGATTTCCGGGACAAAGCCGTTGGCAATGGCGAAATGCATCACGGGCGCATCAGGCGCGCCGCCGAGTTCAACGAGGGGCTGGGGCATAGGGACTTCCTGAAAACGAATCAGTACTAGGGCGCTAGTTTACCATGCAGCCATGAGCGCCCCTATAGCCGCCATGTTAAGAACTTATTTGATTTACATGACTCTCGTCTTCATTATGGAAGTACACCGTCCGAATAGGGAACGGAATTGTGAAGCCCTCTTCAGTCAGACGATTCTTGATGGTACGCAGGACACGATCCTGCACGCGCAGCACATCAGCCTGACGCGAATTGGTCCACCAATACACACGGAAAATCAAGGCGAAGTCGCCCATTTCCATCATGACTGTCATGGGTTCAGGCGATTTGAGCACGCCTTCAATTTCCCGCATGACCTGCAAACAGATTTCCTGGGCAGTAGCGATGTCATCATCGTAGCCGATACCGACATCATACGAGGAACGGCGCTTGTCATAAGCCGTGTTGACCACCACCGAATCAGCGTAAATCACGCCATTAGGGATGACCACCTGCACGTTATCGTAAGTCCGCAGCACAGTGGCTCGCACTTCGATTTCTTCAACGGTGCCTTCGTAACCGCCAAAAACGATCTGATCACCGACGACAAAGGGTTCGTTCAGCAGAATGAGGATGCCCGCCAGGAAATTTTGCAGCACATCACGGAAGGCAAAGCCAATAGCGACACCACCAAAACCGAGCACGCTCAGCAGTTCCGAGGGCGTGAAATCCGGCAGGGCGATGGTCGCTGCAAGCAAAAAGCCGCCGAACACAATCGACCAGCGCGTCAGGCGTGCGATCAACAAGACAACACTGCGCGAGCGCAAGCGCCCTCTCAGCAGGCGACGGATAGCAATATCGACCGGGATCGACACGCGATAAATCGCGAAAAAGACTAAACCCGCCACGATAATCAGCGGCAGTTGGGCGATAAACGCGGCGATGCCTTCTTGGAATAGTTCTAAAACGCGGTCGATAGCATGTTGCATGGCGATAGTTTTCCGGTAGTGGATTTTAGCTACGAGTGATTAGGGGTCGCTTTGGCTTGATCTTGCCACCAAAGGCTAATTTGCGCCAGCCAGTCCTCTGCGTGCGGTGAAACACCCGCCGCATGACACAGGGCACGTTGGGCTAAGGCGGCATCAACATCCATGATGCCATCATCAGCGTCGATGACGGCCAGCAGATAAGGTACATAATCCGTTTCAGCCAGCATCAGCAGCAAGGTCGAGCCTGCTGAAATACGCAGTTCGGCGTTGCTTTTGTAGTTGGCCAATTCGATGAAGTCCGCCGTTGTCTCCCAACCGCTGATGGCATCCATCTGCGTATGCATTGATTCAGCAAAGCTGAAGCCGAAGCGCGTTTGCAGTTCGTCCACACTCTCCGCGACCAGATCACCCAGATGCCGCGTGAGATCAGCGAATTCTGGGGGTAGGGATTGCCTTTTTTCCACTCGGTCGCCAATGTCGGCAATCTGGGCAGTCGTCAGGGATAGGCCGCGCTCGGCTAACAAGCGCTGGAACTGCTTCAACAACAGGCCGACGAGGTCGGCCAGTGGGGCACTCTTTAGTTTTTCGGCAGGGTTTGCAGGTGGCACTAAATCGCCTCATCCCATACAGACTGCGGTTTTTCAGGGTTGGCTTCAATAGCCTCAGCATGGGGGCGGTCGTCTTTGTCTTCATTGATAAAAGGATAGGCCATGCGCTCGAACAAGAAGAGCATGATATAGCCGGTGACAATGCCCTGCGCCATTGCTGCCAAGACGCCCAGTCCCAGGCCACCCAGCAGTTCACCCCAGGCGCGCGGGTCGAGTGAGTTGCGCATCGCCAAGCCACTGAAAACCAACCCGCCGACCAGATTCGCCAGCACCCACAACCAACTCTGACGCACTGCCACGCGCAGCGCAATCATCTGCGTCAGGCCAAGAATGGTTGCGAAGATGGGCATCGCTGCCAATGTGAACAGCATATCTTCCAGCAGGTACTGATCGGTAATAAGGGTCAGCACGCCGAGGACAATGGCACCAATGACGCCACCAATGGTGCTGCTCAGCCGCCAGTAGTCGGCGGTCCAGTAGAGCACATTGGTCAGGACGTAGCGCTGCAAAACACCGACACTGAAGCCGATGGCCCCACCAGCAAGCACCATCATCATGCCACTGATAAGGGTATCTTGTACGCTGCTGTTGATTAAGGTCAGGCCGAATGCACCGAAAAAGAAGGCAACTGGCACGAACAAAATCAAGGTAACGACGATGGACATCAGCCAGACGAACAGGCTGCTACCCAACCAACGCATCCAGAAGCTGTTGGTATCGTAGTTGTAGACAACAGGCCGTTTGGGCCGCGCCCGATGGGGATTTGGGTTTTGCGATTGAGCTTGGGACTGCATAGGTTGTTCTTTCTCAAACTTAAGGAACATGTGCAGGTCAAGAAATATCAAAAATCAAAGGAAGACGTCGTCCAGCGCGACAGCCATAAGGTCACGATCCTATTCGTAAGGACGCTCCTCGCGACTGTAGAGTTCCACATAGGCACGGGCATAATCGCGCAGGCCGTCTTCTGGCTCGTTATCTTGCTGGAACAAATAGAGCAGCGCGACACCGGTCACAATATGTTGGGCCAGCATGGCCAACGTCAGCATGACGACCAGTTGCGGCAAATCGCTGACGTGGATAAATGGCAGGTACATCATGCCGCCGACGATATTCGCCAACATCCATAACCAGGCATAATCAAAATACTGGCGCAGCTTGAAGTACTGGGCGATGCCAATCAGCGTAAATAAGAAGAGCATGGTATGGATCAAAACGGGCGGTAAATTCGCCAGCGTCTCTTGCCAGCCCAGGTAACGCAGCAAGGTCGTTAGCTCGCCGATGAAAAGCGCCACCGGCCATATGCTGAGCATGCCTCCCAGCAAGGTCGCCAACATCCAGCCATTGAAGTTCTTATGGCTATGATGTCTTTTGTAGCTGCGCTCTTCCAGAAAATGCTGCTGGTTTTGACCGACGATAAATGTAAATGTCAAGACGCCCAAGAAGCTGAGGATCAATTGGTCACCCCCCAGGATATGAACGGGAACCACAGCCACCGCCACGACAGCGACAATGCCGCCCCATTGGGCCAGCAACATCGTGCGCAACCAATCGAACAGAAAATGGGCGTTGGGGTTGGTTGAACGTTTGATCATGGGTGTGTCCCCCACTATGAGCGGAACGTGGGCTATTGGGCGATCCCACACATTAACTATACACCACTTTTACCCCGGAATACGCAACCTCAGCAGCGGAAACGCAGGGTAAACGTCGTGTTTATTGGATGTTCATGCGGCATTCATCTGGCACACTCTTGCAGGCTTCAGGCCTTCTTCGTATGATGCTAGCCAGGTATGAACCATGTCTTGCCAAGAAATGAGAACTTCATGCGTAAGTTGAATCCGGTTGTGGTGGTTGGGGTGCTGCTGGCGCTGGTCGCCGTTGTGATTATTACGGCTTTGCTGGTCCCGCAGGAGACAAATCCAGCCTTTGCCAGCGCTATTGAATTTGTGAATGCGGCGGGTAAGGGTGACGACGAAACGGCCATGAGCCACCTCAGTACGGCCCTGCAAAGCTACGTCGCGGATACCTGCCCGGATGGCAGCGTCAGCGCGTGTGTCGATGCCTACACGCCACCGGAATGGGGTGACTTCTTAAACGCAGTCTATCGGCGGGCACAGCCGGATGGCCCCAACGCCTGGGATGTCCAATTGATAGCCACCTGGGAAGAAGGCCAGGGCTTCAGCGGCATCTGCATCTACAACCGCGTGGAGCGCCCGGATGAACAAAGTGACGTTTGGGAGATCGTGCGCTGGTCCGGCTTTGTAAGCTGTGACCTGCCCAATGCTGGTCTGAGTGGGTTGGCCCAGGATGATGCGCCTAATCGCGCCCCTTAACCCTTTGCCGATGCGATCCATACGATTATCGATTGCGGCCCTTTTACTGCTGTTGGCCGCCTGCGTCCCGGCGCAGGTGCCGCCGCAGTTGGCGCATACGCCAGGGCCGCCCATTACCATCACCGAGGACACGATTACGACCGATGTGTTCACGGTGCGCTACCCGCGCGGCTGGCGCGTCGTTAAGCTGAGCGTGGCGGGAGCACCACCCTGGCTAGCATTCATCAGCGAGGACGATACGCTGCGCATTGAAGTCCGCGCGGAGCCATTCGACGATGAGACTGTGCCACTGCTAGAAGAAACGGTTGTCGAAAGTGGCGTGCGCGTTTATCTACGGGCGATGGCCGACGAGGGCGACGAAACCGCCCTGCGCGAGTGGTTTGAGATCGTGCGAGAGAGTGTAGTTATGGGGTAGCCGTAGGTAAAGTTGACGAACTAAAAAATGGAGCACTACAGTCGAGTGGTTCCCAAGTGTCGCGTATCGCAACCACCAGATCATATTTTATTACAAATGCCTGAGTCTGAGAGGGATCGTATATAAGGTAGCCATCTGTGAGTTCAGCCAGTAAGCAGATTTCGTCTGTCTCCTTATCGCTCACCATCGGTAAATTCAAACTCCGAGCTAAATCAGCCCCTTCAAATATCAGTTTAACTTTACCAATGTAACCGCCCCCTAATGATCGTGGCAAAATAGGATATATTGCTACAATTCCCAAGATGTAAAGCACAATAAATAAAGTGCCCAAAGTCCCAGCAAATAATTTTGTGACTAAATCTCTATTATTTGTTGCCATGTTTATGAGTTCACTGCCGCTAGCAATGAAAAAAACAAATATGATTGTCCACATGCCTACTTCTAGAAGTATATTCTCGAGGTCACGCGAACCTCTGTTATATATTGAAAAAACTACATGGAGAGGAAATGCTTCACTCAAAGCCATAATCAAACTTAAGCCAATCCGAGAAAGACGACTAGGCCGACGCGAAAAAAACCATGCAGGTACAACAATCATTGACATCAATATGAATACGGCAATACCTGTAGCGATATACTGATTTAGTACGACGCTAAATGGTTGAATATCCGTATAGAACCCCAACGACAGATTGACGATCACGTAGCCTAAAACAGCAAAAATAGCCGTCAGGCCAGCGATAGCAGGCAGTCCCTTTAGGAACAAATCCGATAGCTTGGAAATAGTCCACTGAGGAGGCAGGTTCTCTGATTGAATGGGCACTTCAGCGACAGGTTCCGTTGTAAAAGGCAGCGGTATATTGTTGTCTTGGGGTTGCTGTTCAGGATCAGTCATTTTGCTCATTTCTGATAGCATGGTATGACTGCATTTTAATATCTAACCGGAATTTCCGCGCAGTAAAAAGTCCTCACATCCAGCCAGAATTTCCCCTAGCACGCGCAGCGACCCGACCCAATCCCCGGCGTATTGCAGACCATGATTCAGCCCCTCATAGACGCGCCAGGTAGCGGTTGCCGTGTCTGTCGCCTTTTCAGGGACATAGGCCTGGTCGGCGGTGCCGATGATGGCCAGCGCAGGTGTATCACCGATGTCGGCCATGCTGGAGCCGACAGGCGTCAACATGAGGGCACGCAGATTGGCAACCTCACCAACGAGTGCCGGAACGATCAGCGTGCCCAGGGATTTGGCGACCACAAACACCTCATCATAATCGGCAGCCGCCTGCTTGATGGCTTGGACTGACTCGGCAATAAGGGTCGGCATGTCTTTAAGCTGGAAGTCCACGTTCGTCTGCTGAAAGCGATAGTCTATAGAGAGGACATCGTGCTGATGTTGCAGCGCAATCAAGCGATTGTAGTGCATCAGGGGGTGACTGTTGAGATAGCCGCGCCCTGGCAGCAGCACAACCAGCGTATTGTTTTCACGAGGCTCGTGGCGAACATAGGGGTATAACAATGCAGGGGCATCCGTGTAATCGACCATCAACGGGTCCATGACGTGGGGCATAAGGGTACACTTTCCCTCTTAGCTGGCTGATGCCCTATTTTAGCATGTACAAGCTGCGGCTACGCCCATATATATGGTGGCAAGGCATGCCTTGCCACTACACGTAGTTAGTTGGTGGCTTTGCCTGTGAAGAACTTACGCAGGGCTTCGCCCGCAGAGGTATCACGCAGGTAGGTGATGTGCTCGCCTGCAAAGGGAATCGGCTCCATGCCGAACTGCTCAACCAGGGCGTTGTTGGGCACGGTATTGGGGACAGCCAGCAAATCGAGCAGGCTGGTCGTCACCGGGGAACCGGGCAGAACGGATTGCATCACCACCACCGCCGGACGCAGCAGCCAGGTCGGTGCCGGGACCAGCAAGCGCGATGTATTCAGCGCCTTCATTACCCGCTTTTCGATCTCACCCAAGGTCAGCACTTCCGGGCCACCCAGGCCCAGTTCTTTGCCGATGGTACTGTCGTCGTCCAGTGAGCGCGTAATGGCTGTAGCCACATCATCGACGGAAACAGGTTGGAACTCCGCTTTTCCGCCGCCAACCAGCGGGAACACCAGCGGCGTCAGGCGCAGCAAACGCGCAAACGTATTGAAGAACTCATCCTGGGGGCCAAAAATAGCTGAGGGGCGCACGGCTGTCCACTTGAGATCAGACGCAGCAACGTATTCCTGGGCCTTGCCCTTGCTGGCCAAAAAACGATACGGCAGCGAACTATCCGCACCGTTCTGGCTGACATTGATGAAGCGCTTGACCCCGGCGTCGGCAGCGGCATCGACTACATTGATCGTGCCCTGGTAATTGACCTCTTCATAGGTCGTACCGCCTTTTTCCATGCTGATAGCGACGGTATGCACGACTGCCGTGCAATCCTCAAACAACGGCTGAATGCCATGTCGGTCCGTGACATCACCCCGGACGATCTCGACCTGTGACCCAAGGTCGCCCAGGCGCATCTTCGCTTTTTCAGGATGACGGACCATCGCGCGTACGTCTTTCCCCTGCGCGACAAGCTGACGAACCACATTATTGCCGACAAATCCGGCGCCACCGGTGACTAAAACGGTCATTTTGACTTCCCTATTATGTATTCCTAAAAAGACGCAGATTGCGTTTCATAATCTATATTGATATTAACGAGGGTGCATGAGGGCCTGATGAGGTCCAGTTTACGAGTGTGTAATCATCCCCCTATCGGGGCGAATATTAACGTTGTGACAGGGGCTATAACAGCTTATCTTACGAAATTTAACGTGATCATGATCAGAGTATGATATAATGCCGCCCCATAAGTGACAGAAAGCCTCCTGATTTCACTATGACAAATGATGACTTATTCAACGAAGATACGCGAACGCCTATGCCCCCTTCTACTGACCTGACGCCAGAAACCTACCTTAACCGTGAATTGAGCCTGATTGACTTCCAGAAACGTGTGCTGGAACTGGCCACAGACGAGAACATCCCGCTGTTGGAGCGCATCAAGTTCATTGCCATTGTCGGCAACAATCTGGACGAGTTCTTCATGGTGCGCGTGCCCGGTTATATGCAAAAAATGCGTATGGGCATCGGGCGGACGCGACCTGATGGCTATCTACCCTCAGTCCTCATGCAGCAGATTCATAGCGAGGTAAATGAACTCATCAAGGAGCAGCGGCAGACGCTGGAACACTTATTTAGCCTGCTGCGTACGGAAAATATCGCCATCCTTGATTTGCAAGACCTATCCAACGAAGAACGTGAAGCCGTTCGGTCCTATTTCAGGACTGAAGTGTTCCCAATTTTGACGCCGCTGGCATCGGACCATGCGCGGCCCTTCCCGTTTATCTCCAACCTGAGCTTGAACCTGGGCATTTACCTGGAGCGCCATCATCCCGATACCGACGAACGCAGTTTGGAATTCGCGCGCATTAAAGTGCCAGTGGGCGATGGTCTGCCACGTCTGGTCAACTTGAACCAGGTGTTGCCACAGTACGGCGGCCTTCCGGTAGAGGGTCACAAGTTCCTATGGATTGAAGATGTCATCACTGACAATCTCGATGTGATGTTCCCCGGTATGACCATCGCCGAAGCTCATCCATTCCGAGTGCTGCGTAACAGCGACATCGACTATGAATTAGAGTGGGACGAAGATGAAGAAAAAATGCTCGATGTGGCCTCGATCATTGAGCATGGTGTACGCGAACGGCGCTTTGGTTTTGTTGTGCGCATCAGCGTGCCGAATACCATCAGCGAGCGCATGTTGACGCATCTGGTACGTGGGCTAGAGATCCGTGATGAGCGCGAGGTCTACCTGATTGATGGCCACCTGGGCACGGCCAACTTGTTCGAGTTTGCAAGTGTGGATCGGCCTGATCTCAAGTACAGTGCCTATGTGCCGCGCTTCCCAGAGTCCTTCTCGCCGGATACCAGCATATTTGAGGCTATTCGCCATCAGGACATCCTCGTTCATCATCCCTATGATTCGTTCACGCCAGTTGAGGAATTCTTCAAGCAAGCGGCCCACGACCCCGCTGTGTTGGCGATCAAAGCCACGCTGTACCGCGTCGGCAAGAATTCGCCCGTCGTGCAGCAGTTGATGGAAGCCCGTGACAATGACAAGCAGGTCACGGTGCTGGTGGAACTCAAAGCGCGCTTCGACGAAGAGAACAATCTGGAATGGGCGCGTCAGATGGAAGCCAAGGGCGTGCATGTGCTCTATGGTGTGGAAGAGCTGCCCGTCAAGACGCATGCCAAGGTCGCGCTGGTGGTACGGCGCGAGGGCAGCGGCATCAACCGCTATGTACACCTGGGGACAGGCAATTACAACGCCTCGACTGCCCGCCTATATACCGACCTGGGCCTGCTGACCAATAACGTCGAAATCGCGAATGATGCCAATCGCCTGTTCAACCGCCTGACGGGCTACGCACCAGAAACACAATATGACCGCTTGCAAGTGGCCCCGGAATATCTGATCCATACATTGGTCGACCTGGTCGATAACGAAATCGAAGCGGCCCAGGCGGGCAAACCCGCCCATCTCATCTTTAAGATGAACCAGCTTGAAGAAGACGTCATGATCCAAAAGCTATACCAAGCCTCACAGGCTGGCGTGCAAGTCGACTTGATCGTGCGTGGCCTATGCTGCCTGATCCCTGGACTACCGGGCATCAGCGACAATATCCGAGTCATCAGTATCGTCGGGCGCTTCTTGGAGCACAGCCGCGTCTACTACTTCCAGAATGCCCCGCATGATCTCAAGTTCCTGGCGGGCAGCGCCGACTTGATGCGGCGTAACCTCTATAACCGGGTGGAGGTCGTCTTCCCGATCCTGGAAGAGCGCTTACGCGAACGGCTGATGCGTTTCCTCAGGACCCAACTGCGCGATAATACCTTTGCCTGGGAACTGCGGCCCGATGCCAAGTACTATCGCCGCCAGCCGAATGGCGTTGCCATCAACTCGCAGGATATTTTTATGCGGCGCAGCTTCGGTTTGCTACTGCCAACCCAGGACGAGCCATCAGAGTAGGGTGGGCCGTACTCATCTACGGCAGCGTCGATTGACCGACACCCCATAGGAACACGCTATGGCCAGGAAACGTGAGTTCAGCGAGAAGGATGTCTTAGACAAAGCGATCTCGATTTTTTTGGAGAAGGGCTTTGAAGCAACCTCCATCCTCGATTTGAAGCGTGCGATGGGCATCAGCACCAGCAGTATGTACGATACTTTTGGCGATAAGCGCGGTGTTTTCGTCAAGGCACTGGGCCGCTACTGCGAGTTAGAGCGACTCCGCCTAGTGCAACTCGTCGAAGAAACCCCCTCTGCGATGGAAGTTGTCAGCTACATCTTTGATTCGCTGGATAACGTTCTGCAAAATTCGCCAGAGAACCAGGGTTCTTTGACCTTCAATACGATGGTGGAGTTCGGTACACGCGATGCGCACATCACCGAGATCATTTTCACGCATTTTTTCAGAATTGCTGACATCATCCTCGGTGTGGTTAAAGCGGGACAAGCGTCTGCATCCATCACAACCCAACACGACGCCGAGCACCTCACCCATCTGATGCTATGTACGTTATATGGACTGGCGGCTATCCGGCGCGCACAACCCACCTATCCCTTCTCGGACGCCATCAAGCAATTGGTATACAGCTTTCTGGAAGCTCCAATCGATTCTTAATCTTGTAAAGCCCTCTGCCTATGTTATAGTTGCTAGCAATTCTGGAATGAAAATTCCAGAAATATACTGACATCCCATTCGCCCAGAATATCAACCAGTTAATTGCATTTAGGAGTTAACAACGTGGTCATCCATTCTGGAGTGCGTTCTATTCCCGGCCCGAAAAACCTGTTTGGTCTCAAAAATCTCCGCAACATCAGCACAGACGGATTTCTCAAGTTCCTGAGTGAAAATTGGCAAGCCTATGGTGACCTCTTCCAGGTGCAGATCGGACCTAAGAAGCTGGTCATGGTCGTTCACCCGGATTATGTGCGCCACATCACGATGACGAATGCCAGCAATTACCTCAAGCTGGAAAGCTATGATAATGTGCGCAAATATATCGTCGGCGATGGTGTCATCACCAGTGAAGGCGATTTGTGGAAGCGTCAGCGGCGCCTGATGGCCCCATTCTATACGCCGCGCGGTGTGCAAGAATTTTCCGATATTATGCTGCGCGACACACTCCTGATGACAGAGCGCTGGCAGTCTATGGCAGCGCAACACGCCGAGGTCGAAATGTTTGACGAGATGGCACTCGTCACCGCGTCGATCATTCTCAAGGCCATCTTCAGCACAGACTCTGCCGATGAAATTCTCGAAATCAAAGAATACGTCGAAACGATGATCGCGTACGCCAGCGAGACATCGAACAACCCGTTCAAATTGCCCGACTGGATGCCGACAGGAAGCAACAAAGCCTTCTGGCATGCGCATGACAAGGTGCATGCGTATATCAATGACGTGCTGGATAAGCGCTTGGCGATGGATGAAAGCCAATATCCAAATGATTTGCTCTCGAAGCTGATTACAGCAGAAGACAAAGAAACGGGCGAGCGCATGTCGCGGGACCTGCTGCGTGACGAAGCATTGACCAACTTCTTCGCTGGGTACGAGACTTCCGCACGCACGATGAGCCATATCTGGTATGCGCTAGCTCGCAACCCGGATGTGAAAGCCAAACTACATGAGGAACTGGATCGTGAATTGGGCGATGCCGCCCCAACACTGGATGACCTCAAGCGGCTGCCCTACACGTTGCGGGTGGTCAAAGAAGCCCTGCGCCTGTACCCGCCTGCGCCGATGTATGCTAAAGATGTCGTCGAAGACGATGTGATGGATGGCTATCACATCGAAAAAGGCTCGGTGATGATGCTTCTGCCCTACTTTACACATCGCCACCCTGATTTCTGGGAGGACCCACTGCGCTTTGAGCCGGATCGACATGCGCCAGAAGCCGAAAAAGAACGCCATGCGCAAGCTTATCATCCCTTTGGCTCCGGCCAGCGGATTTGCCTGGGCAATCAATTCTCGCTACTAGAGACACACATCATGCTGGCGATCCTGGCAAAACGGTTTGATCCCAAGTTCGTGCGCGGTTACGAAGCCGATTTCTCGTTTGGCGGCCTGTTAGTGATCGAAAACGGCCTGCCTATGATTTTGGAAACACGCTAACGGCATATTCGTCGGGAGCGTGTGTCACCATATCTGTGTGTCACCCATATGAACGAAGGCGCAGCGTCTATCTGCGCCTTTGCTGCTTATATAGACTTCAAAAAACAGACGCCCCATGCTAATGTCCCTACCGCGCAGGTCAATACAGTCTTTTACTATCCTCATGGGCAGATGGTCGGTATAATGACCTTATAGTCGCGCCGCAATATATAGACACGAAACATCACATGGCCCTGTATGCTCCCGACTGGACAGGCCGCCATTGAGGACAATAACCCATGCGCATACTCATAATTTCCGATATACACGCTAACCTGACCGCCTTCGAGACGGTACTGCAACACGCCCAGGGACAATGGGATTATGTGTGGTGCCTGGGTGATGTCGTTGGTTATGGGCCATCGCCCAATGAATGCGTGGAACTACTCAAGACGCTGCCGCACCTGTGTTTGGCTGGCAACCATGACTGGGCCGCCCTAGGCCGCCTAGATATCCGCACCTTTAACCCGGATGCCCGTCGCGCTGTCGAGTGGACGCAGGAAACATTAAAGCCTGAAAACATCGCTTATCTGGAAGACTTGCCCGTGACCTTCGTCATTGGCGATTACACACTGGTCCATGCCAGCCCGCGCGAACCCGTCTGGGAATACATCCTGGAGCCACTGGTGGCCGCGCTCAACTTCCCACATTTTGAGACACCCTATTGCTTCGTCGGCCACACGCACCAACCGGTGATTTACGAACTCGTCAGCGACAATGGTGATACCCGCGAACGCGCCCCACGCTACAGTGAGCCGCACACGCTCAATGGTCAACGCCAGATCATCAATCCGGGGAGTATCGGCCAACCACGCGACCAGAACCCGAAATCGGCCTACGGCATCCTCGATACGGAAACGGGCGTTTTTGAACATCGCCGCATTCCCTATGACATCGCCAAGACACAGCAAAAAATGCGTCAGTATGGCCTGCCAGAGCGACTCATCAATCGCCTGGAACATGGGTGGTAAAGCGCGTTATGGCAGAAGAACTCAGTGCAAAGATGCGGGCCTACCTGGCCGAAATCTACCAGCTAGCCGACCATACCCTGGCCCATGACGAAGATTACATCAATACGTCTGCCGTTGCTGAGCGTCTGAACGTCAGCGCGCCTGCCGTCAACCGCATGATTAACCGCCTCAAAGACCTGGGCATGCTGCATCACGAGCCATACCAGGGCGTCAAGCTAACCGAGGAAGGCGAGCGCGTGGCCCTGATGCAGGTACGCGGCCAGCGCATCGCGGAGACGTTCCTGGTCAAGGTGATGGGGCTGAACTGGGAGGACATCCACGAGGATGCCCAGTTCATCAGCAGCGCGATTGGCGAGACAATCCTCAACCGCATGGACGAAATGGCCGGACATCCTTCGGAATCGCCACATGGGGAACCCATCCCCAGTGCCGATGGTACGCTGCCGTTGGCAGATGATATTCCCCTATCGACTGCTGAAATGGGCACCTTTGTGACGGTCACCCGGCTGCGCACCCGTGAGTCCGACCGTTTGAACTACATCGCCGCCCTGGGCCTGACCCCCGGCGCAACAGTCGAAGTACTGCATATCGCCCCGTTTGATGGGCCGATGCAGCTCAAGCTCAACGACGAGTATCGCATCATTGGCCACAACCTGGCGGAAATCATCTACGTGCGACCAGGGTAAGACAGCTTTCAGCAGTTAGCTTTCGGCTTTCAGCTTCTAGCCTTGTCAGTGTATGCGGCAACCGATTAAGCCTACATCCTGTGTGTAGAATCCACCAGCAGCGAGCGTAACTACAAATTGGTCACCTTCTGATTTAACAGACGGGTATAACAAACCATCCATGCTCAGATTGGGTGAGACAGGTTCACCAAAAGGCATCGAGAAATATGTCTGTCGAAAATATGTCTCTAACTCCGATTTAGACAATGATGACTGAAGGTGACGCTCAACGACATACCCACACCCATGCGATCCACCTGTGACGATAAATGTGTCTCGCCCTATCTCTTGTGTATCGTCTGGTAGCGGATAGTCGAAGAACGGTTGGGCGAACCACTGCATAACAATACTGTCGTGGAACCTCGTAAGCAAACCCGTGAACAACATAACAGAAACCGGGTTCAACACCAAGAATGCCAAAAATAGCCCAACAAGAATCTTGGTAACTGCAGGAACAGGGCGATTTTTACTTTTGCTAATCATGAGCGAAAACCCTGCCTACACATCCTCAATCGGACTGTCGCCGCGCATCCAGTTGATTTCACTATCCCACATGAACTGACTGCCCCAACCTGTGGGCGCTTTTTCCCACTCGCGGAAGGTATTGACTGTCTCGAAGAAGGCCGCGATATTGGCCTCGGTCGGGTCGTTGAGGGCGGCGTCAATCAGCGGCATGAGATTCGCGGGGCGGTCCTCGACGTGCTCCAGCACGCGCAGGAACCACTTATGATAGGGGTAAAGCTGCTCGTTGTGGGCCAGGATCATGCGGCCACCGAACAGCACCAGCTTGCTGACAGCCGTCATCATCAGGTAGTGATTGTCACGCTTGCGCGCTTCGGTCGTAAACCAGTGCCAAGCCTCGAACTGGGCATAAAAGCTGCGGATACGCTCGATTTTGTCTTCAACAGGATAGCGGACAATCTGCTGTAGCAGGTCGTCCAAGCCATCGATTTTGGAGTACACAATCTGGGCATCGGCGAAGGCGAAGCGGGCGGGTTCACTGCCGCGTTCGGCTACCTGGCGCATAAAGTCGATGCTGATGTACTTGCCATCGATATAACCCCCTTCGTAATTCGCCAGCTCCAAACTGAAAAACGTGGTCTGAAACTGCTCAATGCGACGTTGATGGTTCTCATCGGATACGATAAGGGCTATATCTACATCGGATTTTTCATTGGCGAAGCCATGCGCGATGGATCCTGTCAAAAGTAAGGCAAGCACCTCTTCGTTTTCAGCAAAATACTGCTCAACATTGTCTAGAGATGCTTTTTGGTGAGCATACATAACATACCATTCCGTGTAAAAGTAAGTACGACGCCCACTATCATACTCAGGCTGTGCGGATTAGGACATAGCGACAACTGGCTTACGGGTGGTCGTGAAGGTCTCCGGTGCGGTATTAAAGTTCGTGAAGGCAATCACCCGATGGTCAGGCATCAAGCGTGGCGGATTATCAGACGTCCAGATTTGCAGTTCATCTTCGCCATCATAGACAAAAAGCGGCAGTGCTGTCGGCGTGTTCTGGAACAAGTTGGCCGACATGGTCGTGACCTGCGCGCCATTCATAAACTGCGTCTGAATATAGTCATAGGTCATATCGTCATTGAACAGCGGAATACCACCAATATTGGGGCTGATGCCGCCGCGAAGGTCGCGCTCTGGTCGGCGTAGTTCGTAGGTATTGCGATTGCCAAAGGCATTTTCAAAGTGCTCGGCTGCCAGCGCATTGACTTCACTGTTGGGGGTCATAGCCACCAGACGGCCCAGGCCACTGAGGTTAATTTCGTCGAGCGCGATTTCTGAAATTACGCTGCCCAAGTACGTTTCCAGGCCTTTGGAATCCGCCAGTTCGATATTGGACTGGTTGGTATCGGCCAGCACGACGCGGAAGCCCGCCGCCTGAATCTGCATGGCGATCTGCTGCACCCACTCGCTAGCCCCAACCAGCAAAATACCCTGCGGATTGCGTTCGGAGAGGCCCAACTGCTGCGCGACCAGACCACTGGTCAGGCTATAGACGATCACGGTGCCGATGATAACGGCGAAGGTATAGGGCACCAATAAATTAGCCCCCGGATGCCCAGCATTAGAGAGTTCCAGGGCGAAGATCGACGCAACGGAAGCGGCGACAATTCCGCGTGGGGCCATCCAGCTAATGAACAAGCGCTCTTTCCAGGTGAGGCCACTGCCAATGGTCGAGATGAACACCGCCAGGGGTCGCTCCACTACGATGATGAGTGCCACAAACAGCAGCGTTTGCGGGCTGGCGATCAGTAGCAATGACTCCGGTTGCAACCGAGCGGAAAGCATAATAAATAGTGTTGCCAGCAGCAGCACCTGCAAAGACTCTTTGAACTCGATGATGTGCTGGAAGTTGAAACGACGCTGATTGGCCACGACAATGCCCATCACCGTCACCGTCAGCAAACCGGACTCCGCCTGGAAAGAATTACTGAGGGCAAATGCGCCAATCACCACCATGAGCGTACCGGCATTTTGCAGGTTCTCCGGTACCCAGTAGCGACGATAAAACTCAATCATGACGTTGGCGACCACAACGCCCACAACCAGTCCAATAATCAGCGTGCCGATCAAGGTGCCGAGGGCGATGACAATGCCCTCCTGCAAGTCGACGGCGAAAATCTCCTCAAAGACCAGCAAGGCCAGGATCGCACCGACCGGGTCAATAACGATACCTTCCCAGCGCAGTACCGAACTCACGCGGCCAGAGGGCCGGATCTGGTTCAGCAGCGGGATGATGACCGTTGGCCCGGTGACGACCAGGGTCGCACCCAGCAACATCGAAATGGAGACATCCAGATCCAGCAAGAAGTAGGCCCCAATGGCCGTGATAATCCAGGTGACGAGAACACCTATGGTGACCAGGTTACGCACCACCGCCCCCGTCTCGCGGATGTCCTTCAGACGCAGGCTCATGCCGCCTTCAAACAGGATGATGGCCACCGCGCCCGACACAAACGGAAACAGCAGGTCGCCCATCATTTCATCGACATGCAATAAACCCGTTAGGGGGCCAACAATAATACCAGTCATCAAGAGCAGCAAAATGGAGGGTAAACGTAAGCGCCACGCAACCCACTGAGCCATAATGCCCAGGACAATCATGAGAGCGCCTTCAAATAAGGCGTTTTCTGTATGCAATGCGGGCTTCCCTTTTCCGCTTGATTCCGTAATGGTTTGTTCCCAGATGGTTTATCTATTCAGGGAACATTGGCTCGTTATATCGATTTTGGAGGCCTATTCTATCATCAGACGCAGCCGAGATAACAATCTTTCGGTATCTATTTTACCGTAGCCACCTCCACTGATTGGCAGACTTCCAAGAATATGAGCATTTACTCACACGATTTTCAGTTTGTAAGACGACTTTTGTAAAACGACTTTTGTAAAATGGCTAGCGGACGGATTGTGCTGCTACTTTGCTAAAGCAAGCCATGCATCCACGTTATAGGGACGCGCAAAGGTAAATGCCTGGGGCGTCGACCCGTGTGCTTCCAGATAATCTAACCTGGCAACGGCTTCCTCAACTTTGGGAATAGCCCCGGCGGGAACGTACCACAGCGCCATATGGGGTGTGCCTAACTTCTCGAACCATTGTTTGCGCATCTTGATGAGTTCGACATGGGCCGTTTTATAGACGTACTCACGCAGGGCATCCAGGTTTTCCCACACGCTCATATTGACCAGCAGCATGTTATCGTCAAAGACCCGCAGCGCGGTGGCATCGCCATCTTCGGTCTGCAAGCGCCACACAAAACCAGGCGCATCATCCGCCAGCGCGTTGATTTCGTCCAGACGTGCGACAAAGCCGGACATGGTCTCGCTTTCGAGCGTATCTACCATCTGAGCAATGTTGATCTGGGCAAGGTGATAGGTTGGCATGCGGGGTCCTCAGCAACTTTTTGATAGCGTTGAGCGATCCTGAAGACCGGATTATAGGCGATTTTGGCGCATGCGCCAATGGAACCAACCCAGAGCACATGCGTGACTAACCCCAGGTACGGTCCCTGGTTTGCAACGCCGACACGTAAATTTCGTAGTAAGCTATGAGGACGACTGTATCTCGGTCGCCCGGATGAACGGCTGCAAAGCGACTTCAGCCGCAACACAATAAACCTGAAAACAAACACCCTGCACTTTATCAGCAGGCCCTTTTACGAAAGGCAACATCATGAGCTTACAAGAACAGATTGCTGTTGCAATTACCTCCGCATTTGAAGAACTGGGCGGCGATGCCAACCAGGCCGTCGAAGCGGCCCGGCATCACAGCCGCGTCGATGACTGGGTGCAGCAAGAAACCGCCAAAATCGCAGTCGCCGGTGGCGTTGAAATGGCCATTCCGGGCATCCATGCGCTGACAATCCCGGCAGGCATCACTTTTTTGCTGCACAAGATGGCGACCATTAGCTGGGGCATCGGTGCGATTAAAGGCGCGTATATCGTAGAAACGTCACAGTATTCCGACCTGCGCAACATCCTGACGCTGTGGGCTAACTCATCCTACTATACGCCGCACATCATGGACTATGTCGCTATCAAGATGGACCTGTTTACACATGTGTGTACGCCGGAAGGCTATGCCACACTGGAAAAGGCCATCGCCAATGCCGATGCGGACCAGACCGATAACGTCATCGTCAATACGCTGCATGTGCTCAAGACGCTGGCCGACCAACTGGCCGAAGATGAACGTTCCCAGGAAATGGTGCGCTACATTGCGCCAGCAGATGCCGCAGAAGCCGCGATTAGCGCGGTCGCTGGGCGCATGCCTTCGGAATACGTGCGCGAGGTCTACACGCCGATGGGCCGCCGCATCAGCACGCGGTTGGCCGCTAAAGTCGCCACCCGCATTGGTGCCCGCGTTCCAGCGCGCTTCCTGATGGGCTTCATTCCACTTGCTGGGCCGATTGTGAATGCTTTCTTCAATGCGCAAACGCTGATGGATATGGCGGAAACGGCCAAGAAATACTACGATCATCCCTTCACGATCAAGCAGTTGGAAGAACTCGTCTAGACCTTAGCGTTTAGGTTTTACAGGAAACGACCTATGAGCGAAGATTACGTACAGGACAAAGCCACGCTCCTGGCCCATATCGAGCGTGATTGGGCCTACCTCAATCAATTTTTGCATGACCTGAGCAAAGAGCAATGGCTTAACGTCAAGAATCCCGATGGTTGGGCCGTTAAAGATCACATTGCCCATATAGAAGCCTGGGAGCGGTCGATGATCGCCCTATTGAATGGCCGTCCACGGCATACGGGCCTGAAGGTCGATGAAGCGCTTTACGTGAGCGGTGATTTTGATGCCATCAACCATGCCATTTTCCTGTTGCACAAAAACGAACCGCTTGACCACGTTCGGGCGCAGTTTTTGGCGACGCACGAGGAATTAATGGGATTGATCACACGGCTGTCCGATGCCGACCTGCAACTGCCCTATAGTCACTATCTGCCAGAAGAACCGGGCGAAGACGATGGGTCGCCCATCTTCAACCGGGTGTATGGCAATACGGCCCATCACTATCGTGAGCACCTGGAGTGGATGCAGGAGCAGCTAGACGCTCATTCTTAGCTTTTGTTTTGGTGGTAGGTCAGCGCCAGGGCAACACAGTGGCGCAGCGCATCAAGAGGTGGCTCAGGGTCGACATGTAGGCAGCGTGTGCCTTCATAGGTGAACAAATCGCCATAGAGGGCACGGTAGGTATCGACCAGCGTCGTCTGGCAGTGAACAAACATCCCCAGGCTGTCGCTGCCATCTTTGACGGCATCTATGCGGATGGTCGTGCCGCTTTTGGTGTGTGGTGTCAGATAACTGATCTGCCCCCACTTGAGTGTTTCTTCGAGTGGACCGACGCCTTCAGTTTCCGCAGCAAAATCATAAATCAGGTCGCGCAGCCAACGTATGCGCGCCTGGACATTTTCAGGATACTGGGCCAAGACTTCTGCGACATTTGTAGGCATGGGCACGACAGACATTATAGATTCCACCTGGGTCGATTGACGATGGACCCAGCCTAAAACAGAACAGATGTTTTGTCAATTCAATACAAGAAAAAAGGCCGACTGCGATAGTCGGCCTTTTTGATTTTACTTATAGTGCCAGGGTGGGTGTTGGTGTCGGGTTGAGGTCATCGAATGGAACAGGTGTGAATCCGCCGTTATTACCCGGTATCAGCGTGGGAACGGTTGGCAGGACAGGAACCGTCGGTACGGGCACGGTTGGGGTCGGCGTCGGCTGAACATTCTGAATGGTGATGTTGCGATCGACATTGATGTAACCGCCCGTTGTACTCAGCATCCGTAAGCGCAGGATGTACTGGCCATTGCCAACTGTCCGCGTATCCCAGGTGCCCAATTCCGTACCGGCATTGGTGACCTGATTGGTGATCTGCGGCGTGATGTCCGACCAGCTATCCGGGTTGCTGATGGGCGCGTACTGCAATTGGTAGGAACTGAAATTGGGGCCGCTAGCAACACCCGTAATCGTCAGCACACCCTCAACCGTCTGGCTGTTCTGCGGATTGTTAATCAAAGCTGTTGGCAGTTCACCCTGCTGGCAGGCCTGTGTCGGTGCCGTTTGTAGCGGCAGCGGCAAGTTGACCAACTGGGCATATTGCTGTCCGGCAGCCGTGTTGTTGATCCAGTTGACGGCCCAGGGATCGCCAATGTTGGCGAAGGTGGCCTGTTCGACATATTCGTTACACCACTGGTTGGCCAAACGGCCCGTCCAAGTGTCGATGTTGAGCGTTTGCACGAGGCCCGCGTTAGCCTGTGGCGGCAGTTGGCCCTGAATAGCGATGTCGGTCAGGCGCGTCGGGCAAACGGTGGCGCCATCGGCCAGGGTACCCGTTTCGCGGCAGACAGTGATCTGGACTACGCCACCCGGATTAGAGAAGGGCTGTGGGGCGCGTCCCTGGATAGCCGCACGCATGATTTCGTTCCAGACAGGCGATGCCGCTGTAAAGCCGGTCACACCGACCGTCTGACTGGTATCCTGCACGGTACCCAACCAGACACCCGTGACCGCGTTATGGGTAAAGCCCATCGTCCACAGATCGCGGCCATTGTTGCTAGTGCCCGTTTTGGCACCGACATAACCGCTAGCGGGAACGCCTGCGTTGACCAATGTCAGGTTGGTATTGATGCCGAACTGCTGCTGGCGGCTGGCATCATCGCTGAGGATGTTCTGCATCAGGTAAGCGACCTGCGGCGAAATCACCTGCACCGGGGCTTCACGCTCTGGCAGTGGCACATCAACGCCACCTTCCTGGGTGATGCGTTCAATCACGTACAGCGGTGCGTAAACGCCATTGTTGGCGAAGATGCCATAGCCCTTCATCATGTCGATGAGGCGAACTTCATTGGCACCCAGGGCTGTCGCCAGGGACAGCGGAATATCCGGGAAGAATTGGATTTGCATGTTGTTGGCAAAGGTCTGGAAATTGGATAGACCGACCATTTCCAGTGTCTTGACCGCCGGGATGTTGATGCTATTTTGCAGGGCGAAACGCAGCGGGATGGGACCCTGCGGCGTCGCGTTGTTGAAGTTCGGCGGCACATAGGGCGGCGCACCCTGGACCGGGTACTCGGTATATACATCCCAGACGATGCTGGCCGGGGTCAGGTAGCTGCCATCTGGCAGGCCTGCCATCGCGGCAGCATAAACGAAGGGCTTGATGGCGCTGCCCGGTTGCTGCCAGCTACGAGTGTTATCGAACTGGCCGTTGATCGTCTCATCATTGAAATCGGGGCTACCGACCATCGCCCGGACCGCGCCCGTTTGCGGGTCGGTTACCATGACCGAGCCAGTTTCCACACCGTTATTGACCAACTGATCGACACGGCGTTCCAGGGCACTCTCGGCCACATCCTGAATGCGCGGGTTGAGCGTGGTGTAAATCGTGAAGCCACGCTGGTACATGACGTCCGTCGTGCCGAATATGGCTTCGATCTGGGCCTGAACGTAATTGACGAAGTGCGGGTACTGCAACGTGGCCTGACGCGGGCTGTAAGTACGTGTTTCAAGCCGCGCCAATTCGACAGCGACATAACCACCATATGTGCCATCGGCATTGGGGCGGATGAGCATCTGCGGCGTACCGCCAACATCAACGGTTGTCTGGTTCGGCAGGATGCAGAAGTCATCGCCGGGGGCGGCCCACTGGCCATGCTGGAAGTCGAGACAGCCCGCTTCCAACATCAGTCGCAGGCTATTGCGCGTGGCGCGTTTGGCTTGTTCCAGGTTGATGACCGGGTCATTGGCCGCCGGGGAGCTAATCAGACCCGCCAGCAGGGCTGCTTCCGCCATGTTGACTTCGGAGGCAGGCTTATCGAAATAGAACTGGCTGGCGGCTTCCACACCATAGCTCTGGTTGCCGAAGAAAATTTCGTTCAGGTACAGCTCAAGGATGAAGTTTTTGTCATAGCGACGCGAGATTTCCATCGCCACCAGGATTTCACGCAGTTTGCGGTCGGCAGTCACTTCCGTATCTTGCAAAACGAGGTTACGAGCGACCTGCTGCGTGATGGTACTGGCCCCACTGACGATTTCATCCGAGGACAGGTTATCCAGCAACGCGCTGAGTACACGGCCAATATCAAAGCCGGGGTCTTCGTAGAATGTGCGATTTTCCGTGCTAACAATGGCATGGATCACGAAGGGCGACATATCCGTCAGTGCAACGGCATCGCGCGCGCCACCCTCACGGCTGTTGAGTTCGGCAATCATATCGCCGTTGGCATCCATGATGCGCGCTGTCAGGAATTCCGGTTCGTAAGCAACCAGATTGTCAATGGCAGCGATATATGGGTTAACGGTGTTGTTGTACCACAGCACCAAGCCCACGCCACCCATAATCAGCAGCAGCACACCACCAGCAACCACCAACCCGGCGACAATCGCGATGGCGCGCATAAGGCCCGCCTGACGTTCGGCTTCCAGGTCTTCGTAGATGGGGCTTTCGCTGGCACTGCTGTATTCCGGCGCGATGTCGGCGCGGTCGTCATAAGGCCGCTCAATGAACTGGTCGGCTTCTTCATAACCACTGACCGATGGCGAAACCATCGTCGCGTTGCTATCCACCGGGTTCATGTTGGCGATGGTCGGCGCGGCACTGGCGATCTCGTCACGGTCGTAAGTCGCCCCGACCATGGTGTAGTCGGGATCATAGACAGGCTGATTGGGATTGGGCACAGGCGTTCCGCTGCCGCCATAGGGATCAAGGTCCCCGGTGCTGGCTTCCGGCGGGCCTTGCGTATCCGGCAAATAAGGCAGCGACCCCGCCAACACCTCGTTGGGGTCAAGCTGGCCGGTTTCAGTCGGCGGCGCACCCAGCGTCAGGGGCACAGGCGGCTGATCGACCACCCACTGCTGGCTGGCGTTGTCGTAGCGGTACCATTGGCGATTATCCGCGCCATACTGCCACCAGACTTGATCGTTATCCAGAATGGCATAGTTGCTGACGCGCTGTTGCAGTTGATCGTAGGTAATGAGGCCGTTGTCATACTGGCGACGCAAGCTCATGACGGCCTGCTGCGTCTCTCTAAACCGTTTGGCCAGTTCGACATCCGCCGGATTGAGCGGAGCCTGAGCCGCTGGTTCGATAGCGTCTACACGCTCGGTCCCCTGGGGGATAGGCGTATAGCCCGATGCGACGTCGTCAGTCTGCTCGCCCTGCAAAGCGGCGATCTGCTGCTGGTAAAAATCCATGTTGGCAGCAGTTTGCTCGCCAATTTGTTCGTCGTCTTCTTCGTCCTCGACACCAGCCATCTCGTCTTGTAACTTGGCGATTTGATCTGCCATGTAGCTGGCGTTGGCATCTTCTTCGACCGCTTCTTCAGCTTCTTCTTCGATTTCTTCAGCTTCTTCGATTTCTTCAGCCGCTTCCAGGGCATCTTCCGGCTCAACGTTTACGGCTTCCATCGACTGGGTAATGACCACTTTTTCCGCGCCGGAAAGGTCATCCTCGACAGCTTCCATCTCAGAGGTAACGCCTTGCTGGGCGCCACCCTCCATCGAGCGCAAAGCCATCAGCTCCGGCCAACTGACCATGTCTTCCGGGCGTGCCGGGGCTTCTTCGTTTTCATCCACATCTTGCTGGCTGACCAGATCAGCGATGAGGTCTTCCGGGCGCTGCTGAGCAGCATCCGTCACCGGCTTCATCTCGATTGTCTGGCCCTCTTCGTAGATGGTATCTTCTGGCATCGGCAGGTGCCAACCACCTTCTTCTTCTGGCTGTGCGCCGATTTCTTCCGGCAAGGCTGTGACGACACGCCACCCGGCGGATTCTTCACTGGGTTTGGCGACATCACGCCAGAGCGATGGCTTGGACGGTGAACGCCAACCACCGCTGTATTCCGGTTGTTCGTCAGAGCTGTTCAAAGGACGATCAGACATGGATGTTATCCCACTTGTGCTGTGCTGGATGTCGCTGTTAGTACAGGCATTTTGAAAACACGCAATACGATAACAGGCATTATGATAACGGACAAACCGCTAACATTTGGTTTCATTTTAGTTATTACGCATTGGATCACATTATACCCTATTGTGCCAGATTGTGTTCAATCGAGCGAACGTCCTATGAATACGAGCCGTTACCCAATTGGTACAGGTTTTTTATAGCCTGACGGCCCCACCCAACAAACAAGCATGCTATAGTGCCAATGATGCCATCTTCGGTCTGTATTAGCGGATCAAGGGAGTGCCTGATATGGTTACGTCGCTCAAAATCGCCACGTTTAATCTGGAAAATCTTGACGAAGATAAAGTGCCGCCCAGTGAATATGACGCGCCGCTTTCGGTGCGTATCGCCATCATGCGCCCACAACTAGAACGCCTGAACGCCGATGTCCTGTGTTTGCAGGAGGTCAACGGCCAGGAGCGACCGGGACAGAAACGACAATTGCTGGCCTTAGAAGCGATGGTCGCCGGGACACGCTATGCCAATTATCACATGGCAACCACGCTCACCACCCGCGATGAACCCTATGACGAACGCAATCTGGTCATCCTCAGCCGCTTCCCTATCCTGAAGTACCAGCAAATCAAGCACGAACTGACCGACGCGCCGCTGTATCGTAAAGTGACAGAAAGTCCGTTGGACGATGAAGCCGGGAAAATTAGCTGGGAGCGCCCGATTTTTTATGCACAGCTCGATCTGGGCAATGGCCGTGTGCTGCATGTCATCAACCTGCACCTCAAATCACGGCTACCAACCACGATTAAGGGTCAGATGCTCGACCGCTTCACCTGGCGAACGGGTGCCGGTTGGGCGGAAGGCTCGTTTGTTTCCGCGATGAAGCGCGTCGGACAAGCCCTGGAAACGCGCATCCTGATTGACAGCATCTTCGATGTGGCCGAGATCAATGGTGACCCCGCGCCCTATATCGTCGTCTGTGGTGATTTCAACGCGGACATTGACGACGTCCCCATGAAGGCCATTCGCGGTATGGTCGAGGATACGGGCAATCCGGGTCTGGTCGGGCGCGTGATGGTTCCCTGTGAATTGAGTGTGCCGGAACAAGCACGTTATACGCTCAAGCACCTGGGCAGCGGCGAAATGCTGGACCATGTGGTGGCATCACGGGCGCTGCTGGCCCATTATCAGGGCACACAGATCCATAATGAAATCCTGCCCGATGAATCCGGTGCGTTCCGTACAGATGCCAAATTCCCGGAAAGCGACCATGCCCCGGTCGTCGCCACATTTGAAATGGACTAGACAACCTCATTATGAGCTTCCGTCGGGGCACGATTATCGTGCCCTTTTTGCTTCTAAACACACTGATCTGGCCAACTAGGATAAAATATTACCTGTATACACTCGCTAGTTTCAGGATTTTCTCTTGGTGGCATTGATAAAATCGCTTATACGCCTGCTATTTCAGTTCTTTGATCGACTTGTCGCACACGATCAGGAAGATCGCGATATATACCAGTGGCGTTACAAAGTCGACTCACTCTCGGAGGAAGACGCCACTGAGGCCCTCGCTAAATGCACAGCCATCCTTGAAAAAGAGCCCAATAATTACATGGCGACTGCTGCCCGGGCTAATCTGAATTATCACCTCAAAGATTATGAAGCCACGATCAAGGACTGTCATCAAGCGATAGCACTCAAATCCGGCATTGCCGACCTACACTATTGGTGTGGGCTGGCTCACCATCAGCTTGACCAAGAGGAAGAAGCTATCCGCGAACTCAGCCGTGCAATCGAGCTAAACCAGGGAGTGACTATTCATGCGCTTCTAAATCGGGGCATCCTTTATTTCAGGCAGAAAAACTACCTGGCTGCAATTATCGATTTCCAGCAGTATCTTACAATGAACAGCAGTACATATCATGGATTTTGGTACTGCGGGTCCACATACTTGGAGATGCAAGACTACGAAAAGGCCATCGCCTATTACAATCGGGCCATCATGATTGAACCACAGGTTCAACTGTATAAGCTGCGAGCATTCGCCTATTCCAAAATAGGCCGGAGTAACGAGGTATTCGCAGACCTAGAAGAAGTTGTTCGTTTAGATGGTGACAATCCAGAAACGTATTTTGTTCGGGCTACCTATTATTCCGATTTAGGTAGATATGCCGAAGCACTCGCAGATCATAACTTTGCCCTCAGCCTAGAACCAGATAATGCAAAATATCTGAGAAGTCGAGGGCTGAACTACATTCGATTACACCGCTACGATGAGGCCGAAGCCGACCTCACCAAGGCGGCCGAACTAGAACCTGAATCCATTGGGTTGCTAATCTATCAAGGTTTTCTGGCGGCTCATCAGCAAAAATTTGAGGAAGCACTCGCTTTTGATGAAAAAGCACTCGCTATGGAACCCGATAATGTCAACGTCATCAACAATATTGGATGCAATTATTATCGTTTGGGCGATTATGAAAAAGCATTTGAGTACCTAAACAAAGCAACTTTGCTGGATCAGAATTGGCACTATGCGTATGAAGCACGTGGCCAGATTTATTTTGAACAGGGTAAGTATAAAGATGCCAAAGCCCAGTTTCTAAAAGCGCTTGAACTCAGCAACGATGAGCCTGATTGTGTCGGCGGAATGGCCATCACACATCACGCACTGGGCGAGGTTGAGCAGGCAAAAACCCTATGGCAGCAACTTGTCGATAAAGACGAACGCCATCTGGATGTGGATTGGGTCGCTGAGGAATTTTTGTGGAGTGAGCGGCTTAAGGAAGGAGCTGTCAAACTCATCGCTATTTTGAATGAGCCGGATATGTAAAAAGGGCACGACATGTCGTGCCCCTACGCTGTAGAAGTTGATTTTCTAAAATACGGCTAAAGCGATGTTTTAGGCCAGTCGTTCGTTGACATCAGCGGGATTGTAGCGGCTGCGCATGTACTCATAGGTCACATCCCCCACCGGGAACACGACCAGCAGATGCGCAGGAGCATCGCCCACCACGCGGAAGCCGTGCGGCACATCTACAGGCATGTAGATGGTCTGTCCGGTATGGGCTTCGACTCGCTCCTCGCCGATGCGTGCAACGATGTGCCCTTGCAGCACCGTAATGGTTTCTTCATGGGGATGCACATGCATGGGTGCGCCCGTATCGACGGGTGAGTGCAGCTCCCAGATGGTCAGGTTGGTTGCGCCTGTTTGCGCGCTGACGAGGGTGCGTTGGGCCACGTTTTTATCGCGGCCACGCCAATCGACTGCCTGTGATGCATGGTCAATGAGCAGCATAAAGCCTCCTGAGCCAGGTTTGCGTCGCCCTCATTATCGGACAGAAGCGCCTATCAGATCCCCCCAATGGTTGGTGTGTCGAGCCAAGGGCAAATGCGTTATAATTTAGTCATCCTCGGAAAAGATGTCTCATTCCCCAAATCACATCAAAATATCAGGCTGTCTCTGGTGCATTTTCCAGATTGTGTACCGTTTCCTTTAACCAAAAGGCCAGTCCAAAAAATACGGGCGTGATCATGCAGATAACGATGGTGATCAACAAGGGGATGGTCTCCAGGGAAGTCAAGCCCAGGGCAACAATGATCATTGCGGCGATGACCATCACTATTTGCCCTTTTCGAAATCCCATATGGTATTGCTCTGGCACGCGGATTGTTTGGATCAGAATAGCAATTCCTAGTAGCACGCCAGCAATCGCCAGGACCAGTAACCAACGCACATCGGATGGCAAAGTATCACGCCCTTGCTCAATCACGTTCAGGATAGCGGCGCCAATCATAGCGATACCTGCACTCACAACCAGATGTGTAAGCGCCCAGATCAAGAAACTGACTCGCCCTGCGCTTGGTTTGCGATGGGAGACATAGTCGAAAAACAGCCACCACAGACTGATCCCGATCAACATGCTCAGAATTGCAACAAGTCCAATATCCATCGTCATATCATCAAGAGAAGACAGGCCGGATACAACCGCCACAACAACTTCACCGAGCACAATGATCGTCAACAGTCCAAATCGCTCTACAAAAGAGGCTGATGGGGTCAAACTCAATGTGATTTGCTCCTGAACTTCGGGTCGATTACGTGCCAATGCCGCAATCACAATCGGCAACATCAGCGAAATAACCGTTGAGATACCCCATAGATAAAAGCGCAGCGGCGGCTCCATAAATACTGAAGCCACAAATAGGAGCGTGTTGATCAAAAATGCAAAGACATAGGGTGTCGACAGGGGACGATGATTCGGGTCATGGACGCCTGTTCGCCACCAGAGATACGTCAAAATCAACTGGAAAGCGGCATAAGATAAGGCAAAACCCACTGATGTATCGCCCATAGCATCATGGGCGAAAACAGCCATCGCGGCCACAGTGAACATTTGTAGAAACGTGAAGACCCGCGTGCGAATGTCATCGTTGCCATGTAAATCGTGATAGGATGTGCCGTTTAGCCATGCCCACCAGACAATGAAAAAGAGAAACATAAAGTTGAGGATGTGGGTTAGATCGATTTGCGTGGCCAGCGCCTGCGTTAGCTGTGCAATCAAAGCGACGTAAACAAGGTCATAAAACAGCTCTAAGAACGTGACCTGCCGATGGTCGACGCGATCTCTAATATTGCGTGGTCGCTGCCACCACAACCGAAAATTGCTGAAGATCATGTTCATCAACTGGCACCCTATTCACAAACGTGATACTCACAAGGACCCATTTGTAGCAAATCAGCCCCTTAAATGCGACACACGCAAAAAAAGAGCCTGACGAATCAGGCCCTTTGGTGATGCATTGCTTGAGTTAGGTTACTCGGTTGCTTCCGGGACGATCTGGTAGGCGGTGCCATCCAGCACCACAATAACCTGTTCACCCAGGGCCAGGTACTGCCCCGCATCCGGGAACTGAGCCAGCAAGTCGAAGTAGGCATCGCTCAGGAAGGTGACATCGACCGTTTCCATGCTATCCGGGTTGAAAGTCGTATCGGTCCAGACGCCATCCTGCCATAGGAAGGTTTTTCCGGCGACAGTCTGTACCGGGTTGGCCGGACGGAAGATGCCTTCGCCATCATCAGCATCGTAACCGAGTGTGCCAGGTGCTTCAGCCTCGGAGGCCCCACCACCCATGCCGACTGTACCATCGTTGGTGGACATGGCATTCATGGTTGGCGCGGGCGAGGGCGTCATAACCATTGGTGCGGGCGCATTGGCACTTTGCAGGTCGAGGGCGGTATCGGCGGCATCCACAGCCGACGCACCCGTCGAGTTGCGCGCCAATTCCCCGGCTTCTTCTTCAAAGCTATCCAGCGCTTGGCGTCGGCCCCGTTCACTGAGGATGTCGTCTTCTTCGATCAGGAAGCTGGTATAGGGCGTGATGATGCCGTAACGAATGCTCAGGTTGACTACGCTATCGACCAGTTCGTCACTTTCACCATTGAGGCGGATGCTGTTGAGTAAATCGCCGATGCGGCGTGTGGCCCACAGGCGGCCCAGGAAGCTATCGCCGCCAGCATTGCTGCGGAACTCAGGGTCAGCCAGTTGGATGGTCTGCTGCTGGCCGTTGACCATACCTGTCAGCGTGATGCTGGCGTTGCTGGCATCACCGCGATAGCGACCAATGAGGGTCACTTGCTCGCCAGCGAACAGGTCCGGTAGCTGCTGCGGATAGACCAGTTCCGTGGTGACGCCATCGATACTGAGAGCGATGTCAGTCATGACCGGGGCGCTGATCTTGGTATACAGGCTGGCGACTTCTTCGTCGATGCGCTCGGTCGGGCGAACGTAGCTGCCCGTTCCCCTGAAATCACGCACGAGGGCATCCAGCAAGAAGGTATCGACATCATCACCAACGCCGAAGGTGAAGATACGCGCATTGGGTGACGCTTTGGCTTCCAGGTTGGCCAGAATGGCGCTGGTTTCGGTGATGCCTTCGGTAGCGAGGCCGTCGGTCATGAACAGGATGGTCATGGGGCGTTCTTGGGTAAAGCCCAGAGCTGTTTCCAGTGCGCCGTTGATGTCAGTGCCGCCTTCGGCATACAGCGTATTCACCCAACTGATGGCTGCGTCACGGTCACTGGCAGGCAGCAATTCACGGGAATACACGCGCCAGCCGGTGCTGAACGAAATTACGTTGAAGCGGTCCTGGCTGTTGAGATTGCGCAGCACGTAGTTGGTCGCTTCGCGGGCTTGTTCCCATTTGGTGCCGCCCATACTACCGGATTGATCGAGCACGATGACCACATCTTTGGGCTGAATGCTGCTCTCGTCAGCGGTCAGGGGTGGCTGCATCATCAGCATGAAGAAGCCATCTTCGTTGGCGCTCTCACGATAGCTCAGCAGGTTGAGGTCGATGCTATCCTGGCGCAGTCCATAATACAGGCTGAAGTCCTCACCAGGGATGAAACCGCTCTGCTCGAAGCCCACAGTAAAACTGTTGTCATCCGGGCGGCTGATGGCGATGCGGTGGCTCGGTGAATAGACATTGCTGATGGCATTGTCATCATGAGCCGTAACGCGGATGTTCATCTGGTTGATATAGCGGCTGTTATTGCCATCGGCGTGCATGGGATAGACGTAATGCAGCAGGCCGTTGTCGATTTCCAGCAGTTGGTCGTAGCTGATGTCGATCTTGCGTGAATCACCGGGCGGGATAGGGAACACATTGGCTTGCAGCAAATCCTGGCCGACGTACTCCAGCAGGGCCGGGTCACGGTACTGGCGCACGATTTCATCGTAAATCTGGCGCGCTTCGTCCGCTGGCAGAATTTTGGCGTCAATGGCGACCCCATCGACGTACATGGTCAGGCGCTCGACGGTTGCACCCTGCGGCAGCGGGAACATGAAGGTGCCCTCGGCCAGCATTTCACCATTGTTGGTGAACTGCATCTCGACCAGCGTATTGGCGATTTGCTCATCGATGGTGACGTTAACGCGGTGGAAATCAATCGAGAGCCAATCGGGGTCGGTGGCGACACCACAGCAGATAATCGGCGGCATCGGCTCGATAATATCCTGAGCGAAAGTCGGAACGGCACTGCCGATGATCAGCAGTAGCCCTAGCAAAAACAGCACATGTAATTTTCTTGATTTTGTAAAAGTAGGCATCGAATGGCCTCCACTTATCTAAAGGTACGACTGTGGGATAGACGCCATCCGTATGCCCTTTGTTCCAATTGTTTTGTATCTAGTCAGGAATTCGTGAATAGACCCCGTAAGAAACGTCTTCCCCTGATCCTTGCTCAAGTATTAAGAAGTAGTCATCAAGGCGAAAGATCGGATAGACTGTTGTTCCTATATCATTGGTGATTAATACATTGCCACCAACTTTCTCGAATTGTACATTGGCGTCGGTTGAACCATCAGAGCTAATAGTAATCATCTGATACTGTGCAAACCATGTCCCGGCCAAATTATCATCAATTATTATGGATTCAGCTTCAGGTGCAATCTTAAACGCAACAATACGTATGCCCAAAGGATTCTCAGATACATCATCTATTATAATGACATATTCATCTAAATAGCTTATGTACAGATCGATTTCACCAAACATCGAACTAAAAAAACTCACTGTCCGATCATTGATTTCGTATGATGCAACCATTGAAGGAAATCCCGAAGTTAGTAAGCCATCTGATCGGAACTCATAGTTATAGTTGTTAGAATCTACGTTGCGTCCTCCAGAAATGTTACTTGGCACACCATGCCATACGCCGTAAAGATTATCAATGTTTATATCTTGCTCTTCCACGTCTTGTTTTGTCCACGAAATCAATTGACTATTATCGTAAGTTACAAGATGTCTCTCATCAAAGTAGACGACTGAATACTGGATATCCGGCAAGATTGAAAATACAGAACCTGAGATTTCATAATTCGTAGTTCTTGCTTGAGCGTAACTATCTTCACGAGGGGAAACTATGACTTCATCTTGACCAAAAGAATATGTAGCCATATCTCCCCAAGAAAACCAGTCTCCAAGGAAATCCTGCTCATTGATATTGGCACTATTTATTTCATTGGCATCTGCGCTAATCAATGCCAATGAAAAACCATTAGACACATTTTCAAGAATGAGTAGTTCATCGATTACAGTGATCTTATATAAAGTAACCGATGGTAACTGGTCTTCAAATGTTTGTACCAAATAGTTGCCGATAACCTCATATGTAAAGGGGGTAGTAGCACCTGATCGAATTACTATCCCAGTACCATCATCACGGAATAACCATCCATTAGAACTACCTATATCGACAACCCACAAACCTTCTATGCTCGGAGTATCTTGTGCGTATATTGGACGATGTATGCCAAATAGACCAATCACCAAGCCAACTACCAAACTAAGGCCAACAACGATTTCTCTTTTCATTTTAAGCCCTCCTGTTGAGATGTAACTTTCTAATAATACTAAGCCATAAAATTACTGGCAACTCTGGCCCATAATCAATGATAAATGGCATACCTTGAGCATGAGGAACAGAGCTACTCAAACAGACCAGTGGGGCCTCATCGACACTAGCCAAAGCGCCGCTGATTGCGCTCACGGGCTTTGGCGGCTTCTTCCTCGCGGTCTTTGGGAGCGGCGTTGGTCGTCAGCGAATCCAATAGCTGCTGCGTAATCGCTGCGACCTGTTCGACCGCTTCATTAAAGACGGCTTCATTGACCTGCGATGGCTTGGTGAAGCCGCTGACCTTGCGCACGTATTGCAGCGCCGCCGCCCGAATTTCATCGTCGGTAGCCACTGGCTCGAAGTTATACAGCGTCTTGATATTGCGGCACATAGGAACCCTCTCTTTAACTATGTACTTGCTGGCGATAGCGAAATCAGATACGCGCCTGCGACCAGCAGCACAGCCCCGGCGATCCGCGTCAGGCTAAGGCTGCTCTGGGGCACGCCGAACCAGCCAAACTGGTCGATCAGCATAGCCACAACAAATTGCCCAGCGACGATAAGCGTCGTTGTTCCGGCTGCACCCACACGCGGAATGGTCAAACTGAGAACAATGAACAGTCCCACACCGAATAGGCCCGTCAGAAAATAGGGTGCAGGCAAGTCACGCCATTGGCCGATGCTCTCACCGCCGACCAGGATCAGCAGCACAGCCGATAGCACACCACCGCCGATATGGATAATCAGGCTAGCAGAAAGCGGACCCAATCGCTGGCTGATGGCACTTGACATCGGCCCCTGTAAACCTACGGCAGCTCCACCTATTAAGCCGAGCAATATCAGCACCAGCATGTGTGATGACCTCCCCATAATTGAACCTCTAGCGTTATAGCAATGCGTGGATAAAACAGGTTTGTGCCTAAAACACAGAACGCAACCGAATGGCTGCGTCTGTGTGACACTTTAGACTACGTATTATCTAGTCTTTGAAAGTGATTTCATAGGGCATCATCAACAGCGCCCGGCCCCCATACAGATCATTTATGCCACCCAGCCAATACTTGATAGCTGCTGCCGGGTCGGCTTGTTCTGCCAGTTGGGCCGGCATCGGTTTCGGCTTACTGCGGACCAGCATGGCCGGGGCGTCTTCGTCCAGCTTGGCCATTTCCTTGGCTTTAGCGATGGCATCGAACAAACCACCGAGTTCATCGACGAGGCCATTTTCAAAAGCCTGCTCGCCAGTCCAGACACGACCACCACCAATGGCGTCGATTTCGGCGGTCTTCTTCTTACGAGCATCGGCCACACGGCCCAGGAACTGCTCGTAGATGCGGTCGATGGACTGGTGCATCTTCTCGCGCTGTTCTTCAGTCAAGTTGCTGGTACCCGCCATAATATCGGCGTTCTGACCGCGCTTGTATTCAAAAGGATGGGCATTGAACTTTTCGTACATGCCTTTGGTCACGAACTTGCCGGAGATGACACCAATCGAGCCCGTAATCGTACCCGGTTGAGCGATGATGTAATCCGCCGGAGTGGCGATATAGTAGCCACCGGAGGCGGCGACACTGTGCATGTAGATAATCACCGGGCGATCTTTGGCCAGTTCACCTAGCGCGGAAGCAATCGCTTCTGACGAACTCGCTGAACCACCGCCGCTGTCGACCATGACGACGACCGCAGCCGCACGTTCATCGTGCATCAAATTACGAATCTGCTGGACGACAGTCAAGTCGCCGATGCGAGGGCCACCCACCAGTGGAACGGGCACATCGACGGGTGGGTTGGCGCTTTCACCATCGACGATGCTGCCTTCCAGGTGCAGTACAGCCACGTACTTACCCATCAGGTTCAGCCACTTTTCCATAATCATGCCATCGGCTTTATCCCACAACACGATGTCTTTAGCATCCAGATGGGCACGCAGCCCTTCTTCATTGGTGATGCCATCGATGTAGCCATTTTCCAGGGCCATCAAGTCGATATAGGGCGCGTTGTCGATCATGGCGCGCACGTCGTCTTCGCTGATGTTGCGCCCTGCAGCGATGCCACTGACGATCTGACCATACTGCGAATCCAGCAGCCAGTTCATCATCTCTTTGACTTCTTCGCTGGGGTCGGTGCGGCTGAACTGGTCCATCGCACTCTTATAGGGCGTCACAGCGACAACATCCACCTCAATGCCTGCCCATTGCAACGAGTCTTTGAGAAAGAGCTGCTGCATCAACAGACCGATAGGCGAGACATCGCCACCCGGTTGCAGCAGGATTTCATCGGCAGCGCTGGCGACATAATAGGTACGCAGGTCGTAACTTTTGGCGTAGCAAACTACCCGCTTGCCACTCTCCCGCAGGCGCTTGATGCTCCCGCGCAGCATTTGCAACTCCGCCAGCGACATCTGTGCGCCCTGTAAGTACAACAACACGCCCTTGGGCCGGTTGTCGAGTGCGATGCGCTGGAACGCCTTTTCGATCTCCATTAGACTGATGGCGCTCTTACCCTGGATGCGCTGCAAAATGATGTTGCGCGGGTCAGGCATGGTCGGCATCTGTGCCGGCAGGTTGAACTGAATGTAATCAATCGGGGCGGTGTTCTGGCTACGCTGCCAGTTGACGAGGTTATGTACCCCCCATTGGACCAGACGTCCCACTTCCTGCATGGGGTCATTGACGTTGGCTTGTTGGTTCATATTGGGTTGCCTTCTGTGGCTGGTTGACGGGTCGTGCGTCAGTGTATTTGATGGATTGCTTACCTATCGTATACGTCCAGTATAACCTAATTGTTGCACTTGGCGCAGATGAAGTGTATTAGAACATGGAGGCTAAATAAGAAACGATTTAACGCAAAGGCGCGAAGGTTGGAAGGTCAAAGAAAAGACAACGCAGAGACGCAGAGGCACAAAGGCACAGAGAAAAACGCATATTTTATTGAACTACAACACAGCAATCTTCAAAATATCTTTCACTTAGACTATCTCTAGGAATACATGCATAGCATGTCCCATGCTCAAAGCCCTGCTCAGCGAATATTGATGCATCAATCTGAAAGAGAAATAACCAGTTTTCAGACTCAGCTTCTACATCAACAATATCACCATCTGGATGCCGATAAGTAAATGTCTCTCCCGACGCATCAAGTTCTTTCTGTAGCTGATGCGTCACTATGACACAGTCATATTCAACAGGTCGACGTGGAGGTCGGGCATGTCCAAGCAGCTGATAGCATGGACGGGGATAATTGGTACGCAGCAACGTGGAGAAAGACTCCCAGGTTACGCGTATTTCTGCTGGCGACATGCCCTGATACAGTGTCTCGTAAATTGACGGCGTGATGAAACGCGGCATATAGTCTGGTAAAGACAGCTTCTTTGAGAATTTTATACACTGAGGTGACAATACTATTTTTTTAGAGTGAGGATGTTTTTTCTTATCAGGTTCCGGTTGAATCAACCTTTTTAATGGTTGCTTTTCGTTCGGCACATAATATATTTGCCAATCTTTTTCTTCACTTTCTAGATAGTAAGTGTCTCCAAAGAAAAAGTAGAGCCAACCCTCTGATGGAAGGGGATTATTCTCAGCGCCCCAAGCGATTGCAACATCTGATAGTCTCAGTTGCATACCAAAGATCATGGGCAAGTCGCTCCAATATGGCCACTGGAAGCCCGGAGGCAGATCGGGATTGCCATAGAATTTAGAAGCGCCTATGGGTAGGTCGTCATCATTAGCAGGCGTTGGCTCTATACGGATAGAAGGTTTAGCAACTTGAACAATGCGCTCTTCAATCTCGCCCAAACCATGCGCGCGGATTTGCTCTCTCAAGTGCTCATAGCTGTTAAACATATCCTGCCTTTCTAATAAAAGTACTGCCTCTATGATGAAGTCAGTTTTACAAATGCACAATTGCTTTGAACTAAAAACTTCACCAGCTCATTAAACGCAAAAGACCGCTCGTCGCGGCCTTCAGCAAAGGGTTAGGGGGAAGGGAGATAGATACAAGATAATCAGGATAATGGTTATCTTCGTTCTAATTTTAGAGTAACGCCGAATATCGTAGAAAAGAATAAAGATTCTTTGTCATTTAAATGATTCTCATTTTTTAATTGAGGTTAATCCCTATGAGCAGGTCTAATCGTTGAAGCTCTTAACGAAATCAATGAGCTGCTGACGCGAGAAAATGTACATATTTTTCTCAAGTTCGACCATGAGTTCTGGCGAGATATGCTGCCAAAATAGCTCGTGCATTTGCTGCGGGTCATCAACCATACGCCGCAATTCGGCGGGTTCCCGATGCACACGCTGAGCAAAAATGTCGACTGTCTCGCTGATGCCTGTAAGCTGGTCTGCCAGGTAATCACGCCAACCTTCGATAACGGCGTCATCCATGAAGGGCAACCAATTATGCGGAACGCCCTGTCGCAGCAAATCAGCCGCATCTGCCGGGATGCAAGCTTCGTCGCGCTCATCCAGCGTAATCAGCAGCAGATGCAATATAAAGAAGCGCCGATGCAAATCGCCGCCCCAATCGCCATTGGCGAAGTACGGCCCCAACACATTACGCGACCAGAATTCATCTGCGCCCAGGTGAGCCACATACCCGGCGACGAAAGCGCGCTCGGACACTGTTTTTGGCTGGACCAGAGTCGGGTTCTGACGCAGCATTTCGCACCAGGGATGGTCAGGCATGGGCCGATCATAGCGATAAAAATGCGTCAGTTCGCGGTCAGCACCGGGGTAAACACGGGCATCAGCGACGATGCTGCCCAGTAAATAGGCAGGCAAATCCCCAGCGATGATCTCGTGAGCATCACTCGGTAGATCTTCATCTTCTAAGAGGTTGTAGGCAATTCGTAAATGCATGAATGGTGTCGGCATGCTGCCATTTTAGTCCGTAACAGGCAGCAATGCGAGGCAAAATCAAATTCCAAAATGCGAAAGACTGGCCTATGTATCAGCGGAAAGGCGTGAAATCACCTGCTGCTGGTAACAGGCGTCATCCAAGCATTTGAGCAATCCATGAGATAATAGAAGATGAACATCTGATAAAAGTAAGATTTATACAGGTTGCATCATCAATTAACTACGGTTAAAATGATCTCATCGAAATCGTTAAACTGTATTTAATCGCATTGTATATGCGTGAGGAAACAAGCATGACATCGACAGTCGGGATTGTAGAAAAACAACCCACCGCAGAGGCGGAAGAAAAGACCACTTGGCTATCCAAAGATTGGCTGGAGCCACGTTTGGTCGCTGTGACCTTAGCAGCCCTACTATTGGGCATCTTCGTTGAACAAGCTGCAGACTTCCCCGCCTGGGTGGCCGGGTTGCTGGGGCTGATCGCTTATGTTGCCGGTGGCTTTTACGGCACCCAGACCGCTATTGAAAGCCTGCGCGAAAAGACCATCGACGTCGATTTGCTGATGGTGCTGGCAGCACTGGGCGCGGCGGTCATCGGCCAATGGCACGAAGGCGCGCTGCTACTCTTCCTGTTCTCGCTCAGTAACGTGCTACAGGACTACGCTATCAACCGCAGCCGGACAGCCATTAAGAGCCTGTTCAAGCTGTATCCGAATGAGGCCAACGTGCGCCGTAACGGTCAGACCATAACTGTCGGCCTGGAAGACATCCGGCTAGATGACGAAGTGCTCATCAAGCCCGGTGAACGTATCCCGGTCGATGGCACCGTTATTAACGGTCAATCCGCGCTGGATGAATCACCCATTACGGGTGAATCGATGCCCGTGGATAAGGGCGTGGGCGATACGGTTTTCGCAGGGACGCTCAACAAACAAGGCATTCTCGATATTCGCCCGACCAAAGCCGCCGAGGAAACCACCCTGGCGCGCATCATCAAGATGGTGGAAGAAGCCCAGGACAGCAAAGCGCCGACCGAGCGTTTCCTGGATACGTTTGAGCAGCGCTATGCCATGTTCATCATCGTGGCCACGATCCTGTTCATTATCATTCCGCCGCTGCTAGGCCTGGCCGACTTCGAGAGCAACTTTTACCGGGCAATGGTCCTGATGACAGTCGCTTCGCCATGTGCTTTGATTATCAGCGTGCCGGCGGCTTTCATCAGCGCGATTGCTGCCGCAGCCCGTGGCGGCGTCCTGTTCAAAGGTGGCGCATACATCGAATCGCTGGCTAGCGTGAAGGCCATCGCCTTCGATAAAACCGGCACCCTGACCTATGGTCAGCCAACCGTGACCGATGTCACCTCTTGCTGCGAGCTGTGTGGTGATGATTTACTGGCGGTCGCTGCTGCTGTGGAAGCCCGTTCAGAGCATCCGCTAGCGCGGGCTATCGTACGCTATGCTGAAGAACAAAATGTAACCGTGCCAGAAGTTGAGCAGTTCGAGGCAGTCCCGGGCCAGGGCATCGCCGCTGAGGTCGATGGTCGCACGGTGCATCTGGGCAGCCTACGCTACCTGGAAACGCTGGAACCCGCGCCGGATCATCTCCAGAGCGAGTATGAACGACTGGAAAGCATGGGGCGCACAGTCATTGGCGTGCTGCGTCAGGATAATTGCAACAACTGCAGCGCCGATTGTGAACTCAAGCAAGATAGCTGTGACTGGATGGGCCTGATTGCGATGGCCGATGAGGTTCGCCCGGAAGCCAAGCAAATCATTGACGATCTGCATAAGCAGGGTGTGGCTGTCGCCATGCTGACGGGCGATAACGAGCGCGTCGCCAAGACACTGGCCGCCGAGCTAGGCATCGACCGTGTGCATGCCGGACTGATGCCCGATGAGAAGGTCGAAGCCGTGCGGGATTTGCAGGCGACCTACGGCCAGGTGGCGATGGTCGGCGATGGCGTCAATGATGCCCCGGCGCTGGCCCTGGCTGACATCGGTATTGCCATGGGCGCTGCCGGGACCGACGTTGCTCTGGAAACGGCTGACATCGTGCTGATGGCCGACCGCATCGAGCGCATTGAGTTCGCGATTGACCTGGCCAAGAAGGCGCGCCGCGTCGTCTGGCAGAACATCACCTTCGCCATTGCCGTGATTATCATGCTGGTGCTAGGCACTTTCCTGATCCAGATTCCGCTGCCGCTGGGTGTGCTCGGCCATGAAGGCAGCACGGTCATCGTCGTGCTGAACGGCCTGATTGCCTTACTGCTGCTGCCGGAACTCAAACGGCGGCGTGAGTCGGCGAATGCGGCATAGTTCTTTCCGCAGCTATCAAAATTATCGGGGTGTATTGCTTCGACCCAACTCACAAGATCATCTAAGGACGCAGCCACTGCGTCCTTTTTATGTACTATCGTAAGAAATCAATCACGATAGTATTTGTCCTCTGCCCAACGCGATGGATTGGTCACAATGTACTGCCGAATACGATTTAGATCAGGTTCATCACGGATGACATGTTCGTAATATTTCTTCTGCCATAATGAGTGACCAGGAGTTTGCCTCAGCAAATTAACTTGTCGGGTGACTGCCGATTTATAAGAACGCACGATAGTTCCAAGTTCGCCTGCTTGGAGTGGGCCAAACGTCCGCATGGGACGTCGTAGGGACGCAGCACGCTGCGTCCGCACTGAGGCAGATTGTTCATTATCCTGAGATTCATTCTTTATAAAAAGAATGCCATGAACATGATTTGGCATGACTACAAACTGATCAAGATGAACCTGTGAAAAATGTTCAGGCAGGTCTTCCCACATGGCCAAAGCAATCTGCCCCATACGACTGAGAGCAACATCCGTATCCTGTACTTCGCCTAATATGCAGCGATGTTGCGCCACGCATACGGTGACGAAATAAGCACCTGCGTCGGTGTAATCATAGTATGGTAGGCGCATGGTTCTGCGATTAGGATACACAGACGCAGTTCCTTAATAAAATGTCATAAAACGGACGCAGCATGCTGCGTCCCTACGATACAATAGCGATCCTCTTATTCATTATCCCTACAATATCGTAATTTACGTGGCAGATGCATTTTTACGCCATACCATGACGAAGCTGATGGGCTGGCCGTAATGCTTACGCCACTTGGGCTTGACCTGCATCCAATCATCGTCGATAAGGCCCTCGTGCATTTCCTGGAGCGTCCATCCAGCGGCCAGGGCTGATTGCACATGGTCACTCAGCAGATGGACATAGGTGCGGATGGTCACGGTTTCGCCGGAATCACGGTCGAAGTGGGTCGGCATGCCCTGCATAAAGAACTGCGGATGCACACCCACAATCACAAATTGACCACCAGGGCGCGTCAGTCGGGCGACTTCTGCATAGAGGGGTTCTAATTCCGGCAGATGTTCATCCGCCAGGGATTGCACGCACAGGTCGTAAACGGCATCTGACAGGCCTGTCTGGGTGACGCTGGCTTCGGTCAAATTACGATACAAGCCGCGGTCATGGGCCTGGGACAGCATCTGTGGCGTGAAGTCCACCCCATCTATGGGGGCGGATGTGAGCTGGCGCAGCCATTGGCCAATGCGCCCGGTTCCACAAGCCAGATCAAGAATGGCATCAGCCGATGCCCAATCGACCGACTGCACCCAATTGAACATCCGCAGGTCCATCACGTCCTGGACGATTTGCTCGTAGGTTTTGGCCCATTCGCCGTAGCCCTCGCGGGCATCAACGACGGGATACTTGCGGTTGTCAAAAAGCGAATGGTCCATCTTGTATCTCCAATCTGGTGTCTCCAATTATTTGACAGGTGTCGTGCCTCAGTTTACCTTATTCAGTAACACAAAATAGGACAAAGAGACGATGCTATCCAACAAACAGAAACATCAATTTGATACGGAAGGCTATCTGGTCGTCAGCGATTTATTTAACAAGGAAGAAATTAATTTTTACCGTACCCATTTTGAAACCATGCGCCAGGAACAGAATGCACAACGCGATGATATTGACCCTGCATCCAACGACCCCCTGGTTCAGTATCCGCGCATCATGCAACCTCATCGCCGCGACGAAGCCAGTCTGAAATGGGTTATCGATAAGCGCATTAATGCTGTGCTGGTCGATTTACTCGGACGCGAACCGTTTGTCGCCCAAACGATGTTCTACTTCAAACCTGCCGGGGCACGCGGACAAGCCATGCATCAGGACCAGTATTTCCTGCGCGTCCAACCGGGCACCTGCATTGCCGCCTGGATGGCAGTCGATGATTGTGATGAATCCAACGGCTGCTTACGAGTGCTCCCTGGCAGCCATACCTGGCCTTTGCTGTGTACCACAGATGCCGACAACGCCATCAGCTTCACCGATGTGACCGTCGAGCTACCCGACGATGCCACCCTTGTCCCAGTACAAATGCATGCCGGGGACGTGTTGTTCTTTAACGGGCAACTGGTTCATGGTAGTTTACCCAACACGACCACAGATCGATTCCGCAGGGCCTTGATTGGCCATTATCTGGTTGGCGAAGCTGAAAAAGTCCACCAATGGTATCATCCTGTGCTCCAGATGAACGGCCAGCCTATCGAGATGGGCCTGTCGGAAAGAGGCGGCGAATGCGGCACCTGGGTTTCTATGGATAACGAAAAGCACCTGGAGATGCGACCCGAAATTGTCGATTGACGTGGGGCCTACACCTTTTGGAAGCATTGCCCCCAGATGTATTATCCCCGTGCCTATATTGACCCTAAAAGGCCGCTGCCAAGAGCGGTCTTTTCTGTTGTATGATCCATTCGTACGCTCTGTAAGTTTGCGATCAGCTTAGTAAAGAAAGGACTGAGAAATGCTGCGACGATTGGTCGTTTTCATGGGTATATTTGTGGCATTATTGTCGCTGGCGTTTGCTTGGCTCCAAGGCATTTATCGTAAGTGGCTAGCACAACAAACACTGCGCGTCACTAAGGAAGGCCACGTTGCACAAACGGAACTAGGCCCTGTGCAATATGATATGCGTGGCTCCGGGCCGGTTGTGCTGCACTCACATGGCGGCAACGTCGGCCATAATGGCTGGTTCATGCTGGAATTCCTGGTCGAGGCCGGTTTCACCGTCTTAACGCCAGATCGTCCTGGCTACCTGGGAACCCCATTAGATGACCATAGCACTCCAAGCGCACAGGCGGACGTTTTCGCATCCCTGCTGGATCACCTGGGCGTGGAAAACGTCGCCATCGTCGGTGTCTCTGCGGGTGGGCCTGCCGCCCTGTCATTTGCAGTTCGCTACCCACAGCGCACACAGGCACTGGTGCTGATGTCCGCCATCAGCAAACAAACACAGCTATCCGATGACCAGCTTAACAGCACACTCGGCAAATTGGTCATGACACGCCGCTGGCAAGATCCGGCTTATTTCCTGATCTACCAGGCCATGCACCACTTAACCGCATTGACGCTGCAAGACTTCGTCCGAACGGAAACGACCTATGATATGCCTACAGGCCAACGCCTGATTCAGCAAATCCTGGCCGACCCAACCCAACGCCAGCAAGTTTTTGCGCTGGCCCATGCGATGGTCCCGGCCCTGGCGCGTTACGACGGTGTCATGAACGATCTGGATGTCCAGCAGACAATGGCGGAGCTGGCACTCGACCAGATCCAAGCCCCGGCGCTTATTGTTCACAGCCGATACGATGGCGATGTGCCCTACGCGAATGCCGAATATGCTCACCAGCATATCCCTACTAGCCAGTTGATCTCTGTCGAGCAATTTGGGCACATGATCTGGTGGGGCAACCCACAAGTCACGCGTGACTTTCAGCAGCAGATCGTCCAGTTTTTAAAAGCACACATCGATACATAAGCCGCGAAATCACTCCTGATTCACCACCAGTGAATAGGTGATAGCGGGCTGCTCATAGGTCACAGCGCTGACGATGATACGATATGTGCCATCGACGGGCAGCACCAACGTCGGCTGGAAGCGAATCGCGTTCAGGCCACCCATACGCACGATCTCGTCTTCCGGCCCGATGACATCCAGCGATAACCCGGCCTCGCCCGATAAGCGTTCCAGCGCCAGGTTGATGACCTCGCCCGTTGTGCCCTCATATAAATAAGTTACTGGACCGCTGTCAGGCGTAATTTCGCCTTGCAAAGACAGCCCCGGCGCCAGCGACAGCAAACTCGAAGGTTGCAGCAAAATCGTGCCATTGACAGCCGCACCCACGCCGCTGTAATCAAAGTAGAAAGCCATGACATAATAAATGCCATCTTCAGGCGCCACAAAGGGCGCGATACGGGCATTGCCATTCGGGCCGCTGCCCTGGTCGAAGGCGACAACCGACTCCCACAACGGACGCTCATCACCCAAATAAACAACACGCAATTCCCGACCACCTGTATCGGGCAGGTCGGTGCTAATGACCCAGGCTTTGTCTGCAGAACTTTCAAACGAGAAGTAGGCGGGTTCCTCGCCGATGGCCGCGTTCATGGGCTGGCCACTGACAAGCGGCTGTGGCTCCACCAGGCCGACTTCAAGCTCGTATTCCATATTGGGACGTGGCGAACTAAGCATCAGCGTATAGGTGCCATCAATAGGAATTTGTGCCAGATACGCGCCGGGATTTTCATAAACGCCTGTGTCATCGAAGTACTTGCCATCCTGCTGGAAAATGACGATGCCGCACTCATCGCAATCGCTGCCATATTGAATGAGCTGTCCGGTGCTCGCCTGGAAGCCATAAAAAGCCAGGTGATTTTCGGTCGGCAGGGTGCTGGTCACGACTTCACCAAAGGGAATCGGCTGTGTATCTACCGTCTGCACCAGCACAGATAATTCCCCACCCTGGTCAACCCACTCCTGACGACCGGCACGCAGGTAGACATTGCCGTTGTACGTCTGAGGCAGGGTAAAACTGAGGTCATCCATACCATAGGACTGGGCGATTTCGTTGCCATCAACATCGAAGACCAGTAACGCAGGTTCCAACGCTTCATCGGATGTGCGCAGGCTGATGGCTACAGGTTGGTCCGGGGCTGAGAACTGGAACAGCAGCAGGTCATCGAACAAAGCCCCCTCTTGCAGCGTAAAGCGATAGGGTTCGTTGATTTCCAGAACAATGGGGCCGCTCTGCGCCACACTCAGCGCATTCGGCAGTAATAAAAACACACAGCCCCATAACACAAACAAGACACGGCGGCGCATAAGCCCTCCTCAGCAATCATTTCAACCCGGCTCACATCAGCGAGCTACAGGTTAATCATAACCTGATTCGATGCACCTCGATGGATAAAAGGCTCTAAAAAATGGTGTCCATGATGGTATCCATGTCGGAACGTGCCATTTGTGGAATGCAAAAGACCGCCCCTGACAGCGGTCTTTCGCACAACATATAGGAGGAGAAACGTTAATTCGATGTTTGGGACGCTGATCTCTGATTTAGAAGTCCAGGTACAGCTTGAGTTCGTATGGATGCGGACGCATGGCAACCTGATCGGCTTCCTCGGTCTGCTTGTAGTCAATGTACATGTTGAGGTATTCCTCAGTGAAGACGCCACCTTCCAGCAGGAAGTCGTGATCTTCTTTGAGGGCATCCAACGCGCCACCCAATGTCGGCGGGGTGGTTGGGGTTTCCACATCTTCGGAATCGTACAGGTCGACTTCGAAGGGGTTACCCGGATCAATTTCGTTCTTGATACCGTCGAGACCTGCCATGAGCAGCGCAGGCATCGCCAGGTATGGGTTGGCCGTCGGGTCGGGGAAGCGAGTTTCGACACGCTTGGCCTTGGGGCTGCTGCTGTACATCGGGATACGGATGGCAGCCGAGCGGTTACGGGCACTGTAAACGAGGTTCACCGGTGCTTCATAGCCTGGGACCAGACGACGGTAGCTGTTGGTGGTCGGGTTGGTCAGGGCCAGCAGCGCCTGCGCATGCTTGAGCACACCACCGATGTACCACAGGGCCATCTGGCTTAAACCAGCATATTGGTCGCCACCAAACAGCGGCTTGCCGTCTTTCCAGATCGACTGGTGGACGTGCATACCGGAGCCATTATCTTCAAACAGCGGCTTGGGCATGAAGGTTGCGATCAGACCATATTTAGCGGCTACGTTCTTAACGATGTACTTGTAGTCCAGCAGCTTGTCTGCCATACGCAGCAGGGTGTCGAAGCGCATGTCGATTTCTGCCTGGCCTGCACCACCGACTTCGTGGTGATGAACTTCAATGTCGATGCCAGCAGCCATCATCGTGGCCACCATGTCCGCGCGCACGTCCTGGGTCTTGTCCAGTGGCGGCAGCGGGAAGTAACCTTCTTTGATGCGGTTGAGGTAGTTCATCGCCGGGTCCGGGCTGCCTGTGTTCCAGAAGCCTTCATGGCTGTCTACCTGATAGAAGCTCTTGTTGGGGCCGACTTCGTACTGGACGTTGGTGAAAAGGAAGAACTCAGCTTCCGGGCCGAAGAAAGCTGTATCACCAATGCCTGTGGATTTGAGATATTCTTCTGCACGCTTGGCAATGCCACGCGGGTCATTGGCATAGGGTTCATGGGTGATCGGGTCAGAGACGTCGCACTTGATAGCCAGGGTTGGGCTAGCGAAGAAAGGATCCATCATCGCTGTGCTGAGGTCTGGGAACAGAATCATGTCGGAGACATTGATGGTCTGGAAACCACGTACACTTGAGCCATCAAAGCCGAAGCCTTCTTCAAAGTCGTCGGCATCTACCATCGACAAGGGCATGCTAAAATGCTGGACCATACCGCGAATATCGGTAAAACGCAGGTCAATTTCGGCAACGCCTTGTTCTTTTGCGTAGCTGAGCAGGGCCGCTGGTGATTCTTTCGCTGAATCGGGGAGAACGTATGACATGTCAGGGAACTCCGTGTATTTTGGTAACTTTGGCTAAAATCTAGCTAACAGATGCGCATTATATATCCGATTTCTTTGGTCATTCTCCCTAGTTTTCACTAAATTCCGCGATTTCTTTTTGGTGAAAGTAACTAACAACCGAATCAAAACCTTGGCCAAAATTCGCTTGTACTAAAATGCACATACAATTTGTACAGTTGAGCCTGCGGGTCTTCCTAGAATATGGGAGGCATAGGCGAAGCGTCGGGCAAACACGACATGTCTGAAATATCATAAGTAAAAACGTACTTATAAGGATGTCTGATGCGCCACCTGTTTTTATTACTGTGTGTATGCTTGATTGGGGTTGCCTCTGTCTCTGCCGAGGATGGCATTCCTGATAATTGTGAAAATCCCAACAGCCCCTACGTCAGCACGAATACCTTCGCCCGATATAGCAACAGCACCAAACAGCTCTGGCTGGTGGATTGGTCAACGGGCGACCAAATTCAATTCGTTGACCAATTTGAAGATGATCTGCGCATTATCAACTGGTCGCCGGACTGCCGCTATCTGGTGGTCAACGAAGGCGTTCTAAACCGCCCTCCCGCCACCAACGAGGATGGCTCAGTCGACAGGGTATTTTGGCCCTGGCACAGTGATCCACAAATTTATGTCTATGACATCACAACCAATGAACGTGTATACACAGGCATTGGTCCGACATCCTGGCGCATCACGTTTGTGGAATGGAGTCCTGATAGTCGACGAGCAGTAATTAGTACACGGCGATTCAGGTCTATATTCTGGAACGCAGATACAGGCGGCATGCAAGAGATAGCCTTCTATCCATACAGTGAAGGTACTGCTCAATCACAAGTTTATTGGGATATGGCCAGAGGTTGGATATGGACAAACTGGGGCAGTGTATACGCCTTAGATATAAATACGGGTGCAGAAATTAATCGATATCAACATTTTTCAGCTTCTCGCACTTGGAACGGCTCCCCGTCTCATGTTGGCAGTCCAAGCTATGCATTCTCGCCAGATGCCAGCTATATTGTGCTTTATAGTCAGTTCACCGATGTACAAGTCCCTGGTATCACCGTATACCCTATCAACCAACCAGACCATGCCACCGTCCTAAATGATGAAGGTAATGGCGGACGTATCCATCAGTTTTCACAAGATAATCGCTATTTGGCTGTATCGGGGACTGAGGCTATCCGTGTATGGGATTTACAGAATCTGCCAGACACGATACAAGATCGTTTGCCTATCACCCGCATTCCTTATGTTCGTGGCAATGAATGGTATTTTATAGATGCCACAACAATTGAAATTCATGCGGGGAATTCCATACAACACTGGAATGTTAGCACAGGCGAACAGGTTCAGTAAAAGACGTAGACAATGACTTCACAGGAACAAAAAAGTTAACCTATGTATGAACGTCCGCTCCTGCGAGGTTGGCACTGGCAGCTGCTGGGCTGGGCGGTCGCTGTTTTTGTGCTGGCGAGTATCGGCTATGTAGTCTTCATGCTGTTAGCAGCCTTGCTCGAAAGTAGTGCACTGTGACGACTGCTCATAAGCGCGTGCTGTATGCCCTGTTCAGCCTGACGCTGCTGCTCATCCTACTTATGGCTGCCTGCGATCTGCTGTCCAGCACGCGCCTGCTGCCTGATTCGGTCATTCCGGCTGAGATGGCGACCGTAACGAGTGCCCTGCGCAACATGGCGCTGATGCTCGGATTGCTGGCGGGGGGCGTCACCATCGCTCTCAACAGCGACCCTCAGCCACCTTCCACCAACCTGCTAAGAATCCTCTGGTTCCATAGTCGGCATGATGGGCTGCTGCGCGTGTGGGCTAGCGGGCTGCTGGTGGTGATCGTCAGCAGTCTATTGGCATGGCGCTTTGAAGTCGCCTGGTGGCTGCGGCTGACGGTCGGTTATATGCTGATGGCGCTGCCAGTCGCGTTCTGGCTGATGCTGCGCGTCAGTAATGTGCAGAGGCCCTGGGTGCTGCGTGGCTTACGCAGTACGGTCATCATGCTGACTGTCGCCGGGTTACTACTATCGCTGGCGCAAGTGACATCCCTCAGCCTACTGCTATTGTGGGTGCCCATTGCCTATGGCATCTTCGCGGCGCACAGCTATCGCGCCCTCAGCGACCGCAACCCGACCCGTACCCTGACCGCACCCTGGTTGGTCATCGGTGTGCTGCTGCTCATTTTGATGAGCGTACTGGCAGGTGTGCTCAGTCTGGCCAGCGTGCAGCCCTATCTAGTTGATACGACCTGGCCAACCCTACAATCCGACCTGATGTACTATGCGTTAATCGCCTGGGTACTGGCCCTACTCAACCAGGGGGCGGCGGAACTACGCGGGCAAAATCGGCGGGTAACGGGTTATGTGCCGCTCTGGACAATCAGCGCGGGGATGTTCGGGGGCAGCTTTGCCCTGGCGCTGATGAGCATTGTCCAGAGTTACGGTCTACATATATATGGCATCCCTGCGGAAACAGTCGCGCAGTCGGTGCTGCCATTGGCTTTTTTCGTGGTAGGGGGCAAGCTGTTAGTCGCCATCGGCCTGGGAATATATGGTGTGCAATTCCAGGTAAGGCGAGTACGGATACGAGAAACGTAAAAAGGCGCGACATGTCGCGCCTCTACGGTCGGTACTAAGGAAGATTAGCCGCCAGCAGGATAGATATGGGCCAGGGCTTCCGGCAGGATGCTCTTGAAGGCAACGAAGCTGTGACCACTGCCCAATTCAACAAATTTGTGATCGACATCAATGTCGCCCTGGTCATGCTCACGCTGTTGGAGCAGTTGCGCGAGAGCAACACCGGGGATATAGAAGCGCTGAAGCTGTTCATAGCGCCCCACCGACTGGAAGATATAGCGCGGCAGCTTATCCGCATTTTTGAAGCGATCCGCATATTGCAGCAATTTTTCCTGGGCACGCCCACGACCCAATGGCGGTGACAGCATCATCAAATGCTGGAAGTCGTCGGGGTTGGTCAGAGCGCAGTGGGCGGCTGCAATCGCACCGACACCCATGCCACCAATACCCAGGTCACTGGTATCAATATTGTAAGCATCGGCCAGGAAAGGTACCAGTTCATCGTGCATGGCCAGGTAATGATCATCGTTACTTACATAATCGTTGATGCGGGTGGCCTGATTGCCGCTCTGCTTCATGGCGATGACCACCGGCTCCATGCGACCATGCTTGATGAGGGCATCCGCCATGTAGGGCACTTGCAGCGGCGCAACCATCGACTGGCCATCGAGCAGGATCAACAGCGGGTACTTACGATCATCGTTAATGTCATAGCCGGGGGGGGTATATACCCATACCTGGCGCCCACTGAAGCCCATGCGGGCGCTGTCGAAGTTGTGCTCGTAAATTTGGCCGCGCGGCACGTTGGCCATGTTGCGCCAATCCGGGAAGGGACGCGAACCAGGCATGCGCAGCACACTTACGGTGATTTCAGCGGTAATCATGCGCTGGGGGTTGCGGGCATCGGGCTGCCAATAGCTCATGCGCTGGATGAAGTCCGTTTCTTCGCGCAGGGGGGTCATGGGGTCATTGACCGCCAAGAGATAGTCAAGCAGATCATCGCGCCGGAACGTACGCTGCACGTACCACAGCGAGGTATTTTCCAGACGCTGTAATGTATCAAAGGGCGGGTCACGCTCAATAATATCGAGGTTCAGGGCCACCGACTGTACATTCCCGCCGGAATAGACAAAAGTGGCTTTATTGCCCTCGATCCAGGGCCAGGTGGGCCGTTCATTCAGCAGTTCATTCACCAACTTCTGCCGATCAACGGGGTCTGGTGTCTGCATCGCCTCTTGTAAGAAGAAATTAAATGATTCCCAGCGGGGCATATATCCGGCTCCTCAGCGATACGATTATGGAGTTATTGTAACATCGACTGTCACTTTTGACATGGCGGTCGTGTAGGAGAGTTGACTCACTTGAATATCTAGGCTAGTTTGTTGTTAGTAAATGGCATTATTAAAGAGGAAAAGATGGAAGCATTTGAATTCAAAGGTAAATGGTAGTTGCCAGAATCACCTAAACAAGCTCTGTACGGTATTCTATCCTTTAATCCATCCGACGGCGCAACACTATATTTAATAACTTATAACACTACTGAACTATTGTTGGACGGCATTCCTGATACACAAACTGTTAAAGGATGGACACAATTCGTGCCTGGCTCAAATGTGCATATTGAGATTATTCATGGTATCAATCATTTAGGAGAACGGATCACCCTTGAGAATTGCTGGCAAATAAAAAGTCCGATGAATTTCCGCAATATTTTTGTTCGAGAAGCTCAGTTTGATGTCGAAAATATCTATGTAGGCCAACATTTCAATACTCCGGCACAAATCCAGTTCGACTCACTGATTGTGGAATTAACTAATTTGACCAATTGGTTAGGATTAGGAAGGTTCCATAACGATCTTGATACCGACAACAAACTTGGCACAATTAAACTTGAGTACGCCGAACCAGAACTTGCATCTTCAATCCAAAATATGAATATTAGAATTAGTTCAAGCGTGAAGTTTGAACCAACCCTAACATCGTTCTCTGAATCCCACCTATATCACGATAGTGCCTTCATCCTGACTCCAAAAAGTCCTCTGTCTTTTAAACAATACATGGATGTCTACGTCTACAATTTACAAAACTTTCTTACTCTAGCCACATATCGTCCTGCTATCCCAACATCTATTATCGGTACAATTCGCACTTCTTCGTCAGATAAAAATGCAACTTCTTCAGCAAAGAGAATTCGCGTTTTCAGCAAATTTGCCAATGTTGAGAATAAGCCGATAGATAGACGATTTATGTTGTTCAGATTTGAAGAGGTTGAAGAGATAATAACCGAATGCCTGGAAAAATGGTTCGATAAGTCAAAAGAATACAAACATGTTTTTGATTTGTACTTTGGTCTGTTTTATGTACCTCCAATATACATAAATCTAGAATTTCTTATACTCGCACAGACCATCGAAACATATCATCGCGATTTTCATGAGGGGAAATACGTTTCGAAGGAGGACTATCAGAAATATTACGAAGCGATGTATAACGCACTACCAGATGATATAAATAGTAGGCTAAAAAATCGTTTAAAGGGCTTTCTGCAATATGGATACGAATTTTCACTTCGGACAAGGTTGAAACATTTACTAAACGAAGTGCTTAGTGAGTATAAAGATGAAATGAATAATCTCATTGGCCGATTCAAAGATTTTGTCAATAAAGTCACTGAAACACGAAACTATTACACGCATTACACTGATAGTAAATATGCCGTTACTGATCCAGGGCAACTTTACTACCTCGCTCAAAAACTCAAAATCATTTTACAAATATGCTTCCTTATTGAGCTTGGAATACCTTCGGACAAGATTCGTGAAATGATCACCTCAAGTTCCGCTTATAAGCGATTAGTGAAATAAGAATAGCGATCTTCATACTACACATTGAAACAGAATGGCCCATTTTCCCGTAGTAGCCAGTAAGGTTAGCCCATTTCTTATAGCATTCTTTTAGAAAATATGTGCTAATCCCGATGTCGTAAATGGTAAAGTATGGTATGCTACTAGAGTGGGTGATTGCCGATAAAAATGGAAGGTAAGTCACTTCCAAATTGCAAGTTTTCAAAGGTATCCATCAGGGTATCTATTTTGCAGTCCCTAAAGCAGTCCCCAATTTGATCTGATCGAAGTGCATAGGGTTCGTCCGCTATGGGTTTCAGCGACTACGACGACGATTACGAATACGAAGACGACGACGATTATTACGAGTACGACGACGAGTACATCGATCTGGATGATGACGACGACGATGATGACGAGTCGACGTTCGGTAAGACAGGTACGTCCTCACCTGCGCGCAGTAATATCCGGCCTTTTGGCAACTCGCCGAGCAGCAGTTCGCCAAGTACGGGTTCTTCGCGTCCCACATCGCCGTTTAGCAGTACGGGTAGCAGCAGTACTGGATCTTCGCGGTTTGGAGGCAGTAAATATACATCCGGCAGCCGCCAGGACCCACGCGATAAAGGCAGCGATGACAAATCCTCCGGGTCGAGCAGCTTCCGGCCAGGTGGTTCGTCCTCATTTGGCAGCCGCCCCAACTCACCTTTCAACCGCGGCAGCGACAGCAGCCCATCCAACTCACCGAGTTCATCATCGCCTACGACACGCGGTAGCAGTTCATCCACGGGCAGCCGCCCCGTTTCGCCATTCAACCGCGGCAGCGACAGTGACAGCGGTTCGTCCGGGTCATCAGGCCGATTGCCCGGTAGCAAACCAAGTTCGCCGTTCAATCGCAGCGGATCGTCGGCATCAAGTACGAGCAGTTCGTCATCCAGCCGATCCAGCTCGCCATTTAATCGCGGCAGCGACAGCAAAGACGATAACAAGCCGTCATCAGGTAGCCGTTTCGGTGGTTTTAGTCGTTCCGGCAGTGGTGACAAGGACGATAAGAAAGACGACAAATCATCTGGCAGTCGCCTCGGTGGCCTTTTCGGGCGCGGCAACAAAGATGATAAAAGCAGCAGTTCCAGCAGCCGCACGAGTAGCAGCGGCAACGACGACAAGTCCGGTGGAGGCATCGGCAGCCGCCTGGGCGGCATGTTTGGCGGTGGCAATAAAGATGATAAAAGCAGTGGCAGCAGTGGCTCGAAGGCTACTGGAGCCGCCACCTCGATTGGTGGCGCCCTCGGTGGCCTGACCAATCGCTTCGGTAGCAGCAGCAAGGACGACAAGAGCAGCAGTTCCAGCAGCCGCACAAGTAGCAGCGGCAACGACGACAAGTCCGGTGGCGGCATCGGCAGCCGACTGGGTGGCATGTTCGGGCGCGGGAACAAAGACGACAGCGGCTCATCAGGCCGTTCGACTTCAGGGTCATCAAGCGGTAGCTCAACGTTTGGCAACCGCGGATCGTCCTCATCATCGCCATCGAGTTCAGGTAGCTCCGCCGCAGCCGCGACAACCAGCGGTGCGCGTCCCTCACCTTTTGGACGCAACCGTGGCAACAATCAAAGTTCATCATCGAGTTCGTCGCGCAGTCGCCAGCAGAGTGATGGCGGTGGTGGTGGCATCTTCGGGCGCTTGTTTGGCCGCGGAGATGACAAACCCGCCCCGCAGCGGCGGCAACGTGGCAGTCGCGTCCCGCAAACAGCCGATGGCGATGGCCTGACGCTCGATAACTGGCTCGACATCCTGGGTGTGGGGCTGGTATTTGGCTCGTTCGTGCTGTTCTTTACAGCACTCAGCAATGAGCAAGCAGCCATCAGCGGCGTGTTGGAATTCATCAGCGATATGTTCGCCTGGGGGGCGTTGGCTGTCCCGGTGACAATGTTCGCTGTCGGCATGTGGCTGATTATCCGCCACTTTGGCGATCAAGCCCCTACCATCGACCCGATCCGCATATCGGGCATCGTGCTGGGCTTTGTGACGCTGCTGATCTTCTTCCAGTGGATTGATTCCTTTAATTATCAGACCATTCCTGGCCTGGATACGCAGCAAAGCCTGCAAATTCTGTCGGCGCGGCTAGAGCAAGCCTGGAACACGGACCACACAGGCGGCGGTTACGTCGGCGCGGGATTGTACTACCAACTGGTGGTGAATGTTGGCGAAATCGGGTCATTCTTCTTGATGGCCTTCGCTTTCATCATCTCCGGCATGTTGGCGACGCGCCTGACTGCCAGTGAAATGCTGGCGTTCTTCGTTAGCCTATGGCGCAGCCTGCGCGACTATACGCGTAATCAGGCCATGCAGCAGCGCGCTAAAAAGCTCCAACGCGAGCAGCAGCGCGCATTAGCCGCTCAAAATCCTAATATCACGGTCAGCGACCTGGCACAACCGGTGCTGGATGCTGGCACAACGACCGCAGCCCTCCCTGCTGGCGAAGAGGGTACAGGGTTCGGTCAGGATATTCGCTTCAATATGGGTGGGCGTACCCAGGCCGGGGAAGCTCAGGCCAATGGCAACGCAGGCAATAATAACAAAACGCCCCCATCGAGCGGCGGGTTGTTCTCCCGCTTCCGTCGCAACAAAGAGACGGTTCCAGCAGGGTCCAACAATAACGATTCATCCAATAACGGTAACGGTATCGCCGGGGCTGTCGCAGGTGGCCTGGTAGCTGGCTTGTTCGGCGGTCGTGGCAGTGACGACGAAACGAACGGCGATAGTACATCTGACACAACATCCGGCAATGGGCCGATGGCTGTGCCTAACGCGACTGCACAGAATGGCACCCAGCAGACCTTACCGGGTATGCAACCCAATGCAGCCCAAACACAGATTCCGCCGCTGCATGCTGGGACCAATCAGCCGGGTGGCACACCACAGCCCCAAACACAGCAGCCCGGTATGCCACAAACACAATCACAGCCGATGGCGACGCCATCACAACAGCCGACGCCGTTTGGCAACCCGGCAGCCACAAATGGCCAGCCTAACCTGCCAGAGAATCCGTTTGCGGCCATGAGCAATGGCAGCGCACAGCCAGCGAATCCCGCTGCGTCTGCGCCACAGCCACAAAAACCAGCAACGCGCGCGGATCGGCTGAATGAAATCCGTATGGGGCCAAACAGCAACGCGCCAGTCATCCCGACGCAGGGTGATGTCGATGAGGCCGCGCCACAGACCTACGATCCATTTGGGCGGCCCAGCGACATGCCAACCCATAAAACGGAAAAACTGCCGTTCCAGGGGGCGCAAAACGGGCAATCGACGCCTGCATCGCGCCTGCCTTCGGCACAGACGAGCCCGGATGCAGCCCAGAACCCGCAGCAACAGCGGTTATCGGTGCAGCCCGACCGCCCGACCAGTTCGCCCGTGCGCAACCAAACGCGGCCTAAGGTCGATTGGCGCTTGCCGGACTATCGCACGCTGTTGTCATCCGGCAGTGAGCAGGAATTCGACCGCGAACTGCTGCTGCGTCAGGCACGTATTATCGAAGAAACGCTTGAGAGCTTTGGTTCGCCCGGTCGCGTGGTAGAAGTCAATACCGGCCCGGTGATTACGCAATTCGGCGTCGAGCCGGATTACATCAGCAGCCGCGGTGGCAAACGCCAGCGCGTCAAGGTGGGCGCGATTGCCGGCCTCGACCGCGACTTGCAGCTCGCCCTGGGTGCGCGCTCCATCCGTGTGGAAGCACCTGTGCCCGGTAAGGGTTATGTCGGTGTGGAAGTCCCGAACGAAGAAAGTTCGCTGGTGAGCCTGCGCGATGTTATGGAGTCCGATAGCTTCCAGAAATCGGCAAAAACAAAGCCGCTAACCATCGCGCTTGGCCAGAGTGTATCCGGCGCCCCGGTGTCAGCAGACCTCAGCGGTATGCCCCACTTGCTAATCGCAGGTGCAACCGGTTCCGGTAAGTCCGTGTGTGTCAACAGCATCATCGCCAGTATCCTGGCACTAAATGAGCCGGATGACGTCAAATTCATCATGGTCGACCCCAAGCGTGTTGAGCTGACGGGCTACAACGGCATTCCGCATCTAGTCGCGCCAGTTGTGACCGATGTCGAACGCATCATCGGCGTCTTGAAGTGGGTCACCCGTGAAATGGATGACCGCTATAAGCGATTCAGCGAATCCGGCTCCCGTAATATCACCGACTTCAACAAACATCGGGACCCGGCAACGACCGCGCAGATGCCCTATATTGTCGTCATCATCGACGAGTTAGCTGACTTGATGATGATCGCGCCGGAAGAAACGGAACGCACGATCACCCGTATCGCGGCGCTGGCGCGTGCGACAGGCATCCATCTGGTGATCGCCACGCAGCGTCCATCGGTTGATGTTGTGACCGGTCTGATTAAGGCCAACTTCCCGGCACGTATCGCCTTCGCGGTGTCTGATGGTACCAACAGCCGCGTTATCCTTGACCAACCGGGCGCGGAACGCCTGCTAGGGCGTGGTGACATGCTCTATATGAGCGGTAACTCCCCGGCTCCGGTACGTATGCAGGGTGTGTTCGTATCCGATATGGAAATCGACAACATCGTGCGTTACTGGAAGATGCAAGCCCTTGAGCACCCCGATTCGGTACAGAACATCACCAACCTGGGTGTATCGGCCAAGCCGGATGCCCCCACCCATGACGTGCGGCCACGCGGCGACCGCGTGCGGCAGCAAGCCTTCTGGGATGCCGCCAATGCCGAACAAGGGGCAACAGCACCCGCATCGCCATCGGCCTACCGTGATGCCACGACAGGCTTCGACCTGCCCGATCAATTCGGCGATGATGTCGAGTTGGATGAGAACGCCATCACGGGCGATACGGACGAAGACGATGAACTCTACGAACAAGCTGTCGAGCTGGTGCGCCGCCTGAACAAGGCCAGCGTCAGTTTGCTACAGCGGCGCTTGCGCATCGGCTATACGCGCTCAGCGCGCTTGATCGATGTCATGGAAGCGCGTGGCGTTATCGGCCCAGCGAAAGAGGGCAGCAGCAAGCCGCGTGATGTCTTGCCCGTATAACACACCCTACCGGTCCAGCCATTTCAATAGTTAACCCACAAAAAGCGCATGAATATGCGCTTTTTGTTTTGCAGGCCATTCTGTCCCAGACCTCCTGTGACCCAGATCTCTCGCAACGAATTTGTCATATTTTGCGAGGTCACACGTTTTATAGGGTGAAGTTCACCAGTGAACAGAAGCGAGAATGGAGTGCAAATGAATGAGGAACGCTTATGACATCCCATCCCTTACGGCTGGTATGGTCGAAGCCTCACGAAAAAGCCAGGCCCTACACCAACAAACGCGCCTTCAGCCACCTGTATGAACAGGCACACATCGCAGTGTATCGCTATGCGCTGGGCTTAACGGGCAACGCGCAAGATGCTGAGGACGTGACCGCCGATACTTTCATCAAAGCATGGAACGCTCGCGAGAGCTTCAGTGGCGATGAGGATGCAGCACTCGGATGGTTGTTCACCATCACGAAGAATCTGGTGATTGACCGTTCCCGCAAGCAAGATCGGCGACCCCAGAACGTGGTGTTGGATGAAACGCTCTTACAAGCAACGCAGCCCTTACCAGAGCAGCAAGCCATCACAGAAGAACAAAAGCGCGCGCTGTGGGACTTGCTCAATACCCTGGCGGAGGATCGCCGCGACATGCTGGTGCTGCGCTATATGGTGGGGTGGCAGGTGCAGCGCATCGCCGCGCACCTGAATATGAACCCCAACACCGTATCGGCCACTATCAGCCGCACGCTCAAACAGTTACACGCTCACTTGCTACTCGATTCTCACGAAGGAGGGCACGATGCCCGAACAATATCATAACGATGAGGCCACACAAATGGCACAGTTCCTCACACAACTTGCAGATAAACCTAGTGAAAGGTTCTACGACAAAATGAAAAACGCACCCTGGGCAGAAAACGCCCCACAAACACACCGCCCGCAGAACAAGGCCCTGGCCGCTGCCGCTGCCATCGCGTTACTGGCCTTCGGCATGTTCTTCACGCCGCTGGGCACGCTGGCACAAAACGTCATCAGCAACTTCTTTAACCCGCTGCCAGATGCCACTCGCCAGAACACCATCACCGTTCCGGCAGAACCCACACCCATGTCAGAGGCCGTGTTCGTGCAGCCGCAGAGCATCGCACAGGTTGAAGCTGAAGTCGGTTTTGACGTCGCTGTGCCGACGAACACCCTCGGTTACGAATTCAGCGATGCGACCACCTTCACTGCCGATGGCGTCACGCAGTCCGCACTGTTCTACATTTACCCTGGTGATGAACTGGGCCGCAATCTGGTCATCATGCAATCACCTGCTGATGTCAGTGATACACGCACAGAAATCGGCGCGAATGCTGTCATCGAAACAGTACAAATCGGCGCTGTGACCGGGGAATATGTACGCGGCAGTTGGGTAGCCCGTGCGGAACCAACTGTGATTGACAATAACAGCGAGGGCAACGTCGTCCAGCTTGACCAGGTGTGGAGCAATGAGCTCGGCTTGAACTACCTGCACTGGGAAGCAGACGGTATGCGCTACGAAATTCTATTCCAGGAAAGCGCGAAAGCCATGCTGGATGACTACGAAGCGAATCCGGCTGCCCCCGGCTGGTTGACCCGCGATGATCTCGTCACGATTGCCAGCAGCCTCAACTAACATCACCCCATCACTGGCAGATCATAACAGCCCCGCCCTGTGCGGGGCGTTTTTTTCCACCAGTCACCTACCGTCTGCATCTGAGAAATCGCTAAAAACTTAATTTGCCATCCCAAGGCTGTGTAGAGAAGCAAATTGGCCGTTTTTGTACATATCGACGAAAAAACTTAGACAATATGGCAATATTAATGAACCACTTCTTAGCATTTTGCGCATGGAAATGTCATAATAAATTCACCAAAGCTTTATAGTTGTTCTATAAATACTTCAAGAGGAGCTAATTCCATGCGGAAGATTGCATTAATTCTGAGTACCCTGGCGCTTCTGCTGATGGGTGCCTTACCGCTGGCCGCACAAGACGAGAGCATCGTCGATATCGCGTCCGGCAATCCAGATCTAAGCCTGTTGGTCCAGGCGCTACAGGCATCCGGCGCAGCCGAGACGCTTGCTGGCGAAGGCCCCTTCACGGTGTTCGCACCGACGAACGACGCCTTCCTGGCACTGATCGCTGAAATGGGCGTTGACCCCACCACCCTGATGGCTGATCAAGAAGCCCTGATGGGCGTATTGCTGTATCACGTCGCTGAGGGCGAGGTCACCAGCGATATGCTGGAAGATGGCCAAGAGATCATGACACTGGCTGGCGAAACAGTTACCGTTTCCATTGGCGATAGCGTCGTTCTCAACGATGCGGCGACCGTCACCACAGCCGATATTGCGGCCAGCAATGGTGTCGTGCATGTCATTGACGCGGTCCTTGTTCCGCCAAGCTTTATGGATGCGATGGCATCGTCCACTGAAGAAGCAGCAACAGAAGAAGCCCCGGCTGAAGCAGAAGAAGCCGTTGAAGTTCCTGAGCAGTATACAGGCCAATCCTTCATCCGTATCGCCCACTTAGCTGGTGATGTCAACGGCGCTGACATTTACATCGACGGCGTGCTGCGTCGTGCGCTGACCGACTTCGCCTATGGCAGCATCACCGGTTACCTGGCTGTCCCCAATGGCCCACATACCCTTCAGGTCGTCCCCACTGGTCGCGATCAGGGACGTGCGGTTGTTGATGCTGAAGTCATGTTGGAAGATGGCGCGCACTACACCATCGTCGCGTACGGCAATGCCTTCAGCAGCGGCGTCGAAGGCGCTGTCCTGATGGATGACCGTGATCCCGAAATCAACGAAGGCGTTGCCCGTGTGACCGTCTTCCACGGCATCCCCGATGCCCCGGCAGTTGATGTCGTCACGGCTGATGGTACGCTGGTCGCTGGCCGTATCGGCTACCCCGGCAGCCTGACCTTGCTCAACGGTGGCACCAACGATGGTGAATTCACCTTCGATGTAGCCCCTGGCACCTACGACCTGGCGGTTGTCCCCAATGGTCAGGCCGGCCCGGTCCTCATCGACCTGAGCGGCACCGAATTGGCTGGCGGCACTTACTACTTTGTCGCAGCTTACGGCACCGCCGCTGATCCGATGGTTGCGGTTAGCACCTCGAACTAAACCTATCGGTCAGACCGTATCGGTCATATAGTAGTAATCGGCAGGGGCACCTCGTTGTGCCCCTGTTTTTGTTTCTGGATAGGCTCTAAACTATGGACAGCCCATATTGATGAAACGATAGCGAGACAGCCCATGCTGAATTTTTTGGCGCAGATTGGCATCAACCTGATACGTTGGACCTACTTGTTGGCCTTCTGGTGGCTGCGCGGCTGGCAGATCGAAGCGCCCCTGCCAGAGATCGACAAGATGGTGGTAGCAGCAGCCCCGCATACGACCAATTGGGATTATGCCCACTTTTTGGCGGCAGCGTCTACCTTCAAGCGGCGGCCCCTGGTGACGGTCAAACTCAGCTTGCTCAGTGGGCCAACGGGATGGTTCGTCAAGCTGATGGGTGGGGTCGGCATCAACCGCACCAAGAGCACCAACGCCGTGCAGATGATGGCCAACATCATTAAAGAGCGCGACCGCGTCATCTTCGTGTTCACGCCGGATGGCACGCGCAGCTATCGACCGCACTGGCGCACCGGATTTTATTATGCGGCCCTCGAAGCCGGGGTGCCGATTGTACTGGGCTATATCGACTATCCCCGTAAACGCATCGGTTTCAGCCAGCCGATTTACCCGACAGGTAACCTCCAGGCTGACTTCGCCGTGATCAAAGAATTTTATCGGACGCGCGGCGTGGGACTGTATCCAGAAAAAGCCGCTCCCGTCGAGCTACCGCCTTATGAGCGCAAAGACGACGAGCCAGAAGCCAATGAGGCAACCGAGCAACCCGCCGAACAATCCACAGCAGACGAGTCCTAAGCGGCTCGTTTCTTCTTGCGACCGGACTGTCTCGTCTTCCAGCGGAAAGCCAGCAGAAATGCCGCCACCAGCCCAACCATACCTGCTATCGCCAGCGCGATTTGCTGTGCCTGCATCGCCGCCTGATTGCGCAGGTAGTCCAGGAGGGCAAGAGTGTCATCTGTGTCACCGCCTTCTAGCGGTATGTTGTGGCGATTATCTGAAATATCTATATATCTCAAATTGGTAAGTTGACCAATTTCTAATGGGATACCTGTTAGACGATTGTCAAATAGCTCCAATTCCTGAAGGTTTTTGAGTTGGCCTATTTCCCACGGAATAGAAGTTAACCTGTTGCGAGACACCCATAGAAAAACCAGGTTGGATAAATTACCAATTTCCGGTGGTAAGCTGGTCAACTGATTTTCCCACAGAGATAGCTCCGTTAGGTTGGTCAATTGACCGATTTCCGCTGGTACAATGACCAGTTGATTTTCCTGAAGATTTAGCTTCAGTAATTGATCTAATTGGCCAATTTCTGACGGAAGACTCGTTAACTTATTGTCTACCGCATCTAGCCGGATTAAGTTGGTGAGTCGGCCGATTTCCGGTGGTAGGCTCGTTAATTTATTTTGCGACACAATTAAGTCGGTTAATCTGGTCAGTTGACCGATTTCTAATGGAAGGCTGGTTAACTTGTTGTACGATGCATGTAACCAATTTAAAAAGGTAAGTTGACCGATTTCTGGTGGCAAGACCGTCAGCTGATTGAGATACACATACAATTTGGTCAGATTGGTAAGTTGACCGATTTGTGCTGGCAGGACCGTCAGTTGGTTGCTAGACACATTCAACTCAGTCAGACTGTTGAGGTGACCGATTTCAGGTGGCAATGCCGCCAACTGATTGCTATGTACACACAACATGGTCAAATTGGTAAGTTGTCCGATCTCCGGCGGTAGCTCCCTCAGTTTGTTGCCACTCACATGCAAAGTGGTCAGATTCGTAAGTTGGACGATTTCTGGCGGCAAGCTCGTCAGTTGATTGTAGGACACATTTAATACAGTCAGGCCATCGAGCTGGAATAGTTCAGGTGGCAATGCATTCAATCCCAACTCCCTCAAATCCAGTTCCGTTGCGCCGTTGATCCGTGCCGCCTCAATACGTTCGAGGGCGATGTCATAAGGGGATTGCTCCTGGGCAGTGGCCAGGCCACTGGTCAGCAGCAGGGTGAGGATCAGCAGGGAGAGGCTGCGCATGGGTAGGCTTCCTGTTATATAAATAACTAAGCCCAGTATAGCCCTGTATGTGATCGTGATTCCTCAACAATCTAGCGACGACTCACCTACGACTACAGCGCGTCGACCCGTTCCACGCCTTCCACGGAAAAGGCAAAATCCTCGCCGAAGGCCTGTGCCGGGGTCAGGGCGCCGATGGGCTGCTGAGCCATCACCTGCTCCACTGCCGAAATCGCAATTTCCGCCGTAAAACGATAGGGTTCCGGGGTGGCCATCCAGGCTTGCTTGGTCTCGCCCGCATCGTTCGAGGCCCGCGCCCACAGGAACACATTACCTTGTTCGCGCTCCTCATGTGAGGGACCATTGGCGAAGCGGCTGGCAAGCAAACCCACGCCCTGGCGAATAGCGGCATTCCTCAGCAGGGGCCGGATCAGCGGGCCGGAGATTTTGGCCAGGGTCGCCATGGGGCCGGGCGTCGCCATGTAAGCGCGAATGTTGCGGATGCCTGTCGTGCGGTAAGCTGTAGCGACATCGCCCCAGGGTGCACTGAGGGCGGTTACGTCACCACCCGGCATAGGAATGCGTTTGGTGGTAAAGGGCGCGTCCTGCAATTTACCATCCTGCCGAATCGTGTTAGCGCCGTTGGCCACCATCTCCAGCGACGATTTCAGCGTACCCGCGCTGACATTTCCAAACCCCGCCACGCCAATTTCCAGCAGACTGGCGGCGGTCACATGGCGCGCGACATAAGCATCCAGGCAGTCACTCGGCACCACATCGAAGCCGCAACCGCTAATCAGAGCGATGCGATTGCTGCGAGCAGCCTCGTCGTAGGTAAACGTATTCTCGAAAACGGGCAGTTCCCCGGTGATGTCCAGATAGTGGGTATGGGTCGCCAAACAGGCGCGGATCATCGGGTCGCTGGTGTAGGTAAAGGGTCCGGCAGCATGGAAAACAACATCGACATCAGCGATGTGCTCGGCGATAGTATTGACATCTTCCAGATCAAAGGCCACGTACTTCAAGCCGGAGCCACGCGCCATCCGCCGCAGTTTTTCCGCATTGCGCCCAGCTAAAATAGGCCGATGCCCGCGCCGAACCGCTTCTTCAGCAATTAATGGCCCCGTGAAACCGGTCGCGCCATACAGCATCCAACGAATATCGGACATGGTATTTGCCTTTAACAGTGGCTATCGTTTGTTTGCGTCATGGATTCAGTATACTGGTGCTTCTATTTTGGTAACAGCTTACACCTTCAACGCGGCTTTTCTGGAGAAGCGATGGTCCTGACATTTGAAATCGCGGCTTTTCTCATCCTGTTCGTGGTCGGGCTGGTCCTGTTTGCGACCGAGTATTTTAGCGCGGATGTCACGGCGCTGGGCCTGATGCTGGCCTTGGTCGTGCTCGGCTTATTGGAGCCAGAAGCCGCCTTTGCCGGGTTTGGCAGCGAAACAGTGATGATGCTGTTAGGCTTACTCATCCTGGCTGATATGCTCATCCAGACCGGCTTTGTTGACATTGTCGGGCGCAGGCTGCTGCGCTTCGTCGGGAAGAGCAGCGCCCGCCTACAAGGCATTATTCTGGTCGCCCCTGCGATCATGAGCGCATTCCTCAGCAACACGGCCTCAGTCGCCTTCTTCCTGCCGATTGTGCTGGGATTGGCCAACCGCACCAAAATCAGCGTATCCAAGCTGCTGATGCCGATGGCTTTTGCCGCTATCCTGGCTGGTCCAACCACCCTGATCGGTACGGCGACTAACGTCATCATCAGCGGCCTGATGCAGGAATACGGGCTGGCCCCCCTGGGCGTGTTTGAACTGACGCCCGTAGGCCTGCCCATTCTGATTGTGGGCCTGATCTATATGGCAACCATAGGCAAGCGCCTGATCCCAGAGCGCACAGCCGGGATGGATGATGATCAGGATTTGAGCAAGAACCTGTACTTCACTGAGATTCGCATTCCGACTGCATCCAACATGGTTGGCAAAACGATTGAATCATCCGGTTTGATCCACGCCATGCAGCTCGGTATGTTGTTCTTGCAGCGCGATGATGACACCCTCAACCCGCGCGCGGAAACCGTGCTGGAAGCGGATGACATCTTGCTGGTGGAAGGTACTCGCGAAGACATCCTGCGGCTGCAAAATGAAGCCGCCATCGAAATCAGCGGCCAGATACGCGAGCTGGACGCCTATATGCAGGATGGCAGCGGACGCATTGCCGAGGTGGTCATTCTACCGGGTTCGACGCTGGTGGGGCGCACAGTTAAGGGTCTGGGGCTACGCAGTCGCTACCAACTGCAAATCCTGGCAGTGAACCAGGCCGGGGAAATTCGCCACAGCCGCATTGGTCGCCTGACACTGAACATCGGTGACATTCTACTGATTAAACTGCCGCAGAACAGTCTGCGCGCCCTGGAACAAGAGCGTATGTTCCGCATTCTGGATATTCTGGAAAACAAGCCTATCAACCAGCGCAAAGTCACGCTAGCTAGCCTGATTTTTGCCGGGTCGCTTTCACTGGCTGTGCTGGGAATTTTGCCAATAGCCGTGGCCGTGCTGCTGGGTGCGTTCGTGGCTTTCGTGACGCGCATCATCCGGCCTGACGAGGTCTACCGCAACATCCAATGGAAAATGCTGATTCTAGTCGCTAGCATGTTGGCCTTTGGTCAGGCGATGCTGGCTACGGGTACCGCCGATTTCCTGGCGCAGTTGATTACACTCCTACCGGGTACGGACTCGCCCATCTGGATGCTGACTGTCTTTTATGTACTGGTGGTGCTGCTCACTCAGCCGATGTCAGCTCATGCGGCGGTCGCTGTCGTCGTACCGATTGCTATTCAGACAGCCGTCACGCTCGGCTTCAATCCGCGTGCTTTTGCCGCCATGATCGCCGTGGCCGCCAGTGCATCCGTGATTACGCCGCTGGCCCCGGCCTGCCTGTTGATCTATGGTGCGGGCCGCTATAAATTCGCCGACTTTTTGCGCGTCGGGGGGCTGCTGACCATCCTGATTTACCTTGTGGCGATTATCCTGGTTCCGCAGGTGTGGCCGCTTTAGGAGAAATGTTAAATGGTGCTCATATCACAAGAAGAAGCTCTCGCCTGGGTCGATGAACAATTGGCGCAGGCCGGGTACAGGCGCGCAGCCGACCCCGAAGTCGCTCGCAAAACGACCTGGTCGCTGGTATGGTGCATCGAAATAGATAGGGAGCCAGTGTATTTCAAAGCCGCATCCGACAGTCTGCGCCACGAAGCGGCCATCACCCAGGCGCTCGCCGAATGGGCTGCGGAGCAGGTTCCGCGTGTGCTGGCGACGGATGTGTCACGCGGTTGGCTGCTGCTGGCCAATGCGGGCATCATGCTGCGTACTTTGCTGACCGAGCAGCCCGACCCGCTGTCTCATCTGCATGCCCTGCTGCCAAAATATGTGCAGTTCCAGCGGACGATGGCCGATCACGTTCATCAACTACTGGCACTCAAAGCGCCGGATCGCCGCTTGAGGACGCTGCCCTGCCTGTACGATGCTTTACTCGCAGACAAGGCGATGATTACGTTAGGGCAGGAAGAAAATCACGAGGACAGCTTGTCACCGGAACAGACTGACCGCCTGCGTACGCTGTCGCCACGTGTGCGCGACCTGTGTGACGAACTGGCCGCATTCGGCATTCCGCAGACACTGCACCACGATGATTTCCATGATGGCAATATCTTCTTGCAGGATGGAAGGTACATCTTCATGGATTGGGCCGAATGCGCAGTTGCGCATCCATTTTTCAGTATGAATGTGTTTTTGCGCAGTGCCGCTTATCGCCTGAAGCTAGGGCCAGCCGAACTAAACGCCCTGCGTGATACGTATTTGTCAGCCTGGGAACTGAACTTATCGCCAGCGGACCTCATGCGTGCCTGGGATCTTTCGCAAGTGTTGGCGACAATCTGCCGGACGCTGACATGGTATGCCGTCACCAAAGATCTGCCACCAGAAGACAAGGCTGAAGAAGGGCTATCTGTACCGGGGTGGTTAGGGGAATTTTTGGGGGCAATCAATCAATTTGACACGAAGTAGGCAAAAAGGGCGCGACATGTCGCGCCCCTACAGAACAAACTTGCCGCTACTTCTGGTCGTGGCGGACGACACCAACCGCGCGGTCCACAGGCAGGACGAACAGAACGCCGTTATTGGGTAACGTCAGGTCACCCAGCAGCTTGGTAGCCTCATCGATCAACGGATCGACCATATTGTCTTCGACAACGGAAATCAGCAGGTGGCCCTGTTTCTCCATCTGGTCGAGGACATGGGCCATCGCTGCCGCCATCGATGACACCATACGCGGTAATTCGATATTGCCGGCTTTGACTTCTTGTTGGAGTGAATACAGACCGTTTGTCTGAACAATAGTGATACCCGGTGCACCTGCCTTTTGCCATGCTTCGGCAATCGTCAGGCCATGTTCACGCTCAGCAGTTATCAAGATGATCAATTTCATAATCAATGCCCCATTTTCGTATCAGGCTTATCAGACGATGTTTGAAATTGGCTAACTGGTAGCAGCAGTTTCCCCAGCGAAAGCCATGCGGACCAGTATCGGCGTTATCAACGTTGAGATCAGAATCACCAAGAACAGAGCCGAGAAGAGCGGCGTATCCTGTTGGAAGATACCCACGCTCAGGCCGATGGATGCCACAATCAAGCCGACCTCGCCTCGACTGACCATACACACGCCCAATCGCAAGGATTCCAGGCGATTGAAGCCCCCCATGAGCGCCCCCAGGCCGCAACCGCCGACTTTAGAGACGATAGCAATGACCAGGATCACAGCCGCGAAGGGCAGTGCTTCCAACGGGAACGTGCTCAAATCCGCGCCGAGACCTACCTGAATGAAAAAGATCGGCACCAGGAAGCTATAGGCAATGGCGCTGGCGGCTTCATCAATCGCATGTTTGACAGACTCGCGCGCGCGACTCATGCCGATGCCTGCCAGAAACGAACCGGTGATCGTTGCTACCCCACCCAGTTCTTCCGCAGACCAGGCAAACAGCAGCATAATTATCAGGGCTGCTGCTTCCAAACCGTAGGACTGCGCGATAGACGGACGCTTTGCTAACCAGTTCAGGTGACGCGGCACAACGAACCAGGCCAATGCCCCCGCGATGACGATATAAGCCACCATGCGTAACATGACCAGCGCCAGGTCGGCTGCGGCTCCGCCTTCTTCGGCAACGGCACCCGCACCGGAAGCTGCGGTTACAGCCACAACCACCGACACCAGCAAAATAGCCAACACATCATCGATGAGGGCCGTTGCTAAAAGGGCATTGCCCTCTTTGGTTTGCAGCACCCCCAATTCAAACAACACCTGTGCGGAAATACTGACGGATGTCGCGGCCAGGGTGACACCTGTGAAAATGGCGGGCTGCCACGCATAACCAGAGGCGAACATTAACGGCAATACCAGCACAATCGGCGCAACCGCGCCCAAAACCCCGGCGAAAATGCCGACGCGCCCGACTTTGCCCAACTCTTTCAGGCTGACTTCCAGGCCGATGTTGAACATCAGGATGATGACGCCGAGTTCAGCCATCTCGTGGATGGTCTCGCCTAACTCGATGCCATGAAACACACCCCAATGCAAAAAGTCGAGCAAGGTTGGCCCCAGCAGCACCCCAACGATCAATTCACCCAGTACACGCGGATGCTTAAGCTGGCGAGCAATCGCGCCGCCAACGCGCGATGCGAGAATAATAATCCCCAATGCCAGCAGCAGCGCTACAGCAGGGTTATGTTCCATAAAAAATACCTTTGAGTTTTAACCATTCTTTCCCTACAAGTATGCCACATAACTCGCCCACACCCTATGACATTTCACCGGGAACGGTTAGCATGATCAGGCAGTAAAAAACGGCATAGCCCCCCTCAACCCAGGGGCTTATGGGGGTATTGGTCCTGCTTCTTAAGGCATCAGATGCACACACAGGGCTTATCATGTAAAATGCGGATACACTTACACGCTGCGGTAGCCCAAGATCAGGCAGTCCGCGCGTCGTTCATGTTTAGCAAGGTTTAGCAAGCGTTTAATCGGCAGCACGTTTGAATTGTAAAATTGCGGTATACTGAACCCGATTTGAGCGATTGCAACCATCACCAACCACAGGAGTTAGCCCAATGGCATCTCGCACTGAGCAATTGATGGAGCGTCTACGCGAGCTGCAGTACAACAGCGCCGATGTCGAAGCGGCGGCTGTCGTCAGCGTAGATGGCCTTAGTATGGCGTCTTCGCTGCCGCCCGGTATCGAAGAAGACCGCGTCAGCGCGATGAGTGCCGCCATGTTATCGCTGGGCGAACGCATCGCCACGGAGCTATCGCGCGGGGAACTGGAACAGGTCAATGTTCGTGGTGATAATGGCTACGTCATCCTGACCAGCGTGGGGGAAGAAGCCGTGTTAACGGTGCTCGCCCGCAAAGATGCCAAACTCGGTTTGATTCTGCTGGATGTCAGCCGAGCCAAAGAAGCCCTGGAGCAAATCGTCTAGTAGAGATTTTTTTCAGCACATTCGAGAAGCACATTCGTAACTTCCGAACAAGTGGTAGCGGCTGCAAGTCAGTACAACGAATAGAGTCAGCCATCGCATGAATACCCAGACCAAGAACGCCAAGATCGTCCCAGAACCGAGTGGGTTGTATTATCCCAATCGATTCGCGCGGGCGTACTTCGATGCGATGGAAGAGGTCATGGGTCGGCATGGGCTGACGACATTATTGGGGCACGCCAAACTCGACCATTATTTGACGGACCCACCGGATCATTCTTTAGAGCGCGCCTTTGACTTCCGTGATCTTGCTGCTATGAGCATGGCGCTGGAAGAAATGTACGGCGCGCGCGGTGGTCGTGGGATGGCCCTACGCATTGGTCGGGCCGCATTTGCGATGAACCTCAAGAACTTTGGCATCATGCGCGGCCTGGGTGATAGTGCTTTCCAGGCATTGCCATTGCCCATGCGCGTGGACTTCGGCCTCAAAGCGCTCAGTTCGCTGTTCAACAACTTCAGTGATCAGAAGTGCTCAGTCGTCATCGATAACAACGCCTATATTTTCAACATCAGCAACAGCCCGATGGCCTGGCATCGCAGCGCGGAAAAGCCCGTGTGCCATGCCCAGGTGGGCGTCATTCAAGAGGGCCTGCGCTGGGCAACCAATGGCTACGAGTTCCATGTGATGGAAACCGCCTGTGCCGCTACCGGCCATGACCACTGCACATTCCGCATCAACAAAACAGCCATCGGCGAGTGGTAACAACGTCTTCGCAACTGCTAGCGTATAATCACTGCCGTTGCACGGCATGCCCAAGATGCCTATTCTTAAAGAATCGCCATAATGACTCGCCATCAAAGCCAGGTTGCATGAGGGGGAACTAACCATGCAAAAGCCGAAACTGCTCATCGTTGAAGATGAATTCGACCTGTCCGAGATGGTCATGACCTACTTCCGCGTGCAGAATTATGATGTGGTCGCAGTCGCCTATGGCGAAGAAGCCATTGATGCCGCCAAGTCCCAAGACTTCGATCTCATCCTGCTCGATATTCGGCTACCGGATATGGATGGCTATGAATTGTGCGAAAAGCTCCGGCAGCAGCGCCGCAGCAAAGATACGCCCATCATCTTTTTGACGGGCCAGCGCGAACGCATGGACAAGCTGCAAGGCCTCAAGTTGGGCGTGGTCGATTACATCACCAAGCCGTTCGACATCAAGGAACTGCGGCTGCGTGTGCGCAATGCCATCAACCGCGCCAACACACCCAGCATGCTGCATGCGGTCACCGACCTGCCAGAAGGCGACTTCGTACGCGATAAAATCGAAGCCGTGCTGCAACAGGATAAGTGGGCGCTGCTGGCTTTCATCATTGATGGGCTGGATACGTTCCGGGGGCGATATGGTTTTGTCGCTGCCGATGACGTCTTACGTGCCATCAGCCTGATTATCAAAAATGCTGTGGCTGACCACGGTACACCCGATGACTTCCTGGGCCACTTACGCAGCTACCGGCTGGTGGTCATCACAGAACCCAATAACGCGCTCGATATTGACCAACGCGTCCGCACCCGCCTGGCCCAGAACAACGACTATTTCTATCCGCAGGCTCCCCAGGATGCGCCCAAGGACATCATCAAGGTCGAGGCCGAACTCATCACCCAGGCCGATGGACCCTTTGCCAATGTGGATGAGCTAGTCGAACGGGTAACGCAGCAGTTCCAGACGGATACCACCGTCACGCGGCTGCCGATGGGACCCGCCGTCACCTTCCGCAGGGCCACAACCGAGCAACTTTCGGCTATCGCTGAAAAATCGGCTGACGAGGCGTCCACCCAGCCAACCAAACCTACCCAAGCTGACGATGCCTCACAGGATGACACGATTTCCGCGCGGGACGACAGCGCAAACGAAGACGCTGAAAAATAAAGTCGCGACCCTAAGCGCGTTCAGCTTCCTGGGCCAGATAATCTTCTTCCGTCATAAACGTACCATTGGTGATCTGCTTATCTTGCAGCTTCTTGCCCTTATCAAAGAACAACTCAATTTCCGCCTGGAAGGGGCAGCGTGTCGCACTGGCCAGTTTGCGCATGTAGTAGCCTTTGCCATCATCAGTCATCGAGGGGCCGTTCATCAAGTCGACGCGCACCTCGACAATTTCTTTGCACATCTTGGGCTGCACATACAGCACAATCGAGCGACCATCGCCCTGACCACCACCGCCACCAAATAAATTCTTTAAGAAGTTCATCGTATTCCTCTAGCTCGTTATGGGCTATTTATCGTCATGTTGTAAATTGTCATGCTGTGATATGCCCCTATGATAACGCATCTCGCCCTGACAACAGGGCCTATTGGCCAAGGCCTAACCCAAATCTTATCAGTGGCAGGTTATGATAGCACCTGACAGAAAAAGAACTTATGTTCTAATCAACCTATAACCACTTTTCAACGGGGATGATATGGTAGGAGCATCCCACATACACTATGATATTAATCCGTTATAAATTTGTTACATCGGGTGCTAATCCTACACGAAAGTCAAGCAGCCGATGTAACACCTCGGTCGGCAAGGCCTCGATAGCCCCGTCCCAATAGTGCCTTGCCGAAATAACCCTGCTTTAGACATACCCTGATACCAGGGCGTGAACTGAGCAACAACACAAGAAAGGCGATTGCGATGACCACGTCCATGCCACGCAGGATGCAACCCATCACGCGTAAAGTCTACATCTTTGTGCGCGACTATATCCACGACAACCGACGATCCCCTACCTTGCGCGAGATCGGCAACGCCTGTTATATCAGCCACACCTCGGTCATCCGCCATCTGGATAAGCTGGAAGGCATGGGTTGGCTAGAACGCGAGCCAAATATGCCGCGCAGCATGCGCCTGGGTGACCTGGCACCGGATGCCGACTGACGATTTTGCGCCCTACGATACACTCCTTTAATCAGGCGATCCGACCGGGTCGCCTTTTTTGTTTGAGGGACCAAAAGTGCGTCAATGTTTCTATACATGAGTCAAAAACGAGGTGACCATGAGTGCACACTTAGGGAATCAACGATTTTATCGCTTGTTAAGCTTCAGCTAGGAAATTACTCATTGTCTTACACTAAGTTTTGATTCATCAGCACACGTTGTGCGGACGTGGCTGACTTTTAACAAGAAACAATCGAATCAATTTAAGGAGATGTACCTATGCGTAGATTTATGGCCCTTTTGGCCGTGTTCGCTATCCTGATAATGAGCGTCGCCCCGGCGCTGGCACAGGATGACCCCGGCACCATCGTAGATATTGCCGCTGGCAATGAAGATTTTAGTACGCTAGTCGCAGCCGTGCAGGCAGCCGGCCTGGTTGACGCCCTTTCAGATCCAGATGCGTCACTGACCGTCTTTGCACCGACCAACGCCGCTTTTGAAGCAGCTCTGGAATCGCTCGGCATGACCGCAGAGGAATTGCTGGCGGATACTGATCTGCTCACCAGTGTGCTTCTATATCATGTCGTTGAAGGCGCAGTTCCGGCTGCGGATGTCGTCACCCTGGATGGCCAGAGCGTCACCACACTCGGTGGTGAAGCTGTAGATGTCGCTGTAACAGGTGATGGCGTCGTGCTCAATGGCAGCGTCAATGTCGTCACAACCGACATCATGGCCAGCAATGGCATCATCCACGTCATTGATGGCGTACTGCTGCCGCCAATGGGCGATGAAGACATGATGGAAGACGAGATGATGGAACCCACCACGCACATCCGCGTCCATCACTTCTCACCGGATGCCCCCGCCGTTGATATTTACGTAAATGGCGAAATCGCCGTCGGTGAACTGGCTTTCCCGACTTCAACAAGCTGGTTGAACATCCCGGCAGGCACCTATGAAATCGCTGTTGCTCCGGCAGGCACAAGTATTGATGACGCCGTGATTGGCCCGGCAAGCTTTGACCTGGCTGCAAGCACCTGGTACAACGTCGCCGCTGTCGGCAGCGTGGCTGATGGCACACTGGCCCCGGCAATCTTCGTTGAAGACCTGGGTGCCGACCTGGCTGAAGACAGCGCCCGTGTGACCGTCTTCCACGGCATTGAAGGCGCTTCCGCTGTAGATGTCCTGGCTGGTGGCGATGCCATCGTGCCGCAACTGGGCTTCCCTGGCACAATTGGCGACAACGACGGTGCTTTCTCCTTCGACGTTCCGGCTGGTACCTATGACCTGAGCGTGGTCGTCAGTGATGATCCCGATACCCAACTGTTCGACCTGAGTGGCACGACGCTGGAAGCCGGTATGACCTACCTGGTGGCCGCTGTTGGCACGCTGGACGATCCGCAGATTGCGTTGCTCTCTGTCGACATCGACGCCATGATGGCTGACATGATGGGTGAATCCGAAGACGAAATGATGGCTCCGACTATCGCTGACATCGTCGTCGAAAGCGCCAACAGCGACATGCCTGAGTTCACCGTGCTACTGGCTGCTGTTGATGCCGCTGGCCTGGTAGATACCCTGAGCGATCCTGAAGCCAGCTTCACCGTTTTCGCCCCGACCGATGCCGCATTCGCTGCTGCACTCGATGCCCTGGGCCTGACCGCTGAAGAACTGTTGGCCGATACCGACTTGCTGACCAGCGTCCTGCTGTACCATGTGCTGGATGGCGCGACGATGGCTGAAACAGTCGTCACACTGGATGGCCAGAGCGTGGCTACGCTTAACGGCGCAGAAATCAGCATCGCGATTGTGGATGGTGGCGTCGTGCTCAATGACAGCATCAACGTCATCGACACCGACATCGAAGCCAGCAATGGTGTGATCCATGTCATCGACGGTGTACTACTGCCCCCCAGCGAGTAAATTCGAATCCTAGAAGTCAGACCCCCTTACGAAGAAGGCCCATAGCGGGCCTTCTTTGTATTTAATGAGTAGCTGGCAAGCGGATTTTACGAAAAACAGACGAAGCCGCTGCAACATCTGATGCTCATCCTACGTAAATGTAAGTAAGATAAAGTCAGAAAGACATGAGGGAGGGTGCAAAAAAGTGCCGCATGATGGCCTGTAACTATGTGCCTATCCATATGATCGCTATTCGATCATGACTTGAAAAAAACATGCTACAATATGGCAAACAAGCAGGACCAGAACGATGAGCGACGAAGACATTACCATCTGGAAAGTACTCGGTGCGGTTGGCAAAGGCGTCGCCAAGTCGATCCAAGTTGTTGGTGAAGGCGTCAATGCGACGGCTAAAGCGGTCAACGACACCAATATTGCAGTGAGGAGTTCCATGCCAGTTACAGAGATTACATCTGTCTTCAATACGACAGATAAAACCTTGCGTTTCGTCAACCGAGAAACAGCCCGCGACGAGAAAGAAGTCCTGGGGCAAAGCGCTGTGTCGTTGAAGAACGAACAGACCGCCGGGGCATGGATTCCCTGGTATGATCCGCCACGCTTTGGGGATTTCGCCGCCCGCCGCCTGGAAATTCTGGTAGAGGCTGTGCCGGTGATCTACATCTGGCAGAAGGGCGAATATGTCTATTGGACCAATCGCCTGGACAGCGCCGGACGTCCCGCCAAAGCCTATAAGATGCCCGGTATTACCCATGTGGGCGGCAAGCGGACGCTGGTCGTGCGCTATGACCCCGACGAGGGCTACAGTGCCTTCCTGTCCAATGTGGTCGATGGCGCCAAATAACCGCGCGTTGGGCATCCTAACAAGCTTATGAAAGACACCTCGCAGCAGGTGTCTTTTGCATTGCCAGCAAATCCCCAGCATATTACAGAGTGCTAACAAACCCCCTGCCCAAGTGGTTGACATCGTTAAAAATGTTATGATGTGCTAAGAAGCTGCAAAATAATCAGTCAATTTCTGTAAACATTAAGGCTGTGCAACAGCGTTTACAGTACACTGAAAGTAGGCAAGCAGCCGATTGCGCAGCGTAACCCTATGCTTTGACGCAGTCGCCGCGCCTTATGGCAGCCTATTCAGACGCACATGAAGACTTTTCAGGATAAGCTCTAATTATGGCACCCTTGCCCCGTATCCTAACTGTAGACCCCAGTGGGTCGATCTCGCATCAGGTACGCAGCGCTTACGACCTCCTCGACCGCCCTGTCATTCAGATTGATGTGCCCACGGGTGGCGCAGCCCTGGAAGAACTCCAGCGTATGCCCTGTGATGCTGTCATCGCCGCCTGGGTGAGCGATGAGAAGATCCCCGGTTGGCAGCTCGCGGCAGAAATCAAGCAGATTTCGCCCAAGACCAATGTGGTTCTCGTCGCCGATTTTTCTGATCCTGACCTGGATGACGAAACGATTGAAACATCGCCCTTCGTTTACTTTCGGCGACCCATGCAAGCTGATTCTTTCCTGCGCGTGTTGGATGCCATCAGCACGGGTGATGATCCGTTTGAGGCGCAAAAACCGCCTGTCATGGCCGCGCGGCCTGCCGCCGACAACAGCGCGCCGGACTTCGGCCCAGTGCCGAGCATCAACCTGAACAACGCTGCCGGTGTGCTCGACATGCTGCTAGCGGACCTTAACGCGCTGGCGATCCTGCTGTCGACGCGCAGCGGTGATGTGCTGTTGGAACGCGGCACCATCGGCGAAATCGACCGCCATGACCTGACACACAGCCTGCTGCCCGCGGTTGTGTCCAGCTTGAACCTGCGTGAAACAGTCGGGGGCAATATTGCTACTTTGCAATTCTATGATGGCCAGGACTTCGACGTGTATGTCGTGACCGTCGGTTTGCACCATTTTATGTGCATCCTGTTTGATGGCGATAAAGGCTCACGCGCGCTGGGTGCCGTCAGTCGCTTTGGCCGACGAACGGCTGAGGATTTGATCGCGCTGATTGGGGCTGAAGCGTGGCTGATGATCCGTCCCGATATGATGGAAGAACGCCGTCAGCCGCCAGCGCAGCCACGTCGGCGCATCCCACAGACAACGCCGCTGCCGCCGCTTGAGGACGACATGCCGGAGCTGGCCCCCTCGAATCTGAAGACCTTCACCCAGGAAGCTGAAGCTGTCGAGCCGGACGAGCCAAAAGTCGAAGCGATTGATGACCTGGACATTGATATTCTGTTCAGTGTGAGCGTCGACGGCGGTGATGACCTGTTCGATGACTTTGATGCATTAGCAGAGCTGGCCCGCGACGAAGGCCGCAAAGGCACGCTCAATGCGGACCAGGCCCGCGAACTAGGCTTGTTGGATTCCTGACGCTAACATACTACAGACGAGAGAAACGACCTGGCATTGTCAGGTCGTTTTTGCTTGTTAACCAGACAAAAGCATGACCAACGTCATCGCGAAAATATCAATTTCTTAACCTTGCCCCCTGGTCACGCAACGCTTAACCAACGATCAGCAATAAAACAGTATAATCAAGTTATATCTTTTGCAATGTACATTGAAACATTTCGCAATTGACCGGAACTCCATGTTCACTTTAAATCCAAGCCCATTGGCTTATCGCACACGGCGTCTGTACGGACCGTCCACAGCTATGCACGTTGCGACTGATACTCACATTGCAGTTGTTCACCGCTCTGCGGCTGAAAGGACGCCCGCGTGACAGACACCCTCATCGGCACAATACTTGGCGATTACCGGCTGGAGCGCAAACTGACCAGCGGGGGTATGTCCCATGTGTATATTGGCGTAGATGACAAACTGGGGCGACGCGCAGCCATCAAAGTGCTGACGCCTGAATTCCAGCGCCAGGATGACATGCTCAAGGTACGCTTTAACCGCGAAGCCAAAGCCGTTGGCCGCCTGGAACATGACAATATCATCACCATGTACCAGTATGGTGAAGTCGATGGCATGTACTTTTTGGCGATGCGCTACATCGATGGGCCAGATCTCTCCGATGTCATCAAGGATTATCAGGCTAACAATGAACTGATGCCCGTTGAGCGTGCCCTGGGCATCCTGGAGCAGGTAGCGATTGCGCTGGACTATGCCCACGCTCGCGGCATCATTCACCGCGACGTCAAGCCCTCGAATGTGCTGCTGGCCCAGGATGACAAAGCAGTGCTGACTGACTTCGGCCTGGTGCTGTGGTCGGATGTGGATAATACGATGGGCACAGCCTTCGGCACGCCGCGCTATATTTCCCCGGAGCAAGCCACCGACAGCCAACTGGCTGTCCCCCAGAGCGATATTTATTCGCTGGGGGTGATGACCTATGAAATCTTCACCGGGCACCATCTGTTCCGCGGCAGCAATGCGATGGAAGTGGCCCTGGCCCACATCCACGAAGCACCAACGCCGCCGCGTGTACACAATCCGCGCATTTCCGGCGAAGCTCAGAGTGTACTGCTCAAAGCGCTGGCTAAAGACCCACAGGATCGCTACTCGACAGCGGTCGAATTCATCCACGCGCTCAAAGATGCCTACAACGTCGCCCACGATGAATACGGCCTGACGCTGCCTTTCCGTCCCGATGCCAAGTCCTCAACGCCGATTTTGTCGCAGCCACAAATCGTCAAGATCGATTCGCCGTTGACGAATTCGCCAACCCAACCGCCACTAAAAGAAGTCGGACGCAATAAGCGCATCCTGGAATCCTGGGACGACCCTGTACCCAGCCCTGATATCGCCGCAAGAATGGGTGGTAACCGAATCGTTATCTGGCTGGGGGGCATCGCCGTTGTGGCGATGCTGGTTATCGGTGCGCTGCTGATGATCCCAGGCCTATCCCCCTTCAGCCCAGCGGCGGATGCCACGCTGACGTCGGATGCGGTCATTGCCGATGGCGCCACACCTATCCCGCCGACGCCAACGCCAACACCTATCCCAACCGTCGCGGCGGAAGAAGCACTGCTGAGATTGAACTACAACGTCGATTTGATCGTAATTGTTAATGATGGCCCATCGGCGTTGCATATGAACCAACTCAATCTGCGGGGTTCCAGTGAAGCGGACAGCCTGACCCCTGCCCTGGGCGACATCCAGCCAGGAGAATGCCTGATCGTCAGGAACGGGGCGCAGTCGGCTAATGTGCCCGCCGATTGGCGCTGTGAGGAAGTGCGATCCGTGACCATCGTGGCCGGAGAACCGCGCTTCTGGTTTGCTGATAGTGACAGCGACGAGACCTTTGGCGTGTTCAGCGATAGCCGGCTGGCGGGCAACTGCGAGACGATTGGCCGACTGGTCAGCCGCGTGGATGACCTGGACTGCACGCTGGAGTGGCCCGCTTACGATACTGAACGCCAGATCATCAACTGAGGCGCATCGTAGAATAGTGCTGTAAAGCTGACAAAAGGTGTCAGGGGTATCAGGCGATCAGGGCAAAGACAGAACAGGAGATGATCGCATGAGCGTCAATGATGTCACTGAAGCAGGTATCGTCCATGTGCTGGACCTGGCAGCGGCCACACCATACTCGCCTGAGCTTCGCCAGCAGCCTGCTCCAGTTCAGGCTATGCCGGGAAGCGCTGTTGATCGTGCTCAGGGGCTTATCTATCGCCGATTGGGCGCGTGGAGCGCACATCGACGGCAAAGCGCATACAGTCTACAGCCATGTGCGGCGGATGGCGCTGCATGAGGAGCGGCACTGTAACGACATCGAGGCGGCGCTTACGTCAAACTAGGCTGCAAGGTTGCGTCAGATCAGCCCAAACCCCCAGTTATTGAGGGGCCGACACCCTCGAACAAACGGTATCCTAACGATGGATAAGTAGAGGGGGAACGGGCATCATGATGTATGCCGAGTTTATGTTGGTATTATTTTTTTTGGCGACCTTGATTTTGCACCACAAATCGTTCCAGCCGCCGCCCCTGCCGCGCTCAGGGCGCAGGCGTAATCGGCGCAATCGACGCGGATGGGGTTGGGTCAGGAAGTGGTGGGACGAAGAAAACTGGCTTGGCCATTGGGATACATACGACGCCAACCGCGAGTAGGAAGCGCAATAAGCGTCTGTTCATGCAGATCAAACGCGGCATACCTTGCTGGATTTGGTCGCTGTACAGTAGAATAGACAAGCACTTCATGAGATCATGAGGTGGCAAGCAGGGACGAGGAACATAAAGCATGATGCTGCAATCCGGTGACACCATTGGCGCATATCGCGTTATTGAGCGCGTGGGTCAAGGCGGTATGGCGACCGTATATCGTGCCCATCACGAGCGGTTGGGGCGCGATGTCGCCTTGAAGATCATGCATCCGTCGTTCATGTCTGATGCCAACTTCATGGCGCGCTTTAGCCGGGAAGCACGCATCGTCGCTGGCCTGGACCACCCCAATATCGTCCCCATCTATGACTTTAACGAGCATGAGGGTTTGCCCTATCTGGTGATGCGCTACATTGCCGGGCCGACGCTCAAGTTCCTGGCCCTCAAAGAAGGGCTGACGTTACAAAACGTCGCCGACATCCTGACGCAGGTCGCTGCGGGTACGGACTATGCCCATAAGCAGGGCGTGCTCCACCGCGACATGAAACCTTCAAATATTCTGATTGAGCACAATACCCGCGCCTATATCACGGACTTTGGGCTGGCGCGGATCGCCCAGGTGGGCGAGAGTACCATCAGCCACGATATGATGCTCGGCACGCCCTTTTATATCTCCCCGGAGCAAGCCCAGGGCGAGAACAATCTGACGCATCACACCGATATTTATTCGCTGGGTGTGATCCTGTATGAGCTGGTCACGGGGCAAGTACCTTTTACAGGGGATACGCCCTATGCTATCGTGCATGGCCATATCTACAGCCCGCCGCCCTCGCCGTTGACGCATAACCCGGATCTACCGGAACCAGTCGAGGATGTGCTGCTAAAAGCGCTTGCCAAAGATCCGCAACAGCGTTTTGATACCGCTGGCTCGATGATCGATGCCTTTAAAGAAGCTATCAAAGAATTGGACCCCAACGATCCAATTTCCAGCGTGATGATGGCACCACCAGAGCAAATCACACGCCAGCCGAAAGCGACAACCGAACCAGCAGCAGTAACGCCGACTGCCTCTGCACCGGAACTGCCACAAGCGGCTATCGAGCGACCCCAACGCAAGCAGCGTGATAGCCACGGCATGGAGCTAGAAGCGTCATTTTCATTAGGCGATATGGATTGGTCGCAGATTGGGGACCGTATCAATACGGGTATCCGCAGCTTTGCCGAAATGATTGAGGAGCGCATCGACAGCGAACTGCACGACCGGCGCGGCATCAGCAAAGAGAGCATTGAAGAACAGGTCCGGCGGCGCGTCCGCAAGCGCATGAAAGCCCGCCAGGAGTTCATCGGCCATCTTTCAGCCTACATCGGCGTGATCGGCATGCTGTTCGCCATCTGGTTCTTCACCGGAGCGAACGGCTTCATCTGGCCGATTATCCCGGCACTGGGCTGGGGCATCGGCATTGTGGGGCACGGCAGCGACTATTACGGCAAGTACGGCCCCGGCGCGCAGCGCCGCGAGGCTGAACTCGAACGAGAAATCGAGCGCGAACTGCAACGTGAGCGCCGCCGCACCGATGAGTACGTAGCGGCAAAGCCCAAAAACGAACGCCACAGCCGTCTGGTCGATGAGCCGCCGCAGGTGCGGCTAAATGCCGATGGCGAACTCACCGACAGCTTCATCGAAGAAGCCGATAGCTACTAAAACTCACTGCCCCATAAGGGGCAGTTTTTTGATTACACAGCAGCTAACGAATTGCTGGGCACATCGTTCTTGTTAGCAAATCGTTGGGATGTATCCGCCATCAACGCGGATGTTTGCTCCGTGAATATAGTTCGCTAGTGGGCTCGCCAGGAATAGCACAACATTGGCAATTTCGTTTACTTTTCCCATCCGTTTGAAGGGGAAGGTTTGCGGCATCATCGTCGCAAATGTAGTTTCAGCTTCTTCCCAGGTATTGGCCATACCCTGCTGCTGGGCCATCTCTACCATTGCAGGTGTAATGATAGCCCCAGGGCTAACGGCATTGATGGTAATCTTGTCACTGTCCATCGATTGAGCCAGTGTTACTGTCAGGTTATTCACGGCTGCCTTGGTCGTAGAATAGACGCCCATACCTGGTGATGGTTGTATTGCTGCGGCACTCGAAATATTGATAATACGTCCCCAACCTTGCTCTTTCATCTTTGGTAACACTTGTTGGATGAGGCGAACCATCGAAAGCACATTGCTATTGTAGCTACTGAGCCACACAGATGCAGGTGCTTCCATATCATTCTGATGTTCGCCTCCAGCAGCATTGTTGACCAATACATCTAGTCCGCCGAGTTCTTGTGTGATGACAGACAGGACGCGATCAACACCTTCGTCTGTAGACAAATCGCCAACCGCAACAATGGCCCTGCCACCGTCACTTGTAATCTCAGCGGCGACACGTTGTGCCTCGGCTTCGCGCCGACCATTAATGATGACGGTTGCCCCTTCCTGGGCAAATCCTTTTGCGATCCCTTCTCCGATGCCGCCAGTGCTGCCTGTCACTAACACACGCTTCCCAGTAAGTTGTAGATCCATGATGTTTTCCTTTGTGTTTGATTGTGTATGTATTTGATCTTGGCCAATGTATAGAGGTGCCAATGAGTGTTCTTAGTGAATAATTGACTAGCGAATCGCTGAACGGAAGGCGACATAGGCTAGCCACATGCCCAGCGTCGCAAACAAGATAATCGCAACGGCGCATTGCCATAGGGGGAGTAACTCGCCACTGGCCAATCCATTGCCGTTCGTCAGGACCAATTGCCGTAGACCATCCACAACGTAACTTGTCGGGTTGATGCGTGCGCCAATCTGCATCCATTGAGGTAATGATGACAAGGGATAGAGTGCATTACTTAGGAAAAGTAGGGGTAAATTCAGCAAGAAGATCACGGCATGGTACGCGCCTGGATCATTTGTTTTGCTGGCCAGTGCCAGAGCAATGCCAGCAAAACCGATACTATACCCTGCAACCAGCAGGATACCACCGACCCACCCTGGTGGGTTATTCGCGATTTGAGCACCCATCAAAACGCCGATGACAAAAATTACAATTGCTTGAAACAAACTCTTGGTGACAATGGTGAAAGTATTTCCCAACAGAATGCTCAATCGAGGAATGGGGGCAACCAGATATTCCTTTACAATGCCGCGCATACGCTCATCAAGCCATACGCTTCCCCCTGCAATCGCACCGCCCAAAGCACTCAGGGCAACAATTCCCGGGGCCATGAACGCGATGTAGAAGTCATCACCACCCGGTACGGCCGATCCCATAACGCCTTTCATCCCGACCCCAAACAGCACAACCCAGAGTATCGGCTGAATCAGTAGCCCAAACGTTTCTTCACCACTTAGCTTGCTCATCTGCTTGTTCCACAACGTTATTGCTGCATTCATTCCGCTATTTCCTTCCAGGGCTATTTATCGCGCAGTTGGCGACCGGTATATTTTAGAAAAACATCAGCGAGGCTTGGCTTGGCAACCGATATGTCTTCAATAGTGAATCCTTCAGTGTTGGCAAGTGTCACTACTTCGGCCAAACGACGATTTCCGGCATCTACAGCAAGCTGTGTAATTGGCCCAGCCGTCGTTACAGCTTGGACAAACGGGAGTTGACCCAGTTGCTCTAAGTAGCGCTCTCTGTTGCCGTACCCTATCATGGTGATAGCATCCTTGCCCATCTGGTCGATGAGTTCTTTGGGTGAGCCTTCTTTAATAATGCATCCAGCGTCAATGATGCCAACACAATCCGCGAGTTGTTCTGCTTCATCCATATAATGTGTCGTCAACAGCAGCGTTAACCCCTTACGTTGTTTCAAGTCTTGGATGTATTCCCAGATTTTGGTTCGATTTTGCGGATCAAGGCCCAATGTAGGTTCATCAAGAAACAGGACTTGGGGTTCGGTCATGAGGCCACGCGCTAATTCCAGGCGGCGTTTCATGCCACCTGAATAGGTTTTGATCGCACGATCTGCCGCATCCTCAAGTTCGACCATGGCTAACAATTCAGCGGTCTTCGCTTCATTTTCGGCTTTTGAAAACCTATACAAGCGTCCGTGGTAGGTCATAGCCTGTCTACCTGTTAACGCATCATCGAGAACTGTTTCTTGAAAAGTTACCCCGATATTTCGCCGCACTTTGTCAGCCTGACTAAGGACATCGTATCCGGCGACACGAGCGCTTCCTTGTGTGGGCTGTATCAATGTGGTTAACATGGAAATCGTTGTTGTCTTGCCAGCCCCATTAGGACCCAACAGGGCATAAATACTGTTTTTGGGGATCATCAGGCTGACATTATTCACTGCATCAATATCACCGAAACGCTTTACCAAGTTCTTTGCTTCTACAGCATAGTCATTCATTGGGCTAGCTTTCTTTAACTGTCTTAATCACCCCATCGAGCCAGGTCAATTCTGACTTCAGGTGGTGAATCTGGTGACCAATTACGAATTGTTGGCTGCCTGGATGAGTCCCTAAATCCAGTGTTTCCTGAAGAAGCGCCACGAGTTTTTGTCGACGCTGCTCTAGGCGGGGGAGCGATAGCTCAGGTGGCAGCATATCGAGATAGCCCTCGGCAACGTGGCCTAATAAGTCGACTGGCCTGTAATCAGCAAGGCTATCTAGCAAGAGTTGTTGAAAAGCTTCTTTCCCCCGTGCTGTGATCGCATACACACGCCGAGTAGGACGTTTTCCGGCTTTCTCCTCGGTAAAAGTGAGCCAACCATCGTCGGCCATTTTTCCTAAGAGTTTGTAAATAAGCGACTTTTTCAGTTGAATGCCAGTGCCAAGATGCATCTCAATCATCTCATTGATCTGGTAGCCATGCATCTCGGACGACATCAATAAGCCAAGTACGAGTAGTTTGTCTTCCATAGACAAATTCCTTTAAAAGCAAACATAGTCATGTATGTATAGTCATATGTGACTATATTGCACAATATGGCATATGGCAAGTTAGAAGTACGTAAAAATGCGGCTACTTAACACAGAAATACTGGAAGTGATGGATTGTGTCCTGGGGTGGCGTTACCCCTCGCAGTCGACATCCGGGGTTTTGGCGATAGCGCGTAGGCGGTTGTATTCCTCGATGAACAGAGCAGCTAAGTCCGGGTCACGCATGATGAGCAGGTTCTCGTCGTTGTTGCGCACAGCGTTGTTGGAGAAGTTGAACGACCCCGTAATGACAGTGGTATCGTCGATGATAATGACCTTATGATGCAAAATACCGTTGTTACCATCACGCATCACGGGGATATTGGCGCAGATCAGGCGCTTCATTTCACTATATTGGGTGCTGCTGCCGGTCGTCTCGAAGATGCCCTCGACCACCACGCCGCTATTCGCACGGGCAACCAACGCCCGACCCAGGTCATCACGCGTGAACGAAAAGGCCATAAAGCGAATCTGCGACTGGGCTTTGAAGACCTCGCGCAGAATGTGGTCCATGACATCATCTTCACTGGCGAAGTAGACCGCCAACGGCACACCACTGACCGTGAACGTGCCGCTGTTGCCCACAGGCGAGGTTGGCCCAAAGGCACGCCTCGTGAACATCTCGTCGAATTCATCCTGGTAGGACTGCACCAGCCGCCGCGAACGCAATTGCAGTAAGTTGTTGTTATTGCGGTAGACGCCGTTCATGGTGTAGTTCATTGACCCCAGCCAGACGGTGATGCCATCAATGATGACGAACTTATCGTGCATCAGGGCGCTACGGTCGTCATCTACGATGGGAATGTCCACCAATTCTAGCTCGACAAGTGTGCTGTCATCATCTTCCAGGCCGTGTTCGTCGTCAGTGACGATGCGCACCCGCACCCCGCGCTGATGCGCGTTCAAAATAGCCTGGGTAATGACCTCGTTATTCAGCTCGAAGGCGGCGATATCAATCGTAAATTGGGCGTTATTGATAGCACTCGCCAGAGGCGCATCAATACCGTTGGTCCATAAGGCGCGGTTGCGCTCCCCAGAAGGCGCAGTGAAGTAAACTTGCCAGAATCCCTTACCATAGCCGAAGCCCTGCCCAAGGGGCACACTGTAGACCAGATCGTTATCAACCGGGACTTGATCGGTGGCGATGATGGTCGGCACAGGCGGCGTGACGTTCACCGTATTCACACCGAACAGATCGACCCCGGTTAGCGCATAAACAAGCACGCCGATGACGAACAAAATGCCAGCGACCAGGCTGGCCAGGATGCCCTGGGTCCGGTTAGTCGTCTGGGTTGTCGCCAGGGAATCGGGGCGGTTGGGCTGGTTGGGATCGGTCGGTTGCGTCATCCGTTGGCTGCTCGCTAGGGTAAACAGGTACGTCGGTTAAAGGTTGCGGGTCGTCATATTGCAGATGATCATCTTTGGCCTGATGATCATCTGCCTGATAGCTCTCTGCTGAATAACGATCTGCCTGATAATCACTTGGCGGGAAAGGCTGATGCGCCAGTGGTTCATAGGGAACATAAGGCCCATGCTCAACGGCTGGCCCGCTATCAGCAGGTTGTTCTGGCTGAGAAGGGACAGCTTGGGCATCGGCTGCCTGTGCAGATGCGGTCTGTGCAGATGCGGTCTGTGCAGATGCGGTCTGTGCAGATGCGGTCTGTGCAGATGCGGTCTGTGCAGATGCGGTCTGTGCAGATGCGGCCTGCGCTTCGGTTGGCGTCAGCGTGTTGAGGATGGCCGACAGGTTGGCTCCCATATCGCTCTTATCCGGCGGCAGATTCTGCGCGATCTGCGTCTGGTCAACATGGTCCATGCCGACATGCGGCAGCCACTTGGTCACTTTACCGAGCTGCTCGTCCTCGCGCGGGCTGTCCATGAATTCGCGCTGGCCCACAAAACGATTGATGCCTTTCATCAACTGACGCATATAGCGGCTCTGCTGGTCGAAGTCATCGTCGTTATCGACCTGTGGCGCACGGGCACGCAATTGCTGCTCACCCCATTCCAGCAGGCGCTTTGCTTCGCTATCATTGAGGTCATCGCGCAGGGCGCTGCTCTCGTACAGCCGCTGTATCGCCTCATTGAGTTTGTGATCGCTCGCCATGTGCTGCTCTCAAAAACGTAGTTATTGATTCCTACTGCTAGCAGTATAACGGCCTGCGCAATAGATACGCAACAGGCATAGACAACATCATCTACTGACGAGCCATCGGCGCTGGACTGCCTGCCCCCTTGTGGTTGCTGGCCCATTTGCATAGAATGAAACCAACACATCAGGCGTTGTTGGTAAGATATCCGTCATTCAAGCGTCAGATTTGGCAAGTCAGGCAGCCATAAGATGTATTTCATATTGATTCTAACCCTGACGCTATGCCTGATTCATCGCGGCTCCCAACCATTTAGCGGGTTCCTCTGCTCGCGAACCGCACGATTCGCACAATACGTTCGCTCAACCAAGTTAGAAATGATCCGCCAATGAACGAAACCATTCAGACCAAACTGGCCTTCCGCGAGCGCTTGGCGCTGCCCAAACCCCTGCTGACTGATGGTGCCATGGGCACGATCTTACAACAGCGCGGCAATCTGCGCATTTCCGCCTGTTTTGATGAACTCAACCTGACGCAGCCGGACCTCGTCCGCAGCGTGCACGTCGATTATCTGCGGGCCGGGGCCGACATCATCGAAACCAATACATTCAGCGCCAATCGCATCAAACTGGCGCAGTTCAATCTGGCCAACCACGTGCGTGACATCAATAAGGCAGCAGTGGCCATCGCCCATGATGCGCTGGTAGAAGCAGGCCGCGAGCACGATGCCTATGTCGCTGGATCCCTTGGCCCATTGGGCGAAGGCATCGCCCCCTTTGGGACCATTAGCGAGGCCGACGCTCACACCGCTTTCCATGAACAAATTCAGGCACTGGTCGATGCGGGTGTCGATCTGATGCTGTTCGAAACCTTCGCCAACGACGACGAACTGCTGATCGCTGTCGAGGAAGCCCAAGCGATTGCGCCAGAGCTACCTATCGTCGCCCATGCGACTTTTTCCCGTGACAGCCGCACCTACTTGGGACGAACCCCCGCGCGGGTCGCCCAGGCACTCTATAAAAAGGGCGTGACCGTGCTGGGCGTCAACTGCGGCGGCGGACCGGCCCACATCAGCGAACTGATCCATGCCATGCACGAAGCGGTTCCCAATGCCTTACTGAGCGCCATGCCCAACGCGGGCTATCCGCAGGCGATGGGTGGGCGCGTCATGTATCCGGCAGAACCGGCCTACTTTGGCGAGACAGCCATCACGTTACAGGCCCAGGGCGCACAGATTGTCGGCGGCTGCTGTGGCACAACGCCAGAGCATATCGCGGCGATGCGCGTCGCACTGGATGACGAAACGCGGGTGGCAACCGTCGCCATCGTTGAGCAACCGGACGATGTCGATACAGGCGAGGAAGACCTGCGTCCGACATTGCTACAAGAACGCCTAAAGAACAACGAATTTACCGTCACGGTGGAGATGGCTCCGCCGCGCAGTTACACTGCCGAAAAACTGATGAACAATGCCCGTCTGCTGACAGACGCCGGGGCCGATATGCTCAATGTGGCAGATACACCCGCAGCCCGTATGCGCATGAGCGCCTGGGCTGTGGCCCACCTGCTGCAACACAAACTGGGCCTGGAAACCGTGCTGCACTTCCCGACGCGCGGACGCAATTCGCTGCGGGTGCAGGGCGATCTGTTGGCGGCGCACGCGCTCGGACTGCGCAATATCTTCATCACGATGGGCGATCCGGCACGGATTGGCGATTTCCCGGATGCGACCGACAGCTTCGACATTGCGCCCTCGCGCCTGATTGGTGTCGTCAAGCAGGATATGAACCAGGGCCGCGACCTGGGCGGCAGCAGCATCGGACGCCCGACCTTCTTCACGGTCGGCTGTGCCCTAAACATGGCTCCTGATAATCTCGACCGGGAAATGAAGGTGCTAGCCAAAAAGCTGGAATCCGGCGCGGATTTTGCCCTGGGCCAGCCCGTGTTCGACCCGCCCAAACTGGATGCCTTCTTAGAGGCTTACGAAAAGACCTTCGGCGAGTCGTTTAAGCTTCCCGTGCTGATGGGCATCATGCCGCTGTACAGCCTCAAGCACGCGCTGTACCTGAATAACGAAGTACCGGGCATCAACATTCCGCAGACCATTCTCAAGCGGATTGAGGACGCCGGTGACGATGCCGCCCAGGAGGGCGTCAACATCGCCATTGAGCTGGCCGAGCAGATGCGTGACCGCGTCCAGGGGGCCTATATCATCCCGGCCTATGGGCGCTACAAACTGGCTGCTCAGGTGGTCGCTGCTGTGACGGGGTAATGAAAAAGGCGCGAACATGTCGCGCCTCTAGAATTTTCTCTATGTGATGGCTGATCTAGCTGCCGTTGATCTGCGCCTGCAAACGATCACGGGCTTCTACAGCCGGGGTGAAGTTAGGATTAAAGCGGGCAGCCTCAAGGTAGTTGTTGAGGGCGCGGTCGGTTTCTCCGAGTGCTTCACGAGCCAAGCCACCATAGTAGAAGGTTTCCTCAACAAAGTGACCGCCGCCATCGTTCAGGTTGGCCTGGGCATAGGTCAGGACTTTGTCGTACTCACCCGTCTGATAGTAGGCTTCAAACGGCCCGAACTGGTACCAGAGCGTGCGGAAAGGCATCCCCAGGCCAAAGGCTTTGTCATAGGCATCTGCGGATTCTTCGTACATGCCCAGTTCGTTTAAATTCGTACCCATATTGAACCAGGCCCATTTATCGGTCTGGTCAGCGACCACTTCCGCACGGGCGACTTCAAACGAGTTGATCGTATTCTGGCGGATGTCGGCATCGGGGCCGAGCAGGTTCAGCAGTTCCGGCTCGCGGCCCGATTCATACAGCACGATATAGGTGTAATTGAAGTGCTGCCAGAACTCTTCAATGTAATCGTAGGCATAGAGCGTATCTGGCTCGAGGTAGCTATCATAGGTATAGATGCTGTTCAGGGCATCATCATAGCCGTTAACCAGCAGGTAATGGCCCATCCAACCCAAACGATCCGGTTCGGGGTCATATCCGGCTTCGATAATCACCGGGAAGTTATTGAACAGCAGCGTCTTAAGCATCTCCAGGGTACCGCCCGTACGCACCAGTGCATACACTGGAATTTCAGGAACCTGGTTGTTGACGAAATAGGCCATCTGGTCCGGTGAAACATTCTTATCCTCATAGTTGGGTTTGAGGAAATTCGCTGCCCGGTCCTGATTATCGGCATAACCAAAGTAGCTCAGGGCGTTGGTGAGGGTCGCTGGACCGCAGTTGTTCCAGTGCTGCCCCTCGTAGCGTAAGCCATTCAACCGCCACGAACCCGGCAGCACAATTTCTGGCTGCTCGGCTGTCGCTTCAGCGGGTTCGGATTCTGCGACGGTGGTTTCCTGGGCTGCCAGTGGGCCAACGACGGCAAAGCACATCAGCGCCACAAACACACCCCATAATTTTATCGTTTTCATAAGTGACGAGTCCCTCTTAACTTATCGGGTTGGGCAGATCAAACGCTGCGGCTGATCTCCCCGCGTGCATCCCTCAGCATAGCGCCTAATCCTTACAGAATGCAGTCAGGAATGCGTCGTGGAGAGGGTGCGAGTATCTTTCAGATGCGCTTATTATACAGACACTTTGCAGAATGTAACCTACTGTCCAATCAACGTTTGCCCCACGCCTCGTATGTGAAATTCAAGGCTGAAGCACACCTTTTTGGGCATCTCAGAGGGCGATTCAGGATGGGCGTTCCAGGTTTGAGGACAGGGCATTAACGAAAATGCTGCCCGCATAGAGGGCAGCAAAATTCTACCTGATGATAACCATAGTATAACGCGCCCGCCTACAACAGACCAACTTTTGGGGGAACCTCGACAGAACATTTTTGCTATACTGAGGCTGTCGTATCTTCATGCTGAAGGAGCGCCCTATGAGCGACATGTATACGTTTTATACTGAGCACAGCCCCTATACCGACCCCGGTAAGTACGCCCACCTATTTGATGCCATACCGGATGACATCGCATCTATCGCCCGCACAACCGAAAACCTGCTCTATCATTATTTCGCTGGCCAGTATGCTTATGGCTACATCGTCCCGCAAGAGCGCCGCCCGGAGATCGATACGCGCTACGTGCGCAAGATGCTCACTCGCCTAATGGAACTTGACGATTCGCCACTGACATCGCCGCGTGAGCATGCCAATAAGGTCGTCGGATGCTGCCGGGATTTCTCGACGATGTTCTGTGCGATTGCCCGCCACAAAGGTATCCCCTGCCGCGTGCGTTACGGCTTCGGGGCCTACTTCGGCGATTTTTACGGCGATCATGTGGTGGCGGAATACTGGAACGGGGATGCATGGGTGCTGGTCGATGCCCAGATGAGTCCGGCCTTCGTCAAGAACCTGGGCATTAAGTTCGATGTGCTGGATGTGCCCCGTGACCAGTTCATCATTGGCGGCGATGCCTGGTTGATGATTCGTGACCTGGGTGCAGATCCCGATAAATTTTGCGTCAGCCCGGATATGGAGCAGCCACGCGGTGCGCATTACGTCATGTCGCATGTTGTCCAGGACATCGGCGGACTGAACAAGGCTGAGTGCCTGTGTTGGGATACCTGGGGTCTCGTCGATACGACATCCGATGAGACAGTTTTTAGCGATGAACGCAGCAAGTTCATCGACGAAGCAGCCCAGCTGACGCGCAGCCACGATCCTGACCTGGGTGAGCTACAACGCCTGTATCAGAACGAGGTCTTCAGGATGTGCAGCCCGGTCAATAGCTGGAGTCCGGCTGTGTTGTTTGAGCAGATGCCACTGAAAGTGAGGTTAGAGGGCTAAATATACACAGGGCGGTGGCTAATCCGGCTGCCGCCCGCGCCACGCTGCGAATTTGCCGAGTGAACTAATCAACATGCCACCGCTGCCCAGAATGAACAACCATACGCCGACTGTTTCCCACTCATCTGACAAGAATAAGATACTGCCCAAAAAGAATGAAAAATTGCCAAAGATCCCTAGCATCCAATGCAAACGTTCGTTGTGGGCGATGAAGTTCAAAACCGATTTCATTGCGTGCTGATGCCTTACTGTTTCAGTGACAAATTAGATGCGCTCCGGTTGGAGATAGACAAACCGGAACGGCGAAAAATGCTCTACGAACTGCGGCTTGAAATCGAGCGCTGCGACAGTTTCCTGGCCGATGTGCACCTTATCCACTTGTAGATTGAAAACCCGCATTGCAGGCGCATCAGCAGCCAGATAAGTTTGCGCATCGCCATTATAGGGGACCGTTTCGCTGATGGGGTTGACCACTGTGGCGCTCAAATAGGGTTGGGACAACGCCCGCAAGGTCTGCCGCAGTCCCAGAAGGCGCATCAGGGACCAACCTACCGACAAAGGTGTGCGCGCGACTGTCTGTAGATGGCCATCTAGCAGAGGGTTCCCGGCTTCATCCTTGATGTTAAAGGCCACTTGATTATCCGTCATTTGAATACGGCTCTGGCTCAGTTTGGCATCCAGGCCCAGTAGCTCACGATTGTAAGCTACCACCCTGGCGGTGTTGTTCCACAGACCATAGCAGAACATGCGCGCCTTCTCATTGACAAACAGTGCCTTGATGAGCGCTAGCGGATGGTCTTCAATAGCAGACACGGGATCATGGGCTACCAGGAAGCTCACTTGTAATTCATGATGTGGCCCCAGGCTGGCGTCCGTAAAATCCACCACCCAGATGCCCATCAACGCCCGACCAGATATGGTCTGAATAGGCTGCACCTGATCATCCTGGAGTAAGCGTTGCACGCCGTTCAGGTCAGCCGTACCGCCAATGAGCACGCCATAGCCATCGTAGGTATGATAGGGCATCGGCACCTTGCCAACGGAAATCGTCGCTTGCTGGTCCAGCGGATAAATCTCAAACAGGGGATGCGATGAACTCATAGGTCGCCCTTTCAGATGGCCAACGGTCACAACAGGCGACGACCGGGAAAATCATCAGTCGTCGGCAGTGTATCCCTTATACACAACGAGCGGCTCATTCACGCCAAAGTTGGCATTTTTAGCCGATGCTAACGCCAATCGCCGCTTCTTCCAGAGCGGCTTTGAGCGCGTCGGCCTGGTCGGCACGCACGATAACCGCCATCGGCCCCAATCGTGCCCCCAGATAGCGCCGCAGCGCCGGGTCATTGTTGATGCGGTCCAGCACTTCCGGTGCGGTCGTGCGCAGGACGAGCAGGCTCTCGAAAGTCACCTGCGTCGCCGCGCCGCCACCCTGCCAGACTTCCAGCAGCTTGGCCAAATGCTCCGGCAGATCATCACCCAGGTGGCGCATCAAAAAGGTATGGATATGGCCGGTAGTGATACCCTGCGTCCCTGCCTGCTGGATGCTGTCGGCGTCGAGTACATATTCATAAGGATCGCCTGTCGGCAGCCATTGCGTAAAGCGCGCCAACTGAAAACGGTCAACGGTTGGCACTTTGCGGCTGGCGATGAGGCGGTTTTCATCGGGATCATAGCTAATGGGTTCTTCCGGGATATTGGGCTGCGGCCAATCGACCATGCCCAGGAAGGCCTTGCCCCAGATGGTCAGATGGGCGGCATCTTCGGCCAGGTCCACCAGACCGAGCCAGTGCATCGGACCCATGAGCAGCGTTTCCAGATAGGCGCCTTCGATGGCATCCCAGCTATCATAACCGCGCAGGTACTCGCCGCGATCATCACGAATATACCAGCTATCGTAATCATTGCGCATGAAATCCGGCTGCTGGGCTTTCACCAGCGTGATGAATTCCTCGACCGACCACCAGCTATCCGCTGACACATTATCGGCCAATAATTGTAAAGCAGCATTCCGGGCGGCGGCGGCATCGTAGGCCGTGCCTTCATCAGGATACAGGCCGGGAATATGCCACAACTCCTGATAGAGTGTCGTCTTCTGCCAGGATACGGCCAACCCTTTAAGCTGCTGGCCACGCGGTGCGCTCAGCCAGCGTTGTAGTGTGGTGCGCTTGGCATGGGCACGGCCCTCCTGGGTGGTGATGAGGTCGGCAGCGACACCCAGCCCCAGGGCAAAGGTCAGGCGCGGCTCACCGGGCATCAGCATGTGCGGAATCAGGCGATCTTCTTCGACAGGCAAAAAGCGGTCGCCTTCAACTTCGGCAGTGTGCACGCGCAAATAGGCCAGCAAGGTCGTCATATCATCGACAATCGAGGTATCTGCCGGTTCGATGAATTCCAGTTCGGCTTCTTCGATGACCATCATCTCGACCGGTCCTTCCTGAAAAGCGCCCTCGGCTTCCATTTCATCTTTAAGGCCCGCGTAGGCAGTCTTGTGAGCAGGCAAAATCGCCGCCAGGTCTTCTGGAATGTAGATGGTGGCACGCAGGCCGTTTTTGGTCTGTTCGTAGGACTCGGCGATCAGGCCCCAGTAGTAAAGCCGTTCCGCGACGGAAGCCGGGTTTTTGTAAGGCTTATCGCGCTCAATGGCCCCTTTGCCCATCTTGCGGATTTTGCCAAAGGCGATCTCAAATTGAGCAGTCGGCATCTTGAGTTGGGCCGCCAGCAGCATTTGCAATGCACCCCGTTCGCGGTCATCGAGCTTATCCCAACGCGCTTCGACATGGTCCGGTGCGAGCATGGCATCTTGCAACGCATTGAGCGCCGCATCTTCGTCCAGCTTCGCCAAATCCACGCCCCAGACCTCGGCCAAAGCTTCGACCAAGCCGGGGTCGCTATCTCGCAGTGTGTTGAGCAATTTTTGCATGCCTTCTACCCCTTCGCCCATTTGCGAACCGGGCCACTTTTCCGCAGCCGAATTCGCAAAAGTGTTCTATTAGCCGTATTATAGCATTACCTGTCTGGATTGACCCAGGCTGCAACAAATTTGACCATCACATCACCATTTATACAGCATAACAAGAGGAGCACATGATGCCCAAACGATTTATCAATCCCGAAGGGCTGGCACGGCCCAACGGTTACAGTCATGTGGTGGAAAGCACGGGTGGCCGTACGGTCTATATCTCCGGCCAGATCGCTATTGATGCCCAGGGACAGCTCGTTGGTGGCGAAGATATGGCCGCCCAAACGGAACAGGTCTTTAAGAATTTACAGGCAGCACTCATGGCGGTCGGTGGCGATTTTGGCGATGTGGTCAAGCTGACGTTTTACGTCGCCGATATGAGCCAGATGCAGGCCGTGCGCGACGTGCGCGACAGGTACATCGACCTGGAACGCCCGCCAGCCAGTTCAGCTATTGAGGTCAAACAGCTTGTCAGGCCAGAGTGGCTCATCGAAATTGACGCTATCGCAGTCATTGAGTAGGCGTTCGACACACTGGGATAAGCACCAACTAAAAGTAGTCCATCAGCGAATTCTATGCGCTCAGTCAGCCTGAACGGGCCTAAGATAGAAGCGTTCCCTTATAGCTAGGGATCGCACTAACGGCCATAGAATTTGCGGACACACCCATTGACACACACCGACACCCACACCGACACACAAACAACGTATCCGAACGCAGTCGATGGGCTGCGCCATAAATTACCCTGGCGCGGGCTGCTGCTGGTGCTGTTCATCGGCCTGATGAGTTCAGAGCTAGCCCATTTCGTGCCCAAGCTGGGCGCAGTCACCATTGGCATTTTGCTGGGCGTCCTGGTTGGCAATCTGCTGCCAAATATGAAGCACTACAACGCCGGGGCTGTCTTCGCGGAAAAACGCTTTCTACCGATTGCGATTGTGCTGCTGGGCATCGAACTGCAACTCTCGACCCTGATTGAACTGGGTCCGATGACGCTGGTGGTCATCGTGGCGACCATTAGCACATCCATCGGCGCGGCCATCCTCCTGGGACGCTGGTTCCACTATTCCCCGGACTTGGCGCTGCTGATCGGTGCGGGCAATGGCATTTGCGGCTCGTCAGCCGTGGCCGCGACCAGCTACGCCATCAAAGCCAACGAAGAAGACACGGGCATTTCGATCAGTGTGGTCAACCTGCTGGGGACAGTCGGCATCTTTTTGCTGCCTGCTCTGGTCAATTTGCTGGCCCTGAACACCCAGCAGCAAGGCGTGGTCATCGGCGGATCGCTGCAAGCGGTCGGTCAGGTGGTGGCGGCGGGGTACTCGGTCAATGAAACGGTTGGCACACTGGCGACGGTCGTCAAAATGGGCCGTGTGCTGATGCTCGGCCCGGTGGTCATCCTGCTGACATCGGTCGTCAGCCGCCGCCAAGGGAACGGGAGCCACGTCAAGATGCGTATTCCGAGCTTCATCATCGGCTTCTTTATCCTGAGCATCATCTCCAGCCTGGGCCTGATCCCTGACCCGCTGCTGGAAGTCATCCGCGTGGCAGGCAAATACCTGCTGATCTTCGCCATGGTCGGCATTGGCCTGCGCATTCATTTGCGTAAACTGCTGCGGACCGGCTCACAAGCGCTGCTGTTCGGCATGGCTGTCTGGGCGATACAGATCGCGGTGGTGGTCGCTATCGTGTGGGTGAGTGGAGTATTGTTCTAATCCTCTAAGTTTTTCCCTGGAACCTCAGTCGTCACCGGGCCTTCCGGGAAAATATGCTGGAAAAACTCGGCACGGGAGAGGTCGGATTCGTCGCGCATATCGTAAAGTTCCTGGCGCGTGGGCAGGCTATCCAGCGGGGAATCAATCTGCTGGGTGCGAACAACACTGCCACCGAGGCCGTTGACCGCATCCTCAACTTCGGTGCGCGTCCACCAGATGAGCGGCTCCGGCAGGGCATCCACTGGGAAAAAACCAATATCGAGCGTTTCAAAACTATCCGCTCGGATGTCGCCGGACACAACCTCGGCGGCAAAAAGCACGGTCGTCATATTGGGATTGTGCCACTGAGTCTTGGTATACAAGCCCACCAGCCGGGTCAGACCAACTTCCAGCCCAGTTTCTTCGCGCGCTTCGCGGATGGCTGCCGTCGCTGGCGATTCGCCGGGATCGATGGCCCCACCGGGAAGCGCCCAGATTTCATAATCCTCGCGCTGGATAAGCAGCACTTTGTTCTCTTGGATAATGGCGACTTTGACGGTCAATCCGTGCATGGAGCAGAATCCTCGTGTCATGACATCAAAATGGGCACAACGTATTGTGAACATCCCATCGTACTAGCCCTATCACTCCGGCAATTGCTTGGGCGATGTCTCCCAACCAGCGTTGATGCGTGCCAGGGTGTCGTCCCAACTGCGGATGCCAGAGGTCGCGTCATGAGCCTCCACGTTGCTGGCCCCAACCGCACAGGCCATGCGCACGACATCTTCCGGCGGCAGGCCGCGCAGCAATCCGGCCAGGAAAGCGCCGTAAGCGCTGTCACCCGCGCCCACCGACCCCACCAGCTTGACATCAAAGGTCGGGTGCACGCCCTCGAAGCCGCACCACTCGCGGCAGTTCAGGCCGAGCCGTTGCAAACGATCAAAGCGGCCCAATTCTTCCGAGCAGCGCAGGAACAGCCCGTATTCCCCCAGCTTGATGCCCGCAATCGCTACGCCCATCGCCAGCAGATCATTGGCCAGTTTACGCAGGTAGCTGATGGTCACATGCTCGATGGGGCGACCCTGCCAACGGTCGTAATCCGCGCGGCGCAGCATGAAGGCGATTTCTTCCAGGCTGGGGATAAAGACATCGACATAGGGCAGCGTGTGCTGGATGATCGGTCGCCAATCGACCTGACCGCCCGCACTGGCGAGGTCCGACAGGGCCATATCCAGCGACGTGACGACGCTCATGTCATAGACGCGCTGATAGATAGCGACAAGCATGTCACCCTCATTGGCGAAAAGGCGCGGCAGCAGCGGCGGATAGCCCAGGTGGAAAATCTTGGCCTGGGACACTAGCTCAAAGTCGATGTCAGCGTCAGTGAACTGCTCGTTGGTGCCGGGGCAATGCAGAATGATGCGGTCGGTATTGGTTGGCGAGAGGATGACTGAGTAGGAACTGTCCTCATTGGGACGCACCTTGACCAGATCAGCCAGATGCGCGCCTTCATCTTTAAGAAAGTCGATGATGACGCGCCCCAGCATATCGTCGCCGACAGTCGCCATCAGGCCAACGGTAACGCCCAGGCGGTTGAGGGCCAGCCCCGTATTGGCGACCCCACCCCCGGTAGCCATCTCCAGCTTGCCAACCTCGAAAATCTTACCGGGTGACGAGAGCGCACTCAGCGGCAAATGGGCTGTATCCGGCAGCAGGTCCGCGCACAATTGGCCGCTGACGATGATGTCGTAGCCCATCGCTAGGCCCCATCGCTGATTTCCGGCAAACGGCTGATGTCAGCATCGGTGAACAGGTCGGCTTCATCCACGCTCTGGGTGCTGAACTCGCTGACGACCGCACCTTCCGGCCCACCCTGGAACCAGTGCCAAGTCTGCGGAGGAATAGTGTACTGGTCGCCCGGTTTGAGCACGATTTCATGCCAGACGGTGTAGGTATCAGCACGATTTTGCGGCGGCGTGGCAATCGGATTTTCTGCAGGCTCGCCCTCGACATACAGGTAAACTTCACCCCAACGGCAGCGGAATGTCTCCTGCTTGCCGATGTAATTCAATTCGGGAATGGGCGGGTGCTTGTGCTGGGGGCAGGTCTGCTGCGGCATCAGGACCAGTTCTTTGGCGCAGTATTTTTCATCGTTGTAGTAAACAACCAGCGCCAAACCAGTCTGCTCGTATTCACCCAGGCCCAAATCCGCAATTTCGATTTCGGCTTGCTCGGCAGGGGTCAGCACGATGCCCGCCTTATTGAGGTAGTCCATTGCGACTTGCTGCCACTTTGTGACGTCTGCGCGTGTCAGTGCCATAAGAATGCTCTCCAAGAAGTTTTGTTAAATAAGGTATTTGCATACAACTTATATCGCAGCGGAGAGTACCTAAATGACTCTGACCCGCTGCGATTGATCTCATAGGCTTATATTCTACCGTCAATAGTCGTTGAGGCTAGCTGTTGGATTATACCGCTTGCTGTTCACTTCGCAGGTATTGCGCTGTGTAAGATGCCTCAACATTCAGCAGGTCCTGGGGTGTGCCTTCAAACAGAATCTGACCCCCTTTATGGCCACCCTCTGGCCCCATATCGATAATCCAATCGGCATTCTTGATAATATCGAGGTTGTGTTCAATCACGACGACGGTATTGCCGTTATCCACGATTCGGTTCATTACTGCCAGCAAATGGCCAATATCCGACATGTGCAGCCCGGTTGTGGGTTCGTCCATGACGTAGATACTGCCTTCTTTGTGTAGTTCACTGGCCAGCTTAATCCGCTGACACTCACCGCCGGAAAGCGTGCTCAGGGGTTGCCCAAGCGTGAGGTAATCCAGGCCGACATCGCTCATCGCCTGTAGCGTGTGCAATATTTTCTTATTGATGAAATAATCGAGCGCTTCTTCGACTGTCATGCTGAGAACATCGGCGATGGTCTTGCCATTGAGCTTGTATTCCAGCACTTCATCTTTAAAGCGCTTGCCCCCGCAGACCTCACACGGCGTTTTGGCTTCGTCCATAAAGGCCAGGCTGATGTAGACAACACCCAATCCCTGGCAATTCTCACAAGCACCTTTGGAGTTGAAACTAAACAATGAGTTACTTACTTTGTTGGCTTTGGCGAAGTCTTTGCGGATTTCATCCATGATGCCCGTATAAGTCGCTGGTGCCGAGCGACTGTTGGCACCGACTTCCGCCTGGTCAATCACAATGGCGTCGGGATGTTGTCGCAGCAATGTCTGGTTAATCAGCGAGCTTTTGCCCGACCCAGCCACACCTGTCACCACAGTCAGTACCCCGGTCGGCACATCCACATCCAGATTTTGCAGGTTGTTGACCTTGGCGTTGGTGATCGCCAGACTGCCAATAGGATCACGGAATGATTCTTTCAGGCGCATGCCATGCTGCATATGGTTGCCCGTCACCGTATCCGCACCAAGCAGGCCGGCAAAGGAGCCTTCATAGACGATGTCACCGCCATGTGTACCCGCCATCGGCCCAACATCGACGATATGATCGGCCACTTTGATGACATCGGGGTCATGCTCCACCACGATGACTGTATTGCCCTTATCGCGTAACTTCTTGAGCAAATCATTCAACCGATGGACATCACGCGGATGCAGGCCGACGCTGGGTTCATCGAAGATATACATTACATCGCTCAGGCTGCTGCTGAGGTGTTTGACGATCTTGACGCGCTGCGACTCGCCACCAGAGAGCGTGTCCGTTTCTCGGTTCAGACTGAGGTACTCCAGACCGATGTCTACCAGGTGTTGCAGTCGCTCGGTTAGCGTTTCAATCATAGAGGTAGCTGTTGGGTCATCAATTTCGCGGATTACATGGACGAGTTCACCGACTTCCATCGCGGCCAGTTCAGCGATGTTGTACCCATTGATCTTGCAGCCGAGGACAGTCTGGCTGAGGCGTGCACCTTTACAGGTGCGGCAAGGCCCCGTTGTGATGTATGGCTCCACCTGTTTTTGTGTGCGTTCCGAATAGGACTTCAGGTCGCTGTCGATATACTTGCGCACGAACTTCGTGATGACACCTTCAAAAGTCATATTCATGGTTTTGCCGCCAAATTCCATTTTGATTTTGGTCGGCTCACAATAGAGCAGCTTATCCAGTTCTTCTTTGGTGTAGTCTTCCAGCTTTTTGGCACTGTCGAAGAATCCAGATTCAACCAGGAAATTCCAATCCCAACTATCCACAGCATAACCGCTGAATAATATCGCGCCCTCATTGAGCGATTTGGACATATCCAGAAATTTGTCCAGATCAACGTCTAATTTGCGACCAATGCCATTGCATTCCGGGCACATCCCCTGGGGATCATTAAATGAAAACACGTTGTAGTGGCCGACATAGGGTTGGCCAATCTTCGAGAAAAGCAGCCGCAAGACCGTGTAAATATCGGTGATGGTGCCGACCGTCGAATGCGAGCCACCGCCCATGCGCTTCTGGTCGACTACAATCGGCATACTGAGGTTTTCTATGGAATCCGCATCGGGCTGGGCGTAGCGCGGCAGGAAGTTGCGCACGAACATGCTGAAGTTTTCGTAAAGCTGACGCTGGGCCTCTGAAGCAATGGTGTCAAAAACAATGGAGGACTTACCCGAACCGGACACACCCGTAAAAATCGTGATTTTGCGTTTTGGGATCCGCAGCGAAATATTCTTGAGATTATTCTCACGAGCGCCATGCAATTCAATGAACTCTTGAGTCATCTTTTACTCCACTATGCCTATGTTGATCAGAATTGGATCAAAATGAGATGGGTAAAACAGAATTGGGCGGGCGAATGAAACAAGCAGCCGATTGTCTCACTCAGGCATTTTTCCGGCGTATAGATTGAGCTACTTCAAGAAATAATCTTATGAACAAGCATCAGCTCCCACACAAGCCAATTGCACACTTGTTCTAGTGATTTTTAAGCATAATGGGAATTGGTTAAAAAGGCAAGCATGAGCCAATAAACAAAACAGTATCTTATCAAAATCGATTTACAGGGTGTAAAAAGCCAGATGGATGCGCCATCTGGCTCGAATGATTCGGTGTGCTTTTGTTGTTATCCGCTGGAGCGGCTACCAAAGAATACTGTGGACTAATGCGACCCTTCCACGCGAGTCGCCAGGATAGGGTTATCGCCGTTGATGATAACCGTATGCTCGTACTGGCAAGAAATACTGCCATCGCGGGTGCGCAGCGTCCAACCATCATCTTCGGTATAGATTTTGCCCTTGCCCAGGTTGAGGAACGGCTCAATCGTAATCACAAGGCCATCGACCAGGCGCGTCCGTTCGCGCTTGTTGAGGAAGTTATGCACAGTCGGTGATTCATGGATGTTGCGACCAACACCGTGCCCACCCAATTCGCGGATGATATTATAGCCACCTTCATGAGCTACCTTGTGGACAGCGCGGCCAATTTCATAGACGGGACTATCGGCCTTGGCTGCGGCGATCCCCGCATTGAGCGCCTTTTTGGTCCAGCGAGTCAGGCGTTCCAGCTTAGGGGCAACGGGCGGCACGATCATGCTGGCCCCAGTATCGCCCCAGTAGCCTTCCAAAACTGCCGACACGTCCACATTCACGATGTCACCGGCCTGAATTTTGCGATTGCCGGGGATGCCGTGTGCAGCTTCATCATTGACGCTGATGCAGGTCCAGCCGGGGTAATTATAAGCGGTGATGGGGGCCGAGGCCGCATCGTGCTTTTTGAGAAATTCTTCGCCAATCCGGTCTAACTCGCGGGTCGTGATGCCCGGTTCGACGTGTTTGAGCATATGTTGCAGCGTCAGGCCACAAATCTGGCCGATGCGCATCAGGGCTTCCATATCGCGCTGGTTACGAACAACCACAGCAAACTCCTTAACAGTAAAACAGAACTCAGGATAGGAATTTAGCCATTATAGTCCTGTCCAGCAGCTTTTTCGCCCCTGGATTGCAGACCATCTCAGCCGCGTGGTTGTTGATATACAGGTAGGTTGTTGCGCGCCCACTGCTGGCCCTGCAAATACGTTTCTATCGAGACCCCGTACCACAACGCCATATCCTCTGGCGACCCCATATCGACGTTGCTGCGCTTGGCAAAGGCGAAGTCACCGGACAGGTTATAGCGGCCATCGTACTTTTTGCCATCGGGCATGATAGCCCCGTACATGGTCTCCGTCTGCATGAGTTGTTTCTCGCTGATCTTGGCATCACGCAGATTGGCATAGACGAAGTCGGCATTTTTGAGCACGGCATTGGTCAAATCGCAGTTGCTGAGGTCGGCCTTGTAGAGATTGGCGCTCTGCCAGTTACTGCCGCGCAGTTCTTTACCCGCCAGGATGCCCTTTTCTAAATAGCCAAGCACACGCATATCTTCTATCGCTTCCAGGGCGGTGTGGTTATAGCGGCTGTGTGCCCGCCGCGTGAGCATATCCTTGAGCTGGCGCTCCTCACGGGCGCTGTTGAGTCGGTCGAGGATAAATACCGTAAAGGTAATGCCGACCGCTTCCGGCAGCAGGTCACGCAGAAAATCCTGCAAGCTATCCGGGCCAACGGCCTGAACGAAGTAGTTGAGCAACAGACCGATCATGATGCCGACAATCAGAAACAGAAACTCGGTCCACCCACTGCGTGAACGAAACAATCTTCTCATCGTGTTACCCTACCATCCCTGCGCGGATCGTCCCCGTGCCATGTGAGTATCTTTCTATTCTATGAGATGCTGTCAAGTCGGGGGAATAGTGGGATAGATGACTGGCACTAAAATATAATGCGGCAAAATAGCCGGAACAGCGCCATCTTGCCGCAGCACAATCATGTTGTCCGCCTTTAGAACAGGCAATTCTCCCGAACCAGGTTAGCCATCTCGTAAGCAAAGCGCTTGATGGCATGGACATCGCGCTCCTCTTCTGGCTGGGCGCGCCAGATTTGCAGCTTGGCACTGGGTGCATCCCACATGGGGACCATCTCCGCACATTCGAGGATGTTCACGCAGTATTCTGCCGCCTCTAGAATATCGTCAGTGGTCTTGGGCGCTTGCATGAACAGTGTCGTCTGTTCCACGCGCAATACATCTTCAACCGCCTTTACGGCCCGATAAGCATGGCCTTCTTTGTTGGCATTGACCAGAATGCGCTCTGGTGTGCGATTGCGGAAGAAGCCGAACAGCGCCGCGATCACGGATGGGTCGCGGATGGTACCATCGGGGTAAACCAGCCCGTGAATATCGCCCCAGAAGCCCTTGCTGACCAGATTAAACACATAGAAGCCAATCTTGTGCTTTTGCAGCAGTTCCAGCTCGACTTCATAGGGATTGGCGCGGCCTACGCAGCCGGTTTCCGTGTTGAGGATCGGCTTGCCCCATTCTTCGCTCATGGCTTCCGCTTCGAGGATGGCATTCTCGATTTCGTGGCGGGTAGATAGATAGTCATGGAACGAGATGACATCGACCAGATCGTTGGAGGATGTGCAATGATCCACTGATTCATGGCCGACCGTCAGGCAACCTTCCGGGTCGCACTTGCGAACAATTTCGCACAGGCGGCGAACATAGCGCGTGATGGTATCGAAGCGCTCCTGATATTCGTCCTCCGGGCTGTGGTTCATGTAATCGTTGCAGAATGGCTCATTGATGGCATCCCACATCAGGATGAACGGTTCATCCTTAAAGCGGTCGATGAACGCTTTGGCGTATTCTTCCGCACGAGCATACCATTCTTCGGACGGGTCCTCAAACTCACGGATAAAGTTGCCGTTCCAGAAGATCGGCATGCTGGAAACGCCATATTTCCAGGCCATGCGCATGAACGCATCCAACTCGTCGAAATAGGCATCGCCACGCTCTTCCCACTGGTCCATCAGCATCCAGTAGCGCAGCGAATTCAGGTTCAGGCGCTGGCAGTAGCCCATCTCTTTTTCGAGCTGTTCCAGGCCATCTTCCGGGTGGGGATTGTGGCATACGCCACGAATATGGGAGTAGTCAGACAAGGGTTTCATAAACAGTACTCCATCTAAGAAGGCTCTATTCGATTCTGGCCCATAGCTTAACCCCGAACACGGCCCCCGCAAACGGTTACAGCCCAATTGTGTTGTTTATCAGGGTGTGAAGGATGCCATCCGACCTGCTTGATACAGCCTTCATAAGTGCGTGCTACCCTGGCCCCGTCCATAGAGTGCGAGGTGCAAAATGCGTTTGATGCTGCTGTTGGTTTTCCTGCTGGGGATCGTACCGCTGTCCGCAAAGGCGCAGCTATCGGACATAGGCGCTTGCCGCATGTCCGCCTGGAATCAGTCGATTGATGTACTGGCTGACCCACCGTATCCGCTGCGGCACACTACGGGCGACGACTTCCTGCTGGTCGGACTGGTGCGCGATGCCGATTCCTGCCAGCCGATTGCCAATGCCAAAATCTTGTTCGACATGGCCAACGAAGAAGGCGAGTACGATGGCGTGCAGCAGGGAACCGTCATCAGCAATCACTGGGGCTTATTCGCTATCCAGACGGAGCGTCCCGGTGAATATGGCGGCGGTCAGGCGCATATCCACTTCTTCGTTGGCGCAGAAGCCTATCAACCGTTGACCACAGCCTACAACTTCGTCGCCGATGAAAGCATGACTTTCCTGTCAATCATGCTCACGGTCAGCTAGGCGCTACAAATCAAAAAGGGGCAAGCGCTAATGCCTACCCCTTTGTTGTAGGTTATCTTTTGCGTTAGCCCTCTGGATTGGGTGCTTGCAACGGCCAGAAGGTGACACTGGTGAAGGGGCTATCGCCGATAGGATAACTCATGGCGACCAGCGTCACGCCATCTTCGCCGCCGAACTCGATTTGCTGGACGGTCATGTCTTCCTGGGCCAGCGTATACAGACGCTCGCCTGTGGTGGTGTCATACACCAGGATTTGACCATCCTGGCCAGCGCTGGCCCACATACTGCCATCGCCACTGAAGGCCACGCTGTGGACGATGTCGGTGTGGTCGGCTATTGGGCTGCCAACGACCAGCTCAAAGCTGGTGACATTGACAATACCAACGCGGCCATCCATGCAGATGTCTTCGGCATTGAGCTGGCAGGTGCCGTAGATCAGCAGCGTACCATCGGGGCTAAAAGCGATGTCATTGATGTCGCCGTTGCCCTCGTTGACGACCGCGCCCAGGAAGCCACCACTTTGCAAATCCCAGAACTGCACGCCATCAGCGGCGGCGCTGGCGATGATCTGATCGTTAGGGCTGAACGCAACCGCAGGCACGTCAATATGTGCCGGTTGGCGGCGGATGATCGTGCCTTCAACAGCATCCCACAGGTCGATGCGGCCCTGCGTGCATGCGCCAGTCTCATCAATTTCGTTGCAGCCGGGGACCAACATCAGCGAGCCGCTGTTGTTGAAATCAACGGCTGGCTGCTGTTCAGTGACTTCAATACCGCTGACGCTGTTGGACTCGGTGCCAGCTACGTTGATCTGGTGCAGCACCCCATCAGCGCCAAGCACGGCGAACAGCCCATCGGGCATGGCGCTCACTACGATGGCATCCTCAGCCGTTAGCGATGTAGGGGCCGGGGTAGCTGTCGTCGCATCCGCCGGAATTTCCGCAATGAGAATTTCCGAAGGCTGCTCGTCAAACATCTCGCCACCCTCAATGTAGGGCACAGTCAGGGCCATATAACCGCCGCTGCTGTCGATGGCAATCGAACTAGCATAGGCGTTGATTTCCAGGCTGGCATGGGGTACATCATCCGCTTCGACCTGGGCTTGCGGTGTGGCCGGTTCGCCAGTTGGGTCCAGATAGTAGTCTTCACCATCACTGTTTGATTCCGCTGTCCAGCCTGTGACGCCATCGGCTTCGACCAGCCACCAGACGTAACCCTGGTTACAGGCAGGGCCATTCAGCACGCGGTCGATGGTGCGACCGGGGTTAATCTGGCCGATCTGATTGGCTTGTGTATTGGGCTGTTCACGGATGCGGTTGGGCAGCCCGCCGCTGACCACACTGGCTGTTCCCTGCCCAATCTGGATGCGCGGTGTCATGTAACCCGTGTAGCTGGCGGGGCACACAGCATCGGTAGGGATGCCTGTCACCAGACCCAGGCCCAATGGCGTGGGAGCGACTGTCGTGGCGGACGGTTGTGACGATCCGCTACCAACCAGACTGACATCCACTGGGATGCTGTCACAACTGCCGGAGAGCGTCGCTACCGAAGCCGCCACCCATCCCGATTCGATATAGAACCAGGAGTTATCGCTGTTACGGGCGAAGACCTGCCAGGTTGTGCCTTCGAAGATAGTATCGACCTGGGTCGCGTTGACATCCGGCTGGGAGCGCACATTGCTGTAGGTGCTGGCTGGGGCCAGGAAGCAGGTATCGCTGCCCGTGACCGTGTCACCAACGGTCGCCTTGATAGGCAAACTCTGGCAGCTAAAAGGCGCGACGACTGTTGTCAGTGACACCCAGCCGACACCGGAGCCGCCCGGTACCGCCACCTGATACCAGTTGCTATCGGAACTGCGACCATAGGCGGTCAGCGTATCGCCAGCGGCGCGGGTGGTGATGCCCGTTGACGAGAAGTCCGGCAGTGTATAAAGAGTCGTCAACGCGCTGACATCCAGCGTACAGGTCGGGACAACCGGCGTTGGTGTGCCATCAGCGCTACTGAGATTGTCGAATTTTTCATCACATAGCTGGACGTATTGGGCATCCGCGCTGACGTGGACGCGGTATTCTTGGCCGCCAAAGGTCAACGTAAAGATGTAGTAGGAAATGGACGTCGGAAGTGCCGTTCCGCTGACACGATTGCAGCCGAGCGCAGTGGTGGTCGCGCCGGGATCAAATTGCCAGACCCAGTTGGTCGGGCGCGAAGTGATACCGAGCGCGTTCTGGGCGGCGGCGATGGCCGCTTCGCGTACAGCGTCGGGGGCATTCTGAGCCGATGCTACCGAGCCGAACGCGGTGAGCAGTAAGCTGACTATCAGGACGGATAAAATGCGTTTAACCACAGGAACCTCCCCAGGTCAGGGTTGAATAGTCATGGGTACATTTCAAATATACAGGTCGAAAGTGCTTTTTTTCGATGACGTAATGGTCACAATGATGTCATATTAATCGTAATCGACATGTGAACCTGTGACAATGAACCATCTGTATGCGCCTACCTGACGTTCACCTGACGCTAGCGAGCAGGCCCAGCCAAAACGGAACACGATGCTGGGGTATGGCGTCTATATATCTGTAAACGACAGTTCCCAGAGGGGGATTCACGATGAAAACAAGCATTCAGAAAACAAACATCTTAAGAACACTGGTCATGAGCCTGATTGTGCTCACAGTCACCAGCGCCTGTACCTGGTGGTTTGAAGGCCCGACACGTCCAGAAGAGCCGCCTATGCCAGCCCAGGCCCCGGAAGTCGGCTCTGATCTACAGGTGACGGGCACGATCATCGACAAAATTGACGACTGCGCCTTCGATGGCATCTGCGCCTATGTCGTTGATAGCAAGGACTTCGGTACAGTCAACGTCATCTGGTCAGAAGGCATGACAATGAACGGTTGTAGCGGCCAGTTCGAGGGTCAGCCGCAGGTTGGCGATAACATCGAAGCCCTGGGCTTGGTCACAGAAATGCTGGACGGCACGTCGATTACCATCTGCCCCAGTCAAGCATATTACGTCCGACCAGCGAGTGATTAGCGTCGACGTGTTTAGCGTATAGACGCAATTTCCTGGGCGATGCCTGTGGCGAAGTCGCGCGGCTGGAAGTCAAAATCGGCAGCGGCCTCGTCATAAGCAAAAGCCTTGTCTTCGTTCAAGCGCTGGATTTGCTCGGCTTTGATTGGCAAGCGCAATCCGGTGCTTTCGATTAGCTTGAGGGGGGGCACAGTCAGCCAGGTTGGAATATGCAGCTTGATGATGCCCTTATTCAGTTCACGGCTGACCGTATCAATGACCTCGTTGTAAGACAGCGCCTTCTGGCCAGCGATGTTATAGGCTTTGCCGATAGTCGCGGGCTGTTGAAGGCATTGCACGATAGCCAACGCTACATCATCGACATGGATGGGCTGCTGTAGATAATTCCCCGTTCCGAAGATAGGCAATAACGGAAAACGCTGCACATAACGCACCAGCCGGATCATATTGCGGTCACGGTCTGTGCCGTAGATCATCGTCGGGCGCAGCACCGTATAATCCAGGCCACTATTGAGCACGGCGTCTTCCCCGGCTTTACGACGCGGTTTGCTGGGGGCATCGACTTTGGTAAAAATGGCCGTCGAACTGAGAAAAATGCCGCGTTTGACGCCTGCATGGTGGCAAGCCTGCACAATATTCGGCGCGTGGCCGAACCCCAGCGAGGCAATATTCACCAGGGCATCGATGCCTTCTAAAGCGGATTCAAGGCTTTCGCGGTTATCGAGCGTGCCCTCAGCGATGTCAACGCCTTGTGGCAGACGGCTGCGGTCGCTGGTGGGCCGCACGAAGCAGCGCACCTCATAGCCATGTTTCATCAAAAGCGGGACAGTATGACTACCTGTGAATCCGGTCGCCCCGGTTATGAGCACGCGCATCGGCTATTTACCCTGCATAAGTTGCTGAAACAGGGTCAGGGTTTCAGCGATTTTGTCACGGCGGTCGAACCGGGTGACAATCGCCTGACGGGCATTGTCGCCCATCGTTTTAACGCGCTCTGGCTGTTGGTAGCTGCTGCGGATAGCATCGGCCAGGGCGGCATCATCACCGGGCTGCACGAAGATGCCCGCATCGGCCTGCTCGATGACCTCGCGCACGACGCCATCAATCACCAGGATGGTCGGTTTGCCTGCTGCCATATAGTCAAAGACCTTGTTCGGGTAGGTCATGCCAAACATGGGGATATTCTTGAGGATCGCTAGACAGGCATCACAGGCAGCGACCACCTGTGGCATCTGGGTTTTGGGCTTGGTCCCGGCGAATGTGACGTTTTCCAGGCCCATTTGCGCTTTTTCTGTTTCCAGGCGGGTGCGTTCCTTGCCATCACCGAAAAAGACGATTTGAATATTGGGTTCGTCTTTCAGGCGTTCCGCAGCGCGTAATACGGTGTCGATGTCGTTCGCCAGTCCGAGTGCGCCTGTGTAGCCCACAATGAACTTGTCATCCAGGCCTAATTCCTGCCGGATAGATTGGCCATCAATCGTTGGGTTGAACTGCTCGACATCCGTGCCATAGGGAATGAAGGTCACTTTATTGGCAGGCACGCCCATATCGGTCATGTAGGTTTTATAGGCCGGGCTGTTGACCAGAATGCGCGTGGCGCGTTTATAAAGGAAGCGCTCCAGCCAGCTCGCTAATCCAATAATGAGCGGGTTTTTGAGCACGCCCATATCGACGGCGAAGGCTGGCCACAGGTCCCGAATTTCCAGCAAGAAGGGTTTGCGCCGCAAGAAGGCCACAGCCCAGGCGGTCGCAGCCTGGAAGATGGGCGGCGATGTGCCCATGACCACATCCACCGGGCCGGATTGCATGGCAGCCCAGAACGAGGTGAACATAAAGCTGACGAACGATACAATCCGCCAGAAGAAGCTCTTGTGCAGTGCCGGGTAGATGTAAGTACGCAGTACCCGTATGCCGTTGATGTCCTGCTCGGTGAAGATGCCCTTATGCTCGACGATGCGCTCGCCCGTCTGGTAGTTGATGTCGCTGGCCACGATAATCAGGTCATGGCCCTGCGACTTCAGATACTGCGCTAGTTCATAATGGCGCGTGTGACCCGGTTCATTGGGCGAGACAAAGGCCTGATTGATGAGCAGAATTTTCATGCAGATGGGTCCTCAGCGAGGGTGATTTTTTCTGTAGCTTGCACATCGCGCCAGAAAGCATCCATATCGATGGCAACCGGGGCCTTCTGCTGCAAACTTTCGACAGCGGCGAAGCTGGCCAGGTGTCCGGCGGCGATGTCGCCCATGCTGATGGGGGTCGGCTGGCCTGCTTTGATGGCCTTCACCAGTTCAACCCATTCATCGTGATGGCCCTTATCCGGGCGCAAACGGGCTTTGCTCGACTGGCGTTTGCCATTCTTAACCAGTTCCAGCGTCTGATAATTATCGAGTACGGCAATGCGGCCATCACCGATGATTTCAAAGCGTTCCTTGCCATAAGACTTATCGCCCCCGGCAGCATACATCACCGTGCCAATCGACCCATCAGCAAAGGTCAGCGTGATGACCACCTCGTCATCCACGATGCCCGCATCCGTCTGAATCGCTTGGCTGTAAACGCTCACCGGATGCGATTTGAAGAAGAAGATCAGCAGGTCGATGAAGTGGCAGGCTTCGCCGATGATGCGCCCGCCACCAATTTCCGGGTCTTGCGTCCAGTGATCGCGCGGAATCGCCCCGGCGTTGACGCGGCACATGCCCACCAAGGGGCGTTGACGTCCCTTTAAGAAGGCGTCCATCTCAGCGACCATCGGCGCAAAACGGCGATTGAACCCGACCATAATGCGGCGGTCATTCCCGGCAGCACGGTAGATGTCTACCAGTTCGGCGCGATTCATCGCCAGCGGTTTTTCGACGAACACGTCTTTACCCGCTTTGAGCGCGGCAATGGTCTGTTCCGCGTGTAGGTTGTGGCGTGTGGTGATGGCGACCCAGTTGGTCTGCGGGTCGGTCAGCAAGTCATCATAGGATGACGTTGCATAGCTGAACCCGAAGCGGTTGCCGCTGTGGCTGGCGCTCAGGCCTCTGCCACTGACGATGCCCGTTAGTGAAAGGCCGTCCACGTCTTTCATAGCAGGTAGCAGAACGGCAGTCGGGAAGTTGCCTGCACCGACCATCCCCAGCCGAATGCTGTCCTGGCTGCTGGTCGCGCCCGTCGGAGGCGATAGCTCAACGCGGCTTTCGACCTCGCGCTCGGTGTCGTAGGTCAGCAGCACACCCAGGAATTTTTCGTCGGTTTTGCCACTGATGAGGTTGTAAGCAGCGGCCGCATCGTCAATCGCAAAACGATGCGTAATCAGCGGATCGACGCGCACATGGCCATCTGCTACGAGCTGGACGAAAGCCGCCATGTTGCGTTGCTGCGTCCAGCGGACGTAGCCATAAGGGTAATCGTGGCCCTTTTCTTCGTAGTCACTGTCATAGCGACCCGGCCCATACGAGCGGCTAATGCGGAAATCGAGTTCTTTTTCGTAGTACACCTTGCGTGGGATGTGCATCCCCACCGCACCGACCGCGACCACAACGCCTTTGTCACGGGCCAGTTCCCCGGCCAGGGCAACCGGTTCATCGCTGCTGGTATCGGCGGTGATGAGCACGGCATCAAAGCCATAGCCGCCAGTGAACAGGCCAGTACGCCCTACAGCGGCTTCATTCACACAGGCATCATTTGCGCCCATCTCACGCGCCAGTTCTACGCGCTGCGGGTTGATGTCGATGCCCAATACCTGACAGCCAGCCGCCTTGAGCATCTGTATCGTCAATTGACCCAGCAGGCCCAGCCCGATGACTGCCACATGATGGCCCAGTTGAATGTCTGCCAGCCGAATGCCCTGCAAAGCAATGGCGCCCAATGTCGTAAAAGCGGCTGCATCATGACTGACGGCATCCGGCAGCTTAACAGCCAGGTTACGCGGTATATAGCCCATTTCCGCATGATTGGCATAACCGCCGCCCGCACAAGCGACACGGTCGCCAATCTGGAAACCCGTCACCTCGCTGCCGACCTCAACGATACGGCCTGAGGTGCTATAGCCCAAGGGCAGGGGTTGGTCGAAGCGGTTACGCACGCTGTCGATGGTATTCAGCAAGCCCTCACGCTGAACCTTGTCCAACACCTGTTTGACGAGGTCCGGGCGAGCCTGTGCCTTTTGAATGAGGTTCTTCTCAGCGAAGTTGACCAACATCCGTTCCGTCCCGGTGGAAACTAGGCTGCGCGCCGTGCGCACCAGGATACCCTCAGGACGCAATATGGGCGTGGGGACATCTGCGACAATGAGTTCGCTTGTTTTAAAAGATTGAATCACCTGTTTCATTGTGTTTTGCGATTTCGTCCGAGTTTGATTACGAGTGATCGTTGTGTGATTGATGCCTGAGTGGGTACCTGATGCATTACCACCTGATGAAACTGATTAGAGGCACAATCACATATATGAAAAGACCGTATGTCAAAAGCATAGCATGATTGCTACATACGAACAATGAAGCTCAGGCTATCAAGAAAGTAGCGAGAAATAGGTTGTTCCTAGAATGTGAGCGCTATGTTTTGGAGTTATGTGGACGGCCATCTGGCATACAAAAAAGCCAGGTCCAAATTATGAGCCTGGCTTTTCTAAACCGTTTTTGGTGCGGTGGCCGTTAGCCGCCACTGTCGTTGCTGGTCTCACTACCAGCTTGGCTGGACGTATCACCACCTGTTTCGCCGCTGGTATCCCCTTCGCTTGCGTCCGTATCGGAACTACTTTCACTGCTGCTATCGACGACCGGGCAACCGTCATTGCTACCGGGGCCTGCCTGTAGCGGGCACTCGTCGATGTCGTCGGGGACACCATCTTCATCAGTATCACCGACCTCCGGGCAGCCATTTAGCAACGGGATGCCGAACTCGTTCGGGCATTGGTCGCTGCTGTCCGGGATGCCATCACCGTCACTGTCGGTTTCGCCTTCCGGGCAGCCATTATTGCTAGCAGGACCAGCCTGATTCGGGCATTGGTCAATCGAATTGGGCACACCATCGCCATCGCTGTCGGCTTCGACCGGGCAGCCATTATTATTGGCCGGGCCAGATTGGTTGGGGCACTGATCGCTGCTATCGGGCACACCATCGCCATCACTATCGTTCTGGGTTGGGCAACCGCCATTGCTGGCCGGACCAGCCGTCGACGGACAAGCATCTTGATTATCAGGCACACCGTCACCATCGCTATCCGGGCAGCCGTTCATGGCGGCACTACCGGCCTGGTTGGGGCATTGATCGCTGCTATCCGGCACGCCATCACCGTCACTATCGGTCTGCTGCGGGCAGCCATTGTTGCTAGCTGGTCCAGCTGCTGATGGACACTGATCGCTGTGGTCAGGAATACCATCCGCATCGTCGTCATGACAGCCATTGACCGTGCCCCACTCGTTCGGACACTGATCAACATCATCGGTCAGGCCGTCACCATCGCTGTCACCAGGGCCGCTGGTCAGGGTAGGCGCAGGCGTATCCGTCGGGAAGACGAAGGGCGTGTAGGTCGGGAATGAGGGTGGAATGTACTGCCAGGGCGTTGGGTCCAGGTTAGATAGAGGCGTTGAGGTTGCGTTGCTTGTCGGTGTCATGGTCGCCGTCACCGTGACCGTAATATCACCGCCCAGCGGGGTGAACGTCGCGTTCGGGTTCTCTGTTGCGATGGTTTCCGGTACAGCACTGGGGTCCGGGGCGAGTGCCCAGGCAGCCATCAGCAAAATATAGAATGGTAGCGTCCCCAGTACGATGAAGAACAGTACGCTGCGCAGTACCGTCCGATTACGCCCAAAAAATGACATGCTTTTACCTCGTTGAACACCGTCCGGGCCACAAATGGGCCCACAATTTCTTTAGAACAAGCCGACAAGCGGCTGTTGATGTTCTATCACTATAGACGCACCTAACCACCCAATCGTTCCGTTACAGACTGCACGTATAGCCCTGGGTGTGTACGTCTCACATCAGCGTACAACCGCTTTATGCTGGACGCAAGTGATGGCCAATCAACGCTTGGCTGACGCTAATACCTGCATGCCTTATGATGTTTGCATGGTTGCGGGCAGGTGCGTCGTGCGGTTGAAATAGGTCATACGTAGGCGGCCATATGGGTTCAGGAAGTCAAACCGTGTGATGCCCGTGTTGAAATGTAGATAAAACAGATCGTCAGGATGGGTGGGCGCCTGATTTAGCAGGGCCTTTACCAGCGCATCCAAAAACGCCGCATGAGAAACCAGACAGATCACATCGTCTGTACTAGCCCGTGAGCGCAGGTCCAGGGCAACACGAATGGCGCGTGACAGGAAGTTGGCAGGCGTTTCTTGACCATCGTCGGGTTTCCACCAGCCCTTGTCTGTGACGTGTTCTGGAATGACATAGCCCTTAAACGTGGTGGCGATTTCCGTGCGAGTCAGACCGCCAAAGCCAGTCGTATTCCCCTCATCATCTGCCAGGAAGATACCGCCAATTTCATGGATGTCCGTCCAGATATGGGGCGTCATGCCGAGCGCTTCGGCAATCGGTTGGGCGGTTTGCAAGGTGCGTTTCATCGGGCTGACGTAGAGATGGGTAAACGTCATCGGCTTATAGCGAATGGGACGCTCCTGCCCCATATCGACCGCATCTTTGAGGTATTCCCCTAGCAAGCGGGCCTGTTCAAAGCCAATATCGCTAAGGTCCGGGTCCTGGACGCGATTACGCGAATCTTCTAAGGCGTTATTATACGATTGAGCATGACGAATGAGATAGAGTTGCATAACATCCTCATGTTTGCTGGATAAGTTTTCGATTGTACACTGTGAGGGTGCTTGCGAGGAACACTCCATTTATATCAATGTCGCTGTATGACAATGCTGTTTCAGCTTGCTTATTCCCCCAATGAGAGAGATCTGCCAACCATGTTTGATTATTCCAGCTTTCCGATTGTTGAAACTGAGCGCTTGATCCTGCGACGTATGACTGAAGAGGATGCACCAGCCATCCTGGCGGAATTTGGCGACCCGCGTGTGCTGGAGCACCTCGACCCGAACCCGCCTGTCACAGATATTGAGAGCGCCCGTAGTTTTCTGCATTGGCTGATGGGCATGTTTGACGAAAAACAGGCCCTTCGTTGGGCGATCACGCTGCGCACTGACGGTACCATGATCGGTACCTGTGGCTTCCATCGCTGGGATGAAAAGCACCGCCGCGCGGAAATCGGCTATGATTTGCAAGCGGCCTATTGGCGGCAGGGCTACGCCAGCGAAGCCACTCGCGCCATGATGGCATTTTGCTTCAAAGAATTGAATCTGCATCGCCTGGAAGCCGATTGTAATGAAGGCAATAAGGGGTCGGCAGCGGTGCTGGAAAAATGCGGCTTCACATACGAAGGGCTGTGGCGGCATCGCTTTTTTGAGAATGGCCAATGGATTAACCTCAAGCAATATAGCATCCTGGAAGATGAGTACGCTGCTCTATAAGAGGCTGAATGACGACGGATACCACGAAATCCCTACGACAACCCGGCCCAGGACGACTGCTGCTGGGCGTACTGGCTTATTTTTTCAAGGCCATGATCGGTGCCTATGCCCTGAGTGTGATTGGACAATTGCTGCTGCGCTTCCTGGTTGGCGAGCAGGTGAAGATAGTGGCTTTCTTTGATACGTTTGCCCATCTGCTATGGATGCCTGCGTTGATCCTGCTGCCTCTCTGCCTGATTTTTCGTCAGTGGCGGCTGAGTGCGATGCTGGTCCCAGCGGTGGCGGCCTTCGCTTTCACCTACGGGCCGCAGTTCATCCCGCGTGAGCCGCCGACATTGGCCCAGGGCGAACCCGTCCGGGTATTGACCTTCAACGTGCTAGCCCAGCAGGCCAATTTCCACCTGACGGAAGCCATCATCACCGATATCGATGCCGACATCGTCGCCATGCAGGAAATCAGCATGGTTGGGCGCGATACCTTCCCGGACATGTTCGCCGATGCTTACCCTTACCGTGCCTTTTATGCTACTTATTCGGCAACGCAGGGCATGGGGCTGATGAGCCGCTATCCCATTCTGGAAGAAACCTTCTGGCAAAGTAACTTTGTGCCCAATCCCCTGGGCTTCATGCGCGCCGTCATCGATGGCCCCAATGGGCCGATTACCCTTTACAACGCGCATCCCTCACACCCCGGTATGGCGGGCAGCTTCTTCGACCCGCGCTATCGTGGACTTGAAATTGCCGATCTGCTGGATCGTGCCCGTGATGAGGACGGACCAGTCATCTTGATGGGCGATTTTAATATGCCCGACCTCAGCGACGACTATGCGGCCATCACCGCCGAATACACCGACGCTTATCGGGCGGTCGGCTGGGGCATGGGCTGGACCTTCCCCGATGCCGCTGGTGGCTTCCCAGGCATGTTAAACGTTGTGCCCCTGCCACAGCGCATGATCCCGGTTTTTCCATTTTTACGGCTGGATTACGTCTTCTATCGCGGGGACATGCAGGCGACACAGGCCGAAGTCTGGCCGACATCCGGCCAGAGCGATCATCATCCACTTTGGGTTGATCTGCGCTATTGAGGTCACTCAGCCCATTTTGAAATGTCACTGCAAGGCACTACACTTAGAGTAAGCACATCGGATGACGTACTTAAATTCATTTTTTATTTGTGGGGGACGATATGACCCAGAAGTTGATCACCATTGAACGCCATATCCAGGAGCAGCAGGCCCATCATCCCAATGCGACGGGCGTGTTTACGGCCATCTTGCAGGATATGGCCCTGGCAGCGAAGTTAATTTCCAGGGAAACCAACCGCGCCGGATTGACCAGTATGCTGGGTGCAACCGAGAGCGAAAACGCCACCGGGGACCGTCAGCAGAAGCTAGATATGTACGCCGACAGCGTCATTTTCCAGATGAATGACCATACTGGGCGCTGTGCCGCGCTGGTCAGTGAAGAGCACGATGAGCTGATCGACATCCCCATGCATTACGACACAGGCAATTACGTCCTGCTATACGATCCGCTGGATGGCTCCTCGAACATCGACGTGAACGTGTCGATTGGTACGATCTTCAGTATCCACCGCAAATTCACGCGCGGCGACCGAGGTACGATTGAAGATGTGCTCCAGCGCGGTAAGCGGCTGGTGGCTGCCGGGTACGTTATTTACGGCAGCAGCACGATGATGGTCTACACGGCGGGGCACGGCGTCCACGGCTTCACGCTCGATATGGGCGTGGGCGAGTTCATCCTCAGCCACCCCAATATTACCGTTCCTCCGACCGCACGTTATTACACGGTCAATCATGGTTACGAGCGTTATTGGACACCGGGCTTCAAAGAGTATGTCAAGTGGTTGCAACAGCAAGACGATGGCCGAGGTAAGCCGCTGGGGCATCGCTATATTGGCTCGCTGGTGGCGGATTTCCATCGCAACCTACTAACAGGCGGCGTCTTCGCCTATCCGGGCGACCTGCGTGATGCTGACAAACCCTATGGCAAAATCCGGCTGATGTACGAAGCGCAGGCGCTGGCTTTTATGGCAGAACAGGCCGGGGGCTATGCCAGTGATGGCATCGGCGATATTTTAGAAGTGCGCCCACATGGCTTGCATCAACGTGTGCCGATCTTCATTGGCAACCGTGACCTTGTGGAAAAAGCAGAGGCCTTCATTCAGGAGCATGATCAGGAATGGATCGCCTCGTATTTACCTTATCGCAACCGCATCCTCGATCTGGAACAAGCGCAGACCAACGGATCGTCAGAAGGCTAGCACGGGTAGACAAGCATGCAGACAAAAAAAGCCGCCTTCAAAAAGCGGCTTTTCTGGTGCATTTTTGTTGGGGCTATTGCTGTACCTGGACGTAATCGCCGGAAACGTAACCTTCCTGGCCGTTATAGTCGATGACGTACCAGCCATTTTCCTCACGCAGCATCGCGTACCAGCGACCGGGTGCAATCGCGCCCATGATGTCGTAGTCGGTGCCAGGACCATAACGCACATTGAGTCGGGAATTGGCCTGTACCGCAGGTCCTTCGATCTGAGGTGCGGCTTCCGCCGGTGCTGCTGAGGCCCCACTGCGCCACTCTGAGATCACTGTGCTGAGGGTATCGAGTGCCTGGTTGCCGTACTGCTGGCTCGGTTCAATATGCGAGTTTTCCATATATTCATTCCAGGTGCCAATCAGGATGATGTCCGCACCGGAAGCCGTCGCGCCTCTGAAGCTGTTGGCCAGGAACTGCCCATCCTGACGCCCACGCGGCGATGTCGGGTTGGGGCGACCATCGCGGGCTGCGATCAGCGCTTCATCCCAACCGGGATGTACTGTCGGGATATAGATGCTGCCGCCTGCGTTCAGGACGCGGCTGCGCTGGGTCGCGTATGTGCCGCTGCGGCCGTTGGCCCAGGCCAGGTTGAAGGCATACATGCCATCCATCGCGCCGCCATAAAGACAGCAGCCGTTCAGCCCTTCCGCGATCCAGTACGTATTGCGATCCGGGTCAATGCTGTTGCGGATGTCCTGCCACTCGGCGTTGGAGAGGCCCAGGTTGCCCTGGAAAGCGAAGAAAATGACGGGCTTGCCCTGGTAACGCAGATAGCCAGGATGGTTAGCGCGATCATTGACGAGCCAGCTAATCGACTGTACGAGTGTGTCGCGGTTGTTGACAAAATCCGGTGTGAAGGCATCAATCGCCGCGCCTACCTGGAAACCGCGTTCAGCTGCCCGGTCGAGCAAGTTGTTCAGGATGGGGGTAGAGGTCCCCTGGTCGCCAACGCCGTTCCAGCTTACGACGAAGCCGTCGATACCCGCGCTCTTAGCCTGGTCGATCTGGGTGCCAGCGACGCCGCCATCGCGGGAGTCGTAATTGCCAATAGCGGGATAGTCCGTGAGAACATCAGCCTGCCACTCCCAACTTTGGCCACCCGCCCAGAAGCCCATGTAGAAGGCCCAGACGCGCTGTTCACCCTGCGCCTGTGCCGATAACAAACCGATCACCAGCAGACTGACAAGGGTTGTAAATACCACTAGAAAACGTTTCACTGAATATCTCCAATAAACTATTCCTTGCCTGCATTCTAGTTGGCGAATTCAATTTGATGATGGGAAAAGGGTCCCGAAACAAGGGTGCTGGCATGGGCTAATGGTCCTTACACAAGCGCATCTGGGAACCATTTGGCACATATGGGTTGTATTCCTACGTTGTTGTAACAGTCTTATGCTTCACTATATCCCAAACAGATTTATCCCAAGAAAACGTTCATATCCCAAATGAGGAGTACCTATGTCTGACCGTCTGGAACAGAATAAGCAGAACGTCATGGCTTTTTACGATATGGCCTTCAATCAGGGCAAACCCCAGCAAGCTGTCGAGTTATATGTTGGTGAGGACTACATCCAGCACAATCCGGGTGTGCCCACAGGTAAACAGGGTTTTATCGACTACTTTAATCAGATGGCTAAAGACTACCCCGATTCCCGCGTGGAGTTCCGGCGGGCGATTGCCGAAGGCGACCTCGTCGTCGTCCATACTTTTCAGGATTTTCCGGGTCACAGCCAATGGGCCAGCATGGATATGTTCCGCGTAGATGCCGACGGCAAAATCGTCGAACATTGGGACGTGTTACAGCAAATCCCGGATGAGATGGTTCACGATAATTCCATGTTTTGATGGGGATGCGTACAGAGGGTCAGGGGAGACAATGCGTCAGACGAAATAAGGGCAGCCGCTGACGCACTGTCACCTGCGCGGTTGGGGAGCCGCATAAGGGTTACTATGATTGTAACTTCTGCGGCGCGTAAATTTCTACTCGTATTACCACGTAAGTTTCTTCTTAAAGCAGTTTAGAATATAATTTGATGCCACCAAGCGGTCACTAGCCACTGAGTATCTCTAGGCATTGGGTGTTGACGCCAGGATGGGGTCAATTAAATTCCTGGCATGCTTTAACCAACGCTCTCGATCTTTGAAATGTTCCACCTGATACGGCATCAGGCGATTGACCATTTTTATCATCAGCTCGCCAGCTAGGGGGGCGTTAAGCACCAGCAAAACAACCATGCCAGATCGAATTGATTTCAGATACGTATTCAGATGGATGGGGATACGTCCCACTTTTGAGCCATCAATGAGCGTGATATACGATTCCAACTGGTCAGCCCGGGCCATAGCTTCTGTTTCATCAGCGGCATGGAGCAGATCGTCCGTGATAATGTCTCCGATCCAGTTGCCACAATAAATCCCGCGCTCGATACGTTCCATCACAATCGGCATGTAGATAGTCCTTTAATAGGTCGATTTTCCAATGACCTACATTACAATTAATAAACCATTTTATCATGAACAAGTCTAAACATGCGTAAATAAATATCATCATGCCAATAATTTTAGGCTGGTTTGGAACTTGCTACACACAATCAGTGTCTTTGATATATAGTGAGAACAAAGTAGATCACTTTACAGGTATCCATGAACGCACGCAATCAACAAGCCATGCGCCGTCCGGCAGCGGCCAATCATCGCCAGCCGGTGTCGCGTCCACAGCAGCCAGCTCGCGGATCGTCGCCAATGCAGGGTCAGCCGCCCTACACGCAGTCACTTCAGCGCCAAGGCGCTATGCCACAGCGTGCCCCGCTGCCCCCGGTAAATGATCGCCGCAAAAAGACGCGCCGCCGGGCTATCTTCCTGATCGGTGCGATTGTGACGGGCGTGTTCGTGACCGCACTGGCCCTGATCGGACTGTTTGTGGGGCTGCGATTGATGCGCGGGATTTTGCCTGGTGTCCATGTGGGCGATGTCGCCCTCAGCGGCCTGACCGTTGAGCAGGCCACGACCCGGCTTGCAAACGAATTCCAGACCGTGACGCTACGCGATGGCGACCGCGCCTGGGAGCTTTCTTTGACCTCATTGGGGGGCACATTAGATGCCGCTGGGACCGCCCAACGTGCTTATTCACAGGGCCGTTCGGCAGGCAATGCCATGCAGGCCATGTTCCGTGATGTACAGGTCGCCCCATTGATTGATGTCAACGCGACGGCTGCTGAAAGCAAATTGAATGAGATCGCCCAGCAGGTGAATATCGCCCCAGTGAACGCTGGCGTTCGGTTGCAGGATGGTCAGGCTGTGGCGACACCGCCGCAGACAGGCCGCCAGATGAACATCGCTGCCACATTGCAGCGTCTGGTCGATAGCGACTTCACCAGTGGCGAACTGGTCCTGGCGATGAACGAAGTCGCCCCAGCCGTGGCCGATAGCAGCGCTCTGGTGGATCGCGCCAACAGCCTGCTGCGTAACCCGCTGGATATTCAGGTATATGATGCCGTGACTGGAGACTCGGTCTACTGGTCGCTGCCGCCGGAAACATGGGGTAACTGGTTGATCGCTACGCCAGATGCCAACAGCGACATCGGCCTATCGTTGGCGTTCCAGGATGCGCCCCTATACGACTATCTGGAAGCGCAGGCCAACACCGCCTTTGACCCCTCGCGCACGCTCGATATGGATGGCAGCGTCAATGCCATTCAACAGGCCATGCTCAGTGGTCGACCAAGCAGCGCCGTGCTGACCGTCGAACACCAGCCGCGTACGCATACGGTCCAGGCGGGCGAGAGCATCATCAGCATCGCCTGGGACTATGGCATCCCCTATTTGTACATTCAGCAGGCCAACAACGGCATCGAAGGCGTCAGCGTTGGCCAGCAGATCATCATTCCCCCCGCGGATATTTTCCTGGAACTGCCCGTTGTGCCTAATAAGCGCATCGTGGTCAGCATTAGCGAGCAGCGCACACGCGTCTATGAAAATGGCCAGCTCAAATGGGATTGGGCCACCAGCACGGGCATCAATGACAGCCCGACCTGGCCCGGGGTCTATCAAATTTTGTCGCATGTGCCCAATGCGTATGCTGGCAACTGGGATTTATACATGCCGAACTTCATGGGCGTATACAAGCCCATCCCTGGCAGCGACTTCACCAATGGCTTTCATGGCTTCCCAACGCGCGGTGGTGGTCAACTGCTGTGGGAAAACAGTTTGGGACGTCGTGTGACCTACGGCTGCATTTTGCTGCATGATGTCAACGTGCAGCAGCTATATGAATGGGCGCAAGAAGGCGTCGTTGTGGAGATCCGCGCCTGATAGATCACATTTCGTTGTAACCTATATGGTTATATACAACATCGCCTGAAAAAGCATATAATGACAATATAGGCATAAGTGTGAGGTAATCCTATGAATAAGGTTATCACACGGTCTCATGTCTTGTTGTTGGCGATGCTTTGCCTTGGTGTCATGCATATCCTAGTGGCATCGTTCCCTCTCTCCGCCCAATCAGACTCATTCGATGATGCGGCCATTGAGCAAATTGACCGCATTCTATCCGATATGGTCAATGCAGTACCAGATTTCAGCGGTACGGTGCTGATCGCACGCGGTGAGGATGTTTTGTTTACACGCGGCTATGGTTATGCCAACATCGAGTGGCGCATCCCCAATGCGTCGGATACGGTGTTCCGCATTGGCAACCTGACCACGCAGTTCACGGCTATGGCCATTCTCAAATTGCAGGAAGACGGGTTGCTCAGTATCAATGACCCCGTCTGCGACTATTTACCGGAGTGCCCCGAATCCTGGGCGCATATCAGAATCTACCACCTTCTGACGCATACATCCGGCTTACCCTGCTACACGAACATACCGGATGTCATGCAAATGCTGCGTTTTTCTAATGTGGAGACGGAGGTAGTCAATGACGTGGTAAGCCACCTAGAGCCACAGTTTGAGCCAGGCAGTCATTTTGCCTACAGCTACTCCGGTTATCATTTGCTTGGAGAAATCATCGTCAATGTGACAAGCATGCCTTATGCAGCTTACCTTGAGGAAACCTTCTTCGATCCACTGGACCTGCAACATACCCAGCTAGAAGACAACAATGTGATCATCCCCCATCATGCGGATGGGTACATTACCCCGGATACCCGTGCCAACTATCTGAATATGCAGGTGCCTTATAGTGCGGGTGGCATGGTTTCTACAGTTGGCGACCTGTTCCGGTGGCAGCACGCTTTGTTCACGGGCCAAGTGGTGGATGCGGCGCTCATTGATGAAATGTGGGCGCATGAGGTCGATACAGGGCGCGGTTATGCTTACGGTTATGGGTTGGCTCACACACCTTACGATACCCCCATTGGCCCCATCGATGCCTATGTCCAGGGTGGCAATATCAATGGCTTCTCCGGTGCAACAGCCTACTTGCCCGATCTGGATATGACCTTTGTTGTGCTGACCAATCGCGAGAACAGCATCAAAAGTCAGGTTATTACCACGATGATGAATATCATGATCGAAGCCTGGGCACCAGCAGCGCCCGCGCCTCCGATCAATCCTATAACGCGGCAAGACATGGCCGCTCTGCAAAATCCTTAGTGGCAGTGGCATCAGTGCCCTGGCAGACTCTGTTTAACTGAAGCGTGCTGCCAGGCAGTTTTTGTACCTACTTACCAATTCCTTATATTTTTGACTGGACAATGCCATACAATGAAGGTGTCGTACTGGCTACGGAAGGTAGAGAAGTTGCCCATTCAGGTCAAATGGCTCGATAGCGAAAAGCGGATAATAGGCTATGCCTTTGCTGATCCTGTTTCATTGGAGGATATTTATGAGGCATTGCAAAACGGCTATGACATCAGCGCGGATTTACCCTACCGGATTTACATTGTCTATGATTTTCGCAACTTCAGGAGCCTACCGCCGAACATTTTTTCAACCCTGAGTTATCTTCGGACAATCAGCCAGGACAACGTTGAACTTCGTCTGCTGGTCGGTCCCTCGATGATGCTGGCTTCTTTACTGCGCATCCTGAGTGGTGTGATCCCCCAATTGAAAGACTCGCTAAAAGTGGTCGAAACACTTGACGAAGCGATGCTCTGCATTCGTGATCACATGGATGCCGCTGCCACAAGCGACTATCAGCAATACTAGCGCTCCACCACAAATAAATCCTATTGGCCCTCGATGACCAACCCAAAGTGGTTGGCAATGGGTCGTTCACGACCAGGGATGCGGTTATGGATGGCTGAACTCAGTTGTTGGGGTTGGCCATCTTCGCCAGCGACCACCAGCACGGATGAACCGCCGCCATCCAGATTGAGCGCCGCATAGCCGCCATGTCGCCGCACGATCTCCGCCAGTTCTGGCATGTTGGCGCCATCACTGTAATGGGGCTGGCGGCCATCGACCACGAACAACAGCAGGTGCGTGCCATTTTCATCGATGGCAGCGACCGTGCGCGGGTGGCGCTTCACCAGATAGGGATCATCGCTGGCCGCCAATTCCGGGTTATAGACGCCATCCACCAATAGCATCACATTCCCAGAAACAGCCACCTGAACCGGATCATCCGGCGCTGAAAAACTGGCCTGATTATCCATCGTGATATACAGCGAATGGCATTTTTCCGTCGGCGCGTAACCGGGTTCGATGACAGTCCCATTGCTGATGGCTGGGCAACGGCCATCGACGCCCTCCCCCACATGCGGGTAATAGTCGAAGGGACCATAATCACGCCAGGGATTGAAGAAATCGGCATTGATAGCCAGATCAAGCTGGTTAGCGGTCAAAAATTGTGAAACTGTCTGGGCCGCGTAAGTATGGCCATCAGTCGGATTGGCTGGCGTGGCGACGAAGCGCAGACCGGGCGTTTGTAAGTCGATTTGCACGACGTGGTAGATCAAGGGGCGTGGCGATTGCTCCACCACGCGCGTATAGACGACACCAGGGAACAGCATTTCCTGTGTGATTGGCTCCGGCAGCGGACGATTATGATACCAGAGCAAATAGATGATGGGGGCGAACAGCAGCAGTAAGCCGATGCCCCAGACTTTACGCAGCCAGCCCATTTAACCCTCGGTGGTATCCGGCGCAGGGACGAACTGCACTTCGTACAGGTTGGGCCACTCTTTGCCTGTGATATAGAACGTATCGCTCTCCGGGTTATAGGCAATGCCGTTGAGCACTTGCCGACCGGGCGTGAGGGCGGCTTTTTCTTCTTCTGGCAGCAATTCACGGACATCGATCATGCCATTGATGACGCCGCTGTATTTGTCAATTCGGGCGATGAAATCCGTTTGCCACAGGTTGGCATAAATATAATCGCCGACGCATTCCAGCTCATTTAATAGGCCCGTTTGCAAGATTTGACCATCGAGCGTGACGGCAAAATCGACAATTAGCTCAAACGTTTCCGGGTCACGCAGGCTGATGTACGACGAACCATCGCTCTGATACAGATAGTTATCGTCATAGCACAGGCCCCAGCCTTCGCCCTCGTACTCATACGTGCCGACCTGCTCAAACGTATCCAGATCATAGATCAGGGCCGTTCCTGCCATCCATGTAAGCTGGATGAGTTGGTCATTCACCCGTTCCAAACCTTCAGCGAAGTAAGGCTGATTGTTGTCATCGGTCCCATCGACCTCTAAGAACTGCAGCGGCTCGCCCGTTTCAATATCGACCTGACGCAGTGACGATTGCCCGCGTAGCCCCGTGCTCTCGTAGAGTGTGCCCTCGTGAAATAGCAGCCCCTGGGTGAAGGCGGCGCTATCATGCGGATAGACGTTCACCACTTCCGGCACAAAGACCTCAAATGCCTGGTCTTGCTGCGCCTGGCTGATGCCCATCACCATCAGCAAAGAAATCATCATGAGCAGAGCAATGCGACGGAACATGGTTGTTGTCCTTTCGGGAACCATTTGTAGGCTAAACGGAGTCTCTTATGTGTCATGATAACGCTAAAACGCGCTGATTATAGCAGACCTGCAACTTTTGGGGTTCAGCAAACGTTAAGGTGTATATGACGATTACCCACCGCCGCACCCTGTTCAGGGGAAGCTAGATTGCTACAATCGCCACCTATGGACGCGAACATGGGACATCTGTTGACAACGATCTTACAGGCGCTGTACATCATCTGTGCAGCCCTGCTGGCGCTGTATACCTGTGGTCAGGCGCTGCTGCTGATACAGTATTTACGCCACAAGACAACACAGCCTGCGCCACCCATCCCAGACACATGGCCGCACGTCACGGTTCAGCTACCCATCTATAACGAACAATATGTGGTCCAGCGAGCATTAGAGGCCCTGGCAGCGCTCGACTATCCCCATTTGCATATTCAAGTGCTGGATGACTCCACCGACGAAACGCGCCGGGTGGTAGCAGAAGGCGTCGCCCATCTGCAAAAGCGCGGCATCTCTATTGAGCAGGTCACGCGCCCGACCCGTGATGGTTACAAAGCCGGGGCGCTGGCAATTGGCCTGGACCGCATCGACAGCGACTATGTAGCCGTGTTCGATGCCGACTTCGTACCCACGCCGGATTTCCTCAAGCAGGTGCTGCCTCATTTGCTGGCTGATGACCGGCTGGGACTGGTACAAACGCGCTGGTCGCACCTCAACCCGGATGAAAATGCGCTGACGCAGGCCCAACGCTTGGCGGTCGATACCCACTTTATGATCGAGCAGCAGGCACGCAGCCACAGCGGTTGGCTGATGCCCTTCAATGGGACCGGCGGCGTCTGGCGGGTGGCCGCGATTGAGGATGCCGGGGGTTGGAACGGTGATACGCTGACCGAAGACCTCGACCTGAGTTACCGGGCGCAGTTGCGCGGCTGGCGAGCGAAGTTATTGCCGGATGTTGTCGTTCCGGGGGAACTGCCGTCGCAACTCGCCGCTTATGAACAGCAGCAAGCCCGATGGGCGGTCGGTAGTTTGCAGAATTTGTTGGTGCATGGTGGAGCAGTCATGCGCTCGGATCGGCCTTTGCTGCACCGATTTATGGCATTGCATCATCTGTGCCAGTATGTGCCGCAGGCGCTCATGTTGCTGATGCTGCTTTTAGCGCCGCCTCTACTGCTGAACAATGCTCTGACCAGTTTGTCACTCGCGCCATTGGGCGTGCTCGGTCTGGTGCCGCCGCTGATGTATGCCGTGACGCAGGTTCGCCTGCGGGATGATTGGCCGCGTTCGCTAGCGGCTTTTCCGTTGTTGGTCGTCCTGGGGACGGGTTTGATCTGGCGCAATACCGCCGCGATGGCACGCGCCCTTTTTGGCGTAACGCCGGGGTTCCAGCGGACGCCCAAATTTGGCGATACCAAAAAGGGCAATCGCTATACACAGCATCGCGCATGGCCCTGGCCGGAATTCCTCTTGATGCTTTATGCACTGCTGGCCGCATGGCTGGCTGTGGAACGCGAACCGGCGCTGGTGCCCTATTTGCTGCTGCATGGGGTATCATTCGCGATGGTTGTGGGTTGGCATCTGCGTGACCGCCTGCAAGCGCGGCAAAAACAGCCGCAGCAGTCCGTCCAGCATACCTCCTGAGTGTAATCCATTTCCTGAGCACCGTCTGTCTCGCTGTGCTATGATTAATCACATCATATTGTCCACCGCATCGACCTGATGCCTGTGTTTAAGCAGTCGCCATGAGCCGCCTCTACCTGTGTTACCGGGACCAAGATAGCCCGATTGCCAACGTGATTATCGACCGTTGGCGCGTGCGGCACGGCCAACACAGCGTCGTCAATGATGCGCTGTACGATAAGCCCGATGAGATCAGCCTGGGAATGCACATTGAAACCAAGATGTTGCATGTGGATGCTGTCTGGATATTGATTGGCCGACAGTGGTCAGGCATTGATGAGTACGGGCGCTATCGCCTCTCTACAGCCGATATTCCGATTTTTCAAGAGATTTCGCAGGCGCTCAAGCTGAATTTGCCCATAGCCGTGCTGTTGGTCAACGGCATTGAAGGGTTGCCCCCTCCAGAAGAAGTCCCCGAAGAGCTACAGGGTATTTACGACTTACCTTTGTACGTCATTGACAGCCCCCAGGCATTAGACAGGCTCATCAGTCCGCCCACCCTGTGGCAGCGCTTCAAATATCTACTGTTCGAGAATAACGTCTTCACGACCTCTCGCCGCAGATGGCTATAGGGTCGATTCCGCGAAGGACTTAAAGCGCTCCATATTGGCCATCGTTTCCTTCTTAAAGCTGGACTCACGCATGACGAGCGCCATCAGCCGCATCCAGCCACTGAACTGAAACTCCGATGTGGCTACCCAGCGTGTTTTGTCACCCTCTGCATAAAAGTGGTTGTCCATGATGTTGTGGACATTGCCTGTGTCATAGACGGCGCTGAAGCTTTCCGGTAAGGCCTGCTTGGTGATCGTCTCTGTCATGACCATCTCGCGGCCATTCATATCGTATACCAGCCGTGACTTCGATCCGAGTGCGCCCGGTTCGCCGCTAACTGGCTCGAATGATTTCAGAGTTGGCTGCCATGCCTGTGTGTTCTCCGGGTCTTCAAACAGGGCGGCCACCTGGTCACGCGGTTGGTCGATGATGATTTCGCAAGTATAGCGCATAGGAAAGACACCTCTCTAATTTGGGGGAAAATGAAAGTTTTCATCGTGCCAACGATGTGAAAACGTGCTTCAGTGCTGCCAGCCCCTATGCTTTTTCGGCGATGGTAGTCATCCAGGGGATGTGCTCACGGTAGTGCTCGGCAGTATCTATGTGCACCCATTTGAGTAACGGGCGTTCGTCCTTGGAATCCGGGAATTTTTGATTGAAGGGCGTCAATAGTTCAGCCTCGGACAGGGTATCCAGTTTGGCTAGCAAGGCATCATGAATTTGCTGGAAGGTCTGCATGACCTCGGTGAAGGGCATATCGTGATAGCGCTGCTGCATGAGGGCATTAATGGGGTCGTCGCCCTGTGACCAAACGTCCTCAGGAATATCCATCGCGCCGCGTATGGATGCCCCAGTGAGCACAGCCATCGCGGTTTTTTCCCACATAGCCAAGTGGATAATATGGTCTTTGACGGTCCAACCAGCAAGATCAGTGGGTTGAGTGATCTGGTCCTGTGATAGCGACCCAATAAACATATGCAGCTCGTTCCAGGCGTCCGCGATAGATTTGAACATAGCGTCGCGGCTCATGGGTGTGTCGGACATGGTACCCCTTTGAATGAGGTGAAATGAATACGCAAATTCATATTAGCATATTTGTTCTATTTATGGCAAGCAGATTGTTCATATCTGTCTCGTAAGCCACTGCTCATAAGCCATTGCTGAAGAATAAGCGATTATTTTGTACAATGAGGGCGTCAATAAAGGGGTATCAAGACGAGGTGCAACATGCCGGAAAAACAACGTGGTTGGACACAGGGTGAGCGAAACGGCGTCAAGACGGTAATTCGTTATGCACTGTCGATTTTTGGGGCGGTCGCGGTGACGCTGGTTGTCGTGGCAATTGCTTCATCGATCCTCAATGGCGCGATGTAAACACGTACTCGGCCCACTAAATTGAACATTTCTCTTTTGGCATCGTTTGGCATAGCTACTCACCTATGCTTCTTATTTGTGACGTCACTTTTTTGTGATGTCACTTTTTATGACTATGATTACGCTTTTCTATTGACCGTATTAAGTATTTTTAATGCTAAGTAAGTTATGCTTATTTGAAGTCTAATTTTGAAAGCAACCCAATATGAACGGTTACGTTGTTTTTCGCAACACGTTAATTGTTTTGAGTGCGCTCGCGCTGGCTTACCTCGTGGTAGCGACTTTTGATGTGTGGACCGTGTTGATCGTCGCTATTTTGATCGCTTCTGCCATTCGCCCAATGATCACGCGGCTCAAACGCTGGCGGATTTCAGAGAGTGTCGCCATTTTAATTGTCTATGGCGTCTTTTTTCTCGGCAGCATTATGACGTTTGTAACCGTCCTGCCGCCCGTTATCAACCAGTTCGTCAGCTATATTCAGAACGAAGATCGCCTCGCAAATCGCATCATCGTTGCCCAATACTGGGTCGAGCGCACCCTGAGTGATATTACTGGCAACTCCATTGACATTGGCATTCCTCAGGAAGAAATTCGTACCGCTGTTCGGGATGTTGTTGAAACCTTGCGTGTGACCGCCCCTAATTTGATCGATGATGTGAGTTCCTTCATTGGGGATGCCATCTTGATCTTTGTGATGGGGGCCTATTGGATCACGTCCAGGCAAAGGGCGGAAGATTTCATAGTTGATATTATGCCCATTAGCAGGCAGGCCCAGGTACGCGCCATCATGCAAGAAATTGAGTATGGCCTGGGCGCGTATGTTCGGGGGTTGGCGCTGGTGTCGCTGATTGTCGGCCTGATTTGTTTTGTGGCCTTAGCCCTTGTGCGCGTACCCAATGCAGCGACGCTGGCTTTTATCTATGCCATAGCGACCGCCATCCCCATTATTGGCGGTCTCATTGGGGTCGTGCTGTGTACCGCGCTAGCGCTGTTGTCCTCCCCGACATCGGCCTTGCTGGTCTTTGTCATTACGGTGCTGTTGCAACAGGTAGAAAATTACTTCCTCTCCCCGCGGATTGTGTCCCAGAGCACGGCTTTCGATGAGATACTGGTTATCATCGTGATTGCTATCGGCTTCTCGCTGGATGGCATCACAGGGGCATTAATCTCTGTCCCTGTCGCTGGGACGGGTATCATTCTACTCAAACATCTGGTGCTGGAGCCGCGCCGCAACAAAGTCGTCCCAGACCGCGTCGAAGGCGGTATCCTCATCGCCAAGGCGGATGGCTCCGCAGATAGTTAAATCGCATGTGTGTAACTAAAAATCCCTTACGGGCAGTCTGTAAGGGATTTTTTATGTTGAGGTGTGTGAGTCAGTCGCTAGTCTACTTTAGACGGGCGCTCAATTAGTTTGGTGAGGCTGGCCAACAATTTGGCTGCCTCGAAGGGCTTTTCCAAAACGTCATTGACGCTTAGTTCATAAGCTGCTGTCTCATCTTCTTCTGAGTCCATCAGGAAGATGGTAGGCGGCAGAGCCGATTTGCCAAAACGGATGCGGGCTTTGTTCAGGAAGTGCTTACCGTCGCGCTCTGGGTAGTAAAAGTCACCAATGATGACATCCGGCAGTTCGATTTCATCCAGCAGTTTGACCCCTGCTTCCGCGGAGACTGCCGAATGGACTTCACAGCCTTCCTCGGTTAGTGAACTACGGATCGATGCTAAGGTATTCCCATCATCGGAAACAACCAGCACGGAAAAAGCTGGATGGTCCTTATCGGACTTGAACCAGTTTTTAAACACGAGATACCTCTCAACAAGGCTTGTTGGCGTTTGAGTTGGACCGTCTGATGATGTATGAGCGGTATTTTCGTGTTGTATTCGCCACCTTGGGTGTCGATAACAGGCAGACTGTCCATTGTTGGTGCACAGTCTATTATAGCATTTCCGGCTGTAAAATAGAGTGGCATAAAGTACTATGCGCTTCCCTTGACGATGAGGCTGGATAGATGCTCAACAATCACTTCAGCGATGGCCGATTTGCTGCTGCGGTCGATGGCCGTCTGGCTGCCATCACGCCCTAAGAGGGTCACGCGGTTGTAGTCGCTGGCGAACCCGGCATCGGTCGCGCTGATGTCATTGGCCACCAGTAAATCCAATCCCTTGCGCACCAGCTTATCCTGGGCATTCGCTAGCAGATTTTCGCTTTCCGCCGCGAAGCCAACCACCGCCTTTGGACGCTGGGCCATTTCCTTGACTGCCAGCAAAATATCGGGATTGCGCGCCAGTTGCAGCGATAAATCGCCATCTGATTTTTTGATTTTCTGCTGGGCTTGCGTAGCCGGACGGTAATCGGCAACGGCGGCAGTCATCACCAGGGCATCGGCCCCGGCGCTGTGTTCGAGCACGGCGTCATGCAGCGATTGGGCCGTATCAACTGCCACGAGTTGTGCGCCGATGGGCGTCTGCAGGCTGGCGCTGCTGATGAGCACCACCTCGGCCCCGGCATCCAGCGCCGCCTGGGCGACAGCATAGCCCTGCTTGCCACTGCTGCGATTGGTCAGATAACGCACCGGGTCAAGCGGCTCACGGGTTCCCCCGGCGGTGACGACGATACGCTTTCCAGCCAATGGGCCGCTACGTGCCAGCGCCCGCCGAATCTGCCCGATGAGCGTCGGTGTATCCGGCAAGCGGCCTTTGCCGACCAACCCGCTGGCGAAACGGCCCTCGTCTGGCTCGATGAGCGTAGCGCCACGCTCGATCAAAGTGGTGATGTTGGCTTGTGTCGCCGGGTGACTGTACATGCCGCCATCCATCGCCGGAGCGAACACCAACGGGCAGCGAGCGGCTAAGGCGGTCACACTCAGCAGATCATCGGCCAGGCCTTGGGCTAATTTGGCGATGGAATTGGCCGTCATCGGTGCGATGACCAGCAGGTCGGCCCCTTCGCCCAGGGCTACATGGGCAATATGCGTCGGCAGGGCGCTATCCGCGCTGGCCCACATATCGGTATAGACTGCGCGGCCCGTCACTGCCTGGAACGCCAAGGGCGTCACAAACTGCTGCGCGGCCTCCGTCATCATGACATCGACCAGCGCCCCGGCCTGGGTGAGTTTACTGGCCAGATCGATGGCCTTGTAAACGGCAATGCTGCCCGTCACACCGAGCACGATGCGTTTGTCCTTAAGAAGGGCTATCGGTTCCATAAGATGTCCTTATTGGAATAAATCCTTATTGGCTTGCGAAACGGTCCGTAGCAGCGATGATGGCTTCCGCCATACCTGTATCGCTGATGCTGTGGCCAGCTCCATACACGATGACCAACTCGCTATCCGGCCAGGCTTGCGAAACTTCCCAGACGGTCATCATGGGCGCACCCAGGTCCAGCCGCCCCTGGATCAAAATCGCAGGGATGCCTGCCAGCTTGCCTATATTTTTCAGCAGAATACCGTCTTCCAGCCACGCTTTATGATAGAAGTAGTGCGTCACGATGCGTGCCCGCGCCAGTTGGAAAGTGGGCGTCAGGCGGCTGGCACCGGGCTGGTAGTTGGGATCGACCGACAGCGAAGCATTTTCCCAATCATGCCAATCACGAGCGGCTTGCAAACGAACCTCAGCGTCGGGGTGCTGTAGCAGGTGATAGTAGACCGTGACCATATCGCCATCCCGTTGATCTTCTGGTACGCCCTGGCGGAACGTGTGCCACTGTTCCGGGAACATCGGGGCCATACCACGATACAGCCAGTCGATTTCTGCGGGGCGCGTCATGGTGACGCCAAAAAGTACCATCTGTGTCACATGCTGCGGGTGGGATTCCGTATAGGCAAATGCCAGCGTCGTGCCCCAGGACCCGCCGAAGACCATCCAGCGGTCGATGCGCAGATGCTCACGCAAGCGTTCGATGTCGTCGACCAGATGGTGGGTGGTATTGGTCGACAGATCAACGGCGGGGTCGCTGGCATGGGGCAGGCTGCGCCCGCAGTTGCGCTGATCGAAGAGCACGATGCGATAGCGTGCCGGGTCAAAATAACGCCGAAAGCCTTCCGACGCGCCCGAACCGGGGCCACCGTGCAGCACGACAACCGGCTTACCCGCTGGATTGCCGCACTGTTCCCAGTAAATATGATGGCCCTCACCCACATCGAGCAGGCCGTGTTCATAGGGTTCGATGTGCGGGTAACGGGTCGTCATCAGCTTATGCGGGCAATTCAGCGAAAGTAATGAGTTGGATGCCTTCTTCTTCTACCAGGGCTTTAACTGCCGGGTCCGTGAAAGCGGCCAGTTCTTCTTCGCGCTGGGTGGTGTAGGACTCGGTCAGACCATCGGCGTAACCGACGTGGCACAACATCTCGCTGTAGCCATCAGGCATGTTGCGCAAGCTAGCCTTTAAGCGCTCAATACGATCCCCTTGCTTGAAGTCAAACACCGGGTCGATCATACGGGCGGGTTGGCGTGGCTTGCCGTGTTCCTCGACAATTGCCCGGATCTGCTCGGCGAGCTGGGCATCCTGGGCGCTGATGCGCTCATAGGGGAAGCTGCGAATGGGCAGGTGATATTCATGGGCCAAATCGAGCATGGCCTCGACAGCCGGCGGGCAAAAGTAGGTCACGCCGTGATGGCTGTCTAGATGGTCCGGCGGATGCCCCGCTAGCTCAATGAAGCGCAAAAACTGGGCTTGGAGTTCCTGTTTAACCTCATCGGGGTCAAAGCTGGCGAGTTTATCGAGCAGGGGCTGATAATCGGAAACAAAAGTTCCGGCTTCGGTCAACAGGCTAGGCACATCATCGCGGATAGGCACGCCGAACGACAAATTGAAGTGCAGCCCCAGGCCCAGTTTAGGGGCCTCTTTCTGGGCTTGTTCGATGGCCAGTGCGGCGGCAGGCATATTCACCATGACAGTGGTTGAAGTCACAATTCCCTCATGATGCGCTTCTAAGATGCCACGGCTCACGCCTTCGGAGATACCAAAATCATCGGAGTTTACAATCAAATACTTGGGCATAGGGCCTCCTCACAGGCGGTGTGACCAATCGCACCATATTATAACGTGCCAACCCGCGCAGGGAATGGCATCCGCCGGAATTGTAAGGCAGCGCTTACTTATGGGAGACACGCAAAAAGTACATTAAACCGCAAAGTGCACCACATTGGATGCACTTTACGGAGCCAGAAAGGAAAGAAATGGAATATGCAATTGGGGGATGCCTGCGAACCTCTAACTAAGCGGCCAAGGGCAGCGTTGCAACGCGCTTGTAAGCCGCATCGTAATTGGGTGCCAGTTCAAGTTGGCGGCTGATGAAGGGGTGCAGGCGGTCGGCGACGCGCATGATGGCATCAATGAGCATGTTGCCGTTGGTGACGATAGTCACGGTGCCGACGTTATCCGGTAGTTGTTGTAAAGCATAAGCGAGCATGGAAAGGATGCTGCGCGGGACACGGCGTCCGGCGTCGAATTCAAAGACGACGTGGACGGGGGCAGGTAGTTTCTTGATGTCGTCATTGAGATCGCGGATGGCGCGCATCAAATCTTCATACTGCCAATGTCCGTTAAGGTTAATGCGTATGATGGATTTTTCTTGCTTAACCCAAAAAGTTGTGATAGCCATTTTGTCCCCACACTTTATTTAATTTTTATCCCGTTGGCCTTTATTCTATACGAATTAATGGCGAAATAAAATTAAATCCAGCATTACGTTATAGGATCGTAACGTCAATTAATTGATTTTAGGGTGTTTGTAACTGTGTTCTTAATGCTGAAATCCATAAAGAAATGTTGAGCAATACCTTTATGATGTCTTTATGCTTGTTTCTGCGGCGTGAGACCATTAGGCTTAGAAATCCTTGCAAGAATCCTTGTGTATCGGGTCAGCGCAGAGAATGAACTTATGTTAGAATAAATTAACGGTCACGTATCGACTATTCATTTACCAAGGCATCCATAGATAGTGAAAGAGAACGTTATGCGAAATATAGTTCGTACGACAGTCGCAGCACTTTTGCTAGTGACGTTATTATTGAGTTCCAGCTTTGCCTCTATCGCCCAGGACCAGACCACCCACACGGTGGTAGCTGGTGAAAACCTCTATCGGATATCTTTGCGTTATGGCGTTTCAATCGGCGCGATTGCATCAGCCAACAACATTGCCAACATTAACCTGATTTATGTCGGCCAAGTGCTGGTGATCCCCGGCACGAGTGGTGGCGATGACGGTGGTGATGATGGTGGCGACAACGGCGGTGATAATGGCGGCGATAATGGTGGTGATAACGGCGGCGACACCGGTGGGAGTGTCTACACGGTGGTTGCTGGCGACACCCTCAGCCGGATTGCAGCCCGCTTCGGCACGACCTGGCAGGCCATTGCATCGGCCAACAATATTGCTAACCCCAACCTGATTTTCGTCGGCCAGCAGTTGGTCATCCCTGGCACGAGCGGCGGTGATGATGGCGGCAGTGATGGCGGTGACGACGGCGGTGATGATGGCGGCACCGTTCCCCCACCCTCCACTGGCGGTGGCTTTGAACTCGGTGGCCATGTTTTCGCCTTCAATATGCCCCAGTTGATGAAAGACACGGGCATGACGTGGGCCAAACGTCAGTTGGTCTGGGATGGCAGCGCCGGACCAGATGTCGCCAAAGCCATGATTGACGATGCCCACGCCAAGGGCTTGAAGATTCTGCTGAGCGTCGTCGGCAATCCGGGTCAGATCGCGGCCAACCCGACACAGTACTACCAGAACTTCGCCAACTTCCTGGGTGGCGTAGCTGCCCTGGGTGCGGATGGTATCGAAGTCTGGAACGAGCCGAATATCGACCGCGAATGGCCAGCCGGCATGATTAGCGGTGGCGCTTATACTCAGATGCTAGGTGCAGCCTATCAGGCCATCAAGTCCCGTAATGCTGATACGCTGGTCATCAGTGGTGCGCCTACCCCGACGGGTTACTTCAGTGGCTGCCAGTCAGCAGGTTGTGACGATAACGTCTTCATCCAGCAGATGGCGAATGCAGGCGCGGCCAACTACATGGACTGCGTGGGTATTCACTATAATGCAGGCATCACCTCCCCGTTGGTGAGTTCCGGCGCGCCCGTTGGCAGCAGCGGCCACTATAGCTGGTACTACCCGCGTATGGTCAACCTGTATGCAGGTACGTTCCCTAGCAAGTCACTGTGCTTCACGGAATTGGGTTACCTGACGGGTGAAGGCTACGGCGAGCTACCGGGTGGCTTCGCATGGGCAGCTAACACAACCGTTGCAAACCAGGCGCAATGGCTATCACAGGCGGTTAACTCTGCTCGCCAGAGCGGTTATGTCCGCTTGTTCATTGTCTGGAATGTCGATAACACCACCTGGGGCGATGATCCGCAGGCGGGTTATGCGATTGTTCGCCCAGGCAATACGTGCCCTGCTTGTAATGCAATCGCTGGTGTAATGCAGTAACCAGCGGACAGATCAAAACAAAAAGCCGGAGCCTACTATAGGTTCCGGCTTTTTTGTTGCGAAATGCGTGTGCCTAAGCATCCTGGGTGATGGGCGTCGTATTGATGGTGGGTAGCACGGGTTTGGTCTGCTGGACGTGCGTAACGCGGCTCAGGACAATGTAACCAATGATCCCGGCAGTCAGCGATGCGACAATGATACTGAGCTTGGCTGTCTCCGCCAGGTGATGGTTGCCAACAAAGGCCAGTTCGGTCACGAACAGCGACATGGTAAAACCGATCCCGGCCAGGATGCTGACACCTTGCAAATGCGCCCAGCGCAGGTCGGCTGGCAGACGAGCTAGCCCAATTTTGACGGCCAGCCAGCTAAACAGCGAAATTCCTAGCGGCTTGCCGATGACCAATCCCAGAATCACGCCCAGGCCCACCTGGCTGGTGAAAGCACTACCCAGGTTACCAACGTTGTTGATGACCACCCCGGCGTTAAATAGGGCAAACAGCGGCATGATGATGAAAGTCACTAAGGGCTGCAAATTAGCTTCGAGCTGTACCAGCGGTGGCGCGACACTGCTCATGGCCTCGTTGAGTTCCTTGAGCGATTCACGCTGTTCTTTGTCGCGCAGCACATCATGATTGGCTTGTGTGTTCGGTAGATGTTCTTTGATCGATTGCAGGACCACATGCGGATCGATGAGTGGCCGTGCCGGGATGGCAATGGCGACGATCACGCCTGCAATGGTGGCATGGATGCCGCTGGACAAAAAGCCCAGCCACACGCCAATCGATAGCAGCAGGGTAAGCAGCGGGTTATAGATGCCGATGCGCCCCAGTAAGAAGATCACAAGCCAGCACAGCGCCGCCACAATCAAGCCACCGACCATGATTTGTCCCGAGTAGAACAGCGTAATCACCAGGATTGCGCCCAGGTCATCGGCGATAGCCAGCGTCGCCAAAAAGACTTTCAGGCTCAGGGGAACGCGCTTGCCCAGCAGCGCTAGAATGCCTAGCGCGAAGGCGATGTCTGTCGACATCGGCACACCCCAGCCGCTGATGCCTTCGCCACCCTGGTTCATGAGGGCATAGATCATGGCCGGGACGATCATGCCACCCAGCGCTGCGCAGATGGGTAACATAGCGCCTTTGATGCTCGATAGCTCGCCAACCAACACCTGCTCTTTGACTTCCAACCCAATCATGAGGAAGAAAGCCATCATCAGGCCTTCGTTGACCCAGGCGTGCAGGCTCATGGAAAACGCATGGCTGCCCAGGGAAAACGACAGGGGTGTTTCCAGCAAGTGGAAGTAGGACTCCGACCAGGGTGAATTGGCCCAGATCATGGCGAGAGCAGCACAAGCCAGCAGCACGATGCTCCCGATCACCTGAGAATGCAAAAATTGCTTCCAGCTTTGTAGCGCTTTGGTGACGAACGCGCTGCGCTCGCGGTTTGCGACCAAGACATGCAAAATTTCTTGTCCGGTGACCACAGGCACTTCTTTCTCAAATGTTGTGGAGGTTGACCAACGTGAACAGAGGTCAGTTGTCACATTCTGACATGATACTAGTATATTCTTGCATCAAGAATTACCAATTGTGCAGTTTTTACTAGATTTTGGTACGTGTGCAGCCAGGGGCATTTTGGGGACATAAGTTTTAGGAGGAAGTAGTAGGGGCACAATATTTAGCCCCTACCAGATACATTATTAACGATCTTGATCCTACAGCGACTGTACCGCCTGGGCCATACGTCCGAGGGCTTCTTCCAGCACGGAACGCGGGCAGGCGAAGTTCAACCGTACGAAGTGGTCGTAACTGTTGCCGAAGAAGTTACCGGGATTGAGGCCGACACGGGCTTTTTCCAGGAAGAATTCCTGCAAAGTCTGGTTGGTGACGCCCAGGTTGCCACAGTCCAGCCACATGAGGAAGGTGGCCTCCGGGTTGGTGGTCTTGATCTGCGGCATGTGCTCTTTGATGTAAGCGCGGGCGAAGTCACGATTATCGCGCACGTAAGCCAGCATAGCATCTTTCCAGTCCTCGCCGTGCGCGTAAGCCGCATGCGCCGCTGTATAAGCGAAGATGTTCAGCGTGGCCCCGCCCCAACCGTAAGCGTGCATATGGCTGGCAGCCTGGACGAATTTCTCGCGCAGCTCACTGTTCTGGATGATGGCGAACGACGCTTGCAGGCCCGGTAGATTAAAGGTCTTGCTGGGGGCCATCAGCGTGACGGTACGCTGGCTGATTTCCGGGCTGATAGAGGCAGTCGGGACGTGCTTGCCGCCGTTCAGCAGCAGGTCACAGTGAATCTCATCGGAGCAGATAATCATGTCGTTGCGTTCACAGATTTCCGCGATCTGCTCAATCTGTTCACGGGAGTACATCTGGCCGGTGGGGTTATGCGGATTGCAGAAGAATAGCATCGATGTCTGTTTGCTAATTTCAGCTTCAAAGACAGCCGGGTCAAATTCATAGTGTAGCGTGTGGGCGTCGTCCTGAACGTAGGACAATTCCGCCATCTGGGTGAAGCGCCCGCGCGGTGGTGCTACAGAAAGGAACGGCCCATAAACCGGCGTCTGGTTGAGGATGCCATCGCCCGGTTGGCCAACAGCATCGGCGGCGATCATCAACCCCGTGACCAGGCCCGGTATCAAGATGACTTCTTCTGGCTGTACCTTCCAGTCATAGAGGCGTTCCATACGCTCACAGATAATATCGATCAGTTCGTCATCCTGGCGCGTATAGGCAAAAACCCCAAAATCGACGCGCTCATGCAGGGCCTCGGTGATGGCCGGGGCGACCTTAAAGTCCATATCGGCTACCCATAACGGCAGCACATCTTCATCAAAGACGGACCATTTGGCGCTGCGATGGGCGCGGTGGTCCAGCCGAGTCTCGAAGTCATAGGTAGACGTTTGGGTCATGGTGTTTGTCCTCTACAGGATGGCGATAATCACGCGCATAGCCTAGCGTAGGCTATTGAGCAAGGCAACTGTCGATAGGGCCAAAGTAGCTTCTTTAATGAAGATCATGTTTAGCAACAGTAGGGATAAGGCGCTGCACAGTCTATTGTGGTCCTACCAAAAGCTTCGGGAATTACCCTAGGTTTTCCTCATGATATACATGCCGTTGCTCACCCTGACATTGCCCCATGAGTCGTTATAATCGGCCTTATGAATCATCTTCGATACGAGGCAGCCTCATGCAAACGTCGATAGCTATACTCGGTGCCGGGGCGATGGGTCTGGTCTTTGCCGCACGCTTACAAACGGTGGCCAACGTGGCCCTCGTCGCGGAAGGCGAACGTCGCCAGCGCCTATTGAACGGCGTCACTGTCAATGACCAGCATTACGATTTCCCGGTTAAGGCGGGTGACGATACCAGCGCCCCGGATGACCTGGTGCTGGTCGCGCTCAAGCATCAACATCTGGCCGATGCCATCCCCTTGATTCGCAATCGCGTTGGCGAGAACACCCTCATTATTTCCGTCATGAATGGCCTGGACAGCGAACCCATGCTGGCCGATGCTTATGGCGCGGACAACGTGCTGTATGCGATTTCGGTCGGGTTAGATGCCCAGCGCAAGGGTACCGATGTCTACCACAGCAAAATCGGGGTGCTGCACTTCGGTGAGGCCGATAACAGCACGCTATCAGACAAGGTCAAATGGACGCAATCGCTGCTGGCCGCTGCTGATATTCCTTACCAGACGCCAACTGACATGATCCGTACCATGTGGTGGAAGTTCATGATTAACGTCGGCATCAACCAGACCTCGTCCGTGCTGGATGCCCCCTACGGCGTATTCCAGACGTCGCCGCACGCCCAGGCCATCATGGAAGCGGCCATGCGCGAGGTGGTGACCATCGCTCAGGCGGAGCGCGTCAACCTGACTGAGGCGGACATCACCGGCTGGTACGATATTCTGGCGACGGTGCATCCTGAAGGGCGCACGTCCATGCTGCAAGATGTGAACGCGGGCCGCATGACCGAAGTCGATATTTTCGCAGGGAAGATGATCGAACTGGGGCAGAAGCACGGCATCGACGTACCCGTGAATCGGCTGCTGTTCCATGCCATCAAGACGATTGAATCGCGCTACGGCGAGTAGCTGTCTATCTGGTATGTCGGAGAGTCGCCTGCTACACTTGGCCTCCACTCAGGAGGAGCGCCTATGACGGCTTTAAGCGATGCCCTGACCCAATATGAATCGGATTTTGCCCAACTACAAACCGTGCTGGCGCAGTATCCAGCTTCCCTGCGTACCGAACCGGGTGCATGTGGTGATTGGTCTCCGCAGCAGGTGGTGGCCCATCTCTCTGGCTGGTTGCAGGAAGGCAAGCGCCGCTATAAACGCTTCCATACCGGGACTGGCAAAATCAACTACAATCTGGATGCATTCAATGCCGTATCCGTCCGCAAACGCAAGGACCACAATTGGGCGCATGCCGTCGCTGAACTGGAGAAGCTGGCTTTTGAGCTAGCCGCCCTGGCGCGGCAAGTCCCCGATGAGCGTTCCGAGCGCGATGAGCGTTATCAGGAATGGCTGAACATCATGGCGGCAGAGTTCCGTGAGCATGGTGCGCAGCTCGTTGCATTCCGGGAGCAGAAAAAAGCATGAACGATATCCCTTTACTCGAACACGACCCTAATGACGATGCCGTTTTGCATCCGCAGCGTGTGCTGACCCGGCACCATGATATGCCGCAGCACGTTATTTTCTGTTTTTTTCAGGAAGTGATTGCCGAGGTGACAAAAAAACATCCGGCAGACATTGACGTGAAGCTGCGTAACAGCCTCGCCAGTGAAATTGGCCCCAATCCGATTCATGGTGTGATGACGCCCTGGGGACGAGTGGCGGTGGTGCATCCCGGTGTGGGTGCGGCGCTGGCAGCAGGCTTCTTCGAGGAAACCATCGCACTGGGTGGCAATAAATTCATGGCGTGTGGCGGCGCGGGTGTCCTCAGCAGTGCATATGACGTCGGCCATGTGGTCATCCCGCAGGCGGCTGTTCGTGATGAAGGCACATCCTACCATTATTGGCCAGCCTCGCGGGAAGTGAACATGCAGCCGCAGGTGGTCGATACCATCGCCCAAACGTTGGAAACCAATGGCGTGCCCTATGACATCGGCAAAACGTGGACGACGGATGCCATCTACCGTGAAACGCGCGGCAAGGTGGTCAAACGGCGTGAAGAAGGCTGTCTGGTGGTCGAAATGGAAACAGCGGCCTTTTTGGCGGTGGCCCAGTTCCGGGATGTGGCCTTTGGTCAATTGCTGTATGGCGGCGATGACGTCAGCGGCGAAGCCTGGGACAACCGGGGTTGGCAGCGCCGGACCAGCGTCCGCGAGCGCTTGTTCTGGTTAGCCGCAGAAGCCGTGTTCAAGCTGTAGAAGCTTCCGGCGACAGATATAGGCAATCAGATGTCCAAAACACAGGTCTGTATATGAACGAATCCACGCAGTTCCAGCCAATTTTTGAAGGCAAACGGGTTCGCTTGGCATCCCCGGAGCCAGAGGACGATGTGATTGTCGCTAGCTGGACGCGCGATGATGTCTATATGCGTAACCTGGATGATGATCCGGTCGTGCCGCTATCGGTGGATCGCCTGCGCCAGCGTCCACAACATGGCGATTATGGTTTCCATATTCGCACACTGGATGACGACACGCTTATTGGCTTCGTTGCCCTGTTCAACATCAGTGGGCGCAACCAGACTGCGGAAATGGCTATCGGCATTGGCAACCCGGAGTATCGCGGCAAAGGCTATGGCAGCGATGCCCTGCGTTTGATCCTGCGCTATGCCTTCGACGAGCTGAATTTGCATCACCTGGGCCTGACAGTCATGAGCTATAACCATGCTGCGATGATGGCTTATGAGCGCGTCGGTTTTGTGAAGGAAGGCGTGCAGCGGCAGGTGATCGCCCGCAGCGGCCAGCGCCATGATCTGGTGCTGTATGGTATTCTGCGCGAGGAGTGGCTGGCCACACAAACAACCTGACTGACATGAACGCTTTCCGAGTCGATATTAAACATGATGCGATTTCTTGAACCAAACCCCACCCCTAAATCCCCTCCCCGAAGGAGAGGGGACCTCTGTTCACAACCAAGTTTCTTAAAAAGGCATCCTTCCTCCTTCGGGGGAAGGACCGAGGATGGGGGTCAAGTACCATACTCCAAAACGCATGTCGATATGAGGATGAGCGAACTATGAACCCCGTCCAACAGCGTGACCTGACGATGCTGCGTGAAGCGCTCCAGGAGCGCAATCAGGAGCAGTTGCAGTTCTATGCCAAGCGGTTGCTGATGGCGCTGCCGTATTACTATGCGCTGGCAGTCGTCACCGAACCACTGGCGACGTTCCTGCCACGTTTTGAGGCGCTCTATCCCGATGAAACCTGGATTCGACAGCTTTTGCTGGCGATTAATGCCTATGGCACCTCACCAGAGGATGCCATCGCCCAGATGGCCTTGCAGCACAAGTTCGAGGCCCCTGGCGCGATGAATTACATCAAGGCCATTTATGATCTGACACAAGGTATGCAGAAAAGCCACACAGGCGAGGCACGCATCGGCTTTTTGACCAGCGCCCTGGTGAATGTGGTCATGGCCGATCTGGCGGATGCCTGGTACAGCGAACGGCCCGATGCCTGGGAGCGCGTGCGACAAAATCAGATTGACCCGGAAACAGGCCAATACATTGATGCGGAAGCCACGCAGATGGCCTACCAATTCTGGGTGGATGAGGGCACCGTCGAACGCGAACGACTGGCGTGGTTGGCGATAGCCAGCCACATTGAAGCATCATTGGAGCGTATCTGATGCAATTGATCGTATTGACGGGGTTAGTGATTACCGAAAAACAGCAGCTTGCCTGTGACCTGGCGCGGCATTATCAGGCCCAGGGTGAACGCGCGGTTGTGCTGGATAACGGCGTCGGTATCGCGTCAGCCGATGACTTACGCGTAGAGCCGCTAAAAGGCGACCTCGACCAACTGGCGGAGAAAGTCGCCCAATTAGCGGCGGAAGTTGTGGTTCTGGCGGCCCATCCGGGCACATCACCCCAGGTCTTATTCGCTACCCTGGATGCGCTCAGTGTGCAGCAGCCAGATTTGCAGGTTCGCACGCTGGCGCTGATCGACACGCGCACCTGTGATTGTTTCCCCCACTTGCGTGAGGAATTGGAAATGCACGCCGATGTTGTCCTCAATGTGCCATTTTCTCTGGATGATGCCCTCAAGTCAGCTTAGGCCGTTGCGAGCACATTGTCCTTGACGTACTGCTGAATATTGGTGAACTCACGTTTGTAGAGGCCACGCAGAACACGCGGCACCAGCAAGCGCTCCACCAGCCCCTTGATACCCGCGCTGGCGCGCATCTCCGTATCAAATGTGAGCTGGGTTTTTTCCGTGCCTGCGACGGGTTCCACAGTGAAGGTCGTTACTGTGCCAGATTTGGGATCGGCTTCTACTAACACGCGCCCCGGCTCTGGCTCGGTGACGTGCACATGCGAGTGCGTCGTCTGGCCCATGACAATCATCGTCATATCAAACTCGGTGCCCGTGCCGATGCCACCCTTGGTGACTTTGATCGACTCAAATTCGGGCTTGGGCAAAATCACCGGGTGCTTTTCGTTATAGTCTGCCACTATGCCGTAAACCACAGTTGGCGGTGCGTCAATCACTGCCGATTCATGAATCGTTATGTTTGCCATATGTACTTGCCTTTTTTGCCAACGAACAAGTATCAACTCAGACAAAAAGCTGATGAAATCAGTATATGTGAAATTTGTCACAAAGGCAAGTATTTTGGCGACATGTGTCTAATTAGCGCTTCTCCAGCGGCACCCATGCGCGGTCTGTCGGGCCAGTGTATTGCGCCAGTGGCCGGATGATGCGTCCACTTTGCATGTGCTCCAGAACATGGGCCGTCCAGCCGCCGACGCGCGACACGGCAAAAGTCGGGCTGAACAGGTCGCTGGGTAGGCCGATGCCATGCAACACCAGCGCCGTATAGAACTCGACATTGGTTTGCAGCTTACGACCGGGCTTGTATTCTTCCAGCAGATCCAGTGCGACCTGCTCTACATGGCGCACAAGTTGGTAGAACTCGGCACGGTCACCCACGAAGAAGGCCTCGGCGGCGCTGTTGAGCACATCAGCACGCGGATCGCGGACTTTATAGACCCGGTGGCCGAAGCCCATCAGCCGTTCACCGCGTTCCATCTTGGCCCGGATAACCGACTCGGCGCGTTCCGGCGTCCCAATCTCGAAGACCATATCCAGCGCGGGGCCGGGTGCGCCGCCGTGCAGCGGTCCCTTGAGCGCCCCAATTGCCCCAACCACCGCCGCAATCACATCCGATTGCGTAGAAGCGATGATGCGTGATGTAAACGTGCTGGCGTTAAAGCCATGATCGACGACCGTGTTGAGGTAGGTTTCCAGTGCGCGAACGCGCTCCGCGCTGGGCGTTTCGCCATCGAGCATATACAGGTAATTAGCGGCATGACTGAGGTCGGTACGCGGGGCAAGCGGCTCCTGACCGTTCAGCAGACGCCAATAAGCAGCGACGATGGTCGGGAAAGCGGCGACTGCTACCTGAGCTGATGCACGGGCGTCGTCGGCATCGACTAGCAAATTGAGTACCCCGGCGGCCATGCGCAGGGCATCCATGACGGGCAGCGTTTTGTCGGCAGCCGATTGCAAAATGTCATAGGCGATAGGCGGCAATTGGCGTTTGCTGGCTAAGGCCTCTGAAAATTCGGCCAGTTGGGCTGATGTCGGCAGGGCATCGTTCCATAGTAGATAGAGCATTTCCTCGAATGTGGCATAGGGCGCGATGTCTTCCAGCCGGAACCCGGCGATGAACAGTTCCCCGACCTGGCCGTTGGGTTTGCTCAAGCGCGTTTCCGACGCGATGACCCCTTCCAGTCCAGGCCGCATGATGATGTCGAGTGGTGCGGTCATGATCGTATCTCCTGATTTTTTAGATGATTGTTTAGCACCACTCTATCCCGTTTGATTATATATTGTCAATGTTGATTAATAAATCAATATATCCATTCGTGTGTGATGATTTCATTAGAAAAATTGTTCTATTTCGTACAAGCTATGCTATAGTGCCAACAGGGCAAAATCGGCTTTATGAGGAGATTTTATGGCGGATAACACACTGGATCTATCTGTATCGGATATGCGCGTTTTCGTGCCCGCGCTGGATTTCCAGCTATCGCTGCGATTTTATCAGGCCCTGGGTTGGGAACTCAAATGGAAAGGCGATGACGATGGACTAGCCATTCTGGAATTGGCCGATCACCGCTTCTTCCTACAAAACTTCTACCGCCCAGAGCTGGCTGATAACTTCATGTTCCAGGTGCTTGTCAGCGATGCCCAGGCCTGGTACGAACATGTCTCTAAAATTCTGGAAGAGGGCGACTTTGGTAAAGCCCGCTTGAGGCCGCCTAAGCTTGAAGATTATGGGGCGATTACCCTCCACGTATTGGACCCGTCGGGTGTGTTGATCCATTTTTCGCAATTTGTCACTGACTAGCCGGGGCATTGGGTGGTAAAGTCGGTCACATAAAAATCGTCTATAGAATTGCTTTAACCGATTTCATCGCAGGATGCGTTATGCCACAATCCCCCGAAACGCTGCCGAACTGGTTGGCCTGGTCACGTCGTTTGCAGGCCATCGCCCAGATCGGCCTGACATATGCCCAGGACCCCTTCGACATCGAGCGTTATCACCAGATCAGGGACATCGCCAGCGAAATTGCCGCTGCCCATACCGGCCTGGATGCCCAGGCCATCACCGATTTGTACGCCCAGGAAAAGGGCTACATGACGCCTAAAGTCGATGTGCGCGGCGTAGTGGTCAATGAACAGGGTGGTCTGTTGCTAGTCCGGGAAGCCAGCGATGGCCTATGGACGCTCCCCGGTGGTTGGGCCGATGTCCACGACACGCCGTCACAGGCTGTCGAGCGCGAGATCAAAGAAGAAAGCGGTTACGATGCCAAGGCGGTCAAGCTGCTGGCGGCTTATGATCGTGATACCCAGGGCCACCCACCGATTGCCTATTCAGTGTACAAGTTGTTTTTCTTGTGCGAACTACAAGGTGGCGCAGCCCAGACCAGCCACGAAACCAGTGACGTTGACTTTTTTGCCTTTGATGCCCTGCCCGACCTGTCACTAGGCCGCGTCAACGAGCGCCAGATCAGCCGCTTTTACGAGCACATTCAGCAGCCGGACCTCCCCACAGATTTTGACTGATGAGCCAACATACAGCTATTCCCCAAGCAACGATTGACCGCCTGCGCCAGATCGCTGAAGGCGGCCTGAGCGGCGATTGCAATCTTTTTGATCGAATTCGCTACGGCGAGGTGCTGGCTATGGCCAAGCAGATGGCCGAAGCGCCTGCCGGGGCTAATGGTGGCGTGTCTGTGCCCGAGGTTGCCCCCCAGACGCCCAAAACGGGGGTGCGCGGCGCGGCTTTCAGAGATGGCAAGATTTTGCTGGTGCAGAATGCCCACGATGGCTCATGGACAATCCCAGGCGGTTTTGCCGATGTCGGGGATACACCTGCCGAGATATGCGCCCGTGAGTTTTGGGAAGAATCGGGTTATGAGGTACACGTCAGCAAACTGGTCGGCGTCTATAATCGCAGCAGCCACGACCATGCGCCCTCGCCCAATGAATACCATATGTTCTTCTTCCTATGCGAGATCCTAGGCGGCGGTTGGCGACCCAATTCGGAAACCACTGCGGCGGGATTCTTCGCAATGGATGCTCTGCCCCCGCTCGACCGCATGACGGTCACGCTCGACCAGCTTCAGCGCTGCTTCCGTCACCATCAACAGCCGGATTTACCGACCGAGTTTGATTGAGCGACGATCTTATCTTAAAGCAAAAAGAGCGTGCCCCATGGACACGCTCTTTTTTTGTTACTTAGTGCAGGGCTTTAGCCACAGGAACCCTTGCTGAGTGTATATGTCAGGGTGCGGGTGTTATCGCCCTCATTGGGTTCAGGAACTTGATTGTTGCTATCAACGCGGACAATCACCTGATGCTCTTCAGAGTAGAAGACGCTCACCGTCAGCGGGATCAGGACCAGGAAGTTCTGGCCGGGGCCTAGGGCCGGGATCGTAGCTGAGTTACTCGTGGTAGTCGTGCCACTACCCGGATGGCGGTCAGTGACGGTGACAGTGAAGCTGGTCCCCGTGCTCTGGCTACCATTGTTAAGGATATCCACTGCGACGTTAAAAGCACTCGCACAGACCGGGGTCGCTGGCTGCAAAGCGGCACCGTTGATCGCCAGATTGGTGACGGTGGTCGGCGTGTTGGTTGCCGGCGGCGTCGGTGTGAATGGCGGCGCGATGGTGCCTAAGTTAGCGAGGTTACCCTCAGCACGAACGATGCCTGGGGAGATGAAACCGCGACGGCCATTGTTCAGTTGGATGTAGTACCAACCGCTGCCGCTGTTGCTTACACCCAGGATGGGGGCGCTCTCGCCCGTCAACAGCGCGCCGATGACTTCGTAAGCGGTGCTATCACCACGGCGTACGTTGGAGTCAGTCAGGGCGGTGACGCGCGGGTTGCTATCGAAGGCTGTCGGTGACGGGGCCAGGGTCGGGCGCGTCTGGACAGGCGGCTGTGTCGGGACAGCAGTCGCAATATCGACGAAGTCCGGCACGTTGTTTTCAATACGAATCGGGCTAACGCGGAAGAACTGTGGTTGGCCACCTGTAACGTTGACCGTCAGACGAATTTCATAGAGGCCATCCGGCGCGGTGGAGGTGTTCCACTCACCCAATATATCATCGACAACAGGTCCGACATTGGGCAAGGTCGCCGGGAACCAGGGCTGCTCTTCCGGCTCGCTGCCATCGGCTGCCGGTACAGGCGGCTCAACAGCCAGCGGACGGAATTCGATGAAGTAGTTGGACATATTCGATAGGTTGGCGGTACCGCGCACTTCCAGGCGGTCACGCACGGCATAGACCGGGGGTGGGAAGCTAATGGCGATGTTGGGGTCTTCCGGCTCGCCAATGGGTTCGATCAAGGGGCTATCCTGGGCGGTGGCGACAAGTACCGCCGAAAACGCCAGAATCAATAACAACACAATTCGTTGTTTCATAATGGCTCTCTCCAAGCTGCGAGTTAAGTAAATAGCGAAAGATGTGATACCGATGTGGTAACTATTATGATACGCGAAAAAATCAGACAGTGCTCTACGAACGCAATACGCTCCGCCGAGGCTCTCCCGACGCATATGCATCGCGTCCTATCCTGATAATACGCTATTGCTCACCCATAAGGCTATTAAAGCCTGTTAAAAATAGCCCATGTTTCCTATTAAATTGTCATCAGAATACGTTTGACCGTACTTATAGAGGGCTTACGCCTGGGCAAACAAGCACTTAAGGTACGCCCCTTCCGGGAAGCCGATGGGGTGATCCAGGGCATGGCCCGTACGCTCGATCTCTTGCAGCGGACGGTCAGCGTCCTGGGCTGCCTGGAATACGGTGCTGTAGAAATCGTCAGCCGTGACACGGCTGGAGCAAGAGGCCAGCACCAAGATACCCGCCGGGGCCAGCACGGCCAGCGCCAACTGCGTCAACGTGGCATAGGCGCGTAAGGCACCTTCGATTTCCGACTGGCTTTTGGCAAAGGATGGTGGGTCAACGATCACCATACTAAACTGACGGCCTTCGTCGGCCAGGTTGCGCAGGGCATCGAAGGCATCAGCCACGATGATCTCATGGGGCACTTTGACGGCTTTGGGGTTGCGCGCCATATTGGCCTGGGCGGCTTCTAGCGCGGGTGCGCTAATGTCAATACTGGTGACATGACGTGCACCCCCGGCAGCGGCATGCACGGAAAACGGCCCCGCATAAGCGAAGACATCCAGCACACGATGCCGAGCGGCGAAGTCCTGCACCCACTTGCGGTTTTCCCGATGATCGAAGAAGAAGCCTGTTTTGTGGCCGTGTACGACATCTGCCGCGAATTGCAGGCCATATTCTCGGAAAATAACAGGGCTATCAGGCAAATCCCCCATGAGCGCCTGACCATCAATCAGGCCAAAAGTATCGCCCTGCTGCAACTGACGACTGAGTCGCAGCACAATGCGTTCGCAGGGTTGGGCAGCCACGATAGCAGTCAACATATCGGCCAGATAAGGCAACCAGATCGCCGAATAGAGCTTAAGCACCAGGCTATCGCCATAGCGATCCAGGGTGAAACTGGGCAGCCCATCATTTTCGCCATGTATCAGACGATAACCATTTGTATCCGTTTCCGTAATGGGTTGACGGGCAACAATCGCCGCCTGAATACGGCCTGTCAGGAAGTCGCTATCTATCGTGGTCGGCTTGCCGTGATGTACTATTTTGACGCGGATAGGCGACTGCGGGTCATAGAGGCCAATCGCTAAAAAACGGCGCTTCTTGTCGAAGATGACGGCCAGATCGCCAGCAGCGCCTTCGTGGTTTTGATGCGTGATATTATCGGCAAAGAGCCAGGGATGCCCACGCCGCAAAGCGTGTTCAGCACCGGGCGTCACCCGCAGCGCTAGGCGACTGTCAGATGGTGATGGCAGATGGGCAAGTTCAGGCCAGGTCGCAGACGGGGACATAAGGCTCCAGAGGCGGTTGTTTGATGATGCCTATCATACTAAAGAGAGCATGCGCTCACCAGCATCAACAACAGCGCAGGTTAGACAGCCGTGCCGAGTCCCATGCCTGTAACAATTTCACGCAGTTTACGCGGTGAAAGCGGCTTGTTGAGGAAGGCATCCGACAACGCTTTCATCTCGGAAACACGCGGCAAGGCATCATAAGAAGCGGTCATGCTGATAATCGGAATATGCGCCCAGCGTGCATCACTGCGGATGGCCTTAATCAGATCGATACCATCCATGCGACCAGGAATCATCAAATCAACAATGAGCAGCTCCGGGACGACCTGCTCTAGCATAGCCAGGGCATCTTCCGAACTAAGGGCTTGCTCGACCAGGAGGCGCTTCAAAATATGGCCGATCATCTTGCCGTTATATATGTCGTCATCAACAACGAGGATATCCATAATGAATGACTTTCTGGATGAGCTGGGGACCAGAATAAGCGTGGGCCACAGCGAGTGCTACAAAAGAAAGTGTTACAAAAGTAGAGCATCACAGGGTTGTGATGCTCTATAGGGTCAGATGATGGTGCAAATATGCATAGCCATCCCAATAAGCATAACTTGCTGGCTATCCAGCAGGAACATCCACCTGACCAGTCATAACCTGGCCATGTGGTCAGGTTCAATGCGCGTTGAATTCAAACTCGAGTATATAAGATGTAAGATCAGAATAAAGGGGAACTGTAAACAGCCTGAAGTTGGCCAGTCTATGTGTAATCTTTGAGTAGGGGCCGCAAATCCTCATCTTTATTTTGCAAGAAAGCGATGGCCTCTTCTTCAGATGTTGTGATGTATTGATGGCTGAGTATCTGGGTAACAATTGACGCCACTATATTCACAACCGAGTTTTTTATCCCATACGCGATGGTCCAGCCGATTCGCGTATTGTCATACAGTTTTTTCACTTCGGAGGCAATGAGGCGCACACTCTTGGGTGTTTGACTTATGTCCGTCAAGTCCGCCAGGATATGCACCGATTCCCGGTCGGACTGCTGGATAAGAAGACTAACCTCTTCCACCGCATTACAAATCTCAGTCATCGGAAAAGAACCTGTGACTTTGATTATGATAACGGCATCTTCTACATACCAGCTTAAAGTGTAAGGCATAAGGCTACCTCAGTTTCAATCGATATATATATAGATAATAATACTCACATATTGTGCCTCCTCCATTTAGACTGGGCGGTTTATGCTCTAAAAAAGGATTCAGCCCGTGTGTATTACCGTATGTATGCGCATGGCCCAACCGATAAACAAGTGTGATGCGTCTAGCGCTTATCAAACAGTGATTGAACTATCCAGCACGCCGCGTGCCTGTAATTCCTGACTCACGGTCAGCAGCGAAAACGGCTTTGAATAGAACAGGTCACAATAGCCCATCATTGCCTTGACACGGCTATCTGCTGTGGAGGATGCCGTGAGACCCACGATGAAGGTGTTCTCAAAGCGCGAATCTTCTTTCAACAGTTGGATCAGTGCGAGGCCATCGCTGTTACCGGGCAGCAGGAAATCGACGAAGACGACATCCGGCACATTCTCAGCCAGGTATTGCTCAGCAGCCGGAACCGTCATCGCTTGATCTACGGTATGCTCACTGAAAATACTATTCACCATATAGACGAAGCCATTGTCGTCATCAATAACGAGCAGTTTCATATCATTCCCTCCAGACTGCTTATTACGCAATCTAACAATTGTCTTTAAGTTAATTATACACAACTTACCCACATTAGAATTAACGTTTTTTCAATTATGCGGCGTCATTTGCGACAAATAGCCGTTATTTTTATGTTTTGAAGAACGAATTCAGGTAATAAGGTCCAAAATATGGCCCGAATTCCGTTATTTCAGGTTGAGCGGCATGTTGGCACGAGCAAACTTAGCTGCAATCTGGCGCTGAATATCGCGCATGTTGATGTCCAGCAAGGGGAAGGCCAACCATCCACCTGTAAAGCCAAAGAGAAAGCCAGTTATCACACGGAACTGAGGCAATGTTTCTCTGGGTGGCCAATATTCAAAAGGAGGGTAGCCCAATAACTGACTCACACCATCCAGGCCGATGGGTCCGATGCCTATGATAATGAACAGTAGGAACGGCAGCGGTCGCAGGCGGGGGCGCACATACGGCAGCGTGTAGACCAGCATAAACACCAGCATACCGCTGTAGATGGACAGGTCACGCTGGCAGACGGCCGTTTTGTAGCCCATCCGCGCATTGCCGGGGAATGCTTTAGAGGCTAATTGGAGTGGCAGCGTGAAGTTGGTCAAGTCGTCCATGACCAGATCGCGGCCCAGCGGACGATGGTAGCTGAATTCGTACCAGTAATCATAGGATTCGGTGAATTCAGGATCATTGAGCACGTAATCTTCGTAGGGGCGCAAGCCAGAATCGGCCTGTTCACGGGGGTAAGCGAGTTGTTCACCACCGATGTAGAGTGAGCGGAACCCAAATTGGTGGCACAGCGGCGCGTAAATGACGTACAACACGTTGGCTGGCCCGGTCAGGCCCAGATTCATGAGGATAGGAGCGGCGAATACCCCAGCCACGAGCAAACTCAGGAACCCAATTACAAAGCGATGCCAATTCTTCGCAAACCGATATAGCAGTCGATTCAGCCGGATGCCGAGTTTACTGGGGGGTTTGCTAGGGGTATCGCTCATAAGCTGGCCATCCGTAATTGGACTGGTTACAGGTTATATTTTGAAATTCAACGTGCCTTAAACTGACGCGCCCCAAGCATACAAGCCCACCCAAAGACGCGCAACACTGATTCTGATAGGACAATTGGGAAAATCTCATCCCGGTTGGACTTATGCGTGGCACTTGTTTTGAGAGACGTTTTGCCGTTAATATGTACGCATCGATCAATATGTATACATAAATACATATAAAAGGAAACCTATCATGAGCCAATCCGGCGAAAGCATCAAATCTGCGGTGAATCAGCAATTCAGTCAGGCGGCAGCCAATTACCGCACCAGCGCCGTCCACAGCGCCGGAGCTGATCTCGACGCGATGCTGGCAGCGGCGCAACTTACACCGGATGCCCTCGTACTGGATGCAGGCTGCGGAGCCGGACATACGGGCGTAGCCTTCGCGGCCCAGGTAGGGCGCGTGATTGCTTATGATCTGGCCGATAGCATGCTGGAGCAGGTCAAGATTCTGGCAGAGGAAAAAGGCATCACCAACCTGGAGACGCAGCGCGGTGATGTCGAAGCCCTGCCCTATGAAGACAATCATCTGGATGCGGTCGTGACGCGCTACAGCGCCCATCACTGGCCGGACCCGCAGCAAGCCCTGTATGAGTTCGCACGGGTGACCCAAGCGGGCGGTATCCTGATGCTGAGTGACATCGTCGCACCTGCCGAGCCAATGGCTGATAGTTACCTGCAAACGCTGGAAGTGCTGCGCGATCCGTCGCATGTGCGCGATCATAGCATCAGCCAGTGGCAGGCGATGATGGAAGCGGCAGGTTATACGGTGGAGGTCATTATGACGCATGATCTGACGCTGCACCTGGCCAGGTGGATGGCACGCATCAATACGCCGCCGACCTACGCCGCAGCCATTCGCCAGTTGATGCTGGGCGCACCGGAAACCATCCGCGAACGATTCAGCTTCCCAACGAGCATCCCCAATGATGATGACTGCACGTTTACGATTCCGGGAGCAGTGCTACGGGGTGTTTTGGCATAAAAACGCGTCTTTCTGCCCTAACCGACAGCGCATATGTGAACACAAGCAAGTAGGCTGTAAACAAAAAGCGGCTCCCATGAAGGGAACCGCTTTTTTTGTTGCTAGAAACTACGTCGGAACGAAATTTACTGGTCAGCCAGGATTTCGTTCGACAGTTCGGTCAGTTCACCGAGGTTAGCAGCGACGTCCATTGAAGGATCGGCAACGATTGCAGCCAGGGTGGATTCAGCTTCGTCACGGACGAAGTCGTAGCCCGGTACTGGCGGCTCGGTCTTGGAGTACTGCAACAGACCGAAGGCGGTTTCATAAGTCGGGTTGGCTTCGAAGTAATCAGCCAGGCCTTCAGCAACGCTAGCGCGAACCGGGAAGTAGTTGCTGGCGGTCGCCCATGTGGCCTGAGCTTCGGTGTCGGTGTAGTACTTAACGAACAACCAGGCAGCCAGTTCCTGTTCAGGTGTGCTGCGCGGGATGCTGACGGAAGCACCGTACAGATTCATGACAGGTTCTTCGGTGGTGTGCGGCAGCGGAGCAACACTCCACTCATGGCCAGCACCTTCGTCAACTGCACTACCGTAGAACGGCAGGCCGGAGGTCGAACCAACGGTGAACAGGGTCACGCCCTGGCCGAAGTTGGTCTGGTCACCATAAGATTCAGCGATGTCGGTTGCGCAACCATCTGCGAACAGACCTTGCAAGAAAGTAACAGCTTCCACAGCGGCTTCGCTATCGTAGGTGTAAACACCCGCATCGTAGTCGAAGACATCGCCACCGAAAGCGAAGGTCCAGCTTGCCAGACGGCTAGCGTCAAAGCTCAGTTGGTAGCCAACGCTGGTGCTAACGTCGCCGGTTGCACCACTGTAGGGGTTCTCAACGGCAGCGCAAGCGGCTTCGCGGAACTGTTCGGGGGTCTCCGGGGCACCTTCAAAGCTGATGGCACCGGATTCGCTTAGTTCAGCCAGCCAACTGCTGTTGTAGTACATGACTTCCATCGAGCGGTTCGGAGCCAAGCCCAGGCGTTGGTTGCCGAAGGTCGGGAAGACGTCAGCATTGTAGAAGCCAGGGAAGAAGTCAGCTTTGTCTTCTTCGCTCAGGCCCCAGGTCGGGCTGTCAACCAAAGGACGCATATCCACCAGGCCATCAACGAGCTGGTAGGTTGCAGCTTGGTTCTGGTAAGCAACGACCAGTTGCGGCAGGCTTTCGCCACCTTCAACCAGGCCGAGGTTCATCTTCTGGAAGATATCGCCATAACCACCCTGGTTGCTGGCTTCGACGGTGATACCCCATTCATTTGTTTCATTAAACTCGTTGACGATTTCCATCAGCGCTTCTTCACGCTCACCACTGTGCTGATGCCAGAACTGAACAGTGGCACCGGTCGGGTCGACGTCTTCGTAAACCATTTCAACGTCATCTTGTGCTGTGGCAGGTAGCGCCATAACCAAAACGAGGGCCAGTACAAAATAAAGGGCGAACTTCTTCATGTTTATTGTGTCCTCCTAGACGGGTTTAGACAGATAGTGTTCGCTTTGTGGTCCTGGAGGTGCGATTGGGTTGCCCCTCCCTCCAAGTAACCACATTATAACCTATTTAACATCACCCATTTAAAGCCGCGTTACCCCTTCAATCCAGAGGTCGCGATGCCTTCCGTGAAGGCTTTTTGGGTGGCAAAGTACAACAACAAGATGGGCAGGATAACGATAAACGAGCCTGCCATCAGCAGATGCAATTGAGTCCCGGCTTCGGTCGTAAAGTTATAAAGACCGACCATCAACGGTCGCCAGGTCTCTGTTCGCGTGACGATCAACGGCCAGAGGAAAGCATTCCACCCGGCAATAAAGGACAGCAGCGTGACAGTCATGATAGCTGGCCGCGCAATCGGCAAAACGATCTGGATCAAGAAACGCAAATGTCCGCCGCCATCAATACGACAGGCTTCCCACAATTCATCGGGGATGGTCGCAAAGAACTGCCGCAGCAAGAAAATCGAAAAAGCATTGGCCATAAACGGCAGCGTCAACGCCGTCAGCGTATCCAGCCAGTTGCTATCAAAGACAATGCCAAATCCTTCTTCCGCCCCACTGGGGATCACCGGTACATTACCGGTAATAATCAGGAAGTTCGGGATCATCGTCACGCTTTCCGGGATCATCAAGGTGATCAGAATCAGCGAGAAGATCAGGCCGCGTCCGATGAATTCGATCTTGGCAAAAGCGTAAGCTGACAGAATTGACGTTATCAGCAGACCACCAATCGTCAGGCCTGTAATGATGACGCTGTTCATGAAGTAACGACTGAAGTTGGCTTCGTTCCAGGCTTCGACGTAGTTGCACAGGCCGTTGACCGGGTCGGACGGAATGACGGCACGGTTGAGAATTTCACCAAGTGTCATCAACGACGAGCTAATCATCCAGAGGAAGGGCACCAATGAAATGAAGGCGGCAAACGTCAGCAAAGCGTAAAGAATGATTTTGCCGAGCGTAATGCTGCGGAACCAATCGCTGATGGCGCGGGCAGGGTCAAATGAGCGAGTGGCATCACTGCCAATGGGAACTTCGACTTTTGAAGGAGCCACGCGCGGGATAACAGCCTGAATCAACAGACCAAATGCCCCAGCCCCAGCCAAAGCGACCATGCGGTCAAGCTGCGGTTCCTCTACATCACAGATGACGATGATCTTGTTGGCAACATAGATGAAGGCCATCGCGCCCAGGCCCAGGCTAATAATGGAATAACTACGTGCCCGATCTGGCCGTACAAGCGCAACCAGCGTCAAGATGATAATGCCCAGGCCGACAACCAACGTCAGTAACCAGAGATTTTCCAGGCCAAAGGCTGTTTCGCTGATAAAGACACCCGCAACCGCCACGATCAGCACAGCAAGCACCAGCAAATTCATGGGGCCAAACATCGGTGTTGAAACCGTGCCGCGGCCCTGGTCGCGATAGGCACTATATAGGAGATAAGCGGCGAGGCCACCACAGACAACCACCATAAACAGGTTGCCGCCACTATCACCCAGGTTATGGGAGATAAACCCGGCCCATAGCGCGATTACTGTAATGAAGGCGCGGCCCAGGTTACCCGTTGCGTCGGTCGATGTCCCAAGGGAATAGGCCGCCAGGAAACCGAAGAACACGGTAGCTACGGCGACAATTGGCGCGAAAATATCCTGACTATCTGTAGAGAATTGCCCCTGGCCGGTAGCAGCCAGCAGCGCCAAAACCAGAACGCCAGCGAAGATGAGCGTCACAACATCGCCCACCGGGAATTTACGAATAGTGGCAATAGTCGTGTCTTTGTTGGGTGTTATCGTCATCGGGTTAGCCATAGAACACCCGCTTTTCAAGTACAGAGCGTTGGAACTGGGTAATTGCCAGGATAATCAGCAACAGCAAGATGGCCTGGGCAGTGGCCAATCCATAGCGGCTGGCCTTAAAGAAAGTATCAAACACCACGATACTGGCCGTATCGGTCGTACCCAGGGCTTGCTGCAAGCGCATCACATAGAGCGTGTTGAAGGCCTTAAACGTGCCAATGAAGCCCAGCACCGATAAGTAGAAGGTCACCGGGGAGAGCAGCGGCAGCGTGATGTGCCGGAAAAGATGATACTCGTTGGCACCATCCACGCGAGCGGCTTCGTACAGGTCACCGGGAATACCCCCCATGCCTGCCAGGAAGATGACGGCGTTATAGCCCGTATAAGTCCAGATACCGAGCAAGATCACACTGACGAGCGCCATACTCGGTCCGGCCAAAAAGCCTTCTAAATTCAGGCCAAACATAGTATTCAAAAAAGGCTGCGGTTCCGCAGTCCAACGCTGCACACCGAAGCCTAAAGATGTCACGATTGTATTGGCCAGACTTGTTTCCCGCGGACTGAGGACAATACGGAAGACAACCGCCGCCGCAACAGCCGGGGTCACATAGGGCAGGAAGAAGATCATGCGCCACAGCTCTTTGCCCCAAATATTGCGATACAACACATAAGCCAGGATCAAACCCAGCGAAAGCTGTAACGGGATGCTGCCCACGGCATAATAGAAGGTATAGATGAGGCTTTGGAGATAATCCTCGTCGCCATTGCTAATCATCAGGCCCCAGCCATTACTGACCCAATAGAGCGCCACCAGCAGCGGAATAAATGCGGTGAGCATGCGCAATGGCAAGTTATCCGCCCATTCCGGGTTGCGCATCACCAGGAAAGCCAGACCGATACAGAAGATACCCAGGCCGATGTTGATGATGCCTGCCGCCGAACCGATGGCGATGTCTTCAATATATGGCACGACCCGTGTAAGGTCCGGCAAGCCGCCGATACCCAATTGGCCCAAGCCAACTATCGCTACCAGCGCACCGATGCCTGCAAAGAAGGCAATCGTTATCACGCGCATCCAACGGTTATTGGCTTTATTCTCTTCACGGAATATGCGTGTCCAGACTGTATAGGCGAAGAAAAGCCCGATAAAGCCCAGTATCCACAAAAAGACGCCGCCCCAGTCACCGACAACTTTAGTGTAATTGTCGAAGCAGGCCCCCAGATTGAAGTTGGGAACAATCTCGGTTGCGAAGTCCTTCTCCCAGACCGGTGCTTCTGCACGCCAGTTGGCAGCGAAGTCCGGCAAGCACAGCGTATAGCGCCGCTGAATTCGCCAGGAGTGGAGGCTCATATAAATTGCGTAGGAAATAGGGAATAAGCCAAACACGCCGATCAACAAAGTCGCCGGGGTGACAAATAACATGCCCGTTATTTGATTGCGCAGGCGATCACCGCTTAACCAGCGCCGTTTGTTTGTCGTCGCATTTGCAGCAGGTGTGGCTGGTGTATGGGTCACCATCCAGGCGGTTCCTCAATATCTGGCTGACAAATGAAAATTAGGGTATCACTTTGAATACAACGGAGTCCAGTAAGTGGTGGACACCGACCACGTCAGTAAGTCTACCAACGTGCGTGTTAATGCTCTACGCCTTTTGTTTAAGAAAATGTTAAATCATTATATCAGGGGCGCTATTAATAGACAAATGCATGGTAAATACGTATCAAGTCTGCCTACTGAGTGTGGTGAACCTTTTCAGAGGCTTGTTACCCATATGTTTATGCAAACTTTGCTAACCCTATCCAAACACTCCAAGCGAGCATGCAACAAAATGCTAATGTGCTTCTGACGGGAAATCTGGCAATTTTCGCGTATGATAGAATAATGACTTTAGGATAACGAATTGGGCAAACCCACCTATCGGCAGCTCTCGTGCCCATTTGACTGTGAATTTTGACCGTAAATAAGTGACATATCAGGGCAACCCATGTCCGACCTCAAACAGCTCATTCAACAAGCGCGCCAGGGTAATATCAGCGAACGCGATGCGGCCTTCCATATATTGATGACACGATACCGCCCGATGGCTTATCAGCGGGCTTATGCCAGCTTGGGCGATCGTTATCTCGCTGAGGAAGCTGTGCAGGAGGCCTTCATTAAAGCCTATACACAGTTGGGCCAACTCAAAGAGCCAGAGGCCTTTCCCGCTTGGTTGCGCCGTATTGTCATGACCCAATCGGATCGTCTGGTGCGCGGTAAGCGCCTGGTACTGGAGCCAATTGAGTCGCGTTATGATCTGGCAGAGGACAGCCCCGGGCCAGAAGCCCACCTGGAAACTGAAGAGCTTCATCGTCATCTGCATACGGCAATATCCACATTGCCGGAGCACGAACGCGCCGTGACAGAAGGGTTTTATATGAAGGGCGACTCGCAGAAAGAGATCGCCAAGCAGCTCGACGTCCCGGTGACAACGGTCAAGAAGCGCTTGCAATACGCGCGTGAACATTTACGGGACTTCTTCATGGACCTGAATGCTGCGGTCGATATGGCTATCGACGAGATGTTCAAGCCAGGGACGCCGCCAGAACCAGCCCGCCAGCCGCTTTATGTGCGCACGGATACGCAGCCGCCTGACATCGAATAAGGCAGTTTGATATGCCCACCTGCGCTGTATGTGGGGCCGCCCTGCCGGATGGCACCACCTGCCAAGATGACTTCCATCAATTCCTCTACTGGGAATTTGAACATCCTGACTTGGGGCAAGTGCATCATTTGATGGTGCTGTGCTATCACATTCAGCATCCACACCTATATAGTGTAGAGGGATTGCGCGGTGCGCATGAGTTACTGCGGCAATTCGTGGCAACAGACATCAGTCCGCAAGCCATGCGCCAACAGATCAAAGAGCAGGTCGATAGCGGCAATCGACAGCACAGCATCCGGGGCACAGACAGCACGCGAGGTCGATACCCCCATAAGATACCCTGGACAATGCACGCCAGGGATGTCGTCAACGGCGGTCATTCGCACTACGTCGAAAATGTCCAGACGTGGGCACATGCGATCTACCAAAGCCTGCTATCAGAAGGCATTTTACTATCCACATGACCTGTAGAAATATCAGCTTTGCCCAATGAACAGGTCTTGACTTTTAGCATGGGCTTGACTATCCTACTGTCACATTATATGTACCTGTAGCTCAGCGGATTAGAGCACTTGTCTACGGAACAAGGGGTCCGGGGTTCGAATCCCTGCAGGTACGCTAATTATTGAGCCTCAAATCATCAATTTGAGGCTTTTTTCATGCTAAATACCCTCTGTTTTTGCCCGAAATGGTCGAGTCCTCTTGGTAGACTCGAATACATTAGTGACGCTGACTTCATTACATGGGTGGACAGCGTTGAACATCGGCCTGTGTTTAGACACGGATACAGGCAGCAATAAAGGGGAACTACTGGTTCGGACAAATAAAAACCAACTCATTGGCTGGTTATCCTACGGCGATCATAACGCCTTGCGTACTTAACGAAGTTGTATCGAACATCGTAAAAATGGCTCTGGTAAGCTGAAAATACTTACAGAGCCATTTTTGTTACCTATCATTTACGATGTAATGCACGAAGATACGTCTATAGTTTAGACTCAGCCCAGTTCTAGTTCCTTAACCTGCAAGTCTCTTTCATCTGAACTAGAACCAACGTGGAAACAGTATGTTCCCGGCTCAAATATCCACTTTCGCTGCTCATTGCTAAAATAACACAGTTCATCGAGATCAATAGATACCTCGACGCTGGTTGATTGGCCAGGTTCTAAGTAGACCTTTTCAAATCCTTTCAGAAGTTTCTTCTGGCGCTCTACTACAGACTGTTTGATTCCAACATAGACTTGGATCACCTCAGCACCAGGGACATTACCCGTGTTTTTGAGAGTAACAGTTACCTTTACATGATCATCTTGCTTGACGACTTGTGGTTCGCCATACTCCCAGGTTGTGTAGGACAGCCCGAAGCCGAAAGGATAGGCTGGCCGATGTTCGTGTTTATCAAGATAAGAATAGCCATGATACAGATCATACTGAATATCTTTGTCGATGCTGCTAAAGTACGGTAGATGAGATTGATCCTCAGGAATGGTGAAAGGCAGTTTACCGGATGGATTGACATCTCCGAACAGGATTCGAGATAAAGCGTTGCCGCCCTCCATCCCTGAGTACCAGCTATACAGTATGGCTGGTACCCCGTCATCCCATTCCTTCGTCATTATCATACCACCACCAACCAGCGCCACGACCGTATTCGAATTGATCCCACCAATGTGCTTAATCAAACTAATCTGGTCAGGCTTTAAGGAAAGATTCTCACGATCGCCGCCAACCTTACCGCCATCATCACCAAAAGATATCATTTCAACGTTAGTTAGCGTCTTACCCATATTTTCATAGCCTATGGCCATTGCTGCACCAAAAGAGAAATCGTGCTCACTCTCAGTTGGCGCAGAAATATATTCGCCCTCATCATGTTGATCATTGCCAACAACGATAATCACACAATCGGCTTTAGCTGCTTCAGTCGCTGCTTTTTCAAGTTCGCTTTCATCACAAAATACAATCTCGACGCCTTCCCCGAAGTAATTACGCAGACCTTCAAGCGGTGTGACCACATAAGGCGCATCAATTTTACTGGAACCCGCATCTCCTGTATTTTCTTTAGCAGCCAGTTCGCCTGCAACTAAAATGCGTTTGACATTTTTACTGAATGGCAGCACATCATCATCATTCTTAATAAGCACCATTGATTTTTCGGCGACTTCAAGCGCAAGTTTTGTATGTTCTTCGCTAGCGACCAACTCTGGACTGTATGTCATCTTATCGGGTGTGTTTTCGAAGACAAGCAGTGTACGCAATACGCTCAGGACAGCCTTGTTGACAGTCTCTTCTGCTACGTTACCTTCCTCAACGGCCTTAAGAAGATTGCGTTGATAATGGATCGGCATAGGCATTTCGACGTCAAGTCCGGCTTCAATCGCCTTTTTAGTATGGCGGACACCAGCGACAAAATCAGAAATGGTGAAGCCCTCAAAACCCCAATCATCTCGTAGAATTTCCGTTAACAAAAAGTGACTTTCACAACATTGATCACCTTCGTAAAGATTATAAGCCCCCATGACAGAAGCCGCGCCAGAATCAATGGATTTCTTGAAGTGTGGCAGGTAGACCTCACGCATTGTGCGTTCATCGGCTTTTACGTTGACCCAAAAACGAGAATTCTCAATGTTATTGACAGCATAATGTTTGATGCAGGCGATGACATTGTGCTCCTGTACAGATTCGGTCAGAGCTTGTCCCATTTCACCAATGTGGAATGGATCTTCGCCGTATGTTTCCTGAGAGCGTCCCCAAGACGGATGGCGGAGAAGGTTAATACAAACGCCACCGAAGTAATTTGCGCCTTGCGCGCGTGCCTCCTTACCGATGACATCACCAACCCGCCTTTCCAGAGCAGGGTCAAAGCTGGCCCCGCGAGCCATCGACACAGGAAAGCACGTCGAGTGCCCCATCACCACACCACGGGGACCATCTGTAAATGCAATTGGCGAAACATTCAGTCGTAGACACCCGTTGGTCTCAATCGGTGTCGGATTATACAGTGCATTGTGCTGCTGGAAGTTGTTTATGGGGTCCCAGTTGCCGTTGAGCATCCACACCTTTTCTTTAAGCGTCATCTGCTCAAGAAGTGCCTGGGCTTTGTCCTCAACTTGCTCACGCGTTAACGTGCAGCCTTGCCTATTAAACATGATTCCTATCTCCTAATGATTGTAGATATATTGGAAAATTATTTTCTGTAATGTGGGAGGTCAAGTACGACGCAGAGATTCTTTAAACATTTGATGATGCGAATAGCAATTCTGCTTCATCATACGAGCAGAATACCGACAAGCCGGTGCGGTAATTACCAGATCAGATTTTTGGATTCCGCCGTATTCGTCATATGACAGAACTTACTCCGAGTCAAAAAGCACGTTTAGAACGTCCCGCCACATATCAAAAGATCTCTTCCAATGTCCCCAGATGTGTCTGGAAAAAGACATATTTGAAAGAGATCTGTTTTGGCCACAATAAACGAGCGCATGTTCCTATACTGATAATGAAACCGAAGCAGAGGCTATGCTTCTTCTAATTCTTCATATAAGTGACAATGCACGAAGACATCGTCAATACGAACATCCGGCGGCACCACAGTTTTGCAAATATCCATCACCTCTGGGCAGCGACCTGCAAAACGGCATCCCTTGCGCGAGTATTCTTCGTGTTCAAGTTCAGCCAATGTGACGCGGCTGTCCCAACGCAAATTGGGGTCTGCTTGCGGAATTGAATCGCGGAGCAGCTTGGAATAGGGATGCCGCGGATTCATCAAGACATCTTCGACAGATCCCATTTCGACAATTTTGCCGCGGAACATGATGGCAATTCGGTCGCTGACATAGTAGGCTGTCGCCAGGTCATGGGTGATGTACAGAATACTCACACCAAGCTCGTCCCTGAGCTGCTTAAACAAGTTGACAATCGACATTCTTAGCGAAGCATCGACCATAGAAACTGGCTCATCAGCGATAATGAGTTTTGGGTCGGTTAGTAAAGCACGCGCAATCGATATGCGTTGAAGCTGCCCACCAGAGAATTCACTCGGATATTTGCCAGCAACATCCTGATAGGTCAGGCCGACCAACTGCAATTTCTGATCGATCCAGTCAATTGCGTCTTTCTTAGTTTTGGCGAGCTTAAAGTTATAAACAGTCTCGTGAAAGTACGCATCGACCCGACGCATAGGGTTAAACGTACTGAAAGGGTCTTGAAAGATCGCCTGTACGCCTTCCGTAATCCAGGCTTTCTCTTTATCGGTCTGAGGCTCGCCGTTGCGTAGCAATTGCCCGGATGTAACTTCCTCAAAGCCGAGGATCATCTTTGCTGTTGTCGTTTTGCCACAACCACTTTCGCCAGCCAACGTGAAGATTTCCGCTGGTTTGATATAAAAGTTGATATTATCCACTGCCGTCAGGATAGCCCGCGAGATGACATTGCCCTGCGAGAAGCGTTTGGTCAAGTTGTTTGCTTCAAGTAATTTATCCATTGAACTCTTCCTCAACTAACCAGCACGCGACCTTGTGCTCGGCATCAACTTTGATTGTTTCTGGCATTTTCTCGCGACAGATGTCTTTAACATGGGGACAACGCGGATGGAATGGGCAGCCGGTCGGTAGATCTGCCAGCGAAGGGGGACTGCCAGGTACACTCTCGCGCATGGTCTTGTCACCGAATTTAGGTAGTGAGTTGATCAAGAACTGCGTATAAGGGTGTAGCGGCATGTCGAAGATTTTCTCTGTGGGTGCTTCTTCCACGATCTTCCCAGCATACATGATGCCAATACGATCAGCGATGTTGGCATGTACGCCCATATCGTGCGTCACCATGATGATTGTATTCTTGAGCTTCTTCTGAATATCCTTCAACATCTGGATAACGCCGCGCTGGACAACGACGTCCAGGGCAGTTGTTGGTTCATCACCGATCATGATTTGCGGGTTAAGGGACGATGCCAGGGCGATTGTCACACGCTGTCGCATGCCACCCGAAAGCTGATGTGGATAGACATCCAGTACATTTTTGGGCAAGCCCAATTCTTGGATGCGCTCACGGGCAATGGCAAAGATCTCGTCACGATTTTTGACTTCGACATGGCTGCCTATGAAATCTTCGTATGTCCCTTTGATCTTGATAACCGGGTTAAAGACGCTCATCGAGCCTTGCGGGATATAGGAGATGTACTCCATACGCAATTTACGTTTTTCTTCCGCACTGAAAGTGGTGACATCAACTTCTTCTGAATTGATGCGATAGTACAATTTACCATCAACCAGGCGTTGTGGCGGTACAATTTCGTTAAACAGGGTCTTTAGGAGTGTCGTCTTGCCGCAGCCACTTTCCCCTGCAATGCTGTAGATCTCGTTTTCGTAAATCTCCAGGTTCACATCGTTGACGGCTTTAACGACTTTTTGTGTGCCCTGCATATCCAGGATGTAGAACGATTTCAGGTGTTCGGTACGTAGAACAACTTGCTTTGATTCTGCCATGATAGTGTCTCCCTACGCCCCAACGCGCTGAATGCGTGTACGTGGATCAAGATATTCGCTGATGCTGACCGAGAACCAGTAGAGCGCGATGAAAACAAGTAGTGACAATATGACGGGGGTCAGGATCCACCACCAGCGGCCTAGTAGAATGGACTGATAAAACAGTGCCCAGTTTAGCATGGTACCCAGCGTCGGGATGTTGAGGTTAACCAGACCTAGAATAGCTAGTGTGATCTCCAGGCCAATTGCCCATGACATATTGTTAATCAAGGTCGAGAAGATAAGCGGCGTGGTAAATGGCATATACTCGCGGATGACCAGCTTGAGCGTCCCTGTGCCAGATAGAATCGCCGTCATTGTAAAGTCACGTTCGCGCAGGCTCAGGACCATAGAACGGATCAAGCGTGCATCCCATGCCCAGCCGAACACGGCCAGCATCAAACCGAGCGTGACCAGATTCATATGCTCTCGGATCATCATGGCCAGCATCACGAAGATTAGGAACAACGGGATAACCAGCAGACTATCACCGATAAACATCAGTACACGATCAATGTTGCCGCCTTTGTAACCCGCAATCATGCCAACCAGAATGGCGATCACCCTGGAAACTATACCAGAGATGAGCGAGATGATCAGAGAATTGCGTACGGCAAATGTCGCCTGCCAGAATATGTCCTGCCCATTGGAATCCGTACCCATAACGTACTCAGACGAGGGTGGCATATCTCTAGGCACGACGTGCCATAGCGTGGGGTCGTACGGCGAGAAAAATGACAGGACTGCCATTGTTACGATAAATACCAGCACGACGAAGCTAACAGTAAAACGGTAGTCTCTAAATAAGTCTCTTAGAACTTTCATGAAGCCGGATTCCTTATGTATAACGGACGCGCGGGTCGAACAGCGGATAGGTCAGGTCAAGGATCAAGATGGCAGTCGTGATGCCAATGATAGAGAGAATCGTGATGCCCATAATCAGGTTGTAATCGCCATTGGTGATCGCTCTGAAAAGCAGCATGCCCAATCCGGGATAGCCAAAGACGATCTCAGTAATGATTGCACCGCTGAAAATTTGTCCGAACGAAAGCGCAAGCCCTGTAATCTGCGGCAGCATGGCATTGCGGATAATATACTTGCCTACAATACGGTTTTCCGTAACGCCACCTAATTTTGCATATTGAACGTAGCTCTCTGCATTGACGTTCTGTACCAGCAATTTCATCACCTGGAAATTGATCGCGCCACCGAGGATGACGAGCGAGAGGGCTGGTAATGCCGAGTGCCACAACACGTCTTTAATGTAGTCCCAAGTAAATGTGGGGATCGCGCCTAAAGAGGCACCACCCGTAATGGGGAACCAACGCACCACATATGCGAATAGTAGTAACAATATGAAGGCGAAGACGTAGTAGGGCAGTGGTCGCACGACCATGGCGACCGAATCCAACACCCGTGACCATCGTCGTCGTGTATAGTAACCTGCCAATCCCCCCACAATATTGCCCACAGTCCAGGAGATGGCAGTGGACATTAAGAGGAGCCCTAAGGTCCACGGCAGAGCAACGGCAATCAAATCGTTGACCCGTGCCGGGAATTGGAAGAATGACACGCCGAAATCCCCTTGGACTAGCCTGGCCCAGAAATCGCCGTATTGTTCAAGCCAGGAACCTTCCAGACCATACATCTGGGTGAGGTCTTCGATGATGTCATCCATGGCACCCGGCTCTAACGTCGAACCACGTGCTCTCATCTGGTCGACCATCTTCATGACCGGGTCACTCGGGGTTAACCTGGGTATAAGGAATACAACCGTAATACCCAACCAAATAACGAGAAAATATTGTATCAAACGGGGGATCAGATATCGTTTTACAAATGTCACAATATTGCCCTAATACACCAATTTCTTTGTAAGAAAATAGACGAATTGTGTAAATACCCATTCGTACTGGGCAGGTAAACCCACCCAGTACGAATGATAACTAAGCGGTATTATGCGCCACCAGTGGGTTGTAGGAATGGTGTTGCATACTTGAAGTTAGGCCAGTGCGTATACGGCTGCGTATACGCATTTTCGCTACCAGGCCAGTTGGTCCAGTAGGTTTCGTCCCAACCGACAAAGCCGACATAGCCATAGGTTGGGATACCTGGCATATTCTTGACGGCTTCCTTTAGACCTTCAATACCGATAGCAACAACAGCTTCCGTATCGAACGGATCGGTCTCGCGTAGGCGCTCGATGATGTCGTCCATCTCCGGGCTTGTCCAGCGTGACTGGTGACCCTGGTTGCGTTCTCCAATTGGGCGGACGTAAGCGGTGTTCCATTGGTTCAGAGTACGATAGAGATCAGGCCCTGCACCCCAGGGTTCCCAACCTGGCCAGTCGCCACTTACATCAAAGTCACCAACAGCGACCAAATCAGCATCACTCTCGGTCAAGAAGTGGGTTGCGTCGATGCCAAACTTCTTCCATTGCTGGACAGCCGCAGCGGCATTACGAGCATCATGGTTAGCTAGGACGGTGCCACTGTTGAACTCAATTTTCCATGGCGACCCATCGGGCATCAACCACATGCCGTTGTCATCGCGCGAGAAACCATTCTTGACAAGCAGCTTCTCAGCGATCTCCGGCGCGAACTTGTACCAACCCAAGCCAAAGGTCTTGGCCAGGAATTCATCATCTTCTGGGAAGACGTAACCACGGCTTCTGGCAAGATCTGCAACACGACGAGGTGCTTCTGGGTCGTATGGTGCAAAGGTTTCGCCGTCACCGACATCAATCGTGAATTCTTTTAGCCAATCCTGCATCGGTCCGATATATAGGTCAGGATAGGGGCCAAGATGCGGGATATGCACCGGGCTAAGTGTACCCGATGAGTCGACCGCGATACTTGTATATTCGACAATATCAATTGCCAATGTAAGCGCCCAACGGACATCGACGTTGTCGAAGGGTGCTCTAGCTGTATTGAAGCAGATGCCGGTGATCGCCGGGTCGTTGTTGACAACAAAGGGGAATGTTGGTTGGTAGGCACGGGAAGACTGCGATTGAGCCAGGAGTGCCGTCAAACCGTTGGCGGAAAGTTCAGCCACATCCAACTGGTGGGTCAGTTGTGCCAGGATCTGTGAACCTTCATCGGCGAAGTACTGGTAGATAATGAACTGCGGTTGTGGTTCACCATAAAGAATACCGGTCGGGGACTTATCCCAGTCCTCGCGTTTTTCCCAGGCGGTCCAGGCACCTTGTGGATCAAAGCTGTGTAGCTTGTAAGGCCCGCATCCCACGAATGGATTGTGTGTGAACAGCACCGGATCTTCTTGTTGCTCGAAGATGTGCTTGGGCATGATCCAAGTGCAACCCCAACGGTCGAGGAATGTGGTATGGAAGCGGGAGTTTGCGACCTTCAACTGGACTTCCACTGTGTAATCATCCACAGCAGTTGCCGATTCAACGTTTTCTAAAAGGAATTCGTGCCCGTTGAGGCCATCAAACGCGATGAGGGTTTCGATAGTATAGACGACATCAGCAGCAGTAAACGGCTCACCATCTGACCATGCAACGCCTTCACGCAGCGGGATAGTGACGGTCATAAAGTCTTCGCTGTACGTCGGATCGCCAGAAGCCAATCCATTGACGATTTCGCCGGTAGCAAAGTCGACTGACCAAAGGGGTTCGTTTGCAAGATTCTGCATACCACGATCACGGTTCTTCCAGCCAACCCACTCATTGAAGTTGTCGGGAGTACCAACGCGTCCAGTGAGAATCCGAGCAATCAGGGTCTGCTCACGCGGGAAGGTACCGGGTAAGGCCGCATCCTGGGCTTCTACAGAATTCCCAGATAAGAACGTGACGGGGCCAAGAGCAAAACCGCTAGCACCAGCAGCAAGCAGTTTCATCAAATCGCGGCGACTAATTTCGTGTGCCATGTGTTCCTCCATAATCTTCTGAAAGTCTTAATTCATAATATTGTGACGAAGAGAGTGCTAAATCTTTACAATAGATTTTCTCCTGTACTTATCTATGCCTGTTCAATTCTATCCCTTTGGGCCGGGTACGGCCCACAAGAATCACGAATAATGAGCTGCGTGTCCAACGTATTACGCTGTGGCGGAAGATTTGGACACCCAATTCGCTCTAGTAACATCCTAGCCGCAACTTTCCCCATTAGTTCCAGGGGTTGGCGCACTGTTGTTAGCTTAGGATAGACCATAGAACTTTGTGGGACATCATCAAAGCCTATGATGGAGATATCTTCAGGAATGCTGAAACCGCATTCACGCACGGCATCCATCGCGCCAAAAGCCGACAAATCGTTCGATGCAAAGATGGCAGTCGGCAGGGACTCGCCAGATTGTAAGAGTGTTTTCGTGGTTTCGTAGCCATTTTGCTGCTGGTAATTGCCTTCTAAAATCAAGTCTTCACACACTGGAATGCCACAATCTTCGAGAGCATCTTTAAAACCTTGCAACCGATCTTTCGCGCTCTGGACTGTGAGCGCCCCTCTGATAAATGCAATCCGCGTGTGACCTAACTTGACCAGATATTGGGTGGCTTCATAGGCACCCTGTCGATTGGTTGACTCAACAACATTGCTGTTTTCTGTAGCGTCTGTTTGGTCGATTAGAACATAGGGGAAATTTCGCTCACGCAAAGAATCCAGGTAGGTGGTTAGCACTTGTGGGGCAACCAGAAGCAAGCCTTCAGTTAGCCCATTGGCAATAGCATTCGCATAGAATGTCTCTTTACCTGGATGTCGGTGGCTTGTGTACAGTATCGGGTCGTAGTTAGCACTCGCTAACGCCTGATCGATACCCTGTGCGATTGTGCCCACGTATCCATTATCTAGATTGGGCACAAGTAGTCCGATAATCCGGGAACGCCCCCCTGCTAAACTCCGCGCAGGCAAGTTAGCAACATATCCCAGGCGTTTAACTGCCTCCATAACGCGGTTACGAGTAGACTCTTTGACAAACTCATAACCACTCAGGACGCGTGAGACTGTTGCACCTGACGTACCAGAAGCATTTGCTACATCAGCAATGGTGACAGTACGGCGCTTGTTCGATGAACTATTGTCGTCAACCATTAAATGTAAGCGCTTTCAAAACTTCTTCCAAAAAAACGGCTCATATGACCGTTACGAAAATATCGTGTTCAACTGAATATCGATAAATGTATATAAACTTGTGATTTGCAAACACCAATTAACCAAACACCCAAACCGATAAACAAAACAACAACTAAGTCTATCAATATAAGTGTATGAAAATTATAGCTATTATCAAGTACTTGCGCAAACTTTACTAACATTAGTTACATTCATCACTGTAGGGATAAATGGCGATAGAACGCAGTCGAATGATGAGCATGTGACAGCCCATCTCGCACCTGATCTTATATTTAAGAGCTTCACATATGGTTTGAATCAAAAACTCAGTATGGCCTTGATGACACCTATTCCCGGTGTAGCCATGTGTTGCATCACAGGATGCAAACGGGGTCATTTCCCGGCTGTAGAAAACCGAATTACAAACAGGCTTCGACAGATTTTATCTGGTGGGCGTCATATACAGCAAAGAAGCATTTACGCCACTCGAACTTTTCCTGATCTTGTAGATCATAAGGGACGAGTTTGTGATAGAAAAAGTAATCCCCACCAACAACGAAACCCGCATTGAGAACGGTTTCATTGAAGATAGGGATCTGTTGGCATACAAATCGCCCAGGAAATGGATCAGGCTAGCATCGAAGATCCAAAAATGATGCTCGGTACTTCCAGGCCGATTTTCCCAAAAGGTTTGTGTTTCAAGAGTCCTCTTTTCTTTAGGAAATAGCACCCGGTTGACCTGGGACCTATGGCTCAGTTGCTGCATAGTTTCCAGCATCAAAATGCCACAGATGGCCCCTATGATCGTAAGCAATAACCCATCACGGGAGTTTATTGCCGGCTGCCCGATAAATCGCGTACCATTCCTGCCGCGTAAGCGTAATATCGGACGCTTTAGAAATAGCTTTTACGCGATCAGGATTGGTCGTGCCTACGATGGGCTGCATACGGGCGGGATGGCGCAGTATCCACGCAATGGCGATAGCTGTGTTGGTCACGCCTTTGGCTTCTGCCATCTCGTCAATCACCTGGTTAAGTTCCGGGAACTTGTCATTATCCAGGAAGACACCCTCAAAGAAGCCATATTGGAATGGCGACCAGGGCTGAATTGTGATGTCGTTCAGGCGACAGTAATCCAGGATGCTGCCATCGTGATCGACTGAGGGCGGGTTTTCCATGTTGACGTTGATCCCGGCATCAACCATCCCGGTGTTTGTGATGCTGAATTGGAGTTGGTTGAAGAGGATGTCTTGTTTGACGTAGCGCTTCAGCAGCTCAATCTGCATCGGATTCTGGTTGCTAACGCCAAAATAGCGCACTTTGCCGCTATCTTGCAGGATGGTGAAGGCTTCAGCAACTTCTTCTGGCTCCACCAGTGCATCCGGGCGATGTAGCAGGAGCACATCCAGATACTCCGTACGCAGTCGCTTCAGGCTGCCGTCGACGGCTTCCAGAATATGGTCTTTGGAAAAGTCAAAATAGCCTTGCTGGATGCCACATTTGCTTTGCAGGATCATCTTCTCGCGCAGTTGTGGCGTCATCTGCAAGGCTTCGGCGAATTTGGCTTCCGACTGTCCACCGCCATAGACATCAGCATGGTCAAAAAAGTTGATGCCCACATCAAGTGCTGTGTGCAGCAGGGTGGCTATGTCGGAGTTCGCCATTTGCGAAATGCGCATACATCCCAGTGAAATCTCTGAAGCATCAAGGTCACTGTTGGGAATACTGATATTTTTCATAGTTATGTCTCCTTAATTATGTATGTTTTACGTGACTGGCACACTGGTCCTGATGTATAGCTACGGTATTATCCATCAATCCGATATAACGAACGAGCATTGTTATAGAAAAGGTCCTGTTTTTGTGTAGCGCTCAATCCCGATAGTTGGCTCTGCAACACATTGAACCAGCGCTCGTACTCACCTGCGCGGTTCACAACCGGATAATCACTACCAAACATCAGGCGTTGGCTGCCAAAGGTTGACAGTAGATGATCGATGTAAGGGGCGAGGTTGTCCGCTGTCCAATGGGCATGATCGGCTTCCGTCACCAACCCGGAAATTTTGCAGGATATGTTATCAAACTGGGCTAGCGCGTCGATATGCTCCCGCCAGGGGTCAAATAAAGCTCCCTTGATATTCGGTTTGCCACCATGATCCAAGACAAAGTTGACCTGTGGGCACTGTTGTACAAGGTCAATCACATCGGGCAATTGATAGTGGTAAACGCATATGTCAAAGGAAAAATCGTAGTCTGCTAAGGCTTGCACCCCCTGAATAAATGTCGGCTGAATGGCAAAACCCAGTTCTTCTGACTGGATCAGTCGACGGACACCTTTGACACGCGCATATCCCGACAATGTGTCGAGCCAATCGCGGACAGCATCGCCTTTTTCCAGGGGGGCAAAGGCCACAATGCCTTCAATACGCTCATCCAGTGTGTTGACCCACTTAACTTCATCTAGCGCCTGATTGTCTTTACAAGCTGCCTGAACAAAGACGATGGCCGCTATATCAATAGAGTCAGTGGCTATGTCGTAGTCTCGCGGCAAAATGGGTCTATTCAGCGCTGGAATCTCGTCTAACCAGGCATATCGGCGTTGTTCTGGATGCCAAAAATGAACATGGCTGTCAACAATCTGCATTGCTCCATCTCCGAGATGTAGATAGTAAATCCTAAAAGCGGGTCACTGAGTGGGCCTCAGCGTATATGTCTCTCCCGCCGTTGTCTGGAATTCAATGATCCCGTCTGCTCTGGCCGACGTTGCAAGCAGCTCATCACCTTGCCAAACCTGGATGGGTTCATCAGTACGCACTGCACATAGCGCTCCATTATCAGACGTGATTTCCGCCTGGGTTAATTGGTCAGCTTGCCACGATAAGCTGACCTCGAATCCATCGCGGGCGCGTAAGCCTGTGACCGAGCCGGAAGGCCATGCCTGCGGAAGCGCTGGCAGCAGATGAATGTGGCCGAGATGACTTTGCATCAGCATTTCGGCAATGCCGGAAGCGTAGCCAAAGTTACCATCAATCTGGAATGGCGGATGGGCATCAAAAAGGTTGATATAAAGGCCACCTCGAAAGTAATTCGTACTGCTACTGTCGACGGGGGTAAACAACAGGTCAATCAGACGATGGGCATGATCGCCGTCACGCAGACGTGCCCACAGATTGATTTTCCACGCGAGTGACCAGCCGGTACTGGCGTCGCCGCGTATGTCGAGCGTCTTTTTCACAGCCTCGATAAGATCAGGTGTTGAGTCGGGCGTGAGTTGCTTACCGGGATAGACGCCATAGACGTGCGACACATGGCGATGCTGAGGGTCTGTTTCCTGTAGATCATCTGCCCATTCCTGTAACTGCCCTCGGCTGCCGACCTGATAAGGGAACAGGCGAGACCGTGCTTCACGGACCTGTTCAACGAAGGCACCGTCCATGCCCAAAACAGCAGCGGCATCCATGCAGTTTGTAAACAGATCCCAGATGATAGCCAGGTCCATTGTCGCGCCCTTCGTCACAGCAGCGGTTTGACCGTCTGGCATCACAAAGTCAATTTCAGGGGCAGTGGAAGGCGCAGTCACCAGATGCCCGCCATCATCGACCAGCCAATCCAGGCAGAACTCGGCAGCGCTGGCCATCACCGGCCATGCGACATTTTTCAGGTAGTCTTTATCACCGGTGAACGCGTAATGCTCCCAGAGGTGCTGGCATAACCAGCCTGCACTCATTTGCCAGTTGGCCCACACCGGATTGCCCGTGCCTTCGCCAACCGGGGACGTATGCCGCCAGATGTCCGTATTGTGATGAGCGACCCAGCCGCGCACACCATAATTGACTTCCGCTGTTTTGCGCCCATTGACACTCAACCCCTCGATGAGATCGATCAGCGGCAGGTGGCATTCACTGAGGTTGGTCGTTTCCGCCAGCCAGTAATTCATCTGGGCGTTGATATTGATCGTATAGTTAGAACTCCAGGGCGGGCGCACCATATCGTTCCAGATGCCCTGCAAATTGGCAGGCTGCGTACCCGGTCGTGAACTGGTAATCAGCAGATAGCGACCATACTGGAACAACAACGCCTCAAGCCCAGGGTCAGGGCTGACAGTCGCGCCGTCCTTATTGGCATCATAGCGACGCAGGCGTTCATCAGTCGGCAAGGTTTGGGCGTCTGCATCGGTGCCCAGATCCAGTTTCACGCGCCGGAACAAAGCCTGATGATCCTCGATATGGCGCTCCAACAGCATTTCATAGGATTGGCTTGCGGCTTGTTCCAGGTGCTGAATCGCAATCGGACCCGGATCAACTCCCTCGCGGGCGGGGGAATGATCATAGCCGTTGTAGCTGGTTGCCGCCGAAACCAGCAGCATAACCGAATTAGTCTGTTTGACGTGCAGACCATCAGCATCGCTGCTGATCGAACCGCCATCGGTCATGGCTTTCAGATGAATCTCGAAGCGCATGCCCTCCTCGTCGTTATAGATGATGGGATCGGGTTTATCAAAGAGATAGCTTGGCTCGACATGCGCTGGGGCTTTCCCCTTGAGAATCAGCGTATCGGCATCCCCTGCTTCCACGGCATAATGCAGTTCGCTATCCAGCCGCGCCGAGAAAGAAATGCTTCCCGGTTGACTGGCTATCAGCCGGATGGCGATGATCTGATCGGGCACACTGGCAAAGACAGTTTGGGTATAAGTCACACCGTCGACCTCAAAACGGGTTGTTGTCAGTGCTTCATCGAGATTGAGATCACGATAGTAGGCGTCAGGTTGGGCATCTGTGGGCAGGTCAAGCGACAGATACAGGTTGCCCATCGGCTGGTACGATTGCACATAGAGACCTTGCATCTTTTTGGAAAGTTCGTTGGCCGCGACGTAATCGCCTTCAAGCACCAGTCGGCGGACTTCCGGCAGCACGGTTCTGGCTTCAGGATTGTTCCAGTCTTTGGGGCCACCTGACCACAGCGTATCTTCATTAAACTTAATGCGCTCTTCCTGAATGCCGCCGAAGACCATCGCACCCAGACGCCCATTGCCAACGGGCAAAGCTTCTACCCAGGCGCTAGCAGGTTGTTGGTACCAGAGTGTATTCCGTAAGTTATTTTGAGACATTGACCATTTTCTCCGAAGAAATAGTTCTCATATGACAATTTTAAAGTCCACTACTTAAAGTGTATGGGGGCCTGCCAGCCGATTTTCTGGCTGGCAGGGAATATTAAAACAGCATCTATGAGGCACTGGCGGTGATGTCGATAAGCGTGACACCGTGTTGCTGTACTGTGAATGTCCAGGTAAAGGGATCGGATTGTGCAGGGAGGCGTTCGACTATGGTTTCCAGTTCCATCTGCTGACGCAGGACCTCAAGGTCCTCGCGCAGGATGTGATTAGGCGATCCCATTTCAAACCATGCATCCAGCACACTGCCATGCTCACGGTCAAAGACGGTTGTCTCGATACGAACGCCGTCTTCAAGCCCAGGCAGCGTGACCGTGAATTCTTTCGCGGGGTCGTCCTGGAACATGCCATATAGCTCAGGCGTCCCGACTGCGTTCTGTATCGTACGGCTGTCGTTGGCTTCTTCGGTATAGTGGCAGTAATTCCACATCACGACCGAGATTTTGCCGCTGCTATGGCGCGTCACTGCGTAACCGTCACCCAGTTCCAGCAGTTCATCACCCAGGCGTGACAGGAACCAGTAGCCATGATACGAGGGCTTCTTCAGACCCTGGACGTTAACCAATCCGAAGCCCCCATGAAACGGTGTATCGCCCTGACGGGATTCTTCAAAAATGTCACTCACTACCCAGAAGGATAGCGAATCGGCATGTCCGCGTCCGGCCAGGTTGTTCTGAACCAGGAAGGGCGCTAAGAATGCCGTGTCATGGGTTGGGTCACGCGGACTGGGGCTGCTGCTCCACTCTGTATGATGCTTTTCTAGATGGGCATATCCGGTTTCTTCGAGCGTTTTTTCATAGCCAACAAGGTCAATCATGAGGCGTTCCGGCCCATCCCACGTCATATAGCCGACGCCATCGGGATCAAACGGGTGGAAAGTCGGGTAAGGGTGGGTCGAGAAGAAATCGACGGGCAGCTTGCGTTCCGTGCAAACTTCGAGAAATTCCTTGCCCCACGACGCGTGGCCAGGTGGGGTTGAAGCTGAGGCAGTCGCAGGACCACCCACTTTGAGCTGCTCATCGACTTGCTTGATAGCGCGTACCGAGTATTCGTACAGCTTCATGTACGCTTCAAAATCGGCATCTTTCCAGAAGAAGTCCAGGTCCGGCTCGTTCCAGACTTCAAAGTACCAACGGCGGACTTCTTCAATGCCATACCGTTCCACGACATGCAGTACGAACTGCTTAATAAACCACTCCCAGCGATCCCAGTCCTTCGGCGGCGTGATGTTGCCCTTCCACCAGAAGACGGTTTCTTCACCACTGGCGAGGTCATAGGGCATAAAGCCCAGTTCCACAAAGGGACGAATGCCAATAGAGAGCCAGTGATCGTAGACCAGATCGACATATTGCCAGTTCAGGATCGGCTGCCCATCGACTTCTCGATAGACCATCATGTCTTCATGGAAAAGCCCGTGCATACGGATGTAATCAAAAGGCATCTCTCGCTGAACCATTTCGAGGTGCTTTTGGAAATCGGCTCGTAGTGCTTCGCCAACACGTCCACCACCAACACACACCTTCCAATATGGGTTGAGTGGCTCGCCTTCTTTGTTGCGGTCAATTTTGATTTGAGTATGGTTGCTCATGTGCGGATCTCATTTCTGCTGAAGCCAGGGGTAAGTAAAATCCTGTCGATCCAGCACAATGCTAGATCGGCAAAAATCTCTGAAGTTAAAACGCAGTCGCCAGACTCAACTGTCCTTCTGACACTGCGCGATTACAGATCGTCAATCTGTGTGGAACAGAATTTCCATATTTTTCCACCAGTCGCCCTCGATACTCCCCGATGAATGACCCTCTGCCGGTTGCTGCAGCGCATCGGTGAGTTGCCACCACTCGCGAGTTTTGGGGTCTTCTGCGATGGCTGCCATATCAGCTTCGTAATCCGTGCCAATGTATTCCATATAGGCAAAGAGCAGTCCGTTCCAATGGAAAATGCTGTAATTGCGGATATTGGCCTTGTGTAGCATTGCCAGCACATCCGGCCATACATCCGCATGGAGACGTTTGTATTCTTCGTAAGCTTCTGGCTTTAGCTTGATCACCTGACCAATTTGTTGAACTGTCACGCAAGGCCACCCTTGTTATAGTTGTAAATAGATGAAGATACCCAGCTTGGCTCAAATCGTGTTTTTTTGTTCTTCTATCACTAATTATCATCTCCATTAGAAAGGCGCTGAAGCATCTGTCAACAGCACAAGTTTCAACTTCCGCTACCAGCTAGCCTCTTTGTTGGTACGGTTTTCACAACTTAAGGCGCACCAAGCAGCCTGCTACTCGACCGTCGGACAATAATGTCTATAGGCAATATAATTTCTTGCGGGCCTTCTGGTGCTTCATCTACCAGACGCGCAATCAGCAACTCGGTTGCCCTTTTCCCCATTTCATATGCATGCTGACTAACTACCGTAAAAAACGGATCAATCGTAATAGCCGCAGGCAAATCATCAAACGCAACAACCGATATATCCTCCGGTACACGCAACCCCTGATCGCGTAACGCACGCATGACGCCTATCGCAATGAAGTTGTTGGTTGCAAAGATGGCTGTTGGTTGAGGTCTGGATTGAAGTATTAAGCGCGTAAAATCGTATCCTGTTTCCTGATTAAATTCCCCCCAGTACACTTGCTGATCTTCATCCAGACCGGCTTCTTCGATAGCCTGCATGAACCCCCTGACACGATCCCTTGCCGCTGAATTGTCCTGGCGCCCAGTAATTACTGCAATGCGCTTGTGCCCCAGTTCTAACAAGTATTTCGTCAGTTTACAGGCGCCACCCTGCGAATCACTACGAACAGAGTCATAGTCGTTCCCCTGTATCTCACGATCCAGCACAACAAAGGGTACCCGCTGCCGCTGAAAAATATCTGAAGAAGTCACATTTGATGACGCAGGAACCAGGAGAAAGCCATCAACCTGCTTTTGGAGCATAAAAGTCAAATAGTCGCTTTGCTTTTCCGGCGATTCATCCGTGTTGCCAATAATGATGTGATAGCCATTCTCGTTTGCTGTGTCTTCAACACCACGCGCTACTGTCGTCCAGAAGGGATTTGTAATGTCCGATAGCACAAGTGCCAGGGTCATGGTCCGTTTGGATCGCAAGCTGGGTCCCAGTGCGTTCGGAACATAGGCAAGTTCATCGATTGCACTTTCGACACGCTGACGTGTTTTGTCACTCACGTAGCCCTTGTTGTTAATTACCCGTGAAACAGTAATCGGAGCAACACCAGCCAGTTTGGCAACATCATGTATATTAGGCATGCTTAATCCCCGTAGTAACCTTACACAACATTATTATCCTAAATTATAGTGGCATAACATATATTTGCAGTTTTGTTTCTTTGTTATCGTGGAGACATCGCCTTCAGCAGATTCCAGCATTTCGAACTTAATCGAGTAGTAACACATTGACGAAAATGTGATTATCCATGAATATATGGTAAGCATACCATGTTTACATATCCAACGCCAAGTCAAGGCGACATTCACGGGTTGAAATTTTAGGTCCTTTTTCCCTATCCCCCAGTGTTACAACGCCTATGCCATACATAGCATACTTGCCATACCGGAACTAATGACATCCCAGAGGCTATCGTTGATGATGACCCTGAACTCTCGCGATTCGGGCATGCTCGGATAGCTACCCTTTCTCGCGTGGAAGGTCGAGCGTTGCTCGGCATCATCCTCCGTTTGATCTTCCATACAAAGTGATTCGTCGAGAAGTTATTTTGGGTACGTTCATATTAGACGTTTATTAACTAACATCACCCCATATTTGTTGTAAATAGCACTGGCAGCAAGCCCCCTTACGCGCGACCATAGCTATAAGTGAAACTGCCCTGATACAGGATACATCTCCGAGGCAGGGTGGAAGTTGATCGCTTGCTACAAAGGGGGTCAACTTTCATATAGATGCAAAACGTACGCTAAAAAGACGTATCGATGCCAATTATTTACTTCCTATATGGGCTATCCTTCAGCGGATTGGGGCTTGCAGCACTGCTTCAATATCGGCGGGGTAGCGTCTTGCCGCTGCACAAACAATTGCCCTGGTTGGCGGCGTTTGGCTTGGCCTATGCGGGGGTTGGCTGGGCAGATATGTTCCTCGTTAGCGGGATGCAGCCGGAAGTCCAGGGTATTTTGCGTCTGCTGCGGATGATTTTGCAGCCGCTATCGGGCTTGTTACTGCTGCGTTTTGGCTGGGGTATGTTAACCCAGATGACCCCGCTGCCCGCCTGGACACGAATCATTCCGGGTATCATCACCGTTCCGCTGGCGTTCATCGTCACCTATGCCGCGACGACCTTCGTGACCCCCTCACCCATTTATATCCCCATCGATATCTGGTCACGCTATTTGCTGTATTTGCCCGGTAGCATCATGGCGGGTATTGGGTTCCTGCGGCAGAGCAACGACCATAAAAAACGTGGCTTCCAGGATGCGGGTTATTTAATGATGGGAGCCGGCATCGCGTTCCTGACGGAGGCGCTGGTTGTCGGGCTGATTGTCCCGGCGGCGCCCTATGGTCCTGTCTCTTATTACAACTATGACCGCGTGCACTTCGATTCCGTCCCGGCTGAGACAAGCGAGAGCAGCGACCCGTTCACGATGATTGACTGGCTCGACTATGCTCATGTGCTCCAGGCGACAGGCCTGCCGATCCAATTCTGGCGTATGCTTTCTGCCATTGCGCTGCTGTTTTTCGTCGTGCGCAGCCTGGACGTGTTTGATGCGATTGAGCGACGACGTATCCAACGATTGCAGGAGGAGCGTGACTTAGCCCAATCCAATGCGCGCTATCTGGCAGAAAGCTGGGCGGAAGCCCTGATGCAAATCAACCGAGAAATTGCTGAACTCAATGAGTTGGATGCCATCCTGTTTGAAATTGTTTGCAGTGCCCGCAAACTGCTGAGTTCAGATTATGTGGCGATGGCCCTGTTGGACGAGAAACATCGGCTGATGTTACGTTGTTTTGCCACTAGTGAATCGGTCGATGCGTCGGCTGAAGTGGGCACCAGCATCCAGGTCACATCCAGCGTGATCCTAGATGTGCTGAAATCGGCAAAACCCTATCGCACCGATGGCACAGAAAATATCGATTGGCAATCCGAATTGTGCCTGTGTACGGATGCCAAAGCGAGCGAAGCCGCATTTGTGCCATTATTGCTCAACAATGTCTCGGTGGGGGTCCTGTGGAGCACACGCACAGAACCCAACCCCTACAACACGGATGATCTGGTCGGGCTGGAACGATTGGCCAGCCAGACCGTGATCGCGATCCAACATGGCTTGATGGCTGCCCAGATTCAATCGCTGGCTGTGGTCGGTGAACGCGCACGCATCGCCCGTGAAATGCACGATGGGCTGGCACAAATCCTGGGCTATATGAACCTGCAAGCCCAAACTTTAGAAGCGCTCTTGAAGCAAAATAAACGCGAGAGTCTGTTCGCGGAAATCAAACGCATGCGAGAAGCCATCCAAACAGCGCATGCCGATGTCCGCGAGAACATCCTCAGCTTAAGAACGACGCTTTCGACCGAAGCAGGCGTCGCCTCCGCCATGCTGGAATATCTGGATGGATTTAGCCTGCAAACGGGCATCGACATCAAACTACAAAATCATCTGGATGAATATCTGGGCCTATCGCCATTGGCAGAAGTCCAACTGGTGTGCATCTTGCAAGAGGCCTTGGCAAACGTCCGTAAACATGCCAGGGCTACGGAAGTCACCGTCAAGCTCACGCGACAGGTGGGTTGTGCCCATCTGGAAATCATCGACAATGGCATCGGTTTTGACGAGCAGCCCGATGGCCAGCGCTTTGGCCTGCAAACCATGCGCGAGCGCGCCCAACAAGTCGGCGGCAAGCTCTCGATTACATCCAAGGTGGGCCAGGGCACGACCGTGGTTTGTGTACTACCGGAAGTTGAACAAGGCAATCAAATTCACATGGCCCCCATCAATACGCCGCTAGATGCCGCTACAGAGCGAGGTTACTAAGTCATGGTAAACCTACGCGAATGGGCACTGCCGGTCTATACCATCATGATGCAGATGTCCGCAGGCAGCATGCTGGTGCTATGGGTGATCTATACGCTGACGCTGCGGCAATATGGGCAAGACATCGCCAGCAAGCTAACCAAGTATCCCATCCTGATTATCTTCGTGACCGTCGCAACGGCGATGGTTGGCTCCCATTATCACCTGAGCCGTCCGGCATTTTCGCTATTCGCCGTGCTCAATTTCAAGTCATCGTGGTTAAGCCGAGAAGTCGGCTTTACGGTGCTCTTTGCCTTGCTGGTGGGCACATTGCTCTTGCTGAGCCATTTGAGGCCGCATGCCGTAAAAGCGCAATTAGTGGCTGGTTGGGGGGCCGTGACTCTGGGCGTCGTCACCGTCTATGCCATGTCGCAGGTCTACTTGTTGCCGACACAAATCGCGTGGAACTCGATCACGACGCCAATTGCCTTCTTCTGTGCGATGACGCTTTTAGGCGTCTTTGGCGTGACGATTATCCTGCTAATCAGCCTCTATCTCTTCACACTGAACAAAGATACTGACCTGGCGCTGATACGGAGCGTCATCCAGCGGGTGCTATATGTTTCATCCTGGGCGGCTACCGCGATTGTCCTCATCGAACTGGGCAACTATGGCTACCAGATTATGGACCTGTTCAACCGAGGTGAGACAGCCCATGCCAGCCTGGACCTCTTGCTCGGTTTATATCGCGTGCTGTTTATCATCCGCATCGTGATGCTGATCTGCGGCGTCACCGCGTTGGCGATTGTCACCTTATGGCAACGAAAAAGCCGCAAACCTCTGGTGCGCTTCCTGGCACCGATCTACCTGACGTTCCTGACCGTCCTCATCAGTGAAGTATTGGGACGGTTCCTATTCTATGCTGTCCACGTACGGACAGGCATTTAGTCCAGCGAAAGAGCCTATCATGACGATTAAAGTGCTGATTGTAGACGACCATAAGCTGTTCCGGCAGGGACTGCGCAGCCTGATGAGTACACGCGACGATATCGTCGAAGTCGTCGGGGAAGCATCTACTGCGACTGAGGCCATCAAGCTAACTGGCCAGCTCCAACCGAATGTGGTGTTGATGGACATTTACATGCCAGATGTAAATGGCTTACAGGCCACGCGGGAAATCAAGAAATTGTTCCCAGAGGTTGCTGTGGTGATCCTCACATCTTCAGAGAAGGACAGCCACCTATTCGAGGCTGTCCGCGCGGAGGCCGCCGGTTATCTGTTGAAAAACCTGGATGCCGATGAACTCTTCAACATGTTGGAAGGTGTAGCCAAAGGCGAAGCCGCCATGACCCGCGCGATGGCATCCAGAGTCCTTAAGGGGATTGCGCGCCAGGAGTTCGGTGAACAAAGTGAGCTAGACACATTGACCGAGCGAGAAATTACGGTCCTGCATCTGGTGGCCCAGGGCGAAAGTAACCCGCAGATTGGGGAAAAACTATCCATCTCTGTGAATACGGTTAAGACCCATCTCAGCAATATTCTGAAAAAGCTGCAACTGGACAACCGTGCACAGGCAGCGGCTTATGCTGTCGAACACGGCATCACGTCGTCAGCGGATTAGCTGAATCGCATGTCTATTTCAGTCTCAGTACGCGCGTATCAAGTGACGATATCGCGCGTACCCTGCATCTAAAGAAGATCATTATCGAACCGAGTTTTACTACATATATCACCTGGGGTGGTGACGTCATATCACCCAATCGGGTGATATAAAAAATACCCCACTACGTCGATGCCTGCTCTTGTGAAAAAATCTACAATATGTATGTAGCATTTCATCAAAGACTTGCATTGTCTCTCATTAGTAATTCCAACATGGGAGGAATTATATGGTAGCCAAAGAATTTCTTAACGATGTGATTACAAGCACCATCATGACCCGCCGTAGCTTCGTTAAATGGAGCGCGATATTCGGTGGGGGAGCTGTCGTTGCGAGTAATCTAGCCGAACTTCCGGGCCAACAAGGCATCGGGAGTGTCTTGGCGCAGGAGGACGAAAGTGTTGTCTGGTCGTCTTGCGTCGTCAACTGTGGCAGCCGCTGCCCCCTTCGTTTACACGTCAAAGATGGCGTTGTCGTTCGTGTCGAAACCGATAATCTAGGTGACGACGAATTCGGCAATCACCAGATTCGTGCATGTGTACGCGGCCGCTCTGTCCGTCAACGTATGTATAATCCCGACCGCCTCAAGTACCCCATGAAGCGTGTTGGCCCGCGTGGATCTGGCGAATTTGAACAGATCACCTGGGAAGAAGCATTTGATCTGATCGCCGATAAGCTCAAAGAGCTGATCGACACCTATGGCAATGAGTCCATTTACCTGAACTACGGTACAGGTACGCTGGGTGCCGTTGTTGCCAAGTCATGGCCCCCAAGCGCCACCCCCATCGCCCGCCTGATGAATTGCTATGGTGGGTATCTCAACCACTATGGCGATTATAGTGCCGCCCAAATTGAATCTGGGTTGCCCTATACCTTCGGCAATACATGGGCCGATACATGGGTCTCCAATAACAGCATTGAAGACATCGTCAACAGCAAGCTAATGGTCTATTTTGGCAACAATCCCGGCGAAACGCGCATGAGCGGCGGCGGGATGATCTACAGTTTGCAGCACTACAAGAAGATCAGCGGTGCGAAGATGATTGTCATTGACCCGCGCTATACGGATACGGCCGTCACGGCTGCCGACGAGTGGGTTCCGATCCGCCCCGGCACCGACGCCGCCCTGATCAATGCGCTGGCCTACGTCATGATTACTGAAGACCTGCATGACAAGGACTTCCTGGATAATTACTGTGTCGGCTTCGATAAAGCCCACATGCCAGAAGGCTATGAGGACGAAGATAGCTACAGTGATTACATCCTAGGCACGGGTGCTGATGGCACAGCCAAGACACCGGAATGGGCATCCACCATTACGGGCATCCCTGCACCAAAGATCGTCCAACTGGCACGAGAAATTGCCCTGACGAAGCCGTGCTTCATCACCCAGGGTTGGGGACCACAACGTCAAGCGAATGGTGAACAAACCAGCCGTGCGATCCCAATGCTGTCCATCCTAACCGGCAATATTGGTATTCATGGCGGTGGCACTGGCGCGAGAGAATCCACATTCAGTATCTCGATGGTCGGCTTCCCGACGCTCAGCAACCCTGTTTCTACCTCTATCTCGGTGTTCAACTGGCCGGATGCCATCGATCACGGCCCGGAAATGACAGCACTCAAAGACGGTGTCATCGGCAAAGATAAACTGGATGTGCCGATTAAGTTCATCTGGAATTATGCCGGTAACGCACTCATCAACCAGCACGCCGATGTGAACTATACTCGCGAAATCCTTGGTGATGAATCCAAGTGCGAAATGATCGTCTCTGTCGAAGTACACATGACGCCAAGTGCCAAGTGGTCCGACATTCTGCTGCCGGATACCATGAACTTCGAGAAGATGGACATCGCCGTCAATGGGGATGCCAGCAACATGGGCTATCACATCTTCTGTGAGCCAGCCGCCGAGCCAATGTTCGAGACAATGCATGTCTATGACATGTGTGCTGAACTGGCCAAACGGCTGGATGTCGAAGACGAATTCACCGAAGGTCGTACGGTCGAAGACTGGCTACGCTACTGCATCGACGAAACCCGCAAGTCCAACCCCGATTGGCCGGACTTTGAATCCTTCCGTGAGATGGGTATCTACAAAGTCACGAACCCTGGCGATCCCTATGTCGCTTATAAAGGATTCCGTGAAGACCCTGAAGCCAACCCGCTCTTAACGCCATCCGGCAAGCTAGAGATTTTCTCCTCGCGCCTGCATGAAATCGGCCAGACGTGGGAATTGGAAGAAGGTGATGTCATCACCGGCTTGCCCATCTATGCGGAAACGTGGGAAGGCGTCAGTGATCCGCTGCGGGAAACTTATCCGCTGCAAATGATCAGCGCCCACTATAAGCAGCGCACCCACTCCACCTATGGCAATGTGCCCTGGATGAAGGAAGTCGCGCCACAAGAAGTCTGGATCAACCCGATTGATGCCGAAGCACGCGGTATTGAAAATGGGGATCGTGTCTATGTCTATAACGGACGCGGACGCACCCATGTACCTGCCCGTGTGACGCCGCGCATCATCCCCGGCGTGATCCATCTGTCCGAGGGTGCCTGGTATGAACCCGATGAAGACGGCGTCGATCAGGCAGGTTGTGCCAATGTGTTGACACGCTATCGTCCATCGCCGCTGGCTAAAGGCGACCCGATGCACACCATCCTTGTTGAAGTTGAGAAAGCATAAAGGAGAATACTCAAATGGCTAACAAATTGGGATTCTACTTCAATGCCACCGCATGCACTGGCTGTAAAGCCTGTCAGGTCGCTTGTAAAGATAAGTCTGATTTACCAGTAGGCGTGAATTGGCGTCGAGTCGCAGAGTATACAGGTGGTGAATGGGTCACCAATCCCGATGGCACCGTTGAGCAAAATGTATTTGCTTACTATACGTCCATCGCATGTAATCACTGTACCAATCCGATCTGTGTAGAAGTTTGCCCGACGCAGGCTATGCACCAGCGTGAAGATGGCATCGTCATGGTAGACGAGAGCATATGCATCGGCTGCCGTTACTGTGAGTGGGCCTGCCCTTACGGCGCACCTCAGTTCAACGAAGAAGTCGGTGTCATGACCAAATGCAACTTCTGCTACGACTACCTCGATGAGGGCCAATCGCCGGCTTGTGTCGCCGCCTGCCCATCACGCGCGTTGTTCTTTGGTGATATTGACGAGCTACGGGCAGAGCATGGTGAACTCGCTGAGATTGCCCCGCTGCCCCCGGCAGATATTACCGAACCCAATCTCGTTATTGAGCCGCATCACAATGCTAAACCCATCGGCTCACCGTCCGGCAAACTCATCAATCCAGAGGAGGTATAAGGTCCATGCAAGCCAATGAATGGTCACTGATTATCTTCACAACCGTCATGCAGATGGCGGTTGGCTCATTCGTCATTCTGGGCGGCGTCCACTTTTTTGCAACACGACGCTATGATGCCCAAGCGGCAGACACCCTGAGTGATCGCGCCTTACTGGCAATCGGCCCGATTGTAATCCTGGCGATGCTGGTCACGTTCCTCCACCTAGGGAACCCGCTAAATGCGCCTCGGGCCATCTCGAATCTCGGTTCGTCGTGGTTGAGTCGTGAAGTCACCTTAGCCGCCATCTTTACCATCGGTGGTGCTGTATTTGCCTTCATGCAGTGGCGCAAGATCAGCACGGCAACCATCCGCAATACCATCGGCCTGGTTGTAGCTGCTATCGGTTTGCTGCTGGTGTGGTCAATGGCGCAGGTCTATCTGCTGCCGACCGTCCCTGCATGGAACTCGCCAGCAACAGTAGTTACATTCTTCATCACTACATTGTTGCTTGGGTCACTAGCGGTAGGGTCTGCTTTTGTCTTAACCTATCAATATCTGCGCGGCAGAAATAACTTGCCAAGTTCGGACACCCAGTTCGACATCTTGTCAACGACGTTACGCTGGATCGTCCTGATCTCACTCGTATTACTGGGTGTACAGTTCGTCGTGATTCCTTTGTACCTGGCCAATTTGGCAGAACAAGGATCAGAGGCCGCAATGGCCAGTATCTCCTTGATCCTTGACCAGGGTGGCGCACTGTTCGCTCTCCGATTGATCCTGTTGTTCGTCGGGGCCGGTATCTTCTCGATATTCATGTATCGAAGCCTCTCCAGCGAATCCAGGACCCGTATGACAGGTTATCTCGCCTATAGCGCGTTTGCTTTCGTCTTGATTTCAGAAATTCTGGGTCGCTTCTTGTTCTACGAGAGCATGATACGGATCGGTATGTAAATCAAGATGTAGGTCAACGATGTAGATCAACGCAAGCGCAGCATGGTCTGTAAATGGAGATAAGTGAGAGGGATTTATATCCCTCTTGCTTACTCTAATCGTTGCTTTCTCTATAGATGGAAAGTATTGGAGTAACACGTCGTGGAAAATACGGATACAGTCGCACTCTCTGAAAGACTCATTGCGACCTACCTTGCTTACGGGTTTTTGGGCAAGGCATTTTTTGAAAAACCAACCATCGAATTGCTCGAACAATTGAAGCAGGACGATCTCTTTGCGGATTGGCCGCTGGGTAGCACCAACGATAAGATGCATAATGGCCTGGAAACCTTGCAGGCATTTTTACAAGACTGGCAAGCTGACGACTTCGGTGATGTACGTCGGGACTTTGCCCGCTTATTCATCGGCCCCAATCGCCTACCAGCCCCACCGTGGGAATCGGTATATTGCAATGAAGAGCGCTTGATTTTCGATAAAGAAACGCTGCAAGTGCGGCTGCTATATCGTCAGTTTGGTATGGCCGTTCCGACAGAGCGCAATGAACCGGACGACCACTTTGGGTTGGAAATGATGTTCATCGCCCATCTCTGCCAGGTTGCTTTAGAAGGCATTCGGTCAGAGCAGCCCTATTACACCGACCTGTCGCTGGCAGCGATTGACAGCTTTTTCAAAGATCACGTTTGTACATGGGCGCATGACTTCCTGGCTGATGTGGCTGAAGCAGCGAATACGCCTTATTATCGTGGATTGAGTTTGCTGGCCTCTGGCACCATCGCCCACACAATGGAAACCTGGCAAATAGAGAGCAACGCTCTGGCATCCTCATGAACCTGATCGAACTTGCTGTAGCAGCAGAGGCACACTTTCAACAGCAAAGTACCATCCAGCAAACGACATCACAATGCGTGCGAACGAAAAATAAGTACGCCACCTGTGATCGTTGTGTTGCCTTGTGCCCAACAGGCGCCATCCGGCTGGATAGCGGCCTGCCTGAACTGACTGCTGAGCAATGTATCAAATGCGGTGTGTGTTTACATGCCTGCCCAGTGGGCGTATTTGAGCGGCCTGACAGTTTTCAAAAACTGCTGCTCAATACGCAAAGCATGCCGGATCATCAGGTCGTCGATATTGCCTGCGTGCATCACAGCGCGCCGCAGACCACCGCTCCCGCAGTGGACTCGGTTGTCCAGACGAAAAACTGCCTGGCCGACCTGGGCGTATCGGCCTTTGTTGGCCTGCTAGCCGTCGGCGTTGAGCAAGTTCGCGTACGGTTAGATGCCTGCGCCAACTGCCCCCTGCGCGTTTTGCAACCCAATATTGAGCAATGCATAGCCGAGACGCAGCAGCTTCTATCTGTGTTGGGGCTGTCGGACGCGATTGTCCCGATATATGACGCACAATCCGATTGGGTCGAGCGCCCGTTACATCACAACGAGAACCCGCCCATGTCACGACGCGGCCTATTTTCGTCATTGCTCAACCCGGAAAGCGCATTGCAACAGCGAGCCATCAACGCCATAGATGAAGGTGATCCATCGGAACAGCTCCCGCGTGAACGGCGGCGTTTGTTGACCGTATTGCGCATGCTCACCAAACCTTATCCCGATATTCCCGACGAGTTGGGGCTATTTGGTGATGGTTTCGTGCAGTTGGTCGCTTCTGATACCTGTAACGCCTGTGGCCTCTGTGAGCGCGTCTGCCCGACAGATGCCATCCAGGTCGCTAAAGACGACGAGCAGTTTATGGTGATCTTTGAACCCCATCGCTGTATCGACTGCAACTTATGTATCGACTACTGCGAAACCCATGCCCTGGAGACTTACGGCGCACCCACACTGCGGGATGTATTAGACGAGACGCGCCTCAAATTGCATGCTGGTCAGATGCAGCAGTGCAAACGCTGCAAAGCACACTTTGCCGGGTCACCGGATAAAACATTGTGCCCGGTTTGCCGCTCCCGGCGAGAGAACCCAACCGACGTGAGCTTACCGGATGCCGTGTTGGCACGATTGTCACCCGCAATCCGCGAAAAATTACGAGGAAATGCTGACAACAAACCCTATGAAGGAGGCCATTTCCCGGTAGATTCACCGAACTAAAATTTTATCCGTCCTCCGAGTCACTTGACCTAAAGCGCAACACACAGCGTCATGGCCAACTGACCCCCTTCTTGCAAAGCAGCTTGTATAGCGAGTTGCGCCGCAAGAGGCAGGTTATGAGTGGAAACGCCATAGCCTCCCGATACAGCAGATTGCGACCTGCTGTTGAATTGGAAAGGAGCACATATGCAGCTCTCGCAATCGATACCAGCATCACTGCTGGACTATCCTCAAATTTTCTCCCCTGGCCTGACGCTGGTCACTGGACGCAGCGGCATTGGCAAATCGTCATGGTGCGCGTCATTAGTGGCCTATGCGGCCCAATCCAACCTGACGATAGGTGGCATTTCCTGCCCCTCCCAACTTGAAAATGGCATCAAAACAGGCATCTGGCTGGTTGATGTATACACGGATAAACGCCGTCTGCTGGGTAGCGATTCCGCCAGCCCAGATTACACACTGCGCGTCGGTCGCTGGCATTTTGACCCACAGGTGATCGCCTGGGGCAATGCTCTCCTCAAGGCCGCCACTGATTGCGACATCCTGCTGATTGACGAAATCGGCCCATTGGAATTTTCGCAGGGCGGCGGCTTCCAGGCAGCCATCGACTTGCTTGATCAAGGGCGCTATCGGTCGGCATTCGTTGTGATTCGCCCCTCATTACTAGCCGAAGCACAGTCAAGATGGGCGTCTGCGCGTGTATTCCACATCGTTGAGGAATCCTCATGATTAATATACGCGACCTGACCGTGCGTTACGGCGATGTACCTGCCCTCAACCAGGTGTCCCTCAATATCCAGCCCGGTGAATGGGTGCTGGTATCGGGCTTGTCCGGCTGCGGGAAAAGCACGTTGGTCAAGGCCTTGTGCGGCGTGATCCCCCATATTGATGCGGCCACCATGTCCGGCAGCGTCACGATTGATGGCCTGGATACACGCGAGCATGCGGTCGTTACCCTCGCCGAGCACGTGGGCGTTGTCTTCCAGAACCCGGAATCGCAGCTATTTCATTTGCATGTTGAAGATGAAGTCGCTTTCGGTCCCCGCAATCTGGGGCTATCCGAGGCGGATATACAGGCACGGATCCAGTGGGCCATGCGGGTGACTAACCTGACCGCGTTACGTGACAACAACCCTGCCGAGCTATCCGGTGGACAAAAGCAAATCGTCGCCATTGCGTCTGTGCTGGCGATGAAACCGCGCGTGCTGGTACTTGATGAACCGCTAGCCTCGCTGGATACGCCCAACGCCAAGCGCGTCATTGAAACGCTGGACAATTTATGCCGCCATCATGGCATGACGATCATCATGATTGAGCATCGGCTGGAAACCACCCTGCCTTATGTGGATCGGGTTGTGCTGATGGAGAATGGTCAGATCACTCTGGATGACGCCCCACAGGCCTTACAGGCGAATCCCAGCTATCAGGCACGCTTCGGCCTGGGTGACGTAATTGAACAGAATCCTACCTCATTGCACGCTCCCGAACCCCAAAATAGACAGCCTTTACTGGTGCTGGACAATGTATGGGCGGGTTATCGTAAAAAAGATGTGTTGCGTGGGACCAATTTTGAACTGTACCCCGGCGATTTCTCGGCGCTGGTTGGGCCAAATGGCGCGGGGAAATCCACGCTGGCACTGGTCGCAGCGGGGCTGCTCAAACCGCGTAAAGGCAAAGTTCGCTTCGCAGCCGGTAAACGCTATCGCGCCGGCCTGGATGTAGCCCTCTTGTTCCAGAATGCCGCCAACCAGTTATTTACCGATTCGGTCGATGAAGAAGTGGCCTTTGCCCCACAGAACTACGGCTGTTTTGAGTTGGACAATCACCGACAAGTGTTGACCCAAGCGGATTTGCTCGCCCTGGCAGACCGCCGCCCTAATCAGCTTTCCGTCGGGCAGCAGCAGCGGACTGCGTTGGCGGCCTGTCTGGCACTGCGTCCGGCGCTCATCATCCTCGATGAACCCACGCTCGGCCAGGATTGGGGGCATCTCCAGCAGTTGATGGACTATTTGCTGCTGTTGAATGCCAACGGCACCGCCATTTTGCTCATTTCCCATGATGAAAAACTGGTTCAGCGCTACGTCAAGCATGTCGCCCTGATCCAGAACGGACAAATTATGAATCAGGCTAAGGAACCAGAAAGTTTGCAGCATGAAATTTACAACACGTGAACTAACGACATTAGCGGTTTTCGGGGTGCTATGGGGCATCGTGGAAATGAGCCTCGGCACAGTCCTGAAATCGCTCAATATCCCCTTTAGTGGGGCGGTGCTGGCCAGCATCGGATTGACAGTGGCCATGATCGGGCGCTTGTATGTGCCCCGGCGTGGATCGACCCTGTTTATTGGCGTCATCGCCACCATCTTAAAGCTGTTCAGCCTGGGTGGCATCATCATCGGACCGATGGTTGGCATCCTGAGCGAAGCCCTCATCGCTGAACTGGTCCTGTCGCTGTTAGGCCAACCGCGCCGCCGCTGGTTTGTGATCGCAGGCAGCCTGGGCGTGGCCTGGGCGATGGCCCAGCCCTTCGTCACCAACCCGCTGCTGTTTGGGCGCTCGCTGGTTTCGGTCTGGCTGAACATGTTAGATCAAGGCAGCCGCTACCTGGGCATTGATACCAGTGCCGCCTGGATCATCGTCGTGCTGATGATCGTCATTCACCTGGCGCTGGGAACAGTCGCCGGATGGGCAGCATGGCGCATCGGGCAAGAGCTACAAAGCCGTACAGGCAAAAAACCAACTTACACAGCCTCAACCATTGAACAACCCTCAAAACAATACGAAGGATAGGCATCATCATGAAACGCACAACCCTACTCATTATTCTGCTGATTGTCGCCGCACTGGCATCCGCCTGCGCCTCAGACACACCCGCTACCGAAGAAGCGGTCAGCAGCCTGACTGTCTCAGATGCCGATAGTCAGCAGACGATTTCGCTGGATGCGCTCCAGGCATTGCCGCAAACAACGGCCAACTTCCAGGACGTGGATTATGTCGGTGTCACCCTGCCGACCCTGCTGGAAGATGCTGGCATCTCGTTGGATGATGTGACCGCCATCAAGGCTGTCGCCAGCGACGGCTACAGCGTCAACTATGAACCTGCACTCTATACACGCGACGATGTCATCCTGGCGTATGCCCAGGCAGATGGCCCTATGTCAGAAGATGATGGCACGCTGCGCATGGTCGTCCCCGGCGAACGCGGCCAGATGAATGTGCGCATGGTCGTCGAGATCGAAGTTGTGCGCTAATGCGAGCTGACATCACCCTGACATATAGGCGTCCTTCACAGGCATCACTAGGAACCTATGGGCACCTGGCCATATTTGGCTGGGTTCTCGGCATGATCATGCTGACCTCCGGCTACGTGGTGATCGTAGCCGGGGTGTTATGCCTGTCGGTGTCTGCGCTCATTTACCCCAACCCGTTCAGGCGCATATTGCGCTGGCGCTGGCTGATCTGGATGCTGCTGCTGGTTGTGCCGACGATCTTCTTCCTGGGGGAGCACGATAGCGTCTTTGCAGGCGTCACGTATTCCTCGGAAGGGCTGACGGTTGGCTTACAGATTGCCGTGCGCTTTATCGTGCTGATTATTGGGCTGCAAAACCTCACCCGTGCAGTCGATATATCCAGCATGGCCGGACTATTGGAGCGTTTTGGCCTGCATGGACTGGGATTCGCCGTTGGTGTGGCCTTAAACCTGCTGCCCGCCTTAGAAACATCGGCAGTACAGGCCTGGTATACCCTCAAAATGCGCGGTGGGCTGCGTCGGCAGCGCTGGCGTGGCTGCCAACTGCTGGTCATTACGATCATCACCAACGCCTTAAAACGGGCCGAAGAAGTCTCACTCGCGGCTGAAATGCGGGCTTTTTCCCCGGAAAAATCACGTCCGTTTCCCATCGAACAGGGCCCGTTGGACCGCGCCAGCATCGGCTTGATGATCCTTACATGTATTGTGCTGGCTCTGGTGCACCTGCTATAGCTAACGAAAGAGAAACCATGTCGATTCCTGTAATTACCATCATAGGCAAGTCCGGGTCCGGCAAGACGACTTTGCTGGAAAAACTCATCGCCGAGCTATCCGGGCGCGGCCATGCCGTTGGGACCGTCAAGCATCACTCGCATGCGGGCTTTGACATTGACATACCGGGCAAGGATAGCTGGCGACACGCCCAGGCAGGCAGCCAGCATGTGGTGATTGCCGCACCGGATAAAATTGCGTCTTATCGCCAGTTGGAGCGCGAACTCGAGCTGGATGAAATCACGGCGTCCATGACCGATGTCGATATGATCCTGGTTGAAGGCTATAAACAATCCAACAAGCCCTCAATAGAGGTCGTGCGGTCTGCCAACAGCCTGGATATGATCGGTTCGCCGGAGCAGCGCATCGCCCTGGCAACGGACGCTTCCATTGCAGTTGATGTGCCCATTTTTCAGTTGGATGATTACCACGAAATAGCGGATTTCATCGAGGTGTATGCCTTTGGCATCAAAGCCATTTCGTAGCACACAGGAGCAATTGTAGCCGTGAAGCGAGGTCAGCCAAATTGAATCAAACATCGTTATGCACAGTTGCGATTCTGGCAGGCGGGCAGTCACGTCGGATGGGCACCAACAAGAGCTTCGTCCAATTGGATGGTAAGCCTATCATTCAGCACGTCATCGAACGGGTTCAGGCCCTGCAATTGCTCACTATCCTCATCACCAACACGCCGGAGGCTTACGCCACTTTTCAACTGCCTGCGTACACAGACGTTTTGCCTGGGAATGGTTCACTGGGGGGCATCTACACCGCCCTAAGCTACAGCACGACGCCCTATACGCTGTGTGTCGGCTGTGATATGCCACTGCTGCAACCGGACTTGCTGCAATACTTGATTGATAAGGCGCCCGGTCACGACATTGTGGTACCCGTTGTCGGTACTCGGCCTGAAAATCTGTGTGCCGTGTATAGCCAGAATATGTCGCCAATCATGCGACAACAAATCGAGCAGGGACAGCTAAAAATCGGTCTACTGCATGAAAAAGTGCGTGTGGCAAAGATCCAGGAAACGGCACTCAAGGCCATCGACCCCGCTTTGCACTCGTTTATGAACGTCAACACCCCTGATGACCTGGCCAAGGTCCAACAAGCCTTACACGACACGTTAACTTAAGGCATCCAGCCCGGGTTCACGATCGATGATCTATATCCACTTAATTATGTGACATGCGTAATTAGAGTTACCCTAAACCGGAATTTGCTTCTTTTATGTGGAACATTTGGTTTCCATAGGACGTATATCCTATAGAGCTTGAGCAAGCCAAGCGTTGAGTCAACGTCATGTAAACTACACGGCAATCGTGTTAAAGTGGCAGCGCACAAGGATCGAGAACACCCATCGACTACAAAAACTAAAAATCGAATACTGAAATACAGGGGATTTTGCCTCAAATCGGGCGTATCCGAATGAGGTGCTAACGGGAAGGAAACCATGACAGCCACGTCACAACAACAACACATCGCCACACCAGATTTCTTTAATGATAATGACCTGCCACCGCGTGGATTTTTGGGCGATATCATAGCTGTCATCACGCGTCCGATTGAATTCTTCATGACGTTTGATGTACAGCGTATGTCGAAACATACATTGTGGATGGCCCTTCTCATTTTGGTGATCGTGGCAGCCAACACATTACAGATGCGTGCCCCTGCAGTAGATAGTGCACCCCAAGACATCAATGTCCCCCCCATGATGGAGGGTGAAATGTTTGGTGAAGGGGGAATGCCCTTTGACCCAAGCATGATGGGCGGCAACATCGGCGGTGAGGGCACATCTGAGGCCGATGACCCTGCTGCTGACTGGACAACGGCCCTGTCTGCTATCGCTGCCCAATTGCTACAATGGGCGGTATTAACGCTGTTGCTCTCAGCAGTGACTATGTTCAAAGGCCATAGCCCGCGCTTTGGCGTCAATCTACAGATTGTGGTTTGGGCAACTTTGCCGCTAGCTTTAATGGCGCTGCTGCAATTGGCCTTCCTTGCAGGCGGCGGCTCTATACAGGCTGAAGGTTTCTCTGGCTTACTCAGTGAGTGGCCCGCATTCGCTGATATGAATATCTACCTAAAGAGCTTCATCTATGCGTTGGCTTCACTGCTGACGGTGTTCTGGATATGGAACCTGGCACTGATCTTCCTGGGGAGCCGCCTGATCTTACGTGGCAATCCGCTGATTGTGCTGATGGTCTTGGCTGTATGGGTCGTCATGCTGGGGTTTGCGAATAGCATCGAGAGCTATGAACAGCTCGAAACCGAAGCTTCAGCAGAAGCCGAGATGTTCCCAGGGGAGATGTTCCCAGGTGGCATGATGCCCCAGGATGGCATGTTTCCTGAACAAATGGTCCCTGATGGTATGATCCCTGGCGAGATGGGCCCCGGTAGTAGTGACATGCCCAATGAACAAGACCTGTCCAATAGCCCAGACACCGAGATGGACCCCCTACTGCAAAGCGAGCGATCCGTAACCGACGATTCTGGCTCAGAAGAAATTATCGTGCCTGCGGATAGTATCGACTTGCCCTAGCATTCAAGGTCACACGAACACGGAAGACCCTCTTTGAGAACAACATAGCTAAACGGAACGGATAATGCCTCATAAACGTCTTTAATGCATAGTAGGCAAACGCATATTGCGAATATCGGAGGACAGGGGACACCACAGGGATGGACCTTACAAGAGAAACCATTATCGCTGGACGACGTATCTATAAGCACTTTGAACTTGGCGATCAAGTCGTCAAGGCACTCAATGGCGTTGATATTGCTGTTCCAGCAGGCCAGTTTGCTGTCATTATGGGTGCCAGCGGCTCTGGCAAGAGCACATTGCTGTATAGCCTCACCGGCTTGGATGTACCCACATCCGGGCAGGTTTATGTTGCTGGTAAGCGCCTGGACCAGATGGGCCAGAAGCAGCTCGCCCATATGCGGGGTGCCATGATCGGCTTTGTATTCCAGGGGTTCTATCTGGTGCCGACTATGACAGCGATTGAAAATGTGATGCTATCTGGCATGTTCGCCAAGCACTCGCGCACGGTACGCTATAAACGTGCCGCTTCTCTGCTACGGATGCTCAACTTAGGCGAGCGCCTACACCATCGCCCAAACCAACTATCGGGCGGTCAGCAACAGCGCGTCGCCATTGCCCGTGCCCTATATAATGATCCGCCCATCATCGTGGCGGATGAACCCACCGGCGCACTCGACAGCAAAACTGGCGAGAACATCATGCGGATGCTGCGTCAATTGTGTACCCATCAGAAAAAAACCGTCCTCATCGTGACGCATGATCCCGCAGTGACAAAGTACGCGGATCGTGTCATCAACCTGAAGGATGGTCAGATCATCGAAGATACCCTCAAGAAAGTTACTCAGCAACAAGAAGTACACCAACAGGAAGTACACCAATGACAACAAAACGTCGCTTGCCTATGATTAGGATCTGGGCGGTATGGATCAGTGCACTGTTCCTAGTGGCATTGCCAACGATGGCACAAGCCAGTTTGGATATAATGGCAGTCACGCCGGACACATTTGAACAAGGGACAACAACGACCCTTACCATAACAGGTACAGGCTTTGTCGAGGGCACGACGGTTGACGTCAGTGGCATCGGCACGGTGGCAGATACCTTCGTCGATGCAAACACGCTGACGATCAACCTCCCTGTCAGCATCACGACTGGGACTTATGACATCACCGTCAACAATCCCACTCCGGCTACAGCGACCCTCAACAATGCATTTACGATTACTGCACCTGCACCTACATCGGCCCCTACTTTAGAGCCTTTGAGCATCAGCGGTAGCGAGCCGAACCAGATCACCAATGGTCGTGTCAACACGTTGTCCGTGCTGGGCACCGGATTTACAGCAAGCACCGTAGCGCGCGTGGTCGGTTTTGGTGTGCTAGAGACAACAGTACTACACAGCGGCGCGCTCAATGCCACTATCCCGGAGACGATCCCAGCGGGTGAATATGCTATCGAAGTGAGCGATGCGGCAGGCCGCAAGGCAACATCGCCCGACAAATTGCTCGTCGTGGCACCGCCTTTACCCACTAGCGAGCCACCGACGCTGCCAACCCCAGTTGAGGTAACGACCCAACCCGCACTGAGCATCGTCAATTTTTCAGCATCACCCAACAGCATCACACCCGGGCAAAGTACACGCCTAACTTTCGTCGTGCAAAACCGGGGTAACCAGGTCGCGCGCGCGATTGCGGTTTCGTTGGCATCAGAAGGTCAATTTGTGGTCGCTAATGGCCAAGCAAGCATTACCATACCGGACCTTTTGCCGGGGGCGACCTTTAACGCCAGTATGACCGTCACTGCCACTCAGGATATTGCAGGTGGTCCCGCCTCAATCCCGTTACAACTCGATTACACGGATAACACGGGTAACACGTATAGCAACACAGGCGAACTCAGTGTGACGATTCTAGCGACAGCTTATCAGTCGCAACTCGTCATTGATGCCTACACGGTAGAACCCTCCCCGGCAAAACCGGGCGACCCGCTTATCGTGCGCATGACGCTCAGCAACCGGGGAACAGCAATGGCTGGCCAGGTAACATTGAGCGTAACCGCGGAAGAAGCTTTGCTGTTGCCAGATGGACGTGGCGATACCTTCGTTGTGGGCGATATGGCCCCTGGCGAACAAATAGCAGTACAAATGCCCCTGGTTGTCAGCTCTAGCGCAGAAGATGGGTCACAGGTGCAGCCGCTTGTGATCCGCTACTATCAGGATGGTGAAGCCAAGGAAGTCAATACAGGCATCACCGTTGAAATAGCCCTGGTAGAACAATCTGAGCCCTTGTTACTGCTGACATCCTATGAAACCGACCTGGACGTACTCAAGCCAGGATCACGCTTTACGCTCGACATCAACCTGCAAAATGTCGGTACGGCGATGGCCAACGCGACGATCGTCACCTTTGGTACAATCCAGAGCAGTGGCGGTACGGGCGGCGATGGTGCCACGGGGGACTCCCAGACGAGCACCACACCCTCGACGACATTTGCGCCTCTCAGCACCGCTGGTGTGCATTACATTGGCGATATAGCTGCCGAGGGCAGTATCGATCTTAGTCAGGATTTCATCGTCGCCGGCAACGTCACCAGCGGCATTTACAGCCTGCCGATCACCCTGCAATATGATTTGCCGGATGGCACCAATAAACAGGAATCGATCAATCTCAGCCTGGTGGTCATTGCGCCGCCACGCCTACGCATCAATCCGCCGAACCCCCTGCCGGAAGCTGTCAACATGGGCGAACCGGTTACGGTTTCATTGAATATCGCCAATATGGGCCAGACGACTGTCGACTTAGAGAAAGCGACGATCAGCACCAACAATGGCGAAATCATGGAAGGCGAAACCGTCCAGCTAGAGCCGCTAAAAGCAGATGACGATACCGCGCTCAATGTAACGATTATGCCGATGGAAGAAGGCCCGCTCGACGTAGAAATTGCCATTGACTATCTTAATGGCCTGGGCCAGTTGGAAACCATCAAACTGACCTATGCGTCGGAGGTGATGGCACCGCCGCCACCGCCAGATGAACCGCAAATGCCTACCGAGCCAGAGCCAGAACCGGAACCGGAGATCGATTGGTTTGGACGGATTGTCATGGCGTTGTTAGGATTGGGCAGCTAGGCATGTTCCAAGAACTCTTGCAGCTTGCGATCAGCAATCTGGGGCGGGCACGCGCCCGGCTCTTAATGACAGTGGGCGGCGTTGTCGTCGGTACCACAGCCGTTATCTTGCTGATTGCGCTCACGTTCGGCCTGCAAAATGCTGCTGAAGCGGGCATTGGCGAAAGCACCACCCTGACGCAAATCGACGTCTATACGACCGGGCGCGGTGGCTCAGAAGATGCCCCCGCTCTTACTGAGCAGGCCATCATCGATTTCTGGCAGATCCCCGGCGTTCGGCTCGTCTTGCCGACGGTGCGCTTGCAATCCGGCCAGATGAGCTATGAGGATTACTTCGGCTTTGGCGAAATCATGGGCATTGATCCGCGCCTGTTACCCTATATGTCTCTGCCTGTCGCACGCGGGGAACCCTCCCTGGCAGCCGGGCAGGTGATTGCAGGCTCTACCGTACACGAAAACTTTTACAATCCTGAATCCGAAGAATTTACACCGATCTCTATTGACCTGATGCAAGATGGACCGATTACGCTGATGCTATCGAATTTCAGTGCGGGTTCCACCCGAGAGGTAGACCTGACATTCAGCGCAGAATTGGCCCAAACCAACAGCTTCACCGATTATGTCATCTATATGGACATCAATCAGGTGCGAGAGTGGAATGAGTGGATCACAGGTGAAGAATATGACCCAGAGACTTTTACCTATGACCAGGTGACGGTCTTCGCCGCTGACCGCGAATCAGTCAGCGATATTTCCGAGGCCATTAAAGACATGGGATTTGGGGCCGGCGGCATCGGGGATTATCTCAACAGCCTCAACGATTTCTTCGTCACCATGCGCCTGATGCTGGGCGCGGTGGGTGGTGTAGCCTTGTTGGTCGCCGCCTTTGGTGTGGCCAATACCATGATGATGGCCATCATGGAACGGACCCGTGAGATTGGTATCATGAAGGCCATCGGCGCTACAAACGAAGCCATCTTGACCCTGTTCTTGCTGGAAGCGGGACTGGTCGGATTGGTTGGGGGCATCATGGGCGTTTTGCTGGCACAAGGGGTTAGCTATCTGGTCAATACGGGTATTCAGAATATGCCCCAGGGCGATGGTGGCTACTATTTTTTGCCTATCGACCCCAACCAGATTAGCGGCCAACTGTTGGTGGTTCCTTCGGAACTCACTGTTTTCGCAATTGGGCTGGCAACGATAGTAGGCATCTTCGCGGGTTTGTACCCGGCATGGCGTGCCGCTAATTTACCCCCGGTGATTGCGCTCAAGCACGATTAGTCATTTGCACCTTAGCTAGAGAAGGGACCCTGAATGACCAAGCGACCCCATATCGTGATCTTCAACCCGGACCAATGGCGGGGGGATGCCGTCGGCTATGCGGACAACCCGGCAGCCATCACGCCCAACCTCGACCACATCATTGAAGAAGACGCCGTCGCCTTCCGTTATGCCTTTTGTCAGAACCCGGTATGTACGCCCAGTCGTTGTTCGTTCATGACGGGTTGGTATCCGCATGTACGCGGTCACCGCACCATGTTCCATATGCTGCAACCGGATGAGCCGAACCTGCTAAAGACGCTCAAGGACAATGGCTATTTCGTCTGGTGGGGTGGCAAAAACGACCTCGTGCCCGGTCAATATGGCTACGAGGCCCACTGTGACATAAAGTATCAAGCGCCGGATGATCCCCAGCGTCCGGTTATGCCCAATGCACACGTCGATCAAACCTGGCGCAGTGCCCCCGGCAGCGCCGACTATTATTCCTTCTTCCAGGGCAAAATCGACATCCCTGAAAACGAAACCTATGCCTACGATAACGATTGGGCGATGGTTGAAGGGGCTGTGGATATGATTCACAATGCGCCTGCCGACCAGCCTTTGTGCATCTATCTGCCACTGTCCTATCCGCACCCGCCTTATGGTGTGGAAGAACCCTGGTTCAGCATGATTGACCGTGACAAGCTGCCGCCACGTATCCCCACACCTACCAACTGGGATGGCAAATCCAGCATGCTGCATGGCATTTATGAGGGACAAGGGCTGCAAACCTGGACGGAAGATCACTGGACGGACCTGCGCGCGGTCTATTATGGTATGTGCGCGCGCGTTGATTACCAATTCGGGATGATCGTTGATGCCTTAAAAGACGCGGGGATATACGATGACACAGCGATTTTCTTCTTCGGCGATCATGGGGATTACACTGGCGATTATGGCGTCGTAGAAAAAGCACAAAATTCGTTTGAAGACTGCCTGACGCGCGTCCCCTTCGTCATCAAGCCACCCAAAGGCACCCCTATAGAGGCTGGGCCGCGCGATGCCCTGGTCGAGCTAATCGACTTTTCAGCGACAGCCTACGCTCTAACAGGCATCGAACCGGGCTACTCGTATTTTGGCACATCACTGCTGCCCTTGATCGCTGGCACAACTGACCAGCATCGGGATGCTGTGTTCTGTGAAGGAGGCCGCCTGCATAGCGAATCCCAGGCGATGGAAAGCGAGTCCCAACAGGAAGAAGGTGCGCTGTACTGGCCGCGTATCCGTTTGCAGCATTCCAGCGGACCTGAACATACCAAAGCGACGATGTGTCGCACGGCGGACTATAAATATGTGCGGCGATTATACGAAAAAGACGAACTGTATGACCTCAAGGCAGATCCGCAGGAGTTAGATAATCGCATTGATGACCCAACTCTGGCTTCAATCAAGCAAACCATGATCGACCGCATGTTGACCTTCTATCAGGAAACGAGCGACGTCGTGCCACACAAAGCCGACCGGCGTCACTAACACGCTTTCTCATGGGTTATCAGTGGCCAAGGTGCCATGATGATGCTATCAGAACTAGAACCCGCGATATTCGGGATTCTGTTCATCAAAGCGATCACGTCGCGCCTGACCAACTTCCTGCTCTAGGGCCTGTAACACGGCATACGCCTCATGTTCCTGGAGTTTGGCGGTACGCAAGGTTTTGAGTAAGGCGGTTGCTTGCTGCTCAAGTTCATTGATGTGCTTATCGGAAACAGTGCTCAAATCCATAAGGAATATACCTCTCTTCTGGGAATACTAGAAACTTTCTTTGGGCTTGATGGTATCTATAGTACCAGATGGATAACCCGAACCAACGTGTCAACTTGTACTTTTACTATACCGGACATCCTGGCAGACATGGCATAGTCAATAATCAACTTCGTGTTTTGGCTGCACGATCTGTAGGTATAAATGCTCTTGGACGCATGGATTTCGCCTGCTTCTTGATGCGAGGCAAACAGTGGCCCATCTATAAAGCAATGGTTTTTATCGGATTATTGGACCAAGCAAAAATGCGCCAATCAAGTATTGACGCATGAGGCCATCATATCGCGTTGAGTATGGTGCTTACGACGTGCTCTGATGAGCCAATTAAGGCCTTTTGGAGGACACATTCCCAACAATGCGTTTGAAGTTTTGTCGCTCCGTTTCCTGTTCAGCCGCCTGATCGACGGCTTTTTGGCGACGGGCTGCGCTGATCCACCGATGTCCATTTTGGTACGAAAGAAAGAACAGGGATGCCAATATGGCAAACACCGTGATCAAAAGCGTTGTTCTGGTTTCGTCAGCGTTTAAGGGTTGCACTGTCACATCAAGCGGCATGTCAGAATTTGCGACGAAGTTGATATTGGCACCACGCAACACTGTAAATTCGGTGATACCTGACGGCAGGGTGAAATCGTAAAACTGGGTCGCCGTGCGCCCTGTGCCTTCCGACGTGGAACGCCCTTCGATAGATTCAGTGGCACTTGCGACCGTAAACGTACCCGGACTTGAACTAAATAAGCGGACCGGCAAGGACGATTCCGAGGGGTTTGTTACGATTATGGGACCACCAGCAACAGCAACGTCGAGGTCACTGCCGCTATAGGAGCGTGTAATAAGGGAATTAAGCGCCCAAACGGTAACACCCAGGATGATGATAATGGGGATAATTATTTTCAATTTGGATTTCATCTGTTTTTCTCCATTGCATGTATTGTAGACACGTAAGCGTTCTCAAATCAGTCATCCAGCTTAGGACCTTATTAGGACCAATCGCCAGATTTGACGCGGTTGTCACCATAGGAGCGGGCCGCTTCTTCCTGGCCGCCCTCGGGGGTGTCAGGCGTCGGCGATGTATCGGAAGTGACACTGTGTCCAGTCGGCATCAGCCTTTGGCGCAGCATCTTAAACCCGGCATGCTGTGTAACATTCGACATGTAAAACAAGGCGATGGCGACGATCACCAGGGCGACGACGTTAACGGCGTTAACACTATCGGTGCTCATCAGGTTAACGCTCGCCTGGAGACGTGTATCGGTTTCAGTTTCAAAGCGAGCATTTGTCCCATTCGCAATTGAAAGCGTATTCGTGCCAGACGGCAGTGCGAATTCGTACAACTGCGTGCTGCTGGTGCCACTGCCAACGCGGGTTGAGGAACCGGATACGTCTTCAATGGTGCTGGAAATCTTGAAGGTGCGAGCGCCAGTACCCACAACCTGTACGGGGACCACTTCATCAGATGGATTGGTGATTGTGACTGCGCCACCACCAATATCAAACGCGAGATTGGAACCTGTATAGGTATCGGTCCGGTTTGAATCAATAGCCCAGAAAATTGCCCCAAGGGCGATGATGACGGCAACGCCGATTTTTAGCGTGTTCATGTTGAATTTCATTGAGGAACTCCGATGAGAATAAGAAAATAAGGAAAGCAGTATTTGAGCAGGCGCGAATCAACTTAAACCTGGGTATATAGGTATAGGAAGAACGGGCCTGGTGATAATCCATATCTCAGGATCGTGTGTGTCTTTGTTGGGTAGATTGAGGAAGAGGGGTACTGAATCCTGCTTAAGACGATAACTCAGGATTCCACGAACATCATCAAACCGGTAGTTGGATCGTGCCAGTCAAAGCAACAAGTCCCTTGACCGGACAGCGTATTATTTTTTGCGGGTCTTTGGCTTTTTAGACAGATTTACGGGAGCCTTTTCATGGGTCTCCATCGTTTCTGTCACAGGGAGTTTTTCTTTTTTCTTCTTTTTGCCCGTGCGCTTGTCAGTCATCAGATCATCCTTCTTTAACTCAAGAGCGACATGTCATGCATACTGTCTGGAGGTTCTATTTGGTGAGCAAGAAGACCTGAATTTGATTCTAGACAATGATCAGAATTCAACAGGCATCATCAAACTTAGATGGTGGAGAGGATTGAGAATATCAGTTTTATGTCAGGCGTACTCTGAACACGCCCTAACATTATCTTACCCTTTTTCAGTTGTATTTACGTTGGAAACGGCGATTCTGCCCCAAGTTGCTTGGCATTAGCGATTATTGGCTAGCTAAAGCGCCAAGCGTTGACTGCTCATCGACTTGATCGGCCCATACTTTGAGAGTTGTCATCTGCGCACCGCCATAGAGGGTTGCGAAGGCGACATCAATTGCATCGCGTCCGCGGGCCACAAGCACACGCCCGATACGCGGCGTATTGTGCCGTGCATCGAAGGTACACCAGATGCCATCAATGAACACTTCAAACCAGGCATGGAAGTCCATAGGCGTCGGGTTAACAGGAACATCAATATCGGGTAGATAGCCACACACATAACGCGCGGGGAAGTTCAAAGCGCGGCAAAAAGACACGCCCAGATGCGCAAAATCCCGACAAACACCCTGCCTCTGTTGATAGGAATCCCAGGCGGTTGTACTGGATGTGCTATCCGGTGCATACAAGATATTGTCATGCAGCCAATCACAAACGGCTTGGACCTGCGCCCATCCTCCTTGTACATCACCAAACAACTGCCACGCCTCGTCAATGAACATATCCGAGGGGCACAGGCGGCTGGGCAAAGTATAGATAATCACATCGCTGGGCAGGTTTTCAACAGCAGTCTTCGGCAAATCAGGGAACACAGGATCAGGCGTTGCTGGCAAAGCGACCAAAGCGTCGTAGTCGATCTGGAACGACCCTTCTGGTGCGACCAATCTCCAGACGATATTGCCGTAAGTGTCCATATATTCGTCAATCGACACCGACGGCGTCACAGAACGTTTTTCTTCCGCAAGATAGTGGTTTGAGTTATGAGACGGGCTGAGTACAAACAGCATCGGCGTGGGCTGTGGACATTCATACTGGATATGGCAACCAACGTGGATATACATAGATTTCCAGCCCTTATTCAACGGTGCGTTGACTTGTATGTATGATGTGCGTTTTCAGCTTGGGAGCCTATGCATCAGATTCTATCGTATTGGACCGAGATTATGCTAATAAAGCCCCAAAGCACGCTGCCATGACATGAGTTCCCACAGCGGCGTGCCTCGAAAACAACGGCCCAGGGCAAATGAACACCCTAACGCATATCAGAGTATTACTCTCGGGAATGGCGGAACTGGCTCATGTACAGATTGTAGTAAAAGCCCTTCATGGCCAGCAGTTCATCATGGGTGCCGCGCTCGATAATGCGATGATCGTTGACCACCAGCACCATATCAGCATTGCGGATCGTGCTCAGGCGGTGGGCGATCACGAATGCCGTTCGACCTTCCAACAGGCGCAGCAATGCTTCCTGAATATAGACTTCGGTACGCGTATCGACGCTGCTGGTGGCCTCGTCCAAAATCAGGATGCGCGGGTCGGCCAGCACAGCACGGGCAATCGCTAGAAGTTGGCGTTGCCCATGACTAAAATTGTTACCCTGCTCGGAGACAATCGTTTGATAGCCCTGCGGCAGCAATTGGATGAAGCGGTCGGCATTGGCCAGCTTAGCGGCGGCGATGATCTCGTCTTCGGTGGCATCCAGGCGCCCATAGCGAATGTTCTCCAGGATGGTGCCGGAGAACAAAAACGTGTTTTGCAGCACGATGCCTAACTGCTGGCGAATCGACGCCTGCTGCACCGTGCGAATGTCATGCCCATCAATAGAGATCGTGCCTTGGGTTACATCGTAAAAGCGGCTTAACAGGCTGATGATGGTCGTCTTGCCAGCGCCGGTTGGTCCCACCAGCGCGATGGTCTGCCCCGGTTCGACGTGCATATGGACATCCGTCAGGACGGGCTTATCGGGCACGTACTCAAAGCTGACATCCTCGAAGGTCACAGCGCCCTTTACCTGAGGCAGCGGTTTTGCATTAGCCGGATCCTGAACAGAGGGGGCGGCATCCAATACCGTGAAGATGCGTTCCGCCCCGGCCAGCGCCGATTGAAGCTGGTTGTAGAGCATGGCAATAGCCCGCATGGGCTGGAAGAAATTGCGCACGTAGATGACAAAGGTCGCAATCACGCCGACCTGCACCACGTTCTGTAGGGCCAGCCAGCCACCCAGCAGGGCAACGGCGGCAATGACGATGATATTCATAGTATTGAACATGGGGCCTAGTGCCGCCGTGATGATGTCAGCGCGGACGCCTGCCTGTTTGTACTGGGCGTTGGCCGCTACGAACTGGTCATAGGTGGCTTCTTCGTGGGCGAAGGCTTTCACCACGCGGATACCCGCGATGTTTTCTTCCATCACCCCATTGAGATTGCCCAGGTTGGTCTGCACCTGGCGGAAGGCTTTGCGGCTGTACTGCGTCACCCAGACCGTGATAGCCAGCATGATCGGCAGCAGGGTGGCCGTCCCAATGGCTAATTGCCAGTTCAACACGAACATAGCGATCATGATGCCGCCCAGCAACAGCACATTTTTAGTGAATTCGATCAGGCCATTGGAGACAGCCAGATTGATGGCCTCGGTATCGTTGGAAACGCGGCTCATCAAATCGCCCGCCGAATGATGATCGTGATAGGCCATCGAAAGCGACTGAATGTGGCTGAATAGGCGGCTACGCAGCCTCGCGACGAAGCGCTGACCAACCACCACCATCACCTGCCCCTGCACCACTTCCGCGACGCCAGAAACGAAGTAAACAGCGACAATCGTCATAATCAGGCTCAGCAGGCCATCCAGATTGCCTGCTACGATGTACTGATCAATGGCCAACCCAATCAAAATCGGACCAGCCAAGCGGCACATGGTCCCGATGAATGACAGAACCGCGACAACGCTCAGCCTGCGCCAGTAGGGACTGAGGAAACCAAACAAACGGCGGACGGTCTGACGGGCGTTGCTGGCGCCTTCACCCGTCAAGCTGACACCGCCACCATAGCCTAATCGTACTCTGGGGGTCCGTTGATTACTCATGGCGCGTTTGCTCCAGGTCCTGTACGGTGTCTGTGATGGGTTCATCCGGGTCGATGCCAAATTGGGAGCGATAAATATCCTGGTAAATCGGCGATGATTGCAGCAGTTGGCTGTGATTGCCGCTGGCAACAATCCGGCCCTGGTCCAGAATGAGGATGTTATCGGCGTTCAGCACGCTGTTGATGCGTTGGGCGATGATGAACGATGTCGAGTGCTTCATCAATACGTCGAGTGCTTCCTGAATCTTGATCTCGGTTTCGACATCTACCGCGCTGGTGCTGTCATCCAGAATGAGAATGCGCGGTTTGACGAGCAGAGCACGGGCGATGGCAATGCGCTGCTTTTGCCCGCCGGACAGGTTCATGCCGCGCGACTCGATCATGCTGTCGTACTGCTCCGACATGGCCATGACGAAATCATGGGCCTGGGCAGCTTTTGCCGCAGCCATCACCTCATCGAGCGAGGCATCCGGTCGGCCATAGGCGATGTTTTCATGCACGGTCCCACTAAATAACAACGGTTGCTGCATAATGACGCCAATTTGGGAGCGCAGCGCTTCCGGGTCCCAGTCGTGCACATCCACGCCATCGACCAGCACCTTGCCCGATGTCGCGTCATAGAAACGGCTGATGAGGTTAACCAGCGTCGTCTTGCCGGCCCCCGTCACGCCGAGCAGAGCAACCCGCTGGCCTGCCGAGGCTTCAAAACTGACGTCATTGAGCACGTTGCCGCGTTGGTCCTGGCTGGCATCGTCAAGGTTATCAGACACATCCCTGTTATCTTCCCCTCCGCTGTTGTACTGGAACGACACATTCTCAAATACAACATGGCCCTGCATATCATCCGGCTGGTAGGCATCTTCCCCACCCCGGCTTTGGATGGGCGTATTGAAGACTTGCAGCACACGCACAGATGAGGCTTCCGCACGGGAGGCCGCCGTCACCATATTGCCCAGCAGCAGCACCGGGGCCATACCGATCATCAGGTAATTGGTGAAAGCCACCAGCTCACCAACAGAAAATTGACCGTTGACCACATCAATGCCGCCGAACCAGATAACAGCCACCAGACCCAGGTTGGTGATGACGGTCAGCAAGGGCATGACCAGCGTCAGAATGCGGCCCACACGAATGTTGTTTTGCATGTAGTCCATATTGCGGTCTTCAAAGCGCTGAATTTCATAGTCCTCACGGACGAAGGCTTTGACCAGGGCTGTGCCGGATAAATTTTCCTGAATGGCGGTATTGAGCGCAGCCAGTTTGCGCTGCACGACCTGGAATAAAGGGCTGGAAGTCGCCATAAACAGCCAGATTAAAACGCCAGCAATCATCAGGCACACGATCATGATGAGGGCGAGCTGCCCATTAGCGATGAGCACCAGGAGCAAACTGCCGAAAATCATCAGCAGGGCGCGTAGGAGCAGCGCCAACCCATTGCTGGAAAACATGCGGATGGTATCGACATCGCTCGAGATGCGCGTCATCAAACCGCCTGTCCGCAGTTGGTCGAGGGTGGCAAAGGGCAGGCCTTCAATATGCTGAAAGAGGTCATTGCGCATGTCGAAGGCGATCCCCTGCGACAGTCGCGCCCGCATGAGGCCTTGCCCCAGGGTAGCCACCGCGCTGACCATCGCCGCCAGGATCATGAAAAAAGCCCCCTGGGAGATGGCATCCATATCTTGCAAGCGAATACCGTCGTCAATGACAGCCTGGAGCAACCGCGGAATGAGCAGTTCCATCAATACAGGTAAAACGACGGTCAAAATACCCACGGAAATTTCTAGCTTATAGGGGCGCATATAGCGTTTGAGTTTGAGCAGGGCGTTCATTCGGTGTCCGAGACCTCCATCAATTCGATGATGTCAGCAAGCGCCTGGTCGATATTTTGCAGGCGTTCATCAGGCAGAGTGGGCAGGCGACGGCGCAGCAAGCCAATGCCAGCGACTGTGGTCGTCTGGGCCAATTCGCGGCCAGCAGGCGTCGGTTCGACGATCACCACGCGGTTGTCTTCTTCCGAGCGTATGCGCATGACATACCCGGCATCTTCTAGCTGTTTAATGAGCGTCGAAGCGGTACTGGCGCTGATATACAGGTAATCCTGAATTTCGGTGACGGTCGCCGTGTGCTTTTCCTGCAAAAATTGCAACACAGCCAGATGACGTCCGCGAATACCCTGCTTATCGGTGTCGCGGGCCTTCTGGCGTAAATGCCGGAAGATCAAGAGAAATTTATGCAGCGCATCACTGGCGAGTGATTCTTCTGGGGGCATGGCACGTCCTACGTCTAGAAAGATTGTTAACGAATGATTCTACAAAGAATATTTCGTTGAAGAAGTATTTTACAGGCGACAGCCCCATTGTCAAACGGCCTTAAGACCATATCCATCAGGCAAAACAGGCCAGCTACCCACCAAATCACCGCAATGTTTTTCACAATCACCACATGTGGTGATGCCTACTCACCACATCGCTGAGTATCTTGTGTACATCGACGAGGACGAAAGCGAGCGAACAGCATGATGACCGGCATGAAAGCATTTTTCGAAATTGTCATCGCAAAAATCACGATCCGTATGACGGTCGCGATTTCCATCGAGACATCCAGCGCCATGTCATCGTCACCAGAAAACGACGCATCCGTCCAAAACACGATCTGACCGATATAAAACGACCGATAACCATCATCCAAATGAATGCCCAAATCAGAAGGAGTCACACCATGTCGCAGCGAAAAATGTCTTTGAATGTCCAGCAAGAGATTCACGCGCCGTTCCGCATCAAAAGCGCCGGGGTATCGTTATTCGTCATCTTCATGATCGGCATGTACTACATCGCCAATCTGATCAACCTGCTGCCCAGCGACGAAGCTGTCCCAGAGGGCGCACTTGGCCTGATGATCGTCACGGCTGTGCTGACCATCGTGGTTGAAGTTGCATTGCAAACCGTTTTGGTGATCGGTGCTGGCCGCGTCGAAGATCGCAGTGAAAGTGACGTAGCCGCAGAGGCGAAGGCATCGCGCAATGCGTCCTACGTCCTGACTGCCGGGGTATTCGCCACTGTCGCCAGCATGTTTGCCGGGTTCACCCAGTTCGAGATGGCCAGCGTCCTGATCGGGGCCTTCTTACTCGCGGAAGTCATCAACTACGCATCACAACTCATTTACTATCGTAAAAACGCCTAACAGTTAACCAACCCATTTATCAGCTAAACCCATATCTCAAGGAGAACCATCATGACTGCTATTGCACAAACACAAGGTAACACTTTCACACGGACCAACGACCAGCCGCACAGCCTGTTAAAGATGGGCGGTATCGCGGGCATCATCGCCGCTCTGACCTTCATATTCGGCTTCGCCCTGTTCGTTACGAGCTTCGAGCCATTGACCACAGGCGAACTGAACACCGTCCAAACTGTCGAGTTCCTGCGCGACAACCAGAGCATTTTCTATGTGTGGAACCTGGTGATTTACGTGCTGTTCGGGGTGGTGCAGGCGATATTGGCGCTGGCCCTACGGGAACGCCTGAAAGAAGTCGCTCCGGGGTTAGCCCAGGTGACTGCCGCCCTGGGGCTGATCTGGGCTGGGCTGGTGATCGCCAGCGGCATGGTCGCTAATGTAGGCGCATCGGCTGTCATCGACCTGTATGCAGCCGACCCAACCCAGGCAGGTACGGTCTGGGCCGCCATCGACAGCATATACAAAGGCATGGGCGGCGGTAATGAGATCGTCGGTGGGCTGTGGGTCATGCTGGTGAGCTGGGCCGCGCTGCGCGGTGGCCTGCCCAAAGCCCTGAACTTCGTCGGGCTGCTGGTGGGTGCTGCCGGGATCGTCACACTGGTCCCGCCGCTGACTGACGTCGGCGCAATCTTCGGACTGGGCATCATCGTCTGGTATGTATGCGTCGGCATCGCCCTGCTGCGCAGCAAGAGCTAACCAACAAGGGGTAGCGTGGATATTCCGCGCTGCCCGCCTCCATTTGTATATCCCCGTGAGTTATTTATAAGGAGAAGCCAGAATGAACACCACCCCATCCCACACTATCCAGCACAGTGACAGACCAATTTCCACACTCGATTTCCGTGATAACAAGCAGATGATGCTGTTCAGTTATGGGCTGCGTGCCGTGGGTGCCATCATTTTCAGCGCCATTTTTTACCTGATGGTCGGGCAAGTTCACCCCGATACAGGGCTGACGCTGGAATCGCTCATCACGATCCGGGTCGATGGTCTGCCCGACATCGTCAGCATCGCCCTGATTATCGTGGCAGTTGTCTTTGTCCTTTGGCTGCACGAACTGATCCATGCTAGTGTTTTCATGGCTCATACAGGGGCACCACCAAACATCGGCATGCGCGGTCCAATGATCTTCGCATCGGCGGAAGGCTACATGAACAGCCGCAACGCCATGATCATCAACGCGCTGGCCCCTTTCGTAGTGATTTCCGTCGTGGGCCTGTTGCTGATGGCAATCGTTCCTGTATCGACCTTAGCATGGGTATTTATCCCAACTGTTGCCAATGCCGCCGCGGCGGGTGGTGACTTCATGGCAGTCTACTGGCTACTTTCACTGCCTAGGGACGCCAAAATCGAAGATCATGGCGATGTGCTCGTTGCATATCAGCCCACGGCCTGATATGCCACATCACTCGTAACCTTCGCGTTGCGAAGCCCGTATCCAGTTGATATAAATCGTTAACCAGCTCGATATTCATCTGACCATTTGAGGAGAAACATATTGGCCCGTTCAAAAAACATAGCGCTGCAACAACTCATCGAGAAAGAGAGCCAAAAAGCCAACACCCATTCCGTACTGCTCGGCGTGCAATCCGCAGATGAGCAGATCAACTTCCAGGGTGCGGCCGGGGATGCCCAAGCAGACAACCCCTTTTACATCGCCAGCGTATCGAAGATGTACACCGTGGCCACTCTCATGAGCCTGGTCGATGAGGGCAAACTCAGCCTGGATGCACCGCTGATCGACTATCTACCCGCAAAGCTGTTGAACGGCATTCATGTCTACGAAGGCACAGATTACAGTTATCAGTTGAAGGTCTACCAATTGGTGCACCAGACATCGGGACTGGCGGATTACTTCGAGGGAAATTTGGACGAGGATTTTAAGCAGAACCGCGATACCAACTATAGTGTAGAGGATGTGGTCGCCATCGTCCGCGAGATGTCCCCAGTAGCCGCGCCGGATAGCGGCAAATCGCACTATTCCGACACCAACTACCAACTGCTTGGCGCGATCATCGAGGCCATTACTGGGCGTTCCCTGGCCGAGGTTTTCCAGGCGCGGATTTTCAACAAGCTGGGTCTGTCGAATACCTATCTGTTCGACCCCAATCAGCCGCACGGTGACCCAAACCCGCTGCCGCTGTATTTTAAGGATTTGCGCTTGGAACTGCCAATGGCCCTGACATCCGAGCGTGGTGCTGGCGGCATTGTCTCCACGCTAACGGATAGTCTGCGCTTCTTGCGAGGGTATTTCGACGGAGAGCTGTTCGACAGTAGGCATCTGGCCCATATGCAACAGTGGAACGCGCTGTTCTTCCCGCTACAGTATGGCTATGGCCTGATGCGCTTTAAGCTGCCGCGCTGGATGACCTTGTTCCGGGAGACACCGGAATTGATCGGGCACTCCGGGTCAACTGGCTCGTTCGCCTTTTATGCCCCACGCGACAAACTATACATAACTGGGACGTTCAACCAGTTTGACAAGCCATCGCGCCCCTACAACTACATGCTGAAAGTCATCGGAGCAGCAACATAAGTCATCAAGCGCAAAAAATGCGTCTTATGCATATCAAGACGCATTCTTATGCTTCATAATCACGATGAAACGTTAGTGAAACGCCCTTATTCCTGTTCAGTGGCGGCTTCCGTCGCGGCATGCTGCTGCATATGCGGACAACCGCCTTCTACGCCTTCGCGGATGGTGTTGGCATCGGTCAACTTGGAAAGGGGCTTACGTTGATAACGCACCCGCACTTCCGAGGGGTGATTGGCCCCATTGCCAGATACCACCTGAATATCATCACTCAGTAACTCCGCCTGGAACTGCTGGAAAAACAGCGAGGTGATAACTGCCATCTCATTCTTAGCGAAGTTCATGCCAGTGCATTTGTGTATCCCGCCGCCAAAGCCGACGATAGCAAACGGGTTCTTGCCTTCGCCACGTTCCGGTGAATAGCGTAGCGGGTCAAATTCATAGGGATTTTCAAAAACATCGGTCTTGAAGTGCGAGGTTGCGCTGCTAACCATCATGCGCCAACCTACCGGGATTTCGTACTCACCGATCATGATCGGTGCTTCTACGGTGCGAATTTGCGTATCTGCTGAGGGGCGCATGCGCGTGGTTTCGTCGATAGCATAGTAAATATGCGTCAGGTCATGCAGCACACCAGCATCAATGGGCTGACCGTAGGTCACATGCTCATGAATTTCTGTCTTCACCAAGTCGAGATAATCAGGATGCTGCAACAGCAACGCGATTAACCAGGCCGCCTGTCCGGCAGTCGTTTCATGGCCAGCGAAGATAAGCCCCATGAACATGGTCACAATGGTGTCATCGGGCAAAATAGAACCATCTTTAAGCGGCGTCGTGAGCAGCGTCGTGATGAGATCGTCGTACTGTTCAGGATGCTCGCGCCGTTTCTGGATCAGGCTATTGAGCTTCTCGTTAATTTTCTTCTTGGCCTGGTCCCTGCGCCGGAATTTCGGCAGCGGCAAGTTAGGCGGCAGCACAGGGTCCAGCGAGGCGCTGATCGCACCGTAATGCTCCCAGAACTCCGGCCCAAGTTCTTCCTCATAATCAGGCCCGATGAAGGCGCGTCCGGCGACAGCCTGCGTCAGATGCAGCATCGCCTGGGTAATATCGACTTCGCCCATCTGGCCCAATGAATCCAACCAGCGCTGCACTTCGATGTTCATCGCCTGGATGTAATCCACCATGCGCTCACGACGAAAGACCTGCATCAGGGCGGGCCGCTGATTGTAGTAGGCCTCTTTACTGGCGGTAAACAGCACTTCGCCGATAGATTCCTTCAGGAAACTATAACCATCCTGCATGTTCAAGGCTTTGTCGGTTTGTGTATACATTTCCTGGTTATAGTCCGCACCCGTAATGACAGCCACCTGCTGCGGGCCTAACTTCATCGTGAAGACATCACCATGTTCAGCATAACCGCGCTTGAATAGGGATTCTCGATCACGAAGCATCTCGAACAGATGCCCCACTACTGGGTATCCGCCTGATACCATAGGTGGAACAGTGGATGTCATTGTGTCATTCCTCATCGTAATGTTTGATTTAAGGATTTCTGAAACAATCGTTTCAGAATCAAGCGTATTATAGCATCAACTCGCGCCCATGTTGTTTAGAATTCTACAAGTATCTTCTTAGAATGCTGAAATTTAGTCACTCAAGAGGCGAAGAATCGAGGTCGTGATGGCATCGACATAGGCAAAGTCGGGCTTAATGCCTTTGAGGGTGGCCACCCCTTGCAGCGTAGTGAGGATGGTATGCGACAAGTGCAATGGGGCATCCTGGCTGGTGATGGTCCCGGCAATCTGAGCCTGGGCCAGCACATCCGCGATGATTTCGGCAATATCCAGGTAATGGGCCAGCATCAGGCTGGTAATATCAGCATCGCGCATGCCAAATTCAACCATCGTATTGAAGACGAGGGAGCCGCTATACGTATGCGATGGCGTCTGCACGATATTTTCCACTGAGTAGAATAACTCAACAATGAACTGCTGTGGCGTGGCTGCCTGCGCGGCCATATCCATAATACGAGCGCGTTCGATCTGACAGAAGTACGCCAGCGCTGCTAAAAAAACCCCGCGCTTATCGCCGAAGACTTCATACATGCTGCTACTGCTGATGCCCATCGCATCTTTGAGTTCGCGGATAGAGGTGGCTTCGTAGCCCTGCTGCCAAAACAACAGCATCGCCCGTTCAACCACATCTTGTCTATCAAATTCTCTTTTGCGTGCCATCTTCGTTCGTCAAAATAAGTTCATACTAGATAGCTGAGTATAATCGACGGCCTTCGTTTTGTAGACGCTGGGAATCAGGGACACCTGAACTAGTAGACGCTATTCGGCACGTAGCGTATCGCGCACGTAGGCGGCAGCCGCCAACCCGGCACACACCTGTACCCCGACCAAACTACGTATGGGCAAAACGCGATAGTCGAGCTGACCTTCCAGGGCTGCGCCGCTTTCTTCCAGGAATTGTGATGCTTCTGCGGCTATCTCAACAATCAGCGGCGCATCATTCCCAGCGGCAACTTCATCATTGAGCATCCGTGCGAACATCCCCAGCACCAGGAAATCGTAAAAGTGGCTGACGACCTGGGCGCTGAATAGTTCCGCCTGGGTGGCCATACGCCGCAAATCGTCGTTGCTTTCGACATACTTGCGTTCGTTGTTTCGCCAATCGACGCCCGCCTTAAGGAAGGTCTCTGCTGCCGAGCGCACGGGCGACTCCAAACGCAGATGAGGCTGGACGCGCTCCAGGCGGGTGGTCATCCAGGCGACGAAGGCATCGGCTTTGTCCAACTTGGTGAGCAAGGCATCACGGCGGCTGACATCTGTTACGGACAGGTCATTGACGCGCGGATCGTCATAATAGGGCAGCTCAACTACTAGCGAAAACGTGCCATACTTGCGTGCATAACTTTCGCTGGAACCACCCGTCGAAAACGGTTTATCCGGGTCTATCGCACCGAGTGCCTCTAAATGATCGTATTCATCTTCCATATCCAGGCATTTGTAGATCGCCGGAGCGAAGATGACCGCACTGCTGCTTTCCGGCTCACCCCGATCCAACGCCAGACCAAACCACTCGGGGATGTCATGAAAAATGGGATATAACGGCGAGCAATCCTCAGAAACGTAGTAGTAAACGCCACCAAAACCCGCATTATGCAAGGCATACATAAAATCCGGTTTGACTTCATCAATCACTTTCATGAGGGCGACGGTTTCCGGCAAGGGAGCGTCGAAGTGCAGCAGCTTGTAATCCAGCGGGAAGGTCCACTCGACCTGGGCAGCAGGCTCCGGGCGATAGTAATGGCGGGCGTAGTTGGTCAGTGTAAACGGCCCCTTGAACCAGCCTTCATTCAAACGCATGCCATCGGCATCAATCGACTTGATGAAGTGCCAGGTATAGCCCAATTCCTCCCGGAACTGTGCATCTTCGCACAGGCGGCGGCTGAGGTATTCGATGGTCAGTGTGCCAATCGGCTCATTAGGATGCGGGCCACCAAAGACGAACGCGCTCCTGGGGCCGCCCTGGATGGTCAACAGCTCGATGGGATCGCTAAGGCGTGTGTGCCCCACCACGCGCAAACTGGCGATGTCCGGGAATTGGGCGACCAGTTCGTGGCTGGATTGCGTCAGCTCATCGACAGTCAAAAATGCGGCATAATCCGATATGTCTTTGGCAAGCTGTTTAAGGTCCAAAATATCCTCTCTGGCAAATAAAGGTCGCGTCCAGTAGTGCACCGCAGGCGCAGCGTAGTCTGCAAGCGATTATAAGTGGGGCGGTCGCCCTTTGCGAAACATCTATCTCATTGACGCATCAGCACCGACACGCTATAAAACGCTCATGCCAACAGAAAGCGAGCTTGATGACTGAAACAACCATTTCCGCGCTGTATACTTACCCGGTCAAATCCTGCGGCGGGATTCGCCAGGATACGGCTGAACTCGGCCCGCGCGGTTTGCTGCTCGACCGTCAATGGATGGTGATTGATACGGCAAATCGCTTTGTGACCCAGCGTGAATATCCGGCAATGTCGCTGGTCCAAACCGCCCTCAGCGACGACACGCTGACGTTAACAGCCCCTGACATGTCGCCACTGTCCGTGCCTATCGCAGAAGAGAATGGCCCCCAGCGCGAGGTCGTCGTCTGGAAAGATACGTGCCGTGCAATTGATGCCGGTGACGAGGCCGCAAGCTGGTTTTCCGAGGTGCTGCATACCGAGGTGCGGCTGGTCCGTATGCCAGATGACTACCAACGGTTGACCAGCACGTCGTATACCGACGAGCCGGGAACGCTCAGTTTCGCTGATGGCTACCCGCTGCTGTTCATCTCAGAAGGCAGTCTGGTTGACCTCAACCAGCGCTTGGCCGAGCGCGGCAAATCCCCCATGTTGATGAATCGCTTTCGCCCGAATATTGTTTTCGCTGGCTGTGCTCCCTATGCAGAAGACACATGGCAGCAAGTCACGATTGCCGGTATCCGCTTTGATGTGGTCAAGCCCTGCGCGCGCTGCCCCATCACAACCGTTGACCAGGCCCTGGGCCGCATACCCGATGTCAAAGAGCCGCTAGCGACGCTGGCAACCTATAGACGCGGGGCCAATGGTGGCGTCATGTTCGGTCAGAACGCGCTGCATCGTGGGCGCGGCACGCTGCACGTTGGCGATAGCGTCACGATAGAGCGCTAGCGATCTCTCGGCATTAAAGCAAAAAGGGCAACCGAGGCTGCCCTTCTGCGAACAATATATTCTATTGACTAGTCTGCCAGTCGATCCACCCACACGGTCATTTTCGTCGCGCCGCGATTGGCCCAGGCGTGATAGGGAATGGCCATGAAATCGAACGGCTTTCCGGCGGCATCAGGCGATGTACCGCGAATGACGGTGACGCCACCCAGCAGATCGGCATCGTGGGCTATATCAAACTGTGCGGAATCAGCGATAGCCATGTCCAGCACGTCTTCACCGTTATCAACAGCTTCAAAAGCATAAACGACCGGGCCGCGTTCCAGGGCGATTTTACCCTTCAAATCATCGACGTTGGGATCGGCCACTACGCGGCGAACGGGCATCGGCAGGCTGAGAACGACCTCGGCTGAGCCTTCCCATGTGCGCTGGATGGTCACATAGCCATTTTCGACTTCGACTGGGACCGCTTCACCATCGACAGTGAGCGTCACCGCAGCATTATCGCTATCGGTGTACTTGTATAGGCTGCTGGGGAGCGGCTCATTTTGCGCCCAACCGGGTATGCGCACTTTAACCGTAAATTCGGTTGATTGCGGCACACTGACGCTCATCGTCACCGTGCCATCCCAGGGGTATTGGGTCGTCTGGCTGAGTTCAACCGGGGTATCGCCCACGTTGACAATGCCGCTGTTGGTCATATACAGGTTGACGTACAGGTCATTATCGCGCACCGCATAGATATAACCGGACAGCGACGGCAGCAACCGGACCACGTTGGTCGGGCAACAGGAGGTATTGAACCAGGGCTTGCGGGTGATAGCATCATCGCGATTAAACTGATACTCGCCATCGCAGGCCAGCGGATTAACGTAGAAGAAAGTCTGTCCGTCCAGGCCAACGCCCGACAGGAAGCCGTTATAGAGGGTGCGTTCCAGGATGTCGATGTACTTGGCATCGCCTGTCAGCAGGAACAGGCGGTGGTTCCAGAAGATGCTGGCCTGGGATGCGCAGGTTTCATTGTAGGACGTCAGGCTGGGCAGTTCGTAATTTTCGCCGAAGGCCTCGCCCTCATGGCGTGCGCCGATGCCCCCGGTCAGGGCCAGCTTCTTGTTGACGACATTTTCCCAGATGCCTTTGATGGCTTCGATATAGGCATCATCACCAGTGATGGCGGCAACATCCGCCATGCCGGAATACATATAGGCCGCACGCACTGAATGACCAACGGCTTCGCGCTGTTCAGTGACAGGCTCATGATCCTGGCAGTAAGGGCCATAGATTTCACGGTTCGCCGTCTGTCCACGTTCGTCAAGGAAGAACTTGGCCAGCTTGAGGTAGCGCTCTTCGCCCGTTGCCCGATATAGGCGCACCAGACCCATTTCAATCTCCTGGTGGCCAGGGACATCGTGCTTTTTACCCTCGCCGAACACACTATCGATCAGGTCAGCATTCTTAATGGCCACATCGAGGAAGCGACGCTTACCCGTCGCCTGATAATAAGCCACTGCCGCTTCGTACATATGGCCGACGTTATACAGCTCATGGTTGAACACCAGATAAGACCAGCGTTCCGGGCCAATGACGTTGGGCGCATAAGTAGGGTCAATTGTACGCGCGGTGTAGAGGTAGCCATCTTCTTCCTGTGCGCCTGCGAACTTCTCGATCAAGTCATCAACATACTGCTCTAGCTCCGGGTTGGGTGCGATCTGGAGGGCGTAAGCTGCGCCTTCCACAACCTTGAACACGTCGGAATCATTGAAGAAGATGCCCTCATGCGGCCCTTCCATCAGGCCCGCCGCTTTAGAAAAATTATCGATACGGCCTGTTTCTTCACACTTCTTGAAGTCGTAGGGAATCGTCACATTAACCGATGTGTCGATGCGCGGCTTCCAGAAGGCATCCTGGATTTGAACCTGGGTAAATGCAATCGGTTGGATGGGATAATCGCGTTTGGTTGCAGTCATTTCTTATCCTAAAGTGTCATCCTAAGTAGGTGTTTATGAATTCTGGGCAATAGGGAATGCGGCAATCCGCAAATGGGTCGCCCCATAAGGGATCAATGTGATGTCCTCGGCGGGTGCATCGGTCGCATGCGGTCCGGCATCGACATCATCGGCGGAGTTATCAACAAGGCCCCACTGCGGCAGCTTTTTGGCTTTGGCGGTGATTTCTACTGGCGCCTGCTCCGGCGCGAATGGTTTATCCGAGGTGTCTTTTTCGACGACGTTTAGGCCGCTGAGAGCGTTGTCACCATCGAGCAGCAGGCCATAATTCCAATCGCTGCCAGGGTACACTTCCCAATCGGCGTGGGGCTGTTCGCCCGCGATTTGCTTCCAGTCTTCTTCGATTTTGAGGCCAAACAACAGCGGTCCACGATAGACGGAAACCAGTCCTTTGTGTCCGCGTGTCAGACGCACCTCCATCGGTAGGGTTAGGGTGAGTTTGTCGCCTGTTTGCCAGACGCGCTTGACTTCCTGGAATGATGCTGGTGCGCTGAGGGACGCCTCGTCGCCATTCACAGCGATGGTCGCCTCATCGGCCCATTCCGGGATGCGAAGTTGGAAACCAAATTCGCAGGGGCTATCCAGTTGGAAGCTGAACGTAACCGTGCCGGAGAAGGGATAGTCGGTCGTTTCCGTGACGGTAATCGGGACATTGTCGCCGACGAAAGTCTGAACTTCGCAGGGGGCATAGGCAATGGCGGCCAAGCCCTTATCGGCAGTCGCCATGAACAGGCTCTTGGTGTATTTGGGCCATGCTTGGTGCATATTGGCCGTACAGCAGCCGAAGTTCGGTTCCAGACCAAAAATATTGGCTTCGTTGCCGTTGTTGGTCCAGTTGCGCTTGGCGACGGTCGCTAGCACCTGATTGACCTGCTGGTCATATTGATGCGCCCACATATCCGCAGAGAATGTCGCTGGCAAGGCATTGAGCGTCACCTGCTCCAGTTGATCGCCGAAGAAGGGATCACCCAGGATGCGAATGAGTTCTTCCAGCGAGAACATATACTCCGCGACCGCGCAAAGTTCTGTGCCACTAGTAGGCGATGTCCCATTGAGGTGCTCGTCACCGCTCCAAATACCGTTGGGCTGGCCGTGATGTTTCATCAACTGCTCGATGCCCAGCCGTGACGCGATACGGTCCCAGGTTTTGCCGGTCTGCGCGTAATACACGCCGGGACCTTTGACGCCCATCGCGTTGTTGACGACATGGGTCGCCATGCCCCCATCCCACTCTGCCAACGGCAGGTAGTCCTTGAGCTTATAGTTGGCCTGTAACTCAGCCCAATCCGTCGAGCGCTGAATCAGGTCGTCGGCCAGATCGAGCAAGAAGGCCTCGCCTGTGATGTTATATAGCCAGTGAATCACCAGCACGTTATCCATCACCCGCGCCTCGGACCAGGTATAGAGCGGACGGGCCATCAGTGCTTTTTGCTGATAACGCGAATAACCCAGCATCAAATCAATCACGCGCTGATCATCGGTCGCTTCGTAGTACATCATCAGCACTTTAAGCATGACCATCCGCGCCCACCAATCCGGGTTACGCGGGCCAAAAAAGCCATTGGGCTGTACGCTGTTCAGGCTCCATTCGATCCAGGGTTGAGCCTTCTTGATGAGGCGTTCATCATCCAGCAGATAAGCCAGCGGTACCAGCCCATCCAGATAGTAAGGGCCGCGCTCCCAGGCTTCCCCGGTTCCGCCCAGCCAGCCACTATTGGGACCAACATCTTCCCATATTTCGTCGAGATGCCCGGTCAAGCCGTTGGCCTGGATGCGCAGTTGATCCAGCAGCCAGCCTTTGGCTTTGACGGCCCCCAAGGGCAGCGCAGTGAACGCTGTGGGGTACAGCGGCTCTCGGTTAGACGGCAATTGTTTCATGTTTTGCTATCCTGAGTACAAAGTAGAATAAATAGGGCCTCATAAATAGGGGCTAGCTCTTAACAGCCCCGCCCATGAGACCATTCATGTAGTATCGCTGCAAAAGCAGGAAGATCACCAGACTGGGAATGATCGACACGATCACACCGGCCTGCAATGCGCCCCAGTCAATGATGCCATACAACCCACTGCGCACATTCGTCAGGAAGATCGGCAGTGTGAAATTGTTCTGATCTGTCATGAAGATCAAAGCAGCCAGGAACTCGTTCCAGGAGTTGATGAAGGCATAGATCGCCACCGTGACGATCCCCGGCAGGACCAGGCGCAGCATCATGCGGTACAGGACGCTTAGCGACGTACAGCCATCGAGTAAGGCCGATTCTTCAATCTCTTTGGGAACAGCCAAAAAGCTATTGCGCATCAGGAAGATGCCAAAGGGCAACTGAAAGGTGATATACACCAGCGCCAAGCCGAACAGGCTGTTATGCAAATTGACTTTACTGAGCATCACAAACAGGGGGATGAGGATCGACTGGAACGGGATCATCAAGGTCGATAGCACCATGATGAACATGATGTTCTTGCCCCGGAACTCAAAGCGGGCAAAACCATAGCCGCCCAATGTACTCAGAACAATCGTGCCAACGACCGTCAGCAAGGCGACGAAGGCACTGTTACCCACATGCTGCACAACACCAATCCGCCCGAAGGTCGTTAGCTCCATATAGTTATCGAGCACAATGGTCGTTGGCAGGTAAGTCGGCGGGACGGCCAGGGCCTCCGCAGGCGGTTTAATCGAATTCAGGAACGACCAGACAATCGGAAACAGAAATAACAATGCCAGCACAATGAGGACAGCATAGCGCATCGCTAAGAACAATCTGTTGCGCCTGCGTCGCGCCTGTTGTTGCGACTGATCCGTGGCTGAAAAAACGACGTTCGTGTTTGGCTGTATGTTGGTAGTCATTTAGGTATTATCCCGCAATAGATAGAATTGAACGGCACTGAGCAGCACCAGCACGACCAACAAGACAATCGACATTGCCGCGCCATAGCCCATCTTGAAGTAGGTGAAGGAGTTGTTGAAGATCCAGTAAACAACGGAGATTGTGCTGTTCCGCGGGCCGCCGCCGGTCATGATGTAGAACTGATCGAACGACAATACGGACCCAATCACAGAGAGAATCAACGCCAGCGCGATGGTTCGACGCATCAGCGGCAGGGTGATGAAGCGCAACTTCTGGAAGTATCCCGCCCCATCGACATCGGCGGATTCGTACAACTCATCCGGTATGGCTTGCAACCCCGCCAACAGCAGGATCATGGTAAAACCAACCGTCTTCCAGATGACAGAAATAATGATCACAGCCATCGCGCTATCAGGTCGAGCCATAAATAGTTGTGCTTTTTCCACAATGCCCAGGTCCAGCATGATCTTGTTGATGATGCCCACCTGATCGTTCAGCAGCCAGACCCATAACAAGCTGGAAACACCCAGGCCAATGACCACCGGCATAAAGAAAATTGTCCTGAAAATGCTGATGCCAGGGATGTTATGGCGCACAAGCGACGCCAGAATGAAGCCCAGGACAAAAATCGGCGGTGTAATCATCAAGGTATAACGCGCCGTAAAATCAATGCTCTTTAAAAACTGTCGATCTTTGGCCAGGTCCGTATAATTTTGCAGGCCAACAAAGGTGTGATCACCAAAAAGTGGCCAATCGTAAAATGACATGCCAAAGGTCATCAACAGGGGGATGATAAAAAAGACAACGACAAAAAGGACAGTTGGAAGAACAAACAGTACCCCTGTTAGCTTGCGTCTTTGATCCCAGGAGAGCCGTTGCAAAGACAATGATGTCGTCAAGATAACGTATCCTTCGTTTAGAACCTAACTTCTGTCTAGGCGTGGGGTAAGGTGCCCGCAGCCGATCAGGTCGGTGCGGGCACCTCGACAAGGCGTTATCCGCCCATGATTTCGCTAAAGCGCTGTTGTGCTTCTGCGATAGCGCCGTCGATGTCACCATCGAAGATGGCGACTTGCAGCATCAACAACCAGGGGCCGTTGGCATCGTTGAACAGGTCGTTGTAGACCAGGCTGTAGGGCGTGTGGCCAACGGAAAGGGTGCTGGCCGCCAAGCTCAGGCGTGGGTCTTCTTCGAAGTATTCATTGTCAGCCAGCGACAGGCGTACGGGGAGCTGATTATTGCCCGCGTACAGCTCTAGCTGAACATCTTCCGACAGGGTCCACTCGATGAATTCCCAGGCTTCTTCAACATATTCAGAGCCAGTGGGGATACCGATATTGTCGCCACCACCAAAGGAAGCCGTACCGCCATCTTTGCCGGGGATATAGGTCACATCGAAGTTCAGGTCAGGATAGTTGGTTTTGTAGTTGTCGATACCAAATGCACCTGTACCCGCCATGCCAATCGTGCCAGAAGCAAAGGCATTGGTGAAGTTTTCGCCACCATCAACGATAGCACCTTCGGGGATCAAGCCTTCTTCCCACATAGTGCGGTAGAGTGCCAGTGCTTCACTTACGGCCGGGTCTTCTTCCAGGGTCGGCTGGGAGAAGTCTTCACTCAGGACATCGCCACCGCTGGCCCAGATGAAGGGCAGGAAGGTGAAAGCATTACAACCAGCGCAGTTACCCGCAAAGTAGTAACCGTAGGTGTCATCGCCCAGGGCTGTGATGGCACGTGCAGCTTCCAAAACCTCGTCCCAGGTCGTCGGCGGGTTCTCTGGATCCAGGCCCGCTTGTTCAAACAAGTCGACGTTGTAGATCAGGAACGAACCTTCAGCAGCGAACGGCACAGCATAGTTGCGACCTTCATATTCACCGAGTGTCATGTGGGCCGGGCTGAGGTCATCCGCATAAGGCAGGGCATTGACGTATTCCGTCAGGTCAACCAGCTGACCAGCGGATGCAAAGGCCGGCGTATAAATCAGGTCGATGCTGGCGATGTCTGGGGCTTCGCCAGCGGCGACAGCCGCGCCCATCTTGGTCACGAATTCCGCAGCCGGGACTTCCGTCAGTTCGATCTGATTATCGTGGGTAGCGTTCCATTCATCAACCAGGGTCTGCACCGAAAAGTTGATGCTGCGAACCCACATGGTCATGGTGACTGGCTCATCTTGCGCAGATAGCGGTGCCAAGCTCATGATAAGTAGGCCCAGTAGCAAAGCGGCGGTGCTAAGTCTACGAATATTCATACTTAATCTCCTAATTCGACAAAAAAGCTAAATTACAAGAAGTGGTCAAAAAGGCAGTCTGTCCGATAAGTTGTCCTTTCCCTCCATATGATCAAAGCTGTGTATTCCATCTCATACGATTCGACACCCGTTGCTGTAAGTTATGTATTAATAGTTTGCCGCTGGCCCTTCCGAATACGGTCTTGTATGGGTTTAGCGTCGCGTGCGTTGACTGTCGGGTATGTTCGAATCGCGGGTGTAGTCATGTGCTCGGATGTCTGCTCCTGCCGGGTCACCGCTAGACTGCCGGATGAACAAGTCACCTTTGATGAGTTGTTCAGTGGCAACGTGCTCTTTTCCATGAATACGGTTGAGCAAATTTTCGGCTGCGATGCGCCCCATCTTGAACAAGGGCATCTGGACAGTGGTGATTGTCGGGTTGGATACTTGAGCGATTTCATCATTATCGTAGCCCACAATGGCAATGTCTTCTGGGACACGCAGACCCGCATCCTGCGCCGCAAGTATAGCCCCATAAGCCATTTGATCGTTGGCCGCAGCAATCGCCGTTGGGCGATTTGCCAGCGCAAAGATGCGTTGTGAATTTTGATAGCCACTGGTGATGGACCAGTCACCCCGGAAGATTAAATCCTGCTCAACAGGCAGCCCGACATTTGCGAGTGATTGCTTATAGCCAGTCAGGCGCTCTTCTGAAGAAAAATACTCTTCATGGCCAGCGATATAGGCAATCCGCTGGTGGTCTAACTGGATCAAGTGGTCAATCGTCAGGGTACTGTTGTAGACATCGTCGGGAATAACGCTGAACGGGTCTGGCTCGTGGAACAAGCGGTGAACAGTGACATAGGGCTTTTCGTTCAAGAGGCCCAGGTGTTCGCCAACTGGATGCCATGTTTCCACAAAAACAAAGCCATCCACCGAATGCCCTAACAAATTCTGGACGACATCGCTCTGAGAGTAAATTTGCCACGGGATGTTGACCACCATCGAAAAATAACCCCGGCTGTGGAGGACATCCTGTAAGCCGCGGATGATGATCGGTGCCCAGGTGGACGAGAAATTATCGAGAATGACGCCGATTAGGGAGGATTGATCGGTACGTAAGCTGCGTGCTGCGAGGTTCGGTGAGTAACCCAACTCCTGGGCCACTTTGAGGATACGCGCACGCGTGTCATCACTTACAGGGTAATTGCTGTTGCTCAGGACGCGCGAGACAGTGGCAATAGATAACCCGGCAGCCTCTGCAATTTCTTTAATCGTCGCCATGATTCTTGAAGAAAATTCCTAAAAATAGCTAATTTATAGTAAACGTTTTCTATTGATGGAAACAATAGCAGAAAACGTTTTCTATGTCAAATAATTTATCTCGCTTTCAGGCAAGTTGTCCCATCACAACTAAGCCTAATTGGGTATGCTGAGCGCCAGAAGACACCTCACTAGGAAAGCATTAGTCTCATCCTAATAAGGCACAAATGACACCGTATCTGCCGGGTGCTAGAGCGTCTCCCTAAGACAGAACAGACATAAGAGAAGGCAAATTAGCCCTTTTGGTCCAAAATTCCCCCCTCGATTACGCCCGTTAACGGCCTCGTCGCCAGAACTGTGCCTCATCTATTGGACGAAGATGCGCTACAATAGGCACATAAACATCCGATTGATGTTATTCTGTAAACTCGATTGTTTGGCAAGGAGCGCGTCGCCACCCTATGTGCAGCGCGCATAACAGGAGTAGTTGAATGGCTGCCGAAAAAACAGCAGAAGAAAAACAAACAAAAGGACGCCGTCGCCGCGACAGCGAAGTCGAGAACGATGCCAGCGGCAAAGGTCGGGCGACACCGGGTCGTCGCAAAAGAACCGATAAGCAAGAAGGGAATGCCCTGACACGCCCCTTCCTTTCCATGCGCGATTACTTTGAAGGTGTCCAGAGCGAACTGGAAAAAGTGAGTTGGCCAACCCGTGAAGAGGCATTGCGTCTGGCACGTATCGTCCTGCTCGTCACCGTCGCGTCCTCTTTGATCCTGGGTACACTGAGTGTGTTGGCTGGGCAATACCTGGACCTGGGCTTGCAGAACGAAATCATCTTCGTCATTTCCTTCGCTCTGATTATCGCCGGGGCCTTCTGGATGATGCGGCGCGGTTGGTTGTAGGCCAATAGTAGGCCCTAACCCGTCCGCATAGGCGAGGCGCACCTGGTGGCGCATCGGCGACAGGCATCGGCGAAAATAAGCCATGGCGAAAGGTAAGAGAGGCAAATATGGTTGACGAGAATATCTTCCCAATGCCGGAAGGTTCAGAGTCAAACGAACAACAAAACGAACAACAAAACCAACCGGAACAAAAGCCGGATTATGATCCACAACCGGTTTTCATGGATGATGGTAATGATCCGGTCGATGATGTTAAGATTGTGCTGGACGATGGCACGGGCCAGAACGAAGAAGATCAACGTCATTGGTATGTTGTGCATTGCTACAGCGGCTACGAAAATAAGGTTCGCCACGCGATTGAGCAGCGTATCGAGACGATGGGCATGCGCGACCGGATTTTCGATGTGGTCATCCCGACTGAAGAAGAGATCGAGGTCAAAGACGGTAAACGCAAGACCATCGAGAAGCGCGTCTTCCCCGGCTATATCCTGGTCGAGATGATCCTCGATGAAGATAGCTGGTATGTGGTGCGTAACACTCCGGGTGTCACGGGCTTCGTCGGTATGGGCAATACGCCGACCCCACTGCGCGTGGAAGAAGTCAAAGCCATCATGGACCGCATGGACGACACCAGCGGCCCGACAGTGCGCGCCGACTTCAAAGTGGGCCAGAAGGTCCGTATTGTGGGTGGGCCGTTCAACGACTTCATCGGCACGGTCAATTCGATTGACCCCGACCGCTTAAAAGTCCGCGTGATGGTGGATTTCTTCGGACGCGAGACACCGGTCGAACTGGGCTTCCTGGAAGTCGAAAAAGTCTAGCAAATAAAGGACAAAGAGTATTTGCTTCGCATACTCTTTGTCCATGCCTATTTACAACAGATTATTTCATTAGTTGGACAACAACGAGATATACTGTCCGTCAAACCATCGAACTTGGAAAAAACACCCGCCTTGTGCGATTACTTGCGTTTCTGTGTGAGAAGGCGGAATTTCACCTTCCAGGGTAGAGGTTTCAGAAAGTAAAACGCCCTGTTGACACGTATAAACGACTGTTTTTGTAGATGCGAGGAGTAGCATAGTTATAATGATAATCATCATTATAGCTGTTATTCTCCACATTCTAGGTACAATGGCCACTAGATTTGTTGATTTTGTCTTCCTGTTGCCAACTAACATATCATTATTCCTTTTTGCTGCTACGGCCAAACATATACAGAATCAGCATCATTATTTAATCCAAGGAAAGTTGAACAATCATTAGGGCATTTGTAGGTTGGACCTTGGAAATCTAAAAGGTCATAGACTTGTGTGTAGTTACATCCTTGATAGCCTCTTGCTGATTCAACTCGATTTTGCCAAGTACTAGGCAAATTAAATCCCCAACCATATGTAGCACAGCCAGTAGGGTCGGAAACAATTAGGATGAAGTTCGAACTCTGATAATTAGTCCAATCATAGAGAATTCCAACGACAGTGCTACTTGCTGGTTGCATATTCAATTCGGAATTAGGTTGCCTATCAACTTGCTCAGCTATTGCATGTTCCTTAAGGGCTTGATCTACTGTATTCATATCTGCACTATTTGGTAAATCTACTTTACCATCCGTTGCAATGCGAATCGCTTCGGCTAAAGTAGAATAGCATCCTAATGTTCCTCCACCATCTTCCACGGACCATATGACACAGTGGTTATCTTCAGTTTGAGCCATCATAGTACTAGCGGATAGTGCAAGAAGGATACATAGAGCAACCAATTTGTACGTTGATTTTAGCATTATATTTCTCCTGAAGTATCTGACTACTACATTGAGATAGTTTCAAGCTGAAGTCGACTTCACCTATATCCTATAAAAAATAATTAAGCTAGTCAATGATTTAGTAATATTTATAAATAACACAAATCTTATTAACATATGATTCATTACCAAACATTCTATTTGAGCTAATATAGTTTTAGTCATTAGACAAGATACCTGCAATTTGTTACCAAAGTTATCTAAGAACAAACATCACATCATCATGAGTTGTTATTTCATTTAAAAATCTTGGGCGAGATGTCCCTGGATAAACAGGCTAACATCCATATAATTGGACAGGGCGTAGCATACCTACGCCCTTCGTGCGTCTCATACCTGGCCACAAGTGCCCTATCAGACAAACGAGTCGATCAATGAGTGTGCAGCATCTGGCATCGATGCTGCTGAAAATCAAGTGAGTTAAGAAGGTAAAACCACATGGCAAAGAAAGTCAAAGCAATCGTCACGCTACAGATCCAAGCGGGCAAAGCCAACCCGGCCCCGCCGATTGGTCCAGCGCTGGCCCAACATGGCGTCAACCTGATGGGCTTCGTCAAGGATTACAACGCCCGTACCGCCAACCGCATTGGGGAAATTGTCCCCGCGGAAATCACCATTTTCCAGGACGGTTCCTTCCGCTTCATCCTGAAAAGCCCGCCGACCGCGTTCTTGATTAAGAAGGCCGCAGGCGTGCCCAAAGGTGCCGGGAACTCGATTGAGGAAACCGTCGGCCAGTTGACCCGTCAACAGGTGCGGGAAATTGCCGAAGTCAAGTTCAACGACATGAACGCCCTCGACATCGAAGCCGCGATGAAGCAGGTCGAAGGCACATGCCGCAACATGGGCATCACAGTTGTTGACTAAAGCCCCTATCGGCTAAAGTCACAATCTGTATCAGCAAAAACCAACATACACAATATAAGCAAACGACGAGTGGCAGGGCCTACGCCCATCAAGACCACAGGAGGAAACAATTATGGCAGCTCGTGGCAAACGTTACATAGAAGCCGCTAAGAAGTTCGACAAAACACAAGAATACCCGCTTGATGAAGCCATCGCGCTGGTGAAGGAAATGGCGACCGCCAAATTCGACGAGACGGTCGAAATGCATTTCCGACTGGGCATTGATCCTCGCCATGCCGACCAGCAAGTGCGTAGCACAGTGATGCTACCGCACGGCCTCGGCAAGAAGGTGACCATCCTGGTCTTCGCAGAAGGCGACGCCGCCAAAGCGGCTGAAGATGCTGGCGCGGACATCATTGCAGATGACGAGATTATCGCTCGCATCCAGAACGAAGGCTGGTTGGATTTTGATGCCGCTGTCGCCGTCCCCCAGATGATGGGTAAGGTCGGTCGTATCGCGCGTATTCTGGGCCCACGTGGGTTGATGCCAAACCCCAAGGCCGGTACCGTCGTCCAGCCGGATGACATAGGCCGTGTTATCGAAGAACTAAAAGCGGGGCGTGTCGAGTTCCGTAATGACAAGACAGCTAACCTGCACTTTCCTGTCGGCAAAGCCAGCTTTGATCTGGAGAAGTTGCAGGAAAACGCGCAAACTGCCTTTGACGCCGTCAAAGCCCAGGAACCTTCAAGCTTGAAGGGCGTCTACATCCGCAAGATGGTCGTCACCTCGACCATGGGCCCAGGCGTGCGCGTCTCTGCTTAGACTGCACCATGTGGGAACAACCAAGGGCCGACTTATGCGAGTCGGCCTTTTTGATTCTGTATTTTTGATTCTGTAGCAAGTCTTGTGACAGCCACCATGACAGCATAGCCCATCCATAGATATAAGTTCGTACAGGATGTGCTGCTCTTCTCGTTTAGGGCACTCGGCTTCGTCACATCGAGCGGCTAAGACAACTAATTGGAACGCAAAAATACCCTGATCTAGCTACCAGGGTATGATGAATCGCAATATAGCGGATTATGCAGCCAGGGATTAACTCTCTCCGGCAGAGGCCGAAGAAGCGCTGCTACTGGATGCTGTCGAGGCTTCAGCACGCGGGCTGGCACTGTCAGCGGTACCATTGGCTTTGCCATTATTGCTGCCGTTACTGCTACCGTTGCCATTGCTGCTGCCGTTACCGTTAGCGGCGTCGCTGCCGGTGGCGGTGCTGCTGCGAGCAGACTTGTTGTCAGTGACGTAAAATCCACTGCCCTTGAAAACGATGTTGGCCGGTTGGACGACACGAACCACGCTCTGGCCTGTCTCCGGGTCAACAGTCAGGGCGTCATCGGTGAATTTCTGACGGATGTCAAATGTGCTGCCATCCTCGCGGCGATATGTGTAGATCGGCATAGATCACACCCTCGTAGGACTTTCTTGTCTATATACGGAAGTTACTCTACTAGTCTAACGCAAAACTAGGTGTATGGAACAGGCCACAAATTTAATTCTGACGGAGATTTTATGCAATGGGTGTCATAAAACCCGTGTTAGGGGCCGTGGCTTGCCCCCTTATGACGTGGCGTACCGGGGTGAGTCTTACGTCAGGAAATACCCCTTTTGACCCCGTTTCAAGAAGTTTCATCCTGGCTGATTTGTGTCAAAACTGACCTCAGCGTGGCTTCCCAGTCAATATAGCCCTGGCCCTCATTGATGAAAGCCAATGGACCGTTAGGGCTTTCCGCCTGACAGCGCGTATAGATGAACTGTCCAACATCCTGCACCTGCTGCGCCAGGGTTTGCACCTGTTCGCTGCGGTTCTGTTGATGCCGCGATAGTTGCTCATACACGTCAATATAGGCCGGGCAGTTGATCGAACTGGTAGCAACTTCGTTGGTCGCCAACAGGTTGTTGACGTCCTCGCGCAAGAAGCGATAAGGATCACCGATGCCAGGTGCCGGGGTCGGCCCGACCGCCTGCGCGACGACAGCTTCCTGGCCAATGATCGACACACTCAGATTATCCAGTGCAACCGGGCCAGCCGCAGACAACCACAACGCGGCGCTACCTGTCGCAAAGGCACTATCCTGGTAGATGATCGGCTCGCTGTCGCCAATTTCAATGACGAACAGGTTATCCAGTCCGGTCAAGCGTAACTGGGTTGGGTCGCTTGCGACAAACGTGCCATCTTCTCGCACTTCTGGCCGTTGATCACCTGCAATGATCTTGTCGACGCTCCAGCTTTGCAGCACCGGGTCTATGCGCAGCAAATAGTAATTGAGCGGGTCCTGCATACGGAAAGCGATACCATAGCCTTCGATCAGGTCGATACTATCGTCATCCACATCGACTTCGATGCTAAAACCATTGACCTGGCCCATGCGCAGGTAACGCAGTTCATCACCGCGTGAGGTATCCAGAAGGAGCTGCTCGACGTTATCCGGCTCGGCCAAGGCATCCAGACCACCGATCAGCGCATAGATTGGCGCATTGGGATCGATGAAAGGCACAGGCGTAGGCGTCAGGGTCGGCGTGTCGGTCGGCAATGGCGTCACTGACGGGGTATGGGTTGCTTGTGGCGTATCCGTCGGCGTAAGTGTCTGGGTTGATGTTACGGTCGGCGTGACAGTGGGCGTATGGGTCGCAGTCGGCGTGAACGACGGCGTATAGGTGAGCGTTGGCGTCGCGGTCGGCGTGTTGGTCGCGGTCGGCGTATGGGTGAGTGTCGATGTCGGCGTGGGCGTTTCAGTCGCATCTGCGCCCATAAGCGCCACATTCGTCAATGACGCTACCGGCTGTGTGCTGCTGTTAAAAAGGGCAACGCCGCCTAGAAGCAACCCTAGCGCGATGATCGCCAGCGTGGCAATCATCCGCCAAACTGATCCGCTGCGGTCCGGTTGGCTCATATCGATAGCGGGAGTTGTCAGGGTTTGCCGCTGCGTCAGATGGGAAATCTGGGTGAAGTCCTGCATATCCCGATTGAGCATTGGCTTGAGCACATTATGGACATCAAATGCCAATTCCAGGATGCTATCATAGCGGTCATCGGCGCGCTTGGCCAGCGCTTTACGCATAATGACGTTGAGTTCGTCCGGCAGGTCATCTCGGAAACTCGTAATATCGGGAATCGGCGCGTCTTTATGTTGCCGAATGAGCGATTGCTCCGCCATGCGTCCGCTGGCGCCTGGGGCTGCGCTATAAGGCCGCTGACGAGCCAGCATCTCAAAGAGCATGATGCCATAGGAATAAATATCGCCGCGATGGTCGCTCATGCCATCTTCGGCCTGTTCCGGGGCCATATACGCAATTGTGCCGGCCCCGCTGACCATCGTCTGGGCGTCGGTGGTGATGCCCAGATCCGTCAGGTACGCTTTGCCATCATCCTTCTGGATGAGGACATTGCCCGGTTTAATATCACGATGCACAAAGCCTTCGCGGTGGATCGTATCGAGTGCGCGGGCGACCTGCGTCATGATGCGCACTACTTCATTCAGCGGAATGTGGCGCTGTTGCTCGTACATGCGCTTGATAATTTCCGACAGCGCATATCCATCCACGTAGTCCATGATGATATAGCTGTAGTTATCGCGATTGACGAAGCGATAAAAGCGCACGATGTTGGGATGCGCCAGATCACGCATGTTGCTGGCTTCGTTCTCGAAGAACTTAATCAGGTAGGCCTGGTTGTGATACTCGGCTTTGAGGAACTTGATCGCATAGGGATGGGGCGCGCCAATTTCTACAGCGCGATAGACGCAGGCCATACCGCCTGAGCCGACAAAATCGGTCAGTTCATAGAGGTCGTCAATGACGGCACCTACGTAATAATATTCGGTTTGGCAGGCCAAGGCCTTGTTATTCATCCCGTTGCGTTTACCTTATCTGGGTCGTTTTGCCGGGCACACGCTGCCCCCTGTCACAAACGCCTACCATCACTATAGGGATATTTTGCCTTCTCCCAGCATTAAGGCCCTGTCGCAAACAGATTAATGTTGGTTTGTTGCAGGGCGTCATGGGGTGATGTGGTCGTTTGACGTTGCTTATAACTATTCCTGACGATATTCGCCATTACAATAAAATAACGTCCTAACATCAGCCTTGCTCAGGTGGAAACTATCTCATAACAATGGCGATAACGTACGGCGATGCAGCAAGGCATGTCCCCTTATAGGGAATGTAAAAGGACACACCGACAGGCGGGTGTCCTGATGGCATTCGTCAAAAAAAGGGTTAGCGACCAGCAGGCAACTGACGCAGAGGTTCAATCGTACCTTTGGGGAACTGCTCCTGGTATTCGTCCAGGGCGGTGGTCATATCGTCCTCGGTGACGACGAAGCCTTTACCGTGGGCGAACTGGATCAACTTGTCTAAGGAATCGGCTTTGCTGATGTACAACTGCGTGCGCAGCGTATCTTCTTTTTCCAGCCGTTCCAAAAATTTCAGGGCGGTTTCTAATGCCATCCTGGCCTACTCCTCGTTACCCGCCGGACACTAATCTGCCCGGCATGTTCATTCAATCGGCTCAAATCTACGCCACAGTATACCAGATGCCTCGTCAATATGCGCCGTAAAATGCAGGATGCACTTCTAAATTTCTCAGTTACCATCCATGTTTGTGATGACTGTACGCAGTTCATCTGCGGCGCTGGGTTCGTAGACGCCTGCATGCTGCCATAGCACTTCCCCCTGCTGATTGACCAGCAACGCCAACAAGGACGGTTCGTCGGCATGATTGAGGGCAGTCAGTGCATCTTGTTGGTCGCTTTCTTCGACAAAGGCAATCATGACTGCCTGACGCACCTCCGGGTCGACAATAGCAACGTTCAGGCCGCCCACGACCAGAGGCCGGAAAGGCGCCTCTACCACCAGGATCGCCACGCTGTAATAGGACAGGTTGTCGTGCTCGGCAACAATGTCCTGGTACACGGGCAGCCAATTGGCCGCCTGAGTTTGCTGCTCACGGTCAAAGGGAACAACCAGCAAGGCATACTCGCTGCTGATGTCATCAGGCAGGGTGATGGTTTCGCCATTGAGATTGTCACCCATCACGCGCGGAAGGGTCAAACAGGCATCGTCCGCGCCGGTAACGCACTCACGCACGGTGATGTCAGTTGTCGGCGGTGCGATCATCAACCAGGCGACGCCAGCCGTAAAAACAATCAGAAAGATAGCAAGCAGAGTGCGGAGCGTGCTGCGCCTCAAGAGGGACACTCCAAAGAGGAAATGGTCGAGTCATCGGGTTGTTTGGGTAACGCGCCTAGTGTACAGGAAAGCCAGCTAACCGCCTACTTGCAATTGCGCCACAAAGCACAGATGAAAGGCATCAAAAAAGGCCAAGTAGGCATCCAACAAACAGCGATGACAGGTATAATACGGGCATTAATCGACGTGTACTATCAGGACTCTCGATGGCGAAAAAACCACAACTCACGCTCAAGCAGGCTGAAGAGGCCGATCTGCAAGCGCTGTATGGCATTCTAGCGCTGGCCGGGGAACACATGCACCGGACCCTGGGACTGGGCCACTGGTATCCCTTCCGTACCTTTGAGCGCTTTCTGGCAATCAGTGACCGCGAGCATATCTATGCCATCTTCGCCGATGAGCTGCTGGTCGCGACCTTCAACCTCGCCAGAACACCCCGCAGTTATTATCGTCTGGATATGTGGGCTGATGCCGACCATCGGGCGCTATACCTGGGCGGCGTCGGGGTGCTACCCTCGCACCAGGGTATGGGCATTGGCAAGTGGATGATGGAAGAAGTCGAGCGCATCTGCCAGGAGTTGGGAATCGAGTCACTGCGCTTCGATGCAGTGGCCAATCATTCGCGCTTGTTGGCCTTTTACGACCGCCTGGGTTACCAACGCCGCGCCTATATCCCGATTGACGACGAACGCCAGCTCATCGCTTATGAACGTACTTTTCTAGGGGAATAATCACACAAATTTGTAATAATGCCCGTATTACTACGTAATAAAGCCGCAACTTAACGTAATGTAACATAAAATGTAGCTTGTGTTAGTTGTGCATATTTAGGCGCTATGCTTCACTTAATGGTGAACAACGCTTTATTACGGGATGACTGGCAACGTGAATACAAATCTAGTCCCTATTCCCCCCGAAGCAAATACGACTTCCCATCAACCCTCGTTTGATGATTTGCAGTTGTTGGCGGATATTTCCCAGCTTTTGCAAACCACCAACTTTGAGGGGGTTATTGAGCGTGTCGTCCAAATTATTATCAAGATCACCGGGGCACAGTCTACTCGCCTGTATGTGGTCAAGCATCAGATGGAAGATGTCCAATACTGGCAAATTTTACGACGGCTCATTGACCAACAGCCTTATGATGTCATCCCCGTTCCAGAAGATGGCAGCATCTATCAAAGCGTCTACGATCATCAATGTGGGTACATCATCGATGATACCCTGCACGATAGCCATTGGAACCAGTTCACCGATGAGCGCGCGCCGATACGTTCGGTGTTGTGTATTCCCGTCCGTGTGGGGGCCAAAGTCGTGGCGTTGTTCTCGCTGTACCATGCCCAACCCAACCAGTTTACGGCCTTTCATCTGCGCATCATGACCATCATCAGCAATCAGGTGGTCAGCGCTCTGCGCAACGTGTCGCTTTATTATGAAATGCACGCTCGCCGTGAGCAACTGAGCGCGACCCTGCAAGCGCTCAACGAAGCAATTATCGTCATTGACCATCTTCATCAGTTGGTGTTGGTCAACCGATCTGCACGCCAGCTATTGGGCATTAAGCGTGACCAGACTATTAGCGGCCAACCTCTAATCGATTTTGTGGCTTATGAACCGATGCTGGAAGCTGTCATCACGCATATATGCCCAGAAGAAGTGTGTGAGCCGCTGCAACTGCGTTCAGAACGTATGCAGCGCGATTTCCAGGTAAGCATCACGGGCTGGACGAGTGGCGAACAGCAGCAGTTGGGGCATGTGATCGTCTTAAATGACGTGACTGCGCTGGGCGACCTGGGTCGTTTTAAAGACGAGATGCTGCGGGTGGCCACCCACGATCTGCGCAGTCCGTTGGCTTTGATTTCTGGCTACACGGATATGATCGGCGTAGAACTCGGCGATCTGGAACCAACACCCACCAGCACATCCATTGAGCAGCACCTGGATATTATCAAAGGTTCAGTTGACCGCATGGGACGGTTGGTCGATGATCTGCTGCGCGTCGAGCGCATTCGCAAATCACCCTTGGAGCTGCAAGAACAAACTGACCTGGGGGCGATGACCAAGCTGGTGATCGTCAACACGCGTATGGCAGCCCAGGCCAAAGCGCAAGACCTCACGCGTGATCTGGAGTTAGAAGGCGCGCCACGCATTACGGTCGATGCGGTACTGGTACGCCAATCGATGGAAAATCTAATTAGCAACGCCATCAAATACACACCAACAGGCGGGACCATCCATATCCATAGCTGGTATGCCGCCGACCGTTTCTATTTTTCCGTGACAGATAATGGCCTCGGTATCACTGAAGAGCATCTACCGTATTTGTTCGAGTCGTTTTACCGTGTCGGCAACATCAAAGACACCAGCATCCAGGGCAGCGGCCTGGGACTGAGCTTCGTCAAGACCGTGATCCAGCGGCATGGTGGTGATGTCTGGGTCGAGAGCGTACCCGACGAAGGCAGTACCTTCGGCTTCTGGATACCCTCCCAACCCACCGATAGCCGCTATCCCAACACCCGATAAGTAAAGCGCAGCATCAGCTCCATCTGGCGAATTTGCTCGTCGATGGTCATCGCACCGTGTCCGGCTTCATACCAACTGATTTCAATTTGCTTGCCCAGGTCGCGCATTTTGGCCTCGTAGACTTCCATCTGGCGCTCCGGGCAGCGGGTATCATTGCGGCCCTGGATAACCAGCAGCGGCGCTTTAACCTGTTCAGCATAGGTAATTGGCGAAGATTTGATATGCGCTTCCGGCAGGTCATCCGGCGAGCCACCGAACAGCGCCCGCTGGTAACCACGTAACGTCTCGGCCTGGTCCTCGTACATCAGCCGCCAGTCGGCTATGGCGACGATGGCCATCGCACCCGCCCATAGATCCGGCGCTTTGCCGATGGTTTGCAGGGTCATATAGCCCCCATAGCTGCGACCCGTCTTGAGGATCATATCCGGCTGGGCGATGCCCTCGTCAATGAGCCACTGCGTCCCGGCAACGACATCCTGCACTTCCAGATCGCCTAGATTGCCGATGATGGCATCCTGGAAATCCTTGCCGAAGGTGGTGCTGCCGCGGAAGTTGATGGTGAAATAAGCAAAGCCGTGATCGAGCCATGCCTGAATATCCGGCATGTAGCGCTCAGTCATGACACCTGTCGGGCCACCATGCGTATGCACCACTGTCGGGAAGGGACCGTCGCCCTCTGGCGTATACAGCCAAGCCTGTATGGGCGTGCCATCGGCGCTGTTGAACGTCACGCTGGTCGGTCGAATCCCGCCCTGGTCGGCGGCGGCATCCAGCACAACGCGCAAAAAGGCACCCGACATATCCAACTCGACAACACGTTCCGGGTTGGTGGCATCGCTCAGATGGGCGTAGAGGGTGCCATCCGGCGAAAAATAGGCTTTGCCATAACTGCCAGAAGGATGATCTAGTTTGCTGGTTTGCTTAGTTTCGGTGTCATACAACCACAACTTGCTTTGGGCCATGTGCATCTGCCGCAACAGGATCAGACGACCATCTTCGGACCAATCCAACGCGGTGACATCGCCCACAATATCGTCGATGGGCAGATCGACGCGCTCATTGGTACGTGTATTCCAGATAAGTGGGCGCGGATAGCCGCTGGCGCTGCTGGTCGCCAAAAAGCGCATATCCCCAGCACGACGGGCGAAGCCAATCGGCTGGATGCTGGTCCCAGGGCCATCCCATAGTTCACCCAGTTTTTCGCCTGTCTGCACGTCATACGCTTCCAAGTTGAAGTGCAGCGTTTTAGCTTTTTCCGTGGTGGCGATGACGGCAATTTCGCCATCATAAGACAACAGCGGCCCAGCACATAACACGCCGGATTCATAACGGAACAGCGGATCGCCGCCTTTGACGTTGTCGATGACGTAGATGAAAAAACCATGCTGATTCGCCGCCATAAATCCGTAGTGATTGCCCGTAAACGACTCTGTGAAATAGTTAGACGCATAAGCGGGCATATTGGGGCTGATGTCCACGGGATCGCCGCCGCCAATGGGCTTGTAGTGGTAGTGGCCGATCTCGTCGCCGCCTTCGTCATGCAGGTAGTAGATACGCTCGCCATCTGCGGAAATCGTGCCGCCGACCTTGCCTGTTGGGAAATCGGTCATCTGGGTGAGCTGACCCGTTGGCACATCCCAGGCATACAGTTGGTACGCGCCATCGATATTGGCGGTGACGACACCGCGCTGTGGGTTGCGCGTGGCAATGTCACTATCGACGATACGGGCAGCTTCAAAACGAGTACGCCAGGGGGCATCTGCATTCAGGTTCAACGGCTTGAGCATGGGGCACTTCTCCATAAAGTCATCATTTGCCGCTAGTTTACCGTGTCTGCCTACGCCTTGTGTATGGTAATGGACTGGACCACACAGAAGTTCATGCCACCCGCTCATTCCCAAGTGCGATCCCCTGGCTTACAATCAAGCCATGTCTGAAAATACGCATTCCCAAGAATATGACGATCTGTTCCCGGTGGTAGTCATCGGCGCGGGACTGGCTGGGCTAGCGGCAGCGGCCCATCTGGCAGAACGCGGTGCCGAGCCCCTGGTCCTGGATGCCGACAGCCTATGGCCCGGTGGACGACTCAGTGGCGGCAAACCGGATGTCATCGCCCATGAAGGCCAGGACTGGACCTTCAAAACGGAACACAGCGTGCATGGTGTGTGGGGTGGTTATCTCAATTTGCGTGCGACCATTGAGCGCTTCACGGATACCAAGTTGCAGCTCAGTTATGGCGAAGATTGGGTCAACCGCTGGGGCAAGCACGTCCGTCATATGGAAGCCGGAAATGCTGTTCGCTCCAAGTACATTCCGGCGCCCTTCCATTACCTGAATTTGCTGTTCAACCCCTCGATCTGGGCCAACATCGCCCCCTGGGATTTTTTGTCGCTGCCTGGTTTGCTGGTGAGCACGGCGCTGACGGTCGGCTTTGACCCCATTGGCGAAGGCCGTTCGCTGGATGGCCTGCCGATGAGCATCTACTTCCGGGGGTGGACGCCCAACCTGCGTGCGACCTTCACCGGATTGGCCGTCAATCTGCTGGCAGCTTCCGAGGAAGACATCGACTTGACGGCGTTCATTGCGGGGCTGCGCTTCTATACCATGTTACGCCGCGATGCGTGGCAACTGCGCTTTTTCCCTGCCGATACCCACACCAGCCTGATTCAGCCGCTGATAGATAGCATCACAGCCAATGAGGGTTATGTCATGGGCGGCATGACCGTCACCCGGATTGACCGCAGCGACGTGGGCTGGCAGGTCGTCGCCACTGCTGGCACAGGTGAAGTCCGCCGCTTCCATACGAAGAACGTTATCATCGCCACCGATGCCCCCGGCGCACAACGACTGCTGGCAGCCAGCAAAGACACCGCTGCGGACGCGGCAGAGATGATTTTCCCCGAAGGACTGCGCAATGCGGTCGTGCGCCTGTGGTACAAAACATCCCCGCCGGAAGGCGTCATGGGCGGGATGCTGACGGGTGACTTTTTGCCGGATAATTTTTTCTGGCTGCACCGCATCTATGATGACTTCCGCCAGTGGCATGATGCGACCGGCGGCAGCGCCATCGAGATGCACGTCTATGGTCCCAAGGATGTGCTCGATATGCCTGATGCCAACCTGATGGCCGCCTGTGCAACCGAAGTCACACGTGCATGGCCGGGGCTGAAAGGGCAATTTTTGTATGGCACGGTCCGGCGGAACAGTGGCGTGCAAACCCGCTTCCGGGTGCCGGATGAGCGCACGCTGGCGGTCAATACACCCTGGGATGGCATCGCCGCCTGTGGGGATTGGGTGCGGCACGATACGCCTGCCCTGTGGATGGAACGCAGCACCACGACGGGCATCGCCGCGGCCAATACGGTACTCAGCAACCTGGGCCTGGAACCCTACCCGGTGCTGTATCCGCCGCCGCCGGAGCTATTGGCGCGGGGCCTGGGTGGATTGATTCGCTTGGGTCGGCGGGTACTGGGCAAGCCTATTATGGGGTTGTTGCGAGCGACGAAGTAGCATTGGAACTAGTATTTCCTGTGGCAAATTTGAGAGAGCACATCAATGGATGCAAATCCGGAAAATAATTCCAGATGGGACGAAATCAAAAGACACTGGTTTGTCGAGAACGTATGGCTGTGGTTGTTGCCTGGTCTGTTTATGGGTGGCATATTAGGTTACCTCATTGGCATTCGTTCTACTGCTGATTTAGATGATTGGTTTATTAGTGGAATCTGGCCTGAAATCCTGAGTACCTGTGTAGCAGTTGCACTTATTTATAGACTTGATAGGTGGCGGGATAATGTTCGAGAGACTCAACGTCTCAAACGAGATCTACTATGGCAAGTTAAGAGTCGCTCGAATGAAATGGCTATTGGTGCTATTGATCGATTACGATATGAAGGATGGCTAGAAGGTGAAAATGGTTTGCTAGCAGGAGCAGATTTAAGCGAAACCAACCTTGCACAGGCAAACCTAAATGATGCGAACCTAAAAGGAACCGATTTCACGGGAGCCAATCTAGAAGGAGCAACATTTATTAGGTCGGAACTTGAGAATTCCTCTTTTGATCTGGCATTCCTAGCACAAGCTTGTTTATACAACGCAGACATGTCAAACGCGAGCATCTGGAAGACTGACCTGACAGGCGCAAAATTTCAATCTACAAAAGCTATCGGAACGAGAATTCGTCGGAGCAACTTAGGGGATGCTTTCATTGGTGCCTTTACGGATTTTGAAGATGCTGATCTATCACTCACGAACTTAGCAAATGCAATCATTGTGGATCCAACTGCATTCAAATCAAACACCACGATGCCCGATGGCAAGCTCTATAGTCCTGAGGACGATTTATCAAGATTCACCGATGTAGGACACAAAGACTTTGAGAGAAATGAGTGGAATGAAGGTGACGATTAGACATACTACTCATCTAGAATACTGAGAATCACCCCTCCATGCGTGCCTTTAACTCCTGTAGCAGGGATGCATGGGCCTCTTTAGCAGTGCGTACCGCATAACCCAACAAGCCAGTCGGAGCGTTTAGTTCAATGCTGTCGATCACTTGGCTGCTGCCATCATCCCGCAAATCAAACTTCAGCAACTGTTTGAGACGCACGTTCAGCGGCGCTTCGACTTCCTGCAAAATGATGCGACCGGGATCGGCCAGGGTCATATTGACGTACAGGTGGTTATCGTACTTGACGAAACCAAAGAAAAAGAGTTCTTCGGTGGCTTCGTAGGTATACATCACCTGGCCAACCATGTTGCGACTTTCCTGCACATTGTAAATACCCCGGATCAGCGGTTGCAGGCGTACAAAGCTGTTGGGATGGCTGAGGTAATCGTAAATTTCCTGCGGGGTGCGGTTGACGATGATGGATTTTTCAAAGGTTTCCGATGGCATGGGTTCCCCAACGTGCGGCAGAGCGCCGTTAGCGCTGTGAGTGTTGATTATCCTGATAGTGTAGCATGTCGTCGGACAATGAGACCTTAAGTTCTGGTGAGGCATCCGCCAGACGAGAGGGCGTTACACTGGCATCCTTGTTCTTGAATTTGCTGTTGCGCTGCTGACGATACCATCCGGCATAGCGATAGCTGGCCAATCCAGCAGCGACCCCAGCTATCACGATATAGGCGTATTCCGGCAATAGTTGAGAAAGCAACTCGACGCGGGTGGCCATCGCCGCCGCACCGACGCCGCCCAACAGCGTCAGGCCGATGCGAAAGCTGCTGAAATCGACTTTTTCATAGACCCAGCGGGCAACAAATCCATAGGCGATGCCCAGCCCCATGCCCATGATCGCACCAGCGGCCAAGCCAAAAGCCCCACCGAACATAATACCGAGGACCAGTGCGCCAATCGGTTCAATGGTTATCAAAAATGCCGTGATGATGCCCGCAAGCGCGCCCAGCACAAAGCCGAGCTGTGCCCCCCACTTGAACATGTACAGGGCTGATTTCTGTATGGGAACCTTCATCGCATGGCCTCCGACTGGCCTAACGGACGTGTTATTGAGTCGCTTGTTGGGTCGATGCTTCCGCTTCCAGTATAGGCATTTCCAGGGACGCAGTGGGCTGTGAGTCGCGTTTTTTACCGCTTTTTTGCAGACGCTTGGCTTTTTCCGGGGAATGCACCCAATCGGCATAGTCGCGGACAGCCAGCGTCGCGATGATTGCGGCTATCGGCGCGCCAATGACCGCCGCCATAACAAGCTGGCTCGGCAGCACCAGACAGAAAGTTAAAATGCTGAGGTTTCGCTTGTAGATGCGTGGGTCGATATCGGCAGTGAAAAGATAGCGGTTGGCCACCCTGATGATGAGGGTCATCCAACTGGCGATGAACGAAAGCTGAAACAGCAAGTAGACAACAAAAGCCAAACTAGCAGCAAAAGGCCATCCAATTAGATCAACAAGTGGCACAGGGTGTGATTGTGCATGGACGACTGTTATAAAAACTGCCACGAACGGTGTGAGATAAACTAACCAGCGGATTCTACTGTTCAACCCATCATAGAGCGTATCGGAAACATCACTCCACTTGAGTTGAAGGCGCTCATTATGGGGACGCTGTTTGAGCTTGCGCGGACTTTTTTCACGCAGCCATTCCTGCCATGCATCAGTCGCATAGGCCGCAGAGATACCCGGAATGAGTGCTATAGCTCCTATCACAAGGCTGAATATGACATATGTCCCTACAGTAGAAAAGACATCTTTTAGGGGCATGTATTCCAGTAAGAAGAAGGACACGCTCACAACCCCACCTGCCAAAATACGCAGCCAATTCTGCGAACGCGCAACCCCATCCAGGCCCATCAGGTACAAAAGCGCTGCTTGTCCCAGTCCCAGGATGGCGAACATTAGCGTTCCGAATACTGCCCCAACCACACCGCCAACAATCGTACCCGCCAGCGGAACAACCATCGTACCAACGAGTGTCCCTATCGCCATGCCGAGCATGGTTCCATAACCCGATATGTAAAAGGGTGTCGACAAAATGAGTTCAAAGCGGCTTGCGGAATGCGTATCGTTCATGGCTTGAGTGCCTCTTTAACGATGTGGTTGGTGGTGACTTGTGCAGGCGATTTGGGTTTGGTCTTTTGCTTTTCCGGGGAATGCACCCAATCAGCGTAGTCACGCACAGCCAGCGTCGCGATGATCGCTGCTATCGGCGCGCCAATGACCGCCGCCATAACAAGCTGGCTCGGCAGCACCAGACAGAAGGTCAATATGCTGAGGTTGCGCTTGTAGATGTGCGGGTCGGTATCGGCTGTGAAAAGGTAGCGGTTGGCGGCCATGATGATGAACGTCACCCAACTGGCTATAAAGGCTGTTTGAACACCAACATAAAGCAGAGATGCAAGAATCGCAATAAGAGTACTTCCCAAAGTTCCAAGCAAATCTGTCGGTGGGTATCTTATAATGTGAACCAAAACGGCTGCAACACCTGCAATGGGAGCTAGATATCGAAACCAGCGACCTCTATCAAAAGTAAAACGCAACATATCGTACAGAATGCTTCCTATTTTTCCCTGACTGCGTGCGATGGGTGGTTGATGCTTTAGCTTACGAAGACTATGTTGGCGTAGCCAATCCAGCCAACTATCTGTACCCGCAGCAGAAGTAATGGCAGCTATCAAACTAAATGCAGCTAGAAGTAGATACTCAAAAATAGAGAGCCGAAATGTGGATGTAGCTACATCGTCTGTGATTCGCAGAAACGCATAAGTTACAATACTTACAGTGACGGTCACACATAAAAAGCGGAGCCACTTTTGTGATCGGATGACACCTTCTATCTGCATAGTCAGGAGCAAAATCGCGTAAGCTACTCCTATAATGGCTCCAGCAACAGCACCCATACCAAGTCCCCAAATAGCGCCAAAGAGGGAACCGAAAACGGGAATAATCATTGTCCCCGTAAGAAGTCCTAAGATAAAGCCCAGTGCCATTCCCTGGCCAGCCACATAAAACGGTGTCATCAACGCAAGTTTGAATCGAGACATTTGTGGTCCCCCGTAACACATCTTAATGCTTATTATATACACGAACAGGCCATCACAGCCTCAACGATTACCCTATGCTCCTACATTGGACTGCTTTGCAAGGGTCACGGCTTGCGCTATGGTTGAGGGCATCGACAGCAGCGTGTTGGAGAACAGGACATGAGCAGAACAATCGGCATTTTACATCCAGGGGCGATGGGTGTTTCGGTAGCGGCTAGCGCCAAAAACAGTGGCAACACGGTCTATTGGGCTGGCGAGGGTCGCAGTGCGACCACCCATCAGCGCGCCGAGGATGTCGGGCTGGTGGATGCCGGGTCGCTGGCGGACCTGTGTCAGCAGTGCGAGGTCATACTGAGTGTGTGCCCGCCTGCCGCCGCCGAACAGGTCGCCCAGGATGTAATCGCCACCGAGTTCAGCGGCCTGTATCTGGATGCCAACGCCATCGCGCCACAGCGGGCTGAGCGCATCGGGCAGGCCATGGCCGAGGCAGGCATCACCTTCGTCGATGGTGGCATCATTGGTGGGCCAGCCTGGGAACCGGGCCGCACCTGGCTATATCTATCGGGACAATCCGCGCCGGAAATTGCTGCTTGCTTCGCGTCGGGTCCGCTGGAAACGAGCATCGTCAGCGAGCAAATTGGGCAGGCATCCGCCCTGAAAATGGTGTTCGCCGCTTATAGCAAAGGCACGACCGCCCTGCTGGCGGCTATCGTCGCCACAGCGGAATCGCTGGGCGTGCGCGAGGCCCTGAACGCGCAGTGGTCACGCGGTGGGTCCACATTTGCTGAGGAAACCGAGCAGCGCGTCCGGCGGGTGACGGCCAAAGCGTGGCGATTTGAAGGCGAAATGCACGAGATCGCGGCCACCCTCGCCGGAGCCGGGTTGCCTGATGGCTTCCATCTGGCCGCCGCTGAGGTCTACAGCCGTATGGCCGATTTCAAGGATGCGCCGGAAACCCCGGAACTGGCGGCAGTCCTGCAAGCGCTGCTTGAATCAGACTGATGCGCACGATCCCTATCAACCCGCTGACACAGGCCCTCATTCAGCCGATGATCGCTGCCAGCCTGCCGGAGGGGTTTGGCTTTGTGCAGCGCTTATGGGATGACTACTTATTGGGTGTACAAACTTTCAGTGAGCCAGGGGCGGCGCTGCTGGGGATTTTCGAGGAGGAAGCCTGTCTGGCTATCGGCGGCGTGCATCCCGACCCGTACCTGAATGACCCGCAGATTGGGCGCATTCGGCATGTATATGTGCTGCCCGACTATCGGCGGCACGGCCTGGGTCGACAGCTCATGACGGCCCTCATCGACCACGCCAGCGGGCATTTTTCCACGCTGACATTGCGCACCCTCACCAAAGAAGCCGCCGCGTTTTATGTCTCGCTCGGTTTTAGCGATGTCCCCCGTTACGATCAGGCCACGCATTGGCTGGACATCGGCAATACCTAAGCGAGAGGCATGAGTTGGAGGTGCTTCATCAACACATCCAAGGATGCTTCTATGGCGCGGATTTGCGTTTCAATGGGCATGGCGGGGGCTTCGTCGCCCATGTCCGGCACATGGATGAACCCCGCCGGAATTTTCGACTGCTGCTGCTCAAAATAATGTCGAATCGAATAGAAGACGTGGTTACACAGGTAAGCCCCGGCATGGTTGGAGTACTTCACGGGAATGTCTAGCTCACTGATGGCGGCGAACATGGCTGCCATCGGCAGCGTGGACCAGTAGCCCACCGGGCCATCCTCGGCAATCGCCTTGCCCTGGAGCAGCTCCCCAGCGTTATCTGGCAGGGGCGCATCATTGATATTGACCGCAATGCGTTCCAGGCCGATGGCATCGCGCGACTGGCCCACGCCGAGCATCACCACCGCCTGCGGGTCATACTTTTCAATCAGGCCGATGATCTGCTGAGCGGCTTTTTTGTAATCTACGGGCAGCAGGGCTGTCACCAGCGGCAAATCCCTGCGTTGCGCCAGATGCTCGACAATACGCTGCGAGGGATTTTCAAGCACGCTGCCAAAGGGTTCAAAGCCTGTCACCAGGAGGATTGCTTTCGACATAGTGACCTCTCAAATTCGGATGATTATTTTTCTGCCATGACGGTCGTAATATCGAGCGAGGTATCCGGCGCGGGTTGGCGCGTGATGCGCCGCCATGCGTCTCGCAGCAGTCCACCGACCGTCGTCTTGAAATCGAGCACGGTCACGCTCAGGCCATTCTTGCCATCGCTGGCGCTCGATGCCAACCACAGCGCCTTCTGTGCCGGGACTTCCGGCGGATTGGCCCACAGGCGAATGACAGTTTCCAGCGGTTTGAGGCGTTTTTCATAACCGTTGATGGCCTCCACCTGGCGGATCATATCGGTATCCACAAGACCAGGATTGAAGGAGAAAATATCGACGCCACTGTCTTTGTTTTCTTTCGCCAATGAGGTCGTGAAGTTGCGTACCCACACTTTGCTGGCGCTGTAGGCATTCTGGAAGGGAACGCCCTTCTTATCACCACGCCCCAGCAGATTAATCAGCTTGCCGCTACCCTGGGGCAGCATGTGCCGCAAAGCCACCATCGAGCCATAGTAGACGCCGATGATATTGGTATTGATGACGTTCATGAATGTCGGGATAGGCGTCGACACTGTGGGTCCGAAGGGCGCTGATAAGCCAGCATTATTCACCCAGATATCGATTTTGCCGTAGGACTCAATCGCATAGCGACCGAGCGCCTCGACCTGTTCCAGATCGCTGACATCACAGGAGATACCCGCAGCCACTGCGCCCTGGTCATGCAGCGTCTTTAGCGCCCGATCCAGCGTCGATTGTGAACGCCCCGCGATGACCACCTTAGCCCCTGCCGCCGCATAGGTTTCAGCGATGCCCAAGCCCAGGCCACGTGTCCCGCCCGTCACAACAGCTACCTTATTATTGAGTTCGTTCATGATGTCTCTTATATCCGTGCAGGCCAATAAGTGGCGCTATTATGACGCGCGATCATAAGCGTGCAATGAGTTCTCCGCGTTTAAAGTTGCCCGCCCCGTATCCAATCAGCCCAAGCGTCAACACCCATAATACTGCCCCCACGATCAAGACGACCATTGGACTGAAATAGACAACGCCACCCAGTTGGCCAAAGAGCAGCAAAATGATCGGCAGGACGACCATGCCACCCAGTTGATAGGCTTCCTGGAACGTGCTGACGCGCGAGGATACCAGCACCATCGCGCCCAGGCCCAACCCCGCTGCCGCAGGCACAACCCACAGGATAAGCAGCAACCAGGTCACATCCACGATGAAGATATTCCCCATGAAAGATAGCGTTGTGGCCGTCAGCACCAGCACGAAAGCCAGGTACCCCAGCCAACCAATGGCGATGCCTGCCACCCAGGGGCCGATGATCTTGGCCAAATACAGTTCGCGGTCCGTCGTTGGGGCGTAGAGCAGCGCTTCTAAGGTCTTACGCTCTTTTTCCCCGGCGAAACTATCTGCCGCGATGACGTTAGCGGCCATGACTGGCAGTAGCAGGTACAACGCCGGGAAGAACATATTGAACATCACATAGGTGATGCGCTGCACTTCGTTATCGTACTGCTCTAACTTCTGGTTGAGGCTATCCGGCAGGTTATCGAAGAAAGCCCCTGTTTCGCTGCGGAACTCCGTAATGATTTGGGAATCAGCATCGGCATTGGCCAACAGCAAACCACCGACCCCCGGCAGAATCACCAGTAGGATCAGCGGCACCATAATCAGCGGAATGAGAACCGCTTTGCTTTGCAACACTACTTTCAAGTCTTTGCGAATAATCGCCCACATGGCCCGTTTGTTCATCGCACACCGCCTAGCACTTTGCCTTTGTTGACTTCACGCGCATGCAGCGCCAGATAAATATCTTCGAGAGAGGTCGCTTGCGGCGTCAGGGCATACACGCGGATGCCTGCCGCAATCAGTTGGTTCAACAGGTCGGGCACGCTGTCACGCTCTGAACTAGCGAAGGTCAGCGCCTCGTCACCCGCTTCAACATCCTGCAAAACGGGCATCCGGCTGATGACCGCCAGCGCAGCTGCTTGCTGCTCCTGAGCGACTTCCAGCCGATACGTAACAGCCGTACCAACTTCATGGGTCAGCTCTTTAGGCGTGCCCATCGCCACCAGATGGCCCTGTTCCATAACAGCCACCCGATGGCACAATCGCTGAGCTTCCACCAAGTTATGGGTACACAAAAAGACGGTGCGTCCTTCATCCTGGCTAACGTGCCGAATCATCTCATGGACTTCCTGGGCAGCCACCGGGTCCAGGCCGGAGGTCGGCTCATCAAGGAAGATGACATCTGGCTGATGCAGGAAAGACCGCGCCAGCGCCAGACGCTGCTTCATGCCTTTGCTATAGCCGCCGACTTTTTCCTGGGCACGCTCCGACAAGCCGAAGGTCTCTAGCATCGTGCTGACGCGCTGTTTGACCTGCTGCACCGCTACGCCATATAGATCAGCGTAGATGGTCAGGTTGTCGATTGCCGTTAGTCGCTCATCAAGCGAGGGTGTTTCGGTCAGTACGCCCGTTCGTGCCCGTAACTGCGGGCCTTGCGTCTGCGGGTCGAGTCCAAGTACATGAAGTTGGCCACTATCGGCGGCCAGTACACCGTTCAGCAAGCGAACAGTGGTTGTTTTACCCGCGCCATTGTGGCCCAAAAAGCCAAAGACTTCGCCCACATCCACCGAGAGCGACAAGTCATCAACAGCGAGGGTATCGCCAAAGCGGCGTGTGACACCCTCTATATGGATTGCATGTGATGCCATCATTTTTTCCTTTGTGTACACGCGGGGATACGCGCTCAATTAAGCTCCAGAATGCCGCTGTAACCATAGTTCCCGCGACATATAGGCCAACGCCAGACTGCCACCGAGTATCAGCACGACCAGCAGCAAAAAGGTCGTTTCCAGGGGAAGTACCCAGGCCGCCAGGGCAATGACCAGCCCACTGACGAACAACCAGCGTCCACCGACGCGGTGCGTGCGCCGCCAAACAACCTCATCGTTCAGCGTCCACGGGAAGCGGAAGCCAAACATGGGATTGGGACGCAACCGCCCCATCACATTGCCCAGGGCAGCAAGCAAGATGCCTACGCCAACGATGAATAAGCGCAACATTCCCGACTGTGGGCTAAGCGACAGCAGCAGCATGACAACGTGTGTGAAAGCAAAAAACAGCACAATCGCGTTCATGATGAAGGTGTGCGTATCATGCGCTTCGCCATATTTTTCTCGGAAGGTAGTTAGAGACATCATCAGCCGGGACAGCAGCATGATGCCCAACGTCAGCATCGGCAGCAACAGAACAGCAATCGACTTGTGTGCGAACGAATCCGGCACACCCTGGATTGACCAGTGAACAGGAACTTGCTCTGGTAAAAAGGGGTACAACACCACACTGAAAACGATCATCAGGGCAGGCACCCCAATCAAGAACCGCTTATTCGACATCATAACCCTCTTTTTTGCTATCACCTTCACCCACCTGGAAAATGTCCAGAAGCCCTTGCAGGAATTCCTGAACGACGGTGGTGTTCAAAGCATAAATAATGCTCTGTTTGTTGCGGCGCGTTGTCACCAACTCGGCTTTTTTCAACACATTCAGGTGATGAGAAATGCTAGGGGCCGTCATATTGAATGCTGCCGCAATCTCCCCGGCGGATTTATCGCCATCGTTGAGCATCTCTAGGATTTTGCGACGGGTAGGGTCCGCCAGCGCCTGGAATACTTTTTCCATGTTTAGACAGTCGCTTAATTAGATGATCTTCTAAATACCGAATCAGTATATCGCCACGATTTCAGGGTGTCAATGGAAATCGGTGGCGGCATCACTAAACAATAAATACTTATGATAGACTGGGATAATGGCTATTAGTCAATGGAGCAACTTGTGAAACAGCGTATTGCACGTATACTCGCCTTGCTCACTATGATCCTACTTGTCGTCGCCATCGCTGGGATGGGTATGATGGCTGTCGGCGCAGGTCAAATGAATACCGTTCTTGGCTGGCAATTGCTTTTCGGTTTTCTCATCGGGTTCATTGTCATCACCATCCTGATGTGGCTCGGCATCGAAATGCATAGCCCACGTATGGTACAGCATCGGTTACGGCATCGCTTTCTGAGCAAGCTCGATGCCGCCATCACGCCCCTGTTACTAAGCGGATTGTCTGTCGGCGCATTCGCATTTGTCGGCAAAGCCGTTTTTACGCTGATATTCGGTCCCTGGCCCAGATCGAATCCTGTTGAAAGGTTCCCGTATGAATTGCACTTTACGGCCAACCTGTCAGCAGCTATTGCAGGATTCATGGTGTTTATTCTGTTGATCCTATTATGGGAGCGGTTGGGGTTCCGGGTGCAACGCGTCATTGAACACACTTCGGAAAAGCAAAAACGCGCCAGTCGCATTGATGCCTTGTTTGCTGACCTCAGCGATGCCGAAATGCAGGAACTGCGCCAGCGGTTGTTAGCAGTCGAGGATGGCCCCTTCACGGAAGACGACCTAGATGATGTCGCAGGTTACGAAGAAAAAGCCAAACGACAGCGCGTCCGTCGCCTGCAAACCGGTAACTAGCGAGTCGCAGAATTGGAGATTGTGGAATGATGCCTAAGCTCAAACGGGTCCTAGCCATCGTATTGATGATTGTTCTGATTGCTGGGGTGGGGAATCTTGTCAGTTATTGGGCGAGCTTTACACCAGGTATCGGTTCACTGATGATTATCCTGGCCGGGGTGTTTGGTGGATTCCTGACGACCATTTTTATGCACTGGTTGGGCTTCCGTATGCACAATCCGATAGGTTTATCGCGCTGGATGCCCCCTAAAGCAGCGGATATTCTCACGGCAGTCACAAGCAGCTTTGGCTTCACAGTCGTCTTTTACATGGTGATGCAATTTGTGTCGGTAGAACTCGCTGAAGGCAGGGCTATTTACCCTAACATGATGGTCATTAGCGGGATTATCGCACTGCTGCCTATTTTATTGCTCTCGATTTTGTGGGATTGGCTGGGATTTCGCGTGCAGCGCGTCGATGAAAATGAAACCTTGCCCGAAAAACAAAAACGCACCAGTCGTATTGATGCCTTGTTTGCCGATCTCAGCCCTGCTGAAATACAGGAACTGCGTCAGCGATTATTGGCTGTCGAGGATGATCCCCTCACAGAAGATGCGCTAGACGACATCGCAGCGTACGAAGAAAAAGCCAAACGAGATCGTACCCATCGCCTGCAAAGTGAACTCTGAGCGCTAACACTAAAGCATCGTTACCCGAAAACAAAAAACCAGCACGCAGACTGGTCGTTTGCTTATAACTGTGATCTGGTGAATCCAACTTGCCAATGAAAAGAGGTTGGGGCAGGTAGAGTGGGTTGAAGAAACGGTATCGGGTCGGGTGTCCTGGAAGAAACGCAAGATCGCCCAAACCGTCGAAGAGCTTCAATCAGGCGATACATTATTATGCTTGAGTATTTCTAAGTTTATACAGCCATAGGGTTTGAATAAATCTGCTTGGGTAATAAATTTGTTGAGTAATTCTCGCAATGCAACTGCTTGTTGAAAAAGTCCTTAACCCTTTAAATGCGGGCAGATATTAGCTTCAAAAACGCTTAAAGAAGATAAAAATAAAGTGATACTGGTTGCTGATGTTCCTTGTCTAGAGATTAACTCGGCTTTTTCAACAGCCTCGTAGATCTGGCGACATGTTTGACATTATATTGCTGATAGGATCTTAGAGATCTTATAAGACTGTTTAAAGATCACAATAGACAAAATCACTACTGCGATGGGGTGATTCTGTGAGACATTCTCGCGCAGAGATGCTCATTTTTAGCAGGCCGCCTTTACGTATTAATGCCCTATCTTCAAGTAGAATGAAATTATTAGCAACACATGACTTTTATTTACTGTTGAGGACAACTCAATGCGTCATTTTATGCTCGTTCTTAGTCTATTGCTCATTGGTATGCTGCCGTTACAAGCGCAGGGTGATGAGATATTCGCCTTTGATAATGGCGTGCAATTTACATATCCGTCTGATGCCTCTGTGCGTGCCAGCCGCGCCAATGACAATGTGGTTTTCGTCATGTTTGAAGGTGATCAAACGATACAGATTGCCAACAACGAATTCGTCGGGGAAGAATCTGGTTTGGGACTTAGTGCCACCGGCGATGATATTCTGCTTTGGTGGATGGACTTCCTATTTGAGGGTGGGGTAGATGTTGATCCATCCGAATTCCTGAGCTTGATTGTCGGGGATTATGAGGGCGTAACCGTCGCCTATCGCACCGAAGATGGGCAGATCGGTTCAGCGATGATTCTTTACCTCCATAACATCGACTCAGATGATCAGTGGATCGCGCTCAACGGGTTGGGCGACAGCTTCGGAATTGGCGCGCTTGTACTCTCAGTGGCGGATTCTGTGCATCCAACGGCAATCCGCGTTGTGAAAACCCAGAGCAACAATACACCGCGTTCGGTGGCCTGTACAATCCGCACTAGCGACACCGACACAGTTCAATTGCGGGTCGGACCGGGTACGAATCGCGGCGTCTATGCTTTCCTGCCAGCCAATGTCAATTTTACGCCGCTAGGGCAAGCCACTGCTGATGACGGTTCCATGTGGTTCCAGTTGGATCGTGAGAAAGTCGCGCCCAATTCGGCAGCGGCAGAGGCATGGGTCGCGGCAGCGGCAGTCGATACGACTGGCGATTGTACAGCCATCGGGGAAAGTGACGCCCCGCCGATTGTGCCGATTGTTCAGCAACCGCCCAACACCGGCGGCGCGAGCGATCCACCGGCTGCCAGCGGCGGATCAATTCCGAATTCCGGCATCTGGCACTTCACCAGCAATAGTTACTCGGATGCGTCATGCATCGGCTATGATAACTTCCGCTTTAATGAGGAAGTGCAAAGCATTGATACTTATATCCGCGTGCAGGGTGGGGGTGCAAGCTTCCTCAATCAAGATGAGAACAACAGCGATCTCTATGTGCGCACAGCACCGGGACAGTATCAGGGGTCGTTCACATGGGATGATGGCACCAACAGCCAACTCTATCTCACGGTGGTATCGTCACGATATATGGTAGGCAGCATGATCTACAACTTCACACTTGATGGGCTGCAATGCAGCGCAACTGTTGGCGTGACGCTGACACAATAAAAACGATGTAAGCATCTGGGCGGCTCAACCGAGTCGCCCTTTTTTATTGCCGTATTCGGGCTAATTACGGCGAGATTTTTTAATCGATTTAAATCAGATAATGCGTATGGTGAATCGAGTTTTATACGCATGAGAGGCTAGACAGCGACAAGCTGAGACTGATTGAGATTACATTTCTATACTAGATGCTGTTGGTCAATCACTTCAGAGTTCGGAGCATATCTGGAACAATCTTTGGGCTGGTTGGCAAGATCGACGTCGTACACTAATAATGAGCCTGGAAGCGCTTAATAACAAACAAGGATATCACATCAACAATCTTGACGACGCGCTGACACTGATTGCAAAAGTCGGTATACTATACGAATAGTTGGAGCGTAGTGATCAAAAAGACTTGCTGCGTCAGATGGTCAAACGAGTTGTAGTCAACTCGGAGGGAATCATCATTCGGCTGGAGTTGCGCCCACCATTCTCGTATCTGCATCAAATATCACAACAGGTACAGAATCGCGAAGGTGGCGTAGGTACAGGAAAAACAAAAACCAGCACAAAGGCTGGTCAATGTTCGGACTACATCCAATTATGTGAGGCAGGTGGGATTCGAACCCACACGCCCGAAGGCAGAAGTTTTTAAGACTTCCGTGTCTGCCATTCCACCACTGCCCCAGATAGCCTTCATTTTACCTATCCGATTGGTACTGTCAACGTTGTTATCAACGGAGAAGCCACTTATCCGGGTAAATAGGGCACGGTGTAGTAATCGACGTTATCGCCCTCAGCGATCCAACCCTCAAAGCGGTTGCTACGGATCTTGAACCAGGTATACGACCCCATGCAGACCGGGCCTTCCAGCACCAGGAAAACTTCACCCTCGACCAACTTGCCGAGCGGGTCATTATCGTCGCCAGTGCCGGCCTCTGGCCGCACATTGAGTTCGCGACCATTTTCCGTAACCATGCCGCGCTCCTGAACGATCAGCCGCTGCATGGGCGCACCACTGCATGCCGGGGTCGGTGTGGAAGCCTCAAACGTGGGCGTACTGGTCCGCGTGGGGAAAACACCCGGCTCAAGCGTGTTTTGCACTGCTTCCGTTGGCGAATCGGTCACATCCGTTGCCGAGGTCTCTTCCGTAGGCGACGAAGTCACTGTTTCAGTAGGTTCCCCGGAAAAACCGGGCATGTTGCAAGCTGCCAACAGCAAGCACAGGAAGAGTAGCGTAAGGGGTCGTGTAATGATTCTCATGGTCCTATTGTATGTCATTATCGCGCGACGAACATAAGAAAGATGACCAATAGCGCACCACAAGTCAGGTGAGCGTCAGGCTGGCTGAACGTCATCCCGGCACTTCCTTGGTCATGCAATGGACCGCACCACCGCCATTGATACCGACCGCACTATCAATCGGGATAATGTCATAGTCCGGCAGGTGAGTTTCGTAGGTGCGCAGGGCAATGTCATCCTGAGGAATGCCGAATACAGGCACCAACACACGGCCATTGACCGTCAGCGCGTTGGTATAGGCGCGGCGGATGCTGTACGTCACCCAGTTGAGGTATAGCTCCGGCGTGGGCAGTTCAATGACGTTATAAGGCTGGCCCTGGGCGTTGGTTTCGCGCTCAAATTGACGCTTGGCTTTGTTGAGCACCTGGTACGTGCTGGCGGAGGTATTGGCACTAACGAAGACCGTATCCGCACTGGCCAATTTCATCAGCAGATCGACATGCCCAGTTTCTTCCAGCGTCAGGCGCGGCGAGATGATAAGCTTGTCATAGTCGATGACGGTATGCAGATAATCTTCCAGCGTGCGCCGATTGTAAAAACGGTTGCTGTAAAAAATCTGCGAGGACATGATGAGCGTCCCCTGCCCATCTGACCACAGATTGCCGCCTTCCGTGTGCAAATTCAAGGGTTGCACGGGATAACCGTGATAAGCGCTCCAGGCATTGGTCATGCCATCATCCAACCCCTGCGGATACTGCGGCAAGACAGCATAAATCGGGTTGAGCGCGACCTTCTGCCCGCTGGCATCCACGCCCATGATGGGACCGTAATCGCGTATCCAGATGTCATTGGTCGGCAGCACCAGCGGATGGATACGCGCCATATTGGCCCGTCCACGCTGTTGCAGGTAGGCCCATACAGCCCGCCCCCACAGTTCGGATGACACCAGAATTTCGACCTCGGCTACCTGGCTGATGGCTTCGGCCATTTGGGCATGCATCGGCCACAGCGGCGGATAGATCGCGCCCCAACTCATCAGGACGCGCTCGGTGTGTTCCCACTGCGCCGGAATGCGTACTAAGCTGCCATCGTGCGCGGGCGGCGAAGCATCGAGATCGACCACACATGGCTTAGGGGCATTTTCCAACAAGGCGACAATATCGTTCAGGTCGCCGCCATCTATGATGCCCTCGTCCCCCAGGTAACGCGCCATCTCGGTCAGCTCCTGCGGTGGATGCTGATCCACATAGACGGGAAATACGCGCCCGAAGGCCTGCTCACTAATGGGCTTCAGCCAGTTGGGAACAGCCCGCCGCCACAAGGGATACACGATGTATTCAAAACGCAGAAAATCGCTCAGCTTCATGGGCACGACCACAGTCATACAAGGTGAGAAGATATGGCCAAAGCGTACTGATTTTCTGAATAGGGTGCAAGCCACAACGATGTATAATAATTTGACTATGAAGAATTAATGTTCTATTCACATGCAAGTATAAATACCTCGTGGTATCATCGTCACCAAAGCAACCAAAACAAGCCACAAAACATCAACACACGTTGATATAAAAGATTAGGGCCTGTATTCAATGGTAAACAAGTATCCAATCAAGTACCTAACCATAAAAGGTTTTCAGTCAATCAAAAATCTTGAGAAATTCAATTTGACTAATCTCAATGTTTTGATCGGACCCAATGGTGCAGGCAAAAGCAATTTTGTCACTTATTTTGATATGTTAAATCGATTAGTAGAACAAGATTTACAGGAATGGGTAACCAAGCGGGGTGGAGCTGATCGTCTCCTAACTTTTGGCATAAAGGAAACAAAAGAGTTAATGTCTCATGTTCATTTTGGATCGAATGGATACCAATTTAGTTTGGAGCCAACTGATGAAGGAAGCTTTGTCTTCACTGATGAACTACTATTCTATCAAGATAGATATCCCGATGGATATTCTATAGGTTCAGGTCATAGAGAAGCTTACTTAATTGATGATGTTGATTTTAATCAGCCATACAGGATGGCAAATTATACATATGCATCAATATCTAGTTGGAAGATATATCATTTTCACGATACTAGTGATACTGCTGGAGTTAAACGTTTTGGCTCAATCGATGACACTAGATTCCTAAGACGAGATGGATCAAACTTAGCAGCTTTTCTTTATAGAATGAGACAAGATGACCGAGACACGTATGATCTTATAAGGCGAACAGTACAATTAGCTATACCATTTTTTGATGATTTTATATTGGAGCCGCGTAATCTTAGCTCTGATGATCAGCAAATAAGGCTTTTATGGCGTCAACGTAATAGCGATTATCCAATGTGGCCAACTCAGCTATCTGATGGGTCGATTCGCTTTATCTGTTTAGCAACTGCATTGTTACAGCCTGACCCTCCATCAACGATCATTATTGATGAACCTGAATTAGGGTTACATCCATTTGCAATAACGCTCTTAGCTTCGTTGATGCGTTCTGCATCGACTCAAACTCAGCTAATTATATCTACTCAATCTGTCCCTCTTCTCAATGAAGTTTCACTAGAAGATATTATAGTAGTTGAGCGTGAAGATGAAGTATCTGTCTTCAAACGTCTAGATCAACATGACTTTGAATCCTGGCTAGAAGATTATACAGTGGGAGAACTCTGGGAAAAGAATGTTCTCGGAGGCAAGCCAAAGTGAGACGTATATACATCCTATGTGAAGGACAAACAGAAGAAACCTTTGTGAATGAAGTGCTATCAAGCCACTTTTACAATAAGAAGATCTTATTAATTCCACTAACCTTAAGAGGCCATGTATCTTTCTCAAGAATATGGAGCGATGCACAAAAGGTTTTGAGAAAAGAGAATGAAGCTTACTGTACAACTTTCATTGATTTCTATGGATTACCATCTGATTTTCCAGGAAAAATTAGCGAGGGATCAATAGAAGAAAAGAGTACAGCAGTTTGCAAAGAAATGCTTTCTGGATTTATAAAAAATGTTGGTGAAAATACAAGCAGACGATTTTTACCTTACATACAAATGCACGAGTTTGAGGCGCTTCTATTCAGCGACCCAACAAGGTTTGCTATAGGAATTGGCCATCCAGATAAAGCAAATAGAATTGCTGCTGTGATGAAAAACTACACGTCACCTGAGGAAATCAATGACAATGTCCTTACCGCACCTAGTAAAAGAGTAAAGCAAATAATCCTTCATTATGACAAACCATTATATGGTTCTCTTGCTGCAATCGAAATCGGTTTACCCAGAATTAGGGAAAAATGTCGTCTTTTTGATGCGTGGATACAAAAACTTGAAGAACTTGAATAATTAGACAAAATGTTTCATACACACATAACAGCATAACCTCAATAATCACTCGCACCGAATAAGTAACCAATTCCACAAATGATACGCAGACTCAATAGTGACATTTTTCACAATTGATTGTGAAATTATTCACTATATAAATCCAGGGCACGGCATACAATATAGGTAGCTTTGAAGTTTACAACAACGTGCATCCCAAGGAGCCAATATAATGGCTAAAAACTTCCCTGAACATTATACGCATATGCGGCAACTCATGGGCCAATTGGGCCAAGAAATCCCGGACACCATGAAGGCATTCTCGCAGCTCCATGTGGCGGGATCAACTGAGGGCGCTTTGACGACCAAGAGCAAAGAACTGATCGCGCTGGGGATCGCCATTGCGGTCCACTGTGACGGTTGCATCGCTTTCCACGTGCATGATGCCCTCAACGCTGGCGCCAGCCGTGAAGAAATCACCGAGGCAATTGGTGTCGCCGTGCTGATGGGCGGCGGACCCTCTGTGATGTATGGCTGCGAAGCCCTGGAAGCATTAAATCAATTCGAGGCCACTCCTGCGTAACACACCAACGCTCTGGCCAAACTCCTACTCCGAAAGACCCACCCGACGGTGGGTCTTTCTATTTCCCCTAGCCGATTATCGAACTGGGAACGCAGCAGCCAAAACATCCTGACTGAAAGGCAGTGTTTCCGCTTTGGCAGCGGCAGCAGGCTCTCGGCGGCTGCGCTTTTGCAGGTACGATAAGCGCATCAGATCAATCGCTTGCTCGACACGGCCCGTACGCCCCACCCAGAAACTAATCCAACCCGTGTCCGGCAGGATATGATGCGGCTCAGCCAACATCTCCGCGACGACCACCTCACGGATAGCGCGTGTAAAGGGAATATCCACAAGACCATCGCGGTGAACGTGGCCAATTTCCACTTTGCCCAGCCGGAACTCGATACCACCGAAGCGATGTGATACCACCGTCACATCCTCCCACTGGCTGATGGCGGCTTGCATTTGAGCTTGTATGCCATTTTTTATGGACATAATGTTCCTCCGAATGCGACTGTCTCCATTGAAGCACAAGAGAGGCAGTCCGAATGCTGCCCAAAAGGGTAGTTTCTCGCTCAAGCCGACGCCTTAGCCCTTAAACGGCCAACTTACCAGCTCATCAATCAAGCGCGTCATACGCTGGTTGATCTCCTGCATGGCGGCTGTGCGATTTTGTGGGAACGCTTGTAGCGGCAAAACATAGTGATAGGTACCGCGTTTAGAAAAATCCTTGCTGAACAGCTTGCGCCACTGCGTCCCTGTATAGCGATACACAGTAAAGGTGATAGTGACGTTCATCTGCTTGAGCGTGGCATCCAACCAGGCGAAATGTGCCCGAATAGGATAGGTCATCTCGATGAATTCGTCATACGCCGGATACTCCCAGAAAGATCGCTCTTCCTGGCGGCGGCGTTTACGTGTATCCACAATGCCGGACACAACCTCAACCAACTGCTTTGGCGCTTGACGTTTGCCACTGCGCGGGTCGGTTTCAAGGGCGATCTGGGTCAACTTCCAAAGGGTCGGCCTGACGGCCAGTTCACGCTCGACCCAGTACTGGCCTTTCTGCGGATTGGCTGGGGACTGCTCCGTCGCGCGGATCTCCAGGTTGGTCAAGTTGACTTTGAAATTCACACGCGGGCGCAGCAGCATACGAGCGAGCCAATACACGATCAACAAGCCGGCTGCTGCCAACAGGATTTCATCCAGAGGCAAGTCAATATCGGGCAAAGGAGGTAGCTCAATACCGCCATTGTTTCCCTGGCTGTTCCGATCAGGGTCGTTGGTTTGTGGGCTGCGTTCCGTAGCCGCTGGCACGTCGCCAGGTGGAGCAGGCACGCGCACAGTCAGCAAGCGGTGATTATTATCTTCGTTGATTTCCTCGCCATTCATCGGCCAGATTTCTACGGACAGGCTGACAGTCTGCCCTAGATAGTCCTCAGGGATCATAAACGCATACTCGAAGGGGGTTTCGCCATCGTCGATCTCAGAGGGATACTCGTATAATAGCCATTCTGTTTCAAAGACGAAGATGGCTTCCGGCGTATAGCCTTCCTGCTGGAACACCACCCCGGATACCACCAATTCATAGGTGTAATCGTCAATGGCGATGACATCAGCACCGACATCAGCCATGACCAGGTCTACGATTTCATCTTGTGCAAAACTGGGGAATACGAACGCCACCGTGAAGCATATCCAAATGACGATAAGCAAAACGTTCACACGCAAAGATGTACGCATAGCCGCCTCCCTTCTATCGAGGGCGACGACGAAACAGTCTCCTGGGAATTATGGTCGGCAATGGCGATACGAGGCTGTATAGCTAGGGTCGCCCATAAACTCAGTATACAATACGCGCACAATCCACTGAGCTATCAGGAGTCCTCTATGCAGCCCACCACCCCCTATGCCGATGTCAACGCCATCCTATCTGACCTATTAGCGCGGGTGCAGGCTATCCTCGGCGAGAATTTCGTCGGCATGTATTTGTATGGTTCGCTGGCGACTGGTACCTTCGACCCGGATAGCAGCGACATCGATTTTTTGGTGGCAACCCAGACGGAAGTCCAAGGTGAGAGGTTCCGACAGTTGCAGGCCATGCATACCGCACTCGGCCAAACCGACTCCAAATGGGCCATCCAGATGGAAGGCGCGTATATCTCGCTACCAGAGCTACGCCGCTATTCCGAGCGCCAGCACCCGTATCTCGACCGCGGCGCGAGCAATCTAGTCATGGAGACGTTCCATACGGATTGGGTTGTACAGCGTTATATCCTGCGCGAGTATGGCATCACGCTGGTTGGGCCGCCCATCCGTGACCTGATCGACCCCATTTCCGGCGATGATCTGCGGCAGGCGATGGTCGCTATGATGGCTGTCTGGTGGGAATTGATGCTCGATGATCCAGCGCCGCTGAATACCGATGGCTACCGCGCTTATGCCATCATGACCATGTGCCGCGTGCTGTATACAATGGAAACGGGCGATGTCCTTCCCAAAGGGGCCGCTGTCAAGTGGGCCATCCCCCGCCTGGATGCCAAACACGCCAAATTAGCTCACCTAGCGGCCACCCATCGCAACGGAACGCCAGAAATCACCCTCAGCGATGTGCAATCCATGATTCAACTGGCTGTCGATGCCTGCCGAGCATGGAATTTTTAGCATCATTAATTGTAAAAACCACTATTTGGCTCATACTAATAAATACATATTTAGATAAGGGAAAAGAAATGTTTCAGGCATTCAATCTTCAACCATATACACGTACCTCACTACCTGCACCGGTTGTAATTATTACCCCAGAGCCAACAGAAATACATGCGGTGGTCGCTGCATGGGCCTACGCAGTTCGTTACACAGCCAAAGGTCTTGATCTACCTGATTACGAGCAAGCGAAACACTTATTACAAGAGCGTCATCCCTCGTGGACATTGTTGGAATCAGCGGTAGCAAGTGTACCTGTAGACTTACAGCACGCCGACAACGATACGCCTGAATAGAAATTCGATGAAAGTCACGCTGAGTTTTACTGATAAGCCGAATATCGAAGACCTAAGAAATGCCGACATATACAAGTCAACAATAGATTTTCCTGACCAAGCAACATATTTAATTGGTTATCAAGAACGCATTCTAAAAATCGCTGAGTTGATAAGCCAACTATCCATTGCTGCAGTCTATTTATCTTGCAAAGAATTAGGTATCAAAAATCAACTCATTGCAGAAAATAGGACCACAGAAGTCAAATCTACGCTTCATCACCTATTCAATGTAACAATCCTGCACTTTTCTGGTCGCCGATTAGGAAAATCACGCAACCAATCAAAAAACATTAAGATATACGCACCATCGATAGCTCAGTTGCCAACTCATCTAACGAGCGTTGAACGCAGGAGGAGAAGAAAAAAAAGCCTGACGAGCAACCTTAAACAGCTAAACTATCTGTCGAAAAATGACGAAGCACAGATAACTTATAGAAATTATCTACAAAACCTGACAGATCAGCTATTGATGTTATTCAATGCTGATCCAAATGAACGATGGGACTTTGCTGGGTTTCATCCCTATTGGCTTGATTCCAATCTCATTAAACGTTTCAACAATTACTCTAAAAACCTCCAAAAAGAACAAAAGCAGGCAGAGCGTAATGCTCTGAAAAAGAAAACGGGTAACGTTCATCCCAATACAGGTAAAGGCCGAAGGCCAGGAGCGATCCCTGGCGAGTTTATGGGAATTATGTTTCGTTCCCAATTAGAAATACGATTTGCTACAGAAGTTGAGTCACGCGGTTTGACCTGGATATATGAGGAAAAAAGACTGGGCAAAGGTAATTATCTTGTCGATTTCCATCTTCCCGATCAAATGGCGTGGGTCGAGGTCAAAGGCCGATTTGAACCTAGAGACGATTTCCTATTAAGAGAAATAGCAAAGGAACTTGAACAACATAACGAACGCTTATTTGTTTACACATCGGGCAGGCCCTTTGTAGTGAACAAAGATGAGTTTCAAAAGATTACACGAGAGGAATTCTGGGAACGCCTGTTAAATCCATAAAAGACGGTGACATCCTCGCAACATGCGTCACAGATTTGTATAGGAATTCCTACTATGATCTGCTGGCATCTGGGGCGTATAATTAATGCGTTCTTCTGTGACCGCTAGTTCATTGCGCCTGGGAATCTGATGGATACGGTGTTCTTCAGCACATCCAACAGAACAAATACCAACGCCACTTCCGGGCGTGTTGTATTCGTGTTGCTAAGCGCCCGAATGCGATGGTCACACCCCTATCAAGAGCCGCCTGCATAATCTGACGACTTGCCGCTTATCATTTGGGCAAGACGGGACGTAGTCAGGGTGGCTGCGTCGCGTTTTTTGTTTCCGCTAGTGTCACCCTGGGTGGACGTTTTCGACTGTTGAACTGTAACCATATAGATAGGGAATCATCATGACAGAGGAAAAGAACTTCGCACCTAACGAACCACTCGTGCACGATGCGCGTCTGACTGAGCTACTTTCCGAAGAAGAATTGGAACAGTTGGAACGCGAAGAAGACGAGCGCATCATCGCGCTGATCGACGAAGTTGAGGAACTGGACAGCCTCCTCAGCCCAGAAGCCCAGGACCTGGTCCGTGACCTACGGCCTTATACCGTTGCCGATGACGTCCTGGAAGAACTAGAGGAACATTCGACCTGGCGCGATCATCTAGCCGATAAAATTGCCCAGGTGGCGGGTAGCTGGTCGTTCATCATCAGCTTCCTATTATTTATGGGGCTGTGGATCGGCACCAACTTTGTGCTGGCTACCCAGGCGTTCGATCCGTACCCGTTTATCTTGCTCAATCTGGGGTTAAGCACGCTGGCCGCGTTGCAAGCACCCGTCATCCTGATGAGCCAGAACCGTCAAGCGGAAAAAGATCGGGCGGTGACGCACAACGATTATCAGGTGAACATCAAGAGCGAGTTGGAAATCGCCGACCTGCACCGCAAGATGGACCTGCTCATGGCGACCATCGATACGCAGGGCCAGCTCATCCAGCTATTGGCCAAAAACCAGGTGCCCCACCTCAATGGAGCAGCCACTAAACAAAAAGCACAGGGATAAGTAACCTAAAATGGACGTTCACAGACATTAAAAAAGCGAGGTCTTTAGCGGCCTCGCTTTTTGTTTTAATGCATACTTGGTATTAGTTCATGCGGCCCATGACTTTAGCAGCCCAGTGCATGCACTTATGGGCAAAATCCGGCTTGAGGAACATCATCGGGCAGCCCTTGGAAATCACGTTCATCCCAGCCAGACGACCGCGTTCGACAGCAGCATCTGAGACACTAGAAGGCATAAACGTATTGTTGTGCATCCAGACATGCTTGATGTGCAGCTTGGCCGCTTCATCCACGATCTGCTCGGAAATATCCGGGCTGTTCATGATGAATACTGCATCGACCCCATCGGGGATGTCTGCCAGATGAGCATAACACTTGTCACCATGCAGGGCATCTGCTTCCGGGTGCAGCGGGACCACATCGTAACCATTATCGCGCAATTTGAGGTAAATGGCTCCGGCACCGCTGTCCTTGGTCCGCGACAGACCAGAGATAGCGATCCGCTTTTGATTCAGAAATTCATCAATTTGTTGTTGGTGCGTCATAGTCACAACGTTCATTTTGGTTGTCTCCCCCAATTCCTTTGACAATCACAGGCTATGCGGATTGACCTTACCCGCGCCAGTAATAAAGAACATGTTTCGTAAGGACTCTTGTCACACAACTTAGCCCCTTATTCTACGTAGACACCCTCAAATAACCCTTTATGAACGAATATTTAGCCCATTTAGCCGACAGATCACGGCCAAAAGGTGAGCTTTTGTACTGGTGGCGTCTTTCATTTTGCATGACGATTGAATCAGAGAAAGCAGAGTTCATCCGGGGGAATGTATGAAAACATGTCTGGTTCTCTATCATAGTCGGGGTGGCAATACGCTCACCACTGCGGAAGCCATCGCCCAGGCCGCACGCGACCACCATTACGAAGCAACGGTCAAATCGATCATCGAAATACAAAAAGCCGACATCGACGCGGCAGATGTGCTGTTTATCGGGACATGGGTGCAGGGGTTCATTCTGTTCGGCGTCAAACCCGCCGATGCCAACCTATGGGTGCAGTCGCTGCCCTCGTTGGCCAACAAGCCCACCGGTATTTTTTGCACCTATGCCTTTAATCCACGCGGCTCACTGAACAAGCTGGCCAGTATGCTGCAAGAGAAAGGCGCGGCCATCGTCGGACGGCAAGCTTTTAATCGCAACCGCTTGACTGAGGGCAGCGAAGCCTTTGTCCAGCGCGTTTTGCAGGCACAAACCGAAATTACGGCTTAATCGTCCAGCGCATTTTGCAACCGCCCAATAGGATTGCCGTCTGATGGTCGATGTGGGCTAATGTCCACGACGCTTTTTCTTACGCTTTTCGACCTTTAGCATGCGCTTGTATTCGGCTTCTTCATGCGCCCTGTCTTTGCGCCGCTGAACGCTGGCCCTCTTGTGGCGTTCCATTTCTAGGCGCAGGGCTTCCTGGGATTTTGTTCGTACCCCGGATGAAGCCACCTCCTTCTGAATCTGCCGCTGCTGGCGCTTGGGGTTGATTGACCGTGTAACGCGCTTTTTCAGCGGCACTGGCTCCGATAGCCGATCCAGCAGATTGACATAATCGGCCTGAACGAAGGCATCAATTTCAGCCTCTGACGGTTTCGCGCCGAATACAAAACGCGCCGCCTGAACTTCATCGCCTTCGATGCGCTCCAGCACAGCAACCCAAAAGGGATTTTCAAAATAGATGGTCAAAACGGTGGGCATGGTGTCTGTCTCCTGACGAATCAAACAGACACCACTGGACATCCTCTTACTTTAAAGAGGCGGATACTTCATCCCAAAGGATGTTCCAGACTACCAACTGGCATAGTGATTTCGTGGTGTAATCAATTGTCCCTATTGTATTAAATGTGCATCGTGAGATCAAGCGGAGGGCCGTTAGTCCTCACCTAGCGATTGATAGTAGCGCACCAGCGGCAGCGGCGTGTATCCGGCTTTTTCGTAGGCACGCCGCGCAGGTGCGTGGGAGTCATCGCCGCCTGTGCCAACCTCAACCAGCTTGATGCCCGCCTCGCGCATTTTTTCCAGCGCGAGGGTATTTAGCTCCGTGCCGATACCATCGTTCTGATAATCAGGATGCACGACTAAAAACTGCACCTCAGCCGTTTGCTTCTCCAGATCGAGCGAATAGGCGATCAGGCCCACCGGGTTGCCCTCAATGACTGCCACCCACACGCTGTACTTGTCCTCGCGCACCAGCGTATCGACCCAATCGGTCTGCGACTGCTGCCAATTGGGATATAAATTGGGAAATATGCCGGGTCCCAATAGCTGCCGGAACGACGCGAACACGGGTTCAAAGGCCAGTAGGGTCAATTCATACAGTGGTTCCAGATCGGTAGGTTCATAAGGCCGGATGTAGGTAGGCATCGGGGAAGTCCGTTCTCTCAGCAGCCAATATCTAGACTTTAGCACGATTTATTCGATTTAACCGCTGGTTAAGAACACGACTATGCCTGTCAGCATGGGGGAATCTGTCGTATCATACGGCGCAGCAGAGTAAACGGGGCGGATGCCCCCTAGCAACCGAGAGGACAATCTCCGTATGGAACGTACCCTGATTATCGTCAAACCCGACGCCGTGCAGCGTGGCCTGACCGGCGAAGTCATCAAACGCTTTGAACAGCGCGGCCTGAAGATCGTCGCCATGAAGTTCATCCACATCACTGAAGAACTGGCCAAGAAGCACTATGCTGTCCACGAAGGCAAACCCTTCTTCGAGGGCCTGGTCAGCTACATCACCTCATCCCCGGTCGTGGTCATGGCGCTGGAAGGCAACGATGCCATCGCTGCCGCCCGTAAGACCATCGGCGCCACCAAGCCCGTGGAAGCCGAAGCTGGCAGCATCCGCGGTGACTTCGGCATGGAAATTGGCCGCAATCTGGTCCACGGCAGCGACAGTCCTGAAAACGGCCTGCTGGAAATCAGCAACTTCTTTACTGCGGAAGAAATCTACAGCTGGGACCGCGCCACCGACGCCTGGATCCAAGAGTAAGCCGCATTACCACACGCTAATTCAAAAACCGGGTCACCGCTTGCGATCCGGTTTTTTGTTCCCCTTATGCACTATCAATACGCCCCATTTGACCACAAACATTAATCTCGTTTGCAAAGTTCTACTATAAGCATCGGTTTGGCTTTAACTGCGTGTGCCAGAGTGGTATCAGCTAGAAAACTGATGTAAGGGAGCAATCCGATGCCATACGACAATCGCAAAGAATTACCAAAATCCGTGCGTGATAACCTGCCTGCCCATGCCCAGGACATCTATAAAGAAGCCTTCAACAGCGCCTGGGATGAGTACAGCAATCCCGATGAGCGCCAGGGTGATGCCAGCCGCGAAGAGACTGCCCACAAAGTCGCCTGGTCCGCTGTCAAGCAGTCCTATGAAAAAAACGACGCGGGCGACTGGGTGAAGAAAGCCTCCTGAGCTACGTCATCACATATCATTTTTCAAAACCGGATCGCTGCCTGCTGTCCGGTTTTTTGTTTGATGGATGCCACCTTAATCAGGTGAATGGCAGCTAATGGTCCCATGTGAATCGCTTGTCGTCGGTCCTAAAATCCGCTATGCTGACCATACCCATAGTCGTGAGGCAACCCAATATGGAAAAGCGAATGGTCGATTTTATCCGGGCGCTGCGGGCCGCAGGGGTGCGCATCAGCGTTGCGGAAAGCCACGATGCCATGCACGGCGTCAATATCATCGGCATCAGTGAGCTGGCTAACTTCAAAAACACCCTGCGCAGTACGCTCGTCAAAGAGCACCAGGATCAGCCTACTTTCGACTATTTCTTCCCTTTGTTCTTCAAACACAATAAGCCCCCGCTGGAAAACATCAACGAGCAACTCAGCGAAGACCAAAAGCAAATGCTCCAGCAGGCCATGCAATCGCTAACAGGCGATATGGATGCGCTCAAGCAGTTGTTACAGCAAATGATGAACGGCCAGGGCTTCAGCGATGAACAGCTTGAGCAGATGGGCCAGCAATCCGGCTTGGAAAATGGCGACGCCATGTATGAGCGCGGTTGGTTCGAGCGGCGCATGATGCAACAATCCGACATGGACAATCTGCAACAGATGATGCAAGCCCTGCTGCAAATGCTCGAAGAAATGGGCATGAGCCAGGAAGCCCTAGAGCAACTCGCACAGATGATGCAGGAAAACATGCAGGGGATGTCCGAGCAGATCAGCCAGTTTGTGGGCCAGACCCTGGCGCAGCAAATGGCCGAGCGCGACCCGCAGCCCAAGCCCGACTTGATGGATGTACCGCTGGATCGGCTCGATTATCGGGATATGGATAACATGCGCGATGAAGTTCGTCGGCTGGCGGCTCGTTTACGCAGTCGCGCGGCCCTGCGCCAGAAGCGCGCCAAAACGGGCCACTTCGACCCGCGCAAAACGTTGCGCAACAATTTGCGTTTCGGTGGTGTACCGATGCAGGTCAGCTACCGCAATCGGCATAAAAAGCCCAGCCTGGTCCTGATTTGCGACCTGAGTACGTCCATGCGGCCGATGGTCGGCTTCTTCCTGACGCTCATCTATGAATTGCAGGATCATGTCCAACGAACCAACAGCTTCATCTTCATCGACAACATGGTCGATATCACAGCTGACCTGACCACAGGCGATATGCCTTCGGCGTTGGCGAAAGTCAATGTGGAGAACCCACCCGGCCATTACAACACAGACCTCGGTAACAGCCTGGAAACGTTCAAGCAGCAGCACATGAGCACGATTGACCATCGCACAACGGTCATTATCCTGGGGGATGGTCGCAACAATTACAACGATCCCCGCCTGGATATTCATCAGGATATTCAGCGCAAAGCGCGGCGACTGTTCTGGTTCTGCCCGGAAATTCCGCGCCTATGGGGCACGGAAGACAGCGACATGCACCGTTACGCCGAGCAAGCCGACGGTGTGCTCATGGTCCGCACCCTGCGCGACCTGGGCTATGCTGTCGATGACATTATGTCCGAGGGGTAGGCAAAAGTGTCTACCAAACCCCCATCCTCAATCCTTCCCCCGAAGGAGCTGAGGGGGCGACACTAAGGGCTGTGCAAGCGTAAGAAAGCAAGCCAGCCCTCGCGAAATAAACTCCAGCGACGAATGGGATCACCTTGTGGGCGGCG
>PABP01000013.1 GCA_002699585.1 Anaerolineaceae bacterium | reverse complement strand
GGTTTCATCAATCACCGACTGCGGCACATTCCACAGAAAACCACCTGTGCCATTGAGCAGGGTACAGCCGTCATCCATGTTGCAGTACAGGGTATCGCCGCCGAAGTGGCCAACTACGTTAATGCGGCCATCATCCTGGGCCTGGGCGAAGCCAGCAACCATCAGGGCACTTACAGCAACGCATAGGGCTAAGAGTGTGAAGATACGGTTTTTCATGTTCTTGTCCTTATTGTGTTGAATATACGGATGTTGTTCTAAAAATCTTCAAACTGGACTTCTGATGCTTCCGATTAGCAAACCTGAGGTTGTATGTCTGATGTCGGAGTCCACGCGCAGGGTGGCGGCGTTGGCGACGGTGTCGGGCTGGGGGTTGCACTTGGCGTTGGTGTCGCTGTTTCTTCAGTGGGTTCTGCAGTCGCAGCGCTCACCGGGCTATAATCGCGTGGGAAGCGAATCTCATTGATTTTGCCATGTTCATCGAAGGCTTTGAGCTTGAGAGTCGGTTCATAGCCTTCATAACAGCTAATGACCAACAGGCTGGGGCCATAAGTGCCCATGCCAGCTTCGATTTCCTGCGAGATGCCGACTTCGCACGCATTGGTGAAAGTCTCATCAATCACAGACTTCGGCACATTCCACAGGAATTCCCCATCTGTATTGAGCAGGGTGCAGCCGTCGATGTTATCGCAGTACAGGTTATCGCCACCGAAGTGGCCAACCATGTTGATGCGGCCATCATCCTGGGCCTGTGCAAGGCCTACCATAGCCAGTACCGCGATTAGTGTAGTGATAATGAGAAAACGCTTTTTCATGGTGTAACGTTTATCCTTACTGTTTAGAAATAGGGTCATGCTTGTCAAACTGTTATTGTTCTGGATGCTTGTAGGTACTTAGCACATCGGCACAACAGGTGATTGCGGGTTAAAACTGCATGGATCGACAGGCGGTGGTGTCGGACTCGGTGTCGGCGATGGCGTTGGGCTTGGCGTCGGACTTGGTGTCGGACTTGGTGTCGGTGATTCTGTCGGACTCGGTGTCGGAGTCGCTGTTTCTTCAGTGGGTTCTGCCGTCGCAGCGGTTACAGGGCTGTAATCGCGTGGAAAGCGAATCTCGTTAATCTTGCCATGCTCATCAAAGGCTTTCAGTTTGAGGGTCGGCTCGTAGCCTTCATAGCAGCTCACGACCAGTACGCTGGGGCCATAGGTACCCATGCCCGCTTCGATTTCTTGCGAGATGCCGACTTCGCACGCATTGGCGAAAGTCTCATCAATCACGGACTGTGGCACATTCCACATGAAATCCCCATCTGTATTGAGCAGGGTGCAGCCGTCGATGTTTTCGCAGTACAGGTTATCGCCACCGAAGTGGCCAACCATGTTGATGCGGCCATCATCTTGGGCTTGCGTAAAGGCGCTGCCCATCACGGCCAATAGAGTGATACACACTGCGAAAATTGTTATTGAAGCTTTTTTCATAGTCTTTATTTCAATCTCTCTCGGACCTGTAAACGAACGTCTATTTCGTTGTAATGTTTTGAAACATCTATTATCAGCATGCGCCAAACTCTCAATAGTGCAAATACGTGTTAACCCGTAAAACTCTTAGCTCATAACGAATGCCTGGGCATATTTCCCGTTAATAGCAGAGCTATGACGCCTGAATATTGCCTTCAAACTTAATGCTAGACTTAGGCGTAGATTGTTAGATGGTCTGTGGAAGGGTAAATATCAAGTACGCATATCTGAAGTGCGCTAATCTTCAATTGGGATCAGCCAAAATGCCTTTTTTATTACGTATCCTGACGTGGTAGAGTCTGTTTTCCGACTTTTGGAGGACAAAAATGGGGTTGCAGCGATACTAATAAGGATAGGGATAGCAAATCTCACATACGTGCACGGTTACGAGTTCTACTAAGACTAGGCAATATAGCTCCACAAGAAAAACAGCCCTTTCCTCAGCGCCAAACCTGGTTAGTCAGGATATAGCGCGAGGGAAGGGCTGTCGTCGTTATAGTGCAAAGCGTCCTAACTAGGTGTTGCTACGCTTGATGCGCACATCGGCGTAAACCGCGATCACCAGCACCAGTCCTTTGAGGACATATTGCCATGCGGCGGGCGTGTTGGTCATTTGCAGGCCATTCGTCAGGCTGACCATAATCAGCGAGCCGACCATTGCACCCAATACCGTACCCGTACCACCCAGGGTCGACGTACCACCCAGGATACAGGCGGCGATAGCATCGAGCTCATAGCCTTGACCTGCTGAAATCGTACCGTAGCCCACATAGGAAGCTAACGTCACACCGGATACGCCGGAAAGCAACCCCATGGATGTGAAGATCAAGAAGATATTGCGACGAATATTCACGCCGGAGAACTTCGCAGCTTGTCGGTTGCCGCCGATAGCATACGCGTAACGACCAAAGCGTGTATTGCTCGATAGATATGATACGCCAATTGCTACCAGGCCCAATATCAATACCGGCGCCTGGATGCCCTTGTACTGGTTGACCATATAAACATAGGCGAGCATCAAAAATGAGAACACGGCCGTCTTAGCCACATCCAGGGCCAGGGGTGGCAGTTCGAAGTTATAGCGCCGTTTACGACTGCGGCTTCTAAACATGGAGTAGAACAGCCAGACGATGACCACCACCGCGATGATCCACCCCACAGCTTCAGGCAGATACCCCTGGGCAATCTGCGAAAAGTCCGACTGATTCGCTGGAATCGTGCGGCCCTCTGTTACTAGCAGGATTAACCCATTGAGCAGCCACATGCTGCCCAGCGTCACGATAAACGATGTGACGCCCATATAGGCAATGATGTAGCCCTGGATGACGCCATACAGCATGCCAATGCCCAGGCCAACCAGCACCGACAGCACTGCAATCAGAATGCCTTGTTCTGGGAACATCTGGGTAAGGTAATTGGCCTGTACTGCGGCCACCACCACGGAGACAAAACCGGCTAATTTACCGACGGATAAGTCAATGTTGCCTGTGACGATCACCAGCACCATACCCACGGACAAAAAGCCCGTGATAACCATCTGCCGGAACAGGTTGGAGAAATTTTGAGGCGATAGGAAATTGCCATTCGTCTGCGAGGAAAAATACAGCCAGATGACCAGCGTAGCCACGATCAATGCATAGGTTTGTAGGTTCGCACGCAGTGCGTTTGTTATCGTTGAAATTGGACTACCAGCCCCATCAGGAGGCTCTGAAGTAGTAGTTGATACGGAACTCATGGAAGCACCTCTTGAACATAATCTCTGATGAAGTTATTTACCAATAGCCTTAGCGGGTTCTGCTGGTATAACAGGTTTTTCTTTAACCACTGTGCCAGTTGCCAAAGCCATAATCTTTTCTTGCGTTGCATCAGCCGCATCAATAATGCCTGCTGCTCGTCCTTCATGCATCACCATGATGCGGTCACTCATGCCCATCACTTCTTCTAACTCGCTAGAAATCATGATGATGGCGATGCCCTGGGCCGCAAGCTCGTTCATGAGCTTATAAATCTCATATTTGGCGCCCACATCAATGCCGCGTGTAGGGTCATCCAGAATGAGAATGTGCGGCTCGGACATTAACCACTTGGATATGACGACTTTCTGTTGGTTGCCGCCGGAAAGTGATTCAACGGGGACATGCAAGTTGGGTGCTTTAATCGACAGACTATGAGCATAGGACATGCTTTCTTTCAGCTCAGCATCATTGTTGATCGAAAACATAGAGGAGAAGCGCCCCAGATTGGGCAAGGAAATATTCTTGAGCACCGATTGAATCAGAACAAGGCCATGTGTCTTGCGATCTTCCGGTACCAGGCTGATGCCATATTCCATGGCTTGCTTGGAGTTTTTCACCACAATCGGTTTGCCATCCAACCGGACGGCACCACGGGTGATCTTGCCGTATTCACCGAATATCGTCGTTACTAACTCAGTTCGGCCCGACCCCATCAACCCGGCAATCCCCAGGATTTCACCCTCGCGCAGCTCAAACGATACGCCGCGCACCACCTCACGTTCAGTGCGTGGGTCAACGGCATGCAAATCGTCGACTTCTAGCACGACCTTACCCGCTTTATGGTTCCCTTGTGGGAACCGCTCCTTCATCTCGCGCCCGACCATATGGTTGACCAGCATCTCGCGATCAAGATCTTCAGTCGGCTGCGAGGTGATGACTTTGCCATCACGTAACACGGTGATGGTGTCTGTTATGTGGAAGAACTCTTCCAACTTATGCGTGATGTAAATGCAAGTGACCCCGTGCGCCTTCAGCGTTTCCAATATTTCCATGAGCTTATCGACCTCGGCTTCAGTTAGCGCACTGGTCGGCTCGTCCAGGATCAGGACACGCGCATTTTCCGAAATGGCCTTGGCGATTTCAGTCATCTGCATCTTACCCACGCCGAGGTCACCTAACGTTGCCTGGGCGCTGATGTCCAGGTTGTATTGTTCAAGGAGCTGTTTTGTATCAGCGTATAGCTTATCCCAGTTGATGACGCCGTGTTCGACTGGCTCCTTGCCGAGATAAATATTTTCCCCAACCGTCATACTGGGGACGAGGGTTAGCTCTTGGTACACAATGGCGATGCCCTCGTCAGCCGCCTGACGAATTGAGCTGTTTTCCAATTTGAGTTCGCGTCCATCGTAAAGCACAGTGCCTTCATACGTCCCCGCAGGGTAGACACCGGCCAGGATTTTCATCAGCGTTGACTTGCCAGCGCCGTTTTCGCCACACAAGCCATGTATCTCCCCACGCTGAATCTCAAAGGACACATCGCTGAGTGCCGTGACACCCGCGAAGCGCTTCGTGACGTTGCGAAATTCCAGGATGTTATCATTGGTCCCGATAGCCATAAAACTGCTGTCCTTATTGATAAAAGGACTTCCGACAAGTTGGTAAGTTCAACCAGCCGGAAAGCCCTTTTATGTTGCGGAATAACGATGTGTGGCTGGTCTAGCCTTCGGATTCAGCTTCCATCTCTTCAGGGACTGGAGGACGTTCGTCTTCGGGGATGTCGCGGTAGACATCGTCGTAAGACTGGAAGAAACTCTCGACGACCAATTCATACGCATTGTCTGCGTTGACCTGGTAGACAGGCAGGAAGTAGGCCATGACGGTACCTTCTACGGTTTCGTCGTTGGTCAGTTCAGCCATTGTGTATTCTTCGAGTTCGGGGATTTCTTCGCCCTGGACCAGGGAGTCGATGAGTTCGACAGCCAATGGGGACAGATCACGGATATCTTTCAAGATCGAGACAGTCAGTTCGCCGCGGACAATGCTGTTCACACCGTCAGCCGTTGCGTCCTGGCCGGAGATCGGGACGACGCCAGCAAGACCCTGTGCCGACAGTGCTTGTAACGCACCCAGAGCCGTACCGTCGTTAGAAGCCACAACCGCGTCGATTTCGTTATTCTGTGCGGTCAGGATATTTTCCATAATGCGCAGGGCGTTGGTTGCGTCCCAGTTATCAACCCACTGATCAGCAACAACTTCAATGATGCCTTCTTCAACATACGGTTCCAGAATTTCATCCTGGCCCTGGCGGAAGAGGATCGCGTTGTTGTCAGTTGGGCTACCACCCAGCTTGACCAGGCGAACCGGATTTTCTGCGGTCCATTCGCCACCATCGATATCGAGCGCACTCAGGACGCCCAATGCTTGCTGACGGCCAACTTCAACGTTGTTGAACGATAGGTAAGCGGCAATGTTGGGGGATTTGATGAGGCGGTCATACGACAGTATGTAAACACCGGCTTCTGCGGCATTATCAACGGCGGTGGAGACGGCGTCGCCATCTTCAGGAATGACGATAATCGCTTGAACACCCTGGGTGACCATGTTATCGATCTGGTTGTTCTGGAGGACGACATCGTGATTTGCTTCTTGCGAGATGACTTCGTAACCCAGGTCCTCAAGCAACTGACGCATCAGGACTTCTTCGTTCTTCCAACGTTCTGTTGCGAAGTCAGAGAACGATAAACCGATTTTGATCGGCTCATCCTGTGCCTGAATGAGGGCGAAACCACTGCCCAGTGCCAAACTAAGAACAAGCAAAACAGAAACAAAACGAATAAACTTGCGTGACATGTAGGACTCCTTATAACTTTGATTAAAAGCACAAAAGACAACCTGAGCGGATGTTACGTAGGTTGTTTTTTGTCTGAGAATAGGTGCAGGAATTTTTACGAAGGTATCCCTCCGTCTATTCCTAGCACTGATGGCGATGCACATTGATGGCGTCGAAAATAGTAACTTTCGACGGGGCTGCCGGCCTCCCTCAATGTGTATTGCGTCTACACAGTTTGATGTAAACGAACATCACCTATATGCTATTTTCATAGCAAATTACACAATTGTAGATAATACCACATGCTGATTCTAAAATAAAACGACTACAACATCTAAATTAGTTGTATTTGTCCTGTTTTTCAGTGCGTTTGGCTACTATTCGTATGACAAATAGTGCCTATTTGACGATCTGCGCAGAATCTCCACCTTAGCCTATAGCTTAGTATCATGCCAGCTACTTGAAGACGGCCACGCCACATCCAGTATCTATGTGACGTGGGCACGTCATACCAGTTGGCGGCTGATGCCAGCTACCCGGCGTTGACCTCAGCCGGGGCAATCAAATGCTCAAGTGATTTTGCGCTCTTCACTGTAAAGCTGATAGGCTCACGGCTATCGGCTTCGACCGCCGTTACTTCGACCTCATCAGCGGTGCTAGCCAGGAGTGCTGTAATCGCTGCCTGCGCTTGTTCGATAGTCTCCCCATCGTGCGGGTATTGTAAGCGGTCCAGGAGCGAAACCTGTATAGTATCCAGCGCGATGCGCAGCCCCTTCAACTGGCTTTCTTTGTGGACCAGTTGGGCCGCAAACAGAACCCGTTGTAGCGCGGTCGATAGGGCTTCTTCCAGCGTCGCACTGTCATGCTGCTTCAGCGTATACGACAGACCCACCCGTCCATCGTTGAACTGATAAGCATAGTCGCCTTCATGGGCAATCAGCAAAATACCCGGCCCATGATGAACATGCTTATAATCAGCCACATCAATCAGCAACTCATTCTTGATGGCACCTCGTTGTATCCAGCGCTGGAATACGGGTACGATCTTTTCGACAGCCACCGCTTCAGGGTTGTCCACGAACAGCTTAACTCTGAGTCGTTTGGGTGCATTCATGTTTGTTTCTCCAATTAGCTCGTAATGACGCCGTTGACGCGCGCTTCCGCGCTGTGGGTGGCTTCGATGAACAGTTGCGCTTCGTCGATGGTAGAGTGGGCGAAGTCCTTATCCGCTTGCTGCGGCGGGTTCTCATGCCGATTGAGCAAAAAGCGCCCGAACTTGCCCTTCGCAAAGGGATCATAGAACAACTGCGTGTCGTAAAAGCGCGTCTTGAACTCATTGACGATATTGTCAGGGTCATCGCCCACATCCAGGAACTGCGTGCGCACCAGGGCACGCGCTGCTAGCAGCATCGCTTGATAGGCCTTTTGATCTGCCAGCTCGTAATCGCCCTCATCCAGCGCGATCAGGGCATCAAAATGTGCCGATTCCGCTTTAGAAATCTCGATGGAGAATAGCGAAACGACTTCACCCGCGCACTCGCCGATACCTATATCGGAAATGCTGTAAACGCGGCTGTCGCCCCAGTCCGTGAACATCTGCGGCGCTTCCATGAACGTTGGCAGCGTCATGAACGGCGTCAGCATATCTTTGATGGCGCGTTTGCCTTTGCGTTCCACCCATGCCTGGAAGTTCTCATCGTCCAGGCGTTCATCAACATAGGTGCGCGTGATGGTATCCAGCACATCCGGCACCACCTTCGCAGGGACCGCGCCAATGGCCAGCCCATAGCTACCGCCGTTGTTTTGCCACTGTCCACCGAGTACCACCTGGAAATGCGGCACTTTATGGTTGCCACTGCGGCGACTGTTCCCGAAGAAGCCAATATCCGCCACATGATGCTGCCCGCAGGAGTTAAAGCACCCGCTGACTTTGATCTTCAGTTCTTCGACAGCCTTGGGCAAGTCGGCTCGTTTGGCTTCCAGGCGCTTGCTTAATTCGCCAGTCAGCCCACGCGATGACGCAATACCCAGCTTGCAGGTGTCTGTGCCAGGGCAGGTGGTAATGTCCACGATGGTATTGGCCCCGGCTGATCCAAGCCCGACCGCGTTCAGCCGCTTGTAGACCTCTGGCAAATCCTTGTCGGATACCCAGCGCAGGACGATGTTCTGCTCAACCGTCGTGCGCACATAGTCGCCAACGAATTCTTCAGCAATGTCGGCCAGTTGACGCATTTGCCAGCTTGTCAGGTCGCCCAAGGGCAGCTTGACCGTGATCGTGCTGTAACCGGACTGCCGCTGCTTGTAGACGTTGGTCCGGTACCAATCGTAGAATCCATCATCGACCGCTTCACCATTAAGTGTCAGACCCTGGCGCACAGGCTCCTCGCCGTAGTCATCTAACTCGTCAATGTACCCCGCATGGCGATCATCCGCTGGCAGGGTTTCTAGTTCTTCCATCACCAGGCGGCGGAACTCCTCTAGACCCAGTTTGCTGACTAGGAACTTCAGCCGCGCCCGGTTGCGATTCTGTTTTTCGCCATGCCGTGCGAACACCCGCGAGATAGCCTGCGCCAGCGGCAAAATCCGGTCTTCCGCGACGAAATCCGCTAGCACCTTGGCCTGATGCGGAACCGTGCCCAGCCCGCCCCCAACGAATACCGTAAAGCCTCGGACTTCCTGGCCGTCTTTTTCGACTGTCCGTGCCAAAAAGCCAATATCGTGCATTTTCACCAGGCCGCAAGCGTGTTCCTCGCACCCGGAAAAAGCGATTTTCATCTTGCGACCAAAATCCTGAATATCATCATGGCCCAGCAGGAAATCAGTTAGGGCATCAGCATAGGGCGAGACATCGAATTTTTCGTCATGGCACACGCCCGTCAGATGGCAGGCTGTGATGTTACGCACGGAGTTACCGCAGGCTTCTTGCGTGGTGATGCCCACCTGGGCCAGCCGCCGCATGAGGTCCGGTGTATCGTCGATGTGTACATAATGCAGTTGAATATCCTGGCGCGTGGTGATATGCAGAATATCGTCGGCGTACTCTTCCGCCAAATCCGCCATGACGTTCATTTGATCGACGCTCATGCCACCATACGGAATCTTGATGCGCATCATTCCGGGCGCATCCCAGTGTGTATCCGGCCCTTTGACCAGGTCACCCGATGGGAATTCCAACGTGCGCGTTTGCAGGCCATCATGCCGCTGACCATTGTCATAGCGCTGGCCGTAAACGCCACGCCGCAAGCGCGTTTCCGCGAAGACCTTTTCGTCTAGCTTGCCTTGCTTACGCAGTTCAATTTGGCCTTCAAAAATGTCAATTTGGCGTTCGAGGTCGCTCGCCATTTTATTCTGTAACGTGTCTTTCCAACTGGTAGTCATACCCCTGTGTCCTTATGTCTAAGCTCTGTTGATATGTCAATGGTTATAGGCTTTTTCTGCTTTGTAACCCACGACCATCTAGAGAATGTTGAGCACAACAGTGACGATGAAAATCTTTGATGTTCACAATTGAGAGTTTTTTGGTGTCACCTTTTTTACAAAAAAGGTGACAAAAACAAAGAAACCTAAATCGTTAACCCATCTTGGTTTACGCTCAAGCGAATTGGTGCGCTTGACGCAGCACCGCCAACGCCTTCTGACTGTCAAGTTGTTCTTTTGCAACGGCGATCCCGGCCTGAATGTCCGTTACCCTCTGCAACATCCACAGCAGCACGCCAACCGTCAGCACAATCTGATCGTAGGCTGGCCCCGTTTCGCCCTCTAGCACTTTGCGTAGTGCATCTGCATGGGCGTTCGGATCAACCGGCATACTCAGGTCCACCTCATCGGGATAGTCATATTCGGCGGCATCGATCATGTGTTCCACCATGTCACCAGCCACAGCCTGATAGACACGGGTCTTCTTGCCCGGTCGCATGTCGATGCTGCCCTCATCGCCCTGGGTTATCCAGCTATCCGGGGCGGGTAGGCACGTCGCCATGCGCAGCAAATAGGAACTGTGATAGAACCCGCTGATATGGTGCGGTGCATCTGCTGGATTGATGAGCTTCTCGACCGTGTTCATCAGCGTGCGCACCCCAAAATGATGCCGAAGCGGAGTGAGCGCGGTCCATTGGGGCAGCACATGCTCGATGTTCAACACGCCGAAGTTCGTCTGCTCAATCGACCGCGCCACTTGCTCCGGTGGCAAATCCGCTGGATAGCCCAACGTCCTTAGCAGGTTCAACACCGCGATGCCGTTTTTCGTCGGTACATGATCGGCACCATGCACCAGCACCGGAACACCCGCCGCTGCCAGGACCAGCAGCGCCGCCACACCTGTCTGTAAATTGCGCGACTTGCCGTTGTAGGGCAGGGCGATGTCTACCAGCCCTTCGACCTGCGGTCTGGGTATCGGCTGCATGACCTCGCGCACCGCGTCCACAAACCCGGCAATTTCCTCAGAAGTTTCTTCCTTGACGCGCATTGTTACCAAAAAGCTGCCAATCTGCGCATCACTGACCGCATCGTCACACAGCATCAGGTGCATGATCTCGCGGGCTTCCTCGCGCGTGTAATCGCGCTGGAGCTTGCGTCCCCGCCCGATAATCCGCAGCAGGTCCCGGAATGCCTCTGACTTCTTATCGCGTATATAGGTGCTCAAACGGCACGCTCCTGCAACACGATTTCTGGCAACAGATCGAACCAGCACACGCCCTCAGCTCGCAGCCGCACCACATCTCCGATGACCGTCGTCGCTGGCGACTGCAAATTAGCTTCCAGGGCACGTTGCGGCAGGTCCGCAATCGTGGCTTCGATCACCCGCTGCTGTGTAGTCGTTCCCCACTCGATAGCCGCCGCCGGGGTATCCGGCGCCAATCCTGCTGCCAGCAAACGCGCGGTGAATTCTGGCAAGCTCTTGACGCCCATCAGCACAACCAATGTGCCGCCGAGGGTCGCCAGTGCCTCGTAGGCGATGTCATCCGGCGTATGGGCTGTCACCACTGTAAACGAACGGCTCACTTCGCGGTGCGTCAGCGGAATACCGGCATAGGCTGGTACAGCATACGAACTGGAAATCCCCGGAACGATCTCAAACGGGATGCCGTGCTCATAGCAAACCAGCGCTTCTTCGCTCCCACGCCCGAACACCAGCGGATCGCCGCCTTTGAGCCGCACGACCTGTTTACCTTGTAGCGCTTTGCGCACAATTGTTGCGTTGATCTCATCCTGGCTCAGGCGATGTTTGGTTGGCGCTTTGCCAGCATTAATCAACTCCGCACCGACATGTGCCTCACTCAGCAGGGCATGTGGAATCAGTCGATCATAGAGGATGACATCCGCTTGCTGGATGAGTCTTAAACCTTTAACGCTGATAAGATCAGGATCACCCGGTCCTGCCCCCACCAGATAGACGCTGCCAATCGTCATTGTGTGTTCTCCTTGAGGTTCGATAGCAGTTTGTTACAGGGTGTTGAACATGGGATCGCGCCTGTGGCTATTTCAGGTTGATGCCATGTCGGGAACTTGATACATCGCCCACATACCCCGCTGACAAAGTGGGCCAATTTGGCATCATCAAGGCCGTTGAGTGTCTCAAACATGCCTGGATGGCGTTTGATTACTGCTTCAATCGGCTCTATGGTGGGCTGGCTTGCCCAATCTGCAATCGCCCCCGGATACACTGTTTCGATCACAGCTGCCGCCTGGGAAATATTTTCAATTGGTGCGACCCAATCGCGGGGCAAGTCCGTCGCTGATGCCAGCGGACGAAAGGGATTCTCACGGACATGCGCCCGAATCTCTGCCGGGTTGCCCAAAACAAGCTCGCGTGTGCTGCCTACCGGGGCGATGTCTGCTGCAGTGATGTCTAATTCCCCAAACGTAAACGGCTTTTGCTTGTTTATTGCTTCGATTAGCCCGTTGACGCCCACCTGCGGGAAGTGCGCCCAGGCAGTAGACGTACCTTGTTTCTGTGGAATGCCCGTTTCGGCCATCAATTGCTGGATTAACTCAATCACCGCATCTTCTGTGCCAATTGGATCCGTATAATAGACATTTCGCCCGTTTACCCTGGCCGGATACGTGCCATAGGGGATGCCCAACGCAGCGGGTACATCCCTGGCGACATGTGACCCCTGCGCCAGGAAGAAGGGCACCACTACTAGGTTAGGTGCACTTGTACGCGAATAAATGCTTGGGATACGCGGTTCGTCATCCAGATAGGCATCCACCACCTCCGCGACGGTTGTGCGCTCACGAATGGCCTGTACCTGTGCTTGGGTCGTAAGCTGGGTTGTGTTGCTGCGTGCGGTTCCGTGCCCGATGATTGCTACCGCTGTTTCTGAATAGGTCAGGTTGGCATTTTTAATAGCATCCGTCACTCGCGTCTGCACAATATCCGTGATAGATGGGTGTTCGCCGAGCGTCTTCGTCAGGTAAATTGTGCGCCCATCGCGTCGGGTGATAGTCCCATCCGGGCCCATCGCTGCTGGAATGACTTTATTGACGTAATAGCCCGATGCGGTAAATAAGGGCACAATCACAACGGTATCGGCACCGACTGTCTTTAAGACCTGTGAGAATTCCGGCTGTTCTTTCCAGAACCCCGCCGTGATTTCATCAGCCACGCCGATCGCTCGCAAACGATCTACATAGCGCCAGATCACCCCGGCTGTTTCCGGCAAAATGTGCGATCCATGCCCCGCAAGGACTAAAGCCGTACTCATAACACTTGCTTTTCGGCCAGATGCGACCGCAAAATCGCATCAAATTTGGCCCGTGCCAGCAGCACATCACCCGTGCCTATAACGGTAAGAACATCCGATGCCACGATGTCTTGATAGACTGCTTGACGATCTGTTTGCGTGGGGATGACCGACTCAACGCTATCGCGTATATTGTCTAGCCACTGTGCGAGCAGGGCATAACTATCATCGACGATTGCGTCGATTTCGCTCTTAATCTGCCTTACCAGGCCAGGTGACGCTCCGCCGCTGCTAATGCCAATCTGAATCGGATCTCGGTCGATAGTCGCTACATTAGTGAAGTCGCTTCTTTCCGATGATGACACATTGTTTGCCAGGATATGCCGTGCCTGCGCATCCCGCAGAATGTCGGCATTCACATTTGGGTCATCGGTCGCTGCAATCACCAGAATAGGCTTCACGCTGTCGAGTACCTCGCTGCGATAGATGCTATCCATCCATGCAAGTTGGCCCGCATTGGCTAACAACCGAATGGTTTCGCTCACTCGTGGGCTGATGACCGTGACCTGGGCTTCAGCTTCGATTAGGCCGCGTATCTTTCGCGTTGCTACCTCGCAACCGCCAACGACGAGCACGCTCTTATGTTGTAAATGGAGTGCGACCAAGTAGGGTTTCATTGTTATCTGCTCTGGAAAATCCCTTATGAGGGAATGATTTTCTTTTATGCAACTAGGCGCTTGCAGGGCTGACTTCACTCGCCGGGGCAAAGTGAATGCCGCATTCCGTCTTAGATGAATGGGCCCAACGGCCTGCGCGTCCAGCCGCCGCACGGGTGCAGGTATAGCAGCCGATGCTGGCATAACCGCGGTCATGCAGAATGTTGTAGGGCAGGTCGTAAGCCTTGATGTATGTCCACAGCATGTCTTCCGTCCAGGTGGCGAACGGGCAAAACTTCATCAGCCCATAGCGATCATCCCAGTCAATCACGGGAATATTCGCTCGCGTCGGTGATTGATCGCGGCGCAAGCCAGTTATCCAGGCATCATAATTCGCCAACGTTTTCTTGAGAGGCATAGTCTTACGCAGTTGGCAGCATTTGTCGGGTGTAGTTTCCCATAGTAGGCTGCCGTGCTCCCGTGCCTGCTGCGATAGCGACTGCTCCGGCTTCACGCGCTGCACGGTGATGTCGAGCCGCTTTTCAATGTCATCAATCAATTTGTACGTTTCCGGGAACAGCAACCCGGTATCTAGTGTCACGACTTGCACGTTATGTGTGAACTGACGCATCATATGCAGCGTGACGATGCCCGTAATCTGGAAACTGGTGACGACGACCAGCTTTTGCTCATATTGCTCCACAGCCCATTGCAAAATCTCTTGCGGCGATGCCATGTCAAGGCGCCTTTGTTGCAGCCCCAACTCGTCCTGTGTCAGTTGATGCATGATTTCCCTCAATGATGACGCGAGCATAATGAAACTGAAAAACGAAACAGCATAAAAAAGAAAAGCTCCGGCATGCGCCAGAGCTTCTCATTACAGTCTTACCGTAATCGTAGCAAACTCACCCATGCCGAACCGTACTGTGCTTGGTACACAGCAGACACGTAATCATACAACACTGGGTCTGGCAGCTACGGTAGTGATGATACATAGGTGATTGCTTATGCCTAAAATAAACGAAAGGTTATGCAAAGAGAAAATATCAGCAATAGCCGCTCTTGTCAAGCAATTGCCTTGAAATGTACGAAATGGGGTGCGCTATCAGATCAGGTATCAACGGAAAGTAGAGCCGGTTGAAGGTAGGGGAAAACGGGTGCGTGCGATATATCTCGCCAACATGCTTGAACGAATAAGGATGTTACTAGCTTGTCTTCGTCTGGGTTAATGCCTATAACGGCAGCGTTACCGTGAATGTCGTGCCTTTGTGAAGTGCGCTTTCCACACGGACATGGCCATTATGAGCATCCACAGCCCGTTTGACAATTGCTAGGCCCAGCCCAGTTCCCTGGATGCTGCCCACATTGGTCGCCCGATGGAACAGCGTGAACAGGTTCTCAAGGTCCTCTGGCGGGATACCAACCCCCCTGTCTTGTAAGATGATGCTGACTGTCTTGCCATTAAACCGTAACGTGAGGTCGATAGGATCGACGTCCTTCGAATATTTGATTGCGTTAGAGAGCAGATTGGACACAATCTGCCTCAGCAACCGGACATCTGCCGGTATCGGCACAGGCCTGCCCTCAACACCTAGATTGATCTGGTAGGTGGGGTTCACTTGCCGGATGTCCCGTATGAGGTCTTCAACGAATATCACGAGGTCCGTTGATATGGGCCGGAAGTCGATGCCCATTTTTTCAGCCCGATTGATCTCTAAAACCTCATCCATGAGGTTGGTGAGATGCCCAACATTCCACAAAATCTTCCGTAAATGTTCTTCTTGTTTTTCCGCTGTCATCCGGTCCGCATACTTGAGCACCAACCCGGCGCTAGTTTGGATGATGGCCAGCGGCGTGCGGTATTCGTGGGATACGGTCGAAATAAAACGGGTCTTAAGCTCGGCCAGTTCTTTCTGCTTTTCAAATGCCTCTCGTAACCCATCTTCCAGACGCTTCTGCTCAGTGATGTCTCGCAGGCTGCAAACGATTTCTGTTTCACCATTTTCCATAAAGGCAGCAAAGGCAGCATCGACAGGGAATGTTGTCCCATTCTTGCGCCTCACCACAGCTTCAATGCGCGTGTACTCGCGCTCATTGGCGACCTTGCTCAACAAGTCAGCGAGTTCCTGTTCGGCTTCTTGGGAAATGACAACCGCCAGCGGTTGACCAACCAGCTCATCCACACCATACCCATAGACCTCAATGAAGCGTGTATTTGTTTGCTGGATGTAGCCATCCACATCAACCAGAATGATAGCATCACTGCTGTTGCTCAGGATGGCCTCTACGCGCTTTTTGGCCTTTTGGAGTTGGTTGGTACGGTCTTGAACCCGCTGTTCTAGCTGGACGGCATAACGATTGAGTTCTTCATACAGACGGGTGATCTCCAGGGCAGCCGCTGCTCGCTCTGAAAATGCACTCAGCAGCCTTTGGTCGCTCGCCGTAAAAAAGTCCACATGCGGGCTTTGCAAATCCAGAGCGCCAATCGTACCACCCCGTGATTTTAACGGAATGACCATCTCAGATGCCGTTGTTGGTACATTCTCAATATACCGCTCATCTTGGTTTACATTTGGCGAGTAAATCAATTCGCCTTGCCGGATGGCTCTGGGTACCAGGCCTTGTCCATCAATTTTGAGCGATGTTTGGGTGTCCACACGGTACTCACCGGCCCGTGCCAAACGGCTGATAGTGCCCATTTCATCATCAACCAGCACCAGGCCACAGTCAACTTGCTCAAACTCTTCAACAATACCGTGGACAATTTGCTCGGCCAGCCCTTGTATGCTCTCCGCGTTAAACAGGTAAGCCGTCGCATTGTAGAGTGCCTGGATCTCATTATTGGCCTGTGTGCGTTCGATCACATAGCCGAGTTGCGTTGCAATATGCGGGATCGTATCCAACAAGGCCCGGTCTGGGCTATCCGTCGTATATGTGAAAAACTCCATGATGGCCATGACTGTGTTTTGTGCAAAAATCGGGAACGCATAAATGCCCGTGATGTTTGTACGCTGGAGCGCATCTGCCCGAATAGGGTCCATCGAATCAACAAACGTGTCGATCAAAACAGGCGTTTTTTGCTGATAAACCTGACTGATGACCCCTTCATGCATCTCGTCTGCAAACTGAGGCGCAACCGTAAAATACTGCTCTGTAACCTGCCGGATCACATCAAAGGTTTGTTCGTCAGATACATACCAGATATGTGACGTGGAAAGGTGTTTTTGACCCCCAATAGTATCTGAATGGATATGAGCCAGCGGCCACTCTGTTTCTTCACAGATTCGCTTAATCGCAAAAAGAAACACGTCTTCAATTTGTGTTGATCTGTTCGCTTCGACAGTAACTTCTTGCAACAACTGAATCATTTCAGTGTTTTTCTGTAGCTTTTCCTCCGCGAACTTCCGATCCGTAATATCCTGCCACATCGCCAGGACACAATTGTCGATACCAAAATCAATCCGTTCAGTTGACATGGATACGGTCCGTACCTCGCCGGATGCCGAGCGAAGTATGACTTCGGCATTCTGAACAGCCGAAAAACCATGTGAGGATATGTCGAGTATCCGTTCATCGCCGCCGTTACCCCATATGCCCAGTTCAGCGGCGGTATGGTTGATAATCGCGTTTGCTTCTCGTCCCACAAGCTTTTGGAAGTTTGGGTTGATAGTCAGGAACATCCCCTGGCTGTTGGTGATCGTAATCCCAATCGGGCTGACCATAAATGCCTTGGTAAAACGCTCTTCGGCTTGTCGCAACTCTTCTTCAGCTTGTTTGCGCTTGTCGCGCTCGGCTTTCTCGCGTAGTTCACGCTCAATCGCCGCGGCCAGTCGTTCGGTCCGTCCTTTCGGGAAGTAATCTTGCGCTCCCGCTTTCATAGCTTCCACAGCCGCTTCTTCACCCATCGTCCCAGACACGATAATAAAGGGAATGTCCAATCCCTCCTTTTTCAATAGGTCAAGGCCCTCGTTTGCGCTAAATGAGGGCATGGAGTAATCCGATAGGATCACGTCCCATTCGCTGTTGTGCAAAGCCGATACCATATCATCGGCATTGTCAACACGTTGATGCGCAATGGAATAGCCTTCACGTTGGAGTGAACGTAGCAGAAGATGGGCGTCTGGTTGGGAATCCTCAAGAATCAGGACTCTGAGTTGATTAGACATGGCTCACGTATTCCTATTTGTAGGGGTTTTGATTCAGAACGAGCCAGTACAGGCCAAGCTGTTGAACAGCCTCTACGAATTGATTGAAGTCAACTGGCTTGCGGACATAGCTGTTCACGCCAAGTTTATAGCTGCTAATGACATCTTCTTGTTCTCTGGAAGAGGTTAGGATGACCACTGGTAAGACCTGCGTCCGCTCATGTTTGCGGATTTGTTCTAGTACTTCCAGTCCATCTACCTTGGGTAACTTGAGATCTAACAACATCAATACCGGGAGCGGGTTGATGTATTTGTCACCCTCCTTGGCGAACAGGTACTCTAGGGCGGCTTCCCCATCAATCGCGGTTGCCAGCTCGTTCTGTAAGTTATTCTTTTTTAGGGCGCGCTGCATCAACCGGATGTCGTTAGGGTTGTCTTCTACAATCAAGATTGTGCTCACTGGAGCTTCTCCTAAGTTGGGATTTAGGTACAGTTGTTGCTACCTAAAGTAAAGTAAAAAGTCGCGCCTTCGTTGAGTGCTCCCTCAGCTCGAACGGACCCGCCATGTTGATGAATTATCCGTTGTACAGTAGCTAGGCCGATGCCCGTCCCCTCATACTCTGACACACTATGCAGTCGCTGGAAAGCGCCAAACAGCTTATGCACATAATCCATTTTGAAGCCAACGCCATCATCTTTAACAAAGTACTCGCGTGTACCGTTATCTCCCTGTAGCCCGAACTCAATCGTGGCATTTTCTTGCTTACTGGAATATTTCCACGCATTTTGTAGTAAGTTGTATAAGGCGATGCGCACCAAATTAACATCCGCACAATCACGTAAATTCGGCTCTATAATGAATTCAACGTTGCGGTTTTCGTTTGCTCTTATCAGTTCACTGGCAATTTCCTCGGCCATTGCACTCATTTCAACTTCTTGATAGTTCAACTTGGTGCGTGTTAAGCGGGAAAGGGCGAGCAAATCATCGATGAGTTGCCCCATTCGCTGGCTCTCTGTACGGATAAGCCCCAAAAATTCCTGGCCTTCCTCATCCAGTGTATCTTGATAATCTTCCAGCAAAGCTAGGCTAAACCCATCCACGGCTCGTAGGGGAGCCCGCAGATCGTGAGAAACAGAATAGCTAAATGCTTCCAGCTCTTTGTTCGCCGCCTGTAACTGTAGCGTCCGTTCTTCGACTCGTTGTTCCAATTCTTCGTTCATGCGCATCATGGCGTCTTCAGCCTGTTTTTGTTCGGTGATGTCGCGGATAAAGACGGTCAGGATAATCTGATCCCCTTCAGTAAGCTTGGAAATCGACGCATCTATCGGGAAGATCGTGCCATCCTTGCGCTTTGCAGAAAGTTCTGTTCGCCGTTCACCCATGCCCCTGGAAATATCAGCCCCTTCAGCAAAATCCTGTATATAGCGGTGATGCCGTCCGATAACGCTTGGCGGCAGTAGCCTATCAAGCTGCTGACCGAGCATTTCCTCGGCTGAATATCCAAAAATCCGCTCCGCGCTGTGGTTAAACAGAATAATCTGCTGCAAGGCATCAATAGAAATAACGGCTTCCGCAGTGGCTTCTAACACGCGCGCAAAGCGCGTCTCTGCTGTCATTCGTGCCTCTTCAGCCTCGATCCGCTCTGTGACGTCTTGAATGAAAACCGTCAGGATAACCTGGTCGCCCTCTGTTAACTTGGATATCGACGCTTCAATAGGAAAGACCTGCCCATTGCTGCGCTTAGCGACCAATTGTCGGCTGCGTTCGCCCATGCCTCGGTAGATATCAGCCCCTTCAGCAAAATCTTGTATGAAGCGGTGATGTCGTCCGATCAATGGCGCAGGCAGTAAAACGTCTAGCGTTTGTCCCAGCATATTCTCAGCTTTGTAGCCAAAGATACGTTCCGCACTCTGGTTGAACAGAATAATCTTCTGGGAAGCATCAATTGAGATGACCGCTTCGGCAATCGTATCCAATACTCTGGAAAAACGAGTTTCGGCATGGGCTTGTAGTTTTTCTATGAGTTGGATGTTTTCAAGAAAGATGGCGCTTTGCTGGGTGAGGAGTGAAAGGATCTCCAGATCATCTTTAGGGAATATCGACGCATATTCTAAAAACACTACCAGAATACCTAATACGCCATTTGCCGTGACTATTGGCACACTCATGTACATCTTTGCACCAACTTGGTCCATGAGTTGCCGATCAGCATGACCGGAAGTTTTGATGTACCTGACCGAGGAGGCGCGTTTCGTTTGCAGGGCTTTTTGAATTTGGCTGTCGTGTAGCAAGGTCAAATCGAACGCCATCGGCTCACTAGAATACATTGTCTTCCACTTGCGCAACTTGGCATCGTACTGAACGATGGTTGCCAGCTTGCCACCAACGGAACGCTTGGCTGCTTGGCTTAAATTACGCAGTGCCTCTGTGACTTTTTCAGGTTCTGTCTCCGTTGCCACGGGTATTGAGACTAGGAAGCTCTGTAGCTCTTTGTATTGCCATGTGCGCCGCAGCCACCCAGGGGGCACGAAGCTAATGTAAAAACTCAATGCTGAGATGATCAGCACAACCTGTATGAATATCGTTATGAGGTTCCTGAGAGACGGTATGAGCAGCGACCCACCTGCCAGGGCGAGCACCAGCGCAAACATACCTGACCCCAATGCAGCAAAACGAAGTCGCTGTTTAGCAACCCCAGTAGAAACCATCGCTCCGCGTACGAACACCAGGGTTGCATAGCCGTCAACGGCGACAAAATAGCTGATAATCCCGATGATGGCGTAATCCGGCAGGGTAGGGGCGAAAAGCACATATGCCACAGCCGAAAGCACCATGCTTGCCAATGCAAAACGCTGGAACAATCTTGAGATGGGCTGAATATGACGGACCAGTCGCAGCAAAACATAGGGTTGCGCCAGCAACGGCAATATGGCTGCGATTTCTATCCATTGCGGCAGGGGGATAAGTCTACCAATCAATGATGCCAGGATGGGGATAGCCAGGGTAGCAAACATCAGAACGATATTAAGTCGGACTTCGTCCCGGAACCGCACATAATCAACAATGGAAGAGAAACACAACAAAATAAATATGAGCTGACTAATTAGAGCCATTAGACGTTCAATGGTCACACAGTATCCATTTTTCTAAAGTTCATTTAACAATAGTATAGGCTGAGATTAAAGAAGATGAGTTTAGAGGAAATTAAGTGAATTCTAATTAACTGGGAATACAAGTACTTTAGTAGGTAGTTCCCTGTGTTTAGATTACGGAATTGAAATAATAGGTACGGTGTCAGGGGTGACTTCGCTGATATGATCTGTTGACCCATATTTGTTCCAAAAAACCATATGCACTTACATCCGCAAAGTAAACGAACAAAAAACCAACAAAGCCTTCTCTGATTGAGTGAGAAGGCTTTGCTACGAAGTCACGAATCGTTTTTAGCTTGGATACGCTTGAGTGCTGTTGTACCAGTTACGTCAGTCGCTCACGAATATAGGCACTCGTATAGTCGAGGAACGACACCACAATCGCGATAGCTAGCACCGCCACACCGGCATCCCGGTAGCGCAGCAAGTTGATCTGCTGTTGCAGCAACAAACCGATACCGCCACCACCCACAAAGCCGATGATCGTCGACATACGCACATTGATGTCCCAGCGGTACATCGTAAAGGCGATATAAGGCGGTATGATCTGCGGAATTACCGCGAACACCACAGTCTGTAACCAGCCTGCACCTGTCGATTGGATCGCTTCAACCGGGCCGGGGTCGATGTTCTCGACCTGCTCGGAGTACAACTTACCCAACGCGGCAATCGAGTGCAGCGTCAGCGCCAGCACACCCGCAAACGGGCCGATGCCGACCCACACCACGAACACCAGGCCCATAATCAATGGCTCAATCGACCGGATGGTATTGAGTGCTGTACGTGACAGATTGTATAGCGTTGAGCCTAATGCGAAGTTGCTATTGGTCCCTACCAGGGCACCCGCGATGCCGCACAACACAAACCCGACCCCCGCGCTGGTGACCATATACGTGAACAATTCCACGCCCAGTATTGAGCTTGTGGTCGTTGGCGGTAGGGTGCCATCGACCAGTGCGCGGCCCACATTCAGCGTATTGAATGCCAGCACAAACGCAATCACAGCGCCAATCCAGAACAAGCCGCTTGCAATCATGACATGCGCGCGGGGCCGGTTCGGTGGTGGATTAGGTGGCGTTACCATCTGCGTATAGATAATGCTCAGGATGTTGCCTGCGATGATGGCTGCGGCGATTGGCACCAGCAGTCCGAAGAGCGCTGCTGACATCCCCAGATAGGCCAGTACCGCGAAGAGAATCGCGCCGACCAGTGCCCCAAGAATGCTGCCCATGATATGCTGTAACGTTTTCGGCAGGGTGCGCAATGGCACGGTTGCGACTTGCGAGGCCACATTCGACAGGCTGATGCCCGTCACCACCCCCGCGATAATGGGCATAATCAACGTAATCAGAGTACCAATAATGTCCAGCAGGGTACCAATTGCCTTGATGCCATCGGCGGTGGCGTTTTGCGTCCACTCAAATGGATTCAAAGGATAGATTTCTTCTCGCGTAATCCCCAGCTCTTTGAGGAATTCAGGCCGTACGCTCTCGCCAATCACTTGCAATTGGGCTGCCAGCCAAACGAAGAAGCCAGCCAGTGCCCCGACAGCGAAAACAATCAGCAGCGTCAACAAGACAGCATTGATCATCCCTCGCAAATGATCGGCTGCCGTTGTGTCGGCCAGGGTCGCTTTGGACTTATCCGTAGGTGGGTTCAGATAACGTAAGCCGACAATCGCCAGCACGACCACCACGATCGGCGCGATGATGCCGACCACAATACCGTATTCCTCACCTTGGCCCACGCGAGCCGCAAACTGGCCGAAACCACTCAGCAGACTCGCACCAGCCACAGCCCCAATCGCGAAGAAGAGCACGGCCATAAACAGCTTGCCGACCGTCAGTCGAATTGGCCGCATGAGGTTGCGCGCGGCGAAGAAACTAATCAAGCTGGCAATGGGGATCGCAATCGACGTCGCTAGCAAAGCCATGAAGATTGTTTCGACCATGCGCAGGATCGTCAACTGGGTGATGTCGCTCAGTTCGACCGGGCCGGAAGGGAAGGCGGAGCGTATGGCCACCTGATGCAATTGCCCCTCGGAGCCGCGAATGCGTGGTACTTCAATCTGCCCACTGAACGAGCCGGTGCTGTCTAGCACGATCTCTTCACGCTCTGTGATGAGGTCTTCTCGAGGGCGACTTTGACCCTCTGGTGGGATCCAGCGAATGCGCGTATCGGCCAGCGCCGCAAAGTTGCTCACCGTCACATCAACCACATCGCCTTCTTCACCGCACGTTGGGCTGATGGTCACAATGCCACCGGATTCATGCGCGACCGAGTCCGGTATCTCGACATCGCTGCTGCCACACGTCATAAGGAATGACGCTGTAATCTCGATGACATCACGCTCTTGTGTGAAGATACGTGGCGATAGCAATTCGCGCAGCGCGTTGCCGACATTCTCCTGGCGTTGTGCTTCCTGTGGTTTATCCAGGTCGACTTCCGTTACCGTCCAACCGTAGGAATAGAAGACGAAGCCAATCACGGCTGCGACAACAATCAAGAAACGAATGAGTGCGTGGCGGGTGGTTTTGGGGCCTGTCTGAGGGTTATTGTTCATTAGTTAATTCCCACTTCCACCGCATCTTCACCATAAATCTCTTTGAAGCGGACATTATCAATCAGCTCCGGCGGTCCATCGAACTCCAATTTGCCATCCTTCAGCGCGATCACCCTGTCAGAATAAGCACGTGCGAGGCTGAGGAAGTGCAAACTGCATATAATGCTCAGGCCGTCTTCCTTATTCAGGTCTTCCAGATACTTCATGACCCCGTGCGACGTGGCCGGGTCCAGGCTGGCGACGGGTTCATCAGCCAGCATCAATTCGGGATTTTGCATCAGCGCCCGTGCAATAGCGACACGCTGTTGCTGACCACCGCTCAGTTCGCTGGCGCGCTTGTAGGCCTGCTCACCAATCCCCACTCGTTGGAGGTTCGCCAGGGCATCCTGCTTATCCTCAGCCGGGAAGTAGTTCAGCAAGCTATACATCGGCGACATATAGCCCAAACGTCCCGCCAGCACATTTGTAATCACTTTAGAGCGTTTCACCAGGTTAAATTGCTGGAAGATCATGCCCATTCTGCGCCGGACCAGCCGCATGTCCTCATCGCTTATTGCCGTCAGGTCCAGGCCATTCCAGATGATTTGCCCCTCTGTGGGTTCAATCAGTCGGTTGATGCATCGCAACAACGTCGATTTGCCGGACCCACTCAAACCAATGAGCGCCACAAATTGCCCATCTGGGATCGTAAAGCTGACGTTATCCAGGGCCTTAAAGCCATTATCATAAATCTTGGTGAGGTTTTTGATCTCAAGCATGGGCGATATCCGGTGTCGTGGGCATAGAAGTCACAAAATAATAGTTTTAGGCTTCCGTGTAAAAAAGGGGACTTTTTCACATAGATACGCAACGGGCAGAAGCCATGCAGCTTCTGCCCATTCGTAAGTTTACTGATTGGATCTTACTCGTCGCCGAAGACGTCCGTTTCGGTCAGGCCGAGGATTTGGAACTGCAGACGAACGGAGTTGAATAGATCATCTTGGACAGGTTGCAGTGTGGTCCAGGAATACCCATCTTCGTTACCCAGTGCAGAGTCTGCCCATGCTTCTGTATCGGAGAATGCAATCAAAGCATCCAGAATTTCCAGGCGCAGGTCTGCCGGGAAATCCGGGCTGAAGCTCATGGTATCGTTCGGGATCGGCTCGCTGATGCGCAGGATACGAACCTGGTCGATGATGTCCGGCGCGGTTTCACGCACGCTCGCGCGTGAGTCCAGAATGCGGATGTCACCAACGTACAGGTTGTCTTCATCATTGATGTAAGCTTCGTCAATCGTCAGGTCATACGGCTCTGGCAGGTCGCCAAAGTCCCATGCTGCACCCGGCATCAACGGCGGGCTGAAGAAGCTAGTTGCGAAGTCGACTTCGCCATTGTAGACAGCCAGGACAGCCTGATTGTGACCACCGGCTTCCACACGTTCGCCCGGTTCGATGCCCGCAGCGCCAAGTTCAACGGACGGCACAATGAAGCCAGATGTTGAACCCGGATCGGGGTAGGCCCAGGTCTTGCCTTCGAGATCACCCAGGGTATAAATGTCGCTGTCGCGGGCAACCAGATACTGTGCCCAATAGACAGGCCAGCCAAAGCGAACGGCTGCTGCTTCGACCTCGATACCGCAGCGGTTGTTGCCGATGACATAACCAGCCGCCGGGATAAATCCCATCGAATTTTCAGGTGAAGCGCACATGGCTTCGATGGTGGCTGCGTAGGATGTCGGGACAAAAACTTCAAAGCTGAGGCCAGTCGCTTCTGTCAGCGCTTCGCGCAGGACTTCCCCACCTTCAATCAATGTCTGTGCTTCTACCGATGGCACAAAATAAACTTGAATCGGGTTCTCTTCCGATCCCAGATCCTGTGCGCTGGCCATCGATGTGCTCAGCATCAAGAGCGAAATGACTGCGGTTAGTACGAGCAATTTTCTCATATGGGTCTCCTTGGTGCGGTGCCGTATCTATACATGAAGATCATAGCGTCATGCCTATCTTCACATTGATTATAACAATTCACCACGAACATGCTATTCATCTGGCTTCAAGTTGAAGTCAACGATGCAATGAAATAGGCAAACTACACTAATAAGAAATCAGAGCCAGAAAGCCATGATATGATATAGCTAGCGAAATTATTACCTTTGTTCCTGGCATGGTCAGTGAGAAGTATGGCTTTCTGATTTGTCCTCAAGCAACAGGACCACGTGCTGTGTCACCGGAACGTTTTTTGACAGCTTAAGTGGGGAAGTCAACAGACCATGACGATTGTTGAGTCACCCTATCATGCGTTGATCTCCTACTCCCATCTTGATGCCTCTATCGTGAAAAAAATTCATCAGCGCCTGGTTGACGCTGGGTTTGTCATCTGGATTGATGAGGGCGACATTTGGCCCGCTGCCGATTGGTGGGATCAAATCCAGTTGGGCATGCGCACTTCGGACAACGTCTTGTTCATGATAAGCCCCTCTTCGTTGGCATCAGTTGTTTGCCACCAGGAGCTTGATTATGCGCGGTCGCTTGGTAAGCGTGTCATACCTGTCATGCTGGATAAAGGTGATGACTACGATGCAACCTTAAGGAATGCGCTTGTCTCTATTGTGCGAGAAGATCTGGATGAAGCCGCTATTGCTCGCATACAAGGACGAGAAATCGCGGGTATTTTTCGGAAGAACGTCGACTTGCTCAATCGCCATGACTGGATCTATTGCCTGTCAGAGGCGCAGCTATCAGAAGCAACTACAGAAGCCATCCGGTGTATTCAAGTCGATGAACACCACCATCGTATGCTGACAAGTTGTATGCAGCAGGCCCTGACATGGCAGAACAATGATCATTCGCCTGATCGTATTTTGAAAGGCGAAGAAATTGCTGAAGCTGAGAGTTGGCTTCAGCAAGCGACGAGTAGAAATCTGGACGTGCCGGAACTCGTTAGAGAATTTATCCACAAGAGTCGGAACGAAGAAATCGCGCATCAGCAGCATCTGCAAGAAATCAAAAATCGTGAAAAGCGTTTATTGCGTAGTCGTCAGCGTAACTTCAGGGTTGCGATGAGCTTCGGCATCGTTCTTGTGATAATCGCAGGGTTTGTCGCATTTAACAGTATGAGGCTTTATCGACTTCAGCAGTCGGCAGCAGAGGTAGGAATGGCTTCCTTCCCTGATAGCACGGTTTGGTTAGGTGAAGAACGGGAACTAGTTGAAAGCCTCATGGATAGAATCATTGGCTTTGATATCCAGCCTAAGCAGCAGGTCGATGTACCTGCGTTTCAAATCGACTTGTTGGAAGTCAGCTTCGCGAACTACGCACTGTGCATTGAAGCAGGTGTCTGTAGTCAGACATCACACGAAATAGACAATCCGGCCCCGAATCGACCTGTTGTGGGAGTTGATGCGTTTCAGAGTGCTCAATATTGTGAGTGGCTTGGTAAGCGTCTGCCAACGCGCGCTGAGTGGGAGCGCACAGCGAGAGGCACAGGCTATCGTCAGTATCCATGGGAGGCTAGTGCGATTGATGATGACATACCCGCACATATGTTTACCGGAATTGAGGACTTTAGTACGGAGCCACAGCCAGTAGATGTTGACGCAGCAAGTTTTGCCGATGGGGCAACGCCTGAAGGTGTGATGCACTTGCTGGGGAATGTGTCGGAATGGACGTCTACTCCCGTCTGCAATGATCCCTACCATTGCCCTATGTGGGATGGGGTCAGTGACGTAGACCAGCTGTATACTGTCGGTTTTTCTTACGCTGATGATTACTTTGATGAAGTTACTCAGTTAGGTGTTGCGACCAGGACTCATCCTGGACAGAGTGATCAGTTTATTGGTTTCCGGTGCTCCCAATCGGGACCTTAGAAAAGGGGAAGGGGAAAAGGATGTTAAACAGGAATATCCGCATATTACTCTTCATGTTCGTCACAATCGTTTTTAGCAGTATTGTTGTCATCAGCCAGGATGAGCGAGTGCCGTCCGCGTCAGGGTTGCTTCCAGCAGTTCGTTGTGATCCAGACAATCCGCAGCTTATTGATTTAGCCGAAGATGGCGAATTCCTGGGATATGAAGACAGCAATGAGTTCGATGGCGCACTAGTTGGGCGTGTCGTTTTCAGAAACGAAGGCGGCCAGACATTTCAATTTTCTGTGACAGCGTTGCAGCCTGACATAATCGAAGCATACCTGGATGGTATTGCCATCTGCGCAGAAGTCCTAGAAATTGATGAGCCTCAAGGTAGGGACCAGGCGAGTGCTGTTGATGTGGATTCACTGCAGTTCTTTAAGGAGATCATCTTTGCTGAAAATCTGGGCATTAGTCCTGATGAAATTGAATCGGTGCGCCGTGAACTGGTAGAGAATGGCGTTGTGACGCTGCCTGACTTGATTGAAACGCTCGGTGGTGATGTAGAGCTTGCCTACCAACTTGTTGATGAATTTGGTCTTGATCGTGATGCATTTGAGGCACGAGGTATGCCATTATTGACAGCTTCGGAGACATTCCCGACTTCTGATGGGGATTATACGGATATTTTGCAGCGTGATCCTATGTCCGTCGTTGTCTCGATTGAAGCTCTCGACTATGACACTGAACTTCGCCAGCGTGACTATGCCGCCTATTTAGCCTTCTACATCGATCCCACCTACCATTTCGGATCAGAACATAGCCATTACTATAGGGCCAAATGTACACGCAGTGCCTATGTGGGTGTTAAAGCATCCAACGGTGGTGTGGGGACTGCATTCTGGCGCTACAGTCCGTATCGCTATATCGATTCGCTCTATAGTTCAGGTGGTTATGATGGGGCCTATAGCTCAGTCAGCTCATACGTGACGCATGATGTTCGCGTAGATCGATATGGCGTTGTAGGTACAACCTATGCGATCTATGGTGGATGGTACAAGGGCTGGGGAGGCAATTGCAGATAACCTCACTAGGAGTCTAGTATTGCTAAGCAGCTTGGGAAATTGGCTAGTTTCATGAAACAAAACAGCCCATGCATCTTACATGGGCTGTTGTATGACTTTTAGGACTACGATCTGTGGCTTGCCTTAAGTTCCGTTGGCCCCGGCATTGTAATTCTGCTGGACTTCGGAGCTGCTTAAGGCCCGGTTATAGACTGCGACCAGGTAGAAAGTGCCCAACCAGGGGCGATCACCTGTTGGCTCATTGGCCAGCACGAATGGGAACGATGTATCCCAGTTCCCCATGTCGCTGCCCTGATTGTGCGTCGCGACAGCCACGCCGTTGACGTAAATCCGTGATGTGCCGTTGGCTTCATGCGTCAGGACCACATGCATCAGATTCGTCGTCGCCGTACCTGCAGGTGTCGACAGCGATGGCGTCCCGTTCGGGTTGGTAGAGCGCGTGCGTAGGCGCATGTCATAGACGTCCATCGGTTGCGATCCCCACAAACCCTGTCCAAGTGTGATATTACGGTTAGACGGATTGCCGGAGATACCCGCGACGCGCGCCGGACCACTCTGCGTTAGGTTATTGGATTGAATCCAGGCTTCTAGCGTGACCTCATTCGTTGACTTGATGCCATCGATGAGCTTGGTAGCGGCCCCGCTGGATTGGATCACAGTGCTGCTGTTCACAGTGAGTGCACCGCCACCCTGGCTGACGTTCCCCGTATTGGAGATAGTCAGGTTCATGGGTGAGCCTGCGCCACTGGTATCTGCGACCGTATTGCCACCCGTCTCATTGAACTCATACAGGGCCAGCAGGCTGTTGGTTACGCGGTTCACGCCTGTGCTGCCCGCCTCTACGGTGATGACCACCGTATCAAACGCTGTTGCGCCATCATCATCTGTCACGATCAACGTGATGTTGTGCGTACCTACACTTAAGTTGACTGACGGGGTAGCGCCTGTTCCGATCTCCACGCTGTTTTCAGTCCAGCTATAGCTGGCGATGGTGCCGTCACTATCGCTGCTACCACTGCCATCCAACGTCACAGCTTCACTGCCGCTGACATCTGTATCGGTGACAGTCTGGTCCGCACCCGCGTTAGCGACCGGGGCCACATTACCTGGACCCGCGTTGACCGTAATCGACACGGTATCCGTATCCTGTGCGCCTTCTGGGTCGATGACCGTTAGCGTAACTTCTGTCACACCCACCGGGAACTCAGCCGACACAACTGCACCTTCCGGTATGGTCAGGCCCGTTGCCGTCCAGATGTAGCGCAGCAGCCCGTTCTCTGGGTCGCTGCTGGCAGACCCTGTCAGCGTCACCGATTCCGTACCGCTGTTGTCGGTATCCTCGACAACTTGGTCCGCGCCTGCATTGGCTGTTGGCGGCAAGTTACCTGCCTCTACAGTGATGACGACTGTATCGAACGCCGTTGCACCATCATCGTCGGTAACCATCAGCGTGATGTTGTGCGTACCCACAGCCAGATCGACCGATGGGGTAGCGCCTGTACCGATTTCGACAGCGCTTTCGATCCAACTATAGCTGGCGATAGTCCCGTCGCTGTCGCTGCTGCTCGTGCCATCCAGTGTGACCAATTCGCTGCCACTGTTGTCGGTGTCGGTTACGGATTGGTCAGCACCGGCATTGGCGGTCGGTGCCTGGTTCGCAGGCGAGTTGACCGTAATGACCACATCGTCGCTGGCGGTTGCGCCATCGTCGTCTGTGACAATCAGCGTGATCGTATGTGTGCCAACTGCCAGATCAACCGATGGAGTCGGGCCGTTTGCAATTTCGCTGCCGCCGATCTGCCAACTATAGTTAACAATCGTACCGTCACTGTCACTACTGCCTGTACCATCCAGTGCGACCAGTTCGCTGCCACTGTTGTCGGTGTCTGTCACGGGTTGGTCAGCACCGGCATTGGCCGTCGGTGCCAGGTTCGCAGGCGAGTTGACCGTGATGACCACATCGTCGCTGGCCGTTGCACCATCGTCGTCTGTGACAATCAGCGTGATCGTATGTGTGCCGACCGCCAGATCAACCGATGGGGTCGGGCCGTTTGCAATTTCGCTGCCGCCGATCTGCCAGCTATAGTTGACAATCGTACCGTCACTGTCACTGCTGCCTGTACCATCCAGTGCGACCAGTTCGCTGCCGCTGTTATCCGTATCTTCAACAGTCTGGTCTGCGCCTGCATTGGCGACAGGTGCCTGATTCGAGCTGCCTGCACCAGCCGCTTCTGCCAGCAAGGCCAGGTTGGTGTTCATGCTGGCGCTGGCATTACCTGGCTGCCAGACGCCCCAGTTACCGCGTGCCGCGACCACCATATTCTGACTCGGATAAAGGGTCATCATTTGCTGGTTCCAGCGGCCACTGGCCTGGATGATGTCCGCCGGGGCATCTGGCCACGCCCGATTGCCTGTTTCGGCGACGAAACCGTTGTACCACCAGCCATAGCCATAAATTCCTGGCCCGTAGCTGACCTGATTGCTGTCACCACCGATAGTGCCGACACCCAGGTAGTCCGTGCCATCAACCGTACTTAGTGGCAGGTTATTTGGCACACTGGGCTGCATATAAGTATCAAAGTAAGATGCAGGCAGCAATTGCGTGTCATCCCAATTGCCCTTATTGAGCCACCACCATCCCACACGGGCGAAGTCACGCGGTGTCATATACAGCCGCGGAGCGCCCTGTGATGTCACAAACAGTGAGCCATCCTCGAATTGCAGGCTGCCCAATCTGCCCGTGACGAGATTTCCTACATCCGATGCACTACCGGAGTTGCTGTTATAGATTTCGTCGAACAAGGTCTTGATGTACAGGCTGACGCCATAGTCATTGTAGGCAAAGGCTTCACCGGGGCCTTCACCACGCGCATAACCACTGACCATATTAAACAGGTGACTGATCGTCATGGATTGATCTTCAGGCGTGAGCGACCATCCGAAGTCAGAGATCGGTTGATTCACGCCCGTTGCCAGGTTTTCCTCAATGGCGAAGAACAGCATGGATGCCCACAGTGGCTTAACCGCTGATGCCCAATCGCCATTGCTGCCGCTGCCCCACGATGCGACCAGATAACCATCTTTGATGATGACACCTGTGCCGCCCACATTGCTGATGAACTGGTTGACGAGTGTATCGTCCAGGCCCACTTCGGCGGGGGTGCGTGTGGCCCAGGTTGTACCTGGGTAAACCACATTTGAACTCGCACCTGCGTTGACGGTGATAGTGACTGTATCTGTATCCTCTGCGCCTTCAGGGTCGATGACCGTCAGCGTGACGACCGTCGTGCCCACTGGGAAGTCGGCGGATACCATCTCGCCTTCAGGGATCGTGACGCCCGTAGCACTCCAGATGAAGCGTAGTGTGCCGCTTTCAGGGTCGGAGCTGCCGCTTCCATCCAGCGTCACAGCTTCACTACCGCTGTTATCACTATCCGTGACAGTCTGGTCGGCACCCGCATTGGCCGTCGGTGCTTCATTTGTAGTAGGGGAGTCAACCGTGATGACCACATCGTCGCTTGCAGTGGCCCCATCATCGTCTGTCACCACCAGCGTAATTGTGTGTACCCCCACACTCAGGTTGATCGATGGATTGACGCCCGTTGCAACTTCGACACTGCTGACTTGCCAACTGTAGCTGACAATGGTGCCATCACTGTCGCTGCTGCCACTGCCATCCAACGTCACGGATTCTGTGCCGTTATTGTCACTATCCGTGACGGTCTGGTCAGCGCCCGCGTTAGCCGTTGGGGCAGCATTTGTCGGAGCATCCACCGTGATCGATACCGTATCGAAATCCTGTGCGCCGTCGGGGTCGACCACTGTCAGGGTGACTTCTGTTGTACCCACTGGGAAGTCTGCGGAGACCGTCCCGCCTTCCGGTATCGCCATGCCGATGGCGCTCCAGATGTAGCGTAGTGAACCATTTTCGGGGTCACTGCTGCCTGTGCCATTCAGCGTCACGGATTCTGTGCCGTTATTGTCACTATCCGTGACAGTCTGGTCAGCACCTGCGTCAGCGCTTGGCGGTTGGTTAGCTGAGCTGCCGCCACCGTTGGCCCCGGCGTTGTAGTTCTGCGTAACTTCTGAGCTACCCAGGGCGCGGTTGTAGACCGCAACCAGATGGAACGTACCTAACCACGGGCGATCACCTGTCGGTTCATTGGCCAACACAAATGGGAAGGACGTATCCCAGTTGCCCAGGTCGTTGCCTTGATTGTGTGTTGCCACAGCCACACCGTTGACATAGATCGTGGACATGCCGCTGGCCGCATGGGTCATGACGACATGCATCAGGTTAGTGGTTGCCGCACCTGCAGGTGTCGATAGGGAAGGTGTGCCATTCGGCGTCGCGGAGCGCGTGCGCAGACGCATGTCATACACGTCCAGCGGCTGCGATCCCCACAGGCCTTGGCCCATGGTGATATTGCGGTTGGACGGATTGCCGGAGATACCCGCAACACGTGCTGGACCGCTTTGTGTTAGGTCATTGGACTGCACCCAGGCTTCCAGCGTGATTTCATTATTGGTGCGCACGCTGTCGATGATCTTGGTAGCTGCACCGCTGGATTGAATGACTGTGCTGCCTGTAGTGGTCAATGTACCCGCGCCCCAGTTGACGTTCCCCGTGTTGGAAATCGTCAGGTTCATGGGCGTGCCGGAGCCACTTGTGTCGGCAACTGTGTTGCCATTATTTTCATTGAACTCGTACAGAGCGAGTAGGCCGTTGCTCACACGGTCGGAGCCACCGCCACCGCTGCCAGCTTGTACCGTGATGACCACCGTATCGAAGCCGGTTGCGCCATCATCATCTGTGACAATCAACGTGATGTTATGCGTACCGACACTCAGGTTGACCGATGGGGTAGCGCCCGTTGCAATCTGCGAACCGCTCTCCATCCAGCTATAGCTGGCTATGGAGCCGTCACTGTCACTGCTGCCGCTGCCATTGAGTGCCACTGTTTCAATGCCGTTGTTGTCTGTATCCGTGACCGTTTGGTCAGCACCCGCATTCGCTGTTGGTGCGATGTTGGCAATCGGTGCTTCCACAATGATGATGACATCATCGCTAGCCGTTGCGCCATCGTCGTCTGACACCACCAGTGTGAGGGTATGCGTGCCGACGCTGAGGACAATGGACGGGTTTACGCCTGTCGCGATCTCGACGCCGCTGATTTGCCAACTGTAGCTGGCAATCGTGCCGTCACTATCACTGCTGCCGCTGCCATCCAGCCCCACGGTTTCGACACCATTGTTGTCCGTATCCGTGACCGTTTGGTCGGCACCCGCATTGGCAGTCGGCGCGACGTTGGCGACAGGTGCTTCCACTGTGATAACGACATCGTCAGTTGCTGTTGCGCCATCATCATCGGTGACGGTCAGGGTAAGGGTGTGTACCCCCACGCCCAGGGTCACCTGCGGTGTCGCCCCAGTTGCGATCTCGATGCTGTTTTCAGTCCAGCTATAGCTGGCGATGGTTCCATCGGTGTCGATGCTGCCAGTGCCATCCAGTGTGACCTGTTCGTCGCCACTGTTGTCCGTATCGGTTACCGTCTGGTCAGTACCGGCGTTGGCCGTTGGGTCGACATTAGCAGGTTCATTGATCGTGATGATCACTGTGTCGCTATCGGTTGCGCCATCATCGTCAGTCACCGTGAGGGTGATTGTGTGTGTGCCCACGCCTAGGTTGACGGATGGGGTGGCGCCTGTCGCGATTTCGACAGTGTTTTCAGTCCAGCTATAGCTGGCGATGGTTCCATCGCTGTCGCTGCTGCCAGTGCCATCCAGTGTGACCTGTTCGTCGCCGCTGTTGTCTGTATCGACGACCGTCTGGTCAGCACCGGCGTTGGCGGTTGGCGGCAGGTTCGGCGTTTCGCCAATCGTCCAGGTGAAGCTGGTGGTATCGCTCATCTTCGGTGTGCCATCGTCGGTGACGACAATTACCACCTGGAACGTACCCGCATCGTCAATGATCGTACCGCTGAGTGTGCCTGTCGATGCATCCATGCTGATGCCCGTTGGCAGGTTCGCCGCGGAGTAGGTCAGCGTATCCAGGTCAGGGTCCGTTGCGCTGATGACAATCGGTGTGATGGTCTCACCACTGTTATAGGAAGGAATGCTCGGTAGGCTGTCCAGTACGGGCGGCTGGTTGACATCGTTGACGACCAGCGTAAAGGTCACAGACCCTTCGTCTGTATCGCTATCTGTTGCCGTTACGGTCACCGAGTAAGTGTTGGCAGCGTCAAAGCCCAGCGTACCCGTGATCTCGCCTGTGCTGGGGTTGATGCTCAAATCACTCGGCAAGCCAGTCGCACCAAAGGCCAGCGACGTGCCGTCTTCGGCATCATACGCACTGATGAGTAGTGAAACAGTCTGTCCTTCATAGAATGCCGGGTTGCCCGGTGAGAACACAATCGGTGCTGCATTTGGCGGTGCTGCAACTGTGATAGTGACGTCATCCGTATCGGTGCCACCATCATCATCGGTCACCGTCAGCGTGATGACGTGAACGCCAACGCTCAAGTCAACCTGAGGTGTGGCTCCGGTTGCAATCTCTGCACTGTTTTCGACCCAACTATAGCTGGCAATACTGCCGTCGCTATCGGAGCTATCTGTGCCGTTCAAGTCAACCAGTTCGCTGCCGCTATTATCAGTGTCAATCACGGTCCGGTCGATGCTTGCATTGGCGGTTGGTGGCACATTCGGGGCCGCCTGGACAGTCAGTCTGAAGGTCTTCTGGACGGCGTTGTTGCCACTGCCATCTGCGACATCATAAGTGACGACATAGGTGCCGACCGTATTCGGGTCGGGCGTGTCGCCGCCTGTGACGACGCTGTCACTCAGATCACCTTCGAAGCTATCGCTGGCAGTCACCGTCGGTGGGGTGTAGCTGTCGCCTTCGGTGATGGTCTGCGTCGCCGGGTTCACGGTGATGACAGGGATGGTGGTATCGGCTACATTGACTGTGCGCGTCTGCTGCACAGCACTGTTACTGCTGCTGTCGCTGACGTCATAGGTGACGCTGTAGCTGCCAATCGTATTCGGATCGACCGTATCGCCACCAATGACAATGCTGCTGGTCAGGTCGCCATCGACATCATCCGATGCTGTTGCGCCTGGGTCTGTGTAGGTCCCACCCGCTTCCACAGCCAGCGGATTGTCGCCCAGCAGGGTAATGACGGGTGCGGTGGTGTCCGGTGCCGCCTGGACAGTGAGTGTGAAGGTCTGCTGGACAGCGTTGTTGCCACTGCCATCTGCGACATCATAAGTGACGACATACGTGCCGATCGTATTCGGGTCGGGCGTGTCGCCGCCCGTGACGACGCTGCCACTCAGATCGCCTTCGAAGCTGTCGCTGGCAGTTACTGTCGGTGGGGTGTAGCTGTCGCCTTCGGTGATGGTCTGCGTCGCCGGGTTCACGGTGATGACCGGAATCGTTGTATCGGCCACATTGACTGTGCGCGTCTGCTGCGCAGCACTGTTACTGCTGCTGTCGCTGACGTCATAGGTGACGCTGTAGCTGCCAATCGTATTCGGATCGACCGTATCGCCGCCGACAACAATGCTGCTGGTCAGGTCGCCATCGACATCATCCGATGCTGTTGCGCCTGGGTCTGTGTAGGTTCCACCTGCCTCCACGGCCAGCGGATTGTCACCCAGCAGGGTAATGACGGGTGCGGTGGTGTCCGGTGCTTCTTCTACCGTAACCTGGACAGTATCGGTATCGGTATCGCCATCATCATCAAGTACGACCAGTGTGACTGTGTGGACACCTACCGAGAAGGGCAGTGTGGGGGTCGCCCCAGTGCCAATCGGAACGCTGTTTTCCTGCCATTCATAGCTGACGATGGTGCCGTCGCTGTCAGTGCTGTTGCCACCATTGAGTGCGACATCTTCAGCGCCATTGTCATCGCTATCGACAACCGTAATGTCCGTGCCTGCATCGGCGTTGGGCGGTAGGTTTGGCGCTTCTTCTACGGTAATTTGGACGGTATCCGTATCGGTATCGCCATCATCGTCAGTCACGGTTAGTGTGACGGTGTATGTACCCACGCTAAAGACATGTGACGGGGTCGCGCCAGTTGCGAATTCGGTACCGTTTTCGGTCCAACTATAGTTGGTGATGCTGCCATCGTTATCGCTGCTGGCTGTACCACTCAGGAAGATGATTTCGCTGCCATTACGGTCTGTATCGACCACTGTTTGGTCAGCACCTGCATTAGCAGTCGGTGGGTTGTTCGTCGGCCCAGAGCAATCCGGCAGAATGCCCAAGAGGGTAGATTCCCATAGGGCCGCCATCTTGTTATAACCAGAGACGCCGAGGTGGATGCCACCCGCATCGAGATCATAGAAATTCCCGCCGTTAGCCTCGTAGTCGTAGATGATGCCAGCGTCATTTTCCATATCAATGAGGATCAAATCATCGCCATTTGCAATGCGATTGTTGACCAGTGTCTCTAAGCCAGCATTGAATTCGTTTGTCCGCTGGATTCGTACCGGATCCCCCGTGGAAGTGACGCGGTTAATGATGAGCGCAACAACCACTGTGACTTCTGTATTGTAATCTGACTCGTAGGTGTCGACGTTATTCAGCAGGCGGTTGTAGTTATTAACGAACGATACATTGACATCGTTGGTCCCCGCATGCAGAAGCACAATATCCGGGGTATTGGCGACGAGCCAATCATAGATATTGATCTCGATCTGCTGGACGTTCCAACCGGGAACACCGGAGTGATCGGGGTCAAAGCCAGCATAGTTACCGCCAGCAGTGAACGACCCAACGAGGTCGAATTGTCGCCCTTGTGCAAGCAGGTCATCATGCAGTGTCTTACGATACGCGATTTGGTCGCCAACATTGGTGACGCCAGAAGCGTATCCTTGGGTGAGTGAGTCGCCCGTTGGCATGATGCGTACAGTATCACTACATGTAAAAGGCCCTGCCGCTTGCGCCGGAACCCCAGGTACGAGTGCAATGATACACATGCTTAGCAATACAAAAAATGTGATCTGTAGTTTTTTCATGCTTCTGCCGTGCATAAAGTAACCTGCTTGTTTGGGTTGATAGTTTCGTTGTTGAAATGAATCAAAAATTGAGAAGTCGCTTTTCGACCTCTATGATCTTATTTAGGCGGCCTTGCAATCAACTTGCAAAACGATATATCGATCGATTTTAGTTGTTAATTATTGAGGACAGTATAGCTTGCTCAACGTATCTAAAGTTGATATTCAGTTTCATTTAAGCTGTAAAACTATTGATTCCTGCCCTAAATAGGCCTATTTACCTATATTGGAGCATGCTATGTATGCAAGGTGCTCTAAATCCCTGACCTAACCAGGTCACCTTGCAGGACCTTAACACGCCCTTGGTGGGCGCAAGGGCATCACGGGTTCTACCACTCTGTAACTGCACGTATGTCGATGCCTTTCTGGCTCCGCTGATAAGCACAACACCTAGATTTCTCATAGCGATATACGTACTAATACGTAATTGTTACATTACATTAAATACGTATTAGTGCGTATTCTAGCTAGGTTAACTTAGGGATATATTGATTTCATATTGGTTTCACAAGCAATTCACAACTCAAAATCAATGGAGACAAAACAATGTTCAATCGTATTAACAAACTGACCCGCAACGAATCTGGTCAGACCGCTCTCGAAGCAGCAATCATCCTGATCGCATTCATCGTCGTCGCTACCGTTTTCGCCTTCTCAATGCTTTCCGCTGGTACCGAATCCACAGAACGTGGTAATGAAGCCATCTACGCCGGTCTCGAAGGCGTACAGTCATCACTGGCCATTCGCGGTGATGTCATCGGCCAGGACACAACTGCCGACACCAATGTTGACACCGTCGTTTTCACCCTGGCTATCGTTTCTGGTGGTGATCCGATTGATATGACCGATACCAGTGGCGACAACGTCATGATTATTGGCTACCGTGATGGTACGCAGTTCGTAAATGAAGTTGACTGGACCTCGGCCTGGATTGGCACCAACGACAGTGACACCATGTTGGAAGATGGCGAACTCGTAGAGATCTCAGTTGACCTAAGTTCACTCGGCACCCCGTTGTCATCCAACACCGAATTCACACTGGAAGCCAAGCCCCCCACGGGTGCCGTCCTGAACATCACCCGCTCGATTCCGGCCTCTGTCGAAGCTGTGATGGACCTGCGCTAAACCTGACATACTCGATACACATGATGTATAACGAAGTGGGCCGACTTAATAGTCGGCCCATTTTGCTTTCAGATGTACTTCCAGAACGGCCTTAACGACCTCCGTAATCGCCTCAAACTTCAGCCTCGTTTACCACTTATAGTGCTTGCGATGAGCCTATAATCATTAATTTTTAGCGTTTTTGGCTAGCCTCACTCTGCCATAAATCAACTGTAATCCAATTTGTAAATGAATATATACCTGTCTATAATCTTCTAAATCTTTCCCACGCCTTATTCATATACCCCATAGGAGTACAATGATGAGAAGACTCTTACTCTCTCTGGTCCTGGCATTATTACTGGTGTTATCAGTAGCAGGGCAAGATGACGAAACCATCGTCATACGCGGTTTCGGAAACCTTGTAACCTTCAATCCCGGACTCACCGACGATGGCGCGTCATTGCAGGCATTCGGCCTGTTATTCCCCACGCCACTCGAGGTGGACTCATTCACTGGCGAAACTGTCGAGGGCCTGACATCCTGGGAAGTCTCCGAAGACGGCCTGACCTATACCTTTACGATTCGTGATGGCGCTGTCTGGAGTGATGGAACCCCCATTACCTCTGCCGATATGGCTTTTTCCATTGGCGCTGGCATGAATGATGAGCTGGGCACAGTTTGGGCGTCCAATGTCGAACTCATCGACAGTGTCAACATCATTGATGATAGCACTTACGAAGTCGTCCTCAGCGACACCAACTGTGCGGCTCTATCAGACCTGGGCGCGATTCGCTTCTTGCCAGCTCACAAATATGCCGCCGACTATAGCGACTTTGTCGACAGTGACTTCAACCTCAATCCCGACATCAGCGGTGGCCCATACATTCTGGAAGAGTGGTCGCCGGATGAATTCCAGCGTTTCCGCGCCAATCCTGATTTCTGGGCTGGCGAACCCAACATTCCGTTCTTGATTAACCGTGTCGTTGGCGAGCAGGCTGTCGCTATTCAGGCCATCCAGGCTGGCGAAATTGACTACACCTACTTCCAGGGCGACCTGTTCGAGCAGATTGCCAATAAGGATGATTTGCAATTTGCTTCCTTCCCGCAGGTGACAGTCAACTTCCTGTCGCTCAATTGGGCTGATCCCAACAGCCCGGAAGCTGCAGTAGATGAAGATGGCAACATCGTCGAGCAGACACCGCACCCGATTTTCAGCGACATCAATGTGCGTAAAGCCGTCGCGATGGGCTACAACAAGCAGGACATCCTGGCTACATTAGGTGGCGAAGAGGGCGGTACGCCGCTCATGGGTATCGTCGCGCCGACCATCGGCTGGGCCTACGACAACGAAACCGAACTCTATCCTTACGATCCTGATGCAGCCATGCAATTGCTGGACGAAGCCGGTTGGACGGATGCCGATGGCGATGGCGTGCGCGAATGCAACGGTTGTGCAACCGCTGAAGAGGGCACCCCGCTATCCTTCACCATTCGCTACAGCAACATCCTGCAATTCTTCGAAACAACCGTACTGGTTGTTCAAGACCAACTTGGTCAAATCGGCTTCGAAGTTGATCTCGAACTGGTCGAGTGGTCGAATTACATCCCAGAAGTCTATTTCGGTCAGGCGTATGATGCTACCGCCATGAGCAACAGCGGCGGCACCCAACCCCCCGATCCCAATGACTTCACCACGCTGCTACTTAGCTCCCAGGATATTCCCGGCAGCGGCAACAACCTGGCTTCCTATGTGAACCCGGATGTGGACGAACTCATTCGTCAGGCGCGTTCTGTCCCCGGTTGTGATCAGGCCGAACGTGCTGAACTCTACTATCAGATTCAGCAGATCGCCCACGATGATGTCGCCTACGATTTCACCTTCACACCGAATATCTATCAGGTGGCCAACAACCGCATTGGTAACTTCAATCCGGGTCCGTCATGGGTCTTCTATGGTTACACTTCCCATGTCCATGAATGGTCGCTGGACGGCTAATCAGCCAGCATCACCACAAACGAAAACGGGCAGCCACTTAGGGTTGCCCGTTTTTTGTTTCGCTATAGTTTGCTCTAGCTGATGCCTTACTCGAGGATTGTCACACTGTCGAGAATTGCCTGGATTGTGCCCTCGACCTCTGGCCATTCTTCCACCGAAGCACTGGCAGCGAACACATAAAAAATCCCACTGTCAGATCGTGTGACCGTAATCTCCGAATGCAGGGGTTGGCTGTCTTCAAACTCAGCCCCCTCCAACACAGCGACCAGTGCATCCCGCCCGTCGACCTCAGTTACCTGTCCCGCGTCGACGACCTCCCACGAGCGACTTTCAGCCATTGGCCCACGTTCTAGAAACAAATCAAGCGCCGCCGCCAATGTCTCGACCTCGGTCATCAGTCGCAAACTGCGCTGTATCGTGATCGAAGCCCCGGCTTCCTGATTGAGCACCTCTGGGCTGGCCAGGAAAATGATGTTCTGTTCAGGGATGATGTACTGCCAGTCAGTGGGGTAGGAGAAATGGAACGATTCTGAATTCTCGAATCGTTCAGTCAATGCCACAGGAGATTGTTTGGTAGTCAGGTTTTGTAGCCCCAGCGTGATCCCAATCACGGCGACAATCAGCGCAACCAGGGCCAGCATCCAGCGACGTTTGAGCATAGTGAGCATGTGACGAGCCTAATGTCTACGATGGGGATCAAGCGCATCGCGTAAACCATCCCCAATCAGGTAGAAGCACAATACAGTGATGACGATCAGCACACCCGGCCACAACACCAGATGTACTCCCGTCGCAAAATAATTCCGGGAGTCGGTTAGCATGTTGCCCCAGGTTGGCGTCGGTGGTTGTACGCCAACGCCTAAATAGCTCAACCCGGATTCCAGCAGGATCAGGTTCCCGGCAATAATCGACCCGGTGACAATCACTATCGAGAATACGTTCGGCGCAATATGGGCCATGACCAGCCGCCGATTGGTTGCACCGAGTGCCTTGGCCGCCAGCACGAAATCACGCTCACGGATAGACAGCACCTCGCCGCGCACCAGTCGGCATGTCCCGAACCAGCCCAGCATGGCCAGGATAAACACCAGCACTTCCGGCGATGGTTCCCATATAGCCGATGCCACTAACAGGATAAACAGGGCCGGGATCGCGCTCAGCGTGTTGATGATCCACATGATGATGTCGTCAACGATGCCGCCATAGAAACCGCTAATCAGGCCCAGCGACACGCCAATCAAGATGATACCCAGGCTGCTAGCATAGGCAATCGCCAGCGAAATACGTCCACCATAGATCAAGCGCACCAATTGGTCACGCCCTAGATGATCGGCACCTAGCACGAAGCCATCGACGCCCGGTTGCTTAAAGCGTGCCACCACATTTGTTCGGTTCACGTCGATGCCCAACGGTCCTTCGATGATCGGCGGTGCGATAATGCCAATGAGCGTAAATGTAATCAGGATGCCCAGCGCCAGCAGCGTCAGTCGATCATGTAAAATATGCGACACGGCATCCGACAATAAGGAACGGCTGTGTAATAGGGCCTCTTCTTCGGCATGGTCGAGCTTCGCAACCTGGACTTCAGCACTTCGCATAGTCATCTCCTACCGCAGCCGGATACGCGGATCAAGCACCGCATACAAAACGTCTGAGAGCAGCACACCTGTAATGAACATAATGCTGGCCACGACAATCGACCCCATCACCAGTGGATAATCCCGTTGGAACACAGCATTGATCGTCAATTGGCCCAGTCCCGGCCAACTAAACACCTGCTCCACAATCACCGCGCCACTTAAGAGTGTGCCAATCGCTGGACCTAGGAATGTGGCAACTGGCAGAAGGGCATTGCGAATCGCGTGTCGCCACCAGACACGATTCCTGGGTAGGCCTTTGGCTCGTGCCGTACGAATGTAATCCTGGCCCAGTACTTCGAGTAGTTCGGCGCGTGTAAACCGCGAGACATAGGCTATCGTGTTTAGCGATAGCACAAACACGGGCAGGATCATGTGCCGCAGCGTTTCCAGAATATCGAAGTCCCCCCGGCTGCTGATGCTGCGCATACCGCTCATCGGCAGCAAATCCAACTGAATGCTGAAAATAATAATCAGCAGCAGCCCTAACCAGAATTGCGGCACAGCATTCCCAATGACCGAAATCACGCGGATGATCTGGTCGATGATATTGCCCTGGTTGATAGCTGCCAGCATGCCTAGCACGATGCCCAAACCATAACCGAGTACCAGGGCACTCATTGTGAGGAGGAGGGTAGCCGGTACGCGCTCCATAAATAGCTCAGACACAGGCCGCCGATGCTTCAGCGAATTGCCCAGGTCACCACGTAATAAACCCAGGCGTGTCCCTGGGCTGTCGAGTGTCCCATCGCCATTGCTATCGACCTGTGCCCAGTCATTGCCAGCCAGCCAGTAGACATACTGCACCAGGGCGGGCTGGTCCAGGCCAAGCTGACGCCGTAAGCGCTCGGCACTTCCAGTATCGCTGGCCTGCGGGTTAAACGTAATCAAGGCAACGGGGTCACCAGGCGCGGAAAGTATCAGCATGAACGCGACGAAGGTCACGCCAAAAAACGTAGGGATAGCTTGTAGGATTCTCCGACGCAAATAGGCTAGCATTCGTCGCCCTTAGCAAGTAATTGTCGTTATAGGGTGATCGCCATCAGGTTGATGATCCGGGATTCTAACACACGCTCGTATGGACCACGAATCGGGTACTAATCGTCCATGACCAGGTACAGGGATTCCACCACGACCACATCACGTATGCTGATGCCATGCGGCAAGCTGACCATTGTCCACAGGACTTCAGCGATGGTTTCCGGCTCGACCAGCATTTTCGGGTCGATGTCCGGCGAGGCATCCCAGCGCATCGGTGTGTTGGCGGGTCCCGGTGAGAGCATCATCACGCGGATGCGCTCCGGTCGCAGTTCTGCTGCCAGGCTGTTGCCCAGTGCCCGCAAGCCGACCTTGGCCGCTGTATAAGCCGTGACGCCACCATGACTCTCGACCGTCACAATCGAGCCAATATTCACGATGCTGGCGTTATCGCTCTTCCGTAAGTTCTGTAGCAGTGCCCGTGAGAGCACATACGGCGCTCGCAAATTCACATCCATAATATGGTCGAACTGGGCGTTTTCGGTTGTTTCAAACGGCTCCACTAGCCAGTCCCCGGCATTGTTGACCAGTACATCGACGGCCTCATCACCTAACCATGTGGCGAAGGCCTCAACGCCCGCATCGTCCGTCACATCCAGATGATACGCTTGCGCGCTGCCGCCTGCCGCCTGGATTTCGTTGGCGACTTTTTCCAGCTTGGCGGATGTCTTGCCGATCAGCACCACCGATAAGCCTTGTTTCGCCAGTTTCATGGCAATCGACCGGCCCATACCCTGGCCCGCGCCTGTGACAACCGCTTTTGTCAATGTCATTATGTAACCCCTGAGTTCGACTCTTGTGTAGTCCCGCGAATAAGATATGCTCAGATGCTTGGTATGTAGTCGACAGGTTATAACGCACATAGCCCCGCTGATGCTAGTAATCTCATCCATCAATCAACATCGAGAATCATATATCCATTTAAACGTTTGGGCTGGCAAGCTGTTTGTTTTCGGTACAATATTCATCAAGCTGGTAGTCGACCTTTGTCCAGTTACTTGTCATAATGGGAACTTCCTGAAATCGTATGCATATTAGTTTGCTGCGATCCCTTTCCTTGATTGAATTACGATTATTTTTTGTATGAAAGGCAAAATTGTGCGGCAATTCATCGCGATCATCAGCCTTCTGCTCCTCGTTGGATGTGCATCCCAGGCTACATTTGGGGATGCCATCACGGAAGGCGAACCGACCCCTATCCCGACCGCCATCATTCCCATCAAGCCGCTTTATGACGTTGAACGCGGCGACATCATCTATGAGGAACAATATTCTGGGCGTGTGACACCTATCACCAGCGTCGAGTTGCAATTCCCGCTCGATGGTCGTGTCAGTGAACTCTACGTCGCCAGGGAAGATTTTGTCGAAGAAGATGATGTCATCGCCATATTGGATACATCTATCCTGGAAGAGCAATTGCTAGAAGCGCAAGAAGCACTGGCTGTTGCCCAGGAAATCTACGACTCTTCGACCAATCAAATTGAGTTTGCTCGCCGTCGGGCGGAGCTAAACTTGCAGATGGCCGAATTGGGCCTGGACTATGCCCGTTCCCAGGCATCCAGCCCGATGACTGACGCAGACGAATACACCATTGATCAGCGCGAAATTGAAGTTAGTTTGGCCCAATTGGAGCTGGATGAGCTAGATGAAGGCGTTGACCCGGAACTGCAATTTGACGTCGCCCGTGCCCAGCGCACTGTCGATGACATCCAGGCGATGATCGATAGTGCCAGCATCACGGCCCCCATCTCTGGCCAGGTCACGGCCCTGGAAATTGGCGTCGGCGATCTTGTGACGGCCTTCACACCTATTGGTGTCGTCTCTGATATGGACGACCTGGAATTGACGAGTTCGGTCATATCTTCTGCGCTGCCACAGTTAGAAGAAGGCATGTCAGTTACCATGCAGCGCACCAACGCGCCGGGTGAAGTATTTACAGGTGTGATTTCAGCGCTGCCCAGTCCCTATGGTATCAGTCCCGACGACATGGTTCACATTGCCTTTGAAGATGGCGCACCGCCAGAAGATGTCGAGGTTCGCAGCCGCCTGAGCTACAACGTCGTCATTGATACCCGCGAAGATGTGCTTTGGTTGCCGACATCGGCCATTCGTGTATTCGGCGGTCGTACCTTCGTCGTCGTTCAAAATGAAGGCGTCCAGCAGCGCGTTGATGTTCGTCTCGGCCTGGAAGGCGATGGCCGCGTCGAGATCGTCGAAGGCCTGGAAGAGAACCTGACGGTCGTTGGCCCATGATACAGCAGCTCATGAGAATCCGGGCCATCTTCGTCGTCGCTATCCGGCGGCTGTTGGCCCAACCATTGCTCTCGACGATTACGCTTATTGGTGTGACGATTGCCGTCGCGCTGATTCTCACAATCCCGATCTATTCGGAGTCAGTGGCATTCCGTCTGTTGACCCAGCGCATCAGTGAGCGTGACGACCAGGGCAGTCGACCACCGTTCTCCTATCTGTTCAGCTACATCGGCTCCTGGAACGATCCCGTCGATTGGGAAGATACCACCGATCTGGATACCTACCTGCGCGAGCATGGCACCGATCTGGGCCTGGATGTGACGCTTTTCGTTCGCCATCTAGAAACGCTCAACTTGCGCTTGTTTCCTGCTGGTGAATCCAACTACTCCGATGATCGCCTGATGCTGGATTACGTCACCTTTGGCCTGACGGATAACATCGAAAATTACATCGAGTTTGTCGAAGGTGGCCCACCTGCACCGGCTGATCCTGCCGCGGATAGCGTTATCGAAGTCATGATGCACCAGGACTTTGCCTCTGAATTTGGTATTCAGGTTGGCGAAACCTTCCAGGCCTATAACTGGCGCCTGGACCCGAATGATCCGCTTCAGATTACCCCGGTTCGCGTATCTGGCATTTGGCGTCCGCTGGATTCAACTGACCAGTTCTGGTTCTATCAACCGCGCGTTTTCCGGGATATCTTGATCGTCCATGAAGATACTTTCGCTAATCGTCTGGGTGCTTATACTGACCAGGATGTCAATCTGGGTGTCTGGTACATAGTTACCGATGGCAGCAGCGTCAATACGGGCCGCGTCATGGATTTGATTGACCGTCATGACGAAGTCGAAAAACGTGCCGATCAAATGCTGCCAGGTATCTTCATACAATCGTCCCCGGTAGAAGAACTGGCCCCATATCAGCGTACCGTCAACTTCTTGACGCTCACGTTGACCGTCTTTAGCATCCCGATCATTGTTTTGCTCGTACTCTTCCTCATGATGATTCTCGGTCTGGTTGTAGATCGTCAGCGTAATGAGACAGCCGTTTTGCGCAGTCGCGGTACGCCCACCTATCAGGTGATCGGGCTGGCGATGGTCGAAGGCATCGTTATGAGCACCCTTGCTCTGGTGATTGGCTTCTTCCTGGCGACAGCTTTTACACGCATCATGTCATCGACTCGCAGCTTTATGGATTTCAGCGGTGAAAGTGGCTTGATCGTTTCTTTCCCGCCCAACCTCATCCAGACGGCGCTGATTGCCTTGGTCTTTACAGTGCTCTTGCGCATCATTCCGACCATTGGCGCTGCCCGCCAGACCATCATCAGCTACAAACAGAGTAACTCTCGCGCTCAGTCGCGCCCCCTGTGGCAGCGCCTCGGCGTGGATATCCTGTTGATTCTGCTCATCGGTTATTTCTACTATCAGGTAGATCGTCAGGGCAGCCTCATTCAGGTGCAAGAGGGCGTCGCCAACATCGAACAGGCTTATGACCAACCCTTTGTTTTCTTGATGCCGCCCCTGACCATCTTCGCGCTCACCTTGTTCATGCTGCGCTTCCTGCCGCTGATCCCGCGCTTCATTGGTTGGCTGTTGCACTTTACCGATAGTGTCGGCATGTTGATCGTCACCCGTCAGCTAGAGCGCTCCGCATCCAGCTACTACTTACCGCTTATCTTGCTCATCTCGACGATTAGCCTGGGCATTTATACGGCATCCTTTGCCCGTACGATTGATCGCTATCTTTACGAGCAGCAGTATTATCGTGTCGCTGCGGATATCTCCTTGAGGGTATTCAGCGAGGCATTCCAGGGGGATGATGCTATCATCGCCGACGATGATGGTGTGGCCTACATGCACATTTCTGAAATCAACGCCATTGATAGTATCGAGAGCGCCACGCGCGTGGGTGAATACCGCGCGTCGGCTCGCTTGACCAGTGGCAACGTCTCTGGCCACTTCATCGGCATTGATCGCGCTGAATATGGCAAGATCGCATTCTGGCGCGAGGACTTCGCCGCGACGCGCCTGGGTTATTTGCTCAATGCGCTGGCTTCAGAGCCAGATACAGTCCTCGTCTCGCGTGACTTCATGGAAGCGCGGGGCCTGACCATCGGCGATTTCATCCAGGTTGATATAACATCTTATGGCGAAACGATCCCCATGAACCTGCAGATCGTCGGTGCGCTGGATTACTTCCCGCGCTGGTATCCGCAGGACGAAGGCACGCTTTTCGTCGGTAATCTGGATTTCGTCTTTGAACAGGCCCAGACCGAACTGCCGTATCGCATCATTGCGCGCGTCACAGACGTCTTCAACCAGCGCGATTTTGAGCGCGAAGTCCGTCGACGGGGCGCAACGGGCGTCTTCATTGATGAACCGCTCACGCGAATCCAACGTGAGCAGGACCGTCCCGAACGTCAGGGGCTTTTTGGCCTGCTGTCGATTGGCTTCATTGCATCGTCTCTGGCGACGACCATTGGCTTCTTGCTCTATACCATCTTCTCGTATCAACGTCGTTATGTGGAATTCGGCATTCTACGGGCGCTTGGCCTGCCGCGTAGTGGTATGACCGCCGCCGTTACCTGGGAATTAGGCATTCTGATTATTCTGGGTGTGTCTTTTGGCGTCGGGATTGGTCTACTCGTCAGTGCCTTATACATTCCCTATATGCAGTTCGTCAGCAATCTGGAAGGTATCGTGCCGCCCTATATGGTCACCTTCGCCTGGACGGAAATTGCCCAGATCACGGCTATCTTTGTCGTCACTTTCCTCATCGTGATGCTGATACTGCTCGTCACCTTGCGCCGCATGCGCATCTTCCAGGCCGTTAAACTTGGAGAAACCATATGATCAACACGACAGAGATTTCCCCGGATGATGCCTTCATCACCTGTGAACGCCTGGTCAAGATTTTCCAGGTCGCGGAAATTGAAGTGCAGGCGCTCCAGGGCCTCGATCTTAAAGTCAAACGCGGTGAGTTCGTCGGTGTTGTGGGTGCCAGTGGCAGCGGCAAAACCACACTGATGAATGTCCTCGGTGGGTTAGTCCGGCCCTCTGCTGGTAAAGCCGTTGTTGATGGCAAAAACCTGCTAAAGATTTCATCGCGCGCGCTGGATACCTACCGCCAGAGTCAAGTCGGCTTTGTCTGGCAGCAGGGCAGTCGTAACCTCGTGCCCTATCTCTCAGCACAGGAAAACGTTAAGCTGCCCATGACCCTGGCTGGCCGAGTTGGCCCTGGTGTCAACAAACGTGCTGCCATGCTCTTGGAAACAGTCGGCTTAGCTGAGCGTATGGATCGTAAACCCGCGCAGCTATCCGGCGGTGAGCAGCAGCGCGTCGCGATTGCTGTGGCCCTTGCCAACGAACCGGCTTTATTGCTGGCCGATGAACCCACTGGCGAACTTGATGCCAGCACATCCGACCAGGTCTATGAATTGTTCCAGACGCTCAATCAGGAATTTGGCCTGACAATCATCGCTGTCAGCCACGACCCCATGATTAGCCGTCATGTGGGGCGTGTCGTGGCTATCCGCGATGGCAAGACAGCCGCCGAAACTGTGCGTCGCCGTAGGGATAAGGCCGCTGTTGAGCATCACGCCGAACTATCCCACGAGGACGAATTTGAAGAGCTCATTGTCCTTGATTCCGCTGGCCGCCTGCAAATCCCTAAAGCCTATCGTGAACAGCTTGAAATCCAGGGCCATGTTCGCATGGAAGTCACAGAAGACGGTCTAATCATTCGCCCAGCCGAGAACCCATCACAATGAATGCTATGAATCCATCAGTTGTCATTACCGCCAGGGATGTAAGCCGTACGTACCAGTCCGAGCACGGTGAAGTCGTTGGCTTGCAACCCATCTCCTTCGACATCGCGCCCGGCAGCTTCATCGCCTTCAAGGGGCGCTCCGGCAGTGGCAAAACGACCTTGCTCAACTGCCTCGGTGGGCTGGATGCGCCCACAAGCGGCCAACTCAGCATTTTTGACACCGATATGTCATCTATGTCCGATGAATATCGCACCCGCTGGCGGCGTCAGCACGTCGGTTTTATCTTCCAGCAGATGGGCTTACTGCATCGCTTCTCTGCTTACGAAAACCTCGATGTGATGGCTCGCCTGGGTAACGTGCCCCGCCGGGAACGCAAAGATCGCATTTTGTATAGTCTGGCCCTGGTCGGTCTGCGCGAATACGCCGACCATCGCCCATTTGAAATGTCCGGTGGCCAGCAGCAGCGTGTTGCCATCGCCCGTGCCCTGGTGGCCGCGCCCAAACTCATCCTGGCCGATGAACCCACCAGCGAACTTGATAGCGAAACCACCCACGACATCCTTGAGGCCTTCCGTCAAATTGTGGAAGATCAGGGCGTTACGTTCTTGCTATCCAGCCACGATCCGCTCGTTGATGAATATGTTGATGACACCATCTTCCTGACCAAGCATTAGGGCGTGTTTCTACGCCCTTTGTATGCCTTTGGGCCATTCTCACCACAAATATGACGCATCATTACGGGTGTGTCATTAATTTCTAGTGACGTTTTTCACTGGCATCAATCCTCGTAAATTGCCAGCATTAGCTCTGATACTGGGCAGTTTTTGAGTTTCGTATCCTCCATGTTGCGGATGTCTGCTCGGTCCGCACACATGCCTTTTTATCAACTTTAACTTCGTATTATTTACCTCGCGCATTACCATCACCACTAGATAGGAGAGAATTCCGATGGCATTCTCGAAATCAAATATGTATCGGTTCCCGTGGTCTGCAAATGACAATCCGATAGGCTGGCTGGAAGTCACGGACAAGTGCAATATATACTGCCGTGGTTGCTACCGCATGAACGGCAAAGCGGGCCACAAAACCCTAAAGCAAATTAAAGAAGAAATTGACCTGCTGCACAAGATGCGTAACCCCGACAACATCTCCATTGCCGGTGGTGAACCCCTCCTGCATCCTGAAATTGTCGAAATTGTTCGCTACATCAGATCCAAGGGCATGAAGCCCATGTTGCTGACCAATGGCGTCGAGTTGATCGACAATCGCAAATTGATTGAAGACCTTAAAGCTGCGGGTCTCATCGGTTTTACCTTCCATGTCGATAGCGAACAGCAGCGTCCGCATTTCAAAGGGCAGACTGAAGAAGAACTTTGTGATCTGCGCCTTAAATTCGCAAAAATGGTAGCGGAAGTCGGTGGGCTGACGGCTGTCTTCGGCATGACGATCTACCCGACCAACATTCACAAGGTTCCCTATGTCGTCAAATGGGCCAATGAGAACATCGACGTGGTGCATGGTCTGGTCTTTATTACCTTCCGTGGCGCCCCGATGGATGGCCGCTACAATTACTTCGTAAATGGCCAGCCCATTGATAATGCTGAAGTAACCTACACCACCGAAGACGACGCCGAGATCACCATCACCTCGCAGGACGTCTACGAAAAGATTAAAGAAGTTCACCCGCATTATGAACCGGCGGCTTACCTGGGTGGTACCCAGACCCATACCCGTGCTACCTGGGTATCGGCAGTCCAGATTGGCTCCAAGAAGAAGATGTATGGCTCGCTTGGTAAAAAGCTGATGGAATTCGTCCAGAACTTCCACCACATGACCAACGGCACGTACCTCATCTACCAAAAATCCAACAAGCTGACCAAGCTGGCGTTTGCTGGCACGCTCATCGACAAGGGCATGCGCGGTGTACATGGCAAGTTCTGGAAGCATCTCATCACGGACCCAAGTATGCTTTTCAATCAGCTCTATTATCAGAGCATTGGCATCGTCCAGGGGCCGGATATGCTGGAAGATGGCCGCATGGATATGTGCGAAAGCTGCCCGGATATGACGGTCTGGGATGGAAAACTCGTTCACTCCTGCCGTATGGATGAGTGGCGTCTGTACGGTGGCTACGTCGATGCCCACCGCAATCCTGAGTTTGTTCCCAAATCAGAACCCGTCATTGCGACAGAGAACATTCCTGTGGCACACTAAGCTGGCCCCAAACAATTAGACCGGCCAGTGATATATGCAATCACGAATAAAGAATGGGTCGAAAGCGACCTTCATGGGAAAGGGCTCCATAGTCCAGCGCCTAACAGGGCCTTGGTCTGTGGTGCCTATCCCTTTGGCGCATGACGATGGACACCCGTCGAGCGTACCCTTTGATAAACCGCTCAGTGTCCCGGAAGCGACCCATCTACAGCCATTTCTGCATCCCGATAACCCTTATTGGGGCGACCGTCTTCGCGCGATTAACGAGCGTGCCTGGTACTATCAACGCACGTTCACGACGCCTGACGATGCTTATGTGCGCGCTCGTTTGCGCTTTGAGGCCGTGGATTATTTTGCCGAGGTCTGGCTTAATGGCCAGCGGATCGGTGAGCACGAAGGCCATTTTGCGCCTTTCGAGTTCGACATCACCCATGCCCTGAATCCGGTAGGGCAGTCCAACATTCTCATCGTCCGTGTAACCTCTCCTTGGGATGACCCCAATCCTCATGGCACATACCCCACCGATCACGTCATACGTGGCCTGGTGAAGGGGCTGTATGAACACGGCGAAGGACTCATCCCGCCCAACATCAATCCCATTGGCATCTGGCGACCGACCTATCTGGTTTTCGACCAGGGAATTTCCATTGACTACTTGCGCATTCGTACCGACCTTGATGGGACAGCCCACTGTCACTATGAAATTACCAATGCCACGTCCCAACTCTGGCACGGACAATTGCACATCGGTGTGCAGCCCGATAATCACACAGGACAGAGCACGTCAACAAGCGTCGAAATTGTTCTCCAACCGGGCCAAAATAGCGTCGATCAAACTGTCCATGTGCCCGATGTCCAGCTCTGGTGGCCTTATGAACTCGGCGATCCCAACCTCTACACGTTAACCAGCCACCTCATTGATGGTACCGATGCTATCTTATCTGCTACTGAGGAAACCTTTGGCTTCCGTACCGTCGAACTCCTGCGCTCACCGCAAAAATTCGAGTACATTGTCAACGGCCAGCCGATGTTCATTCGCGGCACATCCTACATGCCGGGTATTTACTTCTCAGAGGTAGACGAGGCAACTTTCGAGCGCGACCTGCAATTAGCCCTGGATGCCAACCTGAATTTGCTGCGCGTTCATGTCCATGTCTCGCCCAAAGAGCTTTACCCGCTTTGTGACCGCCTCGGCATGCTTGTCTGGCAGGACTTTGAGCTCAACTGGATTCATGACCCAACGCCGCAGTTTGAGCAGCGCGCCGTCAATCTTCAGCGCGATATGATGCGCAACCTCATCAACCATCCGTCGATCAGCACCTGGAGCACCTACAACGAACCGACGATGGTCTTCACCCGCCGCCAAAATCTGGAGCGTCACCCGGTTCCGGCCCTGTACGCCGATGCGCTCGCGCTGGACCCAACCCGGCCCGTGTTTATGTGCTCCGGTCAGATGGATGACGATTGGCAGCGCTCCGGCGATAGCCATTCGTACTTTGGGTCGCTGTGGTCGCGTAAATACACCGATCTCTACAGCCATCACACCCTGTTTAGCACGGAATTTGGTATAGAAACGCCGCCTGCTCTGGAAACCTTGCAAGCCTATCCCTACCTCTGGGAACGTCAACAGCACCTTGCCGATGCCATCGAAGACATCTGGACCTACGAAGCGGACTTAACCCAGTATCATATTGAGCATTTCCGTCGCTTGCGGGCGTCGGGCTGTGCGGGCTATGTGCACTTCTGGCTGGTCGATCTGGTGCCGCAGGTCGGTTGTGGTGCACTTGATGCCCATCGACTGCCCAAAGGCGGTTACCATGCGCTGCAACAGGCATCAGCGCCCTTGCATATTGCCCTGGAGCATGATGGTCGTAAGCCGCGTGCGCTGTGGATCTTCAACGATACGTTTGAAGACTATGACCAATGCGCAGTCATCTGGCGTGTTTATGATTCGACAGGCAATATGCTCTTGGAGCAAAGCGTTCTGTGGAACGTCGCCGCCAATGCGTCACAGGAAGTGCTGCCGATCAAATGGTCTGTGCACCCTAGCCAATGTGCCCGTGTTGAACTGGTACTCGTCGATAGCCAGGGCACGATCCTGGCCAAAAACCACTACGATACCCCATTCCAGGGCCACACACGCCCCAAAGGCTATCCCTGGAAGTTCGATTTCGACCTGGGGACCAAAGTCTACGACAAACCAGGCGCACTCAGTCTGGCTTCCGAGGGCAACAATAAGATCCTTAAGTTTGTCCCTCTACCGATCCAGGAGCGCTTAGCAGAGTGGGTCCTGCGCCGTCATTTGACGTCGCGCGTTGCCTCGCTGTTGGCCAAGGTCTTTGATCTGGTCGTTTAGTGTCTATTGCTCCGCCTGCTGCTGATCCCGCAGTTGCCGCAGATAGGCGATGATGCTTAACAAATCGGCATCGGTCCAGTCCGGGCGTCCACCGCTCGGTGGCATCGATACGCCGACCGTATTATCGGGATGGTCGGCGGCGCGGCCCTCGCGTAAAAACGCCAGCAGATCAGCATCGCTGGCATACAACACCAGCGGCGATGTCGTCAGCGGCAAGCCCAGCCCTGTCACACCTTCACCTTGATACCCATGACAACCTGCGCACGTTTCCTCAAAATTCTGCTGGCCGAGTACCATGTCAGCTTGATAATCCGGCGCTATAGTCGCATCCGGCAGGGGGGTAGCACCATCGGCTGACTGGGTAGGTGGTTCTGTAGTAGGCGCAACCGTGATGTCCTGTCCCTCGACCACGAATACATGCTCATTATCAAGGAACACCGCTCCGCTGATGACGTAAATCTCGCCTGCGTTGATCTGCGCATTGGCAAAGCCATCGCCGCCCATCGCATTTGGAATGATGTCAATCACGCCATCGCCGTCCATGTCGTACACAGCCATCGCATACGGCATCATGTCGTTGTCATCTGCCCCGACAATCCAGCGCATACGCAGGTCATCCGGTGGGTCACTTATGAGGATATGGCCATCGTCATTGGGTAGAATGCCATCCTGCCCAAAGATGACCGCCATCATACCCGTGTTGACGCGCACACGACCATCATAGCCGACTGCGTCATAATCTGGCGCGCCATAGAACAGATCGGCGTAACCGTCATTATCCAGGTCAGCAGCGCGTAAAGTATCCCCGGCTTTGCTGTCAGATTGGTCCGCATAGATGACAATCGCCCGTTCCGGGTCGGCTTCTGCTAGATCGAACATTTCCCCGGCAAAGGGTTCATGCGTATAAATGACCCAGGCTTCACCTGCTTCATCTAACGTATTGTCCACACCATCGCCAATCAACGTGCCCAGGATCAGATCATTGCGACCGTCACCGTCCATATCCCCGGTGGCGATTTCTTCGCCCAGCAGGTCATTGGCATCGGGACCGTAAATCACCGTGATGCGGTCATTTCTCGGCCTGCCTTCCTCGTCGATCATCATGGCCAGGTCGATAGTCCCGCCGCGCAGGTCCGGCCCGCCAAACACGATGAACGTTTCGCCGCTGTTATAGCGTCGATTGCCAGGGCCATCTGCGCCACCAAAGGACAAGCCACCCACACCACTTGATGCGCGCCACAGGCCTGCACTGACAATGGCATCGTCGTAACCGTCTGCATTGAGGTCCATGCCCCAAACGCATGACCCCATCAGGTCGTCATAATCAGCGCCGATGATGCGCGTTGCGTTGTCAGGCGCTAGCGCCAGATCCGTGACTCGACCATAAGTGCCGATCATGTCATCGGCACCGTAAATGATCCACACTTCACCCGCGTTGATGCGCTCGTTGTTGTTGCCATCAGCCTGATTCGCGCCAATCAGCGCATCATGGTAGCCATCACCGTCGAAGTCGCCGCCTTCCACCCACAGCCCCAGCCGATCTTCTGGTGAGGCCCCGTAAATGACTATCATGTCATCGGGAATCTGCCGTAGGTCGATGTCTTCGTGCTCGGCAAAAAACTCCCCACCGAACAGAATATAGGCGGCTCCGGCGTTGGTTCGCGCCTGCACATGGCCGTCGCTGTTCTGCGCACTGAACAGCAAATCGTCGTAGCCATCGTTGTTGAAGTCTGCGACATACGTTTCTGTACCGGCCATATCCCCGGAATACGCGCCAAAGATTGTGAAAACGGTCTGCTCTGGCTGCACATTGTCGATGTTGATTTCTCCGACAATGTCACACACATTCATCACGATGCGCACATGGCCTGCGCTGCCGCGCCACTCGCCCAGCAGTGGATGGGCCGCGTTCTGGCCCGTAATGGCGATGTCGCCGCAGCCATCGCCATCGAAGTCGCCTGTGTCCACTGGCTTGCCTGTTGCCGAGGCCCCGCTGGGGGCATCATAGAATTCGAATTGGCCAACCTGCTGTGTGTAAGCCAGGTCCCACGGTTGGCTACCTGTTGGCTCCAGGTCCTGTGCCAGTATGCCAGGGATGCCTAGCACGCTGCCAATGATGAGTGTGGAGAGGGCATACTTAAGGTGCTTCATCATAGCGAATCATTCCATTTCGCAAAATAGTTCATGTTGTTATAGCGACAGCAAAAACGCGATCAAATCCGCGAGCTGCTGTTCGGTCAAGTCATCGGCCACACTATGCACCGGGTCTGTTCTGGTGAAGACATCCATCAGCGTCGGTGCGATGCCATCGTGCATATAAGGCGCTGTCGCCCAGATGCCGCGCAGGGTAGGCGTATCAAAGGCCGTAAATGTCTCCAATGAAAAGGATGCCCCTGTCAGGTTATGCTGCTGTAGATCACTATACAACGGTGGCGTATGGCAGCTACAGCTTGGCGATCCACTCAAAAAGATCATCATGCCGCGTTCTGCTGATGCACTCAGGCTGCCATCTTCCTCACGATAGGGACTTGGCCACGGTTCCAGCGACGCCACATAGGCCGCCAGCGCATCCAGATCATCCGAACGTCCCGCATCAATTGTGTCGGTTGTAGCGTCAAAGTCCTCAGACGCAATCAACCCATCGCCTAGCATCACATGCCGAATTTGGTCCTCGATGGTGTCATGCAGCTCGACCATGTCTCCGGCCCAATTATAGGGCGCTAACACATCCATATCGCCCAGGGCCGGGGTATTGCGCGGCCCACTGCGGAAGTTGATCCACGTCCGGCTGTCCGCACCGCCATCCAGGTGACAGGTCGCGCAGCTAATGGCTCCATCACTCAGCGCAGCGGATGCCTGGTTGAACAAGACCTTGCCTCGTAGCAAAACCGGGTCGAGCGGCAGCTCGGTAACGGCAATCGTATTAACGACTGCCTGTGTTTCGGCATCAATAACCGATACGCTGCCATCCAATACATTCAGAACGTAAGCGCGGTCATCGCTGTACACAATACCCCTCGGATTAGCGCCTACGGCCATCCGCGCCTGAACCTCGCCGCTGGATACATCCACCACCACAACCGTGTCATTCCCGGCCAGAGCAAGGTACATTGTCTCGCCTGTCGCATCAAATGCGAGGTCATAGGGCATGTTGGCCGCATATTCCAACGTGGATACCGTCAGCCGCCCGCTGCGATCTCCTGACATATTGGTAATGTCAAAAACGCCCACCACCGGGAACCAGTCCTGCATATATTGCAGCGAAACCAGTGCTAAACCGGTCCTTGTCTGCGGAATATAAGCACGCTGCCCATCCGGCGCGATGACGATGCTTGATGCCAAGTTGCCATCTGGCTCCACATTGACTGTGCCAACCACCACTGGCGTTCGTTCGATGTTGATGACCGTCACCGTGCCATCATACAAATGCGTACTTAGCAGCCAATCCCCACTGAGCGCTAACGCGCTGGGCGCGTCTCCCACAGCAATCTCATAAACGACCTGCGCCGTTTCTATATCCCACATGGCGATTGCATCATCCCCCAAGCAGCTTACATACACTCGCTGCTCATCCGTCACAACCCCATACGGCATATGGCAGATTGGCACGACCTGCTGCAACGCTTGTTCCGCCAGATCGACCACCGCCAGCCCGTTGTCGCCGCGCAAGGCGACCATTGCTAGCTTGCCATCCGGCGTAATCGCTACCGACCTCGGATCGTCGCCGACTGCAATTTCCGAGAGTACTTGCTCCGTGCTGATGTCCACCAGAGTAACGGAATCGCTGTCCGGGTTGACCGTCACCAGCGTATCGCCAGCCAGGGCTAGCAGCTTGCTCGATTGGCTGTTTGTGAGTGCCGGGATCGCGGGTAGGGGCATATCGGTGCTGATCGGCGTCAGCGCCAGCGGAACCGGCGTAATGAATGGCGTCGATGTTGGTGCAAAATAAGGTAGACCCTGGTGTATCTCTGGCGTGTCCGGCGCAACCTGCGGCGCACATGCGGCTATCAACCATAGGGTCAATGCAGCCAAAAGGGCAGGTCGAGAGCGAAAAATTAACGTCATCGTATGGACAATCATGGCACGCTCACCGTCGCGCTTTCCATCAGCATATCTGGCGTATCCCAGCCTTTCACGTCCATAAGGTCTATGAACGCTCGCCGCAAGATCAGACGCGCTTCAACAGTGACTTCGCCCTCAGGCAGGTCGAATACATACGTGCTGCTATCTGCCGCCATCGCCGCGATGCGATTGTCGCTGACCAGTTTAGTGGGACGCCAGTAGGCATAAGTAGGGGTCTCGCCAGTGAAAGCATCTGCCAGCACCTTAGCATATAGAACTCCCGGCATCCCAGCATAATAACCCGCTTCTGGGTCGCCCACGCCACCCCAATCAGGGATCGTCGGACCCTCCAGCAAGGTCAGCCGATTGTCTGCTTCGTCGGTCGCCTCAATCAGCAAAATCATATTGCGCAATGGGTTGTCCGTCGGGATATGGTGCCCCGCACCGCTGTTGGTGACGTCCACCGTCACCTGTAGGTTGCCATCCTCGCTTAAGGCCTCGATGGTCAGTGTGGCCGTTTCCGCTAGCAAATCTGCATCCGATGCCCCTGGCATCCGGTGGCTGAAGATTGTCTCCGGGTTCCGCTCAGGGATAGTGGTCATCTCATCTTCTGGCAGTTGAACGAATGCTGTCGCACCCGAATGTGGCATATGGCAATCCTGGCAGGTTTGCCCGGTATCTGGACCGCTGTAGGGGCTGTCTAACCACTCACCGAAGCTGTTGTAAGTCGGCACATCCCAGAATTGCCCGCTGTGGCAGGCGGCACACACCTGACTTTCAGTCTGCAATTCGGAAAAAATATCGTCGCCCGGTGTATCATCAAACGGCCCAATGAACACCTGCTCATCGCTAGGCCGCAAAAATGCCAACGATAGCACCCCTGGTAAGCCAGGATCGGGCTTGCCATTTTCCCGCAGCGTGACATCCGCGATCTTATGACAAAAATCACAGGTGATGCCTTCCGTTGCCAGGCCTTCAGCATGATTCGGATCGGCTTGATAGGGCGCTTCTAATGCTAGCACGGGCACATGGCATGTCGCACACGACCCTGTTTGCTCCGGGTAATCCAACCGAAATCCCGGCCCACTTTCCGACATGCCTAATGAGGGACTCTCAGGTACATTCAACCCGGCATCCTCATTGAACGTATAGCGCGTCACAATGCCTTCAACGCCTTCGACCGTCGTGCCGTTGTAAAGCGACAAAAAGCGCGGATTCGTCGCGGCCCCGGAGTGCGCATCCAGCAGCCATTCATCGACGGGCAGTGCTCCGTCAGCTTCGCCCGAATGGTCGAGGTGGCAATGGCTACACGCCGATTCATTTGCCATATCCAGCACCGGGCTGATGAATTCATAGTCAGTGTTGTCTATGGTGGGGTGGGGGTGCAAGTTGATGCTTGTCTCGTTGCCATCGAGCAGCGCGCCGATTTCCGTGCCGCCGATATAGAAACCGGGTGACCACGCCGTAATCATCACTTGATCGTTGTCAGCTGTAGCTGTCAGGCTGAACCTGCCATCTTCATCCGTTAGCACATAAGTATCGTTGCCACGCACGCGCACGACAGCACCCGCAACCGGGTCGCCATTTGTCAGCACGATGCCTTCTATAGTGCCTGAACTTTGCGCCTGAATTAATAGAATGCCCCTCGCACTGACGAGCAAGGCCGAGAAAATGATAATGATCAAGAAAATGAATGGCTTGTGTTTCATCACACCTACTAGCGAGCTGCGATCATATCAGCGGGCAAAAGCGCCACAGCAAAGTCTAACTACCGACTGTCGTCCAAACGAGGGCAATTGTCATATGCCAGATAGGCATTAGCTCGTTACTTCGCGCAGTTGAATGCCAAAATTGGTATTTTCGATGAGGCTTGCCGCCAGCGATTCATCAGCGGCCAAACCACTGGTGAGCACCTCAATGGCTTCGGGTCGGCCACCGCGCAGGCTATCCCATGCCAGATTCACATGAATCGGCACTTCTGGCGTCAGCAAGCTGTCGTACGCTTGCAGCGTCTGATACTGTGCTGCCGCCTCGTCGCCCCAGTACACCCGCACGAACCACCAATTCAGCCCATTGGATTCACCCGGATAGGGGTCTTCCTCCAATGCGCTGGAAGGTGTTTTTTTGCGTGCCCATAGCAGTGACAGCAGTGCCACCTGATCATGACTGACAATATCTTCAGAAGCTAGGATCATCGGCTGTGTGAGCGGCAGATGGTAGCCACTGTCCGGCCCGTAGGTCGTTAAAGCCTTATCGACCAGGGTCAGCGTCAGCCGCATCTTATCCGCCAACTGCGGAATCGTATTCAGTTCGACGATCTTCTCCTGGAACGTGGCCCCGTCACGGTGCAGCACCATGCGGCTATGGTCGCTGATCCAACCGACAGCATTCTTCATGCCGAGGGTCGCCCCGGCCAGCACATGCTTACCCAACCTGGGCAAATTGATGATGTGATCGACCCGGTCTAGGATTTCCGCGACCTGCAAATCCTCGCCCCAGTGATGCTCGATCTGAGGCACACCCGGTACATAGGCCTCTGCAAATGGCACTTCCTCAAAACAGTGGACCTCCGCGCCTGCCGCTTCGGCTGCTGCCAGCAGCCCGTTTTGACGCATATTCTCGCGCGTGGAGCCAATTGTTTCGTCGGCAAGATGCTGCACAAATTGCGCCCCGCTCATATCGCCGACAGTCACCGTACCAGCTCCGGCTTCTTTTAGCACCGTGATGACGCCTTCCAGCACATCCGGCGATGTCACCGATGGGGCAGGCAGATTGGAGTTACTCGCCACCTTGACGAACACCGAATCACCGGGTTTGAGCCAGCTCATATCGGTCGCATTAAGCATGGCCTCGCGCACAGCCGCCGATGGCAGCGTCGCCTCCCGATCATAGCTATGCAGGATCACCCGGCTGGCGGCGCTGGTTGCTGGGTTGCTTCCATCAGCTTGCACTGCGGGACCTGCCATACCGCTCATCGCCAGCATGGACCCGGCTACACTGTATTTGAGGAATTGTCGCCGACTGAGTTGCGAGGTCTGCTTACGGCCCATTATTTTTGCCTTTTAGAATTACTGCCTGATTCATAAAGAGAATGCGCCACATTGACCAATTTCTCAATGGGCGCATCCCTGTTTTAGAGATTTAGTCTATTAGAACATGACATTTATCTCATGATGATGTTACGTTATCGAATCTAGTCGCCAGGGGCGCCTGCATGCAAGCGCTCTGGGATGACAGCGTCGATGGATTCTTCATCATCGCGGTCGCTGCGGCGGACAGCCCAGATAATCACGACAATTCCGATGATGCATACAATCATGGTCGGTACAGTGGCTTCTGGCGTCTGCGTCTGGACCACAATCGGGGCCATAATCAGCGCAACCAGATTCATCACTTTAATCATCGGGTTCAATGCTGGACCGGCTGTATCTTTGAACGGATCACCAACCGTATCACCGACGACAGCAGCTTTATGGTTCTCACTGCCTTTGCCGCCATAGTGACCATCTTCGACGTACTTCTTGGCATTATCCCAGGCACCGCCCGTATTGGCCATGAACACTGCCAACAACTGGCCGGATAGGATCACGCCTGCCAAAAAGCCACCAAGCGCCTGTTCCTTTAGCAACAGGCCTACAACAATCGGGGAAATAATAGCGATCAAACCCAACGGGATTAGTTCAGACTGTGCCGCCTTGGTGGAGATCGAAACGGCTTGGGCATAGTCCGGGGTCTGTTCACCCTTCATGATCGCCGGGATGCGTAGCTGGCGACGAACTTCTGCCATGATGTCACTGGCGGCCCTGTTAACGGCCTTAATCAGCAAACTGACAAATAGCAGTGGCAGTGCGCCACCAATCAGTAGGCCGATGAACACCGTCGGATCAGCCAGGTTGATCGACCGCTCAAAGTCGGCGATACGCTCTGCTGGCAGGACGCGCTCAATGTCAATGAAGAATGCACCAAACAGCGAAACAGCCGCGATTACAGCCGAACCAATGGCGATGCCTTTGGTGATGGCCTTGGTTGTATTACCCGCTGCATCCAGGTCGGCCATGATCTGCCGCGCTTCTGGCGTAAAGTCTTCACCCGCCAGTTCGCCGATACCATTGGCGTTGTCGGAAATTGGCCCGAACGTATCCATACTGACGTTGTTGCCTGTATGCGAAAGCATACCCACGCCGATCAGCGAAACGCCGAACAGCGTATAGACGAAGCGGTTTTCCGCGCCGACATCGCGCATACTGATGAGGAACAGGGCAATCACCATGATCCAGAGCGCTTGGAAGATACCGGTCACCAGGTCATTCTTACGAACGCTGTTGCCAATAGCCAGCGCCGATAGCACGATGCCTAAGATGATGACAGGTGCATACAGATTAGCCGGGAACGTCACGCTGTAAACCAGGATCGATGCACCGATAGCAGCGACAATCACGAAGATAGAGACCACGCTTGATAGATAACCCAGCGAAAGCCCTTCTAGGATCACCAGCGCCGGACCGAATGTGGTCGCTTTGGCGATTTTTTGTACGCGCGGGCTGTTTGCACTGGTCGCGATAGCCGTCAATGGATTGAAGGCCACTGCCAGCGCCACACCGACCGCCACTAGCGATCCCAGCGATAGATGCATCAAGAAGTCGCTTTCCTGCGCGCCTGCATAGAAAACGGCCAGCAAGAAGGTCGAAATGATGGTGATTGCGCTGGAGATTTCATAGCTCTTGTACATGGCTTCTTCAGCGTCATCCACGCGCCATAGAGAAACAGCATACGTACCGACGATGGAACTCACCACGCCGATGCCGCGTACCAACAACGGCAGCACGATCCAGAACAACTGGCCTGTCACAGCCGTTAGTGCCAGACCCAGGATCAGGCTGGAAACAATCGTCACTTCATAGGATTCGAAGATGTCTGCCGCCATACCGGCGCAGTCACCGACGTTGTCGCCAACCAGGTCCGCGATGACCGCCGCATTGCGCGGGTCATCTTCTTCCATACCGGCTTCTACTTTGCCGACCAGGTCCGCGCCGACATCAGCCGCTTTGGTATAGATACCACCACCAACGCGCATGAACAGCGCCAGCAGCGTACCGCCAAAGCCGAAGCCCAGCAGGACATCTGGGGCCGCTTTGCCGAAAACGATAAAGATCAGGGTGCCTCCTAACAAACCCAGTCCATCAGTCAACATACCGGTGATGGTGCCGGAGCGATATGCAATCGTCAGGGCACGCTTAAAGCTGTGACGTGCCGCCGCAGCCACGCGCACATTGCCCTGTACGGCCATATTCATGCCAATAAAACCGACCGTCGCGGAGAAGGTGGCACCCAGTGCGAATGCGATAGCACGGCCAAATGCCACTCCCGTGATGGCTGCGGAGCATTCCACAGCACCCGCGATGCGCTCTGGGACAAAAGCTGTATAGCCATTGGCCAGTGCGACCTGGGTCGGGGTGTTTGTTTCCAATGCTTCAGTGATCGCAGCGACTGATGCACTGCTGTTTGCCGCAATGGTATCAGCGTATGCCGCCTCCACCGCAGCAGGGCAGAACAATTCATTGGCCTCGCCAGTGGGTTTGACGAGTGCCACACTCAAAAACATAGCAATTGTTAAAACAACAATCAGAATGGCGATAGTACGCATCTGCGTGCGCAGGTACGTATTGGCGCCGGTGCGGATATATCCCCAGATGCGCTGCATTTCTGCGCTGCCTTTTTCCGCAGCGAAGGTCTGGCGTGCGAGCCAGTAAGCGTATCCAAGGGCTATAAAGGCGGTTGCAAGCACGATGAGGATCATGACTTGCTCGAATGGTTGAATACCGTGCATTGCCTGCATGGTGGTCTCCTTAAAATATTAGTTTAAGAGGTAATAGCGGAGAATATACAGACGGGCAGACGGCACCCGAGGTGTCGGTGAAGGGGGATCTTCGTGGGGGGTCGTCCATAGTGATCTTAGGCTTTCTCCAACAAATAGCCGAGTCAGGCCCTAGTACCATTATCCCGTACACCCAAACTTATCCCATGCACATATGTCACGGTTGTCTTGTGAAAAGTATCACGACTACCCACTTTTTGTGCATCAGCATCACATTTTTGTGGAAGCTGTTTGATGCAAAATCTGAGTAGATACCTAGCAATCTATGATAGCAAGCTGTAAAAACGGCGATTTTATGGATGCTACCTCCTATAATGTATTTGTTATGGCTCTATGCTTGGCCTGCATGAGGCCCGATAAACGAGATTAAAGGGAGGTTTTTACATGCGTTCGCTAAACGTCTTAAAGACGGCCAACATCATTGCTTACATCCTGACCCTGGCCATGAATTTTTTGTCCCAAACGGCTTCGCAATTTGGCATCGACATATTTCAATATACCGTCGCTGAATTGGGGGAGAGCCGCCCGGTCTTCTTCTTGCCTGCGGGTTATGTGTTCTCTATCTGGGGCGTCATCTACCTGGGATTAGCGGCGTTCCTCATTTACCAGTATCGCGGCCAACATGGTGACGAGGTCGTCGGTAAAATCGGTTGGTGGTTCGTCCTGAGCTGCATCGGCAATATTTCCTGGCTCTATCTGTTCCTCAATGACCAGACTGCCATCAGTACCATCGCCATCCTGCTGATACTCGTCTCACTCATTGTGATCTACCAGCGCCTTGGCATTGGTCGCACAGCCGTCAGCATGGCCCGAAGGTGGGCTGTTCACATTCCATTCAGTATCTATATGGGTTGGGTCAGCGTGGCGACTGTTGCCAACATCGCCGCCGCGCTTTATGTCGGTGGCAATGAAACAGCCTTGTTCGGTATCTCGGCAGATATCTGGACTGTGATTATGATGGTCATTGCGGCTGTCCTCGGCCTGCTGATGCTCCGTCTGCGCGGTGACATCGCCTATGCGTTGGTGATCGTTTGGGCGCTGGTGGGTATCTATGTCCGCCCCTTCGATACGCCACTCTTTGCCGACATCGCCGCCACCCAGAACGTGAATCTGGTCAATATCGGGGCTGTTGTCATCGCGCTTGTCATTGTATTGGCCATCGGTCTCTACGCATTCATGACACGCAACCAATCCGCTAACCAGATGGCCGCGACCTAGCTAAACCAAAAACGGGCCTGACATCATGTAGCAGGCCCGTTTTCCTTCTGTGTAGCGTGTTATTGTATGGCGATAGTAATCGTCTGGTTGCTGGCAATATCACCCAGCCGAATTTCCTCGCCATCTGGTAGCGTAACCACCACCGACGAAGCATAGGTCGCCGTGCCCAGTTCACAGGCGATCATCTGGTCCGCAGTCGATAAATAGCGGCTTTGGGTAGTGATTTCCTGGGCGAATGCCTGTCCATCCGGCAGCACGACCTGCACCCGCGTCCCTGGCTGCAAGTTCGATGTATCGATCATTAGCCAATGCGCCGGACCCCTGTCTGTTGCGTACGGGTTGGCCAGCAAGTTCGATGTCATCAAAAAGCCGCCTTCACTGCCGCTTGCTATTAGAAGGTCATTTGGTAGGGCGTCCAACGGCAGCCCACTGATTACTGTCTCCGGCAGCAGGTAGCTCAGGTCGGTGGCTGCCTCATCCGTTAGTGCCTGTAAGAATGCCACCAGATCAGCCACATCCTGCTCGCTCAGGGGTAGGCCACTCGCCAGTTCTTCCGGTACATAATTCGCCAACTGCTCGTAATCCAGCTCTTGAACGCGCCGTACCAGGAAATCCGATAGATGCTGTGATGGCTCGTAATCTTCGATCCCCGCCCATATATTGCTATGGTGCCAGATGACTTCTTCCAGCGTGTCATAAGCGCCGCTGTGGAAGTAAGGCCCGGTTAGAGCCACATTGCGCAGTGGGGCCGTGCGGAACTGGTAACGGTCGCGCCAGTCGAAGGTGACATTGGCTCGCCCATAGTCTTCTAGATGGGTTGCGCCGTTGCCTTTTCCGGGTCCGAACTGTGGCACCATCAAACTATGGAAACTGAGGTCAGTGAAGGCATCGCCGCTGTGGCACGCTGAACAATTGACGTCTTCGTTTAATTGCCCATAGAACAGCAGCGCGCCGCGTTTTTGTTGGTCAGTCAGGGCTTCGGTGTCGCCTGCCATGTAATCATCCCAGGGCGACTCGGTGAAGATCAGTTGGCGCTCAAAAGCCGCGATTGCTGCCGCCACTTGTACCGGGGTAATTTCTTCATCACCAAACACCCGCTGGAACTCAGCTTCATAACCTGGGATGTTCATTAACCGGGCCACAATCATCCGGCGAGCATCAGCCGGTTCCTCATCACCGAACGTTTCGCCAGCCATTTCTGCTTGGGATGTCACGGGGAACAGGGCTTGCACCAATAGCGGGTCCGTTAGGCCCAATTCCGTGATTTCTGTCTCCAATGTCGTGACGGGGTCGCCCAGCAGGTAACTGTCCACACGCCCATCCCAGAACTGTACCGCCAGTAGCGCGCTGTTGAGGATCGTCGGGCTGTTGCGTGGCACCAGTTCACCAATGGCCGGGTTCGGGATTTCTATCCCTCGGAAGGCTTCATCTTCGTATTCTTCGCCAACGATGATATGCGAAATATACTCACGATCTGGTCCCAGACCTGCGGCACCTGTACCAATCGGCAGCGGACGCGCGTCGGCCATCGCCAGCGCCGGATGATGACACGTCGCACAGCTAATATTGCGATCACCCGACAAAATGGGGTCGAAGAATAGCTGTCGCCCCAATTCAGCAAGGTCGGGGTCTGTTTGACGCATATCTTGACCTGGATAGGGCGTCAGACCCTGCTCAGCGATGACTGCCGCCAGTGCCGCATCCACATCGTCGATGTCTGTATAAACTGGCTCATGGAGTACCATTTCCGGCATCACATACTCAGTCTCTTCGATTTCGTCGCCAAATGTCACATGCAGAATTTCACCGTCGCGCATTTCGCTGACGTACAGGCTGCCATCCGCCAATGGCAAAATCCCCCGTGGGAAGTTCAAATCGCGCAGCACGGGCCGCCGCTGACCATCGGCTGTGATGATGCTCAATCGGCCCGAATGCGCATAATAAATATCGTCCTCGTAGCAGTCTCCCTCGCTATCATATTGTGCGAACTCCAGCAGCCAGATCGTACCGTCCGGTCCCTGTGCCACATCCACCGGGACGAATACATCGTCAAACAGCAGCGTTTCCTCACCGCCTTCGCCAACAGCATAAACAGCCCCGACCTTATCCAGCGTAGGGCAGGTGGGCCCAACCACGAGGCGGAACCCATCTTTCACAATATCGAACTCACCATCCAATGATTCCGCTGTGTTAGCGACTATGACCTCGTCCAAGCTTAGCGGCGCTTCATCCAGGTTGAATCCACTCATGGGTATAGCAACTTGCCACTGCCCAATCTCATCAAACTGCCCATTGAGCATGCCATCTTCTACGTTAATAGCGGCGCTGCCAACCTGCTCAAAATCGCGGTCGATGCTCGGCATCCCACTCACCACGCGCCCAATTTGCCCGTCTGCTGTAATCAGGCTGATGCCTGCGCTGAAATCATCATTAAATGTGCCGTTTTCAGCCACCAACAGCGATCCATCTGGCAGCAGTGCCAATGCCCCAGGGTTGCGCAAACCCTCAACGATGACCTCCACCTGAGGATGTTGGTAATCAAATGCCGTAGATGCGGCTTCATGCTGCGGTGATGGGTTAGCAGTGCTTTGCCCGTGTATAGCTGGGACCAGAGCGAAGGCCACTAATAGGGCCACAACAAGTATTATTATCGAGATACGAGAAGGGTGGTTTTTCATAGTCGCACTTTATTTTTGGGATGCCAATTTTTGACCAATTGCAGACTCATTTTAACATTCGTGCGGACGTTGATAATTCAGATATATCTGTGGTTGTACCGATTTTTATATGAATTTGCAACGTATCTCACTTAGTGATGACTTAGCTCATTTTGGTAATTGGAATGCCTTTTTGGATGACCGATTATGACAAAATACTGTCCCCGGTAGTCTGAGTGTCATTCCCCAGGGGAACAAATAGGCTAAAATGGGGTATCGATCTATGCCATTGCGACTAAATGCATACTGGCAGACTATCCAATAAGGGGCGTATTCACATGGCTAATCATAGTATCGTCGCGCAAGACCTGGTCTATTCGTATGGCGATCTGAAGGCCGTAGACCACATCAGCTTCGAAGTCGGCGAAGGGGAAGTTTTAGGCTACCTGGGTCCGAACGGTGCTGGCAAATCAACCACGGTCAAGATGTTGACCGGGCAGATTCGACCTAAGGAAGGTCGAGCTACGCTCCTCGGTATGGATGTCGCTAAAGAGACGAACAAAGTACAAGAGCATATTGGCGTCGCTTTTGAAACGACCAATCTCTACGAGCAGATGACCGCTATCGAAAATCTAAACCTTTTCGCGCGTCTGTTTGGCGTCAAAGCAGACCCGATGGAGCTGCTAGAAAAGGTTAACCTGGAAACACGCGGCAAAGAGCGCGTCAGCAACTTCTCCAAAGGTATGAAGCAGCGCCTAATGATCGCCCGTGCGATGGTCAATAACCCGCGTATTCTCTTCCTGGATGAACCGACTGAGGGCCTTGATCCCGTTTCGTCGGAATCGATCCGTGACCTTATTCTGGAAACGAGTAGTAGGGGTACGACCGTATTCCTGACAACGCATGACATGTACGAGGCCGATAAAATCAGCGACCGCGTAGCCTTCGTCAATCAGGGCAAGATCGTCGCTCTCGATACACCTGCGCGCCTCAAGCGCCAATACGGCCAGCGCGTGATCAAAATGGAAATCGAAAAAGAAGATGGCGAGATCGACATCCGCGAAGTTCCGCTGGATGAAAACGGCGCGGCGGACACCATCAAACAGATTATGGAAACCGAAAACATTGTCACCATGCATACCGAAGAAGCCACCCTGGAAGACATCTTCATTGAAATTACGGGTAGGGGGTTGGTTGGATGAACGCCAAAGCCATTCTTGCTCTCGTTCAAAAAGACCTGACCCTTTATTTTCGCAATCGCTTTTTTGCCTTTGTGTCCATTCTGGGCCTTGTTGCTTATATTGCCATTTATTTGTTGCTTCCCGCTGATGTCGAAGAGGACTTGACCTTTGCAGTCTACGCACCGACCATCCCGGACGTCTTTATCGAATTCCTGACGGGCAACGACCTCAACGTGGCGAAGCTGGATAGCCAGGAAGAACTGCGTCAAGCTGTCATTGACCAGGAATACCCAGCTGGCCTGGTGCTGACAGGCGATACCATCATGGCTATTGCGCGCGGTGACGATACCGAAATCACCCTGTACCTGGCGTCTGATGTCCCCGTCGAGTACCTTGATGCGATTCAGACTGTGTTGCGCTTAGCTTTCAACGAAATGAGTTACACGCTCAGTGGCAACCCGCTTAACCTGCAGATCAACGAAGAAATCATTGGTCCCGATATGGCAGGGCAGCAGTTGGCTGCCCGTGATCGTCTGCTGCCGATGCTGGCTGTCATGATCCTCGTGATTGAAATGATGGGCCTGGGTAGCCTCATCGCGGAAGAAGTCTCAGCCGGAACCCTACCCGCATTGCTCATCACGCCTATCGGCGTACCCGGTCTGTTCATCAGCAAGGCCGTCGTTGGCATTCTGCTGGCCTTTACTCAGGCCACCATCTTGATGCTCTTTACAGGCGGCTTGGCATGGCAGCCGATCCTCATCTTAATGACCTTGTTGCTCGGTAGCCTGCTAGTGACGGGGTTGGCTTTCTTCATTGCCTCATTCAGCACGGACATGATGTCGGTCATGGCCTGGAGCATCCTGGTCATTATCATCCTGGTGGTTCCGTCTTACGGGGTCATATTCCCTGGCACGCTCAACAGCTTCGCCCGCCTGATCCCGTCGTTCTACCTGTTTGATACCATTCATCAGGTTGTCAATTTTGATGCGACCTTCAGCGTCGTCTCGTCCAATCTCGTTATCCTGCTCATCATGGGCATTGGCTTCATGTTGGCAGGTATCGTTGTAATGGAAAGGAAACTAAGATGAACCTCCGTCACATTTGGGTCCTGTTTACAAAAGACGTGGCGCATGGGACGCGCAACGTCATCTTTATCTTGGCGATTGTGATGCCGGTTGCGTTTTCGTTGGTGATGACTGTCCTGTTTGGTACCGTTTTCTCTGCAAAACCCAAGCTGGGTGTCGCTGATGTCGGATCTTCCGAGTTCGCTGCTCAGTTGCTGGCTTCGGATTTCATGGAAGTCACAGATTTTGAGTCTCAGGATGAACTGCTATCTGCCATAGAAACAGGTGCCGTTGCCGCTGGTGTCACCATCCCCGATGGTTTTGACGATGATCTGGTGGCTGGCAACGTCACTGACCTGACCATCTACATGTGGGGCCAGAGCTTGATTAGCGACCGCACCATTATCGGCTCTGCTATCGCGGAAGATGTGCTTGACGCCAGTGAACGCGATACGCCCATTGCGGTTAACACGGAGTTGGTTGGAGATCGAGAGGCACTCTCCTGGCAGCAGCGTCTGCTGCCGCTCGTCGTACTGATGTCCGTCATCATTGGTGCCGTGATGGTTCCCTCCACTTCGCTCGTCGAGGAAAAAGAAGCGCGTACCCTGACTGCTCTCACGACCACACCCATGACAATGGGCGAGGTCTTCTTCACCAAAGGCATGATGGGCGTCCTGCTCTCGATTTTCTCCGGCGTGATGATTTTGTCACTGAATGGCGGTTGGGGGCCAAATCCCTTGCTGCTGATTCTGGTACTCATCCTGGGCGGGGCGTTTGCGTCGGCCTTTGGTGTCTTGCTAGGTGCGCGTACCAAAGACGTTCAAACCTTGTTCGCGGTCATCAAGGGTATAGGTATCTTGCTGTATGCGCCGGGTTTCATCGCGCTCTTCCCAGATACCATCCCGCAGTGGATCGCCTACATCTTCCCGACGTACTACATCATGCAGCCTGTCATCGATATTAGTCAGTTTGGTGCTGGCCTTGTTGATGTTCTGCCCCATGTGGCCATCCTCATCATCCTGACCCTGGCCCTGATGGCCTATCTGGCGACCAATGCCAAACGCCTTCAGGTGCGGGTCGCCGCATAAACAAGTATATATGCTTATGCAACCGTAGGGGCACGATATGTCGTGCCCTTTTTTTGAAATCAGATAAGCGTTACTTACCACCAATAGTCGACATTATTTCTTACCAGTCTATTCCACAACCGCAGTTGTCTAGAATGTAGGGATGCAGCCTGCTGCATCCGTTTGGCATCCATTCTCATATAGACTAAGTAGTTTCAAGCATCATGATGTACTCGTTGACTCAATTCATTGCGCCAACGAATCTTCCTCCGATATGTTCATCCTCCCGATTCCAGGCAACAAAAAAGCGAGCTACCCATAGGTAGCCCGCTTCGGACTAACTTTTAGCTTAAGCCTTAGCTTTTAGCTATCTTGTCTGCTTTTGGTGAAAAACCGTCGTCGATCAGGGCCGAGCGAGCGGCTGCCAAACGAGCGATCGGAACACGGAACGGTGAGCAGCTCACGTAATCCAGGCCAACATTGTGGCAGAATTCGATGCTCTTCGGCTCGCCACCATGTTCACCGCAGATACCGATTTCGATATCCGGGTTGGCTTCACGGCCTTGGCGAACGCCCAGGTCAACCAGGTAGCCGACGCCTTCACGATCCAATACCTGGAACGGATTCTCTTTCAGGATACCCGTTTCGACGTACTCAAGCAGGAACTTGCCTTCAGCATCGTCACGGCTGATGCCGAACGTGGTCTGTGTCAGGTCGTTCGTGCCGAATGAGAAGAAGTCAGAGTATTGGGCCATCTGGTCGGAGGTGATGGCTGCACGCGGCAGTTCGATCATCGTACCGACTTTGTATTCGACCTCAACACCTAGCTCTTCAAAGACTTCTACGGCGATCTTATCGACCATCTCGCGGATCGTCTTGACTTCCATGTAGGTGCTGGTGACCGGGATCATAATTTCCGGCTTGACGATAACGCGTTCGCGGGACAACTGGCAAGCTGCCAGGAAGATCGCGCGGATTTGCATGGCGTTGATGGCCGGGCGCATAATGCCGAGGCGCACGCCGCGCAGACCCAGCATCGGGTTGAACTCTTCCAGGCCCTTAACGGCAACCATCAGATCTTCGATCTGGGCCAGCTCATTCGGGCGGTCGCCCATCAGCCGCAGACCAGCAGCGCGCAGCGCCAGTGATTCGTGGTCGGGCATGAACTCATGCAGCGGCGGGTCGATCAGGCGGATGATGACCGGCAGGCCTTCCATCGCGCGGAAGATACCGTAGAAGTCATCTTGCTGGAAGGGCAGCAGTTTTTCGAGTTCAACAGCTTCTTGTTCGCTGTTGGGCTCTGAAAGGATCATGCGCTGGACAACTGGCAGGCGTTCTTCTTGGAAGAACATGTGCTCAGTACGGCACAGGCCGATACCACGAGCGCCATATTCACGGGCACGACGGGCGTCGGTGGGGTAGTCAGCATTAGCGTAAACGCTCAGACGGCGGAATTCATCAGCCCAACCCAGCAGTTTTTGCAGGAATTGTTCACGCTCGAAGTCTGGTTCAACAGTCGGGATTTCGCCGAGGAAGACTTCGCCAGCGCCACCGTCAATCGACAGAACTTCACCTTCGCGGATCTGGACATCGCCAGCGGTCAGGATGCGGGAACGAACATCAATGTCGATGCCTTCAGCGCCTGCAACACATGGCACACCAAATTGGCGGGCGACCACAGCGGCATGGCTCGTTGCGCCACCACGGCTGGTCAGGATACCCTTGGATGACAGCATACCATGAACGTCGTCTGGCTTCGTTTCCGGGCGGACCATGATGACGTCTTTACCAGCCTTGCCCCACTTTTCAGCCAGGTCAGCATCGAATGCAGCCACGCCAACGGCGGCGCCTGGGCTGGCGTTTACGCCATGACCAATCAGACGGCCAGACATATCGGCTTCTTGCTTGGCTGCGATGTCGAACTGCGGGTGCAGCAACTGGGAAACTTGTTCCGGGGTCACGCGCAGGACAGCTTCTTGCTTGCTGATCAGGCCTTCGTCAGCCATTTCAACCGCGATGCGGATGGCCGAGCGGGCAGTACGTTTACCATCGCGGGTTTGCAGCATGTACAGCTTGCCTTGTTCAATGGTGAACTCGACATCCTGCATTTCACGATAGTGCTTTTCCAGACGGGTGACGATCTTCAGGAACTCGTCATAAACCTCTGGCATTTCTTTCTTCAATTGGGCGATGGGGCTGGGGGTACGGATACCTGCAACCACATCTTCACCCTGGGCGTTGATCAGGTAATCGCCGAAGAGCATGCTTTCACCTGTAGCCGGTTCACGTGTGAAGGCCACACCGGTACCGGAGTTCTGGCCCATGTTGCCGAAGACCATCGTCTGGACGTTTACAGCAGTACCCAGATCATGTGAGATGCCAGCAGCGTTACGATAATCAACAGCGCGCTTGCCATCCCATGACTTGAAGACGGCTTCGATAGCCAGTTCAAGCTGCTTGAAAGGATCCTGCGGGAAATCTTCACCGACTTCCTTCTTGAAGATGCTCTTGAACTCTTCAGTGACTTTCTTCCATGCATCAGCACTGAGTTCAGCGTCGGTCTTAACGCGATATTCTTTCTTAGCTTCTGTCAAGTAATCTTCAAAAGCTTCATCATCGATACCCATCACAACCGTGCCGAACATCTGCACCAGGCGGCGATAAGCATCAAAAACGAAACGTTCGTCTTTTGTAAGTTTGACCATGCCCTCAGCGGACTTGTCATTCAGACCTAGGTTGAGGACCGTGTCCATCATACCCGGCATAGAGAACTTGGCACCGGAGCGAACCGAAACCAGCAGTGGATTGGCTACATCGCCGAACTTCTTGCCCGTTGCTTCTTCTACCGATTTCAATGCCGTCAGAACTTGTTCCCACATACCTTCCGGGAAGCCACCGTTCTTGCTGTAGGCATTGCATGCTTCTGTAGTTACGGTAAAGCCAGGAGGTACACTCACGCCGATGCGTGTCATTTCCGCCAGGTTAGCACCCTTACCGCCCAATAAACCACGTACGCCGTCCCAGGAACCGTCGCAGTATGCTTCTGCTTTATCAACATCAGCGAAGCGATAGACCCATGTCTTAGCTGCGCTTGATTTTGACTTCCTAGAGTTGGCTTTTGATGTCGTTGCCATTTCTACATTACTCCCTTGAATAGATTACCCCTAAAGAATAAACGACCTCGCTCAAATGTCTGTACGACAAACATCGTGGTTTTCATGAGGAATGTCACAAAGTCGGGGGAACTATCAATTTTGGATCGCAATGTGGGCTTTTTTGCCATATGTCACGTACATCGTGTGGCATATAAAACTACGAACTGACGTACACAAATCATATGATAATGAGATAAGAGAGGTCATTTAAAGTTAGTATTTGAGGAAATATTCATGGCCATTTCAAGTTGGTTCAAGAACTTTTTTGGTATAAAAGACACGGACACCAACGACGCTTCCGCTTTTTATGCCACGATCTATCCTGAAAGTGTTCGCTACGCCTTAAGCCACAACGAAGCCTATCTCGGACCCGCTGAGTTCCATGCCCTGGTGCATAATTTCCCCTACGAAGTGGTTTATCTGATGGTCAAGGCAGTAGCCTACACCCCTCAGAAGCAGCGTCAATACATTGAAGACCTGACGCGCATCTACATGCAAGACGACTATATGGAAGACTTGAAAGCCTTCCTTCATAAGGAAATTGACTTGCTCCCGTCAGGCTCACGAGTACAGGGCACGAAATTAGCCCAGCTCAGCCGCTATGGTGCAGCCTACTGGCAAGACAAATTCCGTATCTTGATTGAGAATGCCATTAAGGAAGATTCTTTAGCTGTGCCCCGTATCGTGGCCCACACGCCCTTCATTGCTTATCATCATTTCATCGACCTCTATAAGAACAAGGGCAATGGCCAACTGTCTATTATCGTGCCGGAATGGATGATTGACAAAGACAATAATCTCATGGGCTACAGTATTGATTTGCATGATGGCGTCCACGTCCTGATTCAGGAGAAATCCCGGTGTTTGCATGGCAATTGGGATTGTATGGGGCATGCGTGTAACCTTGACGAACGACTCTGCCAGCGCAGCTACTTTATTGATGACACCATCAATACCGGCACGACCTCCAAAAAAGTAACGAACTTTTGGAACTCCAAATACGGCTCTGAAGTCCCTCTGGATCGAATCAAAGTCATCACCAACCTCAGCGATAAAGCGAATAAGCCAAGCAAGGAAGATGACTAGAGTCACATAGCCAACGACTTGCTCATTGATACGAGATAATCTCAAGAATGTACAACATCACCCTACCTGGATCATCCGGTAGGGTGATGTTTTTTGGCCCTTACCTGTAAATGAACAGGTAAAAACACATACCAAAATACGACGTGAGGCACCAGTTAGCTGCCCAATACCATAAACAGCTTGACAAATGGCCGCTGTCGCGTAAACCTCATAGGACTCAAATAAGAGCTAATACCCAAAATAGTCTTTTCATACGATTCACAAGAGCATTTCAACTGTAGCTTGACAGCTGACGAGGCACATCATGACACTGAGGAATTTCCTGACCATCTTGACGATTGGGTTGCTAACGCTCGCGTTGGCCGCCTGTTCTGGCTTGGCAGGGGAGCCAGAAATCGTGCGCACGCTTGCGCCGACACAACCGTCTGCTAGCTTGGATGTGCCTGTATCCGGCTCATCCGACCCGGCAGTCATCTTTGCAGAAAATTGCACCCGTTGTCATGGTGATACGGGCGCCGGTGACGGTGAACTCGTCCAGAGTGGCCAGATCACCGACATCCCTGACTTCACCGATCCGGCTAGCATTCAGGATATGTCGTTAGATGCCTGGTTTGAGGTCATTACCAATGGTCGTCTCGACAAGCTGATGCCCCCCTGGCGGGATTCTCTGTCTGAAGAACAGCGTTGGGCAGTTGCTTACTATACCTATACCATGTCCTACAACGCTGAAAATGTCGGCCAGGGCGAAACCCTGTTCACCCAGAACTGTGCCGAGTGCCATTCGGAAGATAGCACCGAAGAAGCGCCGTCAGTCATCGGCTTGACAGGCTACACCGAGTCTGAGTTGGTAAGTTTCGTGTCGTCACATGCCACTGAGTTGGAACTCGATGCGCCGACTGATGTGCCGGATAGCACAGCTATCGTTCAATACATGCGCACCCTGTCATCTGCTGCCGATACACCCGTGCAGTCAGCATCAGCCGATGAGGGCGCCCTGACCAGTGCCGAAGTTGCCGCTACCGCCCACGCTGGCGCGACTGCCGTACAGTCGACTTCTAATGATGGTGCTCTAACTGACGCCGACATCGCCGCTACAGCTCATGCAGGCGCGACATCCGTCTCTGTGGCACCTACGAGTGTCGCCAGTACGCCCGATCCGTCCCAACAGACCATAGGCTTCCTGCGTGGCAATATCATCCAGGGGACCGAAGGCGGCGCTCCGGTTGATGGTTTGGAAGCGATTCTGCATATATACGATGCCCAATTCGCGGAACAAGTCGCCGAATATACCGTCGGTACGGATGGCGCTTATGAATGGTCCGAAGTCGTCATTCGGCCTGATTTTGCCTACTTGGTGACAGTTAGCGTGGATGGTGTCCGCTTCAATAGCGATATCGTCGTTGGGGACCCCTCAACCGACGAAATGCGCCTGGATGTCACCATTTACGAGGCCACCGACGATGTCAACGTCCTTGATGTGACATCGCATGCCACCCAGGTCAATTTAACAACCCAGGGCCTATATATCATTGAAGTTCTCACTATCGAGAACAATACCAACCAGATGTATCTCGTTCAGGATGCAGAACAGGGTCCTGTCTCTGTTTCCTTTGACCTGCCAGAAGGCGCGGAACTCCAGCTCGCGCATACTGATCCCAATCGCTACATAACGTCTGACGATGGCACCCGTATTTTGGATACGCAGCCGGTGATTCCTGGCGTGGAGCATTACGTACAGTATTCCTACACACTGGCAACTGTGGATGATACCAATATCGCCCAAACGGTGAAGTATCCTGTCAGTGGCCCCACGCGCTTTTTCATCGAGCGCGATAACCTCAATGTTACTAGCAGTGATCTGTCCCTTGTGGGCGAGCAGGAATTCAACGGCAACGTCTATGAAGTTTACGAGATCAATGGCCAGCCCACAGTGGGGCAGTTGATCCAATATGACATTACCGTGACGGGTCTCCCGTCAGCATCTGGGACTAGCACAACGACAGCGACAGCCGAAGAGGGCGTCCCGCGTGAAGTCCTGGCCGTCGTGCTGGTCATCGCGGGGCTGGTCTTTATCGGCGCAGCCGGATTCATCATCTGGCGTGGTCGCCGTGCGACACCCGAGTCAACGCCTGCTGAGGAGACGCCGCAGTCGATCATGCAGGAGATTGCCATGCTCGATGCCCTCTACGAAGAAGGCTCCATTGCGGAATCGGTCTATACCAAGCAGCGCAAGACGCTCAAGGCCAAGCTCATTAAGTTGATGCAAACCTCTACAGAATAGCTAAAGAACAAGCTGGTTGATACAAAAAAGGCTGCCTCATCATTAGGTAGCCTTTTTTTGTCCGTTGTGTCGTATTTTTTCTGGAAACTAGGCCAACTCAAAGCTGTTTACGAGATCCTTTGCGGCGATCATCGCAGTGCGCAGCGCACTCTTCGTGATTTCTGGCGTGATATCTAGCGGCTGGGCATGAATGAAGTGCATGTCGGTAATCCCACAGAATCCAAATATGGCCCGTAAATAAGGCTCTTGGAAATCAGATGCATGATACGGACTGTTTTCCGAGTAATCGCTGCCGCGTGTCGTAACAAAGATCATCTTTTTGCCAGTCGCCAGGCCTGTTGGTACGCCGCGCTCATCAAAACGAAACAGATATCCCGGCTGGACAATACAGTCAATATAGTACTTGAGCGCATAAGGTATCGAGAAATTCCACATAGGTACGCTTACTAGACAGATATCTGCTGCAAGAAAATGCGTGATGAGTTTCTCAATTTCACGCCAAGAAGCTTGATGACTTTTATCGATCTTTAGCCCCTTCATCAGCGTATATTTGGTGTCGATGTTATCCCCGGCGATAGCTGGTAAATCACTGGCAAATAGATCCAGTGTTTCCACCTGTAAGTCACTGAATTTACGATGCAAGTGTTTGAGTACTTCCTGACTGATTGCGAGGGTTCGCGAACTCTTGTTTCTGGGTGTCGCCACGACGTGCAGAAGCTTCATTACTGCCCCCATCTCTTCATATGGGTACGGGAGTGTACCAATATGCGGTCGCGCTAAATATAACAGAATACTATACATATGTAAAATAATGGACAGTTGCATAATATGATATGTGACATAATACATAATGGTATGTGCTGATTTCTCTGTCGCAATCAAAAAGCGCCTGCCACAGCAGACGCTTCTTATGCTCAATTTACGATAGTCAGGGGCGTTACTGTGACTGCAACCACGCATACAGATGCGCTAAGTCCAGGTCGCTGACATCTCGCACGCTGTAGGCTTTCATATCAGCCGGACCACGTCGCACAGCCGCCACGAATTCGTCAAACGTCAGGGACGTATTGGCGAGGGCCACGTTCAAGCGACCTTCGCCGCCCTCAGCATTCTCACCGTGACACTCATTGCAGTTGAGCGATGCCCATACTTCAGCGCCCGTTTCCGCAACACCATCCTCGGCGCTGACTTCCACCACGTCAGGTGCCTCAACGACGACTGCCGGGTCAACTGTTGTAATCGCTGTATCTTCAAAGGTGACGAAAAATATCAGGCCAAGTACCAGTAAAGTGCCTACGATAAACGCATACGGGAAGAAGTACATATTTCGCTTGGCGATGACCTCGCGTGGCGGGTCTTCGTCAACGTGACCTGCCAGGATTTGTTCGAGTTCCTCACCGTGTTCTTCTTCCATGGCATCAAGCGGCAAATTACCCGTGAACATAGCCCGGTTAAAGCGCCGGATATGCACGTTCCACATATGCCATGTGATGATCGACAACACCGCTAGCAGCGCTTCAGCCCCATGCGCCACGCGGGCGACGGGCACGGCACTACCCGGTAGGAAGTTGGTCGTTGCAATCGGGTTCCACATCATGAAGCCCGTAATAACCATGATCACCGTACCCCAGATCACTGCTAGATACTCAGCCTTCTCGCCGAAGTTATAGCGGGGCAAGTGCGGGTGTTCCTGACGCAGGCCCAGGTTGAAGGCGATCCACTGCAAGACATCCTTTAGGTCGCGGAAACCCGGGATCATTGTGGCTTTGCGGCCCAACACGAACAGCTTATAAGTCAGGATGCCACCGTGATAAATCGCCTCAGCCATGAGGATCGTCGCCAGGATGCGATGGATCACACGGATGGATTCAATGCCACCCATCAGGTCGATGAGGGCCTTTGCCCAGCCATATTCGGCATAGGTTTGCGGGAGTCCTGTCACCGCCAGGCCGGTGAAGGTCACCAGCAGGACGACATGCTCAAAACGTTGTCCCGGCCCGAACCGACGGTAGGACTGTTGCGGTTCGGCGGATTGCGCGGTGGCGTTAGTTTGGATGTTCTCAGCCATTATTCGGCACTCCTTCCGCTGAACATCTTACGAATGCGCCGGATAATGTCGGTCGCAATCAGGAACAGGAAGCCACCTACGACGACCGGAATCAAGATGTCATAGAAAAGGTCAACCAGGAACATCAGCGGATGGTTATCCAACGATGGCGGGAAGTGGCCCACCCAGCTATCGGGGAAGTCCGCACTGGCATCCGGGTGGCACTCTCGGCAGGTTTCCAGTAGATTTTCGCGTACAACGCGGCTTTTGTCGGCGCTGGCCTCGGCGATATTGTGTACGCCATGGCAGTCATAGCAAACGGCCTTATTGGTCGGTACGTTCGGATCTGTCTGGTTGAACAACTGCACAGTCGTTCCGTGGAAGTCGGTCAGGTAGCTTTCAAATACATAGGTGCTGATGCCATACTCTTCCATTAGTTCCGTATCGGCATGGCACTCTGCGCACAGCTCTGGCGAGCGATTGCGGAACAGGGCAGTCGTCGGATGCTGAATGCCGTGTACGCCGTGGCAGTCTACGCAGGTCGGGACGTTGGGGTCGCCTTCAAACAGGGCTTCACCGTGCACGCTGTCCCGATATTCTGTGAACACCGATGTATGGCAGTCGCCACACGTTTCTGAGATTTTCTCGCGCGGTTCATCCGGCGGCTGAATATCGTGCGAACCGTGGCAGTCTACACACGATGCCGAATTCAGGTTGCCATCTGTTATCGCGGTGTAGTGAACGCCATCTGCCAGGTTTTCTGTCTGCTCAACGTGGCAGTTCGTACACATCAGCGATGCTTGCACCGTATAGGCTCGCGCCGATTGAGGCAGCGGGTCATCATGTGGGAAAGCATCGGTTCCGTGGCAGTCGACGCAGCCCAGCGCACCTTGTTCATTGCCAGCACCATGTACCGAGCCTTCTAACACACTGGGGTCGACACCGACATGCAGCGTTGTGCCATCGTCCAATGTCGCTGTGGCATCGCTGTCAGCATGGCAGACCAGGCAAAAACTGTTGTCCCCGGTCGGCTCAGAGGGCATCGCATTCTGCACAGCTTGTGATTCTTGCGCTTCCTGCGCGTGGATACGCACCGGCAGCGATACAAACAAGTATCCGGTTGCCAGCAGGATGATGCCGATCCCAGCTAGCAACCAGGCTTTGACGTGAAGTCTAGTCATTGCGATTACCCCTCACAAAGAACGAGTACGCCGCAAACAAGAAGATGAACCCGATAACGCCCAGGATCACCAGCGACGGGGTGGTCAGTGCACCCACACGCGCTTGGCGTGTCGGCGTCGGAACAGGTGTGACCTCAACATCTGGCAGCACCTCATCGACCAGAGCGCTGACATCATCGTCGCTCAGCGTACCGCCGCTCACCAGGCCAAGTTCAACCTCAGCAGATGTCAGCAGCGCATTGGTATATGCATAATTGTGGATGCCCTGGCTGCCATCACCTTCGATAGCGGCCACAGCCTGCGCGACCCATTCGGGTGCGTCATCGCCCAGGTTGTCTTGCACTGCAGCCAGTCGGTCGGCCACATTCCCCTGGACATTATCAATCAGGGATTGCATTTGCTCTGGTGTTTCGACATCCGTATGGCAGGTAGTACACGCATCCTGCAACCCTTCGACATCTGCCGCCGCACCGGGCAAAATCGGATAGAAGGCGTGCGAGCTTCGTGGGCCATTCTTGGTATCGACCAATTGCATATGGCAGGTCAGACAATCCGGGCCGTCTTCAGCAGTGAAGTGAACGCCCTCAACCGGGTCGATGCCTTCGACCAACGGCTGGCCTTCAAAGGTCTCCATCACCGGGTGATGTATGCCTTCGGTAACTTCGCTGTCATAGTGGCAGGAGACACACAACGCATACGGTTCATCGCGTAAGTAGGCTGGTGATTCCACCTCATGCGGGTTGTGGCAGCTAGCGCACGTCACCCCGAAGTCAAAGCGTTCCAGCGCATCGAGCGGATTGTACTCATCTTCAAAGACCCACTCTTCGTCGATCAAGTAATCGATACGCTGCTGCGCGACGCTGTGGCAGCTAATACAGCCTGCGTCAAAGTAGTCACTTTCCTGGGCATCTGCCAGTGCCGACGAGTGTGATGATTGCATCCACTCGCTGAATTGCATATTTGGCAGTCGCGCATGGCCGGTCGGGAACCAATGCGCTTCATCGTCAACAGGGAAGGGATGGAATGTATCTTCTGCTAGCAGATCATCGCCGGGATGATACGCCAACGGATAGGGCTGTTCGCCATCCGGTGATGTGCCGCGCACATGGCATTGGCCGCAAACTTGGCCATCCAGTGCAAAGTTGATCGCACCCGATAAGTCGACGTATTCGCTGTCGGAAATAGAACTGCCGGAGTCATCGGCAATTTCGATGTGATTGCTACCCGGGCCGTGGCACGCTTCACACTGGACGCCCGTTTCTTCCCAGGTCAACTCACTGGTATCAAACCCGGTGACGTGGCAGCCCACGCAGTTCGTTGTGAATTCGTAAGCTGGGTCCGGCCATTCGTCCGCTAATGGCAGTTCAGTCCATTCACTGTTGCTGACATCCCATTGAATGGGGAGCACCATCAGGCTGTCATCCTCTAACTGGGTGACGAATGCCTGATAGTGACGGCCAGCGCCCAACGTATAGGCCACATCGCGCAGGCTGATGCCGCGCGCTTCGTCCTCGCCAGGGAATTGCACCATGCCCTCGCTAGCGTCGAAATCAGCCAGCAAGACCAGGTCTGCTATGTCTTCATCATCTTCGAGATCTTCCGAAGATACCAACGTCAGCGCGTGGTAGGTCGTTTCGTGGTCGCCAGCAGCACTGCGATGGCAATCGCGACATTCGCGCGTGCCTTCGTACTCTGCTGGTTCCATCTCTTCGACCTCAGCGGCTGGCGTGGGGTCGCCTTCTTCATCGCCCTCGTCATCCTGGGCGACGGAAAGCATCACGCTCATGCCCATCAGCAGGCAGCATAAGCCGACTACCAATAGGGGCCAGGTAAAAAATCTTCGCATCATATAGTTCGCCAGTTCTTATTTGAGACGCTTTTAACAATTATGATGATTCCCTTCCTATTATGCAACAAACGGACCACAGTTCTTATCCACCGCGGGGTTGATTAAGTATCCACCTAGGGGATGAAATGCCCTCAAACTGGCAATAATTGGTCATATTCACCCCTAAATTGGCCTTAATGGCGGCCCAATCAACCTACCGGGGGATAACGAATCAACCTGTAGGTGGATTACCAAAAAGGGCAGGCATTGTAAGATAAGTGTGGGATAAATCTATTTGTTTATCACTTTGTGTTGGATGCTTTTGCTTAATTCTCACTTGCGACACCGTCTTTTTTCAAAGACACCGCATCACCGAGCTAACTCAAGGAGGCTCACTTAATGAAAAGACACCACTTAATCGCAGTACTAGGGATGGTGTTCATCGTTGCTGGGATGCTTGTGCTCTGGACCCCTGTGCTTGCGCAGGAAGACCCCATCGTCACGAATCCCGCACCTCCCGAAATTCTTACGGGCTTTTACGATGCCTGGGTGAATTCACCCCATGCTGACGTAGAAGCAGAAGCCTTTAATCACTGGAATGAAGATGATCCGGTAGAAATACCTGCCTCTTGTGCGCAGTGTCACTCTACCTCAGGTTATCAGGATTATGTGGGTGCTGATGGCACCGACGCAGGCGTAGTCGATGCCGCTCATGCGGTTGGCTCGACCATTACCTGCGATGCTTGCCATAATTCATCCGCCAGCCACCTGACCAGTGTTACATTCCCCTCAGGCGTAGAACTCACAGATCTAGACGGCTCTGCCCGTTGTATGGTTTGCCATCAGGGTCGCGCCTCAGGCCTATCAGTCGCTAGCGCGATTGCAGACACCGGCCTAACGGATATGAATGAAGTCAGCGAAGACCTGCGCTTCATCAATATTCATTACTATGCCGCTGCCTCATCGCTCTACGGTGGTGAAGTACACGCAGGTTATGAATTCGAAGGTGAGCGTTACCAACTGCGTAACGATCATGTCGAAGGTTACGATACCTGCATCAATTGCCATAATCCGCATACGCTGGAACTCAAGGTTGAAGAATGCGCGACATGCCACGAAGACGTGGAGAGCGTAGAAGACCTGACGGGTATCCGTATGCAAGGCTCACTCATCGACTACGATGGTGACGGCGACACCCGCGAAGGTATCGCTGGTGAAATCGAAACCCTCCAGGAAATGCTGTATCAAGCTATCCAGACCTATGCGGTCGAAGTTCTCGATACAACCGTTGCCTACGATAGTTCTGCCTACCCGTACTGGTTCACTGAAGATGGCGAACGCTATGGCACCTTCAGCCCGTACATGCAAATCGCAACCTACAATTATCAGGTCTCCAAGAAAGACCCCGGCGCGTACGCTCACAATCCGAAGTACCATATCGAAATTCTCTTCGATACCATTTCGGTCCTGAACGAGCAAATCGAAAGCCAGGTCGACATGAGTATGGCCAATCGCAATGACCCGGGCCACTTCGATGCAACCGGCGAACCGTTCCGTCACTGGGACGAAGACGGTGAAGTATCGGCCTCCTGCGTCAAGTGCCATACGGCAACAGGCCTGCCGTTCTTCCTAGAGAATGGCGTGACCGTTGCTATGGAACCGACCAATGGTCTAGCCTGCTCCACCTGCCACGACAACGTGGAAGAGGGCGAATTCTCACTGTATCAATCTGACGAAGTCGTCTTCCCAAGTGGTGCCGTTATCAGTTTTGGCGAAGAAGAACCCGCCAACCTCTGCATCAACTGCCACCAGGGTCGTGAGTCCACCGTCAGCGTCAACGCCGCGATTACTCGCGCATCCGTTGGTGATGATGACGTGTCAGAAGACCTCAGCTTCCGTAATCCGCACTACTTCGCGGCTGGCGCAACCCTCTTCGGTGGCGAAGCCCAGGGTGGTTACCAGTATGCGGACGCAGAATACGTGGGCCAGTTCACACATGCACGTCGTGTTGACACCTGCGTTGGCTGCCACAGCCCGCATGCATTGACTTTCGAAGTCGATGACTGTGCTGAATGCCATGATGGCGTCGAAACGCTGGAAGACATCCCCAACATCCGTCAGGAAGACGAAGATGTCGAGCCAGTCGACTACGATGGCGATGGCGACGCTACGGAACCGATCCGTGCAGAAATTGAATCCTTCGAAGAAGCACTCTACGGAGCGATTCAGTCCTATGCAGCCGATACGGCTGGCACCGAGATTGAATACAATCCCGGCCGCTACCCATACTGGTTTGATGGCGAAGGTGAACGCTTTAGCGCATGGACGCCACGTTTGCTCCGTGCAGCCTATAACTACACCTACTCGCACAAAGATCCAGGGGTCTACGCACACAACGCTGATTATGTCCTGCAGTTGCTATACGATAGCACGATGGACATCGGCGGCGAAGACGCAGTCGCAGGCTTTACCCGTCCGTCAGCAATGGACGAATAAAGCTGGCAAGTAGCAAAGCAACCAGCATCAAAAAAGGCCGAGTGCAACTGCGCTCGGCCTTTTGCTTTTCCCCACAATGTTTCACTTCTACAACTAAAGTCCAAGAACTAAAGACTAAGAACTGACTACTGCACAATACCTTCGCGCATGGCCCACAGTGCCGCTTGTGTACGATCCGTCACATTCAACTTCTGGAAAATGTGCTGCACATGCGTCTTGACCGTTGCTTTGCCTACATGCAGTGTTTCAGCGATGGTCGCGTTGCTCATGCCTGCCACAATCAACTTGAGCACCTCAATCTCACGCTCGGATAGTTGCTCAACCGGCATCGACGTCGGTTCTGGTGTCGGCTCAGAATCGTCAATCGAAGGTTCTAGCGCTTTCGATAGTAGCGACGGATCAAACAAGCTGCTCTCATGCGCGGCAGCAACAACTGCCTCGACAATCTTGTCTGGCTCTGTCTCTTTCGACAAATAGCCAACAGCACCATCATTGATCGCCCGTGCCAGATAGCCCGGATTGGCATACGTTGTGAGCATAATGACCTTGGTCTTTGGGCTAGCTGACCGAATGGCCGATAGATACTTTAAGCCGTCGCCATTGCCCATGCGGATGTCCAATAGCATCACATCTGGCTGATACTTATCAGCGACCTCAACCGCTTCGGGTCCGCACGTTGCTTCAGCAACGACTTCCAATCCCGGACGTGTCAGGAGCATGCGTAGTCCTTGCCGCACAATCCCGTGGTCGTCAGTGATGGCGATACGGATCACACGTTCTTCAACGCTGGTCATAAAACGGCCTCTCTATCATGGAACTGCTGGTTATCATGTATTGAGATGCGGATTGTCGTGCCCTCACCGGGCGCACTATCGATCTCTATTTTGCCTTTTAATAGGTTAACACGCTCGTTCATCGTACGGATTCCCCAGCCACTGGTACTTTGGGGTGGGGTCTCCAGATCAAATCCTGTGCCGTTATCCTCAATTTTCAGCCGAATACCGTTGTGGTTCTTGAGCGTGATACGGATATGGGTGGCTTTCGCATGTTTGAGTATATTATTCAATGCCTCCTGTGTGATGCGATACAGTGTCACACTCGTAACCTTATCCGGCTCGACACGCAGGGTATCCAGGTCGAGTTCAACCTGACAGCCCGCCAGGTTAGCTACATTCTGCGCCAACTCAGCGATAGCCTCTACCAACCCCAGGTCATCGAGCACCGTCGGGTGCAACCCCTGGATGATGCGCCGCCCCTCAACAATCGCTTCTGACAACACATCATACCCCTGGGCAAAACTGGTTTTACCTGTCGTGTCCTCCGGCGACAGCGATTGCTGGCATTGATTTAGATAAAAGCGCGCGCCAACCAACTGCTGGATCAACCCATCATGCAAATCATATGCGATTCGCTTGCGCTCTTCTTCCTGCGCTGTAATCAACTTCTCGACCAGTTCACGCTCGGCCTCACGCTTATCTTCCAGCTCAAGCGCCATCAAATAGAAGGCCATCGTCAAATCACCGATTTCATCCGGTGGCAGTTGCGAGGGCATAGCCGGGGTTCGGTTGGTCGTCCGCATGGTATTGACCGAGTCCTTCAATTGCCGGATCGGGTCCACGAAACGGTTAACAACAGTCGTTGCGATTGAAACCACGCACAACGTAGCCCCAATCGCCAGCAGCGTGAACGTCTGGTAATACGTGCTCAAATCGGCATACAGTAGCGCTTGCGGCTCCTTGCGGAACACGACCAGCGTCGGGCTGTCTTCTTCTGGCAGAAGCTGCAAATGCTGGAAGAAAACAATATCATTGCCATCCAGGTACGTCCCTGACGAGCTTTCCTGCCATATTGTTTGTCCATTATAGGAGGGCAGGGTCGTGTCATCATTGTTATCAGAATAATGAATCAGTTCGCCACTCGGTAGGCGCACCGACCAGGTGACTTGCGACTGTGCCGGAGGGAGCTGCCGGAATAGCCAGCCGCCGTGTATTTCGATCATCACCACGCCATCGCTTGACCGTAGCGCATAGACAATATTGTGTCGCCCGTTATCCAGGCTCAGTGTCATATGCAAACTACCGACTGGCGATGTGACGATGCTCTGTACCGTTGCCGGGATAGCTACCTCTTCTGTGGCTTCCCAGGCTTGTATGCCTTCCGCATCGGACTGCACAAACACAGTGACACGTCCCATATCGTCAAACGTGATGATACGCCGATACATGGGATTGGTCGTGGAAAAACCGACGAGATCACGACGAGCGGTCTGTAAAGCAGTCTCATAGGCAGCGTTATCACGCGGTAAGCTGCTCAGGCTGTTCAGGCTGCCAATGTTAGCCAGGTAAAACAGATCGCTGCGCGCATATTCCAGCGTTTCCTGAATATGGACCGCCTGTGCCAGGACTTGCTGCGTTTCTAACTTGATGGCTTCTGCTTGCAACGTGCGAGAAAGGTGCAAGTGACCATACAAGCCAACGCCAATTATCGGCAGCAACAGCAACCCTAGGTAAAGAATAAGCAGTTTTGATCGCAAACTACGTCTGTGCCAAAATCGCATCATAAAATTTGTGACTCAACGGGTGATTCAGTAGCTATTTTTAACAGAAGCCTGCAACTGCGCCTATTGACAAAAGAAGTCTGTTTTGCGGACAGTTGTCACAAGGTTTAGCTAATGGCTGCAATAAGAATTAGCAAGGGTGAGCCGTCAGCACACAGCTAACGGCCCGTAAAGTAATCTATTTATCGGCCAATCAATAGCCTGTTGGCACCCAAGTATTCTTCACCTGTATCGCATGATGCAGGAATTCATGTCCAGCACCCTGCTGGTCATCTTCCCAATCACGGGCGATGCCATAATTGACCCAAGTTCGCTTGAGGTTCGATACCGATAGTTGCTCGACGAAGTAGCTGCCTTCTGCGCTGCCGAAGTACCACATGGCGTCGACATCTTCATGTTCGGCTAGCGTTTTCGTCAGATGGTCGCGTTTGCCCGTGACGATATTCACCACGCCACCCGGCAAATCGGATGTTTCCAGAATTTGATAGAAGTCCGTCGCTGCCAGCGGGGCAACTTCGGAAGGAATGGCAATCACGGTATTACCACGGGCAATGGCCGGTCCCACCAGCGAAACAAAGGCCAGCAGCGGCGCTTCATCCGGGCACGCGATGCCGATCACGCCCAGGTAATCATGCGTCGCCACGACCAACCCGGCCAGCGTCGTCTCCTGAACACTACCGCCGTACTTATCGGCCCAGGCTGCATAGGTAAACAGCCGCTCGATAGACAGGCTCACTTCATTTTGGGCGGCTTTCGCACTGCATCCGGTCATAGAGCGCAACCGCTTGGCGAATTCTTCCTCACGGATCGCCAGATTTTCCGCGATGTAATACAAAATCTGTGCCCGATTGTGTGGCGTACGATCAGCCCAGCCTTTGGCGGCGTGCGCCGCTTCAACCGCATCACGGATATCTTTACGGTTGCCATCACCAACTTCACCGACGACCTCGCCCTTGGGATTATGCACGGGCAAGTTGTAATTGCCGTCAGGCCGTTTCTGCTTGCCGCCGATGAACAGCTTAGCCGTGCGATCTATTGTCGGCGAACCATTCTTGCTGGCGGAATTCTCGATAGGGCTGGGTAGGGCAGGTGTCGCTGCTGACCATGCTTTGACGTCAAGTGCATCTCGGTCGAGGTCCGGTCGGGGGCGAGCTTGCCAATCGGGCCGAACGTATTCCATCAGGCCTTCTTTGCCACCTTCGCGCCCATAGCCGCTCTCACGGTAGCCGCCAAAGCCTGCCGCTCCATCAAACAGGTTAGTACAGTTCACCCACACGCTGCCCGCTTTGACCTTATGCGCCACTTCCAGCGCCAGGTTGATATTCTCACTCCAGATGCTGGCTGCTAGCCCATAGCGTGTGTTGTTCGCTAGCTGTACCGCTTCCGCAGGCGTACGGAACGTCATCGCTACCAGCACCGGGCCGAAAATTTCTTCCTGTACCACCGTCGAGGCAGGCGACACATTCGTCAGCAGGGTAGGCGGATAGTAACAACCGTTTTCCGGCATCGGGATGTCCGGCTGGAAGATACTTGCACCTTCGTTCACGCCGATCTTCACCCAGCGGTCAATGGTTTCGTACTGTACCGGGTCAACCACAGCGCCCAGGTCGATGCTCTTATCAAGCGAATCGCCCGTGCGCAGTTTTCCCATGCGTACCCGCAGCTTTTCTAAAAAGCGCTCGGCGATATTCTCCTGCACCAGCAGCCGTGATCCGGCACAGCAGACTTGCCCCTGGTTGAACCAGATAGCATCTACCAGACCTTCAATGGCTGCGTCGTCGTCCGCATCCTCAAATACGATATACGGCGACTTGCCACCCAGTTCCAGCGACAGCTTCTTGCCTGTGCCAGCGGTTACTTTGCGTAGAATACGTCCGACGTTGGTGCTGCCCGTGAACGCAATCTTGTCGATGTCAGGATGTGCCACAATCGCTGCTCCGGCCTCATCCCCACCGGGCACAATGTTGACCACACCGGGCGGCAGTCCCGCTTCAGCGACAATTTCTGCGAACAGTAGCGCCGTCAGCGGGGTATAAGGTGCAGGCTTGAGCACAACCGTATTGCCCATCGCCAGCGCAGGCGCGATTTTCCACGCCAGCATCAACAGCGGGAAGTTCCAGGGAATCACCTGCCCGACCACGCCTACAGGTTGATAACCCGCCATCTCGGTTGCCATCAATTGCGCCCATCCCGCGTGATGGTAGAAATGGCGCGCCACCAGCGTAATATCAATATCGCGTGATTCACGGATGGGTTTGCCATTGTCCATAGATTCCAGCACGGAAAACAGCCGCCCATGCTTTTGAATGCAGCGTGCAATCGCATACAGATAGCGTGCGCGTGTATGGCCGCTGCTCTGGCTCCAACTCTCGAAGGCATTGCGCGCCGCCTTCACGGCTTCATTGACCAGAGCCTCATCGGCATCCACAATCTGCGCCAGCGCTTGCCCCCGTGCCGGGTTCACGACTGTGATCGTATCCAATCCGGCAGGTGCTTTCCATACATTGTCGATGAACGCGCCGAACTGCCGTTCATGGCTATCCAGCCAGGCATTCGCATTTGCATCGGATTCTGGGGCAGGTCCGTATTCCATTGTCTCGAACAGCTCTTTCACTGTTTTTTCGCTAGGGGTACTCATGATCGGGTCCCTTCTTAGCCCATTGGCATATGATGCTTGGCGGCATAGCGGCCAGTGACATGATGCGAAAGCTGGCGTTCGATGTCACCCAGAAGGCTGCTGGCCCCAAACCGGAACAACTGCGGCGTTAGCCACGCGTCGCCCAGTTCTTCCTTTATAAGGATCAACCACGCCAGCGCCTCTTTGGCCTTCCGAATGCCGCCTGCGGGCTTAAAGCCGACTTTGTAGCCGGTCCGCTCAAAGTGCTCACGGATCGCCCGCGTCATAATCAAACTGACTTCCAGCGTCGCATTGACCGACTCTTTGCCAGTCGATGTCTTGATGAAGTCCGCGCCGGCCATCATGCACACTTTGCTGGCCATCGCTACATTCCACAATGGGCCTAGCTCGCCTGTCGCCAGGATCGTCTTCATATGGGACTCCCCGCAGGCTTCGCGCATCTGGCAGACTTCATCATAGAGTGCTTGCCAGTTCCCTTGCAGTACATGCTCGCGGCTGATGACAATGTCGATCTCTTTGGCTCCGGCATCGACCGAAGCATAGATTTCTTCAATGCGCTGCTTAAATGGGCTGAGGCCTGCCGGGAACCCGGTCGACACAGCCGCCACCGGGATCGATGTGCCTTCAAGCGCTTCCAGGGCATCCTTAATGCGCGTGTGGTAAACGCAGACTGCGCCCACCGTAATGCCTAAATCTGCTACGCCCAATGCTTCCAGAATATCCTGCCGGACGGGTTGCCGACCTTTAGCTGCCAACCGCCGCACATTACCCGGCGTATCATCCCCGGCCAGTGTCGTCAGATCAATGCAGGTGATGGCTTTTAGCAGCCATGCGGCTTGCCAGTTCTTCTTGACCGACCGCCGCGTTGCCAACGTCGCTGCCCGTCGCTTGGTCGCACTCGGGTTGACATGCGTATTCAGTACGATGTCCATGTCCAGCGGCATGATCGGATTGCGTTTAATCGCATGAGAAATCTCAGTAACAGTCATAACTTCATCCTGTGATGAAATTGTATTTATGCCGATTATACTAGTTGCCTGTGCAATTGACGACGCTGCAACATAAGATCGGCGATGGCGAGTTGTCGCAGGAACGGAATGATGACAAGGGGGGACAAGTGATGCTTGTCATCAAGGTTGTTGCGACAAATGATGAGTAACATAGCAATTAATATTGTACTATGGTTATTATTACTTATTAGAATTATGCTCTCGAAGTTTGCCCTAACATCCCTGATCGTCCGCCAACCATCAGCGAGTGAGTAACTATCATGACCAAGCGCATCATTGTTGAACTACTTGGAACCTACCCCCAGATTAAAGTCGATGGCCAACCGGTCCAGCCAACGGACACATGGCTCGAATTGTTCATGTATATCGTCATCACCAACATGCCGCGCCATGATCGTGATAATCTGGTAGAGGCGCTTTATCATCCTGAAGATGCAATCTATTATGCCGATGCCAAGTCCCATTTGAGCCGGACCGCGCTGTCCAATATCCCCGATGAGATTGTTGACATTTGCCTTAAATATAAAAATCAGCCATCTATAACATACGACAGTGCTGATGTATGGGTCGATGTTCTTGCTTTTGACGAGCTTGCAGAGGTCGAGAAGTCGGAATTCGGCGATGTCATTGAGCCGGGTCAACTCGACAACCTTCTGGCAGCGGAAAAGCTGTATAAAGCAGACCTGGTTGCAGGTTATCGATCTGACAAGCGCAACTTTAGTGACTGGCTGATCTCCTTACGTAAGCGGTTGCGCAGTAAATACCGCAACGTCCTAGAGCGGCTGATTCGCCATTTTATGGTCCAGCAGCAATATGAGCAGGCGCGTCTCCTGGCGGAAAAATGGCGTGCGAGCGCTCCAGATAACCTCATTCCGTTGCAATATCTCGTCTGGCTGAATGCCAAGCGGATGCACATGGACCGCGTAAACATGTACTTAATCGAGATGGATTCATTGCAGAAAACGCAGCCCGTCTTATTGGGCAAGCCATCTGATGACTGGCGTCTGATGTTCTCCCAGGGGCTGCAGCCAACGCTTAAAGACCTCGCATTGAACGGCAAGCGTAAATATAGCCCCAGTGATTTACGTAAAATAGCCAGTCGATATGTGACAGGGTATGGCAATCAACTGGTACATATCTTCGATCACTTGATTGTTAACCCCACCGATCATTTCTGCCTGCTTGTGGGGGCGAGTGGGTCGGGTAAATCAGCCATTGCGGAAGCCGTTGGCCGGACGTGGCGCTCTTTAGGCGATGATTACGCCGTGATTCAGATGGATGTGACCCGTGACACATCCGCTGATGATTTGTTGAACGAGATAGCAACGGCTCTGGATAAGCCGTTTCTGCTCAATTTGATGTATGAAAACAAGCGTCAGAGTGTCTTTGAACTCCTGTCCCACAATACGCATCTGCTCGTTTTCGATCAGGAAGAATCCGGCGACATCTTCTCCGGCGAGCTACAAATATTCCTCAAACGCACTGCGGAATACGCCGCCGTACTTGTCTGTAGCGAACATCATTGGGATGATACCGATGCGGTGACCATTGATGCTGTTACGCTGTCAAATGTCAACATTATTTTCAGACATATGCGTGATGACTCAGAAGCTATTGACATTCGCCACCATGAGTCCGACATTGTTGAACTGGTCGGCGGCATGCACGAGAAGCTGTTTTTACTCGCTAATACCTTCGATATGTGTGGGCATAAATTAGGCCAGGTTATCCCGGCCATGAAGAAGATCACCGATGATGACCCGGTATTGACTTGGCTCTGGCGCAATCTGGATGAAGATCAACAGCATGTGCTGATTGTAATGAGTTTATTCGACCAGGTTCAGCGGCCCACTGTGGATGACATCATTTCCATTGTTGGGGCCAGTCCGGTGCAAGCTCACATGGCAATGAAGGTGCTCAAAGACAGTCACCTCGTCCAATTATATGAGGAATACCTCAGGATGATGGGTGTGCTTCATCAATATGTGAATGCGCGTGTCTTGTCTGGCTCGGACGCTATCCCACAACTGGACGACTTTCAGGCGCGTTTTGTGACGCACATGCTGGACTTTACTACAGCAAATATCGATGTGCCCAACGTGCTCGATAGCCAGCGCCGAAATCTCATCAAAGCCTATCGTATGGCGTTGTCCCAAGACATGCCTTTTGACATTGAGCTTTTTGGCAAGTTCGTGCGTTATCTACACCGACGTGGCGTGCGTACAGTGGCGAAGGAATTGCTAGCACTATTTGGCCACTTACAGATCAATTGGAAAACGCGCGAAGCTATAGAAATTCGTCAGATTTCTGCCGATATTGTCAGGGATCAAGGCGACAAAGACGCTGCAATTCAACTGCTTGATATGGCAATTCATGATGCAAAGAGGCTTGACGATGACCTTCTGCTCGCCCATCTGTATCATTCACTCGCCAATGCAACCTATGGGCTAGCAGATGAACAGTATCTGTCCCATCTGGAGCTGGCCAAAGATCATGCGCTTGCCAGCGAAGATGGGCATGTGCTCAGTTATGTTTATGGCAGCCTTGGGCGCGAAGCCTGGAGCCGCACAGAAAACGAATTGGCGGAAAAATACCTGCAACAAAGCCTTGATTTTGCTAAAGGGCTGAACCTACTGAACGTGGAAAACTTTGCGGCGACAACCCTCGCACTCATTGCACTCGACAGGCACGACTATGATACATGCCAAAAGTATCTGGATAAAGCGCACGAGATCAGTATCGAGATGGGCAACGTGGAGCGCGTTGCCTATGGGCAGTTGAACCAGGCGGCCTTGTACAATCTGTGTCGCCAACCAGAACTTGCCATGACAGTGCTCAATCAGGCGCTAACGAGTGCAAAAAACATCCAGAATCAATACCTGGAAATGAGCGTTATTCGTAACATCGGCCGTACCCATCTCTTGTTGCAAAACCGGCTTGAAGCAGAGCAGCAACTACGTTTAGCCCTCCTGATAAGCCAGACACGCAACGATAGACGCATGAAAGCTGCGATTTTGCTTGATTTAGGCCGATTTGCCTTCACGTATTCTGCTTGGTCAGATGCCTACCGATACTATCGCAGGGCGTTGTGTAACGCTGATCTCATTAGTCATGATAGACTCGCTGCCGAGGCATTCTATGGCTTGTGCATCACCGGCATTATGGCCAATAGCATCATTGAAATAGACCCTGTTGAGCAAACGCTGGCTTCCCTGGTTGATGACCTTAAAAGTGAACTCAACCAACTGAATAACGTGTCCATCGTGCCGGACCATTTGCAGCAAGCTGAAAGGTACTTCCGTGCTGGGCCGGACAATGTGCCCCACTTGCAGCATATTTCAATCGTTGATCCCATCATTCGGTTCTTTCTTTAGGGTCAGTCCAGGGCACTTGACACAGTTTCTGTACACAAAAAGGGATGGAGCAGAATCTCCATCCTTTTGTTCTATATTGTTATGTGGCTTTTGATACGCTTTACCGTGATACGCTGTATTAGCTGCAGCAGAATCCAGGGTCGCCACCGCCATCTGTGATCTGTGCAGGTGTATCCAGGTTAACGATGTCGTCCAGGCTAGCAGCGATGGGGCTGGCGATCAGGACAACGGACACGAGAGCGATTGACAGCCATTGAATGAGCCGTTCCATGATGAAACTCCATAGTAATGTTGTATGTGGATGGTTAGACATGGGGCAGTCAGGTGCGATTTATCCCTACCTGTTCGCCCAATCATGGTTGCCTGCCATACCTGTGTGATTACTGTGGCCAGCAGCAACCACGCATGGCGGGCATTGGCGGCGTTGCTTTTGGCAACGAACCACCAGACTCAAACAGCACTCGTGTGTATGTCATGACCTGTTTGGTCTTACTTTAATCACCTTATTTGAAATGCCTCCTGTCGTTCCACACCATTAACGACAGAAATGCGACAGAAACTGGAATAGTATTTAGCTACCCTTGTGATCCAGGAAAATACGATGAAGTTCGGTTGCGCCGCGCGCTTAGAGCGATTAGAAAAGGGCTATATTGAAAGCGGTTTCAGACCAAGCGTCACACTGTGTAAGAATGAGAAGAAATGGTGTGATGATGAAAGAATTATGAGAGGGGTAAGGCATGCAAGTTATCCACTTCGACAATTCTATGACGTTGCGACGAAACTCGTCCGCAACATCACAGATATTCTCTAGTTACAACTAGAGAATATCTTGGGGAAGACTAACGATGTGCGATCAAACAAGTAAAAAACGACAGAAAAATAAGGCATTCAAACACGAGTCGCTGTCGCGTATAACGATACAATCCCGCTCATTTCTACCTGTGTCGGATACACTGCGTGTGCTGCTTGCCAAACTGACGGTCATGCCCAGGCAAGGTCGGGTACGCTTGTTTGTATTTGATGATGATCCCAACCCCGTAGAACCCTTTGCGCCCATTCAACAGCTCAACTTGTTGGATTGGCTGGGGCTGTATCCAGATCATGTCTACGACACAGCGGAAAACTATCCCTTTATGCAAAGTCGCCGCTATGCTGTCTATCGCGACAAATTCTTTGAGCTATACAGTGATGAGTATGCTCGTTTTTGTTTCTGCTCAGTCAGTTTAGATCATGCGGCGTGTGATAGTACCGGGCATGGACATGCCGATTGTGACGACATTACTCCCGAACAGATGCAAGAACATGTCAAAGAAGGTGGTAAATTTGTCACGCGCTTTAACGTTGCGCGGGCCAAGCGACGGATGGGGCAGGCTACAGAGGCAATAAATGGCCTCACCGATTTCGTGCTCATTAACGCGGATCGCGTAGCGGCACCCTATTTTGCCCATGTCGTCGATGCCATCGACTTCGGTGTGACTGTCGATGTGCGGCCTGCCGACGCGAAGCTAGATAGCCCTTACGAAGAGGTGCTGTTCGCTGCATTAAAGGCCAATCGTCCAGAAGAAATATTCGTCCCGGAAATTATTTTCTCAAATGCGCGTGATCCGTTTGAAGAATTGTCTGTCGATACCTTGATGGAGTGGGGGTATCTTCCGCAGGCCATTATCCATTACTTGGTTCATCTGCTGTGGCCCGATGTGGACCTGTATCCGGCAGCGACACTCAAAGACTTTGCTGCACAGGTGGAAAACCATCCGATCACGGCGCAACCAATAATCTTTGAAGAGGCTCAACTGCAACAGATTCAGCAGCTATACATCACCAGCACCTATTAAATCTGGCGCTCACTAAGTAGCCATACAGGCAAATAAAAAAGGCGTGTGGGCTTGCCCAAAGCAGGGCAGGACCATACGCCTTTTTGTCTAGAGGTATATTTTGATATTAGTCAGATGTTTGTAGCGCACGCATGGTCTCACCTGTCTGGACGCGCCACAGCGCTGCATACAACCCATTCTCCGCTAGCAAGTCTTCATGGCGACCACGCTCAATGATATTGCCGTTTTCCACCACGAAGATGACATCAGCATGCCGAATCGTGGATAGGCGATGGGCGATGACGATGGTTGTGCGCCCGACGATAATGCGCTCCAGTGATCGCTGGATAGCGGCCTCAGTTTCGTTATCGACCGAAGACGTGGCTTCGTCGAGCACCAGCACCGGCGGATCTTTCAAAATAGCCCGTGCGATAGAAATACGCTGACGCTGCCCACCGGATAGCTTCTGACCGCGCTCACCGACGATGGTGTCGTAGCCCTGGGGTAATCCCATAATGAAATCATGTGCTTCTGCCACTTTGGCCGCAGCAATGATCGAGGCATCGTCTGCATCAAATGTGCCGTACGCGATATTTTCCTTTACCGTGCCGTGGAACAGGAACACATCCTGGCTGACTAGGCCAATGGCATCACGCAGGTCTTTCATCTTCAGATCGCGTAAGTCATATCCGTCCAGCTTGATTTGGCCCTGGCTCACTTCATAGAGGCGCAAAATCAGCTTGATGATCGTGCTCTTGCCTGCTCCAGTAGAGCCGACGATGGCTGCTGTCTCGCCTGCGTCTATTGTAAAGTTCAGCCCCTTGATGACCTTCGCACCATTGCTGTATTCAAAGTGAACATTGTCGAACACGACCTCACCCTGAACAGTGTCAGTTGGCAACACGACGTCACCATCGTGCAGGTCAGTTTCCACATCCAGCAGGTCCATGATGCGTGTCGTTGATGCCATTGCGCGCTGGTACAGGTCAAATGTTTCGCCGAGGGTGGTCAGCGGCCACAGCAGACGTTGCGTCATGAAGACCATCGTGCTGTAGGCGGCTACGGCTAGGCTGCCTTTGATTACGAGATCGCCACCAAAGATCATAATGGCCAGGAAGCCGGAAACAATCGCCATACGAATGATAGGCGTAAAGGCGGCACTCAGCACAATCGCACGCCGATTATAGTGTTCGTAGGCTTGGCTTTCGTTCCCAATGCGCTCGACCTCGTGATCTTCTGCCGTAAAGCTCTTGATGGTCGTAATGCCGCTCAGGTTATTAGAAAGTTGACTGTTCAGGATGCTGACTTGCTCACGAACAGCGCTGTAGCGTGGGCCGATCTGCTTCTGGAACCACATGGACCCATAGATGATGATGGGGACCGGCAGTAGGGCCATCCAGGCGACACTCGGTGCCAGGATGAAAAATGCCGTGCTAATGACGATCACCGTTGTCGCCACCTGCAACAGGCTGTTTGCGCCGATGTCGAGGAAGCGCTCAAGCTGGTTGACATCATCATTGATGATCGACATCAAACTACCTGTACTCTGGTCCTCGAAATAAGATAGGTCTAGCGACTGCACATGAGAATAGGTGCTGATGCGCAGTTCATGCTCGATAGTCTGTGCCAGCCCACGCCAGATCAGCCGATTCAGGTAATCGAATAGCGATTCCAGTATCCAGATGATAAGCGTGATGACCCCCAGGACAAGCAATTGTGTGAAGACATCCTCGACGCCAAATCTCGCCAGGAGTGAATTTTCCTGCTCAACCACAATATCGACCGCCACACCGATCAATGCGGGTGGGGCAAGGTCCACGAACTTATTCAGGATCGAAAATAAACTGGCTAAAATGACCCGTCGGCGGTGATGTCTTGCATAACCGAGCAGACGGATGAACGGGTGTTTTTTAGGTTGTTTGGTCATAGGCGTGATGTCAACGACTTTGGCTTCCGATAGGTTTGTGCTTGGGCTTGCACCTTATTCTAACCATTTCACGGTTTTGATGTAGGTCCACAGTCTACTCGTGGCATGAGAGTTTGATGATCTGCATTGTTCTACTTTGGTCACAGGTGTAAGATACGCTTGGGATTGTGAAAGCATGAACAACTTCATTTTTAGTCATGGCATTATGCGCACGGTTGGGGAGCCTGAAGGTCGTCTTTATGGGAGCGTCTCAATGGACTGTCTTAATCTGTTTCGCATAAATCTGCGTGTATGAGGTTCCCGTACCTTTTTCTTTTGTCGATGACACACTTGTCTGTTTATGAGTCAATCTTGCACTTGTCATTCACGCTCTGGTGAGGAGAGAAGCATTAATGCGTTGGATATTTGATGTAATCACGCGCCTGTCGGTACGCTTCCGGCTGGTGACGTTTGCCCTGGTAATCCTTTTGATGGTGCTGGGCGGGGTAGCAGCTTCGGAATTGCAACAGGAGCTTTTGCCCCCTGTGGAGTTTCCTCAGACCATTATTCTGGCGCAGGTATCTGGCATGTCCAGCGATCAAGTCCGCTCCGTGGTCACAACCCGCTTAGAATCAGAACTTGCCACTATTCCTGAAATCGTGAATATCGAATCCACGACAACTGGGTCATTTGGTGCGATCATCATCGCCCGCAATGACTTTGGTGATGATCAGGAACGCCTGCAAGGCGACATCCGTCAGGCGCTTGATAATGTCTGGTTCCCGCGCCGTTCAATTGAACCCGCCGATGGTCAGGATGCCCAGGAATTTGCAACCACGTTGCTTTCCGACCTGCCCGGTGATGTGCTCGTATATCTGTCTGCTCGCAATGCCAACCTGCCGTTCCAGCTCTCGCCAGAAGTCTGGCAGAACTTGGGCGACGATGCCTTTATGAGTTTGGCAGGCTATCTTGCCAATCAGACAGAGCAGGATGGTGATGCTGATAAAACAGCCCTACAGCGCCTCATCGAACAAGAATTGGTCCCGCAGTTGGCCAATGAACCCCTCGTGGCCAGTGTACAGATTGGTGGCGGCCAAACCCTCCCCGGCGAAAGTGTCGCCCAGGTGGAGTTGGACGAAACGGCTGCTGTGGATAACAAGATACTGCTGCTTGACTTGACACCAGAAGTGCGTGCGGTCATCGCAGAGCGCCTTGGTTTGTCATCACTCACCGCGGAAACGGTCGCTGGCGCTAACTTGCCTGCGCCGGAAGTCCTCCAGGTGGCCCCGGCCTTGCCGGAAAGTTGGCAGTTCCCTGGCTTTAAGTCGGCCCAGGACTTGAGTGAAATGACGACCCTCACGCGTACTTTGGGCGATGTCTTTAATGAGCTTTACGAAAACGGCCATATCGTAGGCGCACTCGGTCAGACTGATGACCTCACACCGGAAGATGTGACACAACTCCTTGAAATTGACCCCACGCTCATAAATGCGCTCAATAGTGACCAGATTGCATCTCTCCCAGCGGAAGCATTTGCCGTTCTGCCGGATGACTTCATTGATGGTCTTGATGGGTTCACCCGTGATGCCCTGGCCGCTGCTGCTTTAGCGACCAGCCTGACAGGTGATACCGTTACGGCTCCACAAGATATGCCGAGTTCGTGGCGTATTCAACCGCCTCAGATCATCACTTTTAGCTTTGCTGATCTACCGCTGGCGACCTTCAGCATCTACAGCACCAACGAGGCTGCCGCGACACCTGCTGTCGATGAATCCGCAGACGCTACTGAGTCAACCGAAACAGTTGATGAATCTAACGATAGCCAGCCTGCTATTGAAGCGCCCGATTATCCTGAAGGCCCGGAATTGCCCGCACTCTATTCGCTCATGGGCCAGCTTTTCGGCACAGAGTTGGATACTGCTGACGACCTGCTGTTTATCCAACCTAGCGGCGAAATTGCCGAGCAGTTTGGTTCAGCAGCGCTCAGTGCCTCTGATTTCTTCAATACGCTGGTGCTGTTTGGCGATAGCTTCGATATGACAGGGCAGGGTGGCGAGGATAATGCGGCCTTTGCTGACATCAACATCGCCGAGTTTGTGCCTGCACTGAATGAATGTGGTGTGGGGTTGTTGCAAGTAACAGGTGGCGACTTCAATATCGCCGATACCGTCATCGGCTGTATTTCGTCCGATGCCGTTTCCTTTATTGTGGCGAACGATCCTGAATTCATCTCGTCGCTGAATGCGGAAGCAATCGGTTACTTCTCGCCGGATGTATTGGCACTCGATGGTGTCTCACCGCCATTGGGGGATGTCTGGACGACTCTGACAGGGCAGCCCCAATTTGCCGATCAATCTCTAGCCACTGCCGATGATTTGCTCGCATTGGGTGATGGTAGTGCTGCCAGTATCCTCAACCTGATTAACGACAGCGTCCCTGAGCGTTTCGCAGGCTATGAAGTTCGCCTATTCGATAGCCTGACCCCCGCGCTCATCAACTACTTCCTGGCCAATGAGCCGGATTTTTACAGCCAACTAGAGCCAGAAGTGCTGCTCAAGCTCTCGCCGGATGTCCTGTCGGAACTGCCGGAAGATGTGATTGCCTCCCTCGATGCTGATACGGCTTCCCAGGTAGAAGCGATTGCTGCTGGTGATCAGCCATCTGCCGCCGAGGAACTGGCCGATCTCTACACAGTCGATACCGACATTGCCCCAACGGACCCCGATGCACCCGCATTAGGCCCGACATGGCAGTTCATCGTCGATTTCGTTCCGGGCGTCGATGCGCTTGATAATGCATCTGACCTCCTGCGCTTTGAAGCTGCCATTGGACCACCAGCAGATTTCATCAATTCCTTCCTGACTGGCCAGGGCGCTACGCTGGCACCCGATTTGCTGGGCGAATTAACAGCTGAAAACCTCAACTACATCGCCGAGCGCGACGAAAATTTCCTGACAGGCCTGCAACCCCAGGCGCTCCAGATGCTCCAGCCGGATGTGTTGGCCGCGCTGCCGGATGCCATTCAGGAACGTGCGACAGCCAGCGAGGTATTTATTCCGACTACGCAGGTGACGCGCACCAATGGTGCATCCAGCCTCAACGTGACCGTCTACAAACCCCTGGATTCCAATACCGTCGAAGCCTACTATGCTGTTCTTGAGATTGTGGATACCGTTAACGAAAATAACCCTGACATTGGTGTCACTATCGCCTTTGAACAGAGCACCTTCATTGAAGAGTCCATCAGTGGGGTTGTTCGCGAGGGTAGCCTGGGGGCGTTCTTCGCCATCATCAACATCCTCATCTTCTTGAGTGGTGGCATGTGGGGCCGGAGTGGCCGTGCGATTGTCGGTGCGCTGATTGTCGTGATCTCCGTTGGCTTCCTGGCATTCAATATCTTTGCCTTTAACGAGATAGCCAATGGTGATCTCGGCCTGGCCTGGGATCTGGCCGATCCATTGCTGCGCTTCATTGGTATCCTGGGCATCATCGTGGGTATCTTGATCGTCGTATGGCCCGGTAAACTACCGTACCCTGCATGGCGCAGTACCGTTGTCATCGGTATCAGCATTCCGCTGTCGATCATGATGGCGCTTATCCTGATGCGCTGGCTCCCATTTGCTGAACTCACCCTGAATATCATGACGTTGTCCGGCCTGACAGTTGCTATTGGCCGCGTCGTCGATGACTCCATCGTTGTGTTGGAAAACATCTTCCGAGAGATCGAACGCGGTGTTGATAAGACCGAAGCCATCATTGAAGGCACACGCGATGTATCGGTTGCTATCTTCTCCGCGACGATGGTTGCCGTCGTGGTGTTCCTGCCGCTGGGCTTTACCGGTGGCTTGGTCGGCGAGTTCTTCCTGCCGTTTGGCCTTGCCGTGACCTATGCGCTGGCCGGGTCGTTTATCGTAGCGATTACGGTTGTTCCGGCCCTGGCGTCGATCTTCATCTCACCTGATGAAATCCTTGAGGAAGAAGAGACCTGGTTCGAGCGCCTTTACGTACCAACGCTTAAGCTGGCCTTGTCGTCAGTGGCGACGCGCTGGGGCCTGATCTTGGTTGCGGTCGCTTCCATCGCTGTGAGCGGTTTGTTGTTCCTCAATCGCCCAACGACCTTCTTGCCAGATTTTGGTGAGCCACAGCTTACCGTTGATGTAAATCTGCCAGAGGGCACCTCTATGCTGGAGACCAACCGTCTGGTGAGCGAGATGGCGGCAGCGATTGAGGAAATCATCCCCGCTGAGGAACGTGGAGCCATCAGTGAAGAAGTCGGCGGCAGTGGCTTCAGTTTTGAAGCTCTGTTTGGTGCGACCAGCGTGTCGGAAAATGTGGCCAATATCGCTATTCGTGGCATTAGTTCTGTCGATCTTGCTGATAGCTATGTGCCGCTCTTGCGTGAACGTGCTAACGAGATCTTTGGCGAGGGGAACACGACGGTAGCAGCCGGTAGCCTCACCAGTGAAGGCTTCGCGGGTTTCGCCATTGTGGTGTCCGGCCCGGATCAATCGGTGCTTGAAGAACTCGATCCGACCATTATCGAAACACTCAACGGCATCGATGGCATCACCAATGTTGAAAGCAACCTATCATCTGGCACGGTAGCAGGTGCTGGTGATGATAGTATGCCCACCTATATCCGCATCGACCAGCAGCCAGCCCTTAGCTATAGTGCCGAGCTGGAAACAGAAGATACCATCGGCTTGACGCAAACGGCATTAGATGTCCTGGCTACAGAGGTCGAACTACCGGAAGGCGTGGTTGTCAGCCAGGGCTTTGATAGCCAGATCCAAACCGAAGGCTTTGAAGGCATCGGTATCGCCATTGGTATCGCCCTGGTGATTATCATCGTCATCCTGATTGTGGTCTTTGGCTCACCAGTTTACTGGATTGCGATCATCTTCAGTGTGGTCGTGGCGCCAGTGGGTGCCGCAATTGCCCTGACCCTGACGGATCGTGTGCTTGGCATATCCGCCATGATCGGTATGCTGATGCTCCTCGGTCTGGTGATTACCAACGCTATCGTTCTCATCGACCGCGTGAACTCCAATCGCAGCGAACGCGGTATGGGCCTCTATGATGCCCTTGTAGAAGCGGGCGCACGTCGTCTGCGTCCCATCCTCATGACGACGATTGCTACCATCATCGCCTTGATTCCGTTGTCGCTCGGCTTGTCTGAAGGTGCGATCATCGCCAAAGAACTGGGTACAGTCGTGATCGGGGGCGTCCTCAGTAGTATGCTACTGACCCTGGTTGTGGTACCTGTTGTCTACCATGAACTGACCAAGCTAATGGATATGGTCCGTGGGCGCAACTCCCGCGATGAACGGCCTACGCCGGATAAGTTCAAGTAATTAGCACTCAGTGCAATGCAACAAAAAAGAGGGCCGTGAGGCCCTCTTTTGAATTCTCTAGTTGCGTATCTCTTAAATCTCAGCTGGCTTCTGCTCAGGGATCAAATCGAGATCAACGCCAACTTTCTTGAACCCTGTTAGAGCACGATCAAGATGTTCTTGCGTGTGCGTTGCTGTGTAGCTGGTCCGCAGTAGCGATCCATTCGGTGGGGTAGCTGGCGGAACAACCGGGTTGGTATAGACGCCTGCTTCGATCAGAGCGCGCCAGGTCAGGCCCGTTTTGAATTTATCGCCAATGATGATCGGGATAATGGGCGTGTTGCTGTGGCCTGTGTCATAGCCCAGCTCTTGTAGATGTTTGCGCATGTAGTCTGCGTTGTCCCAAACACGGGCAACATGTTCGGGTTCGGTTTCGATGATATCGAGCGCGGCCAACACAGCGGCGGCATTGGGGGCAGGCAGGGCGGCTGAGAAGATCAGGGACCGAGCATGGTGCTGAATGTAATCCATCACGTCCGCATCGCCTGCGATGAAGCCACCGATGGAGGCAAAGCTCTTGCTGAACGTTCCCATCATCAGGTCGATATCGTCCGTGATATTGAAGTGCGACAATGTGCCGCGTCCCTGTCCCGTGACGCCAACACCATGTGCATCATCAACCATGATGCGGGTATTGTGTTTCTTGCAGATTTCCACGATCTCTGGCAATGGGGCGATGTCTCCGCCCATGCTGTAAACACCATCCACAATGACCAGCTTAGCGGCATCTTTCGGCAAGTTGCTGAGCACTCGGTCAAGATCGTCAAGATCATTGTGCTTAAAGCGTTTCATTTCCCCCCGCGATAGCATGGCACCGTCAACGATGCAGGCATGGGCATCCTTGTCGAGGATGGCATATTCGCCTTTGCCAACAATCGCGGAAATCGCGCCGAGGTTGGCCTGATAACCGGTCGAGAAGACTAGCGCGGCTTCTTTACCTACGAATTTCGCCAAACGGCGCTCAAGCTCAAGATGGAGTTCCAGTGTGCCATTAAGGAAGCGTGACCCGGTTACACTGGTGCCAAAACGTGCCAGTGCTTCCGCAGCCGCTTCGCGCACACGCGGGTCGGTGGTTAAGCCTAGGTAATTGTTGGACCCTAACATAACCACATCTTTGCCTTCGAACGTGGCCGTTGTCCCCTCTGAATCACTTAAGGCGCGGAAGTAGGGGTAAATGCCCATTTCGCGCGCTTCCTGGGCAAGGGTAAAGTTACCAAGTTTGTCGAATAAATCAGCCACGAACGTGCTCCTAGAAGTGTCTAGCCAGTATGCCAATCTGGTTGAGTTGCTCAGTTGAGTTGCTCAGATGGAATCATCCGCCCAATATGGAGAAAACGAGGGTGATGGTTGCTTTAGATTGACAGCGGCAAGAATTTGCATAGTCGATACGGTAGTTTAGCAGTATTTAAAGGGTTTAACAACGACTTAGTTCTTCCATAAAAACCCTCAAAGATCTGATTCGTTACTTGCGATTATCCGTCTCCATCAGTTAAAATAGCTCTATTGGTGTGCGCAATCATGATGAATCAGGAGATATTCATGTCATCGTTGAATGTTAAGCGGCTGGTAGTCGTTGTCTTATCACAGCTTATTGGTGCGTTGATCACGTTCCTCATTATCACAGTAGGCTTTGATAGCCTCTATTTGTTTACCTCGATCCAGACGCCGCAGAGCGTGACCATCCAGGAATATGGTTACATCTACTTTGCAGTGACCTCTATTCCGATTGGCATCATCATCATGATCTGGATGGATCGTTTCCTGGAAACGAAGATTCTGCCTGACTAGAGGCATTTCTGGCATGGAAGAAAATATGACCCGACTGGTGTCGGGTTTTATTTTACTAGGATATTTCGCATAGTCATTAAGGAGCAGTGTATGTAGATTATCTTTGTGCCCTGGTGAAGTTGAGCAATTGCGCCAACCCGGGCACGCCCGTCTCCGGGGTAATTCTCAGGCGAGTCATTTCATAATAATTATCGCTGGTGTGGTAGGCCCCTGGCATCGTTGTTACCGACCGTAAGAGGGGGGTTGTCTCCATAAAGGACAATGTCGTCTGATCATAGCGTCCTATTGGGTAGGCCAGGGTTGTTGACTTTGCCCCGATATGTTGCTCGATGCTCTCTACACTGCCCATGACTTCGTATACCAGGAAATCAAAATCCCGATTGGATAGATCCGCATGGTTTTTGGTATGAGGTTCGATTTCCATCCCCTGATTGTGTAAATCCTCGATTTGCTCCCAGGACATATAGTCAGCCCGGTTGTTATCTGCAAAGGACGTAATCACGAAAAATGTCCCTGTTAATCCAAACTGGTTGAGGATCGGTACTGCTGTCACATAGTGATCGATGTGCCCATCATCAAACGTTAGGATAATTGGGTTTTCCGGTAACGATGTCCCGTAACGCAAAGCCTCATCCAGATCACTCATGGTAATCGTATGATGGTTGGTCACGTTCAGATAGTTGATATGCTCATAAAATTGTTGTGGCGTGACAGTCAATCCCACCCGAATATCGTCGGCATCAGCCGGGAGTTCACTGATGTAATGATACATCAATATGGGAGTATAAATCCGTCTCATTGTCCCATCATTGACGTATGGCGTATCGGGTAATAGGTCTGATTGTGTGATGGTTGGTATAGCTAGCAAACCCACTAGCACCAAGATCATGATTGCTCTTATTCTTCGTATAGTCATATACAAGATTATACCACTATGAATATTGTTCGATAATTCACAACATGAGAGCTTTTGACAGGGTATCTATGTTATACCCCACTGCATGGAAACAAAAAGTTCTCGACTCTCTGGATTCTACAAGAAAACTTGGCAGGAGAGACTGGCCATTATTGCCCAGTGGTCAGGTCTTTCGCCCGATGATGCAACCGTATTTTCAGGAGAGGGTGGTCTCTCTACTGAAGATGCAGTGCATATGATTGAAAATGTCATTGGTATCTATAGCTTACCATTTGGCATAGCAACCAATTTCCTGATTAACCAAAAAGACTACCTGATACCGATGGTTATCGAAGAACCATCCGTTGTTGCTGCTGTTAGCTTTGCAGCCAAACTGTTCCGAGAGGGTGGTGGGTTCACAACCTCTAGTGATGATCCCATCATGATTGGTCAGTTGCAGCTATTGGATATTGAACACCTCGAAACAGCTAAAAACAACATCCTTGATAACAAACAGATGCTACTTGCTAAAGCCAATGAAGTTGGTGGCAGTATTGTCAAACGAGGTGGCGGAAGCAGGGATATCGAGGTGGTTCAATATCCCAATACCGCCGTAGGGGACATGCTGATCGTGCATCTACTCTACGATACGCGCGATGCAATGGGCGCGAATGCCGTCAACACCGCCGCAGAATACATCGCGCCGCTCCTAGAAGAAATCACCGGGGGTAGGGTGAACCTTCGTATTCTCAGTAACTTGACCGACCGTCGTAAGGCGCGCGCAAAGGGCGTCATTCCCGCAGCGTCATTGGCGACTGGCGACATGAGCGGCGACGAAGTGGCTAACTCGATCTTGGAAGCAGCCACCTTTGCTGAGGTCGATCCCTACCGCGCGACGACCCACAACAAAGGCATCATGAATGGTATTGATGCTGTCATCATGGCGACTGGCAACGACTGGCGTGCTGTCGAAGCCGGTGCCCATGCCTATGCTGCTCGTGAGGGCCGTTATACTAGCCTGACACGTTGGTGGCGTGATGAATCAGACGATCTGCATGGCAGTATCGAATTACCCTTGTCAGTCGGCATCGTCGGAGGGGCGACCCGTGTGCATCCCGCTGCCCAATTGGCCTTGAAAATCCTCGGCATCCAAACAGCTCAGGAACTCTCACAGGTGATGGCTGCCGTTGGATTAGCGCAAAATTTCGCGGCGATTCGTGCTTTGGCCACCGATGGCATCCAATCGGGCCATATGCGTATGCATGCCCGCCAATTGGCGGTAGCCGCTGGTGCAGCCAATGAAGAAGTCCCTGCAATTGTCAATCAGATGATTGCTGATAAAAATATCCGTCTTGAATATGCAAAAACCCTAGTGAATGAACATCGTAGTGATAGGACACAAGCATGAGTGGACAATTGAACAGCCTGCTAATGCGCTCAGATCGTGCAGTCGGTATCGTCGGCTACGGCTCCTACGTGCCGCAGTACCGCCTGCCTGGGTCAGAAGTTGCCCGCGTCTGGACCAAAGGCCTGAGTGGCTCGCCCGTAAAGGAAAAAGCTGTTGCCGGGTTAGATGAAGATGTCATCACCATGGCGATAGAAGCCGGACGCAACGCCGTTGCCCGGTCACAAATTTCGCCAACGGAAATCCGTGCCGTGTGGGTCGGTAGTGAAAGTCACCCCTACGCCGTGAAGCCCAGTAGCACCATCGTCGCTGAAGCCATTGGTACGTCACCGAATATCCAGGCTGCGGACTGGGAATTCGCCTGTAAAGCGGGCACAGAAGCCGTTCAGGCCTCGATTGGTATCATCGGTAGCGGCATGGGGCGTTATACGCTCAGTATCGGCATGGATACGGCCCAGGGGCGTCCCGGTGATGCCCTTGAATACACTGCCGCGTCCGGTGGCGCTGCCTTCTTGCTCGGCCCCGCAGATGAAGCTGTCGCTATCTACCAGGGCAGCTACAGCTACGTTACCGATACCCCCGACTTCTGGCGGCGTGAAGGCGAAACGTTCCCCAGTCACGGTGATCGCTTTACGGGTGAACCCGCTTACTTCCAGCATTCCTACTCCGCAGCGAGCAAGTTGATGGAACTTATGGGCACCTCGGCTGAGGACTACACCTACGCCGTTTTCCACCAGCCCAATGTCAAATTCCCGTCGCGTGTTGCCAAGATGCTCGGTTTCTCGCAAGAGCAAATCGAAACGGGTTTACTGGCTAACGAGATCGGTAACGTCTATTCTGGCTCGTGCATGATTGGCTTGACGGCTATTCTCGACACCGCTAAAGAGGGCGACCGCATTCTGATGGTCAGTTACGGCAGTGGGGCAGGCTCCGATGCCTTTGACCTCATCGTGACGGACAAGTTGGTTGCTCGTCAAAAATTGGCGCCATCGACCCGTGACTATATCAGTCGCCGTGTAGAAATCGACTACGCAACCTATTCGCGCTACCGTGGCAAATTGAAGGGATAAATATCATGGCAAAGACTGCAATTATTGGCGTCGGTATGACGCCTGTCGCTGAACATTGGGGCAGCAGCCTGCGTGAATTAGCCGCTGATGCAGGGATGGCTGCCCTCAAAGATGCCCGTATCCAAAAGCCCGATGCGCTGTTCGTCGCCAATGCCTACGGCAGCACCTTCAATAACCAGACGCAGTTGGGTGCGCTTGTCGCTGATTATATGCAGCTTGAAGGCGTCGAAGCTTATACCATAGAAGCTGGGGATGCCTCTGGGGCAGCAGCGTTACGGGCGGCTCACCTGGCTGTAGCCTCCGGGGAAGTTACGACTGCGCTGGTGATTGGCGTGGAAAAAACGACGGACATCGTTGCCAGCGCTCGTGTTGCTGCGCGTAACATCAGCCTGGATGCCGACTACGAAGCCCGTCATGGGGCGACTCTGCCCGCTATGGCCGCGCTCTTGATGCGCCGTTACATGTATGAATATGGTCTGGAATTGTCTGCATTTGAGGGCTTTAGCGTGAACGCGCACCTCAACGGCAGCCGTAGCACCTATGCCATGTATCGCAACAAACTGCGTACAGGGGCTTTCAGCAAAGCGCCGATGGTCGCTGACCCAGTTAGCCTATTTGATAGTGCCCCAGATGGTGATGGGGCTGCCGCTGTTGTCATCACCTCCGCTGAGAAAGCGCCTGATCTGTCACCGAACCCAGTCTACATTTTGGGTAGCGCGGCAACGACTGATGCCTTCATGCTTCAAGAACGCAAGGATATGTTGCGCTTATCTGCTGTGGCCTCATCGACTGAAAAAGTTCTCGATCAAAGTGGTCTCGGCGTCGATGACATCAGTGCCTTTGAACTCAACGATACCTTTACCATCCTGACGGCTCTGTCGGCGGAAGCGATGGGCTTGACCGAACGTGGCAAGGGCTGGGTATTGGCCAACGACGATGGGGCAGCCATCGGCTTGCAGGGCAAGCGCCCTATGAGCACCTTTGGTGGCATGAAGAGCCGGGGTAATCCTGCCGGGGCTGCTGGTGTCTATCAGGCCGTAGAGGCTTGCTTGCAGATCAATGGCCGCGCTGGTGACAACCAGGTAGACAACGCTAAGACGATTCTCATCCAGAATTTAGGTGGCTTGGGTTCAACAGCTATCACCCATGCGCTATCGTCTGAAAACCGCTAAAAAGGTCACATTTGATAGCGTTTGGCAGTCTGATAGCCTCTCATGAGAGCTTTTGACAGCAACAATTGAGTACTATCGTCACAGTTTGTGCAATAATGCACATGTAAATACGTAATTTAGCGTAAGATTATCGGCCATGACATTTAGGGTCGATTGTATAAGAAAGCATGATAAGGAGCAGACTCATGCAAGTACCACGTCACTGGCGCATGAAACATCAACTTTACCGCTTACACGGCGTGCGCCTCAGCAATGGCAACCTTGGTATGCTGAATCGCCCTGAACAAGAATTGAACGACGACAACGTAACAGCGGATGTCACCGAAGAAGTGGTATCAAACGAGAAGCGCGCGGCTGTTCGCGTCGCGTAACCGAGGCACTGTATGGTCACGTCACTAAACGAGGTTGTAGAGCAAGGGAAAGCTGTAGCCTTTTCTGGCTATGGCCAAGTCTATAGCTTTACAGTCGTGCAGGATCCGCCCGCAGGCTTCGAAGCTTATGCACCGTACGCTATTGCACTGGTCAAGCTAGATGAAGGTCAGCTTGTTACCGCGCAATTGACCGATATTGAAGGCGATATCGCCATTGGGGACCGTGTTGAGATGGTGACGCGCCGTCTGGCTACGGAAGGCCCGAACGGCATGATCGTTTATGGCTATAAGTTCCGTAAGGTACTCAGCTAGCCAGCTAAGCAAACCTCAAAGTATATTGCTGCTAAACAGGTTATTGTGCATCCGATACCTGCTAACGCAAAAAGAGCCGTCCAACTTGGACGGCTCTTTGTTTTCTTGAAAACCCCTAGTTTAGCTAGGAACTTCGTTACCGACCTGTTCTTTCTTGTACTCATAAGCCAGGGACAGTTCGGTGTCACGGTCGAAGACGTGCATGTTGTCCAGGTTCAGGACGACGCCCAAACGGCCACCTACAACGGCGGTTGTACGCGGATCAGTACGCGCGATGAAGTTCTTGCCACCTTCTTCGAGGTACATAATCATCTCGTGGCCCATCTGCTCGATGACCTCGACATTGGCTTCAATGTTCGCCGGGGTGATGCCGGGCGGCTGGTAGTTGATGTCATGAATATCTTCTGGACGCACACCAAGAATAACCTCTTTGCCGACATAACCACGATACGGTTCTGCACGGCTCGGCGGTACGTTCAGCTGGAAGACGCCTGTATCGACGATAATCGCGTCGCCTTCGCCCGGTAGCAATTTGGCGTCGAAGAAGTTCATCGACGGGCTGCCGATAAAGCCACCGACGAAGACGTTGTATGGATTGTGGTACAGATTAAATGGAGAGTCGATCTGCTGCAAGCGGCCTGCGTTCAAAACCACGATGCGCGTACCCATAGTCATAGCTTCGACTTGGTCATGCGTCACGTAGATGAAGGTTGTTTCCAGGCGTTGGTGCAGCTTGCTGATGAAGGAGCGTGCTTCAACGCGCAACTTCGCATCCAGGTTTGAAAGCGGTTCGTCCATCAAGAACACGGCTGGTTCACGAACGATAGCACGGCCGACTGCAACACGCTGGCGCTGACCACCAGACAGTTGGCGTGGGCGGCGATCCAGCAAGTGTTCAATGCCGAGGCTCTTGGCAGCTTCGTGTACACGTTCGTCAATGACCTGCTTGGGGGTCTTGCGCAGCTTGAGACCAAAGGCCATATTGTCGTACACAGTCATGTGAGGATACAGAGCGTAGCTCTGGAACACCATGGCGATGTCACGATCTTTTGGTGCCACGTTATTGACAACGCGATCACCAATCATAATGCGACCTTCAGTAATCTCTTCGAGACCTGCAAGCATACGCAGGCTGGTTGATTTACCACAACCAGAGGGCCCGACGAAAACAATAAATTCTTTATCATGAATCTCAATATTGAGATCAGTCACAACCGTTACATCTCCGAAACGCTTGTAGACATGATCAAACGTTACACTAGCCACAGGTGTCCTCCAATCCATGCATGGACGTCATACTTGAATGATATTTTTGAGTAACAGTATGTGTACTTTGCACAAATATTTTGCGCACAGCACGATACTGTTGATGGGGAGATTATAAACGTAAAAAACAAAAATGCAAAACATTCTAACGTGACGTTCTGCATATATATTCATGATACTCTGGTAGTTCGCTTGTCGCCATCCAAAATGGTCCTATATCTTTGCCTATTCTGGGTTAGCCCCGACCTAAACACAACGTCATACCCAATGTAAAATGAGGTTGCCCTGTGATGTAGCCTGTAACTGCACTCAATACGGCTTGTTGATATTTTATCTACTGGTTTTTACTATGACGAATTGAGGATGACCGATGACGCACACAATAGCGGATAATGTAAATGCTGAAGTAGTCGCAATTGGCACGGAACTGCTTCTGGGTGCACTCACGGATACCAATTCTGTTTATCTCGCCCAACAATTGCGTGATCTTGGTATCAATCTCTATTTTATGACCAGTGTTGGCGACAATATCGACCGCATCGTCCAGGCACTGACCATCGCCCTTAGCCGTGCCGATGTCGTGATTACCTGTGGTGGACTTGGCCCTACCGTTGATGATATGACACGCGAAGCCGTTGCGCGCGCCATTGGTACTGAACTGGTCTACCATGAATCGCTTTTTGAAGCAATTAAAGAGCGCTTCGCTACCTTCCGCGCTACCATCACGGAAAACAACAAGCGGCAGGCTTATCTGCCGGAAAATGCCGTTGTAATTCCTAATCCGGTTGGTACAGCACCGTCGTTCATGGCGGAAAATGCAGACGGTAAAATTATCATTAGCCTGCCTGGCGTCCCCCGTGAAATGAAATTCCTGATGGAGACGGCTGTTATCCCGCTGCTGCGTGATCGTTATAAGCTCGGCATCATCAAGGCGCGTACACTCAAGTCTGCAGGTATCGGTGAAAGCTCACTCGATGACCTCCTGGGTGATGACTTGCTCAACCACAGCAATCCCTCGATTGGTTTGGCGGCGCATCAGGGTGTTATTGACATACGTATCACGGCCAAAGCCGATGACTTAGCCACCGCCGACGACATGCTCAGCGATATGGCTGGACGAGTCTATGAGAGGGCAGGCGAATTCATTTTCGGTGAAGATAGCGACACGATTGAAACAGTCATAAGCCGTTACCTGATTGCTAACGGACACACCGTTGCTTTGCTGGAATCAGGCATCGACAACGTCATCATTGGTCGCCTGCCAGGGGAGACAGCCCAGCAAATTGTCTGGTCTCATAATTACGAGCATCCTGAGCACACCGTGATCGATGCGTCTATGTCCTACGACCACACGCAGACGCTGCGCGACAATGCCCAACGTTTTGCAGCTTATCTCGCGGAGCAGAATAACACGGATATGGCGATTGCTGTGCTCAGCCTGCCAGATGTTAGCGAAGGTTCAGATGTTGAGCATGCGACTGCAGTTGCAGTTTTCGTCAACGGAGAAGTGTCATCACGCGGTTATGGCTTTGGCGCACGTTACGATCTGGCGCGCAGTTGGCCGACCCGCTGGGCACTCTCGCGTGCTTGGCGCATGTTCAAGGAAAGTGAAGCCGGCTAAATGGCAGATTTTTACACGCATCTACGTGCGCTACAGGCCGAGCGCGACACGGACATTGCCTTATTCTTGAATCCCAGGGTGGCGGCATTGCCGCTGCCCATCCAGCGTTACGATGACCCCTTCCTGCCATACTGTCGCGCCATTGTAGACGCAACTGCTGATCTGGTTTGTGCGTATGTGCTGGACTTTGCATCGTTTATGGCGATGTCTGCTCCCGGTGCGCGTTCGCTGGAAAGGATCATCGGCATTATTGGCCAGGAAACACTGAAACTTCTGCATGGCCCTTTCGTTGGGACAGCTTACGCACCGATGCTAGAACGTACTGCATTCGATGTAGACTGCGTGACGCTCTATCGCCCTGAAGATGTACCTCATTATCGCGCTAACGCGCCATATGCGGCGTTTCAGGCTGATGTGGATATATCAGGGCAAACACTCTCCTTAGCGCCGGATTTAGCCCTTCGTGTGACAGATGACCGCATGCTGCTGGCTGGTCTTGGCGAGGATTTCGCGGATCAGGTTCGGGCGGCGCTCATCGCCATGAAAGAGTCTTCATGACATCGCAGACAACAGATCAACTCGCACTCAGCTTGCTGCAAACCGGATTGCTCCAGTTCGGGCATTTTGTGGAAGCAAATACGGAACGCTCCTGGAAGTTGAACACAGCTTTGTTGCCCTCGTACCCGGATATGCTTTGGCAGCTAGGGCAGATGGGGCAGCAGCACATCTCAAACATGGCCATCGACCGTTTGCTAAGCCGCAAAGGGGATGCCCAGCATGTTGCCCAGGCCACGAGCTTTGCCTCGCGTGTGCCGTTGGTCTATCATGGCCGCGATACAGGCAATCCGGTTCTGGATCTTGTCGGCGCATATGACGTGGGCCATCCCACTTGCTTGATTATCGACGATGCTGCTACCAGCCTAGCCGATGAATCCTTGCTTGCAGAGGCCAGTGGCGTGGGGTTAGATGTGGTCGCTATCATCGCCATATACACGACGGGCCTGTCACCCTCAAGTGACAAGCCCGTTCATCTGCTGCTGGATATCCCTGCTATAGCGCGTGCGCTGGCGACCTCTGGCTATATTCCCGCTCGCTTAGCCGATTTGGTCCAATCTGATTTCTAGTCGTCATCATCCAGGCTGAGCAAGGCCATAAATGCTTCCTGTGGCACTTCTACTGAGCCGACCATCTTCATGCGCTTCTTGCCTTTTTTCTGCTTTTCGAGCAGTTTCTTCTTGCGCGTAATATCGCCGCCGTAGCACTTTGCCAGTACGTCTTTACGCATAGCCTTGACGTTAGCACGGGAAATCACGCGCTTGCCCACAGCCGCCTGAATTGGCACCGCGAACATCTGGCGCGGGATCAGTTCTTTCAGCTTTGTGACCAGCTTCTGGCCCTTATGGTAAGCATGGTCCCGATGTACGATCATTGCCAGGGCATCAATCGGCTCGTTATTCACCAGCACATCCAGCTTGACCAGATCATCAGTCTGGTACTCATCTATCTGGTAATCTAGGCTGGCATAGCCTTGGGTGATGCTCTTCAGGCGATCGTAAAAATCGACAATCAGCTCAGCCAGCGGCATCCGATAGTGCATAATGACGCGGGTTGCATCCAGATACTCGGTTGTGACCACTTCACCGCGCTTCTTTATGACCAGGTCCATAATCGGACCGATGTAGGTCTGCGGCGTATAGATCTGGATCTTCATCCAGGGTTCTCTGATTTCATCAATGGCATTTTCATCGGGTAGCTGTGCTGGGCTGTCGATGAATATACGGCTGCCATCTTTTTTGACGACCTCATACTTTACGCTGGGGGCCGTTGCCAGGATATCGAGGTCATACTCGCGTTCCAGCCGCTCCTGAACAATCTCCATATGGAACAGCCCCAGGAAACCGACGCGAAAGCCAAAATTCAACGCCTGCGATGTCTCCGGTTCATAAACCAGCGAAGCATCATTAAGTTGCAGTTTTTCCAGAGCATCTCTTAGATCGTGATAATCATCGTTATCAGTCGGGTAGATACCTGCGAATACCATTGGCTTGGCCTGCTCATAGCCAGGTAGCGGTTTTTCTGCCCCTTTTGTGGCCAGTGTGATGGTATCACCCACACGGCATTCTTTGATCGTTTTTAAGCCCGTAGCGACATAACCCACCTCACCGGCTTCCAGCTTTTCAACCGGGAACATGATCGGACTAAATACGCCAATCTCAACCGGCTCGAACTTAGCTTCTGTCGCCATCAACCGCATCATATCCCGTTTGGATAGCGTGCCATCGATCACACGAACGTATGCAATCACGCCCTTGTATTGGTCATAATGCGAGTCAAATACCAATGCACGCGCTGGACCATCAGCGTCACCACTGGGGGGTGGCACATCTCTCACAACCTGTTCCAGTACATCACTGACGCCAATACCGCTCTTCGCGGAAATTCGCAGGATATTCTCAGCCGGGATCCCGATCAGGTCTTCCAGCTCCTGCGCGATTTCATCCGGCTGTGCGGCTGGCAAGTCAATCTTGTTCACCACCGGGATGATCTCTAAGTCCTGTTCCAAAGCCAGGTACACATTCGTCAGCGTCTGTGCTTCGACTCCCTGACTGGCATCGACTACCAGCAGGGCACCTTCACACGCTTGCAAAGCCCGGCTGACCTCATACGTGAAGTCCACATGGCCAGGTGTATCAATGAGGTTGATCACATAGGTTTGGCCATCTCTGGCTTTGTAGTTCATACGCACAGCGGATGCCTTGATGGTCACACCGCGTTCACGTTCTAAATCCATACTATCTAGCAGTTGCGCTTGCATCTCGCGATCAGCGACTGTCTCTGTCTGTTCGAGCAGTCTATCAGCAAGCGTACTCTTACCGTGGTCAACGTGTGCGATGATCGAAAAATTGCGAATGTGAGATTGTGTCATATCTGTCTCAGGGAAAGCAGGTCATTGGTTGATAACCTAATTATAGCGGTTGCAAGCAAGCCTGAATAGATAAATCAAGTAGGGGCTTGTAGTGTCTCTCAGGAATTGTTCACGCTCAGTACATCCTGAACCATCTTGGCAATATCGTTCTCACTCTCTATGACTTCTGTACGTAACCACACCAAGAACTCCGTATTGCCTTCCTTCAGGCCCTTAATAGGGGAGGTCGTCAGTCCGGCGACATGGAAGCCTGTTTCCTGGCTAAACGTCAGAATATCCGTAAGGATGGCTTCGTGCACACCCTGATCTTTGACAACGCCACCTTTACCGACCTGGGACTTCCCCGCCTCGAACTGCGGCTTAATCAGTGCTACCACCTGACCAGTAGACTTTAGCCACTTCACGACCTGGGGTAGGATCAACCGTAGGGAGATAAACGATGCATCAATCACACATAGATCAATTGGCTCGTCCAGGCTATCCACATAACGGGCATTCGTTCGCTCTATGACGACTACACGCTCATCAATACGCAGCTTATGCGCCAACTGCCCATAACCTACATCGATGGCATACACGCGGGATATACCGTTTTGTAGCAAGCAATCCGTGAACCCCCCGGTACTTGCACCAACATCTGCTGCCACGAGATCACTCACATCGATAGCGAACGTCTCCAAGGCCCAGGCGAGTTTTTCTCCGCCACGGCTGACAAACGGCGGCTGCTCCTTCACATTGATCTTAACGTCATCTGCCAATCGTGTTCCGGCTTTATCGACACGCTGACCATTCACCATGACTTCCCCGGCCATAATCAGCGCCTGCGCCTTAGATCGGCTCTCCACCAATCCGCGCTCGACCAGCATCACATCCAGGCGTTCTTTACGTTTAGCCACCATATCATCCTTTAGTCGCGGGTGAGTTCAATGAGCAATTCGAATGGATTACCGCCTTCTTCTGCTAGCCGCTCCCGCGATATTTCAAAGCCATCGACGCCCAGCGGTAAGTAGCCATCCACCTCAACCAGCACGCTATAAGGCGAGTCAAACTCCAATGGGCGATCAACTTCGAAGTAACCTTCACGATCAGTGATGGCCAGCGCATACAGTTGATTCTCTTCCCATACGAAGTCTTCAATCGAGAACAGCTCGCTAATCAACAAGAAAGCCACGCCCTCGATGCCCTCGTTGGTTTCCACATCCACGATCTGGCCGCGCAGCCGTACACCATCAGACTGGTTAAAGCGGTCAATAGGTAGCTGGCCAATGCCGATGCTGACTTCGCTTTCCGCCAGCAGTACATCATTGATGAGCAGTTCCAGTTTATAAGTGCCATCAGGCAGTCCACCAGGAGCTGTGAGCTGCATCGTATAGTCTTCACCGGAAGGTGGCGCACTCCAGGGCACCGTCTGCCGATAGAAGACTTGATTATCCACGGACCATTGCAGCGTCCATAGAGTACCCGCCTCAATCTGTTCCCAGTCAAAATAAGCATAGACCGTGTGCGCACCATCAGGGTAGTTCGTACCCGGTGTTCTCACGGGTTCCGCAGTCAGGCTTTCCGCGCGCCGGAACTCAATATTGGTAAAGACACGCGCCAGCGGCCCAACCTGTGAGCCGGCCACAATAAAATCACCCAGCGCAGACAGTGAATTATCGATAAATAGCTCCAGCCGATAATTACCTGGTTGTAAGCCGCCAGCAGGTTGTAAGTTGGTAATCGCGGCGTTGATGTCTCCCGTATCTTGCCATGCGCCTGTTACCTGTGATGAGGTAATGCGCTGCCCATTGAACGACCAGATGGACGTCCAGGATTGTCCCGCCGTCATATTGCGATGGATAAAGCGCGCGGTGGCTGTATTCCCTGTAGGCAGTACATAACCTGAGCCGCCCAGGTTGCCGTTCTCGTCTAGCAGCCCAAAGGTCACATTGCTGAATTGGGGCGCTTCCAATGCTGGCCCGCCAACTTCAATACCTGGGGCTTCTGCGGCTAATTCACCGTCAACAAATACGCGATACCCATAACGGCCATTCGGGCGCGTTTGTCCCGCTGTCCCGATATACCAAAGGCCGCTTGTTCCACCGCTCCAACGCACAGGCGGCAGGCTCAGGGCTTCATTGGGTAGCCCGTCGACGGTTACACGCACTTCGTAAACCGTCTCTGGTGTCATATTACGATAGTCGAAAAACAGGAACAGACTATCCGTGCCTGCTGGAGCAGACCGAAGCACCGTCGTTGGCTGGTTGTTTACAACCGCTGGGGCGAAGAAGGGCGTACTGATAGACGGCTCGCCCTGCGTCTGCACGCTGAATGTAGGGGTAGTAAGCGTGTTAAGCTGTAAGCTCAGCGAACCAGCCTGAACCAGCGGCTGTGCGGATTCAATCGACCGTGCCACGCTGATGAAGCCACCCAGGGGCACACAGCGATCATTGTTATTGATAAACCCATCAATATTGGAATCTTCGATGACGACACAGTCGCTGGAAGATGTCCCCGAAGGAACGGGTGCAGACGTGAGGACGCCAACCAGTTCACCTGCACGGGAGAAGACCCCACCGCCACTCATTGTGCCAGGTATGGACTCTGCGTCGACTGTACGCACCTTTAGCCAGGATTGCTCACCGCCGCTGCGCTCAGCCACAAAAGAAGTCAATGTCCCTCGTAACGAACTTAACTCGCTGTTGCCAATATCCGGGTAGCCGATCATTGTGATCGTATCGTCGATTCCCACAGTGAGTTCACTTGCCAGGGGCACAAAAGGCAAAATCGGCAGGCTGTCGCGCTCCAATAAACGACCGTCAAAGTCTTGTGTAATGCGCAGCAGCGCCAGGTCCAACCCAATGTCTGACTGAACGACCTCAGCCCGGTACTTGGGCACAGGCGGTTCACCAACATTTAACGTCAGCGCGATAAACAGGATGTCGCCAGGGCAGGATTCACTCAGAACGGTATGATGCGCATTCGTCAAAATCAGCCCATCGTAGCTGACCAGCGTTCCTGTCCCGACGCAGGTTGTCGTCAGATTTTCGCTTTCCACCTGGGTGATGAACACCGTCGCACGTTTTAGACGGTCCACATCTTGATCCGGCGAAACAGCCGTTTCCTGCGCGTGATAGGGTCCGCTAATCATGAGCAGCAACAGGCTGCACCAACCAAGCAGGCGTACCCAATGGCCTAGAGTAGATCGAATGGATTGCCACATACTAAAATTCCAGATCATTCAGAAACGTTTCAAAGATAGGGTACTCGTCATCAAATGAGTCAGCCTCAGCACGGAAGCTGATGATGATCGCCTGACCGCGCTGAATCGTCAGAATATCGAGGCCCTCAACGACCGTCGAAAAGCTCTGCAAAAACGGGCTCGTACTCTGGTCATTATAGGTATAACGCACGATCTCCACCGGGATTTCTCCCAGCGTGCCCATGCCGATATTCAGAACGCGATAGTCTTGTAGTGTCAACACACGACTACGCGCCAATTGGTCAGCAACATTGCGCTCTGTCGTCGCTGAACTGACGGGTCGCACAGAAATCTGAATTGTTGTCTTAAAGCCAGCGCGCGTCATATCACGAATACGAAACACATAGTCGCTGCTGTTGGTATCCAGCAGCCAGCCCTCAGGATAATTGAGACGGATGCCAATGCGCGTATCTTCATACGCCGCGACCGCACCTGTAATCTGAGCGCGCATGTTCAGGCCGATGCCCAGCATCACCAGCGCCAGGATGATCGTAAACAACGTGGACCAGCGCTGTGTCTGCGTCAGGGGCCGACCAGGGGAGGGGTTATTGAGAATCATGTCAGGCTCCCGGATTCTCTAGAGATGCGTTCCTGTTCTTCTACCACGCGATAGAAGAACAACACCAGCCCAATCGCGACGAATACAATGCCGGAACTAAAGGCTACGCTGAACAGTGGGCTAGCACTGGCACCTGACAATAGCAGGGACGCATTGGCGAGGCCCGACCGCAGTGGAATCACTAGACCATTGATGAATGCCGCCGCCAGTAACGTGAAGGGCATCAGCAGCGGGCTAACGCGGCCAAACCATGTTTGCGCGATGCCATAGCTCATGATGAGACTACCAGCCACATTGATCGACATATAGTGCAGCACACGCAAGCTAACCATGTCCGGCCCAGCAGCAGGATGGTTAAAAACGTAAAATAGGTTGAGCACCGTCATATAACCGACCGCTGAAGCGATACAATAGGCAATGCTGTCCTCACGGATGCGTAGAGCGCGTGGCCCGGATACATATCGCACAACCATGAACTTGATGAATTCCTGTACAATTCCGGCAGTCAACATATAGCCGAATATGCGCGTTGGTGCCGATTCTAGTGAAAGCCAGTCACTCGGCTGAATCACCGTATTCACCAATGGCACACCAATCGCCGCCGCTGCCAATGCCGATAGCCCCAGCGTCGTGTTGAGTCCCACTCGTGGAACGGGAACGCGAGTCTCTGCAAATCTCGAAAACAATATCCATAGGATCAACGGCAGCAATGCCAGAATGAGGACAAACCCGCTTTCGACCAATTCCGGTAAATTCAGTCCGATAAATTGGTAGACCACAAACGTCACACCACAAATCCCTACTGTGATGATGGTTTCTTGTATGAGACTGCGCCACACCCGTCGGTAAGGATAGATGACATCTTCTTTAGGTGGTGCAATCAGGGGTGGGGTAGAAAATGACATAGAATCTCCAAATGTTATGCAGACTGTTGTCTGATGCGGCCTGTTCCAGTCTTGCACATGGTGCGCTGGCCACTACAATGTCATAACACTATGACTTGGTCACCCGCCATTTGGTCACTGGCCATAATGAGAAGCGCACACATGCTACCCAATCGCCGCAGACGATAACTGAGCAAAGGATATATATGGGCCGCCGATCAATTGCAACCCTTGTTTTAGTCATGACGGTACTGGCTGCATGCAGTGCACCGCCTTCAGAAGCTCCAGCCCAGAACCGCATCATTTACGGTCTGACGCTCCAGGTGAGTGGCATTGATCCGCATATTAACCAATCGTCGGAGTTGGGCATCGTCCTGCGCCAAGTGTATGACACCCTGGTTTATCGCGACCCAACCACCCGTGAGTTTGTCCCCGGATTAGCTGAAAGCTGGACCATCTCAGAGGATGGCCTGCTCTATACCTTCAACTTGCGCCAGGACGTTGCCTTTCACGATGGCACGCCCATGAATGCCGAGTCGGTCCGGCTCAACTTTGACCGTATCGTCTATCCTGACACGCTCTCGCAAAAGGCTCGCAGCCTACTGGGGCCTATTGTCGCATACCGCGTTCCCAATGACTACACCTTTGAAATCGAACTCAATCGACCCTATGCGCCTCTGCTTGATGGCCTCGCTCAGGTTTACCTCGGCATTGCCAGCCCATCGGCATTGGCTACAGTCAACGCGCTGCCCGGTATGGAAGAATACAACACCCTCTTGTACCAGTATCATCAGGTCGGTACTGGCCCGTATCGCTTCGTGGAATATATCCCTGGTGATCGTATCGTGATTGAGCGCAACACCGATTACACATGGGGGCCAAGTTTCTACACGCCGCCGGAAGAGGACACAATCGACGTTATCGAATACCGCTTCTTTGATGATGCGGCCACGCGCTCCGTTGCCCTGGAATCCGGTGAAGCCGACATCATGGGCGAGTTGCTGCCTGCTGATGGTAGCTCCTTGTCCAATAACGCCGAAGTTCAGCTAGAGCCAGTAGCGATTCCCGGCCAACCATTACAGTTCTACATGAACACGACCGTTGCGCCCACAGATAACCTCGCTGTCCGGCAGGCATTGCTTTATGCTACTGATCGCGAAGCCATTGTTGAATCGATCTTCCAGGGCTTCTCTCCAGTTGCTTGGGGACCGATCTCAGCATCCAGCCTGTACTACAACTCCGGCGTACAGGGCGTTTATGACTATAATCCGGCCCAGGCGATAGCACTGCTTTCCAGCGCTGGTTATGCCGATAGTGACGATGATGACATGCTTGACCTCAATGGCGACCCGTTGATCATTCGTATTGTCCAACCACCGTGGAGCCAGCTCCCAGAAGTGGCGCAACTCTTACGTGACCAGTGGGCAGCCGTCGGCATTCAGGCTGTCATCGAACCCGTACCGGGTTTCGCTGGCCTCATGGATAAAATCGGCGAAGCAGAATACAACTTGGTCGCCTTTAGTTCGTATGGTCTGCAACCCAGTTACTTGATTGATAGCTTCATGAGCACAAGCGAACAAAACTGGACAGGCTATGCCGACCCCAATCTAGATACGGCACTTGCCAATGCCATTTCCACCCAGGACGAAGACGACCGCAGTTTTCAGTATGGGACAGCCCAGGCCATTATTATGCAGCAAGCCCTCATCCTGCCGATACGTGACACTGTCAACCTGAACGCCCATCGCTCAACAATTCGTGGCTTGTCCTTCGATGCCTATGGTTGGTTCCCGTTGATGGTTAATGCCTCGGTCGTGGCTGAGGAACAGTAGGGACGAATGTGCTTGTTGCCCGCATTCTATCAGCTATAGCCACAATCTGGCTGGCGACGACGCTGGCCTTCGTAGCGCTGCGTATCCTACCGGGTGATCCGGTATCGGCGCAAGCAGGGGAGGCTGGATTATCGTCCAGCCAAGCTGAGTATCAGCGTGAGTTGCTCGGCCTGGACCAACCACTTGCGACTCAGTACATCACATACTGGCGTGGCATTAGCGCTGGCGATTGGGGAACTTCGCTCTATACAGGCTTACCTGTAACGATCATGATCGCGCAACAAGCACTACCGACGTTCCAGCTAGCTGTCAGCAGCATGTTGGTCGCGACACTCCTCGGCTTTTTGCTGGGGTATCTCGCGGTCTTTGGTCAGCTTAACCTCATCCGGCATGTATCTGCTTTGTTAATTGACTTATCGTTGGCAGTGCCTATTTACTGGACGGGCACGCTGGTTGTGTTTGTTGTCGCTTTTTGGGTGGATGACTTACGCAACCAGTTATGGATTCCAGCCACAGTGCTGGGGTTCCATGTCAGCAGCGGGTTGGCGCGTATGGTGCGTACCCAACTGCATGACGCTCTAAAGCAGCCTTATGTCACCGTCGCCCGTTCCCAGGGCCTTTTGCCCAGGACGATTCGCCAGAAGCACATCCTGCAACCGATCTTAGCGACACTTCTGCCTGTGATCGTTCTGCAATTCGGCTATTTGCTCAGCGGTACTGTGATCACTGAGAGTATCTTTCAGCGCACAGGCATCGGTAGCGTTCTCCTGCGAGCGACTTTGCTGCAGGATTATCCCGTAGTGCAGGGCATTGTGCTGCTGATGGCCATCATCTACACCGTGCTAACCTTAATCTCAGACTTCGGCGTCGCGCTGCTCGACCCGCGCATACGCCAGGGTTCATCTTAGTATGCGTGTCTCTTCCCGACGTATTATGCTCGCCTTAATATTCTGGTTGATATGCTTTTTGCTCCTGCCGCCGCTGTTGACATCTGCCAGTCCCACGCAAACCCACCCGGATCAGCAGTTACGCCTGCCATCAGCCGATTATTTGCTTGGTACCGATTACCTGGGCCGTGATATCTGGTCACGCTTGTTGTATGGCGGTCAGAACACGCTCCTGCAAGCTGGATTAAGCACGTTCATCGCCATGACCATTGGCAGCGCTTTAGGTATTGTCAGTGCCATCAGCCGATCAATTGTAGATCGCTTGCTGGTCGCATTGATTAACGCCATGCTTGCGATTCCCGGACTGCTGCTTGCACTTGTGTTATTGACTTTGCTGGGGCGGGGGAGTGGCGCATTGATTGCTGCTATCGGCATTACCCAGATAGCACCCGTCGCCCTTATCGTCAGGACAGCAACACAGCAGGTCTTGCTGACGGACTACATGCTGGCCTCATACGCGATGGGTGCAACGAGTTGGCATCGTGTGCGCGTCCATGTCTTGCGTATGCTCACGCCGCTCCTGTTAACGTATGGCCTGGTGGTCTTTGGTTATGCCATTATGAACGGGGCGGCGCTGGCTTTCCTGGGCTTTCAATCGCCGGGTACAGCCGATTGGGGTGTGATGCTTGCCGAGGCGCGGAACAGCTTCCGGCTGACGCCCTGGCCAGCTTTGCCTCCTGGCCTCGCCATCATTGTGACCATGATGCTGCTCAATCGCATTGTCACCCAGCGAGACAAACACACTAATGGGTGATAAGCGTACCGGGGCTGCTTTTGTAGAGTAGGGTATTTGTCAGCAAATCAGGTACCGTGCCATTCATGACGCGCACCTGCAAACCGGGCCGGACAGAAGCTAGCGTCAACATGTCCATTACCTTGGTTAGCATGCCACCCGTCACGTCGATGCCGTCAGAACCACCTAGCGCCGCTCGATAGCTCTCCAGGTTCTCAGCGGTAATATGACTGATGGTGCGCTTTTCCGCATCATAAACGCCATCTTCAGTTCCCAGCAGCAGGATCCGCTCGACTGGCAAGTGTTTCGCCAGATATGAGAAAACAGTCTCTGTAGATGTGATCGTTCCCCCACGAACGTGATCGAAGGCTACGTCACCATGCACCAGCGGAACCAGCCCACGCGTCAGCGCTGTTTGAATGTTATCCAGTGCCATCGCCTGGATAAGGCCATCTCTGGCAATTACGCTGGCACTGGGCTGCACCCGCAACACTGGAATATCCGCTGCGGATAGCGTTTGTGCTACATACTGCCCAATTTCCGACGCGACCGCCGCAACTTTTGTGAACCCCAGCCAGTCTTCTGCGGATTCTACCCCGGCCATCGTGCCGTACTTGGCGGCTTCCACGTGCCCGAACGATCCGCTGCCATTGCCGATAATGAGCTGCATATTGGGGTTAGCGGTCCGCGCTGCCTGGATTTCTTGGGCCAATCGCTCAACAATAGCTTGGCGATAACTGGATGCGACATTCTTATCCGTAATCAGCGACCCGCCAAACTTGACCAGGGTAATCATAGGGGGTTGGCTCCTAGTTTTTTTGCTTCAGCAAACAATCGTTTCAATGAGGTTGACAGCACCCGCGTCCCGTAGTGCCTGCATCACAGCTTGGCTGTGTCGCTCATCCACCAGTGCAATCATGTTACCCCCGCGACCGCCACCGCTCATCTTGGCCCCAATGGCTCCAGCTTCCAACGCTGCTTCAACAAAGCGGTTCAGATCCGAGGAAGAAACAGTTAGCTCTTTTAACAAACGGTGGTTTTCGTGCATCAATTGACCCAGATCAGCGATATGCCCATGTTCAATGGCTACTCGTGCGGCTGTGGCAATCTCACCGATAGCGCTGATACGTTGCTGCGTTTGCTCTGGCTGCGCTTCCATGAGTTTACGTACGTCACCCACCGCGACGTGTGTCAGCGCCTTTTTGCCCGTGTCCCCAATAATAAGCTTAAAGTGTTGTTCGATCTTCAGTCGTTCAATCGGTTGATTGCGCACGTAATAAATTGGCTGCTCATACACGATCACTGTGTTGTCGATGCCGCTCGGCGTACCATGATGAATCTTTTCAACTTCGAAAATGATACCGTTAAGAGTTTCATTGGATAGGGGAGACTCCATCGCCGCACTGACAGCCCGTGCCAATGCTGTCGAGATGGCTGCGCCACTGCCCAGGCCACTGGCCATCGGGATCGTTGAGCGCAGATGAATTTCGACATCGGGTAGCGATTGACCGGTATGCTGCTGGAGCAGGGTCAGTGTCCGTTGCAGGGGTTCTTTGATAAGCTGCGGGTCATAGCGAACAATTGCCGCATCCAGATCATGCGCGATGATCTTGAATCCATCTTCACTGGGCTGGATAGCAGCACTGGCTTGCAAGCTAGCGACGGGTACAGCAATAGCTGGCTCACCGTAGACAACAGCGTGTTCGCCAAAAAGGATAATTTTCGCAGGTGCGGTCGTGTCTAAAGTCGGGTCAGGCATTGTCTAACCTGCAATGAGAATGGGCAGCACATAAATCAAGATGACGAAGGTCAAGCCCCACAGACCAATAGCGACCTGCAAGTTGCGATCATGCAGCAGCAGTTCATCCGGCGCGCTGCCTTCGCCTTTAACATGGATCAGATACATATAATAAAACAAACCATATATAACAAACGGCACCGTCAACAGTGCCAGATTGATGTCAAAGTAAGTCACGATATCGACTTCAATCGTATACAACACATACGTGATGAAGGTCGATGTCATCACCATGCGCAGCATGTCATCCAGCAGCGGCAGATTGTAATACTTGAAGATAGGGCGTGTCAGGACAGCCCGTTCGCCCAGGCTGACATATTCCTGCCGACGCTTGCCGACAACCAGAAATAGGGCTAACAACCCAGCACAGGCAAAAAGCCAGGGAGAAATATTGGCGACCTGGATCACGACGATCCCTGCGATGACTCGCAGTATAAATCCGGCTGTCACCGCCAGTACATCCAGAATGACGATGTTCTTTAAGTAGAATGAATATGCAATCTGTACGACAAGATAAACGAACAGGACAAATGCCAGTCCTGGGTCCCACAATAAGGCAATGATAATGGCCACAGACGGTATCAAAATTGCGCTGGCGATAGCAACGGGTACAGGCAACTCGCCAGAGGGCAGGGGGCGCTCCTTCTTTTTAGGATGGGCGCGGTCCCGCTCTATATCCACCAGATCGTTCATGACATACACAGATCCTGAAACTAGGATCAGCAAAATAGCTGCAACCGTCACTTCCAGGAACGGTTCTGGCTGGAATAACTGGCCATCAAAAATGATCGCTGGATAGACAAATAAGACATTCTTCGTCCATTGTCTGGGTCGCATGGTACGAATGAGACCTAAGAGTGCTCGCACGCGCAGCCTCCACTAGGGGTAATTCTCATGAGATTATAGATCACGTCAATGTGACAACAAGCCCTAGTGCTCAGGGCACAGACAGGTAAAATCCAGTTCATTCTTTGCGTTCATCTGCCATAGGACACTCACTCATGCAAAAAGCAACTGCCCGTGCGCATCCCAATATCGCCTTCATCAAGTACTGGGGCAACCGTGATGATAATTTGCGCTTGCCCAGCAACCCGTCACTTAGCATGAACCTGGCCGGGGTCTATACCCAGACGACTGTCGAGTGGACGGACGATCTGACATCAGACAGCTTGGACATCAACGGCGAACCTGCCGCTGAAGAGGCTCGTATGCGGGTCAGCAATCATCTGGATCGTGTTCGCTCACGGCTGAACATGACGACCCGTGCGCGCGTCCAATCTGAAAACAACTTTCCGATGGGGGCGGGCATTGCTTCATCAGCTGCTGCCTTTGCTGCACTGACGGTAGCGGCAGTAGCGGCTGCCGATGTCCAGCTATCTGAGCGCGAACTCTCGACCATTGCTCGGATGGGGTCCGGGTCGGCCTCGCGATCTGTGCCCGGTGGCTTTGTGGAGTGGTTCGCTGCCGATACCCATGAAGAGAGTTATGCACAGTCCTTCGCTGCACCCGACCATTGGGATCTGCACGACGTCATTGCTGTCGTCAGCACAGAACATAAAAAGACCGGATCGCAGGCTGGGCATCGCACCGCTTTTACCAGCGACTTACAACCAGCACGGGTCGCTGGCGCTCAGGCTCGTTTCGATGTCTGCCGTCAAGCGTTACTAGATCGTGACTTTTCTTCCCTGGCGACGGTGGTTGAAGAAGATAGCAACCTGATGCATGCTGTCATGATGACCAGTCGCCCCCCATTGTTCTACTGGCAGCCCACATCGCTGGAAATCATGCATCTGGTCCCGGAATGGCGTCGGGAGGGTCTCAACGTCTGCTATACGCTCGATGCGGGTCCCAATGTACATTGCCTGTGTACCGCGGATGCTGCTGAAGAGGTAAGAAATCGCCTACAGAACCTGTCAGAAGTAGGCGAAGTTCGTATGACCTCACCTGGTGGCGCGGCTGAAATTATCAGCTAAGTGTCCCGGTAGGCTCAGGTCCATCAAACCAATAAAACTGGGCGCATCTATTTGCGCCCTTTGCCTTTCTGAAGCGAATGGCTGCCCCCCACAAGACAACAGTCTTTCACTCATTCTGATTGCAAACGTGGGGTGATCGTTGGAAGTTCTAATAGATTGTTTGCTTGTCACTGGCTCAATGTCCCGCTTATAATGCTAAAAGTGGTCGTATGCAAGATCACTGCTAGGCTTATCTCTTGCGCTCCATAAACCCGCTCGACAGTTGTTAGGTAACAGTTCATGTTTGAAGGCCTGTTTCAAAACGAATTCCTGATGTCAGTCTTGGCATTCGCGCTGGTCTTGATCCCAGCCATCATCATCCACGAATTAGGGCATTTCCTTGCAGCCAAGCTAGCAGGCATTAGCGTGCTGGAATTTGCAGTTGGCTGGCCGCCACGCATGGCTCGGCTGTTCCGCTGGGGAGAAACTGACATCGTCATTAACTGGCTGCCGATTGGCGGTTATGTACTCCCACTTGGCGAAGACATGGCTGGACCAGTTGAAGACGATGATGAGGGCGACGAACTAGACGAAAAGCCCAAACATGAGGTCGAAGACATGCGCGCCACGCTTCGTGAGCGCGGTGTCGCCGATGAAGATATGGTCAGCGTGCAGGATGCCAGTGCCGCCGCCCGCATTTTCTTTATGGCAGCCGGGGCGTTAGCTAACGTGGTATCAGCGATCATGCTATTTATTATCGTTGCGCTGCTTGGCCTGCCGGAAGTTGTGGGCGCGCGTTCGCAAATTATCACATTGGAGCCGGATAGTACCTTTGCCCAGGCAGGTATCACGTATGGGGATGTCATTGAGCGCGTTGACGGTGAGCTTTTCCAATCCACCAGCGAATTCGCCCTACTTGTCATAGAGAGCACGGGTGACATCACGCTCGACATGGTGCGTTACGAAACAGGCGAACCCTACACTGTAACAGTCAATGCAGCAGACCTGTCAATGCAGGCAGGTGTTCATATTCGGACTGTTGCGCTGGACTCACCAGCCGATGAATCAGGCCTGGAACCCGGTGATGTGATCGTGAGTTTCAATGGCATTGCGCCTGATTTTGCTGATCCGTCTGGTTCTTTGATCGAAGCAACTATTGGTCAGGCGGGTACGCCTGTAACCCTGGGCTATATGCGCGATGGCGAAACCTATGAGACAAGATTGACCCCGCGCGTGAACCCACCAGAAGGGGAGGGCCGAATTGGTATTGCCATTGAATCACTGTACTTCACAGCCGATGGCACCAGCTTCGCACCCAGTGTCCCGCAGGAGAAGATGATCCCGCAGCCGCTCGACAAAGCCATTGCCTATGGCTTCAACCAAACAGGAAACATTATTGGGACCGTCATCACACTGCCCAAGCAGTTGATCGAGGGCACCATCAGCCCGGAAGAAGCACGTCCGGTTAGCGTGGTGGGGATTAGTCGCATTGGTGCAGAGTTCTTGCAGCGGAGTATCAACGATGGCACACCGGGCCTCATCCTAAACTTCATCGCGATGGTTAGCATTTTCCTGGGTATCACAAACTTGCTGCCGTTCCCGCCATTGGATGGCGGCCGCATTCTGTTCGTGCTCATTGAACTGGTGCGCGGTAAGCCGGTACCTATCCGCATAGAAGCTGCGATTATTCGTATTGGCCTCTATATCATTCTGGCGCTGGCCGTACTCATTATCATTTACGATCTCATCAATCCCTTTACCATACCGGTTTAAGGGAGCAATAACGTAATACAGTCAATAGTTCACAGGACGTGTGAGGATTGATGGATACATCTAACACATCAACACAATTCAATGATCAATTCAACGACGTTGAGCTTGAGCGTTACCCGACCTTTGAAGAGGCGATTCAGCAACTTAGCTCAAACGAAGGCAATATGCCCGACCCGGAAATTCTGTATGGTCTGTCTGGCCTGATAGACTCGCAAATTCGTGATTTCCACAAAGTCTGGGATCTGATGGACACGACCCAGCGCCAGCTTTTGCTGCAAATGATGATCGATGCAGCCTACAGCAACCTCGAACTTAATTTCGAACCAATCGGCATCATGGTCCTTCATGACGATACCGATACGACTGTTCGCCGTACGGCTGTCGAACTCCTGTACGAAAGTGAAACGCTGACAGCACTCAGTGCACTGCGCCACGTCCTGATGACTGATCAGGATTTGCCGACACAGATTAATGCCAGTCGTGCACTTGGCAATTTCGTACTGCTTGCCGAACTTGGCAAAATCACCGACCGTTATGTTCAACCTGTTCGGGAGCATTTGCTATCGCTCTTGAATAGCCCACAGACGGATACGCTGCTGCGTGCCGCTTCCCTGGAAGCTATCGCCAATTGCAGTCATTCTGATGTGGCTACACACATCGATCAGGCTTATAGCGCAGGCGAAAACGAGCTACGCCGTAGTGCAATTGTGGCAATGGGGCGTAGTTGCGATGAGCGCTGGTCAGACCATGTGCTGGAAGAACTTTCCAGCAACGATGTCGATATTCAGGCCATTGCCGCCCGTGCCGCCGGCGAGTTGCAGCTAGAGGAAGCTGTTCCCGCTTTCGCACACATATATGAAGACGCGGACCTCGATACCAGGTCGGCTATCATCTGGGCACTGGGTGAAATCGGTGGGCGTGAAGCTATGCGTATGTTAGAAAATGCGTTGGAAGATGCCGAGTCCGAAGGTGATGAAGTCCTGCTAGAAGTCATTGAAGATGCTATCGGTAACGCCGGCTTATTGAGTGGCGACCTGCTCATCGGCAACTTTGACATGCCGCTCGACGACTAACAACGTCGACTCACATATCGTGCAAAAAAATGGCCGCATTGTTGCGGCCATTTTTGCTATCTGGTGCTATTGACATGGGCAGTGGAGCATGCATCTAGCCCAGGTTGAAAACGTTCATCATCTTCATGCCGATGCCGACATCGGACACCTTGACTTTACCAAACATGACAGCATTCATGGGGTTCAGGTCGCCATTGATGAGATCGTAGAAATCATCCGCTGATGACCGCACCGTCATATCAGCAGTGGTTTGTCCGGTGCCATGTTCAACTGCACCATCCGCGATCTTTACCCAGTATTGGCCCCCATTATCTCCACTGAGATCGAAAAAGATCGTTGTATTCATGTCGCCTGCCTTCTGTGGCTGGAAACGCTCGACCATCTCTGGGAAGACTTGAGCGACTTCATCTTGACTAGGCATCTGAGTATCTCCTAAGTTGTTCTATAGAAAGTAAAACGTCTCATTATTCTGCATAGTATACTAGGTCTCATCTGCATGCCCAACAGGTAATGGAGCCTGCGCCATGCGCTTTATTCACCGTTACACACCACTTTTTATACTGCTGTTTATCTTCTCACTCGCTTTACCCGTCATTGCCCTCCAAGAAACCAATGGAAGCGATATACCGGGCCGAATTGCATATGTCGGCGACGACTTTAATATTCACGTTTTTGATGCTGCGACTGAAGAAACGGTCGACCTGACAGATAATGCATCCTCAACAGTACGCTATCAGTGGCCCACCTGGAGTAAGGATGGTCGCCTCGCTTATTTCTGCTGTGATTTAGAGTTTGCGACCGACTTCAACACATCTGCCTATATTTCTTCGGACGCGGTCTCACCCGGTCGGTTGGTATTTGATGCGGTAGGCGAGAGTGTGATATATGCCGCGTGGGCGCCTGCCTCCTGCGATGATGCGACCTGTCGCGAACTGGCCATGCTGGTTAACAGTGTCCAAACAGGTGGACTCAATCTAACGATGGTCCGCGATACACGCGAGGACGCTCAAGTTGATATTGTCGCGATGGGGTCGCCTTTCTATTACAGTTGGAGTCCAGATGCATCCCAACTCGCATTTCATCGCAACAATCGCCGCTTGTCGATTTACTCCGGTGCGCTGGGCGATGTTGATGAGTCGTTGGACCAACGCACATCAGGCGCATTCCAGGCCCCGCATTGGTCGCCAGTTGATCATCGCATCTTATTGGGTCTACCAGGCGACGGGCCCAGGCGGACCAACCTCGTTATCCTGGAAGAAGGTGACGTGACAATTCTTGCGGAGAACCTTGTTGGAAGTCTATCTTTTTCCTGGTCACCTGATGGCCAATATGTAGCTTATCGTGTGCTTGACGACAACGGCTATGGTCCATTGCTCGTGGTTGATTCCACCACAGGCGGCATCATCAGCCAGACAGTCCTAAGGGATATTGTTGCTTTCTTCTGGTCGCCGGATAGTAGCAAACTCGCCTATGTTACGCCTGCCATTGCCGGCGGTGATAGCGCCAGTAATCCATCAGCGCAGCACCAATACGTGCAATATACACCCGGCGAATTCCAACCTATCCAGTCTGACTTTGCATTGTCGTGGAACGTGCTAGACATCGAATCAGACTTGAGTACGACATTTGAGCCGTTTCTTCCTACACCCGGCCTCATCTACATGATTCTTTATTTTGACCAGTTCGCCCAGAGCCATAACATCTGGTCGCCAGATAGCCAATATATCGTCTATCCAGAATTGATGCTTGAAGACAGCATGGTTTCTCTAGTACAAATACGCAATGTATTAGACGTTACGGCGCTGCCGATAGCGATTGGTCACGGCGGCTTCGCTGTATGGAGTTATGGCGAATAAACTTGCGTAAACAGTTCTTTCTCCTAATTTGTGTCCTCATGATGATCGGTGTTGGGTGCCAACCAGCACCGACCATTGTTGTTATCACCTCAACGCCACAACCTGTTGTCTCATCGGGAGCCTCATCAACTGCGGATAGCGTCCAACCGCCACAGGCGCCAGATGTGGATAACCAAATTGTTGTAGAGGAATCCGTTGTTAGCAGCAGTTCGACAATGACCGATGCTTTCGCAACGACGCACATTGTCCAGGCGGGGGAAACGCTCTCGATCATTGCCGAGCGCTATAATGTCACAGTCGATGCCTTGCTTGCCCAAAACGACCTGGTCAACCCGGACATTATTTCAGTAGGGCAGGTGTTGAATCTCCCCGCAGTCACCACGGAGCAAACAGCTAATTTCATCATTTTGCCGGATAGTCTCTTTGTGCGGGGACCTCAGAGCATTGGCTTCGATGTTGTTGCTTTCGTCGCTCAGCAGCCCGGTTATATCCGTCAGGTGACTGATGACGTCCGCACGAGCCTGGACAATGGCGTAGAACAGTTTGATACGCTTGATGCAGCGGCAATTGTCGAGCGTGTCGCCCTGGAGAATAGCGTCGATCCGCGTTTGCTGCTGGCCATGCTGGAATACCGCGCTGGCTGGTTGTCTAACTCGCAGCCCTTAGAAACATTGCTCGATCATCCTGTCATCAGTCTGGAAGAGTCCGGGGCGATTGATCGTGCTGGCCTCTATAAACAGCTTGGCTGGGTCGCCAACGAACTCAGTCGGGGATATTACGGTTACAAATACAATGGCAACACCACCATCTCCTTCGCTTCTGGTGAGCGTTACCTGTATGCGACGCAGATCAATGCGGCAACCGCCGCTCTTCAGTACTTCCTTAGCCTGAATTCAGAACCCGTACGTTGGCAGTATGACATCAGCCCGAATGGCTTTTATGCCGTCTACAGCCGCCTCTTTGGCGATCCACAAGCGACCGTCGCGTCAGATCTGGTTCCCCTTGGCCTAGATCAACCTGAACTGGCATTACCTTTTGCAGCCGGGGAAATCTGGTTCTTTACAGGCGGACCACATGGTGGCTGGGGTAATGGCAGTGGTTGGGCCGCGATTGACTTCGCGCCACCGGATGAGCGCCCCGCTGGCAGTTCATTCTGTTATGTATCGGAGTCCTGGGTACGCGCTGCAGCCGATGGCGTCATTGCTCGCAGTGATGATGGCGCCGTCGTCATTGACCTGGATGGCGACGGCGATGAGCGTACGGGCTGGACCTTCAATTACTTGCATATTGCCTCGGTAGATCGTGTCGCCCAGGGAACGACTGTGCAGGTCGGCGATCCAATTGGGCACGCTTCGTGCGCAGGCGGATTTTCCACAGCGACCCATTTACACGTCGCTCGCCGTTACAATGGCGAATGGCTGCCTGCGGATTGTACTAGTTGTACTTTTGCTGCACCCTCATTTGTCATGGATGACTGGCAAGTATCTTCGTGGAACAATCTTGAATACCAGGGATTTATGACGCGCGGCGATGAAGTCGTCCAGGCAGAGCAAGGCCGCGACAATCCCATCAATCAGATCCAACGTTAAAGACGAATCTCATGAAGTATCGATTTACGTACGTTTTCGTGTTGCTGTTTGTGTTGTGCTTTGGCGGGTTAGTAGGGCAAGCGCAAGCCCAGGGTCCATCACCGACCCCAGTTGTTATTGAGTTGCCAACGCAGGCTGCATTGCCTACCGAAGTCACCATCTCAACCGTCACGCCAACGCCTACAGCGACTTTAGAGAATCCGGTCTCATTGCTTCTGAATGCCGAAAGCGCGAATGTCCGCAGTTTGCCAGATGTAGAAGATGGCGCCATCATTGGCACGCTCGAACCGGACGTGAGTTATATTGTCACTGGGCGCTATTTCAGTTGGTATCAGTTCTTTTTTGATGGTTCGCCCAATGGTCGCGCCTGGGTCTACAGTGATCTTGTGACTATCGATGGCAACCAGGCTGCTATTGTAGATATCGATCCTTTTGCCACACCGACAGCACCAGCAGGTATCCTGGCAACAACCCCAGAGGCGAATGTAACCGAAGATGCGGGATCGCCTCGCTCACTGGATGTCGAAACCAGTGATGGCGGCGCAGGGCTGCCGGGTGGTGTCTTGCCGACCTTTACCTATCCGGCGGAATTCTCAATTGATCGGCGGACGCCCACACCTAGTGGAATCGCCCTACCCACGGCAACGCCAGATACAGTCGGTGAAATTCTGACAACGTTCTCGGAAGGCAACGTGCCACCGATTGTCCCGATTACGCTCCTGGCAATAGGTGGGATGCTAGGGTTATTTGTCTCGTTCTTGCGTCGATGACCCAATCAGGAGAATAAAAAAAACGCCTGCAAAAGCAGGCGTCCTATCTCTAATGACATTGGGCTTAGTAGCTGCTGCCGCAAGTACCACCGCAACCGCACGCATCCGCTTCCGGGCTGCCATCCGCCTTAAAGGACGTGCCGCAACCACATTGAGAAATGGCGTTGGGGTTATCAATACGGAAACCGCCACCAATCAAGCTATCGACGAAATCGATGGTTGCGCCCTTGAGGTAGACCAGGCTGGTGGGGTCAACAAGCAGGGTGACATCGTCCACGCTGACGACCGCATCGTTATCCTGGGGGCCTTCTTCAAAGGACATGCCGTACTGCAAACCAGAGCAGCCGCCACCTGTGACAAACACACGCAGGGCATAACCTGGGATGTTACGCTGTTCAAGCAAGTTCTTGATAACATCAACTGCGGATGGTGTGACCACCAGTACAGCTTCTTCAACTTGTGTTGTTTGAGGTTCTTCAATAACAGCCATGACTGGCAGCTCCTGCTTTTACTATGATTTGTGATTAAGATTATATCGTAGTTCTGCTACGACCGTCAATTTAAAAGACGCTCTTCTTCAATACCAATGTAATGCTATAACAATGTCATTCAGTCGGGATCAAATAGGAACACGCATTATCGCCCTGTGCCATATGGGCTGTCATCCTGGGAATAGCCCCCAGCATGGCAGCAATCAAGCGCATATCGAGTTGGCACAACCCGTCTTCTCCCTTTGCCAAAGAGTGATAAGGGCAGTTGCGTGTATGAAGCAGATAGCCATCATCAACGGGTTCGTAATCGGCATCATAGCCGTGTTCATTTAAATACCGGACAGCATACGTGAGGCGTTCGCCGAGATCCATGTGTTTTGGGATCTGCGCCTCGTGGGCCATCGTCAGCGCAGCCCCTTCGAGTATTACATTGCTTTGCTCTTCTGGCAGCGTCGCGCGCAATTCTCGCAATAACGATGCCACCAGATGTTGGTAATTACTGGGGAAATGCTCCTCTGCCTGGGATGTCAATTCGTAAAGCCGCTGGGGACGCCCTGGCGAAGTGCGGTGCTTAAGTGTATCAGAACGAACCAGATTATCCTCTTGTAGAATGTTGAGATGATGTCGAACTGTGACTGCAGTGAGCTCCTGATCGTAGTTATCAGCTAGGTAGTTGACAATTGTATCGACTGTTGCCTGGTTATTTTCCCGCAAAATATCGATGATCTTGCGCCGTGTATCTTGCATCTCATATGGCATATGAGGTCACCCCAACCGAATTTAGCAGACCGTTTTCAGAAAAATTGTAAGTTCTGGTTATGACGTTGTCAAATAGCACCTTTGAGTGATACGATGGTGCAACTTTCTCGTCAAGTCCCCTCAGTCTTAGTGAACCCTGGATTTGAGGGCTAGCTCACCTACGAGGTATACATTCATGCATAGCAAACTTGATGTGGCGATTTTGGGTGCGACAGGTGCCGTTGGGCAGCGCTTTATCCAACTCCTGGACGGTCATCCCTGGTTCCGGGTTGCCGAGCTGGTTGGCAAGTCCAGCGCCGGGAAAAAATATGGCGAAGCTGTCAACTGGGTGCTGGATGGCAATCCGCCGTCTTCGGTTACCGATATTGTTGTTAAGCCTCTCGATGCCAAGCTAGATTCACTACTCGTCTTCAGCGCATTACCTAAAGAAGCTGCTGTTGACCGTGAGCCACAGTTGGCATCAGAAGGGCATGTGGTCTGCACCAATGCCTCGGCTCATCGCATGGCTGCTGATGTTCCTTTGCTGCTGCCGGAAATCAACGCGGACCACGTCAGCTTAATCGATATCCAGCGCGCTAATCGCGGTTGGGATACTGGCGCACTTGTCGCCAACAGTAATTGCACGGTCATGCCGCTTGTGATGGCGCTGGCTCCGCTGCGTCAGTTTGGTATTGAGCGCGTCATTGTCGTTTCGGAGCAGGCTATCAGTGGGGCAGGTTATCCGGGTGTCGCTTCTCTGGATATTATTGCGAACGTGATTCCCTATGTACCATCCGACGAAGACAAGATGGAAACTGAATCGATAAAGATGCTGGGCGCGTATAGTGATGCAAGGGTGCTGCCTTACGAGATGCTCGTCAGCGCAACATGTACCCGCGTACCCGTCATTGATGGCCACTTGGTGAACGTTTCCATTGACCTTGCTTCAAAGCCAGCTATTGATGATGTTATTGCCGCGTGGGAAGGTTATACAGGCGATGAACGTGTTGCGATGCTGCCGTCTGCGCCAGAGCGACCATTACAATATTTACCACAGGTTGATCGGCCCCAACCACGCCGAGATCGGAATGCCGGCGGTGGCATGATGACGTCGATTGGCCGACTGCGGGAGTGCACTGTTCTAGGCTATAAATTCGCAGCGCTGTCACATAACACGATTCGTGGGGCGGCGGGTTCCAGTGTTCTCAATGCGGAGTTACTGGCAGTGTCTGGCTACTTACACAACTTCCAACCAGAAGTTGCTGTGGCGCTTCCTTGACATCCATAAGGGCCTTGGCTAGACTCATGACGTTTAGATTCTAGAAGAGTAACGTCAACACACTATCTGTGTTGATTTGTATAGGTATTCAGAACACATCGGAGTCTCTGATGAAAGTATTTATCGCCGGTATCGATGGCTATTTGGGATGGGCCTTGGCACAGTACCTCACATCCCAGGGTCATGAAGTTGCCGGCGCTGACAAATTGCTGCGCCGCGAATGGGTTGCTGAAGTCAACAGCATGAGTGCGCTCCCTGTTTATGATCATGGTGACCGTCTTGCGGCTTTTAAAGAGCAATATGGAACGGAACTTGATTTTCGGGTTGGCGACCTATGCGATTATGACTTTGTGAAGAACTTTATTGCGGAGTTCCAACCAGATGCAGTTGTCCATCTGGCCCAAATGCCGTCTGCACCGTACTCCATGATCGACCAGAAGCACAGCGTTTGGACGCAAGTAAACAATATCACCACCAACATGAACATCCTCTGGGCTATCAAAGAAGTGGCACCCCAGGCGCATCTCGTTAAATTGGGTACAATGGGGGAATATGGCCAGCCCAATGTTGATATTCCCGAAGGCTTCTTCGAAGTAGAGTACCGGGGCCGTAAAGATCGTTTGCCGTTCCCACGTCAGGCGGGTAGCTGGTATCACCAGAGTAAAGTCCACGATTCCCACAATACGATGTTTGCCAGCAAAATCTGGGGCATACGTGCAACAGACATCATGCAGGGCGTCGTCTTCGGGACACAGTGGCCTGGTATGGGCGATGATCCTCGCCTGTGTACGCGCTTCGATTTCGACCAGAGCTTTGGTACAGCCATGAATCGCTTCTGTGCTCAAGCTGTTGTCGATCATCCATTAACGCTCTATGGTGCGGGTACAATGGTTCGTGGTTTCTTGCCACTGCGTGATTCCATGCGCTGCCTGCAACTTGCCGTGGAAAACCCACCGGAAGAAGGCGAATTTCGTGTCTTTAACCAGTTCGCGGAATCCTACTCTATTGTGAAATTGGCTGAAATCGTGCAGGAAGTCGGTAAAGACCTCGGCATGGATGTCACCATCAGCCATTACGACAACCCCCGTGGCGAACTAGAGCAGCATTACTACAATCCCATTCGAGAAAATCTGGATGCGATAGGCTATGTGCCTTCACAGGATGTCAAATCAGAAGTGAAGTTGATCCTTGAAGATCTGCGACATCATGCTGATCGTATACGCACGAAAATCGACATCCTCGTGCCGGATATTCGCTGGGATGGTTCACGACGCCGTTCAGAAGTCGTAGAACCTGTTCGTTCCTAAGAACGATCCTCATAGAGTAAAATGGCGCGGGGCAACACTGTCCTGCGCTTTTTATTTACCAATCAGGCTCATCCAATACGCAAGCTAATCAATAGCAAGCTAATCAATAGAAAGCGGCATCATGATCCAATACATGAAACTCAAAGACCTTACCGACGAACAACGCGCTACGATTATGACGCGTGCCGAGCAAGATATTCAGGATTTGTTCCCGCTGGCCCAGGGTATTATCGATGATATTCGGGAAAATGGTGACGAAGCTGTTGTCAAATACTCGCGCAAATACGACACGGAAAATGCCAGTGTTGAACTACTCAAGGCTAAACCCGAAGACTTCGCTGCAGCCCGCGCTCGTTTGGAGCCGCGCCTCATCCAGGCCATCGAAGCCGCTTACGACAATATTCGTCGCTTCCACGAAGAGCAGATGCCAGAAGAAATGTGGTTCACGACCGTCAAACCGGGCATCATGGCTGGCGAAAAGGTATCGCCAATTTCCAGCGTCGCCCTGACGGTGCCAAGTGGTAAGGGCTATTTTCCGTCGGTCATGCTGATGCTCGGCGTTCCGGCTAAAGTGGCGGGTGTGCCTCGCATCTGCGTTGTGACGCCGCCAAGCCCAGAGGGCAAAGCCAATGATGCGACGCTGGTTGGCGCGGAAATCTGTGGCATTGATGAAGTCTATGCTGTCGGTGGTATCCAGGCGATTGCAGCTATCGCTTACGGCACAGATACGATTGCCCCTGTACAGAAAGCTGTTGGTCCCGGCAGCAGCTATGTTTCGGCAGCTAAGCGACTTGTCAGTAATAAGATTGATGTGGGCCTTCCGGCTGGCCCCAGTGAATCCATCATCCTGGCTGACGAACACGTTGACCCGCGCTTGGCCGCACTCGACTTACTTGTCGAGGCCGAACATGGCCCGGATTCGGCAGCATTGCTGGTGACGCATAGTAAACAGGTCGCTGATGCTGCCCTGGCAATCCTGCCGGACTATATTGCCCAGCTCCCAGAATGGCGTCAAGAATTTGTGGAAACAGTTCTCAGCAAATATGGTGGTATCATGTTGACCGAAAGCCTGGATGAGTCGATTGCTTTCGTCAACGACTATGCGCCCGAGCATCTCGAAGTCCTTGTCCAAGATCCATTTATCGCGCTGCAAAAGCTCAAAAACGCTGGCGAAATCCTGCTTGGCGACTTAACACCTATCCCAACAGCCAACTACGCCCTCGGCCTGAACGCGATTCTACCGACAGGTGGTTTTGCGCGTACTTTCTCATCGGTCAGTGTTCAGGACTTCCTGAAGCGCAGCGGGGTAGGTTATCTCTCTCGCGAAGGTTATGAACGCTTGCACGAAGATGTCGCTATCCTCGCTGACTATGAGGGTTTCCCAGCTCACGCGATGGCCCTGCGCCTGCGCAACGAAATCCTCAAGGAACGCGACTAATGTCGGATGTTTTGCAGCAAGTCCGTGATCTGCAAAGTGAAGACCTGGGGGCAGCGGAAACGCTGCTCCTCGGTTTCATGCAGCGTGAACTTCCTTTTGACATTACGTCCATTGAACTGCGTCCGTCGGCTGTTTCGCTCAATTCTTTCAATGGATTTATGCATCTCGCTGATGGAACCAAGTATTTCTTCAAGTCCCACACGGAGACGGATACCGTCATTGAGGAATACTACAATGCGGAGATGCTGGCAAAAGCTGGCTACAACGTCATCCAGCCGATTTATCGTTCGGAAGAACCGGGTAAGCAAATGCTGGTCTATGAAGTCATCGATGACCTGTCTGTATTTGATGTGGCCTGGACCATTGAAAACAATCAGAGTGATCTGCTTGATGTTTTAACAGGCGCTCAAAATCGCTCAGATGATCGTCTGTTGCAGCACTATCAAAATACGCTTATCTGGCAAACAGCAGAAGAAGCCGCCCAATCACCTGTACATCAATTGTTTCATCACAGGTTAGTTCGTGGTCGGTTGATGCGTTTTTACGGTGACATTGCCCACGCAAGCAGTGATATTCCGATTCAACTGCCGGGTATGACATCAACAATGGGCGAGGTTGCTGGCGTAAAGTGGGTCATCAATGGCCAGCAGTATGAGGAAACGCTCGCAGATATTGTGAGCAGGGCTAATAAATTGCTAGAACCAGCGCAGGAGGGTTCGGCGGTCATTGGCCATGGTGATGCTCATAACGGTAACGTATTCCTCAAAGAACACCCCCAGCCGCCGACACTGTTATATTTTGATCCGGCCTTCGCGGGCCACCATCACCCACTGCTCGACCTCACCAAGCCGCTTTTTCATAATGTCTTCGCCATGTGGATGTACCATCCTCAGGTGAAGGATGCCCAAACCCATATCACGATAACGAGAGATGGTGATACCTGGATTGTAGAACATGACTATCATCTGCCAGAAGTCCGACACATTTTCCTTAAATCCAAATCAGATCGCGTGTTACAGCCCATCGTCCACATGCTGACACAAAAGAATTGGTTGCCTGCGGATTGGCGTGCTTATCTAAAATCAGCGCTGATGTGCTGCCCGCTGCTGACGATGAACCTGGCAGACAATAATCGGTTTCCGCCAGGTATTAGCTTGTTGGGCCTGTCGATGGCTGTCGAAATGGGGTCCGAAAGCCAGGGTACGCGCAGCTTGATCGACCAAACTCTCGACGAGGTCGAAGCGAGCCTAAGCACGACCTAACTGCGCGAGAAGCTTTTGATAAGTCTCTGAAGCTTCCATAAACACATAGCGCGAAGGCATCACAACTGCGTGGCGTCCACCAATAGAAATCAGGTGATTAACGGCCTGCAGGATGTCTTTGTGCTTGATTGTTAACGTCGCTGAGTACCATGTGCCGGGTTCGCTGGTATAAATCGGTGCCAGCGTTGGCCCAATCAAGCCGCGTGTTAACGGATGTTCCAGGATGCGCTTGGCAATGTCTTCGCTGCTTTTGCCCTGGATGTCGACTGTCACCTGATAGATCTGGCGGGCATGCATCGCGGCATCCATATATTCAAGCAGTACTTTGGTGATGTCAAATAGCTCTGGATGCGCTTCAAATGCAGGTCGATTGCCAATTAAGCAGGCTTCTGAGTCGATAATACTGCCATCCGGCAGCATCTTGAGATGATTTTCTCGTAGGGTCGTGCCTGTCTGAGTCAGATCGACAATGATGTCCGCATAGCCGATGGTTGGCGCAGCTTCAATTGCGCCATCTGCTTTGACAATCGTGAAGTGATGAATATGGTGCTTGTGCAGGAACTGGCGCGTCAAGAACGGAAACGTAGTCGCGACGCGCAGGTTCTTCTGTTTTTTGTCGCGCAGGTCGTTAGCGACCTCGACAAGGTCCTGCATATTTTCGACATCGACCCATGACTCAGGTACAGCCACGACTAAGCTGCAATGCCCGTATCCCAACTTATCGTTAATAATAACGATATCGTCACTGGGATTCTCTCGCACGATGTCATAGCCTGTGACGCCCAGTTGGGCTGTCCCATCGCTGACTTTATAGAGCACATCTTTCGCGCGTTGGAAAAGAACTGACAGGCCATCAATTGCTGGAATATCGCCTGTATACTGGCGCGGATTGGGTTTGACGACCTTTAGCCCACTATCACGTAGGAAGTTAAGAGTCGGTTCCGCAATTGCGCCTTTGCTGGGTAGGGCGAACGTAAAATCATTGGTCATATGTTATAGCGCCTAGTGCAGTTAGCAATGGGTCCAGATCAGTTATGGGGTAGGAGATGCCTTGGTAGACGATCTCATTGTCTGTACGAGTTTGGATGGTTTTCGCAGTATCTTTGCTTGTGCTTTCATCAGTTAGCGTGAGAATTGCCATAATGCCATTTGACCTGAGAAACTCAGCCGCTATCTGTCCAGCAGCAATGGCTTCAGCTGTCGAAACAATCTCCAAAATGGGTGATTTTTCAGGCTCAGGCAAGAATTCCTTCAAGCTATCAATGTAATATGAAAACCCGACAGCCGGAATCGCAACAGCATCGTAGTTAATCAAGGTCGCCAGGTCATCATAACGACCACCAGCAGCCACATAGGTTTCATCGACCTCAATACCAAAGACAATGCCCGTGTAGTATTCCCAATTGCGTGCTAGATTCGGCTGCAAAATGATCTGTGACTCAGGAATGCCGCTACTTACCAAGAGATTGACAGTGGATTGCCATTCTTCGAGATACTGGTGGCCTTCTGCATCATCTGGAGTGAGCATGGTTGCAACAGCTTCTATCACCTCAGAGGGTTCGCCTCGCAAGTTTGTCCATTTCGCGAACACTTCTAGACCATGTAGCAGAACATCAAGATCCTGGTTACGCTGATGCTTTGCCAGAATGCGCTGCGCGATGTCTTTACGGGTTCGGTTGCCCATTGTCGAGCCATATTGCGTCGAATCCAGCAGCACGTCTAGCATGTGCTGCGCAGAAATCTCTGAAGTAGCTTCGTTGAGCTGTTTGGCAGGGCCATCGGTAGCTTCTACAACCATCGAACGTAGTTTAGCCTCAACGGCTTTTATGCCTTGCGACTTTAGTGTTTCCCGTTGGTTGAGCAGTAAGCGGTATTGATGATGGTCGAGGCCTTGCTGGCCCATAATATGCTTCTGTAAAGCTGCATGGCCAATGACCAATTTCCAGTTGACGAGGTCTGTCTGCTGGATGCCCCCAACAACTGTACGCATTACTTCAAAATCGGCTGCTATGCCCGTTGCATTCAAGAATTCTGCACCGACGCTGGGACGCTGGTTTTGGAATGGGGTATCAGACAAGTCTTCAAAAATCGGACCAGAGAAAAACCAGCGCTGCGGTCCAGTATAATGACCGCTTGCATACTGCCGTGCGGCTGCTGACGTAAATTCCGGCCTCAAAGCCAGCAATCGGCCATGACGCTCGAAGCTAAATAGGCGTTCAATAATAATGTCACCTGCGCGTGTCAGAAAAATATCTGCTGGCTGGATGACAGAAACATCTTTTCGCTCATATCCGGATTTTTCCAGATATTGACTGAGCACATGGGATAAATCATAGCTCATGCTATGTAACCTGGGTTGAGTGTGATCCGTGGATGCTAATGATAGTAGATGATAAACGGCTTTTGTATCAGTGCAATATGCAAAACGGTCTACATAAAAAATCAGCGGGAAAATGACCCGACTAAAACAAAACGATCCGCAAATATACTCGCGGATTGTACAAAACCTAAATCAGGAACGTATAAACGCTATGCCGTGCTTGTACTCAGTTTATACAATTTCCATGCTACAACAACCTGCCAGATCAGCGTCAGGATGCCGCCAACTGTAGCGATGCCCATCACAGAACCACCGACGCCGATCATAAAGTCATTGCTGATCTCATAAATGACCAAACCAATCGATCCCACAATGCCGATCCATGCCACAATTTTGCTGAACTCGGCGCTGGATAGCATCGCAATCGACATCGCAATACCGGCCGCACCGCTGATAAAAAAGGCGAGAAACGTTCCCGGCGTGTGGCTTTGCCCGACGGAGAGTAAAGCCTGTCCCGCGGCTTCTAAAGTCGCTCGCTGTGATGCGCTGGAGGCAAGCGTATATTGATTGCTCAGGTCAAGCAACGGGAAGGCGCGATTGGTGGCGAAGAAGATCGCTGAACCCATCAGGTACATTACCAGCCCGACCAGCGCCCAACTGGGGTTGGCACGTCGTAAAACCAAATAAAGAGCGAGATACAGCATGACGCCCGCCATCACGAGTCCGAGATTGACCAGGCCGAGATCTCGCAAGCCCATGAAGGTATCATCTTGTAACAGCAGGAACCAATCGTTTATGCTGCTCATATTATCTGACGTGCCATTCGGCAACATTGTCAGGGCAATTTCCAGCACACCCAGTAGCACTGAAATAATGGCTGCGATCCATCCGATTTGATACAGCGCACGATAATTATCTGCGCTTACTTGAGTTGTCGCGATCTCTGTGCCACGTAGCGATCCTGCTTTTGTAGCTGTCATAATGCTGATCCTTGTGATCCAAGTTGAAACAAACGGCGTGCAACCAACAAATTCCAGAATATCGATGCAATATCCCCACCGACCCTATGGAGTGAATAGCTCTTAATAAAAACCAGTAAAAGTGTATGACAAATCCGCCAAACACAATTGTGACATTCTTCCTTTGTCTAACTAAAAATAATTCATGCAAAAATGCCAAAATTCAAAAGGGACGCGATTGTCGCGTCCCTTTTGTGGTTCATCTTGTCCATTAGCGATAGGAAGATTTTAGACTATGAGTCGTAGGTCCCGCTGCTATAAACGTGTACAAACGGACCTTCTTCAATATCGGGTGATGCTTGCGACCCCATGATTTCTGCAACCCACTGGTACAGCCAGTGTGCATCCGTAATGCTCATGTTGACGCACCCATGACTCCGGCGATAGCCAAATCCATCATGCCAGTAGGCCCCGTGCAAAGCTCTGCCGTCGTCGAAGTACATTGTCCAGGGAACTTCTTCCAGTGAATAATAGTCATCACCAACCGTTCCCCAACTCATGAATTCTCGCCGTGCACGATAGTAAATACGGAATGTGCCTTCGTAGGTCGGCCACCGATCCAGGCCTGTAGCAACCAGGGTAGCGAATACAGGGCGTTCGTTTTCATAAGCAATGAGAACTTGCTCATATAGATCAATGCTGATCCACTGTTCTGTATCGACGCCTTCGGGCTTTTCCGTAAGAGGTATAATCTTGGCGACACGATGCTGATGAACCCACATGTCCGGCCCAATCTGATACCAGCGAAACCCATCTACAGTTTCAGTCGCGAAGATATGCAGTTCCGTGTAGCGATAGATCAAATCGAAATCTTCGGATGGTGTGCCGCCTGGGATTTTACTCGGATACATATTGACGAGTGCCCATGCAATTGTGTAAGTAGGCATTTCTTCTGGCAAGACGATGCCTGTAAACGCAGAAACATTCCAATTCACATCTGTTAGATTCGCTGTCTGGACCCACTCATCGCCATTTATGCGTGTCCAACCATCCGCATCTTCGAGCGCGGTCACATAGTTGAAGCCTTGATCGATTGTCCTGATGACGTTTCCGCCCGGCGCATCGTAGACTGTTGTTGTGCCGGTAACGCTCATATAACGGCGATCATGCATCAAGGTCTGATTGGGGTCTAGATAGTTGAGGGGTACGTCTTCGATTTCGGCCAATTCAGACGCTGTTAAGCCGTAGCTTGGCGTTGTGCAATCCTGCGCACAGTTGTCATCCTGTGCATAGATAACACTGCCAAACACGTTCGCCAACACAAACAAGATAAGTAAAAGGGTAGGTCGGTACATAGGTGCTTCCTCGATAGGATTCTGGGTTTCTATGTTTTCATCGTAATGGGACATCGATGGAAGTGCAACAAACGCCTAAGTAACGCGAACCTGACGCAAAGGCTACGCTGCACCGGATGTTTGGGCATCGTAATAAATTGAGAAATCTATTTGCTGATTAATAGGCGTCAGCTTATACTGTTAAGCAGATATGTTTTACTGAATCATTCAATAGATTAATCTACCATGGGAAGTCCACAGGAGGGTTCAATGAGACCTCAAAACCGCATTGTGCTATTAACTTTAGTAGTAGCACTGATGCTGGGCCTCGTAGTGAGTATGCCGGTTATCGCGCAGACTGACACAGGCCGTGTCACTTTCGCGCAGCCGAAACTCGTCGTAAATACTAGCTTTTTAAATGTTCGCACTGGTCCTGGGGTAAGCTATCCGATTCTGGCAACAGTAGTCGGTGGCAGTGAACTTCCTGTATTAGGAGCAGCCGGTGATGATGTCTGGTACCAGGTTTCTACAGAAGTTGGTGCTGGTTGGGTGAACATCACCTTTACACTACCGCGTGGCGACTTCACAAATGTGGCCTACATTGATGCCGCCAGCCAGGTTGTCACGACAACAGGCGCGGTCGGTGTGGGTGTCATATCTGTCTACGGATCAGGCGTAACGGGTGTGTCGCTGTTGGGCAAAGATATGTATGCCCAGCCCGACTATGATTCGATGCATGTCAGCACCAGTGTGCCTAACGATCCTTTTACGGTGTATCCGCTGCTCGATCAGCGTACAGTCGATGGCACGATCTGGTATCTGGTGAGTGTGGCCGGTGTTGGCTCAGGTTGGATGGATGCAGTTGATATTCGCATTCTCGACTGTGGCCCGGAAACTGTTGGCGTCACAACATCAGAAACGCCCATTCGTTTTGAGGGCATTTCCAATCAGGATAGCTATTTGCTGCCCCCAGGTGTTGAAGGCCTGCTGCTGGGCTTTGGTGGTGTCAACAACGTGTACTATCGCTTTAAGATGCCAGATGGCACGTTGGGTTTGGTTGATGTCAACGCTGTTGCGCCCCGCTCAGATGATGTGGTCTCAGTATGTGACAATTTGCCAGCCATCGTGAACCCCAACAGCTCACTCGGCCAGGGTGGGGGCGTTGTTACCCAACCCGTACGTCCGGCGAACCTGGCAATCGTTAATACAGGTTTCCTGAACATCCGCACTGGCCCAGGCGCAGAGTATGCTATCGTTGCGACAGTACCGGGTGGCACCGAGTTAGCTGTCGCTGGTCGCGCCAATGACGATGTTTGGATGCTGGTTGAAGGCGTCTTCGGGCGTGGCTGGATCAATAACGAGTTCATCTTGTTCCGGGGTGATTACAGCAGCGTTCCGCTGATTAACGATGCGGTTATCATCGCACCCGGTAGTGTGGCTTCCCTGGGACAGGGCGGTGGCTCAGCCCCGAGTGTCTCCAGTGGACGTCAGGTGACGGGTGTATCCCTGCTGGGTAAGGATATGTATGCCGAACCCTCTTATGACTCGATGCACACCTTCACAAGTGTGCCCAATGACCCTGGCACCATCTATCCACTGCTAGACCAGGAAACGGTTGATGGCACCATCTGGTACTACGTGAGTATCGAAGGTGTTGCTGCGGGTTGGATGGATGCTGTCGAATTGCGCTTGCTGGAATGTGGCAACGATCAGGTTGGCGTGACAGTTGGTGAACATCCGATTCGTTTTGATGGCATCGCCAATCGTGATTCCTTCCTGCTACCGAACGGCACTGAGGGTTATATCGTAGGCCGTCGTGGCGATTTCACCATCTTTGAACTACAGGATGGGACCGTTGGGTTGGTCCTGGCCGAGGTTATCGTCCCGCGTGAAGGCGTCACCAGTGTTTGTACTGGAATCTCACCGAGTGCTGTAAGCAATGGTTCAACGTCAACCTCGGTTGACATGGTTGCAACTGGCAATCGCATTGTGGTCAATACGGGCTATTTGAATGTTCGTAGTGGCCCAAGTGCGGGCTTTGGTGTTGTTGCGACAGTGCCAGGTGGCACAGAGTTGGCTGCTGTTGGACGCACCGCGGATGGCGTATGGTTCTATGTTGAAGGCGTCTTCGGGCGGGGCTGGGTGAACAATCAGTTCGTCCTATTCCGCGGCGACTACGCTTCGGTGCCTGTCATCACATTTGGCAGCTAAATTCCAATAGACACTCGTTTAGAGAGCGCCTACTGATGTGGGCGCTTTTTGATTTGCAGATATTGCTTGCAGATATCGTTCTAGCACACAGGCACACTAAGAAGTAATATTGAACCCATTGATTGATCGAACTAGAAGAACGTAAAAGGCTAAATTGTGAGTAGTGAATCTTTTTCTGAACTTACACGTAATCTTATCATGAGTAAAGTGAAAGCAGTCAGGACGCAGCAAGATACGGCTGTGTTTGGCTCTGTATCCAATTTGAGCCAGGTAGTCGCTCAGCAGCAGTTCCCGTATCGTATTGGCTTATGGCCAATTACTTGTAGTGCGTCACCTGAGAAGGGCATGGCAGTATGGGCAATCCTGAGCTATTTGCTGGAGAAGTGGGCCGATGTCACTGTCTATCGACTGCCGCTTAACCTCGATGGGGCAGATACTGAAGCTTACGAGCTAGATGCTAAAGACAGTCAGTTTGATGTCGATGACTGGCAACTTGATGATCTGACAGAAAATGTCGCCATCAGTGGGAACATCACTCAGGAAGGTGAGGGACTCAAATTCAGCTTGACCATCGAGAATGATCTGGTCGAAGATGAGGACGAAGAAGAAACGACATTGTCCTGGAATGCGTCTGATTGGGGTGGGTTGGTTACGCTGCTGCCAGAAGTCGCAATAAAACTAGCTGATCTAATCGGCGCAGACGATGAAAGGCGTGACAGGTCACTACCGCTGACTATCAGCGAGGCAGAACTCGCGGAGCAATTTGCTAAAAAGCTCTTTGAATGGGAAGCAAAGTTATTTCTCCATCTATGGGAATGGGATTGGGAGGATGACGCTATTCTTGAAGACTTGTTAGATTTAGTCGACGCAGCTGACAACCCTGCGCTCATTCGCATTGCAGCCGATGCTATCGCTCGCAGTTTTTTGCCAGGGTATGTTGTCATTGGTGACTGGATCCAGGATGAAATCCCCAGCGTCCTTACCAAGTGGGATTATGATCCCGCTGCTACGATTATTCTGGCTAACGCTCTGTGGGCTGCAGGCTATACACAAGTTGCTTTTCGGTTTCTTGAGGAATCCCGTAATACTCACTTAGACAGTCTTTGGCTTGCTCGTGCGATAGCCGCCAAGCAAATTGCTATGAATAACGCTGAAAACGCGATTGCAACGCTTCAGGGGGTCATCAGCAAAGGTAGCATAACTGACAACGATCTTTTTGTGGATTATGCCACTTATCTCCATATTGCATTACGCACAGGCACAATTCATATTGAAAAACCGGACCTCGTTTTAATTGAGGCGACTGATGAGCTACGCTATGAGCGAGAAGCTATAGAGGCCTATGATCGCGCATTAGCCATCCAGCCCACATTACGGGGGCGCTTCAGTCAAGCATTGCTTCTCAAATACGTTGATGAGGACAAGTTCTGGCGGCAATTCGAGACAATTCTCAAAGAAGATGTCGAGCGCCGTTATATCACCGACTTAATCGACGAATTAGAGGATATGGATGACGTCGAGCCAGGGGTCGCAATTGCAGAAAAACATATCAATCTGGACTCTGACGCTGAGCAACTCATTACGTTGGCGAGTATGTATATCCTGGATTACGAGAACGACAAAGCTCTCAGCACCCTAGATGCTGCCGCGCAAAAGACAGACGACAATGACATTCAAGCGGAAATCGAAATGCAACGCTTGATTGCCCTCAATTCTGACTTTGAATTTCGTTTTGCTGAGATTGTGGCGAAGATCGATGCCGACAACGTACCTTCAGACTCCGATCTTGAGTTCTTGGAAGAAGTCATTGAAGAAGCACCTTCGTTTGTTGATGCCTATACGGCCTTAGCTCGTGCGTATGCGCTGAACGATGATGAAGAATCAAGTATCGAAGTGTTGTTGGATGCGGATAAGGTTGTAGAGGGGCACCCGGACGTAATGGAACTGCTCAGCAAGAACTTTTGGGAGACTGGCGAAAAAGAGCTTGCTTTTGAATATCTGAACAAGGGATTGGCCAGCGCACCCGCTTATGTACCTTTGCTGGTGAGAGCAGGGCAGATGTTATTTGATAATGACCAGCATGATGATGCCCGTGAGTTTATTGGTCGAGCGGAACTCATCGCACCTCGTGATGCCTCGCTGGGTCAGCTTAAGCGCCATATTGCGACAACACTTTCCAGCGGCATTGATGACGAAGAATAATCAATCCTGCAAGATGACGGCGCCAGCAGTTATTTCGACTAGATAGGCACTAAAGGACTCAGCGTGCGCGAGCGGTAAACGTACGCTGAGTGTCACATCCTCAGCAAATTCGGTGTCAATTACTTCCGCTTCATAATTTGGTAAGTCGCGCTGGATGAGATCATAGAAACGGTAGGGTATCAGTAGCTTGATCTCTGTCTTCTCGACTTTTAGTGCAGTTGGCAGGCCTTCAAAGCAGACCTGTGCTGATTCCGTATAGGCCCGAACAAGGCCCCCCGTACCTAGTTTGGTGCCTCCAAAATACCGCGCTGTGACGAGCACCACATCACCAATGTCTGTGCCACGCACAACAGCCAGGGTAGGCGGACCTGCTGTTCCGCTGGGTTCACCCGCATCACTCATACCTTCAGTAACTGTCTTGTCGTAGCCGATGCGATAGGCGTAAACATAATGGTTAGCCCCAGGCAGTACATCCTGAGCATGACGAATAAACGCTTTTGCTGAGGCAACCGTATCAGCGAAGGCAGCAATAGAGATAAACCTCGATCGCTTTATCTCTATCTCACTCTGGTACTCTGCTGTGGGGATAAGGTAGGGCATGTTCATTTACCGCAGGATGGGCACCAGGACATCAGGCACGATGCTTAGCTTACGTGTGGCAGCATCCGTGGCAATAAGTCCTTTCTCAATCAACGTAGGGATAAAGGCAGTCTGATTTTCAGTGAGTGTGCCTTTGATAATGCTCCGTAACGCCTGTAGTTCATTCTCTGAGAGGCTTTCGAGAATGACGTTGGCTTCTGTTTGCACGTTAGCTTGTTTGGCAAGAGCCGCAACGGCTTTCCAATAATCATAGTTAGATGGCAGGTTATCGAGAACGTCGCGTGCTTTGAAGGCTGCTCTGATCAGACCTGCATGGTGGCCGGTAGCCTTCAGCAAGTACTGCTTGGCGTGCTGCGCAAGTTGCATTTGGTGACGCGCCTCAAGGCGATTGAGCATACCGACGGCATCCTCTGTAGAGTAGGGTCCTACAAAGAGCGTATTGTCAATGAGAAGCTCGTAGAATGGCTCTAACTCGCGCCGTTGGTCCTCGTTCTCGATCAAACTGAGTAGCGGCTTACGCGTAAACGTTAAATACATGAGCTGAGACTTGTAGTTGTCACGCAAGCCACGCAGCCCCTGGAAAAATGCAGCAGGCATAAGTCGCAGCCACGCATCGAACTCGTCGAACATGAACACGATTTGATAACCATGTGTCAGAAGAAATTGGAGACCCAATTCAAAGTAGCGGATGCCCATGTAGGCGAATAGGGGATTTGTCCCATCCTGCAGTGCTTGATAGGCATCGTAAAAAATCGATGCATCTTTCCCAAACTCTTCAAAAGGATAAAAAGCTAAATAGAGCCGATGCATCATCAACTCATAAGCTGACCAAATGCGGAACTGCGGATCAGGTTCGCTTGGCAAAGGGCCGAGTAAGTACGGGTCCAGATTCAGCGTTTTGATTTTGCGTGAGGGATCACCGTAGCGCGCATACACTTTAGGATCAGCTAGATGGCGCAGAAGATTGGATTTGCCAATGCTGCCGACACCAACGAGACTACATGACTCATTAGCCATCCAGCGGCCAATAACGTACTGCGTTTCCTTCTGTCGAAAGGTCAAGCTCTGCTGGCGCACGATACTCACCTCGTTAGTGTATTACTCATGATAAAAGTACTGCGTATATAACTACATATAATTGCACGTATATGCAATAAAGAGCAATGCTAATCAAAAAGCCCCATATTGGGGCTTTGGTGATACCCCATAGGAGACTCGAACTCCTGTTTCCGCCTTGAGAGGGCGGCGTCCTAGGCCACTAGACGAATGGGGCTAATGAGGGGTATTTTACTGGTCTGTATCTTGCTCGTCAAGACGCTCATCTGTGTGATCACCGCTGTGTGCCAAAAATTGTGCATATTCGAGGTTTTTTCGGGTAGCTGCCATGCCAACTGCGTCATTCAATTGCTGCTGTTGGTGCAATAAACTAATTAGCATACGAATACCTTCTTCTCGTCTGTGTTCGTCTTGCACAAAGCAGGCACTCGCGTTTGTCATGGCTCTGGCCTGCTTCAAAAACTGTTGCGCAATACCAAATTTCTCAGCAGCCAACTGGTAGAAGGATGCTGCTTGCTGATACAACCCTTGAGCAAAGTATAAATGCCCTTTGAGTAATACTAGTTCCGCTGCCTTTGTAGTTTGCACTTCTGGCTGCTTCATAAGGTTGGTATCCATGAGCTTGAGTACCTGCTGAGCTTGACCCCACCTACCCAATCGTGTTGCAATGTCACATTGCATTACTAAGGTTGTCCATGACTGAGGGGCAATGGATATGTGTTCCGCAGCAGATGGATAGTCTTCTAATTCCAGGAAGAGCTTTGCGAGTAAGCTGTGGACAAAATGCAATAAATTCAGCTCACTTAAACGCTGGGCGTAATCTAGAGCATCCTGAAGCGCTTGAGCAGCGTTTTCATAATGGCTTGATGCCAAGTAGATTGCACCAAGCTCAGCAGTGCCCCACCCTACGCCAACAAAATCCCCCGCGGCGCCACATACTCTGATCGCCTCAGTTGTAGCGGCAATCGCTGCCTCGTGCTTGTTCTGCCTGCGAAGAACGGAAGCTAAGCTCGTATACAGCATGCCATCCGGCTGCTCTACCGTATCCACATAACCGAGGAATGCATTGAGCCATGCTGCAAGCTGGTCGCTCTCCCGTGCTAAGTGATGAAATCGGGCCATAAAGGAGATAGAGTCCCAATATTCATTGGCTAACCATCGATCAGTAACAAGGCTGTCACTGATCGTAATACGCAGCTGCTCTGGTAAGTGCTGTAGATGGTTTAGAGTGATGTTAACTACCCTACCCACTTCCTGGCGTACTGATAGCGGCTGTCCCTGGCTAGTGACCAGTTTGATAATGCTGTTTTCTGCATGGAAGCGACCGTTTCGATAATAGACCAATGTACTGCGCACCAACGCCCGTGCTGATCGAAGGGATATAGGTGCTTGTATTCTTGAAAGATCCTCTTCCGAGATGCCTGTTTTATTTACCAGACACAACAAGACGAGACTGGAAAATATGGCATCATCATGCGTCAAAGTCGATTGGATGACATGGTTATTTATCGCGATAAGTTCATATCCGCTAATATAGCGATTTGTCAGCCATTGAATGCGTTGTGGATTACCACCCGCCTCTGCGAGGGCCTTGTCAGCAGCTTGTTCAGCAGTTATAGGATCCGCACCATTTTCCAGGGCGATTTCCAAAGCAATTGAGCGCGCATCATCGTCAGAAAGATCATGTAGCGGGATGAGCTTGGCATGCGGTTGGAGTGCGTGTGGTGCGCGTTGCATTGTCAATAACACATGGCAGTATGCCAATAAGTGCATACATTCTGCTAATTGATTTGAAGATAACTGTGCGTCATCAATGACAAGTAATACGCTAACACGTTGCGCAAACACCCTAAACGCTGTCGTGTCGTCAACTGGCGCTTCTACTGCTGATTGAATCGTTTGCTTAATATTTTCGATGCTTTCTGGCCGATCTATCCAGACGAAAGCTTCGAAGGTATGCGTATCTAGCGCCTCTCGGATAGCCGCGCAGGCAACTGCGGTTTTCCCTATCCCAGGTGGACCACTTAAAATCATGAAGCTATGATTTTGCGTGCGGATTAGCTCGGCTATTTCATGTATCAGACGATCACGGCCAATATGCTGCCGATGGTCTGGAAGTTGTGCGATGATGCGTGCGCGTTGGGTGCGATGTTGGCTCGCATGTTCAGCGTTGATAAACTGCCGTACTACTCGTGGTAGCCCACGTTTTAACAGCCTTTGGACGTCACGAACGCTCTTACCTACAATACTTGCGAACTCGGTATTCGACTCAATGCGATGGTTTGCCGCGTAACGATAGAAGTAACATGAAAGAATGGCCAATTCTAAGTGATGAGCCTGGGCATCGGCTTTTATATTCGCAATGATATTTTGTTGGGACACATCCGGGAGGGGTTCAACGCCTACTGCTCGCCGGGTTTTACCCAGGCTTTCAGACATGACATCAAATATGACATCTGACATCGCATTCAGGCGACTACTTTTTGGCCCAATACGATCATACTTGGGATTCTGTAGATATTCTTCGACCAGCGAAGAATAGAGAAAGGCCACGTCGGCATCAAAGGGGCGCGTAATAGCATTGAACGCATCACGGATCGAGTCTGGAGTAATAACCGCTTGTTGAGTGATATTACCAGATGGCATCGGGGAACGTATTTACATCTGCGTGGTGGCCCACGCGCTTGTACATCTGCGCACCTGAAAACTTATACCCAAGAATGCCATCATGGATCGCCCAGGACCGCCCTCTTACGGTCTTCCAGGCCTCTTGGTGACGGAAAGGGTTGTCATTGTTGAGCGCATCATGTAGTCGCCCACCCGGCTGGAACTCATCATGGATTTTCTGCATCTCCTGTTTTCCCTGAGTGTAGTTAAATCCATATTTCTCAAAGAGGATGGCATTATGATATGCCAGTGGCTCAATGAGGAATAAATCATGGCCCATGCCAATGATAAAATCTTCAAAGATTGGAACAGCATTCTTGAAGGCGCGTAGGCCTTTTCTGATTTGCCCAGGGCCGAGACCCGCCTCCATAGCTGCGATTTCCTCAGTGATGTTGCGAGACGATGTGCCCAGGAATGTAGGGTTTCCGGCCTGGTCGACATCGATATTGTATCTTTTGCTATCCATATCGTTAAAGACAACCAGCAAGACATGGAGTTGCTGATAAAGGGTATCGGCCATATTGAGGTAGAGCATAGGGTCCTGGTCAGAAGCAGCTCGTTTAACCGTAATTTCGACAGAGCGGCTATGTGCCTTGCACTGGAAGTCAATGACACGCTGGCCATCTTTGCAAAACGAAGCCCGATCAATCCCGAATTCATCAAAAATCCACTCAGGGATCAACCGCGCATAGATGCCTACCTTTTCGTCGGTAGCCAGGTTATTAATTGCTAATATGGAAGACGGTATAGTTTGCTTCATAGACCGGGCGAAACCTATCGATTGCGAAGTGCTCGCTCAATATCGCGTTGGGCATCACGTTTAGCAATGGCCTGTCGTTTATCGTACATCCGCTTACCTCGCGCAATTGCGATTTCCACTTTTGCCAGTCCACGCTCCAGATAGAGCGTTGTTGGTACCGCTGTATAACTGCTTTCGCGTATTTGCGTGATAATCTGGTTGATCTCGCGCTTATGCAAGAGCAGCTTCCTTGGTCGACGCGGATCTGTGTGCCCGTAGGTATGCGCCTTTTCATATGGTGCGATGTGAGTATTCATAAGCCATAGTTCGCCACCACGTTCCTGCACAAAACCATCTGCCAAGTTGACCTTGTTGTCGCGGATCGATTTGATCTCAGACCCCATCAAGACCAATCCGGCATCGTAGGATTTTTCTAAATTGTAATCATGCCTGGCACGCCGATTGCGACTGACAATTTTTCGCCCGTCGCCGCTGCCTTGCTGTTGAGATTTTTTTGCCATTGGATATTCTCTGCCTGCTATTAACTAGCGAGTAATTCATTTAAGTGACGGACAGCTTCGCCTAGCTCGACGTCTCTGCCGTTTTCATCCGGTATCATGGCTATGTCCGGGACCAGCCCTACCCCATCAATGTGGCTACGCGACGGAGTAAGCCATTCAGCCGATGTGACGTGTATTGATGAGCCATCCGACAAAACATAAATTTGTTGGACGGTGCCCTTACCGAATGTCGTCTGGCCAACAATGATACCACGTTGATTATCCTGAATTGCACCTGCAACAAGTTCTGATGCACTCGCAGTGCGATCATTAACGAGTACAACCAGAGGCCAACTAACAGCTGAGCCACCGTCAGTAGCCTCAAAAGTTTCTTCGCTGCTTTGGCGAATTTCATAGGTTACAACGCCGCCATCCAGGAATCGATTTGCCACCTCAATGGACTCAGCTAGCAAACCGCCGCTATTGTCCCGCAGGTCAAGCACCAAAGCATCAACCTCGGCATTAGATAACGCCTCAATAGCGAGATCCAACTCATCAGGTGTCCGGTTGGTAAAACGCAAAATCTGGATATAACCGATGGCTGTCTCATCCAGAACGCGCCATACAACTGATGGCACATTGATAACAGCAAACTCAATATAGTAAGTTTGTTCTTCGCCGTCCTCATTCGTGATGATAGTAATTTCAACGCCATTACCCTCTTTGACTTCACCACGGAGCTGCTGGTCAATGGTGTCTAGTCCCATATTGAAGTTGACGGGTCCGGTGTTGATGGCAATGAGTTGGTCTCCATCCTGAATACCAGCTTCCATTGCCGGACTGTCATCAAACGGAAACAGCAATAGATCGCCGGATTCACTCAGTTGAATTTGTACACCGATCCCACCATATGTTCCGGCTAAAACATGCGCCTCACTTTGGGCGACTGGCGGTTCAATGAAAAACGTATTCCGATCATCAAGCGTATCCAGCACACCACGGATCGCTCCATATGCGCGCGCAGACGGACTCGGCAAATCGCGCAAATAGACGCGCTGCAAAATATCTTCAGTCTCTGATAAGAGACCATAGGCATCTTCTGTATCGGCTGCAACTGCAATTTGATTACCATTCAAATCAACCAAATCATTGATGATAAAACCAAATGCGAAAGCCAGAGCGAGCAAAAGCCCGATAAAACCGCCGAATATTACGGATTGCTTCGATGACATAGGGTTCGTTTCTTCTGCTTATGTCGAAATGTTTATTCTTCTCACAACACAGATAGGTTATTTTGCAATTAGAATATGAGTAGTCATTATGATACGCGCTACTAAAATGTGCCAGAGTGATGTCAAAAGCACAAAGCTGCGTAATGCTTGACATAAGTATCCAGAATAATTTGAGGCTCACACCAGCGTCAAAGATAGAGGCGCACGGAGACAAGACTGATGACAAAGCATTCAGAAGAAGTACTCGTCCTGGTAATTGACGATCAGAAGCCAGCGGCAGAATTATTATCGCGCATGCTCGCGTCTTATGGTTACCAGGCTGTGTGTGCTTATAACGGCCCCGATGGCATTGAGCAAGCAAAGCGCTTAATTCCCGACCTCATTTTGCTTGACGTGATGATGCCCGGTATGGATGGTTTTGAGGTATTACAGACCCTTCGTCAGCATGAGGCGACATCCCGTATCCCAACCATTATGGTGACAGCGAAGGACCAGCCAAACGATGTGGCACAGGGTTTACAGCTTGGTGCAGATGACTATATACCGAAGCCAATTGAGCCACGCGAACTCATCGCACGCGCCAAAAGCAAGATCGAAGCGCATCACCTGCGCCAGGACTTACAATCGCGCACGACAGATTTAGAGGCACTGCTGCGCGTCAGTGAAGAACTCAATACGAATTTACGCGTTGATGATCTGATCAGGCTGCTACTATATCTGGTGATCGACTTGATGCCTTGCGAGTTCGCAGCGATTTATCGTACGGGCGACACGGGCCAAGTAACGAACTATGTGGCCAGCTATGCAAATGGCGAAATTATTGACCACTATGTCGATATTCACCCCATAGCAAATCGTATTGGTGACGAATCAGGTGCTATATCATTTGATAACAGCCAGAGTAACTACATAGATGCCCCGTATGCTCATGGGTCTGTTATCACGCTCAGATTAGCTGATGAGATTCATGGTTACATTCTGCTGCTTGGGAATAATGCGCTCGATGGGTCACGATTGCGCATGTTTGAGGGCATCGCGCGTCAGGCGACACTGTCCCTACGGAATGCCGAACTATACGAGCTAAAGGCCAACCTTGCGGATGAACTAGAGGCAAAGGTTCAGGAGCGAACACGCGAGTTAGAAGATGCTCAGCAGCTTCTTATACGCTCAGAAAAGCTGGCGTCGGTGGGTCGCTTGGCTGCCGGTATCGCACACGAGATCAACAATCCGCTGACCCCTATTTTGCTCATCATGGAAGATATGCTTGAGGATCTAAAAGGTGGCATCGCTATATCAGAATCCGATATTGAAGAAACACTCAAGAGTGCCAAGCGCATCAGCCGAATTGTTGAGCGTTTACTTCAATTCACCCGGCAGCGTGAACAAGATCAACCGAGTATGGAAGTGGTAAACATCAATGATGCCTTGCAGAATGTGTTTGCACTCAGTCGCAAATTTCTAGAACACGAGAAAATCGACATCGAAATACGTGTTGATCCCTCGATTTACGTGCATGGCAACCGAGATCAACTCGAACAGGTCTTCTTGAACCTCCTACTGAATTCTAAAGCAGCTATGCCCGATGGCGGTACGCTCACCATTTCTTCTGAAGTCAATGATCGTGAGATTTTCCTCGACTTTGCAGATACGGGCGTGGGTATTGATGCCAAACAGCTCAACAACATCTTTGACCCATTCTTTACCACCAAGGAAGATGGCACAGGATTGGGCCTCTTCATTAGCTACGAAGTCATCACCAATCACAGTGGGCAAATTGACGTAAAAAGCGAACTAGGCAAAGGAACCACGATGACGGTTCGTTTGCCTAGGATTGAAGATCTAGAAGAAGAATTTGAAGACTAGCTCAAGAGAGCTAAAACGGTTGCCAGGTCGATTCAAAGGTTGTTTCATCACTTTCGCCCTGGCTATAGGCTTTCGCAGCATCAATAGATGTGCCGAGCGAACGCAACACAGTATTCGTGTTGCAATCTGTTAGCCCTACCCCAATGCTGGTCGCATCGCCGAGTGCAGCCTGTTGAGCTACAGTTTCAAACACAGTGCGGATTGTGTCCGTCGCGTTGGGGCCGGGTAATTGGCAGACATAAACGATGATCGTTTGACCCAGTGCTGTCTCTGATAATTCGACGCCCTGCTCAGCGAGATTCACATTTTCCAGACTGGTGGCTAGACTTGCGGCATCGAAGGGGTCTGTTGCCACGTTCTGTGTATCTGCAGTTGCCTGCGAAGATTGATCGACAGTTGCTGTCGGATTGTCAACGCCTTGTGACTCATCGCCAGCGGGTTGCAAAATACCAGCTGCATTTAAGATTAACAAGGTGACGACCAGAATAATTAGCCCCGCCAGGATTAAATACAGGCAGGAACGGCCACCGCCCGATGATTCCGCGATAATAGTTTCTTCATCTACGCTCTCGAAATCAAAGTCATCGTCAGAGAAGTCCCCTGATAAAGGAGAAACATCGGACTGAGTGGTTTCAGCAGAACTGTCCCTAACTGGCTCGACAGAGGCGTAGGTGGGTGTCTGTGCAAGCCCCACCTGAGCCAACATAGGTTGCAATCCCGGATAATCCGGGTTGAGGCGTTTAAGCTGCAAAAGAGTTGCACGGCCTTCATCTGGATCTTCAACAGCGTGTGCATAAACCCAGAGCGCATCTTCGTTATCTGGCGACTCGTCCAGGATCGGCTGTAAGAGAAAGCGGGCCTGTGCGTAATCCCCCTTTTCAATCAACTCGAATGCTTCATTCAGTAATTCGGAAGATTCAGGCATCTGCGCCTCTCCTGAGTGTAGATGATAATCTGTAATCGACGTGTGAGTAGCGAACTTGGTCGTCTATTACGCAGTTTACAGCCATCTTGATGCTATCGCAAATGAAGTTTTGCCCTGTATGACAACAGGCAGAAAATGAGAAATATAAAAGCTCCTGTAAAGGAGCTTGACTTTATTTGCCCTGGAGAGGACTCGAACCTCCACCCCGTATAAGGACACGGCCCTCAACCGTGCGCGTCTGCCAGTTCCGCCACCAGGGCTAATCTCCTTGGCATTATACTTATAGGGTCCTATGTGTCAATCCCATACCCGGCTTTGGTGTGTTACAAAAGCCTGTAATTTACCTCCCTCATATTGATACCACGGGCAACACCCTGAAGGCCCGAAAAAGTGATCCTGTGATAATGACAATGTTCTTAGGTACACTAGACATAGCAATTTTGTACAAACTAGGAAATAAGCCATGCGTATCGCCGTGGATGCATTGGGGACCGACAATCGACCTGACCCGGATATTGCGGGCGCAGTACTGGCAGCCCGTGAATATCATGTTGAGATTGCCCTCGTCGGTCCTGAGATTTTACTAACACAAAAGCTAGAGCAACATGACTTAGCTGGAATAACTGTCGAGATTATTGATGCCAAACAAGAAATCGAAATGGCTGCAAAGCCCAGTGACGTCACCAAAGGCTTTGAACAATCTTCCATGCATGTGGGCATGAATATGGTTAAAAGCGGTCAGGCTGATGCCTTTGTCACGATGGGTAATACAGGCGCAGCGATGGCAATCGCTACTTTGAACACGCTCAAACGCATCAAAGGTGTCAAACGACCGGCCCTTACAGCGATTTATCCTGTTTATGATCGGCCAATGATCTTGCTCGACATTGGTGCCAATGCTGATGTCAAGCCAGAATGGATGGTCCAGTTTGCAGAAATGGGCAGCATTTATGCTCGAACAGCGCTTGCTTATGATCAGGTGCGCGTTGCGACGCTTTCCATTGGTGAAGAGCATGGTAAAGGCAATCAGCTACTTGCATCTGCGCAAGATCTCCTGATGCAGAGTGATGTCAACTATGTGGGGCACATTGAGCCAAAGGAAATCCTTAACCAGAAGGCTGAAGTGCTGGTATTCGATGGATTTGTTGGTAACGTGTTCTTGAAAACGTTTGAGTCCTCAATCCGGTACTTTACGACGCTGCTACGTCAGGAAGTTGATCGTAGCTTGTTCGCCAAAATAGGCGCTCTGTTTATGCGTTCGTCCCTGTATCGTGTTCGCGATCGACTTGACACCAATACGATCGGCGGTGCGCCCCTATTGGGCGTTGATGGTGTCGTCATTATTGGGCATGGCAGCACAAACGCTGAGGGCGTTAAGAATGCGATTGGTCAAGCTCAGAAAGCTGTCTCTGGTGGCACACTCGATGCCTTAAAGTCGCATTTCGCGCAGTCGAAACCTGTAGATGAGATTATTCCATGAATCAGATCACACAGATTACGGACTTACTAGAACAGCGCGAAATCAAGCGTGCTGAGAGTTTGATTGCTAAGACGCTGAGGAATACGCCAGACGGAACCACCAAAAGCCATGTCTATCTACAGCGGGCGCGGCTCAAGCTACTAACGCAGCGGCCAGAAGAGGCACTACGCGATATCGACCATGCGCTTGCCAATATCGATGATGTTACCGGGGATTCCCCTCAAGTCCGCGAGTTGCTAGCCGATAGTTTGCTCATGCGCTATGAAATGGCACTGGTTGGTTTTGCCGATAAAGCGGACTTGCTCAAAAGCCAGGAACACTATTTGTGGATTATTGAGAATGTGCCGCAGCACGATAATCTAGGATGGGTTTACTATCAGCTTGGCCGGATTGACCTCATTCTTACCAAAACAACTGATGCCATTGAATACTTAAATAAAGCCCTCTTTGCACCCAGCATAATCCCAGAGTTAACTGCTTATATCTATGAACGGCTGGGCTTCATTGCCTTTTACGAGCAGCGCAATCCTGCGATGTCCGATGTCCTGCTGACAAAGGCGCTCCACACCTACCCTTCTTACCTGCCAAAACAGTGGATTATTCAGGTGCTGCTACTCAGGACGCGCATCTTGATGAAGACCGACCTAACGAAAGCCCTTTTGGTCAGCCAGGAAGCGGTTGCACTGACATCAACCGGGACGGACAAAACCCTTCTATCAGAAGTGCTGCTACATCAGTCGGAAATCCTTGACGCTTTTGGTGATCGGCCTTCGGACGTCATTGATGTCATACAGCGTTATTTAATGCTCAATAAGCCCCCAATGGGCGTGGATGTAACGGCTGCACGTGTCCATGAACGCTTGGCCAATGCCTATATGCAGACGCACGCGTTTGAAGCGGCCATTGAAGCCTATGCCACTGCTTTGACCTACAACCCGGATAACCCCTGGGAACATACCTTACGCTATCAAATCGCTGTTGCCAACTTTGATCTGGGCAATGTTGCTGAGGCCAGAAAAATCCTCAACAACCTGATAACCGACGAAGACATCCAGCCAACTGACCTCAAAAATGCCAGCACTTTGCTCGATCAAATCGATACAGTTGCGCCTTCCTAAGCAGCGCTATAGCGGTATCAACCGAGCAAGTCTCACAATTCTCAGGTTTCTCCTGTAAAATAAGTTAAACACTTGTTGTATGTATGGGATGAGAATCTGGGTGACTGACGCAATCGTAATTGGTGGCGGCTTGGCGGGTACAGAAGCGGCCTGGCAACTTGCACAACGGAACTTCAAAGTAAAACTCTATGAGATGCGTCCTCGTAAGACGACAGGTGCGCATGTGAGTGATCGCCTGGGTGAGCTTGTATGCAGTAATTCTCTGGGATCAAAATTGCCTGATCGTGCGACGGGCTTGCTCCAGAACGAGCTCAAGATGCTGCAATCGCTGCTAATCCGCTGTGCAGAGGAATCTGCCGTTGCTGCCGGTGGGGCCTTAGCCGTAGACCGCGAGCAGTTCGCAGAGCGTGTCACGACTGCGATTGGCAACCATCCCAATATTGAGGTTGTTCGCGAAGAAGTCACAGCAATTCCGGCAGATATTCCTACCATTATCGCGACCGGCCCATTGACATCGCCGACCTTGGCGCAGGAAATCGCTGCTTTAACAGGCGAATCCTATCTGTATTTCTATGATGCCATCTCCCCTATCGTGACAGCCGACAGCATCGATATGTCGATTGCGTTTATGGCCAATCGTTATGATCGCGGAGAAGATGAGAATGGCGATTACATCAATTGCCCATTGGACAAAGAGCAATACGAAAGCTTTGTTGAGGCCCTGGCCCAGGCAGAAACAACCGAATTGCGCGACTTTGAGCGGGAAGACCCAAACTTCTTTGAAGGATGCGTACCGATTGAGCAGCTTGCCAATCGTGGCCCAGACACGCTGGCGTATGGCCCGATGCGCCCGGTTGGCATCTGGAACCCGCACACCAATCAGCGACCTCATGCTGTAGTGCAACTCCGGCGTGATAACCTCGCGGGCAGCCTCTACAATATCGTCGGTTTCCAAACCAATATTCGTTGGGGGCAGCAAGCGGAAATTCTGCGTATGATCCCTGGGCTGGAAAATGCTGAGTTCATTAGGCTAGGGCAGATGCATCGCAACACGTTCATCAATGCGCCCACCCTGCTAAATGCGACCATGCAGTTCCGTCAGCGCGAAGACCTCTACTTTGGCGGCCAGATTACAGGTGTTGAAGGTTACGCTGGCAACATTGCGACTGGCCTGCTGGCAGCAGTAAACCTCGCGCGCCAATTACGCGGAGAGTCGTCCTGGGTGCCCCCCGTTACGACCATGATCGGTTCACTTGCCAATTATGTAACCCATACGGAACCCAAAGATTTCCAGCCCATGAAGGCCAACTTTGGCATCTTCCCGCCATTGGAAAAGCACATTAAAGGCAAGCGAGATCGCAAAAGAGCCTACGCCGAGCGCGCACTGGCAGAACTGTCTGAATCGATAAAGTCGCTCAATGATCCGGTTCTGATGGATCAGGAAGTACAACGAAGTTAATAAGATTGGAAAGACTTTGCATCAAAACGAATTCCCTAAAATCGAACGTGCCTATCTGGTAGGCGTCCATGTCCGGGGTACAGAAGCTGCCTTAGACCTCGATAACTCGCTTACAGAGCTGGCGCTGTTAGCAGAGACGGCTGGTATGGAAGTCCTCGGACAGAAGACGCAAACCCTCAACTCCATCGTTCCTGGAACATTCATCGGTACTGGCAAGCTTGAGGAAATCCAGCAAATTGTCAATGACTTGGATGTCGAAGCCGTTATCTTCGATGATGAATTATCGCCGCGCCATCAGCGTGAATTGTCCAAAGCATTTGGCAATGACATCAAACTGCTGGACCGCTCTGCGTTGATCCTCGACATCTTTGCGCAGCATGCCTCAACTAAAGAAGGCTCGCTGCAAGTTGAGCTGGCACAGTACGAATATCGCCTACCCCGTCTGACACGCCAATGGACGCATCTTGCTCGTCAGGCAGGTGGTAGCGCTGCTGGTAGCGGTGTGGGCGGTGTAGGTCTGCGTGGCCCTGGTGAAACGCAGCTTGAGGTCGACCGACGTGAAATCAGCCGCAAAATTGACCGCATTAAACGCGATTTAGAGCGCGTGCGTGTTCATCGGCGCCAGCATCGGCAACAGCGGCAGAAAACGGGCGTACCGGTAATTTCCTTAGTGGGTTACACCAATGCTGGGAAATCTACGCTGCTAAATCGGGTAACCAATGCGTCAGTGTATGCTCGTGATCAACTGTTTGCGACGCTAGACCCTACGACACGCCGTATGGACCTGCCTTCTGGACGCCAGGTGTTGCTAACGGATACGGTTGGTTTTATTCAGAAACTACCAACAACGCTTATTGCGGCATTCCGAGCGACATTAGAAGAAATCACCGAAGCATCTTTGCTGCTGCATGTGGTCGATATTTCGCATGCAAGTGTGGCTGCCCATATTGAGGTTGTTGAAGATACGCTTGCTGAAATTGATGTGCCGCCGATTCCGCGTATTCTTGTGTGGAACAAATGCGACCTCACCGAAGACAGTGGCATTCCGACATTTGCCGATTCTGAATTGTATGCTGCGCAGGTAGCTGTTTCGGCAGTAACAGGCGAAGGCATTGAAGACCTTCTAAGTGCTATTGAGCGGGTGTTCTCAAAGCGCCTTGTGCGGATGTCTGTACAGATCCCGTTCCAACGTGGCGATCTGGTCGCCAAATTATATGAAGTCGGCCGCGTTCTACATCAGGAAAGCGATGTAGATGGCACATTGCTGGATGTCGAAATACCTGCGACCCAGGAAGCCTACTTTGCGGATTATCTAGCAGATAGCAGCGATTAGTTCTTATCGACGAGAGAAACCAAGAGGGATGTTGTGTTTAAGAAAATCGACCAATCCAATATTCTCCTCCGATTGCTTCAGCAACTATCATCTTGGTTGGCGAAGAATCGCGGATTGCCGATTATCGTCGGCATTGTCTTGATCTTGGTTTCAACTATCCTGCAATTGTTTAGCGCTAGTTCTGATGCCACCCTGCATACAATCAATCTGCTGTTACAGAATGGTGGCATCATCATCGCGCTGATTGGCATCCTGCTGATGGAACCCCTGGGCAAATAGAGCTTAATCTGAATCAGATTCTGGGCTAGTTTCGCTTACGTCGCCATAGAGTGAAACCCAATAGATTTCCGGGCGGTAGATGGTATGCACAAATAGACGCATATCATCGGAAAAGGCTAACCCAGCCAGCGGTGCGGGTAGTTCCGTAAATAGCACGATTTCCACGTCTTCGTTCGAACAGCCCTCGTCACGGCAAGCTTCGGGATCAACGCGCCCAACAACGCCGCGCGTCCCCAATGCGTAGGTAAAATAGAGCAGTTCATCTGGAGCAAGAACCACATTCGATACATTTTGTAAGCCGGATACCAGCGATTGAAGTTCCGGTTCTTCTTCGCTTATGTCAAACCATTCAATCGCACGACGAGCACTGCCATTGTTGGCGACATAGATGTAGGCCTCGTCTGACGCAATGCCAGCCGGTGAGCGCAGACCATCAACCAGTGGCGCGATTTCACCTTCTAGGTCGAGCTTAAGAATCTGGTTTTGTCGTAAGCTGGTGACAAGGAACGATTCTTGGTCTGGTAAAAAAGTAATGCCCCAGGGGCCATCGATCTCATCGGTGATTGCCTCAGGGGCACTGCGATCTTGATCGACACGAGTAATCTCATTTTTTGAAAAATCGGGTGCCCAGATATCGAAGCCATCTTCCGTCGGGAGAATTTCCATGCTGTGGGTATCTTGAACGCCAAAGATGAATGTCTGGGTTGCACCGGTTGTGTCGTCGATCTGGTACAGCGTCCAATCACCATTACAAGCGGTATAGAGATTGCCGTCGAACCAGGTGATACCATTCGGGCGCTGGACGTTACCGACCAATACGCCAAGATCATCCTGGTTAAAGGTGCGCTCTAGCGTCGTATCCTCAAACTCAAATGTTTCTTCCTGTTCAACGATACCCAACTCATTCTCCGTGTCGTCATCTTGAGCATGAACGACCGATAAATTTAGGGACAGGATAACGAGGAAGCTGAAAACAATAGCGGCAGATATTCTGGACACTCGACTTGATCCTTATAACAGCGTGCAATAGGGTGATTTAGAAAACTAGCGTAACTGGATTGTTGATTCGGGCTGATGTTGCACAGAGACATAAAAGGTCGTTCCGGCACCGACTTCACTTTTGAGCCAGATACGCCCCTGATGTTTTTCCAATACGGTTCGTACAAGACTGAGTCCCAGCCCTGTACCGCTGATGTCTTCAGCACCGGGTTGTTCGCCTCGATAAAAACGCTCGAAGATATGGTCTTGCATCGTTTCAGGGATACCAATTCCCGTATCGGATATTTCAAATATGATGTCATCTGCATCATTATACACATGGACGGATACACATCCATTTTCTGGCGTAAATTTAATCGCATTCTCAACTAAGTTTGCAATAGCGCGCTCAAACTGGACTTTATCACCCACAAAAGTCAGACGATCAGCTGTAATTTTGTTGTCAAATCGGATAGATTTCATGTCGGCTATCGGCTGGAGCATTTCCAGGGCGTTATTCACCACAACGTCAGCTTGGCAGATTTCCCAGTTTAGACCACTTGCTTTGACGCGCTCCAGGTCCAGGATGCCGCTGATGATGCGCTCCATATTACTTAACTGGCGTTCGATATTGCCAATCGATAGGTCGATTTCCGATTTGGTTTCAGCAACGACCGTTGCATGCTCGATGTCATCACGCAGCAGATCGAGATTGGCCAATGCGGCCTGAATAGGATTTTTCAAATCATGGCTGGTCATACGGACCATCTCGCTCTTAACGCGGTCCAACTCTTTTAACTCTGTGACATCATTGAGCACCGCGACCCAGCCTTCGATGCGATCTGCACCTAGTTTGGCAATTTGACATAGATACTCACGATCCGCAATGCTGACTGTGGATGAGTATGTGCCACCCGCACGTGTGACTTTGATGACTTTTTTCAGGTCAGGCGGGATTAGATCGACATCGACCATCCCCATAATGGAACGTCCCTGATCTTCCTCCTCCAATTGCAGCACATCCTGAGCTTTGACGTTGGCGAAGATAATCTCCAGCGATCGATTAACAGCGATAACCGGATTTTCAGTACTGGAAATTACAGCGTGTAATTGGTTATGTGCTTCTGTCAGGCTTTGAACGAGCGATGTTTGCTGTAGGAACAGATCGTTCACAGACATGGAGACCGCAGCCTGGGCAGCTAGAAGTTCCGCCTGGTGTAGGTCGTCTTCCTGGAATATTTTACTGTAGCGTCCGCAGAGGATGATCAACCCGCCGATGACTTTCTGGTCGTAAATGAGCGGCACTGCCAGGATTGACCCAACGACCTGTTTATCCAGAAAGAAATCGTCACCATCGTATTGGCGAACTAACCTGGACTTCTGATCAATCATCAATTGGCCAACAATGCCCTCACCTTGCTGAACATGATAGTCGTCCAGAGTGCTCGGCAACTGGTAGCCGGCGACCAACCGCATTTGCTCACCATCTACTTTAAAGATGGCTGCTGCATCTGCATTAAGCCATTGAGCAGCTTGATTGACAATGCCTTGCAAGGCGTTGGTCTCTGTAGCACGTTTGGTAATGGATAGGTTGACGTCGTGCAGCGCTTTTATCTGAGATTCCTGGCTGTGCAGAGGCAGAATGATGGCACTACGAATGAGACTAACAGCGATAATCAGTGTACCGATGCTGCCAATAGTTGTTGACAGTGCACCCAGTCCCAAGGAGGTGTTCAATAGGCTGGACATATGCCCTATCACAACGACAACACTGCCGATGACAAGCAGCCGCGACAGGTTGCTTTGACGATACCGCCAGATGATGAGCAACGACATGATCGAGAATAGCAGGATAAAAAACGGATTGATCGACGTCACCTGCAACTGCTGTGGCATATTGCTGCTAAGGATCAATAGCGCGTTATACCCAATCAATACAGCTAACGCGGATAGTGCAATCGGCATAAAGAAGCGAAACGTGATACCCACGGCACGCATCAGTAACGCATAGAGCAACGCATTTGAGGCAACAAATCCGACCTGCGTCAGGAAGTTCCCGAGCTCGAAGAATAAGTTATTTACTTCAAAAGACTGGCTCACTTCAATAAGGATGGCCCCCAGGTTCCAGGCGATGGTGAAGCTGAGCAGCAGTGCGACAAGCTGGTTAACAGCCGATCGAGCATCGTACCATAGGATTAAAAGCAAAAACGCCAGCGCTAACGCCAGCGTGCAAACATTGACAATGAAAATGAAGGGATTAAATGACAGCATAGCGGCATCCAGGGAGATGCGGACCTATTGGACTAGCATGCTTAATCGCTTCTGCCATTGTGCTTTTCGAAGCGATACCCTACGCGGTGTTCGGTGAGAATATAGGCAGGATTACCAGGGTCGGCCTCTATTTTGCGACGTAGCTGACTGACATAGACGCGCGGATAGTAGACGTCATCAATGTACTCGCGACCCCAAACTTGCTCCAATAGATCGCGCTGATTGACAACACGACCTGCGTTCTCCATCAAAACAGCCAACAATTTGAATTCGGTTGGCGTCAAATGGACTTTACGGCCCTGAACATACACATGGCGACGATGCAAATCCACATTGAGGTAACCATCATCATAAGTCTGCTCAGTCTGAGAAATGGCTGATTGGGCGCGGCGGAGTAAGGCTTGTATCCTAGCGACAAACTCATTCAGACGGATCGGCTTGATGAGATACTCATCTGCCCCTGCATTTAACCCATCAATCACATCTTGTTCAGTAATGGCCTGTGAGGATAGCATCATGATGGGCGTATCAGCGACCTCGCGTATGCGTTTGGAGACTGTCAGTCCATTCATCTCACCCGGCATAACAATATCGAGTACGACAATATCAGGTCGTTCGCTATGGAAAGACTTTAATCCTTCCAACCCATTAGCGCACACGATCACTTCAAAGCCCTCACGACGCAGTTTGCGGCCTAGAGCTTCACGGATATCTTGTTCGTCATCAACAATTAACGCTTTCATAATATACAGTTTAGCGGAAGGCAATTTTACACACAAGTTAAGATTGGATGTAAGAAGCGACTTGAAAGCGCATTTCAGTCGTCGGGTAAAGATGTGTAACATTCGCTATAATACATTACGAATATCCATACGAAGTCAAAGGTAGCGGACATGCGGCGCAGATTTGGTCGAGTGTATTTATTGTTTTTGTTAGGTCTGTTGGCCGCTTTTGTGTTGGGTGCCTGTAATCTGGGCGCTGGTGACGCAGAAGCGACACTCACCCCTGCTCCCTCGGCAACGGGTGCAGCACCAACGCGCACGTTACTGCCAGATGGTGCAGTGCCAACCCAGGCATTTGTCACAGTCACGCCGCCGCAGTTCCCGACGGTATCGCAGGCAACGTCCGTGGCCGTCTTCCCGACAGCGCAGTTGCCACCTGCCCTACCCACCTCAACGACTGTGCCTGTCAGCATTATTATTCTGTCGCCGATCCCCGGTAATATTGCATCAGGCAATGTCCAGGTACTCGGTTCAGCCATTCACCCTAACTTTTTGCAGTATCGGCTTGAATACGGCCCTGATCCCAATCCGAATAACCTTTGGTTCCCAATTACGGGCATTGTCCAGCAACCGGTTCTAAATGGCGGCCTTGGCATTTGGAACACGAACACGGCTGCATCGCCCGATGGCGTGTACCAACTGCGGCTGCGCGTGTTCTTGCGAGATGGCCGCCAGGAAATTACGACAGCCGGGAATATCCATGTGCGTAATCAGCAGCCGACGCCTGTACCGACTAATACGCAAACTATTCCGCGCCCGATTGCGGCCTTCACCCAGGATCGCACATCGGGTAATGCGCCGCTGGTTGTGCGCTTTAGCAACCTTTCACAGGGGCAGATTTCAAGCTACTCCTGGGAATTTGGTGATACGGGCAACAGCAATCAAGCTAACCCGGTTCACACATATCAGTCTCCTGGTGTCTATACAGTGACACTGCGTGTTGCTGGCCCAGGTGGTACTGCCAATGTATCCAGACAGATCAACGTGACCAGCCCAGCCGCACCGGCAGCTTCATTTGATGCGTCTCCGACTAGTGGCGAAGCGCCACTTGCAGTCACATTCACGAACACGACAACAGGTAGTTACACAACCAGTACATGGGACTTTGGCGATGGCGAAACAAGTACAGCCAACAGCCCCACGCATACATTTGATGATGTCGGCACCTACAATGTTATCTTGCAGGTAATTGGCCCCGGTGGAACCAATCAGGCTGTGCGCCAGATCACAGTAGAAAATCCACAGGTTCCGGCCCCAGTAGCCGGATTCCAGCCGAGTGTCGCCAGCGGCGAAGTGCCGCTAACTGTCACGTTCAACAACACAACGACTGGTGAGACGTCCCAGTTTTTATGGGACTTTGATGGGGATGGTATTACCGATAGTACAGATCGTGATCCAACCTATGTGTTCCAGGAACCGGGGACGTTCAATGTCTTTATGACGGCCCTTGGTCCTGGTGGTCAGAGTACGACCAACACATCGATTACAGCTTCCCAGCCAGTTAATGCCCCAGTTGCCAGTTTTGATGTATCAACGGATACAGGTGATGCCCCGCTTACGGTAGACTTCACCAATACGACAACTGGAGACGCGACCAGCTATAGTTGGGATTTCAACAACGATGGCATCACAGATAGCACAGCCGAAAGCCCAAGCTTCACTTTTGTGAATTCCGGTACGTATACAGCGCGTTTAGCTGCGACAGGGCCTGGTGGCACAACAACAGCACAAGCGACAATTACTGTGCTGACGCCGTTGGAGCCGCCCACGGCCAGCTTTGAAGCCAATCCAACTGTTGGTGAAGCTCCGCTATCAGTGATCTTCACAAATACGTCGGTGGGCAGCGAACTGACCTTTGCCTGGGACTTCAACGGCGACGGTATCGTCGATAGTGAAGCCTCTAACCCAACCTTTGTTTATGAAGCAGCCGGGACTTATGAAGCGAGCCTGTTGGTCACAAATCCTGTTGGCGAAGACAGTTACAGTTTGCCAATCACCGTTGACGAAGACGTTGAGTTCTTCCCGCCAACTGCCGCTTTCAATGCCGTTCCCACCAGTGGCTTGGCTCCGCTGTCCGTAACGTTTGAGAACCAGTCGTTCGGCGACATCACCAACTATGAGTGGGACTTCGACAACGATGGGACTGTCGATAGCACGGATATAAGCCCAACCTTTGAATACCAAAGTTCGGGTCAATTCGTTGCGAGTTTGAAGGCTATTGGCCCCGGTGGAGAAAATAGCGTCTCTACGACAATCACAGTGGACGAGCCTTCACCACCTGTCGCTGATTTCTCAACCGATTTCAGCAGTGGTAACGCGCCGCTAACTGTCACATTTACGGGCAATCCATCGGGTACAGTTGAGAGCTTCGCCTGGGACTTTGACGGCGATGGCATCATCGACAATACGAGTGATCTGAGCGCCCAATTTACCTATAATCAGCCTGGTGAATACAATGCGACTTTCACGGTAAACGGTGCAGGACAATCAGATAGCATGTCACAGACTATCACCGTGAATGAAGCTCCGCAGCCCCCAACGGCAATGCTCTCAGTTGACGTGAGCAGTGGCCCTGCCCCATTGACAGTTACATTCACCAATGATACAGATCCCACGAACTATGATACGTTTACTTGGGATTTCGATAACGATGGAACAGTTGATAATTCAAGCGATACAGAAGTTACCCATACCTATGAGCAGCCAGGGACCTATTCAGCGGTTTTGTATGTAATCAGAAATGGTCTTGTCGGATCGGCAGTGCAGCAAATCACAGTGAGTGAACCTGCGCCGCCAGAAGCCCCTAACGTCACCTTTGATGCTCAACCGGAATCTGGTACTGCACCGTTGCAAGTCACCTTCTCGATCACGACCCCGGCTGATACCTATACGGCCTTCTCCTGGGACTTTGATAGTGACGGAATTGTCGACAACACGACCGATACAACAGCTACCTTCACCTACCAGGAAGCAGGCGAGTATACAGTGTCCCTCTTGTTGGATAACAACGGGGTGTCAGACACTGCAACCAAGACGATCAGCGTGAGCGCCGCGCCTGTGGCACCTGTTGCTAGCTTCACAGCTGACCCGACCAGCGGCACCGCCCCGCTAACTGTCACTTTCAGCAGTACGTCGACGGGCGATGTGGAAAGCCTGTCATGGGACTTCAACGGCGATGGTGCACCCGATAGCAGTGATGCCACGGCCACCTTTACCTATCCACAAGCAGGCG
>PABP01000012.1 GCA_002699585.1 Anaerolineaceae bacterium | reverse complement strand
TCCTCTTTGATCTCTTTGGGAATGCGTCGACTCATTGGATCGGCCCTTCTAGTCAGCATTTTTCTCAGACTCTTGTCTTAGTTTATGGGGTACCGATCATTGATACAAACGACTTATTTCGCACCCAAGGGTCTGTTTGGATACCTTTACTGGTATACACTATTTGTATTACACAAACGCATCTTAGACGCTATTTTCAACCGAGTGGTTACTTTTGCGGAAAGTGAGTCATCAGAAATGCTGAACGGTTCAGACGTGTAAAAATAGGAGGCTTTAGCTTCGGTTGCCTTAAAAAATCACTAAACGTTTGCCGAATGGCTTTGTTTATCATGTTGGTTCTGCTTACAGTCTGTTAAACACATGTGGGAGGTCCTGCAGGAGGTCCTTATGAAGAGTCTATCCCTTTTGCAAATTGGTAATTTTGTCGCCCTCATCGCGACACTCATCATGAACGGACTATCGAATAGCGGCATTTTTCCGAACACAGTTGGTGATTTGGGGAACAGTCGCGCCATTTTTTTCCTGCCAGAGACCTATGTCTTTGCCATCTGGGGCGTGATTTATGTGGGCTTGATCGGCTTCGCCATTTATCAGCTGCGCCCGGTTGCCAAGGCAAATGGCACAGTTGATCGGGTCGGTTACTGGTTTGTACTGAGCTGCCTGGCTAACATTACATGGCTGGTACTCTTCCTGTATGATTTGGTCTGGCTGAGTACGGTGGCCATGCTTGTCATTCTCTACGCGCTCATCATGATCTATCGTCGACTGGGCATTGGCCAGCGGACGATTGACTGGCAGGAACGCTGAGCGGCACACATCCCGTTCAGCATTTATCTCGGCTGGATCAGCGTCGCCACGATTGCGAATTTCTCGACTGCGCTGTATGTGAGCGATCAAGTAACGAGCTTCCTGGGCATCGGTGCTGATGTGTGGGCAGTTCTTTTGATGGTTATTGCAACCTTACTGGCGATGACCATGCTGGTGCAACGCGGCGACATCGCCTATGCGTTGGTTGTCGTGTGGGCACTGGTGGGGATTTACGTACGTGAATTCGATATAGAACTTTATCGAGTTCTCGAAGCACTAAATGCTGAGTTGGTCAATCTCATTGCGATCGGTGCGGCGGTCGTGATCGTTGTGTTGATTCTCATATATATGCTTGTCAATCGCTCACGGCATCAAGCAGCTTAGACAAATTTATTGTCCAGCGAAACGGGTCAAGTTTAGGCAATGGTTATTTGCAGAGCTTAGATTTCCTGGACGGGATCTTTTGACAACAGTAGGGGAGATTCCTGCGAAAATTTTCTATTCGCTCAAAGCCTATTTATATGAACCCTTTTTTTCGACCTCAAATCCAGATTTTTTCATCTCATCGGTGCTTTGGCGACAACGAAAACGTTTCATGCGAAGCTTGATACAAACGGCAGCGCGACTGACTGACAAGTCATTCAGTGTCCGAACTCTATAACTATGGACCCATACTCCTCGTAATTGCTATTCTGGCGCTCTTACCTATATTGATTCAAAGTCAGCCCTTCAAAGATATACAATCACTGTTCTACATATTATGTCTCAAAAGGGAATAAGCCGTTGATTTCCCCTAGAGTCATCCTTTCTTGGTCTGCTGGCCATCTTTTCCGTATACTAGGGGCCTCATAAAATAATAGATATGAGGACAATATTGTTATGTTGTCTTTTTATGAATGGGCCGCACTGCTTGAAGGGGAACTGCTTGATGGTTACCAGACCATCTATGAAGATCTCTCAACGCATTTGAGGTGGTCAGCCGTCGTAGATGATATTTACGATCCCCAACATTATTTCTTACTTTTTCCGGGCACCGATGACGCGCATGATGTCCGGGCCGACCTCTCGTTCTGGACACGCCGCTACTATTTTATTGTCCCCCATGAGGAACATCCCAATTCAGATAAGTGGTCGGACCACCGGGTTCACAGCGGTTTCTATCAAGCATATCTCAACATTTGCCGGGGGTTGGGCACACTCCTGGATAGCTTGGACAAGTCCGAGAGCACAAAATTGTCGCTGATTGGTCATAGTCTAGGTGGGGCCATCGCCTATTTCGCAGGTCTGGATGTTCATTACAACCAGATGTGGACCCCTGAACAAATTCAGATCATGACCTTAGGCGCGCCGCGCGTCGGCAATCGACCCTTTGTCCGCTCGTATCGTGAGCGACTTGGCCAGCAAACCATTCGTCTGGTGAACTCAGAAGACATCGTCGTCCGTATGCCGTTGCGATGGCTGGGCTATGCTGACATCACACCTGAAATCTTGATCGGCCAGCGCAGGGGCTGCATGTACAGGCTGCCCTGGCGCAACGACTTAAAAGATCATATCATCACCTCCTATCTCCGTGTTCTGAAAGATTACAAAGCTGCCGAGGCATAGCACCAGCCTGCGATCAATCCAATGGATTATGCGCCCACACTACAATGCACTAGTATTCATTTGGAGAGAATCAAGAGACTCTCTGAGTGAGAGATGGAGTGGCAACATTAGACCACAACAAAAATGCAGCACATCAGTCGGCTCTCTTTCTGGTAGATGTGCCTGATCAGCTTGGTCGAATGCCATTCGTTGAGCTTGATCAAATCCGTGCTGGCGCTCTAGAGGTAACGAATCAGGGGATATTTATGACCGACCAAGCGCAATTGGTTGTTCTTTTCGCGACCAGGACATACGTGTGATTGATTTTTATTTTAGCACACTCGTCTTCGTGATTTTGTTACACACCACTACGCAAAAGTATAATTAAGGATAGCTCACAGATAATGACTTCAGGATTTGTCTATGCCTGCTGGTATATTTATCTCCTATTCCCATGCGAATTCTGATTTTGCCTAGGATTTACATGCCAAAACTCAAGTCTTTGGGATTTCTCCTATGGCGTGATCGAACGGAAATGTTGGCTGGAGATGTTTGGGAGCGTCAGATCCAAGAGACAATTGAAGCAAGCGGGACGATGGTGCTCTGTCTGCTTCACAGGCACTCAAGTCGAGCGTCGTTGCAGCTGAATGGCGTTATGCACGGCAGGTTGGAAAGAGGGTCATTCCGGTTGTAGCAGACGATGTCGATTTTGATGTTGTTTCCGTGTGTTTGAACAAGCCTGCATGTATGACCACAAATTTCCACTAGATGGAAATCCGTTTCGTAGAAACCCATACTACCGACTAAACTGAAGGTGACGTATTCAGTCGCCAACCATGATTGGTTGAAAATTACACTATTTGGATAAGTAATATGTGGGGTATTGGTATTATTGGTGCCGGGTCCTATGGGGCCCAACATGCGCAGGCATTAGCAGACTTAGACACGGTTCATCTGGTGGCAGCATCGCGGACAAACGAAACCGCGCTACGCGAGTTCACCAAAAGCTATGGTGGCCGAGCCTACACGGATTATGGAGATTTGCTGCAGGATAATGATGTCGATGTGGTGGTGATCGCCACACCGCATCATTTGCATACGGATATTGCCATCGCAGCAGCCCAGGCAGGCAAGCACATCCTGCTGGAAAAACCGATTGCCCCCACCCCGGCTGATTGCCATAAAATCATCACAGCCATTGAAGCGGCAGGAGTCAAGTTCATGGTGGGGCATGTCAACCACTTTGTTCCGGCTTATCAGGTCGCTAAGTCGATGCTAGATGCCGGGGAGATGGGCGATGTCATCCTGGGACTGGCGACCATGCAAAAATACTGGATGGTCGATACCCGCCGCGATTGGCACCTCGACCGGGCCACAGGTGGTGGCGTCTGGATGTCGGTGGGCATCCATCCATTGGACCGACTCACATGGTTAATCGACAGTCCGGTCGCGAGCGTATCGGCACAATTCTCAACGCGCTTCCATGACCAGGCAGCAGATGATGTCGGCATGGCTTTTTTGCGTTATGCTAACGGGGCCAGCGGAACAATCGTCAGCACGGGCTACCATACAGGTGTGCCCAAACACCTGACAGAGCTGACCTGCACGCGGGGCATGATGAACATCGATTATGAAGCCGGGGTCTCTATCGGTCGCGATGAAAGCTGGCAGACTATACCGGAATCCCAACCCAATGGCGATTGGATGCATGCGGCTCTGGTCGAGGAGTGGTCGCAGTTCATCCAAACGATTGAAGCCGACCGAACGACGCCTGTCACGGCTGATTTTGCCATGCACATCATGGATGTGGTTTTCGCTGCCGAGCAGTCTTCGGAGGAGCAGCACGAAATTCAGGTCAGCAGCCAGTGGAGGCCATAAGCTATGACGGACAAAACCCTCGCCCGCTGGGCCTTCAACGAGATCGGCACACTGGACCGAGTCGCCTTTAGGTCCGCCCTGCCTGATGAAATCAAAAGACCGCTAAGCCTGACGTTTTGGTGGATTGCCACACAGGCGAATCGCAAACAAGTGCTGCTGCACATCAGTGAATTACTCGCTGTCTACATTGAAAATGACACGCTGTGTTTGGACATCGGCCAACAGACGATTGTGACCGCATGCCCCACGCTGTATGCATGGCATCACGGCGTCATCACACTAAGCGATGCGGGCCGTTTTTACGTCGATGGCCAATGGATTGGCGAGCAGGGCCTTGGTAGCGACTTCACCTTGCCCAACGACGCCGAACTACAAATCGGCGGCTATACCGACGCAGCGGGCGGACACTTCGACCATACCTTTGGTCGCCAGCAATCCGGCTGGGTGGATGATGTGTGCCTTTTTGATCATGTGCTGACCGAGGCAGACATCCAGGCGTTTGTGGCTGACAATACGCACCCTATCGCTGAATTTAGCTATCACAAACAGGCTGATGGCACACTTGTGTTCCGTGCCACATCCTCGAATGCCATGCAAAGTTACCTATGGGATTTTGGCGATGGCAGCAGCGGCATTGGCCAGCAAGTCGTCCATGACTACGCCTTCGCTGGCGATTATGGCGTGCGACTAATGGCAATCACAGCGAGCCACCAGCAGACAACAACCGAACAGACTATCTCTGTTGATGAGCGGCCAGATGCCCTGGACCCGACGCCCGTTTTCGTCAACGGCACAGAAGGCTATGCATGCTTCCGCATTCCGGCCATTGTCCGTGCCAAGAACGGCGACCTTGTGGCATTCGCTGAGGGTCGCGTCGAGAGTTGCAGCGATTCTACGTCGACGGTGCGCATGGTGTGCAAGCGCAGCCAGGACAATGGCAAAACTTGGTCGCCGGTGATCGTCGTCGCGCGGCACCTGGACGCAAACGGCGAACACGCCGTGCAGAATGGCTCACCTGTTGTCGAGCAGGCAACGGGGCGCATCTTCGTCCTGTATAACAAGCTCGCAAGCTCCGAGTGGGACCTGGCAGAAGGCAAAGGTGCCAGTCGCTGCGGCTACAGCGTCAGTGACGATCATGGCGTGAGTTGGCACAGCGACACGGACATCACCGAGCAAGTGCAGCACCCTGACTGGCGTGTACAGCGGCCTGCCCTGGGGCACGCCATCCAACTGCACTCAGGCCGATTGCTGGTCGCGGGCATGTTCACGGAAAAAGATCGCAGCGTTTTTCAGTCCCAGAATTACGTCTTCTGGAGTGATGACCAGGGAGCAACCTGGGAAATCGGCGGCATACTGCCGTTCATCGGGCTAAACGAAGCCACCGCTGCCGAACGGGATGATGGCTCGATCATTATCAACAGTCGAGCGTATATTGACGAAGTACGCGCAGGCAAGCGGGCCATCACCATAGGCCACTTTCATGCGGATGGCAGCCTGTCATTAGAGACGACCACATTTGACGAAACGCTGATTGACTCTGCAGTGCAAGCCAGCTTGCTGGCCTACCCAATGGCAGATGGCAAGCGCGTCCTGTTATTCGCCAATCCAGCTGATCCGAGTGCGCGATATAACCTAACCTTGCGTGCCAGCTATGACAGTGGCCAAAGCTGGGCCATCAGCAAGACGATTGACCCGGGGCCATCGGCATACAGCGATCTGGTGATACAGGACGATGGTCAGATTGGTATTTTGTATGAGCGCGGCAACCACGGCGGCATCGCCTATGTGAGCGTCACAATGGAGTGGCTGACCGATAGCGCATCGTCAAACCGTCCATCATCAGAAGGGACTACGGCATGAAACTGGTCACATTTGTCGAGAATGACCATGAGCGGTTCGGCATGGTGTTGGCGCATCCGGCGTTTGCCGAAGAATGGGTATTCGACCCGAATTTGGTACAGGAAAGGCTGGCCCTGTATGCCTCGCGGGGGACATCCCCACTGAATGCCAACCCGCCGCGTTTCTTCGAGCAGGAGCTGCCGGATGACCTGGTGGATTTCCTGGCGTTGGGTGAAGATGCGTTTGAAGCGCTACGGCGCATGCACGACTTTTTGCAGCGCTTTTTGGAGCAAGCCGACCAGTATATTTTGCTAGGGGCAGGTTTTCCACTGGCGGAAGTCAAGCTGAGGGCACCCATTCCGCGTCCGCGCTTGTTCTTCGGCCTGGTGCAGAACAGCCCAACAGCCTGGCGCAGTCGCCCGCAGCGGACGCACCTGAACCTATTCCCCCAGGGGCACCAGCGTCCACAGAGCGCAGTCATTGGCCCTGGCGACCCGATTGTGATGCCAGAAAGCGCGCATATGGAGGGCGGCTGGAACCCGGAGCTAGGGGTCATCATCGGGCGGGGTGGCAAAGATATTCCAGTAGAAGATGCCATGTCGTATGTAGCCGGGCTGACCATCGTCAGCGATGTGACTTACGATTACTTCCGGCAAGATTATTTGGCACAGGAGCCGCCGCTCGACTGGTTTGAGGATGCGATGGCGTCGTGGGGAGATAAAAAGTCCGATGGGCGCACGCCAATGGGGCCGTATCTGGTGACGATGGACGAAATCGGCAACCCATATGACCTGCTAATCTATACGCGGCAGTCGGGATTACTGCGCGACCGATCGCATACGGGCGCGATGGCGCTGGGCATCGAACGCACGATTCACTGGCTATCAACATACATGACGCTCTACCCTGGCGATGTGATCCACATGGGCACGATGGGTTACGATGGTTCGCCCCATTTGCCGGGGTTCATCCCAGGTGAAGACGACTTGATCGAGAGTGAAATCGAGAAGTTGGGCGTGCTACGTAACCCGATGGTGTTTGAAGCACCTCAGCATGACTGGCGCGACGATAGCGATCTCTCGGTTGCGATTCATCCAGCCCCGGCGATACGCGACATCATTCAGCATGGGCAGGAAAGCATCACAGTCGATACGTGGTCGGTAGAGAAGATCAAGCACGCCTGGTTGAACTTCGGCAATTATGCTGAGGCCGAAGCCCAAGAAGGCATGGTCACAAGGCCGTACTCGCGCTTTTTGTGTGCGCCCAATACAGTGATCGCAGCGGCCAATGAGGGCGATATCGTCATTCCAGCGGATGCAGGCGAAATCTGGCTGGGCTGTGAATTGGCGTTTGTGGTCGCGTCTATTACCCACCGCATTGCGCCGGAAGATGCCCCCAACCATATTCTGGGCTATCTACCGCTGCTATCGGTTTATGATACGTGCTTTGAAGATGCAGTCATCGAACCGGCCTCCATGCAGGAGCGCAATCTGCCAAAAGTCTACGGGCGCTGGCGCGATGGCTTCAATCGGGTTGGACAGCTACAGGCTACCGATTATCCGCAGGCGGCTACCTGTCGGCTGGCTCTAGCGGATGTCGGGCAAATTGAAGGCTCCACCGGGGAATATATTTACGATGCAGCGGCGATACTGGCTTACATGTCGCGGCATATCACGCTGTTCCCTGGCGATGTCATCAGCCTGGGGCGGCAGGCACAGCGCCTGGCAGTCCCAAAAGGGACGCAGGCCGCCGGATTGGCTGAAATTGACGGTCTGGGAAACGTGCCATTCCAGATCCAGGACATGCGCCCTTAAAATCAGACTATAGCGCGGCTAGGTCGGCAAAGTCTGACTTTTCGAGTTCCGAGTGAAGTTTAGCACGCTGGTCATCAGTCAGCGGCAGGTTGGGCAGCCGGGGGTTACCGACGGGTGCATCCACCAACATGGACAAGGTTTCTTTTAGAGCAGCCTGGAAGCCAAACCCGATCATCAAAGCGATGACACGGTTGGCCTTTTCCTGTAGTTCCTGGGCTTTGACATGCTGGTTGCTGTCTGCCAGCGCATGGATCTGGCGATAAGCCCCTGGCATGATATTCAACGTGGAGCCAATGGCCCCGGTCACGCCCATCATACGCGCGTAGAGGCATTGCTCATCCATGCCAGAAAAGACAGTCCACTTACCGCCGCCCATTTCGATGATTTGTTGTATCTCGAACATATTGGGGCCCGTGTATTTTGTCCCGGCCATATTGGGGATGTCGGTGAGTCTGCGCATCATGGCGACAGAATCCAGATTGGGATTCAGGATATAGGGCATGAAGGGCAGCTCCGGGACAGCCGCGGCTAGCTGCTGATAATAGGCTACGATGCTATCCATACTGGCATACATCGGTGGAATAACGCTGCTGATACCTACAGCCCCATGCGCCTGGGCGTGCTGAGCCAGGTCAATGGCATCATCGATGGAAACAGCCCCAATATGGAAGATAACGGGCACGCGGCCAACAATATGCGACAGCACGTTTTCCGCTAGCTGTTTGCGCTGGGCAACGGGCATGAAGATACCTTCGCCGGTCGTGCCGCCCACATAGAAGCCATCGACCTGCTTATCCAGCAGATAATCCATCAGTTGACGCAGGACTGTGATGTTGACCGTATTATCAGGGTTGCTTGGTGTGACCAGTGCTGGCCAAATACCTGTAAAAATCTGCATGTTTTGCTCTCCAGCCTTTCTGATTCAGAGCTGAGCCAATTACAAGCTAAAGTAAATTCGTGATATGCCTACGCGTAGCGATTGTGTTATGCGCTGTGACCACTGGCACCGAGATCACCAACAGTGTCTGCCTGTTTTATGCCATCGACCTGTTCGCGCACCGTGTTGAGTTCATAGAGCGCGGTGTTGGCAACAAACAGCGTATCGCCACGTAGCGACACAAAATTGAAGCCACGCCGCACCCAATCCATAGCGACATCCAGGGGACCGAACATCAGGTGCATGCCGACGGCGGTGTTATGAGCCTGGCAGGTCTGAATAATGCTATCGACAGCCTCTATAAAGCGCGGATGATCGTACTGCTCCGGGATGCCCAGCGAGATGGACAAGTCGTGCGGGCCGATCAGGATGGCATCAATACCGCCAATGGCCAGAATGTCCGACAGGTTAGCGATACCTGTGGGGCTTTCGATCATCAGAACGAGAAAAGCATCCGGGTTAAAACCAGGCAGATAGTCTTCCGTTTCCTGGCTGGGGAACTGCCCGGTACTGAGGGCTTGCTCCAAGGCCACCCCTTTTAAGGGACGATATTTGACCGCGCCAACCATCGCTTTGGCTTGCTCGACGGTTTCTATATAAGGCACGATGATGCCATGTGCCCCGGCGTCCATGCCCATCGCAGCTTGCGACGGCGAAATATCGGGAATGCGCAGCAGTGGCGCGATGCCATAGGCGGCGTAGCACTGGGCCGCCCAGGCAATGGTTTCGCGGTTGTTGGGGCTGTGTTCGCTATCCATGAACACGTAATCGATAGTGTTGATATTGGCGAAGAAGCTCGGCCAGCGTGGTTGGCCATAGCCTTCCACAGCGATACCATACACGCGCTTGCCCGCCTGTAATGTCGTCTTTAAATCACGACCCCGCATAGTTGATGTATCCTTTATGATCTAATGGATTTAAGTTCGGTATAAAAATATGTCGTTACAACACAAGCCGCGGATCAATCGCATCGCGGATGCCATCACCGATGAAGTTGACGCACAGTACCGTCAGCACAGTCATGATGGCAGGCGGCACCCACATCCAGGGCAGATTTTTCAAAATATCCAGGTTACGGGCGGATTCCAGCATGTTGCCCCAACTGGGGGTTGGCGGCGGCACACCCAGGCCGAGGAAGCTCAAGCCCGCTTCGGTCAGGATGGCCGAGCCGACGCTGAAAGTAATCAAGGCAACCAGCGGCGCAAAGACGTTCGGCAGGATATGGCGAACAATGATGCCGACATCGCGCACACCTAGCGCCCGTGCGGCCATGACAAATTCTGTTTCGCGCATGGACATAAATTGGGCACGCACCAAACGGGCCACAGCCGGCCAACTGAGGCCGCCGATAATCAGCACAATGTTGAGCAAACTTCGGGGCAACAACGCAGCCAGCGTCAGCATGATGACGATACTGGGGAAGGTCATGACCGTATCGGTGATACGCATGATGATGTTATCCACCCAACCGCGATAATAGCCCGCGATGGCACCCAATACCGTGCCGATGGATGTCGAAATCAGGGTCGCACCAATGCCAACCGCCAGCGAAACCTGCCCCCCATGCAGGGTGCGGCTCCATATATCACGGCCCACACGATCGGTGCCAAACCAGTGCTCCACAGAGGGGGGCACACCACGCGCGCGCAGGTCAATTTTGTCATATTCATAGGGGGCGAATGCTGGCGCAAACAGCGCGCTGATGGCAATAATCATCAGCACAAAGACAGCGAACAGGGCCACGCGATGTTTGAGAAAGCGTTTGAGGGCGCGGTTTTTGGCAGGCCGGACGTGTTCACCGTCTAATTGAGCCACATCCTGCCGGGTATCGCTTTTTGTCATTTGGGCGTCACTCGCTTTGGCGTTACTCATAACGAATCCGTGGGTCTACGATGGCATAAGAGAGGTCTGTCAGAATGTTGGCTGCCAATACAAATAAGGCGATAACAAGGTTGATACCCATCAACAGCGGCACATCACGCCCCAAAACAGCATCCAGATAAAGCGTCCCCATGCCGGGCCAGCTAAAGATCGTTTCGGTAAAGACAGCGCCGACCACCAGATTGGGAATGCTAAGGCCGATGACAGTAATCACGGGCAAAATCGCATTGGGAACAATATGACGCCAAACCACTCGTTTGTTGAAAAGGCCTTTAGCGCGCGCGGTCGTCACATAATCGGAGCGGACGACTTCCAGCATACTGAAGCGCATATAGCGCATAAAGGTCGCAATGTAATTCAAGCTGAGCACCAAGCTCGGCAGTATCAAATGGTGTATGGACGTCAGCAAAGTCGGGTCACGGTCAACGGGGCGCATGCCGCCTGCCGGGAACCAGTTAAGCTGAATGGCAAAGACCATCAGCGCCAGGATGCCGGTCACGAAGGCCGGCGTCGAGATGCCCAGGAAGGACACACCCGTTAGGGCAAAATCCCAGACTGAATATTGTCGCAGGCCCGTAAATACCCCCAGGGGCACGCCGACAACAATGCCAATGATAAGGGCCGTTGTCATAAGCAGCAGGCTGGCCCCAAAACGACGAGAAATCACCTCAGCGACCGGGCGGCCATCAGTGAAGCGGTACCCCAAATCACCTTGCATCAGATTTGTGACCCAGTTGAAGTAACGCTCTGGCGGGGATTTATCCAGGCCAAAACGCGTACGAATGGCTTCCATCTGCGCCGCTGACATTTCGACTTCCGGGCTGATGAAGAAATCCACCACATCTCCCGGCGCGAGTTCCGTCAGGGTGAAGATGATGATTGTAATGCCGATGAGAACTGGTATCGAAACCAGTATTCTCCGTAGCAAATAGTTCAACATGGTTACGTCTTCCAGCGATGGGCAAAACAATCGTGGAGGGGCGACCTATGTTTCAGCCGCCCCTGATAGCACTAAAACTTATTCTTCTTCGACTGCCCACAATTCGGGATGATCTTCGTATGGGCCACCACCAGCGGCGGGGAACCAGTAGAAGTCAACCAGATTGCTAGCACCAGTACCGAAACGAGTCGCTGACCACATGTAGCCTTCCAGAGCATGTTCGTTCTGGTATTTGCAGATGTCTTGGAGCAAACCAAGGTAGGCGTCCGAATCGGATTCGACACGGGCGGCATCGATCAGCTCTTGCAGTTCGGGGAACGATTCGCCTTGCAGCGGTTCGTCATCATTTGTCGGCTGGCCACCGGGCTCGTAGAACGCGAAGGGGAAGTTACCGACGTTGACGCCGACACCACGGTAAGAAATATCCCAGCCTTCACCCGTGTAGAAGTAGGAGTTGTAGGTCGGGACATCCTGCGTTAGCGGGGTCACGTTGATGCCAACATCCGACAGGAAAGCCTGCTGGGCTGCCAGGGCGTCCAGATGGAACTGGCTATCGTAGTAAGTCGCAATTTCGAAGGCCTGGGAAGCATCGTAGCCCGCTTCCTGCAAAAGCTGCTGGGCGAGCTCCGGGTTATACGCATAGTCGTTGTATTCTTCAGGCCACATGGATTCAAATGGCGAGATACACGGAACGACCTGGGCTGTGCCTTGCAGAACGGTCTCGGTGATCGTCTGGCGGTCGATAGCGTACAGAATCGCCTGACGGACACGCTCATCCTGGAAGGCAGGATTACGCAGGTTGAAGATGAAGTAGTTGGTCACACCGGACGGACCAGAGAAGGTCTGGTATTCACCAGTTTCCTGCAAGCGCAGGGCAACATCGCCACTAGTGAACGTAAAGTGAATTTCGCCACTTTCCAGGGCCAGGACTGCCGACGTTTCATCTTCAAAGTAACGATTGATCAGACGGTCCAGTTTGGGAGCACCATTCCAGTAGTTGGGATTGGGGACCAAAGCCCAGAACTGGTCGGCCTCGTATTCGTCGTGCATGAAGGGGCCCGTACCTACCGGGCTGGTGTAGAACCAATCCAGATTCTGGTAGTCTGCCTGATTGATGTCATTGAGTTCATGCTCTGGCAATACCCAGGCAAAGATCATGAAGAACGGCAGACGGGGATTGGGTTCCGCGAGCGTGATTTCAACGGTGAAGTCATCCAAAGCTTCAATGGATAGCACATCATCGGGATCAAGCTGAGAGAAAGCCGGGAAGCTGGTCGCCGCTTCAGGATTGAGTGCGAGTTCCAATGAGAAGACCACATCTTCCGCATTGAAGGCTTCGCCATCGTGCCAGAGGACACCCTCGCGCAGAGAGAACGTCCAAACAGTCGAGTCGTCATTGGCTGACCACTCGGTGGCGAGCTGCGGGGTGAGCGCGCTCATATCTTCGTTCCAGCTAATGAGCGGACTCCAGATTTTCGACAGCCAGGTACGGCCAGCCGTATCAAAGAATGGGATGACCTGTGGCGCTCCACCTGGTCCGATATCAAATGCACCGATGAGTGTGCCACCGCCGCCAGCTTCTTCCTGAGCGGTCGCAGGCATCATACCGAATAATAAAATGACAACCAACAACAAACCTAAATATTTTTTGACCATGCAATATGCTCCTTAAGTGTATCTATATTGCCAACAAAATTAATGGATACGCGGGTCTAGACATCTTGTTTTGCACTGCCTCCTCTACTACGTTCGGCTATCCACTTTTTCGGCTGCCAATCTCAATGGTAACTCTTGTGTTCTCGGCAACCGCTAACTATCCATGTAACCTAATTTGTTTGAAATCAGCTCGGCGGCCCAACGAACGGCTTCGCCAAGTTCAGGTACGCGTTCGACTGTCACCTGCTTTTGCGGGCCGGAGATGCTAATGGCAGCGACAGCTTGCCCGGTATAGTCGTGAATGGTGGTCGCCACACACCGGACACACTCGCCCGTTTCGCCATTATCAATGGCATATCCGCGCTGACGAGTCGCTTCAAGCTCAACCATCAAGTCTTCTTCATTGGTGATGGTCGTCTCGGAAAAAGCTTTCAAACCGCGTCGCCGGATGACATCGTCATACCAGATTTGTTCGGGCAAGTTAGCAAGCAAGACTTTGCCCAGGGCTGTACAGTGTGCTGGTACACGTTTGCCGATGCGAGTGTACATACCCTGTGTGCGCAAGCCTTCCACTCGTTCAATGTAGACTATCTCGCCTTCGTTAAGTACAGCGAGATGGACCGTTTCGCCCACGCGGTCCATAAGCATTTTCATGATCGGCATAGCCTGTACACCCAGATTGAGCTGCTCGATGACGGCACCGCGCAACTGCAGAATGCGAACGCCTAATGTATATTTGTTTGTCTCTGGATTTTGTTCGACATACCCTAAGGTAAGTAAGGTGTTCAGCAGACGATGGGTTGTCGCAATAGGTAGGTTGCTGCGTTGGGCAATCTCAGAAATGCCAAGATGATAATCGGCATTACCGAGCAGCTCAATAATATTGAAAGCACGCTCAATTGTTTGTACGACTTTGCCCATGGAAAAACACACAATTATTTAAAAAGTAATATGTCAATTTCGCTTACGATAGCACTGAGGGTTTCCGCAAGTCAATTCGTTTTTCCACTATATGGAAAAGATGTTTGGCGAACGGCAAGCACATTTTACCGTTTGGTGTGGGCTATCAGGGTAGATCGTAGAAGTGTCGACGGGCAGTCTCTCTTTATAAACTGTGCTCCTTTGTTGAAATTGTCCCGTTTCGGTGGACAATGAATTTGTCTAGGCTACCAATTGCTCATACTGCTCCAGACTGAGATAGCCCAGCGCCGAATGGCGTCGACAGCGATTGTATCAAACCTCAATGTATTCAAAGATAACTTGTCGTGCCTGCTGTCGAGACGCAAACTGTTGGGTGACACATTCGGTTTTGAGAGTAGCTAAAGAAGCTCTCCATCATGGCATTGTCATAACAGTTGCCCACGCCACTCATGCTGACTTGAATGTCATATTGCTGGAGCAGAGCCAGAAAGTCATGGTTGGTGTATTGACTGCCCTGATCGCTGTAATGAAAGAGTTCGCCTCGAAGGTCACGCCTGCCAATAGCCATGCGTAAGGCATCGTCGACCAGTTGTTTCTGCAAGCGCTCGCTCATGGACCAACCGACGATCTTA
>PABP01000011.1 GCA_002699585.1 Anaerolineaceae bacterium | reverse complement strand
TCAGTGCAGCCGCCAGCGGCGGTCCCGTTCTGTTTGAAGTCACCGGCATCGACGAAGGCATCCGAGTAGGGTAGATATGATTTCTCCACTGCGGCGCAGACGCTTCCCAGTCACACCTATTCTCCCTGTGGTTAACCACCGGGCGCTTACGCTTGACGAATCGTATCTCAGGAAACTAAAGCGCGACGGCCTCCAGCACCTGTATCTGCTGAACGAAGTGCAGGGCGCGACCGTCTTGCAAGACGAGCCGGGCTTGATTCAGGTGACTGACTGCGGTGTGTCAGCACTCCATGTAGTTACAGACGTGGTCTTGCTCTCATTGCTCTAGGGGACATGCGTTTTAGGTCAGCTGGAATAAGGGACATGTTGTGTACACAAGGAGATGTGTGTAGCTAGGGGACTAGTAGGAAATGGACTCGTCTTGCAAGACGAGATGGTCTGGAGAGGGAGCAATTTCAGAAGGTGGTGTTTGAGAGGGGATATGTACCCATTGGCAGGATTTTCTTGATTTTTCGTGCATTTTCAGGCGTTTGACTGCAAAAATCTGCAAAAAGTCTCCCTTTTCTGGACTACGTTTACCTATCTGGACCGCGTTTACCTGTTCGATGTATCTTCTCACCTCAGGTACATTTCGCCGCAGGTACATTCAATTAGATTTACCACAACAAAAGCTCCCCTTTCAACAGAAAGAGAAGCTCAAATATCTCTATGGCCATCGGTTCAACGACGTCTTCTGCTAAGCTGCTTCTCAATCCGGCCAGTATGTAAGCGTACGTCTCCAAAGCGTTGCCGTATTAAATCAAAACCACCACGCTCTTTATTGGGTCGAATCTCCAACTGGAATTGTCTTACTGCTGTGGCACGACTTCGATTCTGTGCTGCGCGGACTGGCTTGGCATGCGCAAGGTCTACACGCGATAGCGAGCGTACGCTGAAATTGCCCGTGTCACTTGCCAGAACAAGTCCCTTTCCATAGCGCTCAATTTCTAGACGCTTTGGCGTCGCCGTCAGGTGAATAACATCTTCCAGTCTGGGCGATGAACCGATACGCAGCTCATACACACGCATCGACGCTTTGTCCGCAACAACAAGATGCTTGCCATGTACGTCAAACGCGGCAGACCGCATACGATGCTGTATCGTCGGCGTGTAAGGATCGCTCACATCGACGACGTGAAGTTCGCGCTCAGTACTAACAATAAGCTGCTGGTCGGATAGCCGAATAGACTCTACGTTTTGGAGCGGTAGAGCAGCAACTTCAGTTGGTTTCTCAGGATCGTGTAGTGAGACAATGGCAACATGATCTTTGAATGCAGCATATACAAACCTGTGATCTTGAGCGACAGCGGTTGGTGGTACATCCGACTCAAAACGCCCTACGGCTACTGCGCGACTCACAGACATCAACATGGACATACTTCTGTTGACCGACTTGCCCTCAACTTTCACCGATTCAGCGGTATTAGGTATGCTCAAGTGATGTGCTTTTTCGGCATATACGCTTGTGCTCAAGATAGTGCCACGCCCATCCAGAACGTGAACGAGTGCATCCGGCGACAGACCCGTAATACGCACTTCGAGCGTATGGTCCGGTGTGATCGTACCGTCTACATAGGGTTGTACATCGCGCAGCATCCCGCCAAGATTCTCGAACCACTCCTGCGGTGGTATGTTTTCTGGCTTCTCGAAGCATCCCATGCCACTGGCGACCGAGGGATGCAGCCCACCATAGAGCCTTCCGGTAAGGGCTACTGAGTAGTGTCGTTCGTCCACATCATTACATGTGATGACCAGTTGCCCACTATGGGGATCTGAGTCAGGGCTATTGTAGTGCACGTTGAGCACCACGGACTCCCCTGCAGGCAATGAGACGGGGAATTGCGCATTGGTTGACAGCTCAAATACGTCGTCTGGATCGACAAACGAGATGCCACATATCCACAGGGGTGCTTCGCCTGTGTTTGATATGGGTAATCCGGCAGCGACCGTGGACTGGCCATATAGGTGCGCCGATTGCGAATAGGCCATGATTCCCCCACAGGGGTTGACCGTGCTGGTGTCCAGTACCAGTGACAGACTGTCTGCAACCTGGATTCGAGCGTTTCCGGGTAATCCTGGGTGGGAGTCAGTTCCAGTGCATGCCAGGAACTCTTCGCCATAGCTGAATTCACTGACACTGAGGCCGGGTGCAACCTCAGCGGGTGCGACGTGCGTTGGCGCCGGTTGGTCGTCATCTGTGATTTCAATCGGGATAAAGCCGGAGCCAGCCGCAAACAAGTGGGCCGTGACGGTGATTTGGGGCACGCCATCGTCATCGGTCTCGACGGAGAAATCGGCATACCCTAGCGCGTAAGATTCTGTTGCCAAGCCTACGACCACCATATCGTAGAAACCAATGACCTTAAACCAAATCGGATGGTCACTCATGTTTTCAGTGACAAAGTTATCATGCCAGGGCATGAGCATCTGCCCGTTGACGTTGTCGCCTGTCCAGAAAGCTCTGGTTTCGGTCGTGGCAATCCAATTTTCGACGCCATCTTCTGCATCCTGTGTAAAGTCGATCTGTGCCAAGACTTCGTTGACACGGGCGAGGATAAGGCGGTCATCCACGCTCAAGTGCCAGGCAGCCGAACCTCGTGGATTGGCTGTAAAGTCTTCCATGAACGCATCACGATCCACGCCGTTATCCGTGCTGAACTCTAGCCCAATCACCAAGGTGCTATCGCTCACGCGATCATCGGAGGTCATATCCACTCCGGGTATGCGCAGCAGCGGCATATCGACCAGCTCCGCATCGGTTGCCAGGAGCGAACCCAGGGGCACAATTGGCGTGAAATCAGCGAGGATCGGGTTGAGTTGATCCTTCGCTGCGTCGTCTAATTTCTCTTTGTCCTCGTCGGAAAGCAGATTACCCAGCTGGAATATGGTGTCGTGATAGGCAAGCTTCAGCCGGAAGGCTTGTGTATCATCTTCGTCCGGTTCAGCAGTCAGCCGAAGCTGTAGGTGTGCATTCACGGTGAATGGTGGCTGGCTTACCTTGATGCCAAGCATTAAGTAAAGTCTGCTCTCTTCGTCTTTGAAGAAGTAAGTCTCGTCGGAGTCAGGATGAGTGTAGATGAGGATGTCAGAAAGGTCCGGGTCGGTATTGCCCAAACAGTTGATGATTGGGCTGTTCTTAACGGCTTCTTCCGCACGTTTGTGGAAAATCTGTGCGCCCAGGCTAATGACAACACTCATTCGTGAGTCTGGCAAGGCCATAACGGTTCCCCCATAAGTCATCTTATCGAACAGATCGAAAGTCGTGGCAGTAGGAGCGGCAGCAGCGGAGACTTGGAGTTAGTCTACATTGAAATGCAGAACTTAAGGGTTTGATCGCGTCATTTTTTTCAGAATGTTTATTCTTGGGTACCCTGGCGATCCATTAGAATGAAGTGAACCTTATATGGCCGTCTTGCAAGACGGGACACTCCTGCAGGCACTGTTGCTCAGAGACATGCCATCCTTCGATAGAGGTGACTGCAAAACGGTGTACCTGGATCTGAGTGTACTTCATCCCGACATACACCCTACCCCAGTGCAGAAGTCTCCCATACGGCAAGTATAGGTGCTTTGACTAGGAGCTTTGATAAGATACCTCACAGGTAACTGGGAGTATCATCCGTAAAATCGTAACCTTGATATTGGCGCAGCACCGGCTTGAAGCGCAAGAGGCTGTGCTCAAGCCCTCCTGGTCGACTCCGCTCTAACCAATTCGCTCGTTGGCGTACAATCAGCGCCTCAAGCTCTGTGTACAAGGATTCGGAAGAAAAACGCACATCGCCAAGCAAGTGCAAACCACGTTTGCATGCGTGCGCCAGTAGATCAATCACTAAGCCAACCTCTTCGATGATGAGTGTTGCGTCTTCGCGTTCCATACGAGTGCGATGCAGACGTTGTCGCAGATCATTCAGACGATCCAGACACTCGCGCAAAGATGATTCCTTCAGTCCGAAGAACTGGTCAGTGACAACATGGGTATCTAAATTGGAGATAAACGCATTGAGGTCATTGTTGTTCAGCTGCAGCAGAAAGAACAGCAGACTGCCGTTTGGGTAGGCTAACCCATCCAGTTGATACAGATTGCCGAGTTCAGCCATCACTTGCCCCATCACACCTGCGGAATCTTCAAAGGCGAATTGGTTGAGGACAGTGGGAATCTCCATCGTTTCGTTTGTTTCAGCGCACCATGCCATGCCTAATCCGTAAGCGTATCCAAGATAGCTGATCGGCAAAGGTTGCCAGTGGCCCCGATCACCCCAGTCGGTCATTAGGACGCCAGATGCACCATATTCCAAACCTGTTTTGACTGCATCACGGATGTTACCGATGGCATTGTCTGTCCTTCCCGATAAGGTATTCCAGCTAGATGTACCTGGACACACATAGAATGGGATACCTGACTGCGCAAACATCGGCGCATGTTCGCTGTAGGGGTGTCCGACATAATATCCCCATTCCAATGCAATCATATCCTTCGGCATATCCGGCAGAAGTTCAGGATATTTGGTGATGACATCTGCCCAGAAAATCATCGTTTTGCCCCGTGCTTTGACCAGGTCATATAACTTCAACAGATAATCTACGTACACACGTCCCCGTCCAACGGCCTCACAGAGGGCTTTGCTTGCACATTGCCCCATCTCCCATGGCTCATCGCCACCAACATTGAAAAACTCGGACGTAAAATTGGGCAGGAGTTCATCGTAGAGCTCGCTGATGAGGGCAATTGACGCCTGATCAGTCGGATTAAGCGAGGTTGCCGGACGCCGTTCCCCCATATGGTCACCAAAGTCACCGATGAAGCCGTCCGCGCATTCCGCTAGATGCTTGTAGTCAGAGTGTTTCAGCCAGCGCTCCATATGACCGAAGCTGTTCTGATTGGGCACAAGATCAATGTGGCGTTGCCGGCAATAGGCCTGAAGGTCGAGGATTTCCTGGGCGGTAAAAGGCGATGCATCCTCCCAAACTGTTTTATGCTGTGAATAGGCGAAACTATGCTCCATATACAATTGCAGATGGTTCAGTTTCCAGCTGGCCAGTAGATCAACCAGCGCATACACCGTTTCCATCCTCGGTACACGGTCACGGCTGATGTCAAGCATCACGCCACGTACAGGATAATCGGGATGATCTTTGATATGGATGTCTGGAAATTGGTCACCGTAGGTTTTTAGCAATTGGATGAAGGTCTGCACGCCATAAAAGATTGCAGCTTCATCACCACCCTGAATGTTGATTCGACCATTTGCAATATCCACTGAATAGGCTTGCGGTGCAAGTTCAGTCTGAATGGTCAGGTTGAATCCGCTGGTGAACGCGCTAGAGCTTGCCTCGATAGGCCATTCACGGTCGATGTGATCTTTTAGTGCAGTCTGTACGGCTTGGGCGCTGAATAAGAGTGACTGCTGGCTGATCCTAATGGTGCTATTGACGGGCAAGGGATGCTGGTCACCCGTAAAAAGTATTTCACGCGGGATGGGTAATAATATGGGCTGTCGCATGGGGAATCCATTTCTATGGATATGTTTTATTTTTAGAGAGCATTCATTGGAGAGTCTATCATTTCGAGTTACTGACTATGATACCAATCTATGGATTGGTATCGACTTTCTAGACGTGCTGCTGCTGGAATCGTATCGCCGTTGCGACGTCACAAAAACCAGTATGTAAGCGTATGTCTCCAAACCGTTGAAGCGAATACAAATGGCCGACTTGCAAGACAAGGCTCTATGAAGGGTGCTCGTCCGTCTTGCAAGACGAGACCAAACCGATAACGACTAGACAAAGCACCTCTCCTAGCACTCACCTTGCTGGATATTGACCGACAATATCTGTTGATAGCCAGCTTTTGCACCTACTCTGACAAACTTGCAAGATTAAGAACCTACCAAAACAGAAAGGAGCGGCGCCCGTCTTGCAAGACGCCACTCTCGATAGCTAGCGTGTAAACTCTGATTGACGTGCAGACTAAGCGGAAGGCGCGTCTTTGATGCGGAAGTACGCCATCTCTGCCAGGAGCCGGGCACTACCCTTCTTATCGGCATTGGCATGTGTCACCTGGATTTCCATATGGCCGCTTAACTCGCCAGCACGATGCATCCATCTGGGATTTCCAAGCGCGTCAGTTGCCTGCACACCATTCTCAGAAATCTGCACATCGTTGCTGGCATACGTCCTGGCAAGGCGCATGAAGACCTGGCTGACCTTGACGATCTCGTTTCCACCCTTCGGAAACTCATTGTCAAATGCGCCGCTATCGCTGGCCTCTTGTTCCTGAACGAGTGTCATCAGGTAGAGCTTGTTGTCTGAGGCAATGCGCTTCAGCTCTTGGGCTATAGAATTCAGCGGAACATTGTCGTACCTATATTTGGAATCAGACTTGTCGATCAGCTGATAGTAGTCAATCAGGTGAACGCATTCGACGCCGTCTTTCTGGGCCTCTTTCTCATGCTCCAGTATCAGAGATTCTAGAGCACCCAAAGTGACACCAGGGACTTCGAGATAGAACAGATCGCCGATCAATCCTTCTTCAAGCTTCACTGACTGGAAGTCCTCATAGGCACGGTTGGCCATCGAATCCGGATCTGTCATATCCCACTGTCCACTCGTGCCATACCAGGTCGGCACCAAACAGTGATGTGCTACCTGGCGCTCAAAGTATTCCTGCTCGGTAGTTTCCAGGGCGTATATGTAGGTACGGTAACCTTGTACCCAGGCCCAGTGCTCTGCACAAAGAATGCCGACTGTGGTCTTGCCCCACTTGGACTTGCCCATCAAGCTGACCAGATTACCTCGGCGCATGACAGGCACCAGGTTACGTAGGTTCTGCCAAGGCCAGCTAGGCCCAGGCGGCAAGCCCTGTTGTACCCGTTCATGACGCTTAACGGTTTCTCTGATAAAGGTATTGCTAACCTCGATAATGTGTCGCGCACGTCTGGGCTTCGCTTGCTGGGTGACACCTTGTAGCAGAGCCACTGCATCTTGCACACGATCAATCGGCAAACCCATTGGCGAGTTGATAATCTCACCCGCCTTTTCTAGTGCCACCAGAGCGTTGCGCTTGACCAGATATATGTTCTTGATGGCGTGTGCTGGGTGCAGCACATCGAGGTCGACCGACTGATGTGTAAGAATCTCATCAACGAAGTTGGCGATCTCTTCCTGGCCGTCAGAGCGCAAGATGTCTTTGATGTGGGTCGCGGTCGGTGACTGATTCACTGCCTCCAGGTAGTAGATCACCTCCAAAATGCGCGCATGAAATGGATATTCCATAATCTCTTCTGGTATGAATTTGTTCTCTGCCATCTGGTAGGTACGCGCTTCATCCCCAATCAGGTTAGCGATCAGCATTTTAAGTGTGGGTTCGACAATTGGGCTAAGTGGCACTTCCTGTATTTGTTTGTTTTTGCTCATGCGTCAATTCCTTTCAAATTTGGTTGAGTTTCTGCACCAAGTCTTCGTTGGTTTGCTTTGAAGGTTACGTGGCCAGATAAACGTGCTACTCCAATCTCGTAGATTCCACAGCACGCGGCTGGCGTGAAAAGTGCTAACTCAACCTGATGCGACACGTTGCCAGAGATCAGGTTGAGTACAGCTCAGACATTAGAATTCAATGCTCTCAGTTGGCATATCATCGCTATCAGCTGGTAGTGGCTTCTTGTGCCCCTTCAGCCAGTTGTGATAGCCATAATCGCCATCAATGAAGTGCAAGGATTTGGCGAGGCGAATGATGTAGACAGACTTGCTACCGTCTTCACGCATAGTCTTGTCTACCCAGAAGTCGATCTGCTCGTTGGCATACAGGCGAAAGTTATCATCTTCGTCGTAACGCTCAATGGGTGTCGGCTGCTTGACACGCTCGCCGTTATCCTTGACCAGATCTTCAGCGCGCTCCAGCCAACGCATAGCCTTGCGCGTCGGATACGAGTTGAACTTGTTATAGATGCGCACTTCCAGAATGGATCGGACCTTTTCTTTCCCAGTTGATTCTTCTACGGGCTGGTTCTGTACATCATCAGACGGTTGGCTTTGTTGCGCCGGAGGCGTAGCTCTCTGCTGCACCTGCGTTTTCGGTGCAGCTAGAGAACTCTCGGAAGGAGTCTCGGAAGGAGTCTCGGAATAACCATCTGGCCAGTCTGGCCGATTGGATGTGGCCGATTGGATGTGGCCAATTTGGCCAGTTCAACCATGTGGTCATTTTGGCCAGATGCCCCCATGTGGCCATTTTGGCCAGATGGGTCAGTTTCACCGTCATTATCCGACTCTAGTTCGTCTTCTGGCTCGTCTTCTTCAGCCCAGGTTTCGACCATTTCCTGGTACAAATCGTAGTCTACGCGATACCATTTGCGACGGTCGGATTTGTGCCTGACAGACGACCGGCTGATGAGCAATCCGGCGTCTTCAAGCTCGGCGATATAGCGCCGCAGACTACGGTCTGGAAGCCAGCTGAAGAACTTTGTTTGCCACTCTTCGTAGGTATTCCACGCCCACCAGTAGCCATCAACAAAGTCGTGGGAGCTCCCACGTTTTATGTTCTCTTGGAGGACAAAGTGAACCTGTTGGAGAATGATGGCCTGATTGATACCCAGGTGTTTTGCTAGGGTCGGCAGCACCATCAGCGGATGCTCGTCTATCAGATGTTGAATCCGTTGCAATTCCATTGCGTTTCTTTCCTTTGGTGTTTGTCACCCGTCTTGCAAGACGGAGTGGTGGCTTTAGGTGTTATTTCTCTAGTTTCCGGGACATGCGACGCCAGTACCGACGCCGATGTGTTTCGTTGACAAAACGGGGCTTCCGACCAATTCCGCTCCAAACGACAAGCTCATTACAGCTGCCACACTGACATGGATATGACTCTGGTTGTGGCTTCCAGGCAGTATCCTTCCAATGCGGGTTGTCATTCCTCAGCCCCGAACTGTTAAAAAATCCGAGTCCTCCTTGGACTTCTTCTTAGCTTGAACATTTGCGACTTTTGCCAGAATGAATTGAACAGCAGCCGCTTCAGCACCATCTGTGTCACTATCACCACTGCGAATCTCGCGCTGCATGTTTTCTAGAATCTCAACGCACCGCTTTGCGATATAGCGTGAGAGGCCCTGTACTGAGAAAACCGCAACAGCTGCAAATAGCAATCCGCCGACCCAGGTCATAAGCTGACTCAACGAACTGGCAACAGCGATCTGTTGCAATGCTTCATACCACGCACCATCGGTTTCTGAGATGACCGTCTGCATCGATCCTGCGAGAGCGAGTACCAGTATGGATGCGCTCACCAGCCCAAGCAGGCGACGATACCGAAAGGCACTGGTACGTGTCTGAGGCTGCCAATCACGCTGGATGCCCAGGAAGTAAGCCAGCCGCTCATACATCAACCGCAAACTAAACACATACGCGGGACGCTCCTCTTGCTGATAACGTCGTTCAATGAACTCAATCGTGAATTCCAGCACGAGATTCAGAAGCACTAGGGCCCATGCTGCAAACTCTGCCAGACCGCGGTGCGCTTCAAAAAGCTGGATGCCTGATACAACGCGCTGTTGCTCGACCACGAGCAGCAGCATCAGTGCAGTCGGAACGCCGAAGGCAACGATTAGCGCCTGTGCCACTGTCATCACAATCTCACTGAGATACTCGATGACACCCAGTGCCTGGAGAAACCAGGCATTCATCTGGGTGCGGCGCGATTCTGGCGTGCCAGCTTGAGCAGCGGAGCGTAGGCGCGCTTCCTTAAGTCGCGCGATTCGCTCGTAGTCTGTTGGCGTCAGTCGCACATTGTTGGCAGCGGCAAAACGCTCGGCATCTTCCTGGGTCCGCACATCTGTAAAGCTGAGAGATTCAATCGTTCGCATATCGCATTCCTTACGCGGATCGTGTTTCGTCTTCGGTTGTCTCGACACCTGCAATGTGAATCCCCGCACGATCCATTACGGTTTCGATCACTGCCTTAAATGCAGCAGGATTGCCAAATAGGGCATTCAGTTGTTCCTCGGTCAATTCGACAGACAGATCCGTCGGCAAGGGAACAAAGGATTCGCGCAAAGACTCATGGATAACACGTTTCTTGGACATGGGATTAGGCTTCTCTTGGGCTCCTTAGTGGGTCAATTTGGACTTGTTTTCCTCTTTCTGAGCTTGACTTGCTTGTCTATACCTTATATGATTGGAATATACACAATCACATATGATTGCTTTACTGGCAAAAGAATAGCAGGCGCATTTCGGCTGCTAGTAAAATTAGATCATATTATTAAGAAGAAATCAAGGGGTTAATCACATGTCTGCTAAGGGAATCGGAACCAGAATCAAATATGCCCGCGAAAGCAGGAAGCTTTCTCAGCAGGATCTAGCGGATCGCTGTAAGATTGGCGTGGCGCAAATTTGGCGCTATGAAAACGACAAGAGCAAACCAGGCGCGGATCATCTAGTCACATTGAGCAAAGAACTGTTCGTCTCAGCAGACTATCTGCTTGGACTGTCCGACAACCCTCGTGGGTTTTCTGAAGGCGAAGAACTGAATGAAGTCCAAAAAGAACTGGTATCCTTGGTCAGCCACAATGATCTGGAAGATGCTATTAAAGCGCTCGGCGTTTTACATGCATATATGGATAATATGTATTATCAGATGGTAGTCAGGTATTCTCAGTATGAAGGGATGGATACTCGCGAAGACTAAATTGGATGTGTTTAGAACTCATAGTAAGGTAATAAGGCATGCGGGCAATACTCTGGTTAGCTGTATCAACCGTCGCTCAGGCAGACGATGAAAAGAACTCTATACCCTCACAAGAACGGCAGGCACGTGAATACATCACGCGAGAGAACTGGACGATCGTTGACGTACTAAAAGTCCCTGGACATTCTCGCCGTTACGTCGACATACACGAGTGCAACCGTGACATGAAAGAACGAGGCATCTTCGCATTTGACAGATTGCTTCAACATTGGAGAGATCAAGACTTCGATGTCCTTGTAGTTCGAGATGGCTCACGCTTTGCTCGTACTCAAGCTTTGCACGCCTATGTCGTAGAACGAACAATAGAGTCCGGCGCAAGAATCTTTTCTTTTGCCGATGGCATGATTGACCAGACCAATCATCGCATGTTTATTTCAATGGGTGGTTATGCGGCTGCCGGTGAACTAGATGGTTTAAAGAAACGTCGTGCAATCGGCATCGAGGGGCGATTAGCTCGTGGCTTGCCAGCTAATAACAATATGCCAATTTCTCATCGCATCGTTCGAGATCCCATCTCAGGTAAAGCGACCCATGTTGAACTAAATGAAGAAGTACGTCCGATGCTTCAAGATTTAGCTGGACTTATTCTCGAAGGCTGGTCCTGGCGTGACATCGCAGATCGCATGTATTCTCTTTATGGTCATGTGAACGAGGCTAATAAACCACGCAACAATTCATACTATCAACGCCTGGTCTATTCACCCCAGTTTTGGGGCCATACTGCGACTCGATACAAGAATAAGAAACGCGGTCCCTGGATATGGCGAAAAGGAGAACCTAAACCAGACGAAGTTGAGGTATTCTATGATATGTATCCGCCCGCTTTTTCTGGTGAACTAGGTGAAAAGATCAAAGCGGAGTTGGATCGTCGTCACGTGAATAATAAAGGTCGAGCCCGTTTGTCTGAACCCAAGCGCTATACTGGCTTACTGCTATGTGCTGAATGTGGACATACCATGTCGTTCACCGGCAAGGGAGCCTGGCGCGCATATCGCTGTAACAATGCCTACGACAAGAGTTTAGCTTCGCCGGAGTGCTCTTCGAATACACACATCAATGAGAAGTGCATCAATGAGTTCATGGACGCACGGCTCAAGGAGATGATTTCGCGAAAAGATCCGTCTGTGTTTCTTCCAGCTAATGAAGGAACTGATACAACACCTGGCGCAGTAAAGACAACGGAAAGAGAAATCGACAAAGTTAGTCAGATTCTTAATGGTCTTATTCGTGATAAAGCAGTAACCACCGATAGCAACATTATTGAATTGTACGACCAACAGATTCATGAACACTCGGATCGGCTGCGCATTCTCAAAAATCGGCTCAAACGTGAATATCAAGAACTTGCGCGCCAGGATCCAGAGCGCCAGATACGTGCCTTTGACGAAATTCTTGAAATGACCCTAGATGGCTTTTGGAAACTCGATAACCGTCAGATCAATCAGCTCTTCTATCGGCTGATGGGTAACAAACGGTTGGTCATCCGCGAAGGTGAGATTATCGGCGTGGCTGAGGCTCCTAAGTACGGCGGTAGTGCCTAGAAAAAGCATGGTACAATACTAGGCATACACCTCGGCAGTCGTGATTTCCCTCATAAATCAACCACAACGGTTCACAAAAGATCGTATAGGGCTAAATCAGATACCGTTTAGCGATGCCCTGCTTTCGATGGGCAGCTCGAAGGGATTACTGGGCATTTCGATAGACTGGAACAGCGGCAGCACGGTGTTATCGCTACGAGCCTTAGCCCAGATTTGTTGACTCCACAGTTCTGGCACCCATTCATCACCGAAGCCCGTCTGGGTACTGTAGGCCAATTCATTGGCCTTGAAGGCCGGGGCGCTGCCACTCTTATGGAGCTTGTGCGCCAGCGCGTTGGCATAACGCTCACTGACACCGCGGAAGCCTTTGGCGGCCCGCAGGATCATATAGCCATGCAGCAAGTCATCGGCATTGAGTGCGTCGAACTCGCTGCTGACCGTGATCGCCTGGGTGGCATCGTCATGGTTGATGGGCATCTGCTTGGTAGGCATGTGTTGGGTGGGCATCTGCCCTGTAGATGGATAGTGAACCATCGTCTTTCCTTTCTGAGGGTTGTTCGAGGGTAAGGGCTGGTCGGCATCCAGATTGAGCCGTGCGGTATCCAGGCCGAGCGCGGCATAGGCACTCTTGATGGTATGCACATCGGTCTGACGGGGTTCCGCCGGGGTGGGTGTCAGGCTACCTTCGACGATGGGCCAGCGCACAATGCGCCCATCCTCCGCGACCTGCACCAGATGCGGCAAACTGCCCGATGACCAGCTCAACAGGCCGCGCTCGACCAGATGGTTGACCACCTGCACGTAGCGCTGACGCAGATCAAGCTGAGCTTCGGCCCAGATGCCGACATGATCCGGCTGCAAGCGGTCAATCTGGCCGATGACCGCCGCCTTCAGATGGCCATCCAGCCCGTGGTGATACAGCACCGGACGCCGGTCGTACCAGCCTATGCCCAGGTCCGTATCTTGCGTAAAGTATTCGCCCTCTAAGTCGCGCGTGATGGCATCCCCCCAGACAACAAGGTAACCACCGACGCGCCCTTCTTCGGCATTCAGCATCTTGACCGCCGTTATCGGCGGCGTAGGGTGTTCAGGATAGGTATGCGACGTTGTGTTATGCGATGAGGACATCAGCATAGGGCAACAGCATCCTTTCTACTCACAGGCCAATCATGGGCCTGAAAACGAGAAAACGGCATATATGCGACTGCCTCTGTCCGTCCACACGCGGCTGACGTAGATGGTGCAGGGGCGGGCAGTCATAATCAGGCCAACGCAGCGTCTGCAACCGCCCGTAAGCAGCAACACAGCCCATCGACGCAGCCTGTTATTAAGGTGCTGCATGGCAAAAAACCCCATGCATCGCGCACCAACGTAGCACAAACGTTCCATTAAAAGCGTTCCATATGGTACGTTTTTTGAAATTCGTTTTGAGGGTTTGTCGTTAGGATTTCAGGCTTGTTCGTTGAATGATTCGTCAGCGTTTTGATTGCGTGTCAGCAGCCAGAGGGACGGAGACAGTGCCAGTACCGATGTCATCAGCGCGACCTGCAACGAGAACAGCCGCCCGATCAAGCCAATAAAAGGCCCGGTGATGACGTTGCCCAACGCAATTGATTGCCAGTACATGGAAATGGCTGTCGCCCGAACGTGACTTTCTGCAAATTGATTGATCCAGATGGTAATCAAAGGGCGCGTGGTGCTGCGGAACATTTGGCTGACCCAGAAGGCAAGGATCGCCATGCCGAAGTTACCTGCCAGAACAAAAACAACATTGCCGATAATCGTACCCAGATAGAGCAAAGCAATCGTGCGTGGCACCTGATCTGATGAGAGGTGTTTGGCTCGTCTGCGAATGACTTCTAGCATCAAGGCCGATGCCAATGAAATGGCCGCTTCCAACAGACCATACCAGATGACCGAATCTATCTGCGGGTCAAAGCTAAGGAAATGCGGCGTAAACAGGCCATCAAACCCACCTACTGACGTACCCACAATCACGCCGACGAGTACCACATTGAGCAATAGAGGTTGTGTGCGCAGAGCGCCCGTACTTTGGTGAATGGTCTTGGTCAGCCGAGCGCGAACACCTTCTATTGAGCGATCCGGCGAGAAACCCTCTTCTGTCATGGTCATGGCCAGGAAGAAGCCAAGCAGCATAATGCCAATCCCGGCGATGATAAGCGGCATCTGTAGGCCAAACTGACCCATCACAATCGCACCCAATATACCGCCCTGGCCAAATATCAGGCTGATTTGGGTTCCCCGCATATAAACAGGGGCAGCGTGTTCAGGGCCGATTTCATCAGCGAGCCAAGCATCATTGGCCCCACTGAAAAATGTAAAGCCAATCCCATAGATAAACAACGCCAGCAAGACACGACCATAGATAGGGGCTGAGCCTTCTAAGCAGTATGCGCCGCCGATCAAAAACAGGCCAATGATAGTGGACCACTTGCGACTGTAGGCATCGGCAACCACACCCGTCGGTATTTCAAACAGAAATACCGTGCCTTCATGGACCACGTTCAACAACACCAGCAAAAGCGGGTCGGTCGTGACCATTTCTGCGTGATAGAGCAGCGTTACCGTCAGCCACATCCTATAAAACAAAGAGAATGTGCCCCGCATCACATAATAAGTTGCGCGTGGTGTCATCAACCGGGAACCTGTCTTATTTAGGAATCATTATTCTATTGGTTTGTGCGATATATCACAAACGATTGCGGATTGCCTGGGAATTTTGTGAGATCAAGGGCCTGACGTGCGTCAAAATAGGACACATTGTCTTTGTGATAATGGACACATAGCTCGCTACGCGATCAATAGCGTGCCCGTTATAATAGGCGTCATGCAGCATGTGCATGGCAGCATGTGCGTAGCAGCACAGGAATGCAGCAGCTAATCTGTATATTAAAGATGGCGAATTGTCAGTCGGACATCGCCGCGGGAAGCTCAATACCATGCCAGACGACATACAAACCGTACGGCAGGCCGTAGAAAACCCGGAGCGCTTGAGCGCCTTAGCCAATACCCAACTCTTAGATTCGCCCGATGAGGAAACGTTTGATCGCCTGACGAAGCTGGCGAGCCGCATCCTCAAAGTGCCCGTTTCGCTTATCTCGCTGGTAGATATCGACCGTCAGTTCTTCAAAAGCCAGGTTGGCCTCGGCGATCCCTGGAAAACCATGCGTCAGACACCCATTTCGCATTCCTTCTGCAAGTACGTCGTCGCCAGTGGGGAAATGCTGGTTGTGGAAGATGCCCGTCAGCACCCGATTGTGTGCGACAACCCCGCCATACAGGATTTGGACGTCGCCAGTTACCTGGGCATGCCGCTGACATCACCCGATGGCTGGCAAATGGGATCGCTGTGTGTGGTCGACCATGAACCACGCGCCTGGACCGATGACGATATCGAGGTGCTGCAAACGCTGGCCCAATCGGTCATCGCGGAAATCCAACTGCGGCATGAAGTCATGGCCAAAGAAAAAGCCCTGGCCGACCTTCAGCACCGCAATGAAGAATTGGACGCCTTCGCCCATACCGTGTCGCATAACCTCAAGAACCCCATTAGCGCGATCATCGGCTGGTCTGAGTTGAATATGCGTTATGTTGAAAAGGTCCCCAAAAAAGATGTCATTGAAGGCATGCAATATATTGATGGTCTTGCCCACCATGCCAATGACATCATCAGCGCCCTCCTCCTGCTGGCGACCGTCAGCCGCGACGAGGTCGAACTGAAGCCATTGAATATGTACAACATCCTCGATGACGCGCTAGCACGGCTCCACCCTGACATTGAGAAAGCGAAAGCGGTCATCAAGCTACCCGATAGCAGCAGTTTCCCTAGCTGTATGGGCTATCGCCAATGGATCGAAGAAATCTGGGTGAACTACATCACCAATGCGCTCAAATATGGTGGCCAACCGCCGGAGATCGAGTTTGGAGCAGAACAATCGTCCGATGATTGTGTCCGCTACTGGATCAAAGACAATGGCGAAGGGCTGCAACAAAACGAGCTTGATAAGCTATTCGTGCCCTTTAGCCGCCTGCCCAACACGGCCACCGTCGAAGGACATGGCCTGGGACTGTCTATCGTGCTACGCATCGTAGAAAAATTGGGTGGGGAAGTCGACGTTACCAGCAAAATAGGAGATGGCACCACATTTAGCTTCACACTCCCCATACGCTAATAAGAATATCCGTAGTGTTACGTAGGCATTCGATGGTTTCCTATCTAGTCAAACCTGATTTTTTGTCATCTAATAGTAGTATATGCAGCAGTAAACGTTTTTCTACGTCCCCCATAACACCCAAACCCTAAACGTGATCCTCTGTGAAAGCCCCGTTTTGACAGCCTAAGTTGTCAGAAAGTAAATCATGTCTATCGCTATAAGATGGTACGATCATCAAGAACGTATCTTGCTGGAAGAATTGGCAGGCCCGGTCAGCTTGGTTGACTACCTGGACATACTCAACCAGCGTGCCGCATTGTTATCGCAAAAACAGCACATCGTTGACATCATCGCGGACTTTACCAACAGTCAGACCAACCCGCACGATGTTATGGCTGCTGCCCGTATTGGTGAAACATGCTTGCCCCCCAATCTGGGCAAAGTAATCTTCGTCAAGCCGAGTTCTGGCGTGAAAACCGTTGTCAAACTCATCAAACGGCTTAACTTCCACACCGGGGAGTATCTGCAAATTGCCACCAACATAGACGCAGCCCTACACATCATCCATACTACACATGACAACCGGGTCGCATTCGCGAACTGATTGGTCATAACGTTGCCCCACAACGCTACCATCTATTCCACAAAAATTGATCGTCCTCGTATATCGACCCTGTCGTCGGCCTATGGTAGCATTGCCGCAACCACCACATACAACAACTATAATTGGCTGAAAAAGGGGAACAAACACAATGGCGATGGATGAACTGAAGGCACGGATTGAGGCGGAAGGTCGCAATCTAGGGCGCGGCATTCTGAAAGTCGACAGCTTGCTCAACCACCAGCTTGATCCTGGCTTGATGCAGCGCATGGGCCAGAATATGGCCCAGCATTTCATCGACCTGGGTGTCGAAGTGGATCGCATCCTGACAGCAGAAATCAGTGGGATTGCCCCGGCCCTCATGACGGCTGCCGTCCTCGATGTACCGGTCGTTTATGCGCGTAAAAAACGCCCGATCACCATGTCCGGCCCAATCTTCATGGAAGTGGCCCCCAGCCATACCAAAGGCGGTGACGTGCCGCTGATGGTCAGCAGTGAATTTTTGCGCCCTGACGAAAACGTCCTCATCATCGATGACTTCCTGGCCAGCGGCCAAACCTTGATGGCCCTATCGCGTATGGTCAACGACGCCAAAGCCACCCTGGTTGGGGTCGGCGTTGTTGTGGAAAAAATCTTTGAGGATGGCCGCGAAGCGATGATCAATGCCGGGTTCGATGTGCCGATTTATGCCCTGGCTAGCATCGTCAGCATGGACGAAGAAACCATCACCCTGGGCTAACTGGCCTGTCATCAACACGTAAGCAGTTTTTAGGAATACATCATGAAAATTTACACCCGTACCGGTGACGATGGCACGACCAGCCTGTTTAGTGGTGGCCGTGTACGCAAAGACCATCTGCGTGTGGAAGCCTACGGCACCGTCGATGAACTCAACAGCGTGCTGGGAATGGCCCGCGCGGCTGGCCCTGACAGCCAGCTTGATACCTGGCTAACGGAAATTCAGGCACAGCTATTTCATCTGGGTGCAGACCTGGCGACGCCGCTGGATGCCAAGTCCGATTGGGTGGTGCGCATGGACGCGGAAAAAGTCGCCTGGTTGGAAGAAACCATCGACGCCATGACAGCCGAACTGCCGGAACTTAAACATTTTGTTTTGCCGGGAGGGACGCCTGCCGCCGCTGCCTTACATCTGGCACGCACCGTCAGCCGCCGGACCGAGCGCATTGTCGTCGCCTTAGTCGAAAACGAACCCGTTGGCGAGCATGTGCAGCCTTACCTCAATCGGCTTTCAGACTGGTTATTCACAGCGGCACGTTATGCCAACCTCAAAGCGGGTGTCCCAGAAAGCAAATGGGCTGTACGCTAACTTCATAGATCATTGGGGCACGCCGCAGACGAAGATACTTTCGCCTGCTGTCATCACAAGCAGCGTGCCCTGTGCATTAAACACAGCGTGATCCATCGCCAGCGTGTTGACACATGGTTCGAGTGCATCCTCAACCAGGCTTTGGTTGGATTCGACATCCCATAAGGTGCTGAGGCCAGTCGCTACCAGCAAATAAGGATCTGCCGGACTGAAAACCAGCTCTTGCTGCCTAAAAGGCGCTTTGTTGATGTCAATGCGCGCCACCACATCCTGGCTAGTGATGTCCATAATAGCTACATGATCGCCATTAGAATGTGCCAGCAAGTTGCCATCTGCACCGCCAAAAGCCAGGCCAGCGTGACGATCCGACGCCATAATCGGTAGCAAAGCATCCCGGAACAAAACCGGCCCCTCGTACAGCGTATACAGACCCAACCTGCCAGCTTCGATTGTCGCCAGCCGTGTGCCATCACGATGCCAAGCAACTGCTGTCACACGACCAACGTTGACTTCTACAAGCTTGCTTGCCGTCGCCATATCCCACACCTGCAGCCAGAACCGGGTCCCAGATGCCAACTGCGTCCCATCCGGGCTGAGCGCGACATTCTGGGAGCTACCCGGCACATACACTACTTCCAGTTCGGTGGCTTCTTCTTGGCCTGTAGCGGCATTCCATTTAAAAACATCGGTTCCTGCTTGCGGATTATACAGCGACCGACCATCTGCCGAAAAAAACGCCACTGACGGAAAGCCTCTGCGATCCTCAATGACTACCGGCTCCGTTTCGGGCGTATCCAGATCATAAATACAAATCAGATCTGGCAAAACAATCGCCAGCCGATTGCCCACAGGCGAAAACGCAACAACTCGAACCTCAGGTGGCGCACCCTGAACACCCGTCCGGCGACATGCTAGCGTGAACAATTGAATAATATTCTGCGCATTTTCACGGGTGATCGGTTGCAAATCCGGCAGTGGCGGCGTCTGCCCCGTATCGATAGCGGTCGGCTGCGGTGTTGGCGTGGGTGCGAATTCCCCTGGTGCAGGCGCCGATGGTGTCAACGTGGGGACCACAAGTGTGGCAGTTGGAACAGGCGTTTGTGCCGTGACGATCCCTACCGAGCATAAGAGCAGAATCAATATTATAGGAAAGCGCATAGTCACCTCTCGATGATTGTGTCCACGAATTTGTTGTACGCTCTAGTATCAAGTTGCATCCATCAGGTGATGCGCTGCAAAGCCTGTGGCAGCGGCTGATCCGTGATCCAGGCACGCACCATTGCACTAAACAAATCAGGATTCTCGACGTTCCAGCCATGCCCCAGGCCCGGGGCCAATCGTCCTTCGGCATTGGGCATCATCTGGATGATGTCAGCAACAGCCTGCTTGATAATCTCAGACTCCGCACCACCTGCCACAACCAACGTCGGATTATCGACCGCGCTAAGTGCTGTGGGTAACGAAAAATAAGCTGCTTCTCTTGTGATTTTGCGATAGGCATCCATCGACATGGCATGCATATTGGTGACAAGATCCGCTTTCATCTCTTCCGGCAGGTTTGATGACCGCGCGTGCATATTGGCAAACCAGCGCCGTTTCCAGATCAGGTTGAGCACAAACAGTTGCAGCGGCAGCAAACTGCGATTCGGCATGGGTTCGGACGTGACCCCGCTGGCAACAACGCAGTCGACAAACTGAGAATAGGTCACCAGCATAACGAGGGCGATGTAACCGCCCAGAGACAAGCCGACGATATGGGCATGCTGGTTTGTCGCCCGTGCCTGGATGATGGCCGCAATTTGCGCGGCTGTATCTTCAAAGGAGACCCAGGGAATTTGGTTGCTCTTAGCATGCCCCGGCAGATCGACCGCAATGCAGTGAAATTCCGAGAGGGCATCGGCTTGCAGCTTCCACATCCAGCCCCCGGTGCCGACACCATGCAGGAAAACGATGCTTGGTGCTCCAGGGCTGCCTGTTTCGTGGATATAGAGTGCCATCGGGGTCCTTACCATTCATTTGGTCATACCCATCCTAGCAGAAACAAAAAAGGCAAGCTGTACGCTCGCCCATCTCTTTGCAACCTTCTCTTTGCGAAGTGAAGCTTGTCTGCCGTAGTTCCCTAACAACTGTCAACTAACGACTAAGAACTGCCTATGCCATTTCCTCTAGCTGGAAGTACGCCAGACTGTCGCGCATATCATCAACGCGGTCCATCTCAAGCACCATATCCGCATTTGGGACCACCTGCCGAATTTGATCCAGCACCAGATGATAATCGAGCACACCACGTTCCCAGTTAAAGCCGTGATGCTCATCAAGAATGCCATCGTTGTTGTTCATATGGATTTCGTCAATCCAGGGGGACATCGTTCCGAGCCAGTATTCCCAGGTATACTCCGGCTTCGTGAACAAGGTCGCATGGCCGACATCAATGCAGGCACGCAAATTGGGATGATCGACAGCTTCCAGCAGGTCGCTGATAATGGTCGGATCGAACTCCCACATATTTTCCAATAGCAGCGTCACGCCATACTCGCGGGCGTAATCAGCCACGGGCGGCCAGAAGTGCGTATTGCGCTCGTGCCAGCCCTCACGGTAAAAGTCATTGTGCAGCGATCCAATGAAGTTGGCATGCAAAACGATCTGCTCTGCGCCCAGTTCGGCGGCGATGCGGATAGCGGCACTGTAACGCGCCACGCACACCGCATTGATGCGCGGGTCCGGGCTGCCACTGACCATATCCATGAAGGGGCCATGCAACGTAATCTTGCCGGGGACATCCACCAGCAATTGCTGATACTTCTGCACTTCGCTGCGCCAATCGCCATCCAGAATATGGGGGAAGGCAAAGGCCATCACCTCAACACCCACGCCCTTTTCCTTGGCCAGGGCGACCGTCTGTTCCGCATTACCGAGGCTCGCGCTGAGCAATACCTGATCTACCATAGTATCTTTTTCACTAGCATCTTTATCTAGGCGATATAGCTATTAGTTTACAGCGTTTCCGCCGTTCTTGTGTCGGCGATTGTTAAGCCAACGTTGTATTGCGGTTATAAAGTGCCCTAAACTGATAAAAATACCGTAAAAATCGCCCCCTATACCCTGTCCGAAGGTTAGGAAAGTCCGCCCATTATAGAGTGACTATCAAGCTCATTAAGGGCCACCCCTTAAAAACTGAGAGTCTACAAACAGCTTAAGGAACCACGATATGGTCCATCCACAACCGCTGCCAGATGCCACCCCACTGACGATCATCACCGGGTTTTTGGGCGCTGGGAAAACATCGCTGCTCAATCGTATTCTCTACGGCGATCATGACCACAAATTGGCCGTCCTGGTCAACGATTTCGGCGCGATCAACATTGACAGCCAACTCGTCGCCAAAATACAAGTCGACAACACCATCGAACTCAGCAACGGCTGCATCTGCTGTACCATCCGCGATGACCTCAAACAGGAAGTGCTCAAGCTCACCCAGCGCGAGGACCCGCCTTCGCACATTCTGATCGAAACCAGCGGCGTCAGTGACCCGCTGGAAGTCGCGCTGACGTTTAAGTACACGCCGGAAGTCCGCATCGAGGCGATCCTCACTCTGGTCGATGCCGAAAACGTGCTGGCCGCCGCTGAGGACCATCGCGTGCTGGCGCTCAACCAGATCGGCATGGCCGATTTGGTCATCGTCAATAAGGTCGATCTGGTTGACAGCGAGCAGTTACAACGGGTTCACCAGTACGTGCAGCGCATCAACAAGAAAGCGCGCACCATCGATGCCATACAGGCCGATGTGCCGCTGGACATTCTCTTCGATGGTGGCTACGATCCCGACCGACCGGAGCAGTTCGGGCGGCTGGACATCCACACGCACGAAGCCGGACATCACCACGACCACGCGCACAGCACCCATGCCACTATCTTCGATACCTGGAGCTGGCAGAGCGGCCAGCCACTGTCGTTGAAGTCCCTGCAAAAAGCGGTCGAAACCCTGCCAACGACTATTTACCGCGCCAAGGGCTTCGTCTATCTGGCGGATCGCCCCGACGAGCAGGCTTTGTTGCAAGTAGTCGGTCAACGCAGCAACCTGACCTTCCCTGGCGAAAGCTGGGTCAGTACCCCTCACAGTCAAATCGTCCTGATTGGAAAAGCTGGGTCGCTGGATACCGGAGCATTGCAGCAGCGCTTCGACCAGACGATTGCGGGACAAGGTGGATTATCCAATCTGATGGAAACGGCTTTTAGCTGGCTGCGGCGCTCATAAAAAGTCCATTAAAACAAAGACGTGCCACGGGAGGAGCACGTCTCTTTCATGTGTACGCCTTCCGGCGTGATGGAGAAGGCTGCCAGAACGGTAGGTGTGGGGATAGGCAGCCCTCAGGAAATTGCTAGTTTGCCGCGTGTTACTCTTCGCGGGTGGTGACGGTGCCGTCGTAGGGCAGGTTGAAGATCATCACCGAGGTTTTGCCGTCTGGCTTGCGAACCATCAGTTGGTATTCGCCAGAGGTCAGCTTGTACAGGCGGTAGGTCTGGTCGCTGCTGGCGCGGACCAGGGTGTTTTCGTTCACCTGTTCCGGCATGGCGTTGATTGTACGAGCCGGGACCTGGAAGGCGACATCACCTGTCGCTGTCCACACGCTGACGGCGTCACTTTCGCTGACGTAAGCTGCGAAGTTATCGCCACCGCAAGAATCAGCGTTCAGACGACCATCAGCACTGCAACCACCACCCAGGGCACTCGCGCTGCTGCTGGCAGTGCCATTCCAGTTGGCGCTGCTATCACCACCGGTACCCATGTGGTACAGGTTCAGGTGAATGTTATCGCCGACATTGGCTGAGCCACTAAAGCCGAAGCTGCGGCTGAAGCTGCCACCAGAGGCGGCAATGGATGAGAAGACCAGGTCGGTGTCGGTCGTGTAGTTGACGACATAAGCGTAGAATGTTCCGGCGCAGCCTGCGCTGGCATTGAAAGATACATTGATGCTGCTGGTGCCACTGCTGACACCTGTCAAGCTAATATCACAGCCGGCTTCGGCCTGTGCGGTCATGGCAAATGATAGAATCGTTACGATGCTGATTATGATTGCGATAATCGTGCGTTTCATGAGCGAGTTACTCCTATATGCCACATCAATCATTTTCTATGTGAATGTTGTGTGGCTTCTTCCGTGCTTTCTAAATTCAATATATAGGCAAAAGTACAGCAAAAAAATTAAGATAACGCCAAAAAATCAATTGTTCTTTATTATTAAGGTTATAATCCTGTTTTTATTTAGTTAATTTTTAGTTTTTTTTGTTAAATCGAGTGCTATTACACCCCATTAGGTTATAAAAAACAAACCAATAATATCGACCTCAATAATTGTGGACATATCGCCTTAAGGATTCAGGTTTGGCGATCCTCTCCAGTTATGCGTGTATAGGGACAAAAAAAGAGCGCGGATATCCGCGCCCTTTAGCTATTATGGAACTGCTTTATGTCATATTACGCTTTTAGTTGCTTGCTTCGTAATCCAGACGGTAGCTTTCGCTCAGCGGCAGCGTAAAGACCAGCACGGAAACTTTGCCATCTGGTTCCACGACATTGAGTTGATACTCCCCCGTTGTCAATTTTGACAGGATCATGCGGCCATCAGCACTGGTGGCAATTATCCTATTTTGGCTGGGGTTGGCGGGTAACTGGGCGATGTCATCAGAAAAAACGAAAATGACAGAGCGATCCAGCAATGTATCCCACACCTGAATATTGAAACCATTACCTTCTGCTGTAACGTAAAGCGCCCAGGTATCGCGCGCGCAGTCGGCAGCATTGACGCGCCCATCCATGCCACATATACCACTTGCGCCTGAACCAGAGACTGGAATTTCATACTCATCCCAATCCTCATAGACGTCGCCTGCAACTTCATAATACATATAGTCAAACTCTGCTGAGTTCCGGGCTAATGGGTAGGCTGAAAGAATTGGCTCCAGTGGTGCCACTATAAGGACCATCGTAAATGATACGATACGTCCAATCGTAGTCATAGTCTACCGGAATGACATCATAGCTATATATATCCGGCACAAAATCGATTTCCGCTTCACCGGAATAGAAAGAATCATAGTTGAAGGCTTCGATATACACCTCGAAGTCACCGCTGCAACCAGCACTCGCATTCCATTGGACCGCCACATAATCGGTCTGGGCAGTTGCCCCGGTAATGATGATGTCGCAGGAACGGACTTCGCCAGCAAGTGCTGGCGTTACCGAGATTGCATAAAAGCCAATCAGGGCCATCAGCATCATAAACTTGCGCATAATAAAAAGAACCTCTCTCATTGATAGGCTGTCGCACACATATAAAGGAGATCATCAGAGAACGATTTCGGAACGTATGTACTAATCAAGACTAACGTCAAGCATGGGCTATCAGAATTAAGGTTTCGGTATATAACGCCTATCAACAGAGACGTAGGCTATGACTGGTCACGGATAGGTCATCACCGTACAATACGCATACGATGGAAGGGGGCACGATGGCCAAGCGAAAATCTACAAAAGAAACAAAAAACGAGGCGAAGAACGAGGCACCTAAAGAAAATGCCGTGCGTGTGCTGCACTTTGCGGATGTCCACATCGGCATGGAAAATTATGGCCGCACCGATGCCCAGACGGGCCTCAGCAGCCGTGTGGTCGATTTTTTGCATCGCATGGATGACATGGTCGAGTATGCCCGCGAGAACGATGTTGATCTGGTCATCTTCGCCGGGGATGCCTTCAAAACGCGCACGCCCAGCCCGACATTCCAGCGCGAATTCGCATGGCGCATCCGCGATTTGGCCGAACTGGCCCCGGTGGTGATGCTCGTCGGCAACCACGACCTACCCCCCAACGCGGTCAAGGCCAGCAGCATCGAGATTTACGATACGCTGAATGTGCCCAATGTGTGGGTCGCCCAGGAATACACCACACGGAAAATCGATACCAAGCGCGGACCTGTCATCGTCGGCACCGCCCCCTATCCGATTCGATCCCGACTGCTGCAGCACATCAAAACGGGCCAGCGCACCATCAAGGAAATTGATGAAGTGCTGGAAAACCAACTCAATGAAATTTTGGAAGACCTGGCTGCCCAGGCTGACCAACTCGACCCTGACAACAGCATTCCGCGCCTGCTGACCGGGCACTTCACTGTGCGCGGGGCTATACTCGGTAGCGAACGCAGCGTCATGTTAGGGCGCGATGTGCAGGTATCCATTGGCTTGCTAGCCGATCCGCGCTGGGATTATGTGGCGATGGGCCATATTCATAAGTGGCAGAACCTGACCGAAAAGCGTGAGGGCGCACCACCCGTGATCTATAGTGGCAGCCTGGAGCGCATCGACTTTGGTGAAGAAGGCGACGAAAAAGGCTTCATGTGGGTGGAATTAGTTCGTAACAACACAACTTTGGACCGCGTAAAACGTGTCAAAGTTGATGCCCGCCCTATGATGACGCTGCGTATCGACTGCCGCCAGGACAAGTTGCCTACCCAAACGGTCATCCGGGAAATCAAGAAGCACAACCTCAGCGAGGCGATTGTTCGCATCAACGTGCAGTTAACGCCGCAAACCGACGCCCTGCTGAACGATATGCGCGTTCGGGATGCCCTGCGTGAAGCGGGTACCTTCCATGTGGCCGGCATCCGCCGTGAGGTCGAGCGCGCCTATCGCACCCGCCTTGACGAAAATCCAGAGCAGCTCACCCATGAGCAACTCTTAGAACAGTACCTACGCACCCGCGACCACGATGCCGAATACCGCGACGAACTGATCCAGGAAGGCACCAAGATCATCCGCGGAGAAGCTGAGTGACCTACTCCGCGATTTTTTCTGGCAGGTCGCACTCTGTACAGCGTAAAGTGGGCACATCCTCGCCCTGGGCGAGCTGCCGCACCCAATCGACGATACGCACGCCATCCACCGCGTAGGTATAAAATTCCTCGCGCGGCAGGATGGTGTGCAGATCGCCACCCTGTGTAAATGACGCGAAGTTATCCACATCAGCGGCGATGTCGGCCATATTCTGGTCGATAAAGGGCAACAAATCGATCTGAATGTTCATGCCCAAGGATAAAAACCCTAACTGTGTTTCATCATGGGCCGTGTTGTACTGGCTGAACGTAATGTCAGGGTACTGTGGCCCCACTACGCGATAGAGCATCTCGAAGTTGAGTGCACCCAGGCGGATGTCCGCGAAATCATCCGTCAGAATACTCTCGGTCTTCCATGCAGAAAAGACCACCGACGCCAGTACCTGGTTACGATAGCCCCCGGCGGCATCCCCGAACTGCTCGATACGCGCATCGGGGTAGGCCTTGGCGACGAACTGCGTATAGAACGGCGATGGAATCGCCCCGGCGCTGCTGCCCGTGATGAACACGGTCGAGGGCTGCGGCGCATTGGCAAAAGTCCAGTCAAGCACGGTCATAGCGTTGACATAGCCCTTGTGATAAATGGTCACCTCGTCGTTGACGCGACTGCTATATGTCGCCACGTTATCCCCCAAAAAGACATCACCCGTGCAGTAGGGAATGAAAACCACGTTGTAGCTCAAAAATGGATTTTCTTCGTTGTCAAAATTGAAGATGCCATCGTAGTGATCTGGACTATCACCGGCATCAACGGATTGATCGTAAGTAGGCGAGTCGTCCGGGTCGCAGATTTGACCAAGCCAGCAGGCCCCGCCACCCTGGAAGTAGATCAGCAGTTGGTCGCTGGGCTGTTTTGCTGGACGCACGAAGTAGGCATAGGGTGTTCCCAGCGCGCAGACGGTCTCACCGCCGGGTTCGATCATCGTCCAGGCTCCGGCCTCTAAATCATCCCATGTTGGTAGATCGTCCTGCGCCACTATCGGCAGGCCCAACATCAGCAGCCCAATCAAAACAACCCACATTCGCGCCCGCATCATGACACCTTCCTTAGTGCTTGCATCACAAATAATTGGCCCTCATTCTAGTCCCTTTGCGGCTGCTCACCAGGGTATTTGGAGATATAGCGTACCCCCTAACAATTAGGGGACAGGTTTGTTTCAATTTGTCATATACTAAGGATAGATAAGTTTGGTAAACGCCTGATGGCTCTTAATATTCAGAAATATGTCTTGTGAATAGGTTGAGTTCCCAAACAGGATATGCTTTTCGCCGCCATCTTTGTACAAACCAAACGCAAGCAACCTTATGATAGAGAAGAGAAGATGAGGTGCTGTATGGGAAATTTCATTGATCCCGCCCTGGTGGATCCGAACCTCATTTACCTGGCGTTGATCGCAGGCCTATGGCTCGGTGTGACGGCAGTGTACATGGCCGGGACCGGCGTTCCAGAAATTCTGTCGATTGTGTTGATAGGCGGCAGTTTGCTGGTGCTGACCCAACTACCGACCAACTGGCTGGCTGTCATCCTGATGGTGATTGGCTTCAGCGGGTTCCTGGTGGCGCCGTTCACATCGCCACGCATCGGCCAGTTTGCGGAAGTTGGCCTGGTGTTACAGGCAGTCGGCAGCCTGATGCTGTTCAATGGGGACATCGCCGTTTCACCCTTTGTCATCGTGCCATCGCTGCTGATGGCCTGGGCGTATCACCGCTTCTTGCTGCTGCCGATCATGCGCAGCCAGCGCGAGCAGAGCAGCTTCGAGCGTGAAGATCAGGTGCTAGGGGCCTATGGCCGCGTCGTTAACGAGATCGACCCGCTGGGTACGGTCTACGTCAATGGTGAGCAGTGGAGCGCCCGCAGTCGCGATCCTTTAGCCGTTGGCACAACGGTGCGCGTCATCCGTCAAAAGGGACTGGAACTCGAAGTTGAGAAGGCCAAAAACGACGAACTGGTCGCCGAGGCCAATGGTTGGCAAGAGTAGCGCTTAAGCAAGTCAGACTATAGCAAGCGCCATAAGTTAAACAATTCGATGCAAGTGAATCGGCTGATGGTCGAATCGCTTGCCCATGAGCAATGCAAATAATGGATTGGTGGCTGCATATCGCGGCCCACGTAGAGGTAATTTCAGGAGGTTTGAGATGGATGGGTTTGGCCCTGTTATCGGTGTAGGCCTGGTTTTATTGCTGGTGTACCTCGTACTCAGTGTGTTCCGGGTCATCAAAGAATATGAACGTATCGTCATTTTGCAGCTCGGTAAATTCAAGAGCGTACGCGGCCCTGGCTTCATCATCGTCATTCCGATTTTGGAACAGGCCGTCAAAGTCGACCTGCGCGAAAAGTTCCTGGACATTCCGGCTCAGACGGGCATCACCAAGGATAACGCCAGCATCAGCATCGACTTCCTGGTGTACTACCGCATCACTGACCCATCACGGGCCGTGTTGAAGGTTGAAGACGTCGAGCGCGCCTCGGCCAACATCGCCACCACCACCCTACGTGCGGTCATCGGTGACATCGAACTGGATGACGTGCTCAGCAAGCGCGAGCAGATCAACGATGTGCTGCGCGTCAAGCTAGACGAAGCGACCGAGCGCTGGGGCCTCAAGGTCACGACTGTAGAAATTCGTGAGATTGAGCCGCCGCGGGACATCCTGGACGCGATGAACCGTCAGATGAGTGCCGAGCGTGACCGCCGCGCCAACGTCACCCGTGCTGAAGGTGAGCGCGAAGCCGCCATCACCCGCGCTGAAGGTGAAAAACGCGCTTCCATCCTGGAAGCTGAAGGTTTCCGTGAGTCGGAAATCGCCCGTGCGGAAGGTGCGCGTCAGGCGCAATTGCTGCGGGCACAGGGTTACGCCGCTGGCCTGAAGGCCATCCTGGCAGAAGCCCAGAATCTGGACAAGAACACGATGTCCTTGCAGTACATGAATATGCTGCAAGAAGTCGGCAAGAGTCCGTCGACCAAGTTCGTGCTGCCGATGGAGTTGACCTCGATTGTCGAGAACTTCGTCAGCACCGCTGGGCTGGCCGCCGCTGTGAAAAACGGCAGTCAGAAACCCGCCGAACTAGAAGAAGTCCAGCGGTAACGCCTAAGCAAGTCACAAGAAAAAAGGCACGTCCACATGGGCGTGCCTTTTTGATTCCACTGAACAAGTCTCAAAAGGCCTTTAGAATAGCATCAACTGAAACATAGTGAGGTAAAAAAACCTTATGTGGATAACAGCCAACCACTTAGTTGCTCCAGGCTTTGACCCTCTGAAAGTACCCTTTGAGAAGAAAGTTGAGATATTTAGAGCATTTACAGATGTTTGGTTTCTTGCAGTAGCATATCAAGCAATAGAAGGACACCAAAATCCAGATGGCAGTGAAGCAATAAATCTATATAACCCACAAAAAGAGAAATATGAAAAATACTTACCCCACGCAGGGTGGGCAGTCTTGCATCTTGTGATGAACTATTTTGAAGTAATCGGGTGTTTTAGATGTGGGATGATCAAGACAAAGAAATATCAGAGTGGTTTCAACAAAACACGTTTTAAGGATGGATTCAAGCAAGTTATCGTTACACTGTCACCGTACTATAGACAATATTTTTTTGATGATCTGATTAATAATGAGGATGCATCAGATCATCTATGGGATTTTAGAAATGGACTATTTCATGCTGGAGACATAAAATCACCTATTATTATTTCAGGTGGCTATGAGTTTTCCATAAAATATCGGCCCGATAGAGATGTATTGCAAATTAATCCCCACAGATTTGTACCTATGTTGAGGCTACACTTAGAGCTATACGTAAAAGAGCTTCTTGCAGCAAAAGAAGGTTCTAAAATCCGAACAAACTTTGAGCTTGCATACACTGATAGATATACGGTAAAAAAAACTAATTAGCTTATCGCCCGACCCAGTTGCGGCGCAGCAGCGAATAGATGGCCGTGTCCGTAAAAGTCTGCGTCTTGGCATCGAACCAATCTTCAATGAAGTGCGCTTCTTTGACAAAACCAAGTTTTTCTAATAAGCGCTGTGAGCCTTCGTTACGCGGGTCAATGTTGGCATCGACGCTGTGCAAGTCTGTCTCGTTAAAGGCATAGTCCAGCATCCGCGTGACGACTTCGGTCGCGACCCCCTGACGCCAGTAATCCGCTGACAGCGAATAGCCGATCTCCGCCCGAAAATGCTCAGGCCGGAAGTTCCACAGCAGGACATTGCCAATAATCGTATCCGTATCATGGGTAGCGATGCCCCAGATGAATGCCTTCTGCTCCTCAAAGAAGCGCTGGTTCTTTTCGATGCGCTCCTGGGCTTCTTCGATAGTCGTCATCGTTGGCGAGGGGATGTATTGTGTCACTGCCGGGTTGCTCATATAGGCCAGAATCGACTCAGCATCGGACTCCCGAAAAGGCCGCAAGATGAAGCGTTCAGTCGGTAGCACAGGGAATTCGGCAAAGATCGCGGACATATCGAGCACGAGCACACCTCTCTATAGAAAAAAGACGCCTATGCAGACGTCTTCTGAATCAACAAACGGGAAAAAACAAACCTACAGCATAAATAGGAAAAGCAGCAAAAAGGCGAACATCGGGGCCAAAACGGAAACCATCCCATTACGGACATCCAGGCCATAGACCGCCCGCACAGCCAGCACCATCAGATACAGTTGGTAGACCGTCAAGAAGATGCTGAAATAACCCAGCAATGGGATCAGCAGGAAGACAATGCTGATGATACTCAGGGGCGCATAAATAGCCCCAATCAGATAGGCCAGTTTGCTGTAGGACTGCGTTTTGCTCTTGTCCTTGGAAAGTTGCAAGGCAATCCAGTGCATAGCGTAAATCAGCGCCATGAAGAAAAGCAGCGCCAGCGCACTGGCAATCGGAACGCCCATAATCAGCGTCCCATTGAGTGCCGCTTGCACATCCACGCCGCTAAACTCCGGCGAGCTGTTGATGCTTTCCTGTAATAGCGGATTGTTGACCATCTGGTAAAGCGTCACCGCAGAGAGCGCCAACCCACCCAGGTACACCCAGAGCAGGGCGCGGCGCAAGGTCGCCTGCGGGTCATTCAAGACCTCAATGAAGGTATCTAGTCGTGGTTTGGTGAGGACTGCCGTCCAGACTTCTGCCCAGCTATAGCGTGCAGGTAGCTGAGGCGGTTTGGGCATCGGGTTCTGCTGCATGATGGTTGGCTTTACCCTTTTGTACAGTGGTTGGGCACGCTGCGACCCTGATATCCGTCACAGTGTTTGTTCAGTGTACCTGATTCTAGCCAGCCAGGACAAGGTAAATCGAAGTCCACAGGCCCGCTGTGCCGCTCCATCACAAGCTGACTGCTGACAAGGCATGACGCAGGCACTATACTGATAGCCCTTTTGAATACGAGAACGAGTCTACAAGGGACACAAACCCTATGCGTTTAGGCATTATCGGATTACCCAACAGCGGCAAAACCACGCTGTTCAACGCCCTAACCAGCGGCGACTACGAAACCAGCGCCGTCTCCAGCGGGCAGTTCCATGTGAATACCTCGGTCGTCAATGTGCCCGATGAGCGGCTTGAGGTACTGGAAGAGATGTACGACGCCAAGAAAAAAGTCTATGCGACCATCACCTACACTGACATCGGCGGCCTGGATAAAGGCATCGGCGAAGGCGGCTTGTCTGGCCAACTGCGCAATGAGCTGTCGCAAGTCGATGGCTTTGTGCATGTGATTCGCGTCTTTGAGAGCAATACCGTGCCCCATCCCTTTGAAACGATTGATCCGCAGCGCGACCTGGAAACGCTCGATAGCGAGTTCCTGCTGCTGGATCTGGTCGCTGTGGAAAATCGGCTGGAAAAAATCGAGTCGGAACTCAAGCTGAAGGGCAAGCGCGCCGATCAGAATTTGCTGGATGAGCAGCCCATCATGGAGCGCTTCAAAGCCCATCTGGATGAAGGCCGCCCCCTGCGTGACCTGGATGTACCGGAAAAAGAGCGCAAGATGATCGGCGGCTTTGGCTTTTTGACACTCAAGCCAGTGCTGATCGTGCTCAACCTGGGCGATGAACGCAAATCGGGCGACGACCAGCTTAATTATGATTACAAGCACGCCAACCATATTGCCCTGCAAGCATCCCTAGAAGCCGACCTGGCCCAGCTTGATGCCGACGATGCGACCATGTTTATGGAAGAATACGGCGTCACCGAACTGAGCGCCTCGCGCGTCGTGCGCCTCTCCTATGAATTGGTGAATATCCACTCGTTCCTGACCGCTGGCGAAAAAGAAGTCCGCGCCTGGACTATCCCCGTCGGCGCGACAGCCTACGAAGCCGCCGGGGCCATTCATGGTGACATTCAAAAAGGCTTTATCCGCGCGGAGGTCACACCCTATACGGACCTCGCGGAACTGGGCAGTGAGGCGGCGGTCAAAGCGGCTGGCAAAATGCGCCTGGAAAGCAAGGAATACGTGGTGCAGGATGGCGATGTCATCGTGTTCCGCCACAGTAGCTAAGCTAGACACACGACTCTAAAAACAAAAAAGGCACGCCCAGTCGGGCGTGCCTTTTTTGTCGATGTAATGTGTATCCAGAGTATTTATTTGCTGTTGGTGGTACCACGGCTGCTGCTCGCGCTGCTGCCTGTCAAAGACAAGGCAAAGTCGCCACCCACGTAGCCGCTTTCTTCATCATTAATCGTCGTGAAGAAGTAATCCGTAGCGAAGATCAGGTAACGGCCAGTCACCGGAACGGTAAAGCCACTAATCGTGCTGTTGGTCCCATCGAAATCATCGTTTACAGCCAAGCGGTCGCCATTGCTACCAAATAGGTGCAAAACCGTATCAAAATCCTGGCTTTCCAGGGACAAATCAAAGGTCTCGCCTTCGACGCCATCAAACACATAATAATAGATGGGTTCCTGCGGTGTACTGTAGCCTTCGACGGTTTCGTTCATGCCGATTGCGCCCGTGAAGTAGGTGTAACGAGTCGGGTCAAAGCCTTCGATTTCAGTTGGCGGTGTGACGCCACTGACTGTCATCTCAAACTCGACTGAACCGCCTTCAATTTCTTCCGCAATGAAGCCATTGAGTGTGTCATAGGATGTGGCTAAAAGAAAATACGTGCCGCTAGTTGGCAAGGTCGCCTTGATCTTGGAGGCCAATGAAATATCGCCACTGTCATCATCCACAGCGATAACTTCGCCCGCTGAACCCAGCAGCACCAGGTATGGGTCAAGCTCATCACTGATTTGGGTCATGGCAATGGTAACGTTATCGCCTGCACTGCCGTTGAAAACATACAAGCGCGCACTGATTGCACCCGCCAGGGCATCCGTAAAACTATCGCCATCATAAAGCATCGGCAAAATCAGGCTGTCAACAGGCGCATCTTCGGGGACTGTCTCATCCGTGCCGTTGTTTGTTGCCGGGGGTTCCGGTGTCGGTTCGTTGCCCTTCGTGTTCTGGGCCATCGCGCTGCCACCAAAAGCAGCAAGGAAAACCAATACAGCGAGAATAGCAAAAAGTTTCTTTGACATTGTCGTTCCCTATTTTATTGTAAATCGCTACCTTGAGCGTATGATGGAAACAGCAATTACACAATTAATCTTTGTGTTACTGACGATGTTTTTTATCTGTTTTTTGCAGACAGTCTATATGTAGCAACGAGCAAAAACAGACGTCTAAATGTCAAAATTCCGTAGCATACTTAGCACATGAGCCCGGATCGGCTCGACACCTGTATCAGGGTATGAGCAGCCCAGGGCAGGCGCGATCTGTTCATCGAGTTGTGTGAACAAGTCCACCGTAGCGATGAGTGCATCACGCAGGCTGTCGGCATCAAATTGGGGATAGGTCGCTGGTAGGGCTTCCTGCACCTGGGGTGTCGCCCAGCGCTGGATATAGCGCCCTTCATAGAGCGTATCGTAGTGCCAGCCATAGGCGACTTTGGCCTGCCAGATAGCCATCTGCAACAACGGCTCACGCAGTTCCCGATTGCAGGTCATGGCCGTGCGCCACCAATCGCCACGATGCAAATGCTTGATGCTGCGCAGCATGTAATACCAGAAAGTGGCGACCACCGTTTGATACTCAGCCTGGCCCGGCGGCTGATCGCAGGCGTACATGATGGCATCGATGTCGGTATCCTGGGTCAAAGCCTGGACGATGCCCAGTTTATCGACCAGCACCAGCAAACTACTGCGGAAAAAGCCCTGGCTAGCCTGCTTGCTATCGGTCGATTCATCCATCCACTGCTGTAGATCCGCTATGGAGAAAACGCTCAGGTCGAACATACGGAAGCTATCGAGGATCACCTTGTCCATGATGCCCGCACCGATGTCCGCGGATTCCCGATAATGGGTGTGGTAGGGGGCAAAGAGCGCGAACCAGGTCGGGTCATCGATAAAGGGCTGCAAGTCATTGACCACCAAGGTCAGGTCAAGGTCAGAGAAGGCATCGGTCGTGCTACCCGGATTGGCCATCGACCCCAGAATGACTGCCGCTTGCACGTTAGGATCGCCCTGTGCCCAGGCTGTCATGGCGCTCACAATCGGTTCAAACACCTCAGCGACCGTGCTGCGGTCCTGATGAACGAGATACTGCTGGCTAATCATAAGTCGTCCTAAAAGATCAGTTGGTAGGCCGCCAGGTCTGGGTATCGGGATGGAAAGCACCCACGCCGATGACTTTGCCCCGGTTGCTCTCGTAGTAATCGCGCAAATTAGCGACCGAGTCTTCGGTGATTTTACGATAGTCGCGGTAGGTCACGCGGCGGGCGAAGACATGATCGTACAAAATGCGTCGCCAATCCGACTGATTGAGGTACAAACATGGGCTAACTGTGAAATAAAGGTCGCCCACGCTGAGTAATGGCGGCACCTGACCAGTTACGCTCGGTTTGTTGTTGCTGATGAACATATCCGCATGGGTGACGGGTTCGCCATAGTAGGCTTCACACAATTCGGCCTGGTCCGGCATGCGATTGTTGGCCTGCAAGTAGTCCTGAACGAAGGGTGTCAACGGTGCCGGAATCGGGTCTTCCTGCGTGCACCAGAACAGGTTGTGTTCGCCATTGGCGGTGGCTGCTTCGGCTTCCACAAAAGCATCGTACACATCAGGGATCTCGTAATTGTCGAGTACATCATGCCAGCGCCCTTTGAAGCCGACTCGCATGCTCGCCTCGGCATATAGCAATTGCGCATCGTGGTCAGCCATCAGCCGCAGGCTATCGGCCACAAACTGGCGATACTCCGGCGTACGTTCGCTGATTTTGGGCGTGATGGCAATCACGAATACGTTCTTGACGCCATCGGCCATCATCATCGCAGCAATTTCAACAATACGCTTGAACACCGCCTGTGAATACGCCAGGAAGCGATCCGGCTGGAAGTACCCCTCTTGCATGTTGCCATATTCCAGGAAGTACCAGCGCGACGAGCCACCTGGCGAAAAGATGACCGACTTATTGACCGTATGGGGCCTGACGTCGTCGTGTGCCCAGGTCTGGAACTCGGCCTCGGTCGGGTAAGTAGGTGCGTCTGAAGTATGAGCCGAGGTAGCAGTTGCTTGCATATAGATACGTGCTCCTGATTGATCGCTTAGCTAGCATGGGTGATCGTCAGATGCACGCCATATTCAGCGAGCACATGCGAGGTCGCATCGACCAGCGCATCGACGATTTTTGTCGGATGATAGAGCGCCTTGCCAATCCACATGCGTGGGACTGGCTGTGACGCCAATTCACGGAAAGTTTCTGCGGCACAGGTGATGTAGGCCGGATCTTTGAGCAATCCCAGTTTATGGACTTCATGCAATGCCAGGATGCAATGTGCCGTTTCTTCCAGCGTACTGGGACCAAACCAACTCCAGCCACCATCTTGCTGCTGATGTGCCAAAATGAAGGTCATGCATTCATTGGCCAGCGCCGGATTCAAGCCCTGGAAGGCCGACAGCGCATGTGACACGGTATAGAACGGTGATAAATGCCACTTATCATCGAAGAGCGTCTCTTGCTTGACCTGTGAGGCCAACCAGCGGTTGATCTTGTCGATGTACTGCAAGCGTGGCATACCCGGTTGCGAGCGCAGCGCCGTCAGCATGTGGATGTTGGTCGATACCGACGCGCCCAGTTCATTGGGATAGGTCTTGCTGCAATCGTCGTCATCACCCCATAGGGCCAACAACGGATCATCAGAGATGTCATAACCGCCCCAGGTCAGCACCGTATAACCAATCGCCGTGATGTCCCCATCATTGATCGGGAACATGGCACTATAGGACAGGCCCGGTTTACCTGCTTGCCACTGTTTATAGAGCGAATCCAGTAGCGGCCTGAACTCCGGCTTATCATCGGGGCTGTATCCGGCGCGCCGATAGGTATCCAGCATCCATAACTGCTCGAAAATCTCAACCGGCCACGCGAAGGGCACCGCGCCGTTGCCTTTGTCCAGTAAGCGCTGCAAATAATCAGCCGCATGGGGGCTATCCCAACCCAGCAAACGACGCGCGCGCAGCAAAGCCGCTGTGGCCGCCGGGGATGTCGCCACCGAACCAACGTCATCCAGGAACTGCTCCTGCAAGGTCGCCAGTTCCGAGGTTGGCAGCATCTCCATGCTAAACCACCAGGCATGCGGCTTTTTCGGGTCTGGCGTCAATGAATTGATGAGGGACATTTTCTGGGTACGCAGTTGGTCAATCAGGTTCAGCACTTCCGGCGGGAACTGCTCGGAAGTCTCCCCCAGCCGAGCCAATAAGCTCGGGAAGATCAACTCAAAGCCAATCGGCTGATGGACTTCTTTAGGAATTTGCAGCATGTCACGGTGTAGCGCGGCCAACCCGCGGCCAATGCGCGCTTCGTCACCAGGGAAGGACCATTGGCGTAAGGCGATAATCGCGGCCATCGTATTGATGACACGGGCATGGGCATAATAGATCTGTGGATCGCCCCAGGAGCCATCACCCAGTTGGCTTTCGCGAACATAGGCCAGCGCTTGCGGCCAGGCTGGACGGCTGCGATTTTCTAATGAAGGAACCATCGCTACCCAGGCCGTGCTGTACAAATCGGTATCCAGCCAGCCGCCTTCGCTTACCAAATCGACGACCTGATCGAGATGGGTAATGGGGGTATTTTGATGAGGGTTGTGTTGTTGCGATGACATCTCTATCTCCTACAAGGCGTTGACGGGCGGAGCGCTGTCAGCAGGTTTGCTTAGCGCGGTCTGCTCGGATAATTCTTCGTTTACAAGGTCATCCGCGATGGAAAAGGTGAAGCGTGAACCAATACCCACCTGAGAATCACAGCGGATCGTGCCGCGATGACGGGTTATCAGATTTTTGACCAGGGCCAATCCCATGCCATCACCAGAGACGTTGTTGTCGCCAGCACGCTTAAAGATATCGAAAATAGCGGTTGTTTCTGCTGGATCAATGCCAACACCGTTGTCCTGAACGTAGAAATACGTTGCATCGCTGTCGCGATAGCCGCCCACAGTGATGATCGGCTGACGCTCTGGCGAGGAATAAATCACAGCGTTATGGATCAAATTGGTAAAAATGCGCTCCAGCGAGAAGCGATCCGCGAACACACCTGGCAGCACGTTGGTCACAATTTGCACATCTTTCTCACGAATTTCCGTAGAAAGTGATGTGAGCACTTCTCGCACCAAGCCGCGCATTTCGATGGGTTCGGGCTGCAACTCCCGGCTTTCCATACGGGCCAGGGTCAACATGGCATCGACCATACGCTTCATTTGGTCCACAGACGTATTGATGTAAGCTAGGTATTCAGGAATATCTTCCCGCAGATGTTCGTTTAATGACGCTTGTTGGGGTGGTGTCAGCGAACTATCGACCTCGTCAATCGTCTCAGTGATTGCATCCACTGAATAGCGCAGTTCCTCAGCAAACCCATTGAAGTTCACCAGATGGTTGCGAAGATCATGCGACATGATGTACGTAAAACGTTTGAGTTCCTCGTTGATCGCCTTGAGCTTGGCCGTACGTTCCTGGACGCGCACTTCTAAGTTATCGCGAGCATCTTCTAGCTGCACGACGACCTTGTCTAACAGGCCCTTTTGCTGCTCCACACGCTCAATATATTTGTGACGAATTGAAGCCGATGCCACAATCAGCACAGACATGATGAGATTGAACACAATAACGTCAAAGTCATCATCGCTATATGGGATCTTCGCAATAATCGGCGTCAAAATACCCGCTATGTTAGCCACCACCGCTATCGGGATAATGATGCCCGGTGGGAAGAGCAAACTCGCCAACAAAATCGACAGCGATAGGAATGGCAAGATCGTGTAGCGGCCATCCGGTGAAAAAATTGACAACCCCATCGCCCCGCCAAAAATTAGCAAGAGCACAACAATCGATCCGATGTTGAAATAGACTGTGCGACTGAGCAAATAAACCCCACACAATCCAACAATCGTCGTGGCCATCGTCCCCATAAAGATGGCGTCTTGTTCCGTATAAAACTCACTTGGCGTGGGGTCAAAATATGACGAAAGGAATAAACCAAGCACAGCAACCGGTATCAGGAAAATCATCAACCCGGCCAGGAACTGCGCACGACGACGCTCTTCCATATCCTTTAAGCGCGCAGTAGGCGCCGTCAATCGGTTCCAGAGGCTGCTCTCAAATGAGAGAAGATGGTGCTTTGCCACATCTTCCGGGGCAGGCTCTTGTCCCTCATTGAGTTGAGGTGTTATACCGTTCATATCAACTACAGTATTCAAAGCAGATTTCTCTTTAATGCTAGAAGCCACATGGGCTAATCGCTAACGATGTGTCCACCTCGTCACAATGATCGTGCGCTGGCTGACGCACGACGCCAGGGGGATAAACTGGCTGGCTTATCCGTATTACGAGGCATTTCTATTGACTATTGTTACAGAAAATGCCTGATTGGATTATTAAGGTTTCTAAACCTTAAGGGTAAGGAACTTCGCAAGGAAGATGAGGTCCTTCAATGCAGCTACAGGTTGCTTTGGGAGGATGCCCATCTAAGGGGACTCAATCGGGGATTCCGTTGTTAGCAGCCATTCCAGCGCGCTGGCTTCGTCATCGAAAAAATGGATATAGTCTTTGCGGGCATCAATCTGGGTGAAGATATACCGAATCATTGTATTAATGCGCGTGTTGGCCAACACACAGGCGATCTGGGAACGCAGCGTTGGGGGCATTTCCTTGGCGAGCTGCATGGCCGTCTTGACTGCATAAGGCGTAGGCATCATGTCATCAGAAAAATACCAGAGGCGCTTAATGGCTTTTGATGCGGCAGTATAGGCGTCCCGATGTTCGCGCAGGGTTTCAGCAAATTTGTCGATGGTCACGCGGCGCGAATCCGCAAAGTGATACACGATGATGCCATCATCGCGCATATACCATTCAAATCCCGGTTTCGTATCAACCACGATAGGGGGCCCTTAGTATAAGCACATGAACATATTTTAATCATATGCGGGTTTATACTCGCCAATGATTAAGGTCGTCATCGTCATGATCTTAGCGTGACACACAGTCCAATTGCTTGTGCAAATGCGGCGGACTGGTTATGGTGCAAGCCAATACTTAGAACAACAAAATGTCAGAAAGAAATCATCATGCGACCGAATAAATTACGGCAGTTATGGGCAGAAGGCGGTGTCGCGCTCAATGGCTGGTTGCAAATCCCCAACACCTGGACAGCCGAACTCATGGCCCATGCCGGTTGGGACTGCCTGACCATCGACATGCAGCACGGCTTACACGGTATGGAAAGCGCCGTGCAGATGATGCAGGTCATTAGCAGTACGGAAACGGTACCCTTAGCCCGCGTCAACTGGAACGAACCGGGCGTCATCATGCGCCTGCTGGATGCAGGGGCCTATGGCATCATCTGCCCAATGATCAATACTCGCGCCGAGTGCGAAGCCTTCGTCGGGGCCTGCCACTACCCACCGCAAGGGTATCGCAGCCTGGGACCCACACGCGGTGTGATCTATGGTGGCCCGGACTACACCGAACATGCCAATGAAGAAGTCCTGACGATTGCTATGGTCGAAACTGCCGAAGCTATGGAAAACCTAGAGGACATCGCCAGCACACCCGGCCTGGACATGATCTTTGTCGGCGCGGGCGATTTGCGCCTGAACCTGACCGGACAGTTTGGCTATGTGAGTGACGACAGCCAACTGAACGCCGCCCTGGACCGCATTGCCGAGGTCTGCGAGAAAAACAATATCGTCGCCGGTCTGTTCACTGTTTCGCCGCAATATTCCCAGGAGATGATCGGGCGCGGCTACCAAATGGTCACCGTCAAAACCGATGGCATGATCCTCAGTGAGTATGCTCAGCAGTTGGTCAACGAAACGCGCCAAGGCCTGACCTAACGGCCATCATGATAAAATAGAGTAAACCACAGCAGGAATGAGGCAATTATGGCCGGAAAAACAGTCACCCTGCACATCATCTGCGAGAACCCGCCACCGGGACAATTTGGTCTACAGGATAGTGACCACAATTTACTCCCAGGCGAACCCATCGACGACAAGAAGATACGCTTCAGCGTAGAGATGCCCGTCAAGCAAGCGGTCACCGGGCAGGCTAACTTCAGTGGCCCCTACGCAAATGGCAACGCCCGCGAGCGATTCCTATATTTGACCAACATGGTCGAGGATCGCACTTTGCGACGCATCAAAGTCCCGCTCAATACGATTACGTGGAAGCAAGCGCTGGAAGCTGCCAAGAGCGGTGCGCCCCTGGAAGCCTCAGTCGATGGTCGCAGCACCGCCACCGAGCCGTTGATGGGCGATGGTTGGGTCGTCAAACAAGACGAAGCATGAGCAGATAAACTAAGGGCGCGACAGATCTGTCACGCCCTTTTGGTCATCACTATGTTTTTGCAGCAGCACCTATTTATCGTGCGCTATATTTGAACATTGCCCCTAGAGAAACATCTGGCCATCGCCCCGATATGTCGTCACCTCATCGATGATTTCGCCATCTTTAAGCAACAGCAGCGTATTAAAATGTTCGCAGAGTTCGCCAGCCTTGGCATGGCGCATAAAGATCGGGTCACCCAGGCTGAGTTTCTCCGGGCCGACATAACGCACGGGCGTCTGGGCCTCACCTGCGCCTTCTATGTCGAGCAGGAAAGCGCCGTCCGGCAGGTAGGGCTTGGGCAGCTTATTACGATTGACGCCGCCGCTGGCGACGTAACCGCCACCCAGACACGTATAGATATCATGGGCTGCCCGCCGGACGACTTCAATAGCGAATCCGGCGGCAGGTTCAAAGTCGATGCCGTTGTAGTGATCGTACAGGTGCGGGCCATAGAAGCCACTGCCAACCGAAATTTCACTGACGACCGGGTCGGCGGCGGTCATGGCGATGCTACCGCTGCCGCCGCCGTTCACATAACGCAGCAGAATGCCGCTGGTTTGTAAAACAGCTGCGACTTCCGCACGAGTGGTCATCACCTCTTGCATGGACTGGCGTTTGAGAATCCGCAGCCGCAAATTATTGAAAAAGCGACCGGGTTCATCATCGGGAATATCGGCAATCTGGGCTTCGTAACCGCGAATGCCATCCAGATAAAGGTGGTTGGAGTGCTCAAGGGCATCAATGATGGCAATGGCCTGTCGCACAGTACGGATTGGGCTGCGCCACACGCCAAAACGCCCACCCGGATAATCTGACGACACGTCCATATCCAGGCACACAGGCAGGTTGATGTCTAAACGTTCGGCGATGGTTTCCAGACGATGCACATGCTCAAAGCTATCCACCAGCAAGTTAATCACCTTGCCGCGCCGGATCATATTGGCGACAGCTTCAATGTGGTCTTCATTCCAGGTGGGGAAGCTGACGATAATATCGTCAATGCCCTGCTCCGCCAGATAGACGGCCTCCGGCGCGGTATAAGCCTGGACGCCTTTAATCCTGGGATGGGCTGCCAGAATGTATTTCAAAATGCTGACGCTGCGCACCGACTTGGAGCTAACGCGCACGGTTTTATTACCGGCTTGCTGGACAATGGTCGCGATGTTGGTGTCGAGCGCGTCCAGATCGACATAGGCGAACGGCATCTCGCGCCCAGCAAAGGCATCGTGATAATATTTATAATCTCGTAGTTGCAGGCGGGTTTTGACGCGGCGGGCCGCTTCATAGGCGACCATCGCACTGCCGATCATCGTCGCCCCGGCGACCAGGTTGCGCACCAGATGGCGCTCCTCGGTAGCTGGCTGGGACGGTTGGTTGTTGTTGGTACTGTCTGTCATAGATCGCGCCTCACTTGTTGCGGCGTGCTCATTATATATACGCAGGCAATAGCCTACGTGTTGTGTCTGCACTGATTAATCTAATCAGCATTTAATTATACATGGGCTGCTCATTAGTCCCTAGATAAGATCAGTTCAAAGCCCTTGCAAGCCTTTTGTAACACTCGCCTGACACGATGTAGGAAGCATAAGCCTCTTGTGAGGTAAAATCGATGGTCAACCGTCAGGCAACATGACCTTATATTTGCTAAAAACATGGTATCATACGCGGCGATTTTTCGCGTATGTCAACTATCATGCAAAACCCTGCTAGGCAGACTATGCTACGCAGATCATCATCCTTCCGACTCTATTGACTCAGGTGCGTCCATGAATAAAGTTCGTATTTATCTCGTTTTTGGCACACTGCTCCTACTGATGCTGGCCAGCATGCCGCTACTCGGTGTGCAAGCTCAGGATGGCGGCAGCATCTTTGCTACCAATACCCCAGCAGCAGAGAGCGCCGCGCCAACAGCCATCCCCACCCTTGCGCCAACCACTGCGCCCGCTGTTGAACCCACCGCCGAGGCAACGGTCGTCGTGCCGGAAGAAGCCACCGTCGCGCAGGTCTTCGAGCCAGAAGAATGCCGCTATGTGCCTGGTCAATCCACCAGTGACGCCTGCCGCGCCATCATCGAGGAATTCCCGGAACCCAACGTCGATCCCATTAACCGCGATGGCTATACACTCAGCCAGTACACATTCTGGCGCATTGGTCCGCATGCGGTCGCCGCATATGACAGCCCCGGCGGCAACTTCGTGCGCACCATCCCGGAAGGCTTCAACTTCGTCAATGTGCAGGGTGAAACTGACGCTTGGATTCAGAACGAGCTAGGCGAATGGATCAGCAAGAATGATGGCTACTACGTGGCCGCATCGGAATTTGTGGGCGTCGAGCTGCCCGCTGGCTGGAACCACCCCTTTGGCTGGGTACTAGATACGACGGGCATCTGGGCCAGCCTGTATCCGGGCGGCCCCGCGACCAGTGAAAGCGGCCTGGTTCCGCTGCACCACCAACGCTTCAACATCTATGCCGAGGAAGTCGATAGCGAAGGCTGGACCTGGTACATGGTCGGCCCTGACCAGTGGGTGAAGCAAGTTTTCATGACGGTCATCAAACCCATTGAGCGGCCTGAGGGCGTCAGCGGTCGCTGGGTGGCCATCGACCTGTACGAGCAATCGCTAGTGGCTTACGAAGAGGATCGCCCGGTGTTTGCGACCCTCATTAGTAGTGGGCTGGCTGGCTTCGACACCAACGAAGGCTTGTTCGAAGTATGGGCGCGGGTGGCCAGCGACGGTATGTCCGGCGCAACGGGTGCGCCCGAAGCCTACGCCCTGGAAAATGTCCCCTGGGTGATGTACTTCGATGGCGGCATCAGCATGCACGGGACCTACTGGCATAATCTGTTCGGTTATCGTCGCAGTCACGGCTGCGTCAACCTGAGCATCAGCGATGCGCGTTGGGTCTACCAGTGGACAGGGGCCAGTGCCGACGCAAACGGCGAGATCACCACGCAGGTTTACGTCCACAGCAGCGGCGACTATCGCCCGATTAATTAGCCGCTTCACGGAAAACGATTAACACAGAGACGCAAAGGCTCAGAGACACAGAGAAAGCCTTTGCGTTTTTGTTTTACTACGATGAAAATTATTCTAGGCCGATGTATTGTGGTGGAACTGTTTCCATAGGAACGAGGGCCATCGCCTGTACGGAATTTGCCATCATAAAACCGTCCGAGTTTATGGCCATTTCACCCACAAATTGATGCCAACGCCCTTCATCAATCAGGAATTGACCCTGACCAATAAACGAACATTGCATACTAACAGGAATCTGGTCAGTAGTTGCACTGCTCATGTTGGCTAGCATCTGGCTATCAGAATGGCCACTGATGGACTCCACTAACAGATAATCTAGGACGGCTACACGTCTGCCATCTGGCAGCGTTGTGACCTCAGAGAAAGTAACCTGATTTAGTCTATTCGCATCTTTAACAATGAAACCGGCCCCGACCTCTAAACAATCAAATTCAATTTCCCACTCGTCGCCAACACGTACAGCATGAGATGGAATTTCAAAAAACAGGGCCAATAAATTCTTCTGTCGATTAGATAAATAGAAAGATGTGACTTCACCAGTAGGGGCAACTTCACCGCGTAACTGCACGGTACCAATCATGTCTTGCTGCATTTTTCGGATGGATTCTGTAAATTGTTGCTGCCAATCTTCCTCTTCTGTGCTTTCTGCGGGTGTTTCAGAAGTCGTATCAGTTTCATCCGCCGAAAAATCGAGTGAATCGAGAATCATTAACACCGTAACATTACCCTGCTCATTGGGTTTGAGCACAGAAACCATGCCATAATCAACCGAGTCTGAGAGGGCACCACTTAGCCCTTCTTGAATTCTGTTGGCAACATCAGCAAGTGAACCTTCATCATTTGAAGAGTCCTCCCATGTAAAAAACTCATCCCAATTCAGTTCAAACGAAGGGTTATCAAGCGGTGTCATTGCTGTGTGATAAGCGATGGTTTCGCCTTCGGCCAGCTTCCAGTCCAGGGCAATCGGCTGATCGGCCACAGATGATGCGCCTACCGTTGGCGGGGCTTCATCAGTTGCGGTACAGGCCGTCAAAAAAACGGTAGCTATCATAGCGAGGATGATTCCAAATCGGGGCATTGCATACACTCCAGCCAATAGGATGGCACTAGCGTTATATCTCCCTTTCAGTATAAGCCGAATTGTTAGCAGGAAGCATAACATCGACCAGTGTTTGTATGTATTTTGAGGTGACAGTCTACCGACTGTGTTCTCTGTGGTGAAATAAAAAAGGGCGTGACATATCACGCCCTAGATCATCGAAAACTCAGCACTCAGCGCTGTTTTTAGCTCAGGCCCATTGCCTTGAGGTTGCGATAGCTAATCGCCAAACTCTCGAATGGGTCACGCTGGCAAATATCCTGTTCGACAGCATACCAGCGCACATTGGCCGTTTTGCAGGCTTCCAGAACACGCGGCCAGTTCAAATTACCCTCGCCGACCTCGGCCATGATCTGTTGGCCGTGGAACTCACCTTCATGCACTTCTACCGCCATATCCTTAAGATGCACAACAGGCATACGGTCGGTCATGCGCTCGATCCACGCCGCCGGGTCGCCACCGCCGTGCTGCACCCAGTAGGTATCTAGCTCAGCCTGGACGTAACGCGGGTCAGTTTCATCGTAGATGAGCTGTAAGCCGGTGCGGTCGCCAAAGCGCACGAACTCAAAGCTGTGATTGTGATAGCTGAACGTCAGGCCAGCCGCGTGTAGCTTTTCGCCGATGCCATTGGCGATTTCAGCAAAGCGCTTATAGGCATCTTCACCGCCTGCACGGAATTCATTGGGCATGCTACCGATAGCCACATTGGGGGCATCCCACAATTTATGCTGGGCGATCACATCGTCAATGTCGTCCGTCAGGCGATCATAGCCGATATGCGTGATGCATACTGTCAGGCCGTTGTCATCGAGGATTTGCTTGACGTCTTCATGCGGAATGGGGCCAATGGCCGATACCTGCACGGATGTATAGCCAATCTCACGGATTTTGGCCATGCTGGCGGCGAAGTCTTCTGTCGTTTTGGTAAAGTCGCGAATGGTATAAAGTTGGGCGGCCAATACAGGCTGAGACATAAGAGGGTTCCTTTGCATAATATCAGTTTCATAAACACACAACTATTAGTTTAAACAAAAAACGCCCCTAAGTCTCTAGAAACTCAGGGGCGTAGCCAAATTAAAACATCTGCACGCTTGGCGACCACGACATATCGGGGTCAAGCGGGTAGCAGGGCCGATTGATGCGCTTATAAGTCAGGTTGACGATGTCCTGATTGACCGCACCGGGCGACAGCGCCAGATAGGCTTTGTTAGCAAGCCGCTTGAGTTCCGGCACGAGGTAGCCAATTTTGACAACCACGATCTTGTGTTCTTCCGGGTCGATACCCAGTGCGTAAAAGTGGTGGTCGCGGAAGGGCGTGCGCTTCTCAGTCAAAATCGCCTGAACGCCGCCGCTGGTCACAACGACCTGCGTATTACCCGGTTCTTCCAGAATTTTCGTCACCGTGCCCGTCAGTTCAACGGGTTGACCATGCCAGGGGTCCATCTTGCCGCCGACCTCGACCGTGACCGTGCCACCAATGCCTGCTTCCACGCACTTGGCGACAGCGGCAGCATCGGGAATGCTGGCGTAGATCAGGTCCGGCGGTTGGATGCGCAGAGCTTCCGCTAAGAATACGGGTACATCACCGACGCCACCAGCAGTCGGGTTATCGCCGGAATCGCTGATGAACACAGGCTGCACATCGTCTTGCATAGCCGCTTCGATGCAGTCGGCAATCGGCATCGCCGGGACGCCAAACTGGAAGTCGGCGCGGTGGTCCCAATAGCTGAGCGCCAATGTTTCCGCAGCCGCCTGGATAGCCGCTTCGTCTTGACCCAGAGCAATGGCACAGGCGGTCATGCGCGGCTCATCGGCCCAGATGTAACCGACCTGCATGGTAACATCCATGACCTTTTCGCCATCAATCAGCCCCGGAATCTGGGCGTAGATTTCATCACCAGGGAACCACTCCGTGCTGGTGCGTTCACCGGGTAAGCCCACCGGAATCTTGATGAATGCCTTTTGTGGGCGGATGCCTTCGTTCAAACAGCGAATCAGCAGATCACAGGCCCGTTCGCGCGTTTCCATATAGTCGATGTGCGGCGCGGTCCGGTAGCCCGTGATGATGTCGAGCGTCTGCATAATGCGCTCGGACACATTGCCGTGCAGGTCATAGCTAGCCGATAGCAAACAATCCTCACCGACCACTTCACGCACGGCGGTATACCAGTCGCCCTCGGCATCATCCCGACCGAGTACGTTCATCGCACCATGCATATCGAGGTAGACGCCATCATAGGGACCGCCTGCCTTCAGCCTCTCCAGCATATCGGCTTTCAGGCTGTCATACGCTTCCGGGTCGACCGGGCCACCGGGAGTCGCCCTAGCAACCAGGGTCGCCGTCCACTCGATACCCTCATACTTGGACATATACGGGTACATCTCGAAAAAGTCGGCGTCATCCCCGATGACAATACGGAAGTCTTCGTACTTGTTGGTCCAGGGAGAGAAGGTACAGCATTCAGTGGCGATGCCTGCGATGGCAATTTTCATGAGAGTTGGCTTTCCTTCTGGAAGTACCAGACGAGGGCAGACGCGCCCATCGCCGCGTTGATAGAATGAGACAATTCAATCGATACCGCGTCATAGGACTGCGGTAAACAATGCTTACGCATTTCCGCGCGGGTTTTTTCGATCACCAGATCGTAAATACCATGACTGAGGCCACCGCCCAGCACGATCAAATTGGGGTTGAAGATCATCGTGCACCAGGCGCATAGCTGCCCCAGCACCTCGGCGGCTTCATCTATAACAAAGGTCGCCAGCTCGTCATCATGACGAGCCGCTTCAATGATGGCATAGGTAGTGATGTCATCGACGGGAATGAGGGTATCCGGGTAATCGGCATGGTGAGCGGTCGCGTTAGAAACCAGCCCCTTGCCAGAAATCGACATTTCCACACAGCCACGCTGGCCACACGTACACTGCCGTCCGTTAACCGGGTCAATGGCATAGTGACCGATTTCCATTTCCATATAGGTCGCGCCACGCATCAACTGGTCGTTGATAATGACCGCGCCACCCAGCCCGGTGCCAATCGCTAAGTAGACACAGTGGGTCATATCTTTGGCTTTGCCATAAAAATACTCGCTGATGAGGCCGACGTTGACATCGTTTTCGATGTAAACCGGCAACGTGCGCGTCAGATGTGCCAGCAGGTCATCTCGCAATGGGCAGTTCTGCCAGCCCAGGTTGACCGCGTTGAGCACAACGCCTGCCTCGCGGTTGATCGGCCCAGGTACGCCAATGCCGATCCCTTCGATCAGGGGATATTCTGCTAAATAGGTATTGAGTTGGGCCGCGATCCGTTCGACAGTCTGGGCGTAGGGCTGGGTGCTCAGTGTTGGGAGCACCGTTTCGTCCAGCACAGTGCCAGCCACATCCACCACAGCGAAAGCCATCTTGGTTGCGCCGATATCGAGGCCAATCGTTAATCTGTCTGCCATGTTTTTCCTTAAGCTGCCATGTTCCCCGGCGGCCATTGTACACAATAGACACATCAATCATGTAGGCAGGACTTGTTTTATATATCTTCTCTAACAGATATATCAGCCCGACGCTACCTGCGATGACTGTTAGCGATTGATGTACCAGATGAACAGGCTGACCAACAGCATCAAAGTCAGGCCGATGCAAAGTGACAAGACCGTGATGACAAACTCAGCAGAATCGCGTTTGACCACGAAGAGCAGCAGCGCAGACGATCCCGCCACAAAAATGCCCATCCGGTAAAACGCTTTGAGCATATCAGGATTCATAGAGTTCCAACGCCTGTCCCTCCTGCACCGGGAAGCACGCGACTTCGACCTGGCTGTTACTCGTTGCCGGGACAGCCAGTTGCGGTACAGTATGATCGCATACGCCTTCTATGTACCAGGGGCAGCGGGGATGGAAGGAGCACCCCGGCGGCAGTTCGGTCAGCCGTGGGATATCTTCGCTACGCAGTTGGATATGCCGTTTGGTGCGGGTCTTCTCCGGGTCGGGTTCAGGGATTGCTGAGAGCAGCACGCGCGTATAAGGGTGCTGCGGATTTGCGATAAGTTGCTGTGTCTTGCCCACCTCGACCATACGGCCCAGGTACATCACACCAATGCGGCCTTCCCAGGAAAAATATTTGGCCAGGGCCAGGTCATGGGTGATAAAGACAATAGTCACGCCCAGTTCATCGCGCAGGTTCATCATCATTTGCAGCAAACCAATACGGATCGACACATCGACCATACTGACCGATTCATCCGCGACAATCACTGAAGGATCGGTCGTCAGGGCACGGGCGATGCTCACACGTTGTCGCTGCCCACCACTCAGCTCGTGCGGGTACTTGTCGAGGATGTCTTCAACAGGAGTCAGGTCGACCAGTTCCAGCAGTTCCGCCGCCCGCTTGCGCGCGGCCTTTTGGCCTTTGACCAGCTTATGATGCAGCAACGGAAAGCTGAGCATATCGAAAATGGTCTGCGTCGGGTTGAGCGAAGCATAGGGGTCCTGGTGAATCAACTGTACCGAGCGGCGATACCGGCGGCGATCATTGCCGCGCAGATCGTTTACATCGCGCCCCTCAAAATAAATCTTGCCATCCGACGGTGGCAGCAGCCCCGCCAGGATTTTGCCAGTTGTCGTCTTGCCGCAGCCACTTTCCCCAACCAGGCATAAAAATTCCAGCTTGTTGATGTCCAGGTTGATGTCTTGCAGTACCGGGATCACCGTGCGCCCAGACCGGAACGACCGATAGATGCCCTCTAAGCGCATAATAGGTTCACTCATTGGGCCAACTCCTTACGAGCGATTTCTTCTCGGGCTTCCAACAATGCATCTTTGTTCCAGCAAGCCGCCAGATGATCGGGCTTTTCACCCGTCAGCGTCGGGTCATCTTCTGAGCACTTATCGGTTGCATACGGGCAGCGGGGATGGAATTTACACCCCGACGGTGGCGAAATCAGGTTGGGCGGTGCCCCTGCGATACTGCTCACAAAATCCTGCTCATGATCGAGCTTAGGCACAGAGGTCAGCAACCCATGCGTATAGGGATGCTGCGGATCGTAGAACATATCATTGACCGGGCCAATCTCCACGATTTCCCCGGCGTAGACCGTCGCCACCACATCGGCCATTTCCGCCGCCAGCGACAGATCGTGGCTGATGAAGATGATGCTGAAGTTCAACCGCTGCTGCATCTCATTGAGTACGTCGATAATGGCGCGCTGCGTCAAAATATCGAGCGCGGTCGTCGGCTCATCGAGGATGACCACCTGCGGGTTCAGCAACACACCCAGGGCCAGCAATGTACGCTGCTTCATGCCACCACTGAGTTCATGCGGGTAGGCTTCATAAACCCGTTCCGGGTCCAGACGGACCAGCCGCAGCAGTTCCAGGGCGCGCTCGCGGACGGCGTTTTTATCCGTCCAACCATGCGCACGAGCCGTGTCTTCAAACTGTGTGCGGATCTTCAACACGGGGTTAAAGGCATTCTGCGACCCCTGGAAGACCATCGCGCAATCCTTCCAGCGAAACTCACGCAATTCGCGCTTGCTCAGTTTGAGTACATCGCGCACGTTACCATCACGCTGGTAAAGCACCTGTCCCTGTGTGATCAGGGCATTCTTCGGCAGTTTGCGGATCAACGATAGGCTGACAGTCGTTTTACCGCTGCCACTCTCGCCGATCAAGGCCATCGCCTGACCACGCTTGAGGTCAAAGGAGATGTTGGTCGTCGCCTGGACGTTCCCGCGTTTGGTCTGGTACACAATCGACAGATCATCGACGCGCAGAACTACATCATCGTTCATTGGTTGGCTCATAAGACAAATTCCCTGCAACTAAACGGCGCTGCGTAAACGTGGATCGAAGACTTCTTCCAGGGCACGGGCGAAGAGCACCAGGCAGACCTGGAACAGCGCAATCGCCAATACGGGTGCCAGCGCCATACTGGCGCCATCGGCATTGAAGAGCGTCCCGCGTGTACGCCCAAAGTACAGCATCACACCCCAGGTGTAATCACTGATGGGAGCCAGCCCCAACACCACCAGGCCGATCTGCTCGTACATCGCAAACGTAATCGAAAAAATGAGGTTGATGGCCACGAAGCTAATCATGTTGGGCAAAATTTCTCGTAACATGATGTGCGTCGTCGATAAGCCCAGCGATTGAGCGGCTTCCACAAAGTCACGCTCACGTAGACTGAGCACCTGAGCACGAATGGCACGCATCAAGGCCGGCCAGCCTAACAAGCCGATCAGTACGCCCAGGAAGAGCGTATTGTCAAAGGAGATCAACCCGGCTAACACCACCAATAAGGGGAAGCGTGGAATCGCCAGAATGAGGTTGGTCAGGGCCGTCAGGACATTGTCGAGCACACCGCCAAACAAAGCCGACAGCGAGCCAAAGACCAGCGCAATCATCGTCGAGATAACGCCACCTAGCACAGCCGTGAGGATGAGCAGGCGACCACCATGCACGATATGGGTAGCGATGTCGCGCCCCTGGGTATCCGTACCCAAGAGATGCGGCGGACCCAGCGTGGGGTTACTGATCGCAATGTTATCTTCAAAGAGCTGACGTAGTTCCGGGTCTTCCTGATTATCGATGTATTCCGTCACAGACTTTGAGAAGATCAACATAGCGTCGATCTCTCTATTGGCCAGGGCAATCAGGCCAGCCTGGATGCCCGGTCCGTCGCGGCGACTGTTCCAACGGAATGTCTCAACGTTGACGGTATCTTCATACGGCTCGATGAAAATAGGGCCGCCCGTCTGGCTGACGACACCCACCGTTTTGCCTTCCAGATCTTCCATCGTCTTGTACGTATCGACATCATCCACATGGACCGCCAGCACAATCCGCGACCCAATCGGACCCGTAATTTCATCGAGCTTCGGTTCGTCATCGAAATCCACAAACGAGGGCATGATGAACGTTACAATGAAATAGATAATCAACCCGATGAAGCCCACAAACCCGGCTTTGTTCTTGCTGATTCTCTTGATGAAATTCCAGATGCTGCTGAAAATTGAATTGATAACCGACATAATCACACCCGAATCACTTCGATTTAATCTGCTTGGGCACTGGGCCTATTTTTGGCCAGAGACACGGACGCGCGGGTCCAGGAAGCCGTAGGTCAGGTCCGCGATCAAGTTGGCGAACACCACCGTAATCACCAGTATGACGAACACGCCCTGCATAGAGGTGTAGTCGCGGGTGGTGATAGACGCGAAGAGATAGTGGCCCAAGCCCCAATAGACGAATATTTCTTCAATGACGACACCACTACCCAATACAAAACCGATGCTAATCGTCAATTGGGTGAAAAGCGGCAGCGATGCATTGCGCCCCACATACGCCGTGATGATACGGCTGTCCTTGAGGCCGCGAGCCTCTGCCACGTTCACATAATCGTCATTGAGCACACTCATCGTGCTGGACTTCATATTGAGCATCCAGCCACCCAGCGTGCTAACAACATAGGTGATGATCGGCAATAGGGCATGTTCCAAAACACTAACAATGAACGGCAAGTTAAAGCCAGGGGTCGTATTGACATCATAGGTGCCGCGCAGCGCCCCCACGTTAAACCAGTTCAGTTGGATGCCCAATATAATGATGATCAAGAGGCCCCATATGTAATTGGGCACCCCCGTCATGAATGAGGCAAACAGCGATAGAATGTGGTCCAATGGGGAATTGCGGTAGTAGGCCATCGTCATGCCGAGCACGATACCCAGCACGAAGCTAATGAGCAAACCGGAGCCAACCGCGAATAATGTCCAGGGCAAATAGCGCGCAATTTCATCAACGACGCGCGTCCCCGGTGAGGTAATCGACGTGCCTAAATCCAGCCGTAGGACGTCGCCGAACCAATCGAAATATTGATCCAATGCGGTCGCATCCGGGTCAAAGTCGAAGCTGGCGGCTACGCGGTCGTAGGCTTCTTGATAAGAGATGCCTTCCTGAACCAGAATCTGCTCAATGAGCACGTCAATCGGGTTGCCGGGCATCAGGCGGACCAAGAAGAAAGTGAAGGTAACGACAGCCCAGACAGTGATAATCGCCTGGATAATCACCCGAAACGTATGGTTTCTGTAGATATTCAGGACGCTATCATAAAGGCGGTCGAGCATATTGGCTTGCCCAGTAGCGGCAACAACGTCGGGTGTTTGACTGACCATGTGCAAAACTCCTGAGTGGAGGGGACAGGCCGGTAGCCCGTCCCCTTAGTGCAACTAGATACGCGCAGGGCGCATCGGCGATACGGATGGACTAGCTTGCGGGTGCAACCTGACCGGTCAGAATCAGGTAGGTCATCCAGTTGTCAGCACCACCACCGAAGTTAGCATAGATCGGATCGCTGTCTTCTGGCAAGCTGAGGTAGTTACGGTTGAGAGCGTTGTTGGTGTAACGTTCCCAAAGCGGGATGGCCGGCAGCAGTTCGTTGTAGCTCACAGCCAGTTCGGTCACCAGTTCTGCCTGAGCATCACGGTCCACGCCCTGGGCGCTTTCATTAGCAACTTCGAAGACGTTGAGGTCGCCACCACTGTAGGTTACGTTGACATCAAAGCCGATACCGGGGCTACCTGCTTCACCAGCCAGTTCACCCTGGCCATTGTAACGGTTGTAGGCTTCGAGGAAGCTACGTGCCGGGATCGGATCGCCGAGGCCCCAGTTACGGATGGCCATCTCGAAGTTACCATCGTAGATATCCTGCGGGTGCTGCTGGAACTGGACACCACGGGCGGTGATGTCGAAGCCGAAGTCGTTCAACTGGGCAGTTGCATTTTCAGCAGCGGCGGACCAGTCGGCGTATTCCTGCGGGAAGGTCAGCTCGAAGGACAGCGTATTGCCGTCGGCATCAACCCATTTGCCATCATCATTGAGGGTATAGCCAGCGCTTTCCATCAATTCAGCGGCCTTGTCCAGGTCATATTCGTAGATGTTGAGCGAATCCAGGGCCTCATCGGACAGCCAGGATTCTGTCAAACCATCAGCCAAACCGGTCATGTATTCAACAGCCACACCGGATTCACCCAGGCTGACGAAACCATTTTGTTCACGGTCGATGGCGTAGGCGATAGCCTGGCGCACTTCTACCATGTCAAACGGAGCAACAGCGTGGTTCAGGTACAGGCCAGGGCCATTAACCATACCAGAGCGGACGATGTCGATACCCTGTGATGAGAATGCTTCTTCTGTCGTGGGCGGAATACCGTGGGTGATGTACCACAGTTCTTCGTTGGCGACCAGCGGAGTCACAACTTCTGTTTCACCGTTCCAAACGCGAACACTGCTGAAGTTCTGGACATCGGCGCCAAAGCCACCAGGGTTCAGGTCCATCATCAGGTTGGCTTCGGTAATGCTATCGGGAACGATGGTGTATGGGCCACCGGATACGGGGGTTTCTGGGCGGAATTCGGTAAGTTCGCTCAGCAGCGCATCCCACTCGTCACCGGGTTCTAGCATTGCAGCGCGGTCAGCCAGTTCGCCATAGACGCTGGCGGGACGCAAGTTGGTGATGAGGATCAGGCGTTCAGCCAGGCTGGACGGTGCATCCATGATGAACTTAACGGTCATGTCATCAACTTTTTCGATACCCGTCATGCTAGCCCAAACGGCATCACCACGCAGGCGGAAGATGTTGAAGGTAGCCATCAGGTCATCAGCGGTCATGGCGCTGCCATCACTCCAGGTCACACCATCGACCAGGGTAACGACATAATTGCCATCATCGTCCCAACCAAATTCGGACGCCAGCATGCCTTCATACTCACCAGTTGCCCAGTGGAGGATAGCCAGCGGCGGCTCATGCAAGTCCTGGTACTGGCCGAGGACCAGACCATTGGTGGCAAATGTGTTGAAATGTCCCGTCGGGGGTACGGTGTAGGGCCATGCGACATTGAGAACGGCATCGTCCTGGGCCTGTAGTGGCGCAAAGGCCAACAGTGCCACAGCGACGACCATGAGGAGCGTCAAAATAGTGCGCTTGTTCATAAAAGTCCTCCAGATAACTCAGATAGTACCGCGATAGTTATGGATTGTTGCATTTCGTAATCTATACCCATCTCCTGTCCCTAAACTTTATAATTTTCAAACAATCCCAGATGGGATTGAATGTCACAAATTAACATTGAGCGACGGTTCTCTGAGGATTTCGTCAAAGACCTGGGCAATTGCGCCCATAAGCACGGCATCCGGCTTTAAGTTGGAAATCCGCACCGTCACCCCATCAGCAGGGGCCGAAATCAAGTGCTGGCTGAGTGCATCGTTGAGGGTATCGAGGTAGGGTTCGTACTGTGTGCCCAGCTCCCCACCCAGTACAAATGTAGAAATATCAAAGATGTTAACCAGATTGGCCAACCCAATGCCGACGTTGCGCGTCAACTGCCGCATAGCCTGGCTGGCAACCGGGTCATTATCACGGGCTGCCTTGATGATTTTGTCGAAGGAAAGGGCATCGCGCTGAAGCCGCGTGGTTATACCCTGGTCGATGAGATCGGCAACAACCGCCTTCAAGCGCGGAATGTTGGTCATCTCTTCCCAGGTTGTAGACTGGACCTGGCCATCGGCATCCAGGAGGTTAAAAATAATGTAGCCGACTTCGCCAGCATGGCCTGTCGGACCCCGGAAAAGCTGGCCATCAAGGATGATGCCCGCCCCCGTACCATAGCCGATTTCTACATAGATGAAGTGGCGCTCGTTGGTTGCCCGACCATAATGATTTTCCCCAAAAGCAGCCAAGCTCACATCGTTATCAACCGTGACGGGGACTTTGAAGCAATCTTCCCAGGTCGCATGTAAATCAACGTGTTTCCAGTTGAGGTTTTTGGAGTAAACCACCACACCATCGGCGCTGACGAGACCTGTGACGCCCACGGCAATCCCCAGGATATCGAGCTGCTCGCTGTTTTCTGTCATGGCTTCCTGGATGAGTTGCTCCGCAATCGGCAGCACCACATCGACCTCGGTCGACGTCAACGGCACCAGTTTGTGCCATAGGATGTCGCCAACCAGGTTGGAGAGCGCACATTGCACTGAGGAAGCGTTGATCTTCACAGCGATTGCCGACCCCCCTTCAGGATTCAGTTCTAGCAGAATACCGCGTCGACCGCCGGATGACGGTTCGTAGCCAACTTCGTGAATGAAATTCTTCTCGATGAGTTCGTCGATCAAATTGGAGATCGTGCTGCGGGTCAGACCGGTATGCTTAGCCAACTTCGCCCGTGTCTGTGAGGGATGCTTACGCAAACTACTCAAAATAAGAGAGCAGTTCACCTTATGCATCAACCCGTGATTAATCGACAAACTATTTTGGCTCATAAGAAGGTAACAAAACTCTAGTTAATAGTTCCGAATTGGTTTGGTAAAAAGTGCTAGCCGTGTTAAATTAATAGCAGCTTTGTTTGTTTTTATTATGAACAAAGCCTATCGTAACGACATCACTTTGTCAAATTTTCGTGCACATTTTTACAAATTAGACATTTGTTGCGTGTTTTGGCCATTTTTATCAGTACAAATAGCCAATTCCCAACCTCAATCTCATAATTAGGAGAACGCTATGGCTGCTGTTGATACGATTATTGTAGGTGCAGGTGGACGTGGGAATGCCTATGCCCGGTTCGCAAGTGAGTATCCGTCTGAGCTATCTGTAGTGGGCGTAGCGGACCCCGAAGAGATCCGCCGCGACCGTATCGCCACGTACCATGACATCTCCCCGGATATGCAGTTCGATGGCTGGGAAGCCCTGCTGGATAGCGATGGCAAGCGCTCCGCCACCGTCATGAACTGCACGATGGACCGCATGCATTACCAATCCACCATGAAGATGCTCGACCAGGGCTATGACGTCCTGCTGGAAAAACCGATGACCCCGGTCCTGCATGAAAATGTCAAGCTCGTCCAAAAAGCAGAAGATGCGGGCCGCTTGCTGCAAATTTGCCATGTGCTGCGCTACAGTCCCTTCTGGCAAAAGCTCAAAGAAGTTGTCGATTCCGGCGTATTGGGCCGCATTGTCAGCGTTACCCACCGCGAGAATCTGGTTTTCTGGCATATGTCGCACAGCTTTGTACGCGGCAATTGGCGCAATGAAGAAACATCCGGCCCGATGATTCTCTCCAAGTGCTGCCATGATCTCGACATCCTGTTGTGGATCCTCAAGCAAAACGTGGTCCATCTGAGTTCATACGGCTCATTGACGCACTTCCGCCCGGAAAATGCCCCCGAAGGTGCGCCGCTACGCTGCACCGATGGCTGCCCGGTCGCGGAAAGCTGTAAATACGAAGCCACGCGCCTGTACGCCCACGATGGCGACCGCTGGCCCTTGAACGCCCTCACCTACATCCCGACTGCGGAAGCTCGCCTGGAAGAACTGAAAACAGGCTGGTATGGGCGCTGCGTCTATCACTGCGATAACGATGTGGTCGATCATCAGTCGGTGAACATGGAGATGGAAGACGGCACCACCGTCAACCTGGTGATGAACGGCCAGGGCGACGAAGAATGCCGTACCATGCGCTGGGATGGCACCAAGGCCACGCTCTACGGCAAATTCTCCAGCCTGGGCAATGAAATCAGCATTCATCATCATCTGACGGGCAAAGTCGAGCAGGTCGAGATCTTTGACCGCGATAGCAGCGGCCACGGCGGCGGCGACTTCGGCATCGTGCGCAGCTTCCTGAACGCGGTCCAGGGCCGCCCGGATGATAGCATCACCACCGCCCGCGAATCTTTGGAAAGTCACTTGCTGGCTTTTGCCGCGGAAGAATCCCGTGCGAAACATACCACCATCTACATGCCGGAGTACCGTGAACGCGTGGAGCGTGAAGCCCGCGAAATGGACATCTAAGTATGAGTTGGTTTGTGGCGGCGCTGGTCGCCGCTGTTGCCCTTTCTGGGCAGGGACTTTCGTTCCAAAGGCTGCACAAGCTGCTGCCGATCACGACCTACATGGCTTACGTGTGGTTGGGGTCGGCAGCTTTGCTAGCCATCGTTTTCTTAAGACCGGAGCACTTCGCCGCGATTGGGGCCAATTGGCTACCACTGGTGTTGGCAGGTGCTTCCAGTTGGATCGGCAACTATGCCTTTAACCAGGCCATCAAGACGCAGAACAACATTGGCTATATTGAGGGCATCATCACCATTCGCACGGCCATCACCTATGTTTTTTCGCTGGTGGCTTTCAGCGCTCCCTTCGATATTGCCAAACTGGTGGGCGTCGTCGTGGTGACCTTTGGCGTGCTTATCATCTCGGAAAGTTTGCCGTTCCAGGCCAAAAGCACACCCATCCCCAAAGCATCAGCGAATGACCGCTTTGGCTGGTTGGCGTGGTCCTTGCTGGCGGCGGCTATGTTCACTGTCTTGACGATCTTCGTGCGCTATGCCACCGATGGCGGCGTCAGTGGTGAAGTCGCCATTGTGGTCGTGCTGCTGGTCGCCGGGTTGATGTTCATCAGCCAGGGCACGGTTGAACGCACGTCGTTCGTCATCCGCCGCAAACACATCCTCATTCTGCTGATCGCCATCGCCTGTGCCACCATCGGCAACGCCGCTGACTTCATTTCTTATGCCAATACGCCCAACCTGGCCTATTCGATTGCCATCAGCAATACGCGCATGCTTATTTTATACATTGTGGGCCTGACGCTCTTCTCGGAGCCATTCCAACGGCTAAAAGCGTTTGGCATCGCCCTGACCTTCGTCGGCGTCATCTTCATGGCCTGATGTCACACAACCTGAAAACAAAGTACCTGAAAAGGAATTCGTTATGACCATTTCGATTATTCCAAAGCCCCAATCCATGACGGTGGGTGAAGGCGTCTTCAGCATTACGGCTGAAACCATTATCGTTGCGGCAGACGAAGCTGTCCCCGTCGCGGAGCTGCTGGCAAGCCTGTTACGCACTGCAACGGGCTACGATTTGCCTATTCAGGCAGAAGGCGAAGGCGGCATCCAGCTCATTCTGGACGAAGGCTCCCCCTCAGAAGAATACGCCCTCAACGTCACCCCAGAGCAAGTCACCCTCAGTGCGACAGCCCCTGTCGGGTTGTTCCGAGGAATGCAAACGCTGCGTCAACTGCTGCCTGTGGCCATCGAAAACGACAAAGCGACCGAAGCTGCATGGGACATCCCGTCTGTGCAGATCGAAGATGCGCCGCGCTTCGGCTGGCGGGGTATCCACCTGGACGTAGGTCGCCACTTCTTCGATGTCGAGTTTGTCAAACAGTTCATCGACGTGATGGCGCTCTACAAGTACAACATCTTCCACTGGCACCTGACCGAAGACCAGGGCTGGCGCATCGAAATCAAGAAGTACCCCAAGCTGACCGCAATTGGCTCCAAGCGTAAGGAAACACCCCTCCCGGCAGATCGGCATACGGGTGATGGCGAACCCTACAGCGGCTTTTATACGCAGGACGAAGTGCGCGAAGTCGTCGCCTATGCCGCCGATCGTCATATTACGGTCATCCCGGAAATCGAAATGCCCGGTCATGCGCTGGCAGCGCTGGCCGCATACCCAGAACTGGGCTGCGTCGGTGAGGGCTACGAAGTCTGGACGATATGGGGCATTTCAAAAGACGTATTCTGCGCGGGCAAAGAAGCCGTTTTCACCTTTTTAGAAGATGTCCTGACCGAAGTACTCGACCTGTTCCCCAGCGAAATCATCCACATCGGCGGCGACGAATGCCCCAAAGATCGCTGGGAAGTCTGCCCGGATTGCCAAGCCCGTATGAAAGAAGAAGGTCTGGCCGACGAGCACGAACTCCAGAGCTACTTCATCCAGCGCATGGAAAAATGGCTGAACGCCCAGGGTCGTCAGATCGTCGGTTGGGATGAAATTCTAGAGGGTGGTCTGGCCCCCAACGCCACTGTCATGAGCTGGCGCGGCAGCCAGGGCGGCATCGACGCGGCCAATGCGGGCCACGATGTCGTCATGACGCCCAACACCAACTGCTATCTGGACTACTACCAGTCCGAAGACCTCGACAGTCAGCCCCCCGCCATCGGCGGCTATGTCTCGCTCAAACGCGCTTATGAGTTCCAACCCATCCCGGAGGACATCGACCCGGAAAAAGCCCATCATGTGCTGGGTGGGCAGGGCAACGTCTGGACGGAATACATCCCGACCACCGATCAGGTGATGTACATGACATACCCACGGGCGCTTGCCTTAGCAGAAGTCATGTGGTCCTACCCGGAAGACCGCGACTACGTTGATTTCCGTACCCGCGTGGATGCCCATTATCCGCGTCTGGGTAAATTAGGCGTTAACTACTGCGAACTGGATGACGATCCGATCTAAGCTTCAAATGACATAAAAACGGGTTGGCACGGAAAATCACGTACCTGCCAACCCGTTGATTCGAAACAGTCCCTACAAAAAGACCTAACGCACAAAGTTACAGAGCAAAGACCTCATGGTATGATCTTGGCATAAATCATACTATGAGGTCGAAACATGTTGCTTGAACTCGCTGTTGGGGACGCTTATGGAGCGGGATTTGAGTACGTCAACCGCAGCTATATCACGCAATTTAATGACCTCAGCCAGTATGTGAAACACCCTCGCCACAGGATTATGCCCGGTTGCTATACAGACGACACACAAATGTCGTTGGCTATCGCTGAGATGCTCGTCAATGGCGTTCCCTGGACACCCATCAATCTGGCGACCCATTTCGTAGATGCCTTCAAGCGTGACCCTCGTGAAGGCTACGCCGGACGCTTCTATGAATTCCTATGCAATATAGATAGCGGCGAGCAATTTCTTGAGAAGATCATTCCGAAAAGTGACAAGAGCGGTGCCGCAATGCGTGCGGCCCCACTCGGTATCCTGGGAACAATCGACGAAGTACTCGAAAAAACGCGCATCCAGGCAGCAGTCACCCATGACACACCAGATGGGATTCATGCGGCAATGGCCGCTGCCCTGATGACACATTACTTTATTTATGACTTGGGAGCCAAAAAGGACTTGGGACAATTCCTAGAGGAACACGTTACCGGCGATTGGGCCATTCCCTGGCAGGGCAAGGTCAAAGCCCAGGGCTGGATGAGTGTACGGGCGGCAATCACGGCGGTCCAGACCTATGATAATCTGAGTGATATGCTACGAGGATGTATTGATTACGCAGGCGATGTCGATACTGTAGCGACCATTGCGCTGGCAGCCGCTTCCTGTAGCAAAGATGTCGCAAACAATCTGCCGGAGCATCTAATACTTGGCCTAGAAAACGGTCCCTTCGGACGTGAGTATATTGCTCGCATGGATGCTGAACTTATGGCTCTGGTGATCCCTTGAACGAATGCTTTGCGTCCTTAGCGACTTTGCGTTGATTTTTTCTCCGTGGCCTCTGTGATCTCTGTGGTGCAATCCAAGACACAAGCCAGCCCTGCACTTTGATTTCAGCCAGGGCATTAAAGGCGTCGATTTGTGGCCTATCTGCAAACGCGACCAAGTGCGTCGGACAGCGGCAGTCGGAAGCACCAAACCGCGCTACTGGAATGCTGGCATCGGGCAATTTGAGTAGGGTTGCTGCCCAGTCGTGCTCAAAGCTGACATCACCAACCGCGTACCATACTTCACGGCATACCGCCGCCTGCCGCAAATAATCGACATGCCAGTGCGACTTTTTCACCGGGGCCAGATGATGCTTAAGCCGCCCACGCAGCCCGCCCGATCCCAGAGCGCTGCCCGTATACACCAGCCACCCCTGCGGGAAATCAAAGGTGCCCAACCGCCCGATAGTCAGGCGGCTGGGAGCTTCTAATTGCAGCAGCAATAGATAGCTGCCTTTGCTGGCTTCTGGAAAAGTCATAGGCGGCTAGTTCTATTGATTTGTGGAATCACACTCATCCAAGTCCTTTAGAAAAATAGTTCCATGTAGGGGTTTGGCATGCCAAACCCTGGGCAAGGCAGTGCCTTGCCCCTACCGAATATGAACATAAGCTAGTCGGTTTCCACACCCAGGAACAAACCCGTCAACCCATCGATATTTACTACGTAAACGCCACGAATCGGCTCAATGACCGTCCCATCCAGCAGATCGACTAATCTGTCACCGCCGACATCCTCCTGGGAAAGCGCCACTCGCCGACTGTCTTCGCCTGTGTTCAGCATATAGACCAGCGCATCGTCATCGGCCCATTTGTAGTCCGCGAAGATGGTACTGTTCGCCACCAGATTGGTCGCATTGCCGTTCCACAGCGCCGGATGTTCCGCACGCAGATGCATGAGGTCAGCCACATAGTCGTGCAAATCGGCCTCGTCGGGCGTGAAGTCGGTAATCTGGCCATCACTGCGAGCGACGTGGTCATCGCACAGGCCGCGCGACACACAGACGCTCACATGCTGGGCAAAGCCCTCTACCTCGTCGCCGATTTCCTCACCGTAGTAGATCGTAATCGGCCCGGTATAGGCCGCCAGGAAGCTAAAGGCCGCTTTGTGGCGCTGCCAGTATTCAGCATCCTCCGGGTTGGCGATGCCTGCCCGCTGGAGCAAATCACCAAAGCGCACCAGATCATGGTTGCCGATCATCAGGTTGGGCGTCGCCTGCGGCGGATAGAGCAAATTGTTGAGCAGGGCTGTATCCAGCGTGCTGGCAGGTTGCCCGGAAAGGCCGCTTTCATCGCCAGCCAGTACGCGCACCAGCGCATAGCGCGTCGGGAAGTCGAACGCCGAGGGCAATGCAGGCATATCGAACGGGCCATAGCCCTGCTGCACGATCTCCTGACGACTATCGCGCCAGATTTCCGCGACCATGTAACCGAGCGTCCCCCATTCCTCCCCGGCTACGGCACGCGCCGCCGACGCTTCTTCCACTGCTGCCCGAATCTCGACCCAGGCATCCAGCGGCACCTGATAAGCCTGATCCAGCCGCCAACCGTCGATGCCCAATTCCTCAATCCAGTAGGTCGCCACCTCTTTATAGAATTCCAGGCTACCCGGATACGAAACCGGGTTATCGCGCCCTGTCGGCAGCAAACCGTTGGGAGATGCCGCCGGATCGCCTTTGTGATGGCCAAACACGCCATCGAAAAACACGTACATGCCCAGGTCATGGGCCGTATCGACCAGTTCGCGGGCGTCGTCCATCGTGCCAAAGTTAGGATCAATGTTGAAGTAATCGCGGGTGAAGTAACCGGTCGCATCCAAGCGATCATCATTGCCCGTGCCCGCCTCGGAATCAAAGATGGGCGTTAGCCAGATGGCGTTCATGCCCAGATCCTGGATATAGGGCAGCGCCTCAATGATGCCGCGAATGTCGCCAGCGTGATGGCTGTTGCCGTAGCCCACGCCATAGCCGACATCGGGGTCGCCATCCAAAAAGGATTCGACCATGATCTGATAGATGCGCAGGTTGTTGAAATCGGGATTCGGACCGGGCGCACGGCGGCGGTTGCTGCCGATCTCACCGTCGATGGTCAGCAGGGGGCGCAGTCCGCTGGTATCGAGCGTGAAGGTCAGCGTTTGTGCAGCATTGAGCACCAGTAGCGTATCGCGGGATGCATCGCCTGTGACCAGATGGCTGCTGGGCGTCACCAGTTCGCTGCCGCTATCCAGGCCGAAGGTGGTATTCGGCGTCCAGTTGGTATCCGCGATTTTGAAGGCATACAGGCCGGGAGCTAACGTCACGGTCAGGGTGGCCATGTCGTCATCACGGGTGAACAAATAGCTATCGTCTACGCCCCACTCGTTCATCTTGCCACGCAAATACAGATCGCGCTCGGCGGCATCACCGCTGTCCTCGATGATCGCCCGTTGCAAGCTCAGCGTCGGATGATCGGCGTCGGTGGCATCCAGCAAAAATTCATAGGAACCCGCCGAGTCGATTTGCAGGTTGATGTTGGGACCCTTGGGGGCCAGTTGGATGTTCTCGTCAGCAGCCAAAACCTGCCCCTCTGCCGCGCCGCCTAAATCAACCATCGACCAGCTCGACGCGGCAATCTTGAACTGGTAAGTTCCGGCGGAGAGGTTCAGCACCAGCGAATAGGTGTTGTCCGCGACCAGGACCATATCGTAACCAGCGATATTGTCCCAGTTATTGATCGTGCCGCGTACATAAATATCGGGGATATACGCCGCCTGAAAACCGTCTTCGCTCACTGGGGGTGGTTCCGGAGTGGCTTCGGGGATGTCGACATCCACCGCGCCGTTGATGCTGTCAGTCACGATGCCCGTATTGTGGTCGTAGCTGAACGTGACCGTGCTGTCCTCAGCGACCGCCAGCGGGATATTGGGGCCATCGGCGACCGCACCCGCGCCGTAGTTCTGCGCCCAACTGCCATTGAGCGCGACTTTGTATTCGTAGTCACCCGCTGGGATGTCGAACTCGCCCAGCCACAAATCAGTCGAAGCATCGTAGATCAGGGCAGTATTTTCACAAGCAGGCTGCCAATCGCCGCTGCACCCCAGTTCACTCTGGAATGTACCGGGCAGCACCACCAAATCCGGCTCCGGGAAGCCGTCAGGGTTCTGTGCCAGGATGGGCAGGGTCAGCAGCAGGGTGAGGAGGAGGGACAGGAAGAAGCGAGTGCTTTTGAATTTATACATGGGGCATCTCCAACGAACAGTTTTTAGTCTTTAGTTGTTGGTTTTTGGCTTATGCAGCGCGATATTTTTTAGCTATGCGGCTAAATCAGGCAGCGGGAAGTGCACTAAGGGCACTCTAACCCGCTGCGTCGTCTCGTTTCTATAGTCCCGCCAGGGACTTGGCTTTTTGGCTAGCCGGATGCTTCAGCTTCCGGCGGTACTCAATGATCATCATGCTTGATTTTACAAGCAAGCTCCAAATACGGTTTACTGCTGCGTCACCAGCACACACGCCGAGCGGGGCCGAATGGTAACATCCAACGAGCCATCTTCGGCAGTCTGATAGGTATCATCGCTATCGGGCCACGCACTGCGCCATGTCTGGCCAACCGTATCCGACAGATCGAGCGAAAACGCCTGTTCATCTTCACCTGCATTGTAGATCATCAGGGCTTGCTGATCGTCCAACTTGCGCAAGAAAGCGAACACATCGCCTTCCGCATGCAGCGGATGATAACTGCCCGTGCGCAGGGCCGCATATTGATGGCGCAATCCGGTCGCCGCTTTGATGTAGGCGATCAAGCCATGTTCATCGGCTTCAACGCGCTCCCAGGGGAAGCTCTCACGGTTCGAGGGATCGGGGCCACCATCCAGTCCGACTTCCGTGCCGTAGTAGATGCAAGGCGCACCGGGCATGGTCATCTGATGCAGGATAGCCAGCTTGTGGGCGTTGGGGTCATCTGGCACGATATAGGCAAAACGAGCCGTATCATGGCTGTCGAGTAGGTTGAGCTGCACATGGTTGACCGCCCAATCGTAGCGGCCATGCATCGTATTCAGAACCTCCGCGAAGGCCGGACCATCCAGCGGATTGAGCGTGTATTCCCAGCGCTCGAAGTCTGATCGCAGGCTGCGTTTCCCAAAATAGCTGATGCTCGACCAGGCAAACGTATAATTCATAACGGCATCAAACTGGTCGCCCTTGAGCCAGCGTCCAGCTTCGCCCCAGATTTCACCGACAATATAGGCTTCCGGGTTAGCCCCTTTGACAATACGCCGGAACTCCTGCCAGAAGGCATCGTCGTCAATCTCGTTGGGGACATCCAACCGCCACCCGTCGATGCCGAAGTCGATCCAGTATTTGGCCACATCGAAAATGAATTGACGCACACCGGGGTTATCCGTGTTGAACTTGGGCAGCATCGGCAGGCCCGCCCAGGCTTCATAGTTAAAAGGCCGTTTTTCCGGGTCATCGCTATAGGGATGCAGCGGCCAATCCTTGACGATGAACCAATCGAGATAAGGCGAATTGCCGCCATTCTCTAAGATATGGTGGAATTGCCAGAAGCCACGGCTGGCATGATTGAACACACCATCGAGCACGATACGCATATCGCGCTTATGGGCCTCATCGATCAATTCGCGCAGGGCGGCATTGCCACCCAACAATGGGTCCACCTGATAGTAATCGAAGGTGTGGTAACGGTGGTTCGATGCCGACGCGAATACCGGGCACAGGTAAATGGCGGTGATGCCCAACTCTTTGAGATAATCCAGCTTATCCGTGACGCCATACAGATCGCCGCCATGATAGCCTTGCTCTTTGGGGTCGCTGCCCCAGGGTTTGAGGTCAACGCCAGGGCCATGATCCATACGCGGGCTGCGCGCAAAACGATCTGGGAAGATTTGATAGAAAACTGCATTTTTAACCCATTCTGGGGTGGTGATACTCAAGTGAATTTCTCCTGAAGGTGTCAGTAAATAAATAAGGGCGCGACGATGCGCGCCCTGTCAACGTTGTGAGCGTGGGCAGTTAGCCCTTCACAGAACCCGCCGTCAGGCCACCGACGATCCAGTCCTGTAGGGTGAAGTACACAATCAACTGTGGGATGGCCCCCAGCACCGCCCCAGCCGCAAACGGCCCCCAGTTCTGGGCGTAGTTGGTACCGATGAAGGTCTGCAAGCCAAGCATCAGCGGGTAGAGACTTTCATCGGTCAGCATGAGGTTCGGCAGGAACCAGTCGCCAAACACGCCGAAGAACGACAGCACCATCACAACGGCGATCATGGGCCGGACCAGCGGTAGGATGATCCTGAAGAACACGACTGTTTGCGAGGCGCCATCAACATAGGCGGATTCATCCAGGTCACGCGGAATGGAATCGAAGAAGCCCTTCATCAACCAGACGTTGAAGCCAAGCGCGCCACCTGCATAGATCAGGATGAGGCCACCATGACTGTTGAGACCAAATTCCGGGAAGTACTGGCCGATGGTCAACAGCAAAGCATATAAGGCGACCATCGCCAGTAAGTTGGGAAAGACCTGAATTAAGAGGATGCCCCCCAACATCGTACCGCGTCCCCAGAAACGATAACGCGAGAAAGCATAAGCCGACAACGTTGTAATAGCCCCACCTGCCAGCGATGCAATGGTCGCCAGCTTGATCGAGTTCCATAGCCAGGTGAAGAACGGCTCGTCTTCCAGAATTGTCCGAAAGTTTTCTAGCGTCGGGTTCGCCGGGATCAACTGCTGACCACGCAGACTGCTGGTCGGGTTGAAAGCCGCCGAAATGGTCCACAACACCGGGAAGACAGCATAGGTCAGGACGATCACGCCAACGATGGTTTTGATGGCAATGTTCAGCGCCCTGCGCGTGCGCGGGTCTTCAAGAAAACTCGTTTCACCGCGTTTCGGTTTCTCTGCAACTGCGATTTGGCTAGACATTTTCGCCCGTCTCCTCCCAGATGTTCATGAAACGCAAGTTGTAGGCTGTAATCGCCGCCAGCAGAAGGAAAATGATGATCGTAATGGCCGCCGCGTAGCCAAATTCCTGTTGACCACCGCCACCACCAAACGACAACTTATAGACGTAGCTAATGAGAAGGTCGGTATGCCCAGCCGGCGTACTGACACCGACAATGGGTGGACCTCCTTTATTGAACAGATAAATCACCTGGAAGCTGTTGAAGTTGGTCGCAAATGAACCAATCAACAAGGGGCCGACGGTCAGCAACAGCAGCGGCAGCGTCATACTGCGGAAGCGCTGCCAGACATTGGCCCCGTCGATCATAGCGGCCTCGTACAGGTCACTGGGAATCGACTTGAGCGCGCCACTACAGATCAACATAAAGTAGGGGAAGGCAAACCAGGTATTGGTAACCAACAGGGCGACCCGTGCCCAGGTGGCATCATTATAAATAGGCGGCCACCCCACACCGGGATTTGCCCCGAAGAATTGGGCAATATCTGAAATTAACTTTGAATAGGCCCCATCTAGTGGGTTCCATAAGCCGTTCCAGATGAGGATGGTAATCACGTTCGGGATCGTCCATGGCAAGATGAAGCCCAACTTGAGGAATTTGTTGAGCCAGGTATTTTCGCTAAATGTCAGCGCGACAATCAAGCCGAGCACGAAAGCGAACAACACGCTTAATATCGCAAAAGTGAAGTTCCATACCAGGATACTCACCAGCGGACCACGCAGCGCGGGGCTGGTCAGGAAACGCTCAAAATTGCGAAAGCCGATCACCACCTGATAGCCAACTGGAATACGCTCTTCGGCATTCTCAGGGTTAATGAAGAAGCCCACACTATCATCTGCGACATAGGTTGCGCCCATCTGGTTATCGATGAGCGCATCCTGCTCTTCGTCGTAGGTATAACGCTGTGATAGCTCTGAGGCGACGCCGAAACGGGCACGCGATAGCTGAACAGCATGCTCGCCCTCACCAAAGGTGGCATCATCAGACACTTGCTGGAGTGTGCGCGCGGTATCGGCACGGTTCAGCGCGACATAATCGCCAATCTCAACAGGAATGCCACTGTCATCGTATTCAATGGCATCGCTCTGGAACGACAGATTTTCACCTTCGCTGACAAATAAGGCATCACCTTCGCCATCAGGTACCAGCCAGAGCGCGATATCCCCGGCAGCATTCTGGAACATCGTATAAGTATAGGACAGGCTGCCCTCTGCGGCGTAACGCCGCTGCTCAAATTGGCGGATCACCTGCGGCTTGGTCAGGCCGTTGGTTGTGCCGTAGTTGGTAAACGCGAAGGCAATCGTTGAAACCAGGGGGAATAAAACAAATACGAGAAATAGCGCCAAACCAGGGGAAAGCCAACGTAGGGGTTCGGCGTCCGGCCGTATGAAAATAATCACAAAAAAGACCGTGATCACCACGATCATGATGCCCAGTTGCCAGAAGCCATCTGTGAACAGTTGTATGGCTGCAATGGACCCAATCGCTGCGAGAATAGCAAGAATTAAGTAACGTAACCCGATATTAAAAACAGAAAGGCTCTTTTGCCTGGATTCAGTGGTATTCGTAGCCATAACGACACTCCGAGAACTGGGAGAGGATGGTAAATGGGCCAGACAGATGCCTGGCCCATTGTTATCTTGCAAGGTGTGCTCGTTTAGTTTTCTTGCGATTCCGCAATCAGCGTTTCGATCTGCTCAGCAGCATTTTCGAAGGTCGCATCGGGATCTTCACCCTGCTCCTGGATCAGGTTGATTGCATCAGTCCAGGCAGTCCATACCTGTGCCATTGCCGGGATGGCTGGCATTGCCAGTCCTTCGATACCGGCAGAGGTGATTGCAGCCAAATCGGCATCATCAACCGCTTCGATGGTTGCATTCCAGGCCGGGCCACGTTTGTTGGCTTCGTAAAGCGCCATCATGCTTTCGTCGGTCGCCACATATTCATTCAGGAAGATACCAGCCAGCATCTGCTGTTCACTGAAGGAGTTAACCACAAAGCCCCAAACACCCAGGAACGGCTTGCCAGATTCGGTTTCGGCTGGCAGGTCGCTGATGGCATAGTTGACGCCGGATTCACGGATACGATCCAGTGCCCACGGGCCAGTGATAATCATAGCAGCCTGACCATCTTCAAACATAGCGTGCAGCAGATCCCAGTCAACACCTGGAGGTTGGAGACCTTCTTCAACATAGTTCGCCCAGAATTCAGCAGCAGCCAGTGAACCTTCGCTGCCAATACCCACATCAGTCGGGTCATAGCCTTCTTCGGTCAGGCCAAAGACATAACCGCCGAATGCCGTCTGGATCGGGAAGAAGTGGTAAGGATCGCCACCCTGACGGACGAAACCGTAGGAATTCTCTTCAAAGTTGTCGCCATTATCAGCAGCCAGTTCTTCGGAAATGGCTACGACCTCGTCCCAGGTTGCCGGGGCTTCTGGAACCAGGTCCACGTTGCGGAAGAAAGCGATATTTTCAATGCTGAACGGAATACCATAGAAATCGCCATTGTAGAGGAAAGCGTTGACGGCTGATTCAGCAAAGCCATCGGGGTTGGCGATTTCAATCGGGGCAACCAGACCACCGGAAACCAGATTACCCAGTTTGTCATGGGCCGTGAAGAAAACATCAGGGCCCTGGCCAGCCGGGGCCGCAACCGGGATCACGTTATCAACATCACCCAGGGTGGATTCCTGGACAGCGACGGTCACGCCGAAGTCGGCAGCAAATTGGTCGCCAATTTCTTGCATGGCATCGACATAGTTGCTGTCTACCCAAACCACAAAGTCTGCGTCAGCACGTTCGAGGGGTGCTTCTTCTTCCTCGGTGTCCTGGGCAACGACGACGGGCAATACGCTCATCGACAGCATCAAGACTGCCAAAATAAGCAATGCTTTTTTCATTGGTAAGCTCCTCACAAGCTTGTTAATAGTACAAAGGATTTTTAGTTACCTATGCGTGTGGTTGTTTGATGTGTACCTGCACAAATAGGATGAATTAAGTTTATCATGACAGCCATAAGTTATGTACTATCACATAGCTTATTTTTATATTCCAACGAATATGTTGCTCATAATGCTATTTTATGGTAGCGGTGGCGATAGGATGCAACCGTTTGCATGCAGAAACGGATCAAATCCATCCTGCTAGAAAGGCACTTTATATGAAGATTTTGCTTGTCGCGTTTGGCTCGCATGGGGACGTCCAACCGATCATTTCTCTGGGTAAGGGGTTACACGAGGCCGGGTACGAAGTCGTGCTAGCGGCAGGTGAGGATTTTCAACAACATGTTGAAGGTGCAGGGCTGACATTCAGATCAATTGACGTCAATATCGAAGCCATGATAAAGACCGACCTGGGCAAAGAATGGCTGGATGGCAGCAGTCATAACCCGCTCCAGGAATTGGCCAATATGCGACAAATGGCAGAAGAAAATGCCGAGGCCATCAATCGCACGCTGTTCCGGGTCACTGCCGACGCCGATGTGATTATCAGCGGGCTACTGACCTTGCCGTCACTGGTTGCTATCGGCCAGGCCCACAACAAACCAGTCATCGCCAGTTGGCTGTCGCCCTTCCCGGTCACGCGCGATGGCCGAGCCATCATTCAACAGCCGCCGTTCCCACATCGCACCAGTATCCTAAACCGACTGTATGGGTATGTGGTTTATGCAATCTTCTGGGGCGTGTTTGATAAGCTCACCAATCAGACCCATCAGCAACTGGGCCTACCATCTGTTGGGCGCAGCGATTTCTTCCGGGTTATCAACCAGACACCAAGCATTTGCGGCTTCAGTGAGTGGGTGATCCCGCGCCCAGCAGACTGGGGGCCTCAGCATCACATCACAGGCTATTGGTATTCGCCCGCTTCCGATGCTTGGTCGCCCTCACCGGAGCTACGTGCCTTTTTAGATGCAGGCGAGCCACCAGTCTATATGGGCTTCGGCAGCATGGCCAGCAAGAACCCACAAGCGACTGCCCAACTCATGATCGACGCCCTACAACAAGCCAATCAGCGCGGCATCATCCTGACCGGATGGGGCGACCTGAAAGCCGATGACTTGCCCGAATCGGTCTTTTTGCTGGATTACGCACCGCATAGCTGGTTGTTCCCACAGATGGCCGGGGTGGTTCATCATGGCGGTGCCGGGACAACTGCCGCCGCGTTGCGTGCAGGCGTTCCCTCCATGATCGTGGCCCACATGGGCGACCAACCCTATTGGGGCCAGCGCGTATTTGATCTGGGTGTGGGGGCAGCGCCTTTACGGCGGCACACATTGACCACTGAAAAACTGGCTGAGGGCATCACAACCTTGGTCACAGATCGCCAAATGCGGCAGGAAGCCGCACGACTCGGCGAGCACTTACAGTCAGAAACAGGCGTAGCAAATGCGGTTGCTGCTGTGAAATCAATAGTTAGGCCAAATTAACTGTTGAATACGTATAACACGTATAATTATCTGTAACAAACTACGCAAAATTACGGAGTTACACGTATATCCTCAACACATTAATGACCATACTATCAAAGCATATCGAGATTGACACGCTAGCCGATGTGATGCAGATGTAACACATTCGCCCGTAAATGTGCATCACCATCGTAGTGGAAAAGGATATGCTATGCCAACGATTTTACTGATTGAGGACGAACAAGACCTGAGAGAAAATCTGGTCGATACATTGACATTTGAAGGTTTCGACCTGCTTACCGCAGAAAACGGCGTTCAGGGCATCGAACTGGCGATGGCCCATGAGCCGGATCTCATTCTCAGTGACGTTATGATGCCAGAGATGGATGGGTATTCGGCCCTGATCGCCCTACAAGAAGACGAAAAAACGGCCCATATTCCCGTCATTTTCCTATCCGCTGCAACGGATCGTTCATTCGTCCGGCATGGGATGGAGCTAGGCGCAGAGGACTATCTGACCAAGCCCTTCACCAATGCCGAGTTGCTCTCGACCATCAAGGCGCGGCTCGTGCGTTTTAACCACCGCGAGGAGCACCTCAGCAAGACGATTGATGTGGTCCGCAAGAACCTCGCACGGCGCGTTGTTCATGAAATGCGTTCACCGCTGGTGTCATTGAATATTGTGCAAGAGGTCTTCAGTCGCCAATTTGACCAGCTTACGCCGGACATGATCCAGGAGTACCTGGGCATCCAGCGCGAAGGCAGCCAACGCCTGACGCACCTCGTCGAGCAGATGGTGTTCTTGAGCGAACTGGATAGCGAATCCATCACAAAAGAAACCGTCAAAGAAAATCGCAACCCGGTCCCGATTGCCGATTTGTTCAATGTGGGCCTGGTAGAAGCGCGCAAGTTCGCATACAGCCACGCGGAGCACCCCATCAAAAACATGGTGGAAAGTTTCCGTATGCCTATTACCGTGGAAACACGACTCATCAAGCACGCCATGGCCGAGGTCATCACCAACGCCCTGGTCTACTCACCACAGGATAAAGCGGTCGAACTGAATTGTTGGATCGAGGACACCAGCGCCTATTTGAGTGTGCTCGATCATGGCCCCGGTATCCCATCACGCGAGTTACCTATCATCCTCAGCCAGGGCAAGAACCCCAGCGATGATGACCTTAGCAACCAGGGCCTGGGCTTTGGCCTTTATCTGGCCCGTATGCTGGTCGATCTGCATAATGGCATGCTGATCGTCAACTCTCAGGAAGGGCGCGGCACGCAGGTCGTCATGAAACTGCCAATTGCCTAGCTGCCTATCCCAAATTTGTGATTCATTCGGCACGATATCAATCTCGTGGCATAGTAAAAACTTAGCTGTCTACATCAATCGCTTCTCTAGTATCTTGTGTGCCGAACGTTTCTATATGGTCTACGACTGCTCGGGCGCGGTCGTAGATCACTTTCCTTAATGCCTCCGGTTCCTCCACCCAGATGCGATTGCCCAAACTCAGGATGTGCCGGACAGCTTCGTCCATGCCACTGGTGATAATCGTCACAGGTATCCAGCCCTTTTCGTCTGGCTCCCCCAAACGTTCATATCGGCCCTCCAGAAAACTACCAAAATACCAGTACGCATCGGGATGCACGCGCAGGGTCGCCTGATAGCGGCCAAAACTGCGTGCCATCTCCTGCTGGAAGCCTGCACGAGCCTGCTGCCAATAATCGGCCAGGTCGAAGTCGGCATCACGCTGGAAATGTGTCTCAAGCACCGTAACGGATTGCAGGCGACTGAGACGATAATTGCGGAATTCGCCATCCGGCTTGCGTGCAACCAAATACCAGACATCGGATTTGGACACCAGCGAATAGGCATCCAGCACGCGCGTTTTAGCCACCTGGCCGACTGCTTCGTACACAATTTCGACCTGCCGATCCTCCCAAACAGCTTGTTGAAGAGATGGCAAAATCGTGGGGATGTTGTCGTCATGGAACCAACCGTGCGGGTCAATATACAACCGTGAACGCATACTCTCTACGGCCTGCCGCTGCGATTGGGGCAGCGCCGCGAACAATTTAAGCAAGCTATCCTCAGCGGCCCGTTGCAGGCCCAGGTCAGCCAATGGTCCCACGTCGGACGTCACAAATAGCGAAGCGACCTGTTCCCGCGTCAATCCCGTCAAGGAAATACGGTAGTCTTCATCAAGGAAGATGCCGCCGTTGATGCCCGCCTGCGTATAGACGGGCACACCCGCCAGACTAAGCGCGTCAATATCCCGGTAAATCGTCCGCTCGGAAACCTCAAGCTGCTGCGACAAATCTGCGGCTGTCATACGACCATTGGCATGCAGCATAAACATCAGACTCAGCAAACGATCCGCACGCATGGCGTTTCTCCATAAAGAGGCGCTATAAAAAAGTCACTATACCTGACACTAGATGTCAAGTATAGCAGCGTACACTGAGGTCAGCACATTGGAACAAATGATCTACTCAAGAAAGAGGCCATCATGAATAGCTTTGCTGAACAACAATTGCCCCTGCTCGATATGACCCTGGCGCTGCGCCATGAACTGATGCCCACACTAACCGATGAGGATCTCGCCTTCCAAATAGCAGGCAATCCGACGCTGGGCGGCATCCTGAAGCAGTTCGCCGAGACGGAACAGCAGTATGCTGATTCATTCGTCACGGCCAAGCACGACTGGTCGCTGACCCTGGAGCCGGAGCTAGCCACCAGCGTTGAGGCGCTCAAAGCCCGTTACGCTCAGACGGAACAGGCCTTCAAGGACAAGTTGTCCAGCCTGAGCGAGGAAGACGTTGCCAACAGGATCATCGACCGCGAGCACATGCAAATCCCGGTGTCGACGCAGTTCCACATTTATCGCGAGGCGTTCCTGATCTACAGCGCCAAGATCGTCGTCTATCTGCGGGCGATGGGCAAGGAAGTGCCAGAGCAATTGACGATGTGGATTGGCTAGGCAAACCAGGAAGCAAAAAGGGGCACGACAAGTCGTCGCGCCCCTTTTGTGTTGTTGATAGAAAGCCTGCTTGTAGGGGTTAGGCATGCCTAACCCTGGGCTAGACATGTCTTGCCCCTACGACTTGTTTGCTCTCAAACTTGCTTTCGAACCTGTCACCCAGCAAATCCTAATTGGGCAGCGTCAGTAAAAAGCGAACCAGGCCGGTGCCATCTTCACTGTAGTCGGCGGTGATGCTGGCGCTCTCGAACTGGCTGAGCACATCCGCCATTTCAGCGACATCACGCGCGCCCATCGCATCCAACTCATACAGGCCGGACGCCAAAATTTGCGTATCGATATAGGCGATAGCCTGCGTATTGGGCAGGAAGGCTTCGCTGGCGGTTTGGTAGCTGGCGGAGTCCGTCAGGCTGCTGCCACCGTTGAAGGCATTTTCCACGCCGGGACGTGTCCCAAAAGCAAAGACCGCGTCGTTATAGCCAAACAAAATATCAAAATCTGGCAAATCAACGACTTCTTCCATTTCCATGGCTTGCATACGTTCTGCCAGTTGGCGCATAGCCGGAACAGTCACGACATCACCATCGACTGTATAGTCTGCGCCCCAGGCATCCAGAATGTTGATGATGCTCTGGTTGACCTCAGCAGCAGCGGCGGCATCTGTCACAGCCGTTACCAAACCCAAGTCCACGCTGAGGGTATCGTCCACCAGTGGCATAGCCACATAAGCGGCATAGTCACCTGTCATCCAGGCTGTCGATTCATCCAGTGAGCTACCACTCAGGCCTTTATATGACAGGCGCAGGAAAGCCACCAGTTCATCCAGATTGGCCATGGTTTCCAGTTCGTCGGGCGCATAACCCCACTCGTCGATCTGGGATTGGCGCATCTCGCTGAAGACATCACCGAAGGTGGCCAGGGTATCCAGCGATTGCGCGATGGTTTGTCCCAGTTGGGTATCGTGCAGCACCAACGCGGAATCCGCCGGGATGTATTGGGCGAAGGCCGGGTCCACCGGGCCACTGATATTCATCGGGAAGCCCGCACTTTCCATCACACCCAGGCTGACGCTCTGGGCCAGGTCAATCGTCAGGTGACGACCCTGCATCATGCCAAAGCCCCAGGCCTGTGCCCCAACGGCTTCTTGCAGCATAGCCAGGTTCATACCGGGCATCATCTCTTCGACCTGTGCCATGTCCATTTCGTCGATCATCTGCAAGATGGACTGCGTATCCAGGTACAGCATGGCGCCGTAGTTGTCTTCCGGCAGCATGGCGACTGTATCATTGAATTTGGCGCTATCAGCCAGTGAGCCATCGGTAGGTAGCTCATAGTTAAAGCCATCGTAGCTGCTATCCAGTACAACCAGCACATCACTGCCCAGCCAATAGCTTTCGTTCCAGGGCGCGTCTTCGGGCGCGAGGTAGAGCGTACCACCTGCGTAGTCGCTGATGGTGTAATTCTCGCCATCATAGTTATTTTCAAGCACAAGGTGGATGTACTTGCTGGCGCGCAATTCGTCAGTCACGCTCATGAAGACGTACATTTCGCCATCTTCGAGCAAACCGGTTGAGCTAATCACGGACAAAGCGATGCTATCGCCCAGCCAACTACCGATGAGGCTGTTGAAGTCGCCTTGGGGGTCCATATACTGGATGCCCTCATCAAGCAGATCCATAAGCGAGGTTGACCCAGCAGGCGCACCGAGCATCGGGGCCAGCCGCCCAAAAAGCGCGTCCACTGTTTCCAGGGAACCCGGTGACGTATCCAGCGCGGCATAAATCGCTGTGTCATCCGGGACATAACGCGCCAAGTTGCCAAGGTCTGTGCCTTGTGACTGGGCTGGCAACACCAGCAGCAAGGTCGCCATCAGCATCACGAGAATGATCTTTTTCATAGGATGTTCCTTCCGTCCTTTGATTGATAACTAAGTTGGATCGAGCATTTGCCCGATATGTGTCATAAGCATTTATGCAACGCCGACCCCTCCCCTGTTTCCCCTCATCAGAGGTGACTTTTCTAGCGGTCCCTAAGCGACCTAGTCACCCAGAAAGGCATCCTTCCTCCTTCGGGGGAAGGACTGAGGATGGGGGTCCGAGGATGCCGCAATACCTATACAGCATCCTCATGCTTTCGTGACTATTCGGCTACAGGGGCTTCCGCCACTGTTAGCGTAAAGCGAGCGATAGAAGTCGTCGCATCCACGCTGGTAACGGTCCCGGTCAAGCTATCCAGCATATCCATAGCGGTCAGGGCCTGCTTCAGTTCTTCGTTATTGGGCAGCATGCCGTCATTCATCAGGCTGTTCAACTGGGCCGCAAGCGGAGCCAGGTCAATGTAGAGCAGCACGCTGGTATTCGGCAGGAAGTAAGCCTGGGCCGCCTGATAAGCTGCTGTATCAGTCAGGTTGGCATCCACACCCATTGAAGATTCCACAGCGGGACGTGTACCCAGGCTAAAGATGCCATTACCCGCACCAAACAGCACGTCCAGCGCCGGAATATCGCCCATATCCAGGGCATCGACCAGCACAGGCAGGTTGAGCGCCGCACCATCTTCGCCCAGGGCTTCGATGCTGTAGTCGGTGCCATAGGCCTGGGACGCCTGATGCAGCGAATCCACGATCATGGCCGCGCCTTCGTCGTTATCGGTCTGGAAGTACATGCCGAAGTCCGGCAGCACCGGGAGCATGAACCCTTGGGCGGGCAGCACCCGTACAAACGAAGCCACATCACCGTTGAGCACGGGCAGCACGTCTTTTTCCAGGTTGAGGCCCGTCAGACCAGAGAAGCCGGTATTGATGGCACCAACCATGCTGGAGATGCTGAAGCTCTCCATAGCGAAAAGCTCTTCTTCATCCATGAATTCACGCGGGACGCCCATGAGTTCGACCAGTCCGCCGTTTTCATCGACGAAAGCACCAAAGCGGCGCAGGCTATCCAGACCGAGCTGGGTCGTCGGGCCGAAGTCGCTGCTCTGGGCGACCAAAACGGCATCTGCCGGAATGCGCGACGTAAAGGCTGTGTCCAGAGCCGGGGCGGGTTGCATATCGATGCCAACTTCGTCGTAAAGCTCAGTATTGGCCATACGCGAGGCGATGTCGACGGTTAGCGTATCACCATCGAGAATCGTGAAGCCGATGGCCTGGGTCGTATCGACCTGCAATAGGCTCATGAGCATGCTCTCGGATTCTGCATTGGCTTCGGACATGGCTTCTTCTGTCGATGCGCCGTTGTCCATCGCCGCTGCAACGTTCATACCAAACATCGAAGAGGCATAGGTCGAGCGATTGATCTCGCCACTATCGGCATAGACGATGGCGTTGTAGTCAGATTCCGGCAGCAGGGCGATGGTTTCCAAGAAGGCCGGAGCTGTATCTAAGGCATTATCAATCTCACCCAATACCATCAGGCTGACGGATGGCGACATCATCAAGACATCGCTGCCAATAGCGATGCTCACTTGGCCTTGGTCTTCTTCATTTGGCTGATAGACTGCAAAGCCATCACGCTCGATAAAGGAATAATCAAGCAGGTTGCCATCGGCGTCCTTATCAAGTTGGGACTCCACAAAGGCTGTCGCGCCTTCAACATCGGTGATGGCAACGCTGATGACAACTGGCGGCACATCACCACGCATCTCGACCATAAAATCTGGATCTAGCAACAGGCCGATGGCGGCAGTTTCGCCCAACCAGGTACCGACGCCCTCCTCAAAGGATGCCCCCGTCATATTCAGGGCAAAGCTGTCGAGCAGGTCGGTGGCTGTCGCAGGCGGGAACACCTCCGGGAAGAAAGCGCGCACGCGATCATACAAGCTGGTGAGTTCGCCAGCGAAGTCAGTGTCGGTGCGCAGACCGACATACGCGACTGTATCCTGGCCATAATAGCGTGCCAGATCGGTCAACGTGTCCTTGTCGCGCGCCTGGGCTGTACTCGCCATCAGGAGAAGTAATGTGACCAGCAACAAAGCGAATTTACGCATCAAAAGGGTCCTTTCTAGTAGGGGGATGATTATTCATCTAAACAGCAGCCGACGTATGGGCGGCTGCCGAAGTCAACAATGGCTAACAACACATCAATAGCTATACGTATAAAAACGCAGTCAGGTTCCCATCCAGCATAGATGCCCATCATTAAGAGCACGTAATCCCTGGATGAAAACGCGGCTTATCTACATGCAGCGTAGGCATGACGTATAGCGGGCGATGCTGGCAAAAAGCGAACAGGGCGCCCCACTATGGGGAACGCCCTGCAAATAGTTTTGAGTGTAATTATTCTTCAGTCACGCGGGTGACGCTGACGGTCGCATTGGCGCTTTCGTTGTACAGGCTGAAGTCGATGACCACACGCATCAGGCCATTGTATTCAGCATCCAGATCAAAGACACCGCGACGCACATTATTCAGGCTGAAAGATGCCACACTATAACTCATGCCGCTTTCTTCCGGTTGCAGCATATCACCATAGACATACAGGTCATCACGGTCAACTTCCAGCACCAGGCGATAGGTTTCGCCCGCTTTCACATCAAAGGCAACCACTTCGACATCAGAACGGTCACCAACGGAGAAACTGGTCGGCTCATCATCGATGAACAGCCGCTCAGTCTCTTCCAGGTAGACGGTAAAGTCGCTGGTTAATTCCGAATCTGAGTAGGAGCTAACCTCAACGCGATAGGTGCCATCTTCCGGCAGGTTGAGCGCACGGAAGAAGGGGTTCGACTGGTAGCCATTGTCATCGTCGTATGAGATTTCAGAGCCACTCGGGTCGTAAAGCGTCATATAGAGGTCATCTTCACCTGCGCTCAGAGCGTACAGGTCATAAACCTGGTCGGCATTGGCTTCAAACGTGAAGACACGCTCATCGGAACCCGCTTCTACGGTGTAGGGTTCGTCAACGGTCAGGGCCACAGCCTGGACAGTGGATAGGCTGAGAGTATATGCCCCGGAACCCGACATGCCAAAGCTACGCACCTTGATAATGTAGGTGCCTGTGGTCGTCGGGCTAAAGCTTAAGCGAGAATCGGTCCCTGTATCGGCGCCATCATCGTCTTCAGCGACGTAATTATCATTGGCATCATACAGCTCAAGGTAGGTGTCGAAGTCCGGCGAGGATAGGGTGATGCTATACATCGTGCCCGCCTGGGCATTAAAGCTGTAGTCGATGTATTCGCCGTTGTAGGTTCCTTCGACGTCCATGCCGGGTTCAATGGCGCTGCCCGTGCTGGCCTCGGAAGAGCTAGCCACCGCATCCGCACTGATCACTGTCACAGTGTAGGCACCATCGGCGTTGCGATCAAATGCGCCGCGAACGACAATATCATAGGTGCCATCTTCAGGCGCGGTAAAATCGATCTGGGAATTCAGGTCACCAGCACTATCGTCGTCTTCCGCAACGACCAGCCCATTACCGTCGACCAGTTCGAGGTATGTGTCAAATTCATCAGATTCCGCCGTAATCTGAACAGCCTCACCCGCAGCCAGGTCGAGGGAATAGGTTGCATTGGCATCATCGGCGACGCCTGTATAGCATTCGCCAACCCCAATTGTGTCGTCACCTGTGGTTTCGACACACTCAGCCGATGACTCCGGGGTAGCTTCTATGGTTTCAGTTTCCATCGTGGCTTCAACAACCGGGTCTTGTAGGAGAGCCGAGGGCAGCAACAGGCTGACGTCAACCGTACCTGTCAATTCCTGGCCAAAGGCATCGCTGACAACGACCGTATAGGTGGCATCTGCCGGGGAAGTAAACGCCAACTCTGAGTTGAAGCGTTCACCACTGTCGTCATCGCTGTCGATGACGTTGCCTTGATCGTCCAAAACGGTAATGAGCGTATCAAAATCATCAGATGTCGCGCTAATAATGAGTTCGTCACCTGCGAAGGCACCAAACTCAAATTCCATTTCCGTACCACTGGCATCGACCGTCAACGTATCACCTAGCACAAGTTCTTGCTGTGCAAAGGCCGTGACGACGCCCATCAGTAAAATCATCATAATTAAAAAGCTCTTCATGAGCCGCATACTGTACTCCTCCATGTGAGTGGTTTACAGCGTTGAGAAAAATATACATCTTCAGCATACATCAATTATTTTAGAATAGCGTCAATTGAATCGTAAAAAACGTGTTCAATTGTCCAAACCAGGGCTTAACCTGGGCTAAGGTTTTTGCGGATTCAAAGCCCCTTTATTGCGTAAGAACGTAACAAAAAAGGGCCGCCTACATAGGCGACCCCTGCAATGTGAGTTCTATCTGTGAACAGGGGATCAAGGAACGGCTTGCAAACTGACGCTTAGGACATTCGGTTGGCTGTTGGCTTCGTCAGTTGGGCTATCAATGACGATGTGCGTTAATCCGCCAACTTCCAGCGAAAATACCACGCTGACTTCATCCAGGAATTGAGCATTGTAGTACGCCAATGCGAGCAATTCATCTGGCTGCGTCACTTCTACAGAAAGGGGTACATCAGGCGCATTGGTGACGATATTCAGTTGATAACGTTGGCCAGCGACCGCATCTAGCGTCAACATCTCAACGTCGTGTGCTGCACCCAACTCAATTTCGACAGCGTCGGCGCCAATGACAAGCGCCTCGGTCTGCTGCAACGTCAAGTCAACCTGGCTGAGCAGTGGGTCGTCAAACAGAGTTTCCACCGTCAGGCGATAGAGGCCACTTTCCGGGATGTACAGCCGCCGAATATAGGGATCGGTTCCGGGGCCATCGTCATCATCAATGGCAATTTCCTGATCTGTTACTGTGCTGACACGCAGACGGGTATCCTGCGCACTGGCCGCAAAAATATTGACCACATCACCAGCCGTCGCCTCAAAGCCCAGGTAATACGCCTGCCCCCCATCCGGTTGGATCTGGAAACTGTCACCATAAGTCATGAGTTGCAGGCTAACATTCTCAACTTCAATCGAATAAGGCCCGCTGGGGTCGCCAAAAGCGGCGCTGATAGTCACGCTGTAGGTGGCTGTTTGCGCCGCGACGAAAGTCAATTGGCTGTCTAACCCACCTGCGCCATCGTCGTCTTCTGCCAGGATGTTGCCCGCGTTATCACGGACTTCCAGGTAGGTATCAAACGCTTCAGAACGCGCTGTCAGGGTGACAGCATCGCCCTGCTGCATCGGCAACGGATAGGTCACGGCGGCATTGGTATTGCCAGTAAGCACCTGACCGGGCGTTAGCGTTTGTTGAGCAGCAACTGGCCACACAAAAAGGGTCATCAAACCCAGTAGATAAAGCACTTTCCAGGCAACTCGCAACCCTCGCATGCAGACGCTCCTCAAGCTTTGATGTTGATCTATCTTACATTGTCGCACACCCTGCCACAAAAAATAGCCATTTATTAAAAAAGTGCAAAAAACGCATAAAACGACTCCCTTCTTTAAGTAATATGTGGTTTAATACGGGCATGTAGGATAAGGGGGATTGTGACCACACATACCTAAACCATGCTTCCCCGTGGTGTGTGGTGAAACAGCCTATATCCTTAGGTGTTGGCGGGTACCGTCCCCACGCCATACTTGCCAACACCGTTTTGTTATATCTTCCCCTGATTCATTCCCGACATCCTTTTCTGCCAGTGCTTTTACCGCTATTTTCGCTATCCGTCTTCGCTATTCGATTTAGCTATTCATGAGCATCGCATCAAACTAGCGCTAAAGTCGCCCCTTGGGAGCATATCCACCACAGAAAATTAACACCTTTCCGCTATACTGAGTGCGTTTGCCCGACCTGACGGGCAACCTGACCACTAAATAGTAAAGGAATTCCACATGAAATGGACTCGTTGGGGCATCGTAACGGCCCTCGTCTTGTTGATGAGCGCGACCGTTTTTGCCCAGGATGCGCAGACCCCGGAAGCCCTGTGTGAGGCAGCTACCCCCGCAGAAGAACCGGCTACCCGCGAATATGCGCAGCCAGAAGACGTCCTTGAAGACGGTGTCGATTATCTGGCCGTGATCTGTACAGAAGCTGGCCCAATTACCGTCGACCTCTATGAAGACCTCACCCCACTGACGGTGAACAACTTCGTCTTTTTGGCCCAAGAAGGTTATTACAACAACACGACTTTCCACCGCGTGATGGAAGGCTTTATGGCCCAGGCTGGTGACCCCACCGGGACCGGCGCAGGTGGCCCTGGCTACCAGTTCGCCGATGAATTCCTGGGCTTCCTGACCTTTGACCGCGCCGGGTTGTTGGCGATGGCCAATGCTGGTGCTGGGACCAATGGCAGCCAATTCTTCATCACCTATGACGCCACTGACTGGCTGAACTACGCTCACACCATCTTTGGTGACGTCGTCGACGGGTTGGACAATGCCGAAGCGCTCACCCTGCGTGACCCGCAAGCCGAACCCGAAGGCGAAGGCGATGCCCTCGATACGGTCATTATTGTGACCGACCCGGCTACGCTCGACATTGAGCTACCGGAAAGTGCCGCACCTGCCACTGTCGAAGAGATGGAAGAAGCTATGTCCCTGCTGGGTGATGCGGAAGCTCAACTTGGTCTGACTTACGACACTGAAGTTTCTGGCTCATTGACAGCCGAAGACGTCGTTGCAGCAGCCCCGGAATCAGTCCAGGAAGACTACAGCGCCGCCCTGGAAGAAAACGGCTTCAACTTCCGTCATCTGGTTAAGCTCAACAACAGCGAATGCGTCGCCGATTATGGCTTCGACTTCGTACAGTACACGACCGATGCTTTTGAAACCGCCGAAGGCGCGAGCGCTGTCCTGAACAGCGGCATCCTCGATGAAGTCAATACAGCCGATGGTTTCGAGAAGGTTGAAGACAATACCTCCGGCCTGTTGCAATTCAGCCGTGCCGCGACCGACTGCTCCGGTGCCGATGCAGTCGATACGCGCGTTTACTTACAGCGCGGTCGTTACCTGGTGCGCATGGACAGCAGCTTCATCGCCGAACTGGCTGAACAGTACCCGCTCGACCGTATCCTCGGTGAGCAGTTCATCCAACTGTTTGAGTCATTCCTCGTGGATGTCTACAGCAGCGAACGCTAAATAGATCGCAGGTCACATTTACAGTGACCTCACATCTGGCATCAGCGCAGGGTCTGGTATATCCAGGCCCTGTTTGCGTATACTGACTTCATCATCTGCCTAACTGCATAGAAACGGACATCGCCTTATGCCTAGAGAAAGCCGCTACTGGCGCACCGACGCCCAGGGCAATCTGCTCAACGACGCCGATATTCAGAACATCAAGCCGCCGTTTGATGCGATTGTGCACGATGTTGTCGCTGCATATACCGATAACATCGGCAAAGATATCCACAGCGTTTATATTATGGCGTCAGTCGCGCGTGGACTGGCCGAGGTCGGCAGCAGCGACATCGACAGCTTTGCCGTGCTGGAAGAAATGCTCGATCCAGAGTTGGTGATGCAGGATTGGCTATACCATGCGGAAGATGACCTCAAGCGCAAGCACAAGGGGGTTGTTAGCGATGTCGAGATGAGCTTGTGGCCCTATGGGTACGTCCTACGCGACCCGGAAGAGTTTTCACCGGGGGCCTTCATCATCAAAACGCAGACGGCCTGTGTATGGGGTAGTGACCTTGGGCCGGAACTGCCGGATTACAACCTCAATGATCGCACGACGCGGCTGGCCATCGCCAACGAGGACATTTTGTTCATGCAAGAAGATATCGAAGGGACTATCGATGTGCTGCAAGATGCCCCTTTCCCAGATGAGGTCCGCAACCAATGCAAGCAGGTCTGTAAGCATATGGCCCGCACTGGCTTCAGCCTGACATTGGCTGACAACGCCCATTACACGCGCGATGTCGCTCTGTGCGTCCCAGCTTTTGCCAAAGCCTATCCGCAATATGCCGACGAAATCGGACAAATGGGCCACTTCATCAACCAGCCGACAGAAGACGCCAGCGAGATTCTGGCTTACCTAAACGGCTTCGGCCAGACGCTCATCCAGATGTGCGATACCTGGCTTGACGAGCACAACCCCAACCGCTACGAGTTCTTCGTCACCGGCGACGATCCCGATTTTGAGGGCCAGTAGCACGCAACGATGTGTCGATGTTAGCGCAGCGGGGTCCGTCGCTGCCATGCCCAGACCGCAGTCGCCAGCAAGATCACCAGCAGAGCCACACCCGTAATGATGAAGGGCGCGATATTCCACCAGATACGGTTATCGACTGTGATGCTATCAATCAGGTAATTATGTCGCAGCGTCCCTATCCTGAAGCTATGCTCTTCCGGCAGGACGCTATACACTGGCGTGATCTCTTGCCACGCATCGCTGGTATTTACCTCAATAGCCCGTTCACCATCGACTAGAATCGTGACGGGGCCAACGTCAGCCTTGATACGCAAGCGCGTTTCTGTGCCGAAGGTTGTAAAGGTCGTGATGCGCGTACTGACCGCCTCATTGAACTGGGCACCCTCGGCTGTTTCTAGCACGCCCAGCGTCGGATCAGGTAGTTCGCCCTCAGTAACGACTTCCCAACTTTCCGCCTGATGCACGCCGCGATACAGCACCGGGTTTTCTGTTTGATAGGCAATGTAGTCGCGCATGGTTTCGTAAACAGGCAGCGGCGTAAAAGTCGGGTCCTCGGGGCTATAATCCGGCTCCACCATGCGGAAGTAATAAAAGGCTTGATCGGCTTCAAAGGGGTCTGGCCGTGTGAAGAACCAGTAATCAATCTGACCGATCCAGGGCCAATCTTCGGCGGCGCGCTGGTAGGCCAGGGGCGTCCAACGAGCGGCCTCATCCTGCGTATTGAGGCCGTACTCGCCATACTGCGTGATCTGGTCAGCGGGTAACTCAGCATCGAGGATAGCGTTCCAGCCCATTTCGCTCAGCCAGATCGACTTATCGCCATCGCCGTTGGCGACCATCACATCACGATATAACACATGCCGCTGATAGTTCACCTGGGTGATGCTCAGGCGGCGGTCAGTCGGGCCACTGCGCAAACCGTATCCCTGGGCCGCCAACACATCGAAGCAGTCGCCTGCCCCGGCATCATACATATTCTGTAAATAGATGACATCCTGATAGCCATAAAGGCCATCCAGGGAAATCGTGGGCGCAATCGCCGCGCTGATGACCACAATATTCGGGTCAACAGCCTTGAGGGCCTCATAGGTACGGCACAGCATATCGGTATACGCGGCTGCGTCCGCGAAGTCATTGCCCCATTCCGGGTAGATGTTCGGCTCGTTCCATACCTGATAATGCTGGATGCGCCCTTTGTAGCGCTCCGCGACAGCCACCGCGTAATTCACAAAATCCTGATAATCATCCGGCGGGGCCTGGGGCGTGGTGCTTTCGTTATCAGCCCGCGACCAGGGCGGCGGATTGCTGAGGCGCACCATCATCTTGAGGCCGTATTCTTCCACAAGATCGACGATACGGTCGTATTTGGCCCAGGCGTCGATGGTATCGGCTTCATCGATCACGCCGTCACCATTGCGATCATTGCGCGTATCGGTGAACTGGCCGCGCCCATCAACTTCCAAATCTTCCCAGGTAAATTCCTGCCGCAGCCACACGAAACCCGCATCGCGGATCATCCCCAGCATGGCACGAAGCTTGGGTTCTTCGACCTCTTTTTGCAAAAAGACGTTGATGCCATAGGGGACATCTGCCGTGTATTGGATCGGCTGGATTGGATCGGTTTCCGGTTGGGCACGCAACAGATTGCTGCCCAATTCAACCATGCCCTGGAGCTGGCCGAGGGGTTGTTCCTCGCCGGTTTGCGACCAAAAAATGCGCCAAGCCAACCCGTGGCTCGCCAGATCAAGGCCCAACAGGAGGATAAATACCAAAACAATGACAACCAGCCAACGTCCCCAACGCCAACGAGTCCTTGGATTTTCTCGCAAGTTATTTCATCCGATATGAGCTGCTCATCAAGTAATATGCACTAGATTAACGCATTTAGATAATAAAGCGGAGGACCATTATCTTAACCAACCCTATGAGACTCTTCGACTCATTCGTTCAAAAAGTATGGATATTCAAACTCTTGGGACATTTTCCAATAACTTAATATTACGAACTCTAATTATCGCTTATCATTTCTAAGTAGTAACACGTAGAACAGGATACTTACATCGTAAAATAGATGTTAAGCAGCATCGCATGATGCATACAAAGGTGGCACCAAAATGGTTATTGATTTCCACAATATGCCAAAAACGGTGGTGGTTGGCACGCAACATTTGTTGACCTTGAGCCAACGCATAGAAGATCGCATCCGTCAGGAGCCTGACGCGACTTTGTTTGTCGGTTGGCAAGCATGGAAGTACTTTGTGCCCCAGATCGAGCGCTATCAAGCGTTATCTCAAGATATGAACATCACTTTTTTCTGCCAGGAACATCCACCACTGGGCTTAACACCTGCCATTGAAACGATCAAGCTGCCAGCACATGATCGCTTGAGCAATTTGTGGTTCCTCGTAGCGAACTCAAGCCAATTTAAACGCGGCCTGATTGCCCATGAGCAAGCACGTTCATTCAGTGGCCATCGTCGATTTAAGGTGACGCTGCTCTTTGATGACGCCTTCATCGACCGCAGCGTCACCCATCTACAAACAGCCACCCTGCTCCACCAGTCCAGTAAGATCGACACATCTGGGTCGCTCAGTGGTACCTCATCAAGCGACCACCCGCTCCTACTCACTGGCTCCTAAACCCAGGGCTTGCTATATCCTCTATAATGATAGTGTAAGCTATCAACAAAAGTAGGCTGTCGTACAAAAGGGGAGATTGTAATGAGCAACGAAAATGGCAATGTAACCCAGGAACGTATGGACGAAATCGGGAAGCGGCTGGGTGAAGGCGCAGAAGCCGCCCGTACCAGCATCGCCAAGCGCCTTGCAGAAGCCGCCTCAACCATCCGCACGGAAATTGATGAAAATGAGGACCTGGATAAAGATGCTCGCGTCCGCGCCACCAACATCGTGGATGGCCTGGATAGTGCCGCCAAATACCTGGAAACCAACACGATCGATGATATTGAAGATGACGCCCGTGAGGTCATCAGCGATAACCCCTGGCAGGCGATCATCGCTGCGCTGGTGGTTGGTTTAATCCTTGGTTGGTTGCTGAAGGGCAACGACTAAAGCCAACTCGTATTTGAGAAACAACTCAGGTCAACAGGGTACAGACGCTTGTACCCTGTTTGCTTATTAGGCCGTACCCTGGCGTGCTTTCTCAGCATCAATCAATGTAGCCAACGCGTCACGATCACGCGGGGGACCATGCCCATCAATATAAGTCTCATACCCCTCGGCATAAAGCGCTTCCAGCATGGCAATCGCCAGGTCGTCATCACCCTCCGGCGGACGCTCGGCCTGCGGCGGTGGATAATAGCAGTCTCCTAGGAACATCACCCCGGCCTGCGGGAACTTGACGACAATACTGTCTTGCGCATGCCGCCCCGCGACATAGGCCAGTTCAATCGGCGTATCGTTGATGTGCAGCGTCAGCTCATGGCTGAAGGTCATATTGGGCTGTAGCAGACGGAAATCGTGCCATCTGTCGAGTTGGGTAGCCATACGCTCCAGGCGCGCCACCATCTGCGGCGGCAGTTCGACATCTTCTTGCAGCCAATCACGCTGGGCCAGATGGTCAAGCATCGTTGCGCATTGCTCATGGGCGATGATATGGCGCGGCGTATACGCCATCGCCCCAACGATATGGTCCCAATGATGATGGGTATAGATGAGTGTATCGACTTGCCTTAAGCCGAGCATCATGATCTCAGAGGCGATGACCCGGCCCAAAGGGGGAGCGCTGCCAGCATCAACCATTACCACCTGATCCCCACAAGCAATGACACCCACATTGGGCTGGATGGTATTCGGTTCTGTACTGGTGGGATAAACCCAGATATTTTCAGCAATAGGAACCAGATGCTGAGACATGTAGATTATGCTTTCTAAGTATGCTGTACCCAAAATAGCGTGCTAAATGTGTTGCGCCAAACAACAGAGTTACATCCCCATCATAAGCGCACATGCGCTCGTTGTCAGGGATGAGATATGCTCCCGTGTATGAGACTGCTTATGCGATACAATCAGCAGCTTACAATGCGCAGCTATGGGTCATCATCCAAGAAAGGGACATTATGCGCCAGAACATCAGCAGCGGGACCAAGTGGGAGCCTGTCGTAGGGTACTCCAGGGCGGTGCGCGTGGGCAACGTGGTCCATGTCAGTGGGACGACGGCCACCGATGGCGAAGGCACACTGGTCGGCGGTGACAGCGCCTATGAACAGGCCAAGTTCGCCATTCAGAAGATCGACCGCGCTTTGCAGCAAGCCGGAGCCAGTCTGGCTGATGTCGTTCGTACGCGCGTCTACATCACGGACATCGCCATTTGGGAAGACGTGGGCCGTGCCCATCAAGAAGCCTTCGGCGACATCCGCCCAGCCAATACGATGGTTATTGCTCAACTCATTGGCGAAGCCTATCTGGTCGAGATCGAAGCCGAGGCCATCCTCAGCGAGGATTGAGCACAGGCAAAGAAAAAGCCCGGTCAGTACAAACTGATCGGGCTACAAACACAAGGGTGATAGACGAGTAACCGAGCGCGCTATAGTTTCCACTCGCCATCGGTATAAACGACTTTTTGCGTATAATTATCGACGTATTCCATCAGGCGATCCATGATGTTCGTCCACTCTGGGCTGGAGAGAATACGGCGCATATTGGCAGCATCATCTGTGATAGCTTCCGCCCGGATGCGCGGTTGATCCATTTCCCGGTTGTAGACGCTCAGCCACAACCCAACCATCGTTAATCCCAACCGATTGGTCTGGGCCGCCCATTCGCGCACGATGAATTCAAAGTAGTCGCTATCTTTGCCCTCTTTGACGTCCCAGTTCATGATGAGCATGACACTGCTCATATCGGATTTACTCCACATCGTATCGACAGGTTATCAGGGTATGCATTGTACCCCAAATCACCCCCATATACAGGATGGCGTTCCCTAGGCCCGGCTTGTTCAATCGGCATCCGCCTAATCGGACATCGGCGTGAGCAAAACGACCTGGGGCTGCTCCGGTAAGCTGCCGGATGTCACACGCAGATAATCTTCTTCCTGCGCCTTGCTGACGCCGACCGCCTTCAAAAACTTCTCCACTGGCTCCAACTGAACCTTTAGCCCCGGTTGCTCATAGTGCATCGGAACCACATAACTGGGTTCAACTAGCGCAATGACATCGGCGGCATCCGCCGGGCGCAAACCGTGCCCACCACCAACAGGCAGCAGCAGAACATTAACTTCGCCTAATTCTTCAATCGTCGATTGATCGGGCACACGGGTCAGGCCGCCAGCATGTAAAACAGTCAGGTTGTTACCGTACTCGATCATATAGCCGACATTGGGGTAGCCCTGGTCGCCATCAATCATGTGCATGGCCACACCATGAATAAACACGCCGCCAATTTCATATTCCCCAGGGCCACTGAGCACATACTCCTGACCCTTCACCATATCGGCTGCGTTATGGCCAGGGTCATCGTGGCTGACCGTCACCACGTCTCCCTTGAGCTTGAGTTCGGGTAAGCCAATGGATGTGTGATAGGGGTCGGTTACAACGGTCGTTTGGCCGCGTTCGGTAATACGAAAGCAACTATGACCATACCAGGTAATATCCACAACGGTATCCTTCGGGTTTACAGTCGATATGATTTTCTATGTGATCATTAGTAGGTCAATTATACAGGATGCCCATAGGCGTGTAAATTGCGCCACAGCGATAGAACATGTGTTTCTATTTTATAATAGAAGCGACTGACCAACAAGCCGCTAGATGCAGGCCCACCATGAGCAACCCCTTACCCGCATTCTCTAAAAACCTGCTGTCAACTGAAATCGGTACGGGCCGCGTATCGCCACATGCCGCTGGCCTAGAACTGGCCATCTCGCCGGCGCAAAGGGGCTACAGTGACGCCCAACTGACAGATTATGATCCCACATCCCAGGCGTTTAGCCTGCGCCCACCAGTGACAATGCGCATCACAGCCTATTCCCCAGACCCGCTGGCTGTCGGTACGGCCGGCTTCGGCTTCTGGAACCATCCCTTTCAGCCGGGACAGCGCGGGTTCCGGCTGCCGCAAGCGTTGTGGTTCTTCTTCGGAGCGCCCCCCAACAACATGGCCCTGGCACTGGATGTCCCCGGTGGCGGCTTTAAGACGGCAACGTTCAATGCCCGACGCTGGCAGTTCCTGGCGATGCTGCCGCTGGCCTTACCGGGCTTCTTGCTGATGCGCATCCCAGCACTGTATCGTGCCCTATGGCCGATGGGTCAACGGGCGCTCGGCGTCAGCGAAGCAGCTCTCGACAGCCATCTGCTGCAAGAAAAGCACACCTACACCCTCGACTGGCAGCCTGACCACGCTACATTCAGGGTTGATGATCGCGTCATCATGCAGACGAAGCGTGCGCCTACACAGCCCCTGGGCTTCATCGCCTGGGTAGATAACCAATACGCTATCGTGACGCCGCAGGGGCACTTCGATTTTGGCATCACGCCTATCCATAACCAGCAGTCGCTCATCATAGAGCACATCGACCTGCAAAAATCGCGTTAGAACGCCATGCATGCTCACCACAAAACCCATACGTTCATGCTATACTGAACGTTATGGATGATAACATTATACTGTTCCCAAATGACAAACCCTCACGCGCGGATGCTGTCCGCAATCACGAGCTGCTGTTAGAGACAGCCAGCCGCCTGTTTGCGCAGGAAGGCGTCGATGCGGTGACCATGTCGGCTATAGCCAAAGCCGCGGGTGTCGGCAAAGGAACGTTGTATCGCCACTTCAGCGACAAAGCTGAGCTATGTCATGCGCTGTTGGACGAAGCCATGCGCGGCTTTCAGGAAGAGACCTTCGCTCGCCTGCGTCAGAATAACCCACCTGCACAGACCTTACGCTGGTTTGTGGGGCAAGTCGTCCATTATGTAACCAAGCATAACGCCCTGCTGGTGGAAGCTGCTGCCAGTGGCGGCGGGGAAATGCTGCGCCATCCGGCCCATAGCTGGTGGCGACAAACCATCCTGGCCTTGTTGCAGCGCCTATGCAATCAGCGCGATGTTTCCTATCTGGCGGATGTCATCTACGTCATGCTGGACGTGCGTGTCATCAATTATCAGCGTGAAACACATGGCTACACCGTCGATGACATCGTCGAGGGCCTGTTAGCCGTGCTGGAGCCATTCCTCAGCTAACTAAAATCCATATTTCGCCTATCTCCCTCATATCCCCTCTGACAATCTGATTTACTGCACTGGTGTGCCCGTTATAGGACAAACAACACTTGCTGTTACCCTGTAGATCATTCAAGCTGAAGGCGGTTCAGTTGGATTTATGCTGTGGGAGCAAGCTCGACATATGGTTGTTAAGCACGCAGCACAAGCTATCGTCCTTGATGAGGATCAAGTCCTGCTGCAAAAGCGAGAAGACTTCAAAATATGGGAGTTACCTGGCGGATTGGTGGATGTCGGTGAAACGTTTGCCCAGGCGGCTGTCCGCGAGGCACGCGAAGAAACGGGCCTGATTGTCGAAGTGGTCCGGCACGTCGCCGACATCGAGCAAAAACAGATGGGCAACTGTCTGCATCTGTATGAGTGCCGCGCTATCGGTGGCAAGCTCATCAAAGAAAGTAACGAAACCGTCGATGCAGGGTGGTTTGATGTGCATCAACTGCCGGAACGCTGCTCACCGTTAACAGAGAAATACCTGACGATCACGCTGGCCCATTATCCAGAGGCCATCCAGGAAAGCGTGCGCTATCCTCTACTGGGTGTCATAGCTTATAAGCTGGCCATCTCTATCAGGAACTTCAGAAATCGGCGACGACGCTGATAGAGCTGCCACAGCCAGCGAGTCCGGCCCTGGTCTAAAGTCGGACTCTACGCCACAATACAAACAGCGGCGACATACGATTTCGTTTGCTAAAATGCTCTGCGAACGTCATCGCATGCACCATAGCGCACGCCACAACATATCCCATAGTAGCTATCTGATGTTGTGCCTGCGCCATGATCGATTATGCCAAGAGGTCCCGCACCCGTGAGTGAATCCCTGCACACCGATACACCTAACCCTGATATGCCCATCCGTATTGTTCGCATCACAACCCGGCTTAACATCACTGGCCCCGCTGTCCAGGCCGTTTTGCTGACTGCCAAAATGCGCGATCATGGTTATGAAACGCTATTGGTCGCGGGTAGCGTACCTCCCGAAGAAACCGAGATTTTGGACCAGGCCCGTACCTACAATGTAGATACGCATTTCATCCCCTCGATGGAGCGGACCGTCAACCCGATTGTATTGTTCTCGGTGCTGCGCCAATTGATCGACATCATGCGCACCTATCAGCCGCATATTGTGCATACACACACGACAACCGCTGGATTTTTGGGGCGCGTGGCAGCCCGCATCGCTGGCGTGCCCGTCAGTGTGCATACGCTGCATGTGTACCCTTTCCGGGGCTATTACAGCCGCGTGACGACCAGCATCTTCATCTGGATTGAACGCCTGGGCGCACGCCTGTCAGATAGCATCATCACGCTCAGTGAGGGCCTGCGCCGCCAGATGACCGAAAAATACCCGATCACGCGCAAGCAGCGCATCACTGTGCTGCCGCTCGGCCTGGACCTGACCAGCTACCTGCAAATGGGCCGTTATCGTGGGGCCTTCCGGGAAGAATATAACATCCCTGCCGATGCTCCCTTAATCGGTATTATCGGCCAACTCATCCCGGTGAAGAACCACGCCCTGTTTTTAGAGGCCGCACAACAGGTCAAGCAGGCCGTGCCGGATGCCCATTTTGTCATTATTGGCGATGGCTTCCTGAAGCCCGCTTTGCAGGAACGTATCCAGACATTGGGGCTGGAAGATGCTGTCACCTTCACTGGTTGGATCGGCAATGTCGCCCGTGCTTATTGTGACATCGATATGATCGTCAATTGCAGCCTGAACGAAGGCACGCCCCTGCCCTTGATCGAAGGTTTGGCAGCGGGGTGCCCTGTCGTGGCGACCGAAGTCGGCGGCATCCCGGAATTACTGGATGGTGGCAGATTAGGCGCACTGGTTCCACCCAATGACCCCGATGCCCTATCGGCGGCCATCGTGCAAACATTGGCCACCGACTACGACCCCAAGCCCGCCCAAGAAGCCATGATTAATCGCTATGGCATCGACCGCCTGACGCAAGACCTCGACAGCTTGTATCGCGGCCTGTTGACCAAAAAGCATGTCACCTTGACCCAACCGCCCCAGGATTGATCGATGGCTCGCGTTCTGTATGTCGTCAATATTCCGCGCTTTTTTGTGACGCACCGCCTGCCGCTGGCCCTGGCCGCCCAGGAATGTGGCTATGATGTCCACGTCACCACGTCAGATGCCGATGCCGAAAATGTCGCTCTCATCAAAGCCAGCGGCCTGCCATATCACCCGCTGCCACTCAGTCAGCATGGCACCAACCCACTCAGCGAAATCAAGACCATTCGTGCACTGTATACGCTCTACCGCCAGCTAAAGCCCGATCTGGTGCATCAGGTCAGCATCAAGCCGGTGATCTATGGGGGAATAGCCGCGAAATTAGCGCGTATTCCGGCGGTCGTCAGCGCCATGAGCGGCCTGGGCTATGTCTTCATCGATGACAGCACCAAAGCTCGCTTGCTGCGATTGGGCGTTGGGCCATTGTTCCGGCTGGCCCTGGCAGGCAACCGCACCCGTATGATCTTCCAGAACCCGGACGATCAGCAGCGTTTTGTGGCAATGGGCCTGCTGCCAGAGCAGCGCACGGTGCTCATCAAAGGCAGCGGCGTCGATATGGACGAATTCAGCCCAAAGCCGGAGCCAGACGGCTTGCCCGTCGTCCTATTCGCCGGACGTCTGCTGTGGAGCAAGGGGCTGGGTACCTATGTTGAATTGGCGCGGCGTTTGCAGGGCAAAGCGCGGTTTGTGGTCGCGGGCTATCCAGAACCGAGCAGTCCGCATGCCGTACCCATGTCGCAGATGACTGCATGGCAAGACGAGGGCATCATCGAGTGGTGGGGGCGGCGCGATGATATGCCGCAGGTCTTCGCCAGCGTGAATATCGTCTGCCTGCCCTCGACCTATGGCGAAGGCATCCCCAAAGTATTGATCGAGGCCGCAGCTTGTGGTCGGGCTATCCTGACGACCGATACACCGGGCTGCCGGGAAATTGTCACCGATGGCGAAAATGGATTACTGGTCCCACCCGATAACCTGGATACGCTGGTGAGTGGCGCGCAACGCCTGATTGACGATGCCGCTCTGCGCCAAAAAATGGGAGAAAATGGGCGCAAAAAAGCCGCAGCAGAGTATTCGCTACGGCATGTGGCCGATAGGACGTTTGCGCTGTACGAGGACTTGTTCGCGCGGCGTTAAGCCTCAGTGAGGTTAGCGCTGGTTGGCATTGGGCTGTGGGACACGCTTGAGCAAAAAGCTGAATTCGCTGCCCTGGCCGGGTTCACTGGCCACATGGACGCGACCGCCCAACTTCTCCATGATGCGCTGCACGATGGTCAGGCCAACGCCATGCCCTTTAGCCCGCTCAGTATGCAAGCGCTCAAATGGCTTGAATAGCATACTAATCTGCTCATGCGTCAGGCCATCGCCGTTGTCACGCACCCAGTAACGGACCCAATCGCCTTCTTCCGTCGCGCCGATTTCAATGCGCGGGGGTTCACCACCGTATTTGATCGCATTGGAAATATAGTTCGACCAGACAGCCTCAATCCAGGCCGGGTAGCCAAAAGCGGCTGGCCACTCGTCAGTCGTGACGGTAATTTCCGCATTGTGTTGTGAGCGCAAATAGGCCAAACCCATCAGCGATTCGTTCACCGTGAATTCCATATCCACCGGCAGCAAGGTGACATCGGCTTTACGCATCTGTGACAGCAACAGCAATTCATCGACGATGCTAATCATCTTCTGCGTCGTCTGGCCCATCGTCCGCAGATACTCGACTGTGTCGTTTATATCCAGGTTGGTGATTTCATTTTCCAGCAAATCCGCAAAGCCGAGCAAAACGCTCAAAGGGCTTTTTAGATCATGCGCGACCGTATGCGAGAAAGCATCCAACTCGGAGTTGGTCCGACGCAAATCCTGTTCAGTCTGCTTCTGGGTGGTCAAATCCGTGATGAATGACAACGCCCCATGATAGCGCCCCGCATGGTCAATAATGGCCGACGCAGCAATGATGATATACCGTCTTGATCCGTCAGCATGATAGATAGTCGTTTCATAAATATCGCCCTGGCCCTGATGCCGTTCAACGATGCGCGGTTTTACAAACTCGCGTTCTTCCTCAACGATCACATTGAGAAACGACGTACCGATTAAGTCTTCAATCGGACGGCCCAGCAAGTCAGCGAAGGCCTGGTTGCCATAGCGAAGCAAATCATTCTCATCACCCAGGGCAACCGGCTGCGGGATATTATCCAGGACACCATAGGTAATCACATTGTCTAGAATATTCTGGCTTTCAATGAGTTGGATGATAGTGCATAAGACTAACTGGCTGCCATCCGGCTGAATGATGGCACGCAGCGTGGTTTCCCCTATACACGATGTTTCATCCTCGCACTGCCAACTGAGCTGCATTTGCATCGGGAAAGCGGTGATGTCTAAAGGGCTAAAAACGTTCTGGAGTGCATGCGGTGGGTCACTGCGGAAAATTTGCCATACCGCATGCTCCACCAGATGCTCAAGAGGCTGATTCAAGGTTTCCAGAGTGAGTTGATTGGCGGCTAAGATGGTCCCATCAGTTGCGATGGCCATCACCGGCACATCGATGGCTTCGATTAAGTAAAACGGGTTGTGTTCGTCAAACACGCGTTTCTGACTTTCCGCATGATGATTGATAATTGCAGGTTGTTTCGTACGGGTGCGCATAGGATCGCTTTGTAAGTGCCTGATCTACTAGTCTGCGCCGCAACAACGCCTGAGGTGTTGAACTGCAAATCGGCCTCAAGTGTTCTATACGGTATTCCGCGTACAACATGTACGATATCGTTTCACCATTGTATGACAAAACGATTTGAACATTGCATTTTGTTACAAATTCCGAACAGTTCCTACACAAACATCCAAAATCGGGATGCGATTGATTCAATATTTATTGTATCTCAATTAACTTATTGTACACGTTTTTGTTCTGGCACAAAGTAATTTTGCACTTATTTGACAGGTTTTATACACCTTGTAGATTGCCACATTAGCAGCCTGTGCTAAACCCGCTTGCTTTATGTCCGCTTTCTTATTGGACGGTCTGATGCTGCCAATCGTTCCATATCGGTTGCATTTCGATTGATTGCTGCCCGATCTCCCATTCAATGATGAGGGTCGCTGTTCAAGCTAACCCTCTCCATCCATAACAGGTGATGGCCCCGTATAACGCGCCCGTGGCCGGATCAGCCGATCCGTCTGGTACTGTTCTAAGGCGTGGGCAACCCAACCCACTGTGCGGCCCAATGCGAAAAAGGTCATCGGCGCGCCGTTGTTGATCCCCAGGACACGGCCCATCGTCGCCAGGGCGAGGTCAATCGTCGCATGCTGGTCAATTAAATTATAGGCAACATCCTGCACAGCGCTGACCAGGGCCAGGGCTTCATGATCAGGAGCATATTCCGCGATGAGATCCAGCAAAGCCTGGGCGCGCGGGTCACCATCGGGGTAAAGCTTATGGCCAAACCCAGGGATGCTATCCCCGCGTTGCAGCCGATCAACCAGCACCTGACGCGCCCGCTGCGGCGTATCGACCTCGCGCAGCATGGCTTCTACGCGCTGGGTATGACCACCATGTTTGACACCCTGCAATGCCGATAGGCCCGCCGTAACGACCGCATACAGCGTTGACCCAGCCGCAGCGACCACCCGCGCCGTAAACGACGAGGCATTTAGCTCGTGGTCCGCACACAGGATCATAGCCGCATCCAGCAGAGGCCGCGCATCGGGTTGGTCCGGGCAAAGGCCCTGTTGCAACGTCACTGCTAGCGGCACATCGTTGGGCACATTGCCAGCCACAACCGACACCAGCAAGCGTAAAACCCGTGCCCCGGTTTTGATCGCCGCTTCTGTACGCATATCGAGCGCGGCCAGGTCATCAGCGGCAGCAATCGGCAAGATGAACTGCATGGCCTGCATGGGCGTGGGATGCGCCCCATCCATTTCCAGATGGACCAGCATGGTTTCGTATTGGGTGAGGGCGTCGTAACTATTGTTGAACAGTGAACTGGCCTGGTCAAAGTTGCCCGTCCACAGCAGCGATGCGACACGCTCAATCGTTTCCGTACGCGCCAACTGCACGACATCATAACCGCGATAGTAAAGCTGGCCGTCAGCGATCAGCGTCAACTCGGAATCCAAAACAGGCGCGCCCCAAAAGAGCGCACTCTGCGCCAATTTTTCAGGGTTGCTGCGCCCCTGTTTGCGCTCGATGAGTTTATACACGTCTTCCGCATGGTAGCGTCGTTCGCGGCTGCCCTCGCCCTGGGATTCCGAACGAATCAGGCCCCGGCTGACGTAGGCATACAGCGTATTACGGCTGACGTTCAAGGCTTCCGCCGCTTCCTGGGCGGTCATGTAGCGCGTGCCCGACATCGGTCACTTTCGTCCTCTGGTGGCATTAATCCTGGGTCCACGAAATGCTGTGTAACCCATACAGATGAGTTTACTGGAAAACACCTCACTTGGAAAATCGGCACATACAGACCATAGGCCAATCGTAAAGCATGGCCAGGTTAGCAGCTTGCCCATAGGCCACATAGCCGATGGCCTTTATAATGCCGCCCATGAAACGCCTATTTAACGCCTCCTGGTTCTGGCCGCTGCTGGTGATCGTCGTCGTGATCGTGGCGGCGCTGCCCGTCGTGCTCTATCCGCTGGGCCGTGACCAGGGCATGTATGCCAATATCGGGCGCAGCATCGTCGATGGTGGCCTGCCTTACATCAGCATGTGGGACATCAAGCCGCCGCCGATTTACTACCTGTATGCGAGCGCTATCGCCCTGCTGGGGCACAGCGTCGGGGCGGTGCGTGCACTTGATCTGCTGTTGATGCCCATCGCGCTGCTGGCGACCTATTTGCTGGGCAGACGCCTGGGCAACCGCCGCACGGGCGCTTTGGCGGCGCTGTTCCTGGGCGTGTTCTACTTCAGTGAAAGTTTTGAAAACCTCACCCAGAGCGATTCCCTGGCGCTGGTACCGACCACATTAGCCGCCTGGAACGCCTATTTAGCCGCTACACACCCACGCGCCAGCCGCCGAGCCATCATCTACAGCCTGCTGACAGGACTGCTCTGTGGCGTACTATTGTGGTTCAAACAGTATTACCTGTTTTTTGTGCTGGCCCTGGTGATTCATCAGATATGGCAGCGGCGCGCCCTGCCCCTTAAAGAAGCGTTCGCCTTTGCCGTTGGCGGCTTACTGACAGGTGGCACCATCCTGCTGATCTTCGCCGCGCAGGGCATACTCGATGAAATGCTGATCGTCGCCCAGGGAACCGCTGCCTATAACGCGCAGGGCTACGCACTCAATGAATTTCTGTTTGGCATGGGCAATGGGCTGATGTCGCGCGGGCTGCGCTGGTCGCCCGTGATGATCGGGACGGTGGTCTGGCTGCTGCTGGCCTTTTTCCGGCGTGGGCGCACCGACTGGCGCTTGATCTGGCTGTGGATGCTGGCCGCGCTCGGATTCCTGCTCATTCAGGCCAAAGGCTTCGATACGCACTGGATTCCGCTGCTGCCGCCCATGTGCCTGTTCACCGCCGATGTGGTCGAATGGATAATAGGTAGACTCGTAGGGACGCAGCATGCTGCGTCCGGGGCACAATCTATTGTGCCCCTACAGACGGCCCTTACATTCATGGTGGGTGCTGGCGCGCTGATCATCCTGATTGCCAACACCTGGGGTCCGGCACTGCCCTGGCTGACCGGGAACGCCACCCAACACGATTACTATGAGAACTTTGTCGCCGGGGATTTACGGGCCGCAGAATCCTTGGACGTGGTGCAATATTTGCAGGAACGGCTCGCACCAGGCGACAGCATCTTTATATACGGATTCCGGCCAGAAGTGGCTTTCATGGGGCAATGGCGACCCGCGACCCGCTTCCAGGCGCAATTCCCGCTGGTGGCACCCTGGTATCCGGCATCTTGGCGCGAAGAAAATGTCGGGTTACTATGGGGGGCCATGCCGCCCTACGTCCTCATTTTGCAGAGCGACTATATGCCCTGGGTGACGAATTACGACATGGACAGCCATCAACTGCTGCAAGATGATGTCGAACTCAACAACTGGTTGATGGCAAATTATGAGCGCGAAACGATGATCGGGAACTTTTTTGTATGGCGCAAACGGACTTAGTACAGACGGTCAATGGCGTGACCATTCGTAAAGCCACTCACGCGGACATCCCCGTGCTGGAGGCCTTTATCGCTGGTTTTGTCGATAGTGGCGAATTATTGCCGCGCACCCTGACCGAGCTACACGATTTACTGGGTAATTTTTTCATCGCGGTCGATGAAGACGACGAGCTGGTCGGCTGCGCCACCCTGGAAATCTATAGCAAAAAGCTAGCGGAAATCCGCAGTCTGGCGGTATCGCCCAAAGTACAGGGACGCGGCGTCGGCAAGCGTCTGGTCCAAATCTGCCTGGACCTGGCCGACGAAAGCGGCGTCTTTGAAGTCATGGCAATTTCCGCAAAAGAAGATTTCTTCAAAGCCTGCGGTTTCGACTTCACACTGCCGCGCCTACGTAAAGCCTTTTTCCTGCAAATGCGAGACGAGTTGTAAGATGCCTAAACTTGCTTCCCAGATCGCGCCTCAGCGCAGCACCCAATACGCTCAACTCGCCAGCCAATTAGCCGCGCCGGAGCTGCAACTCAGTCCGCTAGGATCACACATCCAGCACGTAGAGCCGACCCCGCTGGGCGGTCAGGAATACCTGCTACTGGATCTCGACCAGCCGCTGGATGATGCCCTGCTTCACGAACTCGGCACACTGGCCATGACCAGCGCCCACTTTGAGTTTTTTGATCGTCTGGGCGATGTCGAGGGACCGCTGCTGCGCCCATTGACGCCCTCGTTCCAGCCAACGCTGCCGCCGGACATCGTGACCGCACGCCGTTACAAGGGCAAAACCAATGAAATGCTGACGCAGTTCATGCTGAATATCGCCCGTCACAGTAGCGCCTTCGCTCATCGGCCCTGGGACACGCTGCGCCTGTATGATCCACTGGCTGGTGGCGGCACGACGCTCTTCACCGGGTTGATGCTGGGCATGGAAGTAGCAGGCAGCGATGAGGACCGTCAGGCGATTGATGGTACGGCCCAATTTTTGCAGCAGTACGGCAAGGAACAGCGCATTGGTATCAACGTGCGCACGGAATCCCTGAAAAATATTGGCAAGCGCTGGTGGATCGACATCAAACAGGGGGGCACAGTACAACGCTGTTTGCTCAGTCGGGCCGATGTCGGCGATGGGGCACAAGCTTTACACGGCTTCAAAAAGCCGCATCTGATCGTCACTGACTTACCTTATGGCATTCAGCACAATGGCGAACTGATTTCGTTGTTGAAAAATGCCTTGCCTGTCTGGGAGGGATTGCTCGACGAAGGCGGGGCACTGGCCTTCAGTTGGGATGCCACACGCTTCCCACGCGAGGATATGATCGCGCAGGTGGAAACTATCTCAGGGCTCAGGGTGCTCGATGAAGCGCCGTATAACACGCTCACCCATCAGGTGGATCGCGTCATCAAGCGGCGGGATGTAATCGTAGCCCTCCGCAACGAATCGCCCAACTAAGGCTTTTAAAACTGGTTTAGATCACAGGCTGACTGAATGCCTGAGCCAACGCAGGCAGCGACAAAAACAGAATCAGCAGCAAAACCAATACCAAACGCCGAACCACGATAAAGCTCCTAGAACTGTCCACACGCTGAGCGTATGGGCCTTTTTCTCATCATGCGTCTAAATCATACGTCTAAAATACATAGCCGATCATTGACGCGGGCTATTTTTTACAGGCTCTTTATGCATTTGCCCAGGGGAGATTTGGGAGCAGCTTAGATACTGCTCCCAATTCAACGCTTTAGAAGCCGACTGCCTCATAAACAATCCCAGGGAACTGAACCGCATCTGGCGCAAGCGCCGCCGCAGCTTCAGCATCCCCTTTGAGTTCTGCCAATAAAAATGCTGTCGAAAAATAATCAATCAAATCATGGGCACGATCATAATCCCAAACAGAATCGGACAGTAGCGGGTACATAATCTCATACCAGGTCGGACTACCACCAGCAAAGATAAAGTGATCCGCATTCTCGAAAACGGCCAGCGCCTTCTGGGCTGACCCAACGTGCTCATAAGCATAGTGCAAATAATCAGAAAGCGGTTTAACGGCCGTGTCGGCACTACCACCAATGAACAAGACCGGCACTTCGACACCTTCAAGGCCGCCGTCTCGCAGCATTGGTACACCACCCGGCGCATCGGCAATGATGGCATCAACCCGATCATCGGCAAAGGATGGCCAGAGTCCCTCCGGCGCCGCATCCAGGCCCGCCAGGGCAACGAGGTTGTCAATCCGACTTAAGGCATTGCACAGGATATCGTACTCAGTTAAGTGAGCACACCAGGTCCCGAACGAATTCAGATTAAGCCGTGCACCAGCCGACATCAGGGCCGTATAGCCACCGGATGACCAGCCTGTCACAGCAACCGACTCCATATCAATGACACCTGCCAATGCACCGCCTTCAGCCGTCATCGTCTCTGCGTAGTCCAGCATGCGCACGATATCCTGTGGGCGAAGGACGTGGGAATCAGGCGAATTAACAGTCCAATATTCACTGTCGTCAACAATGATGGTATCCAGCATTCCCGTTCCAGGATGGTCAATCGCCAGCACGACAAAACCATAGGACGCCACGTGCTCCTGGAAAAAAGCAGTCCACAGGCGCGATGCCCCATTGGCAGGTGAATAAATCACCAGCGGGTAGGGGCCATTGTCCAAATCGGGGTCAGCATCTTGTAATGCATGCCCTGGGAACAGGTTGAGTTCCGGCGGCAACATATCCCCCATTCCAGCATCATAGTCGACAGCTTCTTCAAGGCCATCCGGGTTTAGCGCCGGATACCAGGCTGTCCCAGGAATTATCCGCTCACCATCCTCGACAGTGAATTCCATCGTACCGACAGCAAATGGTCCCCGAACCGCGTAGGACGGCGCATCCAGACGGAACCCCTGTGCGACGGGTTCTTCGTCCTGTGCCATCAGCGGCAGGCCCCATAGTACAAAAACCGAGCATAACACCCATACGATCGTTCTCTTGCTAATGGCCATCATCCTGACCTCCCTAAAAAGAAAAAACCGAACAAGCATCTTCTGGAGATGTTTTCCGGCTTAGCGAAGAGACTATGAAGTTGTAGCCGCCACGACGTGACTGCGTGCGCTATTCTCCCAGAATTATTTTAGGCCTGTTTACACATCGGCTCGTCACGCTTCGTTAGTGACAAAAGTTACAATCCACCTAAAACAAGCACTATGTCATTAAACGCAGAAGGGCACACCATAGTGGCATGCCCTTCGCACAAGGAGGAGGTTAACAGGGACGATGCCCCATCATAAGAACGTTATTCCATCATCATGCCGGGGGTCAGCGGGCCTGTGACGACAGCGTCGTTGACAGTCACCGGACCATCGGCACCTTCGACCATACCGAACTCATAGACGCCCATTTCGCCAGTATCCACATGCAGCATGGGGAAGACAGTTTCGGTGATGTCACCATCTAGCGTCACGGCGACATGCTCGTTCAGGTCACTTACCAGCGGCGTCTGGCCGAGGACAGCGCCAGGTGCGCCTTCGTTATCGGCATGGATGACCAACCAACCCTGTGTATCAATCAGCGCTGAGTCAACAGTCAGGGTGTTGCCATCCAGCGTACCTTCGTAGCTGATGGAGGGCGCGGCGTTAATCGGGAAGGTCAGGACAGCGTCATTGACGAAGACCGGGCCATCAGCACCTTCAACCGTACCGAATTCATAGGTGCCCATTTCACCCGTATCGACGTGCAGCATCGGCCACAGAACGGGAGTGACGCCCATTGCATCGACTTCAACAACCACGTTAGCGGTCGTTCCAGCGTCTACCAGCGTCTGGCCAATGACCGGACCGGGAGCGCCATCGTTATCAGCATGGATCACGAGCCAACCGGGGCCTTCGCTGACAACAGAGCTAGCCGTGACTGTATCCGTAACGATCTGATCGTGAACATGGACCGAGGGCGCACCGACGAAGCGGGCCATCGTGGCGACGTTGCCATCAATCGCAATCGGGCCATCCGCACCTTCAACCGTACCGAATTCATAAGTGCCCATTTCGCCCGTGTCAGTGTGCAGCATCGGCCAGATATAGTCCGTATCCAGGCCTTCGACAGGCACGTCGATAGAAGTGGTTGTACCCGCGCTGATGGGAGCAAAACCCACCACTGCGCCGAAGCTCTCGGCATCACCGGCATGGATCACGACGAAACCATCTTCGGCAACGGTCGCAGCATGCACATGTACGGTGTTCATATCAATGAGCTGCGGGTATACGCTGATGATGGCGGCATTGAAGTCTGGGGTGACAACTTCACCATCGACCGCAACCGGGCCATCTGCACCTTCGACAGTACCGAATTCATAGACGCCCATTTCGCCTGTATCGCTATGCAGCATGGCATACAGCACGGGGGTGGCCATCGTCACGTCGATATCGACCGCCACGTTGACGCTGGTTCCGGCATTGATAGCACGGTGGCCGATGACAGCGCCAAAGGAGCCTTCGTTATCCGCATGGATGACGATAAAGCCGGGGCCTTCACTGTAAATTTCATCAATAATCACCTGATCATGCGTCACAACCTGGTCAGCGACGGTGACGCTGGGCGTCATCATGTCTTGTGCAAAGGTCGGGACCGCCAGCAGCATCAGGATAGCTGTAAATAAAGAGAGCTTACGTAACATAGGTGTATCCTCTAGTCAAATTTGTTGGCGTGTTAAAGCGTAACTTGTAGCTGCTACACCCATGTTTCGTAGAGAAAGCCCTTATTGGATGTATCGAGGATAGGTTTATTTATCAGCTATTCATGTTTGATGTCATTTAGTTGAGTGGTTGATAGGCCTGTGCTACACTCCATTTGTTGTCGAATGTCTATATCACGACCCCATTGAGCCGACAGCCTATAAACCAGATTACAGATGCAGACTATAATGAATTGTTTGCCAATAAATTTTTCGTGCTGTTCGTCGGAGAAGCGTGCTTTTGTCTAACGAGTCCATACAGAGCGACCAAGCCATCATGCACCGTATCGTCGATGGCGATCAACAGGCCCTAGCGGACTTGTATGATCGTTATGGCGGGGGTGTGTTCAGCCTGATCTTGCAAGTATTGAACGATACAGGCCAGGCAGAAGAGGTGACGCAGGATGTCTTTATGCGCGTCTGGCATGGTGCGGAAAAATGGGATGCGAACCGAGGCAAGCTCTCTAGCTGGTTGCTGACAATCGCCCGCCACGCCGCCATCGACCGCCTGCGCATGGAAAAACGCCGCTATAACATCGCCGACACCCCGCTGGATAACATGCCAGCCAAAGGCAGCGAAAATTGGGCACAGCGCCGCCAGATTAAATCTCTGCTGACACTGATCCCGCCGGAACAGGCCCAGCTAATCGAATTATCGTATTACGGCGGCATGAGCCATCAGGACATCGCCGATACCACCCAGACACCGCTGGGCACCGTTAAGACGCGCATCCGATCAGGAATGCAAAAACTACGTAAACTATGGTTAGAAAATGCCGACTGAAGCAATCTAATAGATGATGTTTTGTCGTAAGATGGTTGAATGATAGAGTAAGCAATACATGGAAACAAACGTGGCCACAACAAACAACCGCTGCCAGGAAGCCCAGGCCTTACTGGGTAGCTATGCCTTGGGCGCGACCAATGAAGTCGAAACGGCCCTGGTCGAGGCTGCCTTGCTGGATTGCCCTGGTTTACAGCGGGAACTCGCCGATTATGAAGCCATGACCGATGCCATGCTCTATGATGTGCCGCAGGTGGCCCCGCCGCCATCATTACGCGCCAGCATCCTGGCCGAGTCAACAGCGCGTCAGAGTACACAGCCGCGCAAACGGCAAGAAAATATCATCCGTCCTAACTGGCGCCAACTCCTGTTATCACCCGTTGGTGCAGCCGCAGCATTGGCGATTGTCGCATTGTTCGTCAGCAATGGGTATTGGCTGTATCAATCCCAGGCCATTCAGGACGAAAATCGCCAACTGGCCTATGATGCACGCCATCTGGAACAGGAAAACACGCAACTCACGACCGAACTGACAAGCTCGCAAAACCTGTTGGCAGCCCTGGGTACCGAACGCGGCGGACGGGCACAGTTCATCAGCGCCGACGCCACCGACGGCCAACCGCTAGCCCAACTCGCCTGGACCGATTCCGCGACGCCCGAACATTGGGTGGCGATGTTCGCTGTGCAGAACTTGCCGACCCTTCAAGATGCCGTTTACCAGCTCTGGCTGCAACGTGACGACGAGAGCGTCATCAGCATCGGAACCTTTACGGTCGATGAAGAAGGCCGCGCCACGGTTATCTTCGAGCTGGATGAACCCATCGGCAAATTTGCCGGAGCAGGTGTCACCATCGAGCCACCCGGCGGCAGTCCCGCGCCGACGGGCGATCTGGCCATCGGCGGCGAAATTTAGCCCGCATACCGTCAGCACCATCAAAACGAACGGCCTGTTCAACATGAGCAGGCCGTTTTTGATTATGCATTTTGTTAGCTCAGGTGATGTAACTTACAACCACACCCGTGACACAACGATCAACGCCAGGTTAATGAGGATGCCAATTGCACCCTGGTTATCGAGATGGGTCATTTTGCCATCCCAGAAGAGGATGTACAGCACCGATGAGAAGATCGACACAACGAGGAGCAAAGTAGCGCCCCAGGCCTGGGCGGCCAGTATGGCGATGCCCGCGACGATGAAGCCTATTGCCGCCACAACCAGTAATAAGCTCGCCAACAACCGCGTCGCATCGTTCCCGACCAACCGTGCAAATGCCCACGATCCATCCGGCCAGGTCATACCGGGCTGCATCTCAAACATACGCCAGCTCTGGCCGAAGTACAACAGATGAACAAGCCCATGTAAAATCACGAAAATCCCAATGAGGACCTTTTCCATAAGTAAAACCTCCTTGTCTCTAACCCGGTGCCGCAACAGCGGTAGAGCAACAAAGAGTAGGCATGGCAAAAGGCGCAACATACCAGCGGCACATTACATCCTCAGTGTAAATATTTCGAATAGGGCCTTGTAGTGAAAAATGACATATTCCAGATATGAAAAAAGCCCACTCACGATGAGCGGGCCTTTGTTTAGCGTGTATCAGGGCGACTAAGCGCTGGTGTTCTTGCGTACCGCGCGCGAAATGAAGATCACACCCAACAGGCCGAATGCTGCCAGCAAGAAGGTACCAGGGCCACCTGCCGCCAGATCATCGAAGATACCGGTATCGGGTAGCTGCGTATCAATGCCACCGCCAGATTGAGTCGGGACCACACCGAATTCCTGAGTTGGAGTTGCTTCACCCGGCGTGACAATCGGTGTAGCGAACAGAGTCGCCAGGGCCGTAGCTGTCATCTGGACTTCACTCAACTCTGGTGCGTCAATCACCGTCGGGGCTTGTGCCAGTGCGGTCGCCGTTTGTTCCACATTGCTCAGGCCACCTGCTTCCGCCGTCTGCGTCGCAGCAGCGGCTTCTTCAGCGGACATCGTGACCACCGCTTCTGCCGTTTGCGTCAGCGCACCCATGACCGAGTCTTCAGTCGCCTCAACCTGGGCCGCCTCAAAAGTCTGTGTCATACCGACGATCACAGCCGCCTGGGTTTCCGTCGCCTCAACGTCAATAGTCGGGCTGGGCGTGATGGTCGGTGTTGGGGAAGCAGCAGCAGCCGTTAGCGTCACACCAGCAATCTGCGTATTGGCGATTTCCGTCTGTGTCTGGAATGCTTCAATCGTCATATTCTGGGCGACGATGGCTGTCGCCGTCGCATCGCGTTCTGGGTTCTGCTGGCCTGTGATCGCCAGATAAGCAATCAAGGCGAAGCCACCGCACAGCAGCAGCAGCATAATCGCAGCCAGGAAGATGAACAGGCGGTTACCGCCCCCAGACTCTTCTTCTTCGATGATAACCGAATCGGCATCATCAAAGTCCGGGCCAGTATCAGGAATATCGAGGTCGGCGTCTAAATCGGCATCATCGCCAAAGTCGTCGAACCCGCTGCCGAAGTCATCATCCCCACCTTCGCCAAACAGGTCGTCATCACCAAAGAGATCGTCGTCGTCCCCAAAGAGATCATCATCATCAAATCTAAAATCGTCGGACATTGGGGCCTCCCCTTAAACGCCAATTGCGTTGGTGCACAAAATTCTATACACAGAGTGTTGTCTTTCGCTAATCAGTGTTGCGCTAAACATAACGGCGCTCACACATGGTATCACGCTTATCATAAACCGAAACATAAATCTCTGCCAGCAAACTAACCACAGGCTTTGCTACGGGTTTTGTGGCAGCTTTGAACCGATGATGATTAGCGTCCGGTCAATTCCAGGTCAGCAGACGGCAACCAGACCTTTTCACCACTCATTAATTCCACTTCGGAGCAGGCCATACGCAGGCCATTTGGTAAAATGCGTGGCTCCGACGATACCGTCAACACACGGCCCAGCACGCCATAATGGGGCGCACGCGACACGCGCACGCGCATCCCCGGACGCAGCGGCAGGCTGGGATCGGGCATGGCAGGCAGGTCATCGCGCCGAGGCCGATTGACGACCGCTTCTGGTCGACGAGCCGCATTACGCCGCGGCGTAAACGCATCCAGCGTCACCTGGAAACCCTGGCACTCCATGAACAGCGTATGCTGATCTTCCGGCATGCGCATCTCGCCAAAGCCTTCTGTGACCATCACAGCCACATCCAGCGCCATCGCTTCATCAACCAACGCAGCCGACATACTGGGCGCAATCAACCCCACGAACTGGCGCGCGGACGCAATTTTCAGATGGGTACTCGTAATCGGGTCCGCAGACAGAACGACTTCATTATGATAGCCCGATTCGAGCGTATCTTTGGGCAAAGCATGCAACCCGCCATTGCTGGGTGCAGCCCTAAGGGTGGCAATCGTGCTGCGACCATTGCCCCATACGCCCTGAATGAGTGTGCCAACCGCTTCGATAGCGACGCCACGCGGGTACACTTCGATTACGCGACCGCGCACACCCGCTTCAAGGTTAATGATACGCGGCATGCGCTGCATGATAATACGGCCATCACTGACATGCACCACCAGCCCCCGGACAGGTGCTAGTACCCGACGACCACGTCGGCCTTCAGAACCCGCAATCGGCTGGCCCTCTTTGACGCGAGCGCCCACTTTGACCAGCAGCTTACCGGGCAGGTCATCGGCTTTGCGCAGGCGCAGTTCACGGGCTGCATCAATGATAATGTGCTCGGCCGGGATCACGCCTCGTGCCACCGTGTCACGAATATCGACGCGCTGGCCCTGCAACACGCGCACCTGGCCGATGGCCTCTTCCGGCAGTAATACCTCGCGCCGGATGGTGGTCATTTCGCTGATAATGCGTTGGTCGGCGTATTGTGCCATACTCGTTCCTCAATTGCTTATGAATCGCCGAAGTGAAAGTTCTCTAACCCCACCCCTGATTCCCCTCCCCGAAGGAGAGGGAACATCTGCCTACTACCCAATTAGCCAGAAAGGCATCCTTCCTCCTTCGGGGGAAGGACCGAGGATGGGGGTCTGGAAAACACAACTAATCGCTTTTCAAAACAGTCATATTGGGATTCGCAATCCCACTAACCACTCAGGCTGCGTAACTCGTCCAGATCATCAAAGGGATCATCGTCGAATGTCTCAAGATCAGGGTCAGACAGCACATCATCAAAGAAGTCGTCATCGTCTGGGCCGACGCGCTGGTCACGCGCTGACGGACCCGCATCGGCGGATAGCGCCTCATCAAACAGGGCATCCAAGCGACCATCACTGCTGACAGGCACCAGCCAATCTTGTGGTATCTGATGGGCAGGGATACCTGCCATCTGGGCCACCCACTCCGGCAACTTGATGGCGCGTTCAGCCGCATCCGCAGGCAGCACCAGTTCTCGCCCACGCGCATCGATCAAAATCCCGGCTTTACCGCCTTCGATGCGCCGCTTCAGGCTGCGTTTACCTGCGACGCGCAAACCGCGCCCAGCTTCAATCCGCAGGGTGATGCTGCGCCCGGTGCGTACAGGCAGCAGCAGCAACTCGCCACCCATCATTTCCTGTTTGTAAGACTCGCCATCATCTGTCGTGACCGTAATGCGCGCAGCCCAACGATCCACAGTCGGTTGACCTTCCAGGCTGATAATTGTGCCCAGATGATCCAAATCATTGTTGGAGAGCAAATGCACGGCAGCATCGGAGTTGATAGTCGCCACAGCGCCAATCGCCGGGATCAGGCCATATGGGTCGGCTTCCACTTCGGTGATGCCTGTCGGCTGGACAGCATCAGCGATCAGCAGCAGGTCCCAACCGGGATGACCACTGCCCGTTAGCCCTTTGCCACCCGCCAGGATCAAATCGACATTTTCCAGGGGGCCATCTTTGCCAACGTCGAGCCATGTCTCACGGTTAGATTGGATCAAATGTTGGATACCTGCGCGCAGCAAGCCATGTTCAAAATACAGGTCACGGATATTCACGGGTACGCTGCCAGGACGCGAGGCTTTGTTCTGAGCATAATCCGCTGCCTGCCGCCGTGAGCTTTCAAAGGGCAGCCAATCCAGAACAGCATCGGCCCCTGATTGCTTCAACAGATTGGGCGCACCGTGTCCCAGGCCATAATTGGCATTGACGACCGTATCGACCTGGCCATTCAAGGCCGCGATCATAACAGTTGTCGCGCTGCCCATATCCACTGCTAGCACATTCCGTTCGCTGGTCCGCGCGATGAACTCCGCCACCAGGGCATAACCGCGCGCGGTCGGCACCAAACCCGTGCTGCTCTTGATGTTGCGGAACGCCCCACGCTGGCGCGAGTTGTAGCTGTTGAAGGCTTTGGTCACCTGCGAGCGCGCCGAATCCAGATTTTCCACGTCGATTCGCGGGCGGACGTTATCGGCATAGAGTACAGTTGCCAACTCGTTAAAAGCCGCTTCAATCGTCGAGACCAGTTTGTTATTGCCTGCATACAAAATCGTCGGACGCATGGCGGCATCCTGCACCTGCAAGGCCGTGCGTATCGGCGCAATCATGGATTCCAGAGCACGGACAGCACCGCGGTCGGTACCACCGACGATCAAAATCAAATCAGGCCGATTGAGCACCAGCTCATTCATACGACCAGCTTCGTCGCGGCCATCTTCCAGCGTAATCGTGCTGACGACTTCCACAAATGAGCTACTGAGTACGCGACGCGCACTGGCCACGCTGACATCTTCCACGAGACCAATGATGGCCACGCGCATCGGGCGACCTGCCGTCGCTGTCGTGACGAAGGCTTCGACACCCGTACGGTCCATGCCTTCCGGGATGACAATTTCGCCAGCATCATCGTAGAAGGTACGGCCTGCCCGCTTGCCGATTTCATCGACCATGCGGCGCAGCCCAATGCTGGCATCATCAATCGGGAAGCCCACCGTCGAGGGGCCACTGGCACGGGCCACCAGACGATAAACGCCCTCGACCACATCCACCAGCACCACGCGCGTGTTGACGCTGCCAAAATCAGCTGCCAATATAGAACCGGAGCGCTCCATCATCGTGCGCTACCCTCCACCTACGATATTTGCAATAAATGCAACGATATAATCCAGGCGGTCCACCAGCACCACCAAACTGCTGAGGATGGCCGCCCCATAGACCGCGCCCAACGTCAGCATGACGAACGTCTCGCCAACGAAGGCAATCATGCGCGTAATCGAACCCCGAGTGGCGATGCCACCGGGCCGCCGTCGCGCTGTGTACTGGAAGTAAATCAGTGAGCTAGCCACACCCAGGAAGATAATGAAGCCTTCGATGATGCCTTCTGTCTGGGTCGATTCGGCTGTGGACGTGGTCAACGGGATGAGCGTCCCGGTCACAGCACCAAATACGGCCACCGCCGCACCCACGCCGATCAGAACCGCCAGCGCCAGGTTGGTCAAACCAGAGGCACCGCGCAGCGGCTTGAACAGCAGCATAAAGGCTAGCAGAGCCGCAATCAGCAAAAAGACCGCTTCACCATACTCGGTAACCGACTGTAGCAGCGGCAAAATCACACTTTCGAAGGTGACAATCGCCGTGAAAGCAGCCGCCAAACCCACAAAAACGGAAATCGACAGCCGATACAGGACATTATCCCCCAGCAGATAGCTGAAGATGAGCAGCGTGAAGACGAAGCCCAGTACGGCGCTCACTTGGCTCAAATCCATGTTATGCCCGTCCTCTCCGCAGGAGATGAAGAATAATATAAAACACGTTGCCGACGACAATCAGGCCAATGATGACAAACAGACCAATCGTAAACGACTGCCAGCGCTGGTCGGTATTCTCCAGGCGGTCGATATTGATGACGCCGCGCTCATCCAGGGCCGCGCCACCATCACCGTCATCATCGCCTTCATCCGTCATGGAGTCATCCGCGCTTGATTCGTCCGTCATCGACTCATCAGAATCAGATGGGGTTGCTGTGGCGCGGGGCGTAGCAGTGGCACGCGGTGTCGACGTGGCGCGTTGTGTGGCTGTCGCTTCTTCTGTAGCCTCTTCGGTTACTTCTTCGGTTGCTTCTTCATCCACATCTTCTGTTGGCGTCGAATCATCATCCGTCTGGGATACGCGCCCAATCTGCTTGAGCGCTGTGCGCAACCCCGGCTTAGCTACCGTTCGCGGCTGCGCCTCTCTGCTCGTCTGGACTTCATCGGCAGGCCGCTGTTCAATCTCGACCAGGAAGCTGGCAACCCAGCCTTCACGGCCATCTGCCAGGACAATTTGCGTCCAACTTTCGTCATCGTTGTAACCCACCACCGGGGCCGCTGCACCCGGTCGCAGCACGCTGATAATGGCACCATTCGGCGTATTGCGCACGTTGATGTTGACATCGGCGATGACCACGGCCACATCAACCAGCGGAGCAACCGTTGGTGAAGGTGTCGCAGTAGGCTGTGGTGTATCCGTCGGCTGCGGCGTGGCGGTCGGCTCGTCCGTTGGTTCGTCAGGAACCGCTGTTGGCTCGTCCGTCGGTTCGTCAGTTGGGACCTCAGTCGGTTCATCAGTGGGCACTGGCGTGTCGCTTGGCTCAGGTGTATCAGATGGCTGCGGCGTATCCGTCGGCGCACTGGCCCCACTCGGCAGCGGCAAAAGTTCACAGTCATTGCCACTGATATTGATGATACTGCCGAAGACCCAGGCCGATTCCTCACCAGCAAGCTGATACCAGGTGCCGCTTTCATCAATAGCGACGATGTCAATATTCTGGTTGGGGTCCATCGTGCCGACGATGTCGAAGGTCGTACCCGGACCACTACGCAGGTTGATACGATCAGCCGTGCGGTTGGTCGCCGAGCATTCGATGACCTCTGGCGTCGGCGTGGCGGTATTGGTCGCTGTCGCCTGCGGCGTATCAGTCGCTGTCGGCGTAAAGGTCGCCGTTGGGGTCGGTGTGCTGGTTGGCGTGCGCGTTGGTGGCACAATCACGGTCGGCAGCAAGTTGTCCGGTAAATCACCCAGATCGACCAACATCTGATTATAGGTAATGGCATCGCCATAACCCGCCAGCGCCCCCACGACCTGCGTATTGCCTTCCAGGTAGGGTTGGCTGAATGGGGCAGCAGCAAAACTGGTCGCCACCACAAATTGGGCCGATGTTTCTGGGGCGACCTGTTCCATCCAGGCACGCACCGTATCGGCACTTTCGGCGACGATCACGATCAAATTGAAGGCGTCCAGGTCAGGAATCACCAGATTATTGGTGTTGCCGCGCGTATCCGTGCTGAATAGGGTCTGGGTGTTGCTGCTCAGGTCACGCAGACCCAGGCTGCCACCGGGCAGGTAGCGCACTGGATAATACGTCACGTTGCGGTTTGGCTCACCAGCCATCCCCGCAGCAAAGATCTCAGCCCGTATCAGGCCAATGGCATTGGTGCCGACGATAACTGGTCGACCACCGCGTCCAATGATATGCGCCAGTAGATTTTCCGCTAAGGGGTCCAGTTCAGCCGAGCCAGTCGGGCCATATTCAGCCGCGAACAGGACCAATTCGCCTTCATCAATAGCATCAAGACGAGCAAAAGCGCTCAAAGCAGCTTCGTCATCGAAGACTGCCTGCGGTGGCTCACCCACATCGACAAAGGTCAGCAGCGGAATGAGAACGGCAGCAATCAGCAGTACAGCGATCAGCAAGCGCTCAAACGGCCAGCGACGGCGCTCACGGCGGCGCTCACGACGCGAGCCACCCGTATCTTGCGTCCCGGCCAGTTCGCGCAGGACGTTTGCACTGCGCCGTTGATCCGGTGACAATTTGACGGCATCAGTCGCGGCTGTCAGGCGCGACTCGGCCTGTTCGACAGCGATAGGAGCCAGGGCACCACCGGGCATCACCTGGGATGCTTCCTCGGTTTCGCCTTCTTTGATGCCCAGTTCCATACCGGATTCACGCAATTTGTTGAGGCGATTATCCAGTTCCACCACCGGGCGATCCGCATGATCGCCAACCATAGAGGCGGCTACCGTGCTCGACGCGGCTGCTTCGCGCAGCCATTCCGGCACGTCGGATTCCACCAGTTCGAAGTCGCCTTCGTCCTCATCAAGGAAGTCGTCTTCTAAAGCGGGTTCTTCGCGCGCGGCCTCTTGCTGGTCCAACACGCTGTCGAGGTCTAGCGGCGCCAGTTCAACCGGTTCGTCAACAGTTTCTTCAACATCAAAGGACGCCAGTAATGCATCCAGATCAGCCAGCGGCTCATCTTGCGAGGTATCCCGCACCTCGGATTCGACCGTATCAAAGTCGGATAGCTCGGCCAGTAGTTCCCCAGTTACGCCCGTGTGCTGACGGCGCGATTCTGGCGTATCTTCGTCTTCTTCGTCTGTTTCACCCTCATCATTGACTTCATCGAGGACCGACAGCCATTCGGGTTCGTCATCCGCTTCCTCGAACCACTCACCAAACTGATCGTCTTCGGTCGATGCCCCGGCGCCAATGATGTCATCAATACCCGCATACTCGTCCGATGGTTCAGGATACGCATCCTCGAAATCATCCACAGCGGCCGCATCATCAAAATCGCTGCTGAAATCAATAGCACTTATATCCAGCGCATCTGCATCCTGGCCAGCAAACGCCTCCAATTCAGGGTCACCGCTGTCCAGTTCCATATCGTCTAGCAGGTTATAAAGATCAGATGTGGAAGCATCAATCTCGATTTCGTGGCCGACATCCTCATCTTCGTCGCCCAGGTTTTGCAGCAAATCTTCCAGATCACTCGTGCCGACGCGCGTCGATTCATAATCGTCTTCGTCAGCAACGCCCCGGAGAATGCTAGTAATGTCTTCGACGACATCATCATCGTCGCCAATATCCGCCAGGGCGCTGTCGAGGTCTTCTGTTCCGGCACTGGCCCCCGGCAAAAAGTCCAGATCGCCCGTATCTTGCTCAAACTCGGCTTCGACTTCCGCGCTGGATAGATCGGCGGTGCCGCCTTCTGGCGCATCAGGATCACCCAGATAGGGCGCACTGTCCTGCAACCAATCCGGCTCCAGCAGATCATCCCCCAGGCCCAGTTCCTCGGCCTCTTCATCGGACAATACGCTGAAATCATCCGACAGCCAGCCGCTATCCGGCACCTGATACTGCTCGGCATCGGCCTGTTCATCGTCATCAAGCGAGCTTAACCAGGCCAGGTTATCGTCATCTGTCCCTGTCTGCTGTGTCGTTTCGTCCGATGGCGAATCACCGCCCATTTCTTCAAATAAATTGTCGTCAAATTCAAAATCTGTCACCAGCAAATCATCGGACTCAACCAGCCAATCCTGCTGATCTTCCGGGAGTGATGCCTCACTGGCAGGTTCCTCATCGGTACCTTCGGTGGCTTCGAACTCCATTTCCTCGTAGTCGCTGGCTTCGTAATCGACCTGTTCGTAATCGACTTGTTCATCGTCGACCTGTTCGTAATCCGACTCTTCGTAGCCAAATTCCTGGTCATCGGTTTCTTCCGCATCCAGGTTGCCAAAGTCATAGGCATCAAAATCAGGTTCTTCTACGGATACAAACTCGCCTTCTGACGGCTCATCCGGTAACTCGCTCGACAATTCATCTGACATATTGTCGAGAAGGTCTTCTTCGAGGTCAGGCTGTTTCGGCTTGCGATCAAACAATCCAGCCAGGGGGTCGGTGCTGCTGTCGTCGGAATCCGAAAACAGGTTATCAAGCGCTTCGTCACTGTAGAGTTCACTGGTATCCGGCTTGGCTTCTTCTGAAGCATCCAAACGCCCGGTATCAAACCAGGTATCTGCCGAGGCGGTTTCTTCCGGCTCAGAAGCTTCATAAGAGTCATCTTCGCCCGTTGCCCACTCAAAACCGGTGGCATCTGGCTCGGCTTCTTCATCGGAACTGGTATAGCTGGCAGCTTCTACCGCGTCCAGCAATTCCTCAAATTCCTGGCCCCGCTGCCATGCGAAGCCATAGCTCTGGTCGTCATCCAGTTCGCCGAGGTCATCCTCGTCGTCGCTCTGCCAGTTGAGCATACCCGTCACGCCCGTACGCTCATCCGCTTCGGCTTCTTCGGAATCTTTCCATTTTAGTTCGCCAGTGATGCCGGTATGTTCTTCGCCATCCGTTTCACCGTCGCCATCTTCCCAATCAAAGGACATATCCTCAGACGATTCATCGTCTTCTGGACGCTCTGGATTGTCGAAGAAATCGTCGTTACTCATCGTCACCTACACTTCGCCATGGGCCAGCCGGATATGTACCAAAAAGCACACGCCTTACTCCACCGACGACTGGTTACCGTATGTTCGATCTTGCCCAATGATGACGCGCACGCCTGTCACCAGAGTGGCCAATGCAATGCCTAATAGAATGCCACGCGCCCCGGCACTTAAGGGGACACGGGTCAACCAATCGGTTACTTGTTGCAGCGGCTCCAATTGGGAAAGGGGCAGCGCACCGATCAGGATAATCAGCATGCCCACCAAAAAGACCAATCCACCCCATGTCACCCGATTGCGCAGCAGCCGGAACGCGCCATAAACCAGCGCGAAACAAATCAGCGCCGCCAGCGCCAGCTCAATCTGCACCTGGACATTTTCCAGCAGCAGGTTGTATTCGGTCGATGCCTGATAGGCCACCAAGGCCAGCAAAAAGCTCACCAACAGCACCAGGCTGTTGAGACGTGCGCCAGTGCCCGGCCCACGTACCAGGCGCACCACATGCACAGAAAGCAGGTTAAAGATGCCGATCACCAGCGTGAGGGCGATCACCACCACCACCAACTGAATGAACCGACTGGAAATATCGCTTAATGGGGCTAGCAGGACGCCAACCTCACCAAATGCAGAGCCATCCCCAACCAAAAGGCCAGCCAGCGTCAAAATGCCAAAAACGACGACAACCGCCGTATAAAGTGCGAAACCAAAACGTACACGCATCGCGGCCCCCTCGCTAACTGCCGAATTGCTGGGCCAGGTTATAGGCCATCAAAAGTACAATAATTACGATTAGCACCCAACGCAGCAAGTCGATAGTGACGTTGCGATTGGATAGATGTGGCAGTTTGCCCAGGTAAGCCGCCCCGCCGAACAATTCATCACCAAGCAAGGCATGGTCAGCCATCGCATAGGCCACCGCCTGCCCAGTCAGGGAATTGCTGGTGGCAATCGTCGTCAGGCCGCGTCGGCTGGCTGATGCCAGCACCAGCGCCAGTTCCACGCCATATTCGCCGACCAGCACATGGCTACTGATGTGGTCATCCGCAGGGAGTGTAGTCAGCGCACCGGAATAGGCCAACGCACGCGGACCTGCCGGGTACCAGCGCGCGGAGGTGCCCCGGTAGGCATCAATCATGCCGCGTGAGGCATAGGCCCGGCGCAGCGTATCGACTGCCAACGGAATCGTACTCGTCTCAGATGTGGTCACAATCGGGGGCGCATCACTGATTGTCGCTGGCTGGATCGCATAATAGGCCGCTTCCGCCGCGACCAGCGCCAGCATGGTGTTTTCACTCCCCAGTTCGGCGCCACCCAGGCCGATGTGCAGCGGGCGGCTGGCTTCGATACTCTCATTAGCCAGGTCCGGCAGCACATCATAGGCGCTGATGGCTCGCATCGGCAGTGGACGCCTGCGCCGAATAATCAACGAAGCTGCGAAGGTGAACAAAATAATCAATATCGTGATGATTTGTACGTCAGATGCCACAGCGGTCTCCCTGTGGTGAAATAATGAACTACTACCTCAATCACATAACATATCTGTTCAAGTGCTATACGAGCAAACGATGCTTCCCTGGACCCCTATCCTCAATCCTTCCTCCATGCGTTGGAAAGATGCCTCTTAGGCAACCCTAGCGGTTACTGTTTTAGGGGTGGAGTTTGCCAGTCACACGATTCATCAGGCTTTGGTTGTGCTCAGGGTCAAGGTGTTTCTTCATCAGCCAGCCGCTGTCGAATGGCTGCAATGCCTTCCGGCGTTTCTAGCGCGTTTGCCAAGCCCCGCACAATCTCCCCGGCGCCGAAAATCATACTCGCAGGCTGCAAAACGAAGGCCACCTGAGCGACCAACGGACCGACCGGTTCCACCACATCAAGCAGCAAATGCAGTGACGGCGCCCATCCCCGATGGAGTGCCTGTGTCAACCAATCATCGTCGGGGAGAAGCGGGTCATTGCCCTGCGGGAGATATTCGTTCGCCATAAAACGCAGTATAACACAGCGCCCCATTGTGCGAAACTAAAGACGTGCCCGGTTTAAGGGGCCTTTTTGGCCTAGTTTGACAATGTATCGGCAAGGGTTTGGGTGGCGTTTTGAGAAAAATCCGCCTGAGATTCACTCTAATGGAATCAAAGGCAACGACATCTGACACTTAGAACCAGTTTCCATACTCAGAGGAAATATAGTGTCAAGTTCGGTATAATTTTGGGGATCTACAACACTCAAATTGAGGAGACATCCCGTGGAAGCAAGTGCAGATATTGGGGTCATTGGCCTGGCGGTTATGGGACAGAATTTAATTCTGAATATGTACGATCATGGCTTCACGGTCGCAGTCTACAACCGAACAACATCTAAAGTCGATGCCTTCATCGAAGGCGAAGCAAAAGACACCACCATTATTGGGACACACTCTATTGAAGAACTCATTGCCAATCTCAAACGGCCGCGCCGCGTCATGCTGATGATTAAAGCGGGTCCGGCGGTCGATGCGACGATTGAGCAACTGCTCCCGCATTTAGAAGAAGGCGACATCATCATCGATGGTGGCAACTCCAACTACGCCGACTCGATCCGTCGGACAGAGTATCTCGAATCAAAGGGGCTGCTGTTCATCGGTACGGGCGTATCGGGTGGTGAAGAAGGCGCACGACATGGTCCTTCCATCATGCCCGGTGGGTCACCGGAAGCCTGGCCACATGTTAAAGATATTTTGCAATCCATCGCCGCCAAAGTCGATGACGGCACCCCATGCTGCGATTGGGTTGGGGAAAATGGCGCGGGTCACTTCGTCAAAATGGTGCATAACGGCATTGAATATGGTGATATGCAGTTGATTTGCGAAGTGTATGACCTGATGAAATCCGGCTTGGGCATGTCCAATGCCGAAATGAGCGAGACATTCAACCGGTGGAACACTGGTAAGCTTGATTCCTACCTGATTGAAATTACGCGCGATATTCTCGCCTATCAAGATGAAAATGGCGACTACGTTGTCGATCAAATTCTTGATACAGCCGGACAAAAAGGCACGGGTAAATGGACTGCCATCACAGCCCTGGACGAAGGCACTCCGCTGACGCTCATCGGCGAAGCAGTATTTGCGCGGTTCTTATCGGCGCTCAAAGAGGAACGTGTCGCCGCTTCAGAAGTACTCCAGGGACCAGAGTTATCCATTGAAGTTGACCGCAGCGAGTTTCTCAATCATCTCGAAAACGCGCTCTATGCGGCCAAGATCATCTCTTATACGCAGGGATATATGCTGATGCGGACGGCGGCAGCTGAATATGAATGGAATTTGAATTACGGCGGTATCGCGTTGATGTGGCGCGAAGGCTGTATTATCCGGTCACAATTCCTGGGCAAGATCAAAGCGGCTTTTGACAACAACCCGGCCCTGGTCAATCTGCTGCTCGATGATTACTTCAATGAGCAAATGCAGCTATCGAATACCGCATTGCGCACTGTAGTCGCGGAAGCTGCTAAAGTGGGCGTTCCGGTACCTGCCCTGTCGAGCGCGCTCGCCTTCTATGACGGCTATCGTCATGGCAGGTTGCCAGCCAACTTGCTGCAAGCGCAACGTGATTACTTCGGCGCCCATACTTATGAGCGCGTCGACCAACCACGCGGCGAGTTCTTCCATACCAACTGGACCGGCACAGGGGGTAATATCACAGCCAGCTCCTATGACGCTTAAGCGCCACGCTTAGACCTCACATACAGCAGTTATCGGGCCTCATTCTTACAAACCTGTTGAGAATGGGGCCTTATTCGATGTAGCCGAGGGCGCGCAAGTTATCCATCATTTCCTTGCTAACGCCGCCGTTGTAGGTGGCTTTGGCCTTCTCTTTGCTGGCATCATCCACAAACTGCGACACGCGCTGACGCAACGTTTCCGCCAGGTCGGGCTTTTCTTCAGCAACATCACTGACTTCGCTGGGATCACTGGCCACATGGAAGAGATTTTCCACGTCATCACCGACCATCGCCAACTTATGATCGCCATCGTAGACACCACGCCGCACCTGGGTCAGCTTGCGGTTGGTGACGATCCCCGGCATACGCTCATCAAGAATCGTCAGCAAATTATCCGGCGGGAACGCCTCGGAGAAGGCAACGCCGCCTTCAGGATCAGGCACACCATTGAGCGAGCGCGTCAGAGACAGGGCTTCGACATCGCTGTCAGGGTACAGTCCGGCCATTTCCAGGATTGTATGGTAAATACGTCGTGTCGATACGTTGGTCGGTATGCGCTTGGCCGGGAAGCGCTCAGGATAGTGAATCATCAGCGGCACATGCACCAATTCCTGATACACGACGAAGCTGTGGCCGACGAAGTCATGGTCGCCATGCCCTTCGCCATGATCGGCTGCAATGATGACCACCGTGTCATCCAGGGCGCCACTGGCTTCTAAATAGGCAAACAAGCGGCCCAGGTGCACATCCTGGTCCATGATTTCCGCATCGTAAAACGTCGATAGCGTATCGCGCTGCCAGTCTGCCAGCGGCGGGTCGGCTGGGCTGATCCACGCGCCAGCATCGGCATTGTGCTCTGTAATAAAGCGCCAGGCATGTTTATCGTGCTTAATCGACGGCGCAATACGTTCGACCACATCCTGTGGTGGACGGTAGGGCGTGTGCGTGCCCATCAAATTGAGGAAGGTAAACAGCGGCTTTTGTGAGCTACCAGCCCGCTCGGTCCCCAGGTAATCAATCAAATCATCGATGGAGCGCTCGGTGTTGCCCTTGTAATTAACCATGCGCGACCAGATCGGCACCACCAGCGGATTCAGTGACAACTTGAACATCATGTCATTGTGGGCGAACTGGTTGGTGACTTTGCGCGCCAGCTTGCGGAACTGGGTCGCCACGGCTTTGCGCGGCCCGCTGCGGCGCATATCCACCGGGCGATTGGGCGAAGCCCCTGCATAATTGAAAAAATGGTGGAACCCACGCTGTAAGCCTGTCTCCAGCAAGCCAACCATCGGATTGTTGCAAAACGCGGTCGTGTGGTAGCCTGCCGCTTGCAGATGTTCCGCCAGGGTGATGTGCTCATGCGGCAAGGCCTGGTGCGCCTGCTGCAACTGATGTGCCCCCGGATACAGCCCGGTAAACAATGACCCATGCGCCGGAATCGTCCACTGTGCCGGAGCGATGGCCCGCTCAAAAATAGTTGCATCCTGGGCGAAGGCATCAAGCTGTGGCGATGTGTCTCGTTGATGACCATATAATGAAAGGCGGTCCCGCCGTTGAGTATCCAGCACAATGAAGAGGATGTTGGGCTTTGCTGCCATGAGGGTCCCTGTTGGTTGCAGCCTTGCAAGTGATTTGGTCTGGTCCGTTGAGCCATCAAGCATAGCAAGGGGGCCACCTGCCGACAATGGTCAGACTGTCCAAGTCGCTATTGTGACAATGGCCCCAATGGCATCCAGGAGCCGCAAATAACATACCCGCGGCAGCGGCTAACAGGTGGCATCAGCTTTAGCTGTTTATCGTTTTACACCTGTCCATAAAGCGACATTTTTGCAGATTCACCTGCAACCTATTACACTTTGCTACGCCTCACTTATTAGCCAAATTGTTTGAAGAGAGAAAGGGTTCTGATGTCCGATTCCATCACACGTTATGACCTGCCGCAGAGCGAGATTCCGCATCACTGGTACAACATCCAGGCGGATTTACCGCGCCCGCTGCCGCCTGTGCTGCATCCCGGCACCCATCAACCCGTTGGTCCTGATGATCTGTCGCCGCTATTCCCGATGGCGCTCATCATGCAGGAAGTCAGCCAGGAACGATACATCGACATCCCGGAAGAAGTGCGCGAAATCTACAAATTATGGCGACCGACCCCCTTGTTGCGCGCCCGGCGTCTGGAAAAAGCACTCGATACCCCGGCGCATATCTATTACAAATACGAGGGCGTCTCCCCCAGCGGCAGTCACAAGCTCAACACGGCGACCCCCCAGGCCTATTACAACAAACAGGAAGGCATCACCGGCTTAACGACCGAAACAGGAGCCGGACAGTGGGGCACGGCCCTTTCTCAGGCGTGCAATTTCTTCGATATGGAATGCTTCGTCTATATGGTGAAGATCAGCTACAACCAGAAGCCCTATCGTCGCGCGATTATGCAGACCTTCGGCGCGAGTGTGACGCCCAGCCCCAGCGATACCACCCAGGCAGGTCGCGCCATCCTGGAAAAAGACCCCGACAGCACCGGGTCACTAGGTATCGCCATCAGCGAAGCGGTGGAAGTCGCGGCGACCAGCGGCGGCAAATACAAATACGCCCTGGGCAGCGTCCTCAATCATGTGTTGACGCATCAGACCGTCATCGGGCAGGAGTGCCTCAAGCAGATGGAACTGGCTGACGAGTATCCTGATGTGGTGATTGGCCCAACGGGCGGCGGCAGCAACTTCGCCGGAATTTCGCTGCCCTTCTTGCATGAAAACCTGCGAAACGGCAAGAAAACGCGGTTGCTCGGTGTCGAACCCGCAGCTTGTCCCAGTCTGACGCGCGGCAAATATGCCTATGATTTTGGCGATACAGCCGGAATGACACCTCTGGTCAAGATGTACACATTGGGCCATGACTATGTGCCGCCGCCGCTGCATGCGGGTGGCCTGCGCTATCACGGTATGGCCTCGATTATCTGCGAAATGTACGACCAGGGCCTGATGGAAGCGGCAGCCATCCCACAGATGGAAACCTTCAGCGCCGCATTGGCCTTCGCCCGCGCCGAAGGCATCGTCCCTGCGCCGGAAGCAGCACATGGCATCGCCGGGGCCATCCGCGAGGCGCTCGCCGCTAAAGAAGCTGGCGAAAAGCGCGTCATTCTGTTCAACCTGTGTGGGCACGGCCACTTTGACATGAGTGCCTATGATGCCTACCTGGGCAATGAACTCAGTGACTATGAGTACCCGCAGGAAGCCATTGATGCGGCGATGGCCAATCTGCCACAGATCTAGAACAGCTAGCATACAAAGCAAAAAGAGCGTCCCAGGTGGGCGCTCTTTTCAATAACGGTCGCAGAGAACGACTCGATTAACTCATAGGCCATGCGCCCGTACATAGGTGCTAACATCAGCATTGAAGGCTACATCTTCCACATGGCAGATCAACCAGGGCTTGCCGTCTGGCTCCCAGGTGGCGCTGGCCGGGGATGGCACTTTGATGCCATTGAACGTCACCCAACCCTGTGGCTCCAATATCCAGCGCGTCTTGGCCGTATCTTTGACATCACGCCAACGCATGATTTCCATCCGCTGGAAAAGACCTGTACGTGGATCAAAATGCACAGTAAATGTCTCTTCTTCGTCCTCAAAGGGCACAATCAGATAGGCGCTGTGATCATCCAGCGGTTCCCAGCGAACGCGCGCATCGGTCAGGAAGATAGAGGGCAGCCACATGGACTCACCCCATAGGCCCAGGTTCGCCGCCTGATTCATCTTGGGGTCATTATCGATCACGCCAACAGGCAGCTCCATACGCCCGACACCGTCCAGATAACGCTCGTTGACCTTCATCAGCGGACGGCCAAACAACGTCGCTTCGATATAGTGACGGTAATTCTGTCCGGCTTCATGCGTAAAGCGGAAGCGCCCCAGGAAGGGAATCGGCCCCAGGCGCAAATTCGCGCGGCCTGTAATCACCGCTGAGTGAATAACGGGCACCTCGTCGCCAAAGGTAGCGCGGAAGTAGCGCTCGACAGGCGGCGGCAAATTATCTGGCAAAGGAACAGTGTCGAACTTGGGGCGTGGCGCCTCATAGGTGGGGAACGGGCGAGGCCAGATTCGCAAGCCCATCCACCCGCCTACGATCAGCAAGACAACAATCAGGGCTGCATACAGCAAAAACATACGTCAATGCACTTTCTGTTTAATCTAAGTCACACTCCAAATTACGTATAAACCTATCTTTTTGATGCATCCTTAGCATAGCAAAAACGGCAAATGCTTGACCTGACGAATGTATCCGTTATGATGCTGACGTTCAGCAAAATGCAATCAGTCTATAGCGATTCGGGAGCAAAACTTATGCAGTGGGGCATTCAGGAACACTTATTGCCGGGTGATGAGCCTTCAGCGCGTTTTGCTGCCGCCCGTGATATGGGCTTCGATGGGGTTGAGGTCGATGCCGCTGCCCTGGCTGCCGATTTTATGGGCTATGCTCACGCTATCGAGCATACGGGCGTGCCCATCGCCGCCGTGAACACAGGTAAGCATCCCTTCTTGGCCGCAGACCGCGCAGCACGCAGCGCCGCCCTGAGCCTTTTTCAACAATCACTGGCGGATGCCACCGACCTGCGCGTCCAGCATGTGCTGTTTGTGCCACACTGGCGCAACAGTGGCGCGGACCCGGTCGAAGAAGCGGAACAACCACGCGGCCTCAAGTGGATTCTATCCAATATGCCCGACCTGGCCTATGCGATGGGCGTCGAACTTCATATGCAGCCCACAGCGGATTCGGCTATCGTCCATACGGTCAAGGAAGCCTGGGACTGGTACAACGCGGTGCGTAAGCCGCACCACCTGTTCATTGCGCCCTGCACGTCGGATACATCCGACGAAAAATGGTCCAACTACGCCGACCGCATTACCTATGCGCATATCAGCGGCCCCGGACGCACCCTACCCGACAGCCTACCTGCCGTAATTGGGCAGGTGCCCACGCTCAACTGGCTGACCCTCGCCGCCGATGCCACCGAAGAAACCGATCTGGCGGCATGTTTGACTACTCTAAAAAGCTAATCAAAGACCCCACCCCTAAATCCCCTCCCCATGATGTGAGGGGACTTTTGTCTGCTGGCAAATGACTAAGAAAGGCATCCTTGCACCTCATGGGGAAAGGAGCGAGGATAGGGGTCTAGTAAACATAGTCCACGCTTACGACAGAAAAACTCAACTCATCACCTGCACCAACCACTGTTGAATCGGGGCCATGTTCACCAGATGCTCGACGGTAATGTCTACGAAATCGGCGCTGTTGATGATCTCCTGCGGCAAATCCTGCTTCAGATGGGCGTACAGTCCTTTGTACTTCAGCAGGTCCGCACGCGGATGGTCGGCGTCATAGCCGCGCGGTACTTTCTTGAGCGCTTCACCAAATAGCTCATAGTCGCCCGCTTTCTGCACTTTGGCGACAGCCGATTCAAGTACCTTGCCCTTTTTATCGTCATCAACCGCATCTCGATAAAGAACCAATTGGTCCTTATCAAAGCCGAACATACCCGCCATCATGCCGACGCCTGTGGGCGTGATCTGCAAACCAAAGGCCGGATTCTGCATTTTCTTGCCTGGTCCCTGCCACCAGATCATGGCCAGGTTTTCTTTATAAGACGATTTGTCCTTGCTAAAGCGCACATCACGATTGATGCGCATTAGCGAGCCGGAGCCATTGGTGCGTGTGTCGTAATAGACCTCTGGCGAAATAATGTCTTGCAAGCGTTCCCCAACCACCATCACAAAAGCCTGGGCTGGGGTTCGAAGGGCGTCGATGTAGGTCTGTTTATGCGCTTCGAACCATTCTTTATTGTTGTTGTCGCGCAAATCCCGCAGAAATTGCCCCGCGCCTGCTGGAAAGCCTTCAAACACCATGTCCATATCTCGCCTCCAATAATTAGAACAAATTTGCTATTCACACTATCATAGAAGACTGCTATCATTTAGTCAACAAGTTACTATATATTTTTAAACCAAACTTCATACAACCAATTTCATTGTAAAATGCGGGTTTCTGTTACTATCTTCTCTATACACTCATCCATATGCCAACTGTTGTTAGCTAGAATACGCCATGAACAAACGCACCTACAATCAATTTTGCCCCTTAGCCTATTCCCTGGATGTCATCGGCGACCGCTGGACGCTGCTCATCGTGCGCGAGCTGATGTTTGGCCCCCGCCGCTACACCGACCTGCAACAGGGCTTGCCCGGTATCGGCACCAACTTGCTGGCCAAACGCCTCAAAGACATGGAAGCCGCCGACATCATCAGCCAGCAAAAGCTGCCCCCGCCAGCGGCATCACACGTCTACGCCTTGACGGAACGCGGCCAATCCTTGCAGCCCATCATCAACCAATTGGCGCAATGGGGTAAACCCTACCTAGCCGAGGGCTTCCAGTCCGATGACTACTTCAGCACCGTCGCCTGTATGTCCGCGCTGCGTATGATGTTCACCCCGGATAACGCCACAGGCATCAGCGTGACGATCAATGTTGCCCGCGATAACGAATCCTTTTTCGTACAGGTCCATCGGGGTGTGTTGGCCGTCCAAACTGGGTTGGCACCCCAGGCTGATGCCGATGTCAACTTCGATGACCTCAAGTCGCTGCTGATGCTCATCGGCAATCCTGATGTACGCCAGCAAACCCAGGCCTCCGGCATGATGACGCTATCGGGCGATGCTGCTGCTTTTGACAGCCTCCTAAGCGCATTTACCCTGCCCATCGTATCCAGCGGTCATTGATTCAGCCTGATGACTCCGATACACTGAGGCCTGATTCAGCGTGGGGGAAGCCACTTTTGAGTTCCCGCAGCAAAACAACCAAAAACACAACAAAGGGAAGCCATATGCTCGACTTCAATCCATCGGGCAAATTTACGCTGCTGTCTATCGATGGTGGGGGCATGCGCGGCCTGCTCGCGCTGAATATGCTGGCGTACCTGGAAAAAGCAACCGGGCAGCCGCTGTATGAGTTGTTCGATATGGTCGCCGGGACCAGTACCGGGGCCATTATCGCAGCCGGGATTGCCCTTAAGCTGACCGCCAAAGAAATCATCCACATCTATTATGATGACATCGCTACCGAGTTCAGGGGTGGGCGCGGCTGTTGGCCGCGTTTAAACTGGCTGCTGCATGGCATGCGCCATTTCTACGAGATCAAGCCTTTTATCGATGCCCTCAAAGCCTATGCGGGCCATCGTCGACTGGGCGACCTGGGCATGCCCGGAACCAACGACCACCCCTATCGCAAGCCGATTGTGCTCTTCACGACCAAAGACCTGCGCACAGGCAACACCTACTATCTGGTCAATGAGGGACCGGGTGCGACCATGTTCAGTACCTGGCCCGTGATGGGCGCTGTCGCGGCCAGTGCTGCTGCGCCGATCTACTTCCCGCCCGTACTCGGCAACCTGATTGATGGCGGCGCAGGTGTCTTCGGCAACCCCAGTCAGGCCGCAGCTATCGAACTAGCGACCTATATCGGTGTGGCCCCGGAACAGGTCATGCATATCTCTCTTGGCACGGGCCATATCCCCAGCAACCGCGAAGACGGCGAAGGCAGCCGATTCAATATCTTCAACTGGCTACAATATCTGATTTCCAGCAGCATAGAAGAATCCGCATTGCAGCAAGCCCTGGCCACACGCGCCATTTACCCACAGTCGGATTTCCGGCGTTATAACGTCAGCCTACAGCCGCATCACCTGCAAGAAGACCTGGCTATCGATCTGAATGGCGTTAACCCGCTACAGCTCAATCTGGATGTATCCGGCACAAAAGAACTCGATCTGCTCAGCCGGATTGGCTGGGCCTATGCCGAGGCCATTGACTGGACACAGCCCAATCTCATGCCCTGGGACACCCTCGGCGGTCGCCATCGCCCGGAACAAAAAGACCTTGATTGGTCTGGGTCGATCTTCGTTTAGGGGTTTCCGAAGGGGTTTCCGAAAAAACACAGTCATTAAAAAGGGCCTTGCTGCATGCAAAGCCCTTTTTGTTATCGCGATTTTGTGCCACCTATTCCAAGTTAAATGTATCACCAGGATCAAGCACGATGGGTTGTGCGCTCGTCTCACGGTTGACCATTTCTGCCCATTGGGCACCATCCTGCACAATCGGCGGGAACGTGTTGTAGTGCATGGGAATAACGTAGCGTGGGCACAACAGCTTGGTGGCCTTGATACTATCTTCGACGCCCATCGTAAAGACATCGCCAATGGGCAGCATCGCCACATCGAGCGCATCTTCGCCAATAAGCTTCATATCACTGAACAGGCTGGTATCGCCGGCAAAATAGACGCGCTTGCCCGCGGCAGTCACGACAAAGCCGTTCGGCTGGCCACCATAGGTCCCATCCGGGAACGATGAGCTATGGAAAGCAACCGTCCACTTGGCATTGAAGAAATCACCAGAATAGGTGCCACCAGGGTTAACCTGGAAGACATTCTCCACGCCCTGGGCCGTAAAGTAATTCCCCATCTCAAAGTTACAAACAACTAGCGCGCCGGTGCGCTTGGCAATCTCGACGACATCCGATGTATGGTCGCCATGCGCATGGGAAACCAGTATCACTTCTGGCGAGAGGTCGTCAGCCTGGGCCGCTGCCAGCGGATTACCCGTCAAGAAAGGATCAACAAGAATATTATGCCCATCAATATCAAAAACAAATGCTGAGTGCCCTAACCAGCGAATCGTAAAACTCATGTGTATTTACTCCTTTGCAGGGTGTGCTCCTTCAATGAACACATCATAATGACCTGCCTATATTGTAAAGGATCACCCATGTGCAGTTTCGTGTGCATTTTAACCTTCTGGGGTCACTTTAGCATCATCCACAGATGATTTACCATCTTGTGGTGCTGGGACAGTCGGCAAACTCACGATGAAAGACGCGCCCTGGCCAATGCCCGCACTTTCCGCCCAGATGCGTCCGCCATGTGTCTCCACAATCGCCCGGCTGATGCTCAAGCCAATCCCCAGGCCGCCATGATGGCGCACCATATGGTCCTCAACTTGATAGAACTCTTCAAAGATTTTCTCAATTTGTTTGGGGTCGATGCCGATGCCCTTGTCGGTCACACGGATGCGAACCTCTTTTTCGGTCAGGCCAGGGCCAGATTCCACTTGAATGCTATTGCCGGGTTCCGTAAAAGCGATGGCATTGTTCAAAAGATTGGTCAGCACCATCATCATGCGCGTGTGGTCAACGCTGACGTAAACATCGTTTTCCGGCTTTTTAATCGCAATCTCGTGCAAGTCGACATCAATCAGCGATTGGCTTTCCATCCATAAGGAGTCAAACAACTCGCTGACACGTAACGTTTCAAGATGCAGGTCGCTTGCCTTCTGTTTGACGTAGCGCAAGTTGACCATGTCTTCGATGATCTTCCGCAGACGCAGGGCGCTTTCCAGCACTTTAGAGGCATGGCTCTGGGTATCTTTATCTTCATGGTCCTGCAAAAAGCTGGCATAGCCCATGATGACGCCCAACGGCGTCCGCAGTTCATGTGACGCAATTGCAATAAAATTATTCTTCAACTGATCGACTTCATTCAGTTCTTCGTTGGCTCGGCGCAATTCCATGACCAACTGAGCGCCTTCAATAGCAACCGCTGCCTGTGCCGCTAGAATCTTCAAATAACGGCGATCTTCCTGGGTCCATTTGCCGGTGCGCTTATTGATCGCTTCCAGTACACCAATGACCTTGTTTTTGTAGGTCATCGGCACACCCAACAAAGAGCGCGTCTGGAAGCCGATGTCTTCCCCGACTTTGTCATAATGGCGCGGATCTGTACGGGCATCATCCACCTGGACGATTTCCTTTGTGCGCAGAATTTCGCCAGCGATGCTATCCATCGGCACCGGCGTACCGATCAGGCTGTTGTCATTATCTAGTGTCGTTGATGCGGCGAAGAAAAGCTGCTGCTTTTTGTTGTTCCATAACAGGACTGATGCCGCGTCACAGCTCATAATTTGAACAGCGACATCCATAATATGTTTCAACAATGGGTCTAGCTGCATTCGAGAGTTCAGTACGACGCTCACATCGACCAACTGCTCTAAAACAGCAACCTGATTTTCCAGTTGGGCTATGCGATTTTGTAAGGCCTGAACATCCATGTTTTCCATTACCATTGATAACATTTACTTGATGCCATTGTAGCACCAAGACCCTAATCCAGCGAAAAGCTTTCTATCAAAAGAATATCAAAATTGTTTCGATTTTTTGAGTTGCGTTTTTATCATTTGGGTAAAGGTCTCTTTGTATAGCATTTTATGAATATAAGTAGTTGTATTAGTTGTAGGGGCTGTTCAAACTGTTCAAAAGTCAGTAACCCTACTCATTAATTTGGGAAAAAAGGCGCCTTTTTTCCCAATCTATACCCAAATCAAGAGGCAGTTATCACAATCTGGGAAACTCATTTTGGATACTTGGGAAAAAAGTTTTGCACAGCCTACTGTTGATAACTTTGAACATATACACAGCCTGTGCAAAAGTTTTGAACAATGACGGTGTTTATTACGAAATAGGGCAATTTACCGCCTGAGTTTTGCACAGCCTGTCGAAAGTTTTGAACAGGCAAAGGCGAGTTTTGCACAGAGTTTTGAACAGACAAGTTTATTAATGTGGGTAATACTTGGGTTATTGGGATATATAGGGGTCTAACTTGGGAAATCACCTTCCGAACAGGCGTGCGAATAACCCAAGCGTTTTGGGTTAAATGCTGCGATTAATGCTGAAAAGCTTTTGTTTTATTTGGGATAACCTGTGGTTTGAAAAATGTTATCCCAAGAAAATTGGGTTATATGGGCGCCTGTTGGGCCTGTACTTTGGGATAATTAGAACATTTATGTTAAATCGCTTAACATACTTTTCCGTGCCTAGCGGCTACTTCGGAGGGAAAATAGGCAAAAATCAGCAGTGAGCAGAGAATTTTCCCTGCTCACCGGGTGCGGCATATGCGGCTATCAGCCGATGCCTTCGTCGACAGGGTCCATGAGGGCATCCAGAACGGCTTCAACCAGTTCCTGGATTTGCTCCCTGGGTACGGTTGAGGGGTTGCTCTGGCGGGCGACACTCGCTGCGTCTTCGATGGTATAGCCGCCGATGAGTGCCAGCGCCAGCGTAATCAGCAGCACCAGGATTTCCACGCGGACGACGACCAACTCTGGAACGAGCAGGGTCATCAATCCGACCAGCAAAGCGCTGATGGCGATCAGCACGCGCCGCGATTTCAGCGCCAGCAGAATCGGGTCGATCACAGCACGGCGTTGGCTTTTATCTTCGGGCATAGGGCCTCCTTATGGGTGTTAGGGTTTTTTGTAGGGCATGAATATGTCGCGCCTGTGATGGAATGCGTGAGCTAGTCCAGATAACGTAGGTCGCGGATTTCGGCTTCCAACCAGGCGATTTTGCGGGCGAGTGCCTGAATTTGGGGTGATGTGCCGCGATAGTCATCCAGGACGATCTTGCCCGCATTATCGGATCGCTTTTGCTGCAATTCGGATTTTTCAGCAGATTCGTCAGCCTGATCTTCCAGGATGGCTTGCCAACTGGCTTCAAGTTCTTCCAGCGTCGGCACGGGACGCTTATCGGCCCAGGTAGCAACTAGCGCCGGGTAGCTATCCGCTCGCCGGAATTGCGCATCGTTGTAGATGCCTTCAACGGCCAGGGCCAGGTCTATCGTGTCTTGTGGCGTGGGGGTTGTCATAGCTATTTCACCCGCCAGATTTCGACCACAGCGTAGATTTCTATACCCCAGGCGACACGTTGACCAAAGCCATAGGTGGCGCAGGTCGTCAGGCAATAGTGCTGTAGCTCGAAGGTTTTAGTCCCTGTGATGGTGAAGAAGGCTTGCAAAGTGGCTGTGCTCTGGCCAGCATTAGTCGATGAGGCGTAGGCATTGCTGCCGACCATCATGCTGACATTATCCGTCATATTGTGCAGGTTGAGCTTATGCTGGTCGACTTCTGCGGCAGGCGCCTGGGCGCGGATGTAGTAGGTCCCAGGGACCAGCGTGAACTGGTTGCCACCCAACGTAACGTTGCCCTGGGCATCGCCATACTTGGTATTGAGGGCGCGCGTTCGCCAACCGCCGCCCGTAAAGGTCCCGCCATAGGATAGGGTTGATTTTTCGTCACGCAGCAGCGTGTAGGAATTCATCAATTGACTGAGAAATGCAATATTGCCGCTGAGCTGTGCATTCAGATCAGCCGCGGTTAAGGGTTCGTCATTGACCCAGGTTTTGGGGGATGTCCAAGCCATGCCATAGCTCCGTGATACGCTTCTTTGGATGTCTGCTGCCAGCGTAGCACGGGGCCGAACTTAAGAGGTGAACATTTGGTTTTCCATATGGCACGCTTTTTGATGATGAGTTTCTGGTGTTAGTTAGACGTTACTTGAACAAGTTGTACTTCTCGTTCCACATATGCATGTGTTCCTGGACATCGCGCGGATAAAACGACCACAACGCTTCGGGGGTGTGGGATATGATGTCCGGTACGGTATCCGTGTTGACATCAAAGCCATCGACGGCATGCACATCAAATACATTGATCCACCCCAGTTGACCATTGCGCGTGTCCCGAACGAGCAACCAGCGTGAGCCTTGCCAGTCATCGTACCAGACCAGGTAGGCTTCAAGCGGCGTGTCATTGGCGGTAAACGCATCGAGCTTCTCGATGTCGAAATATGTCGGTTCAGTTTGTAGGGCCTCTCCCTCATTCCCAAGCACCACCAGATTGGGGCCAACTTCCACACGCTCTGTCGCCAGGTTGAAGATGCCTTCAACATCCGTCGGATGATCGAGTACGGGAACATCCTGGCCCAGGTCAGCGATGATGCGTCCGGCAGGCAACCACGCCAGCAGGTCCGGTTGCTGCGGTATTTCTATGAGATACCAGCGATCATCGGGATTATTAGCATTGCTGATCTGGGCTTTGACGCGCACGCTGGTCACGCCGAAAAACCAGGTCACGGGTTCAGTCTCAAAGTGGCTGCCATCATCCACCAGCCCCAGACGAAATAGCGTCACGGCTTCTGAAGGGTCCGCTATGCGGGCAATGACCCCTTCAAATGTGCTCAGATTATCCGGTTGTGTGGCTTCTTCGTTGTATTCAGATAGTGTTGCGCGTTGGTCTTCTGTCAGGTCAACTTCACTCGCCTCCACCCAGATAATGCTCCATTCCGGGTGCTCTGGAACGGTGCCTGTGTACCACAACAAATTTGTTTCTTCTTGGTAAAGCCAGTGCGTCACAGTGATTTCTTTGAAGGGTGGGATGAGCGCGACAGGTTCCGTATAGATAGCCGGTTCATGGAAGAGGGGGGCTTGGCTGATGGTCTTCGTCGTGATGCTTCCGGCTGCCATCGGCTGATTAGCGGCAGCAGGTTCCTGAGTGAGGTCTGTCGGATCGTTGGGCCGCGAATTGAGGACAACCGCCGCGACAATCACGACCGCTACGATTAGCAGCGGAATCAGGGCCAACCAGGGCGACCGTCCGCGCCTGGGCTTGGCCGCTGTCGGCGACTGAATCGACTTGTTGACGCGATGATCCCCGGCTGTGACGGTTTTGCTGAGTTCAGGAGCGGGTTCGATGGTTGGCGGATTGGCGGTGGCGTTGTCTGTTGGCTGGATGTCCAACGGCTTTTGGTCGGCGGGCAGGGATTCGTCGCCATTGTCGGTTGAGGGCAAGGGCAGCCCATGTCGCCGCAGTTCGCCGCGTAACTGCCGGAAAGCTGTATCAAATTCTTGATTGTGGAAGTCGATGAACTGTAGGCGATGCAGTTGGAAATGCACCCGCGTCGGTCGCCATAGGATGGGGATCAATACGGTGCCCTGATCTTTGGCGTACTGCCACTCATCGCGCACATTCTCTGATGCCATCGCATCCGGCGAGAGCAAAATGAGGAGTGCATCACTCTCGTCCAGGCCCGCTTGAATGGCCTGACTCCAGTTAACGCCAGCAGCGATGTCATCCAAATCAAGCCAGACATCAGCCCCCGCGTCGGTGAGTTCGCTTGCCAGTTCAACGGCAAATGCCTGATCGACACGGCTGTAACTGATGAAAATGCTCGGCATGTTGACCTCATTTCAGAGGATAGTCAACCTGCCTATAGCATACCGCAAATCCGGCAAACGGAGAAACGATTAAGGTGCTGTAGTTGGTATGAGGAATGGCGTCAATATGATGAAACGGTCGATAGGCACAATCGGCTCAAAGGTAATAGGCACAATGCGGATGTCATCCACGCTGAGCGTTACGCCGCCACTGGGTGTCGGTGTATCCGTCGGCACCGGGTAGGGTTCGACATAATAGGCCATTTCCGCATAGGAGGATTCCGCTGTCCAACCGATTTGACCGTCCGTTTGTACCAACCACCAGACGTAGCCATCGGTGCAGGCTGGCCCCAGGTACACCCGGTCCAACACAACGCCTTCTCCAATCAAGCCTAGCTGCTGGCTGGAGACAGATGGTTGCTGGCGCAGGCGATTGGCGCCGCCTGTGGTGACAATGCGTGCGGTTTGCACGCCCAGGGTCAAGCGCGGGACCATATAGCCATCATAATCTGCTGGGCATAGGGCTTCGCTCGGTAGCTCGATGACAGGCGTTACGACCGCATTAGGCGTATCGGTTGCCGGAACCGGAGTTGTTGGAACCGGAGTTGTTGGAACCGGAGTTGTTGGAACCGGGGTTGGTGTGTGCGTCGGGGCAGGTGTGGTCAGCGTGATGGGCGTCAACATGGGGTTGATGGTCTGTGTGGCAACCGTGACCACAGTATCAACCATGCTCGATAATAATTGGCTGGCCGCAAAGCCGCCGATCAACAGTACGGGCACGGCAATCACCAGGGCGACAAGGGCTATTGTGACGAAAGATCGCCCGGATTGCTTGCGCTTGCGTGGCTCTGGATGGTCATCGCCCGGTTTGTTGACGACATCCATGCGCGGGACGCTGCCCGGAGGCAGTGTTTCCAGCTTGGATTGCTTGAGCGGTGTCTGGCGCGAGTCTTCGCCTTTTCGCAGGTCCAGTTCGGTCTGCAATTGGTTGAAGGCATCGGCGAAGGGCTGGGTGCTGAAGTCGACGTATTGCAAACGATGTAACTGAAAATGTACCTTGGTCGGGCGCAGCAGTACCGGAATGATCGTTTTGCCATGATCCAGAAAATACTGCCATTCATTGGTGACGTTGACTGATGACATGGAATCCGGCGAGAGCACGATGAGCATCACATCGGCATTATCCAACCCCTGTTGGATGGCATTGGACCAATTTTTACCCGCGTGAATATCATCCTGGTCAATCCAGACATCGCGCCCATGCTGTTGCAATGCGCTGGCCAGTTGGTAGGCAAAAGCCTCATCTTTGCGGCTGTAACTAATGAAGATGCCTGCCATCGACTCTCCCCCAATTACGATCTTCATTAAAGCATAACATGGAAGACCAACGTCTAACTATAGTCAGCAGTAAATCAGAACACGTTTTTTATGACATACCCAACTCAATAAACTAGGACTGAAGTCCTGAAGTGTACTGAAAAGTTGTAAAGATTTATTGACAAAATACAAAAATTCTATTTTTGAAGAGATAAATCGGTGTAAGATAAAACTGTTATAATGCGTAATATTCTATGTGTTCATAGTAAATGTATTTCGGTGGTATTGAGACGATATTCGTAAGATGTCGTGCTGTGCGTTCTACATCGTTCGTTGCAAGAGAATCAGGCACAACAACATGGCAGGCAAACATTTTATTGAAGATTCTGAAATGGCGGTGACGCAATTTCATCGGCCCGATTTTAGACAAGAACAACGCATCACGAACTCACTTGAGAACCCAGGTGTCCCCACCATCCTGGAATTTGAGCTGCCGAATGGTAAGATTTTTAGTATCTCCACTGAGCGCGAAATTTTGATTGGTCGGCGGGCACGCCGGGAAGACCCTGAAGTTTCACTCGATCTGGAATCGGTCAATGGGCGTGAACATGGTGTTTCGCGCTGCCATGCGATGGTCGCCGTCACCAAAGGTAAACTCACCATACAGGATTTAAACAGCCTGAACCACAGCTTGCTCAATGGCCAACGGCTGATCCCGATGAAACGGTATACACTCCGTGATGGTGATGTGCTGACGGTGGGTATGCTCAGTATGCAAGTGCGTTACGTCCTCTGAACGCTATCACATAACCCCGCCACATAATGAGTTGAATAGCCACACCAACGCAGCCGGATCGCACCCGGCTTTTTTATCGTTTTGTAGCGTACTCAGACCTTGAAAGATAAGTCAGTATCTTAATTGTTTCTGTCGTTAAGATATGTTATATTATGTAATGTAACGTAATGATATGTAATGTAAATGAGCGAGGGCATGGCTACCATCCCACAACAGCCAGAAAACAAGACCGTCTATCAATACGCTGCAAGCCTCTTGCGCGCTGGCAAAAAAACAACTGACATTGAATCTGCCCTGGTCGCGGATGGCCTCAGCCAACAGCGCGCTAAAGCGATTGTCAAGAATTTGCAGCACACTCGGAAAGCATCTTTCACGCATTATGTGAGCTTGCATCCGCAGCTGCATAAGATCAAAAACCAGGTGACGCGCCTCATTCGGCGCAAATAACCCCTTAATAAGCATTTTCCGTGCCAGATTGACCCCCTGGCGAACGATAATCAGGATGCAATGAAGCTGACCGCATGACGTCAGCTTTATTGTTTAATGGCTCCAACAAGCCTAGCCGCAGTCCACACAAAGCCGACATTTTATCTTCACAATATCTACAAAAGTTGCGCGCATGATGTCTTCAGTTCGACACACAAAACCAGAAGGAGCAACATCATGTCTAAGAAACTATTTATCGTAACGATATTGATTGGCGTGTTCGCCATCGGTGCAGCGGTCGTTTCTGCACAAGGAAATGGAAATCGGGGCGGTGGCGCAGCTGGCAATGGTGCCAACGGCAATGGTGGTAACGGTATTCAGCAAAATCTACAAATCCACGATCCAGCGTACACCAATGGCGGCATCGGCTTTGTGAACCCACAGACGGGCAATATGTGGAATGGTAGCCAGCGCGGCCAGATGAATCGCGGCTCAGGTATGAATGGCACGGGCTTCTATGCCAGCCTGCCCCCGGCGACAGTCAGCGAATTGCCGGAAGATATCGCGAGCCTGGTTGGTGATGGCTGGCTCGATGAACAGCACGCCTACGCTGTTTACGAAGCGGTCATTGCCCAGTTTGGTGAGGTCGCACCCTTCGTCAATATTCAGCAAGCGGAACTTCAACATGCCGCGGCCTGGGAACTGATGTTTGATCGCTATGGCATTGCCGTACCCGATGTACCCAACTTTGATGTGCCGCAGTTCGCCAGCTTACAGGATGCCTGTGCCGCTGCCGCAGAAGCTGAAGTTGCTAACTTCGGCCTGTATGACACGATGCTGGATACATTCGCCGATTACCCGGATCTGTATCAGATTGCGCTCTCGCTACGCAATGCCTCGGAATTCCAGCATCTATCGGCTTTCCAGACCTGTGCTGGAGCGTAATCCCAAGCACATAACCAATTTTCTAAAAGGCCAGACACATCGTCTGGCTTTTTGTATTCTCGCAAATATAGTCCCCATAAGTGCCCATTATGGATATAAAGCCGCTTCACAGTTAACGTTTCGATTACAACCCTCCCGTTGTTAGCCACATACCCTTGCCGTATAATCGACATAATTCACCTGTTAACAGGGTTAGCATGACGGACGAGTTCATCGGACAAGCAATTGGCGGGTATGATGTGGAGCGTGTCATCGGGCGCGGTGGCATGGCGACTGTCTATCTGGCACGCCAACAGTCGATGAATCGGCATGTGGCGCTTAAAGTGCTGCCCAAGCAATTCGTCAATGATGATACCTACCTCCAGCGCTTCGAACGCGAAGTGGCGATTGTCAGCAAATTAGAGCATCGCAATATCATCCCGGTGTATGACTACGGCGAGCATGATGGCTTACCGTTCATCGTGATGCGCTATATGCCCTCCGGCTCGATTGATGATTTGCTGCTGGATGGCCCCATGTCACCGGAGCAGGTGCTCAAGTTTGTGGCCCAGATCGCCCCGGCGCTGGATTACGCGCATCTCAAGGATGTGCTGCACCGTGATCTTAAACCCAGCAATGTGCTGCTCGATGATGATGGCGGCGCTTTCCTGACTGACTTTGGTATTGCCCGTCTGGCAGGCGATGGCGTTAGCGCCATTACCACCCAGGGCGTGGTTGGCACACCCAGCTATATGTCCCCGGAACAGGCCCAGGGCAAACCGCTCGATGGTCGCAGTGACTTGTATGCGCTGGGGGTTATGCTGTTCGAGATGCTTACCGGACGCCGCCCCTTCGAGAGCGAGACGCCCTACAGCATCGCCGTTATGCAAGTGACGACCCCACCACCCAACTTACGCGCGATCAATCCATTGGTCAGCCAAGCCGTGGAAAAAGTGGTGCTCAAGTCTTTGAGCAAAAAGGCTGATGATCGCTATCCAACGGCGGTCGCTTTGTATGAGGCTCTCAAAACGGCAATTGAGTCTCCTGAAAAGATGATGGATACCGAGCCGAATTTGCAGCCACTGCCGCTGCCGAGTTCGATGCAACAGCCGCCTTATCAGCAGGTGAGCCAACCCGGTCCGATGAACAGCCCGCCGCCGATGCAATACGGAGGCGTATCCAGTGGCAGCATGCCGAGTGTGCCCTCCAACCGCACATCACGCCTGCGCCAGAAGCGCAGTAGTAACCCCCTGTTGAGCGTGTTCATGGGTGGGGCGATTGGCTGTGGCTTGCTGGGCGTGATGGTTGTGCTGGGGATCGTTGCTGTGTTGTTTTTGCTATCTAACAATGATGGGGCGCAGGTCGCGCCGACAGCCAGCGCGGATCTCACCGCCAATGCTGAGGTCCCAAGCACTGCCGACCCGCTGCCGACCCAGGATGCAACTGAAATGGCAGCTCTCGCCATTTTGGAAACACGCGATGCCAATAATCAGGCGACCCTGACCGCCGTAGCGGAAAATGCCACACCCACGCCCCAAGCGACTGACAGCATTTTCGCGCCGATTGGGGTGCGCGGGACGCCGACCCTGCGTCCTGCTTTGAGCGGCGTCACCGGGACAATTCTCTTCGCCGACCGCCGAGCCGAGCCGGATAGCGACAGTGATGTCCAGACCTTTGAGATCGTTTCGCTCAATCTTGAAAACTGGATCGAGACACAGTTGACCAATGATACCAGCAACAATACCTTCCCGCTGGCTTCGCCGGATGGCAAATGGGTCGCCTATCAATCTGATGGCGATGGTGACAATGAAATTTATGTGGTCAATACGCTTGGCGGCCAGCGCCAGCGCATCACCAACAACGACTACGAGGACTATCTGGCTTCCTGGTCGCCGGATGGCCAGTGGATTCTTTACTCAGCCGATGTGCGTGGCGACGGTTTGTATGATCTGTATCGCACGCGACCGACTGGCCAGGATACCGAACTGGTCTTCAGCAACCGCCAGCGCAACAGCCACGCGCGTTATAGCCCTGATGGTCGTTATATCGTCTTCGCTACCGGGGAGGCCGCGTTGGATGCATCCACCTGGGATATCGCCCTGCTGGATACGGAAACCAACGAAGTCGAGATGTTGACCAACAATAATGTGCGCGATGGCTCGCCTGTTTTCAGCCCCGATGGCGAACAGATTTTGTACATTTCCTATAACGGCACCAATAACGCCATCTTCGTCATGGATGTCGATGGCACCAATGCGCGTTTGCTCTACGATAGTGCTGGCAGTGATTGGGCCGCCAACTACAGCCCCGATGGCGAATTCATCGTGTTTAGCTCCAATGTCACCGGCGATGACCAGCTTTTCCTGATGCAGTCCGATGGCAGCAACGTGCAGCAAATCACCTCAATGGGCGGCGGTTACGCCTCCTGGATTCCCCAGCGCGAGACCAACTAAATGGATGATTTCCTTGCCCAATTGCCAGCCATCGCTGGTATATTCGGACTCGCCTTTTTCTATTTCTGGTCAGCAATACCTGCCGGATTGGTGCTGGGCTTATCGCCCGGAGTTGTCATCACCGTGACGACCCTCAGCTATGTAGCCGGGGTGGCCATCGTGCTACTGCCCGGTGAACGTATCCGTGCGTGGGTGATGCGCCGCTGGGGACGCAAATCGGCTGATGGGCAGTCCAATGGCCGTATGCAGCGCATCTGGGAGAAATATGGCATCGTTGGCTTAGGGCTTTTGGCCCCGATGACTCTCGGCGCACAGTTGGGGTCTATCCTCGGTATTACACTTAACGCCGACCCACGCCGCTTGTTCCTATGGCTTTCACTGGGTGGCCTGCTGTGGAGCGTCGCCCTGACCGTGTTGGTATCGCTCGGTGTGCTTGGCGCTCAAGCTGTGATGTAACCCCCGTTACTTGCGTCAACTGAACAAGTGTTCTATCCTTGTCGTATGAGCGACAACAAGGAGATGAATATGGCCCTCGAACAACCTGATGGTTATCTGGCGACACCTGCATCCGGCAGCGGACAGCCCGTTTTGGTTCTGCATCCCTGGTGGGGACTCAATGACACGATCAAAGCCTTCACCGACCAATTGGCTGCGGCGGGTTTCCTTGCCTTTGCTGCTGATCTCTATCACGGCCAGGTCACCGACCAGATCCCCGAAGCGGAAAAACTCGCCAATGGCCTGACGGATGAACAGGCTCATCCTGATATTGCGGCGGCAGTCGCTTATTTGAAGGAAAAATCGGGCGAGGATAGCATCGCTGTGATTGGCTTCTCGCTGGGTGGATCATTTGCCGTGCATTTATCCGGCAGCCAACCCGATGACGTGCATTCGGTGGTGCTCTACTATGGCGTTGGCGAAGGTGATTTCAGCCAGATCAAAGCGGACTTTCTAGGCCACTTCGCCGAAAATGACCAATACGAGGAGCGCAAGTGGGTCGATTGGCTGGAAGGCGAGCTGAAAAAAGTGGGTTGCTCTGTGACTTTCCATTTTTACGAAGGCATGCAGCACTGGTTCGTGGAGCCGGACCGCCCCGATGTTTATGATGCCGACGCCACCAACCTCGCCTGGGAGCGCACTGTCGCTTTCCTCAACCGCTCCACGGGTTAGGCCACTTCTGCTAGCTACATAATTTTAAGGGTAAATTTTGTCCCTACTTGCTCTCAGAAAAGGATTAGTCATGAAAAAGACTTTCGATGAACTGTTTAGCGACCAACTCAAAAAACGGTTAACTAAATCAACTATTCTGTCGAGTTTGATTGTTCAGAGCATCGAATCAACTTGCGATCTGAGTCTAACTGAGGAGAACATGGAATATGTATACGAGCAGGTTCTTAAGGCCCTAGAAGTCCAAGAGAAAACAGGTGCCAATAAGCTTATAATCGATTTAAAAATTGATTCTGAGGTAGACTGCGAACCAGAAATACCTGAATTCACAGAGGAAGACTTTGAGAACTTCATCAACAATGAAGCTACAATTTTGTACCAAGAATCAGTTGATTGGCTTGTAGATAAGTGGTTAGCGAGTATTCGACAAAATGAAGAGTTGGTTACTCAAGATCATGCTGCACATGAAAAATTTAGCGAATTTTTGAAGGAAGTTTGGTCTGAAGCTTTAGATTGTTTGTACCTGTTTTTACAAACTGGTTTAAGGTTTGGGACTATGTATATAGATGAACATGTTGCCAAAAGTGAAAACAACGATGAAGCACTTTTTGAGGTGCTGACCCGCCTCCATGCTCGAGCTTGTCAAATAGGTTTTGAGATTCATTCTCTCTTATCAAATGGTTTCGCAGATGGTGCAGTTGCTAGGTGGCGTACTCTTTATGAAGTCTGCATCATTGCGCATTTTATCAGTGATAGAGGAAATGAAGTTGCAGAACGATACTTGGAATACCAACATATTGATAAGTATGAAGAATTAAGGAGATACCAAGAATACTCAAACAAGACTTCTTGGCATCCTTCTGACATCAAAGATTTAGAGGAAGCTTTTGAGCAATATACGAAAAAAAAGAAGGAGTTAGAAGAAAAGTATGGAAAAGCATTTGGAAGGAGTTATGGTTGGGCTGCTACTGACGAACTAAAAAAACCTTCTTTTGCGAATATAGAAAAGCTCTGTAATCTAGAGCGGTTTAGACCAAACTACAAAATTGCTAGCAATTTTGTTCACGGTGGTTCAATTGCAAGCTATGAATCATTTGGACGTGAACACTCTGAGCATGATATTTTAGTTGATGGGCCTAGTATTTATGGGTTAGGTGTGCCGGGCCGAAATGCTGCACAGTCTATTTTCCATATTAGTCTTTTGTTACTTGGCTATGCACCTAGTTTGTCAAGTAATTCTTATATCAGAGTAATAAAAGAACTTTCTGATGAAGTATACAAAGCTTTCAACAATTGTGAGCAACGAATGGATGAAAAGCTCCAGCAAAATGACCTGAGTGAAGACAGAGATAAATTTGAATGATTAGCTCAAGACACTGTTGCCCAACCTTATCCCCCTCTATAATAGCCCTATGACCACAGACCTCGCACCCTCTCACTGGCCGGTATATGGGCACGATTGGGCGGTGGACTTCCTGCGTAAGAGCATGGCCCACCGTCGCACACGCCACGCCTATCTGCTGCTAGGCCCACAGAACATCGGCAAGACGCATTTGGCCCATGCCTATGCCATGACGCTCATGTGCGAGCATGAGGACGAGGCGGCGCGCCCGTGTATGCAGTGCGCGTCGTGCAAGCGCGTCATCAGCGGCAACCATCCTGACATGCTCTACAGCCATACCGATGACAAAACGGGTGCGCTTCGTATTGATGCTATCCGCGATGTTATGCGCATGATCGCCCTAAAACCGTTTTCGTCGCGCTACCGCATCGCCATCTTTGAGGATTTCGACAACGCGCGGCCCCAGGCCCAGGACGCCCTGCTCAAGACGCTGGAAGAACCGCCGCCGCATGCGGTCATCCTGCTACTGGCGCAATCCACCGAGCACATCATGACGACCATCACCAGCCGCTGCCAGATTCTGCGTCTACGCCCAGCGCCGGGGGATGTCGTGCGCGAGGTGTTGACCCTGCATGGCGCGGAAGCCGAGCGAGCTGATCTGATCGCCCGATTGAGCAATGGTCGCATTGGTTGGGCGCTGCAAGCTCTGCAAGATGAGTCCATCCTGGCTGACCGTGACCAGATGCTCGATATGTTGTATCAGGCCATTTCCGGCAATCGAGCCGCCAAGTTCGCTATCGCTGATGAGCTGGCCAAGCTGCCTAAGCCCTCAGTGCGCTATATATTGGAAACCTGGCAGACTTACTGGCGCGATCTGCTGCTGCTGACCGAGAATAGCCCGGTAAAACCCTGTAACAGCGACCGCCGCGCTGAACTCGAACAGGTTGTGGTGCGCATGCTGCCGGAAGACGCCCTCAAGGCGCTGCTGGCCACCCGTGAACTGCTCCAGCGCACGCTCAACACCAATGCCAACGTGCGCCTAGCCCTGGAAACCATGTTCCTCGATTATCCGCTGCTGTAGGGCATTAAGACCTATTTCCCCCTGGCAGTATTGCAAATAGCCCCGGTTCGGTTCACACTAGGGGCGTTCCGTAATGAATAGCAGGACAGCCTTTATTAGCCCTGTTGAGTAATGCATTTATTCTTGGCTATAACCTTATCAGATAGGATTTTCTTCCATGACAGAACCCCTTTACGGCTTACAAATCTACACAGTTCGAGAAGCCCTGGCAGAGGACTTCAAAGGTACGCTGCAACGTCTGCATGATCTCGGCATCCGCCACCTTGAAGTTTTCCGGGGGATGCCCCTGCCGCCAGAAGAAGCTGCGGCCATGATGAAAGACATGGGCTTTACGGTATCGACCGGGCATTTGCCCATGCTTGTAGGCGATGATGCTGAAGCAGGCTTGGCGACAGCCAAAGCCTTTGGCGTCGAAGCTTATATCATTCCCTGGGTTCCCGCAGAGAACTTCGCCACAGTTGAGGCTGCCAAGGCCTTTGCTGCCCAGCTCAATGAAGGCCAGAAAGTCGCTGCCGATAACGGCATGAGCTTCGGCTATCACAACCACGAGTTTGAATTCACCAAGGTCGATGGCGACAAGACAGGCTACGAGGTCGTCGTTGAAGAAACCAACCCCTCGGTGCTGTTCGAGCTGGATACCTATTGGGTGCAGGTCGGTGGCCTGGACCCGGTTGAGCTGATCGGCAAGTTGGGGGCGCGTGTGCCCTATATTCATATCAAAGATGGCCCCGCCGACCCCTCTGATCGCAATGCGCATATGGTCGCTTTCGGTGAGGGCAACATGGACGTTCCCGGCATCGTCCGCGCCAGTTTGGCCAACAATGCCAAAGGCATCTTCGTAGAACTGGACCACTGCGCCACCGATATGATGGAAGCAGTCAGTAAAAGTTGGGCTTATCTTAAATCAGAAGGATTCGTATCGTGACAGACAAAATTTATAACGTTGGGTTCATTGGCGTTGGCAACATCGCCCCACAATACATTCGGGGGCTGGCCCAGTTCCCGGAAGCGGTGAAGGCTACTGCCTGCGCTGACTTGGATATGCAGCGTGCCCAGGCTTTCGCCGATGAAAATGGCCTCAAAGCCATGACCGTTGAAGAACTGCTCATCTCACCCGACATCGACATCGTGCTCAACCTGACGATCCCGGCGGCCCATGCTGAGGTCAGCCTGACGGCGATTGCGGCGGGTAAGCATGTCTATATGGAAAAACCGCTGGCGATCAACAAAGAAGATGGCGCAAAAGTCATTGCTGCTGCCAAAGAAGCTGGTGTGCGCGTCGGCTGTGCGCCGGATACCTTCCTGGGTGGTGGCATCCAGACGGCTATCAAGCTGATTGATGATGGGGCTATTGGCACGCCAATTGCGGCGACCGCCTTCATGCTCAGCCACGGGCCGGAACCCTGGCACCCGAACCCCTTCTTCTACTATTTGCCCGGTGGTGGCCCCATGCTCGATATGGGACCCTACTATATGACGGCGCTGGTCGCTCTGGTCGGCCCGATTGAGCAGGTAGCGGGTATGAGCGGTGCAGGCGTCCAGAAGCGCACCGCTGGCCATGAGTCCATCGCTGGCCAGGACATCCCGATTAACGTCAACACGCACTACAGTGGCAGCTTGCGCTTCGCCAATGGTGCCATTGGCACGGCTGTCATGAGCTTCGATATTTACGCCCATCACGTCCCGCGTATCGAAGTACACGGCACGGAAGGCAGCCTCAGCATTCCTGACCCCAATACCTTTGGTGGTGAGGTCCAATTGTGGACGCCCGATAAGCGCGAATGGGTCGATATGCCCCTGACGCATCGTGATGATGTCGGGCGCGGCATCGGCGTGGCTGATATGGCCCTGGGAATACGCGAAGACCGCCCGCACCGTGCCAGTGGTGACCTGGCCAACCACGTGCTGGAAGTCATGCTGGCCTTCGATGAATCGTCGGAATCCGGCAAATTCATCGACATCCAGACCCAGTTGGAACGTCCGGCAGTGCTGCCAATCAACAAATAGCAAATAGCAAATAGCTATTAGCTTTCAGCGGTCAGCCTTGTGCTGGCCGCTTTTTTATTCCCCGTATCTGAGTGCATATTTGTGAAAAACTGAGCAAATACTCACATTGGCCTAAGGCAGTCGCACTAAACTACGACCCAGTATCAACCTTGCAATTTATGAAGGACAATGCAGCGATGTCGAACATCGAAAAAGGCGAAGTCGCACCGGATTTCACCCTGACCGATTATCAGGGGAACGAGGTGCAGCTCTCGCAGTTCAAGGGTAAAAAGCATGTGGTACTGGTCTTCAACCGCGGCTTCATGTGACCTTTCTGCCGCGCGCATATGGCGCAGTTGCGCCAAGATTATGACCAATTTACTCAGCGGGATGCCGAAGTAGTGGTCGTTGGCCCGGAATCAGCGGACAAGTTCGCCAAGTATTTCCAGGAGAACGACCTGCCGTATATCGGCCTGCCGGATCCGAAGCATACGGTGCTCAAGATGTACAAGCAGCAGGTGAAACTGCTCAAGCTGGGGCGTATGCCCTCGCAGACGGTGGTCGATAAAAACGGCATGATCCAATTTGCCCATTTTGGCAAAAGCATGCAGGACATCCCGACCACCGAAGACATGATCGAGATTTTAGATAAGCTCAACGCCTAAAGCACACTCACGATCATTGAATACCCTCATATCGCAGTGATATGAGGGTGTTTTTGTTGTACATACATTTCCTAGGAAGCATTCCTAGAGAAAAACTCTGCTCCCGCATGGCCAAGTATCACAAATGACTTTCCAGACGGTGCGAATCCGCATTTTATCCAATTACCTGGATCGCAAACGCCGGTGTCGAGAGCATACACATTATCCCAATTGTCAGATGATCCTTTTCTCAGAATAACCGTTGCGTTTGGCCACCGAGGATAGATCACTGATAAGCCCCAGTCGTCAATCACGTGAATTCCATCTCTAGACTTTATGCCGAAGAGGTCAACTTTTTCAGATTGTGATGGTATGGAGAAATACCGTTCATGCGCATCAAGATTGTCATACATTGCATCGACATCACGATCAAAAATGAGGCAATCTCCGGTTAATGGGTCATGTTCACTGTAGCCATCTGGTGAGAGCATGATGAAATTTTCATCCTTAGTCCACCCACCAGCGAATATACCCGCAGCCGAAACTGTATAGCAGTGGAGCCAGGGTTCTGGTGGCTTGCCAGGAACAAGCGCCTTCGCATGAGCCAAAGACTGGTTTTGCCAGATGGTCAATTTATATCGGTTCAAGTTTTCTCTCTGAGTCTTTGTGCCTCTGAGTCTCTGTGTTATTTCTTCTTTTCTTTGCGCCTTACACCCTGCGCGCCTTTGCGTTGACTATTTTTAAGCCTACAAAATCTCCGCGTTGGGCTTGCGCCGAATATACTGCCCGCCGCCAACCGCCCTGTGCTGGTCGCTATTTGCTTAAGACCCCCATCCTCGGTCCTTCCCCCGAAGGAGCTGAGGGGGCGACAGTAGAAAAGAAAAGGTTCATCAGGCACACTTTAGGCGACGAAACCAAAAAAGGTGTGCGAGATGAACCAAAGAAAACTATATCAGTGGATTGGTAAAGTGAGCAAGGAATGGACCGGATTTAGTCGGCACTTTCAGACGAATGTAACCCGATTTAGTGTGGGTATCGCCCTGTCACATAGTAGCCATATTCGTCGGATTGCAGGATGTGTGTCGGGAAAAGCAGCCAGTCAAAGGCGACGTTTGCAGCGCTTTGTGGCCACAAGCTGGGATATGCAAACCTTTTTCAGTCAATGGACGGCGAGCGTGGTGCGCTCCTTGAAGCTCAAATCAATCGTATTGGTGGTAGATGAGACTAAACTGAAAGCGCGTTTTGGTGTGATGGTGGTGGGTGTGGCGTATGAGGGCCGCTGTATTCCACTCGCTTGGCGTGTGTATCGGGCAAACAGCCGAGCCGACTATCCCAGTGAAGGACAAGTGGGCGTGATTGTGAGTTTGTTAAAAGCCATTGCAGCAGGTATACCCACAAGCATGTCGGTACGCGTGCTGGCAGATCGAGCCATTGGGACGTCACCTGCTCTGATGCGCGGTATTATGGACTTGAATTGGACCTTTCTCTTTCGTGTCACACGTCAGAGTAAGCTTATCCAGACAGATGGCCAGGAAGTGACGATCTATGACCAAGTGACACAGGCCGGTGAACAATTTGTAGCCAGCGGCCTCGTGTTCAAGAATCGGGGGCGCATCCCAGCTCATGTGCGCGTTTTGTGGGGCGAAGAGGCTCAGGAGCGTTGGGCCCTGGTCACCAATGATCCCCAGCTCACAGGTTGGGAGTATGCCAAACGCATGTGGATTGAAGAAGCGTTTCGCGATCTCAAATCGCATGGTTGGCAGCTGGAACAGGCTCAGTTCACCTGCCCACAACGTATGGAGCGCTTTTGGATCCTTCTGGTGGTCGCTTATACCTGGTTGCTTTTATGGGGTTTGGCCCTGACTCGTGCAGGGCAGACATTGGCCCCCAAACGCCGCCCACAAGGTGATCCCATTCGTCGCTGGAGTTTATTTCGCGAGGGCTGGCTTGCTTTCTTACGCTTGCACAGCCCTTAGTGTCGCCCCCTCAGC
>PABP01000010.1 GCA_002699585.1 Anaerolineaceae bacterium | reverse complement strand
CAGAAAAACCGCAGGTCGCTGCTTTCATCAACTACTTCCTCACCAACGTCAATGACGAAATCGTGGAAGTCGGTTACTTCCCGGCTAGCGACGCAGCCCTCAATGCCGCCCGTCAGGCTTTCCTCGACGCTACCTCTGGCGACATGGAAATGATGATGGTGGAACTGCCCGCTGTTGATCCGCTAGACGTCACTGGCGATATCGTGTCCGCGGGTAGCTCGACCGTATTCCCCTTGGCCGAACGCATGGCCGAAGTCTTCCGTGATGGTGGCTACAGTGGCGAAATCGCCATTGACGAAATTGGTTCCGGCGCTGGCTTTGAGCGCTTCTGTGTCGCTGGCGAAACTGACATCAGCAACGCCAGCCGTGCCATCAAAGACAGCGAAATCGAAAGCTGCGAATCGATTGGCCGCACGCCGATTGAATTCCGCGTTGGCACCGACGCCCTGACCGTCGCCGTCAGCCAGGAAAATGACTTCGTTGAAGATGTCACCGCCGAAGAACTGGCCCTGATCTTCAGCACCGCCGAAACTTGGGCGGACGTGCGCGCCGAATGGCCCGCCGAGCCGATCCAGCGCTTCATCCCCGGCACCGACAGCGGCACCTTTGACTTCTTCGTAGAAGAAATCTTCGACGAAGATGAAGGCCCGATCCTGGCCGCCAGCAACACCCAACTCTCCGAAAATGACAACGTGCTGGTCCAGGGTATCCAGGGCAGCCCGTATGCCGTCGGTTTCTTCGGCTTCGCATACTACATCGAGAATGAAGACACACTGACCGCTGTCAGCATCGGTGGTGTTGCCCCGACAGCCGAAACTGCCGAAGATGGCAGCTACCCGCTGGCGCGTCCGCTGTTCATCTACAGCGATGCCAGCATCATGGCAGAAAAACCGCAGGTCGCTGCTTTCATCAACTACTTCCTCACCAACGTCAATGACGAAATCGTGGAAGTCGGTTACTTCCCGGCTAGCGATACCGCTCTCAACGCGGCTCGTGAAGCTTGGCTCGCAGCCGCTGGTGAGTAGTTGATCGTTCTTTAGCCAACATCTATGCAAAAAGTCCTGTGGGGTGTGTCGCGGTGTGGCACGCCCCATAGGCGTTAAACGAAGCGTACTAAGAGGAATTACATGACACCGTCCGGGAAGCCAAAACGCGCATCAAAGCGCCTGATGGATGACGCATTAGGTGGCGATCATCGCAAAAAGCTCAACCTTCAAGCCAAGCCGCGCTTCCATGAGCGTATCATCTACATATTTTTGCTCGCCTGCGGCTTGCTCTCGATCCTGACGACCATTGGCATCGTCGCTGTCTTGCTCAACGAAGCCGTTTCGTTCTTCACGCGCCAGCAGTGGTCGACGACCAACAAGGCCGTCTTCGCGGAAATCAGTGAGGACATCACGACCTTCTCGACGACCGCTAGTGGTGCCAGCCTGGAAGATGGCGGAATCATCCGCATCGGCCAGGAACAACTACTGGTCGAGCGTTACGAGCGCAATGCCATTGAAATGGCGATCACGGGTACAGGCGGCGGCTTTGAGGCGTTCTGTGCAGGCGATACGGTCATCAACAATGCCAGCCGTGCCATTACTGACGCTGAAATAGCGGCCTGTGCGGATAATGACATCGATCCGGTTGCTTTCCGTGTGGGGACGGATGCGCTGGCGGTCGTCGTCAATCCCAACAACTCAATGGTCAATGACGCCACATTAGCAGAACTGGCGCTCATCTTTGGCGAAGCCGAAACTTGGCAGGATGTCCGCGACGAGTGGCCCGATGAACCCATTATGCGCTTCATCCCTGGCACCGACAGCGGCACCTTTGACTTCTTTGCGGAAACACTCTACGGTGACGAAACGGACCGCATGTTGGCCAGTGATCCCGTCACCTCGGAGGATGACGACCAGCTTACGCGCGGTGTTCGCCAGAATACCTACGCCGTCGGTTTCTTTGGATATGCCTATTACGCGGAAGATAGCGACTCCCTGAAAGTCCTCAATATTGAAGATGTGACACCCTCTGCGGCCACCGTCGAGGATGGCACCTACGCGCTAGCACGCCCGCTGTACATCTACAGCGACGCCACCTACATGCAGGAAAATCACGCTGTTGCCGCTTTTATCGACTATTATCTGGTCCACGTCAACGAAGATATTGAGACAGTCGGCTACTTCCCGGCCAGCGAAGACAGCTTGACCCAAGCCAAAGTCACCTGGTTAGAAGCAATGGGCCAGGACGTCCCTAGCGATCTCAGCGACGTAGATCGCCTGCTGCCAGATGTCGACCTGTACCAAGAAAACGGCATTATCGAGATCGCCGGAAGCTCGACAGTCGCCCCGCTCACGGAGCGCATCGCGGATCGCTTCCACGAAGATGGCTTTTTGCCGCGCGTTTTTGTCGAGCGTGGTTACAACGATACGCAGGCTGTCACCCATCGCGCTGGGCAGAGTATTGAAATGGAGGAACGGCCCACGCTGGTCGAGTTCTTCACAGGTACCGAGTGGATTCCTGCGACAGGCGAATTTGGTGTGCTGCCGCTGATTACTTCCACGCTCATCATCAGCGCCATTGCCATGTTCGTATCAATCCCTCTCGGACTCGGTGCGGCCATCTACCTCAGTGAATATGCGCGCCCCAATGTCCGTAAGACGCTCAAGCCCATTTTGGAAATCCTGGCAGGCATCCCAACGGTGGTCTATGGCTACTTCGCTCTGACCTTCATGACGCCGCTGCTGCGGGTCTTCTTTGGCGATGAGGTCCAGATCTATAACATGTTGGCTGCGGGTATCGTCGTTGGCATCTTGATTATCCCGCTGGTGACCTCCATGAGTGAGGACGCCCTCCACGCCGTACCTGATGCCCTCCGCGAAGCCAGCTTCGGCCTGGGTGCCAACCGCCTGGAAACATCCATCAAGGTGGTGGTACCTGCTGCCCTCAGTGGCATCCTGGCGGCCTTCATCGTCGCCGTTTCCCGCGCGATTGGCGAGACCATGATTGTGGCCATCGCCGCCGGTAGCGGGCCAAACTTCACATTCAACGTCTTTGAAGGCGCAGAAACCATGACCGGGCACATTGCCCGTATCAGCGGTGGTGACCTCAGCTACGACTCGATTGACTACAACAGCATCTTTGCCATCGGCCTGACGCTCTTCGTGATGACGCTCGGCCTAAACATTGTCAGCCGCTGGATTACCAACCGCTTCCGGGAGGAATACTAATGACGATGGAGTCACACACACCGACCTCATCCTATATGCCCGATGAGGCCACATTCAAGAAGCGTTTAGCCGGACGCCATCGCCGTGCCGGGGCCTGGTTGGGCTTTTACTATTTTGCCATTGGCATTTCGTTGGTCGCTTTGATCGCGCTGTTTGGTAACGTCATCAACGAGGCTTTTGGCTCAATTGCCGTGCAGTTTGAAGTCGATCCTGATACCCTGACTGAAGATGGCGCTGACCTCAACAGCCTGGACGAAACGCAGCTCGCACAGATTCTGGTAGACCAGCTAGGTGGGCGCATCGTCGTCCTCATCCGTGATGAACTTAGCGCCGTGGCTAGCGAAGATTTTACCAGCGCGACCCTGGCCCAGTTGGTGCCCAACGGCACTTTGCCGGACGGCTATGAAGACGCAACCGTCGAAGAAGTGCGCGCCCTGGATTCAGAAGAGGCGATGCCCGTTTGGCGCGATTTGATTGCCCTCAATGTGCCTAAAGATGGCTTGCTCAACTTGATTAACGACCAGATCGTCAGTCTGGAAGTCGTCGGTAGCTGGCCGCTGCTAGAAGCCCTTTTTGCTTATGATGCCCCTTCCGAAACAGTCGACCGTATCGCCACAATCCCGACAGAAATCGCCGCGTTGGCGTCCGAGCTTGAAGACCTGCGCAGCGAAACCGGGGGCATTGCCCAGGCAGAAACCGCCCTGGCTGATGCTCGCCGCGATCAGGCCGACGATGCCACCATCACCAGCCTGCGTGAAGCCGTCCGCGAGCAGCAAGCTCGTGCAACCGATATTGAAACCCAGATCGACCAGCTCGACGAAGAGTTGGAAACGCTGGAAGATTCGTCAATTGTGACCGAAGTTGCCGCCAATTACCCGGATGCGCGTATTATTCGCTTCCAGAGCTGGCTGGATACCCAGTTCTTGACGACCCAGATGTCCAGCACGCCTTACGAAGCGGGTATTCGCGGGGCCATCCTCGGTTCGCTGTGGTTGATGGCGGTGGTCATCGTCTTCGCGCTGCCCGTTGGCGTAGCGACAGCCATCTACCTCAATGAATACGCGACCGATAACTTTCTCAATCGCCTGATCGAAACCAACGTGCGTAACCTGGCGGGTGTGCCTTCGATTATCTACGGTATGCTGGGTCTGGCCGTGTTTGTGCGCGTGTTGGAGCCATTTACCAGCGGGTCCATATTCGGCGTCGCTGATGCGGCCAATGGCCGTACGGTACTCTCTGCCGCCTTGACGCTCGGTCTGCTGATTCTGCCGATCATCATTATCAACGCTCAGGAAGCGCTACGTGCCGTACCCAACGCCCTCCGAGAAGCCAGCTACGGCATGGGTGCCACCAAATGGCAGACCATCTGGAAGATTGTGCTGCCTAGCGCGCTCCCTGGCATCCTGACGGGCCTGATCCTGTCGGTCAGCCGCGCCATTGGTGAAACAGCGCCCCTCATCGTTGTTGGGGCATCGACACTGCTCTTTACCGATCCAAATGGACCGTTCAGCAAATTTACTGCGCTGCCCATCCAGATTTACAACTGGACTGCGCGCCCGCAAGATCAGTTCCGCGACATCGCCGCTGCCGCTATCATCGTGCTGCTGGTGATCGTCATCGCGCTGAACTCCGTCGCTATCGTGCTGCGCAACCGTTACGCGCGCTAACCCAGAATTACAAAGTGATATAGGAACGAAAAAACATGGTTTACCAACCGGAATATGATGACAATCAAGATTATGCGGTCATGCTCGATGACGTCAACGTGTTCTACGGCGACTATCAAGCTGTAAAAGATGTGACCATCCCCGTGGAAAAAGGCAGAATCACGGCCTTTATTGGCCCATCTGGCTGTGGCAAGAGCACTGTGTTGCGCGCCATCAACCGCATGAACGACCTCGTCGAAGGCGCGCGCGTGACGGGCAACGTACAGTATCATGGCAAAAATCTCTACGATGCCGATGTCGACCCTGTAGAAGTGCGTCGCCGAATTGGCATGGTCTTCCAGAAACCGAACCCTTTCCCCAAGAGCATCTACGACAACGTCGCTTATGGTCCGCGCTTGCTGGGTGTCAACAAAAAACCCATCCTCGATGAAATTGTGGAAAAAAGTTTGCGGGGTGCCGCCCTCTGGGATGAAGTCAAAAACGACCTGCGCAAATCCGGCCTGGCGCTTTCTGGCGGTCAGCAACAGCGCCTGTGTATCGCGCGTACCATCGCCGTCGAACCCGACATCATCCTGATGGACGAACCGGCCTCTGCGCTCGACCCGATTGCGACCCAACGCATCGAGCAGTTGATGCGCGAGGAATTGTCTGAGTACACCATCATCATCGTGACCCACAACATGCAGCAGGCTCAGCGTGCCTCGGACTATGTCGCCTTCTTCAACATCCGCAAACGCGATCAAAATAACCAGGAAATCCGCTGGGGCGAGCTTGCCGAATTTGGCGAAACGGACCAGGTCTTCAACAACCCTTCATCAGCAGAAACCGCTGAGTACATCGCGGGCCGCTTCGGCTAAAAACAGGCGGCATCAAATACGTATTTTCCGGTCGCACTGCCACTGCGATTCGCTCGACGAAAAGCGCCTCTTTCTGGGGCGTTTTTCGTTTGAATAAACGGTCTCGAAAGCTGGATTTGCTCATAAGCATTTACATGACTAATGAGGTATTGTAGGGGCGCAGTATGCTGCATCCGACCACATCTCTATTGTGCCTACCAGGAAAGGAACCTGCCCACTCCATGCCAATTGAAATCCATCAGATCACTGCCGAGGATGCCCTCTGGCCCGCGTTGACTGACCATCTACAGCGCGTGATGATGGCCCGTCACGCCCTGACTGATGGCGCTGCCCGTCCCGATACCTATTACATCGCGGCCTGCACAGACGATACCATCGTCGGCCATATTTCGATCCACCAGCAGCCGCTTATCGCCCCTGCCAGTTACCTGACCCAAAACGAGGAAAAAACTCTCAAACGGCATAGCCAGCCGTTATCGGAAACCTTCGTACAGACCTTCGCTGTGGAAGAAGACCATCGCCGCCGGGGGTATGGGCGTATTTTGCAGCAGGCCGCCCTGGACCTCACCGTCCAGCTTGGCGCTTATCAGATGCGCTCATGGTCCTCAGCGGACAAACAGGCCAACTATGCCCTCAAACTGAGTATGGGCTTTGCGGCTCTCCCGGCCCTCTATCCGATGCCCGGTGGCCAACCCATCAGCGGCGTCTATTTTGCCAAAGTCGTCGCCGATGCCTTGTCTAATGATGCTGCCCAAAGCAAAAACGCCACCTCAAGATGAGATGGCGTTCCAGATATGTTATGTAGAAATTGTGCTCTGGGTTACTCTGCAACCGTCATTGATGCAGCTACCATCAGGATCGTATTGATCGCATCTTCAGATAGGCCATCTTCACCTGTTGCAGAGGCAAATACAGTGGCCCAGGTGCTGTCACCAGCGTCAGTTGCTGCCAGTACCGCTTCATTGCCGCCGACTTCATACAGCGTATACAGCACAGTGCGGCCATCTTCGCTGGTGTATTCCTCCACCGTCGGTTCTGCGTTGTTGGCTTGCTGGCTGGCAAATTCGAGGGCCGCTTCCAGCGATTCCGCGTCACCAAAGGCGCTGGCATACAAATTGTTAGACGAGGCGGTATCCCGAACAGAGACATTCGCCGTTTCTGGATAGAGATATTCCAGGCTGCCCTGGTTACCGGCGCCCCATGAAGTCCAATCCGCCGGAACCATGAAGGTCAAGCCGCTGTCTTCAAAGCTGGCTTCAGTCATGTCCATAGAAGCTTCATCAGATGTGTCGCTAGCCTCAGCCTCACTATCATCAGCGTTGCTATCATCGCTATCCGTATCGTCCGTGCTGGTATCATCGGTCGTCTGTGAGGTCGTGTCGTCTGTATCCTCAGGTGTTGGGGTGGCATCTCCACCGCAGGCAGTCAATGTTGCCATCAGCATGAGGACAACCGCAAATAGAATCAAGAAACGCTTCATCATGAACTTCTCCAAGGGGAGGTGAGTAATTAGGCAGCCACCCATAAGTGGCTGCCGTTCCATTGTATGTGCTTATCAGAGGGGGAAGGGCAAAACAGTATAAGGAACCTGTAAAAATTGAATCGTGTACCTGCTAAACAGTATTCGGATCGATGATGTATTGCCACCAGTTATGGGCGATGCCTGCCGTTTCGCCCATTATATGCGGCATATGTCGGAACCACCACAGATGATGTAGTCGGATGTCGCCGTTGCCCCACTCGCTGCAATCGACACGCCGAGGCGCACCCGCTAGCTCTGGGAAGTGATACCAATCATCACACCTGCTGAGGACTGGCCGCGGGTTGCCCCAATCATAGTCACGCTCGCTGTTAGGGGCGAAGTGTACATTGCCACATTCAGCTTGCCCTGGATACGTCTTATCATAGCGGATAAAGCGCCGCCACAGATTGTCATCTGGCAGATTTTTGGTCACTTCAAATAGCATTGATTCCGCCCGATGGCCCAGGTCTTCCAGCATTTCGCCGACGCCACGCTCAAAGTTGAAGCCCATCATCACGAAACGGCGCTTGGCATGGGCCGTGCTGGTCAGCGCCGGGGCATTACACCAGAAAGCGCCCGGCCCACCCATGATGCTCTCGTAGTAGCCGCCATACGGATGCCCAAAGAGCCATACTTCGTCGATCTCGCCGCTGTCGATGCGCTCGACAATGCGGAATGCTTCGACCAGCTTGTCATAATCCACGCCATCCGGGTCGTGGAACTCGCGTTTATGCCATGCATTGACATAGCTTTTGGCTGTATAGCGGAACCCGTCGCGCTTAACGGGGAAGGCATCCACCACCTGATGTTCAACGATCTGGTAGTTGGCATAACCATAACTGGCCCAGCGAACATCCTCGATGTAAGCACGGGCCAGCGCGGTAGGGCTATTCCATTTGAAATGTTGGCGCACCGTTTGCTGCTGTGCCAGCAAATACGGATTGTGCGTAATCATCAGCACTTTTTTGCTGATGGGCGTGGGCCGTTTCTCCGGCGGGGGCGGTTCCCCATAGGCCGGGTAGGCAATAGAGAAATCCTGCCTCTCCGGCGGTGGTTCAGGCTCCTCTGATGACCCAAATAGCCAGCGTTTAACCATAAATATCCAGGCGCATATCCTCAAACACCGGGATTTTGCGCCGTACCTCGTCGATAACCTCCAGCTCAATAGCCGCTGTGATGAGCTGCTCGCTTTCGCCAGCCTCGACAACAATTTTGCCCCAGGGATCGACAATCATGCTGTGGCCGCCGAACTCAGTATCGCCCGTTTGGCCAACGGCGTTCGTCGCTACGATATAACATTGGTTTTCAATTGCCCGTGCGATCAATAGCGCCCGCCAATGCTCGACCCGTATCTTGGGCCACTCTGCCGGGATAAAAATAATACGCGCGTTCATATCGACCACATACTTGCGGAACAATTCCGGGAAGCGCAGGTCATAGCAGATGGCAATGCCGGTTGTGCCCCAGGGCAGGTCCAATGGCGTCAGAGAGGGACCCGGTTGCAAATACTGGTCCTCGTCCATCAAGCGGAACAAATGCACCTTACGATAGACGCCGACCATGCGCCCATTGGGGGCGAAAAGCGGCGCGCTATTGCTGACTTCCAACCCGCGCTTCTCCAATATCGATCCGACAATGGCGATTTTGTTCTGGGTCGCCGTCTTAGAGATCGCGGCGAACATGCCCTTGCTCAGTTCATCAGCATAGCTCTTGGCTTCGGCCAGCGCATACCCGGTCGACCATAACTCTGGCAGGACCACCACATGCGACTTACGCCGCGCGGCCTCTGCGACCAGGGCTTCCATCTTTGATTGGTTCCGGGTGACATCCCCAAGCGCAATATGCATCTGGGCCAGGCTGATGTTTAATTTTGCCATCGTGATTCCTCGTCAAAACAAGCAGTGAAAAGTCGAATGGTCAAAAACGCATGACGTGTTTTTGGTAAAAGATGGTAGGAGCGCGTTCCTATTAACGAACGCCCTTGCCTTTATTTTAGCAGAATCTAGAGGGTGAGCGTAGCCAGTGGTCTGTACCAGTGACTAAACGTTATTGTAGTATTGGCTTTTGTCATAAATAGGCACTCCCTATGATATGAGGGACTTTTGCCTGTTGCTAAGTGACTAAGAAAGGCATCCTTCCACCTCATGGGGGAAGGACCGAGGATAGGGGTCTGACAGTAAAACACAATATGGCTTTGATCTTCCGCCATAACGAGAACAGGTTATGCCCGTTCGATGGCCAATTCCTGCCACAGTGTAATCGTCTGGCTGACGATGGCTTCCTCGTCGAGGTCAGTCGCATCAATCTCATGGACCCCCGGTTTGCCGCGCACCGCCCATTCGCGGTTCAGCCGACCGAGTGCCATAGCCCGTTCTGCCGGGTCATGATAACGTGCCCCTAGCGAGAGGTGCAGCCGCTGCAAAATCGAGTCCAACCGCGCAATCAGGCAAATGACAATGCTGTTCGGCAGCAAGGTTTCCAGGTGGTCATCGTGCATCAATGTTGAACCATTGATGCGCAGCACCGTCTGTCGATACAGCACCACCTGGTTCATGATCTCGTTCTCAACTGTCTTGACGCGCCGTTCGCCATAGTTGCTGCGGATATCTTCCAGTTCTTCGCCCGTGCGCTGCTCAATCTCGGCTTCCACATCGACGAAGCGCATACGCAACCGCTCCGCAACCTGCCGCCCGATACGGGGGCGGTTGGGTTCGATGTAGCCTGTCAGGATGAGGTTGCGCTCAGTAAGGGTTGGGAAAGTCACCCGTTACCACCCAGGGAACCAGTCATCGAGCAATTTGGGTAGCTCATAGAATGTTTCAATGATGCCATCCGGCTCGACCAGATCGCTGGCCAGCGGTGAGATGTTATCCGTCCAGCGCAGGACGCCGCGCATCCCGGCGTGCTGTGCGCCGACAATATCCGCGACCGGGTTGTCACCCACATAGATGACTTCCGTCGGGCGGGCATCCATTTTATCCAACACATGATGGAAAATTTGCGGGTGCGGCTTCAGGTAGCCGATGTCGGCTGCTGCCAGCCGAATCTCATCATTCTGGAAGTAGCGCAGCAGGTCGAACCCGGCCAATTCATGGTCACGGACGCGCATCGGTTGACTGGCGTTGGTGATGATGCCAATCGTCAGCCCCCGATCCAAAAATTCTTGCAGCATGGGCGGCACATCCGGGAAGACCTTCACACCCGGGACAGGACCCCAGCCATACGCTTCCAGGCACTTGTCATAGCTGATGTCGTCATCTGGCTCAAAGCCAAAATCGGCTAGCGTGCTCTCAAATATACGGATCATATGGGGCGCGCGTAGGGTCGCTCGGCCTTCTTCCCAGGCATTGGCTGTGCGCGTGCGGTATTCGGTCGCAAAATCCTCAAACCCGATCTTCAGCGGGCGGCCTGCGTCCTTCAAGAATTCATAGACCTGGGTGAGGTGGCGGCGTTCCATAGAGGGCCAATCACCCTCGTAGCCGCTCCAGTCGATGAGTGTATCATCCAGGTCGAATAAGATGCCTTTGAGTTGGGATATATCGTTTGTCATGTGCCTACTTTACGATGCCGGTAAAGCCAGCACGTCATCTTCGGATTGTTCTTCAACTTCATCTTCGCCATAGGTACTTTCAGCACGCCACGCTAACAGGGTCGCATCAATACCACCCAGGTGGTTATAACGCGGCGACCATCCCAGTTCTTCCTTGGCTTTAGCGTTGCTAGGGAGTGCGCTGTCGTTCAATACGGCCAGCAGAACCGGGTCCGGCTCACGCAGGCTGAAGCCCCAGCCGCTTATCTGCGGTGTGCCGACGCCCATTGCATTGCCAAAGTCGGTGATGAAGGCATCCGGCGTGGCAAAATCATCGCCAACGATGTTGTAGACGCTGGCTTTGGGTTCGTCGTCACTGAATTCGCGCTGAACCAAAATCATGATGGCATCGGCTATGCTGCCTGCATGGATCCAGGCTTTTTTGCCGTGGCCTGTTTTCACGCCCTTGCTGACGTTAAGGCCTTCGTAGATTTCCCGGCTGGCGGCTGACTGTGGCCCATAGATGAACCCAGCTCGCAGCACATACCCTGGAATCGCGCCATCGAGGACGGCTGCTTCTGCCTGATTGATAGCGGCGTAGAGTTCATTGTCGTTGCTGAGGTGCGTATCTTCGCTGACATCGTGGCCGTGTTGGTCACCATAAGCCGAGGTCGCGCTGACATGGATCAGGCGCTTGACGCCTGCTTTGCCTGCTGCTGCTACAACGGCTTGCGTTCCGGCTTCAACCAGATCGAGGCTGTCACGCCAGTTGCCGAGCTTCTGCGGCAGGCCATTGACAGCTTCCACGACCGTATTGACGACGATTTCCGCTTTGGCCATCAGCATCAGGCTGAACAGATTGCTGGCGCGTGTCATATCCGGGTAGACGGGCACGGCCCCCGCATCACGCAGGGCGAAAGCGCCATCGCTGCCCAGGTCGGTCCCGGCGGTGACTTTATAACCCGCCGCGACAAGCTGCTGTACCAGCGCCATACCGACGGCGTTCGTGCCATTGGTGACGAAAATCGCTGGCAGCGCGTTTTCTACCGTTTCTTCAGTCTGTTCAGGATTATCGGCCATTGGGCTTGCTCTCATCATGTGGATTAATTGACATCACCCAATTATGCCATGCCAATGGACGCTTATCAACGCCAGCCCCGTTAAGGGATGTTCAAACTTCATATCCAAGCCTATTTACGAAAAGATCGTCTGTTGAACACATCTCTCTATCCATTTAGCATCGGGCGATGATGTACAGTCCACGCCAGTAGAAAGGCATCCTTCCACCTCATGGGGAAGGACAGAGGATAGGGGTTTCTCTTAGCCTTGCTGCGCCTGCTGATACGAGATGAAGCACAACGCCTGCCGAATCTCGCCCAGGTGATAGGCACTGTGGACGATCATACCCAGCATACACGATAGCTCGAGTGCGTCGGTCCAACTTGCATGGGTATTGAGGTCCGCCACCACCTGATCGTAACTGGCACGCAAATTGTTGACAATCGCCTGCCACTGGAGCGCATCCACCGTGCTGACCGTGTTCCAGATGTGCGCCCAATCGGACCCCTGTACGTATTCGCGCTTGACCAGCGATTCGTGCATGACATCCAGGTAAAAGCGCGTGTGGTCCACTTGTGCCGCGATGGTCGCGCAGTTGTCGGAAATCGGCATAGAAGCTTGTTCCGCGCTGATGCCTGCCAGCGTCTCGAACAGTGACGTGCCCTTATCCAGGTACATCCCACGCACGGATTCAAACGTTTCCGTCAGCGCAAACCGGAACCCCTCAGCCACGTCGATAATCGCAATCTGATTGCTCATGAATACCCCTGTTTTCGCTCATTTGTTCGATTGTATCATCATAGCAGGCGATAGGGGCAAGAGCAAGCAGTTGACTGACTGGTGCCCCCTATTCGCCTGCACTACGCTGAATGCTATTTGAGGCAGTCAGCGGCTACACTATAAGCAAATTCGTTAATAGCTATCGGGAGCCGTTGATGAAAACCTTGCTGAGTCTCATTTGCCTGCTGCTGCCTCTGACCGTCATGGCTCAGGATGTCGCGTTGGAACCCATAACTGTCGAAAATGCCGACCAGATCGAGCAGATCAACATCATTGGTTATGGGTATGTTGAAGATATGGCCTATACACCTGATGGTGAACAGATTGTGCTAGCAGGTTCACTGGGGCTGATTTTCTACGATGCTGAATTATATGAACATGTGCCTGCTGATCGCTGGTTCGTGCCAGAAGAAACAGTAAACGCACTGGCTTTTAGCCCAGATGGCAGTGTGTTAGCGACTATCAGTGGCAATATTCTTGCAAATCGAGATGAAAATGACATTCTGAGGCTATGGGATGTTGAGACAAGAGAGATAGTATCTGAGCGGATTATTCCACATGTATCTATTTTTGAAATCATCTTCAGCCCTAGTGCTACTGAACTTGTCCTTATCAACAGATGGGACAATAATGCCGTATTGCTTTGGGATACGAGCGACCCGGCCAATGTCGTCGAACTGGAACCCGAACAGTGGGCCAGTGTCCAGCAGAGATGGTATGCGCCTGATGCTGCTGTTTGGTCAGGGGGCTATGCAACCACATACAGCCCTGATGGCAATACCATCGCTTTCGTTACTAGCGATGGCATCACGACTATAGACGCTATTACACAAGAAGAACGATATACTGTTCAACCTAATGAATACTATGCACCTGGTGAACTTCTCATTACACCAGATAGTAGGCTTCTGATTGGTTTTGCCTCAGCAGAATGGAGCATGGGATCAGTTGACATCTGGGATTTGGCAACTGGTGAGAAGCTATTCGAATACACACAAGGGCGTGCTGCTGCGTTTGCACTCCATCCAACGGAATCATCCATTTTATTCAAACGATATTTTGGTCCCGATATTTATGAATGGGACCCAGACACGGAAAACTCTGTTGCTGTATTCAGTCATTATTCCCTATGGCAAGAGAACGCTTATACCGATGCAGATTTCAATCAGGATGGGAGCATTTTAGCCGTTGTACATGGGGCTATTGTCCAATTCTGGGATGTCATGGCAGGTGTCAAAGCAAGAAGTGATCTGTATATTGAGCAACCTGAAAACACCACACAACCCGTTGGTTTCAGCATGGTGGAATTCAGTCCTGATGGCAAGCTTTTAGCACTAAAAGGGAGTGCCTTAGATGGGTCGGAGGGGGTGTATGTTCATCTGTGGGATATGAATACATCAGAATTCGTTGGCCGCATCAAATACGATGGCACACTCTATGATATAGCCTTTAGCCCCGATGGTTCAATATTGGCAACCTATCATGGTATCCAAAGCGACATTTCGCCTAATGTAGTTTACTTATGGGATTTGGAAAAAACTCTAGATATAGGCACTCTAGATGAGCCTTTGGCCTCAATATGGACAGCTAACTTAGGCCCTTTTTCGCATAGCAGCGTTACATTCAGCCCTGATGGGCAAGTGATTGCATTATCTGGTGTCGATCCCTGGGGCACAGGCTTTGAGCTATGGAATGTGGCATCTGTACTTGAAGCTAGGTTCAATCAGCGTCCTCTGGACCCTGACTTGGAAAACACTGCACAATTGAAGACATTCAACGGATTCGGACCGATGGCCTTTAGTCCTGAAGGTGATCTCCTTGCCGCAAATAGTACTGTTCTTGAATGTTATATCGTAATTTATGACGTCAATACAGGCGAACTTGAGAACTGTCTTACGGACAATGCAGTCGGCACGGATTCGCCGCTATTTATTCAGTTTCTGAGTGATTCGTTGCTTGTATCAGGGGCAGAATCAAGATATTCAGCAGAGAATACTTCTAAGACAATCCGACTTTGGGATATAGAAGGAAACCAGCTAATTACAGAACTCGAAGGTCATTTCGAGAACTACAACGATATTGCCATCAGTCCAGATAGTCGCGTCATCGTATCTGCCGGCGGAGGCTACTCTTGCAGTGAGTGCCCATCCTACGATGGCGCACTGCGCGTATGGAGTATCCTGGCTGACGACTAATCGGCCTCAATCTGCGCCAGGATAGCCGGGAGCTGTTTGGCGGCCACGCCTCGGTGGCTGATGGGGTCTTTTTCCGCAGCGTCCATCTGGCCGAAGGTGCGCGATTCTCCCAGGGGCTGGAACACGGGATCATAGCCGAAGCCGCTATTGCCGCGCTCCTCGGTCATGATGTGGCCATCGACCTGACCATAGGCCGTGTAGGCGGCATCCGTCTGCGGATCGACTACCGCGATGACACAGGTAAAATGCGCCGTGCGCTGCTCATTGGGCACACCCAGCAGATTTGACAGCAGCAGTCGCCGACGCCCGCCGTCATCCAGCCCAGGGCCGCCATAACGCGCACTGTAGATGCCCGGTTCGCCATTGAGTGCATCAACCACAATGCCGCTGTCATCCGATAGCGTCAGCATGTTGCTGGCCTCAGCATAGGCCCGTGCCTTGATGATGGCATTTTCTTCAAACGTGGTGCCGGTTTCATCGACATCTAAATTCCCCAGGCCGATGTCCCCCAGCCCGACGATTTCGCAGTCGAGGTCTGCCAGCAAATTCTGGTACTCCGCGACCTTACCCTTGTTCTGTGTAGCGATCAGTAAGCGCATCGTTACTCAGCAGCAGGCGGCGGAACGGGTAGGGCATCAACCGGGGTATCTTTCCAGCGTTCGCCTTCATCCACCAGCATCACCGGGATGCCATCACGGATGGGGTACTTGTAGCCGCTGTCAGCGCATACCAGCCAGGTCCCCTTGACCAGTTCCAGCTTGCCGGGGTCGTCGCCCTTGTCGGTATAGTGAACGGCCACTGGACAGCGCAGCAGGTCCAGCAGCTTGGGATCAACTGTATTTTCGGCCATTTTGCCCTCGTATCTCGCTAAGTCATCAATCTAGCGTCAGTATAGCCAGCGCCAGCCCCTTTGGTCAACGGGTGAGGTCCACTAGCTATAAATTATTGTGTGGATGCCTTCGTAGCGCACTTTAAATTAACATCCATTCATGCAGTTAGGACTTCCTTCCTCCTTCGGGGGAAGGAATGAGGATGGGGGTTCGCCCTCTAAATCATCATCGCCATATACACTTCGGTAAAGTCGTACTCCGGCACATACACCCGCTTGTACTCGATGAAGCCCAGTCCCTTGTACAATTTCAGCGCACTGGCCCAATTGCTGTTGGTTTCGACCTCAATGCGCTCAAAGCCGCGTTCGCGGGCGATGTCCATCAGGCGCGTGCTAATCAGCTGACCCAGCCCCTGTCCGCGTAGCTCATGTCTCACAGACACGCGCACAATCCGGCAGACCGTGTCGCTGTCGTTTTCTTTAATCAATGCCCCGCAGCCGACAATCTGGTTGTCCTGCTCCAGCACGATGAAGTTGGCTTCTTGCTCAATGTAATGGGCATAGATGTCATCCAGATCGGGATTCACGCCATCCAGCAAAAAACCAAAGCGATCTTCTAACCCCGCCAGGATCAAATCGCGCACCGCCGGGATGTCGGCAGGCTGCAAATCACGGAATGGGTAAGCTTTATGCGATTCTTTCAGAAACATGGATGAGCTACTCATCTTTAAGTCGTATAATGGGGGTCATAATCGGTCTTTAGCTATGGTTATCGTCGCTGAAAAAGTCGAAACTGAAAAGGTCGATTGCCTCAGCCTACCGCGCCCAGCACCATCACGCTAGATGGTGCACCAACCCATAAAAACAGGCCTGCAAAAACAATACAAATCGGTTAGTTTGGTTTTTATAAGTCATGGAGTCGTTCGGAGTTCTAAAAAATGTGTATACTGGTTTTTAGCAACGTACAACGTTGTTTGCAGAGCAACGTAATTATACTAGAATGACTTTTATATGGACATCCGCTGTCAATATGCTAGGGCGTGAGAGCAATCGACAGCACTTAGGAGCCAGGCATGGGTCGCCCTGAACACCATATTCGCCTGCGTAGCAGTGCGCTCTCGGACCGAGGGCGTGTTCGCGGCAACAATGAAGATAATGTTTTACTGTGGGATAGCGAAACACAGGTACTGGCCGCCGTCGCCGATGGCATGGGTGGTGCTGTCGCGGGCGAAAAAGCCAGTAAAATTGCCGTGGAACGTGTTGAAGCTGCGCTCGTCACCAACAAAGACGTCAATGAAGAGTCCTACAACGACATTACAGAAGACGAACTGGCTGCTCTGCTCAAACATGCGATCCAGGCCGCCAATCGTGACATCATCGACCGCGCTACGGACTTCCCAGAACTCAAGGGCATGGGCACTACTTTAACCCTGGCTTTTATCCGTGGGCGCGATGTCGTGCTGGCCCATGTGGGCGACAGCCGCGCTTATCTGGTCGATAAGTACGACAACACCATCATACAGATCACGCGCGATCACAGCTTTGTGCAAGCCCTCTTAGAAGCGGGTCACATCCGCGCCGATGAAATCGACACACACCCCATGCGCAACGTGCTCTATCGCGCGCTGGGTCAGGGTCGTGACCTGGAAGTGGACATTATTCAGAATGTGCAGCTTGCTTATCATGACCGTCTTGTTTTGTGTTCCGATGGCCTGACGCTGCACCTCACGGCTGATGACATCGCCCAGGTAGCGACGGCCTCCGATGATCCCCAGGAAATTGCCAATGAGCTGGTCGCGCTGGCCAATGAACGCGGTGGCCGCGATAATATTTCGGCGGTGGTCGTCATTGCTGAACCTACTGAAACACGGGAACTTAATGGTGTAGTGAATACTGATGCCTATGATGGCGATACCGTCGTCATGCCCGTGAATACCCATCACAATCACTCCCCTGAAAAAATCCCGGAAAACTCGGCTTACGATACGCAGGAGATCCCTGGCATCGACAATGGCGGCGAAGGCACGGATACATCTCTCTTTTAATACTCCACAATAGTTGAGTGTATCTAAATAAACGCCCATTTAATGTAACTCTCCCGTGACCACTCGCCGTCTCGTGTGTTACAAATAGTAGTTGTTAGCGACATCGAAGCCGTCGTTGTTGCCTCATTCGACTCAACGGGGGAGTCTCCATGCGTGTCGTGATATTCACGGAAACATTTTTGCCCAAATTAGATGGCATCGTCAGCGTGGTCTGTTTGCTGCTGGACCACCTGGTTGAGCATGGCGTCGAGCCAATTGTCGTCGCGCCGCGCCTGGGCGATGGCATTGACGAATACAACGGGGTGCGTGTCATCAGCGTCAACGGCATGACCCTGCCACTTTATCCTGAACTGCGCGTTGGGCCACCTGGCTATAATACCTATAAAGAACTCAAGGCTTTCCAGCCAGATGTCGCTCATTTCATCCATCCTGTGATGGTTGGCATCCCTGGTATGATTATGGCCAAGCGCCTTGGCATCCCGACCCTGGCCAGCTTCCATCTGGACCTGGCACGTTTGGCGCAGCACTATAACCTCAGTTTCATGACCCCCGTCACCGACATTCTCACCAAACTGATTTTTAACTGGGCCGATTATTCGCTGGCCCCCAGTAACGCGGTCTTACAGTACATGCAGTCCATCGGTGTGAACGACGTTGGCCTGTGGAAGCGTGGCGTCGATGCGGAAAAGTTCAATCCTAGCCATAAAAACGCCGCCATGCGTCATCAACTCAGTGATGGACACCCCGATGCACCACTGTTGCTTTATGTGGGTCGCCTCAGCCAGGAGAAGCAGGTCGATAAACTCAAAACAGTCGTTGACCGCTTGCCGCATGTACGCCTCGCCATTGTCGGTGATGGCCCCGAACGCGAAAATTTAGAAGCCCACTTCGCCGGAACGAATACCAAGTTCATGGGCTACATGAAGGGCGAAGCGCTCTCCCAGGCCTACGCCAGCAGTGATGTCTTCGTATTCCCCTCAGCCCTGGAAACCTTCGGTCTGGTCGTGGTTGAAGCGATGGCTGCCGGATTGCCCGTTGTGGCCACGCGCGTTGGTGGTATCCCCGATGTGGTGGACGAGGGCGTCACGGGCTATACCTTCAACATCGGCGACACCGAATCGCTGATCGACCGTGTCCAGCGCGTCATCAGCAGCCCACAGACGCTCCAGCGGATGGGCCTCAGCGCCCGCACCTATGCAGAAACACAGTCCTGGCCTACTATGATGGACGAAGTCATCGAACATTACGCCCGCCTCATCGCAGAAAACCGTTATCATGTCGCCAGCGCCTAAGACGACGCACCCTAGCAAATAACAAAAAACGCCTGACTGCTGTCGGGCGTTTTTAGGTCTCATGAGGCCCACAATGAGGCTCATCAGCTTTTGTCTGCCAAAAAATCAGCGCTTTGATGCGTTCAGTCTCTTTCATTTTCCAGTAATCAGTTGGGAACAGGTCAGCATGATTTTCAAAGTAGCTCGCAATAACGGCGCATTCGTCTGGCGTAAAGGTGTCAGCGCGTGCCTGGAAAATGGGATACACGGTTTGATTTGGCTTAGGGGGCGTTAAGTCGAATTCGACATTCGTAACAAGGGTATCAACCTCATCCGTATGCAAGATGCAAGCAGTCAAAATAGCGGGTAAGTAAAAGTGAAACCCACAAACATTTAAATAGGCAAAATGGTTGCGATGTCTGACGAGTACCTCTAGCGGAATATCGCACCAGTTCGAGAAAAACAACTCGGATTTGGCCGCATCCGCATCAAAATAGCGGGGCGCTGTTTCGACAAATATCTGGTCATTTTCCAACTGCGTCGTGAATACGTTTTGTATTTTTTGGATAAAAGCTTGACGGAAAGGATCCATCATAACAGCCTTTGACGGATACTAATTTGTCTCTATGTTACTATCTATTGGAGCTTGGGAACCATGCCAACGAAGTCCACTGATCGTGCAAAACATGGGAGCAAGCGACAAAGCCTAAAAACTGGACCCTATTTGCCTTTAGACAGGAGGCCTGGGTAAATAAAACAACGCCGGACTCTCATCAGGCGTTGTTGGTTGTTCAGTGCAAAAGGCATCCTTCCTCCTTCGGGGAAGGACCGAGGATGGGGGTTCTACACCACCGGAACCTCTTCTCGCGCATCCAACCACACGCGCAGATCATCCAGTGACAGCGGCTTGGAAACCAGATAGCCCTGGATGATGTCGCAGCCATTCTCGCGTAGGTAATCCAACTGAGCCTCGTTTTCGACGCCCTCCGCCACGACGGATAACCCCAGGTTTTTACCCAGTGTAATAATCGAGCGCGTAATCGCTCGGCTGCGCGAGGTCAATTTGCTGTCGGTTTCATTCTCATCCATCGACGCAATCAGCGACCGATCCATCTTCAATGTGTCGATCTCCAGATGCTGCAAATATCCCAGCGAGGAATACCCCGATCCGAAGTCATCCAGCGCAATTTTGAGGCCCAGTCCCTTCAATTCTTTCAACTTATAGTGGGCCGCGTCAAAATCGCTGAGCATACTGCGCTCGGTGACTTCAATCTCAATACGCGATGGGTCCGCCTCGTTGGCTTCCAGAATACGCCACAAGCGTGCCACAAAATCCACCTGCTCGAACTGCGAAACGGCCATATTCACCGCCATTTGCGGCTGATGCCCCAAGTCGGCCAACTGCCGCTGATTGCGACTGAGTTCTGTCAAAATCCAGTCACCGATGTCCCCCAGCATCCCTCGATCTTCCGCAACCGTGATGAAGCTCCCCGGCATGACCAACCCCCGCTTGGGGTGTTGCCAGCGCAGCAGCGCTTCCAACCCGGTGATTTGGCCGCTATTCAGGTCCATCTGCGGCTGATAGTAGAGCACAAACTCATCATGATCGAGCGCTCGCCGCAGTTCATTGCCAAAATTGAACTGCTCCTGCGAGGTCGCACTATGGTCGGAGTCATACACCTGAAAGATGTTCTTCCCGGCGGCTTTACTGCGATACAGGGCGCTGTCGGCTTTGGCCAGTAAATCCACGCTCAGATGGCTGTCCGATGGATAGAAACTCATGCCGATGCTGGCACTCAGGTACAGGTTCTGGCTGTCGATGAAATAGGGCTGGCGTAACGCATGCAGAATATTTTCCGCCACGCCGATGGCTACATCATTGGTTTCAAAGTCGCGTACCAGAACCATGAACTCGTCGCCGCCCATACGTGCTGTGACATCGTTTTCGCGCGTATTTTGCCTTAGCCGCATGGCCACCTGCTGCAAAACTGCATCACCGATGATATGCCCCAGGTTATCGTTAATCTGCTTAAAATTATCCAGGTCGATGAACAGCACCGCCAGCATGGATTTGTCGGTGTCGGCTTGCTTCAACGCTTGGTCCAGCGTTTCCTCGAACATGAAGCGATTGGGCAGGTCGGTTAAGGCGTCGTGATAGGCCATATGATCCAGCCGTTCATGGAGTTGCTTGAGTTCTGCCAGTTGCTGCTGCGATGCACTGTACAGGTCCGCATTTTCAATGGCGATAGCCATACGTCCCGCCAACACCCGCAGGAATTCAAACCGATCCGGGTTTAGCAGATGGGCGCTGTTGGTTTCCAGAGTCAACGTACCGATCAGGCGGCTCTGCGTAATGAGCGGCACGCTGATGGTCGCTATCGCATTGCTATACAGCGGTTGATACGGCGTCGTCGGCAAATTCTCGACCAGTTGCGCTTCGCTCGTTCTGGCGACGGTATGCGCTAGCGTTCCCGGCGGTAGCACTTGCCCGATCTCGTAACCCGGCGTGTTAAAACTGTAGCCTAGCTTCAGAACTTGTGTATTCGCATCGTATAGAGCGATATGCACGCACTCCACCAGGCTCAGATGCATAGCCGTATCACACGCTAGCTTAAGCACTTCTTCCACCACCAGCGTCTGATTGAGGTCCTGCTCGATCTGTTGCAGTAGCTCAAGCTGCGTGACGTATTCGTTCAGCAGCGCTTCAGCGCGTTTGCGGTCGGTAATATCTGTGATCTGTGCCAGCAGATAGACATCGTCACCACCCAGGTAGTTGATGCCTGTTGCCTCAATCAGTGTATACACGACCTGGCCACTACTGCGCAGTAAACGGCATTCCATATGGAAGAAGGTTGTCGTTGTGGCATCTTCCGTGACCTTGAGGTTGCCGCGGTCTGCCGGGTAAGCGATGTCATCGAAGCGTTTGGTGCGCAGTTGCGCATCCGTATAGCCCAATAGCTCGCAGAAAGCCCGGTTAATGCGCAGAAGCTCGCCTGCCGAGTTGAGGATGACCATGCCCGTTGGCGCCAGCTCGAACAACTGCCGGAAGCGCTCTTCGCTCTGTCGTACCCGGTCTTCAGAGAGCTTGCGGTCGGTAATATCGCGCGCGACAACCGTGATGCCTGCGGGTTTGTCGTTGACATCATAGCGAGTGGAAAGCGTGACTCCGAACCACAGCGTTGAGTTGCGCGTCTCTAGCGGATAATCAAACTTTTGTACCTGGCCCTCGGCGCGCAGCCGGATAACCGCTTCGTCGAACATGGCCGCAGCGTGGGGCGGCAGTACAGCCTCGATGCCCTTACCCAGGAACTTATCCAGCGCCACGAAATTAGACGAATTGCTCGGCTCGTAAAAGTCGATGAACAGGCCGTTTTCGTCCAGCAGCAGTACCACGTCATCCAGCGAGAGCACCGTCGAGCGCAGGCGTTCTTCGCTTTCGCGCAAGACTGCTTCAGCCGCTTTGCGTTCAGAGATATCGCGCATGATGCTCTGGATATGCAGTGGCTGGCCAGTTTCATCGCGGACCAGCGCCATATTGCGCTCAATCGGCACGCTACTGCCATCCGATTTCATCAGCGTGATTTCCGCCACCGGAATGGTCGTATCCACCTGCATGGACTCTAACTCGGCCACGCGGGCTGCTCGATCTTCTGGCCGTCCCAGCATTTGATACGTCATCTCGAGCATAGCGGCCTGGTCATACCCCAGCATATCCGCTGCGCGTTGGTTGACGCTGATCAAATTGCCGGACAAATCCATGATGATAATCGCATCGTTAGACTGCTCGAACAGCGTCCGGTAGCGCTTCTCGCTAGATTCAACCGCTTGCTCGGCGTCCACCCGTGTGGTGACGTCGCGCCAGTGCATGACGATGCCGCCGATAAGTGGCTCGTCAAACAGGTTGGTGGCGTAAGTCTCCATCCAGCGCCATTTGTCCGCCGCATTCCGCACCCGGTAAATGGCCTTCGTCGATTCGGCCCGGTCCAGCTTGAGCGTATCGGCCACGATGGTTTCAGCAATCGGCCTGTCATCTACATGGACAAGTTCAGCCAGTTGCTTGTTCTCCAAATCCCGCGCGTGGATGCCCAGAACCTGCAATACGGACGAACTCACATACGTCAGGCGGCCCATTGCATCCAGCACCGTCGTCAATTCGGAGCTTTTTTCGATCAGCACTTCATAGCGCTTGAGGGCATCCTGCGCTTTGCGCTTTGCGACCGCCAGCCGTTTGTTTTCCAGCGCATTCTCGATGACCGTCGGCAGCATCTCAAAATAGTTGCCGTGGTTGTCCTTGACCACATAATTACTGGCCCCGCACTGGATGGCCTCTACGGCCAGCGCTTCATTACCTGCGCCTGTCAGCATAATCAGTGGCGGGTAGTCGCTGCGCTTTGTCAGCGTGCGGATAATTTCCAACCCGGAGAGCACCGGCAGGTTATAGTCGACCAGCAGCAGGTCATAGCCATTGTCATCGACCATTTGCAGGCCAACCTCGCCATCCGGCGCAATATCGACAGCATAACCATGCCGTCGCAGCCGCCGTTTGAGCAAACCCGCCAGTCCGGCATCATCTTCCATGTATAAGACACGAGTCGGTTCTACAGTAGACATGAGTTGCTTCTGTACTCCATATTGCCCGATGTTAAAGTTCGGGCCGATGATCGAAGATGACACGCCCATTGCCATAGTGCGTTATGGTCGGCGAATGCACGATGGGCATCGTGTTCAATATCAGATAAGTCGGGATGGGTGTTGGCACAAACGTATTTGTTGCTAAAGAGCAATCAGCCACCGTGCCTTATTTACATCGCGTTGAGGTCTTGCGCCAGTTTCTGAATCGTCTTGGCGAAGCTGGTGTATTCGACGGGTTTTGTCAGCGCAAGGTCACAGCCCAGGTCATAACAACGTTGGAGTTCATTGGGGTCATCTGTTGTCGTCATCACAACCACATGAATCGACTGCATAGCTGGATCGCTCTTGACTGACTGCAACACCTGGAACCCATTCATCACCGGCATATTCAGGTCGAGCAGCACAACCATCGTGTGAGGGTTTGCCGCTTTCTTCTCAGACCCCAGAAAATCCATAACTTGGCGGCCATCTGTAAAGTGGGTGACGTTGCCCTCTAAACCACCCCGCTTGAGGTTCTTCTCAATCAGCCGCGCATGGCCCATATTGTCTTCTGCCAGAATGATCGCTTTTTCCATAATTTGCCCAGTTTCGTTATAATCGTACATAGGCCCTGGCGGCTCTTTCTGATTCGACGTTACCTTTCGATGGTGACAGTGCCAGGGACACTAAGGCAGACCCCTAAGCAATTGCTTATTGCTATTCTATGATGAAACAGACCCTATAAGCATAATGATTGTTGAACGGTTCAGTTCAGATTTTGCAGTGCTTCATGTGGAGCGCTTTATGACAGTGCATCATCCGATGGCAGCGGCAGCCAGATGAACAACGAAGTTCCTTCATCCATCTGCGATTCGCACCATAGCTTGCCCCCATGCGTGCGCACGATCTGTCGGGCGTAGGTTAGTCCCATGCCTTCACCCGGTGTATCCTGCCGACCTGCCCGGAAAAAGGGTTCGAAGATACGCGGTAAATCGGCCTCGTTGATACCCCGCCCGTTGTCCTTCACATGGATAAGCACGCCACCATCTTCTGTGCTCGCGCTGACGTGTACCCTGGCCACTTGCTCTGGCTGATGATATTGGCAGGCATTCGTCAGTACCACCTCCATAAGCAAGTGTAAGGCTTCTTCATCTGCCCACACGTCCTGCATCGCTTCCGTGTCGATAACAGCCTGCTTAAAGACGGTATCACCTGCTTTTTCCGCTATGATCTCTGCGAGCACTTTATCGGGTGCCAACCATCGCGGTACATGCGCCATCCGGCTCAACCGCGATAGCTTAAGCAAGCGCTGCATGTAGCTGTCCAAACCATCGACTGCGCCACCAATGAAGCCCATCACCTCCGGCAGTTCATCCAGTGCCAGCGTAATATCCTGCGCCCTGGATGGTTCCAGCGTCGGCATGACCGCATCCAGGCTGGTGCGGATGTCATCCGCAATCATGCGCAGTTCGTCGACAAACCCCCGCAGCGTGATGAACGGTCCGCGCAGGTCATGCGACAGAATATAGAGTAGATACCGCATTTCGGCATCCAGCCGTTCAGGCTCATTAAGTTGCGTATTGGCATCGGCTGGGCGCAGCGCATCAGGTGCCTGGGGGATCGTCATAGGTCAAACTCGTTTATTTATAGGTTCGATAGTGCATATGGTCTTGATTAGGTACCGGCTCGCTCAGCGCGCGGCAAGGTAAATCCAAAGGTACTGCCCTCGCCATGCACGCTCCTGACGAAGACCTCGCCCCGGTGGCGCTCAATGATATTGCGCACCAGATGTAACCCCAGGCCCGTGCCCGTGATATGTGTCGTTTCCGGTGTAGGCGCCCGGTAAAATGGCTCGAAGAGTTGGCTCTGGTCTGCCTCAGGGATGCCATAGCCGTTGTCTTTGACTTCGACCCGCACCGTTTGCCTATCTGGTACCAGGCGCACATAAACGTCGCCTGCGTTATCGGTATATTTGATGGCGTTCGTCACCAGGTTGGTCAGCGCCAGGCTCAGCATAAAATCCGTGCCATTGACGAAGAGATGCTTACCATCCATATTGGCATCTGTGTGCAGGTTGATGTCTTTCGTTTCAGCGCGTTCAACCTGCTCCACTACGACCTGGTTCACCAATTCTGTCAGGTCCACCGGCACATCCAGGTCGTGCCGAATCTCTTCAATGCGTTCCAGCGATAGCAAATCGCGTACGAAATCAGCCATCCGCGCCGAAGTGCTACGGATGACATCGACAATCCGCAGTTGACGGTCATTGAGGTTATCCGCGCCCATGTTGCGCAGCATATCAGCATGCATCATCAACGTCGTGATCGGGTTGCGCAGGTCATGCGCCGCCAGTCGGATCATGTCCGTCTTCAACTGGGCCATATCGGATACATCTGTATACAGGCTCTGGACCGTTTGCAAGCGCTCTTCTGAAAGCTGATAGAGTCGCGCATTGTCTAATGAAATCGCAATCGAAGATTCCAGCAAAATGATTGTTTCGATGACATCATCGGAAAACGCTTCGCCGTCGGCTGCTTCCAGATACAGCACACCCAGCGCCTGCCCACGGGAGACCAGCGGCAGCATGATATGTGCCTGTGTCAGCCTGGACGAATTGACTGAAATGATTGTGGACCGCTCAGATGCGCTGGCCAATCGATAGATAACGGGCTCCTGATTGCGCACAACCTGCCTGACCAACTCATGAATAGCGCTGCCCTCAGTGTATTCGCCTTCGGTCAGGTTCTTAACGCGCGAAAATGCCAGTACATCTTTTTCTTCCAGCGTGACGATGCAGCCCCGCGCCGCCTGGCTCAGCCGCAGTGCGGCCGCAAAGCCAATATCTAACACGCGGTTCGCATCCAGCGAATTCGCCAGTTCGCGCTGGATATGCAGCAGCGAGGACAGGTTATCAATATGCCAGCCCAATAAGGACTCAACTTCTTTTTTACGAGTAATATCGGAAATATGGACGGTTGCGAAGTCCGCCAGCTCGATGCGTGCCCCTTCGTTATGCGTCACAGGTTCGATCTGGATATGTAGGTAGCGGTTAAGTACCGGATCATTTACCTCAATAGAAACCCCTTGGCTGGAGTCAATATACGACTGCCACAAGGTTTCTAAATAACAGGCTTTGTCCGTGCAGTTAGGATGCAGCAGCCCGTGTAGTGTCTGTCCCTTAACTTCCTTGACGGTGGTCAAGCCCCATTGTTCGATAGTGCGGTTGGCTCTAACAATATGGCCTTGAGGGTCCAACAGGCAAATGATCTGTGGCAAAGCATCAACAGCGGCTTCCCATTCCCGCTTGGCACGTTCAATCAGATAGAGCACTTCGTTGGTATTGATCGGTGTCATTATCGATGTGTCCGTTTTTGGGTTGCAATCTTACTGACCGAGATAGCGTTCTTTCGCGACAAACCTCTGCCTCAAGAAATACTGCGCATAGCGCCTACGATAGCCGCTTCCGTCGGCAGCGTAATGCGTACCAGTGTGCCTTCATTGGGTTGGCTGTCGATATGGATGTTGCCGCCGTGCTTCTCAATAATCTTCTTCGCCATCGACAGGCCCAGTCCGAATCCGGGCGTCGTGTGCGCTTCATCACCGCGATGGAAGCGCTGGAAGGCCCGACGCAGTGTATTGGGCGTCATCCCGATGCCCGTATCCTGGATCAGCACGCTGACATTGTTCTCCTCATGCAGCGTCTGCACGACGATACTGCCATCCTGTGGCGTAAAGCGGATCGCGTTATGGATCGTTTCGGCGATTGCCCGCGTCACCTCGTCATAATCGCCCAGCACACGCGGCAGGCCGGTTGTCATCTTCAGGCTGATGACCGCCGTGTCATCGCCCGTACTCTTGCTCTGCGCAATACGATAGGCAGTGCGCACGACATCATTCACGTCTAATTGCGTACTCACCGCGGAAAAAGCCTGTTCGCTGTCTAGCTTGGCCATCGCCTGCAAATCATCCACCAACTGCACGATGAGATCGGCTTGCTTCTCGATATTGGCCATGCGTTCCTGTATGCGTTCCGGGTCTTTGTTACGTGCCATCAAGTACAGGTCAATCTTGATCGAGGTGATTGGCGTCTTAAACTCGTGCGATACATCCTGGATGAACTTGAGCAAAATACGGCTGCGCTCGTTTTCCAGGGTGTGCTGGCGCTCATCTGAGATGTGTTGTTCAGGCATCTCTTGCAGCATTAGCAAGCCCGCATAGGCCTTGCCATCGTCCCACAGGGGGGTGATGTGCGCGTGGTACATGCCATCTTCATAGTGCAGGTCCGCCGCATCGCTTTCCTGGCCATCAAACACCGAATAAAATGCGCGTTCCAGGCGTTTGAACAGCGCTGGTGGCAAAACATCTTCCAGGCGATGGTTCGAGTACAATGTAAACGAATCCGACACAAACGACCCACGCCCACCACCAATGATGCAATTAAGTTCATCGTCAAACATGATGAGCGCGCCGCCAACATCCTGGTGCGCGTCTACAACACTTAACTCACTGAAATGTAGGTCCTCAAGGCGTAAGTGTCGTCCTCGTGTATCGTTGTTTCGCTCGGTCGGTGCCAGGGCTTCACGTTGAGCCATCCGTTCAGGCGTAGGCGGGCTCGCTTGGCTGTCTGCACCCGTAGCGGATGGGGGCGTCTCATCATACGCAGCAACCAGATAACGCTGCAACAGTTCATCGACTGTGCAGTGTTGGGCATTCGCTAGGCTCATAATTTCCCGAGCCAATGGGTCGCTGATCTCTAATTTAGCCAACCTGGTTCCCTGTGGGCTGTAGTAGACAGAATGTATGAGCTGGTTCGCTCATTCTTCTATCTTAATAGCAGTTATAGAGTGTAACAGTTAACGAAATCACATTTTCCAGGCAATTTTCGTTAGACTTCCTGTAACGCACTACTCCTGAAGTCTCTGTAGACGAAAAAACGCTCATTCATATCGAATGAGCGTTCCGTATAATCATGTTTGGTTTTCGACTACGTTAATTAGTAGATCAGTCCAATGACGATCTGGTGCTAACAACTTAGAGATTCAACTTAGAGGACCTTAGTCTTCTTCGTCTTCCCAATCGTCGTCATCATCGTCATCATCATCCCAATCGTCATCGTCATCATCATCGTCGTATTCGTAATCGTCTTCTTCGTAATCGTAATCGTCGTCTTCATCATTCGGTGGGAAATAACCGTGCATTTCAGTCTCCTCATCAACTAGGCAATAGGTCAATACACGATTGCACCGATAGTTTACGATGAAATTTCTGAATAGCAATAGACCACTTGGCTAATTTCCGACCAATTACCAAAAGGTAATGCTAGGTTGGTAAGGATAGTGTCGCCAATACCTCTGTAGTTTCTATAGCGCTTCATCATAGGACCGCATTAATTTCAGCTTGCTCTCAGGCGGCTCTGAGCGACTTCCTAAAAGAAAGTCGCTAGTTTGTGCCTCTTTGCTTCTACGCAATAAGACAAAAAACTAGCGACTAAAAACTTTGAACTAAAAACTTCCCGCACTATACGTCGATAATGATCTTATGTACGCCCTGGTCATAGTTGAAGTTCTTGGCAAAGGCTTCCGGCGTATCTTCCAGTGGGAAGTGATGCGAAATCAGCTCGTCGATGTTCACCATCCCTGTGGTCGCGATGGCGATGGCCCGCGGATAAGTGTGCTTCATACGGCGGCACATCATGATCGTCAGGCCCTTACGCCGTGCGACAGCATGCTGCATGTGCAGTTGGTCATCACCCGGAATACCGACCAGCACTAGCCGACCGCCGTAAGCGGCCATCTCTGCTGCCATCTGGATCGAATGATCGGCCCACGCTGCTTCAATGACCGTATCGCAGCCGCGACCGTTAGTGGCATCCATCAACGCCTGCACGCCATCCACTTGGTCGACGTTGAAGACCTCATCAGCACCCCATTCGCGGGCTTTTTCCAGCCGCCAGTCGAACTTGTCGAAGGCATAGATCGGGTAGGCACCCGCTTTTTTAGCCAGCCCCAAAATCAACAGGCCAACCGGGCCGCAGCCGATAATGGCCAAGCTCTTAGCGACCTTCAGTTTGGCCAGGTCAACGGTATGAATGGCCACACCCAGCGTTTCCAACAGCGTACCGCCGCCATCGCTGATGCTATCGGGAATGGGGAAGCAGTTGCGCCCATGCACGATCATGCACTCTTGCAGCGCGCCATCTTCCGGGAACAGACCGTAAAATGTATGATGCAGGCACAGGTTAGGATGCCCTTGTTCACACATTTCGCATTCATAACACGGCGTACACGGATCAACGGCCACGCGCTGGCCGACTTGCAATGGCTCGAAGTGCCCATCGAGCGCTCCTTCGCCAACAGCGACCACCTCACCCATGAACTCGTGGCCCAACGTGAATACATCACTCTGGTCGGTGTAGCCGATGCGCCCGTTTTCATACATATGCAAGTCAGACCCGCAGATACCGACCGCTTTCACTTTAATCAGGATGTCACCAGCACCAGGGCTTTCTGGCTCCGGGACATCAACAACGCGCAAATCTTTCGCGCCAAATAATCGTGCTGCTTTCATGAGAGATACCTCAGTTCTTAGAAGGGGAAATGCCCCTGATTAATGGTTTGTACACGGGTATTGGCCTAATTGAATAAGCACTTTACGCTGCTCAACGCGGGAGAGGTCGTTTAGGTGGAGCACATTGACTGTCGCTCGTCCTTCGGGTGTTTGTGGGTCGATTTCAGCATCCACAAGTGAGAAATGATCGTCCCAAGTATGCAGTCGAGGATGAAATAGAAAAGTTGGCTTACCAGTTTCTGGATCAGCCGCTGCAATATTTGGACCTTTGTAGTGATTGCAAAGGGAGCAGCTATACGCCAGATTGTCCTCAGAAGTTAAGCCACCGTGCGAAACAGCGATAATGTGCTCAATATGGAAGTTTACGGCGCTTGCATGCTCAGGCAAACGACAATATTCACAACAGCCTCCGGCTCGCGCTGATACAAGCTGGCGAAGGTCCGAAGAGATATACATCATGCCTTATCCGCTAGCTTGAGCTGTGCTTTGGCCTTAGCGACATCGATAATCTGTATAACGGCTAAGATTTTCTCCAACTCCAGCCGTTCCTGCGCTGAAAGTCCTTCTTCGCGATTTCTTTCCAATAGATCGTCAATATATTGCTGTACGCCAGATGACACTTTGTAGGCGGCAATTTCTTCCAATGTTGGCTGCGCCACCATAAAATCGGCTAGTTCAGCGAAGATAGACTTTTGAACGTTGAGCACCATCAGAGTGCCTCCAGATAACAACGTCTTATTACAGCGATTCTATCACGACTTCCTGTCCGCAAATTTATGTAGGGACACAATAGATTGTGCCCCTACGACAAATCGTAACCTTGAAAAGACGCTACAGTCCCTGCGCCAGCGCGTAATACAGGTCGTTCCAGCGCAGTTCGTTCTTGAAGTCGTAAATTTCGGTATTTTCGCCAATGACCAGGAATTCGATACCGGCCATATCAGCGAAATCGTTCATGTGCTCGGTTGTCACATCCAGGCTGAACCCGGTATGGTGCGCGCCACCCGCATAAATCCATGCCGCCAACGCATCCTTGAAGTTCGGGTTCGGTTCCCACAGGGCGCGCGCGACTGGCAGCTTGGGCATGGCCTCTTTCGGAGCGACGACTTCGACTTCATTAACCACCATACGGAAGCGATTGCCCATGTCCATGACTGACACATTAATCGCCGGGCCCGTCTTGGAGTTGAAGACCAGGCGAGCCGGGTCCGCTTTGCCACCAATACCCAGCGGATGGACTTCCAGGCTGGGCTTGTCTACGGCAATCGTTGGGCAGATTTCCAGCATATGTGCGCCCAATACTTGCATACCGGATGGGTCCATATGGTAGGTATAGTCTTCCATAAAGGAGGTCCCGGTATCCAGGCCAGCCGCCATGACCTTCATCGCCCGTAACAGGGCGGCGGTCTTCCAGTCGCCTTCACCCGCGAAGCCGATGTTATCGGCCATCAAGCGCTGCGGTGCCAAACCGGGGAGCTGCTCCAGGCCCCATAGATCTTCGAATGTGGTTGTGAACGCTTTGAAGCCACCATCTTCCAGGAACTTGCGCAGGCCCAATTCAATACGGGCTGCTTCTACAATGCTGCTGTGGCGTGCGCCACCTTTGCGCAGATCATCCGCCACTTGATACACCGACTCGTATTCGTCGATAAGCGCGTTGATGTCGCTATCGCTGACGGCGTTGACGACTTCTACAATGTCGCCGACACCATGTGTGTTCACGCTCCAGCCGAAGCGCCGTTGGGCTTCGACTTTGTCACCCTCGGTGACCGCCACGAAGCGCATGTTATCGCCAATACGCAGCACCTTCATATTCTGGCAGTCGGCCCAGGCACAGGCGGCCCGTGCCCACACGCCCAGGCGTTGCTGAACGTCTGCTTCCTGCCAGTGACCGACGATCACCTTGCGGTTGCGCCGCATGCGGCTCACCATGAACCCGTATTCGCGGTCGCCATGCGCCGCCTGGTTCAGGTTCATGAAGTCCATGTCGATGTCACCCCAGGGGATGTCACGGTTGTACTGCGTATGCAGATGCGCCAGCGGCTTCTGCAATGCGCTCAAACCCGCGATCCACATCTTGGCCGGGGAGAACGTATGCATCCAGGTGACGACGCCCACGCATTTGGGGTCAGCGTTGGCTGCTTGCAGTGTCGCATGAATATCTTCTGGCGTGGTGACAACTGGCTTGTAAACGACTTTAGTCGGGATCGCCGACGAGGCATCTAGCGCCGCCGCAATTTCCTGCGAGTGCTGCCCGACCTGTTCAATCGCTTCCGGGCCGTACAGATGTTGGCTGCCTGTCACAAACCATATTTCATATTGGCTGAGGTCAATCTTCATGGGGTGTCCTTTCAAAATGGGTGATATTTTCTGTCAGGGTTTTTGTTTTGTCGCCTTGTTGCATAGGAACATCAGGGTGTTCCTAAATATTCTCCTGTTACGTAGGGGCACAATAGCTATACCCGAACTTGTTCTTACATTTACCGTAGGGGCACAATATATTGTGCCCCTACCAAGCTCTTACAATCACGCAGGGACGCAGCATGCTGCGTCCGACCAGGGCATTACACTCTCCGTAGGGGCAAGGTATGCCTTGCCCGAAACCCGTTAAATTACCCAGACGCGATTTTGTGCGCCCATCCTCGGCGTCCCCTCTCCTTCGGGGAGGGGAAACAGGGGAGGGGTCTACTGCCCGTACACATTCTGATAACGGTCATACAGCTTGTCGATGTCTGCCTCGCTGATCTTCAGCGGCGTGCCCAACTGCATGGATGTCCATACGATGGCGGCGTTGTCTTCGGTCATGACCGCCGCCTTGACTGCTTTTGCGGCGGATGGCCCCGTAGCGAACACGCCGTGGCTCTGCAACAGACACGATGGGCTGCGATGATCTTTGATTGTGTCCACAACCACCTGGCCGATTTCTTCGCCACCGATCAGGGCGAAGCCGCCACAAGGGATCGGTCCGCCGAATTCGTCAGCCATCGCTGTCGTCACACACGGAATTTCCTTAGCGAGGGTCGCAAAAGCCGTCGCATAACGCGAGTGCGTATGGACAATGCCGTTGACCTCCGGCATATGACGATAGATATAGCAGTGCGAGGCCGTATCTGACGAGGCTTTATAGTCTGATTCGACAATTTCGCCATCGACGTTGACCACGACCATATTTTCCGGGCGCAGGTCCTCAAACACGATGCCACTCGGCTTGATGACGACCAGGCCGCTTTCCGGGTCACGCGCACTGACGTTGCCGCTCGTCCAGGCGACCAGATTGTTTTTCGGGAGTTCCGCGTGCAGGTCGCAGACGATCTGACGCAGTTCAGGCAATAACATAGGCTTTATTCTTCTCCTCGTGCAGCATTACGAATCTTCTTCAGGCGCTTCATGACGTCATTCGTCCCGCGACCGAAGTAGTTATACAGGGTCTTATATTCCGCAAACAGCTTGTCATAGACCTTCTGATTTTCAGGAATTGGGGAAACGATTTCTTCCTTCAGCTTGCCCATGACATCGGCGGCTGCGTGGATGTCCTCATACAGGCCTGCCGCGACGGCTGCGTGCATCGCTGAACCCAGCGCGGGGCTTTGCGATGACCCGGCGAGTTTAAAGGTACGCCCGGTTACATCGGCGTAAATCTGACGCAGCAGGGCATTTTTCTCTGGCAGACCACCCGCAGCGACCAATTCCTTAACCGGGACGCCGTTGGCTTCAAAGGCTTCGATGATTTCGCGCGTGCCAAATGCCGTCGATTCAATCAGGGCGCGGTAAATATCCGGGGCGCGTGTGGCCAGCGTTGCACCAATCAGCAAGCCGCTGAGGTCGACATCCACCAGCGTGGAGCGATTGCCGTTCCACCAGTCCAGCGCGACCAGACCATGTTCACCGACTTTTTGCTTGGCGGCTTCCTGTTCCAGATACGCATGCAGATTCATGCCAGCGGCTTTGGCCGCTTCGTGGTACTCCGGCGGAACGGCGTTATCGACGAACCAGGCGAAAATATCGCCCACGCCGGATTGTCCCGCTTCGTAACCATACAGGCCGTCGATGATGCCGCCATCGACCACGCCGCACATGCCCTCGACCTCACCTAGCGTATCGCCGGACATAATATGGCAGGTGGAGGTGCCCATAATCATGACCATCACGCCTGGGTCAGTCGCCTTAACGGCGGGGGCGGTCACATGTGCATCGACATTGGCTACGGCTACGGCGATGCCTGCTGGCAGGCCCAGTTTTTCAGCCATCGCGTCCGTCATACCACCCGCATTGCCACCCAATGGAGCAAAGTCGCCCGTGACCTTGGTTTCTATTACATTGGCGAAGTCAGGGTGCAGCGCCGCGAAGTATTCTTTCGACGGATAGCTGCCATCCTGATACAGCATCTTGTAACCCGCTGTACACAAGTTGCGCGTCTTGGTGCCCGATAGCTGCCAGACGACCCAGTCAGCGGCTTCGATGAACGTATCGAAGGCATTGTAGGCCGCTGGCGATTCTTCCAGAATTTGCAGTAATTTGCTGAAGAACCACTCTGAGGAGTACTTGCCGCCGTAGCGCTTCAGCCAGCCTTCGCCGCGCTCGCGCGCCACCGCATTGATCTTATCGGCCTGCGCTTGCCCCGCATGATGCTTCCACAGCTTGACGTAAGCATGTGGCTCGTCTTCGTAGCCCTCGACGAAGCACAGCGGTGTGCCATCGGCCATGGCTGGCATGGGCGAGCTGGCCGTAAAGTCGATGCCGATACCCTTGACATCATTGGGGTCGACACCACTTTTCTTCATGACGGCTGGGATCGTGTTGTAGAACACATCCAGATAATCTTGCGGGTGTTGGAGCGCCCATTCTGGCGGGAGTTGCTTGCCAGAGGGTAATTTGTCGTCCATCACCGCATGTGGATATTCGTAAACGGCCTCGGCAATTTCGCTGCCATCGCGGGTATCGACCAGCACGGCTCGTCCAGATAATGTGCCAAAATCAACGCCTATCGTGTACATCAACAATCCTTTTCTAATAGGTTAAAGCAAAGCCTATCCGAGTTTATCGCTACGCAATTCGTTCGCATAGGTCAGGTGCGACGTCTGCGCAATGGTCTCTTGTAATAGCATCCTAGTTTTAACGCATATCGGCCTGTAATTCACCCAGAATGGCCAATGCATACGATTTCATAAGCCATTATACCAAGAATAAGTGCATTTACACTCTGACGGACGTGTAAACTGTCATCTGATCACGCTGCCATTTGCCCATACCTCATGGGGCACCTAAGCATGATGACGTCATGCTCTATAGATCGCTCCCTTAATGGTGATATGCTTCACGAAGGCAACAGCTAAATGAGAGTTCTCAACCAGCCCCTTGCACACATGCCCCTCGCATCTTATGATCGTCGCCGCCGCTGGACCTGTGCTTACCCAACGGCTAACAAACGAATCCCGATCCCTCAGATTATGTGAAAAACGAATTGTGCTAAACTAATCCCTATGGATCGACTTAACCACTTTCTCAAATTCAATTTGCGCTTTAGTTTACTGCTGTTGTTGGCACTCGGCTTAAGCGCCTGTAACCTTGGCGCAGCTAGCGAAGGCGTGCCGCCAACTTTGGCAGCCCGTGCGACGGCCACGCCGCCGCCGACTGTTGGCTTTGAGGGCGGCGGCGATCAGCAGCAGCCCGGCCTCATCGGTGCGCAGACCCCCGTTGCCGACCCCAGCATCGAGATTAACAACCTGCTCAATCAGGTTGATGCCGAGCGTATGCGTTCGCATGTTAGTTACTTGCAGAACGTCAAGACCCGCCATATTCTCTCACCGATGGATCAACCCGGTTATGGGATCGGCGCTGCCCAGAGTTATATAGAGGAACAATTCCAACTCATCAGCCAGAGTTCTGGCGGCAACCTGAGCGCACCCTTGCTACATTCCTTCACAGCCTATAATACCGCCACTGAGCGTGCCACCAACAACAACATCTTCGCTGTCATTGGTGGTAAAGAAGCCAACGCCGGCATCTATATCATTGGCGCACACTACGACAGCGTTAATACCAGCCTAAAAGATCCCACAGCTTTCGCACCAGGGGCCAATGACAATGGCTCCGGTGTCGCCGCATTGCTGGAAATCGCCCGTATTCTCAGCCAGCGCCGCTATCGCGCCACATTGATCTTTGTTGCCTTCAGTGGGGAAGAACATGATCGCCAGGGCAGTAAGGCCTTTGTTGATTATTTGCAGCAAGGTGGCATGTTCAGCGAAGTGCGCGGCATGATCAACATCGACACCATCGGCAACCACGACGATGGCCGTGGTAACGTCGATGACAGTAGCCTGCGCGTCTTCTCGGACGAGTCCAATCTGTCGCAGTCGCGCCAGATGGCGCGTATGGCTGAAGTCATCGGCGATATTTACGGCCTCGATATGCGCCTACAGGTCGAGACCAGCCGCGACCGTGAAGGCCGTTATGGCGATCATTTCTCCTTCAATGAAGCCGGTATTCCCTCCGTTCGCTTTATTAACACGATGGAGCAGTGGCCCAATGGCTCGCCTAGCGACCTCATTGAGTTCATGGAATTTGACTACCTGGAACGTGCGACCAAGTCCATCATGATGTTCATCCTGACCCAGGCTGATGGCCCCCGTTTGCGCCGCTGCGATATCGTCCTTCGTGATTTGCAGAATGGCAATCAGTCTTTGCTATGGGACCCGGTAGAAACCGCCAGCGGCTACATGGTCTTCTTACGCCTGGTCGATAGCCTGCGCTATGATGCCTACTTCACGACCGAGTCCACCAATGTCGATGGCTGGGATGGTTTCCGTCAATATGGTGCTATTACCGTGGCCGCCCGTGGTAGCAATGGCATCATTGGCCCCTTCTGTGATGAATACGCCGTTTCACCCGAGATTGCCTCATCACCCTAATGTCTGCTAGCATCCGATGGATCATCAAATAGACGTGTTCGCAGATGAGGCATCCTTCCTCCTTCGGGGGAAGGACTGAGGATGGGGTCTGATAATATACCAACCGTGCTTATAAGTTTTTCTGAAATAGTTGAAGGTCATTCGTGAACAATCCCAGCTCAATACCAGAAATGGCTTCTACGTCTGCCACTGACGACTTCGAGCCAATCGCGCCTGAACTGGCTCGTCAGGCGATTACGGCTGCCATCGAAGCCAAGCTAGGCCCAGATTGGAACGATGAGGATACGGGATGGGCCATCACTTACGACAGCGACTACCTCGTCCGCCTGACGCGCGCCAAAATCAATCTGGACTTCCAGTGTGATCTACTCGGTGACGTTACTATCGAAGAGCGCGAAATTTCCCCCATACAGGCCAGTGGTCGCTTGATTGCCTGGGCTGTCTTACTGGCGACGCTCTTCGTTGTTTTTGTCATTGCCCAATTAGCAGGCGTCTTTAACTAACCTGATATATACTCCCATTTATGATAGTAAACCCCCAATCTGTAGAGGACGCCGCGCTACTTCGTCCGCCGTCTGGCTTGGCACGATCTGGACCACGCCTGGGAAATTGAAGATAGAGTGTAGTGAGGATCTCGCATAAGGGCTTTTATAGGCGCAACATCTTATTTGAGTGTAGGCTAAGTTGAGAATTATGTTTTTGGAATATCCGCTTCAAGATCCAGAGTACTACGATTTTGGTGTTATGCGTGCTTGGTTACAAGATAAACAGATTTGCTATATTCAGACCGATGGCTGCATGCAACGCGCCGGTGTCGATACCTGGGCCGATTTAGTGATCGACACAATCAATACCTGGCCAGGAAATCACCCCATCGCCATTCTGCAAAATCTGACCCATCCCGATCAGGGATTTACCCCCTATAGTCGTTCGCGTGGCATGGATATACTCGCGGCAGTCCCAGAAGGGCGCCGCGCATTTACTGCTATTGTGATGCGGGACTCGTTTGTCAATCGGACGCTTGGCTTCTTCATCAATTCGATCAGGCACGATGATACAGTGGTCATTCGCATCTTCACTGATGCGGACAAAGCATTGACCTGGCTGCGCACCCAAATCGAGGAATATAACCGGACATTGGCTTGAAGCCCTTCATATGCAGCCGAAAATACATTAGGCCGATGTCATCGTCGCCGATGTTTCGTCGCTTAAAGCCTCGCTCTGACGCGGCAGTTCAATCCAGAACTCAGCGCCATCCGTCACCTGCGGGTTAGTGCCGACCGCACCATCCTGGACTTCCATCATCTGCTGGACAATCCATAAACCCAGCCCCGAACTATGCTCACCCGCCGTGGGCCGCGTCGATAATTTGCTGAATGGTTGGAACAACAGGTTCATTTCGGCTTCTGGAATGGGTTCACCGATATTATGGATTTTCAAGCGTACCGTTTCATCATAAACATCATCGCTGATCGTCACGCTTGTATTGGGCGTCGCATATTTGATGGCGTTGCTCACCAGATTATTCAAGACTTGTTCCAAACGTGATGGATCGCCCAATACCTCCTGGCCAGAGAGATCGACGTGAATCGAGATGCCTTTGGCATCCGCTGCATGCTGGTAGGCTATAAGGACGTATTCCAGCACTTTGTCATAGCTGACCGCCTCACGTTTTACTTGTAAGCGATCATTTTGGATCAGCTCTTGTTCCAGGAACTCGTGCACGATGTCTTCCATCTTTTTCAACTGCTCGACAGCTATAGTCAGCATATCATCGCCACCGAACTTGTATTCCAGCAGTTGCAACGACATGGTGACATTGTTGATCGGATTTTTGAGATCATGCGACGCGATATGCATCAAGCGATTTTGCATATCGTTGGTTTTGCGCAGTTGTTCAGCCACGTAAGCTTTCTCTGCAAAGGCCTGCTTGATCTTAAGTTGGGTATCCACGCGCAGTTGTACCACATCGACATTGATGGGTTTAGTGACGTAATCGTTAGCCCCCATTTCGAGGCCTTCAATGATGTTTGATTCGTCTGTCAGTGCGCTGATGAGAATAACGGGCAAGCTTTCCAAGCTGTAACGCTGGCGAATCCAGTCTAGTACCTCATAGCCCGACATACCGGGCAACATAATATCCAGCAAAACGAGGTCGAAATCTTCGTTTTCTAGCAGACGAATAGTTTCTTCACCGGTTTCCGCATGGGATATGTCGTAGCCCATGCGCTGGAGTACGCGGTCAAGCAGGATAATATTTGTCGGGTTATCATCCGTAATCAGGATGTGTCGATTACCAGTGTCCATAGGAACATTACTCATCGCTAGTATTTGCTTGTTATGTCCGTTGTATATCTGTTTGCGTATTTATTTGCGTCTCTGGTTGTGTCTTTGTCTATCGATAAAGCGGGCAGCCCACGGTGATTAGGGATGTTCGTCTGCGATGTGCCGCGCAGCCTCACCCGCTTCATATTTTAAAGTTACAACATATTGCATACATGCTGCATAAATGTTGTTCAAAAACCGAATAAATCTTTGTAAAAGCGATAAAATTACGTGCTGACACGGAGAAGTTTGGTCACCCGCAGGCGTCCAAAAGGGGTGTCGCCGCCTGTACGTCTGTTGTGTAGCCTACCTCAGCACCCTATAATGGACATCATGGCACTGAATTTCGTCATAATATCGTCTTCAATAATGAATTTGATACACGGTCGCATGGCAACTCATCCCCGGCAAAGGGTACAAAATGGCTGATACCTTTAATATTTCTGATGCATTTATTTCCTATTCTCGGCGCGATAAAGCCTTCGTTCAAAAATTAGAGCAGGCGCTGGTTTCTCTCGACCATGAAATCTGGGTTGATTGGGAAGATATCCCGCCTACAGCCAACTGGTGGCGCGAGATCCAGGCCGGGATAGATGCCGCTGACAACTTCATCTTCGTCATCAGCCCCGATAGCGTCGACTCAGAAGTTTGCGCCCGCGAAATCGCGTACGCTGTGGACCAACATAAGCGCTTCATACCCGTGCTCTACCGCGAGGTTGTCGATCCTGACCTGCGCGCCAAAATGCACCCGGCTATAAACAGTCACAACTGGATTTTCTTCCGCGATACCGACGACTTTGATGTTGCTATGCAAACCCTGGAAGGCGCGCTCAAAACCGATCTGGAGCATGTGCAGGCCCATACCCGCTTTCTGGTAAAAGCCCAGGAGTGGCAAGCCGAAAATCGTGACAACAGCTATCTGTTGCGCGGCACAGAAGTCCAGAATGCGGAAAACTGGCTGCTGCAAGCAGAAGAAAAGCTGCCTGCCCCCGGTGAACTCCACCGTGAGTACATCTTAGAGAGCCGCCGCGCCCAAAATCAGCGCCAGCGTACCCTGCTAATCAGTTCGTTGTTTGCACTGGTAGTGGCTATCGGTTTGCTGGCCGTCGCTATCGTCCAATCCATGAACCTCGACCAGAGCAACCGTGACCTGGCTGTTGAGCGCGACATCAGCGAGTCTAACCTTCAGCGCGCCCGTGATACCCAATCTCTGTTCCTGACGACCCTCTCTGACCAGGAATTGCAGAGCGGCAACGGTCAGACGGCCCTGCTGCTGGCCCTGGAGTCATTGCGTTTCATCACCGAAGGCATTTACCACATCCAGAGCTATGATGCCCTGACCAATGCCATTCTCAATCAAGTTCAGGAAGTAGCGGTGTTGCGCCATAGCGGTTCGGCCATCAATGTCGTTGGCTGGAACAGGGACGGTTCCCGTCTGCTGACCACAGGCGATGATGGCACCGCTCGCATCTGGGGCCAGGATGGCAATTTGCTGCAAACCCTGGTGCATTCACCCAATGGCATCACTGTCAGTGCGGGTTGGAACGTCGATGGCCAACGTGTTTACACCTGGGCCGCCGATGATGCTGTTGTCTGGTCGGTCGATGGCACCGAGTTGGTGCGCCTCAACCACGATGGCGATGTCGTGTCCCAGATGCGCTGGGTCCGTGATGGCAGCCGTATCATGACCCTGGCCCTGCCGACCTCGGATTGCTCCAATGACCTGTGTACGCTGGTGCTGCGCTTATGGAGTGCCGACGATGGCAGTCTGATTGGTAGCTACGACACTGGGGCTGTGCGTCCCCCTGAAATCACCTGGAACGCCGATTGGACCACCGTTGTTGTCTCCGATAGCAGCGGATCTATTACACTCGATGAAACGCTTACACCTGTTAAGCAAGAGACAAGCATCACCGGCCAGGGCACGGCCTGGAACACACAGGGTGACCGTTACGTCACCCAGCCGACTTTTACTACACCTGCCAGCCTGCGCGATCAAAGTGGCGAAGTGCTGGTCGAGCTAACTGGGGTTGGCAGCGCCCGCGATGTTGCCTTCAGCCCGGATGGCCAATTTGCCATCGCCTGGAGTGGCGAACTTGTGGAAATCTGGGATAGCCAGGGGAACGTCAGTTACAGCGGCGCACCGCCGCAAGGCACGCGCTATGAGGATGTTTTCTGGTTGCCTGCTCCTGATGCTACCGCCGCGCTTTTATCGCGCGATATGGAATGTGCCCTGGGTGATGTCTGCCCTCTGGTCCTGAACATCGTTGACCCGGCAGGCAATACCCTGGCGCGCATCGACATCGAAAGCGAAATGGGGGCCAGCAGCGTCACCCCCAACCCGATGGGCGATCAAGTCCTGGTCAACGCCTGTGATGCCATCCGCCTGTACGGCATCAACGGCCTGCTGATACAGACAGTGCCCATCCCACCCGGCCAGCCCACCGAGTGTCAGGGCTTCTGGAGCCAGACGGGCCTTAATTTCTATGTACAGTGGGGCAGTGTCGTCAGTCTGTGGCGCAGCAACGGCAGCCCGGTCGATACCCTCGAACACGGTTTCTTGGCGTCTAACGTGCGCTGGGTCGCGGATGGCACCCTCGTCGCCGTTACCAGCACCATTGGCGAAACCCAACTCTGGGATACCAACGGCGACCGCGTCATGAACTACAACTACGGCACCGATACGGGCACGCTGGCCTTCAATGCCGCCCATACCCATGTCGTTGTGCCCACCCAGACTGAGGTTTATCTGTGGCGTCTGATCAATACCAGCGAACCGCCGCTGGACCTCACGCGCTGGGATGGCCTCGTCTGGAACGCCGACCGTTCGCTGGCCATCACCTGGCTGGATGATACCCTCTATCTCTGGCAGGCCGATGGCACCCGCTTGCGCACCTGGCGCGAGGGCTTGCCCATCACCGATGCCATTTTCAATAGCGATAGCACCCAGATTCTATTCGTTGCCAACAGTGCGGAAGGTTGCGAAGTCGATTGCCAGTTCCGTGCCCGTGTCTATGACATCCAAGAAGGCAACGTCATCGCCAGCCAGGATTTCGACAGCCGCCTCGCAGAAGCCGACTGGAACAGCGACGACACGCGCATCATCGTCGAGACAGCCCGCCGACCCAATTGTCGCAATGTCTGTAGCACCAACGTTTCCCTGCTCGATGACGAGGGTACACGCCTGCTTGCGGAACCCATCTCCCATACGGATACCGAGGACGCCCAGATTTTTGCTGACCAGTTCTTAGTCGTTGCCAACCGCCTCGGCAGCAATACCGTCAGCCGGGTCTTCAACAGCGATGGCGTGCAACTTGTGGAAGTCACTGCCTCATCGCCAATACGCACCCTCTTGCTGACCAACGATGGCCAGTTCGCGCTGACGGCTACCGGGTCCAGCCGTGCCACTGTCGATCTGTGGCGCGTGCAGCCCACCGCCTGGGAACCTGTTGCCCGGCTCAGCGATTTTGAAGATCGTCTGACCAGCAGCAGTGTCGCCCTGCTCAGTGGGGCACGCTTTATGACCATCGCCAATGCCACTGCTCGTTGCGATGACTGTACGTCCGGCGTCATCATCTGGAACACAGCCGGGGAGCGCGTTTTTGTCCTGGATAACCCCAGCCGCATCGAGGGCGCCCGTTACCACCAACCATCTGAGCGTATCCTCACCTTTGATGATGACGGCATGGTCCGTATCTGGGATGCAGAGACAGGCGAACAGGTCATCGAAATGCCGCATGAAGTCTCTATCGATAACGCCCGTTGGAATCCATCGGGCCAGCAGGTGCTGGTTATCACCAGTGATGATCGCGTTATTCTATGGAATGTCGATGGCAATGTGGTCTTCACGGCCTTGTTGTCAGAGGGCATCATCGACGCCGATTTCAGTGCAGAGGGGACATTTATCGCAAGTTGGAGTTGGGATAAAACGGTCCACATTTGGGATAACACAGGTCAGCAGCAGAGCATCTTGCAGCCTGACGAGATTGTCGTCGCGACCTGGTCGCAGCAAGATGACCTGATTTTCACCTCATCCAGCAGTGGCCAACTGCGCCTCTATCAGGTAGATGGCACGGCCCTGGCCAACATGCGCCACGATGAAGAACCTGGCACCTTCTTCCTCAGCGCCGATGCCGACCATGTCGTCACCCAGACTGAAGACGCGGGCCAGCGCTGGCTGGTCGACATCCCGCAGCTCATCGACCTGGCTCAGCAGCTCAAAGTCCGTGACCTGACGCCTGCTGAACGTCAGCAGTTCTTCCTCTTCAATGAATAAGACTTGATGAATAAGCTTTGGAGATACCTTTCAGCGGGAGCGCGCCTTGGCTGCGCTTCCCGCTGTCTGCGGAATGCGTCGCGTTTGCGTTTATAGGGGGAGTGAATTTCACGCGTTGGTTGCCCTCAAAACCGATTTTCCACACATATGGGGCTAACTGAACACATTTCTTGTTACAGACGCATATCCAATTGGTTCTAATTGAGAGCGCTTTCATATTATAATAGCGTGTAGGGTTTGCTGTCTATGTGACCGTGTAAACGCATGCGTATCACTAGCGCGATGGTATGGCTAGTTGCGTAAATTAAAAGGGCAACCACTTTGTAAGAGGCCCATTTGGCTACTTGTCGTAATTTTGAGGCCGTCGTACCGCGTGACAATAGCTACCCAGGCCTGATTGATAAAATCTGGTCGCCAAACTCCGTAAATTGCATTCTTAAAGTCGATTATTCCTATGCAAAATTACTTCCAATTAGATGAACCTGAAAAATGGCGTTGTTGTATCGCCTCGGAAATTGACAATCACCGTCCCCTGGTACTTGAACTCACGCGCATGGAGCCTGAAGACCACTGCTGGCTGATTTTCCCGCGCTTGTTTTACTGTGAAACAGCCGGGTGCGATTGCTGGGAAAGTGCCGATTTTTCCGTCGCTCACCCGGAGGAACGGTTGCGTTATCTGCGTCAATTTGACGTGCTCGAAGCTGTTAACGATAACATTTTGCTTTCGGACTATTATCTTTACTACGTCAATTCGGTACAAGGACCCGTGCGCATCGTATCCATCGGGCGTGGAGAGATCAAAAATCGCCTGCATTGACGCGGAATTAAAGAGGACACAGCCTACGCCGTGTCCTCTCCCAAACAGTTTGTTTGATAAAAGCTTTAGCTCTGTTGATCGAAGCAGCCAATGCCGCCGAAATCAACTTTCTCATCACTATCGCTGACAGAGCCGCCAATCTCCGACCAGCCGAATTCCAGTGGCACGACTACCGACCCCGATGGAGCCGGACCTGATGAACTCCCAGTGGTGCCACTGTTATCGTAAGTGATGCTCACCGTCTGGTCAGCGCCATCCCAGGAGATACGTGCTGATCCAGGCGATTCTCCATTGGAGTAAGTCTCACATGCCCACCGGGCAGTTAGTGGCCCTGGCGGCGGTTGCTCGATGCAATCCAGCGATGGCAGATTGATGGTTTCATCAGCATCTTTGACCTCACCTCCCGATGAGAAACCAAAGGATAGTGTCACAACCGTGCTGCCACTGGGGCCAGCGCCGCTGGTGCTCGCGGGCGTATCGCTGTTGTCATAATTGATACTGACTGTGCTATCGGCCTCACTCCAGACGATGGTCGCTGTTGACGGGATGTTGTCGCCATTGCCCAGTGTCGTACATGACCAGCTTGCGGCCAACGGACCCGGTGGTGGCGGTGGTGGTTCTTCGTAGCAGTCCAGCGATCCCAGGTTGACGCTATCGTCAGCATCGCTCACTGACCCACCCTCGGAGTAGCTGGTCGGCAAGCTCACAACCAGGCTGCCACCGGGCGCGGTGCTCGATGTATTGACTGTTGTCAGGCCATTGTCATAGCTGATGTTGACCGACTGGTCAGCATTGCTCCAGCTAATGGTCGCCGTCGCTGCGGTTTCGCCATCACCCATCGTCGTACATGACCAGCTTGCGCTCAACGGTGTCGGCGGTGGCGGCGGTTCCTCATAGCAATCCAGCGACCCCAGATTGACCGTTTCATCAGCATCACTGACCGACCCGCCCTCAGAGTAACCATAGGGCAAACTTACAGTCGTGCTGCCACTCGGCGCGGCACCAGTTGTGTTACCTGTACCCTCACCGGCATCATAGCTAATATTGACTGTGCTATCGGCTCCGCCCCAGTTGATGAGCGCCGTTGCCGGACCTTCACCGCTGGTCATTGTCTGGCAGGACCAGCTTGCAGTCAGCGGCCCAACGGGTGGCGGTAGTGGTTCTTCATAGCAGTCCAGCGACGGCAGATTGACTGTTTCGTCGGCATCGCTGACTGTGCCACCTTCGGAGTAGCCGAACGGTAGGCTTACGGTTGTGCTGCCACTCGGTGAGCCACCTGTGGTGCTGTCGGAGCCTTCGCCCACATCCCACATGATATTGACGTTGCTGTCGGCCCCGCTCCAAGTGACCAGCGCCGTCGCCGGACCTTCGCCATTCGTGATGTTCTGGCAGGCCCACGAAGCGGTCAGCGGCCCCGGTACTTCTGGCTCTTCTGTTTCTTCCGGCTCATTCGGCGGCGGCGGATTGGGATCGCCTACACGCTGCGTCACGTCACTGCGTCCAGTCGAGCACAGAATCGCTTCGCCATCCATCGCCAGCACTTCCCACTGGATAAACGCTCCGGTTGGGTACTGCCCGATATTGGCCAGCACATTCGTTGTTGGCGCATCCACCCGGAATTCTGTCGCTAGCAAGTTGTCCTGCGCATTCCAGAACATCACCTTGTACCACTCAGCGCCACTCAGGCCGCTCCAACGATACGTGTAGGGCGTCGCCGGGATGCCACCCAGCGGGTCGAGCAGGGCGAACTGATCGCAGGTCGAATCATTGCTGGGCGGTGGGCTCGTCGGACTGGTCGGGTTGGGCACGTTGCCGATGACGACCGGCTGGTCCTCATCTTCCGTCGTAACGACGATAATGCCCATATCTCCGTTTTCGTCGTCATCATCGCCGCACGCTTCAACGTTGATGCCGTAATTCAGCAAATCCGGCGACACATCTTCCAGCGTACAGAACTCGCTAAAATCATCCGGGTTTAGCGGTTCCGGTGGGGAAGGCGCACAACTGACCGTCAGGTCATCGATGTTGCCATCCAGGCCCAGATCCTGGCCTTCATCCAGGCACATCGTCGTGCGGTAGCCTTCCTCAACGCGCGTTTCCGTGCCGTTTTCATCATCATAAATAATCAGATGGCCATCAATCACGATGAATTCCAGCACGTCACCCGGCGGCAGCAGACGAATGATAATCGTCGAGCCAATCTGGATGCGTGCGCCATTAACCGTCAGGTCAATATTGATATCTTCCGGCCCCTGTACGACCAGCACGCTATCGGTGGCTGCTTCACAGCGAATGCCGCCAATGCCTGTTGTCAGGTAGAAGGATTGCATTGGCGCGCGTTGGAAACCATCATAGACAGGTAAATCGTCAAATGCGGCATTGTCTTCCAGCACTGTGCGGCTCATCCAGCCGATGCGCTCATCGAAGATCACCCGCAGCCACTCATTGTCGGCACTCTGGCCATCGACCAGCACCTCGCGGTTGCGTCCCAGGCTGCTGACCACATTGCTGCGGCGGCTGGGGCCACTGCGGATATTAGCACTGACCGCTGTCACGGCCTCAATCGGGTCCACTGATTCAAACGCTTCATCAGGGTCGACTGCGTTTTCCACTTCAACATCGCCCACCAGCATGAAGGTCACATTCTGGCCCGGTAAGACATTCGGCACATTCGCCTGGACGCTCATCACAGCCACGCCCCACTGCTCCAGAGCAGTATCCAGTCCGGCGGTGGCGATTTCTGCGAGTTGAACAAGGGGTGTGGTATCAGCGGGAATAGTAAAAAAGTCGTCATCAACTTCTTGTACAAAAGAGGCATCCACGCGATTAAAGCCATAACAGGCGCTATTGCGTGATAGCCCATCGCAATTTTCATCGACGGCTGCCAGTGCCTGCTGCACAAGCTGTACACAGGCGTCTTGCTGCGCATTGGCGGCCATGACCGTCAGCGTCAGCACCAGGATAGCCGTCACCCATATCATGCGACGTCGGCCCATATGAAATTCTCCCCAACTAACCCTAAAATGACACTTCTGTAACATCTACTATGATAAACGAACCTTGCACCGTCACAACGGCTTCGTTGGAAAAAAGTTATAAAAGTTGGGAGAGTGCAACCTGCAATCACGCCAGAGAAGAGGGAGGAAGTTCAAAATGAGGGGTTTTTGTAGGGGCAAAGCAGCGGGTCAGAGTACCTTCAGTGCACCTCCCGCTGCCCAAACATAGCCATACGACTTCAGTCTATGGCGGCGGAAAAGGCATCGCGTTGCCCAGTCTAAGCTATGCCGCCATGATGTCTAGACAGTGTCCGCTACTTTATCCTGCTTCTTAAGCGCTTTAAAGCCTTCGCCGTATGCCGTGTGGCCCTGGCCAATCACGATGAATGCCGCCGGATCAATGCCCGATACCAGATCGCGCAGATCATTAACCTGTGAGCGGGCAATCGTCACATAAAGCACTGTGCGCGCCTGACCTGTATACATACCGGTTGCATCCCAACCCGTGACGCCGCGCCGCAACTGGCCGATGATCGCCGCCGATACGGCTTGTGGCTCATTGGTGATAATCACCGCCGTACGGATAATGCTTGGCCCTTCCATCACATAGTCCGATGCCATACCCCCCAGGAAGACCACCACCATCGCATACAGTGCACCTTCCAGTCCGTACACCAGACCCGCCAGCAGCACAATCGCCGTATCCGTATAGAGGAAGATGCTACTCATAGGGATGCCAGTGCGGTGGCGTAAAATCTGGGCAATGGTCGATGTGCCGCCGAAGTTGGCGCCGGCCCGGTATACCATCCCGCCGGAAATCCCACCCAGGATGCCACCGAACAGCGTATTCAGCAGCCGATCATGGCTAAAGCCGCCATTCTGTATTACCAATGGCGTCATCAAGTCGATGGCCATACTGTAAATCACGATAACCACCAGCGAACGCGCCACCACGCGCCAGCCATCCGGCAGCATCTTATAGCCCATGTATTGAATTGGGATGTTGATAATCAAGATCGTCAGGCCAACTGGCGTACCAAACAACGTGTTAGACATGGTTGCTAGGCCGCTGACGCCCTGTGGCGCAATGTCTGCCGGAACCAGGAAAAAGACGACAGACGCCGCACCCAGCAGGGCAGCGATCACCAACTGCACGTAAAACCAGATGAGACCTGCTATCGACTTGCGGTTGAGTGAGGTATGCGCCATGATGCTTTGCTTCCTTGCCCTGCTTATTATTCAGCGCGGTAGTATACGCCATCCACATCAAATTACATCAGGGTGAATCAACCCATCTGTAGATTTGATGGCGCAGTATCTTTTTTGGAGTACATAGGCCGTAAGGATACGATATCATGCCCTGGATTGGCGATGTCGTGTTTTTGGCTTATTTCCACTGTCCAAGGGTAACCGCATGACCCTGGCCTGTGGCGCCGGATGTGTCCTTATCAATTCAATAGGGCGCTCTAAAACGAACGACCAGGAACTAAAAACGAAGAACTCATGACTAAAAACTATCAATTCATAAAACTCGCTATTTCTTTTTCAAAAAACTCTGTTATGCTTATTAGGCGATGCGGATATGAGTAAGGCGCTGTGCCTTGACCGCATTGGTGGAATGGTTAAACACCCAATAATCCCCAGCAGAGACTACAACAGAACAAGCAGCATCAATTCTGTGTGCGCTAGTTGCACTGCGAAGTTGTTATGCAGTTGTCTTGAGTAATCTCCAAGAAGTACCCCATCAATTCCGGTTGACCGGATAGCGGCGAGTATGGGCGGTTTAAGGCATAACCCGATTATTCAGGAGTGAATAACAAATGGCACGTACAACTGGTACCGTAAAATGGTTCAACGCAACTAAGGGCTTCGGCTTTATTTCCCAGGAAAATGGCGAAGATCTCTTCGTACATTACTCAGAAATTCAGTCAAGTGGCTACCGCTCCCTCGATGAGGGCGCACAGGTCGAGTTCGAAGTGACCCAGGGCAAGAAGGGCCTCCAGGCCAGCGCTGTCACTGTCGTTAACGGCTAGTTAAAAGCACGTCTGTGCTTTAGTAGCACCTCAACGATTAAAGATGGACTGTGGCTTTGCCCACAGTCTTTCTTTTTATCTCAATTGGCTTCCTACTTAAATTAATACGAAACACACGAAATTAAATGCAATGTTTTCCTAGCCACTGTCCTTAAGCACTGTGTCCGGGTTACATAGCAAAACCTGTACAACCAGTGACAATAGGACCCTCATACTTTGATCGATCACGATTACGAAATCTTGGTAACAACCCGTGCCACCTCGGATAGACTCCGTTCAATCCCTGATGCAGGTTGCTTTGACGAGACGTGTTTTGGTGCGCATGTGGCTCATTTGCACATCGTCGTTGACGGTGAGCGTACCCCGGTAAAGTCTTACGAAACGCGCGTCTTCTGGGCGGATTCTCAATTGACAGCGATTGCAGATGCGGACGCCGACATCCGAACATGGCTAGAAAAGCAAACGATACGTGCCCGACAGATGACAGTGGTAAACGGTCAATAGCAGAGAGCGTTCGTCATGGACGACGTTTACAATAAAATCTCCAAAATGAACAATGTTTTTGGAATATGGAATTATTCCAACTATTTGCGCGTAACCTATGTGGCTCAAGGATGGCTCATCGTATGGGACCATCATCAATCCCCGCCGACTCGCTACGATTGCAAAGAATCAGAACATGATGAAGCCTGCCAGCTCGCGCTGGAAAAACTGCGCGAACTGACGGCCAAGTAGCCACGTCTTCGATCAAACAGGGCCGACAACTTCCCAGGGCAAGCCGTCCGGGTCGCGGATGACGAACATGGCGTCACCGGGTTGCCAGGGTTTGGCGATAGTGACCCCCTGCTGCTGCAAATAGGTATAGGCCGCCTCAAGGTCATCTACGTTGAGGTCCATAGAAAACTGGGCGACGGTTTCATAGGCGGCTGCGGTCGCTTGTTGTTGCGCAGTCGGCAGCAGCAAGAAGCTTTTGCCACCAAACTGCATGTGATAGAAACCCTCATCGTCAGTCGTTGGTTCAAACCCCAGGATGTCCCGATAGAAATGCAATGTTCGGTCCAGATTAGTGCAGATGATATTGATCTCACCCAGCGTAAACATAAGCATGCCGACCTTTCGCTCAAAAACTGCTACGTGAATTTCGGGCGATCTTATCCAGCAGCGCTTTAGTTTCCGCATGACGGCTGCCCATCAGCAAGCCGACATACACCACCAGTGCCAGCAGCGCCAAAATAATGCCGATCCACACCAGTGCTTGCGTCAAAATGCTCTCTACCGGTGTATCTAGTGCCAACGAAATCTCGACCGCGTTTTGCACCAATCCAGCGGGCAGGGCATCTACTGTGATTGCCCTTAGCAAAATGGCCGTCGCCGTGCCAAAGCAGCCCATCGATAGCCCCGCCAGTAAAAACCCCACAAAATTCCATATGATCGTCATCAGGTCTGCTCCCCGGATGCACTCATTGATCGAAGCCGACTACGGCATATAAGGCCGAGCCAGTGTTTGTTGCCATGCCTCCAGCGCCGGACGCCCTAGGCCATTTTCATCATAAAAGCCCGTATCGCGCCAAATGGCTGCCAGGTCCCCGCCGCCAATAGCATCATACAGGGCATCATAATCACGCAGCACAAAATTGACGATGAACTGAAGGTCATAGGCATCGGCCTGCGCCAGTAGCCCTGTGATATAAGCGTGCTGTTTTTCCGGCGTACTGGGGAACGTCAACCCGGCATCTTGTAATTCCAGCGTCTGCGCTGGATAGCCCGTTTCGGAAATCGCAATCGGCTTGTCACCTGCCAGAGCAAACAGCCGATCAAAATAGTCCACCGGAATATCATTCGTCATCAGGCCGGACATATACGGATACAGCGACAATGCGAAATAGTCAGAATAGGGTATCACCTGCGCTAGACCCGCTAATTGGGTATCTAGATCATATTCTGGTGCATACTCCGGGAAAAATCCCACGCCCACGACCGAGACCATCATCGGCATATCAGGATAGAGCGTCTTGAGTTTGTTATACACCAACTGCTGCATCTGGACATAACCGTCCCATAAGTCCGGGCGAACGTTCAGCAGTAAATTCACTTCGATGCCCATCACCAGGTAATCCGGCTCAAAATAGTCAATCGACCGCTGTACATGGTTGAAGTAAGCTGTCACCACATCCGGGTGATCGAAACTGTAGCCATCCCAGGGAGCGGGCAATGGCATATCATCGGCCTCCCCGCGATACAGTGCCAGCCCATCGCGTTGGAAAGCAATCGGCGTCATCGACAGAATGAGGGCATGGTCCGGTGGCGTTAGTGAACGGCGTAGTTCCCAATCGTTCATGATGTGCTCACTGTAAGCATCACTCGCCAGCGCTTCTGGCCAGGGCACACCATTGTCGAAGTGGTGCATGATGATGTCGCTGTCATTGGCTAGCGCTTCATACACCCACTGCACTGCATCCATAGAAATCTCATAAGGGAAGGGCGTGAACCCCATGTGGAAACCGCGCGGCGCGTCCATGTTCAATGGACTGGGTGTCGGGAATGTGTCATTAACCTGCTGTGATGGCTCCGGCGCGACTGTCCACGCGCCCAGGCACAGCACAATCATCATCATGAGAAAGTTGGTACGGAATCGTGTCATAACCATATAGTTTCCTATGGAACTGCAAAACAATCAGAATTGGCTGTGCTCCATTAATCATTAAGTTAATGAGAAAGGCATCCTTCCTCCTTCCGGGGAAGGACTGAGGATGGGGGTTTGTGCTGGCAGACAGCGTAGTTCGTCTATGTCAGGGCATGGGTTACTCTGCCATAGGGGCGCAACATATTGCTCCCGTTGCTCAATGCTAATCGGCTAATATGCTTACTTGATGCTGTGATTCGCCGTGATCTCTTCAGCCATGTCCGCGATGGCGGCGCGCGCCGTATAGGTATCCACCCCCATGAACTGTGCATAGACTTCCGCCGCTTCATCCAGCTTACCCTCAGCGATTAAATCGCGCACGCCCGCGCCCTGCGCATCATCTGACAGCCGATGCAGGGCACGCTTGCGCTTGTTTTTGGCTGCATCGGGGTCTGCGATCACCGCTTCGATAGCCCGTTTGGCTTCAGCCAATCCCACGCCTGTCAGTTCCCGGTAGCGCTTGATAGCAGCAATCTTCTGATCTGGCAAATACGATTGCAATTCGTCATCATCCAGCGCCTCATCGTCAATGACCAGCGGGCCTTTTGTTCTAAGCCCGGTTTTATTCATCATTGCGTCATACAGCAGATAGACGACAGCCATCGCTATAACCAGTATCAGCACGACAACTGGACCAGCGATCATAAGCCACACCTCCACTTCAGGTTGCTCTGATTAAATTATAGCTGGATTTCCCAGTTCCGTAGTGGCTCGTACCTGCGGGACACGCCTGTGCGCGTTACAATAGAGTTATACAGTTGTCAAACGCGACATTCACCGCGCCTGCTTTTGGGTGCATATATTTGGAAAGGTTTTTTCATGGCCAAGATTATCGGCATCTTGACATCCGGCGGCGATACACCCGGACTGAATGCAGCTATTCGTGCGGTCGGTAAAACGGCCCTGGGTGATTACAATATGCGCGTCATTGGCTTCCGTGATGGTTTCCGTGGCTTAATGGAAAATCGCACGGTACGTCTGGATAGTGCGGCCCTGTCCGGCATCCTGACTGTTGGCGGTACCGTTTTGGGCACCAGCCGCGACAAACCACATAAGATGCCCATCGGCGGCAAAACGATGGATATGACCGATGCCATCGTCGATGTCTACGAGAAGAACAACCTAGACGCGCTGGTTTGCCTGGGGGGCCGCGGGACCATGCGCAACGCCTACCGTCTGGCACAGAACGGCCTCAAAACCCTGACGCTCCCCAAAACCATCGACAACGACATCCCCGGTACCGACGTCAGCTTTGGCTTCGATACCGCCCTGACCATCGCTTCAGAAGCCATCGACCGCCTGCATAGCACCGCCCACAGTCACCACCGCATCATCGTTGTAGAAACAATGGGCCATCGGGCTGGATGGTTGGCTTTAGGTGCTGGAGTGGCTGGTGGGGCCGATGTCATCCTCATCCCGGAAATCCCCTATTCAGTGGATAGAGTGGCCGAGTCCATCTTGCAGCGGACCTACAGCGGTAAGCATTTTAGTATTGTCGCTGTCTCAGAAGGCGCGATGTCTGATGACCTGGCTGCCCGCCGTGATGAAGCGGAAACCGCACTGGCTCAAGCCAAAGCAGCCCACGCTAAGGCCAAAGAAGAAGGCGATAAAGAAACTAAAAAATGGGCCAAATCCGCTAAGAAAAAAGCCAAAGCCCTGCTAGCGGAAATCGAAGCCGAAATTATGGTCAGCACCCAGTCTCTGACGCGCCAGCTTGAAGAACTCACCAACCTGGAATCGCGCGTGACGATTTTGGGGCACGTGCAGCGTGGTGGTACACCCTCCCCGGCAGATCGTCTGCTAGCGACCCGCTTGGGCGTTGCCGCCACTCATATGATTGATGAAGGTGTGCATGGCGTTCTCGTTGCCCACCGCGATAACAAAATCGTCCCTGTGCCCTTTGAAGGCATCGTCGATGGTCGCAATCATGTGCCGCTGGACCATCCCTGGATACAAACTGCGCGCTCGGTTGGTACCGCCCTCGGCGACTAGGGAAAGTTTTATTTGGCAGATATTCGTAGGGGCACAATATACTGTGCCCTTTTTTGTTTTATTTCTTGCCAAAGTCAGTACATGTTCGTAGGGGCACAATAATGCAGCTTCATAATTAAATACGGAGAAAGTAGTACAGTGTCCGTGTGCCAACCCCCTCACCCTCAATCCCTCTCTTTTGGAGAGAGAAGCTCCTTGGTCGCTTCAGAAGTCCTTGAAAGCCAATCCAGCCCACTTCCGAGTAAGCTAACCCAGATGCCTTCAAGTAGGATGGATCGCCCCTCTCATCACGGAGAGGGGGAAAGGGGGTGAGGTCCAGTGCAAACAAGCTCGTTCAATCTCCGTATTAATTTCTCAAAGTACATCATAGTGTCTTTTTTATTGTCACTGACATCAACCGTAAGCGCACACGCGTAGGGATGCAGCATGCTGCATCCGCCCAATCAGGCTACAACAATCAACCAGCACATCGAAATCAATGCACTCCCGAAGGGGCATGACATGTCGCGCCTTCTTTCACATACCCGCAGATACCCCCCTCAGAATGGAACCAAAGCCGCAAAAACGTCGTCTATTAGGGTAGACGATGGCTGCCATCACATGAGTCCGGCATGATTCCCCATCATGACCTTACCCAGCGGCCATCTTCCCTAAGCATCGCAAACTTGCTTCGTCGTAAGCGATGCAACCCCCACGTCAGGGTCTGCTGAACCGGCAGACCCATATTTTTTAATGTTTTCCAGTTGGCCGTTTTGAGACAACTAAAGATACGCTATGCTACCAGTACATATCTTTCCATATCAGGAGCTATACAATGGCTGAGTCCAATACCCTTTACGTGCGCTTTCTGTTCGATGTCTCTACAGGGGAGCCGGCCTATGTCGATGTGGCCTTTGCCAATGCCTCCCAGGCACAGGCGGCTCTCACCAGCCTGACCACAGCAACCGATGGTCTGGTAAGCGTGCAGAATGCCACGGGTATACCTGTACTGGTGAACCCGGCCCGCATTGCTGCTGCCTTCCCCATTGAGTACGAAGAGGAAGAATAAAGCACGGCACATACTGCCGCCTGACCAGTCGATGTGCGCCCTCAAATAGGGTCATGTCTGGAACTTTATGTTGGCGAATCACGTCTATATAGATAGCTGCCCCTAATACGAGCAGCACAAAATGGACATCTCTTTAAGGAGAGTTATAGATGAAGCGTCAATTGAAGGTCATTTTGTTGATTATGGCCATCAGCCTGATGGCATTCCCCACATTTGCACAAGATGATACAGGCGGAAGTATGAATCCAGGGACGATCACAGTTGTTGGGACCGGGTCTGCCAGTGGTACCCCCGATATAGCCTATATTGAACTGGGTGTCGAATCGCGCAGTGAGGATATTGCGACGGCTTTCAATGAAGCCAATAGCACCATTTCTATCGTCATTAGCGCAGTCAATGGCGTAGGTGTCGCCTCTGAAGATGTCCGTACCACCGGCCTCAATATTTACCGCGAGGGACCGTTTGACAGAAATATGGGCGATCAAAATGCGTCCTATGTCGTCAACAATCAGATTCGGCTGATTGTTCGTGATACCTCTACGGTTGCTGAAGTGATTAACGCCGCTGTTGCCGCGGGAGCCAACCAACTCTATGGTTTGCAATTCGGCATTGATAACCGCGACACGCTGGAAAGCGATGCCCGTGCCGATGCCTTCGCCAATGCCCGTGAACGCGCGGAAGAACTGGCGGGTCTGGCGGGTTTGACAGTCGGTGATGTCGTCAGCATTAGCGAATATAGTCGCAACGCCAGCCCCTTCAATGTGTCCAATCTGGCTCAGGCCGATGGCATGGGCGGTGGCGGCGCAGTCGTCGAACCGGGCAATCTCTCAGTCACCGTCAGCATTGAAGTGACCTTTGCCATCGGCGGCTAATATCTAGCAAATCGTATGAAAGAGGCGCGTTCAACAACGGGCCTCTTTTGTTTTTGTAGGTCGAATTGGACTACGCCATCGCCGTTTGCATTAACCGGATCGCTTCGGCTTCCGCTGCTCTCACGGCCTGTACGCTCTCGCTGATCGCCTCAATCATTACCGCCACCCCCGCATCCCCAAGTGGAAAATCGTCCTTAATATCTTGCTTGAGCGCTGCCAACTCCGCCTTAAGGACCACCCGTTCTTCATCGGCATCACAACCTTTTTCAAGGAATAATTGCTGGTCCATGTCAATCAGTTGCCGCACTCGGTCGAAGGGCGGAATTCGCATGGGCAGCAGCGCATCGTTCAGTCCCACCCACTGTCTCTCTGCTTCCCGCCATTGGCTTGCCGCGTTTTTCAGCCCTGGCTTCTCTAGAATAACCGCCGCCTCATCCAGGAAATCCGCATATTCGCCCCGGCTGGCATTCGGACCCGCCGTGATCCAGACGTTGGCATAATAATACGAGGACATCAGCCCACTGAGCATACGCTCGCCCGGTGCGAACTTCTTAGCCCAGCCTTCTTTGGATTTGGCATTCAGCATCTCGATCCATTTGTCATACGCGGATAGCCCATACTTGCCCTTCATTGGCTTGCGTGGCGGCTCCCCAACAAACGAGTTAATCGTCTCTTGGATGCCTGCTGTCACCGCTTCGGCCAGCTTATCCATATTCGGCAGGCTGACCGTCAGCAGGCGATGCTTGTTTTTCTTGGGATAGGCCCGTGCCTGTGCCAACTCATCGGCCATAATGCCCAGCGGAACCTGTGCCCGGTCACTGAGTAGAACCGTGCCTGTTTCCGGGTCATAGGCATACACCACCACTGGATACGCATAGTGATTGTCCCCGGTTGCTTCGGTCAGGTTATAGGGCAGCAGCGGATACGACGCCAGCACCAGCGCGGGTTGGCCTTCTGACAATGCCGCCACCAGATTTTCAACTGCTTTATCGGGCTTGTCTGTTTGCTTGGCATCCACCACGATACCTAGCCGATCCATCATCTTGCTGAGCGGGTCGAAGGTGTTGCGCGTCAGGAAGTGCAAATAGGGTGGTGCTGGCGCATATTCAAAGGCGAAGTAGCCTGCCACCACGCCTCCGCTGATGCCAAACAGCAGCGCTTGGGTCGGTGCATCCCCGCTGTGGGGCATCGTCACACCCTGATACGCCAGCGCATTGCGCACTGTGCCCATCTCGATATGCCCCCCGAACTGCGTGTAATCCTCCAGGCGATACGTCATGCGAGCTGTCCTCTCCACTAAATACGAACACGTGTTCTTTGATTCTACCATCAAATACGCCCCAGAAAGCATACAGCGCCCAAACTTGCTAAAATAAACGGGTAGCTCATCAACGAACGCGCCCATAAAATAGGACCTTTGCCCGTACCGATCCGGCGGCTTTGCCTAAAATGCCGCATCGTAACCCAATCGCTAGGAAATACGTGATGTCCCACTCGGACTTGATGACGCAAGAGCGTCAGGAAAAAATCGTCCAACTGCTAGAGAAAAAAGGCCGCCTGACCGTCTTTGAAATCTGTGATGCGTTCGAGGTCAGCGAAGCCACCGCCCGCCGGGATTTGGCCGCCTTGGCCTCCCAGAACCTGATCCGCCGTGTGCATGGTGGCGCCATGAAATTGCAGGTGGTCGCAACAGCCGAGACACCTATCATCCAGCGCCAGAGCCAGAATATGGAAGCCAAGCAGCGCATTGGCAAAGCGACTGCACGCCTCATCCACAATGGCGAAACGCTGCTGCTCATTGGTGGTACCACTGGGCTGGCCATCGCCCGTGAACTGCGCCATCACGAAAATCTGACCATCATCACCGATTCGCTGCTGATCGCCAACGAACTGCTCGACCAGCGCCATCACAGCATCATTATGCTGGGCGGCGTCATCGACCCTGACGAAAGGGCCGTTCGGGGTACGCTTTCGCGGATGTTATTGCAGCACCTTCAGGTTGATAAAGCCATTTTAGGGACCAAAGCCATTTCATTAGAGCGCGGCCTCAGTGTGGAAACCCCCGAAGAAGCCGAACTCTGGCGCGCCTATATCGACATTGCCCATCACATCATGGTCGCCACCGACGCCAGCAAATTCAGCCAATCAGCCCTGGTCCATGCTGTGCCGCTGGAAGACATTCATACGATTATCACCGATGCTGACCTCGATGAAGCCGCTATCGAACATCTGAAAGACAGGGGCGTCCATGTCGTCGCCGTCTGATGTAACGTTCCCCGGTGGTACGCTCATCACCCGGCTGCGCGTCTACGATACGCTCGCGCCTGATGGTCAGCGCGGTGGTACGCCCCATGTGCATCTGCTCTGTACCGAGCTGTACCTCACGCTCCAGGGAACAGGGCAGGTCGAACTGCTTGATGCCAGCGGACCTAATATCGTTGACCTCAGCCCTGGCAGTGCCCTTGTCTTTACACCGGGCACCATTCACCGCCTGCTGAACCCCAACCGTGACTTAGACATTCTGGTCATCATGGCCAATAACGGCCTGCCGGAAAATGGCGACAACACGCCCACATTCCCGGAGCACGTCTTATCCGACGCCGACGCCTTTGCTCAGCATATGGTCGCCGATACCCTGGCCGATGCCTACCATCGCCGTGATCTGGCTGTCGAGGGCTATCTAGCCCTCAAAGCGGCATTCGAGCATAGCCATCAAGCAGGGCAAGTTGCCCTGACCGCATTCTACGAACACGCCACTCGCCTGATGCAGCCGCACCTGGACGCATGGCGCGATGTCGTCACTGCTGGCCCACTGGCTGTGGCCCAACAATCGCTCGCTCATTTGACTGCACTCCAGGCCACGCAGATGGACTATCTCCACCAGGCCCAGCATGCTACCGTCGCGCCCGATGCCATCGAACGCATTGGCTTTTGCGGCCATCTCAGCCCCTATCCCGCTCCCTGACCCATTTTGTCGAGTGCAGTATCTGTTTGTTAAGTCACATTAAAAATATCCGAAACGATTTCTATCACCTTTTTCAACCCATTCCACGCTAAAATGGACTGTGCAACGACGTTACAGATAGGTACAACCATGGCAGATAATCCGGCACAGCGAGCCGATGACAACAAGAAAAGTGCCGCAAGTAACTTCCTCAATATGATGACCCAGCGCGTCTTTGAACGCATAATCCGTGGCAACATCCGCTATGAAAAAGACCAACGGGAGCTAGAGCGTTATCGTCAACAAGCAAAAAAGCTTGATGATATCTACGTTGAAGGGTCCATCATCAATGCCTTAGCTGTGCTTAATAGCATTGCAGGCCGTATTGAAGCCGGCTTCGCGTTTTTCGCGGAAAACTACGCGCGCTTTGAGCAGGCAAATAAGGTCGATGGCATGGCGCTCACCCTCATGAACCAGGGCTTTGGTCGCATGATCCAGACGCGCCACGAAGAAGCCCTCGCCTTATACGATCAAGGTATTGATCTGTTAGAGCAGTGTGAAGAAGGCCCCCTGACGTATGCCCATCGTTATGGCCATCTGCTTGGTAACAAGCTAGAGACCTTGGTCGCCATGAACCGCTATGAGGAAGCCAGCGCCCTCTACGAGAAAATACAGTCGATTTCACAAGTCTACGTGGAAGCCACCCGTACGAACTACGCCCGCTCGATGGTCGATGTCCATACCAGTATGGTCGAAGTGGAAATGCAGCAGGGACATTTTGAACAGGCAAATACCCATCTAGACACCGCCCTCAAACTGGCCAATGACCTGGGTCTCTCCTTTGAACTGGCCCATGCCTACTTTTTAGGTCGGCTCCTGGCCTTAGAAGAGCAGGATGAAGAACGGGCCAACGCCTATATCGAGGAAGCGTCTCGCCAGTTGGCATCTGTGGAAGAGATGCCCTATACCGGACGCCTCTACTTAACAGAAGCACGGCGCTTGGCCAAGTTCAATTACACGCAATATGCCATCGAACTTGCCCAGAAAGCCTTACACGTCTTCCGCAAAAACGATATGCCGGAAGATATCGCCCTGACAGAAGCCTTCCTGGGACATCTTTAGCGCCCTTGGCTTCTGAATAGGGTGCTTTAGCTGCCCTGGTAACCGCAAAAATTCTCAAGGCTTGCAGCCAGCTCCCTTAGATTTTCCACCATACAATGAATGAACATTACAGCTTATAATGTTTGGCTATGAAACCGGAGTATGCGCCCACTGTCGCAAAACATCCGGTTCAAATGGTACTTATAGGCGGATCAAACACTCATCTTACATTAACAAACAAGAAATATATAATAGCTCATTAAACTTGAACCGTAGCTCAAACCCAGTCGCTACGTGTATTCAATATCTGTTTTGATCGTAAGAGGAAAGGTTTGATGCTGGACGATAACATCACCGGCTTGCAGCACATTGGGCTTCCTGTGACCGACATTCAACGGTCGAAGGCTTTTTATGCCCGGCTTGGCTTCAAGGTCGTCATGGCTACCGAAGTGGTGTTACCCAATGGGACACCAACTCAGGTAATAATGATGGAACACAATAATTTCTTGCTAGAGCTTTACCAGTTCGATGGGGAAGCCCTGGAAGAAATCAAAACGCGCGGACATGGTCGTATTGACCATTTTGCACTCAATGCCAAAGATATCGATGCTGCATTTATTGATGTCCGTACCGCAGGCTTATCGCCGTTACAGGATTCACCTATTTTCCTACCATTCTGGGAAAAAGGCGTCTATTATTTCCATATTGAAGGTCCTGACGGCGAAAAGATCGAATTCAACCAACGTATACGTTAGCGATGTATATTGCTAAACATCAGTAACCTCGGAGGGCAGACAATCGTCTGGCCTTCGCTGTTTTTAAGATACCTAGGCCTGATGTTTGCGCCTCACTTGGCGCCAGCGCAGGGCTAAACCAAGTGTCATCCCCAACATCGCACTCCGGCTGACCCACCGCAAATCATCTTCGAGAGCAGGTAGCTCACGGCCTGGTGCGATAGGCTGTGCACCACCGACCTGTATAGTAAACAGATAAACCCGCTCACGCTTGGCAATAAAATCTTCCACCTTGGGCTTGATATCCAACGACATCAGCCAGGGGACCCATATCGGGCTGACCCGCATCGCCTGATACGCTTGTTGCAAATCGTCCTCACCCTGGACGCGCTCTGCTCGTCCTTTGATCGGCTCGCCATGTGCGGGTTGTAGCGTCACTGTTGGGTCATCCAGCAAATTCTGAACCCAATCCGGCTCATCCCGGAACCCGCTGGCGATGTATATGCGGTTGCCATACACAAAATGCTCGACCATCGTATAGCGCGGCATGCCTGTTTTGCGCCCGCGCGTCGTAATACAGGCGAAGACCTGCGGCAGCAGGTGCCGCATACCCAGTCGCCAAGCATAAATAGGGGCCTTAAAACGGAGTGTTCGCCAACGATCATCTACCGACTGACCTAGCAGCACGTTGATAACGTGCCGCTCCACAAAGCCTGCCATGCCAATTCCCTCTGCGATGTTGATAGCATCATTGGCTTGGCAGCATAACGCGCTCTAAGTCCTGCCGCCACTTATCAAACGGACTACTAACAGTGCCTTAGCCTTTCTGTTTCCGCAGCAGCCCCAGGACCAGCAGCACCAGGCCCAAAACTGTCAGGCCCGTCACCCAGATCAAATCCGCTTTCAAGGGGGGCAGTTCGGCATCACCCGTTGGCGTAATCTGGAAGATATAGACGCGGTCCTTTTTGGTGATGAAGTCATCTGCATTGTCTTCGATGCCATTGGCGGCCAGCCAGGGCACCCACATCGGGCTGTTATGCATCCCCTTGAACACGCGCTTCATGGTGTCATCATCTTGCAGACGCGACGCTGTGCCGTAAAACGGCTTGCCCCATGATGACTGTAGCGTAACCGTTGGGTCAGCCAGCAAATTCTGCACCCACTGCGGCTTTTCCTGCCAGCCGCTGACGACGTAATACTTGCCCCCGAACGGATAATGCTCGACCATCGTGTGGCGTGGTAAGCCACTTTTGCGGCCCCGTGTCGTGATGCACGCCATGACGGGCGGCAGCAAACGGCGCATACCTGTACGCCATGCCAGCAGTGGTGCCTTATAAAAGGCCTTGCGCCAGCCATCGCGCGGCAAATCGCCCAGTGCTCGCTCGCCAAACTGCTTCTCTACTGCTGCCATGCCGTTGTCCCTTCTGTCAGATGGATACGCCTTAGCTTACGCTGCCTACAGACGCGCTGTGTAGTGGCAGATGTCATTTTACATCTGGTTTTTAAGAGGACACACATGGGGGCATACTTGGGCCAAACAATCGTCATTCCACGTTGCTTATAGCGACCTCAACCATCGCCGCTCGCCCCAGGTACTCCCTGATTTCAAGCGTCCAGCGACCGTCTGCATTGGCTTCAAACATCAGCGCTGCATCCAACGGGCTGAGGTCAGCATCCGTTCCTTCATGATCGTCATTGTTGGCGATGACCGCACCATCTACATCAACAAGCGCCAACCTTACATCCCGATCATCCGTCAGTGACCGTGCCGTAATGCGATACGATTCTGCTTCCAAGCCCTCAAGCATCACCCGTGCGACATCCCCGGCCAACAGATCGATCACCAGCGGATCGTCGCCCACAGTCAGCACTGGCACGTCGAGCGTCGTTACCTGTATCTCGACGCGCCCCGCCTGTGAGCCATTAAAACTGTTCACCCAGATGACGTAGGGGCCGCTGTCACCCAGGTCCAGCCGTGCAATCGTTTCTTCGCCGGAGCTATTCCCATCGTGGTACGTCACCTGCTGCCAATCGCTGTCCAGCACCGTGATGACCACATCCAGCGGCGGATCGCTCTCGTCCAGTGGCGTGACCGTAATCGTAGTTGGTCCTTTGCCATCATATGACACATACACGCCCCCTGGTGCGATTTCGAGGGGCATTGCCTCGTCCCCTGTAACCGCCACCAGCTCGCTGATGGCCATCGTCGGCGGTAGCGTTTCGCCTTCTGGATGCGCCTGTGTCGGCGTACAAGCTGCCAGCCCCCCGATGAGCATCACACCAAAAGCCCATAGCCAGCGCACGGCCACATTAGATAAGGTTCTGTCTGTACGCTGGAAGGATGCCTTGCAAGAATCCTGACTAGCAAGAACAAGTCCCCTCACCTCATGGGGAGGGGATTTAGGGGTGGGCTCTTGTTGCAAACGCAGATCGTTTGTTTCTCGAATGTGTTCTGCTATATCCATATGATTTTCTTCATCGTCACATTCATAAAGGAACAGACTCTCATAAGGAGAGTCGTTAGCAATTTGCCTGACGTTTCCCTGACTCTAGGTCAGATGCTCGCCTCCGGCAAGTGCTTAATCCTGCATGTGACGGTAAAATAGGGCATAGGTGCAGATGTGTCTCATTTGTGCCACAATACGATATGCAATCAAATGCGCAATCATATGGAGAGGATTCCGCAGCAGATGAGAGGTCTCATGAAAAAGATTTTAACTGCTTGTCTCATGGCTGTTTTTGCTCTGGCTGCCTGCACGCCTGCCGCTGAGGAGGTTGCGATTGAACCAACAGCCACCTTCATGCCGGTCCTGAGCGAAACGCCGCGCTTTACGGCCACGCCGGAATCCACAAACACCCCCTTGCCAACCTTCACCCAGACGCCGACCGATACGCCCATTCCGCCCACGCCGACGCTCTCACCCACGCCGACGCTGACGCCCACCATCCAGGGCATCATCAATTCGGCAGCCGGGTTGGTCAACGTCCGTGAAGGCCCAGGAACCAACTTCGCCGTGATTGATGCCATCGCCCCCGGTACAGGCGTCATTTTGTTGGGCGTCAGCCCCGATAGCGATTGGTACAATATTCGCCTCGACAATGGCGAAGAGGGCTGGTTAGCAGCGTCTTTGCTGCGCATTCCGCCGACATCGACCGCTTTCCCAACCCTGACGCCTTCCCAGGATGCGACCTCGTTGGCGCTGGGTACGCCGCTGCCGACCGCTGTACTCGGGGGTGGGACCATCACGCCGACGCCGCCTCGCTCGGTTAGTGGCCGCACGCCAACCGCGCCGCCGACATTGACAGAGCAGTCCGATGCCGATGCCAGTGGCACAACTTCAGCACTCGTTCCGGTCATCGACCTAACCGTCATCAACCAGACGGCCACTGCCTTGGCCGCCGGGGCAGCCACACCCACGCCCAACCCCAATGCCAGCCCAACCTCGCGTGAAGTGAGCGTTGCCACTGAAGTCGGCGAAGAAGCTACCGAATCCGGTGCCAATTTAGCCACCCCGGAAGAAGCCAATGAGGGCACGCCCTCCGATGGCATCGACGTCTTCGCGTTTTGCGATGACAGTGGTTATGGCATTTCTGCACCGATTGTCCCCGCTGGCTCAACCGTTGATATTTACTGGGCCTGGTTCGCTCGCACCCGCCAGCAAGTCCAGGATCACATTGATGCCGCCAACCACGTTATCCGCGTGAACGGTGAAAATGTCCCCAACCCGGATAGTCACGTCGAACCGATTCGCCAGCAGGGTGCGTTCTATGTTGCTTACTACTACGTGCCCTTTGGCCCATTGGAACCCGGTGATTACGAAATTCAGTACGAAGTCACCTGGGACGAAGCCATCAACGATGGCGATGCCCAGTATGGCCCGGGTACCAATATTCCGTTCCAGACGGAGAAGTGTACTTTCACCGTCCGCTAGGGCAGACGCTATCCATCAAAAAGGCCGACTGTTTGCGCAGTCGGCCTTTTTCGTTTAATAATTCGCAACCGCTATCCAAACGTAGCCGTATGACTTCAGTCTGCGGCGGCGAAAACAATGAGGATGTTTTAGCTGCTCTCGCTCTCGGCAGCTTCATTCGTCGCGTCTGTCATCGCTTCTTGGGTGGCATCCTCGGTTTCTTCATCCGTACCGGGCCGTGGCTCATCGAACTTCATCAGCTTGAAGTGCTCCGCATAGCCCACACCGACTTCCTTGCCGCTTTCTTTGTTACGGAACCGGATCCATTTCAGTGCACCTTTTTCGGCATCTTCGCCGCTGCCAATTTGCGATGCATGGCAGCGCAGCGCATCCATCTTCAGGTCAATCGTCTCGCTGATGTCTACGAAGTGGTTCGGATTCATGGATAGGTTCAGCAGCAGTTCACCGACTTTGTGCGGTTCGTAACCTTCTGCCAACAGTTCCGGGAAAATAGGGCGGCTCTCACTGCTGGGGAACGTCGCGTAGATTGCCGCTTCACCCGCTGCCCGGTGATCGGGGTGGTTGACGTAATTATCGCCCGCGAAGACCGTCGTCGGGTCTTGGCAGACCACGCGGTAGGGCTTCACCTCGCGCAGGATGCGTGTCAGGTCGCGCCGCAGATCCATTGTGGGTGCCAGCGTGCCATCGTGATAGCCTAAAAAGCGCACATCTTCTACACCAATGGCCTTGGCTGCTGCCAGTTGTTCCACTCGCCGTGTCTCTGTTAGCTCACTCCGAACCACGCCCGGTACATTGCTGCCGCTGCCGCCATCCGTGATAATCACATAGGTCACGGTATGGCCATCTTTGACCCACTTGGCCACGCTGCCGGATACACCAAATTCAATATCATCATGATGTGCCGCAATCACCACAATCGCGACCGACTCTTCCGGCTCTGCTAGCGGCTTCAATGTTGTCTCGTTGCTCATAAGACCTCTCTTATTGCTGCCCATGTTTCGTTTCTTGATGATGTTACCACGCGTGCTAGACTTGCAGGCAGTCCATCCGGCCCATTAGCTTAACGCTAGCTAAGTATTCATGTCGCTTGTTTATACACCCTACTAGGACACAGTTCCGGGCCAGTTTATGTCCATCCACCATACTACGTACAAATAGCTACGTTTATTTATGGAGGACATATGAACTGGCAACGAAGAATACCTGCCGTCGTTCTCACCGCGATTCTGACGCTGACCTTACTGGGTCTGGGGACAGTTTCCGCACAGAGCGGCACGGTCTGGCAGGCGAGTTACTTTGATAATGCGAATCGACAGGGCACACCTGTTTACACGACCACCGTCAATACCCTCAACTTTAACTGGGGCGAAGGCGCGCCCAGTGGTTTACCTGCGGATAACTTCTCGGCCATCTGGACGACCGATACCTATTTCAACGTGGGTACATATACCTTTACCCTGTTAGCCGATGACTACGCGCGTATCACGGTCGATAACACCACCGTTATCGATACCTTCGCGTCGGGTCGTCTGGATGATCAGGTCACTGCGGAAATCTCCCTGACAGCAGGCGTCCATAATGTCCGCGTTGACTATCAGGAATTGGTGGGTCCGGCCTTTATCTCCGTCGATTGGACCTACGCTGATCCGGTTGGCTTGCCGCAACCTTCTGTTGATCGTTGGGTCGCGGAGTACTACAACAATACCTCACTGACGGGTCCGGCTGTGGTTAATACCATCGAAAATCAGGTGAGCGCCAATTGGGGCGCAGGTTCGCCGTATGCTGCCGTTTCAGCCGATAACTTCAGCGCGAGCTGGCGTCAGCAGGTAGCGACCGCTGGTAATTACCGTGTTCAGGTGCAGGCCGATGATGGCGTGCGTGTCTATATCGACAACACGCTGATCATTAATGAATGGCACACCGCCACTGGCCAAACCTATGAAGCGACTTTTAACGTCGATCCCGGTGCCACACGCCTGCTGACCATCGAATATTTTGAGCAGGGCGGCCTCGCTGCTATCGACTTTGACCTATCCCAGTTGAATGACGTTGAGGATGGCAACTGGTCCGTGCAATTCTTTGACAATACGACCCTGAGCGGGTCACCTGTCCTGACGACAACCGTCGCCTCACCGACCAACAATTGGGGTTCGGGTTCACCCGCGCCGGAAGTCCCCGCGAACAATTTTAGCGCGCGCTTCTCGACGACAACCTATCTCGATGCCGGAACCCATCGCTTTCAGGTACAGGCCGATGATGGCATCCGTGTAACTGTTGATGGCTTCCTTGTCATTGATGAGTATCATGGTTCATCCGGTTTGGTCTACCAGGGTGACATCGCTCTGGATGCCGGTTTCCATAACATTGTTGTGGAGTACTACGAAGCGGGTGGTTTGGCCTTTATCAACTACAGCCGTATCCTTTTAGATGAAGCTTCAAGTGCTGATCCCGTTGTCGCGGTTGCGACCATCACCGCCCCGCGCCTGAACGTCCGTAATGCGCCTAGCACCCAGACAGGTGACGTCATTCGCCGCGTTTCTGCCGGCGAAGCCTACGGTGTCGTGGGCCGCACCAACGACAGCACCTGGTGGCAGATCGACCTGGGTGACGGTGTGACCGGTTGGGTCTTTGGCCGCTTCGTCAGCATTGATAATGCCGATGCCGTGCCTGTCACTGCTGATGACGTCCGACCGGATCTTCCGTCAACGGGTTATATCGTGTCTGCCCAGACCAACGTCAACGTGCGTTCACAGCCTGCGCGTGGTTCTGCACTACTGGCCGTCATGAACCCTGGCGATACCGCCAGCATTCTGGCCCGTAATGTCACAACCACCTGGTGGCTGGTCCAGTACGAGGGCATCACGGGTTGGGTCGCCGCTGGCTTGGTCGATGACATCTCCGGCATCGACCTGAACCAGGTTCCCATCCGCTCGTAATTGACGATTCCGCAAACTAAAATATCCAAAAAGGCGCTGGTAACAGCGCCTTTTCTATTTCTACAGCGAAGTTATTGAGACTGCGACCCGAAAAAGCAGATCGTAGGGGCACGACATGTCGTGCCCAGATTGATGTCAGCTTTGATAGTATGACACTGTCTCCCTGATCGCCTCATCCAGCGGCGTGGAAATGTCCCCAAAGGCCGCGTCGAATTTGCTGTGGTCCAGCACAAACGGCTCCTCAAATTCGTAAAGCATCTCGTACACTTCAGCCACCATCGGCTGGAACCAGCTCATCACCCGTAGGATCAGTTTCGGCGCGGCACTGACCTTTACGTCGCTCAGTCCAGCCGCCTTGCCGATTTTTTGCAGTAGTTCGCGAGTCGTTCCCGTCGCTGCTGTCGGCAGATGCCATACTTGCCCATATGCGCTTTCATTCTCACCCAGCACGACCAGCCCCTTGGCCACATCCGGCACATAGCTGTGCGTGTGTGGCATATCCGGGTTGCCGACCACACTGGCCGCCTTGCCCTGCAACATCGCCCCTAGCGCCCGGTCCGCTGTAATTGGCGATTGCTCCACACCCGGCCCGTAAAAGTCCGATGCGCGTCCGACGACCACCTGCACCTTGCCACTGTTGTGCGCTGCCATCAGGTCGCGTGCCATCTGTGCCCGCAGCTTGCCTTTTTTGGTATGGGCATCGTACGGTAAGTCTTCCGTGATCGTTTGGCCCTTCGGACTGCCATACATATACAGATTGTCCAGCACGACGAGCTTGGCCCCGACATGCGCAGCCGCTTCGATGACATTGGCTTGCAAAGTCGGGAACAGCTCGACCCATTTGTCATAGGGCGGGTTCAGTGTGTTGTAGATGACGCTCGCGCCTTCCGCTGCCTGCTTGGCGAAGGTAACGTCCATCAAATCCCCGCGCATAATCTCGACCCCGGCAGGGGCATCCGCCATGCCACTGCGATTGACCACCCGCACCCGATGCCTGCGTTCGATCAGTTCCTTCATGATACATGTGCCGACGTTCCCGGCTCCGAATACGACGTGTAGCTCCTGACTATGGCTGTTGTTCATCTGTATATCTCCTATCATCTTTGGGCAATACGCCCGTCACTTGGCAAATCAAATCCTGGCCCACCGCAAACCCGCGATTTTGGGCTTTATAAAGAGTTATTTGTTTGGAGTTGAATAGCAATTTATCTAAAAATGGATGTTGCTTAGCTCGTGCCTAGAATCTCTATGAAAATCTTCGATTTTCATAATCAGGAATTTTTTGGTGTCACCTTTTTTGCAAAAAAGGTGACAAAACTAAAGTTTGTATTGCTCTTACGCGCCGAGCTGTACCAGCACACTGTCAATGAACTGGCCGTAGGCCGCGTCCATATCGCCCAGCGTGGGCGTCAGATGCCCATGCAGCTCCAGCATGATGATGCCGTGCCCCTGCGCCCAGAACAGACTCGCCATATACGCCGCCTGCATGAACTCGGCTGGATAGCCACCTTCTTCCAGAATATGCGTCAATGTCTCCGTGACCTTCGGTGGCACGTTGGTCCATACTGGCATGACTGGCTTTTTAGTGGCCATCATCAGCGCACCGATAGCCTGCGATAGAATCACCTGCGTCCGTGACGCTGCCGGAATCGTGACATCCTTTGGCGCTTCATAACCTGGAATCGGATTGCCGTACAGCAGCTCAAACTCACTCTTGTGCGCCAGCGCCCACTGACGATAGGCCAGGAAGATCGCCCGCACTTTCTCCGCAGGCGTACCCGGTTGCTCGTAAGCCGCTTGCATGGCATCGGCACTGGCGTTAAAGCCATCAACCAGCAGATCGGTGATGAGTGCGTCCATGTTGGCGTAGTAGTGATACAGCGCCGGGGCAGTGATGTCCATTTCGCGCGCAATCGCCCGTATGGAAATCCCAGCAGTGCCATGTTCGCTCATCAACGCCCGTGCGACTGCTTTGATTTCATCGCGTGTCGCCTGTTGAACCCGACTGCGCCTCTTGCTCATGCTGCCTCGCTATTTAACGGTGTTTAATAAATCTTACGCTGTTAATTTAACATCGTTAAATACAATAGTCAAGCGCTTTTTATGAGTGCGGGATGAGAAATTTAACAGTGTTAAGTAAAGTGCTCACAAGGTAACAAAAAAGGCATCAAAAGCGATGCCTTTTTGTCTACTGATCTAAAACTCTAAGAGTGCTGTAGGGGCACAATACATTGTGCCCATCGCTCATGTCTCTACATCGTTCTGGGGCAAATAGTTACTTCTTACCGAGCAAACCACCCAGCATACCGCCGATGCCACCATCGGCTTTGCCGTCGCCATCCAGGTCGCCGCCGAACAGCCCACTGAGCTGGTCGACAATGCCATCATCAGCGCCATCGAGAATATTTTCTAGCTGGTCGCCTAATCCGGCTGGCAATTTGTCTTTCAGGAAAGCCAGCACGGTTTCCACAGCTTGCTGGGCAATTTCTTCGTCCAGATCGAGTTGTTCCACAAGGGCTTTAATTAGATCGTCCATGTTTTTGTGTCTCCCTCAACATAATCGTTATGACTTGATACTTTCTCATTGTAATTGTTACAGGCTTACTCGCACTGGCCAGATGGCCAGTTGCTATGACCAGTCTTTTGTCGCACTCGCAACCTTCGTATGGGTGGCATTGGCTCGTTTGATCTCAACGGATATGCAGCATAAATGGCCAGCGCTGCCTATAATCCAATAAAAACTTATTGGCAGGGAATCATATGAATAGTGCGAAGCGGATTTTTCCGCGTTTAAAAGCCACCGCAGAGGATAATCAGGTGTTGTTTGTGACACGCTTGATTGCCGCAATCATCGTTCCCATCCTGACAATCGCTTTCCTGATGTTGTATTTATTGCCAAAACAGAGCGGGATTTTGTTCGCATGGCCGATCAAACCCTCAATGACCGCCATGATGCTGGGTGCAGCTTACCTGGGCGGTGCATACTACTTTACCCGTGTCTTCCTGGCGAAAAAGTGGAGCCGGGTCAAACTTGGCTTTCTGCCCGTGACAGCATTTGCTTCATTCCTGGGTATTGCGACCATTTTGCACTGGGATAAGTTCACGGCGGGGCATCCCTCATTTATCATGTGGGCGTTTTTGTATATTGTTTTACCGTTCGTATTGCCCGTTATCTGGTGGCTCAATCGGGATGCAGACCCGCAGACATTGGATACCCATGACAGCTATCTGCCAAAAAATATCGAACGCTTCTTTTTAGTTATCGGTATCCTGCTTACCTTTGTGAGCCTGATTTTGCTCATCGTTCCCGCTGTGATGATAAGCATCTGGCCCTGGACCATCTCGGCGCTGACAGGGCGCGTTTTGGGCGCGATGTTCGTGTTGCCTGGTTTAGTGGGCATCGGCATTGCCCAGGATAAACGCTGGCGTTCAGCACAAATTATTCTACAGTCGCAAATCTTCTCGATGGGTCTCATTCTCTTGGCGATTGTCATCTCACGCACAGATTTTGACTGGGCGCAGCTAGGTGCATGGGTGTTCGCGCTGTCGTTTACGCTGCTGTTTATTGCGCTTATCGCTATCTACATCATGATGACCAAAAGAGCGCGATAAACTAAAATCACCCAGGTGTAACAAATACTCGCCCAGCTCCATTCTCCTGATACCCCATCTTGAGCACTTCGTTTGAAGCGATTATGCTAACAGGGCTTTTGATAAGATATTGGTAACCATACGAGCCATAAATGCGAAAAGTCCTCGTCAACAGCCTCATCGTGGTGATGTCCATCTTCCTGACTTATGCCGTGTTGGAAGTCGGCTACCGGGTCGTGACCTATATCCAGCTCAGCAACGGCTATGAACCCTTCACAGTCTGGTGGACGGATCAACCGCTGCACCTGGCGGATGAGGAAGTGGGTTATCGTTACCCGGCGGATGCCAACGTGCGCTACACTCAGACTGAGCCGCCGGATGTCAGCGTCTACGCCACCAACGTCCTGACCAACAACGACGGCCTGCCCGCCACCATCGACGTGCCAAAACAAAAAGCCGAGCGAGAATATCGCATTGCCCTGATTGGCGATTCATTCACAGCGGGCGTATTCAATGATCGTCCTTGGGCGGGGGAGCTACAATCTTTGCTCGATTCTGATCAGGATTTGCTCAATCCGCTAGATGTCGACCGCATTTCCGTGCTCAACTTCGGCCTGGAGGCTATCGGCATGGAGCAGTTCGACGATGTCTATACCAACCGCGCCGCCGAATACGATCCCGATCTGGTCATCATCAGCTTCATCAGCGACGACCTACGCCGCCGTTTTCTCTGGGAGGGCGTGACTCAGGTGGAGCGTGAGGGTCGCACCTGGGATTTGCACCTGACGTGCTACCGTCAGCCCGTTTCCGTAGATAATCCCTGGTGTGTTTTTGGCGTCCTGATTCTGCCGCAGTATTTTGTAGCTGATGGCAGCGGCCTGGAGCAGATGCGCCAGGACCTCTATGCTGCTGACGTTGCCCGTCGCCCCTGGCTGAGTCCCTATCCTGAGTTGTTTGCAGCCACTATTGGCTGGCGTTTTGGGTTGGTCCCGCGCCTGTCGCGCACCACCGACCAACTACGCCTTTATCCCAACGATACTGCCGCCATGCACATCAGCCGCACCGAACTCGACAAGCTGCTGGCTATGCAGCCCAATAACCTGCTGCTGCACATCCCGACCCATGTCGAATTGCTCAACGGAGCCTACGACACGCCCATGCCAGATTTCCAGGCGACGTATGCCGATCTGCCCATCATTGAAACCGCGCCGCTGCTGATGTCCGATGCCACCGAAGAGGACATCAGCAGTTGGTACAATCTGCCCTTCGATGGCCACTTTAGCGACCTGGGCGCACAGCGTTATGCCGCCGTTGTTCATAATCTCCTACGCGATCATCTTTTGCCATAAGTGCTATACTGTTAGCAGTTATCTATGGAGCACAGACGATGGTACTGCAACATCCCAAACTCACAGTCGAAGATTTCTATGCCTTCCTCGATGAACAGGAAGTTGATCGTCGCTACGAGCTAATTGAGGGAGAAATTGTTGAAATGCCCCCATCATCTAACCCCAACTCGCGCTTGGCCTTGCGTCTCGGCTCGCGCTTAAACGTTTTTGTTGAAGATAATGATCTGGGATATGTCATGGGAGCTGATGGGGGTTATACATTATCCCCGGGGACAGTTCGCATCCCGGATTGTTCTTTCGTCAGCAAAGACCGTTTTCCTGATGGGTTACCGGATCGTATTGAAGGCGGCCCCGACCTCGCCGTAGAAGTCATCTCACCCAGTGAAACCGCGACGGCCATCATGAAGAAAGTGCGCATGTATCTGGATGCAGGCACGCATTTGGTATGGGTGATCTATCCCGAAGATCAGGTCGTCGATGTTTACCAACCCACCGAGCAGGGCTACCTTCTGCAAACGGTTGTTGCATCGGGCAGCCTCCAAGGTGGTGATGTACTGCCCGGTTTTTCCCTGGCGCTCAAATCTCTTTTTGACTAGGTCTGTCAGTTGCCAGTTCAATGTGTATAGCACGCTAAAAAGTGCAGGTTGTAGGGGCATAACATGTTATGCCCTGGGTTTTACATGCAAAACGCATATGTCAGCCCCTCTTGCGTTCCAATGTCAACACATCTTAGTGCGACTCGGCCTTGGCTTTACGTCCCCGGTTCATAATACGTAGCCCCCATAACTGGACCAGCGCAAACGCCAGCACAATGTCTGCGACAATCAGCACCGCCCAATTGCCCGCTGTATTTAATGGGAAGATCTGCGTCAGCAGCAGCCCATAACTGGCGACCACCCACAGCATATCCATAGCTGATGCAAACTGACCCGGCAGCGACAAATCCTCACGGCGGCTCAGGGAGGCGATCAAAGCCGAATAGGGTAGCAGGATAATCCCGACGACTCTGATAAACACGTCGCCCGTCATCAACCCCAATAGCTCACTCTGGCCGATACCCATCCACTCAGCGATAGGCCCTGCTGCCAGCGTCAGCAGCAGGCCGCTGCTGGCACAGAATAGGGCATTGGCTAGCATGGCATTGCGTAACAAACTGTCGTTCATAGCGACTATCTCCTATTGGGTTGCCGTGTTGTCGGTTGTCATATAGCGGCGGATAGCGAACAGAGGCACAGCAAAGGCGACTGCGCTTACGACATTGAACAGCACATTGATGCTATAGCCGGTTGCCCCGGAAATCAGCGTATCAGTCACAAACCAGGCGCTCAGGCTGGCGATCAGTGCTTGCCATGCCCAGCGTTGACCGTAACGCAGCGGCCCATTCACCATAGCATAAATCAGTACCGCCCAGCCAATCAGCACGCCACCGATAATGCCATAAAGGAGCATGAAATAGTTACGGTCGATGGCCGTTACCTGGCTGAAAACGTCTTCATCCAGCGGCCAATTGTAATAGATCGCACCCTGTACATCTTGAATTTGCTCTGGCAAAAACACCAGCGCCAGCCCATAGAGAATGAATACACCACATATGATCTTCAGCCAGTTTATCCAGCTATTAGGTACGGATTGCATCATGTTGCCTCCTGCCTCGTGTGGAACGTTGTATCCACGTTCGCACATCAAACACTGCCAATCCCACCCAAAACACTGCCAATCGCTGCCAATATGCACGTTTAGCGCATATCTCCCATGCGTTCGCGCAAATCCTGTGCAACCAGCGTCGCCGCTGAATTTTGCCAGTTGTGCAGCGTTCGCTCTGGCACTTGCTGCTGGAACCAGTCCATGACCAATCGCGTGTCCTCGTCCAACTCAGACATGACCAATCGTCGACTGAGCGGTTTTAACCCCCGTACATACGGATAGTAAAGCACATTATAGTAGTGCCAAACATCTGACGTACCGACAGCTTCGCCTGTTTGAGGTTTCAACCGCTCGATGCTCTCTGCCAGCAATGCCTTGAGAAGGGCCGCACGTTCCAGGGATGTCGCGCTTGCTTTCAGTTGAGTCTCAATCAAGGGTAGGTGCATCAATGGACTGCTAACCAAACGGTCCAGTCGGCCCATATGGCTGATGGCTCGCCGTGTCAATCTTGCGAATTCATCGGTGTCCATATTCAGGAAATCATGCTGGGCTTTAGCGCGTGGGAGCGCGTCCGCCGCTGCTTGCAATGCCGTCCGTTGTATCAGTAAGTTTGGGTTTCGCCGGAAAACCAGCCGATCCATCAACCTGCGAATGCGCCTAGCCAATACAACCAACACGGTCATCGTTGTCACCAGGCTGATGAGCAGTAGTCTCAGGCCCACTGTCGAACTTCTCTCGATGCTCATCACCAGCACCACTTGCCCCCCAACAATCAGGACTGCCAAACTCGTAGCAAGTAGTGACCGCAGGGCATCCGGCAGCAGGGCCTCACCCTCGTCGGCAGCATCTAATTGTGCGATGGCATAGCCCAACAGCAGCAGATCCACACTGATAGCGAGTAGCACCCAATCAGGAGGTAGCAGTTGCATCGGTAAGAATAACAGTCCCAGCCCAAGCCCGAAGAACACCGTCGCCACGATGGCCCACCACACCCAGTGATCCACCCCAGGTTGCTCTGGCCGCTCAATGAACAACTGCCGTAGCGCCAGCACCCAGCACACCAGCGGGGCAATCGCTACCCATGCGACGGAATCAGTGCCTTCGTTTAGCAGCGTGACCCAGGCCAATCCAACAGCATAGCTCACCAGCCCCAATCCAGCATAACGCATGGCGGGCTTGGCGCCGTTGCGTTCTATCAGATACAGACCCAACCACAGGGTCAGTGTATATACAGCCGTTTTTAGAATCAAAGACGCCATGCGGTTTGGTCACGCGATACAGGTAGATAGAATGCAAACGAGTCTACCAGAATCCCTGGCAGACTCGCTATCAATTGACCTTGTACGTGTATGTTCTTTACTGCTTGATGCGGATGGCATCCAGGCTGATGGACGTTTCGACAGCCGTACCACAGCAAGCACTGTCATCAGAATCATCCGCGAAGTCCGTACTGCAAACGCCCGTTTCTGGCAGCTTAAGCTGAACATCCTTAGCCGCTTCCCAATCGCCAGCCAGCGCAGCGACCACCGACCGCACCTGTTCATAGCCCGTCGCCAGCAAGAAGGTCGGCGCACGACCGTAGCTCTTCATCCCGACGATATAGAAGTTCTTCTCTGGATGGCGCAGTTCGGCTTCACCATGCGGCGGAACCGTGCCGCAGGAGTGAATATTGGGGTCGATCATAGGCCCTAACGTCCGCGAACTCTCCAGTGACGGGTCCAATTCCAACCGCAATTCACGGATCATGTCGAGGTCAGGTCGCGCACCCGTTGCCGCAATCACCTCATCGACGACAACGCTCGTTTCACCTTCCGGCGCATCACCAATCACGCGCATACCATTGCTGGCATCTTCAAACTGGCGAATACGGAATGGAGACAATACGCTGATGTCGCCCGCTTCGACGCGCAGCCGCACCCGTTGGCCCAATGCGCCGCGCGCGGGTAGGGCATCATCTTCTTGACCCCCATAGACCGCTTGCATATTCGTGCCGCGCATCGCCCAATAGATTTGGGTATCTGGATGGGCATCTTTGAGAGAGGCCAGGTCCAGCAGGGCATTGATAGCTGAGTGCCCGCTGCCCACGACCATCACCCGCTGATTGGCATAACGCGATTGATCACTTCCAGCAATATCTGGGATACCATAGCGGATATGCCCTGTATGCTGTTTTTCGCCAATCGCTGGCAGCCCACCGGAACCAAGCGGATTCGGTTGGTGCCACGTTCCCGATGCGTCAATCACGGCCTGTGCTTCAACCAGGGATTCAGTCCCATCCCCGTTGACCACATGCAGCACGAACGCAGCATCATCACGGCCCCGATCTTTCATCTTGTCGATGTCTCGCCGACTGATGGCAACCACTCGCGTATTCAGGTGAATGTGCTCCCGGATTTCTGGCAGTTGTGAGTAGGGTTGCATGTACTTCGTGACCAGATCATGGCCAGTTGGCAGTTCCTGGGCGAGCGGCATTTGCCAACCGTGTGCTTGCAACAGCCGAACCGACGCCGAATCAACCGTATACTCCCACGGAGAAAACATGCGTACATGGCCCCAGTCGCGCACATTCGCGCCGATTTCGGAACCGGCTTCAAAGACAATCGGTTTGAGTCCACGCTCGATGAGATGGGCACTTGCTGCCAATCCCACCGGACCGGCGCCAATGATAGCCACAGGTAACTGGCTCATGCTGATCTTTCCTTTCATCGTATTTTTACGATATAGCCAACAAAAAAAGAGAACTATAGCAGGTTGTCTACGTGCTGCTTCAGCCAACGGAACGTGTCATCGTCCAGACAGTAGCTTGTCGCCGGACCTTCAATCGTCCCACAGATCAATCCGGCATCGCGCAGCACTTTCAAATGCTGGGAAACAGTCGCCTGCGCCAATGGCAGCACCTCAACAATATCACCCGTAAAACACTGCGGATTCTCGCGTAGATACCGAACGATCTGCATCCGCGCCGGATGACCAAGCGCCTTCATAAATTGCACCAGCCGCTTCTCATCTGCTGTGAGATTGTAGCTTTTGACTGCTTCCTTTGGTTCCATAATCGTATTTTTACGATAAAGCGCCTGTTTTGTCAACCCCTTTAGCACAATTCATATAAAATCGGGTGCGGAATCAGGCAGGGCGGCATACGGTAGATCGAACCGGTGTGCTATAATTTCCGGCATCGCACACGAGCGGAATACCCCATGCATATTGAACATCTATCGCTCACAAATTTTCGCAATTATGCTCGCCTGGAACTCAGCTTGCCGCAGCAGCCGATTGTCCTCTATGGCGAAAATGCCCAGGGCAAAACCAGCGTCCTGGAAGCCCTTTATTATCTGGCGACCTCGCGCTCGCCCTATACCACCAGCGACCGCCAACTGATTCACTGGCGCGTGGAAGATGACCCGATTCCTTTTGCCCGTTTGACAGCCGATGTCAACAACCGTGAAAGCGCCTCGCAACGTATTGAAATCACGTTGTTGATGGACAAAACCACGGGCACACCGCGCTTTAAAAAGACCATCAAGCTCAACAGCGTGGAAAAGCGCGTCATGGATGTCGTCGGCCTGCTGACCGTCGTGCTGTTTTTGCCGCAAGACCTGGCCCTGGTGGAAGGCTCCCCCAGTGAGCGCCGCCGCTTCATGGATACGACCCTCACCCAGGTCAACAAGGACTATCTGCAAGCGCTTGATACTTACGAAAAAATTCTGCCGCAGCGTAACGCACTCCTGCGCCGCATTGCTGAGGGCCGTGCCAATCGCAAGGAACTCGGTTTTTGGGATGAACAACTAGCGCAGTCGGGGGCTGCCGTTATCGCGGGTCGTCAGACTTTCTTGCGTGAACTGGAAGAATTGGCCCAGCGCAACCATGATGATCTCACAGGCCGCATGGAAACACTCACGCTCAAGTATCAGCCCAGCTTTGTGCCGACCGCTGAGGCCGATGGTCAGATGTCGTTCAACTTGCTCGGCCTGGATTTGCACCGTGAGCTGACCGCCGAACAGATTGCCCCGCAGTATATGCAGCAGCTCCAGTTGGAGCAGCACGAGTCGATTATGCGTGGCGTCACCCTCAGCGGCCCCCACCGTGATGAATTGCGCCTCTACATCAACGACCGTGACTGCGGTCTCTATGGCAGCCGGGGACAGGCACGAACGGCTGTGCTGGCCCTCAAACTGGCCGAACTCAGTTGGATGCGCGATCACCTCGGCGAGTGGCCCATCTTGCTATTAGATGAAGTCGTCGCTGAACTCGATAGCAAACGCCGCGCCTTTCTACTGGAACGCCTTAATGGGGTCGCACAGACGATTGTCACCACCACCGAACTCGATATTTTCACGCCGGAATTTCTCGAACGTGCCCAGGTTTATGAAGTGGTCAACGGCCAGATTGTTGCCAGCCAATCGCTTTAGACTCTCCCCAACGTAGGTCATACGGTAACCATATACGTTCCGTATACTTGGCGTTATTTACAGCCCATTTGACTCATTATAAAATAAGTTTGTGCAATAATTCACGATGTGAATAACGGTCATGTGTTTTTCTCCATAAGAATTGCGGAGGGTAAAAATGAACACGAAGAAATGGCTGTTTCTTGCACTTACCGCTCTATTGATTGTCACTTCATCGCTGCCCGGTATGGCGCAAGAATCAGCAAGTATCGAAGACGTTGTAACCAGATTCTACGATTGGTATCTTGGCTACTTCTATCAGTCAGATGATTTTCGTAATCCAATAGTCGATGGCGCATATCGAGAGAATGAGTTCCTTACGGCGGGCCTAATCGAGGCTATCGATACCCAAGTCGCCAGCGCCGGAGATAGAGGCATTGGTCACGACCCGTTTTTGTGCGCGCAAGATCTCCCATCGCTGTACCAGTTTGACGTTGTGCATAATGACGGTGAGCAGGCACTAGTTCTGCTTCGGGAATACTTCGGTACACCACGGTCCAACAATGTCACGCTGATACTTGCCCAAACAGACAGCAGATGGCAAATTGCCGATGTTGTCTGTGGTGATACGCTAACGCCGCGTGGGGTTGCTCAGGACTTCTATACCTGGTATATCAATCAAGCGCAGCAGTTGATGCAATCAGGAGAGGGCAATATCCTGACGACGGGTGCTTACCGAGAGTACCCGTATCTGAGTGAAGCATTACAGGCATCCATTGACACATCCGTTGCCAGCATAGGGCCGGGCAGTGGCGATCCGTTCCTGTGCGCTCAGGACATTCCCCAGGGCGTCTGGGTAAGTGACGTTGATGTGCACGAGAGTTCCGCAACTTTACTGGTAGAGGCGCACTTTCAAGGCAACCCGAATACGCATCATCTGATCGTTCAGCTTGAAAAACCTGATCAGCAGTGGTTGCTCACCAGAGTTACATGCGGCCTTGAACCTGAAATCCTGGCTCAGCTTCTGTACAAAGAGTATGCCGAACAGATACGCTACAGCATCGATAACAATATCGAAATGGATATACTGCGTAACCCGGTTTACCATTGGAATCGACATGTCAGTGCTGATCTACTCGACCGATTAGTGGCAGCGTCTGAAGCCGATCTGATGGCCGATCCGGTGTTATGTGCCCAGGATCTCCCTGAGCGATTTGCGACAGATGTACTCGATGCAAATGACAATGCTGCAACCGTTCAGATGAGTGGCCTATATCCAAGTGGCCCGGGTAGTTACAATATCTATCCGCTAACCAACATTAGATTGGAGCTTATCGATGGTCAATGGCAGCTAACCGACATCACCTGTAATGGCTAAGGCACCCTAATTTGGTCTCGCAACACCCTGTGAACTTGTCGTACAAGATTGCAGGGTGTTATCTTTATGCAAGCGAAGGATGAGGTAGAAGAGTATGTCGCTAGCAGATCGTGTCAAATCCGAAGGCAATCCGCTCGTAGATGGCAACCAGGCCACGTTCGTCTTCCTGCGTGATGAATCGCCTCAGCTTATCGGTGATTTCAACGACTGGGGGCATGATGGGCCGCCACAGCCACAGGGCGCGCAATTGACCGAGTCCGAACCCGGAGTCTGGACTTATAACCTTGAATTACCCGATGATGCCTATATCGAATACGTCTATACGACGGATCTCATGGACAAAGATGCGCGGGTCATGGACCCCCATAATCCCAATGTCATCGGCAATGGCGTCGGTCAGGATCAAAACTGGTTTACCATGCCCGCCTTTACGGAAACACCCCTGGCGACCCTGCCCGAAGGCGGCCTAAAGGGTACGCTCACCGAGCATCAGCTAGAGATTCCGCCTAACAGTGGCCAGATGCGCGATGTCTGGTTGTACGCGCCGCCCACGGATGAACCTGTGCCGCTGATTGTCAATTACGATGGCAACGACTACATCGACCGTGGCAAGCTGGCTATCATCGTCGATAACCTGATCGCTGCTTGGGACATTCAGCCCGTTGCCCTGGCGATGATCGCTAACGCGGGCGACATGCGCTTTTTAGAGTACAACACCAACGAGACGACGCTCATTGTCATCACGCAGATGCTGCTGCCTTTAGCCCAAAAACACCTCAACCTGCTCGATATAAGCCAGCATCCCGGTGCGTATGGCATCATGGGCGCGTCGATGGGTGGCCTCATGTCGCTCTACACGGGCCTGCGCCTGCCGCAGATTTTCGGCCATGTGCTGTCGCAATCTGGCGCGTATGAGACCTTTGGCTTGCCTGTGCAGAATCTTGCCGCCACTCTTGTCGAGCACACGCCCAAGCAACCCCTCAAAATCTGGCAGGATGCAGGCCGCTATGAATGGCTTTTAGACAGCAATCGCAAACTGCACGACCTGCTCGTCACACGGGGGTATGACGTCACCTACCATGAGTTCAATGGCGGCCACAATTACACGTCCTGGCGCAACGTCCTGCCGACGGCTCTCAAGGCGCTTTATGGCAAATCCACAGGGGCGGAATAAGCAAAAAAGCCGCCCTTTAGGGGGCGGACTTTTCTATGAATGCTATTTATATCAACTTTAGTTGAGAGAATACTAATTACCCAGCGGCAGCGCCGACTTCATTGTTTGGGTTTAAGGGTTGCTCGGTCACCATTTTGGTGAACAAGCGATTGAGTTGTGTTTCTGAAAGGGAAACAACGGTGCGCTCTGTGCGGTGGTAGGGCAAATAACCAATAATTTCGCCATTTTCCTGGACGGCTAGTAGAACAATTTCGCCCAATTCTGTCGCAATGTGTGTTTCACGTGCGGCATGTTGTGCCATTGCCAGGAACCCTTCTCACGCCCAAGAGCTAATGAAGAATCTAATGTGGTACTCATTATAAAGTTTCAAATCTTAATTGACTAGAGTCTAATAACTTTTTTTTGCTTTCGATTGCTACCGATCGCTTTCAATTTGCGAGATGATACCTAAGTGGTGCATTCAATGGGGTCGTGTGCCATAATTTAGCGCATGATGACCGCAGAATGCAAGTAACTACAGCATTATTGCCTACGAAGGAGCCACCCATGTCGATTGTAGCCCAGGCGACCGCCCCGCATGACGCCCTGCTGAGTGACGATGCCATCCAGCAGGTGTTGGCGCAGGGACTTGAGAAGCAGTTCACCAACCAGCGAGTGCTGGTGTTGATACCAGATCATACGCGCAGCATCCCCTTGCCGCTGCTGTTCCGGCTGCTGGTGGATGTGCTGGCTGATGTGCGCCAACTCGACTTCATGGTGGCGCTGGGCACACACCCGCCCTTGAGCGAGGAGTCTCTGTGCCAGTTGGTGGGCATCACCCCGCAGGACCGGGCGACGACTTACAAGCATGTCGGCCTGCTGAACCACGACTGGGACAATCCCGACGCGCTGGTGCAGATCGGCGTGCTGGAGAAGGCGCAGATCCAGCAGATCGCTGGCGATGCATGGCATCCGTCGCTGGGCGATGACACCGAGGTGCGCATCAACCGGCGCGTGCTGGACTATGACCATGTGCTAATTATCGGCCCGACTTTCCCGCATGAGGTGGTGGGCTTCTCCGGTGGGGCCAAGTACCTGTTCCCAGGCATCAGCGGTGCGGAGATGATTAACACGACGCACTGGCTGGGTGCACTGATCGGCATATTGGACACGATTGGCGTGGCCGATACCCCCGTGCGGGCGATGGTCCATGCGGCGGCGGAATGTGTGCCGACACCGATCACGCTGGTGAGCATGGTGGTGGTCGGCAGCGGACTGGCCGGGTTGTTCATCGGCGACCACCTGAGCGCGTGGCAAGCGGCAGCCGACCTATCATCGCAGCGGCACATCACCTGGCTGGACAAACCGCTGCAGCGGGTCCTCAGCCAGCCAGCGACCATGTACGACGAGCTGTGGACGGCGGCCAAAGCCATGTACAAGCTGGAGCCAGCCATCGCCGATGGCGGTGAGGTGATTGTGTATGCGCCGCACCTGGCGACAGTGAGCCATGTGCACGGGCGCTACATCTACGAGGCGGGCTACCATGTGCGCGATTTCTACCTCCAACAGTGGGACAAATATGGCCAGATTCCGCTGGGGGTGCTGGCGCATGGCACGCACCTGAAGGGCAGCGGCACGTTCGAGCACGGCATCGAGCACCCGCGTATTAAAGTGACGCTGGCCAGCCAGATCAGCGAGGCCGATTGTGCCACGCTCGACCTGGGCTACATGGACCCTGACAGCATCGATCCGCAGGCGTGGGTGGGGCGTGAAGCCGAGGGCGTGCTGTACGTTCCCAAGGCGGGCGAGATGCTGTATCGGGTCAAACCCCACCCCTAAATCCCCTCCCCGAAGGAGAGGGACTTTAAAAGATCACCACAGAGACACGAAGGACACAGAGAAAGAATAGTGCTGAGTGCTGAGGTCCGAGTGCTGAGTAAAAGATGACGTGTAGGCTCGGAGACTTGGCAGCATAGAGCGTGTGCTATTTGGTGTCCTCGTTATTGATGTTGGCTTGCTCTTCGTCTGACTTGGAATTAATGTAACGGTCCATCTGCTCGGGACCGCGGTTTGTGTCATAAAAAGCTGTATATATAGGTTGACCGTTCTTGTCCATTTTAGGGATTTCAGGTAACACTGTTTTTTCATCAAACTTGGTATCTTTAATCTTTGCTCCGGACATTTTCGCCATAGCCAAAATTGCACCTGAGAGATCAGCATGAGATAAGTCCGCATTGTTCAAATGCGCGCTATCTAACTTGGCATTTACCAAATCGGCATGGCTCAGATTAGCGTGCATCAGCTTGGTCAAGAATAGGATCGCGCCACGCATATTAGCTTTACCCAAATTAGCTCCGATGAGGTGTGCTGATGACAAGTGAGCGTTATACAGATTTGTCTCAGAACATACTGCGTGAGATAAATTGGCTGACCGCATTTCTACATTACTTAGGTTCGCTGCCTGAAGCTGTGCTCCAGATAGGTCTGCTCTATCTAGAGCAGAATGTGATAGATTAACCCCTCTCAAATCAGCGCCTTGTAAGTTTATGTTTCGTAGATTTGCATTGTACAGCAGGCTCGCAATCCCAGTTATCAGTTTTGTATCTCGTAAGAAGTCGAGTATCTCATTAACTCGTTGTACATCAACTGTGCTTTCTGAAGACGAATCATTGTCAACAATGCGTTGGTAAGCCATACGACGCAAAACCGTGATAGTTCGCGTTTGGGCCATGCGCCAAACAGGATTTTTGAGTAGTTCGGCGGGTTTTTCGGGGTCTGGTCCCGGTGGTGCGGCGTCTTCGGTTTCCTCATCTGTTTCTAGTTTCTCTGGTTCTACCGATTGAACTAGCTCCAGTAGATCTTTTTCGACCATGAGGTAAGCCATGTCATCGAAGTACTTGCGGACGGTTTCTTCGCGGTAGCGTTCTTCGTCACGGCGGCGGGCTTCTCGTTCTTCAAATGCTTGACGCTTTTGTTCGTGTTGTTTTTCGCTCTCCTGTCGATTGTGTTCAGCATGCCGTAGCGACTCCCCAACGAACAAGAGTAGGGCCGGAACAAGGAGTATCTCCAACCAATCCCAAAAAGACTTATCAGTAAAATTTAACCAGTGAGTGAAATCTATCCAATTCCCGCTACGTTCATATTCGCTGTAGAGCCATATCACTAAAAAGAGAACCCCAATCGAAATTAGGAGCCACCTGATCCATGGTCGGCTTGTTTTTTCTTGTAAAGTGCTTTCGGTAGTCATCGTGTTCCTCACTGTTGATAGCAGATATTGTGACCGGGTTGGTGGAGATTGGCAAGTTTGGGTTGGGGCGATTTCACTGGACAGGGGGCGGAATGGGTGTATAATTTGACCAGAAAAACAAAATTGGTCAAAAAGTCATGAGGCGCATATGGCAAGGACAGAAAACGAGGATCGAGAAGGGCGCATTCTGGATGCGGCAGCGCAGTTGATCGCCCATTTTGGCTATGACAAGACGACTGTGAGCGACATCGCGCGCGAGGCAGGCATCAGCAAGGGGGCGGTGTATCTGCATTTTGAGAGCAAAGAGGCGCTGTTCGAGGCGCTCTTGATCCGCGAGATGATGACGTATGCGCTCAATTGGCTGGCACTGCTGGAAAAAGACGAAGCTGGCGGCACGCTCGGCGGGATGTACAAGAGTATGTTGTACGCCCTCAGCGACAACCCCTTTATGGCGGCCCTGTTCCGGCAGGATCGGCATATTCTGGGGAATTACGTCCGCAAGCCGGATAACTTCTTCAAGCGCTTCCAGGAAGGCCAGTCGAGTTCGACACGCTTTGAATTTGTGCATCGGATGCAAGCTGCTGGGGCACTGCGCGACGACCTCGATCCGCAGGTGATTACCCACATCATGAACATGCTGGCCTATGGTCTGGTCAGCATGGACGGGGTGATTCCAGCAGAAGAAACGCCGGAGCTGGATGATTTGATTGAGGGTATCGCCGTCATGATGGACCGGGCGCTGATGTCGCCGGACCCTACGAAGGCTGACATCGGCAAGCAAATTGTGCGCGAGATCGTCGATGAGGCCTATCAACGCTACGAACAACTCGAGAAATCTGAGCAGGAGCAAACAGAGCAATGAATATCTTTATCATGACAGTGGGGTCGCGCGGGGATGTGCAGCCGATGGTGGCCCTGGGTAAGGGCCTGAAAGCAGCGGGCCACAGCGTCACGGTTGCGACCAGCGCCAGCTTCGAGCCATTCATCACGGAAAATGGCCTTAGCTATGGCTATATGACGGACGAACTGATGCAGTTGGTCGATAGCGACGCGGCACGCTCAGCGATGGGCGATTCCAAGAATCCCATTGCTTATATGAAGTCCATGGCGCAGATGACCAAAGACGGCAATCGGATTAACCGCCAACTGATGCTCGATGCCTGGGAAGTGGCCAAGGTCGCGCAGCCGGACCTGATTATCTACCACCCCAAGGCCTTTGCCGGGGCACATATCGCGGAAAAACTGGGCATTCCGGCGATGATCGCGGTGCTACAGCCGATGATTGTTCCCACGAGCGAGTACCCGCCGATTGGCTTCCCGCCCAAGCAGTGGGGCGGCTGGTACAACCGCCTGGGCTATAAGATGATCAGTATGGGCTATGGTGCCTACAACGGGATGGTCAATACGTTTCGGCAGGAGAGCCTGGGACTGGGTAAGCTGCCGCGTGGTGTCAACATCCTGGGGGATAAATCGACGCCTGTGCTGCATGGGTTCAGTAAATATGTGCTGCCTCGTCCGGCGGATTGGCCGGATACGGCGCATATCACGGGCTACTGGTTCCTGGATCAGCAGACGGACTGGACGCCACCCGCTGATTTGCAAGCCTTCCTCGATGCAGGTGATCCACCGGTGTACGTCGGGTTTGGCAGCATGGCTGGGCGCGATCCGCAGCGGCTGACGACAGCGGTCATCGGCGCGCTGCAAAAGGCGAATGTTCGCGGTGTGGTCGCGTCAGGTTGGGGCGGCATCAAGGCGGCAGATCTGCCGGATACCATCTTCAAGATTGAGCAGGCCCCGCATGACTGGCTGTTCCAGCGCGTGGCGGCGGTGGTGCATCATGGCGGTGCTGGGACGACGGCAGCGGGTTTGCGCGCCGGAAAGCCAACCGTGATTTGTTCCTTCTTTGGTGATCAACCCTTCTGGGGGGAACAGGTACATAAGCTGGGCGTAGGACCCAAGCACATCCCACAGAAGAAAGTGACTGCGGAAACGCTGGGGGCGGCTATCACTGAGGTGACAAGTAATGCCAGCATGCGCCAGAAAGCGGAAACGCTCGGCAAGCAGATTCGGCAGGAGGATGGCGTCGGCAGTGCAGTAGCCATCATTGAACGCTATTTGCAGAGGCCGGTATCTGTGGGCGTTGGGCAAGTAACAGATCAACTACAACCACTGGTACAGGAACAATCATGAACATCTTCATCAATACGTTGGGATCGCGCGGGGATGTGCAGCCGTATGTGGCATTGGGTGTCGCGCTTAAGGCGCGCGGTCATACGGTCACGGTCTGTACCAGCGCACGATTCGAGTCTTTCATCACCGAGCATGGCCTGCTCTACGGCTATATGAACGACGAAATCCTGGCGTTGACGGATTCCCCAGAAGTGCGCGACATGATGGGCAATACGAAGGATGTGTTTGGCGCTATCCGCATGGTAGCTAAGATGGCCAAGCAGGTGGGGCCACTGCAACGGAAAATGGTCAACGAGAGCGGTGAGGCGGCCTTAGCGGCTAACCCGGACCTGGTTATTTTCCATCCAAAGGCGTATGGCGGCCCGCATTATGCGGAAAAGCTGGGTGTGCCTTCGATTATGGCGCCGACGCTGCCGCAGTTCATCCCAACGGCGGAAATTGTGCCGATTGGCTTCCCTAAGCTGCCGTTGGGCGGCTGGTACAACCGTATGGGCTACAGCCTGACTACGCGACTGACGGTGATGGGAGTGGCGCAATACACGAATGCGTGGCGTAAAGATCATGGTCTGCAGCCGCTATCACGCTTCGCCAATTTTTTGCGCTACCAGGCAGGACAGCCGATTGAGGTGATGCACCCCATCAGCAAGTATGTGATGCCTGTGCCATCTGATTGGCCGGATTATGTGCATTCGACAGGCTACTGGTTCCTGGATACGCGCGATGACTGGACGCCACCTGCCGATCTTGTGGCATTTTTGGAAGCGGGTCCGCCGCCAGTTTACGTGGGCTTCGGTTCGATGGTCGGGACAGACCCGGAGACTATCACCCAGACGATTGTAGCCGGGCTACAGAAGGCCAAGGTGCGCGCTGTTCTGGCGACAGGCTGGGGCGGTCTGCAAGCTGATAGCCTGCCGGATACGATCTTCAAGCTGGAGCAAGCACCGCACGAGTGGTTGTTCCCCAAGATGGCGGCAGTGGTGCATCATGGCGGCGCGGGTACGACAGCGGCAGGGGTGCGCGCAGGCAAGCCGACATTCGTCAGCCCGTACTTTGGTGACCAACCTTTTTGGAGCCAGCGTATTTATGAGCTGGGCATCGGGCCTGAGCCGATTCATCAGAAGAAGCTCACGGCGGATTCCCTGGCGGCAGCGGTCACTGAGGTGACAAACAATGTCAGCATGCGCCAGAAAGCGGAAACGCTCGGTGCGCAGATTCGGCAGGAAGATGGCATCGGCAATGCGATTGCGATCATCGAGAAGGTGTTGAAGCGCTGAGTAAAAGATAACCACAAAGCCACGAAGAACTCAAAGAAAAAAGCGCTGAGGTCCGAGTGCAGAGACTCATGGGCGCTAAGCACGAAGGAAAGATTGTGAGAAAATCAGTATCTGGGGCTTGGCATGCCAAGCCCCTACGTTGTTAATGATGCAGGTCATTTTACGGTAACAGGTTGAAGGGCGCGTTCGACGAGATCCTCGCTGATGTGCCAGAGTTCCTCTTGTTTGGCCTCATTGTAGGATACTTTGCTGGACCGCTTCTGCTGCTTGTTATCCCAATATTTGCCGGAGACGCCCTCTACTTCCGGTGAGGTCGCCAGATAGACAGGGGTTTCCGCACCTTGTTGCGGGGATTTCGCGAACAGGTTTTTAGCGATATTGGCGAAGAACGTGACCACACGATTGTCTGAGTTGCCGAAGCCGGTGTTCACGAAGCCGGGATGCAGGACATTGGCCGTGACGCCCGTTCCCTGTAGGCGGCGGTCGAGGGCGTAGGTGAACATGACGTTCATGAGTTTGCTTTCGCTATATGCCTTGTTGCCGATGCCGTAGCCGTTTTCGACCTGGATGTCGGCGAAGTTGGCCTGGCCCTGATAGTGCGAGCCGGACGACACGTTGACGATACGGGCCTCGCCGTATTCAGCGGCAGTCTGCTTGAGGATGTCCAGCAGGGATGTGGTCAGCAGGAAATAATTCAGGTGGTTGAGGGCCATTGTCATTTCGTAGCCATCGGGCGAGAGCTTGCGCTCCGAGAACCAGCCGCCCACGTTGTTGAGCAGCACATCGAGACGATCATGCTGGCTGAGGAAGGTCTCGGCGGCTTGTTTGACCTGGGCCATGTGCGAGAGATCGGCGCGGATGTAGGTTATGTTGGGGTTGCCTGTGGCCGATTTGATGGCCTCGACCGTATTTTCCAGCTTGGATTGGTTGCGGCTGATGAGCACGACCGTCGCACCCTGAGCCGCGATTTCCTGGGCAGCCATCTGACCTATGCCATTGGTTGCCCCGGTAACAATAACGACTTTTCCATTCATCATAACGATACAGTCTCCAAAATTTGCATGTGTCGGGATCAAAAGCCCCAGGTGATGTCCTGATATTCCTTGTGGCGCGTCACGTAACTATGCACGTAGGGGCAGAGTGCCTGCACTTTCAGGCTATTGTCGCGGGCGTAATCCAGCACATGGCGCGCCATTTTGCTGGCGATCCCCTGACCTTCGTATTCGACGGGGACTTCCGTATGGGTGAAGATGATGTTTTTGCCTGCCAGTTTGTAGTCAATCAGGGCGAGCTGACCATCGGGTAGTTGGACCTGAAAGCGGCTGGCTTCGGTGTTGTTGACGATCTCCAGATCATCGAGATTCACGGTTGGCATGGGCGTTTACTCCGCTGTGAAGTTGACTTTTTTGTGGGTGCCATCGCAAAAGGGTTTGCTGGATGAGTGGCCACAGCGGCACAGCCAGGTTTTGCTGCCCTGGAAGAGCGTTTCGCCATCGGCCCCGGTAATTTTCAGGTTGCCGCTGAGTTCCAGCGGTCCGTTGGCGTTGGCGGTGATGGTTAACTTGCCGCCGCTTTCGACGTCTTTAATCTGCTTGGGTTCGATCTCCTCAGTGACAAAGTCAATGTCTTTGTGGCTGTTATCACAGAAGGGCTTGTTATGGGAGGCTCCGCAGCGGCAGAGCGTGACGCGCGTTTCGTGCTCGATGGCCACATTGGCTCCCTCAATCGTGAGGTCGCCTGTCACCTGAATGGGGCCGTTTTCCCAGAGTAGGGCCTCGTTGTGGTCAGGCGTGGGTTCAGCGAGACGCTCGTCCTGCGGGTCGTAATGCAGCGCGCCAGACGGGCAGTGTTGGATGGTGTCGGCGATCTGGTCGGCGGGGGCACCATCGGCATTGATCCAGGGGCGCTTTTGGGTATCGAAGACGCTCGACAGCCGATTCACGCATTCGGCGGCGTGGATGCAACGCTGCACATTGTAGGTAATATCAACATCTTCGCCTGTATAGCGCCGATCTTGATCTGCGCCCGTGTATTTGTCTGCCATGCATTCGCCTCCCTCACTGCGTCGATGATGCCCTAAATAAAACACATTAAGCTGGCAATTCGATGAAATCAGACATTTTTCTTAGTCAGTGCTCACTTGGTTGATGTGATCTGCCTGCGTATGGTGAGCGTTGGGGAATCAAACGAGTATGCGGACCGCAACCGCGCTAGACTAAGGCAAGTCACTTACGGGGAATTGCTATGTCTCGGATGCGAATAACGGCCCTCTTTTTGCTGGCGATGGCAGCCTGGTTACTGAGCCTGGCCGATGCTGAAAGTGTTCAGGCAGCGCTGCCGGACACTGACATTGAGGCTACTCGCGACTACATCATCTATAACGATGATACGACGCTCATGCGCTACAATCCGGTGACGGGTGAACGGCGCGTGATTGTAGGTGGGCTTGAATTCGGAGGGTTCTCTGTTAACCCACAGGGCATGGTTGCCTATGCTGTTACCGTTGATGGCAACCAGGAAATCTATGTCGTTGATAGTTCCGTTCCTGGCTCATTGCCCTACCAAATCATCGAACGTCCTTCAACGCATGATCGGCCGCTTGGATGGAGTCGTGATGGTCGTTATCTGGCGTTTGCTTCTGAACTGGTTGGGAATGATGACGATCATGTATGGTTGTATGTTTGGGATGGCGAACAATCGATCAATATTACGCCGCATGATTTGCTGGAACTTGTTGACTCATATGATATTTCTTGGAGCTATGACAATAGATTGGCATTTACCGTTTGGTTTGATCGTGTCGGAAGTAACTATCATGCCGAGCTTTACGCTTGGGATGGCGATGAAACCATAAAAGTCATGGGGAGTTCGGGAGATGATCGCTTTCCTGGCTGGAGCCAGGATGGTCAGCTTGCCTTCCTAGCAAATGACACGAATATTTATATTTGGGACGGTTATTCTACAATAAATGGGGTTGCCGATAGAGAGTCATTTGTTCATGTTGACCCCGAGTTAACAGGATGGTATTCGAGACCTGTCTGGACACCGGATAGTAGACTCTCTTTTTCTGGCAACTCTCCTGAGTTTGGCCATGCTCAGAGCTATATCTGGGACGGTCAAACCGCCACGAATATTGGTCAAACTCCTGACTATCACAGTAGTGCAGCCATTTTTCGGGAAGATGGTGCATATGCGTTTGTCACATGGTTTTCTGCTGGTCAGTATATTTACGTTAGAGATAGTAATCATCACGAACTTCTGAAAACAGAAGCCCAAAATATTCCTGCCTGGGGAGCGAATAATGACCTTATGTATTGCACATATGGTTGGCATCTTACTGTATGGAACGGTAATGAAACGCAAGTCGTTTCTTCTGGCGATCCGATAATAGCTACCTGGCAGAAAACGGGCCAAAGCATTTATTGTACTAGCGGTTAGCTAGGGTGCTGGTTTGCGGGCGATGAGGTAGGCGCGGCGGGTTTGTGATTCCTCTGGGTAGGGGCCGCGCTCGATGACTTCTTCCATGATGAACCCGGCTTGCTGGAGCAAGGGCAGCATGTCGGCTGTCTCGAAGAAGATGAAATCGAGGTCGACGGGTTTGTCGAAGAAGCTGTCAATGTGGCGCACTTCCTCGCCGACGTGATACGTCAGCATGAGGCGGCCATCAGGCATCAGGATGCGGAACAGCTCGGACAGGGCTTTAGGCAGGTCCGGCTTCTGGATGTGGATGAGGCTGTAAAAAGCGGCGATCCCGGCGAAGGTGCTGTCAGCGATTTTGTGCAGGTCGAGCATATCGCCCTGCTGGAAGTCGATGTCAGGATAGAGTTTTTTGGCTTCCGTGACCATTTGTGCGGAAAGGTCGATGCCGCAGGCGGTCGCGCCCAGGTGATGCAGATAGGCCGCAATCTGGCCCGGTCCGCAGCCCATGTCGCAAATCGTGCCCATTTCGCCTACGCGCTCGACCAGTAATTCCAGCATTTTACGATCAAAGGGCTTGTAGCTCATTTCATGCTGGAACCTGTCGGCGTAGTCGGCGGCGACGGTATCGTAGCTTGTGGCGGTGGTTTTGCGGTAGTCAGCGGCCATGAGGGCCTCCTTGCTCAGGATAGGACATGCGGGGCACAGACAGAGTATCGTGAACCTTGCTATACTAAGGCCAACTGCAATCATCTGCAACCAGAATGAGATGGCTATGCGCGGAGTGCGTCCTTATCTAATTTTAGTGCTGAGTCTGTTGGTGGCGCTGGCGGCCTGTACGCCGGAAGAAGCCTTGCCGACGCAGGCGGTGCTGCCGACCCTGGCTCAGTTACCGACCGACGCGGCGCAGCCCATCACGCGGACGTCGACGCCCGCGCCGCCGGACCCGGAAGAGGCCCAGATCGCCATCGAGCGCACTGTGCCGGGGACGCTCACCCAGACGCCGACGCCTTCTGAAACGGCGACGGTGACGGTCACAGCCAGCCAGACGATTACGGATACGCCCTCACCCACGGCGACCGACCTGCCGACTATCGGCCCGGATGATCGACCATTGATGGGGCTTATGGACTATGCGGCGCAGGTCACGCTGCTGCCGACCGACTTTTTCCCGGCGGACCTGACGCCGCTGGGTCCACCACCGACACAGATTCCGGTGACGGTCAGCGGGGTGGAGATCATTTCGACGTCGATAGGGGGTGGCAATGTGCCCGTGACGGTTGTCACGCCAATTACGCCTGTCGTCAGCGTACCGACCAGCTCTGCCGGAACCTGCCCATTTTTGCCGCCAGGGGGCTTTGCAACGGCGTATGCCAATAACCCTGATCTGGCCAACCAACTGGGCTGTGCGCTGGGCAATCCACCGACCGCAACAGTCATTCCAGGGGCGTACCAGACCTTCCAGCAGGGGCGGATGGTGTGGCTTTCAGGCGATATATATGTGCTTTATTCCACGGGCGGCTATGAATATTATGCCGATACCTACGTCGATGGCAGTGACCCGGAAACCAGCAGCGAAACGCCGCCGGATGGGTTGTTTGCGCCATTGCGGGGTTTCCTCAAAGTGTGGAGCAACAACGCCACTGTTCGTAGTGGGCTGGGCTGGGGACTCACCGACGAGATCGGGTCACAGGCGACGGTGGCCGATTTTGCCAACGGACGCATGATTTCCTTCGAAGGGCGCACCGAGATTATCGTGCTGATTGGCCCGGTGAACAGCATTGGCAGTTGGCGGACGGTCGCCGGACAGTATTGATCCGCCGCCCATAAGTCCTCTGCCATAAAACCCCTGCCATAAAACACGATTTCGCGTTAGGCTTAGCAGCAGTCAGCCAATGGGCTGGCTGTTGTTTTTTATGAAACTATCTCGTTGGAGCATAACGATGGTCGATCACGTATTGGGACGGCAGTTGGACTTACTCGCGCTGCGGTCGATGCCCGCTTTGCGCACGGAACTCTATGATGGCTGGCTGTTGCGCTTCACTCAGGGGTTTACCGGGCGCGCGAATTCGGTCACGGCGATGGATGCCGGCGTGCTGGCCTTGGATGAGAAGATCGCCTACTGTGAAGCGCGCTATATCGAGCACGAGCTGCCGATCATGTTCCGGTTGACGGATATGAGCCAGCCAGCCGAGCTTGAGGCCGTGCTCATCAAGCGCGGGTATGAGCTGCGCAATGGCGATGGTTCGCTGACGCAGGTACAAACGGCGGCGATTGCGGCCCAGGACATCGACACGGGAACGCTTGCTGTTCGCCAGTACAGTCAGGCAAATGCCGAGTGGGTTGAGGCGATAGCCACATTGGCAGGCAAGTCGGTGACTGCTTATGCTACCTTACAGTCGATGCTGGTGCTGGTCGAGCAGCCTGTTTGCTGTGCCTTGTTGCTGGATGGTGATGAACCGATTGCGGTGGGCATCGGCGTGGTGGAAGGCGACTGGCTGGGCGTGTTCAGCGTGATGGTGGCCGAGTCGCGGCGTCGGCAGGGGCTGGGCACGCTTGTGATGCAGGTTTTGTTCAACTGGGCGGTCGAGGCCGGGGCCAGCCGGAGCTATTTGCAAGTAGAAGCGCAAAATTCAGCGGCACTGCGCTTGTATGCCAAGCTGGGGTATCAGCCTGTGTATCGTTACTGGTACCGGGTGAAGGCTTAGGCCCGTTGTCCAGACGTTGCCTGTGCGTCGAGCATCGACAGTCTTCCCCATGTAGACTGAGCGTAAAACCAAGCAAATCAGGGGAAGCTGATGCGCTATTTCATAACGTGTTTCATCGTTTTGTTGATTGTTTCAATGGCCAGTGCCCAGGATACACCGACCTGTGTAACTGCCGATGATGAATTGTTCTTGCGCGATGATTGGGCTAATGCTCGCATTTCGCTGGTGAGCTGGCGCAGCGGAGAGACGCTGGCTACGCTGGAAAGTGATCTGGCTTTCAGTAGCTACCAGTTCGCGGATTGGTCAGCGGACTGCCATTATGCTCTGGCCGCGGTCGATGGTCAGACCTTGGCCTGGGATGTGCAGGCAGGGGTGCGCGTGGGAACGCTGGATGCAGCGCCGACGCCGCGTGTTCGTACGCACTGGTCGCCAGATGGCAATCGATTGGTGCTGCAAACGCAGTCGGGCGGCTATTTATGGCCGATGGGGGCTGATCCAGTCTTGCTAGAGAGTGCCGTCGATGGCTATGGTCGCAGCTTTTTCAGTACAGAATGGGATACGCAGCGCAATGAACTGCTGGCGGTACAGGTCAGCACGCCCAACGGCGTGACCGCCTATGATGCCAACGGCCAGCAGGTGGGCTTTTTCCATATTGGTGACCGACGCGGCTTCGTCGAGTATCGGCGGATTGAGAACAACCAGACCATTTTCGTGTATTCGGGCAATACGGAACTTGAGAATTACACATTGCCATATGGATTGGCGCTGTGGTCGCGCGATGGGTCTCAGCAGATGTAGATGGACCTTCCTGCTGAAACTCACTGACTAGAGAGATCGAAAGTAGAATTCAGTCCTTTAGTTGGTTTGCGATTTGACTTGTATGGAGGGTTGAGTGCTCAGTATTTTGCACTCAATTCTATAGGTAGTGATGCTGCTTATGCTGGCGTGTGGAATGTTGAATTATCAAGTGATCCCTTGCAACCTGTAGCCACCTATAACGGCGCAAGGCGTCCACATTTAATAAGTCACATTGACTATATTCGTGTAGAAAACGGATTCTTGGATGTGGCAGACTGGAGTTGGCAGGAATCACAGCTTCGGGTTGAGCGAATCCAACTGGGGACGAACGAATCTGTCTATGAAAGTCGCTTATTTCTTGCTGAGAATTGCCCAGAAGTGTCACACGATGCTGGTTTGTTTACGGAACTCTACACCTGGGCTTGCGGTACACCTGGACGAGATTATGGTTGGACTCTGCCATTTCCTGATCGCGCATACCAAAATGGCGAGAACAACGCTCTGATCTGGATACGGCAGTAGTGAGTGCGAGGTTGGTCAGGGCATGACATGTCATGCCCCTACGTTAATGCAGGCGGATGCAGCATGCTGCATCCCTACGTTAGATCGTCAATGTGTGGTCGGGCACAATATATTGCCCTTACGGCAGCGAAGGCCGGTGAGGTCGGGAGTGCCGGCAGATGGGAAGTGAGCCGTGCTAGGCACAGGCCAGAAATTCGTTATTGGAGATGTTCGCGCCCCAACTGGGCACAATCGATTCGCGTGTTCAAGACTCGGTGGCGATGGCTGCCAGTAACTCCGCGGCGGTGCCCTTTTTCTCGATGATGCCGCTGTCTTCCAGGCGTTGGATCAAGTCGAGCCAGTGGCTGCGGCGGGGATGGTCGTCAAGAGCCTGGGCGATGATGCGTCCGGCGATGCTGATGGCCTGGGGAATGATGATGCGATTGTTGGCCAGCGTCACACCCTGCCAGAAGGCCAATTCCTCCTGATCGGGGGCCAGTTCGCGGGCTTCCTTCCACTTCGCCAGGGATTCTCTGGGTTCAGTGCCGAGCAGGGTATGGCCCTCCTGATCGACTAACTGAGCCTGCCGGATGCGTGTCAGTCGTGCCAATTCGGCGACAGGCTGATCATGTTCATCAACGCGCAAATCATAGACGGAATCCCAGATATTGCGTGTGGTTTCGCCGGAGACGATTTTGAGTGAAGCGGACTGCATGCCGCGTATATCACCATCTTCTGCCTGGGCGGCCTGTAGTGCAGCCACCATGCGCATGGCGAAGGTGGCGGTGCTGCTTTCATAGGCTGCACGCATGGCGTCGATCACGGTGCTGCGGGACATCATATTGGCCTGGACGCTGTATCCCTGGCCGACGTAATGGCCTGCTTCTCGGATGCAGTTTTTGCCGGTATAGGCAGCGGCATTCCCTTGGGTATCTACCACGCCGATCTGGCGGCGATTGGCAAGTTTATCGGAAGCGACAAGGCCCTGAATGACGGCTTCAGCGTGGATGCCTTCATGTAGCATAGCGATGCCGATGGGTCCATAGCTGATGTTCACAAAGGATTGGGTGGCAATGGCCCCGATGCCGGGAACCATCCAACTGACCATCCGTCCTACGCCAAGCTGATGCGTCTGTACGGCAACGCCTATGTGTCCTGTTTCATCATCACGAGCAACAATACTATAGGTTGCGTGCCAATTCGTCGCGGAGGAGGTCATGAGGCGCGTTTTTCCTTAGGAGGTGAAGTCTCATGGTCGCTGGCTCAGACTATTATCGAAGCTATGCCATGAGTGTGATACATGAACTTAAATTTTCTGTACTCAACAGTGCGTAATATAACTGAAGCATAAATAAAAGACAAGCAAATAGTGCCTAAATTACAACTTTGTTAAGACATATTATCTAAAAATATTTCAATTTTATTATCATGTCATGGCGAGTGGTGTGACTGGCTAAATCGGATACAATAGTCTGTAAGGTCGTATCCGACTGATTTTCCAAATGAGTTAAGTGGATTGACTGAGGTCATCTATGGATGCAAAAACGCGGATGGACCGCGAGAAAGCACGCCTCGCTTACGAAAAAGCGCGCCAACAGGAGGCACTGCGCATTGCTAAGGAGCGCTATGGTGGCGATCATCCCTCACCGACCGAGCCGCGCGTGCCGGCCATTATCGCCCAATTTGGCGAATGGGCTGTGACGCCCTTCGGCTTGGAGTGCCTGGTGTATCCTTATGAAATCCAGTGGGATAGCATCACGGATGGCCGCGTCGGCGATGCGTTCTGGCTGGAAAAACTGGCCACCAAAGACTGGGTCAATCTGTCAGATTTTGCGGATGCACTGCGACATGGCCGTACAATCCATCGCTATTTGCAGGACATCAGCCACAACAACGAACCTGAGTAGATCACACGAACCGGAATGCTCCTCTGAAACGGCCTCTTTGGGCAGTGACGCTGGTTTTGCTGCTGGCGTGGGGGTTTATCACGCTGGCGGCGGCTGCCGATGCCCGTTTCCATCCTGATGAAGCCCTGTATATGACAGCGGCACGCTCGGCGGCGGTCCAGGGTGACTGGCTGCTGCTGCGCGTTCCTCAGGACAAACCTCCCCTGACCATGTATGCTAATGCGCTATCGTTGACCTTTTTTGGCGTCCATACGGATGCTGACGGCGTGCTGTACCTGAATAGCCAACGCGGTGAATTCGCGGGTCGCTTCTTCAGCATGGCCTCGGCATTGATGCTGGTGGCGCTGGTGATGGCTATTGCGCGGCGATTGTGGCGCGATGAGCGGGCGGCGTGGTTGGCGGGGGGCTTGCTGGCCCTATCAGGCTATCAGGTGGCGTTCAGTGCGACGGCCTTCACCGATATGCCGATGACGATGTTCGGTATGGGGGCGCTGCTGCTAGCCCTGCGCGGAGATTATGGCTGGGCGGGCACACTCAGTTTTTTAGCGTTTGCCAGCAAACCGCAGGGAATCGCTTTTTTGCCGCTGGTGCTGGTAATCGGCAGTATGCAAAGTGGCTGGCGACGGTCTGCGCGCTGCTTGCTGCCCTGGCTGATTGGTAGCCTCGCTCTGCTGGCCTGGGATGGGGCGCGGGTGGCGCAGGGCGCGGTCGATGTGTGGACTCTGGGACGGGCGCATTATGCCGAACCGGGATTTGCTGCGCTGACTGCGTGGCGCGGTCGGCTGCTGGATTGGCTGAGCTATGCGCGTTGGTTGTTCGGTGATGGCCTGACGGGGGTTGTGCTGCTGCTGGCGGCATTCAGTTTGCGCGTGGCGGGCTGGCGTCCCTGGCTGCTGGCGGGTTGGATCGCGGCCTATAGCGCGGTCCATATTGTGACCAGCGTGCCGCTGTATGATCGCTATTTGCTGCCATTGGCCCCGATGCTGGCGTTGCTGGCCGCCGGGGGCATCGTGCAGATGGGGCGACTGGTCCGTTGGCGACGGAGTTTTGGGTTGCTGATGGCGGCTTGTGGTCTGGTGGTTTTGGGCTATGGGCTGCTCGCGGCACAACAACGCTTGCCTATCGGGGGCGACCTGGGGCGGCATGCGGGCATCGACCGACTGGCGGATTACCTGAATGAGAAGCCCGTTGCGACCGTGATTTACGATCCCTGGCTGGGCTGGGAACTGGATTATTACCTCGGTCCCTGGACCAACAAGCGGCGGGTGCATTATCCATCACCGGAGGCGTTGGTTGCTGATGCGATGGCGCTGCCGGAAATAGGAACGCGATATTTTGTCGCGCCGTTGGAAAAAGACATTCGACCGTGGCTGGATGCCCTGAGCGATGTTGATTTTGAGGTGATACTGGAAGCGCAGATCGGGCGCTTCGTGGTGGTGGCGCTTACGCCTCCGGGTCGTCCGGCTCCTGGGGTGGACGCGGGCGCTTGAGCTTTTGCAGCATTTTGGCCGGGTCAGGTGTTGGGCGGCGGCTGATGACCGTCGGGGCCTGGTGCGATGGCATGCTGGCGTCATTGGGCGACAGCTTGCGATTGGCGTCCGGGTGGCGCTGCAACCACTGTGCTAAAAAGTCCTCAATCCAGGCGATTTCGGCTTCCATACGGCTGATGCTGTGCGTATACAGGGCGTATATATGGCTCTGAGAGTCGTCGTTGATGCCATTATAGTTGTTATCCCAGGTGCGTTGCACGGCCATCAACTGATATTTGAGGGCATCACGATGGTTGACCAGGGCGGCATAAACTTGGGGTGGCTCCAGCACATGCAGATTGGCCAGGCCCAGCTCAAAGCCGGTGCCCAGGCCCGTTGGCTGGCGAATGAGTTCGACGATGGCGGTTTGCAGGATGCCGCGCCCAGCGTCGGTCAGACGGTATAGCTTGCGCGCTGGGCCGCGCCCATCATTGCGCAGTTCCGACGACACCATCTGGATGCGTTCGAGCTTGTTGAGGATGTAATAGACTGACGAGAACCCCACAGCGATCCAGGCACGTAGGCCACGATCATGAATGATCTGCTGGATTTCGTGGCCGTGACGTGCGCCTTCTGCCAATATGCTCAGGATCGTGAGTTCTGCATCCGTCATACAGGTTCCGTTGATTGTGGCCAGCTATTACAAAAAAACGACACGCATCCATAGATGCGCGTTCGTCGCCAGTTCCAGCAGGCTGACCGCGCTGCTGGCTGACGCGTTTTTATGTGTTTATTGCTTGGCGCGCCCAGCGGCCAGCACTTCCTGCACAGTGCGGATCAGGTTGTTGGCCAGGTAGGGCTTGGTCAGGTAACGATCTGCCCCGGCTTCCAGCCCTTCACGGATCTGGGCCGGGTCGGCCAATGCTGACAGAATTACGACTGGCAAATGATCAAATTGGGATTTGGTGCGCATCTGCTTCAAAAAATCAATGCCACTGATTTCCGGCAGCATCAAATCCAGCACAACCAGGTCCGGCAGCGGTTCTTCTTTCAAAATTTGCGCGGCTTCAGTTGCGTTCATAGCAGAAATCGGGTTCATATCCGCACGCTTAAGCAGCAATACAACCAGCTTTTGGAGTGCGGGGTCATCATCGACCACCAGGATACGCGGATTTTCATCAGAGGACGACACGCGATGTATACCTTTCTTGAGCGCGAATGTCTCTACTACGACTTAGGACGAGTATACAGAGTAGCTTAAGAAATAATCAAGCGATAACTCTCGAAACGGACTTAATGGTCATTTCAAAGCTGTAACCATGCTCTTTAAGAATCACATTGAGGCTAGCCCAATGCTAAGTCTATTGTACAGGCTTTTTGACAAAAAGATTCATAAATGTATCCGTGTGTTACGTTGATTTTACAAGATGACCATAAACTCGGATTGGAAGGGCATGGGGTCATTAAGGCCATGCATTAGAATATATTGTTACTTCAGACAATAAAAGGCCGCATCGCCCAGGCGGAACAAGCCGCTGCTGGAATCGTGATGTGTGCCTGGTTGATGATGTTAAGAGAGGCCGATCTTAGGCCGGCTGATGAAGCGGCAGGTCAATGGTGAAGGTGGTGCCGATGTCGGCTTGGCTTTCAAAACGGATGCTGCCGCCGTGTAGCTCAACAATTTGTTTGGTGATCGCCAGCCCCAGGCCGGTGCCCTGGAAGTCGCGCTCGGCATTTTTGGCGCGGTGGAAGGGTGTAAAAATATGCGGCTGGTCCGCAGGTGGGATGCCAATGCCGCTATCGCTGACGCGGATGATGGCTGTCTCGCCATCGCGGCCCAGGTAAAACCGAACTTCGCCACCCTCAGGCGAATATTTGATGGCATTGGAGAGCAGATTTGTCAGGGCACGGCGCAGCAGCTTGCGGTCGAGCGTCATCCGCAGGTTGGTTTCCTCACACTCGAACTCTACACGGTGGGTTTTGTGATAATTGAACTGGAATTCTTCCAGGACGTCGCGGCAGTAGGTAATCAGGTCGACATCGTCGGCATCCAGGTCGAGCATGTGACTTTCTGATTGACTGAGCGTCATTACGTCAGCGACCATTTCTGAGAGCAAATCAACCTGGGTTTTGATGTTGTCTAGGGCTTGCTGACGCTCTTCTTCGGTGGAGACTTTGCCGTATTTTTTCAGCATGTCGTGGGATAGGCCGATGGAGGCCAACGGCGTGCGCAGTTCATGGGACATGATCGACAGGAAACGGTTTTTTAGCTCGCGCAGTTCGCGTTCTTGGTCCAGAACGACGCTAATGCGCTCACGCTCGATGGCTTCTGCTTCGGCGCGTTTGCGGTCGGTTACATCCTGAATGATGCAGGTATAGGCGTGATTGCCATCCTGGGGCATACGCCGCAGGGAAAGCTGCATGGGGAAGGTGTCCCGATTGCTGCGGATGCCGACCAACGGGTGACTACTGCCGCCTTTGAGCTGCTTTAATGCAGGCTTCTTTTCGTCAGCAATCAGGTCCGTCAATTGCAAACTTAGCAACTGCGGTTCGTCATAGCCAAAGATATGCTGGGCAGCTTCGTTACTGCTGAGCACGTTGCCACGAGAATCAATAGTCAGGATACCATCGGCGATGTTATTGACGATGGCGGCTAGTCGGCGGGTATTGTTCTCTAGATCGACCTGGGATTGCTTTAGTTCGCTGATCGATTGATGGGAGATGATGAGCCGCTTTTGACCATACCATTCAAAGGCACTGGCACGGAGTACAAACCAGCGTTTTTCGGTCGGGCTGTGGCAGGGGTATTCGTACTCAAATTCTGAGTAGGTTCCACTGAGGATGTCGCGGATGCCCTGGGCCACCTTGGCAGCATCACTGTTAGGGCCTGGGCTGGACGCGTCACAGACCGTGAGGTAGTTTTCCCCGATGCAATGACTTTCGTATTTCAGCGCGTTGCTATCGCCAAATGTGCTCCAGGCGCGATTAACGGCGAGAATGACGCCATTTTCATCGAGGATGGCGATATGCGCGGAGATCGCGTCCAATGCTGATTGGATAAAACGCTCAGCCTCAGGACGATCCCAGGAGCGATTTCCTGTAGACCCAGACTGTACGATCAAGTGCATATACTTTCTGTTACGTGATAAGAGTATAACAGATGACGTGTGGGGCTGTCACCAAGCTTGTTTGGTGACGGTGAGGATGTAAAGAGCCGGGCCGTTAGTCGCGGCCACTGCGTGTGGTTGCATCTTGCCGACTCCCATTCTGTTTGATGTAGGCCAGGGCTTCTTCCAGGCTGGCCATAAACAAGAGCTGTCTGCCTTCCGTTTTGGAGGGCATGGTCGCAACAACCATGCGGGCTGCTGTTGTCAGGATGACCCGCGTAAAAGCATTATTGACTCCCTGCGACCCAGCAATGATGACAGTGGTAATATTGGGCAAGTTGAAGAAAACTTCAGACCCTTTTTTGAGATGTGGTATGGGATTGCCTTTGGGCATCCCCACTTCGTCATGGAAGATAACATTTATCAGATGGTCTACTTTGGTGGCTTCGGTTTCAATCCACTCAACTGTCTGGTGATATTCTTCCCAGGTGCTGGTGGGTGTGATGGTCACTTTGATGATGGTGTGCTCGTCATCGTACCAATCTACGGGCGTGGCCATTGTTATAAACCCCAATACAATCATTTAGTTGATTTTACAATAGAACCCGTATTTTGCGATTGAAGAGAAACGCAGATGCCCTCATGCTGGGAATTGGTAACGCTAACCATGTTGCTGGAGAAAGCAGTGAATTGGCTTGTTTGAGGGTGTGAGGAAGTTACCGAAGTCGCCCTGTTCGCTACGCTTTTATGCCGTTCGCTACGCTTTTACGCTCTTATCCTTCTTTAGCCTCAGATTTCTTACGCTCCTTACGGATGAAAGCGAGGGCTTCTTCCATGCTTGGTAAAAAGACGAGTTTCTTATCCGTATAGGGGCTGATGGTTTTTGTCATCAGGTTGCCTAGCGAGGTCATGATCAGGCGTGTAAATGCATTGGTATAGCTTGTTGCTCCGGTAATGATGGTATGGCCGGAATTGGGTAGGTTGATGATTTTGTTTGTTCCCCATTTGAGGTGGGGCATGGGGTTGCCTTTGGGCATGCTAGATTCTTCATAGAAAATCATATCCACCACATGGTCAACTTTGGTGATTTCCGCTTCAATCCAGCGGACGGCCTCGTAATAGTCATCCCAGGTGCTATTCGGCTGGATCGTAACCTTGATAATGGACTGTGCTTCGTCGTACCACTCGACCGGCATAGGCATAATGATTATTCAACTTCCCAGAGACAATATCTGCTCCATTCAATACATTGATTATTATTATAGTGTTTATTTACAGGTTTCGTAATTAAGACTCATGATCATTTGCTTGAGATATGTATTATTCAGATTACCCTTCACAATGGGTTGGTCAACCCTTCTCAACAAGTGATCGTCATGAGGGATTGATCTACTTGCCCACAGCATAGATGAAGTATTCCGGTGTTTGTTGAATCTTGGCGTGTAAGTTGGCCTCGCCGAGAGCGGTTTGCAGCATTTGGGGTGTGTAGAACACTTTGACGATTTTGTAGGTGTTGCCATCGTTGAGCTTGCGCTCCAGGACACTGCCATCTTCAGGGATGACGTGGTCTTTGGCGGTGGAGGTTGGCGTTTTGCGGCTGTCCAGGATGAAGATGCGTCCATCTGGTTTGAGTGCGCTACGGACCATCTGCAAGAACGGCGCTAATTTTACTGATGGGACATGCGAAAGCCAGAACGAGAAGTAGACCACATCGTATTGCTGGTCCGGTTGATAGGCGAACAGGTCAGCCTGGGTGTAGGTGATGTTCGGATTTTGCAGTTTGGCATGATGGATGGCGATCATCTCCGGGGAGGCATCGACGCAGGTGATGTCGCTGGTGTATTTGAGCAGTTCCGTCGTCCATAAGCCTGTGCCGGATGCCAGTTCCAGCACCTTGCCCGCTGGGTTGAAATCCGCCAGGGCGGCCCGGACTGTTTCTACTTCTGAAAACCATTGCTGGTTGGCTTGTGGGCCTCGATCATAGCGACCCTGCCGATTAAACCATTCGTCATATTCCGCGGCGCGGGCACGATAATAGTCGATTTGCTCTTGCAGGATAGGATCGCTCATCAGGTGGGCCTTTCGGTAGATGTGACTGCCGTATAGTCAATCACGCGATCAGGCTATTTGCAAGCAGTATCAAGAATTTTAATGAAGCAGCTAAGCGTTGTTGAACCCAGCCCCGGGCAAGGCACTGCCTTGCCCCTACTGGCTTATTTGCCGTAGGTGACCTCGCCGCGCAGGATTTGCTCCAGGCGGTAGAAGTCGGTGCGGGCGGTCATGTCCAGGCTCATGGGCGTGACGGAAATTTTGCCCTCGTGCATCAGCACATAAACATCGCTGTTGGGTTCGGCTTTGCTGGGGTCGGCGTTGTAATGGTAGCCGAGCTTGCCGCCGTTGACATCGCCTGTGATGCGCTCTGGACGAGTCGGCCAGTAAACACGATTGCGTGAGACGCGCGTGATGCGCCATTCGGTATCCAGGGTGGCCTGCCAGGGCACATCGATTTTGAGCACATCGACGTCATCGGGCAGGGCCTTGCGGCCAATCAGGCCTTCACCGAAGTAGCGCGTGATATTGGCGGCGGCGCTGAAATCGACTTCATCGGAGTAGCTCAGGTGCAGATCGAAGGGCGTTTGTTGGCTGACAGCAATCGAACGCACGCTGAGGCTGGCGGCTTCCAAGGCTGCGCCGACAGTGCCGCTGATGGTCACGCCGTTGCCGGTGTTATCGCCATAGTTGATGCCGGAGACGCACAGGGCCGGTTTGCGGTCGGCCAGTTCTAGGATGCCGTGCTGCACGGTCTGGGCGGGGGTGCCATCGATGCCATAAGCCACGCAGTCGGGAATATCCGACGGGACTTCGTATTCATGGAGTTTGCCTGTGCTGGCGACGGGCATGCTGCGGCCCATGCCGGATTGCTGTTCATAGGGGGCGACGACCAGCAAGTCGCCCAGGCCAACGAAGGCGCGGACGACAGCCCATAAACCGGGTGAGCGCACGCCATCGTCATTGGTGAACATAATCAGGGGGCGGTCTTGTTGTGTCATAGGATGTCCAGATCACTAGATAATGGAGCAGGATAAACAGTAGTATCGCACGATACACCAAAATGGTTATTTTTAGATTAAGAAATTGGGGTGAGATGGTTTTGGGCGGCTTATGCCGTGTGTCCGTTGGGGAAGCGGGTTTTGTAGGCGGTGACATCCAGTTGGGTGATGACGGAGAGCGGCTGCGGCAGGTCGTCGAGGGCGAACCAGCCGATGGCCGTACATTTTCCGGGTTCCAGGATGTGGGGCGCGCCGCTGACAAAATGGGCGAGGTAGGTCGGGGAGACCCAGTGCTGGCCTTCGTCGGGCAGAATATGGTCATCTAAGCCGAGTAGGTCATCAACGGCGATGACCATGCCGTATTCTTCTAAAAATTCACGGGCGACAGCCTCTTTTAGCGATTCACCGAATTCCACACGCCCGCCGGGGAACTCCCAGCTGCCGCGTTCATTGCGGCTGTTGGGGCCACGCTGCGATAAAAAGACTTCGCCCTGTGCGTTAAAGACCATCGCGCCAACGCCGACGCCAATATAATCCCGTCCGGGGATCATTCGTCGCCGCTCTGGGTGGCACCATCGTCATCATCCGAGGTTGGCTTGGCGGGCCGGGATGTATCGGAGTGCGTCGGTCGTTTGGGTGATGTGGGTCTTGATGAGTCTGGTTGTGATGAATCCGGCTCGGAACGGACGCCCTTCAGTAACTCCTCAATATCGAGTTCGTCATCGGATACGTCTTGATCGGCTGATGCCTCGTCCAGGGCTGCCGTATTGTGTGCTGCGGCATCGTCATCAAGGTCGTCGGCTTCTGGCCGGTGCGGCAGTTTGGATGTCGATGACATCAGATTGACGGGCGGCGTGGGCTTCTCAGAATCGGCTGACGCTTGCTTATCAACGCTCTCGGTTTCGTCGGTGGGGCGCTCGGCCTTGTCTTTAGACTTCAGCATCTCAAGGCCCTTTTCACGGGCGTTGGACTCGGTCGGAATCTTGTTGTCTTCTTCCGTGCTGATGGGCGGCATAAAGGCCTGCACGGTATTTTCCAAGGATGTGTCTTTCTTTTTTGCAGGTGACGGTTTTTCCTGCGCTGTCGGCTGCGGAGATGCTGCTGATGGCATGGCTTTGGCAGATGACACGTCCGATGGTGGTTGAACATCCGCGGCGGCATTGTCAGCGGCGCTTTCCGGTTTGGTTGCTTCCTCAACGTCGGATTTGGGTGCAGTCGATTTAACCTGCGGCTTGGTATCGGTTGTGGCAACGGGCGGGGCCGCTTGTTCGCTGGCGCGTGCTTTGATCGATGACTTGTGCTCGATGGCGGCGATGATCTGCTCGTAGGCATGGGCCGGGTATTTCTCATCGAAGTGGATCGTATCCATGTTAGAGATAATGATCGGCTTTTGCGAAATGTCGCCATATTGCATCAGGACGACGAGCTTCTCTTTGGATTGGAAGTAACGGATGGCACGCTTGACGTGATCTTCTTTGATCGAATGGCGCGTCAGGATGACCAACAGAACCGGGCACTCCGATATGGCTTGATCGAAGGCTACCTGCCAATCCTGGCTACTGGGCAGCAAATACTGATCTGTCCAGACGTTCAGATTGCGATTTTGCAGGTACGTAAAGACCTTGCTGGCGCGCGGTTTCCACTCGGTACGGGCATAGACCATCATCACATGATCGACCAATTGATTGGGTTCCAGGCCGTGCTTGAGCACCGACTGGTTGGCATCGGCGGCTAGCATGCCGAGCGGTGATGTGGCATTGATCGTCGATGTGGTGCGGCGCTTATCCTGCTGCGGCTGACGTGTGGAAAGCTGCTCGGTTTTGGCGTCTTCGGTGATAATGCGCGAGAGCAGCCGATCCGGTGGCTTGCTGGCATCAGCCGGATCGCTGGTGAAGACCATCGTCAGCGAGTCGCCAATTTGCAGGACATCGCCATTTTCCAGCTTTTCCTGATGTGTGAGTTTTTCACCATTGAGCATGGTGCCGTTGGTGCTGTTGAGGTCTTCCGCGATGATGCCACCGTCTTTGCTGAACAGCCGCATATGGTGACGGCTCATTTCCAGCACGTTGATGCTAATGTCATTATCGGTGGCGCGGCCAATGGTTAATGACTTGCCCCGCAGCGGCGTAATGCGCGGCTTGTAGGGCGGTGGCCGCTTGATGACCAGATAGAATAGCTTTTCTTCTTCGCCGATGGGGGCGGTATTGCCGGAAATCGAGACATCTTCCGAAGGGACGTATTCCAACGTGATGGAATCGCCCAATTCAATGATCTGGCGTTGATTGAGTAGCCAGCCACGCGCTTCGATTGGTTGGCCGTTGACGTAGGTGCCGTTGGTGCTGTTGAGGTCGTGGAGTTCATAGTCATCCAGGACGCGCACCAGGCGGCAATGCTCACGGCTCACCTCGTTATCGTGGATAATAATTTCATTTTTGCGCCCACGGCCAATTTGAATAGTTTCTTCGTCTAGATCAAATTCCTGGCCGGGTTCCGGGCCACGCAACATTCGTAATTTTGGCATTCGAAACGCCTAAGATCGATTTGATAAGATCTGATGCAAAAACTGCTAAAACAACGGACGCGACAATCAATGACTCTCATCAACGACTATGAAGTATTGTAACAAAAAAACGAAAATGTGCGGTTCTAACTGCCACCAGATTGCATCGAATTGGCAACCATGTGTCATATGGCTGTTAAGAACAATCCTGGCAGCAGGTAACATTAACAGCATATCATGTCCTGATGTACGGTCAAATAAGCCGACTGTTAAGATATAGGGACATCGTCGGCTTGGCGTCAGGAAAGAAAACAGGGCATGTCGGAAGGCATGCCCTGTCGTTATATCCATATTCGGTGAGCGTCAGTCGCTGGATTCCGCCTCGACGGTGGGGGTTGCTTCGACTTCGTCAGAAGTTTCCTCAGTGGGTTCGTCAGTCGCCTCTGCCGGGGCTTCCTCAGCGGCAGGCGTGGGGTCAGGTGCTACGGGCGGGTTTGTCAGCCACTCGGAGAAGGTCGCTAGCGAATCAGCTTCCACGATGGCTACGCGCTCAAAGTCATCGATCAGCGTGTAAGTACGGGTTCCGGTGGGGTCGTTATCGCCGACCTGAACGGTGAAGGTCTTGCCTGTGCTGTCGGTGGCGACCAGCGTGTAGGCCGGTTCATCTAGCCCCAGGGGTGCCAGGTCAGGCGTGTCGGTGGCATCGACCGCTTCTAAGAAGCCGTAGACGCTCATCATGATTTCGACGGTGGTCTGGTCAACGGCGCGGTCATCGCCCTCAATTGACCAGGTACTATCTTCTTCGTTACGGACCAGCACCAGCGAATCGCCACTGGCGTTGTCGGTGATTTCAAAGCGCTGGATGTCAGTCGCGCTGAAACCCGCGAAGACCACACCGGGCGCGTTGAGCTGTGGCTCTGGCGTGGCGGTTGGGAGAACGACGACGGGCTGGTTGCTGGCCAAGCCGAGCAAACTGTCCAGGTTGGCATTGCTGACCATATAAATGGTGTCGTCATCGAGCTGCATGACGTAGTAACGATTGCCGCTGGGGTTCTGGCGACCAATGCTGAGGCTGTGTTCAGTTCCATCGGCGGTGAATGTGATGGTCGCCGGGAAGGCATCGGCACCAAAGCCAAAATCGGATACATCGGCGCTGGTGAAGCTGTCGGTGTAGTTCAGGTTGATGAGGGCGACGACGGTTTCCGCCATGCGGTCCGGGTTGGCATCTTCGCCCGTATCGGCGATTTGCCAGGGCGTGTCGGCATCGGCGCGCGTCAGGCTGACGACCAGACCATCGCTATCGACGATGGTGATGTCGGTGACGCTATCGGTGGTGATGTCCTCATAAAAAACGCCATCGGTAGCATCGGTTTCGATGTCCTCATCGACGGGGTCCGGCTGGTTGAGCAGCACAACGGCGGCGATGATAACCACCAGTGCCCCCAGCAAAAAGATGAGTGTGTTTCTGTTCAGACGCATGAAGGACGGCCCTCCTACGTTGGGTTGATGAACAAGTTTTCGTGTGTAGTGGCAAGGCATGCCTTGCCACTACGGTGATTGTGCTTGGTTGGTCGGACACAATATATTGTGCCCCTACCTGATTCTATTGGCTTGATCGGACACAGCATGCTGTGTCCCTACAGTAGCTTGTGCACAGCCAATTGCGGCATTTTAGCCGACCTGTTTACCGGGTTCGATACGGCGCTCACGCGATGAGAGCCACACGAACACGCCAGCGGTCAGCACGCCGAATGGGATCAACAGCAGGCTGACGAAGCGAATCAGGCCCATATGGACTTCATCGGCCAGGATAGGCGTATTCTGCGGCTGGTCATCGTAGGCCAGCGTCGGCAGATTGGCCAGGAAATCCTGGTAGTTGATGCCATAGAACAGGCTGCTGATGGCGGCGTCGAAGTTGCGCAGGCCATAGCCGCTCAGTTGGCGATAGTAATTCTCGAACAAGCTGGTCGCGCCCCAGACGATGGCTGTCGAACCCGTGCCGCTGTTTTCCGCGACGGCACCCAGGGCCATTGTGCCTGTTGGATCGCCCTCAGCCTGCGTGACCTGCTCCTCAGCGATTTCCTGATTGTAGTTGGGGCTGGGCTTGGTATAGGCCGTATCGGAACTGTTGGCGACGACTGTGACCGTGACGCCTGCGGGCTGTTCGGCGATGTTCAAGCTGTGCGGGAAGGACAGGTGAAGGGTGTCATTGGCCCCAAAGTCGTTGGTAATCAGCGTATCGCTGAAATTGAAGACATCCAGCTCAACCAGGCTATAGGTCGCCTGGGGATCAATCACCAGATCGTTGTTGACGCTGACGCCGTAATTGCGTTGTAGAAAATCGGTCATGTTGGGCGCGGTCGCCAGCGAGTCATCGCCTTCTAAGTTGGTCCCGGCCAGCACGATAATGTCCCCGCCCTGATCGACATAGTCCTGTAGGGCGGCGATGGCTGTATCGGGCAGGGGCGTGGTTCCACCAGGAATCACGATGACTTCGCCATCTTCGGCTGCGCCCAATTCCGGCCCGTTATCCGGGTTGGTCAGTTGGGCGATGGTCAGCGGCTCGACGGTCCAGTTGAGCTGGTCCGCCAGTAAGGTCGTAATGATGGTGCCGCCTGTGCCTTCGGCATCGTCGATGCCCACGCCATTATCGACAACCAGCCAGTAGAGGCGGAAATCGCCCAGCGCACTGGCGGTAATCATGGCGTCCACGATGTAAAGCTGGTCGGTTGTGGCGATGGCTTTGGCTTCTTCGATGTTGTCGGTGCCATCTGCATTCAGTGGGACGACGAACAGCATGCCCGGTGTCGCGCCGTAGGACTCCGCCAGCCCGGGCTGGCGATCCGGGTCATAGAGCGCGTAACTGAGTTTGCCATCGCTGGCCTGGACGAACTCCTGTAACAGCACTTCGACCTGCTCTTGCTGGTCGGCCTGGGTGCTGTTGAAGAAGCCAACGATACGCATATCGGGCGTGTTGGGGTCCGCTGAGATGATTTGAACGGCCTCGCGCACGGAGTCCGTCAGGGTGTAGGCGTTGCTATCGCTGAAATCAACGCGGATGTTTTGCTCACGAATGACGATGTAAATCAGTGCAGAAGCGATGATGACGATGACTGTCACCAGGACGGCGGTGCCGCCGAAGGACACGGCCCGTCCGCGCAGCATATTGGTAAATTGCTGCGGATTGAGTACGCCCCACATCACAATCGACAGGATGCTGACGGCCAACGCACCGATGCCAACCACGTTCAGGCTGCCATTGACCACGGCCACACCGAGCGCCACAAACAGGCCAATCACGGCTATCCCCATAAAGATCATCGGTGGGATGATGGGGGTTTCTGGCGTGTTGGAGAGATTGTTGTCTGACATATTGATTTTCTCCTCCGGCCTTAACTGGCACGCCAACGGCGCGAGCCGACGATCAGCGTGGTGATGAATAAGGCGATGCCCATCAGGATCAGGAAGTAGACCACATCATGGGCTTGCAACAGGCCGTTGAGCATACGACTGTCATAATGCACGCTCAGGCCCAACTCGCGGACGAAATCGGCGGCTCCTGTACCGAGCAGTTCACCGACCTGGCTGCTAAAGGGTGTTGCCAGATAGAAAACTAAAATGGTGGCTGCACCCAAAAAGGCAGCGACAAGCTGATCTTCACTGACAGCCGACCAGATCAGGGCCAGGGCCATGACCGCACCGCCGTAGAGCCATGCGCCGAAGTAGGCGCTGAAGATGATGCCGCCACTGAGCACGGATACGGTCGTGAGCAGGTACAGGTAGATGCCTGTCAGGGCTAGCAGGAAGGTATATACGGCCCACACGGCCAAAAATTTGCCGACCACGAAGGCCCAGTCGTGCATGGGCAGGGTCATCAGCACTTCGAGCGTGCCTTCGCGCTGTTCCTCTGCTAGCAGGCGCATGGTCAGCAGCGGGGCGAAGATGAACTGCAAAAAGGTGAACAGGCTCATGTAGTTGATGACGGCCAGATTGCCGGTATAAAGCTGCTGGGCGTACCCGGACTGGTTGCTATCGGACATGCCGCCGACGATGGACGTGAAGAAAAAGCCCATCAGCAACATCAGCGCAAAGGCGATGACGTAGATAATCGGCGAGCGGAAAAAGAGCGCGAGTTCGCGCTTGAAGACGGCGAATAGTGCCCTCATGCTTATGCCTCCTCGCTCTGATTTTCGTGGATGAGTGCCGCTTTGAGCGCTTCCTGCTGTTCGGCGGCTTGCTGGGCCTCGCCGAGGCTGGCGCGGCGCGTGACTTCAATGAAGATGTCTTCCAGATCGACCGCCAGTGGGCGCACTTCCAGCAGATTGGCCCCGGCGTTGACTAAAGCCCGTGAGATGGCCGCGCGCGGGTCGGGGGCATCGGCCCTGGGGGTGATGACGATGCCGCCCAATTGATGCGTCGCGCTGCTGACATCCGGCACCTTGCCGACCGTATCTAGCATAGCCACCGGGTCGCCTTCCACGCGCACCAGAATGCGTGCGCCACGCTCTAAACGGCTGCGCAGCTCGGCGGGCGATCCCTGGGCGATGATGTCGCCCTGGTTGATGATGACCACCTTGTCGCAGACGCGCTCGGCTTCGCTCAAAATATGGGTGCTGAACAGCACGGTATGGTCGCGGCCCAATTCCTGCACCAGTTGGCGCAGTTCCAGCACCTGGAAAGGGTCCAGCCCGATGGTCGGCTCGTCTAATATGAGTACATCGGGATTGTGAATGAGGGCCGCTGCCAAGCCGACGCGCTGGCGCATGCCCTTCGACAGCGTGCGAATGCGGCTGTTGGCCCGATGGCCCAGGCCGACGCGCTCTAAGACCTCGTCTGCCCGCTGCCGCCGCTGCCTGACGCCCCGGATTTCCGCTAGGTACATCAAATAGCCACGGGCGGTCATGTCGCGGTAGAGCGGGACCGTTTCCGGCAGATAGCCGACGCGCTTGCGCACTTCCAAGCTTTGCTCGAACACGTCAAAGCCAGCGACAGTCGCCTTGCCGGCGGTCGGCGGCGAAAAGCCGGTTAACATGCGCATGGTGGTGGTTTTGCCAGCCCCGTTTGGCCCCAGGAAACCCGTGACCTGGCCCGGTTCGGCGGTGAAGGTGATGCCTTTGACGACCGTGACGTCGCCATATTGTTTGGTGAGGTTCTCGACTTCGATCAACTTGACACACTCCTAGTCGGCTGATCCCGTCACAAGGATGCTGCCACAACAGCCAACGATTCGTTATGGCAGGCCGCCAGATTATAACTTAGGGTTCGCAGTGACCGTAGGGTGGTCAGCGAGCGTTCACAGAGTTTTTACAATTGGTAGGCGTATAATGAGTTTGGCTGTTGAGTTGAATTCAATGGATGACCTTGGACTGGGAGTATATAGTGTCCATTCGTTTCATTATTACCCCGTATGATCCCAAGACTTGGGAAACAGCAGCGAGTGATTTAGAAGTTGATGTTGAACTATTTGAGAAGGCCCTAATAGATAATTGGCCAGAGGCCGCCATTGAGCATACGTCTAAAGGCGGATTGCTATGGTCTATTCCTGACACTAGTTTCGATTTTCGTGGAGAACTTCAATCAAATCGGCAAATTGTTACTTTTGGACCTGGCGACTGGATAACTTACAAAGAGTTCGTGATGTGGTATCGAAGACAAATTCCAGAGAGTTATTATCTTCACTTGTTTAATTCAAGTTCTATGGACAGTCTTATTATCACTTTCGAGACTACAGCAAGCGACATTGATAGTTTTGTTTCCAATGTTCCCTAATTCTGTGGGTTGAGGGAGCTAAAGTACTCGTGGATGAGGCCGCGCAGTGAAGGGCTTGGGCACTGTTTTGCGCTATAGTTAAATCATTCAATTAGTCTTGTGTGCTAACTAGATTTTTACGAGGAGACTTTTTATGTTGCAAGCGCTCACGACCCAGCAATCGCAGTGGGTCGACAAAACACTCAGCGGCCTGTCTTTAGAAGAAGCTGTTGGCCAACTCCTGTGTATCTCTCAGTTCAACGATTCGATGGATTATTGGCTGCCCTTGATGGAAAAAGTGCCTTTCGGCGCGGCCAGGGCACGCTCGGAAACAGCCGAGGGCTACCGCAGCTTCCTCAGTGAGCTACAGCAGCACGCAGCGATTCCGCTGTTGGTGCCAGCCAATATGGAACACGGCGCGGCAGAATTACGCGGCTACGGGACTGAATTCCCCTGGTCGATGGGCATCGGCGCAGCCAATGATGAAGTTCTGGTCGCCACGATGGGCGAAGCTATCGCAACCGAAGCGCGCTATGTGGGTGTCAACTGGCTGTTCAACCCGGTGATCGACCTCAACTACAACTTCAACAATCCGATCACCAATATTCGCTCGATGGGTGATGACCCGGCCAGGGTGAGCCGATTGGCGACCATCTGGCTACAGGCCATGCAGCAGCGCGGTGTTGCGGCGACGGCCAAACACTTCCCCGGTGATGGCATCGACGACCGTGATCAGCATCTTATTACAACGATCAACAGCCTGCCTTTTGACCAATGGCTGGAAACTTACGGCGTCGTCTGGAAAGCGGTTATCGACGCTGGCGTGATGTGCATCATGCCGGGGCATATTGCGCTGCCGGATTATCAGGGCTATCAAGCGCACCCAGAAGACGCGCCGCCAGCGACCATCAGCCGCAAAATACTGGTTGATCTGCTGCGCCAGGAATTGGGCTATGACGGACTCATTGTCTCTGATAATGCCAGCATGATCGGGTTCACTACTCGGGCTAAGGCGGAAGATCTCGTGGTGGAGAGCATCGCAGCCGGGATTGATATTTATTTGAATGCCGTGCCTGAACATGATTTTGATCGTTTGTTGCAGGGGGTGCACGATGGCCGTGTCTCCGAAGACCGCATTTATGAAGCGGCCAAGCGTGTGCTGGAAATGAAAGCCCGCCTGAACCTCTTTGAGGATGTGACAGTATCGGCGCCATCGCAGGAACAGCAAGTCAGGTTCCAGGATGCTGCCCAGGCGATGGCTGATAAGAGCATCACCGTGCTGCGTGCAGGCGATGATTTGGCCTTTGACATACAGGGCGGCGAGAAGGCGCTGACGGTCACTATCGGGAATCTAGCGCCGCATATGGGCCACGGCGACCTGGACGTGTTCGATCAGGAATTGCGTGAGCGCGGCTTGCAAGTCGAGCATCTTCTCAACCCGACCAGCGACGAGCTGCGTCAGAAAGCAGAAGACGTCGATCTGATATTCGTCAACCTCGACAACATACCGTTTGCGACGCTTGCTAACATCCGTGTAACGGATACGTTCCGTACCTGGGGCTGGCGGTCGATTTATCGTACGCATCCCAAAGTGGCCTATACCGCTTTTGGTAGCCCGTATGTCCTCCATGAACTGCCGCCCGTACCGCGGCTCCTGGGCGCCTATGGCAACAGCGGCTGCTCACAACGGGCAGCGGTCAAGGTGCTGCTTGGGGAAATCGAACCTGTGGGGACGCTGCCTGTACGTATGCCCAAAGTCGAGATCAAACGCTGGCCAATTGACTAACGGACATATTCATTCTGCGGGTCGAGGGAGCTAAAGTACTCGCGGATGACACCGCGCAGGCCCAGCGGCAAATATAAACTACGATGATAGGCAGGTAAACAAATGAGTATCTGGGGTTTTGGAAATTTTGATAGTGATGATGCCTTGAATGTTCTTGACGAACTCATCATTGGAATAGTCAAGAATATTCGGGAGACGTTTTTACGTGAGGCTGACACATCGCTATACGACGATTTTGGAAATTCGCACATTGTCGGCAATATAGACATACTGTCGACATTGCTTGAAAAGTATGAGACCTATCCACAAGTTGAACTGGAAGAAGTATCTAGATGGAAGAAAGACTATCTTGATACGTTTGATCGTACTATTCACGTTTACGAGCCAACGGCCGAATATGTTATCGAGAGGCGAAAAGTAATCTCGCAAACTTTTGATCGCTTGTACGGTGTTATAGAAGTATTCTGGGAAGATTAAGTATCATGATCACCCTAATTCTGCGGGTCGAGTGAGCTAAAGTACTCGCGGATGACGCCGCGCAGGCCCAGCGGTACATAGTCGCTTTCGATGGTGCGATTGACCGCGTCGGCGTAGTCCTGGAACACTTGATTATAGGGCACGGTCGATTCACCCTCCGGGTTTTCCTGGAATTCGCCTTCCATCGCAGGTTGGTCGCCAGGGTCGGACTCTAGCTGGATGTCGTTGCTGCCCTGGGCATCTAGTCGCTGCGGCGCATAGACCTCTTCATACGTAGATTCGCCTTCGCCATCGGGGTTATTCCCCGTATCAATTTCACCGGGAGCCGCTGGACCGCTGTCCTGGCCGCCTTCGCCATCACCTGCGCCGCCGCCTTCCTGGCCCTGCATGCTCTGGTTGCCCTCTTGCATCTGGGCACCTTCGCCTTGCTGCCCCTGCTGATTGCCGGGTTGGTCACCGGGTTGGGCGGATTCGCTTTCACTTTCGGAACTGGCCTGTTCGCCTTCCTGGCCCTGGCCGGGTTGGGCATCCTCGGACTGCTGGCTGGACGGGGAATCGCCGCTTTGCTGGTTTTGCTCGCCCTGATCGCTTGGTTCACTTTGCTGCGGGTTGGCTTGCTGATTGGCCTGCTGCTGTTCGGCCTCAGCGATCTGGTCGGCGGCTTCGTTGGCTGTATCCGCCTGCTGCTCCATATTTTCGGCGGCTTGTTCGCGCTGCTGTTGTTGTTCCTGCTGCTGCTGAAGCTGCTCAAGGGCTTGTTCGAGCTGCTCCTGTGTCATCTGGTTATCACCCTGCTGCATAGCCTGGGCGGCTTGCTCCAGCGCTTGTTGCAGTTCGGGACTGTTGGCGAGCTGTTGAGCAGCCTGTTGCATAGCCTCACTGAGCTGTTGCTGCTGTTCTGGCGTCAGGCTGTCGAGGGCCTCTTGCATCGCTTGCAGATTTTCTTCCAGGCTCTGAATGTCGTCAGGCGTTTCGCTGCCACCGATTTCGTTTAGTGCCTGATCGAGCGTTTCCGCAGCGGTATCGTACTCCCCCTGCTGAACCTGGTTGGACTCACGCAGGTCGTTGGCCTGCTGGCGCAGTTCTTCTTCCAAATTGCTGACCGCTGCAAAAGCCTCTTCCGGGCTGGTATTGGGTTCCTCCAAGTCATCAAGGGCCTGTTCCAGTGATTGCAGCAAGTCCTCGCGTTCCTCGGATGTCAGTTCGGTTTCGTTGGCGACGGCCTCGGTCATGTCACGCACATCCTCGACCGCTTCCGCAATGGCGGCATCGGCTGCCGGGTTGCTGAACGCGCCGCTGCCCGTATCGGGGATCAGCAGCAGAATGGCCAGTACAATCGCCAGCACGACCACTGCCAGCCAGTGCAGCCAGCGCATTTCAAAGCGAATATACTGGCGAACATCGACCTGTTCCGCGATTAGGGCGGCATCTTCCAACTGCCTGCGGGCGATTTCCGGCAGGGTCTGAATATGGCCATCGGTCAGTTCCAGGGCCGTGGAAAGGCGTTCTTGCAGCCCAAACTGACGGTCAAATTGCTGTGCGGACTGCAACAGTGGTCGGCGGCGCAAACCAAACCAGGCCACAATCGCGCCGATACTGACACCCAGGAACAGGCCGACAATCGGCAGCAGTTGGCGCATCGGCAGCAGACCACCCGCGCGAATCAGCAGCACGGCCAAAATCGTGATCGCCAGCAGCACAGCCAGCGCCAGCGGCAGGGTCAGCAGCAGGCGATTCATCCGCCAGCGGGCTTCCCAGCTATTGAGCGTGCTTTCGATGTCGGTGATGTGTTGTTGCTTGGCGATCTGGGCCATTTTTGTACTCGATAGGCTATCTTTAGGTCGTGGCTCACCCTGTGTGGATCAGCCCATTTTTGGCAAGTTAATTTGCCGACGGCTCCATTGTACCTCAGAGACTACCAGGGCATTCACTCAGTTTCAGGGCCGGGTGGGCCATGATTGACATATTATCATCTGAGTCTGTGAAGATGTTATCCGGTTCCAGGCAGGTATGGCTTGTTGCATATCAGACGCTTTTTGTGATGCCCGTGTTCCTATCTCGGTCACTGGTTTCCGAGAGTTGGCCGCGGCTAAAGCTGCCGCCCAGGTACACGCTCAGGATGCGATTTCCAAACACAGCCACAACCATGTCCGCGATATGGTGAACAAGGTTCTGCGCACTTACTCGTTGCTTTGTTCTACTCGATGCGATAATTCTATGAGTTCTTCAAGGGTGGGTAGGGGACCATATGCAAATTGGGTGAATAGCTCATCAGGTAACACTCTAAGCTGGTCGGGAATCCATCCCACTTGTTCATCGGAATTGATTTGCCACCATACATATTCTTCCCCACACACTGGCCCATCGGTGACGACTACATTCGGGTGATCATTCTCCCGCCACCAATTGCCGAATGAAAAATAGTCGTTAATCATTATTTTCTCGCCGTCAGGTTCATGGTAAAGGTCAAGATATATCATGTTGAAGCCGTCGCTATCCGTCAATTTGTCACCAAGTCTCAGGTATGACATGGGCAAACCCTCGCATAGACGTTCTAATTCCTGACGAGGATCCTGATCATCCGTGTGTAATAAAATCATATGAGAATAATAGCCTGATTCAAAACGCTCTATTTCAGAATAAGCGGAGTACATGTCATCATTTCCGACGATGGTGACACTGTATCCATCGGATCCCCAGTCGGAAAACGGCTCTACGTAACTGCTCGCTTCTGCGAAATATCTGTAAGCACGTTGGTCATCTTCATATACGTAGTACGGATAAACGATATCTGAATTGGGGTCAATATAATGCAGAAACGTGATTCCACCGTCAACGCTTCTGCTGTAATCAACGAGGTTTATAGTTGCGAAGGTATTCTCGTCGATAAGGCTAATTGTTACAGACGTAGGCGCTAGGTGTGTAAGATCATTGAGCGTTATTGGCCCAGGTGAGATGCCTCTGGAAAAAACAGGATATAGCAACCATTCTTCCGAATTATCAGGCATAGAAAAAATGGATTCTGGTGTCGGTAAAATATCGAGTAGATTCTCTGGTGCGAGAATGCTATATGTGTAGAAATCGCGTGCCGCACGGTCTTCCATAGACAAATTAAGGTAAATATTGCCACGCATGTAGTACGCAATCGGATTTAATGTTTGTAACCGTATTGATTCATTTATAGCTTCAATGGCTGCCTGCAAATTACCCTGGTTTTTCAAGATAACGGCGTGTGCTAATTCGGTTACAAAATTGGGAACATCAACAGCCAAGGTGTACTGTTCAAGGGAATCTGAATAATCATTTTCTGGATCGAATGCCATAAAGAATAGATCATAAGTTGCAGCATGACTTCCAATTGCAGCGAAATATGTACTGTTCATGACAGCAAAATCAAAGCAATTGTTCTGCGATTCAGCTTCACACCAATTGAGCAATTCTATGAAAGAATCAAAATAACAGTTATTGCTATGGGATGACAAAACGCAGCTGATGTAGGCTTCACATTCCAATTGTGGTGTCTCTGGTGTTGGCGCAATGTCCGGTGGGATGCACCATCTCCTAAGACGATTGAGTTCGGCTTCAACCGGATCATCTTGAGCAACAAGCCCAGAGGTAACAAGGGCTAAAAGTGCTACGACTACAAGAATGTGCCAAGTTGGTTGATTCAAATCGTTCTCCTACAAAGCGCTGCGGCGCATTCGTCGGATGGAGAGCAGGATCAGCACGGCGGTCAGGGCCAGATAGATGAGCGTCAGCAGCAGCCAGGGGGAGAGCACCGGAATGGTCGCGCCGTTGCTGGCGAGTTGTACTTGCAGCACACCAATCTGCTGATGGTCGATGAGCATTTGCTGGGTACTGAACGCTGCTGTAATCGGGTTCAGGCTGGTGATGATCATATCGCCATAGATGGCCAGCGTTTCCCGTACGGGCGAGGTCGTTGTCAGGGCGGGTAAGCCGCTGATGGCATTGCTATAGGCATTGTTGAATAGCAGCGAGCCGACAATCGGCAGGCCGAAGCACAGCGCCAGCGCGACAGTATAGACGCGCACAGTCGAGGTCAGGGTACGTTCGGTCTGGGCGGAGTAGAACAGACCGAGTGCGCCTAATACCAGCCCGGTGACCATCAGCACCACAAAAGCAATAATGACTTCCGTTTCGCCAACGCCGCCGAATAAGAAGGCGATGCTTTGCAGCGGAATGGCCGAAGCGAGCAGCAGCACGATATAACCCAATGCGGATTCCATCTTGCCGACCATGAACATGGGGGCACTAAGCAGCGTCGTTTGCAGCAGATCATAGGTCTTGCGTTCGCGTTCGCCACTGATGGCCCCAGCTGTCAGCGCCGGAACGATGAAGATCACCAGAACCAGTTCGATGCCGACTACGCCAATGAACAGCAAACGCCCCAGTTCACCGGTGATGATGGTGCGGCCACCTGTCACAGCGGGCAGTTGGACCAGATAGAGCAGCACGGTGAAGGCGCTCATCAGCACCAGGAAGATGGTGATGATGGCGAAGGCACGCACGCCGCGCATGCGACCACGCAGTTCCTTGGTACTGACCGGGTTGGCGTGCCATGCGCGTACATCGCGCACCATAAGGATGACCGGATAGATCAGACTGACGAACAACAAAATCGCGGGCAAAAATCCCCAGGCGACCAGGGCCAGCCCATTGAGCATGATAATCAACACCAAAAAGGGCCATGTCCAGACTTCCTGGGCCATGGTGGCGACTGCCAGCAGCAGCAGCGCGGTCATGTTGGCCAGCAGGCCGATGATCGTTAGCAAGAGGGCTTGTCCGGGGAGGCCCGCCGCCGCGCTGAACAGCGTGTTGCCCAGGTTTGCGCTGGTGTTGGGCGTGGCGAACATCAAGATGCCCAGCATGAGCGCAGCCAGTCCATGCAGGATGGCGGCCCATAACTGCCACTTGGATACCTGCTGAATCAGTGCCTCACGCGGGGTGAGGTTGTCGCTGGCGGTATCGATCCAGGCGTCAGCTTCGGCGTTGCCACCGCCAAATATTGTTCGGATGCCAGAGAAGCCAGTTTTTAGGAATTCGGTCATGGTTAAGAAGCTTTCAGCTTTTAGCGGTCAGCATTTAGTCATTTGCTATTTCGATCAGGTCGTCGAGTGTTGGGAATATTTCATAGTCGTACAAAACGGCACTTACGCGCTCTGGGAGTAGACCATAATCGTCGGATATCCATCCAACAATTTCGTCGTCAACAGAAACTTGCCACCATACATGTTCATTTCCACACACAGGTCCGTCAATGACTGTAATCTGTGGCTGAGGTTCGTCACTGTTACGTGAGGAATAAGGATATGGAACGACGACGACTTCTGAATCTACTTGATCGAGGATTTCATGCCCAGAATAATTATCGGTATGATGTAAACTGTCGCCAATCAGTAACCATGACATGGGCAATCCTTCACATGGTCGTTCTAATGCCTCGCGCGGATCCGGTTCACTCGCTGGATAAAGAATGTAATAAGCACCAGAGCTTGACTCGGAATAAACAGTCGTTTCATACAAGCTCATATTATCCTGTGAGAAGGCTATAGTCTTGCCTCCATAGTTGAGGCCTAATCCCCCAGCGAAAATCCAGTCATATGATTCTCGACCCAATTTGATCACATAGTCTACTGACACGAGACTGTCATATTGCAGCCTAAAACTCCTTGTTTCATTTCGAGGAATCAGAAGTGGCCGACTCGAAACAAAAGGATGATATTCATCAGGCATATTGGCAAACAAGGCCGTATCGCCATCATCAAGGTACGTGATCTGAATAGGTGTTGCTGGCTCTAATGTTAAGTCCTCTATTGTTTCCCCACCGGGGCTACTATATAAGATCACAACAGGATAAAGTTTCCATGCTGCCAATTCTTGAGGTATTGAGAAAATCGGTCCAGAGGGCTGTAGGAGATCCCAAAGAGCCGGTATTGCGTAGATACTGTAATAGTAGAAGTCTCGGGAAGCTTGTTCGATGTACCCGAGTTCTTGATACAATTTACCTCTAAGATAGTATGCGATTGCATGATCGTATCGGTGACGGATAACATTGGAATATGTTTCTAAGGCTTTGTCATTTTGGTCCTGTGCTTGATAGAGAATGGCGTAGACCAAATCGGTAGCATAGATAAAGCCTTGCTCAGGGCTATAAAAATCTTCAGAAAGCATTTGAATTGCTTTTGCATATTTTCCAGCTTCATAAAATGCTAGTACATTTTTGTGCAAATCAGGATTATAACCGTACATTGCGTTGAATCGCGTCATATACATGGTCGATAATTCGAGGCAGTCGGTACGCTCAGTTGTCGTCTGGCACTGCTCGAGTAGATCAGTATATGTCTGGAAATAGCAAAATACGTCTCGTTCCTCATATGGCGTGTCTTGGACGCAAGCCATGTATTCATGGCAAATAGATTCAGACGCCAAAACAGCATCTTCGTGCGAATCACATAGCGCTTCTGGGTATTGCGCTATCACAGATGATGAAGCAACCATGCAAACGAGTAAAGCAAGCCAGAAGCGTCTCATGGCGACTAGGTAACCAGCCCTTTCGTCACGCGCATGAACATGTGCTCCAGATCGCCTTCTTCTTCAACAAAGCCGAGTACGTCGATATCGGCGGCGACCAGGGCGCGATTTATGGCCGCGATGCCCTCATCATCGCCCATGAAATCCACGCGCACACGGAATCGTCCGGCTTTCGGGGTGATGATCTCCACATTTGCCACATCCTGAATGCCATTCACGGTGGCGACAACGACTTCGGCGACTTCACGGTCGCGCACGCTGATGATAATCTCGCGCGTTTCCATGAGTTCTTGCTTCAGTTCGTCGATGCTGCCTTCCATGATGATCTGTCCGGCTTCGATGATGCCGATATGTGAGCAGATGTCTTCAACATCGGCCAGAATGTGCGACGAGAAGAAAATAGCCTTGCCCATATTGGCCAATTCACCCAATAGCTCGCGGATTTCCACACGGGCACGCGGGTCGAGGCCGCTGGCAGGTTCATCTAAAATCAGCACCTGCGGATCATGGGCCAGGGTGCGTGCCAATGATAGGCGCTGCTTCATACCCTTACTGAGCTTATCGACCATGTCTTCCCGACGATGGGCCAGGTCCACCAGTTCCAGCAGGTCACCCACCAAGCGCTTGCGGTTCTTCTCCGGGATGTCATAGCAGGCGGCGAAGAAATCCAGGTATTCCCAGACACGCAGGTCTTCGTAGACGCCGAACTCATCCGGCATGTAGCCGATGGCCCGCCGCACCGCACGCCGATCTTCCAGTACGCTGTGGCCCGCGACCCAGGCTTCGCCGCTGGTAGGGCGCGTCAGGGTGGTCAGGATGCGCATGGTCGTGGTTTTGCCCGCGCCGTTCGGCCCAACAAACCCATAGATCGAGCCGGCAGGTACCGATAACGATACGCCGCGCACCGCCTGGAAATCGCCGAAGTTCTTCCACAGGTCTTTGGTCTGGATAATCAGTTCAGGTATGACTTCGTCCATGCTTTATAAGCTCCTGCTTGTGCAGGCCGATGTTGGCCCGTTCACCATAGTCTTGTTGTTCTAAAAATTACCAGCCTGTGTCACCCACAGCCCCTGTATACGGGCTGAACCCAGTTCATCGCCCAGGGAAACGCGAATATCCACCATGTTCAATGGCCCTAAGTAGGGTTCCGGGTTGCTGATGACGTAGTCTTCCGTGCGAATATCTTCCTGCAAGTCCCAGGTTTCCGTCTCCCAATTCCACAATTCCAGGGCGACGCGAATGCCGCGGCTGGCGCGGCGATCAATATGCAGACCAATTTCATCGACCTCGGATAACATGGCCGTGCTGATGGGCGTGTAGCGCAGGGTCATGCTGCTGTTGGGGATGAGCAGCATGTCATTGGGGCCGCTGGTAGCATCCACGCCGACGCGGTCCAGGCCAACCCAGGTAAATTCATCGGGCGTCAGTTGGACGCGCTGCGATGAGGATGGCTGGTCAACGGTGACGTCCATCTCGACGATGTAGAGCGCCGTATCGACGGTGGTCCAGGGTGCGCCCAGTTCCAGGTCACGGTCCCAATCGTCCGACCAGCCGACCACATAAACATCGTGGCCGCGGCCTGTCGATCCAAACTGGTCGATCATGAAGCTATTGAGCAGTGCTGCCCGCCGATTGAAAATTTCCGATTCGCTCCCGGCAAGCTCGTTCATATAGGCGCTGATCTCGCGCGAGGTCAACCCGGCCAAACCGAGCACATCATTGGTGCTGTTGTTGTTGGTCCGCGAGATGCTGCGCAAGCGGGCGATACTGGTATTGGCCATCAAATTTTCTGGGACGTATTCCAGCGGTGACGGCTGTGGCGGTTCACTGTCCGCTGCCAATGTGATGAGGTCGGGGCTGATGGTCAGGACATCACCGGGCATGAGTGGCTCGTCCAGATGATAGGCCACGCCACGCGCCAGCAAGACCGCGTCAGTCAGCGTGATGTCGCTGTCGTTGCGGATCGCGCCTTGCAGCGTTTGCGTGTTGTCAGGATTGTACGTCAGGGTGAAGCTGCCGCTGATGCCGGGACGCGCTGTGGTGCCTTCCGCAATGAAATTGGCGAAAATGCCGCCATCGACGGTGAATTCCTCGGCGCTGAAATCCGTGTCCTGCACGATTTCCGCAGTGGATTGCGTGAGGTTTTGCGAGAGTAAATTTTCCTGGTTAGAGGACATCACCCGCAAGAAGCGCTCATTGGCCATTTCGAGGTCGTAAGCCTGACGACGCGGCGACAGCACGCCGACCAGTTCCCGAATACGGGCATCCTCGGCATTGGGCCAGCTTTCGATGATATGCAGGCGGCTGACGATGACATCATTGCCGCGCAGGTTGAAGCCAACCGTCCAGGAGAGGCCTGCGAATATGGCGATCAACAGCGGGATCGTAACCCAGGCCCAACCAAGGCGGTTGATGCGACGGAGTATGAAATAGTTCACCGGGCCGATGAGCAAAATATACAGTACCAGATACAGCAGCATCGAACTCACGGGTGGCAGCAGGTCGATACCGGGCATGATGGCTACGGAAACGGCTGCTTCGTCATAATTGAGGATGCCATGGGTCCAGGCCGGGAAGCTATCGACGCTGGTGACCAGATTGAACCACAGGTCTTGCATGCTATCCCAACTGCGCAGCGGAACCAGCGTCGGGTCGGCGACGATGTAATCGACGGTGCCGCTGCCATAACGCCAACGCGCAATCAGCGGTGTTCCATCGGCATTGGCAGCCAGGATGATGGCATCATCGCGTACTTCGCCAGACGCGATGACGGCGCGGCCATCCAGGGCGCTTTCTTCGGTGACGAGGGCGTTAAGGCCGTTGAGGTCATCAACGGTAAGGGTGTTATCGGGAACCAGCGGCAGAAGATCAGAAATGGCAGTAGCCGTAGGCAGGGCTTCCGGCCCACCGGTGACAATCAAATGGCCGCTGCCCGCGACCCAGTTCGTCAGGGCAGCGCGCTGGTCGCTGGTGAGTGATTCGCTGTCAATGTTGGTCAGGAAAAGGGTATCGACCGCTTCCAGGGCGAGGGCGTCATCGGGAATGTTGCTGATGTCCCAACGGATTTGCTGGTTGGTATAGCCGCCTGCGTTCAGGCCACCGAGCACGATTGTTTCTGTATTGGGGCCAGCCACGATGATATGCAGGGCTTCTTCCGGTTCCATCGCCCGAATGTTGCTGACGAGCCGTGCAGCACGACTGCCTTCTTCGTCAAGCAGCTCGACGGTGACTTCCGGCGGGAAGGCACGCGCCTGTAAGTACAAGAAGACCGATTGCGATGCGCCATTGGGTAAATCAATGGGGGTACTGTAGGCGTTGCTGACGACGGTACCGGATGTTTCTGGCCGGACGATGAGCTTGCCCGTCAGATCGTCGCCGCCGTTCTGGACGCTGATACGCAGCGGGAACCAGTAATTTTCCCTAAAGTAGCCGCCGTAGCCAGCATCAATTTGCATGGTGATGATGTCATCGACCTGGGCCTGGCCGATGGCGGGCATGGCAGCCAGTAAAACCAGCAGCAGGCTAATGAATAAAGTTCGGCGTACGGCCTGGGCACGCGGCAGCCGCCTTAGCAGGCGGCGCGTCGATTCAGAGGGCATGGACGGGTCCTGTCAACGATTTACGTGTGCGAGACGCTTCGTTAATCAATAGGTTCATTTAAAAGGTCATTTTCGAATCAGATGCTATTGTAACATGCGTCTTTCCGCTTGTGACCATGCCCTTGTGAAATTTCTGTGATGTTTGGCATGTGTTGTGTAGACAGTTTTTAGTTTTTAGTCGGTAGAGGCTGTCAAAGTTGGTTGCCAGCCCACACTGGAGCGTACATAATAACCCGTATGACACACGTTTTAAGTAGATAGTCCGATGACCAAGAAAATCTTCATTAGTTACGCCAAAAAAGATGCCCGTGAGATTGCCCTCGCTCTGGCAGATGCCCTTGCAGAAGTCGATGGGCTGGAAGTTTGGATTGATCGTTCCCTACGGGCAGGCCGTAGCTGGGAACTGCAAATTCAGCAGCAGATTGATGATTGTGACGTCATGATTGTGCTGTACTCGCCGGACATCAATCGGCATAAGTTGGGCCAGCCAGAGAGCTATGTCCTGACTGAGATCGCCTATGCCAAATACACAGCTAAAAAGCCCATTATTCCGGTTATGGCTATCCAGACAGATGCGCTTATCTCGCTGACAATGGAGCACTATATTGACTTTACGATCAGTGGTGTAATCTCGAAACTAGTTGAAGCATTGTGCAGTGAACTAGAAATTGCGTCAGATGTCGAACTAAGTGAACTTGAAAAAAGTGCGGAAGCCATTCGAACGATCATTGGTGAGCCGTTTGAATGGTGCGAAATTCCGGCGGGTGAGTTTCTATATGGCAAGGATAAAGAAACCTTGTCTTTGCCGACGTTTGCGATTTCGAAGTATCCGATAACCTATAGGAATTTTCAGCAATTTATTGAAGACGAAGGATTTGATATTGATGCCAGTTGGTGGAATGATTTACTTTGGTATCATCCGTCGACCCCTGGTGAACAGACTATGAAATACAGTACAAATCCACGTGATAATGTGAACTGGTATGAGGCAATCTCATTTTGTAGTTGGTTATCTCAGAAAATCGACCCCAACTATGATGTTTATGATTTAGTGAATTATTTTGTTCGCTTGCCAACTGAGCCTGAATGGGAGAAAGCTTCTAGAGGCATAGACGGTAGAGAGTATCCTTGGGGTAATCGATTTGATGCTAAAAAGTGCAATACATTTGAATCGGGTACTGGAACGACTTCTCCGGTAACTCTCTATTCAGAAGGTAACTCTCCTTATGGTGTGCAGGGAATGACGGGAAATGTTTGGGAATGGTGTTTAAACGAGTACTTTTATACAGAAGCCAACGTAATTAATATAGATTTTAGTTCTCGTTCGGAGCGAGCGGTTCGTGGTGGTTCATGGATTGATAATCAGTATCATGCTTATACTTATTGTCGATCCAAATATGCACCACATGGTCGAGGTAACCAGCTTGGTTTCCGAATTATGCGGCCTCTATAATTGCGTAGTGCATCTTGAAAGAAAACCACAAAGACACGAAGGACACAAAGAGTTTTTCTCTGGGTCTTTGTGCCTCTAAGTCTCTGTGTTGCGCCTTTCTTTTCTCCTCTGCCTCTTGGCGCCTTTGCGTCGAAAATCATGACCACCTGATCTGACGGAACGCGACGCCCCTTCTAACGATCTGTTCCCTGGCTTATAATCGCGCGCACGGTTTTCTCGTATCGGAGCGCGTCTTTTGCCCCAATTGCAACGACATCACGGCATGCTGCTGCTCATCTGTGGGCTGGCGCTGGCCCTGCGGCTATTTCTGCTGCCGATGCTGCACAATCCCGGCCTGCATGATGCCCTCCATTATTACAACCTCGGCGCGCGGCTGGCCCAGGGCGAGGGCTATACCATCGACTACGTGTGGCATTACAACACCCTGCACCCGCAAATCGAACATCCCACCGACCACTGGATGCCGCTGACCGGGGGCATTGTCGGCCTGAGCATGAGCGTGTTCGGCATCAATCACTGGGCGGCGCTTGGACCCTTCCTGCTGATGGGGGCCTTGCTGCCGCTGCTAGTCTATGCGGCGGCGCGTCAGATGAATTTGTCGATTCGGGGGGCATTGTTGGCAGCGGCGCTGGCAATCGCTATACCGGAAATTGTGTGGCAGTCCCTTCGACCGCTGACGACGCTCCCGCAAATCTGGTTGTACGGCGGCACGATGATTTTCCTGGTGGCTGGCTTGCGCAAGGGTCGCTGGTGGCAATACGCGCTGGCAGGGGCCTGCCTGGGATTGGCCTACCTCAACCGCAACGATGCTATTCTGCTGCTGCCAATGATCGTGCTGTTGTTTGGCTTGGCTCTGTGGCGGCGCGATGTTCACATTCGCTGGCGCAATGCTATTTTGCTGCCGATTGTGGCGGCGGTCGTGGTCGCGCCCTGGCTGATCCGCAATGTGCAGGTGCTCGGTCAGGTGGGTAGCAATGCCACTACTCGCATGATGCTGCTCACAACTTACGACCAGCTTTATGTGTATGACGATCCGATTACGATTGATACGTGGTTGGCGCAGGGCATCGGCACCATTGTCGCAAAGCGCCTGTTTGAGCTGGCAGCGGCCATCAAGCAAATGCTGACGTTTTCCGCACCTGTGTTACCGTTGCTGTTCGTCGGTGGTGGATGGCTGCTGTGGCAAAAACGTGATAAAGAACGGGCCTTTGCGGCGGCCCCGGTGCTGCTGCTCCTGCTCGTGACGCTGATTGTCTATCCGTTTATTTTGCCTTATCAAAACCAGGGTGGCAGCTTCCGAACGGCCTTCGTCAGTCCGCTGCCGATGCTGCTGCCGCTAGCCGCCTATGCTATCGAAACGGCTATCAGCGAGCCGCGCTGGCAGGTGGGTGCCGTAGCGATTATCGTCGGATGGAGTGCGCTGGTCGCCTGGGACAACGTGCGTCAGGATGCGGCCTTTAACGATACCTACTATGCCACTATGTCTGATCTGGCAGATGCCGTTCATACGCTGCCGGATGTGACGGGCGACGATGAAATCCGGCTGATGGCGCAGGACCCGTTCATGCTGCGCTACTATGGCATTCGCAGCGTGGTGGTGCCTTATCACAGCACCGAGGATGTGCTGGCGGCTGCTGAGCAGTATCAGATCGACTATGTGCTACTGCCGACCGCCTGGTCGGACCTGGATGCGTTTTATATGCAGCGCGGCCCGGTCGATTCCCATTTTGAACTGGCGCTGAGTGTCCCACGCGCCGGTCGTACGCCGCTTGAACTGTATGCGATTCAACTTGATGCCGACTAACGCGCGCACGTATTCTCGCTGGGTCTGGCCGATATTGGCGTTGGCGCTGGCCCTGCGCCTGCTGACTCTGCTCGGCATGGACCCGTTGGATATGTACCTCAGTGACGGCGGCGACCGTATCTGGTTCCTGCTGACAGGGCTGGGGCTGACCTCCAATAAGGATTTGGGCCAGATCACACTGGTGGTTCATGGTCAGGTAACGATGATTTTGCCCTTCCTGACTGGGTCGCTGCCGACGCCGCCCCTGTACCTGTATATCATCGGCTGGCTGCAACGGCTGTTCGGCCCGGAGATGGGCATCGTCGCTATCTGGCTGATGCAAACTTTGATGGGTACGGCGGTCTGCTGGTTTGGCTATCGAGTGGGCCGTAAGCTGCACTCGGAAGCCGCCGGGTTGATCACGGCGTTGGCGCTGGCAGTGCATCCCGAATTTGTGCGCGAAGCCGCCAACGTGCTCACGGAATCGACCTATATTTTCTTCATCTATGCGGGTATCTGGCTGTATGTCGAGTATGTTGCTCAGGCGGAGCGTCCCCGTTGGCGCATGATTGCGCTGATTGGGGCTGTCTTTGGGCTAGCGACCCTGACGCGGGCGGTGCCGCTGCTGTTCCCGGTGGGTATTGGCCTGCACCTGCTGTGGATCAGCCGGGGGCGCTGGTGGCATTTTGCGCTGGGGTTGCTGGTGGCTTATGGGCTGATGATCGGCACCTGGACGGCCCACAATTTGCTGCTGTATGACCGCTTTGTCATCGTGACCAACCAGTTTACGCCGGCCCTGTGGCGCGGCGCGGTCACGACCGATGGTGCACCCGATGAAAACGACGCTCAGCTAGCAGGTACAACCCCTGGCGAAGCAGCGGTCGAGGCCATTACGGGCGATATTGGCGGCTATGTTGCCATGCGAATCAAAGAATTGGGAAGCTCGTATCTGATCCCGGCGGGAACGACGACGCTGGGTGGCGAAAGTTTGCGAGCGCTGGTGTTGGATTGGCTGCGTGAAGATCGTTCGCTGGAAGGACTGGGGCGTGTTTTCTCCGGCGATGACTTCTGGCTGAAATCGCTGATGTACCTGTTCCACTTTGGGGGCATCGGCTTGGGGCTGCTAGGCATGATTCTGGCACGGCGCAACTGGCAAATCATGACTGTGCTGGCGGGCTTCATCCTGTATACGACGCTGGTCCACAGCGTGCTGATCGCTATTCCGCGCTATATCTTCCCGACGCAAATGGCCTTCTGGATGCTGGCTTCAGTCCCGCTGGCGATGCTGTGGGGTTGGCTCCGGCGGCGCTCAAGTCGTGTATAATATCCGCATATAGCTAGAAGAGGATACGCGCAATGGTGCTGGAAAAACCGGGCATCGTCACCCACAAGGGCTATACGGTCGAAGAATTTGAGCGTTTTGCGGACCTGCCGGAAAATGCTGATAAGCTGTTGGAGTACATCGGTGGGGAGATTGTGGAAGTGCCATCAAATCCGTATTCTTCACAGATTTCCGCACGAATTTTGATTGAACTTGGTATCTTTTTGAAGGCTAGCGATATAGAAGGCCATTTGACAGGTGAGGCGGGTGGCTACATGATCGCAGGTGAACGTTACGCGCCGGATGTGGCTTTCGTCAGCAAAGACAAACAGGCTCAACTGGCGCGTACGGGTTACAATCCTGTGCCGCCGGATTTGGCTTTTGAAGTGGTTTCCCCAACCGACAACGAACGCTTTGTCATCACCAAAGTGACCAACTACCTGTATGCTGGGGTGGTTGTGGTCGTCGTCTACCCGCAGGAAAAGACCGTCGCGGTGCATCGGGTTGGCCAGAAGGTTGACATGCTGGAAAATGACGCCACCCTGACCCTGCCTGACATCCTCCCTGGTTTTTCGCTGGCAGTCAAAGACATCTTCATTGAAGAGGCTGACGAAGCCTAGTTCATGGAAAATGCTATCTCCCCAGGTGATATTTACTGGCTAATGCCTCAGGAAGAAAACGCGATTGCCCATCCGCAGGTGGTGATTGCGGTAGAGACATCCAGCGAAGGTGTAACCGTTACGCTCTGTGCGCTGACGACCAACATGCGCAAGCTCAACATGCCGGGGAATGTGCTGCTTGATGAGGGCGAGGGCCGCCTGCCTAAGCGCAGTATCATTGAAGTCGGTAAAGTGCAGACAGTTGCTGTAAACGACCTGGGTGACACCATCGGTAGGTTGTCTTCGCAGCGCATTGACCAAATATGGGCAGGCATCCGCTTTATAGAAACCTCGTTTTTGAACAAATAAACTCCCCAAAGTTGGTATCGCTTGTATATGGACTGCTAATGGCCATATTGGCCCCTTGTGGATACAATGAGCCAGCGGCTACGCTGGGACCATTGGCTTTTTGCGATCCATCCACACAGGGAGAACCCGATGTCAGCATCGACGACACCTCATGATCTATGGCAGCAGCTACGCGTTACGTTCCCAGATGATGCCTTGCTGGAACAGGCCAAAGCCTATTCGACGGCCTATTTACAGCAGGTCAATGAACAGCGCGTTTTCCCGGATGATGCAGCGCTCAGTGCGCTGGATCACTTTGACGAGGATGTGCCGCAGGGCGTCGGTGATGCCCAAGCCATCCTGCGCAGTTTGAACGACTATGGCGCACCAGCAACGTCGGTCCATGTTGGCGGGCGCTATTTCGGCTTTGTGAACGGTGGCATTCTGCCGATTGGGTTGGCGGCGCGTTGGCTATCCGATGCCTGGGACCAGAACGCGGGGCTGCATCTGACCTCGCCGATTGCGGCCAAGCTGGAGCAAATTTCTGAAAAATGGGTCGTTGATTTGCTGGGGCTACCTACTGGCACGGCGATGGGCGTCGTCACCGGGACATCGACTGCGACCCTGTGTGGGCTGGTGGCAGGTCGCAATGCGCTGCTCAAGCGTCAGGGCTGGGACGTTAATACGCAGGGCTTGTTCGGTGCGCCGCCGATACGGGTGGTGATGGGGGCGCACGCTCATGGTACGGTCAAACGGGCGCTGGCCTTGATCGGCATGGGGCATGGTACGGCAGAGATCGTGCCCGTAGATGAGCAAGGGCGCATGGACCCGGACCAACTGCCTGAACTCGATGAGCATACGCTGCTGATTTTGCAGGCGGGTAATGTCAACAGCGGCGCGTTCGATGACTTTGTGACCTTGTGCCAGCGGGCCAACGAAGCCGGGGCTTGGGTGCATATCGATGGGGCTTTTGGCTTGTGGGCGGCGGCATCGCCCAGCAAAAAACACCTGACGGCAGGCATCGACCTGGCCGATTTCTGGTCGGTCGATGGCCACAAGACGCTCAACACGCCTTATGACTGTGGCCTGGTGCTGTGCAAGGATCGGGCGGCGCTGGCTGCGGCTATGCAAGCATCCGGCGATTACATTCACTATAGTGACGAGCGCGACAACATGCTCTACACGATGGATATGTCGCGGCAGGCACGGGGTGTGTCTCTGTGGGCCACGCTCAAATTCCTGGGGCGTGAGGGCGTGGCCGGGTTGATTGACCGCCTGTGTGAACATGCGACCCTGTTCGGTCAGGAACTGCAAGGTGCCGGGTTCCGTGTGCTGAATGAGATGGTGTTCAATCAGGTGATTGTCGCCTGCGATCAGCCCGCTGTGACCCAGGCGACTTTGAAGCATATCCAGGCCAGTGGGGAATGCTGGTGTGGTGGCTCAAGGTGGTTCGGTGAACCCGTGATCCGCATCAGTGTGTGTAACTGGATGACCAGGCCGGAGGATATCCAGCGCTCAGTGGCGGCTTTTGTCAAAGCGCGTGAGGATGCGCTCAGGGACATTGCAAATTTATAAGATTCAATTCAACAAATAGGTGCATGATGAAAGCAGAAACCCAACAAAAAATGGCCCAGGCGATGGCATCCGGCTTTGGAATGCCCCTGGAAATAGCCTTACAACCGGGCACAACCCTGGTCGAAGGTGAGAAGAAGAAAGCCGATAGCTGGAACACGCTTTTCCCAGTTGGTGAGCAGGTTCGGCTGGTGCTCGCGCCCGACCTGATTCAGCCCGTAAAAGACGTATTGGCGGCACTCCCGGCAGGCCATCGGCTGACGGTCGATGACCTCAAAGCCGCCTGGGGTGATAATGCCATTGAGGTTGGCACAGAGGAATTTTATGTGCTGGAAGAGGACGGCTTTAAGCCGTTTACGCCTGCCGAGCCCGCTATCGCCCGCCAGTTGACCGCTGACGATCAGGCGGCGTTTGAAGCGTTCCAGGCGGCATGTCCACAGGTGGATGTCGATACGGCCGATGTTGGGCTGGACCATGAAGCGGCATTTGGCGTGCTGGATGGTGAGCGCATCGTGGCGGTCGCCAGCGGTTATGAATGGATCGGCTGCCTGGATGTGGGCATCCTGACCGACCCGGCTTATCGCGGCCAGGGGATGGGCAAGGCAGCGGTCAGTGCCTGCTGTGCCTATTTCTTGCCAAAAGAGCGCCCGGTTTTCTATCGACATGAAACGGATAACGTGGGGTCGGGCAAGATCGCGGTCGCGCTTGGGTACACCCATCTGGCGACGGTCTATAGCTTCCGCCGAGTTTAGATTGTATTCAATTGGATATTTTTCATATTGATGAGTATCGATATAATTGAAATGATCTATTTCATCAAAGGCAGATTATGTCCGCACTCATCAAGCGACTGAACCGCGAGGGCCAGAGCCTCTATTATGGTTGGCGCATCGTGGCGGTGCTGGCCATCACCACGACGATTGCCTATGGTGTGCTGTTCTATGCCTTCTCGGTGTTCATCGAACCGATGGAAGCTGAACTCGGTTGGACGCGAACGACCATTAGCGGCGGTTTTTCCTTGGCGATGCTGGTCAGTGGCTTTGGGGGCGTGGGGGTCGGCTGGTGGCTGGATCGGCATGGTGGCCGCGCGCTGATGACCCTCGGACCTATTGCGGCGGTGTTGCTGCTGTTCGCCTGGGCCAACGTCTATGATCCGACGCTGTATACCCTCATCTGGATTGGCATCGGCATGACGATGGCGACCGTGTTTTATGAACCGGCTTTCACGGTGGTCGCCAACTGGTTCACGCAGCGACGGGGCCGCGCATTGGCGATTGTCACGCTGGTGGCCGGGTTCGCCAGCACGATTTTTCTGCCGCTGACCAACTACCTCAATGAGCAACTCGGCTGGCACATGGCCATCATGGTGCTGGCTGTGCTGCTGGGTGTCGTCGTGATTCCGCTGCATGCGCTGGTGCTGCGGCGCCGCCCTGCCGACATGGGGCTTTCAGTCGATGGTTTCGACGATGTACATGATGCGCACCCTGACGAAAAGCCCAAACCGCCATCGGTCACGGTGGGCGATGCCCTGCGTAAGCGCTCTTTCTGGGTGATTACACTGGCCTTTGGCGCGGTGTCTCTGGCGGGCATGGGTTGGCGGGTCCATTTATTGCCCTATCTATCCGAGCGCGGCTACGATCCGGCTTTTGGGGCCTTTATGGCCGGGTTAATCGGCGCGATGCAGGTGCTGGGTCGCCTGATCTTTGCCCCCTTAGAAGCCTATTTCAGTACGCGCGTCGTGACTGCAGGCATCTTCGCCATGATGTTTGCGGCCTTCGTCGTGATGATCGCTATCCCATCGGAAGTCGGCGTGTTCCTGTTTGTGGTGCTGTTTGGGGCTAGTTTTGGGGCCAATACGCTGGCGCGGGCCTCGTTGGTGGCCGATATGTTTGGCGTGTCGCATTATGGGCGCATCAGCAGCATGATGGCCCTGTTCCTGACTTTTGTGGTGACGGTCGCTCCGGTGGGCATCGGCGCGATGTATACTGCCAGCGGCAGTTATGACACGGTCGTCTGGCTGCTCCCGCTGTCGCCCATTGTGGGATTTTTTATCATTTGGCTGCTGCCCAAAGGCAAGGCCAGCGAGCTATAACGCCGCATCACTCCGGGGTCGTTTGTGTGTCGCCAGTCTGCGAGATGACGCGCCCGATGCTAATCATCGAGATACCTTGTGCGGAGCGTGTGCTAATCATGATGGCTTCGATGACGGGCTCGTGAACGGGTTCTTCCGCCACCCACTCGACGATGAAATTGGCTCCCCAACCGCCGCTGGTGTCGGTTTCCCCAACTAAGAAGCCAGTCGTCGCCAACGCGGAGACTTCCACTGGCTCGTCGATGTAGTTCCTGACCAGATTGCCATCGGTGTCATAGTAGCGAACCGATTGAATGATAATGGGTGCTTCAAGGTCGGTATTATGTATCGCCAGGGTGATGGCCAGGTCCGTGTTTAGTCCTTGACGCCCTGCGAAAACCTCAGAATAGGCGGGTACATAGACCACCTGCCCGGTGACGATTCGCAAGTCACGCCCGGTCACGGGTTGCAGGGTTCCGGTCGTCAGTGGCTGCTCGGTGGAGAAGGTGGCTTCGTCGCAGCCTGTTAGGAGCATCACGATAGCAAACAGCAAAACCCAGGTGACATAGCGTACTTGGTTCATCGGGTGGTGTCCTTCCAGCGCACTGACGATTGGCCTGATTTTAACCGATTTCCGCTGCTTTCTGTACGGGCATCGCTGGATGAAGTGTTTGCCTATGTGGTGCCAGTGGGATCAACTCGTTATTGATCTGTCTTGCGTTATGGCGCCTGTTTTTGTTATGCTGCTGCTGACTTATTCAACCAAGTGCCACTTAACGGTGGGCGTCGTGGCCCCACGGAAGGAGATATGACACATGCGATTGTCACTTGTTCGGAGTATTTTACAGAGCTAGCCCTCAACGAACTCCATCGTCACCATAAGCACCTCACCTGCATCCGGCAGATTTCCCCGCAGCATCTGTTTATCAAGCATTCGGCTTCATTCGGACAGTTCACTAAACCCTCGAAAAATAAGCTCCCGATCTACCTGCACCATGCGTTCCCTGTGCATAAAAACATGCCGCTAGATGGTTCGCTCGACGATCTCACGCGTCTGCGTGAACAGGCTCATGACTTGTGTCAGGGCGATTTTGACGTGCAGGCACGGATTGTGGGCGACTATCCGCATACGATGTTATCGGTCGCGCAGTCGATACGTCGAGACCATGTTCTGGTTGCGAACGATCTGCCGCAGGGGCGGGTGCTGTCGCTGCTGATTGATGGTCAGTGCGCCTATATGGGCATCTCGTGGGCGACACAGAATCTATCGCCCTACAATGGCGGCAAAATGCCCTCAGATGAACCTGTGCCCAACCGTGCCGGATTGAAGATGATCGAGTCACTGGCGGCTTTTGGTATTCGGCTGCGTCCTGGCTCACATGCATTGGACCTGGGCGCGGCTCCTGGGGCCTGGACCGAGGTCTTGCGGCGGCGCGGCCTGCGCGTGACGGCTGTTGCACCGCAAGAGATGTATCCCTGGTTGCAGGCTGACCCTGACGTGAGTTCCTATTACATGTTGGCCGAGGACTACCTCGGCCAGTGTGATACGGTCTATGATCTGATTGTCAACGATATGCGCCTGGATGCCCGTGATTCTGCGCGGCTGATGGTCGCTTATGCTCAACATCTACGAGCGGACGGCATCGCCATTATGACGCTCAAGCTGCGGATGCATCATCGCCTCAGCCTGATGGACCACGCCCTGCGGATTTTGCGCAAAGCCTACAAGATCATCCGAGTACGCCAACTGGTCAGCAATCGGCGTGAGGTGACACTCTATCTACGGCGGCGAGACTTCTGATAACACATTTAGCAAAGGCGACCAATCTGGTACACTCACAGCATTGTAGACAGCCCATTGATACATAGATATCTAGCGAGTACCCATGACCTATATCCTCGGCATTGAATCATCCTGTGACGAAACAGCGGCGGCAGTTGTCATCGATGGCAAGACGATTGCCAGCAACATCGTCGCCAGCCAGATCGACCTGCATGCGGAGCACGGCGGCGTGTTCCCGGAGTTGGCCTCACGCGCCCATGTGGAAGCCATCGACAGCGTGGTGTCGCAGGCGGTGCGCGATGCCGGCATCGGCTATGCGCAGTTGGATGCCATCGCTGTGACGCAGGGGCCGGGATTGGTCGGGTCGCTGCTGGTGGGCATCAACTACGCTAAGGGGTTGGCGCTCATGGCCGATAAGCCGCTGCTGGGCATCAACCACCTGGAAGGCCATATCTATTCCCTGTGGCTGAGCCAGCCGTTTAAAGAGCCGGAATTCCCGGTATTGGTGCTAATCGTCAGCGGCGGGCACAGTGAACTCTTGCTGATGACCGGGCATGGTCAGTACGAGCGCCTGGGTGGCACGATTGACGATGCCGCCGGGGAAGCTTTCGATAAGGTCGGTCGCCTGCTGGATTTGCCGTTCCCTGGTGGGCCGCACATCGAACGTGCTGCTCGGCATGGCAACGGGACCGCTTTTGACTTCCCGCGTGCCCTGCGCGATGGTAGCTACGATTTCAGCTTCAGTGGCCTGAAGACGGCGGTTCGGCGCGAAGTGACCGTGCCGCCCAGTGGTTCGCGCAGTCGGCGGCGGCGTGGTGCGGAAAAACGGGCGCAGCTCCGCAGTGATGTCAGCGTGAATGATGTTGCCGCTAGCTTCCAGGAAGCCGTGACCGATATTCTCGTGGAAAAAACAGCGCGTGCAGCCAAAGAGCACGGTGTCAGCGAGATTTTTATGGCGGGGGGCGTCAGTGCCAATACCATGCTGCGGCTCAAGATGCGCCGGGAGACTGACCTGCCCGTGCGCTATCCGCCGCTGAACCTGTGCACCGATAATGGTGCCATGATCGCGGCAGCGGGCTACTTCCGCTATGAAGCGGGTCTGCGCACGGGCCTCGATTTCGACGTGCTGCCCAACTGGCCGTTGAGCAGTCAGTTGTATGAAATGAGTTAAACATGCCCGCCCTAGATCATTGCCATGACATCGTCGTCCGCGCATTAGAAAAAGACGGTTGGGACGTTGATTCGAAGCCTTTCTCACTCAGACTGGTTAATCAGAAAACGTCACTCTATGTGGATATTCGCGCAAGTCGAGGTCAAGAAACGATCATCCTTGTCGAAGTGAAATGTTTTACAAATGATCTGTTGGCAGAGATTTATACGGCCATTGGACAGTATCAGTTCTATCGAATGGTTATGGAACAGCGGCAACTCTCATATCCTATTTACCTGGCTGTACCTAGCGATGCATATTATGGTATTTTTAGATCAGTACTGCCGTTGGCAGAACAAATCAACATGAAGCTCATCATCGTCGATTTAGAGAATGAGACGGTTGAACAATGGATACCGTAACCAATCAGTTATCAGAAAAAATACTTGCTCAGCGTCTCCAAGATGAGATCAAGCAATATGTTGCAGATAGCGATGTCGATACGTACCGACTATTCATTGATGCATCGCAGCAGCTCTATGGCGTCATTCTGCTTCCTGGAGATAAGAAAGAACGCCCTGCTTGGGTGGTGGTGATGGCTGAAGTCGTGGATGGTATGATTGTCATTCATGAAGATACGACCGATAAGCCACTGCATGAGGCACTAATGGTCAATGTGAGCATTCCGCGCGAACGCATCATATTAGCTTATCAAGGCGAGGTCATTGCGACCTGATCCCTGGCTCGCCTAAGACTTACTCCTCATTCGTTTTCTCGGCCTGTGACAGCACATCGCCCAGTGAGACACCCATCGCCAGCAGGCCGACCACGCCCCATACGATATAGGCCAGCACGGTCATGCCATGCACAATCAGGCCCAGCGCGACCGCGACGGTATTTTCCATGCCGACGATTTCGCCCGTGATGGCAATCGCCGCCTCGAATGGCCCAATCGCGGCCACACTCACCGGAATGGCCACACTGAATGACGCCATCGACACGCCCAGGATGCTGGTCATCAATTGATCGACATCGGTGATATTGAGCGCAATCAACATGGTGAACATAGCCCCATAAGAGAATGCCCAGGCGATCAGCGTCCAGGTGATGGCGTGGGCGAAACGGCGCGGATTGGTCAGCGGCTTGAGTCCATCGAGCACATTATCGAGCATGGATTCCAGGGGCAGGCGGCGCAGGAAGGGTACGACGTTAAAGACCGCGTTCAGCACCGAATGGGCCATCTGCGGAAAGCGGGCGAAGGTCAGCAGCACGATGAAGGCCACCACGCCCAATACACCGAACAGCGCTGCCGCCTGACTGACCGTATCCGGTATGCTTGAAATCTGGGTGAGGGCCAGCAGCAGCGAGAGCACGACCAGCAGTGTATCCAGCATGCGCTCAACGACGATGCTGGTGGCCGCGGTCAGGATGGGCACGCCGCGTCCGGTTGCCAATAGCGAACGGGCGACTTCCCCCGCGCGCAGTGGCAGTTGGTTGAGCAAGAACGTAATCGCCACGATGAAGAAGGCATCTTTTTGGCCGATGCGGTTATCGAGCAGGCCGCGCCAGCGCACCCCGCGCGTGACGATGGTCATGGTCAACATGCCGAACGTCACCAGCAGCCAGAAGGGATCGGCTTGCCGTGCGCGGTCGATGATGTCCTGTATGGGCACATCGCGCAGCACAAAATACAGGAAAATCCCGCTGACGATGATGCTGGCAATAATTAGTAGCGTTCGGCGCATAAAATCTCCACGTTATGAGTGAGAGCTATTTGCCCACTTCGTCGAGGGCGATGCCTGCCGACCGAGCATCAGCGCGGGCACGATGGCAATCGCACACAAAATCGCCCCAATCAGGCCCATCTCACCCAGCACCTTAATTGCTGATTCCACATAGACTTGCTGGTACTGGTTCGGATCAAACGCGCCGCCGAAACTGCTTTGGGCGGCATCCACCAGCGCATTGACGCGGTAAAACGCCAGCGAACTGAGGCTGGCCACGCTGACCGTCATGCCGATCAAGCGCAGGATGATGACCAGTGCCGAGGCCACCCCACGTTCTTCGTCGTGGGCGCTGTTGATGATGGCCGCGCTCACTGGCGAGAAGGTTAGGCCGATGCCGATGCCGATCAGCACATTCTGAATGCCAATCAGGGCTGTGCTGATGTCGATGTTCCAGGTCAAGAATACCCAGGCAAAGCCGACCAGCGCCAGTCCCAACCCACCAAGAACCGTGTTACGGATGCCGATTCGCTCGCTCAGCCAGCCGCCGGGGATGGCCGCCGCCGCCATCGGCAGCGTGAGCGTACTCAACAGCAGGCCGACTTCCAGCGCGGTTTCGGTCAGCGTGGCGACGCTCTCCTGGCGTAGATTCACCAGCAGCGGCACGTTCACCAGCCCGATGAACAAACAGTAGCCCACCAGCAAGTTGACCACGCTGGCAGCGCTCAGGTTGCGGCGGGCGAACATGGCCAGATTAATCAATGGATCACGGACACGGCGCTCGACGACGATGAAGCCCAGGAACAGCAGCACACCCAGGCCCAACACCGGCGCGGCGTATTCCGGCAGCGGCGATATATTTTCCAGCGAAGCCCCGCTGATGTCCACGTTCGCGCCCAGGCCCAGGCTCAGGCAGCTTAACGCGCCGACGATCAGCACCGTGCCGAAATAGTCGAAGCGGCCTTTGACGCGCACCTGCTTGACGTTGCGCAGGCCATACAGCACCAGGAACAAACTCAACAGGGTCAGGGGCACGTTCATCCAGAAGAGGCCCTCCCAGGGCATGATCTGAATGAAGAGTCCGCCATAAACGGGTCCAAGCACCCAACCGAGCGTATCGGTGGCGGCGACCAGACCCAGCGGACGAGCGCGCTTCAATGGCGGGAACAAATCGCCGACCAGGGCCAGACTGACAGGCACGAGTGCGCCCGCGCCCAATGCCTCTACCACACGGCCTACGATGATGACCTGCAATTTGACATAGGCCGGGTCGGGTCGCTCGCCCATGCGACGATAGAGATCGTAGAGCCAGTCGGCGGGCCAGGTGGTGGCAATCGCCACCCAGATTGAGCCGATGATGAAGACCACCAGACACACCACATACACCCAGCGCCGACCGAGCAAGTCGCTCAGGCGGCCCATGAAGGTCAGGCTGACGGTATAGGCCAGCAAATAAGCGGTGACGATCCAACTGGCATCATCCAGCGCCGTCTGGACAGGTAGTTGTAATTCAGTGATGAGTTCCGGCAAAAATGCGGAAACAACGGTCAGGTCCAGCGAGCCAATGAAGACCGGGATGGCGATGAAAGCCATCACCACCCAGGGGTTCACGCCGCTGATGATGCCCTCGTTCTGTGCGTTATTCGCCTGCATCGGCGCTCCTATTGGGCGGGGTGAAGTCAAGTTCGGTGTTGTAATCGTATATTTCGATGCGCCATGCGGTATCGTCTTCACTGTCGCTGGCGGTATCCGGCAGGGTGACGACCAGCAGCGCGGGCAGCGTCGTCGCCTGGTCGATATAGACATCGACCATGACTTCCTGCTCAATCGAGAGCAGGTTGAACAGCAGATCGTTGATGACCTGCCCCTGGGCTGACCCGCGAACAAGCCAGGACTCTGTGCCATCGTAAAGGGTTTGTGTGCCGATGTATTCGACTGCTTTGAGCTGGTTGATGGCCTGACTAAAGCCCGTGTTTTCCGCGATCAGGTCGCCAGGATTAAAGCCATCGGCAATTGGGTAATTGATCCATTGGTTGGCCAGCTTAAACCACTGGTCGAGGCCCTCTGCGAAGAGTTCGACAGCCAGCACGGGCAGTGCGCCCACTTTGAGATTGACGCTGGCATACATGATGTTCGGAGCCTGATACTGTCCTTCGCCGCGACGCATGGTCGCATAGACCACGCTCTGGCCTTCATCGAGCGAGACGCCAAAGGGGTAAGCGACACCGGTCTGCTCAATCAGCAGCCTGAACGTATCCACTTGCCGGATATTTTCAACAACCTGGGCCAGCAGCGGGGTTGGCTCTGGTGGGGGCGTTTCATCGCCCGGTGTGTTGTTATTTGTCAAGACGACTGCTGCTATGATGCCGACGATCACCACGACAATCAGCGGCAGGAGCCAGCGCAGGGGCGATTTATTAGCCCCCTGATGCATATCTTTTGTCTGTGTTTCAGCCATGCGATGCCCTTCTTTGGTTCAAAGCGCGTATGCAATTCAACGCAGCGATAAGTAACACGCGCTGCGCGGTTGGGCTACGGACCCAGTATAATCCCACACGCCCTATACGAGAATAGAAACCCATTAGGTGCACAAAAAGAGGTGATATTGCGGACGAAAAGATGGCCTACGGCCTATGGCACCCGCGGATATTCGGACGAAATTTATTCGATGTCTCTACTATTTCTAAAGAAACTTTGGCATATACTGGGGGTGATTGTGATTTGAGCGTATGACAAAACGCCCATATCCCGCTGTTGAATCAGACAGTACAAATGGCGGTATATCGATTGATGGGTGCGTTTTGCTCTCAGAAATAGTTGCATATTCGATTTTTTGTGAAGAAATTTGGCGATGACGATGGAGAACAGGTGCATATGAGACGGTTCACCTTACTGGTTTTGTTAATCGCAGCAATGATAGCTCTGACGGCCTGTGGCGGTGGCGAGGAAAGCCCCGACCCGGCCAACGATGGCGGTGGCGATACGACGACGGACACCCAGAGCGTCGTTCAATGGCCGCGTGACCCGCAGCATATCATCTTCCGAGCGGAAATTATCGGTGGCGATGGCTCCGATGCACTTTATGACCTGAACACGGTCCCGCCCTGTACGATCTATGGTGATGGCCGCATCGTCTGGACCGTGCCCAATCAGTCCGGGTTTGAAGACGTGCGTTTTGACTTCTTGCCGGATGAAGTCATTATCGATTTCGTTAACTTCCTGGTCGTGACCAATCGCTTCTACACTTACGATGCGGTCTTCGAGCGGACAGTGCCTACCAGTGCCCAACCCGTCTATGAAAAGATGACTCTGGATGTCAATGGGACCGAACACGCGACGGATGGCTTCGCTGAGTGGCCAAACGGCTATTATCAAGACATCGTCGAGCGCTGTGGCAATATCGCGCCAACGCCGCGCGTCTTTGAGCCAGAAGGAGCCTGGTTGACGACGCAACAGGTACCGTATGATCCGCAGTTGCTCATCGAATATTGGGAACCGGAAGCGGCTGGACTCAACCTGGCGGATGCCCTCAGCCCGGATTCTCGCTTGTGGATCGAGGGACAGAATGTATTGATTTTGTGGACCGTGTTGCGCACCAGCCCACCGAATATCCTGTTCAACCAGGATCGCAACTACTATCAGATTGCGCTGCAAGTCCCAGGCGTCACCATCAACGCGCCATTGGCCCCGGCACAGTAGCTATGCCCATGTAGCGCAATTACGCTAACCCTATCGGCATGTAATCAAGCGCCAGTCACCAGACTGGCGTCTTGCATATTACCAGCGACTTTTGCCCGAATAATGGGGAGCATGGGCCAAACAAGGGCCAGCCGTATGCTACAAAACGAATATGTTTGTTGTTCTGGCTACTGATGCCCCGTATAATCGAAATATCATCGTGTACACAATAGATGCCCACTGTTCTTAATATGCTGCATTGAATGGGCATCATCATCCGGGGAAGAGGCTACCTCATTCATGCTCTCTCTGGATGAAACCACTGTTATTATAAGATGACATCGCTATCGGATGCTGGCAACTTTCATCGTTCAGCCCCGATCATGCGGCTCATCGAGGAGTTTTCATAATGACCTTGAATTTCCTATCTCGCTTGGTGGGATTGGTGATTTTTGGTATTGTGGGGGCACGCTTCGGCGCGGACCCCAGCGTTTATACCTCACTCAATCTAAGCCAGGAAGCATCGGCGACCGTGATGGGCATGACCGGTGTCTTGTTCGGCCTGGTCGCGACCCCCTGGTTTACCGTTCGTCCAGTGCAATCCCTGCGTAAAAACATCAATGAGATGCCCGCTGACCAACTGGTGATGGCTTTGTTGGGTTTGGCTGTTGGCCTGCTTTTGGCACTGATTTCAGCTTATCCACTTTCCTTGATGCCCAATCCGCTGAGCTGGCTGCTGCCTGTGACCGTGCTGCTATTGGGGGCCTACCTGGGCTTGACCATCTTTGGCAAGCGTGGCCGGGAAATTCAGGACGAACTATGGTCGCGCATTAGTCGCTCGGCAGCACGGCCATCCGGGACCGGGTCACGCAAACTCATCGTTGATACCAGTTCCCTGATTGATGGTCGCATCGTCGATGTGGCCGAAACGGGCTTTGTCGGGGGCACGCTGATCGTGCCACGCTTCGTCCTGACCGAACTGCATCAAGTATCGGATTCCGCCGACCCGCTGCGGCGCAATCGGGGGCGGCGCGGCCTGAATCTGCTCAACAAGTTACAGCGCAGCGAACTGGTGATGGTGCGCATCGTTGATGATGATTTTGAAGAAATCACCGAGGTCGATGATAAGTTGGTGGCCCTGGCGCAGCAGATGTCGGCATCGCTCATCACCAACGATTACAACCTGGGCGAAGTCGCTGATGCCCAGGGCGTGCCGGTGCTGAATATCAACAAACTGTCGAACGCTGTGCGCTCAATTTATATTCCTGGCGAAACCTTCGCTATCCGTGTGATCCAGGAAGGCCGTGAAGAAAACCAGGGCGTTGGCTACCTGGACGATGGTACGATGGTGCTCATTGAAAATGGTAAGATGTACCTGGATCGCAATATTCAGGTGACGGTGACCAAACTCATCAATCGCGATACCGGACGCTTGATCTTTGCGATACCTGCCAATTAATCGCAGTATGATTGGAAGTAGCGCCCTGTTGGCGGTGCTGGCGACCCTTTATGAAATCTGTAGGAGATAGGCCAATGGTCATTCGACCGCTGGAAATTCAAAACGCATATGCCACTTATGATGAAACGACGCGTATCGTCCATGTGACGTATCGCGGCAGCCTGGACTCCGAGGTGAGCAGCGCCGTGTATGAGTGGCTCAATCGGCTGATTGAAATGGTGGGCGCGGAGGCCATTTTTGGCCAGATTTGGGATTTCCGCAATGTAGATCAGTTCATGCCGGATAACCTGCAAGATGCGCGTAAAAACAGCCGTATCATGAACCTCAAGCAGAATACGGGGCGCTTCCCGGTGGCGATGATCGTCAAGGACTATTATCAGGAAGAAATTCTGCGCGGCCCGATGAAGAACGTGCCGGAAAACACGCGCAAGGCGATTGTGCATTCTACAAAAGATGGACTGGCCTTTTTGCAGCGATGGCACATCGACAACGCGCCGGAAAGTGAATAGCATCCCAGGATAAAAGTATTGGCGTTGTAGGCCGCAGAGCACAGGCTTGGGCGGCCTCCCACAGCGCCTTTCCACTTGTTACAATACCCCGCATTCATCGACAGACATCATTTGTGAGGCTCGCTCTCTTATGGAACGCTCGATCATCGTGACGGTTGCCCTATCTATCGTGGCGCTACTGGTGGTGCTGGAACTGGTCCGGCGGCGCAAACTGCGCGAGGAATACAGCCTGTTGTGGTTGTTCACAGCGGCGGTGATGCTGATTGTCAGCATCTGGCGCGATTTGTTGCATGGTCTGTCAAAGCTGGTTGGCATCGCCTACCCGCCGAACCTGCTGTTCCTGCTGGCCATCCTGTTGATGCTGTTCATCTTGCTGTACTACTCGATCATCATCACGCGGCTGACGCACGAAAATAAGACCATCGCCCAGGACGTGGCCTTATTGCGCTATGAAATTGAGCAGTTACGCATCACGCAGAACCGCCTGGCCAATGGTTTAAGCCGGGTAAGTGATGACCAATCCGGCGGCAATCATCAGGATGATGAGGCCCAGGACATAGAGCGCCAACCATGATAACCAGCCCTTAGGCTGATCGTTGGTATCCTCAGCATTATAGACGCGGATGCCATTGACCAGTTCCGGCGTTTGCTGTGGAATGTTGATGCGCGGCCCAATGGCGAAGGTCAGGATGACGCCGCCCAGCAACCCGCCCAGATGGGCGAAGTTGCCGATCATGACGCCGCCTTCTTCGGCATTCATGTTTACGAAAATGCCAAAGGCGAAGTTGAGGCCCATCAGCATCAGCGACTGCTGCATACGCTGCCGCGCCCACCCGCCGTATAGCTCCCGATTGCGATACAGATAAACGACTTCCGCGCCCCATAAGGCGAAGACCGCGCCGGATGCCCCCAGGCCGCCTTCGTTCAGCAGGGTGCCCAGGACACTGCCGCCCAGGCCCCCCAGGAAATAAATCAGCAGAAAGCGCGTGCGCCCAAATAAGGATTCCAGCAGGCGTCCCAGGTACAGCAGCGCGAACATGTTGAAGCCAATATGCGCCAAGCTGCCATGCAAAAACATCGACGTCACCAGCCGATAGGGTTCGCCGTGTGTGGTCAGATAGGGCACATTGACGCCATTGTTGATGAGCCAGACCCAGGCGTCGTTACTCAACAGGCCAATGACGAAAATGACGATATTAATCGCCAACAGCGTATAGGTCGCATACGGTTTTTCGATCCGTTTGGGCAATCGCATCAACTGTGAGGGCTTGCGTGGTGCGGCTTGCTGGCGCGGCTGTGGCGCTTGCGCCGATGGATGGCGTTGCCGAGGTTCGCTATCCGCGAGTGGATGGCTGGCGTGTTCTTCGCTGGATGGGTTTTCAGTCGGATGGCTCATGAGGTGTGATGGCTTTTTCAAATGGTCGATCTCAATTATTCGCTAGCATAGCCAGCGAATGGTCCCAAGTATAGACTAAACACATCAGAAATACGTGTGAATCAGTAGGGGTGCTTAATGCACGTTGCTACAAAATCGGTGTTAAGATAGGGCTATACTGACAAAACATTACGGAACAAGCTGATGACAGATTATACCTTCGATGACAAACCCAAGAACGACAATAAGCTCAAACATGAGCGGGAGCGTACGGGCCAACCGCTTACCTGGACGCAGGTTTTCCAGTTGGTGCTGGCACGGCCCAGCGTCAGGAGCTTTGAGACCATCCTCAATGACCCGACTGTCTCCCGTAGGCGCGCCTCCAACTGGATTGCGATTGCGTGTGTCATTTCTATGGCCTTGACGTCGCTCTTTTTAATGGTTGCCTTCTCGATGCAGGATGCCTTGCGCTCGGCAGTGATCTATACCGTGTGCGGCGCGCCTTTTATGATCGTCTTTGTGGCGATTGGCTTCTACTTGATGGTGCGTTTGCTCCAGCTAGCGACCCGTATTCTGGGGGCACGCACGCCGTTCCTGGACCTGTTCTATGCAATGGCGGCTTTTAACGCGCCGCTGATGGTCATCAACTATGGGGTCTCAGTGGCGTTTGGTACTGGTGGCGGGGTTGGTTTAGTGTCATTTAATCTGGTGTCCCTATTTTTGTCGCTGTATCAGTTGGTGCTGACCGGGATGTCCATCAAAGCAACTACGCGCTTTGGCTGGGGCCGTACCGTCGCGTCGATGGTGGTTTTCGCTGTGCTAGTGCTGGCGATTTACGCGCTGTTGATTGGCTTGATGGTGATTTTGCTGGTGTCGCCATCGATTAACTGAGCCTGAGGAGGCATCAAACGGGGGCCGCCAGATACAACAAAATCGTGTATGCTGCGTATAGCCTTTATCATGCTGTTGCAACCATGAGGATACTCGATGACAACGCAGACCCCGCTGTCTTATCCGGTTTTTGATTTGGCCACGCGCGCCAATCCGCAGGCCGTCTATAACCAGATGCGCGCCTCAGATCCTATCTGGCGGGCGACAGGCCCACAGACGAGCAATACGATCTGGTTCTTCGTCGATTACGAAGATGTCGTGGCCGTGCTCAAAGATGATAAGCACTTCATCAAGGATGCCCGTCAACTACCGCGCCACATCGCCCAGCGCTATATCAACCTGGAACCCGACCCAGTGTGGGATACGATTAACGGGCATATGCTCATGCGCGATGCCCCCGACCACACGCGCCTGCGCCGATTAGTGCATAAGGTCTTTACGCCGCGTGCGATCCAGGCGCTGTTGCCCCGTATCGAGCAAATCGCGGATGATCTGCTGGATGAGATGGCGGGTCAGCACGAAACCGACCTCATCAATACCTATACCTTCCCGCTGCCGATCACCGTCATCGCGGAGATGCTGGGTGTCGAAGCTGATAAGCGCGATAAATTCCGCGAGTGGACCAACATCCTGCTGTTCAGCCCCGATCCCAGCCTGAACCAGACGGCGGCGATGGAATTCGTGATGTACGTCAACCAGTTGATTGAGCAGCGCGAACAGGAAGACACAGGCGACATCCTCAGTGGGTTGGTGCGTGCGGAAGAAGAAGGCGATTCGCTCAGCCGGGAAGAACTGCTGTCGATGGTGTTTTTGCTGCTGGTCGCTGGCCATGAAACGACCGTCAACCTGATGGGTAATGGCATGTTGGCCCTGATGCAGTACCCGGACCAGTTCGAGATGCTCAAGCAGCAGCCGGACCTCATCAATAGTGCGGTGGAGGAAATGCTGCGCTTCAATGGCCCGGTGGAGACGCCCACCACGCGCTTCGCCCTGGAAACGGTCGAATATAAGGGGCATGTCATTGAGCAGGGCGATATTCTGCTGCCCTCGCTGCTGGGTGCCAATCGTGACCCCAAGGTATTTGATGATCCCAATACGTTCGACATCACCCGCGACCCCAACCCGCATGTCGCTTTTGGCATGGGCGTGCATTACTGCGTGGGTGCGCCACTAGCTCGTCTGGAAGCCAAAATCGCGCTATCGAAACTGATCGAGCGCTACCCGAATATGGCCCTCAATACAGTCGTCGAAAATTTAGAGTGGAATGGTAGCCTGCTCATTCATGGGATGAAGGCGCTGCCGGTAACGTACTAACGATAGACATCAGCACAAACAAAACGGGATGCCGATATGGAGCATCCCGTTTCATATTCATCTAAAAACATACCTTTAAACGTATCTTCTCATACCATTACCAGTCAAATTCACGGGCGATAATGCCAAGTTTTAGTTTTTTGTGCTTAAACAGATAAGCAATATCCGTAGAATTATCGTACATCAGTTGGATATGGAAATAGTTGATGTATTCCAAAATAGCCAGAAGAATAAAAATAATTCCGAAAATAATGTCGCTGATCTTGAGGGTACCTGATAGAAGCCACACGATCACACTCACGCAAAATAATGGGATCGGTATGAGCCATCTAAGTACATGGAAGGTGCTTTTATAGTTATCGATGTTGGTTGTTCCGTTTTTCAGATCTCTATATTTGATGAATGCAAAAGCCGCACCAACAATGAGTAAAACACTGACAGTCAGGCTCCCTGTTATCGTTGCAAATCCGATAGAGATATGCGCTCTCATGAACAGGATAAACGCTGGGAAGACAACAAACGCATTGAGTAATTCCCAAGTCCATAAGTAACGAAACCGATTAATGAGTTTTTGCTTCAAAGAGACCTTCTTTCTGCTGAATCTCAGATTTTTCGAATGAAAATGACGGACTATGTTGCAGATTGAGCTTAAATCTAGTTGAAGAAACTTTGAAGGGTTGGACTAAAACCCCAAATAGCTGGGTGTGATTTGTTGAAACCTATCCTTAGTGGAGTGTAGAATGCTCAAAACAAAAATCGCCCGCTATGCAGGCGATTTTGACTAAAGAACGTGCTTAAAGAACGAAACTTTTGCTAGGCGTGCCGCCGGTCACGACGTCTTTTTTGGCGGGTTACCTTGTGGATCTTTTTGCGACGAAATAAGCGACCAAGAAATCCAAACATACGAGACCTCCCTGTCACGGTTTTTTAGTTGGCTCCATTATACTCCCAATTCGCTGGATTATTGGCGTTTCTGCGTCATATAAATGCGAATCGGATGTCATATCTGGCAATCTATACCTACGGTCATGAGCGATTTCTTCGTCAGTCAGTTCATTTTCGCTGAAGTCATTGTGTACCCGTTCGCCATCATCGCCCAGGCGCATACCATATTCTTTTTTGTCGTGGCGTTTGCGTTTTTGGGGCGTTTCTTCGCTGGTTTGAATTACACTGAGCAACTCATCGTCTTGTCTTGCCCGAAACCGATTATAAAAGAAGTGCATGGCAAAAATGCCCATCCACATGAGCGTTAACAAAATGGTGTCTTGTTGGTCAGGGCTTCGGTTGTCGAGTGTGAACAGCGAAACAGTGGCAAAGTTGGCCAAGAAGAAACCATGTATCGTCAATAAACGCTGACGTAGATGAATCCGGCGCGTGATTCGGTACAGGACTTTTTGCTTCTGCTGGAATTGGCTGTTGTTGGAGTCGTTGCTCTGTGATGCGCGCATGAGGTCGAGTCGGGCGCTGTCTTCTGATCGGCCAATGCTTGCCCAGACGGTGTGGGTAGCCAGCATGGCGATCATCATCAGCATGGCCATTTCTGGCTCATACCATCTCACATAAACCGTCGGCACACCTGGGTTTAGCAGATGTTCAACCAAGGCAACCAGGAAAATAACCACCCAGCCCCAAAACACGAATCTGTGGAAAAGTAAGAATCGGTTTCGCCTATGGTCACGGCGAGCGATTTTCCAGCGCTCAGTTTCAGCATCGAGTGTATGTTGGCTGTTACGTTTCTTATTTTTCGTCACTAACATGATGGCTTATTCTCGCTGATTGCGCTGCATTTGCTCGTAATAAGCGATTTCTTCGTCGCTGAGGTCACTTTCGTCGAAGTCACCGTGAACCAGTTCGCCATCATCCCCCAGGCGCATGCGATATTCTTCGGTCATGTCAGGGCGCTGCTGAACGTATTCTTCTTCATAATGCATTTTGCGCTTTTCGCCACTCTCACCCATGACCTCTAATAAGGCTTCGTCCTCAGCTTGGCCGATGCGCAGTCGCAAAAAGTGGAATATCAGAAAGACAATCCAGACGATGGTCGCCAGAATGGGATTACGCCAGGTGATGTAACCATAGCCATAAGAATACGTGGTGGCTTCGTACATGGAGTAGGTGAGTATGGCAAGCCAGCCGACGAACAGAAAAACATGTGCCAGGAAAAATTGCCGCCTGCGGAAACTGCGACGGGTCAGTCGGTAGCGCTCGGCTTGCTGCGGATTGGCAAATTCGGGTTCGCGGCCAAAGATGAGGATACGCAGCCAGTTCACGGGGGTCACAACGCCATAGCGCCAGGTATTGGCTAAAATCCAGCCACTGCTATACCAGCCTGCTTTGAGTGTCCATACCAGTGCGGCCCAGCTATTCCGAGCGAGCCATTTAGTGGCGGCCCAGGTGTTGCGTGTCAGCCAGCGTACGGTGGCCCAGGTCCCGTTGGCAACGAAGACTACTGGCGCGACAATCATCCAGTAAAGTACCAACCCCAAAATATCGCCGACAGTCCGCTGCGGGCGTTGATCGTTTTTGCGTTTAATCTTGCCATCATAGATCATAGGCTGTCCCCACTTTTGCACCCTATACGTAATCATTGTACGTTATGTTGCAGTAATTAAGATATTTTGCAGGGGCATCGGGGCGCGTTATGATGTGCATATGGTTCCAGATAAATTAGCAGGGCAAACAACATGCCAACTGATATGCATCAACAGCGCGACCCGGAACAGACTGAGATCCGTATGCTGCGCGATTTCGCGGATTTAGAGGGTAAGCACATTTTGGAAATCGGCAGCGGCGATGGTCGGCTGACGTGGCGTTATGCGCGTTTTGCAGGCCGGGTCACGGCCCTGGAACCCCATGCGGCAACTGTCGCCCAGGCCAAAAAACTTCGCCCAGCGGATTTAGAAGCCAAAGTCGCTTTGACTTGTTCCCAGGCGGAGCAATTGCCCTTCGCTAAAAAGACGTTTGATCGGGCTATATTCGCCTGGTCTTTGTGATGCATCACCATTGCGGGCATGGTCCATGCCCTACAAGATGTGCACCGCGTTCTGGTCGATGGCGGCTACATGATCGATCTGCGCCCGGTCGGAGTTGAGTACGCGCTAGAAGTCGTCACGGATGAGCATGTGATCCCTGTAGGCGATGCCGATGCAGCGGGCCGTGCGGCGCGCGATGAAGGCGCTAACCAGGCTGCGGAGAAAATCCAGACGATGGGGCTTTTCAATCAGGAAGCGCATATGGCCTTCAATCTGTATACCTATTGGCCGACCCCCAGCGACTACAAGCAGTATTTAGACGAGCGCCAGGGATCAACGTGCCTACATGACGATGTGCTGGCCCATGCGCTGGATGTATTCAAACATGCTGGGCCGGATGCCCGCTTCCGCGCGTGCCACTCGATGATTATCTCGCGTTATCGCAAAGTGAGCCGAACGGATTAAAGTAGCTTTTTCTTCTGAGTCGCTTTAAAGCGGTCCATCTGGAAATTGGCGGCTGCCGACACAAGGGCGAAAGCGAAAATGCCCAGGCACAGCGCGACTGCAACCAGGATGAAAGCTTCATCATTGCGCGCTTCAATACGGCTGATTTCAGGATTATCCGGCAGATAGGTTACGGTAACATCGCGGTTTTCCCGCACCGTGTTAAACATATCGCGGCTGACTTCCTGCTCAGCATAGATGAGGTCCATGCCGAGTTCCGGGTTGCCATCAAAATTGTAGCGCACGTAATAGTTCGTCGAGCGCGTGCCGCTGGATGAGCTGCCGCTTGATTGCGTATATTTCTGAATGACGGTACCTTCGGTTGTCACGCCGATTGTATCGAGTAAATGTTGATTGTTCATTTCCGTTACATATTGGCTGCCTGCCGAGTAGGCAAAGATGGGCATCAGCACCAGCAGCACGATGAGCAGCACCCACTTCCATTTTGAATCCCCAAATTGGCCTTTGAATGCCCACAACCGCACCCACTTGGGCAGTGATGCGTATTCATCGTCTTGTAGTGGATCGTTCTTTGCTTTGCTATCAACGACGCTCATCAGTCCCTCCCCTGACATAGCCTGCGGTCATTATGACATAAAATAACACGCTGATGCGCGAATTAGGGGCGTTTTTTGCAGATATTTTAGAGGTTGATATTGTTATGATAAATGTAATAATTTAACCTTTGTGAAAATTTTCCACATCCTATGCTAATGCAATTTGACACTTCCCGAAAATTAATCTGCTAATTTGGTTACAAATCCAACAAAAGTCACAGATACCAGCGGGTTTACTTGTTAACGTAGCATCATGAACGGCGTCCAACGCGATGTGCGTTGCGCCACTGGCCGTAAACGAGGAGTAACCTACAATGACCCACATCATTACCAGCCTGTGCTTGCGCGATGGCGCCTGTGTCGAAGTTTGCCCGGTCGAATGCATCATTCCTGGTAAGCCGGAAGAAGAATGGCCCTGGTACTTTATTGATCCTGATACCTGCATCGACTGCGGTGCTTGCATCCCGGAATGCCCGTTTGAAGCGATCTTCATCGAAGAAGAAGTTTCCAACGAGTATGAAATGATGGAAGGCCAGGAGCGCGTACCGTTTGATACCAAGACGCTCGTCACCCACAGCGAAGGCGACGTGGTTGACCTGACGCCGGACATCCAGCCCAACTATGATTTCTACAGCAAGGGCCCCGGCTACGACGCCCTCAATATGTAAGATCGCTTGACTGCCAAAATCACATTTTTGTGACATCAAAACCCCGCCGCGTGCGGGGTTTTTTGTTGGCTGATGGCGGGATGATATACGTTATATACTGGCATCAGCTTTAGATGAAGGAAATGGCATGTATCTTCGACGTTTAGCCCTACTTCTCTTGCTTCTGATGACAGTTACGTCTGTAACTCTGGCGCAGTGGCCAGAGTCATACACTGTTGAAAAGCAGTACATGGTAGGGACCATTGTTATTTTCGGCTCCTTAATCGTGTTGGTTCCCTGGGCTATCATCCGGCGGCGGCGTGTATTGCGAGAAAAGAAGCAAAAGCGTAAAAACGATTAGTCAACGGATCCGCTGCTTTCCACTGACAAGCACCCGCGCTTGCTTTACAATGCGGCGATGGATTCGATCATCTCATTGGAGGCAGGGTGTCCCGTTCGCTGGGTTGGCTGTTGATAACATTGTTTTTGCTGATAGGCTTTGGCCTGCGCATCAACGGCCTGGGCGTGATGAACGATGCCACGCTCTATGACGAAGCCGCCTACGGCCTCGATGCCCTCTCACTGATTGACAATCCGCAGCTCACGCCCTTCTTCGAGCGCAACAATGGCCGGGAAAGCCTATGGATGTACGTCGCGGCTCCCGCGTTGGCGACCTGGGGCGCACAGCCTTTCAGCTTGCGGATTATGGCCGTATTCGCTGGCATGCTGACCCTGGCGGCGGCTTATCGCCTGGGACGAGAAATCCTCGGCAAACAGGGGGCCATCTGGGTGCTGGCGGCGCTGGCCGTTTTCTATTGGCCCGTGCACCTCGGACACATTGGTTTCCGAGCGGCGTTGTATCCGCTGCTGGCGACGGCCTCGCTTGCGGCTCTACTCCATGCTTATCGAACAAATCGGCGTTGGTGGCTAGCCGGTCTGCTGCTGGGATTGCTGTTTTACACGTATATCGCCGCGCGTGCCTGGGTTGGGTTGGGGCTGCTGTTATTGGCCTTCTGGCTGCTGATGTCTCCTTCGCGGCGGCGCGGAGCACTCACAGCGCTGCTGGTCGCCCTCATTGTCATGCTGCCGCTGGGCCTGTATTTGCTCAATCGAACTGTGCTAGAAGACCGTACCGTGCAGGTGGCCATCGGGTCGCTGGATGATCTGGTGAACAATGGGGTCGCCTGGGTGGGGGCATGGCTGCATGAGGGGGATGCCTACCAGACGCATAACCTGCCCAATCGGCCTATTTTCGACCTGCCGACAGCCATCATGGCTTTGCTGGGGTTGGTCGGCATCTGGCGAGGGGTACGGTGGCGCTGGCATCTGGTGGTGCTGATTATGGCCTTTGTCGGCGCGCTGGTTCCGGCGCTGTTGAGCATCAACAATCCGCATATGTTACGAGCTTATGCGGCAGTCGTACCGCTGGCTGTGCTGCTGGGAGCCGGATTGCTGACGCTGGTGCGCTGGCAACCGCGCTGGGGGGCGCTGCTGGCGATAGGGCTGCTGGCCTGGGCAGGCATCCATAGCAATACCGATTTCCGCCATGTGGCCGCTACATGGACCGACTTCCTGCCCGGTGAGTATCGTATTCAGCGCGTCGTTGACTACTTTGGCGAGCAGCCGCCACAAACGAGTCAGACGGTGGCAGTCATGGGCTTCCCCAATGCGCATCCTGTTTTAGACTTTTTGACCCACGACCAGACGGATGCTCGCTGGCTGCAATACCAGTCGGGTTACTGCACCGTATATGATGCCGCCGCACCCATGCTTGCTGTTGCCCTGCCGCCCAACATCGATCTCAAGCAGCAGCGTATCGACAAGAGGGCCACGCTGGAATCGGTTCATGTAGATGAATCCGGTGATTTTGCGATCTGGCAAGTGACGCTGGATCAGGCGATTTTGTCTGCGCCAACGCTCACCTTTGGCGATGGGGTTCAGCTTGCCGCGCTCGACCTGCCGACATCGGCACAGGCAGGCGAAACGTTGATCATCGCGCTGGCTTTCCGCGCCGATAGCGTCCTGGCTGAAGATTACAACGGGTTCGTTCAATTGTGGGGGACGCCTTCGCCGCTGGAGGGTGGCCCATTGTGGGCACAGCAGGATTTACGCCTGTGTGAGCCGTTCCCTAGCAGCCAGTGGCAGCCGCAAGACCTGATTGTGCAGTCCTGGGAATTAAAACTGCCGCAGGAGATCCCTGGCGGCAGTTATCAGATTATGGCAGGGGTGTACAACACCCAGACAGACGTCCGGCTACAACACAATGTCGATCAAGACATTGTCGCTCTCGGAGAAGTCGTAATCTCGCCGTAGATGCGGTATTTTTTATGGGCTTGGTCTTATGCAAGCCCTAGCGCAAAGACGGTGTTATGCTTCCGGTAATTTGGTTTCGGTCGGATCGTTGAGACTGGCCTCAATATTCGCGTTCAAGGGCAGCGACATCAGAGCGAACAATCCCAGGAAGACGACGACGATTACAATAATGAAAATTTCCATGTGACTACCCCAAACAACTCATACTGCTATTGACATCGTGCTACTTAGACCACTTTTGTCTATATCATTAAACGTTAAAACAGGTCAGAAGGTTCCGTTTTGTGCCTTGATCTATACAAGATTTAATCAATCCTTCATGATTTTGAAGAATTGATGCGCTTTTTAACGCGGATTGATGCGCGTGTTCAGGCACAGTGTAATTGTGGTGAAGTTCACAAAGGGCACGGTATAATCGCCCGGTGCAGTGGCGAGGGGGGTATGAATGGAGTCCAACGTATCGATCATTCAGGTTGGCAGGTCACCAGCCGCCGTGTGGCAGGTGTGTCGTATGATGGCGTTTTGTATGGTAGCGTGTCAAATTCGTAAGGGTGCTATCTCATGAACAATGTCATGAGACGCAGCCTATGGACCGCGCTGCCTGTTGTCGGCGCTTTGATCGTGATTGTCGTTTTGCTGCTGCTGTTGCAGCAGTTCACTGCCGTAGAAGCGGGCCCGGTCGAAGTGCTGGAAGCCTTCTGGAAGTCGATCAGCAGCCGCGGCGACCTCAGCCTGCGCAAGATTGCCAACGTCATTGAGTTCTGGATTCCGCTGGTGCTGGTCAGCATGGGCCTGGTCGTGACCTTCCGCGCGGGCCTGTGGAATATCGGCATTGAGGGCCAGATGATCTTCGGCGGCATCTTCGCGACCGGGGTGGCTTTCTTCCGTTTTTCCGACAGCCCATTGGTGATGATCCCGTTGGTGATTGGGGCGGCGATGCTCGGCGGGGCGCTGTGGGCGTTACTGGTCGGCATCCTGAAAACGAAATTTGGCGTGAATGAAATTTTCGGCGGGGTGGCGCTAAATGCCATCGCTAGCCAGATTACGCTGCAACTGATCGCCGGACCCTGGCGGCCTGCTGGCAGCGACAAAGCCCAATACAGCGCCAGTATCCCCGATGCTTCTCGGTTGCCCGGTATTTCGACCGATTTTGATGTCAGCCTGCTGGCCATCATCATCGCTGTGGTGGCGATTGTGGCCGTGGTGCTGGCCCTGAACGGTACGCGCTGGGGCCTCAATCTTAAGGCGACTGGGCGCAATGCGCGGTCGGCGCTGCTGCTGGGCGTGCCCGTCACAGCTACCTCGTTGGGTGCGCTGATGCTATGCGGCGCGCTAGCAGGTGTCGCAGGTGCCCATCGCATCATCTTCACCGAAGGTCAGGTCGCCGGACAGTTTACAGGTGGCATCGGCTTTATTGGCTTGCTGGTGGTGCTGCTTGTCGGGATGCGCGGGGCCTGGGTGCCTTTTGTTGCCCTGCTGTTTACGATCATCCTCAACGCTGGGACGCAGTTGCAATTCATCAACCTGGATAGCTCCTTAACGGGCGTGCTGCAAGGTATGTTGGTGCTGTTGGTGATGCTCTTCAGCGGCCTGCGGGACCGCTGGCAATTGTCGCAAAGTCGTAAGGTCAAGGTCACTGCACCGCAGCCAGAAGGAGCCGATTAGCATGGACGATCAACTGCTCAATATTTTGCGCACGCTGGTCCTGAGCGCGACGCCGCTGACCATCGCGGCTATTGGCGAAACCATCACCGAACGGGCAGGCGTCATCAATTTGTCGCTGGATGGCTCGCTGGCGCTGTCGGCTGTAACGGGCTTTGGTGTGGCTGTGTTCACGGGCAGCCCGGAACTGGGCATTCTGGCGGCGATGGTGGCGGGTGCGCTGGTGGCCCTGATTATCGCCCTGGCCAGCATCGAACTGCGGCTGGACCAGGTGGCGATTGGTTTTGTGCTGACGCTGCTTATGGCCGACCTGGCCGAATTTGTGGGCGTGCCTGTCGCGGGTCAGCGCGTACAGGGCGTTCCCTACTGGCCGCTGCCCATCCTGAGCGATATTCCCATCGTGGGCCGCATCTTCTTCGACCATAATGCGCTGGTTTATATCAGCTACCTGCTGGTGATCGGCACCTGGTTCTGGTTGTTCCGTACACGGGCAGGGCAGGCTCACCGTGCCATTGGCGAGCGCCCGGAATCGGCCTATGCGCGGGGGACGCGCGTCAACTTGCAGCGATATGCTTATACGCTTGCAGGTGGTGCATTGGTCGGGATGGCTGGCGCGGCCTATTCGCTGAGCGTGCGCGTGGGTTGGACGACCCCGCCCAGCATGTTGGGTGATGGCTGGATCGCGCTGGCGATTGTGATTTTCGGTGGTTGGCATCCGGCGCGGGTGATGCTCGGCGCGTATTTGTTCGCAGGCCTGAAAGCGGTTGCCGGGGCCATTCAAAGCACTGATCTGGCGATTCCGGTGACGCTGCTCAATACGCTGCCCTGGGTGCTGATGATTACGACCTTGCTATTGGTCAGTAGTGGCGGCGTGGAACGCCTATTGCGTATTTTCCCCAAGCAGATGCAGTATCGCCTGCGCACTATCCTGCGCAGCGATCCGCCGCGCGCATTGGGTACGCGGTTCGATGAGAGGTGATCGAAAAACGGTAGATCAAGCCCTCCTCTAAATCTCCTCCCCGAAGGAGAGGAGACTTTTGTAAGCTTATTAGTATCCAAAGAAGGCATCCTTCCTCCTTCGGGGCTGAGGGGCGACACTAAGGGCTGTGCGAGCGTAAGAAAGCAAGCCAGCCCTCCCGAAATAGACTCCAGCGGCGAATGGGATCACCTTGTGGGCGGCGTTTGGGGGCCAACGTCTGCCCTGCACGCGTCAGGGCCAACCCCCATAAAAGCAACCAAGTATAAGCGACCACCAGAATAATCCAAAAGCGTTCCATACGTTGTGGACAGGTGAACTGGGCTTGTTCTAGCTGCCAACCATGGGACTTGAGATCGCGAAAGGCTTCTTCAATCCACATGCGTTTGGCATACTCCCAACCGGTCAGCTGGGGATCATTGGTGACCAAGGCCCAACGTTCCTGAGCCTCTTGGCCCCACAAAACGCGCACATGAGCT
>PABP01000009.1 GCA_002699585.1 Anaerolineaceae bacterium | reverse complement strand
TGTAACGTGATTTCTTCATGGGAAATTCTCCATTCAGTTGAGCTTACTTTACTGGAAATTTCCGCTTTTGACTGGACCACATATCGGGGAGGCTTACCATTGAGATACGGATAATTTGGAGAAAGTTCTAGGATAGAAACTATTCCATTTGCCACATCACCACTGAGCGGTTTCCAATTTTCTACCTGAGAAGCCGCGTAAGCGATTTTTGTAATTATTTCCTTAGCATATTTTGTTGGGCGCTGTTCGAGCAATCTTGTTTCAACAATGGCATTCGCCGTTTGAGCAAGGCTCACAGGCTCTACCACCATATCAGTGAAATCAACCTCAGCCAAAACCTCCCAAAAGCCATCATAATCTCGGTATGATACCAACGTCTCCTGTTGATTAGTTGTAAGAGCTTCCTGAATAGGTCCCATAAGTAATATCTGTCGGGCTCTTTTCACATCTGTGTTAAATAACATTCCTGCAAGGTTTGAGCGAAGTTCTGTGTCATCTAATAGGGAAATAAGACGTTGATCTTTCGTTATATCTTCATCCTCTAGCAAAAAAGCATGTACTCTCTCTGGGCTTTTACAATTGTAGAATCTCAAATAGGTGAAATAAGCAATATGACTAAGGGAGTATACATTTATCGTTTGTCGAGATATGGCTTGCATCTGATTGATAAATAGCTTTATCTCTCTTGGTGTAGGAGCATAAATTACTTTTTTCTCGTTGGTGTTGGTGCGTGTGTTGCTTCTACAGATAGCATATATACGATATACTTCGTAAAATTGTGTTTTTATTTGATCACCCTGAAACGCCTTTGATAGTTCTGACACCATGTATTCTCGCCAATCAGATACTAAGATTGGTGGTACAGTAAATCTGATTTGAAATGTCTTTTCAAGAAAACTATCAGCTACAGAGCCATCTTTCTCACCATTTTGCCAAAGTTTCTCAAGCGCTGTTCGATCATGTGGGATTATGATCCACAGCCGCGAAAACCAAGGTTCAGTTCTATAGGGACTATTATGTAGAAACGTCTGCATTGAAGAAAAAATCGAAAGGGCATCTGATAAAATGACTCTATCCAAGTTATCAAGTATAAGGACTATTCGCCTACTTTCATCAGCAATAAGACAAGTATTCATTACTTCAGCAAACAACTTTGAAAATTCAATTGAAGTGGGATTAGGCTCTTCTATAGTTTCAGAGTTGGTTGTAATGTCTTCCTTGCGGGACAATACCTTTGTCCAGTCAAATTCTTGAGTAAACAAACTCAGAATTATCACAGCAACAACAGGACTGACAGTAAAAAGCAACCCTAGAATCACCGCCACCAAACTTGAATTATTAAATCCATAATTAAATAATGAAACGCCGATTGGAACTAATAGAAAGCTAACTGCAATAAGACCACTCCAGCGACCGAGCTTTGGTACTGAATTTACCACAGAGCTCCGTACACGATGTGTCAATTTCTCGTATAAACGTGCATATTCTTTTTGTTCAATCCATTTTTGGGTGCGAAGATGTATCAAGAGGTTTTCAAGAAATGATCTTCTAAGTGGGTCTCCTTCGTGCGCCCATGCGTCAAAGACTACAGTCTGTATTTTGCTATTTTCAAGCCTCTCTTGGAGGATTCGTATAATAGTGGATTTTCCAGAGCCCCACCCTCCTTCCAAGCCAATTGTTTTTCCCCCATCTTCATTTGTAACTAAATCAGAAATCGCTTGCGCGACGTCCTCGTGTGTCCCATTAAATTGATCTCGCGAAACAGGCGTGTCACTTAGGAGCTTAACAGTTAGCTTATCGGTCATAAGGTTCAGGAACTCACAGGATCACTTAACATAATTCAATTATAGAACAATCATTCACAATCTACTGCTCTGATTACATAATATCTTTGTTAGAATTACGAAGTTATTGCACCTCTGAAACACTATTGGTAATTCTGTTTCACCTACCCCCAATATCTGTGGCCGTATTTGCTCCATTGGCACGCAAATGTGCGAAAAAACTTGCTTGTGTGAAACAGAACATAAGTGTAGTGTTTCAATCGCTTTTCTTTTCGCCCTCACAGCTTTCCTATGGACGCCCTTTTTGACCCCAATGGCAATCGCAAATACCTGACCCAATCGGAGTGCGAGGCATTTCTTGAAGCAGCGCGACACATAGAACGTGACCGTCGGACGTTTTGTGAGGTGCTGCACTACAGTGGAGCACGAATTTCTGAGGTTCTAAACCTAGCCATCGGGCGAATTGACCTCAATGCCCATGCGGTGACATTTGAAAGCCTAAAGAAGCGAAAAAAAGGCATATACCGTACTGTTCCCCTCCCCTCCTCGATGATTGAGCGGGTCGATCTAGTACACGGTATTCGAGAGCGCCAGAAACTAGGACATAGCTCAGAGCGTGTTTGGACGTTCAGCCGCACTACTGCTTGGAGAATCATCAAGGGTGTGATGAAAGAGGCTGGCATTAGCGTTGAAGGTGCTGCCAGCCCCAAAGGTCTTCGGCACGGCTATGGGGTATCTGCGGTAACGAACAATATTCCTCTGACTATGGTGCAAAAGTGGCTAGGCCATGCCGACCTATCGACTACCGCGATTTATGTCAATGCGCTGGGTGCAGAGGAGCGCAAAATTGCCGAGCGTATGTGGAGTAATAAGACATCAGTCTGAATAATAGTTTGGATTCTTTTTCTTACAGAATCCCAAAAATGCCTTATCAGGGTCGTCAGGAGCTTTTACACCCCCATTGGCTATCCAATGCCTCCAATCCATCTCTACGGCCTTAATATCGGCTTCTGGAAGCAACACAGACGCTAATCTATAGGTTTCAGGTTCAAGAATACCAAATTGCTGATTCGTATCGGAAGATTCGCGCTCGATCCTCTTATGGAAAGTTACCTTGTCACCTGCAATGGATACTCTGTAGTCTGGCAAATGGTCATGCTGAACCAGTTTACGAATCATACGTCTAAATTCTCGAATCTCTCCCTTAGAGCCGCATTTCTTTTGTAGAGTATCCAGCGAAATTGCCCACTGTTTTTGTTGACCACAGTGCTTTCGAGCAATTTCATAAACTCGTCGTTCTAATGGTTTGCGAAGACGAAAATAGTCACGACTTAGAGTCAATACTTCCTTACCAATCACCGAGTTATACATCCACTTCGACAAAGTGATTTCAATTTCTACCATACGCTCGGTTTTTGGGTCTTTGATACGAATATCCCAATCATCAATGAGGCCAAAGCCACTCATGCGCCGTTCTCCATTGGTCAGAACGTTGGTTGTTATGGACGTGCCACGTAAACGCTCAAAAGCGTCTTTGAGTAACTGGTATCCCCTACCCGTTGTCTGCCGATTCGTTGCGACTAGAAGATCATAGGCACACAGCCTTAGAGTACGACTTAAGTCCGCGCCTTGATTAAGTTTGGCGACCAATTGACTTATGCAATAGATTAGTATGTCTTTGTCGTGAATTGTCGCAAGGCCCATCACGCTTGGTGTAATTTGTATCGAGTTGCCATTGTGCTCGTACTGTCGAATTCGTGTGTCTGGTTTTGTCGATAAAGAAAATACTGGATGAGCCATACTTGCCATGTCATCTTTTGGTACAGCATCCATAATGTCGCAGATAAAGAAATCCTGATTGGGATGGCGATCAGGAAGCAAAGGGTCTATCGGTTTCGTCATTTCAGCCACACGGAGGTTGAATTTCGTCACTTCATCCACGCTAGACTAGTGTGTTGAAAAACGATGTCCAGAACTTTCGACACATCACCCACATTTTTTCGTCACTTTGCCCACGATCCTTCGACACATCACCCACGTTTTTTCGTCACTTTATCCACGCAGCTAGATATTACATCCGCCATGATTGGCTCTGGAAGCCATTTTCGGACAGGTACGATTTTGTGTAACACATACTAACTTCAATTAAACACTATATAACACATGAACCCTGTGGATAACTCTCAGTCGTTGCCCCGGATTCCTCATGGCAAAAAAACAAAAATAGGATTTCTGCTGGTAAAAAGAAAAGCAGTGCGCTGCGTCGTTTAGCATGACGCTATTTCTATAATAATCGTTGATTATGGTACGAAAACGTGGCAGGTTATCGTCGTCGGACGGTCATCAGACCGTCGTCGGATGTGGACGACACAAGGCAAACGTCGGACGATGTTATCAAAAGCCAGAATAGCCAAACTAAGTGATGTTCCTATCACAACTGTGAAAAGCTACATGGAACATTATGAAGAATACTTCACTCCACAGACTGAGAGCGGAGGCAAGAGAATTGGCTATCCTGCACAATCCGTAGAAGTCGTCCGACGAATTCGAGAACTATCCAATCAACAATTATCGCGGGATGAAATCCGTTCTGCGCTCCGTCAAGAGTTTGAGGCCGTGTGGACATTAGAGCAGCAACCGTCGGCCCAATATCGTCCGCCCGTCGCCTCAGAATCGTCTGACGATAACCCATTCCGTGAAATCGCACTAAGTCTGAATGCAGCGTGGGAAGCGGTAGAAGCAGTCAATCAAATGAACGACGAGTTGGGCAGGACGATCTCCAAACAGAAACAACGGCTAGTGGAACGTGGCAAGGCAATTCGTAATCTCTATGATCTTTATAATAGGCAAACCCGAATTATCGCTGCGCTAGAAGAACGTCTGGATTCGGAAGCAAAATAATATGCGAATTTTCTCCCATCGGTTTGGGACAAAATGCCTTGTACGTTGGGTATCCTCAGATCTCAGTTGGCAGTGGTGTGAGGTGTTTCATGCAAATCGAAAATCAATGTCGCATTAGTGATACGGGAAATTCATTACCGTACATATTCTCTGCAACTTCACTAGAGTTTGCCGAATGGCTGAAACTTGAAGTGGAAAATCGATGTCGTAATCAACAATCTGGATCGTCGGACGATCATCGTCCGATGAACAAAGCGACCCGCCCTTCTGAAAAATGTTAAAGTAGTTCAGTGGTTTATTGACAATGTAGTGCAATTGCACTACAGTAGTGTAAGGGAACTACGTGTGTCAGAGGTAGATGACTTATTGCCCGTCACCCAAGCGGCAAAACAGGCAGGCGTAGCACGCAACACGATGCTCCTTGCCGCCAAGAACGGGAAGATCAAGGCAACCCGCATTGGTAGAGGTTGGTTTATCTATGCCAGCGATATTGATCGGTGGAAAGAAGAAGAATACCGTCCAGACATGGCGCATCGCTATCCTCCAAAGGAGGATGAGGTCGATGAAGACCTGTCACACAACAGCGACGAGCCATAAGGGTTGGCACTGACGCAGTAACCAGCAACACAGCATCAATTCCAATACTGTCCATAGGTGAAGGGAATGCGTCCCTTCACAATAGGTTAGGTTTGTCTCATGACGAAGCAGACTGCAATCCCCGTGCAAGCAGCCCTCCGATTCGCAATTTACTGCCGTTATTCTGATGAAGCCCAAAATGATGTGAGTCTCGAATCACAAGAGGCCATGTGCCGAGAAGAAATCGCACGTCGCAACGGCGTTGTTGTGAAGGTGTACAATGATGCTGCCCGATTTGGATGGTCACTGGACCGTGAAGGCTTTGAGCAAATGCGCCTTGATGCCGAGCGACGCGCCTTTGACGCAATCATGATGTGGAAGTTTGATCGACTAGCACGGGATCACACCCAAGTTACTGCAATTAAGGCGTTAATCCGACATGAATACGATGTGCGGCTCTATTGCGTAGAAGGCTTTAGTGAGGATGATGATAGTAGCCCTTATACTGCCATGATGGAGCAGCTTCTCGCCATCTTTTCTGCTTTTTATTCCAAGAACTTGAGCAATGAAGTAAAACGCGCCAATCGCCATCGTCACACCAACGGGAAATTCAATGGCGGGAAGCCTCCTTTCGGGTATTTGCTTGCTACTGAAAAAACACCTAAACGTCCTAACTGCTTCAAAGCGACCACCCATCAACCGCCAGGACTCTACATTGACCCTATCCCCGCTCAACTCGTTGAGTACGCCTATACGCTCTATGGTCAAGGCGATCAAAGCTACCGCACTGTAGCTCTCGCAATGACAGACAAAGCTACAGAGCTAGGTTACCCACAGGACAAGCCATTTAACCCTCAGATGGTACGAGAGCTACTCCAAAACAGGATTTACTGTGGATACGTCAGCTACGTTGAAACCATCTACAAGAAAGGCTTTGGGCAAGGGAAAGCAGGCATTCGGGGAAGGAGGGAATGGACAAAGGGCGTTCACGAATCCATTATCAGCGAGCAGCTTTTCAATGAAGTTCAAGATGCTCGCGCCAAAAACGCCAGAGCCAAAAAGAATCCTCGCATTACGCGAAATGCTTTACTCTCAGGAATTGTTTTCTGCGCGCGTTGCCTATCAGAGAAGCCATTGGGATTGTCGGATGATAGTTATGGCAAATTGTACACGCACGTCCTAAGGCAGAAATGGCACTACTATGAGTGCAGCGCCCGACGACGAGGCTATGGAGCCTGTGGTCAATTGCAGATACGACAAGAGACTATCGACGAGCAAGTCATCAGTGCATTACATGACCTACATCGGCGGCTGCCAGAAGACGTGACAGAACGGATTGATGGCATAATGCGCCGACATCGTGAACACGCGAAAGCAATGCAACATATTGATGATATTCGTAAAGTTGTTGAGCGTGTTGAAATTTCTTGGGAAAACGAGTTTATGGACGAAGACACATATGTCCAAAAACGTAGGCAACTTCAAATTGACATGGAAATGCTCAGGCCACTTGAACAAGATGACCTACTAAGGTCCGCCAGTCTTCTCAATCAATTTGATAAATTATGGGAAGAATGCAAGAACACTGAGGATCAACAGGCGTTAATTAGGCAAATTCTGGATAAGGTAATCGTGTTCGACAATGAGGTCATTGCTCTGGTCTTAAAAGGCGATACGGCCTTGCTGATTGACTCAAACAAGGCCGTATCGGACAGTGGGGAAGGAGGGACTCGAACCCTCACCTCCGAGGAGACATGATCCTAAGTCATGCGCGTCTGCCAATTCCGCCACTCCCCCATGACTGACGGCATATTATAGGCGAACCAGGGGTTTGTCTCAAGGGCAAGCCTGCATCCAAAGCAAAAATCGCGCCCGCAAAACTAATCCTGCTCAGAATGAATTTCAATGCTGGAAATATCGTTAAAATCGACCGTTTCCGCCTGGGCAAGGATACTGCTAATCATCAGTTGGGCAAACTGGAAAAGGGTCTGCATCTGGGCGATGCGCTGCATATAGACCCGGGCAACTTCCTGGTTCTCGTCGGCCATTTCCGGCATAGCCACTTTGAGCTTCTTGCTATTTTCCGTCATGACGTGGATCGCACGTTCGACATCGCGCATTTCACGGCCATTGAGCAAACTGCTGATGATCTTCCAGTAGTCGGTTTCCGCTTCGTAGTATTTGCGGCGGCCACCACCTCCCCGGACCCACACCTGGCGTACCATGCCCATATGCTCCAGGGAGCGCATGTTCATACTGACGCTGGCTTTGGAGATATCCAGGCGCTCGACCATATCATCGAGCGATAAGGGTGTGGCGCTTAACATCAGGGTGCCGTATAGCTGGCCCAGGACTTTGCTAAAACCAAAATAGTCGGCCAACTGACCCAGGCCATCCAACATGCTGTCATGAACGGCGCGAATATCAGGATGATCGATTGGATTGTCATGACCGCTTTCGCTGACCATGCGGGATAACCTCTAGGCGGTTGTTTTCATAAGGACTGCACAGATGAGCTTACGATAGACCTTATTTTGTAAAAAGTAAACTCAACAGGACGACAAGCTCATCTGACTAAAACCATTTTCAAGCCAACACTTCTTCAAGCCGATATTTCTTCAAGCCAATACTTCGACAAAAGCGACCACGGTCGTGGCAAGCTGTGGCACCTGCTCAACGAGTTGCATCTGGGCGGTGGTAGCAGCATCCAGTGTTGGGAAGCCAAGACCGTTCTTACTCCGAATGATAACAAAATTTGACTGGACACGCACTGCATGTTCGTGATGCAACTGGGCGGTTTGCAACCACGCTTCGACATCCGCACGGCGGTCTTTGGTCAGGCGCGTGTGTAGATAATACTGGCGCTGCTGATGCTGCCCCAGGGTAACGGCATGCACATCAAGGAATACGAAGTGGTCATCATAGCCGTTGATATAGCCCGCGTGCGCTAATTGGTCTAGTTCATACTGGCTAATTTCATGACGGCTGCTAATCGCTGGTGCCGGGAAATAACGGCCATCGGTCAACGATTCGACGCGCTGTTCGCCCCAATCGATCACGAAGTCCTGTTCGTTAATAACATAGATGCGATCCAGCGGAATCATGATGTCAGACGAATCGTGTGACGCTGAAGAAGACATAACAAACCAGAGATTATTTACACAAGCATTATGCATGACAGGCCGCTATTCATAGCGGAGGGCGTCAATCGGGTTGAGATTGGCCGCGCGCTGGGCCGGATAGCCTCCAGACAAGACACCGACGATCACCGAAATGACCGTCGCCAATAGGACACTGCTAAGCTGCACCTGGACCTGAAGATCTGGCAGAAAGCGCGTCACCAAAGCGCCAAAACCGAAGGCGATTACCACACCAATTGCCCCACCGAGCAATGACAGGACAACAGCCTCTGTCAAGAATTGTAACAGAATCGCGGACTTTTGCGCACCAACTGCCTTGCGCAGGCCGATTTCACGGGTGCGCTCGGTGACGGTAACCAACATGATATTGGTGATGCCAATGCCACCGACGAGCAGGGAGATGCCTGCTAGAATGGCCAGGAAGACCGTAATCAGGCCAGTAATGCTAGCCAGCGTGTCGATGATTTCCGATTGGGTGAAGACTACAAAATCATCCTGATCGCGGAAGCTGATGTCGCGCTCAACGCGCAAGGTCTGGGTAATTTCATCGACGACGGCCTCAACGAGGTCGCTATCACGGGCCTGGGCTGAAATAAAGGTAATCGGACGCTCACCACTGAGGACACGCTCCCCAGAGAGGCGCGTCTGTACGGTGGTAATCGGCACGATGAGACCCGACCCGCCACCGAAGATACTCGAACCCTGTTCACCCAGGACGCCAATCACCCTAAAACGGACATCCCCTACGCGGATGCTTTGGCCGACCGGGTAGACATCTGGCATGAGGCTATCAATCAAGCCCTGCTCGACAACAGCGACACGGGCACTGGTATCAAGGTCGCGCTCATCGATAAAACGGCCCGCCACAATTTCCCGGTTGAACAGCTCCAGGTAGTTAATATCGACGCCCTGCACCTGCCGACTGACTTCACGGCTGCCGAATTTAATCGTCCGGCTTACGTTGCGGTGCGGCATGATGACGCTGGCATCGGGCACGTTGAATAGGTTGCTGAGGGCATCGGCATCGTTGAGGGTTAAGGGGGTCACTTGGCCGCGATCATCAGCAGCGGGCACAATAAAAATCAGATTGACGCCCACACTCTGGAACTGCTCCTGCACGTAGGTCTCGAAGGCTTGCCCAACTGATACCAGGATAATCACAGCAGCGACACCGATAGTGACGCCGAGCATGGTCAGGCCAGTGCGCAGGCGATTGCTGCCGAGGTTTTGGAATGCGATGCGGATCGTCTCGAACATGGCGGCACTCACTCAAAACGCAGGGCGTCGATGGGCTTCATAGAAGCGGCACGACGCGCTGGATAGTAGCCAAAAAACACGCCGACCAGCGTGCTGATGCCTGTTGCCAGGATAACTGCATCCGGCGACACGGTCACAGTCAGATCAGCGACAAAGGCTGTCACCAGGACGGAGACAACCCAACCGAGCGCGATACCGAGGATGCCACCAATAAAAGACAGCATGATGCTTTCCATCAGGAATTGGGCCAGGATGTCGCCCTGACGCGCACCCACTGCTTTACGCAGGCCAATTTCGCGGGTGCGCTCTGTGACGGAAACGAGCATGATGTTCATGACGCCGATGCCACCCACCAGAAGCGAAATACTGGCGATCATCACCAGGAATACGGTCAAGAGTGAACTGATCTGGTTGACAATGCTCAAAATATCCGAGGCGGACGAAATAGTGTAATCCTGTTCGTCATCGAAGATAATGCCATGTGCCTGATTGAGATAGGTTTCGATGTCCTGGCGAGCGTCCTCAACGGCTTCTTCGTCAATGACTTCGACGTACATGCGTGTCAGCAGGTAGCCGCCATCACGGGCACGCGCATTGTCGAGGCGGGTCTGGGCGGTGGTGATAGGTACAATAACAGCACCATCTTCGCTGATGCCAAAGCTGCCGCCACGTTCGCTCATGACACCGATTACGGTAAAGCTGCGGTCATTAACCTGAATCGACTGGCCGACCGGGTTGGCCTCGCGGGAGCCAAAGAGCGTTTCGACCACATCCAGGCCGATGACCGCCACCCGCTGGGTATCTTCGACATCGGCAGGCGTGATGAACGTGCCGAGCATCACAGGCCAGCTACGGACCTCGGCGTAGTTGGCAGTGACGCCTGTAATCGCCGCCTGGGTGCGTTCTGAACCAGCCGTGATGATGCCGGACGACTCATAAGTCGCAGCAATCTGGCGAATATCGGGCGCGGTGAAGGGATTGGCCAGGTCGGCGGCTTCGATGGTGGTCAGCGGGGCGATACGGGAGCGCGTCGGGCTGTTGGGCTGCGATGACGAAATTTCAAGGATGTTGGAGCCAAGGGTCTGGAACTCAGCAGCGATGAAGGCCTCCACGCCGCGTCCGAGGCTGACAAGGCCAATCACGGCCCCCACCCCAATGACAATACCCAGGGTCGTCAAAGCAGAGCGCATGCGGTTGATGAGCAGGCTGCTAATGGCAATACGGAACGTCTCGGATAAATTCATGGTCGCTGACGGCTATCCATCATGTGTACTCGGACTCGTCGCCGCCGTAATAGGTTTCTTCGAAAATGCCCTGTAATTCTTCGGCATCGGATGGGCGCTCGACTTCCCCAGCAATGAGTGGCTCTTTAACGCGCTCATCGGCAATGATTTTGCCATCGCGCAGCATAATCACGCGCTGAGTGTGACGCGCAATCCAGGGGTCGTGGGTGACGAACACAGTCGTTATGCCCTGCTGCTCGTTCAGGCGCTGGAAAATTTGCATGACCTCGGTGCCGCTGCGGCTATCGAGGTTACCCGTGGGTTCATCGGCCAGGACGACCGAGGGGCTGGTCACCAGGGCACGGGCAATAGCCACACGCTGCTGCTGACCGCCGGAAAGCTCGCTTGGCAGGTGATCTAAGCGCTGGCCGAGGCCGACTGATTCCAGGGCGCGTTTGGCCAATCGAGAGCGATTGCGCACATTGGTTGAATAGATCAATGGCAGCTCGACCTGACGAATGGCTTCTGTGCGTTTGAGCAAGTTAAAGCTCTGGAAGACGAAACCGATCTTCTTGTTACGGATACGGGCGAGCTGGTCTTCCGATAGCTGGCTGACGTCTTCGCCATCGAGCAGGTATTTGCCGGATGTGGGCGTGTCGAGTGCACCGAGGATGTTCATGAGGGTGCTTTTGCCACTGCCGGATGGCCCCATGATCGACAGAAATTCACCGGGGTAAATCTTGAGTGTGACGCCCTTGAGTACCTTGAGGTCAAAGGTGCCCATTTTGTAAGTTTTGGTGATGTTGCGGATGTCAATGACAGCCTTTTTACGACTGGGTGACAGGCGATCCGACGAAGGACGGCCACTACGTTGTTGTTGGCTCATGGGTTGGCCTCCTAATTGTTCGCCATCTGTTCGCGCAGTACGCCAGATGTGGTCGAGGACTGCGGCAGCAGCACAACGCGCTCACCAGCTTCCAGACCTGCCAAGATTTCGCTGTCAGTATCGTTACGTGCGCCGAGAAGCACCAATCGTTCTTCGTAAGTGCCATCGGCTAATTCAACCGTTACGAAAGCATCGAGCGTAATGCGGTCAATGCGGATGAAACGGTTGGGCACGTAGACCACATCGGATTTATCCTGCACAATGATGTCCCCGGTGACGCTCATGCCCGCGCGAACAGGAGCCGAGGTAGCATCGACCTGAATACGCACGTTATAGACGACCAGTTGGCCCAGGCGCGTCGGCGTGTAGGCGACCTGAACGACTTCGCCGCCAAGTTCCTGATCGGGCAAGGCATCAACGCGGAGTGTCACACGTTGGCCGACTTGTACATCGACAATGTCGACTTCGTCGACGGGCATATCGACGTAGAACACGCTGTTATCGATCAGGATGGCGCCAACGCCCTGCGGCGGCGTCTGACCAATGACGAAGTTATTCTGGACGAGCACCCCATCAAATGGCGCGTGCAGTTCCGATTGCGACCGATTGTATTCTGCCAGTTCGATGGCATAACGGCTGTTTTCGAGATCGATGTTGGCCAACTCAAGCTGGATCGCATCAGGACCGTTGACGAGATTCTCCAGCGCGATTTCCGCCTGGGTGATACCTGCCAAGGCCGAGTTCACCGAGCCAAAATCAGCGCCACGGTTGAGGGTCGATTGATAATTTGTATCAGCGATAGCCACACCGTAGTCGAACTGCTCCAATGAGGACTCGGCTTGTCGTAGCTGGGCCTGAGCCGCTGCAATCTGAGCGCGGCTCTGGGCAGAAATCGCGGCGTTGATGCCATCCACCACATCATCGACATTATCGTTGCCCGTATCTACATCAAGTTGGGGACTAGGTTCAGGGATGGTGATGCTGTCACGGGAGAGCTGCGCCTGCCACAGACGGTTACGGGCAATTTCGGTTTGCAGTCGGGCGATTTCTTCCTGATAGGCGGTTGGCGCAGTGGACGCCGCCGCGTTGTACTGCGCTCTGGCAGCATCCAGCGCGGCCTGGGCAACGGCAATGTCGTATTCGCTGGGCGGGCTGGTCAGGGCGTTGTAAACGGCCTCTTGCAAGCCCAGGGCGATAGTCGCCTGGTCAATCAGGCGGTCGAGGTCGGCGCTGTCCAATTTGGCGATCAAATCACCTGCTTGCACCGTCTGCCCTTCTTCCACGTAGACGTCGGTCACCAAACCGCTGCCAGCAAAGGCCAACGCCACCTGGCGATTGGGCTGAATCTGGCCCGTTGAGGAGATCGTCACCTGGAGAGCGCCCTGCTGTACTTGTGCTTCATCGAGGACAGTGACGGTACTGGCAGCATCCTGGGTACGGGCATCAGCAGTCATCACACCCCAGACGATGGAGAAGCCCACAACAAAAAGGGTCATGAGCGGGATGCCAATGCCAAAACGTAAGGCACGCCAGCGCAGCCGCCGGATCAGGAAGCGGTAGAGCAAATAGGTGATGATGAGTATTAGCAAAAAGTACAAGGTTGTATCCTCGTTGCTAGATGTTCATGTTCAGAGCGCTCATTCCCGCGCTAGTTGCCAAAGAAGGTCGAAATACCTTCACCGCGTAGCTCTATAGCCACCAGATCGCCGTCTTCTAAACCAGCGACAACTTCGCTGTAGTCCTGGCCCTGCAAACCGAGCTCCACCTGAATTTCTTCTAAGGCGTTGTCATCGCGCAGGATGTTGACATAGGCGACATTTTCCGCGCCACGCTCGATACGCAGGTATTGATTGGGCACACGCAACACGTTATCACGGGCATCAGAGACAATCGTCGCTTCAGCGGTCATGCCAACACGCACGCGCGGATCGGTGACGTTAAGCGCAATATCGACTGGATAATTGACGATACCTGCCGCATCCACACCCAGCTCGCCAATCGTGGAGACGGTCGCCGGGAACTCGACATCGGGCAAGGCGTCCAGCACGACCTGGGCACTGCCATCGGGCATCACCAGGCTGATGTCAATTTCATCGACCAGCACCGATAGGCGCAGTGGATCGACATCGGTGAGTGACATCACGGTCAGGCTAGGGGCCGCCAGCGAACCGACTTCAACGACGATACCAGAGACAATGCCATCGAAGGGCGCGGTCAGGATGGTACGATTGAAGGCTGTTTCGGCATCTTTGAGCTGGCTTTCAGCGCGTTCAATGGCGGCTTGGGCAGTATCAATCTGGATTTGCGTAGGGCCACTCTGGACACGCTCTAGCTCGCGGAGGGTCTGTTGATAACGTTGATAGGCAGCACCGGCCTGGGGGGCGGTCTGGTTACGCAGGGACTCTAATTGCAGACGAGCGATTTCCGCATTGAAGGTGGTTTCGCCATAACGGGCATCAGCACTATTGTATTCGATACTATCGCCACCAAATTGACCGCCAATCCGATCCCGCTCGATACGGGCTGTTTCCGAAGCAGATAACGCCTGTTCATATGCTAGTTCGGCAGCATCTATATCGGACTGGCTGACGGCATTGGCCACGCTCAGGTAAGCCCCATAGGCACTGTCAACCGCAGCCTCCGCAATGCGCACTGAGGTTTCGTCAACAGTCATGGTATCCTCAAGGTCGAGTTCAGCGCGGCGCAGGGCCAGGGCGGCTTGCTCATAATTGATGCGTTGAGCGGTATTGTCCAGTTGAATGAGCGGATCGCCAGCGACGACGTAGTCCCCATTTTGCACAAAAACATCGGTCACACGGCCTGCCGTTTGCAGACTAAGGCTGGCAACGGCATCGGCTTCTATGCTGCCTAATGCGCTTACCGACCGCTGCACTATGCCCGGTTCGACGCGGTACAGTTGCAGGTTGGCAAGTTGGCTGGCTGCATTAGTGGACGCGGGGGCTTGCTGGCGGCTGAAAATGACGATGGGCAAAGCAATCGTCAACAAAGCTAAAATGATTAGGGCACGACGAATCGACATAGTCCGGCGGCTAGAAATTCAACGTATCAACGCTTGATGTTACCATAGGGCCTACCCCTGGTGACATAGCAAAATCCCCAGGGCACGATGATGCGGCAATAATGCCCTAAAATGGATTTTGCAATTTCGTAATGATAATATAGCATTGTATAGTGATAGTTATCACGAACGAAACTATTCCGATCCAGAGAGACGCATATGCCTCTGAAAATAGATAACCGCATTCCCGATATCGTTATCGGGCGCTTACCCCTGTACTTGCGCGCCCTAAATCGCCTGAAGCAAGTCGGTGTTGATGTGACATCTTCACACGAGCTAGGGCAAAAGTTAGGTATCAGTTCGGCTCAGATCCGCAAGGACTTGTCGCACTTTGGTGGCTTTGGTAAGCAGGGTACAGGCTATCAGATAGACTTTTTGATCGACAAACTACAGAGCGTGCTAAAGCTGGATCGCCAGTGGAAGGTCGCCGTTGTCGGTGCCGGTGATCTCGGCAGCGCGATTTCACATTATCGTGGGTTTATTGATCGTGGGTTCGAAATTTCCTGGTTGTTTGATGCCGACTCTGAAAAAGTCGGGACACAGGTCGACCGCTTTGTCGTGCTGCCCATGAGCGACATCAAGAAAACACTGACGGATAACCACTGCCAGATTGCTATGGTAGCTGTCCCGGCGGAATACGCGCAAAATGTAGCTGACACCCTGGTCGAAGCTGGGGTCAAAGCTATCCTGAATTATGCGCCGATTAATCTGACGGTGCCAGAGGGGGTGATGGTGCAGTACATCGACCCGGTGGTCCATATGCAGCACATGACTTACTACCTGGACGATGAAGAATAACGTCCGACCTAGATGAAAAAAGGCACCCATACATATCATGAGTGCCTTTTTTAGTCTGTGTTTTGGGTTGAGATCGTTGGCGCTATTGGCCCTGGGCGATACGCCGTAGGATCGCTTGATCTTCCAGGGCACGCCCTGCCCCAGCAGCCACACAAATCAGGGGATCATCGGCGCGGTAAACGGGCACGCCTGTCTGACGTGTGAGGTATTCATCGATACCCCGCAACAGCGCGCCGCCACCCGTCAGCATGATGCCACGATCAATGATGTCGGAGGCCAGTTCCGGCGGTGTATTGCCAAGCACATTTTTGACCACGTTGGCAATCTGTGACAGCGGTTCCGCGAGTGCTTCGACCACTTCGCCCGTTGTCATCATGACCGTACGCGGCAGGCCACTGACATTATCGCGCCCTTGCAACTCCATCGTCAATTCAGAGGGTTGATTGATGGCCGCCCCGACCTGAATCTTTACGGATTCCGCAGTCGGCTGGCCAATGGATAGATTGTACTTGCGGCGCACATAACTCATGATCGCTTCGTCGAGGCGTAACCCCCCGATGCGGCCACTTTCCGCACGGATGATGTTATTCATCGTCAGCACAGCCGCTTCGGTGATGCCACCGCCAATATTGACGACCATATCACCCGCTGGTGTACCGACAGGCAAACCCGCGCCAATTGCCGCTGCCAATGGCTCCCAGATGAGGAAGACTTCGCGCGCGCCTGCCGCTAAAGCCGCTTCGTGGACCGCACGTTTTTCCACGCTGGTCACACCCCAGGGCACAGAGATCATGACCGTGGGACGGAAGAAGCGCACCCGACCAGCAATCTTCCCAAAGAAGTAGCTGAGCATGGCTTCTGTGACTTCGTAATCGGCGATGACGCCGTTTTGCAGGGGGCGAATGATCTGAATGTCTTCGTCATCGACGCGGCCCATCATCTCGCGCGCAGGCTGGCCGAAATCGACGATACGCTCGTCTTCTACGATCAACGCCACCAAAGATGGCTCCTGTAAGACGATCTGACCGCCTTCATAGATCAATACGTTGACCGTACCGAGGTCAACCCCTAACCGCTTTGAAAATAACCCCATGGTCGAACCTTTATGCCGTGTATCAGGAAAACGACCGGGTGTCGCCTTCCAGAGAGTCCCATGTTGAGGCACATTGTACACGATGGCTGGTGGGCTGCACATTCTGAAAGCCAGAACATGCCCAACGATTACCCCTCACACCGATGATGGATTTTAGGATACGCCGTTGAGTTGGGCGCTCATGGCTTTGGCAATTGCCCGTATCCGCGCATCGTCATCGTCTACGAGGGCACGCAGCCCCGGCAGTGCACGGGCATCACCCAGTTCGCCCAGGGCTTGAATAGCCGCAAACCGAATTTGCCAGTCGGGTGCAGCTAGCAGGGCGATCAATGGCTCGACAGCGCGTTCGTCGCGTGTATCGCCAAGCAGGCTAATCAGCAGTTCCTGCACGACAGCAGAAGCGCTATCCAGGGCAGCAATCAGGTGCATGGTAGCCTTGTCGCCGTAGCCTTCCAGCGTTTCACGGGCCATCCAGCTCACTTCCTGTACATCATCGTCCAGGGCTGCAATGAGCGCCTCAAGGGCATCCACATGGCCGATCTGGCCGAGGGCATAGATGGCCTTATAGCGCACCTTCTGGTCGGCATCTGAGGTCGCCTGAATCAACGTGTCCAGTGCGCGGACATCCGCAATTTTGCCGAGTGTATGCACGACATTGTGGCGTGCCTTGGGATCATCATGCTCGATGGCAGGCAGCAAGGCATCGACCGCATCGCTGCCCATGCGTACCAACGACCAGGTGGTGTCCTCCTGCACATTGAGGTCATCATCAGTGCAGAGAATGGCGACAAGCTGGTCAATCGCGCGCGTTTCTCGCTGGTGGCCGATGGCCAAAACCGCCTGACTGCGCTCCGCGGGGGCCGATGATTGCATAGCCTGGATGAGGGACTGCCATTCGACTGCGATGAGATTGCTCCTTCGTTTTACAGGGGGCTACCATGCCCCTATCTATCAAGTGCTACCAAAACGGGTCCAGCCACAGCATGCTGTGGCCCTACGATGAAAAATGAAATGCGGAACTAAAAACACCCAACTAACAGCCGGGTGTTTTTCATAACATGTAAAAAGACCAGGCTATTGGTTATTCGCTTTATCGTCATCCATGATGATGCGCAGGCGACCCGCCGAGCTGGATTGCACGCGGCGAGATACCTTGAGGGCGAATTCTGCATGGCGCAGGGCCAGGACCGCTTCGCGGTTCTGTTCCGGGGGCAAGCCCTGGTCGAGCAGTTCCTGGGCGCGACGACGCGCTTCTACGGCGCGTTCTTCATCAATTTCAAAGGATGATTCCGCCACATCCGCCAGGACAACGACTTTGTCCGGGCGGACATCCACCACACCACCATAGATGGCAAAGCGTTCTTCTGCATTGCCTTTACGCACAACCATCTCGCCAAACGTCAACGGCGTGAGGACAGGCGCGTGGTTGGGGAGTACACCCATTTCGCCTTCGATAGCGGGCAGCACGACGATGTCGGCCTCCGGCTCTTCAAAGACTTTGCGTTCCTGGGAAACAAGTTCTACGTGAATTGGCATTTAGAAAGCTCCTTCCGCACAGATAAACACCGTGCTAGTTTTCATTCTGGCTTTCTTCGTACCGTTCCAGCACATCTTCAACGGGGCCGGCCATGTAGAACAACTGCTCAGGAACGTGATCGAGTTCACCATCAAGCAACATACGGAAACCGCGAACGGTTTCACGGATCGGTACGTACTTACCTGCACGACCTGTAAACTGTTCAGCAACCTTCATCGGCTGGCTGAGGAAGTTTTCGATCTTACGGGCACGGGCGACCAGCAGCTTGTCGTCATCGGATAGTTCTTCCACACCGAGAATGGCGATAATGTCCTGCAAGTCCTTGTAACGCTGGAGCACCTGCTGAACTTCACGCGCGGTACGGTAGTGATCTTCACCCACGACGTTCGGGTCGAGGATGTTACTGGTGGAACCGAGCGGGTCCACAGCCGGGAAGAGACCGCGAGCGGCAATTGAGCGCTCCAGGGCGATGGTGCTATCCAGATGGGTGAACACCGCCACCGGGGCCGGGTCGGAGTAGTCATCTGCGGGCACGTAAACGGCCTGCATGGATGTGATCGAACCGGAACGGGTGGAGGTGATGCGCTCTTGCAGCATACCCATTTCTTCAGCCAGGTTCGGCTGATAACCCACTGCCGACGGCATACGACCGAGCAATGCCGATACTTCAGCACCCGCCAGGGAGTAACGGAAAATGTTGTCGATGAAGATCAACACGTCTTTACCGGTATCACGGAAGTATTCCGCCATCGTCAGGCCGGAGAGGGCCACCCGCAAACGCACACCGGGCGGCTCGTTCATCTGGCCGAAAACCATCGCCAGCTTGTCGATCACGCCAGCTTCCGCCATTTCGTGGTAGAGGTCGGTCCCTTCACGGGTACGCTCGCCAACACCTGCGAAAACGGACAAACCAGAGTGTTCTTTCGCAATCGAGTCGATGAGTTCCTGAATGGTCACGGTCTTGCCAACACCTGCACCACCGAAGATGCCGGTTTTACCACCCTTGGTCATGGGCGCAACCAGGTCAATGACCTTCATGCCCGTTTCAAAGACTTCAATCTTGGGGGACTGGTCTTCAAACGAGGGGGCGCTCACATGAATCGGACGCTCTGGGGCGTCTTCCGGGGCGGGTTTGTTATCAACAGGACGGCCGAGGACGTTGAAGATACGGCCCAAGGTGTCTTCGCCAACAGGTACAGAAATCGGCGCGCCCGTGGAAAAAGCGGGAATACCGCGCGAAATACCATCGGTGCTGTCCATCGCCACGCAACGGACTTCACTATCGCCGAGCAGCAATTCAACTTCCAGAATCAAATCATCGTCATCGTCGCGCGGGACGCGGATGGCGTCAAAAATATCAGGCAACTGCCCTTCCGGGAACTGAACGTCGATGACGTTACCAAGCACCTGAGTAATACTGCCTTGCACTTCGCTCATTATTTGCTCCTTCTATCAGCAGCCGGATGATTACTCATCACGCCCGGCGGTCAGTTCATCTTGCAATTGTTCTAAGCCGTCCCAATCATCACGGGCGGCGAAACCGGCTTGACGCGCCCAGGTCGACAAGCTAGGGGCAAAACTCATCCCTGCTTCTTCGATAGCTGTACGCAGTTGATCGTCTGTGGCTTCCGCCAATTTAGCCCAGGTATCGAGGCCAGCCGTTTTGAGGGCTTTTTCCATCTTGGGGCCGATACCTTCGATGATCTTCAGGTCATCTTGCTTGACTTTTTTGCCGCGCGGACCAACTTTCTTGGCTGCTGGCGCGCTCTTCTTACCATTGCCCTTGGTGCCAGCACCGTTGCCATTGCTGGCGGCTGTCATCGCCGGCGCGGGAGCACGGGGGGCCGTCGGATGGGCCGAGTCGAGAATCTCTTTGGCACCTTTATCAATGGCCTGTTGCAACGCATTGGCCCCACCAACGATGTCGAGAATTTCGCTGGTAATCGCCGACTGACGAGCTTTGTTGTATTCCAGCGTCAGGTCGTCCACGAGTTGGGATGCATTGTCGGTTGCATTACGCATGGCCGCCATACGGGCAGCATGCTCACTAGCCTGCGACTCTAACAAAGCCTGGTACAACTGCAACTCGGTAAAGCGCGGGACGATTTCTTCCAGAACAGCAGCGGCATTCGGCTCGTATTCATAGTCCGTTGCGCCTTCTGTGACGTGCGGGACATCCTTGACGAATTCCCCGGCGACCTGTTCTGCAATGGTATTGGGCGTCAGGGGCAGCCAACCGAGCACCACCGGGCGCTGCGTCAGCATATTGATGAAGTCAGTATAAGCAATCAGGACTTCGTCAACTTCACCCTTGAGGTACGAATCAACGGCGAGGCGCGCAATCGGCGCTATGTCGCTGATACGCGGCTCTGACGGCATGTCGCTGAATTCAGCGACGACATTGGCCCGCTGGCGGATCAATGTATCGCGGCCTTTGCGACCCACCGTCACAAAATCAACGGGTTTGCCGAGGCTACGCTGAAAACGCTCCACAACGCGCAGGACGTTGGAGTTATACGACCCAGCCAGGCCACGATCCGAGGTGATGACGATAACCATGACACGGTTGATCTCTTCACGCGAGGTCAACAGCGGGTGCGGCAGCGACCCTTTGGCCGATGCCTGGATATTTACCAGAATTTCCCATGCTTTTTCAGCATAGTGGCGGCTGGCGGAAGCACGCGCCTGGGCACGACGCACGCGCGAAGCCGAAACGGCCTCCAGCGCGCGGGTGATCTGAGAAATGTTTTTGACACTACGTATTCGGTTTTTGACTTCTCTAAGCGGTGGCATCTAGCGTCTCCTTTCCACTGATGTGATGCGCTAGCTCCACGTCTGTAAGAAGCCCTGGATCGTTTCTTCAATCCGAGCTGTCAGTTCTTCGGAGAGCCTCTTGTCGGTATTGGCGCGGATGTCCTTGGCCAGATCGCTGTATTGGCCACGGAGCGCGCGCAGGAAGTCGAGTTTGAACTCGCCAACACGGTCAACGGGCACTTCATCGATCAGACCATTGGTACCCGCGTAAATGAGAATAATCTGTTCTTCCACAGCCAGGGTCTGGTACTGAGCCTGTTTGAACAATTCGTTCAGGCGTAGACCACGATCCAACTGGCGCTGGGTTTCACGGTCCAGGTTGGAGCCGAACTGAGCGAAAGCAGCCAACGAGCGGAACTGAGCCATCTGCAAGCGTAGACCACCTGCAACCTTGTTCATAGCTGTTGTCTGGGCACTACCACCCACACGGCTGACGCTGATACCCGTGTTCAGGGCTGGGCGCTGGCCGGAGTAGAAGAGTTCACTTTCCAGGTAGATCTGGCCGTCTGTAATGGAGATCACGTTGGTCGGCACGAATGCGGACACATCACCAAGCAGTGTTTCGATGACAGGCAACGCGGTCAAGCTACCGCCGCCACGCTCATCACTGAGCTGGGCAGCACGTTCCAGCAGGCGGCTGTGCAGGTAGAAGACATCGCCGGGGAAGGCTTCGCGGCCAGGGGGGCGGCGCAGCAGCAGCGATACCTGACGGTAAGCAGCCGCATGCTTGGACAAGTCATCGTAAATGACCAGGGCGTCCTTGCCATTTTCCATGAACCATTCGCCAATAGCGCAACCCGCATAGGGAGCCATGTATTGCAGCGCGGCTGCGTCGGAAGCAGAGGCCATAACAATGGTGGTGTAATCCATCGCGCCATGTTCTTCCAAGGTGGCCACGATACGAGCTACTTCACCACGACGCTTACCAATCGCGACGTAGATGCAGTAAAGGTCTTCACCCTTCTGGTTGATGATGGTGTCGAGAGCAACAGCGGTTTTACCCGTCTGACGGTCGCCAATAATCAACTCACGCTGGCCACGACCAATCGGGATCATGGCATCAATGGCGAGCAAACCGGTTTGGACCGGGCGATCAACACCCTTACGCTCCATCACACCTGGGGCGATACGTTCCATGTTATAGAACTCATCGCTGGCAATGGGGCCTTTGCCGTCGAGGGGGTTACCCAGCGCGCCGACGACACGGCCAATCAGGCCTTCGCCAACCGGGACCGAGGCGATACGGCCCATTGCGCTGACGGTGTCCCCTTCCTGGATTTCGCCGTAGTCACCCATGATGGTGACACCGACGTTGTCACTTTCCAGGTTGAAGGCGATACCCGCTGTGCCATTCTCAAAGCGCACCAGCTCGTTAAAGCGCACATTGGGCAAGCCACTCACACGGGCGATACCATCGCCAACCACCTCTACATAACCGACTTCGACAGCCTCAACCGAGGGATCAAAGCCCTCAATTTGTTTGAGTATCGAGTCATAAATATTTTCCGCCATTCCCGGCTCCTTATCTGATCGAATAAATGCGAGTGATTCGTCTTTCAGTATCCGTTATTCAATACAGGAACTGCTTAAAGGCGTACCTGCTTCCGGTCTGGTAAGAACACAAAATGCGTCTTGGTGCGTTAATGGATTGGTGATGTTTGATAGACGCCAACGGAGCGCCCCTCTTGCCGAGCGCACCTGTCTATTGTATACGAGCAATACTGCGTTTGTCCACATTTTCACAAACGCTACTCATCCTTTGACACTGTCCTTAAGATTAACCGCCAGCGGTGGGTTTATCAACCCATAATGAGCGCACTCTGGCGGGCATTACGCGGAACTTAAGCGTTCGATGCTGAAAACCACAATATCATAGCGGTATTGCTCATATTGGGCATGATATATCGCGCCGCTACGCCACGCATGTCTGCTGTTGCAATCAGTCCTCGCCAAGCTCTATGGATCGCTGGTAAGCGGCCCAGATGGCATCGCTGATGGTCGTCCTGAAATTGCCTTTTTCCAGTTCATAGAGCGCTGCCGCCGTTGTTCCGCCAGGGCTGGTGACTTGATTGCGCAATACGGTCGGATGGATGCCGGACTGTTCCAGAAAAGCGGTGCTGCCTTTAACAAGCTGCATAGCCAGGACCGTCGCCACGTCGCGCGAAAAGCCCATGCGCACTCCTGCGTCTATCAGTGCTTCTATGAACATAAATACATAAGCCGGACCAGACCCTGTCAGGGCTGTCGCCATGTCGAGGTATTTTTCGTCATGGACGTAGATGGCCTGCCCCATCGATTCTAATATCTGCTGGGCTTGCTCGTGCTGCTCGCCTGTGACTTCCGGCGTGCACGTCCAGACGGAAACACCCTGTCCGATCTGGCCGGGGGTGTTGGGCATAGCGCGAACGACATGCATCAGCGCCAAACCTTCTTCCACAGCCTTGAGCGTCACACCAGCGGCGATGCTGATAGCCAATTCAATATGGGCAACGTGGCCGCGCAAACCATCGAGCACAGTCGGCATGATCTGTGGTTTGACGCACAACACCATGATATTGGCATCTTTTACTGCTTCAAGGTTATCGTGGGTGACGTTTATGCCATTGTTAGCCTGTATCGTCTCCATTGCCTTCATATCAGGATCTGAGGCAATAATCTGATTGGGTGCGATCAGGCCTTTGCCAAGCAGGCCACCAATAATCGCACGGCCCATCACGCCTGACCCAATAAATGCTAACTTCTTACCTGCGAATGTCATCGTGCCCCCTTAAGTGACCTCATTAACCAACCGGATATAAATTGCGTTCTTGCCAGCGGACGGCGGCCTCTTGCACCCGTTCGGGGATGACTTCGACACCGATGCCAGGACCATCAGGAACGGCCAGGGTGCTATCGGGCTGTAAGACGAAAGGCGGCTCGGTGATGTCCGGGTCGAAGTAGCGGTCAGTTGCGGAAATATCGCAGGGCAGCGTCACGCCAGGTAGCGAAGCAAAAGCGACGTTCGCCGCACGTCCGATGCCTGTCTCTAGCATACCACCAATCCACAGGGGCAGCTCATGTTCGACGCAAATTTTGTAGATATCGATGCTTTCCGAGTAACCGCCAACGCGAGCCGGCTTCAGGTTGAGGATGTCAATGGCATTCACCTGGAGCGCGATACGCAGGTCGAGGGCTGTTTTGATACTCTCGTCCAGGCAGATGGGCGTATCAATGAGGTGGTTAAGCATGCCGTGTTCGTAAATATCGAAGGGCTGCAAGGGCTGCTCAATCATCAGCAGGTTGAGATCGTCAAATTGAGCGAGATGATCGCTATCGGCCAGGGTGTAGGCGCTGTTGGCATCGAGCATGATGGTGGCGTCAGGCAGTGCGGCACGGATCGCTTTGGCAAAATCGACATCCCAACCGGGTTTGATCTTGAGCTTGATGCGCTTGTAGCCCTGCCCCATGCGCTTACGAATAATGGCCAGCGTATCTTCTACAGTGGGCTGAATGCCGATGCTGACGCCAACTACGGCGCGGTTGGTACTTTCGGCATCCACATAGGAAGCGAATAGATCGGCCAGGCGCATGTCATTAGCGCGGGCGAAGGTATCCCAGATAGCGCCTTCAATGCCAGCACGCGCATGGTGATGGTCCCGGATGACCTTGAGGATGTCGCGGGTGTGGTATGGGTCTTCGATGGTTTTACCTGTCAGCAGCGGCACCATGAAGTGCTTGAGGATGTGATAAGCGGTTGCGATGGTTTCCCCTGAGTAACCAGGTGCCGGAGCAACGGCAGCCTCACCCCACCCTTTGACGCCATCCTCAGTTGTGATTTCAACCAGGACAGCTCCTTTGAAGGGTTCCATGCCGAAGCTCGTTTTCAACGGCTCCACAAAGGGCATGGCAATCGGATGCAGGGCGATTTCTTTAATGGTAATGGGACGCACAGGGGACTCCTTCAAGATCGTTCATCAAATATGCTAGGTGTTCATTGTTGGTGACTGGCTGTCGCCAGATCATCGGCAAAGTGCGGCGGATTATCGAGCTGGGCCAGCACATAATAAGTCTGATCGTTACGGCGCACAAAATCTACCGCTTGATAGCCCTGGTCAAAGGCTGTCATGAAGCACTCGCGCACATGGTCACGCCAGGAACGAGCCAAAGCCGCATCGAGGTTTTGCAAAGCGATATGGTGCGGCGGGATTTGCAGCAGGACCAGTTTGTCATCGAATGATGTGGGTTTCCCCGATGGGATGAGCAAGCCGTTCTGCATCTCAGCAGGATTGATGACGGGGGCATCGGCAGTATTGAAGCTGGTTTGGCCTGTTAGCCGTTCGCGCGTGAGGTCGTCATCGACCCACCAGTTGACCTTGATACGATCTTCGCTGAGAGTCGGATGGACAGCCCCAGTGCCAAAGAAATTCGGCACATAGCCCTGCCCTAAGGCAGCCAGCTTGTGCAGGTTGAGATAGGCATTTGGAGCCAGTAGAGGGTCAAAGGTCCAGGCCACGAGGCGGATGCCATGTTGAAGCGCATAATCCCGCTGGGCTAATTTGAGACGCTCGCCAATTTTATGACCACGATATTCCGGCAGTACGACCATACGCTTGGACATAATCAACATGCGCGAGGGCGCGTTCTGCTGGCTGTCAGGGTCGAGGTCTGCGCCGAGGAAGCCAATCAACGTGCCAATCATGCGGTCTGCATCGAAGGCAGCGTGGACATGACCGCCATAGCCGACGATGCTGGCCAGCATATGCGTCGGGACGAGCGCAGCGTCGTCTTCTCCCCAGTAAATCTTTTGCAGGGTGACTACCTGCTCAAATGCTTCGTTTGTGACTACCGGACGAATGGAAATGGCTGATTTCATGACACGATTACCCTTAGATACGGCGTGGGCGTCGACGGAAGGCAAAGCGCAGCGCTCGCAAAAAATACCGTTCCTGCGGCATATAGGTCAGCAAGGTATCTTCAAAGCGCCGGGGCTGGAATCCGAAATAATCGAACGTGTTACCCAACTGCGTTGTGCGATTGGTAGCGAGTATATCCAACCAGTGCGGCGTAACAAAGGACCGCGGGAAAATGCGGTTATAGACGCGCGATAGGAAGCGCATGATATAAGGCGGCATAGCAATCACGAGACGGCCCATCCCGGTGACGCGCATGATCGTTTGCAGCATGTCACGCTCTGTTGTGTACTCTGGGCCGCCGATTTCCAACACGCGATCTACCGTGCTGATACGCTCCAGGCTAATTTGGATAGCACGCACCAGATCATCTATATAAATGGGATGGATCGAGACTTCCCCCATACCGGGCATCAGGAAGAATATGGGATTGGTGCTCATCATCATGGCCATGTTATTGATGAAAGCGTCATCTTCGCCGAAGACAATGCCGGACCGAATGATGGTATAGGCTAAGCCGCTGGCGCGGATAATTTCTTCTTGCTGGCCTTTGATGCGATGCAACAAATAGGCTGATGATGACGCGGCACCGAGATGACTCACGGTAACCAGGCGACCTACGCGGGCGGCGCGGGCTTGCGTAATCAAGTTACGGGTTCCGGCGATTTCGACACGTTCCAGGTCGCGCTGACGACCCCACCACATGGCACTTTCAAGATGGATGATGGTATGCACACCCGTGACGGCGCGGAAAACGGCCTGCTGATCGAGAATGGTACCGACGACAATTTCCGGCGGATTTTCCATTTCCGAGTCCCAGGGAACGTTACGCACCTGATGGGGAGCCAGCAGACAACGCAGCGGCAGTCCCTGCTCCATCAGAGCCTTAACCACATGGCGGCCTATGAATCCAGTTGCGCCTGTTATCAAAATCATAGGTTATTGGGAATATCCCTCTGTGTTGCACACAATGTAATGGGCGATTATAACCCAGGGGCCGCAAAATGAGACATGGTGTATCTAAAAGGCCATCTAGTGTGATACGGGCGGTTCGTTGTATCATCAACAACTCAAGAGAGGGTGCACGTCGTAAAACCCATCAGAAGTAAGAACACAACGCTGGCGCACATCCCGTGTTATGACTGTTGTGACGTAACCAACCTACGACGTTCACGATTGATCGGCACTGTGTTACGACAAACACAGTCCATATTACCCAAATGAGGAGGATGCTGTGGGAACACGTCGCGTGGTTGTGACTGGTATTGGTGCTGTTGTGCCAACTGGAAACACTGCAGAAGAAGCCTGGAAAAATATCGCCGCTGGTAAAAGCGGCATTGATTTCATTACCTTGTTTGATCGCAGCACGGTCGAAAATCAGATCGCTGGTGAGGTCAAGAACTTCGACGCGGATGCGCTGCTTGGTCGCAAGGAAGCACGCCGCACAGATCGCAGCACACAAATGGCGGTGGTGGCATCGCGGCAAGCGCTGGAAGACAGCGGGCTAGAGATCACCCCGGACAATATGCACGATGTCGGCTGCATTATCGGCAGCGGTGTCGGGGGTATTGGCTCACTGATTGAGTCAGTACAGACATTCCTTGAAAAAGGCCATCGTTCGATTAGCCCATTGGCCATTCCGCGTATCTTGATTGACAGTAGCTCCGGCAAGGTGTCGATGGATTTGGGCCTGCGTGGGCCGAACTTCAACATCACGACGGCCTGTGCAACAGGTAATAACTGCATCGGCGAAGCTACCGAGATTATCAAACGTGGTCAGGCAAAAGTCATGCTGGCCGGAGCAACGGAAGCGGCTATCGTGCCGATCACGATTGCTGGCTTTAACAACATGAAGGCCCTGACGCATCGCAATGACGACCCCAAAGGGGCATCACGTCCGTTTGATGCCGACCGCGATGGCTTTGTCCCTGGTGAAGGCGCGGCAACGCTGGTGCTGGAAGACCTGGACTTTGCTTTAGCGCGCGGCGCGACAATCTACGGTGAGGTATTGGGCTACGGACACACATCCGACGCCTATCATCCGACTGCGCCGATGGAAACCGGCGAAGGTGCCGCCCTGGCTATGAAACAGGCGATGAATGATGCTAACCTCACGCCTGAGGACATCGACTACATCAATGCGCACGGGACCAGCACACAACTAAACGATACGGCTGAAACACGCGCCTTGAAGGCTGCGCTCGGTGAGCAGGCGTATAACATCCCGATTAGCTCGACCAAGTCGATGACCGGGCACCTGCTGGGTGCCGCCGGAACGATTGAGGCCATCATCGGTTTGATGGCAATTCGCGATAATTTCATCCCGCCTACGATTAACCTTGAAACCCCCGACCCCACCTGTGACCTGGATTACACCCCCAACGTGGGTGTCAATAAACAGGTCGATGTTGTGATGAGCAATGGCTTTGGGTTCGGCGGACATAACGCCGTCATTATTTTGGGTAGATACGCAGCCAATGGCAGCAGCTAACGGAAAAACGCGGCTTAACGGGCCGCTGCGCTACGCACACATCACGGGTTGGGGCATGGCCGTCCCAGAAACCGTCATGACGAATGACGATCTGGCGGCCATTGTCGAAACCAATGATGAGTGGATACGGTCCCGGACCGGGATACGAGAGCGGCGCATTGCCAACGAACGGGAGTCGTCGGCAACATTAGGTTATAAGGCAGCCACAGCGGCGCTGGAAGTCGCTGACGTGCTGCCGATGGATATCGACCTGATTGTTGTAGCGACATCAACTTCAGAACATGTCTTCCCCAGTACGGCCAACCGCATTCAGGATTGGCTGGGTGCGAGCAAATCCGGTGCGTTTGACCTGGCGGCAGCCTGCGCCGGGTTCGTGTATGCCGTGAATATGGCCGCGCAGTCGATCCGGTCCGGCAGCATCAATACTGCGCTGGTGATCGGTGCGGAAACCATGAGCCGGGTAGTCGATTGGAACGACCGCAGTACCTGCATCCTGTTCGGCGATGGCGCGGGCGCGGTTGTGCTACAAGGGAGTGACCAGGAAGGCGGCGTTTTGAGCGCCGTCTTGCGCTCCGATGGGGCTGGCCACGATCTGCTGTCCATCCCCACGCAAAATGTGCGCGAACTCAACGGCCACCGACTGGGCAAGATGTCGATGCATGGTGGCGAAGTGTTCAAGTTCGCCACGCGCGTGGTCGATGAGAGCATCCGTCAGGTGTCGCAAGATTCTGGCATCACCCTCAACGAGATTGACCTCATCATCCCCCATCAGGCGAATTACCGCATTCTGCAAAGTGCCGCGCGTAAACTTGGCCTGGATATGGACAAGTTCGTCAGCAACCTGGATCGCTATGGCAATACGTCAGCGGCATCGATCCCGATTGCGCTGTGTGAAGCTATCGAACAGGGGCGCATCCGCAAGGATGATCATCTGGTGATGGTGGGTTTTGGCGGGGGTTTATCCTGGGCGGCGATGACTGTACGCTGGGGTATCCCGGAACCGAGTTCACTGCAAGCGAACCCGCTCAACCGCCAACGGCGGCGGGCCGTTTATGCACTGGCACGCATCCGTGCCCGGTGGAACCGCTTACGGCGCGCATGGAGCAATATCCTGCGCTGGAGCAATCCGCGTAACATTCGCTTGATGCGGCTGCGGCGACGAGCCAACCGAGAGAAGTTGCCCTAACATCAATCAGCAATCAACAAATGAATATATATAAACATAAGTCAAACGCTATAGTTTACTTAGAATTATGCTTCCCGTTATGGTATTATCGTCGATAATACATGCGACCGTTCTAAGTGATGCGATTGGCGATGTGCACGACAGTTCTCATAGTTGACGATAACCCTCAAAATCGACGCCTTGTAAAAAAGATGCTTGAAGTGCATGGCTTCAAGATATTTGAAGCTTCCAATGGCAAAAAAGGCATTGCACACGCGATTGAGCATCTGCCGCGCTTCATCTTGCTGGACATTAACCTGCCCGATATTGATGGCATCGAAGTAGCCCATACGCTGCGGGAAAATGACAGGTGCAAAGGGATTACGATCATTGCGCTGACAGCCAATGCCATGATTGGCGACCGTGAACGTTTTATCGCCAGCGGCTGCGATGACTATCTGGCCAAGCCGGTTAGCCGCCAGGAGTTGGTCGGGATGCTCAATAAGCATCTGGAACTGGCTGAGTCAGCGCAAGACACACCTGCCCAGGACACCCCAACCGACGCGGCATCACCTACAAACTAAAACTGCAAACGCATTATAGAAACAAAAGAGGACAAGTGCAGACTTGTCCTCTTTTTTGTTTGCTATGGTGATGCCGTTAGTTGGATGGCGTCGCGGTCATCTGGATGACTGGTGCGTTGCCGCCCTCCGGCAAGGGTGTCGGTGTCGCGGTGATGGGCAATTCCGAGATATAGATGGTGACTTTACAAGCCGCAGCAATTTCGTTTGCGACATCAAACACGACCAACCGGAACTCGTACTCGCCGGGTATATAGCCTGTTGGATTGAATTGACTGAAGGCTTGCAAAGATCGCACCTGTGAATCAATAACACCGACAACAGAATACTGATTGTTGGTCTGGGGACCACTAATTTCGATCTTGGCGCTGCTAAAATCATCAGTGAATGCCTGACCAATGACCACAATCGGTTGGAAAACGCGCATGCCGTTGGCGGGCACTTGCAGCAGGGCTTCGTCGCTGTCACAGCCTTCGATAGCCGGCGCGTTGGGAATGATCGTACCTACTGGCGTCGGCGTCAGGGTGGGCGTCAACAAGATGACGCCGCTATCCTCATCATCTGGCAATTCAATGGGCGCGATGTCAAAGTTTTCATCGTCGATGGGAGCCGGGGTCGCTGTTAAGAAATCGCCATCACTGGGCATGCTGGCCAGTTGGACCTGTAGGTCTTCTTCCGTCTGCAAAAATGGCACAATGACCTGTTGAATACCGAGCACAATAAAAGCGAATTGAAAAGCGATAATGGCACTGGTCAAAGCTGTGCCCTGCTGCACCCGGGCGAGGTCACGCTCTAGTTCAAAATATGTCGAACGGTACTCCGACTGGGCCAGCAGGAATCTTCGCATTTGTAGGACAACCATCGCGGCGATGATGATGTAAAGGCCAATCGCCACCCGATCAATGAGATAGAAAATGCCACTCATAGGCCGAGCCTCTTCTTTACCAACACTTAGCGCGCCAACGTCTGGAGGACACCTGTCAAGACAGCTTTCAGACGTGGCACAACAACCAGACCCGCTTCCAGTACTTCTTCGTGATTGGTCTCTAGCTCGCTGTCGACATGGTCGATAGCAACGTTGGTGATGCCGGAGCAGGCCATCACGCGGATGCCTGCATGGCGCGCGACCAATACCTCATGCACAGTGGACATACCGACTGCATTGGCGCCAATCGTCCGCAGCATACGGATTTCCGCAGGGGTTTCAAAACTGGGGCCAGAGACGGCTGCATAAACGCCCTCATGCAGGGGAATGTCATTTTCCGACGCGATGTGGCGAGCGATCACACGTAGTTCACGATCATAGGCCTGGGCCATGCCCACAAAACGCGGACCGATGCGCTCATCATTAGGGCCCATCAGCGGATTACTACCCGTCATACCCGGAAAATTAATATGGTCGTTGATGAGCATCAGGTCGCCAACGGAATAGCTGGGATCAACGCCACCTGCGGCGTTGGTCAGGATCAGTGTATTGATGCCCAAGAGATGCATCACACGGATGGGGAAGGTAATCTTTTGCATGCTGTAGCCCTCATAAAAATGAGCGCGCCCCTGCTGGGCAACGACAGTATGCCCTTCCAATTCACCGATGACCAAACGGCCTGCATGACCGTGTACGGTCGAGGTGGGCCAACCGGGGATTTCATCGTAGGGGATGGCTGTTGCATTCCCAAGCGTGTCCGCAAGGCTACCCAACCCCGACCCTAAAACCAGGCCAATCGTCGGCTGTTGGGTCGTTCGCTGGCGGATGACATCCACCGCGTTCTTGTAATCATCAAACGTATAGGTATCTGCTGTATTCACCATATTTGTCTCTCATTCCCGCCTGTGGCACCGCATTTGGGCCATTTCTGCATCAGCTTACACGAAAGTCGGCGCTGGCTCTACGCCTATTTGGGATATACCACAACAATTACGTAACAAATCTTAATGATTAGATGTAGCATTCGAACTCATTTGTTTATAAAATATAGTTATAAACCGTTATAAAATCGCCCGATAGACATTGTTAGGTAGAAATTGTTAGCCATAAACCGTCAGCAAGAATACCTATCCGAGGACATCATGGTGGTGACACAAGATATAAAGCGCATCATGGTCAGCTACATTGAAGCCTATCAGCAGCTTTATAAACGGCAGCCCAGCAGCTTACACGCGCTGGACCGAGAATGGGTCATCGTCAATGGGGCGCGGATGCGCGTCAGCGAATTGGAAAAGCTGACACATCAATTACTACAGGAACATCGCCAGATACAAGAAAAGAAAAGCGCTATCTCGCGCCTGATTAAGTGGTTCCGAGGTTAATTAGCAAGATTAGTCAATTCGTTTCTTTTGCAGGCCCGCTCGCTGGCGCTCCTGGTAGTAATCTGCTGGCGTATCCACATCGCGTATCACACTATCCGTATAAACTTTGACATAGGCAATTTTATCCGCGTGGGCATTGATAACGTCGCGCGGTTGCTCATGGTTACGCAACGCCAAAATCTCCGGCCAGTAACGGCGTCCAATTAAGATAGGATGCCCCCGGCGCATCTGGTAGCTGGGAATAACAATATCCCCCACCCCTTCTGAATAGGCATTGAGCAATTCATAGAGGACGCGCGGCTGCAAACGCGGCTGGTCGCCAAGCACAACCATCGATGCCGAAATGTGGTCCGGCAGGGTGCGTAAGCCCGCCTTCAGCGAAGAGACCATTTCCCCTGTTTTATACGCCCTATTATGCACAACCTTCACGTCATAGGGTTTAACCAGACGCTTGACCTCATCGGCATAGTGGCCCGTCACCACGACGATATGGTCCACACGGGAGCGAATAAGTTGGGTCAGGATGTGCTCTATGATGGTTTTGCCACCTTCCCAGGGTAGCAACACCTTGGGCTGGCCCATGCGGCTAGAGCGTCCCGCAGCCAGGACAATAGCGGCAACCGGGCGGCGAATTTCCACAACCGGGTCAGCAGCACGGGCGGAACCCAGCGCCACACCATGAAAGCGCGGTGATTTGAGCGCCAGTTTGGCAATGAGACGGGCACGACTGCGCAAGTAGCCTTCGTGAGGGGCCTGGTTCAAGAAACCAATGACGCGGGCACTCTCAGGGATACCATACAAGCCGAGGTCGTCATCACGCAGGACCTGGGACACCCAGGGTGAGCGCACTTTGGCCCCTTTGTAAAAACCAAATTTGTCGATCATGGCTTTGGGATGATAGACGTGGTCATCGTCCAACGGCTGATCCAGCGCGGAAAGGCCAACTATCGGCACAACGAGGGACGACTCTGATGGAATGACTGGCTCGTTCTTCTTGGGCGCCTTAAAGGGACGTCCGTTGGCATTATCAGCCTTGATCAGCAAGACATCGCTATCGACCCGATCCAGCAGTTGACGCACAAACTCAACATCCGGCCCATAGATGCGGCGGTTCTGGATGCGATCATACAGGAACACGAAGCCATGCTGACTGAGCGCGGCAGAAATCGCTTGAGGGTCTTCTTTGTAATGCAGGATGTGCGGCAGGCTGGGCAGCAGTTCTTCGTCGATATGGGTTGATGTGGTCGCCAGGACACGCCAACCACTTTCAACGAGTTCATGGCCTAGTGCCAATAACGTGGCTGTTTTGCCACCTGCGCCGATGAAAGAGACAACATCGCCACGCACAATATCAAAAGCCTGGTGTAATTTCATTCAGCTATCCGCCAGCAATTCACAGGAAACTATTGGATGTTCAGGATGATTATACGAGAAAAGGACAGCCCTGTGTGCAATGGACTGCACCCTACGCTGCCCTATCATACATCGAAATCCAAGCAATCGGTGCGGGTTCTCATACACCGCCTAAATGACGCCGATGTTCTGTTCTCTAAGTTTGGCCACCACTTTATCCGGCGTAAAGGGCTGTGAGTTGATCCAGACCCCGGTCGCGTCGTAGATGGCAGCAGCGATGGCTGGCGTCAGCGGCAAGAACGGCATTTCTGCCATACCGCGCGCGCCCCAGGGGCCAATCGGGTCTTCGTACTCCAGGATGACCGACTTCACCTGTGGCGGCACATCGTACACCGTCGGGATGATATAGGTCGACAGATAAGGATTACGAATGCGGCCCTGGTCACTGACAAGGTACTCCATGAGAGCGTAACCTGCCGCCTGAATGACCGCCCCTTCGATCTGGCCCTGGACCAACTGCGGGTTGATAGCGCGACCCACATCATTGGCTGATACAACATTGAGCAGCGTGACCTGCCCGGTTTCAATATCCACTTCGACTTCGACCGCCTGGGCCGTGTAACCATAGGCGAAGTTGGGTTCGCTGCGGCCTGTTAGCGGATCATAGGGTGTGGTCTTGGGTGGCCGATAGGTGAAATCACCAATAGCCGGACGATCTTCCGCGGCCCAACGCTCAAGGGCCTGTTCAGCGGCACCACGAACGGCGTTGCCCGTCATGAAGGTCAGGCGTGAAGCAGACGCGCTACCAGAACTCCCTGTATGAGCTGTATCGGAAGCAACGAGGCGCACTTTTTCAAAGGGCACGCCGACAGCTTCCGCAGCCATCTGAGAAAAGACGGTATGCGCACCCTGGCCGACATCAGCCCCAGCCAGCTTGACAACGACTTCGTCAATCTGCGCTTTACCGTAAAGCTCAATACGAGCGTGGGACTGCTCCGGGAAACCGAAGCTATAACCGACATTCTTGTAGCCAGCAGCGAAACCAATACCACGTCGCTTGGTCAAGGACGTTGGTTGCTCAGGATCAACACTGCGCTGCCAGGAATTATCGGGGGCTTGCTGCCAGTAAGACTCACGAGCACAGGCATCCACGACTTGCGGCATAGACACACCCGCCGGGAGCGGTGTGCCAACTGGCGCGAGGCTCCCCTCTTTAAAGACATTGCGCCGCCGGATTTCTACCGGGTCCATATCCAAGGCAACAGCTAACTTGTTGACCTGCCCTTCCGCAGCGAACAACGCTTGCGGCGCGCCAAATCCTCGGAAGGCTCCACAGGGAATGTTATTGGTATAGGCGCCGTAGGTATCGACCTGAATATTGTCGATTTCATAAGGGCCGGATGCCATCATATTGGCATTACCGAGCACCTTGGTCGATGTGTAGTTGTAAGCACCGGCATCGCCGACAACTTTGGCTTCTACGGCGACGATGTGACCTTCACGAGTGGCGCCCCACTTGGCATAGACTTTGATCGGGTGGCGCTTGTGATGATGCAAAATCGACTCTTCGCGGCTCCACTGGGTTTTCACCGGGCGTTGGGACGCCTGGGCAGCCAATGCCAGAACGATCTGGACGGACATATCTTCGCGGCCACCGAATGCACCACCAATAGCCGGGTAGATCACGCGGACCTGTTCTTGTGGCAGACCGAGCGCGTGGTAAATCTGTTCCTGATCTTCGTGGGTCCACTGACCAGCAACAACAACCGTCACGCGGCCTTCTTCGTCAATATATCCTAATCCGGCTTCCGGCTGGAGGTAAGCGTGCTCCTGCCAGGTCGTTTCGTAAACATCCTCGACGACGACATCCGCCTGGGACCAACCCTGCTCCATATCGCCTTTACGAATGCGATAGTGGCACAAGACATTATCGGGAGTATCGGGATGCAACTGCGGCGCGTTTTCCGCGAGAGCTAGTTCGGCATCAAACACAGCGGGCAGATCTTCATAGGTGACGTCAATCAGATCGACCGCCTGAGCCGCAATCGCTTCGGTTTCCGCAACGACGACAGCAATCATGTCCATATAGCAGCGCACGACATCCGTGCCAGGAATATCGCCACCAGGGCCGCACAACACGGGCTGGTCCTTCATGACAAGGCCATATTCATTGACAGGCACATCTTTTGAGGTCAGGATGCCCACAACGCCCGGTAAGGCTTCCGCAACGGATATATCTATAGCCACAATGCGCGCATGGGCGCGATCACTAAAACGCAATTTCATCCAGGCCTGGCCGGGCATATCGATGTCACCAGGGTATGGGGTTTCTCCGGTTACTTTGCCGCGCGCATCAATCCGCTTGAGGGATTGGCCGACAACAACCGTTTTTTCCTTAGGCACGATCAACCTCACTGATTGCAAGCTGTGAATAAACAAGATGTGCGGCCAAGTTGTCGCATGCCAGCACACTCAGATTCGTTAGATGGCCACATTATAACGCAGTGTGCCCGCACGGGGCACACATGGTCTTTACTTGATGGGCATGGGTACCGCTCGTTGGCCCTGGCGCTGCGACTCCTGATTGAAGATGCGGCGCAAGATGGCGACAGCCGTCGCATAGGTGGGTTCGACACCCATATAGGCCAGGTTGACCGCCCCCAGATTCTGACCATGCTTCATGGGCGTATCCGATGCGTAATGCAAGAAGCCAATATCAAAAGGCACCTGATACATGTTGACGATTTCGTCATTCGGGTGACGCTTGGGCCGGAAAGCTTCATAAATTGCTGACAAGTACGGCCCTGCTTCCATTTCGATGTCGGTGTAGCCTTCGCGGTAGAAGACGCTCATGTAGGTCTGGTTCTGTAAGAAGGTGCCCAGGGCCGTGACCGCCTTCTGATTGTCGAGCGTGTTGCCGAAGTTCATGTAGGATTTGACATCATCGGCAGAGAAGCAGTTATCGAACAGGTAGGTGTTCTGCGAGTGCTCATCATGGACGACGTTAGGGATCATGACATCGCCAACGCGGCCATTGAGCGTGGCCGCTTTGCCCATGATATAGACACCGCGTAACTGGGTCACACGCTCGGAAATCCTGCTGAGGATTTCGTAGGCGGCCATGCCCAGCGGATAGTCAATGTTGACAATGAGGGCATCACTGCGCGGCAGTTCGTCGGCAACGTTGGGCAGGTGCAGACGTGGGTCAAGCCAATCGGGGTTGAGCTGGCCGAGGTCGATAATCTGGGCTTCGATTTGGAAGCCGTGTTTGTTGGGTACACGATAAATGCCCACGCTGCGCTCCACCTGACGCAAATCGTCAATGCTGGCCTGGTCATCCGCCAGGAAGCGCCCCAGCACATAGTACAGGAAGTTCTCTAAGCTTTTGTGGCCATAGCGCCGAATGTCTTTGTACTCCGCCAGCATGGATTCGTAATTGGAGCGCTCGATATAACGAACGAGGCTCTCTTCATGGCGATGGGCAAAGCCTGTGAGCAAGTTAATCAGCGAATGCGTGTTGCTAGACACAAAGTAAATCGGGCGATCTTCTGGGTCGACACCGTGCGCTTCGACCGCTTTACACAACTCTTTCCACCAGGAAGCGGTCGCGCGGCGATAGTCCGACAGCGAGCCAGAAATCATGCCAACAGACATATCTTTGCGTTTGGCGGCCATTTCCAGCAGAAGTTCGATCAAGCCCGCCTGCCAGACGATCTCTAAGCGGCGCAGGTCAGGTACGCTAACTTGCAAGGACTCGGCGAGGTGCCCGCAGTCTTCATCACTGAGCTGGCCAATATGGCCTTTACGCTTTTCCAGCCACCTTTGGATGCCGGAATCTTGCAAAAGCGCATTGAATTTATTCCATTCAATCTGGAAGGCAACCAAAATGGGAATCATGTCGTCGATGTCTGAACGGCTGGCTATAAATGCGACCAGCGTTTCCTTACCATCAAATTGCATACGGCGACGGCGACCGGGCGCAAAGACCCGTTCCCAGTCAGCGATGTCGGTGTAGCCCGCGCCGACGAATGAGCGTTCCGTCTGGCCAATCCAGACACGGCGAACATCTTTGATGCAATCCGGCAGGCGCAACGCCGAGTACAAGAATGCGGAGACATCCGGCTGCAATTCCTGCGCACTTATGTGCAGCGATGAGGTCATCGCCAGGTGGCTCTCTTCCAGCGTTTCTATGTCGAAGGGATGGCTGGACCGCAGCAAGGAATAGTAGGTACGCATGTAAAGTTGAATTTCATCGCCAATGCGGCGAGGGACAGTTCGCTCCATAAGATTACACAACGGCCACACGTCATCGTGCGGCCGCTCTCTCCTTCCTGTTTTACTGAGATGTGCACAAAGTGATGTCGCCTTTTACCCTACCTGATTCTAGGATCAATTGGCAGCTTTGCATCATCTTATCTACTACAGATTGCTATAAATTCTTGTTTTGGTCGCGCATACGCCGCCGCATTTCTTTCCGGCGACGTTCTTTGGCCTTTTCTTCGGCGGCGCGTTCTTTCTTCAGACGGTCCAGCTCGCGCTCGGTGACGTAGGTGGCTTTGTTGGGTTTGGGCGCAACAACCGCATATAACCCGCCAAATATGGCCAAACACACGATAAAGATCATGACGCCAACGGCTAATAAGACTTCATCGACCGCCGGCACCTCAGGAATTGCATCCAGAATCGCATTAAAAATGGGTTCCGCAAGTACATATGCAATCGCGCCAGAGGCGGCGACGATCAGCAATCCAAATATTGGCGTGAGCACACGACTCCATTTGCGGCCACTCGCCTTTTTAATACTTCCATCGTCACTAAAACCCATCGCTTCATCCTCCTCGTCTATGCCATGTAAGCTGCTGATGTGTGCGCTGACTACGATCCCTGAGCCAGAGCGGCCGCTTCTTTCATGGCGTTGATGATGGCGTAGTAGCCCGTACAACGACACAAATTGCCGCTAATACTCTGTTGGATTTGTTCAAGTGTCGGTTGGGGATGCTCTTCAATGAGCTTGGCCCCGGACATCAGAAAGCCAGGTGTACAATACCCACATTGTACAGCAGCCTGGTTGACAAAAGCTTGTTGAATTGGGTGCAAGGTTTCGTCCTCCTGCAAGCCCTCGACAGTGACAATGTCGGCACCGTGAGCGCGAGGTGCGGGCACCATGCAAGCCATGACAGCCGCCCCATCAAGATAGACCGTACAGGCGCCGCATTCGCCCTCAGCGCACCCTTCTTTAGCACCTTTTAAACCAGCATCCTCGCGCAGCCAATCGAGCAAGGATTTGTCCTGGCCAGTTGTGACAGTATACGCCTCGCCGTTGATGGTGGTTTCAATGGTTGCGTTGGCATCATGCGAAACAGGCTGCTTAAGGGCGTTGTCGGCCACATGGGCCTGATTGACGCCCCAGAGCATCGCAGGCTGCTGTGGAACCCCGGTATCGTCGTCATCCGCGGCCAGGATGCGCAAGGCACGGGCCACCAGCACTTTAATCATTTCACTGCGATAAGTGGCCGTACTGCGTACATCGTCAATCGGAGTTGGTACACTGGCCGCAACACGCGCCACCTCGCGGATGGTTGCGTCATCGAGTGTTTTGCCAATTAGCGCTTGTTCAGCTTGCGTGATACGAATGACCGTTGGGGCGACACTACCCAGGACGACGCGCGCTTGGGTGACGGTATCGCCATCGAAAGTCAGGACAACGGCGGCGTTCACGACTGAAATCGCCTGGGCACGACGCAGGCCCAATTTCAGGAAGACCCCACGCTCGTTCGCTGCCAATGCCGGGAAATCAATGCTGATGAGCATTTCGTTGGGCTGCATGACTGTGCGGCGCAAGCCTGTGTAGAAGTCGGACAAGGCAACGGTGCGTTCGCCATCCACGCTGGCTAAGGTGACGCTGGCATCGAGCGCAATCAAGGGTGCGATGGTATCGTTGGCTGGGCTACCTGTAATGAGGTTGCCGGCCACCGTCGCGCGGTTGCGAATCTGGGGCGCGCCGACCTGCCAACTGGCCTGAGCCAGCGGCAAAGCCCGTTCGATAAGCAGTTGGCTACCCGCCACATGATTATGATTCACCAGCGGCCCCAGCCGGATCGAATCACCGTGTTGAGTGATAGTATCCAGACCGGGTACCCGCGTAATATCAATGAGCGTGGTTAAATCCGGGCGGCTGCCATGTTCCATTTCGATCATCAGGTCGGTACCGCCAGCGATAATGCGCGCGGACTGCTGATGCGCGTCCAGTTGCTCCAATGCTTCTGTCAGTGTGCTAACGCTCTCAAATTGCTGCCACATTGCTCCATACCCTTGACTATGGCCTATGCGCAAGCCGTGGACGCCTTTAGCGTGGCTCCACGTCTATGACCGTATAGGGATTGATATTCATAATGCGTGTTTCTTCATAATCTGTGACCACCGTCTTGCGGCGATCCCAGGTGTGTACATGCCCATGAAACATATAGCGCGGCTTAAACCGCTTCATGTAAGTCAGCAGCGCTTTAAAGCCATGATGGGGATAATCTTCAGCATCATGGATGCCCCATGCGGGTGAATGTGCTACCAGAATATCAGGAAATTGACCCGTTCGCATCCTATGGAAATAGAGTGAGGGCGTCATCCGGTTGACCATGCGTGCCATCTGGCCCTGTGTGTACTGGATTTTGCCCTTGTTATAGCGGATTGAGCCTTCCAGACCGACAAATGTGAGGCCCTTGTAGGTATAAATATTCTTATGCAGATCGACGCCACCGGGTGGTTCATTGTCGTAGGATTCATCATGGTTGCCGCGCACATACAGCAGCGGCACCCCCAGAATCGTGGTGATGTAGTCCATGTAAGCGACAGGCATATCGCCACAGCTAATAACCACATCGATATCACTATAACGGCGGCGCAGATTGGCCGCGTTCTCTAACTGCGGCATCACAATATCGCTAATCGTCAGGATCTTCACAGACTAACCCTGTGATGTCGGCTGGCGATCAGTTTTGGGTAGTGCCGCCGGGGATGTTTGCATCGGGGCACCGGTACCACCGCGGCGCATCATCGTAATTTCCGCCATGATGCTGAGGGCGATTTCTTTCGGCGTTTCCGCTTCCAACTCCAGGCCAATGGGGGCGTGCACCCGCGCAAGCTGGACATCCGTCAGTCCGAAATTTTCCTTGAGTGCAGCGACGGTCAACGACCAGCGTCGGCGGCTACCAATCAGGCCAATATAGGCGGCAGGCGTCTCTAGCAAAGCGGGAATGATATTTTTGTCGATGGGTAGGCCGCGCGTCACGGCTGCGACGTAGGTATTGGGCGTAATGCCGACATGATCGAAGATTTCCTCAGGTGGGCACACCAGATATTGGTCGAGGTCGGCGACATAACCCGGATTGGCATAATCGGGGCGATCATCGCTGAGGACGACACGAAAGCCCATCCATTTGCCGAGTTCCGCCAGGGCCTTGCCGACATGCCCGCCACCGATCACCAGCAAGGTGGGTGTCGTCGCCAATGGCTCGATGAATATCTGGGCGGAACCGCCACATATACCCGGATCGCCAGCTTCGATGCTGTTGAGCGTGTACTGCTCGATACGGGACTGACCATCGGCAATAGCGGCCAGGGCGACCTCGATTACTTTGGATTCCATCGCGCCACCGCCGACTGTACCGACGGAGGACCCATCGGCATAGACCAGCATCTTGCTACCGGCATGGCGTGGGATAGATCCCTGGGTTTTGATAATGGTTGCGAGCGCGGCACTGGTCCCGGCGTCGGTCGCGGCCAGAAGTGCCTGGTAAACATCGTGATGGTCATCCGCCATCGTAAAACTATCCTTATTCAGTGACGATTTCGCCTAATATCAGGCGACCGTCAGGCAACACGTCATAATCATCGCTCACGGGGACCGGACGCTGTATGGCATCATTCGGATCATAGAAACCAATGGCCAGTGTATAGGTTCCGGCTGTGAGTTCGTGTAAGTTTACCATAACTGTATCGCGGCGCATGCCCGCTAGCCAGTTCCCGACCGGACCACCGGGCAAATAGCCATCCCACTGGGCGACAGGTGGCTGGTTAAGGTCGTCATAGAGATGCACGAAGAAGCGCAAATCACCCGACACATCTGGCGTAGTGGCCCAATCAAAGGTAACAGCAAGCTGGTCCGATGCTTGCTCGGTTGTGACGTCCACCATGGAGAAGGCCCCATCCTGGTAGGTGGCCTCAGGTGATGACGGACCAGCAGGCTGTGCGTAGGTCCCGGTGTACAGCCAATGTGTATAGGCTTCGTAGCCAGTATCTGAACGCAGTTCGATGGTGAATGTGGCGGCATCGGGCACGGCATCCAGCGGAATAAGGGTTGGTATGTCCTGCCAGCGGCCAGGGATAGCAGGTAATGAACGGCTGGCGATGTGCTGCGGCTGGGCATCGGGCGCGTTGATCCATACTTCTAGCTGGCTAGCCTGTTGCGCATGGACGCGGGTTACCAGGAGCACATCGCTATCAATGGCGCTGCTATCAACCGTGAGCTGTTCCGAGTTGACGAAACGGCCTGTTTGCAAGTCATCACAGGGGGCCAGCAAATAATCGGCGCAGGTGAACTGCTGGACGACGCTGGGAAAAGCCATCACATCGGCTGAGCGCGACCAGATATGAGAGGGGTCAGCGACGGCATACGCAGCAATCTGGGTGAAATCAGTCGGGAAGTTAGCGACGGTTTGCTGAAGTGTGACGCGATTGAGAATAAGTTCCCAATCAGGCTGATAGATGGCTTGATAATCCGCAGCCAGGGCAACATTGAGGTGCGGTTGAAGGTCAACGGGGAACTCGGCCAGGACGTTGGCATACAGGTCGGTATCGGCTAGCAGACGCAGGCCATAGCCATGCCCTACCCCATAATTGGCAATATAGTCCGGCTGCTCCTGAATGAGGAATTCAGCTACGCTCCCAGGGCCATTACGCCAATAGGCGGCGGCACCAGGGGTCGTCAAACCAACGATGTCGAGCGTGGCACGCTGGCCCATGTAACGCATCATGCCGACGTCATGCACGGCGATGATCGCATCTTCAGGTGTATTTTCGGCGAGCCAGCGGGCCATCGACAGGGGCTGCGCGTAGACATAGCCAATATTGGCATAGAAATAGATCAAGAATTGGGCGAAGAGCACCGCGCTGATGATGGGTACGACGATGGCATAGCCCAGGACCACAGGCCGCAGACGATGGAAAGCAGCTATCAGGCGATGAAGTGCGTAAAAAGCCAGCGGCACAAACAGGACCATCAGCGGCATTTGATAGCGTTTGAAATGCCAAAAAGCCGTATCCAATGTGGCGATGGCGGCGGTCACCAGCAGCAGCCAGATGGTGATAGTAAGGCCTGTCTGGCGTAGGGTTCGACGTTGGCTGACGACCAAACGGCCTAATCCAAATATCGCCAGCGGCCCTAGCCCGATAGGCAAATACCAACCTTCCCGCGGCGCATAACCCGTCATGAATTCTAGCCACATGCGCAGCCAATTGTCGAGAATGCGCCGAATGATGTCGGGCCAATCGCGGGGAATGAGGCCGAGCAGGGATTTGGCCTGTCCACCGGATGCCACAAATTCGCCGGTGATGATGCCATTGGCTAGTGGCTGAACAGCCAGGGCAAGGATCGGTAGTAGGAACCAGAGCGCCCGACGGCCAGATGCACGCCAATTGAAGGCAAATGCGACCACGCCAGCGGCGACGGCCATCATACTGCCCTCAGGCCGCATCAGGGCCAGCAGAACGCCTATGAACGCGAACCAGCGGGCTTGATTGGCCAGCAGCGCAGCGACCGTCCACAGGGTCAAGGCGATCATCAGCGGCGTTTCCATGCCACTGAAAAAGTGCCAAGTGAAGGACCCAATCAGGCTGAAAATAAAGGCTGAAAAAGCAGCCAGCTGCCAGGAAGCATCCAACAGACGAGCAATACGATAGATGGCTAGCATTGAGGCTATCATAGCCAGTGCACCAACGATCATTGCCCACAGGCCAAGCGACAAATCGTGGAAGCCGACTTGATAGCCCGTAGCTAAAACAAAGGGGTACAGAAAACTGGTTGCGCCGGAAGTCGGTGGCTGGCCAGGGTTGTATTGATAGGGTTCGCCGAGGGCCAATTGGCGCGCGTACTGAAAATGGATGTAAGTATCATCCAGGGGCATGAGGACATCGCCCTGCCCACCGGAGACACTCGCCAACAGGTAGACAAGGAAAATCGCAGCCACCCAGATACAGGTGGCTGTGAAAAGCATTCGATTGCGATTTGGGACTGTAACGCTCATCGACTAGGCAGAGTACCCGTTGGCGAAGGTATCGATCATCAGGCGGACATCTGGCCCCAATGGGTAGAGAATCGGGCAGGTCGCGCCGTGGTCGACATATTCGCGCACTTTGGCTTTGACTTCGTCCGGCGTACCGGAAGCAGTAATCATCTGGACCACATCGTCGGGGACGAGCTTCATGGCTTGCTCGATTTGTTCTTCAGTGGCTGGCCATGTCAGGACCTGACCAATTTCATCGAGCAAATCCTGGCTGACGCCGCTGGCCTTCATGATATGCGGCTGTTGACCGAGGTACTGCGTCACCAACTTACGGGCGCCATTGAGGGCCTTCTCGCGATCATTATCAACCGAGCAAACGACCAACTGCGGACGATCAATATCATAAACGCTCTTGCCTGCGATCTTTGCACCCTGCTCTAGCTGCTGCAGGGCCATATCGTTGTACTTGGGCGAAACAAGGTAATTCAGGACGACGCCATCACCAATTTCCCCGGTGAGGGCCATCATCTTGGGGCCAGTCGCGCCAACATAAATAGGCACATTACGCGCCTCTTTGCGACCATGCACGACGTCGAGTTCGACATCATCAAGCTGCACGAATTCGCCCTTGAAGGTCACACGCTCACGGGCCAGCAAGGCACGCACAACAGTGACGACTTCACGCATGGCAAGCAGATTCTTGCGGCGCGTGATGCCCACCTTGGATGCCAGCGGGTCCCACCAGGCACCGATACCACACATGATGCGATCCGGGGCCAAGTCATCGAGCGTCAAGAATGTCGCGGCGATGACAGCGGCGTTACGGGTCCAGTTGTTGATGACACCAGAACCGATCTTAATACGATGGGTGGTCGCGGCAAAAGCGGCCATCGGCACAATGGCATCGCGCACAAGGCGACTTTCCGCCTGCCAGACGGCTTCAAAACCACGCGCTTCGGCGTGTTTTACGTATTCGATGGCATCCCGTAACGGATGCGCGTCTTGCAAATAGAGGGCTACACGATCAGCCATTGCTGCCTCCTGTGGTGGGCATGTCGCTACGAGAGAGATCAGGCAACATGCGGGTCAGTAATGTGAATTCACCACTCTCTACCAGCTCATTGTACCGCACCAGGTCCTCTGGCACATCAATATCGATGCGAAGCGAGTCAGAATCGTAGGTATGGACATCGATATTGGCGCGTTGGGCGGCAGCCAGATGGAGATTGTAGCTATTTTCACCGAAGGCATAGTTGATCAAGCCCGGAGGCCGAACCAGAAGCGCATTGGTCCCCATTTTGTAGACATCGGAGGCAATGACAATGCAGGGACCATAGCGCCCCATGCCGGCAATGGATGCGATGTCGTGCGCATTCACAAATGGCAAATCTGCCGGAATGATGAGCGCCGCGCCCGCGCCCCATACACGGATCACTTCCGTCGCCCGGATGAGAGCGAGATTCAGATCGGAACTGCTGCTCTCTTGAATCGTCCGTGCGCCCATATCTCGGGCGATGGCTAAGGCTTCCGTATCACGGCTAATCACCAGCGTCCCGGTGACCTGGGGCGCACTATCGAGCACAGCCAAGACCTGACGGAGCATCATTTCCGCCAGTTGGTAACGCTGATCGGGTGATAAGATATCCGCTAAGCGTGTCTTGGCACGTCGCAGAGGTTTAACCGGTACAATCGCCCAAATACTCATTAAGTCCATTCCTTAATCCACGCCAGCATTTGCTGTGCCAAGCGTGCTTTATCGGCATTATTTTTCATAATGGTGTCCATACCTATTGTATGGAGGGCGTCAACGTGGAAGGCGGCGTCACTCTTATCATACACAAAACCATTGATGATCTGACCATAATGTTTGGCTACGTTCTGCGCACTGACGTCGTCATACCCCAATTCCGCCATCAATTTGGCTGCCGGACCTTTTATGGCTTGCCCATCAACGATGGGCGTCACGGCGACACGCGGGACATCACAGGCTAATAAGGTGTCGCGCATCCCCGGCACCGATAAGATCGGCTCGATAGACAGCCACGGGTTAGATGGCCCAAATAATATCATATCGGCATTTTGTAATGCGGATGTAACCGCCGGATTAAGGCTTGCTTGCTCTATGTCCTGGTAACGCAAGCCTGTCACGGTTGGCTGCCAACGATATTTGACGAAATACTCCTGAAAAGCCAATTCGCCATATTCGGCTGTTTCGACAATGGTCGGCACCGGGTCATTAGTCATCGGCAGGATAGCTGACTGGATGCCCTGGGCCTTGGCCAGATGGTCGATGACCTCAGACAAGCTGTGGCCGTTACGCAACATGTGTGTGCGCAGCAGATGGGTGGCGATGTCTTTATCGCCCAGACCGAACCAAGTATTTTCTCCATAGTCCGCCAGGGATTGCAGGACGACACGGCTATCATCGGCCAGGCCCCAGCCATTAACCGGGTCAACGCGGCCACTGAGCGTATAAAGCACCGTGTCGATGTCCGGGCAGATGCGCAAACCATAATGCCAGAAGTCATCGCCCGTGTTGACGATCACTGTGAGCTGCTCTGGGGGTAGGATCATTTGCAGGCCGAGGGCTAATTTCGCCCCACCGACACCGCCTACCAATACGACAATGTTGTGATCTAGCGCCACAAAAGCCTCGTTTCTAATGGTTCGCGCGTTCGCTCACGCGATTGGTCAGGATAGCCCAGGGTGATGATGCCCTGTGGCTGCCAATCGTCTGGCAAATCAAGCGCCTGCCGGACGACATCCGGGCAAAATAAGGGGGCACACATCCAACAGGCGGCCAGCCCCAGGCTATGTGCTGCCAACAGGATGTTTTGCCCACACATGGCCACACTCTGGATCGCCATGATGCTTTCGCTCTGGTTACGCGCGGCATCGCTGTACGTATCCATGTCGGCCATCGTCAGATTCATTACGATCAGCACCGGGGCTGACGTCAGGCGATCATAGGAGCGCTCGACATCTGCTGCGATGACGGATTCCGGTACATGGTCAGCTTGTAAGTCAGCACGCAATCGCGCACCCATCGCCAGGGCTAGATGACGCTTTTGCTCGTCGGTGGTGACAACGGCAAAACGCCAGGGTTGGCGATTATGGGCTGAAGGCGCCCACGTCCCAGCGGCCAAAACCTGCTCAATGAGCGGTTTGGGCACGGGCTGCGACTGATAGCGACGCAAAGAGCGCCGCGCAAAAATCGAGTCCAGCACCGGGTTAGTGAACGGTGAATCCGACACAAGCCACCTCAGCGATACAGGTCGTGGGCTGGATCACGGTTCATGTCCGCGCCCAGGCCATGCTCAACATCGGCCACAGGTACGCCACGCAACACAATGACCGGGCGACCTTCATTAGTTTCCCCACAGAGCAAGTGGGCGGTTGAGGCCAGCAGATCGCCAAAACCTTCTACTGAGGCCAGCATTTCGCGGCCAAACAGGTCCACTTCGCCACGCAGATCGACGACAGCGGGCAACCCGGCGATGCCTATGGCCACACCCACATTGCCACGCCGGAATGGGCGTCCGTGCGTGTCGCTGATGACGATGCCAACGGTCACACCAAGGCGCTCTTGCAGCCCCTGGCGCAACGCGGCGGCGGATGCATCGGGGTCGATGGGCAGCAGCAGAATATGGTGGCCGCTATCATCGACATTGGACTGGTCGATGCCCGCATTGGCCGATACAAAACCCAGGCGATGTTCCACGACCAGCACGCCGGGAACAGCACGCGAAATGGATTTGCTCTCCTGGAGGACCATTTCCACAATGCGCGGGTCTTTATTCACTTTTTCGGCTAGCTCCAAGGCCTTTGCACCCGGTTTGACCGTGTACAAATCAACAAAGCAATCTTCCGACTTGGAGACAATTTTCGATGAGATGACCAGAATATCGCCATCTTGCAAGGATTCATCATGAGCAGCGAGTGCGTCCATGATGAGGGCGACGAGGTCATCCCCCGGCTGAACCAAAGGCATATCTGGGACCGCAAAAGCGGTCATCTGTGGTGTAATCATGGGTGTTCGCGTCAGTCTGCTAAGCCCGTGATGCGGATTCCCGCGCCCTTCACTTTGTACTGCTTGTTGATATAGAGCAGAACGGGCGTCAGGGCTTCAACAGCGACCGCGTTGGCCAGCTTGCCCGCATCAATGCCGCGCATGCCTGCTGCTTCCGCCAGGACGATGGCATCGGCCTTGGCATCAGCATCATCACCACAGACAAGCACGTCACAATCAACCACATTATTAGGGTCTGCTAATTTGACGGCGCTGACGTTTTGGAAGGCGGCTACGACATGAACGCCCTGCCCTAGTAGGGCCTGGGCTTCCAAACATGCGGATTTGCCCTCTGGCACATTGACAGTACGCACGGCGGGCGGTGCCAGTGGTACGGTCAGGTCAATGAGGGTTTTGCCTTCTAGATGGGGCTTGATACCTTCCAGCGTGGGTTTATGAGCGCTGTAAGGCACGCTCAGGACAACGAGGTCGGCGTGTTGAACAGCTTCTTCATTGACCATCGCTGCTAAATAAGCACTACCGAGTTCGTCATTCAATTCGTTGACGGTGGCAACGGCTTTGTCGGCACTGCGCGAGCCAATGATGACGCGATAGCCTTTTAATGCCCAGCGCTTGGCCAGGGCTGAGCCTTCTTTACCGGTCCCACCAACGACCGCAATCGATTTTATGAGGGGGGCATCGTCTGACACGGGAACTCCTATTCGTCATGTGAGGTAGATAACTGTTTTGACGTTGTGGCGTATGTATGCATACGTTTTTGGGCAACGACAGGTTACGTAATCGATTAAATGACATCGCTTTTACGTAATTATTCTCATGATTATCTTCATAACCAACTTAGCCTGATTGTAAAGCATCTTGGGCGTTGCGCGTATACCGCTCCCAGACCTTTGGTGCCAATTCCAGGGCAGCCGCAGCAATTTCGTCTTCATCCAGCGTCAGTAGATGGCGGTCACGCATGAGGACTTGGCCATTGACGATGGTGGTCGTCACCATGGATGACTCGAAACCAAAGACGATATGCCAGGGTATATTCCCGGCAGTCAGCGGCGTAAAGGGCTTGTAATCCACGAAGATGATATCAGCCTGCGCACCTACACTGAGTTCGCCTAATGTCTGGCCGGGAAAGAACTGCTCCAGAAGACGAGCGTTGTTAACTGTCGCCATGTGGGCAATGTCGGAGCCATTGGCACGGCGCGGGTCACGATTGGCGACTTTGTGCAGCAAATAAGCGGCTTTCCATTCAGCCCACATGTTGTTGCTGAAGCCATCATTGCCCAGGCACAGCTTGATGTCTTCTGCCAGCAGATGGTCGATGTTGGCCGCGCCGACACCGTTGTTCATATTGGAGCGTGGCTGATGGCTGATCCAGACGCCCTTGTCTTTGAGAATCGCCAGCTCGGCTTCGTCAACGTGGACGCAGTGGGCCGCAATCGTATTGCTGCGCCAGATGCCATAGTCATCCAGGCGCTGGACGACGCGCTTGCCACTGCGCTGCAAGCTGTCTTCTTCGTCAGCTTCGTGCTCGGCAACATGAATGTGAAAACCAACATCCGCCGGGGCAGCATCGGCACAGGCGGTGAGCGTTTCTTCATCGAGCGTCAGGCTGGCGTGTAAGCCAAATGTGCCACTGACCAGAGTGCGTCCCTGGCTGGCCTGTATGAAGCGCATGTTTTCCGCGATGCCTGCATGCATTTTATCCTTGCCGTCGCGGTCGGTGACTTCGTAGCAAAGGACGGCGCGTAACCCGGCTTCGTCCACAGCATCCGCGATGATGTCCAGGCTGCCATCGATAGCGTTGGGGCTGGCGTGATGGTCAATTAGTGAGGTCGTGCCATGTTTGATGGCATCCACCAAACAGACCAGAGCGCTCATTTTGACCGATTCAGCATCCAGGGCTTTGTCGAGCGGCCACCATAGCTGCTTGAGTACCGCTGGAAAGTCCGCAGGTGGATCACCGGGGATGGCCATGCCACGCGCATAGGCCCCATAAAAATGGGTATGCGAGCAAATGCCACCGGGCATGACATACTGCCCTTTTGCGTCGAGTGAGGGTGTGGTCGGGTACTGCGCAACCAATTCGCTGGTCGGGCCAATGGCCTGTATCACACCATCTTCGATGAGTAGCGCCTGATCAGCCAAAACCTGATTTTCCGTACCCCAGGTAATGAGTGTGCCGTTCTTGATTAAGAGTGATGCCATATGCATTCCCCTTCTTGACTATGCGAAGGATTAAAAATACTAATCGAGCGGAACCGACAACACAACCGGACCGCCCTTGTTCTTGATCTCTGTCAGCACCTTGGCCAGGAGTGCATCTTCCGCCATGCGCTTTTCTAAATAAACGTCCACATCATCACCCGGTTCAGTGGATGCCACTATTGGCCCCTGTTCGCACATAACGCGCAAATGGGCACCGATACCGGTATAGTCCCGGTCGGCATCCCAGAAGCGGCGGACTTTGACGCGGCGGTCGCGCAGCGCGTGGTAGATGCGGTCGACGAAGTAGTCTTCGTGACTGTACAAATCGGAGAGCTTTTCCGCTTTGATGAAGCGATCCCAGGTGGTATAGATAAAACTGATGACGCGCTTCTCGTTGTTCAGCAGCGGCGGATGCTTCTCTTCTATCGGGTGCAACTGCACTTTGTAATAGCGTTTTTCCGCGTTTTTATGATCCGGCTCGTTGGGCAGTAAATCTTTGCGCAGGGCCAGTTCAACGCCTTTGCGCCGAGCGTACAGGTAGATGCCACTATCGCCATAACTTTTGGCCGCGCTACCGCTGAGGAACAACGCAATGTACTCCGCATAGACGCCAAAGGGCATCTTATCTTCAGGAATACGATACCAGCGCTGTTCCAGCAGCGTTTTGAGGTCGCGCTTGCGATTAAGGACACCTACCAGCACCCGGTCGTCCGGGAACATAAGCTACTCTGATTCCGCTAATTTCTGGCGCTGGGCAAGGAGCATCTCATCGATCTGCTGGACCATTTGCTGGTGTTCTTCCCACCAGGCTTGGTCGCGCTGGGCATCGAGTTCTTCGACTGACTTGCCCTGCTGCTCCACCCACGTGTAGTATTTGAGGTTATGCCAACGCTCGCGAGCATCGGGCGTGCCGCGCATGATCCAGTCGGTGCCTGCGCCTTTGAAGAAACGTTCGATGTTGCCGTAAGCTTGCATGGCTGTCAGATCGCCGTATTCTTCGCGCAGCATGTCGATGGACGAATGATAGCGCTCAAGCGAATCCGTAGCGACGGTGACGATCACATCGTCTTCGCCGTAGTTGTAGTATTTAGCGGTCTTAATGGCACCGATGATGTTACACATGGCACTGATACCAAATATCTCACCAAAGCAGTCAGCGAGGCCATCAGCCAGACCAAAGTGCTCGGCCAGGACTTCGCGACCGACGGGTTCGGCAAAGACACGCAGGGTGTGCAGCGATTCGTCATCGTCGATGCACATGAGGGCATCCATGTTGTTGACGTTGTGTATCCAGGTGACGTGCTTGTCGCCAATACCCTGGATTTCGTGGGCACCATAGCCGTTGCTGTAGAGCGTCGGGCACTGAATGGGTTCCAGGCCAACGATTTTGTGATCCGGCCAGATTTGCTTGAGGCGATCACCTGCGGCAATCGTACCCGCGCTGCCCATCGCGCTAACGAAGGCAGCGATTTTGCCATTGCCGATGCCCTTTTCGGCCAACTCGGCGGCCAGTTCAGCAACGGTATTGCCCGTCACATGGTAGTGGAAGCGATAGTTGCCCATCACCTCGAACTGATTGAGCACGCGCACCTTTTTATCGGTCGCGGAGAGTTCGTTGACTTTGTCGTAGATTTCCTTGACGTTGCTCTCGCTGCCGTAGGTGCGGATGATACGCGCACCATAGCTTTCGATGCGATCATAACGCTCCTGGCTCATGGCTTCCGGCAGGACGACGATGGCATCATAGCCCATGCGGCAGCCGATGAATGCGCCACCAATGCCATAGTTCCCGGTGGAGGGCCAGACGAGCGTATGCACGTCTGGATCGACTTCACCCATGAGCTGTTTTTCAATCAGAACCGAATAGGCCGCACCGACCTTATGGCTGCCTGACGGAAATCCCTTGCCGTAAATCACGACGATTTTGGCATCCACACCCGTTAACTCTTTGGGCAGGACAACGTGATAAATCTCGTTATCGGCGTTGCGCCAAGTCACGTTATACAGATTGATAGGGTCAAGGGGATTGTCTTTGAGCGCCTTGAGGGCTTTGGCGCGAATTTCGGGGTCAATCTTGTCGGGGTGCAGCATTTCTTCAAACGTTGGGCCAGATACCATCAGGCTGTCTCCTACAGGTCATTGCTGTTAACCAACAGCATTTTCAATAAAACCATTTCATCGGCCATATATTTGGTTCTGGCCGTTAGGTAACGATTTTGCTCGCTGACTACATGCTCGCACGACACATTTACTCGCCAGCATCCTGCGTTTCTAGCGGGGGTGCTGGCAGTCGAGTGGATGAGCGTCCATGTGCCGGAGCGACTCGCTCGTCATTTTCAGATTCCGAAAAGCCGTTGCGGGATGCAACCACATACAACGGACGGTTGCGCGTTTCGTCGTATATACGGGCGACATACTGGCCAATCAGGAACAGAAATAAGAACTGGAACGAACTGAGCAATAACAGCAGCACGATGGTCGTGGCCTGACCGCCGAAATAGCCTTCGCCCTGGGTTACACGCAGAATGGAAATCACGATAGCAACGGCAATCGCCATAATGCCCAGGAACCCCGCCATGTAGACCATCACTTGCAACGGGAAATAGCTGAAGCTGGTGACGGCATCGAGGGCAAAGCTCAACATTTTGCGCAGCGGGTATTTGGTTTCCCCGGCTTTACGGGCATGGCGAACGTATTTGACGCCTGTTTGTTTGAAACCGACCCAACTGGTCATACCACGAATGAAGCGGTTGTGCTCGCGCATGTCACGCAGAATCTGAGCGACCTTCGCATCCATTAGCCGGAAATCGCCCGTATCCACCGGAATTTTGACATCGGTGATGCGGTAGAGTATGCGATAGAACAGCTTGGCAGTCACCCGTTTGAACCAGCTTTCGCCTTCGCGTTCCTCGCGAACAGCGTAAACCACTTCGTAGCCCTCGCGCCATTTGGCGACGAGTTCGGTTATGACTTCCGGCGGATCCTGCAAATCGGCATCAATGAGCACGACAGCAGCGCCACGCGCATGGTCGATGCCGGCTGTGACCGCTACTTGATGGCCAAAATTACGGGCGAAGTTGACGACGCGCACATGCTCATCGTTTTCAGCAATGGACCACATGATGGGCAGCGAATTATCGCGGCTACCATCGTTGACGAGGATCAATTCCCAGGTATCCCCAATGGCGACCATCGCATCGCGCACCCGCGCATAAAACTCAGGAAGGATGGCTTCCTCGTTGTATACAGGGGCGACGATGGATAATGTCGGGCTGGTCATATCAGTGATAACTTCCGTAAGTGGTCGCGCACCGCCTGCATATTGGGCGCTACGCTGGCGACAGGCTGGACTGATTTTTGGGCAGTACGCACATCTTTCAGGCCATTACCTGTCAATACAATTGCAATATGCTCATCCGGGTTAATATGCTGCGATTGTACAGCAATTCGCGCCCCGGCAAAAGCCGCAGCCGCGGCTGGCTCCACGAATACGCCAGACAATTGGGCCAGTTCCGGGATGGCCGCAACGATGTCGTCATCGGTCACAGCGATATAGGCCCCACCTGTCTCACGGACGGCGCGCAAAGCCTTCACCCGGTCACGCGGCAACCCCGCCGAAATGCTATCGGCGATGGTATGGGCATCGACAGGCTGCATGGCTTCGCCAGGAGTGCCATTTTCCCAGGCGGCGACTAAGGGCGAACTACCTACTGCTTGTACACCGATAATACGTGGCATCCTCACGATCCAGCCCAATTGGTGTAAATCCCAGAAGCCTTTATAGATGCCACTGATAATGCTGCCATCGCCCACACTGACGACGACTGCATCAGGGATCTGCCAGTCGAGCTGCTCGGCGATCTCCAGGGCGACGGTCTTTTTACCCTCGGTCGTATACGGGTTGACGCCCGTATTGCGACTGTACCAATTTTGTTCCAGGCAAGTTTGCATACACAGGTCGAAGGCGACATCGTAGCTATCATCTACCAGAACAATTTGCGCGCCGTACACCAACAACTGGGCAATCTTGGCTTCCGGTGCAGTCGCCGGGACAAAAATCACAGCCTGCATATCCGGCACAGACGCGACGATTCCAGCCAGAGCAGCAGCGGCGTTGCCTGTGCTAGCGGTGCTGACGATAGGAATATCGGCGGCCATGGCGCGGGCTGTCACAAGCGCACTGGCACGATCTTTGAGAGAGCCTGTCGGGTTGCGGCCATCGTCTTTGAGAGAAACGCGGGCTACGCCGAGGGCATCCGCCACACGCGGCGCGTCATAGAGGGGCGTCCAGCCCACGCTGAGCGACAGAGGCGGCACCGGGCCATCAGCGGCAATTGGCAGCAAGTCACGGTAGCGCCAAGCATTGGTCGTGAAATCACCTTTCAGGGCGTCACGATCAAGCGATGTGCGCAGGCTGTCGTAATCGTAAAGAATATCGAGCGTACCGGCTTCGCCACAATGGGGGCAGCTATAGTGCAGTTGGTCATCTTCATAACGACGACCACAGAGGACGCATTGGAGATAGTGCGAGGTCACGACAGGTTCCCTTCTGTTACAAAATAATGACGCAATTTTTCCGCGTAAGGCAAGCGCTCTTCTGGCGTGGTCAGGTAGCGATCATACGTCGAGATGTAGAGTTCATCGCCTACATAACGTGGAAAAACGTGCAGATGATAATGAAAAACCTCTTGATAGCCCGCAGGTTCATTATGCTGGCGGGTAGATGTGCCATCACATTGATATACAGCCTTGAGCGCTAAAGCCACCTGACGAGCCGCAGCCAAAATATGGCCTCCAGTTTCAAACGGCATGGCATAGAGATTTTCGATGTGGGCATTGGGTATCACGATCACATGGCCCTTATTACGCGGCCACCAATGCGATCCAATGAAGGCTGTCACCACATCCATCTGAAAAATGATGTCTTGCGGTTGCGTATAAATACCAGTGCTGTCGTGAGCGACGATTTTGCACATGGCGCACTGATAATCTTCAGGGGCGTGACTATAGGGCGTTGAACTAGGCATCGTCCATTTCCCATGAGCCAGGGACAATCTGTGTGCCTGTTTCGCCAAGCATGGCGCGTTTGAGGTTGGCCGGGTTGGTGATGATGGCACGCGGACCACCGGATTGCACAAAGTCGATGGCAGCTTCGATCTTGGGCAACATGCTGCCTTTAGCGAAGTGGCCCTGCTCCATATAGGTCATGGCCTCTTGCAAGGTGATTTTGTCGAGGTCTTGCTGCTGAGGCGTGTTGAAGTTCAGTGAGACTTTTTCCACGCCTGTAGAGATTACTAGCAAATCGGCTCGCAGGGTTTTGGCCAGCAAAGCGCTGGAACGGTCCTTGTCGATGACGGCATAGACGCCGCGCAAACTGCCGAATTCATTGCGGACAACGGGCACACCACCGCCACCGCAGGCAATCAGGACGTAACCGCTGAGCATCAACGCCTGGATGGCATTAATTTCCTGAATGGCCAACGGTTTGGGAGAAGCCACCACGCGCCGCCAACCCCGTCCGGCATCTTCCATGACATCCCAACCCTGTTGCTCGTATTTGTGCGCTTCGTCTTCGGTCATGAAGCCACCGATGGGCTTGGTCGGATTCTGAAAGGCAGGGTCGTCAGGATCGACGCGCACTTGAGTCACGATGCTGGCGACGGTGCGGTTCATGCCCATACGACGCAGGGAGTTATCCAGCGCCTGTGACAACATGTAACCAATGCTGCCCTGGGTATCGGCAACGACCAGGTCCAGTGGCACATCATGGATGCCCTCTTTGGCGGCGATTTCCCCGCGGCGCACGATGTAGCCCACCTGGGGACCATTACCATGCGTCACGATGACATGCCAGCCCTCAGCGACCATATCGGCGATGTGGCGGCATGTGCTGCGGACAGCATCCCATTGGCGAGCGATACCCGGGTCGCTGGGGTCTTCAATCAATGAATTACCACCAATAGCAACAATCGCTAGTTTTTCTATCATGGGTTTCGCCTGCCTATTCTATCAATTGAATAAGGGAGATTATTTTATCAACAAAATTTAGGGATGCTAATTGCGTGTCAGGCATCCATCCAATCATGCTCAAAATGGCCGTAGCATGCTGCGGCCCTACGCCAGCCACTTACTTATAGAGGGCACAATAGTGTACACCAGATAATGTACCCATAATTTCACTATTTTTATCTGGCGTGGAACCAATCCGCTAGAGCGACCCAATAGGACATATCCCAGTAGCGAATGGCTGCACCACTAGGCGACGTCAGCACCCAAAAGCGGGTCGGTCCGGGGTGGTCTGGTTGAGGGCCATATTGGATGCGGCCTGTGGTCGTGCCAAAGTAGACCGAAGCGGCTTTTTTGCTGGTGAAGGCCAGCATGGTCGGTTGGTAACGTTGTATTTTTTGCTGCAAGGCCACTACGTCGAAGTCATCTTGCTTGAGTACAGCATCTACCCCCTGGGCGAACTTAACAAGGTCAGTCAGGCCGATGCCATACTGCGTCACCTGGCGAAACTGCAGCGGGTGCATCGGCTGCGGAACAAACCCGGCGTCATACAGCGTCGGCCAGAATTTATTGGAGGGGTTGGCATAGTAAGCCCCTTCCCTGGCGGAGACATCGCTGGGAGCTGTACCACAGAAAACAAGTCGCAACCCTGTTGTCAGGACATCAGGGAGAATATGAATTGTCATAGACACATCTTAACAAGCAAATGGCCAGCCAGCACACGCTAACTGACCACATACACCATCATGTTATTAACGCATTGTCAGGGCCATAGCGGCTTTCTGGACATGCAGGCGATTTTCGGCCTCGTCATAGACGACGCTCTGGGGGCCATCAATGACGCTGTCGGTCACTTCGATATTGCGGTCGGCGGGCAGGCAGTGCATGTAGATGGCATGTTCCTTGGCCAGGGCCATGCGGCGGTCATCGGTAATCCAGTCAGTGTACTTCTTGCCGATTTCCGCTGACTCGTCGTTATCTTCCGTGGTCAGCCAGCTACCCCAGCTCTTGGGATAGACAATATCCGCGCCTTTGAAGCCCTCATCAAAATCTTCGATAATGTCGAGCGCGCCGCCGGACTTACGGGCGTTTTCTTGGGCCTGTTCGACGATGTCGGGCATCAACTTGTACTCCGGCGGGCGGGTCAGCTTGACATTCATACCGAAGCGGGTCATCAGCAAAATGAGGCTTTGCGGCACACTGATGGGCTTCTGGTAGCTGCTGGCATAAGCCCAGGAGACATTAATCGTCCGGCCACTCAGGTCACGACCGAATTTTTCCATAATGGTCATCAGGTCGGCCAGAATCTGGAACGGATGGTACACATCGCACTGCATGTTGAGGATCGGGACACGGCTGGCTTCGGCAACATCGTTGATGTACTTGTTGCCAACGCCCCAATCACACTGGCGGATAGCGATACCATCGGTGTAACGGCCTACGATTTCACCGATTTCCTTGGCTGTGTCGCCGTGGCTGATCTGGGTGGTGGTGTGGTCAATGAACTGCGCGTGACCGCCAAGCTGGGCCATGCCGGCTTCAAAGCTGATGCGGGTGCGGGTGCTGGTGAAGAAAAACAGCATCGCCAGCACTTTGTCGCGTAGCAATGCCTGGGACTCGCCCAGGGCACGTTTGCGCTTGAGGTCAAAGGCGACGTCGATGAGTGTTTCGATTTCCTCTTTGGACCAATCCTGTGTTGAAATCAGGTCGCGGCCCCGTAAATCTGTTTGCATTGTCAGAACTCCCTTAGTGATGGGTTGCATGATACTATGGCAGACGCCAATGTTACTTCTGATTGGCGAACCACACAATACATCCAGTGACCAACATCCACATCGAGGAGTTCATCATGGGCCAACTCAGCTTGAGCGAGTATCAAACGCGGGCGCGTACCACGTATACGCGCGAGGAACAGGGCACAACCGAAGGGATCGCCTATACGACGATGGGCCTGGTGGGTGAAGCCGGGGAAATCGCCAACAAAGCTAAGAAAATCCTACGCGGCGATTATACGGCAGCGGACATCAAGGATGACATCGCAGCGGAATTGGGCGACGTATTGTGGTATGTGGCGATGGTCGCTTACGAGTTTGATATTGATCTGGAAGACATCGGCGCAGGTAATTTGGAGAAGCTGGCATCGCGTAAAGAACGCGGTGTAATTCGGGGGAGCGGGGATAATCGGTAAGGTATTCCAAACACAAAAAGGGCACAATATATTGTGCCCCTACGGTTTTTATTGGCCTGTCACATTGGTCATCATCTTGCGGGTGATGGCCAATTCGACCTCGTTAACGGTATGGCCAAGGCCCGTGAAGATTTGCTTTTTGACCTTGCCACCCAGTTGGGTCAGGATGTCGGCGGAATGGTCGACGCGCTGCTGCGGAATGTGAAAATCGTCGGCATCGCAGCCCAGGTAAATGGGCGTACCTTGCAGATCGCCTTCGTAACCGACTAACTCATCATCCGCGCCAATCAATCCGCCACTGAGAGCGACCACCCCGCCATAACGCGCTGGATTGCGGGCAGCGTACTCTGTCGCCAGACAAGCCCCCTGAGAAAAACCGAGCAGCACGATTTTTTCAGTCGGGATGCCCTGCTCCACCAGATTGCTCACCACGCTATCCACTTTTTGCAAAGCTGCATCCAGATGGGGCTGGTTCTGGTCGCGCGGAACAATAAAGCGGTTGGGATACCAGGTGTTACCGGATGCCGCTGGCAACAAGAAGCTGTAGCCAGGTACGTTCAGGTGGGCCAGCAGAGGCATCATGCCCTGTGGCCCTGCCCCACGACCATGAATCAAAATTAACGCTGCGTCAGCTTCTGCTATCGGCAGGCCCGTTTCCATGATAGGTGTTGTGCTGTGTGGCTGTGTCATGCTTCGACTGGCCTTTCGGGTATCTGAATCGGGACCAGGCTGCGTTCAATCTGGCTGCGATGCTGTTCCAGCCATTCCGGCAGCTTGAGGGCTGACCCCAGTTCGGCCAGCGGTTCATCGACATCAAAGCCGGGGCCAAGTGTCGCTAGCTCGACAATATGCCCATCGGGATCATTGGTGTAGATGCTGCGGAAATAATCACGGTTCATGATGGGCGACACGCGGTAGCCGTTCTGCATGAGTTTTTCGCGCCAGAGTTCCTGCTCTTCCTCATCTTTGACAGCAAACGCGAAGTGATGCGTCTGGCCTGCCCCTGGCACGACATACTTTCCGCGGCCCGGTGTGTGACCAAAGTAGGTAATCAGCGTACCGGGTTGGCCGTCATCCACGCCCCAATACCAGTGCGGCATACCGGGATAATCGTAGTTGTCGGTCATCTTGACGCGGCGCAAGCCAAGCACTCCGCTCAGGAAAACATGAGTCGCCTGGACATCGCTACTGAAAGCAGAAATATGGTGCATCCCGAACTTGAGCGCCATGTCGTCCGTGATGAGAGGCACAGGTTCCGGCCAGGTGGTGGCAGCGATGGCCTCGTCGTCACGATTGGCGCGCTGTAAGGCTTCCGGCACAGGTTGATGTGTTTCACCCAAAGATTCGGCGGGTTCGTCAACGGTCATGCCGGGACCTTTGGTGGCGATTTCCACGATGGTGCCATCGGGATCGTTGAAATAGATGCTCTTGAAGTACTGCCGATCATAAGGACCCAGCACGGCGATGCCGAGGTCGGTCAGCCGCCGCTTCCACTTGAGCAGGCCGTTTTCATCAGCGACGGTCAGCGCAAAGTGTTGCGTGCCGCCGATACCGGGTCGCCCCTTGCGAGCATCACGCCACTCAAAGAAGGTTACAGCGGAACCGGGCGTGCCATCGTGGTCGCCATAGTACAGGTGATAGGCGCTCGGATCGTCAAAATTGACTGTCTTCTTGATGAAGCGCAGCCCCAATACGCCAACATAGAAATCGACGTTGTGTTGTGCGTTATTGGTCACCAGGGTGATGTGGTGCAAACCTAGAATTTTCATGGTTAAGTGCCTCTCTTATTCACCAGCTACATGTTACTTGACGCAGATGAGGCTGCCATTATTACACAACAAGCGGACCACAGTCCGTTTATTGATATATCTCTAATAAAAAAGTGCCCACGAGGGGCACTCTTTATTATCAGACTGTCAGTCCGTCTTATTCGTTGGGGAGCATAGCTGGTAGCAGTGCGTACCACTCAGTCGCGGTAACGACATCATCCAGCTTGACCTGATCGAGCACGGTATGGGCGTGGATTTCATCGCCAGGGCCGAAGCCAATCGAGGGGATGCCTGCTTTACCCATCCAGTAAATGCCATTGGTGGAAAAATCCCACTTGCCCGTGTTCATCGACCCATAAATGGCCTTGCCCGCTTCCACACCTGCCTGGACGAACGGGTGTTCATCTTCCAGCAGCCAGGCCGGGTAGATTTTCTCCAATGGGAACACAAAGCCCGTGTAGCTGGGTTCTTCGTACATCAGGATCTCGACGGTGACATCATCGCGATCGCCGACGATTTCTTGCAAACGAGCCAGTTCACCTTCCGGCGTTTCGCCGAGGGTCACACGGCGGTCAACGAAGATGGTCGCTTCGTCAGGCACAGCATTGATGCTGGGCGTCTTGACTTCCATGTCAGTGACGGTGATGCGCCCATGACCGAGATACTCATGATCGCCCAATTCGGGTTCGAGGTCTTTGATGCGCTCAATGATCGGCAGCAGCTTGTAGATGGCGTTGTCGCCCAGATAGTTGCTGGCGGCATGGGAACTCTTGCCTTTGGCCGTGATGCTGAATTCCACGCGGCCCTTCTGCCCCCGATAGACCTGCATCTTGGTCGGCTCGCCAATGACGACGAAATCTGGCTTGATGCCCTCGGTCTGGACGAAAGCATGGGGAGCCTGACCATCGTTCCATTCTTCCATATTGCCGAAGTAGTAAGCAGTCACGCCATCCAGCAAGCCGAGTTCCTTGGCCAGCGCCAAGCCATAAATCATGCCGGGGGTGCTGTTCTTCTCATCGCAGGCGCCACGCGCAAACAGAATACCGTTTTCGACCTTGCCCTGGAACGGGTCCCAGTCCCATTCGTCAGGGTCGCCGATGCCGACCGTATCAATGTGGCTGTCGTAGACAAGGATTTTGTCGCCATCGCCGATGCGTCCGACGACGTTACCCATCTTGTCCCAGAAGACTTCGTCAAAGCCGAGCTTCTTCATTTCAGCTTCACAGCGCTCGCCGACTTCACGAATCTGGCTTTCCATGCTGGGGATGGCCACAATCTCGCGGAAAAATGTGAGAATATCATCGCGTTGTGCTTCTACACGCGCTTTAAGGGTATCGATAGTAGATTGGTCTACCATAAGGAATGGTCCTTCCTGGGTGGGAATAGCGAGTAAAACGGAATCGCAATATCACATGCTCAATGGCGTGCCATTATAACCCCATATAGAGGATGCGCACATGGCCGCTATGCACCTGCTAGCGGTCGTGGATGATTGTCCAGATGCCATCGGGTTGCTTGCGTGTCTGGTCAATGTAATTACGATCCAATGGCAGGATGTCGCCTGTGCCCAGGTAGGTCCAGTGGAGTTGGGAACAGAACCACTCATCGGGAACAATCGTGCGGAACACAAACAACACGCGGTCCATAGAGGGGTTCTGCACGAGGCCAACCCAATTGATCTGGAAATTTTGCCAGTTACACTGCTCGTTCATCTGATCGGCGAGTAGCTGCCAGGGCGCCACATCACCTTTGAGGGGCGCACGCAGTATCCACTGTTCACCATTGATGGGCACGGTCATCACGCGCTGGCCGCTGGTATCCTGAATGATAAGGGCGGCGTTGACATCCAGCTTGGGCCAGGAAGGCTCCGGTTTGCCACGCAGCAGGTTAAACAGCCAGCGGCGCGCCAACTTCCAGCGCACCTGCCGCAAAACCTCCGGCGGGGTTTCAAGAACGTGCAGATGGGTTCCGCCCTGGTAAGCATGGTCAATCATAAAATCGCCAAAGATGTTATCTGGCAGGTCATCGGGTGCGAAAAAGGCGTTTGCCGTGGTTTCATCAGTGCGCTGGCGCAGTTCACCACCGACCGGACGTGCCAGAAAGAGCGTGTTCAGGCGCTGCCTGCCCTGCTGGAAGTACAGACCCAGTGGACGCTCTATCTGGCATTCGATCCCGGTTTCTTCGTAGACTTCGCGCTCGGCAGCATGAGCCAGCGTTTCGCCCATATCCAGGCGACCCGTTGGCAAGTTCCAAACGTCAAAATCGCCACGACGCGACAACAGAATGCGGCCATTCTCATCAACGACCGCGCAAGCAACGCCTAAGTGCATCGACGGCATATCAGGCCCCGTCGATGAGTTGTTTGGACAGGGTATTGTGCGACTCGACCAAAACAGGCAGGTCGAGCGTGGTGAGCTGGCCATCACGGACCACATTGCGGCCATTGATCCAGACGTGATTGGCATTCACCGACTGGGCGAAGGTCAATGCAGCGACCGGGTCGTGCTGTGCGCCAGCAAAAGCCACCTGGTCGATGTCATAGGCAGCGATGTCGGCGGCCATACCCGGAGCCAGCATGCCGATGTCATCACGACCCAGTACAGAAGCCCCCCCGCGCGTGGCGATGTAGAGCGCTTCACGGGCGCTGAGGGCTGCCGGGTCGCCTTTGACACGTTGCAACAGCATGGCGGTACGGGCTTCGTTGAGCAAGTGGCCGCTATCGTTCGAAGCCGAACCATCGACGCCCAGGCCGACTTTGACTCCCGTATCGAGCATTGAGCGAATGGGCGCAATACCAGAAGCGAGGCGCATATTCGAGCTTGGACAGTGGCAGACACCGGTTCCAGTGCGCGCGAACAAGCCAATTTCTGAGGAATCGAGCTGGACGCAATGGGCATGCCAGACATCGTTACCGACCCAACCCACATCCTGGGCATAGTCACCGGGGCGCTGGCCGAACATCTCCAGGCTGAAGTCGATGTCTTTGACATTTTCCGCCAGATGCGTATGCAGATTAACGCCATAACTACGCGCCAGCTCGGCGGCTTCTTTCATCAGGTCTTTCGTCACAGTGAAGGGCGAACAAGGCGCGACAACAATGCGCAACATGGCATAACGCGCGTCATCATGATGTTCTTCAATGATGTCGCGGGTGATGCGCATGATGTCAGCTTCGTCCTCAACCACAGAATCCGGCGGCAGGCCGCCTTTGCTCTCGCCCAGGCTCATGGAGCCACGGGCGGCATGGAAGCGCATCCCAATTTCCTGGGCAGCACGGATTTCGTCCTCAATAGTGACATCGTTAGGATAGATATAGAGATGATCGCTGGATGTGGTGCAGCCGGACAAGATGAGTTCCGCCATCGCCAGCTTGGCCGACACGTTGATATGTTGGCTGCGCAAGTTACGCCAGATGGGATAGAGCGTCACCAGCCAATCAAAGAGTTCTTTGTCCTGAGCGATGACGCGCGTCAGGCTCTGGAACATATGGTGATGCGTATTCACCAGACCGGGAATAACGACATGCTGGGATAGATCGACCACCTCATCGGCAGTTTCCTCTGGCATGCTGGCCAGTGAACCGATGGCTTCGATCACGTTATCGCGGATGAAGATGGCCGCATTTTGCCATTCGGTGAAGTCATCATCCATCGTGGCCAGAGTGTGGATATTCTTAAGCAGTTTAGTTGTCAACGAAGGCCCTTTCGACTCAACATCGCCCATAGGCTACTGATAAATACGTGCCAGCGAGTATAACGCTTATTTGGCGGCCAAGCGCTGCGCCGCTTTGAGCGTATTGCTCAAAAGCATGGTGATAGTCAAGGGGCCGACACCACCGGGCACGACTGTAATCGCACCAGCGACCTCTTTGGCTGCCTCAAAATCGACATCACCGACCCACTTATAGCCGCGCTCGTCACTGGGGTCATCAATTTTGTTGGTACCGACGTCGATAATGACGGCACCGGGTTTGATCCAATCGCCTTTGACGTAATTGGCGCGGCCTATGGCGGCAATCACGATATCGGCTTTGCGGACTTCAGCGGCGATATCGGGCGTGCGGCTATGGCAGATGGTAACGGTCGCATTGGCTTTGATGAGCATCAGCGCTGCCGGAAGGCCGACGATGTTGCTGCGTCCCAGGACAACGGCGTTCTTGCCACTCGGATCCACACCGACTTCATCTATTAAGACCATGCAGCCCGTTGGCGTGGCGGGGGTGAAGGTCGGGGTGCGGCCTTTCATCGCCAGAGCACCAATATTGACCGGATGGAAGCCATCAACATCTTTATCGAGGCTGACCGCGCTGAGAACCGTTTCCTCATCAATTTGATCCGGCATCGGGAGTTGAACCAGGATGCCATGAATCTTGGGATCGTCATTTAGCTGCTGAACAGCCTGCAAAACCTCGTCCTGGGTAGCCGTCGCGGGCAAATCGACGGCAACAGAGTGGATTCCGGCGCGTTTGCAGGCGCGGCGCTTCATACGGACGTACATCTGAGAGGCGGGATCTTCGCCAACAAGTATGACGCCTAAACCGGGCAGATAACCGTTTTTTTGCTCAAACGCAGCGGCTTGCTCAGCGATTTCTGCTTGCATTTTGCTAGCGACTTGCCGCCCGTCAATGATGGTTGCTGTCATGATTTAGAAATGCTCCTTACGAAATAATTCATAAATTACGCTAGTGCCATTCTCCATCAAAATGCCAGCAATATACAGTGACAGAGCCCCCTATTTGCCCCCTGCTGAGTGTTACATTATGGGTAACGAGCATGTTGTCAAGGCATTCATACAACTCAGAACAAGACTTAAACCCACCAATTTGGGATTTTCAGGTAGTATAAACAGCATAGTGACCAGAGTAAAATGAGATCTTGCAGCCTGTTGATACAGGGGAGCACTATGAAACGATCAACACGTAGGTTTAGTCAACACAAAGAGACGGGTCAAGCACTAATCGAGTATACACTGATTGCTGCGCTCGTTATTATTTCGTTTGGGTTGGCTGTAAGAGCAACCGGGCCTGCCCTGGGTGATGTTTTCTGCCAAGTCGCCATCAATTTGGTGCAAGCCAATTCGCCCGATAATGTCGAGGCAAGATACGTCATTGATGAAGATGATGGCACTGGTAGTTGCCAACAAGTCGGAGGCGGCGGCATTGATGTCGCTGATATGCCGAGTGCAGAGGACTTCTGGTTGACAGTGACATGGGTCGCTTCTCAGACGCCAGAAGAGTTCGCCCTGCCGACACGTACCTTGCCATTTCCCACAGCGACACGGGACCCATCCCTGCCGACGTTGACACCAACAGACGTGATTGATACGCCGACACCGATTCCATCGGATACACCAGAACCTTCGCCGACAGCAGAGGACTTTTCGTTTACAGCTCCCTGGGAAGATTCCGCAGAGCAGCCCGTGCATTGGCGCCTGGATGACTCCTTCTATACAGGTTCTGAGGACTGGTTAGGCCTGTACTATGGTAATTCAACATTAAGCAGCCCTGAAGTCCAGCGGCTCTATAACTACCAGCTCCCTGGGCAACATCGCAATAAGATTGACTTCGACTGGGGAACGGGCAAACCCACAGCGCAGATGCCAGACGTCAATGGCTGGAGCGTTTCCTATCGTAAGCCCATCTGGGTGAACCCGGATGTCAATGACAAAGTGACGCTCAACATCAGCATCCCGGATGTGGATGATGGCGTGCGCGTTTGGATTTATGGTGGGCGCTATGGCGGCGCAGATGTAGTCGATAGCGTTGCTGGTGCAGGTAACTGCTCATCAACGGGTACCACGCCAGGTGGCCCCGGTCAGGACTTCGCCAGCGTGGGGGAGCGCTGGAGGATTTATGATGATGCGTCACTGGGCTATGATCCAAACACACAGCCAGCAAATGAAGCCCCGACACAATGTCTGATCGTTGATGGTTGGGTCCATAATGCAGGACCATCGAGCCTGTTCAACGTCAAACGCACGGTTCCGGCAGGTTTGTACTTCATCCAGGTCGATTACTATGATTACCAGGGTGATGCCAGCCTCAATGTGGTTATCAACAACTCCGATACCAAGATCAACCCGGATGATTCGGCTGTCAACGGCGCAGGTTCTGCTGTGGTCGGTTCGACAACCTGTGGTTGGTACAACCGCGAAAGCGACAAGCTCCCCAATTCGCTCGACTATATGTGGGACGAATTCTCCGACGGAGCACCTTTCCCACCCGGCAATCGCTGCTATCTAGAACTACGTGGTAGTGTGCTCGTCCCAGCAACCATGACGGACGTCAAACTTACATTCTGGGATATCTGGGATATGCAAGCGAGTGTGTCCGGCTGGGTCGAAATTGGTGACTACGATGCTTACCAATTGTCCGGCAACCGCGCTGATCTGAATTGGCAGCGCGTCAGCCTGCACGATGGCTCTACCTATAATTACAACTGGACGCATAACACGATTGACCTGACAAGCTACGTCGGCAAGCGTGTTGCGCTGCGCTTCGGTATCCAGAATAACAATTCGACAGCGACCAACCGCTGGTATATCGATACCATCCGCATTGATTCAACGCCGCGCGAGACATTCTACATGTCCCAGCGCTGGGATTTGAACGACGCGGCCCAGGCGGATGACTTCATCACCAGTGGCCATTGGGAACTAACGACTGAGAATGCGCTTGGGGTCGGTATGGCCTGGCATGAAAGTCCTGGTCGTAATTCCAGCGCGTTTACTGAGTATCGCAATCCAACGGGCAGCACCAACGACGATGTGCGTGTGCATTCTGTGGAGTTCAACGGCATTGTCGATGTCAATGACCCGCAAGGCGTTGCTGATCTTGAAGGTGACACAGGTGATCCGCTGTTAACCTTCTGGCATAAGTATGAATTGAACAGTTACACTGGTATAGAAGTCCAGTATACGACTGACGGTGTGAACGCTGATCCCAACACCTCGTATGGTCTGGGTGCCGTCAACTGGCAGCCGCTGCCCGATGGCGGCCTGCTGGTCGACCGTACGCTAACAGGCGCAACGACCAATGGTCAGATGACTGCGGTCGAAATCCCATTGCAACCTCTGGTTGACCTGGGCGTGACGCGCTTCCGGCTGCGGTTTGCACTCATCATGCGCAATGACGCAGTTGAGGACAACGGCTGGTGGATCGATGAAATCCAGCTAGAGCGCGTGGGTGGTGATCGCTTCTTGCCCTATGAGTTCTACGACAACGTTGATGATGTGACATCCATCCGCAACTGGGAAGGCGACTGGGGCCGTGTCGAAGGTGGTCATTGGCCACCTGAGGGCAACCCAGGCTACAGTTACACCGATTCCCCAGGCGGGAACTACAGCAATAACAGCACGACGAATCTCATCACAAAGTATCCGTTTGATATGTTCATGGATTCGCCGACAAATGTCCGTTCAGCATCGTGTGCAATAACAGGCTGTACGGATGTAGACCCGACGCCCGTTGAACCGATGTTTGAATTCTACTGGTGGCGGCGACTGGATAACAATGACGACCTTTACGTCGAATGGCGGCGTGCAAGCGAAACGGATGCCGATTGGCGAACACTGTGGACGTACATTGAGGGTATGCAGACCAACACGACCAATACGGACCGTGAAACACGCGTCCAGCTAACCTGGGAACGTGTTGAAATCAACCTGAAGCCCATGATGGACGTGCTAACCAGCGAAGACTTACCTGGTGATCCCAACGATGACGACATCGTGATTCGCTTCCGATTTAGTGCAAATGGATGGGGCACATCAGATGGGCACTATATCGATGACATCCGCATGCGGGAACGCAACACGACAGTCTGGCGCTTGTGGGACCCCTCAACGACCCCGACTGACAGCGTCGGCACGACCCTGCCTGCCGGTAATGGCGTGGTCTTCTATGATGGCATCGACACAACCGGCAACCCGGATGACGAATACTGGTACATCGGTGGTGAATGGGAGGCAATCAACTGGGCCAGCAGCGGCGGCACGACCAGCTTCCATGACAGCCCAAATAACCAGGCACTGGCACCACCATTTGAAGATGGCTCCAGCATTTCCGACCCTCGCTTTGCAACTACCGAGGATTCTTTCCAGGTCATTGAGCTAGCGACATGGATTGACTTGCGCGGTGTCGATGCGACGGATGTGCCGATGTTGGACTTCTGGTCACGGTTTGCTGTAGGTAGCAATCACCGTGCCCGTGTCGAAGTCGCGTACTTCGAGCCAGATAAGTATGCTAATGATAGTTTGATGGACTACTGCTTGAACGGCTATGAGCAGTGCTACGAGAAAAACTACGGTTGGAGCGAGTGGAATGTGCTGTGGGAACAGCGCAGCCAGAAGCGTACCTATACATGGCAATATGAACGGGTCAATCTATCCGACTATGCCAAGGGTGGCACGACAGGCGCAGGCCGCATCATCCGTATCCGTTTCGTCTTGGATGCCTTGCGCAATGGTACCGAGTGGGATGGTTGGTACATTGATGAGGTCCGCGTGGAATACAACGATCCAGATGTTTATGTGATCGACCGTGACCTGGCTGAAGGCCAATTCTTCGACAGCGCGAAAAATATGCGCAACTGGATCCCGGAAGGTATCTGGGGCATCAGCCAGACGTTTGGACGTGGGCAAAGTGCGACTGCCGGTTTGGGTCAATTGACCTGGCACCGTGAGTTTGTCAATCTACGTGACGTTGGTTGCCCAATGGGCAGCGGTAATCATGATGATTGCGCGGATTGGTACTTCGACAATACGCCCATGCCAAACTCAAGCAGCAGCTTTAGTTTCGTGAACTTCGACAGTTCCATCATTTATCGCGATTACCAGGATATGCGCGCGCAACCAGGTGCACAAGATATTGATTCTGATCGCATCGCTGGCCGTTGGATTGTCACCACAGGTCTGGTTGGCCCAGCATCTATCGGTGGTGTGGTTGATCCCGGTACTTATCTGTTCCAGACTATCAGCGATGATGGCGCACGCATGCGCTATGAGGTCGCCAGTGGCCCATGTACGATCACAGCCACGCCGGACCTACCGATGGCTGAAAACGAATGGAACATGATCGACGACTGGAACTATCATGGTGACCAGACGAATACGGGCCGTGCGGTACTCCAGTCCGGTTGTACCTATCGCTTTGAAATGCAGTGGTTCGAAGGCGGTGGTGGTGAAACCATCATCATGACCCAGGGTACGTCCGGTAATACATCGTTTACGGATAGCCCGGAATATGGCCCGACGGAAGACGAAGATGTGGGTGCCGTCCAACGCAGCAACTCGTCCTTGTTACTGGATGGCGTGCTCGACCTGACAGGTGCTGTCAACCCGGTTGTCCAGTACTGGACGTACTACGAAACGGGCTGGAATGGCTACCCCAATGTTGAAGTCAGCACGGATGGTGGTTTTAGCTGGACACAAAACGGCTTAAAAGGTGCACCACCCGTTGGTACCTACCCCACCGGTATGTGGACCAGTGACTGGACGGCTGATCTCTTCGACGGTCGAGAACTGGACTATAACAGTTCCTCCGGTAGAAATGAGACGGGTTACAATCGTGACTACGCCAATATCCCGGTTGGTACATCCATCGATTTCACCTTTGGTAGCGACCAACTCGGTAGGGACTTCGCGGGTGTGTCGGATAGTTGGGGCAGGGATAATGTGTCCATACGCTTTATGCGGACGTTCACGCTGGATGCGCCGACCACGTTTGTCTTTGAGACATGGGCTGATGATGGCGTCCGCCTATGGATCGACTACGATCAAGATGATCCGAATTGCGTGGACAAGGGCCGTAGTGGTGAGTATACGACCGGCACAAATGACACCTATCCATCGCCAGACAATACGGAATGCCTGTTGGTTGACAATTGGCGAAACCAAGGCGTCAGATACAATACTGTGTTGCGAACGATCCCGGCGGGCAACCACACAATCTGGCTGGACTACTATGAAGCAACCAGCAATGCGGTCGTAGGTATGACCATCTACAGCACGAACTCTGGTGTGGCCTTTGATGATCCGACCTATCGCGGCATTGAGATGCCAGATAATACAGCAGAGATCCCAGACCTCTGGGTTTCTAAAGCCCATGACCTATCACTCTATGCAGGTCAGTTTATCAGCCTACGATTCCGGTTTGATCGACAAAACCAGAAGGGGCCGGATGAAGGTGACGACTTCCAGATCAGGAATCAAAGTCCATTCAACTTCAAAGAGAGCTGGTGGATTACCGACATCACCATTGCCGAGCCGTAAACCGGCGACGCAATACGCAGAAGTAAGAGAAGGCTGCCCACATGGGCAGTCTTTTTTTGTCAGCACACTATTAGCTGCCATTGGTTAGGCAATCCTTACTTTGCTATCAGGTTGATGTCTGGTCGTCGCAAGGTGATGATGCTACACTGTATCTACGCAGGTAAAGGGATAGGTGCAGATGCTAGAAAACGAAGTCGAGCGAGGTTTGTTATTCGTCATAGTCGGCCCTGGTGGCGCTGGCAAAAATACGCTGATGAACGCCGCGCTGGCATCCATGGACGACTTAAATGACCTGGTGACAGCCACAACTCGCGAACGACGCCCCGGAGAAATCGATGGGGTTGACTATTTATTCTTGAGCGACGAGCAGTTCCGGCAGATGATCGCCAACAATGCTTTAGTTGAGCATCAGGAAGTGACACCGGGTAATTTTTATGGCGTGCCCCGCGCAACGGTCGAGCAATCGCTGGAACAAGGGCGCGATATTATCGCTGACATTGAGGTATTGGGCGCTCGCATCCTCAAAGAATCGTACCCTGCTACTACGGTACTGGTATTCGTCACTGTTCCCGGTGACACCGAAACAGAAATCCTGGCTAATTTGCGCACCCGGATGGAAGACCGCAACGACCCCGAAGATGTCATTCAGGAGCGCCTGAGCCGGGCCAAGATACTCGAACTCCCCTTCCAATCCGAATGTGACCATACCATCGTCAATTCCGACCGTGATGAAGCGGCGGCTGAACTGCTCAGCATTATCCGGCAGGAGCGTGCGGCCCATCGTGATACGACACGGGTTCACTCATGAGTATGAGAGAAACCCATTTGCGACACGGTGCCACCCTCGCTGGCGATGGCATTCCACTGCACTATGCAGACCAGACCCGTGAATATGACCACGCCCTGAATCAGGCTGTCATTCTAGACCGCTCGCATCAGGGGCGCATTCGGCTGATAGGCCAAAAGCGTGCCGATTTCCTCAATCGGATGTCAACCAATAAGCTGGTCGATCTAAATGCATACGAAGGCCGTCCTACGATTTTTACCACTGATAACGCGCGCATCATCGACCGGGTTGTGGTCTATGCGTTGGATGACGCCTTTCTGCTCGTAACAGAGCCAGGGCGTGCGTCAGCCGTCGCGCAGTATTTGCAGCGGCATATCTTCTTTGGCGACGATGTACAGATTACGGACATCACAGAGCAAACGGCCATGTTCGGGCTACACGGGCCAAACGCCGATACCGTCGCAACCGACCTGGCGGCAGACATTCCACAGACTGAAGGCTTGCTAGCCAAGCCGACTTCTATATCAGGCCAAGACGTCACGCTGCTGAAAAACAAGCCCCTGGTCGGTGGGCACTGGCAGATCGTATGCAACATTGATGACGCCTCAGCCGTATATGACCATATCCTGGAAGCAGGTAAGGCGTCTGGGTTAAGTCCGGCAGGGTCATTGACTTATAACGTTCTGCGCATCCGGGCGGGACAACCAGCGGCCCCAGAATTTGCAAACGCAATTCCGCTGGAGATTGGCTTGTATGACGAGGTCAGTTTCAATAAGGGCTGCTATACGGGCCAGGAGATCATCGCCCGGATGGACAGCCGCGAACGGATTGCCCGTGTGCTCGTCCGGTTGCAGCTCAGCGAGGCGCAAGCGGCCCCGTTGGATATTCTTTCTGATGGGCAGAAGATCGGTACGTTGACCAGTTGTGCCCAAGCGCCAGATGGGATTATCTATGGCCTGGGCGTGGTCAAGAGCAGCAGCGACCTGACGGGTAGCTTATCTATTGGTGAGGCTAATGCCAATGTCCTGGGCTATGCGGGAACACCACCGCCCTTTTTACAGGTAGATACGCAGCCTTCAACATCTTAACCTCTTACTGACTATGAGAAATCATCTACGTTTATGAAGTGGCTCGCGCGTTTATTCGCCTTGATGCTGGTTCCATGTGCCATCCTGTTCTTCCTGCTGGCGGCAATGGACCTGGCTATGTCGCGGGCCATCTTCAACGCAGATACCTACCGTGCGGCCCTCAGCCGGGAACAAGTTTACCAAGAACTGGTCCCAAACCTGCTCTCCATCATGGTTGACGATGCACATAATAACCCCCAACATGGTTTCCCATTTGATCTGGCCACCCTGTCAGAGCGCCTTGATGACGATGACTGGCATACCATCACCGCTGATTTGATTCCACCAACCTGGATTGGCGAGCAAGTCGATCTGGTGATCGCAGTCATTGATGGCGTGACACGCGGTCAATTTGGCATTATTGACCAACCCATTGACCTACGCCCCCTGAAGAACAGCCTGACAGGCCCCCCCAAGGAAGCAGCAGTTGATGCCCTACTGGCTACTCTACCAGCCTGTAGCGACGATGAGGTTGCCACCATGCAACAGTTTTTTAGTGGTGGTGATTTGTTGATGCCGATGTGCCAACCTCCTGAGACACTCTATGATGCTGCCGCTAGTCGGATCAGTACATGGATTGAGTCGATTGGGGCACAACTACCGGAGACAGTCACGCTCAGTTCGCTGGATGTGGAAGCCATCGACTTACAGGCGATGAACCTGCTCGTCAACATCAACCAGCAAGGGATTGCACTGCTGTTCGTGTGTCCGCTGGCCATATTGAGCCTGATTGTGCTATTGGTGGTGCAGTCGCTGAGGAGCTTCGGACGATGGACGGGCGGGATTATCATGCTGAGTGGATTGATGGTGCTGGTGTCACTACTGGGGCTGCAAGCGATTACACTCAATAGCTTGACGGCCAACTGGCAGCTTGCAGATGCGCAGGAGCGCTTCATTGGTGAAATTATTCTAGCGCTGATGCGGTCTGCCTTCTTGAGTTCCAGCGCCACCTTACTGGTCATCGCGGCCATTTTCTTCAGCGTGGGGTTCGTTCTGCTACTCATGAGCATCTATGGGCCAAGCCACGACGATAATGCATCAGCCGCTTTACATGGCTAACCTCAACGCTATTCAATTTCATTCAGAACAGAATCGCTACTGTGGGGGTTCGGAATCGAAGAACAAGCTCCACCAGAGCTGGTAGTTTTCCGGGCGCGGCAAAGAAGTCTCTGCTTCCGCCAGTTCGATAGGACTGGATTGAATTTCCAGTGTCGAGCGCAGGGGAACAGGCACGACCAATATTTCGCCTTCACGGATCATACGGCCTTCGCTACGCGCCCATAAGGCAACATAGTCATCGCTCTGGGCAAAATTGCGTTCGCTGATAAGTTCGGTTTGTTCGCGGCGCAAATCCTCGATTTCGTTCTCGACCGTTGTTTTGATGGTCTGCAAGTCACGATCCGCCAGAATGCGCGTGCTGAAGTTAATGGCCAGCATGAGGCCGATGGCGATGATAATGGCAAACATCACCTGCGTGCTGCTAAGCTGGCGCGCGCGGCGTTTGCTTTCAGGCCGAGTAGGCTGTTGAGTTTGTTGGCGCGTTTCTACTGACATGGGCAAGGCATGGTCACAAACACGGTCATCTCATTGTGCTTACTATACGCTGATCTGCCGTTTTCCAAAAGTGGACATTGGATTCAAATGCTCAACATGTGCCAAACAAAAAACGCCAGACATGTGTCTGACGCTGTTTGTGCCGAAGGTGGGAGTCGAACCCACACTCCCGTGAAGAGAACTACGCCCTGAACGTAGCGCGTCTGCCAATTCCGCCACTTCGGCTAAGTCCCGAAATCATATCAGAAGTCGGGCCAATGTCAACAGCCAAAACGTAGGAAAAACGCGGGTTATCGAGAAAATGGCCCGTGCTATAATGGCCCGCGTGATGTCCATTGATACGGGAAAACTCATGCAGCGATTGAAGCAACTCTTAATCCTTGCGATGATGCTTATGATGATGCTGGTGGTCGTCCTGCAAACGGCCCAGGCACAGATTAGCAATGTGCATGCAACCGCCAATAATCAGGTGAATATCCGCGCAGGGACGGGCATCGATTTCGACCAGGTCGGCCAGATGATTGAGGGCACATCTTACCCAGTAGTCGCCCAGAGCGAATTCTACCCCTGGCTGCTGATCGCTGACCCGGTCACTTTGCAGCCGATTGGCTGGATTTACGAGGAGATTGTGACCGTAACGGGTGATCCGAATACGCTGCCCATTTCAGAAGAGATCATCGACCCGGCGGCTGTGAACGCACCTCAACAGCCAACAACCACACCAATTATGACCATCAGCGCACCAACGAACAGCACGGAGGGCAGCACCACCGATAGTAGCAGCCCATCAGTCACGCTGACGCCAACAGCAACCTTCACCAGCCAACCGACATTCAATGTAGCGGGTGTCGTGCAGGGCGAGATCAATGTGCGCTATGGTCCAGGGACACAGTATCCGCGCGTGGGCGTCGCCCAGGCCGGGGAGCGCTACGAGATTACTGGCTATCATACGCAATTCCCCTGGGTGCAAATCCGCTACCCGAATTCGCCGACCGGGTTCGCCTGGGTAGCGATTGACCTGCTAGAGATACAGGGCAATTACTACAACACGGACCCCATTTCCGACAATACGCTCAATCTGCCGACATTGACGCCGACACCATCGGTCATCAGCAGCACAAGCGAGGATGGCGAATCGGTCAGCCCAGGATTGGCCCAATTGGGCGAGCAACTGGCACGCATCGCGCTCAACGGCGGGTTTGACCCGGCTACGAGCCGCTTCGGTGCGATGTTCTTGATGGACCTGCAAACAGGCGAATCGATTACTTATGGCAATGACTACGCTTTCAGCGGGACGAGCATCAACAAGGTTGCTATCCTGGCGGAATTGTATGCCACGCTCGATAATCCGCCGAATGTAAGATTAGCGACCGACATCGCCAATACGATGATTTGCAGTGAAAATGCAGCCACCAACCGCCTGCTGAGTAGCATCGGCGATGGTGATGAATGGGATGGCGCCGAAGCTGTCACGCAGATGTACCAGCAGTTGGGCCTGGATAACAGCTTCCTGGTAGCCCCTTACACGCTCGATCCAAATAATCCGCCGCTGCCGCCGCGGGCCTTAAATATCCCAGAAACGTCGGTTGATGCGACTAAGAGCAATGCCGATTTCTCTAATCAGATTACGGTAGAAGATATGGGCATCCTACTGGCCGACATCTACAACTGCGGCTACAACGACGAGCCGCTGCTGAATGGCGCAATTGAGCCGCGCGAGTGTCGACAGATGTTGCATGTGATGTCCAATAACAATGTCGATGCGCTGCTGAAAGCGGGCGTGCCGGAAGATACGCGCGTCGCGCATAAGCATGGTTGGATACCGGATACGCATGGCAACGCGGCGGTGTTCTTTACACCAGGTGGCGATTACGTCATGGTGATGATGCTGCATCAGCCGGAATGGTTGGACTACAGTGAATCTCTGCCGGTCATCGCGGAGTCGTCACGGGCGGTTTACAATTACTTTAATCCCGATGCGCAAATGGACCAGATTCGAGAAGGATTCATCCCGGAGGCGACAACCTGTAACTTCGCCAATACGCCGCTGATTACGGATATTCGGCAGCCTGTGTGGGATGACTAAAGCTGTTTAGCTAAGCTATCAAAAAAGGCGAGATCGCTGTGATCTCGCCTTTTTATTATTCTGCATGTATCGACTTGAGTAACTACTCGTCAGTCGGTGCAGGTTCCGGGCATAGATGGCGCAAGTATTCCCAGGTATAGATGCCTGAATCATGCCCATCGTTCCAGACGGGTTGGAGAGCATAATTCCCGACAGGATTCAGCTCGTTCATGGTGTAGTCACGGGCTGGTTTGAGTTCCAGCAGATTGTCGGGAGCGTGTTCCATACCCATATTTTCATGGCCACCACGACACTCTACACACGGGCAAGCCTCGCGCAGGTGGGATAAGGGATACTGGCATACTCGGTCATCGGACCATGAAATTTCTAAATAGCCTTCGGTCTTGTTGAGGGTGACGCCTGTCGGTCGAATATTCATGATGAGGCTTGGCCAATTTTAAGCGACCGCACCCGCCCCAATCACAACCGCTGTCACAATGGTCACCAGCAGCACCATCACCAAGACCATGATAAAGACAATCGGCCCAAAGACGACCATGCTACAACCCTGGCGTTCTTCGTCCACAATTCGCTCCTATTTGGGGATTTTCGTGTCAAGATACGGGTATTGTAACGCAGTGACAAGTGTTTACGACAGGTGGTATTCTATAAAAAGCAGGCCAAAAGTACTGTCTCAAACCCTGTTTATGAGCCACCAAAACAACGATTCATATGCGCTTTGGCGTGTAGCAATCAGGAACGGTTGCGTTTGATTAGGTGTCTGATAAAATGACGTGCTTGTTGGTCAAGACGTCATTTTGGCCGTCTTACGGGCTATTATGGCGCGGCAAATAAGCGAATAAACACTACTTTTATGGTAGTACATCAACACAAATGTGACGCAAAACGTGGAGAAGAACATGCGAAATCGTTTAGTCTTGTTACTCGTGCCTATCATGGCAATCATCGCGGCTTGCCAGGTTGGCGAACCGGCCACACAGTTTGTCATTGAAGTAACGCGCGAAGTGACAGTCGTCCATACGATGGTCGTCACCCCTGAAAGTCAATCACTGGCAACAGCGGAGCCGGATGTCACCAGCGCGGATGCAACGCCGCAGGCTGTAGCCACCCAACCCGCCGATGCCCAAACCACCAGCAATGATCCCGCTGCTACAGAAACTATCATGAGCACCCCGCTACCAGAAGGCTTCCCGACACCGACTATTGGACAGGTATTTATGGCGGAACAGTCCTTCCAGAATGGGCGTATGTTCTGGTTAGAACCCGTCCAGCAGATATGGGTTTTGACTAAAGATGAAAACGAAAACCAGGTTTGGCTCGTATATAATGATACATGGGAAGAAGGCGACCCTGAAACAGACGCCTCGCTGGTCCCACCGGAGCCAGGTTTGCAGCAGCCGATCCGTGGTTTTGGCAAGTTGTGGCGGGAAAATGACGACCTGCGCAACTTAATCGGTTGGGCCGTCGACCCAGAATTGGGCTTTGTCACCCGTTATGAGTTCCATCATGGGGGCGAAGTCGATGCTGATGGTAATTATGTATCGGCCCCTGGGTACCATGTGTTACAAGCCTACAACGGCGATATACTATTGATTGACGAGGCCACACGAACCTGGTCTAGGATAGGAAATAATCGAGAATGAAAAACCTCCGTCGCTGGGAACTGGACACCAAGCAATCCACACTGCTGATATTGGCGGCAGATAGCCGCCTGAGCGAAACGGATTACTTCGATGACCAGAGCTGGCAAGTCCGGCTGAGCGACGGAGATCAAGCAGCAATCGCATTACAAACACAATACGGCGGTCGTGCAGGGCTGGTTAGCCTGGTCCCCATGTGGGAGCACGACGGCCGTTTGCTTTATGAAGGGGCCGCCTACCACAACGTCCCAAAGGTGACGGCATTCGCCCCCAACTACATTCAGCTTGAGGGTGCACTGCTGCCTGAAGTGGCCATCACGCTGCAATTCTGGGCGATGGATTCGCAGTCGGTGGGCTGCGCCATGACCGTGACCAACAGCGCTGACCCCGCCATCGACTTGCGCTTTGACCTATACGGCCACGTTATCCGTAAGAATAAAGAGCAGCCACTTGGCTTGATTGACCTGACAGATGGTCAGGCCTTGTATATGGGTGACATGCCACAACTCGCGCCGATTGTTATGGTCGACGGTGGACATGCACGCGATGATCGGCCGAAGGTGGGCTGTGATGTTCACATCGATGGCCAGGGCAGCTCAACAGTCCGCTGGGTGCATGTGGGTGGCAAAGACCGCCGTGATTCGCTCAAACGGGTGCTGGCATGGCTGGCCCAAGATTGGGAACCCTACTTCCAGCAAATTGACGACGCGGCGCTGATGATCCCGCAGGTGCAGACCAGCAACCTCGCCTGGGATTATCTGATTGCGGCCTCCTATAATCGACTGATACAAGCCTTCTTCGAGGGTGCAGGGGCTTTCCCCAAGCCGACTTTTTCTGCCAAACGACTGCCGGAATATGGCTACAGCGCAAATGGCGATGGCAGCGACTACCCACGGGGGTGGGATGGTCAGGACCCGACAAGCGCGTATCTGGCAGCACCAGCGATGGCAGCGGTTGCCCCCAAAATTGCCGAGGGTGTGATCCAGAATTATCTATCCTCGCAGACCAGTGACGGGGCTATCGACAATCGGCCCGCCATAAGTGGTGAGCAGCAAGGCCTACTCTGTTTGCCGATCCTGGCGCGGATGGCGTGGCATATCTTCCAGCAGAGCGAAGACAATGCTTTCTTGGAGACGGTTTTCCCGGCGTTGTTGAGCTTCTTAGAGCGGTGGCTGGCTAAAGACCTAGATGCCGATCACGATCAGCACCCAGAATGGCAGGATGAACGGCAAACGGGCTATGTCGCGTTCCCGACCTTTGCCACCTGGCAACCCTGGGCGCAGGGCGCAGATATTCGCTATGTAGAAGGGCCAGATTTACTGGCTTACCTACTGGCAGAAGCCAAAACGCTCCAGCATATGGCCAAACATCTGGACAAAAAGTCCCTACTGCCGATGCTGACTGAGATCATCAGCGTGATGCAAAAGAAACTCGACGCGCTGTGGCAGGATGGCCATTTTGTATATCGTGACCGGGATACACATATCACGACCAGCGGCACGCGCATTTTAGAAAACGGCGCAGGTGACATCGTCCACGACATCAATCATACGCTGCTAATTCCCAACAGGGTCGTCGTGCGCATTGAAGGCGGCGTCAAGCATGTACCGCGCATCCGGCTGCACATCGAAGGCCTGGACGACCAGGACCGTCCCATCAGCGAGAGCCACAACTCTGAAGATGTCCATTGGTATCATCGGCACGGCGTGCTGACATCAGAAAAGACCTACAGTAAGATTGACCGCATCTGGTGCGATGGCCTCAGCCGCGTCTATACCATCAGTGCGACGACACTGGACACGACAGGCATCGACGTGAATACGCTGCTGCCGCTGTGGGTCGGTGATTTGCCGGAAAATCAACGTAAGGCGCTGGTGAAACTGGCCAGCAATACGGATACCTTTATGCGGCCAAATGGGTTGACAATGGTCCCAGCGAACAGCCGCTATTATGACCCTAGCAATGCGGACGGCGCAGGTGGTATCTGGCCATTCTGGCTGACACTGGTTGGCGAAGGTTTGATCGCGGCGGATGCGGCCAAACAAGCGGGTGAACTACTCAAGGCGCTGCTGGATGCACAGGCAGTTGTCACGGAAGCCGACAATGCGTTCAGCCAGTTTTACCATGCCGAGCAGCCGATTGGCCTGGGCGAAGGCGACCATCTGGCCGGGATTGTGCCGCTGCATTTGCTGCATAAGTTGATGGGTGTGCGCATCATCAGCCAGAGCAAAGTCTGGGTTGGGGGCTTGTTCGGATGGGACCGAGCAATTACCGTGCGACAGTACGGCGTCAGTGTGCGCCGAACACGGAAAAAGATCACGGTCAAGTTCCCCAGTGGGACGACACATGAGTTAGCGGGTGATGCCCGCTGGCAGTCCATCATCGACCCGGATGGCGAGCCTGTTCAGCCTGTGCAAAAATGGGCAACGCCAACGGTCAATGAAGCCGTAAAGGCTGAAATTTCCACCCAAGCTGAAGCCACTGAGGTGGATGACACAGCAGAACAACCTACCGAGCGCGTGGTCATCCATGTTGATATTGAAGATTAGACCATAAGACTCAATATTTATCCTATTTAGAAGATCGCTGAAGTCATGACACAAGCCGTCAACACAGCCACCTTATTTGAATTCCTGTTTCGAAGCAGCGGCGAAGGCATCCTGATTGCCAAAGACGAGCAATTGACGCATGCTAATCCAGCGGCGGCCGCTATGCTGAGTACCTCACCGGAAGCCCTGACAGGAAAAAACTATCGCCAAGCCTTCAAGAGCAACCATGCCCTGCTCAATTTGCTGCAACGGGACGGTACGCAGCAGCTCGATGTGCGGCTACCCCGGCGGCGGTTAGCAGAGGGCATCGCTACGACTGTCGAAACGGGCGAAAGAGTGGTGCTACTACGGGATGTCACCGAACAGCGTGAGCTGGAAACGCGGCGTTCGGCATTGACGCAAGCCATCGTACATGACCTGCGCAGTCCCATTTCCGCCATTACGGGGTTCGCGGACCTCATCCGACGCTATGGGGATCTCAATGAGCATCAGGATCGCTTTTTGCAGCGGTTGCACGATACCAGTGACAAGCTGCAAAACGTGGTCGGGCCACTTGTGGACCTGGCATGGGTTGAAGCAGGTATGCCGCTACGTCACTTGCCGATTCGGTTGGATGATACCATCAAAGCGGCTGTGACGAATATGCACGTGGTGGCACGACAGCACGACATCAGCATTGCAACGTCGCTACAGACGCCGCTACCCGTGGTCATGGGCGACCCGGAACGGCTGCAAATCGTCATCGAAAATATGCTATCCAATGCCATTTTGTATTCGCATGCAGAGCATCCGGTTGCCATCCATGCCTGGGGCGATGTCACCGATTTGTATTGCAGTGTGGCCGACCAGGGCATCGGCATTAGCGACGATGAACTGGAAAGCATTTTCAACCGGATGTATCGCAGCCGGGATGCGCGCGTCAATGCAATCCCTGGCAGCGGACTAGGCCTGACAACTGCGCGGACGATTATCCAGCGACATGGTGGTGATATGTGGGCATCGAGCAATTTCGATGAAGGCACCAGCGTGACCTTTGTGCTTCCGGTGGTTCAACTCTAATCAGTGGCCCTACGCCAGATCCAACTGTAAAATCAACTGAGTGCCGATATGCGCCAAAGGGAACCCCTTGCGAAAGATCAAAATTCGGCTACCCGCCACCATGACGGACTTCGGCCCCAATTTACGCACGCTGGGCCTGGCCCTGGGCCTGTATACGCAGGTGGAAATCACCCCGCGCGATGATGACAAATTAATCGTCGAGACATCTGGCGAAGGTGCAGGCAGTTATGCAATGGGCTTGCGGCATCCGGTGGTGCTGGGCATGATGCGTATCTTCCAGGCGTTTGAGCGCGCACCACAGGGCATAACGATCCGCATCCACAATGATATTCCGTTGAATAGCGGGCTGGGCGCGGAGCAGGCCTTTATGACGGCAGGCATCATCGGTGGCAACAACCTGCTAGATAATCCATATGATCGATCCCAACTGATCCAGTTAGCGGCAGCGGCTACCCAACGGCCCGACCATGCGATTACATCGATTGTAGGCGGCTTGGCAGCCCACGCTTACGATGGCGACCGGGTGATGTATCGTTCATTGGCGCTGTCACCGTTTAAGCTGATCGTCGCGATACGCCTTGATGAAAGCTTTGAACGTCCTCGAATGCCAGAACGGGTGCAGATGGCTGATATGCTGGCCAGTTTACACAGTCTGCCTATCCTGATCGACGCCTTTGGTGAAGGGAATTTGCCTGCGCTGGTAGCAACACTGCAAAAAGGCATTATGAACGATGCCATACAGCGGCGTATTGGCGGCTTTGCCCATGTGGCAGAAGTCGCACGATTGGCGGGAGCGCTGGGCGTGACGACCAGCGGCGGTGGCCCCGCGATGGTCTTCCTGGCGCAGGATCATCATGATCGCATCGCAGAAGCCATCGAAATCGCCTTCGAGAATATTCGGATTCCAGCGCAGGTGCGGGTGCTGCCGATGGATACCCAGGGCGTCGTCATTAGCATGATGCAATCAGCATAACAAAGCGCATAGATCCGTCGATTAAGTAATAGATTACACAGTAAGAAGAATATCAGAGTGTTGATTGCACTCTCGAAATCGCCCCATGATGTGATAGCCTAAGGCGAGTACAATCGTTACAGATCATTAACCCGCCAATACTTACATTAAATCGTTACGCGAAGCAGGATAAACCACTATGGGTATCATGCGAAATTTCCGACGCCGTCGTCTTTCGCAAGAAGTTTTCACACCCGACGTCCCGGTGCAATGGCGACGGTTAGTCAGCTATATACGACCCTACCTTGGCTGGTTGGCCATTGCTATCGTCGCGCTGGTGATGAGTTCCGTCTTGGGGCTGGTGTTCCCGGCAGTCATCCAGCAAGTCGTCGACAGCGTATTGGAACAACGCGATCTTGCCCTGCTTGACCAGATCACGCTGCTGCTGCTGGCTGTATTTTTGCTGCGGTCGCTGACGTCGCTAGTCGAAACATACGCCACCAATTATGCGGGTGAGCGCGTGGTGATGGACATTCGTGTAGCGCTTTACAATCGGCTACTGAGCTTTTCGCTGGGATTCTTCGCCAATACGCGCGTGGGCGAACTCATCAGCCGCATGTCGAACGATGTGGGGCGCATGCAAAGCGCCCTAACGAGCAGCCTGACTCAGCTCTTATCACAGTCATTGACGATGGTTGGGGCTATCACGATCATGTTCGTTATCAATTGGCGCTTGAGCCTGTTCATCCTAGTCATGGTGCCAATCACTGTGTTCGTCAGTCTGTTCTTCGGATTGGGGTTTCGGCGCTACAGCGAGCGCGTACAGGAGCGCATTGCGGAGGCGACGATCGTCGCCGAGGAAGTTTTCCAGAACATACGCGAGGTCAAGAGCTTCGCTAGAGAACCCTATGAAAAGGGCCGTTATCGGGGTGCTATCCAGGAAGCCTTTGACGCGACTGTTAAGCTGCTGCGGATACGGGCCGTGTTTGGCCCATTTGTGGCGTTCATGGGCTTCGGTGGCCTATCACTGGTGCTGTGGTTCGGTGGTCGTGAAGTGCTCGATGGGCGGCTGACGGGCGGCGCGCTGATTTCGTTCCTGATCTATGGGCTGACTGTGGCGGCCAACTTCGCCTCACTGGTGCGGCTGTATGCCACCTTCCAGGAAGCATTGGGCGCATCTAAGCGCGTATTCTACCTGTTGGATTCTGCGCCGGATGTGGAAGATGCTCCTAATGCCCAACATTTAAATCGCGTCGAAGGCCGCATCACATTGGATAATGCACGCTTCGCCTATGAGGAGGACCTCGACGTACTGCACGATATTTCACTGGACGTCGCACCGGGCGAGATTGTGGCGCTGGTTGGTCCAAGCGGTTCTGGTAAGAGCACGATCTTCAACCTGATTCCACGGTTTTATGATGTACAGCATGGCGCTGTCCGGGTGGATGGCACGGATGTCCGCGAAATCGCCCAGGAAAGCCTGCGCGAGCATATCGGCATCGTGCCGCAGGAAACGCTGCTATTTGGTGGAACGATACGCGACAATATCCTGTATGGGCGTCTGGATGCCAGCGAAGACGAGATGATGGCAGCAGCGGCAGCGGCCAACGCCCATGAGTTCATCATGGCGCTGCCCAAACAATACGACACGCTGGTCGGGGAGCGCGGGGTCAAGCTGAGTGGTGGGCAGCGACAGCGCGTCGCTATCGCCCGTGCTATTTTGAAAGATCCGCGCATCTTGCTATTGGACGAAGCTACCAGCAGCCTGGACAATGAAAGCGAACATCTGGTGCAAGAGGCGCTGGGGCGCTTGATGCAAGATCGCACGACCTTGATTATCGCCCATCGACTGAGCACGGTACGGGTCGCGCATCGCATTGCGGTGATCGAAGCCGGAAACATCGTTGAGCTGGGCACACATGACGAACTAATGGCCAACAACGGCCTATACGCGCGACTGTACGATATGCAGTTCCGTAATGCCGACCTGCTGGCAACTGAGGCAAATTAGATGGTAAAAGCAACCGATTCCGTTTCGATTAGCACCACTTTACTCCAGGAAGTCGCCCAATTTGGGGCTGATGACCGCGTCTTGAGCCTGACCGCTGAGCCATTTGCTTTGCTGCGTCAATTGGCGAATAAGGTGGCTCAACTGGATGTGTATGACCTGGACTACAGCCACCTACATGCGCTGCCCTCGCTAGATAATATGACCGTACATCGCTCCGTGTTCCCAGAAGGGCAAGCACAGTATGACAAGGTCATTATCTTTGTGCCGAAAGGCCGCGATGTGGCACGGGCGCAGTTGTGGTCAGCGGCACAATCGCTAGCTGAGAACGGTATGATCTATGTCTGCGGGCCGACCAAAGGCGGCGCAAAAAGCGTCCTGAAAGATGCGGCTGACCTATTTGGCGAAGTCAATACATTGATCTACAAGAAGCGCCACCGCGTGGGTGGTATTCGCAAGCCGACCGCCAAGCGTTATCCATCGGATTGGGGTGCCGACCCGACGCATATGCAACAGCGCACGTTCAATCTGCCCGATGGCCGTTCGCTGACGGTCGGGACTATGCCGGGAGTCTTTAGCTGGCAAGAGCTGGATGAAGGCACACAACTGCTGCTGGAAACGGTCGATCTGGCGACAGTAGCCGAAGGCAAGCGGGTACTGGATGTCGGTTGTGGCACAGGTGTTATCGGAGCGAGTGCAGCGGCATTCGCCGAGCATGTGACGCTAATCGACAACAATTTACTGGCTGTCGAGTGCAGCGAGGCAACACTCAAGCATAACGGCATCGACAACGCGCAAGTGCTGGCCAGCGATGTTTTCAGCGCCCTAGATAGCCAACCCTTCGACCTCATCCTGACGAACCCACCTTTCCATGAAAAATTCGATGTGACGACCAATGTGGCCCATCGCATCATCCGGGAAGCTAGTAAGCATCTCAAAAAAGATGGGGCACTGATCTGGGTGGCGAATGCCTTTTTGCGCTATGAGCAAATTGCTGAAGAACATTTTCGCTCGGTGGAGGTGCTGGGCGCCAATGAGAAATATCTGGTCGTCAAAGCCACCAAGCCTATCTAGTCTATAGATGACGAGGGTTTTACCCGCATGCTCCCACAAGGGGATTGTCACCCATAAAATGAGTGAGTCAGTTGAGGGGGATTTATGTCGTTAGCAGGCAAGACCGTATTCGTGACTGGCGCGACTGGCTTTTTGGGTGGCGCACTGGTGCATCGGCTGGCAAAAGAAGGCGCACAGGTCAAGGCGCTGGCGCGTAATCCGGCCCGTGCAGACTACATCCGTGACCTAGATTCGGTCGACATTGTCACAGGCGACGTCAGCGATGTGGCCAGCCTAGAAGCGCATATGCACGGCGTGGACGTTGTTTTCCATGTAGCGGCGATTGCATTCGGCAATCTGGAACAGCAGCGAGAAGTCAACGTTGAGGGTACGCGCAACGTCGCGTTAGCTGCTGCCCAGGCTGGCGTCGAACGACTGGTGCATGTCAGCACGGTTTCCGTATATGGTTATCGCAACCAGGGCACTGTCACGGAAGATCGACCGCAGTTACCGGGCGCGCCGCCTTACAATCGCACCAAATCGCTGGCAGAAGCAGCCCTCAAGCAAATCGCAGAAGCCCATGACCTGGCTTATAGTATCATCCGGCCCAGCATGATTTATGGGCCGCGCAGCACCTTCTGGACAAAGCAATTCTTTTCACTAGCAAAACGCAAACCGACGATTTTCATCGGCCAGGGGGAAGGCAACTGCTTCCCGATTTACGTCGATGATGTGGTCGATCTGATGACTGTGCTGGCGACACATCCGGCGGCAGTTGGCGAAGCCTTCAACTGCGCGCCGAACCCCTCGCCGACATGGCGCGAATTCATGGGACAGTATCAACGGCTGGCGGGGCACCACCGCTGGCTGGGCATCCCGGAAAGCGTGGCGATTATCGCCGCCCCGGTAATTGAATTTTTCCTCAAACTACGCGGTGAACCGCAAGGATTGCCCGCACTAATTGACCAGATGATCGGCGAAACCATGTATTCCACAGAAAAGGCCAAGCGTCTCTTGGATTGGCAGCCGCAGGTCAGCCTGGAAGATGGCGTCAATCGCTGCGTGCCCTATCTACAGGAAGAAGGCCTTCTAAAATGAGTCCGCTGGTGACAGCGCTGGTCCTGATCTTCATCGTGGGCTTTGCAGCCTGGTGGCTGTTGATCGATACCGAAGGCGTTTACCTGGGCAAGCGCGTCGTCATCTGGCTGTATGATGTCTACGCCAGCCGCTATGACAACATCAAGCAGTATGATGATGTCGAAGAGCATATTTATCTGGCGCAACCGCTTTTGGCCAAGATCCCAGCGACGGACCCGTTGGTGCTAGATGTCGCGACGGGCACAGGCCGCATGCCGCTGGCGCTGTGTCAACATGCCCGCTTTGAGGGACACATCATCGGCGTAGAACGCAGTCGCAAGATGATCGCACGGGCGGCGGAAAAAATTGCTAACGAGCACTTCGATGAGTATGTTACGCTGCTATGGGCCGATGGCACCGATCTACCTTTCCCGGATGATAGCTTCGACGTGGTGTCGTGTATGGAAGCGCTGGAGTTTATGCCGCAGCCAGAAGCCGGACTGGATGAGATCATCCGCGTGCTGCGACCGGGCGGCCTGCTGCTGACGACGCGGCGCGTCAATACGTATATGCCGGGGCGACTGTGGGATGAATCCGAAATGGCCGATATGCTAAGCGAGCGCGGTATCGTCGGCGCGACGTTCCATGTGTGGCATACGGACTATGACCTCGTATGGGCACAAAAAGGCGGGGAATCGGACTTTATTGGGGCGATGCCTGCCCATGAGTCTATGATCTGCCCACGCTGCCAGCAGCAAACAATCGTCCCCCAAGCTGCGGGCTGGCAATGCAGCAATTGCAATCTGGGGATGCCGACTGCCGATGAGGGTGTAATCGAGGTCCTACGCGCTACGTAGCCCACCAAACAGGCATCAAGCCTGGGATACCTTTATAAACGCCCTTTTGTTACAATCTGCCCCATTCCATATCCAAGAGACAAATCAAGGCAAGTCCACTGTGAAATTGCTCCCAGAGTTACACGCTAACCTTATCGAGACAGCGATCCAAGCGGCCCAGGCCGCAGGTGATTTACCAGAATTTGAGATTCCTGAAATTCCGATTGGGCCAACCAAACGCGATGGTCAGGGCGATTATGCCTGCCCGGTAGCGATGGCACTATCTAAAGTCGCCAAGAAAAAACCGCGCGACATCGCTGAAGCGATTGTGAAGCACCTACCAGAAGCCGCATTCGTGGCCGATGTCGAAATCGCGGGACCGGGGTTCATCAACTTTACGCTGAGCCAGGATTGGCTGCGGCAGCAAATCGAACAGATCATCGCTGACGGTGAAGGCTACTTCTCGCTGGACCTGGGCACAGGTCGCAAAGCGCAGGTGGAGTTCGTCAGCGCCAACCCCAGCGGCCCGATTACGATTGGGCGCAGCCGGGGCGGCATCATCGGCGATACGATGGCCCGTTTGCTAGAAGCTGCCGGGTTTGATGTCCAGCGCGAGTATTACTTCAACAACGCCGGTATGCAGATGGTCATGCTCGGCAAAAGTCTGAAAGCGCGCTACTTGCAGGCGCTCGGCCAGGATGTATCGCTGCCGGAAGGCGGCTACCAGGGCGAGTACCTGATCGACTTCGCCAAGGAAATGGCCGAAAAAGAGGGCGATAAGCTGGTCGATGCTGACTGGAAGCCTTTTAAGGAATTCGCGGAAGCCAAAATGTTCGAGTGGATCCGGGCGACATTGGCACAGATCGGCATCGTGCATGATAACTTCTTCAACGAGGACAGTTTGTTCCAGGATGGCTCCATCTGGAATGTACTCGAAGAGCTAGAGACACGCGGCTACACCTATAAAGCGTCCGAATGGGAAGGCGCAACCGATGAGGAAAAAGCCAAAGCCGCCAACCTGGACCCGGCTATCTGGTTCCGCACGACAAAGTTTGGTGATGAAAAAGACCGCGTGATGGTCAAGAGCGATGGTGTACCGACCTATACCCTGCCAGACATCGCCTACCATAAGAACAAAATCGAGCGCGGCTTCGACATCATGGTGAATGTGCTGGGGGCCGATCATGGCCAGCAGTATAAGGTCGTGCAGATGGGTATCGAAGCGCTGGGCATGGACCCGTCCGGCATTCATGTGATTATCAACCAGATGGTGCGGGCTGTGCGGGAAAACCCGGAAACGGGCGAACTAGAAGAGATCAAGATGAGCACGCGGCGCGGCGTCTACGATACGCTGGATGAACTGGTCGAAATGACCAGCGCCGATGCTATCCGCTATCATATGCTGGCGCGCAGCCCGGGTTCACACCTTAATTTCAACGTTGAGGAAGTCGTCAAGCAGAGCAACGACAACCCAGTCTATTACATTCAGAATGCGCATGTGCGCTGCTGTGGCATCGAACGCGAAGCAGAGGCGCGGGGCCTGAGTGACGAGGGCGCCGACATCAACCTGTTGGACGATGAAGAATTGGCATTCATCCGTAAAGCGCTGGAAATGGGCGAAGTGATCGAAGCATCGGCCAAATTGTATGAGCCGCACAAAATCGCCTTTTACGCGCAGGAACTGGCCGGAACCTTCCATCCCATTTATGACAACGTCCGGGCCATTGGCGAAGGCATTCCTGAAGATGTGACCCGTGCTCGCTTGCGCTTTTATCACGCTGCCCGCATTATATTCAAGCGGGTGCTGGACCTGATGGGTATGAGCGCCCCGGAACGCATGTAACAGATATATTCACTTTTGGATTGTCACCATTTTTGCAAAAAAGGTGACACCAAAAAATTCTAGTTGTGGGAATCGAAGATTTTCAACGGCTAAGTTTGAGGCCTGAGAAAAACCTCTTTCTTCCCATATCAACAGAACCTAGCTATGTGACATCAAATAGGAGACAAACATGGGACTGAAGCCCGACCATTGGATACGCGAGATGGCATTGGAACACGGCATGATCGAGCCATTTGTCGATGGCCAGGTGCGCCAGGATGTCATCAGCTATGGGGTGTCCTCATATGGGTATGACCTGCGCGTAGCCGACGAGTTCAAAATCTTTACTAATGTACACTCGGCGATTGTCGACCCCAAGAACTTCGCGCCGGAGTCGTTCGTGGATTTTCGCGGTGAGGTGTGCATTATCCCGCCGAACTCGTTTGTGCTGGCGCGGTCCATTGAGTATTTCCGCATTCCGCGGTCAGTGCTGACGGTCTGCCTGGGCAAATCGACCTATGCGCGCTGCGGCCTAATCGTGAATGTGACGCCCTTCGAGCCGGAATGGGAAGGCCACGTCACATTAGAAATCAGCAACACGACGCCCTTGCCTGCCAAGGTCTACGCCAATGAAGGTCTCGCGCAAGTCTTGTTCTTTGAAGCCGACGAGCCGTGCACCACATCCTATGCCGATAAAAAAGGCAAGTACCAAGGCCAGACTGGGGTCACGGCCCCACGCCTGTAGTTACACGCGCTGTTGAGCGCCCTTCTTGGCCAGTCTATCGGCGCGTTCGTTCCATTTGACGCCGGTATGACTCTTCACCTTGAGCCAGGTGACATCAACAGGTGATGCTTTAGCCGCTGCCGCGTATTGACGTGTCAGCGGCTTGTTTGTTTTCCAGCCCCCGGTCGCCCACTGCTCGATGCCTTTGTAGTCATAGATGATGGTGATGGTATCAACAGCTTCTTGCTCACACCATTCGAGTACATTTAGCGTGGCAGCCAATTCCCCAGCGACCTGGCGTGTATCCTGATGATCCAACACGCGGCCAAACAGCTCCGTCACAGGTTTGCCATCGCGCAGGATCACCGCGCCGTAGCCCACCATGCCATTGATATGCGCCCCGTCGACAAACGCCACGTAGCCCTTGGTCGGCAGGTTGATGTCGGCTGCCGGGGTGGTGTTGTTCAGCTCATGCCAGAGCGACTCCAGCTCCTGCGCCAGCTTTTTGTTCTTCATCTCATGCGTTTTGAGGGTGAACTCTTTGCGCTTGGGACTGTAGTACAGGTTCAGCTTGCCTGCGTCACTGCCATCCTGGGCTGCGATTTGCAGCTTGACCATATAATCGCGGAACGAGTCCTCAATCAGAGCCGTTTTGTAACCTTGCTGCTGTAAATCGTGTGCTAGCGAGAGGCCGCGTTCGCGTAATTTATCTTGGTAGAGGGTCGCCATAGCTTCTCCGAGTTCGTGAGTATCAATTAGGGTATGATACCTGTAGGCAAGTCTCAGCAACAAGGGAGGCCATACGCAAATGGCGAAACCCGAAGAACGGCGGGCCGCAAGGTACCTTCGTCAGCAACAGGGGCTGTCAATCAAAGAAATCGCCGCAGAGCTGAGCGTGGCTCGCTCGTCTGTTAGCCTGTGGGGACGCGATATTGCTCTCACAGCACAGCAGCAAGCGCACCTGGATGATCGCAATAAGCATCATCCGGCACAGCGTAACGGCAGTCAAGCCAACAAAGCTAAACATCGCCAGCAACGTGAGCAGTATCAGCAAGAGGGGCGGCTCAAAGCTCGCGAAGGCGATCTACTGCACTCGTGGGGCTGCATGCTCTACTGGGCAGAGGGCACGAAAAATCGAAATGTCTTGGGGTTTGCCAATTCCGATAGCGATATGATGACCTTGTTCATCAAATTCATTAGAGAATCCCTCAGTGTGCCAGAAGACCTGATTACCATTCGCATCAATTGTTATGTCAATCAGCCAGAGGACTTCGAGAGAATCAAACAATACTGGCTAGAAGTTCTTCAACTTGACGCATCTCAAATCAGGAAAAGCACGATCAACAACAGACCCAAGAGCAGTCTAGCTAAATCTCATAAATTACCTTATGGTGTTTGTCGCATCGAAATTAGCAGTACTCGGTACGTGCAACATATCTATGGCGCTATCCAAGAATATGTGGGCATCTCTAAACCCAATTGGCTGGACTAACTATTGACCATTGGGAAGGCTCCCTTGTATACTGACCTTTGATGGGCGGTTAGCTCAATTGGCCAGAGCATTCGCCTTACAAGCGAGGGGTTGGGGGTTCAAGTCCCTCACCGCCCACATCAGAATCCAGCCTTGTGCTGGATTTTTTGCTTTTAGGGGTAAATCCCAAAGTAGAGTAGTATAATAAGTTGCAAATTATTACAGTGTGTTTATTGCAAGAGTTATAAAGGGGGCATCCCATGAAGATGCAAAATAAAGTTATTGTTGTGACAGGGGCCGGAAGTGGCATAGGTCGTGCTTTGACGCTGAAGCTGGTTGCGATGGGCGCAAAGGTCGCTGCGGTGGACCTCAACCCGGATACACTGGCCGAGACGGTCAATCTGGCGGGTTCAAACAAGAGAAAAATCAGCACCCATATTGTCAACGTCAGCGACAAGGGAGCAGTCGATAATCTGCCGCAGGCTGTGATCAATGCGCATGGCACAGTCGATGGCCTCATCAATAACGCAGGCATTATCCAGCCGTTTGTGAAATTAGCTGACCTGGATGATAAGATCATTGAGCGCGTCCTCAACGTCAACTTGTATGGCGTCATCTATATGACACGGGCTTTTCTCCCCCATCTGCTGAAGCGTCCTGAAGCACATATTACAAATGTTTCCAGCATGGGTGGATTCTTCCCTGTACCGGGGCAAACAATATACGGCGCATCAAAAGCTGCGGTCAAGCTGATGACAGAGGGACTGTATGCTGAATTAATCGACACAAATGTGGGCGTTACAGTCGTATTCCCAGGTGCCATCGCCACCAATATCACAGAGAATTCAGGAGTAGATATGCCAGCCGCAGCCGCCGATATGGAAAACGCGTCACCCATGCGTGCTACATCGGCTGAAGATGCCGCTCAAGCGATTATTGACGGGATCGAACGGGATAAGTTCCAGGTTTATGTAGGCAACGATGCCAAACTTATGAACGTCTTCTATCGCATCAGCCCGCTGCGGGCAACCAAGTTTATGTACAATCAGATGAAGGGCTTGCTTTCACAATAAGGCCGATCTTCTTGCCGCGTCGTTCTGTCCGACTATTTAGTTTTGTGTGTTGCATCTAGAAAGATAAGTAAATGGCCATCTCCCCTGCTGAAAAGCGCATCCGTGCCGGTTTGGCGTTAACCCGTACCCTGACCGCCTATGTACCCGTTTCAATCGCACAATGGGGCATCAGAAAAAGCGCCGAGCGCGTCAGTCTCGGTGATAACATCCAGCGTGAGGCTGTCAATGCCGATGGTGTCCGCTGTGAGTGGCTCACTCCAAATGATAGCCTCGGCGACCGGGTGCTGCTCTACATACACGGCGGTGGATTTATTTATGGTTTGACCTCAATGCATCTGGAGATGGCCGCGTATCTCGCCAAAAAGATAGGGATTCGGGTGCTGATGGTCGACTATCGACTGGCACCTGAACATCCTTTTCCGGCTGCGTTAGATGACTGCGTGACGGCTTATCGCTGGCTACTGCAACAGGGATTTGCTGGCGATCATATCGCTATAGCAGGAGACTCCGCTGGTGGTAATCTGACAATCACAACGATGCTACAACTGCGAGACAACGATATTCCCCTGCCTGGGGCGGCTGCCTGTCTTTCCCCCGTGACGGATTTGTCCAACAAGCAAGGCCTGTTTCAACAGCAGTATGATGCCGTGTTGCATCCAAGAGCAACCCGATTCATGAATGCATCGTATTTGGCAGGCCAGGACGCACGCAACCCGTTGATTTCACCTGTATTTAGCGACTTACAGGGATTGCCGCCGATGCTGATCCACGTGGGTGAAGAGGAAGTACTGTGTGACGATGCGGTTCGTATCGCGACATTAGCAGAAGAAGTCGGCGTCAGCGTGCAATTGGAGATCTATCCGCGTATGTGGCATGTATGGCAACTTTTCTTGTCACTACCGCAAGCTGTCCAATCACTGGATGCCATTGCACACTTCATAGATGAGCATTTGGACATCACTTAGAGTGTACCTTTTGAAAGAGATAATCGTGCGAATAATTTGCCACAATATTCTTTAATATTGTCGACAAGTTCGTACAAACTGAGTTTGTATGTGCTTTTGCGCTTAATGTATAATTGTGTTTGAATAGTTAGGGTGGGCTTATTTAGTTGTACACTCACACTTCCTGTGGTATAACAGGTTTCAAGAGTGTTACATATTAGTTTATCAGGCGTTTGAGTATGGTAACTGTCCAGCAGCGTGACCTCAATATTCTCATAGTAGAAGATGATGAAGACACCGCCGAGGTCGTGTGTACCCTTTTAGAAGATGCGGGCTTCAATGCGGAATCTGTCGCACAGGGCGAGGTCGCACTCAGTGAAATTACGTCGAATACGCCTGATCTCGTGTTACTCGATATTGATCTGCCCGACATCAATGGCATCGACTTGCTGCGCAACGTCAGGACGCATTCGTTCCTGCCGATGATTATCTTGAGCGGTTATGGCCAGGATAATGATCGCGTCATCGCTTTGGAGGCCGGTGCAGATGACTATATGTCCAAGCCTTTTTCACCTGAAGAACTGGTAGCCCGCGTGCGTGCGCTGCTGCGTCGTGTCGAATGGACACCCAAGCCGGAAACGCGCCTAAAAGTGCGTGACCTGGAATTGGATATGCCCCGTCGGCAAGCCATGATTCGTGGTCGTCGGCTGCATCTGACGCCGATTGAGTATGGCATTCTCGTCATGCTGATGCGCAATTCGGGTCGCGTCGTCTCTCATGATGAACTCCTGCGCTCGGTATGGGGAGAGCAATATCGTGGCGATTTTTCCGTTCTGCGGGTCAATATCTCTCGGCTGCGGCAAAAACTAGAAGAAAATCCACGTCGCCCTTCGTATATCGTGACGGCACCGTCACAAGGCTACTGGATGCCAATCAAGCGGTAAGTTCGTTCGGAAAAACAAACCTCATAGCGTGACTACCCGTTTTCTCTGGCAGCAGACGTCAGGATATGCTAGAGTGCGCTATACGACTATTGGACTGCGTGTAAGACGATCAAAGCGAAGCGCATGGCCCCAAACTACGATATTTTAGCCTCCGTTTATGACAAACTGGACTTTGGCAACTTTGCCGAGGCGCTCACGCCGCGCCTGGTAGATTATGCGTTGCGTAACGATTGGATGGGACGCCGCATCATCAGCCTGGGCTGTGGCACTGGCAAAGGCCTACAATGGTTGGCGCAACATGGGTACCTGCTTACTGGGGTCGACCAGTCTGAAGCGATGCTGGAACAAGCCAAAGCGTCTATCAGCGGCGGACGTGGGTCCGTCGATTGGCAGCAGCAGGATATTCTATCATTAGAGGGCATCAGCGGGATGGATATGGCCCTGGCCCTGAATGTGCTGGGTGAGATGGACAGCCTGAAGCAATTAGAAGCCGCCTTCCAATGCATCCGCAAGACCCTGCATGAAGGTCGCCTGTTCATGTTCGATCTATATACGATTGAAGGCCTGGTTATCCGTTACCAGACGGGGGATAGATTAATTTACGATACTGACGACCTGACTGTGTTTGCTAAAAATCACTACGACTTTGAGCGCCAAATCCAGGTGCGCGATTACTATATCTACACGCGACGGGAGAACGATGTCTGGCAGCGCCAGAAGGCTTCGCGCACCATGCGAGCTTATCCGGTCCAGGCAGTCGTGGCATTGGCCAAACGCGCCAATTTTGATATCCACACAATTATTACGCCTGATTTGGCACCATACCAACCTGGCAAGCCCAATACAGAACGGGTTATCATGCTGGCAAAGGCTATCTAGCCGGGTTCAGTAGTCAGTAACCGTAGCAAATCCACATCAACTTTTAATACATTGATGCTATTCTTTGGCAATATTGGGTTATATGCCGCATAAGTCGCTAACAAGCAGAGGACTTTATCCACCATGACTGAAGCAACCAGCGTACCACCTATCGCGCAAACTGAGAAAGAACGCACTTACGCCGTCGATATTGAGCATAACGGCATCCGCGCTGCGGGTTGTGCCACCCTGGTAGCCGGAACCATTATTGGCTTTTTTATTCTCGACCGCTTCGTGTTCCCTGGTGGACTTTTGCTGAATATGATGATTGCGATGGGCATCGGCGGGCTGGCGACCTATGTGACGGACCGCTATCTGACGGGGCGTTGGTCCAGTGGCCGTATGCTACACATCAATCGGGAGCGCATCGCCCTGACGCGCGATGAGAAGATCGAGCGCGTGGTAGACCCTGAGCAGCATGTAAACGTGCTATTCTGGCGTTTTGCGGTCAAGAAGAGCCAACGGGTCAAGCGTGGCTGGTATGTCATTGCTTGCGCCCTAGAGCAAGAGGACAACGTCATCCCGGTTTACTCGTTCGTTTCCCCAGATGATTTTGAGAACATTCCGCTCAGCAGCCAGTTTAAGATGCTGGAACCCAAAAGCAAAAAGCCTGATGAAGGTAGCTCATCCATCCGAGATATGCGCCAAGCAGGCGCACAGCGCCGTCTGCACGAAGCGGAGCGCGACCGGGGTATGAATGGCGCCGAACTCCAATTAGATCAATTCGTTGATTATGTCGCTACGCTAAAGGTTAACTTCCCGCGGTGGATGCCTGAGCAATGACCCGACAATCCCGGCCCCTGGCCTGGCTCATTCCCATTGCCCTACTCGCCTTCATGTGGGGTCCTACCCGTGCCCAGGAAGACCTCGTCGTTGGCCAGACCATTACGGAATCGTTGGCTGCGGGTGAATCCGCCGTTTGGCGTTTGCCTGCGCGTGATGGTGCCATGTTCTCGTTCATCGCAGAGAGCATCAACGGCGAACTAGATCCCATCATCACGATTGAAGATACTAGCGAGAACGTCCTCATTCAGAATGACGATTACACACCAACGAGCCACAATGCGGCTATCGAGGGATTTACTGTACCGCGCAATGGAACTTATCTGGTGCGCATCAGTGGCTATGGCGATACGTCCGGCGACTATCGGCTGACAACCCTGCCCGGTTATGCCGCCATCTCCCTGCATGAAGAATTTAACGAGCCGCAGCCCTGGAACCTCATTACGACAACAGAAGGCGATGAAGCCCAGTTCAATACAGAAGACAGCCTGCTCCAGCTTGAGGTCGAAGGCATCCAGCAAACGGCGCGCATCAGCCGCAGCACGCTGGACGCACCCGCGCAGTTTTTCGCCCAGTTGGTCATCGACAATGTGACCGGGCGCAATGGCTGGCAAGTCGGGCTGACGTATCGACAGCAGGACAACACGACCTACTATGCTTATCTAATTGACCATCGCGGTTACTGGCGAGCGATTGCCGTTGAGGATGACGAACAGCGCATCCTGAGCGATTGGTCGCCCCATCCAGCGATTGTGGCCGGTACCACGCGCTTTAACCTGAGCATTTTCATCAAGAATGACCGCCACGAATTCCTTTACGATGGGCAAGTCATTGGTATGGTGCATGATGACGCGATCGAAGGGCGCGGCCAACTAGGATTTATCGCCAATACGGTCAATGCCTTAGGCAGCCGGACCCGTGTCCTGCTGGATGACCTGATAGTAACCGTGCCACTGGTCGAGAACAATGCGCCGATTGCCGTCGATTCGATCATCGTCTCTAATGCCAGTGACATGGTACGCGAGTTGGAACGGCGCAATGTCATCGAAGCGGGTGGCGAGCAGATTCTATCGCTGGATGAAAGCACAGCACGCTATCTGGACGCCGGTGTGAGCCGTTTTAGTCTGGCCAGCGACCTCGAATTTGAGGATGTCGTCATTGGCGCAAACGTGAGTTGGCCCTTTAGCGAGCGCGTCAACGGCTGTGGGCTGGTGACATACGACAGCGACGACGATACCTATGTCGTGGGCTTTGTCGATAGTACGGGCGCCGTTGGGCTTAGCCAGCGCGAAGGTGAGACTTTTACAGAGACCGTCTTCAGGGAAGACCTGACCCTACCTACCAACAGCACCTACAATCTGCTGCTGATCGCCAGCGGCGGCGAGGTCACATTATTCGTCAATGGACAGCGCGTGGGTGACATCACCAGCGTAAACGACAGCGGCAGCATCGGCCAAGCGGTCATCAACTATGATCCTGGGGATACGAGTTGCCAGTTTGATAATTTGTGGGTGTGGCGCTGGTAAGCCTCATCGCTGAAGCGGCACACCACCCTAGCAACGAAAATATACAGCGCCTATTCGCGTCTAAAAAGCCCGCTTACGCTTAAGAGTGGCTGGCTGACCCGACCCTGGAAAGGGTGCTAGCTCCAGCAGATGTTCAATCGGCTGCGTGACAAGCATCTTGCGCATCTTCTCAATAATATAATTCACATACGCATGCATTAATTAAAAAGAGCGCAGCCTAAGCCACGCTCTTTTTAGATTTGCTAATTTGCTAGCGGAGTTTAGCCACCGCTCATGACTGTACCGAGTGCGGAACAGGCCGGGCAGCTACCATCAGGCCGGATGATGGCGTAACCACCCATCGGGTCCGGGTCCCAGGCTTCAAAGTTGATGTTCCAGACGATCATCAGGCGGACATCGCCACGCTGGGACAGGCGCGTCGCAGCACCCGCCAGGTAGGCAGCCTGCTCTTCGACTGTCACGGGGTCATTCGGTGACCAGTTGTAAGCAGCGGGAATCGCTGTGCCCATGCCATCGCCACTGAGGTAGCCCAGCTCGGTCAAGCAGATTTGCTTGCCAGGGAAGGCCGACGCAGCGCGATTGGTGTTACCATCCAGGTAGTAGGTCGGGAATTCGCCACGCGGATCGCCGCTGAAAGCGGTCGGCGGCATGACACCTTCGTTGTAGTGCAGGCCGATGCAGTCAGCATAGTTGGCGGCACCCGCAGCAGCCATCTGCTGGAGGAAGACATCGTCGTTACAACCGGCATCGGTACATCCAGCAGCACCAAAGAAGCCTGTCGGAGTCGGAGCGCCACTGATAACCAGCGTGTTGGGGTTCACACCTTTGATGGCATTGTAGGCAACTGCCAGCAGTGCTGTATAGTTGGCCCCGCTGATCTGGCCCGCTGGCCATTCACGGTCGATGTTCGGCTCGTTCCAGATTTCGATAGCGTCGGCATTGGCTTCTGCCAAGGCGCGGACGAACGTAGCGTAATTCTGAGCATAACCCGCCGGGTCCGCAGCCAGTTCTTCCTGGTTACCGACCACGCTGATGAGAATCTTGAAGCCAGCGGCTTGGGTACTTTCGATCAGTTCATAACCTTTGGGAACACCAGCGGCAGTCGAGAGCTGGTATTTAACCCAGCGCATACCCGCCGTGTTCATGGCATTCTGGGCAGCACCTGTCAGGCCGATGACGTGACCACCGATTTCGAAGTCACCAGCAGCGGCAGCGCCAGCAACCGGGGCCGGCAGGTCGGGGTTGTCGACGGCTGCAGGTGCACTGGTCGAGGCGGTTTCAGTGATGATGTCGCAAACGGCAACCTCTGACAGATCGAAGCTGACGCGCGCTTCATAGTCTACCGCACGCATGCTGCGAATCTGGAAGGTCCAGCCGAAGTAAATCGGGCGACCCTGGGCGATACCCACTGTGGAGACACAGCTATCAATACCGGCTGCATTTTCTGGGTGAGCTGGATTCGGATTGGACCAATCATCCTGCCAGAAGTCCCATTTCAGGACCAGGTTCAGGTTGACGCCTTCCGCTTCGGTGATGGCATCACGAGCGACGTTGAATGCCAGCCAGACCGGGTCGGTCGGCGTGGCGGTTGGTTCTTCAAACTGTGCGCTGACAGGTGATGGTGTTACCAGGCTAAAGCCCAAGATTACGGTCAACATCAACAGCAACGCTGCAAACAGGCCGTAACGCATATTCAAACGATTCATAGGATTCCTCTCATTGCCAATGTCAAAATGTGACTCTGGACGGATACGGCGGCCTGACGACAATTTCACGGTGGCTTCGCCGCATAGATCGCGCAAAAGCCTAGCGTGAAATGCGCTGTTTTACCAGCCTCAGTCGTCTGAGTAGGACAATCGTCAGCTAGCAACCGCTTCCGCACGAGTGCATGACCTTATTGTACAGCCTGTGCCACTATCTGCCGGATCGACTGCAACTTGTTGAGGGCCTGGGCCTGACCCTGCTCTTTGAGCATATTCTCGACGGCATCCATCAAGCGCAGCAGGTCGGGGCCATATTGCGGGGCCTGGGCCTGGATTTGCTGGGCCAATTCAGCATCATCTTCGATGTTGAGCCAGTCATTGAGCATGACCAATTCCGGCGACATCTGCGAGCGCAGCATTTCGACGGCATGGTTATAGAGATCGGTCAATTTGTCGGCCATCTCCTGATGTCCATGCTTCTGGGCTTCTTGAATGTTCATGGAGAGCACTGCCATGAACTGATCATCGACCAGATGGGCGTTGGCATCCAGCACAGCCGCCGGGTCAGGGCTTTCCACGATCTGGCGCAGGATGTTGGTGGTCTGCTGCATCGCCTGACGTGCCTGCTCGTCGATCATCTGCGTGAAGGACACCAGCCGATCCTTGATGGCATTCATTTCCTCACGGTCTTCTTCAGGCGCATTTTCGATTAGATCAGTAAATTCCTGGAAGTACTGGTAATCAAAGGCCTGACGGACCAAACCGACCAGTGCCTGCAAGCGTTCATCATCGTTGCCATAACGCAGCGCTAGTTGGATAAAATCGGCACGGGTGGCGTTATCGTCCATCGATTCGATGTCGTTGGCGACTTCCTGTACCAACTGCTGCTGGCGCTCCTGGCGGGCAACGATGTCGCGCCCGTAGGTGCTGTGCTCTAGCAGTGCTTCCTGCAAACTCATCATGACCTGGGCCATATCCTGCGGCCCCTGCGACATAACGCGCTGAATCATCAGGCTGAAGCTCTGCATGAACTGCTCGTCGATTTTGTCGTCGTTGTCTTTGATGAGCGCCACCATCGCATCCGGCGAATCCGACTGCAACATGCGCTGGATGAGATCGACACGGGCACGCTGCTCGGCCATCATTTCCGGACTGATGCCATCCGCTTCCAAAACCTGGTCAATCAGGCCGTTCATGGTCAGGGCGCGCTTGGGGTTAAACATGTAGGCTTTGAACTGGTCTTTGGGCAGGTTGGCAGTGAGCATGTTCATCAAGTCACCGATGATGCGCTCATCACTCTTGCCCTGCTGGGCGGAAACGCCCATTGGTACGTAAGCAATTAGCATTTCTTTGGTTGCATCATGATACAGCAAGGGTGCGTCTACAACGTTCATCGTGCCGCAGTTCGGGCATTGGAATTTGTTCATCTGATCGCTGATGAGCAGGGCTTTGCCCTGTGGATCTTGCTGGGCGTCGACAATGCTACGGACAGGTGCGGGCATTGGATTGCCGCAGCTCGCACAGCGAATGGTCTGAGTATTGGGTGATGTCATGAAGTCTCCTCAAAATAGGAATTAGCTGTTTGATACAAGCTCTATGCTACGAGCTAAATCAATCTCGTGGGATGGTGAAGAAGAACGTCGAGCCTTGATTGACCTGACTTTTGACGTTAATCGTGCCTCCGTGCGCTTCGATAATGGCTTTCGCCAGGTAGAGACCGAGTCCAGTACCTTTGGTGGTCGCTGCCCACTTGTTATCTACGCGATAAAAGCGTGAAAATACCCGGCTCAATTCTCGTTCCGGGATGCCGACGCCTTCATCGCGCACGAAGAAGGTAACATCTTCATCGGTTGCGCGGCCCCCTACCGTAATCGTACCACCTTGCGGCGAATATTTGATAGCATTGGTAATCAGGTTTTCGATCACCTGACGCAGCAACTTGGCATCCCCCTGTACGGATGGAAAATCCGAGGGGAAGCTGACTGTAAAGCGGTGCTTGTCCGTTTGCAGTTGCAAACGCTCGACCGCATTAGCGGCCATATGGTCCAGACTCACATCGGAGAGTTGGAGCTGAACGCCGCGCTCAGCCTGAATGCGGCTGGCCGTGAGCAAGTCGTCAATGAGCGATGTCAGGCGGTCGGATTCTTCTTCGATAACCTGAAGGCTGTTAAGAATGACCTCTTTGTTCCATTGGGCATCGGGCCGCATGAGCGTGCTGGCATAGCCCTTAATCAAGGCGACCGGGGTACGCAGTTCATGCGAAACAGTCGAAATGAAGACGTTTTGCATTTCCTGGGCGCGACGGAAATTGGTAATGTCGCGCAAGTTACCAATGATATTGGTGAGCTTGCCCTCTTGGCTAAACAAGGGCGCATAGGTAATGCCGACACTGAGCGTCAGACCATCCTGACGCAACAAGTCGCCTTCCACATAAAAGGTGTCCGACTGGGCTCCGGTTTGATCGCGGCGGGTCGGCCACCCCTGGGCCACAGCATCCTGCAAATCTAAACTTTCGAGCTGCTTCCAGACGATGACGTCTTCCAGTGATTGACCAACAGCATTCTCGGTAGACCAGCCTGTCATTTGCTCAAAGGCCTGGTTGACTTGAAGAATTTCCAGATCGGCATCAAGGATGATGACGCCATCGGCACTGTGCTGTAAGATCGCAGCCTGACGCTGTTGATCCTGCTTGATGCGCTGGAACATCTGCGCATTGTTGACCGCGATGGCGGCCTGATCAGCAAAGCTCTGTAGGATTTGCATGTCATTGGGCGTGACACTAGCTTCGTAAGAACGAAATACGATCAACAAGCCCAATGGATTTTCCGCGAAGACCAGCGGCATAGCGACAGCCTGCACCAGATCGTCATTAAGGCTAGCCGCCATGTCCTTGAGCTGTTGGTCGAGGTGGCGGCGCTCGATACCGGTGCTAACCGTCTTGATAAAAGCGTTGAGCTTCTCGTTCAGGGCGGCGACCTGCTCGCGCTGAATGCCTTTATAGGCCCGCACTCGGAAGCTGCCATCTTTGGGATCGTGTAGGGCGACAACACCCACCCGGCCAGCAATCATGATGACCGACGCTTCCAGAACGCGGCGCAAAACCTCGCTCAGGTCAAGTTGGGCTGTTATCGCGCGCGAAATTTCTAAGAGAAAATCGCGCTGGCGGACTGGGAAATCAGGTAAAGAAAGCATAGGCCAATTCTAGCATAGGGCACGGTACAGTCGTCGCCTGACGCGAGAATTCTTGTAGTCTTCTTATGCAATTACTGCCATCAGCGCCCAAATCCGCACTGCGCAGGCCGATGACTGGCCCTAGTCGTACATATCCAGCGTTGTGGCGAACTCAGCCACATCGGTTTGGCCGCCGCGCGTCAACACCAGGGCTGCCGCGCCAATGATACTGACCGCCCCACCCAAATCAGCAGGTACGATTTCTAGATCACGCCAGTAGCTATCATCCAGGGTGTATTCACGCACCGTATCCCAGATTTTCTCGAACCAGGACGGGCCAAATTTGCTGACGCCGCCCCCAATGACGATCACTTCCGGGTTAAAAAGGAGCAGCAGAGAAACAATCCCCAGGCCGACGATCTTGGCTGAAAAGTCAACAATCTCCAACGCGAGGGCATCACCCTGTTTGGCAGCTTCGCCAATGATGCGAGCATCGATCTTCTTGAGATCGCCACCAGCCAGTTCCAGAATGCTGCTTTCGCGGCCTGCTTCGATGGCGGCACGAGCACGACGGGCCAGTGCAGGCCCAGCAGCCGATTTTTCCAGTGTGGAGACCGTGTCATCGTTGATGATGATTGTATGGCCGACCTCACCCCCCAGGCCCTCTTTACCCAGCAGCAGACGTCCATCATAAATAATGCCACTGCCGATGCCAGTGCTCACGGTGATGAAGATAGCATGGCGATAGCCTTTGGCCGCACCGCGCGTCACTTCCGCAAGGCCAGCGACGTTGGCATCGTTGCCGACATAGACAGGCAAATCGAATTCTTCATGTAAGATGTCTTCTAGAGGGACATCATGCCAACCGGGCAAATTAGGCGGGGCCACGACGACGCCCGTCAGCGGGTTGAGTGGTCCCGGCGCACTAATGCCGATACCCTTCACCGTCGAGCGATCCTCTGGCAGAACTTTGTAAATCGCTTCTTTGATGCGCTGCAACGTGGGTTCCAGACCTTCGTCGGCCAGCGTCAGCATATTTTCTCGCTGGAGAATGTTGAGGGCCGGGTCCAGGCGCGCTGAGCGTATCTGCGTACCACCTAAATCCAGACCAATGACCACATCACCCATGATTTACCTTTCTCTATCTGTATTCCGCTATCTGTATTCACTACTTAAGCAAGTTTAGAGCCAGAAATTGACTGACTCATCGTAAATTTGTTCTAAATCAGGCTTAACATCCGTTGAAGGAGATTTTAAGCCCTGTTAGAATAACTGGCATTGTGTCAAACGTCCATAATCCCCACGATTGAACCAACCCACATAGGTGCGTTTATATGGCGAAGGTAACACCAGCCCGGCGACAATATCTCGAAATCAAAGCTCAGTACCCCAACTGCCTGCTGTTCTACAGAATGGGTGACTTTTACGAGATGTTCGACGAAGATGCTGTCGTCGCTGCGCGGGAACTGGACATCACGCTGACATCACGCAAGACCAACCCCAAGTCCAACCCAATCCCGATGGCAGGCGTTCCCTATCATGCCGTCGAGAATTACGTCGCCCGATTGATTGAAAAAGGCTACCATGTTGCCGTCTGTGACCAGGTGAGCGAACCCAACGGGCGCGGCATCGTCGACCGCGAAGTCACGCGGGTGATTACACCGGGTACAGTCATCGAGCCGGAACTGCTGGCGGAAGACCAAGCCAACTATTTGCTATGTATTGTACCTGATGGCAATGCGGAATCCGGCGAGTGGCAGCGGGCGGGTGTGGCTTATGTCGATGTTTCTACAGGGGAATTCGCGGCAACACAGTTGCAGGGTGATAATGCGGGCGTGCTCGTGCTGGAAGAACTGGCCCGGCTGAACCCGCGCGAGATCATCATGCCGGAGAGCTGGGCCTCGCGGGGGGTATCGCTGCCGGAAGGCATGCACCTGACGCCTGTGGACGATTGGGTCAGTGACTATCGCACCGCCGATGAAACGCTGCGCATGCACTTTGGCGTCAGTACGCTGGAGGGTTTTGGATTGGGTGAGCAACCGTATGCCGTTTGTGCCGCAGGTGCAGCCCTGCACTATCTACGCACGACGCAAATGAACTCGCTGGCGCAGATCACGACCATCCGCAGCTATTCGACGGCAAGTTTTATGGTGCTGGACCCCTTCACGCGGCGCAACCTGGAAATCACGCAGACGATCCGCAGTGGCAAAACGCGCGGCAGCGTCTTAGGCGTACTGGATCGCACGGTGACATCGATGGGCGCACGGCTGCTGCGCACCTGGATCACACAACCCTTGCTGGAACTACGGCGACTCACAGCACGCTTGGATGCGGTCGAAGCGTTGACAAGCGACGAAGTGCTGCGGCAAGAACTAGTAGAAACACTGGGCCAGATCGCTGACATTGAGCGCCTGATTAACCGCCTGCTGATTAGCAAAGCGGGTCCGCGCGATTTAATCGGCCTACGCGAAAGCCTCGCGGCGATTCCACAGTTGGTTGATTTGCTACAAGGCATGCCTGCGCTGGCCGCATTGCTGGAACGGCTCGATCCGTGTGACGAAATTTACGAGCTGATTATCAACGCGCTGACGGACGAACCCCCGGCAACGTTGAATAATATCGGCATCATCCGGCCAGGATACTCGGAAACGCTGGATGATATTCTGGAGAGCACGCGCCACGCTCGTGACTGGATCGCCAATCTGGAAGCACATGAGCGCCGCCGCACGGGCATCGCGACGATTAAAGTTGGCTACAACAAAGTACACGGCTATTACATCGAAGTCACCAAAGCCAATACGGATAGCGTCCCTGACGATTACATCCGGCGGCAAACGCTAGTCAATGCCGAGCGCTACATCACGCCGGAACTCAAAGAGTATGAAACGCTGGTGTTGAACGCAGAAGAAGAGATTTTGCAGACAGAGCGCCGTATCTTCGAGGAGGTCTGCCAGTCGATTGCTGAACAAAGTGGTCGTCTGCTGCGGACAGCGCGAGCTATCGCCCATCTGGATGCGTTTTTATCGCTGGCGACGGTGGCCGTGCGTGAGGGTTATATCCGCCCCACTCTAACCGAAGACAGCACGCTGACCGTCCAGGGCGGGCGGCATCCAGTGGTGGAAAAATTGCTCGACAGTGGCACACGCTATGTGGCCAACGAGACGCACTTCGACACTGAATCACGCATTCATATCATCACCGGGCCGAACATGTCCGGCAAGAGCACCTATATTCGTCAGGTAGCGATCATCACGCTGATGGCCCAGATCGGCAGCTTTGTGCCAGCGGATGAAGCAACCATCGGCCTGGTGGATCGTATCTTCGCCCGCATTGGGGCACAGGATGAAATCCATGCCGGACAGAGTACGTTCATGGTGGAGATGGTCGAGACGGCACGTCTGTTGACGGGCAGCAGCCAGAAGAGCCTGGTCATTCTGGATGAAATTGGCCGTGGTACATCGACCTATGATGGGCTGGCGATTGCACGGGCAGTCATCGAGTATATTCATAATAATCCGCGCCTGGGATGCCGGACGCTGTTTGCGACACACTATCACGAGCTTACAGAACTACCCAACATCCTACCCCGCTGCCGCAATTACAACGTGGCTGTCGCAGAACAAGGCGAAGACATAGTCTTCTTGCATCGCGTCGTTCCCGGTGGCGCTGACCAGAGCTATGGCGTGCACGTCGCACAATTGGCTGGGATGCCCAAGCCCGTTGTGGACCGGGCACGCGAGCTATTGGCCCAATTAGAAGCTGAAGGCAGCGACTTTACATTGAGCAGCAGCCAACCTGAGGCCAAATCAGAAACACCGCAGCAGTTGAGCTTCTTCGCCCCCAAGGCCAACCCGGCACTGGAAGCGTTACGTCAGATCGAAGTTGATCACCTCAGCCCACTGGAAGCCCTGACTAAACTGTACGAGCTAAAACGTCTGATTGACGAGACGTAATGTTATACGCTTCGTAATACTCACGTCAGGCTTCCACTAATCCAAATACCGGACTACAATCTGTCATAGTCGTTAATGTTCCCAAGCCTATTACTGGCTAATCTGTGCAAGTTTTATGCAAGTTGGCCATGTAACAATTGTGTTAGGTTTGAAATTTGTTATTAAGGAATAATACGTTGGCACGTTGGTCAGATGGTATCTACGATAGTGACGAAGCCCTCGACTTCTATACGACGATAACGGATCGTCTGGAACGCGAACTCGCTTATTGGCTTTCTCCTGAAAATATTCAGTATCATAGCCGCTGGGTATTGGAAGTCATCAGCCTTGTTGAGGTATTATTGCTGTGTGATCGACATAAACACGGTAATGAAGACTATGTCTTCCCAGAAAAGTCCGTCAAACGCTGGCGAGACATCTTCATGACCGTGTGGGATGCCGACTGGAACGTCGAAGAAACGGATAAGACGCAGCGTTTGCCGTATAACGAGCAAGCTTTCCGCGAGAAATATCGGTCCACAGTTGTCCAACTCTTCGACTATTTGCGGGATAAAGCAAGCTTTCTCGAACATGATGTGTTATCACAGGAGACGAAAATCCCGGCAATCCCGCTGCCGATGTTCTCTAAACACAAATGGAAAAATGAGTTTGGCCAGTCTAAAGTGCGTACCAGCCAGGTCGTTGACGACCTGATTAAGCACCTGGAACAGGTCGTGATTTATTATCATTCGTCGGAAAAGTGGACGTTTGCCATCAGCTACGGCATGGAAGAAGCCTGGGCGGCGGTGGATCTGTTGGGCTTTTTGTGCGCGGCTTACGAAAAAACACCGGGGCTTTACCCGCAAACGGTAAATGCCTATCGCAAATTGGCCATACAAAACAGCGAAACATCGAACGAAGTACACGGCCAATGGGACGAAAATAGGCCTTTTTTCAGGAATGTCAGCAAAGCATATGATATGCTAGAGGCAGTTGCAAAGCGATACAAACCCAACTACTAATTTGCAGCTTCCAATCCAGAAGGCAATGCGTGGATGACTATGAGAGAAAACACCTTACCAGAGAGCTACTTTACGCGGCTAGATGACAGTAGCGATCATGAATTTTATAATGAGCCACGCAAAGTTGTTCATATTGATGGACCTGCGATAGCTGCCCTAGAAAATTACTATGCGCGGCATGTGCCAGCGCATGGCATCTACCTGGACATGATGAGCAGTTGGCGCTCCCATATCCCGCCATCACTTGACCCCATTTCTGTGGTCGGGCTGGGGATGAATGCCGAGGAGATGGACGATAATCCGCAATTGGATGAGTTCATCATCCACGATTTGAACGTCACGCCGATGCTGCCCTACCCGGATAATCGTTATGATGCGGTGTTGTGTGCGGTCAGCGTGCAGTACCTTAAACATCCGGTGAAGGTATTCAAAGATGTGTACCGGGTGCTGAAGCCAGACGGCATTTTCATTGTCAGCTTCTCCAATCGATACTTCCCCACCAAGACTGTTTCCGTGTTCATGAACTCGTCAGATGATGAACTCATTGATCTGGTGCAGCAATATTATGTGCTCGCTGGCGGTTTCATCAACATCAAGCATAAAAAGGTGACGCCATCGGATGGCGACCCGTTGTATATCGTCAGCGGGATTAAATACGCGGAAGATATTTAAGGCGCGATTTTCCCTAAACATCAGAACACAAAAAGGCGCATATCGAATGCGCCTTTTGTATTTAGACTTTACGGCTGCGTGGCTTAGTCACCAGCGGGAGCAACCGCCAATGGGTTCGGTTCCGGGATGGCGGCTTCGGCTTCGTCAATCAAGCCTTCTGAGTAAAGCACGCGCTTAAAGCTGGTGATAGCCACTTCGCACATGGTCAGGTCCGGCTCACGAGTGGTCAGGTGTTGGAGCATGAGGTTGGGCTTAACGATGACGCGCACCCAGGGCCGATGCAGGTTATCGGCTGACCATTTTAGATATTCATAGGCAATGCCGGCAATGACCGGAATCAATACAACACGCGAGATAATCAACCATATGAACGGCGGACGTCCTAGCAGCGAGAAAACAAACACACTGACGAAAACGACAGTCAGCAGGAAGGCTGTACCACAGCGTGGGTGCTCAATCGGGTACGTGCTGACGATCTCCGGCGTAAGTTCATCGCCAGCTTCATAAGCGTTGATCGTCTTATGTTCCGCGCCATGATAGCCAAACAGACGCTTAACATCATTAAGCTGGCCAATCACGGAAATATAGATAATCAGGATGCCAAGTTGCACGACCGCTTCAATGAAGTTAATGATGGTCGCTTCCACGCCGATAGGCAGCGCTTCGTAAAAGATAAATAGCTGCCCGCCATCGTCGGCTTCAACCGCAGCCTCGGTAGCGTCAGGGTTGGCTTCTTCGAAAACAGGTTCCGGCGCAGAAATCCCGAGCGCGCTGCCGATGCCTGTGGCCAATGTCGTCGGCAGCAGGAAGAACAGGCCAATCCCCAGGACGAGTGACACGGCGACAGTCGCAAAACCAATCGGCCCATTGAAGCTGATGTCTTCTTCTTCGCCAAGGGCCACATCGGCTGCCCACATCAGGGCACGCATGCCCAGGCCAAGGGCATCCCAGAGGCCGACCAGACCGCGCACAAAGGGCGTCCTGGCAATCCAACTGCGATAGATGGCCTTGTTCAAAGGCTGCTCGTGGACGACGATTTCGCCTTCCGGGTTACGGACAGCAATGGCGGCGTTATTGGCACCTCGCATGAGGACACCTTCAATAACAGCCTGCCCGCCGTAGGAAAATTTGATCTCTTGTGGAACTTTTTTTGCTTCGCCCACGATTGTGCTCCTAATTAAACGTTATGGGTTGCACACCTGTGGGTGTGCTTTCTGTGATGGCCACATCTCCGTAGGTTGTGAGGATGATGGGCGTGCCGCCGATAAAGCATCCATCGACTTCCGTACAGTGTGCGGCAGCTAATGTCACACTATACACATTGTCGTCTAACTGGACAATTGTGAACTGGTTATCCAGGCCAATAAGAGTGGCCTTATTCTCGCTCAGGGTGATGTCTACCGCCGTTCCATTGGCATCTACGGCCCACAGCACCAGCGTGAAACGGCCATTGGCATGATGCAGGCGCGCGGCTGTCAGCGTACTGGTTTGGGCCAGTTCGACCTCGGTGACATCAGCAAACTGAGTCGCGATCATCTGCCAGGTGGTGAATGCCAGACGTCGAGAGGCATCGGCTGGGCTGAGGATACCAAACGACTCCGCAGCAGGTGGCAAAGCCTGATCGTAAAGTTTGTAGACAGCGATGCGTTCCGCGCCTGCGGCCAACCCCAATACAGCGGACTGCACCAAAAATTCAGATTGGTGCGCCAGGTCGAGGTCATATACAGGACGATCAACAGGCCAATCCGGGTCGTCAGTAGGAGCGGCATTGGTTTCGTTAATCCAGACGGCTTTATGCTGCAAACCATGTTCATCGAGGGCGGTACGGGCACGCCGCACCAGATCGTAGACAGTCTGTGAGCGAAAGTAGATGTGCAGACTGAGGACATCGAAATAATAATCGTACTGCTGAGCTTCGGGGTCCTGGTCTATCCTGTCCAGCAAACGCTCGATAAAGGGCGTGCGGCCCTCGTTAACGTCATGCCAGTAGGTTGTGCCTGCGAGGTGGATCTGTGCAGCAGGATTGGCCGATTTGGCAGCAAGATAGGCGACTTTCAGCAGACGGAAGTAATCTTCCAGATCACCTTCAAATTCAAAGCCGTAGACATCGGGTTCGATGTCTGGCTCGTTCCAGATGATAAAGCGCGAAACGCCACGACTGGCATAGTATGCGGCGGTTTTATGGACGAACTGCCCCCAGGCGTTTTCAGGGTCATCATACGGCAAGTACAAGCCACGCGGGACACCGGGTCCAGCAGTGCCATCGGTGGCCCAGGCAGGCGTATTCTTGAAGATAGCAACGACTTCGCGGTCGCAAGCATCGGCGGCTTTTAGCCAGCGGTCATCGACATTGAGCGTATGCCAGTCATCGGGGCCTGTGGGTTGATGCTGCGCCCAATCGAAGATAATACGTTCCCAGCCAACACCCAGGTCACAAGCCAGTTCAGGATACCAGAAGCCTTCAACGACGCCAAAGCGGTTGGGCGTGCCATCCGTCTGAGCCGAGGCAGGCATCAGCACCAACAGGCATACGACGACGATGAGCAGGCGTTTCATGCTTTGGCAACCTTAACGGGCTGCACATCCTTAAGGTTGAGCTGAAGGTTACGGCGGCCATGCCACTCATTGACTTCCAGGCAATAGGCCACATCGAGGTAATCGGGCATATTGTCGTTCCAGTGGCCGAGCCGGAAGCCGATGCAATCAATCGGCGGCTCATTATCGGCGGCGACACGTAACTTGAGGTGTTGACCATCGGCACCGACCGTGCGTGATTCCACCACGCGAACGTTGCGCGTCAGGAAAATAGGTTGTTCGTTGCCGTTACCGGTTGGCTCTAACACGCTGAGTTCTTCAATCAGGGCCATAGAAAGCTGACGCATGGACAATTCCATGTCGATGGCTAGCTCTGGCAGCAATTCACGACCTGCTAACTCGGCTTCGGCCATCTCCATGAGACGGCTTTGTAAGCGGTCGATATTTTCATTGAGGATGGTGAAGCCGGCTGCCGCTGCGTGGCCACCATGCCGAACTAATAATTCGGCGCAGGCATCCAGCGCGTGCGTAATGTGGAATTCCGGTATGCTGCGGCAGGATGCATGGCTTTCTGTATCACCCTGGTCGAGGACGACAGCAGGCCGATAGTAGGATTCCGTCAGGCGACCCGCAACCAACCCGACAATTCCCGGTGATACGGCATTATCCGCAGCGAAGAGCAAGTTGCCCTCTCCCAGGCCACTATCTTCTATGTAAGCCTGAATGCGACGCTGGGCATCACGCGTCAGCGTTTGGCGCTCACTGTTAAGATGCTGAAGTTCCTCGGCATAGATGCGGGCTTGCTTCAGCGTGGGGGCTGATAGGACTTTGTAAGCGGTCAGAGCGCTATCGAGGCGACCAGCGGCATTGATACGCGGCCCCAGCCCAAAACCGATGGTCATCGCTGTCGCCTGCCCCGGCTTGACACCTGCGACTTCCAGCAAAGCTTGTATGCCGGGTCGCTGGGCCGTGTTGAGTACTTCCAGGCCGCGCCGGACCAGATTCCGGTTCATGGGCGTGTTAAGCGGCATAATATCGGCAACGGTACCAATGGCCACCAGGTCGAGCAAGTCATCAACCAGCGTTTTATAGGGCGCGAAGCTGCCGCCATTGCGCCGCCAGCCATCGAGCAGCAAGGCACGCACAACCATAAAAGCCACACCAACCCCGGCCAGACTGGTATCCCCTGGGCAATCTTCCTGCTGCGGATTGACGACCGCATCGGCTTCCGGGATTTCTGGGCCGACGGAGTGATGATCGGTGATAACAATATCAAGGCCAGCCGCTTTGCCATCAGCAACTTCTTGCACAGAGCGAATGCCACAGTCAACGGTAATCACCAGCTTGACGCCCTGGGAAGCTAATTCATACAAGGCTGGGCTGTTGAGGCCGTAGCCTTCATCGACACGATGGGGAATATAAGCGATAGCATCGGCTTTGAGGGCATTAAGGGCCTGCATCATCAGGGTGGTGGATGTCACGCCATCGGCATCGAAGTCGCCATAGACGGCGATTTTCTCGTGCTGTTTAATGGCCGTCGTTATGCGCTCAACAGCCTTTTCCATGTCTTTATAGGCAAAGGGATCGGTATTGATCTCACGATCATACAGGAAGTGATGGGCTTCTTCCGGCGTTTGTAGGCCGCGATTGTAGAGAATCTGTGCCAGAATGGGACTGATGCCCTGGTATTTTGCCAACAATGCACGGGGAACCGCCGGAGCGATTGTCCAACGTTTGCTTATCATAGGGTGCAATACGTATACTTTGGCTAAGAATGACTCGATACTACCACGCTGCGAAATGCGCCACAAGCGCAAACGAAAACCAAACTTATACCGAACTACGCTTGCACTCAACTAGAAAGAAGGCCCCATGGCCAGCATCATTTTTATGGGCACACCTGATTTTGCCGTGCCCACACTAAAAGCGCTCATCGAACACCATGACGTGATAGGCGTCGTCACCCAACCAGACCGTCCCGCAGGTCGCCGCGGTGACTTGAAGCCGCCACCGATCAAAGTGGCAGCAGAAGCAGCGGGCATCCCCGTGTACCAACCGGAAAAAGTGCGCCGTAAAAGTGCCATCGCCGAACTCAAGGAGATGGGCATTCCTGATCTGTATGTGGTCGCGGCTTTCGGGCAGCTATTGCCGCAAGCGGTGCTGGATATTCCGCATAAGGGCTGCATCAATGTGCATGGATCGCTGCTGCCGCGCTGGCGTGGTGCGGCCCCCTTACAGGCATCGATTATTGCCGGAGATGCAGAAACGGGCATCACCATCATGCTGATGGATGCCGGGTTGGATACAGGCCCGATGTTGAGCAAGCGGGCCATCCCCATCACAGATGATGAAACAGGCGAGAGCCTGCACGACAAAATGGCCGAACTGGGTGCGGATCTGTTGATTGATACCCTGCCGGGATACCTGGACGGGTCAATCCAGCCCGTAGCACAGGATGATGATGCCACTACCTACGCACCACAGATCAGCCGGGAGGATGGCAACATCGACTGGACGCAACCCGCAGCGACCATCGAACGGCGTATCCGGGCGTTTACCCCCTGGCCGGGGACGTTCAGCTATTGGGATGGCAAACAGATCAAGATACTGGGTGGCCACGTGCTGACTGGCAAGGCCCCTGCTGGAACCGTCATCGAGCAAGATAGCGTGATCGCTGTGGGAACAGGTGATGGGTTACTGGCACTGGATGAGGTGCAGCTCGCCGGGAAAAAGCGCGTCCCGGTGGCAGAGTTCGTCAATGGCTATCCGGCGTTCGTCGGCAGCCAACTGAAAGCAACTGCGGATTAACATGTCTGACATGCTCATCACCGACCTGGATACCGTCGCTGAGGTGGCGAAAGCCCATCAAGATGCGTTCGAGGTCATGCGCTATATGCTGCAATTCGATGAGGACCTGGATGATACGGCACTTGATGCCTTCATCGATAGGCTGGCGACCCCGATTGTGGCTGCTATCGATTGCACCCAATGCGCCAACTGCTGCCACAACCTGACGGTCTATCTGACGGAAGACGATAGCCAGCGGCTGGGCCAACATCTGGGTATGACGCAAGTGGCTTTCCAGGCAGCTTATATTGACCATGAAAGCGCCCAGGCGAACGATGAATGGGGATGTTTCAAACAGCAGCCCTGTGCCCTGCTCAAAGGCAAACTGTGCAGCGTTTACGATGCCCGACCAGATAGCTGCCGACGCTATCCACAATTCACGCCAGATTTCCGCTGGGTGCTGGATGACCTGATCGAAGGTGCAGCCCTATGCCCCATCATTCTCAACCTGCTGCTTAAATTGCAGCCCCTGGTTGATGCAGGCATTGATAAACACCTGTAGAGACAATTGCAAAAATCTCGTAAAGAGCGTGTATCTTGCGCAACGCAAGCGTGACATCTGCGTATAAGTCAATAGATCGAACAAAAAACAGCGCAGATTAAGCGCTTGATAAAAAGGATACAGAGCATCATGCAATCAACAAAACGACTGACAAAATCAAATGACCGCAAGATCGCAGGTGTTTGCGGTGGGCTGGCAGAATACTTCGACGTGGACCCGACTCTGGTACGCTTGCTATTTGTGGTTTTCGCGCTAGCGGGTGGCCCTGGCATCCTGGTTTACTTCGTGATGTCGTTGGTAATGCCCAACTACTAGGCCAGTAGATCCCCCATCCAACTTGTATTAGACTACACAGATATGCCATCCATTGACATATCCGCTATCAGGAGAATATACATGAGCACACAAAAACGACTGTACCGTTCGCAAACAAATCGCCAAGTTGCTGGTGTTTGCGGCGGCCTCGCCGACTACTTCAACGTCGACCCCACACTGGTCCGTATTATCTTCTTGCTGCTGTTCTTCGGTATGGGCAATGGTTTCATCCTCTACGTCGTATTGTGGATGGTCATGCCAGAAGAATCTGACGTCCGCGTTGGGGCAAAAACCAAGCGCAAGAACGACGACCTGTACGATGAAGATTTGTACGAAGACCTGGTCTAACTAATTCGCGCCGTCATTGTCATCAAATGTCGGACGAATGAACGGAATGAGATGGGCAGCGAGCGATACCGGCTGCCCACAATCCAACAACAGATAAGCCCCACTTTTTGGCGGGTTGGCATGCGCATAGCTGGCCAACCGTAATTGTTGCTTGCCGATTAGTGCGTACCCTCCACGCACTGGAATATGCCCACTGACCAGCACCCGCTGTTCATAGGGGCTGACTGTAGAAATGTGCTTAAGATACTCCGAGAGCACGAATTCATAGGCATCCAGCGACCACCCCAATTCATTGCGCGTAAAAAGAAATTCCCATAAAAGCTCAAATTCATTGCTGGTCTGGGCGATAAGCTGACCACGCAAAAAGTGCGTCAGACGCGGGTCATCTGGCCCACTGATGGCCAGATAATACATGGACTGCGCCATATATTCGCGGTTGTCAGTGAGTTTTTCCAGCGGGTACCCATTGAGGATCTTGTCATCGGCCAAGCGCAACAGCGCATCGTGATCAAAGGTAAGAATGTGCTCAGCGATGTCAGCAGACTTGATAGCAGGCGTCGCTCCGGCGTGGTTGATGAGTACCCCGGCTTTGGTACGCACCATAAAGGGCAATGACTGCAAGAACTGACGGATCGCATCATTTTGCTTGGAGCGCGCCAGGGCACGCTCAAAACGAGGCGTAAATTCGCGGTCGCCTTTGGCCAGCGTTGTGCTGTAGATATGCGGCATTTCGTGATTGCCCAACAACATATAGACGGTCCCTGGCCCATAGTGCTGCTGTAAGCGCATGATATCGAGTAAAATAGGGATGCTCTGATCTTCTTCCTCGTCATTGTAGCCATGCACCATATCCCCACAGAGCACAAAATAATCAGCCTGACCCTTTTTTTTCATTTCAATAAAGGTCTGACGTAGATGTGCGTAAACCTCACCATTACCATGCAAATCGGTGACGACCATCGCTGTGCCGCTATTCAGGTCTACTGCGCGTGGGTATTGCATCTTGTTTATCCTATGACAGAGTAAAGTCATTTGAACAATCAAGTTCGCATTATAAAGGACGCCCCATCAGTGCGACTATGATGTATCCCGTTAAGATGTATCCCGTCAAGATTCATCAGCCGACAGGGTCTGCATGAGCGCATTGAGGTCAAATGTATAGACGGTCGGGGGTTTGCGACGGTCGATATCCATTGTGCCAATATATTTGAGGGTCGTACGGCTATCCGCATGGCCCAGGTTATCGCGGATGGCAAGCAAGTCCATACCGGCTTCGTACAGGCGACGCGCATAGGTGCGGCGTAAATCATGGGGATGCACTTTGCGTAGTTCCCCATCAATCATGACCGGGTAGCGATCCAAAATCTGGTTGATGGCGCGCACGGTCAAGCGGGTCGTGCGTACTGTTTTGCCACCTTTGTAAAAACCGCGTAGGACGGGGCCATTCTCAATGCCCGCGGTCTCCAGCCAGCGATCAACAATCGCCAAGCACCATTCCAACTCACCATAAGGAATCAGACGCTCTTTAGCGCCTTTACCATGCCGCACATGCAGCGCCAGCGATCCACCCAGGCGTTGACGCAGGTCAGGGACATTGAGAGCGCACAGTTCGGCCTCACGAATGCCCGTACACAACATCAGCGCAATGACAACCGTATCACGCAGACCCGTCAGGGTCGTCAAACCGGGCAGGGTCAACAGTTGGCTGGCCTGACTGCTGGTCAGGCGCAGATGTTCATCATCGCTGACATCCTGGCGCGTAACGACCTTGACAGGGGCCGTACCCGGGTCAATGGCATTAGACAGGCGCTTTAGCACTTCGTCTACCAGCGCTTTACGATCCGATGGCGAAGCATCAGTTGGCGTCATGTTGTAGAGACGGTCACGGGTATCGTTATCACGCAGCAGGGCTTTGTAGCGCCCGCGAATGGACGATAAGTGCGCTTTAACACTGTTTGGCGACAGTGGCTTGCCATCACGCCCACGGTAATCATTGAGTAGGAAATCACGGTATTTGGCCAGATTGGGCTGTAACCAGATGACGCCAGCATCGTCCAGCCAGCGGGCATAGGTGGCAATACGATGATGTTCGTCTTTTTCCAGGGTATCCGCGAGCAACATGCTCACATTAAAGCTCGGCTGACGTTTTACGATGTCCGACATAACACAACTTGCAAAATGGCCATTTGTTCTAAGTATAACGGAACCGCCCTATCCGCGCCTGGGTGGCAACCGTGGTAGAAGAAACAAATAAGGCATGGCCAAAAAGCCATGCCTTTATCATTTACTGCTTGTGCAGGTCGTCTAGAACTAGATCAGGTCAGCGATTGCTTCGCGCTCACCCACGAGTTCATCCTGGGTCGCTGTGATCTTGCCCTGAGCGTAGTCGCTGATGTCCAGGCCTTCGACAATTTCCCAGTCGCCATTGCCAGTGCTACGCAGCGGGAAGCCATAGATGATGCCTTCTTCGACGCCATAAGGATTGCCATCGGAGATAACGGCAGCGCTGAACCAGTCGCCTTCAGGCGTCGGGTTAACCAGCGAACGAATGGTATCCAGGGCGGCGTTGGCAGCGCTAGCAGCTGAACTCTTACCACGCGCTTCAATGATGGCTTTACCACGACCCTGATTGGTCGTGAGGAAGTCGTTCTCGAACCAGTCGCGGTCGTCGATGACTTCTGTCGCGGGCTTGCCCTCAACCAGAACTTGCTCAAAGTTGGGGAACTGGGATGCGCTGTGATTGCCCCAGATGCCGACGTTGGTCACATCGGTGGTCTTGACGCCAGCTTTGGCTGCGATCTGGGCGCGAGCACGATTTTCATCGAGGCGCGTCATGGCGAACCAGCGATCTTTGGGGATGTCAGGGGCGTTGTGCATAGCGACAAGCGCATTGGAGTTACAAGGATTAGCGACAACGAGAATGCGAACATCGTCAGCGGCGTTATCGTTGATGGCTTTACCCTGGCCGACAAAGATCGGACCATTGGCACGGATCAGGTCAGCGCGAACCATGCCAGGACCACGGGGCTTACCGCCGACAAGCACGACCCAATTGGCATCTTTGAAAGCAACGTTGGGATCATCAGTGGCGACGATGCCTTGCACCAGCGGTTGGGCACTGTCGTCAAGTTCCATTACGACGCCTTGTAGCGCGCCGAGAGCTTCCGGGATTTCAAGGATTTGAAGGATAACGGGTTGGTCGGGACCGAAGACTTCGCCATTACCGATGCGAAACAGCAGGCTGTATGCGATCTGGCCAGCACCGCCTGTTACGGCTACACGGATGGGGTCTTTCACGAGGTTTACTCCTTAACTAACAACAATATCAATTAAATCAGGGATTGAGTTTACCCAATCCCTGACTAGTGCGTAAGGCTCCATTTTGTGGTGGGGCTATACCTTATGCTTTCGGACCACCGGCGAGGATATCTTCACTGGCCTGGCTTTCAAACTGGACGAAGTTCTTGCGGAACATCTCGGCCAGTTGCTGGGCGCGTGCGTCGTAGGCCTCGCCATCTTCCCAGGTCGCGCGGGGATTCAGGATTTCTGAAGGAACACCTTCGACAGCGGTCGGGATCATCAGGCCGAAGAAGGGTTCTTCCACAAATTCGACGTCTTCCAGCTCACCATTGAGGGCGGCGTTGACCATGCGGCGCGTGTAGGACAATTTCATGCGGCTGCCGACGCCATAGGGGCCACCGGTCCAGCCAGTGTTGACCAGCCATACGGATGCGCCACTTTCTTTGATCTTGTCGGCGAGCAGTTCAGCATAAACAGTCGGGTGTAGCGGCATAAAGGGTGCGCCGAAGCACGCGCTAAAGGTCGCTTGCGGCTCGGTGACACCGCGCTCTGTACCAGCGACTTTGGCGGTGTAGCCACTGATGAAGTGGTACATAGCCTGACTGGGCGTCAGCTTGCTGATTGGTGGCAAGACGCCGAAGGCATCGGCTGTCAAGAAGACGACATCTTTAGGCACGCCGCCCTTGTTGTCTTCGCTGGCGTTCGGAATGAAGTGCAGCGGGTAAGAGCAGCGCGTATTCTGCGTATAGCGCGTATCGTCAAAATCAGGTGAACGATCATCGTTCAAAGGCACATTTTCTAGGATGGTGCCAAACATCTTGGTCGTCGCGTAAATGAGCGGTTCCTGCTCTTCGCTCAGGTTGATGGTCTTGGCGTAGGAGCCGCCTTCAAAGTTGAAGACACCTTCGTCTGACCAACCGTGTTCATCGTCACCGATGAGGGTACGTTCCGGGTCGGCACTGAGCGTGGTCTTACCCGTGCCGCTGAGGCCGAAGAATACAGCCGTGTTGCCATCATTGCCGATATTGGCCGAGCAGTGCATCGGCATCACATTGCGCTCTGGCAGCAGGTAGTTCATGATCGAGAAGATGCCCTTCTTGACCTCGCCAGAGTACATCGTGCCAACGATAACGATCAGGCGCTTTTCAATGTTAACGCCGATGTAGGTGCCGGTACGGGTACCGTCTACATCCGGGCGGGCGATCAGGCGCGGGGCAGCGAGCACAGTAAACTGAGGAACGTGGTTGGCCTGTTCTTCAAGTGTCGCGCGAACGAACATGTTCCAAGAGAAAAGTGCGTGATAAGCCACTTCACTGACGACGCGGATGGGCAAGCGATAACGCTCGTCGGAGCCGCAGAAGGCATCGTGAACGTAGAGATCACGCGCATGGCTGAGGTGACCCAGGACTTTTTCGTGCATGTGGTCGAATAGCTCGGCTGAGCACGGCTGGTTGATATCACCCCACCAGATTTTTTCTTTTGAGGGAGATTGTTCTACGAAGTATTTGTCCTTAGGACTACGACCTGTATATTGACCTGTCAGGACGCGGATTGCACCGTCTTTCGTAATTTCGGCTTCGCCATTACGAACGGCGTGTTCGTACAATTCGGCAGGGTTCAGATTCCAGTGAATGTGAACACCCCTTACGTCAGCAGACTTGAGGCCTACTTCATCCAGGCCAACAGAACTATGGACATGCGGTTTGGCGTACATTATCCCCTCCATCAATGGGTTTTTGGTTGGGAAAACTTTTGCGGTCAAAATGTTGGGCGGCCAACTGCCCATACAACAAAGACTATACCAGACGCACGAAATCTGTGTTATTGACACTCGCAAGTTATTTTTGTGATATTTGTCACAAGTGAAAACCTTAGCCTAACCATAACTCTAAGATTTTAGATGCGGTAACTCAGCATAGCGGCGTAAAAACCATTGTTTGTCCTCTTTAACAATTTCCGTGACGGATGTATTCAGGACGCGAGGTCGATCATATGCCGGGAAAAGTCGCATCATAAGGCTCTTAATATTGCCGCCATGCGTCACGATAAGCACTGTTTCCGCTTCACTTTCCTCCGCAATTTGCTCCCAGGCAGCCAATGTTCGGTCGCCTAACTGCCCGTAAGATTCGCCCCCATTAGGCGCATAGCTATCGTCAGTACGCCACATTTCATAGGCATCGGCATGATGATGTGAGCGACGTAGTTCATCGCCCGTCATGCCCTGGAAAACACCCAGGTTGATTTCGCGCAGGCGTTCATCGGTATGGATGGGCAAACCCTGTTTTTCAGCAATAGGTTCCGCCGTTTGATACGCGCGGATCAGATCGCTGCTATAGATGGCTCCAAGCGGCAGATCAGCCAAGTAGGCGGCCAGTGCTGCCGCCTGTAAATGTCCGGTTTCATTGAGGGCAACATTTAAGTGCCCCTGGATACGGCGCTCAGCGTTGTAGTCTGTTTCTCCATGACGAACAAATAAGGCTCGACGTAAAGTCATATACATTATCCGTTTTGTGTGATTGCCAAAAGTCATGCTGGCTAAATGGCCGATACCTATTATCCATGTATGACGATTCGGCATCTGTTTATGATCAGCCAACCTTGACGCATCACCGCAACAGCGGCACAATTAAGTTCATTCAGTATAGATGAAATCGATGCGTGCTCTTCAATATGTCATTGTGTTGATGTAATTGTATCGAATTTATACCGCATTCGGTTTCAAATGGCGTTCATTGTTTACCATTTTGTCAAAAGTGAGGTCGCAGCACACATGTCAGATGAACATTCCACCCCTGAAAACGTGACACCTGTTAGCCCTGCGGTAACAAATGGGCTGTCGTACATTGGTGGCATCGGCCTGGTGACGATCTTTATCACGCTGGGTATTGCAGTGGTCGCCCCGCCGGAAAATCCAAATGTCGTGGGCATGTTTGTGCTCGGTGGGCTTCTGCTATTGATTTCCGCGATTATCGGCTGGTTCTTCGTCGTGCAGCCGCACAAGCACTTCGATGACATCAACCAACCGCTTGAAGAGGAACATCACTAAAGCGTGATTCCCTCCCTGCCGAAGTTCCAATGAAATTACCTGAGCGCAAGCCGGTACAGGACGCTTTCGAGGGGTCCATCTTCGTCTTTAATGACGTGGCCTTCTTGGCGACTGAATCGATTGATGATGCTGTTCTCTCATACAGCGGAGCAATGACGCTGCGCTACGGGGTTGAGTACCTGGGTAAGCCGCAGTTTTGCATCATGCCGGAACTGGTCGTAATGGACTATGGCGATGCTCTGGCTGGTGACGAAGCCTGGGAATTTCTGTTTGAACGCAGCAATTTGTATCCGCGTGCGGATGTCGTGGGCTACCGCAACGATGGCGTCGATGACATGATCGTTGTGAAGTGGTTGGATTTGATGGCCCCGGTGGCTGTCACGGCCTTCTCAGCGCCGAATGAACATACGCCAATCGCATGGGTACGCGGCTTTATCGGCCCTGGGTTTGATACGCTCCCGGAACGAGCACAATCTTTTCTCCCTCATTTTGAAAATATAGAAACCTGGCAGGCGACACGCAATGGTTGAAGACAGCAATCCGATTTTGCAAGACGAATGGCCTGACGATCATAAGTCGGGTGTGGTAGCCGTTATTGGGCGGCCCAATGTGGGCAAGTCCACGTTGATTAATGCCATCCTGGGCCAGAAGATCGCCATTGCGACGCCAAAGCCGCAGACCACACGGCGCACGCAAATGGGCATCTACACGATACAGCAAGCGCAGATGATGCTGGTTGATACGCCAGGGTTACATAAGGCGCGTAACCGCATGGGCGAGTATATGATGAACGAGGCCGAGTTCGCACTCAGAGATGCCGATGTCAATTTGTGGATATTGGACACGAGCGAACCACCGAGCGCTGCCGATGGCTATATCGCGCAGACGCTGAAGGATCTGGCACCTAATATTCCGCTGGTGTTGGCGCTCAACAAGATCGACCAGCATCAGGGCGATGATTACAGCGCCTTCACGCAGTTGATCGAACATGAGCGAGCCTACCCCATCAGTGCGCTTAAGGGTGACGGCATCGAAGCGCTAGTGAACCATCTGATTGACTTGCTACCAGAAGGCCCGCGCTATTATCCGGTCGATCAGGTCAGCGATGTGACCATGCGTTTCATCGCTGCTGAGATCATCCGCGAAAAAGTGATGATGAATACCGAACAAGAGATCCCGCATGCGGTGGCTGTCGAAATATTTGACTATAAAGACAACGAAGCACGCACCAACATCGACGCGATCATTTACGTCGAGCGCGACTCTCAAAAAGGCATCGTGATCGGCAAGGGTGGCTCGATGATCAAGCAGATCGGCACCCAAGCTCGCCATGAAATCATGGACACGATTGAGCGCCCGGTGCATCTGGATTTGCGGGTCAAGGTGCTCAAGAACTGGCGCACTAATGAGAGCTTTATGCGGCGGGTCGGTTATCGGTTCCCCAAGAAGGAAGACAAGTAGCGTACCCGTCGGGTGCAATATATTGTGACCCTGCGCATAAATTTTTCAAGCAAAAAGGACGCAGCACAATGTTGCGTCCCTACGCGGGTCTTTTCATCATGCAAAAAAGGACACAGCGGCTGCGTCCCTACGATATATTTCCTCATTTGGCTATTTTAAAAGGCCGATTAGACCAGCAACACATAACCTGTAATTGAAACTAGCCTGAAGCCTGCTGGCTGAGGTAGGTGCGCGCTGATTCGGCATCGGACTTGATTTGTGCAACCAGGGCATCAATGCCGCTGAATTTCATCTCGCTGCGCAAATGCTTCTCAAAGCTCAACTCGACGGTGTGACCATAAATATCGCGGTCAAAATCGAGCAAATGGGCTTCCACGGTGACATAGTCACCCTCAAAGGTGGGGCGCGTACCGATGTTCGTCACAGCCATATGTCGTTCGCCATCAAGGATTGCCCAACCAGCATAGACGCCATGCGCCGGAACGACCTGCTGCTGCCAGACGTTGAGGTTGGCTGTCGGGAAGCCGATGGTACGGCCACGTTGGTCGCCTTTGACGACCTCGCCCATAACTGAATAGGCGCGTCCGAGCCATTCATGCACGGTATCGACTTCTCCCGCCGCGAGCATTTCACGAATGCGGCTGCTGCTAACAACGGTATCACCAGAGCGGTATTGCAGCAGCGGCACGGCTTCTACGCTGAAGTCGTGATCCTGACCGTATTGCCGCAAAAAATCCACATTGCCTTCGCGCTGGTACCCCAAGGCGAAATCCTCACCGACCCACAGCCACTTCATATTGAGGTGCTCTAAAAGCTGGTCAACGAAGTTAGCAGCACGCATCTGGCGCAGGTCGAGGTCAAATGTCTGGGTCACGACCAGATCAACGCCCATATCCTTGAGGAGTTGAGCACGTTGTTCGGGCGTCGTCAGGTAGTAACGTTCGTTGATGCCGCCCATCACCACGTCAGGATGCGGGTGGAAGGTCAATACGACCGACGCGCAGCCGTTAGCCTGGGCCGAACTCACAACGCGATGAATCAATTCCTGGTGGCCTTTATGCACCCCGTCAAAGACGCCAATAGTCACCAATGAGGGACTATCCAGGTGGGCATCTGCGAGCGCGTAGACGTGTGTCATGAGTATCCTTGTACGTGTATCCGCGTAGGTATGTGTCACTTCAAATGAGTTGGGTCACATGAGTGCGGGGCGTATTGTAGCAGTAAGAACGGTATTATGCCTGGGGGAGCAAGACCTTGTTTGGCTTCCAGTGACTGCCACGCTGCTGGAGGATCGCGCCCAGTTGACCATCCGGGGTATAGGCAAAGGCCCGTTCGCTGGGATCATCCTCTTGGCGCTCGATATAGCGTCCATGCACAAGTTCTTGCCACTGGTCGGCTGTTGTGTGGATAGCAGGCAAATCAGCCAGGGCAATGCGCGGCGGGATAATATGCTGCTGCCACTTGTCATCGTCCATCAGCGCATCCAGTTCAACGGCATTTTCTAGAGAAAATGTGCCACTGCGCGTGCGGATCAATCCGCTGAGATAGGCACCAACACCCAGCGCCTGCCCCAGATCATGGGCAAGGCTGCGAATATAGGTTCCGGGGCTGCATGTGACAGTAACGGTCAACTGGGGCGACTGCCAGTCGAGGACCTCAACATTGTGGATCGTCACCGGGCGAGCTTCGAGTTCGACCGTTTTGCCAGCGCGGGCCAGTTCGTACAGCTTTTTACCCTCTTTTTTGATGGCACTGTACATGGGCGGCAGTTGCTGAATATCACCCGTGAATTGCGGCAAAACGCCCATGATTTGATCGAGGGTGATGGCGCTGGCATCTACCTGGGCGGTGATGTCACCTTCTGCGTCGTAGGTTTCTGTGGAGATGCCCAGGGTAATTTCCGCACGGTACTGCTTGGTCCCATGCATGGCATAGTCGCTGAGGCGGGTTGCCTGCTGTACGCAAACGACCAATACCCCCGTCGCCAGGGGATCAAGTGTTCCGGCGTGGCCCACTTTTTTGGAGCCAATCGCCTGACGCAATAACCGCCGGACACGGGCCACAACGTCGTGGCTGGTCATGCCCAGCGGCTTATTGATATTCAGAAAACCGTAGTAAGCAAGCTGATCATCAGACAATGTCGAGCTTGCCCTCTTTAACAGCCTGCGCCAGCAGCGGCAATACCTTCGCACGGACCTCTGCCAGGGTACCCTGAACAGTCGCGCCAGATGCCTGCTGATGACCACCGCCGCCCATTGCCAGGGCAACCTTCGAGACATCGAAGCCGCGTTTGGAGCGCATACTCAGCTTGATCTGATTGGGGGTGTCTTCCGTAAAGACGATAGCCACCATAGACTCATCGACTTGACGTAACCACCCCACGAGGCCATATTCCATGCGCTCACGGTCTTCGACATTTTCCTGGTCAGCCAGGGTGATATTTGCAGAAATCACCCCATCGGCCAATTCAACCGAAGGCAAGGCCCGCTTCCAGACATCTACCACCTTGTAGGGGCGGGAGTCGAGCGTCAGCGCCGTGATCTGGGTCAGAGACGCACCATGAGACATCAATTCCTGGGCCGCCAAGAGCGTACCCGGCTTAACAGCACTGGTGCGGAAGCCGATGGTATCGGTGACGATGCCCGTCAGCAGAGGTTGGGCCACATTGCGGTCCAACTCATAGCCGGTATGCTTCCACCACTGGTAGACGACCTCCGCGGCAGACGCAACATCCGGGTTGACGACGTATATATCGCCAAAGCCCGTGTTGGTCGCATGATGGTCCAGGTTGATGACTGTCTTGCTATGCGCCCGGCCATATTCCCCGGCTTTGCCGGTGCGTTCTTCGTCGCTGGCGTCAGTGGAAATCATCAGATCCCACTCACCATCGGTCAGCACAGGCCGGATATGGTCAGCATGTGGCAGAAATTCGAGGAAATCCGGCACACCACCATCGACAGCCACAGTTACGCTGGGGCACTTCTTGATGAGCATGTTATACAGGCCCAACGCGGAACCGATGGCATCGCCATCCGGGCTGATATGCGTCACAATCAAGATGGATTGTGCGGCCTCTACGGCCTGGGTCGCCTCAGTCCAATTCGTCTGATTCAATGTCATCGTCTATTTCGTCTTCCGGGGGAATTTCCAGGCTATCAATGAGTTGGTTGATACGCTCGCCGTATTCCAGGGTGGTATCCCAATGGAAAATCAGCTCAGGGGTGGTGCGCAGGCGGATATGACGCCCAACCTGTCGCCGCAAAAAGCCTTTGGCACGCTCCAGGCCCTGCATAACTTCATCACGGCGATTTTCATCACCAAGCGCATTGACGTACACATTCGCAAACTGGATGTCACCATCCAGCTTGACTTCCGTAATGGTGACTTGCTGCAAACGCGGATCTTCAATCTCACGCAGCAGCAAGTCGCTCAGTATCGTGCGGATACGCTCCGCAGCCCGTTCTTGTTTCAGTGACATGGGTTACGCTGTCACTTTTTCCACAACGAAGAACTCAATCAGGTCGCCTTCTTCAAACTCGTTGAAGCCATCGATGCTGACACCGCATTCAAAGCCGGTGCGCACTTCGCGGACGTCGTCCTCAAAGCGCTTGAGTGAACCAACGCGGCCTTCTTTAAAAATGACTTCGCGTTTGCGGACGACGCGCACTTTGGCATTACGACGCGCTTCGCCTTCTTTGATGTAGCAACCAGCGATCATGCCGCGACCAATCTTGAACGTCTGGCGCACTTCCGCAACGCCAATGACACGATCTTCGTATTTCGGCTCCAACATACCGAGGAGCGCCATTTCGATGTCTTCCAGCAGTTTGTAAATCACCTGATAGCGGCGGACATCAACGCCATGCACACTGGCTTGCGTCTTGGCTGCATTGCCGACATTGACATTGAAGCCAATCACGATGGCATCCGACGCGCTAGCAAGCATGATATCGCTCTCGGTGACATCACCCACTTCTGCGGACAGCACATCAATGGTGATGCCTTCTTCGTTGTTGCCCGACATCTCTTGCAGGGAATCGACAATCGGTTGCAACGACCCCAATACATCCACTTTGATGACGAGATTGAGGCTCTTGGCTTGGCCAGCTTGGAACTGCGAGAAGATTTCTTCCAGCGTCAAGGCAGGACCACCACCTGTATCAGTGACTGCATCTCGTTCATCGATCAGATCTTCAGCGATACCCCGGGCGACCTTGTCATTTTTGACACGTTCAAAGCGATCACCGGGTTGCGGCGGATCGTTAAGGCCAAGGATCGATATGGGTACCGAAGGTCCCGCTTCTTTAACATTTTCGCCATATTCATCGTACATGGCCTTGATACGACCATAGGACGTCCCGGCAACGATGCTATCGCCGACTTTGAGCGTCCCATTGAGCACCAGCAAGGTCGCCAGCGTGCCACGAAACTTATCGACTTCGGCTTCGATGACGATGCCTTTGGGCGTGCCTTTGGGGTTGGCGACAAAATCGTTGTCATCGGCAACCAGCAAGAGGGCTTCCAACAGGTCGGCAATGCCTTCGCCTTGCAAGGCAGCTACAGGTACCATCAGCGTATCGCCATCCCAATCATCCGGGATGAGTTCTAGCTCAGCAAGCTGCTGCTTGACCATTTCGATACCAGCGTTGGCTTTATCCACCTTGGTGATGGCAACCACAATCGGGACATTGGCGGCACGGGCATGGGCCAGCGCTTCGCGCGTGGTGGGCATCACGCCATCATCGGCAGCGACGACCAACACGGCAATATCCGCACCCTGGGCACCACGGGCGCGCATGGCCGTAAAGGCCTCATGACCAGGGGTATCCAGGAAGGAGATATACCGATCTCCATGCTTGACGCGATAGGCGCCAATGTGCTGGGTAATACCACCAGCTTCGCCATCAACAACATGGGCCGCGCGGATTGTATCGAGAAGCGTTGTTTTACCATGATCAACATGGCCCAGAATAGTGACGACCGGGGGACGTGTAACAAGGTCTTCTGGCTTTTCGCCAGCGTAGATCTGTTCCCATTTTTTGGCCAGCTCTTCTTCACGACGTTCCGCTTCTTCTTCCTGGGCAGCAGCGGTTGCTGATTGCGCTTCGTAGCCCAGGTCTTCTAGCACAATCGATGCGGTGTCGAAGTCAATTTGCTGGTTAATTGACGCCATAATCCCGTTGGCGATGAGTGTCTTCATCACATCAATGGGGCTGGCATCTATCAGATCTGAAAGTTCTCGTACGGTAACGTAATCGGGGACGAGAACGGCTTGCAGCTCTTCTGCCATATGCTCTCCTACTCCATTCTAATTCGAGTGAGGACAGCAGCAAGCCGTTGGAAGGGGCGAGTTACTGCCTCACATACAGAGGTTTTGAAAATTCATGACGAGACCAACTGCCTAATGGTCAGACGGTCTGTGTCGTTCAAATCGACGCGCAGTGCACGACTGATTTTGCGAAAAACATCATTCATATCAGATGCTTCCTGGCATTCCATACCGGGACACACATAGGTGCCACGCCCTTTCATTTTACCAGACAGATCCACGATAATCCCATCGTCAGTCCTGACAAGGCGGACCAATTCTCGTTTGTCCGCCTTTTTACCACAGGCACTGCACGTCCGAATCGCAATATGCTTACGATGAGGCATCGGGCCCATCCATTGATAACACCAAAATGGTCAGGCTAAAAGGCGTGGCCCCTGAATGGGCATGCACTTTAGAAGTCTTCCCATTCATTGCGTTTACGGCTGCCCTTACGACGCCGTTTGGACACGACTTCACCCATGTCCTCATCATAGACGAGTTGACGACGCTTATTTTTACCCTTTTTGCGGGCACGTTGTTCTTCAGTACTATCGTACAACTCATCACCGTCTTCGTAATTGAAGTCGACCAGCATCTTCTCGAAGTCCGTTGCCGAAGCCAATTTCTCTTCTGGCTCTTCGGCTTCGGCGACGGGTTCCGATTCGGGTTCCGGTGAGGGTTCTTCGATGATAGTACCACCAAAGGCAGCCACGAGGACTTCTTCGTCCTCTTCTTCTGTCGCTTCATCAGCCTCAGGGGCTTCTGCGACGAGTTCTTCCGCTTCCTCGGGTTCAGTCTCAGCTTCTTCAACGGCTTCTGGAGCTTCAGCAGCTTCTTCGACCGCTTCTTCAGCCTCGGATTCTTCCGCTTCATCTTCGTCTTCGTCGACGTAGTTCGTGACCATTTCTTCGAGGTCGTCGATTTCCATCATTTCATCGAGCGCGACCTGAATAGCATCCATCGGCGAACCAGGAACTTTGTCAATCATAGCCTGCAAACGATCTTCATCGATGAGCGTGAGCAGCATAACCGTACCGACATTTTCCAGTGAACGAATGGCTTCGGTCAGGTCGTTGCCCAATTCAAGCGCCTCAACCGGCAGCTCGAATAGCTGCTGCGGCAGGGTCGACTTAACAGCGTTGATGCGTTCCAGTTCTTCTTGGCGCGCTTCTTCGCGTTCCTGTAGCAAGCGACGTTCGACGATGTCAGCGAACTCTGCCATGCGTTTGTATTCTTCCTGCATGACAGTGAGGCCCTGCTGTTTCTTGGCGACAATCGCCTGGACCTCTTCGATGAGGCCAACGTGGCGGGCTGCCAGGGAATCCAGCGGCGGCAAGTCCAGATTCTCCAGCGCACCTTCGACTGTTTCCGTGACGCTCTTGATGTCGATGCGCCAACCCGTAAGTTTAGCGGCCAAACGCGCGTTCTGGCCTTCACGGCCAATCGCCAGCGACAGTTGATCTTCTGGAACGAGCACGACAGCGGTGCGACCCTGGTTAAGGTCTTCTTCCAGGTAAACACCTGTCACACGGGCCGGACTAAGTGCCTTGGAAATGAAGGCTTCCGGCGAGGGGTTCCATTCGATGACGTCGATTTTCTCGTCATTGAGTTCCTTGACGATATTCTGGATGCGGATACCGCGCATACCGACACAAGCACCAACAGGGTCGATGCCTTCTTGCAGCGCAGCAACAGCGACCTTGGAGCGATAGCCAGCCTCGCGGGCAATGCTCTTGATTTCCACCTGGCCGTTGTAAATTTCAGGAACTTCGTATTCCAGCAGGCGGCGCAGCATGTTGCGATGGCTACGCGACACGATGATCTGCGGACCACGCGTGCTGGGCTTGACCTCTAGCAGATAGACACGCACTTTATCGTGCGGACGATAGCGCTCGCCAGGGATCTGCTGCGCACGCGGGAGCGTTGCTTCAGCACGACCCAGGCTGAGCGTCACCATCGACGAGTTCATACTCTGAACCGTACCCGTGATGAGATCGCCCTGGCGCGTGATGTATTCCTCATAGAGGGACTTACGCTCGGCTTCGCGGATTTTTTGCAGAATAACCTGTTTGGCGGTCTGGGCAGCGATGCGACCAAACTGCTTGGTCGTGTGCTCAACAAGCACCATCACCGTATCGCCAAGTTCGGCTTCTGGATTGAATTCCTGGGCTTTTTCCAGCAAGACTTCGGTCGAGGGCGTAATCACCTCATCGGTGACTTCCTTTTCGACAAAGATCTGAGCTTGACCGGTTGCGGAGTCGATGCGGGCTTCTACCGCCTGGGCGGAACTGGCCCCACTATCACGTCGATAGGCCGATACCAGCGCACTTTGCAGTGCTTCTAGCACGATTTCGCGCGGGAGCGCGCGCATTTCTGCGATTTCTTTGAAAGCAACTTGTAGTTCGTTAGCCATTTATTGAAGTCTCCCAAGTACTTCGGGAAATTATTGCCCTTTTCTGAACCAAAACGATGGACTTGAAACCATGCCAAGAAAAGTGACATGTCGGGATAAAAGAAAAAGTGGGGGCTGCCCACTTCTTCACGGTCGATATTATCCGTTGAGATTGTAACATGCTGGCTAACGGCATGTCAAGATTGGCAGGGTACGTCAAGCACTGCCAATAGAGCGGCACACACTTGCCGAATCGATTGGCGCAATATTGAGTTGTCTTTCGGTTGATTAGACAATATGATAAATATATTGATTGAAGAATCAATCATAATATCGCCGCGAAAATCACATAGAACCCATCCCAAAAAAGTCAAAATTATTATTAAAAGGACAAAATTATGCATTACCTCCAAGAGTGGTGGGATAATGATCTATCCAAATGGGTCAAGTTTGTCTTCTTAGTATTGCTAGCGAATGGTCTACCCGCATTCATTATATTGATCTCTGTCCCCCATTTGACGGAGACACTTTTTGTGTGGACCATCAATCCACCAGTAAGTGCGCGTTTAGTAGGTGTTATGTACTCAAACGCGATCATATTAGTTGCATTCGGGATATTTCAACGTACATGGGCAAACGTCCGCATCATCATGGTCGTGATTACGTTATTTTCGATCATGGCGACTTTGCTTACGTTCGTCTATCTAAAGCCGTTTTTGGCACATCCCTGGTTTCATCTCGCTTACTGGCTAACCATGTATCTTATTCTTTTCTTCGCTGCCCCCTATGTTTTTTACACACACGAAAGGCGCTATGGTGGCAAGCTACCGATAAACTTGCCGCTAAATCTGCTAGCTCGGATCGTGCTAATAGGATCAGCATTTGTAAGCCTCATTATGGGGATAGGCTTTCTATTTCGCATTGAAACCGTCAACGAATTCTGGCCGTGGCAGGTCGCGCCATTAGTGGGTGGCCTAATCGGGGTATTGTATATCACGCACACCGCAGCTTATCTATGGGCACTGTGGGATGGCGATTGGGTACGAGTCCGCCCGATCTTTTGGCAAGCACCGATTACGAACTTACTGCTCATCATCATAACAATCATCCACACACCAGATATTGACCCCGCAATGCACGGGCGACTCCTGGCCATTCAACTACTTGCCGGGGGGTTCATACTAGTGCACGGAGCTGTTATTTTCATGTATCGTCAACAAGAAAAGATGATTGGACCCGTTAGCTAATGTATCGGTTTCGTCATGCGAGTACGGCCATTCGACTGGATGTGATTGGCTTAATACTCGCGGGATTTATTAATACATTTTTGGCGTCGTTCGTTGCAAGTGTAGTAGTGGGAGCGGGGACACCGACTATCCAGCCGGATATCATCGAACGCATCCTATGGATCAACGAGAATAGTCTTGTCTGGCAGTTAGGTTGGTTATTCTGGTTTGCTGTCACGCTCTCATTTTCGTGGAGCTACTATGCACTTGGTCGCAACCTCGGCGGGGTACAGACATGGGTTCATCTTGCTATAGGTTTGGCCATCATCGCCGCTGCTGTGGACATCCTTGGTATCATTGTGAACTTGGTTGTTTTGCCAGGACTTGCAGATGCCTATGTGCTTAATCAGGACACTTTTCTAGTCTCTGTATTTCAATCACAGGAAAGTCTGTCTACAGCGCTGACAAATGTCACTGCGTTTGGGATATACACGTTTGCTGGCCTCTTGTTGTTACCAGCTTGTTTTCATACCCCGTCGTATCCTAGGTGGATAGCATGGCTAGGAACGGTTGAATGGGGAATTGCCACAATTGCCACAGTATTACTCATCATACTACCGACCCTTGCGACAATCCCATTGTTGATAAGCTTTGTCCTATACGCCCCCTGGGTATGGGCAAGCGCGTGGTGGATTTTGCGTGACACAAAACCCGTCGATCAATAATCAACCATCCAGTCTCGAACATTAGTCAACGTAGTAGCGACTACTTGCGCCACATATCTAGGGCAGACGACACGATTTTACTCAGAAGTCTGGTCACTCGCCTGCTGGCCATCGGCAGCGGCATCACCACCCTCTGATTGGCCGGACATGTCACCGCTCGTATCGCTGTCACCCATGCTGTCACCCATGCTGCCATCTTCGACGTTGCTGTCACCCGCGCCATCATTCAGTTGCAGGTCGATGCCATTATCGGACAGGCCAGAGCCATAGGCACTATCATCTAGCTGGCTCTCATCTATTTCCGGGACGCCGTTCAGGTCGCGGTAGGCATCGAAGCTAGCAAACTTGAGCACACGGCCAAAGGAGGAATCCGCCACGTAGACCGAACCATCGGGGCCAACCGTAATGCCACCAACGACACCAATCTGGCCGAGGTTAGCCGATTCACCAGCCTTCTGACCGAAGGAACCCAAGCAGTCACCTGCTGTGTTGTAGACCAGCACGCGCCCCGCATCGGGATCAGTGACATAGAGCAAATCGCGTTCGACATCCAGCGCCAGATATGGACGGTTGCCCAATTCCTGGTACCAGCCCAGGACCTGATAGTCATCGACCGCTGTGCCATCCTGCATGAAGACGCCAATGCGGCGGTTCCATGTATCGGCGACATAAACACGGCCATCAGGATGCAGCGCCAGACCACTAGGCTCGTTCAGTTGGCCAAAGCCACTGCCACCACTGCCGATGTCACGGACGTAGATGGCCTGCCCATCGATGATTTCGTAGACACGGATACGCTTGTTACCCGTATCGGAGACAAAGACCAGCCCATCATCAGACACGACGACATCACGCGGACCCCAAAGGCCGTCTACCGGGTTAACCTCGGCTGCAAAGCCGAACTCGCCTGCTTGGCCCCATTCAGTGACGAGGTCGCCGTCTTCTGTCAAGATGTCCACACCGTAATCCCAGGTATCGGCCACATAGAGTTGGCCATTAGGACCGACACGGACCATGTTGGGCCGGGTGAAGTACGGTTCATCTGCTTCCAGGCCACCCACAGGCTGACCAATGGTATCAATCACGTTGCCATCGCTATCGAAAACGACGATGTGATGCGCATATTCATCAGCGACATAGAGGTTGCCCGCATCGTCGAGCGAGACACCGACAGGCCGCGTCATGCCTTCCGGTCGCTCGAAGGCGCTCATAGCAAACAAGGGCTGCCAGTTAGCATTGCAAACATTTTGTTCTATGGCATCCAGCGGATTGGCAACGGCCCCATCACCAACACCATATTCCCAAATCTGGGAGGCATAATCCTTGCGGACGTAGACATACATGGCATCAGAAACAGGCCAGTTCGTTGTGGAGAAGTCCTTGCCCATCGTCAGGCCATAGGTGGTGTAATCGCGCTGCCACCAGATGTCGAAGATACCTTCACGGTATTGCGCGGCCTGGACATTATCGGCTGAGAAGTCGAACAGGTTCAGCAGGCGGTCGGGCGTCAGATAGAAGTATTCTTGCATCGGCCACCACATGCGAATGTAGCGGAAGCGCTGATACCGCTCGACCAACATGGGTTCAACGATGCCGAACTTGTCATCACCGACGATGACAACGGCGGCATTTTCAAGGTTTTGCAGGGTCGGGTTCTCGCCGACGAAGACCGCATTCGGGAAGTCACGGAAGTACCAGCTATAGGGCCAGGACACGCTGTTATCGTAGGCAAACTTGAGATCATTGCCATCAGTGATGCGATGGCTCATTTCCGTGATGTCGTTCAGGACACGCTTGACCGACGGGGCTGCATGGGCATAGACCAGGAATTCGTTAGCATAGTCATAGTTGATGAACGACGCGATCCAGGCTGAGCGGAAGGTCACGATGGCCAGCAGCGCAAACACAGCCACTGCCGCCAGTTGGCGGACGTGCGCCCAACTGACGCGGCGAGCGGCTCGGAAAACACCATAGAATACGCCGCCAGCAATCGCCAGCGAAGCCAACCAGCTATAGGTCTGGGACAGTTGAACCTGTGTCAGGCCCTGGAAGGGTCCACGGCCTACGACCAGCGGGCCAATGATCTGTAGCAAGGTAATCAGGAAAAGTGGCAGGATGAGCAGGACGATCCAGCCACGTTGGCGGAACACCTGCCAGTCGATGCGGCTGATGATGCGTCCCAGGAACCAGGCTGTCAGGATAATCAGCGGCAGCGTGAGATGCGTACCAAGCCAGGGCATTTTTTCCCCGGCGAGGCTGTAGCCAACAAGGTTCAATACACCGAGCCAGGACCAGAACAGCAAGAATGGCATTTCGGTCAGGCGGTTGGAATCATCAAGCTGCTGCTGCATGCCGAATAATCGACGCTGTACCTGTTGAACTTGGCGTTCATCAGCCTCTTCATCCAGTTCCAGTGATTGAGCCTGCATGGCCAACTGCTTGACCTGGCGGCGCTGATTATCCAGGCCCAGGCGACGACGCCAGTAGACGATCATGCCAGCGAACATGGCCAGAACGCCACCTATGACGGGCAGGAACTCGTAATAAGGCATCACGACCAGCAGGTAGTAGTATTGCGGCTGGCTGCCACGACGTTCGCCTTGCTGTTCCAGCCAGTAACCGAGGCTTTGGATCATGCCCGTGAACAGGCCGGGAATGTTGGTGAAGACGGTCGTGAAGAAAAAGGCCCATATGGCATGGAAGATGGCCGCCGCCACCAACCAGCGCCGCCAGTTCCACAAAAGGCCCAGCGTCACAGAAACCGCCACCAACGGGATCAAGGCCATCGCGTTGACGATAAACAGCCCCACCTGATCGGGCGTGCCAATTTCAGAAATGGCAAAGATGATGTTGTACACAACCGTCGGCAGGGACTCCGCGACGGCGATGTAATCGGTGGTGTTGCCGTGCATGAGGTAAGGCACGATGGCGGTCGCCCAGGGCAAAATCAAGGTACCGATGACAATGAGCAGATCAAACTCCGGGAAGGCATCCATCATCTCGAAGAAGCCACGACCGCGCTTCTGTTTGATTGGCTCGCCCGTTTCCTCGTCAATCAGTTCGTCTTCTGCCCCACCACGGCGGCGGTTGATGACCGCAAAGGCGATCACACCCAGGGCCAACACCCACACGCCAATCATCGGCGTCCAGCGGAAGGTGGAGATGACCGCTTCTTCGGCGACTTCTTCACCGGGAACGGCAGGAGCGACGGGGTCGGCACTGCTGGGTGAGGTATGTGAAATTTCTTCAAAAACGACCAGCGAGAAACAGACAATCAGCGCAAAGCCAATCAGCACGAGCACGTTGCGCCAGGGAATGCGCTTGATCGCGCCACGATAGGCCCAGAGCAGCGTACCCAATATCATGATGACGACTGAGGCGACAATCGCCAGCGTCCACAGGATGAGTGTGCCCTGCTGACCGGGCGCGAGCATGGCGAAGGTGGTCGAGGTATCAGTTGGCAGCAAGTCAAACTGGATGATGTCTAGCAGGATGTACATCCCCAGGGAAAGTACCCCACCGAGCAAAATACCGACTATGGCGAAGTTAAAGACTGGCTTGCCAGGAATATTGCGGTAATGCTGTGCCAGACGAACGAACCAGTAAATCGCCAGGAAGATGCCGAAAATGGCAATATAGATAAAGGCGGTTTCCTTTGAACCCAGGTTGAGGATCATGGCAGCGGCAATGATATAGAGCCAGTGCGCTCGTCGTCGCTGATTGGCGGGGCCGCTGAGGTACATCATAATGCCCCAGAGCATGATGACCGCAAAGAGCATCGAGGGCGTATCGTGACGAATATAGCGGTTGTAGTACATCATCAAAGGCGAGATAAGCAACAAGCCGGAGGCAATGATGGTGCCCCATCGTCCCAGCCAGCGCCGGAACAAGATGGGCGACATCACCAGCAGCACGCCCAATACCGCCGCATAAATCCGCGCAGAGAAGTCATTGACGCCAAAGAGCGCATAGGAAAGCGCCGTCGCATGGAACAGAATCGGCCCATGCATGAGCGGCGTATGCTCAAAGTTGCCTTCGGTATAGAGCGTATAGGAAAAGCGCGTGTGCAGGCTTTCGTCATGGCTCATGACGCGCTCGCCCAGGATGTAGAAGCGGGTGAAGATGGCCAGCGCCAGGATCACCAGTAGAATCACGACTTCCCAGTTGAGCGTCAAACGCCCGGACAGCCAGTTTGACAGGCCGTTACTGCGCGTGGGTTCGCTCTGAGGGGTGTTGGATTGCACCATACTCTTCTCTCTTTTAATTCACAAACTCGCTATATTTCGCTTACAGAATTGCCAGTCACCAAGTGTGCCGAGTATCTCACTGGCTCCGACTGGCATCCGTTGTTGTGTTGGGTTCCGGCGTTTGCCGGGGCGTATTATGCAAAATGCCCTCATTAGCAGCCGATGTCTGCTGGCCAACGACGACGAACTCGGTAGCGAAGGCAATCGCTACGCTGTCCTCGTCCTGATTGGCCAGGCGGTCAGGCGTCACCACGCGCTGTTCAACGACATCACGCGGGGCGGGCTGCGACGGCAGCGCGGCATAAACCGAGTTGCTATCCGCAAACCAGGCCATCGTCAGCAGGACGAAAGCCATCGCAGCCACTAATCCATAGTGCCAGGAGCCAGATGGCAGACGCAGCGTGGTCGCGGCAGGCTGGGGCGCGGGTGCAGCCAGGTCTTGCTCGATACGCTGCCAGATAGCGCCCAATTGGGCAGAATTAGCAGACCCCATGCGCGGCAAATCACGCTGCATTTCGCGCTGTAAGCTGCGCTGATGATGATAAGCGGCTTCGCAGGTCGGGCAATGGTCCAGATGCTGGCCGACTATGCGACGCTCACGCTCGGTGCATTCGTTATTGACGAAAGCGGCGATACGACTTTGGACATACTGGCATCTGAAAGATTTCATCGGTCAAGCATTTCTTCAAACTTGGTACAGATCACTGGGTACAGGTCATCTCATCAAAAATTGTTTGTCAATCAAGATCCATCAGATCAGCAGGATTTCTTCTAAAAGAGAGCGGCCCTGCCCTTGCATGGTTTTGCGCAGCTTTTTGTGCGCCAGCCGGACGCGGCTCTCAGCCGTTTTTTGAGGGCAGTCCATGATTTCAGCAATTTCACGGTACGTCAAGCCATGCGCATAACGCAAGACCAACGGCTCGCGCAGGTGCGGCGGTAAGGCCCGGACAGCTTCTTCAATAGCATCGCGGACGTTGCTCTGGGCCAATGCTGTTTCAGGATGGTCACCACTGGTCGATGGTAGCTTAAGCTGCAAGGCTGCTGACAGCCCCACTAGTGGGAACTGTTTACGACGGTACATATTGCGGCAGCGGCTGACAGCAATGGTAAAAAGCCAAGTCTTGAAAGTCGCCTTGTTGCTATCAAAACGGTCGATGTTCTTAAAAGCATAGACAAAAGACTCCTGCACGACGTCTTCAGCGTCTTCCTGCGCGTTTAAGAGCGTATTGCACAGGCGGTAGACACTGGCGGCATAGCGCTCATACAAGGCTGTGAAGCCTTGCTGATCTCCGTCCAGACATCGCGCGATAATGGTTTCGTCCGGCATTTGCTGTTGGTCATCATGTTCTGGCATAAAATGGCCCTGCTGATGATCGTGATCTCACTTTAAGTACACCGTCGATGTGACAATTCCTCATTTGCTTGGTCATTGAGCACATTAATCGATGCCCAGGCGCTGACGCTCTTCCTGCGGCAAGCCATCGTAGACATCCTGACGTAGCCATAAGGATACGCTATATTGCTCGCCAATGAGCGAGCGCAGGCGGCGTTGACCCATCCAGGCGACTGAATCGACTACATTGACATCGTAGGCTAAGCTCGGCTGCAAGATTTCAAAAGGCTGGCCGACATAATCGCCACCCAGGCTGAGCATGTCAAAATTGACTTCCGGTAAGAGGACGATGGGATGACGGGCGGCTTCCGCAAAAGTGCCGACATATTCGGTATTGGGATAGTCGCGCAGCAGCCAACCGACCAGGCCATCTTGTTCCAGGGCAGTCCCACGCACAGCGACGATGCTAATCAATGGTTCACCGGATGTTTCTCGCTGTGAAACTTCGTAAAGTGTCTCGCGAAGTAAATAGGCATCCGGCTCCGTGACGGTGCTGTACCAGTATTCCGCCGGGTTATCAGCATGGACAACCGCTGTTTGCCAGCCACCGCCGATACTGGTGCCAATGACGTAGGCCAACAAGCCAATCCCCAGAGCCTGCAACATACTGCGATTGCCCCAAATGCTGGCGACAAGCATCAGGCTGATGACGATGAACAGTAACGTCACAAAGAAGAATAGCAAGCTATAGCGGAACTCCGCCATGAGTGGCTCGCGCAGGGTTGCCAAGGCATCACCAAGGCTGGCCCCAATTGGAACGCGCTGCAATCCACGGCCTATTTCCTGAAAATGAACAGACACGACCACAAACGCGCCGATAATCAGCAGGCTAATAGCATACTTCATCCAGGCATAGCGCTGACCTGTTGCATCCTGCTCTACCAGCCCCTCGGTCCAATAGACCACGACGGGCAAATTGGCGAACAGGCTAACAGCAAAATCCGCAATGAGGAAGGCCATCGGCACAACAGCCCAGATCGCGAAAGCAGGTGTTGCCCCGCGGTAAAGCAAGCCAGCAGCCATCGCCAGCAGCATCCAGATCAGCATGAAGCGCTGCACATAGCCAAAGCGTCCACGCTGCATCAGGCTCACAACAGCAACCAGCGCTAAGACCACAAAACCCAGTTCATAGACGATGAGGCTGGCAAATCCCAGACCTGCGGGCATTGTTTCTACGGCGGGCCGGATGAAGCCGATCAGCGTGTTAGCCAGCATATTGCCGACATGGCCCAGGCCAGCCGGATAGACCATAAAGAGCGTACTAGCCAGGATTGTGACGCCTGCTGTGGTCAGCAGCATGGGGCGCCAGGGTAAGGATTGCAGCCAGCTACGGGCATTCTGGAAGAGGACTTCGCCGGATTCATCGACTTCGTCAGGGGCCTTGATCGCGCTCCACCACAGGGCCAACCAAGCAGCCACTGCCAGAATCAGCGCCAGCAACGAGCCACCAGAATCTGACAGGAAGACCAACCCAGCAGCACTGGCCGCCGACCACAGCACATTCGATGAGGGGCCATTAGCACGACTGGCGTCTGACCAGGCGCGCCAGACAAACGCGACGGTTGCCATGGCGAAAACAGCCGTCCAGATAAAAGCGTCAGCCTGACGCGTGGTCACAAAGACAGTCGGTGATACCGCAAGCAATAGCGTCAGCAGGAACGTGCGTTCCCGACCCAGATAGCGCCGGAAGAGCATCGGCAGCAGCAACAGGAGCATGCCGGCAAAAACACTGCCCAAACGCGCAGAGAATTCGCTCGCCCCCATGAAAGAAAAAGCCAGACTTTGCGTCACAAACAGCAGGGGGCTATCCGGTGCAGGCGCATCCCCAGGCGTATTCGGTGCCACGATTTGCAGGGTACGCATGGCCGATTGGGCCTCTGACTGGGCCATTGGGACACTATCCAGGTCCGCGATACGCAGCAGCAATGCCGCGACGATCAGGACAGCGTAAGCCACCACTTCCAGGGAAATGGTCAACGGTGGCTGTTTGGCGGTGGCTGGTGCGCTCGGTTGTGTGCTGACAGCTTGCATATCGTTCCTAATCACCTCGTCAAATGCCGTACAAATCGACCGGCTGCATCGTGCGCAGCGCTTGTTCGCTAGCTCTACACATTACTATACACGGTCAGCCGATCAAGACCTCAGTTGCCCGTAGTGGATGTCACGCGATAGACGCGCTCGTCGCCATATTCACAGACGAGGGTGCCATTGGCAGCGAAGAGGTCTTCCGCAATCGGGATGTAGACCCCATTGGACGACGTCTCGTAAGTCTGGCGCTCAGTGGAGCCAATGACGATATAGTCGATGCCGTATCGATCAATCACCTGCTGGACGATGTCCCAGGTCGGCGCCGTATAAAGCGTCTGCAAATCGGCTTGGCGCGACCCGGCAGTCTGGCCGAAGGTGTTGCCGCGCCACTGGCCTTCATGACCGGGCCAACCCAGCAAGATCGGCAAGCCGGTGATGGTCCCGACACGAGCATAATTCGATTTATAGCTATGCAGAGCCGCTTCAGCGATGACGACATCTTCTGTATCGCCGACAACGCGATTAACGCACTGGACCATATCGACCATTGTATTCGGCAGGGCGAGATTGCCGCCATCAATCGACAGCGAGCTGGGCGTGCCGCGTTCGACATAGGCGCGGTGATAGGTCGCTGCCAAGGGGAAGAGGCTGCCTGCCGCAATGATGATTACCAGCATGGCACCAAAAGCCGTGCGCAGGGGCAACGCCGGACGCGCCAGCCGGAAATCAGCCAGGATGGTATAGGTCGCATACGCCCCAGCAATGCTGAGCGCCACCCAGGCCTGATAGTAAAACTTGAAGATGGTATTGATACGCCAGCCGAAGTTATCCGCCAGATAGAGGAAATCCGGCACGAACAGCAGCGTCGTGCCAATGCCGACCAACAGCAAGGCAAACCCTGTCGAGGGCGCATACGTGACGATCTGCTCGTCCTCATCGGTGATAATGCCCAGCACACGCGGGAAAAGACGCGCGATGACGATAATCATCATGGTAAGCAAGACGACGCTGGTCAGGCCATTGGCTAAACGCCGCTGGAGCACCTGCGGCAGCACCGCCGCCCAGCCACCATTCATATCAACGAATCCCTGAACACGCGCATACAGCCCCGCATTGAAGCTGCTCAGGAAAATCAGCAGGAACATGATGGAGATTAGCAACGCCAGCAGGCCCAGACCAATCGTCAGACCCAGTGACCAGTTCATGCGGCGACGTCCGCGCCAAACTTCGACAGCGACGAACGCCCCGGTCAATAAGAGCAGCGGACCCATCATCAGGAACAGGCGCGGGAAGTAGGTCGGCTGGATGATATTGGGCAAAAAGCCCTGCGCCTGGGATCGGAAGCCGATGAAGAACGGTAAATAAGCAATCACCGCGATAGCGAGCAGCGCCAGACCGAGCATGAGCAAGGCCCACCAATCACCGATACGCAAGCGTCCCTGGCCACGCATCACCCGCCGCAGGGCTTCCACACCGACAAGGCCCGCTAAATAAATAGGTCCATCCCAGGCATTCAGGAAGATGAGCCCCCCCACTACCAACCCATAGAGGCCGATTTCATACCGATTGGGCGCACGCCAGGTCAGCAGCAGATTAAGCATGAGGCCAATCGTTATGATGACAAAAGGCAGCGACAACACATGCGGGTGCGTATCTCCCAGGATGAAGCTAAAGGCCGGGAATTCGGAAATCGGTTCGCCGGATTCGGAGCCATCGAGGTTGTAGTCACCGAGGACGCGCGAGGCCCCGAACCACCACCAGTATTCCCAGGATGAAGGGTCTATCGTCAGGGTAGCATCAGGATTATAAGCATAGAGACGGTCATCAAGACGATCAAACGAAGAACGCGGCTGTCCCCAGAAGTTCAAATAGTCTTCGGTGGCGATGTTGGCCTGGAGCGGTACTTCGACCAATGGCGTCTGGAAGTTACCCATCAGCACGACGAGGAACAGCGATAACATACCAGCGGCCAGCGCGATGAAACGCGGTTGTGTGCGTTTGGCGCTATCGACAACACTTGCAACCGAAGCCTGCATGATGCCGCGAGCACGGACCAGGTTGTAGCCGACGCCGAAAGCCGTCGTGCCAGCCAGTGCAAACAGCGCGGAAATAATGGCGCTAAAGCCGATGCTGCTGGTTACGCCACTGAGCATCGAGAGCATGGCCGTAATAACATAGCCAAAATAATAGTAGCTGATGGCGTACCCGGCCAACCAGGGATCATTGGGCGGGAAGGTATCACTGCGCATGATGCTGCTGATGAAAGCCAGCTCCATCGGTTTTTCTGTGGTGTAGGTATCGGGATTATGAGCACGATACAGCAGCCAGGTGAAGAACAAGACCGCAAACAACACTTCCGACACGAGGATGACGGTGCGATTTTCCTGCCAGTAAGCAGACCAGGAGAGTTGATTGGGGCGCAAGCGGTTGAGAGCCAGCAGCGACACGGCCAACACGATCAACCAGGCGATGAGAATGCCACCCGTTGTGTTCCCCAGCAAGCCCAGGCTGACCAGCAACCAGTAGACGAAACCGATCAGCAGCAGGCCGAGTGGCTTGGCCAGGGTGTAACCCCGGTCCGGCAGACCACCCAGTAAACGCCAAGCCAACGGCATCACTGTCCAGCCTGCAATAGCAATCATCAGCCACCAACTGACAAAGACATAGCCTTCACGAGCAATCCAGTCAAAAATCAAGTCCATGCGTGTCGTGTCTTTCCTCTAGCGATACCATTAGCGATACCATGCACTCTTACATACACAGCCCCGCGCATTTTTCCGCTAACCTAATGCCGATGTGTCTACTTGATAGCGTACCGTACCCGCGTTCTCGTCAAGCTGGACCAAGACGCCCTGCTCTGCCAATTGCTGGATAAAGTAAGCAATCTGTGGCTCGGTTTGCTCAATCAGGGCGCTGGGTACCGCGATATATTGCGCATTGAAACGATCCAGGGTCGCGGTTGCTTCTGCCAGCACATCGGATTCCGTCTTGCCGAGTGCCGATAGCGTTGAGTCGATAGTTTGTGCAAATGTCAGATCATCCAAACCTGGATTGAAAATCGCATCGTCAAGGCGCAGCACATCGAAAAAAGCGTTCTGTGCCAGGGCGAAATCAGCCAGCGCCTGCTCGTTGACTTCATAGATGAAGGCATTGCTATCTACCTCGATTTTGTTCAGCAGGCCCATGTCGACCATGATATCGAACTTGGCTAATCCCGCTGAAGTAGACCAAATGCGTTCGTAGGTGCTTAGGATGATGTACCTGACATCGTAAGTACGTAGGATGCGAACTGCCCCGGCAATATCGGCGGTGTCATAGAAGTAATTGATGTTGCCTTCACGCAGTTGGACCATGGTCGGCAATGGGTCGAAGGTACGCTGCTGGCGCTGGTGGAAGTTCCAGCCGAGCACACTGGGCAAGCCCGTATTGATGGCAATACGCCCTGTCCAGGTATATTCACTGGCGGGATTGCGACCTTCAATGATGACAGGGGTACCGACGACATTTTCTTGCAACCACCGAATGATGTTGTAATCGTGATCCATATTGATGAGCACCGCCGCTTCTGAGTTCAGTGGATGGTGGGCGGCATACTGCATGTAGGCGATGCCATCGAGCGTGGTTGCTGGCTCGTTCAGGTCACTGGGCGGGATGATGGTGATGGTATCGCCCATAGCGGGTTGGGCATCATCAGGCATATTGTTGGCCTCGCGGAGCCATTCCGGCGTCACGAAGTACAACTCAGCCAGATCTTCGATGGTTTCTTCCGGCAGCACTGAGTGATAAAAACCGGATGACGGACTGTAGCGGTCCAGAGTGCGAGCACGGGTGGCTGTAATGGGGAACATGGCAGCGATCACGAAAAGGGTCATCAACGGGATATACCATAGGAAGCGTAAGCCCGCACGCCAGTAGTCGCTGCTGGTGAAGAGCCAGGAGAAGGCTGCCCCACCGACCACGCTGAAGATCAACCAAACTTGCAAATAGAACTTAAAGACCGTGTTCTGGCGGCCAATATCGCCTGTGATGGTGATGATTTCCACGGCCAGCGTCAGGGCGAGGGCGAAACCTGCCAGCACCAGCACATATTGCATAACGCGCGACTGCCCTGGCCGGAAGAACAAAGCGACAATCCAGATCACCAGCGGAATGACGATAATGGCGACCTGATAACCCATCATCGCCAGAATGAGACCAACGGCGGTCAGGACGCCTGCACCAAGCGCGCCAGCGCTCAGCCAGAAGCCCTTGCCGCGCAACGCCTTAACGTGTACCGAACGAAACCAGCGGCCTGTTTCCCAGATGAGCAGGGAAACGATCAGCAGCAAGAACAGGCCGTGAATATCGAAGTAAGCCCACAGCGGCGTCTTGCGCCCCAGGTAAAGCTCCGCACTCTGGTAGATAGCCGCGTACCAGCTCGTATGGGCGATGGCCACGAAACGAGCGACGAACAGGAAGCCACCTATGCTGAGGAGCATATCCACCAACGAATGGCGGCTGATGGTGCGCCAGCGCAGCCACCAGGCATAGCCCAGGCCGACCGTCGCAAAGACCATGAACGAAGGCCAATCCCAGGTATTGATGGCCGTCATCAGACCGATGGCCAGCGCCCCCAGACCAATTGCTAAGGCACGATCCAAATTGCGGCGGGCGCGGCTGCCTGCCAGGAACACCTCATTGAAGACGAACAGCAGCGCGAAGAGCATCACGGGCATGTTAATCATATGGGCGTGAAGATCGCCATATAGGAAGGTGAAATACGGCATTTCCGTGATGGCGTTGCCACTGCTTACCGGGAATTCGTTGAGGACGCGCGAGGGTCCCCAATACCAGCGATCACTGCCAATCAGCAAGGGCTGGCCTTCCGCGAGCTTACTAATACCCGTTGAGAAGCCTGTCAGCAAGTTGACGCCCTGGGTGACCTCGTAACTCAGGCGATCCACGATGCTGTTGCTGCTCAGGCGGTTGGCAAGCTCCGTTTCGTATTCGATGGGCAGCACCAACGTGCCGCTGGTATCCTGGCGAACGCCATACTGATCCAAATATTGATCGCGGTAGTAGGATTCGATGCTGTCATACTGCTGGTAGCCGCCCATACTGGCGATGCCGTTACCCAACACACGGATTGTATCCAGGTTGCCGACGGCCACACACAACAGCAGCGCAACAATCCCGGCTAACCAGGAACTGGCTCGGCGGGTCGGCGCGGGGGCATTGGGATCGCCATCCTCGGCGGTGCGACGACGGTCACGCATGGCGGCGACGATGTTGAAAGCAACCGAGAACGCACCAATGCCTGTCAGAGCGAACAAGGTCGGCACGATGAGGTTGTAAGCAAAAGCCGGAACCAATTTGAGCATCAGCACCGGGGAGCCGACGACAACAAAGCCGAAGTAATAGTAATTGATATAGCCGCCTGCGTACCAAGGATCATAGGCCGGGAAGACCGTCGAGCGCAAAACCGCGTTGAAATAACCGAAGTCCATCGGCTTTTCCCCACCTTTGGAGAAGTGCCACAGGTCGGGATTGGTCAGGCGTACGCCAATGAATATCACAAACAGAATGATCGTGAGTACTTCGATCCACAGGATGCGCGACCAATGGGCCTTGATAAAGGCAATCATGCTGGCGCGCTGGCGCCATGCGAACCAGGCACTGGTCAGCGTGAGGATGAGCAGCAGCAGGAACAATCCCCCCTGCGACCAGGCCAATACGCCGACACTGCCCAGCATCCAGGCGGCCCAGGCGAGAATGAGCAAGCCGACAATCTTGGCAAAAGCATAGCCACGATCTGCCAGAGTCGGGAAAGCGGTATAGAGCAGCGGCCACGTCACCAAGCCGATCACGAACAGCAACAACCACCAGCCGATCACGCCGACGATCTGATTGGAGTTGAAGATGCTGTCACTATCGAAGCGCTGTGACCATGTGCCACCCTGTTCGTTAATTTCGCGGAATTCCGGGCGCTGCATGAGGGCCGTTGACGCTTCGTCAGCCTCTAATGAGGACCAGTAAGCCACGTTACCGACGGCTGACCCCAGTTCGCCAGGTTGAGCATAGGCCCCTTCGACGCGCACAATAGAAACATCGTTCAGGATTTGCGCCACGCGAGCCTGATCGTAATCATCACGCTTCTTGAAAATGAACACGGTCGGATGATCATAGACGTGGAAAGCTTCGTCAGGTTCGAGTTCGTTAAGCCACTGCGGCGAGTCGTAGATCGGCAAATACTGGTCCGACACGCTCAAGGGGCCAAACTCGTACTGCTCATGACGAACTTCGACCAGATCAAAGCCCAATTCACCACTGAACAGCGCGTCATAGTAACGGTTGGACATCGGCCAGCGGATAGGATTGCGCGACAGGGTGTCATAGAAGCGGTTGCTGGTTATACCGATATACTCGGAAACTTCCAACGCATTGAGCATCATGTCACGCTTGTAGGTTTCGTCAATCGGATACGACAGGTCAATGTCATAGGACTGTACCAGCCCATACCAGGATTGACGGCCATTGCATTCGTCATAGCCCACCAATCCTGGCGGGGGATCATCAGCCAGGGTGATGCCCTGTGGATATTCGCAGGCTTTGATGGTCGTCAAGCGATCATCCCAGGGGGCTTCGGTCGCGATGACTGCACCAGAGGTCAGGATGTTGCCAGCCAGGGCTTCCACTTTGAAGGTATAGCGCTTGCCCTCCTCCACCTGGAACGGTGGATCAAACTGGAAGGTATAGGCATCACCCAGAATGTGATTATCCCGTGGGAAGTCCTGGGTAACCGTCACGATGGCGAGCTGATTGAGATCATCGGTCGATGCTACCGAGATTTGCAGTACTTCGTCTTCCGGCGAGTTAAAGGGATCACCGATATGCGGACTATAGACGCTGCTGATGGTCCCGCTTGCAGGCGCGACAAACTCCACGAAAGACGGTATTTCTCGGATCAACTGGGATGCTGCCGAGAGCATATCGCCCGGTGTGATGGACGACTCCGGGCGGGAATTGGGCAGCACGATATTTATCAGGGGCGTGCCTTCGGGCGCACCATCCACCTGCATCGAGAAATCGCCGGGGATGTTCTCCCATACCCAGACACTACCCTGGACGCGCGTCAACTGGTGGTTGTAAATGTTGTTGTGCATCAGGCCCCACAGCAGCGTGAAGGCCAGCACGAAAGTGCCGAGGCCAAAGGCGCGCACGCGCGGTGCGCCGGGTATCAGGGCGAGAATAATTAGCAAAATAGCGACGACAGCCGCTGCAATGGCCGTGGTCGTCAAAGCGGTTGCCGTAACCAGATAGTAAGCAGGGATCAGAGCCAGAAAAACGCCGAAAAACAACGTAATGCCACGAACAAGTGGCAGATCGCGCTCACGAGAGGCACGCCATACGGCATAGATCGCCCAGCCGCCGAGGAGCGCCAAGGGCGCGTATAATGGCAGATAATAGCGCATGGTCATGACCCATAGACGACCGATCCAGGCGAAGTAGACCGTCACCCAGACGAAGGGCAGCAAATTAGCTAATGACCCCGTACGACCTTTCAACAGACGATAGCCGCTCCAGGCCCAGCCGATCCAGGCCATAATGCCCATGCCGATGCCCATGCCCCACAGGATCATATCTTTGAGAGGATAGAGATACGGTGGACGCCCGACCCACTGCCAGTTGGGAGCAGCATCCATGTTGCCACTGACGTTAAACTGCGAACTACCGAGGTCTGCTAGCCAGCGCGGATTGATGCCGAGGCCCAATAAACCCGGACCAGTAAAGGCATAAGGGTTGGCAATGCGGAACGTCACCAGCGACAGCACCGCAGCCAGAATCAGGCCGAAGGTAGCCTGGGACGCGACACGCTGGCGCTCATCCCAATCCAGGCTACGATCCAGGAAGGGCACCATCTGCACCATCGCGGCCAGGACGACTACCCCAGCTAACGGCGCGGTATTGATGCGTCCAGCGACCGCGGCACCCAGTGCGATGCCAAAGGCGGCGTAATAAAACAGCTTACCGCGCTGCTGCACACCGACCGCCGCCCAGATCGCCAAAATGACGAAGAAGGCTGTGATCGAGTTGACTGTACCGAAATGGGCTTTTTCAATCGCCAGGGGTGCGGCAGCATACAGCAATGCCGAGAACAGGCCGACCCAGCGATTATGGGTGCGCGCGCCAATGAAATAGATCACAATGATGCTACCCACATCGAAGAAGGCCGACAGGAAGCGCCAAATGAGCGTACCACCTTCAAAGTCAAAGATGTCCGATCCAGCGATGTCCTGCTGCTGCACAAACGCACTGACCGTATGGGCCATCAGTACGGGCAGCGTTCCATAAGCATAGTAACCCGTGCTGGCATTGTGCGGATTATAGGGCGAACACTGCGTATCGAAGTAACCGCCAATACCGCCTGTTTCTGGGTAGCGCTCCAAGCAGTGCGCCTGCTGAATTTCTTCTGACGATAGGGTGTCAATAATCTGGACCTGGGGCGTGCCTTCGATATTGAGAAAGACGGCCCCGGTCGCGTCATCGGTAATCAAGAAAACCGAAGCGGCTGTTTGGTCCATCACCAAGGCGGCAATTTCGCCATCAGCCAGTGCTCTGGCCGCCGTACTCGCATCCGAATAGGTCATCATACGGTCAAGACCATAGGTCCAACGAACAGCATCTACCGCGAAGGTGTCCTCAACGACACCAATACGTGATGTGGTATCAAAGCTTAAGCTGGCCCCATCGTAGTAGCTGGCATTGGCAAAGGTCGCGATAACGCTCTGGGGGGGCACATTGCTATCTGGCGTAAGTTCCAGGCGACCACCAATAAGCGGCAGCGAATTCATCGTCAGGAAGCGCTCGTCGGGATGCATGGCTGAGAAATCATCCCAATTGAGGCCATTGAATCTGAAATAGCCACCTAGCAAAACAACCAGGAGCATCAGCGGGAGGACAATGAGGGCCTGGCGATTGCGTTTGGGTTGGACGACGCCAATGGCATCCGCCGCTGTATCGCCGTTGTTACCTGTTAATCTCATTGTGAATGCCTCGCATCACGATTGGCAGATTAAGAATTGACCTGTTGGCAGCGACTAACCGCTTGGACTAAACGGCAGGTTTTCGGTCAGGAATGCGTTGACGGCATCCAGGCCGAGTGCCGGAATCGTAAAACGGTAGAATTTGCGGCGCTCATGGGGCGAGTCGTAATAAGTCACACGCCCTTGCGGGAACCAGGCTTGTAGTTGATTGGCCGTTACTTCATCCGTCGCGTTATAGAAAATCTCAATATCGCTGTTCGGATCAAAGGCGAAGCGATCACTACGCATAAGAGCATCCCGAATGAAGTGCGGCAGATAGTCCACAGAGCGCGTCAAATCGTCGGTCCCATCATAGTCATACACGCCATTGGGCCAAATTCCCTCAATTCCGGCATCCAGACCGACCGCGCGATGGTCCCACCAGTGGGGGCTGGCAATCATGAACATGTTGCCATAAGGCACATCGCCACTAAGTGCCTGACCGTACATAATCTGGCCGACTTCACTGTAATTAAAGGTGCTGATTTCATAGGAATCCGGCATCAGGCCGAAGTAGACATCGTGCGTTTCCAGGTAGGAGCCGACGACAACCAGCAGCGTAAAACCAGCCGCCAACAGCACGCCAATACGTCTGGCTTGCGACTGCAAAGTACGCTCAATGAACAAGCCGAGCGGCAAGGCGGCGATCAATAAGGCAGCCGGCATGGCCCCGCTGGAACGGGTGTTGCTGGGATTTTCATTAGGGAAGGCAATCGAAAGGGACGATGGCAGCAGCATCACCAACACGATGATCGGCAGCATGGCATAAGCCGGGTCGCGGGTTTTGAGCGCCAGAGCCAAACAAGCAGCCAACCCCAGGATGAACAAGGCAGCGGCATGAGTCGAGAGTGCGGGTGTGCCGGGAACGCCGTTAATCCAGGCTCCATCACCACGAATATGGAACATCATCAGGACGTTGCGCGTGTTGCTCATGAGCTGCGGCACATTCTGGCTGAAGGCATCGACGCGCTCGGCGATGGATGGCTCACGCATCTGGATCGAACCGTCTTCAGCGACCTCTTGGATAACGTCATCACCCAAGATACGGCCAGCGGTACGCCGCCAGAACTGCTCCGGCTGTTCGACCGAGTAATGCAGCATCGGCAAGAAGACGACCAGAGACACCAAGGCCAGGATAACCAGATTGACGCCATAACGGAACCAATCGCCCAGGGTACGACCGCGCAAATACGCCGCCAACAAAACGACCATGACGATCAGCACCGGGACCATACGCATGGCCTGGTACATATACAAGCCAAAACCAAGCATGAGTCCCGTCAGGATGTAGTCGGCGCGGGTGTTGTAGCGCACAGCCCGTATCAGAAATATCAAAACAAGGGACATTTGCAGCGGCATCAAGACGATGCGCAAGGCCTGCCGCGTGATGGTCAGGTGCCAATAGCTGGTCGCTAAGAGAACCGCCAGCACAAAACCGATATACCAACCCAATCGGCGGCGGTCCGGTCCGGCCAATTCTCGGCCCAGCCATATCATCAAGGGAATCGTCAGGATGGACTCAAAAGCGGCCAGCAATTTAAGCGTGTTGTGGTTGATGCCCAATCCAGGGGCCAGAGACAGCAGCGCCATCAGATACATCTGCACAGGTTCACGGCCACCATTGTTGGCGAAGAAAATATCACGTTCGCCATTCAGCACTTTGACCGCATCGAGCAACAATTCAACATGGTCGCTGGTCATTTCGGCAGGTAGTTCATGCAGGTCTTGCAGGCGCATATGCACACCGATGACCATAATGACCACGAATGCAAGCAGGGCCAAGCCATGTTTGCGCCAATGAAAATGGCCGATGTCAGTCATCAACCGCTTGAGCCAGCGCCAGACGCCCCACATATCGGGTGAAATGGCTAAGGCGATCATAATGATGCTGGCCAGCCACAAATAGAAAGTCAACGTCTGGAAGCTGTTGCCATCAGTATCGAACCAGACAAGGCCGCTAAAGCCAATCCCGCCGACCAACAACAAGACGCGCGCCGGATGAATGCGCATATACCAGGGCAACTGTAGTGTGGCAGGGCCTTCTGTGGCAGCATCCGGCTTTTCTTCTTCACGTTTGCGTTTAGATGCGCTCCAACGCAGACGAGCGAAGATAGCATCCAGCAACAACCAGACCAAGCCGGCCCCAACCAGCAGCGCCAACCCTGGCCCGACCATGTTCAGGATGCGGTCCACCTCGCTAACGGGTTCATCCATTGAATCGAACAGGAACGAGAGGCCGATCAGCGCAATCACACCAACAATCGCCCGTGTGACGAGTTCGGGCAGCAACCATCCATCGCGATTTTGCCACCACTGCTGTAAATCGGCCCAATTGCCAGCCGCCATGCCGATCAACCATAGGAAAAAGGCCAGGATCATCAGGCCAATGCTGACCATGAAGCCCGTGCCTTCCGTAGCGACGGTGCGCAGACTGGCTGATGCCCACCAGGCGAGCATCAAAGCAGCGATATAGAGGCCCAGTTGCAGTTGACGGCGGTCGCCGATCAGGTTGCGAGGACGCGCAGACAACACGGCAGCGTGTTGATCTATATCGCGTAGCTCAAGGGCTTTTTCCGGCTGGAGAGCCGACACGGTCAAAGGCTGATCGGGCGCTGATGCGTTCGAACGACGCGGCCTGACCACCGACGCGAAAGCGCCCCATGTGCGGCGGGGTGCGCGCAGGAACATCGCCACAAGCTGCGACAGCGTCAACTCATCGAAGGGCAAGTCGTTGGCACGAGCATCAGCCACGGCGGATTCGATGCGTGATTCCAGGCTGTCATCCGATTCAGCAGGTGAATCATCAGCAAGCATGTCTTCTGATTCAATTGGGTTGTCGGCTTCATGCTCCGACATGTGGTTTTCGCCCCTTAATGGCCAGATTTACCGTTGAGCGTCCTACAGGTTCATTCATTGTATTTTTACGGTCGAAGAAATTAAAGACCCGCAATCCGATATTAATCGGGTTCCAGGGACTTCCGTCATTGTCATCAAAGGTTAAGCGATTAGCCGCTGTTTCCATGTCGCCCGGTAGCAAGCCCGCTTCCAATATGGGTTTGCCGAAGCCATACACCAGATTATGGATGAATGGGAACGAGCTATGGGTAAAAGAGCGTTCTTCTTCAATCAGGAAGCCCGCACCTAAGAGTGCCTCGCGTAGTTGTTCCATCGTATACAGGCGCACATGGTTGGCCCAGATCCCAGCGAAGGGTCCGTGCTGAATATGGGTGTTGAAAAGCGTTTCCAGGGATTTGTTGATGGGGTCCCACCAGAACGGATAATTGGCATGGGGGACCGTCACGGCGACGACACCACCCGGTTTGAGCACGCGCAGCGCTTCTTTGAGGCCAGCGACATCATCATCGACGTGTTCCAAGATTTCCGACAGGATGACCGCATCGAAGGTGTTATCGGCATAAGGCAGATGATAGAGGTTGGCGTTGTGCAGCGGTAAATTCAGATGGCCGATATTGGCCTGGGCTTTCTTGATAATCGGCCAATCGAGTTCCGCGCCGACGATGGTACAGTCACTGACATAGCGGAACATATTGAGATAGAAGCCACGCCCACAGGGCATATCGAGCACCACACTATCCGGTTGGGGATCAACCCAATCGAAGATGGTTTGTACGCGCTTTTTGAAAGCCATATCGGCTTCGTTGCGCGTCATGTGGGCAATTGTCGCCTGATCAACCACGCTGCGACCTCGCATATTCATAGAATAGGTTTTCGTAGGTATCCATCGTCTCTTTAAACGAGAAGATCGACTCGATTTCTTCGCGAGACTTGATATAGCTCTCAGGGTTATCCAACACTTTGACGAGCGCCTCGCCAAAGGACTGGGCATTGCCCTGCTGGGCCAGTTCGCCCATACCTGTCACTGTAACAGGTACACGGCCACCGGGTATATTGCTCATTACCATTGGCGTACCGCACAGCATGGCCTCAACCTGAACCAGGGCGAAACATTCAGTATCGCTCGGTAAGATAACGACGTCGCACGCGGCATAAAAGTTCGCCAATTCCTCACGGCCTTTGAGCAAACCAAGGAATTCCAACGTATCGCCATACTGTTTGACCAAAGGCTGCTGCACGTCCCAGGTGCCCTCATAAGGAATGTCATACTCGCCAGCGAAGATCAGACGCGCATTAGGGTACTTCTTGAGCACGGTTTCCATAGCGCGGATGGCCAGGTCGGGGCGTTTTTCTTCTACAAAGCGCCCCGCATAACCAATGATGGGGCCATCTTCTTTTTGCCAGGAACGGCGCATTTCCGCGGCAGCCTCTAAATCCGGCTCCGGGATTTCTATCGGTGGGTAGTTGGGCGTGACCTTATCCAGGAACGGCTTGAGATAATAGGAATATTCAGCGTAATCGCGGCTGTAACCCGTCAGGCGAGCGGCACGTTTGGCCATGAATTTGTACATAGCAAACATCGTCCCGCGAATGAACCGATTGAGCAGACCATCGGGCAGCACAAGGTCACCATGATGGGTGGCAATCACTTTGACACCTGCCATCTGGGCGATGACACTGACCAGGGCTGTTTCTAGCATGGGGGTATGGATGCTGACAATATCGGCATTGCGCATGGCAAAATACGCCGCCCAGGGGAAGGCCGGCATTATCATGCCGCGGCTAATTTTGATGGGTGCCCACAAACGCACAATACGCACCCCATTATGGGTGGATTCATCACGCGGCAGGTCGTTGCTATAGCGGGCGGTGATGACGGTGACGTCATGACCACGCCGGACCATCTCTTCTGCCATGCTCTGAACGTGCAGTGTCAGGCCTGTGCGATGTGGGAAATAGTACAGTAAAGAAATAACGATATTGAGTTTACGATTGCGATCCACTGAACCGCCTAGGTTTTCCATAATGGCCTTATCTAAGCTACGCTAAGTCTCCATTTTGTGGCTCCGTTTAGGCAGCCACCCATTTGATTATCTACTGTCCGATTAAATAAGCTGGGCAGCAAAATGCCCGGCCTGGGACAAGCGCCGTATTATATAGCATGTTTTGGCTGGGGTCAGGCGGTATTTCTGACGGTAAAGATACGCCTCCCCTTTGCGATTCTCACTTTACTATACTGACACTTTGGCAACGCGCTTGCAGCAAACCATTGATCTGCCAGTATTGACTTTGGCAATCCAAAAATTTATACTCAGCGTATATGCGGGTATAGTTCAGTGGTAGAACGTTTGCTTCCCAAGCAAGATGTCAGGGGTTCGAATCCCCTTACCCGCTCAAACCCACCCTATCGGTGGGTTTTCTTTTGAATTTTGCTATCTGGCTGCCCGATGCGCCCCAACCCGTTATTGACTGAGGCGCGCGTCCCCTTTACAATTCACAGGTTTCCGCAAGCCGTTGCACGTTCGCTTTTGACCTGAGTTTGGACCTGAGTTTGATTGTGCAGCCAATACAGCAACATGTTCGTGACGATACCCCCTCTTGATGGGCGGCGATTATTTTAGGGAGTAATTAACGTGGCTGAGTTTAAGCTAAGTGCCGAAAAGCGCGACGTCGTTGGCAAAAAGGTAAGCCGACTTCGTACCGTTGGCAAAGTACCCGGCGCGGTCTATGGGCCGAAGCATCCACCGACCCGTCTTCAGTTCCAATATCGTGAACTCGAATTGGCCTTGATGAATGCGGGTGGTACCAACATCATTGACCTCGACATCGTTGGTGACAAATCCGTGCCGGTGCTGGCGCGTGAAGTCCAACGTGACATCATCAAGGGCGACATCCTGCATGTCGATTTCCTGGCATTGGATATGAACGCCCTGATCCGTACAGAAGTCCCGGTGACCTACAATGGCGAAAGCCCGCTGGTTGCTGCTCGTAAGGCGATCCTGTTGACTGGCCCGAACACACTCACCATTGAAGTGCTGGCTAGCAATCTGATGAACCAGATTGAAGTCAACCTGGATGGTCTGGAAGAAATGGGCGATACGATCACCGTTGCCGACCTTAACCTGGGCGATGAGATTAACGTGATCAACGATCCTGATGAAATGATCGCCAAAATTGTTCAGCCGTCTGCTGCCCGTGCCGAAGAAGAACTCGAAGCTCTGGAAGCTTTGGAAGGCGAAGAGGGTGAAGAAGGCGAAGAGGGTGAAGAAGGCGAAGAAGGCGAAGAGTACGAAGACGAAGACTAATTTCGTCGGGCTACTTAGCGCCAAGCCTTTCAACACCAAGCTCGTAGCAAAATCCAAAAACGCGACCTGTTGGCCGCGTTTTTTGTTTTCTATATGTTATTGTCTCTGGTTCAAAGGTCTATTCGGAGGCTGGCTGAGCACCATTTTCTGAATCGGGCCGTTCAACCTCACCATTGGCCTCGGCAGTAACGCCTTCGTCACTATCCACTTCACCATCGACTGCCCCATTGAGGGCTTCTTCGTCATCATCAACCATGATCGCCATCGCAACCACTTCATCGCCCTCGCCCAGGTTCATGACAGTGACACCCTGGGTACTGCGACCTGTTTCGCGGATTTGCTCCAGGCTGGTGCGCAGGACAATACCAGAGCGCGAGATCAACATGATGTCATCTTCTTGATTGATCGCCCGCATGGCGACAATCGGGCCAGTGCGACCGTTGCGCGATAGGGTGCGAGCGCCGATGCCGTAACGCGCCTGACGCGAGTAATCGGTGATAGGTGTACGCTTGCCAAAACCCAACTGAGTGACAACAAGAATATGAGTATGCACATTCTGGTCGATGACATCCATACCACAGACAACATCGTCGCCCATCAGCTTGATACCATTGACGCCACCCGCAGGCCGCCCCATCACGCGCACATCATCCTCATGGAAGAGAATGCTCTGACCTTGCTCTGTAACCAGGATGATTTCCTGATCGCCGGTTGTGTATTTGACCCAACTGAGCGTATCGCCCTCGTTGAGGCTCATGGCAATCAGACCACTGGGGCGCACGGCCTCGAATTCATGCAGGTGCACACGCTTGATACGACCATAGCGCGTGGCCATCACGAAGTAGGCTTCGTCCATGTCGAACGTGCTGACTGGCAACACAGCGGTGATTTTCTCTGTGGGGGCCAGCGGCAGAATCGCATGGATGAGCGTCCCGCGATCCGCACGGCCCGTTTCTCGGATGCGATAGGCTTTTTCCGAGTAGACCTTGCCCGCATCACTGAAGAACAGAATCGTATCCAGGCTGCTGGACGTGAACATATCGATGAGTACATCTTCTTCGCGGGTCGTCATGCCACGGACGCCCTTACCACCCCGTCGCTGGGCGCGGTAGAGCCGTGACGGGACGCGCTTGATATATCCCTGACTGGTCAGTGAGATGACAACCTGTTCTTCGCGGACCAAATCGGCTTCATCGAAGTCGGCATTGCCATAGATGACTTCCGTCTTGCGCTCATCACCGTATTTCTCGGCAACGTCGTTGATGTCTTCTTTAATCAGGGCCAGGATCTTATACGGGTTGGCCAACAAATCTTCCAGATATTCAATCCGCGCCATGACTTCGTCGTATTCGTCTTGCAGCTTCTGACGTTCCAGGGCCGCCAAACGACGCAATTGCATGTCGAGAATGGCCGATGCCTGGTCGGCGCTCAGTTCAAAGCGAGACATCAATTGATTACGCGCATTTTCTACATCATCCGACTGGCGAATTGTGCGGATAACTTCGTCAATGTTGGAAACCGCTTTGAGCAAGCCCATCAGGATATGGGCACGGGCACGCAAGCGCTCCAGTTCGTATTCGCTGCGGCGGACAATCACATCGTAGCGATGCTCGATGAAGATTTGCAGCGAGCGCTTGAGGCTCAGGTTACGCGGCTCGTCATTGACCAGTGCCAGCATTTGGATGCTGTAGAAGGTCTGCAACTGCGTGTATTTGTAAAGCTGGTTGAGCACGGTCAGCGGTTGCGCGTACTTCTTGAGTTCAACCACCAGGCGCAAACCGTTGCGGTCGCTTTCGTCGCGCAGGTCGCGGATGGACTCGATACGGCCTTCACGAACCAGTGATACGATGCGCTCTACGATACTGGTTTTGCTAACCTGATATGGTACGGACGTAAAGACAATGCGCATTGAGCCTGTGCGCGTTTCTTCGATGTCGGCTGTCGAGCGAATAGCCACACGGCCTTTCCCCGTCGCATAGGCTTCTTTGAGATCATCGCCGCAGATGATTTGTGCCCCAGTTGGGAAGTCCGGGCCTTTGACGAATTCCATCAGGTCATCGACCGTGATGTCGTCCATATTTTCGTAGTTATCAATCAGATAATTGGTTGCAGCAACCAGTTCACGCAGGTTATGCGGCGGGATATTGGTCGCCATACCGACAGCGATACCACTGGCGCCATTGAGGAGCATGTTAGGCATGCGCGTCGGCAGCACGGTGGGTTCTTGCTGGCTGCTGTCGTAGTTGTCGGTGAAATCAACCGTATCCATGTTGATGTCAGCCAGCAGTTCCTCCGCAATGGAGGCCATACGCGCTTCTGTATAACGCATGGCGGCTGGGCTATCACCATCCTGGCTACCGAAGTTCCCCTGGCCATCGACCAGCGGATAACGCAGGCTGAAGTCCTGGGCCATACGCGCCATCGCATCATAGACGGCTGTATCACCATGCGGGTGATACTTACCCAGAACTTCACCGACGATACGAGCCGACTTTTTGTGCGACGTATTCGCACGGAGGCCCATATCGTGCATGGCGTACAAAATACGCCGATGGACGGGTTTTAGGCCATCGCGAGCATCGGGCAGCGCACGGCTGACGATGACGCTCATTGCGTAGTCGAGATAACTACCACGCATTTCTTCATTGATATTTATTGGGCGGATCGTGCCCAGATTTTCTAGCGAATTATCGTTATCCATCTTTCAAAGCGGAAGCCGCTTGATCTCCTTTCAAAGCTCATCGACCTCACCAAAAGCTGGGCATAAACCGACTTGCCCGATACCTCGTGAGGTCAATTGCGATGGACGACTATACTTAATGTCATCACATAAACGTGATGGAAATTGCCTAAGTCTTTGTAGATACTCCACCAGGGAAAACGCCAACCAATCGTCAGGTGAAGCATGCCAAATGTTTGTTAAAATTATACCAAAATTCATGGATTCTTGCGACCCACGAGTCGAACATTTATCCCACATTTGATAAGCATTTCACTACAATATCCCAAATAATTTTGGGATATATCGCAAATTTGGGATATAAAGTGGGACAGTTTGGGAAAGTTGTATGTATAGCTCTACTTTCAGATGGATTTTCGCGCTGCTGGTTGCCTGTTGGATCGGGATTATCCCAACTTTTTCACAAGGGAATCCCCAAAGGGCTTGTCCAGCAGGTATTTTGGAAGCCAACATCTATCAGATCAGCAGTCCGCATGCCCTGCTGTGCCAGGTGCGTCTGAATCTACTCATGGGGCGCGCCCGCCATTTAGCGACGATGTTTGACTATGATGGCGGCATTGCGCTCGTGGACGAGGGACTCAACATTGCACCACAAAGCGCAGCGCTCTATACGCTGCGGGGAGAACTCACGCTGCTGCTATACGAGTGGAACCATGCCCTGGACGACTTCGATAAGGCACTGGAGCTGGCCCCTGACTACAGTCCAGCGTACTTTCAGCGAGGAGTGTTGTTGTACACAATGGCCGACCGTGAAGCCGCCCTGCATGACTTTGAAACCTACCTCGACCTGAATGCCGATGGTCCCTACCATGAATTCGCTGCGCAATACATCGCGCAGATAGAGACAGAACTCGATACGCTTAATCAATAAATCTCAAAAGCACCAGACCATTCACTAGCACCTGTTGCAGCAGTCCGGCCAATTCGATAAAGTTAGCCAACTTAGTGACTTTACGATTTGGACTTATTATGTTGCGTTGGTTAAGTCGGATTATTGGCGCGTTGATTGTTGTGCTTATATTAGTGGGCGGCGTATTGGGGATCGTCATCACACGCTGGATGTATGGTCCCCTCCCACAGCATGATGGCGAAATCACAGTTAGTGAATTAAACGACAGCGTGACCATTCATCGGGATGACTGGGGCGTCCCGCATATCTATGCTAGCAATAGCTATGATCTCTTCTTCGCCCAGGGGTTCACCCAGGCGCAGGATCGCTGGTGGCAGATGGAATTTTCGCGGGCCATAGGCCGCGGAGAAATCCAGCAGCTTACAGGTCGCAATACCTCGGTTATGGGCCAGGATGTTTTTATCCGCACAGTGGGCTGGCTGCAAGCAGCCCAACATGACCTGGATGCTATGGACGACGAGGCACGAGGCTATCTGCAAGCCTTTGCCGACGGCGTTAATACCTATCTCAACAGCCGCGCCGCCAGCCAACTGGCGTTTGAATACAACGTGCTCGGCATTACGGGGGTCAAGATTCCAATCGAACTCTGGCGCCCAGAAGACACGCTGGTCTGGACCAAGGTCATGGCCTGGGATTTAGGCGGTAATTGGAGCAGTGAACTGACGCGATCAGAGCTGATCGGGCTATTAGGTGAAGACATGGTCGCAGATTTTGACCCTGAATGGCCTTTTGGACTCAAGCCAACCATCATCCAGCCGGAAGATTTGCCGGACACAGGCGAGAGTTTTTCAGAGCGCGTTGTATACGAGGATGGTATCAGCGGGCTAAGTACGCAGCTCGTCAGCAATATCGACCCGAATCTCGGTTTTATATTCGGCGTTGGCGATGACATCGGCAGCAACAACTGGGTCGTCAGTGGCGCAAAGTCCGATAGTGGTATGCCGCTACTGGCTGATGACCCGCACCTGGGCATCCAGATGCCGTCGATCTGGTATGAGATTGGCCTGCACTGTTTGCCTGTCAGCGACGAGTGCCCCTTTAACGTGGTCGGGCTGACGTTCCCCGCCGCGCCCACCATCGTACTGGGCCATAACGACAATATCGGCTGGGGCGTGACGAATACGGGCTGGGATACGCAAGACCTGTATAAGCTAGAAATCAACCCGGATAACCCGCTCCAATATCGCTGGAATGGCGAGTGGCGCGATATGACGGTCCGTGAAGAAGAAATCCGTTTTGGAGACAGCAAAGAAACCGTCACGATCCAAGTGCGCGAAACACACCTGGGGCCAATCATCACAGATAATGACTTGGATGACGAGGGCAACCCGTTGGGGTTCAACAACGAGGATGCGATGGCCCTACACTGGACATCCTATGAAACGAGCACGCTGGTTGATGCGCTGGTAGCACTGAACAAAGCGTCAAATTGGGAAGAATTCCGTGATGCCCTGCGCCTATGGGACGCGCCTTCGCAGAACTTCGTCTATGCCGACATCGAAGGCAATATTGGCTACCAGACGCCAGGACGTATTCCGGTGCGGGCAGCGGGACACACGGGCATGCTGCCGATAGATGGCACGACCGATCAGTATGAGTGGTTAGGTTACCTGCCCTTTGACTACCTGCCGAGCGTGCTTAACCCGGAACGCAACTATATCGCCACAGCCAACCAGGCATTGGTGCCAACGGCCTACTACGATCAATTGGCGGAAACGCTCGCGGATGAATTCAGTGCGGATGCAAACTATGCCTTCGACACTCGGTGGGCGCAGGGGTATCGTGGCCAGCGGATTGTCGATTTGCTACAAGATAGCAACCACCATGACCTGGATACGTTCCAGGCGATACACAGCGACAATAAGCTGATCTTCGCTGAAGAAATCGCGCAATACGTGGCAGACGTGCAATTTGACGATGCTACGCTCAGAGACGCGCGTCGTTGGATGCTGAATTGGGATTATCAGATGCACATGGACAGCCCACAGGCGGCGTTATTCGCGGAGTTCTTCACCGTTCTGATCGACAAACTGTATAACGATCAACTCGGCGACGTCACAAGCGCAAACAACGGCCAGATGTGGGCCACAACCTTGCTGATGGCCGAGCCGAACAATGCCTGGTGGGATGACATCAACACGCCAGAGAGAGAAACGCGCGATGACATCATCCGGTTGGCTTTTACAGATGCTTATCAGGCGACGGTCGATGCTTTGGGCGACAACCGTGAAGAATGGGCCTGGGGCGCTCTGCATACGGCCACCTTTGTCAGCAATCCGCTGGGGGCGAGTGGCATCAGCGTGCTGGAGGACATGGTCAACCTGGGGCCTGTCGCCACAAGTGGTATGCGCACAACCGTCAACGCGACTGCTTTTTCAGCAGAGAATGATGGTGACTTCAGCGTACAAGCCCTGCCATCCATGCGCATGATCCTTGACTTCAGCGACCTGAGCAACAGCCGCGTCATGCATACGACCGGGCAATCTGGCCATCCTTTTAGCGACCAATACGGTCAGATGGTCGATCCCTGGCGCATAATAGACTATCATCCGATGCTGTGGACACAAGAACAGGTGGAAGCCGCAGCCGTCCAGACGCTGACATTGGCACCCTGACCGTTGGCATCATTTTTGTAAGAGCGCGCATTGCTGAGCTTTAACGCGCTCTTACAAGAAAAATACATAGGGCTGATCTGTAACTTAGCCCGCTTACAGATAATGGGACATATCTGTCTGTGCAGATCAAGGGTAGCGGGATGATCGAAAGCAAAGATCGAATTGCAAGGGCATCCACGACAATTCATGCGCCTGTAGAAGACGTCTGGGACGCTTTGATTGATCCTGAGAAGATCAAGCAGTATTACTTTGGGGCAACCATTTTGACTGATTGGCGAGAAGGCAATCCTATTGTCTGGAAAGGCGAATGGGACGGGCAAACTTATGAGGATAAGGGCCATATTATGCGGGTTGTACCCGGCCAAACGCTGCAATACAGTCACTTCAGCCCGCTAATCGGACAAGACGATAAGCCAGAGAATTATCATGTGATCACCATCGAGCTGGACAACCAGGGTGAAGAAACGAAGGTCACCCTATCACAAGATAACAACCCGTCCGAAGAAGATCGTCAGCATGCCGAAGCGAACTGGAATATGATGCTTTGCAACCTTAAGCGGGTTGTCGAAGGACAGCGCTAAGCTGCTATGCAAAACTAATCTGCCAAAACAAAAATAGGGAACGGCATGTTCCCTATTTTGATTTCCAAGATTGACTGATTTCTCAGTTTGAGAACTGTTCCTATTGAGGAATCAGTTGAGACAAAAAGCCGAGGTCAATGCGGTTGGTCACAATCAGAAGACCCAGGCCGATAATCAACACGTTGAAGAACAACATGATGCTGAGGAAAGCGCGCTGGGCAGCAGTCATCCCTAAAAAACGACGGCGGCGACGTACCACAACCTGCTCTTCCGTCAGGTCGATACCAACCGCGTTGAAGTCGAACTCTTCCGGTTCATCTTCGTTCAGGTCCCTACGAAAATCGTCAAGCATGATCCCCTCCATCTCGTGCCTCTGAACATGAGTGCATTATAGCACGTCTCGGCTAACTCGCCCGCAGCCAGACATTATTGACCATGCGGAAAAGAATCCGCTGCTCCTGGAAAACGTTGTTTTCGCCAACATAAACAATCGCCATCACTTCCGGCACGCCACTTTCGGTGGCCTGGGGCTGCAAATCGGTCACTTTGTAATTCTGAGGGGCCTGATTGGCGTTGTAACGCTCGTAAGCCTGCGCCATGACATCCGGGTTCGTGAAGTCGTATAAAGCGGTCCAGGCGGCTTCTTCCCCGCGCGAGATGAGTTCATCCTCGGTCACCAGGCGCCAACTGAGCAGGTCGCGCCAGTCAAGGTTGGCTGTCGATAGATCGGACACGCCTAATATGCCGGCCAGGGCATCCATATTGGCAGTCGGCGGCAATTCCGTTAGCAGGCGGCCAACATACTCGGTACCGTAGTTCTCAGCAATCGACTGCACAAGCTGCGATTCGGTGTTTACTTCTACGAACTGCCCTACCAACCATGACACCACGCCGGAATGCATATAGTAAGCATCATGTGGGTATTCCGGGGCTTGGGGCCTGACGTGCTCGACCAGACGCTCCGCGAGCAGTGTCGCGGCTTCGATCTGCAATTCGAGTTCAAAGGGTTGGTCATAACGGGCACGGTCGATGTAAGGTGACGGGACGACAAGCTGCCAAGCGCTGCCAGATGTCCAGCGCATGGATGGCAGCTGATTGGGCGTGACATCCACCGTGATGAGCGGTAAATCGCCACAAGGGAGGACACCACAAGCGAAGTCGGCCCATTGGCTGAGTTTGTCGGCAAGGGACTGGGCGAAGGGTGCATCAAGCGCCTGATAACGCACCACAAACGGTCCGCGTTCGATGGTCGTTGGCGCTCCCCAGAATGTGTAATCTGCCGGAACATGGAACCATCCGGCTGGGGCTATCTGCCGCCCCTGCTCATCGAGTTCCTCGGCATAGTACCAATAAAACCAGGTATTGACGTAAGGCGTATCGTTTTCGATTTCCTCCACCTGGACGCGACCACGTGAGCCATCAATTTGGACATCCACGACGCGGCCCGTGAGCTGGATGTCGCTGTTGATTTTGCGGCTCTGGTACGCGTCGAATACGGCACTCTGGGAGGCCAGCCATTCTTCTGAGGCACTGCGTTGTAGCGCCATATAGGCCTGACGGTCGCCAATGCGCAAAGCGGCCACTTCGGCTTCCGTCGTCTGCGACAGGAGCGATTCTTCCATCTCCGTCACTTGCTGCATGCGCTTCTCGATTAAGAAGATGCTAGCAGCTACCAAGCCCAAGAAGATCAGCACAGCTAGCAGCAGGCGCAGCGGCTTGCGACTGTGGCCCTTACGCTGTTTTTCGTCTTCCTGATGTTCTCGCTCGGTCACGCGATCCGATTCGATCTCCCAATCGAGCTTTACCATGCGCTGTCCTTCTAACTTGTTCTAACTATATCGGACGCAGCATGCTGCATCCCTACGTACGATTGTTAAATTTACATACCCTAACGCACTGCGTCCCTGCGGGTGATTGTAAATACATATGCCCTATTGCTGCAGCCCTGCGGTGATTGTTAGATATATGCCCTGATGGGCTGCATCGCTACGATTTATTTTACTATGATGCCAACATCCAACTACGATGCATCGGAGCGATCATCAGACGTCGGGTCGATCATGACATCGCCGGCGATGACACGCTCAGTCGAGCCGATTGATGTCCGAATAATGAGCGCACCGGATTCATCTACTGACTCTACCACGCCGACCACATCTTCAACACGCACCGTTTTCCCTACGGTTGTCAGATGGTGGCGCCAGCGATCAAATAGCTGCAGACTACTCAACTGCTGGGACCAGTTATCTAGGCGCTGAATGAGGTAAGCAGCGGCCTGGGCACGGTCGATGGGCTGGCTGATGGCATCTTCCAGATTGGTCGCGATGTTGCGCAGCTCATCCGGGAGGTTCACGCGAATGTTGACGCCAATGCCGAGCACCACGCCCTGTAAATCAGGCCCATCCCAGGCCGCTTCCGGTAAGATGCCGCAGATTTTCTTGTCTGCGATCTGGACATCGTTGGGCCATTTGATGCCGACTTCAGCAGCACCAAAATGCTGGCAAAGTTCAACGACAGCGACGGCGCCCATCATGGCGATGCGATTGAGTTGCTCTGGTTGGGGCCGCAAGATGTAGGATACGGCCAACGCGACACCCGGCGGCGTATACCACAAACGCCCTTTGCGACCACGTCCGGCAGTTTGTTCATCGGCCAGCACGACTGCACCAGCAGGCGCACCCTCGCGCAGCCAGAACATAGCCATATCGTTGCTGCTGCCGACTGTGGAATAATAACGCAGCGGTCGACCGGGCAGCAGCGTTTGCAAGCGTTCTTTGGAAAATGTCATGGGGTTTGCTTCATCCGGGCTGATAACCATAGAGCGAAAACAATTAGTCCAAGCACGAAGACCATCGAGCCGATGGCGCACAAGAATCCGACCAGCAAGGTATCATCAAAAGCAACCTCATTGAGGGGCATGGCCGCAGTCGTTGCAGCGATTTCCGTGCGGATGGCGTCGGCAGTCGGGCCGAGCAGCGCCTCCTGAGTTTCAAGAGGGAGGGGTTGCTGAGCAATAACGGGCAAGGCCGTTACCAGCACGATGATGAGTGTGACGATAGCAGTTACGATCATAGGGTCTTTCATCCACTTACCAGAGGATATTGTAATCCGATGGCATCCCTGACGAATAGATCAAAAGTAAGCGATCAAAAGTAAGTCAGGAAATGACGCGACGATGTATTGAGAAGCCATTACCCAGGCTCTATAATCGAGGCTATGGAACAGTAAAATTAACCTTTACACGCGTTTTTACATTATTGGCGTTATATAACTGACGTTATTCATAGTCGATTACACAGGAAGGATGCACCGGATGCCAACCGATAAGAACGGGCGCGAGGCTGTCATTTTGGGCAGCGCACGCACCCCGCAAGGGAAATTTTTGGGCGCATTGGCCCCACTCCGTGCGGCAGAATTAGGGCAAGTTGCATTTAGGGCGGCTGTTGAGCGCAGCGGTATCAACGCGGAAGATGTCAGCGAAGTGATTGTCGGCAACGTGATCGCTGCGGGTGTGGGCCAAGCGCTACCACGTCAGATCAGCATCGGCGCAGGCGTCCCGGCAACGGTCGGCGGCATGACGGTCAACAAAGTGTGTGGCAGTGGCCTCAAAGCGGTCATGCTAGCGTCCAATGCCATCAAAGCAGAAGATGGTGAGTTGTACCTGGCGGGTGGCGTCGAGAGCATGAGCAATGCGCCCTATCTGGATGATCATATGCGCCAGGGCAACAAATACGGCGCGGTCAGCCTGCGCGACAGCCTGCAAACCGACGGTCTGTGGTGCACGTTTGAAGACTGGGCCATGGGCAACGCCGCTGAATTCATCGGCAAGCAGTTGGAACTCACGCGCGAAGAACTGGATGAATTCTCACTGCGCAGCCACCAACTGGCCCACCAAGCCACAGAAGGCGGCAAATTTAGCACGGAAATCGCTCCGGTGACCATCAAGACGCGCAAAGGCGAGGTCATCGTCAGCACCGATGAGCCAATCCGCCCGGATACGACCCTGGAAGCACTCAGCAGCCTGCGACCTGCCTTTGAAAAAGATGGTATCGTCACAGCAGGTAACGCCCCCGGCCTGAACGATGGTGCGTCAGCAATTGTGGTCGCTAGCCGCGATTATGCTGAAAAGCATGGGCATCAACCAGTAGCACGGATTGTCGCTTATGGTCAGGCAGCCATGGAACCCAAGTGGATTTTCTATGCACCCGTTAAAGCCATCCCGGTAGCACTGGAACGTGCGGGCTGGTCCGTCGATGATGTCGACCTGTTTGAACTCAATGAAGCTTTTGCTTCGCAAGCGGTGGCTGATCTACGCGGCCTGGAGCGCGAAGGCTATCCGGTGCCGATGGAAAAGGTCAATGTGCATGGTGGCGCGATTGCTTTGGGGCATCCATTAGGGAGCAGCGGCAGTCGCGTGTTGATTACACTGATCCATGCGCTGCAAGATCGCGGCCTGAAGCGCGGCGTGGCGGCGCTGTGCCTGGGCGGTGGCGAAGCCGTCGCTATGGCCGTTGAAATCGAATCTTAATCGCACATTTTGACCGATACGTCTGTGCGAACACATAGTATCACCCGCCGCGATGGATTGACGCTCCTGATCATTCTATTCGTGGCGGGTTTGCTGCGCCTGGGGCAACCGGGCATCGTCGAGTTTTTCCATGATGAGGCCATGCTGTCGTCGATGGCGCAGCAAATGGTTGATGGCACGAGCTTCCCGCTGACGGGCATCAACTCCTCTACAGGTATCCCCAACCCACCTATCAACGTCTATCTGATGGCCCTCCCCTACGCCCTCAGCAGTGACCCACAAATAGCGACGATTTTCATCATGCTTCTGAACGTCATCGGCGTGGGGTTACTGTGGCTGATTGCGCATCGCTACTTTGGCAAAACAACGGCGCTGGTGGCCGGATTGACTTATGCCGTCAGTCCCTGGGCGATTCTCTACAGCCGAAAAATATGGGCACAGGATTTCCATACGCCGTTTTTGCTGCTGGCGCTGCTGCTGGGTCTATATGGATTCTGGGAAGCGCCGAAGCGCGGCGATGGTCAGGCGAGCGGGTGGCAGATTATGGCCCAGGCCCTATGCGTGCCCATCATGCTGATCGGCATGCAGATTCACTTTGCCGCCTGGGCGCTGGTGCCAATGTATGTGCTGCTGATCGTCATGCGCCATCGGCGGGTGCGCTGGGGAGCATTAGCCGCCAGCGTGATATTGAGCATATTGGTCATGCTGCCCTACGGCCTGGGACTGGCCCAAACCCTTCAAGCCGACCCAACGCGGGTGAGCGATGCCGCAGAACGGTCATCGGCGGCAGAGGGCTTGGCTTTTGATGACACGTCACTGGAAGCGGTCATCGCGCTGACGACTGGCTATGGTCTGGAAACCTGGGTCGCTCCCAATCAAACTGACGATATGCTGGCAGCCGTTCCGCCACCAGCCCTATGGTGGCTGATTGGGGCGGCGGCACTGCTGGGCATCGGCGTGATGCTTTTACGACCTCATATGCGGCCCTTAGCACCGATTATCCTGACCTGGGCATTGTTACCGCCACTGGCCCTGATCCCAAACTGGACACCTGTATATCCGCATTATTTCATCGGCAGCATTCCAGCGTATATGCTGCTGGCTGGCATCGGCGTCGCATGGCTGAGTCGGCAGGTTCCACTAAAACAGCTAGGCCGTGCCATGCTCCTGGCGGCTTTTATCCTCATCCTGGTGACGCAGGGGCTATGGTGGCGTGGTGCGCTGCGTTATCTCGATCAGAATGCGATTAAGCCGCCGGGGTTCAGTGTGCCGCTGCATTATCTGGCGGATGTACGCGATGGGCTGGCTGGCTATGACGATGTGGTCGTGCTGAGCTACGGTATGTCGTGGTCGCTGCATCATGAATCGGTGGTGTGGCCGGTCATGCTGCACGATCAGGCACAATGTGTGCGAACGCTCGTCCCGGATGGCTACGCCGTGTTCCCGGATGGGACGTTTGCCGTGCTCAAAGCGCCTGACGCACCAGATAACCCCGTGCGCGGACTATATACCACTGGCACGCCAGTGATCTATCCGACGCGGCCTGGAGAAACGCCTTACGAAGTCTATACCTTCGATTCCGCGCCTGTGTGGGATGGTCCTGAACTAACACGCCTCCAACCAATACAGTTCGATATAGGTGCGACATTGACGGGCTACGCGCTGGATGCGGGTCAAGTCTATCTGGCGTGGCAACTATCAGATGGCCATGACGATACCAACTACCAGTACAGTGCTCAACTTTTTGATGACAATGGCGGGCGCGTCGGCCAGTATGACACGGTATTCTGGCAACAGCGACACTGGTGCGCAGGCGACCGTCTGCTGACGTGGGGGCCAGTCAACGGCAGCGAAACTGCCTCCGAATTGCAAGTGAGCCTCTACCAGATCGGCACAGGCTCACAAGCGGGTCAGTTTTTGAATGCGAATGTACTCGATGCCGCCGGAGCACCGAGCGGCCAGTATGCCATTATTCCGCTGAGGTAGCGGTTACTGCGACTTCGTCTTCCGCATTATCAGATGATTCTGATGTTGCTTCCGCTGTTGCCTCAGTATCGGATACTTCATCCTCCGCAGATGGCGTGCCTGTTCCGGCTTCTTCGGTAGCGTCGCCCTCATCTTCCTCTTCTTCAATCAGCGGAATTTCAGGCGTGGTGATGCTGCCATCTTCATTGACTACGAAGTTGAAGATGCGAATATAGTCATCCGGCTCTTCGGGAACGTCTTCGATTTCACCATCAGTACCCGGCTCTGGGATGGGCGTCGGCTCTGGAATCAAGTCGAGAATACGCAGGCGATTTACCGTCTCTTCTACTTCATCGACCGCATACCAGCCCACACGGACTTCGTATTCGCCAGGAGCCAGGTTCTCCGGCAGGGTCAACGGGTAACGTACGATGTGCTGATCGCGATACGTCCAGTAATTGGTCGGCACATTGGGTTGAACATCCGCCTGGGCCACCAAATCGCCGTTTTCAGAGACGACATGGGCGAAAGCGGTGTAATCACCATCCGGCGGCGATTGCGATTCCCACAAGGCACGCAGCACATACGAGAGCGTTTCTTCAGGATCAGGATAGACGCGGAATGACATAAAGCGAATATCAGCACCGAAGTCATAGTCGATGGAATCCAGCAGGATGTCATCCACTGTGGGTGTGGGTTCGGGTGTCGCGTTGGGGTCTGGTGTTGTGACCAGCGCAAGCTGTTCCTGCTCAGATAGGCGATCTGCCAGGGTGATGAAGCCAGGTGTCGCCGGGGTACGCACATCGATCAGTACACCTGCATTGAGCATGACTGAGCGCAGCGGTTGGCCTTCGCCATCTTCTGGTGCAAGGACCATCTGACTGGATGGCTCCCACCAGTTGACGTGCAAGCGCAGCGGGAAACCCTGATCAATGCTGCCGGGCCGAACGCGAATGCGGTAATCATCCGCATAGACTTTGCCAGGTTCCCAGGCGGTTGTACGCAATGTACCCGCGCCGGGGATCGTATCTAGCTGGCCGACCAACGTCCCATCGGGGCCGACTAAGCCCAATGAAAGCATGTTGTCGGTCTGGGTGACGTCCTGCGGCTTCCAGTAAAGCGTCACATCGACCCAATCACCGGGCACATAGCGCCGGTCACTGACGTCATAGCCGACCAGTTCGACAGTGCCGTAATTGGCATAGACCGGGGTCGCCTCCACGTCGATAGTTTCCTGAGGTGCGGGCGGCGCGTAAGCCGGGAATATGGCATAAAACGGAATGAGCAAAGTCATCAGGCCCAGGAAGCGCACGGGCCAAACGATGCCCTCGCGCAAAGTCGTCTCGGTAACGGCCTCGCCTGCGCGGACGAACGAGCGCTCCGGGGGACTAAGCAAGAACAGAATCCACCAGACGACTTCCACCAAGCCGACCGCTATGAAGGGCATAATTGCGCCCAGGAAGGGGAACAACACGCGACCTTCATATGTCGCTACCTGCGAGGCCCAGACAATATAAGCAATCAAGCTAAAGAGCACAGCGGCCAGGATAAACACCAGACCGTAAAGTTCGCGGCGCGCATAGCTGAAATCACGGATGGAAATCAACTGCATCACCAGGAACAGCACGCCGAACAGCGACAGCAAAACAGCGAAGTTCACCAGCGCATAAAACAGCAAATTACCCTGGATGTTCAGAATGCCGAAGAGGCCCCAGAATGACATCTGGAAGAGCTGGAACTCGGCTAATAGCTGGGCAATATTGGTCCCGGCGGGGCGCAAGCCAGCGAGTTGCGACGCCACATTGAGGCCCGTCAGGTCACCATAAAGGTTGAGGTTGCGCACGTACCACCAACCCGCCACGATAGCGATCAATATCAGCGTACTGACGGCCCATTCAGCGAAACCACGCCAATCCGAGCGATACCGAGCGGCCCACAACGCAGTTATCAAGACCAGTCCGACGAGAATCAGCCCACTGACATGGGCCAAAGCCGACAAGGCCAGCAAAGCAGCCAGCAACAAGCTGCGGCGACGCTCAAAACCTGTATAGACAAGCTGTAATCCGAGATAAATCACAGCGGCGTTGATAAGCATGACCAGCGGCAAGTTGGATACCGAGGCCGAAAGGAACAGGAACATGGGGTTAAATGCGGTGATGGCAGCGGCCACATAGCCAGCGATCTGACGCTGGGGCGCGATTTGTCGGCCAATACGCATAATCAGCCAGATTGTCCCGGCCCCCATCGCAATATTGATGACGCGCAGCAGATAAATCGCCAGGACCGTGCCTTCCAATGGCATGAAGGGACTATCGCGCAGGAGCAAGTTTTTGTTGCCGAGGTCTTCAAGAGAAGCCAGCCGATGGCCATTAAAGACCAGAAGGCTATCAAAATCGCTGGTATCTATCGGGGAAATGACTGCACCTGCGCCCAGATAATACAGGGGCGCGCTGCTACCAACTTCGCGCCAGATGGCAGGTTCTTCCGCATTTTGGACGGGCAAATTCCCAGTCGAGGCGATGTGCTCTACCAAGGAAAAATGACGCAGCTCCGCCCCCGCTTCTAAAGGTGGGGTCGCTAGCATGAAGATAACCGCCAGGATGCCATAAAAGAAGGCAATCCACTGGTAGGGCGAAAGTGGTAGCTTGGGCCAGTTGACGTTGTTAAGCCATACCCACCCCTGGTATGTCCATAAGGCCAGCTTGCTCAGCCAGCGTGCCAACCAGTTGGTGGTTGCTAAAAATGTATTGATGACCCGTTGCGAAAGATCGTTTGGCGTCTGCATAGCACCCATTCTACGCTTAGTTTAAGGCTGATCATCATTCATCAAGCCCGAATAAACCATCCAATAAAAAAGGAGCATTCCCATCAGTATAACGGGACATGCTCCCTCTGAGTAGCAAAATTCGCGTTATTTGACTTCGGGCAGAGGCCCAATCACTCAGTCACCTGCTTGTTGGGTCAAGCGCGATTTGGCGCCTTCGACATAACTTAAGGATTGGTGGCGGAAGTACGTATTGTAGAGTTCAGCATAGTGACCACCCTGGGCCATAAGCTGCTCGTGACTGCCTTCTTCGATGATGGCACCATCTTTGAGCACGATGATCCGGTCGGCACTGCGGACGGTGCTCAGGCGATGAGCGATCAAGATGGACGTGGATTGTGACAGGATCAAATCGACCGCTTCTTGAATCTGAACTTCCGTGAAGGGATCAACACTGGCGGTGGCTTCATCCAGAATAAAAATAGCCGGTTTCTGGACCATCACGCGCAGCAGGCTAACCAATTGGCGCTGGCCCATTGATAGACGCGCGCCACGCTCACCCACATCGCTGTTAAGGCCATCCGGCAGCGTTTCCAACCATTCGCCGCCGCCGATGCTGTTGGCGATCTCAATGACCTCTTCATCGGAGGCATCCGGGCGCGCATAGCGAATATTCTCCATGATGGTGCCACTGAACAGGAACGGCTGCTGCGGAACAATCCCCAGGTGCGCACGATAATCCTGCACGTCGAAGGCACGAATGTCCTGACCATCAATCAGAATACGACCGTCCTGGAATTCATAGAAGCGAGCTACCAGCTTGGCGATGGTACTCTTGCCGGCACCCGTATGCCCCACGAACGCGACGCTCTCGCCCTGCTTGATGTCGATGTCGAAATTCTTGAGGATGACGGCTTCGTCATTGTAGGCAAAGGTCACATCATCAAACACAATATGGCCGTGAACGTTGTCAGCAGGCTTGTTGTCTGTCTGGATGACCGTATTGTCGGCATCGATCAGGGCAAAGACACGCTCAGAGGCGCTGAGGCCCTGTTGGAACTGGCTCCAGAAGGCTGCCAGGTTAATCACCGGGAAGAAGAAGCGCTCGCTACCCTGGACAAACAGGTACCACACACCTGCCGTGATGGTCCCTGCCAGCACCGTCTGGGCACCCGCATAGAGTGAAATGGATATGGCAAAACCAATCAACAACTGCATGGCCGGGAAGATCATCGCCAGGACGAAACCGCGCTTGAGGTTGGTACGGTACGAGAGCATGTTTACGTCCACGAATTCATCGTAGATCATGGCTTCTCGGCGGAAGTTTTTGGCGACGCTGATACCCGTCACGCTCTCCTGAATGTTGTCATTAACAACGGCCATCGCGCGTGACCCCTGACGCGTCACGCGGCGCGCAATCCCGCGGAACAGCAGCGTGACCCCAAAGAACACAGGCGTTGTCGCCAGGATGATGAGCGTCAGAAGGGCCGATTGATTCAAAAGCACAAACAGCAACACAAAGACAGAGATCAACTGTGAAATGACATCACTGGTGAAGAGCAAGACATCGCCAAATTCCTGCGTATCACTAGTAATACGGCTGACGACCTTGCCCGTCTTGTTGGTGTCATAGAACGCCAGGTCACGGTCGACAGCAGCGGAAAACGCATCTTTACGCATCTGCGCAACCAGCTTACCAATAACCTCGGAGAGCATACGGCGGCGTATCCAGTTAGCCGCGTATTCAACGAGGGCTGATATGAACAATGCCAAAATGATGAGTTGCAGCGTGTTCTCGCCAGTGGCCAGGGCGTCCACGCCCGCCGCGATAAGGATTGGCCGGAGTGCGGCGACGATGGCTAAAGTCAAGAACCCAACTACCACACCGATCATCTCACGGCGATAGTTCAAAATGTAATTGGTTATTCGTTTAGCGAGGTAGCCATCGCTGTATTGACGATCATATTGATCGGCATCAAGTCCGCCGAAAATACCCATGCTTCTTTACTCCATGTTCGTGGCTGCGCCATTGGCAGCGATGTTATCGGCTGATTGTGCGTCGGCTGAGGCCCCATTTTCAGGTTCATCATAACGGGCGAAGATCCGCTGGTAATCTTTGGAACTTTGCAGCAGGTCTTCGTGTGTGCCCTGGGCGACGATACGCCCCTGGCGCAGCACAACGATTTTGTCCGCCCAACGGATTTGTGAGAGCCGATGTGTAATCAAAATCGTGGTTCGGCCCTCCGCAGCGGACCAGATGGCCTTCTGAATATGATCCTCAGTGGCGCTATCGATAGCGCTGGTGCTGTCGTCGAGGATCAAGATAGGCGGGTTACTTTGGAAGGCACGGGCAATCGCTAAGCGCTGGCGCTGACCGCCACTGAGCGTGACGCCGCGCTGGCCAATTTTGGTTTCATAACCACTGGCGAAGCCCTGAATAAAGTCATGTGCCTGGGCTTTCTTGGCACTCTCTATGATTTCTTCCTGCGTCCATTCATCCTGACCGAAGGCGATATTTTCAGCAACGGTACGGCTGAACAGGAAAATGTCTTGCTCAATGATACTAATCTGGGAGCGCAGCGCACCTAAATTCCAATCGCGGACATCAACGCCATCGACCAGGACACGACCTTCGCGCGTGTCGTATGTCCGGTTGATGAGTTTGGTGATCGTCGTCTTGCCGGAACCCGTCTGCCCCACCAGGGCCAGCGTTTTGCCCGGTTCAACGGTGAAAGATATATCGTGCAAGACATCGGCCCCATCTTGATAGCCGAAGCTGACGTTCTGGAATTCGATTTCGCCTTCTACGGGCTGCGTTGTGCCGGTTGGGTTGCTGCCGAGATCGGTTTCTTCAGTGATGATCGCTAGGATACGCTCCGAACTGGCCAGGCCTGACGCAATACGACTGAGCGAGAACAGCGACGTAAATACCGGGAAGCCGAACAGATATATCTGGCCCATGTAAGCAACAATATCGCCCACATCAAGAATGCCCTGATTGTAGAGGATGGCGGAATGCGTAAGAGCACCCACAAAGGTCAGGCCAAGCAAGAGAAACGACAGGTAGCGTGCTTCGATACGGCCCTGCTTGATGTAGTAATCACGCACGGTGTTAGCCAACGAGTTAAAACGATCGATTTCGGCATCTTCCTGGGCTGTGCCTTTGACAACCTGTAAACCATCAAGCGACTCTGCCAGACGCGCGTTCATGTCACCGAAGCTGGCGCGTACTTTTTCAGCAATAGGATGCACCGAACGCACGAAGTAAATCTGTACGATGACATGCAACGTGACAAAGATTGCTGGTACAAGGATGAGCGGCGGATAGATCAACGGTGATGCAATGAGCGGCGCGAGCAAGAACATGCTCGACCCAATGATAAGGTTCACGCCGGGGTTCATCATGAAATTGAGTTCGCGGACATCGTTGGTGACGCGCGCCATGATCTCACCAACAGGCTTGGAGTCATGGAACTTCATGCTCTTGCCAAGCAAAATGGCATAAAGTTCGTCACGGACGTCACGCTCAATCCGCTGGGCAAATAATTCCGCGGAGTAATTGCGCATGAACTGCACACCAGAGCGCAACACTTGCGTCCCGATGATGGTGAAGCAGATCACGATAATCGCCTGTATAGCCTGTTCACCTTCTTCGCTGATGGCATCGAAACCCTGCCCAATAAAGTAGGGAATGGCAGATGCCAACATGGCATTACCAAATGCGCCCAGGGTCAGTGTGAACCCAAAGAACCAGTGATGCCGAATATGTGACAAGACAAAGCGCCAAGCCACAGTTCGGTTCGTATTGTATGTTTTGTTAACGACAAATTCTGAACTCATGTATGCCTCGTGTGGATCGGGCAATGCGTTTTACCAGGATGACCACAGAGCATCCACGCCCGATTATATACATTAGCTATAGTACAAAAAGATACGCAACCAGTTAGGGCCAATCAGGTGTTAGGACGGGGTTTCTTGTTAACATCAGATAAAAATAATGGATATTAAGTCGTTTACAGCATACATAGGCAGTCTTTACCTAACGCAGGAGCCAATAAACAAAAAGACCGGCTGAGCCGGTCCGATGATCCTAGATGGATGACAATTATTGTGTTCAGACGCCTTGTGTAAAGCCCGAGACGATACCGCTGAGGCGCTTCATCACACGCTGGCGCATGTTGAGTTCAGTTTTATCTTCCAAACCAACCTGGTAGAGGCTAACCCCAGCGACCAACTTACCTTCTCTTACCTGGAGATTACCCAATGCCAGTAAGGTATCAGCATAAAGCTGCTTTTCGCCCAGTTCCAAGAAGATGTCGGCTGCTTCTCGATATGCCAGGGCTGCCTGCTCTTTATCTTGTAGGGCCAGATAGACGCCGCCCATATTGCCCAGGACTTGGGCTATCCGTAGTTGATCTTCTTTCACTTTGAAGAATTTGAGGGCCTCTTGCATCAGGTCCAGGGCTTGCTGCTTTTCGCCCAGCTCGCGGTGAACGAGCGCAATATTCACTTTCATTTCCTCTGCCATGATTTCATCGTCGGCTTCCAGATAAGCCTGTTTGGCCTGCTGGAAGCTTCTAGCGGCAGCCTCATATTCGCGTTGCTGGAACAATTTGATGCCTTGTTCTTGCAGTTCCTGTGCCTGACTCATGGTTACCCCGGTAAGATCGCTTCTATACAGATAAGAGCCGATACCTTAACGATACACTTAAAAGTGTACAAAGAACCTTAACGATCCTCAATATTTATTTCATTGTGGATAACGGTGGAGAAATATAGTTGACCAGCAATAATGGTAGTTTCCGCATGGGCTTACATGGTAATGTCCAGCAAGCCTTCCGCGACTTTGCGCAGTTGTTCGGTGGGCATATCACGGAACATCATGGCGATTTTGACAAATGCGAGATTGCTCGGATTGGCGATAAAGTGGCGGATGTCTTCGTCGAGGGCCATGAAAGCCAGCCAATCTTCACGCGCCTGGAGCAGTTCGCCAACATAACCGACGCTCTCCAAAAAGTAGCTCATGTTCTGGTTGACGGCATTGGCAATCACTTGCAAGTGTGTCAGAGGTATAGGAAGGTCGCCCTGTTCGTAAGCCTGTAAAGTGGCCACGTCGAGGTAGCATTGCTCAGCCAACGCTTCGATAGTGAGTTGGCGCTCTTCGCGTGCTTGAGCAAGCTCGGCGCCAATCATACGATTACGAAGCTCAATATAGTGCGGCTGCTTGGCAACGGTTTGGGCACGGTCATTTTCCAGGGCGTTATTGCCCCAAAAGTGGCTAATCGGCACTTCAAGATAATAAGCGAGCACTTCTAGCTGGGGCAGCGATGGCACTTCGTCACCGTACTCCCAGGATTCAATCACGTCTGGCGATGTATTCAGCAGACGGGCGCAATCTTCGACAGTGCGAGCGGCATCCAGGCGGGCATCACGAATAAGAACGCCCAGCACTTTTCCGCGCAACCGGAAAGATTCCTCAGCATTGAAAACATGCTCTTCCGGTGCTGCTGTTTTATTGACTTGCTTGAACCGCGCCGCTAAATCATCAAAGGTCATTGGGTAGCCTCCCCAGCGTGTGCACACAGCTTGTAAGCATTATAGTCGCAGCCCAAACGATCTACAACAAAGAGTATTAAGATGTCCACGCATCGATAAGGACATTTACGCTTTACACCAGCTAAAGAGCAATTATTACAATCTTGATTGTTGAAAATGCAATTCAGCTTTATGTTAGTAAGCAAAATGCGACGAGTTTGCTTTTTCAGAAGCCTATTTACCAGTATAATGAAGTACTAAGCGTGGGGGCGCGATCTTCCAAACATCTGGGTTCTGTGATGGCAAAATGAGATTGCAGACTGATTTGCCAAATCACACATAGCGGCAGCCCGCGACTGGCACAAGAACGCCGTCAGATTTAAGGTGTTAAGACGATTGAATAAAGATATGGTCAATGCCAATATTGAAGGACGGGTCATCCAACTGGTTCATGACCTGAACTTAGAACTCGGCAGCATTATAGCGGATGACACGTTTGTTGAAGCATTCGCATCCTTCATCGCCGAGAATTTCCAATGCGATCAATTTACGTTATTAGCTCACCTGCAAAGAGAAGCACAGGGGCTAGAGCACGCCATCAGTTGGCCAGCTATCACCGATGCGGGCCAGATGCGCATGCTACGGAGCCTATTCCTAGAGAACAACAAGCTTGAAGGTGAAAACCTACTGGGCCCCATCTTCCAGGGAAAACTGGTCAGAGCACACAGCCATGTTTTACGAGACACCGTCCTGGGTGACATCGCTAATTTGATGCCTGATAGCGATATGGTGCTCGTACCGTTGTGCTCAGGGCCAGATGTCAACCTGATCGGCTTACTCATTATGGAGCAACGCCCTGCCACAGCCGATGATAAGCGGCTGCCATTGGATGACGGACTGCTCAAAATATTGGGCACCACTGGCGGGGCTTACCTGGCGCATACGCTGGTCCATACGCAGACGGTCGATATGTTCTCCACCAGCATGCATGAAATGAATATTTTGCAGCAGATCGATGCCGAGCTAAACGACACGATTGCGCTCGACAAAGTGTTCGAGATGCTGCTGGATTGGGCGCTGCGTTTTACCAACGCGAGTGCCGCATCGATGGCGTTATATGAAGCGGATACGGATACATTAACCATGATGCTGCAATATGGTTATCATCAGCCGCATGTCAAAGTCGGTGAAGTGATACCCCACCAGCGTGGTGGCATCGCCTTGCGTGTCGCGCGCTCTGGCCATGCTGAACTCATCCGTGATGTGCAGCAAGACCCGGATTACGTTCAACTATCCGATGACATCCGCACGCAGCTTTCTACACCGATTTTCCGTGAGGAACGGGTCATCGCGGTGATGTCTTTGCAAAGCAACAAAATCGCCGGGTTCGATGACAGCCATGTGAATTTCGTGGAAAAGCTGACCCGCCGCGCCGGGGTCGCTGTGGATAATGCCCGTCTATTTGAGGAAACCAACCGGGAGCGCCAGAAGCTGTCTTTGATCCTGGGCGGCATTGTCGACAGCGTGATTGTTGTCGATGCCGATGGTCACATCTTGTTGGTGAACCAGTCAGCAATCAATGCCTTTAATTTGCGCTCAGAAAGCGAATTGATCGGTCAGAAACTGACCGAAACAATCTACCAAGCAGATTTGCTACGGCTGTATCAAAGTGCGATTGACCGTGATGAGCAGGTCATCCGCGAGATTGAGCTGCCGAACGGGCGCACCTACCACGTTGTGGTCAGTGACCATAGCAGCATCGGTATTATCATCGTGATGCATGATGTGACACATTATAAAGAGACCGAGCAGCTCAAAAACGAATTGGTGGCAACTGTCTCGCACGACCTCAAACAACCGTTAAGCGTCATGCGCGGTTACCTGGATTTGCTGCAAATGACCAACAAGTTCGACGAGCGCTCGCAGCGCTACATCGGCCAGTTGTTCACCGCGTTCCACCATATGCGGCAGCTCATTGATGACATCCTCGACCTGGCACGCATCGAAGCAGGCATCGAACTGAAGCTCGAAGATGTTGATTTAAATAAGGTGCTAGCGCAGACGATTGTGGCCATCCGGCCTAACGCAGACGAAAAGGACATCAAGATAATGTCCGAGTTGCCGGATATTCCGACCATTAGCGCCGATGAGAGCCGTATCCGGCAGGTATTCGCAAATTTGATCAGCAATGCGGTTAAGTACACGCCATACGATGGCTGGGTGAAGATCTTTGCTGAGGTCAAGCCAGAGCACGTACGAATCGTGGTGCAGGACAACGGTTTGGGCATCAGCCCGGAAGATCAGGCACAGATATTTGACCGTTTCTACCGGGTGCGGCGTCCAGAGACGGACAACATTGAGGGCACTGGCCTGGGCTTGGCAATTGTGCGTTCCCTGGTGGAAGCACACAATGGGGAAATTTCACTGGTCAGCCGCCTGGGAGAAGGTTCGTCATTTAAGGTAACCCTGCCCCGCTGATACAAAAGCGACTTCTCCAGTTACAAAGTGAATCACCACAACGAGAACAAAAAGAACGCTGGCCATTACCAAGTTAGGGATAGCCAGCGTTTTGAGTTCACAATACGAGAGGCTTAGCTCAGGTTAGTTTGAGACAGGCGCGACCTTCTTACTCACATCCTCGACAAGCGTCACAGGCTGGAAGAGTTTGCCACCGATATGATACGGCACATCAATGACAGCACGGCCACGTCCGGTTGCGATTTGATCGCGCAAGAGCGAATCACGGATAGTGTTACTGGTCTGGTTGTGCAGCAAGTTTTCCCACCATGTCAAAACCACAAACTGCGGCAGGACAACCATCGTTGGCATAACATGCGGTGCGTCTTTATCGAGCTGATGCAAATATTCAATTAGCGGTGTACCTACTTCACGATACGGTGACGAGACAATGTCGAGCGGAATATAACCCAGATCCCATTCTTCCCAGCGCGCGCGCAGGCGATCAACAGTTTCATCATCGACGCCAATGGTACAGACGCGCACGTTATCCGACAGCGTCAGCGCGTATTCCAACGCCTGCAACGAACTCCGGTTCAGACTGTTCATCAGCACGACGACGGGTTGATTGACCACATGGGATGTCACGCGCTTGAGGGGACCAGGGGTCAGGCCATCGAGCGTCAGGGATTTAGCGACGGTCTCATAGTGCTTATGGATGCGTGTGAACAAGAACATCAAGAGCGGGATGGTCACGATGACGATCCAGGCACCTTCTGCGAATTTGGTAATCATCAGGATCATACCCACAACGAAGGTCGCCACGGCGCCGAACGCATTCATACCCAGCTTGAAGTACCAACCTGATGTCATCTTGAAATCCGGTTTGGAGCGTTCCTTCAACCAGTGGCGCACCATACCGGATTGTGACAGCGTGAAGCTGATGAACACACCCACCGCATACAGCGGCAGCAAACGGTGCTCACGGGCATCAAACAGAATGATGAGAATCGATGAGACCACGGCCAACGAAATAATACCGTTGTGGAACACCAGACGGTCGCCGATGTTGGTCAACTGACGCGGCAGGTAGCGATCCGCAGCGATGAGCGAGGCCAGACGCGGGAAGTCGGCAAAAGCGGTATTGGCCGCCAGCGATAGAATGAAAAGGGTCGCAAATTGCAGGTAGAAGAACAAGACGTTCTCGCCACCAAATACTTCTCTCGCCAGTTGAGAAAGTACTGTCGCATCGCCATGCTCGCTAACGACTATCGGGAAGGTATTGGCCAGGAAGGTAATGCCAACAAACAACGATGACAGCACCACGACCATGATAATCAACGTTTGGCCCGCATTACGGCTTTCCGGCGGGCGGAAGGCTGGAATACCATTGGAAATGGCTTCTACACCCGTCAACGCCGTGCAGCCAGCGGCGAAAGCGCGCAGTAGCAAGAACAGACTGAGACTACCGACGGCGGTTTCAGTGGTTTGCTCGGCGGTGACAATAGCTTCTGGCGACATCTCAGGGATAGCACCCGTTAAGACGCGGAAAAGGCCAATGCCAATCAGGGTGAAGACACCGATGATAAAAGCATAGGTCGGGATGGCGAAGAACGTGCCACTTTCTTTGACACCGCGCAGGTTCATCACGGTGACGAACGCGACAATAGCCAGTGCAAGGATAATCCTCAAAGGCAGCAGCTCAGGGAATGCAGATGTCAGGGCCGCGACACCTGCAGAAACGCTGACGGCAACCGTCAGAATATAGTCAATCAGGAGCGAGGCCGCCGCAGTCAGGCCGGGTATAGCCCCAAGATTGTCTTTTGAAACGATATACGCACCACCCCCGTTGGGATAGGCGTGGATCGTCTGATAGTAGGAAAAGGCCACAACAAGCAGCAACGATGTGATCAACAAGGCAATCGGCATAGAGATGCTGAGTGCCCCGGTCCCGGCAGCGATCAGAACGAGCAAAATAGCTTCTGTTGCATAAGCACTAGATGACAGTGCATCAGACGAGAACACGGCCAGGGCTTTTGCCTTGTTCAGCCGTTGATGAATGGCATCATTCGTCTTAAGCGGCTTACCAATCAACAGCCGGCGAATATTCAAGTCGTACATGGAATACCTCTGTATTGTCACACTCTATAAACAGGTTTGTACCGTGCCGATACCAAACGAATCCAACACGGCTAGACAACGTCAATTGACGTATCCAACGTGAATGACGGACAACGCGAAAACGGTTGCCACATGTATATGTTTTTGTCCAGAGAATGTGGGTTAAGAGGTTGGGGGTGAATGGGTATGGTTGAGGTCTAGACGGCGGAAGGCAGTCACATCAAAATGAACGGTTTTAACCATGCAGTGGCGCATGTTTGCTAACTGCAAACACTCTTCGTCGATAACTTCTTCGGTCATTTGATTTTGGTACTCCTCACCAACAACACGGCGTATTATATCATAAATAAATAGGCCACAACCATAGAGATTGCGGCCTTTTGATACAAGTTTATTAGTGACTTAAATCAGTTCTCATCTGGCTGATCCGGGTCTTTGTCCAGGTTTTCGTCACTGCCATCCCCAGGCTGAGCATCCGAAGAATCGGTCTGATTTAGGGTATCTACTCCGTCTTCATCGGCGCCCTGAGTATGGATATGCACGGTTTTCACTTCCTGATGGCTGTCGTCGACGATGATCTGCATATCGACATCAACACCCTCAGGGACGAGGCCATAATCCTGTAACACCCAGACTGTGGTGATGCGGTCGCTGAGGTTCGGCCATTGGTCTTTGGCCCAGCGATAACGCTCACGACAGAACTGCCAAACAGCCTCGGGTACCTTCTCCCAGCGATAGGTTTGGTACTCCTGCCAGATCAGATCAGGATCAGTACGCGGGAAGAGAATATCGAGCATGGCACGCTGGACGACTTTTTCGTCGCGGCCTGTTTCTGGATTGAGCCAATTCATATGGTACTTATCGATGAAGGTAAAGATACCATAATGCGAGTAACGCTCGATGTGTTTGAGTAACTCATTACGAGTCGCATGGGCATCTTGATAGACTTCTTCTAACTCAATGCTTGGTTCCTCGACATGATCGTGCTCATGGTCCTGATCATTGAAATGGAACAGGTCCGGTTTGACCCCGTGCGTATAGCTGACGAGGCGAATGATTCGCTCCGGCTCTACGTTGAATTTGACCAATGAACCGCTTTCGATGAGTTCGCTGACCATGTTGGCAATGCCCCGCTGGCGGGCTTCATCGTAGGAACGCTGGACGCCACTGGCATAAGAATGATGCCAGACCCCTGGCCGGACAGTCGGCAACCCACGTTTTTTGGCATCTCGGCGAAAGCCACCATTGGCGATGTAGAACTGGAGCAGCGTCAGCACGGCACCAGCCAGGACGATAAACAGCAAGGCATCCGTCTTCTGTGTGACCAGTACAACGCCCATGATGTAACTGGCAACCATACCGCGTAAACCAGCAAACTTGAGTGAGCGCGCCTCTGATGAACCCGGTTCAATACCGCGTTCAATCAAGACATCTTCACGGACAAAGAAGACGGTTGTGCTGGTGATGATAAAGGCACTGACGAAACCAAAGGCATAGTAGGATTCTACGATGACGACTTCGCGGATGATGGGTATGAAGATAAAAGCCACACCCCAGATCACAGCAATACCAATGCGGTCATCGCTGAAGAAGCCGGGTAATCGTCCCAGGCGAGCCGCATTAGCAGCGACCGCCGCCCCACCGACGTAGCCACCGCCCTGGGCCAGCAAGAGGATAATAGCTAGCAAGACACCAGCCACTGCCAGGAAACTTCGCCCAGTGGGGCCACTGGCCGCAGAGATCGTACGGGAGAAGGCAATATCATAGGCAATCTCTTCTATGAGCTGCTCCTCCGTCATGCCCTCAAGGTCGTCGGGGGTATGGTCTTCTCCTAGCTCCAGGGTTTGCTGCGCGGATTCTGCAGACATGGATTCAACCCGGTTGACAGCCGCATTACGATCCGCTTGCGTGACCACGATGTCATCAGGCGTAATGCCAGTGCCAAAGGTCTGCGCGGCAATGATTTCATACTCGATAAGCAGCGTGCTGTAACCTTCTGTCGAGGGAATGTTCCACCGCTGTGCCGCAAATAGCTGGAAGACACCTGTGCCAATTAAGAAGACGGCAGCCAGGGTCAACGCTGTATTGATAACTTTCCATTTGGGCTTAGCCGCATGCTTACCACTAGCCGGGATGACCTCATAGCCAGAGAAGCCCAGCATGGCACTACTCATACTACGAAAGAACAACTGGAACACGACCGTTGGCGCAAGTGCCTGCAAATCTTGCTGGGCACGCACGACATGCTCGATTACGCCAGCGGCTTCCAGGCGGTTGACGATACCATCCGTCAAGAAAGACCATTCCGGGAAGCTAACTGCCGCCCCACTGACGAGCGTCAGAGCGACGATGGTGAAGATGGTGAAGGCACCACCGCCTATCAAGAAGATCGGGACCGCCCGTTTGGGTCCAAGGGCTACCAGCACCACCATAATGAAGAAAGCGTAGAACTCTGCCAGCAAAATACGATACTGCGCCAGTTCCGGCAGGATAAGCATGGTGACATCAGCAGCGGAAATTGAGCTGATGATAATGGTCAGCACAGCATCCAAGAAGAACAGGCTGGTGCCAATCCATGAAAGCCAACGCATTCTGGGCGGTCCGATAGCTTCTACAAGTGGGCCACTGCCGCCCGCGTTGGGGCGCAGATAAGCACCCGCTTTGTAAGCGGGGACAATCCCCAGGAACAGGAAGATCGACAGCACGATGAAGGCCGCAATGGCAATCTCGTGATAGCCGTTTGCGCCGTGGATCGCGAGCAACGTCTGGTAGGCGGCGACGCTAAAGGCATCTGCCGCAATTTCGAAGATCAACGCCAGGACGCCCAAACCGGACCCACCCAACAGGAGACCTTCGAACATCAGGCGTTTAGTCTGGCTATCCGCAGACTGACGCTCTTCCGGGTTGATGTAGCTCTTAAACATGGAGTTCACTACCCTTGTTCGATATGGTGTGCCATTAAGTCAACATCGTCATGATGATTGACACTATCAAAAAACGCGGCCTTTTAGCCGCTCATCAACGGCTCATATAGTACAATGAGTTTGTTCTGGCGGCAATAAGAATCCATTTGTAGTCGATTGTCTCGCACTTTTTGGGTCCTTCAGACAGAGACCTCATGGCGTTTGTCATGGTGTTTTGCGAGCGGAATTGCAGGCTGGTATCATCCTAAAAATCCAGAATTTTTACCCTAGAAATAGCCTACTATTAGAAAAGAAAAACTATGGCCAATCCGTATCATGAAGCCAACCGTAAAAGCTGGAATGCCGCCACCGAAAGGCATCAGTCACATAGGCCGGATTTAGTCGAGTTGATGAAAAAGGGACACAACAATATCTATGCTGAAGACATGGCACTGCTAGGCGACATCAAAGGGAGGTCGCTGGTGCATTTGCAGTGCAATAACGGCCTGGATACGTTGAGCATCGCTAACCATCTAGGCGCCGATGTGACTGGCGTAGACATCAGCGACTATGCTGTGGAAGTAGCGAAAAATCTGTCAGAAAGTGCTGAAATACCCGCAAAATTCGTACGAAGCGATATTTTCGATTGGTTTGACAGTACAGAAGAACGCTACGATGTGGTCTATACATCGTATGGGGCCATCAACTGGATTTCCGATGTTGAGCGCTGGGGGAAAGGCATCGCGCATGTGCTGAAGCCCGGTGGCAAATTCGTCATGGTGGAGTTCCATCCAGCAAGCAATATGCTCGAACTCGACTTCCGGGTGGCGTATGACTACATGGGCGGCAAACCGGAGGAAACGGGCGGCGTCGGCGATTACGTCGGCAATGACTATGAAGGCGCATTCGTGAACCCCAACCCAGCTTATGAGTTCAGCTATGCCCTATCCGATATTTATAATGCGCTGGTCGATGGCGGACTGACGATCACCCACTTCAAAGAATATCCTTATATCAACGGCTGGCAGCCCTGGCCCAACATGCGTCACATCGGCGATGGCCGCTATCTTCAGCCGGAGGGCATCCCCAATATTGCGATGATGTTCAGCTTTGCAGCTGTAAAAAAGCTGTAGAGACCAGGCGTTTTAATAGGCGCTGAGGGTCCAACGCCATTACAATTAAAGAGACTTGATGTGGGACCAGCGCGGTCAGAGGACTCCGAATGAAACGAATTACGGCAATTTTTCTCCTATTGAGCCTGCTTATATTTGCCAGCGCGATACAGGCGCAGACAGAAGTTGAACCGCAGGGTGGCGTCACAACGGGTGGCGGCAGTGGCACGACATCCGGCAACAGCAGCGGCGCATGGCGCGTGGAGTACTTCAACAATCTGGATTTCCAGCCGCCGTCGGTTGTGCGCTCATTTGAATCCGCGCTGCATTTTAACTGGGGCTATAATGCGCCTGCCCCGGGGATCGCGCCGGATCTATTCAGCTCACGCTGGCAAGCGAGCGTGTTCTTCACGACTGGCATCTATGAATTCACAGCCAATGCGGACGACGAAGTGCGCGTGTATATCGACAACCGTGAGTTGATCATCGACACCTTTGGCGACGGCATCCCCGGCCAGACGGTGACAGCCCAGGTCACGATGCTGGAGGGCTTGCACAACATTCAAGTCGATCACCGCGAATTAGGCGGTTTGGCTTATCTAAACCTGGATTGGGCCTACATAGGCCCGGCGGATAACTCCAGCCCGATTGCCGCGACGTGGATCGCCCAGTATTACAACAACGCCAACCTCAGTGGCAATCCCAGCGCGATTTTCTCAGAGACAGCGCCGACACACGATTGGGGCAACGGATCGCCGTTCAGTACCATTGGACGCGATGAGTTCAGCGCGCGCTGGACCAGCACCATTGATCTAGGTGGTACGTATTTGATCGAAGTCGAGGCCGATGATGGCGTGCGCGTATACGTCAACAATCAGCTACAAATTGACGAGTGGCATGGGCATCAACCGGAAACATATTACTCGGTGGTGACACTGCCGACTGGCCGCCATAATTTCACCGTCGAATACTATGAACTGACTGACAACGCCTATATCAACTTCCGTATTTCAGAAGTACTGCCGGAAACGACCTTCTGGGCAGTGGAATATTTTGACAATCGCAATCTGTCCGGGTCGCCAGTGGCATCCAGCATCGTACGCGATCCGAATAACAACTGGGGCAATGAATCACCATCAGCGAGCATCCCGGCGAATAACTTCAGTGTGCGCTGGACCAGCCGCCAATCTCTGGAAAGTGGCACCTATCGCCTGACGCTATCCGGCGATGATGGCCTGCGAGCGTACGTCAACGGGGTGCGCATCATCGACGAGTGGCATGCATCCAGCGGCCAAGTCTATCAGGTCGATTTCCCGCTGCCAGCTGGCGATCATGGTATCGTGCTGGAATTTTATGAAGCAGGTGGGCTGGCTTATATCAATTACGACCTGACGCGCATCGGCGACTATCAGCAGCAGCCGATTGTGGTCCCCAGCGAAACGACGACGCTGACGATCACCACGCCGCGGCTGAATGTGCGTACGACACCCAGCGTCAGCAATAGCGAAGTCATTGGGCGTGTATTCGACGGTGAAGAGTACACGGTCATCGGGCGCAATACGGATAGCACCTGGTGGGAAATCCAGTATGGGACGCAGCGCGGTTGGGTCTATGACAACTTCGTCCGCGTGGCCAATCCATCGATTGTGCCGATCACCAGTGAAAGCGGTGCACCGGATGTCGTACCAACCATCTACACGCTGCGGACGACGACTGTGCTTACCCTGCGCAGCCGTCCGAGCACGCGCGGCGCTTTCCTGGGGCAGATGCCAGCCAACGCCATCGTCCAAATTGTCGCACGGGATTCACGGTCGGCATGGTGGTACGTCAAGTACGGTGACATCGTCGGCTGGGTGAGCGGCTCGTTCGTTAGCCTGCCCGCCAATCTCGATCTGACGCAGATACCTGTACAGAATTAGCCAAATCGGAGGGCAAGGCAGTGCTTTGCCCTCTCCTGTAGATAACGAGGGTTTCGCCGTTAGGCTTTTGGCCCATTGTGAGTGCGGTAAACAAACCCGCCAGGACACCTTATGCCGGATAGCAACACACGCGATCAAGACATTCTGTTTGAAATGAACGGCTTTGTAGCCACTGTCACACTGAACAGGCCTCAGGCCAAAAATGCATTGACCTATGCCATGATGGAACGCCTGTATACGATCTTCACGGAGCTTAAAGGCAACCGGGACGTACGGGCGGTGATCTTGCGTGGGGCTGGCGGCACGTTCTGCGCTGGTGGTGACATCAAGCAAATGCGCGATACGCCGATTCCGTCGTCTATGGCAGCAGGCAACATCGATGCCATGCTGCGGGCGATCAACGAAGCCAGTCAGGTGGTCATCACGCGGGTTGATGGTGCGGCCATTGGTGCCGGGTTCGGCCTCATAAGCGTATCGGACATCGCCGTTGCCAGTGAAACAGCCATCTTCAGTCTGCCGGAAGTGCGGCTGGGGATTGCTCCGGCGTTCATCTCGCCGTATATCATCGACCGCATTGGCCTGACCCGCGCCCGTGAGCTGTTCCTGACAGGCCGCCGCTTTGGCGGCCAAGATGCCGAAAAATACGGTCTGGTGCATGAATGCGTGCCGGAAAATGAGCTAGATGCTGCCGTTGAGCATTGGCTAGACCATCTGAAACAATGCGCGCCAGGGGCCATCGCAGCCACCAAAGAGATCATCTTTGAGGTGCGCAACAAACCGCTGGACGAAACGGTCGAATTCCGAGCGGACCGGGTCAATCAACTGCGCGAGGCCGAAGAAGCCCAGGAAGGCATGCGGGCTTTCATTGAGAAGCGCCCTGCCAACTGGGTTGTGGACTAGACAGTATTGAAATTTATCGTTCTTTTTAGTTTTGTCACCTTTTTTGGCAAAAAAGGTGACACCAAAAAACTCTAAATGTGCAAATCAAAGACTTCCACAAACTCAATAGGGACAATATGTTCCAAACGTCTGAATAAACATCATGTAGTAGTATAGAAGTATCCATAGCCCAGGGAATCTATCATGCCGACTTATGCATATCGCTGCCAGGAATGCGGATACGAATTTGAGGCGACACATGCCATCAACGATGCGCCGCCGGAGTGCCCAGAGTGCGAATCCGAGGCGGTGGAGAAGCGCATCACAGATGCACCGACCTTCGCCCAGGGGATATTGACGCATGCCGGGGATGGTCGTAAGGCGACGAAAGAAGAGCTCCAGGCTAAGTGGCAGGAAGAAACCCCCAAGCTACGGAAAAAATTAGAAGATAAATTGGGCAAGGATGCCGTTAAAGACCTACCCAATCTCAACCTAGGGAGTGATGATTGATGCTTGGTTCGGTGAACTTTGACCGTGCGGCGGACTTTTACGACGCCACACGCGCATTTCCAGATTCGGTTGCAGAGCGTGTTGGCCCATTTTTGGCAGAAGCCACCCAGCTTAGTGGTGACGAAAGCGTGTTGGAAGTCGGTATTGGCACCGGACGCATTGCCCTGCCGCTTGCTCCGTTTGTAAGCAGCATTTATGGCGCAGACATCAGCCTGAAGATGCTGCAACGGTTAGTCGAAAAGCGCGGCGATGAGGAAGTATTCCCGGCGATTGGCGATGCGCATACCCTGCCCTATGCCGAAAACAGCTTCGATGTCGTGCTGGTGACGCACGTCTTTCATCTGGTAGAAGACCCGGTAGCGGTGCTGGCGGAAATCGGGAGGGTACTGAAGCCTGATGGCTTCCTGCTGCACACTTTCGGCAGCTATGCCAACAGCAAAGAGATGCTGCCGATTGTAAATGCATGGCGCGATAATTCTGTGCCGACGCCACGTCCAGTTAAATGGTCGAACATTGATGATTTTTTCCCGGAGAATGGCTGGCAGGTCGTCAGAAGTGACGAACTGAAATATGAATATCACACCAGTCCGGCGGAGTTTTTGGAGCGCGTGGAGAAACGGCAGTGGTCATCGACATGGCATGTGAGCGATGCCGAGCTGGCGCGGGGTGTAGACGCGATCAAAGCGGCGATTGACAAGCACTTCGATGGCGAAGGCGACGCCCCCACCCTGACGACATCGACTTATACAGCCCAGGTTATCCAGCCCAAGGCATGATCGATATGCGGCCTGACGTGCGCAGAATCCGATCCAATGAGATCGTACTAAGGTAATTGTTTGTCAGAATGGCCTGAGTGCGGATAAAATACGTGCGTACCCGTCTGGCGTACCCCAACAGGATGACCTGATATGAACAAGCACTATATCGTTCGCACCATTTACCTGGCCAATTTTTACCGCCCTTCTGCGGAAATGACGCGCCATCGCCATGCTGAAAATGCCACACCTGACGCATTGGTCAGTGCGATGCGACGCACGGAAATTGCGAACCAGGCCCTGGAAGCCGAACTGAATGCCTTTGCGGAAAAAGGCTATGAACTTGTTGATGTGCTGCATCATCCAACGGGCAAAGAAAGCGCCTTTGACCTCTTGATTACTGGTGTTTTCGCCACAGACAAGCCGGATGACGACACCAACGACGGAGCCGACGATTAATTCCCCAAGCAACCAGCCCATGTCTCATTCGAGCACGAACAAGTCGCACTCAGTGGCCAGCGCCACTGACCATGCTGCGAGCAACATACTGTATTCAATTGCGTTGGAGTGCGTATGACGATGTGGGTACTGGCAACCTGGCCGCCAATGGCCATCACCAGCGAACCCAATGCGGACGCAGTCGAAACCGCGATCCGGGCATTGGATAATGAGACTCGGTTGGGGCTGGCGCTGTTCCGGGAGCGTGATGACCCGCCCGAAAGCGAGCGTATCGTCGTTATGGGTGGCAAACGCCTCAACGTGGAGTACTGGCCTGCGGGTGCGGAAGCCCCGACCTTTTACCTACAGGATGACCGTGCCGACAAACATGCACAAACGCTCGTCAACTTCGGCGATCAGGGCACGTTGGCCTACCCCATGAGCGAAACTGTCACGCAAGACATCGCCGTAGCGGAAATTCTCTACTTCATGAAGCATGGCAAAATCAGCGCTTACGGGGCCTGGTCCCCTTACGATTCGTTGTGATGCTGCGTTTGAGGGCCTCGATTTGCTGCGATGTCAGCACATCAAACTGGCCCGGTTGCAAGCCATCTAGCATGATGTCGCCAATGGCAGACCGTACCAACCGCAGCGTGGGATGACCGACCGCAGCGGTCATGCGACGTACCTGACGATTGCGGCCCTCCGTCAGTACCAATTCCAGCCAACAATCGGGCACATTTTTGCGGAAGCGTATCGGAACAGGCCGTTCCGGCAAATCAGGGGATTCGATCAGACGCGCCTGAGCGGGCCGTGTCAGGCCGCCTTTGATTTCGACCCCCTCACACAGCGCCTGCAAGGCAGCTTCATCGGGGATGCGCTCCACCTGTGCCCAATACGTGCGGGGATGTTCATAGCGTGGTTGGGTCAACTGCGCATTGAGCTGGCCATCGTTGGTCAGCAACAGCAAACCCTCGCTCTCATAATCCAGACGCCCCGCCGCGTAGACATCGGGCACTTGGATATAGTCGGCCAGCGTCGCGCGTCCAGCCTCATCGGTGAATTTGGTCAGGACTTGATAGGGCTTCCAGAAGCGCAGCACAATGGCATCGGCCATATCAAAGCCTATGCGGGTTCTTCAGGCAGCAGGTAACTGAGCGCCAACCGTCCGACTTTTTCGGCGGCATCGGCATCGTAGCCCAGGGTGGTGATATGTCCTAATATGCGACCAGGATAGCTCTGGTCATAGCCATAGACATGGATGTGCGCGCCACCTGTCGCCAAACCCGACGATAGGTGCAAACCTAGTGTACCGACTGCCTGGGCATCCACGATCATGACCATCGCCACAGCCGGGGAAATCTGGTAGACGTCGCCCAGAGGCAGGCCAAGGATCGCCCGCAGGTGATTTTCATACTGGGAGGTGATAACGCCCTCCAAAGTGTAGTCGCCCAGAGGGTGTGGCCCAACGAAAACCTCAGCGAGCATGACCTCATTCATGGGCAATTCGATCATCGACAAAGTAAAGGCGCCCACGCCTTGCAGATGTTCAACCACCTCACGGCCTAACTCGACGGCACGATAAGCAGTTGCTTCGTCGATGTTGGCCGGGCATACTACCGAAAACACTTGATCGTGCTGGCGCGTGACCTGGGCAACAGGATACGTCATCATGCTGCCATCAGCGGCACGCACAAGCGTCAGCGCCAATTCGCGGACGCCGCTAATTGGTGCATCGACCAGCAGAGGTTCATCCTGCCAACGCGCTAAAGCGGGTTCAATGTCCCCGGCACGCCGAATCCAAACGCGATCACGGAAGTCGCGATCAGGGTAACGTTTTTTCAGAATGATGGGGAAACCAAATTCCTGCGCGGATTCCAACACGTCGCTGCCAACGCTAATACGATTGAAACGAGCGATTTCATAGCCTGCTTGCTGCCAATGGCGCCGCTGCGTCAAGCGGTCTGCCAGCATGGAGATCGTCTGTATATTGGGTACGATGTTGACCCCTGCCACTGAAAGCGCTTCGAGTAGGGTTGCTGGCAGGCGCGGGTCGGTGATGGTAACGGCATCACAAGCAGAGAGCGCCTGTTTTAGAGCATCTTCATTGTACGGCCCGGTGATGACCTCAGCGGCAGTGGCAGCAGCGATGTCATCGGCATCGGGCGTGTAGAGGATAAACGAAAAACCCAGTTGGGCGGCGGCCATACCCAGGTAACGGGCCACAGGCCCCCCGCCAATACTTCCTATTTTCATCATGTTACATTCAATTCATTTCATCATTAGCGGATGCCTCGTCCGAGGCATTCTGATCAGCAATCCACTCGGTGACGTTGGCATCCAGGAATAAATAGCCCAGGCGACGGGCAACCGAAACACGGTGATGACCATCTTCTACGAAATAGGCATCTTCAAATAGCACAAACTCCGGCGCTGGCAACGCGCTATAGTCTGCGATCATGCCCGATGCAACGCTCAGCCAGCGGTCGCGGGTGGTACGTGTCATCGGATAAAACTCGATGTCAAACTGGTCGGGCCGCATGACAGTCCCCTGCACATCGGACAGGCGCACGGTACGCAGGCCAAGCTGCTTGCGCGTAATAATGGCCCGGCCATTGATGACTTCGCTGAGGACTTGCAATCTCCGGGAGCGCCCCAATAAGCGCGCTACTATCCGCCGAAACAGACCACCATAGTAGGCGTTGTTATACAGCTCCAACGCACGGACGTCTGGATCGCGGTGCATACGGTTGTCAAATGACATAGCGGGCGTCCCTGGTGTACAATCACACAATCTGTTGATCGCCAACATGGTTGATTGTAAGTCATTGACCCATGATTACCAGCCGTAAGCCTCGTCGACGCACGATCTCTTATTGTAAACATCATCTTTACAACATTCTCTTAATATGGACGCTGCTAGGGCTGATGATGTTACCTATCCGGGCCCAGGAATCCGGCTATGTTCACCAGCAGATTAAGGCCAGTAACCAGCCCATTGATGCAGTGACGTTCTCGCCGGATGGCCAATCAGTAGCCACGGCTGGCCGCGATCAGACGATCTATCTATGGGATTGGGAGTTAGGAGAACAAAGCTGGCAGAGTCGATCCCATGAGGATTGGGTGACAGCGCTGGCCTTTAGCCCCGATGGAGAATGGCTATATACGGGCAGTCGGGACCTGACGGTGCGGCGAGTGCATACGCAAACAGGCGAACTTGACAGCATTTTGGGACAGCACGACGCAGCCATCACCAGCCTGGATACCAGTCCAGACGGTCAGTGGGTCGCCAGCAGTGACAATGATGGCATTGTCCACCTGTACGATGCAGCATCTAGCCAACAAGTAAGCCGCCTGGAAAACGAGAGTGGCCCTATCTGGCAAGTGCTTTTCAGCGATGATGGCAGCTATCTAGCGGTTGCCAGTGAAGATGGCACGGTTGCCCTTTATACGGTTGGCGACTGGATGCTGAGTCGCTCACAAAGCGTCTATGATAACCCCGTGACGCAAGTCATTTTCGCTGAGGGCAGCCAGCAAATCGTCACAGGCAGCTTGAGTGGGCAGATCAGCATGCGGGACATTGGTAGCGAAACAGCGGTTGTCAGCAGCGAAGGCCATCGTGCGCCTATCATGGGCCTAAGCTGGCTCGATAGCCAACATATGGTGTCATCAAGCCTGGACGGGACGCTCATCATCTGGCAGTGGGATGGCAGCAGCTTGCAGCCTGTTTACCGTTACGAGAGTGGCTCCCCACTGCTGGGACATGCCAGTACGAGCGACAAAATCGCGCTGGTCGACCATCAAGGTATGCTCACGTTGCTGGACGTTCCGCAACAGCTAGTCTCACTTACCCCGAATGACATGATGGTTGAGCGCAGCAATGTGGCATCCCCATCAGAGCCAGCACCCACCCTACCCGCGCCATCAGTGATGATCTCCAGCGTAGGCATTGAGTCCGAAGTGACGACGTTTCCGCTGGATGGCGAAGGGCGCACATGGGACATCGATCTCTGGGAGCATCGGGTTGGGCATTTTTATGGGACGAGTTGGTTGGGCACAGCGGGAAATATCGTACTGGGGGCACACTCAGAATACCCCGACGGCACGCCAGGGACGTTCCATGCGCTGGTGGATGTCGGCCTGGGAGATGCCATCATCGTGCGTGATAGCGACCTGAGCGAGCGCTACATCGTCACGCATATTCACTCGGTAGATTATCGCGATGTCAGTGTGGTGTATCCCACAGGTGACCAGCGCTTGACGCTCATCACCTGTGATATTCCTTCGTATGTGGCTGACCAGGGCCTTTACTATGAACGGCTGGTGGTCGTCGCTCAGAAACTTGATTAGTCAAAGACGACTGTTTTGTTGTTGTAGACGAGGATGCGATGCTGAAGGTGGTAGTAAACCGCCCGTGAGAGCACCGTTTTCTCTAAGTCCTGGCCTTTGCGAACCATGCTGCGCACGCTGTCTTTGTGCGTCACGCGGGCGACGTCCTGCTCAATGATGGGACCAGCATCCAGATCGGCGGTGACGTAGTGGCTGGTCGCGCCGATAATCTTGACGCCACGGGCAAAGGCCTGATGATAGGGCCGCGCTCCAATGAAGGCGGGCAAGAACGAGTGGTGAATGTTGATAATCTGGCTTGGATAGTGCTGGATGAAGTCGTCGGTGATGATCTGCATATAGCGCGCCAAGACGATCAAGTCAGGCTGGATGTCATCCAAAAGAGCGATTTGCTCCTGCTCAACAGCGGCCTTGTTCTCTTTGTTGATGCTGAACACACGGAAGGGAATATCAAACTGCTGGGCAACTGTTGCCAGGGTATCGTGGTTGCTGACGATCAGCGGAATATCAACCTGGAACTCGCCGCTTTGCCAGCGCGATAGGACATCATACAGCACATGCGACTGCTTGCTGACGAAAAGGACCATCTTCGTGCGCGTATCGCTGAAGTGGAGTTGCCAGTCCATTTCATAGAACTTGGCCAGCGGCGCGAAGGCGACCTCAACCGTGTCACGATCCAGGCTGAAGCCCGTCATGTCCCATTCGATGCGCATGAAAAAAACATTCTCCTGCTGGTCGACATGCTGGTCGAGTTGCAAGATATTGCCATTATGCGAAAACACAAAGTCGGTCACTGCGGCGACCAGGCCCGGGCCATCCGGGCAGGAGATGAGTAGAATTGCGGATACAGGCGATTGCGCCATGAGCATTGTCCTAAGCGGTGCTGATTCTGGTTATTGAGGCGCTACTATACAACAAGAGGGCTAAACCGTCTGCCACCAGATGCCGGTACACTCCGGCAAAATCGCCATCTGATTGGCGACAATCTCGTCGGCCAATTCATCACCGAAGAAGAAGCGCGTCAGTTCATCGGCCTCGGCCACGCTTTCAAACTGATAGTCGGTGCGTATCCAGCGATGATTAAAGCCCTGTTCGCTTTCCCACCAATTATAGAGTTCAGCGAGGCCCTCCGTCGGCGGCTGTGGTGACTTATTCCCTGTGCCGAGTGTCTCCAGCAGCACGAGGGTGCCGCCGGGCCGGACAATGCGACGCATTTCATCGAGCATACGGCCAATTTGGGTGCGCCAATCATCGGGGAACCAGGCCACGCTGTGGGCGAAGCTCCAGCCTTCGATGGCAAAATTGGCGCTGTTGGATGCCAATGGCAAGGCGACATTATCAGAACAGGCGAGCGTCCAGTTGTCCATGCCCGATTGCAAAAGTTGGTCACGGGCTTCAATCAGCATGGCTGGGGCGATATCCAGGCCAATGACCTGCCCGACCTGAAAACTCAGCAGGCGCGTCAGGCGACCTGTACCCGCACCGATATCGACAGCGACTGCACCGGATAAATCGTGCAGTTCGTTGAGCGCGGCAAACAAATTGCCATGCATGTCTTCCCGGCTGACCATGCGGTCGTATTCGATTGCTTTGTTCGCGTAAATCGCTTTGAAATGATCTGTCATGACCATACGATACCCTTGCGCGCGCCAAAATACAAAGGCCAAATATGGCAAATCCCCAAATGCAAAGAGCGCCCCGCGCTGGGACGCTCTCTGGTAATCAGGCGATTTTGCTTATTCGCTGAAGCGCTCGATCTGGACTTCGAGCTTGGACTTGTCGACCTGTGGGTATTTGTCGAGCTGCTCTTTGAAGATTTTCATGTACTTGACGAGGTCTTCTTTGGTGTAGGCCTCAAAGCGCAGGGTGATGGCCGGCTGTGTGTTACTGGCACGGACCATACCCCAACCTTTTTCAAACTGGGCGCGCACGCCATCCAGCGTGATGGTTTCATACTTACCGCTGAATACCTTGACCATCTCGTCAATCATGCCAAATTTGAGGTCATCCGGCGCGGAAAGAATGACCTCCGGCGTGGCGAACAGTTTGGGGAATTCGCCGAAGATTTCTGAAACGCTCTTTTCCGATTGGGAGAAGATCGACAGGGCTTTAAGCGCCACCAGCGGTGCATCGTCAAAGCCATAGTAGTCTTCGCCGATGAAGAGATGACCGCTGACCTCACCGCCTAAGGGTGAGCCGATTTCATGCATCTTGAGCTTCATCAGGCTATGGCCGGTTTTCCACATGACAGGCACGCCACCGTACTGCTTAATCATATCCGGCAGGGCCTGGGATGCCTTGACATCAAACACGATGGATGACCCCGGATGGCGGCTGAGTAAGTCGCGCGCGAGGACAGCCAGCAGTTTGTCAGCAGCGATGTGATGGCCGTTCTCATCAACGAAACCCGCACGGTCGCTGTCACCATCAAAGGCAAGGCCGCAATTGGCCCCAGTTTCTTTGACTTTGGCTTCCAGGTCTTTGGTCATTTCCGGGTCTTCCGGGTTGGGCAAATGATTGGGGAAGGTGCCATCTGGTTCGCAGTAGAGGCAGATGACATCCACGCCTAAGTTTTCCAGAACTTGTGGAATGTAACCGCCAACCAGGCCGTTACCTGCATCGACAACGACCTTTAGCTTCTTATCGCCCATCTTGACCATCGTCTCGATTTTGGCCATGTGCTTGTTAATCATGTCGTGGTCTTTGTCGAGCTGCCCCTCGCCTGTGGCGAAGCTGTCGCTCTCGATCATGTCACGCAAGGCAATAATGCGGTCGCCGGAGAGTGCCAGCGGACCGTAAGCCATCTTGATGCCGTTGTATTCAGTGGTCAGGTGACTGCCCGTAATCTGTACACCTGCCCCGTTACCCTCATAGGTAGCCGATGCGAAGTACACTGTGGGGGTGATGACCTCACCAATATCGGTGACGTTCATGCCTGTCGAGAGCAAGCCCTCAATCATGGCATTGCGCAGCGGTGCCGAGGTCACGCGATTGTCACTGCCGACAAAAACACGCTCGGTATTAAATTCTTTGGGCAAGTAGGTGCCGAGCGCCTTACCTACCAACCGGGCAAGTTCCGGCGTGATCTGCGGATCGTCGCCCGTAGCAATGCCACGAATATCGTATTTGCGGAAAATAGAATGATCAACCTGGGTCATTTTGTCCCCTCATGAATGATATTGTCTGAAATTCGCTGAATGTGTGCTGTGAATAAATCGATAGCATTATGATACAGCGTCTGGCACGATTCTCGCAAAGTTGCCCCGCGCCCGCCACGACAGATCGTGTATTGTGCGGCCAGCAATCGCGTCTGAACACGCGCGTAAGATAGCTCCGAGGGTTGGTAAACGATGATCACATGCCAGTCACCCTGGAACAAACGCTGGCCGATATGAACCAAACTTTGCAATGCAGCCCCGGATCGATCATCCAGCCAGAACTCCGGGCGATATGGCACGGGGCGGCGGACTGCATCCTGCTGCGACCAGAAAATACGGTGATTATCTTCAACATCATGCCAGAGATCGGTGAGGGCACTACCGAGAGATTTTCGACCAGAGATCGCCTCTAAGTGGGAACCCCACTGCACCATCGTATCCCATTGCAGCCCACCCTCGCTATCGGTAGACAAAGAGACGCGCAGCAGCGCGTCCGGGCTATGTTGATCTGCGATGTAGCCTACGACACTGGTCCAGGCATCCCAGCCGTAACGGGGGCGCTCGTACTGGGGCGTTCTAATGACAGTTTCGGCATTGTAGTTATCCGGCATGGCTTGTTTACCTAGTCCATCGGCATAGCACCATTGTACATTGTCCAAGCCAGGAAGCGATCCAGATAATATTGCGCAAGCTGCGCACCCAATCCATTGGTGTTACCGTCAAAGCCGTGTTGGCCCCAGGGGACGTCGATCAGGGCACAGGTGACACCGACTTGCTCCAGCGACTGCTGTAAAACCTGCGAGTGCAGGATGGGCACGACGGAATCCTTGCCGCCATGCAGCAACAGCGTCGGCGGGCAGTCCTTGTGCAGGTGGGTCGTCACGGCAGAATCGTAATAACGTTCCGGCATTTCGTGCGGGACGCCCCCCATCAACAGCACACCGACAGAACCGGGGTTCATCGGCCACAAGCGCAAGTCAACGGGTGCGTAGGCAGCGATCACAGCTTTGACCTTGACCTCCGGCACAGAGCGATAGGCCCCATGTAGCGCCAGGAAGCCCCCGGCAGACCGCCCCATCAACGCCAGACAGTCTTTGTCGCCCCCGTACTCAGTGGCATGTTTAGCCACCCAGCGCAGGGCATTGGCAACATCTTCGTGCTGGGCTGGCCAGCGGGCCTCTTGCGAGAAGCGGTATTGAATATCGAATACCATATACCCCTGATCAGCCATGCGACGATAGGCATCGGCAAAGTACTGGCCTTTATCCCCAGAGCGCCAACTGCCGCCGTGAATCGTCACCACACAGGGATACCCTTCTGGCCGAATCGACGGTTTATTGGGTTTGTAAATGTCCATAACAAGCGTACGCGTTTCGACGTCCAGATAAGGCACATCGCGGATCACTTCAGCTTGTGTTGATTTAAGATTAAGGTAGAAGAAGCGGCGTAATGATAAAGGTTTCTGTTGAAGTTGGCTGCGAACGGCCTGCGGGATGTTATCCAGGTAGCTGGCACCAAGTGAAGCTCGCAGTTCCAAATCATTCTGACGAACGGCCTGCCGAAACTGGCGATACGGCCCCGTCGATAACCAGATGCCTAACAAGCTAACGAGAACGGTGCGCCAATGGCGCGGTCGTATCAGAACAGCAACAGCACCCGCCAACGTCGAAAGCCAACTGATTTCAGTCGCAGCAAGCTGTACCGACCACTGAAGCAGTACAATGGGCGGCAGCGCAATAATCATCCCGATAAGGAGCGAGAACAGACTAAAAATGGCTGAGACTTTACGCCGCAATTCGGCATCCCCTTGACCAATTGTCTAGCAGGTTGAGGCGCGACTTCCTAATCAACGTGGTTGTGTCCTATAACCGACATGCCTAAACTAACGCATATGACCCACATTCTGATAGTTGCAATTGACATAACAATTCTGTGCAATGTCATCAAACGCCAATTGTTACAAACTATATATCGATGTAACTCATTTGCCAACGATGATGCGCCTTAGATTTGGACGAAATTTCTGTTAAATTCGCACAAAGTGAGAAAACTTAACGCGATCATAACGAGGACTTGACATCATTTCATGATCAAAGCGGTTGGTTAGCATCATCAGGAGAAAAATGCAGCACTTGCTGCAAGGCTGTTGCGGATTCATCCGTGGGGGCAAATACAGTGAATGAACCGTCTGTTTCTAAAACCACGCCACCAACCTCAGCCATCGATGCCAACCCTTGAGCGCGAACGGCTGCCCAGACTTCTTCTTTGGTGACGCGCTCTTTCTTCATCGATTGGGTTAAGTAGTCCCCATCATAAAAAAGCAAGGCAGGTTCTGACTTCACCATATTCCGCACCCAAGCTGAACGAACGGACAACCAGGCAATCGCGTATTGCAGGGTGATGAGTGTGGCAAACGCGACCAGACCCTCTGCCAGGGCGACGTCTTTCGACAAGAGCACACTGGCCAATATCGAGCCGATGGCGACAGTCACCACTAAGTCAAAGGCATTCATTTTGGACAAGGTGCGCTTACCCGCAGCCCGCAGCAACACGATCACGCCAATATAGGCGCATGTGCCCACGACGACCACCCGTGCCAAATCCGTAAAACTGTTAAAAAACCAGTCCATGCGTATTCCTCATAAGCGAGTTTACCTGCAAGTTATAAGCGGTGCTCATAATCAAGTGTACCAAACGCATAGAGATACAAAAACGGCCCTTACGGGCCATTCTTGTTGGGCTGGTTGTATCAAGCTAAAAACCAAACTATGCCATGCTGATTTCTTCGCCATCGACCGTGGCGGCGAATTTGAGGCCACCACCTTTTTTGCGCGTGCTGCTGATGCGCACTTCAGTCCCGGCGGGCGGATTGGCCCGCAGCAGGAAGTCGGCAAGCGGTTCGCGGACACTCCGGCGAATAATGCGCTTGAGCGGACGCGCGCCGTATTCCGGCTCGTCATTGAGCGAAAGCAGATAGTCAACCGCACCATCGGTGAAGGACAGCGTCAGGCCACGTTCTTCCGCCATGCGCGTCTCTTTCCTGAGTTCCAGGCGCATGATGAGGCCAAGCGTCTCATCATCGAGGGAGTTAAACATGACGACTTCGTCCAGGCGGTTGATGAATTCCGGGCGCAAGTAATCGCGAACTTCTTCCATGACCGATTCTTTGATCTCATCATTGAGATAAGGCACAGACAGGTGCTCCGAACCAATGTTGCTGGTCATGATGATGACTGTCTCGCTGAAGCGCGTCGTCACACCCCGACCATCGGTCAAGCGGCCCTCTTCAATGACTTGCAGCAAGATATCCAGCACACGTGGATGGGCTTTTTCGACTTCATCGAAGAGAACAATGATATACGGCTGGTTGCGGACACGTTCTGTTAGCTGGCCGCCTTCTTCACTGCCAATGTAGCCTGTTGGCGAACCAATCAGGCGGTTGATGCTGCTCTCGTCTTTGAACTCGGACATATCCAACGGCAGCATGGCATCTTCGTCACCGAACATGAAATCAGCCAGGACGCGGGCCAGTTCGGTTTTGCCGACACCCGTCGGGCCTAGGAATAAGAAGGCACCAATCGGGCGACGTGGATCTTTGAGACCGACGCGCGCGGTCTTGATAGCACGGCTGACCGCCATAACGGCTTCATCCTGGCCTTTGATGCGTTCGCTAAGATGCTCGACCATACTGGCATAACGCAAACGTTCGTCCTCGCCCAGCTTGCTGACGGGCACACCTGTCATCTGGCTGGCGGCCAGGGTGATGTCAGCGACATCGAGTTTGCCATCATCAGCCATATCTGGCTTAAAGGCCAGGTGCTGCTGGCGCGCCATGCTAACCATCGCTGCCGTACGATGCAAAAGGTGCTCCGCGCTGCGCGGCAGTGGCGTAGCAGCCAGATAGCGTTTGGCCAAATTAGCCGACAAGCCGATGGCTTCTTCTTCTATCTCAATGCTGTAATCAGCTTCCAGATGCGGCTTCATGATGCTGAGCATCTCGACCGTTTCCTCAACAGACGGCTCCGGCACACGAATGATCTGGCTATTTTCCGTAAGGGCACTCACCAACGATAGGCGCTGCTGATATTCCTGATCGGTGGTAGAAGCGATGATGACCGGGTTGTCATCCAGGAAGGCTTTCTGGATGAGCGGTGTCGCTTTGGAAAACTCGGCTTTGATGGGACCACCAAAGAACCGATGCAGGTGCGGCACAAACAGAATGCCATTGCGCGCCTTGCTCATGCCAGCACGGACTGCTTGCTGTTCGTTATCCAGTAAAGCTGTTTCGTCGATCTGCACCAAGCTGGCCAGCCCATTAGGGCCTTTACCTTCAGACATCAGCAGGGCGAGGCTGTAAGCCAGGGTGCGCTTGCCGACGCCATCGGGGCCAAGCAGGATGATATGGCGATTGACCGACTGCGAGAGAATATTAATCATCTCGCGCAGCAAATCCTCGCGGAAGTAGACGGCGCGCATATTGCCACGACGGGCGGTTGCCACGAAGTCCTGGGTTGTGCCGCTGGAGCGCTTGACAGGTAATACCTGGCTGCTATCGCTGACGATGTCGCGCAGTGCTTTGGGTGTGATGCCCACCTGACGCAGCAGGCCGCTGGTGCTCATCGAGCTTTCCGAAAGCACGGTCAGGGCGTGGTCGGTATCGATACGGACCTCGTGCATGGAATTAGCCACACTAAGCGCGTCATCCAACATGATGATGGTCTGACGGCTAAGTGGGATTTTTTTGTTGCCTTTAGCGACAAAGTCCAGGTTGCCGTCCTGATCGCGGCGACTGCGAATAGCCAGTTCGACCTGGCGCTCTAGCTGCTCAAGATCGACGCCGCGCGTGCTCTTAAAAACGTTTAGCAACCGCGAAGCAGCCGTTTCCTGGCGACGTAACAATGCCAGCAGTAAAAGCTCTGGCATGATGGTTTGCTGCTGGAATTCTTTACGCATGGCTGCCGCATCGTTGAGGGCGGCGTCCATATCTTTTGACAGCAAATCCGGGTTAAGCGTTGTCATAACGGTATGTTGTCCTGATTCTGGGTTTACTACACGAATAAGTTAACCTGAAAATGACGTCGTACACAAGCTGCGCTCAGGTTGAAGGTGTCTATCTAATACATATCTTATAGTGACGTTCTTCATATCCTGCTCATTAGAGCATTACCAGCTTATGGCTCCAAGTTGATTACCACCTGCCCGACCGCAGGTATTGTGCCTGCCAGCACCTTACAAACGGGTTCATAAGCAGCAGGGAGCGGACTGTAGGTCATCACATAAGCCTGGGGCTGGTCGATCTCGCGCCAGTCCTCCGGCGAGTGCAGCGCCACGACAATCGTGCGCGCCAAGGGCAAGCCTTCTACCAACTCTTTTAATTGTGCATTTTCCGCCAGATTGCGCGTAAATACAACAACTTGTTCCGCACTGGCAACGGCTGACTGTGCCCAGGTGATTTCATCTGGCGTGGGCCGATCCGAAATACCCAATGGCTGATAACTGCCGACCTCGGCGCAAGCGTTCCACAACGAAGGCTGTGATGCCGGGTAGATCATCAGGGCGCCAGTAGCTACCGGTATTGTATCACCCCCATAGGCGACTGCTGTGCCCTTCTCGAACATCTGCGTGATGAGGACCGCATGGGCCTCCAGGTCGATGGCATCAGCGGCGAAGGTCACGTCAACGGGTTCAGCATCGAGCACACCCAATTGCTGCTTGGCACTTAGAATACGACGCACGGATTCATCTATACGCGCTTCCGCGATCTGGCCAGATTCGACTGCTGCGACAACAGCCTCCATCGCGCTAGCCTGGGCATCCGGGCTGACGTGCGCCCCGATCAGCACAAAATCGCTGCCGGCTTCAATGGTCATCAGGGCCGCCTCTGCTGGCGAATACACTGTATCAATGGCGTCCATGTCGAGCGCATCAGTCATCACCAAGCCATCATAGCCCAATTCATCACGCAGCAGGTCGGTCACAATATGACCAGAAAGCGAAGCCGGCAGGCCTACTTCTGGTTCCAGGGCCGGGAAACTGATATGGGCCGTCATAATGCCGCCGACATCGGCCTGAGCCAGGGCCATAAAAGGCACCAGTTCGGTCGCTGACAGGCGCCCCATATCATAGGTGACGACAGGCAGCGTAACATGCGAATCGGCACTGGTATCGCCATGCCCCGGAAAATGCTTGGCAACTGCCAAAACGCCCTCGGCCTGCATACCCTGGGCGAAGGCTGTCACAATCGGCGCGACTTGCTCCGGGAAGGTGCCAAATGAGCGCCGCCCGATGATCGGGTTATCCGGGTTGGTATATAGATCGGCAACCGGGGCCAGGTTCATATTGATTCCCACGGCTTGCATCTCCTGTGCAAAAGCCATCCCGACACTATACGCAAGTTGGGGGTCTGCCGTTGCAGTCAACAACGTAGGAACGGGCCAACGGGTGAAACCATTTTCCAGATGGGCGATGATACCGCCCTCTTGATCGACGCCAATGAAAGTCGGAACCGTCCCGGCAGTGCGCAAGGTCTGCTGAATGTCGTTGGTCAGGCGTGCAATCTGGCCAGGGTTCTCCAGATTAGATGGCAAAAAGACGACAGCCCCCGGCTGGTAGGCTTCTAAAAACTGGCGTGTTGGCTCATTGATCGTCGGGCCATAAAAGCTGGCAACAAACATCTGGCCGACCTTCTGGCGCAGTGTCATTGAGATCAACATCTCTGCAACTGGATCAGACTGGGCCACAATCGGCTGCAACAGGCTAACCAGAAGGAGAAAGACTACGCTGAGTTTAGGCAACTTCATGGCAAAACGCCCGCACACAAGCCGCAAAACCGGCACGATCTTCAGTAGCATAATCGGTACCGAGCAGGCCGACCTCGACATGAGGAGCCATCAGGTACAACTCGCGCAGGAGAACAAAGAGCGCCAGCAGGCTCATCGCGTCCCATTCACCACGCACAAAGCTGATGCTCAAGGCCTGGGGACCATCGATAAAGACGCCGAGGGTGGGCATCAGGGGTAAATCGAGCCACATGCCGCCGCCGATATGGCCAGCAGACAAGGCACGAGCGGCCATCGTCGGCGAGGGAGTCATCACCTGAATATTGGTGTTGAGCATAACAAATTGGGTGGTCACTTCGCGGGCAGTTGTGATCAAATAATGGAGGCACTCGCGCATGACGCCAGGTGCCAAGCCGCCCAACACAATCTCTGGAGCTTCTTCACTATAGCCCATGAAATAGTCGGAGGCTTCATTCCATACATCAATCAGTCTCAGGGAGTGGCCATCGTCCATGTGTCTCCCCCGTCGCTTGTATTCAAAATATAGCCGCCCTCCGGCGCATAAACCGCGGCTTGTCCGCTGCCGTTCTCAAGGAACAATACGGATTCCAGGTGCTCGTATTGGGAACAGGCAAAGCGCGGACGCGGATCATCGCAGACTTCCCATTCTTGCCAGCTTTCGCCTGCATCGTCGGTGACAGCAAGCCCCTTGTCATTCCACACCCAGACGACACGGCCCGCACTACCGATGTTATCAGCGCAGTTCATGACCATAGTTGGGTTAGGCAATGCCATATCAAATATCACCTCGGATTCGTCACTTTCAGGCGAAGACTTGTAGGTGAACTGATGTGACTCATGGTACACGCCGGAAACATCCAGCGGTTCCACGCGCAGGGTCACCGTGCCGCCGCTGCTGACGTTGGACGTGCACGTCAGGACGCGCCCAGCGTTGTTCGCCCGGAACGCGAAATAAACGATCAATAACATGACGATGACGGGCACAGTCGCAATGAAGAATAGTACGATGCGGCCATTGGGATTGGAGTTGTCTTCGGAATGTTGGGTCATAGTGATTCTCAGAAACCGTTTTGCTGCCGGAGCATGAAGAATAAAAATTGCTCGCGCTCATCGGGCGTCATCAAGCGTGGGCGTGCCAGATCTTCGATCAGGCCTGGGAACAATTCTACCCCGACCAGCCGACTTTCGTAAATGTACAGGGTATCCATAAAGAAACGACTATTGCCCCAGAAAGGTTGATCGAAGAACAAATTGCCCAATCCATAATGCAATAACGCACGTTCTCCGCTTTGGGTAGTATAAAACTCAAAGGTTTGCGGCTTGTGCGCGGCGGTACTGATAACCACGTCTGCGCCTAAATCCGCGAGTCGGCGAAAATCGATGCGTTGTTCATCAGAGGGTACATAATCTTCAATCTCAAAATGCTGTAGCGTCACGATGACTGTCCCCGCCTGCTGGCTGAGTTCCGGCAGCACCTGGGAGAGCCAATCCCAATCGCAGGCCGCAGCTCCCGGTCGGAGGCCACCGAGCAAGCTCGCATCTTCATTAACGAGCGCATAGTATGGACCCGGGATGTTGCAGGTCAGCATAGCGACTGCCCCATCATCCAGCAGCAGCGGACGACGCGCCTCTTCTAAGGTCAGGCCACCGCCCACAGTCGCCATGCCATGTGACTGGTAATAAGCATAGGTATCGGTGTAAACCTGGTAGCCATAGTCATTGTTGTGATTGCCGGATAGCTCGACAATATCGACATCCAACAACGGCAGCAGGCCAAAATGCTCCGGTTTGCTGCAAAAGCTAGTGGGTCCACCGAGGGTTGGCTCAGTCGTCTGCGGACAAGTTGGGTAGATGCTGACCTCGTTGCTGATATGGAATGCATCACTGCGTTGGACATAATCCTGAATGCCGCTGGCAGCCCATTCGATGCCATTGTCATCAAGCGCAGTCGTCGTTTGGCGCGTGAGGGCCGTGACACCGGAGAGCGTCAGGCGATAGAGCGCTGATGGATCGAAGTTGCCATTGCTGGCTGGCAACGCTAACGCATAACTTTCCAGTTGATCGACAATGGGCACGTCATCCAGCCAGAGAATGCGCATATCCACCCCAATGCGGTCGATGGGTAGTAACGTAATGGCGTTGTAATCCCGCCAGAGCGCATTACGCAGCGCGTCAGGTGCGACCGTCTGAACATCTGACGAAATGGTCAACCCGGTAGCTTGCATCTGAGCGAGCGTATCGGTATCGAGAATGAGATCGGGTACAGCTTCCCCATTAGCTACTTGAGCCACCCAATCTGACGAAATGCTGGTTCGCAAGCTGGGGAAGGCCACCACCGGGAAGAAGGCATTCCATGTGGATTGGCCCGTTTTCGTTGTGGATAGGGCCGTTGCTTCAGGTGTTGGCTGGGCTGTAGCAGCCAAAGGTGACGAAGGCGTGTTGGTCGCAAAGGCGCTGGCAGGCGGCGATGTCGGCTGGGGTTGACTCGGCTGCGCATCCAGCCAATCCGCCACGTAGAATGCCAGATAGTCCGCGACATATTGCGACCAGTAAGCGTTGTTATGCTGGCCTTCGGGCTGAATGGTGTACTGATAATCTGCCTGCTGCGCTGCCAGCCGTTCACCCATGATGTCGAGGCCTTCGTAGGCAAAGTCATCCTTGCCGCGATCCAGCCAGAAGCGCATGTTCGTCAAATCGACGCTTTCCACCAGATGCAGCGGATTTTCCTCTTCAGGCGCATGGTAGAGATCAAAAAAAGCACTATGACCACCGACTATGGGGAACAGGTCAGGGTGTTTGAGCGCAATCTGATAAGCCCAGAAGCCACCGCGAGAGATACCACCAATCGCACGGCGATCATCGGTGCGGTAGAGGTCTTCGACGGTGGGCAGCAGTTCAGTCATGAAGATATTGCCCCATGAGAGGGCATCGAAGCGATTGCGATTGGCAATCACGTTGCCAAAGGGCAAAACGACCAGCATCGGCGGCAGATCACCGGATGTGATACCCGCATCGAGCAAATCGACGATACCCAGGCGAACCCAATGGCCATCATCCTCGTTGGAGCCATGCATCAGATAGAGCGTGGGATAAGTCGTGTTGTAGTCAGCATCGTAGCAGGGTGGCATGTAGATCGTGTAATACATGGTCTGCCCTAGCAAACCACTGGAGTAAGTCTGGCGTGTGACCGTGCCGGAAGGTTCTGTGCAGGCAGGCTGAGCAGTCACAACTGCGGCAAGACTTAGCCAGAGTGCAGCCAGGATCATCATGCATAGGGTTCGGATTTTGCTGTTTGCCAGATTTGTCATTGATACCCTAACCTCAACCCCACCCGCATTAAATGCAAAAAGGCCCCATAAATGAGGCCTCAATGATAGCAGAATTTGATGAAGAATAAGGGTCGGCTTTAGTCGCCAGCCGCCCGTTCGCTCAGGCGATAGCCAATGCCACGTACGTTGACAATGAGGTCGGTGCCCTGGCCAGCGGTCTTGAGCTTGCGGCGCAAGTTGCTGACATGCGGGCGAATCACTTCGCGAGCTTCGCTCTCATCAACGGTGTAACCGCGCACTTCACGGACCAGTTCATGGCACGGAACCACACGACCACGATGAGCCGCCAAATACAGCAGCAAGTCAAATTCAGTCGGCGTCAGGTCAATCGGCTGGTCATCGACGGAGATTTGATACCGTCCCGGGTAAACCGTCAATGGGCCAAGCTTCATGGTGCTGCCGTTGGTATCCGGCGTAGTCTGACGATAATCAATTTCGTTACGATCCATCGCCGAGGAAACACTGAGCGCAGCATTGCTAGCTTCGATGTCGGCACGGGTCAGTTCAAACACATCCGCCTTGATAGTTTCCAACAGGCGACGGCGGCGTTTGAGGTTACGAGCACGCTCAATACCGCGCGATACGCTCTGACGGATATCCTGGCTGGAACTGGGCTTAATGAGATAATCATGCGCGCCTAAACGCAGGGCTTCTACCGCTGTGCCCAGGCTGGCATAACCAGTCATCAAGATCACAATTGCATCAGGGGATTCTTCTTTAATGCGGCGCAGGAGTTCCACACCATCAATACCAGGCATACGAATGTCTGTCAGGACGACATCGAATTCCTGACTGCCCAGGTTGTCCAGAGCTTCTTCGCCACTGGCCGACTCACTGACCATGTAGCCCACACGTTGGAGGGTCTTGCTAACAGAATAGCGATTGGCCCCCTCATCATCCACCACCAGAACATTGGCAGATGGCTGATTTGAAACCATATGACGTTCCATAAGTCTGTCCCAAATTTATTGTAGCCTTATCCTTTCTTAAGGATATAACATCCTAAACAGCAAGGCAAGCTTTTTGAGACTTTTGAGGCCGTGAATCCTCAATAAAACCTTGTGATATTGCCATTTACGAACTTAATTCTAACCAAAAACCAATTTTCGTTGCATTTTTGGCGGCTGCTTTGCGTGTTTCTACGTAGGACCAACCTTTCGGGGAATATAACGCAACGATCTTGTCATCGACACAAATCAACGGAATGTGGTCACGCACGCGCTTTTCGATCTTACGATCAATAAACCATTTCTTAAGTTTTCGTCTTGTGTCTGAAGTACTTTGTGGGCTATAGCGATCCCCCGGTTGGCGCGTCCTTACCCACAGGCGCGCGCCATCAGGAACCCACACGCTTGGTACATCTGGCGGCGGTTGAGACGACGTATGCAGAATCGTCCCTGGGGCGATTTCGGTGTGGCCATCGCGCGGCAGATCGAATTCACCCGTGATCTGCACAACCGCCGCCAGTGGCAGCGACTGATCGCTATGCTCAATGAACAGTTCATCATACCCCAGGCGGAGTCGCCACCCTGCTGAGAATTCACTCATTTGCCCGACCTGCCCCGTCATGGCCAGGTCAACCGCAGCCAGGATACGCTCATGGCTGATGTCGGTGTCGCCTGCAAGCTGCGTCAACACGGCGATAAACATGCGTCGTTGCAAGGCGGGATGCCAACTACGGAACAAGGTCAATACAACCGAAGCGCGTTTTTGGTCGTACCGTACCCGCGGCAAAATATCTGTCTCAACCAGATGGTCCAGCAAATCGAGATCGACCGACACATTATCGGCCAGTTGATTCAGGGCCTGGGTGATGTTCGGATTGATATCTTGCAAAATGGGCATGAGCGTGTGGCGAATGGCATTACGTCGATAGTGCGTATCGTCATTGCTAGCATCGTGACGCGGCTGTAAACTGCGCTCCTGGCAATAGGCCGCAAGCTGCTGGCGCGTAAGCGACAAGAGGGGCCGCAAAAGGGGCACGTCAACATGGCCTGGAACAGAGCCAATGGTTTGCATGCCACGTAAGCCGCGCAGGCCTGATCCGCGAATGATATGCAATAGTAAGGTTTCTGCCTGATCGTTAGCATGGTGCGCAGTCACGACGACGCCATTTGTCACGGAACGGGCCACATCAGCCAACCAATTGTAACGCACCTGACGCGCGGCTAATTCTGTTCCCAGTTTGTGCCTATTGGCATATGCGGCGGTATCGGCTGTGTGGTGATGCACAGGCAATCCCGCTTCTTGTGCGACTTGTACGACGTATTGGGCATCCTGCTGGCCCTGTTGGCCCCGCAGCCCATGATCCAGGGTCGCTATATGGAAAGGCACAGCCAAACTGGGTTGAATCTGGATACAAATATCCAGCAAGGCAAGTGAATCCACACCCCCTGATACGGCCACCACATAGGTAACGTCAGGTGATAGGCGCTTGTAATGTGTTAAAACGTTGAGTACAGTTTGCAGGATCATGTGATGATTTATGATGCAGGTATCCAACTATTGCAACTGAAAATCCCGCAGATTGGGCACATCGACCATTGAACGGTGGTTGTGCTATAATCCGGCGCGGGCCGACGCTCCCTAGGAGTTCAATGTGCTAAGTCCCCTAGACTATTTCTTTGGTCTCTTTTCTCTCGACATCGGCATCGACCTTGGTACAGCCTACACGCTAGTCTACGTGCGGGGTAAGGGCATTGTCATTAACGAGCCATCGTTTGTAGCGCTTAACCGCAAAACAAGAGAACCTATCGAAGTCGGCGCCCACGCCAAAGAAATGTGGAGCAAAAATCCAAAAGACATCTTGATTGTACGCCCGGTGCGAGATGGTGTCATCAGCGAATACGAAGTGACCGCGCGCATGCTTGACTATTTGATTCGCAAGGCGCACGAGCAGAGCTGGGTCCCGATTCCGCGTCCGCGCGTGGTTGTGGGCATCCCGACAGGCGTGACGGAAGTCGAAAAGCGCGCCGTGATCGAAGCCACACTCGATGCTGGCGCGCGTGAGGCGCACTTGATCGAAGAGCCGGTGGCGGCGGCTGTCGGTGCGGGCCTACCTGTGCTAGAAACACGCGGCAGTATGATCGTCGATATTGGCGGCGGCACAACTGAAGTCGCCCTCTTTTCCCTGGGTGGCGTGGTCATCAGCCGATCGATCCGTGTAGCAGGCGACGAAATGGACGAGGACATTGTCCAGTACATGCGCAATAAGCACAATTTGCTGATCGGCGAACCCACGGCGGAGAAAGTCAAAATGGAGATCGGCTCCGCCTACCCCTTGCCACAAGAATTGACCTATACAATCAAGGGCCGCAACCTGACAACCGGTTTGCCGGATTCGGTTGAGGTTAGCTCGATTGAAATCCGCGAGGCGATTAGTGGCTCGGTCAATATTTTGATTGACACGATCAAAGATGCACTCGATGATACGCCGCCAGAGTTGGTAGCTGACCTGATGGAGAGTGGTATCACGATTGCAGGGGGCGGCGGTTTGCTGAAAGGCATTGCACAGCGTGTCTCGCAAGAGGTCAATATTCGGGCGTACGTGGCAGAAGACCCGATGACCTGTGTCGCGCGTGGTGCAGGCCGCATCCTGGAAGATTACAACAATCTGCGGCGACTGCTGGTCGGGCCAGAGCGTGGCAGTACGCATCATTAAACCAGCAAACTACCCCATCATTCCCCTACGATTGTGGCTTTTGGCCTGGGTTTTGCCTATCTAACCCCGCCATACAGGCTGTTATAATGGGCGCGAATTGGCAAATTGTGTGTCCATAAACGGAGCCCAGCCCATGCGGCGTCGCTGGCGATCCAACTCAATTGGTATACTTTTCCTCAGCTTGATCGCGTGCGCGGTGCTGATTGCACTCAGTGCAACTGGCATTCTGCGCCCGGTTGAGGGCATTGCTGCTGCCCCTATCAATTTCATAACGGGCATCTTCAACCGCGCCCAGCTTTCGATCAGCAGCGCCTTTGGCGAAAGCGCCGATATTATTTCCCTGCGCAATCGCATTTATGATCTGGAAGAACAACTGGCGATTATCCAGGCAGAAAATATCGGCCTACGTGAAATCGCCAGTGACTACGAGCGACTGGCCGACCTGCTCTCGTATACATCAGCGGCCCAGGATCAGGAATTGGTCACAGCAGAAGTCATCGGCCTGGATACGCAATCAAGCGTACGCAGTATCATCATTAACCAGGGCACGCGCAGCGGCATTGAATTGGGTATGCCTGTCGTGACGCAGTTGGGCCTGGTCGGGCGCATCATTGACGTCAGTGCCAATGCGGCGCTGGTGCAACTGGTGACGGACCAGAACAGTGCCATCAGCGGACGTCTGCAAAACTCGCGGGCTGAGGGCAGCGTCGTTGGCCGCGGCCTGACCAATGGCATCCTTGAGATGCAGCATATCCAGGTTGATACTGAAATTACCGAAGGCGAGCTGGTGGTGACGTCCGGCCTGGGGGGTAATTTACCGCCCGATCTGGTCATTGGACAGATAACCAGTTACCGCGATTTTGAATTTGAGTTGTCTCAGTCGGCCCAGTTACGCAGTCTGATCGACTTCAACACGCTGGAGTTCGTGCTGGTGATTACCAACTTCGAACCCGCCGACATCTCCGTGTTTGACGAAGAAGACGGAACGCAGTAGGTAAGCGAAGTTATGGGATATTATCTGAGCTTGCCTGCATTGATCCTGGCTGCTGCATTGCAGTCTAGTTTGATGGGCCAACTGCGTATTGCTGGCGGTGCGCCGGACTTGGTACTGATTCTGGTACTGCTGTGGAGCATCCACGCCCCCCTTAACGAAGCCATTTTCTGGGCGTTTGTGGGCGGCATCACGCTGGATCTGCTGTCGGTCATTCCGCTGGGGTCCTCGGTGATGGGCATGCTCATCATGATTTACCTGATCAAGCGCCTGTCTGTGCAGTTGTTCCACATCAATATCGTACTGGTGGCGGGATTTTTGCTGCTCGGCACGGTGATACAGATTACCGTGACCCACCTGATCCTGGCGTTCCGGGGCTTTGGACTATCGCCAGGTGATGTCTTCCAGTATGTGATGCTACCGGAATTGTTTTATCATCTTGTGCTGTTTTTACCGATCTATATCGTCATTCGCGGACTTCAACAGCGGCTTTACCCGGAACCGGGCACGCGGCTGTAGCCGAATTTTCACCGTTCAGGCTTGGCCTGGGATGCGGTACCATCGACGGGCCTGTGACAGACGGGCCGTAACAGATAGCAAATATGACCACAGCAACAGCAGCGTTCTGTTGCACGTCATGGAGTTTACTGATGAAACGGCTGTTGCCTTTCCAGGGCTGGCGTTTGCACTTTTTCCAGGGGGTTGTGATTGCCATCTTCCTGGTGTTTACCATGCGCCTGTACCAGTTGCAGTTCATCGACTATGAAACTTACGAAGCGGATGCGAACGAAAACCGTTTCAACTCGCTGCCGCTATCGACTAGCCGCGGCATCATTCGTGATCGTGACAACTTACGTTTAGCCTTCAACGTGCCCGCATACAACGTCACAATCGTTCCAGCAGAACTACCCAGTGACGAGCAAACAGTGCTGGAGATTTTCAGCAAGCTGTCAGCGCTGGTAGGTGTGCCGCCGACGGCAGAAATCGCCCGGAGCGAAGGCAGCAACGTCCGCAGTATTGAAGAATTGGTCGTCGAGGGTGAAGGCTTCCGTCCATTTAGTCCGGTGGTCATCGCTACGGATGTACCCCGGCGCGTCATGATCCAGATTCTGGAAGAGCGCATCTATATGCCGGGTGTCGATATTGAAGCCGTCAGTGTGCGTGAATACCCCACTGGCGCGACCACAGCGCATATCATCGGCTATATGGGGCCAATCCCCGAAGAAGAAGCTGCAGAGCTACGCAAACAAGGCTACAACCCGGCCTTCGACCGTATTGGCTATGAAGGTGTGGAAAGTTACCTTGAACAGCAATTGGCCGGTGTCCGAGGCGAAGAACTGCGCGAAGTCGACGTGGCGGGTGAGGTCATCAACGTCATTGAACGGCGCGAGTCCCAACCGGGCTTGAGCGTGCGCCTAACCATCGACACCGATCTACAGGCCGCTGCGGAAACTGCCCTGCTGCGTATGATCCAGTACCGTAATGAAAACCCGACCAATTATCGCGGCCTGAGTAGCCAGGGGGTGGTCGTCGCGCTGAACCCGCAGACAGGCGAAGTCCTGGCGCTGGTGAGTTGGCCAACTTTTGACAACACGCGCTTCGCCCGCTCGATTGACTTTGAATATTACCTGGACATCACAGCGGACCCGGCACGCCCACTGGTCAATAATGCGATTAAGGGCCTCTACCCGCCAGGGTCGGTCTTTAAGCTGATTACCGCGGCTGGTGTTGCCGAAGAAAATGTCATTGATCCTTTGCAGCAGCTCCGTGATGAAGGCTCGCTGCTGTTAGAAGATCGCTATGCACCCAACGATCAGGCAGCAGCACAACGTTTTGTCTGCTGGCTGCCTGGTGGGCATGGCTCGGTCAACCTGATCCAGGCAATCGCCTGGAGCTGCGATGTCTATTTTTATCAGGTCGGCGGCGGCAATGGCAATATTTCACCAGCCGTACTAGCAGAAGGTGGCCTGGGCATCAATAACCTATTCCGCTATTCGACAGCAACGGGGATTGGGTCCGAGCTAGGCATTGAACTGCCGTTTGAGAACCCAGGACGTATGCCCGACCCCGACTGGAAACGTCGTAATTACGGTCAGGCATGGTCAACAGGTGATACCTATAATGCCGCATTCGGCCAGGGCTATGTGACCGTCACACCGTTGCAACTGGCCGCACAAGTAGCCAGCCTGATTAACGGTGGCACACTTTACCAGCCGACGGTCATCCGTGAGTTCCTTGACGAAGAAGGCAATGTCATTGAACCGTTCGAGCCAAATCCGCTGCGCACAATCAATCTGGATACCATCCCACGTAACGAGCCGCTCACCCTGTTACTGCTAGAAGATATGCTGCTTAAGGGGCCGACGAGTCTGGCATGCATCTGTGAACCGAGCAGTGACTTTTATGACGCAGCGCGCTGTGACCCCGAAGGCTATCGGAATGTGGTCAACGTGGGCGAAGAGTTCGCCCCGATTGAGCGCGAGTATGAAGTCCACATTCCTTTTAACTATGAATTCGCCAACGGTGCAGTATGCCAACCCGTGCGTTTCCCGCCGCCGACGAATCCGTTCCAGCCAGCATTTTTGAGCACAGAGTCGCTAGACATTGTGCGCCAGGGTACGCTTGATGCCGTCTATACCGAGGGCGGTACAGCATCCGCAGCCGATTTAGGATATGTGGTGGTCGGCGGCAAAACAGGAACCGCCGAATACTGTGACGATATCGCGCGCCCGCTGGGCTACTGCGTCCCCGGTAGTTGGCCAGCCCATGCCTGGTTTGCGGGGTATGCACCTTTTGAAAACCCAGAAATTTTGATGGTGGCGTTTGTGTATAACGGCGGTGAAGGCTCTGGTATTGCGCTGCCTGTCGTGCAAGAAACGATGAATGCATACTTCGAGCTGCAGAGTGCTGCGGCTGCAGAAGATCGTGCTATCGAGCTACCGACAGATACGACAACCGACACAACGACTGAAACGACAGCACCAGATACAACAACCGAGGAACCCTAGACGAATGCCCTCTGCGACCCTTGCCACTCCTGTATCTGCCACTGCCGCGCGCGATCAACTGGTGCGCTACTGGCTGCCTCCCCTGCTTACGGGCATCATAGCCTTCTTTATCCTGGTAGCAGTCGGTGACACGCCCGTCATTCGCTCCGGGGGGATGGCATTGGCGATCGTGGGTGTGGCGCTGGGGCTGCGACGAATGGGAGCTATGCTCTGCTCCATTGCTGGTTTGATTCTGCTGATGATCCCGGCATTTTGGGCACAATCCGGTGGGCAGTTCGGCGATTTTGCAACTGTGGTCATCGCCTTGATTGTAGCTTTTGTGGCCATGGTCGTGCTATCGCTGGCACTACGCCGCCCAACCTTCGGTCTAGGCATAGGCATTGTGATATTTGCTGGCCTGTTCTGGAGCCAGATTGGTACGCCACAAAGCCTGCGACTGGGTGGGTTCGTTGTTGGCTGGCTGATGTTCTTGATTATTGACATGCTGCTAATGACCAACCCGCACCCCAGCGACAGTGCTCCGCTCATCATGCGCTTGCAGGGCATCGAAACAGGCAAAGCCCGTGAGGATGGTTCTTACGCCGCGCAGCCCTATCACACGTTGGGCATTTTGCTGCTGTATGCGGTTGGTATCCTCAATGATGGGTCGCTGGTGTTCCTGGCTCCGACGGTGATCCTCAGCCTGGCACTTACCAAGAATCGGCTGCCGCGCTGGTATTGGCTGGCAATGACGATACTGGTGCTCATCGGGCTGCGCGGATTTGCGGTGGACTATCTGCAACTCCGTGACTATCAATTCCTGATTGAGAAATGGCGCGATGCAGATCGCTGGTTTGATGTATCGCAGATTATCGTGCGCCAATTTTCGCCAGTTGGCATCGCACTGAGCATCCTGGGATTATCGCGGTTGGCACGCTGGTATCCGGTGCTGGGTATCGTGACGATGTTCGGCTACGGCGCTTATTTTATGTTCGGGCTGGTCTACGTCGGCCCCTACCGCGCGATCCTGATGATGCCGCTGTTCATCATCCAGATTACATGGATGACATATGCGATTTTCGCTATTGGCGAGTGGTCAAAGAAGAGTCTGCCCCAGCTTTCGCCTTATGTCAGTTGGGTCGTCTATGGGCTTTATGGCTTGATCCCCTTACAAATGCTGCTAAATATTACGAATGTGGTAAACTAACTTCGCTAAAATCACCTGCAATTGCATGCAGACCCTATAAAACGCTGTATAGTTGTAGATAGCACGCATAGTCCCGTTGGCCTGATGGAATCGGGATTGTCAGATCAGGAAGATTTCCGTACTCCATGAACAATCAACAAGAACAGGTATCGATTAAGGGCACCAAAGAAGGTTTGCTGATTGCACTGAGTCCATCAGAAGAGTGGTTGAGTATCACTAAAGAACTCGCCGAAAAACTGGACGAGCAAAGTGCCTTCTTTAGTGGGGCCAAAGTGACAATCGATGTGGGTGCGCGACCTGTGCCCAAATACGAATTGAGTTCGCTGAAGGCCCTGCTCGAACGTCGTGGGATGCTGCTATCGCTGGTGCGTAGTGAAAGTGAAACAACGCTGGCATCGGCCAATTCACTTGACCTGCGGACCTTTGCCATCGACAACTCGCACCTGGAAGATACCAAGATTCCACAGCGTGACCGCGATAACGATGATCGGGGTGATAAACCCATTGATTCCGAAGAAGCGGGCACACAAGGTGTGATGGTCAAGCGAACGCTGCGCAGTGGGCGCACGGTCCACAGCCGCGGGCATGTCGTCGTGTTTGGTGATGTGAACCCTGGCGCCAAAATCATCGCCGCTGGGGATGTGATTATCTGGGGCAAGCTGCGTGGTATGGTCCATGCAGGTGCGGAAGGCGATGACAGCGTGATTGTGTGCGCGCTGGATATGAACCCGAATCAGTTGCGCATCGCCGATCATATCGTCACTTCACCGTCGGAACACCAACGGCAGGTCATGCCGGAAGTCGCTTTTGTGCGTGATAATCAAATCGTCGTCGAAGCCTGGACATAGGCCCTGACGACTTTTTACAATTGATACATACGACTGATACATACAACATAAACTTGCGTTGTAAAAGATACCCATCGGGCCTTCAATAGCCAGGAATGGCCCGATAGAGTGCAGCCAGAAAGGGAAGCAAGATGGGGGCACGTGTCATTACGGTTACTTCAGGGAAAGGCGGGGTCGGTAAGACGACGACCACAGCCAACATTAGTGTGGCGCTATCTCGCCTGGACCAACGCGTTGTCATGCTAGATGCAGACATCGGCCTGCGTAATCTAGATGTGGTCACGGGCCTGGAGAACCGCATTGTGTACGACATTGTAGATGTCGTCGAAGGGCGCTGCAACTTAAAGCAAGCGCTGATTAAGCACAAGCAATTCCCCAGCCTATACTTGATCCCGGCAGCACAAACGCGCGATAAAACCGCCATCAGCCCAGCTGATATGCTGGACATTGTCGCCAAGCTGAAACCAGAATTCGACTTCATCATCATTGACAGCCCGGCGGGCATTGAGCGCGGCTTCCGTAATGCGGTGGCCCCAGCCGATGAGGTGATCATTGTCACTAACCCGGAAGTCTCCGCGGTACGCGATGCTGACAGAATCATCGGATTATTGGAAGCAGAAAATAAGGAACCCGGTAAACTGATTATTAATCGCTTGAAACCGGATATGGTCAAAAAGGGTGAAATGCTGTCGGCAGACGATATCACCGATATTCTGGCGCTGGACATCATCGGTATTGTGCCGGAGGACGAGTTTGTCATCCCGGCATCGAACAGTGGCGTGCCCGTCACGCTAAACGAAGATTCTAAAGCTGGTTTGGCTTTCCAGAATATCGCGCGCCGCTTGCTGGGCCAGAATGTGCCCTTGATGGACCTGGAACAACAACCCGGATTTTTCCGCAGATTAGTTAAATTGTTCAATGGGTAAAGCCATAGCGGAGCCGCCATTTAGCTAGGGAGCTGACGATCATGACAAACTTCTTCGATCGCATGTTTGGAAAAAACAATAAGCCCGGTACAGGCGCAACCGCTAAGTCTCGTCTTGAGTTCGTGTTGGTGCATGACCGCATCAATTTGCCGCCAGAGCGTATGGCAGAGATGAAAGCCGAGATTCTACAGGTCATTGCCAAATACGTTTCTTATGACCACGATATGGTCGATATTTCGCTGGAGCAGCGCGACCGCTCCAGCGCGTTGGTTGCCGACATTCCCTTCCAGAAAGCCAAGGATGTCCTGCCAAGCGACGCGGACTACGACGCTGACCTGGAAGCGTGGGAGCAAGCCAAGACCAAGCAAACACAAAACACGTTTGCCGACGACGGGGACACCCCCAAGGAAATGGTCGAACCCAGTTTTATCGAGGATGACGCACTCAACGCTGAAACCGACGAACCCCCTACTGAAGACGATAACGACCCGGTTTAAGGTCGCTCCGCTCAAATTGTCACTTATCAGGCTCCATAACAGCCAGTATAATCCCGCCGCGTTGTCGTTAGTGTGACACTGGACGCTATGTACCAGGAAACCAACATCTTCAGACGTTTTGACTACTTGCTGCTGGCCGCGACGCTTGTTTTGATCGTCTTCGGCATTCTCGTGATTGCGAGTGCGACTCAGGGGGCTGTCGACCCGGATCTCATTAACCGCGTGCCCGATCAGATCACGTTTGCGATTGCTAGCGTGATTGCCGTATTTGTGTTGACGATCATCGACTATCGCACATTGGGCGGCCTGCACATGTGGTTGTATGTCGCCATGATTATCCTCCTGCTGATGGTGCGCCTGGTGGGTGTAGAGGGCGATGCCGGTGCCCAGCGCTGGATTAACCTGGGTATTCGTATCCAGCCCTCAGAAATCGGCAAGATCATCATTATCGTCACGCTATCAACCTTCTATACGCGCAATTACACTAAACTCGACAGCCTGAGTACCGTATTCAAATCGTTAATCCACCTGGGCATACCGACTGCGCTGATATTCATTCAGCCGGACCTGGGTACGACGATTGTATTTGGTGTCATCTGGTTTGCTATCAGTTGGGGTGCGGGCCTGCGCTTGCGGCATATTGCCCTATTGGGGACAGCCGCAGCTATCATCGTGCCTATCGGCTTTCAGAAATTAGAAGCGTATCAGGTGGCGCGCTTCACGACCTTTATCTGCATCGCGATGGATGCCTGCGAAGGGGACGAAGCCATCCAGGAAGCACGCTATAACATCGACCAGGCTATCATTTCGATTGGTTCCGGTGGCTTATTTGGCAAGGGTTATACAGCGGGTCCACAGAACAGTGGTCGCTTTTTGCGCGTGCGCCATACCGACTTTATCTTCAGTGTTATTTCGCATGAGTTTGGCTTCGTGGGTGCCGTCGCCACCATGAGCCTGCTTGGCTTTGTCGTGTTCCGTATTTTGCGCGGCGCGCGATATGCGGCTGATCCTCTCGGCAGCATGATCTGTTATGGGGTCGCAGGGATGGTCTTCTTCCAGACGGTGGTATCTATCGGCATGAACCTGAGCTTGATGCCTGTAACAGGCCTGACATTGCCGTTCGTCAGTTCCGGCGGGACATCACTGCTGTTCACGATGATTGGTATTGGTCTGGTACAAAGCGTGATCGTACGTCGCAAGCGTTTGATGATCTAGGCGACTGACCGCGCACAACCTGATCTCCAAAACCTGCCCCTTCATGGGTTCCACTCCCATCGTTACAATAGCTCTATAGCTGTCCAACTAAACATCAATAAGGAGACTCCGAGTGAGCGATAAGCCCGTTCGTACGCGCTTTGCCCCCAGCCCAACTGGTCCTATGCATATTGGTAACCTGCGTCAGGCCGTCTTTGGCTGGCTGTATGCCAAACACTGTGGTGGCCAATTCATCCTGCGTATTGAAGACACCGACCAGAAACGCTTCGTCGAAGGGTCGCTGGATTACATCATCGGAGCGCTGCGCTGGCTGGGATTGGAATACGATGAAGGTCCAGATGTGGGCGGACCATATGCCCCCTACATTCAGTCCGAGCGCCTCAAGCTGTATCAGGATTCGGTACAGTGGCTGCTGGACAACGACAAAGCCTATAAGTGCTTCTGCACATCAGAGCGCCTGGACCGCGTCAACAAAGAGAAACAGGCTCGCAAAGAGCCCCCCGGTTATGATCGGCACTGCCGCACGCTGACCGCTGACGAGGTCGCTGCTAAAGAAGCCGAGGGTCTGCCCTATGTCGTGCGCATGAAGATGCCGCTGGAAGGCACCACCAAGGGCCATGACATCATTCTGGGCGATGTCGAGTTCCCAAACAATACGTTGCAGGATGCCGTTATCTTAAAGTCGGACGGATTCCCGACTTACCATCTGGCGCATGTGGTCGATGACCATTACATGGAAATCACGCATACGACGCGCGGCCAAGAATGGTTGCCCTCATTCCCACTGCATATCAACATCTGGAACGCATTCGGCTGGGAAATGCCACAACACGCGCACCTGCCCTTGATCCTGAACCCCAATGGTCAGGGTAAGCTGAGCAAACGCAAAGAGTCTTTCGACCAGAGTGGCCAGCGCGTCCTCATCAAGGTGAGCGAGTATATTGAGGCCGGGTATCTGTCCGATGCCACGTTCAACTTCTTGGCAAATATTGGCTGGAACTTCGGCGATGATAAGGAGATTTTCACTGTCGAAGAAGCCATTGAGCGCTTTGATCTAAAAGATGTGAATCCAGCAAACGCGGCCTTCCCGGTCGAGAAGCTAGATTGGCTCAACGGCCTATACATCCGTGAGAAAGCGCCAGAGGCACTGGCTGAATTACTGGTACCCGTCGTCGCTGAGGCCGGACTAAATGCCGACCCAGAGCTGGTTGGTAAGGTGGCCCCGGTTGCACAGACGCGCATCAAGACGCTGAATGAGTTCATCGGCCTAGCCGGGTTCTTCTTCGAAGATTGGTCAAAGTTCCAGGCACCGCCTGCGGACATGCTCATCCAGAAGAAGATGGATGCTGCCGGAACCAAACGCTGCCTGGAGGCATCTATCACCGTGCTGGAAGCATCAGAGAGCTTCGAACATAATGATTTGTATGCGACCTTCAAGGATCTGGCGCAGGAATTGGATGTCAAAAATGGGCAATTGTTCGGTACACTGCGCGTCGCCCTGACCGGACAGACGATTTCCACGCCGACCTTTGAAACGATGGAAATCCTGGGCAAGGACGAGTCCATCCGGCGGTTGGAATTGGCCTTAGGCCAGTTCGCAGATATTTAGCTAAACGGGTGGCAAAATATCTATGTAAATCAGCGGTTTGGGTCTTGAATTCTGGCTGATTGCATGATATTTTTAGCCTCCTTATTGGGGGATAGTTTAATTGGCAAAACAGTAGATTCTGGATCTATCGTTCTTGGTTCGAGTCCAGGTCCCCCAGCAATTTGCCGCGTTCGCGCGGCTTTTTTGTTGTCGACATATCGCTAGCCAATTCGGGTGGCAATTCGCCAGCCTGCACGAGGTATGGTCCATGCAAAACAAAAACGGATCCTCGCCGAACCGCACACTCATCCAGGCATTGGTCGTGGGGCTTGTCCTGGCCGTTATCGGCATTGTTCTATTTTTGCTGATTTACGCGGCCCTAGATCAGGTTGACCAGGCGACACGCCTGTTTACAGCGCTATGTTCACCGCCGGTTGTGATCGGCATTATCGCCGGGTTGTATGCGCTCTACGTCCGCAACTCCCGCGAGGATTAGCTCGCTGGCCTAGCGGGCTATTGAGAGCAGCACCAGATCCGCCCATTTAAAGAAGTAAAAATCATGGGTGTTGTAGAGAACACGGGTCCGTATGGGCAGCCGCAGCCAGAGGTAAGCAATCCGGCGGCGCTCTTCCCGCGTGGTGCGGCGTGAAAGCTCAACATACCAGCGTGGGAAGCGATCAAAAAGAGGTCGTAAGCGCGCAAAAAATGACGATGGGTTGATGAACATCGCATTGACAAGAACCGCACTAACGACGAGTACCATGAAAAACAGCCCTGGTGATGGCAAAAAAATGACCATGTGATAGGCAATAAAGAGGCTTGCCCAAATAATCATGACGATAAAGGGGCTGTAACGAGATTCTTCACCATATTTTTCAAAACTGCGTAGAATAGGGTCTTTGTGAACACCGATGACAATCAGGACTGATCGCAAAACCATTACTAAGAGTAAGCCTGACCCTAAAAAAGCATATTCCATTGCAAAAAAACTCCAAAGTGGCTGTCTATCATGATTATACTCAAAACGAATAGGCTTAAAGTATCACAAAGTCACATAGATTGTGACCATAAAACACGATACAATGAGTTAGATGGTTTTTTACAAGCAATCCAACACATCCAGCAGCACTTATAATTTTGAACATCGCGCAATTGAGCCTTACGCAAACGAGTCTACGCAAACGAGCTTTACATATTCGACCCAAGCAACATCCCAGTCTCGCTGCTAGCCAGAAGCTTATCACCAAGTATTTGTGCGCACTGCATGTATAACTATGTTAGAATATTTTATCCAGTCCATACCGACCAATCGACTCATCACAATGGCGTTGCATCATGCTGAATAATAACCTTATTATAGGTGGTGCGGGACCTCGTCTCGCATTCATGGAAACGGCTGACCCGCAAATTCTGGCAGAAACATTAGTCGCCCTGGCCAATACGGAGGGCGGCACGATTCTGATTGGTCTGTCGGAAAAAGGCAATCAGGGGGCCACAAAAGTCAAACCTGACGATGTCCAGCAGGCCATGAAGGCTGCTGACGACCTATACAACCCGCCCGTCGTCGTCGATAAGTGGGAAGAGTTGGAAGTCAGCGCAGCGGACCTGAATGCACCTAATGACGATGCTGACAAGAGCAGCAGCAACGGTCAGGTCAAAACGACTGAGCCAGAGAGCAAAAAAGACGATTCTTCGGCTGATAAAGCATCTGACGATAAGACATCTGATGACAAAGGCACTGAAAAAGCGTCATCGGATAAGGATGCCAAGGCCTCATCTGCCAAAGACGAAAAAGATGCCCAAGCTGCTGACAAGAAAGACGACAGCAAGGCAACTGAAGCAAAAGGCAATGAAAACGAGAAATTCACGGTCTATGCGATCCGGGTGCCACGCAGCATCGAACTACACGCGCTAGAAGATGGCCGTGTCCTGATCCGCAGCGGCGCACGTAACCGCCCGCTAGGTGGCCAGGAAATTCTGCGGTTGGCCAGTGCCAAGAGCACCGGCGCGTTTGAATCAGAGATTGTCCCTGGTGCGACGCGCGACGACTTCAGCCGCAAGATGATCGACGAGTACCTTGAAAAACGCGCAGAACGGACCAAGCGCCCGTATAACGGCAAGGTCGATGACCTGCTGCAAGAGATTGGCGCGATTACTTCTGATGGCCAGCCAACGGTTACGGGCGTGCTGCTGTTCTGTGAATATCCACAGCAGTGGTTGCCGCAGAGCAGCGTGGTCTTCGCTAAGTTCGTGGGCACGACGCCGCGTGGCGAAAGCGGCCTAGCGGGTTATACGCGCCGTGAAGAACTGACAGGCCCCCTCCCCCGCTTGATCGAAGCCTCGTGGAATTTGATCTGGAGCGAGATGGCGGTCAGTGCCGTAGTCAAGGGGCTGGAACGCGAAGAAAAGACGGAATACCCACAATTTGCCGTGCGTGAAGCCATCGTGAACGCCATCTGCCACCGCGACTATCGGCTGCGTGGGCGGCGCATCGAACTGCGCATGTATTCTGACCGCCTGGAAGTCATCTCCCCAGGTGGCTTGCCCGGTTTCATCACCATAGAGAACATCAAGGACGAGCATTTCAGCCGAAATCCGCGTCTGGTGAATGGGCTGTTCCAGTGGGGTTATATTGAAGAACTGGGCCTGGGCATCGACCGCATGATTGAAGTCATGGAGCAAGCCGGACATCGCCCACCGACTTTTGACGCACGGCCTTACAGTTTTGCGGTTACGCTACTGAACGAGCGCGAGAAGCCCAAGCCGCCCGAATGGGTCCGCAATACGAACCATCGGCAGGCACGGGCACTGCAATACATCCGTGAACAAGGGTCGATCACCAACCGCGAGTATCGCGGATTGTGTGACGGCGTCTCAGCGGAAACGTTGCGCCTCGATCTAGTGGATATGGTCGAAAAAGGTATCCTCATCAAAGTCGGCTCTAAGAAGGGCACGCACTACATTTTGAAGTAGATGCCAGATTGTGAGGCAACTCAAAAAGCACGCCGATGAGCGTGCTTTTTTTGTAGGTAGCTTCTAGCTATTTTTGAGCTTTTCCATGAATTCAGCATCGGGAACAGCGAGATTGGAAACAGGCTTTTTTCGCTTGAGTACGGTCGAAATAGCGACAAACAGCGCGACCAGGATTTCCACGCCCCAATAGAGGAAAGCCGTCATACCATTAACAGTGGCCGTTGATGAAGATCGCCGTTGAACCTTAAAGCCCGTTTCAGCCACATCGGTCAGGAATGCCATAAAGCCTGTTGTGCCGTATAATTCCATTTGCGCTTCTTCAAGACCAGCGATAATGTCCTCATGTGTGGCGTAGGGGTATTGAGATTGGATGTAGTCGATGGTGTTATTCTGGTAGACTGTGTACTGTGCACTCCAGAAAGTCCCTGCCATCACGAGCACGCCAATGATGGCAAACAAGACGAGTGTTAGCCCAGGCATCCTCTGCTGGCTATCGGATAAGTTCACTAGCGCCCCGATAAGCAGCCCCGCAACAGCCGGAATCACAATGAAAAAGTACATTTCAAAGTGCATGGGCAGGTACCACAGTACCCCAATTACAATCGACCCCAGCAATACAAGGATCAACTGACGCAGACCATCCATGATGGCGACCTCACAATAATCCGTATATAAGGCCCTACGACGTTACGCAGGCTTACCTATTACTATATGCGGATACGAGCGCGAGCAGCGTTAACGAATTGGTCGAAGAGATTTTTCATATGGGGGTCAGACGTGATGTCCTCAGGGTGCCATTGTACGGCGAGTGCAAATTGATTGTTGGGCACTTCGATGCCTTCGATGATGCCATCATCGGCATGGGCCACGACGCGTACATCGGGCGAGGGATCGTCAATGCACTGGTGATGGATGCTGTTGACGCGCACCTGCTGGCCCCCCATGATACCGGACAGCAGCGTGCCGTCTTCGATCAGGACACTGTGCATGATCTGATGACGAGGTTCTTCCGGCACATTGAGATCGTGGCGCTGTTGGGTATCAACAAAAGTGGGGATGTCCTGGTGCAGTGTGCCGCCCAGGGCAACGTTCATCACCTGGCAGCCTCGGCAGATACCCAAAATGGGCTTGTCATCAGCGACAGCCCATCGAGTGAGTATAAATTCCGTTTTATCCCGCTGGGGATCTGTCGTCTTGACCGTTTCGTGACGTGGCTTGTTGTAATTGGCCGGGTCAACGTCCTCGCCACCGGTCAATAAGATGCCATCTAAACGATCATACACGTCGCGCAGGTCTTGCTCATCCAACCAGATTGGAACCAGAACAGGCAAACCACCCGATTCCTGAATAGCGGTTGAGTTGGGCGCATAAGAGACGTCGTAAAGCCACCCCGTTTTAGGGAAGGCCCGGCGATAGGCAACGACACCAATGAGCGGCTTCAATGTTTTGCCCCTTGCGCGTAAAGATCAACTTAGCGACGACGACGTTCCTTAAGGCGAGCTGCCTTACCGCGACGATCACGCAGGTAGTAGAGCTGCGCGCGGCGGACTTTGGCGCTGCGGGTTATTTCGATCTTCTCTACACGCGGGCTTTGCAGCAGGAAGGTACGTTCAACGCCGACGCCGTGGCTGGCAATACGCCGCACGGTGAAGTTGGCATTGTTGCCGCCCTTACGCAGGCGAATGACCACACCCTGGAAAATCTGGACACGTTCGCGGTTGCCTTCTACGATGCGCACATGCACTTTGACTGTATCCCCAGGTGCAAGTTGGGGGTGTTCTGCCTTAGGAGCCTGTACGGCTTGTAACAGTTCGTTCACACTCGTTTGCCTTTCATCAAAACACGCGCGACAAAACTGTAGCGCGTGGCACATTGCGGTCTAACAGACGAGAATTATATCATGGCGAGAGAAGACGCGACAAGGGCGCAACCCTGCCTGAATAGCCTGTTTTAGGGTTGATTTGGTCGCAATCAGCGGCCTAACATGCGCGCGACACGCAGTAAACCTGCAATTGTTTTGCCATCATCAATCTGACCATCAGCGACCATATCAATTGCCTGGGACAGTGGCATGCGCACCAGATCGATGAATTCGTCGCTATCTTGCTCTAATGGCGATTCGACAAGGTCGGTCGCATAGTAAAGATGAATGTACTCGGTCGTGTAGCCAGGGGCCGGGTAGACACCGCCGATATGCTGGATTTGCTGGGGTTGGTAGCCCGTTTCTTCGCGCATTTCTCGGACTGCGGCCAAGTCGGGTTCTTCATTGGGTTCAAGCGTCCCGGCGGGGATTTCCAACAGTTGGCGCTGGGCCGCAATGCGGAACTGGCGCACCATCAGCACGTTCTGATCTTCATCAAGCGGCACAATAGCAACTGCCCCCGGATGCTTAATCACTTCTCGCAAAGCGATGGCTTCGTCCGGCAGTTGGACCGTGAGCTTATCGACCTTTACCAGTTTGCCATCGTATACGCGCGTTGTCCCGACGATTTTTTCTTCCATGTGCTGCTACCCTTCCCCGTCACGGTATCCGTGTTTATGGCTTGTTCAGGCCATGCTGAAAACACAAGCCCATCTGAAAGCAAAAAGGACGGTTATTGTACCGCCCTTTGCATGCTTTACCTATGTATTGGCTATCTACCAGCCAGGCTACTGCGCCGGAATTACCAGCGTATCACTCAAGATAATCAGGTTGATATTGGAGATGCCATTGGCGTTGGCGATACTCTGGACCGGGACGCCGCAGCGCATGGAAATCTGGAAGAGGGTATCGTACTGCTGCACAGTATATGTACCTGGGCAGGTGGCGGTCCCTGTACCCACATTGACCGTACCCGTTGTGCCGGTGTTGGCAGTTGTCAGGCCAGCAGTCGTCGTAGGTGGTGGGAACACGCCTGTTGTCCCACAACCGGGGATGGTCAGGCGCTGGTTGACCACAATCAACTGAATGTTGCTGATGCCATTGGCAGCGGCGATATCATTAATCGTCACACCATAGCGCAAGGACAAACGGAACAGGTTATCGCCTGCAACCACCTGATGTACACAGCTCCCACCGGGGATGGATGTCACAACTGGCTGTTGCGGATCGATACCAAAGGTTGTAGCTGTTGGCGTCGGTGTGAGCGTGGAGCCAATACCGGCTGCCAGGGCTGTCTGCGTCAACATCTGCTCATAACCCAAAGTCACCGTAGCGACGATCTGTGTCGCAGTCAGTTCCCAGGATTCTAGCACCTGTTCCTGGGCGACCTCGGTCGAACTCTGGGCAATCAGATCAATAGCGGCATCAGGGGTCGGCGAGGGTGTCGCCGTTTCTATGACGACCTGAATGCCTTCACCAGGGGTCGGCGTGTCCGACGGCGTGCTCGTCAAGCTGGGGACTGGCGTCCAGGTGGCGGATGGCACACTCCCTGCGACTGCCGTTCCCGATAACGCCTCATCAGCGGGTTGGAAGCAACCAGCCATAACGGCTATGAGCATCAAACAACCCACCACCAGTTGCCAAGTTTTTGCGAAATTAATCATGCTGCACGCTTTCTCCGGGTCGTTTATGCATCTCATATCGTGCAAAACGGGACGAATATACAAAGTGCTTATTGTGTCGTAGAGTTCGCATTTTCAATTATACGTGCTTTCCACAGTTGCTGCCAAGCAAGAGTGATTAAGCTTTGCAACCTGTTACAGAGCCGTATGGTTTGTCTGGAAAATAGCGAAAAAGTTGGCACAAAAAGGCGAATATCAGGCGATTTCAAAGTGAAGATGGGCCTGGAAGCCCTCATTTGGCCGGGTCTTGATGACCAGCTTGCCCTTACATAGATCCATGATGTCTTTGACAATGGCCAGCCCCATGCCCATGCCCTGCTGCTCATAAAGCGTGCGGTCAAACTGGCGATAGAGGGCGATTTTCTCCACCGCGTCGGCTTCCATTCCGCGGCCTTCATCTTGCATGCAAATCACATACCAGCCATCTTCTACCATGCTGGACAATCTAATCTTCTGGTCTTTTTCTGAAAATTTGAGCGCATTATTGATGAGTTCCTCAAAGATTTTATTAAAATTCTCTGAGGGACAGCGGATATGTTCAACGCTTGCCAGGTTGAGTTCGAGGTCATCAAGGCGGCCCGCCCGCATCAACTGACTGCGCACCAACTCCGAGATAATCAGTTCAGGATTGTCTACCGTGGGCGAACCAAACGACTCCGCATTTTCTGGCGAACTTAGGGCGAGGCGTAAGCGCGCATAATACAAAAAATTCTCATTCATGCGCATCAATCGATTGGCGGCATCGCTGATGAGCTGTGCCCAACTGATGATCTGATCGGGCTTGAGCACTTCCGCTTCTAGTTGCAGCATATCCGCAAAACCCAAGATGGTATTCAAAGGTGTGCGCAGTTCATGCGGCAGCGCAGTGACGATGGTGTTGCGCAGTTCCATCAAGTGCCCTTCAGCGAGATCATTGAGTTCCTGGCGCTTGCGTATCTGAGTTTCAATGCTGGTAAGCAATTCATCGACGGCAAAGGGCTTGGTCAAAAAGTCATCCGCGCCCAGGGACATGCCCTGACGACGGTCGGTACGGCCTGTCAGCGCCGTCAGGAAAATGAAAGGGATAGTCGCCGTTTTAGGATCAGCCCGCAGGGTTTTGAGGACTTCAAAACCATCCATACCGGGCATCATGATGTCACAGATGATAAGATCCGGCAGCGACTCTTGCGCAAGGCGTACCCCCTCCAAGCCAGAGGTTGCCCCATAAGCCTCATAATCCTCAGCTTGAAGGGCCTCGACAATATCTTCAAGCAAATCCTGGGTGTCATCAATTACCAGTATTGTGGTCATAAATCGTCTACCAAATCTAATTTATATCATTATGCGCCAGTTCCACTCGCAACGAGTATTAATATGATAACACCGACGACAATTCGGTACACACCAAAGGGGATGAAGTTGTGATTGGCGATGTAACGCAGCAACCAGGCAATCGATGCCCCGGCCACAATCCCGGAAATCACAGCACCGACGATGAGAAGGACCATGTCATCGCCCGTAATCTGGTCCAGGCTGGTGATGAGTTTATATACAGTGGCCGCGCCGAGGGTCGGCAGAGCGAGGTAAAACGAAAATTGCGTGGCTACTTTGCGCTCTAGTCCGGCCATCATGCCACCCAATATGGACATGCCGGAGCGCGACATCCCCGGTATGAGTGCCAGTACTTGCCAAAAACCAACGACAAGCGCCTGTCGTGGACTGACTTGCTGTAATTCTGTGACCTGTTGGTTTTGTTCAGTCCGCGGAACGATGTAACGCTCAACAACAATGAACAGGATGCCGCCAACAATCAGAGCAATGGCCACAACGATGGGCGAAAACAGCACCCGATCAATTTCGTCTTCTAAGAAGAAGCCAATACCCGCAGCCGGGATAAAGGCCAGGATAATGCCCATCCATAGGCGTTGAACGCTGGTATCGCGGGTGATGGTCCGCGCCTGTTGCCACAAGTCCGGCCAGTAGTAGACGATAACCGCAACCACAGCCCCTATCTGGATGAAGATTTCGAAGACGCCCTGCAAGCTCTCCCGAAGTTGCAAAAAATGGCTCGACACAATCAAGTGCCCGGTTGATGAAACTGGCAAGAATTCGGTTAGGCCCTCGATAATGCCGAGGATGACTACTTTTACCCACTCTTCCACGCGATTTTCCTATTCCAGAGGTTGCTAATTGCAGTGTTTGCTAAAGAGTACTTTAAGCATTCGGCAACAAGCGACCGATAACGAAAAAACCCAACGCCGCACCCATCAGACAAAGCACATTCGTAATTGCAATATAGAAGAGTGCAGTCCGCCAGTTACCAATCGAGAGCATAGCAAGGCCTTCATTGGCAAATGTAGAGAATGTCGTAAATGCGCCGAAAAACCCTGTCGCAATAAGCAAGCGTACATGATCGGGTGGCTGAAAGTGATGTTCAACCAGTGCTGCAAAAACAGCCAACAAGAATGATCCAATCACATTTACGGCCAAAGTGCCATAGGGCATAACAATACCACCGATGGCCAACTCGTATTGCGTCACCCAATTGACCGTCACAAAGCGCGCAATCGCACCAAAAAAGCCGCCGACACCGACAGCCAGTAACGTTCCCATGATGTATGCTTCCCTGGTTGAAGTTAAGAAAGACGGGTCCATCATAGGCCAGCCTATAAGGGCTGTCAATCGGACCTATCCACACTATTAGGACCTATACAATGACCTAACAAAACTGGTTATATGGGCATGGGCAGACGGCCACTTGTTCGATAGTATACGTGTTCGCTACCCATAGATTTCAAAACCTCCAGACTTTCTTGTTCAAGCGATCCATCTTACGTCGGGAACCCTATGATACGTTATTGGCAGTTGATTAGACGCAACCCTGAATTCACAAAATTATGGTTATCACAGGTCATCAGCCTGACGGGCGATTGGTTTAGCACCGTCGTGCTTTCAACGCTTGTGGCGGCCTATACACAAGGCTCCGGTCTGGCTGTCAGCCTGTATTTGATGGCGCGCTTCTTGCCGCCGCTGCTGGTCAGCCCTTTCGCCGGGGTACTGGTGGATCGCTTCAACCGCAAGCAACTACTGATCTGGAGCAATTTGCTGCGGGCTTTGATCGTGCCACTATTTTTACTAGTGACGGGACCCGAACACCTGTGGATCATCTACGCCGTGACAATTGCCCAGTTTACGCTGTCGGCGATTTTTGAGCCGGGACAATCAGCCATTATTCCTGCGCTAACCGACCCCGATGATCTGGTCGAAGCCAATACGCTGGTTAGCGTGACATGGTCGGTCATGCTGGCGCTCGGTGCAGTTTTAGGTGGCGTGTTCGCCTATATCTTCGGTACTCAAGCGGCCCTGATCGCCGATGCATTGACTTTTGCTATTGCCGCTGGATTGATCTTCTGGATTGACTATCAGCCCGAATTAGCCCGTAAACTGCGCAAAGAGCTGGAAATTGAGCCTAAAGAGGAAGAAGATACTTCCTTTATGGAGGGCATCCGTTACGTGCTGCGTACCCCGCAGATGCTAGCGGCACTGTTCGTCAAGTTCGGCGGCAGCGTGGGCAATGTCGATACGTTGGTTACGATTGTGGCCACGCAAATCTTCATTATGGGCAACGACGGCGAGGTTTCGCTCAGTTTGCTGTACAGTGCCTTCGGCCTGGGAGCCTTCATCGGGCCGATGCTGACCAACCGCTTCAATGATGGCAGCGTCCAGCAGATGCGCCGCCTGATCATCATTGGCTTTGCGTCGATGGTTGGTGCTTGGCTGCTGTGGGGTGTGTCGAGCGTCTTCTTCATGGTGATATTCGCCGTGTTCATCCGGGGCCTGGGTGGGTCGATCAACTGGACTTACAGCGTTATCATCATCCAGAAAACCGCGCCGGATGCCAAACTAGGGCGCATGTTTGCACTGGATTTCGCCGGCTTCCAGATTGCGACCGTGATCAGCACATTGGTGCATGGCTGGCTGGTCGATCAAGTACCGCTGGAGCAGTTACATTGGATCATTTTAGGGACGGGCGTGGTTGCCATTGTGCCGCTGGTGGTCTGGATTTGGATCGTCAAACGATTGGAAACGCAGGAGTCATCCCCGGCTGCACTTGAACCCAGCGGGGCCTAAAGCCCAGTATTTTGTGCAACTTGCACAGCAAAGATCGGGCGGTGTGCTGCATTGTATCGTTCCTAGACACACGTTAAACTGAACGCGAAGTCAAATTTCAGCAAACATTTTCGGCGAAGAAGGCATTATCGATGCTTATCATCATCAGCAAGAAGGCAAAGAAGACGAACCGCTAACCCAGTGGGCGTTTTGCTTTCTCGCTAGCCGAGCACAGACAAACAAGCAGACCCGCCCACAGGCGGGGTTTTTTGTTGTCAAATTTTGATCGACGTTGGAGAACATCATGCAGCACATCATCAACGAAACCAAGAAACAGAAGAAGGAAAAGAAGCCGGACGCTCATTCTGGATAGTTGTGCTGCGCTAAAAGCGTGTACCCAGCCGCCGTCCAGATTGACCTGAGACGGCGGCTTTTTATTTTGTCTAGTGAACCCATAACCCAGTAACGATCTAAGAGAGGAACACAAATCATGAACCATAACGTAACCTGCGTAGAGTGTGATGCTGACATCAATATCCCAACCGATGTCATGGAAAACGAACTGCTGGCCTGCCCCGATTGCGGCGTCGAGCTAGAAGTCCTGAGCCTGAACCCACTGACCGTCGACCTCGCACCTGAGGTTGAAGAAGATTGGGGCGAATAATGCAGATCGCATTCCTGGTAACGCATATCCGCGCTGAAGAAAAATTGCTGCTGACAGCTTTTGCCGAAGCAGGCGTCGAACCCGATGTGATCCTGGATCGCGATATTAACATCGACCTGGTGGCTGGGCCGGACCAGCATGCGCCATCCGGTCGCCCCTGGTCAGAGTATGACCTGGTGCTGGAACGCTGTGTGAGTACGTCCCGCGGACTGTACCTGCTGGCGATTCTCAATCGCTGGGGCATCCGCACGATCAACACGTATGAAACAGCGTCCATTTGTAGCGACAAACTGCAAACGACCCTGGCGCTGGCTACCGCAGGCGTCAATCAGCCGGAAACGCGCGTGGCCTTCACGCCGGAATCCGCAATGGGTGCGATTGAGCGCGTCGGCTATCCGGCAGTCCTCAAACCCACCACCGGGTCCTGGGGGCGCTTGCTAGCCCGTGTCAACGACAGTGACAGCGCCGAAGCCATCATCGAGCATCGCCAAACCTTGGGCGACTACAACCACCACACGTATTATGTGCAGTCTTATGTCAACAAACCGGGTCGGGACATCCGCGCCTTTGTGATCGGTGGCCGCACCATCTGCGCGATTTACCGCAACAGCGAGCACTGGATCACCAATACAGCACGCGGCGGCAGCGCCAGCAATTGTCCGGTCACACCGGAGCTGGATGAGATTTGCCAGCGGGCAGCGGCAGCGGTCGGTGGCGGTATCCTGGCGATTGATGTGCTGGAAGACAGCAACGGCGAACTGCTCATCAACGAGATCAACCACACGATGGAGTTCCGTAACAGCAGCGCACCGACAGGCGTCGACATCGCCGCAGAAGTCGTCGCTTATGCCCTGGCGCAGGCGGAGGTCGTAGCATGATCCGGGCTGGGATTGTTGGCGGCAGCGGCTACACCGGCGGCGAATTATTGCGTCTGCTGCACTTCCACCCGGAGGTGGAGGTCACGCAGATCACCAGCCGGGAGCACGCTGGACGTTATGTGCATACGGTGCATCCGAATATGCGCGGGGTATCGCGTTTGCAGTTTATTCACCCAGATGCGCTGGAAGCCTGTGATGTGCTGTTTTTGGCGCTGCCCCACCGGACAACAGCCCGCAATATCGACCATTATGCGGCGTTGGCCCCGCGTCTGATTGACCTGTCAGCCGATTTCCGACTGCGCGATACCGAGGCTTACCAGCGTTGGTATGGTGAAGCCCATCCCGCGCCGGAGTGGATTGATCGCTTTGTCTATGGCTTGCCGGAACTGAACCGAGATGCCCTACGCGGTGCGAATTATGCCAGCGGCGTCGGTTGCAACGCGACCACGCTCAACCTGGCGCTATATCCGCTGGCGAATGCGGGCCTGCTGGAGCGCGTCAGCGCGGAACTCAAAGTGGGATCGTCGGAAGGCGGTAACACAGCCAATGCAGGCAGTCATCACCCGGTGCGCAGCGGCGCGGTACGGACTTACAAAGCAACGGGCCACCGTCATATGGCCGAGGTCCAGATGATGCTCGGCCAGGAAGTGGCCGTTCGATTTTCTGTGACAGCTATCGAGATGATACGCGGCATACATTTGCTGGCACATGTCGATCTCAACCAGGAAATGAGCGAAAAAGACATCTGGCGGCTGTATCGGGCCGCTTACAACGAGGAACCCTTCGTGCGGCTGGTGCGCGACCGTAACGGACTGCATCGCCTGCCGGAGCCACGCATCGTCGCCGGGACCAATTATTGCGACATCGGCTTTGAGATGGACGACGATGGTCGCCATCTGGTGCTGATCGCCGCGCTCGATAATCTGGGTAAAGGGGCCGCCGGGAGCGCCGTGCAGTGCCTCAACCTGATGCATAACTTCGACGAATGCGCCGGACTGTCGTTCCCCGGCCTATACCCATAGTGTAGGGGCGCTGCCCCTACGACCCCGCCAGAGGATTTCTCCCCTGGACCCCGTGTTTTCGGCGCAAGCGCCGAAAGCAGAGGATCAAGGTTGAACCTTCTTCGGGATACGCAAAAGTAAATCCTGGCCAATAAGCCTAACTAAAGAGGATTACAACATGAACCGCCTAACCGACATAGCAACAGACGATCAAACAAGCACACGCACCGATCATATTCTGGTGGTGAAGCTAGGCGGTGGCGAAGGCCTGGACCTGGCAGCCGCCTGCGCTGACCTGGCCGAAATCGCCCTGACGCGCCCATTGGTGATCGTCCACGGCGTCAGTGGCATGATGGCCCGAATGAGCGCCGAGCGCGGCCTGCCTATTGAAACGCTGACCTCCCCCAGCGGCCACAGCTCACGCTATACGCCGCCTGCAACCCGTGACCTGTTCGTGGAAGCAGCACAAGCGGTCAATCGACAAATTGTGTCCGAACTGCGGCAGCATGGGGTCTACGCCGTCGGGCTAACGGAAACGGTCCCCGTACAGGGCACGCGCAAAGCCGCTATCCGCGCGGTGGTCAATGGACGCATCCGCGTGGTGCGCGATGACTACAGCGGGAGTATCGACAGCGTGCAGGCCAGTTCGATCTGGGAGGCGCTGACGGTAGGCCGCGTGGCCGTGGTCCCGCCGCTGGCAGATAGCGCTGATGGCCTGCTCAATATTGATGGCGACCGGGCCGCAGCCGCCGTCGCCGCCGAACTTGGTGCCAGCGATCTGGTCATCCTGAGCAACGTCCCCGGCCTGATGCGCGACCATACTGACGCCAGCACGGTCATCGCGGATGTGCAGGGCAACCAGATCGAGCGTGTCATGGATTACGCCCAGGGCCGCATGAAACGCAAAGTACTCGGCGCACAAGAAGCCCTTAATGGCAACGTCGAGCGCGTCATTATCGGTGATGGCCGCACCAGCAACCCAGTAACCAACGCACTCAACGGTGCAGGAACGGTATTCAGAGCATGATCGACATTCAAACCACCCTCAGCAGCATTGAGCGGGAAGACGCGCATACATCCGGTGCGTACCCCAAACGCCCTGTCAGCATCGTGCGTGGCAGCGGCAGCACCGTCTGGGACAGCGACGGCAACAGCTATCTGGATGCCACCAGTGGTCAGGGAGTCGCCCTGCTCGGCCACTGCCACCCAGCAGTCGTGATCGCTATCAGCGAGCAAGCACAGACGCTGATCACCTGCCCGGAGATTTTTTATAACGATCAACGGTCGGCGCTGTATGAGCAGCTCCACAGCGTCCTGCCGAATGACCTCGACCGTTACTTTTTGTGCAACAGCGGCGCAGAAGCCATCGAAGGCGCACTCAAAGTCGCCCGCTTGCTGACCAACCGCACGGGCATCGTCGCTACCATGCGCGGCTTTCATGGCCGGACGCTGGGGGCGCTGTCGCTGACGTGGAACAAAGAGTACCGGGAAGCATTTGAAGCATGGCAGCCAACCGTCAACCATTTTCCTTATAACAACCTGGAACGGGCAGCAGAAGCTATCAACGAAGACACTGCCGCTGTGGTCGTGGAAGCGGTGCAAGGTGAAGGTGGCGTGCATCCAGCGGATGTCGAATATTTGCAGGGCTTGCGCCAATTGTGTGATGAACGCGGCGCGCTGCTGATCGTCGATGAAATCCAAACCGGGTTTGGCCGTACCGGGCGCTGGTTCGCATTTGAACATGCAGGCATCGTGCCAGATGTCGTCGCACTGGGCAAAGGCATCGCGGGCGGTGTCCCCATGGGTGCAGTCGCATGGCGTGGATCGCTGGGCACCCTGCCCAAAGGCTCACACGGCAGCACCTTCGGCGGCAATCCGCTGGCGAGTGCGGCGGCTATCGCAGCCATCACCAACCTACGCGAAGACAATCTACCTGCCCGCAGTGCTGAACTGGGCACGTGGTTGCTGAACGAACTCAACAGCCGCGATTTACCGGGCGTTCGTGAAATTCGCGGCCTGGGCCTGATGATCGGCATTGATCTACGGGTACGGGTGACGCCCATCCTGCAAGCGCTACAAGAGCGCGGCATTCTGGCGCTACCTGCTGGTAAAACTGTACTGCGACTGCTGCCACCACTGACCATCACCCAGGCAGAACTGCTAACCATCGTCGATAGCATCGAGGCGATTTTGCAGGAGCAGAACGCATGATGCCGACGACAACACACAGTATCACGGACGAGATCGCTGAAAATCTGCTGCATGATCTGGTCGCAGCAGCTAGCCCATCTACACATGAAGCAGATGCCAGTCATCTGCTGGTTGAATGGATGCGGGCGAACGGCTATGACGAGGCCTTCGTCGATGAAGCCGGAAACGCTGTCGGCGTCGTGGGCAGCGGACCGCGCGAGGTCGTGCTGTTGGGCCATATCGACACCTTCAGTGGCAATCCACCTGTGCGCATTGAAGACCGCCTGCTCTATGGCCGCGGCAGCGTCGATGCCAAGGGGCCATTGGCGACCTTCGCCGCCGCTACGGGCCGCGCTACGCTGTCAGAGGATGTACGGGTGGTCGTCATCGGCGCGGTGGAAGAAGAAGCCGCCAGCAGCAAAGGGGCACGCTTCGCCGCTACACAGTATCAGCCAGAAATGTGCATCATCGGAGAGCCTTCCAACTGGGATCGCATGACGCTGGGCTACAAAGGCCGCTTGCTGATCGACTGGCGCTGGGATGGGCCACTGGCCCACAGTGCCGGGGAAGCCGCCAGCGCACCGGAACGCGGATTCGCTTACTGGCAGCACATTCAAGAATACGTTGCGCAATTCAACCAGGACGAAGAACGCATCTTCGGCCAGTTGGATGCCACTTTGCAGGCCATCAACAGTGGCGTGGATGGCGCTTATGGCTGGTGTGAACTGACAGTCGGGTTCCGGCTGCCACCGAATGCCGATCCGCATACGATTGCTGCCGACCTAGCAGATGAACAAGCAAGCACCCGCGCTTATGGCCACGAAGTCGCCTTCCTGGGGGAGCGTGACAGCCTGCTAGCGCGTGCTTTCCGCGGAGCTATCCGCGCTAATGGCGGCACACCCCGTTTTGTTCATAAGACCGGGACCAGCGATATGAACATCGTTGGGCCGCACTGGAACTGCCCCATCCTGGCATACGGGCCTGGGGACTCATCGCTCGACCATACGCCGGATGAGCACATCGACCTGGACGAATATTTACGTGCGATTGACGTGCTGACCGCCGTCCTCGAACGCCTTTAGGAGCCTGATATGCCTTTACACGACTTCCATATTATTGAAAGTACCCTGCGCGAAGGTGAGCAATTCAGCACTGCAACCTTTAATACCGCGCAAAAAATCGAAATTGCCACCCTGCTCGATCAGTTCGGTGTGGAAATGCTGGAAATGACGTCACCATGCGCCTCACCACGCAGCGAAGCCGATATTCGGGCGGTACTGGCAGAGAATCTCAATCTGCGGGTGCTGACGCATATCCGCTGCACACGGGAAGATGCCCAGCGCGCCCTGGATACGGGCGTGCATGGCATCGACGTAGTAATTGGAACCTCGCCGCAGTTGATGACGCACAGTCATGGCAAAGACATTCGCCAGATCATCGACCTTGCCGAAGATGTCATGACCTTCATTCGCTCGCAGAACCCGGATGTGATCCTGCGGTTCAGCACCGAGGACAGCTTCAGGAGCAATGAAGCTGACCTGATGCGCGTCTACCTGGCGATTGCCAACCTGGGTCTGGTTAATCGGCTGGGGATTGCTGATACCGTCGGTGTAGCCATGCCGAGCCAGGTTTGGCGGTTGGTCAACCAGTTGGTGCGCATGACCGGGCTAGACATCGAATTTCATGGGCATAATGACAGCGGCTGCGCGATTGCCAACGCGGCAGCAGCCCTGGAGGCCGGCGCGACACACGTCGATACAACCGTGTTAGGCATCGGGGAGCGCAACGGCATTACGCCGCTAGGTGGCCTGATCGCGCGGCTGTACACCCTCAATCGGGAGTACGTGCGCCGCTACAATCTGGCCCTTTTGCCGCAAATCGACGCCCTGATCGCCGACATCTGCCAGCTAGAGATTCCTTTCAATAATTACATCACTGGCACGAGCGCGTTCATTCATAAAGCTGGTATCCATGCCAAAGCCGTCTTGGCCGACCCGGAAACCTATGAAGCACTCAATCCGGCTGATTTTGGGCTGGCCCGCGAAATCGCTATTGGCCATCATCTGACGGGTTGGAACACGATTCGCAGCCGTGCTCAGGATCTGGGCCTGGACCTGGATGACGCTACCCTGCGCCAGATCACAGCCAATATTAAATCGCAGGCGGATGACGAAGCGCTCAATCTGGCGGCGATTGACGACCTGCTCTATCAGGCTAGCCAGGACCATGTCTGCAACCCCATCGACTCGTCTATTGAAACAAATAACGTCGAAACGAGCAATGTCTTATGAGTGGATACACTTTTGTTGAAAAAGCCCTGGCACGCGCGGCCCACGTCGAGAGTGCCCGTGCCGGGGATGTACTGGACGTCCAGCCCGATCTGATTTTTAGCCATGATAACAGCGCAGCCATCCGGCGCATCTTCATGCAGACGGGTGCCCAGCGCATCGCACGACCCGACCGCGTCGCTTTCACGCTGGATCATGCGGCCCCTGCACCGACCACGCAGCACGCCCAGAACCATGCTGAAATCCGGGAGTGGGTGCAGGAACAGGGTGTTGCCAATTTCTTTGAAGTCGGGCGTGGGATTTGCCATCAGGTCATCAGTGAAGAAGCGCTAATTTTGCCGGGTGAGGTCATCCTGGGGGCCGACAGCCACAGCACACATTATGGCTGGTTGGGCGCGTTCGGCATGGGCGTCGGTCGCACGGAAATGGCCGCACTATGGGCGACAGGCGAATTGTGGCTACAGGTCCCAGAAGCAATGCGCATCACCCTGACGGGCCAACTGCGACCGGGGGTCACCAGCAAAGACCTGGCGCTGTATATCCTGGGCCAATGGGGCGCAGATGGCGGCCAGTATCGTTCGGTGGAATTTGCCGGGGATGGCATCAGCAGCCTGACATTGGACCAACGGGCTGTGCTACCCAACATGATGGCCGAATTTGGCGCGATGAACGCCTATTTACCACCTGACCAGGCCATTTTTGACTATCTGGAGCGCAATCGGCAGCGTGATTATACGCCACTGTATCCTGACGACGATGCCATTTATGCTGCTGACTATACGATAGACCTGAGCACTTTAGAGCCGCAAGTCGCTATTCCGCATAGCCCGGATAACGTGCACAACCTGTCGGATGTTATCGGGCGACCGATCCAGCAGGCGTTCATCGGCACATGTACCAATGGCCGTTATGAAGATTTGGCGGCAGCCGCCCAGGTCCTGAGTGGGCAGCGGGTAGCGGTGCGCACGATTGTCATCCCCGCCAGCAGCGAAGTCTTATTGCGTGCGACCCGAACTGGCGTTTTGCAGACACTCATCGAAGCCGGGGCAACGATCAACACACCGGGATGTGGCCCGTGCATGGGCAACCACATGGGCATCCCCGCACCCGATGAAGCCACCATCAGCACTGGAAACCGAAACTTCCGCGGGCGCATGGGTACGGCCCAAGCCGATATCTATCTGGCCAGCCCTGCCGTCGTCGCGGCCAGCGCCATCGCCGGGGCCATCGCTGACCCCAATAGCATCCTCATTCAACATGCGATTAATGCACCAGGAGCCATCTTATGAGCAGCCACCGCGTATGGGTTTACGGCGATCACGTCAATACCGATGTCATCTTCCCAGGGAAATATACGTACACGCTCAAAGACCCCGACAAAATGTCGAGCGTGGCCCTGCAAGACCTGGACGACAATTTCGCCAGCCAGGTTCAGCCTGGGGACGTGATCGTAGCGGGCCGTAATTGGGGCTGTGGTAGCAGCCGTGAGCAGGCCGTCACCGCGCTGAAATACGCAGGGGTTCGCACGATTATTGCGGTGTCATTTAGTGGATTGTACTTCCGCAATTGCATCAACCAGGGCGTACACCCCATCGTTTGCCCAGAGCTAGCTGATCGGCTGCAAACGGGTGATCACATCGAAATTGATCTCGATGAGCATGTCATCGTGGCGAATGGTCAAGCCTACCCCATCCCCACATTGTCGCCGACTGTGCGGGCCATCCTCGACGCAGATGGACTGGTCAACATGCTCCAACAGCGCGATTGGTCGATTACAGAGCAGGTTTAAACCCCGGTTAAACACTTAAAAACGTTCTCATACGAAAGCGATCAGAAGCTCTTCCCCGAAACGTTTCGAGTTATTGCAAGCAATTCACAACTCAACTTGTGCACACTGCACAAAAACGTTGACGCTCCTCTGTACGTTGATAGGATCAAGTCATTGGGTATAGGTGTCATCTATGGCACCTTACACAATCTTCACACAGTTACTTTATGGCACAATTTCTAAAGGAGATCTTCAATATGAAGAAATATGCATCCTTGCTGATTGTGATGCTGCTTGTCATCGCAATCGTCCCCGTCAACGCACAAGACTTGCTCTTCGAAGTCGGCGAAGGCGATTTTACCTGGGATAGCTACCAGGAATTCGCTGATGCGAACGACTTCACTGGTGAGACAGTAACAATTTCTGGCCCGTGGCTGACCGCCGACCAGGAATCTTTCGAAAATGTATTCGCATATTTTGAAGCTGCCACTGGCGCTGACATCGTATACGCGGGTTCGGACAGCTTCGAACAGCAGATCGTCATCGACCTGGAAGCCGGTAGCCCGCCGAATATCGCGGCCTTCCCGCAGCCCGGTCTGGCCACCAACATGGCCGAACGTGGTTTCCTGATCCCGCTAGGCGACGACATGGAACAGTGGGTTCTTGACAACTATGCCGCTGGCGAATCCTGGGTTGACCTGGGCACCTACGCGGATGAAAACGGTGAAGATCAATTCTACGGGTTCTTCTACAATGTGAACCTCAAGAGCATTGTCTGGTACAGCCCGGACAACTTCACTGATGCTGGTTACGAAGTCCCGACCACGATGGAAGACTTAATCGCCCTGAGCGAGCAGATGGTTGCTGACGGCGAAACGCCGTGGTGCATCGGCCTGGGTAGTGGTGATGCCACTGGCTGGCCTGCAACTGACTGGGTTGAAGACATCATGCTGCGTACGCAGCCGCCTGAGGTTTATGATGCCTGGGTGACAAATGAACTGCCCTTCACCGCCCCAGAAGTCATCAATGCCCTAGAAACCTTCGGCATGTTTGCCAAGAATGACGAGTGGGTCAATGGTGGCGCAGCTTCGGTTGCCTCAACCGACTTCCGTGATGCCCCGGCTGGCTTGTTCACCGTTCCGCCTGAGTGCTACATGCACCGTCAAGCGAGCTTCATCAGCGGCTTCTTCCCGGAAGATGTTGAAGTAGGCGTCGATGCTGACTTCTTCTACTTCCCTGGCTTCGCTGAAAGTGACATGGACCTGGGTAGCCCGGTTCTTGGTGGTGGTACGCTGCTGGCAATGACCGATGACACCGAAGCAACCCGCGCGTTCTTCGACTTCCTTACGCTGCCATTGGCACATGAAATCTGGATGGCACAGGTTGGTTTCTTGACCCCGCATAGCGGCGTCAACCTCGATACCTATGCTGACAGCACACTACGCGGCCAGGGCGAAATCTTGCTGGGCGCAACCACCTTCCGCTTCGATGGCTCTGACTTGATGCCAGGTGCCATTGGCCAGGGTGCATTCTGGACGGGTATGGTCGACTTCGTCAGTGGCGCAAGCGCTGAAGAAGTTGCACAGCAAATCCAGGACGCCTGGGACGCAATCAAAGAGGAGTAACGCTCCTACGACAGCGTCTACATAGCAAAGTGCTAAAAACAATGTGGGTGGCCTTTGTGTCACCCCATTGTGTATCTAGTACTCAGTCAAGCCGTGCTGTCGTATGGCACAACCCTGATACGAGACCTTAGCAACGGATCAAGATTATGGACCTTAATTTCGAGTATGTCGGTCAGGCGGTGGTCATCATTGTCTTCGGCCTTGCCGCACTCATCGGTTATTTCTTCGGCTCTAATTGGCTGCTCGACACGATTTTTGCCGATGTCGTAACACCGGACGGGCACGTCACCAAAAGCCGTGAAGGCATCCGCGAAGCGATACGCCCCTGGTTATTTGTTGGGCCAGCGGTCATTTTATTAGGGCTGTACCTGGTTTACCCCGCTATTCAGACGTTCATCCTGAGCTTCTTCGACGCAAATGGCGATGACTTTGTGGGGCTGAGTAATTATCAGTGGGCCTTCGGCGATGCCACATTCCGGCAAGCAATTAGTAATAATATACTGTGGTTGCTTATTGTTCCTTCTATGAGTACAGCTATCGGCCTTTTGGTCGCCGTACTCGCTGATAATGTCCGCTGGGGCAGCATTGCAAAATCGCTTGTGTTTACGCCGATGGCGATTTCATTCGTCGGTGCGAGCGTTATCTGGAAATTCGTGTATGACTATCGTGGCCCAGATAACCCGCAGATTGGTGTGCTCAATGCCATCGTCCAAGCTTTGGGCGGCGAACCTCAACCGTGGATTACGTTGCAGCCTGTCGTCAACAGCCTTTTACTGATGGTGATTTTGATCTGGATCCAGACTGGGTTCGCCATGGTGGTGCTATCAGCCGCCCTGCGTGGCGTCCCTGACGAGACATTGGAAGCTGCGCGGATTGATGGCGCCAATGAAATCCGTATTTTCTTCAACATCATGATTCCGCAGATCGTCGGCACCATCTTGGTGGTCTGGACAACAATTACGATCACGGTGCTAAAAGTGTTCGACATTGTGCTGGCGATGACCAATGGCCAGTGGGATACGGATGTACTTGCGAACTTAATGTACAACTGGATGTTCCGTGGCGGTGGTGACTATGGTCGCGCAGGCGCCATTGCAACCGTCATCATGATTGCGGTCATTCCGATCCTAGTCTGGAATATTCGCCGCTTCCAGCAAGAGGAGGCCCTACGATGAGTACCAAAATTCCGATTTTGAATATGTCCATTGGTGCATTTTTGGCCAGAGCGCTCTTGCTGTTCATCGTCATCGTATGGACGGTGCCTACGTTTGGTCTGTTCATCAGCTCGCTGCGAGACAAAGACCAACTAGCGATTAGTGGCTGGTGGAATGCCCTGCAAAATGTGCAGGAGAGCCAAGCTGGTCGTACGGGTACCGCTGAAGATCAGATTGAACGCGATGGCGAATTCGTCATCGTTGGTAACGTCTTCGATGAAAATAGCGCCAAGAACATCGCGACCTATGGCGATGGTTTGCTGCCGGGTGAGATTACAGACTATGGGCCCGGCGAGACTGTTGCACTTGACGATGGCCAAACCTTCACACTCAATTCCGATGGCAGCTATGAATATACGTCGCCAGAAGCCTTCGATATTGATCGCGGTGTACGCTTCTTCTATGTCGCCAATATTCCGCCCTCGTTCTCGCTAGCAAACTACGAAGAAGTGCTGGCATCAGAAGACTTCGGCCAGTCGTTCATCAACACATTCACCGTGACGATCCCGGCAACGCTCATCCCGATTGCGATTGCGGCCTTTGCGTCTTATGCTTTCGCCTGGATGGACTTCCCCGGTCGGCAAGTGTTATTCGTCATCGTGGTTGGCTTGCTGGTGGTCCCGCTGCAAATGTCGCTGATCCCGCTGCTAAGGCTGTACAACAATGTCGGGGAGACTTTTGGCTTCGCCGCCAAATCGTATCCAGGTATATGGCTTGCGCATACGGGCTTCGGCCTGCCGTTGGCGATTTACCTGCTGCGTAACTACATCGGCGGACTGCCTCGTGAAATCATCGAATCCGCCAAGATTGATGGTGCATCTCACTTCCAGATTTTCATCCGGCTGGTGATGCCCTTGTCGATCCCAGCGCTGGCAGCCTTCGCTATCTTCCAGTTCCTGTGGGTCTGGAACGATCTGCTAGTGGCGCTGGTGTTCCTGAACAAGACACCTGACCAGATCGTCATGACCTCCAAGCTGAGAGAGTTGCTTGGGTCACGCGGGGATAACTGGGAGATCTTGACGAGTAGTGCGTTTGTCTCGATCCTGGTGCCGCTGATTGTTTTCTTCAGCTTGCAGCGTTACTTTGTACGCGGCTTGCTGGCTGGTTCCGTCAAAGGCGGCTAGTCTACACAATACCATCAACAAAAAAACGCCCCAGCAGCTTGCTGAGGCGTTTTAATTTTGCAGTTTGACCTATAGAGATTGAATGGTAGTGCCAGCCAGGATAGTCTGGAAATCATCTTCAGAGAAGTGTGCCCCACCCTTAGACATGGCATTGGCGGAACCGGCAGCAACGGCATGACGCAAGGCCTGCGGCGCGTCTGCGCCCTTTTCGATAGCGTTCAGCAAGCCAGCCAGGAAAGAATCCCCACTCCCCACAGCGTTAAAGACCTCAATCGGCGGAGACTGTGCCCACCAGCGATTGTCGGCATTTTGGACAAAAATGGCCCCTTTGCTGCCCATCGTCACAACAACAGGTGCTTGCGACTTCTGCCAGATTTCCACAGCGGAGTCCGCTATCTGGCCCGGATCAGCAGCTTCATGGCCGACCAGTTGCGCCAGTTCTTCATCGTTGATCTTGATGGACACACCTGGCAATCCGGCGGCGGCTTGCAACCATTTGCCACTCGTATCCACCCAGACACGGCTGCCAATACCGGACAAGGTCGAGAGCACCTCAGCGAAGGCATCGGGCGATGACCCGCTAGGCAGGCTGCCACAGAAAGCGACCAGACTGGCATTATGCGCCTCGGCCTGGACATCAGCAACGAATTGCGCCCAATCCTCAGCGGTGACATTGATGCCAGCTTCGTTGACAACGGTGGACTCACTGCGCGACTGATCCACCAGAATGACGCACATGCGTGATTCACCCGTTGCGAGCTGCGTCCAATGGGATGGTAAACCATCTTTTTCGGCGAGGTCAGCGATCATGCGCCCGGTATGCCCAGCGATGATGCCAGCACATAAAGGCTCACCCCCCAGCACCTTAATCGCACGGGCAACATTGAGGCCCTTGCCGCCAGCAGCCGCGATCATATCTTTGGGGCGATGTACCTCACCCAGAGTGACAGAGGACAAAATCAGGGTGCGGTCAATGGCCGCATTGGGCGTGACACACAGTATCATGAGTTACCTTAGCTGTATTCTGGCAAGTAGTCTCCGTGAGCTTCGATCAGTTCATCGACCATCGACCAAATTTTATCCAGCGGCAGCTCGGATGACGTGTGCGGGTCAAGCATGGCAGCGTGATAAATGTGCTCCCGTTTGCCCGTGATCGCCGCTTCTACGGTCAGCGACTGCACGTTGATGTTGGTCTGCATGAGGGCGGCAAGCTGTGGCGGAATCGCACCGATGTGCGTGGGCTGGACGCCATTGCTATCCACCAGGCACGGGACCTCCACGCAGCAGCCATCAGGCAGGTTGGTGATGATACCTGTATTGGGCATATTGCCGTAAATCACCTGCTCTTTGCCTGTTTCCATGCTGTAGATGATCTGTGAGCCGTATTCCACGCTGCGGCGAACCTCATCATAGTGCGTCACAGAATGGATGGTGCCCTCTTTCATGCGCGGCATGAGCTTGAGGCCAGCAATTGCGTCCTTAATAGCGGCTTCATCGACTGGCTTACCCACAGCACGGGCTTCTTCCAGCATGTCCCAGGCAATAACACTCGCCTGACAACGCCCCAGGTATTCATCAATCGGGATGTTGAATTTCTCGATCAGTTCAGGGTAATTTTTCTTGATGAAGTACGGCGTGTACTCGCTGAAGTGCTCGCTGGACTCCGTGACGAAGTAGCCCAGGCGCTGGAACATCTCGTAACGGACACGGTTATAATCCGGTACGCGGCCTTCATCGACCACTTTCTGGATCAGCGGATAGAGGTCTTCGCCGGTGTGGCGATTCTCAAACTTGAGGTAGAAGGCCATATGGTTGATGCCAGCCACCAGATAGTTGATGTCCTCGTAGGGTACATCGATGTCGTGTGAAAGTTCGTGAGCCGTATGCGGGACGCTGTGACACAAGCCGACTGTCTTGATGCTGGTTCCGCGGCTGAGCGCCCACTGGTTCATGCACATCGGGTTCACGTAGTTGATGAACAGTGCGTTCGGGCACAGGCGTTCCATATCACGGGTGATGTCCAGCAGCACAGGGATGGTACGCAGGCCGCGCATAATGCCCCCGATACCGAGGGTATCAGCGATGGTTTGTTCCAGGCCATATTTGCGCGGAATCTCAAAATCGATGACGGTGCTGGGTTCATAGCCGCCGACCTGGATCATGGCAATGACGTAATCGGCGCCTGTGAGGGCTTCTTCACGGCTGGTCGTAGCGGTAATGGTCGGATTGACGCCGAGCGTTTTGGCGATTTTGTCGCCGACTGTTTTGGACGTTTTGAGGCGTTCCGGGTCAATGTCCATCAATGCGATGTGTGAATCAGCTAATTCCGGGTAGCTGAGAATATCCCCCATCAAATTCTTGGCAAAGACCGTGCTCCCTGCCCCAATAAATGCTATTTTTGCCATGTCAGACCTTTCAATATTCTTGTTTCAATATTCTTGTTTTAAGAAATTCAGTACGGCCTACTCGGGCCGACAGTTCACAAGAAACACATGGAAGCAATTAAATCATATTGTACTGATGCCACCCTCAGGAATGCTACCCTTCTCAATAGTGACCGTCAAGCCAATTGGATGCCATATAGCTATGATTAGGCCAGTGTATCCGCAACGGCCCTGGCCAAGCGTTCGACACCCTCGTTGACTTCATTTTCGGTCAAAGAGCAGAATGGCAGACGCACAAAGTTGGTCGGCTTCGGTAAGGCGAAGAAGGCATCGCCATTAACCAGTTGCAAGCCATAGTCAGAGGCAACATCCCAGATCGGTTTTTTAGTCGGTGGCAAATGTAGACCTATAAAGAAACCGCCTTCTGGCTGGGTCCAGGTGACGCCGAGAGGAGCAAGTTGATCAGTCAGTGCGGCTTGTGTCAGGTTGAGTAAGTGCAGATAGGTCTTATGCAGGTAAGCCAGATGCGGGCCGAATTCATCGGATGTTACGGCTTTAGCTATCGTCGCCTGGGCGAATTGATTGGGCGATATATAGGTATTCAGCAGGAAAGTAGCGAACTCCTGGGTGCGATTTTCCGGCATGACCATCCAACCGGTACGTAAGCCAGGAGCCAGCAGTTTGCTAAACGACCCCGTCGATACGGTGTGCTCAGGGGCATAATGACGAATCGGCGGGATGCGTTCACCTACATAGCGCAGGCTAGAATACGCGCCATCCTCAACGATCATGAAATCGTGCTGCTGCGCCAGTTGGGCGATAGCGCGGCGCTTCTCATCGCTGGTAGATACGCCAGATGGATTGTTGAAGTCGGGAATGAGGTAGGCCATCTTGATGCGATATTGTTTGATGTATGCGGCCAATTCATCAGGATCAATGCCATCGCTGTGCTGCTCCAAGCCGATCACCTGCGCCCCCAGACTGCGCAAAATGGTCAGGGCACGGTCATAGGTCGGGCTTTCCACGAGGACATAATCCCCAGGGTGAATATAGTGCTGTGCCCAATTGGCAATCAAGTTCATCGAGCCATTACCAATAATGATGCGGTCGGCGGCACAGTCGTTGTGTTGGGCCAACCACTGGCGCAACGGTTCATAGCCATAGACTGAGCCATAAGGCAAAGCCGCCTGTGAGTTTTCTTCCAGGGCAAGTTGGCTACTACGAGCGAGCAAGTCAACGGGCATCATGGCATGGATGGGAACACCGCGAGCAAGAGAAATAATTGTCATTTTATGTATCGCATTCATTCGCATGTGGTCAAATATAAATATCATCTTTAGACACTATCATGCCACCTTAGCAGCGACCATTTGCTGAGGCAATCCTCTTGGTGGTATGCTTGAGACTTATTCTACACGCCTTATCATCCAGAGAACATTATGACGCCAAAATACCCTTACGATTTACGTACAGGTTACCCAAATACGGAAATCCTGGTTCCGCATGAAAAACTGGCAGCTATCGCCCAGGACTTACTCCTCACGGACCGCGCCACCCAATATGGCGGCATCTTGCAGGGACCGCTGATGCCCCGTGAGCAAATCGCCAAGTGGCTGACGGCCAATGCCACCCAGCCCGCCACGCCGGAGCAGTTGGTCATTACATCGGGCGCAATTGCGGCAACAGATTTGGTGTGCCGGACGGTCACTGAACCGGGCGACATCGTCGTCGTGGAAGACCCAACGTTCTATTACATGATTAACATCCTCAAGATGAGCAACATCGAGGTTGTTGGCGTGCCGATGACGCCACAGGGCATGGATCTGGAGGCGCTGGCAGGCGTGGTTGAGCAATACGGCGAACGGCTAAAGCTGGTTTATAGCATTCCGAGCTACCATAACCCAACGGGGGTCAATGCCTCGCCGGAAAATCGTAAGAAGCTGGTCGAATTGGCGCAGCAAAATAACTTCACGGTGTTGGAAGACACCACCTATCAATGGCTGTACTTTGATTCACCCCCGCCGCCACTATGCCGCCATTATGACAATGGCAGCGGCCACGTCGTTTCGGTCGGGTCATTCTCCAAGACGCTGATGCCGTCGCTGCGGCTAGGCTGGATATGGGCGGCTGACGAAGCCCATGCGCAGTCCTTCACCAAATTCAAAGGCGATTCTGTCGCCAGCACGCTGACATCGGGCATGGTCGGTGAGTTCATCGCCCAGGGCCAATATGATACACAACTCGAATACGCCCGTAATCACTATGCCGAGCGCTGCGGTGTGCTGGTTGAGGCATTACAAAAGGTCATGCTGGACTATGTGCAGTGGGACGTTCCGCAGGGTGGTTATTTCGTGTGGATGACGCTGCCAGAGCACATCAAAGCACAGGATGTGTTGGAACTGTCGCAGGCACGCGGTGCCGACTTTATGCCCGGTCGATTGGCGTATGTCGATGGCGCGGACGACCGCTATATGCGCGTATGCTTCACCATGATGGACGATGAAAAGCTACAAACAGGGGCACAGATCATCGCTGAAAGCATTGAAGCAGTAGCTGCGCGATGAAGATTAGCATCCTGGGCCTGGGACTCATTGGCGCATCAATAGCGGCCAGCCTGAAAGCGATCAACGCTGATGTGACGATCACCGGTTACGACCGCAACGAGCAGGCGACCATCAGTGCATTGACGCAGGGCCACATCGACCAGGCAGCAACCAGCATTGCCGAAGCCATCGCCGATGCCGATATGGTCATTCTGGCGGTGTTTGTCGAAGCGATTATGGACATCCTGACGGAAATTGGCCCATTGCTGAAACCGGGCGCGGTGGTACTGGATGTCGGCAGCACCAAGGCGCAAATCATAGAGGCTATGAACTTGCTGCCGGAGGGCGTGCAAGCTGTCGGTGGGCACCCCATGACCGGGCGATTGACGCAGGGCGTCGATACAGCATCGGAAAAGCTGTTCCAGGGGCGCATTTTCGCTCTATGCCCGACGCATCACACCAGCGTAGATACCAAAAACCAGGTCACGGACTTCGTCGAGAGCCTGGGAGCCAAGCCGCTGTGGTTGGATGCCTATCAACACGACGAATACGTGGCGATGGTCAGCCACCTGAGCCGATTGCTGCCGATTGCGGTCATGAGCGCGGCCAGCCAGAAAGACGACCTCATCTGGCAACTGGCAGCGGGCAGCTTCAGAGAGATGACGCGCATGGCCAGCGAGCCGCTGGGGTTCTGGCGGGATGTGTTCGCCACCAATCCGGCAGGTATCAGCACCAACCTGCGCGACGTGGCCAACCAATTAGAGCAATTCGCGCAACTCATCGAAGCGGGTGACATCGACGCCATCGCAGCACACAGTCAACAAGCCGAGGACATCTGGCAGCGCCTATATGGTAATAGTTCCCAGGCGGCCAGCCAACCAGGAGAACAAGACGCATGAAAAAAGTAGCCTATCTGGGCATCAAAGGGGCCTATTCCGAGCGTGCGGCAGCGCAGCACTTCGGCAATGAGATGGACGACGTACAGTGCCAGAGCTTCGATGACATCCTGGCGCTGGTCGAAAGCGGCGAAGTCGATCATGGCATTTTGCCGATTGAAAACAGCCTCGCCGGGACGGTTTCCACAGCCTATGAACTGCTAACCGCGCACAATGTCAAAATTCAGGGCGAAGTCATCCTCAAGATTGACCATGCCCTACTGGCCATGCCCGGTACGACGCTGGCGGACATCAAGCAAGTGCGGTCGCATCCCCAGGCATTGGCCCAATGCGCCAGCTTTTTGAAAGATCATAATTTTGAACCCGTCAACTGGTATAACACAGCCGGCAGTGCCAAAGACCTGGCGGCGGACCCGGTCCCTGGTGTGGCCGCTATTGCCGGGGCTGATGTGGCTAAGATGTATGGCTTAGAAGTCATCGCCACACAGATACAGGATGTCGAGCAGAATTACACGCGCTTTTTCGTGCTGGGCCAGACAGAAGTCGCCCCCGCCAAGCAGAATAAGACCTCACTCATCTTTACGACCAAGCACAAACCGGGCGCACTGGTCGAGTGTTTGCTGTGCTTCGGCAAGCGAAATATCAACCTCACCAAGCTGGAATCGCGGCCTCTGCGCGACCGTCCCTGGGAATATATGTTTTATATGGACTTCGAGGGCCATACGCAGGACGCTAACTTCCAGGAGGCATTTGCCGAGCTACAAGAGCATACCGCCAATGTGCGCGTGTTAGGCTCCTACCCGGCAGCAGAGATGCCAGTTCAGCAAGCATAGTCTCTTTGAAATCTCCATACCGACTTGTACCAGCCTGTGTGATAATGAACACAGAGCACATCGGCAGGAGAAAGTATGCTCAATAGGATCAAACACGCCCAAAAACTCGTCCAGCAGTTTGGTGCGGGCTGGTTGCTGAAACGTCTAAGCTATGCGGTACGGGCAAAAAGTGGCTTTTTGACGTGGCAGATGGCCGCTTACGAGTGGGAAGACCGTCCCCTGGTGAGCTGGCTCAAGCCAGATATTCCGGCTGAACCCGATGCCTACTTCGCATGGGGACAAGCTAACGCGCCGCGTTTTCTTTTCGACAGTCTACCTCAACTGGATGATGTGCCTGACGAAGCAGTCATCGCCCAGGCAGATGCTCTGTTGCAAGGCATCTATTCCTATTTTTCCAGTGAGACAGTTGAGGGTACATTTCCACCGGATTGGCACCGCAACCCACTCAATGGCAGCCGCCTGCCCCATGACAAACACTGGTCGCTTATCCCCGATTTTGGTGGGCAGGACATCAAATATGTATGGGAACTGAGCCGTTTTGATTTTGTTCCAGCGCTGGTGCGGGCCTATGCGCGCACGCATAACGCGCTGTATGCGGAAGCCTTCTGGTCGCTGGTATTGGATTGGATCGAACGCAATCCGCCGCAGCATGGGCCAAACTGGAAATGCGGCCAGGAAACATCCATCCGACTGATGATGTGGAGCTTCGGCCTGTATGCATTCAAGGATACAGCCGCGACAACAGCCGAGCGCGTTAGCCGACTGGTACAAGCTGTTGCCGCTGAAGCGGAACGAGTCGCCCAGTATATCGGTTTCGCACGGTCTACGCGTGGCAATCACAGCATCACAGAAGCGGTTGGTCTGTGGACAGTCGGGCTACTCTACCCGGAACTGGCACAAGCCGAACATTGGCGGCAAATCGGCTATGAGGTGCTACTCAAAGAATCAGCTTATCAGTTGGTCCCTGATGGCACGTGCTCCATGCATTCGCTCAACTACCAACGTATGTCCTTACAGGCCGTTTTGTGGGCGTTGCGGCTAGGGGAGGTCAATCATAACCGTTTGCCGCAGTGGCTTTATGGTCGAGTTGCCAATGCTATTGATTTCATCAGCCAGGTGATGGTCCCAGAAAGTGGCATGACGCCCAATCATGGCAGCAACGATGGCTCGCACATTTTGCAGTTAACTGCCTGCGACTACAGTGATTTCCGGCCCTTGGTGCAGCTAGGCCACTATCTATGTCATGGTCGGCGTTTGCTGGATGCGGGTCCCTGGGATGAAGCGCTGCTATGGTTTGGCTACCATGCCGAGGATGTACCGATTGGGCTTATTCAGCAGAATAGCAGCTTCAACGAGGGCGGTTATTATACGCAGCATGGGGAAACCAGTTGGGCGTTCATCCATGCGCCCGTTTACAGCGAACGTCCCCAGCACAGCGATCAACTGCACGTTGATTTGTGGTGGCGTGGCCAGAACATCGCTATTGATGCTGGAACGTATCGCTACAATGCGCCTGATCCCTGGAACAACGCCTTAGCGACAACAGCCGTTCATAATACGGTCATGGTCGATGGGCTGGAACACATGACACGGGCCAGCCGCTTCACCTGGATGGATTGGGCCCAGTGCGAAGACATCTACCGTGAAGCTGATGCCAGTGGCCAATGGTCATTGTGGCAGGGTGCACACACAGGCTATCATCTCCTTGAAAACGCGGTCGATCACCAGCGCAGCGTATTGCGACTGGCAGATAATTCATGGGTCATCATTGACCGCATGCTGGTATCCGCAGCACATGACTATCGCCTGCACTGGCTACTGAACGATTTCCCTTATGCGATCAACGGGCAGCAGATTACACTGGAAACAGTCAAAGGACCTTACGCTCTTCATTTAGGTGCGAGCCATATAACCGAGCTGGATGTGGTGCGAGCTGACAGCGCCAGCGTGCGTGGTTGGCAGTCGCGCTACTATGGCCAGAAGACACCTGCGGTGTCCGTAGTGATGACGACCCACGGGGCGACAACCGTGTTGTGGAGCGTCTTCACAACAACCGACACCCGCGTAAGACAGGACAGCGATGTGCTATCTATTGAAGCAGCGCAGGGGCCACATTACCGCATCGATCTATCCCAATCGCGCCCCATACCGACTATCCATAGTTAAGTGAGCCATTTTCGATTATGTCTGACAAAGTCACTTTGAGTTTTGAAGAAATCAGCAACCGCCTGTACAGCATGGACCTGCCGGACGTCGACCGGGTGGTCGGCATCGCAACAGGTGGGGCTTCCGCCGCGGTGATGGTGGCGCATCAACTGCGCAAGCCCATGACCATGCTGTATATCAACTTCCGGGCGCCGGATAACAGCCCACAGCGTCCCGGCCCAGAATTGCTACAAGAGCCGGACCTACCGGACACACCAGAGCATATTTTGCTGGTGGATGACGTCAGCGTGAGTGGCAAGACAATGGACTTCGCCAAATCGCTGCTTAAAGGCCATCGGGTGACGACCTTTGTGCTCAAAGGCCATGCGGATTACGTGGCTTTCCCCACAGTGGCAAGTTGTGTTCACTGGCCCTGGAAGCCGGAATAGGCCAGCGTCACACAGACTGGCCCTGCTGCTTCATCCTGGCTGTTCAGTTCAAGCTTAACCTGACGCGTTTCAGTCTGAGGCTGTCCCTGACGGATCAGGATGCTAACAAAGCGCCGAAAACTCGGATAAATGTATTGACTATACTCTACCTAATGCCACCCTGTTCCTGACAAAAGGCTATGGACGCATGCGTTACGAAGGCGATGCCATCAGGATTGGACCTAGCCATGTCACCCATCTTGACGCAGCATGCGCCACAGCCTGCGGGCTTCTAAAGGTGCTGTATGTGTACTGCTGACGTTTATCACGCCTGTTGAACACACATTTTATTTACAGGGTGTCGGGCTATTATCCACTGAACTCGATACCCCCTCCGCGATTATCCCTTGACCGAGCCTTGCAGTAGTGCCGCGATGATCTGGCGCTGAAAGATCACATTGTTCGTTTGGGCGATGTGACGCTTGAACCTGTTTGCTATGACCCTGTGTCGCACATGCGGATATGGCTTTTCATCCCATACTGAATGGCAACGCGCTTTGGTGATTGTTAAGGTGCAAAGGTGGCCTGGGCCTGTCTGGAAAGGTTGTGATCTAGGAGATCGCAACCTGTTCCAACTAGAGCCTCAACCCCTTATGCCTTTTCGAAGGTCATCTGATTTGAACCTATGAGTTCGCTTGCCCATCAGGCTTGACTCACTCGCGTTTGACGTCATAACATCTCACTCATCATTTGATTCATCGTCATTTGACCTGTTGATCTCAGAGTAGCACGAATGTTCTTGTTGAGTGAAACATTTGCTCGAACATCTATTCCTTTTTTGATGAGCCTTAACGGGAGTCGATTTGTCTGTCAACTTCTACCAGGTGGATGCTGCGTGCCATGCCCGGTTCGCGCTGGATACGTTCCTGCATTTCAAGCAGGTCCAGATAGCGGGAGACGGTCGAGAGCGCGATATAGCAACCTTCGGCGATTTCGCGTTGGCTGGGCGAGACACCTTTTCGGGTTATGTATTCAGCGATGAAGGTATAGATCGTGTCGAGCGTTTCTGGATTAGCCATATGCCACACGCTCCTGGCGTGAGGAGAATTCAGCGTATTCCAATTGTGTTGATCTAGCGCCAGGAAACCCCACGTCAGCGGGTGGATTCTCAAGGGATTCGTATGCGAAAAACTGCTTCACCTCTTTACCAAGCACCTGTCGGATGATGGCATCCGGATATTGGAGTTGAATGTGGTCTCCGCGACTGCCGAGTTGGTGACTGCCCCGTCGGTGGATGTGACCCGTGGTTTCTAGCTGCTGTAAATGGATTTGCAGCATGGAACGCGACAGACTTATTGCAGTGGCAATTTCATCTACTGTAGGTACCAGGTCATATATGCGCCGATAAATCATGAGATAGGCATAGATCGCTTCCAGTGGATGTGAGGATGTCTGCGACGTGGGTCGCCAGCCAAAACGCGAGCGCAGCAAGCGTCCATGGCTTCCTAGGAGATAGAGTGTTTTATGGTTTTACTCAGGCGATAGATCTGTTACCGTGCTCATCTCCACATAGGTCGGCGAATAACCATCAGGAGCCCTAACGCGGATACATGAGTATACCCACATCGACGGGGACTGCCTCTGCTGGATTACGGGCGTTGATGATGCCGATAGAATGGCAACCGCGCGTATAAGCGTGTACATCCGGCCAGGGGAAGAAAATACCGGTGTAGGTTGCTAGCACACCGCCCTGAATCATTGGATACAGGTACTCATCTCCGACCCAAAACAGGTCGCGGAAGTGTTTCTCAGGATTTACATCGCGCCTAATGACATCGGCCCACTCTTCCACACTGATGCGTCTGTTGCGTTCGATGATAGCCGTCGTCAGCAGTTTCAGCCGCTTAATGCTGTCTTCCGTCAATCCGAACGGAGTTACTAGCCGATTACGATGTACGGAAAGGCCAGAAGATAGTAACGCTCGTTCCCTGGTTGAGGCCGTCGCTCGCTACATGAATATCACCGCCGTAGGCCGTCACAATCGAGCGACAAAGTGCCAATCCGAGGCCTGTACCGGGTACCTCCCGCGAATGGGACTTATCCGCGCGGTAGAAACGCTCAAAGACATAGTCAAGCTGTTCGGCCTCGATGCCTTGTCCATTATCAATGATTGTGCAGCGCACCCCCTCGTCCATCTGGCTGATTTCCCAATAGATGCTGCCACCTTCTGACGAGTATTTGATCGCGTTATCCAAGATGTTGCGGAAGACGACGGTTAGGTGGTTGAGGCTGACGTAGACTGGACCTGCTTCGTCAGGGCTGTTCAGTTCAAGCGTGATCTGTCGTGTTTCAGCCTGAGGCTGTACCTGGCGGATCAGACTGCTGGCAAAACGCCGCATGTCAATTTTATCCTGACCTGGCTGTCCACGTCCGGCATCAAAGCGTGACAGCAGCGTTAGATCCTCTACTAACGAACCCAGCCGCCGCACTTCGTCGTCAATCTCGGCGACATACTGTTTGCTGGTACCCACATCGAGCATATCGTAGCGCAGTGCCTCGGATCGCAAGCGGATGGTCGTCAACGGCGTTCTTAGTTCGTGAGATGTATTGCTGGCGAAGGCGCGTTGTTCCTCAATCATGCTTTCCACCTGGTGCGCCATCTCGTTGAAGGCCATCGCGACCTCACCAATCTCATCATGGCGGAAGGGCTTCACCCGATGGGAAAAATCACCCTGAGATAGCTGGAGTGCCGATTCCCGCAGAGCATACAGGGGCCGGGTAATGCTGCGCGAGACCCATAAGGTTGCAATCAGTGCTGCGACTGCTAACAGGCCAAAGATGACCAGCAATTCAGCCCAGCGCTCCATGATGATCGTTTGCAAGCGTGCACTCGGGACACTGACCTGAACGAAAGTAGGCAACGTCAGATTGTTGAGGTTGCCGGCCAGTTCAAAGTTACCCTGGTTATCCTGGTTTATCTGCAATCCCTGAGGCGGGAATTGTCCTGCTAACCGTATCGGAGCTGCGACAAAAAATGCCATTTGGCCTGTATCGTCGCGGCGCTCCACCACGACGCTGTTACCCGTGAGTGCACCATTCAATTCTGGCATCCGCTGAACCGCATCCGCCAACGATTCCTGATCCCCATCAAGATTGATGAAGGAAAAGCGCGTATCTGGCATTAAGGTGTAGTTGTCGAGATTGTCGCGTATGTCGTCATTCAGCGACTGCATCCACAGACTGAAGCCACCTGCGGCAGCGATAGCTTCCTCGGAGACGGTCACTGTGCCGCCATCCGGGGATATCAGTTCGACCACGCCCCTGCCAGATTCGGTCGATGTTATGGTCGCGGAGGGTGACAGCGACATGATCTCGGCGTCGACTGGCGTCGTTGTGAAATTGTTGTGTGACGCTTGCCCAACAAACCAGTCATTCACAGTAGGAGCCGTGGGCAGAGCATCGACAAACTGATCCGAGGCTAGAATATCCACGCCGCGTGCAATTAGGTGCGCTTCATTACGCAGGCTGCGTTCATAATCAGAGCGAGTGGCTGTGGCAAGCTGGTTGCCCGCCATCACAGTAATCACCATGAATCCGACCAGAAGGATGCTGCTATAGGCCAACAGCAGCCGTGCCTGGATGGTCAGGCTGCCAAAGGTCAGCTTCCTGAAGAAAGATTCGCTAGACACACGCGAACGGATTGCCTTTTTCATTCGCCACCTGCCGTAAATAAATAACCAACGCCGCGCATGGTCTGGATGTAACGCGGCTTACCAGGGTCATCTTCTAATTTTTCCCTCAACCAACGAATATGGACATCGAGCGTCCGCATGTCACCAAGCCAGTCCGTGCCCCATACTTTGTCGAATATTTCTGAGCGGGTGACCACTTCTCCGGCGTGGGAGGCCAGCAAACTGAGGAGTTCAAATTCCTTGTAGCGCAGCTCGAGCGCATGATCGTCCTTGTAGACCTGCCGCTGGTTGAGGTCCAAGCGGATGTTGTCGATGATGATCTGGTTATTCTGGGTCAGATGTGCGCGGTCAAATTCCACCCGGCGCAGCAGCGCCTTCACACGAGCAATCAGTTCGCGCGTGCTGAAGGGCTTGGTCAGATAATCATCTGCGCCAATTTCCAGGCCAAAGATCTGATCAACTTCCTCAGTCAGCGCCGTCAGCATCAGGATGGGCACAACGCTTTTTTCGCGGATACTCTTGCACACCGCCCAGCCATCCATTTTTGGCAGCATAATGTCGAGGATTACCAGGTCCGGCTGGTTATCCAGCACTATCTCCAGCCCAGATACGCCATCTCTGGCCACATTCACTCGATACCCCCAATTGCCCAGTGAGCGACTGATCGGTTCGGAAATAAGGAGGTCATCTTCAATGATGATGACGTCGATCATGTGTGCCTGTTCCCATAAGTTATCGTCACAATCAGTATCCCAGAAGAATGAAACAACACGCAAGCCATTTAAGGCAGATTTAAGGAAGTTTAAGGCCAGGATAACCCGTAACAGGCATGACAGCGATAGATTGAAACACGTAAGCACCCTCTGGAACTATTCGGTTTGCTTTTTCCCATTGCATTCAAGGAGTCTCGCTGTATGACCACTAGACACTTTACCCTGATTTTGCTTATGTTGTTAACTCTGAGCGCAGGCGTCAGCAGTGCCCAGAACAATGATGTTGTGATTCAATTGGCAGTATCCACGCTGTCTTCGGAAATTATCGAGCCCGCAATAGAAACATTTGAAGCTTCGCATCCCGGTATTCAGGTTCAGCTTGTGACCTATGACGGGTTTGGGTCTCCGGTGCAGTATAACGATGATGCTGAAGCCTATCAGGATGATCTGGCAGAATACTTCCGTATGGCAGATGTGCTGCCGATAGATGAAACCATCGCCTCGGAAGCCACCCGCGCAGGCTATCTGCTGGATCTGTCGCCCCTCGCCAGCAGCGATCCTGATTACAGTGCGGCCAATTTCCGGGGCGAACTGGCAAATGCCTTTAGCTGGGATTTTGGTCAATGGGCTGTTCCGCTGTCTGTTGATGCTACCGTGCTGACCTATCTGCCGGAAGCCTTCGATGCTGCCGGACTGACCTATCCAGATGCAAGCTGGACGCTAGACGATCTACTGTTTGCAGCCCGTCAGTTGGCGCAGTTTGACAGCAGTGGCAGCATGACCCTGCCTGGACTGTGGATACAGGGGGGCAGCAGCGGGAACCTGATACAGTCACTCATTATGAGCCTGTACGGGCAAAGCATTGCGGATGACATGGTATCGCCATCTGTGCCCAATTACAGCGACCCAGCACTAGCGGATTTGCTGGATGCGTGGATCGCCTTCCAGGAAGAAGGCTACACAAGCTATCCCGCTGACATGGACATAGAACAGATTCCCATGCGGATTGGTAGTGGCTTTGGTGGCCGGGCCATCTTTGTCACTGCTGGCGGTGGCGATGATGCCCCACCAGGATTGCAGGAAGTGGAAGAATCCAGCACAGTCGATGCCTTACTGCCAGGTGGTCGCGCAGATCTGAGTGTCAATGGCTATGCCATCAGCAGCGGAACAAGTAATCCGCAAGCGGCCTGGGAACTTATCAAGTTCCTGATCGAGCAGCCTAACGTGATCCAACTTTCCGGTGCGACCCATTCGGCCCTAGTCAATACTCCGACCCAGGATGGCTTTGGTGGCGGTAATGGTGATGGTCCACAAATCTTTTCCTTTGGCGGCCTGTCTGATGACATGCTGGAAGCCGCCGTTGCAGGGGGCCTAATGCCTGCCGACATGCGCTTCGCCAGCGGTATCACTACGGCACTCGATACCATGTCCAGTGACGGCGTAGATGCCCGTACCGCCCTCGACGAAGCGGCTGTCGCTTTCAATGAACGCCTCGCTGTTGCCGATGCACGGGCCACCATACCGATTGCGGTCAATCCACCGGAAGCGGAGCAAGTGCTAGCCCCCGGTGAAATTGAGTTAACTTTCGGTGTTGCTGCTGGCGGACGCTTCTCCATTGGTGGCGATGATGTCTGGGAAACGCTTGGCGATGAATTTGCCGCGATGGATGCGGAAGTCGGGCGCGTAAATGTAGAACTGCCTGGACTGGGAAGTGCTAACAACACAGACAATTTCGATTGCTACTATTCCGGCACTAACCTGATTCCCAGTCTGGACCTGGATACCGTGCTTGGCCTTGATCCGTTGATTTTCTCCGACCCAGCCATCGACCCCAACGACTATATCCCCGGCGTCTTCGAGCAGGTGCAGCTTAACGGGCAAACCTGGGCACTCCCGATCCAGATTTCACCCCTGGTGCTGACCATCAACACGGCACTGTTCAATGAAGCGGGTGTGCCGATTCCGACTGATGGCTGGTCCGTCAGTGAATTCGAGGATGCTCTACGGCAGCTTCGCAATGTCGTGGATACGGATGAAGCCCCCTTGCAGTTCAACGATATTAACGCAACCGCGCTCATGAATCTGATTGCGGTCTATGGTGGACTGCCATTTGACACACGTACCGACCCAGTTACGGTCAACTTTACCGATCCGGCCACGATGGCCGCGATTCAGCAGGTGCTCGATCTGGTGAAGGACGGCTACATTTCCTACGCATCGGCCATCAATACATCGGATGGAAATTTAGAAATCAGTATCCGTCCGCAGGGTGACGCGGCTATCGTCGCTGGGCAGGGTGTTCTGAACCTAGGTGGCGGACGTGGCGTCTTTGGCGGCGGTCCTGGTGGTGGCAGCAACGCCGCTGGTGATGGGGTGCTGGCCCGCAACCTGACTGCGCCGTTCCCGACAGGGACAAACCGCAATGCGGTGGCTTTTGATCTCGGCGCGCTGTACCTGAGTGCAACCAGCCAGCACCCAGAGGCCTGCTATCGCCTCATGTCCTATATCGCCAATGCTGCTGATATGTTGGATTCCATGCCCGCCCGGATGTCGCTCATCAACAGTGATCGTCTGCGCAGTACCCAGGGCGATGCTACAGCCGACTTCTACAACACAATGGCGTCCCTCATGTCACAGTCTGGCACGATCCTCTTGCCCTCGGATGTCAGCATTTCCGGTTTGGGCATGACAAGTTGGTTGCTGGATGTGTTTGATCGCTACACCGCCGACGAGGTGGCTGATCTGGCGACCGAATTGCAAATCGCGCAGCAAAAGACCCAGGATTATATGGCCTGTGTTGCCAACCTGGAGGAGCCAACCCGCAATCAAGTAGAAGATGGGAGCTTCCAGCAGTACTTTGAAGACGTTCAGGCCTGTCAGGTAGCAGCCAACGCATAGAAACCATTCCATCGGGGCAGGTATACAACCTGCCCCCCATTGTTGAATTACGTGATTGCTGTTCGGCAGGTATCCAGAAAGTCACCATGTTCAAGCTCATCGACATCATCGCATTTACCCTGGATCGCCTCCGGCAGCATATGGTTCTGGTGCTGTGGGTGCTGGTGGGGATCACCGTTGCCGTGACGCTGGCATTGAGCCTGCCGCTGTATGTAGATGCTGTCTACAGCGACATTCTCTCTTCTCGCCTGGATGACCCACCCTACGCCTGGTTGTATCGCTATCTGGGCGCTTGGGAAGGCAATATCTCGCTGGCAGATGTCACCTCGGCGGATGCGGCCATCAACGGGCAGTTTGCGGACGCCATCGGTCTGCCTGTGACACAGTCGATGCGCTACCTCAGCAGCGGGCGCTACAATGCCAGCCTAACCGAATCGCGTCAGGCAATCGGCACCTTCGCCGTCGCCAGCCTCACCGGAGCCGATTCCTTGATGGAGATCACTGCCGGACAATGGCCACCACCAGAGGGCGGTGAGCTGGTTCCGCTGCTGCTACCGGAAAACATGCTGTTCACGAATGGTGTGCAGGTCGGTGATGAACTAACCATTCTGCGCAGTGGTGGACAGGCGATAGAAGCTTATGTCGCCGCTATGTGGCGACCGATCAACGAAAACGACCCGACCTGGCTGTTCCCGACGCGCTTCTTCGAGCAGGTGCTGCTGGTTCCCGATGATGTGCTGCCGGACCTGATCGCGGGCGTGGATAACCCGGTGGATGAGGTCGCCTGGTATCTGATCTTCGATGGGGTCGACCTGCGAACATCAGAGATCGACGCCCTGCTTGCCAGCAGTGAAGCGACCAACCTCCAGCTTGAGCGGACACTCCCCGGTATCACCGAGAGCGAATCACCTGAAGAAGGGCTGCGGGCCTTCAATGCGGAAGCCGACGCCCTGACGCAGCAATTGTTCATTATCATTCTGCCTGTAGGTGGCCTCGTGCTCTACTTTATTGCGGTGGTATCCGGCCTATTGGTAACCCGTCAGCAAGCCGAGGATGTCACGCTGCGCAGCCGCGGCATGAGCCGATCCGGCGTATTGAGAATCCATATTATCATGTGGGCGATCATTGTCGGCGTCTCGCTGTTCGCAGCGCTGATTTTCAGCCCGCTGTTGGTGCAGCTCATCGGACGCACGCAATCCTTCCTCGACTTCACCGGACAGGCCTCGGTAAAAGATATTCAACTGTCTGCCGAAGCGCTGCTGCTGGCCATCGGAGCCGGTATCGTGGCAGCCAGCAGTGGCCTGTTATTGGCGTGGCGCATTACCATACAAAACATCAACAGCCTAAAGCGCGTCAGTCGCCAGCCTGCTAAAGCCTGGTGGCAACGAACCTACCTGGATGTGGCAGCGATTGCCCTGGCAGGTTACACGCTCTATACCCTGGTCCAACGTCAGGGCATTGATGCCAGCGCAGACAGCCCCTTTGCTGACCCACTGACCTTCATAGGCCCGACACTGTTCGCACTCGGTTTGACGCTGCTGTTTTTGCGGTTGCTACCGCTGATACTAGGTGTCCTGGCGCGGATTCTGGCAGTAACGAGTGACATGCCGCTGCTCATGGCCTTGCGAGAGATCACACGCGGCATGGGGCGCTATCGCGGCACGCTGCTGATGACCGCTTTCACCCTCAGTCTAGCGGGATACACCGCCTCAATGGCGAATACGCTCGACCAGAGCTTGCTGGATGTCATCCGGTATCGCGTTGGCAGTGAACTACAGATTACGACGATTACGGACACGCAGACCGAAACCAGCGACGAGGGCGACAGCGAGATCACAGGCTACAACGCCCCGCCTGTCATTGACGTGCTCAATTTGCCGGAAGTAGCTTACTTGTCACGGGTGGGCAAATACAATGGGCGTCTAACGGTCGGTGGGCAGCGATTGGAAGGCACGGTCATCGGTGTGGACCGGGAAGGACTGGGCGGTGTCACCTTCATGCGGGATGACTACAGCGATGTACCGCTGGGCAACCTGCTCAACGAACTGGCGCTCAACCGGACGGGCGTCATCCTCAGCAAACAGGTCGCCGATCAATACCACATCACGGTAGGCGATGAAGTCAACTACCAGATCACGGTACTGGGTGAGTGGCAGAGCGAAATCCGCGCGGTGGTGGTCGGCCTGATTGACTACTTCCCGACAGTCGATCCGTCTGCCCAAGGGTTTTACCTCATCACCAGCTTACAGCCGCTGTTTGAAATTGCTGGAACGCCACTGCCCTTCGATGTATGGATCAATGTCGCCGAGGGCTACACGGTCGATCAGGCAGAACAAGCCATTACCGCGCTCAACTTCCCTGTGCTGCGCTATACCGACCCAGGTACACAGCTCGCCCTGGCACAAGCCGAACCGGGCCGCCGGGGGGTACTCGGCTTCCTGTCGGTAGGCTTCGTCGCCGCTATCGTGCTGACGCTCATCAGCGCCATTATCCAGAGTACGGCTTCGCTCCAGGCACAGGCCGCCCAACTGGGGTCCCTGCGGGCAATGGGTATGAGCAGTTTCTCGGTGAGGTTATATGTGCTCCTGTTGCAATCGCTGATCGCTTTCAGCGGTGTGGGCAGCGGCACGCTCATTGGCCTGGGGACGACCATCCTGTTCCTGCCCATGTTCGACTTCAGTGGTGGTCTGCCACCCTACCAACTTCGTCTGGCATGGGATGAGATTCTGCTGGTGTATGGCCTGTTTGGGGCCGTGCTGCTGATCGTTGCACTCATTATGGCGCTCGTCCTGACGCGCCAACAGCTTTCACGGGCTGTTAAGCTCGGCAGTATTTAAGCCAACCAAGAGCCGTTAGCTATCACCAGAAGCTAAACGCATTGTATTGACACAAGGAATGGTTCTGTCCATGAAAAAACCGCTCATCCTAATCATTCTCATCTTTCTGGTTGCCGCCTGTCAGCCTAATGGTGAACAGAGCTTTGCCCAGGAGCAAATCGCTACCGCTACGCCGATCCCGACGGCACCAGCGGCACAGCGAACGACCTACACCGTCGAGCGCGGCACGGTCAGCGATGTCTATGAATTTTCTGGTAGATGGCTGCCACGTGACCAGATGCAACTGGCGTTCGAGGTCAATGGCAGCGTCCGCAGCGTCAATGTGCGGCGTGGCGATACCGTCAGCGTAGGCCAGATTTTGGCAGACTTGCAAATTGACGACCTGGAATCCACGCTGCAAACCCAGGAACTGAATCTGGCGGCAGCCCAGCGGCGTCTGGTCGATGGCAGTGCCACCAGCGGCGACAGCGTGACCGATTCCCAGTTCAACCTGGCCAGCGAACAGATGTCGCTGGATAGTCAGCGTCTGAGCCTGCCCTGGGCCTCGGTCAATGACGCCTGGGCCAGTGTGGAATCGGCCCAGCGTGCTCTCGAAAATGCCCAGCGCGATTACGATGACGCAGTCAGCTACCCCGACACGCCTGCCGCGACAGTGAATTCGCGACTGGAAGCGCTCATCAGCGCCCAGGAAGCGCTGGCGCGTGCCCAGCGCAGCTATTATTCGGCTTCCGCCAGCTATCGTCAGTCGGAACTATCACTCCAGCAGCAGGAAAATCGGGTGCTGCAAGCCCAGATCGCGCTGGAAGAAGCACAAACCTCCGGCGGCGATCCTGACCTAGTGGATGCGGTTATCGAGGCACAACTGGCGCTGGATCGTACGCGCGAGCAGATCGCCAGTTCCACCCTCACTGCGCCGATAGAAGGCGTCGTGCTGGAAGTCACGATCCAACCGGGCGACAGCGTATCGGCCTATACAACGGTTATCACACTGGCGCTACCGCAGCCGCTGGAAGCCATCGCCAGCATCGCCTACACCGACATCCAGCAATTACAAGTTGGTCAGGTCGGAATCTGTGAGGAAGCCAATCGCCCGGAAACGCGCGTGCAGTGCGTGATTCGCCAATTGCCCATCAGCAACCGAGAAGTGGATCAAACTGTGCGCGTGGCAGCATCCCTGCCAGAACTACAAAGTGGCGCACTGGTCAATATCACCATGACACTTAGCGAAAGCGAGGATACGCTCTGGCTGCCGCCGCAGGCCCTAAACACCTTCGGCAACCGCACCTTTGTCGTGATCCAGACGCCAGAAGGCGAACGTGTACAGGATGTGGTGGTTGGCCTGGAAACAGATGACCGCGTGGAAATTCTCAGCGGTGTGGAGGAAGGCGATGTCATTGTCCAGCAATAGTTCATCTGGCCCCAACACAACCGCCAACCCGCTCTTCATCGACTGCAAACAGGTCGTCCGCGCTTATAAGGTCGACGGTCATGAGATTGTGGCCCTGCGTGGCATTGACTTTACTATGACACAGGGTGAGATGGTCGCCATCATTGGCCCCAGTGGCGCGGGTAAAAGCTCGCTACTGAACCTGCTCGGCGGGCTGGATAAGCCCACCGCTGGTCAGTTGACTGTCGATGGACAGTCGCTGCTGGCATTGAAAGGCCGTGCCCTGGCAGCCTATCGCCTGCGACAGGTGGGGTTTGTATGGCAAGAGGTAGACAAAAATCTACTATTTCACCGTGACGCGCTCGGCAACGTCACCCTACCGATGATGCTCGCTGGCGTGTCGCCTTTCCAGCGAAACAAACAAGCCCGCGAACTGCTGGACGCGGTGGGTTTGATCGAGCATTTGCACAAGAAGCCACATCAACTCTCTGGTGGTCAACAGCAGCGTGTTGCCATCGCTGTTGCCATTGCCAATCAGCCGCGCCTGCTGCTGGCAGATGAACCCACCGGAGCACTCGACGGTAAAACGGCTGTGGCGGTCATGGATTTGTTGATGGAACTGCGCGAGCAATACGGCCTGACGATTTTGATGGTCACACACGATATGAAGATCGCCCAATATGCTGACCGTGTGCTGACGCTGCGCGATGGCGCTCTGGGCCAGTCAGCGCAGGAACAGCCCGAACTGGATAACGAGGGCCGCATCCATCTGCCACAGAATGTGCAGTCGGTGCTGCGTCAGGCGCCCAACATCGCAGTCGAAATTCGGCCAGAGGGGGTGCTGCTGCGTCCGGAACAAGAGGACGAGGTCTATGGCGATGCCATCCTCAGTGACATGTTGCCCCAGGATGCAGCACCGGATCGTAAAGGCCTGTTCCATTGGCTGCGACGCCTAACTGGCCGCAAGGAGAAAGCATCATGAGCGATACGAAACGCTATGAGGGCCAGCTTGTCAGTGTAGAAGATGTCACGCGCAGTTTTGGCTCCGGCAAGGCAATGGTCAACGTGCTCCAGGGCATCGACCTGAGTGTGGAAGCTGGTGAGCTGGTAGCGCTCTTTGGCCCATCCGGTAGTGGCAAGACAACCTTACTCAACCTGATTGGTACACTCGACACACCCACGAGTGGCACGGTTCACTTCCAGGATACCGATGTAAACCGCCTGTCAGAGGGCCGCAAGGCCCACCTTCGCCGTCACAATTTTGGCTTTATCTTCCAGAACTACACGCTCGTTCCGACCTATACCGCCCTAGAGAACATCGACTTAGTGCTGCGTCTGCCGGGTGTGCAGATCTTCGAGCGGCGGCAGCGTGCGCGTGCCGCCCTTGAAGCCGTTGGCCTCACTGCCTGGTCGGACCATTTGCCTGGTCAGCTATCTGGTGGGCAACAGCAGCGCGTCGCCATTGCCCGCGCCCTGGCGCTCCATCCGGCAATTGTGCTCGCCGATGAACCTACCAGCGGCCTTGATACGCGCACGGCACATCGTACTCTGCGCCTGCTGCGGAGCTTCGCTGCTTCCAAGGGAACCGCTTTCCTGATTGTCTCGCATGATGTGACCGTCCGCACGTATGTGGATCGCGCTTTTGAATTACAGAACGGGCAGCTTGTTGCCCAGGACTTATCTTCCTACAAGGAGCAGCAACCACAATGAAACTGGTTTCCGGCATGAGAAAATTACTTCCTGGTTGGTACTGGACGCTCGTTTTCAGTCTGTTCGCTCTGGGGATCGGCATGCTTGTCCCCAGCTTTATTAATAATTCTTCACAGAACAATCCGGCTGTCTCGCAAACGGATGCCATCACAGTAACGCCGTATCCCACGCAGCAGACCTCGGCAACGCCGATGGAAGTCGCCCAGGTGGCCAATGCGACCGTTGCCAGTACGACAGCGACCCACACGCTGCTGCCACCACCCACTATCGAGCCACCAACCGCAACACCGTTTCCGTCAGGGACGTCGACCGCAACACCGACGCAGTCCATTTTCGTCAGTGTGACCGTTGAGGGTATTCAGGGTTTGCCCACAGCGACACTGCTTCCAGAGGAAGCTACCTGCGAACCACGTAATGACTGGTCACTGGAATATACTGTGCAGGATAACGACACCCTGACCAGTATCGCCGATAAGTTCGACACTTGGGCGCAAACCCTGGCAGAAGGTAACTGTATTGCGGATGTGAACGTAATCCGTGCCGGACAAACTCTCCTCGTTCCTGGCGACAGCATCCCGGTAGAGCCTGCTATCGTCTGTGAGGGGTACACGTTGCTACAGCCAATCAACAATGCCGCCGGCATCCCTTCAACTGGCACGATTGTCTTTAATTGGCAGGGGCCGCGCGCGCCGCGTTATCTACTGCGCCTTTACCCACCGGATTATGACTTCATCACGGAAAACCCAGATGAATGGATCGACTACACCTTTGATCTACGCCAGAACGACAGCATCGACCTGACTGATATTCCCGATGGCGGCCTGTGGCATTGGGAAGTACGTCCATTGGACGAAAACTTCGTGCAGGTATGCCCTGGCAGTCCGATGTGGTCATTCAATAAGGATGAATATGATCCTTCCGGTGAAGGACTTGGCTTTGGTAGCTAAGTAACACGTAGAGCGAGTAGTGTTCTATTTCCAGCCTCCAGTTCTCAACTCACTAAAATGCCTAATAAAGCGCCCGGAATGAGCGCTTTATTATTTCTGATTTCGGAAGGACTCAACTTATTTCCAGTCCCAGGATTATGTACCAGGGGGCGATATAAGTTATGACGCTCGTTCGTTGAGAATTGCTAAGGGGCGGATTTTAGCAGGTGCCCACGCAGCTGTTAGCGCTGTAGCCTGGGTTAGTGCCAATCCTATGATTAGGATGACAATGGCTGTGATAGGTTCAATGAACAGCATCCCTTCAGCGGCAGATTGGGTGAGCGTGATGAAGGTGATCATGGCTTGTATCCCCAGGATAGCAACGATACTTGCCACAAACCCGACGAGCCCATACTCCAACACAATCGTCAGCAATACATTAGATTGTGTATAACCAACGGCCTTCATCACGCCGATTTCGTAACGGCGTTCCATCATAGCCAAGCTGACTACATTCGCAATCAACATCACACCCGCCAGCAATGCCAAACCAGACATCGACAGTGCGAAGTAGAATATGTTGAGGAACATACCATTTAATTCTTCCATCAGGTCGATACTGTTCGTCGTCATCACATCCGGGAATGCTTGCCCGATCGTACTGGCGATCGCCTGTACCTGTGCGTTATCTGCAATAGCATAGACTTCTACATGATTGAGCGCTGGGCTGCCTAGTGACTCGTAGGTTTCCCAACTGATTACAGGCTGATAGACGTTATTCAGAACGGTTTCGCCAGAACTCGCATATCGCCCCAGAATCGGCAATGTATAAACAGTGCCATCTAGCGCGGTATAGCTCATCTCGCCCTCGAGTTCGATCTCATCAGGCCCATAAACATACACGCCGATGTCACTACCGAGTTCAGGGCCTTCAAGGATATCTATATCCCAGGGAATGCTGCGAATTTGCAGTGCGCCATTATCCCAGTAGTTATCCACGGCATCAAAAGTTATTTTTCCAGCGGACGTGCTATAGCGAGCGTTCACCGCTTCCACGCCCTCAGTTTCTAACGCGGATACGATCTCCGGTACTGTGTCTGTATCCGTAAGCACCTGAAGGTTATAGCCTTCGATTTCAGGATTACGTTCAGCGTATTGACCCAAGCTAATCTGGATAATGGTCATGGCGAAACCCAGTGTGAATACGCCCACGAATAGCGCAATCATAGCGAAGATCATCGAGAAAGCGCGTTTGCGCATATTGTTGCGTGCCATCCGCAACAGATTGAAGTTAAAGGTCGGCATGATACGCAGGATAACCCAGGTCAATATACCGAGTCCGACACCCAGGACCACAAGGCCCGCCAGCGCAAACAGTAGAATACCAATGCCCTTTTCCACAGAGCCCAGGAATAGGCTAGTTACGACAGAGAAAGGGATCGCCAGCAGCACATAAAATCCGAGTGCGGTAAAAATCCCACGCCAGCTACGGCCCTGTTTGGATTCCCGCCGGAAGATGACGGTTGGCCGCGCACTACTCACGCTGACAATAGCATACATCGCAAAGATAACCGTTGTAACAATACCGATGAGGATACCGCCACCCATCAACAGTGGGTCCGGGTTCCATTGCATGAGCAAGGAGCTACTGTTGGAGAAGATCTGCATGATGCCATTCGCGACAACCATTGAGAGCAATGCGCCCAAAATACTGCCCACCACACCCAGCAAACCAGCTTCCAGCACGAAGATAAAGATCATATCCCGCTGTGAATATCCGAGGGTTTTGAGGATACCGACTTCTTGTTTACGCTGGGTCAATAGTACCTGCATCGTGTTGGCAATACCGATGCCACCGACCAGCAACCCCAGAACCCCCGCGCCCTGGACCATGAATATAAACAGTTCATCATTTGGGCTTTGTTCAAGCACCTGTAAATCTGCCCGTTGAACAAACCAGCCAGCCTCACTTATCGCAGTTGCGGCTGCTTCTTGCTGATCGGTTTGTATAACCACGTAATCATAGATAGCGGTTTCACTAAAGAGTGCTTCTGTTGTTTCTAGGCTGTAGTAGATACGCCGCCCCATATGAGAGGGATTATCGTTGACAATACCTGTGATTGTCAGCGGCATTGCCAGCGACATCTCCCCATCATGGGAGGTCAGTCGCATCGTATCACCCATTTCCAGGCCATACTCATCGGCAATATCGCGCGTGATGACGGTTGTGCCCAGTTCCGATGTCAGATCGGCTAGCGTGCTGTTGGCAGGCTCCTTAATCGTTACATCACCCACAATTGGATAGGCCGACGGATCGACGCCGAACAAACGCGAGATATACCGTATGCGACTACTATCGGCAGTCCGCATCATGAATTCATAGAATTCGCTGACCGGACTATAGCTGGTGATGAGCCCCTCAGCTTGCAGAGGTGCCAGCAAATTACTGATTTCTTCGTTGGAAACCATCTCACTTTTAGCGATGCGCAAATCGCCGCCAACGACCAGCTCTGGGGAAGTTTCCATGGCATTTTGCATCGCCTGGGCAATCGTCCCCATTGTAATCAGCGACATCACTCCGAACCCTACAGCCAGCATGGCAATCAATACGCGCTGACCACCGCGCCGTAACCCTCTGAGGGCGTACTTGATGAAGAATAGATATCGTTGCATTATGCCCCTGCCTTGTATTTGAGTGATTCGCCCATGTCGCGCACAAATTCACCATCGACAAGATGTAGAGTTCTATCGGCGTATTCCGCGACCTGCTGATCGTGGGTGACGACGACAATGGTTAAACCAAAGAGAGCACGTAGTTCGGCAAATAGTTCCAGCACCTGATCGCCAGTTTCAGTATCGAGGTTGCCGGTCGGCTCATCGGCCAACAAAACAGCCGGTTTTGTGACCAGAGCACGGGCGATCGCGACACGTTGTTGCTGTCCACCGGATAACTGGTGTGGGCGATGCTTCAGTCGATCGCCTAAGCCGACCTGTTGCAGCATAAGCCGGGCCTGCTTTTGTGCATCCCCGGCTGAGGTACGGATATAGAGTGGTATTTCCACATTTTCCTGCGCCGTGAGAGTCGGAATGAGGTTGAATGACTGAAAAACAATGCCAATTTTCTCATTACGGATGCGCGCTAACTGATGCTCGCTCATGTGAGTAATATCAACGCCGTCGATAGCCAGCTTGCCGCTGGTCGGCGTATCGATGCCAGCCAACAAACCAAGCAGCGTCGATTTACCGGACCCGGATGGGCCGGTGAGTGACACCCATTCCCCACGCCGGATTTCAAACGATAGGTCCTTCAAGACGTGTAAGGGTTCATTGCCGAGTGTGAGCGTGCGCGATAGATGGCTTGCTTGAATCAAGATTGAGTTTTTCACCATCTGGAATGTCCTTGCTTGTTGAAGTGGATACATTCAAGATGATAAAAAAGAGGTGTCTTACAATTATCGTAAAAGTGTCGCAAAAATGTCGCAGACTACATATTCGCGTCAGATGCCATAGAGATTTGCTCGCCTGGGAGATGATGGTCTGAGTTGTAATGGCCGGGGATGTATTCGCTCAAGGTCGGCGTGCTTTCATTGAGTAGGGGCTGGGCGCGACATAGATTGATCGTAAAGCAGCTACCGCGCCCGACTGTGCTCTTAACGCCGACGGTGCCATGCATGGCTTCTATCATCTCTTTGACTAGCGCCAAGCCTAAGCCAGACCCGCTAGAATCGTGAGCACGCGTTTCCGCCGCGCGATAGAAGCGATCCCAAATATAGGGCAAATCTGCTGCTGCAATGCCCTCGCCCGTATCTTGGACATCAATGGTTACGTGTGTCGCAGTTGTGCTGACGATCACACGAATGAACCCGCCGGGGGGCGTGTGACGGACGGCATTCCGCAAGAGGTTATAAAGCACCTGCTCAAACCGTTCTTCATCAACCATCACAAGCGGGATCTGCGGCGTATAGTCCAGCACAATATCCACTTTGTGCGATTGCCATGCTTGCTTACGAACAGCCTGCTTAGTATGTTCCAGGACGCCCGTGATATCCATCGTCTGGATACTGTATTGCAACTGGTCCACATCGGCCCGTGCAAGCGTGAACACATCATCAATCAGACGTTGTAAGCGCAATGTCTCCCGTGTGATGATCTCGATGTCATCGGCGGTGTTGGCCTGAGTATTGAGCGAATCTAAATAGCCGCGGATGGTAGCAACAGGGGTACGCAATTCGTGCGATACATCAGCAAATAAGCGCCGCCGAGAGTTCAATAGCTGCCGTACTGCATCGCGTTCAGCTTCTAGCTGCTGGCGAGCGGTATCGAGTTCATCCATCATGGCGTTGAAGTTCGTCTGTAATCGGGCAATTTCGTCAATACCTTCCACAGCCACGCGGGCATCATAATCCGCATTGCGTATAGACTGTGTGACAGAAACCAGTTCATCCAGGCGGCGAGTCATGCGTCGTGCGGTAGTATAGGAGATAAAGCTAGCTGGGATAATCACTATAAACAACATGATCCCGGTCAAGATGCCGAAAAATCCCGCAATCGCAATAAACAATGTGATCAGTGTCGTGATGTAATCGGATGTTTGCGTATCAAGATTGAAGCTCGCTAATTGGAGGATTATCAATAACGAAAACAAAAGTAGCATCGTCAGGATGACGAGACGCAACTGGGCATGCGTGATATCCCAGACAAGCCGCCGCTTACGCATCTGGCTCCAGACCACATAAGGCCGCGCAAAAATCCGCACTGCAACATGAGAAAAGATCACTAAGGGAATGAGAATATTAAAAAGCTGGTTATTGACATATTCCGTGCTATCAATTTTTATCATTTCCATGCACATCAGGCCGATGTAGACCAGCATGCCCGATCCGACAGACATCAGTAGCTCATAGAGGATCCGTTGCCACCACCGCCCCGTAGGTAACTGGGTGAGGAACACAAACATCAGCACAGAAGCTACCGTAATGAGCATAGAAGCGCCAATGCCTGTGCCCGTTGTTTGTCCCAGTAATCCGAGTATGAAAATTAAACCCGTTACAAAGGCCAGCGATAGCACCCACGCAACCGGTAAGGAAAAGCGCCACAATAGTTTAATGTTCATCATGTAGCCTGTACCCAACCCCCCAGACAGTCTCTATCGCTTCGCCCATGGGCCCCAGTTTTTTACGTAACCGCATTACGGCGTTATCAACGGCCCTATCCCCGCCGATATAATCGACTTCCCATATCGTTTCTAATAAATAAGCGCGGCTAAATGCCCGGCCCGGATTCAGTAAAAATAGTCGGAGCAAGTCAAATTCTGTGCGGGTCAAGTCCAATGGTGTGCCATTGACCTGCGTATTGTAACTGGTAGGGTCTAAACACAAATTGCCGTATTGAATCATTGCTGTGGCATCAGGCTGACGATCTTGCTTGAGGGTTTGTTCGATCAAGTCCACACGACGTAACATAGCTTTAACGCGGGCGATCAATTCCAGGGTGCTAAAGGGTTTGGTCATGTAATCATCTGCGCCGACTTCCAAGCCCATCACACGGTCTAATTCTTCAACACGCGCCGTTAACATAATGACTGGCGTCGCAGAATGCTCGCGAATTTGCCGCAAGACGCCGATGCCATCTAACTTAGGCAGCATCCAATCTAAGATGATGAGATCGGGGTTATGGCTGGCATGGAGTTGTAAAGCATGCAATCCATCAGTTGCGTGTAATACTTCAAATCCGGCCCTGACTAAATCCCGCTTGAGGACATTTGCGAGATCAGTTGCATCCTCAACCAACAACAGTTTACACATGTTTTCGGTAGTATCCATAAACTTCTGTAAAATAGTGATTCTGCTTAAAGAAGAAGATATTAACCAACAAAATCACCTCATATCACTGAAATTATAAGTGATGAGACCGCTCTGTCTACTGACTGTTAGTGGCATAATGCCCGACGACAGTATGTAGGGCGCGCAAGCTGCAATTAAGTGTACACCTTGTGGGTTTCAATACACTGGTGGAATCGGCGGGACACTTTTCCCTCCTTGAAGTTCGCACCTTCCAGGGAGGTTATCGTACCCCGCTTTTCTGGTCTAACCTTGGCTTACACCACTACCTTAGGTAGTGGTCTTTTCTTCCCACTAAGAATGATCGTAGAAAGCCAGCCGTCAATACACTCTCGAAGATCTACTGATCGCGGCACCGCATCGCTAAACGTCGGCACTTCAATCTTCTAAAAGAACTCGCTTTTCTTCACAATGAGGATACCTGCAACTTAATTAAGCTTACAGTCTCTACATCAAATTCCAGTCGCAAAAGCGGTGGCACAGCTTACTACTGCGTCTGGAGCAGCAACATCAATATTAAGTGCGAAATCATTGATGACCAAATCGCCCAATTGATAAAACAAATCCACATCAATCTTGATCAGATACTTGCGATTCAAGACGCCTATACGAAAGAAGTCGCTGAAAATCTTGGGCATCTACGCCCCAGTGAAGAAAAGCAATTAGAAGATGCTTTGAAAGCAATTAGCGAAGAAGAAACACGCACAGCACGCCTGTACACCATTGGTAAAATTACAGATGAAGTTTGGGACTCACTCTGGCAAGAATGGCAGGATAAACGGCGATCCAATCAAATAAGTCTTGTCTCTTTATATCGCCAACATAAAGCACGTATAGAGGATTTAGACCCTGCTCGGTTTGGAACTATTGTAAATATGGTATTGTTACCACCCTTTGCCTATTTGAAGCATATTTCAGACCAGGTAAAGGCCAAGGAAATGCAAGCAGTGGTAGGTAGGAACAAAAAAAGCAGCCGTTTGGCGACTGCTTCTCAATGTTCGGAGTATGTCTCCGTATGTAGCCCGTAAGAGATTCGAACTCTTGTCTCCACCTTGAAAGGGTGGCATCCTAGTCCCCTAGACGAACGGGCCTTATGCTCGGAACAGTATATAAAACGACCGATGTGGCGTCAAGGGTCGCAATCCGAAAATGACAGTGAATTACATGAGATACTCGTGTGAAATGATCTACTTCAGGTGAATGTCTTTCTGATTGAATACGGCAGGCGACTGATGAGTCGCATGTTCGCCGCCATTGGCCGTTTTTTCCTCGCCAGAATTCTCATCAAGATGGCTTAGTTCGTCGATCATTTCGCTAACGTCGGCATCCATTTCTTCATAACCGCAGATATCACAGGTATACAAACTTACATCCGGTACTTGCAGCAGCGTGTCATTGACACGCGCAGTTAATGTGACGGTTTTGGCTGTTTGCTTGCCGATTTGGCAATTGGGGCACCAACGAGCAGATTCGTGTTTGTGCATGGCGCTTTTTTGCATTGCGTTACTCATTTACGGCTGTGGGTGTGGGATCAAGGTTATCAAAAAGGTCTACGGATTGAATGATGCCAAATTCGTTGGGGGGCCAGTACCGAAATAATACCTGCCCCACAATATGGTCGCGCGTTACCGGACCAAAGATACGCGAGTCGGTACTGTGGTTGCGATTATCACCCATGACGAAGAATTCATCCGGGCCGAGCGTTACCGTGCGATCTGAACAGGTCATGCAATCCTCAAAGGTATAGTCAGTGCTGGTCGGTTCACCATTGATGTAAACCTGCTGGTTGCGAATTTCCACAGTGTCACCGGGCAGGCCAATCACCCGCTTGATGAGCATCACACCAACTTCGCGCTCACGCATGGAGTTGAACACGATGACATCGCCATAAGTGGGATCATCGAACATGTAATGCACGCGGCTGATAATCAGTCGATTGCCATCCTGGAATGTGGGCTGCATACTGCGGCCTTCCACCAATGAGCGTGGAATGGCTATATCAAACAACACAGTCACCACAAACACCAGGACCACCGTACGCAAGGTTTCCGTCCAGAAACCGCTGACACGCAGTTGCGGTCGCTTGCTGGGTACAGGTAGATCCTTTGTTGGGTTTGGTAAGGTCATAGATAGGGCCATCCAGATGGTAGTCGATAAGGCGTACCTGTGCTTATTCGTCGATCAGTCCGATGCCTTCCAGGGGCCAGTAGCGCAGCACCACGCGCCCCACAACATGATCGAGCGTGACAGCCCCATAACGCCGGGAATCCAGGCTGTGGTTGCGATTGTCGCCCATGACGAAGTATTCTTCCGGGCCGAGGGTCGTCATCTGGTCCGGGCATTTATAGGCCGTACAGACTTCGTTGATATAGTCTTCGTCTAATTCTTCGCCATTGCGATAGACGCGCTGCTCACGGAATTCGATGGTATCACCCGGCAGACCAACCACGCGCTTGATAATCATGGTATTTGGCTCGTTAACATTCATCGAGTTAAAGACGATGATGTTATTGTAGTCAATATCGCCAAACAGCAAATGCACACGGCTAATCACCAGCCGGTCGCCATCATGGAAGGTGGGGACCATGCTGCTGCCTTCAACAACTGAGCGCGGAATCGCCAGGTCAAAGAGCGCCGTTGCCAGCACGACGAAGACCACCGTCCGTACCAGTTCGCCTAAGAAGCTGGGAACACGCAGGCGCGGGCGACGGGTTTCCGCTTCTGTCGATGGTGGTGACACATTGAGCGATGCAGCTTCAGGTGCATCGGGCTGCAATACGTCAGTTTGTTGGGTGTCTTCAGCAGGTGACGGCTGTGAGTCGGGCTGTGTTGGCTGTGTTGATTCAATCATGTAGTCACTCGTCGGCGGTGAACCGCCCCATTGTCTGTTTTCAGTCAGTAGTCAGTTTCTTGCTCGTGCGTCGTTGTTAATCTGTAAATGCATACTGATGCATCAAGCCGATGTTCTCCAAGGGCCAATAACGAAACACCACTTCGCCAATGATGAACTCGCGGCCTACGGGACCAAAAGCCCGCGAATCGCTGCTGCGATTGCGATTATCGCCCATGACAAAGAACTCATCCGGGCCGAGCTGCCACACACGGTCGCTGCAACTATTGACAGTGCATGGCTCATTAATGTACGCCTCTTCAATCAGATTGCCATTAACAAAAACATAGGTATCTCTCATTTCCACGACATCGCCAGGGACGCCAATCACGCGCTTGATGTAATCTTCCAGCGGATTATCTGGGAAATGAAAGACAATGATATCGCCCATTTCCGGCTCGCCTAGCAAATAATTGATGCGACTGACAATCAAGTATTCCTGATCGTGGAAGTTGGGTTCCATGCTCATGCCATCGACAACATAACGAACACTCGCCATGTTAATCAAGGCGTAGATAGCAACGATGAGAATAATCCGGTCGAGTACTTCTCGTAAGAAGATGGGTGCGCGCATTTTAGGGCGCGGCAAGGGCGCATGCTTCACAATTAAACAGTCGGTCTCTTGTGGGCTAACATCCGCATTGTATCATCAATTCGCAGGTTTGCTCGTTTGGTTAGCTGTATGGCACGTTTGCGGCATTATGCGCATTATAGTAAGCTGAATTCCTGGGTGCAATGCCAAGTCTTAAGATAATACGATTATCGAATAATTAATTTTTCATCAAGATATTTCATGAAATTAATTATTATTTTGCATTATAATGTAGTTATGTTATGAAAATCATAAATTCAACATTATTCAGGTAGGCTATGCAGGTCACCAAACTGCAAGACGTCGCAGTGCAAGAAAAGATCCTGGTCGTAGATGACGGTCAAGATATGCTTGACTTTGTTGTCGAGCACGTCCTGACACCCGCAGGCTACAGCCATGTCCTGGCCCACGATGGACGTGAGGGCCTCAAGATGGCCGTGCAGCATCAACCTGACCTGATTCTGCTTGACTTCCATATGCCGCGCATGAACGGCGCCCAACTGCTGGAACAGCTCAATCGCCACAATCTGGATATCCCGGTGATCTTGATGACCTCCAAAGGCTCGGAAGACATCGCGATTGAGGTCTATCGTCTGGGCGTCAAAGATTATGTACGCAAGCCCTTCTATCCTGAAGAAATGCTGGAAGCCATCGAATATGCCCTGGCGGAAACCCGGCTGCGGCGGGAGAAAGAAGCCCTCACCCAACGTGTTCTCAAAGCCAATCAGGAATTGCAGCATCGGGTGCAACAGCTTAACACGTTGTATGAAGTCGGCAAAAATGTGACGTCCATCAGCGATATGGCGGATTTGCTACCGCGCATCGTACAGGCAGCATCCCGCATCTGTGTCGCTGAAGAAGGCCAACTGTCGCTAATTGAAGACGGTAACCTGGTTTGCCGGGCAGAGATCAACCAGACATTGACTCATGCCCGCCCCTGTTCACGACAAATTGACGACCCAATTGCGCGTCACGTCATCCAGACGGAAGCCGCCATGCTGTTCGGGCCAGAACAATTGCGCAAACATCCCAACAAACCGATTGCAATGGCCTATGCGCCCTTGAGCATTCAGGGGCAGATTGTCGGCATTTTAAGCGTCGCCAACTATACAGCTAGCTCGCGCGAGTTCCATGCGGGCGACCGGGAGCTACTCGAAGCCCTAAGTGACTACGCCGCCGTCGCCATCCAGAACAGCCGCCTGTATAAAGAACTGGAAGCCAGCAAAGAAAAGGTCCAGAACACGTTTGAGCGCTTTGTGCCACCATCGGTGGTGCAGCAAGCGCTATCCCGGCCAGAAGGTGTCGAACTCGGTGGGCATCGCCAGGAAATCAGCGTCGTGTTCGCTGACATTCGCGGCTATACGTCGTGGAGTGAAAATGCCGCCCCCGAACAGGTCATGGAGACACTCAACCATTATCTGAACCTGGCAGCGGGGGTCATCATTGGTTGGGATGGGACACTCGATAAGTTCATGGGCGATGGCCTGATGGCCATTTTCAATGCGCCAAACTCCATGCAAGATCACGTCCATCGCGCGACTGAAGCCGCCCTGGCCATGATGCATGCCGCACATGAAGTCAACGTGCAGCACGGATACAAGCTGTCATACAGTATTGGTGTCAATGTGGGTGACGCGGTTGTGGGTTATATCGGCAATGAAAATGCCATGAACTACACGGCGATTGGCGATACCGTCAACCTGACCAAGCGTCTACAAGAACTGGCGAAGCCTGGTCAGATTTTGGTGGATGAATCGGTCGTCAAGCGGTTGGGCGATCTGGTTGTGGCTAACCCCTTGGGCAAGCTACGAGTCAAAGGCCGTCAGCAGCCGACGATTGCCTACGAACTGGTTGACCTCAAACCCCTGCGCTAGCGCCGAACGATCTATTTCTGTTGTTCTTCGTCCCGTTTGCGCTCACGGAAGCTGAGCCGAATGGGAGTTCCTTCAAACGGGTATGCCTCCCGAATACGATTTTCCAGATAACGCTCATAGGTAAAGTGCAGCAGCCGCTTTTCGTTGATATGGAATAGGAACAACGGTGGATCTGTGCGTACCTGCGACCCATAGAAAATCTTGAGACGTTTGGCCCCCTTATCCGGCGGTGCGTGGCGCTCCAGCGCATCCCGCAGAATCTGGTTCAATTCCGAAGTCGGTACACGGATGAAACGATTCTCAAAGACACGATACGCTGTTTCAAGAACCAGGTGAATGCGCTGGCCTGACAGAGCGCTAATGAAGATCACCGGAGCATAGGGCACAAAGTGCAGCCGCTCGCGTACGACTTCCAAAAAGCTATGCATGGTATGGGCGTCTTTTTCGACGGCATCCCACTTATTGACGACGATCACCAGGCCCTTGTATTTCTCGATGACGTAGCCTGCAATGTGCTCATCCTGCTCGGTGACGCCTATTTCGGCATCAATGACCAGAACAGCCACATGGGCGCGCTCGATAGCCTCGAAGGCGCGGACGACGCTAAAGCGCTCCACGCCGGGGTCAATACGGCCCTTACGACGCATCCCCGCCGTATCAATGATGGTGATGTCTTCGCCGTGCCAGCGCAGGGTCGTGTCGATGGCATCGCGCGTGGTCCCGGCAATGGGACTGACAATCGCACGCTCCTGGCCGATCAATTTGTTGAGCAAGGTACTCTTACCGGCATTCGGGCGACCGACAATGGCGATGCGCAGGCTGTCGTCTTCTTCGCCCTCGCCTTCGTGCGGCCAATCCGCAGAAATGGTTTTGAGTTCCTCAGCAACGACATCGAGCATATCACCGACACCCAGCCCATGAATGGAGCTAATCGCAATCACCTGCCCCAGGCCGAGCGAGTAGAAGTCAAAGGCTTCGTTTTCGTATTTACGATCATCGGCTTTGTTGGCAGCGACGACGACCGGCTTATCGGAGCGGCGCAAAATCTCGGCGATGGTTTCATCAGCCGCAGTAACACCCTGCTGAATATCCACCACCATAATAATCACGTCCGCTTCGGTGATGGCGGCGCGGGCCTGGGCTTCGATCTGAGGGACAAAATCCTTGCTGCCCTCGGCCAATGGTGACTCGTCACGGGTGCCTTTCGGTTGGTAGACTTCGATGCCGCCCGTATCAATAACGTGGAAGGTAATGCCATTCCAGAAGGATTCGCTTTGTAGGCGGTCGCGCGTCGTGCCAGGAATATCATGGATCACGGCCATGCGTTCGCCCACCAGGCGGTTGAATAATGAACTTTTGCCGACGTTGGGACGCCCAACGAGCGCGACAATGGGTTTACGTGCCATGTTGGTTTATCTCTCACAATGCTTGACGCTATATTATACAGGCTACATCGCGGTGGATGTAGCCATGTTTGCAAGAGATGTATTAAAGTAGCGGAGATCAGTCGTCTGTCGTGCCTGCATCAGACGTTGCAGTGGGTGTAGCCTCTGCTGATTCCGGCGCCGTAATCACTACGTTCATCAAGTTCGGCAGCGAGATGATACTCTCGGCCTGAGCCTGACCGCGCATCAGGTTCACCTGTGGTGCGATTTCGTATTCACCTGCGCCCAATCCGCTGACATCAACAACGGCATGGACATCGTCTGCTGTCAGGTCATCGAGCAGGATGCGCGGGGCGTTGATGACGACTGAGATGGTCGACGCGGTGGTATCCAATGACAGGCCCTCGCCCAAGCCGATGAAATCAACAGGCACGGAATCAAATTGCACAACACTCATTTGCGCTTCAATGCCAACCTCAACCGATACATTGCGGTCATTAGCCGGGAGCACAACCACATCGGCAGGTAAGTCCAGCGGGACTGTCACCTGGAAGTCTGCCGTGCGGCCCGTCAGGCTGATGGGTTCGGTGTAAACCGTATCACCCAAATCTGCTAGAGCCGTACCGGTCCCCCGCACAAAAACCTCCGTGGGGTCCGAGCGGATGGTCGTGAGCGTGTAACCATCTTCGGTCGTTTCCAGTTGTAAATTAGGACGAACAGCCAGGCGCAGCACATCGTCACGACGGTACATGTTGACGCTGACACGCGCGGTAGTTGGGTCGAGTGTGACATTCTCCACACGACGGCCATTTTCATCGCGTGGGATGAGTGTCACCTGCGTTTCCAGCGCAGAACGCGATTCGCTCAGATCAACCTCGCCATAGACATCGACAACGCTTTGAACATCACTACTGGCCCCACTGACGTTCACATCCAGCGGCGAAACCAAAGGCTGCTCGGCGGTGATATCCGCAGGCGGCTCGGTCGTTTCAATGACGACCGGCTTCTGACCGGATTCGATGCGTTCCAACTCCACGGTAATCTGGGTCGGACGGGTATCGTCGATGCTGGCTATCCGGTTGACCTCGCCAACCAGTTGAACGGTCTGCACACCGGGGCTGGCATCCGTCAAATCCGCCCGAATGACAATATCTTCCCGACTGATACGACTCATCACCGACTGCTGGCCCGTAATGGTTATATTTGCACTTTCCGGCGGCGTGTTGGTGACGATTAGCCCCTCGCTGACGTCCAACCGAATGGGAATGCTAAACGTGCGTGTCGTGAAGGGATCAGCCTGGAGAGTGGCGACATACCACACAAAGAACGCCAGTATCAGCGCCCCAAAAAACCATGCTAGATTTTCGTTCAGGATTTTTTGCCAACGCCTCGACATGTCAGGTCCGGCTCTCTTGTAGCTGTTGGGTCAAATTGTCAATGCGGTCACGCAGCCAACTGCGTAGGGTCGTACGTGGCGAATCACTATCTCCGTAAAGCGCGCTCAGGACGGTGCGCAAGCGTTCCGGGTCCAGGCGCGGGATCATACGACCGTTATGCATAATAGCAACGCGGCCTGTTTCTTCAGAAACGACGATGCAGATGGCATCGCTGACTTCGGAAATGCCCAGCGCGGCGCGGTGACGCATACCCATTTTGGGATTGGGCAAGTTACGGCTGGCGGTCAATGGCAATACCGCCGCAGCGGAAGCAATGCGGCCGCGATAATCCACGATGACCGCCCCATCGTGCAATTCAGTCTTGGGCCAGAAGATCGTCAACAACAGGTCGGCTTTGACACTGCTATCAATCTCGGTACCGGTGCGGATGTAATCATCAAGCTGGCCATTTTTTTGCAAAACGATCAGCGCGCCATGCCGCCGATCTGAGAGCTTTTCGCAGGCGCGGACGATCTGATGAATGATCTCATCACGGACGCCCAGGGGCGATGTCCGCCTGAAAAGCGTACTACCCCGGCCAATTTGCTCTAAGCCACGCCGCAGCTCCGGTTGGAAAATAACGGGGATCGCCACAGCAAAAACGGCCAGGCCATTGGTCAACATCCATGAGAGTGCCCGAAGCTGGAAAATACCAGCCACAACAATCAAGACGAGCACAACAATCACAATACCGCGCAGCAAGACGACGGCCTGGGTCCCCCTGAATAAAAAACTTGCGCCATAGAAGAGAAGCGCAACGAAGAGGATATCCAGCAAATCTGTGGCGGTCAGGGTATTGACAATGGCAACTAGTTGGTCCAAGGCGATTTACTCATAAAGTTGTGTACTGAATGTGCAAACAGCGGGAAACTGTTTCAGAAACATTTCATATATCAAGTATAACCCAAATCGGCCCTTGAGGAGGCTGATTTGGTCAGAAATTGGTACAGCGCGGGCGTGACGGTGGTCAATCGCTGAGCTTAGCCGTTGAGTTGCGACAACAGCCGTTTGTAATCTTCAACCCGGTCGGGGTTCATGCCAATAATCTGGCGAATGGTATTGGCTGCATCACGCGTCAGGCCAGCATCCAGTTGCAGTTCACCGAGGGCATCCAGTTGTTCAATAGCGCGGTCTTTCTGGCCCATTTTGCGGTAAATCGAGGCCATACGGGCGCGCAAAGCGGTATCCTGGGGATTGCTGCGCACCAGCCCTTCTAACAAGGTGGCAATCTCTCTGATCTTGCGTTGGCGCGCGTAGACGCTCAGGAGCATATCCAGGCGTTTGATGGCTTCCACATTGTTGCCCTGGGCATAGTAAATGTCGATAATTGACCGGAGTGCGCGTTCGTTCTGGGGTTGGATTTCCAGAATTTCTTCGAATACGCGCTGTGCCTGACGGGTATTCAGGCGCATCTGGCTGATATCAGCAATATACTGCTTGATCTGGACAAGACGCTCGACAGGGGCATCCACACGGCGCGCCAAACGTTCACTGGCAACATAGGTCTGGTTGGCCCGGTCGAAGTCACCTAACTGCTGATAGGTTTCTGCCAGCGCAATGTATTGATCGAGCGCTTCGTTCATCCGATTCTGGCTTTCAAGTAGTTCAATCAGATTCATACGCACATCGACATCCAACGGCGCCATTTCCAGGACCATGCCGAGGATCGCGGCAGCGCGGTCGTGTTCCTCGCGTACAAGATAGGCGCGGGCGACCGTGTTGTACTTATTGATGGCCTGACGGATACGGCCTTCTTTCATCATCACCTCTGCCATGCGGACGTGAACAGGCAGATAAAGAGGGGATTTTTCGATGGTGTAATGCGCTTCATCAATGGCCAGCGTATATAATCCCTGGCGAATGTAGCGATCAATCGACGCCACAGCTTCTGCCAGTTGATGGCCACCTTTAGCGACAAGCAAGTCAACCATGCCCTCGCCGCCTTCATCACGCAGCGTTTCTTCCAGGTGGCGGCGGGTATCGCTGATGCGCCGCTTCCAATCGGTGCCCGTTAACAGGTTCAGGAAGCGCTCGTTGACATTTGAAAGTACCTCGCGTGAGCGACCATCAAGCGCTACTCGTAAGCCATCATAGACCTTGTCGAGGGCTTCGATTTCATCGGTACTATAGGCCAAGTTAACATCGACGGTGCGCAGGCCATCAATGAGATAGGTCGCTGCCTGGGTCTGGTCACCCAGGGAATAATAAGCACGACCAACCGCATGTAGTGCCCCGGGCTTCAAGCGTTCCACTTCTATGGCATCGCCCAGGTGCTTAAGTGCTTCTTTCGGTTCGTCCATAAGGACATAGAGGCCGCCCAGGTTCATCTTGAGGGCAGGATTGCGAAGGCCATGACTGAGGGCTTCTTCGTAGGCAGCAATTGCAGCCTGACTTTCGCCCTGGCGCTGTAATTCCATCGCCTGCAGTGCTGGGGCGACATAAGGTGAGAGGCCACTCTCCACGACATGCTCCGCCAAGAGTTCCATTGCGTCGTCGAGCGCTTCGCCCATAGGACCAAGCGGGTTGGCTTCTTCTTCCTCGTCTTCCTCAAAATCCAACGACAAGGGCGACAATGTGCCGGTATCGTGAATGATCTGCGGCGCTTCTCGTTGAACGTATTCTTCCGGCAGGATGACTTCCCCACCAGAGCGTAACGCACGCAAGGTGTTCAGCGCCTGGGGATTATTGCGATTCAGGCGCAGGGCACGTTCGACGGCACGGATGGCCTTATCGACATCATTCAAACGCTGGAAGTTAAAGGCCAGCGTCAAATATTCACGGATGGCGCGTTCCTTATCGCCGATGCGTTCATAAGCCTGTGCCAGCCGCGCATGCACACTCACCAAACCGGGCGTCAATTGCGTGGCACGTTCCCAGTTGGCAATCGCTTTGTCGAGGTCACGCTGAGCGATGTAAAGCTCGGACACTTTGACATATTGTTGAGCGGCTTCCCTGAGTTGGCCCATGCGTTCCAGCACATCCGCGCTGCGTTCCAGTGGCAGTGGATCATCCGAGCTGAGTTGATGGGCACGTTTGTAGACCTTAAGGGCTTGGGGCAGTTGGCCGTTCTGCAAGAGCGCCAAACCGAGGTTGATGTGCCCTTCCGCGTCATCGGGACGCAACTGCACAGCGCGCGTAAACGCTTCAATCGCCGCTGGCCAATTCAAATCCCAGGCCGCGATATTGCCATCTTCAAGATAATGGGTGAACTGGTCAACGTCAGCGTTCATATCCATATCGCCAAAGAGGTCATCGGCCATTGCATTCGCAAAAGCGTCATCATCCATCATGGGATCGTTGGTCCTGGGATCGTTCGGATTATTTGCCATAGGCTCAACCAACTCAATACTAATCGTCTCTTATTATGCCCCCGCAATGACAATCGCGGATGCCGGGGCATCAAATAGACTCACTGACTAAGGGGCCATCAACTTCACCAGAATCGCCTTTTGCGCGTGCAGGCGATTTTCTGCTTGATCAAAGATCATCGAATGCGGGCCATCAGCCACATCGTCCGTGATTTCATCACCGCGATGGGCTGGCAAACAATGCAGCACGATGGCGTCGGCATGCGCCTGACTGATCAGATCACTGTTGACCTGATACGGCGCGAAAGTCGCGCGACGGGCAGCAGTTTCTTCTTCCTGGCCCATGCTCACCCAGGTATCCGTATAGATGACATGCGCGCCTTCAACTGCCTGTTCGGGATGCGTGGTCCAGATGACGTCTGTACCGGAATGAGCCGCTATCCCTGCGCCACGTTCACGCACACGGGATGGCATTTCGTAGCCTTCCGGCGTGGCAATTGAAAAATCCATACCCAGGTGGGCCGCCGCATACAGCAGCGAGGTCGCCACGTTGTTCCCATCGCCAATATAAGCCACTTTGAGGCCGCGCAGACTGCCAAAACGCTCTTTGATCGTCAGCACATCGGCCATTGCCTGACAGGGGTGGCTGTCATCACTGAGGCCGTTAATCACTGGCACACTGGCATACTTGGCCAATTCGGTCACATGCTGATGGGCAAAGACACGGGCCATGATGCCATTAACGTACCCCGACAATACCCGGGCCACATCGCCGATGCTCTCGCGCTTACCCAGGCCAATTTCTTGCGGGCCAAGCATGATAGCATCGCCACCGAGGTGCTTCATGCCGACTTCAAACGAGACGCGGGTGCGCAAGGATGGCTTCTGGAACACCATGCCCAGAATCTGATTCTTCAGCACGGGTCGGTTGCCGCCGGATTCCCACTCTAGTTTGAGGTGGACAGCCAGTTGCAGGAGGTGCTCAATTTCGCTTGTGGATAAGCTTGCAAGGTCCAGAAAGTGCTTCACGATTGTTAGTTAACCTTTTTGAGGGCAAAGGCGAATCAAATGGGTGCTAATACGCAAAGTATAGCATAGGGCTTTGTGATTTAGAAATCAGGAAGCCCTACTTTTTCAATTGGATATAACACTATCTTTCCGAGAAAGTGTGCTTATTGCAATGGAACGACCTAAAGATCGGTCATGTCCAGCCAGTTGCGGCCAATACTGGCATTAGCCACCAGCGGCACATCCAGCGGATAGGCGGCTTCCATTGTATCGACGACCAGACGCGTCACGTCGTCGAGCTGCTCATCCTCGACTTCCAGCACCAGTTCATCATGCACCTGTAGAATCATGCGGGCGCTATCTGTGCGCTGATTTAGTGCATCGTGTAATTTGAGCATGGCAATCTTGAGAATGTCGGCGGCTGTGCCCTGGATGGGCATATTGATGGCTGCACGGAGTTCACCTTGGGCACGCTGACCACGATTGCCTGCTGCCAGGTTCGGGAAGAAGCGTTTGCGACCCAACAACGTCTGGACATAGCCCTCATCACGGGCGGAACGTTCGACACTATCCATGTACTTCTGGACGCCAGGGAACCGCTCGAAATAGGTTTTGATGAAGCCTTCGGCCTCGGCCAGGGTCAGGTTGCTATCGCGGGCCAAGCGGAACGCGCCCATACCGTACATCAAGCCGAAGTTGACGCGCTTGGCAAAGCTGCGCTGTTCGTAAGTGACATCATCAGGATCAATGCCATTGACGGCGGCGGCTGTCGCCCGGTGAATGTCCTGCCCTTGCTGGAAGGCCTCTTTTAAGCCTTCGTCACCACTCATATGGGCCATGACGCGCAACTCAATCTGACTGTAGTCAACGGCCAGCAGGTGCATGCCCTCCGGCGCGATGAACGCCTTACGGACTTCGCGACCCAATTCAGTGCGAATGGGGATATTCTGCAAGTTAGGATTGCTGCTGCTGAAGCGGCCAGTCGATGTCCCCGTCTGGTTATAGCTGGTATGGAGGCGACCTGTTTCTGCGTTGACCAATTGCGGCAAGGCATCGACATAAGTCCCCTTGAGCTTGGTCAATTCACGGTATTCGACAATGCAGGGGACGATGGGATGGGCATCTTTCAAGGCTTCCAGCGTGTTAATGTCAGTCGAGAAGCCCTGTTTGGTCTTTTTGAGTCCCTCGGTCGGCAGCTTGAGTTTATCAAAGAGCACTTCGTTGAGCTGCTTGGGACTGCTCGGATTGAAGGTTTCATCTTCGGCATAGCCCCTGATTTGCTCTTCCAGGCTGGTGATATTTTCAGCCAGATGGGCGCTCATTTCTCCCAGGAACGCCACATCAAGCAGTGCACCGGCCTGCTGCATATCACAAATCACCGGGACCAGCGGCATCTCCATATCGTGATAAAGCTGCTCTACACTGAGTTCGGCCAGCTTGGGTTGAAGGAACTCGGCTGCGCGGAAGGTAACGGTGGCATCAGCGGCAGCATAGGGGGCGGCGTCTTCAATGGCCACTTGCGACATGGGAATTTGCTTCTTGCCTGTGCCAATTAGCTCTTTGATCTCGGTCATGGTGACGCCCAGCTCACTGAGGGCGAAACGCTTAAGGCTCAGGTTGTTGCTGATCGGGTCGCGCATCCACTCAGCGATCATGGTATCGAAGGTGACAGGCGTGACATCGATACCGTAGCGGCGCATGACGATGATGTCATAAGCTGCGTTGTGGGCCACTTTACCAATATTCGGATCCGTAAGGGGGCCACGCAGGGCATCGATAACGGTCTGCATGGGCAACTGCTGCTGAACTTCTTCTTCAAAAAGTGTGCCCGCGTTGGAATTTTTGTGGCCAACCGGCACATAATATCCGGTGACACTATCGACCGCTAACGCGATGCCCACCAGATCAGCCGACATCTGGTCAATACTGGTGGTTTCCACATCCCAGACAATTGTTTCAGCAGATGCCAGCACCTTGACCATGTCAGCCAGTTTATCTTCGGTATCGACGATGACCGTCGTAATGTCCGGCGAGGGGTCGAATTCGACCTTTTCGTGCATCTCGCGGAAATCCTGACGGACCGAGTTGAATTCCAGTTCGCCAAAGAGCGCATCAACCGCCAGCGGGTCGTAGTCCTGGGCGACACAGGCATCCAGATCGAGGGCGATGTCCAGATCCTGAATGATCGTGGCTAACTTCTGGCTGAGGTAAGCCATCTCTTTGCCGTCGATCAGCTTGGTCTGCGTGCTGCCTTTAATGTCGTCGATATGCTCGTAAATGCCATCAAGTGTGCCGTATTCGGTCAACAATTTGGTAGCGGTCTTTTCGCCAACGCCTTTGACGCCGGGGATATTATCGCTGCTATCGCCCATCAGTGCTTTGAGGTCGATGAGCTGGTCGGGTTGCAAGGCATAGCGCTCGACAAAAGCATCTACATCGTAAACTTTATCCGGCCCCTTGCGTGAGGGCAACTGCACACGCACATGCGGCGTCAGCAGTTGCAGAATGTCCCGGTCGCCCGTGACGATATGGATATCGACACCCTGTTCCTGGGCCTGCTTGGCGATGGTCCCGATGACATCGTCAGCTTCCGTGTTTTCCATCGTCAGCACGGGGATGTTGAGCGTTTCCACTACCTGCTGGATACGCGGCAACTGCGTCGCCAAATCGTCCGGCATTTTTTCGCGTGTCCCCTTGTACTCCGGGAACCACTCATCACGCGCGCTGAGGCCCATGTCAAAGCTGACAGCCAGGTACTTAGGTTTCACATTGGACAGGATATCCAGCAGAATACGTGTGAATCCAAATACTGCTGCCGTGGGTTCGCCAGTTTGGGTGCTCATCGGCACGCGCTGGAGCGCGAAAAACTGGCGATAGGCGACGGCATGGCCATCAATGAGGTACAGAATCGGGCGCTCTGACATAGGGCTACTTTCTGATTCAATATGCGAACATATGGGCGATTATAGCAAGAATGACAGGTCGCTGCACCTGTCATTCCAGTCTGTTTGTCGATTGAGGAAGAAAACGGTTAATTAGCGGCGGGCGAAGTTGATGAAGCGCTGAATATCTTCCGTATTAAGCGCCCGACCGGGCGTTAGCACCATGTAGCTATCGGCCCAGAGCGTGTCTGGCTCCATAGCCGGGTAACTTTCTGCGAGAATCTGGGCGCTGGCCTGCATGAGATCAGCCAACTCGGCATTACCGAGCAGATTCTCGCCAGGAACATCCGCGAACAAGTAGACATAATCGCTTTCAACCAGTAGTTCTTTGACATCCCACTGGGCACGCAACAGGTATTCGCCAAGCGTATTCGCTAGCAAATCGGTCGCTTCTTGCGGCAAGGTCATGCGCGTATCGCGCACGATCCAGACGAAAGCGATGGGTTCACGAGCGAGGGATGCATCCAGTTCGAGATCTTCGTCATACCCGATGTCTTCGTCGTGAACTTCTGGTTCTTCGCTGACTTCAGCGATGTCCTCAGTAGCTACTTCTTCGACAGGCTCATCAAGGATGGCTTCCATGGCTGTTGAGGGTTCATCAACCTCACGTTCGGGCACGCTTGCCAGGGAATCCAGCATACGTTGGGCTTGCTCACGGATCATGCCGATGGACTGCGCACCCGCGAACAACATCGACAGCACGAAGCCGCCCTCAGCCATGCGCGAATACAGCATGTAATCCTGGCCCGTACTGGCTTGATGCACAAAACGGATGCGACCACGCTCCGGCTTCGTTTCCCAATCTTGCTGGAGGATGGGAAGCATCTCTTCGATGTCGCCAATCGGCATGGGGCCAGCATGGGCGACGAGTTCCCCATCTTGCGCCAGAATCGTAGCATCCCCGGCCAGTTCGAGCGAAACCTGGGTTAACGTCAGGGCGATACGAGCGAAGTATGTCTCTTCGTCTTCAGTAATTTCCGGTTCTTCATAGACGGGTTCTGGAACAGGCTGTGGTTGGGCCTGGGCAGCAGGTTCAGCAACTGCCTCATCGTCCCATTCATCGGAAACATCTTCAGCGAGGTCTTCATCTGCGGCATCTTCATCAGCAACGACAAACTCAAAGTCGTCGTAGCTGACTTCTTCCTCAAGTTGTGATTCATCTTCGTAAGCTGCTTCAGCTTCTTCAAGTTCAGCAGACGGGTCAGCGCTTGTTGGGCCAGACGATGTCAACTCGTCTGTATATTCATCAAATATAGCTGGCTGCGTCACTTCTTCGCTGGCAGCCTTGATCTCTTCATCGGATGCGGCGGTCGGCATCTCGGGCATGGTCGATGGACGCTCGGATGGCACAGGCGGCATTTCCGGCATGGTCGGCGGACGTGAATCCGTCGACTCGGTGGGTTCATCCGTCGCACGCGACCGCTTCATCGGTTCGATGCGCTCCGTGCCCCATTCGCCGATGTTGGCTGTATCGGCGGGGACGTTGGGCGCGGTCGTGGCCGATGTGTAATCGACGGAACGCTCCGGCATATCTTCATCGAGGAAGTCCGGCTCACTGATGTAGCGTTCGGCTTCTTCTACCCAGGATGGCAGCGGCAAAATATGGGCCTCGCCTTGCGGGAATTCCTCTTTGATACGCTGCATAAACTGCGTAATGGAAAAACCCTCGAGCGGGGTCGAATCATCCGTCGCGCGGTCCAGGATGATAGCCGCCGGAATGCTCTGTGATTTGCCGGATGGCTCAAAGGGCATGGCTGCCGCTGTCGAGCGTTCGGTGGTGTCTTGCGGCGGATCTGTGGGCGGCGCTTCCCATTCATGGGCACCCGTGTCGAAAATATCCCTTACTGTGCCACTTTGCTCAAATGACGGCAGTGGTGGTTCCTCAGCGCGGAGCCGCTCAAACACGGCTGAGTTATCAGACGATTCCGGCTCCTGACCGTCTGGCTCGTCTTCTTCCCAATCCTCAAATTCCCATTCTGCGTATTGCTGCTCTGCATCGTCCTGCTCGTGGATCTCATGCTGAGCATCTTGTTGGGCGTTGGGCTGTGCTGCTTCATGCAAAGGTGGCGGACGAAAACGCGCATGCGGGTCCGGCTCGGCCTCTTCTGAGGGCTGCTCGACTTCGTCAGATGGATCGATTTCATCCCGGTATTTGGGAATGACAGGTGGCACGGGTGTAAAGTCACCAAGGGGATCAAACGGCGGCGGCGTATCACTCAAAGGGCCTGTATCGACAGCGCGCACCTCAATGGCAGGCGTGTCGCCTTTTTCCACCGAATCGTCAGAGTAGCTTTCGTCAAATTCCTCGTCTTCGTCAATCGTATCAACGACATCATCAGTTGACTCAGGGGTCTGATCGTCGGTCGCCGGGATGGTTACAGTATCCGGTTGGGCATCATACATCGACTGAATCGAAGATTGCACCACATTCACCAGTTGGCGTACGGGGAATGGAATTCTTATGAGCGCCTGAATATTGTAGAAATCGACTAGCGCTTGCATCTCGTCATCATCAGGGGCCAGGATAATGGCAATGTCCGGCTGACGTGCACGGATGGCCTCTATGAGCAGTTCGCCAGCCACATCCAGACGATCAAAATCAATAATCACCGCATCCTGTGCGTTGCGATGCAAAAATTGTAGGGCGTTATTCGCCGAGGAAAATGTCTCGACCTGATATGTCCCGCGCGCGTTAAGCTGGCTGACTTCTAGCGCAAATTGGTTATGTTTGGTAATGACGACGAACTTTTTGGCAACAAACACCGTGTTCCCTCTTGGTACAGGTACTACGTGGTACAGGCACTTCCCAATAACATTCTACACGTCTTTGAACGGTCCGCAGGCTTAATTCAAGCGCACATCGAGTTTGGCCATTCGATTAACAGAAACCTATTGCAGCAATCCAATTAACAGATAACCACAATATGCTATGAATTTCGTTGGTCCGCTCAAAGATGGGCGTGGCCATGCGCTTGCAGGGTCACGCCATTCCTTGTCACTATCAGGCGACGCCAGCCACAGCGGCTAGTTGGTCACTTCAATGGTGATGTCACCGCGATTGTTGACTTCGCTGACTTCATCAACCAGATCATCCGGGTCGACATCGACACGCACATCGTACTCGCCGACAGCATCGAAAGTGACATCCTGCGTCAACACGATGCTCTGCCCCTGGCCAAGCCCCGATACACTAGCCAGATCATAGGTATCGGAACCGATACGCATGGTCGCAGCAAAAGGTCCACTGCTGCCAAAGGCGATATTGGTCACTGTGACTGCAATCGTAACCGTCACTTCTGTTTCGCCCGATGGAATCACCGCATCATCTTCGACAACGATGGTTGGAATAATCAAGTCCGGCCTCTGCGGAATGCTGGTATGGGTCGGCGTCGGCGTGGGTGTCGGCGTATTTGTCGCCGCAGATGTCGCCGTTGGCGTAGCTGTCGGATTGAAGACCTCGACCGGAACGTTGGAACAGATACCGTACTCAGTCGTAAATTGGGCACTCACCCAACCCACGTTGATGCCAAATTGCAGCTTCCACCAACTGTTATCTGGCAGGCGCGCAATAATCGGCGCGAGCGTCCCAGCTGGCAATGTGGTGATGATATTATCAACGGCGGTCGTTGGTTGGCTTCTGAAGTTAAGGCCAACGTTGGTCAACGCACGGCAGATGCCATCATTCGGAATCTGGATGCCTGTACCGCCACTACCAGAGCTACCACTGCCCGAACTGCCACTACCAGAGTTGCCGCTGCCGGAATTTCCACTACCAGACGAGGTATCTTCGTCCATGATGACGATGGCAATTTCGACAGGGTCGCTGGGTGTGGAATTACGGAACGCCAGGACCTGGAGGTTGACTTCCCCGGCAGCACGCGGCGTGTAATCTAGTAATGCGGAAAGCGTCGGTTCGCCCGCCGGATCTTCAGCCGTAATGGTTTTGACAACCGCACCTTCAGCAAAGAGCTGGATGCGCGTAATACCGACGGAATCGGTCGCATTGACACTCACTAGAACGGGTTCATCGACCGTGAACTCGGCTCCACTACTGGGCGAAACAATCGAAACACGCGGTTTGCCGGTTGGCTCCGATGTCAAAATCGGCTCTGGAGTTGGGGTTGGGGTGGCACTGCCACCCAGGTTACAGGCAACCGCTATAAAAAGCGCAAGAATCCCTGTATAAATCGCACCGCGCATATGATCTGTATCCTCTCTGGCGTAACGCATGATCGGTAACGTCAGTCACGTTCACTAACCTGCCATCTACCATTCTATCACTACCTTGACACACACGACAAAGCGAACGGCTTCAAGTGTGGTTGGGCCACACATTATGTGATGTCCTCACCTTATAAGACAACCATTTTAGCCCTGAGGTTCGCCTGACATCATATAAAACACATAAAAACGCCGCTTATGTAAAGCAAGTAGCAATAAAAAACCCCGATACGACAGCATCAGGGTTATCAATAGCATTTTCAAGCCCGATAGTCGGACTGTGCAGGGTCCATGCGCAAGCAGCTAACTGATCGGTTCTTTGTAGATGGCATAGCGGCCCATGTCATCACCCTTGGCGATGCACGTTTCCATATCTACTTTGAATTCGCTGCCGCCGGATACCCAACGCAAGCCTTCTTGCAGCAAGCCCTGACCAACGAAGCATACGGCCCGGTCGGATTTACGATCCCAGCACATGGGGCAGCGCTCCAACGTGTAGATGATTTTGTCACTGCCTTCGTCATAGACGTTGGAAATCTGGTCTGAGAATTGCGAGAAGATGTTGGCCATCGCCGGAACGCCGATTTTGAGTTTGGCATTCAGGGGCAATCCCTTAAAGGCAAGATCACCCACACCCGCCAGTGCACCGAAGGCACGTAAGCCCTGGGCAAAGGTCGCACGACCGGCACGCAGCGCCAAGCCACGCCCACCACGGGGACCATACATTTCTTCCAACGCGATATTCAAGGCAGTATAATCCGCAAAGTCGTATTCTTTTTCCAGATTATCTGGCGGAAAGTTACCGATGTACTCGGATAAGCCAGCCAGGTTCAAGATCGCGTTTAAGCCATTTTCGCCCATCACTTCTTGCATCGCGTCGAGCGTAATGCGGGCGAACTTGTTTGGATAGTAATATCCTGATTTTTTATGCTCAGGTGGCATACGCCTGGCCTCCAATTGGTCATTCAATAACACGCATACGACTGCGAAGTCAATAAAAAGTGCAGGTAGATGCCCAACGAAACGACTTCAAGCGGTATCACCTGTCTCACTTGCAAGCGTGCGCTCTAACGCAATTTTAGCCGCACACCTATTTCGCTGCAAATTAAGGATCTATCCAAGCGGCTATCCGGCCATGATAACCAGCGGCTCATCGGCCTGCTGGGCGCTCGGCAAACGGCCCTGCATACTATAGGGACCGGTCCAGGTAATCTGGACATCGACCACCTGCCCTTTGCTGACCTGATCGCTCTCGATAAACACCAGCTTGTTCTGCGGCGTGCGACCGCGCCACTTACCCCGATGCTTGTCTTCGATCAAAACGGGCACGATCTGACCCAGGAATTGCTGGTTAATTTCACCGACGACCTGAGCTTGCAGGTCATCGAGCATGGCATGACGACGCTTTTTCTCTTCTGCCGGAACGTCATCCTCCATACGGCGATCACTAACGGTATGTGGACGTGGACTATAACGCGCCAGATGAGCCTTATCCAACTTCAGGTCGGCCAACAGTTCATAAGTCTTCATGAACTGGGCTTCTGTTTCGCCAGGGAAGCCAACAATAATGTCCGTGTGAACGGCGACGTTTGGAATCCGTTTACGGATCTTGGCGACCAGACGACGATACTGGGCATTCGTATAACCACGACGCATATTGGCCAGCACCTGGTCATCGCCTGCCTGGACAGGCACTTCGATGACGGGCATCACACGCGGCAATTCAGCGACGGTATCCAGCAGCTTGTCGGTCATCCAGTTGGGATGACTGGTCAGGAAGCGAATGCGTTCGATGCCCATTTCTTCAGCGACGTCATGCGTAATGCGCAACAGGTCGGCCAAGTCGGGACCATCGGGAATGTCTTTGCCGTAGCGATCTACGATCTGGCCCAGCAGCGTCACTTCTTTGACGCCCTGAGCAGCCAAGCTGCGTACATGGGCGACAATTTCGCCCACGCTGCGGCTGCGCTCGACACCCCGGCGATATGGAATAATGCAAAAGGTGCACGCATGGGAGCAACCCAGTACCACCGGTACATGGGCTGTTACCAGGCTGTCGCGCTCGTGCAGCGGCAGGATAATTTCTCCATCCTGCACACGATCCCGCGATTCACGTTCCTGGGCTTCTATAGCGAGCACTTCGGATTCAGCAAAGCGATCTTCTAAGAAGCTGACCATCGGCTGCGGCTCTGACGGTGACATAAAGACATCGACATAAGGCAGACGTTTGCGCAAATACAGCGGGTCACGGACGCCAACCAAGCATCCCATTACGCCAATAATCTTATCAGGATTCTTTTCCTTAAGTCCCTTAAGGATGTTCAAGCGGCCAAAGGCTTTATCCTCGGCGCTCTGACGCACCACACAGGTGTTGACAACGTAAATCTCGGCATCATCCGGATCGCTAGCGGCACTATGGCCGAGGCGTTCCATCTCCGACGCAAGCCGTTGTGAATCTGCAACGTTCATCTGGCAACCGAGCGTGTAGATATGGTAGCGCATGGTTTTGTTATGGTCTTTCGCCTATTGACGGAATAGAGGTATTGTATCGGACCGTAAAAATAGCGTCAATCGGCGATAAAATGGCCAAGTTGCACATATAACTTTTAGACAGTCGCCGTTGTGCTGCCAGAAAGCCAACGGTATACTCGTCGTTATTGTTAAGTTGTTCACAATACCAAGAGTGCGAGAGCAAATGATGATACGAATAAACCGACTCTTCGCGTTATTAAGCGTGAGCGCCCTGGCCCTGGCCGCATGTGGCACGCCAGCATCGCCTGCTTACCTCCCTACCAGCACATCGCCGTCTAATGCGAGCTCCAGCATCATCGACAGCAGTGGCGTGGCGGCCCAGCCCACAGCGACGGTCATCCCGCCGACTGAAACACCTGTCCCACCAACGGCGACACCCACCGAAGAACCGACTGCAGAACCCACAGCAGAACCGACCGATGAGCCAGCCGCAGAGCCAACTGAAGAAACAGCCGATGCTGAAGCGGCTGACAGTGGCCAAGCAGCAGGCCCCATCGATGAAGCCCGTGAAGCTGACATTGAATTCTTCGTCAGCTTGGCCTCTGCTAGCGAAGGCGATACCCTATTCCATGAAACGTTGGCATTGAGCGATGGCCAGGTTTGGGCCTGCTCCAACTGCCACAATGTAGAAGAAGACGTTGCAGGCGTGGGGCCATCTTTGATCGGCATCAACGAGCGTGCTGGCAGCCGCGTCGAGGGTGAAGGTCCGCTGACCTATATGTACAACTCGATCTATAATTCGCAGGCTTATCTCGTGCCGGAATTCGCTGACCAGGCACAGCACATGCCGATTTACGGCGAAACGGGCGAACTGACCGATCAGCAAATTTATAACTTGATCGCCTATTTGCAGACGTTACCCAGCGAATAAATACAAAGCCCAACTGGCTTAAAAATGAACAGGGCCTATAACGGCCCTGTTTTGCGTTAAATCACACACAGCACTGTTAAAAAGATGCGCCTATTTTTCCATATTTCATAATCAAAAGGCGGCACAATACTTAACAACGATTTCATATGGGTTGGCTATGTTTACAAGGTATCCATCCCATGTGAGGATTGTTCATGCACATTCCCTACCACGGCACTGCGGACCTGCATGTCCACACCACTGCTAGCGATGGCATTTCACCCGTTGATGACCTGTTGGATTACATCGCCATCTATCGTCCCAACCTGGATGTCATTGCCATCACCGACCATGATACGCTGGATGCCAGCCTACGCGCCTATGAAAATCGGCAACATTATCCGTTCGATATTGTACCGGGCGTCGAAGTCAGCAGCCGTGCTGGGCACATCCTGGCGCTATGGGTCACGACACCGATTCGGCGCGATATGGACCTGGCCGATACGGTCGCAGCCATCCATGAGGCAGGTGGTTTGGCCGTACTGGCGCACCCCTTCCATATCGAGATTGACATCAGCCGCCACAACGCAAAACGTCACTGGCAGCGACCTGATGTGTTAATCAATTGTGGGCTGGACGCTGTAGAAGTCCACAATGCGGGTGTCGTCACGCCAGGAAGCAACTGGATTGCACGTCATTTCGCACGTAGAATAGGTCTAGCCATGACGGGCAGCAGTGACGCCCACACCCCTGGAGCTGTTGGCAGTGGTGTCACCCGATTCGCTGGCCGTACGAGCGACGATCTACGCATCGCATTAGCTGCCAAACAAACAGTGGCGGAAGGGAACACATGGCCGATCATCGAGTACGTCAACTATTTGCGGCACGATACACAGCGCAAGGCGCAGATCTCTACGGCGATTACGAACTAGTCAATCCCAGGTATGCACCGCACCCAAAAGCGAATATCCAGCGCGTTGCTGTCCTGACAGAAGCCTTTTTACCCAAAGTCGATGGCGTCAGCAAAACCACCTATCTGACAATCCGATATTTGCAGGAGACAGGCCGCGAGGTGCTCGTCTTCGCGCCGGATACGGCTGTGCCGAACGTGGGCAAAAGCGAAGTAATCGCGCTGCCGAGCGTATCGCTGCCGCGTGCCCCTGAGACACGGGTCGCACTGCCCACGCCTTATGTCGCCAAACGCATTGAAGAATTCCAGCCGGATTTGATCCACCTGTGCAGCCCCGCCCTGATGACCGTCAATGGCATGGCGGCAGGACGCCACCTGAATATCCCGGTGGTCGCCAATTACCAGACGGACCTCCCCGGCTACGCGCAGCGCTATGGCGCGCCCTTCCTATCCAACCCTATCCGGCGCTGGCTGCGCTACCTGCACAATGGTTGCCACATCAACCTGGTCCCGACGCAGATGGTGAAGGACGACCTGCAATCCAACGGCTTTAAACGACTACGAGTCTGGGGCCGAGGTGTCAATATCGAGCGATTCAGCCCCACATACAAAAGTGAGGCCATGCGCAAACGGCTGCTAAATGGGCGCGATCCATCCCGTTTGCTGCTGCTGTACGTTGGGCGGCTGGCCTATGAAAAATGCGTCGATTTGCTGCTGGAAGTTGCCAAAATTCCTGAGGTCGCGCTGACGATTGTCGGCGATGGGGCCACCCGCGAAGAACTGGAAGACTTGTTCGCGGAAACGGATACACACTTCACGGGCTATCTGGTCGGTGATGAGCTGAGCGAGGCCTTTGCCAGTTCAGATGCATTCTTCTTCCCTGGGCCAAACGAGACTTTTGGCCAGGTAGTGCAAGAAGCAATGGCAGCAGGTGTTCCGTGTGTGGTGACCAATGAAGGGGCTGTCTCCGCATTGGTCGATCATGAACAGACAGGGCTCATCTGTGAACATAATGCGGCCTCCTTCGCTGAAGCGGCACGGCGCATGGTCGCTGATCGTGATTGGGTGCGTCAAATGGGCCAGAATGCCTATGAACTGGTAAGAGAGCGTCCCTGGGCTGCGATTATGAACCAGCTTGAGGTACACTATGCGGAAGCTCAGGAATTGAGCGAACGCTACAAACGCAGCTATGGGTATTCACATTTCGCCAATCCGATCACGCTGACGGGTTACTTCCCGCGGCTAAAGGAAGCAGGCGACGCATCCGCGCTGGCCAAGACGACCAGCGTCGACCAGAGGACAGCTTCATGACGGACGAGATACGCAAAACACTGGCATTAATTTCCCACGATGGCAAAAAGGCCGATATGATCGCCTTTGCGATGGACCATCGGGATGTATTGGCACGCTACGATTTAATTGCGACCAATACCACCGGCACACTCATCCGAGAGAAAACGGGACTGCCTGTAACCTGCATGCTCTCCGGCCCTAAAGGCGGCGATGCCCAGATCGCGGCGATGGTGGCTGAAGGCAAGATCGAAGCGGTCTTCTTCCTGATCGACCCGCTGGGCAAGCACCCCCACGACCCGGATATTCAGACGCTGCTACGCATCTGTAACGTGCATAATGTGGCCCTGGCTAGCAATACCGCCACCGCCGAATTCATCATTTCATCGGCTGCACTATAAAAAGCCGCATCGCTGTAACCTTCAATCTGTGATTTCCGCGTGGTGAATGGCCGCTTTCAGCAAGCGGTCAATTAGCCCTGCTATAGCTAGCATGATCAGCAGTACGACAGGGCCAATCAGCACACTGTAAGGCACCTGCGCCCAAAAATCCCCTCCGCGGCCCAGGTCAAACCACGAGATGCCCCAATCAGATACCAGTGAAAAGCCTATCTGTAGGCCAAAGCGCTGTAGCGGGAGCCAGTCCGCGGCGGTTTGCCCCTGCACAATTAAGAACAAGCCCAATGCTAAAGCCACATACGCAGCGATCAGGAGAAATTGGAATATTCCGGTTACAGCCCGCTGCTTGAAGATGGCTGACAGCCATAAACCGAGGGCCGCTGCCAAGCCAACCAGCACAAAAGGCAACATAAAGATCGCCGTCAGCAGCAAGACCAACAAGAGCAAAGCGATGATCAGTGGCACGTCCGGCTGAACAGTTGCCATGAGGTAGTCCAGGTATTGGCCGCGATGCGAAGCTAGCCGATAGAACACACCCAGCAGCAAAATTAACCGCGCGGCCGTTATCACGACCAGCAAGCCACGCAGCCGATACAACACGCTCAACCACCCAGCCTGGACCGCCAGCCCCGCCCCATCGGATGTCGCTCGTAGGCTGTCCCAGGTGCGGCGACGACGTTGGTCGTCCAGCAGGCTGACGCTCATCGAGAGCGCCAGTATCCAGGAAATGGCCTGTAGGCTCACCAGAGGTAGGTACACGATGCGGAAGGCCACTTCGGCGAGGTGTAACCCGGCAGGCGGGTTGTTCATGACATGGTTGGCGACCGTATAGCCGAGGATCACCAGCGCGGATAAAACGACAACTGTAGTGGCGATGCGCAAAAACCGTCCCCAGCGGGAGACATCCGACGCGTAGGGCTGAAGCGCATAACGCAGGACAGGGTGCTGGGGCTGGAGCCCCGGCGGCAATGGGCCAAAAATCCGCTTGAGCATGGGGCGTCAGTCGAGCAAAGACTGGATCATGGTTTCCAGATCGCTGAGGGTATCGCGCCAATCTTCCTGAGGGATGTGGACGCTGTGGACATAGCGCACATAATGCACATACACCTCCGGTATATCGGTGGCCAACTGACCCGCCAGCGCCTGCGCATAGGCACCCATCTGCAAGTGATAATGAGTCGCCGCATGTCGCCGGAAAGCATCCGGCTGGGGTGCGCCATCTACATAGCTGGTCTTGTAATCCACGATACACCAGACGCCATCGCTCCGCTGGAAGACCAGATCGACCATGCCGTGTATCAAGCGACCATTCAGTTGGTAGATGAAGGGCAGTTCATGATAAACGGGCAACCCTGCTGCTTTGGCGTCTGCTAACCATTGGTAGAGTTCACTGCGCATAAAACGGTCGAGCAGTTGGCGCGCATCCTGAACAGCCAGGTCGATCAATTGCGGATCGGTCACGCCCTGCTGCCAAGCATAACTGCGTAAAACAGCATCTATATCGAGCGTGTTATCCGGCATACGCCAGTAGCGCAGCGCTTCATGCACAATCAGGCCGATGATACGACGCGTCACGCGCGGTAACCGTGAACGGGCTACTCGGCGAACAGGCGCAGGGGCGACATCGGCAGCTTCTGATAGCAAATTCGTCTTATAGAAGTCATGGCGAGAATCACGCACGGAGCCGAGCACATTCTCTAGTTGGGACGCAGCCATGTGCATCAGGATGGCATCGGGACGTTGTGGAACTGCTTGTAAAAGCGGCGGCATCTGTGGGTCGCCTGCCGCTGAGAGTGGTCCATCGGCTTCATCCCCACCCATCAACCGATCTGATAGCTGCGTGTCATACTGGCAGGTCGTCACACGGACGGTGCATTCAGGTGCATCGGGCACAGGCCAGACCAGCGATTGCGATTCGGTTTGTTCCGTGATTTGCAAGGCATCCAGCAGCCAACCCAGCCAATGCCTGGATCGCAAGCTACCATCTTCTTTGATGCTGGTGCTGCCGCTAACGATCAAATAATCCTGGGCGCGGGTAGCTGCCACGTACAGCAAACGGCGACTTTCAGCATCATCACGCCCTTTTTGCAGATTTTCGGCTTTGCGATAGGGATAGGGTTTGATGTCCTCGTCGTTTTCATCGCGGAATTTGCAGGACAGGCCCAGATCGCGGTCGTAGGTAACGATACCGCCGCCAAAATTGCCACTACCGTCACCAGCATCGGCCAGTACCACCACCGGGAATTCCAGGCCCTTGCTCTTGTGGATCGACATGAGGCGCACGGCATCGCTGGCATCAAGCAGAGCCTCACCTTCGCGCAGATCCCGGTCGCTGAGGTCATCCATGTAGACGGTAAATTCGCTGAGAGCGACGATACCGCTGGCTTCGGCAATACTGAGCAGTTTTTCCACATTGCGCCGACGACGCACACCGTCGGGCTTCAAGGCTTGCAACACCGCCAGATACCCTGTCCGGGCCAGCGCCAACCGGATCAATTCGGCGATGGTGACACGACCCGCCAACGCATGCAACTCCAGCAGGACGCGCTCAGCAAATGTGACCACACGCCTTGATTCAGCATCCAGGGGGGCGATGCTCGCATCCTGAACCGCTAACATGACTGCATCCCACAGGCGCATGGGATGATAATCGTCAGGGTCGGATTTGAGACGGCGCAGGGTCAACAGCAAATCATCGCTAAAGCCAAATAGCGGTGAGCGCAAGGCAGATGCCAGCGACAGGCTATCCGCCGGGTTGTGCAGCGCACGCAGCAGATTGAGCACGTCCCAGACTTCCTGACGCGCATAGTAACCGCGTCCGGCCAGCGTCACATAGGGAATGCCGAGCACCTTAAAGACGTCTTCATAGGTGGTGATGCTGGTCAGTGAGCGCATGAGGATGGCCATATCGCCATAGCGAATGGGGCGCTGCTCGCTGGTCGATTTGTCAAATACCAGGGTTGCCTGCTCGACCATATTTTGCAAACGCTGGCCGATTTCGTAGGCTTCCCACTGGCGGCGATCATCCGCAAGCACCCTCTTGCCGCGCTGATAATCCTCTGGCGCTTGATCGTTCAGGAGCAGCAGTTCCAGGGCGGGCTGCTCCGGCGACTCCTGCCGGAAGGTCGTCATCGGCGCGTCGAAAGCAACCTGATAAGCGTGTACGGGGCTATCCGCTTCGGCAGTCAGGATGTGATCAAAGAGCGTGTTGAAGGTCTGCACCAGCAGATGATGGGTACGAAACGACTGAGACAGCGCGATCTGCTGGCCACAGTCGCGGTTGCTGATTTGTTGTTTAACATGGTTGAATACGCTGACATCGGCGCCACGGAAACCATAAATGCTCTGCTTGGGGTCGCCAACCACGAACAAACTGCCGCCCTGCTCCAAATCGGTCAGGGCTTGCACGATGTCCCATTGGGCCTGATTAGTATCCTGAAATTCATCGACCAGCACATGCCGGAACTCATTTGTGCAGTAACGATCCCGTACTGCCGGGAAATTCGACAGCAAACGGGCCGTTAGCACTTCTAAGTCGCTGAAATCGAGTGCGCCCGCGCTGCGCTTGGCACGGGTATAGCCCTCAGCGACACGGCGCAGCAGTTTGGCCCACAGGATGATGAGCTGGGCCGCATCATAATCGCTAGCCGATGTCGGTGGCTCGCCTAAGGTTTTGACCTGTTCCTCAGCGAGTTCGCGTATGGTGCGCAGGTCAGCTTTGACATCGGCGATGCCGTCACCCCACGCTTTTTTGGAGCCGACATTGAGCTTAACGGTCGTCAATTGGGTGATGGCGTTGTAAATAGCCTCACCGTCAGTAGCTTCTTCGAGCGTATCACGGGATGTAGCTACTGTTAGCCAGTGTGCGGATAGCTTATCGGTGGTGTCGGGCGGCTCGTGATAATGAGCGTCAATCAGGTCGCAAGCGGATTTTGCCGCTAAATGGCAGTCATCGGACCATTGCTGCTGCCAGGTGGCCACCAAATCCGCTGGGTCAGCATCGGCCAGGGAAAAATCCTGTGCGAGCAGGCCCATATCACGCACGATGTCACGGATGGCACGTTCGTCATAGCGCGTGAACAGGTGCAGCAAGCCATTGGGGTCATAACGAGCGATGTCGTCAAGCATGTCGCTGATGACACGCTCCAGCAACATGGCCGACTGGGTTTCGTCCATGACTTCAAAGCCAGGGTCGAGGCCTGCTTCGGCGGCATTGGCCCGCAGAATATCACCGCACAGGCTGTGAATCGTGCTGATACGGGCGCTATCCATCTGGGCGAGCAGACTTTGCCAGCGCAGTTTTGCGGATAATTCAACATCATGTAAGCGCTGTTCCAGCCGTTCACGGACGCGGTTGGTCATCTCCTGGGCAGCTTCTTTGGTGAAGGTAATCGCCACCAGCGCCGACAGCGGCCAATCTGCATTGGCATCCAGCATAGCTAAGTAGCGCTCGACCAGGACGCGCGTCTTACCCGACCCGGCCCCAGCGACGACGATCAGGTTTTTGTCATGGGTATGGACGGCTGCCGCTTGCTCTGGTGTGAACTGCATGGCGTCCCCCTAATCGTATTTATGCTGGTTGATGACCGACAAACGGCAAAGCTGATAATAGTCACAGTAGCTGGTGCAGCGACCCTTTTCCGGCTTAGATGGCTTTACGCGGAAATCGGCCTGACGGGCGTTGTATAGATGCCGTACCAAATGATGCTGTGCGCTGGCGATCTCCGGCTGGTCAATGACCGTTGCATCGATGTCCAGACTGCCGCTCGGCTTCTGGTTGCGAATATGCCAGAAAACGCCGCCGCCGACCTGTAAATCCTCAATGCCACGCTGCTTGAGGATGGCATCCAGCGCCAATAGATAGAGCATCATCTGGAAGTTGCGGCCTGCTTCCATTTCGGTTGTGGAGATGCCTTTTGACCCCGTTTTGTAGTCAATGACATACAGCTTGTCGCCGATGCGGTCGATGCGATCAATTGCGCCGCGCACATAGATCGACTCGTTTTCATCGACGGGGATAGTCACCGTTTCGGTATCGTGGAAGCCAAAGCGCAGTTCCATTTCATAGGGCATACGCTCGATGCTACCCCTGAACAGCGGCGCTTTTTCGCTGAAATCAAGCTGGATCATCAGGCGCAGGCGGCGCAGAATCACCTGCTGCTCCTGCGTCCAACGGGCCGTCGGACGGAAATTATAGTCCCTGGGTGCGGTTACAAACTTTTCCTGGGCGATTTCTTCTAAAATGTCGAGTGCTTCGTGTAGGGCGGCTTCATCGGGGCTGATGACGATGCCATCACGCATCAACTGACGATATGTACCTTCCAGAATGGCATGGTTGAGCGACCCCAATTGCAAGGCATCCAAGCCCTCTTCCTCTTCTTCCAGCGCTTCCAATTTCAGCAGGCGGCTGGCGAAGAAACGAAAGGCACAGGTTCCATATTCGTTAAGCTGGCTAGCCGACCAGCGCCGCGTCGAGCCTAACTGGTCCTGAACGTTGGCAACAAGGTCAGGCTGGGTGATTTTCCCGGTATAGGCATCATGCGGCTGACGCGACATGCGCCCTTGTTCCACCGCGATGGCGTGCATCACGTGCGCCCATAGGTCCGGTTGATTGTTTAGCAGGAAGGCACGTAAGCTAGCAGCTTCGTCATGGGTGATGCCTGCCAATAGCGCTTCATCATGGGAGGCAACCCACTGCGGCTCGACGACTTCGCCAACGCCATAGCGCGTCAGCGGCACAGTATCGGCTTCAAAGGCATCGACCACATGCCGCCAAAGATGGCTGGGGTTCCAGTTTTTGCCCTCGCGGACAGTGGGACGCGAGAGCGTCAAGGTTGCCTGTGCCAGATTGATAAGTTCGTAGAACAGGCCATCATCGTCGCTGCTTTCACTGCTGGTTTGCAGCAGAACGCCGCGATCACGCAGGGCCAGTCGTTCGCTATCCAGATAGAAGACATCTTCATGCACGGGCATCGGGAAAACACCCTCGGCCATGCCCAGGATGAAAACATGCTTGTGCGGCAGGCCACGGGCATCGGTCGCGCTGGTGATGAGCACCCGCCCATTGCGACTGCTTGAGCCACGTTCGAGGACTGCATTTTTGACCGCAAGCTGCACATCGGCGAAGAAAGCGGCCCAGGTTTGCTCAGTTTGTGCGCTTCCCAGCGAATAGAGCAATGCATCCGTTTCCAAAAATCCGCGCAGGATGCCCTTAAAGGCATTGATGGCAGCAATATCGCGCTGGACAGTATGGGCGTCCTGATTAGCGCGTATACAGGCAAGCATCTGGAAACCCGGTTCTTCAGGGTCACCATCTTTGTAGGCTTCGTCAGCATCAGGATCAGAAATGCTATCCGGGCCAATGAGACCCTCTATCCAGTCCACATAATCGGCGATGGTTCCGCTTGCAGGCGGCGTTATGTCGTCGAAAAACGTCTCAAGATCAACGGAAATACGGGCAAGCTGTGTAAAATCCTGCTCGATTTGCTCGTCGTCGCCATCTTCATCGCGGTCGAAGGGCGTCACCTGTTCTGGCTCGGTGGCTGTGGTCCACTCATCACGGCCACCGATGACGTGATTAATACGGCTAAAACGGTCGAGCAGATCAATAGCGGCATCGTCCTCAAAGCCGGGGACGCGCACATAGGGCGAGCGCAGCAGGTCGATGAGGTCACGCCGCCGGAACCCCTTGCCCGGTTGATCGGGGTCAAGAGGGCCATCGGCCAATTGCAGCAGGCGCATGAGCGTCCCAATAGCTGGATTTTCCAGCAAAGCATGGCCTTGATCGCGCAGGATGGGCAGATCATATAGCTCGGTATAGGTGCTGATATGCGTCTGATAGCGCGGCCAATCACGAACGACGACCAGAATGTCATCGGGTATGGATTGCTGCTGAATCAGCAACGCCTTGACCGAGCGCAGCACCGCCGCCGTTTCTTCAGCGGGTTCTGGGGCTTCAATCAGGTGAATGGCGCCTGATGCGGGAATGCCACCATCTGCTGTGAACAACGTTTTTGAAATATGTTCAAGATCAGAGGCGCGGGTAACAGGCGTACTTGTCGGCAGATTTTCGGCTATAAGTGATAGGTCGCGGGCCTCATGCGCCTGTCGGAGCCGATCAAAAGCGCGTTGGAAGCGCAACCCGATACGGTGGGCATCCGCGGGCAAGGCCGTTAGGGTGATGACTGTCTGGCCTGCCTGGGAAGATAGCTCGGCAATGAGCGCCGCCTGTACAGGCGTAAACTGATCGTAGCCATCAACCAGCAGCAGGTCGAGATCGCTGACCAGCTCAGGGTCATTTTCAACCGCTTCTAAGGCCAGCCATGCCTCGCCTTCGCGGTCAGCCAGATGATGCCTTTGCAGCGCCAATTGATAGTCAGAATAGATCTGCGCCAAATCATGATCTTTAGCTGTCTGGGCCGCCTGGGAAAATTGCTCCGGGAATACGCGATTTTGCTTGAGTTCATCAATCAGAGATGCAATCGCCCGTAAAAACCCGGCGGTAGTCGCGATGCGGTCATAAATGCGTAAATCACTCTGCTGCACCAAATCATCCACGACACGCCGCAAAATCGCCATACGAGCAGCTTCATTAATGCGGAACGGCGGCTGCCCTGCCAGGTTCAGCAGGCGGTTATTGAGCTGGTAGAAATTGAAAAATTCCACATTGAAGAAAGCGGCATTCGTTGGCGATAGCTCGGCAATCATGCGCTCACGGAAGGCGAATTCCTGGCGGCGGCTGGCGAGCAATACCCAGACACGCGGCATGCGGGATGTGCCGGAAGTCATCACATTCTGTAAACGCTGCAAAGCGGCGGCTGTTTTGCCGCCACCCATCTGCGCCTGGATCACAGTCGTGGTCATGGGGCGATTAATTCACCAGCAAGCGAGCCAAAGTCACCAAATCCTGGTCTTCAACGCGATCTTTGGCGAAGTAGGTATCGCTGAGCTTAAAGGACAATTCATCGACATAGCTGACTTCGACCATTGGATCGTCCGTTGTGACCTGTACAGCCGGAGGCGACTTGGTGAAGACAACCACGGCCCATACTTGAATATAGTCGAGGTCGTGACGTTTAAGGAACTGTCGGAACTTCTTCACATCATCGACAGCTTCTTCCGAGGGGTTCCAGCGCAGAGGCAACCATTCGCCTTTGTCGCGCTGCTGCATCCACTGACGGCCCTGGTTGTAATAGACGCCATCTTTATCGACGATACGGAAGATCAATGCACCGGGAGGACCAATCAGGACGGCATCAATATAGCCGAGCGCCCTCCGGCTGACGTTGCGTACAAACAAATAGTCATCGTCGAGGAAATCCGCCAGGGCCTCGCCCGTGCTTTCCGCAAGGGCGTTATCCGTGCGCCACGTCACAGCACGGATACCCAGGCCAATCGCCAGCAGGATAAACAGGACACCAACAGCGATTAATACCTGTCGTGCCAGATCATAGAGAGCATAGTTAGGGTTGCTGGTAACGACCAGGGGAACGATAAACAGGCCCACACCAATCACCAGCATCAAAATGCCGAAGAGGGCCAGAAAAAATGCATAGGTCAAAAAGGAACGTGAACGCCGTGCCAATGCCCGACGTGGTACGACATTGCGCATCGATCATGCCTTTGGGTACGGTCGTGACGCTAATAGTGAATTAGAGAGTACCACATCCGCTTACGATTTGGATACCGATGTATCACTTTCGCTGGGCAAGTTATTCTTCTTATTAGCGTTTTTGTTTTTCTTATCGGAAGAGGTCTGCTTCGAAGTCTGCTTCAGCTTATCCGTCTTGGATGTGGATGCCTTGGCGTTGTTCGACGAAGTTTTGAGAGCAGAACTGCGCGATGGAATGGTTTCGCTATCGTCCGTTTCTTCTTCCGCAGCAGTCTGGGTAACAAAAACGGCTTTGGCGTTCTGCTGGCGACGCTTGGCAATCACGGATTCCAGCGTGCCCTGTAGCTCGTTGAATTTGGGCAGTGGCTTGGGCAACCATAGATCGGCCTGGGTGACTTTCATCGCCTCTTCTTTATTTTCGGCTTCCATAGCATAGCCAGTTGTCAGGACAATAGCGATTTTGCCGAGGATTTTGCTTTCACGCAGGCGGCGACCGACTTCAATGCCGTTGATTTCGCCCGGTAAGCGAATATCGAGCAAGGCTAATTCCGGCAGTTCGCCTTTGAAGCGGCCATTATCTACGTCTTCAATCCAGGCGACAGCTTCTTCGCCATCGACAAAGGCAACGCCTTCAATGCCCCACATTTCAAACATGGCAAGCAGAACTTCATAAATATCCGGTTCGTCTTCAACAACCATCCAAGTAGACAATGGTGCTTAACCTTTCCGCTTTCCTGTTGCGGGTTACCAGCGCCCGGTAAAACCCATCCTAATAATCTGACCCATACCCATCGTCAATGACCTGCACAACGGCAATATGTAGAGGGCTTTTTGTGTAGCCTCCACACTTATTATGACAGAGGGGGATTTTTTGACAACTCTATTGGTACAACCTTTTTACAATACAACTATAACCCAGAGTATACCTCAGGCCCCGTTACGATTTTGTTAACATATCCTACGGCATGGGTTCCATGCGAATAAAGTACCCCTCCGGTATATAGAAATGAAGCCTTCAGGCGACTTTATACCGCTTATTTATGCTGTAACAACCATCCCTTGGCTATAATATGCTAGTATGCAGCTAAGGATCTCATGTGTTTCCGCTCGTGAGGATTTAGACACGCTGTCGCTGCACAAAGATCATCACCTATCGACATATGGGAGCATCCGTTTGCACTGGTTAATCGCAGAAGACGAAGCAGACATTAGAAACTTGGTTGCGATGATGTGCCAGGTCTGGGGACATCAGCCGATGCCGTTTGAAAGCGGCCAGAAAGCCTGGGATTGGCTTGATAAGGTTGAGAAGGATGACTATGACGATACCCTACCGGCGTTCGCCATCATGGACATCCGTATGCCAGGTTATCGCGGCGATCAGGTCGCGCAGCGCATACGCAAGATGGATAAGCTTAAAGATATTCCCATCATGCTGATGACAGCCTTCGTCTTGACGGATGAAGAGCGCGAAGAGATGATGGAAAGTGCAGGTGTTGATATAATCATCAATAAACCGCTGCCGGATTTTACCGATCTGAAGACGATCATCGACAACGTGATTGATAAACGGCAGCATGCCGAAACAGGTAATTCGTCTAGTTAAGCCGACACCAGCCACAAGACACCCTTAATCAATAGTCAGCGAGAAGAATACGATGCCCGATCTGACTCCAGCGAATACCCCGAAGCCGCCCTCCCAACAAGAGGTCGATGCGGCCTTCCAGCAAATTCATGAGCTGGGCACAGCAACAGAGAGCTTCTTCAGCCGACTGTATGATAATTTCACACGGCGCAGCAAGCTCAAGAAGGCGCTGGCCAGTGCGCAAGACCTGGCTGCACGGCAAAAGCTGGAAGAACAGCGTCTGAACCTGATGGTGCAGAATAAGCAGTCAGAACTCAACCGCCTGTATAGCATCCTGTCACGCATCAGCGAAGGCATCATCATGCAGGATACAGATGGCCGCATGGTGATGATTAACGATGCTGCGCGCGATATGGTCGGCAGTGAGCGCAACTTCTGGAAGAGTGCCCTGGGTACGTTATTCGATGATTATCGCGATGTGGACCGCGTAGATGGCGAACTGGTGCTGCTCGGCGAACCGACCCAGGTGGAGATCAATGACCGCGTGCTGGACGTCCAGCTCACAGGCGTTGGTGATACAGCAGGCCATCGCCTGGGAACAATCATCATCCTGCGCGACATCACCCGCGATTCCCTGGCAGACCGCATCAAGAGCAGCTTCATCTCGCACATTTCCCACGAGCTAAATACCCCCATGAACGTCATGCGGGTTGCCAGCGAAATTCTGATGAACCAAAACCCGGATGAACCGCCCAATCGGCGTATGCTGGAATTGCTCAGCCGCAATATTGATATTCTGGATCGCATGGTGGATGAACTCATTGACGTCACCATGATGAGCAGCGGCACATTTTCCATTGAAGCGCAGCCGATGCTGCTAACGCCGATCATTTGGGACGTCAAAGAGACATTTTTGACGCAAGCGGCAGGTGCCAGCCTGTATATCAGCGTCATGGTAGATAATGCGGATCATCTGACCATCACCGGGGATGCCAAGCGCCTGGAATGGGCGATTGGGCACCTGGTGCGCAACGCGATTGACTATAACGAGCGCGGCGGCCTGGTCGAAATCACGGCGGGTGTCGAGGGCGAGGGTGACAGCGCCTTCGTGTTCCTGGCTGTGCGTGACACAGGTGTGGGCATCAGTCGGGAAGACCAGACAAACGTCTTTGAGCTATTTTATCGGGGCGAACCCGTAACACGCTCCGGCAAACGGCTCGACCCACGCGGACTGGGCCAGGGCCTCTATATCGCCAAGACGATCATTGAGGCGCACGGTGGCAGCCTGAGCATGTCCAGCGAACAAGGGCAAGGCTCGGAATTCCTGATTATGCTGCCCTACCGAGCGCAAGCCGTGTTGGCCAGTTCCGCTTAAGGCTCTATTAGCAACCTGTTTTTTATCACCTATAACGTCGTGCTTTGACATTGGATTGGCGCGCATTGTTGCAGAGTATCGGTCGCAGCAGATACAATCTAACGTATCCATCTGTTCATTGAAGTGTCCCCCCAGAATAGGAGCAAGGATTGTGACTGCACTCGGCGCGTTTACATTTGTCTTGCATAGCCATTTGCCTTATGCACGCCTGGCTGGCCGCTGGCCACATGGCGAAGAATGGATACACGAAGCCGCAAGCGAGACTTATATCCCGCTCCTTTCCACGCTTTATGACCTGAAAGAAGAAGGCGTTCCATTTAAGGTGACGCTGGGCATCACCCCGATCCTGGCGGAGCAACTCGCTGATGATACGGTCCTGTTCAATTTCGTCGAATACCTGGACGCGAAGATCGCCGCTGCTAAAAGCGATGTCGAGCTGTACGCAGCCGCCATCGACGACAAAGACGCTCCCTTAGATGCGGATGGCAATCTGGCGGAAAACGCGCCTCATCTTCACTATCTGGCAGGCTGGTACGTCGATTTCTATCAAAATATCAAAGACACCTTCCTGACACGCTTTAATCGTGACATCATCGGCGCGTTTAAGCAATTGCAGGATGAAGGCTATATCGAAATCACCACCTGTGCGGCGACACACGGCTATTTGCCGCTGCTAAGCACAGACAGCGCCATTCGCTCACAATTGAAGACAGGCATCGCCAGTTATGAGCGCTTGTTCGGGCGGCGTCCAAAAGGCATCTGGCTACCAGAATGTGCTTATCGCCCGGCCTATGTCGACAGCGACGGCAACACCCGCCCCGGCATCGAAACCTTTTTGCGGGAAGAAGGCATCAAAGTTTTCTTCGTGGAAACGCACACCATTACAGGTGGGCAACCCGTTGGCATTGCTGCCGGAGATGTGATTGGCCCTTACGGGTACATCAAGCGGCGCTATGTGATCCCCGCCGCCAAAACACCGAACATCCCCACCCGCGAAGCCACGACCTATAAGCCGTATTACGTCAGCGAAACAGTCGAGGGCGCTCGTGCTGAACAGCACTCCGATGTGGCTGTGATTGGTCGCAATAACAGCACGGGCCAGCAAGTCTGGAGCGCGGACTGGGGCTATCCTGGCGACTTTGACTATCGCGAGTTCCACAAGAAGGCCGGAACCAGCGGCCTGCAATACTGGCGCGTCACTGGCGATAAGGTGGACCTGGGGCACAAAGACTATTACCATCCTGACTGGGCTAGCCTGAAGGTAGACCAGCATGCTGAGCATTTTTCGCATCTGGTCGGGGATTTGCTGCGCACGTATCATAAAGATACTGGCGAATTCGGCCTGATTTCCTCAAATTACGATACGGAGCTGTTCGGACATTGGTGGTTTGAGGGTATCACCTGGATTGGCAAAGTACTGCGGCATCTGGCCAATCATCCTGATGTTGAGCTAACTACGGCGATTGATTTCATTGAGGAACATCCGCCACAGGGCGTGCTGCACCTGCCGGAAAGCTCCTGGGGTGCGGGCGGCAATCACTTCACCTGGGATAACGGCGACACCAATTGGATGTGGGGCCCCATCCATGAGTGTGAAGAACGCATGCAAAAGCTGGCTAACCAGTTCGAGAACCCCAGCGACGGCGAGCGCGAAGTGCTCAGCCAAGCTGCACGCGAGGCCTTGCTGCTGCAAAGCTCCGATTGGCCCTTCCTGGTGACAACAGGCCAAGCGCGCGAGTATGCTATCCAGCGTTTTAGCCAGCATGTAGATCGTTTTAATAAGCTGGCACTGTCTCTCGAAGAAGGCACGCCGGATGTCGGTTATGCCACAGAACTATGGGAACGCGATAAAGTATTCCCAAACATTGATTACACCTGGTTCCGAGGGTAACAGCAGGTCCCCCGGAAGGTTATTTGCAGGCGTCCGCAGCAGCCAGAACCTTTGCGCCGCTAATCGTATTGCTATTAGCAGCGCTACTTGTTGCGACCCCGGTCACAGTCGTTATACTTGGCACTGATTGTACATACATATGAATTGGTATTGCCGACAGCAGATGCCATCACCCATGAAGGACATACCATGAAGGTTTTACTTGCCAGTGCAGAAGCAGCCCCATTCGCCAAAGTGGGCGGGCTGGCAGATGTTGTTGGATCATTGCCCTCGGCCCTGCGCAAGGCGGGTGCCGATGCGCGTGTGGTGATGCCCGGTTACGGCTTCATCAACCACTACAAATACCACATCAGTCGGCTATTCTCTTTTGAATTTACGCACCGAGGCGGGACCAGCCATGTGGATGTCTTCACCTGCGTGCAGGATGGCGTCCCGGTTTATTTTCTGCAAGCGTGGCCCTACTTCGGCACGGATAGTAGCGTCTACACCACCTGGGACTGGGATATTCCGCGTTTTATCTTCTTCAACCAGATGGTGATGGCCTTCATCTGGCAGCTTAATCTACGTCTGGATTGGATGCCGGAGTTGATTAACGTCAGTGACTGGCACACGGCGTTGCTGCCCTTCCTGATCGAAGTCAGTGGGCATCAACAAGAAGAATGGCAACAGGTCGCCACAGCGACAACCATCCACAACATCGCTTATCAGGGCGATAACGTCGGCGGCTTTTTATGGGATGCTGGCGTCCCTGGGCGCGACCATCCGTCGCTACAGCATGATGACCTGGACCAGAACTTGCTAGCGATTGGGTCAGCCTATTCAGATTATGTGATTACGGTCAGCCCACGCTATGCGAACGAGATCAAGCACTCCTATGCCGGGTTCAACCTGGCGCCATTGATGAAAGAGCGCGCTTACGAGGGCGAACTCATCGGCATCCTCAACGGCATCGACGTGGATCGCTGGAACCCAGCGACCGATAAGCATTTGATCGAACGCTATAATACGGATAATGTGCAAGAAGCGCGGTTGCTCAACAAACGTCATTTGCAATCCTACGCACGCTTACCCATTAATGACCGCATTCCCGTCATTGGTATGGTGACCCGCTTGGCGTGGCAAAAGGGCCTCGACCTGGCGCTGCCTGCCCTGCGCCGTCTGTTGATCGACACTGAGATGCAATTTGTTATTCTGGGGACAGGCGACCCGGACGCCGAACAACAACTTTGGCGGCTGGCACAGGACTTCCCATGGAAAGCTGCAGCCTTCCTGGAGTTCGATGCAGCGTTGTCACAGCATATTTATGCGGGTGCCGATATGTTCCTGATGCCGAGCCACTTCGAGCCATGCGGCATCGGCCAGATGTTGGCCATGCGCTATGGATCGCTGCCGATTGTGCGCGAGACGGGCGGTTTAGCCGATACGGTCATCAACTATGACAATCGCGATGCGGATATTGGCACGGGCTTTGTCTTCCAGTTTGAAGAGCCAGAGGCTGTGATGAATACTATCCGCTGGGCCTTGCGCACCTACTACAATCGACCAGATGCCTGGAAGCGCATGCAAGTCCGCGCGATGAAGCAAGACTTTAGCTGGGAGCAGAGCGCCCAACAATATATTTCTTTATTCAATAAGGCCATTAGTAAGCATAAGGGAGATCAACAGTGAGAGTAAAAGCTATCGTCCTGGCTGGTGGTAAAGGCACCCGTCTCGGCCCGCTAACGATCAAACGCGCCAAACCTGCCGTGCCGTTCGCCGGTAAGTATCGCATCATTGACTTCACCCTGAGCAACTGCGTTAACTCCAATATTTTCGATGTGTTGATCCTGACGCAGTATCGTCCACACAGCCTGAATGACCATATTGGCAAAGGCCGCCCCTGGGATCTCGACCGCACCTTCACGGGTGGTGTGCAGCTGTTGCAGCCGTATAAGGGCAGTTTCGATACGGACTGGTACGCGGGCACAGCCGATGCCGTCACGCAAAATTTAAACTTTGTGCGCAGTGGCCAACCGGAGTATGTACTGATCCTCTCCGGCGATCATATCTATGAGATGGATTATGACCTCCTGCTGCAATATCACCGCGAAAAAGGTGCATCCTGCACAGTCTGCACAATCCGGGTGCCCCTGGACGAAGCCAATCGCTTCGGCATTATCGACACAGACGACGACTACCGCGTCAAGAGCTTCATCGAAAAGCCGGATAACCCACCGGGGAACCTGGCAAGCATGGGCGTCTATGTCTTCAACTTCGCTACGCTGGAACGCATGCTGCTGGAAGATCAGCGCAAAGATGGCACTGAGAGCGACTTCGGCAAAACCATCCTGCCCAAGCTGATCGAAGAGAGCAACGATGTCTTCGCTTATCCTTACGGCGGCTACTGGATTGACGTCGGTACCATCGAAGCTTACTGGGAAGCCCACATGGACTTACTGGAATCTCCACCGTCATTGAACATGAACGACCGCACATGGGTTATCCATACCCGTAGTGAAGAGCGCCCACCTGTTCGTGTGGAATCCACCGCGCATATTGCCAACAGCCTGATTACGGATGGCTCTGTCGTGTGCGAAGGCGCTACTGTTGAGCGCTCGGTGTTGTCGCCAGGCGTCTACATCGGCCCCAACGCCGTTGTGCGGGATTCGGTCATCCTCAATGATGCCTATGTCGAAGCCGGGGCGCGTGTCGAGCGCTGCATTGTCGATAAGATCGCCGTGATTGGGCAGAATGCAGTCGTGGGTTCAGCACAGTCCGTTGGTGATCTCCAGATTACCGCCGTTGGCAAAAACACACGTATTCCGGCAGGTTTTACGATTGGTGCCGGGAGTGTCCTGGGTACGGATGTATCGGCAGAGGATTTCCAGGAATACGCGGCTGATCGGCGCGTCCCAGCCAATACGCGTGTCGGCTATGCCAAACGGACCTAAGGCGTCCTGCAAGCCAGACTGACGAAATCGCTAAAGAAAAAAGGCCGACAACAACATTGTCGGCCTTTTGATTTATCAGATTGTATGATGCTGACACCCGCAGCTTAGGTTTCAACAATGGAGTTGTCGCCGCTAAAGGGATTGGCTACGTAGCGATCCGCTTCCCAGTCATTGTGCCATTCGGATTTATCGACCAGATACCGGAACTGATAGGTATTGCCTTTATCCAGCTCCAGCGTGATTTTGAAGCGACCATCCTTCAAAGGTTCCATAGCGTGGGAGGTCTCGCTCCATTCGTTGAAGTCGCCCACCAGGTAGACATTTTCAGCTTCGATAGATGCAGGAGTGTAGAACGTAACTTTACAGACGTCTTTCGATTTCAGAAATTGCTTTTTGAGCATATGCATTTGCTCCAAACTGCGTGAACATTCCAAGGGTTTGTGGCGCTGCATTGTAACACATCGGAGGGTTACGCCTACACGAGATTGTACTCGAAATGTTTGTGCAGAATAGATTATATTTTGAGAATATGCTGCAAAGTTAACGATTTCTCGTCATGATCTGACAGAATGGCCCCGTTCTTATTGGTAAATGTACACCGAATTTAACTTTCTCCTGTTGTCAAAGGGTCATTCCAAGCTATTCTAGACGTAGGGTTGTGCAGCCGCATATGCAAAATGCCGCAACCTGCCAATCCACATTGACCTTGTAAATCGATTTAGGGAGCCTTTCAAATCATGGTGAAACCTGTGGCGACTGTCCATGTCGTGCCCAAGCTGCCAAAGTCGCTATCCCGCCTGGAAGAACTCGCATACAACATGCGTTTTGCGTGGGATCACGACACCATCAGCTTGTTCCGCCGCCTAGACCCCGACCTGTGGGAAGCCACGTACCACAACCCGGTGCGTGTGCTCGGCGACATCAGCCAGAACAGACTGGACGAAGTCAAAAACGACCAAGCCTTCATGGCCAACCTCGAACGTACTCTGGCCCAGTACGACGCTTATATGAGCGATAAAAACACCTGGTACAACAAGAAATATGGCCACCTGCCCAAGAAACCACTCGTCGCTTACTTCTCGATGGAGTTCGGCATCACCGAGTGCTTCCAGAATTATTCTGGCGGCCTGGGTATTCTTTCAGGCGACCATCTCAAGAGTGCCAGTGACCTGGGCTTGCCGCTAGTAGGCGTCGGGATGCTGTATCAAGAGGGTTACTTCCAGCAGTATCTCAATGCAGATGGCTGGCAACAAGAGATGTACCCCATCAATGACTTTTCTCACCTGCCGCTGAAGGTCGTCACCGACAGCAAAGGCGAGCCGATTCTCATTGATGTGCCGCTGCCTGGGCGTAAGCTTTATTGCCAAATCTGGGAAGTCAAAGTTGGGCGCATATCGCTGTATTTGCTGGATACCAATATCCCGGAAAATCCGCGTGATGAGGACCGCAGCCTGACCGACCGCCTTTATGGTGGCGACCGCCGCACCCGCATCCGCCAGGAGATTGTGCTGGGTATCGGTGGCATCCGTGCGTTGGAAGCGATGGGCTTACGGGCCGATGTCTGCCATATGAACGAAGGCCACTCGGCATTCCTGAGCCTGGAACGCATCCGTAATTTGATGCGCGAACAGAACATCACCTTCCCGGAAGCACAGGAAATCATTGCAGCCAGCACATGCTTTACGGTCCATACGCCCGTTCCGGCTGGCCTGGAGCGCTTCGGCTTCGACCTGATTGATGAGCACTTCACTGACTATATGCGCGAACTGGGCCTGAGCCGCGAGCAATTCATCGACCTGGGCCGCGAAAACATGGGCGATTATGAGTTGTTCTCCATGTCTGTCTTCGCACTGCGTATGTCCTATGGCGCGAACGGCGTTGCCCAACTGCATGGCGTTGTCAGCCGTGACATGTGGCAATGGCTGTACCCCGGCGTCCCCGTGCAGGAAGTGCCGATTGGGGCCATCACCAACGGCATTCACGTCCAGACGTGGATCAGCCGTGAGATGGCGACCTTGCTGGATCGCTACCTGGACCCGTCCTGGCGCACCGACGATAGCAACCCGGAAAACTGGTCAGCGATTGACCGCGTGCCAGACGCCGAGTTGTGGCGCACACACGAACGTCGTCGTGAGCGCTTGGTCGCTTTTGCCCGCCGTCGTTTGAAGATGCAGCTTATCCGGCGCGGTGCCAGCCCGTCAGAAATCGCCAATGCGGATGAGGTCCTCAACCCGGATGCGCTGACGATTGGCTTTGCCCGTCGCTTTGCTACCTACAAACGCGCGACCCTGCTCTTCCGTGATTTGGACCGCCTGCGCGAGTTGGTCAACCACCCGACGCACCCGGTGCAGTTCATCTTCGCGGGCAAGGCCCATCCGCACGATAAAGGCGGCAAAGAACTCATTCGTGAGATTGTCTCTGTATCGCGCATGCCGGAGTTCCGCCATGCCATCGTCTTCTTAGAGAACTACGATATGAACGTGGCGCGCTACATGCTACAAGGGGCCGATGTCTGGCTCAACAACCCACGTCGTCCGAAAGAAGCCAGCGGCACCAGCGGCATGAAATCCATTTATAATGGCGGTCTCAACTTCAGTATCCTTGATGGTTGGTGGGACGAGGGCTATTCCAGCGAAGTTGGCTGGGCGATTGGTAATGGCGAAGAATACCCACCGGAAGAAGCTGAAGTCCAGGACCGCATCGAAGGCGAAGCCCTGTATAATGTGCTGGAAAACGACATCATTCCCAAGTTCTACAGCGGTGGCCGTGATGGCTTGCCCCGTGAGTGGATCGCTATGATCAAGTCTGGGATGCGCACCCTGGCGCCATTCTTCACGACGTACCGTATGGTGCAGCAGTATACGGACCAGTTCTATATCCCCAACTTTGAGCGCATCACCAAGATGCTGGAACCGGGCATCAGCAACGCGCTGACATTCGCCCGCTGGCGCCATGAGCTACCTGAGAACTGGAAGCAAGTCGCTATCGACGACGTCCAAATTGACGTCAAAGAAGTCAAAGTGGGGTCCAAAGGCGATGTCACAGCCAAGGTACGCCTGGGCAACCTGAAACCAGAGAACGTGCGGGTCCAGGTTTACTATGGTGGGCTAGATACCCGCGGCAACATTGTTGAGGGCGAAAGCGTCGATATGGCGCTGGTCGAAGAAAACGGCGACGACGTCTATACTTTTAAGGGCGAGCACAAGTTCAACGTCACTGGCGAACTGGGCGTCTCCGTACGCGTGCTACCCTATCACGACTATCTGCATACCTCATTCCAGCCGAACCTCATCACCTGGGCATAAGGCAACGCAGACAATCAGCACAATCAAAAAAGGGGCGCTCGACTATGAGCGTCCCTTTTGCTTCTAGAGTATATTCCTAGCCGATGTAACCCAATGTCATGCGGCCTTCGGTTGGCCGTTACTGCGCCCACCAAAGATCATACGCGGCAGCTCGGAAAGCTTGGGCGTCTGCCCGGCCAGTAAGACCTGAACACGGAATAAGCGACCCGCCATCCACATGGCAGCGACTGCCGTCAGTGCCAGCAGCACCAGGCTGATGATAATCTCTATCAAGGGCACGTCAACCACGCTCAGGCGCATAAGCATGCCAATGGGCGCTGTGATCGGAAACATGCTGAAGAACACAGGCAGCGGCCCATTCGGGGACTCCAACACCAGCGCGAAGAAGTAGAACGGCAGTACGGCTGGCAGCGTAAAGATCACGGCATATTGTGGGCCTTCGCGCATGCTGCCAGATATAGCCCCGACCGCGCTATACATGGCGGCAAAGAGCATGTAGCCAACCACGAAGTACAGGATCAAGGTAGGCAGGATGTGCCAGCGCACTTGCAAGTTCAGCAGGACAGGTATGTTCTGGAAGGCAGGCAGCGTGACGGCGACATGCAGTGCCAAAAACATTCCACCAAACCAGATTACCATCTGCAACAAACCCAGCACGCCCATCGCCATGATTTTGCCAGCGAGCAACTCAAACGGTCTCAGCGTACTCATCAGGATTTCGATAAGGCGATTTTCCTTCTCTTCGATGACGCTGGTCATCAGGTAACCATTGGTCATGAACAGCGACAGCAAGAAGGCGATGGTAAAGACATAGACCATCAGGAAATCGGCATCCTCGCGCGAGGCGGTGTCTGTTTCGGCGTCACGCTCCAGATTGAACTCCTGGAAGCTAGCCGCGTTGCGAATGCGCCGCAGGGTTTGATTGTCGATGTCACCCGCCAGCGTGCGCTCAATCAACAGTTCAATCGGTTGATCATTGAGCAGGTTGAGCTGCAAACCAGGCAAGTGTAAGACGACTTCGCCTGTTTCCAGATAATCCGGCTGGATGACGTAAAAGACATCGATAGCTTCATCTTGCATCGCAGAGCGCGCTGTTTCCTCATCCGGGAAGCGTACCATGCGATCCGCCAGCGAATCCGGCACCGCATCAATCACACTCGCCAGATCAACGAACCCAGCTACGTTGATGTCTTCAAACTGCGCCACGATGTCGTTGGGGTCGATGGCTGGTTCACCATCATTACTGCCTTCCATAGCCAGTGTGTTGAACAGGAACATACCCACAAAGATCAGCAGCGGTATAAGGAATGTCGTAAAGATATACCCTTTGCGGCGGATGTTCCGCTGGATTTCGTACAGGAAGACCTGAAATGTATTGTTAATCATGACCGTGCCCCTTTCGATGACCGCGCCAGTGAACCGGCTTCCACACGGCCTGTGATAGCCCGCAAAATCGACATGATTCCCGGACGTTTACCATAGAGCAGCATGCCCCAACGGAAGACACGGGCCGATGCCCAGACAATGATGATTGTCGATATCAGTAGCAACGCAATGCTCACCAGAATTTGCCATGCGGGGACAGCCGTAAATACCATCCGCAGCAAAATTGAGGTGCCCGATGTAAACGGAATGAGCGTCAAAATGGTTGGCACAGTGCCGTTGGCATCGCCCATAAACTGCACGACAAAGAAAAACGGCAAAATGATCGGAATGATGAACAAACCAGCAATTTGCCGACTGTCTTGCTCAGAACCAGCTACCACGCCTACACCTGCCAGGATGCTGGCATATAGGAAGTAGGTCAGCAGGAAGAATAGCAAGCCTATCAGCATGACATCGACCGGGAAGGTGATGGCCGATAACGCTTCTATGTTCTGACTTTGGCCGATGAGTACGATCACAACGCCGACCACCGCCCATACCAGGATTTGCAGCAGACCAATCAGTCCCAGGCCTAGCAACTTACCACCCAGTAGCTCCGTTGGTGTGATGCTGGTGATGAGGATCTCCATGATGCGATTGGCCTTCTCATCAGCGACATTGCTCATCAGGAACGTGCCAGAGAATTGCAGAGCAAACATGAAGACGAACGTGTAAACCATCGGCATCATGATCAAGCCAGCAAAACCCGATTGGGTGATTTCCCGACCAGAGCTTTCCAGATAGACGGCCATATCGACCGGGTTGCGCAGGCGATCTTGTGGTAGCGTCGTTTCTTGATCCAGATTGGCCAGCAGATTTTCGCTGATGTAAGCTTCAATTTCGGACTGAACGTCTTCAGGGACGGAACCCAGTGCATACAGCGAGACCTGGCCTGTACGCATGTAAAGCTCTGGTACGACGAAATACGCATCAATTTCGTCGTTTTCCAGGGCAGTTGATGCGGCATCCTGGCTTGCATAGATTGTAAAGTTATCCGGTTTTTCGATTTCATCGGCCAGAACGCCCGACAGATCAATATATCCCAGTCGGTTGATATCAACCGTTCCACTTTCGGCGACGTTGAGCTGAATGAACACGACAAGGATCATCATCGCAATCGAAAAGAGGGGCACACCGATCATCGTAAACAGGAATGACCGTTTGCGCAGCACCGACCAGAATTCGTGCTGGGCGACTGTCAGTATGTTTGACATGATACCCCCTAACCTACACGCTGATCGACTGTGGCGTGTTCACCTGCAACCTGGATGAAGATTTCGTCCAGGCTGGGGACAGCGCGCTCAAAGCGGTCGATCTCAAGTGTTTTGTCCTGGGCCATCGCTGCCAGGACAGCATCGTTGGTGACATCCGGCGCAAGGTTGAGCAACTTACCGCCATTGCGGCCATTACCAGCCGGCTCTACCGATGTGACGCCGGGAACCTTGGCCCAATCACCTTTGCCATCGACAATGATGGCATGTTTGGCGAACCGCTCTTTGATTTCTTCCACCGGGCCGTAGAGCTTTTGCTGACCATGACTAATCATCAGCATGCGGTCAGCCATTTCTTCGATCTGGTTCATCTGGTGGGTGCTCATGACTATAGCCCCACCCCCATTGCGGAAGTCCAGCAACAGTTCTTTGATAACCAGTCGATTGACCGGGTCCAGGCCGGAGAACGGCTCATCGATAATGATGAGTTCCGGCTGATGCAGTACCGTTACAGCAAACTGAACTTTTTGCTGCATACCTTTACTCAGTTCGCTGACTTTGCTTTTGGCATTGTCGGCCAGTTCCAGGCGTTCCAGAATAGCCATAGAGCGCGAACGCGCTTCTGAGCGCGAGAGGCCCTTTAGGCGGCCTAGATAAGACATCATTTCCAAAACGGGAACGCCTGTGTATAGGCCGCGTTCTTCAGGCAAGTAACCGATGCGATTTTTGCGAGCAGCATTAATCGGACCGCCCAGCACCGCAATACGGCCTGTATCAGGTTTAATAATGTCGAGAATCATACGGATCGTCGTGCTTTTGCCTGCGCCGTTAGGGCCGAGGACCGCAAAAATCTCGCCGTTTTGCACATCAAAAGAGAGATGATCCACTGCACGGAAATCGCCGTAGGACTTGGTAACGTCTTCGACAACAATGGCAGGTGAACCCATGATATTTTCCTTTGTCAGGCTACTGTGATTAACAATCCCCCGTAGGTTGGCATTGCTAGCTAAGTTGTGTTTATGGGTGATGCTCGTGGTATTGAAAGCGCCTCAAAACACAAGAAGATATAGCAAGAGTATGCCATAGAAATATTAACAATCTGCATCAACCCACTCAACCCCTAAAGACTGGGGGATACGTCCGCAAGGCATTGAACAAACTTACGCCTGTCAAAGGTCATGAGGGCCTTACCTTTGTTGGGCATCTGCAAGGAACCCCCTGTAGAATGACTTGCAAATGATAGCAAGCTGATACAATATTGTAATGTCCTACGTTATGATACGAAATTGATGGGAATCCGTTGCACAAGTGCCGTTTCTTAATTATTGTGCAAGGTATGAGAGATTATAGTAAATAGAGATCAACGATTGATTAAGTGATGTCCATCTGCTGAAATGGACCTAGATTGAGAACCCGAACAATGCAGCCTGAACTATGGACTGCATGGAGGCTTGGATGAAAAAGAATGTTTTGGTTGTAGACGATGAAATTGGTGCTCTGACGCTCATCGGTATTATGCTGGAGCGCGGCGGTTTCAACGTCCTGAAGGCCAAAGATGCAAAAGCTGCGCTTGCCACGCTCGACCAGAATGTGCCCGATCTGATTATTCTGGACGTGATGATGCCCGGTATGGATGGCATTGAATTGTGCGGCGTGATCCGTGAGCGCCAGGAAACACGCGAAACCCCGGTGTTGATTCTATCCGCACGCGGTGATGCAGAGAGCGTTATGCGGGGCATGGATGCAGGTGCCAATGATTACCTGCCCAAGCCGATTTTGCATCATGACCTGGTCGCCAAAGTGCGGTCGATCCTATCACAAGTGAGTGCATAAGTTCCCGCACCTCATATAGAAATAAAAACGGCCCACGTAGGCCGTTTTTTGTATTCAAGTCTCTCTGCAGACTTATCCACCGTACAGCGCACGATAAATATTATAGTGGCTGTAGATGCGTTGCACGTAACTACGCGTTTCATCAAAGGTGATGGTCGTCAGCAGCAGGTCGATTTCGCCACCTGCAAGTGCATTCCAGTCGAGTGCGTTGCCAGGGCCACCGTTATAGGCCGCCAGCGCCGGCGCTGGACTCTGCTCAAATAAGCGCAACTGCTCTTCCAAATAGAAGGCCCCAAACCGAATGCTGAGATAGGGACGAATGAGGTCGCTGGTCTGCCAATCAGGCATACCGAGGCTGTCAGCGATGTACTGGCCCGTGCTGGGGATGACCTGCGTCAGGCCGTAGGCGTTGGCTGCACTAATCGCGTGTTCGTTGAACAGGCTCTCCTGGCGAATCAAACCGAGCATCAGCAAAGGATCAATGCCGAAGCGGTCACGGGCTTCGGTCATAATCAGGTCAATGTAATAGGCCGGGTAGCGCATACGAGCGATATAGGCCGGGGCATCCAAGGTGCCGACGCCTGCCGTCACGATCACATCAGCAGCGGCCACAATCGACATGCGGTGTAAGCCCTGGTCGCGCAGATAAATGGCCATCTGATACGAGCCGATGGCATCCCCGTTGGCGCGTAGTTCATCCAGAAGCGCTGAGAACTCTTCTTCGGCTTCGTCATAGAGCGACAAAGCAGCCAGTTCATTGCCCCGAATCAGACGCGGGTCCTCTGCCAGTGTGGGCGATAGCTGCGACAGACTGCCCGTTTCTTCCGGCTGGTAAAGCTGACGCAACCACGCTTCGGATTCCGCTTGGCCTGCCACTTCGTCAAACTCAAATTGAAGTTGATCCGGTGGGGTAAAGGGCACCTGCCCCAGGCGGATGTCCTGGGCACGCTGGGCGAAGTAACTATCGGGTGCAGCCTGGATCGCCAAGTTATAGGCTTCATCGGCCTGGGTGGCATCGCCGCGCTGCTCCGCCAGTCGGCCTACCCATAAGTAGGCGGCGGCCTGTTCATCACCACGCGCCAGACTAGCAATGCGCCCATATAGATTCTCAGCGACGTCCCACTGTTCAGCGGTCACAGCAGCCGAAGCCGCTAGCGTCAGGCCATTGGCGGCCCATTCGCTATCGGGGTACTCAGTCGCCAAGCGGGTGAAGGTCTCGCGGGCACTCTGCGGATCGCCATTGGTGCCGAACAAGTAGCCAGCACGCCAGAGCGCTTCAGAAGCAGCCGCATCCAAATAATTGTACGTATCGGCAATACCCAGATAGGTTTCTATGGCTGTCGGAATATCGCCGGACAAAAAGCGCGTGCGGCCCTGTTCCAGCAGTGCATCACCAAACAAAGCACTCTGCGGGTACTGTTCGATCAATGTCTGGAAAGCGACGACGGCCGCATCGGGATTACCAATTTCCCGGTAAGACAAGCCCAGGAGCAAATATAACTCGTCGGGAATGGCATCCAGCAAATGCGAGGATGAATAGTCGTTGAAGGCTTCAATCGCCCCGGTATAGTCACCATAGTAGTAATTGACCTGTCCGCGCTGCCAACCATCAATGTCAGCGCCGTTGTCAATCAAGAGCCGCATGGCCGGGTAAGCCTGGGCAGTCTGCGGATAATTATTAAAGATTAGGCGGGCGCGAATGAGTGCATTCTCGGTGTCACCCGCCTGGAGCAAGGCCTGAGTAGCAGCAAATTCAATAGACGCGCGATAATTCGCCAACTGTGACACGGCCAGGATGGCATCGTACTGGGCAATGGCATCGGCATATCGGCCATTGTTGATATAGATTTGGGCCAATTTTTCACGCAGGATGAGTTCCGGGACCAATAGGCGTCCGGCGCTGATGGCGGCATCATAACTGGTTAAAGCCGCGTTGAGATCGCCCTCGGCTAAGAAACCATCGCCGATGCGCTCGTAGGCGTAACTATCGACCAGACCGGGCCGCAGCGACAAATATTGCTGGTAGTCGGCGATGGCATTTTGCCACAGCGACAGCCCGGAATAGGCATCGCCACGCAGGAAATAAGCCTGGGCCACGCGCAAATCATCAGGTATCTGGTCGATGATGACGGTCAATGCGTCTACGGCATCCTGGAACAAGCCCTCTCGCAGAGCGGCCTGCCCCAGATTGAGGGCGGCTTCCGCACGGACGTCATTGGGCACGACGCCACTCTGAGCGACGACCGCTTTGAATGTCTCTACGGATTCTTCAAAATAACCGTTGTCAAAGAAGCGCTCGGCCTCAGCGACCTGTTGATCGACCTGGGCCAGGTCAACAGTTGGCGTGGCTTCGGGCACGTCAGTCGGGGCGAGTTCTGTTGATGGCAATACGGCGGTCGGAGCGTCGTTGACCACCTGCACATCGCCACTCCCAGATGGCGTGGTCGTGATATAGATGACCCCATCAGCGTCGGCTGTGGGTAACGGCACGGTAGCCGTCACATAGATGATATTTTCAGCATCAGCCGTTGGGAGGCCCTCAGTTGCATTGAGATTACAGGCGCTCATCACCGTGATGAGAATAGCCGCCAGGAAGATACGAATACGGTACGAATGGTCCATGCAGGTCTCTGCTCACTGTGAATCAGCTCAGAGGCATTATGCGTAGAGGGCCTTCACTCTGTCAATGCTAACCGCCCACCGTTATGCCGACGATGGGTCATCAGCCGCGCCCCTGGCATCATCTGGGGAAAGATCACCTTGGAGCCAGGGAATCCCATAACCAACGGCCAGATGTCCGGCTTCCGCTAACGCATTGCCCAGGCTGGTTGTATCGCTGAACAGCCACCAATGTTCGGCTGAAGGCAAAATGGCCACGCCAAAATCGCCCACCACCAGTTGGCTGAGGGTACGATGCAAATAGTCAGGATGGTTGCTGGGTTTGCCAGCGGGTTGATCGCTGCGAATGAGCGTCACCCGGAAGCGGCTGGGCTGCTGGCCTGTGTAGGCATTGTCAGTATAGGCCAACACCTGGAACTCAATGATCGCCTGCCAGCCACCCTCAAGCGGCTTGATAAAGCGATAACGACCACCCAACCACTGCATGGGTTCATCTGCCAGATGATACCCGGCAGCAGCAAAGGCACTGCCCACCACCGTCACCAGCACCGATTTAAAATAGTCCTGGTCGCCCTGGCGGGCTTGCATAGGATGATCGTATCGACTCATGGCATGGCTCTCTTGGTACTAGCCCAACAAGCTAATAGACGGACGCCTGATTGGGAACATGATGTTCAAAAGGGTGCGAACCGTATTGTTGGAAGCCACATCCGTATGAATATGATTCAGTTCAGCAACGGTGCGACAGCCCATCAACACACTGGAAAATGTTTCGTATGGGAACTGCGCATTCGGATGGAAGCTGTCCTCGGCGTCAAGCATCTCAATACTGGCAATCTTACCTTGCTCAAAGACCAGCTTAAGATACTTCCGGGTGTAAAAGCCGATGGTCAGGTCACCAGTATAGGCATTGGCGGCTGATCCCTCCAGGCGGCTTTCAAGCTGCGGCTTGATGCTTTCCAAAAAGGCCACGTAGTCGGGGATGCGCACATAAAAAGCATAAGGGAAGTTCCAGACAGCGACACCGAATATCTGGTTGGCCACTTCGTCCACAGCTTGCGGCACGCCCGCAGAAAAAGCCGCACCATATAAGCCCTGTTCCGGCCAGGTTTCCGCAGCGTATGTATCCAAGCCGCGCATGACATCCATAAAAGTCGCCAGGTAGGAGCTTTTCTCGCCGACCACATACGATACGACATTTACTCGCTTTTCATCACCCATCGTCATGGGGATGGTCACGTAGCCAACAGGTTCATCGTCGGTGTTCATGATGAGCAGGACAAAATGCGACCAGGGGGAATCCTTGTGCTTACCGGCGATGTCGTAACGCCATTCGGATTCGTTGTAAGAAACGGACAAATTTGTGAAGTGACGCGCCTGATAATCATCGAATTCCATCAGCAGAGGAATATCGGCTTCGTTAGCGACTTTGAGAGTGAACTTCGGCGTTTCGTCATCCTTTAGCGGTGGGATGCCCTTGAAAGGGACTATCTGGCGCGTACCCATGTCAACCGTCATACCATAACCAAACTGACGATAATAGTTCGGGATGCCGCCGATCACGGTCATGATGTGGCCGAGTTCCTCACAACGGGCATGCGCCACTTTGAACAGTTCCCGAATGAGACCACGACGGCGGTAATTTTTGTCGGTGGCAACCAGTTCAATCTGGCCGACCGGGAGCAAAACATCGCCATAGCGCCATGTCTGCGGGATCAACAGCACAGCGGAGACGACCTTCTCATCGGCTTCTGGATCGACCACGACCCAGATGTCATCTTTGGTAGTCGTCGGGTGGCGCTCAATGAGGTCTTGCGTCCAGGGAAGCAGGCGTTCCGCAAAATCTTCGCCCTCATCCTTGAAGACATCCCGATAATGAACGGGCAATTGTTCGGCATCGCTGGCGATACCTTCGCTCAGCGACCGCAGAATAAAGCCATTTTCTAGTTGTTTTTGCATTGGGTGCTAAATTCCATTCGTGTTAAGAGGTCACAACAGACCTCAGTATATCATGAGAAGCCGCGTTTGACGACTAAAGGCCACGCCGACGCAGCAGGTTGAGGCCGACTTCTTCTAACAGTAAACCGAGGAGGACAGCCGTATTGTATGCATCATCGTGGCCGCGATGAGCCTGCCCGGAGAAAGTCACATCATAGGCCCGCAGCGCACGTTGTAAGCCGACACGCTCACCGGTCGCGTCCATATAGACGCGCTTGAGGTTGGCATGCTTCGGATTGAAGGGATAGCGTACATTGCGGCGTTTGCACTGCTTACGGAAGATGTCGCGGTCGAATGCGCCCCAACTAGACCACATGCGATTGCGGCTGTCATACTCTTTTTCCAGAATCTGGCAGGCTGCTTCAAAGGGCATCCCTTCAGCTTCCACCAACTCCGGCGTGATAGAGGTCAGTTCAGTGCAAAACTGGCTGATGACCGACTCTGTAGGCGTAATCAGCAGGCTACGCTTGGCGCTAATTTTGAAGGTTTCGAGGTCCAGCAGGCAGACACCAATTTCAAGGATTTCGTTCTTCTGGCCAGCAGGCGCATTATAGCCTTCCCAACAAGTCGCTTCTAAATCGACGACAAGAAGCTTGTCTTTACGAATGGACATAGCAATAACCCAGCGTTTCTATAACAGGGATGCCGCCTGATGAACGAGCATCCATAAGATCAATAAGATTTTGACAAGCTCACTGCTTCAGCAAATCAGCCATTGCTTGTGGTGTGGTCACTGGCATCTGGCAGACGAAATTTCGGCAGACATAAACCGTTGGCTGGCCATCACGCAGGGTGCGGTAGCTCAAGAGCGGGATGGTATCTTCACCATCGACCGGGTGACGCGCCAGGGCTGTAATCACATTGGGATAGTAGGTCCCACGTACGACCTGTAACAAAGCTTTTGTTTCAGCTTTGACCGGGTTGCCAACAATAGCCACTTCTGCGAGGCCACTGATGAGCATATCCGCGGCAGACAGGCCCTCTCCTATTGCCTGCGGGTATTGCTGCATCAAGGGCACTATCTGGCGCAGATAGGACCGCGCAGCGGATTCGTAACGAGCATCACCTGTGTAAGCGGCCAAGCGTAAAAGTTGTACAGATACAGCACTGTTACCGCTGGCTGTCGCGCCATCTTGCAGCGTGCGCGGGCGCACGATAAGGGCTTCATGATCGTCACTGGTATCGAAGAAACCGCCATCTTCGGCTGCGAAATGATCCAGCACCACATCGGCTAAATCGCGCGCCAGGACGAACCATTTCTCTAAATACGTGGACTGGTACATTTCCAGCAGAGCGTCAATTGCATAGGCGTAGTCTTCCAGGTAGCCATTCAACCGCGCATCTCCCTGATTGTAGGTCCGTAGCAGGCGATTGCCCGATGTGAGCATGGTTCCAGTCAGGAAGTCGGCGGCGCGTTCCGCTGCAACCAGATAATCTTCGCGTTCGAGCACACGGGCGGCTTCAGCTAAGCTAGCCAGCATCATGCCGTTCCAGGCAGTGAGGATTTTGTCATCCAGGCCGGGATGCACGCGCATGGCTCGCGCAGCATACAGGCGATCATTAATCTGAGCTAAGGCCGATTGCAATTCCTCGATGGACAAGCCCAGGTCATCAGCGACCACTTTGGGATCATCGGGCACATGCAAGATATTGCTGCCTTCAAAGTTGCCACCGGGCGACATGCGATAGTAGCGAATGGCGATGTCAGCCGCATTGGGCAGGTCCTCGGCCAGGGGTTCGAGGGCTTCGCGTACTTCGTCGATGGTCCAGACGAAGAATTTGCCCTCCTCGCCTTCGCTATCGGCATCGGTCGCGCTGTAGAAGCCACCTTCGGGAGCGGCCATCTCGCGCAGGATGTAATCATAAATATCCTCAGCAACACGCCGATAGAATGCGTCGCCAGTCACCTGATAGGTATGCAGATACAGGCGGCTAAGTTGGGCATTGTCGTAGAGCATCTTCTCAAAGTGTGGGACCAGCCATTGGGCATCGACGCTGTAGCGAGCGAAACCGCCACCAATCTGGTCATAGATGCCACCACGCGCCATCTTCTTGAGGGTATAGGTGACGACATGCAGAGCTTGCTTGTCGCCTGTACGCACATGATGGCGCAGCAAATAGACCAGGTTCACGGGCGTTGGGAACTTGGGCGCGCCGCCCAGTCCACCATTGATGGCATCGAACTGGGCCATAAGGCCCGCCGCCGCTTTGTCGAGCAGATCCGGCTGGAACACATCATCTTCCGCGCCGATGTTCAAAGCGGTGCGATCCAGATAGTTAGCCATTTCATCAGCCTGGGCCGTGAGGTCATCGCGTTTGTTGGTATAGGCATCGTGAACAGCCTGCATCACCTGCTGGAATGAGGGCATACCGTAGCGCGATTCACGCGGGTAGTAGGTGCCGCCATAGAAGGGTTTGCCGTCAGGCATGAGGAAGACGGTCATGGGCCAGCCGCCCTGGCCATTGTTGAAGCGCTGGACCGCCTGCATATAGATGGCATCCACATCAGGGCGTTCTTCGCGGTCTACTTTGATGTTGATGAACAGCTCGTTCATCATAGCGGCGGTGGGTTCATGCTCAAAGCTCTCATGGGCCATCACATGGCACCAGTGACAGGCACTATAGCCCACGCTCAGGAGAATGGGTTTATCCTGCGCCTGGGCAGCAGCCAGGGCTTCTTCCCCCCAGGCATACCAATCAACAGGATTATCCGCATGTTGCAGCAGATAGGGGCTAGTTTCGTTTTTCAGGCGGTTCATGGATGGCTTTTCTAGTTCAGCAAAGATTGGCTTGACTGTAACACGGACGCCCATCGACAGAAAGACACGAAAGGGTATTCTCAGCAGGTTATCAGGCAAACCACAAAGGACGTGTTACGCCGTTTGCCGATTTATACGTATATCAAAAAAAGCGGCATATACCGGACGTAGCGATGCTACAGCCCTACGAATTGATTGGCCATTACCAGGTTAACAGCGTTGGCGGGTTTTCGTCGGGTGCTTCTAGCTGCCAGGTGCGATCCAGCCAATCGAGCAATTCCTGGGAGACGGTCGGCGTCATACGGACACCCGCCTCGAAATTGTTGGGCGAAAAAGCATACATATTGGTAAAGTATTTGCGACCGAGGCAAATAATATAATCGCTCTGCCAACGGTCAGGCCCCCACAAAAAGGCCAAGCCTCCCTGCTCACGCTGCATCAAGTCCAACCAGCGCTCACGGTCCATGCTGCTGAGCGATACCAGCATGAAACGTAACGTAATCATGGATTCGATGGTGAAGGACATTTGCATATATTTATTTTTGGGGTCGACATCGACTGTCAGTCCGGCGCTGCCATCCTGCGTCGAAAGTGTCGCCGAGTGAATTTTGGAATGCGTACCCACTTCCCGAAATTTGATACGGGCCATCATGGGCATCTTGGGGAAGCGTTTGCCCAATTCCAGTTCGAGGTCTACTTCGCCATCGAAGAATTGCTGCAAAGTCCAGGGCGGTTCGTCGCCAGCATGAGTCATGGCCACATTGGGATTCACTGTCGGCATGGCCTGCGAGTCAATCAAGCGCGGTGTGGTCGTCGGCAAGATTGTACTCGACTTTTGAATGGCACGAGATTGCTGGCGCGCAATTGGTTGGCGCGGCACCGTCTGATCGCCATGCTGATCATTATTTTCTGTCGGCATGATGACCCTGGGCTGGGCATCAGCAGCAGGCGTCTGCTTGGATGCTTCTTCCGGGGTATCCCAGGCACTCAAGATAGAGGCCGTATCGTCAATGGCGCGGCTGGGGATAGTGGCATCATCTGGCAGTGGTGCCTCAGCGGATTTCTTTGTCGGTTGCTGCCCTTTACCCGGCTTGTCTGAATTCATATATCAACTTCCTAACCTTCGTGCACACATTATACGGGCAGCGGTCAACAATCTCAAATGGTCACCAGACGACGAATGCTACCGTTTGTCTCAGCGTCTGCTCCACTATTGCTAGCAGTATTCTAATACGAATTAAGCTATAATGACCCCAATAGTTATGTTCCAAGGTAACTTAATTGAATGCAACCTGACAATCGAAACCCGAATAACACCGGCCCCGACAACACAGACCCTCAGCCGCCACAGCAACCAGACTGGCAACGATGGGTGTTGATTGGGGGGCTGACGTTCTTCTTCCTGTGGCTGCTTTCAGTCACCGGGAGTGGGTTGTTTGGCGATGGCATAGAAGGCACCGAACTCCCCTACTCTGTTGTACGCGAAAACATTACAGACATCAGAGCGATTGAGATCGAAACCACGGGTCTTGTAGCACGCGGCACCTTTAGAGGCAACGTCGTCGTTGATGGTAGGGGCGTGACGAACTTCTCTACATCGCTACCCCCCGGCACAGCCGAAGAGCTGAACACACTGCTCCAAGAGAATAATCCAAGTGCGCTTGTGGAGGGTATCGCCCCGCCGGAAATACCCGTATTGCTGCAAGCCTTCATTACGTTCCTGCCGCTGCTGCTCATTATGGGCTTTTTCTTATGGATGACACGCCGTGCGCAGGGGCAGATGAACGGCGTCTTTGGCTTTGGGCGCTCACAGGCGCGCGAGTACAATCCCGATTTACCGCGCGTCACTTTTGATGATGTAGCAGGCCAGGACAGTGCCAAACGCGATCTGGTCGAAGTGGTCGACTTTTTGCGCGACCCGGATAAGTATATTTCGCTGGGTGCGCGTATCCCGCGCGGGGTGCTGCTGGTTGGCCCTCCAGGGACGGGCAAGACGCTCATGGCGCGTGCCGTCGCTGGCGAAGCCAACGTTGCTTTCTACAGCATCGCCGCCTCGGAATTTGTCGAGATGTTCGTTGGTGTAGGTGCGTCGCGCGTCCGTGACCTGTTCAACAAAGCCAAGGAAAATTCACCGAGCATCGTGTTCATTGATGAGATCGACGCTGTCGGTCGCCAGCGTGGTGCTGGCCTGGGTGGTGGTAACGATGAGCGCGAGCAAACGCTCAACCAGTTGCTGGCAGAAATGGACGGTTTCGACCAATCAGCGACGGTTATCGTCATGGCAGCTACCAACCGACCCGATGTGCTCGACCCGGCGCTGCTGCGCCCTGGCCGTTTTGATCGTCAGGTCACAGTAGACCTGCCCGATCGTAATGGCCGTTGGGAAATCCTCAAGATCCATACGCGCGGCAAGCCGCTAGCTGACCGCGTTGACCTCTCTTCATTGGCGGGTGCAACAGTTGGTTTCTCCGGCGCGGACATCGCCAACCTGGCCAACGAAGCCGCCCTGAAAGCGGCCCGTGACAATAAACGGCGCATCGACCAGAGCGACTTCTCGTATGCCTTTGAGCGCATCATCCTGGGTAACGAACGTCCGCCGCTGTCTAATCTGGAAGAACGGCGCGTTGTCGCGTACCACGAAGCGGGCCACGCGGTGGTATCGGCATTTACACCCCTGAGCAACCCGGTTCTCAAAGTTACGATTACACCCCGTGGGCAGGCATTGGGCATCACAGCTTACGCCCCCGATGAGGATATCCGCAATATTTCTCGCAAGCGCATCGAAGCTTATCTTGATGGTTTGCTAGGCGGACGTGTTTCCGAAGAAATCGTCTTTGGCGATATTACGACCGGGGCATCAAACGACTTACAGCGTGTAACTAGTCTTGCCCGCAATATGGTCGCACAATTCGGTATGACCGATGCCATCGGCCCGATGAACTTCGGCGATGACGAATCGCAGCCGTTCCTGGGGTACTCGCTATCACAAGGGCGCAAATACAGCGAAGAAACTGCCGCCAAGATCGACGCGGAAACGCGGCGCATCGTGGAAACAGCTTACAAGCGCACCAAGTCGCTGCTGGCGGAACACCGCCAAGACTTGGAAAATGTTGCCCAGGCCCTACTGGACCGTGAGGTCCTGGAACGGGACGAATTCCTGGAGATCTTGGGTTTGCAGGATAAGCGCACTGTTGAGGCAGCCGAACTGCTTGACCATATGAAAGACGGTGTGCCACCCGTTCCCATAGAAGCGGGACCACATCCTGAAGATGCGCCAGGAGAGCCGGAACGGGCTGAAACCAAAGCCACCGATTCTCCGGTCGACCGGGAGCCGGTTCAGTCAAGGAGCGAGCAGCCGCGCAAAGCGCCACCCACGCGCAAGCCGCATCCATCGGCCAATGCGCCGACTGAGCCAGCTAAGCAGGAGGCTCCCAAGCAGGAGGCACCGTCCAGGCCGAGCGCACCGCCCAAACCGAACGAATCCGGGCGCAATGTACCCACGGCCCATCCGCTGTTCGACAGCCTGTTTGGCAACAATAGCGAGGGTCGCCAGAACAAGCGCGATCATAACAACGAAGAAAACGGTTCATCAGAAGGCAAAGACAACTAAGCCAGCCTGACACCTAAAAAAGCGGGATGCCCTGATGAGCATCCCGCTTTTATTTTGTGACTTGTACTGTGACGCAAACTGGTGCTTAGGCTTCTTCAGCTTCAGGACGCTGTGACTGTGCAATAATATCGTCCTGAAGGTGAGATGGCACGCGCTCGTAGTGCGAGAATTCCATCATGTAGATACCGCGTCCACCTGTCATCGAACGAAGGTCATTGCCGTAACGCATCATCTCCGCCAGCGGAACCTGGGCTTTGATAATGCTCTTGGTACCGACGCTATCCATACCCTGGACGCGCCCACGACGCTGGTTGAGATCACCCATGATGTCGCCCATCATCGTTTCCGGGATCGTGATTGCCACATCCATGATTGGTTCGAGCAAAGCCGGGCCGGCACTCATGAAGGCCTCTTTGAATGCTTCTCGGCCTGCAACCTGGAAAGCGATATCTTTGGAATCCACCGGGTGTTCTTTGCCATCGAAGACGACAGCCTTAACCTGCACTACCGGGTACCCGGCAATGACGCCACCTTCAAGCACCTGACGGATGCCTTTTTCAATCGATGGCAGGAACTGCTGCGAAATCGCACCACCGAAGATGTTCGTCTCATAGACAAATTCATCTTCCTCGATGGGCATCACGCGCAGGCTGACTTCACCAAATTGGCCCGCACCGCCGGATTGCTTCTTATGGCGATGGGTCGCTTCGCGCTCTTTGGTGACGGTTTCACGATACGGGATACGCGGCATATGCGTATCAATGCCTACGCCAAGGGCCGCCGCACGGTTGATCGTCACATCAATATGCACGTTGCCCATGCCTTCTAGAACGACCTCTTTGGTATCCGCATCCTGACGCCAGCGCAGCGTGGGGTCGGCATCGCATAGGCTGGTGAGGATAGTCCCCATTTTGGCGCTGTCGGCCTGGGTCTTGGGGGTCAAAGAAACACTGTACAGCGGCGTGGGGAAATCCGGTTTGACAATTTCAAAGTCTGTTTGTTTATCAGCGAAGGTGTCGCCGGTTGATGTTTCATTCAGCTTAGCAACCACGCCAATGTCACCCGCATGCAAGCGTTTGATGGGTAATTGCTCTTTGCCGCGCATCACGAACAAGCTGTTGAAACGTTCCTCAACATCTTTTGTCGCATTAATGTTGCGGCTGTCCGCGCTGATGGTGCCATCGAAGATGCGGAAGTAGTTGAGTGTCCCCACATACTTGTCGGTCGTCGTCTTCCAGACATAGGCAGCCAGCGGCTTGTCATCGGTTTGCGGCGGCAGCAAGTAGGACATTTCGCCACCGTCTTTGGGCATAACACCCACGCGCCGTACAGATGGCGGTGAGGCATAAGCGATCATCGCTTCCAAGAGCGGGATGGTGCCGATGTTTTGCGTACCAGAGACGCAGAAGACGGGTACAGTCAGGAGTTCATGGTTACGGGAGGCTTTACGCATGCCTTCACGGACTTCATCAAAGGTCAGTTCGCCTTCTTCAAAGTATTTTTCAATCAGTTCGTCATCAGCCTCGGCGGCGGCTTCTACCAACTTGACGTGGTATTCAGCGACCTCGTCATTCATGTCAGCGGGTAAATCCGCACGATCTTCACCTGTGCCGAAATAGGCTTTTTCTGTTAAGACGTTGGCGACGCCCTTGAAATCGGCTTCCTTGCCAATCGGGATGGTCACCGGGACAAACTTATAGTCTTCAAAGCTGGCTTCGAGATCTGCCAATGTCGTCTCAAAACTGGCATTTTCACGGTCGAGCTTGGTCACAACCACGATAATGGGCTGATGGAACACGCGCGCGTATTCCCAGACCAGTTCGGTACCCACAGCGACACCTTGAACGGCATCAACCACCACCACGACAGAATCTGCAACGCGAATGGCGTTCTTCATCTCGCCCTGGAAATCGGTGAAACCGGGGGCATCCAGCAAATTAATTTTGTAATCGTTCCATTCAACGGGCACCAGAGAAGTCGACAGCGACAGGCCACGATCTTTTTCTTCGTCTTCCCAATCGCTGACGGTATTCTTTTCCTCTATTTTTCCTAGCCGAGACAGTGCGCCAGAATTAAATAAGAGCGCTTCAACCAGGGAAGTTTTACCACTACTCTGGTGCCCGACCAAAGCAATGTTCCTGATTTTATCGCTCGCATACTCTTTCATAGTGTGGCCTCCAATTGACAAAAAGTTCATTTTTCGATGTGGCATTAATCCGAGGGAACATGGGACAACCGATAACGGAAGTCCGCATGCTAAGGATGTTAAGAATTTTAAGTGTTCCTTATGAACTTGTCAAAAGAACCTGATGACCTCTGTCTGTAAATTAGGTGAGCTTTTTCTATAGTCAGTGGAATGCTTTTTATGGTGTGACAAATGCAGTGACTGAGGTATACGCAATCAGCGGTCAGTGTTAGAATAATCCGAGTTGAGTCCGCCTTACAGAAACGAGTTGGTACATGACCGAAGATGATTACTTGTTCAGGGGAGAGCTAGACGAACTCGACCCTGATGTTGCCGAGTTAATTCGTCACGAAACTGCGCGCCAAGCCCGTACGCTCATTATGGTCCCTTCTGAGAGTACCGTGCCAGAAGCCGTGCGCGAAGCTGTCGGTTCCGCTTTCCATAATATCTATGCTGAAGGCTACCCGACCGAAAAAACGCGCAAGATGACCGAGCGTGAACTGCTCGACTATGATCGCCAGTTGGGTGATTTTCGGCGTAACAGCGATGATCGCTATTACAAAGGCACCGAGTATGCCAATCTGGTCGAGGCATTAACGCGGCGGCGCGTGGCTGAATTGTTCACCCAGGCCCCGTATGGTCCCGATGATCTGTACGTCAATGTGCAGCCGCTATCGGGCGCACCGGCTAACAGCGCGGTCTATACCGCTCTGCTGCAACCGGGCGATACCATCCTGAGTATGAACCTATCCTACGGTGGCCACCTGAGCCACGGCGCTCCCGTCAACCGGGCGGGTAAGTTATTCAACATTGTGGCCTATCACATCGACCCGGAAACAGAAGCGCTCGATTACGATGCCATGATGCAGTTGGCGCTAGAACACAAACCCAAGATCGTCATCGGCGGCTACAGCAGCTATCCGCTGGCCCCAGATTGGGAAGCCTATAAAATGATCGCTGACGCCGCTGGCGCCTATTTGATGGCCGACGTGGCCCACTTCGCTGGGTTGATCGCCGCTGGTGCATACCCGAACCCGGTCGGCATCGCGGATATTGTGACCTTCACCACGCACAAGACGCTCAATGGTCCGCGCGGAGCGGTCATCATCACCCATCACAAAGATCTGGCCTCCAAAATTGATCGCGGCGTTTTCCCTGGCGAGCAAGGTGGCCCCCATATGAACAGCGTCGCCGGATTAGCGGTCGCGCTGCGCTTCGCCCAGACGGAGCAATTCAAACAGTTGCAGCACCAGACAGTCGCTAATGCACGGCGACTAGGGCAAAAGCTGGATGAACGCGGCCTGCGTGTGGTCTACAAAGGCACCGATTCGCATATGATCGTGGTCGACTGCTCGACTGTTGTTGGGCCGGACGGCACGGCACTCAGTGGCGATATGGCAGCGCGCATCCTGGACCTGATCGGCGTGGTCGGCAACCGACAGACCATCCCCGGCGATACCAGCGCCCTGCGTCCGAGCGGCATTCGCCTGGGCACGCCCTGGATCACCCAGCGTGGCTTTGACGAAGCCCGAATCGACAAGCTGGCGACCATCATCGCGGATGTACTGCAAGCCTGCGTGCCCTACAGCATGCCCACGACCAAACGCAACGAAGCGCGTGCCCGTCTGCCGTTTGATACCTTCCAGCAAGCGAAAATTGCGATTCGTGATCTGGTCGATAGCATCGGCATCGACACCGATGCAGAAGCCGATGGCTACCCACATTTCTTCTATCTGGATGATGCCTACAGCAATACGGGTCAGACCTTAGCTGTGAGTGGCAAAAACGCGGGTCGCCTGCTCGACCTGGCATTGACCAGCGATGTAGCAGCCCTGGCTGATGGCGACGAACAGCCGACCCTGTTACTAGAAGCCGATGGCAGTCTGATGGCATCCGGCATCGTAGAGCGCATCAGCAAGGATACCTATCAACTGCATGTGGCCGATAACCCGGCCCGTGTGGCGGCATGGCTGCGTTCACTGTCGGACAATTTCGTCATCTTCGATGAGAGCGACCCGTACATCACCGCACCCGGCCCCGTTTCCGTCAAATACATCGGTGAGACGGAGAAGAATCTTTCTAAATCAGCGGATGCTCCTTACAGCGACAAGACCTATTTCATCGGCAAGAATGGTGAAAATTACGCCGGACCCGTTGGCAATGCCCTACCCAGTTTCGAGTTCACAGAGCCGGAACTGACCGAAATGCTGACGACCCCGCTGCACGACGTTCATCTGCAATTGGGCGCGAAGATGGGCGAATTCGCAGGCTATGACATGCCGCTGTGGTACGACAAGGTCATGAACGAACATCTGGCGGTGCGCAACGGCGCGGGCCTGTTCGATGTGACGCATATGGGCGTGTTCGAGGCAACTGGCCCCGGCGCTGAGGACTTCCTCAACATGGTCACGACCAATAACGTGCATTTGCTGAGAAATGGTCGTTCACACTATACGTTCTTGCTGGATACCGACGGCGTCCCGCACGATGATCTGATGATCTACAGGCTGGGCGATGAGCACTTCTTCATTGTGGTCAATGCGTCTAACAACGACAAGAACTGGGCCTGGCTGAATGCTATCAAAGAGGGTCAGGTATGCATTGACCCGGACATGCCGGGGCGCACAGTCGAGACAGCACCGTTTGAACTGCGTGACCTGCGCGATCCCGGTTCCGGCGCGGATCGCAGGGTGGACATCGCGCTGCAAGGCCCCAAGAGCCTGGAGATTCTGACATCATTGGGTGGCAGCGAAGCCGACCTCAAAGCGCTGAAGGCCCTGCCCTGGGCGGGCATCATGCGCGCGGAAATCGGCGGCTTTGATCTATTGATTTCCCGGACGGGCTACACAGGCGAACGGGTCGCGTTCGAGGTATTCCCGCACCCTGACCAAGCCGAAGCCCTGTTCACGACACTCATTGAAGCTGGAGCTGTTCCCTGTGGTTTGGCAGCGCGTGACAGCCTGCGCATCGAAGCGGGTTTGCCGCTCTATGGCCATGAATTGGCCGGACCACACGATATGATCCCTTCGGAAGCAGGCATGGGCAGCTACGTCAAGTTCAGCAAGCCCTGGTTTGTTGGTAAAGCGGCCTATATTGCCCGCGATACGGCCCGTGACTCGCAGATTGTGCGCTTCAGGATGGAGAACAAGGGAGCACGGCCAGCCCATCAGGGCGACCCACTCGTCGATGACAAGGGCCGCGTGGTCGGCATTGTCACCAGTTGCAGCATTGATAGCGAAGGCTACCAATTGGGTCAGGCACTGGTCAAGCTAGGCAACCACAAGCGCAATACACAGCTTGCCGTATTCGCTGGCTCTGAACGAGCCAAGGTCCGTCCATTGAGCAATATGAAATTCGGGGATCGGGCAGTCATGCCAGAGGCCGTTACCGTGCTGCGGCGCTTCCCGAAATAGCGTTTTCGTACCCTCTAGCTAAGAAAATTATAGGCGGCGCGCAATTGCGTTCCGCCTATTTTGTTGGGCCACAAGCGTCAGTTGGCATCAACTAGCCGACGAATGGTTGCAGCAGGGCCGAATAGCACGATGGTGTCATCGGCTTGTAGGTTAAGGTGCCCTTCGGGGTGAACATCCGCCGACTGGCCGGGTTTACTGAGCAGCACGATGTCCGTCTGCGAGCGATTCTGGAAGTCGCGAACGGTCTGCCAACGCGGATGACTGGCCAAGAAGCGCTGCGACAACTTGAGCGTGACAAGCTGATACTGCTCATCTTCATAGTTGAACTCAATCGGGCTGACTTCCGTGCCAACGGCGACATCCAAGAAGGGACTTGCCCCCACCTGCGACAAACGGAATAAGCGCGCATCGATGTCTAATTCACGATACAACTCGCGGTAAGAATCGCGGCCAATGCGGGCAACGACACGCAGGCCATTGCCGATGGTTTCATTGGCGACCGAGGCCAAGCGTAAGTTTTCAGGATCATAATCGCTACAAATGACCAACGCCTGGGCATTATCGACATCGGCACTGTAGAGCATCTGTCGCGTCCATTGTGGGCCGCATTCATGGCCCAGGTGCACACCGCCGTTGCGCCCATTCCGCATATTCATGATGCGTGACGAGACTTCTTCTGCGCCCAGGTGGCTATCTAACGTATGCACATGGACGCCAATATCAAGCAGCGCCAATGTGATAAAAAAGCCCAGGTTATTCATCCCAGCGACCAGGACATGGCGCATGGGTTGGTCTGCCGCACGATTGAGGCTAATCAAGTGGCGCAAGGTATGCTGCTGGGCGAAGATAATGATCTCGTCACCCGCTTGGATGCTTTTGTCGGTAGGTGGCGGAATAATCAGGCGACCGTGTTCCCCTTCAGGCCGGTGCAGCATGACGTCAGCCCCATCGGCCTCAACGTCGAATATCTGCATGGTCGAAAGCACGCTGCCTAATGTCACCGGAATTTCTACAATGAAGTTGGGTTCCGAGGCACTGGTTGACTCGGCGATAACAATCGGCTGGCTGATGGCCAGATCATACACTGCACCGATAAAAGACCAGACGGCCAGCTCGGAAACGCTCGGTATGATTTCGACTTGCTTCCGTCTTAGTAATCGCGCGTAGGTCGGGTCTTTGATGCGCGCAATAATGGCGACATTGGGATTAATTTCCCGCGCGTGACGCGCGACAATGGTATTTACCTCGTTCATGTCGATGTCTGAATCATCTTCATTGTGTGTGACGATAATGACGGAGCGTGCATTGGCAACCCCCGCTTTTTCCAGGCCATCACGAATATCGCGTGGTGAGCGTACCAAGGATGGAATGCCCTTCCGGCTAAGCCAATTGTCATCATTGCGCGACAAAGCAAATGTAATCAACACAACTGGATAATTGCGACGGGCCAATTCAGCAATCACATGACGACTGAGGTCGTTAAGTGCGAACACAACAATGTGATTGCGAAAGGTCGATGCCATCGCCTCTTCCCACAGGTCGCGCTGCTCCTGATTAAGATTAACCCCGCTGGAAAATAGGATTGCTTCGACAACACTGCCCAGGACAATCAGCCCCAGAATAGGCATCGCCAGCCAGAAAATGATAATCGCCGGATGAGTTGGCAAAGTATCCGCCGCTTCCAGGCTCATGAGTTCAAGCACAAATAAGATCGCTTGCAGTGGATCTCTGGGGGTGTCTTCTAGCGGGTTAAGCAAGACGAGATAAACTAGCACCGCGATGAGAATCAGAGCCAGGGGAAAAAGCAAACGCGCAAGCAAACGCCGCAGGCTTATCGAAAATGCCCGCACACGCCGCCAGGTACGCTCGAAAATATTGGCCCCCTGGGGCACAACCCGTTGATACTCCAGGCTCATAGCCCTGCTCCTATTACGATGTCTAATGAACTGCAACGACCCATGCTATGACATTAGACTAAGGCTCGTGCCAAGTCAATTCAGATCGCCCGGAGAGGCTAAAACATGGACAAACGTTCAGCATATCAAGGCACATGATGGCAATATGAAAGCAGAATGAAATATCATTTGTAATGTTTATGTTCAACTCACAGGGGAAACAGGTCGCTTTGACATAGTAAGGTCAATCTGCACACGGCGGCCTCAACGCCGCTCGCAAGGAGATAGACATTATGTTTAAGCATTTTCGTATTTTAGTCATGGCCGTTATGGTAATGGCCTTCGTAGGTGTCGTTGCAGCCCAGGAAGATGAAGGTCTGACCCTGGAAACCATCACCGGCACGGATGAATATTATGGCCAAACTGTGACTCTCGAAGGTCATGTACGTGAGTTCATCAGCCCGCGTATTTTCGTCCTGAGTGAGGGCGCCGCACTGGATGATGATGCTGTGCTGGTTGTCAACCTGAGTTCAAACATTGACACCAACATCTATAAAGGTGCTCAGGCATCCGTAAGCGGTACCGTGCAACCGTCTTTGAGCTACATCGAAGACAACGACATGGCGACCCCCATGTATGACATCGACATCGTGCCAGCAGAAACCATGGGCGAAACGGACATGTCCGGCGGTATGGAAGCTGTTCCAGATGATATGGAAACGCTGACGCCGGAAGGCACGGACATGGAACCGACCGTCGAAGGTATGGAACCTACTGCTGAAGCAATGGACGCTACGCCGGAAGCCACTATGGAAAGCACTGACGACATGGATACCACTGACGATATGTCAGATGACATGAGCAATGATATGTCACATTCCATGATGAATCCTCAGGATGTCATCAGCCTGGTGTACAGCAGTGAACTGCCGGAAGAGTATGATGTCTACACAGTGGTCTTCGTCACTGATGGTGCCAGCATCAACTGGTTGCCCCAGCCTGAGTAATTGACGCGATACCATTTGATATAACTTAGCCAAATCGAACAGAGCCACTCTGATGAGTGGCTCTGTTTGCATTCTATGGAGTTATGGAAGATAGCTTAGTCGCCGACAGATGGCAAAGCTGGCGCGCAGCACAGAATCAGGTCTTTGGCTGCTTTCACCTCGTCCAGGCGCTTGACGGGAGCTGTATGCGGCGCGTCATGCAGCAAATCGGGATCATTACGGGCTTCTTCCGCGATTTGCTTCATGGCATCAATGAAGCCATCCAATTCGTCTTTGGTTTCCGTCTCAGTCGGCTCGATCAGCAGCGCTTCCGGCACAATCAGTGGGAAGTAATTCGTGGGTGGATGGTAGCCATAGTCCATCAGGCGCTTGCTGATGTCGAGCGCATGAATGCCTTCGGCCTCTGGGAAACGACCTTCCAGCACGAATTCATGGCCGCAGTAACGCGGGTACGGCACTTTGTAGGTATCCAGCAGTTGGGCACGGATATAATTGGCATTCAGGACCGCATGACGACTGACCTCGCGCAGACCCTCACCGCCATAGATGCGGATATAGGCATAGGCGCGGACGTGCATCCCAAAGTTGCCGTGGAAGGCTTTCATCCGGCCAATGGATTTTTCCGGCATTTTGAAGCCATATACGGGCGCTTCCTCGTCTTCCGTCGGTTCCTCAGTGATTTCCACGATAGGTCCGGGCAGGAAGGGTTTGAGCTTATCGCCGACGCCAACCGGGCCACTGCCAGGGCCACCACCACCATGCGGTGTGCTGAAGGTCTTGTGCAGATTGTAGTGCATCACGTCAAAGCCCAGTTCACCGGGCTTGACCTGCCCCATCAGGGCATTCATGTTGGCCCCGTCCATGTACATCAAGCCGCCCGCTTCGTGCACAATCTCGATGACATCCAAGATATGCGCCTCAAAGAGGCCAAGCGTACTGGGCACGGTAATCATCATGCCAGCGATCTGTGGGCCTTTTTCCTTGCAGACTGTGCGCAGGGCTTCCAGATCAACATTGCCTTTGTCGTCAGATGGCAGTTCGATGACGTCAAAGCCTGCCATCGTCACAGTGGCGGGGTTGGTACCATGCGCACTGTTGGGAACCAGAATTTTGGTGCGCTCGGAATCGCCGCGATCCAGATGATAGTTGCGGATCATCAGGATGCCAGAAAATTCACCCTGCGCCCCGGCTGCCGGGGCCAGACTCACGGCTTCAAAACCACTGAGTTCTGCCAGCCATTCCTGCAATTGATACATCAGCGCCAAAGCACCCTGGGAACCGGCTTCATCAGATAACGGATGTTGTAACGCGAACCCAGGCAAGCGAGCCATATCCTCATTGAGTTTGGGGTTGTACTTCATAGTGCAGGACCCCAACGGGTAGAAGCCCTTATCAATCGAATAGTTCAATTGGCTGAGCTTGAGAAAGTGACGCACCACCTGCAATTCGCCGACTTCCGGTAGTTTGAGGTCGTCACGCAGCAAATCATCCGGCAGAGGTGTTTCCGGCACATCACAATCGGGCAGATTAACGCCAGTGCGACCGGGTACGCTCAAATCGTAGATGAGGGGTTCCAGCACGTCCTGTTTCGTTTCGGTAGCAACGGTCATGAGGCCAGCCCTTTCAACACATCGACCAGCGCGTCGATTTCTTCTTTGCTGTTCATTTCAGTGACGCACAGCAGCATATGGTCTTTCAGATGCGGATAGTCTTTGCCGAGGTCATAGCCACCGACGATACCCTCACCAATCAGGGCATTGTTGACCGCTTCGACTGGCATCAGGCACTTGACCATGAATTCGTTAAAGAACGGATTGCTACGTAACACCTTGAAGCCATCAATCTGGTCGATCTGGTCGGCAGCATAATGCGCCTTATGATAATTCAACTGGGCGACTTTACGCAGCCCATTGCGACCCATCAGCGCCAGATAGACCGACGCCGCCAGCGCCATCAAGCCCTGATTGGTGCAGATATTGCTGCTGGCCTTCTCACGGCGGATATCCTGCTCACGGGGGCGCAGGGTCATGACATAGGCTTTTTTGCCATCCGCATCGACTGTTTCGCCGATGATACGGCCAGCGATTTTGCGCACGTACTTGGTCTTGGTGGCGAAGAAGCCCAGATAAGGGCCACCATACCCCATGGGTACGCCCAGCGGTTGCGCATCACCCACAACGATATCTGCGCCAAGTTCGCCAGGTGATTTGAAGAGAGCCAGCATCATCGGGTTAGCCACAAACACCACCAGCGCACCCGCATCGTGGGCGGCTGTCACCAGGGCGCTGACATCTTCAATCTGGCCGAAGAAGTTCGGGTAAGCGATAGCGACCATCGCCGTTTGCTCATCGATCATTTCAGCCAGTGCGGCCAGGTCGGCATCGGCTTCATCACCGACGATTTCCAGGCCACGGCCTTGATGATAGGTTCGCACAACTTCACGATATTGCGGGTTAATACCAGGGCTAAGCACGATTTTATTGCGCTTACGCCCGACCTGCACCGCAACCGTCACCGATTCCGCAAGGCTGGTCGCACCGTCATAGTGGCTGGCGTTAGCGGCGTCCATGCCAGTTAAGGCACACATCATGCTCTGATATTCGTAGGTCGCCTGCAACGTACCCTGGGAAAGCTCCGGTTGGTAGGGTGTGTAGGCTGTGTAGAACTCGCCACGCAGCAAAATATGGTTCACTACGGAGGGTACAAAATGATGATAAGCCCCGGCTCCGCGGAAAACAGCGAAGTCACCCGCGTGTTCATTGGCTTCTGACAGGGCTTGCATCTCCGCCGCAACTTCCATTTCGCTCATGGCCGGGGGCATATTGAGCTTGGGGAAGCGGTGCGAAGCGGGTATGGCATCAAATAGATCTTCGATGGTCGTGACGCCAATCGCAGCCAACATCTGCTGGCGCTCGACCTCCGTATGCGGGATGTATCCCATCGCGTTACACCTTTATGACTAATCAAAGTGCTGGTCCGCAGGCATCAAGCACACGAACCAGCCAATACAGCGTTCGGGGATAAGGACCGGCGAACTAGCGATCCTCGTTAAAGGCTTTATAGGCTTCGACGTCCATCAACTTGGCCAGATTGCTATCATCGGTGATCTTGATTTTGACCATCCAGCCTGCACCGTAAGGATCGGCGTTGATAACTTCGGGATCGTCTTCCAGATCGCTGTTGATTTCAATGATTTCGCCGCTGACTGGCAGCACCAATTCGGAAGCAGCCTTTACAGATTCGACTTCACCAAACGGCTCGCCGACTTCGATGACTTCGCCAACTTCTTTGAGTTCAATGTAGACGATGTCATTGAGGGCATCCTGGGCAAAGTCGCTGATGCCAACGACGGCCTCATCGCCATCAATACGGATCCACTCGTCACTTTCTGCATACTTCAAGTCTTCAGGGTATTTCAGGTCTGCCATGCGAATACTCCTCTACGGTACAGATGCACAATCAAAAACGGTTACAAAATAAAGCCTGATAGTAGGCTCTGCTATAAGCAAAGCATGGAATAAAAAAGCACACAAGCGCAAAGCTGTGTGCCCTGTTAACAAAGTCTGTCTTCAGAGACGGCACCATAACACATCCTTTTGCCTGAGAGTTTCACATCGGGGATTTTTATCCGACGCTTGCCCCTTCGGCGGTCATCAAGACGCTCTCTATGTTATGGCGTAGTTTACCCATTGTAGCGAAGCTGAACGGCTCATGCAACGACCGAATGCTTGTGTCTGTAAACAGAATCTGGTTTACTGTGATTTAAGAGATGAGTCTAAGAGGATACGACGATGCCATTTCGATTCACAGTGCTCTTTCTGATCGCTATGTTCATCGCTGTGCCGCATACGGAAGCCTCGTTACCGTCTTCGCCCATTTGCCCTGCACCCGATCATAGTTGGTGCATTGTCGATGAGCCGATAGACCCGCTGGTTGCACTCACACATCTGGCTGGCGGACAGCAAGCTGTGTGGTCCGATGGCGATAAGCTGATGTTCGTCTATCAGGGCTATGCTCAGCAAGTCTGGCTGCACTACAGCCTGCAAGAGCCTTTGAGGCGCATGGATAACAGCGATCTATGGACGCTGACCGTGCGCATTCCTGAGCTGAGGCAAGCTGTCCTCAGTTATAAGCTGGTCGTTGATAACCAGTTCACGGAAGGCTTTGACATTTGGCGGGGGCCGGATGCACCCTCGCCGACACCGCGCGTCCAACAGTTACAGGGCACACTGCATCAGATTGAGCTGTTCAGCACGGCATTGGAAGAAAAGCGGTCGATTACGGTTTATCTGCCGCCCTACTATCGTGATGACCAGACTTATCCGGTCGTCTATAGTGCCGATGGCCAGTCTGTCGCCAATTTTGCCCATTATGTCGAAGCCGCCATTTTGAGCAAGTCGCTGCCATCGATCATCCTGGTGGGCGTACATTCCAGCGAATATCGCGCTGAGGAATACCTGCCAGGGATAAGTCAAACGCGCTTTGAGCAGCACGAGGCGTTCTTCACCCAGGAAGTGCGCCAATGGGTCGAGAATCACTATGCGGTATCGACCCAACGTGAGGACCGTATCGTCTTTGGTTATTCCAACGGCGGCGTTTTTGCCGCAGCAATGGGCCTACGCCATAGCGACCTGTATGCGCACGCATTCCCCTTCTCCCCCGGTATGAATCCGCTGAGGTCGCTATCCAATACCGTCGATCCGACGGTGGATTACTTCGTGGTCGCCGGGACTTTGGAAGAAGGCTTCCATTGGAATGCTTCCGAGATCGTTGAACAGTTCAGCAATGCCGGTGCGCAGGTCTGGTTCCACACGCGCGTCAGCGGACACGACTTCATCATGTGGTCGGAGTTGTTCATCAAAGCGTTGAAAGCAACAGAGCTTTAAAGACAACCGCCTGCACGGAGGATTCAACGTCATACGTTAGGAGTGGATGTGAATGCCCTATACTCACATCCACTCTTTTTGTTAAAATCCTCACAAACCAATCTCAAAAGAACAAAAGTCATGGCAGAAAAAAATCGCATCGCCCTACCCAACTGGCTAACCCTGCTGTTGATCGTGCTCATTGGCGCGATTTTGCTGCTTGGGGGCTATATCGTCGGTCGAGAATTAACAGCATCACCTAGTGAAGACATCCCCAGTGGCGTCAGCTTTGAGCAAGAGGATGATTTCACAGGTGTCGAACCCATTGACCCGCCGCGAAAGATGCCTGATTTCACATTAACGGGGACCGATGGTGACCCACTCAGCCTGTATGATCTGCCGGAACAGCCCACCATTTTGTTCTTTGGGTTCACCAACTGCCCGGATATTTGTCCGATCACGCTTGGCGAGGCACGCGCTATGTACGACGCCCTGGGCGATCAAGGCGACGACGTTACGTTTGTCTTCATCAGCGTGGATGGTAACCGCGATACACCAGAAGCACTCGCCAACTATTTTGACGTGCGCCAGGTGGATCATTTTGCAGTCGGCATGACAGGCGACCCGGAAGATGTGCGGCGCATCGGGGCCGACTATGGCGTGCGCTTCGTCCACGGGGAGCCGGACGAAAACGGTAACTACAGCGTCGACCACACATCCAGCATGTTCCTGCTGGATGCTGACCGCGAATGGATTCGCAAATACGCTTTCGGTACCGACCGCGAATTGATTGTGCAGGACCTAGAGAGCGTGCTGAACGGCTCCTAAGCTTTGCGCGGGACGTGGCGCAGCACACTGGTCAGTACTTCGTAGTTGATGGTGCCCAGCCAGTGTGCAATTTCATCGGCTGTGATGGCATCATCACCCTGCTGACCCAATAAAACCACTTCATCACCGGCTGTCACACCAGGGATTTCCTGCACGCTGACAGCGCATTTTTCCATGCTGACGCGGCCAACTAAAGGCGCACGCTGCCCCCTGATCAACACCTCTTTCCAGCTACGCGGGGATCGGCGCAGGCCATCGGCGTAACCCACTGGCAGAATCGCGATTTTTTCAGCTTCGCTGGTATGGTACGCATTGCCATAGCCAACCGCATGCCCTGGCGGCAGCGTCTTGACCTGCAAAACAGTCGTTTTCCACGTAAGCGCAGGCCGAATACCATCGGGCAAGGCCATGTGTGGGGCCGGCGTGACGCCATACGACACGATACCCGGTCGCACCATATTAAAGTGAAAATCCGGGCCTTGCAGCATACCAGCGGAATTGGCAGCATGCGCGTATTTGAATGAGAAGCCACTGGCGCGTACCGCCTGGACAATGCGTTTGAAAGCGAAAGCCTGATCGCTCGTGTAGCTGAGGTCTTCATCGGCAACCGAGAAGTGCGTATAGATACCTTCTAATTCCAGATGGCTGAGGGCATCCAGATAGCGGAACATGTGCAGCGCATCATCAACCAAGACACCGAGCCGCCCCATGCCTGTATCAATCTTAACCTGATACTTTAGGGGGGTATTCATATCGCGCACCGCCCGATCATAAGCACGGGCCTGTTCCAGATCAAAGACGGTGACGGTCAAATTGGCCCGTACCGCCTGTCGGATAGCGTGGAGGGGCGTATAGGTCAACACCAATATCGGGAACTTAATACCCGCGTCGCGCAGTTCCAGCGCTTCCGCAATGGAAGCGACCGCCAGATAATCGGCACCATTGGAAGCTGCTATACGAGAAATTGAAACCGCCCCATGACCATAGGCATTGGCTTTAACGACCGCACACAGCGCCACATCATCAGCCAGCATGGATTTAATGATCTGGATATTGTTGGCGATGGTATCGGTATCGACCTCGACCCAACTTGGGAACAGTGATTGTGTTGGTGAGGTGGATTTGTCGGCTTCATCGGGAACGTAGCGCACGGTATATACTTCGTCGGATTTATCCGCCAACTGGGCACGAACAACGGTTTCCATGCGTGCCAGCCGCCCGCCTTTGACATAGATAATGTCATTTTCGCTCATACCATAATGCTGGGCAAAGCTGACGGCTTCTTCCCAGCTATATGCCGTAAAAACGCGACTGCTATCCATACCATGATCAATGGCTGAGCGCGCCGCCTGGGCAGCTTCCCCACCCAGGGTAATAAGAACATCGGCCACATCGGCCACTTCTTTGCCCACATTGCGATGAGCGACCTGACTGTGTTCAGAATGGTCGTCTAGCTCACCCAGAATGACCATCACCTGATGGTCGTACTTGATGTCTTTGAGCCACATTAGGGCTGCTTCTGTACTGAGAACATTGGCGGCGTAGGAGTCATCAATGACGATAGCGCCCTCTTTGGCCCGCAACGGTGATATGCGCCCCGGCAGCGGCTTCAGTTTCGTGAGGGCACGCAAACCGGCATCAATGGGGAGGCCGGCATGCAGGGCAACGGCCAGCGAAGCCAGTGCGCTATACAGGTGCAACTTGCTCAATAATGGAATCCAACGCGCGACATAGCGCTCACTGCCATAGCGCAGGTCAAAGCCTGTGCGGGCGATGTCTGGCAGGATGTTGTAGGCCATCAAATCTGTGCCGAAGGCTTCCATCGCTATGGTACGCACTTCCGCCTGGGCGACATCTATCAGCGGCGCAACACGAGTATCGTCCATATTGAGGACGACAAGCCCCTCTTCCGAGACTGCTTCCACCAGCGATTGCATCTCCTGCACGTACTGATCGCAGTCAGTGAAAGCGGCTGGATGGTGGCAATCGATATGCGTGAGTATGGCAATTTCCGGCGTAATGACATCGAGCATCGCGGCCATATCGCCGGGTTTTTCTACGTCCAGTTTGATAACGAGATATTCATCATCGGGCCGCATACCCGCAATAGACAACGGCAAATTGAGGCGACCTGTCGTATTGATGCTGCCGCGATGCACTTGGTGGGTCTGTTTTAGCAGGAGTGTCGTCGCCTGGGCTGTTACGGATTTGGAGCAGGAACCGGCTATGGCAACGATATGCGGCTGGTATTTCTTCAGAACAAAACGCGACCAGGCCATCATCGCATCGAACGGATCGCGAACCATGATGACCGAAACGCCATCCGTTTCGCAATCCGGCGGGTAGGTACAGACGACGCCAGCAACACCCCGCCGAATGGCTTCCGCGATGTAGTCATGACTATTGCCACGCTCGGATTGCAGGGCCACAAACAGATCGGATTCATCAGCCAAATACGGATCAAGGCTAAAATTGGTGAATAGCTGCGCCGCAGGTTCACCAAAGAGCTGGCCATTCGCTGCATTTAGGAAATCATAGAGACTTATCATAAGGTACCGTATCGCATCTTTGATAGTAAATGTCTACAGTGTGTAGGGTGCGCCTAATGCCATCCGACTGTAACACCCATGACAATCCGTGCCACAATCCTATTGTAAGTGGACCTATGTGATATAACGTTAAGCCCTCGGACGTTGAATGACAAGCATTGTGCTATAATTGCACGAAATTACTTCCAACGCAGGGGCAATTATGGCCTTTGAATTCGAAATCATCGCCACAGATGGTCATGCTCGTGCGGGTATTTTGCACACCCCACACGGGGATATCCCGACCCCATGTTTTGCACCCGTCGGGACGCAAGCGACAGTCAAAGCAGTCCCCCCACGCGACCTCCACGAACTCCATGCCAGTCTGGTACTGGCCAATACCTATCATCTGCATCTACGCCCTGGCGAAGACCTGGTGCAGAAGATGGGCGGCCTGCATGAATTCATGCAGTGGGATGGTCCCATTCTGACGGATTCCGGCGGGTTCCAGGTATTCAGCCTGACACAAATCAACAAGATTGACGACGAAGGTGTCACGTTCCGCAGCCATATTGATGGCAGCCAACATCGCCTGACGCCGGAAAGCTCGATGGCTATCCAGGAAGCACTAGGCGCCGACATCATCATGGCATTTGACCAGTGCCCGCCGCCCACCGACCGCGAAACGGTCGAAAAGGCGGTTGCACGGACGCATGCCTGGGCTGCACGCTGCCGAGAAGCCCATCCTGATGACAGCAAACAGGCCCTGTTTGGCATCGTACAGGGTGGTGTCTTCCCAGATTTGCGCGAAGAATCGGCCAAGTTTATTCAGTCACTGGATTTGAAAGGCTACGCGATTGGGGGATTAGCTGTCGGTGAAACAAAAGCCGAGCAGTATGCCACCCTCGAACAAACGCTACAGTTTATGACAGATGACCGCCCGCGTTACCTGATGGGCGTCGGCGACCCGGATGACCTGTGCGAAGACATCACGCGCGGCATCGATATTTTTGACTGTGTGATTCCGACGCGATTGGCGCGTCACGGAGCGGCCTTCACGTTTGATGGGCGCGTCAACATGAAGAACGCTCGCTTCAAAGAGGATGAGCGACCTGTGATCGTGGATGACGGCTTTGAGAGCTATTCGCAGAACTTCAGCCGGGCTTATTTGCGTCACTTGATGGTGGCCAAAGAGTTGTTGGGTTACCATTTGCTCAGCCTGAACAATATTGCGTTCCTAATCACCCATGTCCAGAATATGCGGCAGGCGATCATTGAAGGCCGTCTGGCCCAGTATACTGATTCATTCTTGAAGCGTTATCTCGGTCCACGATAATCCTATAGATATGTTTAAGCAGACGCGCCTTGCCCTTGCTACAGCAGCCATCGTTGCGTTGGCCGCATGCAGTCCTAAGATGCAAACAGCAACCCCCGTGGCATCTACGGCGACGGTGCAACTGCTCTTTGCCACGCCTAATACGTCTGATCTGGTACAAGATCTGTTAAGTCATTATGCTGACAGCAGCCCCGATACAACGTTTGTGTTCGACAGCGCGCCTTACAGCCAGTTGGTGGCACGCACATCCCAAGATGACGCCGTTTACTTTGTCAGTCACCATCGGCCTAATGACCCCAATTTATGGTCAGCCCCATTGGCGTTGGATGGCATTGTGGCGGTTGTGCATCCCCAGAACAGTATCGACAACCTGACCACATCACAGTTCCGGCAGATTTATCAGGGATTCATCATGAACTGGGTGGATGTCGGCGGTACGGCAAACCCGATCACACTGTACAGTCGAGAAACAGGCGCGGCTATTCGCGAGGAGTTCGACCGATTGGTGATGGGCCAGCGCGTGACCAGCCCGAATGCACAAATCGTACCTTCGACCGAAGCCTCTATTCAACGCGTCGTCCAGGACATCAACGGCATTGCCTACGCACCCCTCAGTCAACTTGACAGCAGCATCAAGGTACTATCCATAGATGGCATCATGCCCACAACGCAAACCATCGGTGATCAGGTCTACCCGCTGCGGTCTACGATCTTCATCGTCGGGCCAGAGGAACCCTCAGCACCCTTGGCGGCATTCGTCAGTTGGGTCCAGAGCGAAGATGGTCAGGCAACTGTCAGCCAGAAGTACATTCCGCTGATTGATTAAGCGAGCGCTTGCATGCCGACCATAAACCACAGAAACAGCGACAGTAAAATACCCCCGGCCAGTAACCAGAACAGCATCAGAAACCCATCGCGCAGCGAACGCAAACGTCGCCGCTGTTTTTCATCGACCATGTCTTCGGCTTGTAAGCGGGCCAATGCCAGGGCTGCATGGTCATTTTTGGGATTGATGCGCAGGACGTTATCCAGACAGACAACAGTCTGATCGACCTCATCGACAGCAACGCTCATCCACAACCAGGCATCCTCAAAATCGCTATCTTCGCGGATGAGCTGCTGCAACAAGGGGCGAGCTAAATGCTGCTGCCCCGCACGAATATGCTCAACTGCATCTAACAGGCGATCAATTTGCTCGGCGGGGCGTTTGTGTGCCATGCGGGTACGGCTCAGTCATCTACTTTAGCGCCGAGGAACAAGTCCTGCTCAATTGAACTGGACCCGTTCGGGGAAGGACGGACACGCGTGTAGCCCTGCTTGCTGGTGAACAATTTCTGCAACCAACGCGGGAAGCGTGAGTTGAGGCCACCACCCTGGCTGCGATGACAAGCATTGGCCTCTTCCCAGGTATCCATGTACTTGCTGACATCGATACGGGCATGAATGGGTTCCACGTTATCGACCACCGCCTGGAAGTCGATGTCTTTATTGACGCCCATACGACGCGGGTCTTTGCCGCGCAACCGCATGAAAAAGAGCATCACACGCAAAGCCATTTCAGGCATGCCTGTATAGTAAAGTTTTTGCGGCTGGTACGGCGGCTTATCGCTGGCGGTGTAGCTGGGGTCGCCCGCTAGATCAAAGGCTTTTTCGGTCGCCTGCTGAATGGCGATATGATCGGGATGGCCATAGCCACCATATTGGTTGAACGTCACGACGACCTGCGGCTTTAGCTCACGGATGACATCGACCACCTGCTTGACGACGTGGTCGGGGTCGTGTTGCCAGGTATACCACAAGCACTTGGGGTCTTCATTGCTCTCGCTGCCCATCATGCCGCTGTCACGGTAACCAAAGGTAGCGACATGGCTAAAGCCCAGTTTTTGGGATGCGCATTCAAGCTCGGCCAGTCGCAATTCACGGATGGTATCGTACTGTCCCTGCATGTCTTCAGGAATGGTACCGACATCGCCATCAGTCGCACAGATTAACGAGACATCCACGCCTTCATTTACATAACGGGCGATGGTCCCACCCATACCGAAGCTCTCATCATCAGGATGTGCAAAAGAAAGTAGCAATCGCTTTGCCACTGTAAATACTCCCTCTAAGGTTATTTCCAGTAATACATTCGGCAAAAATGCCTACGACTACCCTATATTATACCTTTGTCCTATGGGAACGCCCTGTGCAATCCATGAACAGGCCCCTATACTACGCCTCGGCACGCACCAAACCATACGTGTACAAACACAACCTATCGTCCGCATCTTCCAGTGACGCGGATTATTGAAATGAGCTTTAACTCATGAGGAGCCTATGCGCAACTTCGTCTTAACACTCGCGCTTGTCCTTTTTATGCTGGTCGGGCTGGCGCAAGTAGATACCCAGCCTGTTAATGGTCAGTTCATCACCAACACACCTTCATCCAGCACGGCACAACCGACCAGCGGCGCACCTGGCGACGCAACAGCTGCCCCTACTCAAAGCAGCAGTGGCGGCGGACTATTCGCGACCAATACGCCGGAAGGGCCAACCAATACACCGACATTGGTCCCCAGCGCGACGCTGACGCCAACAGCTACCGAAACAGCATCCAATACGCCGACTATTACACCAACACCAACGGACACGCCATCGCCCACGCCGACCCCTGTGGGTCCGTATTCGTACCCGGAAGGCGTCAACCCACTGACGGGCCTGCCCTACCCGGATGAAGCGGCCCAATCACGGCGTAACATGATCGTCAAGATCAGCAACTATCCGCCGATTGTGCGCCCACAGTATGGCATCAACAGCGCCGATATTGTCTATGAATATGAAGCTGAGGGTGGCGTCACCCGCTTCGCGGCCATTTTCCGGTCACAGTCACCGGGCCGAGTGGGATCGATCCGTAGTGGCCGCCTGATGGACATGGAGCTATCGACCATGTACCGGGCGCTGCTGGCTTATTCCGGCACCAGTGAACCGATCCAGCAATTATTCCTGGGCGAAGGCTTCTTCGATTATCAACTGCTGTCACCGTCGATTGGACACGGCTGCGAAGACACGGGTTTCTGCCGCGATGAATCCCTGCGTGAAAAAGGCTACCCGTTTGAGCACACGCTGTTCGGCGATACGGACAAAATGTGGGAAACCGCTACCCGTCAGGGTGCGAATACAGGCTGGCAAGCACGCGGCTTCGCCTTCAGCGACACACCCAACCCAGATGGTAGCCCCGCCGAGGACATCTTCATCAACTGGTATGGCCAGACCGATGCACGTTGGCAGTATGACGAGGCAACAGGTCGTTACCTGCGCTATACAGACAGCGTGCCGCATCTGGATGCCGCCACCGGCGAACAACTATGGGTTGATAACGTGGTCGTCATCGTCGTACCGCATGAACGGCGGCCTGACCTGTTCCCGCCAGGGGCCAGCTACGAATCGCTGGAAATCCAACTCTGGGACCAGAACTATGCTTATGTCGCCCGCGATGGTGAATTCTGGCAAGGCTTCTGGCGACGCGAGAACCGCGAACCGGGTACAGCCCTGCAACTGCTGTATGGCAACAACATCCCGATCATGCTGAAACCGGGCCGCACCTGGATTGAAGTCGTGCGCGGCTTTGGCGATGTGACCATCAGCGAACAGCAAGCGGATATGGTCGCGACAGCCACTATCATGGCACAGACGCCCTCACCCACGCCGATTGACCTGCCGTCACACGACTAAATAGTGATTGCCTAGGAAACATAAACGGGACGCCTTATGGTGTCCCGTTTTTCGTTGATATGCTATGGCGCTGTATGTTTCTACTTGCGGCGAACACGTGCCCGGAGACTGAAGATAGCAAACGTATAGGTGATAGCCGCCATCAACAGGATAGAGGCAAAACCGCGTGCCATGATTTCCGCGTCCCAACCCGTGTTTAGCAGGGTACGCATAGCTTCCAGAATATAGGTGATAGGATTGTAGACAGCGGCTGTTTTGATCCACCCACTGAGCAGATCGACAGGTACGAAAGTCGCTGTCAAGAAGCTAAGGGGGAAGAACAAGAAGCTAGCACCCTGCGTCGCGGCAGCATTGCCAGAGCGGAGGGCAATGCCAACCGTAAAGCCAGCAAACGCGATCCCCAGCAGCAGTGCGAACAACAGCATAGTCAGTAGGCCAACGATGCCCGTAGCTGGGTCCAGGCCCATGAAAAGACCAACTATCGTTACCAGACCAGTCTGCAAAACCAGTACGATGGCACCGGCAATCATCGGGCCAAGCAGCACTGCCCCCCGGCTGACAGGTGTCAGCAAGAGCTTGTCAAAGTAGCCATTTTCGATGTCGCGAACAATTGCCTGCCCAGCTGTACCTGCGCCACTGAGTGCGGCGCTAACAATCGACAGCGGTAGAATAAAGCCCAGGTAGCTCTGCCCAGACAGGAAGAAGTTAGCCGCATCACCCAGTGTCGCCTCATAGACCAGCAGGAAAAAGACACTGATAATCAGCGATGGAATCACAACTGCCGGGGTGCGTAATGTCACGACCAGGCTGCGCCAAGCGAGCATAGTGATCTGTTGCCAGAGTGGCATACGTGTCTCGCGGACGCGCTCACGACGGACCGATACGTTCCCAATGCCTGCAAGTGTATCCATGTTATTTTCTCCTTAATCCGTGTATTGTGCGATCAATTAAGCGACTTCAGCTTCTGCTGGCGCTGTGCCCTCGGCATCAAAGGCCTGACCTGTGACTTTCAAGAAAACGTCATCTAGCGATGGCTGGGTCAACGTCAGTGATTCGGGGTCAATGTTGTTGCTTTGCAGGCGATTGACGACAGCGGGAATAGCGGCTGCCGCTTTCGGCAGGTACAAACGCAGCGTATTGCGATCACGCTGCATGGTATCGGCCATATCACCCAGATAATTTTCGGCCTGCTCCAATTGTGACGTACTGGCAAACGTCACGTTGATGGATTCCCCACCCAGCGACGCCTTGAGTTCTTCCGGCGTGCCTTCGGCAGCGATCTTGCCGCGATTGATGATGGCAATACGATCCGCTAGCTCATCGGCTTCTTCGAGGTATTGGGTCGTCAGGAAGATGGTCATGCCCTGCTCACGATTGAGGCGGCGCACTTCCGTCCAGACATCGCGGCGGCTAGCGGGGTCCAACCCCGTCGTGGGTTCATCAAGAAACAAAATTTCCGGTTGATGTGCCAGCGCCAGCGCCAGATCGAGCCGACGACGCATGCCGCCACTATACTTACCCACTGGGCGATCCGTAACATCGTCGAGTTTGACAAGCTGTAACAGGTTCTCTGCCCTTTTGCGGGCATCACTACGGGACATGCCATACAACTGGGCCTGAATCGTCAGCAGTTCCATAGATTTCATCAGCGGATCAAGGCCGATTTCCTGGAGGGCTACTCCGGCAATCCGGCGGACTTTCCCGGCTTCTTTGATGATGTCATAACCACCCACAGTCGCATCGCCGCTGGTTGGCAGTTGCAATGTCGTCAACATTTTGACCGTTGTGCTCTTACCCGCACCATTCGGCCCAAGGAAGCCAAACACCTCACCGGACTCAACTCTGAATGAGACATCATCCACAGCTGTAAAATCTGTGAACTGCTTGACCAAATTCTCTGCAACGATTTCTCGATTTTTCATAACACCCTCTCATATCACTACGACAGACGGAACATGACAAATTTAAGTTGACCCACTGGCCAAACAGTGGTTTTGGAAGAAAAATCAGTCTATTTGAGAATTAGTCTTCGTCAGATGGCAGCCGAGTTAGCGAATCTGAGAACGCGCCAATTAAGATATCAAGGCCACGCATCAACTCTGTACGCTCATCATCAGATAGTCCCTCGAATGACGACACGAGATAATCTCGCGAGCGATCTTCAATGTCACGCAAAATCTTATGCCCACTGGGCGTGATACTGATATAGACCACACGTCGATCTTCGGTTGAGCGATCCCGGTTAACCCATCCACGCTCTTCCATGACAGTCACCGAGCGCGAGAGCGACGCCGAGGAGATCTTTTGCCTATCAGCAATCTCGTTCAGCGTGTGTGGCTGATGGTCAATCATGTTGAGCACATGGAAGTGAACTGGAGACATCCCAAAGCCACGTTCGGTTACACGCATGCGCGCTTCCATCAGGCGACCCATAAGCGGGAAAATTCTAACAGCCATCTCGGCGATTTCATCTGAGGTTGGGACATGCCTTTCAGTCATCTTGCTCTACATTTGCTTTCGATAGATAATATTTTTGAGTCCTAACTATTGATTATGCTAAGTATCATGAGATACAGATGAACAACGGATGCAATGAAAATGAAAATATTCTTCCAAAGACATCTAGAAGCACAATCCTTATACACTTCTTATGCAGGTTTTAGTCGAGACCATTGCCAGTTAAAAATGGATGGCTATAATAGAACAGATGAGTCACAACTCCATCTGTATAATTTGACACGGGACCTCCCCTAATGCCCGATAAAATCAGCATCAAAGGTGCACGCGAGCACAATTTAAAGAATATCGATGTCGATATCCCGCGCGACCAGTTGGTCGTCATCACAGGCTTATCCGGTTCGGGTAAGTCCTCGCTGGCGTTCGATACCATCTTTGCGGAAGGCCAGCGACGTTATGTCGAGAGCCTGAGCGCCTACGCACGGCAGTTCCTGGGTTTGATGGAAAAACCGGATGTGGACCAGATCGAAGGCCTCAGTCCAGCAGTCTCCATCGACCAGAAGAGCGTCAGCAGCAACCCGCGCTCAACAGTCGGCACCGTCACAGAAGTCTATGACTATCTGCGTCTGCTGTATGCGCGTATTGGTGTACCCCACTGCCCGACCTGCGGCATCGAACTGGAAGCCCAGAGCGCCCAGCAGATCGTCGATGCGGTCATGTCGATGGAAGAAGGCCGCCGGGTGCAGATATTGGCCCCGGTGATTTCCAACAAGAAGGGCAACCACACCAAAGTCCTTGAAGAATTGCAAAAATCGGGTTTTGTGCGGGCGCGGGTTAATGGCGAAGTCCGAGAGTTAGAAGAAAATATCGAGCTGGATCGCTATGTCATCCACAATATTGAAGCCGTGGTTGACCGTCTGGTCATCCGCAGCAACGAAGACCCCGATGAAGCCCAGGCCTTCGAGACACGCCTGACGGACAGCATCGAAACAGCGCTGGAACTGGGCGATGGTCGCATCACGATAAACGATGTCACCGACAGCGACAACCCGCTAGACATCCTCTATAGCGAGCATCTAGCCTGCCCTAACGGACACGGCAGCTTCCCAGATTTAGAACCGCGCCTGTTCAGTTTCAATACGCCGCGCGGCGCTTGCCCAGACTGCCAGGGGCTTGGATTTAGCTTGCAGGTTGATCCGTCGATGATCGTACCCAATGGCACCAAGAGCATCCGTGATGGCGCCATTGATGCCAACGGCTGGAATATCGAAGAAAAGAATAGCTGGACATGGAACGTCTTCCAGGCGCTATCTGAGGAATTCAAGATTCCGTTGGACAAGCCGTGGAACGACCTAACCCAGAAACAACGAGACATCTTCATGTATGGCCTCGGCAAACAGAAGATCAACGTGCGCTACATCAACAAGCGCGGCAATGTGCGCGTGTATCAAACGCGCTTTGAGGGCGTAGTCAAGAACCTGGAGCGCCGACACCAGCAAACGGACAGCGACGCTATGCGCGAGCGCATCGAAGGCTTCATGACCAAAGTGCCCTGCAAGACATGTGGCGGGCAACGTCTGCGCCCGGAAGCCCTGGCGGTGACGATTGCCAGACAGACCATTCATACGATTTCCGAGTTCCCCATTAGCGAGCTGGTGCAGTGGATCGCGTCCCTGCGCGGTGATGAGGGCCTGGAAGCGGAACTCAACAACCGTGACCAGCAGATCGCCTTCCAGATATTGAACGAACTCCAGGCCCGTATTGGCTTCTTGAATGATGTCGGCCTGAACTACCTGACACTGTCGCGCTCAGCGGGGTCGCTGAGTGGTGGCGAAGCCCAGCGCATCCGTCTGGCTTCCCAGGTCGGCAGCCGCCTGACAGGCGTGCTGTATGTGCTAGATGAACCTTCAATTGGCCTGCATCAGCGCGATAACGGGCGGCTGATTAACACGCTGGTCGGCTTGCGTGACCTGGGCAATACAGTCCTGGTCGTGGAGCATGATGAAGATACCATGCGCCATGCGGATTGGCTCATCGACCTGGGGCCAGGCGCGGGCGAACTGGGCGGCAAGGTTGTCGCAGAAGGTACGCCGGAGCAGGTGATGGAAGTCGTCGGCAGCGCTACCGGAGATTATCTATCAGGCCGCTTCAAAATTGATACACCCACCGAGCGACGCCAGGGCAATGGCCAGTTGCTCACGGTATGCGGCGCGGAAGAAAACAACCTCAAGCAGGTCGATGTCAGCTTCCCGCTGGGTCTGATGACCTGCGTCACGGGCGTCAGCGGCAGTGGCAAATCGTCGCTGGTGGTCGATACGCTGTATAACAAGATGGCTCAGGTCATCAATGGCAGCCGCGAGCGCCCCGGCAAACATATGTCCATCGAAGGCATCGAACACATTGACAAGGTCATCAATATCGACCAAAGCCCGATTGGACGCACACCGCGCAGCAACCCAGGTACGTATACCAAGATGTTCGATGACATTCGCAAGTTGTTCGCACAATTGCCGGAGAGCAAGATACGCGGTTATACATCCGGGCGCTTTAGCTTCAATGTCAAAGGTGGACGCTGTGAAAACTGTGGCGGCCAGGGCCTGATCCGTATTGAGATGCAGTTCCTGCCTGATGTCTACGTCGATTGCGAAGTGTGTCATGGGACGCGCTACAACCGCGAGACGCTGCAAGTTCATTATCACGGCAAGAGCATCGCCGATGTACTCAGTATGACCGTCAACGAAGCGCTGACGTTCTTCGAGAATCAGCCTAAGATTATGCGCAAGCTGGAAACACTGGCCGCGGTTGGTCTGGGTTATATCCGCATTGGTCAATCCGCGACAACGCTGAGTGGTGGCGAAGCCCAGCGCATCAAGCTCAGCCGGGAGTTGAGCAAACGAGCCACCGGGCAAACCCTTTATATATTGGATGAGCCAAGTACGGGCCTGCACGCGGTTGATGTCAAGAAGCTGATTGACGTGCTGCAACAACTTGTCGATAATGGCAACACGGTCGTGGTCATCGAACACAACCTGGACATCATCAAGGTAGCCGACCACATCATCGACATGGGTCCCGAAGGCGGTAATGGCGGTGGCATGGTCATCGCAACAGGCACGCCGGAGGACATCGCCCAGGTACCGGAAAGCCATACAGGGCGCTTCTTGCAACCTTATATCAACCTGAAGCAGCTCGCAGGCGATTAACCTACCAACGGATCGTCTGCCAATCTGCCTGTATCTCCTGCCGATAGCGCTGTATCCACTCTTCGGACAGCGCATCGGCCATTTTCTTTAATGGCGAAGGCTTGTACTCATAGTCTTCTGGCAGCGGTACGTCGAGATAGTCCAGAATGCGTGTGAGTGTGCCTTGCATATCCTGAACGAAATCCTCGTAAACAACCGTCATCGGCACGACGCCGACCGCATCGAAGAAGGCTTGATGAGCACTTTCCTCGATAATGATTTCTCCCAGCAGGTAGTTGATCGCATCGAATTTGTACTCTAGTGGTGCCTCTGGCGCTTTTTCATCGTCACGTAGATGATAGATGTCATTCTGGGCCGCTTTCCACCAGGAAACGGCTTGCGCGACCTTATGGCGGCGCGTCAGATAGATATAGCGGGCATTGGGGAAGAAATGCTCCATGACCTCAGCATCACACAATGATGCATAGGCTTCGTGCGCTTGGATGCGCCGTACAACGCCGCCGAGTCCATCATCGCCTGTCATCACTTTGGCACTGAATACGCCATTGGGTGTCTGCAATTCGGTGACGAGACGCTGCACGTAAGCAGGATAGTCATCAAGTGACCATCCCTCATGAGAACGCCCCTGCCAATGCATAAAGTATTCCCCTGGCATGCCAGCTATACCTGTTTGCTCAAGCATTTCGCACAATAATGTGCTGCCGCTGCGGTGTGATGCACATACAAAATAATTCATTTTTGGCGCTAAACACTCCTAGTGATGACCTTGTTCTGGATGATAGGGCATTCTGACCCATTATGAACCACAATAGATCGTTTGTGTAATTTTCACGGAATTTTCTTGCAACTTACATTACATGTGTCTATTGGCTTGTAATGCGTTTCACAAAGTCGGTCTTTCCGTGTAAATTTGCGCTTCCTACAACCGCATAATTTCCAAATACTGAGAATTTCCCCCAAGAATTGCATGAAAACATGTCTGAATCAGGGCATTCTCTAAGAAAATCAGACTTATGCACATTACACAATTAAAAGCGTTCATTGTATGGACCTTTTACACAATCCATATATCTCGTTAACATCTTAAGACGTATACTGTTGGAAATTAGACATGTGCCTTTAGGAGGCATCCATCAAATGGTTGTAGCAATTCCTGAAAGAACTCATGAACACTTAAATGCTTACGAAACCGCCATTTCTCAATACAATCGGGCCGTCCGCTACTTAGATTATGATGAGGGCCTGGTTGATTACATGCGTTATCCGCGTCGTGAATTCACGGTGAACTTCCCGGTACGCCGCGACACGGGCGAAATCGAAATGTTTACGGGCTACCGCGTGCACCATAATACGGCACTCGGCCCATCAAAAGGTGGACTGCGCTATAGCACGGCTGTCACGCTCGACGAAGTACGCGCCCTGGCGATGTGGATGACCTGGAAAAGTGCCCTGGTCAATATTCCCTACGGCGGGGCCAAAGGTGGCGTGGTTGTTGATCCGCGCACCCTGAGCACCGGTGAACTGGAACGCCTGACACGTCGTTATGCTTCTGAATTGCTACCGCTAGTCAACCCGATGTCGGACATTCCAGCGCCAGATATGGGCACCAATTCTCAGGTGATGGCCTGGTTCATGGATACGTACAGCATGACCGTCGGCTACTCGGTCCCGGCAGTTGTTACGGGTAAGCCGATGAGCGTCGGCGGCAGTGAAGGCCGTACAGAAGCCACCGGGCGCGGCGTCATCATCACGATGGAAGCCAGCTTACATACACATGGCGAAGACGATCCCAGTCGCATCGATATTGCGGTGCAGGGCTTCGGCAATGTGGGGTCAAACGCGGCATTGTATGCTCATGAACTGGGTTACCGCGTGGTGGCTGTCAGCGACATTGACGGCGGTATTTATAATCCAGGTGGGCTGGATATTCCGGCGGTGATTGCATTTGCTGCCGAACGTGGCAGCGTGCTGGACTTCCCACGCGCTGAAAATATCACCAACGAAGAATTGCTGGCGACCCCGTGCGATGTCTTGATCCCAGCAGCGATGGAAGGCCAACTCCATCGTGACAATGCGGATGATGTCAAGGCACGCTATGTGGTCGAAGGTGCGAATGGTCCAACGACACCCGACGGCGATGACATCCTCAATGATCGCGGTATCCACGTCGTGCCGGACATCCTGGCGAACGCTGGCGGCGTGATCGTATCCTACTTCGAGTGGGTACAGGACATGCAAGCCTTCTTCTGGGACAAAGACGAAGTGCTCAATCGGCTCCAGCGCATCATGGCTAAAGCCTACAAGCAGGTCCAGGCCAATGCTGAACTGCACCAGATTGATATGCGTACAGCCGCCCAGGTCACGGCCATCAAGCGCGTTGGTGAAGCCATTCAGACGCGTGGTTTCTATCCCTAGTGGTACTTAACAAGCCATTGTTTCTAAGCTAACTCTCCTAAGCTTATGTAACTCCCCTTGTGCAAAGGCACGCCATCTGGTGTGCCTTTTGCCATTTAAGCAACTTGCTCATTACGCGCTGTGACTGCACGGTAGGTATCGTCAAGCGCGCAATTCATCGCTACAATGACAGGATAGTATCATACTCCTACCGTTATCATGGACCGGATACAACCCCTATGAGTTGGTTAGACCGTTTTATCAAATGGGCAAGTGGCGCACAGGATGAAGACAGTAGCCCGTCATCACCCCATAAGTCCGGGAGCGAGCTAGAACAAGCGCTGGAAGCCGGACGGCAGGCCCAATACAGCGAGTCTTATGATGTCGCGATGCGCCATTTTGAAAATGCCCTGAGTATTGCCCAGACCCAGATGGATGCCACTGGTGAAGCCGAGGTTTTGCTACATCAGGCGGATGTGCTGATGGCACAGGGCGAGTTCGACAAGGCCGAGAAGGTACTGAGCGATGTGCAATCAAAGGCGCAGCGAACGCAACATCGTGCCCCGCTGGCGTATGCGTTGATCTCGCGCGGGTTGCTGGCCCAGGGACGTAGCGCTTATGAAGAAGCGCGCAACCTCTACGAACAGGGCCGTCGCCATGCGGAAACCATCCAATCACAGGGTGCGCAGGGCCGCGCACAGGGGCATCTGGCAGATATTTACCTCATAGAGAACAACAGTGGCTATGCGGTACGGCTGCTGCGAGAGGCGATCAAGCTGCTATATGAAAGCGGCGACACCGAATTGCTGCCCTATTTCCAGATTCGGTTGGCCGATGCATTGATTGACCTGGAAGATACCAGCGAGGTCATGACGCTGCTGCGCGCGGCTTATCAGCAAGCCAGCGAAGAAAAACATATTCCGTATCGTCGCTTAACGGCGATGCGATTAGCCAAACATGCTTATGCAATCGGCGATTACGCGACCACCCATCAATTTTACAAGACCGCCTTTAAGCTGTTCAAACAAGAGCCGTCTTCATCAACCGTATATGTCGATGCGTTGCTGGAATACAGCCAATCGGCGCTACAGGTCGGCGAGGCAGCGACTGCGCGCGATGCCGCAGAACTGGCACTGACCCATGCGCGCACTCTGGAAGACGAAGCGCGTATCGCCCAGGCCCAGCGCGAACTCGAACAAGCGAAACAATCGCTGGATGACCCGACACGGGAACCCCCTGAACCCATCGTTGCGCCGATGGTCCCGTCGGCAAGCGATGAAGCTGACGAAGCGAACCCGGCTATGGAACACATCCGTCAGGCGGAAGCTGAGATGGACCAGCAGCAGTACGATACAGCCATCCAGACATTGACCGAGGCCCTAAAGGTCCATGCGGAAAATAAAGGATCTGATACCGAATCGATAGCTATTCATCGACTGATAGCCCAGGCTTATCTCCAGCAATTCCAGACAGAGCAAGCCATTGATGCGCTCAAATCCGCCCAGCAAATCGCCAAGCTATCCGGTGATAAGGTGCTATCGGTGCAGTTGCTGGTACAAATCGCAGAGCAATACGCGCAGACAGGTCGGCCTGGGGATGCCCTGCATTCTGTCGATGATGCCTTGCTGCTGCTCTCCTCGATTCAGGACCCCACCATTCGCCAGCGCGCGCTGCGGCTGGCCGGTACGCTCTATGGTCGGCGTGGGGACATTGCCTCCGCAGATGCCTTCTTCGATGAAGCACTTAAGCTGGTTCAGGGCGACGACAAGTCAAAGATACTAGCGGCACAAACCCACCTTGACTATGCGAATATGCTGGCGAAAACCAAGCGTCCTGACCTGGCACGCGAGCAAATTGAACAAGCCAAGCCGGATGCCGATGGTGGTGAACTAGCAGCGGTACAAGGCGCGATAGAAGCCTCGCTCGGCAACTGGTCAGCGGCACTGGCCCAGTTCGAAGCGGCCTATAACGCCAAGAAGCTAAACGGGGCGCCGGACTTCGAAACAGACCGGGCGCATGCCCTGGTCGAGCTAGGTCGCTACGATGAGGCCAAGCCTTTGTTGCAAAAAGTCCTCAAGAATGCGCGCGAATATCGCAACCTGGGCGCGCTGATCGAGGTGATGCTGCTGCAATCGCAAATTATGATCGAGCGCGGCAAAGCTGCCAGTGCCATTGATAATCTGGGCCATGTGCTCAAGTTTGCGGAACAAGCCCAGTCACCGACACAACAGGCGCGTGCCTATCGCGCACGCAGCCATGCCCACGCCGTAGAGGATGATCGTGAAGCGGCGCAGACGGATTGGGAACATGCTTCCCAATTGGCTGAGCGCCACAGCATCCCGCTGGCGAATGCAAGCTGGCTCACTGACAATACCTAATTCGGAAACGATTATGGCCACATTCTGGTTTGTTTCTGCCCCACTGTACAGCCATACCGACTGGGGCGGCTTCTTAAAAACGGCAAAAGTTCTGCAAGCCCGGGGACATGATGTCACCTGGGTAAGCGAAGCGCCATTGGCGGATGCCATCGCCGCGCACGACCTAGCTTTCAACGCCATTGAACATACTGGTTGGCTATGGCCACCGCCGCCTGCGCCCGATCTCTCGCAGTTGTCGCCGCAGGAAGCGGTCATGCTGCGTTATACACGGGCGCTGGATACGTGGATGAGCGTTGATCTGGTGACCAAGGGCGTCGAGAGCTTGCTGCAGCTCGCGGACGAGATTGGCAAGCCAGACGCGATGGTCATCGACCCGTTTTTGAGCGCGGCAGCGCTGGCAGCGGAAAAACTGGACGTGCCGTTGATCGTCGCCGGGTGGCCAGCCCAGGGCACCCTGGATGAAAATTCACTGTTCCCGGTGCAGCGTACCCTCAGCAGCGACAGCCAGAAGCGGCTGTTCGGGTTGTTTGAGCAGTTCGGGCTAGAGGGCGTCAACTTCAGCAAAGGGACCGCCCCATCGATCATCAGCCCACTGCTGCATATCACTTACTTCACGTCACAATGGTATATGGGCGAAGCAGCGCATATGCTGCTGCAAACGCGGCATGTTGGCGGCACGGCCCCACAGCCGACATCGCCTGCGCCAGACTGGCTGAACGATATTCCGCAGGAGCAGCCGCTTGCTCTGATTACGTTGGGCACGATTTTTAGTGGAGATCTGGGTTTTTTCAGTTGGGCTGCGCAGGCAGCGGCCCGCGCGGGATTATTGCCTATTGTGGCCATCGGCTGGCATCCGATTGAGCCGGAGAAAAAGGTCGAACTCAAACGGGCGCTGCCCGGTGGAACGCGGCTGGTCAATTGGGCACCTTTTGAGCATGTGCTGCCACGTAGCCGCCTGATGATCCATCATGGCGGGATGGGCACGACCCATCACGCAATTGTACAGGGCGTGCCGCAGATCGTAGTCCCTCATGCAGCCGATCAGCGCATCCAGGCGCGGCGCGTGGCCCAATCCAAACTCGGCTTGAATCTGACAGCGCATGATGTACGTCAGGGCCAGTTGTTTGAAGGCACAAAAGCACTCGCAGAAGCGGATTGGGTGGTCGAGAACTGCCAGCGCTTCGCTGAGCAAATGGCCAGCCTGGGTGGCCCCGCCAAAGCCGCCGAGTTGATCCTCAAGGCGACACAATCAGCTACAACGTAAAGGGCCGTACTGTCTCCAACAGGGACGGTAAAAATTCATGCGCCACCTGCGGCAAATATTCCATGAGTTCGACCTGGGATAGTAGCGCCCGAAGGAACATTTTGATGTTCTGATGGGTGGCATGATACGACAATTCGTAGGATTCCGGCTTGGGATGCTCCTGCCGCCAGGTTACGAACTGCTTTTGCCAGGAGATTAGATCGGTCATCATGACCTCATCCCGGCGCAGAACAGCCACCACAATCCGCGCAAAACGGTCATCTTCATCGTGTAGGTAGACTGTTTCTACAGGCGTCATGACTTTTTTGGCGACCGTATTGAGCACGATCATCTGCTCGTTGGGGGCCAATAGCGGACTGTAAACCAGGAAGCGCAAGAAATCAGCAGCATGGGTATAGGCATTGGCCCAGCCCTTACCGGGCACATACGCGCGGCTATCGGCTTCGTACAGCAAGTATTCACAGCCGATGCGCATGAGTTCATGCATCTCTTCCGTTTCTAAAAACGAGGTGCGCGTATCGCGGTAGGCAATCAGCGACAGAATCAGCGCAGCATAGGAGCGCTCAAAGACGCTATCGTCATCCACGCTGCCAAGATTATGCTGCAAGCGCGGCAGCAGCCAATCGATCATTTGGCGCAGTTCATCGGGCGTGTGATAATCGTAAAGGGTGATCCAGCGTGAGAGAATATTATAGGCGTAAGTATCGCGCAGCAGTGGATCGCTGGCGCCCAGGTGCTGCATCAACTCAGATGTCAGATCGATCAAGTTGCTGTCCGGGGGCAGTTGATAATATGAATCAACAATTTTTTGCCAGAATGCAACATCCATGCAAAGCGCTCCTGCTTGTATTCAGCGGTCGTTTGCTGCCCTGTGCTGATTATATAGCCACATTGCAACCGCTTCGATAAACAAGATCAGACCATACCATGCTGTAATATCACCACGCCAGATGCCACTCTCAGACTCGTATATGTCATATTTGTATCTATGAAGAAAGCCTTATGACTATTCTCTCCGCAGCCAACATCAAGAGCAAAGCGCTCGACCTGGGATTCAACCTGGTGGGAATCACGCGCGCGGCGCCCTCGCCGACACTTGCCGCCTATAAGCGTTGGATCAACCAGGGGATGCACGCCAATATGGGCTACATGGCCCGTCCTGACCGCGTTATTCGGCGCGAAGACCTGGGCGCCATTGTGCCAGATGCGCAGACGCTCATCATGGTTGGACTGGATTATGGGCAGGAGATCGTACCGGAAAGTGTGCTCAACCACCCCACACGCGGGCGTATCGCCATGTATGCCTGGGGGCTGGACTATCACGATGTCATGCAGCCACAACTAGAGATTTTCAGTGCATGGTTACAGAAAGAGGCCAGCCAGCAAGTCAATCAGCGCGTGTATGTCGATACCGGGGCAATTCTGGAGCGCAGCCACGCCCAACAAGCAGGCATGGGCTTCATCGGCAAAAATACCATGCTGATCCACCCGCGCCGGGGCAGCAACTTCTTCCTGGGGGAAATCATCACACCGCTGGCAGTTGATATTTATGATGAACCCCACCAGGCGACGATGTGCGGGACCTGTACACGCTGCCTGAACGCCTGCCCCACCGATGCTTTCCCGGAGCCACGCGTGCTGGACGCTCGCCGCTGCATCAGCTACCACACGATAGAAAATAAAGGCTGGATCGACCGCGACCTGCGGCCCCGATTTGGCAACTGGGTCTATGGCTGTGATGTCTGCCAGGATGTGTGCCCCTTCCAGCGCTTTAGCCCCAAATTCAAGCAAGCGCCACCGGATGACTTATCGACCATCGCACCCCGGCTGGAGGAACTGCTGAGGCTGACCGAAGCTGATTTCAAGGAGCGCTATGCTCAGTCGCCCATTGTGCGCATCAAGCGGCGACGGCTGGTGCGCAATGCTTGTATCGCGGGGGGTAACAGCGGTGACGATACCTTTGTGCCCATTTTGCGCAATCTGCTGCAAGATAGCGAACCGCTGGTGCGGGGTCATGCGGCGTGGGCGCTATATCAACTCGATGCCAGCGCTGCGACTTCTACGCTAAGCCATCACATGGACAACGAAGATGACAGCGAGGCACATCAAGAAATAAAGGCGTTACTCGGCCATTAGCCTGCAATCGTAATCGCGTAAATCGTGAACAGCACGTATGCAACCAGAAAAACAAAAGACTCCCTGCGTCCTAAAACACGATTGATAACAAACGGCACCAGCAAAAGGCTAAAACCAAGCATCATCAGGGCTTCGCCACCCGCTATCTGTGGGCTGACGTTGATGGGTTGGACCACTGATGTAATACCTAGAATCGCCAGTAGGTTGAAGATATTGGAGCCAACCACATTCCCAATGGCGATATCACTATTTTTGCTGAAAGCGGCAATCATCGATGTCACCAATTCTGGGAGTGACGTGCCAATCGAAATCAGGGTGATGCCGATGACCAGTTCGCTAATGCCCAAGTTACGCGCCAGTTGGGTCGCATTGCCTACAGTGACCTGAGCACCAATGGCGAGCACTGCGAATCCAAGCAAAAATCGCAAGACTTCGACTCTGCGATTGACGTTTGCCGGATGCAGACGCTGCTCTTCTTCAGGATCATGTTGAATCTGACGGTCCCGCAGAGCCGATACGATCATGAAGCTAATAAAAGCGATCAATCCCGACACGAGAATGATGCCATCAAGTCGGCTGATCTGACCATCCTGGAACATGATGACCGCTACCACCGTCGCAACCAGCATGATCGGGATCTCCCGCTTGAGAAGATCGACATGAACACTGATGGGAAAGATCAGGCCGCTCACACCCAGAATTAAGCCAATATTCGCGATGTTGGAACCAACCACATTGCCCACAGCAATGTCGGATGAGCCACTCAGTGCAGCACTCAAACTGACCAATAGTTCCGGCGCGGATGTACCCAACGCAACGACTGTCAGTCCAACAACCAGAGGTGAAATACCTAATGACCTAGCTAACCGCGATGCACCTTCTACCAGCCAATTCCCACCAAAAAATAGCAACACCAATCCAACGAGAACACCACCCAATTCCAGCATGTATGATTCCAAATCCAATTAGTCTGTAATTGCCGATAAGGTTATATCACATATCCTCAGAAGCCAATAAAGGATGCTCAAAGAGCTTGATGCCCAACCCCTTGGCAATGTCTTTGGTCTGGGCCTCGTACAGCTTAACATCGGTCATATCAAGCTGACGCACATCGAAGCTGGCGATATTCGCACCCCGTAAATCCGCGCCCTGTATCTGTGCATGGATCATGTTGGTTCCGGCGAAGTTACACGTCACCAGGTTGGCTTCTTTCAGTTGGGCTTCGCGCAGATCAGCCTGGGAAAAATCGCATTTGCTGAGGTCACATTTGCGCAGATCGGCATCCCGCAGATCGGCTAGACTGAAGTTACATTCCTTGAAAGTCACTGACCGCTGGAACTCTGTTCTAAAGAAGATAGCCCCGGTCGCGTTGACCTGATGCCAGTACGCCCGCAGGAATTTGGCCTTCTCAAATGTACACAGGCGCACATCGCATTCTTCCCATTTGCTGTGGCGCACATCCGCATGGACAAAACTGCACGGTTGATCCGGCGCATAGAATGTACAGCGTGTAAACTGGCATTCGCTGAGGTCGGCGTCACTAAAGCGGCAATTAACGAACGTGCAATCTTCTAGACGGCATCCGATCAGGTTTGCCCGGTGAAAATCGCAGTTGGTGAAGGTCGAATGCTTGATGACGACATCGGTCAAATCAGCCTCGCGCAAGTCAGCATCTTCGAGGGTTTGGCGGCGAAACAGTCGCTTACCAGCGGCAACTGCACTCAATAAATCCATTCTTTCTACTCCTTGTTGGCCCATACCTGTACATGCCATGCAGCATGGATTTTCCGTGACTGGCATCCCTTTACAATAAACCCCTGGGGGTATATGCTATAGGAGCATTGCATACCCTATTTTCAGGAGAAATTCCCATGGAAAAGAAAGTTTTCCAGGTTCCGAATATTGGTTGTGGCGGCTGCGTCAGCGCGATTGAAAACGAGCTAAACGACCTTGAAGGTATTGCGGCTGTGAAGGGCGAAGTCGATAGCAAGATGGTCACGGTGGAATACAGCGAACCAGCCACCTGGGACAAGATCGTCGCCGCACTGACAGAGATCGAATATCCGCCAGCGCAAGCGTAGCACATAATTTCTAAAGCAAAAAGCCCTCATGATGAGGGCTTTTTTGTTTGACTATTGCTGGCCGTATCGGCTACTTGCCAAATTCATCGGGATGGATACCAATGCGGCCTTCATTCCCCTGGTCGAGGCCATCAATCACGCTAATGTCCTCAGCACTGAGTTCAAAATCATACAGGTCGGCATTCTCTTCAATACGCCCTTTGTGAACGGACTTGGGGATCGTAATCACACCCGTTTGCAGCATCCAACGCAGCGTCACCTGAACGGCTGTTTTGCCGTATTTTTCGCCGATTGAGACCAGTTCCGACACATCCAGGACTTTCCCCTTCATGATGGGCGCCCAGGCTGTCAACGGGATGCCCTGCCCTTTGCAGTAGGCATGCAGGTCTTTGGACTGCAAGTATGGGTGGTATTCAATCTGGTTGACGACCGGGCGTACCTTGGCAATTGATAGCAGTTCTTCCATATGATGGACCAGGAAGTTGCTGACGCCGATGGCACGCACGCGGTCCGTTTCGTAGATTTCTTCCAGGGCACGCCATGCACCTTGCCAGTCATTCACTGGCCAGTGCACCAGATACAAGTCCACGTAATCCAGGCCAAGGCGCTCCATGCTGTCATCGAAAGCGGCTTTGGTACCTTCGTAGCTCAAATTATCGACCCAAACTTTGCTGGTGACGAAAATCTCTTCACGTGGGCGAATGCCCGATTTGACGATTTTGCCAACTTCGGCTTCATTCTGATAGAGTGCGGCGGTATCAATCGCCCGATACCCGGTTTCCAAAGCCCATTTGACAGCGTTCTCAGTTTCAGAGCCCTGGCCAGATCGCCATACGCCCAGGCCAAACAGCGGCATCTCGACGCCATTATTCAAGGTCACGGTACTATCTATGGTTAAAGTCATATTTCATCCTGCTCTTGATAAGCTTAGCTGACGAGTAAGTGTAACTAGACTTGTTATAGTCTAACATGCCCCTATAAGAGTGGACTGAATGGCTCGGTCCAAAGACAGAATAGAGCTAAAGAGCCTTTTCAGCACGCTTCAGATCATCGGTGACATCTATGACACCAGGCACATCCCAAATCGAATCTTTTAAGAATAATTGCCAACCTCTGACATGCTCAACGAATCGAGATTGCTCCTTTACAACATCGACGGGGACTAATGCAGCCCGAATCACCGAGAAGTCAGCATCAAAGATCACACCTGCTAAGAAATCAAAAGGCTTCAAGTCTAGATTGCGGATAAATGATAGTTGTCTCGATCTCCTTTGAGCCAACCGACGACCTTTAATCTGGTAACGAATGCCATCACTGTCTATCGCATCATATCCTGACCGTGAATTCGTTTCGAGAGTCCACCCAAATGCCCGCGAAAATAAATACTCCGCATAATCGCCAGTCGGGTTATTCTCGGATCGTAATACGCCTCGACTTCTAAGCTCGCTTAGCAATGCGCCATGCATGCGCAAGAGTGCAGAGGTTGAGTATTGCGAGAGGTTGAGATCGTCGTTCATTGTTCTCAAGTCATATCTGTGAGCCATTACAGGATTTTATCACGAACGCGCCACAGCAGTTGTCTACAACATCTCTAAATCAAAGAGATGCCGTAAAGGCATCTCTTGGACTCATTTCAGACAAGTGGTTCTAGATGATACTCGCCAGGGTCGATTTCATGACGGCCAGCGTGTAATCGATGTCGTCTTCTGTATGGGCGCTGCTGAGGAATCCGGCTTCAAACTGGCTGGGTGCGAGATAAACGCCCTCTTCAAGCAGGCCGTGGAAGAACTGCGCATAGCGGTCGGTATCGGCAAATTTCTTGGCTGACGCATAATCATGAATGGAAGCCAGGGGTTGCGTCAGGAAGTAGAAACCAAACATAGTCCCCACCTGCCCGACCTGAGCAGGCACATCGAACTCAGCCATGACGGCGCGGATACCCTCAGCCAGTTGAATCGCACGGCTCTCGATCTGCTCAAAGACACCTTCGCGCCTCAGTTCGGTGAGGGTCGCCAGCCCGGCGGCCATCGCCAGTGGATTGCCGGAGAGCGTCCCGGCCTGGTACATGGTCCCAACCGGGGCGACGTGCTGCATAATCTCGCGTTTGCCCGCATAGGCCCCAACAGGCAGGCCACCACCGATGACTTTGCCCAGGGTGGTAATGTCTGGGTCGAGATTGAAGGCTTGCTGTGCGCCACCTATGGAAGCGCGGAACCCAGTCATCACTTCGTCAAGGATGAGCAGTGCGCCGTACTCGTGGCACAGGTCGATGAGGCCCTGCAAGTAGCCATCATCCGGCAGAACAAAGCCCATATTGGCGGCGATTGGCTCCACAATGGCGGCGGCAATCGAATCGGGATTGGCCTCAAACAGGTTGCGGACGGCATCCAGATCATTGTAGGGAGCAATCAGGGTATTGGCGGTGGTGCCACCGGGCACACCAGGGGAATCCGGCAGACCGAAGGTGGCCACACCGCTGCCCGCCTGGACCAGCAACATATCTGCATGGCCATGATAGTTACCTGCGAATTTGATGATCTTTTCGCGGCCTGTATAAGCGCGGGCCAGACGCAGGGCGCTCATACAAGCTTCTGTGCCGCTGTTGACGAAACGGATCATGTCAATAGATGGCACAATATCAATAACAAGTTCAGCAAGCTGATTTTCCAGTTCAGTCGGTGCGCCATAGCTGGTGCCGTTGGCAGCGGTCTGCTGGATGGCATCGACGACAGCCGGGAAAGCATGACCTAGCACCAGCGGCCCCCAGGAGAGCACATAGTCAATATAACGGTTGCCGTCAGCATCCCAGATATATGCGCCCTGCCCCTTCTCGATGAAACGTGGCGTGCCGCCGACACTGCCAAAGGCGCGTACCGGGCTGTTCACACCACCGGGAATGACTTGTTGTGCGCGCTGAAAAAGGGTTTCCGACTTGCTGGTATCCATCAACTAACCTGCCGTTCTTTGAGATTCGCTAAGAGTTTTTCTACCGTTTGCTGCGACTGATGCACGCAATCCGGCATGCCGACGCCACGATAGGGACTGCCTGTCACATACAGGCCCTTGGGCAAAGCGGCTTCAATAGCTGCTACACGGTCCAGATGGCCGATGTCATACTGCGGGTTGGCGTTCCACCAGCGATAAATGCGATGGAAAAGCGGCTCGGCTTCGATGCCTAAAATCGTGCGCAGCTCATGACGAATCGTATCATAGAGCGCATCGTCGTCCAACTGCATGGACTGCGGACTGCGCGAGCCACCGAAGAAGGCGCGCATCAGCACATAACCTTGTGGCGCACGATGGTCGAACTTGGTCGATGAGATGGTAATGGCATTAAAAGGCTTGTTTTCGCTGGATGGCACAACGAGACCAAACCCGTTTAGTGGCTTAGGAATATCCGTCTCTTTGAAAGCAAATGAAATGGTCCCGGTGCTGACGTAACGGATCTGGCGTAGGGTTTTGGCAGCGTTAGATGACAAGTCCCCCAGAAGGTCAGCGGCGACGTAAGCAGGCGTAGCCACAATAACCGCATCGGCTGTCAATCGTTTGCCATCGCCCAGGGCAATGGCAAAGCTGCTGTCTTCAGACTGCTTGATTTCGACCACCTGCGTATTCAGCCAGAGTTCGCCTTTAAGCTTGGGAACAATGGCATCAATCAGGGCGTTGGTACCCTTGTTGAGCGACATAAAGACCGAAGTCTTTTTGGCACCGGGTTTGGGTGCAGGTCGATTGCGGCGGCTGGCCAGCATGCCTTTGGTCAGGCTGCCATGCGCTTTTTCCAGGGCGCGGAAGCGCGGGAACGTTGCCATGATGCTCTGCTTGTCGGCATCGGCGTTGTAGATGCCCGACATGAGCGGCTCAGCAATTTTGTCGAGGGCCTCGTCGCCCAGGCGGCGTTTGATGAACTCGGCCAGGGTTTCATCTTCATCGTCGGTCTTGGCCGGGATAAACAGGTCCATTGCCATGCGCAGCTTACCCAGGGGCGAAATCAGCGGTGAGAGCGCAAAGGGCATGAATTTGGTGGGCACAATCAGCATGACGCCGTCCGGCAGCACGACAGGTTTACCTTTGGACAGCACATAGGTATTGCGCTTATGGTCGTTGGTGCCCAAAAGTTGGTCTTCCAGGCCCAGTTCCCGCGCAAGCTGCAAGGCCCAGGGTTTTTGGGTGATGAACGAATCCGGGCCAGCTTCAACGACGAAGGGTTGGCCCTCGTCGGTTTCAACGTGCTCCGTCAGGACTTTGCCGCCCCAGCGATTGCCCTGCTCCAGTACAGTATATTCCAGAGCAATACCGACTTCTTTGGCTTGTTTTTGGAGATACCAGGCCGCACTCAGGCCAGAAATGCCGCCACCAATGATGACGACACGCTGACGCACTTGCGTCGGTGTGCTTGTAACTGTCATAGCCTATTTGCTCGTATATTCATGAACGAAATCAACCAGCCGCCGGACATTATCAACGGGCGTGTTGGGCAAAATACCGTGTCCCAGGTTAAAGATATGCCCTGGTTTGCCCTTCACCGGGTCAAGGATTTGCTGGGTGCGCGCTTTGAGGGCATCCCACGGAGCAAACAGCGCTACCGGGTCCAGGTTGCCCTGAATGGCCACTTTGTCACCGAGCAGGTTCCAGGCATCTTCCAGGCGAATGCGCCAGTCCACACCGATAACATCACCACCCGCATCGCGGATGAGGTCGAGCATGCCGTTGGTATTGGTGCCAAAGTGAATCACAGGCACGCCGGACTGTTTGGCAATATCAATCGCATGTTGGCTGTAGGGCATCACATATTGACGATAGTCATCCGGGCTGAGGTCGCCTACCCAGCTATCGAATAGCTGCAAGACATGCGCCCCGGCCTCAGCCTGTGCCAGCAAGTAGTTACCAGCGACTTCGCTGAGCTTAATCATCAAGTTATGCCACGCAGTTGGATCGCCCATCATCATGCCTTTGACGTGCAGGCGATTCTTGCTGCTGCCGCCTTCAATGGCATAGCTAGCCAGTGTGAAGGGTGCGCCACTGAAGCCAATCAGCGGAATACCCCGACTGTCGAGTTCATTACGGGCCAGTTTAATCGCATCCAGTGTGAACGAGAGTGCTTCTTGCGGTGGCCGGACTTGCAGATTATCAACATCAGCCGACGAACGCACCGGGTTATGAATCACCGGGCCTTCGCCCTTAACGAATTCCAGTTGCAGACCCATGCCTTCCAGCGGCGGCAAAATATCGGCGAAGATGATGGCCGCATCCAGGTCAAAAGCGTTGATCGGCTGCATGGTCACTTCACAAGCCAATTCCGGCGTCTTGATGATCTCCAGAATGGTGTATTTTTCGCGCAATGAACGGTATTCGCTCATGTAGCGCCCCGCCTGACGCATCAACCAGATGGGCGTGGCATCCACGGGCTGGCGATGGCAGGCTCGCAAAAAGCGGCTGTTGCTCAGGGAATGGGTATTGGCTGCATCGCGATTTGTTGTATCAGGTGTCACAGTCGTGTCCATTTCTATATGCGTTATCGTCTATATATGCGGCTGAAGAAGCTGACTAGTCGTTTAGCCAGGTCGCCGCGTCTTTGGCAAAATAGGTCAATATCATATCGGCCCCGGCGCGTTTGATGCTCGTCAAGCTTTCCATCGCCACGCGTGGCAAATCAATCCAGCCACGTTCAGCGGCAGCGTGCATCATAGAAAACTCGCCGCTGACCTGATAGGCGGCTGTCGGTAAATTGTACTGCGCACGGATTGCCGCCAGGATGTCCAGGTAGGGCAAAGCCGGCTTGACCATGAGCATATCGGCCCCTTCGGCCACATCGAGGGCGACTTCTTTCATGGCTTCGCGCTTGTTGGCCGGGTCCATCTGGTACTGGCTGCGGTCGCCGAACTGCGGCGGACTTTCGGCGGCATCGCGGAAGGGACCATAAAAGCCGCTGGCGTACTTAGCGGCATAGCTCATGATACTGATATGGTCAAAACCTTCGCCATCCAGCGCTGCCCGGATCGCGCCGACCATACCGTCGATCATACCCGACGGCGCAATGATGTCCGCACCAGCCTGAGCATGCACCACCGACGCCTGACCGAGTAGGTCCAGGGTGGGATCGTTCAGCAGGTAGCCCTGGGGCAGCTTGGGCGTGTAATGCTCGTGATCGGGCATATTGATGATGCCGCAGTGGCCATGATCGGTGTACTCACAGAAGCACATATCGGAGATGACGATCATATCCGGTACGGCCTCTTTAATGGCGCGAATGGCGCTGGGAACGATGCCATTGGGACTGTAATTATCGGTGCCACAAGCATCTTTTTCATCGGGGATGCCGAATAAGATCACAGCGGGAACACCCAGTTCAGCGACGGCTTTGACTTCGTCGATGGCCGTATCAATCGACCACTGGAACTGACCGGGCATCGAGGCAATCGGTCGCTTGATGCCCTCGCCGGAACGTATGAACAGCGGATAGATGAAATCGGAAGGCGTGAGGACCGTTTCCTGGACCATGCGCCGCAGGGGTTCCGAAAGGCGCAGACGTCTGCCGCGCAGCACCGGGCGATAAGGGTAGTGCTGATGTGTAAGCTGGGCTTCCGGCTGTTCAATAACCGTCATGATACGCCTCCAAACTGCTTCGTAAATTCCTTTTCGATGGCATCCAACAGGCCAACGAGCGTGTAGTCATCGGGCACAATGGCCGCTGGCAGCCCATGTTCGCTGGCTGTCTGGGCCGTTTTGGGGCCAATACAGGCGATTCGGGCATCGCCAAGAGCAGATAAGCCACTGCCTGTTTTATTCAAGCGCTCAACGAAGCCATCAACGGTCGATGAGCTAGTAAATGTAATCACATCGACCTCTCCCTGATGCAGCATCGCGGGCAAGTCGACACCGCCGGAGCCACACACGGTCTGGTAGGCATCCACTGCGACGACCTCTGCCCCGGTACTCATGAGCATATCTTTGAGATTAGGACGCGCAATGGCCGATTCCGGCAGAAAAACGCGCTCGCCGCCTTGCTCTATCAATGCCTGACCCAAAGATTCCGCAATGTAGTCATCAGGCACAAGGTCGACTTGCAAGCCAAGCTGTGCTTGCGCCGCCTCCGCTGTGGAAGGACCAACCGCCGCCACTTTGAACTTGCCCGTTAGCATCAAGTCGAGCTTATGTAGGCGTTGGGCCAAGCTATAGACGGTGTTGGCGCTGGTCAGCACCAGCCAGTCGAAGCCACCTGCATTGAGCTGCTTGAGTGCGGCGTCGAGTTCCGTCGTGTCATCGGGCGGTACGATGGCGATACACGGATAGGCAATCGGTACAGCACCCCGTTCACGAATGAGCAGGTCAAAATCGCTCGCCTGATGTGAAGCGCGTGTATTGACGATGGCCTTGCCACGTAACACCTGGGTCATAGGGCTGTTCCCAATAGCGCATCGGCCCCCTGGGCTATCGCATTCTGGGCTAATGTGGCCCCTGCCTGGGCAGCGTCATCTGGCGCAAAAATGATTTCGACCGTAATCTGCGACTGGCCATCGGGCGAGCTGACGCGACCTGTCAACAGATAGGAGCCGTCAACCTGCTTGAGCGCATAAGCCGCTACCGGAACAGAACAACCGCCGCCCAGCGCCGCCAGAAAAGCGCGTTCCGCTGTGACTTCGGTCGTTGTGGGTGCATGCTGTATCTGGCCAAGGATACTTAACGATTGCTCGTCATCACGGCACTGGACGCCGAGCGCGCCCTGCCCTGGTGCAGGCAGCATAATGTCAAATGGCAATATCTGGCTGATGAAGTCGCCCATCCCCAACCGTGATAATCCAGCTTTGGCCAGCACGATGGCGTCATAAGGGCCATCCGAATCGAGGCCTTTTTTGACGCGGGTATTGATGTTGCCACGAATGTCGTGCATCTGGAGATCGGGCCGGAAGTTGCGCAACTGGGCCGCACGACGCGTGCTGCTGGTGCCAATGACCGCCCCCTGTGGCAGTGTATCCAGCGTATAGCCGGAACGGCTGACCAACACATCGGCGGGATCGGCACGCTGCGGAATAGCGCCGATGGTCAATCCATCAGGGTCATCTGTCGGCAAGTCTTTAAGGCTGTGCACGGCGAAGTCAATATCGCCACTGCGCAGGCTAGCTTCCAGCTCAGCGGTAAAAAGGCCCTTGCCGCCAACCAGTGGCAGCGGCGTATCCAAGACCTGGTCGCCGCGTGTGGAGATAACCACTTGCCTTATCTTAAGATCTGGGAAAGCGCCGCACAACAAAGAGGCGACGTGATCGGTCTGCCAGCGTGCTAATTGAGAGCCGCGCGTGCCCAATTTGACGATGTTACTCTTCATAGTGTCCATTCCCGTTTTGCGCGCTAGCCTGCACCCATTCGCGTACATGGTGATCATGCTGATCCGTTTGAACCCCAGGTTGGGTACTGCTCGCATCAAGCCCAAACAGGTCAGACACCGCCTGAGCATAACAATGCCCGTTGCTCTCTGCCGCCTGACCACGTAAGCGCACAGTTGGCTTATGCAGTAGCTTGTTCACAAGGCGATGGGCCAACCGATTGACGACTTCGGTCGTGTGGTCATCGACATCACCCAGCTTGTTGAGGGCCTGGTCGACTTCCATCTGGGCGACATCCACCGCCCAACGGCGCAAGTCCTTAATCACGGGCGTTACGGCGCGGCTGTGATACCACTCATAATAGATGCTGTTCTCTTCTTCGAGAATGGCTTCTACCTGGGGGATGGCGGATTCACGATGAGCCGTGTTGCTATCGACAATCGAGTTCAAATCATCAATATCGAAGCGCAGTACGCCGGGAATGTCCTCGACAGCCACTTCGACATCACGCGGCACAGCAATATCCACGAAAGCCAGCGGACGGTCGGCGCGTTGGGCTTGCGACCGCTGCACAATATCCGCATGGATGACCGTATGCGGCGCACCCGTCGCGCAGATAACCGCATCGGCCCACACGAGGCCTTCTTCAAGCTGATGCCAGTCCATGGTGATAGCATCCAGTTCCTGGGCCAGCGATTGGGCACGGCTAAGGGTCCGGTTGAGGCAGGCCAGGTTGATACCGTCACGGTGTGCCAGCGATTTGGCCGCCAAGCGGGCCATTTCGCCCGCACCCATAATCAGGATATTGGGCGATTCAGCATGCACATGGTCAAGCGCCAGGATCGCCCCAGCATGGCTGACCGAGGTCGTATAACGGCTGATTTCGGTTTCTGCGCGGGCACGTTTACCCGCATGGATAGCGCGCGCCGCCAGGTTTGATAGTATCGGGCCAGTTAAGCTGCTTGCCTGGGCTTCGCCAAAGGCCTGGGTCACTTGCCCCAGGATTTGCGGCTCGCCCAGGATCATAGAATCCAGGCCCGCGGCGACACGCATCAGGTGACGGATGGCATCCTGGCCACGCTTATGATAGAGATGCGGCTGCATCTGATCCTTGGACATATCATGCAGATCAGCCATGAAGGCATCTAGCTCAGATAAGGCAGCATCAACACCCTCGACCAGGGCATAGATCTCCAGGCGGTTACACGTAGAAAGGATCATGCCCTCTTGGACATGATCTCTCAACTGGTCAAGGGCCACGCCTACCCCGTAGGGCGTAAGGGCCATTTTTTCACGTAGCTCAACCGATGCAGTTCGGTGGTTGAGTCCGACAAGTACAATCGTCACAGGTTCATTCCCAACGACATTGGTTTATGACAAAATAACAGGTTCTATGACAAGACGACTTCGCGCGTCTCCGGTTGATAGGCGCAGAAGGGTTCTTCTGCAAGGTAATCACCCGTCATGCCATAGGCACGGGCACGGCAGCCACTGCACAGCGACTTAAAGTGACATACGCCACACTTGCCACCGAGTAGGTCCGGGTCGCGCAGTTCAGCGAACAGCGGGCTGTTCTGCCAGATGTCGCCGAATGCCTGCTTACGCACATGGCCCGCTTCCACAGGTAAGTAACCACAGGGGAAGACTTCCCCACGATGCGAGATAAAGGTCACGCCTGTCCCGGCCAAACAGCCTTTGGTCGCGGCGTGCATCTGGCCATGCGGATGGCCGTTGAGCTGGCGATCATGGCTGGCGGGCAATTCACGAGCAACACCACTACGGCGCTCTTCAGCGCGGCGAGTGCGCATCACGCGGAAGTAATGCGGCGCGCAGGTCGCCTTAAGCTGCAAATCCGGCTCGGATTGCTCGGTATCGTACAGCCAGTTGAGCACCTGCTCGTATTCGGCGGCACTAATCATCTGATCTTCAGCAATTTCTACGCCACAGCCTACCGGGACCAGCAGGAACAGGTGCAGGCCTACCGCATCCAGATCTTTGGCCAGTTGCAACATGCTCTCTAGCTGAGTTTTATTGTGATTGGCGACAGTGGTATTGATCTGCACGGGCAGGCCAACTTTGCGCAGCGCCTTAAAGCCACGAATGGCTGCTTCGAAGGAACCAGGCAGGCCACGGAACATATCGTGGGTGGCGGCATCGGCCCCATCGAAAGAAATGCTCACGCGCTTAACACCACTGGCCTTGATGCGCTCGGCGACAGCATCGTCGATGAGTGTGCCGTTGGTCGCCATAGCGACAGGCAGACCAGCTTCGGTCGCATATTCGGCGATGTCGTAAATATCAGGCCGGAACAGCGGCTCACCACCGGAAAGTACAAAAACAGGCCGTCCGGTTTCCCGGATCTGGTCAATCAACTGGAACGACTCTTCGGTCGTCAGGTCTTGTGGTGTCAATTGGTCGGCCAATGTCACCCGGCGACAGTGGATGCAGCGTAAGTTACATCCGGCAGTCGTTTCCCAGAAGACGAGCCTCGGCGCTGGATAGCTCATGATTTCCCTCTCAAAATCTGCATAATTCGCGTAAAACTACATAATTCTGTGTGCAGTACGCAGCAATCGTAACCAATCCCACCGAGGCACGGTAATGATGGTTGTCATACCATCACTGCTATTTGTCACGAATTTAGCAGCCTGTTTTGTTAGCGCATAAGACAACAGTCCACCGGGCAGATGTCATGGTTAGGACCACGCTCACCCAATGCCAACCGCTGCGGATTTTCCGACATGCGCTCTAAAATTAGTTCACGAATCATGCTGATGAATGCCGGGTGTGTGCCGACGGTCGCCGCACGGACGAGCGTCATGCCGATTTCGTCGGCAGTTTGCATGGCTTCCGTATCCAGGTCAAACATCACTTCCATATGATCGGAGATGAAGCCAATCGGGACCATGACCACTTGCTTGATGCCCTGCTCGCCGATTTCCCGCAGATAATCGCAGATGTCCGGTTCCAGCCAGGGCACATGTGGCGGGCCACTGCGGCTCTGATACACCAGGCGGAAGTCATCACGGCCCACGCCCTTCGCAACCAGACGGCAGGCTTCTTCTAGCTGGGCGACGTAATCGCTGTTACGCGCCATGCCCATCGGGATGCTGTGGGCTGTAAACACCAAATGCACAGCATCACGCTCGCCTTCAGGGAACTGGTCAAGCGCGGCCTGCGTGTTTTCGATCATGGGGTTGATAAAACCGGGATGGTTGTAAAACACGCGCAACTTATCGAAGATGGGCGCACCTTCGACGGATTCACTGGCGCGGATGATGTCCTCACGGTATTGGCGACAGCCGGAATACGAGCTAAAGGCCGATGTGAAGAAGGCCAAAGCGCGTTTGACGCCATCGTCACGCATCTGGCGGATCGTATCTTCAATGAAGGGATGCCAGTTACGATTGCCAAAGTAGACAGGCAAATTGAGATCGTGCACCTTGAGTTCATCTTGCAGTGCGGCGATGAGGGCGCGGTTCTGGGCGTTAATCGGGCTGACGCCACCAAAATCACGATAATGCACCGCGACTTCTTCCAGGCGTTCTACCGGGATGTTGCGGCCACCAGCGACTTTTTGCAGGAACGGAATCACATCATCCTGGCCTTCTGGCCCGCCGAAAGACATCACCAGAATAGCGTCGTAGTCGTGGGCCTGCTCGTCGAACAACGGCGCGTCGGCAGTCGGTGCCCCAAAAACAGTCATATTGAAATCACCTTCTTAGTATGTAACCGTCGTGCCGACATGGATCATGCCGTCACGAATTTCAACGCGGTAAGTATCAACGGGCTTATTGACGACGCCATCCAGCGGCTGACCTGTGGCCAGATCGAATTTGCCATAGTGCCAGGGACAGGTAACGCTGCATTCATCGGCATCCACCTGGCCTTCACTGAGTGGACCACGCGCATGCGAGCAGCGATTGTTCAGGGCGAACAGCACGCCGTTGACATTGAACAAGCCAACCATTTTGCCTTCCAGGAAGACCGTTTTGGTTTCGCCAGGTCCGAGTTCATCCAACGGGCAGACTTCTAGCCAGACTTCGCGCTCTTCGCCAGGAACGATAGCTTCCGCAATCGGCGGACCACCCAGCGCGTCGAGGGCTTCGTCGAGGCGCATGTTGATGCAAGTGAACAGCGGCGTATCCTGCAAGGTATACATGCTGACTGTCGATTCGCGCAACTCCTGCACCAGATCAAGGAAATCAGAGGGTTCGTCTGTTTCAAAGGCGACGATGAACTCGTAATCATCAATGCCAAAGCTGTATGTCGTGTTCAGGCGCACCGAGGGGTATTTACGACCGACTTCAATATGCTCGTCCATCATGCCCTGGCGTGCATGCTGCGATAGCTGATACCACTCGCGCGTTTTGATGAAAGGATAGACAAACAGGTATTTGGCCTCGGTTGGGTCCAGGACGAGACGCTCTTCTTCGTCCTCATCGTCCACACCCGCCGTACGAATTTCGTAAAGCGAGCGTTTTGTCTGGGAAAAGTAGGAATAAGCCATATTGAGGTAAGCACCCATGCGCGTACGCATGATGGCGCTTGCCAATTCCCGGAACGGCTGTGGGTCTTCTGAAATCTGCCACAGCAGCAGTTCGGCATCGGCGCGTGTGCCCATCAGACTGTAGGGGCGCAGCAGCATCCGCCGATTGAACGTGCGTATCACATCAATGAGTTCTTGTTTTTGCTCGGCCTGTTCGTCGGCAGGCAGACGACGCCAAAGGGGATCGACTTTGTAGAATGCGAAACGCACATATTGGCGTTTGGTCAACCGCTGGGCGCGTTCCTGCATTTTCGCCTGGACTTCCGGCCTGGGCGGTTGGGTGGGGATTCTGGGACGCATATCAACATTCCAATGCGAAAAGTGAAAAATCTACGTAAATATATAGAATAAACTGCATTTTTGCAATATTTTATAGATTTTATGATGAGATTCAGCATAATTTGGTAACATCCATCTTGGCCTCATCCGTTCATCACCGATAAAAAAGAAAATGGGCAGCTACCGTATTGATAGCTACCCGTTTATGAATCACAATACATGCAGAACGATATGCACCTAAAAAGTTTTATGAATTAGCCGCCAGCCATCGCGCCAATAATACGGAACGGCTGCCCCCCTACGGCGACTTCTTTAGGTACGGCAGCAGAGGGCGGCTGATGAGACAGGTCTTCCCCATTGGCGAAGAAGCGAATGAAGGGACGGCGCTGTTTGGTCACGATGTCGCGGATGGTGCCGCGCAACATCGGATAGGCATCCTCCAGAGCATCCAGTATCGATTCCTGAGTGACGGGGTCCGCAACCTGTAACTCAACCGCCCCTGTTACCTTCGCCAAGTCCCGTAAGTGGGTCGGAAGCGTGACGGTAATCATGGGACTACCTGTACCTCAACCGACAGCACACGCGGCAAATCATGGACGATGGGCATCCAGTTATCGCCGGAATCCGCAGAGACATAGACCTGCCCGCCCGTGGTCCCGAAGTAGATACCACACGAGTCGAGTGAATCCACACACATGGCATTCCGCAGCACATTGACGTAACAGTCGCTTTGCGGCAGACCATGGGTCAGGGCTTCCCACTCGTTACCCCCCGTCCGACTGCGATACACGCGCAGTTTGCCCTCCGGCGGGAAGTGATGCGAGTCACTCTCAATCGGCACGACATAGATGGTGTTGGGTTCATGGGCATGCACGACAATCGGAAAGCCAAAGTCGCTGGGCAAATTGCCGCTGACTTCGTACCAGGAGTCACCAGCATTATCGGAGCGCATGACGTCCCAGTGCTTTTGCATAAACAGGATATCAGGGTTCGAGGGGTGCATGTTGATGCTGTGCACACAATGACCAACCTCTGCTTCGGCATCAGGCAGTTCGTAGTCCGACTTCAGACTCTCATTGATGGGCATCCAGGTCTGGCCGCCGTCATCAGTACGGAAGGCCCCCGCCGCAGAAATGGCGACCACCATGCGATTGGGGTTATCGGGGCTGAGGACAATCGTGTGCAGGCACATACCCCCCGCTCCCGGTTGCCACAAATCGCCTTTGACCTTACGCAGACCCGGAAGCTCCTGCCAGCTTTTGCCACCATCCGCCGAATGGAACAACGCAGCATCTTCCACGCCTGCATAGATTGAATCGGGGTCGGTTGGGGAGGGTTCCAGATGCCATACGCGGGTGAATTCCCAGGGATGTTGCGATCCATCGTACCACTGATGCGTACCCGTTTCGCCATCGTAAACAAACTCGTTACTAACGGCTTCCCAGGTTTTTCCGGCATCATCGGAGCGCTGGATCACTTGGCCGAACCAACCGCCAGACTGCGAGACATACAGCCGATTGGGGTCGCTGGGTGTGCCTGTCATATGATACACCTCCCACCCTGGGAAGTGCGGGCCATCGACTGTCCAGTCCTTACGCTTTTCATCCGACCGCAGGATAAAAGCGCCCTTGCTTGTACCAACGAGAACACGGACTTCGCTCATATGCATATCCTCTTATATGGGAACAGGTTGTATGGGAACTTGAATTACATCCAGAATAGAACATTTGTTTGTATACGTCAAGTAGTAGGCACGCGTATATAAACCAACCCTAATAAGCGTATTTTTTCACAATTGAGGCTCTTTTATTGAGCTAGCATAAAAATGAAATTTAGGATATTCCCTACGAATATGAACTATTATTAACGCTCATACATAAATATGATCAATTGTCTAACATTTCTTGGCATAATTTGAGACTTATGCCATACTCAGCTCTCTGATACCGCTCTGTAGGCAATATCAGAAGAAAATTATGTCGTTGGTTTTTTTACGGGAGTGAAACAAATGAATACCAAATTTAGACTAGCACTGCTGGTGGCTGTGGCACTGGTAGCCGTATTGGGCTTCTCAGTGGTCAACACTCAGGTGCAAGCACAAGACTACAGTGGTCATACGGTTGTGCTCGGTTATGCCCAGTACATCACCGACCCGGCAAGTGGCGAAGCAGGTGGCATCACCTATTTCCGTAGTGATCTGGGCAATGGTCAACTGGCACATGACTTCGTCTACAACGATCCGCGTGCAGCATGGGATACCGTTCCGGGCATCAGCTATGGCGTGAAGACCGGCTTCCAATCAAGTGATGTCAACCTGACCAATCAGTTATCCTGGTTTGGGGAGTCCTTCCGGGTTTGGGAACGCCTCCAATGCTCTGGCCTTACCCTGACTGAGAATAGCGTGAATCCTTCATCACCCGGCCTGGTTGCCAACTTCTTCAGTACAGGCGTACTCGATATCGGTCTGGTCCAGGCTGATGTCACCCAGATTGGTTTCTTAGGCGTAAGCTCTATCTTCCCACCAGGGACCAGCACACTTGGTGTGACCTACACCCTATTCTGGACCGATGCCAATGGCAATCTGACTGACATTGATAACAACGGGAAGGTCGACGCTGCCCTGCGTGAAATCTACTACAACGATCAATACGAGTGGGCTGACAACGGCGTCGAAGGCGCACAACCGAGTGGCCCGCGCGTCTTTGACCTACCAACTGTTGCGATTCACGAAGTTGGTCATGGGCTGAGTGCAGCCCACTTCGGCAATATTGGTACACGTTCAGATGGCTCCCTGGTCGCAAACCCACGCGCCAGCATGAACGCTATCTATGGCGGTACACTGCGCGAACTGCAGGGCCGTGATGTCGGTAGCCACTGCTCCAACTGGGCACAATGGCCAAATAACTAAATACGTCTGATCTGCAAGAAAATGGCCCCAAATTGGGGCCATTTTGCTTTTATTTTTCAGCACATCAATTATTCGCGCGCTGGTTGAGGAACTCCATCAACTGGCGAAAAGTCGCTTCGCTGGTTGGTTGATCCAAATTGAGGATGAAATCATGGTCCAAACCCATATTTTGATCGGTAAATAAGGCCGAGGTCACATCAATATCATTGTCATTCAGCTCGTCGATCATCGCCAATGTTTGTGATTGCAAGGGGTCAATGTCGCCAGCAGTGATGAATACAGGCGGATAGTCGGCTGTGACATGCTCAATCGTGGAAATTTCATTCAATCGGTGATACGTTTCAAATTCACGCGCGCCCGTGTAGGCCCACATAAACTGTCCGATATTGGGAAACCCTGTTTCGCGCAGGGTCTGCATGTTGTATATGCCATTGATAAGCACAACACCCTTAAGTTGCTCCGGCGTGATAGTCGGCTGTAGATCCATCTGCGTGGCAAAGCTCTCGTTCGTGATGAGGGCAGCTACCTGACTCGTCAACTGTGCGCCAGCAGAATTCCCTGCAATAAACAGCCTGTCGCTATCGCCACCATAGTCTGCAATCTGCTCGTCAACATAGGCGAGCGCCTGGTTAACCTGCGTGACAGCGGTCGGATAAGGCTGCTCCGGGGCAAACCCATAATTAATATTGGCAACCAGATAGCCCTCATTGGCGATGGCCATAGCGAAGGGTTGCACCGCCGATTTATCGCCACCGATAAAGCCGCCACCATGTATATAGACGACAACAGGTAAAGGTGTTTGCGCATCTGTGGGATAGTAAATATCGAGGTCGCTGTTGGGTTCCGTGCCATAGGTAAGATCAGACACAGCGGTGATATTGCGCCTGATTTCATCCATGTTATCGGGTTCGCCATAGGTCACCCTGCTGATGAGCGTACGAACCAACCAGATATTGAGAATGGGCGTAAATTGACTGACGAGGATAATCAGCAGGATAGGTACAAGCAAAACAGCTATACCTGTCATCCAGCAACCTCTGCGGGAACGTGTCTGTGTTGAGTCTGTCATGGATCACCTTGTTCGCGTGGGATGAATATCGTTACTTCCAAGGGTAATCAATGAAGATCTTTTTGTCAGTCAGTAAATTTGCTGATTCAGGACTAGGACAGAATAGCCAAGGAATGCCCCACTCCGATCCCAAAAACAATTCGATGTAAAAAGAGGCGCAGTTTACGCGCCCCTTAAAAACTTCATGATAGCAATCTAACTATGACGATGTAGGCGTCAAGGTCACAACCGGGATGACGCGCGAGGCTTTGTTTTTATACTCCGTGAAGGCACTACTAATCGACTCCATCTTTTCATAAAGTTGGGTACGGTCCGGTTCCGGCGCTATGGATGCCTGTGCATCCAACTGCTCTGTGCCCACTTCAATGGACACATCAGGATTGGCCTTTACGTTGTAGTACCAATCAGGATGGGAATCCGCACCAGCTTTGGATGCGATAATCACATAGCGATCCCCCTCTTTGAAATACATGAGCGGATTGACCCGTTCCTTGCCACTTTTTGCGCCAGTTGTATGCAGCAGGAGCAAGGTTGCACCTTCAAAAGGGCCGCCAACTACACCCTCATTGGCACGGAATTCCTTGATAATACGGGCATTAAAGTCGTTCATTTAGTTCTCTCCATATTTGGGTTGGAGCTTATTTGATGGAACCAGACACAGGGTATCTTACGCCAACAAAGCGAATCCTTATACCTGCGTTCATTTGCTAGCGTGATGCCGAGGGAATTGGAGATTCACCACAGTTAGTCTTACACCCTGCCAATGATGATGAACCTGCTATAATCTCGTCGGTATATGGGACTGACATCGACTGCAAGGAAAAAGACATTGACTGAAATCAAATGGTGGCAGCGGGCCGTCTTCTATCAGATTTACCCGCGTAGTTTTGCAGATGGCAATGGGGATGGCATCGGTGATTTTCAGGGCATCATCAGCAAACTCGACCATCTGCGCGATCTCGGTATCGGCGGAATCTGGTTATCTCCGCATTTTCCCTCACCATATATTGACTGCGGTTATGACATCTCCGATTATGAAGATGTCGCACCAGAATATGGCACACTGGCGGATTTCAAAATGTTCCTGGATGAAGCCCATGCGCGCGATATTCGGGTGATTCTCGACCTGGTCCTCAACCACAGTTCGGATCAGCATCCCTGGTTTCAGGAATCACGTTCCAGCCGAGACAACCCCAAACGGGACTGGTACATCTGGCATGATGGCAAAAATGGCAGTGCACCCAACAACTGGGCATCGATTTTTGGGGGATCAGCCTGGGAATACGATGCCGTAACTGAGCAATACTATTACCATGCTTTCCTCAAAGAGCAACCGGACCTCAACTGGCGCAATCCTGAAGTCAAAGCGGCGATGTGGGACGCTGTACGATTCTGGTTGGACATGGGCGTCGATGGTTTTCGACTGGATGCCGTTGCAACCATATATGAAGACCTGGACATACCGGATCACACTTTTCCGCTGTCATTTGATGAGATCCCCGACCCGAACTCACTCGAAACAGCCGATTACTATCACCTTATGGAATACCAAGTGAAACGACCGGGACTCCATGCGCTTTTGAAAGAACTGCGCACGTTAATCGACCAATATCCTGGTGATCGCATCCTTGTGGGTGAAGATGAAGATGTCACGTTTCATGGTTCCGGCGATGATGAACTGCATCTGGTCTTCAATTTCCCATTGATGCGGCTTAAACGATTGACGCCAATGGGTATCCGCGCCAACCAGACATTGCGCCTAACCGATCTGCCTGACGAGGCATGGCCCTGCAACACGCTCAACAACCATGATGCCTCCCGTGTATGGACGCGCTATGGGGACGGTCAGCATGACGCAGCCCTGGCACGTCTGCATGCGGCCCTGATGCTAACATTGAAGGGCACGCCGTTCCTGTATTATGGCGAAGAAATCGGCATGGTCGATTTAAAGCTCACGAGCATGGACGAGATTCGTGATACGGCGGCACTCAATCTATACCAGCGCATGACGCAGAAACTCGGTAAAACAGCCGATGAAGCCACGGAAGCGGCGCTCCTGGCGACACGCGACCGCTGTCGCACGCCCATGCAATGGAACAGCAGCCCGGAAGCTGGTTTCAGTCCATCAGGGAGTACCACCTGGCTACCTATTCATCCCAATCATGAGACGGGCATCAACGTTGCCGATCAGATCGACGATCCAACTTCGCTGCTTAGTTTCTACCGGGCGGTGATCCAACTGAGGCAGGCAACCCCGGCATTGAACACTGGCGATTATCAGGTCCTTGATGCTGAAAATACCGACTGTCTGATCTTTCTCAGGCAAAGGACAGAGGTTAATCAGACATGCCTAGTTGCCCTTAACTTCTCGGAAGTGAACCAGCAGATTGAGCTTGATCGCGATGAGAAAACGGCGCATGTGCTGTTTTCCACAGAAATGCGGTCCCATACGGTCGATACGTCTGCAAGCATAAACCTGTCGCCGTTCGAAATTCTGATTGCTGAGTTGGCCTGATTTGCCCGATTCCTAAAACACAAAGAGGCACATTATCAGTGCCTCTTTTGGATTGTGCTGAATTTGCAGGAAGTGCTTACGCCGTATGGATTACGAGCCAGATGACGTAGAGCTGACCTGCTGATCGCGCACCAGGACGTTGTGGGCACCCCCTTCGACAATGCTAACCGAAGACACCAGCGTCAGATGCGCATTATCCTGGAATTCTTGGATACTGAGGCTACCACAGTTACACATCGCCGACTTGACCTTGCTTAGTGTAATAGCGAGGTTATCGCGCAGGCTACCGGCATAGGGCACATAGGAATCAACACCTTCCTCAAACGAGAGTTTGGCATCTCCACCTGAATCGTACCGCTGCCAGTTACGCGCGCGGGCACTGCCCTCACCCCAGTATTCTTTCATGTAATTGCCATTGACGACCACTTTATTAGAGGGGCTTTCATCAAAGCGCGCGAAGTAGCGACCTAACATGCAGAAATCGCTGCCCATCGCCAACGCCAGCGAAACCTGATAGTCATGGACGATACCGCCATCCGAGCAGATCGGGATGTAGATGCCCGTTTCCTCAAAATACTCATCACGGGCTTTAGCGACTTCAATCACGGCAGTTGCCTGCCCGCGCCCGATACCCTTGGCTTCGCGGGTGATGCAAATGGCGCCACCACCGATGCCAACCTTGATGAAATCTGCACCGGCCTCTGCCAAAAAGCGGAAGCCATCACGATCGACCACATTGCCTGCGCCAATTTTCACATCGTCGCCATACTGGTCTCGGACGAATGCTAATGTGCGCTTCTGCCATTCGGTAAAGCCTTCTGAGGAGTCAATGCACAAGACATCGACGCCCGCTTCAACCAACTCCGGAATACGCTGTTCATAATCGCGTGTGTTGACGCCTGCGCCGACCAGATAGCGTTTGGAGTTATCCAGCAGTTCATTGACATTGGCCTTATGCACGTCGTAGTCTTTGCGGAACACGAATGACACCAGGCGCTGCTGTTCATCAACGATAGGCAACACATTGATTTTGTGGTCCCAAATGATGTCGTTGGCCTCGCTCAGGGTGATGCCATCTCTGGCATAGATGATCTTTTCCAGCGGGGTCATGAAGCTGGATACTTTGGTATTGGGTTCCATGCGGCTGACGCGATAATCGCGGCTGGTGATGATCCCGATGAACTTACCTGTGGACGTGCCATCCTCAGTGACCGCAACCGTCGAATGTCCGGTCTTTTCTTTAAGTGCCAGGATGTCCGCCAGGGTGTTGTCGGCATGCACGGCTGAATCCGTGACGACGAAGCCCGCTTTGTAGCTTTTCACACGGCGTACCATCTCCGCTTGGCGCTCAATGGGCTGGGAGCAGTAAATAAAGGACAAACCGCCCTCACGCGCCAGGGCAATCGCCATCGTATCATTGGACACCGACTGCATGATCGCGGAAACCAACGGGGTGTTTAATGTCAGGGCGGGTGTTTCACCTTGTTTGAACTTGACCAGGGGTGTTTTCAGCGACACATTCGTAGGCACACACTCTGCCGACGAATATCTGGGAATTAACAAGTACTCACTGAACGTACGAGAGGGTTGATCGTAGTAATAGGCCATTTATCTGCTCACATTTGTTAATCACCGCACGATGATAACATAGCCATGCCACAAGGATGAGAGAGAAATGGGACGAAGCCAAGCAAATGGAGAAGTACCCGTTGGTCCAAACCTTAGGCGTAAACGTATTTATCGACAAAAGCATTGTATTTAGACAATAAGAAATCCCATGCCTTAATGCTGATCTCCGCCTGGGTTACGACACTATCAAATCCATGAAAACAGCCTTCGTAAAGCTCAAACTCGACAGGAATGCCTGCTTTCTTGATATTTTCAACGTATGCGATTGTCTCATCTCTGAACGGCTCCAGGTCACCGACAAAAGTAATCGTTGGAGGAAGGCGGGAGTAGTCTGTGGCACGCGCAGGTGCCGCATAGGCCGGAATCTCAACGCCATCTTTTAGTAAATCTCTCAGATATAGACGCCATCCCAATTTGTTCGATTTTGAATTCCAGACGGGTGCGTTGGAAAGAGAAGATGCAGTCGCGCCACGATCATCAATCATGGGATAAACAGGCATCTGGAAAGCGATGTTAACATCCTGGGTATCCGTTGCCTTTAGCGTCACTGCCGCCGTAAGTCCGCCGCCTGCACTATGCCCAGCTACGATAAAACTATCAGGAATAATGCCAAGTTTGTCAGCATGTTCATTCATCCACAATAGGGTGTCGTAGCAGTCGTTGAATGCCGCGGGATAAGGTGCATCCATCGCTTTTCGGTAGTCGGGCGCCAGAATAACACAAGGTTTAGCTGCAATAAACTTCTTTATGACATCGGCGAAAGACTCAGGCGTTCCCAACATATAGCCACCCCCATGAATATATAGCATACCAGGCAACATCTGGGGTGAATCCAAGGGTTTATATATCCTGACGCGAATATCAGGGCCACCGCTGCAACTGGGAACGTAAGTCTCTTCGCAGTGTAACCCATCAATATCAGCACCCTTTGTCCTTGCGCCAACACGATCTATCAACTTAACAGTCCAGGCGTGACTTAGCATGAATCCGACAGCTTTGCTTGGCCAATAGGCATCTTTAAGGCCCTCATTGAGCATATCCTTCGTAATCCTCATGTTGGTTCCCTCAAACTAAGCGAGCAACAGTTTGTTGCTGCAAATCGTACTTAATGCGCTTCTGGAATACAAAAAATATACAGGTAGCCCCCATAGGATGCCCGCATACCGCATTGCACGCAAGCAGGGTATAATTTCTGAGATTGCATAAAGTAGCATTCAGACATGAAAACAGGTTCATCTATGCATGTCTCACGATTTAATCACAACATGCGTTTTCACTCTGACGAACTGAATTTCACGATCCCGGTGGTACTATATACGGGAACCATTGAATACCGTACTAAAAGGATAGGCACATTCATGAGTATTGCTGTCGTACCAGTCGCCGGACTGGGTACCCGCTTGTTACCCTTGACCAAATCAAAGCCCAAGGAAATGTTAGCTGTTGGGCGCAAACCCGTTGTGCATCATATCGTTGAAGAGCTGATCGAAAACGGGGTCGATCAAATATTATTCATCACAGGTGCTAGCAAGACATCCATTGAAAATTACTTCGACCTCAATGAGTCGCTGGTCAGTATGCTGCGGGAACGTGGGAAAGAAGACGCGCTCGCGGAGTTGCAGCTTGATTATGTCCCTGTGAAATACTATTTCACCCGTCAGCGGCAACTGCTTGGTCTGGGTCATGCAGTGCAGTGCGCCAGTGACTTCACATCAGGCCAACCCTTTGTCGTTGCCCTCGGTGATTCGATCATCAAGGGTGGTGATTCGAAACTGTTATCGCGTATGCAGGCCTGCTTTGATGAGAACGAGTGCGCCGCTGTGATCGCTTTCGAGACAGTCCCCAGAGAAGAGGTCTATCGTTATGGGATTGCTGCTCCTAAGAGCGAGGGTGATGTCTTCGAGCTAGCGGACATCGTGGAGAAGCCAACCGTCGAAGATGCGCCCAGCCAGTTGGCGGTGGCGGCTCGCTATATCTTCAATCCAATCATATTTGAGGCGTTACAGCGTACACAACCAGGCGCAGGTGGTGAAATCCAGTTGACGGATGCCGTTCGGCTGCTGATTGAGGACGGCCATCGCGTTTATGGGGTACGGCTCACAGACGAAGAACGTCGCTTCGATATTGGCAGCTACCCGTCTTATTATCGCGCGTTCATTGAGTTTGCCCTGGCGGACCCCACTTATGGTGAAGACCTCCACAAGTATGTTAGTGACCTGCTCAAAGGCGAATCGTAATGCGTATCATCCGAAAACGGGCCTATGCACGGGCCGGCCTGCTGGGGAATCCGTCAGATGGCTATAACGGCAAAACCATTTCCGTGAGCGTCAAGGATTTCTGGTCGGAAGTGACCATGTACGACTGGCACACCCTGGAAATTCTCCCTTCGCAATACGATCACGGGCGCTTCCGGTCGATTTATGACCTGGCAGACGATGTCTCGTCGCATGGCTACTACGGCGGCATTCGGTTGATAAAAGCGACCATCAAGCGCTTTGTGGACTACTGCAATGCGCAGGATATTCAACTTCATTCGCAGAATTTCTCTGTTCGTTATGAAAGCCATATTCCGCGACAGGTCGGCCTTGCCGGGTCTAGCTCGATCATCACGGCGATGCTGCGCAGCCTGATGGCCTTCTACGAGGTCGACATGCCGCTGGAAATTCAGCCCTCGTTTGTGCTGTCAGTGGAGTCTGATGAACTCGGCATCTCCGCAGGGTTACAGGATCGTGTGATCCAGGCCTATGAGGGCATGGTCTACATGGATTTTGACGAATCGCAGGCGCAGATTATGAATGGCATCAAGCATTACCATTACGAGCGCTTGCAGTGGGCACCGGATTTACCGCTGTACATTGCCTACCACACGCAGTTGGGCGAACCCACAGAGATTTTCCACAATGATATTCGCGGGCGGTTTAATCGCGGCGAGCAAGAAGTGGTGGATGCCATGCAGCAGTTTGCGCAGTTCGCGGAAGATGGCCGTGACGCCATCCTCGCCAACGATATGCCCCACTTAGCCGAACTGATTGACACCAATTTCGATACCCGGCAGCGGATAGCGAAATTGCCAAAGTGGCAGGTGGACATGATCGAAACGGCGCGAGCCTGTGGCGCGAGTGCCAAATTTGCAGGTTCCGGTGGGGCGATTGTCGGCACATATGCTGACAAGGCCATGCTGCAAAACCTGTCCGAAAAGCTGTCAGCGATTGGATCACGGGTAGTAGCTATTCATCCCACTGATTAGGCCAGAGCAACATCCGCATAAGTGCGAAAAAGGCGCGGATTAGGCGCCTCTTTCGCTAAGAATTTGTCAGCCATATAAATCATTGGGCATTTTTGCATTCTTATTGGATGAGATTATTGTTGGCGCTGAAATTTCCAAATTTCATGATCCAGACTTCTTGGAGTCAATTCAGGGTAATGCGCTTTAAGTAATTCGCAGCTCTGAATTAACAGACGTGGGCCTTCCGCAGGGTCTATGCTTCGCCCAAGGCATGTCTCCAAGAAACGAACCACCATCCGGTCATGCTTGATCTTGTTTTCGTGCCCGGTCAGCATGTAAAAATAATTCAAAGATATACCACTGCCCTGCCCAGGAATCTGCTTGAAATCAGCCTCAAATTGCGCATCATCATAGAGACGTTCCATGTCCTGAGTATTTTCCACATCGTATCTGAGGAGTAATTCAACAACTCTTAGAACGGCTTCAGCCTTCAATATGCCATTTTTTGTTGATGTTCGCTGTTTGTTTTCGTAGACTCGGGTAGCCATACCTTCTATCTTTTCTTGTTGATATAGATTGAACAAATCCTGTATAGAAAAAGAAGGTGGATCACCAATATATGATCTAAATCTATTTACAGTATTTGTTGTTGAATTATAGTGGGCACCAATCGAGAATATGGTATCAATGACGCACAACGCAAGATATGGATAACCATATTCGGCAGCACGCTGTATATCATCCAAATTTAGGTTTGCGTTGCAATAATCAACTATCTGTTGAACTTCCTTGTCTGACATTATTAATCCTTCGATACCAAAATGAATCAATATTGCAATAATTCATATTAACATCAACTCCTGGCTACAGTGCCTATAAAATAATTTGGAACACAAAAAGAGGCGCAGTGCGTGCGCCTCTTTGCGTTTGTTATATAGGAATTACGGTTAGTCGCCAGCACCAGCCGAAGCAGGTTGAAGTTCATTCGATGTGGCTGCCGAGGGCGTATCACCCACGATTTTCTTGCCGCGCAGGCGGAGACTGTTGGTCACCACAAGTTCCCCAAAATAAGAAACCCCATCGTCTCCGCCGCCTGAACCTCGCGGTACTCAAACCTACTACGATTTTACCTTCTCTATCGGCACGCGAAACAAATTTTCCACGTGACAGTCCCCGCGATAATCAATCCACATATCTACCAAACCCATCTGATTCGGCGAAAGAGGAAGATCGACATGAAGATTCCTGATTGCATCCGATCTGGTGAGGTGAGCCTCTATGATATTTTAAGAGCTTCTATGGCTCTACCAACACAACTAAGAGGCAGATATTCATGTACTGATACATCACCAACTCAACAAGTAGTTATGCCGTTTGACTTAGGCGACGTAGCGCGTGCCTTCAATGGTTCGTTCGCGTCGCGTTTTGCACATCTGGAAGATCAGTCCAATGACTGAGACTTCTGCCTTAGATATGGAGATAGAAAGCACAATGGCAAAGCAAACAAAGAAGAAGAAGCAACAAGAAAACACCTCTGTCCTCAACGGCAATGGCGTTCTGACCGTCGGGCTGGATATTGGTTATGGCGTGGTGAAAGTCGTCACCGATCACAACTCATTCGGATTCCCCTCAGTGATGGGTCATGCCCGTGAAATCAAATTCCAGCAGGAAACTATCCAGCAGAAGTATCCGGGCGACCAGATTACAGACGATGAGGGGGAATGGTTTGTGGGCGATCTGGCATTGGCACAGCTTCCACCTGGTGAATTACTGCGCCTGCGCGGACGGACTGCCAACGAAAAACGGATGGGTAATGCCTTTCGCCTGCGTCTGGCAAAAGTGGCGATTGGCAAGTTGGTTCAAGGGGTGTGGGGTCGGGATGTCGTGCATCTGCGACTGAGTTCGGGCTTGCCTGTGGATCACATGCGAGATGCCAATGAACTCAAAGAAGCTCTGCTCGGTCAGCATCTTATCGAGACTGATGTGTGTGAGGTCATCGCCAATGTCACTGAAGTGAGAGTAATGCCCCAGCCATATGGTACAGGGTATAGCCAGATGTTAACGCCAGATGGAAACATCAATGTGCATCACACCTATATGCGGACGGGTATTGTGGATGTGGGGACGTACACAGTCGATATTGCACTGGATGACGATGGTGAGTTTGTCGATTCAGAAAGCGGCAGTATTGAAGGTGGAGTGTATACCGCGCAGGAAAGAATCAGCACCATGCTGGAACGAGATTACCGTGAGAAGATGCCCTACAAAATCGTTGAACAGGTTTTGAGAACGGGAATTTTCACTGCCAGTGGTACGCCTGTGGATTACAGCCGTGAGGTTGAAGATGCGCTCTCCCCTCTCCGCAGTGCAACACTCGGTTTGATGAGTGAAAAGTGGCAACACGGGACGACTGTCGATGTCATTTATTTATCAGGCGGTGGTGCAGAACTGGTCTATGAGCAGGTGGTTGAAGCCTATCCGCAAACGAAATTAGTCCCGCAGGCACAGATGGCAAATGCCAGAGGTTATCTCTACTACGCCAACTTTGCCCAGCGCGAAGATTAGTTCTGAACGGGGGTTTTACCGAGTATGCCCGAAGTGTATACCGCGTAAAACCCCTATAGAAGGAGGACTTATGCCGAAGAAGAAAAAGAGCAAACGCGCTTTTAAACTGATTGCCTTCAAAGCCTATTACGATAGCGATCAAGATATTCTCGACTGGTGGGAAGGCATTGAAGAAGGAGAACGCAGTGATGCTATGCGTGATCTTATCCGCGATCAGTTGGGTGTCCGACGTAAACCAAAAGTGCCGATCATTGACCTGCCGGAACTGATGGAAGTGCGCCGCGATACGCTGTGGATCAAAGACGCATTGAATGATATGCCTGCCTATCTGGAACGAGTCATTCAGCATGTAGCAAACAATGTTCAACCCATTGCTGTAGGACAGAACCCACCGAGAGCATCGCCGCAGGTGGTTGTCCAGGATGATCCAGCCCTAACGGATGCTGAGAGCGAACGTCGGACACGGCGCATGAAGCGTGCCACATGGTAGCCCTTTCAACGTGTCCGACGATATGGACTGCTGGCGCAATCCATCCCTGTTGGGCTTGTCCCAACAGGGTACGGGCAGAGGGGAGAACCGTCAGGTTCAATGGGATATATTCCCCCTCAGCCCTAAGCCAGCTAAATATGCTGGCTCTTCAACGCCAGAGGGGCTTGGTGCAGCGCCGTTTCGCGCTTGCACCCGGTGCGGCGGTGTTAGGCACACACCGCACCTGTCGAACTAGTCTACCAGCCCGACAGATCACACCCGCGATAGTTTTCGCGGTTGATGGAGATGTTGCTTAGATAAGCAACAAATCAGCCTGTCTTGCAGGCTGATGAAAAGACAAAACGAAGCGAAGGAGCGCAAGGTGTATCACCGAGACGTGATTGCAAAGGTCGCCAGACGACTGCCTCACCAGACGCGACGTGATGTGAGTGAAGTAGTCGAACTACTTCTGGAAGTCTGGTCAGAGGAACTCATCAACGGCGGCGAAGTCGTCCTGCCTGACATCGGGCGGTTGAGCATTGAGGTGCAGGACATGACCGCCGGTGGCGCACTCGCCCAACACGGTCGCCTGCGCCGGGTGTACGGTCGCTTCCGTCCTACACCGAGTTTGAAAGCGAAGATCGAGGAGGCAGCCCATGAGCAAACGTAAGCGGCGCGACGGCTATTCCGAACGAATCTCGGTCGGCTTCACGCTGGAGCAGATGCGCCGGGTCGAGGAGATTCTGCGGGTCCGTGCCCGCGACGGCAAGATGCAGCACAAGACCGATCTCATCAGGGATGCGCTCAATCTGTATCTGAGCCACCACGACGACATCCCCGGTACGCGAGCGGCGATTACCCGCAAGCTCGAAGGAAGGCTGGATGCCGTTGAGGAGCAGCTTGGGCAGCAGAGCCATCTACTGCAACAACAGAACGATCTGCTGGAAAAGCTGGTTGCTTTTTTCAAAAAACGGCGGGGAGCGTAGGACATGGACAGAAAGCAGATGTGCGTGACCAATGTGAAGTACAAGAAGCCGACGCAGAACGAGGCGCGGCGGATGAAGAACCTGCTCAGCTATCTGACCTACCGTGACAGCCGCGACGACTATGTGCCGCAGGTCAGTGGCGTGGAACGCTGGGTCGATCACGGCATGGGCAAATCCGTGACACAGATTGCCAATACCTGCGAGGGCTACCAGAGCGATCATGTTCTGCTGTTCAGCCTTGTTGTGAATCCGAATCCCGACCTGATTCGCATGGTTCCCCATGAGGAGCGTGAGGCATTTGTAAAGCAATTGACTGAGCGCACCGTTGAAGGTTTCTTTGATGCACGTGGGATTGATACAGGCGTTGAATATTCATATGTCACGCATCACCGAAATACCGATGGGGAAGAATCGCCCAATCAGCATGATCCGCATACGCATGTTGTCCTGCCTGGAACCTACTACGATGCCGATGAGGGACGACGCAAACCGCTATATTTTTCGCGTAATCGGGAGGTCAATCATATCGACCTGCTACACGACATCACGCAGGAGCAGATGGCAGAGCTTATGGACAGATATGCAGGACGCGACTGGGAACAGCGTTACGACGAACTCGCGACAATCCGTGAGCAACAGGAACAGATTGCCATTATAGAGGAAGCGCATGGTATGTGGGGTGGTGATCCGGTCTGGGCAGGTATCCGTCGTACGGATGAGAATACCAGCGCGGCAGGCTTTTATGGTTGGTTTGAGGATCGGGAGGGACGTTTGAAACTGCAATTCCGTCCACTCATGCCTGGTCTGGAACACAGTGAAGCGGAGAGAGCCGCTGAATACATGAAGGAACGACTGCAAGCAGACGCAAAAAACATCCAGCGTGATGAAGAACTGCGTCCGACGATTGACTTTTGACCATAACGCACACAGGAGCTGAAGGTGAGATCGCGACCAAACGTTTCACCCCAAGCCCCTGTGTACATCATAAGGAATACAAATAGTATGACACAGAAACACGAATCGACCAACGACGAAAACGCGGGCAGAGACACTTTTCTCTCTGCGCTATATCCAAACGCCCCCGCTGATTTATGGTTGGAACTGCGCTGCATCCATCCGGTAACGGGCGAAGTCCGTGCCCTCTGGACGCAAATCGGGAACGAGAAACAGCGCGACGCCGTGCTGAAGCAGGCAGATACGCTCAACGGCGAGGGCTATGGCGTGTACTTCGCACCCTGCCTCCGTTCGGGTAAGAAAGGTAACGCGGCATCGGCAGCACTGTTGCCCGCGCTCTGGATTGACATCGACGGCCCGGAGGAAAATAGGGAACGCGATCTGGAAAGACTAAAAGGCTTCGATACGCCTCCTTCTATTGTAGTGTCCAGCGGAGGCGGCTGGCACGGCTACTGGCTGCTCGATGAGCCGCTATCACTCGACGAGGAAAACAAGCAGAAAATCGGGCGCGTGATGCAGGGCGTATTCACGGCACTCGGTGGTGACGAGGGCTATGTGAAATCGGTGGCATCCGTGATGCGCTTGCCGGGCAGCATCAACACCAAGCCTGACCGCGACGGCGCAGCGGTTCAGATCACGGAATGGCATCCGGATCGGCGCTACCCGTTGGAATGCTTCGATTGGCTGGAAGTCAAGCCGCGACCGAAAGTGGAACGCATAGGCAACCTCAATGTCGTGACACTCGATGGAAACGCGCCAATACCACCGCGTACCGAGAGCTATCTTTCGTCCGGTGCAGTCAATGGCAACCGCAATCATGAACTGTTCGCCGCCGCCTGCCAGTTACGTGATGCGGGTTACAGCCAGTCCGATGCAGAACGAGAACTGGTCAGTCGCTACATGGCTGATGGAGATGGTAGTGAGAATGCCACCGCACGCGAGAAAGAGGCACGCGCCACTATCGCCAGTGCGTTCAGCCAGCCGCCACGCGAGGCGATTCAGTCGCGACGGCAAGTCGCGGAGGCGTACGTCAGCCAACTGGTGGATCGCTACGACACGCGGCAGAAATCGGTTGAAAGACCATCCACCGCCGAGATCATCGAAGCGGTGGAGGCTTGCGCCTCTCTCAATGCGGTTGAATGGGCCGAACAGCGCGAGAAGTTCAAAGCAATCACTGGTGATGGACTGAAAATCAGTGACATCGACAAGCTGTACCGGGAGAAACGGAAGTCAATCGAGCGCCAGCGGCAGCAGGAATATGTCGATACCGAGAGCTATCTGTTGCTGGACGGCAAGATTGTTTATCGCAAGGAGACGTATCGCGGTACGACCGAGCGTACCGTCACCGATTGGGCAGCCACCGCACTTTATCAGACCTGCCAGGTTGATGATGACGGCAAGGAAGCGCACGTCACGACCATCGAATTGCAGCGGGGATCATCGACCAAAAAGCTGGAAGTGCCCGGTGAGGTATTCGTCGATGATGTCGCGCTGCGCCGCTTCATCGGAGCCAACGCCGGAGCGCAGTACGTCGTTCGGGCAGGCATGTCGAAGCACCTGGTTCCCGCCATCGTGCATCTGTCGGGCGAGTTTCCGACCCATCGCCACTACAACTTCATGGGCTGGAAGCAGATCGACGGCAGATGGGTCTATGTCTCCCCTGAAGATTGCATCACCGCAAAGGGCAAGCTGGCGGAACCACCATCGGTCGAACTCGACCAGCGCCTCCGCGACTACGGCTTGCAGGCGGTCAGTTGGGACGAAAGTCTGCGGGCATTTGATGCAGTGGCAAAGGTACTGCCGTCGAATCTGGCACCCTCGCTGATTGCTTTCGCGCTACTGCCGGTGATCCAGCGCTTTTTCCCGCCGTCGGCGACGCGGCCAGCCATCCATCTGGTCGGCACATCGGGTAGCGGCAAATCGGAAATCGCATCGCTGTTGAGCAGCTTCTATGGACAGTTCAGCCGTGATACGCCGCCTGCGCAGTGGGGCGTCACCATCAACACCGTCGAGATGCTCGGTTATCCGTTGGCGGACGCGCTTTACTGGGTGGACGATTACAAAGACATCTACGCCGACACCCGCACGTTCACCCGTTTCTTGCAGGGATACTCGCGTAACCTCGGTCGCGGTCGGCTGACACGGGATGCCAAGCTGCAAACGTCTCGCCCGTGCCGGGGATTGATCCTCTCCACTGGTGAAACCAGCCTGGAAGGCGAGATGTCGGTGTCCTCGCGCATGATGGCACTCGAAATCCCACCCTGGAAGCACCGTGATCCGCAGGGTAAGGCACTCGCCGAAGCTGAGGCGCTGCGCGATAAGCTGCCCGGTTTCACTGCCCACTTTGCATCATGGGTGGCACGCCAGCTCGATGATGGTGACTTCAAAGCTGAACTTGCCAGCCGCTTCAGTCAGAACGTGATCGGTTACAACGCCAAAGTAACCGCGCAGCTCGGCAAATCGAACGCACACGACCGCGCCGTGAAGAACTGGGCAGTGCTGGTGACGGTTTTCCAGATGCTCTCGAAGTTTGTCGCGGAGATGGAGGAGGACTATCTGCTCCCGACGTGGCAGGACAGCATCGTGGAGACCGTACAAAATCTGCGCCAGGAGCTTGCCAGTCAGGTCTTTCTGGACATCCTGGGTCAGCTGCTCGCCGGTGGGCAGGCGGTCATTGACGATGACATGCGCAATCCGCGTGAGTACCCGCCCGGTGTAACGGTAGTTGGCTATAAGGACGACAACTTCGTCTACCTGCTGCCGGAGATCGCACTCAAGGCTGTGAACCACGTCCAGCCGCTTAACTTCGGTGCCAATGTCATCGGCAAGATGCTCAAGGAGGATGGTTTCTTGTTGCCTGGAAACCTCAATCTGACGGTTCAGCGCAGGGTTAGAGGCGGTAGAGTGCGATTATGGCAACTCAAGTCCGAGATTCTGGACTGTGACGGCTGTGACACCTGAGACGCAGACCAAATAGACCGCAAAAAGCAATCACAGGCACGCTCTTTGTGCCTGTGACGGTTGTGACACCTGTGACGCTTCGAACATTACATTATTGCGCCCTAAGCTCACTCATCTTTTTGTTCAGACAAAGAGCTTTGATCTTCAATAGCCGCTTCAACTTCGGCAAAGAGAGCCTCATCCTCATCGGTAAAGCTCAAATCTACAGTATCAATGTGGTCACCCGATTCATCTTCATAATCTCGATACTCGGCTGGACGATCACTTTCACTCTGAATAGCATCTCTAAGTTCGGTCATTTGGGCTGTATTTTGATCGTGCTGCTGACTTTCAAGATGTGAATATGCATCAGGCAATTCTCCTAATGGATGTCCATTGATTTGCCACCACATGTCCGCAGCGGTCAACCCGATTTTTGCTGCCTTACGCCAATCGCTCATAGCAATTTCTCACCTTGCGGGCTAAATGTCTTTTTATTTATTTGAACTTATCATCAAGGGCATCCGCATCCTCTTTGATATCTTGCGCTTGTTCGGAACGTAGCTTCTGAACTTCATCAAATAACGACTCATCTTCGTCCGTCCAAGTTAAATCAGGATTCTCTATATGTTCATCGGTTTGGTCATATTGTGAAACAGGTGTATCAGATCCCACGTCGTCACTTGGGTCGCGTTTACGCTCCACGAAATTCCCTGATAAGTCTACATCCGAAGAACTAGATGGCTGGGGATTGTCGTTATCTTCTTTTCTCAGTTCATGCTCTGGACGAAATCTGGGCCTTTCGAACATGATCCCATTTACCTTTCATAGTTAGTCTGGAAATCGTTTAAAATATTTCTATAACGTTGATACCGCATTTCAAAACTAGAAGCATCATCCCTCGCCAGCTTTTGTGCACGATCCGCTAGATGCGCCAGTAAGCAGTAAAACTGCCCCGGATTTCCCTTTCCGAATAGCCTCCGCCCTATTTGAGAGAGGTTTGTCCAACGTGCTGGAGGATCTTCTAATTCACTAGTGAGATCAATCAACTCAGCCCACTTTGCGAATTCCTTGGAATCTACCATCGGCTTGGCTTGACTTCGATAAGGACATTTTCCTTCGCTGAGCAATGGAATACAGTGAGCACAAGTCTGCATTGGTGCATCCAAAATCCGAGCAGAAACGGCCTTCTGTACCGTAACTAGCTGCAACTTACGGATTTCGGTGTTAGCTGAAATCGATGAAGTCCATTCAATGATGTTGGATGCTCTAATGTCCAGTTTAGTACGTTGCTCGGCCATGTGTTCTGCAATAGCTTTGTCAGAGTTATCAGCTTGTTGTTCCGTAATTCTTGGAATCTTGATGTGAACTGGGCGTCCAAAAGGGCTACGAACAATGGCATGACCTGCCTGCAAGGTACGAGCATACTCACGCTGCTGATCGTTCAGATTCATAACATTTGAAAACAGCTCATAACTGGGAACATCTTCTAACCAGTGCATTACCTTTATATACGTGTTTCCAATCGCGCCTTTGACCAGCAAAGTCGGAATTTGTTCGGCGATAATGATTCCTTCGCCAAAGCCGCGCACCTCTGCAAGTATATTACTGAAATCCTCACCAGCACTACTTCTCGGATCTCCTGTTTCTTGTCCATTTGTCGAGACTTCTGACATCAATCTGTGCGCTTCTTCGACAACTGTGATATGTGGCATATGTCTGGGACGTGGATTTCTTTCAATCTCACCTGCCAAACGCATTAAAAGGAAGCCCATTAGAAGAGCTGTATCAGCCATTGATCCAACTCGACCAATTTCCATCACTGTTGGATATTGCATTATTCTCGATATGGGCATTGATTCACGAACATTGACAACATAACCAGCATTTTCTAGGAGATCGCCGATGCGAATAACAGAAGCCTGTCGTACATTATCCTGAACTTCTCGACCATAATTCAACTCATTCGTAATCTCATCGATTGTGGAATGAAACTCACTCATGACCGGATATTGTCTGCCCGGTTGTCCGCGATCAATGACTGGGTTCCAACCAAGATTTCGATACACTCGTCGTAGGGCATCGCGATAGATCATGGGTAGCGGATCCATCAGACTAAAGGCAGCAGAAAAAACCCTCATCAAGCGACTCAGATGAGTTTTGAGGAGCATTCCTTCTGGTACTTCGAATGGATTGAACCGAAAAGGCGAAGTTGTTTCGTCACCCAACGAAAACACTAAAAGATTTTCTTTCAAATCACCGAAATGGCGCAGTTCACGATAATCAGTTTTGTCAATAGGATACAGGACCATAAATGGAATACGATGTTTACTCCACATTTGCGCTAGAATGCTCATTATGGTGGTCGTCTTACCCGCTCCTGTCGATCCCGCAATCAACGTGTGACGAGTAAAATCGCTTACTGGAATTGTGAATTTCTGTGCGGTCGATTTTCCGCGATGGTATATATAGCCAAGATCAATATTCCCTTCTGATCTGGCTTCACTTGTATCAATTGTTTCATCAGAGTCACTTTCGAGATAATCAGCCGGTGCTACAAACGGCTCACTCTTTACAAGTACACCTGGCATGTATCCACTTTCGGAAGGAACAGGAAGTCGGAAGGCTCCGGACGCTTCAGATGCGCTAGCAAGATACCTGAGACGTTCCAGCTGTGGAACAGCTTTAGTCTCTCCCCACAGATCGTGTTCTAGCCATCGCAAGTTATGTATAGCAGATTCAAGTTCATTTGGTGTAGATGGTTGAACGTTGTTCCATTGTGTAGGATATTCGTTACGACCATTATCCATCATCTCCGAGCCAAGTGCTTCCGCCACAGCATAAGGTGCGTGATTTTCACCCACGACGTGAACGCGGACCATAAGCAAGTGCTCACGTTCCATCATTAATCGCTGATAGACCTTCAATCCAATGATCGAACGAGTCCGAATATATTCTTCTGTCGCCTCATCATTCTCTGCCGCATCTTTGCGAAATTGTCCTATCTGGAAACTGACATTCTGTATCTCCTGTGGGAACAGAGAGGTCGGACGCAAACTAATCGAAGCAAAGCATTTCTGCTGCTGAACAGCCAATGCCTCAAAGAATCGTCCCATAGGGTTGAAATCAGTGCTGGGTACAAATGGATGAACGATATAATCACCCTTGCGGGCTTGGCGTCCAAGCTCTCCTCCAGGTGTTACGGGCATGTCCTCATACTTGCGTAATTCGAGAATATTATCCTTAGTGAGCGTATTGAACTCAAAAGGCTGATAAAAATGCTGAAATCGTTCTTCAGAGACAGGTTCCAGAGGGTAATTAAAGGGATCCTCAAGTGGGAAATTTGCAGCAAACTTATCCCATAGTGCGACGGCTTCGGTAAAACCACCACGATGGCGGCGTGAGAACACTTTACCTAAAAACACCATATCAATGGCGTTGGGTTGCCCAGGTATGGGGTTTGGCGTGGATACAAAACGTAATTCGAATGTTGCCTGATTTTCTCGGGATCGAGATAGATCATAAATAAAGCGATACTGTCGCCGTACAATAATTCTTATTCGTTCTTTGCCTAGCCGTGTGAAGTCGTCAGACATAAAGCTTGGCAAAAAAGGAACGCGAGCAATCCAAATTGCGTGTTCACCGCCAACGTCTTCATATCGCACACCTTGTTGATTATCATATTCAACAGGGACACGAATCAATTCTCGGTCTGAGATATAAATATAGGGAATCTTCATCGGTCCCCCGACTATTAATCAATAACTACTGGGGCTGGTGAAGTACCAACCCCCATCAAACATCTGCAAGCCAAAGTTAGCTTCGTTGCTATCCGCCTTGTTGTTTACGGAAGGTGACTACATAATACTCGATAATGGTTTGTTTCTGCCCAAGCAAAGCTCCTAAACAACCTGGATCGGAAACAACTCCAATTGAATCAACTCGATAGAACTCCCAGCCTTTTGTAGCATGTTCGTTTACTATCGACTGCAAATAGGATGCAGCCTCGCTGCCGCTCGCTCCTTTCGACTTCGGAATTGTCGGAGGTACTTGTACCATCATGTATTCAAAGCGTGCCATGTCGATCACCTTTCTATTTGATAAACTCCAACAAAGTTGAAAATAGTCTTTCGCCTAAATAAGCAAATAAAATCATTTTTAGTATCTTTCCCATCCCGCAGAAGAAGATAAATCGACCTAGCGGAAAACGTAATGCCCCTGCTGCAATGCCAACAAAGTCGAATACTGGCCCCGGTGTAAATGCTGCAAGAAAAACGGTTGCTCCTCCTCCACGTTCAATCAAACTACGCAGCCTCTCTCCTACATGCCCATCAACTAACTCTCTTCCACTTGCTCCAGCCGTATAGCCTACAAGCTCACCCAGTGTAGAGCCAACCCCAGCGACTAACCCAACCCACAAGGGAGGCAAAGACAAACTCATCGCGCCAACTATGGTAAGGATTGGGGAGGGTAGCAACACAGTTGAGTTAAATAGGAAAGCCAGAACAAACAACCCCCCATAGCTGGCACCAGAGTTTTCCTCTAGACGGCTGCCCAACGTCAGAATTCCGATATTGAGCAGTAAGACGGAACCAAGCACGATCAACCTGCTCAATGTAGATCTACTAATCTTGAGTTCTACCTCCAAACAGATTTATCCCCCAGCAGCAAACATCACAAAACCAACAATTACAAGAATGAAAATACCAAAGACGAGCAGAAATGGCCCTGTCAAGACAGCGAGAATAGCATCTAGAGGCTGTCCACTCTCACCTCCCCACTTGCCACCCCACCAGTGACCAAATATCGCCCCACCAATTGCTCCAAGCACTGCACCGAATAGCAAACCTGAACCCCCATCAGGATTACGTCCAGTACTGCCCAAAACAAGCCCGGCAAATGCCGAAATAGCGGCTGAAATACCAATAAGAGTCCAAGTCCACTTTGACCCTTCTTGTTTTGCCGCTTCATACAAATTGATGGCTTCGCTTGTCTGCGAGTACTCAGGATGTGCTTCCAGTTCTTCTCTGACCTTTTTGTGGCGATGCATCGGGATTGAGCGTACATACTGGAAATAATTCTGCATCTGTTGCCGTGCTGCTTTCTCTGCTGCAATTTGATCTTGCTCAATCTCCCACTCACGTTGCTGGAAATTGACACCACAGTTCGTGCAGAACTCGGCACTGACAGGAAGTGTGTGTCCACACTCTGGACAGTTCTTCCCTAGTTGAGTACCACAGGAAATACAATACATCGTACCGGGAGAGTTTACGGTATCACAATCAGTGCATTCCCACGCATTCTTGAGTGTTGGTGATTCCTTCTTGGATGATTTCTGAGGTGGCGGTGGAGTCATCACGGGCATACCCGCCACAGCAGTTAGATTTGGCTTCGCCGATTCATCATAAAGCCCTGATGCCAACGCACTGTCATGTTCAGACCGTTTAGATGCGTCCAGCAATGTTGTTTTGGCAGCCTCGATAAGGCGCAGGTTCTTTCGAGCGCTGTCCTGCATATCAGGGTCATGATGATTGATCAGTTTAGACCACTTGTTGTATTCTCGACGATATGCCTCCTCGATTTCATTCATTCCGGCGGTTTGATCCACCTGTAGAACTTCATAGTAGTTTTGTGTTTGCTGCATGGGGATCTCCTTTCCCTTGCTTTAGTCTTTTCCTAATCCCAAAATGTCCGTTCAGCCAATAGTGAGATGACAAGCCCTATGTCTCCCTGCCTAGTCGCTTCACCAATCCAATCGTTGTATACGACTTCTAGAAGTTCTGAAGCATCGCGATAGTCAGGTTCAACAGACAGCACATAACGTAAGTGGTCGCGAGCGCAGTTGTAGTCGTGTTCTCCTAAACAGTTCGCAGCGGCTTCATATTCTCGCGACAACATTGCCTGCTTTTCTTGTTCCCTTATTTGCCGAACAACGAAGAGTGTCATCAAAATTACGAATAGGACGCCAAATAGCACAAGGGCTTGTACTGTCCTACGTTTTGCGTTCGCGTAAGAAGATGCAATTTCACGTTCAACTCGTTCATCTTGACTTTGTTTCCACTTTTCACGATCAGCATCAACTTCAAGTACGAAATTAGCTGTCAAATGTTCATAAGCAGAAGAATACTTTGTAATGTCTATGCCGCATGTTGGACAAACGATTGTCCCTGCATCAATGAGTGATCTACAATTCAAGCAGTTAATCTGCTTTGGACTGCCACAAACCGAGCAAGAATCTGTACCAGTTACATTCTCATATCCGCAGTCAATGCATTGCCAGCGAGCTTCAGCATGGGTGTGATCAATTTTATCCATTGGTCATCGACAAGATAATTATAGTTAAAATTATTAAGCCAATTACCACAAACCAGAATTCTCTTGCCTGTTTATCAAGTGAAGCGAGAATTCTCCGCTGACTCTCCACACGAACTGCATCTTCTGCACGTTCCTTATCAAATTCACGTTTTATAATTTCTGCTTGTCCAAATCGGCGTCGGTCATAGTCCTGAATATTTGTACCACATCGCCCACAAATTATTTCACCTAATGCTATAGCCTCTCCACACTGAGGACATAAACGGCTAACCTGCTCTCCGCAAGTTAGGCATGTCATGCTTCCTGCTGGGACTTGACTACGGCAATATGGGCACTGCATCTCGGATGTAACAAGTTGAGGTGCTCTTGCCCCACAATTCATGCAGACCATGCTTTTCTCAGGCAGATGAGCACCACAGCTTGCACAGTAGGCTGTTCTATTTTGAGATGGCGTAGTTGTGATTGCAGTTTGTTTTCGGGCTTTGTCGATACTTAATTCAGGCGTCAGCACGTCAGGGTCCGAGCCATCAAGCTGAGAATCGTACTGCTTGCGCCGTATTTCACCTTGAAGCGTCTGATAAGCATCATCAACCAATTGAAGTTGTTGACTTGCTTCAGCACTTTCGAACTCACTCCCAGTTGACACCAGTGATTTTAACTGATCTGATAGTTCATGAAATGCGACTTCTACTTCCTGATCTGTTGCATGGCGTGGTATTTTCAGAACATCATAGTAATTGGGTTCCAAACTCATGATCGATCACCACCTATCCATAGAACTCGCGCACTTCACGCGCAATTTCGACAATATAGTTGGATGGTGCCCATCTCCTCATGACTCCCGACTGGAAGGGTTTCCCTTGTGAAGGATCGTTTAACACCGCTTCATCATCGCTGAAGAACACACTTGCCTCAGGTGCTGTATCGGGAAACCCCTCTGGACAATAAATCACAAGTACAACTGGGGTATCTGCTGTTCTTTTCAACTGAACAGTAAGAATGTAAGTCCCGTCAGGCAGGCCATCCTCACCTTCACATGCCTCAGCTTTCACCACGACATTCGAGAGTTTTTTAAGATACTCTACTTCTTCGCGAATACGTGCGAGTGGATCAGTACTCTGTTGCGGTTGTGCAACGCCATGTGTATGCTGAGTCTGTGCTGGCTGTTGTAGCTGTGGCGGTTGCTGTTGGAATGATGGTTGGTTCTGTCCATAAGGGGAAAATACTTGTCCTTGTGGAGATGTCATGCCCGGTGGCAAAGTATTCATAAAACTTTGGACATCGAATGTCCCGCTTGCATTAGCGGGTTGATTGAGAAAGCCCTGAGGTCCGAGAAGTCCCATATCAATCAAAGCCATTCGCACTTCATGATTATTTGCCATCAGTTGTTGGTAGAGTTCAGGCGCATTGACTGCCATCCATTGTGGCGTAATCTGCGAATTCTGCACCATGTGAGCGTTCATCTGCCAATCGCGCAAAGTCTCCCATTCATGCTGGATGCGCTTGGCGACTTCACCCGCTCCTTTGATGGTCGTAACCAAAACGTTGAAGATGTCGATCCCCAATACATCTGGCAGGCGCATTGCTTTTAGCCGATCCAGCGTGATCTGTGCGAGCCGTTCCCCTTGTGTACGAAACTCCTCATAATCGACATGCACAACTGCACCTCTGACCGCCTGAAGGACACGATCATAGAGGCTGGTCAATGGGCTTTCAATTTCGACTGCTACTCGTCTGGGATCAGAGACGCGATATTCTACTGACAGTGTAAGATCGACTTCTACGGGGAAGGGACGTGCGATCGTGAACTCGCGTGTAGTTGCTACTGTGAGCTGCTTGAGACGTTTATCGACATGAATTGCCTGAACATCCTGGCGAGGATACTTGCTGATATCGTAAAATCCGGGTTCGAGAGTCTCTTCATAAGCACCACCGACCGTGATGACAGCGCACCATCCTTGATCGACCCGATGTTTCCCCCCCAAACCAGGTATGGGCCAACCTCTATCAAGAAGCTGTTGCGGACGAACCAGTTCTTCGTCAATGATTAGATGGCGATTGTTGGGCATCTTTGTAGCCTTAATTCTAATTCTTTACATGTTAACACATCTTTCTATTCTTGATGTGCCTTACGGTACACACGCAAGAGTAACCCACAAGATAAATATAATATGAGAATCGCATCCTAGCAAAGTTTTTAGGACGATTTTTTGTCATGAATTGGATGCAGCCAGAAACCTAATAAACAATGACATTTGTCACCTAGAGGATGGTCTTCGTCTTCTTTTTCAGCCAGCTCTGCTTGTCAGCGATTTCGTCCTGAGACAATCCTTGACTATAGTTAACTACAGTCTCGGCCTGCAAGCCGGTCTCAATATCTGTGGCTTGAACCTCGACCATCCCATTTGTATTACAAGATATCGTTATGCGAACTTTTTTCCCTACCGGTCTGTTTGGGGGTAAGCCTTTAAGCAAAAATTCGCCCACAGGATTACACAGTGATGGATCATCAAATTCGCCCTGATATATAGTTATCTTAATTGCCGTTTGGTTGGCCGTGGTAGTTGGAAATATCCTGGATTCTTCTTTTGGGATGGGAGTATTTCGAGCTAGCATAATGGAATTGAAGGGACGGTTCGTACCGGGTACGAAGGTGCCTATTCCCAACGAATGAGAAAGCACATCAGATACCTGTAATCCGCCAACAACCTCATGTACAGTTTCTGAAAGTGCCTCGGGTTCTATTTCAGCTAATTCACGAGCGGCGACAATAGCTGCTCCAAGTGCTACAGCTTCATCTGGGTTGATAGAAGCATCGGGGTCTTTTCCAAAAAACTCGGCTAATTTTTCGCGCACAATCCGCAAACGTGTTGACCCGCCAACAAGTATAACCTGATCAACATCTTCTGGAGCAAGTTTGCTATGTTCTAGAACATTTCGAATATGAATAAAAGTATTATCTACTTTTGATGAAATAAACTCATCCAGTTGTTCTTTTGTGAGCGAGGTCCGTGTTGTCCTACCCTTTGCCCCAATGACAAGGATCGTGCTGCTGCGTTTACTTAACTCACGTTTGGCTTTTTCGGCTTGTTCTCTCAATTCTGCTGCGACATATTCTTCTGCTGTTGGATCGAAGCCATGCTCAGCTTGGAATGCCTGGACAGCATATTTGATAATCAGGTCGTCAAAATCTTTTCCACCTAAAAGTTGCTGGCCTTCTGTAGCAAGAACACGAATCTTATCACCTTCAATCATCATCAAAGTAACATCAAAGGTACCACCACCTAGGTCGTAAACGAGTACAGTTTTCTTATCACCTTTACGATTAGCGCCAAACGCGATCGCAGCAGCCGTAGGCTCATTGATTAAACACAGGACTTTCATTCCCGCGATCGTAGCTGCTGTTTCTGTTGCACGTCGTCGCGCATCATCAAAATCAGCTGGAACAGTGATGACAGCATAATTGATGGACATATTCAATGCCTGTTCCGCATCCTTTCTGAGTTTCTCAAGAATCAAAGCCGAAACATCAATCGCAGTATGTTCCTTCCCATCATATTGCACATGCCAAGTCGGATTGCCGATCTGTCTTTTGACGAACATAACTACATTGTCTGGATCAACTCTCAGCGCATCTCTCGCAAATTGTCCTACTACAATATTGTCACCATCAAAATGAACAGATGAAGGAGTCAATCGCTCACCCTCACTATTGGGTATAACCTCAGGCACACCCTGCTCATTTACGACAGCAACAACAGAATTTGTTGTGCCCAGATCAATTCCAAGGGCTATAGTCCCATTGCCCATCTAAAACCTACTTCTAGCTCACTTTACCTTTAATGAATATTAGCATCCCCAGGTCAATTCAGACAAGTTTATTGCATAGAATAATTGAAGTTCGCACACCGCCGCGCGGCGATCATACGGCGCGGGCATCCACCCCATCAAACACCGGCGGCTGATACGCTGGTACCATCCTGCGGACGGGACCACCGAACCATCCGCCTAAAAAGCCGACCACAAATTGAAATCATGAGAAGCTGACCAATCTGGTCGGCTTTTTTGTTTGACAGGTCCCCTCCTCTGCGCCGTCCCCGGCAGGTTGAGCGTTGTGCTCAGCCGCCAGCCGGACGGATTTCCGGTTTGACGAGGAGGTTTCGTCATGTCTGAAGCAACAACCCGTAGCAAAATCCGTGAGTCCATCGAGCCATTTCCGCACACGCCGCGCTATCCGACAGGCTGGGGTGGCGACCTCACCTTCGAGGAGATCGCAGAGTGCCTGTCGCCGATGATGGCGAACAAACTGAAGCGTTTTGGCAACTATGGCCAGGATATCCCCGACAGCATCCAGACCGGGCTGATGCGTCTGTGGATGCGACTGGTCGAAGACCCGAACTTGCTGGCAGATGTCGGTATCTTTGGGGCGATGTGGCGTGCGTTGGCGATCAGCAAGTCCACCACGCTTCAGAAGCAAAACAAGAAGTATCTCCCCTTCACTGATATCGAAGGTGAGCTGGCGCTGGACGTGGACGAGTACGGCATTCCGGGCTACTCATCCCCCACCGCCTGGCAGAAGTCCTCGGAACGCTGGGCACCGTGGGCAACGAAGATTGACTTCCGGCTGGACATTACCGACGCGATCCACGCCATTGCCGAAGAATACGCTGACGACATTAAGGAACTGGTCGCGCTCTACATCCTGACGACCAGTGTTGACTCGAAGGCGGCACTGGAAGCGCATAATCTGGCGCACTCGATGGTCTACGAGCGTATGACAGCGATCAAGCACCGGCTTCAGCGCATCCTGAAGGAGTACGAGCCGATGATCCAGCCACGCACCTGGCAGGAACGACTCGATGCAGGCGAGATCGAACCGTATCTCCAGGTGGTCGAACACTACTCGGATCGTCCACTGGCACTGTTTGCGATTTACACGCTGACCACCAAGGCAAAGGTGAAGAAGTTCGCCCGCGACGAGAAAGAACACAAGATGATCTTCTACTACCGGAAGAAGATCAAGAAGAAACTCGCCATCGCATACTGTTGTGTCGCTTAGACGGCTGCTCTCGACAAGGGCAGCCGTTTTTGTTTCTCCGGCTGGTAAGCGTGTTGAGCAGGCACGTTCACCAGCTGTTTTTTTGCTTCGAGCCGGTCGCCGTCACAGATGTTGTTGGCGAATCAAAAATCCGGGCATGGTAGCTACGAAACATGATGCGATTCCCCGTGTTTTGACCTGCAAAATCCCGACAAAATCGATTGACCAACAGCATCCGTCACAGGTGTCACAGCGTCACAAGCTGAGACGGTTACTGCTACACATTTTGCAAAAATCACATACCGCACAAAAAACAATCTTCATGTAGCTGATTTCGACCTGTGACGGTTGTGACGCTGGGGCATAAGTCCTCGAATGCTTGAAAATCTTTGTGCTATGATAGGAAACAGAACCTTATTTATTCAGCAACAGCCCTTGTAGAAGAATTTATGACCGATCAACCCAATGCATCGCAACAAGACGACTACACCCAATACGCAAGCACACAGGAGGAAATCCTTCAGGCAGTTCGTGAAAACTCGGTGCGCCGGGGTCTCTTTTTCCTGAAGAACCTCTCGGCGCTGGATGTTGATGGCATTGTCCAAGACATTGAGCAACTTGGTAGAGAATATGATATGGAACTCTGGCGTGAACGCGCCGAGGCTGCTGGTATTTCCCCCACTGCAATCGATACGCTTGATGCCCATGATCCACCTGTTCCGTATCCCTACTATTTCTGTTTACCAGGTGATCTCGTGCGAGAGCCTCGCCTCGTACTCTACTATCGTAATGTCGCAATGATCTCAAACAAGGTGATGAACAACATCGGATTAGACACGACGCAACACGAGATCAGTATGCCGCTCGGTGTAGACAAGGCTCAGGCCATCGCTCAGCATCTCAACAAGATTACCAGCGCACTGGTTATGGAAACTGGACTATATGGGCAGCGGCGTCATCTGGAAATGGTGTACATCAACATTGGCGCGAGTCTGGACGGTGGTTGGCGTAATGAGGTTGGACGACTGGCCTATATTTCGGTGATTTCGCCCATCGTGCTCCATTTACATCGCCTTCAAAAGTTAAAAAGCATCATCTTCAAGGTCAAGGGGCGCATCGTTCTCGAAGACGAGGATGAAAACGATAACGGGAAGATTCAGAAAGTGGAACTACAAGGACGCTCTGAACAGGAAGTGGCTACCCTGCTCTCGGATCTCGAAGACCAACGGATTGTCTATCGACAGATCAACCTGACGAACGGCAACAGTGTGCTGCTCAATCGTCAGATGTACTGGCATAATGAGGAAACGAAGCGACGCTATCGAATTGGCCCCGATCTCATCACCGAAATACCGTCTGATACTTTTCCCTGGGCTGCTGAATTGAAAGGCGGTGCAGACCCGGCTGGTTCAGATGAACATTGGAAGACAGCGACGCAGGCGTTCAACCGCATGATCGATGCTGCTGAAAAGACACATCGTCCGATACCGCAACTTTCGTTTATGGCAACAATCCTCGTAGATCGCGTCGCACAGGAAGCCGCACTCTGGTTACAACAGGGAAAGTTGGCGAGTGTCCATAATCTGACAAAAATCGCTAACGATCCCGCTATGCAGCAGGATTTCTTGAATCAGATGGTAGCGTTCTTTGAAATGACGTTAGATGAAACTGGAAACCCAACGTGAAACAATTACCCTTATTCAATGATGACCAGTTGACACCATTTTCATCAGGCCAGGCTGTCGTCCGTGATTCATTCTCACATGATGGTGTCGCCGATGAAACCGCAAGACTAGCACTAGAAGAGCGTTACCGGGATTTATTTGAAGAGACGGACAAGTTTGACCGCCGAACGGTCAGCTTTCAGGGCAATAAGGGACAACTGCTCCATAGCTGGATCAAATACAGGGAGGGCTTTTCCGCTGAACTGGTGGATCGTCTCATTGATGAGTTTGACATCAAGCCATGTGATACGCTACTGGAACCGTTCAACGGATCAGGCACAACACTACTGGTAGCAAAGAGTCGGGGCATTAGTGCTGTGGGAGTCGAAATCCTGCCGAATTGCCACCTGACCTGGCGGGCAAAGTCACATGTATTTAACTATGATGTGGCTGAGTTGCGCGACATTTATCAGCAAATCAAATTGAGTGAACCGGGCAAAGCCTCACGTTCTTTTCCCCATCTTGTGATTACGCAGACTGCGTTTCCTGAAGAAGAGGAAAGCGCATTGATGTACTACACGGATTGGGTCGAGCAGTCCGATTTCAGTGGATCAACAAAGATACTGCTTCGCCTGCTTCTAACCAGTATCCTGGAGGAAGTCAGCTACACGCGCAAAGATGGACAATACCTTCGGTGGGATCGCCGAGCAGAAAAAGTGCAGGCTCGCAATCGCAAGCGCGAGGAAAATGGCAAATTACCCATCAAGGGAATGCACAAAGGCGACCTCCCTACCGTTAAGGAAGCCCTACTTGCCGCAATGTTTACCGTCATCGAGGACATTGAGATTATCCAACAGCAGCAAGTCACTGGAAGCAGCCAGCAACTTCTTCAGGGAAGTAGTCTGAAGGTATTGCCCACGCTGGAAGCAGATCAATTTGCGGGTGTCATCACATCACCACCGTACTGCAATCGTTACGATTATACGCGCACCTACGCCCTTGAGATTGCCTATCTCGGAGCAGGCGAGGAAGGCATTCGTAAACTTCGCCAGGAGCAACTATCCTGCACGGTTGAACATAACTCGAAAGTCGATGAGCTTCGTGCTCATTACCGTTCACTGGGACAATCTGAGCGTTTTGAGCATATCCTGCAAACAGTTTTGAGCAATCCCGTATTCAAAGAGATCAATGAGGCACTACAAATCCGTTGGGAACGGGGTGAGATCAACAACCGGGGTATACTGCCGATGGTTGAGGGGTATTTCATCGAACTAACCTTTGTGTTTGCCGAAATCCTCAGAACGGCAAGATGTGACGCACGTATCGCTTTCGTCAACGATAATGTTCGCTATGGCGGTGAGATCATTCCCGTCGACCTGCTTACCACGTCCATCGCTGAAGACCTCGGTTTCAGTCCTGAGAAGGTCTATATTCTGCCGCAGCGCAAGGGGAACAGCAGTCAGCAGATGGGACGTTTTGGACGAGAAGCCCTGCGTAAAAGCATTACCATCTGGAAAAAACCCTGATTTTCATCCTATCGCTTCGAGCCTGAAAAACTGCTTCGCCCCGCCGTAATACTGCTGGCGCAAAACTGAAGAATTTCACGGGTCGCACCTCCCCCATCTGCTAAGCTGAGTGTATCAGTCAGTCACCGGAAAAGCCCGATGCACGACCTGTCAAGCACCCGATTCCACCGAATTTCGCCATTTTGAAATTTTTCGCATCCCAAACTGGAAAATTTCAGTCTGAGGGGTGTGGTGGTTTGCTACGCTGAGTGTATGGGTAAAACCAGATAAAACAGATGAGGGATCAACCAATTGGAAGTCAAGAACCGCGACTCACAGACCAGCGAGGGGGTGAACCTGGAGACTATCTCACGCACCCTGCTCAGGATCGTTGCACGCCTACCGAAAAGAGAGTATCATGAGGACAAGTCAAACGGACATAATCGACGACAGGCCGACGAGTTCCCGCTCGACGACCTGCCTGACCCGGCGAGTGATCGTAGCACGTCGCAGGGCTAAGACGCATTGTACCTCATTACCGAGAACATTCTGCGCCTTGCTTCTGCACCCCATGCAACCGTATGGGCACTCGCATAAGCAGGGCGTTTTTCATTCAGATGAAAGGAGGTAGGACAAATTATGGTCAGAACACTCAAACGCCCTGAAACCGCGTCGATTGATCCGTATAGGGCACAACCCCTGCCACTCGGCAAACCTGTTTCGGTCTACTACCGGCAGTCCTCGGAGGGACAAATCGGCAACATCTCCACTACCCTGCAAACGGTGGATATGGTGGAACACCTCATCGCACAGGGCTGGCAGCGTGAACAAATCAACATGATCGACATGGATGCAGGTATCAGCGGACAGAAGAAGATTAGTGAGCGTCCGGGCATGTCCCTGCTCTATCGCCAGATCGAGAACGGCGAGATCGGGTTGGTGGCGGCTCAGGATATGGATCGCTTCTTCCGCGATATGACGCAGATCGAGCCGAACATCTTCATTGATGCCTGCCGCCGCAACAACGTGCTGGTGCTCACACCGACGTTTGTCTATGACTTTGCACACCCAACCCAGGGTCGCTATCACATGCAGATGTTCCGCGACCAGGCACAGCGTGCCGCCGATTACATCGACTACCATGTGCGGGGTCGGTTAGTGAAAGCACGTCACTGGCGCAAGGAGCGTGGCATGTGGGCGGGACGCAAGATCACGCCCGGCTTCATGGTTGATATGCGGGAGAAGCTGCCCGATGGCAGTCGCAACCCGGAGTGGCGCAAGTACAGCCGTTTCGACCTCTACGCCGATGTGGTGCTGGCGTACTTCGAGTTATTCCGTGAGAACGAGGGCAATCTAAAGCAAACGTGGCGGCAGATCGAGCAGCACGGTCCGTACTTCCCTGACCTGACGGCAGAGGACATGCCCGATGGATTCAAAGTGACGGATCACCTCAAGCGTCGCTCGAAGCACACCGGTGGTCTCACGCCGTCCTACAGCGGTTTGCAAGGGATGCTCATCAATGTGGCTTACATCGGACACTGGATTCACCAGGGCGTGATTGTCGAGTGGCACAACCACGAGGCGATCATCCCGAATGACCTCTTTCTATATGCCTTCAACCGCATCTCCCCTGCTGACTTCTATGGCAATCCCAACGCCGACTACGTGCCCTACCGTCCCTGGACGCGGCACAACAAAGCCGACCGCAATGAAGACCCACCGACCTACAGCAACCTGCTCTACTCGGATGACCTGCCAGACGATCCCCATCACCGTTTAGCGACGGTGTGGAACACATCGGCTGAGAAGTACCAGTATCAACTTTACGAGTACGAGCGGTCGAATGTCTGGAACATCAAGTGCTTCATCGTGGATGCCATTATCGACCGGATGTTGTTGCAACGGCTGAAGGCGACAACCATCGACGAAGCGACGTGGCAGGCAGCCCTGGCGACGATGGAAGACGGCGATCATGCCGAAGTCCGGCGGCTGGAAGCAGCCATCCGTCAGGCGGAAGCGTCGAAAGACAACCTCATTAGCAGTCTAGCTACCCTGAGCCATCCAGAGATGGTCGAACGGGCAGAGGCTCGTTATCGCTCGCTGGAGTTGGAGCTTGAGTCATTGCAGGCGGAATGGTCGCGGTTGAAGTCGGGTGAACGCAAGCAGGTCAACCTTGCCGATGCCAAACCCGTGCTGGAAACCGTCATCGACCGCTGGGAGGATGTCCCGCGTCAGGAACGGCGTGAGTTGTTCGAGGCGTTCGCGTCCTACGCAAACATTTCGAAGGTGACCCGCCATACCAAGATCACCATCGTCCACTGGCGTGACGGCTCGACCACGACCGAAAGCACGACACATCGCAGCATCGGCTACTTCTGGGATGAGGAAGACCTCGACCGGCTGAAGGCCATGTTCGACGCTGATGCCGACCAGATAGACATCCTGCGAGCCTTCCCGGACTATCCGTGGCGGGCACTCACCCAGCGGATGCGCTATCACTACGGCAAAGGTTGGTGGAAGTCGTATAGCGGCGAGAAGAAGTATCCGCGTGATACGAAATGGGAAGATTCTGAGGAAGCAGCGTCGGAAGCTGCTGCGACCACCGCCGAGGATGAAGGGGTGTTGGTGGGTGTTGTGCAACAACCCATGTTGAGTTATCCCTCTACTGATACATGCCTATCTCCCCATTGGGTTTCGGCATAAGTTAGATCTGGCAATACCCTAATTTAATGGTTCTTCCGCACTTTGATGTTTTTGGCGAACCCTTCATCAGGCGGCCAGCTGCGCAAAACGCGATTGAGGTGTTTTGGAAGGCGGGACATCATCCAGCCAATTGACGATGCGTAACAGATTAATAGCCGCAGCAACGCCCAGATGCTGGAGATGGGTTTTGTCCATGCCTCGGTAGCGTGATCGCCGTGCGCCAAGAGCATGGGCTGCTTGCGACACGGTTCCTTCCACACCTGCACGGACGTGACATGCTGTTTTGAAGTTCGTGGTTTGCTGCCGTTGACGGGCTACTTGCTGGGCCTCGTAAAGAGTCTGCGGCGCAAGAATGGTCAAGGTGCGCCGTTTCTCATGATTGTTGGCGCATAAGTTCAGCGCAGGACATGGGGCACAATCTCGATGTCGAAACTTGATCTTCACGACTGGACGCTGCGAGCGTGTTTGTGCCAATGACCAACTGCAACTGTCGTGCCCTTGTGGACAAACAGCCTGTTCATTGTCCCAGTCGACAACAAATTGGCGACTATCATAACCACCATGGCGAGCCTGCCAGCTATTGTCATCGGGAACCGCACCCATCAAATCAATACCGTCCTGAGCCTGTTGAACCACATGATCGATCGACATATACCCCTGATCCACAAAATGTTCTCTGGGTGCGTAACCATTGACCACCAGATGGTCATGAATAACCTCCGTGGCATCATGATCCGGTTCGGTGGATGGACGCATTTCATGGTTGGTAATCAGATTGGGTGTGTCGTCATCACAGGTCTCAGTCAAATGCACTTTGTAGCCGTCCCAGGTGACGTTGCGCTTGGCGCTACATCGCGCTTGGGGATCATAAGAAGATAAGGTGATCAGGCGTGACGCAGGCGGCTGATCGCGTTTCTCACACAGACAAACTTGCTCTTCAAGCTGATAAAAATGCTGCATCCATACCTGTCGCAACATTTCTACAGCAGGTAATTGCGCCAGTTCCGGATGATGACCCCCCGCATAATCCTGCTCCAGCAAATAAAGACCATCCTGCCCGACCCGTTCCCCCAGGCTTTACGCTCAGCATCTTTCTTCGGGAGCAGGTAGTTGCTCGTGCGCTGGCTGTAGCTATCGAACCAATCCGCAGTGACCCGTTGCCTGAGCCACGCTGGCGCTTCAGCAGCCAATTCATTGAGCGCGTGACGCAACGTTTCATGTACCAATTCCAGTTGGTTGAGTCGTCGAATGGCCGCCAAAATGTGCGTCGAGTCCGTGCGTTGCTTACCACGTGTTTTCAGCCAACCCTGCTCAGAAAATTGTTTCAGCATCACATCGAGTAATTGCTGTGCAGCATCATGATCCAACAGGCGTTGACGAAATTCACTTAGCACCGAATAGTCGAAGCCGGCATCCGTTAACGACAAACTCAGGGCATACTTCCAGGCGATACGGTCCCGTACTGCGTCAGCTGCCTGACGATCCGTCAGATTTTCAGCAAATTGCATCACCGTGACCAGCGCTAGTCGCCAGGGACGGATCGCGGGGTGACCATCAGGCGGATACAAATCCGCGAAAATCTCATCGGTGTAAATCGTGCCCAACTGATCACGTATCTGGATATACGGATTGCCCTTTGGAAATGCTTTCCGAGCAACTTGTGCCGTGTCTTCGGGCACCGATTCAATCGCTTGTTTTGGCAGTGACATGAGCATCCCCCTTAATTCTCTACGCACCCCGTTTTTCTACCAGTATAGACCTTTTTAAACCTAAACAGGGGTTCGCCAACAACATCAAAGTGCGGAAGAACCATCTTATCGGGGTAATGCCATAACATCGGGTAACAGTGGAAAGCAGTAGTCTGTAAACAGCGGGCGTTTCTGCCCGACGACTTTTGCACCAATGGTGATTGTCGGCATAACTTCGTCCCTTCTCTGACGCTTTATCTCTCTAGTATATAGCACAAATGTTCGTATACCACAAAGCGAACTGATTTTTTACGAATCACCGAAATTTTGGAACTTCCGCACTTTATGCTGAACGGTTTCCCGACTGGTTGTCGCCCTATGCTCGGCGGACTGAACGGTTGACGCAGGTCATGCGTCGGGTTGGCTTTGAAGTCAGCGCAGAGAGTGCGCGACGCATCTTCCGCTGTTTTCAGATCATCACCAGTGGTGACACGATCTTGCGGATCGTGAAACAAACAGCGCTTGTCAACGATACTTGTCCACGGGTGGTGAGCTTGGATGACTGGGCAATCCGCAAAGGACATCGCTACGGGAGCATGATGATTGATCAGGAAACGAGGCGGGTGGTCGAACGGGTGAACGGTAGTCTGGCAGAGGACATCCAGACCTGGTTTGCAGCCCATCTTGAAGTTGAAATCGTGGTCCGTGACCGCTCAGCCGATTATCGGAAGGGTTTGACGTTCGCTACACTATCCACCTCCCTGCCGCTGCGTTCTCATCGCCTCATGCACTCGATTTATCCTGACCATCTTTGCAGGTGGAGCGCTTTGTCAAATAAAGTGTAAACACAGATCAATCTGGAGGTGTCACAATGGGTAGCAGCATGAGTGTTCAGTTTACATGGTTCATGGCGCAGGATGCGATTCTGAAATAGTTCAGTGAGCAGCGTGTGGCGAACTTCAGCCTAACATTCAACCAGCATCAATTCCGTCCTGATGGCTGAATCAGTTTCCTCACCAGCAAGCTGTGTATTACACGATGCGCCCGCTTTACCGTATTACTTGCTGTCCATCACTCGACGTGAAGTGAGGCAAGCGTTCCCCAGACGGAGTCCGGCGCGGCTTCGTAGATAGCAATGTATTCCGCCAGCGCTTCAGCAGGGCGATCAAGCACTTCGAGTGTGAGGGCCGCCAGATATCGCCATCTCAGAAGGACGGGATCGGATATGTCTGGTATCTCTGTTATCGCCTTCTGTTGGTAATCGATGATCCGTTCGTATTCATGCTGTAAGAAGAGATTTTCCCCACGGTATTGCTGATAAGGCGGGGGCACCGATCTCTCAGAGGGGAGTGGCACCAAAGCTGTCTCGGACGTTGATGTTAGTTCATATGCCTGATTTACCGCGTTCCAGACAAATTCAACCGGAACATAATTATGAATCCGATCACTAAATTCCCAACCATATACGTGCGATACAATTGCCATATCATCGACAACCGCCTGAGTTTCAATCTCCTCACAAAGTAAAGACGAGAAAATCGGGATTAAGGTGCTTTGATCGAGACGCCATATGCTAACGCGGCCTGATGCCGAGCACTCGCCCGGGCCACCGCCTATTCCATAACCAGCATGGATCTGTCTGTGGGGCTGGACATAGTTTGTACGGAGTAAGGCGACACCCGCATCATCTGGCAATTGGAAAGTGAACAACTGGTTAAATTCGTCTGGTTCATGAAGTGGAGAAAGTGCTGGGCGCGAAACGCTATACACCGCCCCGTCCGACAGAAAGAACACAGGTGGCATATTGATGGCAGAAATACCGACAATCCAATCGTCAATATCATCTCCATTTAAGTCGTCATAGAATACGGAATCCCAGGGAATGCCCAATGACTCTAATTGTTCAACTAGCGTAGATTGAGTCGTGAACGTGTATTCATCCAGAATATCCTCAATCAGTGACGGAGCATCGCACCCCGCACCTACAGGACTGGCTGGAGGTGGTATGTACATTCCCCGTCCATAGATAAGGTTGTCCACAGTGCGTCCAACTTCCAAAGACGTCTCATCCCAAACATAATAGGAGTTGAGCCAAAAAAAGTCATATGCGGCGAGGCAAACGCCGACGGAGGTAGGATTCTCGTCATAGGCGTCCAGGAGCGCATTGATCAATTCAGGCAAGCTGCGGAATGTCTCTCTTTCGTTCTGTTGCGAACGAAGAATCTCAATACCGCGCTCTTCTTCGCCGTTTAGAATAAGCGCAATTGCCAATCGAATAGCGGCATAATCCCCTACCCAGTTTATACCACCCGGAGAGTCTAGTCGCACTACATGGCGATAGTTCATGATCGCGCCATCATAATCCTTCGCTCGCATGGCGTTTTCAGCTAACCTCAAGTAACAACTTGCAGTTTCCGGGAAATATTCTTCAATCTGGGCTTCGGTAAATGCGCTGCCATCCCAACTGAAAACCGTTGTCTGCTCCCAGTGGCAATCCCAGTTATCCCGCATTTCGCGGATTTGCTTGAGATCTAAGGCCGTACTGGCATCTGCCTCTGTCCATTCCCAAGTTGTGCCTAAGTTTTGAAGTCGAAATGAGAATGCTTCTCCACCAACATCGACCAGTGAATCTGCTCTCCAGGTTAAAATATAATAACGCCCGCTCAGTCCCGTATTTTCATAGTCGTCGTTTTGAAATGTATAGAGCACAACAAGTTCAGGCTGTCCATCTCCAGTAACATCTCCAAAGTATTCGATGTTCCACCGGGCTTTTGTTACGCCTTCCTGCACAAACGGCAATCCTTGATATAGTTCGAATGGCAAAGGTGTTGAAACCACTTGATAAGACTCGTTTTCGTCTCGGCGAACGACGACATAACCCTGAAATATGTTCTGTTGAAAGTCCAGAATCCACTCATCCTGACCATCATTGTTCAGGTCAAGAGCAGTTACCGGAATCTGCACATCGTCAAATTCAAACGCCGTCGCCACGTCGAGGTCAATTTGTTGAGATTTCAGCCATGCTGCAACACGAGCCTGAAGCCAGAATGATTCCATTTCGTTTTGCAGATATTCTTCCTTAAAAAACCTGTACGCCATATCAACAAGATCATAATCCTGCTGTCCAATTTCATCGGCGTAACGTGTGATTAACTCTGCTTCAAGAATCCCGTGATCATCTGGAGATAGTGCAAGTAACTCAAGTATTTCACGTAGATACTCCTCCGCACTCGGGATACGCAGGCGGTTTTCCCCGTCCACTGCCTGCACGGGAACAACCGTTATTAGCAAAAGAAGTCCTATAAACACAATCTTTCGCATCAATAAACCTCACATCACCTACCGATACCTTCATTCATTGTACTCTGTTGACTTGCTCGCGTTCTGCACGATCGATCAATGATCTGGATGCTCTTCCTCCTCGCACAACGTTTCGCGGCAATTTTACAACGCAAGGGACACCCACCATCAAGCACCGACGGGTCGGTACGCCAGTACCACCATTCCGGCGGGACTGCCGAACCACCCGCCTATCCTCAATCGGATTGCTTGACGGTCCCCCCTTTTGCGTTGTCCCGCATCAGGGAGCGTTGTGCTCGACCGTGCTGGCGGTTCCAGCAGTGTGACGAGGAGGTTTCGTCATGTCCGAATCAACATTCCGCAGCAAGATTCGTAGTCAGATCAAGCCGTTTCCGAAAATCGCAACCTATCCCACCGGTTGGGGCGGTGCAATGACCTTTGACGCCATTGCTGAGCGTATAGGGCCACTGATGGCGAAGAAGATCACGCGCTTCGGCGTGTTCGGACAGGACATTCCCGACAGCGTGCAGACCGGGCTGATGAAGCTCTGGCTCAAGCTGACCGACGAACCAGAACTGTTGGCGTGTGATGCTCTGACGCGCACGGTCTGGCGAGCGATCGCAGTCTGTAGCTGCATGGTGATTGTCGATAAGCAAGAGCGTTACAATTTTTTCGCCGACATCCAGGCGAATACTGGCATGGATGTTGATGAATACGGTGTGCACGGTGATGATTCACGTTTGCAGCTCTGGGATGCTAAAGAACGCTGGGCAGGCTTCGCTACCCGGATCGATGTTCAGTTCGACATCGAGCGAGCGATCACGACTATTGCCCAGCACTATGCTGATGACATCACTGGTTTAGTCGCGCTTTATATCCTCACGACGGATGCTAAGCCGTTGCAGACGATCAATGCGCACAATCTGCCGCAGTCGTCGGTATATGCACGGTTGGATCAGATCCAGGAGCGGTTGCAGACGCTGCTAGCAGAGTACAAACCCGAAAAGCGGCGCACCTGGCGCGAACGTTTCGATAACGGTGAGATCGCGCCGTATCTAGAGGTAGTGACGCACTATGAGGATCGTCCGCTGGCCTTAGCCGCACTGTATACGTTATCGACACAAGCAAAAGTACGGCATTTCGTCACCTGTGAGAACGAGCGACGAACAGTGACGCGCTACCGACGCGCAGCGTTGAAACGCCTTGAGACAGCCTATGGACGGGCTGTCTCTTTTTGATTTCGATGACTTCACATCGGCTGGTGAAAGTGTGAGCAGGCACGTTCGCCAGCTGTTTTTTTGCTTCGCTTAGGTTGAAACTGTAGCTCTAAACCTATTTCACTAAGTCAGCAGATACCTGATAGCCTCCCGCAACACCGAGGTAGATTTTTGTACTGTGTCATCAAATAGTTCATCGAGCATCGAGGGAATGTCTACGCCAAAGGCGTGCAATCGTGCTTGCACTGTACCTCGACTGTCGCGGATATGCAGACGGGTCATTCCGGTAGATGGCATGTCGGAGGGATACACAATCAGTGCCGATGGCAGCATATCAACGTCGGCACTGCGAAAAGCATAAGTGTACAGGAACGTCTGGTAGATGTCGCTCTCATGTAGCTTCTTTGCGTCGTATCGCTTGTACTTGGCATCGATTGCCAAACTGAGACAATCCAAATTGGTTAGCAATAGATCAGGACGAAGACGCTTGTAGGTTTGATTGCGTTCAGCATCCCAGATGTGACCCGTGGCTGTCAACTGCGCTTGAACCGCGATGGAGTCATTCCGCAAAATGTGTCGGATAAGTATTTCCATGAACTTCTCGAATAATGGATTCATATCCAGCAAAAATGCAAACCCGCGTGAACAGCCTGCTGCCAATAGATCCTCGATGTTCAATCCAGCCATGATGATCCAGGCAAGTGTGTGTGCTTCTTTGTAACGTGAGTTGAGCCGGTTATAAGCCATATCGGCTTGCACAGTCCGCCAGTTCTGGTCAAGTGGTTGACTGACAGCGGCGAAAGTATCCAACAGCCGTTGAATTCGATTTCTAACGTGAGGATGCTGAACATAGCGACGGCATAGCGCAAGCGCAGTGTGCAGAATGCGATTTTCAACGACATTGGCATGATGATCATCAAAGCGACACTCCAGCCGGTTCACCTGCCCGTAACGCCGTCGAATCTGATCGGTGAACCGCAGCCGACCACGCACAACTGGTAGATCATATTCCTCGACGACATAGCCGCGCAGTAAACCATCTCTGGCAATAACCGTACAGGTGTCTGCCAGCAATAACGCGACGAGATCAAACAACGACATATTCGTATCACGCAGTTCATAATCACGTGTCGCACGGTATCGTTTTAAGCGATTTAAACCACCAGCAACGAGCAGCATTCGCATGACATCAATGTTGGTCAGCTTCGGGCGGATACGCAATACAAACGCTTCAAATCGCACAACACCAATCCGGGATGATGCTTTGATGTACAAGCCATCGCGCATCTCACGGATTTCAACGCCCTGCAAGGTTTGTGCCAGTCGTCGATCACCTGAGGATAGCACGACATTCGGCAGGAAGGTATCTCCCCACTCCTGCAATTCTACAGTCGGCATTATGCTGTTCCTGCTGGTGCTGACGTGAACTCGGACAGGGCCGATACAAGTTTCTCATCATCGTGCAACAGGTCTGCCCGCAACACGGCATTTTCTACATCGACCAGATCGACCCCGATGTACTCCGCCAGTTCCCCATAATCGTCATAACAGTATTCTTGTAGCAGTGGCAGGACTTCCTGACGGAAACGCCGGGCAAATTCCGAGCCATCGCTGATCGGTTGACCATCTTCCAGGAAGAACGAATGCCCGATTTGCTTTTCGCGTCCCTGTGTGCGGCTGACCCGCGTGTTCAGCACCATCAGGAAATCATAGAGATCGAGTACACCGTCGATCTGCGCCCCACGCAGGAGAGTAAGATCGGGCATCACTTCAATGAAGCCAAAACGCCGCCGCAGGGCTGCATCCATCAGTCGAATACTGCGATCCGATGTATTCATCGTGCCCAACATGTAAACGTTTTTCGGCACGCTGAACGGCTCTTTACTCTGGGGCAGTACCACCGGAACACCGCGTTTGTCGCGCTCCAGCAGTGTGATGATTTCACCAAACACCTTTGCCAGATTCGCACGATTGATCTCGTCAACAAGAACGAGATATTTGCGTTCCGGGTTTGCGCGGGCTGTGGCGCAGACAGTTTTGAAAAGACCGTCCGCCAACCGCAAGCGCAGCCCTTCACCTGTATCTTGTGGGCGAAAGCCCTCAATGAAGTCTTCATAACTGTACGATGGATGGAACGTGACCAGCGTCAGTTGATTCTGCGTATCTGCCTGAGTCCCGGATTGGTCGATGTAGTCCTCGATTTTCGGGTCTCGCTCGGCGAGCAAACTCAACAGGTAGTCCGCTTCACGTTCTTCCAGCTTAAACAGCGTGCCCTGACAGCGATTGTAGATTGGCTCGGATTGATTGAGTGTTGAATCTTCAGTCAGTTCCGCATAGGTCAGGCCATTTTCGATTCGATGAACAGGCGCAAGCGTGATTCGTGGATCACCGTCTTTACCGTGTAACCCTTCGGTCACTCGCGCCAGCGCATAGATACGCTTGTCGGGTGCGGCCAGATACCCGACCACCAGATCACCGGGCTGAACCAGTGGATAATTGCGCTTCAGGCGACCATACTTGTACTCAACGCTGCCATCCGTGAACAGATCATCCCAATGCCACTGTTTGGGATTCGCCACAACCCACCAGACTCGACGTGGCGTTTGACGCGCTGTGAGATCATCGAGCGTACGTCCGTTAGAACGTGCCAACCACCATTCAGCAAAACGCAGCGCTTGGTAGGTTTTCCCCGTCCCCGGTGGACCATGAAGGATGACTTGCCCTTTGCGTTCGAGCGCATCAGCGATAGATAGAAAAAGATCGGATGGCTTCTGCTCGTCGGGTGGAACATCATCCTGCCTCTTCTGAGAATAGGTCGTGATGGTGTCGTCCTTGCGTGGATCATCCCACTCATATAAACACCGCATCAGTTCGCGAGTCGAAAACTGCTGAGCTTCGGGGAAAGTGTGTAATTTCTGCTGCAAGCGGCGGTTCAGAAGTATCGATGAAAGCCCCTTCAAATCAGCTTCATCATCACCAAGCAGCATCAAAAAGTGTTTCATGTGCTGCGGAGCCACGATGGGGATAATGTGGTGGGGATAATAGAGGTACAGCGATTTCAATTTCGTGCGACTGCCCCGGTTGAACAGGTCTTCAGCGTCCATTTGCTCCCAATTCTGAGCTTCCGCGAGTTCAAACAGCCGTACAAACTCGCCGTGAATGGCTTCCCAGGCTGTATCCTTGTCGGGATAGGCGCTGAGGTGCTTCCAGTAGCCGTCGCTGTGATAAAAAATCATGTGCTTGATGGCAGTTGCACCGCCAATGTTGACGAGATTCTTTGTGCCGAACTCCAGCCACCAGCAGTACACATCTTCGTTTGGGCGGCTTTGTCCCAGCGCATATTCCTCAAGCGTCATCGTCGGCCAGCGTTCGAGCGGAAAATGTTCCAACATCTGAGCGCGTTCACGGTCGCCTGTCTCGAAATACTCGCGATGCGCTTCAAGATCGAATTGTCGCAGTGCTTCTTGAATATCGGTCATATCAGTTCCTTCGATTCATTAACAATGTATATCTGAACCAAACAGTAAGTCAGCTCAGACTCGGTTACATCTTCATTGCTCCAGCGCTTGATGAATTCGTCATCATCGATTGCAACATTCATACAGTTCAACAAGGAGTTACTAGAAAACATATATGGAGGAAAGCCTGCGGTCCACGACTGTAAACCTCAGCATTACCTCTACCCGTTTTTCTACCTCGAGAACATCAGCGTACAACAAGCGCACTTCAATTTCGATAAAGATCCGAATCTGTTCATGAAACATGGCTGAGTGAATTTTTGCTTTGCAAAATCTGACAATTGCCAGGACAAAATTGGATATTTCCAAAAAACCGTATAGCCGCTGTGATAAGCTCGATTCATGCGTAAAACAAGAGGAAACGCAATGAGTAGCATAATTTCACTACCTGAGTCACATGAACCCCCTGTCGAAGCCAACCATGTTCCTGGCCATCGATTAACATCGGTTGAGCAGGAATCAACCCAAGGGCTTTTCCAGCAGTTGAATGTGACACATCCCATCTTGTCTGTCATTTTCTAAGGCAAGTTACCAATCACTACAGCACACATTCAGGAGGATCACCAGTTGAGCCAAGTGCAGGATCAAGAATTACAAATCATAAGACGGAACCGAACAAATAAAGCGAACAAAAGATTCGATCTGGTCAATGCTTATCGGTTGCTGATCAATGCCTACATTCAATCGAGTGTGCCACTTAAACAAGAGCATCTGGAAGAGAAATCAAAAAATTCGTGAGATTACATCACTCGCAGTAGACTCTACTCATAGCCTCATTGCCAATGTGCGGATTATCCCGTACAATAGAATTAACTGGAGTTTATATGAGCGAGGAGTTAATCAGCCCGACGAAAGCAGCCGAAATCGCGGGATGCCATGACGACACAATACGTCGAGCGATTGAAGCAGGTTTTCTTGCGGCACAACGAGTAGGACGCAATTGGATTATCAAACGCGAGGATGTAGAAGCGTGGATCGAAGCAGGCAGACCCAACCGCCGCAGAAAGTCGAGCCACAATGAGGAGGAGGCATAACTGCCTCAAGATGGAGGCACTGGTCAAGACCAGTGATGTAAGAAGCCGGGCGACGGCCTAGGAAACTGACACCCGGCTTCAGTCCAGACCGATAATCTAGACCACAAGGATTTTACCACATGCCTGGCGCTAAGAAGTACAAGCCACAGCGCAGCGATGACTCGTCGCCTGTGCAACCTGGGATGCTGCCTACAGACCGCTCAATTGCCGTCTACTATCGGCAGTCCTCCATGAAGCAGGTAGGCAACATTTCAACTGACATGCAGCAGATTGATCTACCGCGATATGTTATGTCACTTGGATGGCAGCAAGAGGATGTCGTCCTGATTGACGAAGACGAAGGCGTGAGCGGCGCAAAGAGCATCGACGAACGTGAAGGAATGAGCCGCCTGTTCGATCTGATGCTCACCCGTCAGATAGGCGCAGTTGCCGTGCAGGCAGAAGATCGACTGTTCCGTGATGAAACACAGATTCAAGTCAATGTATTTCTTGATGCTTGTGTCAAGAATGATATCCGCGTATTGACTCCCTATTTCAAATACAACTTCGCAGATAAACACGAAGGCCCCTACCATCGCTTACTATTTCGTATGCGAGCGGAGCAAGCCGCCGATTTTCTGAATTCTTATGTTCGTGGGCGACTTTACGCCGCTAAAGAGCGAATGCTAATGCAGGGGTTGTGGATGGGTGGCAACATCAACCTCGGTTACATGGTCGATGATCGTAAATCCCTACCAAGTGGCATCCCCAATCCTAACTGGCGCAAGTATCAGCCTTTTGAACCATGTGCTGAAGTTGTTGTAAAGATATTCGAAACGTTCGTGATGCTCGGTGGCAACCAGCGTGGGACGTTGCGTTATCTACACGATAATGGCCCGCACTTTCCCGATTTCGACAACCCTGAACTGATGCGTGAAATACCACCCGGCTTCTCCTGGGCAAAGCCAATGCGGATGCTCAAGCGTGGTGGAATCTACATGGTAGGTTCGCTTGCCCTACAAAACATGCTGTCCAACGCCGTGTATCTTGGACACTGGGTATTCAAAGATCGCGTTGTTCAGTGGAATAACCATCCGGCGATTGTCACTGAAGATCTTTTCTATCACGCATTCAACTACATTTCGCCCTACAACCTAGACGGCACACCTAACGAGAGCTATGCACCCAGATTAGGGCGGCGTCATTCAACCAAGAAGAAAAAACGACACGTCGACGAACCGATATATCTCGGACTGGTGGGAAGCTATCACGAAGAGACCTGGTGTGGCGCGACCGCCTCCTGGACGGTTGGAATGCAAATGTACGCTTATACCGTCAACTATTCTGACAGTGCCGATAATCAACAGCACCTATGGTCAAGACGAAGTGATTATTTCGATCGAATCATCAACGAGATGCTTTTTGCTAAACTTCAGGCGACCTTTGACCATCAGGTATGGGAAGATGTCCTCACATCTGCTGGCGATGACTTCGACAAGGAAGGTCGGATGCTCCAACATCAGCTTACTTCTGTCGAACAGAAGATGACCGCATTACTCGATAACTTCTCCTATGTGCAGTCACAATCAATGGCACAAGCACTTGAACGCCAATTCGCCGAACACGAACAGGAAAAATCGCGACTTGAGCGAAAACTCAACGATCTAGAGCAGCGCATCGATCAACAAGAATCTCTAATCGCGCTAGCGCAGAAGGCAGAGAATGTTCTGCAAAACTGGGATCAAATGGGTTTGATCGAGAGACGAGCAGTTGCGCAAGTATTCATCGAACGAATTGTCGTTACACAAACAGAGAAATACCGCGTAGCTGATGTTGAAATCTACTGGCGAGATGAAAGCGTCGATGATTTTGTGCTTCCCTGGTCGGCAAAGACATGGACGCTATGGCTTCCTGTGGAAGTTGAAACACTACAAGAACTGATTGAACAAAAAGCGACACAGGAAGAAATATCAGCGGCCCTACCCAATCGTAATTGGCGCGCAATTCGCATCAAAGCCTATGAGATCGTCGGCAAGCGCTCGTTTCACATATCACCCAAACCAATACGTGATGAGGAAACATATGCCGATTATGTCGAAAGAATGGAGAAAACGGGATGGAAGCACCCAAGAAAAGCTGGTTCCCGTTGGGTTGAGGATGAAATCGAAATGCTGGAATCTATGCTGAATGAAGGCGCAGAACAGCTCGAACTGTGTGCCGCTCTACCTCATCGAAGCTGGGCGAAAATCCGTAATAAGATCACCCAGCTCCGAGGAAAGGATTTCAAAGTGACTAAGCCGCAGGTGCCGATGAAGCAGCACGAGACGATTGAACACTATCTGGAGCGGAATCCTGAGCAAGCGGTAACGATGAACCTCTCAGTCTCAGAGAATTTGTCACAACGAAGACTGATGAGAAGGCCATCGCACCTGCGGCGAACATCGGGATGAGGTTGCCGGACATCGCTACCGGGACTAGAATGAGGTTGTAGATAAACGCCCAGAACAGATTCTGGTAGATGGTGCGCATGGTCGCCTTGCTGAGGGCAATCGCACGCGGGACGCCTGCCAAGTCGCCACCCATGAGCGTCACATCGCTGGCTTCAATAGCGATGTCGGTGCCAGTACCAATGGCGATGCCGACATCAGCCTGGGCCAGGGCCGGGGCATCGTTGATGCCATCACCGACCATACCCACGCGACGTTCATCGGTCTGCAACCGCTGAACCGCCTGCACTTTTTCACCGGGTACCACTTCCGAGACGACGCTGGTGATGCCCACCTGGGCCGCAATCGACTTGGCCGTTTTCTCGTTGTCGCCTGTCAGCATGACCACTTCCAGACCGAGCGCCTGCAAATCAGCGATGGCCTGCCGTGACGTGGCTTTGATCGTATCGGCGATGCCTATCACACCCTGGGCGATGCCATCGACTGCGACGACGACCGCTGTTTGGGCCTGGTCCTGTACGCCTGTGATGGTCTTCGCAAGCGTCTCCAGGTCAATCTGGCTTTCCTGCATGAAACGCGGGCTGCCGACCAAAACCTGGCGATCCTCCACCAGGGCTTGGACACCGTTGCCTGCGACCGACTCAAATTTCTGAGGCTGAGCCAGAGTCAGATGTTTGGCTGCCTGGACGATGGCCTCAGCTAAGGGGTGCTCACTGGCACGTTCCACCGATGCCGCCAAGTGCAGCAGCTCATCTTTGGATAACCCTTCGCTGACGACCTGCGTCACCTGCGGCTGGCCCTGCGTGATCGTCCCGGTTTTGTCGAGGGCAATCGCATTCAGGCGATGGGCATTTTCCAGGGCTTCGCTGTTACGGAACAGAATGCCCATTTCAGCGCCACGCCCCATCCCGACCATGATGGCCGTCGGGGTGGCCAAGCCGAGCGCACACGGGCAGGCGATCACCAGCACGGCGATAGCGTGCAGCGTGGCTGTCGGCAGGCCAATCTGGCCAATCAGCAACCAACCCAGGAAAGTAATCACGGCCAGGACGAGCACGGCTGGCACAAAGTAGGATGACACACGATCCGCGATACGCTGGATAGGTGCCTTCGACCCCTGGGCCTGCTCCACCAAACGGATAATCTGTGCGAGAGCGGTCTCCGAGCCAACACGCGAGGCTTCGATAATCAGGCGACCCTGCTTGTTGACCGTCCCGCCGATGACATCCGCGCCTACTGTTTTATTGACCGGCATGCTCTCGCCCGTCAGCATGGCTTCATCCACACTGGAACGGCCTTCGACCACGACAGCATCGACAGGCACATTGGCCCCTGGCCGAACAACCAGGTGGTCACCGGGAACGACATCATCTACGGCGATTTCCTGCTCCTGGCCATCGCGCAGCAGAATGGCTTTCTTGGGCGCCAGGTCCATCAGCTTCTTGATGGCATCGCTGGTGTGGCCTTTGGCACGCGCTTCCAGCAGTTTACCCAGCGTAATCAGCGTCAGGATCACCGCCGAGGACTCGAAGTAGTCATCCGTGCCGACAACATCGCTGAAGCTAAAGACAATCCCCAGCAACACGACCAGCCCATACAGATAAGCAGCAGACGACCCCAGGGCGACCAGCACGTCCATGTTAGCCGTACCGTTCCGAACGGACTTGATCGCGCCGGTGATGTACTGGCGTCCAAGGATGACATAGACCGGGGTGGCCATCGCGCCAAAGATGAACAGCCAGGCGTTGTCGGCCAGCCAGGGCACAGTTTGCATGATGATGGGAATCTGGTGCATAAAGTGACGCGTCATGCTGAGAATCACCAGCGGGATGGTGAAAATCGCGCCGATGATGACCAAGCGCCGTTGACGCTCAATTTCAGCAGCACGGGCAGCAGCTTCGGCATCTTCTGGCAATTCAACATTTTCCGTATCGACGACACCATAGCCCGCCGCTTCAACCGCTTTAATCAGGTCACTACGACGAACCACGCCGGGAACATAGGTGACATGGGCACGTTCTGTCGCGAGGTTGACCTGCACGTCAATGACGCCATCGGGCTTATTGAGCGCACGCGAGACATTTTTCTCGCACATGGCGCAGGTCATGCCCGTGATGGGCAGGTCGATGGACGCGGTCGCCACACCATACCCCGCGGCTTCCACTGATTTAATGAGCGACTGTAAATCAGTCGTGGATTTATCAAAGTTGACCAGCGCCTTATCGGTCGCCAGATTGAGCTGGACCTCGGCCACGCCGTCGGTACGCGATAACGCGCGGTTGACATTTTTCTCGCACATGGCACAGGTCATGCCTGTGATGGGTAGATTAATTTGCGTCGTTGTCATAGTGACGCCTTCTTTCTTAGCTGTGGACAGCGGAAGAACTTATTTATTGAGCAGTTCAATGATGCGTGACATATCGTCAATCACTTTGTCAGGGTCGGTCTGCATCTCGTGACGCGCCGTATTTTCCATATAGCAGGACACCAGATGACGAATCAGGCTGGCCATGCCCTTCTCTACGGTCCGCGCACGGACAACCCGCTCCTCGCACGAGCCTTCGTCGGCTTCGATCATCGCTTCTAATGAGGATAACTGGCCTTTGAGTCGCCGAATCCGGTTGAGTGTTTGCTTGTTATAGTCGCAACGGTCGCCAACTGCGGAACAACAATGCCCTGTCGATTTTTCAGTGATTTCCATGAGTTTTCCCGACTGGATTGAACATGCTTTCAATATACCCCTATGGGTATATGACGTCAACAGAAATGTCATTCTTACGGCATGAAAAAAGACACGTTCTGGACGTGCCTTTCTTCAAAAGGGGTTCAAATGGGTGGGTATTGGCGGTTACAGCGTGGCGAGGGCCTTCTCTAGCTTCTCACGGGCGACTTCCGCGACTTCGCACATCACAGCGCTATCACTGAGCTGGACCATCGTCATGGGGTCGATGGCCATCACGACCGTGTTGCCGGCCTCGGCATCTTCATAGACGACCACATTGCAGGGTAGCAGCAAGCCAATCGCCGGGTCTGACGACAAGGCTTTGTGGGCCAGGGGCGGGTTGCAAGCCCCCAAAATCTGATAACGGTGCATATCGACGTCGAGCTTGGTTTTCAGGGTCGCTTTGACATCAATCTCGGTCAATACACCAAAGCCCTGCTCTTTTAAAGCCGCGACGACCTGCTCCATTGTGGTATCGAAGTCCGCGTCGACAGTTGTCTTGAGTCCATATCCTTCTAATGCCACCATAGCATCCATTCCTTTTCAAATACGTCACATGTTCATAGTTTGAAGATAGGCAGATGTCGAACCATCTTACAATAGGATTCTATTATAGGGCATTGCCGCCAGTGCTTATAGCACACTTGGGACAGGCAAAATTAGCTACTCTTCTGACTCCGGTTGACTGCGCAACGGCGGCACTGGAACGGTCGGCACAGTGACGCACTCACCGCCCGTAACCGTCGTATTGCCGCTGATCCATAGATAGGGCGCGATTTGCCACCATGTCGCGCCATCCGTACCGACTGCGCGACCTGAGACATCAGCACTTTCGCGCTGCTGCATCACGCCACGAATCGGATAGTCAGTGCCAGGACCAACGCGCAGATTGGCACCACCGGGGCCGGTCGTGATGCGGCAGGGATCAGTCGCTAGCATATCGGCTATGGCGCTACCCTCGCCTGGAGGGGCTGGCGTAATAAACTGGCTTAGGTCCAGGGCGACAAAGCTGATGTCCGGCAGCAGGGTCATGGGCAACCGCGACAGCACAGCATAATCATAGGACATCAGATCGGTGAACACGTCGCCTTCCTCGCCAGCCTGGACAATCACCGATTGGCTGGGAGCGATATCCACTGAAAGGCCATCGACGGTCGTTACAACCGCCTCGCCATCCACCGCATTGATGAAAAGCTGGCCCTGTGTTTGGCTGATAAACAACGTTCCCTCAAAATCGACGACGAGGTCGTCAATCTGGATACGGGTGCTATCCGTCGGCTGTACGACCTGTACCAGCACACCGGAGGGGATACCATCTTCACAAGCGGACGCTTCTTCATCGACCGATACCGAAAAAGCAGCGAAATCATCGTAGTACAGCGCTGGCGCAGGGTCATCGACGGTAACGGTTGGCAGGGCACTGGTATCGGCAAGAACAGCACCAGCGACAATCCATCCGGCGCTACCATCTGCCAATTGCAGCCGCAGCCACAGGCCATCCGACGCACGACCTGTCAGCAGAACGGTGTTGTTCTGGCTGCGCGATGTCAGCAGACGGAACTGTTCACCGGGGCCAGAACGAATATTGGCCCCCTGGGCGGGAACAATGGCTGCATACAGATAGTCAGACGTGTCAGGAGCTTCGTTGACCAGGGTAGCTGCCCCAAGCACAGCCAATGTCAACGTCTGGGAACTGGCATTGTTCGCCCCGAGAGTTTGCGCCTGGAGCAAAGCAAGGCCATAAGCGGTATCACGGATGAGCGTTTCCACCTGGCTGATGTCCACCAGCGAAACGCGATCCCCAGCAAGACCACCCTCTAGCAATTCACCTTCGTTATCGAGCACGTTGACGCCCGCATCACCATAGCACAACTCGCCAACGGCCAGGTCAGCGCACCAACCCGCCGCCTCGGCAACAGTCGCCTGCTGGGTCAGTGAACAAGCTGTTTCCTGGGCGGCAATGACGCCAACGCCCAGCAGTAAAATCGCAAACAAAAATCCGAAAATGCGCACGTCACACGCTCCATCTATCAAACAGAAAACGCCGCTACCTTACCACAGGCCAGAGGCGTTTTGTATCCATATACACGTTCTTGAACACCCGCTTGAACTAACCGCCCGCGTGCTCGACTTCAAATGGCATGCGGATGGTGCAGGATACGCCCTCGGCATTGATGTCCATCAGGAAATAGCCTTCGAGCCGCGTTTCGCTGATAACAGCCAACTCATAGATAAACGAGCCACCGTCTTCGCTCATGGTCCATTGGAAGGTATTGGCATCCACATTAATGAATTCACCCGGCGGCAAGCCCCCTTCTGAGTTTTCCGTCAGGAAGGTCTGGAAGTCAAAGGGTTGGCCACCAAAATCGACGAAAGCCGATTCGGTAATGGGTGTGGATGAACTGAGCATATTGGCCATCATGGGTGGGCATCCGGCGCTGAGTTCAACATCGCCGCGCGTGTAAATCCAGTTGCCAGATAACGGAATGATCGCCTCGGATGAGGTATTTTCGTCGTCTGGTAACTGGTCGCTGATGTCGATGGGCAGGACCGATATGGGCAAATTGGGCAACGTATCAAAGTCGATGGGTTCGGGTTCGGTCGGCGGGCCGCTGGCATCGAGGTTTTCATCCAGCGGAATCGTGACGAATTGCCCGCCTTCGATAATCTGTTCACTGTCGTCAGCGATCAAAGTAGCATCGCCTTCCAGCAGATTGAACGTCAGGCCATCTTCAGCTTCTGCTTGCAAGTAAGCCGTTGACCCCAGTTGAATCTGGACATTGTTAAGCGTAAACGACACCTCGCCGACGCCCTCCGGCGTCTGGATGAGCACGCCATCCGGGGCATCCGCACATTCCGGCGCGCCAATGCCACTACGGAAATAGACGGCATCCATCGTGCCCGATGGATTGCTCAGTTCGGCATCGCCAAACAGCAAAAACGTCACGTTTGACCCCGGCAGCGTATCCGGCACACTGGCCTGTACGCGCAGCAGGGAAATTCCCCAATTCTGAGTGTCCAAATCCAGCGGATACAGACTCAGCGTCTGGATATTATCAACGGCGGTTGTGTCGCCGGGAGCGTCAAAAACAACCGGATCAGTGACAGTCGGCTGCGGCTGCACATCAACCTCGTTATTGCCATAACATGCCTGATTGCGCTCGGTGGTGGCGCAGCTATCGGAAATGGCCTGCAAGGCATCAGCTACCAGGCTTTCACAAGTCTGGGCGCTGATGACGGGCACAACGAACAGGGCCACGACAGCCAGTAATAAAATGCGAAAACGCATGAGTATCCCCTCTTTGGAAAACAACTTTTGAGTGACAGGTTCTATTAAGCATAAAGGGCAAAGCCCGACACAACAAGCCAACTATTCGCGTGCTTCGTACAACTCGATCATGACACCGCCCGTGCTTTTGGGATGTATGAAGGTATAGCGGCGGCCATTGTCGCGGGTGCGTGGCATCTCATAAATGAGCTGTACCCCTTTAGCCTCTAACTCAGCCATTGCCATATTCAGATCATCGACTTCCAGGCACAGGTGATGCATCCCTGGTCCGCGCTTATCCAGATACTTGGCCACGCCGCTGTCGTCTGTGGTTGGCTCCAGCAATTCGATATGCACACCATCCACGTCCAGAAAGCCGATTTTTACGGCTTCGTCAGGCACATCTTCGACGCCATCAAAGGGCAAACCAAGGGCATCGCGCCAAAACGTAAGAGCCTCGTCTACACTGTGGACCACAACCGCCAGGTGATTAATTTTCATCACAATTTCCCTATTCTGCTGTATCGAGGTAAAGCAGAGCCATCGCCACCGCTGCCGACCAGGGCATGACTTTGAATGCACCCTTTAGCAACTGCCGACGCACCTCGTCTTTGGTTAGATGCAGCAATTCCTGTTCTTCAAGATCATCACTGTTGGGTTCAGCGACATAACGCGCGCCCGTCGCCAGGTAGAGATAGCCTGTTCCTGCGCCGCGATTGGCATCACATACATACGATCCCAGCGAAACCCAGTGGTCGGCTTCGTAGCCGATTTCTTCCAGCACTTCGCGTTTGGCGGCCACCAGCGGATCTTCCCCAGGTTCGATGTAGCCGCCAACAGGAGCCAGTGTGGTGCCATCAACAGCGTATTTCACCTGCCGAAACATGAGGAACAGTCCGGCTTCATCGATCACAATCGCATTGATAAAATCCGGCGTATCTACCCACGTCCAATCCTCAATGCGCGTGCCATCAGGCAGCTCGACAACATGCTCCTCGACCGTCAGAAATCGACCATATTGCAAAACCTCTTTACGAGAAAGCGTCTTCCATTGCTCCATGTCTGCTCCCTGGGCCAGAAGTTGGATCAATCCGGCTCCATCCATTGCCAAGTAAGTAATGCTATAATAGTGAACATGCCTAGCAGATGGCAATATGTATGCGATGAGATATAGAAAGCACTGACCACCACCACGCATTGGAGTTCCCCCTATGAGAGCAGCCGTCCTCAGCGCACACGGCGACCTGGATGTCATTCAATATGTTGAAGATTTACCAATACCGGAACCGGGATTCGGTGAAGCCCGTGTCCGTATGAAAGCAGCGGCGCTTAATCGGCTGGATTTGTTCGTGCGGCGCGGCTGGAAAGGCCTGGAACTCGACTTCCCGCACCCGATAGGCAGTGATGGCGCGGGTATCGTTGATGCAGTCGGGCCAGATGTAACCGAGTGGCAAGTCGGCGATGCAGTCGGCATCAACCCGACGATTTATGCCGCGGCACAACCAGAAGGCCGTTACGAAAACCAGGGCAAGCAGGTCGGCATTTTGGGTGAGGATTACCCCGGCAGCGCCCGTGAATACGCGATTGTCCCTGCTGGTAATCTGTACCGTATCCCAGATGGATTCCCGTTTGAGGATGTAGCGGCAAGCGGGCTAGTGGGCGTGACAGCGTGGCACTCGCTGATCACACGCGGCGGGTTGCAGGCTGGCGAAAGCGTGCTGGTGGTCGGCTCTGCGGGTGGCGTCAACAGCATGAGCATCCAAATCGCCAAGCTGGCCGGGGCGACTGTATATGCCGTCGGCAGCAACGCGGAAAAATGCCAGATCGCCAAAGACCTGGGCGCAGATATCACTATCAACCGGGAAGAAACGCCAGAGTGGTCGCGTGAGCTTTATAAGCTGACCGACAAAGCTGGCGTTGATGTGGTGGTCGATAATGTCGGCGCGGCCACGCTCAACGATAGCATTCGCAGCACCAAAATCGGCGGACGCGTGCTGATCGTCGGCGGCACAACGGGCTACAAGGTCGAGATCAACGTGGCGCAGTTGTTCGCCAAGCACATCAGCCTGATCGGCAGCACGATGGGCACGCATCGGGACTATGCCCAGGTGATGGATTTGCTGTACGCAGGCCGCCTAAAGGCGGTCATCGGTGAGACGTTCCCATTGCAGGAAGCACGGCAGGCCCAGGCCCTGTTGGAGGACAACGCGGTGGATGGCAAAGTTGTGCTGACGATTGATGCTTGATGAGCACTGACCGAGGCAAAGACCGCAGCCCGGTCAGCATTGAGCGACTGGAAGCGGCCATGTATGGGGTGCAAGAACGCACCGGACAGTCATCCCTGCGGACGCTGCTGCGGCAGCCCGGTATGCACAGCGTACACCGCATTATCTGCTATTACGGCGATGGTAGCGCCCATAACAGTATCGCCACGCTCATCCACAGCGCCCAACAGACCACACTGGATTGTCTGTACGAGGGCTTGTTTGAGCAGAAACCTTTACATTATTCGGTTGCAGATGACCGATATGAGCATTTCTGTGACGTATTGCATCGTGTACACTTTGATGGCTTGTATCACCAGCGCGATATGTCGCCGCATGTCAACTTGCTATGGCAGTTGGAGCGCGGCGCAGCACAATACGTCCACAGTGTCATCATGACGCCTGTCACACCTCCGATGCCATACAGCGCCCTGGTCAACGCCATTGATGCCTATCTGCCGGAAGCCATCAAGCGAATCAAGAAATAGCGGACCCTTTACTGTCAAATTTACTGTAGCGAGTACATAACCGATGACAACAAGCAAACAAGAGACCGAAGTCAAACTGCACACGCCCAATCTCAAATCCATCGTCGAGGTACTAGAAGCCAATGGCGCAAAGCTCGTATCTGAGCGCGTGTTTGAACGCAACGTTCGCTACGAAGATCATGAACATGGGCTGACACCGCAGGGTATTGTCGTGCGGCTACGCCAGGATGTGCGCACATTATTGACGTACAAAGGGCCAGGTGTCGTTGAAAATGGCATCATCAGCCGCGAAGAATTCGAGGTTGAGGTCGATGATTACGATATGATGGACCTTATTCTGGACCGCCTGGGCTATTTTCCGTTCATGGCCTACGAAAAATACCGCACCACCTATGAACTCGACGGCGCGGAAATCGTGCTGGATGAACTGCCCTATGGCAACTTCACCGAAATTGAAGGCGACGTCACCACGATTGAAGCAACGGTTAAGAAGCTCAAATTGAGTGAGGCAGAGCGACTCCCCCACAGCTATGCCAGCATCTTTGATATTGTGCGTCAAAACCTGGAACTGGACATGCCGCATCTAACGTTTGATGCCTTTGAAGGCATCGTCGTTCCGGCAGAAGCCTTGATCAAACCGGATAGCGACGAGGAGGATGACAGCTAAACGATGCTGACATCACCTGGACAAACATGATACACTAACCGCCATTCCTATTGGCCTGCGTGGGAGCATAAAATAGCATGGGCAACACCCTCATGAAATACGTCATCATCGCCGTAAGCCTGGTCACAGCCGTCGCTTTCTTAGGCATTTCCGTCGTCTCTACCTATGAGATTTTCCAGACCCTGTTACAAGGGGATGATCCCATACGCGGTGAATTATGGATTCTGCTGATTATGGCCTTTACAGGCGGCGTGATTTTGCTGAGCATCGCCTGGGGCATCGCTGAATTGACAGAAGGTCGGCGCGTCCAACGCGACATCATGCTGAACCGTGCCCGTCAGGGCCTGCCCTATGACGAGGACGACGAGGCATGACCATCGAAGAGTACCTGGCGCGGGTGGCGGCACGTCCGCTGCCAAGCAACCCAATTGCTCGCGTCAAGACCTTCGCCCGGGAATTGGCTGAGGGGGCGTCTTACAATCTATGGGGCACCACCATCAGCATCTACTTCCCCAGGGAAGAAAGCGAAACTGAAGGCCCCCTGCCGGATGACGAAAACCTGCGCGAGTACGTCAAGGCACGCTGGGGCATAGGCAAGCACCCCGGCTATGATATGCTGCTGCGCCAAGAATACGTCACTGTCGAAAGCAGCGACTGGTTCCGGGCGTATTATGCCTTCACCAAGAGTGCTTTTGATCTGCTGGAAGAAGTCGACCATGCCAGCGTATTTATCAGCTACAAACGCACAGAAAGCAGCGCCTTCGCCCTCCTAATCGCCAAAGTGCTGGAGCAAGCCGGACTGGCCCCCTTCGTCGATATGCAGTTGCGGCCCGGTGATGACTGGCGTGATGAACTGGAGCGCAACGTCAAAGGTGCGGATTACTTTGTGCTGCTGCTGGGCCAGGAAACGTTGGCATCGGATGTAACGCTACAAGAACTGCAATGGGCACTGGATGCAGGCAAATCCATCATTACGATCCGGCACAATAACTTCAAATTCGAGTCAGTCGATTGGGAGGCCATGCCAAGCACCATAGCTGATGCCATCCAACGCACGCACTCGATTGAAGTCACCCAGGAAAACCCGTTGGCGTATAATACAGCCCTCACAGAACTGCTCAATCGGTTCGGCATCACACCCTAGTTTTCCTAATCGAAAGTCACCTGTGGCAGAACCCGGTATAATAGACACATTCGTACAGGGATCATGGTCACGATGGCGATACCACCCGCATCAGCACAGGAAGAGACGCATCACAGGAACCGCATGGCCGTACCGCGGGCAGGGTGTTGGCTGCCAATTACTGCATTTTTGGGCCTTTACCAAATCATTTTCTCGTTACGCGTGTTACAACAACATGGAACACTGAGTATAACGAGCAGTGTACCGCCTGCCATTGAGGCAGGCATTAGCCTGATATGGGGCGTTGTTTTTGTTATCCTTGTGTTAGGATTGCTGCAACGTCGCTTGTGGGCTGGGCGCTGGGTCAGTTGGCTGATCGTTGGTTTCATCAGTTACAAAGCCATCTACATTGTTTTATTCGCCCAGGCGGATTACGACCGGGGACGTGTGCCCTTTCTGCTGGTTATGACCAGTCTCATTTTGATTATCCCGCTGGTTATCGCAATACGGGATGCCAGACAACTTATTGACTCAAGGTGAAGGTTTTCGCATATGACTACAGATGCCAAGATTGAAATGCTCCTTGAAAAGCGCACTCAGGGACAGTTGGGTGGCGGTGAAGAACGCATTCAGCGCCAGCACGAAGCGGGTCGTAACACAGCCCGTGAACGCATCAACCTGCTGCTGGACCCCGGCACGTTCCGGGAGGTAGACGCTTTTATCGAGCATCGCTCGATCAACTTCGGCATGGATAAAAAGAAATTCATGGGCGACAGCGTCGTGACCGGTTGGGGCACGATTGATGGTCGCCTGGTATATGTCTATTCGCAGGATTTTACGGTATTGGGCGGCAGCGTGGGCCATGTCCACGCGGAGAAAATTCTGAAGATCATGGAAATGGCCATGAAAACCGGCGCACCCATCATCGGCCTGAATGACAGCGGCGGCGCGCGCATTCAGGAAGGCGTCGATGCCCTGGCCGGGTATGCCGACATCTTCCTGCAAAATACGATGGCCAGCGGCGTCATTCCCCAGATCAGCGTGATAATGGGGCCGTGCGCAGGCGGTGCGGTCTATAGCCCAGCGCTTACCGATTATACGATCATGGTGCGCAACACCAGCTACATGTTCATCACCGGGCCGAATGTGGTCAAGCAGGTACTGAACGAAGACGTCACCTTTGACGAACTGGGCGGGGCCGATGTCCATGCGTCGAAGTCGGGCGCGTGTCATCTGGTGGGTGAAGACGAAACCGAAGCGCTGCTGCTGGTCCGTGAGTTGCTAAGCTATCTACCACAGAACAACATGGAAGACCCGCCCTACCACGCCACCACCGATGATCCTCTACGTGGCGACGATTCCCTGAATACAATCGTGCCCGACGACCCCACCAAACCATATGACATCAAGACCATCATTGAGAAGGTCGTCGATGATGGGCACTTCTTCGAGGTGCATGAAAATTATGCAGGTAACATCGTCGTTGGATATGCGCGTTTGGGTGGGCAGGCGATTGGTATTGTCGCCAACCAGCCGATGGTACTGGCCGGTGTGCTCGACATTGAAGCCAGCCAGAAAGCAGCGCGTTTCGTACGGACATGCGATGCATTCAACATTCCGATTGTGACTTTCGTCGATGTCCCCGGTTATATGCCCGGTAAAGAACAGGAACACGCGGGCATCATCCGCAGCGGGGCCAAACTGCTATTCGCCTACTGCGAAGCGACTGTGCCCAAATTGACCGTCACGACGCGCAAGTCCTATGGCGGCGCGTACTGCGTGATGAGCAGCAAGCACCTGCGCGGCGACCTCAACCTGGCATGGCCAACTGCGGAAATCGCGGTCATGGGGCCAGAAGGCGCTGTCGAGATTATCAATCGGCGCGAACTATCGGAAGCTGAGGACCCGGTCAGTAAGAAGAAGGAATTGGCTGACGAATACCGCGCCACCTTCGCCCATCCGTATATCGCGGCCTCGCGTGGGTATGTCGACGATGTGATTATCCCATCGGAAACGCGCGCGCGGCTGATTAATGCCTTGCAAGTCTTCGCCAATAAGCGGGACGACAATCCACCTAAGAAACACGGCAACATCCCGCTTTAGGGCGGAGGATAGAGAATGACAGACGTACAACAAAAGAACATCACCAAAGTACTGATCGCCAATCGTGGCGAAATCGCCATGCGTATCATCCGCGCCTGCCGTGACCTGGGCATTGGCACCGTCGGCGTCTACAGCGATGTCGACCGCACCGCGCTGCATGTGCGTTATGCCGACGAAGCGGTCCATATCGGGCCACCACAGCCGCGCGATAGTTACCTGCGCATGGATAAAATCATCGAAGCTGCCCGCCGTACGGGGGCCGATGCTATACATCCGGGGTATGGCTTCTTAGCGGAAAATGCCGACTTCGCCCAGCAAGTCACAGACGAAGGCTTGATCTTCATCGGCCCAACACCGGATGCCATCCGTCAAATGGGTGACAAACAATCCGCCAGGGAAGCCGTGCGCCGCAATGGCGTGCCCCTCGTCCCTGGTACAGAAGCGGGACTGCACGACGATGATGTCGTCGGAACGGCTGAGAAAATCGGGTTCCCGGTGATGGTGAAGGCCGTCGCGGGTGGTGGCGGCAAAGGCATGCGCGTCGTTAATGATCTGGAAAGCCTACCCGCGGCGCTCAAAGCGGCCCGTGCAGAAGCCGAGAGTGCCTTCGGCAATGGCGATGTCTACATCGAGAAAATGCTGGTTGGTGCACGCCATATCGAGTTCCAGATACTGGCCGATATGCACGGCAATACGATCCACGTTGGCGAACGCGAATGTTCGATCCAACGGCGTAACCAGAAGCTCGTCGAGGAATCGCCAAGCGTATTCGTTGATGATGACCTGCGCGAGCGCATGGGCAAGATGGCCATTGCCGCCGCCGAATCGGTCAATTACGTCAACGCCGGGACAATAGAATGCCTGGTCGATAAGGACAAAAATTTCTACTTCCTGGAGATGAACACGCGCCTACAGGTAGAGCACCCGGTCACGGAACTGGTACACGGCATTGATCTGGCCAAAGAGCAAATCCGTATCGCACGGGGCCGCCCGATGACCTATACCCAGAGCTTCCTCAATCCGCGTGGCTGGGCGATTGAGTGCCGCATCAACGCGGAAGACCCCTATAACAACTTTATCCCGTCAACGGGCAAGATCAACGTGTTCTCCTCGCCGAAAGGCCCTGGCGTGCGCGTCGACAGCGGCGTCTACAGCGGCAGCGAAATTTCGCCATATTATGACAGTATGATCGCCAAGTTGATTACCACTGGCGACACTCGTCAGGAAGCCCTATTGCGCATGCGCCGCGCCCTGGATGAATTCGTGATTATGGGCGTCAAACACAATATTCCGTTCCATATCAACCTGATGAACAGCGTATCCTTCATCGCTGGCCAGTTCGATACGCGCTGGGTGGAAGAGCGGTTTACGATGGGCACTTACGAAAGCGGTCCAACGGATGACGATCTGGAACTGGTCGCTATTGCCGCCACGCTGCACTCGCATCGCCGCCGCCAACTGGCCGCACAGGTGGTTGCCCCGGCAGCGCGCGATACCAGCAACTGGAAATGGCTGAGCCGCTGGGAGAGAATCCGCCGATGAAATACACCACCATTATCAATAACAAGACCTTTGAGATTGAAATCCAGCGCGATGGCAGCCTGCTCGTCAACGATAAGGTGATCCATGTGGATTTCCTCAATCTGGATACCTCGCTGTATTCGCTCATCATTGACAATCGCTCGATTGAACTGGCCATTGATGAATCCGATGGCATGACCGAGCTGCTAGTCAATGGACGACTCTTTGAAGCCCAGGTGCTTGATGAACGGGCGCTGTTCCTGGCCAACCGCCGCGGTACGTTGGGCATTTCGTCTGGCGAAATCAAGTCGCCGATGCCCGGTTTGATCGTAGAGGTGCGTGCCAGCACAGGCGATGTCGTCGAAGAAGGCGACACGATCATCATTCTGGAATCCATGAAGATGCAAAACGAACTCAAAGCGCCTATCGGTGGCACGATAAGCGAGATTGCCGTTAAAGCTGGCCAAACGGTCGAAAAAGGCCACTCGTTGGTCACGATTGCACCCAATGATTAGCCTAAATCGGGGATGGTGGCTAGCCATCCCCGCCGCATAATCACGCCACGCTCACCCGACGTTCCACCATGTTCCCCTACTCAACGCCGCGCAAATCCGCTAACCTTCGCGCCTTGACCGAACGATTTGCAAGGCTGCTTTATGACCGCTAGCCAACCGAGAACTGCCCTGCCCACCTGGGTCGATGGCCTGTGGCTGGCATTATGTGCGCTATACATCCTGGCAGGTGTGGCGCTGGTTCCCTATCACGGCGATGAACCCACTCAGATTTTTATGGGCAAAGATACCTATTATGTGCTCAATGGCCAGCTTGATCGCCTGTACGCCGCACCATTTGAGGCGCTTGATGGCGATGACGCCCTGGAACAGCATCTGCGCCTGATTAACGGCACGCTGCCCAAGTCTATCTTTGGGGCGATTGGCATGGTCATGGTCCGATCAGCCGATGCGCTATCGGCTCCCTGGAGCTGGGGACCAGATTGGGAATGGAACATCAGCAACGGGGCGATTGCACCGGGTGATCCGCTGCTGCTGGCTGCGCGCTATGCATCGGCGCTGTTTTTGGCCGGGAGCGTGGCGGTCTTGTTCGTCATTGTAAAGACCATCGGCGGACGTGCCCCAGCTTACCTGGCAACAGCCTACTACACGCTCAGTCCGGCGGTGCTAATTAATGGACGCCGCGCCATGATGGAAGGGCCGCTGCTGTTCTTCAGCCTGTTAGCCGTATGGGCAGCGCTACATCTGCTACAACATCGGCGCTGGCTGGGCTATGTACTGTTCGGCATCATCGGCGGGCTGACGGTCGCCAGCAAGCACCCCGGCATGGTAACCATAGCCCTGCTCTATGGCGCATTGGGTATCATCACGCTGTACCAGGCATGGCAACAGAAAAACGGCGGGTATGCGATTCGGCATATCTGGCGGCTGTTCGTCGCGGGACTGCTAACCATCGCCGTGTTTGTAGCGATGAACCCGTCCTGGTGGCGTGATCCGCTGCTGGCCATTGACCTGGTGGTTCAGGAGCGCACCCATTTGCTCGAAGAACAAACAACCTCGCTCGGTGGCACATATGACCTGGGCGAGCGTACAAATTACTTCATACGACAGGCATTAATCGCCCAGCCGATGTACGCTGAGGTGGATTTTTTCAAACCGTACATCACGGAACAGGTAGCTGCTTACGAGGCCAATCCCTGGGGAGGTATCGTCATCGGTGGCAGCCCGATTGGGGCGATTGTGCTGACAATCCTGGCAGGCATCGGCGGCGTGATGCTGGTCTACAAGCGAACATCGCAGGCGACTTTATTGCTGCTTTGGGCATTAGGGAGCATTGTGTTCGTCATTGTATCAACGCCCTTGGAATGGCAGCGCTATTATTTGATCGCGTTCCCGGCGCTGGCATTGTTAGCTAGCACCGGTTTGTGGACGCCGATTCAGGCATGGATGGGCAGGCGTGCATGATTGATCTCTACTGGCTGCGTGACACATTCCTGGCCCTGCCACTGGCCGTATTGATTTACATCGGAGTAGGCTTACCCTGGGCGCTGGTTGTCCTGCCGCGCCGTGACTGGCGACTGCGGATGCTGGTCATCGCGCTAGCCTTCGCCCTGGGTCCGGCGCTGGTGACGGCATGGTTGTTCGCCCTGGGGGCACTTGGCGCGAGTTTGCAAACGCCCCTACTCCGTTTTGACCTGTCGCTGATCGGTGTACTGGTGATCGCGGCGGTGGGCATTGGGCTGTTTTGGCGCAAACTGCGCCGAACAACAGCAGAACCCATGCAACCCACCACCTGGTCATGGGACGAGAAGCTGCTGATTGCGCTCATTGGGGCAGCGATCCTCGTGCGCTTTGTGGTGACAGCCTACTGGCCCTTCACATCGTATGATCCGCTGTGGGTGTATGCTTTCCAGGGGCGGCTGTACCTGCTGGAAGGCTTCATTCCCCAGAACATCGGCTACTATCCACAGTTCATGCAGTTACAGTACAGCTTCATGCAGATGCCCTGGGGTGGCTTTAACGACCATGCCGCACGAGCCATCCTGCCCTTTTTGCACTTTGGCAGCATCGCCGCCGCGTATTCCCTGGGGCGACTGCTGTTCACAAGACGGGTGGCCCTGTTTACGGCAGCGATCTGGGCGCTCTACCCGCATATGGGTGACTGGTCTCGCATCGGCGACCTGGAAATTCCACTGGCATTCTTGTTCACATTGAGCGCGGCATTGTTCCTATATGCCTGGTCGATGCCTGATAAGGGGCGTCGGCGTTATGCCATATTGGCGGGGTTGGTCTTTGGCGTAGCCATGTGGACCAAGCCAACGGCAGGCGCGTTCGTGTGGGGCGTGGCGCTGCTGGTGGCGATTGATCTGCTGCGGGTGCGCTTCGATTGGCGAGCTTGGTGGCCGCGTTTTGAAGTCGCCGCACTGACTGGCTTGGCCTGCATTCCGCTGGGCGGCGTTTGGTATCTGCGCAACATCACCCTGGGACTGCCACCGCTGGTGTTCCCGCATGTTTCCTGGCTAGACCGCGCCACACAATCCGGCGACTTGTTCAGTTGGCCGCTGCTGGCGCTGACGCTGCTCTTGATTTACTGCTTCACGCGGCCCCGCAAACCCGATTGGCGGCTGGTGCTGCCCGGATTCTTGCTGATTTTGGTGGCGCTGGTGCCATCCATGCCGGACGTGTTAAGGGCGATTAACGACGTCGTGCTAGCCATTCAACCGGATAGCACAGGCATCGACCTGAGCCGAATTGACCCGCCTGCTAGTCGGCTGATGCTGCATGAATGGGCGCTGCTGGCACTCGGTATGGGACTGATTGGGTTGGCGCTGTATCGTTATGCACGCCCCATATGGCACGAGGTCAACAAGCAACCCACTCAAAAAAATGCCTGGGCGCTGCTGCTGGCCCTGCCCTATTTCATCACGTTTTTCTATTCCTACAGCTACCATGCACGCCTGTCGTTTGCGATTGTGCCGCTGCTGATTCTGCCGACTGCTGTCATTCTAGCTTATCTGTTCCCACAGGCGGCTGTTGTTCGCTGGTCGGCTGGCAAAAAGGCCATTGTGGCATTTGCAGTAATTGTTATTGCCCTGCCGGGGATACTTATTGCGTGGTCAGATGCGGCCAAAGACAATGACTGGCTGTGGACCAACCGCTACCCGGATGACAATACGCGTTATGCCGTCCATAATCCGAGCATCATGCTACTAAAAGCGGAGCTAGATCGTTACATCGCAGATACGGGCCAGGAACCCGTCATCATCGCGCCGGGGGAACAGCGGCTGCACTTTTTCTACCCGCAGATGACCATCGAAGAATTCGATCTGCCGACGCAGTTGGACGAGCTAGCGGGCGCAACCCATTATCTGTATGGTTCGCAGGCCCGTTGGCGCTACGCTGATGCCGACATCGCCCCGGAAGACAATCAGGTGGTCAGCGCATTGGCCCGCCCGGAAATTTTTACGCGCACCGTTTACCATACCGATGCCTCGTTCCGTTATGAGCTATACGAGATCAACCTCGCACCGCGCTTCGTCAAAGAAGAGACCAACGACACGCTCAATGTGGGCTATATCTACCCTGAAGAAGTCGTATTCGGCGACGGCATCCGGCTGGTGGGGGAAGCCCCCAGCGCGCGCCAATTACGCGCCAATACACTGTATCTGCACATGGTCTGGCAAGCAGTCGGCCCCATCGACAAAGACTACATGATGGCCTTCAGCCTGTATAATACCGATGACGATACGATCTACGGCACATGGACCGGGCCCGTGTCACCAGGGGAACATGGCTACTATCGGACCCATTTGTGGTCATTGGGCGAGTATGTCCGCGATCAACGGCGCTTTGAACTCAATACGCTGGAAGGCTACGAGGATTTCCCAGACAGCCTGAATTACCAGATTCACGTCAGCGTATATGACCCGGAAACGGGCGAACCCCTACCGATGACCGTCGATGGCATGCCAACCGAGGACGGATTCCCGCTATTCTCGCCCTTCTACGTCGGCGGGGAGTGAACGCGCGATATAGTCGAGAGTGCAGTAGACGCGCCCGACGCCATCGTCATACAGCAAACGCCATTCCGGGTCGGATGACACATCCGGCGCGGCATTGCTGCGTTCGGCGTAATTGCGATGGTAGATGCAATCCGGCTGCGGCATGTCGAGGAAGCCCGTCATCCCCAGCGGATAGATGGCGTTAATCAGGTGGTTGCTGAATTCCGCGTCATAAGCATAGAACGGCCCAAAATCATCGTAATAGACGACCGCATCGTGAATTTCACGCTGGACGTAATCATAGACATGGGCATAGCCATCAACCCCAGGAGCGAAAATTTCCGGGGCGTGCAGATTGGCTAAGTGGTCCTCGTTGATCGTGAAGAAATCGCCCACATTCAGCAGCAGCAGAATACCGATTGTGCCAGCAACCGTCGCCACCTGCATCGTATACACACGCCAGCGTGCGATATTGAGCCAGTTTAGGATTTTCTGCAAAAACGGCTCGGCCAGGACGATAAACAGCACATACAGTAGCAGCCACGCATTCAACATGTAGCGATATTCTACGCGCACCGGGAACAGCACCAGCGTATGGAACACGCCCAGCGGTGTAATCAGGATGCCCAACCAGAACATCGCAAGCAGAAACGTGTATTCCGCACGGATGCGATTGAGCACCAGCGGCGCAAAGATGGAGGCAATGGCGATGATGCTCGTCAGAATGATGCCGACCGACTCGACGCCATCTGTGTATAAGGTGGGATTGGTCAAGTTGGCCAGCCAGGTCGTACTGAACAGGCCGGAAATTTCCGGGGAATACGGGCGACCGATCACCAGCAGGTTGCGTATCACCCACAGGCCGCAGGGAGCCATAATCGCTGTCAGGAGGATGAGCTTAGGCAGCGTCATGATCTGGCGGCCTTCCCCCTGGCGATACGCCTGCCACCAGCGCCAGCCGACAATCAGCCAGATGCCGACAAGGGCAAACAGGCCGTTAGCCTTCACGCTCAGGGACAACATGGTCGCAAAGGCCAGCGCATACGGATGCCAACTGCGATCCGCCCGATTAGGGGCAATCGGCGCATGGGCGACCGCTGCCAATACTGTCGCTGCCACCAGCGTATCGGTCTTGCCCACATGGACGATCTGCGAGTAAAGCAGCGGCACAAAGCTAATGGCAACGGTCAACAGCAGCAGCCAGCCTGTTGGCAGCGTGGTGTAACGCCGCAGCAGCAAGTAAAACGCCAACAGAAAATACATGGTCACCAGCGCATGGCCGATACCCATCCACAGGTAGTCACCGCGTAATATCAGGCTAAAGGCGGGTAAGCTCTCATAGCCGACCGGATACTGGCCAAAGGGAATCTCGAAAGTCCACATGCCACCCGTGCGGAACAGCTCAATGGCTTTGGGCAAATGGTAGGTAATGACATCGGGATGAATGTGCTCACCGAATTCAGAATAGGGCCACAGGGCCATACGCAGGATAAACACCAGCGCTACGATCAACAACATAGACAAGCCCACTACCCAACTGGTAGCTGTCTCCGGCGGGGCTTTTTGAGCTAGCTGCCGCCCGAAGCCGCCATCCAGCCGGAAGAAGGCCCACCCCGCCAACAAGCTGGTAACGAGCGTCAATATAATTGCCGGGATCGGCGTATACAGACGCAGAAATCCGAGCACCTGGGCGGTGAAAATCACGCCAAACAGCAGACTGAGCACAAGGCCATAAAGCGCATACAGGACACGATGGAGCATAAGCAGAGCCACCAAATGAATTGGGTTCTAGGGTGCGATTATAGGGTGGATCGCTCGGAAACGTAAAGAGCCGAGCGAATGGCCCGGCTACACATGAACTTGTCTATGATACGACTAGCGCAGGGATAGCATCGCTGTGGATAACTTTTGCAGTACCGCGCGTTTGTTAAACGGCTCCCAGGCCGCTTCCACAAAGTTGGCCATGCGCTCATCGGCTTCAGCCTGGATAACGGTCACATAGGCATCGCGCACAGCCGATTCAACCTCGTCGAGTTTCTTGAGCTTGTTAAGCGCTTCACTGGCGACGACGATATCATTCATGCGGCCCAGATAATCCTGAACGTCTTTGACCTGTTCAATAAATGCATTGGCCCCCGTGCCGAGGACATCCGTGAAGCTATCAACCGTATAGCGCAAGCGTTTGAAGGCAATACGCAAGTCGTGCAATGTATCGTAGTCGGCATCTTCCAGCACAACATCATAGGCACGGACAGCGGACAGCGCTTCCTGGATCATAACGGGCGCCACATGGCGCACCTGATGCGGCTCAGCAGCCGTTTCCGGCTCTAAAGCGGCTTTCCCTGGCTCGGTCAGGAACTTGACATACCCCTTGACGAACTTCTTGTATGCTTTGGAATCCAGCCATTCAAGGAGATTACCCCGGGCTTTTTCGCGCTGCTTATCTAGCGTCTTGATGATGCCAGCAATCGGCTCGTCGATGTCGTTGGTTTCTTCAGCATAGGCTTGCAGATCCGCGATCATCACATCCAGATCGCGCACTTTTCCGAGCGCCTTGGCTGTCTCGCGTAGGCCTTCAGCGTAGGAAGCTATGGCTTTATCGTCGAAGTGGTCACTAAACATACGCAGGATGCTGCGCATACGACGGGTGGCAACGCGCATATCATGCACGAACTCGATGTCTTCTCCGGCACGGCTGCCTGCTTCGTTCTCCAGCATTTTGATGCAATCGCGCAGCAGGACTTTACGGCCCGCTTCCGCAATGGCATCGTCTCCTACGATGGGCACTGCATGTTCTTTTAACAGCAGCAGCTTCTTCTCCGAAACCATCTTCTTCCCCGTAACTAAACCTACAAAACGTACGCGGAGAGTATATCGTATTGTTATGATCTCGTTAAGGCTTGTTTATGTTAAGATTAAAATGTGTAAACCCTATTACTGGATTTAGAACTGAGTCTGCTCCAGAATCGTCTGGAAGAACTCAATCACGCCGATATTGGGGTTGTTGGCGATCTCGCGAAGGCCATCATTGACGACCGCCCATTCGTAGATTTTGAAGGCCAATAACAACGGAATGCCATAGCTGACAATGCGCGTTGGCAAGCGGGCGATGGTCAGTGACACGGGCGCTTCTGAGATTTCAGCCAGTCGCTGGCGTTCATCGACCATACGCAAACGGGCCATATTCAGGCGATCCCGCTCGCCATTGTGGTCGATCAGGTCGAACAGCATATTGAAGCGCTCTTCTTCATTGGCGCGCCAATTACGGCGATTCTGCCAGATATATTCCGCCGATTTAATCTTGTCTTCCAGGCTTTCTAGCTGACGATCTGTCTCACGCAGGTCGTGCTCTAGCTGCTGACTGTACTGCTCTCGCCAACGCGATTGGCCGATACCATACGGCAAGCGCACCAGCGGATAGTAATGGGCATACAACAATATCAGCGGAATGAGGACATCAAAGGCCAATAAACGGCCCAATTCCTGCGGGAGCTGCGGCAAACGGCCTTCGGTCAACACCTGCGTGAAGGGAATCGCACACAGGTACAGGGCGATGATGAAGATAATCAGCAGGCCGATAGGCAGCTTTTCCACAAGCGCGTCACGGTCTTTGGCACCCAGTTTGGGGCTAGCCATCACCCAGGCATATAACCCCAGCAAACCCACCGCTACCAGATAAAATGGCAGCGCGAAAATCAGTGCGAGGGCTTGCTCGGATGAATCAATGATGGCATTTTGCTGGGCGATCTGCTCACGCAGCACATCAATGACGCCCTGTGCCCCATCGTTGAAGACGAACAGTTGCACCGGAATGGTGGTCATCATGAGCATGGCCAACAGCAGCATATCCATATCGGAAATCGTGCGCAGGATTTTGCCGACGCGCTCCGGCAAGCGGTCGAGCAATTCATCGGGCAGCAAACGCTGGCGCAGGCCGCGACTGCCACTGTAGACCATCAACGCCAGCAAAAAAGCCATCAGCCAGATAATCGGTGATAGGGCTAGAATGGTCTGGTTGAGGTTGGCTGTACCCAGCAAATCGGCTGTGCGTATGTCGCTCAGACGGGTGAAGTGGCGCACAATCACCAGCGAGACAATCACCACGCCGACAGGTGAAATTAAACGAACCAGACGCACCCAGACACGGTTCTGGGCCAGCCAATCGTTCCAGGTCTGGACCCACATCATCTGGATAATGACATAATACGCGCCGAACATCAGCAGCAAAGACCCGGTATAGAGCGGTTCAGGCCGCAGCGTAAAGACATCCGGCTGCAAAATACGCGCCAATTCACTGCCGCCGATATAGGCCAGCAACCCGGCAGCAATAAATTCATTTAGGGCGACCATGACCTGTTCCCAGGTGGGAATGCGCGAGAAGAAAACGGCATACCCCGGCCCGGTGATGGCGAACAGCGTCAGCAGAGCACGGAAAGTCACGGCGATGAATAGCAGGAAAAACACGTAAAAAAGCTGGCTGTCCTTGCCAGTGGGTTCAACGGTATTGAGCAGACGCACCAACCACAACCACAACTGCGCATAAACCCAGAAGAGTGTCAGATAGACCGCGTGGTTGCGGTCGAAGGGGCGACCGAGCAACCGCAGTTGTAATGGCCTGAAAGCAGCTAGCGCCACCAGGATCGCCAACGGTACAGCGCTAAAGACGGTCGCCAGCCAATCGCCAGCCAGCAGTCTAGACGCCATGAACAGCACACCTAACATCAACAAGACCGGCACCAGAGCGCGGTCGAACCAGGAATTGGGCGAAATCTGCACGATTGTGAAGAACTGCTGGGTGATCCGATTAGGTTCAACGGGCGGCTGCTGTTGGGCCATGTGGCGGCATATCCTACTCATATCGAGTGAATTGCCCTAATCGTATCCTGAGCGAGGGGATATGCGCAAGCGGGGCATGCAACAAAAGAGGCGCTTTGCGGCGCCTCCGGGATGATTCACTTAGGTGGGCAAGGCCGTGCCTTGCCCCTACAAGCTGCCACTTTTACGATATATCACTATACGCTAGCGGACGGCGACGGTCGCTTGCCAGTTATGCGGCATGCTGAGCGTCTCATGGAAAATCCAGCCAGACATATCCTGACGCGGGCTGTACCAATCAATACTTTCAAGAGCAGAATAGCCAGCGTATTCGACATAGAACCACAGGCCATCGGCGCTGACGCCCGTGACATAGATTTCACGCGCACTCAGCAGATCGGTGAGGTTGCCATCACGGGATGGGGCATCGTAGACGTTGATACGTTCGTAGCGGACAGAACCGACGACATAATCTTCAGTCGGTGCATCTTCGGCTAAGGCATCCGCTTCCCAAGTTGGATAATCGTAATTGGACCAGCGGCTGTCAGCGTGGCTCGGCTCGACGACGGGCAGCGCGTTGACGTCACCCTCGACCGTACCAACACAATAATTCACCCAGCCTTCGATACCCCGGAAATCCACGCGGACCCAGGCATCCTGACGCAGGGCATAGCGCAGGCAAGTCAGGTCGCTGGCTTCAAAATCTGCCCGCCCGGTGATCGTCAGGCTGGCGGTGTTGTACTTGGCGACAACCCCCAGAATTGAATAATGGGTACCGGGACCGCTGCGCACATTGGTCGCGGAGAACAGATCGATCATAGGTGCTTCCTGGGCCTGCATCGGCAAAGCCAGCACGACAACAGCTACCAATAATAAGACAGTGACAACAGATTGAACAAATTTTTCCGATTGGCTTAACATAGTGGGTCCTCCCTAGGACGTAACAAAGTATTTCAATCGATGCATCCACATTAGCACGGGCTATGTCCGCGCTGATGGACGCCAAACCCATGCCCAAACCACCCTTCCCCTACGCTATGAATGACGAATATATGCAGTCATGAGAGTCGTCAATACGGCGAGGTGCGTGTTACGCTATACTGAGGACAGCAACAAATGACATCATTTGATGGGACACCACGCAGCAGCGAGGGCTAACCAATGGAAAAATGGGAATATCAAACGCGATTTTTTGAGGCCAATGCGACCGATAAGCAGATCAAATCCTTTGTGGAAAACAGTTTTAACAAGAAAGCCAAGCGCTACTCCCCAGAAGCCATGATCCCGGAGCTAAACGCGCTGGGCGCTGAAGGCTGGGAGATTATCCATATGGAACCCGTCGCCAGGGTCGGCGGCAAGGAAGATGTACGCATGGCCGACGGGGGTTGGAGTAATACTTATTTCGCTGTGCTCAAGCGGCGTAAACCGGGTTCCTTTGTGCCCGTACAGGTCATCCAGGCCGCAGACGCAACCACAGACAGCATCAGCAGCCAAGCCGCACAGGCCGAACCGAATATGCCACCGATTCCCAAGCCCTCTATCCCACCCGAACTAGACTAACTACCGCGCACGCTCCCCCAATCTTTGGGGGACTGTGCATCATCGCTATGACGGATAATTACATGGTGTGATTTTTTAGGGGGTGCGCCATGAACACAATCCAATTTCGTCCCCATATGCGTTACCTGTTCAAACTCTATATTGCGGCTGTTGGCGGCTCGTTATTTAGCTGGCCTGTTATTCTGTTGGTCATCGGCCAAACGCCGCTACCGGGTATTTTGCTGCTGATCCCACTGGTCATCCTGGCGGGGACGATGATCGGCGCGACGCTCTACTACTGGAGCATCGCCTATCAGATTGACCATGATGAAGTCATCGTGCGCGCCGGCGTACTGCGCAAGACCGTCAAGCATGTGCCCTTCAAGAACGTGACCAACATCACCGTGACGCGCGACATCCGCGACCGCCTGCTGGGTATCGGCTCGCTGTCGATCCAGACGGCTGGCACTGGCGGCCTGATTCCTGAAGAAGTACTGGCAGGCATCCGCGACCTGGACGACCTGTATGCTTACGTCGCGGAACAGTTGCGTTCGTTCAAGGCTGATATGAGCGCCACGCAAACGCGTGAACAAGCCATCGCTGACCCTATCTCGATGGCCATCCTGCAAGAACTGCGGGCGATCCGCCAACTCATCAGCCAGCAGCGACAACATCCCTACTAACCCCTCCCCAACAGCGTCCGGGCGGGTTACACTACGACCTGTCTTGACCACATGACGAGTCCTTTATTATGGCAAGCAATATGGCGAAGGTCGTATTCATCACGGGGGCATCCAGCGGCATCGGGCAGGCGGCGGCATTGGCCTTCGCCCGATCAGGATGTCATGTCGCAGGTATGGCCCGACGCACCGAACGCCTGGAGCAGCTCGGTCAGCAGATTGCTGATTTACCGGCCCCACACGGCGACTTTTTGGCATTGGCGGGTGATGTCACCCAGGCTGAGGATGTCCAGAAAGCGGTCACGGCAACCGTCGAGCGCTTTGGTAAGCTGGATGTCGCCCTGGCCAATGCCGGGGTCGGCCAACGCGGTGCCGTCGTCGAAAGCGAATGGAGCGACCTGCAAACCCTGCTGCGTACCAATATTGATGGTGTGCTGCATACTGTCCGCGCTGTCGTACCCGCCATGCGCCAAAATGGCGGTGGACACATCCTGACGACCTCGTCGGTGACGTTCAATATGGTGTCGCCCTATGCGGCCAGTTATGCGGCCAGCAAAGCCTTCGTCAGCAGTCTAGCGGCCTCATTACGCATTGAGCTAGAGAACGACAACATCCGCGTGACGGATTTCCTGGTCGGACGCACGAACACCGAGTTCGATGAGAAGCGGTTGGGCGCAGGCAAGCGCTCCGGTGGTGGCGTACCGACCATGTCACCAGAGCAGGTCGCCGAGGAAATGGTCAAAGTGGTTTTGCATCAGCCCAAGCGCCAACGGGTCATTTTGCGCTTCTTTGACCGATTGCTGGTGCTCGGCAATACCCTGATACCGGGCTTCATCGGCCAACGCGCCAAAAAACAATATAAATAAGCGATCATTCTTCACAGGAGCTTTACATGGCAGAAGCACATGTTTTACAGAATGCACATTGGCAGGCGGGCATCCTGCCGCAAACCGGGGCGAGCATCGCTTTTGGCCGTGTACGCTACAGCGGTAACTGGATCGACCTGATGCGCCCTGCTAACGAGTCCGATTATGGCAACAGCGGCGCATGCAGCAGTTTCATTATGCTGCCCTGGGCCAATCGTATCCGCGATGGTCTGCTGCGCATTGGCGATGCCGAGTATCAACTGAAAACCACACCCGACGATGGTACGGCGCGGCATGGAGATGTCCGTCATCGGGCCTGGCAGGTCATCAGCATCGATGAAAAGCACATCCGTATGGCGTTTGACAGCCGCGACTTTGACGACATTAATTTCCCCTTTGCTTTCAGTGCACAAGCAGAATATCGCCTAGAAGATGCGGCGTTCGTCTGGGAACTCTCCATGACCAATACGGATTCGCAGCCCTACCCCGCCGGGTTCGGGCATCATCCGTATTTTGTGCGCACCGACAAAATGCCCCTGATTGAAATTCCGACTGAGAAAGAGTTCAACCTGACAGGCGCCATGGCCGACGCTGCGCCAACCGACATCAGCCCCCAATCGGACTTCCGCCAACTCAGGCCATTGGTAGACGGTGTTCAGCTCGATAATCTGCTATCAGAGCGCGATCTATCCAAGCCAGTACGCATTGCTTATCCACTGTGGCACAGTGAGCTACGCATGCAGGCAGATCCCATCTTCCAGCAGATTTTGATCTACACCGATACCAGAACGCCATCTGTTGCCGTAGAGCCACAAACGAACGCCAATGATGGCTTCAATCTGTATCAAAAAGGCATTGAAGGCAGCGGCGTGTTCGTGCTAAATCCCGGCAAAACCGCCAGCGGCACCGTCCGGTTGAGTATTCATCCTTATGAGGACGCATAATGGCCAAAAACAAAAAACTGAATTCCATGCGGCTGCTGGAGCAGCACAACATCCCCTATGAAGTCCTGACCTACGAACCGATTACGCGCGATGCTAGCGAAGTCTCCGAGTTGATTGGTTTGCCGGAGTTCATGGTGTATAAAACGCTGGTGGTGCAGTCGATGGCGACCGACAAGCCCATGCTGACCCTGATTGCGGCAGATCGGCAGCTTGACTTGAAGGCGATGGCGGCTGCGGCTGGCGAGAAAAAAGTGCGCATGGCCAGCCACGCCGATGCCGAAAAGCTGACCGGATTGCAGGTCGGTGGCATCAGTCCCTTGATGCTGACCAATAAAAACTGGCCGGTCTATCTTGACCAGCCAGCCAGTGGATTAGAGCATATTGTCTTGAGTGCGGGTGAACGCGGCACACAGGTCCGTGTGGGCGTCACGTCACTCATGCAGGTATTGGGTGCCCGCCTCGCAGAAATCAGCCGAGAGAGCTAGCGCGCTTATTGCAGCAAACTTGCCAGTTCAAAGTATTCATCGGAAATAGCACGCATCTGTGATGTGACTTCTTCCAGCGGTACGGTTGTCTGCTTGCGGCCCTGGCGCGCTACCATCACACCACTTTCGCCACTGAGCAGACGGTTGACGGCTTCCACACCCATGCGGGTTGCCAGCAAGCGGTCAAATGCCGAGGGACTGCCGCCACGCTGCGTATGACCGAGAATCGTCAGACGAATCTCAAAGCCGACCTGCTGCTTCTCCAGGAATTCAGATAGGTCCGTGACTTTGTAGGGTGCACCTTCTGCAATGATGGCAATGGCATGCGCCTTGCCCTTGACATAAGCAGCTTCCAACTCAGCAGCGACTTCTTCCATCTTCATCGGTCTTTCCGGCGTGATGACGACTTCCGCCCCACCGAGGATGCCCCCGGTCAGCGCCAGATAACCGCAGTTGCGGCCCATTACCTCGATGATGAAGCAACGATTATGCGATGTCGCCGTATCGCGCAGGCGGTCGAGCGCGTCTAGTATCGTATTCAGGGCGGTATCGACGCCGATACTGGTGTCCGTTCCGAAGATATCGTTATCGATACTGGCTGGGATGCCAATCGTCGGGATACCTAGCTGGCTGAGCACATTGGCCCCGCGCAGGCTGCCATCACCACCAATGACCACAACACCTTCAATATTTTCTTCATTTAGGCGACGCAACGCCTTACGTTGGCCCTGGGCCGTCTTGAACTCTTCATTACGCGCGGTCTGTAAGATGGTGCCACCACGCTGCAAAATACCACTCACTTCGCGGCTCGTCAGGCGTTCCATATCGCCCGCGAGCAAGCCCTGGTAAGCTTGCCGAATGCCGTAAACCTCAACATCCTTCGCGATCCCTGCACGCACGACCGCGCGGATTGCTGCATTCATGCCAGGCGCATCACCGCCACTTGTCATCACGGCGATTCGCTTCATATGCGCACCTCGTTTCCCATGTTCATCATAGCCAGCTTCGATCAATCAAGCGCCGATTGTACCGCTGTTGTACTGCACGTCAAACATCGGCATATGATAGCGGCTTGTGGTAAAGAAGATGTTAAGAATAAGCTGTTTATCCCACATCTTGTATATGCGTTTCGTCCTCAATTATGATGACGTTTTCTTCCCCCACAATTTTCGTCAGGTCCGTCACCAATTCCTGGCAAAAACCTGTCGTTTGCTGCGGGTAGTTGATCGTGATATCACGCGACTTTCCCGTTAGCCGAATGTCAAATGTATCCGAGCCGGGGTACTTAATCAATAGGTTATGCAAACGCCGCAAACGTCGCCGATCTTTTTCGGCGTCATTGCTGCGCGGGAACTGCACCGTGATATGGCGACGGATGGCATCGCGCTGGTCGATGTCAGCGAAGGGATTATCGCCAACGCCATCCAGCAAAATTTCTTCGGTCGACCATACGGGGGCGGGTTCATCGGCAAAGGGATCTTCGTCGTCGATGCCAACTTGAATGTGGCCATTGCTGCCGTTTAACTCTGTTCCATTTTCCGCAACGCCATCATCCACCGCACCATGTTCTAAAGCGCCGTTTTCCGACGCACCGTTGGTCGTGCTGGTTGTTGTGCTATGCACCTCATCGGTGGGTTCACTGGCCCCAAACTGCGGCTCAATCGAAGGGCTGTTGGGACTATATGACGCCGGAACCACATCAGCAACCGGGGCTGGCTCCGGTTCCGGGCTATCCTCGGCCATTTCGCCCGTTTCTTCATCAAACATGAAAGGCGACTCATCGGCATCGGATACAGCGGCTGGCATATCCGGCTGTCGCCGCCATGCTGGCTCGCGCTCTTCCTGCGCAGCCAATTGGGCCAGGTCATCCGCGGACATATACTGGAACTGGTCATCGACCATATCGGCAATGATCTGAGGATCACCGCGTGATGTATCAAATTTGCCGTTGACGACGACCAGGTCGCTCTCTTCCGGTTGACGATTCTGGTGTTCCTCAAAATAATCAACCACTTTTCCCCAGGTACGTGGGAACAGCACGACTTCTATTGACCCGGCTGTTTCGTGCCAATCTTCAAGCTGTAGAATGGCCATCTGGGCATTATTGCGCGTGATGATCTTACGTATGGAAACAATCTCGCCAGCGACCCGCACGGATTTTTCGTTCATGACGTCCGCATCAGCTTTGAGATCGTTAATGACATTGAGGTTGCTCATAGCCGCGAATTTATCCCGATGGCGATCCACCGGGCGACCTGTCACATACAGGCCGAGCAGCTCTTTTTCCCAGCCGAGCATATCACGCGGGCGTACCGCTTCTTTAGCAGGCGGGATATGCAGCGTCTCTTCATCTACGCCAGTATCCCCGCCAAACAAGCTCATCTGGCCGACTTCCTGGGCCTTATGGTACTCAGTGCTGAAACCCACGATGCGCTCCAGACTTTCATGAAGGGCATCGCGCTCGCCAAAGGGCACCGCCCCTACTTTGATGAGGCTTTCAAGGGCGCGCTTGCCGACGGTACGCAGATCGGTACGATGGCAAAATTCTTCCAACGAGCTGAAGGGGCCTTCTTCTTCGCGGCAGTCGATGATGTGCTGCAAAGCGCCCACACCCGCGTTTTTGATCGCGGCCATACCAAAGCGAATGCCGCGCCGCCCATCGGGCATGGTTTCGATGTCGAAGTCGAGCTGACTGTAATTGATGTCCGGCGGCAAAATCGGGATGCTCAGGCGGCGGCACTCTTCCAGGAAGGTAGCGACTTTGGCACTGTCGTCGAACTGCACACACAGCAGCGCTGTCATGTATTCTTCTGGATAGTGGCATTTGAGGAAGGCCGTCTGCACGGTAATAACGGCATAGTCGGAAGCATGTGATTTGTTGAAGCCATAATTGGCGAAGAATTCGATCTCGTCGAAGATCTTCTCAGCTGCTTCTTCCGGGATGCCATTGGCCGGGCCACGCTCCATGAAGATGGATTTGTGCTCCATCAGCTTTTCTTGCTTCTTCTTGGAGACCGCACGCCGCATCAAGTCGGCTTCACCCAGGGCATAACCGAACAAATTGCCCGCGATCTGCATGATCTGTTCTTGATAGACGATGATGCCGTACGTTTCCGCCAGGATTGGCTTGAGCCGCTCATGGATGAAAGGCGTTTCTTCGTCACCATGCAAACGGCGATTGAACGCCGGGATAAATTCCATCGGCCCTGGACGATAAAGCGAAATACCCGCAACGATATGCTCGAATTTTTGAGGTCGCATATCGCGCAGCATGGAGCGCATACCGGGGCTTTCCACCTGGAATACGCCAACCGTCTCACCCCGGCCCATCATCTCATAGGTTTCATTGAGCATCTGCACCTGTTCTTCGGTCAGGCGCGGGTCATCATGACGATAGGGGATGGTCTCCATCGTGTATTTGGTGCCCCGGTGCTGGGCGATGAGGTCGCAAGCTTTACGCAAGATAGTCAGGGTTGATAGGCCCAAGAAATCGACCTTGAGCAGGCCAATCGACTCCGATGTTTCCATCGGGAACTGGGTGACAGCCTTCAGGGAGCCACCGCTGGGGTCGGTGCCGGTAATACGGTGCAGCGGAATGTACTCTTCTAAAGGGCGATCCGAAATGATGACGCCCGCCGCATGCGTTGAAGCATGGCGCGTCATGCCTTGCAGCTTCTTGGCCGTATCCATCACCCGCTGGATTTCTTTATCGCGCTGATAAAGCTGCTTAAGTTCCGGGTTGATGTCGATATATTCCTGGATCGACTTCTGACGTGCCTCGGTGGGGATCATGCTGGCAGCCAGATTAATCTTGCCCAGGTCAACATCCATTGCGCGGCCCACATCGCGAACAGCCGCTTTCGCGCCCATCGTCCCAAAGGTGATAATCGCAGCGACTTTGTCCGTGCCGTATTTATCGGCAGCATAAGCGATCATCTCAGCGCGGCGATCATCGGGATAGTCGAGATCGATGTCCGGCATCGACACACGCCCCGGATTCAGGAAACGCTCGAACAGCAGACTGTTCTGGATAGGGTCAATGCTGGTGATGCCCATGCTGTAGGCCACCACACTACCCGCACCGGAACCGCGCACGTTCCACCAGATGTCAGCACGACGTGCGAACTCGCACAAGTCCCATACGATCAGGAAGTAGGTATTGAAGCCCATATCACCGATGATGCCCAGCTCACGTTCGACACGCTCGGTCAGGACGTCATCGCTGCGCCAATTTTCGCCATAACGCCAATCCATGCCCATCTCGACCAGATAGCGCAGATATTCGCCTTCGCTCATGCCATCAGGCACGGGGAACACGGGCAAATGGTAGCCTTCGTGGTCCAGTTCAACATCGCACATATCGGCAATTTTGAGCGAATTGGCGAAGCCTTCAGCGATCATGGCGTCCGGTACGCCTTTGAAGGCCTCACGCATTTCCTGGGCGCTCTTCATGTAGTAGCTGCCCAGGGGTTGCAGCATCATGCGGTTGGTTTCGTTCTTGAGCGAACTCGTCTGGATGCACAGCAGCGTATCGTGGGTGTCCGTGTCATCGGCACGAACATAGTGCATATCGTTGGACGCCAACAGGCCGACGTCCGTGTGGCCGCTCTGGCGATAATCGACCAACCACTGGTTGAGGGTGTGCAGCAAATCAATGTCGTGCGGCTGAATTTCTAAATAGAAGTTTTCCGGGCCAAAGGCATCCTGATACTGGCCGATTTTCTCACGCGCTTCGGCTTCTTTGCCCTCCTCCACCAGGCGCGGAATTTCCGCAGCGAGGCAGCCACTGGTGGCGATGATGCCCTCAGCATATTGGGCCATTGTGTCCCAGTCGATGCGCGGACGATAATAATAGCCTTCCAACTGGCTGAGGCTGGCCAGTTTGAGCAGATTGCCGTAGCCAGTCATGTTTTTGGCCAGCAGCAGCATATGATATGGGCGCTTATCCAGACGTGGGTCTTTGTCGAAGCGGGTACGTGGGGCCAAGTAGGCTTCCATACCGACTACAGGCTTGACGCCCGTCTTGCGGGCATTCCTGAAAAAATCAATCGCGCCGAACATAACGCCATGATCGGTCAGGCCGACAGCAGGCATATCCAGTTCTTTGGCACGCGCCATCAAGTCTTTGATCTTGCTCTGACCATCGAGCAAGGAGTATTCCGTATGAACGTGAAGATGAACAAAATCGCTTGTCATAGGACCATGCTTGATTGAATACGGCAGTTTTTAGGATGGTTGGTTAGAACGGATGTCGTACCCGCTTAGTATAGCACGGGCTGGGGTCCCTTGCGCAGGGCAAAGCCACAGATCAGGCAAGCGACTCCAGCCCAAAAACCATCCCTCTGCTGAAGGCGCTAGACAACCGCTTCAACATCATTTTGATTGAGTATCAAGCGATCTACACGCAGCACGACACCCGCAAACAGGATGACACCACCCATCGCCAGGAAGGCCAATGGCAGCGAGCGCGTCCCAATCGCGGCATATATGGGCGCGACAATCGCGATAAACAGATTCACGAACATGTTAATGAGCGACAACACGGTCGCGCGGCTCTGGTTAGCAATAAGCGCATTCTGATAAGAAGAAAACAAGGGCGCTTTCATGTCGTTGGTGGCGTACAGCAGCACAATCAATATCCATGCCGGAATCGGCCCAGCGACCATCGCCAGTACGCCATAGAGCACAGCAGGCAGCAGCACCAGAACGGTTATCGCAATGCGTTGGCCCAGCCATTGCTCGACCTTGTAAGCATAACGCTGGGTGAAAGCGGCCATCAAACTACCGATAGACAGCGCCACGCCGACCATAAACGGAGACACCTCATTCTGGGTGAGATAGGGTGCCGCCAGCACACCAATCAGCGTACCCGTAAACGGTATGGTAAAGACCAGGAGCATCACAATGCGCTGCAACTGAGGACTGCCGCGTAATTCAGCAATACCATTGCGCAGGATGCCCAACGCATTCGGCTTGTCTGCTTCCCACTCCGTAGGTGGCTCTTTGAGTGTGAAGCTCACCAGCAAACCCAGCAGCAACGAAAAAGCCGTCAGAGCAATTGCCGCTGTAAAGCGCTCCTGGCTCGCATCGCCGATGATAAATGCCCCAACGATGGGCGCAATGAAGAAGGCAATCTGGCCCATGCTGCCAACCAGACCCATCGCGCGTTTCATGGCTTTGTCACGGCCTTCTGGCAGCAAGCTGTCATAGACCATTGACTCCACCGCACCAGAAGCAAAAGCAAAGCCCGTACCCGTCAGCACCGCGATAAATAAGTACAGGCCATAATCCTGGGCAAAGATCATCAGCGCTTCCGCACACATCATCAAAAACGTAGATGCTGCAATCGACCATTTGCGACCTATGCGGTCAGCGATGACGCCTGTGGGCACGTCCATCAGGAAAACGGTGCCAATCACGACCGACTCAATCGTGCTGATTTGCAGCAAATCCAGGCCACGCCCCTGCAACAGCAAGGCATAGGCATGGATATACAGATGAAAGCGTTGTGCAAAGTTAATGATGATGACTTTGATGATATTAGACTGCATGTGGTGTTCTCCTGAGCAGGCTAGGCTATAAACGCAAAAAACGCCGGAGGAAATCCGGCGCGAGCATAAGCAAATGTGACGATTAACGGAACAAATGCACGTTAAGCAAACGTTCCAGGTCGCAGGGATACCTCAAGTTTTTGGGGACTATTTGCGATCTGTTGTGCCTGCCATAGGAGTTTTTGAGGGTCATTAGCTTTCAGATAAGGTCAGTATAACAGATTACTGTTCTTTAGCAACTACAAAACCGACCACACACTTGAGTATCATCTGGCCATGTCTTATGGCGACATATAGAATGTGTTGAGAATTTGTCAACGCATCTATACGTAAATCTCCCATAAAACGGATTACACTTACACTATGCCTGAGTTGCCAGAAGTAGAAACCGTTGTACGCGGTATTCGACCGGATTTAGTCGGCAAAACCATCACCAGTATGTGGACAGACTGGCCCAACAGCATCAGTACGCCCACGCTAGAAGCCTTTGAAGCGCAGGTCGTCGGCCAACAGATCCAAGCGGTGTGGCGGCGCGCGAAATATATCGTGATCGAACTGGCTGATGCCTATTTGCTGGTCCACCTTAAAATGACAGGCCGCTTATATGTCACTCCGGTGACTACCCAACATGATGCCGACCGCTGGGTCCACGTCAAGTTTGGGCTGGATACAGGCGAGGAACTGCGCTTCAGCGATAGTCGCAAGTTCGGGCGCGTGTACCTGACACCAGACCTTGATGCGATTACGGGGTCGCTGGGACCGGAGCCGTTGGAAGATGACTTCACGCTGGATGTGATGAAAGCGCGATTGGCAGGCCGCAGCAAAGTCATCAAAGCTCTGCTGCTGGACCAGACTTTCGTCGCGGGCATCGGCAATATTTACGCCGATGAGGCCCTTTTCCGGGCGAAGATCCACCCGCTGCGCAAGTCGGATAGTTTGCGTGACGAGGAAATTAGCCGCCTGTACGAAACAATCCGCGCGGCCCTGTCAGATGGCATTGAGCATGAAGGCGCAAGCATCAACTGGTATCGCAAAGCGGACGGCAACAAGGGCAATTCACAAGATCATTTTTACGCCTATGGACGCGAGGGCCAGCCATGCAAAGTGTGTGGCACGGCCATGTCCAAAATTCGGGTGGCGCAGCGCGGGACACATTATTGCCCAACCTGCCAACCACGAGAATAAGGAGTCTTTATGGTTAACTTTGGCAGCTTCATTCAGCAAGTGCTCCCCATTGCCATCCTGTATCTTCTCGTCCCTGCCCTGCTGATTGGCCTCTATCTGGTGATCCGGGCGGTGCGCAAACGGATGAACCCACAAGCCAATGAAGCCAAGCGCAGCACGACCACGACCGAAGCTGTGTCCCAACCAAACGCGCTAAACATTCTGGCGCAAGCTGGGGCTGGCGAAGATGTAGACCTGGATCCACTCGACGATGTTGAGATGCCGGATATTGGCAGTTTGCTAGGTGACATAGCAGTCGATCCCGCTGTGGCGCACAGCAACGGCCACGTCACAATGAGCACAGGCGAGACAGTCAAAGCCACATCATTAATTGACGTCATGCGCGATGAAGCCACTGGCCAGCTATTGGTCAAGATGGATGGCGTCGGCTACTATCAACTGGCTGATTCCCCAGAGATGAAGAAAACATTCAAGCAGGTGATGACTGAACTGAGCGGCGTGATTATGCAATCCGGGCAAGCACCAGCGCGGCCAGCAGCGAAGCCTGCTGCCAAACCCACAGCATCCAAGCCTGCTGAAAAGCCAACATATGATGATGACTTGATTGATGAACTGCGGCATCAAGACTATAACGAAGATGACTACATGGAAGACGAAATTGGCGAACCCGATCCATCCATGTTCATGGAGTCATTCACCCCACCACCACCGATTGATCACGAAGGGCATCTACCGGGGGATTTACCCAGCTACAAGCTAGACGATTTGCAAGTCAATATTGAGTCTCGCGGGGCCTTCCGTAAAGCGAAAGTTACAGTCGAAGAACCGCCAGAACTCAACATTGCCGATGCCATTGATGCCTATTTGCAACACAAGCTGCGTTATACGCCGGAAATGGACGGCACCAAGATTGGCATCATGCCCTCGATGAGCGGCGGCGTGCGCATTGTCGTCAACGGGCAAGCCTATGAAGCCGTTGATGAGGTCGCTGAACCCAGAGTGCGCGCCTTTATTCAGCAGGCAATTGCGGAGTGGCAGGAGCGCCAGTAGCTAGTAGCGCGCGTTAAAATCGGCCACATCCAGGCCGAATATAGGCACATCTATCGGGACGAGGAATGGTTTACCGCCTTCCTCGTCTTTTAATTGGCCAACAGGCCGCTTGGCATCATGCGGGAAGATGAGCGTTGCGCCTGTTTCTACAGCCCATTGCTGCCATTTGCGCTTAGTTTCTAAGGTGATGAGCGGTTCGACATCGAAGGCTGTCATCCAACCCAGGCGCTCGATATGTACAGCAAAGCTGGCCATATCGCAGACGAACGCCGCATGCTGGCCCTGGCTCTCGAACAAGATGCTCATATGGCCGGGGGTGTGCCCGGACGTCACCACACCGCGAACGCCAGGAGCGAGGTCGGTATCACCATCGAGCAAACGCATCTGGCCGCTGGCGACCAAAGGCTCAAAATTATCGGCGATGTATGTTGCGCGGGTACGTTCATTGGGCTGGAGCGCGTCTTCGTATTCCCGGCGCTGAACGACGTATTCCGCATTGGGGAACGCAGCGACAGGGTCCGCATTGCCATCGGCATAGTACGTATTGCCACCGCAGTGATCGTTATGTAGGTGGGTATCAATCACCAGGTCGATGTCCGATGGTTGGATGCCCAGCGCATCCAGGCCGCGCATGACGCCGTTCATCTGTTCAACCTGGGTATTCATGATACGCGCGGCGCGCTTCATGTGTTTGGTACCGAAACCGACATCCACAAGAATATTCTGGTCGGCACTTTGTACCAGCAAACTGAGATGACAGGCCGGAATGAGGTTGTGCTCATCGGGCTGGATATAGCGATTGTATAGCACGCGCGGCACCAAGCCGAAGAAACCACCCGGATCGACATAGGCGGTTGCGTCGTTCATCAGATGGATGGTGATGTCACCAATTTTTAGCATAGGGCTTATTCAACTTCCTGGTACCAGCCTTTGAACGTCGCTATAAGCTGGTCGCGCTCCGAGGGCGGCAAAAAAGCAGCCTGCGCTGCTCGGAGGGTATAGTCAGCAATATCGGCCTCTTGCATAAGGCCGTTTTCTACAGCATAAGTGATCTCATCCGTCAGGGTGACATCGCAAACAGCCGGATCATCCGTGTTAATGGTTGTCACGATGCCCGCCTGCGTCAACTGCGGCAGTGGATGCTGGTCTAAAGTCGGCACCACCCCACTGAGTACATTGGACATCGGGCAAACCTCAAGGACAATACCACACTCGGCAAGTTCACGCACGAGGTCTACGTCCTGAATGGCATTGATGCCATGCCCAATACGGTCAACGTGCATATGGTCGAGGGCATCCCGAATGCTTTCGGCTCCGGCCCATTCACCAGCATGGATCGTAATTCCCAGGCCCGCTTCATGGGCTTGAACAAAGACATCGCGGAACAACGACGCCGGAAAGCCAGCTTCGGCCCCAGCCAGATCCAGGCCAACGATGCCCATATCCTGATGCGCCAGCGCGGATTCCAACGCCTGGAAACCCAGTTCGAGTGATTCATGGCGGTTCATAGAGACGATGTAGCGTACAGTGATACCGTATTCAAGGGCAGCAGCGTTAGCTGCTTCACAGACGGCAATCGTAGCTTCATCCGGGGTGCAGTTGGATATCGCACACAACGCCTTAGGGGTAAAGCGCAGTTCCATATAACGAACGTTGTCTTCGGCGGCATCAACGACCGCTTCATAAGCGATACGCCGGATGATGCTCTGTGACCGGAAGAATTCTCGCAAGACTTTGAACTTGCTCAAAAAGCCTTGCGCGCTGCGCTCGTCACCATCAACCATCTGCACCAGCGGACGTAAAGATACGGCTGTTGGCACATCCAGGTCCATATCATGGGTGCGGGCAATATCGACCAGCGTTGCTAACCGTACCGAGCCTTCTAAATGTCGGTGTAACTCAATTTTGGGGAGCACACGAATGCGGTCACGTAGCACATCGTCCAAAATGTTAGCCCTTCACGCTAAATAGGTATTGGACTAATGGGGGCATCAGTCACGTTCTGCGAGCAACCAGCTCCAGTAGTACCAGGCAACCCCAAGTCCAAGCGATATCCCGACGGCAATTAGCGCGTCGCATAGCATACTTAACATATTGTGGGCCAACTGATCATTTTGCGCCAGTGAAGACCACTCAATGACCAAACCACCGAGCGCACCCACCACAATCAAGGCCGCGGATACATCCATCAGACGGTAATAAGGACGGGCATGGGTCACAGTCCCCAGGCGATGGCTGAGCCGCGCAACCAGCAGCAGCACCACACCGACCGCACACCAGCCAAAGGCCCCCAAGAAGACAGCCAAATTCGTCACAGGTTGGCCCGTTCGTTTTCGGTTTTCTTGCTATGCGCCATCATGCGGATGTAGAGGTTAATCACCAGGCCGAGCAACACCAGTCCAGCCAGTGCAGCGATCATGCTGGCGATAATATCCCATTGGCCAGATGGCCTGCCCGCCTGACGAACAGCAACCACGCCAAAAGCGACAATGGGTACGATAAAGGTCCAGAAGTAGGTTTGTTCACCAGAGAAGCGCTGGTAAAAGCGCGCGATGAGAAGCAGCAGAAGGATAAAAGCAGCCAATGGAAACCACGAGAACAGGATAAAGAATTGATGCAGTGCGTTGGTTTCCATTGGTTTATTTATGACGCTTTAGGGCAATGTATTAAGCGCTGTGACGTTCAGCATCCATTCCCTGGATGACCTGATTGATGGCGTGAATACGGAATTCACGATCATAGCAGGCTGAAATGAACGCTTCTATGCGTGACCGAATGTCTGAATCGGTAGAATAACTGTATACGTCCGCCTTGGAGACCTTCTTCTTCGTCAGGATACCCGTCCGGGAAAGATCTTCAAGCTCACGCTTGACCTGCTTTTCGTCACGCCCAATGACGGACGCAATGTGATCTGCGGTATCGGTGGTGTAGGGGTTCTCGTGGAAGAAACGTATGAGATCCCACTTGGCGAAGGTATTCACTTCATTGACCAGAAACTCGTCCCAACCATTGCCTAGTTCGGCATTGGCATATGCATTGGCTTGCGCCATCCAATCACTCCTATATCTCTAATGGTGCTTTTCCGTACCTATTAAGAAGCATATAGTTTGGAGTCGTTTCTTAAAAATGTTCAAGTTTAAACGGTCTATAAAGCGTATAAATAGAAAACCAAGCTATAGACAACAAAAATAGCGGATATATTTCTAACTGAATTGAAGATTTTTCACAAGGGAAATATCGCGTTCACCCTGTGCAATATTAACAAATCGAGCGTTACTATGCCATTATACACAGCTTACGTATCAGAATGCGTAAGAATCGATCAAAAAACAGGACAGTCAGTGGTTGGCTGACTGCCCTGCATACAGTTTAGCGATCTTACGACTCAACGGCGGCTTTTTCCACGGGGGAAGTAACGCCTGCCTTGTCGGATTTGTAATGGCAGTGCTTGTACTTTTTGCCGCTGCCACACCAGCACGGATCGTTACGTCCCAGTTTGCGCGTGTTGCGGACCGTCTGCGACTCTGTTTCGCCTGATTTATTGCTGCGCAGGTTAGACAGATTCCGCTGGGCCGGCTGGCGCTGAGCACGCTCGACCTGGACGGCATAAATCATGCGTGATGCCATTTCTGTAATCTGGCCCTGCAACATATCAAACATCTGGAAGGCTTCGCGCTGGTACTCCGTCAGCGGGTCGCGCTGGGCAATACCCATCAGGCCGATACCTTCGCGCAGCTCATCGAGAGCGGTCAGGTGACGCTGCCAGTGCATGTCAATCGCGCGCAGGACTGTCTGGCGCATGGCGCGCGTGGACAAGCCCTCCTGCACAGCCTCAAGCTGTTGCATCTTGTCATCAAGCACATCGCGCGCGCCTTCGACAACAGCCTCTTCCAGATCTTCCCATTCCATCTCAGATAAGGTTTCCGGTGTCAGATGTTGCGGAACCGGATAGAGCTTGAGCAATTCCTGGTACAAAAGATCATAGGTATCATCATCAACTTCGCCTTCCGCAAAGCTGGCGACGACATCGCGCAGGCCTTCTTCGATCATCTCGAAGTAGGCATCTTCCATTTCCTCACCTTCGAGCGCCAGCCAATCGCGGCGCTGACTGTAGATGATGGTCCGCTGGCGATTGACGACATCGTCATAGTCCAGCACGCGCTTACGAATATCGAAATTGTGGCCTTCTACGCGGATCTGCGCCTGCTCAATTGACTTGCTAATCATGCCGTGTTCGAGCGGCTCGTCATCGGGCAAGTTAGCCCAGGACATGATTTTCTTGACTGCTTCACCGTTAAAGCGGCGCACGAGGTCATCTTCCAGGCTGAGGAAAAAGCGCGATTCACCGGGATCACCCTGACGACCGGAACGACCACGCAACTGGTTATCAATACGACGCGCTTCGTGGCGCTCCGTACCAATCACATAGAGGCCGCCTGCATTTAGCACTGTTTGTCGGCCAGCGTCACACTCGGCTTTAGCTTCAGCAAAGGCTTCTTGCCATTGTTCCGGGGTGGCTTCGGTGACATCAATGCCCTGGCGCCGCAGCGATTCACGCGCCATACCTTCGGGATTACCACCCAGCAAAATATCGACGCCACGACCCGCCATGTTGGTGGCGATGGTGACAGTCGCAGGTCGGCCAGCCTGAGCGATGATGCCCGCCTCGCGTTCGTGCTGTTTCGCGTTAAGCACTTCCACGCGAACTTCGCCGGACTTGAGTTCGTCACGTAGGGCTTTATTGAGTTCCTTGGCCAAGCGCTCAGAGGTTTCAATAGCGACCGTACCGACCAGAATCGGCTGGCCCTTTTTCAGGCGTCCACGGATTTCGTCGGTGAGGGCACGCCACTTGGCGTTCTCGCTGACGTAGATAAAGTCATTGTTGTCTTCGCGGATGACGGGCTTATTGGTCGGGATGGCTACCACGTCCAGTTCGTAAATCTTCTCGAACTCTTCCTGCTCTGTCAGGGCTGTACCGGTCATACCAGCCAGCTTCTCGTACATACGGAAGAAGTTCTGGAAGGTGATGGTCGCCATTGTCATATTTTCGCGGCGAACTTTGACACCTTCTTTGGCTTCAATAGCCTGGTGCAGACCTTCGCTAAAACGGCGACCGGGCATCAAGCGTCCGGTGAAGTCATCAACGATGACGATTTCGCCATTCTGGATGACATACTCTTTGTCGCGATGGTACAGCGCCCGCGCACGCAAGCAGTTATCCAAATAAGGAATCACAGCAGCATTATCAGGATGATAGAGATTATCGGCCTGCAGCATACCCGCACTGCTCATCAGACGCTCGACTTTTTCGACACCTTCGTCAGTCAAATAGGCGACACGGTCTTTTTCATCAACGATGTAGTCCCCATCCGGCTCTTCAAGATCAACGCTCTGATCACTGCTGCGTGTCAATTGTTTGACCATATTGGCGAAAGTGCCATAGTACTCGCTCGGCTCATCGGCGGGGCCGGAAATAATAAGCGGGGTACGAGCTTCGTCGATGAGGATGTTATCGACTTCGTCGACAATGGCGTAATAAAGGGGGCGCTGAGACAGCCGATTCTTGTCCCAGACCATGTTGTCACGCAGATAATCGAAGCCAAATTCGTTATTGGTACCGTAGGTGACGTCCGCGTGGTAGGCTTCTCGCCGGGTGATGGGGCGCAAATTTTGATAGCGTGCGTCATCACTCATATACTCCGGGTCGAAGATATAGGAGCCATCATCCGGGCGACCGCCTGTATTCTGGATCACGGCAGCACTCAGACCGAGCAAATGATAAATCGGACCCATAAGCTGCAAGCCGGATTTACTCAGGTAATCGTTCGGCGTCACTAGATGCACGCCCTTGCCCGTTAAGGCATTCAGATACAGCGGCAGGGTCGCACTCAGCGTTTTACCTTCACCTGTTTTCATTTCAGCGATACGGCCTTCATGCAGCACCATACCACCGACCATCTGTACATCGTAATGACGCTGGCCAATCGTCCTGACGGCGGCTTCGCGCACCAGGGCAAAAGCTTCGTATAAGATGTCTTCTAGCGTCTCGCCATTTCCCAGGCGTCCCTTCAATTTATCGGTTGTGAGGCGCAGTTGCTCATCACTCATTGCCTGGAACTGCGGCTCTAATGCGTTAATTTCCTCAACACGCGCCCGGTATTTGTTGACCGTACGCTCCATTGGGTCACCAAAAACGCTTTTTACTACTTTACGGAACATAATTCACCTTCACGGAGATCATCATCGTTGAGAGGGTCTGCCAGATGCCAACGAGACGTCCAGCGACGTTATTGCCAGGTCACAGACCTGGGCATTATAGCATAGCTGCATAAACAACTTGTTAGAAGCAGCGACAAGAATACACCTATGTTGACCTTTATCGACTGTATCGCTGAGAAAAGCGCCTACTGACCGCTGCCTAGCAGCTTTTCCAAAGGCTTGCGGAAAACAATCGGCAGCACGATCATCAGTGCGACCAGGCCATAGATCAAAACGAGCGAGGAAGAATCTTCGACGACGGTCGTGCCCAGGCCAACAAAAAATAGCGTCGGGAAGAAGCCGAGGATCACCGATACCAGGAAATAGCTAGAGAACTTCACAGGAGCTAAGCCAGCGGCATAACTGAGGAAATCCCATACGGAGAACAGTACAATGCGGGCAATCGCCAGCGAGCGCCAGCCGCCCATGCGCGTCTGATAAAACTCCTCGACCTGTTTCATGCCCTCTTTGCCGACGAAGCGCTGCACAACAGGCCGCCCAAATCGGCGCGCAATCCAGAAGCTGATGCTGCCGCCCAGCACCTCGCCAATGAGCGTATAGAGAACGCCCAACCAGACATTGCCGAAGATCGCCCCGGCCACCACCTGGATCGGCCCACTGGTAAGCGGTGCGAAAATGTAGGTGGCCGCTTTAAGGGCAATATATGCCAGCGGTGCTAAAGGACCAGCCTGCTCGATAAACGCCTGGATGCGGTCCAGGCCGATGGCGTTAATGCCGATGGTCATCACGGCTAAAAAGACACCAAAGCCCAGGCCAGCCACGATCAATTCACGGAAGGACCGTTTGCCCTTTACCTGACCATCGGTAACGGTGAGTTCATCGTATAGGGGATTTTCATTAACTGGGTCCGCAACTGGATCCGCCGATATGCGGTGTGGCTCGTGCTGCTGATCTGTAGGCTGCGATGGTTGATCCGGCATAGTCACCTTTCTGACTTGCTAATCTGACTTGCTAACAGTCACAGCAAGCACGCGACCCGCGCGTCTTACTCGTCAAACAACTCACCCACGCTGCGGCCCTCATGCGCCCGGATCATGACCTCAGCTAACATAGGCGCGACTGAGAGTATGGTCATGTTCGGCAGCATGTACTTAGGCTTAACGGGCAGCGTATTGGTAAAGATAATCTCTTTCAAGTCGATAGACGCTAAACGTTCCTTAGATTTTTCGCTAAAGAAAGCGTGCGAAAAGGCAAAAGAGACATCCAGCGCACCGTGCTGCTTGACCACGTTATAAGCGTTGACAATCGACCCGCCGGTGTTGACCTCATCATCCACCAGGAGGACGTTCTTGTCGCGCACATCGCCAATCAGCGACATGGCAACCGCATTCTCGTCATTACCGCTGCGACGTTTTTCCACGATAGCAATCGGCACGCCTAAGGCTTCTGCCCAGTTACGGGCATCCTTAACGAAGCCCAGGTCAGTCGCTACGACCACCAGATTTTCAAGATTCTTGCCTTTGACGTACTCACTCAACAGATGGAACGCCGTGAGCGAATCGCCAGGGATATTGAAGAACCCTTGTATCTGACCAGAGTGCAGGTCGATGGTCATGTAACGATCCGCACCGGCTGTTTCGATCATGTTGGCCATCAGACGAGCCGTAATCGGCACACGCGGCTGATCTTTCTTATCGGAGCGCGAATACGCCAAATAGGGCACAACCAGATTGATCCGCCATGCACTATCACGCTTGAGGGCATCAATCATGATGAGTGCTTCCATAATATTTTCATGGATTGGCGAGGACATGGTCTGGATGAGATAAACATCCTTGCCGCGCACGCTGTCGTCCAGTTTGACGAAAATATTCTCATTGGAAAAGACGGTGCGCTCATACCGCCCCAGGCTGATGTCTTCATAACCTGGACGCAACCCGACTTGCTGACAAACTTCCTCGCCCAATGTCGGATGTGATGACCCGCAAAAAATCTTCATCTTGCCGAAGCGCATCCGCGATTCGCGATCCTCGTAGCGATCAATTTTTGTGCCCGGTACTCTATCCATCACGCATACGCTCCCATAGGCTTCTACGTTAATTTGAGTCAAAAGTTCCTTATATTGAGCAGGATGATAGGCTAGCGGTAGACAGATGATGACCATTCAAAACATGGTCGCTTGCATTCCTGCACGCACATAAGCCGATGTCGTCCACACTGTGTCGTGCAACCTGCACTGCATAAAAGCACAGTTGCAAACGGATTATAACAAATAGCGCCATTCACAAAAGGAATCCGCCAAAATGATATGAGATCTTACAGGTTCAGTTGGCAGTGTATGATAAAATTACAATATCGTTTGAGTAGCGATCAAAGTCGATTAAGTTCTCGCGAGCAAACCCATGACAGAAACCACGATGCGCACCGGGGCACCGCTACAAAATACCGCCAGCCCCAGCCGAACAGGCGCGACCATCTGGCGAGTGGTAGTTGCGATTTATGGCCTGGTGACAGCAGCAGCCTTTATTGTTTATCTTGTCACTGGCATCCAGACCTGGCAGCGACCGTTTACCGGGGCCTTCTATTCCTACACGATGGTCACGACGGCAGCGACTCCGGGGACCTTCCAGGAGTGGCCTGCCAGAGAAGCGGGCCTGCTGCGCGCAGATTGGGTCACAGGCATTGATGGCCAACCCCTGGCCGATGATCTGAGCAATTTCGCGGCGATGCGTCAGAACTTCGTCAGCACGATGGAAAGCATGGCCCCCGGTGAAACGATCACCCTGGATTTCCAGCGTGATGTGTCGATCAACCCAACCAACCCTGAGCTATGTGCAGATCCGGTCGATGGCATCGCCCAATGTTCAGTGACGTTCACCCTGCGCGATTTTCCGCTATCGGATTTCCTGGCATTCTTTGGGCTGCCGTTCGCCAGCGGCCTGATAATCCTGCTAATTGGTTTTGCGATACTGGTCGTGCGCTCGCATGATCGTGCTGCCCTATATGCCGCCTTTTTTGCTTTTTCATCAGCTATCTTTGTAGGCGGCATCTTCGATGTGGGCACAATCCAACTATTGTTGCCACTATGGATGCTGGCGGCGGCAGGAGCCGGCGGCGCGCTCATCACCCTGGGGATGATCTTTCCCTCACGCGCGACGTTTTTGTATCGTTTGCCCTGGTTGCAATATGCACCGATTGCCATTGGTGTGGCGATTGCTGTCTGGTACAGCCGAGGTTATTACAACCCAACCTCCCCCTGGGATGACCAGGCCAACCGAATTGCGGCCTACTACGCCATCTTTGGCCTGCTGGTGATGCAGGGCTTGCTAGTTTTCTATCAACGACCACGGGCCATCCTGGTCACGACGCGCGATCAGGTCAACAGCGTGCTCATCGGCACTTCGCTGATGGTCTTACCGGTGATCATCTGGCTACTAAATACGTTCCTTGTGAGCAGCGGGCAGCAGGTAGCTATTGCGTTTGAAGCACTGATGCCGCTTTTCATTTTCCCGAATGCCGCCCTGGCTTATGCGGTGCTGCAATATCGCCGGGTCGATACTGACCGCGTCATCAGCACCAGCTTGACCTACCTGATTATGCTGGGTGCGTTGCTGTTCGCCTTCTTCCTGCTGATCTTCGGCAGTTCGATGGTGGCGGGCAATGCCATCCGCGTCAATGACCCGGTTGTGATGGGCATCATCATCTTCTTCCTGGTGCTGCTGTTCACCCCGGTGCGTAACCAACTTCAGTCGCGCATCGATAACATCTACTTCCGGCAGCGGCGCAATCTACAAGGTATCGTCGAGACCTTTGGCCGCAATATGACGGGCATGAGCGACTACAATTTGATCGCCAATCGCTACGTCAGCCTGCTGAAAGAAAACATCGAAGCCCACACCGTTTTCGTCTTTTTACGTCAGAATAACGACGATTTCGAAGCCTATCCTGACCTACCCGATAAAACGGACATTATCGTCACATCAGACAGTGCCATTGTCGAGCTGCTTTCGCAATCCAACGAGCCGATCAGCCTGTTACCTGGGCAACCCTGGCCTCATGAAACGTGGTCAGAGCGCGGACGGCTACAGATATTGCGAGCACGGGTACTGGCTCCCCTGCCTGGTGCCAATCGTCTGAATGGTTTTATCGTAGTGGGGGCACCCTCAGCGACCGCCAATCGCTATGAATTTGAAGAGATTCGTTTCATCAACAACCTGACCAGCCAGTTCGCCATCGCCACCGAGCGTTCGCAGGTCATCAATTCGCTGGAACGGCGCGTACAAGAACTGGACGTCCTCAGTCAGGTCAGCCAAGCTGTCAGCTTTACGATTGATTTCGATGACTTGCTGGAATTGATTTACACTCAGACCAGTAAGCTGATTACAGCGCACTGCTTCTACATCGCCCTGAGCGATACCACGACTGATAACGTCTACTATGCTTTCTTCCTGGAGAATGATGATCGTATTGCTGCGATGGAAAATCGCCATTGGCCGCTTGGCAACGACCTCATTAGCGAGGTCATTCGCCGAGGTGTGGCCCGCAATACCACCGACTACAGCCAGGAATTGCGCTCACGCGGCATTACCGAGCAATTCGAGTCCGAGCGCATTAAAGCTTGGATGGGTGTCCCGCTGACAGCCAAAACGACCACACTCGGCGTCCTGGCCGTCGCCCAGACGACGCCAGGGTCAGAATACACGCCGGAAGAACTGCGTATCCTGAGCGATGTCGGTGCGCTGGCAGCGGCCAGCATCGAGCGTACCCGCCTCTTCTCTGAGACACAGGCGCGTGAACGTCAGCTTACGGTACTCAACGATATTTCCAAGCAATTGGTAGCGACCGAGGCCGATGTCGACAAGCTGTTGGGCCTCATCATGGATAATGCCGTTGACATTTTGAACGCCGAGGCCGGTTCGCTGTTATTGAAGCCACCCGAAGACGAAAATAGCCTGGAATTCAACGTGGTGATTGGTGGCGCTGGTGATGAACTCGTCGGCACACGCATTCCGCTGGATACGGGTATCGTCGGCCAGGTGGCGACCAATGCCGAGGCCATGATTGTCAATAACGTCGCTGAAGACCCGCATCATGCGCGTGACTTCGACGAAGACGTGCTGGCGCGCTCGCTGCTAACGGTGCCGCTGGTCGCCAAGAATAACGTGATTGGCGTGCTGCAAGTTATGAACAAGAAAGATGGCACCATCTTCGTGCGTGCCGATCAAGACCTGCTCTCGACCTTCGCCGGACAGGCGGCGGTCGCTATTGAAAATGCGCGTTTGCTGCAAATGCAGGATATTCAGTTATCTGACCGTGTACGCGAGTTGGAAGTGTTGGAGCGCATCGACCGTGAGCTAAACCGTGCGCTCGACTTGAAAACTGTTGCTGAGATTACCACCCACAGCGCGATGGCCGAGTGTAAAGCCCAGGCTGGCGCATTGGGCCTGGTGAACTTATCCCCGCCGTACCTCGAAATTGTAGCGATTGAAGGTTACAGCGAAGACGAATATCCGCAGGGAGCACAGGGCAAATACTGGCCGCTGGATGAGGGCATCATCGCCCGTGTGATGCGTACCCGCAGCGCAGACTTCGCACCCGACGTCAGCATCGACCCCAGCTATGATCGCGGCCTAACGAACAGCCTCAGCCAGATTACCGTGCCCATGATGAGTGGTGACGAGATCAACGCCATGCTCATCCTGGAGACCAATCAGAATCCGCGCTTTAGCCTGACGAACTGGGGTTTTGCTCAGCGCCTATCGGAGCATGCCAGCATCGCGATTGCCAATGCCCAACTCTATACCGCGCTGACCGACGCTAATAAGTCCAAGAGTACGTTTATGGGTTTCGCGGCGCACGAGTTGAAGAACCCGCTGACGCCCATCAAGGGCTATGCCGATGCCCTGCTGGCAGGTATGAGCGGCGAACTCACCGAGCAGCAGCAGTCGATGCTGTCGGTTGTGCGCAACAACGTCAACCGTCTGGAAACGATCATCTCTGATTTGCGCGATGCCGCCAAAGTTGACGCCAACGAATTCCGTGTGGAAGTCGAGCCGATGGACATCCGCCACGCGGTCATTGGCGCGTTGCAGCCCTTCATCCACATTCTGGATAGCAAGAATCAGGAACTCATCAACAATGTGCCGGATGGCCTGCCGCTTGTGATGGGCGACGAAACACGGCTGATTCAGGTGCTCACCAATCTGGTCAGCAATGCCAACAAGTACAGCCCGGAAGATACGACCATCACGATTGATGCGGCTGTTGTGAACGACTACAAGAGCAAGACGCATACATCCACCAGCCAGATGATGCGCGTGTCCGTTACAGATGAGGGCATCGGCATGTCATCAGAGGATGTATCGCGCCTATTCAAGGAAAACTACTTCCGCAGTAGCAATCAAGAAGCGCAACGCGAGACCGGCACCGGCCTGGGTATGATGCTCTCTTATGCGATTGTGGAGCAACACGGGGGCAGCATCGACGTGGAAAGTGAACTGGGCAAAGGCTCTACTTTCCATATCTATGTGCCACTTGCGCCGGAGTCCACACTGGCACAGGCTGAAGGCGAACCCGCATCCGACTAAAATCAGTCGAACTCAAAAAAACGAATGCTCCCAAACCGGGAGCATTTTTATTTCCAAAACATTTGTCATCAGGCGACTATTTTTATGCTAAGCTGTTTTTATTTCTATTAATTGCAACAACCCAGTTCAAACTTTGTGTTCTAGTCCTAAGGGCAACATCACCATGCTACAAAGCAAGAAGCGCGTTGCAGACGCCATCGATTACCTACAAGAGCAAGCCACGTTAGACGCCGCTTACCGACGCGATGACGACATCGTTCACTATGAGAAAATTATCCTGGTCCTCAAGCGGATGGGCTACCGTCGGGCAGTGGCCTATCTAAAAACTGAGGCAGCCATCTGGCGCGCAATGAAGCGCAAACAGGAGTATGATTTATATCGCGTCGTCCTCAATATGGTTTTGCCTCCTAAGTAGACGAAACAGCATCAGTCATATTCGCCTGCTTAAAAGAAAAATGCTCCCACGTTGGGAGCATTTTGTCTATTTGATCTGGTGATACCTTAGCCGATGTGCGGCAGCAGTTCGCGCATGATATTCTCTTTGGGACGGAAGCCCGTCACACGAGCGACCGCTTCGCCACCCTTGAACAGAATCAAGGTGGGGATACCCATCACGCCATACTGCATGACGACATTCTGGTTGGTATCGGCATCGAGTTTGGCGACGCGCAGCTTGCCCTCATATTCTGACGCAATTTCGTCAACAATCGGGGCGACCATCTTGCACGGGCCACACCACTCCGCCCAGAAGTCCACCAGAACAGGCGTATCGCTGTCCAGGACTTCTTGTTTGAATTCTGATTCATTCACATCGAAAGTATGCGCACCCATATTGCTCTCCTGTCTTATTAGGCACTTGTCCAATGTATGTTACTAATCGTACCTTGTTCTTGGGAACTGGTCTACGGTTATTGGATAACAATTCCAATACGAATCTTACGAGAAAGCCCTCTGACTGGCTGAACAACACTTGATTGGCCTATCCATAACCTCATAGAATATAGGTATGCACTTATCCGTATGACATCTGGAATACCATACAGCATACGGCCCAACTGGCGACACGCGCACACACACCCGACGCAATGAGTCCATATTCATGAGCACGAAGCCACAAGAAGATGGTTCACAATTACCAGAATTGAGCACGCGACAGGAACGCATCCTGGCGCTGGTCATTCAGGAATATACGAAAAATCCTGAACCCGTGAGTTCCAAGCAGCTCTATGAACATGACAGCCTGGGTGTCAGTTCTGCGACCATCCGTAATGAGATGGCCCAACTGGAGGAATTGGGGTTAATCGCTGCGCCACATACGTCGGCGGGGCGCGTTCCAACGACTTTGGGCTATCGGTACTTTGTGCGCTCCTTATTGAGTGATGTGGACCTGCCCACTGCCGAGCGCACGCTCATCCAGCAGAAGTTCAGCGAGATGCCGGCAGTGCTCGACCAATGGCTGCGGCAAGCTGCCAAACTCTTAGCGCGGACGGCCCAGACCGCCTCGTTGATCACTTCTCCGGCAGCTACGTCAGATACCTTTAAGCACCTGGAACTCATTGGTATCCAGGGCCGCCTGACGCTGCTGGTGCTGGTTACCCAAAGCGGCACCGTCCATCAGCGTATGCTGACCCTGGCGGAACCCGTCACTCAGAGCAAACTAGCAGAAACCGCAGAGCATATTAATTCGCTGTGCACCAGTTTGAATGCTAATCAGATCCGCGTGAAGGCGCGCCACCTGCCCTTGCTGGAACAGGAAGTGGTCGACCTGGCAGCCGATCTGCTGGACTCGGCCAGTAAGCAGCAGTTCAGCGTGATCTATCGCGAGGGCCTGAGCGATATGATTAGTGCCTTCCAGGATGGTGTAAGCGCTTTGCAGGCCGTGCGGGTATTAGAGGAACGCCCGGTCTTCGAGATGATTCTCGCCCAGTTTTTGCAGCCCTTAGTGGAAGAAAACGCCGTTCAGGTCATCATCGCTGGCAATGAAAAAGTCGATGAGATCGACCGCGTGAGCATCGTCATGGGGCGTTATGGCATGCCGGATCAACTCGGCGGCGCGTTAGCCGTTGTCGGCCCGACGCACATCAACTATGGTCGCGCCATCAGCACGGTACGCCACGTCAGCAATGTGATGACCGATATGCTGGTGCAACTGTATCAGGATGAAGACGCCGACGATAGCGACACGGGCAGTGTGCTGCTGAAACCGGGCAGCAACAGCTAGATGTGACTGTGTCATTCTGAGATGGAAACGTCAAAATTAATTCGGTTAATCCGGCAAACATTTATTTTCTACTCAATCTGCTAATAAGATTCTATTATTCATTCGCTACACTAGAGCCGTTCTGCGCTCTGAACAGGATTCATATTGGTAACCACAGGAGCAAAGATGTCAGACGAGACAATCAAAGCCAACCAAAGCGTTGATGGCGATGCCGCCAAAACGCACGCAGAAACACATGATGAAATTACAGAAGCACCCGAACATGACCTGACCGCGTCGGCAGCAGAGCAAGCCGAGGCGACATCAACACAGGACCAGACAGAAGACCAACCTGAAAACCAAACGGAGATTGAATTGCAGGCACAATTAGAGGCTGCGCGCCAAGAAGCAAAGACCAACATGGAAGGATGGCAGCGCGCCCGCGCCGAGTTCATCAACTACAAAAAGCGCACCGACCGCGAGATGAGAGCATCCTTTGAACGGGCCTCATTCGATACGATTGCGAAAATGCTGCCAATGATTGACGACTTCGGCCGCGCTTTGGAAAATATCCCGGACGAACTGAAGGATAATTCCTGGGTCAGCGGAACAGCGCTTATCCTCAAGAAGTTTGACAAATTGCTGGAAGACTATCACGTCCAGGTTGTCGATCCAGTCGGTGAGCCGTTCGACCCGCGTATGCACGAAGCTATCGGCACCGACGACAGCAGCGAGTATGACAGTGGCGTCGTAACAACGACCCTACAAAAAGGGTATGTCTCCGGTGAGCACGTCTTGCGTCCAGCGCTGGTACGGGTCGCAAGTTAACAGTCGCAAGCTACAGAGTAGACATCAACCGCTGGCTGAACCAGCGCACGAAATTTATCAAGCAAAATACACAATCACGATATCATCAACTATCAGGAGATGAAAGAACTTATGGGACGCATTATTGGTATCGACCTGGGTACGACAAACTCCGTAGTCGCCGTCATGGAAGGTGGCGAACCGACGGTCATCCCTTCATCAGAAGGCAGCAACATCATTCCGTCGGTCGTGGCGATGAAAGGCGACGAGCGGCTGGTTGGTAAAGTCGCGCGTAACCAGGCTGTCGTAAACCCGGAAAATACGATCTTCTCAGTCAAGCGCTTTATGGGCAAGAAGTTCAATGACAAGCAAGTCAAAGAAGCGCTCAAGCTGGTCCCTTATGAAGTAAAAGAAGCCCCCAACGGCGATGTGCGCATCCTTATGGGTAGCCGCGAATACAGCGCGCCGGAAGTCAGCGCGATGATCTTGCAGAAGATCAAGGCCGATGCCGAAGCCTACCTGGGCGAAACGGTCGATCAAGCAGTCATCACCGTCCCGGCTTACTTCGATGACACTCAACGTAACGCTACCAAGGACGCGGGTAAGATCGCTGGTCTTGAAGTGCTGCGTATCATCAATGAGCCGACCGCTTCGTCGCTGGCCTATGGCCTGGGCGAACGCAAAGATGGCACCATTGCCGTCTATGACCTGGGTGGTGGTACATTCGATGTGACCATCCTGGAAATCGCTGAAGGCGTGTTTGAGGTTAAGAGCACCAATGGCGATACCTACCTGGGTGGTGACAACTTCGACGAGCGCCTGATTAGCTGGCTGGCCGATGAATTCAAGAAGGAAAATGGTATTGATCTGCGTGGGGATCGTCAGGCGCTGCAACGCTTGAAGGAAGCCGCGGAAAAAGCCAAGATTGAACTGTCGAGCACCTTGAGCGCCGACATCAACCTGCCCTTCATCACAGCAGATGCCAGCGGCCCCAAGCACCTGAACGTCACACTCAGCCGTGCCAAGATGGAAAGCCTGGTCGATGATCTGATCCAGCGTACGATTGAACCGTCACGCGCGGCCCTGGCCGATGCCAAGCTCAAAGCCAGCGACATTGACGCCGTGCTGCTGGTCGGCGGTATGACCCGTATGCCAGCGATCCAGGAAGCGGTTAAGAAATTCTTCGGCAAAGAGCCGACCAAGGGCGTCAACCCGGATGAAGTCGTCGCACTCGGTGCGGCCATCCAGGCGGGTGTGCTCGGCGGCGATGTCAAAGACATCCTGCTGCTGGATGTCACCCCGCTGACGCTAGGCGTAGAGACATTGGGTGGCGTGGCCACACCGATGATCGACCGCAACACCACCATTCCGATCAGCAAGACGCAGGTCTACAGCACCGCCGCGGATAACCAGACCCAGGTACAGATCCATGTGGTGCAGGGTGAGCGCCCGATGGCCAAAGACAACAAGTCACTCGGCCAATTTATTCTGGATGGCATTCCGCCTGCGCCGCGTGGCGTCCCGCAGGTCGAAGTGACCTTCGATATTGATGCCAACGGTATCCTGAACGTCAGCGCCAAGGACAAAGCCACCAACCGTGAGCAGAAGATCACCATCACGGCCAGCAGCGGCCTGAGTGATAGCGAAGTCGATCGTATGGTGGAAGAAGCTGAGAAGCACGCCAACGAAGACGCCGCCCGCAAAGAAACGGTCGAGGTCAAGAACCAGGCCGACAGCGCGGTCTTCAATACCGAGAAGTTCCTGAAGGACTATGGTGAGCAGCTCCCGGAAGAAGCAGTTAGCTCGACACAGGCCAAGGTCGATGAGCTGAAAGCGGTCATGGAAAGCGACGACATCGCCGCTATCAAGGCAGCGACCGAAGCGCTCAACGAACAGATGCAACAGCTCGGCGCTCAGATGTACCAGAATGCCGAAGGCGCGGCACCTGGCCCGGATGGGGCCGCAGCAGGAGCAACCGAGGACGCCGGTGCCGCCGAAGACAACGCTGCCGACGATGAAGACGTCATCGACGCTGAGTTCACCGAGAGCTAAAATCGCAAGTTGACAATCGCCGGAGCATAGGCATCTGCCTAAGCTCCGGTTTGCGTATCAACTGAATACGCACAGACAACACAGTGAGGTAACAACGGCAACTATGGCAAGAGACTATTATGATGTGCTGGGTGTACAACGCGGCGCTGACAGCAGTGAAATCAAGAAGGCATTCCGCAGGCTCGCACGCCAATACCACCCGGATGTCAGCGAAGATGACGATGCTGAAGTCAAATTCAAAGAGATCAACGAGGCGTACGAAGTATTGTCTGATGACAATAAACGCGCCCGGTACGATCAATTTGGCCATGCAGGCGTCAATGGCGCGGCAGGCGGTGGATATGGCGGCTATGGTGGCGTAGACATCAACTTTGAAGACATCTTCGAAGTATTCAACAGCGCCTTTGGTGGCCGAGCCAGCACAGGCGGTCGCCGTAGTACCGTACAACGCGGCGGCCATGTGCGCGTCGATGTCACAGTCTCTTTTATGGAAGCCGCACACGGTGCTGAAAAAGAAATCGAGTTCCATCGTTTAGAAGTCTGTGATGTATGCGACGGCAGCGGTGCCAAAGAAGGCACGTCGCCCGTCACCTGCCCGGACTGCCGGGGCACGGGCCAGATCCGGCAAGCACGTCAGACTATGCTTGGCTCCTTCGTCAGCATGGCGGCCTGCCCGCGCTGTGGTGGTCGTGGCACCATCATCACCGATCCCTGCAACAATTGCGATGGCTCCGGTCGTCGCCGCAAATCTGTCAAGATGAACGTCGATATTCCGGCGGGCGTACACGATGGCCTGCGCATTCAATCGCGCGGGGATGGTGACGCTGGTGAGCAAGGCGGCCCTCCAGGCGATCTATATATCGTCGTACATGTGGAAGAACACGACCTTTTCACCCGTCGCGATAACGACATCATCCTGGACTTTACGCTCAATATGGCCCAGGCGGCGCTCGGCGACAAGGTCGTCGTGCCGACCGTCGATGGCGATGTCGAGCTATCGATACCGCCAGGGACGCAAACCGGCAAAGCATTCCGCCTGCGTGGCAAAGGCATGCCCCGCCTGCGCAATGATGGCAGCAACGCCGGACGCGGCGATCAACTGGTCTACGTGACCGTCGCTGTACCAACCAAACTGACAGAAGAACAGCGTGAGTTATTCGAGCAGCTCGCGGATACCTTCGGCGAGACGATCCAGCCGCAGCAGGAACGCGGTTTCTTCGCCCGTATGACGGATTTCTTCAGCGGCGAACAATAGACCATCACGGCGTTCTCTCGTTGTAACCAACAGGCACACCCCCTACGGTGTGCCTTTCGCTATTCTGCTACACTTAACAGCCAAAATTTGTTTGCGCTAAACGCATTCGCGCAAAATCATTCACCAAAGGAACGAGGACCAAGCACATGGGCCAATGGGTCGAAGTCACACTCCATGTTGATGGCGAAGCCGCCGAAGCGGTCGCCCAGGAGTTACAGAAATTCTGTCATCAGGGCGTTTCTATCGAGCAAGGCGGCGCTATGCCGATTGCCTGGGACGAGGACGAGCATCCCCAGCCAGAGTACCTCATCGTGCGCGGATATTATGCCGATGATGACCGTGCTGCGGAAACCAAGCAAAAAATCGATCAGGTGCTGGTCTATCTCAACATGATGTACCCGGTTGGCGAGGCGATGTACCATACCGTCCAAGATGAAAATTGGGCCGATGCCTGGAAGGTACACTATAAGCCGGTGCGGCTCGGCAAGCGTATTTTGATCCGTCCCCGCTGGATTGAGGTCGAGACACAGCCGGAAGATGTGGTCATCAGCCTGGACCCCGGCATGGCCTTTGGCACAGGCACGCATCCGACGACACAATTGTGCCTGGAAGCGCTGGAACTGGTCGTGGAACCGGGAATAGACATGCTCGACCTGGGCTGTGGCAGTGGCATCCTATCGATTGCCGCCGCTAAGATGGGCGCACAGGACATCTACGCGGTCGATATTGACCCAGTCGCAGTCAAAACGACTATCGAAAACGCTGATGATAACGGCGTTGGCGAAGCCATCACGTCTGAAGCGGGCAGCCTGGAAGCCGTGCTGGAAACGGGTCGCCAGTTCGATCTGGTAGTGGTCAACATTTTGGCGAAGATTATTATCCCCATGTGCGATAACAATCTGGGCCAAACGGTCAAACCGGGCGGACTGGCCGTGTTCAGTGGTTTGATTGAAGATCAGGTTGAGGAAGTCGAAGCGGCCCTGCGCAAAACAGGCCTAGAACCTTATCAGCGCTTACAGCAAACTGATTGGGTGGCCGTCCTAGCGAAACGGCCTGCATAAATGGCACAGGCGACGTTTACATTCTACGGAACGCTGGACTACTTTCTGCCGCCGAATCAGGGTGAGCAGCCAATTGTGCTTGAGTTTGACTGGCGTGCATCGGCAAAAGATATGATCGAATCCATCGGGCCACCGCATCCTGAGGTGGACTTAATCGTGATTAATGGCGTGAGCGTCGGCTTTGAGGCTATCGTAGAGGATGGCGACCAGATCGCCGTTTACAGTGACGCTGATACCGCTGACATGTCGCCCAAGCAGCGCCTGATCCCCGTCGTAACGGGAGCGCCGCGTTTCATTCTGGATACACACCTGGGGCGCTTGGCCAGCTATTTACGCCTGCTGGGTTACGATACACTATACCGCAATGATTATCCTGACGATGAACTGGCCCAGGTGTCTCACGATGAGCAGCGCATCCTGCTGACGCGCGACCTGGGCGTGCTCAAGCGCAGTCTGGTTGAGTATGGCTATTATGTGCGTACAACACAACCAAACGAGCGCTTAGGCGAAATCCATGCGCGTTATGACCTGGCAACCCACGCCCGACCTTTTAGCCGTTGTGCGGCTTGCAACGGCCTGCTGGATGATGTGGCCAAAATCGAGATCATCGACCAACTGCCGGATCATGTCGCTGAGGCATACGATGTTTTTAAACAGTGCCAGGACTGCGGCAAGGTCTACTGGAAAGGCAGCCATGTCGAGCGCGTGCAAGCCCTGCTCGACTAAACAGTCGGCCTGTAATTTGCTCATTCTGGGTTAAGCCGCTTCCCGTATAATTCAGCTAGTTTTGAACGCTTTAGATCCTGATCATTTGTAAGAAGAATCGCAAGAAAGACAACAGACCCTCATGGCTCATCTGACAGGCAAAGAACGCGCTGACTACGTGCAGAATATGTTCGACCGCATCGCACGGCGCTACAACCTCATGAACCGCTTGATGACCTTTGGCCAGGATATGAGCTGGCGCCGTTTTGTCATCAAACAGGCGCATTTGCCCCAAAACGGCGCACTGCTGGACCTGGCAACGGGGACAGGTGACATCGCCTTTGAAGCCTTACAACAGGCCCCCAATGCAACCGTCATTGGCGGTGATTTTTCTTTGGGTATGATGCGCGTGGGCATGCACCTTAAACATGGCGATCAGGTCGGCTGGACGGGCGCTGATGCGCTCAACTTGCCCTATCGCGATGCCAGCTTCGACGCGGTCGTATCGGGCTACCTGGTGCGCAATGTTATCGACATCACGCGCACCCTGGAGGAACAAAAGCGGGTGCTCAAGCCAGGGGGGCGCATCGTCATTCTGGATACGTCGCCACCGCCAAATAACCTGCTCAAGCCCTTTATCTTAATGCACTTGAAATATGGCATCCCGATCATGGGGCGTATCATCGGCGGAAAAGAAGCAGCCGATGCCTATACCTACCTGCCGGAATCCACACAGAAGTTCAAGACACCGGACGAGCTAGCCGCCCTCATGCGCGATGCTGGGTTCGTCAACGTCGCCTATAAAACCTTCATGTTCGGTACGATGGCCGTCCACTGGGGCGAAAAGCCACCCGCTTAGCCCTGCATCAGAACGCAAAATAGCCCGCATTATATGCGAGCAAAAAATCATTAAGTTATCTGCACAAGGCGAATATTGGCGTCGTTAGGGCCGATTGCTCTGCTGATCGCGGTGGCGGTAGGTAATGCGGCCGCGCGTCATATCATACGGCGTCATTTCCACACGCACACGGTCGCCCAACAAGATGCGAATGTAGAATTTACGCATTTTGCCCGACAGATATGCTAAAACACGGTGGCCATTTTCCAGTTCCACAATGAACTGCGTATTAGGCAGTGCTTCAACGACAGTACCTTCAACTTCGAGTTTCTCTTCTTGCTTAGCCATAAATCTCCTAGTAGGTGGCTCGTTGGTCACATAATCTCCACAAAGCATAACAAAGCGCTATGCCCTTGTGCAACAATCCATTTAATAACGGAATTAATAACGCATTCTGGCAGACTAAAATTGTAAGGGCATCTGGCAAAATGTGCTTAACAAAACAAGCCGCTGCCGAATTACGACAGCGGTTGTCGATAACCTATTCTTGATTATTAACAGGTCGGGCCTAAAGGCCACCACGCGTTTCAGCCTTGCGCTGCCGACGGCGGGCGCGGCGAATCGCCTTTTTCTTTTCAATACGACGCAGTTCGCTCTTGCTGATGTGCCAGCGCTTGCGGCGCACCGTGCTGAGGATACCTGCGTTGGTCACGCGTTTACGGAAGCGGCGCAACAGAGCTTCTTGTGATTCACCTGGTTTAAGTTTTACTGATGCCATATAACTCGCTAACATCCTCTAGACAAATACATGTTCGGAATTTGTGGGTCTACTATACAATAGACAGGCACCACTGTACAGCGTCAACCATACAGTGGTGCCTTAAAATGTCGATAGAAACGTGTTAATTAGGACTCAACAGCCGCTTCTGCCAGTTCAGCTTCTTCTTCAACTTCTTCGTCTGCGTCCTGTGCGACCATCGCCGCAGCGGCTTCTGCACGGGCTTCTTCCCATTGCTGCAGCTCGCCCTCGGTGACTTCCTTCAGGCTCAGGCCCAGGCGCTGCTTCTCAGACTCAATGCTGATGATGCGGTTCAGGATGCGCTGACCTTCGTACACGTGACGGGTCGGGTCCTCGGTATCCTCATCGGAAATCTGGCTGACGTGCAGCAAGGCTTCAATGCCCGGTTCCAGGCTGATGAACGCACCGAATGGCTCGACACGGGAGACAGTGCCTTCGACCAATTGGCCGATGTGATACATATCGTCCACCTGTGACCAGGGATTGGGTTGCAGGCGCTTAAGGCTGAGGCCAATACGTTTGCCACGTTCGTCCAGGTGCAGGATGTAGATTTCGACCTTGTCGCCCACATTGACAATCTCTTGCGGGTGACGGACACGATGCCAAGCCAGTTCTGAAATATGAATCAGGCCGTCAGCACCACCCAGGTCAACAAATGCGCCGAAGTCGCAAAGGCCGCTGACGATACCGGTACGGATGTCGCCTTCGTTCAACTCTGCCAGCAAGCTTTCCTTACGGGCGTCGCGGTTCTCACGTTCCGCATTGCGCTGGCTAAAGACCAGACGACGACGCTTGCGGTTGACCTCGATCACCTTCACGCTGATTTCAGTGCCTACCAGGTTTTCCAGATAGCGGATACGGTCATCTTCATTCAGACCGCGCGGCAGATCGACCACATGGCTTGCCGGGATAAAGCCGCGCAAGTTGCCAAATGGCATAATCAGGCCGCCCTTGTTGGCCGCAGCAACTTCGCCGGACCAGGCTTCGTCGCTCTCTTGCAGGACTTCTGCACGCTGCCAATCTTCGTTTTGCTTGGCCTGGGCTGCGGATAGGATGAGGTTGCCTTCCATATCATCCAGGCGGACGACGGCAACATCCAGCTCATCATCGACGTTGAAGTCTTCGGTGGTCAGGCCCATACGCTCAATATCTGTGCGGGACACGACACCATCATGCTTCCAGCTTACGTCGACAATCAGGCCGTGATGATCGACAGCCAGAATCACTCCTGTCACAATATCGCCGCGCTCTAATTGGCTCTTGGCCAGCGATTGCTCCAGCAGTTCTTCAAAGCTCATCTCATCGATTGACAAATCGGTTGAAACATCGGTAGACATTGGTGAATAAACTCCCTAAAACGAACGATGTACGCCCTGCTAAGGACACATAAAACAGCGACAGCCTAGTAAGACACATAAAAACAGCCCACATCACTGCATAGCGATAACTTGGGTGCGATGGGGTACTGCAAATCCAGTTGAATTTTAAAGATCATGTCTAATGATAAGGCCGTTCGGCTTCTCCCTAGGTGTAGAACGAGCCTCCCATTTTAGCCACTGCATGATACACAGGACGGCGGCATTATACTGTTGGCCCAGGTGATTGTCAACTCAGGTGATACCTTCCAATCATGCGGAAAAGCGCCCGTTGGGCGACTAGGAGTAAGATCATCTTTTTTACGGCGGAATATCATGATTATTCAGGCAAGTACGGCAGGCTGTGCAGGCCTTCAACATGACGATTTGTGTCAGCCTTAACGCACCATGTGGCTCTGACAGGTAAACAAAAAGTCGGCAGCTTGCTATGACAACACAAGCCCCGACTCTCGATAGGTAAGTCCTATTTTTGCGATAATGTTAGCCGATTTAAGACTCGTCATCGTCCTCAGATTCGTCATCGTCTTCAGATGCATCATCGTCTTCGGGCGCATCTTCTGCCTCGGATGTGTCTTCCTCTTGAGCCTCTTCTTCAACAACATCCTCAGCTTCAACAACATCCTCAGCTTCAGCTTCGACCTGCGCTTCTGCACCGGCTTCAACCACGTCGTCATTCTCGGGCACAGCCTCGTCACTGACTTCGCCTTCGGCCTCAGCCTCGCCTGATGCTGGCGGCGCATCGTCACCTTCACCTGTACTGGCTTCCGTGCCCCAGCGCTGGGTGAAGCCCACACGACGCTTTTCTGGCTCCAGGTGGCTGATGCGTAAGGACAGGCGGTCGCCCTTTTGAACATAGGAGTGCGGTTCCTTGAGGGACCCATCGCCCATTTCGCTCAGATGCAGCAACCCTTCCAGGCCATCATCGAGCGCGACAAATGCGCCGAAATCGACAACGTTGGTGACGACGCCATCGACCAATTGGCCTTCGTGGTAGATGGTCGATGCGGTATCCCAGGGGTCCTGCAACAGGCGTTTGCGACTGAGCGCGATACGATTGGTTTTGCGATCCAAATTGAAGATATAAACATCAATCTTATCGCCAACACTGAGAATATCGCGCGGGTGATCGACGCGGTGCCAAGCTAACTCGCTAACATGGATCAGGCCATCAGCCCCACCAATGTTAACGAATGCGCCAAAGTCACGCAGGCCAGTCACTGTACCTGGGACGACATCACCTTCATTGAGTTCATCGAGCAAACGCGCCTTCTGCTGCTGGCGCCATTCGCGCTGTGCTTCGCGTTCACTGAAGATCAGACGACGGCGGTCCTGATCGACTTCAATGACCTTGACGCCCAATTGTTCGCCCGTCAGATTCGACAGTGCTTCCCGGCGATCTGCAGAAGCCGCTAGTGACGTCAGATGCGAACTCGGAATAAAACCTTCTAAGCGGTTCCAGCGAACCAGAACACCACCCTTGTTGAAACCGGTCACAACAACTTGGACAACGTCCTCGGATTTAAGCAGCTTGGCCGCTTTCTCCCAATCGTAGCGTTGCAAGCCCATATTGATAGAAACAATCAAATTGCCGTTGGTATCGCGCGGATTTAGGACGTAAACAGGGACTTCTTCCCCGACCTGTAACTCATGGCGGAAGTCGGCATCCATCCGCTCAATATCCTGGTAGGTTACGATACCATCTTGCTTGGCACCCAGGTCAACAATAATTTCACGATCTTCTATCTGAAGAATCGTTGCCGTGCGAATTTCGCCGCGGCGGGGTGGCGCATAAGAATAATCGAACGATGATTCCAGCATGGACGCAAAATCATCGTCATGTCCATTCAACCCTTTATCCTGATCGGCCATAAACTCGTGTGCCTTTGCGATGTGTTTATATTTTGAGTGGATAAGTAAAAAAACCGACAACGGCTGCCCACCTCAGCCAGACTATACCTATTAATAGTATAATACAAAAATCTACGACATGTCGCATCTTGGGCGACTTACCTCCAGTCGCCCTATATTATAGGTGAAAAAATGAAAATTGGGTTTGTCTAAAATAGACAAATGCCTATCAATTTCCATCTAATTATCAGCGTTTTATCTCAAAAACCGCTATGAAAGATCCGGTGAAGGGTTCGGTTCTTCAAAATCCAAGCCTCGCGGCCCCCGGTCGATTTCCCAGGGATAGATGATATAGGCGTCAGTTGCTTCACCGTAAAAATCCGGCTTGGCGTTGCTGAATAGTGAGCGGTACGGATTGTAATGCAAGACACAGGTAAAGGCCGTCGCACCCGCAGCCTCAACGCGGCCCCGAACCGATGTACTGGTGCGGCCACTGCCCCACACATCATCGACAATAAGCGTATTGCGTCCCAGCAGCAAATCATCTGCCGGGAACTGCAAGAAGATCGGCCAAGCCATCAGCCCGGCTTCTTCCGTCGCGGGGAAGTCTACGGCAGCCGTCAGCAGATTTTGAATATTCAGTGCTTCCGCCAGCAGCCCGCCAGGGATAACGCCACCGCGCGTGATCATCACCATTGCGTCAAATGGGCCCATGGTTTGCACACGAGGCATCAGAATATCGATGATCTTATCCACATCCTCCCAGGTTAAGACCTCGTGGCGCATAGGCTGTCTACCCGATGAATACATTAACAACCTTTCGATCCCAGGTTCCCGATAATCATTCGCTGCGAAGAACCCAATAAACGACCATTAAGGGCCTATTATACGCAAGCAAGGGGCACATCCAAAATTCTGATTTTGACAATGGGCATGTGCGCAATAGGCTTATACAGGCTGAGGCTCACAGATCATGACAATGGGTTCGCCTCGCAGGCGCGTCAGGACCAGGGTACGCTCCTGCGTGCCCTTCTTGAGTTTGAGCGCAGCGATGAGCTGCTCAGGCGTAATGGGCGATCCTCGCTTCTTGACAGTCACCGTGCCAATATCATGCGCACGCAGGTAGCTGCGCAGCTTTTTGAGGTGATACGGCATCCAGTCGAGAACCCGCCAGCAGCGTGCCCAGGGCGTCTGCGGATGCACGTCAGTCGTCAGATAGCCAATCGTTTCATCGAGCATGACCGCGTCTATTTCTGCGGCCAGGTGGCGCACCAGACTAGCACGCAATATCGCTGGGTCAGGCTCCACCAGCCAGCCAGCAGGTTCGCCCATCTGCACTTCCGGCTGAGGAACGCGGGTATCGTGTACCCAGGTCAACGTATCAGCATCAGTCAAAAAGACCGCCTCATAATTCTGAGAGTCGGTCCCTGGCTGCAAAATAGCCTCTTTGAGATCGCCCTGCACACTGACGAAAGTCAACTTGCCGCCATAGTCGCGCACCTGGTCGATATCTACGCCAGGAGACAGCTTGACTATCATTTGCGGTACGTCCCAGCTACGAACAAGCGACAGCGGCGGGATATATTGCGCTACGTCGAAGATGCGGCGGCCTTGTTCATCTCGACGCGCCGGATCAAAGAAGACTGTGTCATAGCCTGAGGGAATGCCAGCGGTGACATCAGCCACCTCGAACGTGGCTGAACTGTGCAGTACATCGGCATTGTGGCGCGCGATAGCAACACGCACCGGGTCGATATCTATGCCATGTGCAGCATAACCAGCGACGGCAAAAGCACTCGTATCGCTGCCAATGCCACAACAAACGTCCAGTACACGCTCGCCCTGAATTTGCCGAGTACGGTAGGCGCGTACCAACGGATCGCTGGCTTGCTCCAATGCCGACTGCGTGAAGAACATGCCTGCTGCGGCTTCACCAAACTTCGCCTCGGCTTTTTTTCTCAGGCGGGCCGTCGTCAGGGCAATTGCCGCTTGTGAGCCTTCCACTTGCTGGCGCAGTTGGGTTAGCAAACGCAGTTGATTGCGATCCGACAGATCGGCTTGAGCTAAGTCTGCTAGCAACACCTGACCCACATCAGACTGCAAAAAAGCCAGATCAGACAGTGTCAGTTGGTCGCTCATTCGTCGGGTGCTTCAGCAGTCGATGGATCAACGGCGATGAACTGAATCGCCATGTCAGTGATACTCCCCAGTGTCGGATTGACGATCGCTCGATGCGGCCATTCAGTGGCAGTTTGCAGGCTGAATTTACCGACTTTGTTGATGCCTGTGATGACATTTTCCAGTACAGCCGATTGCATAAACGCGACTGCTTTCGGCAAACTGCTGAATGCCAACAGTGCAGCATCGCCTTCCTGGGCGACAGCCGCCGCGTCCCAGGTGATGACCTCGTCCGGGGACAGCCGCCATACGGGTTTATTGGGCTGCTGACGCACCAAAAGATGCACATAACGGCCCTTAAAGCTGCTCAGGTCAATCAGGTCAGCATCCCGCTGAGCAACGCCCTGAACCCGTTCTAGCGTATCGCTGGTGGTATGGGTACGTTCGCCACGCAGTAAGATGCCTCCCTGCTCGGTGGCTGGCTCTACCAGACAGCGCACGAAACCCGCCTTAAGCAGCGACTCGCCAATCGCATCCAATGTTTGATCGATAGGATTCACCTGTACAAAGCGGCCACCGGGCCGCAAGAGGCGCAAAATGGCGGCTAAGTAATCGGCATCGAGGGGCATATCGTAAGCGACAATGGCATCGAATGACTGTGGGGCATAGTCCCATTGTTTGGCAAGTACGGAGGCAATAACAACATCCAGATCAGGACGCAGTCGCAGCAAAATGGGGCCAGCCGTGCCACCCACGTCCAGCAAGCGCAGGCCCGCCGCACTGGGCGGCAGGTGTTTGGCCATTACTTCTATGAGTTCGGATTTTTGAGCAGGCATTTAGCGCCGTTTTTTGGAGGAGCTGCGAGCCTTGCCACCACCATTATCATCACTGCTTGCGGATTCGAGCAAGCCCACCAGCTCTTCCCATTCTTCCTGGAAGAAGTGCAGGGTGACGCTACCGAGTTCGAGGTGAAAAATGGTTTCGCCGTTATCCTCAACGGTCGTCCAGATGGCGTAGCTATCGCTTTCTGCAAGGGTATGTGCGTTCAGATCGTCCATAAGTCTCTCACTTCATCATGTCAGGATTCAGGCGACATTATACACGCATCACTGCCAGTCATCACGCCTCAGGAGGCGGGCGAGCGCTGTTTCCCGTTACTGTTCAGGCGCATGCGTACATAGCGATACAAGCGCAGCAGCAACCTGGATATGCCCGTTTCTCGTCGGCGATCCCGGACACGGCGCTCGATGAAGGCTGGTCTATCCGTTAGTTTGCCGTAGAAGTAACGGCTGATGACGCGCCCACTGGCAATGAATGGCGCAGCCAGGATCACGCCCAAAGCGCCAGCCAGGGCAGCCCCGCCCAACACGCCGATAATCACAACCAGCGGGTGTAGGTCCAGGCTATCGCCCATAATACGCGGCACCAGAATAATCGCTTCAATGTTTTGCAGCATGGTCCACACAAAAATGATGACAAGTGCAAAAGGTACGCCTTCCAGCCAGGGAATGGTCGCGGAGTGTGATACCAGACCCAGGAAAGCCGCCGGGATCAGTGCCAGCAAGGGGCCAATCGTCGGGATGAATTCCAGCACACCCGCCAACAAGCCCAGAATCGGCGCATCAGGCACACCCAGTAGTGATGCCGTAAAGTAGACCGCCACGCCCATCACCAGGCACAAAATAGCCTGCCCACGAATATACCCATTCCAGACGCGACCCAGGTCATCAAAGAGGCGGCGAGCATCGTCCTCATAGCCATCCGGGGCCAAACTGATGAAGCCCTCGACAAAACTACCGCCATCTTTCAGCAGGTAGAACGTCATCATAATCAGGAAGGTAAAATTGATGATCGTATTAAATGCCCCACCCACAAAACTAAAAGCCGGGCCGGAGAGCGTGGTCACAGAACCGAAAAACGACTGGGCGAGGTTGGTCAGGTTGAGGTTCGATAGCTGAATGATCTCGGTCGTGCCTGTTAATTCCGCGATACGTTCCAATGGGATGATCGTCTCGCCATCCAGCAAAATCGGCTCACCATTGAACATCAAAGGTTGGCTGAGCCAATTTTCCAGCACTGTTTCGGCTTCCCGCAACAGACCGGGGATACTATTCACAAACTCCTCGACCTGATCGGTCAGGGCCGGTATCACCACCAGCAAGATGGTCGTCACGACGAAGACAGCCACCACAAACGACAGGATAGTCGCTATCGCCCGATTGTTGCGAATAGGTGGGAAAATCAGAAGGCGGTTGGTAATGAACGTGGTCATCGGGTACATCAAGAAAGCCAGCAATGCTGACACAATGACCAAAGGTAATGCATCCCTCAGGAAGAAGAGAAACACCACCCCTGCCGCCAGGGCAATGCCAAACATCATGCGCTTGGTACGCGAACCCCACTCCGGTGAACTGGACGCGCTTTTCCCTGTGTTTGACGATGACTGCGCAGGTTCGGACACGCAAAAGCTCCTCAGACTATTGAGCACCTGTCATACAAGCGCTTTGCAACGACGCTCTTTGATCACAACCAAATGAACACTCTACAATAGATAATACGCCAAAAGGGCCTCGAAGTTACGCTTAAGAAAACGCAATACAGGCCAAGAGGCGCGCAATAGGTGATTTCAACCAGGGGAATAGAACGCAAAATGCGCTGACTTTAGCAGCCAGCGCATTTGATTCATATTGATGAATGGGGGCCTTGTGAGTTAGCTAGTTGCGGCCACCACGATTGCCGCCTCCGCGACGATCTCCGCCACCACGACGATCCCCACCACCGCGACGGTTGCCACCACGACGACCACCGCTGTCTTTCTCGCGGGCTTCTTCGATGGTCCAACCTTCGAGGACAGCCTGACGGCTCAGGCGGATCTTACCACCGGGATCGACATCGGTGACCATGACCATGATTTCGTCGTTGAGCTTGAACTCATCACGGACCGATTCCACGCGGTAGTCGGCCAGTTGGCTGACGTGGACCAGGCCTTCTTTACCCGGCAGGATTTCGACGAAGACGCCGTAGTCCTCAACGCGGGTGATTTTACCGGTGTAGACCTGCCCCAGCTTGGCTTCTTCAACCATACCGTTGATGCGATCACGGGCAGCATAGACGGACGGGCCATCTTCACCAGCGACGAACACTGTGCCGTCTTCCTGGATATCAACGGTGACATTGAGGGAATCCTGTAGAGCGCGGACCGTTTTGCCGCCAGGGCCAATGATCGCACCGATTTTCTCAGGATCGATCTTGATCGTAATCATGCGCGGTGCGGATTCTTTCAGGTCTTCGCGGGTTTCGCTGATGGCGCCACTCATGACCTCAAGAATCTGCATACGAGCGTCACGCGCCTGCGACAGCGCCTGACGCATGATGTCTTCAGTCACACCTGCGATTTTGATGTCCATCTGCAAGGCGGTGATACCGACTTCCGTACCAGCGACTTTGAAGTCCATATCGCCGATATGATCTTCCAGGCCCTGGATGTCCGTCAAGACAGCGACTTTGTCGCCTTCTTTGATGAGACCCATTGCAATACCACCAACAGGGCGCTTAATCGGCACACCTGCGTCCATCAGGGACAGGGTGCTGCCGCAAACGCTGGCCATTGAGGTACTACCGTTGGAACTCATGACTTCGCTAACAAGGCGCAGCGTATAAGGGAAATCCTTCTGCTCAGGGATCATCGGCAGCAACGCATTTTCTGCCAGGGAGCCATGACCAATCTCACGACGTTTGGGGCCACGCAGCGGGCGGGCTTCGCCGGTGCTGAATGGCGGGAAGTTGTAATGATGCAGGTATCGCTTCTTGTCATCGTTGGTCAGGTCGTCGATGAGCTGGGAATCACGCGGGGTGCCCAGGGTCGCAATCGTCAAAACCTGCGTTTCGCCACGTTGGAACAAACCACTGCCATGTACGCGCGGGATGAGATCAACGGCGGCGCTCAGGGGGCGGATGGTGCGGGTATCGCGGCCATCGGCACGAATGCCTTCGTTGACGGTGCGGCTGCGGATTTGCTCGGCCATCACGTCATCAACGGCTTTGGCAGCCAGCTTTAAGCTAACCTGTTCTTCTTCCGATGAAGAGGCATTGCGTTCTTCGTAAGCCGCAACAACTTCTTCTTCGATCTCTTTCATGGCTGTTTTGCGCTCAGCACGATCCGTATGGTTACGGACGATCTCGCCAATGCGAGCACTGTAAGCCTCACGGATTTCCGCTTCCAGGGCATCATCATGGGCCTTGGTCGTATAATCTGATTTTTCCTTGCCGACAGCGGCCCGGATTTCTTTCTGTAGCTGGATAATCGGCTGGACGGACTGCTGTGCCAACGATAGAGCACGAACCATTGTCTCTTCGTCAACTTCATCCGCACCACACTCGACCATATTGATGGCATCTTCTGTAGCGGAAACACGCAGGTCCAGGCGGCTGCTCTCCATCTGGGTAACAGATGGGTTGACGATCAGTTCGTCGTCAATCAGGCCAATGCGGACACCCGCGACCGGGCCATTCCAGGGAATGTCAGAAATCATAATGGCTGTGCTAGCCGCAATGATACCGATCATATCAACCTGATGCTCCTGGTCAGATGACAGGGACGTCAGGATGAGCTGCACATCGTTGATCATGTTCTTGGGGAACAGCGGGCGCAGGGTACGGTCAATCACGCGTGAAATCAGAATCGCGCGGTCCGATGGGCGACCCTCACGGCGCATGAAGCTGCCAGGGATACGACCGACTGCATACAGTTTCTCTTCGTAATCGACTGAAAGCGGGAAGAAGTCCATGCCATCACGGACAGATTTGCTCATCGTGGCGGTGGCGAGCAACATGGTATCGCCGATGCGGACGGTGACGCTGCCACCGGCCTGCTGTGCCAGACGCCCCGTTTCAATGATGACTTCTTCGCCACCCATTGTCGCGGTAAACGTCTTAACTTCTGGGGTTTGTACAACCATTCAATGTCTCCTCAAATTTACGCATAAAACAAATTCGCCTGGCACAGGGATTGGTGCATGAAATCAGCTATCGCGCGTACACCTAACCTCATGCTCCAATTCCTGTAAAACCAGGCGATGGTATGAACTTTCTCTGCAGTGGCCACGTCAGGCTCGGCCCGGGTTGTCGTAAAGAGTCGGGCGATGGCGTATGACCGCCAAGTGCCCTTCTCTTTTCATCACCCTTTAGCCGGGTAGATTGTCGTGCCAAATGCAATGCATCATGCAGCCGTCGTTATCTGCCAAAGCAGCGCATCAGACGGCCAGAGCCGCTTAGCGGCGCAAGCCCAATCGCTCGATCAATTCGCGATATTGCAGCGGGTCTTTTTTGGCGATGTACTTCAGATGGCGGCGACGTTGGCCGACCAACTTCAGCAAACCACGGCGGGAATGTTCATCATGAGAGTGGATGCGCAGGTGGTCTGTTAGCTGCGAGATACGACGAGATAACAGAGCAACTTGCACTTGCGGTGAACCCGTATCGCCTTCAAAGCGACCGAATTCCTTGATGATGTCGAGTTTTTCTTGTGTTGTCAGGGGCATATCCTTGACCGTCCTCACCTTTAGTCGCCAGATGAATTGGACAGCAAACTCATCGGCCTATTTAAGCATTGCAGGCATTGTAGCAGACACCATACAGACTCACAATGCTTGCCTTGGTGCGGCTTGGTCAATAGGCACACAAAATCAGGCGACTTGGTCAGTGCAAGCGCCAGCAACGCACAGATTTAATCGACGCTATCGCCAGCGACGATTTTGACGGTATGGTGCGTACGGAACAGACTGTACTGTCCGGCGCGGCCCGGTAAGGCATTCAAAACGTTTTCAGTCTCCATAATGGAGAACCACAAATCATAATCAAAGTGCCCGCCATCCGCATGTTGTTCGACGGTCGCCTGGGTAATCGGCTGGTTGTTTTCGTACAGGACCAACAAAATGCGGATGAACTCATCGCGCTCATTGAGCACAGCCTGGGTATAGGCCGCATCCTGGTTGATCGAGATGCCTTTGGTATTGTAGTCGCTCTGCGGATTGGGGTACTCATCCACACTAACGATGTTATTCGCTTCTAGGTACTCCACAGCCCGCTGGAACGCCATATTGTTGTCATAGGCACGCAGGCGCTTGTGCAGGCTCCCTAATGGGCACCACACAAAATTGCGGAAGCTGGTGAACTGCTGCACGCTGACGATGATGCGCACCGTCATATTGGCCGCGTTCGGGTCAAAATCAGCCAGTTCCGTGATGGACGTTCCGGTCCAGTCGATGTCTTCCAACACATCTTCGTAGCTATCCTGGCCGGGTGGCATCACGATATCTTCTTCGAATTCACCAGGCAGGCGGATCACCGGAACGAGGTCATCCGGGTTATGGCGATGGGGCACCAACTCACGCCGCAATATTTGTTCGCGGACCAGGCTATCAATCCAATGGGAGCGCCACTGATCGTTTTCGTTCATCCCTGGTCGGTTGATGTCGGGTTCCATCTCCAAGCCCTTGAGCAAGAAGCCGTAGTTGACGTACTCCCACCCACGCACCTTGAGCGTATTAGCCACGCGACGTTGGATCGACTCATAGATGACGCGCGTTTTCTCCACAATCGGATGGCTGGGATTCACCGATAGCTGCGTGCCGTTGATGTGCAGCACACCCATCGTTTCCGCCTGGGAGAGCAAATCATTAGCACGGTCCGCATTGACGACGACGCCCATGTTTATCAACTGCTCCACAAATGCGGAACGTTTGAGGGAAGTCACGTCATTACGCTGAGCCATGCGGTCAAACTGCATGACGATACTCGACCACTGCGATGGCACGAAGGTCTCCGCTGGGTCGGCTTCCAGTGATGCTCTGCTGAGGGATTTGTGGGTCGCCAGGTCGGTGAAGTCTTCGATGTACTCCACCACAATGCCGGGATGATTTTCCAGCATACGGCTGGTGCTACCGCGCACGCCCCAGATGATGACCGATTTACCGCGTTGTACCAGGGCATTCAGGACTTCGTTGAAGTCACGGTCACCGCTGGCCACGATATAAATGTCGGGCGAATCCGGTTGGGCAGCAGCAGTAATGACATCACGCGCAATACGGATGTCAGCGCTGTTTTTGCCGGGTAAGTTAAAGACCGGGTCGATATTGGCCAGCATCATGCGCGAGGGTGCATCATCAGCAATCTCACGACCAGCCCCATCGACCAATGGCGGCAGCGTGCCGCGTTGGCCCCAGGGCGCATACGCGGACATCTTCACCACCTGGCCATATTGACTGGCACGTCCAACGATGCGTTGAATCAGATGATCCAGATTAACGACATAGCCCTGTTCGTTCAGGCTGATGGCGATGTTCTCAAAGTCGATATAGACTGCGACGTTTTTCGACTGAATACCGAGCAGGGTTTCCAATGGTTGGAAGATGATCGAGTCCGCAAACTCGGTGCCTTTGAGCACATCTTCCGACCCCCACATACGGATGCGCGAACTGCGCGTCAGCTTGATGCGTCGGATCAGCGGCAGCATATCACGACTGGTCGTCGCCAGGATGAGTTCATCAATCGGTTCAGGATCATACGAGAAGTAATGTATGATGAGAACATCTGCCAGGCTGTCGCGGTGCTTGACATCAAACACCTCATAGCCTGCCACCCTGAAGATGAGCTGTGGATCGATCCCCTTAGGAGACGCTGGCAGATTATCCCAATCCGCAAGCGCAATAGCCTTCAATCGATCTGCACTGGCCAAACCCGCCGCGAGCGCCGCAGCACCGCGGAGGCCAACGGCTAACTCCTGCAAATCAATTGACATACCATTTAGTCGAAACCGCTGTAGCAAATTGTCGACATCTACAATTAAATAAGCCGCCATATTAATTCCTAAAAAAGACGGATAGGTGTGTGTTTGCACACACAGTTTTAAAAACGCTTGTGAAAATACGATTATTGAAAATGTTGGTTGGGTTGTGTGTCGGGTTCAAGATGGTAAACACTAATTTTATCGAAAAGGTCAAATAATCCGTCTTAGGATAACCTTTGTTAGTCTAGCATCGGTCGAATTCGCACACAACAGTATAAATTACCGATAAAACCCGATGCGCAATTGTACATTAAATCACAATGAACCCCACCATGCCAGGGGAAAGCTACACAATCATGTTAAGATTTATATTTTACCAATGTCAAATACATGCTAAATAAGGGTAGTCCCAGCCCACAGAAACACACAGTCTCAGTTAGAATCATAAAACGGGTGCTACTTTTTGTCGAGTAAGCACCCGTTAAGTTTCCTACGTAGTTCTACCCAGTGACTTAATATGCTTTCGCAAACAAGGCGATTTGGTCAGCACTACCCTCTGTGTAGAAGCACTTGCCACTACCCGCATCTGCATGGTCAAAGGGGAAGCAGCGCAGCGTTGCGCCCGTTTCATCCTTGACCTTGCGCTCGTCATCATCGCTGCCAGCCCACCAGCCGCGTGCCCAGCCACCCGCTTCGATGACCTGCTTCAGCTCATCATACGTGGCGACATCGTGGATATTGGCATCGCGGAATGCGGTGGCATCCGCCAGTAAGCTCGCCTGGACCTCATCCAGCAAATCCTGGATCGTCTTGACGATACCCTCCTGGCTGACAAACTGCTTGCCTTCGCGGCCCAAAACATCGCGGCGCGCCAGGGCGGCGTTGCCTTTTTCCACATCTTTAGGACCAATTTCCAACCGAACCGGGACACCACGCATTTCCCAGTCATTGAACTTGAAGCCGGGGCTTTGGTCACGATCATCCACATGCACACGGATACCCACTGCACGCAGTTCATCGACGATAGGCATGAGCGTTTCCATGACCGGGCCGCGCTCCTCATCCTTACGATAAATCGGGATGGCCACTACCTGAATAGGAGCCAGTTTAGGCGGCAACCGCAGCCCCTGATCGTCACCATGCGCCATGACGACTGCACCGACCATGCGGGTACTCAAACCCCAGGATGTCGTCCAGCAGAATTGCAGGTCGTTGGCTTCATCCAGGTACTTGATTTCAAAGGCCTTGGCGAAGTTCTGGCCCAGGTCATGGCTGGTACCAGACTGCAAGGCGCGCTTGTCGCGCATCATGGCTTCGATGGTATAGGTATGCAGCGCGCCAGCAAAACGCTCGATGTTGCTCTTCAGCCCTTTGATGACCGGAATCGCGGCATCCTTAACGGCAAAATCGGCATAGATGTCGAGCATGCGCATCGTCTCTTCGTGGGACTCTTCATGCGTCGCATGGGCCGTATGGCCCTCCTGCCACAGGAACTCCGTCGTACGCAGGAAAGGACGGGTCCGCAGCTCCCAGCGGACGACGTTGGCCCACTGGTTAATCAGCAGTGGCAGATCACGATAGGACTGAATCCACTCACTAAATGCTTCACCGATCACCGTCTCTGATGTCGGACGCACAACGAGGGGTTCTTCCAGTTCTTTGCCACCTGCGACCGTCACAACAGCCAATTCCGGGCTAAAGCCTTCGACATGCTCCGCTTCTCGGCGCAGGTAGCTCTCAGGGATGAAGAGCGGGAAATAAGCATTCTGATGGCCTGTTTCCTTAAAACGGCGATCCAGGCCGCCTTTGATGCCTTCCCAGACTTCGTAGCCATACGGTTTGATGATGACACAACCACGCACCGGCGACTTGGCCGCCAGGTCCGCACGGTAGACGATTTCGTTATACCAGTCGCTAAAGTTCTCGCTTTGGGGGGTTACACCCTGTTTTGACATACAAACTCTCTCTTGGACTAAATCTGTGTTTACACGGACGTATTATAGCAAGCTTTTGCCATACGCCATCCGGCAGCTAGCAGATGCGCCAGATCGCATGGCAAACTCAGTTGGATTGCAATGGGAGAGAGTTTATGCGTGGAGGCTCACGCGCGTAGTGGAGCCACCGGAAGACAATGCACGACCATGATCGCCCTCACAGCGTAGTAGGTTCAATAAGGGTCATAGTAGTTCAATTTAGTCGGATTGTCAAGAAGAGTAATGTTCCAAAAAGCCCAGGGGCTAAAAACTAACGACTAAAAACGAACAACTTTCACTCATCATCCCAGGTGCGTTTGTAATTCTTATCGAGCTTGGCCATGACGGCATCTGCCAGATCAACATCACTGATGCTGGCAATTTGCAGCAAATACAGCATAACATCCGCCAGTTCACTGGCCAGTTCGTCTTTATCAGCGGCTTCTTCCCCCCACTGGAAATGCTCCAGCACTTCCGAGGCTTCCAATACCAGAGAAATCGCCAGGTTACGCGGCGATTGGGGCCGTTTGGAATCCGCCTCGTACCAGCCCTTGCTGCGTACAAAGCGGTGCATGGCGTCTTCTAGCGTTTTGATGTCCATGATGATGAGTCGTCCTAATAGGCGTTACGGTTGCGGCGCAGTAGGGTCTGCATGACGGTCCAGAAGACGATCTTGAGATCCAGCCACAGCGACCAGTTTTCGATGTACCACAGATCGGCATGGGTACGCTCAGCGATGGACGTATCCCCTCGCAGGCCGCGAATTTGTGCCCAGCCTGTCATACCGGCCTTCTCACGGTGGCGTTCCATGTAGCGCGGGATGCTCTCCCGGAACTCACGCACGTATTGGGGCTGCTCTGGCCGCGGCCCGACCAGGCTCATATGGCCCAGCAGCACATTCACCAACTGGGGGATTTCGTCCCAATTGGTGCGGCGCATAAAGCGACCGATGCGCGTCACACGTGGGTCATCCTTGACGGTCCAATCAGCCAAGCGATCAGCATTAACCTGCATGGAACGAAACTTGACCATCGGGAAGGGGCGACCATCAAGGCCCATGCGCACCTGGGCATAAAACACGGGTCCGCGCGATTCCAGATAGATCAAGATGGCCGTCAGCAGAATCAACGGTGACAGGAAAATGAGGCCAAAAGCCGAGCCAAGTATGTCCATACCGCGTTTGAGGCTGAGCCGCCAACCACGCAAGGCGATGTCACGCACCGTCAACAAGGGCGTGCCGCCCAACTCATCGACGTTTAGGTCGCCTGCCATATAGGCGAAAATATCCGGGTAGACCTTGATATCCACCTGGCCACGCTGGCAGCGCGTCACCAGATCAACCAACTCGGCGCGTTTGGCATCCGGCAGGGCGATAATAACCTGCTGCACCATATACTCGTCGATAATGCTGGGGATATCATCGTAGTCACCCAGGATGTTGATGCCCAACATCCGGCCCTGATGCTCCTCGCGGCTGGTGACAACACCAACAATGTTATAGCCTAGATAAGGATTCTCTTTAATTTTGCCAAGAATATCGCGCGCGATACGCCCTGCCCCAATGATGAGCAGATTATCCTGTAACGTGCCCCGCCGACGTAGTTCACCCTGGAGCTTAATGTAAATTTCGCGTCCAAAGGTGACAAAGACCACGCTAAACAGCCAAACATAGGTGAACATGCTGCGCGGATAGTTCACATAGAACGGCGTATTGCGGAAGATAAATTCCTGCATACCATACACGATGAGCGAACCAATCGTCACGGCCCCGGCGAGGTCGCGCACGCGGTCAAAACGGCTGTAGGTCCGGCGCTGGTGATAGAGCTGCGACATGAAGAACAGCGTCACCACGACGATAATCTGCAACAGCACCGTCGGGCCATAGCTTTCAAACTCCGGCGGATTTTCAGGAATGGCAAACAGCGGCAACACTTCCCGTGCCCGGTAGCCTAAAGCGAAGGCCAGTACCAGCATGAGGACATCAATCAGAACCTTGAGGACAGCCAGCGCATTCTTTATCTGCTGCATGCGCTGGGCGTGGCTGGTATCTATGATTGTGTCAGGGGTGTCGACGGCTGGCGTATTTCTTGCCACAGTCCGCTTCCTCCTTTGACCAGTAAACCTGTCATCACCAGGCCGTGCAACCAGAACGGTGTCGTGGCCCGGTAATGCTTACGGTAAAAAATCAACATGGCGCGCCAGAACTCAAACTGTGCTTTGCTGCTCTGGCTGCTGGCAGCGCGCTTGACATGATAAACGGTCACTGCCGCGTGATACCACACCTTCCAGCCAGCTTGCTTGATACGATAGCACCAGTCGATGTCTTCCGCATACATGAAGAATGTCTCATCTAGCAAGCCAACCTGCTCGATGGCTTCTTTACGGACCTGCATATAGGCCCCCACCACGCTATCGACCGCTAGCTCCTGGTCGATGTCCGCGAAGGTCATATTATAGCGACCGAAACGTTCACTCTTTGGGAATAGCTTAGCCAGCCCAGAGTAATGATATAGGCTAACCATCGGTGTCGGGAAACCGCGCCGACAGGCTTTATCAAGGCTGCCATCGGGCAAAATCAACTTCGGGCCAGCGACGCCGACATCGGGGTGCGCGTCCATGAACTGCACCATATTGTATAGGGCATCAGCCGGAACTTCTGTATCGGGGTTCAGCAGCAAAGCATAACGCGGTGCATCGGCATCGACATCACCTTTGCCTTGATAACCGAGGGCACGCAGGCCAATGTTGTTCCCACGCGGATAACCCGTATTCTCACCTGTCTGAATGAGGACCACATCCGGAAATTTTTCACGGACCATCTGCTCGCTGCCATCGTCAGACGCATTGTCCACAACGACAACTTTGTACGAAAAATCGCCCGTAGACGCAAAAACCGTCTGCAAGCATTTTTCGAGCAGGTCGCGCGTATTCCAGTTGACGATGACAATACCGAGGTCAATCATAAAAGCTAAAAACTCACGCCGTCATTGATTCTGCGATTTCATCGGGGCGATTTTACCACAATAGCCCCTTAGCAAACTGTGCTTAATCTGACGCTTCCGCACCGTTTTGTTGCATAGATGGGTCGATATAAGGGCATCCATCGGCTGCTAGACAATAAATACGAATGGTCGGATGATGCCAATAGCTCATGTTATTGACCATCACATCATCGCCCAGCCAACGCGGACGGGGCCACTCCGCCAACAGCGAATAGGTCGCGTATGGCGCCCATTCAGTCGCAATGGCATCCTTAGCCGCCTGCGACAAATTATCGCGGCGCTGCACATAAAATAGGCTTGCCTCGCTGACAATCGCCACATCAACGCCCTGCTCTGCTAAAGAAGCCACATCACCCGGTTCTCCAAAGGATTGGCTGAGGTCATAGGTTGTGGCATCCAACGGTACATTATACCCGCCCGCCAGATGAATGCGCACACCAGCGGGTACGTTCGCCTGAACCCACTCCTGAGCCAGTTGGCGCGTATCTGGCTGCGAAAACAAAAAGACAATCGTAAAAGTCAGCATGGCGGGCATCACCAGCAAACCAAGACTGATAATCGGCGCACGATAACGCCAGCGCAGATGGTCAATGAGCCATACCGCGCCGATGCCTGCCAGCGCAGCCAACGGCGGCAGCACCAGCAACGTCAATTGGTCGCCCGTCTGCGGGATGGGTGTATCGAGCACGACCAAGCTATAAGGCACCAGGAAAGCCAGCATCAGCAACACGACGCGCCCATTACGCAGCGTCAGCAGGCCGATGGCAGCGGCGAAAGCGCCCGGAATGCCTACGCCAAATAGCACGATATAGCGATACTCATACAGCAAACCAGCAAACAGCGGCATGCCCTCTTCATAGGAAAAGCGGCCATAGATATAGGTAAACTGCTGCCAGAAGGCGTCAAAATCCGCCAGGACGCCCGGTGTGGTCAGCAAGAAGGTCACAGGGAAGGCCACATAGCCCACAAGCACCGTTAGCCAAATGCTACGGGTCAGCATATGGCGATGCTGCCATAACAAAAGCAGGCCGGTCACAAAGACGGCAATCGACACCGCAGCGGCGTTATAGCGGCTGCCAGTCGCCAATCCAGCGGCGATGCCTGCCAGCACAAAAAAACGGCTGTATGGGCGCACAGATAGCGCCTGAACGCAGGCCCACAAGCACAGCGCGACAAATCCGGCGGCAAGGCTGCTGGTGGTCGCGTAATGGCCGTGCTGCACCAGCGAAGGCGCCAACGCCAGCAGCCAACCCGCCAGTTCCCCAGCGCGAGGGCCTTTAAGCCGCTGTGCCAGGGCGATTGTCACCGCTACAGCAATCACCCCGCCCAGCGCCGAGTACAGGCGTCCAATTACATACAGCGGGAACGGCGCTAGTGAGCGAATGTTCCAACTTTGCCAGTCCAGGGAGCGCAAAGGTGCGTCTGCCCCGGTGAGGACGTTCGTCACATAATCCAGATAAATCAGCAGCGAGGGATTTTCATAGAAGCCAGGGTTCAAGCTACCCTTGAGCCGCATTTCCAGCGGGATGGCCACGTAGAAGTATTCATCGGGATGGATGGTCGCCTGTTCATACAGCGGCGGACCATCGCCCTGGGGAACCGAAGCGGCCTGCCCAAAGTCGATGCCGACGACCCGCACGAAGAAGGCCACCAGCAAAATCGCCGTATAGCGCCAGATACGGTGCATGGCTCAGGCTGTCGCTGTGGGTAAGGTCTTGAGGGGCGTTCCGCGCAGGGCCGCCCGCAGCGCGTCACGGTCGTCCCAGGGATGCTCGACTGTGCCAAAGCACATGCTCTGTTCGTGGCCCTTGCCACAGGCCATGACCACATCGCCCGGCTTTGCCATCCGGCAGGCCTCATAAAGCGCCTGTCCGCGATCCGGCACGCGGATAAACGTCTCGCCCTCAACGCCGCCCTGAGAGATGCAGCCATCGGCCATCATGTGCAGGATGTCGTCCAGTGATTCCGTGCGCGGATCTTCGGCGGTCAGTACCGTGAAATCAGCCTGCTGCGCGCTGACCTCAGCCATCATGCGGCGTTTTTCCACATCGCGCAGGCCTGCACTACCAAAGACCGCGATCAAACGACCACCCTCGCTGACCATCTCGCGACCCGCTTCCAGGGCACGACGCAGGGCGTTGGGCGTATGGGCAAAATCGACCAGCGCCAGGAAATCCTGCCCTTCGTCGATACGCTCCATCCGCCCTGGAATCGTCTGTACCTGGGCCAAGCCCCGCGCAGCCACATCCTGAGGGATGCCCAACGCGCGAGCTGCGGCCAGCCCAGCCAGAGCGTTATACACGTTAAAGCGCCCGACGAGCTGCATATCGACCTGCTGGCTCCCAACCTCAAAAGATGTGCCACTGGGGCTGTGGGCGATGTGCATTGCCCGGACATCAGCAGCCTGCTCGATGCCATAGCTAACGACACGATCTGTTTCAAAAGCTGCGAAATAGTCAAAAGAAGGATCATCGCGGTTGATGACAGCCACCTTGGGCTGATCGCCCTTGCGTACACTCTGACCCAGCATGGCAAACAGCCGCCCTTTGGCCGCGCGGTAATTTTCCCAGGAACCATGAAAATCGAGGTGCTCATGGGTGACGTTGGTCATCACAGCCACGTCGATGTCCGTACCGTTAAGCCGCCCCTGCGCCAGCCCGTGACTGGTCATTTCCAATACGACGTGTGTCAGACCCGCATTGGACATCTGCGCCAGATACGCCTGGACCTGCGGCGCGCCCGGTGTCGTGACATGCAGACCGGTTTCTTCGCTACGACTGCCGAAATCAGCGGCAATCGTGCTGATAAAGCCAGCCTTACCGCCCGTCGCTTCCGTCAGGATTTTATGCAGAATATGACTAGTAGACGTCTTGCCATCGGTGCCAGTGATGCCAATGACGATCAGCTTGCGCGATGGAAAATCGTGATAGGCTGCCGCCAGATAGCCGGTCGCGGACTGGGCATCGGCCACGCGCACATAAGGAACCGACACGTCGCTGATGTCGCGCTCGCCCACAATAGCTGCCGCCCCACGCTCGATGGCATCCGCGATGTAGTCATGGCCATCAACGCTCAAGCCGTGGCGCGCGACAAAAACACCACCAGGCTGCACCAGACGATTATCCTCGACTACGGGGGCAGCGATCACCACGTCCCCATCACCAGAAATCATGGGACTGGCAGTCGATGGTAAGGTAGCAATAAGCTGTTGCAGCGTAACGGTCATAAGGCCTCGTTGGATCGGCAAACGATGGAGCATAGTTTAGCAAACAGGTTGGAAACTAAAAAGGACACAGCACGGAGCCATGTCCTTTTTATTAGAAAGAGGATGAAGCTAGTTCAGGCGGCCAGACAGGGACGTCAGGTTGCTACGGACGCTACCGTCGATGACGCGGCCCGGTGCACGGACGATCAGACCACCGAGGATGGCCGGGTCTACCGTGAAGGTGATGTCATCAGCACCGACTTCGCTGCTGACGCGCTTCTGCTCAGCTTCGCTAAGCGGCATGGCGCTCACGACTTCTACTGAACCAGACAGGCTCTTGGCATCTGCTGGCAAGTTGCTGAAGAAATCGCTCACCAGGGCTTGCTGCTTGCTGGCGTCGATTTGCTCGCCCAGGATGCGGCCAGCCATCGCGCTGGAGATATTGAGCACCTGGTCGCGCAGGCCAGCCAACTCGGCATTGCGAGCGGCGACGGCTTCGTCACGAGCAGTTGTCTTGATCTGTTCAGCTTCTTCACTGGCAGCAGTCTGAATGCTAGCGGCAACTTCATCACCACGACCACGAGCCTCTTCCAGCACCTTGGCGGCTTCTGCACGGGCAGCAGCGAGAATTTTCTCAGCTTCTGCTTCGGCATTCTGGCGCGCACGGGCGGCAGCGGCGGCGTCTTCCAGGCCCTTCTGAATGCGCGCACTGCGGGCATCCAGGAAGTTGACCATCGGTCGCCACATAACGACCGAAAGAATGACGGCGATCAGGATGAAGTTAAACGTATGTGTGAACAACAGACCGGCGTTGATACCAAGCGGGGTCAGTGGGCTTTCTGCTGCTGCTTCTGCCGCATGTTCCTCTTGTGCCAGGGCAGCAAGCGGGGACATAGCCAGCGCAGTGGCCAACATGACCGAGACTGGTAAAAGCCGTTTTAGGGTTTGTTTCATCATCGTTATCGTATCTCCTTACGCGCTTAAAGCACGAACGCGATAACGAGCGCGACCACCAGTGCGTAAATAGCCACCGCTTCCGCGAACACGATACCCAGAATCATGTTGGTCTGGATTGCGCCAGCCGCATCTGGGTTACGAGCGATACCCTGGAGCGCGCCCTGCACCATCAAACCAATACCAATACCGGGACCGAAGGCACCCACCATAGCCAGGCCAGCGCCGATTGCTTTCAAACCCGAATCGAGTCCTTCCATGAGTTGTGATCTCCTTAGTGTCGTTATGTATGTTTATTCTAGCGGGTCAGCGTCTCTAGAGCGCCAACCCTTATTTTTGACAAAAGTTGAGATAAGCCCAGCAACGTTGCCTAATTAGCTTGCTTAGTGGGCCTCTGCGTGGTCGTGGTCTTCATCATCATGGACATGTGCAACCATCGCCTGGGCACAGAACAGCATCGTCAGGATGGCAAACACACCTGCTTGCGCCAGACCCACGATCAATTCCAGTGCCAGGATGATGACCGGGACGGTGGTACCGACCAGGAACATGATCACGACAAAGAGTACCGAACCTGCGAACAAAGCACCAAATAAACGGAATGACAGACTGATGATCTTACCGAATTCCGAGATGATCTCGAACAGGCCAACCACAAAGTCAATCGCACCGAGCGGGCGCTTGGCAATGTTACCCAGGGCATGCACGTTGATGAATTTCTGGAAGTAGTTGATGCCCAATTCGCTGACACCGAATGCCTGGATGGCGACAAAGGCCAACAACGCCAGACCGACGGTGAAGCTCAGGTCCGTGGAAACACCACGAACGAAAGGTGCAACGGTGAACAACTGGTTCTGGAAGGTCGTGGCCTCCGCACCGAGCAGTTGCTCGCGCACGATGAGGGTCTGACCCGGTTCCAGTTCTGTTGTGGCTGTGATAGCAGCGGTTTCTTCAACGACGGGTTCTTCAGCATGATCATCAGCCGCAGCTTCACCTTCGGCAGTTTCGCCGTCAGCAGCCGCTTCTTCACCATGATCGTCAGCCGCAGCCGAATGATCATCTTCGGCCAGTGCAACGATGTTAACGCTGCCATCGTCACCTGTATTGGCTTCGATGATGCTTTCCGCACTGATGATAACCGGTGCGTAGCCTTCATATTCAACTTCGACGTATTCGCTGCCATCTTCCACGGCTTCGGCTTGCAGTTCCGGCAAGACGTCAGTGTTGTAGTGCTCGGCGATGCTTTCCAGCGTGTCGCCTTCTTCCACAACATAAGTGACTTCCTGATCGCGGAACGGATCAAGCTGTGTGGGCAGATAGCTTTCGTAAGCGTCGATGCCCATCATCGCTTCGCAACGATGATAGCTTTCGTCGGTACCAGCCTGGCCCGTATTCAGTGCGGCGTCATTACGCAGCACGAAGTACGGTTGCCCCGTGATCGACCCCAATTCTGAAACTGGGAAGCCGTTAAGGGCCACAGGTTCGTAGGCCGCACAGTGCAGCACACCAACCGTTTCCACACCAGGGAGCAGTTTACCCAGGTTACCGGCGAACAAGAACAAGAAAATGCTTGCTACATAAGGGAACAAGATGTACTTCACTTTAGGCTTGGTACCAGCCTGTTCTTTGGTCAGGTTCCACCAGATTTCGCCGATGAGTTCGACAAAACCCTGGAAACGACCCGGCACTTCTTTTGTCCAGCCCTTTGATGCACGCCAAGCGAAGAACGCGATCAACAGCACGATGATGTTAGCCAACAGCGCGCCACCGAGCGTATTCACCAGTTGGAAATCCGGGAAAATCGCCTGGATTGGCGACAGGAAACCGGCCCAACCTTCGATGTAGTACTCAGCCGGAACGGTAATCACAGGCAGCGTAACCGCTGTGCCCCAGGCCGGGAGTACGATAAAGGGGAACAAGAAGCACCCGAAGAAAGCGAAGATCACCAGACCCACGAGGTACAAGCAACCACGTTGGTTCGTACTCATCTGGCTTCCTCCTCTCTATCTACGGATACAGATAAATGATAGGACAAAGGACTATTCCTCCTTATGTTCTAGCGGACCCGTAAAGGGAACCTCATCCTCAATGGTGTCATCAACCGCGTACGTTGATCCTCGCGGTTTGTGACTAAACCGTTTGATGAGGAACAACGCCAATCGGATCATGATAAAAAGGCTAAGCGGCACACTAGCCACTACCAGACAGACGGTAGCAGGCCCTCGTTGACCGACCAAGCCATCAATCCATAAGCCCAACGACAGTGCAGAAAATGCGATGGCAAGTGCAATGAAGCCTGTTAAAGCACTGATTACTATGATAGCAAGGCTAGAGATGCCGGACGTCTGTTTTGGGCGTCTCATATTCTCTCGCCGCGCAACGTAACTGTCTAAATTGGTAAGTTAGAATTTGTGCACCTGAGAATTTTATCACAAGCGCACCACATTGCCACTGTTGGTTCGCAATTCATAGAAATTGTTGTGACCAACGCTGTGGCAATTTGATTTTGATGGAAAACTACATCCCAGCGACCATCACTGATACAGCTTGGGCCAGCGCATTTGCGCCTTCGCGCGCCCAGTCAATGATGGGGGTCACAGCAATGGTACCCAGCAGCAAGACGACTATAGAAGACAATCCCAGCGCCCAGGCATACGGCGTCGACAAAGCGAACGGCTTGTCATCATCCGGCCCCTGATCAACATACATCACCTTGATGACCACCAGGTAGTAGTAGAGTGCGATGATCGAGTTCAGAACACCGATGATCGCCAGGGCGGCCAGGCTGCTTTCAACAGCAGCCTGGAACAGGAAGAACTTGCCGAAGAAGCCAGCAGCCGGGGGAATACCCGCCAGCGACAGAATGCCGATGGCCAGTGCCAGTGCCAGCCAGGGATTACGACGCTGCAAACCCGCGTAGTCACGGATCTCTTCGCTGCCGACATGTTTCGTCACAACGATGATGCCTGCAAAAATCGCCAGGTTGGAGAATGTGTACATGAACATATAGAACGCAACGGCGCTGATACCCAGTTCAATGCCCAGGTTGACGCCCTCGTTGAGGGTCGCCCCACCCTGGAGCGCAGCCACGCCGATTAGAGCGTAACCCGCCTGAGCAATCGATGAATACGCCAGCAGGCGCTTGATGTTGCTCTGGCGCAGGGCCATGATGTTACCGAAGGTCATGGACGCAACAGATGCGACCGCTACGAAAGCGACCCAGAACTGCTGTACAGTCTGCCCTTCAATGACGACAGCATCCGGGAATACGCCCAACAAGAAGCGCACCAGGATAGCGAAACTCGCTGCCTTAGAAGCCACGCTCAAAAAGCCCGTAACAGGCGTTGGCGCGCCGTGGTAGACATCCGGCGTCCAGAAGTGGAAGGGCACCGCGCTGATCTTAAAGCCAAACCCAGCAATGACCAGCACCATCGCCACCAGCACCGCTACCAGATCGCCACCCTGCGTCAGGGCTACGGCGATACCTTGCAGATTGGTAGTCCCTGTAAAGCCGTATAGCAAGCTAAAGCCGTACAGCAGTAGGGCCGATGCGAACGAGCCAAACAGGAAGTATTTGATACCACTCTCCGCACTTTCGCGGTCGGTGCGGTTGTAAGCGGCCAGGATATACATGGGGACCGACAGGGTTTCCAGCGCGACGAACAGCATAATCAGATCGGCAGCGCTAACCAGCAGCGATGCGCCTAACGTTGCCACCACAATCACGATGTGGAACTCCGTCTTACGATGCACGCCCTTGTCATCAATCGACATCAGAGTGACGAGTGATGCAGCCAGGAGGATCATCATCTTGAAGATACCACCGAAGGCATCGTAGCGGATCATGCCACCCCAGTACAAACCGGTGGTTTCCGGCGTGGGTGCCCAGATGACCGGCGCAACCGCCAGGAAAGCCAAGCTAACAGCCGCTACATAGGCGATATTGCGACGGTTGTCCTTGTGCAAATACGATTCCAGAAAAACCAGGACAATCGCCAGGATGGTGAGGCCTATCTCCACCGAGATCGCGGGCAGGCTGGCGAGAAAATCAAATTCTGGCATGGATTACATACCCCCTAGCAGCATGACAATCGGCTTGAGGCCTTCAGTGATCATGGGTGCCATAATCTGTGGATACAGACCCAGGATCAGTAATGGCACACCCAGCAAAAGCAAGATAATACGATCCGTAATGGCGATGTCCCCGACTTCAGGGTACTTCTTGGCGTCAAACTCGCCAAAGAAGACCTGCCCCGTCACCCGCAGCACATAGGCCGCTGTAATGACGATACCGAGCGCCGCCAGTATCACGATTGGACCATAGTAATTCGATAGTGTGAAATCGCCGATATGCAGCGATACATTTTGCGATGCTTCCCACATGCCCTGGAAGATCGGGAACTCAGCGACAAATCCGCTGAAACCGGGCATACCCATACTCGTCAGACCACCGACGATAAAGGCCACACCCACCCAGGGCATTTGCTTGATGAAACCACCCAGGCTGGGGATGTCGCGCGTATGAGCGCGGTCATAGACCATGCCAACACAACCGAAGAAAAGGGCTGTCATCGCGCCGTGGCTGAACATCTGCAAGCCAGCGCCTGTCATACCCGTCAGGTTCATCGTGGCCCAACCCATACTGACCAAGCCCATATGGCTGACCGAGGAGAAACCGATAACGTATTTGAAGTCGCGTTGGCGGAAGGCGATAAACGCACCGTATACCACGTTGATGAGCGTCAGGAAGACGATCCAGGGTAAGTGAACGTGCGCCGCTTCTGGCATCAGTTGGACACCAACGCGCAGCGCGGCGTAAGCGCCGAGCTTCATCAGCACGCCCGCATGGATCATCGACACAGCCGTTGGTGCTGCGACGTGGCCATCCGGCGACCAGTTGTGGAACGGGAAGACACCAGCCAGTGTCGCAAAGCCAATGAAGATGAATGGGAACCAGAACGTACCGAACGTCAGGACGTCCACACCCAGGTAACCGCCAATGTTGAACAGGCCGTTTTCCGCAGCCAGCGTCAACTGAACCATATTGAAGCTATAAGCGGTGCTGCCCTGTGGCAACAGGCCGCTGTCGATGGCCGCTTGCAGTATCGCGCTGCCCTGCTCCCCGCTGAAGAAATTACCAGCGAAGAAGTACATGGCAATCGCACCAACCAGGGCCACCACCGAACCCACCAGAATGTAGAGCGTTAGCTTCATGCTGGCGTATTCGCGTAATCGGACCCAACCCCAGCCTGCAATCAACAAGTACATGGGGAAGATCGCTAATTCGTAGAAGAAGAACAACATAAACAGATCGACCGCGACGAAAACGCCCAACACACCTGCGACTAGCAGCATGAAGAAAGCGTAGAACTCGCGCAAACGATCCTGAATATTCCAGGAAATCAAGACACCGGCGACGGCGACCATACCCGTTAGCAAGACCATCGGGGCGTTAAGGCCATCAACACCCACATGCCATGCAATGCCCAACTGTTCGACCCAGGTATAGCGGGCTTCAAAGACCATCGCCTCACTAAAAGCCTGGGTAGCCGTACTGGTTCCGATACTTTGATCGAAAGCAGGTTGGCCGCTCAAGACCGAGCCGTCCGCGACGAGGCCGTTATAGCTGAGGAAAACCACCAGCGAGAGGCCAAGTGTCGCTACCGCAGCCGTAATCGCCACACCACGGATGATGTCACGATTTGCCGGAGGCATGAACAGCAGGATAACGCCAGCAATCGTCGGTATGGCGATGATGAGCGTTAAGACGTCAAAACCAAATTCCATGCGTTTACCCTATCCCGTTCAATAACGCGGTCACACTGCCGTTTATCGTCAGCAGAATCCAGTTCGGCAGGATACCAGTAACCAGCATCAAAACCATCAGCGGGGCGATAGCCCACATCTCGTTGTAGTGCAGTTCCAGATGCGTGTCCCGCCACTTCAGATTGAATGGCCCATGCAGTACCGCCCGGATGCCCTTGAGGATGTAACTACCCGTAAAGAGCAAACCCACCATCGACAGCGCCGTAATGGCTGTAAAGATCGGCCAGGAGCCACGTACCACCAGGAACTCGCCGATGAAGCCGTTCAGACCGGGCAAGCCGAGGCTAGCCATACTGGTAAAGATGAAGATGCCACCGAAGATTGGGGCGCGTACCCACAAACCACCGTACTGGGTCATATCGCGCGTGTGTGTCTTATGATACAAACCACCTGCGAGCAAGAACATACCCGCTGCGCTGAGGCCATGATTGAACATCTGCATGACCGCGCCGTTGGTGGCGATGATACCTGTTTGCAAAGCATCGGCTGTTAAACCGCCGCCACCCGTCTGGGCAGCTTGCCATGCTTCGCCGTAAAGCAGTGCCATCACAGCAACGCCCAGGCCGACAAAGCCCATATGGTTCACCGAGCTGTAAGCGACCAGACGCTTGATGTCGTTTTGACCGAAAGCGGCCAGTGCGCCCAACACAATGCCGAGCATCGACAGGATGGCGAACATTGTCGCAAAGTTCATCCCCAGGAAGACTTCGCTGATCCACACATCGGGGAACAGCGGCACAACCAGGCGAATAAACCCATAAGCGCCCAACTTCAGCATGACGCCAGCCAGCAGCATGGAACCCGCTGTTGGGGCTTCACCATGTGCATCCGGCAGCCATGTATGGAAGGGCCAGATCGGTACTTTGATGGCGAAGGCGACGAAGAAGCCGAGGAAGGCCAGGGCCTTGACCGTCTCAATCGACGTACCCAGGAAGGTAAGGCCGACGCTGTTACTGAGTTGCGGCCACAAGACCGAAAGCGCCTGCATGTTGTAGGTATTCATGCCAGCTTCAAAACCAGGCAGAACACCCTGAACCTGAGCGGCCATGTCCGGGGTCGCCAAGGACGACGCCCAACCAATCAACTGGGTCGCCAGGAGCATACCTAACGTACCGCCGATGGAGTAAATCATAAACTTGGTCGAAGCGTACAAGCGACCACCAGGGCTACCCCACTGGTTGATCAAGAAGTACATCGGGACCAAACTCAGTTCATAGAAAAGGAAGAAAACCATCAAGTCTGTCGTGGCGAAGACGCCCATACTGCCGACTTCAAACAGCAGCAGCAGCGCCAGATGCATCGGCGCACGATCTGTGACTTCCCAACTGACCAGAATCGACAGGGGCGACAGGATACCCGTCAGCAAGATCATGGCGGCACTGATGCCATCAATGCCGAATGATGCCTGCGACCCTAACACCTCGAACCAGGGTTGCGGTTCACTGAACATGAGATAGCCATAATTGACGGACTCTGCATTGTTCTGGTAGGTAAAGAAGACAACGACCGCCAGCGCCAGCGTCAGCAGGGAGAAGGCCAGAGCGCCAATACGCGCCAGCCATATCTGCCGGAAGAACGCTGCGACCACCACCGTGCCCACCGCGGGCAACAAAATGAGGACTTGCAGCGGGTCGATGCCAAAGATACTAAAATCGATCATGCCTATCTCCTACTGCACGGCCACCGCGCTGCCTGCGGTCAGCGCGAAGAACAGGCCGATGACGAGAACCATGACGAGTACAGCCAGCAAGTACTGCTGGACACGCCCAGTCTGAGAACCGCGCAACCAACCACCGAGGTTGTAAATTGCACGCGGTATCCCATCGCCGACACCGTCGATCAGCCACATATTTAAGACTTTGAACAAATCGCCAATCCAGGTAAAAGCACGCGCGAGGAAGTGCAAGAAGCCATCGATAATGCCTTTATCGAGGAACACGTTGACTTGATGCGCGATCCATTTGGAGGGGCGAACGAGGATCAGCTCGTAGAACTGGTCCATATAATAGCGATTCTGCAAGGTCATGTAGACCGGGCGTCCCAGGATGTTAATCATGGGGTCTTCTTCGCCAGCAGCCAGCGGTTTGCGCCAGTACATGCGCCAACCCAACCAGATACCACCCAACGCCACGGCGAACGATGTCAGCACGGGCAGCAGATTAAAGGGCGGCGCTTCTACTTGGAACACGTCCGTATACGGCAGTGCGTAAATCACTAGATGATGGAAGAAGTTGTGATCCGGCGAGAAGATGCTACCAAAGAGCGGGAAGTCCGTCGGCACACCGACGAAGCCCGCGAACAAGGCAAAGAATGCCAGGATAATCAGTGGTAGCTGCATCGTGATCGACACGATGTTGCGCGGGCCACCCAGCCCAGCATGTTCAGCTTCTTCCGTGCGCGCCTTACCCCAGAAGGTCAGGCCAATCTGACGCATGGTATAGAACGCTGTCAGGAAGGCCGCAATCGCCAGCATGAAGAACACCAGGGCATGCGGACCGAAGCCTTCGGTTGTGCCCTTCCAGGCTTCCGCCAGGATTTCATCCTTCGACCAGAAACCGGCTGTGATCAGCGGGAAACCGGCCAGCGAGAAGCCACCTGCCATGAAGGCGTAGAAGGTAACTGGAATCTTCTTGGAGAGACCGCCCATGTTGCGCATATCCTGCGGATCGAAGGGTGGTTCAGCATGACCGGAAACACCATGTTCTTCCGCCATATCGTGGGACGCTTCTTCATCATGTTCATCGTGATGATCGCCATGCCCATGCGCGTGATGTTCATGGACGTGATGCTCACCGTGTTCCATCGCGTGGATCACTGAGCCAGAAGCCATAAACAGCAACGCTTTGAAGAACGCGTGTGTAATCAGGTGGAAGGCAGCCGCGATATAGGCACCAATACCCAGGGCCGCCATCATGAAGCCAAGCTGGGAGATGGTCGAGTAAGCCAGCACCGCTTTGACGTCATTCTGAGCAACGGCCATCGTCGCCGAGAATAGCGCCGTAAAGCTGCCGACAATCGCCATCAACAGCAGCGGCTGCGTGAAGATGCCGTGATGCGGGTCGGCTGCGCCGAAAGCATCGCCGGAACCCACAAACAGCGGATACATGCGGATAATCGCGTAGATACCGGCACTAACCATTGCCGCCGCATGGATCATCGCGCTAACCGGGGTCGGGCCTTCCATTGCGTCTGGCAGCCAGACATGCAACGGGAACTGAGCCGATTTACCAATCGTACCCACGATCAGCAGCGTGCCGATCAAACCAGCAGCGCTGAATCCCCAACTTCCAAAAATAATGGCCGGGGTTCCAGCCAACATTTCGAGTTTTTGAGGATCAAACAGAATATCACGGAAGTTCAGTGTGCCAGCGACACTATAAAGGTAAGCGATACCGAGCAGCATGATCACATCGGCCACACGGGTAACGGTAAAGGCTTTGATCGCGGCTTTGTAGGCACTCTCTTTTTCAAACCAGAAGCCGATGAGCATGTACGAACACAAACCCATGACTTCCCAGCCGACGAAGAGCACCAGCAGGTTATCCGCGACCACCAGCGTTAGCATGGCGCCAGAGAACAAGCTAATCAGCGCGAAGAAGCGCGATTGGCGTGGATCGTGCGCCATATAGCCGATGCTATAGATGAAGATACACAGCACCGCAATCGGCACCATGACCAGCATGGCCAGGTTCAGCGGGTCAATCATGACACCAATACGGAAGGGACTGTCACCAGCCGCCATCCAGGCAATCGAGCTGGCAAAGACGTTATCGCCGGTACCAAATGTACCCGCGCCGATGGCCAAAGCCTGCCCCACCAGGTTCAGACTGATGAGCAACGCAGCAATCACACCGCTCAAGCCCACCGTAATGCTGATGATGCGGCTCCAATCGGTCACGATAGGCACGTCCATGCCTTCGTAATCCGGGTGATGCCCACCATAAGCATGGTCCGTCGCCGGGGTCCACTTACCGCGGTTCGTCAACAAAGTGATGATGAAGAACGCCAGCAGCGGCCCAGCCGGGATCAACCAGGGCAGCGTATTGGGGTCAGATAAGTTAATCAGTGGCAATTCCACAAGATTCATTCAGCCCTATCCTCTCAGCGTGTCGGTTTCTTCAGGAATGACCGAGCGCCAATTCCGATAGACAGTAATAATAATCGCGAGGCCCACTGCCACTTCTGCGGCAGCCACCACGAACATGAAAGCTGCAAAGACCATACCGCTCAGTTCGCTAGGGACGGGTTCGGTCACGCTGGCGATGGTGGTGTTATAGCGCCAGAAGGCCACCAGATTGATATTCACCGCGTTGAGCATCAGTTCGATGCCCATCAACACGGCGACGCCATTGCGCCGCGACAGCACACCAAAGACACCGATGCTGAATAACGCGGCTGAGACGATCAGATACCAAGACAAAGGAACCATTATTGCTCCATCTCCTCTTCGTCTGCATCACGCGCGATGACGATGGCACCGATCATCGCACCGGTGAGTAAGATTGATGCGACTTCAAACGGCAGCACATAGCCCTCGCCAGAAACAAGCGCCACACCCAGGTCCGTTGTCGTACGCACCACATCGGAAATCGGCTGGTTGTAAAGTTCGTTGCCGCCGAATACGGGCCAGATGACGCCGATCACCAACATGGCGAACAACAGCACCGCACCCAGTGCGCTCGGCCACAGGCGCGTATAACGCACGTTCAGGCGCGTCAGGCTGCGCGTGAGCATCACCGCAAAAGTAAACAAGATGGCGATTGCACCGATGTAGACCAACACCTGGACTGCCGCCAGGAACGGCGCACTCAGCAGGACGTACAGCCCCGCCACGCCGAACAAGCTCACCATCAGCCAGATCGTCCCCCGGAACAGGTTGCGGTTCGTCACCACACCCAGGGCACCACCCAATGTGAGCACGGCAAATACAAAGAATGCAATCGTGCTAAAGTCAAACTGAATCATCAGGCTCCTACCCTATCCTTAATCGCCAGCGGCCATGGCACGCTGCGTCCGTAGTTGCTCCCTGGCAGCGCGCTGCTCGACGCCCATCCGGCGCAAGCGGTTGACAATCGGCACGCAGATGAGCACGTTGGAGATGAACAAGACAATCGTCATCGGCAGCAGCTCGATGAAACCTGCCTGTGCCAGGGCCATCGCGCCCGTTTCATCCACTGGTACCCAACCGATTTCCTTGAGCACCATCACCAGGAATGCCAGAATCAGCACGTTCACAATCGACAGCGGCACCAGGAAGAACCAGTTGAACTTCATTACCTGGTCGATGCGCAAACGCGGGACCGTGTTACGGATCCACAGCGAGATGAAGTAGGGGATGAAGGCCTTCAAACCCAACCACATGAACGCAATCAGCGGCATCTGCCAGCCGGGGAAGTACCAGCCGCCCAGGAACAGAATGGTAATCAGGACGCCATTGGTGAAGACGTGCAAGAACTCTGCGGCGAAGAACATACCAAACTTCATGCCGGAGTACTCAATATTGAAGCCTGCGACCAATTCCGACTCGGCTTCGATCAAGTCGAAAGGTGCACGGCCTGTTTCTGCTTGGGAAGATATAAAGAAGAGTACACCCGCTAAGGGGGCCATAAAGATGAACCACATGCCGCTCTGGGCATGGATGATGTCCACCATACTCATGCTGCCAGCAAGCATCACCGGCACCAACAGCGCGAAAACCAGCGGAATTTCGTAGCTGACGAGCAAGGCCACCACACGGAACGCGCCCAACAGCGCATATTTGTTGTTACTGGCCCAACCAGCAATCATGATTGCCAGGGTACCCAGGGATGCCACCGCGACAAAATACAATGCGCCGATGTCAAGATCGGCGCCGACGTGGTAAGGCGTATATGGCACCACCGCCCAGATCAACGCGACAGCCGCCAGCGAGAGCAGGGGCGCAGCGTTATATAAGAGGCGGTCGGCAGAAGCCGGGGTGATGTCTTCCTTAGCAAGCAGCTTAATCAGGTCAGCGAAGGTCTGTAGCAAACCAAAGGGACCTACACGGTTCGGACCCAGTCGATCCTGAATACGCGCTGCGATTTTACGTTCGATCCAGATCAAGAAAATGACCGTAATCAGGGGCACCGTAACAACCAGCAAAACCCCCAACAATATAGACAGGAACTGGGCTAAGCCCGGATCCGTGCCACCTTGGGTCAGTACCTCACAGAGGCCGGTACAATCCATAAGTCGTTACTCCAAAAAATACAGGCCCTTGCCCTAGCGCCAGATCAAAATGCCCTTGCGCCAGGCATAGATGAGTGCATCGGTGAGCAAGAAAATGAACAAGAGACCAGCCGCAAAAGCGAAAAAGCTCAGCTTGTGGTAGGCGACTGCCCAGGGGAACAGCAGCACCATTTCAACGTCGAAAACCAGGAAGATCAACCCGTAGATATAATATTGCACACGGAACTGAACCCAGGTATCCCCGACAGTTTCAACACCACATTCATATGTCTGGCTTTTGAGGACGTTGGCGCGCTTCGGGCGGAACAACCAAGCACCCATAATTGGCAGCACCGGAAGAATTGGCGCAAGCACCAAAAACACACCGATGAACGCCCATTCGTTCAACACATCCATGGAGCAAGTACTCCTGATCGCGACGGCTTGCAATTAATTAAGAGATTGTTTGCGTTGGAAACCAGGCTCAAGCCTAATTGGATTGCGCCATTTCTCACAAACGTAGCTTAGTATAGCATCGCCAAGCGAGGCTAGCAATGGGCTGGATAAAACCACCAACGCACAACGAATCGAGTCGAATTGTAGCACATCGACTTTGAGAAACAAAGCGAATATGGAGCAGATTGTGCACCTTGTAAGCAAACCAATGCGGAATATTCTGCTAACCTCTGGGCAACCATCGGCAGCAAAGTAGCAGTCACCAACCCGTTCCTTGGCGACTGTCAAAAAACCCAAGCGCGCACTAGGAAAAGTCCGAAAAATGCCCACAATGGGAGGCTAAGTCGCCTGTGTGCCAGAAGGACTATCGTGATAAATACACCGACTGCCGAAGAATGGGATGCTTTCGTTTTACAGCATCCACGCGGCCACATCCTGCAATTGAGCGCCTGGGGCGATCTCAAGAGCCAGTATGGTTGGGATGCCGACCGCGTTGCTGTGTGCAATGCCAATGGGGATGTCGTCGCCGGGGCCCAGATCTTGTTCCGGCCCCTGCCGATGCGCCTGGGCACGATGGCCTATATTCCCTTTGGCGGCTACGTGACAGCCGATGAGCAGTGGCCGGCCCTATGGCAAGCCGTGCGTGAGGTCAGCAAAAAGCATGGGGCGGCCTTCTTAAAATGGGAACCGGGCTTCTATACAGACGAGCACGTGCCGGACTTTGCCGCAATGGGCTTTAAAGAAAGCCCACAGACCGTCCAGCCGCCCAACACGATCATGCTCGACATCAGTGACAGCGAGGATGACATTCTTGCACGCATGAACCAGGGCACGCGGCGCAAAATCCGCAAGAGCCTGAAAAACGACATCGCCTATATCGAAGCAGTCCCGGAACAGGTCGCCCAGTTCACCGATTTGATGCAGGTCACAGGCGAGCGTAACGACTTCGGCGTCCACGAACCGAGCTACTACGCCTTGCAGCATCAGTTATTCGTACCCGACCATGCCGCGCTGATCCTGGCACAGCATGAAGGCGAGATACTGGCTGGCGTGTTCGTCTTCGCTGTTGGTGACACCGCCCAGTATATTTCCGGCGCGTCCAGCAACGTCAATCGCAACCTGATGGCCAGCTACGGCGTCCAGTGGCAAGGGATCCAGTGGGCCAAGGCCCGTGGCTGTCACACCTACGATATGTGGGGCATCCCTGACGAACCCGAAGACCAGCTCGAAGCGCAGTTCCAGGAGCGCAGCGACGGTTTATGGGGTGTGTATGGCTTTAAACGTGGTTGGGGCGGCCAGGTCATACGCTCCGCCGGGGCCTGGGATATGGTGTACAATCCGTTGATATACGGGGCGTACAAGGTAGCTATTGCCGTGCGCTAAATTGTAATCGAAAGACCACCGGGCACTTTACGAACAAAACCCCCATCCTCGTTCCTTCCCCCGTGAGGAGGAAGGATGCCTTTCTTAAGTAGCTCGGTAGCAATTAAAAAGTCCCCTCACATCATGGGGAGGGGATTTAGGGGTGGGGTTTGGGGCAAATAGCATCTTAGGTGCCCCATCGATTCTTGAGCACAATAAGCGAATAGATTTATTGTCATTCACTATGTACTTGATGAATAAGCCACTTGCCTAAACCTAGCTTGGAGCAACAACCATTAACCTGACACCGAGCCTCATCACCGACCGTGACCAATGGAACGACACCCTGCGCCGCCTGCCCTATGCGCACATCCTGCAAAGCTGGGAATGGGGCGCGTTCAAGCAGCAGACGGTCGGTTGGGAGCCGTTCCGCTGGGCCTTTGCCAATGACACAGGCGATATTGTGGCGATGGTCAGCGTCGGCAAGCGAACAGTCGGGCCGTTCAGTGTGCTGTATGCCCCTAAAGGCCCCGTGCTGGATTATGCCGATACTGAGCTGGCCCAGACAGTCATCGGCTGGCTGATGGACTGGGCCAAGCAACAACGCGCTATCTGGCTGAAGATCGACCCGGACGTGCCCGTCGCGACAGGCGTCCCTGGCGAAGAAGTCGATGCGCCCTCCTCGACGGGTGCCGCCCTGCGCGACTACCTGACGCAAAGCTGGCAGTTCAGCGACGACCAGGTGCAGTTCCGCAACAGCATCGTCGTGGACCTGACGCAGAGCGAAGACGACATATTAGCGGCCATGTCCCAGAACACGCGTCGCAAGGTACGGCAGGCAGCCAAAAAAGACGTCACTATGCGCGCCGCCACAGAAAGCGATCTGCCCACACTGTATGATCTGTACGCCCATACCGGCGACCGTGACGATTTTTTGATCCGGCCTTATGACTATTACGCCACACTCTGGCGCGACTTCATGCAGGCGGGGTTAGCCCACGCACTCATCGCTGAGTACGAAGGCAAACCCATCGCTCATGTGATCTTGTTCCACTTTGGGGCCAAATGCTGGTATTTCTATGGAGCCTCCTCCAATGAGGAACGTCAGCGCATGCCCAATTACGCCCTGCAATGGGAAGCCATGAAGTGGGCCAAATCCCAGGGCTACACGATGTACGATATGTGGGGCGCACCGGATGTCTTCGACGAGAGTGACGGCATGTGGGGCGTGTATCAGTTCAAACGCGGCTTTAGGGGGACGGTGGTGCGGCATATCGGCGCGTGGGATTATGCGCCAACGCCCCTGCTCTACAGCGGCTACGTCCGTCTATGGCCGATGGTACGCCAGGGATTGCGTAAATTGCGCGGCGGCTAGGGCTATTTTCACGTAAGCCTCAGCAAATGCGGCTATGCTATGGATCAAGATGTAAGGCTGTATACGGAAGGCTGTATACAATAGGTCACAAACAGCGAGGCACACTTATGTATGACATGCGCTATATTCGCGTTAACGATGTGATGCTCCACGTCGTCATGGCGGGGCCGGAAGATGGTGAACCCATCTTTTTGCTGCATGGCTTCCCGGAATTCTGGTATGGCTGGCGTGAGCAGATCGATTATCTGGCGAGTAAAGGCTATCGCGTCATCGCGCCGGACCAGCGCGGCTATAACCTCAGTGATAAGCCCAAGCACGTTAAAGACTATCACATCAGCACGCTGGCATCCGACATTGACCAACTGGCTCAAACGCTCGGCTATGAGCAGATCAATCTGGTTGGGCATGACTGGGGTGCTGCCGTTGCCTGGTGGATGGCGACCATCTTCCCAGAACGGCTGAAGAAGCTCGTCATCCTGAATGTGCCCTATCCGTCTATCCTGCGCGACCAGTGGATGAACGGCAACTGGGATCAAATTCTGAAAAGCTGGTATGTGCTGTTCTTCCAGGTACCCTTTATACCGGAAGCTGTCGCCAGCCTGATGGACTATGAAGGTCCGGCCAATATCCTGCGATCAACCAGCCGCAAAGGCTCCTTCACTGAAGAAGACATCGCCCGTTATAAACGCGCCTGGGCACAACCGGGGGCTTTAAGCGGCATGGTGAACTGGTACCGCGCCCTCGTCCGGGAATCCGCAGACCGCGTACCAGAAGCTATATCCGGGGAGAAGCGCGCCAGTAAGCTGCCACGCATCACAGTACCGACGCTCATCCTGTGGGGCGAAAAAGACGTGGCACTCACCAAAGAACTGGCCCAACTGAGCCTCGATCTGTGCGAGAACGGCCAGCTCATTTACTTCCCCAAGGCCACCCACTGGTTGCAACATGACGAAGCCGATGCGGTCAACGCCCATATTGAGAGCTTCGTCAGCACCGGGATGCCTGCTACTATTGAAGCCTAACACAAAGCCTAATACAAAAACGGGGATGCCGATTGGCTGCCCGTTTTTTGTTTAGCTATGCATACCTATCACTGAACAGGTTCCAGCGACCCGCAATCCCCGGCGCTGTTATCCATGACGCGCACCTGCATCGTAAAGTTATCGCCATCGGCAATAGTGGCCCATTCGCCTTCCGATACCGCACAGTCATAAGTCGCGCTCTCGTCCGCCGCCTGCAAGTGAATGATATAGCGGCCATCGAAAATCTGCTGTTCGCAGCCAATGCGCTGGACACCCTCGCACTCGACATTTAACGATTGATAGAACGGCTGCAAGTTATTCCCAGACGTCGTATAGCTATCGACGACTTCGTAGCGCTCGCCTTCCCAGGTACACATATCATCGTAAACAGGTTCACTGCGGTAACGTGGCGAACATACCCGGCGCTCGCTGAACGTGCCATCGCCATTATCGCTACGGACCATGTTACACGTTTCACCATCCTGCACCTGACGTGTGCCACGCTGTTCGCGTGTACAGCTACCCGGTCGCAGATCAATGTTATAGCCAGAAGGCGGTGAATCGCGCCAGGAGCGGGCGGTAAAAGGCACGTATTCTTCCAGCGTGACGGTGCGTTCCCAGCTATGCCCGGTGACAACCACCGTCTGCGCTTCCGTCCGCAGCATGAAGAAGGCGATACCGCCGCAGATGACAATCGCTACAACCAAAAAGGCAATCACGCGCCAGTTCATGGCCTTTTGTGCCAAACCATTCTTGGCTTTAGGGGCTGCCCCGATGCGCTGCATCTCAGCATTGAATTCTTCTTTGACGATGTCGCGCGATCCCATTTCCTCGAACTGGCCCATCGCGTTAGCCGTCTGTGATTCCAGCTTGGTAACGGCCTCGCCGTTTTCGTCTAGGGACGCGCCGCAATTCTGGCAAAAGTGGCTGTCGCCGTTGTTGAGCGTATTACACACGCTGCACGTCACATCTACGCCGACAAAAGTATGGTCTTCTACAGCCACCTTGTCTTCTTCTGAAGGATAGTAGCGCGAGCGTGGGTCCTGGGCCGCGCCGCAGTTGGGGCAAAATCGGTGGGTTTTACCGAGTAACTTGGTGGTACCGCAATACTGGCAGTCCCACAACATCTCATAAGTTTTTTCGCTCATGGTCTTCGCAAACACGTAGCAATAATGAACAAGTCAATCACACTCAGTTTACCATGATGTAACGCAAGAAACCTAAAACAAGTTGCAAAATTTACCTTAATAATCCGCACGAAAATATCATACAAAAAAGGCGCACCCTGGGGCACGCCTTTCGACGAAACTTGCACTACTTCCTACCGATGACCTACTCCTGCGTCGGCAGGATGGTGAAGGTCGAGCCAGCACTGCGACCATAGACCTCTGGGAAGTAAACTTCCTGCCCCGTTGCCGGGATCACGTTGTAGACACCTTCCAGGCCGGGCCGGATCGTATAGACGTATTCATAAGTGCCCGCTGGTAAGTAAGTCGCCCGCAGGACCACCTTCTCGTCCTGGAACTCGGTGCTACTGAACCACCACCAGCCCCAGCCATGACTCAGCGGATCGGTCTGGCTGATAGTCGGCTGTGTGCCCACCTGCTGCGATGTTTCCAGGTTGGGGTTGATGGCATCGGCACCAGCCGGGATCGGATCTTCAATCACGACATAGTGGCGTTCGTTGGGCACGATGATCGTCAGGCGCACTTGCACGATGTCGCCCACATGGGCTTCGGTGATCGGCGTCTGGTCGGGATCGTTCAGCAGCGAGTAACGCCGTTCCAGAATGATGCCTCGATCCAGCGCTTCGACTTCGGCAACAGGCAGGAATGCGCGTAGATGCGCCGTGTAGTACAGGTTGCCCTGACCCTCGGAGCGTGTGAAGGCGATCTGGTTGGCCTGGTCAGCGAACAGATCCGCGACCTGCACAACCAGCGTCTCTTCCTCGCGGACATTGGCCACCGTGACATCACTTTCCAGAGCGGGCTGCTCATTGACCGTCACGCTGTAGCTGTAGTCCGGTTGCAGCTCGCCGCTGACAGCCATCCACTTGCTGAGCGTTAGCAGTGTCCAGGCCGTTTCCTGGGTCGTTCGCCAGAAGTCACCCTGACGCTGCGTCATCAGATAACGGATCGCATTCGGGATCAGTTCGCTATCCGGGCGCAGTTCAATCAACGTGCCGACGACTATCGACGTAGTGCGCGTATCGGTTGACCAGTTGTAGTAGGTATTCTGGTCATCGGTCCAGCGGATGCCCGTCGCCGTGACTTCAGCGCTGTTGAGTATGTCGTTGATGAGCGCGTCCAGGCGCACGTTGTCATCCGGGTTGATGATGTTGATGGTCCGGGCCAGCAGCGCTTCCGCATACAGGCTTAGGAACTGGCGATTGTCAAAGACGTTGACCGTGCGGCCAATATCCGGTGCGCCGGAACGTGCCAGCGCGTACAGCAGGAAGGCCTGCCGATCCAGACGCCAGCGATTCACCTGCGGCCCGACTGGGGTCAAACGGCGGCGCAGGAAGGTCTGGGCATCTTCGATGACGCCATCCGCCACCGGGAAGCCGGCCTCACGCGCTTCCGATAGGCCAATCAGCGCATAGGCCGTAACCAACTCGTTGCTGCTGTCATTGACATACCAGCCCCAGCCGCCATCCACCTTTTGTTGGGCGAATAACTGCTGCAAAGCCAGATTGACATTGTAGTCCAGGGCATTTTCGAGATCATCGTCCGCCAGACCCGCACTCGCCAGCGTGTTGTACGTCGCGATATTGGGCAGGAAGCGGCTGACAGTGGCTTCGATATTGCGATCCACGTTGGCCGTCAGCGAGCGTAAGCCTTGCAGGGCTGCCGCCGCCAGCGAGTGATCGGCTTCGATGGTCAGTTCGCCCTGGGTGACGTCAAAGCGGCGCGGCAGCACGATGGACTCGACGCGCGTATCAGCACTGCGCAGGACGCCCGCCGTACCGACCGTTTCCGGCACCTCATAGCGATACACAGGCAGCGTGCCCTGTTCATCCAGGCTGACACCGGAAATCGCGCCGTCGCTATAGTCGCCAGCATCCACCGTGAACGCCAGCGTCACAGCGTCTGCAGCATCCACGACCACATCCCAGGTGACGCGCGTGCGACCACCCGCCGGAACAGTCACGGTCTGGGCGGCATCGCTGTTGACCGTCAGTCCGGTACTATTCATGGTAACGACCGCTTGCTGGTCCTCGCCTGTGTTGTTATTGACGACTGCCGCCAACGTAACCACATCACCCACCACGAAGAAGCGCGGTGTCGCCGGACGAATCAGCAGCGGCTTGGTGCTAATCAGTTCAAAGGTATCCTGCCCGACCAGCGTCAGGCCATCGTCGCCACTGGTGACAGCCCGTGCGTCCAGACGCCAGGTGGTCAGGTTATCCGGCAGGCGCACATCGAAGCTAGCCGTGCCATCTGCACCGGTGACAACATGGGCATTCCAGTACGGCGTGTCGATAAATTCGCCGCGTATCTCGACCAGGCCATCAGCCAGGGCACCACCACCGCCACCTTTGACGGTATCTAGCGTTTCCTGGGTCAGTTGGTCGGTGTTGATGGTCAGCGGGGTGGACGTGCGTACGCCCAAAGCCTGCTCACTGTAGAAGAAGTCCAGCAGCGGGCCGCTATTGGGGCCAAGCAGCGAAAGCGCCGCTACGTCCGTCACGCCCACACCGACTTCGGCTTCCACAGGCTGGCCCTGCCAGTCCGTAACTGCGACCGTGTAGGTCACGGTCTGCTGCGGCTGGGCTTGCTCCACATCACTGGTGATGTCGATAGACAATTCCTTGCGGTCAATGTCCACACTGAAACTGACATAACCCACGCGGAAACCGGCCACCGGGTTATTTTCATCGACGCCCTTGACGATCATCACACTAACGAAGGCGTTCGGCGCGAAGGTTTCGTCAATCGGTAGGCGATAGATATAGGAGTTGCTGGTCATGGTAACACGCTCATACGAGAGCACATCGCCACGCTCGACTGTAATAAGGGCTTCGGCTGCGCCCTGGAACGGTGAGGTAATCAGGATTTCGGCCACATCACCGACGCTATAGTCATCCTTGTCGGCGATCAGGTCGATGCGGTTGCTGTTCTGCTGCCGCCAGGACACATAGCTGGTATCGCTCACCCACATATTGGTCGATGCGGTGACGACGTTGCCCTCTGCATCGCGGCTGGTAATCAGCACTTTGTAGATGCCGCCGTTGGGTGGCACGAACGTATAGATCGCTTCGCCATTTTCATCGGTCGTGACGCTGCCATCATTTACCGGAATTTCTTCGACTTCATAAGTCCAGGTGGTGCGTCCGGCATCGTCGCGTTCCTGCACGCTCGACCAGCGCCGTTCGACAATTTCCACGTCGATGGGCTGATTGGGTACGGGTTCACTATCCCAATCCACGCTGATGAGGTTGATGGTTGTATCCTCGCCAGCAGTAGAGACATACGATTCAGGCCGGGCGCCGACATAGATCAGGCCCTTATGCACGACGACTTCCGTGCGACCACCGACGGCCTGCTGGCTTTCGTCTGTGACCGAGGCTTCAATCGTGAAGATCTGGCTCTGGGTAGCATCTTCTAATGAAGCAGGTACTTCAATCGTGAACATGCCCTGGTCATCGGTAACAGCGTTACCATCGCCCAGGAAGCCGCGTGACGAGCCGTAGTATTCGCCCGGTCCCGCATCGTTGTTGTAGTCGATGAAGTCGTAGCGCTCGCGGCCCTGATAGTCGAAGAAATAGGCCGAGGATGTGATCGTGTAGTAGACATCGGCATTGGTGACCGCCCCGCCGAACAGGTAGGTGCTATCCACCGTCACCTGGACCGTACCACCCTGGACAACTTCGTCTTCCACAGGCGTCACATCGACCAGGAATTCCGGCAGGCGATATTCCGCGACGGTAAAGCCGACACCGCCACCCTCGCCGCCGTAAGGCCGCTCGGTTGGCAGGTCAACGGATACATAGTAACTACCGAGCGCGGCAGCATCATCCAGCATGAGTTCGCCGCTGAACGTGCCAAAGGGCGTCAGAGTCATTTCCTGTTCGAGGACGGTATCGCCGTTGCCATCGGTAACGACCACGGGCACGGTCTGGAAGTCCGGGCGCGTATAGGTCACATCGTCCTTATCGCGCACGATGCCTCGGAAGTAAACCGGCTGGCCTGGGCGATAAATCGGACGATCTGTATACATATAAACGCGGTATTGGCTGGGGTAAAAGTCGTAATTGACGCCGAATTGCCAGGGGTCGATGCCATCTACCCAATCGCCATAGGTCATGCCAAACTGACCGTCCGTTTGCAGGACTGCCAGCCGCGGCTGATACAGGTCCAGGTTGAGGCTGGTCGGGATGGTCGCCAAGCCATCGGCATCGGTTACACCCTGGGCGTTATCGCCATTTTGCATATAGACCGTAATCGGCATATTGGCCATTGGCTGGCCCGTCTGCACGTCAGTCGCCCATACCATGACGTTATCGGATGCCGTCTTCATTGTCAGCACGGCTGTCGAGACGACCATCACATGACGGTTCGGCTCCCAACCTTGCTCACGGAACTCAGGCGAGGTGACGCTCAGTTGATAAAGGCCGGGGTCAAGCCGCCCTTCTTCATCAGCAGGCACGGAAACGGCTGTCACCTGGGCTGGAGCCGCCACTTCGATGAAGTACTCATCGTCGAGGGCTTCAGCGATCCAGGCACGTTCGCCTTCGCGCAGTTCAACTTCCCACCATAGCAGGCTGTTATCGTCACAGACTGGCCCGCCGATAATCGTCATGCTGTAATCACGGTACAGCAAATCAACGATTTCGCCGTCAACGGGTTCGCTACGCGCCCGCAAGGGGTCCGGCTCGGTGATGACGCGCACCACATCGCCCACTTTGACGCGGCTCGGCATGGCACCTGTGCACTGGGCCGCCTGACTGGTTCCGGCGACGCCCGTGTCAGCCCCTAGCTCAAGCAGTTCATAACGCAAGGCATTTTCCGGTGCGATGGATTCAATGCTCCATGAGCGAATAAGATCGCTGGGGGATGCCTGCGCCGATGCAATCGCATTGTAGCTATCGACATCCTGGAAGACATTCAACACGGCACCAAACGGCAGCGTGAACAGTTGCAGGTCAATGCGGCTGACATTGCGATGCGTCAGATACAACTCGGTTGGGGCACGTTCAGCATTGTAAAAGCCGACGCTGCCCGGTGTATTCAGCGTCAATTCCGACGAATAGCGGTCGGTTGAATAGCTGAATGTATAGGGCGTGTCGATGGTATTGCCGTAGATGTCCTGTGCACCGGCGGCAATCGTTATGGTGTAAGTCGTACTCGGCTCAGTCGGGAAAGAGACCGAATAAGAATCGTTCCATTCGTTCCAGTAGTATTCCGGCTCGCGCCAGGGTTCTGGCTCAATGGTGATCAGGTCCGGCAAGTTCTCGAAGTCCATCTCCGAGGAGAAATAAATACGGAAGCCCCCATAGGGCGGCTGATTCTGGGCCTTGTCAGTGGGGTCGGTGTTGGTGATGGATGGATACGGGACAGTCGCAAAATTCCAGAATGGGGATTCGCCCAGGTCACCGCCACTGGCCACCAACGGCGGGCTGGAGAAGCCCGTCACATACAGCGTATCCAGTTCGAGCAGGTCATCGGGTATAAAGCGGAACCCGGCGTTGTCGTCGCTCCACTCGAACGTACCACTAACCGTGCCCGTGGTCTGGCCATCGGGCCGCAAGTAAAACGTCGCTTCGACACTTTCAGGGACCAATGCCTGACTGAAGCGCAGGCTGATATTAGTATCCAGCAGCACGTCCGTTTCCTGTGGCTGCGGGAAATATTCATCAATGGAGGGATAGCGAGTCGAGAATTGCCACTCGTAGCCGCTATCGAATACCGCGCCATCACTGGCCACCAGGGACGGGTCTACACTGACTGTGTAGCTCGTGCCAGCAGCGAGTGCCTCGCCTGTTGGCGTGAACATATAGATCGAGGTATTGATCCACTCGCCCGTGCCTTCAAGCGCTGGCGAAAATGTCAGCGGCTGCGGCAGATCAGGCATATCTTCGACGATCACCAGCGGCACCACAGGCCGATTAAAGATGACCGTAATCGTCGTATCCGGTGCGACGAAGCTGCGATCCGCAGGGAATGTCTCGACCACCTGGAGGAAGCCTGTCGTCGCAAAGTCCAGAGACAGTGGTGCAACCAGTTGTGCGCCATCTGCACCTTTAAGGCCCGTGACCGTCAATGTATATGACGTCGCCCGTTCCCAGCCTGCATCCGGCGTGAAGGTGAGCATAGTACCCTGGCAATCCGTGCTGCCGACCACAGCCGGATCAACCGACACAGCCGTCGCGGCAGTTGCGCAATCCAACTCGCGATCAAAGTACAGCGTGATCGCTTCGTCCAGCGCCAATTCCTGGCCAACCAGCGGATCACTATCAATCAGTTGTAATAAAGAAAGGCTCGGAACTGTGCTTTCCTGCTGGGCGACTGCAATCGGCAGCGACAGCGAAAGCATCAGGGTCAATACCAAAAACGCGACAGCGCGTCGTGACATCATGTATTCCCCCAAAAGTGGAAAAGTTGTCATTATTAAGGAAAAAGAGCATTTTCACTTCTCTCGGTCCTTATTATACGACACTCTATCGCACTCTGAGGTTCCAATCTGTCACGGTTTCCCTACTCATGGCCCACGCAAACCAAACGAGTCAGGTCACTCCGGGGGGAAGCTGGTGAAGGGCAAACCCAGGCCATCCTTGATGATCTGCCAGTGCCACGCCATCAATTCACGCCAGTTGTTTTGAATGTAATGGCTGCGGGGGATTTCATCAGCAGGGACCGGGCTAAATACGGCGTCGATGCCGATTTTGTCGAACAGCCAGCTCGCACGCAAAATATGGTAGGCATCGCTCACGACCAGCGCCGTCTGCCAGCCCTGCGCCTGCATGATTTCCTGGCTGTAGATAGCGTTTTCTTCGGTGCTTTTGCTGCTTTCTTCCATGTAGATGGCATCGAAGGGCACACCATCGTCTAAGAGCAGGTCACGGCAGGCTTGCGCTTCGGTATGTCGCTGACCCTCGGTCAGGCCACCTGTGCAGATGAGATTCTCACTGAGGCCCTGATGATACAGGTCAGCCGCCCGCCCCGTCCGCCGGATCATGGCATCGCTGGGACGACCGCCGCGACCAAAGCCAGCCCCCAGCACAATGATCGTATCGGCAGGCTGGGCGTTATCAATCGTGCCAATATAGTGACTGTGCATTGCCAGCCCAATGTTCGCACTCAGCCAGAGCACGAAGAGAAGGGCCATTACGATTGCAATGCGCCGGAATCGGCGGCGTGGTGGTCGAGCCATATTATCCCTGATTCGTGTGTCTAGATCGCTATTGAGCGCGTTTGCTGTCGCGTTCGTTGCCACGCTTAAAATTGCCCGTAAAGCGGGCCATGACGAGCTGCGCTTCGGCCCCATCCAGGTCAGCGACCTGGCGCAGGAATTTTTGCGCTTGTTTACCAGCCAGCGTCACAACGAGCTTGTTGTACCAGTAGACCAGCACTTTACCGTCCTTGGTCGCCTGATAGTCAAAGGCTTCGTCTTCAATCGCATTCGACTGATGATCGCTCACGCGGGGCCGCTCCTACGGTTTACAAAACATCGCAACAGTATACCAGCCCCATTTACCCCCAGCCTGAGAAACAGCTAATTGTTATCCAACGACTGCCCAACGCACTTAGCCTCATATCTGCTTTCTATGTACGGGTTCCGTACCCGCTAGCACGGCAATCATCTTGGCCAGAACGGTGATGTTCTTGACATACATGGCCTGGAAACGAGCCGTTCCTGATTGATGAGATTTGACGATCAGCAAGCTGTTATCAAAAAAGAGGTTGTTAATGTCTTCCAGTGGCAGGCCACTCTTGGGCCGTTTGATGTCATAGACGCGCTCTTTGTTGATCGCCAGTTTGCCATCAAAATCGACTTCGCCGTAAAGCTCAAATTTCTTCATGTATTGAGGCAGCAAAAGCGCGTCAATTTGTATTGTGATATTACTCATTAGCTCATTGAAATGCGTATGGTTGAGGTTAAACGCAACAGCTTTTTCATCACCTTTGTAGAGACGGAATTCGCCCAAAGAAATATTCACAATACCTGTATGTGAAAACCTCATCATGTAGGTTGTGCTGCTTGCTGTAAATTCATCCCAATACCAACTTTGTTCACTGAAGCTAGATTTAACAATCAGTCCTTTCTCGAAAATTGACACTCGCGGAAAGCGTACTAAATGCCAAAATATGCGACTGAGGTAAACCACTGCCAGCACGGTGATGCCTAATTCAATCAGTGCAGCCAGCCAATCATTCTGTTGTAACTTAGAGATTACGGGCAAAACAACAGGCCCGGAGATAATCATAATCACCAGAAAAAGGACAAAAGGAACTAAACCTGATAACGTCCAGAAAAGATGCACACGATGCTTGCTGATGAGGTCACCAAATTGAGGATGATTCACAAACTTCTCACCTGTTAAAGTTATCTACTACCTGAGTGTACTCGTAACCTCTCCTTGTAACCCTTTATCTTTGTGAACCTTGTGTCTTTGAGGTTCAAATGCAAAAGGGCGCAGCTTTCGCCACGCCCTCGTTTGACTCTAGCCTTTGCCAGACTTGTTCTTTGACCGATCAACGATCTTCCAAGTCTGATTTGGCTTTGGTGTTGGTGGAAGAGGTTTGCCTTTGATTATGGTGACCTCATCTTTACCAGTACCCCCTCGTGGACCTATGGGGATATACTGGCCTGATGCCGGAGCAGGCTGCCCAGGTTTCTTACCAGATTTCGTCTTTCCCATCACAAATTCCTTACTGAAACTTAACGCGAATTGGATTGTTCAGAATTCCACAATCGTGTTATGCTCCATATTCACTACGATGTAGTTGAAGAGAAGAAGCTGCAACTTCTTCTCTTCGTATTCCGGCTTACGGCAACGTTCTAACCTTTAGGAGGATATGGATCGTTGCCGTAACTGTTCCTCTCACGAATACGCCCGTTGCGACCGTGAATCAAAACTTCAGACCCCTGATTACGTGCGATTTCCGTTGCACGCTCAATGGCCTCCGACTGTGTGGTGGTGTGAGCCGTATCACGCGAGTTACCCTCGCCCAATACAGCCCACCCGTCAGGGCGTTGAACCACATGCTGGTTCTTGCCGTTGGACTTGGAAGCCATAATTGCTTCCTCCCTACAAATTTACAGAATTGGAGCTAATGCTCCTTCGTAAAAACAGTAAGTAAAAAGGGACGATCAAATGACCGTCCCCATCAATAACTAGCACTCCGAATATCCGCACGTTAGGCACTTCTTGCAGCCCTCGGCCCGGATCAGCGAGATGGTCCCACATTCAGGACACATATCGGCATTGGCATACACCGACTTTTCCTCGGACACGGCCTCAGCCTCAGCGGGTTCCGGCTCCGGCGCATGATGATGACCGTTGCCATTGCTGTGGCCGTTCATGGGCAGGCCAAGCTGATGAGCTTCTTCCGGCGGGAAGTAATGGGCTTGCAGCGCCCGCGCGACCGCATCCGGCAGGGACAGCACACGCTGCGGGCCAAAGCCCACCGGACGCGCCCCACCGATGTCCTGTAGCTGCTCGATAATCAGCTTGAGCATTTCACGGCGGTTGTGCGGCGCGGTCGTGCGTAGTTGCAGGCTAATCATACGACCCAGCGCTTCAGCATCGGCCTGAATATCGCTGCCAGCCTTGCCGACCGTAATGAACGTCTCGAAGGGGAATTCGTTCCCGTCGCTGTTCATAGTGATGTAGCTCTTGCCAAACGGCGTATTGAACTTGATGGTCGTGCCATGCAACTGGTCCGGGCGCGGATACACGCGATGGGGTGTCGCCACCGGCTCGCTGGATTCCTTCTTGCCTTTGACCGCTTCCATCTCTTTTTCGGCGCGATCATCGCCCTTGAGCATGAGCACCTGCTCGTCGCGGCTGCCATCACGATAGATAGTGCCGCCCTTGCAGCCCAGCTCGTACATGTACATATACAGGTCACTGACCTGCTCGACGCTGTAGTCATTGGGCACGTTACAGGTCTTGCTGATGGCACTATCAATCCAGCGCTGGAAGGCGCCCTGAACCTTCACATGCTCATCTGGCGAGAGATCCATTGCTGTTACGAAGTAATCCGGCAGTTCATCAGCGTCGGGGTTCTGTGCATAGTAATCCGCGACGACTGGAACCTGTTCTTCGTGCAGGCCCAGGCGGCTCTTGCGGTAGTACACCCAGGAGAAGAAGGGTTCGATGCCTGTGCTGGTATTGACCATCGTGCCCGTGGTACCCGTTGGGGCCTGAGTCAACAGCGTCACATTGCGGATGCCATCTTCAGCAATTTGCGCGCGCAGCTCATCAGGCATCTGCTGCATATAACCACTTTCCAGGAATTTTTCGGCATCGAATTTGGGGAACGCGCCCTTCTCTTTTGCCAATTCCGACGAGGTTTCATAAGCGGCTACGGCAATCGCCTTGTAGACCTTCTCAATGAATGTGACGGATTCTTCACTGCCATACCGAACGCCCAGGCTCAGCATCAATTCAGCGATGCCCATCGTGCCCAGGCCGACGCGCCGCTCATTCTGCTGCGTGTCGCGGTTTTCGTCAAAGAAATAAGGCGTGGTATCGATGACATTGTCCAGAAAACGCGTGGCATAGCGGGTCGCCTTATCGAGTTCGTCCCAGGCGACATCGTTCTTTTCCGCATCATAGAAGCGTGCCAGGTTCAACGCACCCAGGTTACAAACCGACCACGCGCCTAACGGCTGCTCACCACATGGATTTGTGCAGACCAGCGGGGTGAAGTACCAGCTGTTGGCCATCTTGTTACTGCGCTCACGGAACCAGAGGCCCGGCTCTGCGGAGGCCCAGGCGCTTTCAATAATCGCATCCCACAGTTCACGCGCTTTGATGGTCTTGTAATGCAGCACTTTACGACCCGCACCTACCCAGCTATCGAGGTCACCGTCCCATAGCTCGTCATAATCGGGATCAGCACTATCGGGGAAGACGAGGTCCCAGTCAGCATCGGCTTTGACAGCGTCCATCAGTTTGTCGCTGATGCCGACGCTGATATTGGCGTTGGTAATCTTACCCGCTTCGCGCTTGCTATTGATGAAATCGAAAACATCCGGGTGCCAGTCATTGAGGATGAGCATCAGCGCACCACGACGGCTGCCGCCCTGCTCAATCAAACCCGTGACAAAGCTGTACAGCGCTCCCCACGATACCGACCCGCTGGAACGGCCATTCACACCCTTTACATAGGCATGGCGCGGACGCAGGGTCGATAGGTTGATGCCCACGCCACCGCCACGCGACATGATCTCCGTCATTTGCGTCAGGGTAGTCATGATCCCCTCGCGCGAGTCATTCGGCGATGGAATGACGTAGCAGTTGTAATAGGTCAGGTCCTGGTCGGTGCCAGCCGCCGTCAGAATGCGGCCACCGGGTACAAACTTCCATTCATCCAGCAACCAGCGGAAGTTCGTCGACCACGTTTTGCGCAGCTTCTGGTTCTTTTCCACCTCAGCGATGCCGCGCGCCACACGGTCCATCATTTGCTCAGGTTCAGTTTCAATAGGTTTATCGACGTGCTCGATATCGCGCTCGACAACATCACCGTCGTTCAATTCAACTTTGACAATCGGCAGCAGCAATTCTTTAATCGTGCCGATTTCGCGCTGCCCGGTGGCCGCATTCGTGACCACGATGACGGTATCGCCAACAGCCAGTGATTCCCGGCTCATATCTTTTTGGGCATAGCGATCAAGAAAAATTTTATAACCAAGGTCATGAAGACCATTTTGATTTGCATTACGCGCTCGGGCCATATGCGCTCTACCTTCCACCAAAATACGTTCGGATTGTTTGGACCAACTTTTTACAACTGCATCACACACTTTTTAGTACATGGTCGCTTACATTATCAGCGGCCAAGGAATGGACTCTTAAAAACGAATCTACTCAAAAAACGATTCTGAAATCTAAAAGAGCAAAATTAAAGCGACGCCGGGTCAAAATAACCCACGTTTACACACATTTTCCAACAATTGATGTCTTGTTGTTACGGGTGGTGTCGCGTTTTTGCGGCGTTGGCGCTTACGGAGATTTTTACCGCGAAAATAACCAACTTTGCTTAGATTTTATATCATGTTATAGAACGCTTGTCCACCAAGTTACGAGTAAATTTTAGTTAGAATTAAGTTTGTAAAAATAACACGATCTATACACTTGGGCACTAAAAACAAATCTCTTTGTATAAACATCACGGTAGCCATCACCCAGGCCATGATGTGCCAAACGGCCCAAACTGTTTTGTAACAACGGCGGTCGGCTACAATAAAAAAGGGGGTTGGCTTGCGCCTTCCCCCTTCAATGTGCTGTGCTAAGAACTTAGTTGTTCTTGCGCCGACGGAGGAAAGCGGGAATATCCTGGTCGCTGTCATCCCAGACGCGCGGCTCTGGCGGGCTAGCTGGACGCTGCTGCGCCGGAGGCTGTTGTGCCGGGGGCTGCTGGGGCGCCTGTGATTGCTGCGGGCGCTCCACCGGGACCGATGGCACTTCCATCGCCGGGGGCTGCGGCGGTTGCTGCTGGCTGCGCGGACGCTGCTGCTGAACCGGCTGCTCTGTGCGAATACGACGTTCGGCACGGCTCTGCTCAAACCCGGTAGCGACAACTGTAATACGGACTTCGTCGCCCAGGTTCTCATCGATCTGAGCACCAAAGATGAGGTTGACCTCTGGATGGGCGCTCTCGCGGATGATGGCCGCGGCTTCGTTGACCTCGAACAGCGTCAGGTCGGCAGCACCCGTGATGTTGAATAGGATACCGCGTGCGCCGTCGATAGTGACATCCAGCAGGCCGCTGGTGATGGCCTTCTCGGCAGCCTTACGAGCGCGATCATCGCCCTCGCCATAGCCGACCGCCATCAGGGCTGCGCCACCTTCTGACATGATGGTACGGACATCAGCGAAGTCCAGGTTGATGAGCGCTGGAACGGTAATCAATTCAGAGATACCCTGAATACCTTGACGCAGCACGTCATCAGCCAGGGAGAAGGCTTGCTGCAAAGTGGCACGCTTGTCGGCCATCTGCAACAGGCGATCATTGGGGATCACGATGAGCGTATCGACCTGGCTCTTGAGTGTTTCAATACCGGCATTGGCAAACTGGGAACGCCGTGCGCCTTCAAAAGTGAAAGGCCGTGTGACGACACCAATTGTCAACGCGCCGAGTTCTTTAGCAATCTGAGCGATAACAGGTGATGCACCTGTGCCCGTGCCACCGCCCATACCGCAGGCAATGAAGACCATGTCGGCCCCACGCAGCACTTCGTACAGATCGTCTGAGCTTTCCTCAGCCGCCTTTTTACCAATCTCAGGGTTGCCGCCAGCACCCAGGCCGCGCGTCAACTTTTCCCCGATGCGGATGCGCGTCTTAGCTTTGGACAACATCAAAGCCTGACTATCGGTGTTCACTGCAATGAATTCAACACCGCCCAGGCCCTCAGTAATCATGCGGTTGACAGCGTTGTTACCGCCACCACCGACACCGACTACTTTAATTTGTGCGAAGTTTTCCCCGCCTGTAAATTCTAAATCGTCCATCATAAGCGCTTCATCCCCATCATCGGACTGACTTTACGTAACAAATTACATGTCAACATAAATCCTATTGTACGCATAAAGCCTGGACCTGCAACCAGAACTTAGGTGCTGTTAGTAGGAAGAATACCCTATTCCCGGCCCTATTCCTGGCGATCATCCGGCAGCAACCGCCGCAAGAAGCCCCCCAGCACCGAACCAATATCCAGACCGGGCGTGCTGCTGCTGCCATTGGCCCGTGGCTCTGCGACCGTATCCAGGTTCAGACCCAGGCGCAGCAAGCCAATACTGGTGCTGTAAGACGGATTCTTGAGCGTATCCGCCATGCCCGTCAATTTCTCCGGTTTGGCGATGCGCACCGGGCAATCCAGCATTTCCTGCGCCACTTCCTGAATGCCAGGGAGTTGAGCGCTGCCACCTGTAATCACGGCCCCAGCGCGTAGTAGACCAGCATATCCCGACCGCTTGATCTCTTTTTGCACCAGCTCAAAGATTTCTTCCACCCGGGCTTCGATGGCCATCGCCAAATCTTTACGGGTGAACTCTTCCGGCACACCCTCGCCAAAGGGTTCTACACGGAACTTTTCTAACGAGCTGACCGCGCGGCGTTGCGCGTGGCCATGCTGAATCTTCACATCTTCAGCCAGCTCAAAGGGCGCGTGCAGCAAATAGGTGATGTCATGCGTAATCAGCGTACCACCAATCGGGATGACCGCCGTATGCCAGACAGTGCCTTCGACGAAAATGGCGATGTCGGTCGTGCCGCCGCCGATGTCGATGATGACGACGCCCGCTTCGCGCTCTTCTTCACTGAGCACGGCCTCGCCCGCTGCTAGCGGGTTCAGGATGAAGCGATCCACTAAGATACCTGCGCCTTCCGCGGCGCGCTCCAGATTGGCCAAGCTGGTCGACGAGGCCGTAATGATATGGGCATCGACCTCTAGCCGGAAAGCATGCATCCCAATGGGATGGCGTACCCCTTCCTGACCATCGAGCGTGTAACTGCGCGGCACGATGTGCAGCACTTCGCGGTTATGCGGGATGGCAATCGCGCGGGCAGCATCCATGGCCTTCTCAAGGTCATCTTCATTGATGCCGCGTGTCCCGGCGATACCCGTCATACCGCGACTGGTCAGCGAGGAAATATGGCCACCAGCGACGCTGACAAAGGCGCGCCGGATCTGATAGCCGCTCGTTTTTTCCGCTTTGTGGACGCTGGCGGAAATCGCGGCAACCAGGGCTTGCACGTCATTGACGACGCCCTTCTTCATACCCTTGCTTGGCTCGATGCCAACGCCCAGGATTTGTATGTCATCCGGTCGTACTTCTCCGACGACCGTACAGATTTTGTGGGTGCCTATATCCAGGCCGACGACAATATCACTCATGTGTTTTGTCCAGCGTGTTTACGTACACGTCTTGCATACCCATTCGACGTCACTATTCCTAAAAACCCTGTTCCTCATATCGATTGGACAGATACAAAAATATCCTGTCACATCGCTGTGTCTGCTAACTCACCAGGCTATAATTCGAAGAAGATGCAATCGGTACGACAATGGTGTACTTCATCTGATGCTTCGTCTGCGGATGTCGATAAACTGACATGCCCCCAACACCAGTATAAAACGGTTCCAGATAAGGGGCTACAGGCAGTTTCAACAAGCCTGGGGCCAGCACATGGGACCTTCTCTTAGCGCTGCTGCGTATCCACATGCGGATAATCCGGTATGGCCACGTTGATTTCTGCTGGCTGTATGCCCTGATTCACCAGATTCTGGGCAATCGTCCGGTAGATGGAAAACTTCTCATCCATACCGGTCCCGGTCCCAAACCAGGCCACCCAACCGCCCCCATCGACATACCCCAACCCCTTGACCGGGTCGTAACGCAGTTGGCTCACCTCCGGCAGCAGTTCTTGTAGCTGCAAAGCGCCAAACACGATGCCTGGGTCGACCTCACCTTCCAGCGCCAGACCTTCGCCGGTGCTGTTCGGCTCTACAACGATTTGCAGCAAATCATCACGATCTTCGCGCTGGGCCATGACACGGCCATTGGCATCCAACCAGATAGGCGCGCCGCCTTCAATCCATATGACAACTGGCTCGCGCTCGAAGACGCTGATGGTTACCATCTGCGGCGGCCAACTAAGGCGTACATCGACATCAGCCACGGACGAAGAGCGCTTGACGTTCTCCTCAATCTCCTCAGGCGAGACCCAGAAAATATGCTGGTTAGCGATGTCAGCAAAAGCAAATACTTCTTCGCGCGTCAGGTAGCGCACGCCACCAACCGCCACGCTATGAATGTAGAAAGCATCCGACGTGAAGAACAGAGCCATCAAACCGGACAACGACAGCACAATCACCAGGCTGACCCAACGCCAGCTAAAGCCGCGCTGACGGGCACTAATCTGGTCATTGGGGCTGCGCCCGACGCGGTCGCGGTCACTGCGCAGGACAGCGGCTTGTCGGCTGCGACGTCGGCGGTCGCGGCTATTAGACGACATACACTACTCGTTCAGACTGATTGCTGAAATAGATCGAAATCGGCATTACAAGATACTAACCTTAGTCTACTCGACGCACCCTATCCGCGCAATCGACGATCACACGGAATAGACGCAATTAGCCATCATCATGGGGCTTGCGCTTGCGCCGACCAACCTGCACCGCCTGATACAAAAACAGCACCAGTGCCACTACATACATGACCCCGCCAATCGCCATAAAAATTGTATTGCGACGAGAAACGGATAGGAGCAAGACGATTACACCAGCGGTCAGCAGCAAAAAAGCCATCATCGTGCGAGATAACATCACCATAGGCCTAACAATTCAATTTCCAATTCCAATTGTACACCCTGTTGATGAGAAACAGCCTGCTGCACATACCGAATGAGGTCATAGTAGTTGCTGGCCGTGCCTGTCCCCAGGTTGACAATGAAATTGGCGTGGACAGGGGATACCTGCACCCCACCGATGGTATGGCCTTTTAAGCCACTGACTTCGATCAGGCGACCCGCATAATCCCCAGGTGGGTTTTTGAAGATGCTGCCCAGGCTGGCCCCTGGCGGCTGTGTGCGCACCCGGTAAGCATTGAACTCGTCCATCTGGGCTTTGATGGCCATCGGGTCGCCCGCAGGCAGGGTCAACATCGCCTGACGCACCAGGAAGCGTTTATCGTCGCGGTGCTTAAATGTGGAACTGCGATAGGCGAATTCGAGTGTTTCCGGCGTGTAAGTCACCAGCCCGCGCTCATGCTCCAGGGCGATAACCGTTGGCTGGCTAGCGGCCATATCGTCGCCATGTGCCCCGGCGTTGTTGACAATCGCGCCACCGACCGTCCCCGGCACACCAACCGCCCAACTCATGCCAGCAATGCCGCGCTGCTGACAACCACGCGCCAGCACGATCAGTCCGGTTCCAGCGCTTGCCTGGACCTGCCAGGTATCGGCTTCACCTGCTTGATAATCTATCTGCGATACCTGATCGACGACAACCAATCCAGGCACACCCTTGTCGCTGATGAGGACATTCGAGCCTTTGCCCAGGACGCGCACAGGCACATCATCGGCCCAGGCAGCCATGACGATGTCATTCAGTCGATCATAATCAGCGGCCTCTCGCGCCCGGAAAAACCACTCCGCCGGACCGCCCAACCGAGCCGCCGTATATTTAGCCAGTGGCACATCGCGTTGCAAATTGTGGCTGATTGCTCCGAATTGGCTCATTGGGAAGCACTTTCCAGGCGGGCCAGCAGGTCGATGCCAATCTGCGGAGCGTCGCCAGCACTCATAATGACGACCACTGCCGGAGCCTGAATATTTGCGAAAATATGGTCAACAGCATCGTCGAAGGTCGGCGCGTAGTATGCGTCTGGGTGCTGCATCGCCTGGACCAGCACCGCGCCCGTCACGCCGGGAACAGCCGTTTCACGGGCGGCATAAATAGCCGTAACGACCACATGGTCAGCAGCATCAAAGGCCGTGACAAACTCACCGAATAATTCACGGGTTCTGCTGAAGGTATGCGGCTGCCAAACAGCCCACACGTCATGCCCTGGATAGCGGACATGGGCCACATCAATCATTTTGCGAATCGCGGTCGGATGGTGGGCATAGTCATCAACCACGACGACCTCATTAACCGTATCGCGCACATCAAAACGACGCCCCGCCCCTTTGAACTGCGCCAGCGCCGCCGAAGCATCAGCAAAGGGCACGCCCTGCAAATCCGCGACGATGAGCGCTACCAGCGCATTGAGCACATTATGTTCACCCGAAATGCCCAACGACACCTCACCCAAGCGTTCGCCAAAACGGTCCACGCTGAAGGTCAGGCGGCCATCAAAATCATAATGCAAATCAGTCGCGCGCCAATCAGCCTCAGACTGCACGCCAAAGGTAATAGTCGGCAAACCCGCCTGCTGGCGTTTTTGCGCCAGGGCCGCCGCCCCGCCATCGTCCGCTCCTGCGATCAAAATACCATCGTCCGGCAGCAGCACGACGAACTTCTCGAAGGCTTGCGTAAATTGCTGTTCTGTTGGGAAGCAGTCAGGGTGATCCCACTCGACGTTGTTGACGACCGCAATCGTCGGGCGCAGGCCCAGGAACATGTAATCGTACTCATCAGCCTCAATGACGAAAGCTGGTCCCTTACCAGAGGCAGCGTTAGTCCCTGTGTTGGCCAGGGTTCCACCAACAATATACGACGGGTCCTGCCCGCTAGCGATGAGCGTGTGGGCGGTCATCGACGTGGTGGTGGTTTTGCCATGCGTGCCGGAAATACATATGGCTTGTTGGCCAGCCATCAACTCAGCGATCATATCCGAGCGCTTCACGACCAGAATGCCCTGCTCACGTGCAGCGACCACTTCCACATGGTCATCGGGAACAGCCGAAGAGCGCAGCACCACATCCGCACCGTTGACGTAGGCCGCATCGTGGCCGATATATACGGTCGCACCAACATCGACCAATGCCGCCGCCAATGGCCCCTGATTGCGATCCGAGCCGGAAACCGTGTAGCCGCGTTGCAGCAGCACGCGCGCAATCGCTGACAAGCCCGTGCCACCAATGCCAATAAGATGAATATGTTGTCCAGGTTGTAGGATGGTCATAAGAGCAAACTAAGCGATATACAGCACGACGACCAATAAAACGACCACCACAATCGCCAGCGAGTCGCCACCACCGCTGACGCCGCTCAATAGAACGAGAGGCATGGCGCCAATCGACTGACCAGAGGGAGAATCAATAGCCGGGGCCAAGACCTGCGGAATGGGATACTCGTTGATGTCGAGGAAGTACCATAGCGTGCCACCGACAAGGTAGCCATTAATCAACCCGGCGATGCTACCGAGCAAGCTCTCCTGCAAGTCGAACTCGTCGCCGCTGTGATCATCGTCAATCTCATTGGCGTTATAGACAACGAACACGAAGATGATGAAGATCAACGCCTGTATCCAGAAGCTCTGAGCCGGGTCCATCAGCACAAAGACCGTACTGCGCAGGAAAGAATCAAACTGGAACAGGGCGAAGATCGCCAGCAAGACGCCTGCCATAGCGATCAGCTCACGCGTCCAGCCGCGCAAAAAGCCCATCACGCCAAAAAAGATAGCTGTGGCCCACATAAAAGATGACAGTTGAATCATAATCGCTTCCGTCGTCTGCCGATGGACGCCACCGGGTCATTCACCGATGGGACGCCGCAGCGCATTGAGATCAGGTCTTTAAGTTACTAAAAGTCAAGTTACTAAATCAAGATGAGCACGAGAATAAACAGGAACACCACCGCCAACGCCAGCAGATTGCCGTCGTTCTGCGTCAGCAAATACAGCGGCAAATTATTGATGGCTGCCGCGTTGGCCGTATTGGCCAGCGGGGCCGTGATATAGGGTGCCAACGGATAATCGCCGGACCCGGCCAGTCGGTTGATATCGAGAAAATACCACAACGTACCGGAAACCAGATAGCCGTTCACCAGGCCGATTAAACCACCCAATACCCGCGACTGCAACGGGTCACGCCCCCGGTTGCGCCCGCGTGAATTGGCACGCTCACGAAGGGCCTGTACACCCACAATCGCCCGCTGCTGATACGCAAAGAAGACGATAATCAAGAACAGCACGCTCTGGACATAAAAGAGCTGGTCCGGCGGCAGCGAAGCGAACAGTTCAAAGCGAATGGTGTTATCAAACTGGAACATGGCAAACAGGCCCAGCATGATACCTGCCAGCGAAATCACCTCTTTGGTGAAGCCACGTAGCAGGCCGATGTAGCCAAAGTATGCCGACATCAACCAGACGATGACCGATAGCTCTAGCATTCAGGCACGCTCCATCTGGCTGACTGGTTTTGCAACATGTTGCCTCTGTTCATCAGGTTGCTTATGACTGTCTACAGTACTTGGTTATCTTGTACCTATGTTAGATACAAAACAAAAATCCGAACAATTTGCCAGACCCCCATCCTCAGTCCTTCCCCCGAAGGAGGAAGGATGCCTCTCCAGCGAGTGAAGTATCTCTCAAAGTCCCCTCTCCTTCGGGGAGGGGATTTAGGGGAGGGGTCTATACTGCCAATTCTATCAGCAAATCGGCGATGCGCTGTGCGCCCTGGCCGCTACCGACGGCTTTGGCACTGGCTTTCATCGCCGCCAACTTCTCTTCATCGTACATCAGGCTGCGTATCATCGGCAATAAGGCATCCGACATTTTTTCATCATCCAGCCGAATTGCCGCCCCACGCTCCGCCAGATAATCGGCATTAACGCGCTGATAACGCCACGCATACGGGTACGGCACCAATATCCCCGGCAAGCCATAAAACGGCAGTTCGCCCAATGTACTGGCTCCCGCACGGGCAATCGCCAGGTCCGCAGCAGCATACGCCAGGTGCATCTGTTCACAATACGCATAGGGATGATAGTAGGTGGCATCCGGCAGATCAGCGGTTGCCGCCTGCGAGCGCTCCCAATCAAGATTGCCTGTAATGTGCAGCACCTGCAACCCATCGGCTAGCAAATCCGGCAGAATCGCTTCAATCGCCAGATTGACGCTGCGCGCCCCGCGACTGCCCCCAGTGATCAGCAGCGTTTTACGCTCTGGCGAGAGGCCGAACTCGGCGATACCTTGCTCACGGGTGGCGGTCATAAACGCGCCCCGTAGCGGATAGCCCGTGACGACCGTCTGCCCTGGCTTAAAAAACGGCGCCGAGGCATCGACCGTTGTGGCAATTTTTTGGGCAAAGCGGCTGAGTACTTTTATCGTGCTGCCCGGTTCGATGTCCGGCAGGTAAATCAGCATCGGGATGCCGCGCGCACGCGCTGCCAACGCCACCGGGACATTGGCCCAGCCCCCGGTCAGCAAGATAGCCTGCGGCTTGTGCTTGCCCAGTAACGCAAAGGCCTGCATCACGCCGATGCCCATCTTGACCATGCTGCTAAATGCTCGTAAGGGATTGACGCCGACGATGGGGCCAGCGAAGACCTCACCATAAGCGGCAAAGGGCAAATCATAGGCATCGACCAACTGCTTCTCGAAGCCGCCCCCGCCGCGCGTGCCGACGAAAGTCAACTCATGGCCGCCGCCGGACCTGTGGAGGGCTTCCGCTACGGCTAGTGCGGGATAAACGTGCCCGCCGGTTCCCCCAGCTCCAATCAGTAGTCGCACCAGATGACCTCCGTTTGGCTGTGTTCAGCCGTAAGGTGGCGACGCGGCTGACGCTCAACATCAAGCCCACGCCCATCATCAACACCAGCAAGGCGGAGCCACCGTAACTTATAAAGGGGAGCGGTAGACCCGATGCCGGGATCACATTCGTCATAACCGCAATGTTCAGCAGCGCCTGGATAGCCACCCATACCGTGAAGCCCGTCGTCAACAGTGCGCCGTAACTATCGTTGGAACGGCGTGCAATCTGGAAACCACGCACGACAAAGGCCACAAACAACGCGACCACCAGGGCCGCACCCACCACACCGAGTTCCTCGCCAATCACAGCGAAGATACTATCGGTATGCGGTGCAGGCAGCGCATTGTTGAATTTTTGCGTGCCCTGGCCCAGCCCCATGCCGAACCAACCGCCATTCACAAAGGCGATGATCGCCTGCTGTGTATGGTAGCCTGCCTGGGTCGGATCACCCAGGCCCGCCAAATAGTCAGAAACGCGCGTTTGGGCGGTAGCACTGGTCTGCAAGACAACAATCGCACTAACCAAACCACCCAGCCCCACCAGCGCGAAGTGCCATACCGGTGCGCCTGCCAAAAAGAACATCGTCACGGCCGTAATACCAATAACCACCGCTGACGAAAGATCTGGCTGTATCGCAATCGGGATGACCAGCAAGCTAATCAACACGCCAAAAGGAATCAGGCCATGCAAAATGCTGTTGACACGCGTATTACGGGCGCTCAACCAGGCCGCCATATAAAACACGGTCGTGAACTCCGCCAATTCCGAAGGCTGCAAACGGCCACCAATCAGCGAACGACGGGCGTTAAACACATCATCGCCGAAGAAGTTAACCGCAATCAGCGCGCCCAGCGTCACCAGGAAAACCAGCGGACTAAAACGCTTCCAAAAGCGATAATCAATGATCGTGAAGAAGACCAGGGCCACCACGCCGAGAATCACATTACGCATATGGTCCTGCAAGAAGATGGCCGTGGATGAGCCGCGCGATTCCAGGCTCCAGTTGAATGTCGTGCTGAAGACCATCATGCTGCCAATGACCAGCAGCAAGCCGACAATAATCAGTAGCGGCTTATCAAGCGTCGCCCACAGGCTCATTTTTTCTTCAGATGGGCGATCCTGGGTTGTGGCTGGCACAGCCGCAGCCGACCGTGCACCGCGTCGTACAGCCCCAGGATTGTTGATTAAGCTCCGCTCTGTCATATTCTATCCCCAAAGGCCCAACGACGGACCCGCTTGTTCACGATGAACACAACCTCACCATCGGTTGTGCGATATTTTTTGAATGGTTACATTAAGTAACACTTATAACGTCATTATAATGATCATACACGAATTTCATGACCTTACAAATTCGACACAATCTTACGGAAGTGCTCACCTCGAACGGCAAAGTCGGGATAGGCATCATAGCTGGTACCCCCTGGTGACAGCAGCACCACATCCCCGGCTTGGGCAATGTCACGGGCCGTATGCACCGCTTCATCAAGTGTATCGACACAGGTCACGATATCCGTTTGGGCACCCAGCAAGCGCAGCATGCGCATGACTTTGGTGCGCACCTGCTTTTCGCCTTCTTTACCGAACAACACAATATGCCGCGATTGGCGCAGGGCCATATGCATGGCGTCTTGCCAGGGCAGGTCTTTATCGGCCCCACCGAGCAGCAATACCAGCGGTTCCTCAAAACTGCGCAGAGCCGCGATGAGGCGCTCCGGCGCGGTGGCGATGCTGTCGTTGATGTAGGTCACATCATCGACGACGCGCACTGTTTCCAGGCGATGATCAACGGGCTTAAACTCGCGGATGACCTGGGCCATTGTTTCCGGCTCCACACCCGGCAGATCGAGCGCGAGGCCCATCGCCCCGGTGATGGCACAGGCGGCCAGCACATTCATGACGTTGTGGTCACCACGAAGCGGAATTTCACTGCGGTCCATGAGCACATGCGGCACATAATCAAAACTGGCAGACCCGGCCAGCATCAGCCGTTCGCCCATCATGAAGGCCCCATCAGCCACCATATCGTTCATACTGAACCAGACCAGTTCTTCGGGCACGACAATAGCTTGCAGTGCCGCCGAGCCTTCATCGTCTTTGCACAACACTGCGACATCTTCCGGCATCTGGTAGCGCACGATATTGGCCTTGGCCGCCATGTAACGATCCATCGTCTTATGGCGATCCAGGTGATTGGGCGTGATGTTGAGCACCGCCGCCACACGCGGACTGGTGGTCATAAGTTCGAGCTGGAACGACGACAGCTCCATAATGACGATGTCATCTGGCTTGATGTCATCGAGCTTATCCAGCAGCACATCGCCGATATTGCCGCCGACATGCGTCGTATGGCCTGCCGCTGCCATAATTTGGCCCACCAGAGTCGTGGTGGTGGTTTTGCCCGCGCTGCCCGTGATGCCGATCACCGGCGCAATACAATGCTCCATGAACAGTTGGGCATCATTGGTGATGGGCACGCCGCGCTCAATAGCTTCCTGGATCAACGGTAACTCCAGCGGCACACCACCGGAGATACAGATCAGGTCGGCATCGTCCAACAGCGTCAGCGGATGCTCACCCAGGACAAAATCCACATCAGCGAACTCATCCGGACCAAGTTTCAGTTGCTCGCGCGAACGGCGGTCGCTGACGGTAATCGTCGCACCCTGGGAAGGCAGCCAACGCGCCAACGCACGTCCCTGCCGACCAAAGCCGAGCACAATCACATGTTTGTCTTTCAGATCGTGCATAATGTCACCGAACCTATCCATGCTCTTGACTCTTTCGGATGTCACCGCGATTTTGGTCATCGCGGATTCTTTAGAATAATCTTACCCAAACGCAATTATAACGCGCCCAACCTATACAAGCGCGAGTGCCACGCCAACCATCGCGCTCAACAACCCGACTAACCAGAAGCGCTGCACGACCTGTGTTTCGCTCCAACCGCCCAGTTCAAAATGGTGGTGCAACGGCGCACGCCGGAAAATGCGAATATCTTCGCCCAGGTAGCGGCGCGTCAGCTTGGCGGATGCCACCTGTAACATAACGCTGACCGTTTCCATAACGGGGACAACCGCCACAATGGGCAGCAGCAGCCATTGACCCGTCATCACAGCGATAGTTCCCAGGGTGGCGCCCAACGCCAGTGATCCGGTATCGCCCATAAATAGCTGGGCCGGATGCGCGTTAAACCATAAGAAGGCAAAACAGGCCCCCACCAGAATGAAGCACAACTGTACGACGAAAATCTGGCCCTGCAAAAAGGCAATGATGCCATAGGCGGCAAAGGCACTGGCGCAGATAATCCCTGCGAGGCCATCCATACCATCGGTCAGGTTAACCGCGTTGGACATACCCACAATGATAAAAACCGTCACCGGGATGAAGATCACAGGCGAGAGCGGTATAGCAATGGGTATAAGAGGAATCAGGATGGTATTGGCGAACGTATAGCCGCCATCGTATAGCGAAAGTGTCACCGCCGTGATTGTCGCTAATGCCAACTGCGCGATAAATTTGATACGACCGGAGAGGCCCTCACCATGCACCCCGCGTGAAAGCTGGATACCTTCCCAATCATCAATCAGGCCCAACAAGGCAAACCCCAACAGCACGAACAGCGGCAGCAGCACACTGGCCCCCTGCCCATCCTGCACGATGCGCGCCAGACTGAGCGCCAGCGTCAGCAGAACCGCCGGAACGATAATCATAATGCCGCCCATGGTTGGCGTGCCGACTTTATGCCCGTGTGAATCCTGTAGCTCGACGCGGATTTGCTTGCCGATACGCAGCCGCCGCAGGATTTCGACAAAGGGACCGCCCCAGATGACGCCCAGCAAGAATGTCGCCCCACCAACGGATAACGCTAACGGAAGTTGTGTTCCCATATCACCCCTATTTCATCCCAAGCATCTACACAGTGAATGAATCCACCTGCCTAGTCACACTCTCCATAAAAGCTACCCTAGCGCACAGTACTGGTCTGGCCGCCCTGGGCCGCCAGGTTCAAACGCACGCTGTCTTCCGGGATGCCCAGGTACAGCACCAGTTGTTCCGCCAGATCACTGAAAGCGGGTGCGGCGGTACGGCTGCCCCAGTAACCCGCTGGACGGTCGAGCCGAATGAGGACCGTCACGCGCGGGTCATCCGCCGGGAAAAAGCCAATAAACCCAGCAATCGATGTCCCGCTCTCATAACCAACCGCATTCGGAATCTGCGCCGTACCGGTTTTACCCGCAATCGAATAACCGGGCACCGCCGCCTGATTAGCCCCGTTGGGGTCCTGCACCACCTGGACCATCATGTCGCGAACCATATGGGCTGTATCGACACCAATGACGCGCCGCAGCACAACCGGTTCGATGTTCTGGACAATATCGCCCGCGATACGCTGCTGGACGATGCGTGGCTGCATCATCAGGCCATCATTGGCAATAGCATTGGCCGCTGTAATCATCTGGATGGGCGTCACTGACAAACCCTGACCAAAGCTATTGGTCAAGAGGTCGCTTTCGCTCCAATCGCTGTCACCCGGCTCTTTGAGCAAGCCACTGGCTTCACCGCTCACGTCGATGCGCGTCAATGCACCAACACCAAAGCGCCGCAATGCCTGATAGAACAGGTCCGGCCCCATTTCCATAGCCATCGTGGCCACGCCGATATTCAACGAATTGACGAGCACATCGGTGGCATTACGCACACCATAAGCCTGCTCGTTCCAATTGCGCACCACGATACTGGCGGCCTGTAGTTCACCTGTATCGTTATAGGTCCAGTTTTCATCGACTGTGCCGGATTCAAGCGCAGCGGCGACAGTCAGAATCTTGAAGATCGAACCCGGTTCGTACGCGTCAGTGATGGCAGGCGTTGTCAGCAGTTCGGCATCTTCACTGACGAAGTTATTCGGGTCGAAGGTCGGGTAGCTGGCCATCGCCAGAATATCGCCCGTGCGCGATTCCATGACGATAATCGTGCCACTGTCAGCACTGTTATCCGCTACATACTGTGCCAGCCGCGATTCCACTAAAAATTGCAAATCGCGGTCAATCGTCAGCACCAGGTCCATACCCTCCTGGCGCACCTCGTCGACAGCCTCCGGGGCGTACAAGGGCACCGTGCTGATGATTTCGTCAATCGCGCGGCCTGCCAATTCATCGTTGTAGTAGGCTTCCAGGCCCATCGCCCCGGTGGCGTTCTCGTCAATCGTAAAGCCCAGGATTTGCGAAGCGAGCGTTCCCTGTGGGTAAAAACGCCGCCAGACACGGTCCTTGGTCGTTGCCAGCGTGAGCGCTTCATTGTCCAGCACTTCCTGGCCAATCTCTGCTGATACGGGACCGTTATCCGTGATAGATACCCAGCTACTGGTCGTGTTGGTGATCTTGCGGTAGATGTCGAACTCGTCTAAATCGAGGATGAGTGCCAGCTCACGGGCGACCAGGGCCGGGTCCGTCACCAGATTGGGACTGACGCCGAAGCGATACTCAATCTGATTGAAAGCCAGCGGTTCGCCATCGCGATCATAGATCATGCCGCGCTCTGCCGGGATGGTCTCAACCGAGGTAGTGTTGGCGATACCACGCGCCCGGAACTCACGGTCAACTTCTGGCGAAAGCCACTGAAAGCTGGCCAGAGCCAGCAGCAGCAAAGCACTGCCAATCACCATCGCCAGGATGACCACTGGCAGGCGGCGATTGATTGTATCTAACTGGTGACTCTGCTGGCGGGTTGCACTCGTCATGGTCGCTTGCCCTCTCGACTCGTAAAAAGGCTGGCCTAACGGCCAAAGCCTTCAAATTGGCGGCTGAGGCTGTCGAACTGCTGTTGCAACCAGCCCCCGAATGTTTCTTCATACTGCGGGGCGCTTGCTTCGGTATCCCGCGTTTCCAGATCAACAACGGTCTGGTCACGGTTGGGATTGTAGCCATCAATAACCATATACTGCACTTCGGACGGGTTCGCATACCGATAACCAAGCTGCTGGGCACGGTCCAGCAAGCGCGGAATCGTCTTGAGGCTGGCGATTTCCACCCGCAATTGCTCGTTGGCAAACTCTAAGCGGTCACGTTCTTCAATCAAAGCAGAAATCTCGCGGTTAGTAGCGGCATATGACGCCACTTGCGACAGATACACGCCGGCAAATACCAGCGCCAATATCAGCGCCAAGCCCAATAGGACCGCCGCCTGATTCCGGGGCTGCCAACCGCGCCGTCCAATTGTATGCTGCATCCAACGTGTCATCGCAAAAATCTCAAAATAGCTTCGTGTATGACTGCCTTGAGTTTACTAACAATTTTGCTTTTGCACAGCACGACCCGGCCTATGCACGTTTTTGTATCACGCGCAGTTTGCTGCTGCGGCTGCGCGGATTGGCGGCAATTTCAGCATCGCTGGGCATCAGCGGCTTGCGCGTCACCAGGTCGATTGTCGCCTCTTTTTCTTCAATAGAAGCCATCCCCGGTGGCGCGATAATTTCTGTGCTGGCTTCTTTGAACACCTGCTTCACGATGCGGTCTTCCAGACTGTGGAAGCTGATTACCGCCAGCCGACCATCGGGCACCAGCAGGTCGACGGCCATAGGCAGCGTTTCTTCTAAAACGCGCAGTTCATCATTCACGGCGATCCGCAGCGCCTGGAACACGCGTGTCGCCGGGTGAATGCCACTCTTATCGCGGCGTGGCATGGCTTCTCTGACGACATCGGCTAACTGCTGTGTACGTTCAAAAGGCCGCTTGCTGACGATTTCACGCGCGATACGTCCGGCATATTTTTCTTCGCCATAACGCCGGAAGATATCCGCCAGCGCGTCCGCATCCCAGGCATTGACCAGATCCGCCGCTGAAGGGCGGTTATCAGCTGCCGTAAAGCGCATATCCAGCGGGCCATCATGCCGGAAGGCAAAACCGCGCTCAGCCGTATCCAACTGCATCGACGACACGCCCAGGTCGAGCAAAATACCATCGACCGCGTGCCAGCCCAGATCTTCAGCAAGTTGGCGCATGTGACGATAGCTACCCTGTACGATATGGGCACGATCACCATAGTCGGCTAAAACTTCTTGCGCGATGCCCAACGCCTGTGTATCCAGGTCCAGGCCGAGCACCTCATCCACCCCGGCATCCAGCAGCGCTTTGGTATGGCCCCCCGCACCGAGCGTGCCATCAATCACCCGATGGACAGGCCCATGCGGCAGCAGCAGATCAAGCGTTTCTTGCAATAAGACGGAAATATGACTCATGAGGACCATTCACACAGTGGCAGCAGGCATCCGTAGGACGATACTCGCTATAGGGTCAGCGATAACAAATCGCTGCTATCTTGCAGCACATTGGCCACGCTGTCGAGCGTGTTGTTCCATTTGGCCGGTTCCCAGATCTCGATGAACGTCTCCATGCCAACCAGCAGCGCCTGACTTTTGAGGTCAGCATAGCGCCGCAAATAGCCCGGAATCAGGATGCGGCCCTGGCGATCACAGGACAATTCAACTGCGCCGGAGAACAGCAAGCGGCGCAGCGCGCGGGCTTTAGGTTGGGTGATGGGCAGTTCGTTGATCTGATTAGTGAGGTTGTGCCATGCTTCTTGCGGGAAGATAATCAGGTTACAGTCGAGGCCCCGTGTGAGGATCGCGCCGGTTTCTAAATTCGGGCGAAAACGTGCCGGGACGATCAGGCGTCCCTTCATATCCAGATGATGCGAATATTCGCCCCAGAACATGGTGATGACCCCGTAAAACCTGCTTGTGTGCATGATGTTGACGCACGCTACTATACCACATTATCCCACACGTCCCCCATAAGAATCCCACATACCGGAGAAGTTCTTAACAATGTTCGCACCACTCCCCAAGGATTGTTTTCATCAAAACATCACAGCGATCTGTCACAATCAGGGGTATAACCCATGTCACACCCACTATGTCGACAAAATCGTCGCCCAAATGCACAGCAGCCGCCATCATCAACGTCGAGACTCGCGTCGATAACCTGTGCATGCGACCTAAAATTTGAACTTTGAGGCCAGCACCCTATGCGTAAATTTGCTCCATTTGCCCTTGTTTTATGGTTATGCCTATTCGTAGCCGCTCCAGCTTATGCTGCCGATAGCACCCACACCCTGACCATCGGCGAGCATGACCGCCTCTTTCATCTGCATACGCCGCAGCAATCGCCCAATGACGCCATGCCGCTGGTGATTGCTTTGCACCCGATTGTCTCGTCGGGTAATTCCATGCGCGCCCTGACGGGCTTCGATGCGCTGGCCGATGAAATGGGGTTCGCGGTCGCTTACCCGCAAGCCCTCAGTTATTACTGGGATGATGGCCGCGCGGCTGCTGGCATGCTGGCCGACGATGGCGACATCGACGAGCAAAATTTCATTGAGGGCATCATTGCCGACGCACAGCAGTCAGCCAACATCGACGCCGACCGTGTCTACCTGACTGGATGGGCCAATGGCGGCAATCTCGCCTACAGGCTAGCCTGCCAGATGCCGGACCAACTGGCTGGCGTGGCTATCGTTGGCTCGCTGATGTGGAACTATCAGGCTGAGGACTGTCCCGATACAGGCACCCCCGTCAACATGCTCATCATCCACGGCAGCGCCGACAGCACCTTCCAGACAGAAGGCCGCAGTTTTGGCATCGGCGAAGCTTCCGAAGACCGCGTGGTTTCCATATACAGCCTGGATCGCACCGTCGACTTCTGGACAGAGCGTATGGGCTGCGAACTGGAAAACGCCTATGACCATGTCGCCCTGACCAGCTATGCATGCGCTGATGACACCGCGCTGCACCTGTTTAACGTCATCGGCGGGGAAAATGCCTGGTATCGTAATGAACCCGACCTGCTGCTGAACACGCATCAGGTGGATACCAGCGCTATCGTCGCTAACTTCTTCATGACAGGCCAAACTGCACTCGATCTGATGACACAGACGCCCATGGAACCAACCCAATTGGGGCGCAGCTACAACCTGTATATCCCTACAAATTACACCTTCGATGACCCCATGCCGCTGGTCATGGTGCTGCATGGTCGCCCTGGCAACGGTCCCGGCATCGCCCTGATTACCGATATGAACCGCATCGCGGAAGAAAATGGCTTCATCGCTGTTTACCCGGAAGGCTTGATTCCACCCTCGGAAACGGTACGCGGCTGGAATTACGTGCGCGACATTCCGTTGTTTGCCTCCAGCGATGGCAGCGCCATCAGCCAGCGCGACGATGTACAGTTCCTGGTCGATCTCAAGCACGATCTAGCTGAGCTGATGCCTATCGACAGCAGCCGCGCTTACGTCACGGGCTTCTCCAATGGCGGCTTCATGACCCAACGCATGGCCTGTGATGCGGCGGGCCGTTTCGCTGCCTTTGCCGCCGTCGGGTCAGCTCTCTCCTGGGGCATGCCAAGCATCTGCGAAGGCCGCCCACCTGTACCCATGATGACGATGCACGGCACACGCGACGTCAGCGTGCCCTGGACCGGGACGACCGTCACGCTCAGTGGCCGTGAAGTTTACCTGACCGCACCGCTGCCCAATACGCTCATGTTCTGGCAGGAACACAACGGCTGCAACGACGAACTCACGCTGGAAGACCTGCCGCAACTGGGGGATTCACCGGGAACGAGCGTCAGTCGATGGACCTACGTAAACTGCACGGAACCGCTGGAGTTCGTCGCGGTGGAAAACGGGGGTCACAATTGGCCCGGTGTCCCCGACCGCATCAGCGAACAAATCGCGGGCAACGTCAACATGGATATTCACGCCGGGCAGGTCGTCTGGGATTTCTTGCAGCAGTTCACGCTGGACGAGGCCCGCGTGGAAGCCGCCGCAGCAGTGGCTACTCCCTCAGCCCCCATCGTCATTGAGGAGCGCCAACCCAGCAACCAGGAATCCCAGGAACTGGCCAATGCGCGTCAAGTGGTGGCGACGCTGCGAAATGGCGGCTTCGTGATTTACTTCAAACACGGCAACGCCAATGCTGACTATACAGATATCACCTGTGCCACAGACGGTGCGCTGACGACCACTGGCGATAACCAGGCCGGTTTGCTCTACAATGTCATTACAGACCTGCAAGTACCGATTGGCCGGGTCTTCGTACAAGACACCTGCGCCGCCCAACAATCGCTCGACCGCGCGCTACCCGCCCCACCGGATGACATCCAGGCGTATAATGAAGCTGACGAATTACAAGCCGCCCTCAGTCAGGTGCCGCCGGAAGGCACCAATACACTCATCATCGGCAGTGGCGACCTGCTGCCGCAGCTAGATGGCTCCAGCCTGAATGCCGCTGATACCCTCATGGCACTACCGGATGGCCAGTCCTACGCTTTCCTGACCATCGCCACCATCTATGACTGGGTCGCCCTGGAGCAACTGATCAACAGCACAGACGAATAGTAATTATTAGACTTCTTGGGGAAGAGAAAATGGACCACAAGCGTTTTATGAGACGAGGTTTTCTGGTCATGCTGCTAGGCACAGTTCTTATGCTCTCGGTGAGCATGATTGTCCATGCACAGGACACGACCGCAAATACGACTGAGACGCATAGCCTACAACATGATGGATTTGACCGCACGTATCAGGTCACGCTGCCCAGCAGCTACGATGGCGACACCGCCCTGCCGCTGGTCATCGCCCTGCATGCGACAGGCATGTCCGGCAAGGCCATGCAAGTTCTGACCGACTTCGACAGCGCTGCCGAGGCCAACGATGTCATCGTTGTCTATCCTAATTCCATCAGCGCGGGTTGGAACAGCGGCCTGGATACCGACCCGGACGCACCGCATGACGCCGAATTCATGCAGGTGTTGATCGCCCAATTGCAGAACGAGTACGCCATTGACCCCGACCAGATTAATCTGACGGGCTTCGGCAGTGGCGGTCTGTTGGCGGCCCAGGTCGGCTGTGATGTCCCGGACCAGATCAACAGTGTGGCCGTTGTCGGTCCGATGCTGTGGAGCTTCTTTGCGGATACCTGCGCGGGTGAAGCTGATGCCCCTGTAAACATCCTGTTCGTGCATGGCGACAGCGACCCCATTTATCCCATCCTGGGCGATGCACAAAGCGGCATCTGGAGCGTGCAGCGCTCACTCGACTTCTGGGCCGAACGCAACGGTTGCGACGCGGATGCACGTACCAGCGATGGCAATTTACTCGTTTACGACGATTGCCCTACAGGCGGCAACATCACCCTCTATACGGTATTTGAAGGGGGGCATATCTGGCCGCGCATCGGTGATTATGCCCTCAACCAACTGGGCATCGACGCCACCGAACTGGTAACAAACTACTTCCTGCGTGAAGACGACAGCACCGATTGGTCGATTGCCCAGGAAACGCCTTTTTCTGAACGGTCACGCGGTTTCGTCTTCTACGTGCCGACCACCTATGACGGCAGTGAGCCGCTACCCGCCATTGTGCTGCTGCATGGCAAAGGTGGCGTCGGCTATCAAACAGCCGCTTCCAGCGAGATGATCCCGATTGCTGAGCGCGAAGGTATCATCATGATTTACCCCGATGGCGTCGGCAACGAATGGCAGTACATGAAAGATGTGCCCATTTTCCGGGAACCCGGTTTTGATGATACGGATTTCATCCGCGATCTGGTCAGCGACCTTTCACAGGACCTGAATATTGACCCGCAGCGCATTTATGCCGCTGGCATCAGCAATGGCGGCTTCATGACCCAACGGCTGGCCTGCACTGCCACCGATGTGTTCGCCGCCTATGCCAGCGTCATCGCCTCAGGCTACTATGCCATGGACGTCATTTGCGAAGACCAGCCGCCTGTACCCATTATGTTTGTGCATGGCAGCGGCGATCCCATCGTACCCTGGAATGGCAGCCCAGTTCAGACGCAAAACGGTACGCTCTATATCTCGCTGCCGATCCCCCAGACCATCGAGTTCTGGGCCATGCACAATGGCTGTAGTCCCGATACCAGTCGACGCGCCGATGTGGAGCCAACGCGCGAGGATACGTCAGTGTCGATCTTCGACATCCCCGATTGCGAAGACAATGGCCGTGTCCTGCTATATGCCATCATCAATGGCGGCCATACCTGGCCCGGTGTCGATTGGGATTATGAAGAGGTGCTTGGTCTTACCAACTTCGACATCAACGCCGGCGAAGAAATCTGGAAGTTCTTCCAACAGTACACGCTGTCAGGGACTATCGAAACCAGCGAAAATTAGCAAATATGTTCTAGTTCAGGATGAATGTCATTAGGCAGGGCATCCGGGGACGGTTACGCTATAAAGGTGATTCAACACACCCACAAGGATCTATTTATGGCGACTTTCACATCCAAAACAGCGTTCCTGGATGCCATCCTGAAAGCCTATGACAAACTAGAGAAATCCTATGCAAGTTTATCGGCTGAGGACATGACCACACCCGGAGCCTGTGATGATTGGTCAGTCAAGGACATCTTGGCCCATGTGTATGAATGGCAGCAAATGGTCCTGCGCTGGTACGCGGCAGGCGAACGCGGCGAAGTCCCCAAAACACCCGCCGACGACCTGAAGTGGAACGAGACACCCATCCTCAATGAGCGCATCTACCAGACCTATCGCGATCATGACCTTGACGACATCCAGCGCTTGTTCAAAGCCTCGCACGAATCCATGCTGGCCCTGCTGCAAACCATCGACGATGATGCGCTATTCACACCCGCCCATTACGCCTGGACCAAAAAACTCAACTTTGCGTCTTACATGAAGTCAGCGACATCTAGCCATTATGATTGGGCTAGCAAGTTGATCCGCAAATGGGCCAAGCAGCGCACGACCGAATCCATGTAGTTTTTACCGCAGGCGCGTCCCAGGGCGTGCCTTTAGACCTGCTTAATAAAATTGTAATTCCCCTATGGGCAAGTCAGCATCAGCGCGATAAAATAGAACAAAAGTCCGACGAAAAACCAACCAAACGCCTATGCCTTTTCAACCAACGGATCACGTCCGCACGATTCTCGATAATCTGCCGATGAAACCTGGCGTCTACATCATGAAGAACGCCAAGGACAAGATCATTTACATCGGTAAGGCCAAATATCTGCGCAACCGCGTCCGCAGCTACTTCACCCAGAACGCTGACGGTCAGCGCAAGACGCTGCAAATGCGTGCCAAGGTTCGTAATATCGAGTACATCATCACCGAAAACGAAGTCAAAGCGCTGATTCTTGAAGACACGCTCATCAAGAAGCACAAACCACGCTACAACGTGATGCTCAAGGATGACAAGCGCTACCCGTATATCCGCATCACCTGGCATGAAGACTATCCCAAAGTGGAGACTACCCGCCGTGTGGAAAATGATGGCGCGCGTTACTTCGGACCCTATGCCGCCATGTGGGCTGTTCAGGATACGCTGCGCGTGCTGCGCAAAGCCTTCCCCTATTTGACCTGCGACCGTGACATCAACGGCCAGGATGAACGTGCCTGCCTGTTTTATGACATCAAGCTGTGTAACGCGCCCTGCATTGGTGCGGTCAATCGAGAACAGTATCGGGCCATGATCCAGGAATTGATGGACGTGCTCAGTGGCAAGAGCGAAGGCGTGCTAGCCCGCCTGGAAGCTGAAATGCTAGCGGAGTCAGAAAATCTCAATTTTGAGAAAGCCGCCGCCATCCGCGATCAGATCAAAGCGATTCACTTCATCACCACACGTCACAAGGCCGTTAGCCCCAAGATGACCGACCACGATGTCATCGCTATCGCCCGCGAAAATGACGATGCGGTCGTGCAGATTCTGTTCATCCGTAATGGCAAGCTGATCGGCAGCGACAGCCGTGTGCTGGATAATGCCGACGAAGAGAGCGATGAATCGCTGCTGGAACAGTTCATTCCGCAGTTCTACAGTGAAATGGCCGATGTCCCGCGTGAGTTGATCCTGCCCAATGAAATTGAGGAAGCTCGTATCTTAGAGCGCTGGCTGCGCGATAAGCGTCATGGTAGCAAAGTCGAAATTACCGTACCACAGCGCGGCAATAAGCGTAGCTTGATCAAGATGGCCGAGGAAAACGCTACGGATGCCCTGCGTATGATGCGTGCCCAATACGAGGCCGATGTCACCAATCAGGAAACCTCGCTGGCGGAATTGCAAAAAGAGATGAATCTGCCGCGCATCCCCAACCGCATTGAGTGCTTCGACATCAGCACGACCCAGGGAACGGCCATCACGGCCAGCCGGGTGGTGTTCGTACAGGGAGTGGCCCGTAAGAGCGAATACCGCCGCTTCAACATTCGCACCGTCGATCATTATGGCAGCGATGACTACCAATCCATGCGCGAGGCCCTCACCCGCCGCTTCTCGCGCTGGAAAAATGCCTTACAAGATGCAGTTGACTCGCCCGATGGCAAAGACAAATCCGAGACGTGGCGCTTGCTACCCGATCTGCTGCTGATTGATGGCGGCAAAGGACAGCTCGGTGTGGCAGTTGAGGTGCTCAAGGAGTTCGATCTGCTCGAGCGTGTACCCGTTGCAGGTCTGGCCAAACAGTTCGAGGAACTCTTTATTCCCGGCGAACGCAAGCCGATTGTGCTGCCGCGCCGCAGTCCGGCCCTGTATCTGGTGCAGCGTGTACGTGACGAAGCCCACCGTTTCGCCATTACCAGCATGCGCCGCCGCCGCGCGAAAGCGGGCATGGTCAGCCAATTGGAGAGCATCCCCGGCATTGGCCCCAAAAAGCGTAAAGCGCTGCTAAAGCACTTCGGCAACAGCATCGACGCCATCAAAGCCGCCTCGCCCGAGGACTTGATGAAGGTGGCAGGCATCAACGAAAAGCTGGCCGAAACCATTATTATCGGCCTGGATTAAAGTTTTGAGTCGTTAGTATTTAGTCGTTAGCCTGGGGCCTTTGTGGCACTTCGCCAAAGCGCTTGCTGATGGCTTGTTCACTATTGTCGTAGCGCAGGTTGTACCCATTCAACTACACTTATTTCATCAGCATGGCTTACATAAACCGAGGGCTAAACGATGAAAATCGGCGTGGTACAGATCGCATCCCTGCTCGGTGACATCGACAGCAACATCGCACGGCATGCGCAGTTCGTTCGGCTGGCGAGTGCCCATCACGTCGAACTGGTCGTTTTCCCGGAACTGTCACTCACGCAGTACGACGCCCCTTATGCGGAAAACGTCGCCATCGCTGCTGAAGATCCCCGGCTGGCGCGCTTGCAAGCCATTGCCGATGAGCTGGGCATCAGCATCTGCGCAGGAATCCCCTTAAAAAGCCCGGGTGGAAATACAATCACCATGCTCATTTTCCAGCCGAATCAGCCGCTGGACCTGTACAGCAAGCAGTATTTGCATGATGACGAACTGCCCTTCTTCGTGCCAGGGCCACCCCGCTCGCCGATATCGCCCATTGCTGCCGATACCGCCTTCGCCATCTGCTATGAAATTACCGCGCCGCAGCACGCCCAGGCCGCTCACGATGACGGCGCATCGATCTATATCGCCAGCGTGGCCAAAACGCCCTCCGGTGTGGAACGCGCCCACGAGCGCCTCGCAGCTATCAGCCGCGACTATGGCATGATCGTGTTTTTATCGAACTGCGTGGGTCCCTGTGATGGCAGCATCGGCGGCGGCAAATCCGCTGTATGGAACGCCCAGGGCGAGGTAATTGCGCAGATGAACGACACGCAAGAGGGCATCATAGCTTATGATCCTGCCCAGGCTACTGTTCCGGCTGAGGTGATTATTTCAAAGTTGCCCTTCTAGACAAGCAACTTGACTTACGAGGTGTTATCCAAATTCAATAGCCACAAGCTCATGTGTATCCAGATGCCGAATAAAAACTTTCGTGTCGTACCCGGCAATCCAAATAGAGTATGGACTAGTAGTTTCCGGCTCATCTACTCGATTGACTTCGATTCGAGCCATCATGTTACCCGTGACAGGATGACGTATCTCTAAAGCATGATCCAACGTATAGACAACAAAGTAATCTCCGACAATTGCAGGAATGCCATAAAATCCTTCATCAATCGACCAGTGTAATTGACCATTGGTTATGTCATACGCCTGAGCAAGCTTCGTCTCAAAGAAGAAATACACAACATTCTGATAACGAGCTGTTGAAGGATACGTCAGATTCAGCTGACGGTTTTCTAAAACAGACCTGGGAAAGCGGAATGTGTGTTGTACCGCTTCCGCGTCATTTGCTAGCACAAGATCTAAGGTGCTATGAGGTGCCTCAACAAGATGATAGTCTCCCCATATTGAATGAGTCATATACTCATCATTCTCTGTTTGCAGCAAATCCCCAGTTTCACTTGAAAGTGTGTATACATCTCCAAATCGCGTCAGAAAATGAAGGACACCATCCAACGCAAACATTTTCCGTATTGAGCGAAATGCGATAGTTTGGCGGTCATCTTGTGACCAAAGTTTTTGTCCCTGGTAGTCAAACTTTATGATTGATTCGATATTTTCAAGAATATAGCCGTCTTCAACCTCATAAAGCTGATTTGTTAGACTTCTAAACTGATGCTGCCATTTTTCTTGGCCAGTCAGACTATTAACTGCAACAACAAGCGGCGCACTTTCGCAAGACCTCGTTTGCCAATACAACACACCTTGATCGCTAGCAACAATCCCCGTACTGGCTGGCCCCAAGTGAGGTGTCACATGAGAGAAACTCTCGGCTTTTTGCCACAGAATCCTGGCTCTTACGGTTGTATCCTCGATCTGCCATGTATCGGTATCAACGAAGAATTCGGAATTCTCGTCATTACACGCCAACGAAGAAAGAAGGCCACCAGGCGTATTCTGGGAAACTTCGATGAAAATAGCAAAGACGAATAAGACAATAACAACATTCTTTATTGCCGAAAAATCCAATCCTTGAAAATTAATGTTATTGTTTTTCATTTTAGTTCGTGCAATAAGGATGGATATATGTCCATACTTACAACCTTATATCATCAGCTCATAACTCATTCTAGTCTAGTACAAAGTCTCCCACGCAAACGTATAAGGTATCAACAAAAGCCATTCTCTCAGCATCCTAAAGCCGCTTAACCATGTGAATATCGTCCGGCTCTTTTTCAAATAGCTCAGGATGCGGCGTATCAGTTGGGACAAATCCCTGGCTGAGGTAGAAGTTCACCGCTGATTCCGACGGTGTTGCCGAAACATACATCCGCTTGGCATCGTGTTCCCGCGCCAGCCGATCCGCTTCAGCGCATAGTTTATAGGCCAGTCCCTGCCGCCGATAGCCATTGCTGACGAACAACGCCCCCAATTGGGCCATGTCATCCACCAGCTTATAACGAAGCACAGCGAAGGCCGCCAGCCGTTCGCCATCGACCGCCCCGATTAACGCGCCACCCGCATCCAGCAGCCGCTTGAACTGCGCGATATGCCCAGCATAACTCCAATGCGGGTCGTCGTCGTGTGACCATGTTGGGCAGTCGTGTGGATTATCATGCCGCAGCAACTGCCCATTTTCATACGTGTACGTCGCCGGAATAAACTCGCTGCGGTCGATGTCCATAATCCGCGCGATGTCTTCCGGCGGCAGCAACGTAATCTCGATCATGATTCCATGCCACTGGTAAAGGGTCGGCCACCGTATTCTTCGAAAAGATCAGCATAATGGCCGCGCCCCGTCTCACGTAGGCGAACCAGATAATTTTTCCAGTCGTCGCTATAGATATTGGCGTGCAGCGGACCGCCCTCTTGAATCACGCCCCAGAAGGGATCGCCACGCAGGGCACGCGGCATCTGCTCACCCATCCATTGATCAAGCAGCCGCAAGCCCTGGCCGACCACATCAGGTCGCTGACTAGCTAAATTGGTCGTCTCGTGCGGGTCATTGGCAATATCAAACAGCATGTATTCCGGGAAGTGCTTCATGCCCGTGTGATAGGTGCGGATCAGCAGCCAGTCATCCCAACGCACCGAACGCTGGCAGCTCCACGCTCCCTGGCTGATGACCAGATAATCGCGGCCAGTATCTAAGCCCTGCAGCGACGGCGCGAAGCTCTCACCAGACCATGTCGAAGGAATCTCACCACCCAGGATGTCAATCAGGGTCGCAGGCAAATCCAGATTGTAATGGAATGCGCCTAATTCCTGGCCAGCCACACCTTCAGTGATCCCCGGCCAGCGCACGATCAGCGGCAACCGATTGGTACACTGATCCGCCGTCTGATGATCGCCATACACGTTCAGCTCACCCTGGTTCTCCCCATGATCGGCGCTGATGATAATCGCCGTGTCCTCATAGATGCCCAGTTCTTTCAGCAAAGCCACGATCTTGCCCACATAAAGGTCGGCATAGCGAATGCCCGTATCGTAGCCATCGATATGCGCCTTGGCATCTTCTCGCGTTTTGATGCTGCCGACGCCCCACTTCCAGCCCTCGAACAGCTCCGGCCCATATCCCGATACCTCGGTCGCACTGTGCGGACCAAAACTGGCATTCTGGGCATCGATGATGTCCTGTGTCAGCCAATCCTCGATGGGGTCATCGGCAAAGGGGTTGCCGAAGTCATCCGGCGTATCATAGGGCGTATGCGGATCCCACATATTGAAGTGCACAAACCAGTTGTCTTCTTCGCCGTTGGTCTTCAGCCAGCGCTCCAATGACGGGAACATCTCATCGGCGTTTTCCAGGCCACCTTTGCCCGTATCAACCAGTTCATCGAAGCCGTACCAAATTTGATAAGCCGTATGCCGATTGGGGAATGGGCTGATGCTGGCTGTCCGGTAGCCCTGTTTGCGCAGCGTCGATGCCAGCGTATTCTGGGCAATCTGCGTCCTGAAGCCGCGCCCTGGCCCTTCCAACGGCAGATCCGCATATGCACCACCATGATTGACCACGCCCGTCACCAGGCCATAACTGCTCAAGAAAAACGCCGTTCTGCTGGGCAGGCACGGCGAATCTGAAGCATAGTAATTGGTGAAGCGCACGCCTTCGTCGGCCAGGGCATCCATGTTCGGGGAGGTCTGACGATGGTAGCCATAGCACGACAAATGGTCGGGACGCAGGGAATCAATATCAATATAGAGAATGCGCATGCAAGCAGGCCTTTCAACAATAACAATATGGGCCTGTTTTTAGCGCATTTGCAGGGCCTGCGCTAGCGCCGTGATAAATTGCATTGTCGACTGCATCGACTTTTCCGCACCGGGGAGCTGATTGTTCCATAGGGTAAATAATGCCCCGGCAACTTTTGCCTCGCGTCCGAGCCGTTCCAGCGTCGGCAGGATGTCATCCACATGCGGGCCACCCACTGCCGGGTAACTGACCGCAGGCAGGTCATCCAGATGCGTGATGTCGGTATCAAAGTGGATGTAAATCGGCTTCTGTGGCAGTTCAGCAGTCATCAAATCGACAACATCGGTCAGCACGGTGACATCGCTGTTATGCAACAAATCAGCTTCGTCTGGGTCGAGGTCGCGCACATCGGTGATGAGGACATCGCGCTCAGCCAATGGCGACAGGCCAAGGCCCTGCATCCAGTGTTGATTGCCTTTGCCGACCAATGCCGCCAGGGGCATGCCGCCCAAAAAGCCGCTGATGCTGATCTCTGGTGTGTTGAAGTCGCCATGTGCGTCATACCAGACAATAGCTGGGTCCTTTGTTGCCAGCCCACTGACCGCACCCAGGCAGCTTGTGCAATCCCCGGCGAAGATCAACGCCAGCTTGTCGCTATGGGCGCGGATAGCCGCAGCCAAAGCCCGATTCACAGCAATGAGTGGATCAGCCACCGCGTCAAAGTCCGGCGCGATGTCGACCCACTCTGCGTTCAGTTCTTCAGCGATGCCGCTGGCCCGTAGCACTTCAACAGATCCGGTATAGTCTGCTTTGCTGCCGAGCCAGTACGGTACGCCAATACAGATAAATTCAGTCATCAGCTAGGGGATCACCAGACGTTGGCCAGCGTAAATCCAGTTCAGGTTGTAGATGCCGTTGGCCTCTGCCAGACGCCACACATTGACGCCAAAGCGGGCAGCAATCCGCAGCATCGTATCGCCATACTGGACGTAGTAGTAATTCGATGGGTACGTCGGCGGTTGGACGGGCGGATAGTAGCCTGAACCCGGAATTTGCAGCACCATACCGACCCAGATGAGGTTAGCATTGGCAATGTTGTTGTACGATGCCAACGCTTGCCAGGTCGTCCCATAGCGAGCAGCGATGTTCTTGAGCGTATCGCCCGGTTGGACGGTATACGTGCCGATAGTCACGGGCGTGCTGGATGGAATCACCAGATACTGCCCTGGATAAATCCGGCTGGGGTTAGCGATGTTGTTGACCTGGGCCAGGGCCGCCGTGCTGACGCCGTAATACTGGGCGATTTGCGACAACGTTTCCCCGCGTTGGACAACATGAGTGCGATTCTGTGCACTGACAGCAGATATACCCAGCAGCATAATCAAGATTAAAATAGCGAAACGAGCAAAAGAAGTTTTCATTACCTACTAACCTCCCGAATCTAATATCCCCTACGAAATTGTTTTGCAGCCCACCCAGGCACCCCCACTCTTGCGCGTGGTAGCCCTCATGGGTTATGGTTAAGCGCCGTTGATTGGACACGGCTTCGTGCCGATTTGACGCTTAAATGTATCTATATTGTAATCTGAAAACGGTTCTCATGCTGATGCAATGCACCATTAGTGCCTAAACATGCACATGATTGACGAGCTGTGACGCCCTTTGTTGATTCTTTCTCATTATTTAGACACGGCTTGGGCCGCAGAGGTTCATTTTTCAGGTTCTTTTTTTTGGAGAAGTAGGCTGTGGTTACATACGCAGATCGCCCCTGGCTTAAGCACTATCCGGCTGGTGTACCAGCATCGCTCAAGCCCTACCCGGATATGACCGTACCCGACTATTTGCGCGCGACAGCTCAGCGCGTCCCCAAAAACCGCACGGCCCTGGTGACATCGGTACGCTTGCCCGTGCTCGGCCATCGCGCCTACGAGATGACCTTCCATGAACTGGACAAACTCAGTGATGCTTTAGCCGCAGGCTTAATCGACCTGGGATTGGAAAAAGGCCAGACGGTCGTCCTGTGTATGCCCAACACGGCCAATTTCATCATTGCATATTATGGCATCCTGAAAGCGGGCGGCGTGGTCTGTGCCCTAAACCCATCCTACCCTGCAAAAAAGCTGGCCAAACTGGCCGACCAGGCCGACGCGGTCATGGTCATCACCCTGACCAACCTCTACAGCACGTTTAAAGAAATCCAGCACACGACCCAGGTCCAGCGCATTATCGTCAGCAACATCAAAGAGTATTTCCACAAGTTTGTGCGCATCGCCTTCACACGGACGCAGGAAAAACCCGGTGGCCACTTCTTAGAGAAAATCGAAGTAGGCGATTATTGGCTGCAAGATGTGCTCAAAAAATATCGCAAAAAGAAACCGGAAGTCGATATTTCGCCGGATGACATCGCCTTTATGCAGTATACAGGCGGCACAACGGGCGAACCCAAAGCAGTCATGGCCAGCCATCGGGCGCTGTGTGCCAGCACCAAGCAAATCGAAGGCTGGATTGATGTCGATTGGCCCAAGGGAGCCATGCCGCCGACAGAAAAGCGCGTCGTGCTGGCGATGCTGCCCATGTTCCACATTTACGGTCTGATCGTGCTGGTGCATCAGGCAACCAATGCGGGTTGGAAGATCATCCTGGTGCCGGACCCGCGTGACATGAACCATGTCGTCGATCTGATCGACACCTATAAGCCCAACATCACCCTGGGCGTGCCGATGATGTTCCATGCCATCGGCAACCACCCGCGCATGATGAACGGCGAAGTCAACATGAAAAGCTCGAAAATCACCATCTGCGGCGCGGCCCCCCTGCATCCATCCATTACTGAGGCCATGCGCAAAACCGGGACCGAAGTGCGTGAGGGCTACGGCCTAAGCGAAGTCCCGGCGGGCAACCACGCCAACCCCCTGATTGGTGTACCCAATCGTGACTATTCGGTCGGCATCCCCATGATTGACGTAGACTGCCGCATTATGGACTTAGAAGCAGGCACAACCGAAATGCCTGTGGGTGAACCGGGCGAGATCATTCTGAATGCACCCAACTTGATGTCCGGTTACTACAAACAGCCGGAGGAAACCGCCAACGTCCTGCGCGAGTACGAAGGCAAGATGTGGGTCTATACGGGCGACATCGGCTACATGGACGAAGATGGCTATTTTTACATCGTCGACCGTAAGAAAGACATGGCGCTCATTGGCGGCTTCAATGTCTACCCCGGCCCGGTAGAGAACGTCCTCAAGACACATCCAGATGTGGCCGACGCGGGCGTGTGGCACATTCCACATCCGCGTGTGGAAGGCCAGGAAGCCCTGCAAGCCTGGATCGTCGGCAAACCCGGTAGCAACCTCAAAAAAGGTGACCTGATCAATCACTGCAAGCCGTATATGGCTGGCTATGAAATTCCGCGCCGTTTCGTCTTCTGCGAGGAACTACCCTACAGTGACGCTGGGAAGCTGCTGCGCCGCAACCTGCCAGAAATTACGGGTAGTCGCCGCCGCCGCGACAAGTCCGACAACAAACCCGCCGAAGCTGGCGTTTAATCTATATTTGCAACAGATAACCCAACCGTAGCGCTGATTGCTCGATTAGGTCACGGCCATTAGCTAACGCATCCGCCAGCGACATCGGCTCATTGACCACTGGCAGCACCGCCTGCAACCCGGCCTCATGCAATAGGGCGTCATTGGTCTGCAAACCACCAACCAGCGCCACTGTCGGAACGCCGTGTTCTTTGGCCAACCGCGCCACGCCAATCGGCCCCTTGCCATAGACCGTCTGCTCATCCATGCGGCCCTCACCCGTAACCACCAGACTCGCATCGGCCAGATGATCGACAAAATGGTTGTGGTCCAGCAGCAGGTCGATGCCTGACACAATGCGCCCCCCCAGGAAAGCAATCAACCCGGCAGAGAGCGCCCCGGCAGCCCCACCACCCACTAGTTCGCGCACATCGACGCCGTGCTGTTCAACGACCAGAGTGAAGAAATGGCGCAAGTTGGCTTCTAAGATAGGTATCGTGTCGGGGGTCGCACCTTTTTGTGGACCAAACACCGCCGCCGCACCCGTATCGCCCAGGGTCGGGTTCTCCACATCGGACGCAATGATAATCTCGGTGCCCTGCCAGCGTGCATCTAACTCGGAAGCATCCACCGTCGCTAGATCAGCCAAGCCTGCGTTACCTCGCTCGATAGGGTCGCCGTTCGCATTCAGCAGACGAACACCCAGAGCTTGAAGTGCCCCCATGCCGCCATCGACGGTTGCGCTGCCCCCCATGCCGATGATGAAACGGCGCACGCCGCGTTCCAGGGCGTGTTGCAGCAGTTGACCCGTGCCCCAGGTATCCGTCAGTAAAGGATTGAGCTGGTCATCAGGGACCAGTTCAACGCCGGATGCTAAGGCCATCTCGATAACGGCTGTCTGTCCATCCGGCAGCAGACCGTATTCGGCGGTGACAGGCGCACCCAGCGGTCCCTTTACCACCATCGAAACACGTTCACCGCCCTGGGCCAGCCACGCATCGACCGTGCCGTTACCGCCATCGGCAATCGGCACTTTGAGCAGTTCGGCAGTCATGCCGCTGCGTCTGAGTCCCACTTCGATGGCATCAGCCACGCCAGCCGCCCCCAAACAGTGCTTAAACGCCCCCGGCGCAATCAGGATTTTTCGCATCATGACCTTCTATCTCTGTATAAAGTCAACCTGCGGACTATTCTACCGAAAGACGCGGCGCTTGCCCTGCGCTTACCCCATGCCAGCATCCCATCGTCACCAGATTACAGGTATAATAACGATGTAGGCGGCAGTGCCGCCCTTATTTTGCACACGCACCCGGAGACACCACTATGCGTCTGCCCACTCGACAATTCGCGGGCACGTTGCTCGCCACGCTTATGCTCGTCACGATGTTATTTACCAGTGCCATAGGCGTCCTGGCCCAGGATAACCCGCCGCCGACGCCATTCATCCCTGTAGCGACCCAACCCAGCGGCGGTGGCGATGCTGCCCCGACACTCGATATTCCTGTCGTTCCAACGGAAGCCACACCCGATGGCAGTGCGCCGGAAACAGGCGACACAGCCCCGGCTGAGGAAACCCCGGCGGAAGTCGAGGCCACGCCTCTACCAGCCGTTGAGCAGCCCCCGGCCCAGGCCGATCAATGCCCGATCCAGGTACAACAGAGCTTCGACACGACTGAACAAACCTGCACGGATTTGCTGCCAGGGATCGCCTGCGTTGGTAATGGCACAGTGCAATCCCAACCACGTAATGCCAGCGAAACCTTCGCATTCGCCCAATCCGGCGACCGCACCGAATTCAGTGCCCTGGACAGCCTGACCCTGCAAACGCTCAGTTCAGCCAATCAGGTATGGACGGTCATGCAGGCACAAGCACCATTCAGCACCCGTGCCGGGTCCGGTGGTGCCAATGCCAGTCTGGTCGCTTTCGGTGATGTCTCGCTAACCAATACCGGTGATGACTTCGATCCCAACTTCCTGACCGCGTCCGTATTGGCGCAGCAGGGGCTGAATGTGCGTCGGACGCCTGATGAACGCGGCGTGGTCGTCTATCAGCTCAAACCCACCGACGAGGTCGTCGTCACCGGGCGCACCATCGACGACCAGTGGGTGCGCATTGTCATTCCAAATGCATTTGCCGGGGTCGGTTGGGCTTATGCGCCCTATATTGATGTCCCTGGCGGCATCACCGAATTGCCCATCGTGGCCGTTAACTCCGAGCCACCGGAGCTGGAAGCACCGGAATTCGGTCCGATGCAAGCCTTTACCCTGCGCAGCAGCCAGTACCCGAATTGTGAAAATATGCCCGACAGCGGCATTCTGATCCAATCACCCGATGGCTTAGCCGATGCCCTGCTGATCCGCATCAACGGCGTGCGCATCGAGCTTAATGGTGCCATGTTCGTGCAGGCCCAGCCCAGCGCCAACCTGGAAATCGACGTGTTAGAAGGCGAAGCGGTCGTCAGTGCCAATGGCAGCAGCGCAACCGCCAATGCGGGTAACGCCGTCACCGTCCTACTGACAGAAGACATGCAGGCCAATGGCACGCCCAACGTCGTCGCCTATGACGAAGCGACTGTCAATGCCCTGCCGATCCGCTTGCTGCCGCGTCTGTTTGGTATTGCTGGCGCCAATGGGTCAGCCGCCCCAGCCACCACCGCCGACAGCAGCCCTGCCGAAGCCACATCAGCACCGGAAGCAACAGTCTGCACAATTACCGCCGTGGATGCCCCTAAGAACATCCGCAGCGGCCCAGGCGTCGATTACGGTACCGTTAGCACACTCGCCGCAGGCGAATCCGCGACAGCAACGGGACAAGCCACCGACAGCTTCAACTTTGCCTGGTATCGGATTGAAAGTGGTTGGGTACGCTTCGACACAGTCGATAGCTCAATGGGTTGCCTCGACCTGCCAACGGTCGACCCGAATGCAGTCGATGCCGCCCCCACAGCAGAAGCAACCGAGGAAGCCGCCACGAGCAGCCTGATCTCATCGACCCTTGGCGAGGTCTGCGCGATGGCTGAGGGTGCATCCCTGGGCGGCTCATCCAATGGTGAAGAATTGGCGCTGCAACTAGGTGGCGATTGGCAGGCAACCGCCGGAACGACGATCAACGTGACTGTCAGCGGCGGCTTGCTGCGCGGCGAATTTGGCGACTATATCCGCATCAGCACCACCGATGGCGCCATCATCACCCAATCCGGGGAAAGCCAAACGCTGTCTCATACGTTCGACTCAGATACGGCCTTCATCCTGGAGTTCTCCGCGGCCAATGGCGATATCGTCCAGGCGGGTGTCACCTGCGGGTCTTAAGCCTTTTCGCCAAATAATTTCAACACAAAACCGAGTTAAGCCACAGCGCCCCGCCATGTGCGGGGCGTTTTACGTGTTATTTGGTATGATTAGATAGTCACATGTCTAAATTTCATTAAGCCGCCTTAAGGATATTAAGCCTTGTTCATGGGAAATAGAGCTACAATGAGTACGAGTTAGTTCATAAAAATGTGCATTCTATAATTTTGTGCCTGATGGTTTTGGTAGATCTATGTCGACCGAACTCGCCGCGACAACCGTCGCCAACATTCCAACGAAAGAGCAATACGCCGATGATGTGCGTGCCGACCAGCTCAAGGACTTGGCACGCCTGATCGCAGGCATTGGTTTATTTGTCGCCGTGGTGATGGTCTACCACCTGGCCGGCGGCTTTGACCTCGCGGGCAGCCTTAACATGATCGTCGCGCTCGTTTTTGCCTTTATTGGCGTCGGCCTGACGTTGGTTCTGCACAGGTCAGGGCAGATTCACCGCGCCGCCAACGCCTTTTCATTTTTCTTATTGGCCACCATCACAGCCCTGCTCTATACCTCTGACCAGCCCACCATCGAGATGATGCCCTATACCCTCACAGCAATGGCCTTCCCCATTGCTCTATTGTTAGGCACCTGGCAGCGTTATGCCTTTTCGATGGCTGCCGCGGGCGTCACCATCGCCGCACCCAGCCTGGCCAGTGGCGCACTGGTGCTAACGCCTCATCAGGCCGTTGCCATTGTCGGCATTTTGCTGGCGCTCTATCAAGCGGAGCGCTCCGCCCAGGAGATGGTCACCATGACCCAGTGGGCGCTGAACGTCTACCGTAAAGAGCGCGCCACCCATGATGAGCTGTTCCGCCAGCGCGAAGCCCTGCAACGTAGCGTGCTGCGCTCGGACTTTTTGGCCAAGCAAATGGCCATCAGCAACGCGGAACTGGAACAAGCACTGGAACAGGCCGAAGATGCCGCTGCCAAGCGCGGTCAATTCCTGGCCAACATGAGCCACGAGCTGCGTACCCCGCTCAACGCCATCATCGGCTTCAGCGAAACCATGATTAAGTTCCCGCGCATGTACGACAACACGGCTCTGCCGGATGCCTACGAGCGCGACGTCAGCCAGATTTACAGCAGCGGCCACCAACTGCTGCACATCATCAACGACATCCTCGACCTCAACCGGGTTGATGTTGGCGATCTGGTCATTCGTCCCGCATCGTTCAGCCCGGATGCGGTCGTCAAAGGCGTGATAGCCATCGCCAAAGGTTTGATCGGCAACAAACCCGTTAAAATCCAGACCAACCTGCCCGATCCACTGCCGCTAGTCTATGCCGATGAATCACGTTTGCGTCAGATTTTGCTCAACCTGTACAGCAACGCCGTCAAATATACGGAAGACGGCTTCATCAAGCTGAGCATTCAGTCCGTCGGTAATGAGGTACGCTTTGCCCTGCAAGATACCGGGCGCGGCATCCCTTCAGAAGACCATGACAAGCTATTCAAGCAGTTTGAGCAAGCCGCTAATACGCAAAAAGACCCCAGTTCCGGGACCGGTCTCGGTCTGGCTATCTCTAAAGAACTAGTCACCCTCATGAATGGCGAGATTGGTTTTGAAAGCCAGGTTGGCGAAGGCAGCACCTTCTATTTCACACTGCCCAGGGATCGCGGCAGTGATGAGAGCACCCAGCCGCCCAAAGGCCCGATGGTCCGCGTAACAGACGCCGATACCCCATCAGACGAGCCGACAAACGCGGCTTCGGTTGCATCTGCGGAAAGCGCCCCAGCGGCTTCGGTCAATAGTGAGCGAGAGAATGCCTGATGAGCGAGACATTCAACATTTCTCCAAATGATTACATCAACAACATTTACGAGGGCCGTATCCGCCGCACTGTCCAGGTGATTGCTGTCGCGGGGTTGCTCGTTATTCTTAGCTCGCTGCTATTCTCGATCCAATCCGGCTTTGACCAACATAATCTGCTCATGGCTGGCCTGATCTTATTCGGGAGCTGCATCGCCGCCTGGTTACTCGTTAATCGCGGCAACCAGAACCTATCAACCTGGGTTTTGCTGCTGGGTATCTTCACTAGCCTCAGTGGCAATATCTTGCTGGGCGATGTCCTTGACCAGCAAATCAGTCTGCTGCTGTTCCCGGTGGCGATCATCCTGGCTTCTCAGATGCTGACGCCCTCCGACCAGTGGAACTTCGCTTTTTTGTGTATTGCCGCCATTATCGGCGTGCCGCTCATCGCTGAACTGGGTGATGCGATTGCACCCTATCAGGTCGCCAGCGCGGGTCTGACCTTGCTGGCTGCCGCCATCCACACGCGCATGATGGCCTTCATCGACGACATCATCCAGTGGTCTCTGGCCAACTATGAGCGCGAAAAAGGCTCCAATGGGGAAATCAACGAAAAGCGCGACCTGCTGCAAAAAGGCCTGGAAGAAAATGAACGCATGGCGGTCACTTTGCAGAAGATCAACGATGATCTGGCCCAAACGCGCGAAAGTGTGGAGAATGCGCGCCACTTCCGCGGCCAATTCCTGGCCAACATGAGTCACGAACTGCGCACGCCGCTCAACGCCATCATCGGCTTCAGCGAAACCATGCTGCGCTTCCCCATCATGTACGAAGATCAAGAACTGCCGGATCTTTATGAACGCGACCTGTCGCACATTCAATCCAGCGGCCAACACTTGTTGCAGGTCATCAACAACATCCTTGACCTGTCAAAGATCGATGCGGGCAAGTTCGAGCTAGGGCAGCGTCCGTTCACACCCATGAATGCTATCAAGCAAACGGTCCAGTTTGCCAAAGCAAAGGTAGCCGATAAACCCATTGAGGTCCATTACAATGGACCCGACACGCTGCCCCAATTCCTGGGTGACGAAGAACGCCTTTTACAGGTGCTCATGCACATTACCGATAATGCCGTCAAATACACCGATAGCGGCCATATCACCATTAGCGCCAGTACCCACGATGACATGCTGGAAATTGCCATCGCCGATACTGGCCGCGGCGTCCCGGAAGATATGCGCGACACGCTCTTTGAGGAGTTCCAGCAAGCGCACCGCAACAGCCGCGATGAACGCGATGGCTCAGGCTTGGGGCTGGCACTGGCCAATATGCTTGTCGAATTGATGCAAGGCCAGTTAACATTTGAAAGTGAAGCAGGCAAAGGCAGCACATTTACAGTGGCGATGCCGATTTATACTACTTCCGCCATCGATGGCGATACCGAGCCACCGCCCACAACAGCAGCCGAAGTTGGCAATGAAGTTGATGCCACCATCAGCGCAGATAATGAAGATAAAACTGAAACCATCGAAACAGAGATGGTTGACACAGAAAAAGTCATTACAACTTAACGTGTGCAGCAAACCACGTACAAGGTAAACTACCGAGAAGGGACATCGGATAAGGATATGAGCATGCGTATTCTTTATGTCGAGGACAATCCAGCCAATGTGTATCTGGTCAAGCGTGTTGCCAATGCTGGGCAGCATGAGGTCATTAACTACGTTGATGGCGGGCGCGTGCTGCGCGATTTCGACCAGATCAACCCGGACCTCGTCTTAATGGACATTCAGCTTGTTGGCGAGCTGAGCGGCATCGACGTGGTCAAAAAGCTGCGGTCAGATGGACATCAGGTGCCGATCATCGCCGTGACAGCCTACGCGATGATGGGTGACAAAGATCGCTGCATGGCGGCGGGCTGTGACGATTACATGGCCAAACCCTTGCCGATCCCGGAACTGCTGCAAATGTTCTCAAAATATGGCACGCAGGCGACAAAACCCGCTTCCGACCCGGAAGCGGATACGGTCGTTCCTTTGCCTGCTAGAAAGCCGTCTGACCCGGACCCATCAGAAAACACGGTGCGTATGGCACCTATCTCACCGGATATGCTGAGTAAGCTCGATAGCACACCCGGGCCTATCGCGGCAGCCGAAGATGCTCAAACGGACGAAGATACTGGCGACAACGAAGACGACGTCGCAAACGCATCAACAGCTAGCCCAATTAGCGAGTCAGAAGAAACGTCAGAAGAAGCCACTGAGGAGATAACTGAGGGAACCGCTGTTGCATCAGTCAGCACAACCGATACAGCAGAAGCTGACGAAAACGAAGCTAAAGACGAAGATGATGACGACACAGTCGCCCCGGCTGCCTCGTCAACAACAGGCGACCTCGACTAAAGCATACATATACCCTGGCCTACCACAGCATCGGTAGCGCTTGCGGCTTCACAGAGAAAGTCATTTGCTGGGCCTCGGCGGGTTCTCCGTCGAGGTCCATGCCCAATATACGGCCATCGCTTTCTATCGTCACCGTTTTGGCCCGCTTTGTATATACTTTGGGGTGGTCCAGATGAGTGCCGCTGTAGATCAACCGCAGATTGAGCAATATCTCCCAGCGCGGCATAGCCTCCACCACAATCACATCAAACCAGCCATCGTCGATGCGTGCTTCCGGTGCAATCTGCATCCCAGAGCCGAAAGTCGTTCCATTGGCAACAGCCACAATATAGGCCTTGTCATCGTAAAATAGCTCACCATCCAGCGTGATGCGCACCGGCTCCGGCTGATAACGTAACAGGCTCCGTACCGCCGCACTCAAAAAAGTCCAGGGACGGCGATCCCCAGCGGCTTCCACGCGCTGCACCACATCGTTACCGATACAAGCATCGGCAATATTCAAGAAGAAAGCACTTTTGTCATCATAAGCCACATGCCCGATGTCAATCAGGCGCGGCATGGCATCAGCGAGGCGCAAAATGGCTGCCGATGGGTTGAGCGATAGCCCCGACCCACGTGCGAAGTCACGGCCTGTCCCCGCCGGAATGATACCGTAGCTAATCGGGTCATCCGGCAAATGGGCATTGTGGGCCATCAGCGCATTCAGAACCGCATGATTGGTCCCGTCACCACCGACCGAAATCACCCGACGCACGCCCTCGTCCGCAGCCTGAGCCAACGTATCCGGTAGCTCATCAACGTGATGCGTCACCACCACGCTAACCTCGCCCAACTGGTCGAACACCTCAGCTTCGTGCTGTGCCCAGATCGTTCCGGCGCGGCCACCAGCGGCATACGGGTTGACGATGACGAGTGTGGAATCCATCAAATCACTTTCTGAAAAAGGTCGTTGTAATCATCATGGTGGGGTGCATTGACGCTGTATCATACCACTCATCAAAACACGCCGCGCCATAAGAAGTTGTTATGCAAGGAAACTTATGGAACAAAAATCGGGCCACAGGCGAACCCCATGACCCGATCATCATTTGCTGCATTTAGCATTATGGCCGCGAGGCGTAATCGCCCTGGACGATCCACTTGTAGGTGGTCAGTTCTTCCAGCGCCATCGGACCGCGCGCGTGCATCTTCTGCGTGCTGATGGCCACCTCGGCCCCCAGGCCCATCGCACTGCCATCGTTGAAGCGCGTACTGGCATTGACGAACACGGCGGCACTATCGACCTCGTTGAGGAAGCGAATCGCATTTTCGGATGTCTCCGTCAGGATGCCATCGCTGTGCTGCGTCGTATGCGCCCGAATATGGTCGATGGCTTCGTCCAGCCCACTGACCACTTTCAGCCCCAGGATGAGCGCCGTCCATTCTGTATCGAAGTCATCCGGCCCAGCGGCTTCCACACGGCTGTCATCGAGCAGTGCCTTGGCTTGCGGCTCCGCTTTGAAGACCACCCCACTCTCGCCCAGTTTTTCCACCACACGCGGCAAGAATTCCGCCGCAACCTCTTTATTCACCAGCAACGTATCGAGCGCATTGCACACCGCCGGACGCTGCGTCTTGGCGTTGTGGATCACCGGCAGAGAGGCATCCAGGTTGGCAGTGGCATCCACATACAGATGGCACACGCCAATGCCGCCGATAATCACCGGAATGGTGCTGTTCTCGCGGCAGAAATTGTGCAGGCCATTACCCCCACGCGGAATAATCATGTCGATATATTGGTGCATCTTCAGCATTTGGCTGACGTAAGCGCGGTCAGTGCTGGCGATATACTGAATGGCGTCATTCGGCAGGCCGCAGGCTGTCAGCGCGTCTTGCAGCACGCGCACCAGTTCCAGATTGCTGTTGAGCACATCGCTGCCCCCGCGCAGAATGACCGCATTACCCGTTTTCAACGCCAGTGTGGAAATATCGACGGTGACATTGGGGCGGGATTCGTAAATCGTGCCGATAACACCGAAAGGTACGCGCCGCTTGTTGATGCGAATCCCTGTATCGAGTTCGGCATGGTCATACTCGCGCCCGACCGGGTCCGGCAGTGTGGCGACGTTACGCACATCCGCGATGATACCCGCCATGCGCCGCTTGAGGTCGATGCGGTCACGTATCCAGATTTCATCAACGCCGTTTTCAATGGCTGCGTCGATGTCGCGCTGATTAGCCGCCAGGATGCTCTCGGTATTGGTTTCCAGTGCATCAGCGATAGCCAGCAGGGCGTCGTTTTTCTGCTCGGTGGTGAGGGCCGCCAGCGCGTAAGAAGCCGTGCGGGCGCGTTTGCCCATTGCTTCCATGTCAATGACGGACGTCTGTGCGGTTGCTTGCGTCATAATGCAATCTCGTATGAATTCGTTATCTGGTCAGAAAGGTTGCCCCAGTATACAGGTAACTCGCGGTCGCCTCAACCAATTACCATCAGAACGCAGCCAGTGCGAGTGCAAAGGCAACGCAGGCCAGTGACCCAATCGAGAAGCGCAGCAAGTTTAGCCGGAACCACTGCGTGCGTTTTTGCTCCCAACCAGGGACTTCGGCATCCGGCTTCCAAGTCATCACCTGATCGTAATAAGGTTCGTTGAACAAACGCGACACCAGCAGCGGTCCAGCCACAAACAGGACTAAACCCACAACGGTCCAGAAAAACGGCGCTTCTGTCATGGCATCCCACAGTAGAATCAGCGCTAGCATAGAGGCAATAATCGGAAGCAGCAGAAAGGCCCATACAAAAGGCGATTTACGCCCCGATACAATGATAGCCTGCATCACGGAGGTGAAAGTCGCATAATCCAGGCCATTGAGCACAGTCTGAATCACGCCTATCATGGCAACAATGATGCCAACGAAGAACCCGCTCGTAACCACAGCCACAATCAACAAAACAGCCACAAAGTCCATTTGAAGGTCTCCCCTGGTAAGCATATCCCTATAGGCATATACGGAACATGCCAATAGCCAGTTGTCAGACAGTACCAAAATCGCACCATATGGAAACCTATTCGCTGCCGTTTTGTGCTACCCTGCCATCAGCGAAAGGAGAAAAGTCTTGAAGCATCCCGACTTTCTATCACAACTCTTTGTGTCCTTCGTGGCTTTGTGGTTTTCTTTTTCTCAGCACACAATCTGGGAAAAACTTTTTCTCGTTAAGCAGCTAAATATGGAAACAAACGGCCCATTTCCGAAGAATTTTTTCCTCAATGCAGCAGCATACTGCGGATAGTGCGGATAAACGGTGTGAATCAGTCCAAAAGCACCAGGTAATTGCGATGAACGGCGGCATCGCCATAGCTGTACCCCAGCACATCGCTGATCTCGCTCGACTTCTTGCCGATGATCTGGCGCAGCTCGCTGCTGGCATAGTTTGTCAGCCCATGCGCGATCTCGGCCCCGGCGGCGTTGTAGATCGACAGCGTGGCACTACGGCTAAAATCGCCCTCCACGCGCGTGATGCCCACCGGCAGCAGACTCGCGCCATCGGCACGGCGCAAGGCACGTTCGGCCCCATTGTCGATATGGACAGCCCCCTGGGTGCGGTCGGTCAGCAGCCAGCGCTTGCGGCTCTCACGCGTGGTCGCGGTCGGCTCAAAGCGCGTTCCCAGCGCTTCTCCGTCGATGATCCGCAGCAGCACATTCGGTTCCGATCCCTGCGTGATGATGGCCGGAACGCCGCTGCGCGCGGCTGTCTGGGCCGCTTGTAACTTGGTCAACATACCGCCTGTACCCGATGCGGTCCCGGCTCCGCCCGCCAGCTTCATCAGGTCGCCATCAACGCGCGGCACACTGGAAATCAACTCGGCGGCAGGGTCCTGGCGCGGGTCGGCAGTGAACAGACCGGGCTGGTCGGTCAGCATAATGAGCAGGTCAGCTTCCAGCGCGCTGGCCACCAGCGCCGACAGATTGTCATTGTCACCCACACGGATTTCATCGGTGGCGACCGTGTCGTTCTCGTTGATGATCGGCACAATGCGCTGCTCAATCAGCGTGGCCAGCGTATCACGCGCGTTCAGATAGCGCGACCGAACGCTGAGGTCATCGCGCGTCAGCAGCACCTGCGCGACCTCAATTTCGAAGATGTCGAACAAGTCGCCGTAGAGCCGCATCAGGTAGCTCTGGCCGACTGCCGCCAGCATTTGCTTAACAGGCAGCGCGCGCGGCAAATCCGGGAAGTTGAGGCGTTCCCGGCCAGCCGCCTGCGCACCAGACGACACCAGAATGATCTCGTGGCCCTGTTGATAAAGCGTGGCAGCCTGCTCCACGATAGCCAGCATATTCTGGGCGCGAATATGGGGTGCACCACCCGTAAGCGTGCTGGTCCCGACTTTGACGACGATGCGTTTCATAGCGATGTTGACCTGTGGATTGTCTTGTGAACAATGGCCCACTATCGGGCACTATAGGCGATTATAGACGGGGGCTAGCGAGGCCACAACGGATAAGCTCAGGCATCAGCGGGTTCCAGGACCTGGGCGATGGCCAGCAGATTGCCTTCGCTATCTTTGAACCAGGCTACATAGTCACCGTCAATCTCAGCTTTGCCATCCACCGTGCGAATCGCGCCGAAGTCGAACGACATAAACTCGACACCCGCTTTGCGCAGCTTGGCCATACGGCGGTCGATGTCATTCACCAGCCAGGTGACCAGGCTGTAACCTGCGTTCCCGGCATCGTCGGATTCTACCAGGCTGATCTGCGTCTGATGCGACACCAACACCGTCGCAAATTCATGCTCGATGATGGTCTGCATGCCCAGTTGATCTATATAGAACGCTTTGGCCCGTTCCCGATCCTGCACCGGAATAGATACCCGTATGTAATGGCGACGTTTGGCCATCCCGCCCTCCTTGCTTGTTAGATATACAGCGCCGATGGCAATGCGCCTAGTCTAGCAGGTTGGCCCCCAAAATGCGCCACCCCTCGCTACCTGAATCAAACACAACAGGCGTCTCGTTTGTAGAAACAAACGGTCGGTGAGATAATCTAAACTGACTTGCAACAAAGTAGTTTGTAAACTGTAAGTACAGTTATATGCACGCTTCGTATTTCTTAGGACGTTAGGATTTGACATGCGCCAGCAGCGCCGCCGTATTTATTGGATTACAGCCCTCGTCTTTTTCACGACCGTCTTCATCGGTTTGGCCCAGAGTGCCCTGAACTACATTGTCGCTGCCGGCGACGTCCTGGACCTGATCGCCCTGGAGTACGATGTCTCCGTCGATTGCGTTGTGGCGGCCAACAATCTGAGCAACCCGCGCCTCATCTTCCCAGGTGAGTCCATCTCCATCCCGCGCGACTGCCCACGCTACAACGGTCAGAGCTATATACCGGGCATCTCCGATCAGCGCGATTCTTTGCTGGCGGGCCAGGGCGGTGGCACCACCATCGTGGTCGATAGCCCGGAGAATATCCGCACGACCTGCTACCGTGATCCGATCCTACGCCGCAGCCTGAGTGGCACGACTTACACCGTGCAGCAGTTCGATATGCTGGACTTCATCGCCTGCGATATGAACGTTGATACCGCCTGCCTTGCCGAAGCTAACAACCTGTCCAACCCCGGTTATCTACAAATTGGTGAAGTGCTCAACATCAACGTGAGCTGCCCCGCCTGGAGCGAAACAGGTGACGCGGAGCCAGTCGACATCAGCTAGGAACAGGCAAGCACACAAACAAAAAAAGGGGCCGCAAAGCCCCTTTAATCCTGACTCAAAAGGGACGTTTCCGTAGGGGTTTGGCATGCCAAACCCTGGGCAAGGCAATGCCTTGCCGCTACAAACACGCGCTAAATATCTTCATAGGGTTCAAAAGCCTGACCACCCCTTGCGACTGCAATGCTGTTCTGCAAAATGCGCGCCCGTGACCGGATGCGGTTGAGCGGCCAAGAGCCATCGCCCGTTAGCCAACCCGCTGCGCCAACGGCAATCGCCCCAGCCCGCACGAATTCACCAGCATTCTTGTCATTGATGGCGCCGTTGCACATAAAGCGCATATGGCTCAACGCGCCGGAGATGGCCTTGAAGTAGTCCACACTGAGGGGGCCAATCGGGAACAGCTTGAGCGCCTTAACGCCCAGCGCCCAGGCTTGCAGCGCCTCGGAAGGCGTAATCACGCCGGGGACCATGAGTACATCCCGCGCCAGCACCGCCTGCACCACCTCCGGCTGGAAAGCAGGCGACACAACAAAATCGGCCCCAGCATCCATGACGGCGTTGGCATCATCTACGGTGAGTACGGTCCCCATGCCGATGCAGGCTTCCTCACCAAACTCGGCTTTGGCGGCCTTGAGTGCGCCAATGGGGTCATCGGAGTTCATGGTGAACTCAAACACGCTGATGCCCGATTCCAGCAGGGTATCCACCAGTTCCAGGGCGGTATCCGGGCCAAACGCGCCGCGCATCACGGCGATGATGGCCGTTTCTTCGATTAAAGCATCGACCTGCTCTGCTTGCATGGGGTTCTCCTCATCCAGATGCACAACAGGACGAGGTCATGCTCGTCCTGCGTGGGATCAATCGTGGCACAGATTGTATGTCGTGAGGGGGCACGCCGCCAGTTGGTGGTATAGAATCAGTATGCGAGAGCATGCAAGAAAGAGGGACACAATCAGGATGTACTAAAAGGGCACAATATATTGTGCCCCTACGATAGAAGAAGGAATGCTCAAAGCACTGGCGGTGCGCTACAACAAGACGCAGCATGCGTCCCTACGATAACGAAGCAAAAAGTTATTTACTCGACAGCAAGCACCTGATCGATGGCTTCGATGACATCATCCGACAGCTCAACATCAGCCGCTTTGACATTTCCGGCGATATGCTCGGCGCGGGTCGCCCCCGTGATTACGCTGCTGACGCCCATTTGGCGCAGGTTCCAGGCCAGCGCCAGTTGGGCACGACTAACACCCAGATCGTCGGCAATCGGCTTGAGGTTGCGCACACGCTGGATGTTGGTTTCGATCATTAAGCGATTACGGAAGTTCTCATTCTGGCTGAAGCGTGAGCCTTCCGGCACACCATCGTCATACTTGCCCGTCAGCATGCCCTGGGCCAATGGCGAGAAGGTCACCAGACCAACGCCGCGTGGCTCGGTCGCTGGCAAAATTTCTTTTTCGACACGATCCCGATAGAGCATAGAGTAATTGGGCTGCTCGACCTGCGGCAATGCCCAGCCATAGCGCTGGCAGATCTCATGGGCTTCCACGATCTTGGCAGCGGGCCACTCCGAAGTGCCCCAGTAGAGCACTTTGCCAGCAGTCACAATGTCATTCATGGCTTTGGCAGTTTCGTAAATGGGCGTTTCAGGATCAGCACGGTGACAGAAGTAAATATCGATATAGTCCATTTCCAGGCGCTGCAAGGTCTTGTCGATGCTTTCCATGATGTGCTTGCGCGACAGGCCACGGTCATTGACATCATCGCTCATGGGCCAGAACAGCTTGCTGGAGATCACCAGCGTATGGCGTGGGTACTGCTTGAGGATAGCCCCCATTTCTTTCTCGGCTTCGCCAGCTTCATAGGCATCGGCCAGATCGAAAAAGTTGATGCCAGCATCATACGCGCTTTCGACAATCTGGCGATTGAGATCACGGGCAACGACATCGCCACCGAAGTTAATCCAGCCGCCAAGCGAGACGGCGCTGACCTTCATACCTGTGTTACCTAATCTTCTATACTTCACAGTATGGTTCCCCCTGCTATGAGATTTTTCACATTAATTGGGCTGAGATTTAATTATGCCCTGCCTTCCTGAGCGCGACATAAATTGGCCTGAACCAAGGCAGTCCAGGCCGGGAGTATCGGAAATATGGCAAAAAAACGGACACAGCATGCTGCGTCCCTACGGAAGCTTATTTATTTCGTCGAAAGCGCATTTGGAGGCGCTTCCAGGTGCCGACCACGCCATAGGGGAAGATCAGCACGACCAGCACGAAGATAAAGCCCAGGATGAGCGTCCAACGCTCGCCGATGTCGATGGTGAGGGGGCCAATGGTGATGACGGCTTCTCGTAAGAAGGTATCCAGCAGATGCAAACCGCTAGCGCCAATCACTGGACCCGTAAATGTGCCAACACCACCAATGATGGTCATCAGCAAGGCGTCGACTGTCACGCTGACGTTGAGGATTTCCGGGCGGGCTTCTTTGTTCATGATCGCCAGCAGCATGCCAGCTAAACCCGCCAGCATACCCGCAACAGTGATCGAGAACAGTTTATAGCGCAGGGTGTTGTAACCCAGCACCTGAGCGCGTTCTTCGTTCTCGCGGATCGCCTGGAAGACGCTGCCCACGGGCGAATTGACCAGCCGTCGGATCAGCACAAAAGTCAGCACGAAGAGTGCCAAGCCGACATAGTAGACCAGAATACGATTGCGGGCCGGGTCGATCCACTCCGGCATAGAGGCGATATTGAGGCCATCCTCGCCGTTGGTAATCTCCAGGCCGCGGAAGAACAGCCATCCCATTTCAGCAATAGCTAACGTGAAGATGGCGAAGTAGATGCCGCGCAATCGTAAGGAGACAAGCCCGACAATGAAGCCGAGCACGCCCGTCACCGCCAGGACGACCACCAGTGAGACAAGCAAACCGAGGTTGGGGTCCATGCCGCCAAACTCAAGGATGATGCCCATCAGGTAGCCACCGAGGCCGAAGAAGAGCGCATGGCCAAAGGAAATGACACCCGTAAAACCGAACATCAGGTTATAGGACATCACCAGCACGGCCAGGGCGAAGATGTTAATCAGAATGGACTGCGCATAGACTGATTCACCCCGCATGACCATACGGTCGCCACGCGGAGCGCCAAAGGGGCTATCGCCCGACAACCAGCCGATGATGAAGGGGAACAGCACCAAAATGACGAGTATCAGCCAGTAAAGCCAATTCTCGCGCAGGCCAGCGACGAATCCCAGACGTTGGGCGCTGGCTGTACGCGCCGATTTATTGGGTGTGGTATGAGTCGTTTCCGCCATTAGCGTGCCTCCCCAAATAGACCTTGTGGCCGGACCATGAGCACCAGGACAAGGAGCAGCATGGGCGTGATGGTCGCCAGCACAGGGATGCTCACCTGAATGCTGAACTGCTGCATGGTCGCCAGGGCCAGCCCGACGATGATGCTGCCAACGGCGGTACCTTCGTAGCTGCCGAGGCCACCGAGCACAATCACGGCGATGGATTGAATCAAGAATGTCGCACCCAGGCTGATGGTCGCTCCCAGGAAGGGCGCAGCAATGGCCCCACCAAAAGCGGCAACAGCGCAACCGAGTGTGAACACCAGCGTAAAGACCACGCGCACATTGATGCCCAGTGCACTGACCATTTCCGGGTCTTCTACACCGGCACGGACGACGATACCCAGGCGCGTCCGGCGCAGCAGCAGCGCAATGCCGATAATCAGCAACACACCAACGCCAATTACGAACAGGCGATACATGCTGAAATCCTGGCCGAAGAGCGTAAACTGCGCTTCGCGGATGCCAAACACCTCGGTCCAACTATAGGGCGTCGTGTTCCAGATGTTGCGGATGCCCTCCAACATGATGATCGACACGCCGAAGGTCAGCACCAATTGGAACAAGGGGCGGTCATACAGGGGCCGCAGCAGCCAACGCTCCAATACCCAGCCGAGGAACGCGCCAACAAGTATGGCAACAATCACGCCGACGATGAAGCGTATATTGGGATCGGGCACGGCTTCCGTGATGTTGAAGACGCCCGTCGCGTGCTGGAGATCATAAGCCAGGTACGCGCCGACCATGAAGTAAGCGCCCTGGGCAAAGTTGAGAATGTCCATCAGGCCAAAGACCAGCGACAGTCCAGAGGCTACCAAGAACAGCAGCATGCCCTGGAACAAGCCGGAAACCAGCGTGATGGCAAAATTGTTCAATCTGAATTCTGAAGTAATGAGGGCAAAAACGAGGACCGCGACCAGCATCACCAGGACGAGGAGCCAAGCATCGCGTTTGCCGCCAAAAATGTTGCTTCCCATTGCAGCCTCCTTATGCGACGCCCAGGTATCGTTGGACCAGTTCGTGCTCTTTGTGCAGGTCGGACATGTTGCCGCTGGCGACACTGTGGCCATCGTCGATGATGACGAAGTAATCCGCGAGCAATGTAGCCACACGGAAGTTCTGTTCCACCAGCAGCACCGTTTTATTGGCTGCTAGCGTACGGATCGCGCTGATGAGTTCCTGAATGATGATCGGGGCTAACCCCTCGCTCGGTTCATCGATCAGCAGCAGGCTGTTATCGGGGACGAGGGCGCGGGCAATCGCCAGCATTTGCTGCTGACCACCGGAGAGGTTGCCACCGGGCAGGTCAATTAGCCGCTTGAGGTCGGGGAACAGTTCAAAGACAAAATCGAGGTTGTTCTCGAGGTCGCCTTTTTGACGGGCGGCGATTTGCAGGTTCTCACGGACAGACAATTCTTTGAAGATCGCGCGATGTTCCGGCACGTAGCCAATGCCCATCTGGGCGATCTTATGGGCGCTTTTGCCCACCAGCGAATCATTCATATAGGTGATGTCACCCTGTGTGACCTGGTTCAGGCCCATGATGCTGCGCAGCGTGGTGGTTTTGCCTGCCCCATTGCGGCCAAGCAACACGGTAATCGCGCCGCGTGGCACACTGACTGACACACCTTCCAGAATGTGGAACTGGCCGATGAATGTATGAATATCGCGGACATCAAGTAGTTTATCGGTGTTGGTGGTCATGCCTGACCTCCTCGTGCGGCCATTTCGTCCACATCATCATAAAGCTGGCCGAGGTAGACCTCCTGCACGACGCTGTTCTTCGTAATCTCTTCCGGCGTGCCTTCCGCCAGCAGTTCGCCCATATTCATGACGCTGATGCGGTCGCTAATGCCCATGACAACGTTCATATTGTGCTCGATCATGACGATGGTCTTGTTCTCCTGCTGGCGCACAGCATTGATGGTGTCGATCAACTCCGGGACTTGCTCCGAGGCCATACCGGCTGTGGGTTCATCCAGCAGCAAAATAGCCGGGTCGGGCGCGAGCAGCATAGCCAGCTCTAGTTTGCGTTTACCACCATGCGGCAACGATGTCGCCGGGACATGCATCTGCTGGCCCAGGCCGACCAGACCCAATACATAGGCCGCGCGTTCGATGAAGCCATCAAAATAAGCCGAATGTCGCCAGAAGTTAAAGTTTTTATCGCTGGTGGCCTGGACCGCCAGACGGACATTTTCTAGCACAGTCAGGTTGGGGAAGATGTTGGTGATCTGGAACGAGCGGCCCATCCCCTTATGGATGCGCTTATACAGCGGCATATCGGTGATGTCCGCACCCTGGAAAATGACCCGCCCGCTGGTTGGGCGGTATTTGCCACTAATCAAATTAAAAAATGTCGTTTTACCAGCACCGTTGGGGCCGATAATGCTGTGCAAGCTGCCCTGCTGCACATCGAGGCTGACATCGGCCACAGCGACCAGACCGCCGAATTCCTTACGCAAGTTTTTGGCCTGCAAAATCACATCGCTCATAAGCGACCTTCAATCAATCAATAGGATTCTTAAGAATACTTGTTTCGGACGCAGCATGCTGCGTCCCTACGATTTGTTGCTAATGGGCACAATGTGTTTGCCCCTACGGATGTCGATTTTTGAAAGGGCGCGACATGTCGCGCCCCTGTGATGCATATGGCATCCCGTATTCATTACGGTCAGCCGAGTTTAACGTGGGGGTGGCGAACCGCCCCCTGCAAAACGTAACTATTCGCTACCCATTTCCATGATGGATTCCATGAATTCGGCGTCCATCTCGCAGCGATCTGCCATATCTTCCGGCAGGTTGCACGGCGGGGCGGCATCCAGCGCGGAGACTTCCTGGAGCAGTTCGTAGAACTTGTACTCAGGATCGTCGAGGTTATCCAGGCGAGCGACGTACATTGGGACGAGGGCCTGATGATCTGACGGGCGCACGTAGTAGGTACCCTTGGGGCCTTCAAAGATGAGGCCTTCAACAGCCGGGATCATGGCATCGGGCAAGGTGTCGCCTTCGGTCGTTGTGACTGTCTCGAAGACAGCCTGACCCGTTGCAAAACCACATTCTGTGAACAGATCAGGATAGTCGGTTTCGCCAGTTGTTGGGTGTGGGTAGAACTCAACGTGTTTCTCGACCATCCAGTCGTTGGCTTCTGTTTGCGGGAAGCTGTAGTGATAAACGATCCAGCTAACACCACCGATATTGCTGGGATCGCTAACGGCGACGTAATCGTTACTATTGAATGCACCTACGACATTCATTGCTTCCATCACACCTAATTCAGCTAGCTGCTGATAAAGAGCAACAGTCGTGTCACCCGCCCAGATTGGGAGCAAAGCATCAGCACCACTGTCGAGGACTTCTTGTAGATAGCTAGTGAAGTCAGTGGTTTCCAGCGGGGCGTAGATCGTATCCTGGACGAAGTTGACGCCATAGGCTGCCAACGTGGCTTCAAAAGCGGTGGCGCTAGCACGACCGAAGTCGTAGTCCGCAGCCAGGATGACCCAATTTTCGCCCAGACCTTCCGCAGCGAAGCTCGCCAGAGCCAGGGAGTCCTGGATGGTGTTACGGCAAACGCGGACGGTATTGACGTTAAATGCTTCGCCCGTAATGCTGGGGGACGCGCCCGGAGCCACATAGAGCATGACTGCGTTATCGAGAGCGACCTGCTGCAGGCCAAGCGTCACACCCGAGCTAGGCGCACCCACAAGGATTTCAGCGCCTTCGGATTCGATTAGTTCACGGGCCTGATCAGCGGCGACTGCCGGGTCGCTGCCGTTATCACGCATAACGAGTTCAACTGGACGACCCGAGATTTCCAAATCGGCCAGTGCTTCATCGACACTATCATATTCTGAGGGGTCGATACCCGCAGCGTACAACAAACCCAGCTTCAAGCCATATTCCAATTCATAGCCATATACGGATAGCGGACCACTTTGATCTGTCAACAGACCGACGACCAGCGGCTCACCGTCCTGGGCGGAAACCGACCCGACCAGCATGACAAGCACTACAAGTACTAAAACAAGTCCTTTACGCAGCATAATTTGCCCTCCTGAGCGATCAATAATGCTTATTACACAACTTATATTTTTGAATAACAAAGGCAAATGCCCTTGTTGATCCCATAATGATGGTGCGCGGTGGCTGGGTTAGCTGCCCTCAACGGGGACTTTGGCCAGCTCGCGCTTAAGAATTTTGCCAGCGCCGGAAATCGGTAGTTCATCGACGATTTCGATATAGCGCGGCACTTTATAGCCTGCCAGATGGTGCTGCAAATGGGCGGCGAAGTCCTCAGCGGTGGCCGTTGCCCCCGCTTTGAGCACAATGAATGCGCGACCTACTTCGCCCCATTTTTCATCGGGCACACCTAAAACAGCGCACATTTGCACATCCGGGTGCAGATAAATCACCTGCTCAATTTCGGTCGGGTAGATTTTTTCCCCGCCGCTGATATACAAATCTTTTTTGCGGTCCACGATGAAGAAATAGTGTTCGTCGTCGCAAGTCGCCAGATCGCCCGTATGGAACCAGCCTTCGTCATCAATGGCGTGCTGGCTTTCTACCGGGTTGTTGAAATAACCACTGCACAGCGACGGCCCACGCAGGACCAGTTCACCGACGGTATCCGGCGGGACCGGGTTATTTGCGTCATCGACGATGCGGGCATCCACAAAGAAATTGGGGCGGCCAATGCTGCCCGCCTTACGAATGGCATCCTCAGGAGCCAGAGCAAAGACGCCTGGGCCGAATTCCGACATGCCAAAACCCTGCTTAAACTGAATGCCCTTCTGTTCGTTGAAGGACTGTACCAGGTTAACGGGGAGCGGCGCGCCGCCGCTGGTGCAGAAGCGCAGGCTGCTGAGGTCAACCTCGTCGAAGTTGGGCGCGTTCATCATCATCTGGTACATGGTGGGCACGCCCGCATAGACCGTCGCGGCATATTCCTGCATCAGGCTGAGGACCTGCTCGGCGTCGAATTTGCGCGTGAGCACGACCGTCCCGCCCAGGACCAGCAGCGGCGTGGTATAGACCAGCAAGCCGCCTGTGTGGAACAGTGGGAAGGAGTTAATCGTAATGTCGCCGTGGCGCAAGTCATGGATGATGGTGTTGAGCGTGTTCCAGCCGATCATGCGGTGGCTGATTTGCGCCCCTTTGGGCAGGCCGCTGGTGCCACCCGTGAAGATCAGGCAGGCGATATCCTCTTCGGTGACGGTTTCGGTCGTCACGGGCCGCAGGATGGAATCGCTAAGCGTCTTCTCGAAGTAGCGGCTGGCGGGCAGTCCTTTACCGTCGATGTGCAGGATGTGCTTGACACTATCGGCATGCTCAACGATGTTGGCGACGCCATCACGGAAGGCATCCGAGAAAATCAGGACGCGCGGAGTGGTATCTTCAATCAGGTTGAGCAGCTCGCGCCAGTGCAGACGCCAGTTCAAGGGCACATGGATGGCCCCCAATTTACTACATGCAAAGAAAGTATCCAGGTGTTCCACGCCATCATGGGCCAGGATCGCTACCCGGTCGCCTTTCTGGACGCCCGCCCCATCGCGCAGCCAATTGGCCAGACGGTTGGCGCGGTTGTTCATTTCGCTGTAGGTAAAAGGACGATGGGGGTCTTTACCGGCATCCACCACCGCCAGATCATCGGGTGTGTATAATGCACGTCGTCCGAGAATGTCGCCTACAAACATCTGTCACTGCCCTCTATTCTTCGCCGTTGTTGACACATACGGCTACGTTCTGCGTCGTTTAGTCCAAAGAAATTTGCGTCGTCATTTTACTACTGCTGAGCACCAGGCTGGTCTGGACGCGCTGCACTTCATCACATTCGGTTAACTGGGCCACAACATTCGCCAAGGCCTGCCGATTCTCCGTGATGACCTTGAGCAGCAAATCTGCCTCACCTGTTATCTGATGACATTCCAGCACCCGTACCTGGCTTTCGATCAGTTTGAGCAGACCAGCGGTCAGCTTGGGCGTATGCTGGCTGAACGTGAGCTGGATGAAGGCCAGCATGTCGTAACCGACCTGTTCATGGTCGAGCAGCGCGACGTACTGCTGAATGATGCCTTCGCGCTCTAAACGCTTGATGCGGTTATGGACCGCTGGCTGCGACAAATGAATCTTGCGCGCCAGGTCGGCGACACTAATGCGACCATTGGCCTGTAACTCTTCCAATATGGTCTGGTCGAGATTGTCGAAACCGCGATTCTGTAGGGATGCCTTCATGGATTGCCCACGCTCATCTGGCTAATGACATTTCCCTACGTCTCATACTCCTTGAGGAGCGCATGGAAATGCTGGTTGAACAGTTCTGGCTTTTCAATATACGGTGAATGGGCCGTTTCTTCAAAGACGATTTCTTCGTAAGCGCCGCCGTTGGCCTTGTACTCATCCAGAACAGCACGTGTCTGCGAGACCATCGGCTGCGGCGGGAAGACATCGGCACCGGGCCAACCAGGGACTGCGCCCATCTGCCCCAATGTGCCCATCTCGAACATCGAATTATCGCTGACAATCTGGTCGCTATCGCCACGAATCCACAGGACGGACGGTTTGGGGTCAATCGCGTAGAGTTTGCTGACATCGCCACGGTAGATCGGTGCAAGCGCGTTGTTGGGGCCAAATTTACCGGGTGCGGCCATCGGCCAATTTTCGGATGGCTGAGCATCGCCGGGATAGGCATTTTCGCCAGTATGGATGCTGAGTGCTGACGAGAGCAGTTCTTCTACACGAGCCGGAACGAAAGGTGGCTTCCAGTAGAAGGTATTGATGATGTTACGCGGTGAACTGGGGCTATCCGTGCTGCGGTCCTGGTCGATGATGGCCTTCACAAAGTCCGGGCTAACGATGCCCGCGCCACTGCCCGCGCTATCTGGGTAATTCACTTCGCCATCCAGCCCTTTGCAACCGCCGAAGCCATAGGGCGAACCGGGGGCAGCCAGGGTCACAGTGCGGACACGCTGCGGGTAGTCGATCATGAACTGCCAGATGACCGAGCCTCCCAGCGAATGACCCACCAGATGGGCACTTTCCAGGCCGAGTGAATCGAGCAGCGCTGCCAGATCATCAGACAGATCGGCGGTGCCGCGCGTGGCGTCGATTTTCTTCGCGGGGTCTGCGCCACCATAGCCACGATTATCAGGTGCAATGCCGCGATAGCCTTCCGGCAGGGCGACCATTGTCTCTTCCCAATAGGTGGCGGAGGATACGTTGCCGTGTACAAATAGCACCGGAATGCCATCTTCCGGGCCGCTGAACAGGACGCGCGTCGTCAGGCGGTCGCTGGTGATGGTTTTGGCTGTGACGTCGGGTAAAGTCGGAATGTCCATTGATGGCTCCTTATTCTTGGAAAAATGGTCGTACTAAGTCGTTTTTTCTGTGATGTATTGCTGGCGCAGCTCGCGTTTGAGCACCTTGCCAGCGGCGTTACGCGGCAGCACATCGACAAAGTCAACAGACTGCGGCACTTTGAATTTGGCCAGATTGGCTTTGCAGTGGTCGATGATGGCTTCCGGCGCGATGGTTTGGCCCTCTTTGATCACGACGATGGCCTTGCCCGTTTCTCCCCAGCGTTCATGGGGCACACCGATAACGGCCACATCGCCCACCTGGGGCAAGCCAAAAATGATTTGCTCAATTTCCGCCGGGTAGACGTTTTCGCCACCACTGATGTACATGTCTTTATAACGATCCACAATGAAAATACAACCTTCGTCGTCGATCATGCCCGCATCGCCACTGTGAATCCAACGATTACCATGTTCGTCTATGCTGAAACTGTCTTCATTGGCATCGGGCCGACGCCAGTACTCTGGCGTGACGTTGGGGCCGCTGATGACCACCTCGCCCACTTCGCCCACAGGCATATCGTTTAGATTATCATCGACAACGCGCACACGGGTATGCATCAAGGGCTTGCCGACGGAGGTCGGCTTGACCAGAGCACGACGCTTGGCAATTAGGAAAACGGTCGGGCTGGTTTCAGTCATGCCGAAGCCCAGTTGAATAATGATGTCACGGTCAGCATAAGTCTTGAGCAGGCTGGCAGGCATGGGCGCACCACCACAACCCCAGGACTCGATATGGCTGAGGTCGGTCTTATCAAAGTCAGGGTGCTGGCTGAGGAACAGGTAAATGGCCGGGACGCCGAAAAAATGTGTCACGCCTAGTTCCGGGTCGCTGAGGGTTTGCAGCGTCAGGCCAGGATCGTACTCACGGGCAATAATGCTAGTCCCGCCACAATGTACTAAGGGATTGGCGTACAGGTTGAGGCCACCAATATGGAAAGTTGGCAAGACGACGTACTGCGTGCTGTGGTGGCTGATGCCCGTCGGCGTGCCAATGTTGATGGCGTTCCAGAAGTTCATGCCATGCGTGATGAGCACGCCCTTGGGCCGCCCAGTCGTGCCGGACGTATACATAATGATGACGGGCGTGTCGTGCGTGGTCTGCGGATCCATGACCACTTCTGGTGCGGACTGGCCGATGGCAGTTTCGAAGCATAGACGCTCATCAGAGGGTGCAGCGCCCAGATCCACACGCAGGGTGTGCTCGACGGTGGTTTTCTCTAGCAGCGGCGGGATGCGCTCGGCAAATTCGTTGTCGTAAACCAGGCTCATTGCTTCCGCATTATTGAGAATAAACACGAGTTCCTGCTCTGCCAGCCGCCAGTTGAGCGGCAGCATCATGGCACCGAGCTTGATGCAGGCGAACTGGAAAACGAAGTATTCAACCGAGTTTTTGCCCAGGATGGCCAGACGGTCGCCCGCCTTCGCGCCCCAGACATCGCGCATATAGGTCGCCAGACGAGAGGCGCGGTCATTGAGTTGGTCGTAGGTCAGGCGCAGGCCCGTATGCTGATCGACCATCGCCAGTTTATCGGGCGTACGGTCCGCATGGAACGCCACCCAATCCGATGCAAGAATCATCTTAAGTCCTCGCAAAAAAGTAAGTCTAAAAAGGCTATCCCCAACGGACAGCGATGCTGCTCCAGGTATAGCCCGTACCCGCGCCTGTCAGTAAGACGAGGTCGCCGGGTTTGATTTTGCCCTGTGCCAAGCCCAATTCCAGCGTCAACACTTGATCGACACTCTGGACATGGCCGTAATCCTCTAAGTAAACGGACTGCTCCGGCGTGAGGCCAATCGCAGCCACTAAATCGTTATAGAATGAGCGCTTCATATGGGTGATGCCCAGGAAAGCGACATCGTCCAGGGTGTAGCCACTCTTTTCGACAGCGGTACGCATCACCTTAAGGAAGTTGTCCATTGAGGTTTCGCCGAGGCGCTCGCCCATATAGGCCATATTGCGGACATCAAGCATGCCGTAGTAATCGCCTTTGACCGGGTCGCCGTCGAGCGCGTCTTCTTCACGGGTCAGCATGACCGTTTCCGACAAGCTGCCATCGGTAATGGCCGAAGCCCCCAGGACGAGGTTTTTGTCGTGGCCGCGACGGAGAATCATCGCACCACCGCCTGCGCCAAAGTTATACATAAAACGCACACGCGGATTGCCGAGGTTGACGAGGTCGTTTTCACGGCTGCCAGCCGCCAGCAAAACGGTCTTGAGGCTGGGGTCAGCAATCATCATACTGCGGGCGATGTTGATCGCAATCGGCGCACCGGCACACAGCGCGTACATTTCAAAGCCAAAAGCATTAACCGCGCCGACATCCTGCTGAATTTTGCCAGCGGCATTCCAAACAACATGGTCTTTGTATTCGCTGCCATGCGAAATGACCATGTCAATTTCTGCGGGGTCGATACCTGCTTGCTCAATGGCACGTTTGGCAGCCTGGGTCGCCATGTAGCTGACGGTATCGCCTTCTCCGGCGATATGGCGCTGACGAATGCCCATCTTCTGATGAAGGATTTCTGCGGGAATTTGTGTACGTTCGACGAGGTCCGCGGCGACTTCCACCTGTTGGGGGAAGTAAGTACCAATGCCAACGATACCAACTGTGGGTTCTGTCATAAAATCAGGGTTTCTCGGAATAAGGCAACAGATAAAGAAACAGTTTTAGCTTAATTGCTGACAGTTTAGCACGGGCGCAGGGGCTGTCGAGATAGAACCTCAGTTTTTACTGTAGAGGCCGATTTTTACGAAAGAAACTTAAGTATAAGCTGGGACTGATCCCTGAATTGGGCCACCGGGCGGGACTATTCCGGCTGCATAATGACCAGATCCGCCAGCGGGGTACCCTTCTTTTTTTGAGCATAGGCACGGACATCAACCAGGGCTTTTTCAAAGAGTTTGAGCAGCTTTTCGTCTTTGGGCTTATAGCGCTTGAGGGTTTGCATGGCGCAATTATCACAGCCGCGCATGGCCCGGAAGCTATCTGTTTCGCAGCCATTACAGCCGTTGAGCCGGATCATGGTCAGCATGAGCGCCAGGGTGCGTTCATGCGTTTCCGGCAATTGCAGCACCTCATCTACCAGGGCAGCCCATTCCGGCCCACGCTGATCGCGCAGCGCGGCAATCGCACTATGAGGGAAAAGAATGTCGTTGTTGGTATACATGGGCCGACCTGTGAACCAAGTTCCTTACAAAATATATTATGAGCATAACGAGTGCCTGACAACAAAACAAGGCCACACATCAAAATCTTTATCTGTTTTTGATATGGCTAGCCAATGAGCCTCGCATAGAGCAGATTCACATCTTTGGAGTGAATGAATGCCGTTATCGTATCGCCTTGCTGGAAGACAGTCGTACCATGAGGGATCAGCACCTTGGCTTTGCGCTGAATCGACACCAGGATGCAATCATCGGGCAAGTTGGGCGCAATCTCCTGGACAGACTTGCCGACAGCTTGGTTTCCCTCGGATAGCGTCAATTCGATGAATTCGGTTCCCTCTGGTGAGCGTGTGGTGATGTGCTTGGCCTGCTGCTGAATTTCCGTGCGGCGGGTCAGGGCCAAGTTATAGGCGGTGACGATATTCGAGCGGCGGATAATGCCCAACAAACGATCTGGGTCATCGCGCGAGACAACCGGGATACGCCCCAAACCGCGTCTACCGAGCCGATACAGGGCATCACCGATGGTTTCATCAGGATAGGCGACAAGCAGATCGGGCCGGCGGGTACAGATCTGGCTGATGTCGGTGTCACCGGGCAGGTTACGCGCCAAAGCCCGGTCTAGATCGGAGACCGTGACCACACCCCAAAGTGCGCCTTCTTTATCCAGCACAGCTAGGCCATGATGGTGGGTCTGAATGAAGGCGTTGGATAGCTCATCAAGTGTCATGCCGACCGTCACACTATGGACCTGGGTGGACATGACTTCATTGACGAGCACGCCATGCATGATATCGACATCGCGGCCCTGTTGGAGGTGGATGCCGCGCCGCGTCAGTTTGAGGGTATAGATGGATTGTTTGTTCAACATAATGCGCGCAGCCAACGTCGCCACAATGACCGTCAACATCAGTGGGAGGATAATACGATGGTCATCGGTGAGTTCGGTCAACATGATGATGGCTGTAATGGGCGCATGGGCACTGGCAGCAAATACGGCAGCCATCCCGACCAGGGCATAAGCGCCTGCGGGAGCCACAATATCAGGGAATATGCTGCTTATGACAAGCTCAAAACCCGCACCGAGCATGGCCCCCATAAATAGCGCTGGCGCAAAAACCCCGCCGGAACTCCCGGACCCCAGGGTGAGACTGGTTGCGAGCAACTTGAGCACCATAAGCGCCCCGACCACACCGAGCGCCAATTCATTGCTGAGAGCACCCTCGATAATCTCGTAACCCACGCTGAAGATCTGCGGGACTTCATCCCAGGTGATGCCTGTCACTGACGGATAGGCCAGCGCCAAAATGCCCAACAAAATAGCCCCAATCGAGGGCTTGCCCCATTCCGGGAAACCTTTCCAATTGTCGAACAGGTCTTCTGTCCAATAGAGCAAGCGGACGAAAACCACGCCAACAAGCGCCGCCAGCAGGCCTAAAATCGGATAGAAGGCAAATTCCCATACGGTGCGAACACCATATTCCATAGGCAAGACAAAGGCAGGCGTATTGCCAAACGCAGATCGTCCGACGACACTGGCGACCACAGACGCCAGGACGACCGTGCTCAGATAACGGACGCTGAACTCACCGAGGATAATTTCCAAGGCGAAGATGACCCCGGCAATGGGCGCGTTGAAGGTGGCCGCGATACCGCCTGCGGCGCCACATGCTACTAAATTACGCACGCGATCACTGGAGAGGTTTAGCTTTTGGCCCAGGGTAGAGCCTAATGCCGAGCCGATCTGGACGATAGGGCCTTCGCGCCCAGCAGAGCCGCCACTGCCAATCGTGAGGGCTGAAGCAACAGATTTGATAATGGCAACGATGGGACGAATCCGACCGCCCTTTAGGGCGACGGCTTCCATGACTTCTGGGACGCCATGCCCTTTGGCTTCCTGGGCGAAGAAGTAAACTAAGCAACCGACGATCAGGCCGGCAATCGCGGGGAAGATGATGACGTACGCTTTACCCAACCCGCTCAGGACTTCTGGCAGCCAGGTGTAGCCAACCCACTCCACAGCCTCAATGAGATGATGCAAGATGATCGCACCCACGCCGACACCCAGGCCCACCAATATGGCGGTGATGATTAAAAAGGTATCTTCAGAGATCTCGAGGCGGCTAAAAATATGCTTCAAAGCATTTTTGGATCGCGTAAAATTCATGTCTGTTTCAATAACTTTTGTTAAGTTGATTATTCGTCAGCCTGCCAACTATAACTCGCAAGGCCAGCGCCAGCCACGCCAGCCTTCACCCCTCCAGCACGTCGTTATGCATATTCAGCGATTCGGAATGCCCTCACCGTAGCAAAAGCCGCTATAATCAGGGCATGTTGTAGACGCTATTACGTTTTTGGCATTTTGTTATTCGCACTCTAAAGAGGGTCGCAAAGCCCGCATGACTCGAATTTGCAAGTTACATCGGCTGACAATCCTTGGCGTAATCCTGATTATGCTGCTGAGCGCATGCAGCAGCGGCGCGGTGGTCTATGTGCCGACGCCCCTGCCGCCGGAAGAAAACCCGCAGACCTATACGCATCCTAGCGGCGCGTTCAGCCTGGTTTTGCCGCCAAACTGGTCAGCCTATACGCAAAACCTGACCAACCTGGCCTCGGCATCATTTTCACCACCGGACAGCCGCGATCCATTAGTTACGATAACGGTTATCAACCTGGGTGACCCTATCGAGGCCGATGATCTCAATGAGCTGCGCACGACCTACCAGACGCAGATCCGACCTGATCTAGCGCGGTATACGGAACATACTGCGGAAGCGCTGGGCGATGGCGCGTGGCGCATCGTCGGCGTAAACCGGACACCCACTGGCGAAACAATCCAGGTGAATACGTTCATCGAGCGGCGCGGGGCACTGTTTGGCGTGACCAATGTGCGCGTCCCGGTGGATGCCAACCGCAATGCGGTAGTGCAGCAGATCGTCAATACGGTGCAGTTGGGTGATGATGCGACGGTGCAACTGGAAGCAACCACGCTCAATACACTGGCATTGGCAGCAGCAACCGGCCTGGAAGTGGTCAATGTGCATACGTGGACAACCGCCGATGGCGTGTTCTTCGTCACCGGGGAAGTGACCAATCATGATACGGTAACGGCCTATGATGTCCCCGTCAAAGCCACATTGGCGCGCGCGGATGGCACGGCTATCGTGGAGGCCAATGATAAAGTCATGGGCTACGGCATTCCACCGGGGGGCTATGCGCCATTCAGTTTACGTTTTGGCCAGGGACAACCCGCTGACGCTGTAAATTTCTCAGTGGCGATTGGCGACACAGAAGCCAACGACACACCAGATGAGTATCCGCCGCTGGTGGGTACCCCCACCCTCACCTGGACAGACGCCGTCGAGAACAGCGCCAATGGCACGCTGTATATCATCGGCATGGTGAACAACGAAGGCGATGCGCCTGTCAGCAACCCGCGCGCGACGATCACCGTGTTTGATGACATCGGGCGAGTGATTGCAGCGGGCTTCGCCGACACCGAGGTCGAGGTACTGGCCGCTGGTGAAAGTGCTTCGTTCAGCATTGCCGTGCCGGAATTGGGCGGCGAGGCGATCAATTATCTGGTGAATGTGCAGGCCTTCGCCTGTGATGATGACACCTGCTAAGCTACTTTGAGCACAATTCAACACATATTATTTGATCTGCACGGCACACTAGTCGACAGTGCGCGGCTGCGCCCGTTCATTGCTGCGAGTGTCGGGCAGATGATGGCGGTGCAGTATGGCCAGCAGGCTAGCCAATGGGCAGCGGCCTATGCCCGCATCCAGGCGGATTGGCACAGCTACTTCGCTGATTTGCATCTGAGCGGCGATAACGGCATGGCCAATCTGCGTGAGGGCCTTTTCCGCACGACACGCGCCCTGTTCCGGCTGATGAACGCCCCCGAACCTGACATGGACGACATTCACAGGCTGGCGACAACACTGGCCAGCGAGACAGCGCTGGTCACGGCAGAGGTGTTGTTTGATGACGTGCTGCCCATGCTGGCAGACCTCAGCCAGCGGGATTTTCATTTGCATGTGTGCAGCGACAGCTTCGCCAAACAGGCACAGACCTTGTTGGCGCATGCGAGTATCTCTGAACATTTTGAGCATATTTTCGGCGTGGATACGATGGACCAGCTCGACCGGGACGCAATATACTATGAGCTGGTCGCCAGCCGCTGTGGGGTGTCGTCTGCCGAGATGTGCCTGATCGTCGATGACGATGTTCGGCATGTACGAGCGGCCCAAGCCAGCGGCTTGCAGGCGGTGCATCTGGCACGGGCGGGAGCAAGAAACGCGAGTAGTTTACATTCGTTGGCAGACCTCAGCGGGTGGATAGGGAACTAAAAAGGCACGATTGCGCGTGCCTGATATGTTATGGCAGAGCAAGGCGATGCCTTGCTACTACGAAAATGCCCCTATTCTGAAATGCCGACAGAGCCTAACTGGCGGGTGTCGGTGGCTCCGTAGGACTCAGTTCTGTCGGGCGCTGGATGGGTGTCGATTGCGGGCCGACCCCGATCTGAAGAACGCGCGCAACAAATTCTTTGAACACAATCGGCATATAACGATCATCAGCCTGGATGGTACGGCGGGAGCCAGCGCGTTCGACGGTGACGCCATAGGTAAAGGCGCGATCATCGCCGCCCGGGCCGAGCATGTCGCCGTTCATCTGGAAGAACTGGACCTCATCAAGCTGCGCATCGACCTCAAGCACATTTTCCGGGGAGATAACGCCTGCTGTACCGTTGCGCACATAAGAGCCATCCTGGCGCAATTCCATCTCAATCGTCTCTACACCGTCGCCACCCCCCATACGGATAATATGGATGCTATCGAAGAGCGCGTCAGGATTGGGGTCCTCGGTGACTTCTACGTCTTCATCGACAGCACCAAAGGGCGAATCGTTAGGGTCACGGGTGACGACGATCACCGCCTGGGTAGGCGCGACTTCCGCAGGAACGTCGGTTGGTTCTTCCGGGGCAGCAGTGGACTCTGCGGGCGCTTCACCGCCCGTACAAGCTGCCAGCGCAAAGATCACGATCATGAGCAGAAGGCGTAATTTCATGGTGACTTGCTCCATGTGCATTTGTCATCGCTTGCATTCACATACACTAACAGTGTGCGTCAAGAATGCCTTCTATAACAATAGGGATTTCGTCTGGGGCAGACGAATATGCATAAAAATGGGCGTAATATCTTGCGCCCCTACGGTTATTTAGCGAGTGCAAACGCATAGGAGGCTCGCTCTCAAAAGGCCACTTAGAGATTGATGCGATGCAGATGGCGCACGAAATCGAGTTGTTCCATGTCCTTGAAGATGGCGTCGGGCAACGACTCATCGAGCGTGAGCACCGTCAGGGTCTGACCGCCTTTTTCCGCACGGCCTGTGTGCCAACTGGCGATGTTGACTTCGCGCTCGGCCATGAGCGACCCAATGCGACCAATGACACCAGGCTTATCGTAGCTGCCCATCAGCAGCATGTGGCCTTCCGGCACGAAGTTCATGATGTACTCGTTGATCTGCACGATATAGGGCTTCATGCGGTCCAGCAGCGTGCCGGTAATGGCAATCTCCTCACCATCTTCCAGCGTGACCTGACAGGTAATGGCATTGGTGTAGTCAGTCTTCTGGACACCTTTGACCTGCGTGACTTGCCAGCCACGTTCAGCCGCCAGGACGGGCGCATTTACAACGCTGACGGCATCACCGAGGATGGGCTGCAACAGGCCCTTGAGGATGCCAACCGTCATGACTTTAATCAGACCATCCAATTCTTCGCCGACGACTTCGACGGCGACACGGCGCACGGGAATGCGGGCCAGAGCTTGATGTAACTTGCCGATGCTTTCCGCAAGTTGGACGTAGGGCCGCACCTGATCGTAATCCGCACCGGGCAATAAGGGCATATTGACCACATTGCGATAATCACGGTCGAACAAGGCATCGAGCACCTGACGGACCACGCTCAGGCTGAGGTCCTGGGTAGCTTCGACGGTATTGTCGCCGATGTGGGGCGTATGCACCACGCCATCCATGCCGATTAGGGGGCTGTTATAGGGCGGCTCTTCGCTGTAGACATCAAGCGCAACACCACCCAGATGGCCGGACTGCATGGCTTCAATGACAGCAACCTCGTCTATGGCGCTGCCGACTGAGGTATTAATCAGGCGCGCACCAGGTTTCATCATGGCGATGGCCTGGGCATCAATGATGTGATTGGTTTCGCGGGTGAAGGGCACATGCAGGCTGACGAAATCGCTACGACTGAGCAATTCTGATAAACCCACGAGCTGCACACGGTCGGGAGCGTTGTCTTCACTGATGTAGGGATCGTATGCCAGGATGTTCATGCCGAAGGCCAGTGCCCGGTGGGCAACCACCCGTCCGACGCGCCCTAGCCCCACCAAGCCGAGCGTCTTGCCTGCTAGCTGGGTGCCGACCTGCCGTTTGCGCTCCAGCAGCCAGTAGCCTTCGCGCAGGCTGTTATGCACGGTCATCAGGCGGCGACTGAGTGCCAACATCAGGGCGAAGGTATGCTCCCCGGCAGCGACGGAACTAGCCCCCGGCGTGTTCATCACCAGGATGCCCTTGGTCGTTGCCGCTTCAATATCGACGTTGGTCAGGCTGGGAGAAACGCGCGCGATCACCTTGAGCTTCTTGGCGCGGTTGAGTATATCCGCGTCGAGGCGGATCTCGTCACGGGTGATGAGAGCGGTTGCTTCCGCAATGTTATCGTGGACCTGCTCGACTTTGGGCACCACCGAGCGCACGACAATGCCCTCAGCGGCTTCCAGCAGGTCGATGGCCTCACGAGTCAGGTCGGTGGCAGTCAGGACGATACGATCTTCGGTCATAGGCCTATTTCCCAGGACTAACTCTGGCGTAAATCTTCGAGGACAGCATGCAGGTCACTGAAGACGTGCGGCGTAATTTCTCGGAATTGGGCCGGGTCACTGTGGCCATCGGGAACGGCGTAGCAGGTCATGCCTGCGGCAACGGCAGCACGACTCCCTGCGGGACTGTCTTCCAGCGCAAGGCAGCCTGCCGGGTCGACACCCAATTGCTTGGCAGCGTACAGGTAAATATCCGGGGCAGGCTTGCCCAGGGGAACGACATTGGCCGAGTAGGTATGCGGGATCAGATCAGTCCAGCCTTGTGACACAACAGTCGCATCGATGATCGACTGCGGTGAACTGCTGGCGATGCAATACGGCACGCCCAGGTCAGCGACGTACTCGATGATTTCCAGAGCGCCTGGTTTGGCCTTCACCTTCTCCGGGATCAGCGCCAGCATGCGGTCCTGTAGCTCCACAGCCAGGGCGTCGACGGGTTCGGTCAGGCCAACCACGTCGGCCAGCGTGATGAACATCTCATCCAGGCGCATGCCGATGATGTGCTGACGAATTTCGTCGGTATAGTCGATGCCGCGATCCGCGAACATTTCCGATTCAGCGATATGCCAGATGATTTCACTATCAACCAGCGTGCCATCCATATCGAAGATAACACCAGTGAATTTTTGGGTCATGCGTCGGGCTTTTCCTCAAATGCGTTGATAAATGTGTTGCGTTTTTGCTCTTCATTGAACAGGACATCGCTAGCCAATGCCATCTGAATGCCTTTTTCAAAGAGGGCTTGATACGGTGTGCCTTTGACGCGCTCATAGCCGGTTGGGCCAGTCGCCAGCGGCAGCACCGGGGCCAGCGATAAACTCTCGATGAACACTTCCGAGCCGGATTTAACTTTATCACGAGCGACGACACCGCCGTAACCGACGAATAAATCCACCACAGAACGCGTGGCTAGATCAGATGAACCGTCGCCAATCATGAAGCGGCGTCCGGCATCGCCACCGGCCAGTTCAGCGATAATATCGGGTTTGCCGCTGGAAATGGTCAGCGGACCCTCGACGTATTCCATGTAGGTTTGCTTGTGCTGGGTCGATGGCTCATGATAGCGCCACCACTCACCAGAAAGCTGATTGTATTCCAGTTCCACAGCGCGGATATGATCCGGGGCAACGCCCAGGCGACGACCAAAGCCGCGCACAGCATCTACCAAGCCACCGCTGATGATGAACACTTTTTTGCCGATGAACTGCAAAGCAGCAACGACTTCCACCGCATCTTCAACGGTCGTTTCCCAGTAGCGCTCTTCGACCGCTTTGAGCTGGCCGCGCGTCGGGCGGATGGCTTTAAGGCGCTTGCCATAGACCTCAGCCAGGTCAAGGTCGCCGTTCATGGCTTTGTCTGTCAGAATGCCGACACGTCCCTCTTTGCCTTTTAGCTTGGCGAGTTCGTCGATGCCTTCGATGGTGGAGAGGGTGCTGTCGCAATCAAAAAAGATGAGATCGTAACTTGTCCAACGTGTGGTGCGCATAGGATCTCCAACAATTGCACTTACGAATAGCTACCTTTGCGTATGCCGTCCCTAAGTTCCAACGACCCACAGAGGCACAGCGGTAGGCATTATAACGATCCTCTGTGCAGATAAGAACCCCACCCTATCCACAGACTGAACGAAATTTCTCAGGTGTTTTGTACAGTAGACCTTCTTATCATTCGCGTGTGCTTGATTGGCTTGGGTCGATTGGTATAATCAAATTGTTATTTAATTGGGGAGTTTACAGTTTTTAGTCGTTAGTGGTTAGTGGTTTGCTAAAGCGAACTGCCAATCATAACGATGCATAGTAGACTGGCAAAATCTAAAAACTAATCACTAACGACTTGATACTTAGTTAGAGCAATGTGAAACACCCAATGTACTTAACTGCTTGATACATTTAGTGATTGTTGAAGGGACCTATTTTGGCTCGTAAACCCGCCGACCAATCCGTCAGCCCGGAAGAAATTGTTCGGGCAGCGGCAGATGTCCTGCGCGAACATGGCTATGACGCCACCACCATGAAAGACATCGCCTCGCGTGTGAATTTGACGGCGGCCAGCTTGTATCACCATTTTAAGAGCAAGGATTTTTTGCTGCTGGCCGTGCTGGAACTGGGCCTGGAGCAAGCCATTGCCAAGGTCGAGCCGATTGCCGCTGACCCTAATATGAGCCATACCGACAAGCTGCGGGCGATGATCCATACGCATGTGCTGGAAGTGACGACCAACACGGCCATTGGCGCGGCGATGGTTTTTGAAATCAAGTCGCTGCTGAATGCCAACTTTGGCCCACGCGGCAGCAGCGCCAACGATAAGGCCAGCAAAGAGGAATTTTTCCAAAGGCGCGATAACTTTTTCCAACGGCGGGCATCGTTCGAGCGACAGTTCCGCAAGGTGATTGAAGAAGGCATGGCCGCCGGGGCATTCCGGCAGGTGGACGCGGCGATTGTCGCCAAGGCCATGCTGGGCGCCCATAACTGGGTCGGCGTGTGGTTCAAACCCAATGGCCGCCTATCCGGTGAACAGGTCGCCGAGATCATGAGCGATACGTTCCTGGTGTCGCTAACGGCTGTCAAAGAAGAACTGGCCTGAGCACGATGACCCGGCCTGCGGACATCCCCTGCTGCATAACAAACTTGCGATTTATTGTGCGATGGTCCACGGCCATCGCCTTTATGTATTAAGAGGCAAAACATGACCCTATTACAAGACAAAGTAGCCATCGTTACGGGCAGTGGACGCGGCATTGGTGCGGCGACTGCCAAGCTCTATGCGCAATACGGCGCGAAAGTCGTCATCAATGACATTGATCCGGTGCCAGCCAATGCACTGGTCGCTGAAATCGAAGCGGCAGGCGGCGAAGCGCTGGCCATCGCCGGAGATGTCACCAAAGACAGCGACATCGAAGCCCTAATCGGCAATACGATTGACCGCTTCGGCAAGTTGGATATTCTGGTGAATAATGCCGGGTACACCTGGGATGCGCTCATCCACAAGATGACTGACGACCAGTGGGACGCGATTATCGCAATCCACCTGACTGCCCCCTTCAAGATCATCAAGGCAGCGATCCCGTATATGCGGGAAGTCGCCAAGCAGGAAATCGCCGATAATGGCGTGGCCCAGGCGCGTAAGATCATCAACGTCAGCAGCACGACGGGCACGCGCGGCAACATCGGCCAGGTCAATTATGCCTCCGGCAAGGCGGGCGTCATCGGCATGACCAAAACACTCTCCAAAGAATGGGGCATCTTCAATATTCAGGTGAACGCGATTGCCTTCGGTTACATCGATACGCGCCTGACGCAGACGCGCGGCGGCGACGAAACCGAACGCGAAGGTCAGACGATCACACTGGGAATGCCGGACAAAGTACGCGACATGCTGTTCAAGACAATCCCGATGGGCCGCCCTGGCTCGGTCGATGAAGCTGCTGGGCCGATGTTGTTCTTCGCCAGCCCGCTCTCCAACTATGTTAGCGGCCAGGTGCTGGAAATCGCTGGTGGCATGTAAAAAGAGCTGTTGGCAGCCAGGAAAGCTTCAGCAGAGTGTGACAGCAATTTTAGCTAAACCCCACCCCTAAATCCCCTCCCCGAAGGAGAGGGGACGCTTAAAAGCAAAGATGGGAGCGTGGGTTAACGATTAAAGTCACCCTGACTGATTGCTGATGACAGTGTGTACAGTTAAGCACTTATTCTAAAAAACAACTTACAGCATTCTCATGTCAGACAAGTGGGAATGCTGTATCCTATTAATTAAATCCAGATTTGATTAATCAGCGAATAAGGGAGATTAGATGCAAAAGGTACTCATCACAGGGAGTAATCGCGGTATTGGGCTAGGCCTGGTCAAGCAAGCATTAGAAAACGGCGATGTCGTCTTCGCAGCTTGCCGCAATCCAGAAGATGCCAGTGAGCTAAACGCGTTGGCAACCCAATATAGTGAACAGCTACACATTATTCAGTTGGATGTCAGCGATGCGGCGTCGATTAAAGCCAGTGCTGACGCTGTTAAAGCCCATACCGATTCGCTGGATGTGCTCATCAATAACGCAGCGGTCAACCCAGGCGCAAAAGCCAGCCAACTCGGCGACCTCGATATGGATCGGATCACTAAAATTCTGCACATCAATGTCACCGGGCCGCTGATGGTCACTGAAGCGTATTATCCGCTTTTGAAAAGTGGCGAAACACCGCGTGTCGTAATGATGTCATCGGGCATGGGGTCGATTAGCGGGTCAACAGGTGGCAGCTATGCTTACCGCATGAGCAAGGCGGCCATCAACATGGAAGCAAAAAGTTTAGCTGTTGACCTTAAGGATGATGGCATCATCGTCATTGCCATGGACCCAGGTTGGGTTCAGACCGATATGGGTGGGCCAAGTGCCAGCATCACGGTCGAGACCAGCACCAGCGGCCAGTGGAATGTCATCAACGGCTTGAGCGTGGCCGATACGGGTGGTTATCGGATTTACGATGGTGGTCATCACGAGTGGTAATTTGAAATCGGCAATAGATTATAGGGGCACAATGTATTGTGCCCCTACGATAGATTCGGATCATTTTGCAGCGGACGCAGCGCGTTTTGTTGTCCGACAAAGGCCAATTTTGGGCAACAAGCGGACGCAGCATGCTGCGTCCCTACAATAAATAAAAAACATGGGGCGACATTGGCCTCACAGAAGTTAGCAACTTGGATTTTTTGAAAGGATTTTTTCGTCTATGACCTATTCGATAAAAAGAGCGGCGGTCATCGGTAGTGGGACGATGGGTGGCGGTATCGCGGCCCTGCTGGCTGGCGTCGGTATTCCGACTTTGCTGCTGGACATCCCGGCCAAAGACACCTCCCCTGGCGACCCGGCAGCTAAACGCAACGCCATCGTTGATGCCAATGTCAAAGCCATGCAAAAAATGCGTCCGGCGCAGTTGTTCAGCCAGGACGATTTGAAGCGCATCAGCACGGGTAACCTGGAAGATGACCTGGATAAGCTGGCCGATGTCGATTGGGTGATTGAAGTCATCGTCGAACGGTTGGACATCAAGCGTGATTTGATGGGCAAGCTAGCGAATGTCGTCGGCGAAAATACGATCATCAGCACCAACACGTCCGGCTTGCCGATTCACCAGATTGCTGAGGGCTTGCCGGAAGATTTGCGCAAGCGCTTTTTGGGCACGCACTTCTTCAATCCGCCACGCTATTTACGGCTGCTGGAAGTCATCCCCACACCGGATACTGACCCGGAACTCCTCGATTTCATGATGGACTTTGGAAGCAAGACGCTCGGTAAGGGCGTGGTGCTGTGCAAAGACACACCGAATTTCATCGGCAACCGCTTCATGTCGATGTCCGGTATGCAGGCTATGAATTACGCGCTGGACCATGACTACACCGTCGAAGAAGTCGATGCGCTGACCGGGCCGCTGATCGGTCGCCCAAAGACAGCGACGTTTAATTTGAACGACCTGGTCGGGTTTGACATCGCCGTGCATGTGGCGCGCAACCTGTACCCCAATATCCCCGATGATCCGGCACGCGACGTACTCAATCATCCGGCGGCGAACGAGTTATCTGACTATATGCTGGAGCAAAATCAGCTTGGTCGTAAAACGGGCAAGGGTTTCTACTGGATGCGGCGCGAGGATGGCAAGAAAGAGCTATGGGCGCTGAACCTCAAGACGCGCGAGTATGAGCCGCCCAGCAATCCCAAATTTGACAGCGTGAAGGAACACGGCAAGGTCAAGCCGCTGGGTGAGCGCATCCGGCTGCTGATGAACGCTGACGACCGCGCGGGCGAATTCCTGTGGCATATGCACGCTTTCTATCTGGCGTATGCCTCCAACCGCGTGCCGGAAATCACCGAGAGCATTGTCAACATCGACAACGCCCAGAAATGGGGTTTCGGCCATCAGATGGGACCGTTTGAAATCTGGGATGCGATTGGTGTCGCGGAGACCATCGACGCCTTTGAAGCGGTAGGCTACCCGGTCGCACAGTGGGTCAAGGGTATGGTCGTTGGTGGCTATAAGACGTTCTATCAGACGGACGAGAATGGCAAAGTCATTGGTTATTACAGCCCACAGGTAAGCGATTATGTGCCGCTGGAACATGACCCGCTGGTCATCAAGGTCGATGATTTGCAGGCTGATGGCAAGCAGGTGTGGAGCAACGGCGACGGCAACCTTTACGATATGGGCGATGGCGTCCTGCTGTGGGAGTTCGCTACTAAGCAGCAGACTATCACGCAGGGGTTCATTGACGCTGGCTACAAGGCGATTGACCTGCTCAAACAGCCGGAATGGAAGGCACTGGTCATCGGGCATGATAAAGAGCGCTTCTCGATTGGGGCCAACTTGATGGATGTCATGCAGGGCATTCAAGAGACAGGCATCGAAGGGCTGGACGAGTATGTCAAACGGCTGCAATACCTGACCTATGATCTGAAGTATGCACCCAAGCCCGTGATTGTCGCGCCGAGCAATATGGCCCTGGGTGGTGGCGCGGAGATGGTCATGGCGGGTGATGCGATTGTCGCCCATATGGAGCTATACATCGGGCTGGTGGAAGTCGGCGTGGGGATTTTGCCCGCAGGCGGCGGCTGCAAGGAATTGGTCCGGCGGCTGGTGAACCCGGTTGTACGCAGCGGCAGCGATGATCTGCTGGCCCCGCTACAAAAAGCCTTCGAGAACATCGCCACGGCCAAGGTCGCGGAGAGCGCCAAACAAGCCCGCGATATGGGTTTCCTGAGCAACACGGACAAGATCGTCATGAATCGGGATCATCTGCTGGGCGAGGCCAAAGCCTTTGCACTGGGGATGGCCGCCAGTTATGAACCCAAAGCCCCGGAAGAAATCTATGCGGCGGGGCGTGATGCTTACAGCGCCATGATGCTGGCGGTTGAGGGCTTTAAAGAAGGCGGTTATGCCAGTGAGCATGACGGCGTGATCGCCAGTAAAGTGGCCAAGGTGCTTTCCGGCGGGGCGCTGTCACAGCCACAGTGGCTATCGCAGGATGTATTCTTCGCGCTGGAGCGGCAGGGTTTCATTGCGTTGTTCATGGAGCCGAAATCGCAGGAGCGCATGATGTATATGTTGCAGAATAACAAGCCATTGCGGAATTAGCGTAAAAATTTTTAGGAATTATCATCTTTTTTGCAAAAAGGTGACACCAAAAAACGGCATTTCGGACGCAGCATGCTGCGTCCCTACGGTAGGCAAGCGAACATAACGATTGAGGGCGCAATGTATTGCGCCTCTACGGTAGACAGTGCAAGCATAGAGGTTGAGGGCACAATATATTGTGCCCCTACGCCCAAATAAGCACGGCGAGTTTTTCAGGGCAAGGCATGTTTTTTGCTCCTACGACAGAAAATTGACCTTTAGTTTTATGAGGATACTTGATTATGCGAGAAGCAGTAATCGTTGCGGGGACACGAACCGCTGTCGGTAAGGCGGTACGCGGCAGCACCAAAAATGCACGTTCCGATGATATGGCGGCGACGGTCATTAAAGAGTTGCTGCGGCAGACAGACGGCAAAATCGACCCGGCAGACATCGACGATGTGGTGATTGGCTGCGCCATGCCGGAAGGTAGCCAGGGGCTAAACTTCGCACGGGTGATTGCCCTGCGCGCAGGCCTGCCCGTTGAGGTTCCAGGGCAGACGGTGAACCGCTTCTGTTCCAGTGGCTTGCAGTCGATAGCGATGGCCGCCAACAGCATTATCGCCAATGAAGCGGACATCATCATTGCGGCAGGTGCAGAGAGCATGTCGTCGGTGCCGATGACCGGACACCACCTGAGTCCGAACCCGTATATGGCGGAAAACGACCCGAATGTCTATATGAGCATGGGACTGACGGCGGAACGAGTCGCCAGTGAGTTTGGCGTCAGCCGTGAAGATCAGGATGCATTTGCAGCGCAAAGCCACCAACGGGCGGCGGCAGCGACGGACAGCGGCAAGTTCGCGGAAGAAATTGTGCCATTTGAGTGGGAAGAAACAGTGCTCGGTGAGGACGGTCTGCCGAAAACTGTCACCATGCGACTGGAACAAGATGAGCATCTGCGGCGGGAAACGACTGTTAAAACGTTGGGCGGCCTGAAGCCCGTCTTTAAGCAAGGTGGCAGTGTGACGGCTGGTAATGCCAGCCCGTTGAGCGATGGCGCAGCCGGAGTCATCATCATGGAACGGGCGAAAGCGGAAGAACTGGGTTTGACACCACTGATGCGCTTCGTCGGGTTTGCGGTGGCAGGCGTTCGCCCGGAAATTATGGGCGTAGGACCGATTAAGGCGGTTCCCAAGGTGCTGGATCGCACCGGGTTGACGCTGGATGACATCGACTTGATTGAACTGAACGAAGCCTTCGCCTCGCAATCGCTGGCGGTAATCCGTGAACTGGGACTGGACCCGGAGAAGGTCAATGTGAACGGCGGCGCTATCGCGCTGGGGCATCCGCTGGGGTGTACCGGGGCCAAGCTGACAGTGCAACTCATGAACGAGATGCGGCGGCGCGGCGACAAATACGGCATGGTGACGATGTGCATCGGCGGCGGCATGGGTGCTGCGGGTATTTTTGAGAATTTGCAGTAAGGAAACGAGGGTTTCACCCTCGTGCTCCCACAAGGGACTTTCGCCCCTTGACCCCATGCTTTCGGCGCGGCACGCCGAAATGATGAATAAAGGTGTGACAGACCAGCGTAAGCAATACGCATGATCACAAACAAAAAGGAGTGCCGATGGGCGCTCCTTTTGCATTTAGAGAGAGGCGAAATTGGCAGCTATTCAATACGCCAGACAGCCGGCCAGCGCATGAGGATCGCAAGCGCAAGGCCACCATTAATAGTTCCGAGAATGGTTAGCATTGCTGGTGTGCCGATACTATTTGCAATGGCACCGATGAATAAGGCGCTCAGTGGTGTCAGGCTGACAAACGAGAGCGTAAACAAGCTCATGACACGCCCCCGGTAATTATCGGGCACGACAAGCTGAATCATGGTGTTGGTATTGACGAAAAACAATACCAGTGAGGCCCCAAAAAGTCCCATCAGGAAAGCTGCAATTGGAACCTGGGTCGTATTCCCCAGGCTGATGACAGCAACGGACCAAACCAGCATCATGATTGCCGCTACACGTCCATGACCAAAGCGATTCACCAAGACTGTGAGCATAAAGCCACCGATGATCGCACCAACGCCCTGGGCCGCACTCAACAGCGAGAGGCCATCCACCGGAGATCGCAGAACGACATCTGCAAATGCAGGCAACAAGGTGATGGTATTCACAACGGACATCGCAGCCACGGCAGCCAGCAGTAACAGTGGCAAAATGGTCTGATGACGGCGGGAGAAAGCCAGGCCTTCCCGCATTTGCTTAATTGGCGACCCTTTACCCACACCGGGCACACGATATTTTTCTCGGATGACAAATAGAGAGAAAATAACCGCTATGAAGGTCACCCCGTTCAGCAAAAAGCACCAACCCGCCCCCAGTGATGCCAGCAGCACACCGGCCAACGACGGTCCGATCACTCGGCCCCCATTGACCATGATGGAGTTGAGGGTTATGCCACTCGACATATCTTCATGGCCAACCATGTCCTTGATAAATGCCTGACGCGCAGGGGCATCGAGCGACTTGGTAAGGCCCAACAAAAAGGCCAAAAACACAATATGCCAGACCTGCACCAATTCTGTAAAGACCAGCGCAGCCAGCACGAATGCCAATATCATCTGTACGATTTGGGTCACAAGCAATAAGGCGCGACGCGAGAACCTATCAACGACAACGCCCGCGAAGGGCGATAGAAACAGCGCGGGAACACCCGATGCAAAAGTCACTAATCCCAGTGCCAGCTCCGAGCGGGTGAGATAGAAAACCAACCATCCCTGGGCCAACATCTGCATCCAGGTCCCAGAAATGGAGATGAATTGTCCACCAAAGTACCAACGAAAATTGCTGTGCCGTAGGGCTGAAAAGACGCTGGTGTGTGTTGATTCTGCTGGTGTTTGTGCAATTGTAGCCACGGGTGATCCAACTATCTTTGCTTAACGAATTTACTAAAAGGATGGCACAAACCGGGGACTTCATGCATTAAGTCCAAGCTAGACCACAGTTGCATAACCATTGCAATGGTCGGCCAATTTGACGAAGAATCGGTTGCGCTATAATGGCTGCCTGGACAAACTCAAATTGACTGTAGGCATCCTCTATGATTCTTAAACGCCTTTCGCCAGGGTTCGCTATTTGCAAGCTACCAGCCGACGCAAAACTGCCAGATTGGTCTACACAGGCAAGCCTATTTTTCATCGCCAGAACGGATGATGAGCTATCCATTATATGCCCACAAAGCGAGGTTCCAGCGGAAATCGAAGCCAGCCGTGACTGGATTTGCTTCCGGGTTGATGGCGATCTGGACTTCGAGGAAATTGGTGTCGTGGCACGGGTTTCAGCGCCGATTGCCGACGCGGGCATCAGCCTGTTTCTGGTTAGTACCCATGACCGCGATTATGTCCTTGTGCATGCGGATAACGTCACCCAGGCCATAGATATTTATCGCGACAATGGATTTACGATCCTCAATGAGGATGCCTGATTACTGCTTGCGCGTATCAATCGGGACGACATGATGGGCCGTATGGGAAAACCACTCATGGAAGCCACGATGATCCGAACGAAACAAAGGCACGATGAGGTACACGATATAGAACGCGATCACCAGTGCGATGGATAACACGGCTCGCATGCCATCGACATCGCCTTCGGCATTTGGCAGGGAAATGAGTACCGCCAGCGCCGCTACCAAATTCGGCGATACAAACAGCAAAAAATAACGCAGCACAAGCTGCCACAGACGCGCAGGTTTGCCAGAGATGTCGATCAGGCGGATACGTACCAGCCACTTGCCAAAAGTGAGGCCCCCCGTCCGCCAGGGAATGAGAACAAACCAGAGCGTATACAGAACGAAGCTGTTGAAAGACGACTGCGGCACAAATGACTCAACGATTGAAATGACAAACAAATCCGTGATGAGGGCAATAAAACGCCGCAGCAGCGATACCGTATCGGTGGGGTCTGCCAGGAGGCTATCGCGGTCGATGCGGGGCAGGAAGAAAAACAGCGGCACAATAAGATAGCCAACCACCGCCCCAGCCGTATTCATGATGAGGTCATCGACGGAAAACAGTCGGTATGGGCAGGGATAAATGCCGTACATGCCCGTTAGCTGGGTGACTTCAAACGAAAGCGATACCAGAAAGCCGATCAACAAAACCTGATAGAACTTCATCTGGAACAGGTAACGCAGGAAGAATCCCAGTGGCAGCAGCAACAGGAAGTTAAAGAACACTTCTAAAAAGACGAAGCTCTGCACTGTTTCAAGCAGGGTATGGTCTGCCAGATAATCGCGGATGTTGCTGACGAACAGGAACGGCTCTAGCTGTGGGGTAATCATGTGACGGAAAGGCGAACAAAAATCGGCGGTGACTTCCGGCAGCGGCAGCAGGACCAGCGCATAGGCCGACATCAGGAAGAAGATGAAAGCGTAAATGACCGTCATACGCCAGCCGACAAAACGTCCAAAGCGGCGATATTGAGCAATAGTAAAGGGAATGAAGAAAAAGAAAAGCGCTACGGGGAATAGCAAAACAGCCGTGCGAATGGGATCCACATAGGCTGACAGCACATTCAACATGTTCAATGCTCCCCTGACGCATATCCAGAACAGCCAGATAGTATAGATAAAAAAAGACGGGTCATAAACCCGCCTTTATGCTTCACTGATTACATAAGAGGTTTGCCATAAGGCAACACGAGCGGATCCCTACAATCTACCGGACACAGGCTGCTGCGTCGTTAGATCTACTACCGCCATTTACGCAATCACGACCGCATTTGTTGCACTCAACCAATCGATTGCTGCCCTTGATTACGCCCCAGTGATGATGACCGACAGATCGTAGGATGTCGCCCCAACACCGGAAGGCATGGTCACTTGCACGGTGTAATCCCCTGTGGCGGGCAGCAAATGACTGAAGCCAGCCGTTGCGGAACTACTCGGCAAGGCGCTATCAGTCGCCAGCACAGCGCCGGAGGGCGACAGCAGCGTCACTTTGGCACCGGGCCAGACGTTCACCTGGAGGAGCTGCCCTGCGAATGCATACAGCACGTAATTGTCAATCGAACCGGCATCAACTGAGCCGCTAACGGTTGTGCCGACCGTCCCCGGCATGAAACTGATGCGCTCAGTGGTGCTAACACGACTGGGCGTGCCCGTGATGGTCACGACCATGTTGAAATCGGTGGCTGTGGAGCCAGAGGGCAGCGATAGTGTGATGTAGTAATCACCTGTTTCCGGCAAGGTCTGGTTAAACAGTTCGGCGATGCCACCGCTGGTATTGCTGGCATTGACCAGCAGCGGAATACCCGATGGTGATACCACTGTCATCAAGCCGCGCGGCTCCAAGGTGATGGCCATCTGCTGACCCGAAAAAGCATAGAGCACGTAAGTTCGGGGGCTGACGCCATCCAGGCGGCCCGTCGTCAGATCACTGGTGGCACCCGGATCAAAGCTGATGCGCTGTAGCGTCGGTGATGAAGTCGGCAACGCGCCAATAGCGACGGACAAGTTATAAGCTGACAAAGCAGTCCCGGAAGGCACCATCACCTGGATGCGATAATCGCCTGTTTGTGGCAGCGTCACCACAAAGACCTGATTGGCCCCGCTGGCGAGGTTCTGGCCGTTGTTGATGACGTATGTGCCCGATGGCGAGATCAGGTTGATGGACGCCGACAACAGATCAAGCGAAAGCGTCATCTCCTGGCCGGCGAAGGCGTAGAGCACGTAGGTATCCGAGGCGGAGCCAGTCACCCAGCCATTGACGCTGGCGCTAGTCGCACCCGGTAAAAAGCTGATGCGCTCCGCGCTGGCTTTGCGGATCGGTGAGCCGACGATAGATACCGTCATGGTATAGGGTGTGTTCCCGGCGGCAAGCGGCACCGAAGCCGTCACATAGTAATCCCCGGTTTCCGGCAGCGTGACAGTGTAAGGTCCGGTAGTGTTATTCGTCAGGAGCGTACCGGATGGTGAGGTCACTGTCAGGGCAACCGGGTTCAGGTTGATGGTCATCTGCTGGCCAGCAAACGCATACAAGATATAGGTATGGGACGAGATACCTGCCCCATTGACCGTCCCTGTGACGGTCGCGCTGGTGGCCCCAGCAGCAAATTGAAGGCGCTCCACTGTTTGGGCGAAAGCGCTCGGTACGGCCAGCAAACAAATGGCCACTACCAGCAAAATAAGGCGTTTCATGATGTTTCTTCTCCTCAGGCCACCGTATCGTGACCGCAATCTTAATGATCGTATGAGCAGTATACTGCTTTTCAGGGTCGATGCTGGATTTGGTACGCAAAAAACGTGTTAAAACCGACCCCAGTCTTGACACTCAAAGAGGCCTCTGATATATTTCCAAGCGCGTTGAACACGCAGTATTCCACAGTAGCTCAACGGCAGAGCATTCGGCTGTTAACCGAAGGGTTCCTGGTTCGAATCCAGGCTGTGGAGCAAGAAGCCTCGCATATTGCGGGGCTTTTTTGTTACCCTCATCCCATGCTCGCAGCCGCTTCATATGGCATTTGCCCCTTTTGCGATGATGCGACTTGCAGTATACATGCCCTCACTACAATAGATTGTCTATCTAGCCTGAGGAGTTCCATTTTGGCCACGCCTACCGATATGGCACCATCCACCCAGCGCCAAACCTCCCCGATACAGTTACCTGCCTGGTGGCCAGCGGTCATCGCGCTGCTGTTTGCCTTTGGCGTGCTGGTGTTTGGCATCTACCGGGTGCATATGCGGCCAGATGAGGGCTATGCCTTCACCAATTATCAATGGAGCTTCGAGCGATCGATCACACGGCTGGCCTTTGAGGACAATCAGGCGCAGTTGTGGGGCACCAATATCTGGGTGTGGCAGCGGCTGGTCGGCACCCATGAAGTGCCCATGCGCGTGAACTCCATTTTGTGGTCGATGCTGAGTTTGGCGATTACCTATCAGATCGCTAGGAACTGGTTTAAGGAACGTGGCGCGAACCCACATCGGCGACGAGATAAGGGGCGGCTGATCGGTACGTTTGCCATCATTCTGCTGGCAGTGAACGCGTTTTTCTTCACCTATGCGCTGGAAATGCGCATGTACGCGCTGGCGACGTTGACCAGTGTATTGAGTATGCACTTCTTCAGTTTGTGGCTGCAAAAGCGAAAGTGGCATCTGGCGCTGATGTATGGCCTGACGGTGCCGCTGATGCTCTATACGCATTATTACCTGGGCTTCATTGTGATCGTGCAGATTATCTATTTTGTGCTGCGGCACGGCCTGAATTGGCGATTGTGGCTGCAAGCACTCGGTGCGGCCCTGCTGGCGATCATCGTATGGTCGCCGGGTGCGATCATCATCTACCACCAGTTCTCGCGGATTGATTTCGGCGATGCAGGCGGCTTGAAGATACCGACCTCCCCCACCAATATGCAGACGGTCAACGAACTGGTGCGGGTCGTCACCAATGGCTATGGGTTCATCTTCATTCCGCTGATGCTGCTGGCGCTGTGGCGCTGGTGGCAGCGCGGTGGCTTCTGGCTGGCGATGCTGTGGGGCGTCGGCGTTCCGGCGCTGGTGCTGCTGGTCAATACACAGAGCACGATTTTTACACAGCGCTATGTCTCCTTCCTGATGGTCGGGCTGGGGCTGGTGTTCGCGGCAGGTCTGGCGGCCCTGCCCCGGCGCGTGGGCTGGGTAGCGCTGATCATCATCGTGCCACTGTGCTACAACACCGTGACCAGCCATATAATCGGGCGAGTGCCTCTGAGAGACATCTACACGCCGATGGGCCAGGTCGCAGAAGACGATGATCTGATTCTGGTCGATCATGGGCCGGATCACTTCTTATACGAGATGATGGAACGTTATCTGCCCGCGTACATGATGGATGACAGCCTGGTTTATGACGTCGAGGATACAGTTGGGCATCGGCGCGTGTGGCACATCACCAATGAATTTTTGACACTGCCCGTTAAGGACAGGTTCAACGCCCTGATAGAGGACCGCGTAAGGATGTACGAACCACCCGGATCAGACTGTAACCGTTGGTGGTGCTATAGAGCACAATTACTGGTCGGGCCACCCCAGGAAGAAGCGACTTTATTTGGCGACCAGATCGGTTTTCGGGGCGTGGATGTAGAGAGCATTACAGAAGACACAATCACTCTGCATCTATGGTGGAAAAACCCAGATGCGGTTGAGCGTGATTATTCGATCAGTGTGCAGATGCTGGACAGCAACGGCGCTCTCGTCGCGCAGACGGATGGGCCGATCACATCCTATTTCAATGGTGGTGAGCAAGTTGCGACCATTAATATGATTCCTAATTTGATTTATGTCGATGTGCGCACACTGGATGTCAGTGAGGTTCCGCCGGGTACGTATACGCTGGAATTGATTGTGTACTGGTGGGAGGATAATACACGGTTGGTACTGCCGGATGGCAGCGATCATGTGGTGATGACGTCAGTCACGATTGGGGAGTAAGCGGACGCAGCATGCTGCGTCCCTACGATGCTTGTAATAATTGTTTTGTTAGCGCGGTAGATTGCGCTCATCACGGCAGTAGCATATTAGGTATTTAGTTCGTAGATGTAGCGCAGGCCATCGAGGGTGAGATTGGGCGCGATGGTATCGATGGCGGCGACGTGCTCGTTAAATAGGCTTGCGAGACCGCCGGTGGCGATGACTTTGGTATCAGGATCGTCCAGGGATTTGATGATGCGCGAGAGGATGCCATCCACCAGGCCGACGTAACCCCAGAAAATACCGGACTGCATGGCATGGATCGTATTGCGGCCAATGGCATCCGGCGGCGGCTGAATATCGACTTTGTGGAGTTTGGCGGCACGGCTTACGAGGGCATCGTGCGCCAGATTGATGCCGGGTGCAATTGCCCCGCCGATGTACTGGTTCTGAGCCGAAACCACGTCAAAGTTGGTCGATGTGCCGAAATCCACCACCACAGCAGGACCTCCGCCATGAAAACCGATCACTGCCGCCGAGTTCACCAGACGATCCGCACCGGCTTGCTGTGGCTGATCGATGGCGATTTCCACGCCGATGTTGGTCTTGTGATTGACGATGAGCGGCGTCTGTTCGATATAGCGGTCGATCAATTCGCGGAAGGTGGCCGTTAGTGGCGGGACCACGCTGCTGATAATAACCCCACTCACAACCGCATAGCCCAGGTCGGCGCTGCTGAGGAAATTACGCACGAGCACGCCATATTCGTCGGGCATTTTTTCCGCGACAGTACGCGCACGCCAGTTTAGGCGCCAACTGCTGCCATCCCATAAGCCCATATGAATGTTGGTATTGCCAATATCGACTGCCAGCAGCATGGAATACGCCTTTGCTCATCTACCATGAATCTTCACTAAACATGACGCCTGCATTCTAACTCAGGAATGGGCGAAAGTGTTACAATGAAGCTAAATCAGCAAGTCATGCAGGATGCGATGATGCAAATTCGCCCAGCTACGTTAGACGATACCCAGGCGATCTGCGCCCTGATGCGAACGCGCATCCGGCGCTGGCAGCGCTGGTGTGACGATGGTCGCGTTGAGGATGTGCCCTATCAGGAGCTGACGCTGTATGAGCGCTGGCTGCATGGCGGTGCCTGGATGAGCACCGAAACCGGCGCTATCTGGTTGAGCCATCTGGCGCGGGGCGCAGGTACGGCGCTGGTACTGGTCGATGATGAGAATACGATCATGGGCTATACCGAAGCGTACCAGGGCCAGGAGCTGGCACCCCTGGGCAAGCACGTCTATGTGCATGAGATCGTCACGCAGGATGACATCGCGCGTGACTTTTTGATGCAGTACTGGATCGACCAGCGGCAAGAAGCCAAACGTATCACGGTCAGCTTTGCCAATTATGACAACGAGCAGCATGCCTATTATGAGCGCTACGGCTTTAAGCCCCTGCTGACGCTATATAGCATTCAGGTGAGCGCCCAACAAGGCCAGGGATTTTATCGCACCTCGGAGCACCCCAACGCGGACCCGGCGCAGATCAAAGAGTTGGTGATGCCGATTGGCTGCACAACCAGCGCACGGCATCAGTGGGAGATGCAGTGGCCGAGCCATTGGGACGCCCTGCCACAAATCAAAGCCCAGAAAACCCACCGCCTGCTTTTTTCCGCAGCAGCGCAGGATGCCTATGTGCTGTATCAGCAGCACCTCTATGACCCGCGTGGCGCGACGGTGTACTGCTGGTCCCATAAGGGCGTCAGTTCACAGCTATTGGTAGCGATCAAGGACTGGGCGCACCGCGAAGGTTATCGTACGCTGTACCTGACGGGTGATGAAAAACTGGCGAAATTAGCCGCAGACGACGACATTGGCAGCCCTCAGACCGCCATTTATGCGCGCGATGCCTGAGTTTTGCCCCTCGTTCCTAAGGAGCATGCCCAATGCCGATTCATGATTCTAACCGCATCGAGTTCGCCATCGAGAATGGCAACATCCATATTAGTTCCGGCAGCGGCGAATCGCTGCCCGCCTACTGGGCGCATCCGGTTTCTGGCGATACCTTCCCAGGGATTGCCCTGCTCCATGATTGGTGGGGCCTGACAAATGTGCAGCGTTTGCTGGCCAATTTTTACGCGCACCTGGGCTTTTACGTGATTGTGCCGGATATGTTCTATGGGCAGGTGGCAACAAAACCACAGCATGCCCTACGTCTGATGACCGATACGGAAAAAACACGTTATCAGACGGTCGAGACGACACTCAACGTGCTGGAAAAGCATCACCAGACCAACAGCCATACGGCGATCATCGGCCAGGGCATGGGCGGTTCACTGGCGTTTGAAGCGGCTATCCATCGGCGTGATCTGGAAGCGGTGGTAGCCTACAGCGGATTCCCACAGCGCTACTGGAATGGCTTCGACCGTTGCACAACGCCAATCCTGGCATTGTATGGCAGTGAGGAACCCTACATCAAGCAAGAGGAGATCGCACGGCTGAAAAAGATCCTCAAGCGATCGCTGCGGCATGACGACCACGCCGTCGCTATCGTGCCGGGGGCAGCCCATGATTTCTTCAGCGAAACGCCCACCAACGAAAGCCGCGATGTCGGCAAGCAGGTGATCAACTTGACGCTGGCCTTTTTGGAGAAATACATCGAACGACCCGATATGAGCGAATACGCCCAATATTAATTATTTATTCTGTCACCTTTTTTGCAAAAAAGGTGACACCAAAAAAACGCTTATTGTGAAAATAAAAGTTTTCAGCAACAAAGTCTTGATCAACCCTTTGGGACATATTATTTTCATTAACTCAAGAATTTCGGTCGTTGATGTTTTATCCACACCATCTATATGGGAACACTTGCATGCAGCATATCCTCGTTACGCCGATGAACGACCCTGAAGGAACGATGTTCGCGCATTTACAACAGCTTACCCCACTGCTTAAGACCATCTTCGCTAAAGCATTTGTCAGCATTCCAGCAACGACTATTCAAAAGCAGGCAGACTATGTGGCATGGATTGAGTCAGATCCATTTTTTGTCGTGCAGCGTTGCGAAGGCGACCTGCCCGTTGGGCATTATTTCGCTGAGCTATATCGTTATAGTGCGCGTCACAGCCAGCCGGATGACCTGCTGCACCTGTGCTATATCGACCGACTGGCATTCGCGCTGGAGACAGACTACCGTGAGGCCTGCATCAACGATATTCGCTCGGTCAGCGTGGACAATGCACCGCTTATCTTTGAGCGCTCGGCAAAAGCCTGGGAGACACATCCCCAGAATTATCGAGAGATTGAGCATATGGTGACGCGGGTCGGCGAGCTGCTTTTTGGCAAGTCGTGGGACTTGGGTTGGTGCCATCTGGTCGCCACGCCGGAGTAACTCAACACGGCTCTCGAATCCATTGATAACCCCAATATCAGCATGGTCGCTGAAATCGTCATTGGGCTATGCGATGTGATACACCATAAAGCGGTCGATTGGTTAGCGTGGGAAGATCCGTATATTTTTAATGTAGACGCGCAAACACTCAAAGCACAACGCGAGACCAGCCAGCAGGAAGTGTTCAAACGGCTGGCTTATGCTGTACCGATGATGCAGCAGCTTTATGAAACCGCCAAATCAAAGGCATAAAGGGGTTCCGAAGCGTAAATTCTGATTGCTTGCTATGGCGCTTATTCTCTAAATATTAATGCGTGTAGGTTACAGTAGGTTGAGGCCGTCGCATTGAGCCCCAAAGATTAGGCCATCTCACTTACTGACTTCTCTTTAAGAAAGGACGCTTATCCTCATGGGCATACCTAAAAACGGCACATTCTTACAAAATGTCGAGCGCATGGTCGCAAAGACGGTTCGTTACCTCGATTTGCCGCCCGGTTGGGCTGAAGAAATCCAAGCACCGGATACTACAATCAAAGTGCAATTCCCGGTGCAGATGGACGATGATACCTGGAAGACGTTCACTGGCTGGCGCTGTACCCACAGCGAACATCGTCTGCCCGCCAAAGGTGGCATTCGGTATGCGAGCATTGTGAACGAAGACGAGGTTGAGGCGTTGGCAGCGCTGATGACTTATAAGTGCGCACTGGTGAACGTGCCCTATGGTGGCTCCAAAGGCGGGTTACGCATCAACCCTCGTGAGCACTCGGTTGGCGAGCTGGAGCGCATCACGCGGCGCTTCGCCCAGGCGCTGATTAATAAGGGCTTCATCGGGCCAAGCGACAACGTACCTGCACCGGATATGGGAACAGGTGAACGTGAAATGGCCTGGATCGTCGATACCTACCAGACGCTTAAGCCAGAGGACATCAACTACCTGGGCTGCGTGACGGGTAAGCCCGTCGATATGGGTGGCGTGCGCGGGCGGACAGAAGCCACCGGGCGCGGCGTGATGTATGTCATTCGGGAGTTCTTCCGCAATGTGGATGACGTGGCACGCACTGGACTCACGGGCACAGTAGCCGGGAAGAAGATCGTTGTGCAAGGGTTGGGTAACGTCGGCTACCATGCGGCCAAGTTCCTGGCGGAAGACGATGCCAAAATTATCGCGGTGCTGGAATGGGACGGAGCGATTGTCAATGAAGACGGCATCGATATTGATGACCTGCGCCAGTGGATTGATGTGCATGGCGGTGTAACGGGCTACCCCTATGGCACGTATCATCTGGAAAGCCGTAAACTGCTAACCTACCCGTGTGATATTCTGGTTCCGGCAGCGCTTGAAGGCCAGATCACGGTAGAGAATGCTGCTGATATTCAGGCGCGGCTGGTGGTGGAAGCGGCCAACGGCCCCATCACCTACGAAGCGGACCGCATTTTGAATGAGCGTGGCATCATGGTCATCCCGGATTTCTATGCTAATGCGGGCGGCGTGACCGTATCCTACTTTGAGTGGATCAAGAATCTGTCACATATCCGTTTTGGGCGTATGCAGCGGCGGCTGGATGAATTCCGGGCGGCGGCGATTGTCGAAGCCATCGAATCCGCTACCGGCAAAGAAATTGAGGCGAAGCTCAAACACCACATCATGCAAGGCAGCGACGAACTGTCGATGGTGCGCTCCGGCTTGGATGACACCATGCGCGAAGCTTATCAGGAGATCAAGGAAACGTTTAACGAACACAATGACATTGTCGATTTCCGAACGGCAGCGCTAGTCGTCGCCATGCAAAAAATAGCGAATACACATAAGCGTATTGGCTTGTAAGAATTATGCTGTAAAATGTAATAATTAAGCGGGCTGATGATGGCTCGTCGAAACAACACTATTTGCGAGAGAAACTCATTAGCGAAAAAATGACCTGCCCCTGCCACAGTGGGCAATCTTACAGCGAATGCTGCCAACCCTATCACAAGGGCCAGGAAGCCCCAACACCGGAAGCCCTGATGCGGGCACGTTACAGTGCCTTTGCCTTACACGATGCCGATTTCATCATGCGCACGACCCACGAGGACAGCCCACATCGCAAGGAAGATCGGCGGCTGTGGATAGCGGAGATATTGGCTTTTGCCACGCAAACGCAGTTCATCGCGCTGAATATCCTGGAGACAACTGAGGATACGGTAACGTTCCGGGCGGGTTTGATGCAAAACTTGCGCGATAGCAGCTTTACCGAGAAAAGCAGCTTTAGATGCGTTAAGGGCAAGTGGCTGTATGTCACCGGTCAATATGATTGATGTCATCCCTACAAGGCAGCAGATCAAGCGTATAATGAGCACAAAAGCAACGGCCCAGTTTCTTCTCACTTAAGCCCGCTACTTAGTTCTTCTTGCCAGGTTCAACATGATGCTTTAACGACTGAGAGAGGCAAATTGTGGCCGTTGCCGCTGACCATCATTCCCATAAACCCCAACTTGACCGAGAAGCCCTGCGCGACGTGATCCGCCTGTCCCTGTGGGCGGGCCAGATGCTGTTGCAATACGGGGCCGATACCAACCGCGTAGAGCAGATCATCCACCGACTGGGTACGGGCCTGGGCGCAGATTGGATGGACATCCTGGTTACGCCAGATGCCATCGTCGCCACCACCATCAATAACTATGAATTCCGTACTAAGGTACGGCGCGCACCCAGCCGCGGCGTGGATATGACCGTGATCGCTGAAATCAGCGAACTATCCTACAAGGTGCAGGCTGGCAAGATGGACCGCTTTGGGGTCGGGGAAAAGCTGATCGAAATCGACAAGCGGCCTCACTATAATCGCTGGACGGTTGTCCTGGCGGTGGGGTTGGCGTGCGCGGCCTTCAATCGCCTGTTCGGGGGCGATGTGGCCACCTTTGCAGTGACTTTTTTCGCATCGAGTGCGGCCATGTACGTCAGGCAATGGCTGCATTCACTGGAACTGAATACAGTCCTGAACTGGGTGATAACGGCATTCGTAGCGGGCATCATTGCCAGCCTCGCCGAGCTATTGTCGCTCAGTCCGCTATCGAGCACCGCCCTGGCGGCTTCCGTGCTGCTGCTGGTCCCAGGAGTGCCTCTCATCAACGGCTCGGAAGACTTCCTGAATGGGCACATCACCAATGGTCTAGCACGCAGCGTATGGGGCGCGATCCTATCTCTGGCGATTGCCATGGGCCTTTCTCTGGCGATCACAACAATGAGGGTCAGCGGCTTATGAACATTCTTATAACGATACTCGAAGATGCGTTATGGTCGGGTGTAGCGGCGGTCGGGTTTGGCGTGCTGTTTAATGTCCCCAAGCGAGCGCTGGTTTATTGTGCGCTGGTGGGGGCCTGCGGCCATGCTGTCCGGGCACTGATGATGACCCAGTTCAATATGGGCATCACCACCGCCACGCTCATCGGTGCGCTGGTGGTGGGCTTCATGTCCAAGTTCATCGCGCGTAAGCTCAAGATGCCATCAATGATCTTCGGCATTACAGGCGCGATCCCGATGGTTCCGGGTGTGTTCGCTTACCAGACCATGATCAGCCTGGGCGAGATGATCCACCAGGAACCCGGTCAGATTGCGGTCAGCCTGGGCGAAGCAGCAGTCAATGGGGTGCGGACGGTGGCCCTGTTGGGCTGTTTGGCGTTGGGCATCACCGCGCCGACGTTTTTGCTGGAGCGTGAGCATCCGGTGGTGTAGCAAATACCGATGAGGGCACAGGCGGCCGCAGCATGCTGCGGCCCTACGGTGGTTGCCCCTACGGTAGCTATTAAACCCGCAATTTGCCATAATCGAGCCTATGAATCGTTTCGTTAGAATGGGCTGATATGGCCACAACTTCATTGCACGACAAGCCGCTGCCACCGGGCACGATGGGCTTGCCCTTCATCGGGGAACCACCGCGCTTGCTCGATCTCGGTTTTTTGATGGCACAATACGAAAAATACGGTCCAATCTGGAAGACACGGGTGCTGGGACGCGATATTGCCGTTTTCATGGGGCCGGAAGCCAATCGGTTCGTGCTGCAAACAGGGGCGAAGTATTTTTCCTGGCGGGATGGCTGGCCACCGACCTTCAAAGAGCTGTTGGGCGAATCGCTGTTTGTGCAGGATGGCGAGGAACATCGGCAGAAGCGCAGGCTGATTATGCCCGCGTTCCATCGGCAGGCGCTACATAACTACCTGGATACGATGGATACCATTGCCCAACGCTATGTCAAAAAATGGGCATCGACAGGCACGTTCCGCTGGCTGGAACAGAACAAGCAATATACGTTTGAGGTCGCCAGTACACTGCTGACGGGCAGCCAACCCGGTGATGACATCGAACGCCTGAGCAAGTTGTTCGTCACACTGACGCGCGGCTTTGTGACTGTACCCCTTCGCTGGCCGTGGACGCCTTACGGTCAGGCGTTGGCAGCACGTCAAGAATTGCTCACCTATATTGATGCCGCGATTGATAATCGGCGGGCGAACCCGACCCATGATGCGCTGAGTTTATTGGTGCAGACGCGCGACGAGGACGGTCAGGCGTTGAGCAATGCGGAGCTACAGGCACAGACGCTGCTGATGCTCTTCGCTGGACACGAGACCAGCGCCAGTATGTTGACCTCGCTGGTGATGATCCTCTATCAAAATCCGCAGGTGCTGGAAAAAGCCCGCATTGAGCAGGCTGAACTGGGCATCGGCGGGCAGATGACGATGGAGCATCTGCGGCAAATGCCCTACCTGGACATGGTGCTCAAAGAAGTCGAGCGCATGTACCCACCGGTTCCAGCGGGTTTCCGAGGCGTGGTTGAGTCGTTCGAGTTCAATGGCTACCATGTGCCCAAAGGCTGGACCGCGCTGTATCCGATCAATGCCGCCCACCGTGATCCGGCCATTTACACCGACCCCAACACCTTTGATCCAGAGAGGTTCAGTCCAGAGCGCAACGAAAGCAACGTGCCGTTCAGCCTGGTGGGGTTCGGTGGCGGTGCGCGAGTGTGCGTGGGTTATGCCTTCGCCCAGATGGAAATGAAGATTTTGCTATCGTATTTGCTGCGGCATTTTGAGTGGGGGTTGGTCGAGGGGCAGAACTTGAAGATGGTCTATCGACCGACGTTGATGCCCAAAGATGGGATGCAGGTTCGGTTCCAGCGGCGGTAGCAAACAAGATCCGGACGCAGCAGTGCTGCGTCCCTACAGTAGATTTCAGAGTGGGTCGGGCGCAATATATTGCGCCCCTACGGTAGATAGCAGGCGTTGATTATTACAGCCTGCTGCATCGCTACGACACATAACCTTATCTTTGCAGTTCCAAAATGAGGGCCTGACCATGCTCCAGGCCGGACAGTGGCAGCATGCCATTGGCGACTGAATACACTTCCCCGGAGAGCAAATCCTTAAGCTGCGTGCCATCGACCAAGCCGCCCTGCCATGCGGGGATCTGGTAGCTGGGCGATGTACCAATACCGCGATAACCCACCACGATAAGGGTCTGGTCGGGCGTGTGGCGTTGATATGCCAACAGGTCACCATCAGCGAACAACATCTGGAAGCCGCCATATTTGAGCGCCGAACTGCTCTTACGGATGCTCAGCAGCTTGCGATAGTAGGCCAGCATGTTGGTATCCCACTGGGATTCGTCCCAGGGCATACAACGGCGGTTGTCAGGATCTTTGCCGCCCGTCATGCCGATCTCGTCGCCGTAATAGATGCAGGGCGTCCCAGGGAAGCCAATCAGCAGGGCCAAGCCCACCCGAACAAGGGCTTTGTCCTCGCCTGCGACGTGCAAGATACGGGTCGTATCGTGGCTGCCTAGCTGGTTGAACTGCTGTAGTGAGATGGCATAAGGCACAGCGGCCATAAATCGCTGCCATTGACCTGCGACGGCATCTGATGGCAGCAGTTCGGTATCACCGTAAGGGTTGCCATCAGCCACACCCACATCCTCACCGCCGATCCAGCGGCGAATGGGCACATTGAAGCCTGTGTAATTCATGGAGGCATCGAGTTCATCGCCAGTGAGGTGGGGCGTGCCGTCCATGAAGTATTCGCCGAGCAGGTAAGCCTCAGAATGCTCGTTCTTGATGTAGGGGCGCATCTCGCGCCAAACTTCGTGATCGAGCTGATTTTCGCGCAGGTTGCCAGTCATGTTGGCGACGTCCAACCGCCAGCCATCGATACGATAGGGTTCATTGAGCCAATAACGCAGGGCCGCGTCTTTATCACGATACATGCGGTCGCGCAGCAACTGGCTTTTGTAGTTGAGCTTGATGAGCAACGGCACGCCCAGCCAAGTATCGATTTTGCCTGTTTCCGGGTCGTAGTCGAAGAAATCCGCCGTAGAGGCATTGGGGTTGTCTTTGGCATCCAGATACCAGGGATTGCCATTGCCGATATGGTTGGTGGTGATGTCCAGAATGATATGCATACCGCGGCGATCCAGTTCTTCGCGCAGGGCGACGAGGGCCTCGTTACCGCCAAAGTGCTTATCAATCTGCCAGAAATCCTGAATATCGTATTTGTGGTTGGTCCCGGCTTTGAAGATCGGACACAGGTAAAGGGCATTCACGCCCAGGTCTTGCAAGTAGTCCAGCCGATTGGTGATGCCCTGCAAATCGCCACCGAAGAAATCCATGCTGCCGCTTTTTTCCCAGGGTGTGGGTAGCTCGCCCCACTCCGGCTTGGTGCTCTTGTGACCCAGCACTTCGGTTTCGCCCGGTCGAGTATCGTTGCTGGGGTCGCCGTTATTGAAGCGATCCGGGAAAATCTGGTAGAAGATGGCATCGTGTACCCATGCCGGGGCCTGATAGCCTGCCAGCAAGGTGAAGTAATCGCTATCGGGCGTATCGCTGCGGTATATACCGCGCGCCGTATAGTAATATGAGCCTTCGGTCGTCATCAGCTTGAAGCAATAATCGACGTGCGCCTGGGGCAGCTTGAGGTCGGCGGTCCAGATTTTAGCAACGTCATTGTGGCTGCTGATGGTCATCTCAACACGATGATATTCGCCGTCGATGATGGCGCGCAAGAAGATATGATTGATGGGCGCGTTAGCAGGCGTACGCAGGGTAAGCGAGACGGTTTCATTGAGGGCAGGCAGTGGGTTCGAGATATGCATAATCGACCCATCGTGATGGACGCCTGCGGTCCAGGCTGGCAATGCGGCCATAACTATTTTGCTTTCTGATTACTGAACGAGATTATTGTTCCAGACGCAAACAGCGTGCTGCGTCCGTACGCAGAAAATGATTCGGCATTGATGGGCACAACAAGTTGCCCTACAGGGCGCACCCAAATGCGGTAAGCAGCCACAAATGAAGCCCCATAATCATGTAACGAAACTATGTAACGAGCAGGATAGCATGACCTGATTGTTCATAACATCAGGTGATTTACAAACAAATTGTTCATTTTTACTGAAGTATGGGCAGTCAAAAAGGCTGTGGCAGTCTATACTTTCATTGTGCTATTAATCACAAGAGCAGACAAGACGACGAAGTTTTGTTATATTTCTGAGCAGACTTTGTTTCGATAGCGTGTTAGCTTTCATTAGGAGTTCCCAATTATGGGTAAGATTGGCTTATTCTTCGGCAGCAATACCGGCAACACGGAAGCTGTCGCCTATCAAATGGCAGAAAAATTCAACGAGACGGAAAGCGGCCTGGTCGATGTGCATAACATCGGCGGGTCTACACCTGAGCAAATCCTGGGATATGAATACATTATCTTCGGCATCCCCACCTGGAATGTTGGCCAGTTACAGGATGACTGGGCGATCTTCCTGCCCAAGATGGAAGGCATGGACTTCAAAGGGAAGAAAGTGGCCCTGTTCGGCCTGGGCGACCAGAACGGCTATGGCTTCAACTTCCTGGATGCGATGGGCATCCTAGCCGATGAGGTTCTGATCCAGGGTGCGACCGTGTTAGGCTTGTGGTCAGCACAGCGCTACCAGTTTGAAGAATCCCTGGCCACAGAAGAAAATGGCGAAGCACTACTGGGTTTGGGCGTCGATGTAGAAGGTCAGGCGAGCATGACCGATGACCGCATTGAAAAGTGGGTTAAGCAGGTCAAAGAAGAATTTGGCGTGTAGCGTGCCGATATCTCGATAGCAAAAAGCACGGTCATTTGGCCGTGCTTTTTTGTTGGCTATTCGAGAAATCAATTAACATACCTCAGTCTAAAAAGACCCCCTTCCTCAGTCCTTCCCCCATGAGGTGGAAGGATGCCTTTCTAAGCCGCTTAGCATCAAATAAAAGGCCTGGGGACGTCTGGGAGCAATGGTAAGATGTGTCTTGCCTCACCTTGTGCAGACTCCTATTTGCGCAGGATGAAGTTGCGAGACAACCAAAGAAACGCATCGCCATCGTTATAGTCAGTGACGACTGTATTGAGCCATTCTTCGTATGCCAACCAGCGGCGCTGGTGCTCCTCTTTGTACTGAGCAGGAATGCGTTTGTGTAGGCCTTTGAGCTGGGTATTGAAGGACTTGGCTTCAATGAGTTCAAAGCCGACCTGCTTGATCCACTGCTGAAAATCCTGTTCGCGAACGAACTTCTGATAATGGCCTTCCATGCCAAGCCGTGCCATCCAGGGGCTGAGCCAGGTTTTGAGCTTCTCCTTGAGATCCCGATTGGGGTTAAAATGACCGCTATCGTAGTTAATCAAGAAGGTGCCACCGGGCTTGAGGCAGTCATAGGCCGTTTGCAAGTAGCGCGGTCGCTGAACGACATGCTCCAGCACACTGAACGAGACAATGACATCGACGGGTTCCGTGATGACGCGCCCGTAAAGATCATAGGCCAGCGCGTTGATGACGCGAATGTTGTCGCGCTGCGGCAAGGTCTGGCGAGCGACATCACAAGCACCTGCGGCGGGGTCCACACCGATATAGCCCACTTGTGGATAAGCTTCTAAAAACGAGGCAAAGTTGGCCGAGGTACCGCTGCCCAGGTCAAGGATGGTCAACGGGGCATCTTCGCCCCGTCGCTCCACCTCGGCAGCAATCCACCGCAAGCAGTAGGTTTTGGCAGCATTACCCATCGTCCAGATGTGCGTTTCGGTCACGATGCAGCCTGCCCTGTCATCAGCATATGAGCCATACGCAAACCACTAATCCTTTACGGCCGCATCACCATAGACTTTTTCTTGCTGGTCCGGGCGACGCATATAGAGCCAGGTTAGCTGAGCCAGCAAGTCCTTATTGGCATGGTCAAAATCGGCTTCCGTCATACGCCAGCCCCAGTTACCTCCCTGCTTACCAGGGGTATTCATGCGGGTTTCCGCGCCTAGAGCGAGGACATCCTGCATGGGATAGATGGCCGTATGCGCAGGTGAACCCAGCGCCAGCCGGATCAGAATCCATTGCGGCTCTTTGACTTCACGGGCGAGGTAATCTTGCATGAACTGGCGGCTGCCATCGTCCATTTCATTTTCCCACCAGCCCACAGTCGTATTGTTGTCGTGGGTGCCGCTATAGACGACACAATTAGGAACGTGGTTGTGCGGCAGGAAGACATTCTTGGGATCGCTCCAGGCGAATTGCAACACTTTCATGCCCGGTAAGCCGAAGTCATCGCGCAGCGCTTCCACGCCTTCGGTGATGACACCCAGGTCTTCGGCGATGATGGGCAGCTCACCCAGGGCTTCTTCAACTGTCTTGAAGAAATCATGGCCTGGACCGGGTACCCAGCGGCCATTGATCGCTGTTTCTTCCGTCGCCGGGATTTCCCAGTAGGCTTCAAAGCCGCGGAAATGATCGACACGGATGTAATCTACCTGGCTGAGGATGGCTTTGAAGCGTTTGATCCACCAAGCATAGCCACTATTTTTCATCTTGCCCCAGCGATAAAGCGGATTGCCCCAGCGCTGGCCAGTCGGGCTAAAATAATCGGGCGGTACGCCAGCGATGACGGTCGGGTTGCCGTCTTCGTGCAGATAATAAAGCGACTGGTTGGCCCAGACGTCGCTGCTATCGTGGGCCACAAAAATCGGCAGATCACCAAAAAGGCGGATGCCCTTCTGGTTGGCATATTCTTTGAGGGCCAGCCACTGCTTGAAGAACAACCACTGACGGAAACGCTGCTCGTCGATGTCCTTGGCGCGCGTTTCCCTCGCTTTGGCCAGGGCGGAATTTTCATAGCGGATGAGGCCCTTTTCCGGCCATTTGACCCAGGGCGCGCCGCCAAAGTGGCGCTTGAGGGCCGCAAACAGGGCGAAGTCATCCAACCAGTGTGCCTCTTGCTGGCACCACTCTTCGTAAGCGGCCTTATCAGCATCGGAGGCAGAATCGGCGAAGCGACTGTAAGCCACGTTCAGTTTGGTATCGTGATAAGGAATGATCCAACCGTAATCGACCGTGTCTTCCGGGAAGTCGGGTACATCGGCCAAGTCATCCGCCGTGAGATAGCCGGCTTCTACAAGCAGGTCCAGGCTGATGAGGTTGGGATTTCCGGCAAAGGCCGATAAGGTTTGATAAGGCGAATCGCCGTAACTGGTTGGTCCCAGCGGCAGTACCTGCCAAATCGACTGACCTGTTTCTTCCAGCCAATCGACAAATCGATACGCATTCGCCCCCAGGTCACCGATACCGTAGCGACCGGGCAGCGATGTCGGATGCATCAGAACCCCACAAGAACGCGGGAATAAGGTCATGGGCAAACTCCCTTAAGAAAAAGCCTTACGAAAAAGCGGGCATTCACCCGCTTTCAACGTGTTATGGTTCCGTCTATTGTAATCAGGAAGGCGCTAGACCCCAAGTGTCGTTCGCCCAGATCAGTAGGTTGTGGAAAAGACGCATGGATCCATGCGATCAAGGGTGACGAGGGGTACGTATATATCGTGCCCCTCGCTGTCTACCAGTGCCGAGCAGAAAATAGACGTGCTTTAGAACTCGGTTTGCATCAGATTGACGACCGCATCGACGGCATCGGCCTGCAAAACATCGACCTCTTCGCCATCGCTGAGGCGCTTGAGACTAACGCGCCCCTGGGCGACTTCTTCAGGTCCCAGGGTGGCAACCAGCGGAATGCCCTTCTTATCAGCATAGGCGAACTGCTTACCCAGCTTGAATTTGCTGTCGCTCATGTACAGCTCGGTGCGGATGTTCATCTTGCGCAGTTGGCTGGCCAGCCGCGCCGATGCAATCTGCGTTTCGTCGTCGAAGACCGTCACCAGCAGATCGACGACCGTATCGCCAATGTGTGAGGGGAACAAGTCGAGTTCGGTCATAATGTCGATGATGCGCTCAATGCCGAGCGACATACCCACCGTCGGCAGGCTCTCGCGGCGGAACAGGCCAATGAGGTCATCGTAACGACCGCCACCGGTGACGCTGCCCAGGTTTGGCTCCTGGATGATGGTCTCGAAAATGGGGCCGGTGTAGTAGCTCAGGCCGCGCACCATCGTAAAGTCAAATTCATAGGCTGAAGTCGGCACGCCTAAAGCATCCAGATAAGTCGCCATCGAACGCAGCTCGGCGATACCTACCTGGGCCGCTTCCAGATCGCCCATCTGGTTATCGAGCACGTCCAGATTTTTGACGCCTGCTTCCCGCGATTGAATGAGGTTCATCATTCGGGCGACGGCTTCGGCAGGGATGCCACGCTCGACGAGTTCTTTTTCCACGCCATCCGCGCCGATTTTGTCGAACTTGTCGATGCTGCGGTAGAGATCCGGCAGTTGGCCATCGGGCACACCAGAGAAAATGCCCATACCTGTCAGCAGCTTGCGATTGTTGATCTTGATGATGGGCTGCGGCAGGTTCAGACGCTGATACACAGTGTGCATGACGCTGATGACTTCAGCATCAGCTTCCATGCCACTGACGCCGACAATATCGGCATCGCACTGGTAGAACTCACGGTAGCGGCCCTTTTGGGGGCGTTCCCCACGCCAAACCGGGCTGATCTGATAGCGGCGGAATGGGAACGTGATGTCATTTTCATACTGGGCGACGACACGCGACAGCGGCACAGTCAGGTCGTAACGCATGGCGACTTCGTCACTCTTGCTGCGGCCATGTTGGGCGCTGTAGATGAGCTGCTCGGCGTCTTCACCATATTTGCCAAACAACGTATCGCGCATTTCCAATACGGGCGTTTGCAACGGCTCGTAGCCATATAGCTGGAAGACACCTTCAACGGTGTCGATGACATACTGGCGCTTGAGCATTTCCGCGGGTAAAAAGTCGCGGAAGCCCTTGGCCAACCGGGGTTTGATTTTTGTCTGTGCCATACTGTGCCTGTCCTTAAAGGTCGCTTGCTTTGAATCGATTGAATACGGTTTGTCGCGCTGTGGATACAAATAAAAAAGCGCGAACCAACGTCGCGCTTTGGAAGTTCAATCCGTGACGTCAGTTAACGCTTATGCATGATGTGCATGATGGCTGCGGCTGTTGTTCAGGTTGATCATGCGGTTGCTCGCCTTGTTTTGAGTGCGCCGGGGCGCAATTGACGTTGTTAAGAGTATAAAAAAGTCAGGGTCAAAAAGCAACCAACGTATGGGTTATAACCAATCGTAATGGTCCTATACATCGGTTGTGTATGGTTTAGGCTGGCTAGTGTCTTCTGCCAGCCAACCAGAAAGCAAGTCTTTTGTTCCCCAAAGCACTCAAGCGTTCTGATATTGCCTCCCATATCAACGAGATGTATCCCCAATTACTGCTGGTCATCTTCTTTAGCGGGACGATGCGCGGCTTCAGCGCTCCATATTTCAACCTATATCTGGATGCACAAGATTTTTCGGGTACATTGATCGGCATTGTGCTGAGCATCGCCGCGCTGGTCGAACTGGTGGGCATCCCGATGCTAAGTAACCTTGCCGATCGCACCAACCGACATCGGACGATGTATCGGGGCATTGTGCTGGCGTATATCTCGGCTATTTTCCTGATGTTGGCTTTCCCGATCACGGCAGTTCTATTTGCGGGCATGATTGTGGCCCAGGTCTGCTTCCGCAGCACATTTATCTTCGTTATACAATTGGCATTCACCAAACTGGAACAGGTCGGCAAATCCAATTTTGGACGTGTTCGTTCAATATCGGCGAGTGGGTTCGTGGTTGGTAATCTTATTTCCGGGCTGATCTTTAGCATTGCACAATTTACCGGATTGTTCCTGGCAGCGATTGCCAGCGGATTGGCCGTTATTGGCCTCTCCAACGCATTGCCAATCAATACATCAGATAAACCCACTGACGATATAAATAATACACAGGCGACCAGCCGCCGCCAGCTTTACCCAGTATTCGTCGCACAATTCTTTGCGATGATGGGGCTGCGGACAGGGTTCGCCTTCTGGCTCCTGCACTTTCAGGAAAATCTGGGCATTGCAACCGAGCAAATCACCTTAATTGTTGTCGTCAGTTCTCTGATGGAAATCCCCTGGTACAACATCCTAGACGGTCCATTGCGTAAGCATAGTGCTGTCTGGTTTTATATTGCGGGCGCGCTGGGCTTTGGAGTTATCTGGGTGCTGATTGGCTCGGCGACAAGCCTCTTATGGGTCATGGCAATCATGGTACTCCGTGGACCGATGTTCGCGATGGTGAATCTCTCGATGCTGGTCCACGTCAACAAAGTCAGCCATCCACGCAATGTGTCTACAAACCAGGCCTTGATACAAATCACGATCCCCAGTTTGGCAGCCCTACTGGCAAGTGCCCCCCTGGGCTACGTATATGACAATGCCGAGCCTATTATCTTCTTCAGTATTTGTGCTGCGTTGATGGTCATGGGCGGCGGTATTCTGTTGGTGAGCCAGTTGGTCAGCCGCAAACGGAAGCGGTTTGCTTAACGCAAACGGGCACAGCAATGCTGTGCCCCTACTTTTGAAACAGGTTTTTAGCCAGGACTAGGCCTGTTCGCGAGCGGCGAGGGCCTGCTGCTTGGCATCAATGATCTGGTCATAGTGACCGACTTCGTGGCTGAGGCCCATCAAGAATGCGCCTATGGCATTCAAATTGCCGAAGTACTCGATAAAACGCTCAGAGACGCCCCCACGATAATTATCAAAGTGCGGCATGTCCGGCCAGGTATCGAGATAGGCCAGGCGCATACGACGGCTCTCTTCTAAACGCTGCACACAACTTTCAACCGTGTTCATGTCGCGCCAGGGTGTTTCGTAACGTGGGCGCTTGATTTCTTCCACACCGCGCGCCAGTAAAGAGCTGATAGCCGCGCCTTCATCACTGCTGGCTGTGGTATGAGCAATCAGATGGCCGATGGTCCAGCCGATGTGTTCTTCACCTTCGGTAGCGTGCTCATCGTGCGCCTCAGGATCATGCGGTTCAAAGGCGACATCGGCGTCAGTCAGGCCATCGAGCAGACTGAGCAGGTAGTCAATGCTTTCATTAGATGCCTTGCGCAGGTCATCGATGGTCAGGTTGAGGCCCAGTTCATCGAGTTTTTTCTCTTTATTGAACCAGGGCGTGAAGTCGATGGTGGTCAGGCTCATAATATCCTCTTGAAGTAGCGTTGTGGAAATGATAGGTAACGATCCCTAGACGAGCACAGGCCAAAAATGCTTACGAAATGGACCAGTCATTTCCATCTATGCTGTCTGATAACACCCTAACTGGTTCTATAAAGCTCACAACCTATTTATAAAGGGCGTAAGTGCTCAATTTGTTTGATCGGGCGCAGCATGCTGCGCCCCTACGATACATTGTGACACGTTGTGACCTGATGGAGAAATCGCGCAATTGACCGGATGGTGTGCAAATTGAATTGGAGAAACATGGCCCTGGTGGTACACTCGCAAGCGCTCATGGGTTGCTGAAGGCAGGCCGTATGAAGGCCGCGAAATCAGCCTGACAGCGGACCATGACAGCATATGCCATCACCCTGAATTTAGTCACCGATGGCCCTTTTTGAGAGGACGGTCGATGTTATCCCCGATTGAGAAACTTGTTTTTGTGATGCTGACTCTGTTCGCCCTGGGGGCGACGTATGTCGGCTTTTTAGATGTTTACCATGTCATCAAGCGCGGCGAGGGCGACTTATCGCTAAAAGGTATTGTCAGCCGGGTGATGCGTGCCCTGCGTGAGTACCTCTTACAAACAACGACGCTCAAAACACGCAAGCTGGTCAGTGTGCTGCACTGGGGCGTGGTGCTGGGCTTTACCCTGTACTTTTTGGTGAATGCCCTGGATGTGCTGATCGGCATGGTTGAGGGCTTTGATGAAAGCCTGTACAACCTGGATGGCTTCGGCGCGGTGCTGTTCGATGGCTATCGGCTGCTGGCGGATGTGTTCAGCGTGGTGGTGATCGTCGGCGTGGCGTATTTCATCCTGCGGCGGCTGGCACTGCCCAATCGCAGCGACCTGACCTACCACGATAACGTCCTGCTGCATCCCAAAGTGGCGGCGGGCGGCCAACTAAATGACTCCATGATTGTGGCAATTTTCATCCTGCTGCATGTGGGCACACGCTTTCTGGGTGAATCGGTTTATGTGGCACAACACGGCGCGGATGTGTTCATGCCGTTTTCGACGCTGGTATCGCCGCTATTTGGCTGGGCTGATGGGGCGACCCTGACCGGGTTGAGCCACCTCATGTGGTGGTTGGCCCTGGGCGCGATTTTGCTGTTCTTCCCCTATTTCCCCTATACCAAGCATCTGCACCTGATGATGGCCCCGGTCAATTATCTGACGCGGCCTAAACGCACTTCCCTGGGTGAAATGACGCCGATTGACTTCGAGGATGAAGACCGCGAGCAATTCGGTGCAGGCAAGATCGAAGACCTGCCCATGACGCAAATTCTGGATGCCTTCGCCTGTATTCAGTGCAATCGCTGCCAGGATGTGTGTCCGGCGTACGTCACGGGCAAGGAACTGTCGCCCTCAGCGCTGGAAGTCAATAAGCGCTATTACATCAACCAGAATATGACCGCCCTGGCCAATGGCGAGGAATCCGTGCCGATGATCGGCTCGGTCATCAGCGAATCGGCGGTGTGGGCCTGTACAAGCTGCGCAGCCTGCATCGACATCTGCCCAACGGGCAACGAACCGATGCTGGACATCTTGGATATACGGCGCAATCAGGTGTTAATGGAGGCCGATTTCCCCGAAGAACTGGCAGCAGCGTTCAACGGCATGGAGCGTCAAGGCAATCCCTGGGGCATCAACGAGAGCCGCTTCGCCTGGGCGGAAGGCCTGGATGTTCCCGTGCCGACTGTGGAAGAAAACCCTGATTTCGATATTTTGTACTGGGTAGGCTGTGCCGCCAGCCACGATGACCGTGCTAAGAATACGGCCCGGTCGCTGGTCAAGGTGATGAACGCCGCCGGGGTCAACTTCGCGGTGCTGGGCGAGATGGAAAACTGCACAGGCGATAGTGCGCGTCGCGCTGGCAATGAATACCTGTACTTTGAACTGGCCAGCGCCAATGTGGAAACACTCAATGAAGTCAACCCGCAGCGTATCGTGGCGACCTGCCCGCACTGCTTGCACAACCTGGGCAAAGAATATCACCAGTTTGGTGGCGAGTATGAGGTCATTCACCATACTGAGCTAATTGAAGAATTGATCGCTGCGGGCAAACTGCCCCAGACAGCACGGCCAACCACCTGGAGCAACGTCACCTTCCATGACCCATGTTATCTGGGCCGTCACAACGATGTGGTCGAAGCGCCGCGTAAGGCATTGGGTGCGCTCAGTGTGGACCTGATTGAGATGCCGCGCAACAAGGAAAATTCGTTCTGCTGTGGCGCGGGTGGCGCACAGTTCTGGAAAGAAGAAGAACACGGGACACAGGCGGTCAACCTGGCGCGCTACGAAGAAGCCGCGCAAACCGGCGCGGACGTAGTCGCAGTAGGCTGCCCCTTCTGTATGCAGATGTTCGATGCCGCGCGCAGTGACCTGGGCGAAGGCCCAGTGGTGAAGGATGTGGTCGAACTCATCGCCGAGCAGATGTCACCTGTCGCTGGCGACTAGCTTAAAATCCACCCTATCAAATCCAATACTGGCAAACTCCCGTTCTTTTATTAAGGCGGGAGTTTCTTTTTCCTGATGGCCTGGAAGCTACCTTTTCAACATATTCTAAAGAAACTATTAAGTTACCTAAAAATTAGTTGGCAAAATCAATGTTATAATAGATAAAAGATGTGGTTTTTATTTATTTTCTACTCATATTTCGACTGTTGAAGTCAGTTTGTTATTCAGTAGATCAATTCAGACGGGGAAGTCCTTATGATGCGCGTTGGCAAACGCTCCCTTCTCATGACGATCGTGATATTTCTCCTCTCTGTGGGGATCATCGTTGCCCAGGCGGAGCCATGCGCCGATATTGTGGAGCGAGCATTTTCTGCTGTGGATAGATCATGCCAGGAAACAGGCCGCAATGAGGTCTGCTATGGCAACATTGCCCTGGACGCCATCCCTCAGGCCCAAGTCCGTGACTTTAATTTTTCCCACACAGGCGATATAGAAAACGTCAGCCGCATTCAATCGCTACAGTTACATGGCATGGACGAAGCTCGCGGCGAATGGGGTCTGGCATTAATGCGACTGCAAGCCACCCTCCCAGAAAGCCTGCCGGGTCAAAATGCGACGATCATCTTGTTCGGTGATGTCGGCATTGAGCGCCGCGTAGATATGGAACAGAATCCGATGCAAGCCTTCTTCCTGGAAACAGGCCTGGGCCATCCACGCTGCTCTGAAGTGCCGCAGCATGGTTTGATCGTGCAAACGCCGCACGGTGCTGGTGAAGTCAAGCTCAATATCAATGGGCTGGATGTGGTCATGGGATCAACTGTTTTGTTCCAGGCGCAGGCTGGCGAGGCGATGCAAATCACTACCATAGAAGGCTCTGCCGTCATCGAAATGGACGGCCAGCAGTTCCCGGTGCTGGCGGGCACACAGGTCAGCATTCCGCTAGATGACAACTTGAATGCCATTGGCACACCCAGCCTACCGGAGAGCTATGCGTTTGACGACGTGGCGGCCATGCCGACCAGCCTGCTTGAGCGCGAGATCGAGATTGCGCCGCCGATGCCCAGTGACAGACTGGAACAGACGACTGATTTGCTGGTCAATGGGCTTGCACCCTGTGGTATCGACGAATTAGCGGCGTGCGACACCATGCTACCTGTTCTGGCCCGGTTGACAGATGTAGCTAACATCGCCTTGTGGGATGTGGTATATGACCCGGTTGCTGATGTGATTCCGCTGGCTGCCAACACGCTGGATACAGTCGAAAATACAGTCGAAAATACAGTCGAAAATACAGTGGATAACACAGTCGATGCTGTAGGAAACACGGTTGATACCGTGGTTGAACCTGTTGGCAACATCGTTGAAGAACCCATCGAAGCGATCTCATCGACAGTGGACACGGTAACTGAACCGGTCGGTGAAGCCGTTGATGAAGTCCTAGATCCAATTGAGGACATCACTGAACCCGTTGACGAGATTTTGGACCCGATTGAGGACATCACAGAACCTGTTGACGAGATTTTGGACCCGATTGAGGACATCACAGAGCCTGTGGGGGAAATATTGGAACCCATTGGAGACATCACCGACCCGATCACTGATCCCCTGGACGACCTTCTCAATCCAGGTGACGAGGACGATTGCGACCCAGGGTTGTTAGGACTTTTTGACTCCTGTGATGATTAACTGCTGTGATAATTAGCCGATAACAGCAACGCAGTACTCAAGCGGATGGACGATTGCTCATCCGCTTTCAGTTTCATGGCTGATGCCCTGGTATGCTTCTTTGTGCTGCTGCGAGATAGGCTATGCTACTTTAGGGATTAAACACAGGTCTATTCTCAGATACAAGGTCATGGTATGCGCATTCCAAAATCGGCCATCGTGTTGAGTTTGCTCGCTGTTTTGCTCAGTATAGGGACAACCATCGCCCAGATGAAACAGTGCCCGGATATCGTGCAGACGGCGCTGCGCACGGTCGATGAGCTGTGCGCAGACACAGGCCGCAATGAGATGTGCTATGGCAATGCAGCTATCGAGGCCTATCCGCAGGCAGACATCAGCAGCTTTGTGTTTAATACAAAGGGAGACATAGAGGACGTCGGTAAGCTGCAGGTCCTGCAACTGGTCGATCTGGATGCCAGCGAAGGCGTGTGGGGTATCGCCCTTATGCGCTTACAAGCCAATATTCCCGACAGCCTGCCCGGCCAGAATGTAACATTCCTCTTGTTTGGTGACGTAGCTATCGCACCAGCCGACCCGATTGACGACAGCAATCCATCTGTAAACGACCCGAATGCGCCTATGCAGGCCTTCTACTTGCGGACGGGGATCGGCGCGACGCAATGTAACGAAGCCCCACAGAGCGGTCTGTTGGTCCAGACGCCCGATGGCATTGATGAGGTAGCGTTTAACATCAACGGCGTCGATGTGGCTCTTGGCTCGACAGTATTTTTTCAGGCAGCTCCCCAGCGCGAGATGGTCGTCAGCACGATTGAAGGCTCAGCCATGATGCGGATCGGTGATACAGCCTATCCGGTCATTGCCGGGACACGGCTACGCTTGCCAATTGATGGGCAAATGCGTCCGGTTGGTAGACCAAATTTACCAGAAGCCTATACCAATGAGGATGTTAATCCACTGCCTATTGGTCTGTTACAGCGCGAGATCCGCATACGGGAGCCACTAACCAACGAGGCGCTCAAACGGCTGCATGAACGTCTCGAAACCGGGGAAGCGCCATGCGATATCGAGGGTTTACCAGACTGCGTGGACATCAGCCCGGTGATGCGACGGCTTAACATGCTCGGTGCTGGCGATACATGGAGCCGGGATGCAGGCGTATACAGGTTGTTCGATGGGCGAGAATGCGCCCAACAGCGCATCGGCCTGGTGCGTCGTATGCCCCTATGTGACAATATCTTGGGCACTGAAGAAGCAGAGATAGGTGGGACACGCTTTGGCCTACCCATAGGATCGCTGCCGATTGACAACCGCCCATGCGTCTACCGCCCCAGACCGGAAGACCCGCCGCTGCCCCCAGAAGAAACACGGCCTTTCTGTGAAGATGACCCCGAAGCGAGCAATCCACCTACGCCGATGGACCGGGCACAAGAGGATTAAGTATGGCTTCGAGGTGGTCGTCGCCGCATGTCCAGACGGGGTTGTCTGAAAAAAGCATATAAAACGTGATAGAGTGCATGAAAAGACGATCAAGATTAATGAGAAATTGTTGGCAAGGGCGCTGGTCAATGCTAACATTTTGTCATAAGCTGTCGTCGCCCATAGTATGGACAAATTTCTTACAACTCCTTACGCATCATCGCAGGACACGGTGCCATACAATGACACTATGTAAACCTATTTGAAAGTTGATGGTTACATCTTATGAAAGCACACTCGTTCTGGCTCATCACGGGCGTTTTGACCCTGATGCTAGTCAGCATTGTGAGTGCTCAGGCACAATCCTGCCCGGAAATTGTCCAACGCGCCTATGTATCCATCGATCGTCATTGTAAAACGACCGAACGAAACGAAGCCTGTTACGGCAACCTCGCGATTGAAGCCGAGCCTCGTGATGATGTAAGTCAGTTTGAATTCGCCAGTGTCGGCGATATTGAAGCTGTTAGCCGCTTCGACAGCATGCACCTGTTTGACCTCAATGAGGATGAAGGCGTATGGGGTGTGGCCTTGATGCGCCTGCAAGCCAATCTACCGGATACCTTACCGGGGCAGAATGCAGTTGTGGTGTTGTTCGGCGATGTCGATATTGAGAATATCGCCGAAGATGACAACACGCATGCTTTTTACCTGCATACAGGCCTGGGGCGTCCGCGCTGCTCCGAAGTACCTCAAAGTGGCATCCTCATACAGTCGCCGGATGGCGCGGATGAAGTCGTGCTGAATATCAACGGGACCGACGTTGCACTTGGCTCGACAGTGCTATTCCAGACAACAGAAGATGAGTTTATCGTCACAACGGTGGAAGGCTCCGCTGTGGTGATGGAGGACTCTCAGGCTTACCCGGCTATTGCTGGATCACGAATCCGTATGCCCATTGATGAAAACGGCACAATCAGCGGGCATCCAAGCTGGCCTGAACCCTATGCCTGGGAAGATGTCGCAGCCTTGCCCATCGATATGCTGGACCGTCATATTGACATCGCTCCACCGATGACCTCATCACAAATTAGCGACGTCATTGATCATCTGATGGCCGGGGAACTCCCCTGTGGTGAAGCCAGCCTACCTGATTGTGACAGCATGCTACCGGTTGTCAGCCGAGAAGATATGTTACCGGGTGATGTTGATTGGGATGGTGATCCACCAGAATACATCGAAGATGGCGGCGATGATGAGATCATTGATGATGAGGATGGAAACATCCCCGACGCCATCAACACGACCAGCACCAATCCAAATGATGGTCGTGATGGCGACCCGACCGATGGCAACGCAGGCATTGGTAACGATGAGAACTTCGCCCCACCGCCAAAGAGTGAAGATGTCAGCCCTCCAGCGAATGAAAACAGCAATGCAGGAGGTAACTCCGGTGGCGGGAATAGCCCACCCAGTGGCGACAATAGCTCTGGAGGGGGCAACAGTGGCGGTAATGATAATAACAATGGCGGAGGACGTTCCTCCGCCTCTGATGATTCTGGGGCCAGTAGCGGCGGTGGTAATTCAGGGAATGGCGGCGGCAACGGCGGTGGTAACAGCGGCGGCAACGGCGGTGGTAACAGCGGCGGCAACGGCGGTGGTAACAGCGGTGGTAACAGCGGCAATAATGGCGGCGGCAATGGCAACAATGGCAAGGGCAATAACGGTTAGTTCAGCGTCATATTCCTCATAATACTTTTTATCTGACAGTCCTCCACACAACAAACACAACGGTGCAATCGCGATTGAGCGATTTTTTGATTTAATGCCCCAAACGACATGGTAAATAAAAAGAGGGTCAGCCTGATGACCGCCCTCTTATATCTTCGCGTTGCAGCGAAATTACATGTTCAGCATGTGGCCTTCTAAGCCGTGAGCCGCTTCTTTGATCGCTTCACTGAGCGTGGGATGCGCATGCACGTTGCGCGCAATTTCTTCAGCAGTCAGTTCCGAGCGATGTGCCAGGGTAAGTTCCGGCAGCAGTTCGGTGACGTGGGGGCCGATCATATGGGCACCCAGCAGCTCACCGTATTTCTTGTCGCTGATGAGCTTGACCCAACCGACTGTGTTGTTCAGGCCGAGTGATTTGCCGTTCACCTGGAAGGGGAATTTGGCAACGTCGATCTCATACCCCTTGTCCTTGGCTTGCTGCTCGGTGTAACCAAAGGCCGCGATCTGCGGGTTGCAGTAGATGGCGCGCGGCATGAAGTCGAAATCAAGGGTGGTGGTTTCAGCACCAGCGATGTTTTCAGCGGCGATGACGCCCATTGTTTCAGCCACATGAGCCAGCATCAGCTTGGCGGTGACATCCCCAATGGCGTAGATGTTGGGTACGTTGGTCTGCATCTTCTCGTTGATGTCAATCGCGCCGCGTTCAGTCAGCTTGACGCCCGTGTTCTCCAAGCCGTAGCCCTGGGTACGCGGACGGAAGCCGATGGCAACCATCGCCTTATCGGCTTCAAGGACGACCTGCTCCTCTTTCTTGCGGTTGGTGACGGTGACTTTAACGCCCTTGCCCGTGTCTTCGATGCTATCCACACTGTGGGAAGCCAGAATTTTGACACCCATGCGCTTGTACTGCTTGGCCAATTCCTTGCTGATTTCCGGGTCTTCCAGGGGCAGCACACGGTCGAGAAATTCGACGATGGTGACATCAACGCCATAGTTGGACATGACGTAGGCGAATTCCACGCCGATGACGCCGCCACCAGCGATGACGATGCTCTCCGGCAGGTGATCGGTCATGATCTGTGTTTCCCAGCCGACCACGTTATCGCTGAATTCGACACCGGGCAGTTTGTTATCGACCGCGCCGGTAGCGATGATGGCATTCTTGAACTTGAGCGTTTCCGTGTTGCCATCTTCCAGGGCGACTTCGACGGTGTTGGCATCTTTGAAGGTGGCCCAGCCGTCGTATTCATCGGCCTTGTTCTTCTTCATGAGGTAGTGAACGCCCTTGACCAGACGCCCGCTAACTTCACGGCTGCGCTCGAAGGCCCGCTTGTAGTCATAGGTAAAGTCGCCAGAAATGCCAAGATCATCAGCTTCGTGCTTAAGCGTGTGGACGACTTCCGCGTTGTGCAGCAGGGCTTTTGAAGGGATGCAGCCGACATTCAGGCAGACGCCGCCCCAGTATTTTTTCTCGATGATGGCCGTCTTCAGGCCGAGTTGTCCGCAGCGCACGGCAGCAATATAACCACCGGGTCCCGCGCCGACGATGACGACATCATATTCTTTCGCCATGAAGGTTTCTCCTGATTGTTTGGTTGAGTCTGGCTATGATACTTGAAACGCATTACAGCCAGATAAGTTGTGCTATGGAAAGGACAAAAAAGCACCTGCCTTTCGGCAAGTGCTCCTAGTGTATCGAAAGTCAATGGCAATGGGTAGCGCCGTTAGCGACTGGACGAGCTATTCTTCAGGCTCAAGCATGCGCTCGATGATGACCTGACCCTCGAAGATTTGCACGGCTGCTGTACGACCGATAAGGTCGTCAGCGGTGAGGGCGGCATCGCCAGGAACCATGCCCGATGGGAAAGCCTGCTGCTGCAACATGGGCAGTTCAATCATAGTACCTGGCTCGATATCCATTTGAGCCGTAAAGCCGGAGACCTCAAGCGGGCCTGATACAGTTGTTGGCGCCGGTGTAGGCGAAAAGTCCAGCGAGGTCGGCGGGAACGAGGGCGCTGTCACCGTGGGTACGAAGGTCGCTGAAGGTGCCGGAGTTGGGGTCGGCGGAAAAACAGTCGGCGGAATAGGCGTAGACATGGGTGTGGAGGTCACGACGATTGGTGGGGCCTGTTCCGGGGTGTTATCCGCCTGAGGAGCCAGGAAAGCGGGTACATTGGCTCCGCTGCCAATCCACATGCCACCGACAAAAACGAGCATCAGGGCTGCGGCAATGCCTGCGATCCAACTGAGACGGGATGTCGCGCGGTTCTTGTTCTTCTCTGGGTACATGTTGAGTTCTCCTCTGGTCAGTGTCATTGGTTTATCGGGTATGTGGCTGGCGCCATTGGCCGATGCCTTCGATACTCGCTGGATGAGTTCGGCTTCTAGACGCTTCTGAAAATCGGCATCGGGCGCGGGTTGCAGGGACGCGAGCATGTCTATGAGGTCATCGCCGCTGGTGACGCCGCGCTGGGCATCGCTGATCTGCTGGTCCAGCGTGTCATCTGGCCGATTGGATTGGGGTGTTTCATTAGGTGGATTCGTCATCGGAAAAGCCCTCCAATTGACCATCATTGACCTGTAGGCGACGACGTAAGTCGTCCAGAGCACGCGCCAGGTGGCTGGCAACCGTGCGTTCGTCGAGATTGAGCACAGCAGCAATCTCCTGATTGCGTAAGCCCGCGAAGAAGCGCAGCATAATCACTTCCTGACGACGGGCTGACAGCGCCGTGATGTGACCACGCACCCGCCCAAACAGTTCTTTGCGGACCAAGCGCTCGTCCGGGGCCAGGGCATGGTCGGCGATTTCCGGCAGTTCCGTGAGCGGGGTCTGGCCGCGTTCTCGCTTGTGGTCGCGGTAGAACTGAGCAACTTCATTGCTGGCGATCCGAAATACCCAGGCGGCAAACGTCCCTGGCCCGCGATAGTCGAACCCGGACAAACCGCTCACAACGCGCATGAAAACGGTCGATGTGACGTCCTCGGCATCCTGACGGGACCCCATGCGTGCGGCGACATAACCGAACACACGCGGGAAGTAACGTCGATACAACTGGCGGAATGCTTCCGGGTGATGGGCGGCATCCCGAATGAGAATATGTTCATCATCTATTTGTTGGTGATCTGGCATCCATGCATCCAATCGCTTGACTGCCTCCTGCACACGGCCTTTGACTATTAAAACGTGCGCGGCGGCAATTTACTGCATCGGATTTGGGAGAAAATTGAAGAATATGATACTGAGGGAGGCTGCGGGCTGAAGCTCTTCGGCTACACTTAACGGCACGAAGTGCACTAAAGGCACTCTGACCTATTGTAATATGTCGAATACCAGAAAGAGCATCCTGCTATGGGTACAGCAGAAGTCTATTTAGAGCGACTGGATGAATTTATTCCGCCACAGATTAATCTGCTAAATAGTTGAAGATCTCGCCAATATGATTGTTGATCGTCGAGAAGTGACCGCCATCATCAACCAGATGAAATTGATTATGGGGAAGCGTATCTGCGAAGTAGCGCCCCATAGCCGGGGTCACCTGAATGTCGTGCTTGCCATACCATAAGGCGACTTCCATCTGTATGTCCTCAATGCGGAATCCCCAATCATGGACATAGAGTTGCCACTCATAGGCATCGCCATCTACACCCTGCCGATGAGACTCGACAGCATCCGCAGAGAATATATCGACAGCTTGTGGAACCCGTTGTAGAAACGCAACATCAGGCTTGGGCATGCCTTTGATCATGTTTTTGCGCATCTGATCGGGATTGGAATAGAATTTCCCCATTTGCTTGAGCACAATACGGTTAAGCGCAGGCACTCGGCGAGCCAGAAAGAAAATCATGCGGACTGGAAACCACATCCCTTGAAAACGACCTTCGGCAACAGGCGGTGCTGTGCCACTCACGATTGCCGCATGTGTGATGCGTTCACTCAAGAAACGCACTACTACCGCAACATAGGGCCCACCACCCGATAGTCCAAAGATCGCAAATCTGTCGATGCCCATATGGTCAGCTAGCTCTACGATATCTGCAATCCAATCTTTGAGCTGACGGCGAGGCTGGAAGTCTGAGAGGCCAAATCCAGGGCGATCCGGGGCAATTAGGCGAACATTCTGAGCCATTGCGGCCTGGGCAAACAATCCTGCTTCCAACCGTGACCCATTGCCACCATGAAAATACAACACAGGGGTGCCGTCTTGTGCACCGTATTCAGCAAAACCGAGCGTGCGCCCATCTTTGAGCATCATTTTCTGGTTGAGTTTGGGTCGAGAAAGCAGTTGGTCGTGCATCGATTGATGGACAGGCATATAGAACTAACCTCTTGATAAAAATCCCAGTTTGTACTTGCCTATACGCACCATCAAAAAATTGTGTTCAAAAATAATCTTTAGGCTAGGTAACGGATCGCTGGCGGGCGGCTTCAAAAAGGATAACGGCAGTGGCGGTGGCCGCATTGAGCGATTCAGTTTCGGCGGCCATGGGAATGGCAATCGGTGTGGTGGCGATGTCACGGGCGGTGTCGCTAACACCGTGGGCTTCGTTGCCAACGATCAACGCCCAGGGTTGGTTCCAGTCGACAGTAGTGTAGCTGATTTCAGCATCGCCTGTAGCTAAATAGACGGGCATGTTCTGGCAAAACTGGCCAATTTCCTGCCAGTTGGCATCCACAAGAGGCACGCGGAAATGCGCGCCCATGCCACTGCGAATGACTTTCGGGTTATAGATGTCGACGCAGCCAGGGGCAGCAACCACCAGTTCGACGCCAGCCGCCCCGGCTGTACGCAGGATCGTGCCCATGTTACCCGGTTCACGGATGGCATCCAGAATGAGGACGCGCGTCAACGTTTCGGGGAACTCCGGCCTGGGGATGGTAAAAACAGCGACGATACCCGCTGGCGTTTCCGTATCGCTTACGTAGCGAATCACCTCGTCAGTGGCAGGCAGCAATTCCGTGCCCGCAGCGCCTAGCTGACCGATGAGCTTAGTATCGGCATTATCCTGGGAAAAGAAAGCAAACAGGGGCCGCTTGTTGGCCTTGAGGGCGTCTTCAATCAGGCGATAACCTTCCAGCACCATTTTGCGTTCGCCACGACGGGCACGCGCTTTGGTCTGCAAAGTACGGGTCAACTTGACACGGGAATTTTGGGTGCTGGTAATTTGATCGGCCATAGGTTATCTCATCTGGGATTGTGATTCAGGCTGCTATTTTACTACAGAATGTCGAGGTAAACCTCTGGGGCATTAAAGCAAACAAGGCAGTTACAAGAACTGCCCTGCGACATCACAAACGAGGGATGTTTTACTGGTTGGCTTTGCTGACATCCACCAATTTGGTGAAGGCAACCGCATCGCGTACAGCGATGTCAGCCATCATCTTGCGATCAATTTCCACACCAGCTTGCTTCAGACCATAAATCAGGCGGCTGTAGGTGAGGCCATTGAGGCGCGACGCCGCGTTGATGCGGGTAATCCACAGGCGGCGGAACTGACGACGGCGCTGGCGACGGTCACGATAGGCATAGAAGAGGCTCTTCAGCATGGCCTCGTTCGAGCGCTTGAACAAGCGACCACGAGTGCCCCACTGGCCCTTGACCATCTTACGAATTTTATTGTGCTTGCGGCGGCGTACAACACCGGTCCGTGCTCTTGGCATGTTCGTTACTCCTGACAGAAAACACCCAGGGACAAGCCCTGGGTCATTTTATTCTTACAAAACCCGGCAATAGCAGGTTGTCGAGATTGACAACTATGCGGGCGGATTGGCTTTATAGCGACCCAGGTAAGGGGCCAGTTTGCGAATGCGCTTGATGGTCCCGGTATGGGAAACCGTCTGCATCTTGTCGAGCTGATGCTTGACACGCGATGAACGGCGACGGCGGAAGTGGCTCTTGCCACCTTTGGTACGGACGACCTTACCGCTGCCCGTCGTACGGAAACGCTTGGCCGTCGCTTTGTGTGTCTTCAGCTTGTATTTCTTCTGCTTCTTCTTAGCCACTTTACGCTTACTCCGTCGATGGATTTCTTACGACTTGCTTTGGACTTGCTTTATTTACTATCAGCGATGGGAGCCAACACCATCAGCATGTCACGGCCTTCCATGTTGGGCATTTGCTCAACCACACTGACATCGCTTAATTCTTCTTTGACGCCTTCCAGGCGCTCCCGGCCAATATAGGCATGGGTGATTTCTCTACCACGGAAGCGAAGACGTACTTTGACCTTCTTGCCTTCTTCAAGCCACTTCCGGGCGCGCTTGAGGCTGATGCCAAGGTGATAATCGTCGGTCTTGGGCTTGAGCTGAATCTCTTTGACCTCGATTTTGACCTGGTTTTTCTTAGCCCGTTTTTCTTTGCGCTTCTGCTCGTACTGGAACTTACCAAAGTCCATGACCTTGCAGACCGGCGGGTTTGCATCGGGAGCAACTTCAACCAAGTCCATGCCGCGTTCTTGCGCCATAGTCATAGCGTCGCTCAAAGGCACGATGCCAATATTTTCAGAAACTGGACCTTTCGGACCCGGTTCCTCAACAATCAAACGCACTTCACGCGCGCGGATTTGATGATTTATGCGATAATCAGAGCCAGAAATCGCGTTGACCTTTCATCACTTTTTATTGCATGTGAGGCAATCTATGTTACATTGCCCATATGGTTCATAATCCTATCATAGGGCAAAATGGCAGTCAATCTGTAAATTAGACAGGTATTGGCCCATATTTAGCCTCTAGGGGAGCCAACAACCCTATCGGCCCCAACAAGCGTATACCTATTACTAGACCTCACGAGCGAGAGGTATAAAATACCATGAACAGCCCAAGCAGCGCCCCATTGACCATCCGCAAGGTAGAAACGGCTGAGGATTATAAAGCATTCTTTGAGTTCCCCTGGATTGTACACAAAGAAGATCCCCATTGGGTGCCGCCGCTGCTAAGTATGCGCAAGGAAATCCTCGATAAGGAGAAGGGTGCTTCCTGGGAGTATATCGAGGGTGACTATTTTGGCGCATGGCGCGGGGATACGCTGGTCGGCATCATTGCAGCCTTCGTCAGCCATCGGCACAACCAGTTCAACGACGATAATGCCTCCTGGTGGGGCTTGTTTGAGTGCTATAACGACCAGGAAGCCGCGACTGCCCTGCTCAACATAGCCTGTGAATGGGGCGAAAAACGCGGTTACTCGCGCATCCTCGGCCCGGCCAATATGACCCTGCATGAAGAATGCGGCCTGCTGATTGACAACTTCGATGACCCGGTTGTTCTGATGCCCTACAACCCGCCCTATTATCAAAATCTGGTAGAGAATGCCGGTTTTGAAAAAGCGATGGATGTCGTTAGCTTTTACTATGAGCGCGAGTTTGGCACGGTGCAAGAGTTCGGCGACCGACTAAAGCGCATCACCAAGCGGGCGAAAGAACGCGGCGGCGTCAGCATCCGGCCATTGGACATCAAACGCAAGCGCGAAGAGTTCAAACTGTTCCGCGACCTGTACAACGATGCCTGGATCAATAACTGGGGCTTTGTGCCGCAGACCGACCGCGAGCTTGATGCCCTGGTCGAGAGCCTGGGCCAGTTCGTGGACCCCAAGATGGCCTTCTTTGCTGAGGTGCATGGGGAGCCAGCCGGGTTCGCCCTACCTGTCCCTGACTTTAATGAGGCGCTCAAATACGCGTATCCCAAGCCGGGAACGCCGGAGATTCTCTCGCTGCTGAAGGTGGCCTGGTTCTGGAAGATCAAACGCGGTATTCGGGGGACACGTCTGCCGCTGCTGGGCGTCAAACAGGAGTTCCGTGATACGGGTGTGGTCATCGCCTTGATTGAAGCCGTTTTCAGCTCGATTATCCCGTCGAACTACAAGTCCATCGACTGCGGCTGGGTGCTCGAAACGAATCCACTGGTGAAGATGACCAAGAGCCTGGGGCTAAAGGTCTACAAGACGCATCGATTTTATGAGAAGGCGTTGGAGTAAAAGAACACTATAAGCAAACGTAATCGCAGAGATGTTTTTTGATGTCTACCAATTCTGGACATCAAGACCGTCGATAACATCGAAATGGGCATCATCCGTGATGAGCGTTAAATCGTACTGTATGGCGAGTGCAGCTATCCAAATGTCATTTTCAGGGATGGGACGGCCTTTAGCACGAAGCTGTTGTTTTAGTTGACCGTAGACATCAGCTGTATCGGAATCAATGGAAAGTACGGACCGTTCCGATATGTACACAGCGACCCGCTTACGATTTTCTTCTACGCGCTGGGAATTATATGCACCGAAATAAAGTTCTCCAACGACAATTGCAGGAAGAAATACATCGGTTGCTTTGCTTATTTGCGCAATGAGTTGTGAATTCTCTTTTTGCAGCGCAATGATAGCATTTGTATCTAGCAGAAGCTTATTCCCAGCCACCCCAGTCTATCCCTTCACACCCTTCTTGAATGGCCTTTGCCATTTCATCAAGGGATTGCGCATCGAAAAAGCCAGTTGCAGCGACAATGCTCTGACCTGATTCACCTTTGACTACCGGTGTTCTTGCCAAAATGCGGGCGAAATTCAGGAGGCGCTGTTGTTGAGCTTCATCCAGTTTATCCAGTTGGTGCATGATTTCTTCGGCAACTGTCATATAAGCACCCTTTCTACATCATAAGATCATTATAACAAGAATCAGTAGAACAAGAACTCAAAGCCCAAACATATCATCACACAGCATCAAATTTCCTGTAAAATCTCCCGATAACTACCCAGGCCCTTGGACTATTTTCTTCATGAATCGACCCCAGCGAAATCTCCCCTTATTTCTGGCGACCATACTGGTACTGCTGTTCTTCCTGACGCGGGTGTGGGCGCTGACCGCCTTCCCCATGTTCATTGATGAGGGCCAGCATGTGTTCCACGGGCAGGAGATTGCGGCGTCGGGGCCGCTGGCGAATGCGGTCGAGGGGCGGCAATTCACCTACTGGTACTTTCTCGCTTTCCAGCCGGGGGATAACAGCAGCCTATTCGTGATCCGGGCGGCGACGATTTTGGTCGTCACAGTCGGGTTCAGTGCGCTGCTGGCCAGTGGTCGTATTTTGGCAGGCGTTCCCGGCATGGTTTTCATTGGCATTGCCTATACCCTGAGCACCTATCACTTCTTCTATGATCGGCTGGCGCTGGCGGATACGCTGGCGGGGTCGGTGATGCTGGTGGCGGTCTATTTCAGCCTGCGATTGGGCAAACGCTACAGCCTGTGGGACGCCGTTTTCGTGGGCATCAGCCTATTTACGATGGTTATGTTCAAATTGACGACGCTAGCCTTCTTTGGGATTCCGGTGGCGGCAGTGCTCTTCATTCGTAATGCAGGCATCACCTGGAAGCAGCGCATCACCTGGGCGGGAACGGCGCTGTTGGTAGCCGGGGGCCTGTTCGGGAGCTATATCCTGCTGGCCGCATGGCGCGGATACAACCCGTTCGGGCTGCTGCTGACGCACAACACAGCCGAAACCAGCCATCTGCTGACACGGTGGCTAGCCAACGTAGGTGACTTCGCGGGCTGGATCAGTAGCTATTTGAGTGCACCTGTCTTCTTACTGCTGATGGCAGCTTGCGTGGTCCTGCTGGTACGGCGCGACTTCTTCTTGCTGGCGGTGGCGTTTGCGCCGCTGGCCGTACAGCTCATCAATCCGCGCCAGACGCCGCGTTACTGGGTGGGTGCAGTCGCGATCTTGCTGCTAATCCTGAGTGTGGTCATCGGGCGACTATGGCCCAGGATGCAGCGGGCAGTTCAATGGGCGATTGTGGGTGCGGTCGGCGCGTATACGGTCATCATCTGGCTGCCGTTTGTGATACCCGCCTACACGCACCCGGCAGACATCCCGCTACCGACACACGACCAGCGGCAGTATATAGAGTCGGATGGATCGGGATTTGGGGTACGCGAGATGGCCGACATCGTGCGCCAGGAAGAGCCGACACAGGTCATCGGGCTGATCGCACACTGCTGGGCGCTGCTGTACATGAGCAGTGACCTGCCTGTCCTGTGCCCACCGATTAACCCGGATGGCAGCGAAGTCGAGGCGTTGACGCAACTGTTAGCGGAAAGCCGTCAGGAAGGCGTGTATGTCATCACAGAGAACAGCCCCTATGTACCCGCGGGGATTCCCGGCGAGATAATTACTACCCTGAAGCGACCGGGCGATTTATCCACTCTGACGCTGTATGACCTGTCACCGGAGGCCGAGTGAACCAATATGGCCTTTTGTGATTGACAGATAGCTCTATGTACGTTAGGATGCCCTCTGTTGGCAAATTAACCCTAATAAGGAGGCTCTCATGCAGCAAACTATCATGTTTTCATCAACAACGGTGCGCGGGTCTTCTTGTACGATGAAGCTGTGAGCTTTTAACGACCACACCCTTCCTCAGCAATAACCGCCAGAATACCCCACCGCGCCTGTTGCCCTTTGTCTAAGAGGCCGTTTTTGCCTTGACATTGCAGGTGGCTTTTGTGCTGCCCCATCGACATTCACAACCCAATGATGAAAAACATGCGGAGACGTTATGACAGTTTCCAAGGCGCTGTCGTTCGCACGCGGCAGACGATTCCTGGCGTATTACAAACCTTACCTGGGCCTCCTCGCCATCGACCTGGTGTGTGCCTTCATTGTGTCAGCTACTACACTGATTATCCCCTTGTGTGCGCGTTACGTCACACAGACGCTACTCGCAGAAAATGCCCCGGATGTCCTGCTACAGATCGGGCTGATGGGCGGCGTCATGCTGCTGCTACTCGCTATCCATATCGCCTGCAATCTGTTCATTGACTATCGTGGGCACATGATGGGCGCCATGATGGAAAGCGACATGCGCCGCGATCTATTCGCGCATTACCAGAAGCTGTCGTTCAGTTTCTATGACGAACAAAAAACCGGGCAGTTGATGTCACGGCTGACCAACGACCTGTTCTGGTTATCGGAGATTTACCATCACGGGCCGGAAGACATGGCCATTGCCGTGTTGAAGTTCCTGGGCGCGTTCATCATCCTGTTGAGCATCAACATCCCGCTGACACTACTGATCTTCGCCTTTTTGCCATTTATGGCCGTGTATGCGTTTTACTTCAACAAGCGTATGAACCATGCGCTGCGACGCAGCAAAGAGCGCATCGGCGATGTGAACACACAGGTCGAGGACACCTTGTCCGGCATCCGGGTAGTGAAGTCATTCACCAATGAGGCCATTGAGCAAAACAAATTCGACCATCAAAATGCGCGATTTGTCGGCAGCCGCGACGATGGCTACCGCAGCGAAGCCTATTTTTCCGCTGGTATGGATGCTTCCACGCAGCTATTTACTATCGCCGTGATCGTGTTTGGCAGCGTGGCGATTGTCAATCAGGCGCTGGATTTGCCGGACCTGCTGACGTTTTTGCTGTACGTGGGCGCACTGACTGAACCCGTCAAGCGTGCAGTCAACTTCGCGCGGTTGTATCAGGAAGGCATCACGGGCTTCAATCGCTTTGTGGAGATGATGGAGATCGAGCCAGATATTCTCGATGCGCCGGGTGCCATCGACCTAGGTGCGGTGGAGGGCCATATCGAATTCCGTGAGGTGAGCTTTAAGTACAAAGAAAACCACCGCGAGGTCATCAAAAATATCTCGCTGGATATTCAGCCAGGGGAATATGTGGCGCTGGTGGGACAATCCGGCGTGGGCAAAACAACGCTGTGCTCATTGATCCCACGCTTTTACGAGATCAACGCCGGGGCGATTCTGGTCGATGGCGTGGACATCCAGCGCGTGACACAACACAGTCTGCGCCAGAACATCGGCATTGTGCAGCAGGATGTGTATCTGTTTGCCGGGACGGTGGCCGACAACATCGCTTATGGCGATCCATTGGCCAGCCGAGAAGCGATCATGGAAGCAGCCAAACAAGCCAATGCCCATGAATTCATCATGGCGCTACCAGATGGCTATGATACGGACATCGGCCAACGCGGGGTGAAACTTTCCGGGGGACAAAAGCAGCGCCTGAGCATCGCGCGGGTGTTCCTCAAAAATCCGCCGATTATCATCTTTGACGAGGCGACCAGTTCGCTGGATAACGAGAGCGAAAAAGCGGTGCAGGAATCTATGGAACGGTTGGCAAACAATCGCACAACGCTGGTCATCGCTCACCGCCTATCGACGATTCGGAATGCGCAGCGGATTGTGATGCTATCAGAAGATGGCATTGACGAGCAAGGTACACATCATGAGCTATTGGCGATGAACGGCACCTATGCCAGCCTGCACAATTTGCAGGCGATCATCTGATGCAGTGCCACACATAACATAAGAAAGTCCCGCTCACTTACTCCGAGCGGGTTTCTTCTTCGATGACCTCTTCGGCGGCGGCTTCCGCATTTTGCTCCAAAGTAACGACTGAAGCAAAGGCTTCTTGTAAGGCACGGGCGAGAGTCCCGCCCTCATTATCGGAGAGAGGCAGACGGGCATTGCTAATCAGGTTGCGATAGAAGGCGACGTCCACCCCTTCAGGCAGGGCCTGCGTCAGTACCGTACGGCGTGTCGGGACCATATCCAGGGCCTGCGCCGCTGCTACCTGATTTTCCGCACTCATCATTTCAGTTATATAGTCGATGACCAGTTGGCGCTCTTCGGCATCGGTGGTGACCAGCACCCACATCCAACCATCGAGCAGCGTCACCATACGGCCCTCTGGCGTGGGGATTGGCGCGACACCTACATCGGGTATCTGCTCCAATATACGGAAGTAATCCCTGGAATTGAAAATAGCTGCCTGAATCTCCCCTGACAGGAAGTTGGGGAGGTAGTCGCTGGGACTGCCATAATTGAGGACGAAGCCATCAATCAGGCCTTCATCGCTGGCCTGCTCGTAAAAGCTGAGCGTTTGCGTCAGGGAAGCCGGATTAAACGTGAGTGTGCCATCACTCAGTAAGCTACCGCCCGATTCCAAGTATTGCAGATAAAACACATCATTTAGACCCCGTGTGCGGCGACCGGGGAACACCAGCGGCTGACCACGCTCGAACCAGCTTTCATAGTCCCAGCTATCTTCCTCGGTGATGCCGCTATCGGGTTGGTAGACGACATGCTCTAGCTGGACCATATAGGGCAGCCCGTAAAGCTCCTCGCTAATCTGGCCAAGCTGGAGCATGTTTTCAAGGCTGCCGATGACCCCCGATGAAAAGCGCCCTTCCAATGAATAGATGATGCCCAGGCGTTGGGCTGTCACCAGATCCTGGCGGCGCAGCAGCGTCAGTTGGGGCAACGCGGCAGGTGCGACGGCATCCGCCGAGCGTAAGGTGGCCATCAAGCCGCCGACTTCCGCATTGCTCTTGATGCGCGTTTCTATGTTGACCCCGGCGCTGGCAGCAAAGGCATCGGTCTGAGCCTGGAGCACTTCAATGACACCGGGTTCATCGGGCGAGTAGAGCGTATCCGGCCACCAGATCGTTAATGTGGGCGTAATTGGCTCCGGTGTGGGCGTGGCAGTCGGACCACCGTCGACAGTTGGTGTCGCATCCTGGGCCTGTGCCGCGCCCCCCCAACTGAACACGACAACCAGCATCAGCCCAAGCCAAATCCAGCCGCGGTGTGCCTTCGTCTGATGATGCCTTCTGCTCATGCGTTGTGCCCTCATATGGTCGATACAGTGTTGACTCAAGATGAGTCAGCGGCGCGATTGTACTGGACAAGTCGATTTTGATACAGGTATGAGCCATTGGTCGTCATACGAGCGTCGGTTTCATACGTCCGCACTCAGGCCATGTCGTCCACCACGCCAAGCAGCTCGAAGGCGTGTGCCGGCCAATCCGGCAAATGATCCGGCAGGGTGATGGCAAGGCCCTCATCCTGCTGCTTATAGTCGAGCACGCTGCCATGACCCAACAGGGTGATGGTGGTATCTGTCGTCGCAGCCAGCCCTTTGATCGTCACCTGGGTGCTGGTGGGCGTTCCCAGGACAGTGGCGTAGAGCGCACTGCCCTGCCGGGTGAATCGCACGCCGAGGCCATCGGTCGTCTGGCTGGTGGCATGTCGCCAGGGCCGCGTACCGAAGATGGCTTCCCCATAGAGACTGAGCCACTCGCCGAATTGCTCCAAACGTTGACGCTGATTTTCAGGAATGGTGCCGTCGGCCATGGGACCAACATTCAGAAGCAGGTTGCCATTTTTGCTGACAATATCCACGAACATATGGATCAATTCGGTTTCCGAGAGCAATTGCGCATCGGTTTCGTTGCGATTGTAACCAAACGAGTGACCGATCCCGCGCGTGGCTTCCCATTTTTTGGGATGGATGTCATCGAACTGAGCATACTCCGGTGTAAGGAAGTCAAAGTGCGGGTTGTAGGGCGTTTCATTGGGCGAGATTTCACCGCGCAGTTGAGGTTCCGTCAACTGGGCAAAGCGGTCGTTGATGACACCACCGGGCACGTTGTTGTAGTAATACGCAAACAGATCGCCCAGGTCCGCGCCGGATGGATAGCCGATGTCGTTCCACATGAGGGACGGTTGATAACGATCAATGAGTTCATGCCAGTGGGCGACGGAATATTCGACGAAGGCCGGGTCTTGCACGATGGTCCCGCGTACGTCGCCATTGTCTTCAATGCGATCAGGATTAAAGGCCCAATCCAGGCCGCCAGAGTAATATAATCCCATGCGCATCCCCTGCTGACGCACGGCTGCTGTCAGGTCGCCGACAATGTCGCGCTGGGCCTGATAGTTCGACTTGTGTGGGCATGGGCGCTTACTGGGCCACAAGGTGAAGCCATCGTGATGTTTACTTGTTAGAACCACATAGCGCGCGCCGATCTTCTGGAACAAGCTGGCCCAGGCATCTGGCTGCCAATTCTGGATGGCTTGATTAAACTGTGGGATGAAATCATCGTAGGCGAAGTCAGGGCCATAGGTTTTGTCGTGGTAGATACGGGTCGCGCCATCTTCAAACTTGAGCGAGTTGAGGTACCACTCCGCATAGGAGTTGTTTTTGAACCAGTCCTGCCAGCCCTGGTTGTGTTCAACTTGGCTCAGATCGCCGCTGTTGGGCGCCCAAGCCGGCACCGAATACAGGCCCCAATGGATGAATATGCCGAGTTTGGCATCATGGAACCAATCGGGGACACTGTGCTGCGTCACGGATTCGAGCGTAGGCATAAAAGTCATTTCTATAATCCTCCACTAAGTAGACTGCCATTTTGTAAGCCCCCAGATGATATTCCGATTAGGCTAAGTGCACAAATCAATGCACGAATTTCTTGACAGCGCGCGTAAGGTGCGGTAATTTCAACGAAATGTAGGTACAGGTACGGACAAAAACTTTCGCCTGTAACTAGCTTACGTGAAACGAGCCCACCGTTGAAGTATCACGATATCGAAATACATCACGATAATGTGATCCCGCTGCACGAGCAGTTGACGAACCAAATTCGCCAATTGATTTTATCGCGCCGCTGGCAAACGGGTTATCGCGTTCCTTCAGAGACTGAGCTACAGCGCCGCTTGAGCATCAGCCGCAGCACCGTGCGTCATTCATTGCAAACAATCGAGATCGAAGGATTGATTGAGCGTGTCGCTGGTCGTGGTACGTTTGTCTCTCCCCAACGTGAGCGTGATCGCATCCATAGCCCCCTGGCCTTTATGGTGATCGACTTTGACCATCCCCAACAACGGGAACTCCTACGAGGTGCAGAAAGTGCAGCACGCGAAGCCGGTTATCCGGTGTTCTTCTGCAATTCTGACTTTGACCCGGTTGAAGAACGGCGCATGTTGGAGCAACTTAAGCACGATCAGGTTGCGGGCGTTTTGCTGTGGATGAGCATCGAAAATGGCAAGTCGGATTTTGTGGCGCAGTTATCAGAGCCAGACTTCCCGCCGGTAACCATGATGGACCGTACATTCGAGGGCATCAGCTGCGATTATGTGGCCAGTGATAATTATCATGGGGCCACGCGGGTGATCGAGCATCTGGTTGAGCTAGGCCATGAGCACATCGCTTTTTTAAGCTGTGGCATCCTGGACCTGGCACCGATTGCAGAGCGTTATCGTGCCTATCAAGATGCGATGCACAACGCGGGCCTGGAACCGATGGCCCCCTGGATGTTTGGCGCGCCAGATCAAGAGATTTACAGCGAGATGGCGCTGCGAGCCTACAGTAATAAAGATGATTCCACCGTCGGCGAAATTGCTGATATACTTCAAAAGAACCTGGGGCAAGCGACGGCTATCGTCGCGATTAACGACAATGTCGCCCTGCTCGTCTTAAAAGCAGCCCACCGCCTGGGCATCAGCATACCGGACGAGTTGTCGCTAACCGGTTTTGATGATGTCGACCTAGTAAGTTATTTACCAACGCCGATGACGACTATCGCCCAGGATTATTATGCGATGGGGAAATCAGCGGCGGAACTCCTTATTGAGCGCATTGAAGGGTGCTATAGCGGTCCACCTCGTCAGGTGCTGCTGCCAACCCAATTGCGCGTGCGGGCGACAACGAGCGTGCCGCACCCAACAAAACAGCGGTTAAACGATTAGTGGCGTAAAGACGACCCTGATCGTAACCAAATTATTAAACAACTGAATACGTTTGGAGGCGCTATAGAACGAACTAAGGGCAACAAGCGCATTATATAACTTTTTTATGGAGGATTCTTAGTCATGATGAGTACCATTAGACGGGGTTTAACCCTTGCCATCGTCCTCGCTATTTTGTCCCTGACTATAGGGGTAATGGCGCAGGATGTCGCTCGTGAAGATACAGTTATTTTCGATATCGATTCATCGCAAATCGCAAACCCGACCAACTTTAACTGGCTGGTCCCGGGCACACTACGTAACCATGGCGCACACCAGGCCATGTGGGAACCGCTCTTTATCCTGAACTACGAAACCGGCCAAATTGACCCGTGGCTGGGCACCAGCTTCGATGCCAACGAGACACTTGATGTCTGGACCTTGAATCTACGCGAAGGCGTCAAATGGTCCGATGGTGAAGATTTCAACGCTGATGACGTGATGTTCACGATCAATATGCTACTTGGCGACGAAACTGCGACATTGGCCGAAGCAGCCAATATGCAGCAGTGGATCGACAGCATCGAGAAGATCGATGACCTTACCGTTCAGTTCAACCTCAAAGAGCCGAACCCTCGCTTCCAGTTGGACTACTTCTCAGTCCGCATCTGGGGTAGTGTTCTGATTATGCCTGAGCACGTCTGGGCAGGCAAAGATCCGTTTACCTTCACTTTCTATGATGAAGAACAAGGCTGGCCGATTGGTACTGGCCCGTACACCCTGACCAGCGCAGAAACCGACCGTATGGTCTGGGACCGCGATGATGATTGGTGGGGCGCAGCAGCTGGCTTCCAGGATCTCCCTGAACCGCTACGTCTGATCTGGATCATCACCAGCACTGAAGAAAACCGTGCTCAGCTGATGTCGAATGCACAGCTCGACAGCGTAATGAACCTGACACTGGGTGCTTTTGAAGCCATCCAGGCTCGTAACCCGAATGTGGTTGCATGGTTCCCTGAACTGCCGTATGCATGGGCCGATCCTTGTGCACGTCAGATGTCCTTCAATACGCAGGTTGCCCCGTGGGACAACGTCAATATGCGTAAAGCTGTGTCACTCATCATTGATCGTCAGCAGATCATTGATGTTGCATATGAAGGTACAACAACGCCTTCACGTAGTTTCTTCGTGCAGTATGGTGGTATGGAACCGATCATCAGCGCCATTGAAGAAGCAGGCATGACCCTGTCACCGACTGCCGACGTCGCTGCCGCCCAGGCAATGATCGAGGCTGAAGGCTACACGATGAATGACAACGGTCTGTACGAAAAAGACGGCGAAGTCCTGACGGCTGACGTTGTTGTCAACAACAGCAGCATTGAATACACCCGTACGGTTGACGTGATTGTCGAGCAGTTGATTGCTGCTGGTATCGATGCTGTGGCCCGCCCGGTCACTGGCGCGACACATGGCGATCTGGTCAACAACGGTGAATTCCAACTGTCATACGACTGGGATGGCTGTGGCTCCATCAACGAACCGTGGAACTCCATGAACCGTTACACGGCTCAGTTCCTCGTTCCGATTGGCGAACGCTCACCTGGTAGCAACAACTGGGTCCGTTGGGACACCGAAGGTAATGCTGCTTACAGTGAGATCGTTGGCGAAATCGGCGTCCTGCCATTGGGCGACCCCGCAATCGTCGACATGGTCGTAGAAGCTTACCAATACCTGTATGACGAAGTTCCGATTGTTCCGCTGGTACAGGCTTCCAAGCTGGTTCCGTTCGACACTACCTACTGGACTGGCTGGCCGACCCAGGAAAATAACTACAATCATCCGGCGACCTGGTGGAACAGCACGCACCAGATCATCCACAATCTAACCAAAGCAGGGTAACACCTACTTAGAAGTGGGGCGGGGAGCAATCCCCTCCCCATTTTGAAACTAAAACGAGGCTCAATTTCTTAAGAGGACGTCATGGGACCTATACCTCGTAATTATCTAATGCGCCGATTAGGCATTTTCTTTTTAACTATTTTTTTGGCAGCTACGATTATTTGGTTAATCCCGCGTCTGGCACCGGGTGATCCAATCACTGCCATGATCGACCGGATGACACGCACAGCCGGCTATGTGGAAAACTCGGATATTATCATTGAAGGCTGGAAGGAACGCTTTGGCCTCAATGACCCGCTGCCCGTCCAATATGTGCGCTATCTGGGCAATATGCTTACGCTCGACTTTGGCTATTCGTTGGCGTATTTCCCGACGACAGTGAGCCAATTGATCGCCCAGGCTTTGCCGTGGACGCTGGGTTTGCTGTTGATTGCCGTGACGATTACCTTCTTAATAGGTAACTTCTTAGGTGCGATCCTGGCCTGGTCAAGCACACCCAGACTATTTAAGTATCTGATCCCGGCGGCAATGATCTTTACTTCTATCCCATCGATCCTGGCGGCCCTCTTCTTGTTGTATATTTTCTCCTTTTTGCTCAACTGGTTCCCCATGCTGGGTTCTTACGAGCTGGGTGTGACACCGGGGCTGAATCTGGAGTTCATCGGTAGTGTGATTAAGCATGGTACACTGCCCGCCCTGTCGGTCATCCTGGTGAGCTTTGGTTACTGGGCACTCGGTATGCGCGGCATGATGATTACCATCGAGGGTGAGGATTATATGCACCTGGCACGCGCTAAGGGACTAAAGTCTTTCTATATCTTGTACCGCTATATGGTGCGCAACGCCATCCTACCACAAATTACGGCCTTGGCGATTACGCTGGGTACGCTGGTTAGTGGCCAGATTCTTGTAGAGTACATCTTCGCCTATAAAGGCATGGGTACGGTCATTTACGACGCGATTTTGAATCAGGACTTTGCGGTGATTCAGGGCACATCGTTCATGCTAATTGTGATGACGGCGATGGCCGTCCTGATCATCGACCTTATCTATCCGCTCATCGATCCGCGTATTTCTCACGGAGGTAAATAGCGATGTCAACCGTAGAAACAACTCCTGAAACTGTCGCAGCCGAAGCACCTGCTGACGACGGGCAACTAAAGAGGACGATGGGCCGCTTTAACCAATGGGATACGCCGTGGCTCAATCCCAAGCTGCTTACGGGTGCGGCCATCATTGGCATTATTCTGCTGCTTGGGGTGCTAGGTCGTTTTCTCTGGGACACCGACCTAGCTTATACAGCATCGTCCCCGTTGAATCTGCCACCACCAGGCTTTGTTAACACACGCGGACAAGAAGGCATATGGGAACATCCCCTCGGCACAGAAAATAGTGGCCGCGACATGCTGGCCGTTATTATTCTGGGTGCTCCGAACTCGTTCTTGATTGGCGTGGTCGCGGCGACAGTCGGTATGGGCATCGGCATTGTGTTGGGTTTTACCGCTGGGTTCCTGGGTGGTTGGGTCGACGAACTCATCCGATTAATTTCCGATGTGACGATCACGATACCCTCGCTAATGGTACTGATCGTCATTCAATCGGCATTAAGACAGGTGGATATATCGACGATGGCCTTGCTCATCGCGGCATTCTCGTGGCCGTCGCCGACGCGCCTGATCCGGGCGCAGGTACTGAGTATGCGCGAGAGCGGTTATGTGCAGATGGCCAAGCTATCAGGTTCATCAACCCGTGACATCATGTTCCGCGAGATGATGCCGAACCTGATCCCGTATCTGTTCGCTAGCTTTATCGGTAACGCGACAGGCGCGATCCTGGCAGCCGTCGGTCTAGAAACACTGGGCCTGGGTCCGCAGCGCGTGCCCACACTCGGTGGCACCATTTATGATGCGATCCAGTCCGCCGCCCTACTACGCAATATGTGGTGGTGGTGGGGTATCCCGACATTGCTGCTAGCAACAATGTTTATTGGTTTGCTCTTTATCAACCTCGGCTTTGATGAAATTGCGAACCCACGTCTACGTCGGTCATCGCAGTAAGGGGGAACAAACATGAGCCAACCAATTAACAACAGAAGCATCACAGAAACCTATGAAAATAAGGACGTTGTCCTCGACGTTAAGGGCCTGCGCGTTTACTACGAAACGCCCAAGGGCGATGTGCTGGCCGTCGATGGCATCGACTTTAAGCTGTATGAAGGCGAAACACTGGGACTAGTCGGGGAATCCGGCTGCGGCAAATCTACGGCGGCGATGGGCATTTTGCAGCTCATCACCCCACCGGGTCGTATTGTTTCTGGTGAAGTATGGCTGGATAGCAGCAACCTGCTGGCGATGTCTGAAGAAGAGCTGCGCCAACGCCGCTGGACAAAACTGGCACTGATCCCACAGGGTGCGATGAACTCGCTAAACCCGACCATGCGCATCAGCGCGCAAATCCGTGATGTCATTGAGACACATGAAGGCCGCAAACGCGGCGACGACATCAAAGAGCGCATCCTTGAACTGTTCAAGATGGTCGGTTTGCCGGGGCGTATCTACGATATGTACCCGCATGAACTGAGTGGTGGTATGAAGCAGCGCGTGTGTATCGCTATGGCGATTGCGCTGGACCCGATGGTCATCATCGCGGATGAATCCACCAGTGCGCTGGATGTGGTTGTGCAGCGTGTGGTCGCCCAGACCATGCTGCGTGTGAAGGAAGCGCTGGGCGTGTCGATGATCATGATCGGCCATGATATGGGCTTGATGGCGCAGATGGTCAACCGGATCGCCGTGATGTATGCCGGTCACATTGTTGAAATCGCGGGTGTGGAAGAACTCTTCTACAAACCGGGTCACCCCTACTCGCAACTGCTGATTGAGTCGGTTCCGTCACTGACGGAACGTAAGCCCTTGAAGATTACCGAGGGCATCACCCACGATCCGCGCAACCCGCCGCCGGGATGCATCTTCCAACTGCGCTGCCCGTTCGTCATGGACGAGTGCCGCTCCGTGGAGCCACCGATTGTGGAAATTCGGCCCCATCAGCAGGTCGCCTGTCATTTGTACAAAGAACAAGAAGATGGGAGCGTCATCGATGTCAGAGACATTGCTACAAATCCGTAACGCGACTAAGGTCTACAAGCAAGGCAAGAACGATGTGGTCGCATTGCAGGATTTCAACCTGACTATCGCCAAAGAACCGGCTTCCATCGTGACGATTGCTGGCGAAAGCGGCAGTGGTAAGTCCACCATTGCGAACCTCGTGCTGGGATTCATCGAACTGACATCAGGAGAAATCCTGTTTGAAGGCAGGGATGTTTCCCAAGGTACGGCCAACGAAATGCGAGAATATCGGCGTAATGTGCAGGCCGTGTTCCAGGATCCCTTTGGCGTTTACAACCCGTACTATCGTGTGCAGCATGTATTTGATCTGGTCGTTAAGAACTTCAAAATGGCCAATAACAAGAACCAGTCACGCGAAATGATCGAAGAAGCCCTGAACGTCGTCGGCCTATACGGCGAGGATGTGCTACGGAAATATCCGCACCAGCTCAGTGGTGGTCAGCGGCAACGTATCATGATGGCACGAGCCTATATGGTCAAACCTAAGCTGATCGTGGCTGATGAGCCAGTGTCGATGGTAGATGCCTCACTGCGTGCCTCAATTTTGGATGTCATGATGCGCTTGAAGGAAGAATCGAATATCTCCTTCCTGTACATCACGCATGACTTGAGTACAGCGTACCAGATCGGCGATAAGATCATGCTGCTGTACCAGGGCACCGTATCGGAAACGGGCGTTGCGACCGATGTCATCGACACCCCCAAGCACCCCTATGTGCAACTGCTAGTGGATTCTGTGCCCAAGCCGGACCCCAACATCCGCTGGGAAGGCGAAATCATCCTGCCGCCGGAAGAAGAAATGCGGACCACAGCCAAAGCTGGCTGCCGTTTTTATCCGCGTTGCCCGCAACGCATGGACCATTGCAAGAACAATTTGCCGCCGCTGTATACCGTCGGTGACCGTGGCCATGAAGCGTCATGCTACCTATATGACGAAGAGGTCATGGCGAAGGCATAAGGACCAGCCATTTGTATTTGCTGCCTGGTCGCAATTTGACCAGGCTATTTTATCTAGTGAGTATCTTACAACCCATTTGTAACTACCCATTTGTAGGTTGCTCAAAAAAATAAGGAAAATGATCGTTCTATGAAACACAATATTAACTGGACACCTCAGAAGATTGAGTCCAGGCTCCAACTGATCCAACCCTTGGAGTATCGTAAAAAGCACCCGATCCCACCGTTCCGGTTCCAAACGCTTGCCAGCCCTGACGTAGATCCGCCCATCGCAACGGACATTGACGATAGCAACTGGCCCATCATCGAGCCAAATACCTATTGGGGAACATGGTTTACAGACTTCATCATGCGGTCAGAGTTTGACGTCCCAGAAGGATGGGGCGAAGAAGGCCCGGTCGTGCTATATCTGCCATTAGGAGAAGCGGGCGACTTCAGCCATCCAGAGGCGCTGGCTTATATCGACGGCCAATCATATGCTTCAGCAGATCGCCATCACCACGAAATTCAGCTACCGAGCGTTGTCAACGACGGCAAGGTCCATAAACTGGCCCTGCACGGTTGGACAGGTTTGGGCGGCTGGACACGCGATCCCAATTCCAAGACCAAGCTGTATATGAAGGAATGCGCGGTCGTGCAAGTCGACCAGCCCACCCGCGACTTCATCGCGCGCGTACGCATGGCGCTGGATGTGGCCAAGCTGCTGGACGATAACGACTTCGCTAAAGGGCGCATCTTCAATGCCTTAGACGATGCTTTCAAGGTACTGGATACACGCGACCCGATTGGTGGCGACGACTTCTATAACAGCGTCCCGGCAGCGTTGGACACCTTAATCGCTGGCCTGGATGAGGCTGGCGAACCGCTGGACGTGAATATCATCGGCGTGGGCCATGCCCATATCGATGTGGCGTGGTTGTGGCAACTGGGCCATACCAAGCGCAAAGCAGGCCGGACGTTCAGCAACGTGCTGCGTCTGATGGAACAATACCCGGAATATCACTTCACACAGAGCCAACCGCAGCTCTATAAATACACAGAAGAGGTCTATCCAGAAATCTTCGAGGGCATCAAAGAGCGGGTGGCAGAAGGCCGTTGGGAATTGATTGGTGGCACATGGGTAGAGCCGGATTGTAACGCGACCGGTCCTGAATCCCTGGCACGCCAGTTCCTGCTAGGCCGTACCTACTTCCGTAAGCATTTTGGTGACGTTGATACGGGCGTTTTGTGGCTGCCGGATACCTTCGGCTATAGCTGGGCGCTGCCGCAGCTCATCAAGCAAGCGGGCATGGATTACTTCATCACGCATAAAATGAGCTGGAACCAGTACAACCAGATGCCCAACCAACTATTGTGGTGGCAAGGCATCGACGGCACGAAAGTACTGACCCACTTCCTGACGACGCCTTCCGGCAGTGAACTGCTGCCCTATTCCACGACCTATAACGCGGTCGTCAACGCGCAGGAAGTCATCGGCACATGGGAAAACTTCCATCAGAAGGAAACCTATAACGAGCTGATCACAGCCTATGGTTATGGTGATGGTGGCGGTGGCCCAACCCGCGAAATGATCGAAAACATCGAGAGCCTGACAGCGATGCCGGGTGCGCCAAAAGTCCGCCCTGGCACCGTCAAGGAATTCCTGGAAAACATCGAAGCGACCGTCGCCGATGAGCTACCCACATGGAACGGCGAGTTCTATCTGGAATTGCATCGCGGTACGCTGACCAGCCAGGCACGCAACAAATGGAACAACCGCAAGAGCGAGTTCCTGCTGCACGATGCCGAACTGCTGGCAGCGATGGCCGCGCAGTATGCAGGCTTTGAATACCCAACCGACCTGTTCAACGAAGCCTGGGAACTGGTGTGCTTGAACCAATTCCATGACATTCTGCCGGGTTCATCGATCACGCCTGTTTATGAAGACAGCGACCGTGACTACGCGCACATCCGCGAGCTGGGCGAAAGTGCCCGCGACAATGCGCTGAATGCCCTATCGAGCATCTTCGCCAGCGAAACCAGCGTCCTGGCTGTGAACCCGACCACCTTCACTGGTAATCGCGTCGGTCTACTGCCACAAGCGATTTCCGGGGGGTTGGCCAATGAGCAAGGCGAAGCCGTGCTGACGCAAGCTGTCGAAAACGGCACGCTGGTTGATCTGCCAGAACTACCTGCTTTCTCAGTCACACCGCTGGCTAGCGGCACGACTGCACCCAAGCAATCGGCACTGTCTGTCAGTGAAAAAGATGGCATCATCGTGGTCGAGAACGACTTGATGCGGGTCGTCTTTGAGCACAATGCCGACATCAGCAGCATTTACGACAAGGAAGCCGGTCGTGAAGTGCTGTCCGAAGGCGAAATCGGCAACCAACTGCTGGCGATGGAAGATCGCCCGTTGGCCTGGGATGCCTGGGATGTGGACATCTTCTATGATGATCGCGTCGAGAAGATCGAGCACATTCAGAATGTCAGCGTGATCGAAAATGGCCCGATCCGCGTCACCCTGCTGGTAGAACGCGCGTATCGCAGCAGCACAATCACGCAGCGCATTTACATCTACCACAACAGCAAACGTATCGACTTCGATACGCATATCGACTGGCACGAAAGCCACATCCTGCTGAAAGCCGCCTTCCCGGTGGATGTCCTCAGCCCGACCGCGACCTTTGATATTCAATGGGGTAACGTGGAGCGCAATACGCACCGCAACACGTCCTGGGACTGGGGCCGATTCGAAACAGCAGCCCAGAAATGGGCCGACCTCAGCGAAGGCAATTACGGCGTGGCCCTGCTGAACGACAGCAAGTACGGTTACGATGTGCTGCACAACGTCATGCGGCTGTCACTGCTGAAATCGGCTACGATGCCAGACCCAATCGCGGATCAGGGCGAGCATAAGATGGTCTACAGCTTGTTGCCACATACGGGCGACTGGCGCAACGGCGTTCCTGAGAATGCCTATGACCTGAACGACCCCGTCTTGCTGGTTCCGGCAACAGAAGCGGCAGGCGTCCTGCCTGGTGTGCAGTTGGTTTCAGTCAACAAGCGCAACGCGGTTGTCGAGACGATCAAGCAGGCAGAAGATGGCAACGGTATCATCGTGCGCCTGTATGAAGGCGAACGCAATCGTGGGCCTGTGACTGTCACGGCTGGCTTCGACCTGACAGCAGCCTATCACTGCAACCTGCTGGAAGAAACAGACGAAGAACTCAGCATCGATGGCAACACGGTAACACTCAATTTGAAACCCTACGAAATTGTGACGCTGCGGTTGGTGCCATAACCGTATCTGTGTCACTCCAATCCTCACTACGTCAGCCGCCTCATCATTTGGGGCGGCTGATGTACTTAATGCGTGAAGTTATTTGTTATTGATAGGCATTTTTGGAGGTAGATCATGCGCCTTGGTTTAATCCCGCTAGATGAACGTCCGGTCAATGTCCGTTACCCGCAGATGATAGCTGATATTGCCGGACACGAGGTATTCGTACCCCCGGAAAAGTTGCTTTCAAAGCTCCGTACGCCCGCCAATTCGATTGCTTTGCAAGAGTGGATGCAATCGCAAACGGTCGATGCCTGGTTGGTGTCACTGGATATGATCGGCTACGGCGGCTTGGTCGCCTCACGGATTGGCCATGACGATGTGACAGCAATTTTGCAGCGCATCAATTGGCTACGCGACCTTGGCGATGTGATGCTATATGGGTTTAACGTCATTACGCGCGTATCCAATGCCAATAACAACACCGAAGAGGCCCTTTACTGGCTAAACTACGGCACACGCATTTATCGCTATTCGCAGCTCAAACACCAGCAACAGCTTGGCCAGGATGTCGAAAGCGAATTGGCCCCACTCGAAGCAGAAATTCCGGCGGCCCATCTGGAGGATTTTACGCAGCGGCGGTTGCGCAACCACATGGTGAATCTACATCTGCTGAAGCTGTTTAGCGAAGATGTGTTTGATCTGCTGGTCATCAGTTCCGATGACACCAGCGAATACGGGTATGGCTCCCAGGAGAAAGCCTGGTTGCAGACCTGGGCCCAGCGACTGGCGACAGATGATCCCCGGCTGATGTTTTACCCTGGAGCGGATGAGATCGGCTGTGTGCTGCTGATCCGCGCCATCTTGCAGGGCCAAAAGCCACCTAGCTTTGCCATCGCTTACGCCATCGACGCTGATCGCAACCGGACAGCACCTTACGAAGATAGCCCTATTTCGACCACCGTAGAACGACAGATACGGGCATTGGGCGGCACCGTCAGCGAGGATGTCGAAACGGCTGACTTCATTGTCGCTGTCAATCCACCGGTGGCTGTTGGTCGGGAGTTTGATGATACGTTGCCGGGATATTCCCAGGAAAAGTCACGGCGAGAGCCATATATTCAGCAATTTGTAATGGACATCAACCACTGGCTGGCTGAGGGTCGTCAGGTGATTTTGTGTGATGTGGCCTATCCTAACGGTGCCGATCCGCTATTGATTGAGTATTTATTCCAGCAAGTGGATGTGACGCGGCTGGCAGCTTATGGCGCCTGGAACACAGCAGGCAATACCATTGGCACCGCCTTAGCACAGGGTGTCGCTGCTAGCATGATTTCCACACCGGAGCAGGAAACAGCACAAGCTCGTTTTCTGGCGCATCGCTTTCTGGAAGATTGGGGCTATCAGCATGTAGTTCGGCAGGAGACCATACACTGGATGGGCGACCGCTACAGCGTTCAAGGCATCGCGCCGGAGCACTTCGACGATGTACGCGCCTATATCGAAAATGGCCTTAGAGAGCGCCTCAACCAGATACCGGGGTTGGGTCAGCAGTGGCGGATCGTGCCGGGGTCGATACGGCTGCCCTGGCAGCGCCTATTTGAAGTCGATTTCGATCTGGAGGCAATCGGATGAGAACGCTTAAGTGTGACGTGGCTGTGATCGGGGGTAGCCTGGGTGGCGTAGCCGCAACAATTCACCTCATGAGGCAGGCCTCTGGTTTGCCTCTGAAAATTATCCAGACATCCGCTTCGGATTGGCTGGGCGGCCAGATCAGCAGCCAGGGGGTATCCGCGCTCGATGAACATGCACATATCGAGCAGTTCGGTAGCACATACACTTACGCCGCGTTCCGACGTGCCATCCGGCAGCATTACAAATCTCACTTTGGCGTCGATACCAGCAATCCGGGCAATGGATGGGTCAGCAAACTCTGTTTTTTGCCAGAAGTCGGCAAAGATATTTTGACTGAGCAGTTCGCCCACGCCGATGAGATCCTGTTCGGGTATCAACCCAGCCGTGCCGAAGTAGAAAACAACACCATTCAGTCAGTCATCGTCACTAATGATGCCGGAGACACCATTCGGCTGGAGGCAGATTTTTACCTGGATGCGACTGACCTGGGCGATTTGCTACCACTCACACAAACGGCCTATGGCACCGGGGCCGAGGCGAAGTCAGATACCAACGAACGCGGTGCACCAGAAACAGCACGCCCCCAGGAAATCCAGAGCTTCACGTATTGTTTTGCTGTCGAGTTTTGCCCTGGAGAAAATCACACGATTGCCAAACCAGCCCATTATGAGTTCAACCGGGATAACCAGCCTTATACTCTGACACTACCCGGCCACGATGGGGATGCGCCCATAGACTACCGATTTTTCATCGGCAATGAGCGCAATGATTTACCATTCTGGACCTATCGACGGATACATGATGGGACAATGTTGGGTGGCAACGACATTGCCCTGATCAACTGGCTGGGCAACGATTATTACGGCGGCAGTATTGTCGATGTCCCGCCTGAGACTGCGCAGCAGCATCTGGAAGACGCCAAACAGCTCTCGCTGGGTTTTCTGTATTGGCTGCAAACGGAGTGTCCGCGTGACGAGGGCGGCGCAGGTTATCCAGAGTTGAAGCTACGACCAGACATCATGGGAACCATCGATGGCCTGAGCAAAGCACCCTATGTCCGAGAGGGACGGCGTATTATCAGTGAGTGCCGAATTGTGGCGCAAGACATCGCCGCAGCTAACCATGAGGGCGCCCGCGCACGCCACTTCGGAGACAGCGTTGGGCTAGGCTGGTACCCGCTGGATTTGCATCCGTGTGTCGGCAACCCGGACATTTCCATGTTCACGCCCACCAAACCGTTTCAGATTCCACTGGGTGCGCTCATCCCGATAGAAACGACGAACTTAATCGCTGCTTGCAAGAATATCGGCACGACGCACCTGACCAATGGCGCTTACCGCCTTCATCCTATTGAGTGGAATATTGGTGAAGTCGCTGGGTTGTTGGCGAGCTTTTGTTGCATAAACGGATGTCAGCCGCATGCCGTCTATCGTGATAGGTGGCTACTGTGGCGCTTTCAGAGAGTGTGCGTTGAACATGGCATTCCTCTGGTGTGGATTGATGGTATCCCGGAGGCATATTGGGCAACGACACAACTGCTACTGGTCAAAGATATCACCCTGCCCCAAAGCAACCTATGGCACCATCTGGATGGATTCGACATCCAGGCACCTATTCGGGGACAAATTGATATCGGACAGTTGCAAAACCTAGCTGACGATATCAACCAGTATCTGCGCCAAACACTCATCGACCACAACCTGAGCGCCGATATGAGCTGGATAGACGTGTGCGACCTATTTGAGCCAGCGATAGATGCGACCCTGACTTAGTCAAAGCGGGAGATGTACCACCACAGGCCATTTGCCAGGGCTTCGCGGATCAAGATAAAGAGGATAAAAGCCAGGGCCATCAGGGGTTCTTCTGCGCCGAGCAAGGCTTGCGCGGCCACTGCGATCAAAATCGGTACGGCGAAGGTCACAGTTTGCAAGACAACAAAGCCCAGGATAGCGACAGGCGCACTATCGCCGTTATTCGAAAAGCGAGGCAGCGTGATCGCTGTCAAACAGCCAAAAAGCACTGATTGGCGATGCTCAGCATAGATGAGTGTAATCATTACGCCAATATCGAGCACCACGGACAAAAATTCACCTATAGAGATTGCTTCAATCTGAGTGACGGTCACCATGATGACCATCGCCAGCACGTAGAGAAGCAACCCGACAACGATGTGGCGCAGGAGGCGAATCCAGACAAGCGCATCATCCTTGTTGAGGACAGCGTGACAGATCGCCAGTGAGACGAAGAAACGCCCAGGGGGAATCGCATTTAAGGAAGAAATCGCCCCGGTGCGGCGCTGCTGAGCCAACACGGTCGTAATACGGTATATCCAGACGACGATATAGCCGCCGCTGAAAACCATCAGCCAAATGGGGAACGTCAGAATCGCATGGGTGCCAAAGGTGGAAAACGTTGAGATGAAGCCGCCTAACGCGACAAATCCCATAGCGACCACCAGCGGGAAGACAGAAAATGAACCTTTCTGGCGACGCAAATAGCGTTGGAAGCGCTGCGAGACAACGTGATAATGCATACGATGGAGCTGCGACCAGATGGTCTCGCCCATCAACCATTCTGGCATATTCATTTGAGGAAGCCGCCACTGGTCGAGCACAGGGAGCCTAATCATTCTATGGAAGGTGATAACATCTATTTACACTATCATTTTAACATGAAAAAGCCACGAATAAGCTTTGTGATATCCAAACAATCAGCGTACCGCCGGCCAGGTTCAGAAGCAAATTGAAAAAAACGCGCGCGGGTTTTGCGAGCTGGTCGGCAGGCCGTCATTCTGACGTAATTCACTTGTCGCAACAAAGCCGGAAACGCGGCGAATTGGATGCTGTTGGTCATGATAAAAACACGGGCGAATACATTTTTAGGATTGTGCGGCTGGAAGTCCTAAATGCCGCATAAGGGTTTGTTATGACCGCGCAACACTGGAAGCAAGGAAAAAACATAAACCAGAAAATAGTGCTATGGATATAGCAGCCGCCATGGGCATTGAACTTTTGACGGAAGAACAATATCGAGCGTTGCAGCAACTTGGGAATTTTGACACAAAAACGTCAAGCTGGCTGAAAACCCCTTCTGATATTAGAAAACTCGGCGGAGCCATCTTTGCTGGTCACCGCTTTGACCATGTCTTCGTGTATCATAACGGTGCGGACTCTTACTATGGTGCAAGGGGCTCGTGGAGTACTCGGAGTCTAATCTCAATCGAGTATGACGACAATTTATAGATTTTTTAGCGTAGCATGCCAACATCCGTACAAGCAGAACGCTCACAGGTTGCTAAATAAGTTTCACACAAGTTCTGAGCATGCATAAGTTACGCTACTCCCCAAATATACTGTCATCTAGCAGCGTTTGTAGATAAGGCGTGACGCCCCAATACTGCCGCAGATGGCGATACTCTTCGAGGCTCTCGGTATGGATAGCATCATTGGTTTTCACAGCGCGGATCAGCAAATTCTTCGGTGTGTGGTCTGGTGCAACGAATTCCACCATATCCACCTTGTAACCGAGGGTTTTCAGGATCAGGGCACGGAAGCTATCCGTGATGATGTCTCCCATCCGTTCATGCAGCAAGCCATAACGCAACACAGGGCCGAAGGGTTCCGGCGCCGGGTTGGCCTCCAATTGTGCCTGCATGTGGTGATGGCAGCACGGTGCTACCAGAATCACACGGCTGTTCCACAGGATTCCGCGTGCGATAGCGTCATCGGTGGCGGTATCACAGGCGTGCAACGCTATCGTGATGTCTGCCGGAGAATCAGTCGCATAATCCGCGATGAAGGCATCGGCAAAATCAATTTCCTGCCATCTTAAATCAGCAGCGATCTGTGTGTTCTTTTCGATCAGATGTGCTTTTTTATCTACCCCGGTGATATGCACCTGTTTACCCAGCATCTGCATCAGGTAGTGATAGGCGGCAAAGGTCAAATAAGCACTGCCACAGCCAAAATCTACCAGACGAATCGGTTCTGTGAATTGTTCAATCTCGCTTACGGTGAAACCGCTGTCACGCAGCAGACCGAGAAAGGCATTGATCTGCCGGAACTTGTTCTGCATCCCGGCCTTGAGCTTACCATCCGATGTGGTCATGCTCAGGGCACGTAGGAATGGAATGTTCTCACCCTCTTTAAGCACGGTGTTCTTTTGTCGATCATGGCTGAGGTCTAATTCATTGGGAGTTTCTAATTGGGTACGGCTGATCATCGGCTTGCCTTTCTTGGTCAGGTTGATCTGAATATTCTCTTCAATCAGCCGCAGGTGAAAATTGCGAAAAGGTAGATCAAGTGCAGTACGTAACTGTGTCTCAGCCTCATCTCCAGCGTAATTCTTGACGATATTCTGTGTCTCATCAAAATAGGAGAATTGCAGATGCCAGCGGTTCTGTATGATCACCGGGCGGATGACGAGCTTTTTCCAGGGAAGTTCAGCGCCACGCAACCTGCCGCTAAAGGTCGCCCCGGTGAAGTTTTCCTCATCCATAATCGAGTTATATAGGAGTTGTTGATAGCTTTCAGTCATGATTTTTGCAGTTCTTCACGCGTTTCAAGAAACAATTACTGATCCGAACATAACAGACTAAACTTATAGAAGTAAACTTCGGCAGACAACGTATTTACACTATTATAGCGCGTAATTGGGCCAAATCTGGCGCTGGTCGTATGGTAGCGTACGTGAATATGAATTCGCTTGTGCCACCTGCTCTAGCAGGCAGGCAAAATAGGGCAAGATACGCTGCCTTGCCCCTAAAAACGTGCTCCTATTCTGAAAACACGTCCTAGCCCAATTTAATGACCTGGCCTGTATCGCAGGCGTTGACGATGGCAAAAACCATCTCTACCGTATGGATATTGTCCTGGGCCGGGGCAATGGTCGGCTGGCCGTTCATGACCGCCTCGTAAAAATTATGCAGCAAAAAGTCCTGGCCCTGACGCTCGACGGACAGCAGTTCAATCGGCTGTTTTTCGCCACCCAGGGTTTGGATCGTGATGGCATCGTCCTCTACGCTGAGCACGCCGTTTTCGCAGTCAAAGCGCCAATGGGCATTCCAGGGTGTTTCGATGCCTTGCGAACACCAGGAGCCAGTATAGTTAGCGACAATCCCATTCTGGAACGACATATTGACCGCTGCCGAGGCATCCCCACCGAACCAACTCCAGGACGGGTTCCAACTATGGGCATAGAGCGTCGCAGGGCTGCTATCGAGGAAGTAACGCAGCATATCAAAATGGTGAATGGCCATGTCAATGATCAGTGGATGCGGCATTTCTTCCCGGAAGCCACCAAAGTGTGGGCCTTTGAAGAAGCGCACATCGACCGCGCCGACAGCACCCAATTGGCCATCTGCAAGCACCTGTTTGACCGTGCGAGCCAGGGCCGAACAGCGATAATTCTGGGCGACGGTCAGCAGGATGCCCGTTTCTTCCGCTTTGGCTAACATGGCCTGGGCATCGTCCAGCGTGCCTGCCAGTGGCTTTTCCGTCAGTACGGGGATGCCTGCATCGAGGGCGGTTAGCGTCACGGCTTTATGGAACTGCGGCGGCGTTACATTGATAACACCATCGACCGATCCGAGAGCATCCAGCGCTTCTGGCAGCGATTTATAGATGGTCGCCGGGTCCAGATCATAGGCGGCTACCTGGGCCGCGGAAATTTCTTCATTGATTTCCACGAATCCGGCGAACTGCACGACTTCAGAGCGATTGACAGCATTCAACCAGGCATTGCCCATGCCGCCGATCCCAACCTGTATCACTTTCATAACTGATCCGGTCCTCTCAAGGTAACATCCCCATTGCTATCAAGTGCCAGTGAGCGCTTACGGGCACAAGATCGTCCTTTGGGGTTTTATTAGGGTTCACAGTATAATCAGGATGGGAGGAAATTACATTCAACTCTTCTTCACACACCCAAATTATGGCGTTATTATTTGAAAGGTTTTCTTATGAATAATCGAAACCTGTTGCTACTTGGCTTGATACTCGTCTTTGTTGGCGGGTTACTCGCATGGAATGTACAAACCAACGGCGGCACCATCGAGATCAAGGATGTGCGATTCGTTGGCACAAATGGAACGCTCATGAGCGCCTTGCTGTATATTCCCCCCGATGTCACTGCTGAAAATCCCGCTCCAGCAGTTCTCGCAGTACATGGCTATATCAATTCTCGCGAGACACAAGCGGGCTATGCGATTGAGTTCGCACGGCGTGGCTTTGTTGTACTCGCATTGGACCAAACAGGTCATGGGTATTCCGACCCACCCGCGTTTGGCAATGGGTTTGGCGGCCCTGATGGCCTCGCCTATTTGCGCTCACTGGATATTGTCGATACGGACAACATCGGGCTAGAAGGTCACTCGATGGGTGGTTGGGCAATCGGGATTGCTGCTGGCGCATTCCCCGATGGTTACGCATCCATCAATTTACAGGGTTCATCTACGGGCACCTTCGGCTCGCCGGAAGGCACAACAGAATTCCCACGTAACCTGGCAGTGACGTTTAGTCAATGGGATGAATTCGCGCCCTTCATGTGGGGCGGGGAAACAGCCCCTGACATTGTTAACATCGAAAAATTGCAGAACGCATTCGGCACAGAGGAACCTGTCGTCGTTGGCGAATTGTACGGCTCTATCGAAGAGGGTACCGCGCGTATTCTGTACCAGCCTGCGACCAATCATCCTGGCGACCACCTCAATTCGGCGGCCATTGGGTCGGCTGTGGAGTGGATGCAGATGACGCTGGACGGTGGCAGTGACCTGGACCCAAGCGATCAGATCTGGCAATGGAACGAGATTGGCCGTCTGATTGCTTATATCGGCATGATCGTTTCGATGCTGGCGTTCGGCGGCTTGCTACTTAAGACTGTCTACTTCAACAGTATCGTTCATCCCCTCCCAGAAGCCATGCCGATGACTGGCCCGATGCGCTGGTTAGGGTATGTGCTGGCGGCGGGTATCCCGGCAATTACCTTCTTCTGGACGCAAACATCGTTCTTGAACTTCTTGATGGGTCCAGAGAATCCGCTGTTGTTCACCGCACCAACGCCACTTTTCGCACAGAGCATCACCAACGGCGTTGTTGTCTGGGCACTGACCAACGCGGTTATCACACTGGTCCTGTTCCTGATCTGGCACTTCACATCAAATAAGGGTGCCACCCTCGAAAATTATGCCATGCCGATTCACTGGCCGCATATTTTCAAGTCTGCATTACTGGCAATCTGTGTGCTGACCTTCGGCTATCTGCTGCTGGCTGCCGCCGACCTCGTATTCCGCATCGATTTCCGTTTCTGGGTCGTCACAGCGAAGCTGATGAGTCCGCTGCAATTCCGCATGTTCCTGGGCTACCTGCCCTTCTTCGTCATCTTCTTCCTAATAACAGGTGTCGCCCTTCATGGCCAACTACGGCTAGTGACAAGCACAGGCGACGATGTCCCGATGTGGCGGGCCATGTTGGCCAACGTCGGCCTGTTGGTAACGGGTATCATCGTCTTGCTGCTCATTCAATACATACCGCTGATAGCTGGCAGTCCGCTCCCCTTGGGTGAACCTCTGCTGACGATTGTCGCATACCAGTTTATCCCCCTGCTGACCATTGCCGCCATCGTCATGACGTATTTCTTCCGTAAGACGGGCACTCTGTATACTGGCGCATTCCTCAGTGCGCTGTTCATCACCTGGGTGGTTGTCGCCGGACAAGCCACGCACTTTGCTTTCTAGTCGATTGTGGGCGGTGATGAGCCGCCCATTTTCATCACCCTCCAGCCCAGACAGTCATGTAGGTTCCTCACGACAGGCATTTTTCCTGTATAACCCTATCCATCAGGTATCGGAGGCAAATCAATGAAGCTAACGATTATCGCTGTGGGGTCCAGGGGCGATGTACAACCGTGTGTGGCGCTCGGCGTGGGGTTGGTCGATGCGGGGTATGACGTGCGGATCGTCACGATGGCGAGCTTCGAGGGAATGGTCCGGGAGCATAGGCTAGATTACGCGCCGATTGAAGGCGACGCCCAAGATCTAACAACCGATCTGCTGCAATCCTCTGGTGGGAAATCCAGTAACTTACTGGCAATGTATAAAGGCATGCTGCGCACTTTCGGGTCGATTACGGAAAGCTATCATCAGGTGTTTATTAACAGCGAGCTACACGATTCCGATGCAATTTTGTGCCAACTACCAGCCGGATTTTACGGTTACGATCTGGCGGAAGCGCTGGAAATCCCATACATTGCCCTGTCTGTCATTCCGCAAGAAGTGACAGGCGCTTGGCCGCTATCACTGTTCCCCAGCCGCATGTCGCTGGGACCGATGTACAACCGCCTGACGTATCGCATGGCACAACAGATGATCTGGCACCCTTTCCGTAAGCCGATTAACTCATTCCGACAAGCGCTTGGCCTGCCGCCGACCTCGTTCTGGTGGGGCAACATACGCCGCATGACGCGGCAACACGTCCCGGTATTACAGGGATTCAGCCAACATGTGATTCCTCATCAGGCTGAATGGGGCGATCATGTGCACACGACAGGATACTGGCTGCTGGATGAAGCCGATTGGCAGCCCTCACCAGAATTGACTGCGTTCCTGGCCGCTGGTGACGCACCGATCTACATTGGGTTTGGCAGCATGCCCGTCTCTGACCCGCAAGCCACCACGCAACTGCTTGTTGAAGCGCTACAGCAGACACATAAGCGCGGTATCATCAACGCGGGATGGGCCAAGTTGGGGGCATCTGATTTGCCGGAAACTGTTTTCCTGCTGGATTACGCGCCCTTCAGATGGTTGTTCCCGCAGATGAAGTCGATAGTGCATCATGGCGGGTCCGGTACAACCGGGCTGGCACTGCAATCCGGTCGGCCTTCGCTGGTAGTGCCCTTCACCGCTGACCAGCCCTTCTGGGGCCAGCGGACGCAGCAATTGGGCGTGGGTCCGGCGGCGATCCCGTTTGCCAAACTGACTAAAGACAAGCTGGTAAATGCTATCCATCAGATGATCGACAGTCCCACTATGGCGGTAAAGGCGGATGCCCTACGCAAGCAGATGATCGATGAATATGGCGTCCAGAAAGCGGTTGAAATCATCCGCGCTTATCTATCATCGCCGCATAGTTAAATACTTCCTGAGAAGCACAGCAACCCTTTTCTATAGATTGTTAACTGTGTTCTGCGGAACGTTTTCTCTTCGTCTGGTATTTTCTGACAATATTGGATTATCAGGGCGATTGTGAGGGAGACTATGAACGCAAAAATCCTGCGCTGGGCACTGGTACTGGTCGTCAGCCTGTGTATGCTGCCGCTGGTCATAGCCCAGGATGCGCAGCCTACAGCGACTATCGACGATACCATCGAGATTGACCTGAGTGAAACGGGCGAAAGTATCGAAAACGCTGCTGGCCAAGCTGTTGAAGCGACAGAAAATATCGCAGAAGCGACGCTCTCGGCAGTGGATCAATTGCTGATTCGCCTTTCCACTGTGCCCAATAATACCGTTTTGCAGGTGGTGCTGGTCATCATCGGTGCGGTGCTGCTGGTCTTTGGCTGGCGTATTTACGATGAGATCATCCTGCTGGCAGGGGCGTTTATCGGCGCGGCCATCGGCCTGAACCTGGTTGGCGACGGTGGCGTGGTGCTAGAGGTAGCCGCATTCCTGATTGGTGGGCTGCTAGGCCTGATTTTCGCCATATTCTTTTACTTTATCGCCATGTTCTTCATCGGGGCCTATATTGGGTTGATCCTGACAGTCGCCCTATTCAATCTGTTGGGCGTGGCTGTCTCCAGTCTGGTATTGCTCATTGGCGCGATTGTGGGTGGGTTGCTCATTCTGGCGCTATCCACGCAATTGATGATTATTTTGTCAGCGATCATCGGTGCGCAGATGATCGTGCTGGGGTTGGGTCTAACGGGTGAATGGCTGCTCATCCTGGCGATAGTCGGCATGGTTATTCAATTCATTGCCATCCGCGCGATGAATATCGATCTCCGCCGTCGTCCGCGCCGCAATTACCGCCGTATGCTGCTCAGACGGTAAACAAATATCGATAGATAAAAGAGCGTCGGCCCATAAATAAGGGTCGACGCTCTTTTTATTTAGCTTAAGTAGCCCTTTTGCCCGCGTTGTCTGAACGAGAATGGCACGTTTAGCGGTTAACATGGCTGTTAGTCGTTATAATTATGCGTTACCAACTAGATTTATGTCTTAGGTGAATTACCCGTGCAACATTTGATGCAAAGATTCTTCATTTTTATAGCGATTGCTTCTATCGTTGCGCCTGTCAGCACGCTCTTATACGCACAGGACGACACGGCTTCTAATCTGAGAATTGGTTTTTCCCAGGTTGGGACTGAAAGTGATTGGCGGACGGCGTTTACCGACCATATTGTGACCGAGGCGGCGCGCCGCAATATCGAGCTGTTATTCATCGATGCGGAAAACAGCCAGGAAAACCAGATCGCGGCGATTCGCTATTTTATTCAGGAAGGCGTGGATGCGATTGTCCTCGCGCCTGTCATTGAAACGGGCTGGAACGCAATCTTGCTAGAGGCCCAGCAAGCGAATATCCCGGTGGTGATTATCGACCGCAATGTGACCGCGGATGAATCGTTGTATTTGACGCGGGTATCGTCGGACTTTAAGCATGAGGGGCGTCTGGCGGCGGCCTGGTTAGCCCAGGCTACAGCCGGGGACTGCAACATCGTCGAACTGGAAGGCACGGTTGGCTCCAGCGCGGCCCGTGATCGCCATATCGGGTTTTTGGAAGTGATCCAACTGTTCCCGGAAATGCGCATTACGGTTTCACAGCCGGGGGATTTCCGGCGGGATAATGGCGAACAGATTATGGAAGGCATCCTGAATACGGAGAACCCAGCAGAAATCTGTGCAGTGTGGTCGCACAATGATGACATGGCCATCGGCGCAATTGAGGCCATCAAAAAAGCGGGGCTGGACCCCGGCGACGACATCTTGATTGTATCCGTCGATGCCATACCCGATATCTTTTTGGCAATGATGAATGGCGATACCAATGCGACCGTCGAGTTGAATACCAACATGGCGGGGCTGGCATTCGACGCGATTGACAGCTATTTTAACGGGGAAAGCGTCCCCAAGTGGATACGGGTACCGGGTGGGTTGTACTTCCCGGATACGGCTGCTGAGGAATACGCTAAACGCACGTAGTATGCAGTGAACACGATAGTCATTTAGATGTAACAAAGGCCGATAGAATCAATGCCTGTACCAGCTTCTAAGCGATCTCGCCCGACGATGCTTGACGTCGCCAAGATGTCAGGGGTGTCGTACCAGACCGTATCGCGTGTCATCAACAATCACCCTTATGTATCAGAAGATACGCGCAAGCGCGTACAGGCCGCTATTGATGAGCTTGGCTACCGTCCGAGCAAGGCAGCCATCAATTTGCGGGCCAAGTCCTCCAAGATTGTGGCCATCATCTTATATGGCGGCTGGTTATATGGACCGAACCAGATCGCGCTAAACGTCGAGATGGCGGCCAAGACGAGCGGCTTTGACGTCATCCTGAGCAACATCACCGAGACACAAAAGCAACTGACAGAAGCACTGGAACACGTCAAGGACTGGTCAGTCGATGGCATCGTGCTGATTTTGCCAGCGCATGGCGCCGCCCAGATCGATATTCAATCAATTCGGGGCGATATTCCGATTGTGCAAATTGACTCGCACACAACAACAGGCCTGCCATCGATCAACTTCAGCGATGCCCAGGGTGCGCGCTTGCTGATGGAGCATTTGATCGAATTAGGACATCGGTCATTTTGCGAAATCAGCGGTCCTTTGAACTGGCAGGGGGCACAGATCCGCCATGAGACCATCTTGAAAGTCTGCAAAGAGCATGGGTTAGAGGCCCCTGTCCATGTCGAAGGCAACTGGGCGACACCCAGTGGCTACCAGGCAACGCGGCGGTTGCTTGAGCAGGGTCATGAGTTTACGGCGATCCTGGCAGGCAATGACAAAATGGCCCTGGGTGCCTACCGGGCGCTGCATCAGGCCGGACTATCCGTGCCGGATGATGTCTCTGTCGTGGGCTTCGATGACATCCCGGAAGCAGCCTACTTTACCCCTCCCCTGACGACTGTTCGCCAGAATTACATTGAAATGGGCAACGCCGGCTTTGAATATCTGCTGCAAATCATGGATGAACCGATCATAGATAGCTATCAACAACTGGTAGCCCCTAAACTCATCATCCGCGAAAGCACCGCATCTCGCTAAAAATAGCAGCAATTTCTTGACAAGTTGCTCGTTTCTGGTCATAATCTGTGAACGTTCACAGTTATCTTGTCAGATGATGGTTCTCGTTTTGAGATATTTTTTTGGTGCAATATGTGAACGTTCACTGACTTATTGAATTGGGTTTTCTTACGATGAAACAGCTTTTTTTGACGAATATAGACGACCTCTTTGCAGGCGGCGCTTTCGCCAATTCTATGATGACACAAATCCGATTCACTCGTGCGCGTGAGGCATGCCTCTGCGCGCTTTTGCATTCCCCCTATTTGACCATCAACCGGACGCTGTTCGGTGATGCAAACTTGCTCATTGAGATCAAAAGGAGGCCAACAGGCGAAACGAGTAATGAATAACAAGCAAGTTGTGTTCGTACCGTTTGTTCGCACCAGTAGATTCATTCATTTAGGAGATAGATTATGCGTTTTACAAAGTTAAGCATCATCTTGTTAGTGGTGGTTGCGCTGATCGTCCCCACGACGTTCGCACAAGTTCCAGAATCGGGCGAAGGCCTGACAATTGGCTTCGCACAGGTTGGCTCTGAAAGCGCCTGGCGTACAGCCTTCTCTGAAGCCGTTATCGCAGAAGCTGAAGAACGCGGCATCAACCTGCTGTTTTCCGATGGCCAGCAACGCCAGGAAAACCAGATTTCCGCGATTCGTTCGTTCATCGCCCAGGGCGTGGACGCCATTATCCTGGCCCCGGTTGTGGAAACAGGTTGGGACGAAGTCCTGCAAGAAGCTGCTGACAACGAAATCCCGGTTGTGATCGTTGACCGCAATGTAACCGCTGATCGCTCGCTGTGGGTGACGCGCGTTTCATCCGACTTCGTGCATGAAGGCCGTCTGGCGGCTGCATGGCTGGCCCAGGCTACAGCTGGTGACTGCGCTATCGTTGAACTGCAAGGTACCGTTGGCTCCAGCGCAGCGTTGGATCGTCAGCAGGGCTTCAACGAAGTGATCGCCCTCTTCGACAACATGGAAATCGTCCTGACGCAATCCGGTGACTTCACCCGCACGGGTGGTAAAGAAGTCATGGAAAGCTTCTTGAACACGATGGACCCGGCAGAAATCTGCGCAGTTTGGGCACACAATGATGACATGCTCATCGGCGCGACCCAGGCAATGGAAGAAGCTGGCGTTGATCCTGGTGACGACATCCTGACCATTTCCGTAGATGCGATTCCTGACATCTTCCTGGCCATGTCAGAAGGCAAAGCCAACGCAACAGTTGAACTCAGCCCGAATATGGGTGGCCCAGCATTCGATGCGGTTGTTGCTTACCTGAATGGTGAGACACTGCCGGATTGGGTTCCGGTTGCAGGTGGTATCTACTTCCCGGATACGGCTGCTGAAGAATATGAACGTCGTAGTGGTGGGGAATAAAGGAAACCGCGGCTAGCTAGCAGTAGGTGTTATAGAAGCTAGCGTTTCATAAGAAGGAGTGAGGGAAATCGACAGAAAACAAAGGCCGGCAAGCGTTGTCTTCAAAAGTCGATTCTCCCTCTCCCATATCACGCAGATTCATTATATCTCATGAATGTTGTCTCATGAATCACCATCGATAAGTCCATTGTTGATAACACGGCCTTAAAAGGCCAAAAATCATAAGAAATCAATTAGAAGTAAGCTATGGGCACTCAGCCTCGTAAAGGCACCCTATGACGACCTCAACTCAGCCTATTTTACAGACGCGCGACCTTTCCATTTCATTTGGCAGTGTCGATGCCCTGGTATCGGTGGACTTCAACCTACGAGCAGGCGAAATCCATGCGCTGTTGGGCGAAAACGGCGCAGGCAAGTCCACACTGATTAAACTGGTTACGGGAGTCTATGCCAAAGACAGCGGGCAAATCTTATTAGATGGGAAAGAAATCAACCCACGTAACCCGCGCGAAGCCCAACTTTTGGGCATCAGCCCCGTCTATCAGGAGATTAACCTGATCCCGACCCTTTCTGTCGCAGAAAATATTTACCTAGGCAGCCAGCCGATGCGCTTCGGCCTGGTCAATACAGCGGCGATGAACAAACAAGCCGAGGCCCTGCTCAATCGTTACAACATTGATATTGATGTCAACCGCACGCTGTCATCGTATTCTGTGGCGATCCAGCAGTTGGTGGCGATTGCCCGCGGCGTGGATATGTCCGCCAAGGTGTTGATCCTCGATGAGCCAACTGCCAGCCTCGACCGTCATGAAGTCGAGACGCTGTTTAATGTGATGCGCCAACTTAAGGCCGATGGCGTCGGCATCATCCTGATTACGCATTTCCTCGACCAGGTATACGAAATATCTGATCGTATTACGGTGCTGCGCAACGGCTTCAAAGTGGGTGAGTACAACACTGACGAGCTGCCGCGCGTCAAATTGATCTCCGAGATGCTCGGCCATGAACTGACGCAAACACTCGGCAAACAAGCCACAAGCGAAACAGCCAAACCCAAAAATCAGGAAGCCTATATTCGGGTGGATGGCCTGGGACGCAAAGGTTATCTGGAACCGATTGACCTGACCGTCAACGAAGGCGAAATCGTCGGCCTGGCCGGATTGTTGGGATCGGGACGTACGGAAACCGCCCTGCTCATTTTTGGCATTGAAGGCCATGACCAGGGCACGATTTACGTCGATGGGCAGGCGGTCCATTTGCGGTCGCCCAGTCAGGCGATCCAGGAAGGCTTTGCATTGTGCCCGGAAGATCGCAAGACGGAGGGTATCGTCGGCGAATTGACCGTGCGCGAAAACGTGATCCTGGCGCTGCAAGCCAAACGCGGTTGGTTCGATTTTATCCCGATCAAGCGTCAACAAGAACTGGCCGACGAGATGATTGAAGCGCTGCACATCGCCACACCCGATGCCGAAAAACCCGCCGGGCAGCTTTCCGGTGGTAATCAGCAGAAATTGATTTTGGCACGCTGGCTGGCCTCGGAACCCAAGTTCCTGATTTTGGATGAACCCACACGCGGCATTGATGTGGGTGCTCATGCTGAAATTATCAATATCATCAAACGCCTGAGCAACGATGGCATGTCCTTGCTGGTGATTTCGTCAGAATTGGCCGAAGTGGTCGATTATAGCGACCGCGTGATCGTGCTGCGCGACCACAAAAAAGTGGCCGAACTTAAAGGCGATGAGGTCACTGAGAACCGAATTATGCAAGTGATCGCGGAGGAGCCGAATGTCTGAGATGACCCAGCCTGCGGAACGGGGCTTCTCGCTCCAATCCCTGACACGTAACCGCGCCTTCTGGCCAATCTTTGCCCTGCTGCTCATTTTGCTGGGCAATCGCCTGATCGCGCCGGATTTCTTCAACATTGAAGTGGTCGAAGGCCGTATATTCGGCAGTTTGATCGTAATTTTGATCCGTGGCGCGCCAGTGGTACTGCTGTCAATTGGCATGACGCTGGTCATCGCGACCAAAGGCATTGATCTGTCTGTAGGCGCGGTGATTGCCATTAGTGGTGCTGTCGCGGCGGTTCTGGTCTCAACAACGGACATCAACCCCATACTGGCCATCCTTATCAGCATCGGTGTGGGCGCTTTATGCGGCCTATGGAACGGCATTCTGGTGGCCTACTTCAATATCCAGCCGATTGTGGCCACGTTGATTTTAATGGTTTCCGGGCGTGGTATTGCCCAGCTCATCACCAACGGCCAGATTGCGATCTTCAACGATGAAACGCTGGCTTTTGTTGGCACAGGCGTGATCGCGGGCATTCAGTTCCCGATCTATATCTGTATCGCCGTTTTTGTAATCGTGATGCTGCTGGTGCGACGCACGGCCATCGGCTTACTGATTGAATCAGTAGGCGCCAATGACCGGGCCAGTTACTACGCAGGCATCAAAGCCGCCCAGATTAAGCTGTTCGCCTATGTCGCATCGGGGATTTGCGCGGCGCTGGCCGGGTTAATCCTGACTGCCGACATCAAGGGTGCCGATGCCAATAACGCGGGGTTGTGGCTAGAGCTAGACGCTATCCTGGCAGTGGTCATCGGCGGCACATCATTGGACGGCGGGCGCTTCTTCCTGGGGTTAAGCGTGATTGGTGCGCTTATTATCCAGAGCGTGGAAACGGGCATCCTGCAAAGTGGGTTACCGCCGACTTTCAATCTGGTCGTGAAGGCTATCGTGATTTTGATCGTCTTGCTGCTGCAATCCGATGTGGTGCGGCGGTGGATCAGCAACTCAGTCAACCGACTGAGAGGACAAATGAGGGGGCAAACAGCATGAAGTCGCGTATTTTCCCGCTGATTGCGACGATTGTCGTCTTCATCCTACTCTACATGATTGGCTGGCAGCGCTTCCCGGCCTTTGGCACGACGCGCGTCGTGCTCAACATCCTGACGGATAAATCGTTTCTGGGCGTGGCAGCAGTCGGCATGACCTTCGTCATTCTGTCAGGCGGCATTGACCTGTCTGTCGGGTCGATCATCGCCTTTACCAGCATTTTCTGTGCGCTTTTGATCAAAGATGTGGGCGTGCATCCACTAGGGGCCTTTGCTATCGCACTGGCGCTAGGCGCGGCCTTTGGTGGTGCAATGGGCGCGATTATTCACTATCTGAAGATTCCGCCCTTCATCGTGACGCTAGCCGGGATGTTCCTGGCACGCGGCTGTGCATTCTTGCTCTCAGAAGCCTCGGTGCCGATTGAGCATCCTTTTTACTCGGATATATCCGGCATGTACTACGTCTTTGAGGATAAAGGCCGTTTGACCTTCGTGGCGACGTTGTTTGTGATCGTGCTGTTGGTCGGCCTGATCATAGCGCACTTCACACGTTTTGGTCGTAATGTGTATGCCTTAGGTGGTGATAAGAACTCTGCATTGCTGCTAGGTGTGCCGATTGCGCGCACAACCATCGGCGTGTATATGCTTAGTAGTGTGCTGGCGACCCTAGCAGGCATCATTTACTCGTTGTATACGCGCTCCGGCTACCCATTAGCGACGGTCGGCCTGGAATTGGATGCCATTACGGCGGTGGTCATCGGCGGTACGCTGCTGACGGGTGGCGTCGGCTATATGGCGGGTACGCTCGTCGGTGTGCTCATTCTGGGCGTGATCCAGACCTATATCAACTTCGATGGCGGGCTGAATAGCTGGTGGACGAAGATCGTGATCGGCGCGCTGCTGTTCGTGTTTATCGCCCTGCAAAAGGTTTTGAGCAGTGGTCGGCCTGTTTTTAAGTTGCCATCTCTTAAGCGATAGAGGCATACTAAGCACAATCGTCCGATCAGATGCTGGTCACCTGTTATCATGCTCAAAAATGCAAGTCTCGCCGTCAAACTCAATAGCCTGGTGCTGCTGGTGCTGGCCATGCTGCTGGTGGGTGTGATCTTCCTGCTCATCCAGAACACGGAAAGCCTGACCCAGGAAATTGGCGGCGAGCGCATCGCCGAAGAAGTCAACATCATCCAGAATCGTCTTGAAGAACTCAAACGAGAGATGCTGGTCGATACGAATTTCATCATCAGCAGCGTGAGCTTTTTCCAGGCAGTGGGCCGTCGCAATGCCGCAGAAACGGCGGCCATCATCAACACAGCCAATGCCTCACTCGGTCTGGATGACATCACGGTTGTTGATGGCGATGGCGTGCGTCTGGTAGATACCCAGGTGGACGCCGATACCCGCTCAGAGGATAGTCTGCTGCAACAAGCCCTCTCGGATATTCCCAAAACATCGCTGCTTATTGAGCAGGAAGGCACGCAAACGGCTATCAGTTTAGCGGCTTCCGCCCCTATTAAGAGCATATCGGGCAACATTCTGGGCGCGATCCAGATGAGCCGCCATATCAACACCGATTTTTTGAAATCGCTCGTCTTCCAGCAGGAGGCAACGTACCTGGGGCTGGCCTATGGCGATACGCTCATCGCGTATTCGCATCCGGGGCAGGCGACGCCAGCGGATGACATCCTCGTGAACGACATCGCGCTAAACATTGAATCCATGCAAGCGGCCCAATTGGGCGAAGCCATCATTCAAGAGCGATTGGTCATCGGCCAGGGTGGCGTACCGCATATGGTAGCCTACGTCCCCATCATGACCGACAACACCGACACGAATGCGGTCATTATGGCGGTGGTTGAGTTGGATGAGATTTTTAGCTTCCAGAACCGCACATTAGCCAATACGATCCTGGTGTTTTTCGCGCTGACGCTGGTCACGATGGCGATCATCTACGCCAATCTTTATCGTACGGTCATCAGGCCACTGAACGAGCTGCGCACCAGTTCGCAGACGATTACTGCCGGACAATACGATAAGCGCGTCCCGGTCATGACCAGCGATGAAGTTGGCCAGTTGGCGCACTCGTTCAATGAGATGGCATTCGCAGTACAGCAGCGTGAAGTCAGTTTGCGCGCTGCCCGCGAACAAGCCGAGCGCGCCGACCAGGTGAAGTCGATGTTTTTGGCGAGCGTATCGCATGAACTACGTACCCCACTCAATGCCATCATCAACCTGACCAAATTCGTCGGACTGGGCATGTATGGCCCGGTCAACAGCGAGCAGGTCGATATTTTGCAAAAGGTGGAGTCGCGCAGTAAGCACTTGCTCAACCTGATTAATGATGTGCTGGATATTTCTAAAATTGAATCCGGCTCGCTGGAGTTGTTTGTTGAGGATGGCCTGAACATCGCCGACATCGCCCAATCGGCAGTAGAGACAACGCAAAGCCTCGTCATCAATAAGCCGATCACCATCTGCCTGGACGTTGAGGACGATCTGCCGCCGATTACAGGCGATAGCCAACGTATCCAGCAGATCATCATCAACCTGCTATCGAATGCCTACAAGTTCACCGAAGAAGGCACGATCCATGTGCGCGTTTATAAGCAAGCAAACGACGTGATTATTCTGATACAAGACCCTGGCGTGGGCATCGCGCCGGAGGACCACAGCCTGATATTCGAGTCGTTCCGGCAGACAAAAGATGGCCTGCGTAAGGGCGAAGGTACTGGATTGGGGCTGCCTATTTCGCAGCGATTGGCCCAGGCACATGGGGGCCGTTTATGGTTTAAAAGTGCTATCGGGGAAGGTGCCACATTTTACGTGGCCTTACCGCTTAAGAGCGAGTTAGTTGCTACACTATAGACATGACACTATACCAACATGATACAACGACGGAATCAACGATGACAGAAATTACGACCACAGAAACAACGATGTCTGAGCCAGCATTTTTATATGTGGAAAACGACGAACTGAGCCAGGAAGTGATGCGTGCCCTCTTAACACGCGGTCTGGGCTACCAAACGCTAACGGTCGTGGAAACGAGCGATTGTTTTGAGGATAAATTGACCGACCTGGACCCCAAGCCGGATGTTATTTTTCTGGATATTCATATGGAACCGATAGACGGGTTTGAGATGCTGGAACTCATCCATAAAAACCCGGACTATGCTGGCACGCCAGTCATCGCACTGACAGCGAGTGTGATGAATGAAGAAGTCCGTAAGCTGCGTGAAGTTGGCTTTGATGGTGTGATCGCCAAGCCACTGGATTACGATACGTTCCCACGTATCCTGGCACGTATTTTAGATGGCGAGCAGGTTTGGAAGACGAAATAGATTTGTTCTGAAAAACGTTATGCTGAAAGAGGCAAGTAGTAATGATGACGAAAACGGTCCAAGCCCTGATCATCGACGATGACGCTTATAACGTGTATGTGATGGAGCGCTTTTTAGACAAAGAAAATATTTCTTACGTGACTATTGGTGACACATCCAATTTAGAAGACGAACTCGACCGCTGCGAACAGATCGACCTGGTATTGCTCGATCTGGAAATGCCACACAAAGACGGTTACGAGGTCATTGATATTCTCAAAGAACGTTATGGGGATTCTGTGCCGATTGTGGCCTGTACGGTGCATACCGCTGAGATCAACCGCGCCCGTAAAATCGGCTTCTCCGGGTTTATCGCCAAGCCACTGGATATGGATCGTTTCTCCGACCAGATTAGCCGTATCCTGAGTGGCGAGGAAATCTGGGAAGCGCGCTAAAACAGCCTATATCCCTGAAAACTTGAACATGTCATTGGGTTAAGGACGACAAGATCGGGCTATCAATGTCGTCCTTTTGCGTGTGCAACACCGCTGTTCAAAATAAGTTTGCATGCAGTACACGGGGATGCTCTTGATTGTTAAGGGCATGTTTTTACCCTTAATACCCATAAGACACTCACCCCTTAAATAGGTCAAGATAAGTAGAAACCCCCTTCAACATGAGAAATCACAAGTTTTTTGCAGCCAATCCTGTAGTACATTAGTTAATGAGGCATTGCTCAAGAAAGTGCAAAAGATGTCCATACAATCTGAGAATATTGTAGAATTCACGCCATCCCAAGAAGTTTCCTTTCCAAATGTGGAAATTACGCGCATTGGGCTGGCTATCCAGGAACTTGCGCAAGATCTTGAAGGCCGTTATTACGAGCTGCAAAAGATCATGCATATTACGGCCCAGGTCAACGCGGGGATGTACCTGGAGGAAATTCTTGAAAGCGTCTATCGGGATTTTAAGGACTTCATCCCGTATGACCGCATTGGCTTTTCGCTATTTGAAGATGGTGGAAACGTCATCCGGGCACATTGGGCCAAAGCAGAGTACGAGCCGTTGCGGCTGGGGCGTGGTTATTCAGCTCGGATTGAGGGAAGCACCCTGGAGATGATTATCCAGAGTGGGCAGCCCCGGATCATCAACGACCTGGAAGCCTACGCAAAACAGAAACCAGAGTCCAAATCAACAAGATTGGTCTTGGAAGAAGGCATTCGTTCTTCGCTAACCTGCCCGCTTATAGCCAATGGCACACCGATTGGCTTCATGTTCTTTTCTAGTCGCGAACCTAATACATATGCGCATGCGCATATCGAGATTTTCCAGCATATCGCTAGCCAACTGGCTATCATGGTGGAAAAAGGCAAGCTCATCACCAAGCTGGCAACCCAAAAAGAAGAACTCCTGACGAAGAATAACGAGCTAGAGCGCTTAAACAACTTGAAAAATTCGTTCCTGGGCGTGGCAGCCCATGACCTGCGCAATCCAATCAGCAATATTAAGTTGGCTGTTTCGCTGATGATGGACCAACGCTTTGATATCCCGGAAGACGAACAGCAAATGATGTTTACCGAGATCACGAACCAGACCCATTATATGCTGAGCTTGCTCGATGAATTGTTGGATATTTCCCACATTGAGTCCGGCAAGTTTAGCCTGGACCTGGAGCCCATTGAGCTAAGTGATTTCCTGACTGACGTTGTGCAGCGTCATAATCGATTAGCGAGTGCAAAGGGAACATCGATACACTTAGACCCAGTTCCTGCGGGTAGCGCGTTAGCCGACCCGATGCGCCTGCAACAGATCATGGACAACCTCGTCTCAAATGCCGTGAAATATTCACCAGAGCAAAGTAATATCTTCGTCCATACAGTTAAGGCTGAGGACGAGTGGCGGGTATCGGTACAGGATGAAGGCCCCGGATTGACACAATCAGATCAGCAAAGGCTGTTCAAGGATTTTGCACGCCTATCAGCAAAGCCGACTGGGGGCGAGAAAAGCACCGGGCTTGGGCTGGCCATCACCAAGCGCGTTATCGAAGCCCACGGGGGGCAGATCGGTGTGGAATCCACCCCAGGGTCCGGCGCGACGTTCTGGTTCACGCTCAAACGCGCCTAAAGCCAGTTCATCAACCTGGAGACCATAAGCCAAGCCAGGTAGCAATTGGGTCTGCGGCCCCTCTTGTTTTTATGAAAGGCCCCCTGTCGGCTGCACCTACCCCGGCAAGCGCAGCATGACGCCCGTGGCATCATCATGTTTTTGATGTGGATTGATGCCGGATTCCTTCAGGTGAGTTTCCTGGGCACGCAGCGCCACCAAGTAACCATCTAACCCATCGCGGATAATGCGCTCACCCATCTGTTGGACGCGCTGCTCGGCAGCTTCGGCTGTTTCGTCGGGCGCACTGGGCCAGAACATGCCATCAGATGTGACCAGAACGGCCTGAATGTCCGCAAGCGATACCTGTGTCTGGAACATGTAGTCGGCCATTTGCGGCAGCCCATTAACGACAGATACGCCCACAGCCAGGTCGATTTCCCCCTCTGGATTGACATAATTGTGATACAAGCCATTGCGTCGATTAACTTCCATTGAGCGCGTATCGCCCAGTTGCTGGAAAAATGGATGCTGCGCCGGGGCATCCGTCTGGCTGGCCAAAATGTCTCTAGAGGCGGCATCATGCTGGGCCATTTGATCCGGCGTGACCTGCGTGAAGCGACCATCACGGTAGAGAATAAAGACAGCGGCATCCGCACCCTGCACAATATCGAGGGTTTGGTCCTGCCAGTTGGCGCGGGCCACAGCATAGGTCGCGACAGGCAGCGCCAACCGAATATAGCGCTCATCCTCATTCAACAGGGTCAAGTGTGGCTCACGTTTGGTTATAGCCGCTGCGGACAGCTCCCCATAGATCATAGCCAATTCATTCGCCAACCGTTGATTGGCGCGTATCATCATCTGCTTCGGCGATAGAGGCGGGAATACACCAGATAGTTCGGCAACGGTATCCCGAATCAGCCGGGAAACAACACCCGATGGCGTGACTTCTGGACTATATTGAGGTGCATATTTGTCTTGTAGCTGCTGTAAACTTTTGACAGGATGCAGACGAACAGCGGCCCCATCAGCAGTGACCAGCGTGGCTGACTGTTCATAAAGACATCCCCAGGCGGCATCTTCAGTAAGGTGGTCGCCACCCGTGCTCTGCACAATATGGAGCGTTGCATGGTTCACGTTCATTTCTCGTTGTTCCCTGACATGGCTAATGCCTAAATATACTCCAAACTGCATATCACAGGTTCACATTAAACAGCAGACTCCATAAACAGCAGATCCCATACTATGCTGACCATCGAACTCATGCTTGGATGCAAAAAGCCTGCTCTTTAGACAGATGATAAAATACAGCATGCCAGAGCAATTTCTAGTTATGCAAAAGGTGAGCGATCATGTTTAATCTACACCGGCCCATCATCAGCGCCAGCGCGACACGTTACTTACTGGTCACGGTGCTTTCATTCGCGGCGACTGTTGTGGTCACGCGCGTCTACCTTGAACTCACGGGCTATCCTCAAATTGGCAATGATACGTTCCATATTGCCCATGCGTTATGGGGAGGCCTCTTTCTTATCGTCGCAGTGCTCTTGATGCTCGTCTTTGCCAACCGCTGGACATATGATGTGTCAGCTATCGTCGCTGGTGTGGGTGTGGGCTTGTTTATTGATGAAGTCGGCAAGTTTATTACTCAGCAGAACGACTATTTTTTCCCATTAGCGGCGCCCATTATTTACGTCGCTTTTTTGTTGATGCTGCTGATTTACTTGATGGTCAGGCGCCGACAGACTTCAGCGGACTTAGTAGCCAACATGTACCAGATCATCCGGGAGCTAGAAGAAGTTCTAGAAGACGATCTATCGGTCAGTGAACGCGATGCTATGCTGGCGCAGATCGAACCCATTACCCAACAGACCGATCGCCCGGATGTGGCAGAACTGGCAAAACACATCCACGCGTTCTTGCATACGGACGCTGTCACTGTTGTGCCGGATCAGCATTCGGTATTCACCAACCTGATTGAACGATTCCAGAAGCTGGAAAATCGCCTGTTCTCCCAGGGGCGCACACGGATGCTGCTGACGCTCGTATTCTTATTGAACGGGCTGAGTACGCTTTTCGTTTTGTTTACTTTGTTTAGCGCACTGGCTACTGGCTCATTTACTTTCCCGACGATATTGGGCGATATTGTGGTCGATGAGGTTCATGTGACTGGCACCACTAGCTTGAATTGGTTCGTCGCCATGATCGCCCTGCAAATAATTACCGGGCTGCTGCTATTTTTCAGTGCGGTGACGTTCCTCAGGAAACACGACAAGACCGCCGTCCGCATCGGCGAATGGGCTTTGGTCATCTCTATCGTGTTTATCAACCCACTGTCTTTTTACTTCAACCAGTTTTCGATCCTGCTCAACAGCGTCTACCTGTTTCTTATCCTGATTACGCTCCAGCGCTATCGCTTTCGCTTTTTGCGCGACGACTAGTGCAAGTTTGCAGTTACAAGAACCAGATCATTGATATTCACTTTACCGTCGCCATTGATATCCACTTGTGTCGGTGCCCCTGGCACCAGCCAACCCAGGTAACTGGCAACCAGATTGACATCGACCATATCAATCACCTCATCATCGTTGACATCTCCGCCTGTCAGCATGGTGATGGGGAGCATCATAGGGTCAACCCCTATCGTGACAGACACCACGGTAGCCAGATGATGCGGGGCGTCGGCGCTGACAACGTATTGCCCTGGCACTAACTCGATAGCGAACGCCTGGTCATTTTGAATGGTGAAGGCGCGATTAAACGAGGGGCCAGAGATTGTCACAGTTACTTGCTCTGCCTGATGCAACATACCAATTCTGCCATGCAGTGTTGTCATGACCGGAACAGTCGGCGTTACAGTAGCAGTCAACGTGGCTTGTGGCGTCGGCGTGGCCGTTGGGTCGACCGTTGGGCTTAATGTGCTGGTAGGTACCGCCTCTGTTACAGTGATTGGGCTATCACCGATAATAGTCGGCGTCGCAGTTGCCAAAAGACCAGGCACTTCAACTGTCACAGAGAAGTCAGATTCTATGAGAGACATAAACTGTCCACTGGCATCGGCCAGACGCGGCCTACATATAATTTGGGCATAGCCGGATACTATTGGCTGATATTGCAGCATCCACAAAACATCGTTCTGATTTAGCCCCATACTATTGATATGAGTGGCTGAGAAAATCCACCGTCCATCTGGCTGAAAACCATCATCACCCATCATCACGTTGCCATTTGTGAGCATGCTGTCTGATGGCCATATCTGCGTGCCTTTGAGTAAAGTTGGGTCAACGATGCATAAGATCGTGATGCTATCGACATCCTGTAACCCCTGGGCACTAATCGCAAAAGTGATCAACTCCTCAGAAACCGTTTGAGGCATAATGGCAAAGCTCGCCGAGCTTGGAATCAATGTGGCGACGAGTGTGGGCTGGGCGACTGTTGCCTCGGCGAACACTGTCGGCGTTGATTCCGGCAACAGCGCAGGCTGTTGTGACAGCTCTACCCCCACCTGAGACGGCAGCGGTGTGGCAGTAAGCAGTGTGCTTGTTGGTGATGTCACAACAGTTGGCATATCTGTCGTTTCAGAGCTTTGGAGGGTCTGTTTGGGGATCATATCCGTCGGCGTGCCCTGAAAGGTGGCCGTTGCCTGGGCTGGGTCTGTAACCACTATGGTCGGTACGAGGGTTGGGGAGGACTCTGGCAGCAACGTCGGGTTATGCGTCGGCACGATGGCTTGCGTTGGCGGCAGTTGTGTTGGTGGTAACGTTGTGGGTGGTAATGGCGTAGGTGGCGGCAATGTCGGCGAAGGGATGATCGTCGGCATAAACGTTGGTTGGCTTGTCGGCATAACAGGGACTGTCACAGGGGGGGCACCAGCGGAAGCATCGGTGGCTGTCGCAGCAGGTATATCTGCGGTGGACGGATTTTGTGGTGGCAGGAATTGTGTGCAGCACAAAAGGATGATGAGTATGACCCTCAACCACCGCGCCTTTTGATCTGACCGCTCCATGAACTGACCTACTCGTACTTAGGGATGCGGCCTGTGCATCTTGATAGCACAGGCCACCCCATGTTCGGACTATGACTTATAGATTGCGTCTGCGAGCAACGACGTAAAGAGCACCAAGTCCGATGAAGCCAGCTACGATAAGTAACAGCGCAACGATCCATAAGGTATTGGACTGCGTACTCTCAGCAGGTTGCGTCGTCGCAGGTGGTGTTGCTTGTACCGTGCTGCCTGGCTCGGATGTAACCTCGTCAGGTGCCGCGACTGTCGTTTGATCTGGTGCCGCAACCGTACTTGCTTCTGTCGCCTGCGTTGCACCAGCAGCAACTATCTGAAGCTGAGCACTAGATGCTGTAAGGGTGCCTTCATCCAAATCGTAGGACACGACCTCGATAATCTCAGCCGAAGGATCCACATAACTACTGACCTGAGCATAAGTCACATCAACAGCAGCCGTACCCTGCTCACAGGTCACTTCCAACGGCACACGGTAGAAAACCCCATCGCCGTTGGCATATTTGGTGCGATCCATCAGAGCAGCGGCCAGCCGCGTATCGTGTTCGTTTAGTTCTGCAAAGGCTGAAAAGGCACCTTCTGCATCCGTCGTTGGCAAGTAACCCCCTGGTTGACGATCCAGAATACGCAGACAGGCTTCATCAACAGCTATGCCAACATCTACACCCCCCACGTTGACTCCGTTACGCACATAAACGTCAGCATCAATCGTGTCGCCTTGCTGAGCACTGGACTGGCTTAGCACGATATCTACTGATGGATTTTCTTGTGCAGAAACAGCGGCGACTGTCAGAAGCAAAATCAACAGCACAGACTTAAGCGTACGCATATACGTCCTTGATGATATTTAAACGTTCTTATGTATTGTACATGTGTACAAATCAATTTGTGTTAGGCAGCAAAAGGGTAGGCTGATCGCCTACCCCCTTGCCCGTACAGGCTGTATGTCTTAACTACCCGCACAGGTACCGCTGACTTCACCGAAGTTACGACCGACATGGACGAGATCCAGAATATTGAGCTCATCGTCACCGTTGATGTCCTTGTCATCGCCAGTGTTTTCACCGTAGTTGGCGCCGATTGCTGCTGCATCGGTGTTGTCGATATCGCCATCATCATCGGCATCGCCTGCCAACAGGGTGATGGTACCGGTGGTGCCAATCATCGTATCGACATCGACAGCCGCACCTGCATCACCGAGGTCAATGACATTGCTGCATGCCAGATGACCTGTCATATCAACGGATGCATTGATATTCAGTATGCCATCACCGATCGGAGTACCTTCTTCCTGATACTGGTGAGCAGAATCCATGTTGAAGGTGTTGGTATAGCTGGCGATGCTCGTGACGCTGTAGTCTTGGTCGCCAAGCACGAAGTCGATATTGTCGGTAGCTGAAATCGCCGTGACGTCGCTGCGGACTTCCATATCACCTGACAACCAACCCAGGTCAATGTTCGTGACTGTCACAGTGACATCGTTCGTATCACGCAGCCAGCCCGTGAGTTCAGCACCCAGATTGTTAGAAAGAATGAAATCAGCATCGGTCATCGTAATAACGATTGAGCCGTTCGAAGTTAGATCATCCTCTGCCGTCAGTTGGAAAGACCCCAGTGTGAAGTCTTCTGCGGTAACAGTTTCCGAGCCTTGCCGAGATACCGCATAGAGGCCTTCTAAGGTATTGACACCTGTGATCACACCTGAGGTCGCACCCGTTCCAGCATCGGAGAAGGTACCTGGTGTATAGCTGGATGGTTTGGTCGCTGCAACAATATCCCCTGTCTGGGTGGTACCAATCTGGAAACCAAACACATCGTTGCTCGTCAAGACGTCATCACATTGGACCGTGATCGTGACACTTTCGTCTTCTTTTATGTTTTCAGATGACGCTGTCGCATAGCAACCAGCCACCGGATCAGCGCTGACTGTAGAAACCATCGTCACCAACATCATCACTAAAGTAACGGATACCAAAATTTTGCGTGACATTTTATAACTCTTTCCCACTTAATAGGACTCTTATAGGTTGACGTTGTCGATGTTTTTGAGCGTTTATCATCGATACTTGTCTTAAGGTTAGGGCGCGAGCGTCACAAAATCGTCACAAATGCGTACCAAGTTACTGACAAATACGTATCAAAATGGCCAAAAAATTAATTTACAATTTATACATGAAGAAAAAAGTATATAACGAAATATTTTCCGGCTCTGAGTATAGATGCTTGTGAGCATGGGAGAGATGGCAACGAATCCATTGCAAATAGGACTCAGCTCGAACTCCATCAAACTGTATATATTGAAGATAAGCGCATGACGACAAATAGACTGCAATCTCCAAGTGGCGAAATCACAATCACGTTATTTGGGCCGCCACAAATCTTTGTAGACGGCGTTCCCTATTCCTTTAAGCGTCGTAAGTCCTACGCCCTATTGGCTTATCTGGCGGTTAATCAGAAGCCCTATTCAAGAGAATATCTTGCGAGCCTACTGTGGCCTGAAACACCCGACAAAACGGCATCCAAGCGGCTGCGCAATCTCTTGACCGATATTCGGTCGGTCTTGACGGAGGACCTTCTCTATAGTGAAGGCGACATCATCAGCCTGGATGCGTCATTACAGGTTGATGTGCGCCAGTTTGAGGCCTGCGCCCAGCCGTTCTACCGGCAAAGCCTGACAGCGTGCCTCTCGCCACAAATGCTGCAACAACTGGAACGCGCCACCCAGCTCTATACGGATCGCTTTTTGAACGGATTTAATAGCCGTGATTCTGTAGAATATGACGATTGGCAATATCTCGCTGCCGAACGCTACCAGAATATCGCGCTGGGTATGTTCGCTGCACTTGCCAATCACTACTTGTACTCGCAAGAACCTGAAGACATGTACAACATCATACAGAAATGGCTGACAATTGAGCCACTATCAGAGGAAGCGCATCGGCTGCTGATGAAGCTCTATATCGAAAACAATCGACTGGATAAAGCCCTTCATCAATATCATATGCTGGTGAGGCTGCTGCGGCGGCAAGAAGGCATAAGTCCCCTGCCACAAACCAAAGAACTTTACGACAAGATCCGCAACCCGGATTCAGAAGAGGCCGTCTAAGTGACGATAAGAACCCAGGCATTGAGAGATATGCACAACAGTGCAAACTCTCAGGGGATCAAACTCGTTAATACAAAAATACCTGCAACCCGCTGCGAAACAGGATGCAGGCATTGTTAAAGCGTGCATGGTTGCCCAATAGATCAAGCCCTATAGCCCGCCCTAGTCGATTGTACGTACCTCTATCCTGTTGAATGTTGCTGAACCTTCCGAAACAAACAGGCCATAACTGCCACCCTGATGTTCATAACCTCTCGCGGAAAGTGCGACTTCGTCATTCACATAGGCTAGGATAATGCTGCCTTCCACAATAACACGGATATACACAGGCTGACCTTCCACTAGTTGCACCGGGCGTTCTATGATCGGGGGTTCATCGCCAGGGCGTGGACTGCGGTCAAAGACGATACGATTACGCCCAGGTTCAACTCGGAGCTGATAATAATGGTCAAGCGTTTCATCGGCACGTAGGATGATGCCTGCACTACGTGTATTTTGATCGAACTGGATTGTGGCCTCCAGCATGCTAGTTTGTGGCATCTCCACAATGGAAGCCCACGCGAAACCGCTCGGCACATCTACGGACCAAGTATCACCATCTGATTGCCATTGACCCATTTGCGGCGTAATTTCTAAGGGCACATCCTGCTTAAACTCATCAACCAGTTCTTGTGGCATATGAACGGTCAGGCTGCCATCCGGCTGTTGCTCCACTTCGTGGATAACCAGGCTTCCGCCCCAATTCCAACGCCCCGTATCCTCTTCATTGGTGCGGGTCGGGTTCCAGCCATAGGCGAAACGTCGCTGACCATCGGAAGCGGTCTTGGCTGCATAAAAAGCCCTACCATCAAAGGCATCGTTAGTGGGGGCGAGCCAAGGCCCCGCGAGGCTCTTGCTCATGCGGTAGTGCGTAATATTGCGCTCGGTGAAAGTCGAATAGACTAGATACCACCAGTCACCCATTTTAAATAGATCAGGACACTCATGTGTGAAGTAGAGATCAGGCATCCAGAACGGATCGCGAATGGTCCAGTTCACCAGATCCGGCGATGAAACCAGCGCCGTGATACCGCGCCGATTGATGGGGCCCGTTTTGATACGAGCCGCCAAAAGCATCCAGTATTCGCCGGCTTCCTCGTTCCAGAAGACAAAGGGATCGCGCCAGTCGTGGATTTCGTATTTTTCCGGGTCGGCAAAGATAATCGGCGTCGGGTTCTTGGTCCAGGTGATCAAATCTTCGCTGGTCGCCTGCATAACTGCCTGTTCAGGCTGACCGGCGGCGCGCAAATGCGGATTGTGCCCTGTATAGAAGATATGAAACAACCCATCTTTTTCAAAAACGCAGCCTGTAAAGATGTACAAATCTTGTTCATCTTCTTTGCCCCGCACGATAGCCTCGCCGTGATCAGCAAACTGCACATTGTCGCGTGTGCTCAGATGAAACCAGGGCGTCCCCTCACCATATTCAGTCTTGTTCCGATAGTCTTTGAGATAAAAAAGATGATATTCCCCATCCCAGTAAAAAGGAATGAAATCGGCTGCCCAACCATCAACTGGCTTATAAAAAAATGACATATTAAGGTAGTTCCTTTCTTGAGCCTGACCTGTGCCTGTAACGGAAGTAATTGGCACCGCGTTATTCTGGATTGCTCGACGCACTGCCTCTGTCGTGGTGACGCTGCTGTGAAGTACCTGTCCCATAGCTGCTCCTTTTGCTCATGGGAAACTGTACCACTATACTCTGGGACTAAACACCTAGTTTCATCGTAGGCAATCTGCTGGGCATTATCGGCACCTGGCGGCGCGGCGGCCTAACCCCGTTTATTATCGCGGGCTAATTGATGACTCGCTGTCGGTACTCATCAATATTTTCCTAATCATCCCTGGCCTGCCGTTGCTCGTCGCCCTGGCTGCATTCCTACCGCCGGGGCAACTCACAACCATCCTGGCATTGACTATCACAGGATGGGCATGGACCGCCCGCGTGATCCGAGCCCAGGCGCTATCTCTGCGCGAAAAAGACTTTACTGTCGCAGCCTTGGTCTCCGGCGAGAGCAGCTTACGCATCATGTTCATCGAGATTCTACCCAACATGGCGAATATCGTCGCTGGGGCACTGTTCAACTCGATTACGTATGGCATCGCCGCGCAAGCTGGGCTTGAATTCCTGGGGCTGGGTGACATCAGTGCTGTAAGTTGGGGAACGATCCTATATTGGGCTGGGAACAACAGCGGCTTGCTGACCGGTGCCTGGTGGACCTTCATCCCAGCGGGTCTGTGCATTGCGCTGGTCGCTTTTGCACTGGCCATGCTGAATTATGCTATGGATGAAATCACGAACCCGCGCCTGCGCACAGATAAGGAGTAAGCCTGATGAGCCACGAAACGACATCAAACATCCAGGCCGTCCCGCCCTTGCTTTCAGTACAGGGATTACATGTCGAGTATCGAACACGTAAAGGGCCTGTCCGCGCAGTCGATAATGTCTCCTTTGACATTCAGCGCAATGAAGTCTTTGGTTTGGCAGGTGAATCTGGCTGTGGGAAGTCTACCATTGCCCAGGCGATATTACGTCTACACAAGCCACCAGCGCATATCACCGATGGTCAAGTGCTGTTTGATATGACCGATGTGCTCAAGCTAGATAAGAAGGCGCTACAACAATTGCGTTGGGAACACATCGCGTTTGTATCGCAAAGTGCGATGAATGCGCTCAACCCCGTAATGACAGTTGGGGAGCAGGTTATTGATGTGATGCAAGCGCACCGCCCAGTCCATCGTAAACAAGCCAGACAACGCGCACGTGAATTGTTCGATGTGGTGGGCATCGACCCGGACCGGATTGACAGCTATCCACACCAGCTCAGTGGTGGGATGCGCCAGCGAGCGGTCATTGCCATTGCCCTGGCACTGCAACCGGAACTCATCATTCTTGATGAGCCGACGACTGCCTTGGACGTTGTCGTTCAAAAGCAGATTATGGAAGAACTGAAACAGCTAAAGGATGAATTTGGCTTTTCGGCTCTGTTCATCACCCATGATCTATCGTTGCTGGTCGAGTTTTCAGATCGGATTGCGATTATGTATGCCGGGGAAATTGTCGAAATCGGCTCATCTCGGCAGATTTTCACTGAGCCACAACATCCCTATACACAGCGACTGATGGGTTCCTTCCCGACTTTGCACGGCGAACGTAAAGCCTTTCTGGGGATACCTGGTTCGCCACCTAATCTGCTGAGTCCACCGACAGGCTGTCGTTTTCACCCACGCTGCGATGTAGCCATAGCAGGCTTATGCCAGGAAGTTCACCCCGATTTGTTCACTGTCGGCGACAAACACCATGCCGCCTGTCATCTTGTAACGGAGAAAGACCGTGATTTCCAACAATCCTGATTCCCTTGTCCTTGAAGCGCGCGGCATCTCCAAAGTCTTTAATACAGGCAACATGTTCTCACGGGTACAGGTCAACGCTGTAGAGAACGCTGACCTAAAATTGTATCGTGGCAGGGTAACAGCACTGGTCGGCGAAAGCGGCAGTGGCAAAAGCACGATTATTCGTATGCTGGCGCGTATTTATGACCCGACTGCTGGCGAGATTTACTTCAAAGGCCAGAATGTTAGCGCACAAAAAGGCCGACACGCTATCCTGCACTATCGCAGCCTGGTGCAGATGATCTTTCAGGATCCGTTTAGTTCGCTTAATCCCGTTCACAAAATCGATCACCATTTGCTGCGTCCGCTGCAAATACACCACAAAGGCGCTACATCGAAAGAACGGCGCACATTGGTCAACGAGCTACTGGAGCGCGTGAAACTATACCCGCCGGAGGACTTTGCCTATAAATATCCACATGAGCTAAGTGGTGGGCAGCGTCAGCGTGTGGCGATTGCGCGTGCACTGGCGGTAGAGCCAGAGGTCATGCTTGCAGATGAGCCTGTATCTATGCTAGATGTATCAATTCGAATAGGTATTCTGAATTTGTTGGATGAACTACGTCGTGATTACAACATGGCCGTGTTGTACGTCACACATGATATTGCCAGCGCGCGCTACTTCGCGCAGGAAATCGCCGTGATGTATGCTGGTCATATCATCGAACAAGGAGAGAGCGAAACCGTCATTCAGCAACCAAAGCATCCCTATACGCAATTGCTACTTTCGGCAGTGCCCGACCCTGAACGTGGCCTAAAAACCGCGACGCCCTCAAGCGAGGTTGTGAATCCATCGGCAAAGAATATCGCACCGAGCGATACAGGCTGCCCGTTTGCCTCTCGATGCCCACATGTGATGGATATTTGCCGCAGCCAAATGCCGGACTATGTGCGTTCTGATGACAATCAGATGGTGCGCTGTCACCTGTATCCTGAAGAAACTAACGTCATTGCAATGCCATAAAATGGACCTCGCCTACTGGATTTGCTATAAAGTGATTTTCATTATAACGGCATCTATGAGAAATTGACGGATGAGAGAAACGGGGACTGAGCACGCACTGGTATTTGTATCCATTTGATACCATCTATACCATTATCAAAACTATCCGTTACACTGAAAATGCGTGTAAAGCCCTATCAACAGCTAAGTTAAATCGATACTGCCCTAAACCAGGGTAGGCCCTCTCATTTAGTCATTACATGATTTCTCATAAGGAAGAAGCCGTGATGAAATACACAACACTTGGTAAGTCAAATCTACAGGTCAGCCAGGTCTGCCTGGGCACGATGCACTTTGGCAGCCGCACGACTGAAGAAGATTCATTTAAGATTATGGATAAAGCCCTGGACATGGGCATCAACTTCTTCGATACAGCCAATGTCTATGGCGGCAGCGGTGGCCGGGGACGCTCCGAAGAGATCATTGGCAAGTGGATGAAAGACCGCGGCACCCGCGACGACATTGTCCTCGCAACAAAAGTGTATGGCCCGATGGGCGAGGAAAACAATCCAAATTATCAAGCCGGAATTTCCTCTTATAAGGTCCGTAAGCATGTTGAGGAATCGCTCCAACGCCTGCAAACTGACCGCATCGACCTCTACCAAATTCACCATATTGATCGCAACATCACGCCGGAAGAATTCTGGGGAACGTTTGAACGCATCATCGACGACGGCAAAGTGCTGTATATGGGATCGAGCAATTTCCCCGGTTGGGGATTAGCCATGCATCAATTGCAGGCGATGTAGCGCGGCTCAATGGGATTTATATCTGAGCAAACAATGTACAATCTTGTCTGCCGTTATCCTGAGCTGGAAGTATTGCCAGCCGCGAAAGCACTGGGCATTGGTGTCATCCCGTATATGCCACTGGCTGGCGGGCTATTGACGGGTAAGAAGAAATCCGTCGAAGGCTCACGCACGAATGATGTCGAAAACGAATATGGTATTCACCTGGGTGATGCCAATCAACAGATGGCAGATTTTTCCGCATTATGTGCAGACCTCGGCGAAAAAGAACATGTCGTTGCCATTGCCTGGACGCTAGCGCACCCGGCTGTGGATTCTCCAATTGTGGGCGTGCGGACTGTGGACCACCTAAACGGGTTGGACCGCGCGGCTGAACTGGAACTCGACGCAGAAACGCTCAAGAAACTAGACGAAATATTCGACCCGAACAAAGGTCGTCCTCTGCGTGTGGGTACCGCACCGGAAGCCTACGCCTGGTAGCATCTAAAAACCCCTCGGCAAATGGTTGTCAGGATATGTTCGTAGTTCATATCTGGCAATCAAAGCCGAGGGGCCAATTTGATACGGAGATCCGTATTCTACCTATGTCAGCAGCAATGTTTGTCGGTTCTGAAGTTTTATTGTCTCTCTCAGCATCTGAAGATGAAAATGGTGTCACTTATTGCGACAAAACAGTTATGTATCTAAAGTCTGTTCCATCAGATGTGACACAAGTTAACTTGTTTTGAGCACGGTTTACGAGTCCACTTTGATGGCGTAACGGAAGTGGTATACACCTGGCTCAACACAGTATTTAGCCAATGTCTGCGGCCCACAACTGCCCGTGCCGAGACCGCGTTGTTTATGATCTATCGTCACAATGGTTTCAGAACGTTTCTTGTCGCTCAATTCGTTGGTGTGGTACGAGCTAAACAGGTCGTCGGCAGTGTAATGCCCAACTGAGAACTCCAATACGTCTTCAGCTGTAAACGTCACCGTTTGTTTGCCGTTGCTGAGCGAGAACCAGCGCACATCGGTCTTGTTGCCATTTTCCTGGGGCAAAATGTACGGGAAGAATTGTTCATCAACCGAACCGCTGTAGCGTCCGATTTTGGCTCCGGCATTCCGGTCTACATAGTTTTCCTGTGGGCCACGTCCATACCACTCAACGCGTTCAAATCCTTCTGCCGTCTGGAAGCTAACCCCAATGCGTGGCAATGTCGGTAACTGAGTGTCGGCATCAATCATGTTATCAACCAGGACAACACCATCGGCGTGGAAAGACCACCTTTGCTGAAAATGTATCGTGCTGTCACTAAAGCTGGGTGCATAAGTCTTGTCGATCAGCAGATTGACGCCATCCTCGACTTCTTCCAGTTGAACGGATTGGCTTTTCATCTGAAGGTCGTTTAGGCCAACGTTTAGCCACTGCGTCATCGGCTTGCCGTCCTGTGTCGGACGGTTGCGAATACCATCGTTATCGGTTGGCGCCCGCCAGATATTCAGCTCAGGGCCTTCTACCAAAATGGGCTGGTCTTGCCAGTGTAGTGATTGGATGCTGCCATCAGCGATCTCAAGTTTGAAATCATCCACTTCCAATACAATGTCATCTGTATTTTGCAGGCTATCTAATGGCAATCGCTCCACCGTTGTTAGCGGGCGTACCACTGATGGGGTTAGCTGAAATTGCTCCCAACCAACAAGATGACCCGCCTCACACCAAGCTGTGGCATCTTTTGTGCGGAAGTAGAAGGTGATGAATGTTTCACGATCTTTATCTACATCCGCGTCGATCTGGATTTCAGCCGAGGACTGCGGTGCGATCACCATGTCGGCAATTAAACCGTCGGCAACAGTGATACCTTCCACCTGTATTTCCCATGCCAGCTCAAGCCATTGCATGTCCGTGAAGGATTGCTTGTTCAAGATGCTGAAGCGCAGATCAGCCAGCGAGATTGCCTTTACGGCAACAGGTTGTGCCAGTTTCTTAAATTCATACATTGCTGGATGTGGCGTGCGATCTGGCGCGATGAGACCATTACAGCAGAAATCAAAGTCGTGGATTTCTTCGTCAAAATCGCCACCATAAGCCCAGTATGCATTGCCGTTTTCATCAACTTTCTTGAGGCCTTGATCGACCCAATCCCAGATGAACCCACCCTGCAACCCATGATAGGACTCGAACGCTTCCCAATATTCTTTGAGGCTACCGTTGCTGTTGCCCATCGCATGGGAATATTCGCATAGAATCAAGGGGCGCGGATCGGTACCCTCCACGGCAAAGCGGATAATGGCATCAATGGGAGCGTACATGGGATCAACCAGATCATTGGCGGAGTTTGTCCCACCGCTGAATGCAAAGTTACCCGCATCCCATTTGTCGCCAACTTCGGGGTGGGTATGCTGGGACCAGTATTCTTTGACTTCGCCTTCATGATGGATGATGCGGGTCGGGTCATAAGCACGGATCGCTTCCACCATTTTGATATGGTTGTCACCGTGTCCAGTCTCGTTCCCCAGCGACCAGCCAAAGATACAAGCATGGTTTTTGTCACGCTTGACCATGCGCATGCCGCGTTCAAGGAAGGCGTTCTCCCAACGCGGGTCACGGCAAATTGTGGCGTAATTGTGATGGGCTTCGATATTGGCTTCGTCGAGAACATAGATGCCGTATTCATCGCACAGGTCATACCAGAGAGGATCATTCGGGTAGTGGCTGGTACGCACTGCATTGAAGTTAAACTGCTTGAGCAGAAGAATATCCTTTATCATGGTATCGCGTGAAACCGTTTTTCCGGTTGTATCATCATGCTCGTGGCGATTGACGCCCTTGATGAGTACAGGCTGACCATTGAGAAGCAGTTCTCGATTTTTGATCTGCACATTGCGGAAGCCAACGCGCACTTTTCGCGCTTCGATCTTTTCGCCTAAATTGTCTTCCAGTCCGACGATGAGATCATACAAATACGGTTTTTCGGCTGACCAGGGCCTCACACCCATCAACTCAGCTGTGAATTGGGTTGTGTATTCACTTTTGCGGTAGGAGTGGTTGATGCGATTCGACCCCTCCCAGATAAAAATTCCATCAGCGTCAATCAGTTCGGCTGTAATCCGATAATCTTTCGCGGGGCCATATGCATTCCCAGGTAGCTGTTTGATGTGTTCAACCATAAAGTTGATGTCCACATCGAGTTCAAAAAGGCCTGCTTTACTTTCAAGGTCAAGATCGGTTCGTGCGAAAATATCCTGAATAAATACATCAGCTGTGGAATATAAATAAACACTTCGGTAGATACCCGCCATCCACCAGTGATCCTGGTCTTCGATATAACTGCTATCCGACCAGCGCACCACTTTTACCGCCAAGTGGTTGTCGCCATCCTGAAGCAAATCCGTGATGTCAAATTCTGAGGGTAAACGGGTATCCTTTGCCATCCCAGCGCAGATACCGTTTACGTAAACTTCGTAGTAGCTTTCAACCCCGCCAAAGTGAATCACAGTGCGGCGATTGTTCCAATCCGTTGGCACTGAAAAAACCAACCGATAGATGCCTGTTGGATTTTCTTCCGGTACCAGCGGTGGATTATTGTCAAATGGCATCTGAACATTGGTGTAGATTGGTTTGTCACCAACGTCATGCATGGTCCAATTGGCAGGAACGGGGATAGTATTCCACTTTGAGTCGTCGTAGTTAACACCTAACGCCGCCGATTCTACAGCCTGCGGTTTGGAAAATAGTTGGAATTTCCAGTCGCCATCAAGGCTGACAAAGAACGACGATTCTGCTGGCGCATGTTCCATTGCAATCTTCGGATTCGGGAATGGAATCAACCCAGAATGAGCTGGAAGCCGATTGAGATTCGTAATCTCCGGCATCTCCCATAGATTAAGCGAAACATTTGTCGGTATAGCCATGTAAGCACTCCTGTGTTTTGTCCAGGGACATAATTGTAGTTTAGGTTCTCATCGCACAGACAAAATACGCTTGCTGATGATTGCCGAGTAACTTTAGATAGGATGAGAACTGACATCTATGATAGCGAACCTTGCAGGGGAGCAAAGGGTATTCGACCTTATTGCTAATAGTATTGTTTGTCGTCTAAATGGTGCAACGGATTGTGAATATCTACTAGATCCACAGCGTGTAAGTCCATCCAGAATGCTGTAAGTATCTCACATCACCTTTGATTTTTTAGCTCGTTGATGGCTGTATAGGTACCAAGAACGGTATTTTTAAGACTGCCTTGTCCTGGTTGAATGGGTCGCTTCTTACATTAGAATATCCGCGTCAATCTAGCCATTCACCAGATGGCAGCATTTCTCCGGCAGGGATAGCAACAGACAAGCGATTTTCCGCAGGGGTAATGGGACAATTCCAGCGGTCGTTGTAGGCACAATAGGGATTATAGGCCTGGTTGAAATCGACATGGAAGCGATTGTCTGCTAGTTGCTCAGGTTCTAAGTAACGACCCGCGCCGTAGGTTTCTGTCCGGGCATTGGCATCGACAAAGGGCAAGAAGAAGTAATTGGCTGCACGGTAGATAGTCAGTCGACCCTGTACCCCACGCACATCAAAAGTAAACTCCCCATAGCGCATGAACCAGCGTGCCTCTCCTTTAGTATGTTGAATCTGCACGTTGTCTTTTTTGGCGAAGGGCGTCACCTCAACAACCAGATCCCAGTTCGGCTGGGCGACATAGTAACTCAAGCCTGTGAAGTGCACCTTCTGCGCATCGGTCAGCGGGGAATTGGGATTTTCTTTGAAGAACTTGTCTTTTTGAGCACGAAGTTGAATCAGGCGTTGGGTATCCACAAGAGGCTCCTATGCTTTGAGTACGTTACAGATCGCCGGAACGACTTGTTCAGGTAAGTCACAGAAGGTGAGGGTTTGCGTCTGGGAGGCAGTTACATAGGGGCTATTGACAATCGGTTGCAAGACCTGCCGCCACATGGGACCAAAAGCGACCATCGGACGACGCGCAGTGGTCATGCGTAAGAGCTGCCACGCCTCGCCCACTTCCTGTAAGGTGCCGATACCCCCGGGCATAATGACATAACCATCAGCGCAATCCACCAGGTGCACCAGGCGACTGCGCATATCCGGCAGTTCAATGGTCTTGGTCAGCCAGCGATTAGGGATGCGTTCTTCGATCTGGCCACTTTTGGCAACCGTAATGCCGATGACCTCGCCCCCGGCGTTGGAGGCCCCCTGGCTGGCAGCGCCCATAATGCCATCGTAGCCACCAGTCGCGACACTGTAGCCTGCCTCCGCCAGCGCATAACCGACTGCAACAGCATCCAGATAATCTTGTGTATTGGCTGCAATAATGGCGCTGCCGAAGACAGCAATCGTGGTCATTTAGGCCTCCCTGCCTGATGATTGAGGTTACACGACATCACCCCAATGATGCCATGAATAAGTCTGATGAACAAAACAACCCACCGAAGGGGTGGGCTGCTGGTCTAACTGCGGAAAGGGTGGGATTCGAACCCACGGTAGGGCAAGACCCTACACCTGTTTTCGAGACAGGCCCATTCAACCACTCTGGCACCTTTCCCTGCGATGAAGCAAATATATGAGAAGCATTTTACAGCAAAGAACTTAGTGAATAAATGCTGTATTTGCTACGCGGGATGGATTACAGACGTTATAATACTGTTATCAATGGGAGTAGGAGGAAATCGCATGGAAGTTATCGGTGATATGATCCAATGGATTATCAGCGCGCCCTTTGTCATTCTCGGCTGGTTGATCGTCGGCGCATTGGCCGGCGATATCGCCCGTCGCATCATGGGACGTGCCGATCAATCCGGCTGCCGTGACATCATCCTGGGTATTGCAGGCGCGTTTGTTGGTGGCTTTTTGGCCAGCATCATCGGTGTGAATACGCCGGATGGCGGCATCTCGCTCGTCCTCGTCAACCTGCTGATCGCCATTGTTGGCGCGGCTGTCTTGATCTTCATCGGCAGTCTCATCAGCGGCAGCGGGCGCGGCAAAGCACGCACCTAACAATCGCATAATCTCACCAAAACTGGCAACGAATGGGCGGCTCTGGTGCCGCCTTTTTGTTTCCCCCAGGTTTGACAGTGAGCAGATTTGCCTATTTTTTACCCTGAGCGCGTAGCTCCCTGAAGAATGCACGCAACTGCTCGGCGGCTTCGTCTGCGAAGAGGCCGTGCGCCACATCGACACGGTGGTTGAGTTGAGGATGCTGCACGATGTTCATGATACTGCCCCCCGCCCCGGCCTTGGGGTCGATGGTCGCAAAGACCAGCCGTGGCAGCCGCGCCAGGACCATCGCCCCGGCACACATGCTACAGGGTTCCAGCGTGCAATAGAGGGTGACATCATCCAGGCGCCAATGGTGAATGTGCTGTGAAGCCGCACGCATGGCGATGACCTCCGCGTGGGCGGTGGGGTCACGGTCACGCTCACGGGCATTAAAGCCAGTGCCGATGACCTCGCCATGTAAAACGGCGACAGCCCCAACAGGCACATCGCCGTTTTCCAATGCTTTTTGTGCTTCTAATAGGGCCAACTGCATAAAGTGCCGATCTTCATCAGAAAAGATCGGCTGAGTTTCCGGGTCATTCCTCGTCGTCATCAATGACATCCACGTTGATGTCGACATGGCCGTTGCCGTTCATTCGGTCGACGCGGCTTTTGACCTTGTCCATGAATTCCTCGGCATCGTCCATTTTCTGGCTGGTAACTTCGATGATGACTTTGCCATCGTCTTTGTCGTCCTGCTTGGGCGCGGTCGGGAAGCTGCGATTGGTCGGGGACTCCGGTTGGTCATCGGGCACATCGCGGTAAATCTGCGACATATGGTGCGTCTCGCGGAATTCGCGCCAGAGCACGAAGACCACGATCACACCGCCAATCAATATGCCAATAATGGCAATAATATTGACCGGGTCCACCCAATCTGGGGTGGCGAAGTAATGGACGATGTCGCCGCCTGTGGAACGCACGAGGTCTTGCATGGTCTGGTCAACAGTCGTATCGACGCGCACATAGACCCACAGCGGAATATCCAGGGCGATGGCTGCATCGGCGTAATCCGTCATCTGGGCCACATCTTGACTATGCGATGACAGCCAGGTGTAGCGATTTTTTGCATCCGCAATGTACGTTTCCGTGAAGAAATCCGGCAGGCGATAGGTGTTGACTGTCGGCACATTCACACGGCACAGATTGCACTGTGACGCCACTGTCGATGCTTCGCCACAAATACAGTGTTTTTCAATCGTATTGAGAGGCGCCCGCAGGTCCAGAGCGAGGATACGCTCGCCTTCAAGGCCTTTGGCCCCATTATCCAGATTGAGGTCGACCACTTCACTGGAGTAGCGGCGTCCGGTTGGGTTAGGCGCTGTGAAGTTCAACAGCAGCACAATCCCAGTGATGATCACGCCGATCATCAGGACACCAGTGATTCGCCAGATGTTACGCCACATAGGTTGGCCTCCGAAAAGCTTAAAACAGCCGCATCTGATTTTCAGATGCATCTGCCTGTTCTTCTTGTTCTATTATACGTTCTTCGAGCGCTTCTGGTGACAAAGGCTGCCCTTCTTCATCATGCAGGGCTTCATTTAAAGAAGACTCCATGCAGGATGGGCAGGTGCATTCCGCTGGATGCGCGATGAAAGACTGGTCACCCTCTGCAGATGCCTGCACGGCCATTTGTTCAGCATTCTGTCCCTCTGCGGGAGCCATTCCGGCACGTTCCATATCCGGTGTGAAGCCATCGGGCAGATCTTCCGCGCGCAGGGTGGCTTCTCGATAGAGGGCTTGCAGGTCATCGTCACTGAAGTTGACAGCCTGACTCAGCAGCACTTTTTTCAGCGATTCTTCGGTGATTTTGTCATCATTGCGAATGACGTATTTATAGTGCTCTTGCAGGCACTTGCGCCATTCCTGGCTGAAGATACTCTCATCCATGGGTCACCTGTTAACTTCTGTTTGCATCAGACGCAGCGTGCTGCGTCCTTATGCGCTATCGGGCACAATGTATTGTGCCCCTACGCGTTTTCATTATAACTGGGCACAATGTACTGTGCTCCTACTATACGCATGCAACCTTGTTGTTGCCTAAACCTATCATACATCATATTTTTGTAGCAACTGCGGCACATCAACAGTCAGGCCTTCGAGTTCACGCAGGGAATTGGCCAACGCCAGCGCGGATTCTTCTTCGCCATGTACCAGGAAGGTCCGCTGCGGGCGACGCTGCATGGCATGCACCCAGGCCAACAACTCGTCACGGTCGGCATGGCCGCTGAAGCCGTTGAGCACTTCGACATGGGCCTTGCGATGATACTCATCGCCAAAGATGCGCACCGTATCCAGCTTATCGACCAATTTGCGGCCCAGCGTATGCGGTGCTTGCCAACCCGTAATCAGAATCGTGTGGTTGGGATTTTCGATGCGGTTCTTGATGTGATGCACCACGCGACCGAATTCGGCCATACCGCTGGCGCTGATGATGATACAGGGTTCGCGGTGGAAATTAAGCTGCTTGCTCTCTTCCACACTGTGAATATAGGTCAACATATTGAAGCCAAAGGGATTTGGTTTGCCCAATTCCAGAATAAACTCGCGCGTTTCCGCATCGTACACTTCGGGATGCAGGCCAAAGACACTGGTCGTATTCACGGCCAGCGGGCTATCCACAAAGACGGGAATCTTCGGAATATCACCCGTGTCCATCAGGCGATGCAGCGTGTAGACCAACTGCTGCGTGCGTCCAACAGCGAAAGCCGGCATCACAATGGAGCCACCGCGATGGTAAGTTTCCAGAACGATACGCTCTAGCTCTTTTTCCGCATCGGGATAGGGATCATGCAGGCGATTGCCATAGGTACTTTCCATAATAAGGATGTCTGCGCCTTCGATACGGGTTGGGTCCCGGATGATGGGGATACCGGCGCGGCCCAGGTCGCCACTGAAGACGAGGCGCACTTCTTCGTTGGTGTCATGGTCCAGAATATCAAGCTGAACAATGGCGCTACCCAGCATGTGGCCCGCATCATGCAGTGTGAGCTGGATATCGGGCGCGATCATACGCGAGCGCGAGTAGGATTGGGTCACATAGTAGCCCATCGCTGTGATGACATCATCCTGGGTATAGATCGGATCAACGGGCGGCTCACCCTTTTTCTTGCGGCGTTTGTTGACGTACTCGACATCGCGTTGCTGAATGTAGGCGCTATCCGCCAGCATCGTGGCGCACAAATCGCGGGTAGCGGCGGTGCAGATGATGTCCCCCTGGAAGCCGCTTTTGACCAGGTTAGGAATGTTGCCACTGTGGTCGATGTGGGCATGGGACAGCACCATCATGTCGATAGAGCTGGCATCAAACGGCAGATGAACGTTGGCTTCGTAGCTTTCTCGGCGTTTACCCTGGACCATCCCGCAGTCCAGTAAAATGCGCTTGCCATTGACATCAATGAGGTGTTTGGAGCCAGTCACAGTGCGCGCTGCTCCATAAAATCCGATGCGCATGAGCGTCCTTTCCTTAAAGGTATGGCAGGTTTGTGGAAGTTGCGCAGTTGGGTCTATTGTACGGCAGAATGGGGCTTTCAGCAGGTGATTATGCTACCCACTCAGGTAGGCTTAACCTTTTAAGTGCTGGGTAATCGCCAGGATGTCTTCACCATAACGATCCATCCGCCAGGGGCCCATACCCGTTATCTGACTGAGGTGTTGACGCGACGTGGGCAATTGCTCGGCGATTTGCCAGAGCAGAGATTTGGGCAAAATCAAGCTGCTATCAATGCCTCGCTCTTCGGCGAGGCCTTTACGCCAAGCATGCAGCGCGGAATAGCGGTCGATCATGACCGGGTCTTTACGGGGAGTACGTGGTGGACGCGGGGCTTTACCCTGCTCACCACGTTCGGCAGCATTGAGTATGTCTTCACCATATTCGCGGACGTACTTAGGCGAGAGTTCGCGCATATTGAAGAGGTCCCTAAAGTTGGTCGGCGGCCTCTGGGCCAGCTTGACCATGGCTTTATTGCTCATGATTTTATAGGGCGGCACATCTTCTTCCTGGGCGATGGCATCTCGTATGAGATAGAACTCACGCAGGTACGTCATCTCGCGGCGATTGAGAGCACGTGGACGGCCAATCTTCCAATAGCCATCCGGGTCGAACTGTTTTTCCTCAACATCGATGTACTGCAAATCCCGGAAAATTTCGGTGGCTTCCTCTAACAGATGGGCATCGACCAGTTCCGTGCGCAGCTCATCGCGCAGGCTGGGCAAATAATGCGTGTCCATCTGGGCATAGATCAGGCTTTCTTCCGGCAGTGGGCGTTCGCCCCAGTCATCAAGCTGATGACGCTTATCCGGCTTGACGCCAAAATGGGCCGCCAGGACATCAGCTAACCCGACGTGCGGCACACCCAACAAACGCGAAGCCAACATCGTATCGAACACATTGATAATGGAAAAGCCAAAATCACGCTGCATACAGATGAGGTCGTACTCGGCAGCGTGGAAGATTTTTTCAATCGACGGGGCAACGAGCAACTGGCCGAGAGGCTGCATATCCGTGATGGCAAGCGGGTCGATGATGTAGTCTTTTTCGCGGGTGGATAGCTGAATCAGGCATACACGGCCACGATAAGCATGCATGCTGTTGGATTCAGTATCCAGAGCAATCAAGGTTTCCTGGGAAAGCTGCTCAACAAGTTGGCAGAGCGCGTCGTATGTTGTGATGAAAGTGGCCGGAGGTAAAGACGGCACGCTCATAACCAGTGTCGCTTTCTAAAATACCAGAGCATTAATACTGAAATAACCACCATAAACACAGCAATCAACCAGAATGCATCCGACTCCTGTCGGAAATCATCCTGACCGGGCAGAGGTATATTCATGCCATAGATGCTGGAGATCAAGGTCAATGGCAGCATAATCACGCTGATGACCGTCAGGATACGCATAACTTCATTGATTTTATGGCTAGCGAGCGTATCGGCTGTATCGGCCAGGCTGGTGATAATCTCGTAATTTTCATCGATGATGTCGCGCGCTTTGTGCACATGGTCCGCGATGTCGCCAAAATATTCTTCCAGGTCTTCATGAATAATGGGATGCTCGACCTGCTCTAGCTGCTCAATAATGGGCACTTGCTGGCGAATGATACGGCGCAGGGCAATGACGTCACGGCGGACCAGAGAAATATCGCGGATGACCTCGCGCGTATCCTGCGTGAAGATCTCTTCTTCAATTTCCCGAATGTTGGTATCGACTTTGCGCAGGATGGGGAGCACGTAATCGACGAGTTGGTCAATGATGGTATAGAAAGCATGATTGGCCCCCCGCCCTAAAAAGCGCTGAAGCTGCATATCATCTTCTTCGCAAAGTTCGTACAGGCTGGTCAGGGGCTTGAGTACGCCATCATGCACTGTGACTACAAAACCGCGCCCCACAATCAGGTCGACTTCTCGCGGGCGTGATAGCGATTGGCGCGTATCAAACAGAGGAAAGTGCATCACGATAAACAGGTAGTTATCGTTTTCGTCAATTTTGGGACGTTCCATCGGGCTGCGAACGTCTTCAAGGTTGAGTGGATGTATGAAAGGGAACCTCTCCTGCAGCAGTTCCACGTCTGCAGGCGTCGGCTGGACGATATCCATCCAGGTTACGGGTCCATAAGTGAGTATATTTGTCGCCATGGGTCATATTATGGACCTCAGCCACAACCTAAGCAATGGGCAACCCTGTTAAGCCTTGATATAGCTCCGCTATCCAAGACCGCCTATCGGTTGTGTATCGTATTAATAAGCACTGGCTTCATTTTATATAACAGCTATATAGGTACACGGTGATGTACGCTTGTCTAGCTTTCGTATCATTTATCCAAGTAACAAGTCAATTATTTTTAATGTATTAAATTTTAATAATATATTGACCTTTCGTTTGGTTTTGGTTTTTGGGGACTTAATCCTGCTTTGACTTACCCTCATTCCTGTGCTATATTTCTCATTGATGCATTTGTGACATTTTTCGCATATAGATGTTAACATCGTCGTTGGCAAGTGTTGACAGCACCTTTTTCAATTCCTTAGTTGAGCTTGCCAATTGCCCATCTAGTCGTCATAATTACCTGCATTCAAACTATCAATGACCTCGAAGCTGAGGTTACGAGTACAAAGCTATGAGTACAAGAGGAGCCTAGCTGTATGGCAACAACAACCCAAGCCGTTGAGCGGGCAAGCGTTGCAAGGCCATCAACAGACACAAATGAACCGACTGTTCGGATGGATGCGCCTACGCGCCGCGAGTTTATGTATTACATCTGGGGCGCGTCGATTGCACTGCTGTTGGGACAAGCTGGTGCTGGCTTGCTCTGGTTTGTCTTCCCGCGGTTCCGTGAGGGCGAATTTGGTGGTGTGTTCCCCTTCAACCCGGCTGATTTGCCGCCAGTAGGGGCAGCACCGGAATGGGTGGCCGCAGGTCGCTTCCACGTCAGCAATACTGAAAATGGCATTCTCGCGCTTTATGGCGTTTGCACGCATCTGGGCTGCCTGCCGAAGTGGGTCGCATCGAACGTGCGCTTTGAATGTCCGTGTCATGGGTCTAAGTTCACACGGGATGGCAGCTACATTGAAGGCCCTGCCCCGCGCGGCCTGGACCGCTTTAGCTCGACGATCATCTTTACCGATGGTACTTCGGCAGTCACGGACGATACAGGCGATCCTATCCCGATCCCTGAAGGCAAGACAATCGCGGAAATCCGTGTCAACACCGGTTCGAAGATCACCGGTCCCGCCAACGGTTAAGCGATCTTACTGGTAGCCATTTAGAGAGGTTTTGGAAATATGTCGATCCTCCCGTTTCCCTCTTTCCTCGATGATGTAAAGGAAAAGGGTTTACGCAAAGCCGTTGTAGAAGGCGTCAACGAAACCGTTGAACGCATAACGGCGGGCATGAACATTCAGGACATCCGCGAGGCTATGCGGGGTGACGCGCCCAGTCGTCGTCCGAACCCGCGCTTGCAGCCCCATGCGGATGGCTTCTGGATGCATATGCGCCCCGGTTATTATCATCAAGATATGACTGGCGTGTACCCAACCTTCCGTTTAGGTTGGCTTTCTACTTATTTCGTCGTTTTTGAGACGATCACTGGCTTGTTATTGATGTTCTGGTACACGCCATCACCAGAAATTGCCTATGGCAATATGCTGAATATTCTCAGCAATGTGCCGCTGGGGCAATTTATGCGCGATATGCACCGTCTGGGTGCGGAAGCGATGGTGATTATCGTCGCGCTGCATATGATGCGAACGTGGATCACAGGTAGTTATAAAAAGCCCCGCCAATTTACGTGGTTTACGGGCTTGCTGCTGCTGGTGATCACGGGCTTGTTGAGCTTCACCGGTTATCTGCTGCCCTGGGACCAGTTAGCGCTCTGGGCGGTGACGATTGGTGCGTCGATGGCGGAAGCAACCCCGGTTATCGGTGAACAAGTCAACTTGATTGTGCGTGGTGCGCCGGAATTAGGGGCCAACGGTCTGTTGCGCTTCTATTTGTTGCATGTGTTGGCGCTACCGCTGTTCTTGTTCATCTTTACGGGTGTTCATTACTACAAGGTCATCATTCACGGACACAGCCTGCCACCCCAAGCTGAGAATATCGGTGAGGATACGGCCAAGCGCGTGCCCCTGGATAAGCGTGTCTACTTCATCCCGGACATTCTCTCCAACGAGATTTTGTGGATCGCGGTGACGACCCTGATTATGACCGTGTTGTGCATCTGGTTCTACCATGCCCCGCTAGAAAATCATGCGGATCCGCAGGTCACACCGCTGGGCACGACAGCTCCCTGGTACTTCTTGTGGATTCAGGGTGCGCTGAAGCTAGGCGATAAGTTCTTCTGGGGTATTTTCTTCCCAACCGCAGCACTCGGCCTGCTAGCAGCCATCCCTTACCTGGATGTGACCCCCAGCCGCCGTTATGCGCATCGTCGCTGGATGCTGACCGCTGCAATGTTCCTTGTCTCATTTGCGACGGTCCTCAGCTACATGGGTCTGCCGGAATTCGCGGTTGCGACATCGGCTGAAACGGAAATTCTGCATGAGATAACCAAGGAACCCGCGCATAATGCGGTGGGTGCTGCACGGACAATTCCGTTCGACCAGGCTGTACCGGGTATGTATACAACCGAACAGTTGCATACTTTGGAAGGCCAGTCAACACGCGACGCCGTCGCTCAGTTTGAAGAAGAAATCACCACTGTGCCGATGTATGCTAGCGAGAGCGTGTTCAATACAATGGTCACAGACCTGGGGGTAGCGCACTTGCCTGCAGGCCAGATTCCATCACGATTCTCAGTTGTACCGGGTGATGCGCCTGAACTGCTCGCGGTACTTGAAGAACTCGATGAAGAAATCGAACATCGCGCGTCAGAGCTACCGAATGCCTGGGGTGCGATGATTGTTGTGCCTTGGCAGGACAACCTGCGTCGCATTGACCTGGTCATTAGCTGGGATACCGTCGTGATTGAGGCCGGCGTGCCGCAATACAACGCGGATGGTACACCCCAGTATGTATATCAAATCGACGAAGAAACCGGTGAGCCAGTTTTGAATGAATTGGGTGAGCCAGTTATTCATCGCAGTATTGCGACAGCGCACATTTATCTGCACGAAGACTCGGCTTACTTCGACTAAAAAGAGGACGGGAGGCGCATGAAAGGCTTCTTGAGTAATTTTGTCATCCCAACGCTCGAAGGGCGTATCTTTACGGGTATCGTCGCGTTCGTAGCGGTCATGGTCCTGCTGGGCTGGGTCGCTATCAACGAACCGGCCCGTATGGCGGCCTTCGTAGACCAACACAACGGACGTTCAATTGAGCGTGGCGCCGAACTGTTCGCCGCCAACTGCTCGACCTGCCACGGGCCGAATGGTTTAGGTATCGCCAATCGCGCACCGGGCCTGAACAATCCAATGATGTTCGGCCATGACTATATGGCAGACCTGAACGTGCAAATCTCCGCTTATGAGCGCCAGATCGACGATTTGGATAGCCAGATGGGCGACCTGCTGGGCGTCGATAGTGGTGACGATGCCCGTGAAGGCGAACGCGAAGCACTCTTTGCGGAAATTGCCACGCTGGACCGCGAAACTGAAGAAGGTGCGGCCCGTGCGGTAGAGATCGCGGAACGCATTGAAGAGATCAATGACCTGACAGATACCAATTACACCGACCTGGAAGTTGAGTATCGTGATCTAGTTTCTCAGTTGGCCAATGAAGACCTGACTGAAGAAGAAACAGGCACGATCCAGGAAGAAATCAACGCGGTATTGCAGCAAAATCTGCCGTTGCACATCGCTGTGCTACAAGAGCAGCTTGACCCACTGTACGCGCAGCGTACAGAACAGCTTGCCGCCCTGGAACCAGCTTTCATCGCAGGTTACTTGCCCGGCGTGTCTGAAGCCCTGGCGGCTGACGACCAACGGCTTGTTTCTGAAATTGTCCGTGATAATACGTCACGCCTGACACAGTACAGCTTCGGTGGTGACTTGCAGGCCTATGTGACAACGACACTCATTCATGGCCGCCCCGGCAGCCAGTTTGTGTGGGATGGCAACCAGATGGTCGCCTGGTCCCAACGTGCAGGCGGTCCACTCAGTGACGACAAGATCAGTGACATCGTCAACTACATCCTGAACTGGGATAAGGGCGACGATTGGACACTCGACGATCTGTACGCAGTCGCGCAGTTCGGCAAGATTCCGGCAGATGGTGCCCTGGTCCAGTCTGGTGAGCCTGTCGAAAATCTGGCGGGTGACCCCTACAATGCGGATGTCATGGCGGTAGTTGAAGCTCTGGCTGATGTAACAGGCGACTCCGCACGAGGCGAACAGCTATACACGGGTGCGCAACTGACAAGCACAAGCGCACGCCTGGGCTGCTCCGGTTGCCACCTGGGTGGTGCTGCAGCCCCAGATACGACTACACAATGGGCAAACATCAACAGCCAACGTCTGAACGAGTCGCAGTTTGCGGGCTACACAGCGGAACAGTACGTGGTTGAGAGTATCCTGTATCCGAATGCTTATGTAGTCGATGGCTGGGCTGCTGGCGCGATGCCGCAGAACTATGCCGAGCAGTTGACGCTGCAAGACATTGCTGACATCATCGCATACGTTGCAAGCTACGGCGAGTAAGGTTGGCCAGTAAATAACGCCAACTCCATCTAGTCACATAAGAACCCCTGCCCTACACTGGCGGGGGTTTTTTGTTGGAGGATTGATGACCATGTTTACCCGTCGCCGTATCTTATCCTACCGTCTATTGGCCATTGTATCGCTGGTAGTTGCCATGATGTCTGCTGGCATATTACTCGTGGCCCAGGGCGAAAGCAGCCCTGATGCCTGCGATCCATCGAATATGGCGACTCAGATCGAAGGCTTGCAAGCCGCGCTGCCGCTGGATTTTGAAGGTGACAGCGACCTGGCCCTGGCGAATATGTTCCGGCTGGCGAATATCTACCAGCAGTTGGCCATCGACTGCGGCTATGAACCGAGTGATCTAGAGATCAACGCGCTGATTGGCAATACACTGGCGCTAACGGATGTCAGCACGATATTGGCGGCGAATGCTGTCGGTGATGATGTCGAAGCGGCACTCGCTGAGTTAGAAACGATCATGGGCGACAGCTTCAATGGGCAGTTGCTATATAATGGCATGGAAGACGCGCTTGACGGCACGCCGTTGGGCTGCTCTGGTTGCCACGAAGGCGAAGCCGCCCCACCCACTGAGGGCACCTGGACGCGCGTTGACGAAGAACGCTTGGCCCTGGCGCAATTCGAGGGATATAGTGATGTCCACTACCTGGTAGAGTCTATCCTGCACCCGAACGACTATGTGGTAGAGCCATACGCGCCTAATTTGATGCCGACCAACTTCGGCCAGCGCATGGATGTGCAGCAACTGGCAGACCTGGTCGCGTATTTGATGAGCCAGGATCAATTGCCAGAAGATACAGATTAAAAACGACAAGTTACGCTATTGAGACGGGCAGGAACACGGTACAATAGAGACCTAAAGACTAAATGTGTTTATCAGCGCACAGACCAAGCGCACAGCAAACTGAGGAAATCTCTATGCAACTACGGTTGAATCCAACACTCTTGACCATTGCCCTACTGCTGCTGACGACAGCAACCGTCCTGGCCCAGGAAGAGGCCGCTACAGAAGTGGAAACAGCGCCTCCGGGCATCAGCATGCTGTTGTTGTTGGGTGGTTTGGGCGCGGTGGCGCTGGTTGGCTATGTGATGTCGCGACGCGAGGCATCCAGCAATACAACCACCAGCGAATCCTAGTTCAAGCAGCCTGTTTGCAGCTATAAGATAAGCCGCGTGACGATCATCATCCAATCGTTATGATTGTCGGGCAGTCTTATATGAGAAAACACCCAAAAGTGGCGACAAACAGGCATAATATCAAGTAGCATCAGTACGCAAATATTTACATCAAACTGGTTGGCTAGTCTTTCTTGGAGAAAAAACACATGGCTGAATTGACCTGGCAAAAAGGTTCAGGCCCCGATACTGGCAACGAAAAAGCAAAGAACGACAACAAATTCGAGAAGTTGAAGTTTGTTATCGGCGGTGTGCTGATTTTGGCGGCTGTTGCTGTGCTGATTATTTCCAGCACGAGCACTGGCGCGCAATACTTCGTCAGTGTCGATGACGTCGTGGCCAACCCGGAGTACGTCGGCCAGACCGTCCGTCTGACAGGTGCCGTTTTCGGCGATACAATCCAGTACAATAGCGATGCTGGTGAACTTTCCTTTAGCATCGCCACATTACCAGATGAATACGAAGACCTGGCGACTGCTCTGCATGAAGCCGTCAACGTCGATGGGGCAACAACCCTACCCGTCTTCATCGAAGATACCGCCAAGCCGGACCTGCTCCAGCATGAAGCGCAGGCCATTTTGACAGGTACGCTGGGCGAAGATGGCGTCTTCTATGCCACTGACTTGCTCTTGAAGTGCCCCAGCCGCTTTGAAGAAAACACACCCGGCGACGAGATCCATCTGCAAGATAACGTCTAGGTCGCGTAACCGTCCAGGTCACGTAAGCATCTAGATCGCTAGAACAAGATACGCTTGACGCAATCAAGCGAACCAACACGACATCAGGGCTAGCATGTTGCGGCCACCACGGGGAACTTGCCCGATACGCGGGGTCGCCACGCACTGGCGACCCGCTGGCTCTACCGCAGCAACCGCATGTTAGGCGTAGATTCCCATGAGTGACGCACGGCATTCCGTACGATACAGGCGCATACTGTTTTTACTGGCTGTCGCCCTGGTGGCAAGCCTCTTGAGCGCTTGCGGCGGATTGGCTGGCGAGCAAGAAGTGGTGGCTACGGTCACCCCGGCCAGCGCACCCACTTTTACCGCCGATGATACCCCCCAACAAACACCTGATCTCTATAATGGCGCGGCCATCTTCCAACGACACTGCACAGAGTGTCACGGGATAACAGGCGATGGCCAGGGTTCGCTGGTGCAGGATGGCAGCATTCCGGCGATGCCCTCCTTCCTGGATGCGGACCACGTTCGCAGCCAAACCCCGGCTGACTATTACAGCATCATCACGGACGGCAACATCGACGCGCTGATGCCGCCCTGGGCCGATGAACTGACGCAGCAAGAACGCTGGGATGTGGCCCTGTATGTGCATTCGCTGTGGGCAACGCCGGAGCAGATCGCACGCGGGCAGGAGCTATATGAGATAGAGTGCCTGGAATGTCATGGTGAGCTTGGGCGTGGAGATGGCCCAGAGCTGGTTGAGAGTGGCCGCGAGACCATTGATCTATCCAATCTAGCTGATACGGCAACGCTCACAGACCGCAATTTCTTCGTCAACATCGACGAGGGCATTGGCGAGAATATGCCTGCTTTCGGCGAAGACTACAGCGCAGAGGACATCTGGGCTATCGTCGCTTATAGTCGCACGCTAGCTGTGACCAACGCAGAAGCATCACGCGATGAGGCAATTCGACTGGCACAGGCTGGCGAAACCACAACCATCAGTGGCATGATCCGCATGGGCAGCGCAGGCGCGACCCTGCCCACCAGCATGGATGTCAATTTGCGCTATGGCGCACAAGACGTCGGCGTACAGTCCATGAGCGTGCCCATGCAGCCCGATGGCAGCTACAGCTTCGCCGATGTTCCGGTAGCGCCAGAGCAAGATTATGTGGTCTATGTGACCTACAACGAGCAGTTCTTCATCAGTGATGTGTTGCCCGGCGACCAATTGCTAGTCGAAAATACCATCGACCTGACGTTGTACGAAACCACTGACGATACCAGTGTCATCAGCGTCAACCAGATTGATACGACCATCGCCCGTGACCAACTCGACGTGGGCGAACTGACATCGGGGTTGGTATTCAACCAGCGTATCCGCTTTACGAACGACTCCGACCGCCAGTTTTCACTGACAGCCCCCACAGAAAGTGGCGTTCAGGGCGTGGTATCGCTGCTGATCCAACTGCCCCCAGGTGCGATCCTGCTTAGCCCATTGAACGACCCGCGTTTCCTGGTTGTTCAAGAGCAGTATGCGCTGGTCTATGCGGATCCCATCCCACCGGGTGAGACCGATATCGCCATTGCCTACTTCCTGCCGTATGAAAGCGAAGCGGTCATCGACCAACCCTTCCAGTATCCGGTTGTGGGCGAGGTCAATGTTTACGTCGCTCCATCAAATATCGACCTCGTCAGCGATATGCTGCTGCCAACAGAGTCGCAGACCATCGGCGGCATCGACTACCGGGTATTCAGTGGCAATGTGACCGCCGACAGCGGTGCGTCGCTGGCTTATACGCTGCAAGGCTCGCTCAGCAACCCGGCAAGTCAGACAACCGCGGTCTCGTCGGATGCCGTCCTGCCTGTTATCCTGATTATTGTCCTGGTGTTGGTATTGATTATCGGCCTGTTCATCTGGCGCAGCCGACGGGGTCCGTCGGCGGATGTGGAAATTCAGCAGTTGATCCGGCAAATTGCCGAGCTGGATGCCATGCACGATCAAGGCCAGATTAACCATGATTTGTACCGCCGCCAACGGGCTGATCTTAAAACACGGCTCACAGCCCTGATGTCCGAGAGCCAGGAATCGTAACCTGAACGTCAGAATTTGCGACGTTTGTCGTTGACACGTTACACGCAAAATAGTTACAACCCTTTAGGAGAGGAAAGATTTGATGATCCGTTTAACCCGTTATGTTTTGCTCGCCCTGCTACTGCTGATCGCTGTCGTGGCGACCCAGGCGCAGGATGACATCGAGCTACCACAAGAAGTCACCCTCAATGAAGTCACCCTGCGCTTGCCGGAAGACTGGGGCGCGCTGCTGGACCCCAATGGCATGACCCTGGCTGCCGACTTCGACATCGCTGCCCTGGCCGAAGAAGAAAATCCGACGATTCCTGAAGATCCGGTGGTGATGCGTTTCATCCTGGCAGGCGTGCCCTACGGCACTGATCCACAGCCGGCTGTCGAGCAACTGCAAACCCTGCTCGGCGTCGCCGAGGATGGCCCAGAAATTGTCGAAGCGGAATTTGCGGGCGTGACTGTCGCCCAGTTGAGCATCACGGAAGAAGATGCCACCGCCTATGCCTTCGGACGCTACGTCATGGATGACCTGTACTTGGTGGGCACGGTCGTTGGGCCAACCGAACGCCTGGATGAGTCTCTTGAAACTGTACAGGCAATTTTTGCCAACGTCGAAGCCAGCCTGACGCCGCTGTTCGATGAAGAACTGCTTGAGCGCGCAGAAGTCTACAGTACGCTTGAACAACGCGAAACCGAAGAAGGTTTCCCGGTCATTGGCAACCCGGATACGGACGCCAAAGTCCAGGAAATTGGCAGCTTCGCCTGCCCGGCCTGCCGCGTATTCCATGAGGAAGTCTATGGTGGCCTTTTCGAGCGTATCGTCGCCGGTGAGGTCGAATTTACGTATGTGCCCATCGCCAGCACGGGTAACGTACCCAATGGCGTCTATGCCGCGCAGGTCGCCCTATGTGCTGGCGAACAAGGCCAGTTCTGGCCCTACTACGATGCACTTTACAAGGTCCAAGAACGCGGTGGCACGGCCTTCATTCCCTCACGCATCGACGCAAGCCTGTCCCAGTTGGACCTGGACGAAGAGGCTTTCTATGCATGCATGGAAGCTGGCGAAACGGCTGAAATCGTGAACGTCGCTGAAGCCTATGCACGCGAGGTCCCCGGCTATACGGGCACACCAGCCCTTTCGGTCAATGGCGAGCTGCTGGAAGGCTTTGCGCCGATTATCCTGAATGCCACCATCGATGAAGCCCTGGGCATCGCCCCGGCTGAAGACGCCGCAACCGAAGACACCGTCGAAGAAGCGCCTGCTGATGATACATCAGACGACAGCGCAGACGATGCTTCTAGTGACAGCAGCGATGATAGCTCTGACGATACCACCGAAGAAAGCAGTGGCTCCTGAGCATGAGTGACACACCTGCGGTTCTCTCCATACGAGAACTCGTCAAGATTTACGATTTTATCCCTGTGCTGCGTCAGCTTGACCTCGACGTGGCACAGGGCGACTGTGTGGCCTTATTGGGACCAAACGGCAGCGGTAAATCCACGCTGCTGCGTTTGATTGCAGGCCTCATCAAGCCATCATCGGGAACGATTGAAATCGGCGGTTGGCAGATGCCCAAAGAAGCTGCCGCCGTGCGCGCCCAGATTGGCATGGTCAGCCATCAGTCACTGCTGTATGGCAACCTGACGGCCCGTGAAAATCTGGTCTTCTTCGCGCGGTTGTATGATGTGCCGAAGAACGAACGCGATGACCGCATCGCCGCTCTGCTGGAACAGGTCGGCCTGACCAAACGTGCGGAAAGCCTGGTTCGGACATTTTCCAGAGGCATGCAGCAGCGCCTGAGCATCGCCCGCGCGCTCTTGCATTCACCGCATGTGCTGCTCTTTGATGAGCCATACAGCGGGTTGGATCAGGATGCGGCAGCCATGCTGGATGACATCATCCGGCACACGCACCAGGACGGCCAAACCATGATGATTTCCACGCATTTGCTGGAACGCGCCCAGCAGGTCGCCACGCGCGTCATGATCCTTAATCGGGGGCGAGTGGTGCTGGATAAGCAAGCTGTAGCTATCGCTGAGCATCAACTAGCGAGCGTATATGCACAGGCTATTGCCGACAAAATTCCCAGTGACGCGCCCCAACCGCGTATCGAAACAAGTGTGGAGCCTGCCTCATGAAAACCGGTTTCTGGCAGGTGACATTCGCCATCCTGCGCAAGGATATGCTAGCCGAGATACGCAGCCGTGAGCTGTTGAGCGTGATGGGCCTATTCGCGCTGTTGAGCGTGCTCATCTTCAGCTTCGCCCTGGAAATGGACCGTGAAGCACGCGAGACAGCTATTAGCGGCGTCATCTGGGTGACGGTGGCCTTTGCCAGCATTATTGGCCTCAACCGCAGCATGAGTTCTGAGCGTGAGCAAGGGAGCTTCGACGCACTGTTGCTAGCACCCGTGGACCGCAGCGCCCTGTTCCTGGGCAAGTTCCTGGGGAACTTTGTGGTGGTGCTACTGGTCGGTTTGATCTTGCTGCCATTGGGCACTCTGCTGTATAACATCACACTGATTACGCCCTGGGTGCTGGTGATCCTGGTCCTGGGCATTTTCGGCATTAGCACGACGGGCACACTGCTGGCAGCGATGACCGCCCAGACACGGGCGCGCGATGCCCTGCTGTCGATTGCTATGCTGCCGATTGTGCTACCAGTGCTGCTGGCGTCTGTACGCGCCACAACGTCGATCATCAGCGGCGACCCAACTGATCTGTGGATTAGCTGGCCGCAAATTCTGCTGGTCATGGATGTAATTTACATGGTTCTTTGTTTCTTCACCTTTGGTTTCATCATTGAAGAGTAGCCATAAAGCGCAAACATAAAGCATCAAAGCAGGGTAACATCCGTCTCACTTCCTTTTTTCATCATCGAAACCTGCTATAATTTGCCAATCCGTCTATAGTTTTTTGTAGGTTTTAAGGGGTTTAGCATGGCACAAGCAAAACCAAAAGATTTCGCCCAAGCGCCTACACCGGCACCCAATCTCCTGCGTATTCTGACGCTGGTAACGGTGATTGGTGTGGTCATAGCACTGGTGTTTGCCCTGAACATTGCCGGGACAGACATCGAACAAGGCGAAGTGCAGCGTATTTTTTACGTGCACATGCCCGCATTTTTTGGTGCGTTCCTGGCCTTTGGGGCGACTGTCCTGGGTGGCATCATGTATCTATGGAAGCGCGATCCGAAGTGGGACCGTCTGGCTGTGGCCGGGGTGGAAGTCGGCTTCGCCTTTGCAATGATTAACCTGATTACCGGTTCGATCTGGGCACGGCCTATCTGGAATACCTGGTGGACGTGGGACCCGCGCCTGACATCGGAAGCCATCATGGTGCTGACCTATGCAGCCTACATGATGCTGCGAGCAGGCATCGACAACATGGACACGCGCCGCCGCTTCGCCAGCGTATACGGCATCCTGGCATTTGCCACGGTGCTGCTGACGCTGTTCATCATTCGTTTTAGAGAAGATACTATCCACCCGACCGTGGTCGGCAACAGCCCACAGAACGCCCAGGGTACTTTTGCAGCAAGCGACGGCGTGGTCACGGCGCTGATGGTGGGTTTGGTCATCTGGGGCCTGCTGGTCCCTGTCACGCTGATGTGGTATCGCATCCGGCTAGAGAATATGCTTGACTGGGTCAATCGCAAGAAAATGGAAGTACTAAGCGCATGAAAAATCGACAATTTGGCTGGGCTAAGTGGCTGATTATCGGCGGAATGCTGCTACTAGTGGCACTGCCCCTATATGCCCAGGAAGACGCTGCCGAGGGCAGCAGCGATGCTGAAATGAGCGAAGAAGAAGCGCCGGAAATTCCCTTCTACAGCTCCGCAGATGGCTTTAACGTGCCGGTGCTGACGACATGGGTCGATGAGAGCGATGACAAGACCGCCTTCTTCCTCAACCCGGACTTACAGGCCCGCATCGTGACGACCGCCACAGGCGAAGGCGACGACCCGACCGAGGTCGCTGCCGAAGCCCTGGGCGCAACCATCACCAGCGAGCCGATCTTCAGCAATCGCGTCAACACAGCCGATGGCACCTGGGAACAACGTTATTACGATGAAGGCAATAGCAACGTGTCGATCCTCAGCAAAATCGAGGAAGGTCGCCGCTATGTGATCGCATTCATTGAGGACGACCCGGAAGTCGCCGTCTATATGCCGCTGGTCGACCGCACTTGGGAAGAAGACACGACGCTGCCGGGTATCGAGCAGGCTATTGAATCACTGGGTATCGCCGCTATTGATGAGCTGCCTGAACCAACTATCGAGACGGTTTCCCTGCCCAGTGGCGATTGGGAAAGTGCGACCTATGATATCGACGGCACAACCGTCACCGGCTATGGCCTTAACTTTGGCGTAACCGATTATGTGGCTATCGCGATTGGCGATGCCGATGCCACCCAGATGGTCGATGCCTATAACTACACCCTGCTGGGTGGGTTCTTCATCACCAGCGACAATACTGCTTATCTGTACCTGGGCCTGGCGGTGACAGCAGCTATTTTCATCGTGCTGCTGGGGTCGATCTGGTTGCGCTGGCGCAATGCCCGTCGTGATTTGAGCACTGTTGAGCAGTTGGCAAGCGACTAAGCCAAGCAAGCCTATTTTAAACGTGACAGGGTGTGGCAATGGCCATGCCCTGTTTTTGTTTACACCATCACGTTTTAGCGCTTGACCATGACATGCGCACGCATACCCAATAAACGCATGAGGAAGGTCGGCAGCAGCTTTAGCTTGAGGAAAGCCGGGGCCTGCCACCAGCCAATGGTTTCATAGCCGTGCTGCTCATAAAATGGGACCATCTTTTGCAGGCACAGCAGGTACAACGGCACACCTGCACGGGCTTCTAAGGCGTTCATCAAACGGCTGGCGATGCCCAGGCCACGATAGCGCGGCAGCGTCAGCAAACTGCCGATTTCGTTGCAGCCCGGATACGGTTTCACCTGACCAAAACCGACAATGCGACTGTTGTGCTCAGCGACCATGAAATGCGCCCACTTCAGCGATGTGGGGTCCAGGTGTGCCTGTCGGATCAGCCGCTTGATAGTGGCATCGTCAGCAGCAGTGGCATCACGCAGATGGATGCTTTGGGGGTCAATGGAGTGCGTTGCTGTGGTCGGCATGACTTTCCTATGGGTGATGGCTGGTGTATACTTCCGAGCTATGGATACGCCTATGGATGCCCACGATTTGACGCGGCGACGGCTGCAAACCCGCCGCCTGATTTTTAGCCTTTTCGGTGCTATTGTGCTGCTGATGGCTGCCGCCTGTCAACCGACACCGCCCACGTCGCTGCTACCTACCGATATTCCCTTCCCGACGATGACACCCGGTCAACAGCTCAGTGGGCCCTTGGTCGACCGCAGCGGCAGCGGGGCCAGCCCCGCGGAAATCATCGCCCAGACGGGACGCGCCACGCCTACGCCCAACTTCCAGGCCTGCCCTGCCCAAACTGGCAATGACGATGTCCCTGATGAACCCAACACCCGCGAAAATGCCATCAGTAGCTTGTTGAGCTATCTAGATGCGGGTGGGACGTATGGCAGCATCGGCGATGTGCTGGACGATTGGGACGCCTTGGGCGAGCAAAGCTATGTGCGTGATGATGACCTGACGGGCGAGGGCCAGCCGGAACTGGTCATGGGCTTTACTTCGCCGGAAGGGATCGGCACGCTGCTGGTGCTGGGCTGCGAAAATGGACGTTATGGGCTGCGTTTTGACCTATCGAGCGAAGGCAGCGCCCCACCCGCCCTGGTGTGGATTGGCGATGTCAACCAGGATTTGCAGAACGAAATGGTTGTCAGCCGCCGCATATGTGAATCCGCTGACCTATGTACCTATGATACGCAGATTCTGCGCTGGGATACGGCGCGCGGTCGCTTCTTGAACATCCTGAATGAACCCGTGCGAACGCTTGAAGTTCCGCGTGTGGCCGATACCGACAACGATACGATTACTGAGCTGGTGGTTGATCTGGATACGCGCGGCAATACGGCAACGGGTCCACTGCGCACGGGCGTCAATGTCTACGACTGGAATGGCAGCGGCTATACTCTGAGTATCATTCAGTTGGATTCGCCCGACTATTACATTCAGTACATCCATCAAGCGGATCGACTATTTGCCGAGCAGAACATCGGCGGCGCGGCGCGGCTGTATGACGCTGTGCTCAATGACGAGAATCTCGATCTGCGCTACTGGTTCAATGATGGGCCACAGACGATCACGACCTATGCGCTGTATCGGCTGGCGCTGGCCTATGCCTATCTGGAAGACCCACGTTTGAGCGAGGTAACGGCGCGTATCAACACAGATTATCCGGTTGAAGAAGGCGATACCGCCGACGATCAGCCGGTGTATATCGCACTGGCCTATACCTTCCTGAACACGATGCAAGCCCGCAGCGACTTACATACCGCCTGTGAATCCGTGCAGCGCGTGATTGAAATTCGCCCACAAGCACTCGACCAGCTCAACCGGTATGGGCGCTACAATCCGACGTATGAGGCACTTGATCTGTGCCCGTATTAGCTTTGATGACACACCCACCACGAAGGACATCCCATGAGTGATTTACGCAGCTATTTTACCCAGCAACAAGACGCGATGGTGCAGCAGTTGACGAAGATGGTCGAGTATGAGACTTTCTCGATTGATAAGCCGCGCGTCGATGCCTTTATGGACTATATGACATCCTCTGTATTTGAACCCAACGACGCCAACGTCACCCGGCATGCGCGCGAGGATGTCGGCGATATTTTGCAGGCGATCTGGAACGCAGAAGCCCCCGGCAAGCCCATTTTGATATTGGGACACGGCGATACGGTGTGGCCATTTGGCACACTGGCCGAGCGCCCGGTGACGATAACCGACGATGGGCTGCTGTATGGCCCCGGTGCGCTCGATATGAAAGGTGGCCTGGTGGTGGCCCTGTTCGCTATCAAGGGGCTAATGGACCGCGGCGAACTACCCAACCGCCCCATTCACTATCTGTTGACCAGCGACGAGGAAATCAGCAGTCGGGCATCCGAGGCGCTCATCAAGGAACTGGCCGCAGAAAGCAGCCTGGTGTTGGTGATGGAGCCGCCCACCCGCGATGGCTCGCTCAAGGGCTGGCGCAAAGGCAGCGCAACCTATGAACTGAAGGTCAAAGGCCGTGCGGCACATGCCGGCAACGAGCCGGAGATGGGCATCAACGCGATTATCGAATTTGCCCAGCAAGCGCTGGCCATCAATAAGCTAAACGACCTCAAAATGGGGACATCGGTGTGCGTGAATCTGGTTCAGGGCGGGTCGGCTGGCAACGTCATTCCTGATCTGGTGACGGCGCATATCGATACGCGCATGATGACGATGGACGCCAAAGCACGCATCGACGCGGCACTGGCCGACCTGCACCCATTTCTCCCTGGCGCCGAGGTCATCGTCACGGAGAAGACCTCACGCCCGCCGATGGAACGCAACAGCGAACTGATCGACCAGATAAAGGCGATTGGCAAGGCCAACGGCATCACCGTGCGCGACGATGGCGCAGGCGGTGGCAGCGACGGCAACTTCACCGCCGCAATGGGCATTCCGACTGTGGATGGTCTGGGGCCGGAGGGCCAGGGCTTACATGCCCAGCATGAACATGTGGTCATCGCCAGCCTGCCGCGCAAAGCCGCCCTGGTCGCGGCCATTATTCGCGATTGGCAAGGCTAAGTCGTATTGATGTTTGATCTTTTGAGTGCTTTCGTAGGGGTTTGGCATGCCAAACTCGTGGGCAAGACATGTCTTGCCCCTACAATCTGCGCTTTCTGATGGGTCACTGAATCAATAAATGCCAACACGAGCTAGGTATTTGGAGCTAGAGGTCGGTAGCGAACTGGGGTTGCTGACCCTCTAGCACCCATTGCAGCACATCCGGCTCATTGGGGTTTTCAAAGAATTGGCGCTGGTTATTGAGGTTGAGCATACTGAAGAAACGGCGCATGATAGCCAAAAACATGCTGCGATTGTACATATAAGCCGACCGAAATTCCGGCGGATTGTCTACCCGGCTATAGATATCGCGTATAGCTCGCAGCAGATATTGGAACGGCGGAATGCCATCCGGGCGCAAATCAACCATCATCAGGATAGGATCGGAACCTTCATGTTCGCGCATAAGCTGCTCGAACACCTGGCAGAATTCATCAACGGCCTGCTCATCGGACTTTTCAAAGATGAATTTATGCACATTGTTGTTGAGATAATGGCGATGGACGCAATGATTAGCCATGACAACAGGCTCCACTAAACTGCTATACCGAACCGTTTAGTTCTATATTAACCAGAATAACCAAGATTACAATTTATTCTGTGTTGTCAGATGTCATGTTCTGGGCCAGTAATTGCTCCTGGCTGGTGATTGTACGCATAGTGACGATAAAATCGTGCAAATCCCCGCTTTGTGCCCGTATCGATTGAATGGCCGGACCGATAGGGTCTTCGCCAGCGATACCCGGTACGCCTCCGGCTTGATACCCCCCGTAAAATGCAAAATACGCCTGATTGATCTTGCGGATCGCATAGCCGTTTTCGTAAAAAAGCTGGCGCTGCTGATCCATGAAGGCTTCAGCTTCCTCAACGCGTCCAGCAGCTAATAATTCATCGACACCGACGCGCGTATCGTTCATCGTAGCGGCAAAATCAAAAGCAGGTGGCTCCGGCGGTGATTTGGTTTGCGGCTGTTCTTCCACGGCTGATGGCGTGACAGGTGGTGGCACTAAGTCAGGATAGTAACGCTCTAAAACCAGTCGGCCCAATTCCTTACCGAACAAGTCACAGGTGGTTTCATTGATGGTACGGGCATCCCCGGATAGGCCATTGCTATCAGTGAAGTAGTACAAGCCCAGCGGGAAAGCCAGCAAATATTGATGCAGCCATTCATGGGCGAAGGTTTCGGTAATCCAGCGGATAGACGTGGTTTCCATAATCATAGCCGGGTAGAGCGCGATGCCCCCCAGCGGCACGATCAGGGAGGACACGTCATAGCGCTGGTCGATCTCGGCTTCGATAGCCGTGATGTCATCAATCGGCAGTGGATAAAGGTTGATGCTGGTTTCCAGCTTGATTTCATCGCGCGGGGAAGTAATCAGCAGCATAGGGACTCGGCTGAAGCGCATCGACATGGGCGGGACGAGCTGCCCCAACTGGCCAAAGCCCTGTTCCACCAGTACAGCCGCGACCTGCCCTTCTAAGATGGCCTCGGCGGTCGATTGGCGCTGAGCGAGATCGGCGCGTAAGGCATCGCGCTGATTGACAAGATCGACACTGGCAGCGACCGGGTCGCTCACGGTAGGGTCAGTGTAGATGGCCGTGATCTGCCCTTCTAGCTGCTGCGCCTGGGCCAGGTCGGCCATATAATCGCGGACGAATTGCGAGCGCTGGGCTTCGTCCATATAGGCATGCTGACCGAAAAACAGTTGGTCGGCTTTGGCAGCGATGGCATTCAGCTCCCAGCCGATATAATCGAACTGGTGCGGGCTGACTTCCCAGGCGATGGCCTGCCACTTGTCACCGATCAGCACCGATGACCGCGGGAACAGGGCCACAAACAGCACCGCAAACAACATCAACACGATGGTATAGCGCAAGCGCGATAAGTGCTTCTGAGGTACGACCACGTCTATACTCGACAAAATACTTGCGATCTGAACATATTGTAACTGAGAGAATGTAAAAGAGCGTACGCTCGATGGTACGCTCTTTTATCAAATTGCTTATTTACCGAACACTGCGCTAGCTACACTGCGCTAGCTGTATTACGAGTTACAGGTATAGAACGGTGCTGATACAAATAGAGAAGCCGAACTAAATCCATAGTAGACGCAAATGTCATTCGCAGCGGAAGCGCCGTTAATGGCGTAAACCAGCGAATTTGGAATGCCTCGGCCATTATTCACGCTGCAACTTGACTCGGCCTGATACTGATTGGAGCCTGATGGCAAGTAATAGCCGCCACCAAAGTCAACATCGTAGGACCGGGAGAAGTCATCCGTTATGGTCTCACAGTTGGTACCTGGTTCCGCAGGCGGTATCGGCGTGGGTTCCTCGGTTGGTTCTTCAGTTGGCTCTTCAGTCGGTTCCTCGGTTGGCTCTTCAGTCGGTTCCTCGGTTGGCTCCTCGGTGGGTTCCTCGGTTGGCTCCTCGGTGGGTTCTGCCGTTGGCTCTTCAGTTGGTTCTGCCGTTGGCTCTTCAGTTGGTTCTGCCGTTGGTTCCTCAGTCGGTTCTGCCGTTGGTTCAGAAGTTGGGGCCGGGCCAGGTTCGCCACCCCCACTGTTCGTACTTGGGACCCATTCGGGTTCTGGCGGCAAGATCCATGCCACCCACTCCGGCACATCGCTACGGCTAAAAATGCCATATTCAAACCGAATGAGATACCATCCGGCGATCCAATCCAGTTCTGTGAAGCAACGCTCCGCCATGGTGCCGCCCTCAAAACAGGCATTCGCACGCTCATTGACAGCCGGATCATTGGGATTCCCACGATCATCCAGGCCAAGCGCAAAGGCTGTTGTTGCCAATGAGGCTCCCAAGACAAGCACCAGGCACAATATCATCAGCCGTTTCATCATTACCTCCGAACATTTCGTTATATATATAAAAATATTTACCTATATCATAGGCGGAATACGGATTGCCGATTATTAAGACAACCCACCGCTGCATCCCACCGCTGCATCAGGTCCATTTAGAGGCAAATGCTTGACTCTGACGTTACGTGATAGTTTATGCTAGGCACAGTAATTTGGAGGCGACTTGTGTATACCGTCAAGCAACTAGCCGACCTGGCTGACATCAGCGTGCGTACGCTGCACCACTATCACGATATCGACCTGCTGCTGCCAAGCGAAATCGGCAGCAATGGCTACCGTTATTATGACGACGAGGCAGTACTGCGCTTGCAGCAAATCCTGTTCTATCGGGAATTGGGCCTGGAACTCCAGCAGATCAAGACCGTGCTGGACAGCCCCGATTTTGATACGGTGGCGGCGCTGCGGTCCCATCGGGAAGCGCTGACAGAAAAACTCGAACGCATGCGGGAACTCATCCGCACCGTAGATACGACCATCATGCACCTGGCAGGAGAAATCGACATGAGTAAAAAACGCCTGTTCACAGGCTTTAGTGACGAGCAGCAAAAACACTACCAACGCGAGGCCCGTTTGCAGTGGGGGCCGGATCTGGTCAACGAATCCGTCAAACGTTGGGAGAGTTACAGCGATGAGGAGAAAGAGGCCATCAAGCAGGAAGGCGGCCAGATTTACGTGGACATCGCCCAGCATATGCAAGCCGGAAGCCCCATCAACAGCCCGGAAGTGCAGGAATTAGCCCAGCGCTGGCACCAGCATATTCGCTACTTTTACGAGCCAACCATCGACATTCTGGCGGGGCTGGGCCATACCTACAAAACGCACCCCGATTTCCGCAAGACGTTTGAGGAAATCCACATGGACCTGCCGGAATACCTGGCCGATGTGGTCGCGCACTACGTCGATGAGTTAGAAACCGCTGCTATCGAGCGACTACTAGCAGAAGACGAAGCCAACAGCGATGTTTCGTAAGCAAAAAGAGAGAGCCTGACAAGGCCTCTCTCCTTTTTTGCCGGACTATGAAATTTCCGTTACACGTATTTGAAGTTACGAATCCCGAAGAAGAAGAACACGGCCGAAACTGCCAGCAAAATCCCCACCGGAACCAGCACATCGACCAGCGTGCCGCCATAGTACAGCAGTTGATTGAAACCGTTCATGGCATAGGTCACGGGTGAGATCAGGCTGATAGTGCGCATGATCTGCGGGATGAACGGAAGTTCCAGCGACCACCAGGCCCCACCGAGCGCTGCTAGCGTCAGGCCGAGGAAGGTGGACATCGCGCTGGCTTGTCCTTCGCTGCGGACGACGGTCGCCAGCCACAGCGCGAGTGAAGTACAGCACACAGCGAAGGCGGCCATCACCAGCAATAGCGCCAGCAAGTCATTGCCAAAGTCCAGGCCGACGACCAGCCCCAGGCCGAACACAATCCCGAATTGCAACATACACAACAAGAAGCGCGACAAAATCTTGCCGCCAATGATCTGCCAGCGGGCCAGGGGCATAGCCGCCAAGCGCTGTAAGGTCTGCTGCCGACGTTCTTCCAGCAGCAGGACGATACCGCTGATGGCTGTGAACAACACGAACATGCTGGCTGTACCTGGTACAGATTGCGAAAAGCCTGCGGGGCCGCCATCTTGCTGCACGACGCCCTCTTTGGTCTGCTCATAGCTGATGGTTGCCGAAGGCAACTGCCAGCGCGTTTCCGCGGCTGTATAGACCGTCTGCTGCAAATCATCGACCATACTCTCATCAGCGAACAGGTCGCCACCGAGGTCTGTTTCCAGAGCATCAACGTAGGCCACGCTGATGCGGGCGGCGATAACCGCACCGTTCACCTGCTGCAAAACCGCGTCAACCGAATTGGCAACAGCATCCCCAAGCAGGGCATCGGCTTGTGAATAGTACGGCAGGCTCAGCGGCTCCAGATTTTCCAGGGCAGCAGCATAGCCAGATGGGATCACCACCAAGGCGTTGCTGTCGCCATCCTGCACGGCCTGTACAGCCGCATCTACATCATCACCATCAACCTCTGGCAGCTCGCATGGGATGCTATCGGACTGCTCCATCGGGCACAGGTACAGGCCCGGATTGACCGCTTGCAAGTCAGCGACAAATGCTGCCGAGGCCTCGCTCTGGTCCTGGTCGATGACATCGACGCGCAGGCGGCTCTGGCCACCATCGCCGCCAGAAAACACGCCGCCGAGCACGAAGGTCAGCACAATCGGCAGGACTGTCAATGAAACGAGGTTGCTCGCTGCCGATAGATAGATGCGCAGGTCCAGTAGAGTGATTTCAAGTAGTTTTCGCATGATGGCCCCTTACGCTTCCACACGGCGGCTGAACAGCCACGTACCCAACAAAAAGAAGACAATGCCCTGGCCGAACAGCACAAGCAGGTTCAGGGTGATGTCGGTGCTACCGATTGCCAGAGCTTCCAGGCCGTTGACGCCCCAGTAGATCAGCGATAGATAGGCAACGGGTAGGATGGGTGGGAAACCAAATGCCCCGGCGACCAGTCCCAGCAGAATGTTGAAGACCGACCCCAATGTGCCAACCTGCTCGGGGGTGCGGGCAATACTGGCCAAGATGACCGACAATCCGCAGATGGCAATTGCCACCGCCAGGATCAGCAAGACCAACAGCAGGATATTGCTACCCCACAACCAGACGAACGTCCCCGCGCCAAAGCTGGCGATGACGGTCAGAGCCAGCAGCAGCACGCTCATTTGCAGCACCACCATGAAGAAGGTCGCGGTGAATTTGCCACCGATGATGACGTTACGCGGCGTCGGCGAGAGCATCATGCGCTGCATTGTGCCTTCGCGGCGTTCTTCTACGATGCTGATGATGCCAAACTGGGCCGCGAACAGGCCAAAGACCATCGCCTGGGCCGCACCAATCTGGATGAGAATGTACGAAAACGCGCCACCCGTGACCGCTGGTTCATCGTCCGCCTGGACTTCGATAGATTGGCGATCTAAACGAATGGTCGCCAGGGTATCACCAAAGGCACAGGCGATGACCGCATTGGCCGCGTCGTTATTACCACCGACGATAGCCGCTACCGGGTTACTGGCGATCAGGCTATTGATGGTCGTTTCCAAAGCAATATAGCCCGTCTGGATGGTATCGACGTAGCCTTCAACGATGCTGCGCACAATCGCCCCATCGACGGATTGGGCGCTGTTGGCGTAGATGCTCACGGCGACGGGGTCGGCAGGTGGGCTGGCCTCATCTTCGTTGATGCGCGGCGAAAGTGACGCACTGAAATCAGCCGGGAATACAATGGCTACATCATAATCCCCGGATTCGACCCCGGCGCGAGCTTCGGCTTCGGTCGCGACTTCGGTCGCAGCCAGAATATCGGTCATACTACTTTGAGATGTGCCACTACTCTGGGCATCAGACAGCGGACAGGCCGTCGAAGTGTCGCTACCAACGGCTGAAGTGCCACTGGTCATTTCGCCGCCCGTTGCTAGCGCTGCAAAATCCGCGCCGAGGTTGGCCTGCTGGCCGAAGGATTCATAGCCTTCATCCAAATTGACGATAGCCACCGGAATGCGATCCAGGGTGAGGTTGTCGCCATCGCCCAGGCCACCGAAGACAACGCCGACGATGGTCGCAATCGCCAGTGGCACGGCGAACATAATCAGGACCAGGTTGCGGTCAGTGAACGTCGTGTACAGGTCTTTCTGGACAATGGCCCAGATTTTGTTGAACATAAGGGTCTCCTCCCGGATGGCCGTTAATCGCGCAGTGCGCGCCCGGTCAGATGCAGGAAGACCGCTTCAAGGTCCGGCTCCCGGACCTCTACCGAGTTCACTTCGACGTTGTGCTCTTCAATCAGGTTGAGGATACGCGGCAGAGCCTTGCGACCGCGTTTGGCCAGCACCCGTATCTTGCCGCCTTTGCGCTCAAGCTCCTCGCTATCAACGCCTTCCGGCAGTGTGGGCGCGAGGAATTCCGCCTGGGTCACGCCTTCGATCTGCGTTTGCAAGGCATCCAGCAATTGCTGAGGTGCTTGCACGGCATCAATACCAATCGTCAGGCGATCTTCTTCGCCGACTTGCTGCGTGAGTTCGCCTTGTGTGCCCAGAGCGATGATTTCGCCATGATCGATGATGCCCACACGATCACTGAGTTCCTGGGCTTCTTCCATCAGATGGGTGGTGTAGAGCACGGTCATGTTGTATTCATCGCGTAGCCGGAAGACCGTATCGAGCACGCGGCGGCGGTTCTGCGGATCGATGCCGACCGTCGGCTCGTCCATGTAGACCACCTGCGGGCGGTGCAGCAGGCCGACGCCAATATTGACGCGGCGCTTCATACCCCCAGAAAAATTCTCCACGCGGTCATTCTGTCGGTCACGCAGATCAATGAAATCGAGCACTTCGTCCACACGGCGGTTCAGGTCCGCACCGCTAAGGCCGTACATCTTGCCGAAAAAGTTCAGGTTCTGGCGTGCGCTCAGCTTGGGATAGAGGGCGATCTCCTGGGGAATGACGCCCAGCAGCGCTTTGGCTCTGAGCGGTTCGCCTGTGATGGAATGGCCGCCGATGCTGGCATCGCCTTCAGTGGGTTCGATGAGGCCGCTAATCATGTTGATGGTCGTGGTTTTGCCCGCCCCATTAGGGCCAAGCAAACTGAATATCTCGCCTTTTTGGACAGCGAGGTCAACGCCTTTAACGGCTTCAATGCGTTTGCCATCGCCCGTGGTGAATACTTTTTTGAGACCATGCGCCTCAATCATAGCCGCCATATATCAGCCCTCCCTTATGATATAATCCAATAGCTTATTTATCCCCAGTATCTATGGCGTATACGTCAGCAGTGGACCATGCGTTGCAGCACCCGCTCTACATCACGATGGAAATAACAACACAAATAGCATCCAGCGAAAGCTAGACTTTGGGCCGTATTCAGCATGTCGGTCTTATTTGGGAAACGCCATTGGGGAGTGTGAAATTTACAGAAGCACTGCTCATGATTGCACTTCCATTGAGGGAATCTAGGTTGTCTGGTTGCGATGGTCGGTTTTACATTTCGACGTATCGCTTCCAGACAGAGGGTCCAGTTCCGAGCGCGATCACCAGGTAGCTGGTGCGGGGAATTTTCGGCTCCCATCTCATCTTCATGCCAGCTTCGTGTGGTGTGCGCCCCCCCTTTCGGTGGTTGCACTTGGCGCAGGCACAGGCCGTATTCGACCAGGTGTCCTTGCCGCCTCTCGACCGAGGCATGATGTGATCGATGGTAAAGTCATTTTTGGCGAGTACCTTATTGGCCTGCAAGTTACCCGGCTGCACGCCACAGTAAATGCAAGTGTACTCATCGCGGATGAGCACGCCCCGGCGGCTCCAGGTCGCCCGACGACGCGGCACATTGATATAGGTGCGTAGCGCGATCACCGACGGCACGGCGAACCGTTCTTGTACGGTACGGAGGAACTTGCCACTTTCTTCAACGACCATGGCTTTACCGGCCAGCAGGAGGTTCATCGCACGCGGCACGGTAATAACGGAGAGCGGTTCCCAGGTGCTGCCGTTGAGCAGCAAGACCCGCTGATTGATGACAGAAACGCTGTTGGACACGGACGTCTATCCTCTCTACAAACGACGGCTGATCTTGCCGATGTCAAACAGACTGCCTCAGAAAAGTATACCCCTTTTTTGTTAAGGACGCTGACGATCAGCCGCTATTCAGATGATAAAAACCGATATTTGTGCCAAATTGTACAATCAAGTGGCCCCTTAATCGGGAATAGTCAAGTTTATTTTGCCGACAATAGACCGATTTGGCGCGGTTAGGGTCGCCAGATGGCAGCAGCATCGTCCACATCGGGCATCCGGTATACCCACCTGACGTCGGGCGATTTGGCCGCTGACCAGGTTGTGAGTGATGATGCCTGCTGCCATCTCTCATTCGGAAGCTGTTGTCTTCCATCATGATGGTCTTTCGTCTTGCTTTACGTTGATGCAGGTGCATGGCACCTGATGTTGCTTGTTGCTTGTGCTACCTTGTTGCTTTACCAGTAAAACGCTTACCCAGTATTTGCCGATTGTACACATGAGATCATTTTGTTGAGTCATGGCGGCATGTCCTCGGAGTACCCGGGACATCTGTCAGTGGCGCGTTGGCTCCAATATGGGTTGCCTGTCAGGCCATCGCCTAACGAGTCGCCCTCTTTGGAGCCTGTGCCCGTACTCCGTTGTTTGTGCTGATGCTTTCGCATAGGTCACTCCTTCAGCACTAGCCGATCTTCTCGTGATGTTCGACAAGGTGCAGGATCGGCATCTGCGTGGCTTGTCGAGCCTCGATTTCATTAATGGTTTCTTGCGCGGTGTAGATGACATCTCGCAGCAAGCTGATGGTTTCCCGGTCTTCTGTGTCGGTGAAGCGCGACAAGTCATCATCCGAGATTTGGTTGTGAAGCTGGTCCAACGCCTCTAGAATGTTATCCAGATCGTACGTCAGGTCGGTGGTCGCCCTTGAGACGACTTGTAGATACGTTTCCTCTAACCGTTTGTGTAACATGTGCTTCACCTCGAGTATTTCGGTATCAGCGTATTAAGAAAATAAAAAGGGTACGAGACCGATGTGTCAGTCTCGTACCCTTTGCATCTCACAAGAGATCGGGTGTTGGCGATCCGTGCGCCTAAGCGCGGTTTCGCCATCTATGAGACCAACACCTTCGTGGTTCTTTGCCATCCGCCGGGATGCCTTCACGGCCAACTAAGCCATTGAAGCCATCAACATATGAACCGGTGCCTGCGGCATCAACGCCAAAGATGGCGCTGAAGGTGCGTGCTGCTCTGTTCATATTGGCGGCATTAGCCGTACCATTGGTGGCGGCGCTAAACGCATTCCATCCATCGAGGACGGGCAAACGCAAGCTGCCGACAGACACGATGCTATGCCGTATACGCAGCACGACCGATTGGCACATCTGGCCAACAGGCAGCAGACGACTAAGCGGCACGAGGCTGCCTAGTGTGCTGGGTGCGTGTGTACGGGTCATAATCATCATTGTCTTCGCGCTTTCGCGCTTCCTCCTTCGCTACTCGTTTTAAGAGTGCGATTGTTCACAGTTTTAGTTACGCTGATAAAGAATGTTGCTTGGGCCTACTCGGCCACATCCTGCCAGGGCGTATACCCGACTTCGACAGTGTACAACACTTTTTGGAATAATGCACCAAATTGCTACAATCTCTTTACAGATTCATAAAGATTGCACAAGTGGCTGCCCAAAAGGCGGCATCTTCCACGCGCAGCCTCGCAGCGTCCCGATGGCTTACGCGCCCTTCTCGACAGTGGTCGAGTTCAACATGCCCAGGATACTTTCGCCAGTGATAAAGACACGGCGCATCCCGGCGGGTTTGCTGACTTGCAGATGGCCCTTTTTGATGAGCCGCTTAAGTGTGCTCAGGCTAATGCCCAATGCTTCTGCTGCCTCTTGACGAGAGTAGACAGCCCCTGGTTCAATCCGTAGTTTCGTTTCGTTGGCCATTTTTACCTCCTATTTTGGGTACAACTGATGGTTAAATAAGGTTTTCAAGAGCTTATTTTTATTTTATAGAGATATTTAAGAAGCGCAAGGGTTCACATCAGTCCATTTCTGGATAATCGATGGCTTGACAGCAGCCAAAGCTGGCTGCATAATACGGGCCAAAGCGAATATTTGACAAAAGCGATGACGAAGACAGTCCGTGTATGTGCAACTTGCGAACCAACGCAAACTGCACCGGGCGCGACAGGGAGCCACAGGCCGTAGATTGAGAGCCTGGGCAGCAAACGAACGCGGAATTCACTTCTGAGCTGGCAGGTGATAATCAGGATAATCCTGGTAGGTAGTCTGTCCCGCCGCCCGGCGTTATGGGCACAATGAGGTGCAGTTTGCTTTGTGCAGACTGAACCAGGGTGGTACCGCGAATGGCGTCTATGAACGCACTCGTCCCTGGAATTGGGCGAGTGCGTTTTTTATTTCTCTTGTTCGCTGAGCGCAGTCGTCTAACTGGTTCCGTTTTTGTTGACATCGTTAGGAGGATGCATGTCACAACCAATCGCAGAGGTGGAGCAAGAGGCATTGGCCGCGCTGGAGAGCGCCAAAGATGCCGAATCGTTGCAGCAGTGGAAGTCGAAGTATCTGGGGAACAAAGGCGCAGTGCGTGCCCTGCTCAGCCAGATTGGTGGCTTACCCGCAGAAGAACGCGCCGGGTTTGGCCAGGGCGTCAATGCGCTCAAAGTCAAGTTGACCGAGCTATTTGACGAGCGTGAAGATGCGCTCAAAGCGCAGGCGATTGCCAATGACCTGGAAGAGGGCCAAATAGACATCACCCTGCCAGGACGCGCACGCCAGGTCGGCGGGCTGCACCCGGTCACCATGATGCACCGTCAATTCCAAAAAGTATGGGCCGATATGGGCTTCCAGGTGTTCCGCAGCCGCGAGGTGGAAGAAGACGACATCAACTTCACCATGTTGAACATGCCGCCTCATCATCCCGCGCGCGATATGCAGGATACATTCTATACCGATCAGGACGGCGTAATCTTGCGCACGCATACCTCTCCGGGGCAAATCCACGCCATGCGCACCCTGGGCGAAAATGGCACCAAGGCCATCCGCGTGATTCTGCCAGGTATGGTCTATCGCAATGAGCAGATTACCGCCCGCAGCGAAGCCCAGTTCACGCAGGTCGAAGGGCTGGCGATTGGGCGCAATATCCGTATGAGCGACCTAAAAGGCACTATCACCGAATTCGCGCGGCGTATTTACGGGGAAAATGTGCAGGTGCGCTATCGCGCGTCCTACTTCCCCTTCACAGAGCCGAGCATGGAAGTCGATGCCGAGTGCTTCTTGTGTGGTGGTGATGGCTGCCGCGTCTGTAAGTACACAGGCTGGTTGGAGATCGCCGGCAGTGGCATGGTGCATCCGAATGTGCTGCGCAACGGCGGTTACGATCCTTCGGAATGGAGCGGCTTTGCTTTCGGCATGGGTCCAGAGCGCATGACGATGCTGCGGCATAACATTCAGGACATTCGCTACTTCTGGTCGAACGATCTGCGCTTTTTGGAGCAGTTTTAGGGGGCTGAATGCAACCTGTTTCGCAGCAGATGGATGGCATACGCAGCCAACACCTGGGCTTAGGACTGGGATTAATGATGTTGGCCATGACTGTTGGAGCAATCCTGGTATTGAGTCAAATAAGGCCACCTGGATCAGACTTCCAAGTTTACTACGCTACCGGTAGTAAGTGGACCAGTGGGCAAACGCAACTATATGATGCAGCCAGCCGCAACTTCTTCAACGCGCCATGGACACTGCTAGTTATTGCTCCCATCAGTCAACTGCCCGTCGACACTGCAGTGAGCGCCCTGGCTACCCTATCTATAGCATGTTTGGGTGTATCACTATGGCTGCTAACGGATAGTCGTCCAACGCCAATCATGGTGCTGCAACTGGCGACGATGCCTGTGATCTACCTGCTACTTACAGGCCAGATAGACACGATCTCGCTCCTAGGTGTCGCCATCGCCTATTGGGCACATCGTCGGCAAAAAGCCCTCTGGCTGGGAGTTGGATTTGTGCTGATGCTGGTAAAACCAACCAATTTGGTATTGGCTGGCACCGTTCTGCTGTTAGGGATGCGCAAATGGTCGTGGATAAATATCGCCAAAGCTATCGGCGTGCCTATGTTGTTCGTCATCGCTAGCGGGTTTGTCGTTGGTTTCGACTGGATCACGCGCTATATCGAGAACTATCAAGCCTTTGAGCCGATCGACAACGGCACTTCGACCCTATGGAAATGGCTGGATTCATTCGGAGTAGACGCAAAGATACTGTTGATACCCTTGGCTATCGTGCTGATCCTCATCCTGTGGCGACACACGCTTAAGTACGGGCTCAGCGATTGGGGATTGGCAACAGCGCTTGCAACCCAGTTTGTGTTCACACCGTATGCCTGGGTTTATCACTATGTTGCGCTGCTACCTGTCCAGGTCTACCTTACAAGGCGACATTGGACGCTCGGACTGTTGGTCTACGGTGTCGCATGGCTGCCAGCAGGACATCTTATAGCGAATGGACAAATCTTTGGCACCAGTGATGTGTTGATCCCGTTGTTGATGGGTGTGCTCTGTTGGGGCCTTTACTTCAGCGGGCAGCGGCAGGCCACAGACGAAGCGTAAAGCGATGAGGCAAGCGTAAAACGATATGCCAATACCGATTCTATTCGCGATAGGCAGCTTGATTGCCCAGTTCTTTGGCGCGTTGCGACGGGCCTGGAGCGATCCGGCATCGCGCGGGCTGATGTACAGCGTTTTCATCCTGATCCTTTTAGGGACATTCGTGTTCCATGTGATTGAAGGCTGGGGCTGGATCGATTCGCTGTATTTCACGGTCATCACGCTGACGACCGTCGGCTATGGTGATTTCGCGCCACAGACACCGGTCGGTAAGCTGTTTACGGTGATGTACATCATCCTGGGGCTGGGCTTGTTAGCCAGCTTCATCACGATGATTGCCACGCATAATCGTGAGGGTATGCAAGAAAGACTGCACCGACGTCGTGCCAAGCGCGGTCAGACAGACACAGAAGAAAGCAATGACGAAGAATCAAAAGAGGAGACAGACTAACCCATGCTTGTACCTATAAGCTGGTTAAAAGAATATGTAGACATCACCATTCCGGTGGAACTGCTGGCCGAGCGCCTGACGCTGGCCGGGTTAGAAGTGGGCCATATCCGGTACATCGGTGTGCCACAGCAGCAGGTTGAAGGTGTACGCTGGCCACCATCGGACCATCTGGTATGGGACCGCGAAAAACTGCTGCTGGGCGCCATCAAAGAAGTCAAGAGCCACCCGGATGCCGATAAGCTGGTGCTGGCCATGGTCGATTATGGCGCAGAGGAACTGGAGCAGTGCGTCACGGGCGCGCCCAACCTGTTCGATTACAAAGACAAAGGTCCGCTGGAGACACCCCTATGGACGGCCTTCGCTATGGAAGGCGCGGTCGTGTGGGATGGTCACAGCGACGAACCCAAGCTGATGACGCTCAAGGGTAAACCCCTGCGCGGCATCTTCAATAAGAGCATGGTGTGTAGCGAAAAAGAATTGGGCATTAGTGACGAGCACGAAGGCGTCATTCTGATGGACCACGACGAAGCATATGTCGCTGGCACACCGCTGCAAGATGTGCTGGGCGATGTTGTGCTGGACATCGAACTGACGCCCAACCTGGGGCACTGCTTCAGCATGATGGGTGTTGCGCGGGAAGTATCGGCTTTGCTAGATGTCGAACTGCGCGAACCGAGCTATGACATGGAAGCCTTCGGCGCGAGCATTGAAGGCCAGGTGGCGATTGACATTCAGGAGCCGGACCTCAACCCGCGCTTCACGTTAACGCTGCTAAAAAACACCAAGGTTCAGCCGTCACCAACCTGGTTACAGAATCGGCTGCGGCTGGTGGGTCAGCGACCGATCAATAATGTGGTCGATATTACCAACTACATCACCTTCGAACTGGGCCAACCACTGCACGCCTTCGACTATGACAAATTGGTCGAACGTGCCGGTGGCAAGCCGCCGACCATCATCACGCGCACACCCAAACCGGGCGAAACCCTGGAAACGCTGGATGACGTTGAGCGCAAGCTGGGCGACGAGCAAATCCTAGTGACGGATACGGCGGGTGTGCTCAGTCTGGGCGGCATCATGGGCGGTGCGGATTCCGAAATTAGCGATGAGACGACCAACGTGCTGCTGGAAGCGGCCAACTGGAACTTCATCAGCATTCGACGGACGCAGCAGGCGCATAAGCTATTCACAGAAGCGGGTACACGCTTCAGCCGCAATGTGCATCCGTCACGGGCGATCCTGGGCGTCAAGCGCGGCATCGAATTGATGCGGCAGACGGGCGGCGGCGAAATCGCTGAGGGCGTCATTGATGACTACCCCAACAAGCCTGATCCGGTAGAAGTCACACTGCCGATTGACGATGTACAGCGCCTACTAGGCATGGAAATCAGCATTCAGCAAGCCGCTGATGTCCTCAGCCGCCTACGCTTTGAAGTCACCATCGACGGTGAAGACATCCACGCCGTAGCTCCTGACTATCGCACGGACATCGGTACGGGGGATGTCGGCATCGCGGATTTAATCGAAGAAATCGCACGTATCATCGGCTACGATCATATCCCAGATACGATCATGGCCGACGAAATGCCACCCCAGATGGGCAACACCAAACTCACAGGCGAAGAAACCATTAAGGATCTGCTGGTGGGATTGGGCCTGCGCGAGAACATCAGCTACCGTCTGACCACGCCGGAAGCCGAAGCACAGTTGGTCCCGACTGGGGCAGCATCCAGCCTACCCGATGCGGGTTACGTCGAGATCATCAACCCGATTGCGGCTGATAAAACCCACCTACGTCATACACTGATCGGTAACATGCTGGAAAACGCAGCGAGTAACAGCCGCTACAACGAACGTCAGCAGGTGTTCGAGATTGGCGCCGTGTACCTCAAGAAAGATGGGGAGCGTCTGCCGGAAGAACCACTGCACCTGGGCATCCTGATGACGGGTCCGCGTACCGCCAGCGATTGGCTGAACAACGTTACTGCGCCGGATGTCGATTTCTTCGATATGAAGGGCGTCGTTGAAGCGCTCGTCAATGGGCTGCATATCACCGATGTACAGTACGAACGTGCCGACCACAGCACCTTCCATCCGGGGCGCTCGGCCAAGCTGGTCGTCAATGGCCAGGATGCAGGCATCTTCGGTGAACTGCACCCGCTGGTCGCCGAACAACTGCGCCTGAGTGGGCCGACAATCTACATCGCGGAACTCAACCTGGATACGGTCATTGACGCCATTCCGCCACGCCATGAAATCGTACCATTAGCCGTGACCCCAGCAGTCAAAGAAGACATCGCGCTGGTGGTGCCGATGGATATGCCAGCCGCACGGGTGGCCGAGGTCATCCAACGGGCCGGTGGCGATGTGCTGCAATCAGTTGAGTTGTTCGATGTCTATGTGGGCGATTCGATTGATGCGGGGCACAAGAGCTTGGCGTATGCCCTGACCTACCAGACCAACGAGAAGACGCTCAAGGACAAGGATGTGGCTGCCCTGCGCAAGCGCATCATCAAGTCCGCAGAGCATCAACTGGGGGCCAAGCTGCGCGCGTAGCAGCCCGTACAACAGAATGCAAAAGGACGGGAATCGTACCCGTCCTTTTTGATTACTGTAAATTGGTCAGATGCAGCGTGATGCGTCCCCACGAAGCTCAAAAACACCCTTTTAGATATGCCCCATTATTGGCCAGCAAGAATATCGTTCAACCATGTCACGATATCCTCGATGACGCCTTCGTTGGTCAGCAGGCCCGTGCCCTGCCCCGTATTGTATTCTGTGAAAGTGACGTTGCTGCCAATGGTCATGTAAGACAGGGCCACCGGGTAGGACTGACCATCGGAGTTGGCAGCGGCGATCCACATGGGCTGGGCACTCAGCGACTCGACCAGTGTGGTATCGGCATCCATCGGGCTGAGTAAAACGATAGCATCGCACAAACCAGACAGGTCACAGCCCGCTAACGATACCGGAATGCTGGTATCGGCGCTGATGAGGGCCAGCCGACCGGGATCGACATTGCCGACTTCACTGAGCGACTCCAGCACAGTCACGAGGTCAATCGCATTGGCAGGCGCATCAACGACCAGAGCCGCTAGGCCATTAATTTGTAACTGAGCCGGGAGCAAACCCCAGCCGACGCGGTCGCTGGCCACCAGCAACACTCCTGGAACCCGTACGGTCGGATCGGGCTGTAAGCCGGGCAGCGGCGAATACAGATCACCATGCCACAACGAGCCATCAACCAGGGTGATGTTAACGCTCGAGGCGGCATCGACACTGTCGTCAGCGCCTTCCAAGGTCGCCGCCGCCGGGGGCAGCACACCGCGCGATGGCAGCGAGGCCGCCGTCAGGTCGCTCTGGCCCACATTGCCCGTGTAACCGGACTCTGAGCCGTACAATTCTTCTGACGTCTGTAGGTCAATCGTAGGGCTAGCTACGATACCTGGCGCACTGAGGGTTCGGGTCGCATAGGGGGTAGGCGCGTTCCCAGCCGGGGTACAGCCCACCAAAACCAGCAACATGACGGCTATTATTGAGCAAACTGTACAAATACTGGGCGTTTGGCGCTGCATAATATGATCCTATACTTTGCATGCCGATTTGGTATACGATTGAAGTGTTACAATGTCAATATCGACATAACGTCGATAGTCACCAGCCAAGTTGAGCTTGAAAGGCTTAGCGATGAGCGAAATCGAAACCCACCCACCCAAACAGATCCTGACTAAACAGCGCCTGCACGCCATTGTATCCGGGCGCGTCCAAGGGGTGAGCTACCGCTACTTTACTCAGCAAAAAGCCTGCACCTTAGACGTCACCGGGTATGTGTGCAACCAACCCGATGGATCGGTTGAAGTCGTAGCCGAAGGCACACCTGAGCAGCTCCGGCAATTGTTGAACTTCCTCTACAGAGGGTCACCGGCGGCCCAGGTTGACCGCGTCGTGCATGACTTCTCCGAAGCGACCAACGAGTATCTCTCGTTTACGATCCGCTACTTTATTGTAGATTAGGCCATAGATCAGGCCCTGCATCAGGCGCGACATTAGGTTCTAACGTCACCACAAAAACGGTTCACATCGACACTTCGTAAGCGCAGGACGGTGGGATTTCCGTTATATTCTGCTGGATTGATTTTACGCTCAATCCGGCAAGGCTGTTATGGGCATGTTAGCAAACTGATTCCGGTTAAGCTCGTAACAGGTGTTTTCGATTTGGATAAATGAGCCTATTATCTCGTCGGGTACAGCATCTTTTGTTACCCTTCAATCTCATTCAACTAACCCGCAAACAGGTCACCTGATGAACAAATACTACGATATTGACATCAAAACGATTATCGAGCCGTTTCAGATACGCTCGGTGGAACCCATCAAATTTACGACGCCCCAGCAACGGCGCGATGCTCTGGCCGAGGCTGGATACAATCCGTTTTTGCTGCGGGCCGAGCACGTCCTGATCGACTTGCTGACCGACAGCGGCACGGGTGCGATGTCCTCGCGCCAGTGGGCAGCCATGATCGCCAGTGACGAATCCTACGCCGGGTCGGACTCGTTCTATCGCTTTGAGAATGCCGTTAAAGACATCACCGGCTTCAAGCACATTATTCCGACCCACCAGGGACGCGCCGCTGAGCACATTCTGTTTTCCTCAACCGTGACCGAAGGCATGGTCATCCCCAGCAACACGCACTTCGATACGACCCGCGCCAACATTGAAGTCTGCAAGGGTGAAGCACGCGATCTGGTCATTGCAGAGGGCCGCCAACCGCAGACCATCCACCCTTTCAAGGGCAATGTGGACTTGGACAAATTGCGCGAAACGATTGAGAGTGTCGGCCCAGAGAACATTCCCTTTGTTATGGCCACTGTGACGAATAACTCCGGCGGTGGCCAGCCCGTCAGCATGGCGAATATCAAAGCGGTCAGTGAGCTGGCCCATAGTTATGGCCTGCCCTTCATTTTGGATGCCTGCCGCTTCGCGGAGAATTCGTGGTTCATCAAACTGCGGGAAGAAGGCTATGCTGATAAGACGCCGATTGAGATCGCGCGTGAACTCTTTAGTTATGCCGACGGCTGCACGATGAGCGCCAAGAAAGATGGCATGGCCAACATCGGCGGCTTTTTGGCATTGAATGACGATACCCTCGCCCAGCAATGCCGCAACCTGCTGATCCTGACGGAAGGTTTCCCGACTTATGGTGGTTTGGCGGGTTACGATCTGGAGGCGATTGCTGTCGGCTTATACGAAGCGCTCGACGAAGATTACCTGCGCTATCGGATTCGCTCAGTGGCGTATTTAGGCGAGAAGATTTCTTCGGCAGGCATCCCGATTGTGCAGCCGACAGGTGGCCATGCGCTGTACATTGATGCGCGCGCCATGCTGCCCCATATCCCCGATGACCAGTATCCGGCGTGGTCACTGACCAATGCGCTCTACCTGCTGGGTGGCGTGCGCGGCGTCGAGATTGGCTCGGTCATGTTCGGCATGCAGCCCGATGGCACGGAAAAGCCCGCGCCAATGGATCTGGTGCGCTTGGCATTCCCCAGGCGAGTGTATACGCAGAGCCATGTCGACTATCTGGCGGAAGTCCTGCTGGCACTGTATGAACGCCGCGACACGCTGCCCGGTTATCGCATCGTTGAACAAGCGCCCGTTCTGCGGCACTTCACCATCCGCATGGCGCCGGTTGAATAAGCAGAAGCACGCATTATGTAGCAGGCGCAGCGTAGACAATCATGCGCTCGCAACCATCCTCGAAGGGGTTGCCATCGGTATCACCGAAAACCCCTTCGATGGTAAAACCCGTGCGTTCCAGCAGCAGCTTGATTTCCGGGTAGAAGTAGTAGCGCAGCAGGTGCGGTGCGACGATACGGCGAACTGCGCCATCCTCAGTGATGATGTCATATATCCAATCGACCTGCATAAGCTGCGTGGTGCGGTCCAACTCGCTAAAGGACTGCAACATCACCATGTAGCCTGTTTCAGGGTCGAGGAACGTGCGGTCGAAAATGATACTGTCACTGTCTTCGGTAGCGAAGGTATCGCCCGCGTTGGGCAGGTCGATGACCAGCAGGCCATCGTCAGCTATCAGGCTGCGTAATTTCTCAAGCAGGGCGATCTGCACATCTTGTTCATGGAAGTGCATCAGCGCGTTGTAGGTCAGCAGGATGAGAGAATAGCGCGTGCTATCTTCATAGCTCAGCACATCGCCTTCAGCATAGGAGATGTTTTCTGCCAGTTGCGGCAGCGCGGCCAGCTTATCATCGAACAAATCGAGCATGGCCCGATTGTTATCAATGCCATGTACCTTGTACCCTTCCTGTGCTAAATGCAACAGCACGCGCCCGGTCCCACAGCCCACATCAAAGATGGGACCGCCATATTCCTCGGCCAATTGGCTGTACACTGCCAGATCATCATCATCCGTGTGGGAATCATAATAGCGGGCAATCAAGTTATAGTAAGCAGACATGGCATTGGCTTCCGTTGTTTGATATGAATTGCAGTGTTGATGGGTCGTGGGCAGCAGTGTACCGTATTTCCGTTAGCAGTAAAATACGGCATTCTGCCCCCAGTTGATGTCATATGAGCGTGGGTCAGGCGTCGGGCGACACCGATTGATAAAGGCCCCACCCTCTGCTACAATGCCGCCCGCGCCACCCTGCACAGAATTCCCAGGGGGCGATCAGCAACAGCGCGCATATCAGCCCGATTTTCACGAAAATGCGTTTAGCAGAAACACGACCAAAAACTTTTCTACCAAATACATGACTACGAGAAGTCTTACTGCATAAAGTCTTTGTGGAGGCAAGAGGGTGAAACAACGCGGGTTCCTGTTCAGACTATCCTTTACGTTGATGATGCTAGCTATGATGGCAGGCGTCATCCAAGCGCAAGGCCTGGTCGCTGCCGCACAGAACAACCTGTCGCTGCGCGTGTGCGCCGGGACGCAGTGGCGGCGGGTCGCTACCCTGCAAACGGGCATGAACATCGCCCTCGATGGCCGCATCAGCGACAATACCTGGGTGCGCGGTATCAGCCAGAATGGTAACGTGGGTTGGATTTATGCCCCTGATAACCTGAGCGTCGGCACGGATCAGATCGCAACCCTGCCTGTGATCGACTGCGAAGCCCCCATTACAGTCCCAGCGCCCCCGCCCGGTGCAGTCGTGGAAGCGCCCAGCGCCCCCGCCGAGCAGCCCGAACCGAGCGCGCCCCAGGCCCCAGCCAATAATGCCGCTCCCAGCGGCAACGGCGTCACGATCACGGCCAATGGCAATTTGAACATGCGCAGCGGCCCCGGCACCGATTTCCGGCGTGTGGGTGGTGTCAGCTATGGCGACACGCTGCTGGTCGATGGCCAAGATGGCAACCTCAACTGGGTACGCGGTGCTAACAATCGCGGTGAAGTCGGTTGGGTGGCTGCGAATTTGACCAGCATCACTATCAATGAAATATTATCGCTACCTGCGATTTCCGCAGATACGCCTTTCTCGCTGCCGATTCCGGGTGGTGGCGCACCCGCACCTGCCGCAGAAGAAGCCGCACCGGATACCAGCAATGTGGCTCTGCCACCGCCCGTCACCAGCAACAGCGCGGTACGTGGTTTTTCCTACGGTGGCCATATCCGCAATTTGAACACGACCACGGCCAATTATATGTGGCAAGCGGGCATGACCTGGGTGAAAATCCAGGTGCGCTACAATCAGGGCGATGACCCCAGCGGTTGGGCCGGCTTCATCAATGAATCGCACAATCTGGGTTTCCGGGTGCTGCTGGGCGTGGTCGGTGATCCCGGCCAGGTGATGAACGGCGGCTATAACGACGCCTATGCGGGGTATGTCGCGGGTCTAGCGGCCCTAGGCGTGGATGCGGTGGAAGTCTGGAATGAGCCGAACATCGACCGCGAATGGCCCAGTGGCCATATCAGCGGCGCCAATTATACGCAGTTGCTAGCTGCCTCTTACAATGCGATTAAGTCCGTCAACGCCAATACGATGGTCGTCAGTGCCGCCCCAGCCCCAACCGGATTTTTCGGTGGCTGTAGTGGCGCAGGCTGCGATGACCAGCCCTTCATCCAGCAGATGGCTGCGGCAGGCGCGAGCCGCTATATGGATTGCGCTGGTGCCCACTATAACGAAGGCATCGTGCCGCCCAACTGGACATCGGGCGACCCGCGCGGCGAATACCATACACGCTACTATGGCAGCATGGTCAACCTGTATTATCGCACCTTCGGTAAACCCGTTTGCTTTACGGAATTGGGCTACCTGACGCCAGAGGGCTACGGTCCGCTGCCGGGTGGCTTCGCCTGGGCGGGGGATACCAGCGTGGCGGAACACGCCGCATGGCTTGATGGCGCTATCAGCCGGGGCCGCAGCAGTGGCCGCGTCCGCCTGATTATCGTATGGAATGTTGATTTCACGGGCATCTACGGCGATGACCCCATGGGCGGTTATGCGATTATCCGGCCCGATGGAAGCTGCCCAGCCTGCGCTGCCCTGGGCAATTGACCCCCAGCCCTATATCGTTCATGATTTGTGGGAGCGCCATCACACGCGCTCCCATTGAGCACTTGTTTCCGAATCTGAGGTCACTATGGTTGTAAACCCCGAACCCGCCGATCCGCGTATCCCTCTTGATGATCGTCCGCCTGGGCCACGTAATACACCGGGCTGCTGGATTGTCACCTCGCTAACGGCCTTCATCGTCTTTGTACTCGTGATCGTCGGCTTATTCTTGCCGCCCATTAACCTGTATGATCGCATGTTTGGCCCCAAGTTCGTGCCATTGGCAGAACCGGGCGAGAGCCTGACGACGACCGATCAGGGTTTTAGGCTGGTGGCAGCGGCTCCCAGCGATGATTTTGGAGCCAATCTGAGTGCCATCGGCCTGCGTGATTACGTTGCGAATGATGGCAGCACGCAGGAATGGATACCGACAACGCGCAGTGCGGTACCCTATTATCTGGCACTGCAAAGCCCGGTCTATAGCATTGAAACCAATGGCGACACACCCGATGCGCTGGTCTACAGCATCAACATACCCGGTAACGCCCCGGAACGTGACTTGCTCGACCTGTACGGCTGGCAAGATGAAACCCAGGCATGGGAATTCATCCCGGCGCAGGTGGTCGATAATCGTCTGGAAGCGACAACTGACGAGCTGTACCAGCATGTGGCGCTTTTCCAGGCCGCACCGGATACGCCGCGCGTGGTCATCAGCTATGACGTGTCACAGGTGTTGAATGCCGACACCGCCAATCTGGCGACAGTCGTCGCCCCGGCAGGGTTGCAACCCACGCTGGATGGCAAGATCATCGGCAGTCTAGCACCGGGTTTCGATACCAATAACGGCTATCTCGTGATGCCCATCATCCGTGACTTTGCCGACCCGCGTGCGCTGGATACAACAACAGCCAATACAATTTTGGGCAATCGCACGCTGCGCAACGAGCATGCGTCGGGCATTGCCCAATTAGCGAGTGTTGGCGGCTATGATGGCGTGTTCATCGACTATCGCGGCCTGAGCGAAGATCAGCGCGATAACTTCAGCACCTTCATCAGCGACCTGGGCCAGCGTATGGATACGCTCGGCCTACTATTGGGCGTGGTGGTTCCGGCTGCGGAAAATGTCGATGGCGTCTGGCAGACAGGCGCATACGATTGGCGCGCGATTGGCAAAGGCGCCGACATCGTGCAGATCGACATGGGCCTGGACCCGGAAACCTATACCCCTGGTGAAACGCAACTGGTCGAGGCCATGCTGCGCTGGGGTATCCGTGAGATGAATCGCTATAAGATCACCTTGGGCCTGACAGCACAGTCCGTGCGCGAGTTTGAAGGCGCGTTTACGACAATTGGCTATGATGCCGCGCTGGCTGGTATGGGTAATGTCGTGGTAGAGGCACCTAACGTCAGCGAAACGGGTTCGATTGAACCAGGCAGCGAAATCCGCGCTTATCTGGATGGCCTGCAAGCCAACGCGGGCGTCGATACGATCATCAACGCGCCCTATATTGACTATTTGAACGCCGACGAAACGCCGCGCGCACGCATCTGGCTAACGACTGGTGATGCCCTACGCTACCGCATGGACATGACGATTCCGTTCGCACTGGGCGGTGTCGCCTTTGAGGACATGCTCAGTAACGACCTGGCACAAGATGTGTACGCCGCCGTTGAAGACTATCGCACGCAGATACCAAGCGCACCATCACCGACTGACCTGGCCCTGCGCTGGAGCGTCGAGAGCGCCAATGGCCTTGTCGATGAAATCACGACGGGCCTGCGTGAAGATCTCATCATCACGTTGGAAGCGCCCGACGGCAACTATGCGGTTAACGTGGCTGTGGTCGGCATCGGCCAGGAAGCCAACCAGAGCGTGCGTAGCGGTGCGGCTGTGGCCCTGTTCCAACCGACGCCAACACCCACGCCCCCACCGACAGCGACACCCACACCGACGCCCACTGTCACGCCAACACCTGCACCGATCATCCCGACAGCCGGGTCAACGGGTGGCGGATTTAGTGCAGTGGCACCCGCCGCAGGCAGCATCGGCGATTTCGCTCTGGGTGGCCATGTCCACAACGTCAGCGGCGCGGCTATAGGCGCTATGCAGCGCTCCGGTATGACCTGGATGAAGAAACAGATTCGCTTTTACCCCGGTTATGATGCTTCTGACGCGATTGCCTTCGTCGGGCAGGCACACGCCGCCGGGTTCAAAGCGCTAGTCGGCACAGTCGGCAACCCGGCAGATGTCGCCGCAGGTGGCGAAGCCTATTTGCGTGAGTTCGCCAACTGGCTGGGTGCCATCGCCGCTTCCGGCGCAGATGCCATTGAAGTCTGGAACGAACCCAATATCGACCGTGAATGGCCGCGTAACCAGATCAGTGGCGGCGGTTATGTCAATATGCTGCGGCTGGCTTATCAGTCGATCAAGAGCGCCAATGGCAGCACGATTGTCATCGGCGCGGCTCCCTCGCCAACTGGCGCGGAGAATGCCTACCCTGGACAGGTAGTTAACGATAATAACTGGCTACGGCAGGTCGTCGATGCGGGTGGTCTGAATTACATGGACTGCCTGGGTATGCACTATAACGAAGGCGCGGTCCCACCAACTGCCACCAGCGGCGATCCGCGTGGTGACAATTACTACACTCGTTATCTCTCGTTGTTCCTCAACGAACACTGGAACATCATCGGCGGCCAACGTCCGATTTGCATCACCGAATTGGGCTATCTGACGCCAGAAGGCTACCCGGCGCTGCCGTCATTCTGGGCATGGGGTCAAAATACGACCGTCGCCCAGCAAGCGGCCTGGTTGGCCGGGGCGGCTTCGCTGCTATCTAACAGCGGCAAAGCGCAGATGATGATCGTCTGGAATATTGATTTCACGCTGTACGCATCCGATCCGCAGGGTGGCTATGCCATCATCCGGCCTGACGGCTCTTGTCCGGCCTGTGATGCGCTGGCCGCTGCCCGCTAATACTCTGATCGTACCCATCTGATCGTTAAGCTTAGGAGACAGCACTATGACTGCCACCATTTCGCCACAAACCCGGACGCGCAAACGTCTGCGCGGGTTCATCCTCGTATGGACGTTCGTCACACTGGCGATGGGCTTCGCTACGTTTATTGCGATCTACTTCGCCTATCCCCTTGTGACGGGCCTGGGCGCGTCAGAAAATGTCGCGCTGCCACCACAGAACAACAGCGATGTTGTGCTGGTCCAGCCGAGCATCACCCCGGCTGATACGGCTGTACCTACAGAAGCCCCCACAGAGGCCGTCATTGAAGCCCCAGTTGAAGCGACCAACGAACCTGTCGAAGTGGCCCAGGCCGCGCCGGAAAGCACCCCCACACCGGAGCCAACCGTGCCACCCGTGGATGTCGATCACTTTGAAGCGGGGATCCAGGTGCAGTACAGTCTGGACTTTAACCCCGATAACCAGGACGGTTTTTATCGTTCGGTAGCCGACGACCTGGGCCTGCCCTGGGTCAAGCAGCAGGTGCGTTGGGAAGACTTCGAACGCGAACCGGGCCAAATCGACTATGCAATCCTCGACTTCGTGATGCCCAGTGCCCAGCACCTGGGCTTGAAGATGGCCCTGAGCATCGTCACGGCGCCGGATTGGGCGCGTGAACCGGGTGTCGAGCTGGGGCGCGAAGGCCCACCTGCCGACATCAGCGCTTATGTCAACTTCGTGACCAGTATCGTTCAGCGTTACCCCGGCCAGGTCCACGCCATCGAGGTCTGGAATGAGCAGAACCTCGACCGCGAATGGACATCGACCGGCGGCCTGAGTGCGACTAACTACGTCGAGATGCTGCGTCAAACCTATAACGCGGTCAAAGCCATAGACCCGAATATCATCATTATCAGTGGTGCCCTGTCACAGACGGGCATCAACGATGGTGTGATGGCCGTTGATGACTTCGTTTATCTGGAGCAGATGATTTCAGCAGGTTTGCTGGATGTCACTGACTGCGTGGGTTCGCATGTCAATGGCTTTAACATTGGCCCCAGCGAAGCTTACGATCAGGTGGTCAACGATCCGACTGCGCAGTTCCGCGGGCCATATGACAATCCGCACCATAGCTGGAGCTTCCGTAGTACGCTAGAAGGCTATCGCAACCGCATCGTGGCAGCTAACTATGACATCCCGCTGTGCGTAACAGAGTTCGGCTGGGCTGTTGGCGAAGACCTGGAAGGCGTGCCGGATGGCTTCGGTTTCGCGCTGGATAACACCCTGGAAGAACAAGCGCAGTGGATCCCGGAAGCCATGACAATGATGGACGAATACGGTTGGGTGCGCCTGGGCATCATCTGGAACTTCAACTATGCGCCACAGGCTGGTTGGGCACCCGATAACGACAACGTGCCCTACTCGCTCATTGGCCCCAACTTCCAGTTCCGCCCGGCCTATGATGCTGTGCGCTCATGGCAATCCGCCTATAACCAGCGGATGCAGTCCGGCGGCTAAAGCTGGTTTCAGCATAGATAGTAACTTGGGGGCACACGCCAGCATGGGTGTGCCCTTTGTAGTCACATGATCAAAGCACACGATTTAGAAGGCCTGTATCAAATGCAGTTTAGCCTCCTATCCCGAACCCCACGCCTAAATCCCCTCCCCGTAGGAGAGGGGACTTGTGTACAGCATGTTCATAAGAAAGGCATCCTTCCTCCTTCGTGGGAAGGACCGAGGATGGGGGTCTGGGACGCATCAGAGATTGCTCAATCTTCCCATTTGGGACAGATATACACACCATTTCCTGAGTCCAGTTTATGACCCGATCCAAACGCTTATGGGCAGGTATCGTCAGCGGCGTGGGTGCGATTGCACTGACGGCTGCGGCCCTACTCAGCCAACAACCAAGCGATCCGTTCCGTGGGGATGCCATCACCGACCCACCTTTTCCCTCGCTAACGTATGCGCTGCATACCTTCGTCTGGTGGGATGAAGGTCAGGTGGGCACGCATCTGGATTGGGTGCGCATGTTGGGATTCAACACGGTCAAGCAGATTTTTTCCTGGCGCGATATGGAGCCGGAACCGGGCGAATGGCACTTCGACCGGGCTGATCTGGTCGTGGACCGCGTCGAACGGCGCGAGCTACATCTGGTAGCACGCCTCGGCCTGACGCCCGATTGGGCTATTAGCAGCCAAGATAGCGATGCGCATGACGGCCCGCCCGATAACATCGCCGATTTCGCCAATTACTGCGGCACGGTCGCGGAGCGCTATGTAGGCCGCATTCAGGCGTACCAAGTATGGAACGAACCCAACCTGGCGCGAGAATGGGGCGAACAAGTTCCTAATGCAGCCGCCTATGTCGAGATGCTGGCAGCATGCAGCGAGGCTATCCAGCAAGCGGACCCGGCAGCGATCATCATCTCAGCGGGGCTATCGCCAACGGGTAATGACGATGCATCCGCCCAACGCGATGATCTATATTTGCAAGCCATGTACGATGCCGACTTCCAGCAATATGTGGATGTCGTCGGCGCACATGCACCAGGCTACAACGTGCCCAGTTACGGCCCGGATGATGCCGAACAAGATGGCAACGGTCGCTGGGCCAGCTTCCGGCGTGTGGAAGACCTACGCAAGATCATGGTCGCCAACGGCGATGCTGCCCGACAGATGGCCATCTTAGAAATGGGCTGGACGACGGACACACTCGACCCGGCCTATAGTTGGTTCAGTGTGAGCGAAGACGAACAAGCGGAAAATATCGTCGCGGCCTATGAATACGCCCTTGAGAACTGGTCGCCGTGGGTCGGCCTGATGACGCTCATCTATCTACCGGACCCCACCTGGACCGAAGCCGACGAAGAAAGCTGGTGGGCATTGGTGGCCCCGGATGGCCGCACCCGTCCGGCCTTTTTCGCGGTTGCCCGTATGCCTAAAACCTGCGATACGGTAACATTGCCCTATCGTGACCCAGGACACCCGGAGTTTACAGGTAATGAGCCACCCAGAACTTGCCCTTAGTCTATTTTTTCACCTATCTGCAACCGTCATCTGGATCGGTGGTTTGCTCATAACGGCCCTGCTGGTATGGCCGGAAATGCGGCGCGTGCTGGAAAATACGCCCTCGCTGTACAGCCTGCTGACGCGCTTGCGTAAGCGCTTTTATCCCATCAGCAACATCAGCCTGGGTGTGCTGATCGTCACCGGCCTGTTCCAGATGACTGCCGACCCCAGTTACGATGGCATCATGACCTTCGACAATGAATGGAGCCGGGTCATGCTGGCCAAGCACCTCACCATCGTGCTGATGGCGCTCAGTGGGTGGCTGCTGCAATATGGCGTCGTCCCCTCTTTAGAACGCACCACCATGCTTTTAGAACGCAATAAAGGCAATGCCGAGGAATGGGCCAAGCTACGCCAGCGGGAGGTCCGTTTAACATGGCTGAACGTCATTTTGGGCATGTGTGTGCTGGGGTTCAGTGCATGGGCAACAGCGATCTGACCAAGTTGAAGCAGTTATCACTGGCTGATGCACATTGCTGCCTGCGATGGTAACATAGCGAAGCTATTACGAGATATTCGGTACTGAGGGCATCATGCTCCTAGTGCACTTTTTGGAAGGACCATTTTTTGTCTAGCCGGGTAAGTTATGCAATTGCGGTACTGATTCTGCTGCTGGCGACGGGCTTGCGTATGTGGGAGCTAACCACCGTGCCCATCGGCTTGCATGCAGAGGAAGTACTCACTTTGCGCCTGAGCGATACCGTGCGCGCCGGGGATATTCGCGTATTTTATCCAGTCGGCGGCGGTGACGCGCGCGAGAATTTGTATTACACGGCGCTGGCCTTCACCCGGTTGGGCACAGGTACCGGCTCTATCGGCTATCGAATGATGTCCGTGCTGGCCAATATCGTTATGCTGACGCTGGTCTATACGACAGGTGTACGCCTGTTTGGACGTGTGGCGGGTCTGTCAGCGATGGCCTTGCTGGCTGTGATGCTATGGGCTTCACTGTTGGCGCGGCTGATCGTCATCCAGGCATTTTTGCCGCTGCTGGTGGTTGCGGTAATGCTGGTCCTGGCACGGGCACTGCCTGTTTATCGCCGTTACACCACGGAAAGTACCAATATCACTTCGTTTGCCGTGTTGGGCGCGCTGCTGGGCATGAGTTTTTATTTACATGCCGCCAGCCTGATGATCGTCCTGGGGGCGATGACCTTCATTACGTACATCATCCTCACGGAGCGTCCTCTTTCCACGCGCCGCCTGAGTTACATCGGCTTTTCGATTTTAATCATCTTCATCCTGGTGACGCCCTATTTGCTCTCCAGCATCAATTTGCCGGACCTTGCCGCCGGGTCGCGTTTGTTCGAGTCAAGCACCGGTCTGCTGCGCTCGATGTGGACGGGATTCCTGGGCATCGGCATCCAGGGTGACTTGAACCCGGCCTTTAACATACCAGGGCGTCCGCTCATCGGCCCCATTAGCTCGATATTGGCGCTAATCGGCCTGATCGCCTGTATCCGCAACTGGCGACAACCGCGTTATGCGGTCCTGCTCATCATGCTGATCTTCATGATCCCAACCGGGTTCATCGCTGTAGCGCCGCCCAACTTCCTGGCGATGAGCGTGCTGCTGCCGCCGATTGCACTGTGCTTTGGGTTGGGCGTGCAGATCGTCATCGGCTGGCTGCGACGACCACTTTATCAACGGTTGGCTGTGGTTGGGCTGGTAGGACTCATCCTCGGTAATGCTATCTGGACAGCCTATGATCTGTTCACGGTATGGCCGCAAAACGAAGATATGCAAGTCGCATACCAGAGTGACCTGGGCCATCTGGCGCTACATATCGACCAGACAGCGGGCACGCTGCCAACAGTCATCTGTCACCAGCGCTATGATGACTTCACGCGCTATAGGCGGCTCAACAACACGCAACTTGTCCTGTTGATGATGAACCGACCCACCAGCGACGTCCGCTTCGTTGACTGTCGCCAATCATTGGTCTTCGCCGATGGCGGTGGGCATCAGCAAGTGATTGTCGCCGGAGAAAATGAGGTGTTCAGGATTCATCCGAGCATTGCCAACTGGCTGCGCATCGGTCGCCCACTGCTGGACCCCAACCTGCCAGAAAACTCGGTCATTGATATGGACATCCAGCAGACAGTCGCTGATGAAATGGGCAAATTTGTGACGATTTCCCCGGCGCGCTTTAACGCGCCCGATGGCCAGTGGACGCCACCGCCAATTCGGTTCGGGGGCAACGTTACCTGGTTGGGCTATGAATCCAATGAGCTACCCGTTTATCAGCCGGGGGACACCGTCGCTGTGACCAATTACTGGCGCATCGAAGGTGTGATTCCACCAGATCTGACTTTCTTCAACCACATCTTGAGCGATCCAGTGACTATTGTGGCCCAGCGCGACGAGCTAAGCATGGATGCGGGCCGCCTACGCGAGCGTGACATCGTCGCCCAGGTGACGTTCATCGAACTGCCAGAGGCCATTTCCGACGGGACATACACCCTGTCGGTGGGCGCCTACCAGTGGACATCACGCCTACGCCTGGACGCCCTGCTAGACGACGAACCACAGAGCAACAGCCTGATCCTCTATAACATCAACGTCCTATCCAATCGATGATGGCATAGAGCAATCTTGAGTTAATCGAAACACATTAGGACCATTCATGTTTGATATTGTCTTTCTGGGAACCTCGGCGTCCGCGCCATCTATCCACCGGGGGCTATCGGCGGCGGCAGTACTGGCTGGCGAAGATCGCTTTCTGGTCGATTGCGGCGAAGGCACCCAGCGCCAGATTTTACGCAGCGGCATCGGCTTTAAGAAGCTAAATCACATCATGCTGACGCACGGCCACCTCGATCATATTCTGGGCCTGGGTGGGCTGGTATCAACTTTCACCCGCTGGGAAACCATCGACGACTTTACCATCTGGGGCGGTAAAACGACCTTGCAACGTGTGGAAAGTCTACTGTATGGGGTGGTGTTCCCTAATCAGCAAACGCCTGTTCCGGTACATCTTAAGCCAGTCGAACCGGGCATCTTTTATCGAGGCAAAAAGTTCACAGTGACCGCTTTCCCGGTAGTACATCGTGGGCCAGATTGCTACGGCTATATCTTCAAAGAAGATGACCATCGCCCGTTCCTTGCAGAAAAAGCCGATGCGCTAGGTGTGCCCTTCGGACCAGAACGTGGACGTCTGGTGCAAGGACAGGCGGTGACACTGGCTGATGGCAGCGTCATCCAGCCAGAAGAGGTCCTCGGAGAGACGATCCCCGGCGTGAAAGTGGTTTTTACAGGAGATGTGGGCCGCATTGAGCCGCTGCTACCGCATGTCCAGGATGCCGACGCACTGGTCATTGAGGGAACATTCCTCCACGAAGAAGCAGACATGGCCCGTCGCTTCGGCCATTTGACGATCCGCCAGGGAGCAGAAATCGCCAGGAACGCTAATGTGCGCAACTTGCTGGTAACGCATGTCTCCCGACGCTACCGTGAACGTGACATGCTCAACGAAGCGCGTGCTATCTTCCCAGAAGTCCACCTCGTGCGCGACTTTGACCAATTTACGATCCGGCGCGATAAGCCGATGGTCAAGTCAAGAGCCTCATATCGCAATACACCAGAAAACGATGCATAGCCCCATTTCCTTTGCGCGTTATGACAAACTATATTACACTATCGTTATACAACCACAGGTTGTAGGGTGTGGTATGCCTGTTGTTAATGTGTGTTGTTCGAAGCGCTACTTCAATCATAGAAATAGATAATTTGGGGAACTTGCTATGAATCGACCACAGTTAAGACCATTGGTATTTCTTCTTGTCCTGCTTACCCTCTTGACGGCTGTAAGCGTCGTTTTTGCCGCAGGAACGGTTTCTACAACCTGCCCAGGCTCATTAGAATCGCGCTTTGAAGTCGGCGATCAGGGACGGGTAGCGCGCGAATTCAGCACACTACGTAACGCCCCTGCCGGCATCCCGATTGCCTATAAAGCCTACGGCAGCGTGTTCACCGTCGTTGGCGAGGCTGTCTGTGCCAATAACCTGCTCTATGTCCAGATCGACTTTGGCGACGGACTGGTCGGTTGGGCCAACGAAAGCCAGGTCGCCAGCGAATGGGGCAGCAATCTATACTGGCTGGAGCCTGTTACGGCTGTGACACCAACTCCAACCACCCCAACACCGGAGACGGAAACGCCAACACCAGAAACTGAAACGCCAACACCAGAAACTGAAACCCCAACACCGGAGCCAACGACACCACCCACCTCGGAGCCGCCATGTGCTGCTTCTTTGCCACCGGTGCTGGCCGTAGGTGATACAGGTGTTGTCGCCCGCGCGTATAGCACGCTGCGCGATGTCCCAGCAGGCAACCCGATTGCCGTTTACGGGAATGGCGCTACGTTTGAAGTAACCGATGGCCCCATCTGCGCCGGATACGGCCCGTTGACCTGGTATAAGATCAAGTATGCCGATGGCAAAGAAGGTTGGGCATCGGAAAGCCAGCGCGTCAGCATCTGGGGCAGCGATCTTTACTGGCTGGCACCAGCCGACTAAACCAGCCGAAAAGACAATTTTCAGAATACAAAAAGGGGATGCTCACGATGGGCATCCCCTTTTTTGATTGTGTGACGGACGAATGGCTAGTTGATGTTGCTCAGGTCAATCATGCCCTCGCCGAAGACCTGCCCCGGCTGAATGACCTGCGGTTGGTTGAGGTCTACTGTAGCCAGCAGATCGTAAGTCGTCGCACCCGTAATGCGCACGGGGACGATTTCCCCAGGTGGCAGTTCACCCTCGACCAGCACATAACCATCGATTTCAGGGGCATCACGATAACTGCGCCCCAGGCTGATGACCTGATCCATCGGGTTGCCATCTTCGTCTTCCGCATTGCCGTGCCCTTCGACCAGAATATCGAGCGTTTTGCCGACGAAGGACTGGTTTTTGGCAAGGCTGATGTTCTGCTGCACCGCCATGAGTTGTTCATAGCGTGCCTGCTTTACGTCGTCATCGACCTGATTGGCCAGGGTCGCGCTGGGCGTCCCAACTTCGTAGCTGTAGGTAAAGGCCCCCACGCGGTCGAACTGCAAATCTTTGACAAACTGCACCAAGCCCGCGAATTCCTCATCTGTTTCGCCAGGGTAGCCAACGATAAACGTCGTACGGACAGCCAGTTCCGGCAGCATGGTACGCAGCTTGCCGATGGTGTCGTATACCCATTCGATTTTGGCCGGACGCTTCATGCGTTTGAGCACTTCGCGGTTGCCATGCTGCAAGGGAATATCCAGGTACGGCAGCACTTGCTTATGCTTGGCCATTGTCTCCATCAGGCGCTCGGTGACGTAACCGGGATAAGCGTACATGATACGTATCCAGGGAATATCCGGCGCGGCTTCGCAGAGCGCATCCAGCAGATGAGCAAGACCGTCTTTCATGCCCAGGTCATAACCATAGTCGGTCGTATCCTGAGCGATAAGCATCAACTCTTTGACGCCCAGATCCTGCAAGCGTACGGCTTCTGCGACGATACTCTCGATTGGACGGCTGACGGCGGTGCCTTTAATGGTCGGAATGGCACAGAAAGCACACGGGCGGCGGCAGCCATCGGCAATTTTGAGATAGGCACTGGCCCCCTGGATGCTGGCACGCAAAACACCGCGCTCATCCAGGCCGACGACTTTGGCATCGGTCGGCAGATGATATAGCGGCTGCGGATGTTTACGGTCACGCAAGCGCGTCACCAGATCAAAAATATCCATCCAGCGGCGCGTGCCGATGACGCCATCCAGGCCCGGAATATCCTGCACGAGCGTTTCGCCATAGCGCTGCGACAGACAGCCTGCCGCAATCACCATTTGATGGTCCTGCTTGAGGTCCACCAGTTGGCGCAGCATATCGACGCTCTCTTGCTTGGCGGTATCAATAAAGCCACAGGTATTGACGATGAGCACTTCGGCTTCGTCGGGTACGCTGACGCCGACCATGCCCTGCTGCTCCAAAACCTGGGCGATACTCTCGCTATCAACAGTGTTCTTGGAACACCCCAGGCTGAGCAGGAAATATTTGTCACGACGGTTAATCGCTGTCGTCATAGGTTCGGTACACTCTACAAATTGGCATATGGGAGTTGTGAGCAACCTAGTATACCAGAGGTCCCAGGGATAGTTTAATGCTCAAGAAACGTTCGCCCCAGCGGAACGCGCACAGATCATGCACTGACTTCAACTTCGTCCAGACGAAGGGGCATATCGGGTTGGAGCGGTTCAAAGCCATCCCCATACACGGCCTGCCCACTAAGAATCGTGACAAAAGCGTCTTCATCCACATCACGCACCAAATGCCGCAACTGCCAGATTTGTGAGCGCAGGATGGATACCATCACGATTTTATGCGTGCTGGTTTTCTTCAAACCTGTTACATCCCAGCTTGTCGCCCCATGATCAAACGCTTCTGTGACGGCTTTGCTGACTTTCTTAGTTCTATCTGTAATGATAATCGCCGTGCAGGTATCGCTGGGGCCTTCCAGCACAAAATCGGATGCTAGTCGGTTCAGAAATACACCTACAAGGGCATAAAGTGCTGCTTCCCAACCAAGCACAATGCCAGCCAGCAAGATCACCAGCGTATCAGACGCAAAACTTGCCGCACTCAAGGGCAAGCCAAATTTATGCCGCAGCATCTGAGCAATAGTTGATGTCCCGCCAACTGTCCCGCCAGCGCGATAGATCAAACCACCGCCAATACCACCTACAACACCCCCCACAACCGCATTCAGGAAGGCATCATCGGTCAATTGGACATCGCCAAGGGCAACCTGTAGCAGTTCAACGGCAACCGAATACAGCAGCACTGCATAGATCGTATACAGCACCGTGCGCCAGCCACCGAGCAACTTAAACGCAATTATCTGTATAGGGATGTTCGCCAAGAGAATGACCAACCAGATCGGCGCCCCTATGAGTTCCCGCAGGATAACGGCCAACCCGGTCACGCCAGCAGGCGCAATCGTAGATGGCAGGAAAAATACCACCACAGAAAAAGCCGCGACCAGGCTCCCGATTGTCAGCAGGATCAATCTGGAGAGAAAATACACCGGATCAGATCGGATTTCGTCAATAGGTTTTATCGTCATTTACCTCATCAATCTAAAACATTGCTACACAAAATTAGCCAACCTAAACATAGGTAGCCAACATGATAGCCGCCCAAAGTCTTGTGTAGGCATCGTCTTAGAATGCGTTAGTCAGCAGTTTAAAAACGGGTTTTAGGGCTTGGCAGTCGGCAAGTAGGATGGCGTACTGCGCGGCGGCAAAATGGCCGTCGCAGTCGGGATGCCCGTGCTGGTGGGTTCCGGTGTGGCCGTGACAACAATCGTCGGCGTGGGCGTATCAAAACCCAGGGCGGTCGGCTCAGCACTATTGGCTGGCGCTTCCGTTGTGGGTTGTTCACTGGTTGCACTCTCGCCAGATGCACCCTCGCCCGCTGCACTCTCGCCCGCTGCACTCTCGCCAGATGCCCCCTCAGCCGTTGACGATGCCTCAGCAACAAATGGCAGCGGCGTCGGTGACGGCGGCCCCGTATTAACGGAAGGGCTGCTATTGGTGGCCATGTCCGGGTCACCACCGCCTGTGCTGGTGAGTGGCGTAGATTCCATGACGGTTGATTCTACCGGAGCGACACCCGGCAGCGATGTCGGTGTCGGGCCATCCATGCTGCCTGTTTCTGCGCCAATGGGTGTCGGTGCAGTATCAGCTTCGCTCGATGGCACCGTGCTTTCGATGCTGGCATCAGGCGTGGGGCTGGGCTGCAACCCCTCATTATCGGCATTCATCGTCATATCTGATGGCGAAAAGACAGCTTCCACCTGTTGGCCGCGAACGCCAAGCGGTTGCAGTTCATTGCCATTGTAGGTGACACGAACGGCGGCAGCATTGGCCACAGATAGTTGAATCTCCTGATTGGCTTCTGAGCGATAAGCTTCGCCTGTCGTCGCAATCCCTGAAAACTGTTCAACGCCATCAGCGATGATGCGCATCCACGAGCGCTGTAACAGTTCGATTTCCACAGTGACGCCACTGGCGAAGAAGTTGGCATCCGGCGCGGTTTCTTCCATAGGCGGCAATGGGGTCCAGGTGGGCGTATAGGTGGCTGTTGGCGTACCCGGTGCCGCTGCGACCTCGGTCGGTGGCACGGGCGTGGCATTAACGGGCGTTAAGGTCAGCAGTTGCGCCCCAATAAAGATTACGATCATCAGCGCCGCCAACCCGACTGTAATCTGTACAAAGGTGGTCAGCAGTGTCCGGTTACGGGCATCCTTGGCCGCGGCGATTTCTACAATGGGCAAGGACGGTGGCGTATCGGTGATCTTACGCGGTGCGCGTGGCTCTGCCGCCGGGGCTTTTTTACGCCGCCGGAACAAGCCGCGCCCCTCACCCTCATCATCCTGCTGGGCCGCTTCGTAGTAGCTGAGGACCGTGCTTTCGTCTAGTTGCAGGTACCGCGCATAATTGCGCAGCAAGCCACGCACCTGCACATCCGTTTCGGCCACATCGAAATCACCGGATTCAAAGCTCTCCAGTATGCCACGCCGAATCTTGAGCGATGCGACAGCATCCTCCAGTCGAATTTCTCGTGTTTCGCGGCTTTCTCGGAGATAGCGCCCTAGCGCCTGTGGATCCATAGGTGTCTACTCATTTAAACAGCAGCTTCAAGAGCAGCAGGTACACAGATACAATCTAACAGGATAAAGAAGCCCCACAGGACTTGATGACCAGCGGGGCTAGTATACCGTATCGTTTTGTGTCGTGCTCTTTAAGACACACCCACGCCTGGAGTGGTGTCGTGACGCTTATTCAGCGTCCTCGTCAGCGGCTTCAGCACCTTCAGCAACCGGTTCTTGCTCGTCTTCGACAAATACGTCGGCGACGACCGGTTCTTCTGAAACGGCTTCTGCCACTTCTTCGACCATTTCCGCGATGAATTCTTCGGCTTCACCCGCTTCACGGGCGGCCAGGAATTCCGCGAGTTCACCTTCACGAATGATGGTCACGGTGATGTTTGGCGTGATGTCAGTACCGATGCGAACCGGGACTTCGTGTGTCCCCAATTCACGGATATTCTGCACGCTGATACGACGCCGGTTGATGTCGACACCGGTGACTTCCAGCAATTCATCGGCCATTTCCTGGTTGGTCACGGAACCGAAGAGTTTGCCGGTGGAAGCAGCGCGACGCTCAAAGATAACTTCCGCACCATCGATCTGCTTGGCAACGTCATTGAGCATATTATCGTACTGGGCACGACGTGCTTCTACACGTTCGGTCAGCTTTTTGTGGGAACGCAGGGCGTTTTTGGTAGCCTGGACCGCCATCTTGCGCGGGATCAGGAAATTACGGGCAAAGCCGTTGGCGACGTCTACCACTTCACCTGCGACACCATGCTTATAGATGTCTTGGAGAAGAATGACTTTCATATGGGCACTTTCCTTACAAAATATCAGCGCCCAGTAAAGGGCGGCTATGCGTCTTGCATCTGGTTAGCGAAACCATTGCATTATAAACAGCGACCCAATGCGTGCCAAGACCTAATCTAACAGCATGAGTGCCTTCCGATAGCACATTCAGCGCCAGAATAGGCTCATTTGGCCCTATAGGCAAGCCAGCGTCGGCTAAACGTCAGGCAAGCTTACCCTACGAATTTGTTGGCTGTTGCACCCACCGCAAATCACACTACAATGCTAAAAACCGTTTCGCCTGGGCCTGATGCCTGCCCACAGCGACCGCCAAGTCAGGATACAAACATGGCCGAGCCAACGACCAGCCCGGATAACAGCACCCTGAGCAATGCCCAGATATTGCGCGCCGCGCTGTTGATGCTGCTCGGTTTTTTAGCAAGCGGCGTATTGGGTTTTGTGCGCACGGCCGTACTCAGCGCCCAATTCGGGACCAGCGGTGCCCATGAGGCTTTTTTAGCGGCGCAGCGTCTGCCGGAGCTGATTTTCGTGCTGGTGGCCGGGGGCGCATTGGGGTCCTCGTTCATCCCGATTTACGCGCGGGTGCGTGAGGGCGATAAACAAGCGGCATGGCGCTTCGCCAGTGCAGTGATGACCCTGTCCGCGCTGGCAGCGGCCCTGCTCGGCATTGTGGTCATCCTCTTCGCCGACCCCATCGTGCAACATGCTCTCTATCCCGGTCGTCCATTGCATCAACAGCAGTTGGCGGCGCACCTCATGCGGCTGATGATGGTCACGCCCTTTATTTTCAGCATCAGTGGGCTGGTGATGGGCATCTTGCAGTCACACGGATTGTTTTTGCTCCCCAGCCTGGCCATCAGCATGAACAGCCTGGGCATCATCGCCGGGGCGCTGTTCCTGGCCCCAGCGATGGCCACCGCCAATGCGACCTTCGCCCTGCTGCCCGGTGGGCAACTGCCGCTACATCAGGTGGGGAACGCCAGCGTGTATGGGTTGGCCTATGGCGCGGTGCTGAGTGCCCTTTTGCATTTGCTGGTGCAGCTACCCGGCCTGTGGCAAATTCGGGCACGGATACGTCCCAACTTCGACTGGCGGCTGCCCGGTGTTTGGGATGTGCTGCGGCTGATGGGGCCGCGTATCCTGGGCCAGGGCGTGGTACAGATCAACTTTTTGGTGAACGTGAACCTGGCCAGTGGCATGGTCGAGGGCAGCTATGTCGCGCTGCAAACGGCCTTCAACCTGATGTTCTTCGCCTTGGGCATGATCGGCCAGAGCGTGGGATCGGCGGTTTTCCCAACGTTGAGTGCCCTACACGCCCGCGGCGACTGGGACGGTTATAAAGATCGACTGAGCCGCGCCATGCGCAGTGTGTTGTTCCTGGCTCTACCCGCGACTGCCGCTTTCATCATCTTGGGCGTGCCGATTGTCAGCATCTTTGAGCGCGGCGAGTGGTCACGCACCAGTACGGAAGCGACTGCTTGGGCGCTCGGTTTCTATGCGTCGGGGATTGCCGGGTTTGCCCTACTGGAAATTTTATCGCGGGCCTTTTATGCGCTGGAAGACACCTGGACGCCTGTGCGCATCGGCATCGGGGCGATGGTAACCAATATCGTGCTCAGCCTGCTGCTGATCCGCGTCATTGGCGACCCGGACAGCCTCGTACGGGGACCGTTCGCCGGGTTGGCCCTGGCCAATGCCCTCACAACGCTGATTGAAGCGGCAGTGCTTTACTGGCTGCTGCGGCGACGCATCGGCCACCTGGGCGAAACACCTGGGCTGGATGATGCCGGGACGTGGTACAGCGTCAGCCGGACGGGCATTGCCACGCTGGTCATGGCAGTTGTGCTGTGGGTCATCAATCAAGCCATGCCGACATCGGGCCTGATGGTGGCCATTGTGGGCGGGATCATCGGCGGTGGCGTCTTTTTTGCAGTCGCCTGGGCATTGGGCGTGCCGGAAGTGCTGGGACTGCTCGGCCCCATACTGAGGCGGATTCCTGGGCTGCGGCGGCTGGCGGCTTAATTCAGGCCGCGTTTGCGCTTGATGTCAATCTGATCCCAATCTTCGGGATGGTCGCTAAGGTGTTCAGCAGCGGCGATGTTTTCCAAGCGTGCGAGCCGTTCCTCTAGTTCAACTCGCTCTGGACGTTGGCCGTTGACATAACCCGCAGCCGCAATCGTCTCTAAGCGCGCCAAACGCGCCTCCAAGTCAGCCAGATCCGAATCGGCCTGCTTACGCTTCTGTTTGGGGGCCTTTCGAGTGAGGCTATAGTTCCAGATGACCCACGTTAGCCAGGTCATCAGCATCGACAAAAATAAAATCACAAACACATTGCCAATGCCCAGGTACATCCCCGGCACAAACAAGAAGGACAAGGTCAAAATAACAGCGTTCAGGTTAAAAATGAGGAATGCACGCAAGAACTTCATAGGGTAGCCCTGCTAACTAGTCGAATATGCAGCTTAATTCAGGCCGCGTTTGCGCTTGATGTCAATCTGATCCCAATCTTCGGGATGGTCGCTGAGGTGCTCAGCAGCGGCGATGGTTTCCAGGCGTGCGAGGCGTTCCTCTAGTTCAACCCGCTCTGGACGCTGGCCGTTGACATAGCCTGCGGCAGCTATCGTCTCTAAGCGCGCCAAACGCGCCTGTAGATCGTTCATATCGGACTCAAGCTGCGTGGCCTGCTGGCCGCGCTTCTGTTTAGCCAGTTGATTGTCACCTGCGCGGCGCACATCAACATTTAAGATGAGCCAGGTCGCAAATGTCATCATGATAGCGGCCCCCAGGAACAAGAAAAATCCATACCTGGAATAACTAAAGTACTCAGACACAAAATAGCTCATAAAAATGAGCGCTGTATTGACGATGAGGATCAAAAACCAGCGAATGCTGGACATACTGCGCTGCTCCTGGTTTGCTGCGGCTACTTGAACATAAAAAGGCACAGTTGCCTGTGCCCTTATCGTATCACGTATTTGGTCAAGAACTACACGATGGTGTAGTCGTTCTTGCGCTTTTCAGTGCGGCTTTTGCCACTCAGCAGCTTGATGCCGATAACGATCAGCAGCAGCGGCAGCCACAACATGATGCTGCCAAAGATCAGGCCCATCAATGTGCCGAATGTGCCCATCACCAGGCCGATCACGGTGCCAATCGTGCCGAAGATCAGACCAATCAGGCCACCCAAGACGCCGAATACCGCACCAATGGCCCCAAAGAACAGGCCAAACACCAGATCGAGAATGCCTGTGCTGGCGACCAGCCACAGAATGCCCAGGCCGATCAAAATCGTAGCCAGTGTATTGTTATCGCTAGAACCGTTTTTACGCTTTTCCATCGTTATATCATCCTCTCAGATTTCCTGCGGCCCCAACCGCGTCTGCGTAAGCCACTTTGTGTGTCAGTGCGTGCCAATTCGCGTGCTGTACGTACTTTTTCCGCGCGTTGTTCCATGTAACGAAGCCGTGCACGATGTTCATCAAGATTCACATAAAACATATTGTTACCCCCAAGTGCTTTCTCTATCCATTCGGCTGCTGAATTGCGCCGTGTGTTTTTCTGTCGATCTATAGCTATTTACGGGGAAGTTGAGGAAAAGGTTTTACAATCTCGGAGATCTTTATATGTTTTTACAGGTTACAGGTTTGATGGAACCAAAAAGGGCGCAGTCGCCTGCACCCTCTCGATATTCAAAATAGAGGATCTAGAAACACTACTGAATGTGTGCTTCCAGGAACCAGAGCTGCTTGTCAACTTCGCGGCTGACCTCGGTAAACAGGTCGGCAGTGCTCATATCACCAGCTTCATCGGCGGTGTCGATGGCGGCGCGGGTGCTCTTTGCATACAGCGCGACACGTTCCACTAACGCTTCGACAAAGGCCTTACCATCCGTCAGGTCGGCATCCATCTCCGGCAGTGTGGTATTGGCAGCGGCCATCCGAGCCGTACCCATCGCCAAGCCACCGAGTGCCGTTGCGCGTTCAGCGATCATATCCACGTATTCCAGGACAATGCCAGCGACATCGTCGAAAAGCTCATGCAGCTGAATGAACTCAATGCCCTTGATGTTCCAATGGGCCTGCTTCACCTGGCTGTAGAGGTCGAAGGTATCGGCCAACTGCGCGTTGAGCAGATCGACCATCTGCACACGGACATCTTCGCTAAGATCATTATGGGTCGAGACCATACGCGGCTTCGTCTTGGTTGCCATTTCGAATACTCCTTGAGTGAATTATTTTTAAGCCTGGGCCGGACGGCACCTTGTTGATTTGTGGGGTCCAGCTCTTAACAGTCTTAGACTACGACTGCTACATGATATAGACGTTAGAATCCACCTATATCATACCCCTGTTTACGTAAATCTAAGACGACCTAAATGCATCATTCACGTTCGGAGAGAACCATAAAAAACGGACCCAGGACCGTAAAGCCGATAAGCACCCAAGTTTGGAAATATAACCCAATTTTGGGGATATATCGGCTATTTATCCCAAACGTTATCCCAAGTTTGGGATATAGTGGGTTATCGTGGGATTCATTGATTAGCTTAAGGGCGTAACACCGCCATCATCACCCAGGCGACTGATGCGCAATTCAGCATCGTCCAGCAGGGCTTGGCAGCGTGCCGATAGCTTACGGCCCTGTTCATAAAGCCCCACCGCCTCATCCAACGGCACCTCGCCGCCTTCCAGGGCTGTAATGACGCTTTCGAGTTGGGCATAGGCCTGTTCAAAAGTCAGGTCATCCAGTGACGTATTTTCGCTCATGAAGTTGCCTCCTCATCAATATGGGCCGCTAACGTGCCATCGTGTAGTTGAATTTGAATATCGGTGCCGGCAGGCGCATCCTGGGCGCTGCGGATGCGTTCGCCATCGTCTGCACGGGAGATCACGGCATAACCCCGCGCCAATATCGCCTGCGGGCTGGCCGCAGCCAACGCTTGCTGGCGTGCCTCTAACCGTTCCCGCTGGCGTTGGAAGTAACGGCGCTGGCCATTGACCAACCGCTCGTAGAGGTCATCAAGCTGCTGACGAACCAGCCGCACTTGTCTTTCCGGCGATGCCAGGGTCAGGCGGCGTTGGACGGAGTCCAGATTTTGCTGGGCATTGTCCAGGCGGCTGCTGATCGCCTTGGTGAGGAATTCATCGACCTGGGTCAGACCATAGCGCACATCCGCCAGATTGGGCGTAGCGACTTCGGCAGCCGCGGATGGCGTTGGGGCACGCACATCAGCCACAAAGTCCACAATGGTAAAGTCGGTTTCATGGCCTACCCCGCTGACAGTCGGCACACGGCTGGCAGCCAATGCCCGCGCGACCTGCTCATCGTTGAAGGCCCACAGGTCTTCAATGCTGCCACCCCCACGACAAATCAGCAGCACGTCGATGTCAGCCTGCTGCAAGCGCTCAATAGCCCGCACGATCAGCGGCGGCGCGTCAGTTCCCTGCACCAATGTCGGACTGAGTAAAATATGCGCCAGCGGGTAGCGGCGGCGTAGGACGTTTAGCACATCCTGGAACGCGGCGGCATCCGGTGAGGTAACGATTCCTATCGTCCTGGGGAAAGCAGGTAACGGGCGTTTACGATCTTCTTCGAAGAGGCCCTCGGCCAGCAATTTGGCTTTAAGGCGCTCGAACTGTTCATACAGGCTGCCGATGCCCCCTGCCGGGGTGATGCTATCGGCATACAGTTGGTACTCGCCCCGGGCATCATACACGCCGACGCGGCCATGCACATTAACAGCATCGCCCTCGCGCATGTCGATGGACTGGCGCGATGCCGCCGACCGAAACATGACACACTTTAGCTGGGCTTTGTCATCTTTGACGGTGAAATACCAGTGGCCGGATGCCGCCGGACGGAAGTTAGAGACTTCGCCCGTGATCCAGACATCCGCCAACAATTGGTCGGACTCCAGCACGTTGCGAATGTAGGCGGTGATACCGGCAATCGAATAAGGTTCTTGAACCATTTGCTGCGCCTTAGGGTAAAGGGCCGGGTCTGATGCGCCTTTGGGCGGCCTAATTGCGCAATCAATCGCGCTCAGGCTATGGTCAGGCGTGGCTTAAGCATATACAATTATTGCCAGTTTAGGAATGTGTGACTAATGCCCGCCTGCCATAGGGTCGCGGCATCGACTGAAACGGCTACAGGAGCAAACCCGCATGGCTTTTTTGAACAAGCAAGAACGTGACGAGCTACTCGACAGCATCAAAGACCTCAAGTTCAACCGCATCAAGGGCAAGCTGCGCCATATGGACGATAAGAATCGTCTGATGTATTACCGCAACGTGCAAGAGACTGATCGCTGGCTAACGGCCTATGAACTGCCAACAAAGGGCGTCAAAGTCACACTGGTAGAAAGTATGGAACTGGGCCGCAAGAATAAGGCCGAGTACACCCTGGAAGAGATTATCGTCGAGCCGACTAAAGAGAATCGCCTCTAAGCTCGCTTGTTTCCAACCAAATAAAATGAACCTGTCGCGCAACATCCCGTGAGTGACCGTGTTGTTATTGAACGAACACCGTCATTCGCAAACATTGTCATTGGCAAGAGAGGGATGTTATGCTGCGGACACAATCACTCCAACAAGAAAACGCGCTCGCTCAGCGCGTTTTGCGTATTGCCCTGTTTACCGGATTACTTGTCTTGGCGACCAAGGCCGAAATCTGGTTTGGTGGGCCAGTGCCCTTTACGTTACAGGTACTGGCTGTATTGCTGGCCGGGATGCTGCTGGGCGCACGCGATGGTGCGCTCAGTGTCCTGAGCTATCTGGGCTTGATCGCCGTCAACCTACCCGTTGATTCGGCTGGCATCGGCGCCGCAGCTTTCGCTGGCCCGACGGCGGGTTATCTGGTCGGTTTCGTTCCAGCGGCCTATGCAGCCGGATGGCTGACCGAGCAATCGCAAAATCGGATCTGGCTGCGCTGGTTGGCGGGGCTGGTGGGCATCAGCGTGATTTATGCCATCGGCCTGACCTGGCTGAAGCTGGTCACGGGTGGGAGCTGGTCGCAGGCGTGGCAATGGGGCGCGTATCCGTTCCTCGGCCTGGATTTGCTGAAAGCCTTGCTAGCCGCCCTGCTAGTCGAGGTCATGGTGCGGACCAGCAATGATACCTAAAGTAGTGCTCTTATCTGCTGCAATAAGCCACTGTGAGGCATCCTTCCCCATGAGGGGAAGGTCCGAGGATGGGGTCCAGAAAAAGCCGATCTACTGGACCGACCTCATTTGACGAAAGTGTGTAGGGGCACAATAAATTTTCCCCTACGGCAGCAAAAACATAGAAACTGTAAGAGAGTATGCAAAAACGGGATGCCGATCTGGCATCCCGTTTTGTTTTTATAGATGATTGAGTGCGTTGCTAATCGCCTTCGCCCGGTTCAGCACCATCAAGGGGATCAGCGGTCATGCCCAGGACGTGATAGCCACTATCGACGTGTAGCACTTCGCCCGTGACTTTGGTCGACATATCCGACGCTAGGAAAAGCGCCGTCTGACCAACTTCTTCAATGGCCACTTTTTCCCGCATGGGGGCCACGATGTCGAACTGACGCAGCATATCCCTGAAACCGGGGATGCCTGCCGCCGCCAGTGTCTTGATCGGCCCAGCGCTGATGGCATTGACGCGGATACCCTTCGGCCCCATGTCGGCAGCCAAATAGCGCGTGATGGTTTCAAGGGCGGCTTTGGCAACCGCCATCGCATTATAATCCGGCATAACTTTTTCGGCAGCATAGTAGGTCATACACATGATGCTGCCGCCTTCGGACATGAGTGGCTCGGCACGTTTGGCCATGGCAATCAGGCTGTAAGCGCTGATGTCCAGGGCTGTATGAAAGCCTTCGCGCGACATATCGACGAAACGGCCTCCCAGGTCTTCGCGCGGGGCGAAGGCCACCGAATGCACCAAAATGTCGATCTTACCGTACTTCTCTTTAACAGCATCGAAAACCACATCGAGCGCCGCATAATCCGCACTCAGGTCACACTCTATCACGATTTCGGCTTCTAGCTCGTCAGCCATCGGCTGGACGCGCCGCGCCAGTTGTTCGCCAGCATAACTCAGTGCGATAGTTGCCCCGGCATCCTTCAATGCCCTGGAAATACCCCAGGCGATTGAGCGATTGTTGGCCAGGCCAAATATCAAAGCAACTTTTCCGTCTAGCAATCCCATATTGTCTTCCCCTCTGGTTGAAAGCGTGGTGGCTGACGTTTGTCCAGCGACCCCACAGATTGGTCGCTGTTTTATAGCAACACGGGATACGGTACTTGGCACCCGGTATACACATGACGATTATTGTACGCCAGTTGAGTTTTAATGATACGTCACCAACACAGATTGCAAAATACATCTATTTGGATCAAAACATTTCGAACGACGTTTACTTTAACACGAGCAACGGCGAACAGCTACGGCTTGGTTCTAGCTTGATTTTTACAAAGTGCGCTATAAACATAGGGGAAAATGTTCAAAAGTGCGTATCCAACACCATCCGTATCCAATACGATCAGGAATGTATTATGACGAATCCCGCTACGGAACCCATCAGAGTCATCGTCGCTATGGATTTGAGTGACGACCTTATCGCCAGCTTACAAGCGGTCTCCCCTCGGCTAGAAATTACGCGCTATGAAGGCGAAGTCCCAGCAACAGCCTGGGCCAATGCTGAAGTGCTGTACACGGGCAACCAATTCCCCTTGCCGGAGCAAGCCCCGCGCCTGCGCTGGATCCAAGTACCATCTGCTGGGATGGAAGGCGTCCTGCGCAACCCTATCGGCCAAGCAGAAGACGTGGTCATTACATCGACCAGTGGCATGCACGCTCAACAGCTCGCTAACTATACCTGGCTGATGATCCTGGCCTTTAACTTCCGGTTGCCGGAGTGGATGGCCGATAAGCCCAAAGCCCACTGGCCGGATCGTCCACAGTCGCATTACGTCCCCGTCGATATTGATCAGCAGACGGTTGGCATCGTCGGCTATGGCAGCATTGGACGCGAAATCGCGCGGCTGGCCAAAGCCTTCGGCATGCGCGTATTGGCTTCCAAGCGCGACATCAAGCACCCCGCGCAGCGCGATACGGATTATATTCAGCCCGGTATTGGCGACCCGGAAGGCGACATTCCAGAGCGCATTTACCCCGGCGAAGCCATCGCCAATATGGCCGCCGAATGCGACTATCTGGCAGTAACGCTGCCCTATACCGAGGGCACGCATCACGTCATTGATGACAGCGTCTTTGAGGCGATGAAAGACAGCGGCGTGATTATCAACGTGGGGCGCGGCGGCGTCATCGACGAGAAGTCCATGATAACGGCCCTGTCATCGGGCAAGATACGCGGCGCGAGCCTGGATGTCTTCGAAGAAGAACCCCTGCCGAGCAGCAGCCCATTGTGGCAACTCGATAACGTCATTATTAGCCCGCATGTCGGCGGCAGCACGACTCGCTATCGGGAGAAGGCCACAGCCATCTTCGCGGAAAATCTAAAGCGCTATGTAGAAAATCGCCCGCTCATCAACATGCTTGACCGCGAAACAGGTTATTAAAACTAAGCATCTGATGTAAAGTTGCCCGTAAATATTTGGCGACATGGCCTGACAATTGTAAAATAATTGCAATAAATACCGTTGTGTGTGCGCAACTACACTATCAGACTGACGTATAGTATAGTAACGAGACGGTAGTTAGCCCGATGAGGACAGGATGATGAGCGAACACGAAAACGATCTGCTAAACGAAGTCCCTGAAGATGGCATCCAGGAAGATGATGTGACCACACCGATGGAGCGTTTTTTCTATCACCAACGGCGTGCTTTGGAAGAAACCGGCAAGGCGCTAGAAGCCCTGCTGCCGCCCGGATTCCGGGAGCACAGCACGGAAGCCAGCCGCGAGTTCACGCAGGGATTTCGTATTCTGGTTGACGCAGCCATTGATGAGTTGAAGAAGGTCAGCGAAAAAGAAGACGCTGAGACTGAAGAACGCATCGCCAAGCTGGAATCCAACGATGATGACGATGATCGTCCGTCATCGACAGGGTCCGGCAAGGTCAAGATCGACGTCGACTAGAAAACCAGCTACACAACTTAAAAGAGCTGACCGTATGGGCCAGCTCTTTTTGTTTGCAGAAATACGGTCCTAGCGACTGAGGAACAGCGTAGAGACGTAGACGACACCAGCCGCGCCGAGAGCAGCCGCAGCCACATCGACATCGCCGTTGGTATAGAGCATGGTCGCGCTAATCACCAGACTGCCGACGAGCACCATGCGCGTCGTACGGCGGCCATTGCTATCGATATTTTCCAATAGACGGCGGTGCTGCTGACTGAGTTTGGTCTGCACAGCAATATCGCCACTGACGATCTCACTGAGCATCTTCTCAATGCGTTCCGAGGATTGCAGACGATAAATCACCTGCTGCGACACGCGCTGCAAGGCATTCAATAGGCCCTGTGGACCGCCTGTGAGAGCTTCTTCCAGTGGCATCAGGAAAGCCTTGCGCATCTCCCCAACAAAATCGGCTTCCTCGTCTGTCAGGATGAAACGCTGCATATTGGATTGGATCGACTGCCAGGGATTGAAGGTCGGATCCAGCGAGGTGGCCATGCCCGTCAGAATACCCACCGTCCGGCCCAGGTAGATGAAGTCCTGCGGCAAACGGAAGGGAATATCCTTCAGGATGTCGTTGAACTCGCCAGCGATGCCCGACATAACATCGAACTCAACATCGTTGATTTCGGTCATGCTCAGGCCCCAGACCTGTTCAAAAACGGCCTTTACCGCTTCTTCCAGGCGAACAGTATCGGCACTGGGCAGCAGCAGGCCCAGATCCACATAAGACTGCACCAGGGCACGGGCATCGCGCGTGATGACCGCCTTCAGCGTATTGACCAGACCATTGGCGATCTGGGGCGTCAGCGAGCCGGTCATGCCAAAGTCGATGAAGATCAATTCAAAGGGGCGACCACCGCCCTGCTCGATATAGCGGCGTTCATCCGCCTGGGGAACGGGCAGCGGCTTGACGAACAAATTGCCAGGGTGCGGGTCGGCATGGAAAAAGCGCTGATCGAATATCTGGATCATGTAAGTATCCATCAGCCGTTCCGCGACTGCACGACGGTCCACGCCGTAAGCTTCCAGCGCCTCAAAATCGTTAATTTTGAGTGTGGTCACGTCTTCGAGCGTCAGCACCAGGTCAGTCGAGTGCTCGCGGTAGACTTGCGGCACCTTGACGCCACGATCCTGGCTGAACATGCGATCAAAGCGCTGGGCGTTTTCCGCTTCCTGAATATAGGAGACTTCTTCCAGCAGCACGCGCCCAAATTCATCGACCAACTGCACAGCATCCACACGGCGGCTGACGAAACGGAAACGCATGGCCACTTTCGCCACGATGAACAACGCCGCCAGATCCGTATAAACAATATCGCGGATACCAGGGCGCTGCACCTTGATGACGACCTTGTCGCCATTGGTCAAACGGGCGCGGTGCACCTGCCCTAAGGAAGCCGCCGCCAGCGGTTCATCGTCAATGAACTGGAAGCGCAGATCAGGATTGCCGAGTTCGGCTTCAATCGTGCGTGCAATCCGGCTGAAAGCGATAGTCGGCACTTCATCTTGCAGGCTGGCTAATTCAACGATGACCTCTTCCGGCAGGATGTCAGCGCGGGTGCTGGCGAACTGCCCCGCCTTGATATGCACACCGCCCATCCCGGATGCAAAATTACGGAACTGGCGCGCATATTTTTGCCAGCGCTTGGTATTGCCGTTGTAAACCCACCGCGGGAAATATCGCGCGACGTAGATGTTCCAGAAGATGAGGCGACCAAACAGCCACATGGCGAACACCAGCGTATGCCAGAAGCGCAAGCGCATGCGCAGGTTGCGCGGACGCATCCGGTTGACATATTCCTCGACGGTTTCTTCTGGCGGGACTTGTTCGCGGCCATGCTGCATGACATCCGGCACCAGACCCGCCCCAGGGAAAGCAGACTGCTTGGCCTGAGGGCGTGGCGGCGCCGAGGTCCGCGGAGCCTCTGACTTGGGCGCAGAGGCCTCCGCTTCCTCGCCTACCGGGATGGGAATGCGGCTGCCCGCATCCGGCGGCACAACATTCTGTGCATCCTGGCCATGCGCTCCATTGCCGTTGGTCGCGCCGTTGGACTTGGGAGTAGATACAGAGGGCGCGGCCTCTGTATGAGGAGCCGCGCCTGGGTTATCTGGTTGGTTATTTAGAGCCGTTCTTGGCTTCTGGTTCAAAGAATCGGATGTTGAGGTTGGAATCTGCGAGCTTGGCATCTGCAATCTCTAAGTTATGCAAAACGGGTGGTAGGACAATATTGCGGCGATAGGGACCGACGCGCAGCGTAATCTCATCGCTGGAGCGATACAGGTCGACATCGCCTTTGGCAGCGAAGCCTACGGGTACCCGCAGGATATAAGCCGCTTCTTCGCTATCATCATCTTCGACTTTGATAATCTCATGGACAATGCCATCAAACATGCGCTCCGCAGGGTTTTGATCGCCATAGAGGGCATCACCCAGCTTACGTAACCCATCAAGGCCGCCCATTTCTTCGCCAAACAGCGGCGCTTGCAGCATCGGCAGTTGGCCAAAAGCTTCTTTGACGAACTTCAGGTTTTCTTTCTGGCGCTTCTTCCAGGCGTCGAAGTACGGGTCCTGAATTTCATCGGGCAACACACGATTGACCAGAATGGCATCGGTAGCATAACCATATAAGTTCAGGTAGGTATAGGTGCGCTGCGTCTCTTTGATGACCATCTTCTCTGGATTGACGACCAGGCGCATGCTGGCGACTTCCGGGTTGGTCAACAGGTCGCGCACATCTTCCAGCATATCGAACAGTGCAACGACCTGATCCCAGGCATCACCATCGTCAGTCTGGACGCGCTCAATCGTTTCTTTGTCACCGCGCCGGAACACATTACGCACACCTTTGACGGTATCGACGACGCTCTTAAAGCCGCGCGTCAGGCGCATGATGCGTTCTAACCACCAGCGGGTGACATCCGGCAAGCTCAGCAGGCGGATAGTCTCCGCAGTCGGGGCGGCATCGACAATCAACACATCGAAGTCGCTGGTCTTGAAGTATTCATTGATCCACAGCAGCGAGGCGCCTTCTTCCAGGCCGGGGATGATCGTCACTTCTTCGGCGACGATGTCACTGGCCCCCTGGCGGCTGAATACCGCGCTGAGGTAGGTCTGGATTTTGCCCCAGTACTTATCCATCGAATAGCGGGCGTCAATTTCCTGCGCCCATAGGTTTGTCATCAATTCTACGGGTTCCGGGCCGACTTCACGTTCCAGCGAATCCGCCAGACTGTGGGCGGTATCCGTGCTGATAACGAGCGTTTTCATGCCCATTTCGGCACAGCGCAGCGCGGTCGCAGCCGAGATGCTGGTCTTACCGACACCACCCTTACCTGTGTGAACAATAACGCGCATAGTACCCCTCTTATCCTAAAATCGTTCGACCAATCGCAGGTTGTTATCAGCCTCATGCAAACCATCAGACTTGTGGTGTTGGATACAAAACAACCTGGATACAGTCTCTATACGTAATCATAAAGCAAAAATGTGCAAGTGTGGTCTATTGAGGGCCGCACACTTTCATACTTCTGATGTGCGGCTCATGTATCCCTTATGCACAGGTTTCGCTGATGAGGGTTTCATGATACCATGCCCGAATAAATGTTCGCTATCCTAGAGAGCTGCTTATGCCCGTCTGTCAGACCTGCCAACTCATCAAAAAGCGTGACGAAGGCACTGCCCCACTTTGGGACAGTATCTATCGCACGAGCTATTGGGATGTGGTCCACAGCTACAATACAGCCCTACCAGGATGGACCGTACTGGTATGCCAGCGGCACATAGCGGCCATCGACGAAATGACCGAAGAGGAAGCCATTGACCTGGGATTGCTCATGCGCCGGGTGAGCATCATCCTCAAAGAGATAACGGGCTGTGCCAAAACATACGTCATCCAGTTTGCAGAGCATCCCGATCATCCGCATGTGCATTTCCATTTGGTACCACGCATGAGCGACCAACCTGACGACTACAAAAGCACACGCATTTTCAACTATCTGGGCGTGGATGAGCAGGAGCGCGTCGGGGAAGAGGACATGAATCGTATAGCGAATCAGCTCAGGGCGCGGCTTACTGAGATGGCGTCCCAAACCGAATAGACAACCTATCAGGAGCAATACCCTATGGAGCGCGGACGATGCGGCTGGGCTGGCGATAGCCCCATCTATCAAAAATACCATGATGAAGTCTGGGGCGAGCCACAGCACGATGACCAGGAGCTTTTCGCCATGCTGAGCTTGGAAGGCGCACAGGCCGGCCTCAGTTGGATCACGATTTTGCAGCGCGAGCACAACTACCGCGCCGCCTTCGACCAGTTCCAGCCGGAGGTGGTCGCCCAGTATGATGAGGCCAAAATCAGTGAACTGCTGCAAAACGCAGGCATCATCCGCAACAAAGCCAAAGTCCGCAGCGTGGTGAGCAATGCCCAGGCCTTCCTGAACGTGCAAGCGGAATTTGGCAGCTTTGACGCTTATATCTGGCAGTTCGTCGATGGCCAGCCGAAAATTAACTGCTTCGCTACTCTGGCCGATGTCCCCGCTTACACACCGGAATCGGAAGCCATGAGCAAGGATCTCAAGAAGCGCGGTTTTAAGTTTGTCGGGCCGACTATCTGCTATGCCTATATGCAAGCCTGCGGCATGGTCAATGACCATGTGGCCGAGTGTTTTAAGTTCCCCTGCTAGTTTCGCCTGCGCCCAGTAAGCGTACAGCAGCATCGCCCAGTTTGGTGTATGATGACCGGGAAATCGCGATATGGACGAAGGAGTGCGTATGGGTTGGATCAAGAAATGGGCGCTGGCTGCCATGCTGGTGGCGAGTTTGGCCGCCTGCAATCTGACGAGCAGCAGCAGCTTGACCGATACCCCCACCCCGGAACCGCTCACTTCGGTGCCGAGTGCGACCCCGACTTCTGACATCATCCCGACCAACACACTTACACCAACAGCCACCTTCACGGCGACAGTGCCGCAACCGCCGACGGCAGTGCTGCCAAGCTGTATTCCGCGTGGGGACTGGAAGCAATACGTCGTCCTGCCCGGTGATACCCTTTTCCGCATTGCGGAGCGCGGCAATACCACCGTCGCTGAATTGACGACAGGCAACTGTATCGACGACCCAAGCAAGATTGTATCCGGGCAGATTTTGTACGTACCCAACGATGTGGCAACGGTCACGCCGCGGCCCAGCGCCACGCCGGAACCCACCGCCACGCTCAGCCCGGATGAACAACTAGAGGCGTATGTCATCCTGAGCGAAGATGATGGCGCACAAGGGCCGCAGGTCGGCTGTGGTGACAGTTTAGTTTTGCAGTCGTTGCCAATTGCACGCAGCGAGTACGCCGCCGCCAATATCGAAGCCGTTATTGATTACTTCGGCAACGCGCCGGAGGGCACGCGCAATCCAGCCAGCGCCAGTGATACGTACAATCCGCTGCATGGCTACAACCTGAGCGTCAACAACATCGCCGTAAACATTGGCTATGTTGAGGTAGATCTGTCGGGCGATATGATCCTGTCGGGCGTGTGTTTCGATGCCATCTTAGAGGCACAGCTCGTCGGCAATGTGCTGTATCTGGCCAACGTCAATGAGGCAGTCATCATGCTGAATGGCGAAAACCTGATCTACCGCTTCGATATGAGTGGCAATGCACGGAGAGACTACGTCTACACGCGCGACAAATTCAATTTGCCGAACGTACCCTAGTTCTCCAAAAACCAGATATCATTGCCGGTCGCCTGCATCTCAATGATCTCGCGACCGGCGAAACGTTCCAGAATATCGTCAAAGACACCCTGGCTCTGGTAGTCCCAGGCGAGCACGATGTCGCTGTCGAGGTAGGGGCTGGTCACGGCCATGAGCGCCCCCATCGCGCGCCAACTGACACGCTCGCTGCCCGTACCCGGCCCATGCACAATGACCACTGCTGGCTCCTCACTGCGACGTCGGGCGTTCACCTCGTCGAGGAAAGACTGTGTCACCTGATTGAAGCCGCGTAAAGCGTCGATGCGTGGCTGGCTGTAGGTCACAAAGGTGACAATACTCAAAAGCACGAGTCCGCCGTAAATCACAGGTTTAGAGCTTTGCCGTGCCAACCAGGCCAGGCTCATGCCACTGAGGATCGCTAGCGGACCAACCGCCTCAAAAAAGTAGCGCGTGCTGTAGCGTTGGCTGCCCGTCCAATAGACTGTCGTCAGCAGCAGCAAGACCGCCGCCGCACTCATTATCGCCCAGGTGCGCTGCTGGCGCCCACGCAGCCATAACAGCGGCCACAGCAGCCAGACCAGCCCAAACAGGACCCAGGCCCAACTGAACCAGACTTCATCGGTTAGTGCGTCGCCCTGGCTCCCAGGCAGCCATAGCCAGATGACCGTCAGAAGGCCCCAAAAGGCGCTTGCACGCGGATATTTGCGGGCGACGGGCCATAGAGCCACCAACAAGCCAAACACCACCGCAATCCAGCTCAGGCCGGTATTGGGATAGTACGTACTGCTGTTGCGCCAGTAATTGATGATGCCCTCGTCAATGTGGCCCACCTGCCAGCCAAAGAGATCAGCCAGGGCCAAGGAAGCATCATACTGGAAGTGACGCACGCCCTTGGTCAGGGTATGACCACTGCGTCCACAGCACTCGCCAAAGCCGATCCGGTCATAATCCCAGATGCGCACGTACAGATTTTCCGTGGGACTGCCCGTCAATGCGTTCGTGAAGCCCCAACCGAAGCCAACCATCAACAGCAAGCCAGCCGCCGCCAACACATAGGGCGGCAAGGTCTGTAGCAGCCGTCCCGCACGCCAGCGACCAACAAGATGGCGCACGAACATCACCGAACAAACCAACCCCAGGCCGAGCGTCGGCAAGGGGCGCGTGATATACAGCAACCCCGCCAGCAAACCCACCAACAGCGCAACACGCCAACTCCCGCGCAGCAGACGCCGCCATAGCAGCAAAATAGCCATGACACAGGACAGGGCCAACGTGTGCGCCATCAGGCTGGCATTCAGCAGCATGACTGTCGGCGATAAGCTAAAGAGCAAAGCCGCGAACAAGCCCACATCCGGGTTGAACCAGTTACGCCCGACCGCGTAGGTTAGTGACGTGAGCACGGCTGCCAGCAGCGCGTTCACGATCCAGAGCTGGCCCGCCAATTCACCGAAAGCCAGCAGCAGCGGCCAACCGGGCGGGTATTTGCCGCCACGCTGGCCCGTGGTGGCATCATCAACCAGGAACGGCTGCCAGTACGTCAGGATTGGCTGCAGCGTATCGACGGTCAGTTGGCCACCAGCGAAGATACGCGCCTGATAGACATAAGCCAGTTCATCTTCCAGATGTGGTAGCTGTTCGAAGGTTGTGTGGCTAAAATAGGTACTCAAGAAAAAGCTCATCAGGGCCAGCAGCACCGCCGCCGTTGACTGCCAGACAAACCCCTGTGCCGAGTGCGTTGCCACCATCGTCGAAGCAGCCACAGGCTTGCTGGTTTCGTAATTTTGCATTGTTTTCACAGGCATTAGTCCATATTGGCTTACGCCAGACACCATTAAATCTTCACAAGTCCATCGTATAGTAGCATTATCGGCTGATAACCCAACGAGATAAATGATATGAACAAGATACTCGTCGTCGAAGATGACCGCAAGACCGCGAACCTGATCCGCCTTTACCTCCAACAATCTGGATACACCGTCAATATCGCTGTGGATGGCAACGCCGCGCTGGACGTCGCCCACAACTGGCAGCCGGAACTCATCCTGCTGGATTTAATGCTGCCGGAACTCAACGGGCTAGAAGTCTGCCGCATGCTGCGCATGACGGGCAATGTGCCCATCATCATCCTGACTGCTAAATCCACCGAGGACGATGTGCTGCGCGGCCTGGACCTGGGCGCCGATGACTACATCACCAAGCCTTTCAGCCCGCGTGAAGTCGTCGCCCGTGTGCGGACGGTGCTACGGCGGACGCGCAACAATGGCCAAAGCATGCCGGAATCGCTGGAATTCGGTGACTTGCTGGTCGACCTCAAGCGGCATGAAGTCCGCATCAAGCGTCAGATCATCCACCTGACGCCCAAAGAGTTTAAACTATTGGAAACAATGGCCAAAGAACCAGGCCGTGCCTTTAGCCGCATGGAGCTGGTCGAGCGTGCATTTGGTTATGATTATGAAGGTTTAGAGCGAACCGTCGATGCCCATGTGATGAACCTGCGCAAGAAGATCGAAATCGACGCAGCCCAGCACAATTATGTAGAAACTGTCTACGGCGTCGGGTATCGCTTCGCGGAGCCGAGGGAACATGCAGTATAGCCTGCGGTATACCATCTTACTGGCGATGATCGCGGTGGCGCTCGTCGCTATTACCACCATCACGGGCATCTCTTTGTTGACGACGCGCGTTGAGTTTTCGCGTTATGTCGATGTCGGCAATGCCCTGATTGCCCAGCGCAGCGAGCGCGTAGTGCTCAATTATTTCGATACCGATAGCGCCCTGGAAGAAGAAAGCACCCTGCCAATGGTGCCGCCACATTCAGGGGATAACGCCCTGACCGATGGCATCATCAGCCAGCCCAATTTGATCTACCTGAACCCAGACAATTTCAGGTTTTTTGCCATCGACGAAAACGACGTGGATACTTCCGAAATCCTATTTGACGAAGCCCCGCGCACGATTAACTTCCTGACGACACCGGGCGGTGAGGTCGAAGTGGTCGCCAACGGACGCCCGATTGGCATCTATTATGTGGAGCCAACCGACACCACCACCCTGACGTCGGCCCAGGACAATTTCGTCGAGTCGGTGACCATTGGCTTGATCGTGGCGGCAATTGTGGCCGGGATGGCGGCGATTATCCTGACGCTCACGCTATCACGGCGTATCATCCAACCGCTGTCACAGCTCATTGGCGCGACTGAACGCATGAAAGATGGCGACCTGACACCGCGCGTGACCATCGATAGCAGTGGAGAAATCGGTGCATTGGCGCGCGCCTTTAACTCTATGGCGGAAACGCTCAGCCGTAATGAAGCCCTGCGCCAGACGATGGTCAGCGATGTGGCCCATGAGCTACGCACCCCCTTGACTAACATTCGCGGCTACTTAGAAGGCATTCAAGATGGCGTGCTGCCACCCGACCGGGAGATCATCGACCTGATTTACGAAGAAGCCATCTGGCTAAACCGCATCATCACCGATTTGCAGGAACTGGTGCTGGCAGAAGCGCGCCAACTGCGGCTGGTCAAACAAGAAGCCGATCTGAATGAGATCATCGAAAGCAGCGTGGCCATGTTCCAGCCGCGCGCTCGCAACCAGAGTATCGCCCTGACCCTGGACCTACCCTATAAGCTGCCTTACGTCTACGCGGACCCAAAACGCACTGGCCAGATCATCCGCAACCTGTTGAGCAATGCTGTCAAATACACGCCTTCCGGCGGCACCGTGACCGTCACCGCGGCGGCGCATTTGCAACTGGTGGAGGTACGGGTCACGGATACTGGCAACGGCATCAGCGAAGAACACCTGCCCTATATTTTTGAGCGATTCTATCGAGTGGACCCCTCCCGCAGCCGCGATACGGGCGGCGCCGGGTTGGGACTGGCGATTGTCAAGCAGTTGGTGGAAGCACAAGGCGGCCAGGTCAAGATTCGCAGCGAAGTCGGCGTAGGCACGTCGTTCGTCTTTACCGTGCCAATTTTCCGTCGCCAGCACGAGCCGATCCAACTGGAATCACAGGAGATGCCCGCCCCGGTGATTTAAGCTTAGAAACCCTATTCCATCGCACCTGCCAGGATAGCCGCTGTTTCTTCTGATTCGCTGAGGGCATCCTCGGCACCATTATGGGCGCTCTTAAAGCCAGCCACATCAATCTGCGATACGGCCCACAGAGAGAAGGCCAGACCAACGGCACCAATGGCAAAAACGAGGCCATAAGCCAGATGTGGCTCCTGGGTGATCCGTAACCAGAGGTCACGTGACCACCCGCCACTGCCAACGCCTGCCCCACGCGCAAGCGTTACGCACATTGTCCAAAAACCGAGGAACGTCCCAGCGCCCCCGGTCGGGCTAAAGTCCATCATGAGGCCTAGCGTACCGATGTTCCACATACCCAGGCCCAGGCCCAGCGTAATCAAAGCCGGGGTAACCATCTGGCGAATTTGAGCCATGCCGGAAATCGCCAGCAGGATGAAGGTCACAAACAGGATGAACGTGCCGATCACAGACATTCGCTTGGTATCGAACCAGCGCACCCGGCGCGATAGCCACAGGAACAACAGCGACCCCAGAATGGCCGTGCCACCCCAGTAAGCGGCGAAGCGGTTGGTCACCTGGGCAGGCATCTCGAAGACATCCGCCGCGAATGGCTCCAAAATAATGTCCTGGGAGAAAGCGAAAAACATGGAGCCAACCAGGTAAATCAAGAAGAAGCGCATCGAGCGATCCTGCCACACCAGCTTGAGGTCCTCGCGTATGGACTGCGATTCGCCGGGTGCAGCATCAAATTCCGTGTAGGTGCGGCGGCGTTCTTCCCCGAATAGCGAAACAAACCACAATACGGCGAATATACCCGCGCCGATCAAGAACAGGCGCAACAAGTCAGCAGCAGTGAAGGACAGCTCAGTGGCGCCTTCGGTCGACGGCAAGGCCACGCCAAAGAAAATGCCGCCCACTGTAAAGCCCACCAGCAGCATCGTCCAGACAATGCCCACCGCACGCCCGCGCTGTTCCTCTGTGGAACGATCATAAATGAGCGCCAGGAAGGTCGACCCCGATATGGCATTACCCAGGCTGAAAGCGATCAATGCCGCGCCGATCATCAACCAGGACGTTGCAATGGATTCACCTGTTTCCACCAGTCGAGCCGTCACAAAACCCAGGCCAACGGTGCTGAGAACCATCAGGAGGCGACCCAGCCAGATCCAGAAAAGTCGGCGAAAGCCCAATATCGTGCGCCGATCAGAGATGCGCCCCGCCCAGATGCCCAATGGCGTCAAGAAGTAGCGCAGCGACAACAGCAAACCGACGGGGCCAGCTTCAAAGCCCAGATCGCTAATCATAATGCGATTCCACACACCCGTAGAAAGCACATCCGCCATGCCTGAACCCAGATGGAACAGGCTGATCTTGAAGTTACGGCCCAGGCTCAGGCCTTTGGTTTTTTGCGACATTTTCGCTCAATTTTTGTAGATTTATGCAGAATTATGCCCAGATTATAGGGATGCCAACTTTCTGCGTCAATAAACGCAGATGAGAACGTCATGATGAAATCGGATCGTGATGCGGTGTAGCGAGGTATTCGTCGGAAATTGTACGCAGTTCTTACGGGCCGACATGGCCGGTTGCGAGTACAATAGCCTTAATTCGTTTCATAATTAATTCGTTTCATAATGAATAGAGGTAAACGCATGGTCCAGAACAGCCGCTACAAGACGATTGTGGTCCCGATAGATGGCTCCGGCTGGAGTGAACGCGCCATCCCGCACGCTGCCGACATCGCCCGCAATAACGACGCCGAGATTATCCTGCTGCACGTCTTGCGCCCGCCTGCCTCTGAATATACCGATCAGATTGCGTTGGGCGGCGGTGAGGAACAACTTCAGCAAATCCGTGAAGAGATGAAGCAAAAATTGATAGCACTGCGTAACGGACTGCGCGCCCAGGGCATTGACGCCCGCGTACAAGTTATCGAAGGTGTGGGCGTGGCTTCACTCATCTGCGATTTTATCAACGATCAAGATGTGGACCTGGTGGTGATGAGTTCACATGGACGGTCGGGCATCAGCCGCTTTATCTTCGGCAGCGTGGCCCAAAAAGTCATGCAAGACGTCAATGTGCCGGTGATGATTATCCGGCCTGACCGTGAGAACTAAGGTCTTTTAGCTTTAAGCCCTGCCGTAGGTATGGACGGCAAGCAAGACACCACTCACCAATGAAACCTGGCACGTAGCCTCATCAAACACGTTGCTGATGCCGCGTGCCGGACCAAAATAGAGCGTCTCCCCTTTGAGCGGATAACTCAAGCGCTCGGTGGTGACGCCAGTGACATCACCGCCCAGAGGAATCAACGATAGCGTGTCTCCGGCCTCGCCGCGCAACGTATGTGAACCAGGTTTGAGCAGGCACAGTCGTTCTTTGCCGGCGACCAGGGCCACATCAAGCTCCGCCAGTTGGGGCAACCCCATCAGATAGACGTTAGCCAGGGTCTGGTCGAAGCGATCACCCAACCCACCGATGATGCGTATCCATTGCACACCAGCATCAGCAGCCCGCAATAGAGCCAATTCCAGGTCGGTTTCGTCTTTATGTTCCGGGAAGCGCACGATGTCCGTACCCGCGACGGCCAATCGCTGAATTTCATCTTCTTCCAGCGAATCCATATCCCCGATGACAATATCGACCCGACGACCGAAATAGCCCGCCACGCGCGCGCCACCATCAGCCGCAATTGTCAACGCATCAGGGGCCGATGTCAGCACATCACGGACCATCGGGCCATCATTAGGTGCGCCATTGGCGAAAATCAGACAGCGCTTCATGTTCGTCTCATTCAGTTGCGTCATTGAACAGGGTACTTCCTAGCGGCTGCGACGACGCCAGCGCTCACGGACTTCGAGCTTGGTCAGGTCAGTTGCTTCCAAAAAGTCGTTGGTCAACCGCGAGAAGCTCTCGTGCTCCAACATGGGGAAGTGACGCACGCCCTCCAGCGGAATGGGTACACACATATCTTCTTTTCCCAATGTCAGATAATGCCAGACCTCATCCGAGGGGCGCGGGATAATCGGGTCATCATCACCGTGTACAATCGCCACCGGCGCGGTGATCTGACGCAAGCTATCGAGCATGCTCCCAGCATCAAATTGGCTAATGCTCTCTTGCAAAGCACGGTCATCGGCCTTATCGACATCGACTTTAAGCTTGTCGTATTCTGGCTCCGTGCGTTTGAAGCAGCGCCCCAATAAATCATCGAAGGACTTGCCTTCGAACAGGTCTTTGAGCTTGTTGCGCTTGTTGGCACTGTGGTTAGCCATCGACCGAGCGCGCTCTGCAATCGCTTCTGGATTCAGGGCCGATGCCCCACCCGCGCGGCTGGGCACAGTCGGGTCGGTGAATGTAGGTGATGCCACCGTCTGGTCGGCGTCTTCTTCGTCAATCTGGGGCGCCAGCGAATAGCGGTCACGCTGGGTCAGCATAATGCGCTGTCCGGCAGGTGTGCGCTCATTCAAATCACCTGGATCAAACAAAGGCGCATTGGCCAATAACAAGCGCGCTACTTTTGTCGGCTGCTTGAGGGCAAAGCGGGTCGCAACCATCGCTCCCAGGCCATGCCCAATCACGGCCACTTTCGGAATACCGATCTTCTCCATGAAGGCTTCTAAGACCGCGACCTGGGCATCGACGGAGTAACGCGCCGGGTTTTTGGCGCTATCGCCAAAGCCAACCATATCAATGGAATAGACTGTATATCTGAGGTGGAGCTGCTGCATCAAAGGGATCCAATAACGCCAGGACCCAATCCAGCCATGCAGCAAGAGCACCGGACGTCCCCGTCCGAGGCGCTCATAATGAATCAAATCATCCTCAATAATCGTTGCACTCATCGGTTGCACTCACCGCAATTTACGTATCGCAAGTCGCTATCTATTGCACGCTATCTATTGCACATTGTCTATTGATTGAGCAGACCCGGCTAGGCCATCAGGTCGTGCTCAGGCGCTGGAGGATTTCCGCCACACGCCGTTGGAGTTCATCCGGCGCGAAGGGCTTCAGGATGTAGTCATCGGCCCCAGACGTTTTACCCAGTTCCTTTTCTTCATCCTGCCCTTTCGCAGACAGAATCACCACCGGGATATGTTTGGTCACATCGTTCTTTTTGATCGCAGAGCAGACATCATAGCCCGTCATTTTGGGCATACGGACATCGGTCAGGACGAGATCAGGCTTAAGCTGGGTCGTCATGCTGACCGCTTCTTCCCCATTGGCCGCCTGGGATACCTTATGTCCGGCAAATCCCAGGGTAAACGCTACCAATTCGCGGATGTCGCGCTCATCTTCTGCAATGAGAATGTGTGCCAATGTTTACTCCCTCTCACAGGTCAAATTCATATAGACAGGCTCAGCCAAGAGTTCTAGTCGCCTACCATCGATTCCGGGGCATCTTTGACGACTGCACCCGAGTGCTGCTCACCTAACAGGCGGCGATAGCCCGGTTGGTCAACGGGCAGGCGCACGAAGAAAGTCGTGCCCTTATCGATTTCAGACTCGAACCAGATTTCACCACCGTGCATCGTCACCAACTCCCTGACGAGCGGCAGGCCCAGGCCCGTACCGGAGACTTCCATTTCCAGCGCGTGCTGCTCATACCGCTCGAAGCGGTTCCAGATACGATCATAGAATTCTTCCGGGATGCCCACGCCCGTATCGGCCACGCTCAGCAGGATGTGGTCGTCGTTTTCGCGCTCGACTTTGACAGCAATCTCACCCCCACTGCGAGTGAACTTATAGGCGTTATCCAACAAGTTGCTGAGGATTTGCTCCAGGCGGTCATGGTCAGCGTGGATGAGTGGCACATCATCGGCCACATCGACGGTCAAATCAATTTGTTTGGCGACATTCGCAGGCCGCTCGGAAATGGCACGAGGGACATTGTGCACAATCTGCTTCACGTCCGCTTCTTGTACCAGCGCCAACATACCGGAGCGGTCCAGTTGGGCAATATTCAACACGTCATCGACCAAAGCTGTCAGACGTTCGACGTTGTCCTTGATGACGCCGATCATGTTGTGCTGAGAATCATTGAGTACACCCGTCGCCCCTTGCAGCAGCAAGTCGGTATAGCCCTTGATGGGCGTCAGTGGCGTACGGAATTCATGCGAGACATTTTCGATGAATTCGCTCTTGATGCGGTCGGCTTCAACGTCGCGGGTGATGTCACGGAACACGGACACGGTACCCAGCAGGTCGCCGCCTTCCATCGCCACTGGGGCAATCGCCGCGCTGATGACGCGGTTGCCCAGTTCGATGCGCTGTTCAGCGAAGTAGGTATCACCATCGGACAGTTCGCGGCCTTCCATCTGCGCCGACCAGTTTTCGATCATGTCCGACCAGCGGGCAGCCGATGAACCGTACAGGCCCGCCAATGTCGATACAAGCTGGCCTTCCGCTTCGTGACGTTTGATACGCAGGATGCGTTCAGCCGCAGCGTTGAACGACACAATGCGACCAGAAGCATCCGCCAGCATCACGCCATCAGCGATGGATTCAAGAACGGCGTTACTACGCTGTGATGTCTCTTTTTCCTGCCGGACCAGATTGGCCAAACGAGCCGCCTGATCGCGGATGAGCTGGTAGAGATCGGCACTGTTGATGGACGCCGCCACCTGATTAGCTGCCGGAACCAGCAACTTAAGGTGGTTGTCATCAAATGCCCCCAGATCGGTGCTCAAGAGCACCATCACGCCGACCGGCTCGTCGTTGTTTTCGAGAATGACAGCCATCGCGCTCTGGAACTGATCCGCATGCGGCAGCGAAGCATCCCAATAATCTTCTTCGGACAGGTCTTCGACCAGCACAATCGGCTCGTTGAGTTCGTTCTGGATGATGAGCCAGGTCGCCAGTGTTTCAGCAGCATGCATGGTCTTGCCATCATCAGACTGGTAGATCGTACCTGGGTCCAGCCAAGCGCGCGTAGAAAGGCCATCCGTGGAAGGATCGAGCAGGATAATCACGCCATCGGATGCGCCAACGGCTTTACTCACCATACCCAGAGCACGGTCCAGCAGTTGTTCCATGTCGAGAGTACGGGTCAACTCAGATGTAATCTGATACAGTGTATCCAGACGGTCACGCTCGGTTTCCAGTTCGTCCGTCCGTTCAGCGACGATATTTTCCAGGGAAGCCGCACTGGCCTGGACGCGCTCGTACAGGTGCGCATTCTGGATCGCAGCCGCCAACTGGGAAGCAACGGTCGCAAGCACCCGTTCAGCATTGATATTGAACGCCTGCTTGCGATGGGTATCCCGAATGGCCAACGCGCCGAGCACATTTTTGCCCACACTCAGCGGCACACCCAGGTAACTGAGGGCGTCTGGTTCGCTGGTTTCGATGCCCAGGTTCTTCCGAATCTGGTCGATACTGAAGTAATCCGCGCCCAGGTTCAACGAGCGACCATGCTTGATGACATAGGAGACTTCATCATCGCCCAACTCGCGCGATGGGATATTGAAAGACTCGCGGCCACGCACGGCCATCGGGAACGTAATGCGATTGGTTTCTTCATCGTACAGCGCCAGATACATTTCCTCGGCGCCTGTTACCGTCGGCAGTTGGTCGCGGACCATCGGCAGCATGTCGTTGAGGTTCAGCGTAGCCGAAACCGCCTGACTGAGCGCATTGATCGTCAGCAGTTCTTCAAAGCGAATGTGCGTTTCGTTGGAAAGGCGCGCATTTTCAATAGCTGCCGCCACCTGCAAGCCCAGGGCACGCGCCAGACGCATCTTCTGTTGGGAAACACCCTGCTCAGGATGCTCGGCATTTTGCTGCAACATAATCAGGCCGATAGGCCGGTTAGTGACGATCAACGGCACCAGCATACGCACCGTAAAGCCTGCGCTGCGCAGTTCACCCAACTCAGTTGGGTAAATCGGGTCGCCGCTTTCGTCCTCCACATCCATGACAACGACCACTTCGCGCATCTTGATAGCATGCTCACGGGCCGGGAACTCTGACGCGGTGAAGGAATCGCCCTCGTAGATGGACGGTGCCACGCTCTCATCACGGGTCCGGCTGAACTGCACGACCATCTCGTCGTCAATTTCGTCCCAGATCATGATGGCACATTCGGCCATATCCAGGGCATTGAAGAGCAGCTCAGCGACCGTTTCAAACACCTGTGCCAGGTCGCGCGTCAGGGACGTCGCCTGAGCGGCTTCCAGCATGATGCCCATTTCATTGGTACGTTCAAAGGTCTGCTCGAACAGGTCAGCATTAGCGAGGGCAATCGCCACCTGGCTGGCAAAGGCGCTAGCCACATGCTGCTCAGCACGGGCATCGAACATATCCGCTTGATGGCCAGTCAGCACCAGCGCGCCGGAAACATGCCCCTGGCTGATGAGCGGCACGCCCAGCCAGCTACGCACGTCGTCTTCGTCACCGGGTAATTCGTTGAAAGCCAATGGTTCTTCGCTAGTATGGGATACGGCATGGTGATGCTCGACCATGTCGTTGAAGCGCTCAACTTCACGAATCAGGACGCGCATACCAACCTGCGGCTCGCCCTCGATGCCTGTATAGTGTTCCAGCGTCATAAAGGAGCCGATACGCCGCCACAACGACACCGCATCACTGGGGATAATCCAGCCGATTTCGTCAATCGCCATCTGGATAACTTCGTCGCGTTCCAGGGATGCCGTAATGCGCGTAGAGACTTCCGTCAGGGCAGCAAGCTGGTTCGCGCGGGATTCAATCGCTTTTTCCAGTTCAGCGCGCTCGGAGATGTCTTCCACCAGCAGCACCGCGCCACGAATATCTTCGCCGGAACGCAGCGGGTACAGGTAATAATTGCGAACAAGGTTGTTTTCGTTGTCGCGTGGGGAGGCCTGCTCAATGAGTTCACGCGGGATGCCGTCTTGCAGCACGCTGCGCAGCTCCTCTTGCATGAAGCCTTCCCATTCCGGGCTGTAATCAAACAGGTGACGATCTAATTCCCTGACTTCCCAGTTGTAATGCTGGCGCATGAAGTCATTGAAGTTGATAACGTTACCCACCTGGTCCAGCACGATAATGCCCTGCTGGATGGATTCCACTACAGAACTGGTCAGGATTTGCAAGTTCACCGCCTGGTTGAACAGGCGCGCGTTCTGGATACTACCCGCGACGAGGCGGGCCATACGCATCAACAATTGGCGAATTTCCGGCGTGAGGCTGGTCGTATCCGACAGGCCAATATGCAGCACACCCAGGTTTTCACCACCTGCCAGCAACGGCAGCAGCAAACTCGCCTGTTCGCCAGCCGCCTGCCAACGTGACAGGTCGTCGAAGGCCACATCGGTATCGGCATCCGCCAGATAAAGCTGGTCACGACGGCCTTCATAGACGTTGCCCAGGGCAGTATCCTGCAAAGAGAGCAACTCTTCGCGTACCAGTCTGAACTGTCCCCCACCATCAGGCATCGCATTGATCGCATCGAAGCCGCCTGTTTCCTCATTGTTGATGACCAGATCGAGGTTCATCAACGGCACCATATCGGTGATGCCCTTAGCAATTGCGCTGGCGATTTGCGGCAGTTCCAGCGAACTGGCAACGGCATTCAGGATGTCATTGAGTTGGGCTTCTAGCTGGGCACTGCGCTCACTTTCCATGAACAGGCGCGTATTTTCCACCATTGAAGAGGCTTGATGCGCGAAAATTTCCAGCACTTCGGCCACGCTGCGGTCAGGCCGCTGGTTGTTATAAGGTCGGTCCAGCACCAGCGCGCCGATGATGTCATCACCATGCCCGCTGATGCGCACGACCAGCATATCGCCATCGCGCCACGCATTGGACGTTAGCCCATCCAGTGAGCGGCTGCTGTCGAACGATGTCGCTAGCGCACGCATTTCCTCGGTGTACCATTCTGGCGAGCGCTCCATCGGGAAAAAGTAGGAATCCATCGAACCAGCAATCTGGTACTCCGGCTTCATGGCATCGTTGAAGGACGCCACACTAATTTCGTACTGTTTGGAATCAATGAAGGCATGAACGGGCATACCCACGTTGGCCACTCGGCGCAGCATGTGCGTCTTGGGGTTGTTGAGCAGCGCAATCACGATGTCGAAGGCGGCACTACTCTGGACGCTGTAGACAATCGCTTCCATGATGTCAATCGGATCGGTGCCCGTATGAATCAACTGGCCCAACTCGAAGATACGGTTCAATTGGCCAACACGCTGTTGCAGGCGCAGACTGCGTTCTTCCTGCTCACGGCGGTTTTCAGCATTTTGATAGCCCTGGGCTGCCTTAGCTGCCATCGTCAACAAGAAGCCAATGGCCTGCTCGTCGAAGCGATTGGGCTGGGTATCATAAGCGTGCAGCACGCCAATTTTCTGATTGAGGTAGAAAATCGGGACAACAGCTGCTGACCGGGCCGTACCGGGCAGCGCATCGTATTCGCTGGTTTCATAATCCGCGATGACCAGCGGTTCGCTGTAATCAAGGATGGCATCGACTTCCAAGCTGGACAGGCCACTCCCGACCAGATCGCCGATGCGCTTATCCATACGGGGACGATCCGGGGAACGCCAGCGATCTTCTGGGTAGACCAGCGCCACGCTACAACCAACAATATGCGCGGCCAGCTTGATTTCATTGCAGATGACCTCGATCACATGGTTGAGATCGACCGTTTCCGTTAGGGCGTTACTGATGCGCGCAATAGAATCTAGCTCATCCATACGCTGGCGCAGGTTTTCACCTGTCGCCCGGTAGAGCAGCAGACGCTCCACAGCCGAGCTAATTTGCACCGCGACCGATTGCAATTGATCGACGTCTTCCAGGGCATAATCCCGCCCATCGGTCGGATTGCCGACGCCTACCTCGCCCAGGCTGCGATCACCCACCATCAACGGCACCAGCATCATCTTACGAATGTCGTAGCGATCAGCCACACGCTGATAAGAAGGCAAAATGCTTTCTTCGCTGAGCACCGTATTGCTCACGAACGGACGACCTGACATAGCAATCGTATATTCAAAATCGGGCGAATCGGCATCAATGATGACCGGTTCGCGCAGGTCATATCCGTAGGACCAGCGCGGGTAGGTAATCAAGCGGCCATCAGCCTGGTCCAATACGGAAATAAAGACAAGCTCACTGGCAACCACTTGCGCAATAGCGGCAAGCATAGGTTCGAGCGAATCATCGGAGGTCAGCACGCTAGAGGCCAGTTCGACCACGCGACGCAAGCTTTCCGACTGGTCCGCACGGCGCTGGACTTCCTGATACAGGCGTGCATTTTCAATGATAGCGCCGGCCTGGGTCGCTAAAATACGGGCCAAACGCGCATCATTGTCGTTGAAGTCGGTGCCATCAACCTTGTTCGATAGCTGAATTACGCCAGAACGCCGCCCAGCCACATTCATGACAGCAATCAACGTCTGCTTGATGCCGATAGCTTCCGCAATCTGGTCCAAGCCCGCTTTGAAGACCAGCGGATCGGTTTCGATACGGTTACTGTACCAGACGTCTTCGTCGCTCCATAACTCCTCCATGATCGAGTTCTGGGGCAGCGGAATGCGATACAGACGTACCATGTCGTCCTCAACGCCGAAGAAAGGCAGCTCGGCAATGAGGGCCTCTTCCTGCTCATCAAAGCGCAAAATACCAGACATCGACACGCCCATCAGGCGGGCAATACGGGTATTCACTTCGTTGTAGAAAGCACCACCCTGTGGCAGCGCGCCGATGGCTTCGGTCATCTCCTGCAAACCGACCAGCTCGCTATCAATGCGGCGCTCGGCTTCGTACAGGCGCAGATTTTCCACAACGATAGCCGCCTGGGTCGCCAAAACGCCCATGCTGTCAATATCTGCCGCGGAAAAATTGCCGGAACGCATGTTGTTGACGGCCAGCATACCAATACGCGCCCCACCTACAGACAGCGGGAACAAGCCAGCCGTTGTGATACCCGCCAGGTCGATAATGGGCCGCAAGCCCATTGCTTCGATGAACGGGTCTTCGCTGGCATCATTCGTCACCCAATAGGGTTGCCGCTCCCAGATGTCGCGCTGCGGGGTATCCTCTTGCAGCGGAATGGCAATCAACTGGGCGACGTTATTCGGGATGCCATGAAACGGCATTTGTGGGATCAGCATCTGCCGATCCGGCTCGTACAAAAAGACGCCCGTGATCTGGGCCTTCATGAGTTTGGCAATACGGGCCGTCAATGCCTGGAAGATCGTGGCACTATCGGCCATATGCTCGCCGCGTTGGGCCAATTCCTGCACGCTGGCGATATCACGGATGCGCGACTCTTGCATCGTGTACAGCTTCGAAGTGCGAATTGTCTGACTGATGGTGCGCCCAACGGATTGCAGCAAAGCCACATGGGAGTCGTTATAAGTCCCGGTATACTCGCTGAAGAGCGTCAGCGTACCCTGGAACTCGTCGGAGAGCATCAACGGCACAGAAACCGCACTGCGGTACGGGTTGTTTTCCATCATGACTTGCAAGCTGACGATGTCATGCTCGCCATGTATCAGCAGCGGGCGACGTTGTTTGCCCACCCAGCCCGCGACACCATGCCCCAGCGGGTACGCGCCGCCCATTTCAGCGATAGTCAGCAGATAGCGCGAATCGCCGATCCAACTGCGCTGGACCAGCTTCTCTTCGTCAGCATCCCACAGGCAGATTTCGCCCGCGTCCATCTCCAGGCGCTTACGCAAAATTTCCAGCACGACCTGCGTCGTCTGGTTGATGCTCATCTCGGCAGCGGCGATTTCGCCAATGTCGTCGATGATGCGCATGGCCTGGCCCATGTCCATAATGTCCGTACCGGGGGCCGCCGCTTTGAGGTCGCGCATAATCATGATGATGCGCGTGCCCTCTGGCGAAGGAATTTTGTGGGTGATGGCATCCACCCATCGGTCCCGCAGTTGGAAGGAGGAATGGCCGTTACCAGCCCACAGATTGAGGAAGTTATCACTCGGTTGGGCCAGACGGGCTATCAACTCAATGTTAGGATTGACGCCTTCGAGCTGCAACCAATCCTGGGCCACATCGTTGACGTGGATGATCTGGCCGTGAGCTGTCGCCACCAGCACCGCCGAGCTGGCCTCGCTGGTCGGCAACGGAATCTCCGTCATCAGGTCTTCCAGCATGGGGTCGCCGCGCAGGCGTTCACGCTGCCAGACCCAGAGGCCAATGCCGATGAGGGTCATGATACTGATTAGGATGAGCGTAGCGAAAAGATCCATCGCAATACGATCCGCTTAAATCTTATTGGGCAGACTATGGCGGGAACAAAGCCCCCTACCAGGCTGTCAAAATATCGTCTGAGTTGCTGCTTTCACTGGAATCACCCCGGCGGCGATTTTCCGCAGCCACTTCGGTAATTTCCCGAATGTCCGAGAAGCGATGCGTCCGCGTGGAGACATGGCCAATCGCCAGCGACATCAGCGGCACGCGCAGTTCTTCGCCACCGCTCTGGACGAGCATGTAACCGCGTTCGCGGTCGATGAACGAATAGTGCTGCTGAATATCATCGAGGAAACGCGAGGTCATCATCTCAATCAGATCATCGACTTCGTTGCTGTGGGTGATGACGACGAAATTGTCGCGCCCCGGATGGCCGGAGTAGTCATCTGGGGTGCCGTATTTGTCGATGGCATCCCCAATGAGCAGCGCCATAAAGCGCAGAACTTCATCGCCAGCGGACCAACCGTAGACCTCCGAAAACGTCTCAAATTCCTGAATTTTGACGTCGATATAGGTCCAGTGGCGCGTATCGCGCATGAGCGTGCGCAAATGCTCTTCAATCGGGCCACCCGTCGGCAAATTGGTGATGGGATGCACGTTCTTCTGGCGTCCGGCAGCCAAAATCGCATTCTGGACGCGCAGTTTCAGTTCTTCAATATCAAACGGCTTGGTGATGTAGTCGTCCGCGCCCAGTTCCAGACCCGCGATTTTGTCGCTGCGTTCATCTTTTTGCGTCAGGAAGATGATCGGAATATGGCTGGTGCGGGTAGTCGTGCGCAGGTCGCGGCAGACATCATAGCCGCTCATATCTGGCAAGTTAATATCGAGGATAATCAGGTTCGGTAGCTGCTTGCGCGTGGCCGCGAGCGCGTCGTGTCCTTTGTGGGCAACATCCACCGTAAAACCCTGGCCTCGGAAGTAAATGTCGAGCATTTTCGCAATATCGAACTCGTCTTCAACTACGAGGATGTGACCTTTGGTCATGAGATTCGATCCTTAAGGCATCGCATGTGATGTAACAAATTGGTTGAGGTTATGGTTTCACTATCGTTATGATACACCAATAATGAGTGTGCGCATAATTGGGCCAGATGTAAGTTAAGATATGCTAACTTTATATCAATTGCCCAAAATGAACGTTAAAAACTCGCAATGATCGCTAAAAAAAGAGGATTGTCCCTTATGGACGACCCTCTTTTTTGCTTATACGTCTTAGCGTGATGGCTGTCATGGCTGCGATGACCCAATTTTAGGAGAAAACAGGCTTCCAGGTACGCCGATTGGCGAAGGCGCGCTCGCGTACGGCATCGATGGTAGCAGGCGTCACGGCGTGTTCAAAGCTGCGTAGCCCATTGAGCTTGAAGCCGTGTCGCGTGGCAATTTCGTTAATCTGCTCAATACGCCAGATTTCCAGGTCACGGCCAATGGTGTAATCCTCATAAAGGCCTTCCATTGCCAATGCCATTGTTTCCGCCATGCAGGCGAAGGCGCGTTTGGGCGGGAAGCCGAAGTTAAAGTGGAAATCGACCTCTGTCCCTGGCACCTCGACCATGCCGCCTTCAATGACCAACACATCGTCGCGCTGCTCGGCTACTAGTCGAGAGACATCGCGTGGACGAGCGACATCCAGCACCACTGCACCCGGCTTCAGGTGCTGCGGCTCGATGATGGCATCAATCGCGCTGGTCACAGTCAGGACCAGATCAGCCGAATAAATATCGTCCACAGTCGTCGAGGAAGCGACCTGGGCAAAATGCCCCTGGCACTGTTCCCGCACCTGCTCGATGGCATCAACCCGACGACCGACCACAATCAGGCGTCCTGCACGTCGCGCCAACAGTTGGGCACAGGCTTTACCAATCGCGCCCGTTGCCCCCACCACCGCGACAGTGGCATCAGCCATATCAATTTCCATGTGTTCGGCGGCTTTGGCCAGCGCTTCGATAGCGACCGCCACCGTGTAGCTGTCACCTGTCGTCACCGGGATGTCGAGACGGTCGGCAATGGTGATACCCGCATCGCCCACGACAGAGTTATATGCACCCAGGCCCAGGATCCGCGCACCGAGGGACTCCGCTTTGCGCCCGGTGGCCACAATCTTGCGATAGACGGTTTCCACAGGCAGGGCCATCATGGTCGGCGGCGTATAGGGCACAGCCAGGAACCAGCCCCGAATGCTTTTGCCCGTATCCTGCGACTGAATGCCTGTAATCTCGCTGATATACAGCGGCGGGAAGAAGCGCGAGGCATAGTTAATGATCGGTTCCGGCAGCACTTTGCCAAGCAGCGGGAATTTGCGTGCGACATCTTTTTTGATCTGAATGGGATGGATGATAAAAGCAAAGGTATCTTCTGGCATCGCTTCGTGCGTCAAGGCAGCGTCCGTCCGCTATGAGTGAGCAACAAAATGTGATGACTTGGGAAACTAAAAACCCACGACTAAGCTCATTGTACGCTCGAATGAGCGTATCAAGATGGGTTGTTTACTAAAAATGTGTAACAAATTGCTATCTACAGCGAACAGGCATCAATTACCAGGTATCTTCCTCGATTTGCTCGATGCGTTCGCCCAGGCGCGGGTAAAAGCGCTTGTGGACTTCGCCCCCGCTGACAAAGTGATGATCGCTCTCTTCGTAAGTGACGCTGTACTCGATGACGCGGCGCTGGCTGCTGGCCAACAGTACCACGTCGGACTCGATCATGCGGCCTGGGAAGATCACCATGCCGGAACCAATGCGGCAGTTATGGCCGATACCCGCCCCCAGCACAATCTGACCAACCTCATGCAAACGGCCATCGCGGTCAGCGGCACGAATGGGCTTTTGCGCCAATAGGTTGAAATCCGTGAAGGTACTGCCCGCCCCGATAAAACTATTGCGCCCAATGGAACACATCTGCAAGCAGGTATTCTGGGCGACGATGACATTTTCCATGAGCGCGGTCATGTAGAGCGCAGCCCGGAACGGCAGGAAGCAGTTGTTGGCAACCGTACTCTGGAACAACATACACCCCGCATCAATGGTGACGTTATCGCCGATGGTGCAGTTATCGATAATGACCCCGGCCCCAATCGACACGTTGTTGCCAATCTTGGCTGGCCCGGTGATGATCGCCGAGGGATCAATCGCGCAGTCACGGCCAATTTCGACCGCACCAGACGCATGTAGAATCTGCTTTTGCTCAATGATGGCGCGCCACAGCAAATGCAAACTGGTAAAGAAGCTCTTCTCAATACGGCGATCTAATCGCCCTGCGCGGGCAAAGTTGCCGAAGATGATGCTGGCGAAGTAAACATGTACCCAGCTCTCAATCGACATGACCGAGCGCATGGGCGCGAAGTGCGTCAGGTCACCCTGCTCCATCGTCATGAAGTCCGGCACGCTGTAAAAGCCAAATTCGTGATCTTCGCTCTCGATGACAACCGGCATGACATCGGCAGTATAGCCATTCGGGAAATACCATAATTGCAGCAGATAAATCGGCTGGCCATCCGGGCCGATCCCATAGTCAATGTCCTGCGCCAACGGCACCACATACGTGTGATAGGCGCGATCATCCGCCGAAAAAGCTGCCTGACAGGCGCGCTTGCTGGCACGGGCCTTTTTGACGAAGTCCTCTAAAAATTCCTGATCGAACCACAGGTTATCGCGGTAAACAATCGCCTCGCCCTGCACCATACCGAGCTGGCGCGTACTCTCCATGACGCCGCCTAACTCGCAGTCGTTACCGAATACCGCCGTAATCAGTTCCGCATGATGCAGCTTCAATGGGCGTGTGCCGATGGTCAGCTCGCTGGCTGGCTCGTTAAACGGAGGAACGTGGTTTTTGTCTTCAATATAATAGCGATACATGCCTGCCACCCTTCCTGAGTGGAAAACACATCAATGCCAGCCTGTACCTGCCGACCTTGATTGTCGTTTTACGGGGTCAACTGCCCTGCGGCCTAAAAATTTACGTTGCATTACGATAATGTTATTACGGCTGGGCGGGTTATGCAATTGCAGCAACCACCGACTGGCCCCTGATTATGATCATCCGGTTGTCAAAAGCGGGTAACGAAAAGGGTTTACGTGGATGGCACTGGCTCATTAGCAGATGTCTGTGGGGCGCGTTGCTGTGTGGCCTGGTTCGGCGTGCCATTCTTCAGGAACTGCGTTAGCGTGGTGATGAACTTTTCCTGCTCATCCATCATCAAGAAATGCCCCGAATGGCTGAACCATGCTTCTTTAGCAGTCGGCGCGGCTTCGCACAGCACCTTGCCCTGCTTCGGATTAACGATAATGTCACTTTTGCCATAACATCCCAGGATCGGCATATCGAGATCATGCAAATCATCGCTGAGGTCGGTATCCCTCAGCGTACCGATACTCTGGAAGAAGGCATTCAGCGATACTTTTGAGGCATCCTCACGCACCATGCGGTGAATGCGTCCACTGGCGCGGGAGCCTAAGCGCGTCAACAGGAAAATCGTGATGGGTAACACGAAGGGCGTTTTGTAGGCCAACTGGGCGATGCCCCGATACCCGACCATCTTCAGCAAGGGGTTGAGCGACTTACCCTCTACCGGGGAGCCAATGACAGCTACTTTGACCACTTTTTCAGGATAATGGGCTGCAACTGCCAGGGAAACGGTCCCGCCCATGCTATGGCCAACGAGGGGCGCTTTGACAATACCGAGCTTATCCATGAACTGGTTGACGAGTTCCACATGGTTGCTAACGGAAAAATCACCCGTATGCTCGACCGAATCGCCATAACCGTAGAAGTCGATGGCGTAGGTACGGAACTCTTTGCCGAGTTCTTCGATGGTATCGCGCCACAAAGCCCATGACCCCAACCAGCCATGTAGCAAAATAACCGGGCGTCCCCGCCCGTAAACTTCATAGTGAACGATGCCTCGATCTGTGACTAGCGTCGGCACGGGATTTTCCTAGCGTTTTATGGCCATCAGGCAGGCGGCTGCGCGTGCCCTAGCCTTCCATCTCTTCAAGGATCGTGTACAGCAGTTCCAGCAACACATTGCGGACGCTGTCTTTTTCCTTGGCGACGCACGGCAGCAGCTTGACTTCCGGCTCAATGCGCAGGGCGATGCGCAGGTCATCGGGTGCCCAGGCATCGGGATGATCTTGCTTGTTGGCAGCGACCACGTAAGGCGTCGGCGCATAGGCACGGAACGTTTCCAGGATGCTCTTGGCTTCGCGGAAGGTTTCCGGCTTGGAGCTATCAACCATCACAATGAACCCGAGCATACCCTCTGCCAGGATTTCCCACATGAAGTCGAAGCGGCGCTGACCAGGCGTCCCGAAGAGGTAGAGCACGAGGTCTTCATCGACTGTGATGCGTCCGAAGTCCATCGCGACTGTCGTCTGGTCTTTTTCCGCGCGTTCCGCCGACTCTTTGCGAATCTCGCGGTCGGTGGAGACGACTTCAATTTCACTGATGGAGCGAATAAATTCTGTTTTACCGGAGCTAAACGGCCCCGTGACGACCATCTTGACTGTTTGCATGATCTCGTGCTTCTCTCGTCAGATAATACCAGGATAAAAACACACCATACGTTTAGGCTATAAGGCGGCCCCGACGTATCGTTTACAGCGATTTCAGCTTATCGATCAAACTCAATACGACCTTCTTATCAGGCTGCTTCTGGCGACGTGCCGCGCGACGCGACGTCGGCCCGACAGGGGCTGCCTGCGGCTGGACCACTTCGATCAAACCCGCTTGATGCAGCACGAAGACAATCTTCTTGATCTGCATCTCGGACATATTGAGCTTCTTCATGATCAGACGCAGTGGGTTCTTCGGATTGACGTAAGACACCACTTTCCACTGATCGACCTCCAGGTGGACGCCCTTGAATTTGTCTTTGGCATTTTCCGGGAAGCGCAGGGAAACATCCAGGCTGGGGATGAACTTGTTAATTTCTTCTTCATCGCGGATGCGCTTGGCACCCTCAATGATGACCGGTTCCAGGTCAATCGGGACCAGGATGCTATTACGACCCGGCAATCGGTTATCGTCAAAGCGGAATGGGCCTTCGGTCCAGACCATGAGGTTATAGACCACATCAAGGATGTGCTGCTTGATGCAGTTGACGATGTCCGCCTGGGTCACATAGCGGGCGCCGATCAGGCGCATGGCCAGGGCTTTGTCGGGCATATTTTCAGCACGGGTTTTGAGCACGCGCGTTTGTTCATTGTTGAGCTTGCCCGCTTTATTCAGGATAGCGACCAGGCCGCTGTCCTGCCCTGCGAGGGCTGCATAGACCAGTTTGCCCTTACTGAACGCGACCAGTGCTTTGGGTTTACCCGGCACGGTCTTGGGCTTCTTCATGGCGTCGAGTTCATCTGACGGCAGGCCTTCAAATATTGTCAGCGTACCCGTACGACGTGACAAGTTCATCAAGTTAAGCAATTGGGTCGTACTAAAGTCTTGTATGTTCCCTTGCAGCGGCATATAGGACCCCTGATTACAGGATAAATGTTACGCGGGCAATATCGACAAGCGGTAGTGACCCCTTGCAGATGAGATGATCTGACGCCCATTATGCGTTCTTACTATCGGACTAACGTAAATTCGATTATATAGTCACGCCTGGGTCGCGTCAACAAAGGCCAAAAAGCCCTGACCATTGACGCAAACCCCTGGCCTGACGATCATGGTCGTATACACAGGGTGTTTTGCATACCACCTGTAAATATTCTAAGGCATGTTTATAACCTGAACAATTGATATATGGAGTGATCGCCAGGCACGGTACGCGCTTGTCTCCGAGGCACATATCAAAACGACAACAGTACGAACGAGAAAGTACATGACACGCCTTCAACGCACACGACAATGGCTGGCCCTGCTTCCTGTAGGGGTATTGATCGCCAGTTTGGCCCTCGGCAGTCAGGCCCAGACGCCCGCCCCAACCGACATCCCCCCCACGCAAGTCACGCCCGTTGAGGGTGCCATCGGCCCGGTAGACTATGGCGAGACTATCAACCCACTGACGGGACTGGCTGTTGATGATCCGTCCGTGCTGCAACGCCGCCCGATTGTCATCAAGGTCAGCAATTCCCCGGCGCTGGTGCGCCCGCAGTCGGGCATTGGCCAGGCCGATCTGGCCTTCGAGCACTATACCGAGGTCGGCATCACCCGCTTTTCGGCAGTATTTTACAGTCAGGCGCCGCAGCGCGTCGGCAGCATTCGCAGCGCCCGTTTGATCGACTACGAACTGGTGCCCATGTATCAGGGTTTGCTGGCGTTCGCCGGTGCCAGCATCGGCGTGGATAAGCGCATTTACGGCTCGGAGCAGATCATTGCTAACCTGTGCGCCGACCGTGACGACACCGAGCAGTGCTATACAGAAGCCGATGCGGTTGGTCCAGCGGGCTACGTGCCACCTTCGGATTTTGTCGAACGTGCTTATAAGGGCGTGCTCTATGGACCGCCCTATTTCTTCCGTGACCCGGAAATTCCGATTCCGCATAACCTGTTCGCCAATCTGGAAGCACTCTGGCAACTCGCCGAGGCCGATGGCAACAATCAGCCGCCCGATTTGCACGGCATGGCTTTCCATGAGCAGCCCCAGGGTGAGCCAGACGGCAGCGGCATCTATGCCCAGATTCGCTACCGCACCACTTTCGTCGAGTGGCATTACGACCCGGAAACAGGCCGTTACTATCGCAGCAGTGATGGTCAGCCACATTATGATGCCAACACCGAGGAGCAGATCAGCGCGGCCAATGTGGTGCTGGTTTATGCCGGCCACTATCTGACCGACATCGTCGAAAGCCAGTGGCAGGATACGATCCACTGGAGCGTGCAAATCACGGTCTGGCCAGAGGGCGATGCGGTCATTCTGCGCGATGGGGTGCGTTATGAAGGCCGCTGGCTGCGTCCCTCTCGCGATGAGATGCTGTCCTTCCAGACGTATGACGGCGACATCATCTACTTGAAACCGGGGAATACCTGGTTCCAACTCCTGCCTCTGCCAGAACAGATGGACCCGGCGAACGAGTGGGTCGATGTGAGTTAGAGAAAATCTCAACATAGAGATCACAGAGTCACCACCTGTCATCACTTTTACATGACCTTTGTGACCCTTTGCTATGCTTTATAGTCGCACCATGATATGATGCAATTACTTTCTATGCGACGATAAAGGACATATGCACTTTGGAAAACGCAACTCTGCTTGATTTTCTGCTAAAACGTAAAGAAACAGTCCATGAATGGACCAAAATCCCCTGGGACGAACCCGAGTTCAGCCGGAGGATGCTGCGCGAGCACCTCTCGCAGGATCACGATGCCGCCAGCCGCCGTAGCAACATCATCGACCAGCATGTGCACTGGATTCATGGCAAGGTGCTGAAGGGCCAGCCAGCGACCATCCTCGACCTGGGCTGCGGCCCCGGCTTCTATACCGACCGCCTGACCAAACTCGGCCACACCTGCACCGGCTATGACTTCGGGCCGGCCTCGATTGAGTACGCCAAAGCCAACCACGAAGGCACGTTCCACCTGGGCGACCTGCGCACCATCGATTTCCGCAACGGCTATGACCTGGTGATGCTCATCTTCGGTGAGCTGAATGCCTTTTCGCCCGATGAAGCCCAGGCGATCATCGACAAGGCCTATGCAGCCCTCAAAGCGGGCGGCAAACTGCTGCTGGAAGTCAGCCGTTTTGCAGCGCTGGCCAAGCCGGATGTTGAACCACCGACCTGGTTTACATCCAAGGGCGGCCTGTTCTCGCCTAATCCCCACATTTGCCTGATCGAAAACAGTCTGGACCTGGGCTGCCTGACGACGCACCATTACGTCGCCGAGGTCGGCTCGGATACGATCCACACCTATAGCTCCATGCATCAGGCGTATACCGATGACGAGTACCGTCACCTGCTGCGGCAGTTCGATCACTGCCTGATCTATCCCTCGCTGACAGGGAGTAGTCAACCTGATGAGAATTTCCTGGCGATTGTGGCGGAAAAATAATACCCAGTAAAAGCGTTCCACATGGAACGCTTTTTCATCCCCAAATGTGCTACCCTCTACCGTAGGGGCGCAATATATTGCGCCCGATCAGCCGATAGATAAAAGGCAAGGCATGCCTTGCCAAAAACAGGCGTTGCGCATGCTAACGAACCCATTATCCACAACCACTCATCTCATAATCAAGGCATCCGTCCTCCTTCGGGGGAAGGACAGGAGGATGGGGGTCACTTCACAGATTGTGCCGGCACCTAGCTGCAACAAACTTTTTTCTCGTTTAGCAGCACTATACGGCAGTAAACGCCAAAAAAGGGATGTTTTGGCCTCAAATGATCCATGATGGCCCATATCACCTATACCGATTAGCCATTCTTATTGCACTATACGGCAGAAAAAACGTGAAAACATAGCCATCTAGCCGCAATATACCGCCGAATCGAACGCAAACACTCCATTTTGAGAATAAATTAAGCGCAGAAGGGACAAAAAAAGGAAAGCAAATATGGAGAAGAATGATTACATATTTCAACTTCCAGACATAGATGAACTGATTTGCCGTTTTGATGGCAATGGCAAATCCCTCAGTATTGGAGGCGTAAAGATTTTTGAGGTGAATGGAACACATCGCTATACGATTACTTTCAACACACCAATCTATTACCGATGTCCATCTGAGTGGCAAGGCGCAGGATTCCGGCTAGCTACAAACGAGGAAAAGACAGCCTTCTTAACTGATCTACCAGATTATGTTGTGGAAGGTTGGACCTCTCATGGCAAAAATATATTCGACGACTTCTTTGCATATGATTCACTTTATATTGTGGACATTGATTCCAATACTGATCATCCGACACAAGTACAATTCGTCGGCAACAGAATTAAATTGCATAAAAAAGGCTCATAGATGGAATTTGTTGTTAAAAACTATCTGCATTTAGCTGATGTAACACAGTGGTCTTGTTACCAACGTTTTGCTCGAGTAAATGGCACAACAACCATCGTTGCTACGCCAATACCACCTTCTCATTCGAGGATGATTGTAGAGATACGAGGTGTCATCTATGTCGATGCATTAGCAAGTTGGCAAGGTCTTTCGTTGAACATCGCATCAAAAGAAGACTTGACTCAGTTCCTGCCAAATTTGGGTAATCATTTGAGAACAAAACTTGGCGACGAACATATCATTGAGAATTATGAGCTGTTTGTAGTACGTGGAGACAAGCGAGACTACTATTTTGTCGCTCAAGACTGCGTGATAGACAAGACACTACCTTAAGCTTGGAGCTACACAGACAACCTCCAAGCAAGCGCCAGCGGAATCGTTTATAATCAGGCTGGTGAGCAAACACGAAGTCAGGCGAGGGTATGGCGATCCGCATTGTGGAACAGGGCATTCAGGCTGTGCAGAACGGCAACCGCGACGAAGCGCGTCGGTTGCTGCGCTACGCCCTTAAGGAAGACCTCAGCCCCAGCCTGCGCGCCACCACCCTCATGTGGCTGGCGGAAACAGGCGATGACATCAGCTTTAAGGTCGATTGCTATCGCCAAGCCGCCGATGCCGACCCGCAGAACAATGACGTTCAGCAGCGCCTGAGTTACTGGCTGTCGCAGCAGCTTCCGAGTGCGCAGCCTCCCCAGGGCACACCGCCGCAGGCTATGCCGCCCCAGGGAATGCCACAGGCCGCCCCACCGTCGCAGCAGAATGTGCCGATTTCCTACCCGACGCAGGGCTACAACGTCGCGCCGCCCAGCAGTATGCCACCGGGCGCCCTGCCAACAGCGCCAAATGCCAGTCAGCAGGTCGGCATGGGCCAGAACCAGGGTCCGATGCAGATTCAGGGGCAGCAGCGGGTGGTCGGTGTGTTGGGTGGGCCATTGGGCGATGGCAGCGGATTTTTTGTCACGCGCGAAGGCTTAGTCGCCACCACGCGGGCGGTCACGGGCAGTCAGCCGCGTGTCAGCGTTGATCTGCTGAGTGGCCATCGACTGGTAGGCGAAGTCGTGCGCTCATTCCCGCAGTACGATGTCAGCCTGGTGAAGGTCAACGCCAACGTTGAGCATCTGGCAACAGTATCGCCCTCGCCCTATTTGCAGCCGGACGCGCCGATTGTGGTCACGATGCATGGTGGCAAGGGCCTGCGTAGCAAACGACGCAATACGCGCAGTGCCATCAACGATAATCTCTGGTTCCCGACGGTGATCCATCGCAATGAGCTGGATGCCGGTGGCGCACCCGTCTATGACGAACACAATTTGCTGGTCGGCATGATCACGCGCAATACCAGCCGCACCAATGATTATGCTTATGGGCTGCACATCAGTCAGGTGTACCGCTGCGTGGAGCAGTACGCACAGGAATCGCAGCAAGTGCAGGGCCAAAAGACGACCACCTGTACCAACTGTGGGGCTATCAGCCGCGCACCCCAGTACGGGGCATTTTACTGCGAAACCTGCGGCAGTACCCTGCCCTATGCGGAAAATGTCACGCGTTACCCGCTGCCCAACGCGGCGGCACTCTATCAGGAGAACATGCACCGACCCTGCCCCAATTGTCAGGCGCAGGTCGGTTATTATGATAGTCGCTGCTTACGCTGCGGGCACGATATAACGACCCCGGCACAGCAGTAGTCACATCGACACACAGGGAGATGGCTAGATGGTTTTCAATCGAGGACGGGGCCGCAGCGCCAGCCTGGAACAGCACGCCAACAATGTAGAACGCATCCTATCATCCATTGGCGTTGACCCGGCCCAGGCGCGCATCAACACGCGCGATGGCTACGGCTGGAGCTTCCAGCATGGGTCGGCGCTGATAGAAATCTACATCGCCCAGCAAGACCAGCGCGAGTATTTGCAGGTGGTCGCACCCATCATTCATGTGCCCATGAACAATCTGTTGGCGCTATATCGGCGCTTGCTGGAACTGAATATGTCGCTGACCAATGCGGCCATCGGCGTCTATCAGGATGTGGTCTATATCTTCAATGAACGTCCACTGGCAGGTCTGGATGCCAATGAAGCCAACTTCATTATTTCGCAGATCGCGGGTTACGCCGATGACCTCGACAACCAGCTCGTCAACGAATTCGGTGGGCGACTGTATACACAGACTTAGAACCTACTCGTCATCTTCATCCCCCGGCTCTTCGGCATCTTCCTCTGGCCGATAGCCGTAGTCGATTTCGGTATGACGCCTGCCCGGAGCCTGCTGCGGGTCCGTATCTAGCTTGCTATCCAGTTCGCTGAGGTCGATATCGAGCGTGGGGCCTTGCGACTCATCGCTCCTAGCAATCGGCGGGCCAGGGGGCCGCGTCTGCATGCCCACATCATCCAGGCTACCAATGTCGAAGGAGATCACCGGGAAGCCAGTCTCAGGCTCGGATTCATCCAGTTCCGGCAAAGCCGTTTCATCGATGTCAGGATACTGCATCTGATCCTGGGGTGTGGGTTTGGTCGTCGTTCTGTCCTGCTCCGCAGATGGCACCTCGCGGGTGATGCCTTTGTCAAAAGGAATCGGGGCTGTATCTTTGTCTGATAGATCATTTTCCGCGCCCCTGCCCGACGGATCGTACTCGGTAACCATATCACCATCGGCAGGATCACCTTTAGGAACATTCGGCGTATTGGCAGCGAATTGGCCCTCAGCATCGACATCGACTTCTGTCGGGATGTGGCCTATATCCTCACCATCATATTCGATGATCGGGTCATTGCCTTCGATTTGCTTAGTGCTAGGCGCTCGCCGCTGTCCACCCATCGCCGCCAATTCTTCTTCCGTGACAGGCGCGACATCCTGGGTCATCGGTACGGCGCGTGTGGTCTTATCGGGCGTGATGTTTGTCTCCGGGACCACTTCTTTTGTTTCTTGCTCAGGTTCTTCCGTATGGATGACAGCCGTTGGCGCAGCAACACTAGCAGGCTGCTTCACAGGAAGGCGCGGTTTGCGCTGTTCCGTGCGCTGGAAGCGATCTTCCTCAAATGATGGCCATTCGCTACGGATGGCATAGGCCAGGAGCGCCAGGTTGGTCGCCCCTAAAATGGCGTAACTCTCCTGGATGGGCGCAAAGAAAGCCACGCTCCACCACAGCAGCATCATGACGGCTAGGCCCATCACGCCCCACAGCCGCCGCTGCCAGGTCGCCCAGGTGAAGGCCGCCAGCCAGATGGCCCAGGCCAGCCAGATGGGGTTGGCATTGTCGGCGAACAATAGCGGCAAATCCCCCTGCTGGAGCGAGCCAACTGTCAGGTTAAAGTCATAGGCAAAGCCGCCGAGCATGGCCAGGATGGCCAGGGCGACGGTCGCGCGCGCGCCCCACTGCGCCCAGCGCCAGGTCGCCAATGCCGAGACAAAGGTCAGGAAGCCCCATAAGCTCCAGGCCATCGCCCAGACCGGGCTATATTGTATAGAGAACAGCGCGAAGACGCTGACGATCACACCGGCGGCCATCGTATAGGCCAGGACGCCACCCAACCAGGCACTGCGTTCATGGAATTGGCGCGGCGCACCGACCTGCTTCCACCAGCTTCGCATCAAGAACGGCAGATAGGCCCCCAGCGCCGTGACAAACATCATAGGCAAGGAGACAGTGTAGATCATGCCCGTGTGGTCGCCAAAGAAGCCGCTGAAATCGAAGTAGAGGATGGTATCCGGGCTGGCCGGGGCCAGTGGTGGCTGAGCAACGATGCCGCTAAACTGCGCATACAAAAGCACGAACACAGCTAAAAATGCCCCGCCAAAGGTCCATGTGCGGCGGTCAGGATAAATATAACCGACGATAATCGACAACATCATAGGCAGGATGGTTAATAAGGCCGTTCCCTCCCAACTCAAGGGACCCGGGGTATCGGCAGCCACAGCGGCGAGCAGGCCTTCGTGCAGGCCATTGTAAACCAGCCAGATGCCTACAGCGCCAGCAGCACCGGCTAATGCAAAAAAGCCCGTGTTCAGGAGCGTGGTGGGCCGCTGTGGTTTCTCTTCGTTCTGATACTGATAGTTATACATCCAGACGCCAACCACCAGACCCATAACAATGCCAACAGGCGTCCCCCAGGCAATATGGAACCAGTCGCTCTCAAAGAAGCTGGCGTACCCGGCATACAATGGCAGCCAGGAGGCAATGGTCGCCAGGATAACCGACTGCCAGGGCTTGAGTTTGACCAAGGCTGAGATGATGTAACCAAAGGCTAGGCCGAAGCCAGCAATCGCTGCCAGGGTGATGGGCGGTTCATATTGGAGGAACAGCAGTTGATACAGGTACCAGGCCACTGTCGCCAGGAAGTAGCCGGACGAGCCAAAGACCAGTAAACGCGCCCACCAGGTCCAGAAGCCGCTCAGCCTGCGCGAAAGTTCATCGCTGAAGAAGACGACCAACGCCGCCAACATGCCAAACATCATACCGAAGCCAAGCGTGTTGGTCATGCGCTGCAACGAGAACAGTTCAAGCGTGGTCCAGGTATTGTAGACTTGCTGTCCCATACCGATCCAGGCAGCAATCAATACCAGCAAGAAGCGGGCGATCAGATCCAACGGGCGGTTGGACAAACGGCGCACGGTGTTGGTCGTCCAGGCGTAGAAGCGCGCCTGGGTAGAAACCCCCTCCGGCAAGGACGGCGCTTCATCACGCACAAAACCCAGCGCGCGCAGTGCACCATCTTTGCCTTCGCGCTGGGCATCGGCCAGATATTGCACCGCTGCCAACGACCGCATATGGCCAACCGTCCGGGCGGCGTATTCAGAAACAGCCTGTTCATCGGTATCAAGTGCTTGCTCAGCAATGAGCTGATCAATTTCCACAGAATAGACACTGTCACGCCAGACAATCGCCGGGGCTATCAACAACCCCATGCGCGTCATGGTCGTCAGCATGCGCCCACGATACTGGGTCATGATCTCAAAGCTCTGGCTGGTTTTGACGAGCTGTGAGCGCGTACTCAAAAGTTGCAATGCGGCAATACGAGCATGAGGGTCACGCTCAATGGCCAGGGCTTGGCTGACTAAGCGCGGAATGGTCGGATTAATTTCATCGTCGGAGAGCGTTTCCAGGCGGTTGAAGGCGCGAATACGGGCCGGGGTCGTGCCAGAGCGAATGGTATGCAAGCAAACCAGGCGACGAGCGCGGTCATCGGCCTTGTTCCACCAGAAATCAATCTCATAGTCGTATTCCAGCGCGCCACGCAGCAGCATCTCCAGGCCGCTCTGGTCGACTAGCAAATCATGGAAATCGGCATCCATGTAGTATTGCACCATCAAAAGATAGTGCGTCATCGACACCAAGAACCGTCCCTGGCCACCGGCCCAGGCATGGCGCGCCCGGCTATAGATATCGATAGCTTCCATCAGTTCGCTATCAGCCGGGTCATAATTCGGCAATTCAAGCTGGAAGAGGTTCTCCGCGTTGGGGATGCCTTCAAACTCTAACGGACCATCGGCGCCCACCAGCACATCGCGCATCTGGTCGACGATATTCATGAAATTGGGGGGACGACGAGCAGGGTCTTGCAATGTACCAGCGCGCAAAATTTCGGTGATTTGCGATGGCAAATCCGGGACAAACTCTTCTAAATCGGGCAGTTCATCATGATACTGGATCTGCCGAACGGCCAGCGGCGCTGTGCCATCGAAAGGCAGTTGGCCCGTCAGCATGTGGAACAGCATGATACTGAAACTGTAAATATCGGCGCGACGATCAATGGTCTCTGAAGTTAATTGTTCCGGGGCCATATACAGCAGCGTACCGGAGCCAGGGTTCCGTGCGCGGCCTTCCGGGTCGAGAGCTGTCGCTAGGCCAAAGTCCGCCAGATAAGGCATGCGCTGGCTATCCAGCAGGATGTTCGGTGGCTTGAGGTCCAGGTGAATGACGTTGTTACCATGAGCATAGTCCATCGCCTGGGCAATAGCCGACCCCATTTGCAGCACTTCGGCATAGTCCATAGGGCCATCGGCCAGCACATCTTCCAGGGAGCCACCCGTCATGTAGCGCATGACGATATAGAGGCTACCTTCAAATTCGCCAAAGTCATACACAGGTAGGATGTGGGGGTGCTCCATCTGGGCGATGGTGCGTGCTTCGCGTTCGAACAGGGCCACCGGGTCAATATCCGGCGAGAGATTGCGGGCAATGGTCTTGATGGCCACCATACGACGCAGGCGCTGGTCACGGGCAGACCACACATCGGCCATACCGCCGCGCCCGACGTGCTCGATGACGGTATACTGGCTGTTAACAACTGAGCCAATTTCCATAAGGTCCTATTCCCCTGCGATGGACTGCAAAACTTGCCTGGGCCAACAGAATGGGGCAAAATGCCCTCGTTATGGCTCGATTATAGTACAGCCTGTTGCGTGCGGCCTGTAGAGACTTGTAAATAAGACCATTTGAAGCATTTGGTTAGGTCTTTATAACCATAGCCAGGGATACATTGGGTATAACTAGGCGAGGGTAATGTGCCCGGGTATGGTAAGAAAAGTAAGTACCACTACGTAAGCTAAACTGCACAATAAAGCCCCTTATAGCGGCTATTTCCGCTAAACTAATAATAGGAGTAGCACGGCAGACAACCTAGACAGCAGAGCATAAGATATGTCTTCCATGCGGAGCAACGTGGATTGCCAGTCATGCACTTGTATGAGGTTCACTATTTAAGTTCGCTCAAGGCAAGGCAACCATAGCACTAGGGAGTTATGAACGTGAACGATTATGAGATTGAGTGGTTAACGGACAGAGTCATTCTGATTACGTGGCACAAATCCCCGATGGATCCGAATGTCACCACGGCCTACATTCGAGAACTGCACGAAATCTTATACAGCGTAACTGAACCTATATTTTTCCTTTCTGATTTACGTAAAGGACGCATCCAGGACGTGCGGGCGCTACAGGGCCTAGCGGAGCTGACCAAACATAAGAATTGGGGTGGGGGCGCATCTTTCAGCCAAAATCCGCTGACTAGAATTTTCGTTGATACGGTTCGACGGCTGGCAGCCGACATCAACACACGCGACGGCATATTCCTGACGCCAGAAAAGGCCATCGCCTACCTGGAGTCGCTGGAACCACACATCACCGAGGACATCGATTGGAATGCCGTCCTCGGATTGAATGACGACTAACCACTGTGCCTACGAAGCCATAATCTGCAAAACAAAAAGACGCGATTCTAGTCGCGCCTCTTTTGACATTCCCTATCCACTCGCAAGCAGTTGATACGGCCTTCAATACTACTGGGCGGGCTGACTCTTGCGTTTTTCCACAGCGGCGATGAGTTCACTGCGACTATTCTTCAAAGCATCTTCGATCTGCTTATCGTAGCCGATTAAGGCCCAGGGTGCTTTTTGAGCCACTTTCATGCCGATTTCGTCGGCCTGTTTCTCATTCTTAGCGCCGACCGACATCATTTCGCCATATTTGTCATAGATACGGACGCTGTAGTTGGTGCCATAGCGTGACCGCTGGGAGTGCTTATACACCCAGACGACATCCTCAGCACGCATCGCACGGAAGTTGTTGCCCTTCTCATCAACGATCCAACTGCGCGTCAGCGTCAGGCGTCCAACTTTTTCTTCGCCCAGGACGCGCTCTTTTTCGATGCGGTCAACCACGTCGTCGACATCACCATAACGCGCGAGAGACTTAAGGAAAGGATGGTTGTTAGGGTTCATGGTGTGGGTCAGACCACGATAGACACCGTACAGGCCAAAGCCAACCGCCGCAATAGCGATAGCAGCCATTACCAGATTTTCAAAGCTGGTGGGGCTATCGGTCGTATCGAGAACGGCATTGGCGAACAGCCCCTGTAGTTCAGGCTGTGAGCTTTCCATATCGTTGACGACTTCGCGGCGTTCATCACTTTCGAGCGCACGCAACGTTCCACGATACGTGGTGACTGTTTCATCAATGCCACCAAAGGCACGAACAGGCAGGAATTGATCGCCCATCCACAGCGCGCCAAAATATTCGGTATTAATCGTGACGAATGCGTAGGTGTCTTCGTAGTAATAGCCTGTATCGTACATTTCTTTGCCAGTGACCTGCACGTTGTAGATGGGCAGGCTATCTACCGATGCAGCGACTTCTTCTGGCGTCATCATACGCGGCTCGCCAAGCATGCCCAGATAACTAGGAATCACCATACCGACAGCAAAAACAGCGCCCGCTATCAAGATAATGGCCGATAAGACTAACCAGACAATGCTGGATTTGCGCGCCGCACTAACGGCCTTGTTACTCGCCATGACACCACTCCTCACTTATGTATATCGACATCCCCATGATGTCACCATTTTAGGAGGGGGTTGCGTGATTTTAGAGTAAAGACCTATAAAAAGTGGTAAAGGCGTTATAAAAAATGGGGCAAGATTAGCCGGATTAGCCCCAGCCGCCGCCACCGGGTGTCTCGATAATGAGGCGGTCGCCGGGGTGGACGCGGGTCGTGTGCTTGCCGGGGAGTCGGGTTTTTTGGCCATCGCGCACCAGGATATTGATGCCAACCTGGCCGGGTTCGCCACCGGATAGGCCATAGGGCGTACGCACACGGCGCTCCGTATTGAGGGTCACGGTCGCTTCCGAGAGGAATTCATATTCACGGATGATGCCTTCGCCGCCGGGGTGCTGGCCTGCCCCGCCGGAGCCAGTGCGCAGGCCATAACGCCATACCCGCAGCGGGTAAGCCATTTCCAGCGATTCGATGGGCGTGTTCATGGTGTTGGTCATGTGGCTCTGGCGACCGCTGAGGCCATCGGCAGACGATCCGCCGCCATGCCCACCACCAATGGTTTCGTAATAAACGAACTGGCGGCCTCGGTGCCAGCCGCCAACGGTGACGTTGTTCATGCCGCCCTGGCTGGCCGCCGGGATGCGATCCGGCAGGGCCAATGACAACGCCCCCAGCACGACATCAACCACGCGCTGGCTGGTTTCAGTGTTACCCACACTGACCGCCGCCGGGAAATAGGGATTTACCACTGTTCCAGCTGGGGTGGTCACGGTGACGGGCACGAAGCAGCCCTGGTTGACCGGGATGTCATCCTCAGCCAGCAGGCGCACACAGTACCATGTCGCACTACGGACAATCGCCTCTACGGCGTTGACGTTGCCCAACACTTGTGGGGCACTCCCATCAAAATCAACCGTCATGGTGCGCCCGGTGACGGTAATTGTCGCCTGGATGGGAATTTCAAATTCGGCCTGGCCATCGCCTTCGAGGGCGTCAGTATAGCTGTAAGTGCCATCGGGAATGCGGGCGATGATGTCCTCGGTCAGGCGCTGGGAGTAGGTCATCAAAGCCTGGGCGTGTTCATGAACGACAACCGGGCTGTGCTCGACCAGTAAGTCACGCATGCGCTGTTCCCCGACACGATGAGCAGCCATCTGGGCTTCGATGTCGCCAGTGCGCTCCTGGGGATTGCGCGTGTTGGCGATCATCAACTGGAAAACGCCCTCGTTCATCCAACCACTGAGGCGCAGCAGCACCGGCGGAATAATCAACCCTTCCTGGTACAGCTCCGTGCTGAGGGGCAAAGATCCGGGCGACATGCCGCCGACATCGGCGTGATGGGCACGGCTAGCGACGTAAAAGGCCACGCCATCGGCATCGAATACAGGCGAGACCATCGTAATATCGGGCAGATGGGTACCGCCGCGATAGGGGTCATTAAGCACGATCAGATCACCCTGATTGAGCTGCTCGAAGTTCTGTACCGCTGCCTGAACGCTGGCGGGCATACTGCCCAGATGCACGGGAATATGGGCGGCCTGGGCGACCATACGCGCTTCTTTATCGAAGACAGCACAGCTAAAGTCCAGGCGTTCGCGGATATTGGGGCTAAAGCTGGCGCGTTGCAGGGTCACGCCCATTTCTTCCGCGACACTGGCGAACAAATTGCGGAACACTTCCAGGCTGATGGCATCAACGGGCATTTGCGGGTTCCTTCACATCCTGTATGACACAGGATCAATCTACATACGTTCTAACAATCATGCCCTTTACAAAGGCACATCCCAGGCATAAAACAAACATAGGCTCTGCAAAAAGGCCAATTCACTCAGTTGACTATAGCCTCCATACGAGAGGATTCCAATGATACAACGAATCATCACAATACTGGTAATCTTGACTGTTCTGGTCGTGCCCTTACAGGCCCAAGAGCGCTTTGATGCCCCACCCTATGCCCAGGCTGGGCCTTATGCCGTCGGCACGATGGAACTGACCCTTGAAGATGATACCCGGCCGCTGACGGTCACGGTATGGTACCCGGCACAGGCGGAACCGGGCGAAGAACCCGATATTTCTTACAAAGTCACCAGTTTGTTTGCCCTGCCCGGTACGGGTTACCGGGATGCGAAACCCCTGGCAGATGACAGTCCTTACCCGCTGGTGGTCTATTCCCACGGGAACGATGGTGCACGGGTCGTTTCCCTATTTTTGACTGAGCACCTGGCATCCCAGGGCTTTGTCGTTATTGCCGCTGACCACGCCGGGAATAATATCGAAACGCGCATGAACGGCAACGGGAATGCCCTCACAGCGTATACTCAGCGCCCACTTGACGTCATCCGCCAGATTGATTACGCGGCTGATGTGCTCAATGTGGAGGGCGGTTTGCTAGCAGGCTTGATCGACATGGAGCATGTCGGCGTGATGGGACATTCTTTCGGCGGATGGACAGCGCTGGCTGTCGCCGGGGGACGGACTGATTTCGCAGCTTTGAATGCCTATTGTGACACAGTGGACGAAGGCGATAATGCCTGTATCCTGCAACCGTTGGAGGAGGACATTGCCGCGTTCAAGGGCTATAATGGCGTGCCTGATAGCCCGATGGAAGCCGATGCCGACCCACGCATTGACGCTGTCATTGCGATGGCTCCCTGGAATGGCCCTGTTCTGGAAATGTCGCAGATTAGCGTGCCCACGCTGATTATGGTCGGTGGCGATGATTCGGTTGCCATACCAGAGCGTGACGCTTATTCCTTCTATGAGCGGCTGGAAAGCCCGCGCAGCCTGATGACGCTCGCACTGGGCGACCACTACCTCTTTGTCGATTCGTGCTCGACATTGTTCGAGACGTTCAGTTACGAGTACGTGTGCAGCGACCCGGTGTGGGATATGGATCGCGCTCATGATCTCATCAACCACGTAGCAACCGCCTTTTTGCTATCGGAACTCAAAGGGGATAGCGAGGCTGCTGCTGCCCTACAGCCGGACGCGCTCGACTTCCGCGGGGTGGATTACCAACGCGATTAGCTGCCATCAGCAAAAGGGGTCCATGAACCTATGTAGCATCTGTGTGCGTATAGGTTTATGAGTCCGTTGTTTGAACAATCAGAGGCCATCTATGGATATTACTGGCGTTACCCTGCCCGTCCTGAGCGTCATCACGCTGGTTTTAATGGGCGGTGCGCTGCTGCTCATCCTGATTCCGGCGGTGCCTGTGGCGGCATTGGAATGGGCCTTAGCGATGATTTTGGGCGCACTCACGGGCTTCACCCGCCTGACGCCTATCGGAGCAATCGTCATCACCGCGCTGATGGTGCTGGGGTCCACGTCACAATTCTGGATGCCGCTGCTGGGCCTGCGCGGTGACGGGCTGTCGTGTATGGGCCTGATCGCTTTCTTCGTGGGCATGGCCATTGGCACAGCCGTGATCCCGATTCCGTTCATCGGGACGCTGTTGGGTGGCCTGATCGCGGTCATCATCGTGGAGTACAGCCGCATCGGTGAAATGCGGGAAGCCCTGCGCAGCGGCGGTAAAGCCCTCAAGCAAGTCATCTACGGCATGATATTGGAATTTGTGTTCGCGGTGGCCATCTTCCTGACGACGCTGGCCAGTGTCCTCAGCACATGGAATGGCTAAGGGTATGCCTAGTCCCCAGATTGTGCAAAGGCCATGACCGCTTGCATGGGCGCGGTCGCCAAGCCAATCAGGCGATCCGCCCCCGCATAGTAAAAGTAGAGTTGATCGCCAACCACATTATTCGAACAGCTAAAAATCACGTTGGGCACATCGCCTTTGATTTCCCAGGGTTCAAAGGGTTCCATGATGTTCGTCCGCGGGCGATGGATGACCTTAGTCGGATCGTTCAGGTCCAGCAAGGCGATGGATTGGCGATAGATGTGCTCCTCACCATAACCATGATAGAACAATAACCAGCCCTGTTCGGTCTTAATCGGGACACCATTGGAGCCAATGCTGGTTGCATCCCACTCGTTATCCTCACGCGGGGACATGATGACATGATGATTGTCCCAATGAACCAGATCGTCGCTGTAGGCGATCCAGATATTGGGTTTACGGCGGTGCAGAATGGCATAGCGGCCATTGATCTTCTCCGGGAACAAAACGTGGTCTTTGTTCTCGGCTTTTTCAAAGGGGCCGATGTCTTCCCAGGTAATGAGGTTATCGGATTGGGCGATCATCGGGAAAAAGCTATTGTTACCATAAGCGGTGTAGGTCATATAGAAGCGACCGCCTAAGGGTGTGACGCGCGGGTCTTCTACCCCTCGTTTATCGTCACGGCCCTGATGCGGTGACAGCACGGGGTCTGTCATGCGGTTCCAGTGCAGGCCATCTATACTGACAGCATAGCCAATACGCGAGACAAAATCGACGCCCTGCGCCCGGTAGTGCATATGAAACAAGCCATTATGTTGTGTCACGGCGCAGTTGAACACGTTCATGGCTTCCCATTGGTGCAACGGATTAGGGTACATCAATGGGCTTTGGGGATGGCGTTCTAATTTAAGTTCCATAATTTTCAGCATTCTGAGAATAGGTCAATAGCGACTAGCCGCGTTCCAGGGTGATGGCTTCGTAGGCATCAACTGTTGCCCGCCAGCCCTCAGCGACGAATGTGGTGCTATCTAGTTGGAAGATCAGCGCCGGACCGTCGATCTGTGCGCCAGGGTGCAGTTTTTCACGCTGGTACATGGCCAGATCAGACTGCCCTGCTGGCGTCGATTTGCTGCCGATATAAGCAGGTTCCGGCGAAGAGTCGCCCAGGGGCCTGGGGTTAAAGTCGGGCTGGTCGGTGATGCCGACAACCTGCAAGCGCATGTTGACGATCTCCACCGGGCGATCATGCAGGGCATGGCCGTAAGCCTGCTCATGGGCCTGATGAAAGGTCTGCAAAACCTGCTTGCCAAATGGAATGGTCAGCTCATGAGCCTGCCCCTGGTAGCGCATATCCAACTGCATCATGAACTGAATCGCTTCTTCGCGGACGCCCTGCTGCAAGAGCATCTCACGACCCTCAGCCAGCATTTCTGCTTGTAAGGCACGCAAACGAGCGATCAGGGTGCGGCTGGCTCTGGCCAGTACCGGTCGACTGATGTCAACCACGATGTCAGCGACCAGCAGGCCTAGCGCACACAGTACACCGGGATAACGCGGAATCAGGACGCGCGGCATTTGCAAGCGGTCGGCAACTTCGCAAGCGTGCAGCGGTCCGGCACCACCGAAGGCCACCAGGGTAAACTGGCGTGGATCGTGGCCACGTGCGACCGATACGCGGCGCACGGCGCGGTCAATGTTGACGTTGGCCACGTCGATGACACCCTGGGCTGTTTCGCCGATGCCCATGTTGAGCTGGCTAGCCAATTCAGAGAAAGCCCCTAAGGCCGCGTCCAGGTCGAGTGACATGCGCCCACCGAGAAAATGGTCATTATCCAGACGACCGAGCAGCGCGTTGGCGTCACTAACCGTCACCTGCTGACCACCGCGACCGTAGACAATCGGGCCAGGGTCCGCTCCAGCGCTTTCCGGTCCGACGCGCAACGCGCCACCCGCATCAACGCGGGCGATACTGCCGCCCCCTGCACCAATCGTTTCAATATCGAGCACACGCACCCGCAGTGGCAAATCGTCAATCGTGCGTTCTGGGGATAAGGGCAATTTACCCGCACACAAGGCCACATCGGTCGAGGTGCCGCCCATATCCAGGGTGATAATCTGGTCGTAACCGGATAACTTGGCCAGGTGGAAGGCCCCTAATACGCCCGCCGCCGGACCACTGAGCGCGGTATTGACGGCTCCCTGGCGCACCTGGTCGGCAGACATAACGCCGCCGTCACTTTTCATGACATGCAGCTTAGTCGTATCCGGCAAACGATTTACCAGGTCATCAACATAACGCACCATGAGCGGGCGCACGTAGGCCTCTAAAGCAACCGTCGAGGCCCGTTCGTATTCACGGAATTCAGGCAGTACGTCCGAGGACAGGGCCACCTGCCAATCGGCCAGCAAGCCACGTTCAATGATGCGCTGGCGCACCATCTGTTCATGATCGGGATTGATGTAGCTATAGAGGAAACACACCGCTACCGCATCGACATTGAGTTGGGCGATCTGGTCGAGAACGGTATCAAGGGCTTGCATATCCAGCGGAACGAGGACATCACCGCGATGATCGAGGCGCTCTGGCACGTCAAAGCAGGCATCAGGTGGAATGAGGGGCGGCGGCAGTTTGGGCTGTAAAGCATAGAGATCAGGCCGATTCTGGCGGCCAATAGCCAACACATCTTTGAAGCCCTGCGATGTTAACAAGGCAATACGGGCGCCTTTGCGCTCTAAAATAGCATTGGTCGCCACGGTGGAGCCGTGCGCCACCTGGGTCAGTTGATTGAGTTTGTCAGCCGTCAGGGTCGCCAGACCAGCGAGCATGGCCTCAGCAGGGTTATGCGGGGTGCTCAGGAGTTTATGGACGATGAGCTGGCCGTCCTGAGACAACACCAAATCGGTGAAGGTCCCACCTATATCAACGCCTACGTGCATGGATGCCTATCCCAGGGTGAACAGTGATGCGGCCCGGTAGTTTATGCGGACCGCATTATCACATGGGATTATAGCGCATCAGTCGTCGGCCAGCACCCAGTTCATAGCGTCGTCGTACTCGTCTTCTGTGAAGAACTCGGCGACGGTCGGTACAGGCAGCAGCGTGGCAAACATCTTGAAGACATCCAGCATGGTAAACGAGCTGGGATGGACATACGCCAAGCGGACATGCGGCGGCTGCAAATGCGGGTATTCACGGTTGTAGTCGCTGAGGCACTCGAACAGGTAGCGCAGCGGTAGTTGACCACTATCGCGCGTATCCAACATCAAGCGCACGACGGGTTGACCGTACCATTTGCCTGCTAGCTGCAATTGTTCGATGCGATCTGCCCATTGATCCACAGCGTGATAATCATCTGCGAAGAAGGTGAATTCAAAGACGCCATTGTCGCGTTCTTGGCACTGGCATAAGGCTGTGGTGCCAACATCTTTACTCATAAACATGATACCGTTCGATCACTTAGGTGCTTGGTTCTGATTTCATTATACGGTTCTGTTTGCAATGAAAGCGTTAACCTTTTTAGTAGATTTTATGGCATTTTTCTTCCAATCCCCTGTCCTTGACTGCTCAACAACACATGCAGCGTTCATATGAAAAATATACACAGCGTCGATATTCCGTTTACATTCCGGTGCTAATGTAAGGTTGTTCGGAACAGTAGAACAATCATCTGTTTTGGATGAGGAGGAAAAATCATGTTAATGAGACGAACAACCCCACGTCATTGGATGGACCGCTTCTTTGACGATATGCGTCATGAACTCGGCAATTTTGAACCCTTTGAAGAATTCGCGGGCGAGTGGTCATTGGCGCTCGACGTCGATGAGCACGACGACAACTATGTCGTCACTACATCGATCCCAGGGGTGAAGGCCGATGATATTCACGTCAGCCTGCACGACAACGTGCTGACCATCAGTGCTGAAATCGAAGACAGCCACAAAGAAGAAAGCAACGGTGGCAAGCGCGTGATCCAGGAACGGCGTTATGGCAAGTACAGCCGCAGCGTCCGCTTCCCGATGCCGGTCAAGAGCGACGCGGTCGAAGCCGACTATGATAACGGCATCCTGACCCTGACCATTCCGAAGTCAGAAGAGGTCAAGCCGCGCACGATCAATGTGAAGGCGAAATCATAACTACAAAATCCCCTGATTCCCTGTCATGCTCCTGACATTGCGGAACAGCATGAAAAAAGCGGTCGGCTCCTTAGCTGGCCGCTTTTTTTGTTGGAGCAATTTGGCACATATTGGCTCTGCGGGTTACAAATGGCGTTTGCTACAATTTGACTGGATACAAGCTGTGAACATAAACGACTATGTCTAGCAAATTGGAGCGCTTCACATCATCGGCACGACATGTTTTTTCTGTTGCGGAGACCGAAGCACGCGCTATGCATCATGGCCAAATCAACATTGGTCATTTTCTCATCGCGCTTGTTATTGAAGACGGCAGCATTCCGCAGCAGGTTATGGTCATGACAGGCCTCAGTGTGGATGCCATCCGTGAAGAAGTCCGGCAGCTACCCCGGTCGATGACAGGCGATGCCAACGACATGGCCCTTGCTGAAGATGTTAAGCAGGTCCTGCGACTGACTGTTGAAGAAGCCTATTTAAGGCAAATCGACAAAATTGGGCCTGAGCATCTCCTACTGGGGTTAACACGGTTCCAAATACGAGAATGGGAATACCTTTTTGAAGCCTTAGGGCTGGACCCTAACGGCATCCGAAAAGCGACCCTGTTGCTTATGGGAGAGCCTACAGAAGACGATAACCTGGAAATTGAACTAAAACGACATCCTTATGGACCGACTAAAATGACACATCAGAAAGAAGCAATCGACATGACCAAGAGACTGATTGTTATCGGCGGAATTGTGATGGCGCTCGGTGTGGCGCTGGGCGCATTCGGCGCACATGGTCTGGAAGCGACTCTAGAGGCCAATGGGCGGTTGGACACCTTCCATACAGGGACGTATTACCACCTCGTTCATGGGTTGGCGATCTTCATCGCAGCGTGGTTGAGCACGGTTTATGATGATCGCAAAATTGGCTGGGCGGGCTACTTATTCCTGGCCGGGGTGATTTTCTTCAGTGGCAGCCTGTATATTCTGTCGATTTTCGACATCGGCATTATGGGGGCCGTCGCGCCAATTGGTGGCGCAGCTTTCATTGTGGGTTGGCTGATGATCGCCTGGGTAGCCTGGAAAGCAGAATAAGTCTAGCTCTCAGCGTTGAGCTATTTTAGCCAAACCCCCATCCTCAGTCCTTCCCCCGAAGGAGGAAGGATGCCTTTCTTAGCCATATGGCAGCAGGCAAAAGTCCCCTCGTATCATGAGTAGGGGATTTAGGGGTGAGGTTGTAAAACATGAAAATGTGGGATATGCGGACGCAGCGTGCTGCGTCCCTACGATGAGACAATTCACCAGAGAATGGGACGTTAGACCAGTTCAAATTCCTGCTGGGAGCAGACGCGGATCACACTGGATAGCTCGTGGCCGATGAAGCATGGCTTGCCATTGACTTCCAGGTGCAGCGGACCATTGAAGGGGGCGCGTTCCACCAGTTTGAGGTGTACACCGGGCTTGATGCCCAATGTATCCAGATAGACCAGTTTTTCTTCGTCATGGGTGTTGGCGCGGCTGACGATATAGGTCTTGCCGAGTTCGGCATCCGTCAGCAGGTAATCGACCACGCGCGGCATGGTACCATCGGCATGTGGGATGGGTTCACCATGGGCACAGCGGCGCGGATAGCCAACCATCTCGTTCATACGCTCGACGACGCGGTCGGTGACAGATGGCCCCATTTCGTCGGCCAGGTCATGCACCTGATGCCAACCAAAGCCCATCGCATCCACTAAAAAACGCTCCACAATGCGGTGCTTGCGAATATATGCCAGCGCTTCTAGCTCACCTTTGCGGGTCAGCTTGATGCCGCGATAGGGTTCGTGATCGAGGAAATCAGCTTCCTTCAGACGTTGTACCATGCGCGTGACAGCCGGCGCACTGACATGCATCGTATCAGCCAGTGCAGACGTCGAAATATATTGGTCGTCAGTCTGGTAATAATGTATGCGATATGCTTCGGCCAAATATTCTTGCATGGCCACGCTTGGTTCCATGCCCAGTACTTCCATTCACGCCTGAATAATAAAGAGATGTATCATCAATATACACAAGCGACAGCAGTTTTCGCAAGGGTTAAAGATTAAGTTGTACCTAGTTTAACATTATTCTCATTTAGGGGGCAAACTTAATGTTCTGGGGATGATAATATCGTTAAAGACTGCAAATAGGCGACCAGGGCCGCAGCATCCACACTGGCCGGGTCGAGGCCTGCCCCGCCCTGCATCTGCCGAATATGGACATTGAGCCAGTCGAGGTCATCTGAGGGGTTGGCAGCGCGTAAATCCGGCGTGACTGTACCGTCCCAGGTGCGGCCATCGCTTTGGCCATCGAGGTGGCAGTTGGCACAGGCGACACTGCCATAGGCGCTCATACGGGCATCATCAGCATCGTAAAAAAGGCTTGCCCCAATTTGCAGCAAGGGATCCGGCACATAAACTGAACTATGCATGGTATCGACATAGCTGCGATAGACCGCGTCAAACTCGGTGATGGTCTGGTCGATGCGATCATGGACGTAGATAGACAGGGCGTTGCGGCTGAGGATGACATCTGCCGGGGCTGTGCCCGTATCCAGATGGGCAACGGCGTATCCGGTATCTAGATCGAGGATGGTCAGGGCAGCACTGCCCGCCTGGGTGACATACAGCAAATTGCGGCCACGATCAATGAGGGCAGCGGCAGGCAGGTTGACCATGCGGTCGGCGGCGGGTAGGAAAATCTGGCGTTGCGGCAGCAGGCGCATTTCACTGAGGTCAACCACGTTAATTACAGGCAGCATCCGTGCTTCCGAGGCAGCATCGACCATACGCGCGTTGGGGAGTGTCTGCGGCAAATAAGCCAGCCCATTGCGGCGGTCGATGGCGATGCTAGTCGAATGGGCGACATCTGGCCCCATGTTGAGCGTAGTCAGCACTTCGGCGGCATCCAGGTCGATAAGGGTTAATTGGCCGGCCCCCTGGTGGGTCACATACAGGTATCGGCCCCAGATGGCCATCGCCGCAGGGGTATCGGGAACGGCGATTTGGGCTTGTTGCTCACCCGTTGATAAATCGAGCAGGATGACGCTTGGTTCGGATTGAACTGTCACCACAATCGAGTTGCCATAGATCAGGGCGGCATAGGGCATTTCACCGACTGTATAGGTGGCTGTGACGGTGCTTTCTAGAAGATCGACCAGGGAGAGGGTGCCATCGCCACGATTGACGACCACCGCTTGCACACCATCGGTGGCCAGGGCCACGCTGTAAGGTTGGTCGCCCACGCTTATTTCGCTATCGATAGCGCCGCCGCTGGGCGCGACGATGCTGATCGTATCGCTATCAGGATTGGCAACCAGCAGGCGCTGACTTGCCAGTTCCAGCAGACTGCCACTGACCTGCACTGGCGAGCCAATCGGCAGCGGATAGGTAGGCGCCTGGGCGCTAGCGACAAAGCCAACGCATACAGCCATCCATAAGCAGAGGGCGATTATGCCCTGTCGAACAACTCGTATCATCCGCGCAATCTATCACTGAGTTCCTGGTCACGGGCTTGGCTCCACTGGAAGTACATGCCCAGTAGGGCCAAGGCCATCGCTGCGATAATGGCCACCAGCGCGATACCCGTATTGGCGGGAACAACTTCCAATGTATTGCGATTGAAGCGCGTCGTCGGCAGCAGGACCAAGCCACCCTGCACGATGGCCACCGCGCCAGAAATCGCGGTCATAACGATAATGACGTATTTGCGCAGTAAAACGGCGACGATACCCGCCCCGGCACCGACGATCAGAGCAATCGGCTGCATGGCATCGACATCCATGTTGAGGGCACGCAGCGCAATGGTGGTCAATAGGAAGCCAAAGCCAAAGCCCATGAAGAAAATGCCCGCATAGGTCATGGCCAGGGCGATGCCGCCCAAAATTATCCCCAGGATGAGACCCGCCACCAGGCCACCGCCCTGCCCACCGAGCGCCACACCCAACACTATCCCGATGACAAAGCCCCATAAGGCCACCAGCGTTGCAAACATCGGGTAGCCAAAAAAGCAGTTCGCCAGACCAAATAAAACCGAAAAGAAGACAAATAACAAAACGCCTATTTCCATAATGACCTCCTTACACAACCCCAGAGTACCAAAATCCAATAATAACTATAGCACGGGTTCGGGTCACTCGACGCGATCATGCAGCACGGTGAACTGACGATACCCATACGCAGGCTGTCCGTTGGCATCGGTCGCTGTGAGCACGATGGTCACCCAGACAGCATCCGAAGCCGAAGCACCGCTGCCTGTGCCATTGGGTTCCAGATTAGGAACGGTGCGGCTGAGCTGATTGGGATCATAACGGTAGCTGTAGCGCAGGTTGGTCACGGCGGCTGATTGCACATCTAGCTGTTGGCTGGCGGTGGCAACGGTCACATGGGCGCTGACATCGGTCCAGCCTTCGGGCACATCGACGGAGAGCACAACCGGGTTGCCAGGGGCCACCTGGGGCTGTGCGCCCGTCAGTTGCAGCGCGTCATCGGGCAGGACGTAAACGGCATAAGTTTCTTCTACGCCGGGTACCACACCCGGAACAGCGCCTACGGGAGGCACTTCGACCAAACCCGCCGAGGTCTGCCCCACGAAAGCCGCCTCGGCTGCGATCTGCCAGATGCCGGGTTCATCGAAGTTCAGGGCATCGGCTGAGAGATACCCGTAGTCGTTGGCCTGGGCCTGAACGGGCTGCTGCATACCCGTTGGCGAAATCGCATAGATATTGAGTTGCGCTGGAAGCGGTGGCGCGAACTGCCCGCTGACGGGTATTGCACTGCCGAGGGCCACAATCTGCCCAGGGCGCAGGCTGCCGGGTAAAAACAGCAGACTATCGCCCGTGCTGGTCAACGGCTGCTGGAAAGGCGGCAGCACGCGAACGGTGTCGTCATCGTCGGTGATGACCGCCAGCGACGCATAGCCTTCTACCCCATCGGCATCGACCACGCCGCCGAACAGTAGCGCCAGGTCGCCCTCACGATTGCCACTGAGTCCGGCGCCTGTTTGCCCATCAAGCAGATCGTCATTGCGCCAGATCAAATTGTGCAGTTCCGTGTTGGGGCGCATGATGGCCTGTCGCAGGCGTACATCAGGGCGCACGGCACTGAATATGGCGAAGGCATTCGGGCTAGAATCGGACGCTGTCAAATAAGGCAAAACGCCGACATCGGCTTCATCGGGCAGGTAAGCGACATCGCCACTGAAAACAGGCGGATAGATGACGGGCGCGACATTGGGGTCATCCGCAGGGAAAACAGCCATGTCGAACCAGGCTTGCTGCTGGCCTTCGTAACCGACCACGCCGCGCTGGCCCTGGGCATGGTTCCCAGGTTGAGCGATGACACCGGCTGTTCGGAGGGAGCCGGCCCACAAACGGCCATCGCTCCCTAAGCCGCTGAGCGCATAATCGACGACATAATGGCCGGGTTGATCGAATGTGAAAGCATCAGAGCTTATCGCTGCGCCGTATTTCAACGGCAGCGACCATGTTTGACTCTCCGGTTCGCCAGACAGCGGATAGACTGTCAGCGTGATTTCTGATTGACCATTGAGCAGGTTTAAAGCAGGTTGGCTGGAGAGACCGGGTGAGAAAGCATCGCCCACCACGAAGGGCGTCCCAGGCAGGACAGAGGGAACGATGTGCAGCGGTTGGGCAATGACCAGATCGTGAACATAAGTGGCTGTCAGCAGCGTGTCGGCTAACTTGAGGTCAAGCTGGCCAGACAGCTTATGCGGACCGTCCTTTTCCAGCAGCGGCGTATACAGCGGATCATCAGCGGCGACCACATAATGCTGATCGTCCCACTCGATGCGCGTTTGGGCTGTTTGCGGCAGAGAAAACGCCACCGAGCCATCGCTATCCAGCAGGTTGAATTGCAGGGAGGTCACCTGCCCTAGCAGTGCTTGCCAGGAGGCGAGAAAAACGGGTTCAATGACCATTTCTCCAGGAGGCTGTACCCAGACATCTGGCTCGTAATTGACGCCGTGCAATCTCGCCAAAGGCGCATCATCGGATAGGTAGCCAGCAATGGCAAAAGGCACATCCAGCTGAACAGCGCCAATGTTCACGATAGCAGGCAAAGCCGTGTGTGACGTTGATTGTGGGCCAGTGCCGCCCGTACCTAGCAGACGATTGGCGTACCAATCGAGGGCCACGCTATCAGCCACGGCAATGCGTCCGTCGAATGTCCATTGGTAGAGGCCATCCGGTAGATCGGGCATCATGCCCTGAAAATGCAGCGAAAAGGTCATCAGGCCGTTTTCGGCATCGACGCAGATTTCGTCAGTGATGGCAACGGCGACCGGAATGGTGTCAGCGGGTGCGCCGAGGATAGGCAAACCGGAAGCAGTCTGCACAGGCGACCAGTCGGCGCTGGCTGGGGCTAAGGGCACGCCGGAGCTATCCGTTAATGGAAGCAGGCCCAGGTCACCAACCAGGGTGAAGGTCAAATCGAGGTTGGCAGCAGGCGCGATGAAGGTGACATCCAGCGTGGCATTGAGCGCGCCATCGCTGACGTTGACATCACCTGACGCTAACCAAGTTCCGCTGCCATAGGCGAGCTGACCACCTGTGACAATCGAACTAGAAGCGGGTGTGTTCAGCAGGACAGCACGACCTGGGGGCAATTCCCCGGCGCGGCGCATGGCCTGGGTAATCGACCGGGCGCTGTAAACATGCATCGGCATTCCCGGCAGGATGGTCATCTCGACCGTAAAACCGCCCTCGCTATCAGCGGTGGCATAGACAATTTCGCCTGTGTCGATGCTCTGGACAGCGATTTGGTAGTTGGGTTCGACTGTGCCAGGGGGGCCGATGACGGTGGTCAGGGTCGATGCTGGGCAGGATACGGCGACAGCAGTCGGCGACGACTGTGCCGAAACAAGCGGCACAATCAGCAGCAGCAAGCTAACAAGCAGTCCGAGTCGCCGCACGCGGCTATGGCTCCATTTGCAGGTCGGCCAGCAAGGTATCCAGCTTCTGGAGCAAGTCCTCAGCCGTGCTATCGTTCAGCAGCGTGTAATCTGCAATGGCGATAGGACCGCCCTTTTCGATGTTTTCGATCTCGCGGTAATCACGGTCAACGGCTTCTTCACGAGTTAAGGGGCGCTCCGGGCGATTTTGCAGACGGGCATAACGCTGATTGCGGGGCGCTGTAATGGCTACCACGACCATATCGTCACCGAGTTCCTTCTTGAGCGTCTTGTACTCTGCAAAGCTATACAGACCATCGATGATGATCGATGGGTGTTTATCCAGCGCCGATTTCAGGTAGGGCAAAGCTCGCTTGGCGATAGCGTCCATGCCTTCATTGGCACGGAATTCCTCGCGGACGATGCGCTCGTTGTTGGGGTTTAAGGCCCAACCGCGCCGCGCCACTTCATCGACGACGATGCTGCCAAATCGAAATTGAAAAAAACCGCGTTCTTGCAAGTGCAGCGCACATAATGTTTTACCAGCACCGGGCATCCCGACCAGGGCGAGCGCACAGGGCTGCGTGGGTTCTGACGCCATGCTTGGGCCTCATCTTGTAGGTGATTTTGTGGTTCTTATGTGTCGCTAGCCACGAGCACATGCGCGTCTTACGGGCCAGCGAACCGCAGGCATTATAGGTCAGGGTCTGGGCCACGACCAGCCGAGAACGCAGAATCCGTGACAGGCAACCCACAAATCCATGACAGCATCGAGCAGACAACATGTAGGCAGTAAGCGACAAGCTCATGTAAACTATGGGCAAATACCCATTACCGCGTCGATAAGAAAGCAAGCCAGCATGACGGAAAGCGCCACCAGCGATCAGCAAGACATGAGCCATATCCCCATCGCCGGACGCGAGGCGATCTATATGCAGATTCAGCAGCACTTGATGGATACGAGTGCGCGCCATGCACTGGCCTATATTGGCTATGCGGGCATCGGCAAAACGGCGCTACTGCGTCAACTACCGATGTACGTTGACCTGGCGATTATCAGCGTGTTTTTGCCATTATCTGACCTGGTATTGGACGATGAAGAAGCGCTACTGACGCGCTTTGTCATCCGAACAACGCAGGTTCTGGCGCAATATGACTATAGCCTCAGCCGTATTCCGGCGCTGAGTGATGATGAAGATGACGATGCACCATCTATGCGAGAGTGGCTACGCGACGAATATCTGCCGCAAGTGATGGGCGTTATCCGCGGTGCAAGACGTTTGCTGTGGCTGCTGGATGATTTTGATCTATTGATGGATGCCATCAAAAAAGGTGACATGCCAGAGGATTTCATCGACTATCTGCACAGCTTGATGCTGGCCCAGCCGCAGTTGGGCATCGTGCTGACAGCGCATACCGATGACGAAACCCGCCTGCTGACACTCGAACCATTTATCAAGATGAACGCGATCCATCGGCTGCATGCCCTGCCGTTGGATGCGGGTATCGCCATGCTCAAGGAAGCCGCGCCTTACTTCAGTCAAAACGACCTGACGAAATTGCACCAAGCGACGGGTGGGCATCCCTTATGGTTGGCGCACGGCGCAACACTGCTAGATGCGACCGCCAGCATGAGCGAGATCATCGACCGCGTATACCCGCTGGCTGCGGCGGACATCGCCCATATCTGGGGCGATTTGCAGCCCAACGAGCAATATATCTTGCAAGCCCTGGCCGACCTCTACTATCAAAATCCACTGGCAAATGTCACGCTGCAAGACGTCACCCAATGGATCATCAACAGTGGCGTGAACATGGATAGCACCGATATTCACAGTGCCTTACGCAGCCTGGAATTCCGCGAGTTGATTAACAACACAGACGGGAAAATCAGCATACGGGCGGATCTTGTGCGGCGCTGGCTGCTGCAAAACCAAAATAGTCATCCGCAACGGCAGCGCGCCAGCAGCGATACGGATAGCAGTCGCTCCGTCGATTTGCGCTTGATTGCCATTCTGGTTGGGATAGCGATTGTAGCGGTGATCGTGTTGTGGCTGCTCAGTCAGGTGCCAGGACTAGCTGGCGGTGATGTGGTGCCGACGGTGACGTTTAGTAGTTAAGTTAACATCTTTTCCACAAACATTTTATGGAAGTTAGGCATCTCTAATCAGGGCACGACATGTCGTGCCCCTACGATCTGCGCTCTCGAATCACGCTCTCAAACCCATCATCTGGCAAAAACAAAATAGCGTGAAGATGCCCAGTTGCTAAGGGCTGCCGGGGAGGTCAACCAGACAGCGCGTCTCGGTGAACGTATCCGGGATCATGACCGGGCAAGTCGTCAGGACATCGACACGCCCAAGGCGCACTTCTAAGTAGGCGCGGCGCGGACGCTCACTAATCCAGAATGGCTCGGCAATCTGGCGGAAGTAGGTGCGGGTGGCACACATATCGGCAGGCGGCTCATCACCGGGCAGGCTGACGAAACGCAGCGTCCATACCTGCAAACAATTGCCTGGACGCAGACCGCGCGCCAGCGATCCCAAATCTTCAACACCAAAATTAATCGTCTGGATGATGGGCGCTTCGTTCTCATCTTCGTAAATTGGGTCCGGCTCATAGAGCAGGAAACGCAGGTTGCGCACAGCGAAGTTGATATTCGGCGTGCGGTTGAATACCACAAAGGTACGGCCGTCATAACGCAGCATGATTTCCGCAAGGTCATCCTGATCGATCAATAGCTCCGGCGTCGGGCTGGGCGCGCCATAGGGTGTATTGGTCGGTGTGGGCGTATCCGTTGGTGTCGGCGTGGGTGTATCCGTCGGCGTGGGTGTATCCGTTGGTGTCGGCGTGGGTGTCTCGGTCGGCGTGTTGGTCGGCGTCGGCGTAGGTGTATCCGTTGGCGATGGCGTGATCGTCGGTGACGGTGTCTCTGTGGGAGATGGCGTATCCGTAGGCGTGTCCGATGGCGTCAACGTGGGGGTCGGCGTCTCGGTCGGCGTGGGCGTGTCAGTGGGCGTCATCGTCTCCGTTGGCGTCGGAGATGGCGTATCCGTTGGCGTGTTGGTTTCGGTTGGCGTGGGCGTATCAGACGGCGTCAAGGTATCCGTCGGTGTTTCAGTCGGCGTGTTGCTCGGCGTCGGCGTATCCGTTGGTGTTGGCGACGCTGTTGATGTCGCGGTTTCAGTCGGGGTCGGCGTATCACTGGGCGTCATTGTGTCAGTCGGCGTGTTGCTCGGCGTCGGCGTGGGCGTCTCGGTCGGGATCGCGGAGGCCGTTTCTATGGCGAACTGGGTTTCGTTGGCAATCGCCAGGGCAACAGAGGTCTCGACATCGTCCGTGACCAGCAGCACGATAGCTGTCTCAGTCGCACGCATATCTGTCTGCTGGTCGCTGACCAGGGCCAGCGCCAGGACAACCGCCGTACCAATCAGGGCAATCAGCGCCCATGACCAGAACCCTAATCCACCCCGCCTGGGGGGCGTTGGTGGTGGTGGCGGAATCTGCTCGTGCTGCGTTTTGGTGGCGGCAATCGGTACTTCAGCCGGAGAAACGCCTGCGTCAGTCTTCTCTTTTGTCGTCTGGAGACTGTCGGCGTTTTTAGCAGCGGCATCAGTGGCGTTGGGCGGCATGGTAATGGTATCGGCTGGACCAATCGGCACCACCGTATCGCCATCTTCATTGGACACCCCTGGGGCTACCTCTGGCTTTTCGTCGGCATTTGGCTCGGATAGGTCAAAAGCCAGTTTGAGCGCGTCAATGAACTCCGTACAGGACTCAAAGCGCTCAAGGGGATTCTTATCAAGGCCACGCATCAAAACGGCTTCTACCAGTGGCGAAGCATTGGGCCGAACGCTGGTAAGTGGTGGTGGCGGGTCACTGATGTGTTTGAGAGCCACACTCATAGCAGAAGCATCGTCAAATGGGACTTTGCCGGCGATGATTTCATAGGCAATCACGGCCAGCGAATACTGGTCGGATTGGGGCACTGCCTGCGCTGAAGAAATGGCCTGTTCCGGGGCGATATAATGCACGCTACCGAAAGTGTTGCCAATCGTGCCTTCTAACGAGTTTAACGCCAAGCCGAAGTCCATCAGCACGGCATGATCGTCGGAAGTTACAATGATATTCGAGGGTTTGACATCCCGATGGATGATATTGTTGGCATGGGCATGGTCGAGCGCACTGGCGATGTCCCCCAGGATGCGCACCGTGCGCGCAGGGGTAAATGGCTCATCATCGACCAGGCGCATAATCTGGCGCAGATTGCGACCCTGGATATAAGCCATCGCAATGTAATAACGATCTTCGTACTCGCCAAATTGGTAGACACTGATGATATGAGGATGATTGAGCTTGGCAATGGCCTTGGCTTCTCGTTGGAAGCGCTCACGATATTCGACCTGATCGTCATCGGCCATCAGGCGCGGCTCAACGACCTTGACCGCGGCATGGCGATCCAGCTTGGGATCGTACCCCAGATAGACGTGCGCCATCCCGCCCGTTCCGAGGACTTTTTCAATTTTATAGTCGCCAAGTACTTTACCGATCAACGGATCAACGAATGGCATGCAATAAGGTCCATTTGTGCGCACCAATACAGGGGCAATTATAACCACGAACGACGCATCTCCAAACAACCGCTTTTAAAACAGCAATCGGAGGCGAATACGAACGCCTGTTTGAGGGAGCTGAATCCGCAGTTTGTCGTCAAATTCTTAATGATTCTACCGAAACACGCCTAAAAAACCCGTAAGTCTTGAGGTGCGACCTCAAGCTTTGGTCACGGTATGTTGTATAATGGTGTACTGTAAAGGACGAAGAAGATCATAGCGGGCAAGCATAGTGACACCATCACCGGATATACCAGAAAACGAAATCCGCGAACGTTGCGGCAAACTTTTGAGCGCCGCATCGGAAGAGGCACGTCGGCTCGGCCATAATTATGTAGGCGTCGAACACCTATTTATCGCCGTGACGCGCATCGAAGATGGGCCAACCTGCCGCTTGCTGCGCCGGGCGAACCTCAGCCCACGCCATGTTCGCAATGAAATTCGCCGCGAAATTGGCACCTCAGAAGACAAGATCAGCGAGGTCTTGCCGCTGACGCCACGTACAGAAATCGTGCTGTCACTGGCGATCTTCCTGGCCCAACAAGAAGACAAGAAAAATGTGGAAGAACTCCACATGCTGATGGCGCTGCTGCAAGAAGGTGAAGGCGTCCCGGTACGCAAGCTGATTGACCTGGGCTTCGACCTGAACTTCTGGTTGCAGAAGCTAATCCTCGACCAGCAAGAGAAGATGCCCTTCGACTTACAGGGTGATGATATGAGCTGGGATGATGACAGCGATTTCAACATTCCATTCTCTGATGATGATCTGATTATACCGCAGCGCGGCAAGCTGGACAGCGACCCGGACATGCTGCCAACGCCGCTGCTCAATCGTTATGGGCGCGACCTGACGGCCCAGGCGAAAGATGGGCGTATTGGTCCGGCTTATGCGCGTGATAAAGAGATCCGGGCACTAGCGCGGACGCTGGCGCGCAGCAAGAAAAATAACCCGCTGCTGCTGGGTGATGCCGGCGTCGGCAAGACGGCGATTGTCGAGGGACTGGCTTATGCTATCTACGACAAAACCGCGCCGGAGCCGATGCACAATTATCGCATCGTACAGATCGAAATTGGGACGCTGGTGGCCGGGACGAGCCTGCGCGGCCAGTTTGAAGAACGCCTGATTGGCATCGTGGAAGAACTCAAACGCGCCGAGAACATTTTGCTGTTCATCGACGAAATCCACACGATTGTCGGCGCGGGCGATACCATCGATAGCAATCTAGATGCCGCCAATATCCTCAAGCCTGCGCTGGCGCGTGGGGAAATCAAGTGTATTGGCGCAACCACCCACGAAGAATATCGGCGGGCGATTGCCCAGGACCCGGCGCTTGACCGACGCTTCCGCACAATTGATGTCGAGGAGCCGAGCGAACCGGATGCGGTCATCATCCTGGAAGCGCAACGTAAACGCCTGGAAGAACATCATGATGTGCGCATCAGCCAGGGCGCGCTAGAAGCCGCAGTCAAGATGTCGGTACGCTATTTAGCGGATCGTCGGCTGCCGGACAAGGCGCTCGACCTGTTGGATGAAGCCTGCACGCGTGTCACCATCCAGACGATGCACCCGGATATGCTGGATGGCGAAGACAACCGCCGCGACGTCAACGAAATTGACATCGCCTCGGTGCTATCTGAGTGGACGGGCATCCCAGCAACTGAACTGACGACCGACGACAAACGGCGTCTGGCGAAATTGGAAGATTCTTTGCGCGAGCGCGTCATCGGCCAAGACCGAGCCGTGAGCATGGTCGCAGAGTCGATCAAGACGGCGCGCGCTGGATTGAATGACCCTAACCGCCCTATTGGCGTGTTCCTGTTCCTGGGGACATCCGGCGTGGGCAAGACCGAATTGGCACGGGCACTGGCGGAGTTCATGTTTGGCAGTGAAGATGCCCTGCTGCGCCTGGATATGTCCGAGTTCCATGATGCCCATACTGTCGCCCGCTTGATCGGGTCGCCACCGGGCTACAAAGAAAGCAATCGCGGTGGCCAACTGACCGATGGGCTGCGGCGGCGTCCATACAGCGTGGTGCTGCTGGACGAAATCGAGAAAGCTGCGCCAGAAGTGTTCGACATCTTCCTGCAAATCTTCGACGAAGGGCGCTTGAGTGACGCGCACGGTCGGCGGGTGGATGCGCGCCATGCGGTGTTCATCATGACCAGCAATGTCGGCACACAGGAGAGCAGCAAAGTACTGGGCTTCGGCGGCCATCAGCCGGACGAAGAACCGAACTTCGAGCCCTATTTGAAGCAGCGCTTCCGGGTGGAGTTCCTCAACCGTATTGACGAAGTAGTGACGTTCAACATGCTCTCGCGCGATGTGCTCGGCGACATTCTGGATAGTCAGATCAAGGAGTTGCAACAGCGCTTACGTCAGCAACGCCTGACGATCCAACTGACGGAAGAAGCGCGCCACTACATCATCGAAGAGAGCTATGACCCGGTCAACGGGGCACGGCCGCTACGACGCGCCATCGAGCGCCTGGTAACGCGCCCCCTGAGCAATAAGATTGTCGAGGACAATTTGCAACCGGGCGCGACCGTCATGATTACCTACGACAAAAACCAACTGCACTTCGGGGAACAAGCCGTCACAGATGGCTAGCGGAGCAATCTAAAATTCTGTAACAATCTCCCTGACCACAACGGGTCCAAAAGCGTTACAATTATCTGGCTAGATGGCTGATTAAGTATCAGCCATCTAAAAAGTATTGTTTGTGCTGTCGCTGTTTTCAGGAGTTATTACGATCAATACCTTACCGCCTCTGACGAACCGTAAGCCCGCGAGTTTAACCAGCGCCGACCAACGTCGGTTGCTGCGGCAGAGCCACCCTGGTGATGCCAGTGACCCCTTCGCCACCGACCCACACCCGGAAATTCAGATCAATGGGCGGCTGGCGCTGCGTATGGATGCCCCGGTCAATTACTACTTCCTGCTGGGTGATTTGTGCGCCAAACTGGTGTTCAGTGACGATCATCGGCTGCGCATCTTTTATGCAGGTAAGACGCTGCTGGCCTACCAGCAGGCACAGGCCACAGCCAACAGCGATATCGACCGCGCGATGGCCGCCAATGCGCTGGATAAGTTCGCCCAGTGGACGATGGACATGGCGACCGCCTTCCCCACGCCGCGCAATATGGCCACTGCCATGTGGGTCATCGCGCGCGACGCTAACGATGACTTGCCCATCACGACAGTGAATCGCATTCAGGCCAACAATCTGGTCGAGCAGTACAAACAGCACCTCAATGGCGAAAACGCGACGTTGCTGGATTTACCGCAGTCGTCGGAGATGAGCGACGAGGACAGCGATGCAACCGCCTTTGGCGAATCGCAAAACCCGGATGAATACCTCAGCGAAGTGACGGGCACGCAACTGGCTGTCGAACCGCCTGTTTCAGAGTCGATGGAAGTGGAGCCGCGCAGCGTGCAGGACGAAACACGCGCGGCAGATCAAGAAGACGATAACCTGACAGCTATCACATTTTTCGCCCCGGAAGCCGAGGGCAAAACCGGACGCAGCCAACATAAGCGTCCGCGCAGCGGCTTACCCAGCGATGTTTATGAGTTTGACATTGGCAGCCGCATGCTCGACCGATATGAAGTGGCCGATGTTCGGCTGGGCGGCATGGGCATCGTGTACCTGTGTTATGACCATGAACAGCGCTTACCCGTGGCGATTAAATCGTTCCAGCCGCGCTTTCTGGATAATGCACGGGCCGTCGCGCGCTTTGAGCAGGAGGCCTATACGTGGGTCAACCTTGAGCGACATACGCATATCGTGCAGGCGCGATTGGTACAAAACATCAACAACCGACCGCATATCATCCTGGAGCATATCAGCGGACCTGAAGGCCTGGGCGTCGACCTGAGTACATGGATTGGCCACTCGATGCTGACGACCGAACAAGCCATGCTGTTCGGCATCCACATTACGCTGGGTATGCAACATGCCCTCAGCAAAATCCCCGGCCTGGTGCACCGCGACCTCAAACCCGCCAACATCCTGGTGACGTATGACTCTATCGCCAAAGTAACCGACTTCGGGCTGGTGCGTTCTATTGAGCGCGATGTCGAACCGGAAGACGATGACTTTGACCCCGATGATGCCGACAGCCGCCTGACACGCCTGAACGCGGTCGTGGGGACGCCGCCGTATATGTCACCGGAGCAGTGTGAATCGCGCAATGTCGATCACCGATCGGATATTTATGCCTTCGGCTGCTTGATGTACGAAATGCTGACCGGCCACCATATTTTTGAGGTGAAGGGCACCAAAGCATGGCGCGAGGCGCATATTCATCAGCCGCCGCTATTCAACCCGGCTGAAGTCGTGGATGCTCCGCAAGCCCTGGTCGACTTGACCATGCGCTGCCTGAGTAAGTCGCCGGATGATCGCCCGCAGACCTGGGAAAATCTGCATGACGATCTATCGCTGATTTATGAAGCGCATTACGGCACGCTGCCCACGCTCGAATATGATGGCATGGCCTTAGAAGCCCGCGAACTCATGGACAAGGGTTACTCGCTGACGGAATTGGGCCGACTGGATGAATCGGTCGCAACGTACGACCAGGCGATTGAGCTGCAACCCGATTACTGGTGGGCCTGGGCACGTAAGGGTCGCACTCTGCGATTGCTAGAACGCTATGATGAATCGCTCGAATGCTACAATCGCGCGCTAGAACTGAAGCCAGATTATGCCTGGGCGCACAACGGCAAAGGCATCATTCTGGACCGCATGGGCGAGATGGAAGAGGCGCTGGCATCCTTCGAGCGAGCGACGATGCTCAATCCGAATGATGTGTGGATCTGGTACAATCGCGGCGACATCCTACAAAAGCTGGGCCGCTATGATGAAGCGGCGGCTATCGTTCAGCAGGGCTTGGAAATTGACGAAAGACATCCTAATAGCTGGGCCAAGCTCGGCCAGATTTACCGCATGCAGAAGAACTATCAGGATGCGGTTGGGGTATATGAACGGGCAACGGCCTTACAACCGGATTATGCCTGGGCACATAATGGCTATGGTCTGTCATTAAAAGCACTCGGCAAGGCCCGTGAAGCGATCATCGCGTTTAAGCGCGCTACCCAGTACGAGCCGGAAGTCGTCTGGCACTGGTACAATCTGGCGGAGACGCTAGTCGGCATTGGTCGCTATGAAGAAGCCCTGGAACCTATCGAACAGGCCATCCGCATTGACCGCGACCACGCCCCTACCTGGGGCAAAAAAGCCCAGATTCTGCGCTATATCAAACAACTCAATGGCGCGTTGGATGCCTATGAGCAGGCCATCAAGCTCGACCCGACGTTTGATTGGGCGATCAATGGCCGGGGCATCGTGCTGGAGCAGCTTGAGCGTTACGAAGAAGCGCTCGAATGCTACGAACAGGCCACCGAACTGGCGCCAGAACGCGAATGGTACTGGTATAACCAGGGCAAGGTTTTGGCCCTGTTGGAGCGCTTCGACGAGGCATTGGAAGTGCTGCAAAAAGCGCTCGACCTGAATGCGACCCACAGCGGCAGTTGGGCACTGCTGGGCAACATCTATCGCCAGCAAGGCAAATTGCAGCAATCGGTTGATGCCATCCAGAAGGCGACGGACATCGCGCCGGATTATGCCTGGGCCTGGAACGAACTGGGCATCACGCTGGAAATGATGAACCAGTACTACGAAGCGCTGGATGCCTACCGCAAAGCCAGCCTGCACGCGCCCAATCAAGCCAGCTATATCTATAAGCAAGCTGATATTCTGGTGCTGCTGGACCAGAACGAAGAGGCACTGGGCCTGTTGAATAAAGCGCTCGAGCTGAGCAACCGCAGCGCGTATATCTGGGCTAAGCACGGCCAAGTGCTGCGCAAGTTACATCGACTGGAAGAAGCGCTATCGAGTTACACGCGCGCCGTTGAACTGGAGCCGGAATATAGCTGGGCCTGGAGCGGACGTGGGCTGACACTCAGCCAGATGCGCCGCCACGACGAAGCTATTATCTCGTTCCGGCAGGCGCTGGAACTGGACGAGTCGGACATCTGGTCCTGGTACAATTATGCGGAAGAACTGCTGGTGCATCAGGAACCACAAAAAGCCCTGGAAGCCCTGGACGAAGCCCTCAGCATCGACCCGCAGCACGCCGAAAGCTGGTCGAAGTGCGGGCAGGCATTGCGCACCCTGCGTCGCTATGATGAAGCCCTGGCCTCGTATGATAAGGCGGTCGAGTATCGGCCTGATTATGCCTGGGCGTGGAGCGGTCGAGCGCTGACATTGAAAAACATGGGGCGGCTGGAAGAAGCTATCGAGAGCTACGAGCAGGCCATCGTCCATGAGCCAAAGAGCATGTGGTACTACATCAACAAGATGAGTACTTTGCTGGAAATGGGACGCCGTGACGAAGCGCTGACGACCATCGAGACAGCGACTAAAGAAATGCCCGACAACGCTCAATTATGGGCGCGGCGTGGGCAGGTCGAGCGGCGCATGAAGCGGTATAATGAAGCCCTGGATAGCTACACGCGCGCGCTAGAGATCGACAATACGTATGCCTGGGCCTGGAACGGCAAGGGCCTGTGCCTGGGTGAAATGGATCGCTGGGCTGATGCCCTGGTGTGTTATGAACAGGCGGTGCAGTACGACAAGCGCGATGTCTGGTTCTGGCATAATTATGGCGAATCGCTGTGCCGGACGGGCAAGAAAGACGAAGCGCGCGAGGCGTTCCAGAAGGCGCTCAAGATTGAAGGCAACCACATCCCGACGCGGGATAAGCTGCGCAAGCTGGAGAAGCTAGGGCGCTGTGATTAGGACATGTTAACATTTAGGATATTGTCATCTTTTTTGCAAAAAAGGTGACGCCAAAAAACACTCATTGTGAAAATCAAAGATTTTCACCCCAAGGTTTTGGGCAACTATTTTCAGTCGGCTGTGAATTTTAGAGCAGCGTCCTGAAAAATGTCGTTTTCCAAAAATGGCTACAAAACCTGGTTTTTGAACGAAGGACGCAACTATGCCTGGACGAGGCGAAATCAGCATTACCTTTATGAGCGGCCCGCTGGATGGCAAAATCCTCAATTTTGACCAGCCCCAGGCGGGTGAAGAACGGATCATCACCATAGGCCGCCGCGATACCTGCGATGTACACATGCCCTTTGACAATCAAGTATCGCGTCTGCATGCGCGAGTCGGCTGCCATGCCAAACACATCACCGACACGGATGCAACCTCGCTGCCCTTTTTACTGCACTTCTGGTTGGAAGATGGCGGCAGCCGCAACGGTACGTTCTTAGAGAAAATGGTCGATCCTATCATCAGCCGTGTGGAACTGCGACCGGGGTCGCTGTTCCGCATAGGGCGCACCTGGCTGCGGCTGGATGTCCCCATGACGTATGGGTAAGGGCCGAGTGAGTTTTTAGTTATTGGTTGTGAGTTTTTAGTGTGGACCAGACATAAGAGCTTCGCTGCTCTTAGCACAAAGTTGAATCAGAACCCCACCCCTAAATCTGCTCCCCATGAGGTGAGGGGACTTTAACAAGCGAGACAATCGCGGGAAAATTTATCATGCAGCACAAAATCGACAGTTTTACCAACCATGAAGGCCTGAAAATTCATACAGAGCGCTGGCTGCCGGATGTGGAGCCGACGGCGGTGGTGATTATTGTACATGGACACGCGGAGCACATCGGGCGCTATACGCATGTGGTGGACGCGCTTGTAAAACAGGGCTGGGCAGTGTACGGCCTGGATCATAAGGGGCACGGCAAGAGCGAAGGCGTCCGGGCGCTGTTCAAGTCCATCAAGCAAGAACCGGTCAAGGATTTACGCCAGTATTTTGAGCTAATACGCGCCCAGCATCCCGATTTACCCATCGCCATACTCGGTCACAGCATGGGCAGCGTCATCAGCCTGATGTACACGCTGGAATACCAGAACGACCTGGCGGCGCTGGTCGTTACGGGGACGGCTACCCGAGGCGAGGAATTGCTGTCAAGGCCTTTGCTGATAATGGCGCAGGTTCTAGGCACATTAACCCCGCGTATACGTGTCAGTAGAGGCTCCGAGCCACTCACAACCGACCCTGAAGTCAACCATGCCTTTGAGGAAGATCCGCTGGTGGTGCATGGTGCGATGCGAGCTGGCATGGGCTGGGCGATCATCAAAGCGGGGCGCGAGATCAACGAACGAGCGCACGAACTGACGCTACCGCTGCTGATTGGTCATGGCGAGGAAGACGGCATCACGCCGATCAGTGGCAGCTATACCGTTTATGAGCGCGCCAGCAGCGCCCACAAGCGATTGCTTACGTACCCCGGTATGCGCCACGAAATCATGAACGAACCTATTCAGGATCAGGTGCTGGCGGACATCATCGGCTGGCTACGTGACCATCTGCCAAAGCATGAGGCGGCATCACCGGAGCCAATAGTCTAGGCTGGCCTTTGACCTACCTGCACGATACCTCTATCCTCTTGGTATTCATTCCCAAGTAGCACAACAATCGGGAAGTATTCCGGTTAGCCAGGTGCTATAAAGAAATGTCTTTTGATCTCTGATTACTTTATCGCAAAAGGGGCATATTGTGGGTGCATGGTTGATGTTCTGGGCCATCGGCCTGATCTGGGGTTCGTCTTTTATGCTGATCCGCATCGGCGTAGAAAGCGTTCACCCACTGCAAGTCATGTTCATCCGGCTGGGCATTGCCGCATTTTTGCTGTGGATCGTCGTCATTGTCCGCAAACGACCCTTGCCGAAGGACTGGCGCACCTGGCGCAACGCCGCCATCGTCGGCGTTGGCAACAATGCCATTCCCTTTGCCCTGATTGGCTTCAGCGAAACACAAATCGACAGCGGACTGGCCAGCGTGCTGCAAGCGACGACTGCCCTGTTCGGGTTGGTGATTGCCCATTTTGCCTTCAAAGATGAACGCATCACCCCACAAAAAGTGCTGGGACTGGTGGTCGGTTTCGTCGGGATTATTATCCTGGCGGCACGCAATTGGCAAGGCGGCGAGGTCATCACCGGGGGGCTGCTGGGCCAGTTGGGGATGATTGGCTCGTCGATTTTCTATGCCTCGTTTACCGCCTTCAGCCGCAAGGTGATCCAGGGCAAGTTGGAACCGATTGTGCTGGCGGCGATTGCCATGCTCAGTGGGGCCATTGCGGAAATGGTCTTTATGTTCGCCGGAATGCAATTCTTGGATGTACCACCGACCGTTAACGCGGACCTGGGCGCGACCGCCCTATTTGCGATTATCACCCTGGGCGTGGTCAATACGTTCGTGGCCTACTTGATGTTTTACGAAGTGGTCAGCCGCCTGGGTGCGTCACGGGCGACGATGGTGACTTATATCGTCCCAGCCGTTGGCTTGATCCTGGGTGTCGTGCTATTAGGCGAGCAGCTCGACGTGTTTATCGTTGGAGGCGCGTCGTTGATCTTCACAGGCATCGGCATTGTGAACCTGAGGATGTTCGCTCGGTTGAACAGGCTCAGCGCGAAGGGGGCTGTTGGGGATTAGTTAAAGAGATGCAATCAACCTGGGCAAGGCAGTGCCTTGCCCCTACGCAGATCCTGATACACACCGCAGCTTTTTAGCGCTGAGATAGGGCAACCTGCAAGGCGTCCCAGCCGATGGTCAGGTCGTCGGGTTGGAGCGTATGCGTATCAGCCCAATGGGGATTTTGAGCATATTCGCCAGGGATGATGCTGTCGCGCAGGTCACCGCCATCGACGGTTACGAAGAAATAGTGCTGTAACACATGCCAATGACTGCCGCCGGGTGTCAGGTAGAAAGCCTCCTGCGTATGGAACATGCGCCCGATGGTCACATACAATCCCGTTTCTTCCCACACTTCGCGGACGACTGCCTCTGAGAGCGACTCCCAGATTTCCACGCCACCGCCGGGGAATTCACAGCGGCCATTGTAGGTGTTGTCCAGCAGCAGTACACGCCCCTGGTCATCGAAGCAGAGGCCATAAGCCGAAGGCCGCCATGTCATACGGGCGACATCCAGGGTGGCGGGCTGGCCATCAATCAGACGACCCGTGATGGTCTTGGGAGCTTGGGATTCGTGCATGATTCTATCCTGAGCGTATTGAGAAGCAAAAAGATTAAAGCAAAAAGGGCACTTTTCAGCGCCCTTTTACCATATGTCGGGTTGTTGCGACGGTCAAGCGATGACCGCCCTACTGTGTTTTACTGCGAATCTTCCGGCACGGCTTCGATAGTTAGCGTCAGATCACCCGCATCCTGGCCGGCTTTCAGGCGCATTTCCACGATGACCGGGAAGTCGGTATCACCGACGCTGAGTTCAACCAATGCAGAACCCGGTCCTCCGGCCTCGGCATCGTCATTATCGGCCAGCAACTGCATACCGGTTTCATCATAGATTGACAGCACCGTATCGCGGGTGCCATCGGCATCATTAGCAAAAAAGCTGACGACAGCCCCGGCAGGCAGCACGACACCGTACTGCACGCCTGTATCGGGCTGCACATTGGCTGTTGCCGAGATAGTGCCATAGGCCGAGCCAAAGCTAAGTGTGCCGCCATCGACCACCACGCCGCGCGCGATTTCCAGCAGGGCTTCTTGGGCGGCGTCGAGCAGCGGGTCACCGTCGGTGAAAAGCGTCTCTTCAGTGACAGGCACACGCACGGTCGGCGCGACACCAATGCCTTCAATGTGGATGTTGCCTTCAGGATCAACCGCGCGGGAGACGGTGAAGCGGATCGAGATATTTTCCGGCATGTAGAAATCTTCCACGCCACCGCCGAGGCCCCCTGTCGGGTAATAGCCGACAATGGCTGCGTCCTCGCGCAGGGTGAAGTTGTAGCTAAAGAACTCACAAGCGCTGAAGCAAGCTGGGCTGACGATCACGGCGACCGGGCCATCATAGATTAGTTCTTCCGGCGGCAGATAAAGCTGATCTTCGCCACGCTCGTCGAAGTAGAAATCACCGAAGTCCTCGTTATAGACGCCAGAGTTACCGACGACTATGGGTTCACTGAAGAAGTACGCCGACATTTGATCGGCCAGGAAGCCGCTGCCGCCACCATTGTTACGCATGTCAATGATGATGCCCTGGACGCCATTGTCCTTGAAGGTACGGATCATGCGCTCCCAAAGCTGAACAGACAGGTACTCATCGTCGCTGAAACTGTAGATGCTCACCACACCATAGCCGCTGGGCAGGATTTCGTACTCTACGGGTAGTTCCAGGCCTGTGACGCCATTGTTGAAAGAGCTAAACGAGAAGCTCTCGCGCTCTGGTACGACATCCATAGAAACGGTCTGCTCGTCTTCACCAGGGTTCTTGAAAGTGACATCGACGGTGGTACCCATTGGGAAGCGAGTGGCATACCGCAACTGCTGCAAACGCAGCGCGGCAGGTGTCGCCAGGGTTTGATGCGCCCAGACGAAGGTATTTTCCAGAACTTCGTCAATCGGGGTGCCATTGATGGCGATGATTTCCGTGCCAAGCTGCATGCCCGCGTCGGTAGCGGGAGTGCCATCCACCAGATAGTTGACAATCACACGGCCATCTTCCAGTTCGCGGATGGCAATGCCCAGGCCGCCTTCGGTATCACTCTGGAAGTCATCAATGAGCAGGTCCAGCGACATGCTGACATGACCATCGGGAATTTCCCAGAGCAGGTCACGAATCGCCAGGGCGAACAAATACGAATCGCGGCTGGCCTGTGCCGCCTGTACACGGGGACGATAGGTCGCGGACAGTTCGTCCCAGTCGAGGCCGTAATACTCAGAGAAGGCGTATTCCAGACGGAACTTCTCGATCATAGCATCGAAGGCGTCGAGATAATCCATCTCGGAGAAATCGCTAACTGCGGCAGTTTCCGGCTCGTATAGGTCGAGGGTCTGTTCCTCGGAGCGATTAAAGGTGAACGGGTCGGTGTCCATATCGACGACGGTGTAACCTTGCGGGATGGGCACAATCGGGTCATCTTCTGTAAACAGCATGCCATCTTTACCGAAGCCGCTGGGGAAACCCTGCTGGTCATCAGGTGCATACACCAGAATTTTGCCGCCGACGTATTCACCGCGCAGATCGGGATTGCTACTGGTACGGGTCGATGCATAGGCACCGGACCAACCACCACCGTACATGTCGCGCTCTTCCAGCAGCGGGTCGCCAAACGTGTTCGACCAGTAAGCAACGGCAAATACCATCACGCCCGTATCTTCTTCGCCGTCGTTATCGACATCGCGCAAGGAACCCTGCGGCTCAATCGGCAGCGCCAGCGAATAGGTGAAGGGCGATTCATAGAAGTTGGATGTAATCTGCCCCAGAACCTGGCTTTCCTGCGGGAACAGGAAGTATTCATTGCGGTCGACGAAACCGGCCTGATCTTCCAGAATGATGAGCGGCTGGGAGACGCCACTGGTGAAGAAGGGATTGGTATATGAAACTTCCCCCCGCAACACAACCGGGCCGCCTTCCGGGTTGGCGATCTCTACCGTTGTATCCGGCGCGATCTGGTCCTCATCCGGCGGGGCATCACTGTCATCTTCGCCAATCGCGGAGACAACCGCCGCACTCATCGCCAGGAGAGCGATCATAAAAATCAAAACGAAGCGCTTACGATAAGCCATCTTTTTAACTCCAACCTGTTATGGATAGGATTATTGTACTGGCAACTGGCTGTCACCGCCTAGCACCCTCATAAAATAGTTATAACTTATTAAGGATGTGTGATGAGAATAGAAGCGGCACGACCTATTCAATGAGTGCCAATCTGTGCCATACTACCGCGAATCCGCTGTCAATAGAACGGAAGAAAAGCATGCATCGGATTGCTTTGCTGATGCTGATTATCCTGGTGCTGATGCTGCCGCTGGGCAACCACAGTCAGGCGCAAGAGGCCAACAAGCCACTGATTTTACCCTTTCAGGATGGTCCGGGGCTGGATACATGGCTGTTCGGGCAGGCCTATGGCAATACCACGGGCGCCTATAACTTCGGCGATTTGTGGTACAGCGCCGGCCAGGGACTACACTTCGGCCTGGATTTTTCGGCGGCATGTGGCACGCCCCTGGTGGCTGTGGCCGATGGCGTGGTGGCGTATGTCGATAACCTCAACTTTGGCTCGGCACCGCATAACCTGATTATTCGACATGAGTCACTGGGGCTGACGTCGCTGTATGGGCATCTGCTGGACCGCGCCCCCGTGCAAGAGGGACAATTTGTGCAGCAGGGCGAATTGGTTGGCTACAGCGGCGACCCGGACGAAACGTGCGCCTCGCGCCCACATCTGCACCTGGAAATTCGCTCGGCGGACTATCGCACGACCTACAACCCTATCACCTATATGCAGGCCAACTGGCACACGCTGGCGCTGATTGGCCGTTTTGGTGGGCGATTCTTCCAGATCGACCTGAATAATGCGCGCCAGTGGCAAACGCTGGAAGATCAGCCGGATGTGGCTTTCGGTGGGCGGCGTCTGAATGCCTATACGGAAACCTGGCCGCTGTCCTACAATCAACTTCCGCCGCTGCTGGTTCCGCCGGATGCCAACGCGGCAGACATCGGCACAAATGCGAGTGTGACTTTCCAGACGTTGGATAATACGGGCTGCTGTGCGGATTTCTGGTGGCATACAACCGATGCCAACACGCTGTATACGCTTGATGGCGGCGCGAACAGCCATGCGTCGGTCTTCACCTGGGATGCCAGCGCCGGACAGATGGTCAGTATGGGGCCGGAAACGCCGTTTCTGTACTCGCCGGATTTCAGCCATACGCTGACGCAGATCGGTGATAACGTGCGCATCCTCGAACTGGCATCGGGCACGGCCTGGGAAGTGAATACCAATGGCAATCCTGCCGGGTTGAATGCCAACAACACGCATCTGATGTGGGTTGAACGCGAGAGTGTTTTTGTGCCTGGGCAAAATTCTGCGGTGAACGCCATTTATATCAGCGATGTGCGTGATCGTAGTGGCAGCTACGAGCCTGTCCAGATCATGGCCGAGCGCGGTTTGGATGGCAACTGGCTGGATGACCATCGGCTGCTGGTGACATGGCGTGAGGACGATAATACGCGCATGGACATCGTGGACATCAACACGGGCCAGCGCTATACCCTGGGCAGTTGGTATCGTCCGCGTGGGTTCAGCATCGCGCCCGGTGGCAGTCGCATGGTCTATTACCTATCGTCACAGCCGAATCCCGCTGACAATGGCATGTATCTGATCGACATCGCGGAAGGCGCACAGCCGCAGCGCCTCGACTGGTTTGGGGGTTACCGCTGGCGTGACGAAAACAGCCTGTTCGTTATTCCCTTTGAACCCGAAAACGCCATTCACGAGCTTGGGCTGTTTACGGTCGCTGATAGTCAGCTAAGGATGTTGACGGACCGTGATACGCAGCCATTCGCCATCATGAATGGGCAGTGGGCAGTCAATGCAGATGGCAGCAAAATCGCGTTCCGCAATGTGCTGGATGGTAATTTCTGGATGATGCGTGTGGGTGAATAGGATCAAAAATACGCTAATTTGAGGAGTCATCTCTCTGGGTTTGTATAATCAGAAGAGATGGCTTTTTTATTTGGGCGATGTTATGCGAACTCCACTCGGCTGCCTGTTACCTGTGTACTGTGCAATCACGATTCCATTGTGCTTCGTTATTCATTTTGTGCGGATGATTCCTAACCAGGATGAGTTTGGCACCGTCATGAATCTCATCATGGTTACGTTGGGGACATCCCTCTTGAGCATGATTCTGCTAATGGTGTTCGATGTATCGCGTAAAACAATCACCAGAAATGCAAAGCACTGGTTCCGAGGAATCGCAATTGTTGTTTTTGCTATAGCTATCTTCTTAGGCATGCGAATCTTCTACTATTTGGTTTTGAACAGAGGGTCTTATCTCGATAATTTTGTTTATGGATCCTCAGAATGGGCCTCGCCGCGAGGTGTCGAATTAGTCAATCTATGGCTCTTTGCAGTATGCCTAGGTTTATCTGAGATATTGTGGGGTATTTATGCGCTAACCGAGGAGATCATTAAAAAGAAGAATAAAATGGGTCATTAAAGCAAAAGAGCAAGGGGTTGGAGTGGTGTTTGTTGTGCTCAGTCGCGACCTAGAAAGTATCTTTGAAAATGCTCTTCCAGTAGAAAAGTGTTTTCATTAGGTTGGCAACGGCCTACTCTCCCACACAGTCACCCGTGCAGTACCATCGGCGCTTGCGG
>PABP01000008.1 GCA_002699585.1 Anaerolineaceae bacterium | reverse complement strand
GTTTTCTTTGGTTCATCTCGCACACCTTTTTTGGTTTCGTCGCCTAAAGTGTGCCTGATGAACCTTTTCTTTTCTACTGTCGCCCCCTCAGTCTTTCATGGGGAAGTGGGGCGCAATTCGTATGACCCGCATGATGTATGGTGATCAACCCTTTGATCCTGAGGTTGAAGACATTGTTGTCCAGGTCACAGAGAATTTCAAACCTCGTATTGGGCCGCCATATATCTTTAGCGACAAGGAATTGGCGAGCCTGACGATGCCAGTCTTACTTCTCGGTGGCACAAAAGATGTCATCTACAATATTAACCAGATTGCAAGCCGGTTATCCGATCTGCTACCCAAACTGACCGTGCAGATTCTACCGGGGGCTGGACACGCCTTGATCGATACAGTCAATCAGGTGACGGCATTTTTGACGAAAGTATGAGCGAAACGCGATTAACAATATATGAAGCGGGCCACTGGGTCCGCTTTTTTGTTTCATGCGCCCCAGGATATACTATCAAGTATCGTCTTTATGGAGGCCGTTCGATGTCAACCAGCATTCATTTCCGACAGCTTAACGTACCCGGTGATCTACCCGCCCTGGTCGCGTTGAAGAATGCCTTCTTCGAGCAGCGCAAGCTAAACCGCACAACAACAGTCGAACGTCAGCAGCAGTTAATGACCTACCCCGGCCACAATGCCGCCCGCGACAACTGCGTCGCCGTACTGGATGATGACACAATGCTGGTCGGGCACATCTGGCTGTGGCAGCAGACCTCCCTGCGCACCACGCTCGACATCACCGTACATCCCAAATGGGCACAGCATGGCATCGGCCAACGCCTGCTGGATTGGGCCGTCACGCGCGCCAGGGAACACGGCAGCGCTTATCTCGATGCCCAGTATCCCATCAGCCTGCCCGACGAAATCGCACGGGTGCAGCAGAATGGTTTTCAGCCGCTGGGCACCTACCTGAATGCCAGCCTACCCGCTGCTGTCGAGCTACCGCCGCTGGATTGGCCAGCAGGCTATACGCTCAAGCCCTACAGCGACGTAAACGACATCAGTCTGTATACCCAGGCCATGAACCGCTGCTATGGCGATCAATGGGGCCACATGTCAGACGTCAGCGAGGATTTTATGGCGCAGTCCTTCGAGCATTACCCGCCGCAAAACGTGTTTTTACTGTTCGATACAGAGGAACAAGTATGTGGTGTGGTACGCGTCCAGGTCGATGAAGCCCATGCCGCTTACGCAGTCGATGCCCCTGCCCTCACACCCGACCATCGCCAGCCGGAACTTTACCGAGCGCTGCTGCTTTATGCGCTGCATGTGTTGCGCAACAACCAGCCCTCCCCCGCCCCCATCTCGCTCGATTCCTGGGGAGATGCCAACTCCTCCGTCGCGGCATTCTGGCAGCTTGGCTTTGAGTGCAAGTATCACGCCATCGGCTATCGGTATTATCTATAGCCCGAATGACTGTTAGCGTGGACTTGGCAAACAGAAAGTGTAGTAATCATGCCTCAAATAGAAGATATTGGGATTGCTCACGTACACGGAATTGTAGCCGAAATGGGCTTTTTGTTTCGTGAGCAATCAAAACATGACCATGGAATAGATGCTCAAATTGAAATTGCGGAGAATGGTAAAGGTACAGGCCGACTCATCGCAATCCAAATTAAAAGCGGAGAAAGTTATATTCGACATAACCAACAAGGTGATATTGTTTATTACTCAGATGAACGCCATATTCATTATTGGTACAAGCACTCTTTACCTGTGCTATTGATAATAGTCAGCCCTCAACAGAAAAAAGCATGGTGGATTGATGTTAAATCATATATCAGAGAGCATGAAGGTTTGCTTGATCGTGGCCCCTATGTAATTCACATTCCAGTCGCAAATGTCTTTGACATCAAACTCAACAAATACCTAAGCCAAATAGCTCAACTTGGAACAATACACTTTGAAGTGTCGGAACAACAAAACAATGACTTATTATTGAAGTCAGAAGAATTCTACTTAAAAGGCAATAGATTTTTAGACAATGGCGATTATGAGAGTGCTCTGTATAGCTATAGCGAAGCCATCAAACTAGATTCAAATAGTGCCGCCACATACAATAATAGAGGTCATGTTCATAGCCTTCTCCATAACCACCAAAAAGCATTAACTGACTACAATAAAGCAATACAGCTTGATCCACTTTTGGCAATGGCATACAACAACAGAGGATTCCAAAAGAAAAAGTTAGGTGACCTAGAAGGCGCTCTCCGCGACTATAATCAGGCAATCAAGCTACAATCAACTTTGGACTTGGCTTATATCAACAGAGCTAGCTTGCATGAACTTGCGCGTGATTGGATAGCTGCTCTAGCTGACTACAATAAAGCTATAGAACTGAATCCCAACAATGAAGTCACTTACAATAATCGAGGGTTAGTGCACTATGAGCTTGGTCAGCATACACAGGCCTTAGAGGATTTCAATCAGGCTATAGACCTGAATCCTGTATATGGACCAGCTTATAGTAATCGTAGCTTAGTTCATACCTACCTACATGATCTAGATGCTGTGATTCAGGATTGTACGCTGGCCATTAGGTACAGTCCTGAATTAGCTCATGCTTACAACAATCGAGCATTCGCCTATCTTCATAAGGACTTACTAACTGAGGCAATACACGACTGCAAAAAAGCTCTCAAGCTAGCCCCTTCGCTTTCTGATGTATATAACACCAAAGGACTAATTGAAGTAAAAATCGGTAAACACATTGACGCGATTAAGAGTTTCCAACAAGCTCTTAAGCTAAGACCAGACTCTATATATTACTCAAATGTGGGACTTGCATTTATGGCTATAGGCGAAATCAAAAAAGCTGCAATTGCTTGTTCTTTTGCTATCAAAATGAATCCAAGTAATTCTGAAGCATACTTAATACGTCATTATGCAAGACTAAAGCAAGGAGACAAAAAAGGGGCCAGGGAAGACAAAAAGATGTATGACGAACTACTCAAGAAATAGCCCCCTGCCTAATCAGGCCAAAGAGGCTGGGGGTCTACAACCGGAACGCCCGCTGCCGCCCATAGATCGAAATCAGCACCAGCAGCACCACGCCCAGGATAATCGACTGAGTCGCTTCCGGCAGGCCCTGCGCCTGCAACAGGCTGTTGATAAGCTGCAACACCAGCGCGCCGGACATCGTGCCCCAATAGCTGCCCTTCCCCCCGGATAGCAGCGTGCCACCGACCACCACCGCCGCAATCGACGGGAACAGGTAGCGTCCACCCAGGTTGAGGAACACCGTATCGGTGAATCCCAGCAGCACGAAACCACCAAACGCCGCCAGCATCCCGCTCATGGCATAGGTCAGCACCACCACCAGCGGCACCCGCACCCCGGAGAGCGTGGCCGTCGTCCGGTTGATGCCCACCGCAAACAGCATCTTGCCATAGGGCGTGCGTTCCAACAGCAGCCACATGGCGATGCCCAACCCGATCCACAGGAAGATCACCCCTGGCAAGGGGCCAATCAAGGGCTGCGCGATGAGCTCGCTCATCAAATCGGGCGTATCGCCCTCAAGCTGGCCGCGCGTCACCTGCAAAATCAAGCCCTGGACCACGCCGGCCATCGCCAGCGTCATCACCAGCGGCGGAATGCGCAAGAACACAATGCCCAGGCCGTTCACCAGCCCGATACCCGCGCCAACCAGCAGCACCACGCCCAATACAGGCAGTATCAGTTCATTCTGGCCATCCGTCAGCCGGAATGTGAGGATCGCCCCCAACGTCACAATCGATGCCACCGACAGGTCGATGCCCTCGCCGCCGCTGATAATCACCAGCGTTTGCCCCGCAGCGATAATCCCTAAGAAAGCCGCCAGTCGCACGATATTAATCGCCTGGTTGGGATTGACGAAACCGGGGCTAATCACACCCCCAAACAGGAACAGCGCAATCGCCAGCAGCAGCGCAATCACGGGCGGCGTCAGGTAACGGGTCAGGTTGGGCAGCGACGAACTGCGTTTGGCTTTGGCCTCCGTCATGCGGCACGCCCTCCCTGCAAACGATAACGCCGGATCAAATCGGATATATAGCGCACCAGACCAGGGCCAGCCAGTGCAATCAGGATAATCAGCGCATCGACCAGCGTTTGCGACCAGGTCGGCACATCATAGAACGAAATGATATTGCGAATCACGCCCAGGATAACCACGCCCATCATGGCCCCGGCGATGCCACCCTGGCCACCACGCAGGCGCGTCCCCCCCAGTACGACCGCCACAATCGAGTCCAGCGTCATGGCATCGCCGCTGGTCGGGCTGCCGGACCCCAACGACATGGTCAGCGCGAGGGCCGCCATCGCCGAGAAAAATCCAGAGATGACATAGGTCCCCAGGCGAATGCGCTGCACCGGAATACCCGTCGTATAGGCCGCTTCGGCATTGTCGCCTGCCGCGTAAATATACTGCACGAGCCGCGTCTGCCGGACGAAAGCCCACAGCAGCAGCACAATAGCGATCACGATGAACGCGGGCGGAATCTCCCGCAAAATAGGAATGTCCTGAATAATAGGAATATTGCCGAAGGCGTCCACTTCGATCAGGCGGCGATAGAGGCGCGTCATATCACGGGGCAGTTCCCCACCTGGGCGCGGCAAGATGGTCAGCGCGAGGCCTGCAAAGATGAAGCTGGTCGCATAGGTGGTCACAATCGGTTGCAAACGCAAGTACGCTACAGCAATCCCATTCAGCAGACCCGCCGCCATCCCCACCAGCGCGACCAACGTAATCGCCAGCAGAATATCACCGCCAGCGGTTTCCGGCGTAATCCAGGTGACGAGCAGCGCGTTGCACAACGACACCATCGCCCCCACTGACAGGTCAATGCCGCCGCCGATAATCACAATCGCCTGCCCCGCCGCCAAAATCACCAGCGGCAAAAACACGCGAATATTGCGGTTGAGCACCGATGGCTCAAACAGGTTGTCCTGCCGGGAATAGTTAATCAGCACAACCACAACGAGCAGCAGCAGCGCAAATAAATAGGAGTTACGCGCCAAAAAGCGCCGAAATTTGGCCTGATTCATGCGGTTGGTTCCTCATGTTGACTGGCCCCAGGTGGCTTGGCTTCGTGGTGTGCGGCCCCCATACTCGCGGAAACCAGATTTTCCCGCGTGACGTTTTCGCCAGCCAGTTCCGCGCTGATGCGGCCATCGTGCATGACCAGCACGCGGTCACACAAGCCGAGCAGTTCCTCGTCGTCGCTGCTGTAGAACAAAATGGCCGTGCCTTGCTGGCGCAGGTTTGATAGCAAACTATAAAACTCGCCCTTGGCCCCCACATCAACGCCTTTTGTCGGGTCGTTGAGCAAGAGCAATTTGGGGTCACGCAGCAGCCATTTGCCGATGACCACTTTCTGGGCGTTACCGCCGCTGAGGCTGTTCACGGGTGCATCCAGCGATGACATAATGACGTTCAGGTCGTCGGATACATCACCAGCTTGGGCACGGGCACGCTGCATGCGCAACGGAACCCCATACTCGCGTAGTGAGGGCAGCATCAAATTATCCAGTATCGACCGAATCAGCAGCAGCCCTTCGTTACCCCGATCACCAGGGACAAAGGCCACATCCTGCTTCATGGCCTGCTGCGGGTGCGAAAAATGGACTTCTTTGCCTCCCAGCGCCAAACGGCCCTGGAACGGAATTGCTCCAAAGATGGCCAGCAGCAAATCCGACTGGCCCTGCCCTTGCAGGCCACCAATGCCCAGTAACTCGCCATCACGCAGTTCAAAGCTGACGCCGCGCAGTTGTTCAGTGGTCAGGTCGCTGACATGCAGCCGGATCGGTGCACTGGCAGCGACGGGTTCGCGGGCTTCGCGCTCCATGGCCGTCGCACCTTCGATCATCATCTGCACCAATTGGCGCTCACTGGTCTCAGCGATGTCTACCGTACCCACATGCGACCCATTGCGCAGCACGGTCGCCGTATCCGCCACCCTGAAAATTTCATCCATGCGGTGCGAGACGAACACAATCGCCATGCCCTCGCCCTTCCAGCGGTTGATCAACTCAAACAGGCGCGTGACCTGCGAACTGTCGAGGCTGGCGGTCGCTTCATCGAAAATCACCAGACGTGGGTCCTGGCTGATCGCCTTGAGGATTTCCACAATTTGGCGTTCATCAGGATGCAGATTGTATACGGGGGTGGTGGGTATCAAGCTGGCTGGGATCGTGCCCTGGAACAAGTCGAGCAGTGCCTGCGTCCGCTGTTGCATGGCCTTGCGGTTGATACGACCCAGGCGCATCGGCTCATGGGAAAGCCAGATATTCTCGGAGATGGTCATTTCCGGCACGAGGCTGAGTTCTTGATAAACCGCCGTGATGCCTGCGCGCCGTGCGACCAGGGGCGACGCAAAACTTGTCGCTTGGCCATCAAGCAGTAGTTGCCCCTCATTGGGGGCAACCACGCCTGTCACAATCTTGCTGAGGGTACTCTTACCGCTGCCGTTTGCACCGAGCAGCGCCACGACCTGCCCTGACTGGACCTCTAGATTGCCATCCGCCAACGCAACGACACCGCCATAGCGTTTAACCAGGTGTTGTGCGGAAAGAGTCACCATCGTGCTTAGTCGCTCGAACTTTCTTCGGCTTCCTCGTCCATACCCATGTCCATGCCTTCAACTTCAGGCTCACCGACATCCGGTGTGACGTCCATCTCGGTCAGTTCTTCACCAGCGATCAGCTTAATCGCGCCTTCTTGCGTGATGATACCGTCGAGGGTGTAGGAACCAGCCGCTTCGCCGATGTTCTGGGCTTCATAGACATCTTCCAGATTGTCATTGGTGACAGCATACGGGATTGGAACGTAGAGCGTGTTGCCGAAGGGGCCACTCAGGGCATCTTCGTTCAGTTCCGCACCACGCAGCAGTTCGATAGCCACGCGCAAACCGCTGGCACCGATACCGGGCGGGTTAACCACACCGATGGTCGCAAAGTCAGGATTTTCCATCAGGGTTTCATTCCAGGTCTGTAGGAAGCTGGCGCGGGCTTCGCCAACAGCAATCGGCGGATTTTCCAGGTCGGCAGTCATGATGGCGGTCATCGCGCCCTGTGCCATACCGTCTTGCGTCCACACGCCGTCGATGTCGGTCAGCGATGCCAGGAAGTCACTCATCACCTGCTGGCCAGTCGCCTGGTCCCACATACCACTTTCGCGGCCAATGACCTCAATGTCGGGGTACTCAGCCAGGACTTCTTCGACGCCTGCCATACGGGCTTCGTTGGCCGGGTGGCCGACAAAACCCTCGATCAGCACGATGTTACCTTCGCCGCCGAGTTCCTCAGCCAGCCATTCCATGCTGATCTTCGCCCATTCTTTCTGGTCGATGACGACGTTCAGCGCGCCTTCAGCACCAATTTCCTGGTCCACTGCGATGACGATCACGCCTTCATCGGTGGCTTCTTCAATCGCCAGGTTGAGGCCAGTCTGGTCGCCAGGGTTGACGATGATGGCATCCACACCGCGATTGAGCAGGTTCTGGATTTGCTGGACCTGGCCGCTTACGTCCGTGTCCGTGCTTTCGATAACGAGTTCGATCTCAATACCATACAGTTCTTCGATCTCGGCAGCAGCGTCTTCGATCTGCTTGACCATCTGCGTACGCCACTCACTGCCGACGAAGTTGTTGGATACACCAATGGTGTAGCTTTCCTGGGCACTGGCGATACCACTAAATGCCAGGACCAGTACCAACACGAGAACCAATAAACGTTTCTTCATGCGTAATGCTCCTATATAAACTAAAACATCTATCATTCATTATTTTGAATATATGAGCCGAATTGCCCACATTCCCATCGAGTGTAGCGATTCCAAAGGCGATTTGTCAACGAAAAGCTCAAAACAATGAACAAATCGCCTGCTCTATATCATTTTCGCTGCCCCCTTGTACCTGCGCTTAAGCGAAACATGCTGGCAGGCACAAGTCCCCTCTCCTTCGGGGAGGGGATTTAGGGGAGGGGTCATATCTTGAACTGCATGAACTGCTCAAGGTAATGCTTGGACTGCAAAATCGAGCGCTTGACGTAGTTTTCGTTGCTCTCATAAGCTCGATCTTCGACTTCGATGCACACTGGGCCGCGATAGCCAACATCGGTCAATGTGGCGAAGAAGGCGCTCCAATCGACGCTGCCCAAACCTGGCAATTTAGGCCGATGCCAGCCCAGGCCCATAATCCCGCGTTCGTACAACAAATCGCTGTCAACACGCTCGTCTTTGGCATGGACATGCACGAACTTCGGATGAAACTCCTTAATAGCCCGTTCAATGTCAATGAACTGCCAGACAAGATGTGACGGATCGAAGTTGAGGCCAAAATTCTCGCTGGGGATCATATCGAACATGCGCCGCCAAACATCCGGCGAAATGGCCAAGTTTTTACCCCCCGGCCACTCATCGAGCGAGAACAGCATCGGGCAGTTTTCGATGCCCACTTTGACACCCTGCTCTTCTGCAAAGATCACAATCGGCTTCCAGACCTCGGCATAATCTTTCCAGCTATCTTCAATCGATTTCGACGGATCGCGCCCAATAAACGTGGTCATCACGTTGATGTCCAGCATCTTAGAAGCAGCAATCACCTTCTTTATATGGTCGCTGTACGTGGCGCGTTCTTCGGCGTCAGCCACCAGCGGATTGGGATAGTACCCCAGCGACGAAATCGAAACGCCATATTTTTCGCTAAGGCCTTTGATCTCGGCGGCATCACTGGCCGTAAAGTTGCTAACGTCGATGTGCGTCACACCCGCGTAACGGCGTTCCGCTTTACCGACCGGCCAGCACATGACTTCAATACACTGAAAACCATTATCGGCGGCGAACTTCATCACCTCTTCCAGCGAATAATCCGCCAGAATCGCCGTGACAAAACCCAGTTCCATCATGGTGCGTTCACTCCTTTATATGTCTCTGATAGGTGGCGTAGGGGCACAATACATTGTGCCCTGGCTCGATGCTTTCTGTAGGGACGCAGCACGCTGCGTCCGATGACTTGCTTATGGGCTGTGGGGTCTACACATCCACCCAATTCGTGTGCTTATTGCTCTCGACGATCTTCTCGCACAACAGCACCTCGTGATGCCCATCGACGAAGGTCGGGAACGGCTTGGGCGCGTCAAAATCGCCCGCGGTCAGGTAGCCATAAACGGCCTTATAAAGCTGCTTGAACGTATCCGGGAAGCCTTCATTGTGGCCGCCAGGATAGTCAGCATGAGCCAGGGCCAGCGGCTCCAACAGCGACGGGTCTTTGAGCAAAATCTCGTTTGGCCGATCCCGATGCCCGATCCACAGTTCATTGGGACGCTCGCTGTTCCAGGCCAGTGCGCCCTTGGAACCCGCGATCTCGAAGTTGAGGAAATTCTTGCGTCCGGCGGTGATCTGCGAGACGTTCATCGTGCCGCGTGCCCCACCTTCGTACTTAAACAGCACCGATCCCCAATCTTCGGTATCGATCTGTACTTCGTCGTACTCTACCGGAACGTTCTCAGCCTTCTTACCCTCGAAGCTGGCCACTGCTTGGCGCGGCTTCTTGCGAACAGGGATGAAGGTCGCCAGATCAGCCAGCAGCTTTTCCACTTTCAGCCCAGTGATGAAGCCCACAAGGTCCATCCAGTGTGTGCCGATGTCACCGATAGCGCGCGTGTCGCCGCTTTTCTCGGCTTGCAGACGCCAATTCCAGTCGGTATCGAACAGCAGCCAGTCCTGCACATACCCGCCGCGCACGCTGTACACCTCACCGATTTCGCCCTTCTGCACCAGATCATGGGCATGCAGCGCCATCGGGTAAAAGCGAATGTTGTAATTCACAGCGGAAATCAAATGCGGGTTGGCTTCAGCGATTTCGACAAGCTCGGCAGTCTCGGCGCTGGTCATCGCCAGCGGCTTTTCGCAGACGACGTGTTTACCTGCGAGTAAGGCGCGTTTGGCCATATCAAAATGGAACACGTTCGGGGTGGTGATGTGGACGACATCGACCTGGGGATCATCAAGGATTTGCTGGTAATCGTCGTAGCCTATTTCCAGGCCATTTTTCTGCGCGGCCTCACGGCTTTTTTCCGGGGAGGAACCGAGGATGCCGCGAACATTCACTCCCATGCGATGTAAGGCTTCTGCATGGACCGGACCAATAAATCCCGTCCCAACGACGGCGGCTGTAACCATAGTTTCGCCTTTCAAAATAAGATTAGTTCAAAACAAGATGCCAACTAACGAGCATCACTGAATATAGATTGTAATCCAGATTGAATGATTCGACTATAACCTACAAGCCTTTCCCGTGCAAACGATTGCATAGAATTCGCAAAAAGGCTATATTGAGAGAATAAAAAGCGACATCAGTAATAATCAAGGAGCGTCTTGAACAAGAGAGCTATAGCGTTGCGCGTCATTGTTATGCTCGCAAACGCCCAGTATGCGCCTTTGCTCTCGGCTAATCTCAAGTTCGCTTCTATTCAACGTACCGAGTCGATGTAAAACGTGTCGAATTGATAAGTTATTCATTTAGTAAGGAACCTGATCATGCTCAACCCTGATGTCGTGGCAATAATCACCACATCGGCTGGTAGCGTTGGCAACATTCTTCTAACACGGCGGCAAGTTGAGCCTGACAAAGGGCAGTGGGCCTTGCCTGGTGGTCATACAAAACCTGGGGAGGATCGTAAATCGGCAATAATTCGAGAAATAAAGGAGCAAACTGGTCTTGAGTTCGGTGCACATTTTTTTATGCAGCACAATGAACTGGCTGACGATTCCGAAGGTCAAGTTATAGTCCATGTGTTCAGGGGCTGCGCAAAAGGTACGCTTAATGACCAGCACAGCGAACCATCCGAAGTTGCCTGGTTCCCCGTCGAAGCAGCCCGTCAGGAAAAATTGGCTTTTAGCCATAACAGGTTTGTCGACGCATACGCGGCCTCTATCGCCTCTGAACGAGATGCGCTCCTGGCAGAATATTCGACACTACGCGCAGAAGCACTTCAACGTATCGGGATGCGCCAACAAATACTTACTTTCAGCTTGGTAGCCGCAGGGACAATATTGTCACTGGGCATTCAAGAAGATACCACGCCTATCGTATTGCTCCTGTACCCGATTTTGGCCGTACCCTTTGCCTTGATCTTTGTGCAGCATGATGTCCGTATTGGTGAAATCGCCGAATACGTCAAGAATGATCTCGAATGTCGCCTCGGTAGCATCCGATGGGAAAGTTACATGCTAGAAAAACGCTGGCAGAAAAAGCCGAGGTCACTAGAATCTGCCGCAACCACCCTGTTTATTCTTACGGATAGTCTAGCCATTTTGCTGGCGCTTCCACGCCTCACCTTTCCATTAGAAGAAATACTCCTACTTGGCGCCGGCATAATAAGCGCAGTCATGACCTTATATCTGGTGCGAGGCCGTAGGACCATCATCGAACGCATGAGACAGGCTGGCGGTCGTTCTTAAATGACACAAATGAGTCGGGCAGTCGGTAACTTCGTCGATGAAGCTTTAGCAAAGTCAACTCTTTAACAAATCAAAGTTAGTTATTTTTGCAGAACTAGGAGCCTATTTTGAAAGCTGTGATGAAAGTTGCCCCCGGTGTCGGCAACATTGAACTCCGCGACATCGCCGTGCCCTCCCCCGCCGCCGGACAGGTCAAAATACGGGTCGAAGCCGCGGGTATCTGCGGCACGGATATTCACATTTACAAAGACGAATTTAAATCCCGCCCGCCTGTTGTGCTCGGCCATGAAGTATCGGGGCGCATCGTTGAGGTCGGCGAGGGCGTGGATAGCAACCTGCTCGACAAGCGCGTCACCACTGAAACGTACTATCAAACGTGCGGGACCTGCATGTACTGCCGCCGCGGCGAAACCAACCTGTGCCTCAATCGCCTGTCGATTGGCTCCGGCGTGAACGGCGGCTTTACGTCTTATCTGGTCGTGCCTGCCAAAAATATCCATGAGCTGCCGGAAAATGTCGATTTCCAGGCGGGCGCATTAACCGAGCCGCTAGCCTGTGTCGTGCATGGCGTCCTGAATAACGCCACAGTCAACCCCGGTGATGTTGCCGTAATCGCGGGTCCGGGTGCCATCGGCCTGCTGACGCTGCAAGTGGTCAAAGCAGCTGGCGCGACGGTTATTATGCTCGGAACCAACGTCGATAGCGAGCGGTTGGCCCTGGCCAAAGACCTCGGCGCGGATTACACCATCAACGTGCAGTCCGATGACCCCGGCAAACTCGTCGCGGACATCACCCAGGAGGGTTTGGGTGCGGATGTGGTCTATGAGTGCTCCGGTGCGGGTCCGGCAGCGGCCCAACTACTGACGCTGGTGCGGCGGCGCGGTCGTTATGTGCAGATCGGGCTGTTCAGTCAGGCCATCAGTTGGGACCTCAATCAGCTTTGTTATAAGGAACTGATCGCAACGGGCAGCAACGCCAGCGTACCCTCATCCTGGGACAAAGCGCTCAAGCTGCTGGCCGCTGGAACCGTGCAGACGGCTCCGCTTATCACCCACGCCTATGATGTCACCCAGTGGGAACAGGCCTTCGCCACTTTCGATGCCAAATCGGGCGTCAAGACGCTGCTCACCCCGGTCGAATAGGAGGCAAAGATGCGATTAAGAGGCAAAGTCGCGCTGGTCACGGGCGCTGCCGATGACCGCAGTATCGGTTGGGGCATCGCCAAAGCCCTGGCGGAAGAAGGCGCGGATGTGGTCGTCAACGATGTGGCCATGCCGGAAAAACTGGCCGCGCGTGTCGCTGATCTAAAAGCGATGGGCGTACGTGGTTTAGCTGTTCAGGCCGATGTCACCGACGCGACCGCCGTTGACGATATGGTCGCGGAAACAGTCGCCAAGCTAGGACGATTGGACATCGTGGCCAGCAATGCAGGTATCATTCACTGGGAAACGCCGCTCAGCATCACGCAGAAGAACCTGCGCGCCATTACCAATGTCAATATCAAGGGCAACGTTAACGTGTGCCGCGCCGCCGCCAAGAAGATGATCGCCCAGGGCAATGGAGGTCGCATCGTCATCACGTCATCCGTGCACGTCGATGCCCACTTCCCGCCGACCACCGTTTATGATGGTACCAAGTTCGCTATGCATACTTTCGTCGGCACCCTGGCCCTGGAACTGGCCGAACACCAGATCACGGTTAATCATTTTGGGCCGGGATGGGTTCGTTCGCCCCTCAATGACGTTGATCCCGATCAGCAAACTGAATCCGGCGTCGAAGCAATTAAGCAGACGATTCCGCTGCGGCGCGATGGCTACATCAGCGAGATGGGCCGCGCGGTGGTCTACTTCGCCAGCGACGATGGAGCCTACACCACCGGAGCCTACTTGCGCATCGACGGCGGCCTGGGCATCAGCAAATATTCACGATGAGTATCACACATTAAAATGTGTTCGCCAGTAGACGTAGGGGCAAGACATGTCTTGCCCTGGGTTTAGCCAATCCGCCGGAAGCTGAAGCATCCGGCTAGCCAAAAGCCAAGTCCCTGAAGGGACTAAAAATGCAAGCAGGCGCAGCGGGTCAGAGTGCCTTCAGTGCACTTCCCGCTGCACAAACGTAGCCGAAGGACTTCAGTCCGCGGCGACACGACTATCCTATAATGATTATTTGAAGAAACTTTATAGGCGAAAAATGATCGACCACCACTACAAACACATCCTGATCTCCGGCGGACCTCCTGCCCTGGCATCTGGCATCAGCCAGCGATTTACTGCCGCCGGGGCGACAATCCACACGCTGGAAACAGCCACGCCGCCCGATCAGCAGGCCATCGGCGAGCAGGTCGCGGCCTTTGAGCGTATCGACACGCTGGTCATTCTGCCGACCTGGCACCAGCTTGGGGAATTTCTGGATACGCCGCCCGCCGATTGGGACGCGGCCATCGCCAATAACTATGAACGTGCCCTCTATCTGGCCCAGGCAGGCGCACGCCACATGTTCGACCACAACGTCGCCGGGAGCATCCTGTTTATCTCGACGATTGCCATTCAGATGCCCCTACTCCAGACCAGCGCCTATGCGGCATCACTGGCGGCGCTGCACCCCTTCGCCAAAATGCTGGCTGTCGAATGCGGCCCCTACGGCATTCGGGCCAATACGGTCATGTTGGGTTGGGTCGAGGATGAGTGGTCGCAGGCGCACTTACAGGCAGATCGTGACTTTATCGAAGCCGGGATTCCATTGGGGACGGTCGCTCAGCCGGAAGCGGTTGGCGATGTGTGCTGTTTCCTGGCGTCATCGCTGGCGAACACCATCACCGGCGCCATGATTCCAGTGGATGGCGGCTACAGCCTGACGCAGTCCGAAGGCGATTCGCCCTACCCGGCCACACCCTGAGCGCCACACGACTCACGCACGATCAGGTCGATGGGTAGCGTGGCGGAATCTGTCGCGTGCCCGTCAATCAGTTCGAGCATTTTGGACACCATCAGCCGACCGCCCTGCTCAATGGGCTGGCGAATGGTCGTCAGCGGCGGGCTGCAAAACGCGGCCAGTTGAATATCGTCGTAGCCCACCAGCGAGATGTCATCAGGCACGCGCCGACCCTGCGCCCGTAAAGATTCCATGATGCCAATCGACATGAAGTCACTGCACACGAACAGGCCATCGAGGTCCGGCTCGGCAGCTAGCATTCGCTCGGCGGCGGCGACACCCTGCGCCGGCGTAAAATCCGTGAAAGCCACCTGTTCCGACAGAATCGGCATACGCGCCGCTTCCAACGCCTGCTGATAGCCAATATAGCGCTGATGCGTCTCGACCATGCCTTGTGGCCCACCAATAAAGCCAATCTTTCGCCGACCCAGACTGAGCAAATGCTCGACCGCTTTTCGCCCGCCAGCGATGCTGTCACAGCCGACTGAAACCAGGTCATCTTCCGGCATGGGTGCCCCCCAGATGACCACATTCGCCCCCAGCGATTTAAGCGTTTGCAAGCTGATATCATCCACGCTGCGATCGACCACGAACACGCCATCGACGCGCTGCTGACTGGCATATTTCTGGCACCAGCTATCATCCAGCGCCGGAACCCGCGACACGACGAGATCATAGTCGTAATCATCCAGCGCATCGGTGATGGCCCCCATAATTTCCATATAAAACGGGTCGGAGATCATGCGACGGCTATCACCCAGATAGGGGAAAACCAGCGCCAGCGTCTGCGAGCGCTGCAAACGGAAGTTCCGGGCGCGGCCATCGACCACGTAATTATGGTCACGGGCAATGCGAACAATCCGCTCGCGCGTGGCCTCAGGAATAGCGGTGCTGCCATTCAGGGCACGCGATACGGTCGATACGGAGACACCCGCCAGTTGGCTGATGTCAGTCATGGTCATGCGACGACTCATAAGGTTTAGTGATTTGACTTTACGACGATAGGTCAATGATAACACACCTGCGCAGCGTGCAGTTTACTGCCGTATTTTGCTTGTCGACCCCCATCCTCAGTCCTTCCCCCGAAGGAGGAAGGATGCCTTTCTATTCTATTTGGGAGCAGATAAAAGTCTCCTCTCCTTCGGGGAGGAGATTTAGAGGAGGGGTCTGATCTACCACATAACAATTATCAACACATTTTTTTGCGCAAGCGAAACAACTCGCCTATTATTATCTCTATCGCTTAATTTCGCAGGACTATCATGACCAAAACAGGCATTAAAATCATTAGAAAAGATACAGCTAAAGAGTTTTTGGATTATCTACGATTAGTCGAACATCACTGGACTCTACCAAATCAAGAAAGATGCGAATGGGTTTTCCGAGGTCAAGCAAGTTCGGAATGGAAATTGGAGCCTACGTCCATTCGCAATCCGATGTTAAAGGAACTAATTCATCTAGCGTTGGAAGGTCGAATTTACAAAACAGTCGCAGAGTCTATGTTTGAGGACTCAAACAACAATTTGGGTCTTGATTTTGAAGATTTTCATGAGCGCATAAACAGTTTCTTTGCCCAAACTGACCTAGAAGCAGACCTAATATATCATTTCATTAGGCAGTCCGACCAAATTGGCCTTGTCATTCCTGACTATGGTGCAACATTTAATACAGAAAGAGCATTCGTATGGGAACTGAAAAGCCAAACACTGTACAACAATGAAGGCGTCATCAGGTCAAGAGTAGCATCAGTAGGACGAGAAAATCTTTTCTACTCAGTTACTGGCAGAATCAAAGGTGAAGATCAGGAGCTATTTAGGGTTCGAATTGAGGCTATGCTTGCGCAGCACCATGGTGTTCCCACAAGATTGATTGACTGGACATACGATCCACTTGCTGCTGTATGGTTTGCAGCTAGCGACCCAATACATTGGGAAGAGGTATCAGAAAACAAGCCAGACAAACTAGCAATCTGGGCAATCTACCAGCCTGCTTTTCACCACAGTGACTTATGGTTTGACCAACCTTACACCAGTAAAATTGATTACCTTCGAGCGCAAAAAGGACTATTCTCTGTCGATCTAGCAATGAACGATCATTTCCTTCGCACAGGTCAATGGCGAACTATAGACCAAATTCCCATAGAAAGCATTGAAAACATTAGCAACAATCAAGACGAACTTGTCTTTCTAGAATCACCGCTAATCAAGCTAACTTTACCTGCAACAGAGCACTTAGAATTGCTACGCCTATTGCAGATACAGGGAGTAAACGAAGCAACACTAAAGCCCTCGTTCGATACTGTTGGACGATACCTAACTAACAATATTTCAAGACAATACCATTTAGTGGATATTCAATCGTCTCGAATTTAATCTCAGTTTAGTCAGCATTTTAGGTAGTTCACGCTAACCCCTTTCCAATAAACCTATGCTAAAATGGACGCTAGTCCGAATAGAGAGAAGTTGGCAAACATGGCAGTCGATATTCCCTTATTACGCTCGGCGATAGAGCCGGGTTTTGTCCAAGACGCATCGGTGCAGCACTTCAGCGCCAGCACCTTCCCCACCATTCACCCGATCCACTGGCTGCACTCGCATTTCGCCGTCGGCGGATGGTCGCCGTTGCAGCGCCTCAGTGGCATGCTGACCGCCCACATGACGCGCATCGCACCCCATAATGGTTTCACCTGGCACCCGCATCGCGGCCTGGAAATCTATACCTGGGTGATCGAAGGCGAGCTGTATCACGAGGACAGCACGGGCGGTCGCGGCGTCATCAAAGCGGGCGAACTTCAGCGCATGTTCGCGGGTGATTACATCGAGCACCAGGAACTGAACCTATCTGACGATCCAACGCGCGTAATCCAGATTTGGTTTGTAGCCGATTTGGAGCATCGCGGCCTGGAGCCGCATTATCAGCAGTTGAGCAAGGACGCCCTGCCCGTACGGCGCGTGGGTGATGCTGATGTCTACAGCCTCGTTGGCGATGACTCCCCCATCGAGCAGCACGTCACCGCCCGCTTGACCGCCACCTGGGTCGATGGCAGCGGTACAACCACCGTCGAAGCGCCCCATGCTGGCGAAGACCTGTTCCTGTACGTCACCGATGGCGCGGGAACAGCCCAACTGCCCCAGGGCGAGGTCGCCGTTGGCCAGTATGATGTCCTGCTGGCGCGGCCTGATATGCCCGCCGTTACGCTCACATCCAGCACGGACCAACCCTTGCGCTATATGAGCTACTACCTCAAGCCCTTCATTGCGAACTAGCGTATTGCGGTTCATACCGTTTTTGGCGCTATAGCACTTCCGCGCACGTTCCGGCATAATGCTGCATGACATATGCATTCCGACAGCAGTATGCCGGAACCAACACAAAGGAGTGCGAAACATGCGTACCGAAACCGGAACATTCGACATAGGCGATGGCCCCATCAGCCAGATGCCCTTCCTCACTTACTACCCCGATGACTACACCGGGGAACAAAGGGTGCCGCTGATTATTTCCTTGCATGGCAGCGGCGAGCGCGGCACCGACCTGGATCTGGTCAAGCTACACGGCCTGCCCTATGAAATAGAAAATGGGCGCGAAGTCCCGGCGATTGTCATCGCCCCGCAGTTGCCCCTTGAGATGCGCTGGTCGAATATCGTACCCACGATGCAAATCCTGCTAGAAGCCGCCCTGCCCAATCACAACATCGACCAGGATCGCATGTACCTGACCGGCCTCAGCAATGGCGGCGCGGGGACATGGTCCTGGGCAGCCGCCCATCCTGACCAGTTCGCGGCGATTGCCCCCATCTGTGGGCGCACCAATCCAGAAGACGCCCACAAAATCGCCCATATGCCCATCTGGGTATTCCATGGCGATGCCGACGACGTGGTCCCTGTTGAAGAAACCACGCAGATGGTCGATGCGCTCAAAGCCGCCCATGCCGATAAACTCAAAGTGACGATCTACCCCGGCGTCGATCACGCCTCATGGGTGCCAGCCTATGCCGATGATGCCCTGTACGAATGGCTCTTCGCCCAAAAATTACCGGGCTAAGGAGGTCCGCATATGCCAGATAACCCCTATGCCATGTGGCATGCCGTCGATCAATATCTGGAAGCGCGTTACGTGCCCTCAGATGACGCGCTGAATGCCACTCTCAGCAACACGATTGAAGCTGGCATGGCCGAGATCAACGTTGCGCCCAACCAGGGCAAAATGCTGATGCTCTTCGCTATGATGTGCGGCGCGAAACGCATTCTGGAAATCGGCACGTTAGCAGGCTACAGCGCCATCTGGATGGCGCGTGCCCTGCCTGAAGATGGCCAACTCATCACCCTGGAATACGACCCGCGTCATGCTGAGGTCGCCCAGAAAAACATCGACCTGGCTGGACTGAGCGACAAGGTCGAGATACGAGTTGGTCGCGCTGTCGATACCCTGGCGCAGATGGTCGTGGCAGGCGAAGGCCCCTTCGATTTCATCTTTATCGATGCCGACAAGCCCAGCAATCCACAATACCTGGATTACGCGCTCAAGCTGTCACGGCCCGGAACGGTCATTGTAGGTGATAACGTAGTGCGCGATGGCGCCGTCATCGACGCCAAAACCAGCGACCCTAATGTTCAGGGTGTGCGCCAATTCAATGACCTTATCGCCGCCAATCCGCGCCTGAGCGCCACCGCCATTCAGACGGTCGGCAGCAAAGGCTATGATGGTTTCGCGCTAGCCATAGTACTGGGGGACTAGCGCGTTAGCTTGGCGTATAGCAGACGGTGGTTTTGCCGCATCCCTTGATATTCCCACAGCGTTACGACTTATATTACAATCAGCACAATCTAACAAGCTTTATACGGGCGGCTGAGGTCGCCCTTAAGCTTTTTGGATAGGCTGAATGCTGATCTACGCACAAGTTCTGAATATCATTTGACGAACAGAAACTGACGAACAGAATACCAAAAGGATGGGATAGACCATGAAACGTCTCGTATATGCCCTTGCAATCGGGTTGCTCACACTGATGGCCGTTCCCTTTGTACTGGCCCAGGCCACGCCAGAAGCCACACCTGACAATGATGTACCCGTTGAAGTCGAAACTGCGCTGGCTGCCCTCAACGCACGCATCTCTGCTGAACTCACCCTCGACCAGTTACAGCAGTATAGTTTTTCTCAACAGGTCTTCAACGATTCCAGCCTGGGATGCCCGGCTGAAGGTCAGGCGTACTCGCAGGTGATTACACGCGGCTACATCGTCAACCTGACCTACGATAATGTGCAGTATGACTTCCGCGTGCCGGAAGGTGGCGCATCAACCGTGCTGTGTAGTGAAGTCGCTGTCGAACCCGGTGCCCTGCCAACGGTCGTCACCTCGGAATCCTACCCGATGGAAGCCCCGGTCATCGCTGTTGCGCCTGTCGCTAGCGAAGAAAATGGTCCGCGCCTGCTGATCGTGGCCAATGGCCTGCCAGAAAACGAAACTCTGCTAATTGGCATCGGCGCGGTTGGCTCAGAATTCACTAACTTTGGCGGCACCGAGTCTGACGAGACGGGTACAGTCATGGCCGATATCCCGCTGCCGGAAGGCGTCGAACGCCTGGGTGACATCGTCGTTGTGCTCTACACAGAAGATGTGCTCTACAAAGTCCAGTCGCTGCCGATTTCGGTCGAAGGCTTGCTGGAAGACATGAGCGGCTAACAGTCACATCATGCTAACGAACAACGGCCCCGCATCAAGCAGGGCCGTTGTTGAAGGTAAGGTAGTCATATCAGGGAGCTATTACGGAATGCGACCATAGGTCAGCCAGCCGCCATCGACCGCGATATTCTGGCCCGTGACATGGCTGGACGCATCCGAGGCCAACCAGAGCGCCGTATTGGCGATATCTTCGACATGGCCGACGCGTCCCTTGGGAATGACCTCCGCCCAGCTTGGGCCATATTCAGGCTCCTCGCGCCGGGTACGCTCCGTCAGGATCGCACCAGGGCTGATGGCATTCACGTTGATGCCAAACTCGCCCAATTCCAGCGCCATCGCCTGGGCCATCATAGCCACAGCCGCTTTGGTCGTGCTGTAAAGGCTAAAATCCCGGAACGCACGCTGGCCCGTAACCGACGATAGCAGCACAATCCGGCCCGGAACCTGGTTTTCGACCATACGCTTGGCCCCGGCCTGGGCGGTAAAGTAGGTCCCGCGCACGTTGATACCCACAATGCGATCAAACAGATCGACATCTGTTTCTAAAAACGGCTTGTAGACCGTGACACCCGCATTGGCAATGACCGTCGTAATCGGCCCAACGTGCCCGCTGAAGTCATCCATCATCTGGTCGACAGCCTCTACATCGGCCACATCGACTTCATAAGCTCGTACACGATCTTCGGATAGCTCGGCGTTGATCTGGTCAGCGGCCTGTTCGGCGGCGGCACCATCAATATCACTGAGGGAGACAAATGCACCCTGACGCACGAAGGCACGCACGATCTCATGGCCAATACCGCGCCCTGCCCCGGTTACGATCACACGCAATGCTTGCTCTGACATCGTCTCTTACCTCCTGATTGATCTGAACCGTATGGTCTAACTGTACCCTACTCTAGCGCGAACTTCGCTTGTACCAAATAGACCATTCAGCAGGCAACCGCCTTGATCTGCGGCATACTCTGTTACTGAATCAATGATATTATTTTGACGCTTCTTATCTTGTATAAGGTGAAAAATCGAATGACCCGTGAAACTTTACGCAGCACCCTGATTGAATCACGTATTACGGCCATCATCCGGCTGGATGACCTCAGTGCATTCGAGCCACTGGCCCAAACCCTGCTCGACGCAGGCATCCGCTGCATGGAGTTTACCCTGACCAATCGCGATGCGCTCAAGGCTGTGAAACAATTACGCAAAAACAACCGTATTTTCGACGATGGTGAGGCCATTGTTGGTATTGGCTCCGTACGAAACCGGGACGATGCCCAGGCGGCAATTGATGCCGGGGCGCAGTTGTTGGTGTCGCCAACGGTCGTGATGGATATGATCGAACTGGCCAACCAGAATGACATCCTGTGTGCGCCGGGGGCCTATACGCCGACGGAAATCGACACGGCATGGCAAGCCGGGGCCGACATTGTCAAAGTGTTCCCGGCAACAGCACTCGGCCCCAGTTACATGAAAGCCGTTTTAGCCCCCCTGCCTGATGTGTGCCTGATGCCGACTGGCGGCATCAACCTGAGTAATATGGCCGATTACCTGAGTGCCGGATGTATGGCATTGGGTATCGGCAGCAGTCTGGTTAGCCCCATGCTGACCCATGATCGAGATTGGGAGGGCCTACGCGAACTCGCCGAGCGTTATGTGGCGGCTGCACAGCGAAACTAACGTCGCCATCAACCAGGGCAATAGCCTAACAGTCGGCCTGCCGCCCGGTTGAGCGCAATGTGGCAATGGATGGGTCGCGCACACCGTTAATCGCATAGGAATCACGCGCGATCCAACCCCAGTAGCGTATCCCGGCTGCATCGATATACATGACGTTCAGCCAATGGTAGCCCTCGGCCTCAACTTCAGTCGAGTTGGGGACAAGCAAAACCTCCGCAAAATTCGGAACACGATAAACTTGTGTGGCGGTCGAATTAGGGGATTCCCGCATGCTGAGTTTATTTTCGGGTTTGACGCCGGAATAGGTTGTGTATACCTGGCAACTCGCCCCTAGAGCCGGAACACTCGTCACAGGGATGGTGGTTGGTTGTTGCAGACCTGGCACGCCAATCAGCGTGGGAGTATGACGCACCACGACCGTAATAGGCGGCACAATGGATGGGGTCTGGTTGACGACGTCAGATGACTGTGTCGGGGTGGGAACGCCCGTTGAAAGATTACAGGCTAGTCCTGCACCAACAAGCAGAAAAATCAGCCATAATGACTTCAGCCGCTTGATTATATAGTACCCTTCTCGCGTACGAATGTAGGACTCCCTTAAGTTTAGCGTCTGCTCTAATCTCACATGCAGTATAGCATCTTCTGAATAACGCCAACGGTTCATTCGCCACCATAAAGCCCGTTCATAGGCCCTGCCCCATCCGACGCTTACCTGTGAGATCAACGTGCTGTGCATCCTGATTCCCACAGTTTCCACGCTGACCATTGCGGCGTCTTGATGCCCCAGTTATCATGGCCTTATTAAAGGATGCCCATGAACCTATTTCGCAAAAAATCAACCAACTACATCCTTGTCGTCTCTGGCCTGCCGCGCTCCGGTACCAGTGCCATGATGCAAATGCTGCTCGCTGGCGGTGTACCGCTGCTGTACGATGACCATCGTCCGGCGGATGCCAATAACCCGCGCGGTTATTATGAACTGGAACCCGTCAAGCGGCTGCACACCCATGAAGATCACTGGTTGGCAGATGCCATCGGCAAGGCAGTCAAAGTGGTTTCACCGCTGCTGCCCTACCTGCCAACAGGCTACCGCTACCGAGTGCTGTTCATGGAGCGCGACATGGACGAGATTATTCGTTCGCAGTTGGCCATGCGCCAGCAGTTGCAATCGACTGCGCCCGTCAGTGATGATCTGCGCGCCAACAGCGTCGCCCACCTGGCCCAGACCAAACGCTGGCTGGAATCCCAGAAGAACCTACAAGTGAATTACGTGCATCATCACCAACTCATCGAAGAGCCGCGCAATATCGCCGAGCAAGTTTGCCAGTTCCTGGGCATGGCGCTCGATGTGAATGCGATGGAAGAGGCCATCGTGCCCTCGTTGTATCGTCAACGCAGCCAGGATGTGCCTGATCCACGCCCATAGTCGTGTGCTTTTGCGATCATCCTGAGCATCATTTGATGAACTTTTCATCATTATTCGCTAAATTCAGTTGTAAAAGCTCTCTGACCATTTAAAATAAGTCAACCATCAAACAGCCTGGGCTGTTTGCTTTTGAAAATGTAAACAATCGCCAACGCACACATAAGCGCATGAGCACGGTTTATCAGACAAGGAAATAGGCATGTCTTCAACACACGGCTTTGAGCTGGTGGAAACCCGCGAAATCCCGGAAATTAACAGCACCGCTAAGTACTATCGCCACGAACGCACCGGGCTGCAACTGCTTTCCGTAGAAAATGACGATGACAACAAGTGCTTTGGGGTGGGCTTCAAAACCCCGGTCGACGACGATACCGGCGTACCGCACATTCTGGAACATGCTGTTCTGAATGGGTCGCGCAAGTACCCCATCAAAGAGCCTTTCGTCGAACTCATCAAGACGTCGTTGCAGACCTTCATCAACGCGATGACCTTCACCGATTTCACCCTGTATCCGGTCGCCAGCACCAACAACCAAGATTTCTACAATCTGGTCGATGTCTACCTGGATGCGGTCTTCTACCCCAACATCACCAAGCAGACCTTCCAGCAGGAAGGCTGGCACTACGAAGTCAAGTCAAAAGACGATCCGCTGTTGTTCAAGGGCGTGGTCTTCAATGAAATGAAGGCCGCCTATTCCTCACCAGACCGCATGCTGGGCGAAAAGACACGCGTGGCTATCCTGCCGGATACACCGTATGCCAAATCCGCAGGCGGCGACCCAGCCGCCATCCCGGACCTAACCTACGAAAAGTTCGTCAGCTTCCATCGGGACTATTACCATCCATCCCAGGCACATGTCTTTTTCTATGGCGATGATGACCCGGAGCAGCGCCTTAAGCTGATTGACGAGTTCATCAAAGAGTTCGAGCGCCGCGAAGTCGATACCCAAATTCCGGTGCAACCGCGCTGGGATGAGCCACGCGAACGCACAGAAAAATACGATGCGGGTGATGCCGATGGCGACAGCAGCAAGTCGCTGATGACCGTCAGTTGGTTGCTGACCGAAGTCAGTAATGAAGAAGACATGCTCGCCCTGGAAATCCTCGACCATGCCCTGGTCGGCACATCTGCCGCGCCCCTGCGCAAAGCCCTCATCGAAAGCGGCCTAGGCGAAGATATGACGGGCGGCGGCCTCAACCCCTATATGCGAGAAGCGCTGTTCAGCGTCGGCCTGAAAGGCATCAAGAAAGAGGATGTCAAGACGGTCGAAAATCTGGTCATGGAAACGCTATCCAAACTGGCCGATGATGGCATCGACAAAGATACGATCAAAGCCTCGCTGAACACCGTCGAGTTCCAATTGCGCGAGAAGAACACAGGCCGCTTCCCACGCGGTTTAGCCGCCCTCATCCAGATTATGCCGACCTGGCTACATGGTGGCGATCCAGTTGATCGGTTGGCCTTTGAAGACGCGCTGGAAAGCGTCAAGAAAAAATACGCCGAAGATGAAACCTACTTCGAGGAACTCATCGGCAAGTATTTCCTGAACAACAAGCACCGCTCGACCGTCACGTTGGAACCAGACCCACAGGTGAAGGTCAAGCGCGAAGCCGCCGAGACTGACCGCCTGGAAACAGTGCGCAAGGCGATGGGCGATCACGAGCTGGAACTCATTATCAACAACGTTGGCGAGCTGGAACGTCGCCAACAAACGCCCGATACACCGGAAGACCTGGCCAAGATTCCGTCGCTATCCCTGGCCGACATCGACCGCAAAATCAAGCCTGTCCCGCAGGAAGAACTGGTCGCCCATGATGCGCCCATTCTCTATCATGACCTGCCGACCAGCGGCATCGCCTATGTCGATCTCGGCTTTAACCTGCGCTCCCTGCCCACCAAGTACCTGCCCTACGTGCCGCTGTTTGGCCGCACCCTGACGCAAATGGGCACCGAATCCGAGGACTTCGTCAAGCTGCAACAGCGCATCGGGGCCAATACGGGCGGCATCGGCACCACCTCCATGACCAGCAAGGTCGTCACCAGTGAAGAAACCAACGCCGACGATACCGCCGCCTATTTGTTCCTGCGCGGTAAGGCGATGGTGCATCAGACAGGTGAACTGGTCGACATCCTGCGCGACATCCTGCTGAAGGTCAAACTGGACAACCGGGATCGCTTTAAGCAGATGGTCCTGGAAAGCAAAGCCCGTAAGGAAGCCGGACTCAGTTCCAGCGGGCAGATGGCAGTCATCAGCCGCCTGGGCGCACACTACGCCACTGCCGACTGGGCCAGCGAGCAGATGAGCGGCATCAGCAACCTGCTCTTCTTACGTGACCTGCTTGAGCGCATCAACAACGATTGGGCCAGCGTGCTCAGCGACCTGAAAGAGATCCACAAGCTGCTGATCAACCGTCAGGCGATGCTGGCCAACGTCACGCTGGAAAGCGACAATTGGAAGACATTCAAGCCACAGCTAGAAACGCTGATTGGCGACCTACCCACAGCCGACTTCGCCGCCCAGAACTGGTCACATTCCTCTCTGGCCGAGCGCGAAGGCTTCACCGTCCCGGCCCAGGTGAATTTCGTCGGCAAAGCCGTCGATATGTACGCGGCAGGTTATGAAAAAGATGGTTCGTACATCACCATCCTCAAACACGCCAACCTGGACTACATGTGGAACCGCATCCGCGCGATGGGTGGTGCCTACGGTGGCAGCATGTTCTTCGACTATCCATCCGGCACCCTGAGCTTTGTCTCCTGGCGCGACCCCAATCTGGTAGGCACGCTCCGCAATTATGACGGAGCCGCCGATTATCTCCAGAAGATCGAGCTATCCGATGGCGAACTGGAAAAAGCCATCATCGGCGCTATCGGTGAGGTCGATCAGTACCAACTGCCGGATGCCAAAGGCTTCAGCCAGATGCAGCGCTACCTCATCGGCGTGACCGACGACATGCGTCAGAAGACACGCGACCAACTGCTGGGCACAACCGTGGCCGACTTCAAAGCCTTTGGTGTGCGGCTGGCGGAAGCGCTCAAGAAGTCTAAGATCGCGGTGGTCGGCAGCCCGGATGCCCTGGCAAAAGCCAACGAAGATCTCGACGAGAAAATTGACATCGCCAACCTGCTTTAATTTATGCAGAATGTGACAAACGTCCGGTAAGGACGCCTTTACCTGGGAACATCTAACGGAGTGCGAGCGAATCGCGCTCCGTTTTTGATTAGTCACTTTAGTGAGTTGAGCACGGGACGTGCGAAACAGAAAACCACCCGCTAAGCGGGTGGAAGCCAAAGCCCTTCTAGGAAAAGAAAATCACTCCCGCTAGGATGGCAGGTGTTCAAGCCACCATCATCAAACGAGGAGTGAGATTCATGAGCAAAAGTCTAGCACACACCAAGTGGATGTGTAAGTATCACATCGTATTCACACCGAAGTATCGGCGAAAAGTGATCTATAACCAATACAAAGCAAGCATAGTCGAGATTCTGAAGGATTTGTGCAAATGGAAAGGAGTAGAGATCATCGAGGGGAATGCACGGATAGATCATATTCACTTGCTAGTAGCGATTCCGCCCAAGTACAGCGTATCGAGTGTGATGGGTTATCTAAAAGGGAAAAGCGCGTTGATGATATTTGACCGCCATGGGAATCTAAAGTACAAGTTGGGGAATCGGCATTTCTGGTCGCGTGGATATTATGTGAGTACGGTGGGACTCAACGAAGCGACCATCGCAAAGTATGTACGTGAGCAAGAGAAACACGATCAGATGATGGATCGGATCAGCACGAAAGAGTACGAAGACCCCTTTAGGGGTTAGCCAAGCAATCGATGCGTCGGCTTGAACGAAGTGAAAGAGCACCTTGAGGTGCAGCACGTGTCAAGCCCTTATAGGGCTGGATCAAGCCACCCGCTATGCGGGTGGTCTTGACTGTGGGCTTTTTATCGTTTTTACACAGCAATTTATGGTCTTCGACTGACTTGCGCTACAATGTGGTATAAGTCGTTGTTTTTATGTGAAATGCGTTCCTAAAGGTAATCCAATGCACACCCCAACCCAGATTCTGCCGAGCCAATTGGCAGCGAAATTAGATGGTTTCCATGCGCGCGCAGGTCAGGCACTTGCCGCTGCTGAACAAGATTTTTGTGCGCGAGTCCCGGCCTATGAGCAAACCCGCGACCTCGACGACCTGCGATGTCAGGGCTATGCGCGGCTGGATGACCTCGGCCACACCTACCTGGACTATACTGGCGGCGGTCTGTTCAGCACGGACCAGCTCGAACAGCACACCGCCCTGTTGACGAACAACATCTACGGCAATCCCCACTCGCTCAACCCCACTTCCTTCGCAGCAACCGAAATTAACGAAAGCGCCCGACAGGCGGTGCTGGCTTATTTCAATGCCGACCCGGAGCAGTACACGGTCATCTTCACCATGAACGCCAGCGGCGCACTCAAGCTAGTTGGGGAAGCCTACCCGTTCGACGAGAACAGCCACTATCTGCTGCTGTTCGATAACCACAACTCAGTCAACGGTATTCGCGAGTACGCCCGCAGAAACGGCGCACAATTCACCTATTCGCCGCTGATGCCCGGTTCCCTGCGCGTCGATGAAGCCACCCTCATGCGCAACCTGGACGCGGACAACGGCGCGACGAACAAGCTGTTCGCCTTCCCGGCCCAGTCGAATTTCTCCGGTGTCAAGCATCCACTCAGCCTGATCGAAGCAGCCCAGTCGCGCGGATGGGATGTCGTGCTGGATGCCGCCGCCTACCTGCCGACCAACACGCTTGACCTCAGCCAGGTGCAGCCGCAGTTTGTGTCGATGTCTTTCTATAAGATGTTCGGCTACCCGACGGGTATTGGCGCGCTGGTCGCCCGCAAAGATGCCCTGGAAAAGCTCAATCGGCCCTGGTTCGCTGGCGGGACCATCAGCATCGCCACTGTACAGGCCGATGCCTACTATCTGCATGTCAACGAAGCCGGTTTTGAAGATGGCACCATCAACTATCTGGGCATCCCGGCAGTGGAAATCGGCCTCAAGCATCTGCAGCAGGTCGGCGTGAACAAGATTCAGCAGCGCGTCACCCTACTGAGTGGCTACCTTTTGCGCTTTATGGCCGACCTCAAGCACAGCAATGGTCAGCCCGTCATCAAGATTTACGGCCCCACGGATACCGAATCTCGCGGCGCTACCTTCGCCTTCAACGTCTATGATCCCCAGGGGCACGTCATCCCCTACCAAATTGTCGAGACTGCTGCCAACTCGCTCAACATCTCCCTGCGGACGGGCTGCTTCTGCAATCCCGGTGCGGGCGAAACGGCGCATGGCCTGACTGCCTCAGACCTGCAACCCTGCTTCCTCAACGACCGCATCGACTTCACAGAAATGGCCGAGCGCCTTGTCGAGAAGCACAGCACAGACATCGTCGGCGCGATACGGGCCTCGCTGGGCATCGCCAGCAACTTCGCTGATGCCTATCGCCTGACGGCTTTCCTCAGCCTATTCGTGGACGAAGACGCGCCATAGGTCTCAAACCCCCATCCTCAGTCCTTCCCCCGAAGGAGGAAGGATACCTTTCTGCGATCAATTCTCGCCAGTCAAAGTCCCCTCTCCTTCGGGGAGGGGATATAGGGGAGGGGTTAAATCGACTCACAAATCAAAAATCCCCTCTTACAAGGAGAAGGGATTTTTTATAGTTAAAGCAGGTTACCGTTACGCGCTCTGACGCTCGGCATTGTTGAGGGCCGTGCGATAGTTGCGGATGGCTTCTTCAACCGCTTGATCGAGTTCACCATCAGCCACCTGAACGACCTCTTCTTCGGTCGCGGCTTCTTCGCCCACGAACTGCGACATATCGCCTTCCAGCAATTGCAACAGCTTGACGCCATAATCCGCCCAGTAATTGCGCTCAGCCTGATAATCCGCCTCGTTAATCTTGCCCAGGCGATGATCTTCATCCAGGTCACGGATGGTCCCAAGCACGCGCTCATAGCTAGTGACGAGGGCATCGCGCGTCTGTTGGATACGCAGCGCACGCGCATCGCCGACCTTCTCGCGGCCCCGCATGAAGGGAAGCGTCACGCCAACCAGGCCCAACACAAGCATCCCTACGGTTATGATCAATCCTTCTACAGACATCGTCTATGCCTCTTATAGTAGTCCATCAATAATTTGGCTGAGCTGCGCCTCGTTCACACCAGCGAACAGGAAGCGCGCAATATTGCCTTCCTTGTCGATGATGAACGTCTCCGGCACACCCTGGATGTGATACATCTCAGAGATTTCAGTGCCCAGGTCCGGTGCGTTCAGATATGTAATGTCGTAATCGTCGATATATTCCAACGAGCGTGGGCCATTGTCAGCATACGCCACCCCCAGGAACACCACATCTTGATCTTGATAGGCGCGCCACGCATTTTCCAGTTCCGGCGCTTCGTCACGACACGGACCGCACCAGCTCGCCCAGAAGTTGAGCACAACCACTTTGCCACGCAATTCCGAGAGCGCCATTGTCTCACCATCAAAGGTTGTGAAGGTGAAATCCGGCGCGGGGCCAGAGGTCGGCTGCACCTGGTTCTGCCGAGAAAGCTGGATAGCGAACACGAGGCCAGCGGCAACAATGCCAATCAGCAGCACGATGGTCCCCAGGCTGGGGCCGCCGCCGCGCTTGCGCTTCTCTTCTTGCGCGCCCGTAACGTTATTGAGAATGTCTTCAGGTCGGGTTACAGACATAGTTTTTATCCTGCCAAGTCACGTTCAAGGATGTCATGTAGCTCGCTGCACTGGGTCTGATCGTCTTCTTCGACCACCACATCCGGGCGACGACGCCAGCTAAAGATCGCTAATAGGCCACCAGCGGCCACCAACAGCGCGATCACCCAGGGGGTAATCAACGACAGGTTGCGTAGGGTCGGGTCTTGCGGTGTACCGACGACGCGCTCGCCAAAGCGATCCACAAAATCATCGATAATGGCCTGCTCAGATAAGCCATCAGCCAACTGCAAGCGGATTTCATAGCGCCAGTCCTGGCAAGCAGCCGTCTCGCAGACATCCAGCGGGATGTTCTCGCACACCGGGCAGTAGAGCTGCTTGGCGACCGAATTGACCTCATCATCGGAAATAGCGGACAGGTCAGGTGCGGTCGTGTCGACCTGTGCCATCACGGGCACGGCCAACACGGCGACCAGGATCAATAGAACAATGAGTAGCGTTTTTCGCATGGTTAGTCCCCTGTTCCGGCGGCTACCGGTACAGGTGCATGCTGTAGGCGGCGGCGCGTCTGTGTGGACATGACTTCTTGCGGTACGGTGGCGATAATCGTCCCCAGGATGAGGATCAGCCCACCCCACCACACCAGATTAATCAACGGATTGATGTAGATACGGAAGGTTGCCGACTGTGCGCTCATCTCTTGCGAGGGCAGCAAAATGACATAGAAGTCATTTTCAAGTGTGCTATGAGCCCCGGCGATGGTCATGGTATTCATGCCTTCTGTCCCCGGGAAGAAGTCGCGGCGGGGGCGCAAAGTCGAAAGTTCCTGACCATCACGTATGACGGTTAAGTTGGCAATGTCCATCAAGCGACCATCAGCGCTGATCTGACCCCCGTCGAACTGATCGTAGCGCAAGACATAGCCGCCAATTTCGACCGAATCGCCCACAGCCAGCGTCCGCTGTGTTTCGACCTGGAACAGCGTACTACCGATGACGCCGATGCCAATCACACTGATGCCCAGGTGGATCATATAGCCACCATAGCGGCGCGGGTTGCGCGAGGCAATGCGCCACAACGCCGACAGCGGGTTTTCGCCATGTGCGCGCACGCGGCTGCGCACGCTGCGATAGGTCTCGTATAAAGCGACCCATCCCGCCAGCAGGACAATGAAGTAGCCAATCAGAGCGCCGATGTGGGTCACACCCATCAGCAGGAAGATACCCAGCGACAGGATCGACAGCACAACCGGGATCAGAATCGACTTACCCAGACGGCGTATCGACGACACGCCCCAGGCTGACAGCGGCGCCACACCCATCAGGATATACAACGCAGCGAACAGCGGCGGCGTCACCATCATGAAGTAGTCCGTGCCCAGCGTGATATTGGTATCCATGAACAGTTCGGAGATGATCGGTGCGCCAAAGCTGCCCCAGAAAATCGCCACGAACAAAGCCACGAAAATGATGTTATTCAGTACAAAGAGCGCTTCGCGGCTGAACATGCTCGTGAAGCGGTGTTCATCGCGCAACAATCCCTGGCCCCGTCGCCACATAATCAGGCCGACCGAGATGATCGTCAATAGGAACCAGAACAGGAAGAACGGGAAGCCAATTTCGCTACGTGCGAAGCTGTGGACGCTCTCGACCAGGCCGCTGCGGGTCGCAAACGAGCCGAAAATCACTGCCGAGAACGTGCCAATGACCAGGAACATATTCCAGGTCTTGAGCATGCCGCGCTTCTCTTGGATCATGACGCTGTGTAAGAAGGCCGTACCGATCAACCAGGGTAAGAACGCGGCGTTCTCGACTGGGTCCCAGCCCCAGTAACCGCCCCACCCCAGGACGTCATAGGCCCAGCGTCCGCCGAGCAATAATCCCAAACTCAGGAACAACCAGGCGACCAGCGTCCAACGGCGGCTGGCTTTAATCCAGTTAGTTGATAGTTCGCCGGATGCCAAAGCCGACATCGCGTAGGCAAACGGAATCAGGAAACCGGTGAAGCCCAGGTACAACATGGGCGGGTGAATCGCCATGCCGAAGTGCCGCAACAGCGGGTTGAGGCCCTTGGCGCTGCTGGCGAGGCTCGCCGCAGACGGCGCTTCCGCACCGGCTGGCTGGAAGACCGCGCTAACGACTTCGCCGCCCGTCGCTGAACCATCGGGGATGATCCACCAGCGCGCAAACGGATTTTCAAATGCAAGTGACAGGCCGATGAAGAAGGCCGTCGCCGCCATCATGTAGGCGATGGCATAGGGCATCAAACGGCGATGTGAGCGCCAGTTCAGCACCGTTGCCAAAACTGAAAATAGGGTCATCAGCCACGACCAGAACACAATTGAACCGGCCTGCGACCCCCACAGCGATGTCACACGATAGAACATCGGCATTTGCGGGTTGGTGACGGACCATACATAACTGATCTGGTATTGTTCGGTGATGAGGGCGTATTCGAGCACACCTGTGGAGATGCTCATGAAGATGAAAGCCAGAATACTGGCGTTGCGTCCACTAAGAACAATTTTTTCCTGATGGCGCATTTCACCAAAAACAGAAGAGCCAATGGCGTATATCGCGAAGATAAATGCCAGCCACAATGCAATATATCCAACTTCGGCTAGCATAAGAACCCTTTCCTACACTGTTGACGAGTGATCGTTGCCAAGCACATGGTATTAACTTTCCAGTCGTGAACTTGTGCTGCACCTCGTTATGAGGGCTATCAGGAGTGTCTAAATGATATCATCATTTGGGTCCCGAACACGACTTACCTACTACGTATGTTAGCATGATGGTAATGAACGGCATACCCCAGGGCGTATGTCTTTTACCCCGTATTTTATGGACAGATGTCATAGTAGCCAACGACAGCACCGACGGTCAAAATAGCCTTCATACGATTTGTAACAGGTCAACCCATTGTAAACACCCGTGCACCCGGCGTCAAAGGTAATCGGGCGAATTAGATTAATGTGCCAGGATTGTTATATGCTGTAGGAAGCAAACCAAAGGACGCTGATAGCTGATGGCTGACCGCTAAACCTGCGGCAGCATGTCGATTTCTGCCAGCATGTCTTCAAATTCGGGGATGCTGAGCTGCTGCTTGGCATCACTCATGGCCACCGCCGGGTTGGGATGTACCTCGACCATGAGGCCATCGGCCCCACTGGCTTTGGCGACCTTTGCCAGCGTATTGGCAATGTCACGGCGGCCCGCGGAGTGCGAAATATCGACGATCACGGGCAGGTGCGTCTCCTGCTTCAGCAGCGGCACCGCGCTGATGTCGAGGGTATTGCGCGTCCAGTTTTCGAAAGTGCGAATGCCACGCTCCATCAGGATGACGTTGGGGTTGCCACTGCTGACGATGTACTCAGCAGCATACAGCAGTTCTTCGATAGTGGCCCCAAACGAGCGTTTGAGGATCACTGGCTGGCGCACATTGCCCAGCGCCCGCAGCAAAAAGCTATTCTGCATATTGCGTGCGCCTACCCAGAACAGATCGACGTATTGGCTCATCAACGGAATTTGCGACATATCCAGAATTTCGCTGACCATCATCAGGCCGTGTTTGTTGGCTACACGCCGCCCAATCTTGAGGCCCTCTTCGCCCAATCCCTGGAAGTGATAGGGCGAAGTACGCGGCTTATAGGCCATCCCGCGCATGATGCTCATGCCATTTTTGGCCAGAGCCGCCGCCACTTCGTCCAATTGTTCGAAGCTCTCAACAGCACACGGCCCAGAGATGATCTGGAAGCTACCATCCCCAATTTTCGTACCATCTGGCAGCGTGATAACCGTACGCTGGTGCTCGTCACTACGCTCTACCAGCAGCGCGGAACGGGCTTTTTCACTGTTCATGGCCAGCGTCGCGGAGAATATTTCCTTAAAGAGCGCGCCAATCGTCTCATTGCTGAACGGCCCCTGGTTGGCTTGCTGCAATACTTCCAGCATATCGCCTTCACGCTCCGGGTCATACTGCGAGGTCGCCATGCCCGACTTGATGCGGCCAATCTCAGCGGCGATTTCCGCACGCTGGTTGAGCAGCTTCAGCAGTTGCATGTTGATGTCATCAATCTGCTGCCGCAGCGCATAAATCTGGCTCTGTGGCTTGTTATTGCGCCCGTTGGCATTGTCAATATCGGCCATGCTGGACCACCTTTTTAGGTATTCTCAGGTGACGAAATGAGGAACGTCTCAATCTGCTTTGCAAAAACTTCCGGCTGTTCCAGATGCACATTATGTCCGGCATCCGGCACAATAACCAGTTGCGACTGTGGCAGCAGGTCATTCATGCGCTGGTTGATTGCTGTGAACTTGGTATCAAGCGCGCCACAAATCAACAGTGTCGGCAGCGATAAATTGGCAAGCTGATGCCATAAACTCGGCTGAACGCCCGTGCCCATCCCAAGCAGGCTGTTCGCCAGCCCGACCGGGTTATTGGCTAACCGTTGACTGCGCTGTGCAGCCAGTGTATCAGCAGCCAGCGACGATTGGCTGGCCCACAGGGGGATGCTCTCCCAAAAATTGACGAAGGCTTCAATGCCTTCATTCTGGATGCGCTGCGCCAGAGCCGTATCGCTCTCGACGCGCTGCTGACGATCTTCGGCGCTTTCCAACCCTGGCGAGGCACTTTCGAGGATCAGCGATTGAAAGAGGTTAGGATGATTGACAGCCATGTAAAGCGCGATGCGCCCACCCATCGAGTAGCCCAGCAGGTGCGCAGGCCCATCGCTGACGGCATCAATTAGCTTAAGCAGGTCGCGCCGTACATGCTTGAGCCGATAGCGGCTGGCGGATTCCGGCACATCTGTCTGGCCGTGGCCCAGCAGATCGACCAGGACAACGTGGAAGTGCTGTGCCCAGGCATCAACAAACGGTTGCCATTGGGCTGTGCTCCCCGTGAACCCATGCAGCACAATCAGCGTGTCGCCCGTACCCGCTTCCTCAAGGTGATAAGTCACCCCGTTGATGGCTATTTTGTTGTTCAATGAAAAGCTCCCTAAGTGCGCCGCGTTGGATCTTCCCGGATCCAGTCTGCGGCAAAGCCCCCACTTTCAAAAAATGCCGCGGAATCTTATAACCTGCCAGGTGGTCGCGGCAGTAAGTAATGAGGTCTTCATCACTCACAGACATATTATCGTTTATTACGAGCGCTGCCGCAACCTGCTGTCCCCACTCAGGATGGTCCAGCCCGGTTACAGCCACCTCTTTTATCGCCGGATGCCCACGCAAAACCGCTTCGACCTCTACCGGGTAGACATTTTCGCCACCCGTGACGATCAAATCGCTGCGGCGCTGCACCAAAAACAGATCGCCATCATCGTCCAGGTAGCCGATATCACCCGTGTGCAGCCAACCATTTTTTAGTGTTTTGTCCGTCGCATCAGGATTGTTGTAATAGCCCTGCATGACGGTCGGCCCACTCACCAGCACTTCGCCATAGTCGCCAGGTTTGGCCTCGCCGCCCGTTTCCTTAACGACCTTCACCTGGGTAAACAACAGCGGCTTACCGACCGTCCCCGGTTTGCGTCGCGCCAGTTCCGGGCCAGCCGTCGCCACCTGCGAAGCCGCTTCGGTCAGGCCGTAGGTCGTCGCTACCGGAACGCCTTCGTCATGACAGCGTTGGAGCAGTTCCGCACTGGGGGCAGCCCCGCCTAGCAATACCAGCCGTAGCTGATCGTTCCAGGGTTGGGTACGCGCTTCCAGCAACCGATATAGCATGGTCGGCACCAGCGACACCAGCGTAATCGGTTCCTCAGTTAGCTTCCGGTTGATGGCATCTACATCGAACTTTTCGACCAGATCGACCGCCGTACCATACAGCACGCTGCGGATCAAAATGCTCAAGCCGCCAACATGATACAGTGGCAGCACACATAGCCAGCGATCCTCCGGCAGCACCCCCAGCCGATAGGCCGAGGCCATCGCGCTCTGGTAGAAATTGCCGTAGGTCAGCACGGCGCCCTTGGGCGTGCCCGATGTCCCTGATGTGTGGATGATTGCGAGGGGTTCGCTCAGGTCGATGTCGTGGTCGGGCAATGTCACTTTTTTAGCGACTTTGCGCTGCACATCCAGATTCGCAATCTTGTGACCGCGTTCGTGCAGGCCACCCAGCGTATCGGTCAGGCCGTACGGCAGCAGCCAATCGCATTCCGCAAGCCTTAGCTGCTGGTCGATCTCGTCCAAAGTCAGGCGAATGTTGATGGGCACCAGCACACAGTCCAGCCGCATCGCCGTAAAAAGCTGCACGACCGTCAGCGGCCAGGTGATCGCCAATACGGCCACACGCTGCCCCGGCTCGATGCCCGCCGCGATCCACTGGCGCGCCATTTGCCTCACCTGCCCTGCCAACTGAGCGAACGTCAGTTCATGAGCGCCATCACCAGGGTTGGTAATCAGCGCGACCTTATCCGGCGTGGCCTGCGCACGGGCTGTCAACCAATCTTGCATTAGCTTGCCGCCAGTTACTTTTTCAGACAACGGTTTTCCATCTCGGAAACTTGACAAAATTTCTCATTTTTTGATGAGTCGATAGCGAAAATTCTTATCATCGTATTCTAGTTGATACTCATGTTCTTTGAGCCATTGGCGCATAGCATGAACCGAAACAGGGTATCTATATTTCATTCCCGGATGATCCCACATGGAATCTGGCAAAGGCAATATTCTCAGTACATTTACGCCTCCCATAAATGGCGAATAGAGTCGAGCGCGTTTTGTATGAGCAACGCTTTCCTTCTTTTTCTTAATATCATCATAGTAGTCTAGTATCTTGTAAGCATATTTAAATTCCCCAAATTGGAATAATCCTACAGCGCCTACCATTGCTTGCATAATTGAATCAATTTGTTCAATAGTGTGTTGTGCTATATTGTATTGTCGTTGAGACTCTGTTTTTAAATACTCATTCTCCGATAACTCAATATGCTGATGGTGAAAACACGCAAACAAATCTAGCCACTCTTTTGTGTCTTCTAATGTATATAATGAATCAAGCGTCATTATGAATCCTCGGCAATATGAGGTATCAAGCAGGTATCGCTATAAACTTCAATCGAACCATGATGGATTGTATCAATAAGTTGATAGAGGCCCGCTCCCTTTGGGAGAAGGGGTTCAGGGGTGGGATCTGACTAGATATACACCACCCCTATAGCACACATTAAGCGATCATCATGGCCTGCGCGGGAACTTGCCGAAGTCCGGTTTGCGCTTCTCCAGGAAGGCGTTTTTGCCCTCGCTGCCCTCTTCCGTCATGTAGAACAGCATGGTGGCGTCACCGGCCAGCACCTGCACGCCCGCCTGACCATCCAGTTCGGCGTTGAGGCCCGCCTTGATGAAGCGCAACGCCAGCGGCGACTTGGTCAGGATTTCCCGCGACCATTGCAGCGCCTCGGCTTCCAGGTCTTTCAACGGAACGACCGTATTGACCATGCCCATATCTTCGGCTTCCGCGGCGCTGTATTGGCGACACAGGAACCAGATTTCGCGGGCTTTTTTCTGGCCGATGTGCGATGCCAGATACGAGGAGCCAAATCCGGCGTCAAAGCTGCCAACAATCGGCCCGGTTTGGCCGTAAATGGCGTTGTCGCTGCTGATGGTCAGGTCGCAGATGACGTGCAGCACATGGCCGCCGCCGATAGCGAACCCAGGCACCACCGCGATCACGGGCTTGGGAATCGTGCGGATATAGCGCTGGAGTTGCAGCACGTTCAGGCGCGGGACGCCATCGCCACCCACATAACCCGCATGTCCACGCACGGACTGGTCACCACCTGCACAGAACGACCAGATGCCGTCTTTGCTGCTGGGGCCATTGGCCGTGATCCAGATCACACCCACTTCCTGATCGTACCAGGCATCCAGCAGCGCTTCGGTCATCTCATCAATGGTCGTCGGACGAAAAGCGTTGCGAATATCGGGACGGTCAAAAGCAATCCGCGCGATGCCCTCCGCCTTGTGATAGGTGATGTCCTCGTATGTTTTGACTTCCTGCCAGTCGGCCAGCTTCATCAGGTCGGCTGTGCTGATCTGGGCTTGTTCTTCGGGAGTTGTAACCATGATATTCCTCTCTTATCTGTAACCAACTTTATTGCGTCAACTCATTGACGCGAATATACAATCCATTGGGGTCGATCACGCGGAAATCGCGCGTGCCCCAGGGCCGCTTGCCGAGTTCGTCCGCAATCGGCCAGTTTGCATTCTGGACGCGCGCATAGGTAGCATCCAGGTCATCGACTTCCAGCACGATTTCTACAGCCAGCCCGGAACGCTCATCATGCTGTGGCTTCAGCGGATGATCATCCGGCAGTTGTGCCCGATCTTGCAGGGCAATCTGAATCTCGCCCAGTCTGAACACCGAATAGTTATCCGGCTGATAGCTGACCGTCTCGAAGCCCAGCACCCGCGTATAGAAATCCGCTGATTCCGGTACTGATTTCACGAACAATTCGAGTCGTAAGCGCATGATGTCTCCTTATAGGTCCAGTTCTTTCAATCGTGCATGGACCGCCGCGACGATTTCATTGCGCCGTGCCAGATCCGTTTTGGCATCGCTACGGAACTCGATAATCGTGCTGGTGCGTCCGGTCACGCTCGCACTAAACGCCTGCCGGAATTCTTCGCGCCCCTGCACACTGACCCACTCCAGGCCGTACATCTTGGCCGCGTGACTGTAATCCAGCCCATGTGGCGTGACGAACCACTCGGTGAATTCCGGGTCGAACTGGTTGATGGGCAAGCGCTGGAAAATACCGCCGCCATCGTTGTTCAGCAGCACGATGGTCACTGGCACACCGCAGCGATGCACCGCCAGCAAGCCGTTCATATCGTGATAAAACGTGATGTCACCCAGAATGGACACTAAGGGCGCATCCGGTCGCGCGGCCCCAGCGCCGAGGGCTGTGCTGATATTGCCATCAATGCCCGACGCGCCCCGATTGGCATAGGTATAGATGCGCTTGTCCTGCGGCTTGCCGAACTGGTCCAGATGCCGAACAGGCAGGCTGTTCCCAGCGAAGAGCGTGCTGCCATCCGGTATCAGATCAACCACATCGTAGACCACGCCCCCATCGAAATAGGCTCCGTTGGCCATTTCATGGTCGATGGTTTCCCAAGCTATGTACTCAACGGATTGCCAACCTTCTAACCACCATAGATCATGAGATGAGGACAGCACAAAAGGCATGAGTTCATAGCAGAAAGGCTCTATGTTAGAAGGGATAAAATCTGTTATTAGATGCGCATCATCAGACCATGTGTCATCACTAGATACAGCAATATACCGGGATGGATTTAGCTTGACGACATAATCATTCAGTTTCTTTGATAGAGGCATACTGCCAAAGCGCAGTATTACTTTTGATGTGTAATTGATGGCATCAAGCATTAGTTCAGACGAACCTACCAGACGATCTAATCTATGATTCTCAAATCTCGCACCTGACAATGCATCCACAACAATGGGATATTCAAGTGCCGATGCCAAGCTCTGAACAGCAACGACTTCTTTTTCTGTCAAGGTAGGTCCACAAATGATTAGTCCTTCTTCTATCTTGTAAAGCTCATGGCCAATTTCTTCACCATATTCTTTGAATATGTATGATGAATACATTTGTGTTCTTGGGACACTTTTATCGTTTTCTGCCCCACTCGAAGCATCAAAAATATCCCCCTCGACCTCAGTCGGCTCCAGCGGCTTGCGGAATGGCATATTGATATGGACGACGCCTTTGCGCAGGCCTTTGGCTTTCGCCAGCGCCCGATCCGCTAGGGTGCGCAGATTACGAATAGCGACCGTAGGCGGGTTGCTCTCTGGCAAGGCGGCATCCACGAACCACAGCACAAAGTCGCCAAACATCTTGATCTGGTCGATGGTCTGGTTGGCCCCACTGTGGCGCAGTTCCGGCGGACGGTCGGCGGTAATCACCAGCAGCGGAATCCGTGACTGGTGCGCTTCGATGATCGCCGGGTACATGTTCGCCCCTGCCGTGCCCGATGTGCAGATCAGCGCGACGGGTTCATCGAGAGCACGGGCCAGCCCCAGCGCAAAAAACGAGGCGCTGCGTTCATCCAGGTGCGGCCATACTTTGAAGCGCTCGTCCTTAGCGAAGGCCAGCATCAGCGGTGTATGTCGTGATCCAGGTGCCGCGCAGACATGGTGCAATCCGGCGCGGGCCAGTTCATCGACAAAAGTGGTGGCATAAAATGTGTTTCGGTTCAAAGCGATTTCCTAACCACAAAGACTCAAAGAACGCAAAGAAAAGAAGATTCAAAGGATGATTCGCTTGATACCATCTTTCAGAATGCGCACATTGAAATTAATGAGCAATCCCAGTCGTTTGTTGGTGATTTTCATATACGTCATAAGCTGTGCCGAATGCACAGGTTCCAGTCTTTCTACTGCTTTCAGTTCGACAATCACACGATCTGCTACCAGCAAATCCAACCGATTCACACCCACATGTTGATTCTTATACAGAACGCTGACTTCCTTTTGGCATTCATAAGGTATCTGTCGATGCTCCAATTCAACACAGAGCGCACTTTCATAGATGCTTTCCAGCAATCCAGGCCCCAAAACACGATGCACCTCAATCGCCGCACCAATAATCTCGTAGGACAAATCGTTCGTCCGCGCATCTAACTCTTGCATTTATCTCTCTGTGTTCTCTGTGTCTTTGTGGTTAGATTTTTCAGCACTCAGCACTGCATTATGAGCTTTTAGCATCGGAGTAAATTTAAGCGCCGTTTCGTCCCACTCTTTGGACGGCTCGCTATCGGCCACGATACCCGCCCCGGCATACATCCACACCCGATTTTTCTGAGCGACCGCACTGCGAATCGCCACCGAGAACTGCCCATCCAGCCGATGGTCAATCCAGCCGACCGGGGCCGCATACCACCCGCGCGGAACAGGTTCCAATTCACTAATCAGCGGCAGCGCGATATCACGCGGTTCACCGCCCAGCGCAGGTGTCGGATGCAGGGCCTCGACCAATGGCAAAATACCTTTCGGCTGCTTGAGCGTGCCCGACACAGGCGTATAAATATGCTGAATATTGGACAGCTTGAGCAAGCCCGTTTGGCCGATGGTCAACTCGCTAGTCAGGGGCTTAAGACGGTCGCGCAGCCGATCAGCGACGAGCTGGTGCTCATGGCGATCCTTCTTGCTATCGAGCAGTGCCTGCCCAAACTCGGCATCGGATTCGGGCGTGTCACCGCGTTTCATGCTGCCAGCTAAAGCCATCGAACGCACCCGGTCGCCCTCGGCCTTTGCAAGCAGTTCCGGTGTGGCCCCATAAAAGGCTCGCTGCGGACGCGGCTCAAACATGAAGCGGTAGCAGTCGGCGTAAGCATCCGCCAGATAGGCCAGCGCCGCTTCGATATGCACGGGGTCACGATAACGCGCCTCAGCCACCCGGCTGAGCACAACCTTCTTGAGTTCCCCCGCCCGAATGCGGCCAACGGCGTCATTAAGCATGGTTTCCCAGGCGTCATAGCTCATGGGATACGTCAAAGCGTCCGGCGCAGGCATCGACAGCACAGGCATCGCCACCTGCTGTAGCTCGCTGATGCGCTCATGCAAGGCATCGTGCAAATCACCCGTCAGCGAAGCCGGATCTTCATCGGCGGGAATATGAGCATTGAGCGTCAGCCAGGTTCCCACAGAACTATGGCTGAGTTGGTAATGCGGCAGCACAAAATGCGCCGGTGGAAAGTCCGACCAGGCTTCGTCGGGCACGGCATCATCCCGGAAAGCGAAGCCACCAAAGAGCCTCGGCCCTGCTTGCGCCTGCCCTTCCCCGACCAGCACCGCCCCATCAAATAGATCTGCCGCCTGTCGCTGAATCGCTTCAAAACGCGCTTCGCCATAAGCTACCAGTTCCACCGCGCTGCCGATGCCCACCAGTGTCAGGTCATCGCGCTGGCTGGACCAGAAAAAACGCGGCTGACCCTGTGCCCAGGCCAGTGCTGCCATCGGGTCGATGCCCTCCGCTGGCAGGCTGACGCTCACCAGGCGACCATACTGCTCCTGAACGGTCGGCATATGCTCTGATGCGAACTCGTCCATCAGGCATCCTCGCGCACAACATGGAACTGCACGCTGTTCAGCAGCAGCGGCAACAATGTATCCATAATGCGCTGCGGGTCAGGATCGCCGGTATACACCCACTGAATGACCACGTTGTAAATCGCACCCATCCAGGCGTGGGCCACAACCGCCGTATCGACAGGCTCGATTTCACCGACTTCAATCGCTTCATCCAGATAGGTCTTGATGAGGTCAGCGAAGCGGTCGGTCATCTGCATGCGCGTCTTTTCGAAGACACTGCCTAACCCCACCGCCTGCACCAGCAGAATCTTAGCGGGTCGACGATACTTACCGAACGTCTCCAGTACCGATTGCAGCGCGATCTGTACCCGCGCCATGCCCTGCGGCTCCTGGGCAATGGCTTCCGTGACGTTACGCTCTAATAGCGTGGCGAATTTTTCCACCAGCGCCATGAAGAGCTTCTCTTTATTCGGAAAATGGAAGTAGATCGAACCTTTGGACGCATGGGATTCCTCGACAATTTCGTCCATGCGCGTATCGTAATAACCCTTGCGGCTGAACACATCGAGCGCCGCGTCAAGGATGCGCTCGCGGGTTTTTTGCGGTTTGTCGGCTTCCGCCGGATGATCGGTTTCTGGGGGCATTGTGCAGTTCTTCACAACTAGACTGACTGGTCGGTTCACAGTATAGCACAGCCGCCCGCCGAAGTGGCATGGCTCTAAGTCAACATTCAGCAAAAGCCCAACTGTGAATGCAAGAATCAGGAGGAAATCGCTAGGTTTCCTGTTACGATATGTGCAAAGTCGTCACACGCAAGGACACAGCCATGCCCACCCAAACCGAAAAAGCCAAATTGTTCGCCAGTCTCCATGTCAAAGGTGATCCGCTGCTGTTGTTCAATGTCTGGGATGTTGGCAGCGCGAAGGCGGTAGCTGCTGCCGGAGCCAAAGCACTGGCAACGGGCAGCGCCTCGGTCGCGGAAGCCAATGGCTTTGCAGATGGCGAAACCGTCCCACTGAATTTCGCGCTCAATAATATTCGGCGCATCGCTGAGGCCGTTGATGTGCCCGTGTCGCTCGATTTTGAAGGCGCCTATGCTGTCGAGCCCGACGCCGTATACGCTAACGTCGCCAGTGTCATCGAAACTGGCGCAGTCGGTATCAACTTTGAGGATCAGGTGGTCAATGGAGACGGTCTACACCCGCTTGAATTGCAGGCTGCACGGATTCAGGCCGCCCGTAAAGCCGCCGATGATGCTAGTGTGCCGCTGTTCATCAATGCCCGCACCGACATTTACCTGCAAACACCTCCCGCCGAGCGCACGTCGGCCCATCTCAGTCACGCCATCGAACGCGCCCAGGCATTTGCCGAGGCTGGCGCGAGCGGGTTCTTCGCCCCTGGGCTAAAAGTTGCCGACGACATCGCGCGACTGTGCGCGGATTCTCCCCTGCCCGTGAATATCATGAACCTGATGGACGATACCGACAACAAGCAGTTGGCTCAATTGGGCGTCGCTCGTATCAGCTATGGCCCATCACCCTATCGCACGCTGATGGGCCTGCTCACGGGCATGGCTAAAAGTGCCTTTGGAAACGATTAATCAAGCAAATACCCACTCAGCACTCGGATTTTCCCTGCATGCTCTTCGATGAATTGCTTTGACACCCTGCCAAGAAACGCCTCAATTTCATCAGCAGCGCGGACATAGCCGCCAGCAGCCTGCCCTTCCTGACCAAGTGCCCGGGCTGCCTGTGTGTAGCTGGGCATCGTCAGCACGGTGTCGAGCGCTGACCGTAGCTGTTCCGGCGTAAGACCATCGCCCTTATCCAACAGAACGCCCGCACCCAGTTCAGCAACACGTTTGCCATTGATGAACTGCTCCATCTGCTGCGGAACGACCACCAGCGGCACACCGTAATACAAGCCCTCCTGTACGCTGTTCATGCCGCCATGTGTGATGAAAGCCGCCGACTGCTGCAAGACCTGCAACTGCGGCACGCTCTCCTTGACCAGGAAATTCCCCGGCACCGCGCCGATCTGATCCATATCGACGAGCTTACCCGCCGACAAAATGAACTGTGCCGGATAATCAGCAAAGGCAGCGAAGGCGGTACGGTAAAAATGCGTGTTGCGATTGTTGACCGTACCCAGTGAAATCAACACCTGGGATAAGGCCGTATCCAGCGGTTGCCAGGGTGCTTCCTGCCGCAGCGCCGGATCAATTGACGGGCCAACCTGCACAAAGCTGTCATCGACAAACTGCGACTCTGGCTGAAAGCTGGGCAAGATAAATTCGATGTTCTTCTGGGCTTTGCTGGGGAACAGCGGCGCATGCATGATGTCTTCCCCATAGGCTTTGATCAACGCGCGGCGATGGATAGCCAACCCGGGCAATTTGGGGATCGCGGTGGCAGCGAAAACCGCCATCTTGCGGCAGCCAATCTCAATTTTGCGGCCCTCATTGACCATCACCGTATAGCTGGCGATACTCGGCGTTCCCGTGACAGCCGCAGCGATCCGTCCCCAGATGGTAACAGCATCGTACATGACCAGGTCGGGCTGTTCGCGCTCAATTTCTGCAATCGCAAACGGCGCCAATGTACGCGCGGATTTCAGCAGATATGACGAGACATTCGCTAGATGCCTGGATATGCGCACGATCATACGCGAGTCGAGGTCGGCAATCGGATACGGTCGGAAGATCCCCCCGGCGCTTTCAATCGCCCCCTGGAAATCGGTGCCGCAGTAGTAGATGACCTCATGGCCACGCCGCGTGAGTTCCGCGACGACTGGAAGCGTGGCATTGACGTGGCCGTAGCCAGGGATATTGAAGTAGAGAATTTTAGCCATAGCGCAAGGCTCCATCATTTCCGAAGATAGAGCCAGTATATCATATTTTTAGGCTAGCAAAATTTATATTTTGCTTTACGTTAATTAACCAGCGATTCGATGGCATCGGCAGCACCTTTGTAGCCCCCTGCTGTCTGCGACTGGATGCTGACCTCCTGCGCTTTCGTCCAGAAGTGCGCTTCATTCAGCACACGATCCAGTGCGTCACACAGCATGTCCGGGGTGATGCCCGCATCGACATCCAGCCAGATGCCCGCCCCCAGGTCATCAATACGCAGCGCATTGACCAACTGCTCCATCTGCTGCGGAACAACCACTTGCGGCACGCCGTAGTACAGGCCCTCTTGCATACTGTTCATGCCGCCATGCGTGATGAACGCATCCACATCCTGCAAAACGCGCAGTTGCGGCACGCTGTTTTTGACCAGAAAATTATCGGGTATCGGCTCTAGCTGGCTGATGTCCGTCTTGGGGCCAACCGACAGGACGAACTGCGACGGGTAATCGCCAAAGGCGGCAAAAGCCGTCCGGTAAAAATCGGTGTTGGCATTGTGGATCGTCCCTAACGAGATATACACCTGCGGCAATTCGGTTTCCAGAGGTTGCCAGTCCTGCTCTGGCCGCGATGATGGGTCAATTGAGGGTCCCACAAAGATGAAGCTGTCATCAACAAAGCGATTTTCCGGCTGGAAGATACGCGGCAGAAACACAATGTTGGTCTGGCCTTTGACCGGGAAGAACTGCTTGCCGAGTGCCTCCGGGCCATATTTGCGATCGATTTTACGACGCAACCAGACGATGCGCGGAAACTCTGGAATGGCCATACGGGCGAATTCCAGCACACGCCGCATTCCCAGCACCCACAAATTGTTGAAGGCCATGATCGTAAACAGCACCACATCCCGCGATTTTGTGGCACGCGCGGCGATCTTGCCCCACAGCGTAATGGCATCATACATCACCAGGTCCGGCTGTTCGCGCTCGATTTCTTCTATGGCAAACGGCACCAATACTTCGGACATTTCCAGTAGCAGCCGCACCAAACTCGATAAATTACTCGATATGCCATTAACGACCTCGGCGGCATCCGGCGCAGAAATCGGATAAGCACAGAAGGTCGCCCCGCTGCGCTCGATACTCGCCTGGAATTCGTCGCTACAATAATAGCGGACTTCGTGCCCGCGCTCGACCAGCTCACGGACGAGGGGAAAAGTGGCGTTCACATGTCCATGCGCCGGAACGTTGAAGAAGAGGATTTTTGCCATGATGCATTGCTCGCTGCGATGTTATTTATAGTTGCTACCCTACTATACGGCAGCAGGCAGCCTCACAGCGTAAAACTCAACGGAGATAACACATATTTAACACATTGGCTCAGCCACCACAGGCGAACCAAGGCTTATGCTCAATGCTGTAAGCAATCGCAATCAATCTAATTCCAAAATAGTGTTCCTGAATTGAGTGACAGTAAATACTTTCATAGTCTGGGAAGCGCGGATAATACCATGCCCATCCGATCAACCGTGAGTGTGATGGATTAATAGGGATTCCCGATGCTGGTGATCGTGTATTTGTGCGCAAAACTGTCAAATCGAAAACCTGCCAGCCGGAAAAAATCGCACACAAGGCAATCACTGCCACCAAACGCCGCGCCAATCGTCCATAGCGACGATAGACCCACAAGGCAACTATCACGCATAGCACGGAAACAGCGCCATACATAATGATCGTATAAACCATATCGCGCAGAAAAATCCGCAGTGGGAAGCGCAGAAAGACCGTCAGCAGAACCAGCAACGGCAGAAATATCCGCCAGTAGCGACGCAGTGGCTGAGATTCATTTTTGCGTTTGGCTTTTTGCATCGGGCAGGCTCCTATAATCTCCCCAACCTCGCAAATCAGCCAAAGTCTCCTCCCATCATGGGGAGGAGATTTAGAGGAGGGGTTTATACGCTACCGATCACCGCCCGCAGATGGCCCCCTTTTTCTGCCAGGAGGTCGCGGGCGGCAGCGGCATCCACACCCCGATGATACATAACTGCCGCTGTCTTCACATGCTGGTCGGTCGCCGCCAGCAGACGAATGGCCTCCGCTTCATCAACGCCCGTGAGCTGCATCAGGATGCGGCGCGCCCGATGCACCAATTTCTCGTTGGTGACTTTGACATCGACCATCAAATTGCCGTAGACCTTGCCCAGCTTGACCATCGTGGCCGTACTCAGCATATTGAGCGCTAACTTCTGCGCGGTCCCGGCTTTGAGGCGCGTACTGCCCGTCAGTGCTTCCGGCCCCACAGGCAGCGGAATCGGATAATCAGCGGCATCCAGCACGGCGGAGGGTACATTGCAGGCGATGCTGATATTGGCCGCACCGACTTCTCGTGCATAGGCCAGCGCACCCAACACATAAGGCGTGCGGCCACTGGCGGCGATGCCCACTACGGCGTCATCAGCCGATAAATGACGCTCTTTCAGGTCGAGCGCCCCCTGCTCACGACTATCTTCCGCGCCTTCCACAGCCCGCACAAAAGCCCGGTCACCACCTGCGATCAAGCCCTGGACCTGCTCCGGCTCCGTACCAAAGGTCGGCACGCACTCGACGGCATCCAGCACACCCAGACGGCCACTGGTCCCCGCGCCGACGTAAAACAGGCGTCCACCACGCCCCATGCGCTCAGCGATGACATCGACCGCCGCCGCGATCTGCGGCAAGGCATCCTGCACCACCAAGGCCACTTTCTGGTCTTCCTCGTTCATGATGCGCAGCACATCCAGCGTCGAGGATTGGTCCAACTGCATCGAACGCGGATTTTGTTGTTCAGTTTGCATGTTCACTCCCAGGTTGGTCAGCGTAGAGGGCCAGCAGCGCCGCCCCCATAACGGGTTCATATTGGGCCTGCGGAATCGCCGCAAGCGAGAGTCGCTCACAGAGGCGCTGGCTGATGTCGTTGTCGTTGGTAATCAGGCTGCCCGCGAATTTGAGGTCGGCAGCAGTTAGGCCGGTGCGCTTCATAAGCGTCTCTGCCAGAAGCGCCAGTTCTCTGGCCGCGACTTCAACAATCTGCTGGGCAAGCGTATCGCCTTCGTTGGCTGCCTGTAACACAATCGGTACAAGGGCCGCGATTTCGCGCACAGGCACTTTGGGACCACGATACACCCACTGGATCAGATCGTAGGGGTTGGTAATCTGGCGATGGGCCATAATGCGCTCAAGCAGCACCGTCGGCGGCCCTTGCTGATCGAAAGCGCGTGTTGCGGCTATCAATGCCTGGTTGCCAATCCAGAAGCCGCTGCCCTCATCACCGAAGATGTAGCCCCAGCCCCCCAGCCGAACCAGCTTATTGTCGTTGTTGATGCCGGCGATGATGCTTCCCGTCCCGGCGATGAGCAGTCCCCCGCTGCGCGCGCCATGTGCCCCCACCAGTGCCACTTCAACATCGCTGCTAGGAATGATAGTGGCTGCTGGCAAAATGGCCTGGGCGGTACTCGTCAACCACGGCCTGGAATGTTCCTCAGCGGCCCCGGCAATGCCGATGCCTGCCGCCACAATCGCATCAGCAGCCAGATTAGCCTGTTTCAAAGCCTGGGTCATCGCCGCCTGAATGCGCCGCGTGGATTCTTCCAGGCCAAGGCTGCTTGGGTTCGCGGAATCGGCTTCTATGCGCGTGATAACCATGCGCGCTGCGTCAATGATGACAACGCGCATGCCGCTGCCGCCGCCATCAATCCCCATATAATAGGACATATGCTATCTTTCTTGAAAATGGTCTGACATGCTCTAGGGCACGTCACTCTCATCTGGTGGCACAACAGCTTCAATTGGATGTTTGTCTTCAAAGACCCCGCCCCTAAATCCCCTTCCCATGATGTGAGGGGACTTATCTTGCTACCAATGGGCTAAGAAAGGCATCCTTCCACCTCATGGGGGAAGGAATGAGGATAGGGGTCAAAACACCTTGATCGATTACTCAGTATGAATTTTATTATAACCTTACTAGCCGTCAACCTCACGCGCCAGTAGATCATGCATGGCGCGGCGGAAAGCATGGATACCGGGTTTCTCGCGACCTGGATACACGCGATTGGTCAGTAACGCCACCACAAGCTCGCGCTCCGGGTCAATCCACATGGACGTGCCCGTAAACCCAGTATGACCATAGCTGCTATCGCTGAACACATCCCCAGCGGAACTGCCCTCTTTTGATTTCAGCAGGAAGCCCAATCCGCGCGGGTTGCCATCGGTGCTGGCTTGCTGCTGCTTGGACTGCTGCGCCAGTTCAGGAGTAATGCCAAAGGCACCTGCCCCATCCAGCCACGCCTGACCGAACTCCGCAATGGCACTGGCCGTAGCGAACAAGCCAGCGTGGCCCGCGATCCCGCCCAGACCGCAAGCATTCTCGTCATGGACCTCACCCCAGGCGCGGCGTTTGCGCCAGGTTGCATCAATTTCCGTGGGAACCGTCTGCATCTGCGTGGCGCGTCCACTGCGCACCGGGTTGAACATGGCATCACTCAGACCGAGCTTATCTAATACACGCTCCTGAATCATGGGTTCAAGCTGGCTGAGCGTACCATGCAAGCGGGTCGCCGCTTCACCAAGTAGCATCAAGCCAATATCGCTATAACGTACCACGCCATCCGGCTCACCGACAAACTGGTACTGGCACATGGCTTCCAGACCATGTTGCCAGCGCGTGGGTTGGTCAATAGGATCGGGCACATTGGGGGGCATCGGCGCAAGGCCGGCTGCGTTGAAGACATCGCGCCAGGGCGGCAGCCCGCTAGTATGTGTTAATAAATGGAACAGCGTCACCTGTGCCGGGTCGACCTGCACATCAGCCAATTCCCGTGGTGTCGGCAGATGTTTTTTGCTGTGCGGGTCCTGCCCACCATCAATGCCACGCGGCGATATAGCCCCAAATTCCGGCACAATCTCGACAAGTGGCGTCTGCAAATCGGCTTTGCGCTCACTCAGCAACGACAACATAGCCGTCGTCGTGAACAGTTTCGTCACGGAAGCCATGTCAAATAGCGCATCACTCGTCAGCGGAATTTCCGTGATGGGGTCCAGATACCCCCATGCGGATTCGACGATGACGCTGCCCCGGTGATAGACAGCCAGTGCGACTGCCGGGAAGGTTTCACCCAGGTGCTCAGCGAGGACAGCGTTCAAGGCGGCATTGGTGCTTGATGACAACGAATTGGTGCGCATTTCGTTCGGTTGCGATGCGGGTTCAGACATAGGTTAGGCTCACAGGATAAATAAGATAAGTGCACCTATTCTTACCTACCTGAACCCGGCATGCTAGCGTTGGACTTAGGACCTCTCCATGCAATTTTGAAACAACCTTCCTCCATTTGGAGGAAGGTATGAAGATCTCTTCGCTAATGATCGTTAGGCGTCAGGAATGTTCATGAGCTTGGCCATAACCCAGTCAGGCATATCCCCTTCTTTTTCAGCAATCCACTGCGGCCACCCCTGGAACCAGGACGATGGCGTCAAGGTTTTCACACGATCCGACATACCAATATAGGGCTTAAGGTCGATAATGGGCGTGCCATCTTCGGCATCCAGATATGGCACAACAATCGTCCCTGCCACGGCGTCGATGTGCAGAATAGCGCACACCGTCATCAAAACAGGATTCGGTCGATTGGGCGTGCGACAAGCGAACACCCCCGCTTCGATGTCATCAGCATAGTACAGTTTTTCGGTCAGCGTCGCCCGCGCCTGCTCCGTATCGGATTGATCACCCCACCAGAAGACGATCACATGGCTGAATTGGTCGAGGCCCAGCAGCCCTTCTCGATAAGCTTCGTCAATTTTGAGTGTGAATCCGGTGGTATCGGCTTCAACCGAGCCGATGGGTTGGAGAGTAAACGTTTGGGTCGTCATGTTGTTCTCTTTCGGGTGCATATGTATCGCAGTTACGCGCATTGCAATGCCCCCTCATCATATGCCAATTGATGCCTCCAAATCCCCCCAATTTGTGGTCTGATCCATAGCTACGCGGTAAAATATAGTTGTTGTGTTGATAAAAGTCTCACGATCTACCTACCCCATCGACTTTGCAAAAAACCATACACAAACTAGGCTGGATGACGCCAGATTAGCGTCGATGTCGGCATCGTCGGCAGCTCAATGCGCCAGGGTATCAGCTTCAGCAGACCATACTTGGGATCATCCAGCGAACTGAACAAGGTCGCCGGGTCAAAGCCATAAGGAGCAGGTGTTGCTTTGAGATACTCCCAGACGCGTGCCTTCTCATCAGGGTCATCTTCCCATGCGGCGACACAATCGACGTAGACGGGCTTCACCAGATCGCCAACATACGCCACCGACACATGCGGGTTATGCTCCAGATGGCGCGCTTTATGCGCATAACGCCGACTCGTCACCCAGCCTATTTCGCCTTCCCACACCGGATGCACAATCCGCGAACGGGGCCGCGTCTGGCGATCAACCGTCGCCAAATTGCAGTAAATCATGGCGCGTACACGCGCGTCGAACTCTACCTGAATTTCCGAAAATTCAGTCACTTCCATTTGGAACCTCCCTATGAAATTTTTGTCTTATGTGATTTCTATATTGATCGGAACTTGAACTTCCATCACCCAGGATGCCGTGACGTCTAGCGGAGCGTTCGCTACTAGGAAAATCTCGCGGAATGGGCCGCATATGCGGTACTCATGGAACGCAATCCACTGGCTGAGGGCTGCATATGCCATTCCACCGCTGGCTAGCGACCCCACATGCATGATCGACGCCATATGATCGGCAGCAGGCAGGTCCGTGCGCTGCAAGCAAATCTGCTCGCTAATTGCCAAGTTTTCCGGCGCAGATGTCCCCACATAGAAGCCCAATTCCCAATGCAAGCCGTCTGGCTCGTAGCCCGCATTATGGGCGATACAGGTGCAGTAACTTCGGTCGGGGATGTCGATTTCGTGGATGGCATCGTATATGTGAGTGAACTCCGCGACAAAGCGCTCCTGATCGAGCGAAACGCGCTTCAGGGCCAGGTAGCGCAGAGCGCCAACCGGCTTGACGATCACCGGCTGCGTTGACGGCACGATGCCCTGCTCCAATAGGTTCAGGCGCACCTCGACTTGCCGCAGCCGCGCTTTGTCTTCTTCTAGCCGCCGCTCGATTTCTGCTTTTTTGGTTTCCAACAGATGCCGAATATCCGTGTTGGCGATGTGGTTGGCCAGCATGTGACGCACATCATCCAGTGATAGGCCCAGGTTTTTGAGCGCAATAATGCGGTTGAGGTCCGTAAGCTGCTCAATCGCATAGTAACGATAGCCATTCTGCGGGTCGATGTGGCTGGGCTTAAACAGGCCGATGTCATCGTAGTAGCGTAACTGGCTGGCTGGAACCTGAGCAATGACGGCAAAATCGCCAATTTTGAACATGGGCTACCCCTCGTGCTGATATACCTACTGTAAACCTTCAAGGGGCTTGAAGGTCAAGCACGAGTTTTTGTGAGCTATTTGCCGACGCTCGGTTCCGGGCTGATGTTTGCCTGCTGATTTTTGCGAGGGCGCAGCACATAGGCATAAAGCGCAATCGGAATGAAGGCCAATAATGTGGATCCTACTAGTGCCGCGATCACACCAAACTGATCTGCGACAGCCCCCAGCAAAAATGAAAATACAGCAAATGCCAAGCTTCCCGCAAAGCTGTTGAGTGACCCCATCGTCGCCCGCTGCTCGTCACTGAACTCCTGCTGCACCAGATTGCCCTTAGCGACCGTATTGACGCCGAAGAAAATGGAGTTGAGAGCCATCAGCGCTGGAGAGAATACATTGGCCATCAGCAGGCTAATAATATTGATAATATCGCTCAGGATGGCCCCACCCACAAGCAGCTTGAACTCCCCAAAACGTTTGAGAAGTGGCCCAGCAAAGTAGAAGCTGATGGCCGCGCCCATGTTGCTGACCATCTGCGAGAGGCCAATCGCCCATACTGGCCACAGCAGTTCAATGAACGCTGAGCGAAACAGCCAGGACGCCTCCCCTATCGCGTAGCTGAGGATGTTGGCGATGCTCAACAGGCGTAAACGGGGATTGTGTAAAAAGTGCTTGAAGGCCTGCGCGAGGTGGCTGTAGACGTTGCCCGTTTTGGCGCTGTGCAAGCTCGGTTCGATCAGGCGTAGGCTGACGATAAAGGCCAGTATCATCGGTATCACCGATACCCACATGACTATGCGAAAAGATATGGCTGCCATCAGGCTGCCCAATACCGCAGAAATCGCCAGCGCGAATTGGAACATGGACGAAGTCTTTCCCAGATACTCTTGATAGCTGCCGCGCTCGCCCATCTCTGTGACCGTATCGAACAGCAACGCTTCGTTATTGCCGCTGTAAAACGACCGCGCCAAACCCTCGAATATCGCGCCAACTACCAGCGCCAGGTACGTGCCGCCAATCGCATAAAACACCATGCCGATTACTGCCGCCCCGGCCCCGTAGACCATGGTCATCTTACGCCCCACACGATCAGACAAAATGCCTGTTGGCACTTCAAAAATGGCCTGGGCCAGCATCACAGTACTAAAAATGCTCATACCCAACGCATACGACCCGGATACCTCCGCGAAGTACAAAATGGCGATGGGTGCATAGGGCCGGAAGTCAGTCCAGAAGTTGAACCAACCCAGCAGATTGACATTGCGCGAGATATGCATAAAAAAGCCCCTTATGGGTCACAAGGGGCTAATGTAGCTCACATAGCAATCATAGTCGAGTGCCAAGTTTATCCAACTTCAACCGGGAGCTTGCCCGTTGGTTCAAACTCGCCTTGCAGGGCTTCCATGACAGCCACCAGCGACGGCGTGGAATCGCCGGATGTACAAACGACCGTCCCGGCCTGCGGGAACAGGGCCGCATCATACGGGTTGCGCAGGCACAACACGACCAGTCGCTGTGAAGCATCTGCCAGCTTAAGCGCTAACTCGCGCTGCTCCTCGCTCAGATGAGCATTGCGTGTCACCAGGATGAGCACATTGGCTTCAGCGGCTAAGTCCAACGCCGATTCCACTTTTTCCGGGGCATTATCACGCGACATCAACGAGATGGTCGTCACAAACGGCGCTTTTTCCTCAACGGCATTCGCTAACCCAGTCAGGCCGCCCTGCTCCACGACTTCACTGTCGATGATCGAAGCAAATTCAATCAGGCCGACATGTCCGGCGTCACGCAGCGGGAACACGCTCTGGTCCTGGCGCAGCATGACCACCCCAGCACGAGCCGCTTCTAAGCCAACCTGCTTGTGCTCTTCTGACGCAATGCCGCTAATGTCTAACGGCAGCGTGATGCCATAGGCAGCTTTCATGGCGGCGATGCGCTCGTTGGCTGCATCGACAATAGCTTCGCTCAGGCGACCACTTTCGAAAGCATCATAGAGCGCTTGCATGGCTTCTTCCTGATGCGAGCGCGTATGTGAAATGAGAATCGCATCCAGGCCAGCCAGCGCCCCCAATACAGCCGATTCCCCCTTGCCGTAGTTATCGGCAATGGCTTTCATCTCCATGCAATCGCTGCATACCATGCCCTGGAAACCCAACTTGTCACGGATGAGCTTTTGAATAATGACCGGGCTAAGGGTCGCCGGGTAATCTGCATCCAACTCGGTGAAGATGGTATGCGTCGTCATAATGCTGGCGATACCCGTGTCAATCACCTGGCGATAGGGTTGCAAATCAACTTCCAGCAAGTGCTCGACCGTTTGGTCAATGTGGGCCAGCGCGACGTGGGTGTCGATGGCGGTGTCACCCAGGCCAGGGAAGTGTTTGGCACAAGCCGCGACCCCCTCTTGCTGTAAGCCGCGCACCATCGCCGAAGCCAACTCACCAATGCGCTCAGGTTCTGTGCCGAAGGAGCGCGTACCGACAGTCGGATTATCGGCGTTGTAGGTGACATCGACCACTGGCGCGTAATCCCAGTTGATGCCCAATGCACGTAATTCCGAACCCAACACAACCGCCATACGCTCGGTGATGTCCTCCGCATTGGCTGATGAACTGAGAGCCATCGATCCAGGGCTTTCCGCAAACAGCTTGCGCAACCGGGAAACGCTGCCACCTTCCTGGTCGATGCACACCAGAATGGGCGTTTTAGCCGCCGCATGTAAGGAAGCGGTCAGGTCGGCAAGCTGCTGCGGCGTATCCACATTGCGGGCGAACAAAATAATGCCCCCTACGCGGCCTTCGCTCAACCATTCCAGAATATAATCGGGTGCTGTCAGGCCACGGAAACCAACGTAAAGCATCTGGCCAATTCGTTCGATCATAGAGGGCATAACTCGTCTCTTTCAGGTTGGGTAGTTACAGGTATCGTGGTTAAGGTGTTGTTCAAAATTATAGCGAATCCAGCGCAAGATGGACGCGCACCAGCGGTCCATTGGCTACCCATTCTTCAAGACGGTCCGTTTTGCCCCATTCCTGGGCGATATGCGTCAGGATAGGACGCCGCGCCTGCGGGTCGATGATGGGTTCAACCGTCGCCGGAATATCCGCCTGGGTACTTTCTTTTAGATGAAACGTGATCTGCGGATGAGCGACCATATTGGCGTACCAGTCGCGCGTACCGGGCAAGCCTGCAATATAAATCGCACCGTCAATATTGTAAAACCAGATTTCAAAGCGGCGCGGTTGGCCACTCTTGCGGCCTACCGTGGTGATGTCGATGACGCGATCCTGGGTTAATGCCTGGGCGATTTGTTCGTGCATCACGGCTTAATCCAACTTGAGATGGACGCGCACCAGCGGGCTATCCGTCATCCAGCGGTCGATGTCATCGGCATGTCCTACCCGGCTTGTAATCTGCTTGAGGATTGGCCAGCGAGCTTCCGGCTCCGTGATCGGTTCGACTGTCGCTGGAATATCAACCTGGGCGCTCTGCTTCAGATGAAATGTAATAGCATTATTCTCGACCATGTTGGCGTACCAATCGCGCGTGCCGGGTGTGCCCGTAATGTATATCTGGCCATCTACATTATGGAACCAGATTTCAATCTTGCGTGGCTGGCCACTTTTGCGGCCTTTTGTGGTGATGTCAATCACGCGATCATGTTCTAATGCATTGGCAATCTGCGGGTCCATTTTCTTCCCTATTTATGAACTGCCAGATGCCGCAACGATACCATAAGCCAGCACTCGGCCCCAAAAACCTTGGTCATAACGCCAAACGGGAGATGATGCTTACAATGGGCATCATCTCCCGCAGAACAGGCTCTTTCTATAGTCTGACTATTCGGTAGTTGGCACGTATTTCAGGATGAGCGCCCCCGCGTTGGTTACACGATTTTCTACTAGCTTGAGGCCGCGCGATACATCTAGCTCCGGGAACAAAGCGCTGCCGCCGCCCAGGATGACCGGGCTTACCGTGAAGATATATTCGTCAATCAGGTTCAGCCGCATCAAGGACTGGGACAGGGTCGGGCTGCCCAGCAGCCAGATGTCTTTGCCAGACTGCGCCTTTAGCTGGTTGATACGCTCAGTCAGCTCATCGCCCTTGATGATGACATCGGCCCATTCTGCGGATTCCAGCGTGTCGGAAACAACCACTTTGGTCGCCTGCCGGAACCACTGGGCATGGTTGCGATCATGCGCATCAGCATCGGGACCCTGGCCAGCAGTCGGCCAATAATCCGCCATCATCTGGTAGGTGTTACGCCCGTACAAGGCGGCATCCATCTGGCCGCTGAGGTTATCGGCAAGGTTCGCCAGCTCATCAGTGAAGGCGATCCAGTCGATGCCGCCATTTCGATCTGCGACGTAACCATCCAGCGACATATGGATGAGGAAGACAATCTTACGCATAATGCACACTCCTTAGGTTGGTTTGCGCTTGTTTATGACAACACGAGCATAAATCAAGCATCAGTCCAGGTCTTGAACAGATTGGACAAAGCTGCAGGACATCGGGATGCAGCAACTGCGTTGGGGTCTGGCCAAAGTAGCGCCGCAGCGAGCGTGTCATATGGGCCTGATCCGCATAACCAGCTTGCAAAGCGACTTCCACCAGCGGAACCCATTTTTCGATCAGGTTGGCGGCCTGCCGCGCACGCTCAATCTGTTGCATGATGTTCAACGTCATGCCTGTGCCGTGCAGAAAGTGCCGCCGGATGGTGCGCTCGGAAACACCTGCCCGCTGGCCATTCAATACGCTATGCACGACAGGGTCCCGTTCTAGAAGTCCCTGCCGAACAAGTCGCTCGGCAAACGTCTCCACATTGTCGAAGGTCGGCATCTGCCAGGAAGCGCCTTTGAGCCAGAAACGTTCGCCTGCTGCCTGTGGCAACGTCGCCGCACTGTTGGCGAGGTCATCGGGAGGCAGATGCGGCATATAGACACCAGCCTCCAACTGAATCACCAAAAATTCACTATCCTGCGCCTCGAACTTGGTCAAGGCCTGCGTCAGCGGCCCTTCCGCGGCCACCCGCACCTGACTGCCCTTTCGTAGGAACAGAAGGTTCCAGTGGGTATTAGCGGGGCACACGGGCCTATTATCTTCGTCAAAGTGGCCGCGCCATATACGATACACATAAGAAGAATCGGACGCACGGGCTTCAAAATATGATGTCATTGCCACGCAACTTGGAACTATTTGCCAACATCCCGATTATAGCACAAATAGCTCATTTGTTCTTATTCCCTATCGGCTATTGGATGCGCTATACTGGGGGCACGATGGTTACACAATTAGTATTTTCCGATTGGAATGCCTGATGCAGCCCGTTCGCCAGCCTGACTTGCCACCTGTTCTGCTGAATGCCATTGCGCTGTGGGCCGATGCCACCACCAACGCCGACAGCGCCCGCCGCGCCGACCTGCTGCGTGACAAGCAAACGGCCCTGGTCGGTGACGGTGACAACGGCTCGGCGGCTGGTTTTTTCACGCTGGTAAACAAAGCGCCACAGCACGTCACGCCGCTGGATGTCAAGAACTGGCAAGCCTATTTAGAGCAAATGGGCCTCAGTCCGGCCAGTGTCTACGCGCGTATCAGCCGTCTATCGAGCTTTTACAAGTGGCTGATGGACGAACCGCGCTTCCGGCAGCGCATCCCGATCAATCCAGTGGACCTGGCACGGCCCAAAGCACCCAAAGCCTACCAAAGCGAGAAGTCGCGCGCCCTCAGCGACAACGACGCACGCACTCTGCTCCATTATGTGCGCTCTCTGTGCAGCCAGGACAACCTCAGCGCGGTCCGTGACTATGCCCTGCTGCGCTTCTACTTCGCCACAGGTAAACGCCGCTCGGAAATCATTGAGCTAACCTGGCGCGACATCGCCCTGACCGATGAGGGCCTTGTCCTGCACACCCAGGAAAAAGGCGGCCTGTATCGGGCGACCGAGGTACTGGATATCGGCGTGCGCAATGCCCTGATCGCCTATTTAATTGCCTCCGAGCGTTGGGACGATCTGGAAGCCGAAGCCCTGCTTGAACCGGGCGATCCGCTGTGGCTGCGCCATGATCGTGCCGCCAAAGGTCAGCAGGCGGTGACGTCACACGGCTTCGTCAAGATGCTTAAGAAATATGCCCAGGAAGCGGGCCTCGGCGATATTCACCTGCACCAGACCCGGCATACCGTCGCGCGCATGGTCGGGGAGGACAGCGGCGACCTACACGCCGTGCAGACCGTGCTCGGCCACCAGCATTTGAGCACAACGCGCGTCTATCTGGAGCGCATCAGCGTCAAGCGCGACCGCCACAGTCAGGCCATCGCACGGCGGCTGGATGTCGATGAGTGAGATTTCACATCAGAGTTCACAGAAGAAGCAGAAACAACCTGCGGGTTCTGAGTCTCTCCTCGCAGTGGATGGTTGACAGAATGATGGACATAGAATGCGAGCGTTCAAGATGATGTTAAATGTCTGGCATATTCTTACTCTAGTATCACTCATCAACATTGGGCTTGCGATTCGTGCGTTGGTCAAAGGCACAATTACATTCTCTAATGCTCTCAGAGTCAAGGAATGGGAAATTACATTATCTGGCAAGCCTGTCAGGATTTTTGCCTTTCGCCTAATCCTTGGAAGTGGTATATGGCTTGTTGGAACCATACTATTGAATCCTTTTCTTATCGAGGAGGACCTAATCTTCGTCATTACTATGGTCGCCGGAGCTTTGTTTAACTTCCTTTCGATGATTCCTGTTACAAAGTATGGGACTCGCCACAATTAAATATTCTTGTGAGGCAGTCTCCTCTTTAAACACGGTACTTTCTTTCCTTTTTGCTCATAATTTGATCCAAAACCCAACCATTTGCCGGCTTCGCCTGTACATAGGGTGTGAGTACTCGCACAGGAGGTGTTCTTGAACGAGCAGGAGGCGGTAATACGCCTGAAGCGAGGCGATATGGACGCGTTGGCAACCCTTATGCAGCACTATCAGGTAGAAGCGATCCGCGCGGCGAACCTCATCACCCGCGATGAAGCCATTGCCCAGGATGTGGTGCAATCGGTCTTCATTCGGATGTATGAGCGCAGTCACCTGATCGACACACGGCGGCGGTTTAAGCCGTACCTGATGCGCAGTGTGGTCAATGCGGCCATCAACGCCGCGAATAAGCAGAAGCGGTTGATTCCGTTTGAAGACACGATTGAAAGCGAGGCGGCTTTCGCCAGCGCGCTAGAGCGTCAACGAACGGGGGACCCGCAGCAGGCGTTGGATGACAGTGAGCGCCAACGTATGGTGGCCGATGCCCTGGCGGAGCTTTCGCCAAAGCAGCGGGCAGCCGTCGTGATGCGCTACTTCCTCGATATGACCGAATCGGAGATCGCTGCCGAGCAAAACGAGCCAAATGGCACCGTCAAGTGGCGGCTGCACGCGGCCCGCAATCGCCTACGCGCCATCCTGAGCTGGGGAGAGAGCTAATCCATGAACGAGCAAGACCTACGCAACACCCTCAATCAGATCGCCATTAAGGAGATTCCTGACGATATGAACCTCATCCAAGATGTGCAGAAAGCCCTGCACGCCAGACAACAAGCACCGCGCCTGCGCTCTTTGCGGGTGGCCGGGCTGATGACTGCCCTGCTGATCTTTTCCAGCATCACGGTGGCCGCCGCAGTCGGGCTGTACCAGCAAGCCTATGACCCCGGTCTGACCGCCGTCGATGAACAGGGGCTGTTCACTGAGCTGAACCTGTCGCAGACGGTCGATGATGTGACCGTGACAGTCGAGCGCGGCTATGCCGATGCCAACCGCGTGGCCCTGAGCGCAAGCATCGAGTACGATACGGCTGTCGTGACGCCGCCCGTTAATGGGTTTGCCCCCAACTATCGCCTGTTTGATGCGGCGACTGACACCGAACTGCCTGTGATGGGCGGCGGTGGTGGCGGTGGCGGCGGTGGCGATACGACGATGGTTCGTATGACCCATGATCTGTCGTTTGACGCGACGGGCATCGCAACGCCCCTCGACGACCTCGACCTGCGCCTGGAAGTCTCGCTGGGCGGCACGCCCATGATGGGATCCGGTGGCTCCGGCGGTGGTGGTGGCGGTGGCGGTGGCGGCACGCCTCAGCCGACCCTGACACCCGCAGACGCACCCGAACCTGCCGAGCCGATCAACATGACGTTTGAGTTCTCGCTGGCGTATATCGACGAGTATGTGGTGCCAACGGACGAACCCATGCAGACATCGGACCAGGACATTGAGGTGCGCGTGGACCAGATCAGCATCACACCATCGCTGACCACCTTCAACCTGTGCTACACCCAGCCGGACAGCGAGAAGCTATGGATGCCGCTGGTAGCCGTGTCCACAGGGGAAGATGGCGTGGGACGCCAGGAAGTGGAACCGCCGCTGGATACCGCGCCGGGTGCGGGCGAAATCTGCCAGGAAGTGTCCTTACCGATACCGTATGTTCCAGGGTCGGATGAGAGCTGGACACTGGAAGTCCTATCATTCCGCAGCACGTTTGCGGCGACGGCAGCCAACGCTGAGCAGTTCAAGTCGCTGCTGGCCGAGCAAGGGATCGATATCGACATCATGAGCATGCTGGATGGCTCGCAGACCTTCTACATTGGCATGGGTTTCAACACACCAGCGAATCCTGACCTGGACATCCCGACAATCCTGTCCGACGCTTACGCGGCTTTGAGTGAGCGCATTGAAGGCTCATGGACGTTCACCTTCGATGTGCCATAACGTGAACACAATTTAGCTAACTCATAGGCGGAGGTGACCCCTCCGCCTTTTTTGTTGCACAACGTCTCCGTTTGCAGTGTCCGCAGTATGCTGCTGCATTCCGGGAAAAATGGGGGTTTTGAGGCGATTTTACTGGGAAAATGGCGTTTTGCTGCCCTATTTAGCTGCTTGGCGAAAAAAGTTTTTAGTTGGACCCCTCCCCCAAATCCCCTCAACGTAATTTGAGGGGACTTTGCTGGGCGTTGGCTAGGATGGGTGCTCGTCATGGGTTTGGTGGGCCTGGGATAGGCTGTCGGTTGAGGGCAGCATAGCACAGGCTAGCGAGGAATGGGTTTCCAGGTGGTAAAACACTTGGAACGCTAGAATATACGCGCATCTGTTGCATCAGATGTATGGATAAGACATGCAAAGCGTATTCATGTCGTCATGAATTGAACCACTATTCATGCTACAGTTCGACATATGAATAGGCGATTACGAGGAACAAAATGAGTAGAATGCATCCTGTAGGCTGCCTGTGGCTGAATATCACTTTGTTGATCAGTCTAGTGGGGATTTTGGGTCCTGTAGCGCTCCCCTCTTCACAAACAGAAACGAGTGCTCTAATCACGCCGACAGATATCAACTACATGTTTGAACTTGAGAACGATGAAGTCACCTATAGTCATAAAGAAACACTCTCTTGTGAAAATATTTTGGCTGGTGAACTCATTGTTGATAGTAGCTTTGTAGCCTCTAGTGACATCGTTGTGATGACAGAAATGCTTGAATATCTTGATGGCTATAGTAATCCAACTAGCTTCACATATCCTGGCGAAGATTCGACCTACGGAGAATATGGTTGGTCGTTCCTCCTGCCTAACCTCGACTATGCGTATTCCATTTGGGTTGAAGATCGTTCTACAGGAAATAAGCTTTCACCTTCTATCCATATTAGCTTCCCTAACTGTGACCAGAATTTTGCGCTGGTGACTTTTGCAGCCAACTGATCTGTGTCACAATGCTTGTTTAGGCCACAAAATTGCTCCTGGCACAACGAGAAATTCCTCAGCTATTTACAATGATTCATCTCACTCATGACCCATTAATGCTAGAAATTTGACAGCATTACCTCATTTTTGATATGCTATGTGTAATCCGAAACGTTTCGGAGCCTTAAAAAGTATCAAAATTGCTGACTTTTTGAAGTCTTAGAAGACGTTTTTATGCCTGTCACTTTAAAAGATGTCGCCGCCGCTGCGGGTTACTCCGTGACCACCACGTCGCGGGCACTCGGTGGCTATGACGATGTCAACGAACAGACTCGTGAACGCATCATCACCGTCGCCAGGGAACTCGGCTATCAGCCGAATATGCTCGCGCGTCAGTTACAGGCACAGCGCGCCGAAACCATCGGCCTGGTGATTCCACAGGCAGCCCATCAGCCGGATGACGATTTCTTCAGCCTGCTGATGAAGGGTATCAGCTACGTCGCCTCACAACATCAATTCGATCTGCTGATTAGCTCACAATTGACACCCCAGGATGAACTGCGTGCCTACCAACGCATCGCCGGTGGGCGGCGCGTTGATGGCGTGATTGTCGCCCGTACGATGCACGATGATCCGCGCATTGCTTACCTCCAGCGCAACAACTACCCCTTTGTGGTATCAGGACGCAGTGCGCCCGATGAACCCGATGATTTCCCGTTTGTCGATGCCGACAGCGAATCCGGCATTCGGCAGGTGGTGGCGCACTTCATCGACTATGGGCATGAGCACATCGGCTTTATTTCATCACCGCCGGAACTGGCCTATACGCCTTATCGGCTGGCGGGGTATCAGCATGCATTGGCCGATGCCGACCTACCCTACCGCGAGGATTACGTCGCGCACGGCGATATGCAACAGGAAAGCGGCCAAAAAGCTGCCGCCGACCTGCTGGCACGCCATCCACAGATGACGGCGATTGTCGCCAGCAACGATGCTATGGCCATTGGCGCGATGGCGGCTGTACAAGCGGCAGGCAAACAAGTCGGTGTAGACATGGCCCTGGGCGGCTTCGATGATATTCCGCTGGCACGACACATCACCCCGGACTTGACGACCGTTCGCCAGCCGATATATCGCATCGGCGAGCTAGTGGCCGAGATGCTCATCCAGATCATCAACGGTGAGCCGCCAGAGCAAACTGGCATCTTGCTGGAACCCAAACTCATCATTCGCGCATCCAGCGGGCAACCCTTAGCAATCTAGCGCCACCGCCAGCGGTGGCTTCAAAAAACGTCCGATTTAGCAGGAGGAAGTCTCTGGCAAAAGTATCCAAAACGTTTCGGTTATCCAAACTATCCGTTTTAGTGATCTGTTTTAGTGAAGTAATTTGAAGGGAAGAACCATGAAAAAGACACTCTTATTCGTCGTCGTACTGGCCCTGTTGGCGATGTTGGCCCTGCCAATCGCCGCACAGGACGCCCAAACCGTCGTATTCTGGTCCAGTGAATTCCAGCCGGAACGTGTGGAACGCCAGGAAGCCATTATCGCTGCTTTTGAAGAAGCCAACCCCGGCGTCACCGTCGAGCTGGCTGTGATGGACGAAAACTTGATGGACCAACTCATGGCCGTCAATATCGCCTCCGGCACCACCCCGGATGTCATCCTGCACCCGATCCAGCTCAGTGCCAAATGGGTTGACCAGGGCGTCCTGGACCCGGCCCGTGCCGCTGGTGTGATCGAATCGCTGGGTATGGATACATTCAGCGAAGGCGCGCTGGCGCTGGCCGAAGTTGAAGGTGGCTACGCCTCGGTTCCGTCCGATGGTTGGGGCCAGATGCTGCTGTTCCGCAAAGATCTGTTTGATGCAGCAAGCCTGCCCGCACCGGATAGCTACGAAGCAATCATGACCGCCGCCGAGACACTCAACGATCCTGACAATGGCACGATCGGTTTCTGTGGTGCCAACAGCGCCGGTGAAGTCTTCACCTGGCAGGTGTTCGAGCATGTGGCGCTGGCCAATGGCGCGTCCTTCGTCGATGCCGATGGCAACATCACTTTTGATTCGCCAGAAATGGTGGAAGCGATCCAGTTCTATGTGGACCTGATGAACAATGCTGGCCAGACCGAATCCGACTGGTACTGGTTGCAGACCCGCGCCGAATACCTGGCTGGCAACTGCGCCATGACCATGTGGTCCCCATTCATCCTGGATGAAATGGCTGGCCTACGCGACAGCGTCCTGCCAACCTGTGAAGAATGTGCCGATGACCCGGCTTACATCGCTCGCAACACGGGCGTCGTCAGCGCCATCAGCGGCTACAGCAACGACACCCCCGCCGCCTGGGGCAGCACCTTCAACATTGGTATCAGCCCGGATGCACCGGAAGCCGCCGATACCTTCGTCGAGTTCTGGTTCAATGAAGGCTACCTGGACGCATTGGGCGTCGCCGCTGAAGGTAAGTTCCCGATGCGCCGGGGTACACCGGACAACGCAACTGAGTTCGTCGATGGCTGGGCCATGCTGGACGTTGGTGTCGATACCCGCGCCCCGCTGAGCGACTTCTACGATGCTGACACTCTGGCGACCATCGTCGCGGGTAGTGACGGCTACAGCCGTATGGGCTTCGACGTTGGCCAGAGCACGCTCGCTAGCGCAGTGGGTGCCCAGTTCTTCATTCAGGAGAACCTGGTCGCCGCGATCAACGGTGAAATCAGCGCGGAAGAAGCTGCTGAGAACATCCAGATCGAAATCGAAGACCTCCAGTTCGACCTCGAAGAGTAATTCGTAAGACATCCGTCTGGGGTGGGCCTGTGCCTGCCCCAGCCTCTTAATTGCATTTCGCGATTCAATTTCGCGTATTTTCCTCATCGCGCCAGTTCGCAACAGACATCCGACTCCCTGGCCACGAGGATAAGTTGCAGGGACATACCGCATGGATACGGTCATTAATATCTTGCTCTGGGCCGCAATTGGTGCCCTACCGGGCTTCTACGTCTTTTTCGTCAAGCAGTATGACACACGCCTTGGCGTCCTCATTGGCGCGGCTCTCGGCATGCTGGTGGGCTTCGGCGCGACAGCCGTGGGCCTCATCGCCAGCCCATTGAGTGCGATTGCCACTATTTTTGGTCTGATCGTTATCGCGCTACTTTTGCTGCCAGAGAACGCCTACCCCGATGACCAGAAAGCCCAACAACCACGCCGCCTGGTTTCGGCGATTATCGGCTTTCTGCTACTACTCTTCCTGGTCGTGGGCCTGACCAGCATCCTACCCGCTGATTTCCCGGTCAGCCCAGCGCTGATTACGCTAGCCGTGATCGTGCTCTTCTTGATTTACATTGTGCCGCGCGGCGACTTCGACAATCAGCAGACTAACGCCCAGCGCATCAGCAACCTGGCATACGCGCTGACGCTGCCGACGGTGCTGATCGTGACGGGTATCGTCATCTTCCCGGTGATATGGAATGTGATTTTTAGCCTGCGCGATATTTCTGTAGGCGATTTGCGCGATGTCGAGCTGTTCGACCTGCGCGAGCTGACGCTGGATAATTTTGAAGCACAGGGCGGCTTCCGCTTTGATGCCATCCCGTGTGAGACAGACGACAGCGGCGCCTGCGTACTCGATGAAGATGGCAATATCACCTATGTGAACCCGCGCCGCTATTTTGATGATTATCGCGGCTACCGGCAAACCGGGGCGATTGACATCGGCGACACGCATTATGCCCTTGGCGTGCGCAATCCAGAGTTCTACCCGATGCTGCTGCGCACCTTCCTCTATACATTAGCCAGTAGTATTGCTGCCATCTTCTTTGGACTGGTGGCGGCACTGGTCGTCCGGGAGTCGTTCCCAGGACGATCTATTTTCCGGGGATTCTTGTTGTTCCCGTATATTGCCCCGGTGATTTCGGTGGCGTTCATCTGGCAGGTACTGCTGCGCCAGAACGGGTTCGTCAACGGGCTGCTGGGGACCAACACGCAGTTTTTATCCGGCAATGAAACGGTGCTGGGCATCGCCCTACCGCTGGTGATGGTCATCCTGTTCCAGACGTGGCGCTACTTCCCGTTCGCCTTCCTGTTTTTGCTGGCGCGCATCCAGGCCATTCCCGATGATATTTACGAAGCGGCCAAAGTCGATGGGGCCACGCCCATCCAGCGGCTACTGTATATCACCTTGCCGCAGTTGCGCGGCGTGTTCGGCACGTTGTTCCTGCTACGCTTCATCTGGACGTTCAACAAGTTCGATGACGTCTATCTGCTGACCGGGCCAATCGAGCAGACCAAAGTTATCCCGGTACAAATTTTTGAATCGCTGTTTACGGAAGGCAACGTGGGCGAAGCCAGCGCGGTCGCGGTCGTCATGGCGGCAATCCTGGCAGTGACGTTGTTGATCTACTTCCGGTACTTCCTGGTAGATGAGGCATAGATATGGCCAGCATGACACAAACATCCCAAAGTGAACCGCAAAAAGTATGGACGCGCGAAGAAGTCGAAAGCCTGATCGGGCGCATCCTCAAATGGGTGCTGATCGTGTTCTTCGCCGTCATCACCGTGTTCCCGTTTTACTGGATGCTGAACCTATCGCTGCGGCCAGAGCAAGATGTCCTGACTAACCCGACCAAGTTGTTCCCAACGGCTGAGGACATCCAGACGACGCTGCAACCGGTCGGCTGCTGGCTGACCTACGGCACCGATGACCCGGAGGTTAACCCGGATGTCACACCGGAATGCACGAATGTGTTCAGCCGCAGCAGCTATACCATTGTGCTGGTGCAGCAGGGCTTCCCGCCGTTCATCGGCAACAGCCTGATTCTGGCGCTGTTGACTGTTTCGCTGACGCTGCTATTGGCAATCCCGGCGGCATATGCCATCACGCGGCTGAACTATCGTGGACGAAATACCATGTCGTGGGGTATCCTGCTGATCTATATGTTCCCGGCGATTGTGCTGGCCATCCCGCTGTTTGTGGTCTTCACTCGGACAGGGTTGGCAGGGTCCATCGAGGGTCTGGTCGTCGTGTATCTATCAGGCACGCTGCCCGTGGCATTGTATATGCTGCGCAGCTACTTCGTCACCATCCCGCCTGACCTAGAAGAAGCGGCGCTCATCGACGGTTGCACCTATGCCAGCACCATCTGGCGTATTACTATACCGCTGGCTACCCCGGCGATTGCATCCGTTGCGCTCTACACGTTCATGATTGCCTGGAACGAGTTCTTGTATGCATTCTTGTTCCTGTTTACGCAGCGCGACCGCTGGACGCTGCCGCTGGGTTTGCAGCAGCTCAACGATCAAGAAGTGCCTGTTACGGCGCTGATGGCCGGTTCGCTGATTATCAGCATTCCGATTATTGTGATTTTCTTCTTCTTTGAGCGCTTTTTGACGCGCGGCCTGACCGCTGGCGCAGTCAAGGGGTAGCATAATAGGCACGACTTGATTTGCCTGAACATGTTCACGGGACCCCCATCCTCAATCCTTCCCCCGAAGGAGGAAGGATGCCGTTCTAAGCATGAGGACGCAGATTCCCCTCGCCTTCGGGGAGGGGACACAGGGGTGGGGTCGGTCTTGTGCAGGCAATTTATTAAGTGACCATCAACACCCATCGGAGCAACGACATGGCTGACGATACACAAACTTCGCAGCAGACGATCAAACGTTTGATCGGGGATTTGTACAGCGAACAGGCTGAGTCGACCCTGGCGCGCATCGATGCGCTGGTTGCTCGTTATCGGCCAAAGGTGGCGGACACGACCCCACCAACCGACCTGTTCGACGAGCGCGACACGATCCTCATCACCTACGGCGATACGCTGCATGCCGATGACGAACATCCTCTGGAAACGCTGCACCGCTTCGGCAAAGATCGCCTGACAGACATCATCGAGACGATTCACATTCTGCCCTTCTTCCCCTACTCATCGGATGATGGCTTTAGCGTGCAGGACTACTACGCGGTCAATCCCGAAGTAGGTACATGGGATGATGTCGATGCGCTGGCGAAAGACTTCGGCTTGATGTTCGATGCCGTGTTCAATCACATGTCAGCCCAGAGCGCGTGGTTCGACAAGTTCCTGGCAGGCGAAGCTGGCTACGAGCATTTGTTCATGACCGAATCGCCCGATACGGACCTCAGCCAGGTCACGCGGCCCAGGCAATCAGCGCTGCTGACGCCCTTCAAGCGACCCAATGGCGAAACGGTGCATGTCTGGACGACCTTTAGCGCCGATCAAGTCGATTTTGATATTCGCCATCCTGATACGCTGCTGCACCTGCTGGACGTGCTGCTGTATTACGTCAGTCATGGGGCCAGCATCATCCGGCTGGATGCCATTGCCTTCCTATGGAAGATCGCCGGAACGTCCAGCATTCACCTGCCGCAAACGCATGAGGTCATTCAGGTGATGCGCGCCGTACTGAATCTGGTCGCACCGCAGGTCATCCTGATTACGGAAACCAACGTGCCCCACAAAGAGAATGTCAGCTATTTTGGCGATGGCCACAACGAAGCGCAGATGGTCTATAACTTCACGCTGCCGCCCCTGCTCTTCCATACCTTTTTGCAGCAGGATGCAACCGTCCTGCGCGAGTGGGTTAACAGCTTGAGCACACCCTCCAACGATGCGACTTTCTTCAACTTTACAGCCTCGCACGATGGCATTGGCGTACGCCCGGTTGAGGGCATTCTGGATGAAAAGGCGCTGCAAGCGATGGTCGCCCACGTCAACCAGAGCGGCGGGCGTGTTTCCTATAAGCGCAATCCCGATGGCAGTGACAGCCCCTACGAACTGAACGTCACCTATGTCGATGCGCTCATCGTCCCCAGCGAACCACAGGCGCTGCAAGTCAAACGCTTTGTGCTGTCGCAGGCGATTGCCATGTCGCTGGCAGGCGTACCCGCGATTTACATTCACAGCCTATTGGGGTCACGTAATGACATCGCCGGCATGGAAAGCAGTGGCGTCAATCGGCGCATTAACCGGGCCAAACTGGCTTATGCGGATGTCCAGGCGGAGTTGGACGATGCCAGCAGCTTCAGGGCGCAGGTATTCGCTGCCTACAGCCACTTGATCGCGGTGCGGCGGCAGCAGGCCGCTTTCCATCCGAACGCGACACAAGAAGCGCTCGACCTGGGCCGCACGGACCTGTTCGGCTTATTGCGGCAATGCGGCACGCAAACGATTTTGGCGCTGTTCAATTTGACGCCGGAGACGCAAACGGTCGATGTGTCGCAGTGGATCACCCATGAAGCAGTAGATGTCATTAGTGGGGAAAAGAAAAAGCCCCAGGTCAACCTGGAGCCGTATGGTGTCGTGTGGTTAGCGAAGGACGCCTAGCTAAGTCTTAGACTTCCACTTCGATGGGGTCCAGCTCCGCAGAAGCCGGAACAGCCAGAAAACCACCCAAGATGCTGCCAACGACTACGCCGTAGGTGGCGTCATTGGAGAAGATCATGGCAACTGTCGCGCCAATGATGGCACCGAGAACCATACCGCTGATGAGGATAATGCGCATATTTGCTGACATCGTAGACCACCTTGAATAAGCACTTATAATGAAGCTTGTCTGAATGTGCTTTTATTATGCGCCTGTATAACTTGCCTCGCAGCGGACAGATCACCCCAACATTTCGCCCAATCGTTGAGCACATTTACCACTTTTTTATAGGTGACACCTGCCTAGTTCTGGTCAATTCACCAGATTAAACAAGAAATCGCAACATGCCTTGTGAACATCTCACAAAGACGAAAAATGCGTATTGTGCAGGTCAATTTGGCCTGTGCAAGCCGTCGATGGGCAAGTCATTGTGACAAAACGCCACTTGTCTTTGTGGCAGAACATGGCAACATAACCGCACCTAAAAACGATTTAAAGATGGTCTATGAAAAAGCGTATTTATACCTATGACGTCTCGCTCGTCATCCCTGTTTACAACGAGGCCGAAAGCCTGCCGACCCTGCATGAGAAGCTCACGCAGGTCATGACCGAGAACGGCTGGTCGTGGGAGGTCATCTACGTGGATGATGGCAGCCAGGATGGATCGACGGCCTGGTTGGAAGACCTCAGCGAGCGCGATCCACATGTGGTGGTGGCGGTACAGCGGCGCAATTTTGGCAAGGCGGTGGCGCTGACGACCGGGTTCGCCCTGACGCGCGGTAAGTACGTCGCCACGCTCGATAGCGACCTGCAAGACGAACCCGCCGAGCTACCGCGCCTGTTCGCCAAACTCGATGAGGGCTTCGACATCGTCACGGGCTGGAAAAAGTCGCGCAAAGACCCGCTCAGCAAGCGCATTCCGTCCAAGATCGCCAACGGCTTCACCAGCATGATGACTGGCTTGCAACTGAACGACATGAACAGCGGCTTGAAAGCCTATCGGTCGAATTGCGCCAAGAGCCTGCATCTGTATGGCGACCTGCACCGTTACATTCCGGTTATTTCCCACCTGAATGGCTACAAAGTCAGCGAACTGCCCGTTGTGCATCATGAGCGCAAGTTTGGCCACAGCAAATACGGCGCGGGCCGTCTGATTCGCGGCGGCTTTGACCTGATTACGGTGCTGTTCTTAAGCAAGTTCAGTACGCGGCCCTTGCACCTGTTCGGGCTGCTGGGGGCCATCATGCTGGCCGTCGGCATGCTGATTAATGGCGTGCTCGGCCTGGAATGGCTGGGCGGTGATCGCGGCCTGCATGAGCGTCCGATCCTGCTGCTGGGTGTGCTGCTGACGGTGATGGGCTTGCAACTGCTGACGATGGGGCTGATTGCTGAGCTGGTGGTGTCGTTTATGCAGCGCCAGGATGACCCATTGCACACCATCCGCGATGTGTATCACCAGCCGGATAACGAGGCCATTTCAGTGGAATCCCCCACCCCATCCAATGAGGTTGAATCCCAGCCCTATGCCTGATGCCATCACCCTAGAGTCGCCATTCTTCATCGTGGGATGTGGCCGCAGCGGCACGACCCTGCTGCGCCGGATGATCGATGCCCATCCCCTGCTGGCTGTCCCAGTGGAATCGCTGTTCATGATTGATTACCTGCGCGCCCGCGATCACATCACCGATGTGCCCTATAAGCGGCTCATCCTGAGTGAGCATGAATTCAGTGAGTGGGAGCTATCGGTCAGTGAGAGCGACCTTTCGAACTGTAGGAGCGTGGTTGAGGTCATCAACGACCTGCATGAGCGCTACGCTGCCAATGAAAAAGCCCAATTCTGGGGGCAGAAGACACCGCGATTCGTGCGTTATGGTCATCTGCTGAAAGACGTTTATCCCCGCGCCAAGTTCATCCATGTGATCCGTGACCCGCGTGCGGTGGCGATTTCATTGCGCAAGTCGAATGTGCATCGCAGTAATGTGTACTTCGGGGCGCAGCGCTGGCAAAAAGATGTGCAGGCAGGCCTCGACCTCAAGCGCGATTTCCCCAACGATGTCATGGAAGTCAGCTACGAGACGCTGGTCAGCGAGACAGAACTCACCCTGCGCGAGATTTGCGATTTCCTGGGCATTCCGTTTGATGAGGCCATGCTCAGCTATCACCAACAGCGGGAAGCGGCCTACGAAGGCTATCACGCTGAAATTCACAAGAACCTGAATGCCCCACCCAAGCAGGACCGCATCGAAGCGTGGCGTAAAGACCTGACCCCGGTAGAAATTGCCCTGATCGAGCAGGTTTGTTCGCCATTGATGGGTCAACTCGGCTATGAACCGGAACAGAGCGATACGCCTATTCCTGACAATATGGTCAGCCAGCTAAAATGGGAGCGGCGCACCCTGGGCTTGTATCGACAGGTGCGGCAGTACTTCCGGGGCCGGACGCGCCACCTGTTCTACAGCATCTGGCGAAAATATCGGCTGGGGCTGCTGGGCGGCGATCTGTCGGATGTGAATTATTAGTGTCTAATTGAGAAATTAACCTGGGTGTGTTTTGCTATCTGACCCCTATCCTCGGTCCTTCCCCCGTGAGGTGGAAGGATGCCTTTCTAAGCAATATGGCGGCAAGCAAAAGTCCCCTCACATCATGGGGAGGGGATTTAGGGGTGGGGTCGTGAGCCAAAAACTTGTTGGATAGATACTCACTGTTGCTACGAAAATTTCCATAAGAGAGGTGGAACTGTGACAAAGCGATTGAGGCCCTTACAGCTCCTCCTCATCACGTATCTGCTGATCGGCATCGTCTATATCTGGGCGACGCCTATCTTTGAGGCCTCCGATGAATTGTGGCACTTTGGCATGGTGGAAGTCCTGCGAGAAACAGGCGAATTGCCCGTACAGGATGCCAACGCCCGTGAGACGATCTATCGGCAAGAAGGCAGCCAACCCCCACTCTACTACATCCTGGGGGCGGTCCTCACTGCTGGCATTGACATCAGCGATGCGGACATCTGGCGCGAATATAACCCGCATGCCAAAGTCGGTATCGCCAATGTCGATGACAATAAGAATATTGTGCTGCATGATGACCTGCATCCGCCCTTACAGGGGACCGCCCTGGCGGTGATGATGCTGAGGGGCTTCAGCTTATTGTTGGGGGCCGTCACCATTGCGGCTGTGTATCACATCGCGCGTACCCTCTTCCCAGATCAGCCGCGTATCGCTTTGGTCGCCGCAGGCGTGACTGCCTTCAACCCGATGTTCCTGTTCATCGCCGGGTCAGTCAATAACGATAATCTGGTGACAGCACTCAACAGTGTGGTCGTGCTCCTGTTCGTCAAAACCCTGCTGAACGGCTTCGATAGGCGGCGCAGTTTGCTGCTGGCCCTTGTCCTGGCGCTGGCAACACTCAGCAAATTGAGTGGCGTCGTGCTGGTTCCGGTAGTGATTGCAGGCGCGGTCTGGCTGGTTTTGCGCAACCGTGACTGGCGCGGATTTGTGTTTTTGGGTGTCGCAATGGCGACGCTATGGGCCATCATCGCGGGCTGGTGGTACGTACGCAATATCCTGCTCTATCACGAATTGTTTGGTACAGCCATGATGGCGGCTGTCGCGGGGGAACGGACAGACGCGGCCAATCTGCTGACGCTCGTTAATGAGTTTGAAGGCTTCCGCATCGCCTATTGGGGATTATTCGGCACGGTCAACGTGATGACGGTCACGGCCTTTTATACGCTGATGGACCTGTTATCAGGTGCGGCCTTTGTCGGGTCACTATGGGGGTTTTGGCAATTATGGCAGACCAAACGTGACAGCCTGTTTGTACCGATGGCCCTACTGGCGAGCGTGACCTTATTGGGTTTCGTCAGCGTGGGGGCATGGACCCTGCAAACCTATGCGTCCCAGGGGCGATTGCTGTTCCCGTTTGTGGGCGCGACGAGCATTTTGTTAGCCTGGGGATGGCATACCCTGACGCGCGGTCACGGTTTACGATTGGCCGTGGGTGCATTGGCCGTTTTTGCGTTTATCGTGCCCATTACGTCGATCATCCCGGCTTATGCACCGCCAAGCCCCTTGACTACCCTGCCCGATGATGTGCAGGAAATCTATGCACGCTATGGTGATTTTGTCGAGCTGGTCGCATATCAGTCCGCGGAGCGCCGTTATACGCCAGATGACATGCTCGAAGTGACGGTCTATTGGCGCACGCTACAGCAAACGAACACAGATTACAGTTTGTTCCTGCATGTGCTGGATGATGAAGGCCAGGTTATCGGCCGCATCGATACCTACCCAATGGGTGGACGCACACGCACATCTCAGTGGCAGGACAATATGCTGTATGCTGAAACCTATTTCGTCCCCTTGGATGAGCTATCACCAGACCATGACAATCGATTCGATGTGCGCGTACAGGTCGGTTGGTGGGACATCCAGACGCAGCAGCAATTCGACGTCTACAACGACGCTGGCGAACCACTAGACTCGGTTGTGTTAGTCGCGGGTGGCCTGGTTGATGCCGATACACAGCCGACCTATGGGGACATCCCGCAGCTGGATGCGTCCGTGAGCTTCGGCGGCATCATTGATTTGATCGGCGTTGAACAAGACGGAGACACGCTCAGGCTGCTGTGGCAAAGTACAGGCACCATTGATGACAGCCTGACCGTATTTGCCCAGGTGCTCAATGAAGATGGCGACCTCATCGACCAGGGAGATGCGCCGCCCGTTTTATCGACACGCTATTGGCAACCCGGCGAAATTTACATTACGCAGCACACACTGGACGATCATGAGCCAGCGCAAGCCGCGCGTATCCTGGTGGGATGGTACGAGCCAACCAATTTTGCGCGCCTTGCAACCGACAACCCGGACAACGCCTATGATATTGTAGGTATCATCCGGTAAGCGACTATGAACTGTCCTCGATTTTGCCAATGGGCAGGCCCATGAAATCGGCATAGGTGGATGCCTGTTCAGAGGCTTGTTTGGCGAGCTTGCTATCCGGCACGAACAGATCAAACGTAAAATCGACGGCCTTCTTTTTGAGCTTGCGCTGCCAGGTGCCGACGACGACCCCATCGACCACGATAATCGGCTTGAACATGCCGTTGTTCCCCGGCACGATTTTGTTGGCGTGTTCCGGCGGCAGAACCGGATCGCGGTCTTTGTAACCCAGCAGGAATTCATCAAAGCCAGCCAGCAGATAGACCTGGCTATCGCCAGCGGAATCAGCCGTTTCTTCGGTGAGCCAGTGGGTCGCTCCGTCTATCTCCTGGGTAATGAGCGGCACAGTCGTTAGCTCAATAGCGCGGCGGGAATCGGTGACGGTGAGGCCTGTCCAGCGGGCAAAATCGTATTCCGTGGCGGGGCCGTGACTGACAAAAAAGCGATTGGCTAACTCAGCCAGGGCAGCATCGCCGGAAAGATCACGCGGGTTGGATGCCCAGTCATCGAGCAAGGCAAAGGTCTGCTGCTTGCCCTGCATAGGACCAATACACAGCAAAGCCCGATGCGCGTGGTAGGTCAAAGCGTGATAGCCACGCTGACCCGCCATCGAGATGCCTGCATCTTCGACCTGTTGCAGCAAATCCCCCCGTGACTGGCAGTGTTTGCCACTCAGGGCCTCAACAAAGATGTCGCCACAACGGGCAAGGTCATCCTCGCTTAGCTCAAGCTGCTTGAGGCGGCGTGCATGGGCATTGGCCACACGACCTGCACAAAGGTTGACCATCCAGCGGGCATCCTCAGCCGGAACCCAATGGATCGTGCCGCGCATGGGCCATGTCCGCAGGATGTCGCCCGCAGCGATGGCTTTTTCGACTGTATCGACAGCGGGCGACTGCATACGCGCACCAATCGCCCACAGGGATTGCCCATAATCCTGGGCCTGCATCGCGCCCATCCAGCGCACGACCTCAGCGGGTGTCGTACAGAGCTGTCGACTAACACGCTGGCTGAATAATCGCTGCTGCCCAAGTTGTGGATGAGTCATTCTATCCCCTACTCGATTCACTGAATGTGGCGTCATTATGACATCGTTTTTTCTGTGCGTACTGCAAAAACAAACAGGGCACACGATTTGTGCGCCCTGCCATATGAATTTGCTGCTGTAATTTATTCGAGGTCCCAGGGTTCAGCCTCGTTGATCTGCATGAGGTAGACCATCGCACCTGCCGGATCTTCAATAAAGATGAAGCGACCTGTCCCAGGGGCTTCTGTGATGGGCACATGGATTTTGCCGCCTGCGGGTTCGATCTTGGCAGCGGTAGCTTCGATGTCAGCGACGGTGAAGTAAACGGCCCAATTGGGTGGCATGTTGGCCATGTCACCCGCCAGCGGGAAGATGCCGCCATTGGCACGTCCGGCATTCATGATGACCCAGTAATCACTGCCATTGCCCATGTCCATCTTGTTGTATGTCCAACCCAAGAAGTCACTGTAAAAGGTCTTGGCTTTTTCGACATCGGAGGTCATCAGCTCGTTCCAGCACATGGCGCCAACTGTATTGACCAGTCCCGCGCCAATATGCCCTTTGGGCTGCCACAGTGACACAAACGCCCCGGTCGGGTCCTGCAAGGTCGCCATGCGGCCACTCTCGAAGACATCGAACGGCCCCGCAACGACTGTCGCGCCCAGCCCCTTGGCCTTCTCGGCCATCGCATCGACATCATCGACCGAGATATAGCTGTTCCAGACGGAGGGCATGCCCTGCTCGATCATGTCAGGCATCATCTGGCCCAGGCCAGCGACATGCTGCCCATCCTGCTTGAACATAGTATAGATCTGGCCACCGCCCATCGGGATTTCGTCTTTGCCCCACCCCATGACGTCCGTGTAGAACTTGCTGGCGCCTTTGGCATCTTTTGAAGAATTGTCTGCCCAGGAAAAATGGCCTTGCGGGTACTTGGTAACAGTGAACATGATGTCTCCTCTTTTGGGTGAACGTATTGAAAGAACAGGTCTTGCTCGAATAGTGTGTGGATCAACTTACTTGCCAACGATAAGAACTTTTGTTCTATACCTAAATATACAGCAACTACTATCAAAAATCAAGCAAATACCTATGAAATTCTTGCTAAGAAAGTGAAAAGAAAGGCTTGAGGGAGGCTACACAAGCGGTTAGAGGTGCTTAGGTGATGCGTTTTCGAGGAAGCTAGAGCAGGATTTTAGAACAGATTTTAGAGAATGACGTGATGCTTGTCGTCGGCGTATAACACCACGATGGGATCACCCGGCGCGTAAAAACCAGGTTCCATACCAAGTTCGTTGCGCACTGCCAGGAGGTCGCTGCGGTCGGCGCTGCCGCGGGCTGTAATGGCCTTTTTGGTCATTGGCGATGTGAAGCGATAATCTACGGCCAGCGTGAGTTGCTTGTCATATTCGCTGTCGGAGTCCTCATCATCGACGATTTTGACGCTGGCTCGTTCGACTTCACCGGGCAGTAGGATGCCACCATCGGAGAGCCTTCTGGCGAGGGCATTCTGTGAACGGGCTGTCACATACAGGCCCCAACCCACCAGATTGAAGATCAGGGCGAAGCCGCCCCATATGAACAGCGCGAAGGGCACAGGCTGGCCAATAATCGCTGTATTTGGATCGCTACGGCTATACGTGATGACGATTGGCGCACCGGCGACCGTATCATCATAAATATTCTTGGGTACGTTTTCGTGTTGTTCGTACAGTTCGCCATCGACGGAGTAGGCATAGGTAATGAAGTAAGTCGACCCATCAGCGTCTTGATCCCAGTCGGACTCGATGAAGGTTGCCCGCACCGTCACACCATCATTGGAAAGCTGCCAATAGCGCACACCGTGGTAAATAGCCATTGCGAAGATCAACAAGCCAATCATGACTAAAACGAATGAAAACCTCTGGCTGGCGGAACCGGGTGCATTAGCAACCTGGTCGCGCTTGCCACGAAGAAACAGCTTATTATCTGGATGCAGATACAGCGCTACAGAGAGATAGGATTTGTCGACAGCAGTTCGTAGACGTGGCATAACCATTGCCCATACATGAATCAAGACAGTATCTTATCATCATGATGAATTGATTTAACCCCCTATCTCTTAAGAAAGCAACATGGTCGATTAAGCTTGCACAAATGCCTTAATAAATAGAAATATTCAATGCCTGTTTATAACAGTGTGGATTACATGGACGGTCATCCAGGGACAAGTGCCGACAAAAGCAGCAGTATATCGTAGAAAAATAGTACGAAAACATTATCTGTACATGTCATATTCGTAGCTTACAATGGAGACGTAACTGTTCAGGCACGGCTTGGGCCGCAGGACGACGCTTTATATGATGCAAACAGGACGCATACGCTGGCTGCTAGCAGGCACCTTCCTCACGCTGACTGTGCTTGCCGTCGCCGTAGCGCTCTGGGCCGTCCAACCTAACTCAACACCTCCCCTACCGACACAAGCCGCTCTGGGCACATCCTCCGGCACAACTAGACAACCTGATGAGCCTATCCTGCTACCCGGTGGCGTCGCCTGGTATGGCAGCCTGCCGATAGCGGGCCTGTTACCGGCTAGCGACCCTGCCGTACACGATGTGGCCCTGGCTAACACCATCGCAGCCTCGACGCCGATTGGCCCGCTGACGACATCAACTGCCGAGGGTGAGACATCCAGCGATGAGGCCGACGAAAATAACGCCGCCCAGGCTGGCGACGGAACCGACACGATCGCCGCTAATGGCGGGGCCAGCAATGCCACACTTTCCGCTGAGCAAGCTGAACAGGCAACCCAAAACGCCGATTTCATTTCCGGGAGTGGCACACAAGCGGCCCTGGCGGGAACGGCCACGCAACGTCCGACAGACGAACGGCCTGAAGCACCACCCGGTACACTGCCACCGCAGCTTACACCGACGCCAACCGCCACCGCCGAGCGCACCCGCGTCCAGATCAACCTGACGCCGCAAGCGACCAATACGCCGCGCCCGACATGGACGCCGTGGCCCAGTGCCACGCCGCTGCCGACAATAGCCGCATCCGTGACCGAACTATACGTCGATGCCAGCTACAGCGGGCCGCAGACGGGCACAGCATCGCAGCCCTTCCGTACGATCCAACAGGCGATTAGCGCCGCCAATAACGGCGTCACCGTGTTTATTCAGCCAGGGGTGTATACGGAAGCGCTCAATTTACAGGGCAAGAGATTGACCCTGACAGGCATCAGCAGCGATCCATCGCAGGTGGTCATCGCCGGGTTGGGATTGGGCAATCCGATTGTGCAGCTTGGCGGGAATACGCAGTCGCTGGCCTATGTCACGCTGCGTGGCTTGCGTGGCCTGAACACAGGCGTACTGGTCGATGGCGGCAGCAGCCAGACCATCACCAGCGTGATGATGGAAAACCTGGAATACGGCCTTGTCCAGCGCGGCAACGGCAGTGTGCGGCTGAGCCATAGCATCGTAACTTATAGCCACCATGCCATCCGGGTAGAATCCGCCGTGGCGCAGTTTGAGTCGTTCAACAACCTGATTTTGCACAGCGCGCGCGGTATCTATGCTGTGGGCACGGCACGTATCTATAACAATACGATTGCGGAAACGCACCGCGCTGTCGAGTTCGCGGGCACTGCCGGGACGCTGCGTCACAGCATTTTGTGGGCCAATAAAGACGATCTGGCGCTGGGTGGTGGCAGCTATACGATTCAGGCCAACCTGATCGAAAGTGGCGCAGCCAGCCAAGCCAGTGACGACCCGCTTTTCACACGCGGGAACAACGGTGTCTATTATTTATTGGCAGGCAGTCCGGCTATTGATGCCGGGTTGGACCAGGCGGCGAACTTAGGTTTTGGCAATCGCAGCACGAGCACGACAGGCAGCGCCGACAGCGGCTTGGTCGATCTGGGATTCCACTATGATGCGGCCATGAGCTTTATCCATCGCCCACGCCAGATTTATGTGGATGCCAGCAATACCGGCTTCCAAGATGGCACAGCGGACCGCCCCTGGCGCACCCTTCGTTCGGCGCTGGATATGACGCGGCTGGGTCGCAGCGGCGATGTCATTCTCATTGCTGCCGGAACCTACAGCGAGAATATCGTCATCAACAAGCGCGACATCGTGCTGCGCAGCCAGGGCGACCCCCAAACCACCATTCTCGATGGCAACGGCAGCGGCGCGGTCATTACCTTGCAGGCCAGCGAAACGGTCATCGAGGGCTTTACCATCCAGAACGGCACCGGGGCCAATGGTGGCGCGGTCAACATCACCACCAGCGACAACCTCAACGTGCGCCGGGCCATCCTGCGCGGGAACATCTTCGCCAACAACACGGCCACCACATCCGGCGGCGCTGTGTATGCTGAAAATGCCCAGCCGTTGATCGAGCGCAATATCCTGCGCGGCAACAGTGCCCCCCAGGGCAGCGCCATCACCCTGCGCAACGCGGACGGGGCGACGGTCCGCAACAATTTGCTTGTTAGCAACACAGGCGGCTTCGCGTTGCACCTGCTCAGCAGCAGCGACCCAATTTTGGCGGCGTTCAACACCTTCTATGGCAACAGCGGCGGCGTCCGCAATCAGGGCGGCGCGAACATCGTCGAGGGCAATATTCTGTGGGGCAACAACAGCAATAACTGGCAAGATGACACATCAACGGCCACGCTGACCGATAACGTGGTCGATACCCTACCCGCCAGCCAGATCGTCAGCGCACAGTCGCCCTTCGTCAATGCCAGCCAGAGTAACTTCCACCTGCGGGCGGGTTCGGTGGCGATTGACGCCGCTATCAATGTCAGCGACTACCCTGTCGATGACTTCGCCGGGGATTTACGTCCGCAGGATGGCGATGGCGACAGCAGCCAAGCGGCGGATGTCGGCGCGTATGAGATGCCGTCCACCATGACGGTCGTCACCATCGACCCAGATGCAATTTACGTCGATGGCAGCGCATCCCCCGGCGGTGATGGCAGCTACGGCACACCCTATGACACCATTTCGATGGCGCTGGTCAATGCGGTTAACGGCGATAGAATCCGAGTGCTGCCCGGAACCTATGCGGAACCCGTCATCATCACTAAATCAGTGACGTTGCTGGCCGAAAACAACGGCGCAATCCTTCAGAACCAGCAAACGGCCATGCTGGTCACGGTCGCCGATGTCACCATCAGCGGGTTTACATTCCAGGGCAATACGGTTGGTCTGCAAGCGAATAACGCCTCGAATTTGACTGTGACAAACAACCTGTTCCAGCAGAATGGCAAGGCGCTGCATCTGAACGCCAGCCAGGGCTTGATTGCCAATAACATCATTCGGGAGAATACGGGCGATGTGGCGGGTATCTATGCCGCCGGAGAAATTACGATTGCCTTCAACACAATCATTGATAATGTGCCCGATGCGGCTTGTAACACAGCTTGCGCCGGGGGCATCTATGCCTGGGATGGGCACGTCACAATTGAGGGCAATATTCTGTGGAACAATGGCACGGAAATCGGGGTCAACACAGGTACGCCGACCGTCCGCGCCAACCTGATCGACGACGCGACTTATGCCGGACAAAACGACAATATCAACCTGATGCCGCTGTTCAGTGATACGGGCACATTGCGTCCCGGTGGTGGCTCGCCCGTGATTGACGCCATACCAGAGGGCATCGGCGGCAGTTATTTGGCCAAGATCGAGCGCGACCGTTTGGGCACGCTCCGTCCGCAGGATGGCAATACTGATGGACGCATCAAGTTAGATATGGGCGCACTGGAAGCCCTGCCCCAGACCAGCCTGCTCAATGTCGAAATTACACCGATGCCTGTGCCAACCATGCTCGTTACAACACCGATTGTCATCCCGACGCAGACGATGACACCCATTGTGACATCAACTGCCACAGCCGAGCCAAGCGTCACACTCACGCCGATGCCTGCCTCAGCCACACCAACGGCATCGCCTAGCGCCACGCTGCAACCGAGCTTGACACCAAGTCCAACGGCGATCCTGGCCCCAACATTGACCGCCTCAGCGACCCTCGCGCCCAGTCTGACGCCTTCGCCAACGACTGGGCCATAGTAAGAGCTTAGCATTTGCAGAACATATGCTACTAGCCTCGCATGGGTAAAGGGCGATGTGGTATCATGTCGCCACGTCGTTCGTCCAGTGCTTTATGAGGAGACACCTGACTTATGCAGTCCACGACATCTGTTGGTGACGTCACCCCGGTCGATGTCCCGGCCTCAGTTACATCGGAGCAAGGCGCAACCCAGAATGCTGAACGTGCTTTTAGCCTGTCACTGCTCTTTTCCGGTGTGCGCTGCATCCTGCAATATGTAATACTACCATTCATTTTGCCGATTATCGGCATTGCTGGCCCATTCTCAGTCGTCATTAGCCTGATTATCAACACGATGGCCCTGGCAGGCATCATCTACAGCCTGCGCACCTTCTTCAAAGTCGATTACCGTCACAAATGGCGCTATGTGCCTGTCGCCACAGTAGCGATCATCCTACTGGTCGCCTTTATGCTGCTCGACATCGCTGAGATGTACGCATGACGTCTCCGGTTGCCACCTTACAATGTCCGGTTCACGCTTCAACACGGGCTTTTGTGAGGGCGGCTTCCAGCCGATCCTTGTGGAAGCATACACTACGCGGTTGCACAATGGCCTGAGCCATCAGGCCAAGAGCAACGCTCGCCGTGCCCAGCTTATCCGTGATTTTGTTCGCAAAACCTGAGTCGATGGCGGCTATTATGCAGCGCATGGTGCTAGCCGTGCCGCTTGAAGGATTGGTCCCCGTTTTTGGCCCTGGCGCTGTTTACTTACTTAAACATATAGATTGAATATGTCACAGTTTTCTAAAACAATCGTCACAATCGGTGATATTACAATTTATTAACTTCACAAACTGGCTATACTTCATTTACAGATTGCAAGTTTCAGGTTAATTTACGCCTATAATCATAAACTTTTATTACTAGGTAACACTATGCCTATAAAATGGCGTTGGTATGATGCTCAACAGCGCGTCATACTTTTTACGTTTTTGAAGCTGTGGACGACCGAAGAATTTTACGAGGCAAACGCCAATGCCAGTGAGGCAGCGCAAGAGCACCAGCATGTGATTGATGTGATATATGATGTCACTGCAATATCCATCGCGCCGCGCAACTCGATATCGAACACAGTTAACATGCTGCGTACAGAAACCTGGCAGCCCTATAAGGGGGCCGCAATTGTGGTCGGGGCCGGGCCGGGTGTGCGAATGATCATACATGTTGCCAAGCAGGTCTTGCCAAAAGGGATGCTTTATCTCGCTAAAGATATGGACCATGCTATGCGCATCGTCCAAGAGCAGCAGGCCCGTCGCTTAGACGAATCCTAGTTTTCCCCGGATGCTCAGCCAATAGATCATCTGCCAATAGAAGGCAGCCCCTCAAACTGATAGCGATAGCGATCCTCGTCCTGGTCGCGTTCATGTTCCTGGATATCGCTGAGATGTATGCATGATGTCTCCGGTTGCCGCCTTACAATGTCCGGTTCACGCTTCAACACGGGCTTTTATGAAGGCGACTTCCAGCCGATCCTTGTGGAAGCATACACTACGCAGTTGCCAATGGCCTGAGCCATCAGGCCAAAACCCACGACCGCTGCGCCCAACTTATCCGTGATTTTATCCGAAAAACATAAACTCATTTGGCTCATACTCGGATGAGGACCGTGAAAAATCCCCTTTTCTAGGAATTATATTCACTTCATGAAACATATTGCTCCAATATGTCATCATTTCCTGAACCAATTGTCACAATTGGTTATATTAAGGTGTTTTTGTTATTGCAAACTGCTTATAATACAATTTAATAATTATAATTTCAGGTTGGGTTCCCCTGATTAAACGCGTTTTTTATTAGGTAAAATTATGCCTGTAGAATGGCACTGGTACGATACACAGAAAAGTATCATACACTTCACATTCCAAGCCCCCTGGACAAGCGACGAATTCAGACAAGCGAATCAATCTGCAAATGCCGCTTCTGAAAATATGGATCATGTTGTTGATGCTATTTTCAATGTCGTTGGTGTATCGATTTTTCCACGCGACATCGTATCAACCATCATTGACTTGACGCGGCGTACCACATGGGAGCCGCATCAGGGAGCAACGATTATTGTCGGGGCAAGCCCAAGCATCAAAATGTTGATGCACGTTGTTTCTCAGATCGTGCCAGAGGGTGACCTATACCTAGCCAAGGACCTAGACCATGCTATGCGTATCGCGCATAAGCTACAGGTCCGCCGCTCAGACGAATCCTAGTTTTCCCCGGATGCTCGGCCAATAGATCATCTGCCGATGGAAGGCAGCCCCTCAAACTGATAGCGATAGCGATCCTCGTCCTGGGGCAAGAAGAAAGGTGTCAGGAAGGGAACTTCCTCATCGATAATATCGACAAACTGGCGGATTGGCTCCACAGGTGCGGTATTGGACAGCACGGGCATGTCACCACAATCATCCGCGACGGCACGACGAAACACCCAGCCAAAATAACTACGGAACTGGATGCGCACCCAGTCGCCACGCTCATTGACGTTCATCACGGAGATGGGCAAGCCATCGGGAACCAGGCCGACGGCGAAATAATTGGTACCGGGACCACTACGCACGCGCAAATCATCGACATCAGTCGTAATCAGCACATTGCCGGGGCAACCGAATAGCGTGGCTTCCACACGGGCAGCGCTGTAGGGCGCGTCGATAGCGGTGGCTGTGGTCTGGATACCATCGGCAAAATAGCCCTGCCCTGCTTCAACAGCAATATCCATGCCATTGACTGCGAGAACCGCTTCACCCTCGGCGACAGTAACCGTATCGGGCTGCTCCTGGCGCGACCAGATGCCGAACAAGGGTGCAGGCCGCGTGACAGTCAAATCGACAGTTTGCAATGCAAAGTCACTGAACGTAATATCGGATGCGATCTGGTGCAGCGTGACGCCCATCACCTGGCCGCTATATTGATACGCACCATCCGCGTCCAGGGTAACCTCACCAACGAGATATTCTGATTGGGGCAGCAAGTAGATCGTGAAGCCCTCAGCATAGCGGACGAATGCACGGCCATATTCCCCGGTACGGACGCGGTCGCCAGGACCGACGACACTCTCTGACTGCGCGCCCAGATCAATCCATGCATCTGTACCCGCACGCTGGACCTCAACATCAGGGAACGTGACAATGAGTTGGGCCGCCAGCGGCTGCTGGGCCTGGACGCTGACAGCAAGGATCATCAGCAGGATGAGACATAGCAGGCGCAGATAGCGCGGGGTGAGCGATTTTTTGGTGTTCATCAACATTGCGATCATGCCGTTTCTTCTACGGGCGTTTCGTCGTGAGCCAGGGGCAGGGATACAAAGAAGGTACTGCCCTCCCCTTCGACACTCTCGAACCAGACTTTGCCATTGTGTTTTTCTACCACTTCTTTGACCAGAGATAGCCCCAGGCCAGTGCCGGGGATATTGGCGGTCGAGCGCGTGCGCACGCGGTAAAACTCAGTAAAAATCTTAGCCTGGGCATCCGCTGGAATACCGAGGCCGCTATCCTGGATCGACAGCAGCACATCGTCGTCGGTTGGCTGCAAGCGTACGCTGATGGTGCCTTCTTCTTGCGTGTACTTGTTGGCATTGCTCAGCAGATTGGAAATGGCCTGCCCCAGCGTACGATAGTCGCCGATAACGAACAGGTCATCCTGTGGGATGTCGATCTCAATCTGCTGGTGCTTGCCATCGAAATCGGGTTCATGACGCGAAACCAGTTCACGCACCAGCTTGTTCAGGGCCAGCGATGCCAGTTCCATGTCACTGGAATGCAGATGTTCCAGACTGAGAATGTCCTCAATGATGTTCTCCATCTCTGTGCCGGAAATCAAGATGTAGTTCATGAAGCGCGCTTCTTCGTCCGGCAGGTCGTTATCCATCATGATGAGTTCAGCATAGCCTTTGATGCGCGCCAGTGGGTTCTTGAGATCATGGGATGCCATGCGGATCATGCGCGTTTTTAACTCATTGAGGGTTACCAGCTCGGTCACATCACTGAATACCAGCACCCAGCGTTCAACGGCATCCAGCGGTGCCGCCACCAGTTGCAAGGTGCGCTCTGCTAATGAAATCTGCTCATAAAATGGTACACCCTTCTCGATATGGGCCTGCACACGCGCCACCAGATATTCATCATCGCTGGTAGCCGTGAAGATATCACGCACATTGCGCCCGACAACCTCCTCAGCGGCATCCAGCCCCATGAAGGTCGTGAACTGGGCATTGCTGCGCTGGATGGTCAGGTAACTGTCTGTCACCAGAATACCTGCCGGGGAGCGCTGCAAGATGCGCTCCATGAGGGCGTTCTGCTGGTCGATGGTGCGATGCAAGAGCGCATTTTCAAGATCGGGGCCGGTCTGCTCCAACATGTCTTGCAGCAACTTATAGTAGCGCTGGCCAATGCGCTTACCCGCCGGGTGCTGGGCGACCACAATCACCAGCGGATGCCCCTGACGAACGAGCGGCACAGCGATTTGTTTATTGCGGTAAGCAACGGCCTTAGATTCGCGCGTCTGCTGAATCAGTTCTTCCAGTTCGGTTGCCAGGAACGAATCATCGGGAGATCTACCACTATAATGGTCGCCATCGGGCAAGAGGAACTCGACCATGATATGCGTACCGGGCACGGCCATCTGGGCATCTTTGAGCAGCAAATCCAGAATGCTGGGAATGACCATGCGCTGCTGCGAGACGTTCAAGGTGGTTTGTAGCAAAAACTCCGAGCGCTGCCGCCGCTGAATCTCACGATTAATATCCAGGCCAATGGTGACGACGAGCGGCAAGCTGAGCGCAAGCAGCCCATAAAACAGGTTGACCGTCTGGCGCATGAGTTGGAAGACGACGAAAGCCAACGCCAGGAAGGCAATGGCCAGCAGGAGCCACGCCACCAGTTTGATAACCCAGTTGAGATGACTGTAAATCAAAGTCGCCAGCAGCGTCAGGCCGACAATCATAGCTGCCTGGGACCAGCGCGGCTGGCTGAATAAGGGCACTTCATTTTCCAGTGTATCCAGGGCATTGGCCTGGATTTCCAGACCGGACATCAGGCCACCCGTGATAGATGAGGGCACCGGGTAACGATCAACGGAACCCGTTGCGCGCTCCAGGCCGACCAACACGGATTTATCCGCAAAAAGCGCCGGGTCAAACTGACCATCAACGACATCGACGAAGGACACAACCGGGAACGTCAGCCGGTTCTCGGTCGATGGTGGGCCGAAGAAGTTCTGCTCCCACAGGCCGCGTTCATCGACGGGCAGCACAAAGCCCGTTTGCTCGTTGAGCAGCAACCCATCATCGGTGTAGGCAATCAGTTCGCTGAAGAGCGAAGCAGGAATGCGACGGTAGCCCATATAGGCGGCAAGGCTGAACGACAGATAGGTTTCCCCGTTGAGTTCGGCATGCGATAGCTGACGACGAACGCGCGTATCAGCGTCGGGGAAGCCGTTGACCACGCCGAGATAGTCGGCGTGTTCAGCGAGTGTGGGCACAGGCACCAGCGCTTGCGAGTAGACCAGCCCCGGACCAAAGTCGCCTACTTCGTCCGTCACCACAGCTTGATTGGCCCCGGCGACGGCCATCAAGGTCCGTGTACCGGCATCGTTCTGACGCAAGCGACCGAGGGCATCCGCAAAATCCTGATCGCCTTCGTCTGGCTCACTAAAAATCAGATCGAAGGCCAGCAGGCGTGGGTTGGCAGCCGCAATGGCATCGATGAAATCCACATAGACACTGCGCGACCACTCTGCCGGGGTGCTGCCATAGCGCGACAGACTGGCATCATCGAGCGCAACCAACACGACCTTGCCAGAGGTCGTCTGGGGGATGAAATAGGCGTTAAATGTACTCAGTTGGAGCTGAACAAAGGCGTTGTTCCACCAGAAAAGGAGCAACAAGCCGGCCAACAAAACACCGACCCACAACGACTGGGCCAGGCGCATCTGCATGACCCAGAGAGCAAGTCGGCGTCTTAATTGCGGTGTGGCATTTTCCATAACGTGTCAGGCACTGTCGTCACGCATGACTACGATCCGCTGCCTGCTTCTTCCGTAGCTTCTTCTGTGGCCTCTGGAGTGGGTTCGGCTGCTTCGTCGCTCGCGTCATCTGGCGCGGGTTCTTCGGTCGCTTCGGCATCGCCACTGGTGACCGACTGCGGCAGTACTGAGGACCCGTCTTCGACGTAGTCGTCGTCAAATTCGCGCAGCATGGAGCAGCTATCGGTGATTTGGGCAGAGGATGACAGAATCCAACCGTACTGGTCTTCAAAGACGATGCGGTACCAACCTGTTGAGGTCGTGCGGCCATAGAACAGGCCGATGTCGGCAGCGTTTGCATAGCCAATCAACTCGGCATCGACGTTGGGGGCATTGCGTACGTTGATGCTGACGTCGTCAGGCGTCGTGACCGTGACAGTACAACCATCCAGGGCGCTGTCGAGTTCATCGAAAGTGCTGGCGCGGACCACATCACTCAGCGGGCCATCTTCCGGCGCACGAATGCCAAATTCCGCCGGAACTTCCGTTTCATCAGAGGCCCCATCCGCCGCTACAACACCTTCAGAGACCAACATGGCCGAGCGCCCGGTGTCTTCCACACGAACCGCAAATTGGGTACCACGCGCAGCCAGGGTCATACCGGGGGTATCGATGCTATACGATGAGGCGGCATCCAGCACGCGCTGTAGACGCTGGCGCGTCTGACCAAAAAGCACACTCACCCGCAGGGTAAAACTAGTGTCATCACCCTGGAAGGCATCAATGCGATATTCACTGTTGGGCAGTACTTCGGTATCAACACCATCGGCGAAGAAGGTGACGCGGGCTGTCCCGGTGTCGTCGGTGCGTACGATGTCGCCCACACCGACCACGGATTCCACAGAAATGGGCAACCAATTGTCGGTGCCTGTGCGCAAGATTTCTACACCTGGGGATAACACTTCCAAAATCGCGGCGCGGTCTGATTGTGATTGCACAATACCCAGCGCCATGCCTAATACCAGCACCGTAGCCAGCAACACTCTCCCCTTAAACCGCAGCATAGTCAGGCTCCCACCATAGTTCGGAAAATTCAAACGTTTTGCATACTATCAGTATACATACTTTGCTGCGTTTAGGGACAGCAGAAACGAGAGAATTGGGCTAATCCAGCCAACCCTGGGGAACACCCTGCGCACTTTGAGGTCAAGTTTTAGCCATGACGGTGGACTACAGCGAAGATGACCTAACGATAGGCGTCGTAAACCGTATCGATGAGGTCATGAATACTGCCGATACTCGATAGGCAGCGATTGGCCCCGGCTTGCATGAACTGCTGGCGCGTTTCTTCATGAACCGTGCCGCGTGCAATGCCGATGATCGTCAGCCACGGATATAACATGCGCAAAAAACGAGCTGCTTTGATGCCGTTAAAGTGTGGCAGGCCCAGATCGATCAATACGACGTCTGGCTGCTGACGCTGGCACAGGCGCAATAGTTCGATGCCCGTCTCGGCAACGGCGACAAGGTCAAATGTATCATACGCCTGGAAGATAAGGCGATACATCTGGAGGGTAAATGCATCGCGGTCAGCGACCATAATGCGGATACGGCGGTCGAATTCAAATGCCATTGGTACAATCCCTAATGTTCTGACCCTAATGGGACCGATACCATCACAATACGCAAGAAATAACATTCACACATCATGCAGGTGCACAGTTACCGGCCAGGGATACTGGCCTGGTCAACTGGCCAGGACGTGTTCACACTCTGGCGTTCAAAGAGGCTTCCGTTACAATATCTATTGGACAATCACAAATATGACGATTACTATTGCAGCTTCTGCATTTTTCCCGGTCGAGCATGGGGCCTTGAAACGACAAATAGCTGGAGAACATCTTTATGCAACCTGTTCTAAAAATGAACTCTGAAGAATGGTGGAACGATTACTTCCGTGAGCATTGGGACCAGAACAATGGTCCGCAGCAAACCCACCACTTCATGCTGCGTCTGCTGGAGCAGCTCGCAGCGCCAGAGGTATACCTGCTAAACCGGGCAGGGACAACCGTGCTGGATTGGGGCTGTGCCTACGGCCAGGGTACGGACCTGATCGCACGGGCGTTCAAAGAAGCTGACGTGCATGGACTGGACTTCGCCCAAGAAGCCACGGAGACGGCTTCGGAATGGTATCCTAGCCTGGACTTCATTTGCAGCGACCACATTCCCCGCAAATTCGACGTCATTTTCGTGTCCAACTGCCTGGAGCACTTCGACGAGCCACTACAATGGATGCGAGATCACATTGAACAGTGTGAAAAAGTCTATATCGCGATGGTGCCCTATAAAGAGCGCCCGCTGATCGATCAACATATGTCCCAATTCAGGGAAGAATCCTTCCCTGACGAGGTGAACGGCTTTAGCAAGCTGTATACATCTGTTGTGCGGACGGATAGCAAGTTTTGGCATGGTGAGCAGATTGTGGCCGTGTATGGCAGCCCTTCGTACATCGAAGAACGCGAGCAGTTCCCGCCAGTCGACATCCAGATCGATAGGACACATCTGCTAATTAACCTCTTCCAGGAAGAGCGCGCGACGATTCTCGCTGATCGCGATCAAGCAAAGCAACAATACGCCAGCCTTCAGCATGCCCAGGCATCCTTACAGGACAAGGTCGAAGCATTAACCACTTTGAAGAACCGCCACTCGGATCAAATTAGGCAACTACAGGTCCAGATTAAGCAATATGAGGATTTGAGCGCCAAATTCGAAGAAGCGTGTGAAGCGCGCGATTGGCTCAAGAAAGAACTCATGCTAGCTGAGCGGCGGGAGGCCGATACCAGCCGCAAGCTTAAGCAAGTCACACAATCGAACATCTGGCGTTGGAGCGCACCGTACCGTCGCTTGCGAAACATACTACAACGGCGGGGTCGGCAAAAAGCTGCTGTAGCCAGCTTACCGGAAGTCACCGAGCGAGCTGCCCTACCCGGTCGCCCAGCAGAGTACAAGCCGATGACTGCTGCACTACCGAAGGGCAAAAGTCGCACATCGGAAAAGCGACTTGAACCACCTAAAAAGTTATCGGAAATCGAAAAAACGCTACATACCATCGTTGGCGAACCGCAAACAACCTATACCAGTTATGACATCATTATTTATTCCATCATTGAGCTAGAAGCTCGTTTTCAACGTCCGCAACAGATGGCGGCCCATCTCGCAGCGGCTGGACTCAGGGTGTTCTATATCAGCAGTGCCAAATTTTTGCCTGCAAGTGACAATCGCCCATACGCCCTACGGAAAATGGCACCCAATCTATACGAAATAGTCCTACGAGCGACCAAACAACCTGCGATCTATAACGAGTTGATCTCTCCCGCTTTAGAGGATGAGTTCAGTGACCACCTCCAGGTTCTGTTTGAGCAGAACGCCATTCACACGGCTTTGCAGATCGTCGAACTGCCCTTCTGGGTCGGACTGAGCTTTAGGACACGGGATGATTATGGTTGGCGAGTAATCTACGATTGTATGGACGAATGGGAAGACTTCCCCGGCATTCAACCTGCTCTGCTCGATGGTGAAAAGCAGCTTCTAAAAGACAGCGACCTCGTCACCATGACGGCGCAGGTGCTTTACGATAAATATGCCGAGCAAACGCGCGAAGCGCTGTTGCTGCGCAATGCGGTCGCCTTCGACCTGTTTGCCGAGCATGTCGTGCCTAATGATATTGCCAGTGACTATGAGCATCCCATCATTGGCTACTATGGCGCGCTGGCCGAGTGGGTCGATTACGATTTGCTGATGTACGTGGCTAAGCAGCGCCCCGAATGGACGTTCATCATGCTGGGGGATATTTTCGTTGATGTTGACGACCTGAAGGCCCTGCCAAATGTGCATCTACTGGGTCGCAAGCCGCACGAAGAAATGCCACTCTATTTGTATCACTTCGACGTCTGCCTGATTCCGTTCAAGATCAACAAGATCACCGATGCGGTTGACCCGGTGAAGATGTACGAATACCTGAGCGCGGGCAAGCCTGTGGTTGCAGCACGCATCCTGGAACTGCGGCACTATGAGGATGTGCTGTACCTGGCAGATACACATGAGCAGTTTTTGGAACAGATCGATAAGGCGCTGGCAGAAGTCGACCCGGCCCTGGCCCAGCAGCGCATCGAGCTGGCTAAGGCCAATGACTGGCATCATCGGGTCGAGCAGTTACAGGCGGCGGTCGAGGCGTTCTATCCGTCTTTTAGCATCGTGATCGTCACCTGGAAGAACCTCGACCTCACCCAACAATGCGTCGAGAGCATCCTGCGCAACACGGACTACCCCAACTACGAAATCATCATCGTGGATAATGCGTCCGACGATGGCACGCCCGATTATTTGCGGTCCCTGGCAGACAACGAAGAGCGGGTGACGGTCATCCTGAATGACGAGAATCGCGGCTTTGCAGCGGCTAACAATCAGGGCATCAAGGTGGCGACTGGCGCGAACGTCGTACTGCTGAACAACGACACGATTGTCACACGCGGCTGGCTGACTGGCCTGGGTCGCTATCTCAAAGACGAGAAAATCGGCATGGTTGGGCCTGTCACCAATTTTGTGGGTAATGCCGCCCGCATCGACGTGCCCTACAAGACGGTCGAGGAGATGGAAGTTTTCGCCAATGAGTGGATGCACGCCCATCGTGGGGATACTTTTGAGATCGACATGCTGGCCATGTACTGCGTGGCCATGCGCCACAGTCTGATTGACGAGGTGGGCCTGCTGGACGAAAGCTATGGCATCGGCATGTTTGAGGATGATGACTACGCCGAACGCACCCGCGCCGCTGGATATGATATTGTCTGCACGCGCGATGTGTTTATCCACCATCACGGGCAAGCGTCGTTCAAGCTACTGCCACAAGACGAGTATCAACAACTCTGGGAGGCCAACCAAAGCTACTACGAAGGCAAGTTCGACAAGCCGTGGCTGCAATCAAGGTCTAGTAAGAAAAGCTAATTTGTGACCTCTCTGGATGACTATACGAAGCTGTGGCAACTATCTGAGCTTGAGGAACTTGCTGAGACACATACCAGCACCGTCTATCGGGCACAGCGGAGTGACCAGACGGTCGTGCTCAAGCTGCTGAAAAACCACGCTGAGGAAGAACGGCGCGGGGTGCTGGCGCTCAAGCATTGGGATGCCCAGGGGGCGATTGTGCCCCTTGCCTATGACGATGGCGCACAATTACTGGAATACGCCCCTGGCCCTGACCTGGTCGCGCACGTCACACGCGGTGACGACCAACAAGCGACAGAGATCATCAGCGGTGTGTTGAATGCGCTGCACAGTCATCCGGTCGATCACGATCTGCCACTGCCCAGTCTGCGCCGCTGGTTCCGGGCGATGTTCCTTCAAGCGGAAACAGATACCGACCCACAGGCAGCCCTGTTCAAACGTGCGGCCCACATCGCGGAAAAATTGCTTGCCTCGCCGCAAAATGTGGTCGTACTGCACGGCGATGTTCACCATGAAAATGTGCGCCACAGTCCGCGCGGTTGGCTGGCCATCGACCCCAAGGGCATCATCGGCGAGCGTACTTACGACTGCGCCAATACGCTCTGCAACCCGCCCAACGCCCTGGACATCGTGCTCAATCAGGATCGCATTCTGGCCAATGCGCGTATTCTGGCGGATGCTATCGACACGGATTTACAGCGCGTGCTGCACTTCACGTTTGCTTATGCCTGCCTCAGCGCCAGTTGGACCCTAGAAGATGCGGGTGATGCATCAGCAACATTGGAAATCGCCCGTTTGATTGAGCCAGTGCTAGACAGTTAACGCTTAGCCCGGGCGCAGCATGCCCTACGCAAAACCTAAGGACATCCTCATGGCCACCCTGCACCTGATGGTCGGACTGCCCTGCTCCGGCAAGACGACCCTCGCAAAGCAGCTAGAGCACGATCTGCCTGCCCTGCGTCTGACGCCGGATGAGTGGATGCTCAAGGTCGTGGAAGATGCCTATGACGAACCCAAACGGGCTATTGTGGAGGCTATGCTGTGGGAGATCGCCGCGCGCGTATTGACGCTCGGGAGCGATGTGGTGCTGGATTATGGCTTCTGGTCGAAGCAAGAACGCGATGATTTTCGGCAGCAAGCCGCAGCGGTCGGCGCGAGCATGAAAATTCACTTTTTGGATGTACCCCGTGAGGAACTGCATCGGCGATTGTCCGCGCGCAATGCCAATCTGCCACCTGATACTGTGCCGATTCATCCATCTAACCTGGATGTGTGGCTCGCTATGTTCGAGCGCCCCACCGATGACGAATTGGCCCAAAATCCTTAATGAAACAGCATATAAACGAACGTCCAGCCATTCTGAGCGCTTCGTCCGGGTGTGAAACCCACCTAAATTGGCATTTTCGTACGCTTTTAGACAAACTATGTACAATTTGGAACAAAAAGTCCATTTTTGCGCATTACAATACATAAAGGCACTCCGTCCGGTCTGTTGCTGTCACAGTTATCGATGCGGCCCATCCACTTTATGGATACCCCATCAACGGCGACCGTCCCAAAGAGAGGCTGGTAACAGCCTGCCGTTCATTGATCTATCAGAAGGACTCATCATGTTTATTAGACATTCACAACCTGCTACGGAGGAAAAAGGACAAGGTCTTGTCGAGTACGCGCTCATTCTCGTTCTAGTCGCTTTGGCAGTGGTCGCTGCGCTGACGGTGTTTGGCAGCCAGTTACAGGCGGTCTACCAGTGTATCGCCAGCAACGTGCAGGCCCTGCCCCCCAATGACGTCGGGTCAATTTACGGCTTTGAGTTAATTGATCCCGCATCGAACGATGTCATCAGGCAAATGGGCTGCCTGGAAACGCTGGATGCCGGCAACTATAGCTTTAGCGCCGTTACGCGGTCGGAAGCCATCCAGAGCGTTTATCTGGAGTTGGAAGGCCCGGTATCCCAAACCCGTACCGAAAACGAAATTCCCTGGGCCTTATTTGGTGACGAACCCGCGGGCAACTTCGCTGGGGGCAATCTATCAGCCGGGACATATACCCTCAAAGGAACGCCCTATGCCGGCAATGGCGCATCTGGGAAGTCCGGCCCAACCTTTACGTTGATCTTCAACGTGGAATAATCTTGTTCGTATAGCAACAGGTAACAGAAAAGGCACCCAAAGCGGTGCCTTTTTCGTTGATGTATGGACTGTCAATCTGGCATTCGCACAGAGACGTTTTTACCTCAGATCATGAGGGGCAGCGTTACCGCTTGTTGGCTATCCATACTCCGATGGACCGCTTCAGTGAATTGCATATAAGCCAGACCATCATCGAAGGTGGTATGGGTAATCGGCTCAAATCCACGAATCGCGCTAACAAATTCTTCTTCAACACGCCAACCCTGTTTTTCATGGTCGGGTATCTCAATCGGCAGCAGGTCGCTATCTCCGCGCTGGCCACCATACAAGGTCGCATTGCGTATTTGCAGCGTGCCGTCTGTCCCAAAGATAGACAGCACGTCTCCGGGTGGTTCCAGGCCTGTCACGCTCGTCACGCGCATGGAAAGCTGCGCCCCACATATCATCTTTGCCATGATGGTCACATAATCAGGAATCTGTATCGCAAGGCGATTTCCATTGTCATCAACGCGGCTCTTTACAACAGTTTGGCCCATCGCCATCACCGTTTTGGCGGGGCCGACCCAGCGCATAATGGCTTCGTACCAGATGCCCATCGACATAATGTTCAGCCCACTCAAGCGCCTATTGTGGCGCCAATGCAGGGGACCATCCACATTTACAAAATCGCCTTTGGTCTGTAATTCGATGGCGATGATGTCGCCCAGATAACCCTCGGCGATAAGTCGTTTTATGGTGGTATCCAGGTGGAGCGTCATCGGTGATGGCACGATTTGCGTAATCAGTTCAGGATGCTGGTGCGCCGCTGTGGCCATCTCCTGGGCTTCTGTGGCATTCATGGCCATACGTGCCTCAACCATGACGTGCTTTCCGGCATCAATCGCTGCCAAAGTCACCGGATGGTGCATGTAAGGCCATGTGCCAATTACAATCGCATCGGTATCATCGGCATAAACCAGATCGCGCCAGTTTGTATATGTTTTGGGAATGCCAAATTCGTCAGCTACGCGCTGCGACGATTCGGGAGATCGATTGACAAGGCTGACGATTTCCACATCATCGATGGCTTTGAGCAAGGGAATGTGTCGAGTGCGCGTATTGTTACCAGCACCAACGATACCAACTCGTAAAGTCTGTTCTTTTTGCATGTTCACTAACCCTAATAATTTTCTCCGTTATAGGCATTCACAGTTGTACTAGCAACATAAATCCTGTTCACCTGACATCGATGAACTTGATAAGCTGCTCGTTATCCCTCAAAGATGTTTAACTATGTGTTTGCTTCAGCTTGGCGATCTGACGCTCATTATTGCGCAGGAGCTTTTCTTCCATGCTGGCCTTCTGGCCTTTGGCTGTTTTGGCCGCGATGCGCTCTCTGAGCGTGCTGGCAGCCTGCTCCAATTTACGGATTTCAGCCGCCGTATCTCCCGGCAAATCCCCCGCGAAAGCGCTTGTTACAGACGAGGACTTACCCGTGTCCGCCTTTGCAGCCGGTGTGTCGGCCTTCTTGGGCTTCTGGGATTCCTGTTTGGCCCGTTCCTGGCGCCGCTGACGTTTTTCCGTCAGGCGGGTGGTGACGCGCGTACCGAAAATCGCCAGACATTGATGCTCATCATCCCAGGACAACGTACCATCCACGATGAGTTCATCTTTGGGGTTCTGAACGGCTTCCGCGACCGGTTCCCAGTGCTTCATGCTCATATAGATCACGTAGGTATCGGGTTTTTCCGGTGGTTGTGGCACACCACGCGGGTATGGCGCATTGGGATGCTCATAATTGAACACCGCAAACACCGAGTTTTCTTCAATAACGACATTAGATGGGCGTCCGACAACGGTGATACTCACCCGCCGTAGATCACCTCGGTCTTGCATGGCCTTTTCCACGAATTCACCGCGGTCCTTCCACTCGACGACCCCACCTTTGGCTTGCTGGCCGAAGTTGGGGAAAATAATCTGGCGGACATTGGGTTCCATCTTGCCCTTTACCAGATAGAAGAAGACCCCACCGGGGGTACGACGACGCTCGCCTTCCTGCGTCATCATGCCGCCCTCAGCTTCTATTTTGAGGGTTTCTTCGAGATTCTCTTTGACAAAATCCGTGCCGAGGTGCTCCGCAATGAGGGCAATCTGACGGACAGGGTCCGCGCTGTTCTCATTAAGCTGTTTAGCGACATCTTCGGCAAAAGATTTGAGTTGATCACTATCCATGATGGTTCCGTATTAGAGATAATTGGTTACAGATAGGATAGCACATTCGGTCCAATGTGCGAGAGTAGTTTATGTCCGTGCTGCCCCGTCAACTTGTCTATAGCCTACCCTATTAGCGCCCCTACTACCAGCCAGATAACCCAACCAATCACCGTTAACAGGCCAATTTGACCGTGCAATTTAGCTGTTCCGCCCTGGGCGGCATGCAGCGGCGCGACCGCTGTTTCTGTATCGAAAATGTGCGCCAAACGCCGCGCCTGGGGGATGGTTATCAGGATCAGTAACGTAGTGATAGGCATCCAGCCAACGATCACTAAAATTACTTGCGATAAGTAACAAGCCCCTAACAGCAGTTTGTACTCCACACGAGCCGCTTCTCGTCCGAACAAGACCGCCAATGTGCGTTTGTTGGCTGCGCGGTCGGCTTCCAGGTCACGGATGTTATTGGCATGGAGAATAGCTGCGGTCGTGAACATCACCGGGAACGATACCAGCAAAATCTGGATGAGGCGCTCACTGCTGATTTCCGGCTGCATGACGTAATACGCACCGAGGACGACCATCGGCCCCATAAAGATACCCGCTGCGACCTCTCCCAGTCCGTTATAAGCCAAGGGGAACGGCCCCGCTGTATAGGTGATGGCCACTAGCACACCGCCGATGCCTATCGCCCACAGTAGCGGCCCACTTTGGCTGAGCAGGAAAAGGCCAATAACTGACCCGGCAACCGTGGCAAAAATCGCCCCAAAAAGCACTTCCTGCGGCGTCAGGCCCATCTTCTTGATGGCCATACCCTGCCCTTCTTCTTTCAGGTCATCGGCCCCACGATGGAAATCAGCGTATTCATTGACTAAGTTGGCCGTTGTCTGCAAGCACATGACGCCAATCAGCGCCAGAATGAAGAACAGCGGGTTAAAGGCCCCATCTTCTATGGCCAGCATCGCGCCGATGCCCATCGGCACAAATGACGCGACAAACACACGCGGGCGCATCGCTCGGAACCAGGCCTCGCGCTTGCTGGGCTTGGGGACTGTATTCATCCCTTGATCTGACGCATTTTGCACGGGATTCGTCATGACCGATCCTGTTTAAAGTGATTATTTATCATGATAAAGGATTCTATGTGAAACATTGCTCTCTATGACAGAACTTTATCACGGACCCGCCCTGCTGGGCATTCCCAGTTGCCAGCTCTAAGCGATTGCTCAGCCAGCGTGTCAGATCAGGTTTGCATCACAAAACGCCGTTGAACGAGTGCCTCGCTGCGGACAAAGGCCCATACAAAGCCGGCAGGGTTCTCGATATGGTCGCGCTTTTGCAGGACACGCAACGCTTTCTGTACCAGTTTTTGACCATATTGCACCACCAATTTACGGGCATTCGATAGGCTCAGATGGCTGCGTTGGCCCGTGCATAGCGCCGCTACCTGTTTATAAAGCCGCCTTGCCAAACGCTCCAGGCCGTCATCTGGCAACTCGCGCCGATAGTAGCGCTTGGGCCGTTTGATATTCTGTGGCTGACGATCCAATACGGCAACCGTCCGCAGCGCTGGCACAAGGGTCTTTTCGGTAGCTGGTAATGGCAGCGGCTGGGGCACACTTTCTGGCTGATTTGCCGTCTGCGAGGCGCTCACAGCCGCGACAGGCAAAGGTGCCCATTCGCGGTGCTTTAATGCCGATTTTGCCCGTTTTGGGGCCAATTCAGGCTGTTTTTGGGCGATTTCTGGTGCGACTGGCCCCACCCAATAGCAGTTGGCATCCTGACGAACATAGGTCACGCGGCGGCCCTTGCCCAGTAAACGGCGGGCGATGGTCTGCAAAGCCGGGTAACGCCGCCCACGCTCATCGCGCAAAAAAGCCCCACCCAGGTCCAGGCCAGCCGGTACGCTGTTCAGATTGCGCCAGGTAATGGCAAACTCATGGAAGGTCGCCCGCGCCTGAATCTGCCCTTTTTTAAGGTAGCGCTGCCACGTCCGCAGGGAGACACCGACACGCTCGGCCAACCATTGGCGCGTATAACGCCCCGGTCGCCGCTGGATCAGGCCGCGATTGACCGCATGGCGGTAGCTGGCGGGGGTCTGCATGTCGGCCATATCGAGAGCATCGCTGCCTTTGTTGTCCACACTCAGCTTCTGACAGATTTCGCTGACGCTCGGCAGGATATAACGGCGTGGTCGGCGGCCTCGTTTTTGGCCCTGATTATTTTTGTCTGATGCTGTCCCGCTAAACAATATGCATATATTGTTTGTGCTATTGCACCCCAGCCGAGCAACGTCAGTTGGGGATGGGGGTCTGGGGGAAGGGTCTTCTAAAGTCCGAAAAATAGCCGATCCATCCTCAAAAGTCGCTTTGAGGGCCTGTAAAACAGAATATCGCCCGACGACAGCAGCTAAACGCTCACGAATTTGACGCTCTGTGAGCACGTCCCCTCCTCTTAAGCCACTGATGTACAGACCATCGAGTACACGCACCAAAGCCGTTTGCTGATGTGCTAAAAAATGTTCACGCACACTGTTGGGCAGTCCATGATGCGTTTCTGTCCGTTTACGGGCTGGACGCGAGTAAGCACTGGTAATCGTCTTCCTGGCTTCTGCAAAACGCTCTTTAGGCCGTTCTGAAGGCTGGCAGAGCACCTTCGCATGCAGATCAAGCAGCAGTTGACTAGCACTGGCCTGATCATATCCGGCATCACGCGCCTGCATCGTTGTCTGAAATAACGCATTATTACGACCCATGCGCCCCGCCCTATCGACATACAAGTCGCGCAGGTCATCGGGCGAGATGGTAATGGGTTCCGTAATGTCATTTGTAATACTTTGTAATGATGGCTCCGGCTGTGACGCAGGTACAGAAGCCACCAACCGATCCAGAAAGCCTTCTATGGCGTTGATGTCGGCTTTGGTCAACATCAGCGGCTGACCACCGCGTTCCAGCGTGTAGCCGTCTGTAGGCGATGTCACCACATAACGGCCCTCAGCCTGGAGATCGACCCCGGGGCATTTGCGGGTACCGATATTGAGGTGTGCTGGCATCCGATAATAATAATGTGGCAGACCGCGCGATCCTGAGCGGATGGTCCGCGTTTGTGTGAGATGCGGCAACTGACGAGCGAAGGCCTGCGCCATGACCTCATCGTCGAAATCGAGGACAACTAATCCGCTGATGCGCCCAGTAATGATGGCCAAGCCAGCAAAGGCGTTTTGATTGTACCACTGGTCGATTTCGTTTTCTGTTGCTTGCCGCTGTTGAAACACTTTCCACGGTACGGCGGCGACTTTTTCGCTACCGGGCCGTGACTTACCGAAGACCGGAATGACCGAGTAACCCATGTGTCGGTATCCGGTCGCAGCCATAATCAGGCTTCTCGCGCCTGATTTGCTTCCCGAATTTGACATTCTTAATCCCTCTTAACGGGGATCAAGCAAAATTGGGTTGCAAAATAAAGCACTTGGACGTACAATATACATGCATTGGAGTGACATAAGGATTGCCAAGCCGTGTCACTGGTTTCTTTTTGGAGTGTGTATCAGCGAAAGCTGTTCACACCCCTTTTTTTTTGCATAACTGCCGTTGCCGCTGTGCTACTTTACTTCACCAAAATGCTTGTCCTTCTCTGATTTCAAGATATACCTAAGTTAAACCTATTCCTAACAGGCACTCATTAATCTAGCGCCAAAATGATCCGAGCGCAAGTTAATGCCCTGCGCCCGCTGTTTAGCCCCTCAACTGCCCTAGTCCAGATATTGCTCGACCAGCATCTCCTGCTCGTCTAACCAACGCCGGAACTCACGAATGCGTTCCAGTGCGGCGCTGTTGACATCGCGCTTGCCTGGGCCGATTTTTCGCATGAGGCGCGTCATCTGCGAGTAGTATTGTTTGGTCCCTGGTGCAGCGATCTCGTCGTCTTTTTTCTTCGACTTTAATGGCTTGTCAATTTCCGGGACCGTACCTACAGGTGCGGTGTAGCCCTGTTTACGGGCTGCTTTGACTGCCGCCACGATGATCTTGTCGTGATCGTTATCGGCCTTTTCCACCAAGTTGCGGATGAAGTACTCGGTCCAGTTGAGATCATCGGCGAGCTGCCAAACCAGGCTCGGCAGACGCAGCAACTTGCGATAATCGCGGACCTGTTTTTCGTGCTTAAGTCCGGTCGCAGCCAGCAGCCGTTCGCTGGTGTTCGGTGGTGTGCGGAACTTGTTGCCATCGGCCACCTGAGCGTAGTATTCCTGCTCGTCTTCGAACATGGTAAATGGTCGGAATGTCTTGCCACTTTTTTCGTTCAGCAAGTCCATCAACAGCACGGCAAGCTGGCGCGCTTTACTGATGGCGTTGAGGTTGGCACGGGCATTATTCTCCGCGGCTTGCCGCCACAAATTGAGTGAATCGACCGTGCGGGCCGCGATCTTGCCAAACTGCTCATCCTCGGTGTGGGCATACAGCAAATGATACGCCAGCCAGCGACGTTCACCTGTCTCCAACGCATATTTCAAGCCATTGGGCAAAACGGTAATCGGATTGGTCAAACCGGCATCGCGGATGCTGACAGCTAGCTCGATAATCTCGAGTAAAGCTGTCTCCAAAGGACCAACTTTTTCAGGGCGTTCGATGTCGGTATCGGCTTCCAGATAAAGCTGCAAATTGAAGTTGCTGTTGCGCTCGTCGCGGATGGCATCGACCCAGGCGTTGAACATGGCCTTAACGCCTTCTGTGGTGCCATCCCACTGCTGGCGAATGACTGTCGGAATGGCGCGGCGCGGCTGGGCCGGATCCGGCAAAATATCGAAAATGCTGACCGGGCTGGCCGATTGCCGATTCTGGTCCACTTTTTGCAGAGCGCCGAATAATTCGGCGTCAATCGAAGCTGCCGAGCTATCCACTGGCTTGCCAAAATCCGCAAAGGGATCGTTGTCTTCCAGGTAGCGTTTCTTGCTCATGAAATGGCCTCCTGGACCCGGTTGACGACCTGCCAGATTTCTTTTGCGGCGACGCTATCCGGTGCCATGTTGAATACAGGTTTACGCATATATGAGGCTTCGCCCCAGATGGTCCTGAGCGCCAGCGGCGGCCAAACTTTGCGGCCAAACTGCTCGCGCATTTTCTTTAGATTGTGCTGATGCAAAATGGTCTTCGCGCGGAACTTCATCGGCACGATGCCCATGATTTCGATCAAATCCAGGCCCCATTGGCTGCGCGTCGGCTGGATCATATCGCGGTGGCGCAGGCTCTGGTTGAGGCCATCGAGCGAGAGATATTCACACTCAGTTGGGTACACGATGCTGTGGGTCGCCATGTAGATCGACGAGTGCAATAACGACGGTGTCGGTGACGTATCGAACAGCACGACGTCGATGGCATCGCCCAGTTCGTTGAGGCGCTTGAGGACGATCAATCCGTCGGATGTCATCAACGGGATGGCGCGCGTTTCTTCGTTGGATGAGATGACGTATAGCTGGCCATCGACCTTGCGATTAGGTGGCCCGTAGACCTCGGGTTGCACCGGCACGAGCACATCGCGGAACGATGCTTCGCGCACCAATAAATCATAAAGCCCGGGGCCGCGTTTGACGCCCAGGCTGACGGTTGCATGACCCTGTGGGTCGGCATCGGCTAAAATGACGCGATAACCCAGGACAGCTAAACCGGCAGCGATATGTGTCGCCAAAGTGGTTTTGCCAACCCCGCCTTTTTCGTTCAGCAGCGTGATGACGTGCATTATTTCTCCAGCCTGTACGGCCTTAATCTTCAACCAAATTGACGCGCTTGCGCCGTTGTGGCAGCTCGTCTTTTTCTCGCATATCATCCCAATATGCGATCAGATTTGCCACGTCTTCTGTCATATTATAAATATAAGCAAAGTCAGAACCAGGCGCATTCGTCGGCTTGGTTGATGTCTTAATCAGGCCCCGCTCTGTCAGTAAATCAAGGCAGTTGATGTCGTATGGCGTCAGGCGTTTTTTGCCGATAGAACGCGCTACTTTTGAGCGCGTGAGCCACTCCCCATCGCTGTCATAAAGTGCCTGAACGATCTTCAATTGATGGGGTGTCAGTGACCGCAGCAGCGTATCCAATTCCAACACATGCATCATGAAATACCCGGTAGTATGTTAGCATCCTGCTAGGATAATATGATAGTTTTATCATTAAAGCAAGCAACCCATCCCCGTTGGTGGGGGAGTTGCAGGGCGGGAGCGACTTATCCCAAGTCGATTATGGCGGACTTATCAGCGGAATAATCGTGTGCGCGAGGCGGATAAAGCTATAACTTATCGGGATAGAAGTGGCTCCTAACTTATCGCAAAAAAAGTTCTCCCCCGTAGGGGGTTGCCCCACGCGGCAGACTGCTGGCGCCAGCGGACCGCACCTGTAGGTACGGTCGTTAGGTGGGTCGCTGGCATGCGTAGTCCGCAAATGGTGACTGGCGAAGCTGTAAAAATCCTGCAAAAATGGGGGCATCAGCCCAGCCCAACTTGAATCGGTTCCCGACCCGGAGACGAGGCATTTATGTCCCAGGACCACAGGCCAAAAGACCAATCCAGACAGTTGATCGTGGACGCGATTTTGGCGGCAGGCGGCCCGCTGACGCGCACCCAGATCGCCCGCGTTTTGCAGCGCACCAAGACGCCGCACCTCATCGCGCTCATCGACAGCCTGGTCGAAGAAGGCTACCTGGCACGCTCGATTGTGACCTTCAAAAATGGTGTTCAGGGTTATCAATACGACCTCTCTGAGGAGCTAAGACGCGCACTAGAATAGCTACTGGTTTTGGTAAATTTAGAGCATCATAACGTCTGCTTCTGTCGCGTAAACTGCGGTATGGAAGCAGGCGTTTTTTGTTGTGTGCAGCGCGTGTTGATGACTGCCAAGCCGTGTCGCTGCGGCATCAGCGTAACACATTTTGTGGGGCTTGAGGTTTCCATATGGAACGTTTTTTGGGGCCAAATTCTGAGCGAAAAACCGAATCAAAAAAGCACCCGGTTCACAATGAAAATCAGCTATGTGTCCGGGTGCCTGTGTGTGGCTGTGGTGATGTTATTGCGCGGGAGTGACCTCGAATGTGTAGCCTGTTTGCTGCTCCAATTCGGCTTGCAGTTTTTCGATTTCAGCGGCACCTGGCAGGCTCGCTAAGGTGACTGAAACCAGGGCGCGGTCGGTGTGGATGCCGGGACCTTTGCGGATTTCCCAACCCGCTTTTTCAGCAAGTTGACGGGCCGTGAGCAGGATCTGCTGCTGGTTGGGATGCGGGTGAATGGTCAGCCCATAACCGACTTGCTCCGACATTTTTTCGAGCCGTTCAGTATAGCGCTGGCCGACTTCTGGCGAGATGAATGTCAGCACAATCTGGCCCTGTTTGAGGCTGGTTTTTTGCAGCGCATCGGTGTTGAGCGTCGCGCGAATCAGGCCGTAAGCGGCGTTGATTTCCATCTGCGGAACGCCACTTTTGGGCGCGTTGCCAAGCGTACCTGTCGGTGCGTTGTCGCTGTCGTCATCGTCCAGTACGAGGCGGAATCCGGTCAGGTTGAGGTAGGCTTTTTTGAGCGCATTGGCATCCTCAAGCCCCTGTATTTTCGCACCGACTTCACCGGATGCGGTGTAGATCGAGGGACCTTTGGTGATGGTCGCACTGTTGGGCAAAAGCTCGCTTAATGCGCCTGCCAACGCCTGCTGATTGGTCGTTTGCTTGACCTCAATTTGCCAGCCTGTCTGGTCGATGAGCTGGTCGATTTCATCGGCATATTGCTGCTGGGCTTGCTGCGGAAAATCAAATGTGAGCGTCAAGCGCATGCGCGGTACATTCATGCCAACTTTGCGTAAACGGGCCTCTTTGGGCAGCGAATTCATGACCAGATCGCGGGCTTCGTTTTGTTCCAGCGGCCCATGCTGACGCGCTCTCTGTGGCTTGAGGCCGCCTTGTTCCAGCACGGCGTGATCGGCTGCCAGCCCGAGTACAATGCTGACTAGAGCCGCTTGTTTGGTGACATTTTCGGGTAGGTCCGCAGGCAGCAAATCAGCCGGATTGACGGCCTTGTCGGCATCGACCAGGGCCTGCCGTTTGTCGTATGGCAGCAGCACATCGGTATGGCTTTTAGCAACTTTGAACAGGTCAGAGAGCTGCTTTTTGGTACTGCCGTCGCCGCTTTTTTCCCAGGGACCAATGGCCCATAACAAGCCATCCGCCGGGTACTGACTGCCGCGCGCATTGGCGACCTCAGCACTAAAGCTGTCGATGGCGGCATCGCGGACGACACCCAGGCGCGGCTGATCATTGCTGTTGCGCAGCACAACCAGCTTACCGACGATGTCCGGGTTGGCTAGCATGATGGCGCGCTGCAACTGCGTCCGCTGGACCTGCTGCTCACTCTTCACGGCGAAGCTGTTTTTGTTGCGCCAATGCTGCGAAAAATAAAGGTTTGCATCCGATTCGAGAAGCGTCTGTATTTCGTTGGCACGTTCACCGTTTCCCCACCAGATTTGGGCCAATTCACGGGTGCTGAAGGTGCTGCCAGCCTGCGCTTTAAGTGATTCCCACAGCGCTTTGAGATCGACTGCACCTGTTTGCGAGCCGCTGCTGACCTGGGCGCCAATCGCCCAGGGTTTCTCGCCAAAATCGAAGTTGCGGACCGTACCGACACGGGGCGTTGTCACCTTGATTTCACGTTGACGCAGGGCTGTCGCCAGGCTGTGGCGTGCCCCGGAATCGCCATGAACGAGCATGACTTCGCTGGGCTTGAGGGCCTGAGCGATGGCTACCAGTTCGCTTTCGTCGGCGTGGGCACTGAGCGAATACGTATCAATTTCACAACGCACGCTGACCTGTTTACCCGCCAGATTCAGGGTCGGCGTTTGGCCCTGATCCTTCTCGCGCATGATGCGCTGCAAGAAGCGTCCGGGGGCTTCTTCGTCCTGGTATCCGGTCAGCAAAATGGCGTTGCGCTCATCGCTGACGAAGTGGCTGGCATAGAAAACAGACGCGCCTCCGGTCAGCATGCCGCTGCTGGCGACCACCACACATGGTTCCTGACGCATGGCGACATCGCTGCGGTGCTGGATGTTGCGAATACCGCGTATATTGCTTCGAAAGAACAAATGTTCTTCACCGGATGCCCGCACAGTTTGCTTGGGCAGCAGGTCGGAAAAGCCGTTGTAGGCCTCGCATACGCTGCGCACCATGCCATCGACGAAGACCGGGCAGTCGAGTTGGTCGCGGTAAGCCAGGATGATTTGCACGACTTCCTGGGCGCGTCCCAGGGCGAACGCCGGGATCAGCACCTTGCCGCCACGCTCAGTCACGCGCTTGAGGGTATCCATCAGGCGGATTTCTTCACTGTGGCGGTTGGCGTGCAGGCGCCCGCCGTAGGTGCTTTCCAGCACGAGGGCATCGGCCTTGAGGCGTGGCACTTCAATGCTCTTGACGGTGCGCTGTGGCGATTTGGAGACATCACCAGACATGACCAGCGTGCCATGGCTGCTTTCGATGACTAGCAGGGCAGCCCCGGCAATGTGCCCACTGACGTAATAGGTCACCTGGATGCTGTCACCGAGCTTAACTGGCTGGTTGAATTCGACCAACTGTACGGCGTCCATCAGCCGATTGACGCTGATTTCGTCGAAAAGAGGGAGTTCGCCTTCTTCTTCCTGCTTGCTTTTCATGATGCGCTGGGCGTCTTTTTGCAGCACCTGTGTCAGGGCGAAGGTCGGGCGCGTCATGATAACGGGCACATTGGGGTACTGCTCGACGACCATCGGCAGCGCGCCTGTATGGTCGGTGTGGGCATGGGTGACGAGGATGAAATCCGGGCCGCCAGCTTCGCTAATCAGTTGCAGGTCGGGCAGTTGGCTGTTGGCGATGCCCCGGCTGCTGCGCGGCGAAATACGGATGCCAGCATCCACCAGGATGCGCGTGCCATTAATGTCGATTAGCGTGCTGCTGGCGCCGACTTCATCCGCACCGCCCAGGAAGGTGACTTTCATAGGGTAGGGTCCATTTTGCTATGATGAAATTTAGAGGGTAATAGTAGCACATATCGTCTGTGCTGAGGAAAAGAGAAAAGTTCACCACAGAGCACACAGAGAAAAGATATAACGCAAAGGCGTGAAGTCTGGAAGGCACAGAGGCACAGAGATAAAGAGGAAAGTGAGAGTCGGGGTAGGGGCACAATATATTGTGCTCCTACGTATATCGTAATTAGGGGCTGGCGCAGGGACGCAGCACGCTGCGTCCGCAAGGTAATTAGGTGATAATGGAGCTTTAGCGTGGAATAAAGGCGACAAAGGGCATTTTGTCGTGCGCGAGCTGCCGATAACCTTGCATTGAATCGGGCACATCATAGCCGACGACGCGTAGTAGCTCCTTGATGAGCTTGGGGTTGTGTTCGACATAGCGCTGCATCTCGTCGGCGCTTTCATCGGGGGAGAGCAGCTTGGCGTGGACAGCCAGTTTTTTGCCCGCGGTCTGGATCGTAACATCCGGGTGGGCCTCTAAATTACGATACCAATGCGACTGTTGGCCGAAGCCGGAGCAGACGTAGCGCGTGTTGGTGGCTTTGTCATAGCGGGCGACCTCAACCACATTCTGGCGTGGTTTGCCGCTTTTGCGGCCAATATGGTTGATGAGCATCATGCGCCCGGTTAGCAGCCAGCCCAGGTTGAAACGGTAGAACCAGATCGGCGCACGCCACAGCAACCGTGAGAGTCCGGTAGGGGATTTGGCTTGTTTAGTGTTTGCTTGTGTCATGGTTGTTTCCTCAAACTTCGTAACCACTTGATCGATGACAATAACTGACCAATCGGTAGATTATTCTGGCAAAAAAACTAGTGCATAGCCCGCAGAATGACATCCAGCGCTTGATTGATGAGCTGTCCCAGGTCGATTTGCCGGATGATGCTAAGCACGATGGCACCGTCGATAGCGACCATAAGCGCCTGGGTAGCCTGCTGGGCGTCGTGGGCCGCAAATTCGCCGCTGTCGATGCCTTGCTGGAAGATCGTCGTCAGGGTGCGCTCATACTGATCGTAATACCGCTGTAAATGGCCCCGAATAGCGTCTGTGCGTGTCGCCTGACTATAGAACTCCATGAACATGCCATGCAGCGGCTTTAGCGCCTGAATCGCTTCTACCAGGCTTTGCATATAGGTACGCAAGCGTTCTTCGGCTGGCAGGGGGCTTTGCTCCAGGGCCAGCAGTTCACGGGTATCCGCCTGGAAGATGGACTCGGTGAGGGCCAACAAGATAGCGTCTTTGCTATCAAAGTAATGATAGATAGCGGCTTTGCTCAGGTTGCATCTGGCGGCCAGGTCATTCATCGAGGCGGCTTCGTAACCGGATTGGCTGAATAGTTCCAGTGCAGCCTGTAGGATTTGTGCTTTACGTTCTTGGCTAACATCAGGTCTTGGCATAATAATCTACCGACTGGTCGGTTATTTATAGTTAGCATATACCCAGAGCATGCTGGCTGTCAATAGGGTAGGCGGACTGCTGCATAAAAAAACGAGGCATCCATGTGGATGCCTCACTAAGATAGCTTATTGTGATGAGGTGCGATTCTTGTTTAGTAAACCAGGTCGCAAGCTTCGGCGGGCATCCAGTGGGCATCTTGACCGTCCCACTTCACATTGCAGCCGAGCGGGTTGGTTATGGGGACACTGATGGGCTTGCCAGCCAGATGCTCTTCCAAGGCACGGTCCAGGTCGTTGACCGTCATTTTGCTGGTATCTTTGGGATTATCTACAGCGCGGCCCGTGTAAACCAGCTTGCGATCCTTATCGAAGACATAGAAGTGCGGGGTCCGTAAGGCTCCATACGCCTTGGCAACGTCCTGGGATTCATCGCGCAGGTACAGCCAGGGGAAGTTATTTTCTTCCATGCGGCTGACCATATGGTCAAAATCATCATCGGGGTGGGTATTTTCGCTGTTGGCATTGATGCCGACGAACCGAACGCCCTGATCCGCGAATTTTTCGGCAGTTTGGCGCGTGACTTCATCCGACCCTATTACATACGGGCAATGGTTACAGGTAAAGAACACGACCAACACATCATCATTAAAATCTGACAATTGATAGGTCTTGCCATCGGTTGCTGGCAATGAAAAGTCCGGGGCTGATTCTCCGAGTTGCAATGTAAATGCCATAACATCTCTCTCCTTAACTAGTGTATGGAACTAATGTGTCTGAAAAAACTCAATGATTTCGCCATTTGGGCCTTTGAAAAAGGCGATGGTGACGTTCAATGTATCTAAGGTCACATCCTTTGGCTCGACAGTAATTTCATAGCCTGCTTGCCGAACGTGTTCAAGTGCCGCGCGTGTATCGGTGGTCGCCAGGGCAAAATGCATAATCGGGTCATTGGCTGCCGGGGCATCGACCGCCACCGTATCGGCAGTCGGTTCAAACAACTCCATGTGACTGCCGTCGCCAATATCCAGAAGGACGATCTTGCGCTCTGGGGACCCAAACTCGGCCACCAGGGTCATGCCCAACACGTCCTGATACAACCGCATGGAAGCAGCCCAATCACGGGTTTGCACAGCGATGTGATGGGTACCACATCCCTTGATAATCGAATTTCCGCTGGTTTCAGTCGGCATTCATTTACTCCTACCTGGAACAAATTCTCGGATTGACATTGCTGTTTGTGTCTAAAAGGTGATTGCAGTCTAGAAAAGTGATTTACGCCATGTGAATGACGAATGAAATGAGCATGCTTGCCTAAGAAATCCGCATCAATCAAGCAGATAATCACATTATCGTGGATGCACCAGGGTGATATTAGCAGGTATGTATATCACCCATAAGCATATCGAATGTTGGGATGGGGCGCAAAGTCCATTGATCGCACATTGGTTCAACGACGGTCGTCGTAACGAGCGTTCAATAGGGCAGATTGCTCAATCAGATTGCGGGTTCTCCGAATTGCTCAAGCAGGTTTTCAACGGCTGCTAGCACCCGATGGACACAATCATCTGTAAAAGCATCGAGTATGCGCGGGTTCAATGAGTCGTCGGCGGTGGCCTGACGCATGACAGATGGAAGCTGTTTCATGAAATCCGCTTCCAGGGCGTCGAAGTGCTCGCGCACGATTGCGTTGCGTTCCGCATATAGGCCGGGGATGCTCCTGATGGAATCGCCCTTGACGCGGTCCATCAACTGACGGAAGCGCCACCAATAGGAGTCGGATGCATAGCGGTCGGCGGGGGCATCCGGCGGTGTGCGAACTTGCTTACCCGCGACCCCTGCCTGGCTGACGGTTGGCGGCAGTTGGCTGCTATGGACGAAGAAGGGCACGTAGCAGCCGTTACAGGGTGGTCCGGGCGTCCACCAGAAGTAGGGCAGGTCCTGTTCTGATGTTGGTAAGGGGGCAACACATGAACTGGCCGTATTGCCCCAGGTGAAATCCGCTGGCGAAACGTGCATACAGATCGACAGGAAATCCGGTTCGGCAGCATCGAAATAAGGCCCCTGCAAAAAGCTATCTTCATAGTGGTCCCTGGCAATGCGCATCATCCATTTCGGGGTGATGTCCCGGCTGCGCTGTTCTAGCAACTGTTGAGAGCGCATCAGGCGAATGTGCGATAACTGGCGTGGTTTGCCCTCGTCGATGTAGGCGCGCGCCAGGTCGAAGGGCGCGTCCACTGGCCAGCCGGATTGCCGTGCAAAGGCTTCGAGATCCTCAGAACCGAGGTCCCACTGTTGGCGGATGGTCATCTGGTTGGAGATAGCAGCATAGCCTGATGTGATGCGCCGTGCTGCCCAACGCTTGCCGAGCGCTTCCAATACATAGGCTTCGGTCGGGTCGGCGATGATGAAGGAATTGTCGTAGCCGCCCTCAACATGCGATTGGGTGGGCACGCCGGAACCAAACTGGCCATATTGCTCGATCAACTGGCCCATGACCTCGACGGCTTGTGCTGCCGTTGCGCCACGTTCCAGGCCCAGGCGAATCAAATCCATGCCAACCAGGCCCAGTTCGACAGCCTCACCCGCTTGATAAGCAGCGGCTAACTGGCCAAATGTGCGCGTGTAGATGGCTTCGTTGCCGATGACAACGCCATGCTCGTTGATGCCTTCTTCATAGCCCCAGGACCAATATGGGCTGGAGCCGAGGTTGGCGTAGGTATGCGGCACCTGCGGAATCTGGCGATATTCGAGTTCAATGTGGCTGTTAGCTGGCCAATCCTGGGCCGGGTAGCGAATCAGCGGTTGGCAGTCAAAGGTAGGGCGGTCGCTGTTTTTGGCAAAGATGACTTGCTGGGTGGCGGTTGCATCGGCTAGGGCGACCCATGTATCACACATGATGTTGTCCTTAAAAAATAATTTACTTTCATCTCAACTTTACCGTTTTGCCAGCGGCTTGTCATTTCAATCGCCTGGATTGGGACTGCGGAGGAACGAAAAACCTGTCAATCCGGCGAAGTTGAGCAAAACATGGGCCACAACCACCCATAGAATAGACCCGGTCGTCATGGCGATGAAACCCCACACCAGACCCAGCAGGATGGCCATCAACGCGAAAGGCAAGCTGCCCATCGGGCTAGGATAGACCACCTGCGGCGAAATGTGCCACAGTCCGAACCAGATTGCCGGATAGAGATAGCCGAAAAACCAGTCATCCGGGAAAACAGAGACATAGGTGCCGCGCCAGAGGATTTCCTCCAGGGAGCCATTAGCCAGCGCATACAAAGCTGATGCGACGAGGATCGTCAGACTTGCTGTTTGAATCCGCTTGCGGAAACCTGTCAAGAATGTCGCCAGCGGCGGACCGATCAACAATAGGAGGCCCAACCAGGCTGGATTGCCAAATGGTGCAGCGGCGGGCGTGAACAATTCCCCAAGCCGATTAGGGCCGATAATCAGCAGCGGCAGTAGCAAACACCAGATGATCCAGTAAAAGAGAAATCCGCACAGATAGCCCATCTGAGTGCCAAAGCGTCGTGCCGCATATTTGAACGTCATGTAGGTCGTCGTGACCAGAATAGGCGGCGCAATCAGCAGAATGACCTGTTCCAGAGTGAGTGACATGCTTGTTCCCGTTCATGATGATCTGGCGAAACTCGCTTCGGCAATTCCCAACTCTTGAGGGTGCTCTCTGTAGAGTTTACGAATGGGTATCACATTTCGTAGCATGTTTACATTTTCTGAACGTGCAATAAATCAGGCGGATTTACCGTTACTACAGATGACCCATGAACACATTTGGAGGAACCAATGAATATTCGCAATGTGATTGGGTGGGCACGTCGGAACCAAACTGGCCATATTGCTCGATCAACTGGCCCATGACCTCGACTGCTTGTGCAGCCGTTACGCCACGTTCCAGCCGTGCTCCGATTTGTCATATGCCGATGATAACCCCCCAACAAATTTACCAATATCGCATATTCTCTTAAGCCAATTTAAGCCAATTTAGGGTGTGGTTAACCATCATCCATGCAATGCAGTCTATGGTTAGAGCATGTGGCCCGTTAGTGACCAGGATGGACCTCTTCTTACATGGAGCGGCCCTGGGGTGCTCTGAGCAATTCCCAACCTTTTGAAGGTGTTCTCTGTACAGTTTACGAATGGGTATCACATTTCGTAGCACGTTTACATTTTCTGAATATGCAGTAAATCAGGCGGATTTACCGTTACTACATATGACCCATGAACACATTTGGAGGAAACCATGAACATTCGCATGAACCGTAAATCGACACTCTTGATTCTCGTTGGGCTGATGGTGAGCCTGATGGCCGTTGCACCCGTATTCGCCGCAGAAGCCACTGAAGACGGGGGCCCGCACTTTGATGATGGTCGCATCAACAACAGCGATGCATCGCCAGTGGTGGTCTATGGCGATGGTGAAAGCCTGGAAATCTGGGCGCCGCTGTATTCCTTCACCGATGACGATGGCAACACCGTCCTGCATACCGACGTCGTGCTGACGGTATCCGCTGAAGAAATCGCCGCTGTACCGTCGGAACCGGAAGAAAATACCTTGATCGCTTCCGGTGGTGGCGTATCTGTATACCGTCTAACGAGTGGTGAATTCCAACTGATCGCCTCGACATACAATGGCGAAACCTACGTGCTGGTCTTCCCGGAACTGACGCCGAATGGGGGTTACGATTCCTGGTTTGTGAAATAACGCGATTTGCTCTACCAGGGCAGAAAACCCCTGACTAAATCCCCATTCGTTACACGAGAGCTGGACCTGCTGTCCGGCTCTTTTGCTGTTTCGCTTTTATCATAAGTAATTTGACCTTGAACCAAGTCGTTTGACGCTGTCAACAACACTCGCCATACTTAAGGTAACTTAGGGCTATTACGAGGAATGGGACAAAAATGACGACTTTGATCACCACACTTGGCGAAAAATCTCTGGATGACTTTGGGCTGATTTTGCCGCATGAGCATCTGTTTGTGGATTTAAAAACCTGGGATCAGCCCGGTTATGGCGAGCAGGATGTTGACGAGGCGGTTGAGACGATGCGGCCTATCGTGGAAAAGGCGATGGCGGCGGGTGTGACGGCTATCGTGGAGTGCTCCCCGACCGGGGTGGGGCGGCGCGTGGACATCGATAAGGCCATTAGCGAAGCCGTGAATCTGCCGGTGGTGGTGCCGACGGGCATCTACCGCGAACCCTGGATACCGCCCTGGGCGCATTATTCCGCTGAGGACATGATTTACGAGTGGATGCTGAAGGAATTGACCGAGGGCATCGAGGAAACGGGCGTACGCGCGGCCTGGATCAAGCTGAGTGCGGGCGACGATGGCATGACCGAAACTGAGAAGAAGATTCTGCGGGCGGCGGCACGCGCAGGCAAAGAGACCAATGCGCTCATCGGCAGCCATACCATTCGTGGGCGGGTGGTGCTGGACCAGTTGGCTATCATCGAGGAAGTCGGCTATACGGCTGATCGCTTCCTGTGGATTCATACCCAGGCGGACCCCGATAAGGCCCAGCGCATGGAGATTGCCAAGCGCGGCCTGTGGATGGAGTTCGATGCTATCCATGCCGACTATGATAAGGATGATGAATTTTTAGCCGATACGCAAGCGCTGCTGGATGCAGGCTACGGCGATAAGCTGCTGCTAAGCCACGACCAGGGTTGGCACGATTTGTCTCAGGCCAACATTTTTACGCATGTGCCCAGTGTATTCGTGCCCAAGATGCGTGATGCAAGCATCAGCGAGGCCCAAATTGACCAATTGACGCGCGTGAATCCGTTTAATGCATTTGGGCGATAAATAAAACCCCCATCCTCCTGTCCTTCCCCCGAAGGAGGAAGGAAGCTGTTCTGCAACTATCCTGGCCTGTAAAAGTCCCCTCTCCTTCGGGGAGGGGATTTAGGGGTGGGGTCAAAAACCCCCAGCGTTGAGGGGATGCGCGGAAAGCGTTTCTGTGCTATGCCTGTAACATCACTCACTGACAGCAGGGGAGAGCAGGTATGGCACAGGCCACACACGAACCACGCGGATATTCCACACAAGAGGCGAACGACGCCAACAAACAGACCTGGCAAGCGTTCAAGCGCAAATTCAATGAGCAGCCAATGACCTATGGCGTGATTTTTGTGCTGATTGGCGTGCTAATCGGAGGATTCGTTTTTGCCTATTCACCGGATTGGGAAGCGGACAATCTGTTTAGCTATTTGACGAACTTTGGCACAGAGGCGCTTAGCGTACTCATCACCATTTTTGTGCTGGATCGCTTCCAAGCCCGGCGCGCTGAGGAACAGCTCAAGAAGGAGTTGTTGGCTGATATTAAGTACGGCCACAATTCTGATGCTATCCGTGCCGTCAACCGTTTGCGTTTGTATGATGTCGAATGTGGTTGGTACAGTAGCAGGAGTAGTTTGTTGGCTAGGTCAGATTTACGCAAAGCTAACTTAGAAAAAGCAAATTTAACAGAAGCTAATCTCGAATTTTGCAATCTTTTTGGTGCCAACTTGAAACAAGTAGATTTTTTTGAAGCAAATCTTCAAGGTGCTGACCTGCGAAAAAGCGATTTGGAGGGCTCGAAATTGTGGGAAGCTAATCTTGAATTTTCTAGGTTTATGAATGCTAACTTGGCTAACGCAGTTCTTGAGCGAGCAAACCTGCGAGGTGCAGATTTTTCGCGAGCTAGCCTAGTTGGTGCCAATTTCGATGAAGCTGATCTTCGTGAGACATGTTTTAAGGACGCTGATCTTAGTCGGGCACGCTTACCAAAAGCAAATCTCTGCAAAGTGAACATGGAACGTGCGAATTTGCAGTCGTCTGATCTATTTGAAGTTGATTTTACGTTGGCTAATTTAACCGATGTGAATCTTAAAGAGGCGAATCTAGTAGCTACTAACTTCAGAGAATCCAATCTACATAATGCGAATCTGACTCGTGCAGAATTATTTGAGGCAAACTTCAAAGGCGCAAACCTATCGGGAGCTAATTTACGGCATGCTCAATTCCAGGGTGCTCATTTTTCAGATGATACTGTTTTGCCCGATGGGTCTAAATATGATACTAGCGATGAACGAGGTATTATCCAATTACAACGCTTCATAGACCCACATTATGATGGTCCAGGCAGCTTTTGGGACCCATGCAGACAATTGGTTGGTAGGAGTCGGCCTAAATACTGCAAAGGTAGCCAATAGTCATTCCCCACTAGCAAACGGAACAAAAGCGCATAGAATGATGCGCTTGTCGGGCACGATATGTCGTGCCCCTACGTTGGCTAAACTTCGTGGAATTCGACCAGAAAGCACCTTATGTCCAGTGACGTGGTTAAACCAGACGCGGTGGCGCAGCCATCAGCCAGAAAACAAAAAAATCGGAAGTGGCTGGTGCGGCTGGTGAGCATCGTCGTGACGGTGGCGCTGCTGCTGTTTTTGTTCAGCAAGCTGGATTGGGAGCGCCTGCTCGACATGCTGCGCGGCATCTCTCCGCTGGCGCTGGCCGGGGCGCTGCTGGCCTATGGCTCACAAAACTTTTTCAGAGCGATCCGTTTCCGGGTGTTGCTGGACAAGCACGACGCGCCCCTGCGTCTGCTGCTGCCGATCACGTTCTACCACAATTTCCTGGTGCGGGTGCTGCCCTTCAAACTGGGTGAGCTGTCCTACATTTTGCTATTGCGCAGCCGCCTGAACATCAACCTGGAAAACAGCGTCAGCAGCCTGTTTGGGGCACGCATCCTCGAACTGATGATTATCGTGCTGATGACCACGATTGGCCTGATCTTGACGAACAGCCAGATGCACGGTGACGCGGGCCTCTACCCGGTGCTGATTCCGGTGCTGTTTGTGGGATGCCTGCTGAGCCTGTATTTCGCTGGGGCGCTGGTTCGGCTAGCGACGGGCATCACGCGAAAGGTGGTAGGGGCTTTTCTGCCGAACATGCCCAAGCTGCTGATGACGATCTTCGCCAAGCTGGATGACGTGGCCATCGCTATGGACAGCCTGCGCCAGCCGCGACTGTTCGCTAAGGCGTTTTTGATTAGCTTCGGCACGTATGGCTCGGCGGTGGTGTTGAACTACATCATGCTGCGCAGCGTCGGCGTGGATGTGCCTGTTTTCGTGATGATAACAGTCCTTAGCATGGGGCAGTTCGCCTCGGCGTTCCCGTTCTCTGTCAGCGGATTCGGCGTGGTGGAGGGTGGCTGGGCATTGGGCCTGCTGCTGTTCACGGATACCTCTCCTGACGATGCCGTCGCCATTGGTTTTTTGCTGCACGGGTTCCAGGTCATGGCTGCCACGATCTATGGTACGCTGGGGTATCTGGCGGTGCGCATGCAGCCACCAAACGAGGGAGAAGGGGCGTCCGATGCAGCTCAACTCAATAATCAGGCGATTCCAGCGGCAGGCGACCATGATTCAGGCGGTCTTAGCCGGGGTTGATGCCGAGCAAGCCCGTTGGAAGCCCGATGCCGATAGCTGGTCCATACTGGAAGTCGTCTGCCATCTGGTGGACGAAGAACGCGAGGATTTCCGCACACGGCTCGACCACATTTTGATGCAGGCTGAGGGCATGCCGCCGGGGATTGATCCACAGGGTTGGGTGACGGAGCGCGGCTATAATCAGCGTGATTTTGCCGAGATGGTGCGCCAGTTCGCTGACGAGCGCGAGAAGTCGATTATGTATCTCTCCAAGCTGGACAATCCTAATTGGGACAACTCAATAACGGGGCCGTGGGGCACGATCCATGCCGGGGATATGCTGCTCGCCTGGGTGAATCACGATCTGCTGCACCTGCGCCAACTTGTCGAGCTTCAGTGGGCTTATGCTGGCACGACCTTCGCACCCTATTCGCGGGATTATGCGGGGGAGTGGTAACTATTTCACTCTACTACCAACGGTCTATTGCTACCACAATGGCTAGTAACGTCAGGCTCACTCGTTTTGCATGAGCCTAACAATGGGGAACTTACTGCAACAAAATGCTAATACTTGCTTTTACTTGTCTTACTTTCCTAATTGTGTTGTTCAGTTCTATAGGAGGATTCGATAGCACTTAAACGCTCTTGAGCATCTGCTAAATCTTTCGCCGAGTTGTCTACACTCTTAGTTTTTACAATTTCATCTTTGTGTGTTTTACGATCATTTGCGATAGATAGACGAAGTAATTCTGATTTGCCAAATGTATACTTTGAAAGCTTTGCAGTGAGTTCTGTAGTTGTCTGGCTGACAGAATCTCTCAATTCTTTGCCAGAGTCATATCCATAAAGAATTTCTTCTGCTCCGGCAACTAAAACATATAGAGAATCATGTGCAAGACCTGACTGTATCAGTTTTTGAGTTCGAGGATTAAAAACAGTGATTATTGCTATCCGAACTTTTATGAAAGCCTGAGTGTAATAGTCAATAAATAGTTGAAAATCTAGCCCTATTGTTGACTTTGCTTCCCAGTTAACAGCTTTCATTTCTCGGATAGTTTCTAGTAGGGGGTTAAGCCGAGCAAGGTGCCCATATTGATAATTCAAGTTTCGTGTTTCTAGTTCAGATTCATTATCTTCTTTAGGGCGTTTTTCATACTCATATGGGAATGGGCCAACTGCACTTTGAGCATATTGAAAATCATCTTCAAACTTGAAAGCAAGATATGAAAACCGTCTAGCAATATCAAAATAGAGATCAAATCTCTTCTGTAATTTCTACTGCCATATTCCCCAAAAAACACTTATAGCAGTGAGAAAAAAAGCGCCTAAACTTACAATATTCACTTAATACCCTCATATTATTGAGTGCAACAACCCACATTATAGACTAGGTTTTGGGTCTGTCCAGTAGATTTCACTACAATGCGCACCAACAAAACGCCACATAGGAAATCATTCTATAGAAAGACCCAGGCCTTGGCTCTCCTTCGGGGAGGGGATTTAGGGGTGGGTTTCGCACAGCGAGATATATGTCTATGTTTTTTTAAGTTTTACTATCCCAGTGTAGTTTATCTAGAATATGAGGTGGTACATATTTGTAAGGGCTATCTTGCAAACCTTGCCACCCGGATGGAATATATAAATGCAATGGAGGTATTATTTCAGTCCAACCGTTGATAAAGAGTTTCTTATTGAAATCTATCAGAAACTGAAGAGGAGGATAATATTCGTCAAGAACTATCCCTTCATTGCCCTCGGTTGTCTGCGACAGCCTATAGGCTTCATCCAGTTCAATCTTAACCAACGAAGCTATATAGCTGTCAACATTGTTTGAGCCTATCGTTATTAAACCCCTCCGCCACTGATTTGGATCTTTTGCTGGATCATACTGACTATCGTATTGAGAAAAATCAAGAATCCACATTTCAGGTATGGCGTAATGAAGGCTCCATACGTCCTTATATCGTATCAAGCCCAGGCATTCCCATGACTTTAGAAGATATTCACGATTCTCCATTCATACTCCCTTGATAACCTCTAGAAAGATCAATGTAGCATCCTGGAGTACCTATATATTGAAACTTATTGGTGCTACTCCGCCTCACACAGCGACAGATTGTAGCGTTCGCGCTCCTGGCAGGTGAGGTCGCGCAGGTAGCGATTGCCCTGGGCGAAGTTGATGATGCTATCGACGCTGCCATCCACGCGCCAGACAATGGCTAGTTCATCCTGAGCGACAGAAATGGCCTGGGTGCCATCGGGCGTGAAGACCACTTCCTGAATCCAGTTGGTGTGGTTGAGGTAACGATGCACTTCCTCGCCGCTAACGACGTCCCACAGACGTAACGTCTGGTCGGTGGAGGTCGTCAACAGGGTGCGGCCATCGGGCGAGAAGGCCAGCCCGAAGGTGTTATTCGTGTGGCCGACAAACTGCCGAATTTCCTCGCCGGTTTCCACGTTCCACAGGCGCACGGTATCGTCCCAGGACGTGCTGGCCAGCAGGCTGCCATCGGGGCTGAAAAGGACCTCGTTGACGCTGCTGCTATGGCCTTCCAGCGTGCGGACCGTTTCGCCTGTTTCGGCGTTCCAGATGCGGATGCTGCCATCGGCGGACCCGGTCGCGATCATGCTTTCATCGGGACTGAAAACGGCGCTGTTGACGTCGTTCTCGTGGCCACTGAACACGCGGATGATCTCGCCGCTGTCGGTATCGTAGAGAATGGCCGTGCGGGAATACGAGGTGGCATCCCCGGAACCACCTGCGGAAACAAAGCGGCTGCCATCGGCGCTGAAATTGACATCATATACCCGTCCGGCGTGATCGCTGTAAGTACGGACTTGTTCGCCTGTTTCGCTGTCCCACAGGATAATATCGCCGTCCCAACTTGCGGAAAGCAGATGCTGGCCATCGGGGTGGAAAACGAGGCTATCGACGGTGTTGGTATGACCCTCTAAGATGGCAATGGTTTCGCCTGCGTGGATGTCCCATAGGTGGACGCTGGTATCAATGTCGGCACCCGCTTCCAGGCGCAGCGGCCCACCGGCACTGGCGGCGATGTCGCCATCGGGATGGATAGCAACTGCCCACAGCCAATCCTGATACTCCGCATACTGCCGCACAGCATCCCGGCGCTGCAAATCCCACAACCAGACATCACTGGCGATGCTGGCTTCACTAGCGACTGTGACCACGTTGTCGCCTGCGTTGCCCGTCCCTAGCAGCAGATATTCGCCATTGGGGCTGTACTCCAGGCTGAGGATACGGTCGGGTACGCCGGTGAAGTTGCGCGTTTCAATGCCGCGTTGGATGTCCCACAGCTTGATGACGCGGTCCCAGGCGGCGGTCGCCAGGGTGCTGCCATCCGGGCTGAAGGCAATGTCGCTAATCGGGGTGCTGTGCCCGAACAAGCGATTGATTTCGATGCCTGTGATCGTTTCGTGCAGGCGCGTCGTGCCGCCCAGGTCGTTATCCCACACACCGTAGGCGATAGTCTGACCATTGGGACTGTAGGCCAGCGCTCGCGGGAACCCGGAATCGGGCTGGATGGTAATCACCCGGTCACTGGTCAGGCTCCACAGACGGATGGTGCGATCAACAGCATCGTCGGCGTCGTCGGCCAGGGTTTCATCGCCACTGCTGGATGCAATCTGGTCGCCTTTTGGTGAGAACACCACGCGGAATATTTGCCCGGTGTGGCCCTCAAATTCTTGAATGAGGTCGCCGCTGTCGGCATCCCATAATCGGATTACTTTATCCGCGCCACCTGTAACGAGCTGGCTGCCATCCGGGCTGTAATCCAGGCTGTGGATCGGCCCATCGTGGGCCTCGATGGCCAATGTCATGTCGCCGCTGTCGATGTCCCAGAATTGGAGCGTACCGTTGTCCAGGCCAATAGCGACTATTCGCTCAGTGGGGTGGAATACGACATCGAAGGCGAATAATTCGTCACGCAGGTCGATTTGCTGCAAGATCGTCTGATCGTCTACCTGCCAGATGACTAGTTGGCCATCCAGCCCAACCGAAGCGGCCATTTGGCCATCCTTACTGAATGCCACGTTCATTACAGCACCTGTATGCTGGCTCAGTCGATAGGCCGGACCAGGGGCATAGGCCAGGTCACCGAGCACGCGCACGACTTCCGGCGCGTTGCTATCCTGGACTTTTTCGGCTTCCAGGGCCAGGGCCAGCGCTAGCTGCGGGTCATTTTCGGCGGCAGCGTTACGCGCATTGGCGGCCAGTGCCAGACTCCGCGAAGTATCCGCATTGGCTTCGGCGACAAGCTGTGCTTCCGTCGCTAATTGACTCTGCGTATACCCGAAAACGGCCAGCAGACCGAGGATGACGGCGGCGAAGGCCATCACCACAGCGAAAGCCATCAAAAAACGTCGTGCCCGCTGCTTGAGCGCTTCTTCCTGGGCCTGACGCTGGCGTTCGGTTTCTAGACGGGCTTCGCGCTGTTCCACGCTGGCCTGTAAATAAGCCGATTCATCCTGATTGAGCACGATGTCGCTGGTAGCGGCCAGGTCTTCTAACTGCTGCAAGCGGATGCCCGTCGCCAAAAAGCTGGGGTCATGATCGGCTTTGAGCCAATCGCGGGTGGCCGTGTTGAGCTGGCGCTGCAAGCGCAGGACCTCGCGCGATTCATCTAACCAGCCGCGCATACGTTCCCACTGGCGGATGAGGGCCTCATGGGCGACTTCGATGGTAGCGTTGCGCGTGACCGGGTCGCGGTCGAAGGTCAGCAGACGATACTTGCCGAAGGTATCCAGCACGTGTTCAATGATGGCGCGGTCGGTTGTCAGTGAGAGCAACTCGGAAATCAGGACGCGGCGGCGAGTGTCTTCGGTGCCATCGCCCAATGTCACCAACCGCAGGAAAATCTGACGGGCGGCTTCCGCTTCCAGGTCATCAAGCTGGCCGAATATTTCTTCCGCACGGCGGGCCAATGCACCGGATGTGCCGCCAATTTCGTGGTAAGCGTCGAGGGTCAGCATGCGTCCGGCGCGGCGCTCGAACAGCTCGGTTAGGGCATATTGCAGCATGGGCAGCGCACCGGGCTGCTGGCGAACATCCTTGATGATGGCATCCACAAGCCCGTTTTCCAGATCCATATTCACGCGATGAGCGGGTTCGGTGATGGCTTCTTCCAATTGGGCGTTGGTCAATGGCAGCACCAATTCCGTGCGCTGACGGATCAACTCGCCGAATTCGCCATACAGCAGCGGACGGTCGTAAAAATCGGCGCGCAGGGTGATGATGATCGTCACCTGGCTGCGCTCGTCGGCGGCTGCCGCTAGCAGGCTGTCCAAAAAGAGCTTGCGCCGCTTCTCGTCATCGACCAGCGTAAAAATTTCCTCAAACTGGTCGATGAGCAGCATGACCCGCGCTTCGTTGGTCGGCAAAATGCGCTTGATGGCCCGTACCAAACCACGCTCGTCGCTGGTGACGATACTGTGCAGATCGGGCACATCGTTGGGGGCGATTTTGAGTAGGGCGGCTTCCAGTTCTTCAAAGGGGTGCGTGCCGGGGACCATCTCGGTGACGTACCAGGGTTCATCATTAAGGCGTCCACTGCGGACTGCGGGCAGTAACCCGGCTTTGATCACGCTGGATTTGCCGCTGCCGCTAGGCCCGACGACGGCTAAGAATTGGCCGTTATTGTCCTGTCCAGAAAGTCGATTGAGAAGGCGCTCCACCAACTGACTGCGGCCAAAGAAGTCTTCGGCATCGGCTTGCTGGAAGGCGCGTAACCCTTTGTAGGGGTTGTACTTGGCGATGATCTCGGTCGCGCCATCGTTGACCAGCATGCTGATGTCAATATCGTGGGCCAGGGTGGTATCGCCGAGTAGGGCGGATTGCAGGGCATAGGCGAAGTCGATGGCCGTTTCGTAACGCTTGTCGAGGTCTTTGGCGGTAGCCCGTTGTAGCACTTCATCAACCTCGCCGTTGAGGTCGCTACGCTGGTGGGTGACATCCGGCAGCGGGTCGTTCAACTGCATGAACAGGACTGCCGCCGGGGTATTTTCAATGAAGGGCTTGGTCCCGGTCAGGATTTCATAGGTCAGGATGCCGAGCGCGTAAATGTCGCTCAGGGCGGTTGCGCCTTCCCCACGGATTTGCTCCGGGGCCAGGTAGGCGGGTGTACCGAGCAGCATGTCTTTGGTCAGGGTTGTGTTCTGGACGAGGTCTTTGGCGATGCCGAAGTCGGTCAGGTAGGCATTGCCTTCTTCGTCCAGCAGGATGTTATCTGACTTGAGATCACGGTGAATGACGTTGTTGCGATGGGCGAAGTCCAGGGCGGCAGCGATCTGGTTGATGAGGGTGATGGTCGGCTTGGCTTCCCAGGCGCCGTTTTCCGCCAGGGATTCCCGCAGATTACCGCCGCGCAAATAGCGCATCACCAGATAAGCCCCGCTGGGGTCGCGCCAATAATCGTACAGCGGCACGATATGCGGGTGCTCCAGATGGGCGACCAACTGCGCTTCGGTCGCAAAGCGCTGGATGAATTCCGGGCGATTGGCGTGTTCCGGCAAAATCACCTTCACGGCGACTTCGCGGTCGACATTCGACTGGACAGCGCGATAGACGCTGCCAAAGCCGCCAACGCCAATTTGTTCCTTGATTTCGTACGCGCGGATGGTGTGCCCGCTTAATTCTTGCATAGGTCTCTCAATACTGGGTGAATCGGCCACTGCAAAATGAATTTAGCCTGTTATAGGCTGTTGCTCCGCACGCCCCCGTGCTCATTATAACGTGCTTCGGGCAATCCGAAAAAAGACCCCTATTTGTGTCGCAGCGGTCGCGGTCCGGGCGGAACATGTTGCGCCCCTACGGTAGGTAAGCGTCTTGGATTGATTTGGTTTTACCATGATGTTGCCGCAGACTAAAGTCGTGCGGCTACGATAAGGCAGCGGGAAGTGCACTAAAGGCACTCTGACCCGCTGCGACTGCTCGTTTTTATAGTCCCTTCAGTGGACTTGGTACTTGGCTAGCTGGGCACTTCAGTGTCCAGCGGCATGTGCCGACCCTAACGTTTAGATGAGGCACACACGCCTTCAAGGTCTATCCGACAAGTTAGGCTATATTCCTCTTAAAAAGAGGCAAGCGTAGGGGCACAATACATTGTGCCCGTTGGTAACAGACAAGTCAGGATTCAGCGCAAATGCTTCTCGTAGCACATGACCTGCACGCTGCCGACAGGCAGCAATCCGCGTCGTTCATAACCCAGGCGGCTGTAAAACGTGAGTAGCTTGTTGTTGAGTGCGACTGCGTCGAAGCGCAGCCAGTCATAGCCGCCATCGCGGGCGATCTGGTCGGCTTGCTGCATACACCACGAACCAATCCCGCGTTGTTGATACCCCGGCAGGATGGCAAACGTACTGAAATAGGTCGCTTGTGCATCAGGACCGTGCCAGTACGCGGACATATCCTCGTGATAGTAAGGTTCAGGCTTTGGACCGATGCCAAATGTACCGACCAGCGTATCATCGAGATAGACCGCGTAATTGTCGCGTTCGGCCAGGCGCGCGATGAATTTATCTGATGAGGGGAAGGGATGCCAGTAGGATAAATCCAGGGCGCGGTGCATATGCTCTCCGGCCAGCGCCAGGATGGCATACAGCGCGGTGAACTGATCGGTGGTGGCGGGGCGCAAGCTCAGGTTGAGGTCGGTTGACATAGTGAACTGTCCTGCGTGTTAGGTGGGTCTGCTGGGAACGGTGCGCCAGTATAGCATGCTTACCCGGCAAGCACGACATCGGCATTGACCATGCCAAATTGAATAGGCCAAAAAAACGTTTTTGCAGGTTTTTTGACAGGATGCCCATAAATATACGCTAAGATGAACGCTCCTGATGGGATTATGACCCTGTGGCGGGCGCAACATGTTGCGCCCCTACGCTATAGATGGCGAAATTTATCCTGAATTCGCTAGCAAAATGGAACGAATCTGTAAATAAGCGTGTCTCTTGTGATAGAACGTTGGGGGACGATTGCATGTTAGACCAGAATGCAGCGCCCACACCCTATGATGAGCATGACCCGGATTGGTCGCTCATCCAGTCAATGGCTGATGGTGATGTGCGCGCACTCAATGAAATTTATGCGCGTTATGGACCTATGTTATTAGGCTTCTTAAGTGCGCGTGCCGGAAACCAACAATTGGCAGAGGAACTGCTGCAAGACGTGATGTTAGCTGTGTGGGATAATGCCGCGAAGTTTGAAGGACGCAGTAAAGTTAAGACCTGGTTGCTGGTGATTGCTCGCAACCGGGCGATTAACGCACATCGTCGCAAACGGCTGCCGGTGATCGACATCAACGATGCCTTCGGGCTATCGAGCGATGATACCTCACCGATGGACGCGGCCATCCGCAGTGACGCGCAGGATGCCGTCCGTGATGCCTTGCAGGAACTGCCAGAAGCCCAGCGAGAGGTGCTTGTACTGGTGTTTTATCATCAACTAACTGGACCCGAAGTAGCGGAGGTGCTCGACATATCGGTCGGCACCGTTAAGAGCCGCTTGCATCGGGCCAAAGAAGCACTCAAAGGCATCTTAAGTCAACGAGGGCAGGTCCTATGAGCCATCAAGACTGGCAGGAGATGATCCCATTCTATATTTCGCAGACGCTGACCCCGCAGGAGGCGCAAGCCCTGGAGCAGCATCTGGTGACCTGTGTCGCTTGTCGGCGCGAGGTGAATGAATGGCGGCAGGTGGCCAGCGCGGTCTGGTTCGCTGCCGATGAAGCTGCCCAAAAACTGCCCCCTTTGTCACAGGAAGTCTATAACCGTTTGCAATACCGGGACCGACCACCGGCGTCGCGCTACAGCGCCAACCCGCCGCGGCCCCAGTCCTCCCAACCACAGACCGCCACCCCGCCAGATCGCATTCGCCGGCCCATGACCGGGTTCCGTGCGCCGCTGGCTGCTGCGGCTGCCGTCTTGGCAACGCTGCTGGTCGGTGGCTTTTTCCTGTTTTTGAATGGCAACCGTCCAGAACCGACAGAGGTCGCGGCAGCCCCGTTGACGCTGGAAGCACTGACGGATGAGGCCGATAGCTCAACGGCCTCAGTCGTGCCGACTTTAGACATAACGGTCACGCGCGATGAAGGCCTGGGGATGATCGAGCAGACACCCGCGCCAGCCACATCTACCGTTGTGCCGACGCCCACACAATATGTGCCGCCCACGGCGCAGTTACCACCCACGTCGGTTGTCTTACCTACGACCTTCCCCAATAGCCCGCCAACGAACGGTGGTGGCGGCTTCGGCGGTGGGGGCGATGGTGGCTCCGGTGGGGCAGCTGACACGGGACCGGGCATCAACGTGGATGACGAGTGTTATCTGATCGCCAATGTGACCACCGACATCTATGACCAGGCCAATGGCAGCCCGATTGTCGTCGGGCAGATGCTGGCTGGGGAATCGTATCGCAGTCTGGTGAAGACGCAGTCGGGCTGGTATCAGGTGATCTTAGGCCCACCGACCTATGTCCGTGGCTGGGTCGCGCCGGAAAAAGTGCAACAATTGGGCAATTGCAACGACCTGTGGCTGCCCTCACCGACGCCCAACTACACGCCGACGCAGTTGGCCTATGTGCCGATGGCCCGCCGTGCGGATGCCATCATTCGCTTTGCGACCGAAGGCTACAGTCAGCCGGATTATGATGCGCAGCCCGTGACGAGCCTGATCGCCGGAGATCGCTATCGTGTACTGGGGTCGGTGCAGTTAGATGAAATCTGGTACCTGGTGCAGGTCAATTCCTCGATTGAGGTTTGGCTGTCGGCTACCCAGGCGGAAATCAACTATGATGTGACCAACACGCCGATTGCCGTGGCGACGCTCACAGAAAATAACATGACACCCGTTCCCCTGGAGACATTGGATTAATCTGCGAATTTAACCCCACCCCTAAATCCCCTCCCCGAAGGAGAGGGGATTTTTAATGTTACTAAGTAACAGGAACGAGGGAGGGGATTGGTGGCTAAATTACGCGCTATACGATTTCTCGGTTAGTTACACATTACATGCGATTGCAGATGTCGCTGGATATACACTGCCACAGTATAATGACCCCTGAACGACATTCTTGACAATAAATTTCTCACAAGAAAGCACATCTTATGATACGTGTGGCTATGTTGAGCTTCTGGCATGTTCATGGCAAGGATTATGCCCGCGAGACAGAAGAGCATCCTGATACGGAAATCGTCGCTGTGTGGGATGAAGACCCCAAACGCGGGCAGGCCGAAGCGTCTAAACGCAACGTGCCTTTTTACGAAAACCTCGACGACCTTTTGGCCCAGCCGGATATTGATGGTGTGGTGGTCACGGCACCGACCAGCATGCATCATGAGGTGATGACAGCGGCAGCACGGGCTGGCAAGCATATCTTCACTGAAAAAGTGATCGCCGCCACACTGCGCGAGGCCGAGGACATCCTGAATGAGGTCAAGCGTGCGGGTGTTACGTTTGTGGTGGCCATGCGCCGCCTGCCGATGGCCTCGACGCTGGCGGTCAAGTCCGTCATTGAGCAGGGTTTGGTTGGCGAACCAACCCAGGTGTTGGTACGCGATAGTCACAGTGGCATCCTGCCGACTAAAGACCGTCCCAACGGCATGTTGAGCGATGAGTTCCTTGACCCGGCATTGGCCCAGGGCGGCGTACTGATCGATTTGTGCCATTCCGTGTATCTGACGCGCTATTTCCTGGGTCGACCGGAAAGCATTACGGCATCTTTTGGCTATGTGACGGGCCGCAATGTGGAAGATAATGCCGTGCTGACCATGCAGCATGCCAATGGCAGCATCGGGGTGGCCCACGCCGGGTATGTCACCTGTGCGGCACCCTTCAATATCGAGGTGCATGGCACTGAGGGAAGCGTCCTCTACAATGAGTCGGGCATCGGCGAATTTATGGTGCGGCGGGCTAAAGGCATGCAGCCTTCAGCCAACTATGCGGATACAGGGCCAGATGGCAACTTGTATGTGCTCAGTACGCATTTTGATGGCGTGGACTGGATAATTCAGGAGATCCCGACCGAGGTGACGCCGACGCCGTTTTATCAGTGGGTCGAGCACATCCAAAAGGGCACTTCCGCTGATGAAAATATCGAAATCGGCATGGACCTGACGGCTCTCATCGAAGCGGCCTATACCTCAGTGGAAACAGGGCAGGCTGTCCGGCTGGATGACCTGGCCGGGGCTGAGGGTTAACCCGTCCTGATGAATATCAAGGCGTTCCAGCAGCAGGTGAAAGAACTGAGTCAACAGCTGAGCACGGCGACCCCCGAACGGCGCGTGATGTACCTCGTCAGCGAGTTGGGCGAAGTCGTCGATGAGGTGATTGACTTAACCCATCCCGATACCAACCTCAGCAACGAAGCGCGTGAGGCAATCAAAGCGCGCCTGGGTTTGGAAATCTATGATTTAATCTGGAATGCCGTTGATCTGGCGAATTTGCTGGATATTGATCTGGAAGCAGCGTTTGAAGAAAAGATCGCCTTCAATGCCAAACGCGAGTGGAAACATGGCGCTGGCGATATTCAGGATGAGTAGGCGCTTTGAATAAATTTGCTCATAAATAAATGCGGAATCTAACCTGCGTTTTGGGTCAAGACCCCACCCCTAAATCCCCTCCCCGAAGGAGAGGGGATTTTTACAGGCCAGGATGGTTGTAGAAAGGCATCCTTCCTCCTTCGGGGGAAGGACTGAGGATGGGGGTTGGTGAACTTGGCCTGCACCTCTAATCCCAATTACAAGCGCGTCAGGCCGATGCCCTGTTCCCCGGCGAAGGAATACAGCAGATAGCGCTGACCCTCTTCATCGTAAATGGCCGGGTCGCGCAGTTGATGGACTGCATCTTTGGCAAAGCCGCGTGCAGATGCTTCTATGGGGAGGTCCGCGCCTTCCCAGGCTTCGGCTGGACTTAGTACGTCAATGGGTGGGCTGGCCTGCCACTGCGTCCAATTGCCGGATAGCGCGATGGTTGAGCAGCGGATACGTTCCGGGCAGTCCCCGACCAGCGAGTAATACACGCTGAGGACATCGCCATCGAGTGCCACCGCCGCATGCCGAAATTCATCGGGGAAGAGTTGTTTTCCGGCTTCAAATGTCAGGCCGCCATCGTGCGAGCGATAGAGAATCCCCGGCATACCCAGCGCGTACCACGTCCCGTGCCACTGCCATACCCGAAAATAGGATGTTCCCAATACTTTACTGTGGTTCACCTTGAAGTGAATACCATCTTTCGAGGTGGCGACAAACGTGCGCTGATGTCCCAGAATAGGGTGCTCCTGGGCGAAGTGGGCCATACCATCACGCTCTGGGGCGACTGGCCCATGAAAATACATGCGGATTTCCTGGGTATCAGGCAGCACATGGAGATCGGGCGAGGCGATATGGCCGTGACAGGGTGTGGCGCTCAGGTGCAGCGTGCCCGGTTCATGGACGGTATAGGGGCCAGTCAGGTCGTCGCTGTAGGCCAGCCGGATGAAATCGCCGCTGTGATGGGCAAAATAGAGATAGTAGCGGCCCAGCGGGTTAGGCAGCCAATCCGGCACGCGCATGAGCGACGGCCCGTTGATATTCAGGATATCATGTTCGCGCGGGATGCCTGCTGTGCTGGTATCAATGAGACGATAACGTTTTGCCATGCGTGCGGTGTGGCTCCTAATATGTGCTAATTTTATGATACTAGACCCCCATCCTCGTTCCTTCCCCCGAAGGAGGATGGATGCCTTTCCTGGTAACTTGGCAGCAGATAAAAGTCCCCTCACATCATGGGGAGGGGATTTAGGGGTGGGGTTTTAGATAAATGGTCTTTCCTCAGTCCTAGTTCCCCAGGAAGAAGCTGTACATCATGCGATAGAACTCAACGGCGCTTTCCGGCAGGCGTTTTTGCGTATCCAGCTCGCGGCCATTGCGATTGTTGGGGTCGAGGATGTTGCGGTCGGCCCGGTCGTAGATATGCACGATGAGGGCGGCTAATCGCTGCCAATCGGCGGCCAACTTGTCACGGACCTCGCGCATGGTGTCGCGCGGGAGCTGGTTGAGCATGCTTTCCAGTTCGCTTTTGAGGTCGCTCACGGCCATGACTGGCCCCTGTGAGGGTGGCCACGTTTCCGTCATGGCGGTCAGCAGTTCGGCAGCCAGCCCAATATGGTTGGTGACTTCTTTGGACTGTGACGCTTCCAAAACCTCATAACCACTGCCGCCGCGCAGCTTGAGGCGGTAATAACGTCCCTGCGCCAGGTAGCCCCCGGCGGCGTGCAGCACATCGACGATGCTGCTGGGGTCGGCGGCCCCTTTGAGCATGTCATCGGTATAGTGGGGGCTGCGCTTGCTGTTGCGTTCGTAATCCTGGCCGATAGCGAAGATGGCATTCGCCAGCTTCTTGAAATCTTCGCCCAGCAGATGACGCTCATCCAGATTGAGGTTGCTGTACAGCGTCTGCTTGAAGGTGCTCAGCAGGCGGTGCGATGGGTACAACTCGTCATCTTCGTAAATCTGAGCGTGATTTTCCAGCAGGTCCGTGACCTGCGACAGCACCTGCGCATAGACCGTCACATCGACGTTGCCCATAAATTGGCTAAAACGGTAAGTGATGCCCAGTTGATGAGCGCGTTGACTGCCCAATTCTTTGCCGAAGTACTCGACCACGCGCCGCGCAGCGACGTCATCGGCCACACGGATATACTGGCGCAGCATGTTATAGGCGATGATGCGATAGTCCTCGGTTTTCCAAAGCAGTTGGAACGTCCGGTTGAGGGCGGAGAGACCCTCTTTGTTGTCTTTAGCGGCGGCGACATCGGGCATCAAATTGGTAGCCACGCGCACGCCAGAAGTCGCATTGTGATGGCTATAGTAGCGGATCAGCGTCATGACCACTTCCGGCTGGAGGACTTCTTTGTAGGCGTCGGATTCGTCAATCTGGGTGATTAAGCGCTGGGCCACACCCTTGAGTTCCGGGGCGAAGCGCGTGCTTTCCAATGCGCCTGACGCGATGGCGACCATTGTCACGCCTTTGATGCCGTTGGCTTCCAGGCTGCGCAGGGCTTCCGGGATGGCATCAGCAGGTAAGGGCGTCTTGGCGACGAACTCCTGCACCATACGGATGAATTCGTACTGGCCTTCGCCAGGGTACAAATCGCGCGATTGGTCGATCATGGCGCGGGCCAGCAGATCATAACGGCCCAATGCCAGCAGAATCTGCAAGATGTAACGCGGTCCCGGCTGGACCAAATTCTGGAGTTCATGGGTGTTGACTGCTGAAACGACCGTCGCCAGCATGACATCATGGCGATCATTTTCTCTTTGGAGCACCAGCCGCAGCAGTTCCGCCAGGGCAGGGGTGTCGATCAAGTCCAGGCGCTGCTGATTGTAAGCCAGTTCCGTCAGGCGGCGCAGGGCAATCGGCTTGATGCTGTTGCCCAGCGACTCGGCAGCCGTGACCAGCAGCGGCGCATCCTGTCGGCCCGTTTTACGCAGCGCATCCAGGTAGCGCGTGACGGGTCCGGTCAGGTGGCTGCGGAACGTGTCGCTTTCCATGAGGCGGTTGAAGCGCTCGTCGGTTAGGTGCATCAATGCCAGTGCAAACAGGCGCACGCCCAGGTTGGCATCGTGCGAGGCCAGCGGCAGCACCGTATGGATAATCTGGGTGGCATAGCGGCCAATCCTGAGCTTGGGATCAGCCTGACGGACCTCATCCAGGAAGGCGTTGAGGCCCTCCAGATCATGGTCGGCGACCAGTTCTTGCAGGGCGGCCACCGTCGAGAGCTGCATGAGGTTGGTCCACTCTTCGCCCGTTGGCCCATCCTCGCGCGACATCCAGCGCGATAGGGCATTGAATACGCGCGTGCCCTGGCTTTCCTGGATGGCTTCATCCAGTTTGGTAATCACCATGTTGGCGATGTCCTCGTCCTTCTTCAGCAAGGGCGCGACTGAATCCGCCTGGGCCATTTCGTCCATCGCCAGCCCCAAATTCATCAGGTGCTCGGCATAGGCGTATTGCAAATCGGGAGACAGTGTTGGGTCATTGCCCAGCACCTCGCCGGCATCGGCCATCGAAACGGGCATATTGTGGTCCAGGGCATCGTCAAGCCGCTGCCGCTTAGAAGCATAAGCCAGCGCATCGGCCAGTTTATCGCCGGATTTAAAACGCCACCCGGCGACCTGCGTCAGGTTTTCCGCTTGCTGCAACGCCAGGGAAATATCCAGGCGTAGTTGGCTGGTGATGTAATGGCTGTAATCGTCTTTGGTCTGGGTGCCGCTCAGGCTGCGATCTGTCCAGTCATAGACCAGAGCATCGCCTTCCGGGGCCTGGTCCATAAAGCTGATCTGGGCCGTGATGCCGTCTTCTCGTTGGCGATAGGTGGCGAAGGTCACGCTGAAGCGCGTGGACGGCGGCAGCAGGGTAATCAAGCCCTGGACGAACTGCGTGCGGGTTTGCTCTGAGGTCGGGGCGTTGATGACCACCAGTGGCACGCCCTGGACAATCGCGCTCAGGAGCGGTTCCAGGTTGCGCGTGTTGTTGCCCGTCAGGCTCATTAAGGTCAGGATGTCATCGGTTTGCTGGTCGATACTGCGGATATTTTCCGTTGCCAGGTCCAGAGGATCTTGAATATTAGCGATCATCTCGAAGGTGGGCAGTTGGCCATCCAGCAGGGTGGTGAGCAGAGTCAGGTTGCCCTGCAAATCGCGCAGGGTGTCGCCATTGATGAAAATCAGGTGGCGCATTTCCTGCCCGGCGGCCCCTATCCCTGATTGCACCATGATAAATGGCGCATTGCGACCGCCACGAACAACGGCCCATGTCGACATGCTGGTATTGGGTAGCGTGGGGAGCATGGCATAGCGATTGGCGGCGCTGACCATCTCCTCGGTGATGTTGGCCGAGCGCGCGACAATGCGCCGTTCGTCCACGGGTTCACCATAGTGAACAAGCTGCCCGTAATAGAAATGTTCCAGAGAAACCATGAGGTGGCGCGGTCCTATATTGTCAGGGAATAAGCATTACCAAACCGATTTCGTTCATTATACCCCATTCTAAAGATGTGACATCTCCGTTACATCATGATGAGGTAGGACATTGGGACCAGAGGCGAGGCGTGAAAAACTGGGTTGATGCATCATGCAAAAAACGATTCGCGCGCAACCCCACCCTTAAATCCCCTCGCCATAGGAGAGGGGATTTTTGTCTGCCGTCGTATGGATGATATTAACATAATATGATAATATCATAGCTGCATCATGCAGTTGACTAGGATTTGACATGGCATTGCTTTTACAGGTCGCCATTATTGGTTTTGCATTGGCACAAATCCTGCTTATGATATTCGCGCTGAGGCATCTACGGCGACAGGCACTATCCAACTGGGATTTGCTGTTTTGGGATGCGATTGTGGTCTTTGTCCCCTTTGGTTTTGTGCTGGTATTTATGCGCTTTCCATATCGTAGATAAGCCGTGATCGATCCTTAATCGGCTGAAATCATCCCAGCCAATCCTGGCGCAGTAGGCCACAGAAGCCGACATCGACGTATTCGTCGTAATTGTTGCTTTCATTGGTGCGCCGGAAGAACTGCGGCTTGATGCCCTCGAAGACCATACCCGCTTTTTCCATCACACGGCGGCTGGCTTCATTGCCCACAAAATAGCTGGCTTCGACGCGATTGAGGTCCAATTCTTCAAAGCCGAAGCGTACAATCCGCTGACAGGCTTCGGTCGCGTAGCCGTTCCCCCAATAGGCCTTGCCGACCCAGTAACCAATTTCCGCGCGGTTGTGGCGCTCATTGCGATGAATGCCCATCATACCAATCAGATCACCCGTTTCTTTCAGGAACAAGGCGAAGGTGTGGGCGTTCCCAGTTGTGAGGCCTTCCGCGATGCGGCCAATGAAGCTTTCAACTTCTTCAACCGGGTTTGGGTAGGGGATGTTGAGGGTGGTTTTGGCTACGTCCCAATCGTTTGTCAGCTCGCAAATGCGGGTGGCATCGTCAACGGTGGGTGGTCGCAGTAACAATCGGTCGGTTTCCAGAGTGATGGTTTCGTTCATATTTCTTGCCCATTCAGATGTGTTTGATCGATATTGAACCCTTAAGACCCAATAAAAACCGAAAATGGACGCCTTGTCAAGCTGTTTGGGCACAACTGTGCCAATGAAAGCAAAAAGCCCTCGGCGGTGAGGGCCTTTGTATGAATGTTGATGGCGATGAGGGCCTTAGCTGTACTCGACGACGCCTTCTTCGATGGGGTTGCCGTCTTCCTTAGCGCTCCCACTCGCTATGTCCCAATAGCGGGCCGTATCGACTTCTACCTTAATCAACTTCACTTTTTCGGATTCGGGGCCCGCGCCATCGAACCACTTCTTTAATTCTGGATACCAGAGTTCTTTTTTCTTGCTGTCGTCATCGACGAGGGTCGCCTTGCCCGACAGAGAAATATAGTTGTTGTCTTTGGCATAGGCGATATTGACCTCATCATCTGCCGCAATTTCATCAATCACGTCAGCGTCGCTGGATACGAAAAACCATACCGTGCCATCGAACTCAGGCTTCTGGGTAGTCATCGGGCGGCTTACCAATCCACCTTGCTTGTCACGGGTCACGAGCATGGTTGTCTTGTGGTCGCTCAGCATTTGAATGACCATTTTTTCTTTGTCTTTTTGGGTCGTTTTCGCTTTGGTTGCCATGTTGATCCTACTTTGTAGGTTGTGTGCATGTCATTTGTTTCACTCTTTGTATCATGCGGATATTCAGCGTAGATGATCCTTGTGTATATTTTTCATTCGCAAGTTTGGTGAATGGTGGGATCAAGCGGATCATTGAGAAACAAAGCCCATCTCGAACAAGAGGGGGATTTTGTTTGCGGCGCGGTTGCCTGGGAAGGTATCCTTCGTCTATACGGTGGCGCGGCCAAATATCAACCTCGCCAGACTAAACTATACCGTCTAGTTTACTTTTAATGACTAAGGAGCGCATATGCCACAGGGAACGCACGATGCTGTGCCCGATAACCGCAATGAGAACGTCCTGATTTATGTGAATGGCGAGTTCTTCCCCAGGGCCGACGCCAAAATTTCCGTGTTTGATAGCGGCTATCTAGTGGGTGATGGGGTCTGGGAGGGCATCCGGCTGCACGAGGGCAAGCTGATCTTCCTCGATGAACACCTCGACCGCCTGTTCCAGGGGGCCAAAGCCATCTTCATGGACATCGGCAAAACGCGTGAGGAACTAATCGACGCCCTGTATGCGACGGTCAATGCCAATGAGATGCACGATCACGTCCATGTGCGGCTGATGATTACGCGCGGCATCAAGAAGACGCCTTCGCAAGACCCGCGCCTGACGATCAGCCCGCCGACGATTGTCATCATTGCGGAGCACAAACAGGCTAATCCGGCGACGATACAGACAGGCGTTACCCTGTTCACCTCGACCATTCGCCGGGGGTCGCCGGATTACCTCGACCCACGCTTGAACTGTCACAGCAAACAGCATGAAGTTCAGGCTTTGGTGCAGGCGCTGCAAGCCGGGGCCGACGAAGCGCTCATGCTGGATATTCACGGCTTTGTGAGCACCTGCAATGCGACCAATTTTTTCATCGTGCGGGGTGGTGAAGTCTGGACCTCAACCGGGCAATATTGCATGAATGGCATCACGCGCGGCAAAGTGATCGAAGTCTGCCAGGAGAACGGCATCCCTGTATTCCAGAAGAATTTTTCGTTGACAGATGTTTATGACGCAGACGAAGCTTTTGTGACGGGTACGTTCGCTGGCTTGATTCCGGTGCGGTCGGTTGATGGGCGGGCCATCGGTGATGGCAGCACGCAGCCGATGACTGATCATCTGCGCGAGTTGTATCAGGCGAAAATCGCGGCGGCGGTTGTGGACGTTTAGACCCCACCCCTAAATCCCCTCCCCGAAGGAGAGGGGACTTTGTCAAGCGAATAGGATCGCCCTAGAGGCATCCTTCCTCCTTCGGGGGAAGGATTGAGGATGGGGGTTCTCAACTTCTTAGCGCCGGGTCATCATCTGTTCGATGACGCTGTAGTACGGACCAGGCATGTTGCTGAGGTCGTCGAGGCGCTGGCGCTGCTCGTCGCTCAGGGTCCAGCCGACGCTGCCCATATTATCGGTGAGCTGCTTCATATTGCGGGCACCGATGATCGGCGCGGTGACACCGGGGCGGTCCTTCACCCAGTTAAGCGCGACCTGCGGCACCGATTTGCCGACTTCTTTGGCGACAGCGGCCAGCTCTTCGAGGATGTCCCAGGTCCGGTTGTTGCCGTAATTCTCCCAGCTTTCCGACCAGCCGAATTCGGTGGCCAGCTTGAGGCGCATGTTCTCTGGAATGTCGCCTTCCATGTCGCGGGTGTATTTACCCGTTAGCCAGCCGCCACGCAGCGGTGACCAGGGGATGATGCCTAATCCCTCGTTCTGGCAGACCTCGACCAGTTCCCATTCGACAGCGCGGTCGAGCAGGTTGTAAAGTGGTTGCAGGCAGGTGAATGGCTCCAGGTTCATGGCCTTGCTGAGGTCGATGGCCTTCTGAAGCTGATAGCCTTTGTAGTTGCTGGCCCCGATGTAACGGACCTTGCCCTGTTTGACGAGGGTATCGAGGGTAGTCAGCGTTTCGCGCAGCGGGGTGGCGACATCAAAGTTATGCACCTGATACAGGTCGATGTAGTCGGTACCCAGGCGGCGCAGGCTGTCCTCGACGCTATCCATGATGTGCTTACGGCTGAGGCCGACATCGTTGGGGCCTTCGCCCATCGGGAAGCGTACTTTGGTGGCGACCACGATGTCACGGCGATTTTTGGTTTTCAGCCACTTGCCGACGACTTCTTCGCTCAGGCCGTTGGAATACACGTTGGCGGTGTCGATGAAGTTACCGCCAGCATCGACAAAAGCATCCATCATTTCAAAGCTGGTGGCTTCGTCAGCCTCGCGGCCAAAGGTCATCGCACCCAGGCACAATTCGCTGACACGCAGACCAGTCTTCCCTAGAAAACGATTCTCCATGAGGTTCCTTCTTTCAAAAATGGTTTTCGTACAATCAATGGGCTGGATAAGGTACGATGCGGGGGATTGAGGCATCCAGCTACAGGAAAACCAAGTATAACGTGTTGTAAGATGTGGATCGGTCCAGTTGGTTATGCCCACTTGGACAGGCGACAAAGGTGCGTGTCTTGTCTTACGTATCAGCCAAAGTCAATGTTGCCTATTTTCGATACAGATTGGGATAGCTTGAGGGGTAGCGCATGAGCCGCAGAGTGGTGTTGAGTCTGATTTTGCTGGCGATTGCCACTGCTGGATTAGTGCGGCTACCTCGTTCGTTGACAGTTAGAAGCCGGGGGCGGGTTCCCATAATTCAAGTGGGTTGCCTTCCGGGTCCAGGATACGTACAAAGCGACCAAAGGGCAATTGTGTGATCTTGCTGATGGGCGTGATGCCTTCTTCAGCCAGTTGGGCCAGGACTGCATCGAGATCATCCACGCGCAGATTTAGCATATACGATGGTTGGTCTGGCCCAAAGTAATCTGTATCTTCGGGGAAGATGCCAAACACCGTGTAACACTTACGCTCCGGCTGCTCATTATCGCGCCATTCGATGAGCGACGCGGGATCATCCGCGCCCCAGGGACTATCTGCTTTAGGCCCAATGCCGAGATGCGTATCATACCAGGCCTGGAGCTTTTCAGGCTGTTTGGCCTTCAGGAAAATTCCACCTATGCCCTGTACCCGCTTCATGTCCTGCCTCCTATGCTCTTTTGCACCATACTAGCACATATTTTCTAACGTATTCAGCAATTTTCGAGAAATACCTTCTGGATAATCCGCTAATATAGAATATAGATACCGTGTTCTGGATTATGCCAGCGGGCTTGATTCGGAAACACGCCAACTAAAGTTAATGTAGAGGGGTAGAATATGGCAAAGTCAAAAGGCAAGGGAAGCGGCAGCGCGATCCCCAAGGTAAAAGTGAAAACCAAGCCATCCGGCGCGCAAGCCGAGGAACTGCTCGATACGCTGCAAACCCGTTTTGAAGCCAATATGGACCGTCATAAAGGTATCAAGTGGGCGGATGTGCAAGCGAGACTGGAAGCGCACCCTGAAAAGCTGGGATCGCTGTATGCGATGGAAAGTACAGGTGGCGAGCCGGACGTCATTGGCCAGGATATGGACTCTGGGGACTATATGTTCTGCGATTGCTCCGCGCAAAGCCCGGAAGGTCGTCGCAGTATTTGCTATGATGGCGCGGGTGAAGCCCAGCGCACCAAGAAGGGTATCAACCCAGGCGGCAATGCCGTTGATTTAGCCGAGGCGATGGGCATCGAGCTGCTGACGGAAGAACAATATTATGAGCTGCAAAAGCTAGGTACGTTTGATACCAAAACGTCAAGCTGGATCCAGACGCCGCCGGAGATACGCGACCTCGGTGGTGCGCTCTACTGTGACCACCGCTTTGGTCGTGTCTTTACATCGCATAATGGGGCGCAGTCTTTTTACTCCAGTAGAGGGTTCCGGGGCTTGCTGCGGGTGTAATGGGAAATGACTTAATTTTCTATCCGAGAATTTGGTTAGCGACTGTTTTGCTGGCGAACCCCCATCCTCGGTCCTTCCCCCGTGAGGTGGAAGGATGCCGTTCTTAGCCACCTCGCGGCAGGTAAAAGTCCCCTCACATCATGGGAAGGGGATTTAGAGGTGGGGTTTCGAGCCGCATATCTACTATTTGTCTCGTTGATTTTTCGAGATAATTTCCCAAGTTAATCATCCAACGTACTTATACCTTATAGCAGTGCGAGTCAGTCCTCAGCGAACGACAAACGCACGTAATGATCCACGCCCATGAGCTGCACGGCTGAGCGTATCAGCGCCGGGAAGTGGGGCAGGGCTTGTGCCTTGGAAACGGGTTCGACATCGTTGATAGCATATTCCTGTGCATGCCAGCGCACGCCACACTCGCCCGCCGCCAGCACATTTTTGTACCAATCGACCTCCGGCCCGTAAGTCAAGGCGACCATGAAGCCGCCCTCAAACGGAAAGATCCATACCGGGGTGGCATATTGTTTGCCGCTCTTGCGCCCCTTATGCCGAATCAACGCAAAAGGCCCGATCCGTGCCCCGGCTAACCGTCCCAAAATGGGATTGGTGAAAACCTTGTTCAGGTGCCGAATGCGATCTTTGATCGAGCCCATGTTGTGTTGGCTTTCTACTTACAGTCCAATCGACTTGAGATAATCTCGGTTGCGTTGGGCGCTCTCTTTGGGGGTGCCCATACCGGGCAGCACATCCTGCTCAACGACGATCCAACCGTCATAGCCGATGTCCTCCAGCGCGTCGATGACTGCCGGGAAGTCCACACCGCCCTGGCCGAGTTCACAGAACACGCCTTCGCCGACTGATTTCACGCCGTCCCACTCATGGATGCGTGACTGCTCGGCGACCTTGGGGTCGCAGTCTTTGAAGTGCACATGCCAGATGCGGTCGGCATGTTTTTTGAGGCCCGTCACCGGGTCGCCGCCGCCGAACATCCAGTGGCCGGTATCGAAGCACAAGCCGAGCAGGTCGGGGTCGGTGTTGGCCAGCAGATGGGCTGTTTCTTCAGGGGTTTCCACAAAGGTGCCGATATGGTGATGGGCGACGGTGCGCAGGCCCGTTTCTTCCTTGACCGCTTTGGCGATCTTCATGCTGCCATCGATGAGGGCATCCCACTGTTCGGGTGTCATGGCCTCGGCTTCGGTGATGCGGCCCGCTTTTTGCGTACGAACAGGCACGCCATAGGGGTCAAAACCGAGCACGATGACGTTATCCAGGCCGCCGACCTTGGCTAGCAGTTTGGCGGTGCGTACCGCGTCGGCGATGCCTTCTTCGTGGCGGCTGCGATCATGCAAAAATACGCTCACCCAGGACCCTAACAGGGCCAGGTTGCGTTCGTCGAGTTCTTCGGTCAGGCGGGCCGGGTCGGTGGGCATGAAGCCCCAATCGCCCAGTTCGGTGCCGACATAACCCGTTGCGGCCATTTCGTCGATGACGCGCACATAACCATCGCGGGTGCCGCCGACATTTTCAATCACACCCCAGGAACAAGGGGCATTGGCTACTTTAAGCATTTTTGTCTCCGTAAAATATAAGCCTTTATTCCAATAGCAATTCGGTTTGCTGGCTTTATTAACCCCACCCCTGTTTCCCCTCCCCGAAGGAGAGGGGATCCCTTTGACGAGCGTTTCGTCTGAGAAAGACATCCTTCCTCCTTTGGGGGAAGGACTGAGGATGGGGGTCTGACCAGCCACCGTATTGTTCATTACACTGCTATTTTAGCGCGGGGTGGCCTGCCCGCCATAGGGTCATAGTGCATGGCCAGGGCAGGCTTTTGATCGTCGCTTACTTCACATACACGGCGTACTGCCAGGGAGCAAGCGTTAGGTCGAAGGACTCGTCAATGGTCACGTTTTCGTTACGGAACAGGTTGGTATAGTCGCCGTGATGCAGCGTGCCTTCAAACGACACCGTCAGCGCTTTATCGGAGAAGTTGAAGGCGGCGAATACCTTGTCGCGATCGTTCTGGCGGACGAAGCTGAAAATATGCGTGGGCGAGCTGCTGGGCACATGGACCATGCGCGCGCCCCAATGAGCATTCCACAGGGCGGTATTTTCATGCTTGAGCGCGAACAATCGCTTATACAGGTCACCGATGCTATCCTCGCGCCAGTCGATAGGGTCGCGCTCGAAGAAAGCCAGTCGGCGCTCGTTACCGGCTTCCTGGCCGTTGTAGATCAGGGGCATGCCTTCGCTGATGACCGACAGCACAATCGCTGCTTCCAGGCCCTCACCGAACTGCTCGTACATGGTGCCTTCCCAGGCATTTTTATCATGGTTGCTGACGAACAACATGCGCATGATGTCAGCAGGGTAGGCTTTTTCGTTCCAGGAGTAGTAAATATGCAGGCCGAAGACATCCGCCTGGCCCATGCAAATCTCGTGGAGCGTCTTGTTCCAGTGCCAACCGTAGGTCATGTCGAAGGCTTTGGCGTGTAAATCACGCGCTTCCCATTCGGCTAACATGAACACGGGCTTGATGGCGTCCAACTCTTTGCGCGCCTGGTTCCAGAAATCAGTTGGCACGAACCCGGCCACATCACAGCGAAAACCGTCGATGTCGGCTTCGCTTACCCAGTATTTCATGGCGTCAGTCATGTAACGCCGGACTTCTGGCAGGCTGTAGTCCAGTTCGATGATATCGTCCCAATTCCACCAGGGCGTAGGCCGGAAATCTCCGCGATAGTCGCGCAGATACCAGTTGGGGTGCTCATCGACCAGCACACAGTCCCAGGCGGTATGGTTAGCGACCCAATCCAGTATGACGTGCATGCCCAGATCGTGGGCGGCATCGACAAAATGCTTGAGGTCGTCCAGGGTGCCGAACTCGCTGTTGACGCTGTAGTAATCGCGCACGGCGTAGGGGCTGCCCAGGCTGCCTTTGCGGTTCACCTGGCCGATTTCGTGGATGGGCATCAGCCACAGGATGTCTGCGCCGAGTTCCTTCAGGCGCGGCAGGTGGCTTTCTGCGGCCTGGAACGTACCTTCTGCGGTGAATTGGCGCGTGTTGATCTGGTAGATGGTCGCATTTTTGGACCATTCCGGGTGGGTGATCTTGACGTAGGGGTCGGGCTGGTAATGGCTTAAATCAGTCATAGTCGACCTCTCTTTGTGGCTGTGATTGTCCTTTATTGTAGCGTATCTATGCGCGATTCATGGCCTGTGTGATTAGGATTGTCAGCAGCAGACAGCCAACAATGTAGGTGAGGTTGATGGCCACGCGCGCCCAGAAAGGCTGATCAGAGCGATCAATACCCAGGGTGTATTCGACAACGACGATAAGACTCATCAGAAAGAACCAGGGTGTAAAAAAGAAGGCCAACGAACCACGCACCAGGGTTGTCGCCAGGTCGTGTAGGGCACCGGAGGCGATAAATGTGAGGATGAGCGCTATCCCCGCGGGCAAAAAGCGCTTGATTGGGGCAAAAATATAGCGGCCCAGCGCATAGCCCCAGATAGGGTTCCAGTACTGCCAGAACCTCTTAAACGTGCTCGCTCCCAGCGAGCGATTGAGCATAATCTGTAAAGAACCGGGCGCACCCAAAGGCACACCATTACGGTATTCGACGTACTGCGCGAGTGTCAAGCTTTGCCGAGATATGCTTGCGGGTGGCGCACTATGGGGCTCGGTCATATGGGGTGTCTCCCTAGTCTTTCTATTCTCTTGTTGGACGTTGGCGAGTGTAGACATTATACACATCATAGACCTGTGTTCAGTGGTATCTGTTGAAATACTCATCTTAACCCGCTCCCCTCCCGGAAAATACTTGACAAGCGCTAACTTGTCGTTATTATATGAATAACTGTTCATATATTCAGGCGATGACATGCTGGCAGACGTGCAATCCGAAGAAATTCAATCCGAAGATGTGCAAACCCATACCTGTGGCGAAGCCGACGAACGCCAACAGCACCCGGCGGCCAACGACCTGCTCGACGATGATGCGGCGGTCGACTTGGCGGAGTTGTTCCGGGCGATGGGCGATGGCAACCGCATGAAGATCATTTCGGTGTTGATGCACCATGAACTGTGTGTCCACGACATCGCCAGCCTGGTGGATATGACCCAATCGGCGGTGTCGCATCAGTTGCGCGGCCTGCGCCAGATGCGCCTGGTTAAATCGCGCAAAGAGGGTCGGCACGTCTATTACACGCTCGATGACCATCACGTGCAGCAGTTGTTCCAGGTTGGCCTGGAGCACATAAAAGGGAAGTAACCAACCAAACCCCTCCATAACCCCCATCCTCGGTCCTTCCCCCGAAGGAGGAAGGATGCCTGCCTAATGAACGCGCAGGCATCAGGAAGTCCCCTCTCCTTCGGGGAGGGGAAACAGGGGTGGGGTAGGATGGGGTCTAAAAATCAACAACCAACAATCATCTACTGAAGTGGAAACACACCATGCAAGAGACCATCTACAACATCGGCAATATGGACTGTGCCCATTGTGCCCAGGAAGTCGAGGGCACGGTGCGCAAAATCAGCGGGGTCGATGCTGTGCGCGTCGATTTCATCACCGGGCAGATGCGCCTGACGGGTGACGCCCCCTATGACGAACTCCAACGCCGCATAGAAGCCATCGGCAAGACCATCGAAGTGCCCCAGACGGAAGGTATCGACCTGGGCGAGGTCAAGCGCGGTGGGGTGCTCGGCTATTTTGATTATCTGGTCAGCCGCCGCGAGACGCAGTTCACGCTGGGCGGTGGTGCCATCCTGCTGGTGACCCTGATTCTGAGCATCCTCAACATTTTGCCGGAAACCCTCGCTGATGTGCTGTACACAGTTGGTATGCTGGTGGCACTGTTCCCGGTGGCTAAAAGCGGCCTCACGGCGCTGTTCATCAATCGCCAGGTGAGCATCAACCTGCTGATGACGATTGCGGCAGTTGGGGCGGTGATCATCGGCGAATTTCTAGAAGGCGCGACGGTCATTTTCTTATTTTCCATTGGCGAAGCGCTGGAAGGCTACACCGCTGACCGCGCCCGCCAGAGCATCCGCAGCCTGATGTCGCTCAAGCCGCCCACAGCCACCCGTCTGGATGGCGAGGCCGAAACGGTCGTTCCAGTGGAGCAGTTGGCCGTTGGCGACCGCATTCTGATCAAACCTGGTGAAGCCATTGCCATGGATGGCCGCGTTCTGGAAGGCGCGAGTGCCGTGAATCAGGCGGCGATTACGGGCGAGAGTATGCCGGTTTCCAAAGCCAGTGACGATGAGGTCTTTGCCGGAACGCTCAATGGTGAAGGTACGCTGATTGTGGAAGTCACACGGTTGGCGAAAGATAATACCCTCAGCCGGATTATCCAGATGGTGGCGGAAGCGCAGGGCGTGCGTGCCCCCAGCCAGCGCATGATCGACCAGTTTGCGACATGGTACACACCTTCGGTTGTGGCGCTGGCGGCAGGTGTGGCCTTTATCCCACCGCTGCTGTTCGGCCAGCCATTTTATGACACGCCCGATGGGCACGGCTGGCTGTACCGGGCGCTGGCTATGTTGGTGATCGCCTGCCCGTGTGCGCTGGTCATCAGCACCCCGGTGACAGTCATCAGCGCGATTACATCGGCGGCACGGCGCGGCGTCCTGATTAAGGGCGGCAAATTCTTAGAGGCGCTGGGTGGCGTCAAGGTGTTCGCCTTCGATAAAACCGGTACGCTAACGGCGGGTGAACCCAAAGTGGTCGATTACCGCGCGATTGCGGACCACTCAGCGGCCTGTACTGAAGCAGCGCCGTGTGCCGTATGCAATGATGTGCTGGCGCTGGCTTCGGCTGTTGAACGGCGGGCCTCGCATCCGTTGGCGACGGCGGTGGCCAATGCGGCCAACGAACGCCATTTAGAGAGGGCTTATGCTGCTGCCGATGGTGTCGAAACGTTGGCGGGGCGCGGTGTGCGCGGTCAGGTTGATGGCCATACGGTGACCATCGGCAGCCACAGTTTATTTGACGAACGATTCCCGCATTCGGCGGCGCTGTGCCAGGAAATCACCTCAGCCGAAGCCAACGGCAAGACAACCATGCTGCTGGCCCAGGATGACGATGTGCGCGGTTATATCGCGCTGGTAGATGTCCCGCGTCAGACCAGTCAGGGCGTCATCCGTGATTTGAACGCACTCGATACGGCCACCGTCATGCTCACAGGGGATAATCGAGCGGTCGCGGAAGCGGTCGGTGCGGCGGTCGGCGTGACTGAAGTGCGCTCACAATTGCTACCTGAAGATAAAGTGGCGGCGGTTACGGCACTACGTGAGCAGTACGAGCATGTGGCGATGGTCGGCGATGGCATCAACGATACGCCTGCGCTAGCCGCGGCGACGGTCGGCATTGCGATGGGTGGGGCAGGTAGCCCGCAAGCCCTGGAAACCGCCGACATCGCTCTGATGGCCGACGACCTGACGCAGTTGCCGTATGTGGTGCGTCTGTCGCGCTTCGCTCGTCGGTTGATTAAAGAGAACGTGGCCTTTAGCTTCGGCGTTAAGCTGGTGTTCTTGGTGCTGGCCTTCTTCGGCCTGACCTCGCTCTGGATTGCGATCCTGGCTGATGTGGGTATGGCGTTGCTGGTGACGCTCAACGGCATGCGTCCGCTCAGGTACGAGGTGGAATAGTCCGCTAAGTGTAGAAATCCTATAAAACTTCGATGTGTCGCAGGACGATTGTCTGCGGCACTTTTTGTATTTCTGTATACTGCAAACGTGGGTTACTCTGTCAAATTATTGAGGATTTTGACCATGAAGCAGATAAAAGTGCTTGCGCTTTGTTTGGGTCTACTCCTGATTTTCGCATCCAGTTCGTTTGTTCTTGCCCAGGATGACCAGGCGGATATGATTTTTTACAATGGCACGATTCTGACAATTGCAGGCGATGTGTCCGAGTGGGAACAAGAAGCACTAGCCGTGCAGGGTGACGAAATCCTGGCGGTGGGATCGCTGGGTGATATTGAGTCTATGGCGACATCGGAAACCCAATGGATTGACCTGGATGGGCGCACGTTGATGCCGGGTATCGTTGACCCGCATACGCACATGCTCAATGACTATGGGGGTTCGCTGGACGAAGCTATGAAATTCATCTTGCAAAATGGCTACACCACCATTGGCAACGCCTATTCTGATGAGTCTTTCGTTCGGGACATGGTTGCGTTAGATGCAGCCGGTGGAGTAAGCGTCCGCACAACGCTGTATATGACGGCGAATGATAACTGCGGGTCGGTCTTCGGTAACTGGTGGGCGGACTTCCCACCCACATTTGATCCTGATGACATGTTACGTACCAGCGGCGTCAAGATCTTCGCAGATGGCGGTACCTGTGGCTCGCCTGCGCTTTCGTATATAGATGAACCGCCGTTCCTGTCGGAAGAACTCGCTGTGGACTTGGTTCAAACGGCAGATGATCTGGGTTATCAGGTATTGTTCCATGCCATTGGCGATAAAGCCATTGATGTGGCGTTGCAGGCCATCAATGCAGTTAATGGCGGTGGCCCGAATACGATGCGTCATCGCATTGACCATAATGCGGTCACGCGACCCGATCAGATTCCGCTGTACGGGGCCTATGATATTGTGACAGTCGTGTTTGCTTCATTTTCATTCTGTGAAGCGGAGCCGACGGATTACACCATTTGGGAATGGCGCTGGCGAGATCTTCTGGCAACGAATCCGGGTTTGCACATGACGTGGCATGGCGATTGGCCCTGGGTCAGTACGGCCAATCCCTTTGAGTCGTTATACAGCATGGTCACGCCATTTGAGATCAGTGTCGCAGGCGAGTGCCCAACTCCGGCCTTCTTGACAGCCAAGCAGCTCCCAGTTGAGACAGTACTGCGCATGATGACTAGCGAAGCGGCCTATGCGCTGTTCCGCGAGAATGATGTGGGCACACTGGAATCGGGCAAGTTCGCCGACATGATCGTCATTTCAGCCAATCCAATGGCGGTGGCCCCGGCGGACATCAAGGACATTGATATTCTGGCGACGTATGTCGGTGGGGAAGCGTTATTCTGCACTGAGGCATTCTGTAGTTAGCCACGACAAGTCATGTAGAATGCAAAAGGTCGGTCCAGTGGATCGGCCTTTTTTGTTGCCACGAGCGCTTAAGAACGGGTCGCTTCCACAACCTCGTAGTACCAGCTATACAGGTCTTCAGGCGTGAGGGTGGCCAATTTGTCTTTGTCCAGCACAACCGCGTCCTCGGTTACGGAAACGCACAGGTTAAAAGGCGCAAGGTTGAGCATGTTCATACCAGCGACCTGCTGCCAGTCTGCAAGCGGCATGGACTGTTTTTCGATGAGCAGGGTGAGCAGATCATAGAAGAAGCGCTGCGTCACGTTGACAGGGTAGGGCTTGTCGGACATCGACACGATGTAGGCATCCACTTCCTGCCAGACCGCGCTAATGTGCCTCTGGCGGCGTTTGACGTTTTCCATATCCGGTGACACATGGCCCAGTAGTTGCACCAGACGCTCCGGCCAGTGCTCTGGCGTCCAGGCCAATGTCCGGCTCATATGGATCAGCCATTTTTCATGGGCGATGAACTCGCCATTGGCCATGTAGACCGCCTTGACCAGTTCCGTAACGGCCTGATTGAGCATCATGTGTGCCTGGAGCGGATCATCACGGTAAATCCAGATGTCGCCGGCCAGCTTATAGTGCCACCACGCGCTGAATAGCACGCCACCTGCATCCATTGGCTTTGGCCGATACTGCTCATTGTGTGCCAGCAATGTGGCGATTTTACCGGATGGGTCATAGAGCACCTGGCTGTAGGAGGCATCCCAACGCGCATCATCGGACCAGGTTGCGACATCCTCTGTGGCGAGGTCGACATGCTTGATGTCGTAGAGCATGCCATCAAAGCGCTGGATGCCCACGCCGAAAGGCGCGTGTCCCTGCTGCCAGTGCTGGTAAGTATCGGAGTGCAGGTAAAACGTGATGTCAATCTCTGACAGATGGTCGCCATACCCGCGTGCGAGGCCACCGTTGAGTGTTAACCCGACCACACCCGGTGGCCCGGTAAATTGGGGCAAGTGGCTGTCTAAATGGGCCAGGAGGGCATCTATCTGATTGGGCTTGTTGATTTGGACGCGGGGACGACTCAAAAGGTTTCTCTCAGTCTAGCGTAACTGTGGCAAGGACTATTTTATTCGTTCTTCTTTACGATCTATTGTGTTGATTTGTTGCAGTCGTGCGTGTATTCATTACAATTCAGGAGAGTCATTAGGTGAGCGATATGTCATATGTCCTTGCATCGACCATGACATTCGTGCTGACTTGTCATCATGAGAATGTCGTATCTAATGATTTTTGATATTGTTATGGACATATGACAAAGTCACTATATGATGAAGACCACATGATGCCTGGTTTTCCCGCCGGGTGAGTTCCTGTAAAGAGAGAGGCACTACGCATGACAATTGAAACACGATCACTGCCCAGAATCATCCAGGGTGGTATGGGAGTCGCAGTTTCCTCCTGGCAATTGGCGAACACCGTATCCAAGTTGGGCCACCTCGGGGTGGTATCCGGTACAGGTGTCGCCCTGGTCTTGGTTGGTCGTTTGATGGACGGTGATGAGGGTGGCCATGTGCGGCGCGCGTTGGCAGCGTTCCCCATGCAAGATGTCGCCCAGCGTATCGTTGATAAATATTACGTCGAAGGTGGCAAGGCCCCGGACCAACCCTATAAGCGGGCGACGTTATGGTCAATCAATCCGCCACAGCATCTGAACGAAATTACGGTTGTCGCTAACTTCGTTGAGGTCTGGCTGGCGAAAGAAGGGCACAATAACCCGGTGGGCATCAACCTGCTGGAAAAAGTGCAACTGCCGAACCTTTCATCCCTGTATGGCGCGATGCTGGCCGGTGTGGATTTTGTCATTATGGGCGCTGGCATCCCGATGCAGGTTCCGGGCGCGCTCGATGAGATGTCCCAGCATAAACCATTTAGCTATCGTCTGGATGTGCATGGGGCGCAAGAAGATGTGCATATCACCTTCGACCCGGAAGCGGTTTTCCCCGGCATCACTGAAAAACTCGGTCCGCTTAAGCGCCCGAACTTCCTGCCGATTGTGTCCTCCTATATTCTGGCGAATGCCCTCAAGAAACGCGCCAATGGCGAAATTCAGGGCTTTGTCATCGAAATGCCGATTGCCGGGGGCCACAACGCACCGCCGCGTGTAGCGGCTTTCAATGAGCGCGGCGAACCGGTCTATGGGGCGAAAGATGAAATCGACCTGGAGAAGTTCCGCAAGCTGGGCCTGCCATTCTGGCTGGCGGGTGGTTATGGCAATGCTGAGAAAATGAAAGAAGCGCTGGACGAAGGCGCGGCAGGTGTTCAGGTCGGTACGGCTTTCGCATATTGCAATGAAAGCGGCATGGCTAAGCATCTGCGCGAGCAGGTCATCGATATGGTGCTGAAGGGCGAAGTCGATGTCGTCACCAGCGCGACCGCCTCACCGACGGGCTTCCCGTTCAAGGTGGTGCAGGTGTCTGGTAGCACATCCGATGAGGATGTCTACAACGCTCGTGAACGTATCTGCGACATTGGCTATCTGCGCCAGCTTTTTGTAGATACCGATGGTAAGGTCAATTATCGCTGTTCCTCCGCCCCAATTGATGGCTATGTCAAGAAGGGTGGCAAGGTTGAAGATACAGTGGGCCGGATGTGCCTGTGTAACCAACTGGGCGCGGCGGCTGGCTTCAGCCAATTCAAGAAGAATGGCATGCTGGAACCGCCTGTGATTACCTCCGGTGATGATCTGCCCAACATCAAGCAGTTCATGAAAGATGGCGCGACGACCTACTCCGCGGCTGAGGTTATCGAGTTCCTTTTGCAGCTTGTTCCTCAGGAAGAAGCTACATTCTAGGCGATCCTGACAGACAATTCGATTATTGAGAAGGGCGCGGCGATGGTCGCGCTCTTTTTTGTCCAAGCCCCAAACATATAAAAAGGCCCGTCCAGTAGACGAGCCTTCTGATTACGATTTTATGTGTAGGGGCACAATATATTGTGCCCCTACGACTGTTTAGCAATGTAATTCTTATGACTGGCTTTGACGACGGCGGCCAGCAACCCAGACGCCGATCAGCAGCAGGATGAGCAGCAGGCCCGCGGCCCACGGCAGCAGTTCAACGAAGGGCGATTGGGCGAAGCTGAAGGGCACCGACTGCGTCAGTGTTTCCCCGGCTTCGTTCTCGACGGTGACGTCAAGCTGATGTTCACCGATGCCGATTTCGTCACGGCTGAGCGTGAAGCTGAACGGGACGATGTTGCCATTGGTGTAGGGTTCGTCATCAACGGCGATTTCGATGCTTGTCACCGGGAGCTGGTCCTCGGCCAGGGTGATGGTCACCTCGCGCGTGTCGTCTTCGATGGCTTCATCCAGGTTGAGCGACTCGATGCTGAAGGCCAACTGTGGCGCGGGTGGCTCCGGCGTGATGAACAGAGCTTCATCGACGGTGAAGGGGATCGATTCCGTAAGCGATTCCTCAGCTTCGTTCACGACCGTAACATCCAGCGTATGGGCGCCGGCACCCAACCCGATCAGGTCAAGTTCGTAAGAGTAGGGCAGGCTGTCGCTGCTGTCGACTTCTTCGCCATCCAGCGCGATGCTGACCGATGTCGCCGGGGACTGGCCTTCTGGCTGGTCAATATCGACCGTCAGTGTGCCATCAGAGATCATGTCATCAGCAGCCAGCCCGGTGATGTTGAACGACAGCGGAACAGGGGTTTCGCTGGGTTCTTCGGTCGGTGTGGCTGTTGGCTCAGACGTATCGGTTGCCGTTGGCTCTGCGGTATCGGTTGGTTCGTCGGTATCTGTGGCCGTTGGCTCTTCCGTGTCAGTCGGTTCCTCCGTATCCGTGGGTTCTTCTGTGTCGGTCGGCTCTTCGGTATCGGTTGCTGCCTGGGCGACCTGAGCAGACACGGCTGCTTCATCCACGATGAAGGCGTTGGTTGTGGTGGTTTCATCGCCATCCACGCTGGTGACGACAATATCCAGGATATGGGCACCGCCACCTGCTTCGGCCATATCGAGGTCGAAAGTGTAGGGTGGTTCGGTCAGGGTGGCGACTGTTTCGCCATCAAGCACGAATTCGACGGATTCAATGTCAGGTTGGTCGGCACCTATCGTGACTTCGATGGTGCGCGTCCCGTCAGTGATCGTCTCTCCGCTGCTGATGCCTGTGATGTCAAAAGTCAGCGGCGTACCCGTTGAGGTTGATGTCGCGGTTTCGGTATCCGTCGCGGTCGGTTCCTCGGTATCGGTGGCCGTTTCGGTATTCGTGGCCGTTTCAGTGTTCGTGGCCGTCTCGGTGTTGGTGGCCGTTTCCGTATCGGTCGCGGTTTCCGTGTCCGTTGGTTCTTCCGTAT
>PABP01000007.1 GCA_002699585.1 Anaerolineaceae bacterium | reverse complement strand
TTCCACTACTTTGCCCTTGCGCCAGCTGACGCCCTTGTAATCGCTCGTATTGTTGATGGGCACGCCTTTGTTGGCCTGATTCTGGCTGCGGGTGGCGAAAGGGTGCGGTGACTGCCATTTTGAGTGCTGTAATGCACAGCATAGCTACTACTTTTGAAACGCCAGTTGCCCGTTGAAATGAGCCAGGGGAAATCGGCATTGTCGACAAAAGCAACTGTACCGCGACCGAGGGGGATGTGTCGCATGGGGAGAGTCCTTATGAGGTTGTGAAATGAGGATGGAGAGATGGAGATGGTGAGGAAGGGCCTAGTTGTTCAGGAGTGTTTTTAGCGGCTTTCTACGATTACCAGAGCCTCTTAGAAGTATAAGTTCGAATTTTGGGAAGTTTGGGCAGGATTCTGAGGGCTAGAACATCAATCCTCACACCACAATCTTTCATAATCGTTTTTACCGAAGTCAACGTTTTCTTGACTTGGCTAGATTGCAGGTCGAGTCGTTGCACCAATGTCTATATGACTCTTAAAGCTAGCTAGTAGCCGTTTACCTACCAGCTAGCTTTATTTCATGATCGATATAAAGGACATCTACAATCTGTACTGATAACTTCCATCTACGGCTAGGATAAATCTAGAACAACTACCGACACGGATGCAGCCGGGAACGTCCGGCTAACCATGCCATCATCTACAGTCGCCGTATGCTCTGTAGAAGCAAAGGAATCGGGTCTTTCATGGTCAACATAAGCTGAAACATCATCAGGGGCAATCTCATGGACAGTAGCCTGCGCAATATGTGTGTCTGCAAGCTGGATATCTAGCTTCTGGGGGCGGTGTAAATCCGTATTTACGACATGTAAGTAGAGTTTATCTGCATCCCGGCTAGCAGATAGCTCAAGAGTGCCAATACTCGCCGGGACAGTAACACCCTGTGAGCCACTATATTTCTTGTACAGGCGCATGATGACGCCAACAGGCATCAGATAGGCGATTTGATGCGGCCCACCGAGCATGACGGCATTGACCGTCCAGCGTGTGCCGAAGAAATCAGCCAATGTAGCAATCTTTACGAAGTCGCCATTACGCTCGTAAAGGCTCATCACACGGGCGTGATAAAGGGCAGATAACCAGGTATGAAGTAATGTATTGGTGTTATGGGGCTTCAGCGACAGATGGCCTTCGGTGAGTGCGAGGCCAACATCCGACCCAGCATTTTCAACGACCTGACGCAAATTAGCCAGCTTGGTCACAACCAAGCCATAGATTTCGTCCAGTTCTTCCCAGGTGCAGTTATAGTCGCGGGCATAATCCTGGCTGATGAGGACCGTATTTTCTCGTTGGGGATGCTGGTGCATCATATGGGCGGCAATATAGTCGATGTTGTCATCGGCTGTTGCCAGTAGCTCTGTAGCCCACCATTTATCGCCATCGCGTTCTTTATCGCCCCACCCTACTAGCTTGATGGATGCATCACGCTCACGCATAGCTTGCGCAAACTTTAGATAGTTCTGCGCATTTTCAGTGCTGGTGAAGCGTGACCCTGCTTTGGGATAGGATGTTTCATTGCCAATTTGCCACAGTCGGATATTCCAGGGTTCTGCTTGACCATTGGCACGACGTTCGGGATGGTCAGGATCATTGCAATAGCTGACCAAATCGGCGGCTTCTTGCGGCGTCCCAGCGCGGTTATCGCCTGTGGGTGTATTGATGTAGGCGGGGCGGCCATCTGCGGCGAAATTGATCGCCATGAGTGGCTCCGCCCCGACTTTCTGACAGAGTTCCAGAATTTCGTGGATACCAATCTGGTTGGATTCCAGGCCACCCCACAGGTAGTTGTGCATCGGTTTGCGCTGGTCGCGGGGGCCGATGCCTTCACGCCATTTCCAGAAGCTAGTCAGAATGCCACCCCAACGGATGGTACTGGGCGCCAAATCGCGGACAGTGTCTATAAACTGAGGCCGCCACTGATTCGTCAGAAAATCCCACGCTGCTTCGACAGAAGAGTCCGTTGTCCCCAGCGGTTCCATGAACTGCATATACAGGTACGGCGACAGATCAAAGCTAGGTGTGGGATCAATCTCAATGTGATAGCTCATGTGTCTCCCAATTCGTTTCGTTTATTTGATACCAGATGTTGGTGAAATACCCTGAACGATACGGTCCTGGGCAGCAAAGAAGAAAATGATGACGGGTAACGTCGTCACAAATGCCGCTGCCAATAGATCGGCATAGTTCTGGGTAGAGTTTGTGCCGGAATTCAGGTAGGCCATCGCAATCGGTGCTGTCATCATTTCCGGCGTGTTGATGATGACCAGTGGCCACAGGAAGTTATTCCAGCTATAGAGCACGGTGATCACCGTCAGGGTGGCCAATGCAGGCGTGGCCAGGGGTACCATAATGCGCAAGAAAATCTGCCAATCGCTGGCACCATCGACACGGGCCGCATATTCCAATTCGTCCGGTATCTGACGGAAAAATTGCCGCAGTAAGAAAATGCCGATCACACGTGGCAAACCGGGCAGAATAATGCCTGGAATGGTGTTGACGAGGGACATATTCGCCATGAGTTCATATAGGGACATCAGAATAATGTGTCCGGGCATCATCATGGTGAGCAGGATCAGACCAAAGATGAGTTCACGGCCTGCAAACTTGACGCGGGCCAAAGCATAGGCAGCCGGAGTATCCAGAATGATGATGCCTACGACCTGAATTACGACGATGAGCGTGCTGTTGATCAGCGATGAGGGGATGTTCACGCCGCGCATGTTGGTCGTCAACACCGTATTGTAATGTTCTAAAGTGAAGCTCGTCGGGAAAATCTCCATACGCAGGATGTCCTGGTTGGGAGCGAAGGAGAAGACAAAGATCGCTAGCAGAGGACTAATCCAGATCAGGCCGAGTACAGTCAAAGCAATATAGCGTGCTGTAAGGGAGGCAGTACGGGTCTTAAACATGTCTAGACCTCTCTTTCGCCAAGGAAGCGGAATTGAATCAGCGTCAGGATGGCGATAATGCCTGTCATGACGACACCCACTGCAGCCGCGACCCCAAAGTCGAAATTATTGAAACCCTTTTCATACAGGTAATAGGCCAGGACCGTCGTGCTACCGAAGGGACCGCCACCTGTCAGCATGAAGATTTCCCCGAACACCTGCAAGGAGCCAATCACACTGAGAACCGTTACAAGCAGGATGACTGGTCTCAGCAAGGGCACCGTTATCCTGAAAAATGTCGTCCAGGGGTTACTGCCATCGACTTCGGCAGCTTCGTAAATCTCTTTGGAAATGTTCTCCAAGCCAGCCAGAAAAATGATGATGTTAAAACCCGATGAGGACCATATCACCACAAGGCTGACGACCAGCATCGCCCAACCCTGCTGGTTCAGCCACGTTTGGGGCGCAATGCCGAAGATGTCTAATATTCGGTTGAGTAACCCTATTTGCGGGTCCATTAGCCACTTGATGGCGATAGCCGATACAGATACGTTAATCACCATCGGCAGGAAAAATATCGACCGAAAGATGCCAATGCCGGGGATGAAGCCATGCAATAAGACAGCGAGAAACATGGAGACTAGAATGACGGGCGGCACATAAAGCAGCATGAATAGGAAGCTATTGCCCAACACTCGCCAGAAGCGATCATCCGTGAAGAGATCGACGTAGTTACCCAGACCCAGATATTCTTTCGGCCCCATGATGCCCCAGTCAAAGAAGCTCATGTAGCCACCGCGTAGGATCGGATAGGCAAGGAAAAGGAGGAAAAATATCAAGTAGGGTGTTAACAAAATATAGGGAAAAAGCTTAGATCGCATGGTATCTCCCAGCAAAAATCTTTTCTAGCCGAGCACCTGTTATGGAGATGGCCGATTAAGAATGGCATTCTGTATTTTCGAAGGAGCAGCGGCGTGTAGGTAAAGCATGCGTCTCCCGCACATCCGCACGAGAGACGCATCCATGGGGTTCAACTAGCCAAGCAGTGAGTTGATCTCATCTGCGATGCGGTTGACCGTATCTTCGATGGAACTCTGTCCGCCGTAGAGGGCTTCCAGATTTTCCTGAATGATCGTGTCAATTTCAGATTGTTCAGGGATGATTGGCGGGAGCACCAGGTAATCCATCTGGCTGGTGGAAATTGACTGCGCCGTCAGGTCAGTAAAGGCCGGGTCGTTGATGACGGAGAAGGTCGCTGGGACTTTACCACCTTCTGCCCATGCCATCGCGTTATCACCAAACCAACTGATGAACTGGAGGCTAGCACTGATATGGTCAGGGTCCTGACCGCTACCAATCGGCATCACGAAATTGTGACCGAGCGTGAAGCTAGCTGGTTCAGGACCAAACTGCGGGAACACGCCAGTGCCAAACTCAAGACCTTCGATCTGCGATAGAGACAGTACGTGGGTAATCTGGGCGAAGACAATGCCAACTTTATTCTGGGCGAAGAGTGCAGCCCAGTCGCCAGGGGCAGCCAGTGCATAGCCACCATCAATCAGGCCAGTGGTGACTTCCAGAGCCTGGGTAGCAGCTTCCTCGAAGTTGTCCGAAACACCTGTCATTTCAGGATTGAGCAAGTTCGGTTCATACTGCATATACAAGCTGTAGAATTCGCGGCCAGCCCATGAGCCACTGGTTGAAATCACAATCGGGACGATCTCTTCATCACCAATTGCCTGGATAGCATCGAGAGCAACCATGAGTTCTTCACCAGTAGTCGGCGCAACTTCTGGATCAAGTCCAGCCTGTTCGAAAACAGCCTTGTTATAAAAGATGTTGCGCGGGAAAGCATCAATCGGGATGGCATAACGGGCACCTTCGTACTCGCCAGCATTCCACAGTGCTGAGATGAAGTCTTCTTCATTGATGTTCAGCGTTTCGAGGTTGTCGCGGGTGAATTCGATCAACGTTCCCTCATCAGCAAAGGCCGGTACGCGATGCGAGTGCGCAATGGCCAGATTGGGTGCCTGGTTGGAAGCCATTGAAACCGTGAGCTTCGTATAGTATTCATCCCATGGAACGATGAGCATATCAACGGTGACGCCCATTTCCGGTCCGGCTGTTTCATTGAAGTCATTGACCATAGCTTCAATGGTTTGGCCATCGGGACCTGTGAATGGACTCCAGAACGAGATGGTCACGTTGTCTTGTGCAGAAACTGCAAAAGGCATGACCAACACCATAGCGAGAACAATGAATAGGAATTTCTTTGATTTAAACATTTTTTCTCCAAATGAATAATCATTTCATGATTGACTATAGTTTTCGATCAGGATTAGTCAAGATTTCTACATCTGAAATCAATTCTCAAAAGCGACTATTAGACATATATGACCTCTTAAAGTATTTATAAAACCTTTAAACACACTAAAAACACTCTATTTAGATCGTTAATTTTTCATTGTTAAACTTCTTTTTTCTATATATAGACCGCATTCGTCGACCTCATAGTTTCATGTTAATATGAAACTAATTGATACAAAGAACATTTATCTTTCAGGAAGAACATGATGACGAGTGATATACCTTTTTCGATGCCGATACTTGAGCTTGACATTGAAGACGAACAAGCGATGAAGGTTTTTAAGGCATTGTCATCGGAAACACGCCTACGCATCCTTCAATATCTTGGCAGCGGTCCACAAAATGTCAGTACCATTGCTGAAGATTTAGGCCTGCCCCTTTCAACGGCAAATCTGCACCTCAGTGCATTAGAACAAGCCGGTTTGCTCTTTACAGATTGGCGTCCGGGTAATCGAGGATCGCAAAAAGTATGTGCCCGCGCCTACAGTACGATCACCGTACCATTTCGCAGTACAGACTCGCATATTTATCGGTCTACGGATGTTTCCATGCCGGTCGGAGCCTATACCGATTGTCAGATTGCACCGACCTGTGGCCTGCACAGTGAGACGAATATCATTGGCTATCTCGACCGCCCATCGGCATTTTATGAGCCAGAGCGCATCCATGCGCAGCGTTTGTGGTTCCATCATGGCTACGTGGAATATCGCTTTCCCAATCGGCTGCCACCGCAAACCACACCAGAAAGCCTCCACCTCAGTTTTGAGGCCTGTTCGGAGGCCGTCACCCATCATTACAATTGGCCATCCGATATCACGGTATGGATTAACGATATTGAAATTGGGATGTGGACCAGCCCAGCCGATTTTGGCGGGGAGCGCGGCATGCTAACGCCCAAATGGGTCAGCATCGACAGCTCTCAGTATGGCCTGTTAAAAACCTGGCGGGTGGACAATAGGGGGACGTTCATTGATGGCGTGCAAATCTCAGATGTATGCGTATCTGATCTACATGTACCGGGAAATCCCTTTGTATCTGTCCGAATCGGCGTGAAGGCTGATGCGCACCATGTGGGAGGGATCAATATCTTCGGGAAGAAATATGGCAACCATGCCCAGGATATTGTGCTCATTATTCACTATATTTGAACAATGAATGGTAGCTGCCGCACTCGATACAGCTTCGTTATGCTCATACGAACGATCCCGATTCTAAACATATGTCCTAAGTGTCAGAAGCGTCGGTAGCAAGCTATTCATGATACAATGGACATTATCATAAACAGAACCAGGGGTGATATGGCCTTACCCCACTCAACGACCGACAGCGTACAAGACTATCTGGCACTCGACCGGGCGAGCGACATCAAATACGAGTTCGCTGCCGACGAAGTTTTGCCATGTCCGGGGCCACACATGGGCACAATCTGATTATCAGCATGTGCATCTGAGTCTGGGGAATCAGCTTCTGGAGCGTCCCTGCGAAATTTATATGGCAGATATGCGGGTGCAGGTCCGTGCCTCTGGCTCCTATCGCTATCCCGACATCTGCATCGTATGTGAATGACCCACCCGAATTTGCTCATACCCAGCCCGAAAGCCTGCTGAACTCGATGGTTCTGATCGAAGTGATTTCTGATTCTTCGGCTGTGACAGACCATATTCAGAAGCTCGACGAATACCAGCGCATTCCCTCGCTGCAAGAATATCTGTTGATCTCACATGACAACTCACGCATTGAGCGCTACCAACGCTAGGATGACCTCAATTGGCTCTCTACTGATTTGCAGGGCCTGGACCAGTAGCTTGACCTGCTCTCTTTGGATGGCTTGCTGCGGCTATCGTCGTGTTGAGTTTGAAGGCTGAATCCCTTTTATGCACGTCACGATGAAGCGTTTGTGTGATTGATCTGCAATGCCTGCCTGATTCCCCCACAGAGTGCAGTGGTCCCATCTTGCAAGACGAAAACGTGTCGGAGCCAAGCTACCGCAATCCAACTATCGCCACTGTTGAGCCGACTCATCAATCGTTACTCGGCACCATAGAAAAAGCACCGACCTGGGGTTCAATCCGGTCTGTGCCTTTTTTGTTGCCTTGCGCTTGCCTCTTAATCAGCGGGTGGTAAAGCGCAGATTCTCGCGCCAGTTGTCCAGCCGGTCGCGGTTGATATGTTGCATTTGAACGCCAGGAGTGGGTTTGAGGATAAGAGGGTGCATATAGAGCGTGCGGCGTCGGCCATTTTGAGTGACATAGTGCACAGCGTAGCCGCTGCCGTTGAGGCGCCTGCTGCCCATTGAAGTAAGCCAGGGGAAGTCGGCTTCATCGACAAAGGCAACCGCACCGCGACCGAGGGGAATGTGTCGCATGGGACTTGTCCTTATGTGGTTGTGAAACGAAGGTATGGAGGAAGAAGGAGAAGCTAGGTGTTCAGGAGCATTTTTAGAGGGTTTCTACGGATCTAAGTTTACCATAATCTTTTGAGCGGATAAACGCGAATATGGGCTGGTTTGGGTAGCACTAACTTTATAAAAACACTAGGTTTTCGAAAGCAAATCTTTTGATCGTCTTGTAAGTCGCAAATCACACCTTATCACTCCAGCCAAAGCAAATGACCCAAGAAAAAACCCTTGGGTCACCACTGCACTTAGGCAAATAGCAGATACAAGCTTAGGTTTGAGAAGCCTCTTTACCTGTTTCTACTTCACATAGGGGTTCAATACGATAAAGTTCACGTTCGGCGCAACTTAAGTCGCGGACGTATCGATTGGCATATACCCAATCGAGGAAGTTTTCGTCGGTGTCGATGCGCCATCGTCGGATTGCGGGTCGATTGATGTCCATATCCCTTATGAGGAAGCTCTGACTATCAGGCAGTATATGTGGATGGAACCATGACCCAGTCGCATCTGTGTACCGCCTGATTTCTTCTCCCGTTTGCACATCCCAGAGGCTCACACGCTGCCCGACCGTGACAACATAGCGACCATCAGGTGTGACTTCAGCATAGTAGACAGTACCCGCATTCCATGATGATATCGACGCCCCAGACTCTAGATCCCACAACATCATTTCGCCGAGTCCGCTCCCGATTGTCAGCGCCAGTTGATCATCTGGGCTAAAGACAGCAGCAAGCATGCCGCCAACAGGAGCAGAGAGTTCCCTTATGATTTCGCCGGTTGATACATCCATATATATGGAGCTTTCGCCGTTTGACGTTAAGACATACTGCCCATCAGAACTGAAGTCCGCCATGTTGAGTGAGCCAAAGCCGTCCGGCAACGCCAGAAGCTGTGTCTGAGTATCGCTGACGAGATCCCACTCTGAAATTTCCACAGATCCACTTGCGGTATCGCTATTTTCCGTTACAACGAGAACGCTGCTGCCATCATCGGTGATTTCGATCCTGCCAGATGGGAAGCCCGGTATGCGTGAAAGAACCTCGCCAGTGCTGACGTCCCACAAGATGCCCTCTTCATCGGCAGACCGAGCAAACACGGATTGGCCATCAGGATGAAACACAGGATATTGCCTGGGATCACAACCGAGTTGCTGAATCAGGTTGCTTTCGAAGTCATAACGATTGTTTTCTGTCCCAGATACCAAATCATATATGATAATCTCACATGTCTGACCATCGGACACGCGCACATATAGAAGGCTTCCGTCGGGACTTATGATGTGCTCTTGAGGTGGCATAACGGAATCAAATGGGAAGGTTTGGATTTCGGCCCCATGACGGACGGCATAAGAGACAACTCCGACACCATCCTGGCTAAAAATCAAAGACTTACCATCAGGTTCAAAAGCGGCGCCATAGGTCATGCGTGATCCAGTGTCTGTGAGGGTTTCGATCATCTCACCCGTTTCAACATCCCAGAATCCCTGCCCCGTCCTCTCTGGGTTATTGAGATAGAGCGTCAAACCGTCCGGGCTAAGTGCAATTTCTGACCATGAGCCAAACCCAGTCCCGCCGACACCATACGTTTGCAATGTCTCAAGCGTGTTGATGTCTAAGAGAATAGCACTCGAATCCCAGAAAAGGACTAACGCCGTTTTGCCATCAGGACGAAAGATGATGTCAACAGGCATATGTCCATCGAGAGTGCTAAGTTCCTCACGACGACGAATGATTTCGCCGGTGTCCACATCCCAAAGGATGAACTCCTCGTATGCTCCGCCGGACAAGATCATGCTGCCATCTGGGCTGAAGGCGGGTCGTCCCACAACTTTTGTATGCCCTTCAGATTCACGGATTAGTGTACCTGTTTCCACATCCCACAGGATCAATTTTGCTTCTAGTTCTGGGTCCAACATCGGCAATCCACCGTTATTTGAGAGCAGTGACTTGCCATCGGGACTGAATGTCACAGAAAGCGCAACTGGGCTCAACAAATGGTCATTACCAAAACGACGCAGCATTTGCCCTGTCTCCAGATCCCACAGAATGATCGACTGATCTTCAGCAATCGAGACGCCCTGTGTACCATCTGGGCTGATATCTACCGTCAGGACCATGCCCTCGTGCCCTGTCATCTCATGGACGCGCTCACCTGTTTCCAGATCCCACAAGACAACCGCAAAGTCATTTCTATCCGCAAGCAGGTATTTGCCATCTGAGCTGATGTCGAGAGAAAGAGCAAATTCAAACGCGTCACCAAAGCGGCGCACTGGACCGGGATGATAGGCGATTTCTGAAAGTGTTGCTTGAGCAAGTGCTGGCGGATTTTCAATCGAATTGGCGGCTACAGCCAAGGCCAAACCTGTTTGAATGTCCCCACCCTGGTAGGCGGCATTTGCGCCATTGATAAGCGCCAATTCACGCGCTTCGGATTCAGCAGCCTCTACATTGATTAATGCTTGATTCGTACGCTGCTCGCGGTCAAAGGCAAAGGCAGCCAGAGCAAATCCACCGATAGCGGCTAAGAACAAGACAACTGTTAGTATCTGAAAGACGCGCTTGGCACGTGTTTCCAGAGCAGTTTCACGTTGCTGGCGAAGTTGTTCCTCAGCGATGTATGCATCTCGTGCTTGCTGACTTGTTTTCAGGAAAGTGGCTTCTGAAGGCGTCAGGGTCAGGGTTGTCGTTTTTGCCCAGTATTCAAATTGGTTCAGTCGGGCGCCACGTAGGAGATAACTGGGTTCCTGACTGGCCCTTTGCCAGTCTTCAACCAGCCTACCTAGCTGCTGCTGCAACCTCAGTTCAGCCCGGCTGTCATTAATCCATGTACGTAGGCGTTCCCATTCTCGGAGAATGGCTTCGTGGGCAACCTCAACCATCGGCGCACGGGTAGCCGGATCGTTGTCAAGTGCCAGGAAGCGCTCCTGGGCCAGGAAGTCAATCAGATCTTCCATCAGATCTGTGTCCTGGGCAATCGCGGCCAGTTCGTGACGCGGGACGCGCCTGCGCGTATCTTCCACACCTTCACCAAGTGTCACCAGACGCAAGAATAGTTGGCGCACCACTTCCTGTGCTTCAGGGTCAAGCTGCTGGTAGATGTCCTCAATCCGATTTGCTAACGCACCACCGACTCCCCCGATTTGCTGGTAAGCTTCATGTGTCAGCTTATGAGCCTCACGCAAGTCGAAGAGAGCGGTTAGGGCAAATTGTAGGAGTGGCAAAGCCCCAGCTTGGTAAGTCGTTTCTGAGACAATTTGTGCAACCAGACCATCTTCAAAAACCATGCCCATGTTCTCCACCGGGCCCACAATGGCACGTTCAATGCCCTGAGCCGTCAATGGCAGAATCGTCTCCATACGCGCGCGCAGCATCTCGCCGAATTTTGGGTATTGTAGTGGACGGTCATAAAAATCGGCACGGAGTGTCGCTACGATGCGGACGCGACTATGGGGTGCTGTCACTGTTGCCAGCAGCAAGTCAAGGAATCTTCGGCGTGTGCTTTCGTCTGTGACCAGCGTGAACGCTTCCTCAAATTGGTCAATCAGCAGCAGTAGTTCACTTTTATCTTTCGGCAGGATCAAATCCGCCGCCCGCACCAGGCCGCGTTCATCGCGGTTGAGATGTTCATGTAGATTCATGGCTTGATCAGCAGCTATGCGTGTGAGGGCCGTTTCCAATGAATCGAAAGGAGAGTCCCCAGGAATCATGTCAATCATGAACCAATGGTCGGAGCCAGGGATGGCGTTCTTGACCAGGGCAGGCAACAGCCCTGCTCGCGCCACGCTTGACTTACCGCTGCCACTGGGTCCGATGATTGTGAGGAACCGTTGGTAGGGATCGGCTTCCTGCATACGCCAGATGAGCCGCTCAACGAATTCCTCGCATCCGAAGAAGTCCTGGGCTTCGCCGCGTTCGAAGGCGCGCAAGCCTTTGTAGGGATTCTCGACATCTTCCCAGAGTAGAGCCATCTGCGACGGTGAGGTGTCGGCGGTGGATCCGTCTTCATCGAACCAGCCCAGCTCAGCCACTTTACGCTTGAGTTCTTCACGGCTGAAAACTCTTAGCTTCTTGTTGATCTGGCGGATGTACCAGCGGATCGTACTATGCTCAACGACCAATTTCTCAGCAATTTCCTGGTTGGTCAGGTCATCTGCAACCAAGCGTAGAATATCTAGTTCACGGCTGGTCAGGGTTTCGTAAATCGACTTGGATGAACTGACCGTCATCTGTGCTAATTCGGCAAATTCTCGGGCCAGACTCAATACGTCCGGGTAGCGATCCTTGGGGTTCTTCTGTGTGGCTCGTTGAATGATCTCGTTCATCGCTTCGTTGAGATCGGAGTCTAATGATGTGATTTCTGGCAGGGGGTCGCTGATGTGCTTGTACATGCGCTCCACAGACGAGACTTCATGGAAAGGGTGCTCGCCAACAAGCAGTTCATAGAGCACGACCCCCAGACTGTAAATATCTGTGCGGGCTGTGATGGGTTCGCTGCGCGCCTGTTCCGGGGAGAGGTAATCCAGCGAGCCGACAATTTCTTTACGCGCGCCGTTTGTTTCTTGAGACAGGTTCTTGGCAATGCCAAAATCGGCCAGGTAGGCAATGCCATTCTCATCCAGCAAGATGTTATCCGGCTTGATGTCCCGATGAATCACCTGCTGTTGGTGGGCATGGTGGAGCGCACTGGCGATGTGACCTAACAGCACTGCGATGCGTTCGACGTCAAACACGTGGTGCTGACGCAGCATATCACGCACACTGCCCCCGCGTAGTAGGCGCATCACCAGATAGGCTCCGTGTGGATCACGCCAGTAATCATACAGTGGCACGATGTAGGGATGTTCTAGTTGCGCAATGATTTGGGCTTCGGCTTCGAAGCGCCGGATGAAGTCGGGTTGGTTGGCATAGCATGGCAAGATGATCTTGATGGCCACCTCGCGCTGCACGTCCTCCTGATAGGCGCGATACACAGCACCGAAGCCACCAGATCCCAACTGCTCGCTCAGTACAAAGCCTTTGATCTGCTGCCCGCTCAGATCATGTCCGTTCCAATGACCTGTGTTCAGATTGCTCGCAACCATTTTTCACCCCCAATCAGCCCCAGCCAACATCAGGCCAAACCGTAAGTGGTTGTAACAATCCTCGTCTTACCCGGGTTTTCGGTCGATTTTTAAACAGTATAGCCTATTTGAGGCACCCAAACGGGTGATTTTTGTCGTTTCCCTCCCCCTTTCCCTCCCCCTATTCCCTCTCTTTTCACGTCCTCACAATCGTAGCCACCTCGCATACAGTGGAGGTATCGAACGACACCACACCGAGAGGCACACAACGAGCCTAACGGTACAGAAATTAGGAGCAGAGACATGAACACCAATTCATATACAAGCAAAGACTTCGCACTGGACAAGGAATATCGCAATCGTCAGCAACAATATGCGCAACATCACCGCATGGTCGCTACTGCCTTTGAAGCCAGGAAATCGGATTCCAAAAAAGCTGAAGTCGAAACAGTCAACGAAGAATCCTCACCTGCACGTTTGAGCTTTGCAGCAGCTAATAAACTCTCCACTGTTTCGATGGCCGTCAGTCTGGTCGTACTGCTTCTGGTCTTCGTTGCCTCATCCAGCACGTCGATGGCGCAGGAAATGTTCGATGATACTAGTGGTCCAAATACCGCCGAACAAGCTGCTGGCCTGGATCTGATGCTGGCCGTGTTGCACCTTGAGAACGGCAATTTCGACAAGGCCCAGGCGAAAGTTGACCGAGCGCTGGAAGCTTTCCCCGATCTGGCAGCCGGTTATACCCTGCGCAGTGCCGTGAACGTCTATGCTGGTAACTATGAGCTGGCTGCTACGGATGCAGCGTTGGCACTGGAACTGGATGAAACCGAAGTCTCGGCGTACTTCTTCCTGGCTGAAGCTCACTTTGCAACAGGTAGCTTTGTCGCAGCCCAGCAGAGCTATGAAGCTTATCTGGTTGCAGTATCTGTCAGTGAACGCTACGAAAATGCCCTGGTTGAGCGGTTGGTCGGCGATGACTACGAAGCCATTGTAACGGCGCAGGTCGCAGCTTGCGAATCGCAGCAGGTCGCAATGGGGAACTAAGATGAACAAGACAAACGAATACGATCTACGGTAGCGACGATTCTTATCAATCGTCGCTTTTATTTCACAAAATCTTGGACGTGTTCACACTGAAAGAATTCCTAGAGACTACGTCTGAACTATCAATCTGTCTAATTTCCGGACAGATTGCGATGTATCCGTCTTGCAAGACACAGTTGAGCGATCTGCGCCTTGGCAACACACTACCAGATGTAGTATCAGGTCAAGACAAGTAAGCTGGGAAAACCTTGTGCCTTACGAACCTGACAAAGATCACTTCCCCGCTTTCGTTATTAGGGTATAAGATTATCTTGAGAGATATGCGTGAGGTGTAACTAGCCCTGAGCGTCATCAGGTATAAAGTTACCTTGTTCTGCGCATCATAATTCCTCGTCCATCGCCCCGTGTTACAGGTCATGCCTCCATCCTCATTTCGTATTCCTGACGGGGGTGCACCATGAGAAATAGACTCACAATTTTCCTTATTATTTCGCTGACAATTGCACTCGGCTTACAGCATGTCAGTGCACAAACGCGCATCACAAATGGACTGCTAGCATTGTACGAGTTCAATGAACAAAGCGGCGACGTGGTTCATGATACCAGCGGTAGCGAGGCCCCACTGGACCTAAAAATCGAGAACCCTGGCCGTACCACCTGGGGCACGGGTACCCTGACGATAAACAGCAGCACCATCGTCACATCAGGTGGTCCGGCAAGATATATTAATGAACGCATCATGGCCACCAATCAACTGACATTCGAAGCTTGGGTCAAGGCTGCGAACGTCACCCAGATCGGTCCTGCGCGCATCATAACGCTCTCCCAGGACACCAGCAATCGTAATGCGACCCTGGGCCAAGCATCCAACAGTGACGATCCGACAGCCTATAACGGGCGTGTTCGCAGCAGTACCACATCCAACAATGGTATTCCCGCGTTGGATACACCGTCCAACCTGGCCACGACATCACTCAAACACGTGGTCATGACCCGCGACTACAGCGGCCTCATCCGTATCTATGTGGACGGCACGTTAGTCGCAGAACAGAACAACGGCGGCGGTCTGCAAAACTGGGATGACAACTATGCCTTCGGCTTGGGCAGGGAACACAGCGGTGAACGCCCCTGGCTAGGCACATACTATCTGGTCGCAATCTACAACCGCGCTCTAACCAACATTGAGGTCCAGCAGAACTTCAATGCTGGCCCAAACGATGATCTCGGCCCTGTGAATCTGCCCCCCACTGCCGATGCAGGTCCAGACCAGACTGTGGTCGACAATGACCACAACGGTATGGCATCTGTAACATTGGATGGCTCAGCAAGTATCAATCCTGAAGGTGGCGCTATGCGCTACAATTGGGAATCCAACCGCACTCACATCCCAAACGAAGCAGTCGTCACCACAGACTTCCCCGTTGGAACAACAGAAGTCACACTCACTGTCATCGACCTGGCCGATGGTGCCCGAGATACGGACACCATGATCGTCACGGTTGTACCGGCCAGCGGGCTGACCCTCTTCACTTTTGATGAAGAAATGGATGAGATTGAGCCAAATCACTGGGTTGCAGATGGCATCTCGTTCGAAAATGGTTCGATAGATGTACCCTGGTGTGTTAGTTCCCATCTATGTGGTCCACACATTGAGGGCGCTGCCTTCCATGGGTCGAGCTCCTATGGATCGGATGGCACATCGATAATTACATTTGACAATCCGACCCCAATCGTGGGATTCGGTGTTGCGATTACGCTAGATTCTTATGTCTGGCGGGAATATCAACCTTGGAACGATGTTTTTATCATTGACCTCTACGGTCCTGTAGGGGAATTGCTGGATTCAATCGTATTAGGCGTTTCGCCTGTTTCCGAATTTGTGATGGATGGATATTTCAGTTATGAAGGCTCCCAAGTCAAGACCATCCATCTAAATGTCGCACCACAATATCAGCCTTCTGGATGGTATCTTGATAACTTCGTCTACCAAGAAGACTCAGAAAACCTATCACCGATTGCTGATGCAGGAACCGACCAGGCCGTTGCCGATAGTGATAACAATGGCTTTGAATCCATCACGCTAGACGGCTCCGCCAGCGTCGACCCTGAAGATGGCATTTTGCGCTACGTTTGGAGCGCGAGCGGCGTTACGATCCCTGAAGGCGCAGTTGTGTCGGCCGACTTCCCAGTCGGTACGACAGAAATTACACTCACCGTTATTGACCCTGAAGGTGCACAGGATACGGACACTGTGGTCATCACGGTCGAAGCAGGCAGCTTCAGTTGCGCATCCGTGACCGAAATACCCACGATTGAATGCGAAGCACTCGTTGACCTCTACAACAACACGAACGGCAACAACTGGACGAATAACGATCGATGGTTACAGACGAATACGCCATGTAGCTGGAATGGGATAGATTGTGAAGGCAGCAGCGTTATCCACCTATTCTTGTGGGGCAATCAACTCAGTGGCCCTATTCCAGCATCAATAGGTAACCTTACGAATCTACGTGGATTATACTTACACACAAACCAACTGAGTGGACAGATCCCGGCAGAACTCGGAAACTTGACCGTCATGCGGGACTGCAACCTGGCTAACAATCGGCTAGAAGGCGCGATTCCACAGGCATTGCTGAATTTATCGGAGGCAGGCCTTCAAGAGCTTGACTTGCAGGGGAATGCGCTGGATGAATTCCCAACTGAGATTCCCACTCCAGGTCCTCATTATTGGGACATCAATATCGATTACAACAAAATAGAAATAGACAACAGCGATGTTATTGCCTTCCTGGAAGGCAATTATGCCGGCGATTGGTGGCAAACACAAACAATCCCGCCATCAGATCCCCGAGATTCTGGTAAGTCAACAGACAATGTGAACATCGCTTGGGAAGAGATTCCGTATGTGGAGGATGGCGGGTTCTACGAAGTTCGCTACGCGACAGAGCCTGGTGGCTCAAGTCAGTTGGGTTGCCAGACGCTTGACAAGACCGTATGGTATTGTCTCGTCACTGGTTTGACACCCAATACCACCTACTACTTCACCGTTCAGACCTTTACTCCCGCTCATAGTCAGAACCCCAATGATCTCTGGAGTCGTCCGAGCGAAGAAGTCGTTGTCACCACAAAAACTTCAGAACTAAACAATGAACCGCGCGCTGATGCAGGTGTCGATCAGACAGTGATCGATAACGACAACAATGGTTTTGCTTCTGTCACACTTGACGGTTCAGGGAGTTGGGATTGGGACACTGGTGATGTTCTTAGGCATGTCTGGAGCGCAAGTGGTTTGACCATACCAGAAGGTGAGATTGTCTCGGCGGACTTCCCAGTCGGTACGACGGAAGTAACATTGACCGTTTTTGATACAGAAGGCGCGTTCGATTCGGATACCGTACTCATCACGGTTGAAAGTGGTAGCTTCAGTTGCGCATCCGTGACCGAAATACCGACGATTGAATGCGAAGCGCTTGTTGCCCTGTACAGCAGCACGAATGGCGACAACTGGACCAGTAATGGTGGTTGGCTAGAGACGAATACGCCTTGCAGTTGGCATGGGATAACTTGTGAGAACAACAGCATCGCCCGTGTAGTATTGTGGGGCAATCAACTCACTGGTCCCATTCCGTCGTCAATTGGTAACCTTACGAATTTACGTGGATTATACTTACACACAAACCAACTGAGGGGACAGATCCCGGCAGAACTAGGGAACTTGACCATGATGCGGGATTGCAGCCTGTGGCACAATCAACTTGAGGGAACCATACCAGAGGAGCTGCTAAGACTGCGGGTGCACGGCAGACTTACAGATTTGTATGTGAACGGCAATGCGCTGGAAGGATTCCCATCTCCCAATCCCTCAGATGAATACTTGAACGGAGAGATGCAAATAAGTATTGACTACAACAAGTTCGAAATTTCGGATAATAATGTCATAGCCTTCTTGGAAAGGAGTTACCGAGCAGATTGGTGGCAAACACAGACGATACCCCCATCAGAGGTACAAGTTACAAACTCGACAGCAGATAGCGTAACCTTAATATGGACACCTATTCCGTATGTGGAAGATGGAGGATATTACGAGGCCCGATACGCAACGCAACCTGGTGGTGTAACGGAGATTGGTTGCCAGACATTAGACAAGACGGAAAGCGGGTGTGTTGTAAGTGGTTTAACGCCTAATACTACCTACTACCTTACCGTCCAAACCTTCACGCCTGCACATGCGGACAATCCAGAAAATGATCTCTGGAGCCGCCCTAGCGAAGAGATCATTCTAACTCTTACACAGAATTTACCCCCCTTTGCCAATGCGGGCCCGGACCAAACTGTAGTTGATAGCGACGATAGTGGCAGTGAATCCGTTACATTGGACGGTTCATCAAGTATCGACGCTGACGGTGACGTCCTACGTTACATTTGGAGTGCCAGCGGTGTCACAATTCCAGAAGGCCCAGTCGTTTCGGCGGACTTCCCAGTCGGTACGACAGAAGTCACGCTCACAGTCATCGATCCCGCAGGTGGACAAGACACAGATACTGTGACTATCACCGTCGAATTTGGTACGTTTAGTTGTGACTATGTGACCCAATTACCAACTGCAGAATGCGAAGCCCTCGTTGATCTGTACAATAGCACTGATGGTGCGAACTGGGCGCATCAAGATGGATGGTTACGAACCAGTACACCCTGTGGTTCTTATGGAAAGTGGTATGGGATACGATGCGAAGGCGGTAGTGTAATTAGCATATCCTTGGGCGGTAATCTCCTAAGTGGTCACATACCTTCGTCAATAGGTAATTTGACAAACCTACAGAGAATGCTCATGGGTGGAAACCGATTGAATGGACAGATTCCAGCAGAAATCGGTAATCTTGCGCATTTAGAATTGTGCTTTTTAGATAGTAATCAGCTACAAGGTGCTATTCCACAGGAATTGCTTGATCTATCGGAGGCTGCACTAACAGAAGTTCATCTGCATGGAAATGCACTGGATGAATTTCCAACGGGAATCCCGAAACCCACTACCGGTTATTGGGACATCAATTTCGACCATAACAAAATTGAGATCACCGATCCTGATGTGATTGCCTTTTTAGGAAGCATCTACGCCGGCCATTGGAGAGAAACACAGACGATACCTCCATCCGATGTGCATGTCACAGATTCGACAGCAGATAGCGTATCCTTAGCTTGGACACCGATTCCCTATGTGGCAAATGGTGGTTACTATGAGGTTCGGTACGCTACTCAATCGGGTGATGCGGGTCAAGTTGGTTGCCAGACGCAGGACAAAACAGAAAGTGGCTGTGTAGTCAGTGGCTTAACGCCCAACACCAGTTACTATTTCACCGTACAGACCTACACACCAGCACATCCGTACAATCCAGAAAATAACTTGTGGAGTCGTCCGAGCGATGAGATCGTTGGCAGTACACTTACTCAAGAAAACTTACCGCCAAATGCTAGTGCTGTTCGAGAACAGATCGTTTATACCGATTACAGTACGGGTACTGCTAACGTCACCCTAGATGGATCGGCAAGTAATGACCCTGAAGGCGGGGTTCTGCGCTATATCTGGGGCGCTGGAGGTGTGACAATCCCAGAAGGTGCGATTGTCACTGCTGAGTTCCCAGTTGGCTATTATCACGTCACCCTGACTGTCATCGATCTCGAAGGTGCTCAAGGCAGTACTGATATGTATATTTTTGTCAATCCAGGGGCACCAGATGATGCCGTGACCCTCACATTTGAGGAGCCTTTTACACAATCAACGGGCGAGATTGACTTCGACGGTATCACATTCCAATACACGGAGAATAGTTTACCTTCAGACAGTATAGGTGTGGGAGATTCCGGCCATACTGAGCCAATCAATATGTCAGCGCCATATCTTTTGGGTAGCGTATATGGTGAATTGACAATGGTGTTTGATACGCCAACGAGCCATGTTCAATTTGCAGTTATTCTGGGCACAATCAGCGATTTGCCGAATTTAGTGACGGCTGACTTTTATCGGCCTGGAGAGAATCAACCCTTTGAGACAATCGGTGCCGATACGCTGTGGTTGTCCTATTTGGCAGAAAGCTGGTTGACATATGATGGTCCAGCCGTAGACAGAGTCGTCGTCAACTTCCTTGATGTCTGGGAATGGGACTTCTTCTGTCTCGATAATCTGAGTTTCTTCACATCCGCTGCCCCAATCGCCAATGCAGGCCCAGACCAGAATGTGATTGACAGCGATAACAGTGGCAGTGAACCCGTCACCCTGGATGCCACGGGCAGCAGCGATGCAGATGGTTACATCGTCAGCTACAGCTGGATGGACAATGGGATCGAAGTCGCCACAGGCGCCAGCCCAACAATTGATCTCACTGTCGGTATTCATACCCTTACGCTAATCGTTACTGACGATGACGGCGCCACAGGTTTCGACACGGTGGTTATCACCGTCGAGGCTGGCAGCAGTGCTACAGGTCGCATCACCAATGGCTTGCTGTCACTCTACGAATTCAATGAACAAAGCGGCGACCTGGTGAATGACACCAGCGGTTCTGGGACACCCATGAATTTGACTATCGAGAACCTGGGTCGCACCTCCTGGGGTACTGGGACTCTATCTGTCGACAGAAGCACCATCATCAAATCAGATGGACCAGCCACCAAACTCATTGATGGCATCATGGCCACCAACGAGCTGACCTTCGAAGCGTGGGTTACCACAGCCAACGTGACCCAGATCGGCCCAGCACGCATCATGACCCTCTCCCAGGACACCAGCAATCGCAATGCTACTCTGGGACAAGCATCGAATACTGACCAACCGACAGCCTACAATGGGCGTGTCCGCAGCACGACGACGTCGAACAACGGCATACCGGCACTGGATACACCACCTAACCTGGCCACCACATCACTCAAGCACGTGGTCATGACGCGCGACATCAGTGGCCTCATTCGCATCTATGTGGATGGCACGCTGGTCGCTGAACAGAATAATGGCGGCGATCTCTCTAACTGGGACCACAGTTACATCTTTGGCCTGGCCAGAGAAGTCAGTGGGGAGCGTCCTTGGGTCGGCACTTACCATCTGGTCGCGGTCTACAATCGTGCACTGAGTGGCAGCGAAGTCCAGCAGAACTTCAATGAAGGACCTGGTGATGACACCAGCCCGACTAACTTGCCACCACTAGCTAACGCAGGGCCAGACCAGACCATCATAGACAACGACAACAATGGTACCGAATCCGTCACATTGGATGGCTCAGCGAGCGTCGACCCTGAAGGCGGCGTTTTGCGCTATGTTTGGAGCGCGAGCGGCGTCACGCCCCCTGAGGGCGCCGTTGTCTCAGCAGACTTCCCAGTCGGTACGACAGAAGTTACACTCACTGTCATTGACCCTGAAGGTGCACAAGATACGGACACAGTCGTCATCACGGTAGAAAGTGGCAGCTTCAGTTGTGCTTCTGTGACAGAAATCTCAACAGCAGAATGCGAAGTGCTGGTTGCTCTGTATGACAGCACCAATGGTGACAACTGGATTAACAACGATGGCTGGCTACAGACCAATACACCTTGCAGCTGGTACGGGATCACATGTTACGATGGATACATAAGTGGCTCGTTGGACCTCAAAGACAACAATCTGACGGGTACACTCCCACCTGAGATTGGCAGCCTTTCACATCTTGATGGGCTTGCGCTTCAGCGCAATAACATAGGCGGGCCATTGCCAGCAACATTGGGCGATCTCAATGTGTCGATCTTACACTTATATGCTAACCAGTTTGAGGGCCCTATTCCGCCGGAAATTGGCAATCTTTCAAATGTAATTGATCTGTATCTTGGGAACAATCAACTGAGTGGTCCTATTCCGCCAGAGATTGGCAATTTAACACACCTTACCGAGTGCTATCTGGAAGAAAACCATCTGGAAGGAGCCATTCCACCAGAAATCGGATATCGGACCGAGCTTGAAAAACTTAACCTACGCGGCAATATGCTGGAGTCCGTGCCTACAACCATCACAAATCTGGTCGACATCTTCTGGATCGATGTCGGATATAACAAAATCGAAGTCACTGACAATGACGTCGCTGACTTCCTAGACCTAAAAGATCAGGGAAGACCGTGGTTACCCACGCAGACTGTTCCGCCAACTAATATCTCTATCGTTAATTTGACTTCTGACAGCGTGACATTCTCGTGGACACCGATTCCATACGTAGAGCATGGTGGATACTACGAAGTACGCTATGCAACTCAAGTCGGAGGCACGACTCAGGTAGGTTGCCAGACGCAGGATAAGACAGAAAGTGGGTGTGTTGTCAGCGGTTTGATGCCGAATATCATTTACTACTTCACCGTTCAGACCTATACACCAGCACATATCGACTCAATCTTTGGCGACAACAACCCTAATGACTTGTGGAGCCGTCCGAGTGACGAAATCGTCGCCAGCACACTCACACAGAACCTACCCCCTTTGGCCAACGCGGGAGCAGATCAGACGGTGGTTGATAGCGATAATAGCGGAACTGAAGCAGCTACATTGGATGGTTCGGCAAGTGTCGATCCTGAAGGGGGACTACTGCGCTACATGTGGAGTGCCAACGGCGTCACGATCCCTGAAGGCGCGATTGTGTCGGTTGACTTCCCAGTCGGTACGACAGAAGTCACGCTGACAGTCATCGACCCGGAAGGCGCTCAGGATACAGATACCGTCTCCATTACGGTGAATCTGGGTCCAGGCAATCAACCGCCTGTGGCCAATGCAGGTAGTGACCAGACCATCGTCGACAACGATAACAATGGCAGCGAATCCGTCACACTGAACGGGTCCGCTAGCACAGACAACGATGGCACAATCAGCAACTATAGTTGGAATGAAAGTGGCACCGAGATTGCTACGGGTACCAGCCCGACAGTCGAACTCGCTGTGGGTGTTCACAATATCACGCTGATCGTAACTGACGATGATGGCGCGACAGGCTTCGATACGGTCGTTATCACAGTCGATGCAGGCAGCAGTGGACCAGATCGCGTTACCGATGGCTTGTTAGCTCTGTACGAGTTCAAGGAAAATGGCGGCAATATCGTCACCGATACCAGCAGTTATGGGACACCGCTGAACCTGACAATCTCCAACACAAACAACATGATCTGGAACACAGGTTCACTGACTGTCACCCAGAGCACCGTCATTCAATCCAGCGGTCCAGCTACTAAGATCATTGATGCAGTACGCTCTACAAACGAAGTCACGCTGGAAGCCTGGATCCAATCTGATGATCTCACTCAGAGTGGCCCAGCGCGTGTTGCGGGTATCTCTGGCGATCCAGCCAACCGTAATATCACACTTGGGCAAGGCCTCTGGGGCACACAACCGTTAGATGTCTACGATATGCGCTTACGCACTCGAACGACAGGTCATAATGGGGTGCCATCTGTATCGACACCTGCGGGTTCCGCGACGACCAATCTAACGCATGTTGTCCTGACCCATGCAGCGAACGGCACGTCGACAATCTACCTTAATGGTGTAGTGCTCGCTAGTGACCAACAAGGAATCGACCTGGGCAACTGGGATACGACCTTCCCATTGGTGTTGGCCAACGAACCAACGGGCGATCGACCGTGGCTGGGTACGTTCCACCTGGTAGCTTTCTACAATCGCGCCTTGACTGGTGCTGAAGTCCAGCAGAACTTCGGAGCCGGATCTGATTCATTGTGAAGACTACACAATGAATCGTAGATTTCAAAGAAATCGCTAGCTAGCGAAACTCAGACCAGGGGTGACAATTATGGCACCCTTGGTCTAACACTATGAGATATGATGTGTCGCAGCATTTTTCTGGATTAGAAATACGCCGTGGCTAAGAATAAACTTACCCGATAAGTGAACAAAAAAACCAGCTCGAAGCTGGCTTTTTGTCAGAGATACTCTCTGCGAGAGCGACGGACGTTGGTCAAGCAACGGGTGCATTATTGGGGTTCCTGAAAGTACAATCTATCACATCCTAATAACACAAATGGTAGAGGAACGGTCGCTGTAAAGATACCACCGATCCTAGTATTATCCGGAGGTAGCGTGATCGTTGGCTCCTGATCTAACCTTAATGGATATCTCGACTCGCGCAGAGTACAAAAGTCTCACTAGGAAATGCAGAAAGCTATGTTTTGCAACCAGCCTCTAAAACATACAGAACCTTGCTTCACTCGAAATACGGATATGCAGCTACCTATAGCCACACCTATCGAAGCGAACATAGGTTGTCCCAAGTGTCTACGACGGCTTCAGAAGCAATATCCACATCTAAAATGACAAAACAGCTGCAAAGAAACCCCTCCATTGTAGACATTGACAATCTGCCGCTTCTTCAAGCAGCTACTTTAATAACTCCCCAAAAATACATCGAGATCAAGAATTCCGTAACCGATACAAATCTCATATGTTTCTGTTCCAGCCGAATTATCAATAAATATAACATAATTAAACCTTGAAACCTGAATTCTCGTCGCAAAAGGTTCCTAAAGGGTCAGTATCGTTCAAATCTCATTGGTATATGGAGATTTAAACGATTATGTCTCACCAACATGACGATAGTAGAGATAAATAACTGGATAATGCCCAAAATGAACCTTCCTGAACCAAAAAACTTTAATCAACTAGGTGTACAGTCCCAACGTGTGATGTGACGGATCATGGGTAAAGCGTTCAGGTTGCTTCTGCCATTGTTGACAGATGAATTCGTAAGGAGTTAGTCCTTTCAATGTCTTGAGACGCTTGGCGAAGTTGTAAGCCATGAGAAATGTTGCCAGATGGTCACGCAGTTGCTGATGCGTGTCGTAGTAGTAGCGATAGACAGTGGCCTCTTTGAGCGTGCGGTTCATGCGCTCGACCTGACCATTCGTCCAGGGGTGATTGGGTTTGGTTAAGCGATGGTCAATGTCGTGTTTGGCACAGACGCGATCAAACATCACTTTGAAGGCATAACGATCTTTCTTCCGGTTGGCAAACTGGATGCCATTGTCGGTCAAGATGGTGTGGAACTTGTAGGGAACAGCAGCAATGAGATGGCACAAGAACTCTGCAGCAATGGGCCGCGTGGCCCGCTCATGCAGCTCGGCAAAAGCGAACTTGGAAGTGCGGTCAATAGCGACAAAGAGGTGCTGTTTGCCTTCTTCGGTGCGCACTTCGGCGATGTCAATGTGAAAGTAGCCGATGGGATACTTCTTGAAGCGCTTTTTCTTTGGCGCGGTCATTCATCTGGGGCAAGCGACTGATTCCATGTCGTTGTAAGCAGCGATGCAGGGCGGAGCGTGTGAGGTGGGGAATGGTCTCCTGTAAGGCATACAAGCCGTCATCCAGCGGCAGCAACGTATGTTTGCGGAAAGCCACAATAAGTGCCTCTTCTTCCACCCTCAACACGGTAGACTGCTTTTGCTTAGGCCCCATTGGAGCATCTTGTGTATGAGAACGCTTCTTCCACTTCGCCACCGTCTTGGGATTGATGCCATACTGTTTTGCCAGCATTCTTATGCTCGCTTGACTATTCTGGATTGCTCGACGCACTGCCTCTGTCGTGGTGGCGCTGCTGTGAAGTACCTGTCCCACAGTTGCTCCTTTTGCTCATGGGAAACTGTACCACTATACTCTGGGACTAAACACCTAGTATGATGGCTGCACGGAACTCTAATGAAGGATTCCATATGAGCCCTTCTGCGCCCCTTGCTAGACTGCGTTTTTTGCTATTGATGTTGATCCGGTAGAATACATCTATGTCAAGTCAAATCCTTGCTACGAAGCTCTATATTCCCACGCGTCGGCCCACTTTAGTACCACGCCCACACCTGGTTGAACGTCTGAACGCAGGCTTGTACGGTAACTTGACACTGGTTTCTGCACCTGCCGGATTTGGTAAATCAACGCTGATCATGGAATGGATCAGCACGGGCGAGTTTGAGGCAGCATGGCTCTCATTGGATGAAGGCGATAGTGACCCAGTCCGCTTCCTGACGTATGTCATTGCCGCCTTGCAAAATATCTTACCGGAATTGGGCGCAGGCCTTCTCAATCTATTAGAAGTACCGCAGCCACCAGCAGTCGACTCGATCCTAACCGCGCTGCTCAACGAGATTGCAGCCATACCGCATGACTTTGTGCTGGTGCTGGATGATTATCATGCACTCGACAGCCCGGAGATCGACGCAGCACTGGCGTTCCTCATAGACAATCAGCCGCCACAAATGCACCTCGTTATCACCACGCGCGAAGACCCACGCTTACCCCTGGCACGTCTGCGAGCGCGGGGAAAGTTGACCGAACTCCGTGCCGCTGATCTACGATTTACCCCAGACGAAGCCGCTGAGTTCCTAAATAACGCAATGGGGCTATCGCTTGCACCGGAGGATGTCGCCGCATTGGAACGACGCACGGAAGGTTGGATCGCCGGTTTGCAGTTAGCTGCCCTTTCGGTGCAGGGACAGCAGGATATGCACCAATTTATTCAGTCATTCACTGGCAGCCATCACTTTGTGCTGGATTACCTTATGGAGGAAGTGATCACTCACCAGCCACCGCACATTCAGGATTTTCTGCTGAAGACCTCAATTTTGGAACGTATGTGTGGGTCACTGTGCGCCGCGGTTTTGCAGGATGATGAGGATGCGCAGGCAACGCTTGAAAGCATCCGTCAGGCAAACCTGTTTTTAATCCCACTGGATAATGAAAGGCGCTGGTATCGCTACCATCACCTCTTTGGCGACCTGCTGCTGAAACGCTTGGTACAAGTGCCAGACATTGCTGTGAACGACCTGCACATCCGCGCAAGTCAATGGTATGAGACCAACGGTTTTGAGATCGAGGCGTTCCAGCATGCCGCTGCTGCCGGTGATATTGAACGGGCGGAACAACTGATTGACAAAGGCGACACACCACTGTATCTGCGAGGCGTCGCACCACTTGTGTCGGAGTGGTTGTCATCATTACCGGATACGACATTGGACGCGCATCCTCGGCTATGGGCGATCTTCGCCTGGGTGAAGTGGATTACATACCAGAGTCCCGCCGCTGAAGACAAGATAAACCGTGCCAATTCTGCGCTGGGTCATGCAAAGTCAGATGCCGAACGACGCGAACTGACAGGTCACATCGCTGCGATGCGTGCCATGCTGGCTGCAAACACCTACCAAACGGATACGATCATCGCACAAGCTGACATTGCGCTCGAAAATCTACCACCAGATAATGTGTATTTGCGGAACGTCGTCACCCGCGCCCTGGGCATCGCTTATCATTTCCGTGGTGAACGAAAGAAAGCGATCCGATCCTATACAGAATCCATTGCCCTTTCTGAGGCACACAAAAACAAGTTCATGAACGTGCTATCGTCAACTGGATTGGGAATGGTACAGGAGCTACAGACCCAGCTACCTGCGGCGATGGAAACCTTCCAGCGCGTGATTGACATGGTCGGGCAACAGCCGCAGCCGCGAGCATGTGCGGCGTACCTGGGCGCAGCACGCATTCACTACGAATGGAACGATCTGGAAGCAGCCCAACAAACCGGCACATTAGGCGTTCAACTGGCACGGCAGATTGAGGGCATCGATACGCCTGTCTCTGGCGCGGTATTTCTGGCAAAGGTAATGCTAGCACAAGGTGATGAGGCCAGTGCTATAGAGGCGCTATCAGAATTGGCGCGAGAAGCTGAACAACGCGGTTTTTCGGTGCAGCAGCCACGCATCGCTGCATTTCAGGCACAAATCCTGCTGCGACAGAGCAACTTTGACTCGGCAGCGGCCCAGATAGCCCCCTACGATCTGCCCCTGAGTCAAGCACGGTTGCACATGGCACAGGGCAATCCGGCGGATGCGCTGACCATAGTAAACACGTACCTGGAGCAAGTAACGGCTCAGGACTGGCAAGACGAGCGACTGCACGCGCTGGTGCTTCAAAGCATGATCTACCATCAGAGTGAGAAAAAGGTTGAGGCGTTTGCTGCATTGCAACATGCGCTGTCACTCGCAGCACCGAGCGGATTCGTCCGTATATTTGTCGATGAAGGTACGATGATGCGTGATCTATTGGCACAAGCTGCGGTGCGTGGCATCATGCCCGACTACACACGCAGGCTGTTGACAGCATTTGAACGGGGATCAACCCAGATCGCAAGCACAGCCGCACAGCCAATTATCGAACCCCTGAGTGAGCGCGAACTGGAAATTCTCGCACTGGTCGCGGATGGTCTCTCCAATCGGGAAATCAGTGAACGGCTTTTCATATCAATTAGCACTGTCAAGGGGCATAACCGCAACATCTTTGACAAACTCCAGGTCAAACGGCGCACAGAAGCCGTCGCCTATGCGCGTGATTTGGGTCTCATCGAGTAGTACCTCTCAAAGAACAGTACTTCAGAACCATACTTTCGTATCGTCACAACAGTACCGCCTGCTGGTTATGCTGGTCTCATCGTATGTTTGAACGAAGGGATTAGCAAATGTCACACAATAAAAAAACACGCTATGCATCAACCATGGTCGTCTTCCTGCTGTTGTTAGTAGCGGTGCAGAGTCACATATACGCTCAGGACAGCAATCTACCCTCCTTTGCCATTCGCGGTCAACATGTCGTCGGCACGCAGGCTAGGATAATTGACGGCGACGCACCGCTGGATGTCACCCTCTGGTATCCGGCACTGAACGAAGATGGGGCTGAAGAAGTCATCGTTTACCCCTACATGACCAATCCTGACTCGTCGATGGGGATGGAACCGACCGTTACCGGGCAGGCCATCGCTGAAGCACCCTTTGATCTCGACAGCGGCCCGTATCCACTGGTGATTCTGTCGCACGGCTTTTCGTTGGGTCGCACAGGCTACGCATGGCTGGCGGAACATCTCGCCTCATATGGCTTTGTAGTAGCCGCACCGCAGCATTATGAATTGGTCGATGAGACGCTGAGCGACTTCTGGCGAGCATCCATCACACGCCCGCAGGAAATCCACGTTGTGCTGGACTATGTTGAAGCGCAATCCGCAAGTGGGGATTTTACAGGGCTGATTGACACTGAACGTATCGCAGTTGTCGGTCATTCGTATGGCGGCTACACTGCGCTGACAATGGCAGGCGCACAGATCGACATTGATGGTATGGTCTCACTTTGCGAAACCGCTGAGCAAGAAGCCGATCCGAATGCATGGTTGTGCGGCATGGTGCTGCCCTACGTAGACGATATGGTCGAACTCGCAGGCTTCGATGCTATGCCGGAAGGTTTGTGGCCGTCCTGGGGTGATGACCGCGTGGATGTCGCCGTCTCGATGGCGGGCGATGCCTACTTCTTCAACGAAGTGGGGCTTGCCGAGATTACCGTACCTGTTATGGCACTCGGTGGTACAGCTGATACCGGTACGCCGTATGAATGGGGCACGCAGCCGACCTACGAATATGTCTCTAGTGAGGCGAAAGCGCGAGTGGCCTTTGAAGACGCAGAACACATGATCTTCGGGGCGACCTGTGAAGCCCTGCCGTTCTTCGTCGAAATTGGCTTCGATGCCTATTGCTCAGACCCCGTGTGGGACATGAAACAGGCTCACGAACTTGCCCAACACTTCGTCACGGCTTTTCTGCTGGGGGAACTGACGCAAGACCCGGACGCCCTTGCCGCACTATCGACGGAAAATGTCAGTTTCGATGGGATCACTTACGACGCGCAGGGTTACTAGCCCATCCAGGTGCCGGGTAGAACGAAGATTTTCTGTCCGGCACTTTGGAGGATAAATCTAATGTCAGAAGAAACGCTTAATTCAGATCAACCCATGATCTTTCAGATCAGGCTCAAGGGACATCTAGCAGAAGACTGGGGTGATTGGTTCGGCGGTGTGACTATCACCCTGGAAGCAGACGACACAACTTTACTGACCTGTCAGGTCGCCGATCAGGCAGCCCTACATGGGCTACTACGACAAATCCGCGACTTGAGCCTGCCACTGATTTCAGTCAATCGTATCAAACCCTAAACAGAAGTTCCCAGAGTCATCAAGAGGAGAAAAGCATGTCACACCAAACGATAAATCGCGCCAGTAAGCAGGAATTCAATGCACCCTTTCGAGCAAAAAGCGCCGGAGTATCATTGGTCTCTGTGCTTATCATCGGCTTGTACTACGTCGCTAACTTGTTCGCCCTTCTACCAAGTGAAGAAGCAGTCCCTAATAGTGCGCTGAGTTTAGCCATTAGTGTGATTGTCCTGATCGTTGTCGTGGAATCGGTGCTCCAAATTGTCCTATTCATCGGTGCGGGACGTATTGAAGACCGATCAGAGCACGACGCTGCGATTACTGCACAGGCATCTCGCAATGCCTACATCGTTTTGACTCTAGGTGCATTCGTTAGCTTTGCAAGTATGTTCGCCGGGTTCAAACCATTCGAAATGGGTAGCGTTCTGCTCTTGGCTTTCTTACTTGGTGAATTCGTTAAGTTCGGTTCACAGCTCTTATACTACCGACGCTCGGTGTGAGGCCAGTGTAGCAAAACATTGGACTCGTATCCATTTGGAAGAGCGTCACGACGCTAATTGCTAGCTGAGCGTAGACCTAGCGGCCAAAGGCAACAATGCTGGATTCGATTTCGCCGAAGGAGATGAGCGCCTGGTCGTCACGAGAAGCAAAGCCAGCAGGTGCGGATTGACTGCGGGAGAAAAGAGGCATATGGGGCTGTCCTAAAGGATCCAGGGACCGATAAGATCAGGTTCATGGGATAGGAACACCACAGGCGAGGTTTCAATACAAGGTGACACACTCGCCATCTTGCAAAATAATCTACCCTACTCTTCTCGCCGTCTTGCAAGACGGGCCAGCGTCATTTCGCAGATAGAAACCGTCATCAGCTTCTGAGGCAGGTTGCAGCCAGCAAAATCACTATACAGCTGACGGGATGCCACGTCATAGGCCAGTGCGGCCTCCTGAGCGTGTTCCAATCGCCCCAGATACAGCCGTGAGCCTTTGTAGCGAATGCGCGTTTCCACTACTTTGCCCTTGCGCCAGCTGACGC
>PABP01000006.1 GCA_002699585.1 Anaerolineaceae bacterium | reverse complement strand
GCATTGTGACCGTGGCGTCTACAGCCGGGGTGAGGGGCTACGCCTATACCGCGCCCTATGTTGCATCGAAACACGGTGCCATCGGCCTGACCCGTGCCCTAGCGATCGAATATGCGCGAACGCCGCTGACCGTGAACGCCATCTGCCCCGGCTTCACCGATACCGGAATAGTGGAAACGGCGGTCGCGAAAATTCAGACCGCCACCGGGCGCAGTGCAGAACAGGCGACAGCGGAACTTACGCGCTTTAACCCACAGAAGCGACTTATCGAACCCGTCGAAGTGGCGGATGCGGCGACCTGGCTTTGCCTTCCTGCCAGCCGGTCGATAACCGGACAGACCATTCTGGTGGCTGGTGGAGAAGTGATGTGAACGACAGCTCGGTGGCGCTCGATTATCGGGCCAGCGATGCCAAACAGCGCGACAGCGTACGGCTCTGGCTGCGACTGCTGACGTGTACACGGATCATTGAAAAGCAGGTCAAGCGGCGTTTTGCCGATCAATACGATATCACGCTTCCCCGCTTCGACGTGATGGCCGCGCTCGATCGTCATCCGGAAGGGATGACGATGGGGCAATTGTCGCAGGCACTGCTCGTATCCAACGGCAACGTTACAGGTGTCGTCCAGGCACTGGTTCGCGATGGATATGTGGGCGTCGCCCCTTCCCCCACCGACGGCCGGTCGTCGATCGTTCGTCTGACCGAGCAGGGCCGCCATTGCTTCGCCGGACTGGCAGAGGCCCACCAGGACTGGATCGACGCGATGCTCGGCGGCCTGGGGCACGACCGACAGACCACACTCTACGAGCTTCTCGGCACGCTCAAGGATACGCTGGCGGCACAAAATGGGAAAGGATGAGGCATGAACCCGGAACAGTTCTCGCCGGAACACTTCGACTGGCAGTTTGCCGATGGTGTCGCAACCGTCACGCTTGATCGGCCCGAACGCAAGAACCCGCTGACGTTCGAAAGCTATGCGGAACTGCGCGATACCTTCAGGGCCCTGAGCTACACTCCGGCGGTCAAGGCCGTGATCGTCACCGGGGCCGGCGGCAATTTTTCGTCAGGCGGCGATGTCCACGAAATCATCGGGCCGTTGACGGAAATGCCAATGCCCGAACTGTTGGCGTTTACCCGGATGACCGGCGATCTGGTCAAGGCCATGCGGGCCTGTCCGCAGCCGATAGTCGCGGCGATTGATGGAATCTGCGTGGGCGCCGGTGCGATCATGGCAATGGCGTCGGACATGCGGATCGCGACACCGAGAGCCAAGACCGCATTCCTGTTCACGCGGGTTGGCCTGGCGGGATGCGACATGGGGGCTTGCGCGATATTGCCGCGCATCATCGGCCAGGGCCGAGCGTCGGAACTGCTTTACACAGGTCGGATGATGACTGCGGAAGAGGGTGAACGTTGGGGATTTCACAACCGTCTGGTCGCCCCTGAAACATTGGCAGACGAGGCTCTTGTTCTCGCCCGATCGATAGCCTGCGGCCCGACTTTCGCCCACGGGATCACCAAGACTCAGCTCAATACTGAATGGGCAGTTTCGATTGAGACGGCGATCGAAATGGAAACGCAAGCGCAGGCGATCTGCATGGCGACCAACGACTTCCGACGCGCCTTCGTGGCGTTCGCGGCCAAGCGCACTCCAGAGTTTGCAGGCGACTGATGGCCGACCGGAGCTTTCTCGACTGGCCCTTCCTTGATGATGGCCACCGCCAGCTTGCCATCGATCTGGAAGCATGGTGCGGCGACCATTTGACGGACGATCATCCCGAGGACATCGACGGTGCATGTCGCGCACTTGTCCGCGCGTTGGGAGAGGCAGGGTGGCTACGCTATTGCGTGCCGGCAGCCTATGGCGGCATCTACGAAAGGCTGGATATCCGTTCGCTCGCACTGATCCGCGAAACCCTGGCGCGCCATTCAGGTCTGGCCGATTTCGCCTTCGCAATGCAGGGGCTCGGCTCGGGGACAATAAGTCTCTTCGGCACCGAAGAGCAGAAGCAAGCCTATCTGCCTAAAGTTGCCGCCGGAAGGAAAATTGCGGCTTTCGCATTGACCGAGCCGCTGTCGGGCTCCGACGTCGCGGCAATGGAGACAAGCGCAGATCGCAAACCAGCGGGATACCGCGTCAACGGGGCGAAGACCTATATTTCCAATGGCGGCATCGCCGATTATTATATTCTATTCGCGCGCACCGGCGAGGCGCCGGGGGCCAAAGGCGTCTCGGCGTTCATCGTCGACGCCGAAACCCCCGGGCTGACGGTTACCGAACGGATCGCGGTAATCGCGCCGCACCCGTTGGCAACTTTGACATTCACCGACATGGATTTGCCGGAAACGGCTCTGCTCGGTGAGGCGGGCCGCGGATTTGCCGCCGCTATGGCAACACTCGACATCTTCCGCACGACAGTGGGCGCCGCCGCGCTTGGCTTCGCCCGTCGCGCGCTCGACGAAGCGACCGAACGGGCACGCGTGCGCAAGCTGGGGAAGGGGGTGCTGGCGGACAATGCCGTTACACAATCCAAGCTGGCGGAAATGGTGCTCGATATCGATACCTCAGCCCTGCTGATCTATCGCGCGGGATGGCTGCGCGACGTGCGGGGAGAACGCAACTCGCGCGAAGCCGCGCTCGCCAAGCTGCATGCGACAGACAGCGCACAGCAGGTGATCGACAAGGCCGTGCAGATGTTCGGCGGGCTCGGCGTTACCGTGGGCAGTCCGGTCGAAGCACTCTACCGCGAGGTCCGGGCTCTGCGGATCTATGAGGGCGCATCCGAAGTGCAGAAAGTGGTCATCGCGCGCCAGCATCTTGCACAAAGCGCCAACTGATGTTCACCACCCGCCTGCCCCTGCGCTTTGCGCACTGCGACCCTGCGGGGATCGCATACTATCCGCGCTATTTCGAACTGTGCGACGCGGCGGTCGAGGACTGGACCGCGGCTGTGCTCGGAGTGGACAGAAACACGATGCATGGCGAATTGGGCATGGGGCTGCCGACGGTAGACCTCAAGGCCGAGTTCACGGCACCCAGCCGACTGGGCGACATGCTCGACTTCACCGTCCGGATCTTGCGGATTGGCAGGAGTTCGCTCGATCTCGGCATCGATGTCACTTGCGGCGGCGAAGCGCGCTTCGCTGTTCGCTCCACTGTGGTGCTGATCGATCTCGCCAATATGCGCGCGCACCCCTGGCCTGCCGACTTTCTCGATCCCCTCACAAGACACGCACTTTCCGACAAGGACCCTTCATGAGCGCCCATCAATCTCTGCTCCCCCCCGGCTGGCCACGACCGCGCGGATATAGCAACGGTATCGCGGCCAGCGGGCATATGATCTTCACGGCCGGAATCGTCGGATGGGATGAGAACGAGATATTCCAGCGTCACGACCTTCCCGGCCAGTTCCGTCAGGTGCTGGAAAACACCTTGGCCGTCTTGGCTGAAGCCGGTGCCGGTCCCGACCATATCGTTCGCATGACCTGGTACATCACCGATCGGGAAGAATACCTCGCCAGCTTGTCCGACATTGGCGCCGCGTATAGCGAACTTCTTGGACGCAATTTCCCCGCGATGGCGGTGGTGGAGGTAACCGGGCTGGTCGAAGCGGCGGCAAAAGTCGAGATCGAGACCACGGCGGTAATCCCGGCGGCCTCACGCTGATGAGCGGCGTGCAGAGGTTCGACTGGTCCGATGCCTTTCTTCTGGACGAACAGTTAAGCGAAGAAGAGCGGATGATCCGCGATGTCGCCAGAGCTTATGCGCAGGACCGGCTCGCCCCCCGTGTGATCGATGCATTCGCTCAAGAACAAACCGATCCAGACATCTTTCGCGAGATGGGTGCCTTGGGGCTGCTTGGTCCGACAATCCCGGAAGCCTATGGAGGTGTCGAAGCATCCTATGTGGCTTACGGTCTCATCGCGCGCGAAGTGGAACGGGTAGATTCGGGATATCGTTCGATGATGAGCGTCCAATCCAGTCTGGTCATGTATCCTATTCACGCCTTCGGTTCGCAGGAACAAAAGGGCCACTATCTTCCTCTTCTCGCGAGTGGGAAAATGATCGGCTGCTTCGGCCTGACCGAGCCCGATGCAGGTTCCGACCCCGGCGGAATGCGGACACAAGCGGTCAGAACCGCTCGCGGCTATCGTCTGAACGGGACGAAGACCTGGATTTCCAATGCTCCCATCGCCGACTTATTCGTCGTGTGGGCCAAGTCAGAAGCCCACGGGGGCGCGATCCGCGGTTTCGTGCTCGAGAAGGGCACGCCCGGACTGTCGGCGCCAAAAATCGAAGGCAAGCTCAGTTTACGCACATCGATTACGGGCATGATCGTGATGGAGGACGTGGAGGTGCCGGAGACGGCGCTGCTCCCCGAAGTGGCGGGCCTGAAGGGGCCGTTCTCCTGTCTCAATCGCGCGCGCTACGGGATCAGTTGGGGCGCTTTGGGGGCTGCCGAATACTGTTTTCACGCCGCCCGCCAATACGGACTCGACCGCCATCAGTTCGGCCGGCCGCTGGCGGCGACGCAGCTCTATCAGAAGAAGCTCGCCGATATGGAGAGCGAGATCGTTTTGGGGCTCCAGGCGAGCCTGCGGGTCGGACGACTGATCGATCAGGGACGGTTCGCGCCCGAAATGATTTCAATCGTCAAGCGCAACAATGTCGGCAAAGCATTGGACATTGCCCGCACAGCACGGGACATGCACGGTGGCAACGGTATCAGCGCCGATTATCAAGTGATGCGCCATGCCATGAACCTGGAAACCGTCAATACGTATGAAGGAACGCATGACGTTCACGCGCTGATCCTGGGTCGCGCCATCACCGGAATTCCGGCGTTCTGACAGGGACAGCAGGCCCACCCCACCACAGTCTGGCAATGCCTACTCCCGAGGCGATGGCGCACGTTTATCGAGCTTTTCCCTCCGTTTCGCTTGAAAACGCTTTATTTTGCGAACAAGATCGCTATCGGAGATAGGATCAAATTCACGCAAAAACCGTTAAGCAATCCCTTCGCGCCGGTCGGTCGGAGAGGATTCTTGGTATGGGATTGCGGACAAACCAGACCTGTGCTCGATTGGACCGGCTCTGTCGGTCGTCCATGCGGGTGACGGGAAAAGCATTCGAGGGACAGTATGAAAGCAGTGTTGGGCAAAAGATCGCAAGATATTGTTGAAGATCAGATAGATCGCGGTGACTACAACCCCAGCAGTGCGACATTCCGGCTGGCCAATTCACCTTTTTATCTGATGGCTCACGCCGATTTCAAATATCACGAAGATATGGATAAGGTGCTGCACAAGCACGGGGTCTCGAAACCAATCTATCGAGTGATGACGGTACTTCGCGAGCGCCAGCCTGCAAGTATCGGCACCATCGCCGAAGCCGCGCTGACCAAACGTTCAACAATCAGCCGGATCATCGATCGCATGCTCGAGCAAGGTTTGGTAACGGCCGAGCCCAATGCCGAGGATAACCGCATTACCGAAGTGACGCTCACCGCCGCTGGAGAACAGAGGCTGCGCAAGCTGACGCCCATAGTGGGACGGCAATTCATGCGGGCGATGGATGGGATCAGCAACCGCGATATCGCTCACCTTCTTCGTACGCTTCAGAAAATTAGTGCGAATCTCAGCAAATTGCCGATCGAGTAGGATCCTCAACCCGCCAACCGAACAACTTCGTCACCAGCGATGACCCAGCACACCCCACAGCTTCTGTAGCGAAGCAGCGCGTATGATCGAGCCCTCGGCAATCTCATCGCGATCCGCCACGTCGCCGCAGACTGGATACCCTTCCCGCTGACCATCCGATGAGCTGCCACACGCTTCGCCTCGAATTTTCGGAGCGGACGTTGCACCCATGCCGCATTATATGCAATTACATATGACTTAGCGCGTGATTTATTTAATAAGGCACGTCCGATCGGTTTCGGATCAGCGTTGGCTCGAACTCAACTGTCCCCAGAGAGAGCGCGGCATGCGACCACAATCGCGATCCATAAAGAAAACGATGCTTCGCGACGCGCTGCAGCTTGCGCAAGCGGGCAAGCTGAACGCTGCCGAGCAGAGGCTGCTGGCGGTTCTGGACGCAATGCCGCGCCAGCCGGACGCGCTGCAATTGCTCGGCATGGTGGCGCGGCAGCGAGGCGACCATTACCGAGCCGTAGACCTGTTTCGCAAATCGCTGGCGGCGCATCCCCGACAGCCGCACGTGCTCAACAATCTGGGCAACAGCCTGATGGATCGTGGGGAGATCTCCGAAGCCGCCGAGGCTTATCGCGAAGCGCTGCAGCTTCTTCCAGCCTACAGCGATGCCCGCATCAATCTGGCTCTTTCGCTGACGCGGCTCAAAGAGTTCGGGGAAGTGGAAGCGTGTCTCGCCCCGCTACTCGATCGTGCTTCTCCGAACGGGCGGGCCTGGGCCGTCCTGGCTGAGATGCGCGGCGCGATCGGGGATCATCCGGGTGCGGTCGAGGCCTATCGGCTTGCCCTGCAGGCGGCGCCTGATCATTTGCCTTGGCGGCACAATCTCGCGGTCGCGCTGCGGCAAACCGGACGCGCACACGAAGCCCTGCCGATCTTGCTCGAATGCGCGGCGAGCTCTCCCGAACGGGCTGAGATACCCTACAACCTCGGCCATTGCCTGCAGGATCTGGGCCATTTCGAAGACGCAGCGCAGGCCTATCGCCATGCGATCAGACTGGCACCAACCGATGCCGCCATCCACGAATCGCTGAGCCGAATGCTTTGGCATCAAGGTAGGGTCGCGGAGCATGTCGTAAGCTATCGAAAGGCCCTGGAAGCTCATCCGGATCACCCGGATTTGCTGGAAGGCCTCGCTAGGCGTCTGACTCTGGCGAAAGAGCCCGAGCAGGCTGTCGAGCTACTGGAAACGGCGGTGTCTCGCGGCGTTAGCGGGGCCGGACATCTCTGCCTTCTCGGCCAGGCGCTATGGTCTTCCCGCAGGGCGGCGGACGCAGCTAGAGCGTTTGATGCGGCCCTTAAGGCAGAACCGGAACACGCGCCGACCTTGCGGGAATATGCTCGCATCTTATTGATACTGGAACGGTATGACGATGCGCTGTCGCTGATCCGGCGTCGGCTCGCCTCCGACCCAAACGATCAGCAGATGCTGGCATTGCAAGCTATCGTCTGGCGGCTGAAAGGCGATCCGAAGTACGAATGGCTCGAAAACCCCGATTTTATCCGGACCTGCCGGCTCGGTCCACGAAACGGCAACGCCGAGGGGTTCAATAGCCGACTTAACCGTACGCTACGAGCCTTGCACAGCGGCCAGCAGGCACCGCTGGAGCAGACTTTGCGCGGCGGCACGCAGACTGCCGACGACTTATTCAACAGCGACAATCCCGAAATCGCGGCGGTCCGAGCCATGATCGAAGAAGCGGTGGCGCGATACATCGCCGCTCTGCCCGATGATGCGGACCATCCCTTTCTGTGTCGCAAAGCCGCAGGCTTCTCTTTTTCCGGCTCGTGGTCGGCGCAGCTGGGCACGGGCGGGCACCATACCAACCACATTCATCCCGCCGGCTGGATCAGTGCCGTCTATTATGTCGCGTTGCCTGCCAGTTTGGAAGGTGACGAAGGTTGCTTGAAATTCGGCGAAACCGCTCTGCATCTGGGGCGGCACGAGCGTACCCTGCGTACCATATGTCCCGAACCCGGCCTTCTCGTCCTCTTCCCTTCGTACTTTTACCACGGCACGGTTCCATTCTCTGCCGAGGCGCATCGGATGACGATCGCTTTCGACGTAGTGCCCATGGCTAGGTTGTGATATTAGTTGCATATGCAAGTTTTATAGCTAACATGCGAGATGAGAGGAGCCAATAGATGACCATTCTCCAGCAACTCGCCGCCGAGATCGCTTCCGGGGCGATCCTAACCATCGATCTTACGCAGACGCTATCGCCAGACACCCCGACTCTCGTCCTTCCACCCGAGTTCAATCAGTGCGCGGGTTTCAGCAAAGAAGAGATCTCGCGCTATGACGAGCGCGGTGTCGCCTGGTATTGGAACAATTTCACCGTCAGCGAGCATACCGGCACCCATTTCGACGCTCCAGTCCACTGGGCATCGGGCAAAGATCTTCCGAACAATTCGACCAATACGATCCCCCCCGCCGATTTCCTGGCGTCGGCGGTCGTAATCGACATCTCGCAGCAGTCCGCCGCCGATCCTGATTACCTGCTGACCGTAGCCGATATCGAAGCTTGGGAAGAAGCCCATGGCTGTATCCCGCCCCGTAATTGGGTCCTGTTACGTACCGATTGGTCGAAACGAGAGGGCGAAGCCTACACCAACCGGCACGAAGACGGTGCGCATACGCCCGGACCCACGACTGAGGCGGTTCGCTTTCTGCTGGAACAGCGAGACATTCACGGCTTGGGTGTGGAGACAATCGGCACCGATGCCGGGCAGGCTCATCTGCTGGACCCGGCCTATCCCGCACACACGCTGATCCACGGCGCGGGGCGCTACGGATTGCAGTGCCTTGAAAACCTCGATCTGCTTCCAGCGACCGGCAGCATCATCGTGGCCGCGCCGCTCAAAATCGAAGACGGTTCAGGCAGCCCGCTACGCGTCCTGGCGCTGGTGGCCGATTAGACGCATGGCGGAACGCTCTTTCAAGGCGGAGATCGAACGGCTGAAGCTCGGCGAGGGAGAAACCTTCCATGGTGAAGGGATTCTCGCCGTTACCAAGGCCCTGTTGGAAAGTGGCGTCGCCTATGTGGGCGGATACCAGGGTTCGCCGATCAGCCATCTAATGGATGTGTTCTCCGACGCCAGCGAGCTTATGTCCGACCTAGGCGTCCATTTCGAAAGTTCGGCCAGCGAGGCCACGGCCGCCGCCATGCTCGCTGCTTCGGTCAATTATCCGTTGCGCGGCGCTGTGGCCTGGAAATCCGTGGTGGGGACGAATGTCGCGTCCGATGCTCTGTCCAATATCGCATCCGGCGGGGTCACGGGCGGCGCCCTGATCATCCTTGGCGAAGACTATGGCGAAGGCTCGTCGATCATGCAGGAACGCACGCATGCCTTCGCGATGAAATCGCAAATGTGGCTGCTTGACCCGCGCCCCAGCCTGCCGGTGATCGTCGACATGGTGCAAAAGGGCTTCGAACTGTCAGAGGCATCGAACACGCCGGTGATGCTGGAACTGCGTGTCCGCGCCTGCCACGTCACCGGAAGCTTCACCGCGCGCGACAACTGCCGTCCACCGCTAACCGTGGCCGAAGCAGCGGCCAAGCCTTCGCGCGATGTCGACCGGATCGTCTTGCCACCGGCAAACTTTCTGCACGAAGTCGAGAAAATCGAGAAACGCTGGCCGTCCGGGGTGGACTTTATCCGGCGGAACACGCTGAACGAACATTTCGGCCCTGAAGAAGATGAGATCGGCATCATCGTTCAGGGCGGCATCTTCAACTCGCTCAATCGCGCGCTAGAACTGCTCGATCTGTCCGATGCTTATGGCAAGGCTTCACTGCCGATATATGTTCTCAACGTTACATATCCGCTGATCCCCGAGGAAGTGCGCGACTTCTGTGCCCACAAACGGGCTGTGCTTGTGGTGGAAGAAGGCCAGCCCGAATTCATCGAACACGAACTGAACACGCTGATCCGTCGCGCCGGTCTCGATACGATGGTGTGCGGCAAGGACTTTCTGCCGCGAGCCGGCGAATATACTGCCGATGCAATCCGGGACGGGGTTGCGGAATTCCTGCGCGGACACGCACCAAGCCGCGCGCCGAAGCCGAAACCTGCGCCGCCCCCGGCCTTAATGCCTGCCACCGTCCCGCCCCGACCGGCAGGCTTCTGCACCGGTTGTCCTGAGCGGCCGATCTTTTCGGCCATGAAACTGGTCCAGAAAGAGATCGGCGAACTTCACGTATCGGCCGATATCGGGTGCCATCTGTTTTCCATCCTGCCGCCGTTTCACATCGGCAACACCACAATGGGGTACGGCCTCGGCACCGCAGGCGCCTCTGCTTTCAAGCCCGAGGGCAAACGCGCCGTGGCGATCATGGGAGACGGCGGTTTCTGGCATAACGGGCTGACCTCGGGGATCGGGAATGCGGTATTCAACCAGGACGACAATCTGACGATCATCGTCGATAATGGTTATTCGGCGGCAACGGGCGGGCAGGATATCCCGTCATCGCGCGCCAAGCCGCCCCATCGCAAGACCAACAACCCTATCGAACGCGCGGTGCGCGGAGTCGGGATCACCTGGGCGCAGACGCGCACCCGGACCTATGATGTGGCCGGTATGCGCGATGCCATTCGCGATGCACTGACCTCGCGCGAAAATGGGCCGAAAGTTCTGATTGCACAATCCGAATGCCAGTTGAACCGACAGCGCCGGCTCAAGCCGCAGGTCGCCCATGCTCTGAAGAGCGGCCAGCGGGTGGTGCGCGAACGCTTCGGCGTCGACCCTGACACATGCACCGGCGACCATAGCTGCATCCGGTTGTCGGGATGCCCTTCGCTCTCGATCCGTGCGAACCCCGACCCCTTGCGACAGGACCCGGTGGCGCATGTGGAGAACAGCTGTGTGGGTTGCGGCGTGTGCGGCGAGGTAAGCCATGCCGCTATCCTGTGTCCTTCCTTTTACAAGGCACAAATCATCAGCAATCCGAACCGGGGCGACCGTATCCGCCAGCGGATACGGCAATGGGTGATCGGCGCGCTTCAGCGGCGCGACGAACGCATGCTGGCGGCGAGGGCTTTCTGATGAAGCAACGCAAGCGAATTACCATCGCAGTCCTGGGCCTGGGCGGACAGGGCGGCGGCGTATTGGCCAACTGGATCGTACAACTGGGCGAGATGTGTGGCTACATCGCACAAGGAACCTCGGTGCCCGGTGTGGCTCAGCGCACAGGCGCCACCGTCTATTACGTGGAAATGATCCCCGCCGAGGAAACGCAGACCCCTGTTCTGGCTTTGATGCCGGTTCCAGGCGACGTAGACATCGTCGTCGCTTCGGAACTGATGGAGGCGGGACGCGCGATCCTTCGCGGCTTCGTATCCACAGACACGCTGCTCATTGGATCGACCCACCGTGTCTACGCGATCAGCGAAAAGACCGCGATGGGCGATGGGCGCGCCAGCAGCGAGCGTATTCTCACCGCAGCGAAGGACCGCGCAAGGCGCTTCATCGGCTTCGACATGGAAGCTGCGGCGCAGGCAAACGGCTGCGTGATCAGCTCAATCATGTTCGGCGCTCTTGCGGCGAGCGGCGGCCTGCCTTTCCCGCGCGAAGCCTTCGAGACAGCGATCCGTGCCGGCGGGAAAGCCATCGACGCCAATCTGCGCGGTTTCGCGGCGGGGTTCGATGCGGCAGAGGGCAAGTCCAGCTCAGGCGATGTATTCGTGGCGGATCGCCCGGGACCCACCAGCGAGGCCGGTCGCGCATTGGCAAACCGGGTGGAGCAGCGTCTTCCCCCCGAAGCGCATGCTTTCGCGCTGGAGGGCGTCAGGCGCCTGATCGACTATCAGGATCGTGCCTATGCCGAACTATATCTCGATCGATTGGAGGCCTTGGCCGGTCCAGGCGCCTTGCTGACGGAGGCCGCGCGTCACCTGGCGCTATGGATGTCCTACGAGGATACGATCCGGGTCGCTGCGCTCAAAATTCGCCGCACACGGTTCGCGCGTGTGCGGGAGGAAGTGAAAGCCCAGGATGGCCAGATCGTCCAGTTGACCGAGTATCTCCACCCCCGGCTTGAGGAGATCTGCGAGACACTGCCCTTGTCGATCGGTCGTCGGCTCCTTGCCAGCAAGCGGGCGAAGCGCCTTTTCGAACCACTGTTTGCGAAGGGCCGTCACGTCGAGACGACCCGTTTGCGCTGGTTCCTTGCACTATATGCGCTCGCTGGCTGGCGGCGATGGCGGCGCGGAACGTTGCGCTATGCGCTCGAACAGGCACGGATAGAGGACTGGTTAGCTCTGGTGCGCTCAGCCGAGCCCGCCAGCGCGCTGGAGCTGGTCAAATGCCAGCGTCTGATCAAAGGCTATGGCGACACATTCGAGCGCGGCCTGCGCAATTTCGATCTGGTGATCGACCGCTACCGCCAGGGAGGGATCGATGCTGCCACGATTACGCGCCTGCGCGAAGCTGCGCTGGCAGATGAAGATGGGAAAGCGCTGGCGGCCGCCCTCGCAGCCTAGGCCCCCATTTCAGTCTATTCGCCGACGGAGGCTATCCACGCATCGACCTGCGCCTCCAGCAGTGTCATCGGCAACTGGCCTTGCGCCAGGACGAGATCGTGAAACACGCGAATATCGAAACGGTCGCCCAGCGCCTGTTCGGCTTGCTCGCGCAACGCGATGATCTTCAACTCGCCGACCTTATATGCCACCGCCCCGGCCGGTGCGCCAATGTAGCGCGCCAGTTCGGTATCGATATTGACATCCGCCAATGCGGTATTGTCCTCGAAACACTTGCGCGCCCGGGCATAATCCCAGCCCATCACGTGAATGCCCGTATCCACGACCATGCGGCAGGCCCGCCACATCTCGGTCGATAAGCTGCCAAACTTCTCATAGGCATCGCGATAGACGCCCATTTCATGCCCCAGCCGCTCTGCGTAGAGCGCCCATCCCTCACGGAAGGCGAGCAGATCGCGTGATCGACGAAAGTTGGGCAGCGCCTTGTTCTCTTGATTGAGGGCACCGTGCGTATGGTGTCCGGGCGCGGCTTCGTGCAGGCTGAGCGCAGGCACCTCGTATAAAGGGCGCTGATCAAGATGGGACGTATTGACGATGAAAGTGCCTGCAATACCTTTCTCCATATCGCCCCCACCGCCGCCGCGCGCCGTCGTGTAATATTCTTCCAGTTCCGGAGGGACGGGGACAATTGTGAACGGCTGGCGCGGAAGGTGGGAAAAGTATCGCGGCAGCACCCCATCGATCCGTTTCGCTGCGGCGGCGTATTTTTCGATCAGTTCCTCACGGCTGGTCGCGTAGAATTGCGGGTCGGTGCGCAGGAAATGCAACCACTCGGCAAAATCCCCGTCGAACCCGGTAGCGGCAATTACGGCGTCCATCTCGGCACGAATACGGCGCACTTCCGAAAGGCCCATCGCATGGATTTCCTCAGCCGAAAGATCGGTCGTGGTATAATAGTGGAGCAAGAAATCATAATATTCCCGCCCGCCGGGCACCGCTGATATGCCTAGGTCCGGTCTCGCAGCGTCCCGATACGCGCCGTCGATGAAATCCAGCATCGCCTGCTGCGCCGGCCGTATCTCCTTTTCAACCAGGCCTTGCGCCTGCGCTGCCATGGTAGGAAAGCGCTCCAGCGCATCCACCATAGGATCATCTGCAGACGATCGCGCGATCTGCTTGCGCAGTATCGCCACGGCAACATCAACCACGATTGCAGGATGCGTCCAGCCGGTCGCTATGCCGCGTTCCAGGTTCGCCCTCTGTTCGACGAAATACCGGGGTATTCCGCGCATGCGCGCCAGCCAGGCCTTGGCTTCCTCGGCATTGTCGGGATCGAGCTTGCGGGCGGCGGCATAAGGAGTGTTGTAGAACCCTTCATGTGCAACGAAGGCGAACCGTCGCTCATCGAAATCGATTCCTTCGATCCGCCATCGGATCAGCGCACGCAGATGATCGCGGTTGATCCGATCTTCCTGTCCCAGCGCGTGTTCGGCAAGTCCGTCCAGAGCGTCGGCCAAACGCCGCAATTCGGCCCTTCGCCATGCCATGTCTTCGGGCGTTTCCGCAGGCCATCCTTCGCGCGAGGATGTCGGATCGGATCGCCCCGCTTCCATCGGATATTCTGCGGCGAACGTCTCGTACCGCTCAATGACATCAGAAAGATCGGGCGCGCTCGCCGCCACTAGGAACAACGCGGCCGCGCAGATCGCCACCGAACGCGGCAATCGGGCGACCCGCGACGAAGAAGGAAAGGGCATATCGCTTATCCTTTAGTGTCAAACTTGGGTGAAGAGCTCGGCGGCGAAAAGGCTCCGGATGCATTGCGCTGGAATTTGGTTCGGCCTAATTGCCCCTCATGGACGCCTTTCGATCCGGAAATCCGCGCACCCCTGCATTCCGGGTCAAGCGGTATCCATTCTACCTGCTCACGCGGCTGATCAGCCGTTACAACACGATTATCGACGCGCGGCTGCGGGCAATCGACCTCGATATCCCGAGTTGGCGCGTACTGATGATCTTGGGCGAGAAATCGCCTCGCAGCGCGCGCGATATCGCCGATACGGCGGTGATCAATCTTTCGACGATGACCCGCATCATGCAACGGATGATTACGGCGGGGCTTATCACCAAGACCCAGAGTGAGACCGACGCCCGAGTTTCGATGGTTGCGCTCGCGCCGGAAGGCGAAGAGCGGCTGGCAACGGCGCGGCAGGTGACTGCCCCGATATACGAACATCTTGTCGAGGGACTGACCGCCGACGAATTCGAACAGCTCGTTGCGCTGCTTAACCGACTTCACGATAACCTGGAACCTCTGGCCATCTGACAGCACTCCCCGCTCAATCCGATATATAAGCCAGCGACATCAGAAGCTTGGGCAGCAGTGCGGCGATCGCGTGGAAGCGAATG
>PABP01000005.1 GCA_002699585.1 Anaerolineaceae bacterium | reverse complement strand
AAGGTGATCCCATTCGTCGCTGGAGTTTATTTCGCGAGGGCTGGCTTGCTTTCTTACGCTTGCACAGCCCTTAGTGTCGCCCCCTCAGCCCCGAAGGAGGAAGGATGCCTTTCTGCAACCATACTGATCTATAAAAGTCCCCTCTCCTTCGGGGAGGGGATTTAGGGGTGGGGTGTGTTATCTCTTATTTTCTTTGCGGTCTTCGCGCCTTTGCATTGAATCTTTTTAAGCCTACAAAATCTCCGCATTGGGCTTGCGCCGGATATACTGCCCGCCGCCGATTTTTCCCAGCCACTCGTCCCCATCGACAAGCTTATTCCCACGCTGGTAAACCAGAATCGGCTTGCCGGTGATGCGCGTGCCTTCGTAGCAATTGTAATCGACCTTCATGTGGTGCGTGTCCGCGCTGATGACATGCTCAACGGTCGGGTCCCACACCAGGATGTCGGCATCACTGCCGACCGCCAGCGTACCTTTCTTGGGATACATGCCGAACATCTTAGCCGGATTGGTGCACATCAGCTCGACGAACTTGCTCGGTGACAGGCGACCACCGTTAACGCCAAACTCCCAAATCATGAGCATGCGGTCTTCGATACCGGGCATGCCGTTGGGCATCTTTGAAAAATCACCCAGGCCCAGTTCCTTACCGGGGCGGCGATAACTGGGGTCGAGCCGCTCGAAGTCGGCCCAATCGGCGTTGCCATGTTCCGCACGCCAGTCCTCACACGGGCCGATGCCACCCTCATACCAGAAAGAGCAGTGGTCGGTGCTGATGTGTTGTAATGTGCCATCCTGAACGGCCTGCCACAGAATCCCATGATCGTGTTTGCTGCGGATCGGCGGCGAGGCGACGTACTTCGCACCTTCAAAGCCGGGTGCGCCCAGATGCTCATCAACGGTCAGGAAGAAGTACTGCACGCAGGTTTCGCCCATGACCGGGTAGCCCAGCTTGCGACCGCGCCGCAGCGCTTCAATCGATTGTTCGCAGGTCATATGCACCACGTACAGCGGGCAGTCGATCATCCCGGCCATTGTCACCATGCGATTGGTGGCCTCGCCTTCGATCTCTGGCGGGCGCGATGCGGCATGATACACAGGGTCGGTCTTGCCCTCAGCGATTAAACGCGGCTTGAGGTACGCCTCGACGTCGCCATTTTCCGCGTGGACCATGACCAGCATACCCAGGTCTTTGGCCACGTTCATGATGCGGAACAGCGAGCCATCATCCAACTGATAGACGCCTTTGTAAGCTGTGAAGACCTTCAGCGTGGTGATGCCCTCATCCAGCATACCCGGAATCTCCGCCATGACGTCTTCGTTCAGGTCAGTGATGGTCATATGGAAGCCATAATCGATCTGGGCCAGCCGTGCGCGTTTTTGCCAGTTCGCCAGACCGTCAGCCAGGGTGCCGCCAATCGGCTGGATGGCAAAGTCGATGTGGCTGGTCGTGCCCCCGAACGCGGCTGCTTTGTGCCCGGTCTCAAAATCATCATTGGAAACAGTCGCGCCGAAGGGCAGTTCCAGGTGGGTATGCACGTCGATGCCACCGGGCATCACATACTTGCCCGCACAATCAATGACCTCATGGCCCTCTGGGCTGATGTCCTTGCCAATCAGCGTGATGATCTCGCCCTCAACCAGAATATCGCCGACGAACTGGTCGCCCGCGGTGACAATCGTGCCTTGCTTAAACAGCGTTCCCATAATGGCTGCTCCTTTGTGCGGGGAATGTTTTTTGCCGCGTAGGGACGCAGATTGCTGCGCCCGATTTTGGCTTGCTTGGGTAGTGGCACAATATATTGTGCCACTACGACAATGGAAATAATCTTGCACAAAGTATAGAACCCGTTGTCGCCCCTCGCCATAACCGTTAGACTACCCTCATGCTGATTTTATAAAAAGGATTTTTCTGAATGAGCGTTTTCGATCAATTTTCATTAGCAGGCAAAACGGCTGTCGTCACTGGTGCGACGGGCGTACTCGGTGGGGCAATGGCGCATGGACTGGCTGCGGCTGGTGCCAAGGTTGCTATCCTGGGGCGGCGTGCGGAAAAAGCGCAAGAGGTGGTAGATGCCATCCAGGCGGCAGGCGGTGCAGCCCTGGCGACCCCCGCTGATGTTCTCAGCACGGATTCACTGAGTATCACCCGTGATGTCATCATGGCCGAATGGGGCCGCATCGATATTCTGGTGAACGCAGCCGGTGGCAATATGCCCGGTGCGACCATCTTCAATGATGTGACCTTCTTCAACATGAAGGAAGAAGATTTCGATGGCGTGGTTAAGCTGAACCTGAATGGTTCGCTGCTGCCGACCCAGGTTTTTGGCGAGGTCATGGCGGACCAGGGCAGTGGCTCGGTCATCAACATTTCGTCGATGGCATCAACCCGCACCCTGACGCGCGTGCTAGGCTACAGCAATGCCAAAGCCGCCATTGATAGCTTTACCAAATGGGTGGCGGTTGAATTCGCCCGGACGTATGGGGCGGGCTTGCGCGTGAACGCTATCGCACCGGGCTTCTTCGTTGGGGAGCAGAACCGTGCCTTCTTGCTCAACCCGGATGGAACCAACACCCCGCGCGGCCAGCTCATCATCGACCACACGCCTATGGGTCGTTATGGTGAACCTGACGAGCTGGTCGGCACGGCTATCTGGCTGGCCAGCGATGCCGCCAAATTCGTGACAGGCATCGTCGTTCCGGTTGATGGCGGCTTCTCGGCATTTTCTGGTATATAGCGCTTACAGGGTCAAAATTGATGCAGACGTATGTATACAAGACAATCGGTGGCCATGAGATTGAAGCCGATTTTTATCCCGCAGCGCAAACGATGAATGAACAAAAACGGCCTGCGGTCGTTTTTGTTCATGGTGGTGGATTAATCATGGGGCACCGTAAGGCCATTCTCCCAAGTCATATTCAGGCCTTTCACGATGGCGGGTTTCACTTCGTTTCGATCAACTATCGCTTGGCCCCAAAGACCAAATTGCCAGATATCTTAGATGATATAAAAGATGCCTGGGCCTGGTTGCGCGACAAAGCGGATTCACTCGCTATCGACCGTGATCGTATTGCGATTCTTGGGCATTCAGCGGGTGCGTATCTCACGCTGTTGAGTGGCTTCAAGCTTGATCCTCGGCCTGCTGTTGTTGTGTCTATCGCTGGTTATTGCAAGCTGACCAGCGATGCGTTTACGAAACCCAGCCCATACTACATGCGGGAATATGAATCGGTAGATGAACATGAAGCCCGACAAACAATCGGCGAGCAGGTGATTTCTGAGAGTGGCCCAAATGATTCTATGCAACGTTACCTGGGTCGCGGACTTTTTTATCTTTTCTGTCGCCAAAAAGGGATTTGGCTGCATGAAGTGACGGGTCATGAGCCAGAAGACGAGGGCTGGTTTGCTGGGTACGAACCGATACGAAATGTATCGCCATCTTACCCGCCTACCATGTTATTACATGGCGAACTCGATACGGACATTCCTTTTGAACAATCTGTGATGATGCAACTGGAACTCGCCCGTCATGGCGTTGCGCACGAATTCTTGCCGAATCCGAACTGGGGACACACTTTTCTGTATATGCCAGATGACGACTCGGTCGGCGAGGCTTTTGCTGCAATCGTTTCATTCCTCCAAGAGCACGTCTAAAAGGGGAACATGTTCCCGTTGATAGTATTTCTTAGCATTGTGTAGAAAGCAAAAGGGCGCTGCGGCGCCCTTACTTAGCTATACAATGATGCTTGCGAAGACGAGTAGCAAGATGATTTGTGCTGCTGTCACGCTGATGCAGCCCATTTTCCATGTGCGTCTGTCACGATCGACAAAATGTGAACCACCCTCTTTTTCCTTCTGATAGAGCAAGATATCCTCCTACAACTCCGTGCCTATGCTTGTGTCGGTGACGCTAGGTGACTGATTTTTGCTTGCGCCTTTTGCGCTCCACTGACCGTGCCAGCTTGTCTTTTTCGACTTGCTGACGCAGATCCTTCTGATGCTGCAAAACGGCATCCAGTGATAAGTCGTACATGCTGTATTCCCTCTCTCTCAGGTAATGACAGTATGCGCTTTTTAGCGATCAAGGGCTTCCTGTTTCTTGCACAAATGTTCTGAGAACTAGCTGAGAAGGAATGGCTTAGCGCTGGGGAACTTTGCGGCGGCAGGGGTATATTCAAAATAAAAAGGGACACCGTGAAATGTGTCCCTTTTTCCATGCTCGGATTGTGATTTTAGACAGGCATTGCTTCCTGCTGTGGATTGGCTGACTGCATGGGGACCTCGCGCCGGGTGACGATCATCGGCAGGCCACCGTGCGGGTACATGGTGATATGGGCATCGGGCGTAACGACCTGTCCCGGTTTGAGCGACAGCTTGTAGCGCTGGGCGATGGTTGCCAGCAGCAGTTGTGCTTCCATCTGGGCGAAGGCAAAGCCGACGCACACGCGCGGCCCACCACCGAAGGGCATATACGCCTGCTTGTTGATGTTATCGGCATTTTCCGGGGACCAGCGTTCCGGCTTAAAAGCATTTGGTTCATCCCACCAGCGGCCATCACGATGCATTTGATAGAAATTCAGGTTGATGATTGTGCCTTTGGGCACTTCGTAATCGCCAATGGTGAGGTCTTCTTTCGCAACGCGCGAGACACCCCAGGCCGGGGGATAGAGGCGCAAGGATTCTTTGATAATCATTTCGGTATAGGGCAGTTGCCGTAAGTCCTCTAATTGCGGCAGGCGACCCTGCAACACCGTATCGAGTTCCTCATGCAGCTTGGCTTCGGCTTCAGGGTTCTCCGCTAGCAGCTTGAAGGTCCAATTGAGCGTATTAGCGGTCGTTTCGTGGCCAGCCAGGATGAGCGTCACCGTTTCGTCGCGGATCTGCTTATCGGTCATGTGGTTGCCATCTTCGTCTTCCGCCAACATCAACATACTGAGCAAGCTACCGTCGTCTTCGCCATTCTTGCGCCAATCAGCGATCATGCTATAGACAATGTCATCCAGGTCTTTAACCGCCTGACGCACGCGCCTTTCCATAGGCGTCGGGAACCAGGTCGGTATGATGCTGAATTTGCTATTGTAATCATTGATGGCGTCCATCGCCGCGTCGATGCGGTCGGCATCGGCACTCAGGTCATAACGCGAGATCGTCCCGGCGATGATCTCTAGCGTGACGTGCATCATCTCTGTGGCGATGTCCAGCTCGCCCTGCGCGGGCCATTGGGCCAGCATTTTGTCGCCTGCGGTTACCATTGCGTCCGCATAAGCCGTGATTCGCTGCGTATGGAACGCTGGCGAAACTTGCTTACGCTGCCGCCGCCAAAAGTCGCCATTGGCGGTCAAGATACCAGCCCCCACGAAACGAGCCAGCCCCTTTTTAGGGTCGGTATAGTCCGGGCTTTTTTCAAGAGACTTGGACTTGGTGACCAGTGCTTCATGGATATAGTCAGGATGGCGCAGCAATACCATCCTATCGCCCAGGGGCGTCAGGGCAACGACATCACCATGCTCAGCAAAGGCATTACCAGTGGATTCAATCAGGTTTTGACTGAACGCGCTCATGGTCCGTATTTGGCTAAAGAAGTTGCTGCCAATATCTGGGCCAGGAATTTGTTCAAATGGAATGGTCATGGTCTTTCCTCAGTTACATCAAAACAAGTTACATGGTTATTGAGTGATGCCCTTAAATAACTGGGCTACAAATGCAAAATTAGGTTGTAGCAGGCGGGGGGTAAGGCGTTTCCCGCAGGAGATGGGCCACAAGCAGTTTGAGATATAGCACAGGAACAAACCACTCCAGTCCAGGTGCACCGGGTAGCAAATAGATATTCGTCAGAATGCCGCCAACCAGAGCCAGTAGGGCAATGGGTCGCTGTAGATACAACGGGGCCAGGCTGATGGCCAGCGCTGAGAGCATAAGATAACCGTAGACTACAAGCGCCCAGGACCAATCGTTGTTCATGAAGAAGGCGGCTACCAGCGCGATTTGCACAATGTGGATCGCAGCGAACTGCAAATGCTGTTGTTTTCCTTGGCCACGGCGATGATACCAGCGCTTGGCTGCTGAGGTCGCATTGGCTGCTACACCGCCAAAGATGTCCGCTGCTAATACACACGCCAGCAAAAACTGCCAGATCGTCCAGTCCAGGTTTTCATTAAGTACCTCTACAGCAATGACAGTCAGCAAACCAAAGACCGCACCCTGCAAGATCAAGAAATGCTCTTGGGATGTTGCACCTGGGCCTATGAAAGTATCCCAATGACGCAGCCAACCCTGCCGGGGTTCGGGCACATCCCAGAGCGATTCTTGCTTATCAAGCTGTTTATCAAGTGTTGATTGCTCATCAAGAGTAGGAAAGTCTGCCAACGATCAACTCCATCTCTTATTTCTTATACACAACACATTGCGAGTTTTCGAACACTGTGTAGTATAATGCTAGTTAAGCGAAAATCGTTTTCGGTGTCAACATGCAATTGTTTCACCACGTTATTTAGTAGACATATGTTTATTAAAACTACACTATTTCACGGGCTTTGCATATTCTTCAGGTGGCACGGTCCCCTTCCGGTAAAACATAAACTGGCAGGGTTTGCCATCTTTCGCTAACGTTTCAGGCCTACGGAATTCCATATCTGTCAGGTCGGCAATGGCTTTGTAGCCTGTGATGTCATGATCACACCCCAGGGGTGCAAGTTCTGGGATGGTAAGCTTTGCAATTTCACAGTTGCGGCAGTCGTGAACGATCATCACCCTGCGATTGTCTTCTTCAATCATTTCATTGGGATAATTGGGGTCATTCTGGAACATCGCTTTGTGATAGGCCCAGAAAGCTTCAAAGGGGTCCTCAAACTCAGCTAATCGGTCTGCCTGATAAAAGTCGTTCATCATAAAGAGCGAGCTTTTCTGGATAGCTTCTTTGGCAAAGTCATAAGCGTGGGCTTTCCCGTGCCGCTTTTCCAGAACCCTATAGATGATAACCAGTAGAATCCACTCCATTTCTGCAATCAGCCCGAATGAACTACCCATGAGGCGAAAGCCCGCTTTAGACGCTCTATAGGTTGGGATCGCACGAAAAGGCAGGGCAAGCCAAAAGCCAACAAAGGAGATCAACCCTAGGTCCCGCAGTAGATTGCCGGCAAACACCAGTGATATGCGTAATTTTGATGTGAGCTTCCAGGGAATAAATGGAAAGTGACGCCCATAGTAAGGCAGTGTTTTGACTTGACTGAGTGGGATAGGCATGGTTATTTCCTTCCTAATTGAACAGTCCGATGGCGTAGACCAGCACTATCATCTGACGATGAAGATCATGTATTTGGGGCAGTGTAAACCACCCGCTACCCATACATTGATTCATTTACTCGAAAATATAAGCAACATATTGTAGTTTTTCATACATTATGTAGTATAATTTCAGTTAATCGAATTTCGTTTTCAGTGTCAACAAGCAATTGTTTCGCACTGTTATTTAGTATACAGGTGTCAACTATGGAACAAGCCTCGACCACCCCAAAAGTAGATCGCCGTATTGAGCGCACCCGGCGTTTACTGCGCGACGCACTGCTCGAGCTGATCGTTGAAAAGGGCTACGAGAATATCACCATTTCCGATATTGCTGACCGCGCCGATGTCGCGCGTACGACGTTTTATATGCACTACGCTGATAAAGACGAGCTACTCTTCACCAGCATTCGAGAAATCTATCAAGCGCTGTTTGATCAGGTCGTTCACGATGCTAGCATCCTGATGGACCCCCATTGCGTTGATTCGGGTGACTTTGAACACGTCAAGGAGTTTGCGGATTTCTACAAAGTCATGTTGAGCAGCCACGGCAGCATAGCTTTTTTTATCTACGTGCTGGAATATCTGTCTCAGGAATTTTGCGATAAGCTCCTCAAAGAAGTAGCGACGCTCACAGGGCGTACGCCCCTGATTCCAATGGAACTCCAGGCACATGTGATGAGTGGCCAGTTGATTGCGACCGTCAAATGGTGGTTGGATAACGATATGTCCTATACGCCACTGCAAATGGGTTACTTACTCAAAAGTATGATGTCGCATGGGTTGTTGTGGAGTATGGAAGTTGATCCTGAAGTGGCGACGGAGTTGCGCCAGCAGGCGCATGGTGATCTGTCAAAGAGCCTCCAATCTAGCGAAACAAAGTCTTAAAACACGTCAATGTGCATGCCTAAAATGGGCGATTTTACCTTGCCCGGTCGTTAAAAACGTGGAATACTTGACATAAGATCGACCTAATGGCAGGTAATGCTATAATGCTTAGTTTATACAAATTGGAAATTTTTGCTTCTGTCGTCCAATACGGCAGTTTTAGTGCAGCCGCCGCCCAGTTGCACATGACCCAACCCGCTGTCAGCCAGCATATCCATGACTTGGAGCGCCACGTAGGGACATCGCTGTTCAATCGCGGACGGCGGGGTGTCACCCTGACTGAAGCCGGTACCACACTCTTTGACTATACTCAGCGCATTTTGCGCCTGGTTGCGGAAGCAGAGGCTTCTGTTACCAACGTGGAAAATCTGGTTTCTGGCCAATTGTCAGTGGGTTCGACGCCAGGTGTCAGCGTATACTTATTGCCGGAATGGCTCCAGGGCTTCCGTGGACGCTACCCCAACCTGGGCGCTTCGCTGACGACCAATACCACCACCCACATCATCAACGATGTGCTCTCGCATCAGCTTGATATTGGCTTTGTTGAGGGTGAGTTAGATGATTTGCAGACTGATGATTTGGGTTTCCATGTGCTGGCCCCGATTGATCTGCTGCTTGTCGTTGGTGAAGACCACCCCTGGCACAAAGTCGATACCATCAGCATTGAAGAACTGGATGATCATCCTTTTGTGACGCGCCAACCGGGCAGCCGCACGCGCATCTGGATCGACCACATTTTGCGCCAGCATCATGTGAAGCCGCGCATCGTCGCCGAGTTTGATAATCCCGAAGCCATTAAGCAATCGGTGATGTCGAACCTGGGTGTGACCATCCTGCCGGAATATGCTGTACGGCGAGAGATCAAGGGCAAGCTGCTCTATGGACTCAACATCCAGAATGTTCCGCTAGAGCGTAACCTCAAGATTATCTGGGATGCCAACCTGCCGTATACGCCAGTGGCACGTGCCTTTCTGCAATTCCTGAGCACAGGCTATCCTAGCATTGAAGAGTTGCTATAAGATCTGACTATTGGTTCTTTGCAGTAAACCTATGCACTACCCGCTGGATCGGCAGTGGGTGGGGCAGGCGTAGACGTACCTGGCAAGGTCAATTCGCGCTCTGAAGGGGCGCATGGTGGCCGCGAGGCTTCAAAGTCCTCAACCCATTGATTGGCCTGCTGCGCCAGTTCATACCCTTCTTGCCAATATTGATAGGCTTGCTGGCAGTTGCCTGTCGCCTGCTGGGAAACAGCTACCCAATAATAATGCTGCGGATTGCGTGAGCCAAGTTCAATAGCGGTCACAAATGAGCTATCCGCCAGGGCGGTTTGTTCCTGACGCATCTGGGCACGCCCCAGCCAGAAGTTACAGTTGATGCTGTTGGGGTCGATGTCGATGCAGCGCGTCATATAATTACCGGCCTGGCCCCATTCGCCTTCGCCCCAGTAAATCAGGCCGAGCCGATATAGCGCCTCGGTATTGTCTGGGCTGGATTCCAACAAGGTCATGAGCGCATCTATGGCCCCCTGGGTATTTTCCAGGCGCAGTTGCAGCAGCGCATAGTCAATCGCCAGCAGCGTACCGGCTGCCGGGTCTTGCTCCAGCGCCAGACTGTAGGCCAGGTCGAGGTCTGTCTGAGCGGCGTCAAAGTCGAACAGCCCCTCCCAGTAGATATATGCCCGCGCCCGATAGGCACTGTAATTGCGGTCATCTATCGTTAGTGCACGGTCGACGGTGGTCAGCGCCCGGTCAGGCTGGTCAAGGTCGAGGTAGGCGAAGGCCAATTGCGCGTAGGCATCGGCATTTTCGCGGTCCAATTCAGATGCATGTAAGGCACTGACGACCGCTTCTTCCGGCAACCCCAGGCCGCGTTGTGCCCAGGCGCGTAGCGTCCAGGCTTCGCTGGAAAATGGATTGGCGGTGATGGTCATCTCCGCATGGTCAAAGGCTTCACCATAATTGCCCTGCACCAGATAGGCGGTGGTGACGCGGCTGTGGACCTGCGTGTCGTTAGGTACGGCCCCCAGTATTTCAGAATAGAGCGTGAGCGCTTCACTGACGGACCCCTGCTGCCAATAAATATCGGCTTCGGTCAGGTAGTTGCGTGGGTCAGGTGTGGGCGTGGGTGTCGGTGCGGACATGGTGGCCATCGCGACTTCGGCCTCATGAACCAGATCGTTGACGGTATCCTTCACCATGGGGATGAATTGTCCGCGGTTACGATACACAAAAATACCCAGTCCGATAATTACCAGGGCCACGATATACAGCAGAAAACGCTGGCAGGAGAAGACACTGCGGCGCTGGCGTCCTCGATAGCGTTTAGGTGTGCGAACGTACATCTAGTACCTCTTTATCTTGGGCCGGTCGTATCGAACTTATCCACTAGACGCGGCATCGGGTGTCACGTCTAGCTCTGGCGTCGGCGTGGAAACAAACGGCATATTGCCACTCACACCTGGGCAGTAGGGATCACGGATGATGGCATCTAACCCGGCACGGATGTTATCAATATCAGCCTGATCGCTGTTCTGGGCCTGCGCCATAATCAGCGAGTCCTCCAGCGTATCCCAGGCCATCTGACAGCCCTGCGTTGGATAGACCGTTTCACATATGGGGTCGGATGGATTGGTCTGGCAGACTTGCACGGCATCGCGGGCGACGTAGTAATATGACAGCGCCATGCGGTAGTGACAACCTAGCAGTGTTGGGTCCAGATCGTTGCACACTTCGAAGGCATCCAGCGCGCCTCTAAAGTCGAGATCATCATAGAGCAGCATCGCCAGTTGGAACTGGCTGCGGACGTCTGTCGGGTCATTGTCGACGGCATCCTGGCACATACCCAACGCCCGCTGGAACTCGCCGACTTTGAGATAGGCTTGGCACAGGCGCAGCATGGCCCGCGCGTTACGCGGTTGCAAGCCGATAATACGGTTATACAAGTCGATGGCTTCCTGGTCGCGGCTGACAGCCAAATACAGGCTGGCCAATTGGAAATAGGGTGCCAGATAGTATGGATGCACGGCGATGGCTTCGTTCAACAGGCGCATGGCCTCATTTGTTTCGCCAACAGTGGCCATCGCATTGGAATAAGCCCAGTAAGCGCGCACATTGCCAGGGTCCGCTTCCACAGCCAGTTGGCCATAATCGACGCCCTGCTGCCAGTCGCTGGTGTTGGTATAGGCCCAACTGAGCACTTCATACAGCGGGGCGAAGTTCGGATTGATTTGTAGGCCCGCCCGCGCAACCGGGATCGCCGCTGCTGATTGCCCCAACCAGACCATCGATCGCGCGCGCAGTGCATAACCTCGCACGTCATTGCTATCGACATCACTGATCTGATCGGCAACGGCCATCGCCGCTTCGGATTCGTCCATATCGAGCAGAATCATGCCGTACTCGTACAGATAATCGATATTGTCTGGTCGCATTTCAGCAGCTTCTGCCAGCAGGTCGGCGGCTTGCTGCAATCTGCCCTGATAAAAATACTCCTGCGCCTGCGTGGCAAGTGTACTGGGCAATGGGGTCGCGGTGGCTTCGATGCCAAGTACTTTGTAGGTCGCCTGCATGACCAGCCCCGGTTGGGTGGTGATTACCAGTGCCCCACTAATGACGATCAGCAGCAGGAATATCAGTGTGCGCCGCCAGACCATCTGCCGCTTACGCTTGCGCAGCAGGTGTTCCCTGAAGAACGGCTCGTTGTAGTTACGTTTTATCTGCATCGGGTTGCAAATCGAACTCTATGGGCAGATATAAGCCACGGACTAAATGCCGCCAATAGGCGTGGGTGGGATCGGCGTCGGTGGAACGTCTGTGGGTAGCGCGACGTTGTTATAACCTGGGCAGTTATTTTGAACAGCCCCCAGGCCCAGTTGTACCGCTTCTAGCGATTGGGCGGTATCCGCCAGGGGCAGGCCCTCATTGAGGGTGTTCCAGGCGGCGTCACATTGCGCCAGGAAGTAATGCGCCCATCCGCGCAGATAATAGCAGCGGACGTCGTCTTCGCCCATCGCGACACATTGCTGGAAGGACTCGATTGCGCCTTCGTAATTACGACGTGTATATTGCAACTGGCCCAATGCGGCATAAGCTGCGCCATAATTGGGGTCGATTGTCAGCGCTTCGTCACAATACGGTTCGCCCGCCTGGAAGTACCCGCGCTCAATATAAGTCTCGCACATACGCAAGTAGGCTTTGGCATTGTTGGGCGTTAGCTCAATCAACCGTTGGAAGATGCCGAGCGCCATTTCTTCTTCGTCCACTGCACGGTACAGACTGGCCAGCTCAAAGTAGGCCGCGTCGATATAGGGGTTAATCGCAATCGCGCGCTCCAGTTGGGCGATGGCATCATCATAGCGACCCGTATACAGCAGCGGATAATGGAAAGCGCGGCGGGCATTGGCATCCGTCGGATCATAAGAAACGGCTTTTGCCCCTTCTTCGATGGCTTCCTGATAGCGGTTGATGTTAGTATAAGCCACGGCCAGTGCCGAATGCAGCGGCGCGAAGCTTTCATCCAGTTCGACGCCATTAATCGCAATCGGAATCGCCGCTGCTGGGTCCGACCACATCAGTGCCGTCGCTTTAAGCGCATACCCGCGCGGATCGGTGGGCGCAATGGCTAGCGCCCGGTCAGCTAACGGGATCGCTTCACTTTCGCGCCCCAGCAGGACCAGCACCATGCCATATTCATACAAATAGGTGACATTGTCCGGTTGCTGTTTGGCAGCTTGCTCCCAAAAAACAGCCGAGCCTTCAATGTCGCCTGCCAAAAAAAGCGCTTCGGCTTGTTTCGCGCGGTCACTGGCAAAAGGCGTGGCGGTGGGGGCCATGTTCACGACTTTGAGCGCCGCCAGTTGCAGGTCGTCGAACTGCCACAGCGTCACAATCGGGATGATGATAATCAAACCTGTCAGCAGGCCGACGAAATACATCCGTGACATGCTGCGCGTATTCCGGCTGAACAGCAACCGTTGATCGCGTTTGATTTTGCTATAACGATGGGACATCGCCTACTCCACTAACACTTATCGGGGAAGGTTAAAGCACGATTCGTCTCTATGTCAAGATAATAGGGGGTCTGCGTGGGGTTAGCGGCGTTTATAGCTGGGGAGTTCTAACAAAAAGTTTACCGAGCACAGTCAAATGGCTGTACTCGGTTGGAATTCAGTTTGATGGCTCTTACGACCGGATGAGCGTGCCAACGCTGTGGTCGCCGCGCATGGCCTTCAGCAGATCGTCATTGTGCCAGAAGTTCACTACCAGGATCGGAATGTCATTCTCTTCGCAGATGGTGAAGGCGGTCATGTCCATTACCTTGAGCTTGTCTTCCAGCACTTTCTGGTAAGTTAACTCGGCATAACGGACGGCGTTGGGGTCTTTCTTGGGGTCGGCGCTGTAGACGCCATCGACCTGTGTGGCTTTGATGACGATGTCGGCATCAATCTCCGTCGCGCGTAGGGCGGCTGCGCTGTCGGTCGTGAAGTAGGGGTTACCCGTCCCGCCTGCGAAGATCACCACCCGGCCTTTTTCCATATGGCGGTTGGCTTTGCCGCGGATGTATGGCTCGGCGATCTGGTTCATCTGGATGGCGGTTTGTACGCGGGCGGGCACATCCAGGCGTTCCAGGGCATCGCGCAGGGTCAGGCCGTTCATCACCGTGCCCAGCATCCCGATGTGATCGGCAGTGGTGCGGTCCATGCCCATCTTTTCCCCATTAGAGCCGCGCCACAGGTTGCCGCCGCCAATGACAACCGCCACCTGTACGCCCACGTTATAGACATCTCGTACTTTTTTGGCGATGAAATCGGCTTTGTCCGGGTCGATGCCGCAGCCACCCTCCCCACCGAGTGACTCTCCACTCAGCTTCAGAATGACGCGATTATAAGGCGATTGGCTCCCGTTGGTCCCATTGGTCGTCATGTCTTGCTCCTTTACCCGGCCCGCTTGGTTATTCATGTCTGTCATTTAGGCTTCCTTGTATCTACGCCACCGTGCTGCTCTAGGGCCGGTGGCAACAAAAAAGGGATTAACCAAATGGCTAATCCCTTCACGATCATCGATTGTGAAGTGGTGAGTGAACAGTGTTTTCGGTCGGAATAGACTCTGTTTCACAGGTTGCTTCACCGTTTTGCTTACATGGATGTCATGTACATGTGTCATGTACTGCTAAGTATACTGCAAGGACAGGCGCTGAGGATACATATTCCTCGTTGCCTTATTCCTCGTCGCCTTCTTCTTCCTCGCCACCTTCGCCCAGGGCATAGGCGGTAAAGCGGCTGATTTGGACGCTTTCGCCAATGGCTGCGACGGTTTCTTCCAGCAGCTCGGCGATGGTCTTGCTATCGTCTTTCAGGAATTCCTGCTCCATGAGCACGATGTCCTGGAACCACTTGTCCAGGCGGCCGTTGACGATCTTTTCCTTGATGTTGTCCGGCTTGCCTTCCAGATCTTCCGCGCGTGACTGGATGTCACGCTCATAAGCCACGACACTTTCCGGGACATCCTCACGGGTGATGTACTGGGGACGCATGCTGCTGATGTGCAGTGCGATGTCTTTGGCGAAGTTCTGGAAGTTGTCCGTTTTGGCGACGAAGTCGGTTTCGCAGTTGACTTCTACCACAACGGCCATGCGCTTGTTGAAGTGCTGGTACACCTCAATGACGCCTTCGTTCATCGTGCGGCCCTTGCTCAGTTTCTTCTGGGCCTTGGCAATGCCTTTTTCGCGCAGCGATTCAGCGGCCTTTTGCAAGTCGCCACCACTTTCTTCGAGTGCCTTCTTGCAGTCCAGAGGACCAGCACCCGTCATTTCGCGCAGTTCTTTCACCATTGCTGCCGTAATTGCCATGTGTCGCTATCCTATCCTTTTCTCGGGTTCGCTACATCTTCTCGTGATGTTTAGCTCGCTATTTTGGGTGGTATCCGCTATGTCGGATACCCGTGCTAATGCGGTTGTTAGCCAGGGAAAGGGTAAGAATCCCTTCCCACTTTTAAAAGACACGGTCAGTGCCGTGTCTTCTGTTTACTAATCTTCGTCGTCGCTCTCGTCGTCTTCGTCGTCGACGGCCTTACCAGGCTTGTCGTCTTTCGTCATCTGCTGACGGAGCTTCTTGAGGGTCGATGCGCCCAGCAGTTCTTCATCGCTGGCATCATCATCGTAGTCAACCACATCTGCCTTGAATAATTCTTCATCTTCGACATCGCCGCCACCCTGGCGGATCGCACGGCCTTCGATGACCGCATCGGCGAAGGTCTTCACCAGCAGCCGGATCGAACGCATGGCGTCGTCATTGGCCGGGACGATGTAGTCGATCACATCCGGGTTGGCGTTGGTATCGACGATACCCAGCACGGGGATGTTGAGCGAGTTCGCTTCTTTAACAGCCGTATCTTCGCGTTCGGTATCGACCACGATCAACAGATCCGGCACTTTCTTCAGGTTGCGCAGACCACCCAGGCGCAGTTGCAGCTTCTGGATTTTGCGCTCGCGCATCAGGGCTTCTTTTTTGGTCAAGCGTTCGAAGCGACCTTCGTCACGATCTTTTTCCAGCTTCTTCATTGTATCCAGGCTGGCCCGGACGGTGCGCCAGTTGGTTAGGGTACCACCCAGCCAACGGCTGTTGACATACGGCATACCGCAGCGTGAGGCTTCCAGGGTGACGATCTCCTGGGCCTGGCGTTTGGTACCGACGAACATGACGGTGCCACCGCCTGCAATCAGGTCACGCACCATGTCGAAGTAGACATTGATGTTGCGCAGGGTCTGGGTGAGGTCGATAATGTGAATCCCGTTGCGTGCGGTGAAGATGAACTCGTCCATCTTCGGGTTCCACTTGGTGGTGCGATGCCCGAAGTGCACGCCAGTTTCGAGCAAATCACGCATTTTTACTTGCGAAGGCATGGTTAACTACTCCTCTATATGGTGTTTATGCCTCGCACATCGTTCATTCTCCAGCCAATAACCCCTGTACTCTGGGTACAAGTGGCAACACCTGCTGAAGTCCCGATGTGTGTTATTTGGTCAGAACGAGCCATCGTTGGCCCGACGCAGCATCATACCAGACGCCACTACGTCCTACAATGATGAAACAATCCAGCCTGTCGCGTATAAGGTAACGAGGCTGTTGAAAATATCTCAAGAAGTACGTTGGAAAAGATACATACTCGCTGATTTCTTGAAGGCAATGCCACGCTGAGTTTTTTCCAGATGTGAGCGAGTAATAGGTTTACCTGATTTTGGGATTAGGTAGCTTTCAAGATTTTCTTCCTTAATCCTGTGTTTTCCATCTCTTCGAATGACTACAGCTACCAATTCAAATTGATTATTGATGGATGCCATACTTGCATCACCATGACTGTTGTTTACTAAAAGCAATCCACCAACCTTCAAGTATTGTTTACAGTGTTTGGATACGAAGCCAGCATATTGAGAGATGAGCAAGTCAAAGCTTTCAGTCGCTTCTCCGAAGTCCTCAGCGTAGCTGTTGGCATGAAAGGTCAGCGATGGTTCTTGTTCATAGAGTTTATGCCTAGCAATAAAATCGAGAACGGCTGGCGAAGCAAAGAATTTTTTAGCTTGTTTGTCACTATCAACATAGACTGTTTTAGGGTAGATCAGTGACGGGGTAATATGCACAAAACTACCAGGATACAAGGCACTTTGAATATCATATTTTCGGTGCAGTTTTTCGAATAAATCTAATCCTTCAAAATCACGATCAACATAATATTGCTTGTAGAGAGCAAGTGGATCTTTCTGTGACATAAACAGTCCTTCTTGCTAATGGGCACCTTATAAACAACAGAGTAACAAAAAAAGAGACGCACTCGGCGTCTCTCTTATGGATCATACAAAAGCGGCTGAGCGCTTAGTCTTTCGGCAGCAGCTTGTTGATGGAAATGTTCTGACGCTTAAGGAAAGCCAGCAGACCGATCTTGTCGATGGTCTTCATTTCCTGGGCTGTCACCTGCACGCGCACGAAGCGGTCGTACTCCGGCACGTAGTAGCGCTTGTTCTGCATGTTCAGCTTGAACTTACGCTTCACGGTGTTGAATGCTTTACTGCGGCTCTGCCCGAACATGGGCTTCTTGCCACTGATGCGACGTTTGCTCGCCATAATGATTTCCTCCGTCCCTAGTTGGCCGCTGCGCGAGTATCAGGACTCTAACGACAATCGGCGATCCCCGGCCAGCGGGGCGTGGGCGTAATTTTCTAATCTAAATCGGTCGATTCAACGGCCATAAAGCATACACTGCTTGCAGTCGCTTTGTAAAGTGTTGATGTCTCGTTTTCGACCGATAAAAGGGTGGCAATTTCGCTATAATCAGGCCAAACCCATCAACCATAGCGAGTTTGCACTATGCCAGAATTCCAGATCTACACCGATGAGACCCTGCCCGATGCCTATGCCTACCAGCGTTTGGCCTTCATTCGCATTCATTGGGATGATTCCTATGTGGAGCATCCAGAAACGCCACTCAAGCCGGTGATCGAACCTGAGTCGCGCCACATCCTGTTCATAGCCGGGGAAGCCCTGGTTAGCACAGCCTCGTCCGTGCGGCGCGAGATCGACTGCGGCGGTGTGCCCTATGTTTGCTATGGTATGAGCGCGGTGATGACCTTCCCCTTCTTTCGTAAGAATGGCTATGGCAGTCAGGTGGTCAAAGCCGCTACCGACCATATGAAAGCCCAGCCGGATGCTGATCTCGCCCTTTTGTGGACATCACCCGACCGCGGCCCCTGGTATAGTAAGTTCGGCTGGGAAGTCATGGAAGGCTTGACAGTCTGGGTTGGTGATCCACAAAACCCGCGCCATGATGACGATAGTTTTCTCATGATGATCTTCATATCCGACCGTGCTCAGAAGAACCGCGAGGCGATTCTCAAGAGCCGTATTTACGTTGGCGAGAGGAGCTGGTAAGTAGCCAACCGCGCCAAACCTACCCCTGGCAAACGCTCAGGCTATGCTTAGCCGACTAGCTGTTGCGCCCTTCCTATACCATTGGCTACCTTGTAGGTAACGACGAAGCACTGCTACAAGTGGCGTTACCAAAAATAGTCAGGTGGCATAGAATTTTACTGGGGGATGTTAACATGATCCGGCGAGAGCGAAGCATCATTATGATCGCTATGGTCATCATTTTGATGATGTTGCGTTTGCCGGATGCCTATGCCCAGGATACTGCCAATTACAACGAAGCCCTGCAACGTATTTACGCAGCGGCGGCATCGGCCGCGACGGAATTGGCGCTCGATGGCCTCGGTTTGTCGCAGCTACCGCCGGAATTGTGGTATCTCACCGAGTTGGAATCCCTGCACCTGACGCATAACCAGCTTGTCACGCTGCCGCCACAGATCGGTAATTTGGGCAACCTCAAGACGCTGGTGCTGTCGTTCAACAGTCTGCAAACGCTCCCGCCGGAAATCGCCTATCTCCAGCAGTTAGAAGCCCTTTATGTGGAAAACAATGCTATCAGCAGCTTACCATCGACCATTGGCAACCTGCATAACCTGCGCTTGCTTTACCTGGGGCACAATGAACTGACCGCTGTTCCGTCGCAGATTGGGACGATGGGGCAGTTGCAGGTGCTTTACCTCAAACACAATCGTCTGGAACAACTACCGCCGGAAATCGGCCAGCTTGGCCAACTGGTTTACGTTGACCTGTCGCACAACAACCTTACTTCGCTGCCGAACGAATTCGGCAACCTGATGACCATCACCGAGCTGGATTTGTCGGCCAACAGCTTGCAACATCTGCCTTCTAGCCTGGTTAACCTGCGCAGCCTGATGACCTTCGATGTCTGGAACAATCCGCTGGTGGTGCGTTACCCGACCTTCGGCGACTACATCCCCGCCCAGATCAGTGCATACATCGACGACCAGGCCGCTTATGACCGCGACCAATTTTGGGGCCACCTGCGCGATATAGTATTGGCGATAGTCGTGCTGGTCGTACTGATGGGTGGCCAACATCTGTTGCTGCGTCGTTACTATCTCAGCCAACTTCATCAGCAGCCTGCTTGGCCCTAATAGATCCGCTCCATGTTATAATGTAAGCAACGAGCAGGGTTTAAAGGGCGTAAGATGGCGCTGCCAAAATCCACATATGTGACAGAAGAAGAATATCTCGCTTTTGAACAAGACAGCGAAATTAAACACGAGTATGCTGCTGGCCAGATTATCGCTATGACGGGTGCCAGCCGTGAGCATCTCTTGATTAATCATAATGTGTCTCGTGTTCTTGGCAATCAACTTGTTGAGCGACCTTGTGAGGTTTATTCCTCGGATTTGAGGGTTCAAGTGACGGCATCTGGAGCCTATCGTTATCCTGATATTGTCGTTGTTTGTGGTGAGCCAGAGTTTGTTCCTCCTCGTCCAAATAGCTTGCTAAATCCTACACTCATTATTGAAATACTTTCCGATTCCACAGCAGAAATTGACTATAGGCATAAACTGGCCGAGTATCGTCGTATTCCTACATTGCAGGAATATTTGCTCATCTCACAGGATGCCCCACGCATTGAGCGTTACCTCAAGCAGGATGAACAAAACTGGCTTTACACCGAATTGACGGGACTGGATCAGCAGTTGGCTTTGCCTTCCATTGACTGTACGCTGCTCTTCAGTGATGTTTTCTACCGCATTGACTTTGAGACGTCAGCTTAATGAGATGAATGTGTAAGTAATCAGCGAGGTTCAGAGAGCATAAGATGGCGCTGCCAAAATCCACATATGTGACAGAAGAAGAATATCTCGCTTTTGAACAAGACAGCGAAATCAAGCATGAGTATGTCGCTGGTGAAATTTTCGCTATGAGTGGGGCCGGTCGCAAGCATAATCTGATTGCGTTGAATGTGTCGTCAGACCTGCATAGCCAACTTGCGAACCGTCCTTGTGAAGTTTACCAATCCGATATGCGGGTTCAGGTGAAGGCAACAGGCGCCTATCGCTATCCTGATATTGCCGTTGTCTGTGGTGAACCGGAGTTCTCTGCTTCACAGCCGGAGAGCTTGCTCAATCCCACGCTGCTGATTGAAATACTTTCTCAATCAACAGCCAGTGTGGATCGCGGTGAAAAACTGGCCGAATATCGCCGCATTCCTTCATTGCAGGAATATTTGCTCATCTCACAGGATGCCCCCCGCATTGAGCGTTACCTCAAGCAGGACGCGCACAACTGGCTCTACACCGAACTTACCGGACTGGATCAGCAGTTAGCGCTGCCTTCAATCGACTGTGTTCTGCACTTTAGTGACGTTTTCCACCGAATTGACTTTCAATCTGATGGTCCGACAGGCGACAATATATCTGACTAGTATTTCTCTAGGTCCATCAGTTTTGCCTTTGGTGAAATCTATTTTATATAATGTAAATACGTTTTTTAACGAGGAGATAAACAATGGCTATTGAAAAACTACGCTTTGGTCGTACTGGCCACATGAGCACGCGCACGCTGTTCGGTGCAGCCTCTTTGGGTGGTGTCACCCAGGCTGAAGCTGACCAGACACTGGATGTGCTGCTGAAGTATGGCGTCAATCATATCGACACAGCCGCTAGCTACGGTCATTCTGAAGAACGCATTGGCCCCTGGATGAAGCGCGGCCTGCGCGATCAATTCTTCCTGGCAACCAAAACCGGCGAACGCACTTACGCCAAGGCCAAAGAAGAATTCCTGCGCTCATTGGAACGCCTGAACGTCGATTCCGTTGACCTCATCCAACTGCATTACCTGGTGGGTGAAGAGGAATGGGAAGTGGCAATGGGTGAGGGCGGCGTGCTCGAATACCTGCTGGAAGCCAAAGAACAGGGTCTGGTCAAGTATATCGGTGTGACGGGCCACGATGTCGCTATCGCTGAGATGCACCGCCGCAGCCTGGAGCGCTACGACTTTGATTCCGTGCTGTTGCCCTATAACTACCTCATGATGAAAAACCCCATCTATGCCGATGGCTTTAATACCGTGCTGGAGATGGCCAAAGAGCGCGATATTCCCGTCCAGACGATCAAGTCGATCACACGGCGGCCTTACCCTTCAGATCGGCGCACACATTCGACATGGTACGAGCCGCTTGCTGATAGAGATAGCATCAATAAAGCGGTTAGTTGGGTACTGGGCCAACCCGGTATCTTCCTGAATACGGTCGGTGATATACACCTGCTGCCAATGGTCCTGGAAGCCGCCAGCAATGCCGGTCCGCGTCCATCTGATGAGGAAATGGATAAGGTTGTCGCTCACTGGGACATGGAACCCTTATTCGTCTAAAGGTATCAGGTCGATTTTGCCGCTCGTCATCGTCAGGTGGTGACGGCTAACACTAATAGCAAACCCTCCAATAGCGGACAATGCAGTATGAGATAGTGCCGTTTATTGGAGGGTTTTCCATGCCGATCAAAAAATGGATTGTTTTATTACTCGCCGTGTTCCTGGTGCTGCCGAGTACGCAGGCACAGGATAGTGTGGTTTACGGCGTTTTCTTCTACTCACCGACCTGCCCCCACTGCCACGAAGTCATCAACAATCATTGGCCCGGTATCCAGGAAACATTTGGCGATCAACTGCGCGTGATGTTCATTGATGCCAGCACGCAGCTTGGCGCACAGATCATGAACACCACCCGACAGGCGCTGGGTATCGAAGCAACTGGGGTTCCTATGCTTGTCATCGGCGATAACGTGCTGGTTGGCTCGGTGGATATTCCAGCGCGCACGCCCGATATTGTGCGCGAGGGTATCGCCAATGGCGGTATTTCCTTGCCGCCTGTGCCCGTTTTGCAATCGACCTATGACGCCGCAGTCGCCCGTGAAGCCGCTGCCAACGAGGCCGCTGCGGAAGAAGCCGTAGACGAAGCTGCCGCGGAAGAAGCGCCAGTTGAGGAAACTGCTGCCGAGGAAAGTTCTTCGGCGGATGCCACGCTAGATAGTACAGCCCTTGCTGAGGACGCGACCCTGTTTGACAAACTCAATGCGGACCCGGTTGCCAATCTTGCTGCCATTATCGTGCTGATGGCCCTGATTCTTAGCATGGTACTGTTCCTGTTTGCCTTCCGCAAAGAGAGCCTACAGAAGCTCGTGCGTCCCGCTTTGATAACGTTGGGTATCGGCGGTTTGATTGTGGGCGGCGCGCTATTTATCGGCAGCCTTGAAGAAGGGGCGATTGCGCTCCTGCCTGCAATTTTGCTGCTGGCCTTCGCTGTGCTGCTGCTGAACAGCCTGCGCGCGAGTCAAAAACCGATGCTGCCATACTGGATTATTCCGGTGCTGGCTATAGCCGGGTTGGTCGCAGCGGGCTATCTCACTTCTGTGGAAATCAATGAGGGAGCCGAAGCTGTCTGTGGCGCGGTCGGCAACTGTAACGCTGTCCAGCAGAGCGAGTATGCGCGCCTGTTCGGGATTCCGGTTAGCATACTTGGCCTGGGTGTCTACATCGTGATCTTGCTGGTATGGGGCTACTCGCAGTTCTTCAGCGACAGGCACATGAACAACTTCCTGTGGCTGGTGGCGCTGGCGGGTGTTGCTTTCTCGGCTTACCTGACCTTCCTAGAGCCGTTCGTCATTGGCGCGACCTGCCTGTGGTGCCTGACATCGGCCCTGGTAATGATGGCCTTGCTGTGGGTACTCGTCCCTTATGCCGAGGTCTTGCAGCCGCGCCAGCGGAGTGCATAGTAAAGCGAGCTTTACAGCCTGCTTGTCATCTTAGTGCAATTTAGTGCAATAAAAATGAGGCACTCCCAGATGGGGGTGCCTCTTGCATAAGGAGAAAAGGGGGGATTCTTAGCCAGGTTATGGCCTGGAAGTTGGTTAATTAGCCGCGCCGTCCGCCGCCCATGCCACCGCGTCCACGTTCACCTGGGCCCATGTTGTTAGGACCCATGTTGCCGCGTCCAAAAAAGTTGAAGCCACCATCGAAGCCACGCATCATGCTGCCCAGTTCATGGTTGAGCATAGCGTCGATACGGGTGGCCAGGGTATCGGCATCGACATTGGGGTACTGCTCGGTTGCAGCAGCGTTCAATTCCTGGGTAATAGCAGCCACGTCGCCACCATTGGCTTCGATTAGCTCAGCTAGCGTTTGGCCAGCCTGTGCACCTGCCTGAATATCCTCAACGGTCAGCCCGGTGACGTCCAGCACATACTGGGCGATTTGCAGCCCACGGCCATTGTTCGGCATGCGGCTGCCCAAAACGGTGTTGAGCATGGTATCAATACGGGTGGCCAGGGTATCGGCATCGACATTGGGGTACTGCTCAGTTGCAGCAGCGTTCAATTCTGCGGTGATAGCAGCCACGTCGCCACCATTGGCTTCAATGACTTCAGCCAGGGTTTGGCCAGCTTGTGCCCCAGCCTGAATATCCTCAACGGTCAGTCCGGTGACATCCAGCACATACTGCGCGATTTGTAGGCCGCGTCCATTGATTGGCATGCGGCTGCCCAGTTCATGGGCCAGCAGCATATCGACGCGTTCGGTCAGGTTGCTCTCGAAGGCTGTTAACCCGGCATCGATCAATGCTTGGCGCACTTCTTCGACGTTACCGCCATTGGCCTCGATGACTTCAGCCAGGGTTTGGCCGTCAGCTATTCCCGCCTGGATGTCCTCAACGGTTAGCCCGGTGATTTCCAGAACAGTGTCCATCATATTAGGTAGACGATCACGCTGCCACATGGGGGGCGCGTTCGTCGCGGTATCATCCTGCGCGCCGACGGCGGCCACGCTCACTAACAATAGTGCGAATACAGTCAAAAAGGTGATAAAGCGTTTCATGTCGTTTACTCCTCCATAGGGCGACCAGCCTATTGTTGTGGTCGCTCATTCCATACACCCATATTGAAGCAAACAGGTGTAAGGGAAGTTTTGCGCAGATGTAAATAAAACGTCGGCTTTGTAAAGTATGTGTAATCAGAGAATTGAGATGGCGTCGGTGGTTTTCCTTATAGAGTGGGGATGACTACGGCATAGGCATAGGCTATGTTTTAGTTATAAGGATTGCATGATGCCTAGCAAACTTCATAACGCCCCAATATCTTCTTAGAGGATTCTTCATAGTGTCTGATTATGCTAATGGTGGATGTTGACCCGATGGGGTTTGCATCAGTTTCACCCCCGTAGTGAGGTCCCTTCGTTGAAGGGACTTTGCCTGTAGCGAGGCTGTTGTTGGTACGATGGCCATGCTTACTGAGGGACCCTAACCTAGTATCCTACCGCTTCATAGTCCCTGGCCCCGACGACGACGGAGATCCCGGGCCAGGGGCTCCTTGCTTCTAACCTCAAACCCCGCCACAGTCTTATTCCTATTTCAGCCTTCATCACCTGATATATTTCGATGTAGAACAAATGTCTTGACATCATTGTAAAAATATGTTTTTATAATAAAAATAATTTGTACAATAGGTGAGTTACCCCTATGCGCGATGTGTTCTATATCGATGATGTTGACCAGGCCACAACCCTGCTTAAGCCGATTCGCCTGGAGATTTTGCAGCGGCTGGATGAAAGTCGCTCTTGTGCGGAACTGGCAGATTACTTTGGTAGCACGCCCCAAAAAATCTACTATCACGTCAAGGAATTAGAGCGTGCGGGGCTGGTGCGCAAAGTCGCTGAAAAGCGGGTGCGCGGCACCGTCGAAGGCTTCTATCAGGCGCAGGCCCGCAGCTATTGGTTGGCGCCGCAGTTGGTCAGCCAGATCGGCAGTGAGCAAGCCGCCAGCGATCAGGCCAGTTTGCGCGTCCTGCTGGACCTGGCGGCAGAGGTCCATGACGACATCGGCCACCTGGGCAACCGTAGCGCCAGTGGCGAGTCGATTCCGTCGCTATCACTATCGGCGCAGATCACACTGCCGGATGCCTCCCGTCGTGCCGCTTTCCTGGCCGAGTTGCAAACGGTCTTTAAGCAGCTTGCCACAAAATACGGCACACCTAGCGATAATGTCGCCATCACTGATGAACAGGGTTTCCGGCTGGTGTTGATGTGCTACCCAAACACCGAAGATGATCCGACTTCCACCAGCGACAATCCACCCGATGCCACGCCACCCATCGACAGCCAGAATTAGCCGTTTTCCAAAGCCTCGTTGGCACGCCTTTGGGAAACGGATTGGGAAAAGCCATACAAACAAAAATCGCAAAATAGAGAAGGGGACATCACAAAAATGGATACCGTCTTGCGTATGCAAATTAAGCTCGATGCTGCACCGTCACGGGTGTACGAAGCCCTCACCGATGATGCCGCGCTGACTGCCTGGTTCACTGAATTTTCAGCAGTCGATGTGGCCGCTGGTGCTTATGATTTTTGGGGTCGATTTACACCCGGTGCACCCACGCGCGGGGAGGGCAAACATCCCGTCACTGAGCATCGAGTAGGGCGGCTGTTGAGTTACGATTGGCACCTGTCTGAAGGTCTGACCAATGTGCGGCTCATGCTGCGCGAACGCGAGTCGGAGGTCACCATGCTGACACTGCACCATGCCAATGGCGACCTGGGCCAGCATCATAACTATGCCCTGGCCCCTGAAGACTTCTGGTTCCTGTCTTTGGAGAACTTACGCCGTTACCTGGATGGCAAGGCCTGTGATGCCCGCGTCGATTTTTCCAAGAGTATGAAAGGGGACATCACCCATGTGATTGACATCGACGCCGATGCCGGGACCGTATTTGAAGTGCTGCTTTCTCCCAAACAGCTCGAACGCTGGATCGCCAGCAAAGCCACTGTCGAGCCACATGTTGGCGGCAAAATTGACCTGGGCTGGGGTGAGGGAGTAGGGGCAATCAAAATATTGGAACTCGACCCTAACAAGAAGCTAGCCTATCAGTGGGATGAGGACGGCGAAACAGGGCAAGCCACCACCGTTACCTGGACGCTAGAGGAGGGCAGTGGTCAAACCAGATTGACCTTTACCCACAGTGGTTTTGATGACGATACCGACAACAGTGGCATCTATGCCGGCTGGCGTAATTTCCAGAGCTGGGTACGCTCAATAGCAGAATATGGGGATAACTGGCAGCCTGCGGTCAAACTGCTGACCAATCCAGGCCATGCCGCCTGGTATCCCAAATCGATCAATGATGCCCAAGCGCTTTTCACAGATGAGGCCGTAGAATAAAGCTATCCCAAACGCGATAGCTGCACCCTTGGGAAATGGTCTTGGGTTATGCAAGATGTGCCTATATGGGTTAAATTTGGGATAAGTTGGGATATATGGGCGTTTGCAGCTTTAGAAAACGAGAAAGTTTGTTGCCATCGACGGACCTTAGCTAACAGCCGACTCCCCCGTCTAATAAGGCCCCTGAGCGTACAAAAAGCAAATGCTAACATAGTTGCTAACATAGCCAAATTGTGGGGCAGTCGGTCGTGTACTTATCAAAAGTTACGCTTTCGTAAGACGACTTATCAGGACAAAGGCGATTTTGATAAGTTTTCAGGCTATTTTCTATGGCTTTTTGACCTGCTCTTTTAAGTCTACTGTACACCGCGAAAATGCACTGTTTGGGAGCGCAAAAATCGCATGTTTTTAGGCCAATCCGTACAGCTCAACCTGACCACAGACAACCTGGCCAACTCGGTCGCTTTCTATCAAAAGCTGAGTTGGAAGCTGCTCGATGAGGATGCTGAAGGCGCGACTTTGACCGATGGCAACATCAACCTGCACCTGACCCCTCATACGGATACGCCCTCGCCTGTTTTGTCCTATTTTGGCAGCGATGTGTCTGCTGTACGGGCGCTCTTCAACCCGGATAAAGTCAAGCGCAAAGGCGCATCCACAGGCCGTGCAGCGTTCCAGTCACCGAATGGCCTGCACATCAGCTTGAACGAGCGCAAAGCCAAATTCGACATGCCGGAAGGCACGCCAACCAGCCGCAAACCATCGACCATCATGGGCCATATCGGCGAGTTCAGCATCCCGGTTAAGCACCTGGCTGCAGCCGTCAGTTTTTGGAGCAAACTGGGCTATGAACCGCTCAACAGCGCCCAAATCCCCCACCCTTATGTCGTGCTCAGTGATGGCCTGTTCGTGATCGGCCTGCATGAAAATCCGACGATGCTCATGGGGCTGGCCTACTTTTCGCCGGATATGGCCGCGCGTATTTTGTTGGTGCAATCATCTGGTGTGCAAATTCGCCCGCTGATGCAAACCGACGCGGTGCGCATCGAAAATGCGGCTTTCATCTCGCCGGAAGGTCTCACTTTTTTGCTGTTCACGGGTGAGCCATTTTTAGATAAAACCTGACCGTTTTTCGAGTTCATGACTGAACGATCCAGACGAGGAGAAACACCCTGATGAGCGACCTGTACAACGGCATCCACCCGACGACCGCCGCCCTCAAAAACGTCCTGGCCAGCGCCGGAATCACCGACCCGATCAGCGGCGAACCGTACACCGAATCTATGCTGCTGGGCATCGGCGGTGGCTTAGGCGCAGGTTACATTTTGTGGGAGTTCAAAGCGCACAATTCAGCGACTATCGTCATGGGGTTCCGCAATCGTTGGAATTACACTGTCGACTATATGACCCACGCTTTGCAGCGCATCAGCGTGACGCCCCATTTTGCGGAAACAGGCGGCGTCAAAAAGGCTCAATCCAACCTGGCGGATGCGCTCGCAAATGGCCATGCGGCTGCTGTCTGGGTCGATAAAGCGCATCTGCCCTATCAACATTTGCCGGAGTCCATGCAGGGCCATGTTGGCCATATCGTGACCGTCTACAGCCAGGATGACGAAGCTGTGCAAGTCGCTGATCTGTCGCCGGAATTGTACAGCGTGCCCACCGATATTTTCCTGGCTGGGCGCGGACGCATCAGCAGCGACAAATACCGTGTTATGTCGGTTGAAGCACCCACCACTGAGCCGAATTTACGGGCGGCTATCGTCGCAGGCATCGCCGACTGCGTCGAACATCTGGGCCGCGATAGCGAGTCTTTCGCCCTGCCTGTCTATAAAAAATGGTCGCGTCTGATGACCTCCACCAGCAACAAAAAAGGCTGGCCGGTGGTCTTCGAAGACGGATATGGATTGTATGAAACGCTGCGCAGCGTCTACGAAGGCATCACCCAGGATGGCACGGATGGCTATGGCCTGCGCGGCCTGTATGCTGATTTCCTTGACGAGGCGGCTTATATTCTCGACGCGCCCGTTCTGGAAGAGAGTGCGCGCCTGTATCGGCTGGCGGCTGGTGAATGGGAAACCCTGGCCAACACCGCCCTTTCCGATGATGTGGAAGCGATGGCCACGACCAAGAATCTGGTCGATGCGCGCTATACATTGGTGCGCAACCATCATGAAGATGCTGCCGATGTCGCCGCGCGCATGGCCGAGATGATGGCTGAATACAATCCCAACTGCCCATTAGACGAAGCGGGTCGTACGGCTCTCTATGAGCAGATGCAGACCCAACTGGAAGCGATCTACGACGCCGAAGTCGCTGCCCTCGACAGCTTGAAAACGGCCCTCTCCGAATTACAGCCAACAGCGTAACAAAAAGGGCGCGATCATGTCGCGCCCCGTGTCTCTTTGTTCAGATGCCCTATCTAGCTGACATCAGCCTGTGACCATGTTTTGTCGATGAAGCGCCACATAGTCCCGGTCGGATTCTTGTCTTTGAGTTCCGGCGGCAGGCGGTGCGGGCGTATGTTATCGTAGCTTTGCCACATGGCAAAGCGGTGAATCGACGCCGGGATACCGACCGAGGTAAAGCCGGGATGCCCAGTCGCCGGGTATGGACCACCATGCATCATGGCAGGACTTACCGCCACGCCCGTTGGCATTTTGTCGTTCAGCAGCCGCCCAACTTTGGGACGTAGTGCGGCGGCGACATCGGCATACAGGGATTCGTCGGCATCGCTGGTGGCGCTGTAGATGCAGCCCGTCAGGTTGCCTTCGAGGATGTTGAGGCAGTCGATAAGTTGGTCAGCATCACTGGCCAGTACGATCAACGAGGCCGCACCGAAAGCCTCCGCTTGCAGGGGTTCGGGATGCTGCAAGAAGGTCGCGCCATCAACTGTGTACAGCGTGTTCTGGAAACGATAGCCGCCTGCTTGCAAAGGCTGGCCACCTGTGACGCGCGTCGCGCCGTTTTGCTCCCAGGTCTGGATGCCCTGCTTCAAGCTGCCGATGATACCCTCGTTCAGCAACAGGCCGGGGTCGCTGCCCTCGAACAGGCTTTCCACCTGTTTTATGAAAGCCGCGGTTTGTGGCGTGTCCAGCATCAGTACCAGGCCAGGATTGGTGCAGAACTGGCCTGATCCAAGTGTGCAGGAGGCGAATAATTCCTGGGCCATGTCGTCGCTGCGCTCGTCGAGTGTCCCTGGCAAAATCACAATCGGGTTGACGCTCGACATCTCCAGGTAGATCGGTTTGCCAGCCGCATCAGCCGCGGCTTTGAGTGCCATACCGCCGGTACGGCTGCCCGTGAATCCAGTTGCCCCCGTGATCGGATGAGCGACGAGCTTGGTCCCGTTTTCGTTGCTGGTGTGATAAAACAACTGCACCATCGCCTGCGGTACATCAGTCGCTTCAATGGCTTCTAAAGCCGCTTCTGCCAGCAGTTGCGTCGTGCGTGGGTGAGAGGGATGCCCTTTGGCGATGACTGGGTTCCCAGCAGCAATCGCTGCCACCATATCGCCGCCGCTGACGCCGTTGAAGGCCAGCGGGAAGTTGTTGGGGCCAAATACGATCACTGGGCCATCGAGCGGGCCATACATGGCGCGGATGTTGGTGGCCGTGTCGATGGTTGCTGTGAGCCAGGTGCCGCTGCGGACGGCCTGCCCTGCCTGTCGCAGTTGGTTGGTCGTGCGGCCCAGTTCACCCGGTAGGCGTGTACCTGCCGGTAAGCCTGTTTCCAGGTTGGCGGCTTCTACCAGCGCATCCTGACGCGCTTCGATGGCATCAGCATACTTTTCCAAAAAATCAGCAATGGCACTGCGCGGTGTCTGGCGCAGGGCAATGACCGCTTCCTGGGCGGCATCCAGCATGGCTTGCAGGTCATCCCAACTGGAAACTGGGTAACTGTGCGGCAGCGGTTCTTTTGTTGCTGGGTTGGTCGCCTGGAAGCTGCCCGTCGGGTTTTCAGCAGCTTGCCATGTGCCATTCACTAGGATCGGTTGATCGGTCATAGGTGTGTCCTTTTCTTAAGTACAGTCTTTATGGCTATTGTTCTGATAGGTTCTCTTTAATGAGTAGGCTCAATCTGAATAGGCTCAATTCATTATATCTACAGCAGTTTGATCAGGATGGCCAGCAACTGCTGAATTTCTTCAGGCGTCAGGCTAGCCAAGATAAGCGCTTCCGCTTGCTGCACATGTTGGCTGATGTCAGGTAATTTTTCTGCACCCAATGCCGAGAGCGACAGCGCATAAGCACGGCGATCATTGGGATCTTTCTGGCGCTGGACCAGCCCCAACTTTTCTAGATCATCCACCAGCTTGACCATCGTTGTGCGGTCAATGCGCAGCTTTTCGCCGATGGCTTTCTGCGGCAGGCCCGGCTCCTGGGCGATCACATACAGGATGCCATAATGACGTGAGTTGATGCCAAATGGCTCCAGCAGGGCATCGGAACGCGCCACAACCGATTGTGCCGCTTTGTTGATGAGAAAGCCAATGAAGGGCAAATGCTCAACGGAATCCCCCGCACTTCCAACTGTATTTAGACGTGCCAGCATGTTAGCAATCTGGGACGCAGGCATGTCTTCCTGGCTTGACATAAACGGCTAATCTCCATATAATCAGTAATGCTGATTATCAGTATAGTTAATCAATTTATTTTACTCTGTCATTCCCTAATTTACCAGATACCGAGCAATCCATAGGAGGCAAACGGTGGCCAAAAGGACCAATCTCGATTTTGTGTCGGTGCAGGTACGCAATCTGGAAGCTGCCCGTGCATTTTATACGGACGTCATCGGCTTTTCACCTTCCGACGAAGGCCCCGAACATGCAGTCGTTTTCCAGCATGACGGCACAGCCATCTTCGCTATTCGCACGCCCATGCGTCCGCTACCAGAACAAGGACCGCTGGGCATGGGCACATCACTGTGGTTCGATGTCGCCAATGTGGATGCCCTCCACGAACGCGTCAGCGCCAGCGCCGGGACCGTCTTAGCGTCACCGCAGCCGGGGCCATTTGGTAAGCAGATGACCATCAGCGACCCCGACGGCTATGTGCTGGTATTCCATGAATACAACGGAGGTGAATAGATGAGCCGCTACTGGGTCGGCATTGCATCGAGCAATCATGTGGCGGTCGGTGTGGAAGGTGGCTTCTGTCAGTTGGGTCATGGCAAGCATACGCCTGTCGCGCGCCTCAAGCCCGGCGATTGGCTGATTTATTACGCGCCGCGCACGCAGCTCAAAGGCGGCGACAAAGTACAATCGTTTGTGGCTATTGGCCAGGTGTTGGCTGGTGAACCCTACAAATTCGCCCAGAATGAGCAGTTCACGCCCTGGCGGCGCGATGTTACCTATCTCGATGCCCAACCCGCGCCCATTCGGCCACTGCTGAACCAATTGAATTGCATCAGTGATCCGCAGCATTGGGGCATGGTCTTCCGGCGCTCCCTATTTGAAATCGACACCCATGATTTTGAACTAATTGCGGATGCGATGGGTGTCGCGCACAGGGTCATGCCGGCCAGTTAAGCGTCGGCGCTACCATCACTGCGGACTTGCAGGTATCATCGGGTGCAGTTTGATAGCCTAGACTACACCCGATTGCGAACATGCTCACTAAGAACCGCACCCTCTTTTACCTCGTCTTGATTTTACTGCTGGCCGCATTGGTCCGGCTGGTGGGGTCGACGCACTTCACTTTATGGACCGATGAAGGCTGGACGACCTGGTTCGTGCAGGATCAAAATCCCCTGCTGACGATGGGGCGCTTGCTGCGCAGTCGGCATCCACCGCTGTTTTTTATTACGTTGGCTACCTGGCAGAATTTCGCCGGGACATCCCATCTGGCCATGCGCTTCCCAGAAATCATGATGGGCATTTTTGCGACGGCGGTCGTCTATCGGCTGGCGGCGGATGTCTTTAATCTGCGCGTGGGCTTGTACGCGGCACTGCTGTTCAGCGTGCTGGATATTGCTGTCTACTACACACAGGAAGTGCGTCATTACGGCTGGCTGATGTCCATCGGCGCATTGACGTCCATGCTATTCCTGCGCTTCATCAAAGAGCCTTCCAACCGTCACTGGCTGATGTACAGCATCAGCGTGACGTTGCTCATGCTGACCCACTATTTCGGCATATTTATCATGGGGATACAGTTTTTGTTTGGCATGTTCCTGTGGCGTGCTGACCGTCCGCAGAAGCGGCGGTTGGTTTGGGGCTGGGTCTTTTCGGTCGTGATGTATGCGCCCTGGCTGCCAGTGGTCTATTTCTCTTTCGGCAACGTGGAGCGGGGCGTCGGTGGGTTCCCAGGCAGCTACGGGTCTTCATTACAAGATTTGATGTCGCTGTTGACGCTGCTCTTTGGTGGACAGTTGGCGCTGCTGGGGGCCATGTATGCCATCGGACTGGCCAACATGCGCCGCTGGAGCATCGACCGACTCTATCTGCTGGTGACAGGCATGGGCCTGTTCGCGGTCATGTTCGCCATGAACGAATGGCGTGGTGTGCTGACGCCGCGCATGGTCTCGTTCCTGACGCCGCCGCTGATGGTCGTCTGCGCTTATGGCATCACCCAGTTGCAGCGACGTTACCAACCGATTGTGCTGGCTATCTCGGTGGTTATCTCCCTGATTACCATGCCCAATATTCAGCCACGCGCCAACTTAGCGGACCCGGTGGCCTATCTGGCATCCCAGTATGAACCCGGCGATCTGATCGTGCAGGAACTGGGCAAGACTGATTTCGCCACGACTTACGAAATTGAGCAGGCGATTGACGATCCCAATTGGATCGGCACGGTCTGGGTGGAGGAACCTGCGGAAATGGTCCAAGAGTTCACCCCGGATTTAGAGGCGACACAGCGTGTGTGGGTCATTCACTGGGTGCATGCGCCGATTATTCTGCCGCGTTTGCAAGAGGGCTATCTGGGGTATCAACTGGTTGAGCATACTAGCTATGCCAACACGCCCGATGTGCCTATCCCAGATGAAGAAGTCGATGTATATCTGTTCGAGCGCCCCATCGCTGATGACCCGCTGACCTTTGGCGAGTCGCTGATTTTAGACGATGCCATCTTCTCCGGTCAGCAGCAGGCCGATGATAGCCTGTTCCTTGAACTGTGGTGGCAGGCATCCGAATCGCTCGGTAAGGATTATTCGGTGGCTGTGCATCTGCGTGATGCCGAGGGCAACATCGTGGCCCAGTTGGATGAAGCCATCGCGGATTTGCCATCCAGCCAGTGGAAAATTGGCGAAGCAGTTCACAGCCGCCATGCACTGGCTATACCGGCGGATGCCCCCGTTGGAGATTATGATCTGACGCTGGCCGTCTACTGGTATCAGGAGCCGAATGCCCCGCTGGAAACAGTCAATGGTCCGGTCGTGACGCTTGGCCCGGTCACCATCAGCGAATGATGCATGGGGGCGCGGACATGTCGCGCCCTCTTCGCTTACCATCACAACACCCGCTCGACAGCCGCTTTCATCGCCTGGATTCGCTCCCACTCGTCAGACGTTTCGCCCACAATCAGCGAGATATGGCCCGCAAAATTCACCTGCTGAATCATGGCCATGTAGGTGTTCAGCTCATCGACATCCACTGCCAGCCCATCAAAATTGACTTTGAGGTGAATGCTGTTGGCATGTGGGAGCAGCGTTTCCAGGGTGGCCATCTTGTCTGCGGTTTTTTCTGCATTGCCGAAATCGACGCATAGCTTCAGGGGACGATCCACCTGCCGCATGATCTCCAGCAAGTTTACGGGTTCCAGGCTGAGCTGCCGCCAGTTCTCGACTGTTGTTGACAAGCCAATCTTATGCCCATAATCGAACAATTCCTGTAGCGCACGGGCACTGCGCTCGATGGCGGCTGGCGTCGGTGCATCTGTCCCGCAGTCGAGTCGAACACCCTTGGCCCCCAATGTCTGGGCTATATCTTGCCAGAAGCTCGCCATTTTAATGCTGTCCAGCCAGTCGGCATCATCGGCTGCGGAAAGATTACCTGTGTCGATCAGCAGATTGGCCAGCGAAACGCCCGCATCCTGCATGGCCTGCTTTAGCCGCAGCAGATAACTATTTTCCACAGATGGCAAATGGAAATTGCACAGCTCCAGTACAAAAATGCCGTTTTCGGCCATCTGAGCAGGCAGATCGAGCAGGTCCAGGTTAGCAGGGTTCTGGCCCCCGTGATTGATCATGACTTTGTCCGGGTCAGGTTCGTACCACACCTGCCCAAACTGCCCATGCAGCGACCACGACGAAATGGCGAGTTCTATCATGCGTTTGACCTTTACGTGCGCTTATTAAAGCAATCGGTTGCGATAGTTTTTGAGCAATGATCATATAGACCTAGGCGCTCTACTACATCACTGCGGTTCGACACGAATAGCAATAATTTCCTCGAATTTTTGATGTCCCAAAATAACAACATTTCCTGAACTAGCCAAATAAGCTATTGGGAAAGGGTCAGATCGACGTCTTTCATCGACATCAATGTTGCGTTGTAGGTCTATAGCTCCAATGCGTTCACCAGCCGCTAGTTCATAAAATACCAGACTGTTGCCAACTAATCTGGTAAGCATGTCTCCAGCGATAATAGGCGGTGCGTCATTTTCAGGTGTTTGAATGGACCAATTCTCAATCCCCTCAAGACTGGAGAGGGATACAATGCGCTCATCATTTACATTGACTAGTATGTTGTTATTTGCTAATCCAACAAACTCAACGAAGTTAATCTCTGAGTACGAATAGGAATAACTCCAATACACAGTCGATGTTGTGCGATCTACTAGATTTATCTGACTTGTTTCGTCATCCCAAGAAAGGTAGGTATCTGCATCTATCGCCCCTAGAAAATCACTAACAGCACTGCTTGATAAAAGTTCCATAAGGCTCAAGTCAAATATAAAGGTATCGTCCAGAGATGTGATTGAAGTCACATAAAGGAGATTGTCAAAAGGCATAATCCTAAGGGTCCCCAGCCTAAGGCTTCGCTCAGAGATAAAGTAAATGAGCTCACCATTTTGGTCAATTTGAATGAGCGATTGCCCACCATATCGAGTACCAACCCATGATGTGTCACCATACGCGCCGAGACCGTTGATAATTCCTAGATCCCTCTGTTCCCTAACTTCGCCAGTGAACAGATCAACCCAATATAAAGTATCATTGTAACTACGAGTAACCGCAGCAAAATTGGAAGTCGCTTGCAGGAGATATGTTGACTGACGGAGAGGTAAAGCTTTTTGCCATAAAATCTCGGCATTTAGCTCAGAATGTTCAAGTTCCCAATTTGATATATCTTGAATCTCAGTGGTTTCAGTTGCATCAGTAAGGGGCACAGACATTTGTGCATTGGTTTGGGATATAGTCATTTGCAGCAACAAGATAGCTATCCCAATAATAAATATACGGAATTTGGATACGGAATATTTGAACATCGAATCCTCGCTTGTTGCTTCTGTGTAATTGTTCTCTCTTACCATAATCAAGTATACAGAAGAAAATGAATTTCTCTGTTGACACCCTAAATAACAACTCCATGAACATTAGCCAATTGGTATTTTGATTCCACCTCCGAATTTGCTACCCTTTAGAGCAATCCACATAAACATTTAGCGGGCGTCATGCACAGCAGCGGGGGAACGACCGTGTTCGATCTGAAGTCACACCTAAAAGAGATCACCGAAGCCCATGCACCATCCGGCCACGAAGGCCCTGTGCGCGAGTTGGTCCGCGATACCTGGGCGGATTTTGTCGATGAGTTCGAGATTGATGGCCTCGGCAGCTTAATAGGCATCAAACGCGCCACGCGCCCCATTGATCCGCCACGCAAGATCATGTTGGCCGCCCACATGGATGAAATCGGCATGATGGTGCGCGATGTGGTCGATGGCTTCATCTTCGTGCATCGCGTCAGCGGCGTTGATAACCGCATCATGATGGCCCAACCCGTGATCGTACATGGCAAGGAACCGCTGCGCGGCATTGTCGCGACTGTGCCACCGCACCTGCTGGCCGCCGCTGATCGCAAAAAATACCCCTCATTTGATCAATTGGTCATCGATGTGGGTCTGCCTGCTGACGAAGTCGAGCAGCTCGTCACCATCGGTGACCTGATTACGCCTGACGCGCCGCTGATGGACCTCAACGGCAAGCTGGTGGCAGGCAAAGCCTTCGACGACCGCGCCTGTATTGCCATCGTGTCCTACGCGCTCAATGAACTACAAAATATGCAGCACACCTGGGATGTCTACGCCGCCGCCACCGTCCAGGAAGAAAGCGGCCTGCTCGGTGCGGCCACCACTGCTTATCACATTCAGCCGGACGTGGCCATTGCCCTGGACGTGGGCTTCGCGCCGCAGCCCGGTATGCCCAGCGACGATGCCAGCGACATCGACGGTGGGCCGGAAATCGCCCTAGGGGCTAATATTCACCCCAAACTTTATGATAAAATTATTGAAGTGGCCGAGCGTTATGAGATCAAGCATCAGGTGATGCCCTTCTCTGGCGCGACGGGAACCGATGCCTGGGCGATTCAGGTAGCTCGCGATGGCATCCCAACTGCCTTGCTCAGCCTGCCGATCCGTAACATGCATTCTCCTATAGAAACAGCTAGCCTGCGCGATATGGAGCGCACAGGCCGCTTGTTGGCCCATTTTATCGCCGCATTGGATGCTGATTTCATGCAGGCTATCGACTGGAACGAGTTGGATGACGTATCATAGTCCTGATAGGGTGACGGTCACCCTGTCGGGTTCATGAATGGGGAGAAGCTCGATCATGAGTGATGAAGTCACCTTTGAAGATGTTGTCTACCACTTGCGTCATAACGAAGATGCATCCACCCGTGCGGAAGCCGCGCAGATGCTCGGTGATTATGTCGATGACCTGAGCGATGACGAATACGACGAGGCGGCGTCTGCCCTCAACGAAGCCCTGACCGATCCTGACCCGATGGTCTTGATGGCCGCCATGAATGCGCTCAGCCGCTACACGCGTCGTACCGCGGAAATAGAGCAGGTCCAGGTAGAAGAAGCGACGGACCGCAAAATTGAAGCCGTTAGCAATACCTGCTCGGTCTGTGGCAAGCCAGAGGTTCTCGTCGATGCGGAAAGTTGTGATTATGAAGATTGCCCTTATAAGTAAGTCTTCAGGTACATCATAAGAAAATCAAGTATAACGACAACGAGTTTTCGCTAAGGCGGACAAACACCCCATGCCAATTAACCGTGAAATTGCCCGTTTGACGGATCTGATTGAGAAAGATCAGTCTGTTGCCAACCTGTACGCAGAGCGCGCTTTGTGTTACCGCATGCAAGAGCGCTATGTGCTTTCAGAGCGGGACTTAAACCTGGCCATTGAACGCGACCCCCAAAACCCAGTTTATTATATGGATCGTGGCTTTTCTCGGCATATGCATGGCGACCATGATGGAGCTATCGCTGACCTCACATGCGCGATGGCATTGGCTGGGGGGCGTAATGACCTGGTTACCCGTGCGTTGCGGCTGCGCATCAATGCCAAAGAAGGCAACGGCCAGCCAGAAGAAGCGATGGAGGACATCAACCTGCTGGTGGAATGGGTGCCGGATGATTTGCAGGTGCGGCTGATGCGTGGCTCGCGTCTCATCAATCGGCATATGCTGGATGATGCCTGGTGCGATATTCGGTACGCTCTGAAGATTGATGCCCATGATTTATCAGCGCGGGTACTGCATGCCCGTTATTTGCTCAAGCAGCAGCACTATGCCCAAGCCGAGGAAATTTTGTGTGGTGTGCTTCGGGAACATCACGATAACGAGGACTTCGTCGATTTGAACCGTCCCTACTGGGCGGAAGCACGCCGCCGTCAGGGGAAAGACCTGATCCCTGACTGGTGAAGAGCACCAGCGCGATAAATACGACGTTTTTATTGAGAACAGCAGCTTAGAGGCGGTTTGTTATGCCCGATCTTGAACTCATCAAAAACCTATCAGAAGCCTTTGGCGTCAGTGGGGAAGAAACTGCGGTGCGCAAGATCGTGCTCAATGCGATCAAAGAGCACGTCACCGACATTCACATTGATTCCATCGGCAACCTGACCGCCTTTAAGAAGGGCACCGGCGAACAAAAATTGCGCGTGATGATCGCCGCCCACATGGACGAAATCGGCTTTATGGTAACGGGCCACGACAGCAACGGCCTGCTCAAATTTACCAATGTCGGTGGCGTTGATGATCGTATTCTGCCTGCGCTGCGCGTGCGCGTCGGCCCGGATGGCATGCCCGGTGTTATCCTGTGGACGCCCATTCACAAGAATCATGACCAGAACGTCACCAAGCTCAGTAGTTTGCGCATCGACATTGGCGTCAGCAGCAAAAGCGCCGCGGAAAGCAAAGCCAAACGCGGTACGCGCGTGACCTTCGACAGCGAATTTTCGATGGTGGGTGACAACGTCATGCGTGGCAAAGCCTTTGACGACCGCACCGGGTGCTCCCTATTGATTGAACTGCTGCGCGGCGGTCCTTACCCGGTCGATATTGTGGCAGCTTTCACGGTACAGGAAGAAATCGGCTTGCGTGGGGCGCGTATCGCTGCCCAACGCCTGAACCCGGATGTGGCCATCGTCTTAGAGACGACTACCGCCCATGACATCCCCCTGGCTGATGCTGATCCCGATGATGCCAATACGCCCAATCCGGGCTGTAAGCAGGGTCTTGGGCCGGTCTTCACGGTGATGGATCGCAGCATGATTGCCCCGCCGCATTTGCTTGCTTTCCTGCGCCAGGTCGGTGAGCAGCATGAAATTCCGCACCAGCTTAAAACGGCCCTGGGTGGTGGTACCGATGCCGGACGCATCCACCTGAGCAATGCGGGCATCCCCTCGATGGTGATTTCGATGCCGGCCCGTTACATTCATGCGCCGCGCGCCCAACTGCGCTGCGACGATTACGACAACTCGCTAAGGCTGGTCCAGGCTGCTTTGATGGACATCACCCCACAAATAGTCTCTAGAGAGGCCACACTTTGAGCACACCCTATCAGCGGGTCCAGGTCATTATCAATCCAGCATCTGGCAATAACGAGCCGATTCTCAATACGCTCAACGACATCTTCAACGAGTACGGCATCGACTGGGATGTATCGATTACCCGTGCTGCTGGTGATGGCGCACGTCTGGCTAAGGCCGCTGTTGAAAAAGGCGTTGACGCTGTTTTGTCGTACGGCGGCGATGGCACGCAGCTCGATGTTGCGGGTGGTATGATTAATACAGGGGTCCCAATGGGCGTCTTGCCAGGAGGTACGGCCAATGCCCTGGCTGACGAACTTGGCCTGCCCAATAATCTGACCGATGCCTTGCGTGTCATCTGTGAGCCGCACAAAACGCGCGATATCGACGCGGGCAAGGTTGGGGATCGCTATTTTTTGTTGCGGGTCGGGTCTGGCGTGATCGCGCGTTTTCATGAAGAAGTGAACCGCGAAATGAAAGATACCTTCGGTGTGACGGCCTACATCGTCGGTGCCGTGCAGGCCATGCGCGAACCGAATTATGCCAAATATGTGCTGACCATTGACGGTGAACGGTTTGAAACTGAAGGCGCAGCCTGTATGATTAGTAATGGCAATGCCATCGGCGCTTTGGGTATCCGCCTTGCCCCGGAAATTATCATTGACGATGGCAAGCTCGATGTTTACGTCCTCAATACCGACCTAAAGACCGTTTTGGGTATTATGGGCAGCATCAGCGGGCGTGACCGGAAAAGTGTGCCTTTACAAAGCTGGCAGGGCAAGACCATCCATATTGAAGCCGACCCGCCGCAGAAGATCTACGCAGATGGCGAAGAAGAACCCTCTGCCGAAACGCCTTGTACGGTCGAAACACTGGTCAACGCCTTGAAAGTTATCGTGACAGACGACGCCACTGTATAACCGTCTTGTCGCAGGCGACAGGGCTGCTGCTTTATTAGCAGGTCTTTTTGTACCTATAGCTCGATCTGAGCAGCCCCGTTTGTGTATATGAGTGTATACATAGGCTTAATGATTTGGTGGCTTTCAGGATGTCATTCTTAATGCAATAATGGTTTGAATGTCTGTATGCTAAGGTAAGCCAGACGTAGGACGTAGTGCTAGCTCACATGACAGCTCTGAGTATCTCGCAAGACTTACTTGATGCAGTGGCTGCGCCACTGCTTGTGGTTGATGCTGGCCATATTGTGATGGTGAATAGCGCTTTTCTGGATGTAAGCGGCTATGCTCTGGATGATTTAACCGATATCCGGGTCGAAGAGATTCTACTGACCGGGTTGGTCCCTTTCCCTGACTTAAGAGACGAAGACTCTGAGGTCCAGCCTTTTTTGGTGGAGCTTCAGTACGCGCACGGATCACCCCGCTCCTATATGTGTAATGCCGGGCCAATGTCCTGTGCAGATGGCAGCGCCAGCAGTGCAATGCTGCTTACCTTAATGCCCCACACGCCCCCTGATGAGATGGCGAACAGTCTCTCGCGTGTCGTTCAAAATGGTGATATGACACATAGCCTGGGGATGCTGCTCTCGCAAAAAACAGATATGAGCAGCATGCTCAACGTGATCCTGGACTACCTCGCGGAGCATGTAGAGTATACCAGTGCCAATATCTGTATGGTCGACAAAAGCCACTACGATCTGGCTGTTATAAGGGGCTATCCAGAAGGCGTCAACGCCCAGATCATCCAGTCTTTCTTATCAAGTAAGGTCGTGCAGCAAGAGCTAATCTCCTACCAACAACCCATTCTCGTTCACGATACATCCAAGATTGATCACTGGGTCGCCCTTAAAGGCACGGAATATATTTCAAGCTGGATGGGCGTTCCCATTCTGTACCATGAGCGTGTCGTGGGCATCATCAACCTGGACCACAGCGAGGTCGATCATTTTACGCAGCAGGATGTCGACACGGTGAAGAGCATCGCCCATGCGAGCAGCCAATGGCTGATGACAGTCTGGTTGGAAGAACGGGCGGCGTACGAACTACAGGAACGTGAGAAAACGCAGGATGTCTTGCTGGATACGCTCATCAAAACCGATGCGCTTTATCAGGTTGCACGACTGCTTATCCATACGGAAAACCTTGACGAGACGCTGGAAGAAGTCCTCAATATTATCGCCATGTCCCTGGAGACAGACACCCTCTTCTTGGTGACATATGATCTGATGGACGCGCAGGTCAAACGGAAAGTACTGGTTGGCGAGGGCGATTCTGACACAATTCTTGAAGACTATGTCGGCTTACTTGACAAACTAAAAGATTATGAGAAACGAACTGCTGCCGATTTGCTGACGATCCCCCTGGCGGAATCCGGTCATACGCTGACGTTGCCCGATGGCCGCCAAGCCATTGCTGGCTATATTCGTGAGTACGGCGTTGTGGTGGCTATCCGTCAGGCGCAAGAGCCAGATTTTACAGTCGATGACATCGAACTGCTGGTGGCGACAGGTAGCCAGTTGGCCATTTCGATGGAAAATGCTGAACTGGTCGAACAGATGCAGCAGAAAAATATGCGCCTAGAGTATCTGGTTGATAAGCACATCCGCGACCTGCAACTGGAGCGGCAGCGCTTGCGCGCCATCCTGGACGCGACGGGCGAGGGTATTTTCTATATTGAAGATTTCCGCTTCGAGTACGTTAACCCGAGCCTTTGCAATCTCGTTGGTTATAGTCCCGAAGAACTCATTGGCGAAAAGCTAGAAAAAATCCATATTGAAACTACCGTCGATGCCAATGCCGATCCCTTTGCGGCACTCTTAGGCAGTACAGACGACCAACTCAACGACCAGCTTGAAGTCGCCCGTATTCGTCGTAAAGATGGCACCGAATTTTCCGCGCACATTACCTTTACGCTGGTGGGCGGCCCCGGTGCGGAGCGCATCCGCATGGTGGGTGTCGTGCGTGATGTCAGCCGACAGCTTGCTTTGCAGGAACAGCGTATGCGCTTTATCACCAACGCTGCCCATGAACTGCGCAATCCACTGACAAGCTTCGCTTTGCGTTTGCACATGGTGCGTAAACAGCCGGAGCGGTTGCCCCATCATCTGGAAGTGCTGGAGCGCGTCAACAACTATATCATCAACCTGGTAGAAGACATGCTCGACCTGACCCGCTTTGAAAAAGGGTCGTTGCATCTGGCAATCGGTCGGGTAGACTTGTGTGATCTGGTAAATGTGGTGATTGAGCGTGTGAGTGACTTTGCCAACGAGCGTGCTATCCAAATTGCCCCACAGTTGCCCGAAGAAAAAATAATGGGCCAGGTCGATGCCGAGCGCTTCAGTCGCATGTTGGAAAAATTGCTAACCAATGCTATCAGCTTTAGCAAGCGCCAGACAACCGTGGTCTTTAAACTGGAAAAGGTGCTGTTTATTGGCCTGGATTATGCGCGCATCACGGTTGAGGATACCGGCGACCCCATCGACGAGGATACGCTCGAAACCATCTTCGAGCCATTCACCCGTCCCGGTCTGGGCGATCAGGTCGATACGGGTATGGGCATGGCGCTGGCCAATGCCATCGTGCGTTTGCATGGCGGCTCGATGATGGCGACCAGCTCTGAGGGTGAACCCAACCGCATCATTACATTGATCCCGTTACAGATACCGACTGAAACAGCGACCTCATCCAGCATCATCCAGTAATTCTTATTTGCTTCCCCACAGGAGCGGCATCCATCATGACCTATATCTTTGAGGGCCAGCGTGTTCGGCTGCGGGCTGTCGAGCCGAGTGATTGGCAGACGCATTATCAGTGGAATTTTGATAGCGAAGCCGCCCGTGCTAGCTATGAGATTTCGTTCCCTGCGTCTAAGCCTCAGGTAGAATCCTGGGCCCAGGCCGAAGCGACCAATGAACCGAAAAATGATCGATTTCGCTTCCAGATTGAAAATTTAGATGGCGAGCTGGTCGGAACGATCAACTCACATAACTGTGACCTGCGCAATGGCACGTTCCGTTATGGGTTGGCTGTGCTGCCGGATTACCAGCGGCGTGGTTATGCGACCGAGGCGATCTTGTTGCTGCTACGTTACTATTTTCAGGAGCGCCGTTATCATAAGGTCAACGTCGAGGTTTATGGTTTTAACCAGCCCTCGATTGCCTTGCATGAGCGCCTTGGCTTTACATTGGAAGGCCGCCTGCGTCAAGTCGTCTACAGCGATGGCGTGTATCACGATTCGCTGCAATTCGGTATGACGCGCGACGAGTTCCTCGCCCAGCATGGAGCATACTTCAAGAGCTAGATCCGTAGGGACACAATATATTATGCTCTTGCCGCGTATTTTGATTACGTTTCCAATACTTCTCGCAGAATGCCAAACAATGCCATACACATCTGCTCGACATAGGCTGTGACCTCGTTTTGACTGGCCATATCGTCATACGGCACGACCACCCCGCGCCAGCCGTCTGCGTTCCAGAATGCGGGCGACGGTACTGCTGGCGGCACAAAATCCTGTGGATACGGATAGGCATAAGCATACAGATAGGGCCGCTCATAGCCAGGGCTATAGGGTGCGAAGCCGATGCTGATATGCGCCTGATTTTCGTCCATGGCGCCCGACGCGAACCACAACGTCGATAGATCAAAATGTTCCGGCCACACCACCACCGGCGATAGATGCCCGCTCAAGCGTGCTCGGTAACGGGCCACCCCGGTAAAGACCGAATACAACACATTGGCATAGGCATTCGCTACGTCTGGATCAATGGCGAGTGGCTCCTCTTGGCTGAACTCATCAGCATTTAGGGGGGATGCCAGCCCTTCATTGGTGTGGACATGACGCAGCAGCGTCGATAACAAGGCCTCATCGTTGGCATCGCCCAGGATGTGCTCAAGCTCATCGTGTTGAAGGGCTGCCAATATCTCGTGCATGAGGCTGGCCTGCGAGTGACTGGCAAAGGCAAAGCTGGCCTGAATGCCGTTGTTACGTTGGTAATTGACGAACCCGGCTTTGAAGTCGATTAGGATACGTCCCCCGTTGGGCAACGCCTGTGAGAGCAGGCCGGTAGGCTGCACATGCAGCGGCAGATGCAGCCAATTCGGGCGTTTAGGAAGCAGCGCCCGATGGATCGGAGCCAGCAGCATGGCCACCTGATGCAGCCCGCGAATAGTCGATGTCCAGTTGGTTTGGGGGAGGGTCAGCATCCATTGCTCCTGGTGTGGTCAGCATCTGAGTGGCTGGCGTCGTCTGTGGAAGCGGCATAAACAGCGGGTGTCTCGCCAATCAAATCCTTGAAATCTTTGATAAAGTGCGCCTGATCGAAATAGCCCAGGTTAGCAGCGAGCCGCGCCCAATCATCCGGCGTTCGCTGGTCGAGCAGATCGGCGGCATCTTGCAGCCGATAGCGGCGGATCGTCCATTTTGGGCTGGCTCCAACGTACTGGTGAAAGAGTCGCTGCAAGCTGCGTGGACTGTACCCCATGCGCTGCGCCAGATCCTCAACGCGCATCAGGTTGCGATCCTGCTCAATCTCTGTGATGATTTGTTGTACCAGCGCAACATTGTCATCAGGCTGCGGCAGATGCCCACGCAGAAAATCCTCCACCAGCATGATTTTGCTATGCACATCGTTGGCAACCATCACCTGCTTTTGCAGCGTTTCTCCCGCCTGACCGAAGGCATTTCCCAGGCTGATGAGGCTGTCCGTAAACTCAGATACAGGTGATTGGATAAAAGGGTAAAACGCGCCGATATGGAACTTGACCGCGAACACCTGTCCCTGGCCTTTGAGCAGGTAGTTGAAACGTTTGGTTGCCACACCAAAAATGCCCGTCTTGTACGGGTCGAATACCATGTTGATATGTGGCGAGGAAATTGTCGATTGCTCATAGGGTGGTTGGCCGCGTAAATCCCAGTCGATCACCCAATAGCGATCAATGACATCCGCCAGGTCGGGGGCAGGCGCATGCCGAGTGAGCCGGAAGTGCTGCTCAGCTAATTGGGGCTTCAAAATGCCGCGACTGGTGCGGGTGGTTGTTTCCAATGAGGGCCTCGACTTACTATGGTTAATATAGCACAAACATTCTAAACTGTCGCATTTTTACAATGTGTTTGCCTGCCTCAATGATACCCTGACACTAGCATATTGACCTGAACACCACATGAAGGAACGGCCCATGCAAACTGCCAAAGCTCAATTTGCCCTCAAAACCTGGGACGAAAGACCCTATCTGGAATTGGAGGATGGGGCCAAAATGACCAATTCGACTATCACCTACACCTACAGCGGCGACATCGAAGGCGAAAGCCAGCTTGAATACCTCATGTACTACAATCCCGATCAATCGGGCACTGTGGTCGGCCTCCAGCGCGTGACAGGCGCCTTGGCTGGCAAAAAAGGCAGCTTCGCCATCAAGCATGTTGGCACATTTGATAAAATAGGCGTCAAGGAAACGCTGGAAATTGTACCTGGCTCCGGTACAGATGAACTGGTTGGCCTGCGCGGCACGGGCGGCTTCGACATCGCCGGCCACATGGATGCTTACCCGATTGAATTCAGCTACGAGTTTGTCGATGGCGAATAGGCGAGAGTGCTGCTTGATAGACTCCCATTCTCAGTTTTCTCCTAATTTTGGAAAGATGCCTTTACTAGCGACAGGTTAGCTGGCATAAGTCTCCTCACATCATGGGGAGGGATATAGGGGTGGGTTTTATTTCAACAAAAAAGGACGCTCGTGAGCGTCCTTTTCGTTTGATATAGTAGCCAATCTTACCAGCCAACACCCGCTGTTAGGGTTGGGTCCTGCGGCACATCGTTGTAGCGAATCTCGAAGTGTAGGTGCGGCCCGGAACTGTTGCCCGTGCTGCCGACCAATCCGACGACCTGGCCCGTGCCAACTACTTGGCCACAATTGACATTACGTTGGCTCATATGGCCGTACAGCGTAGAGAAGGGGCCGTGCCCGAGTACGACTGCGATGCCATAACCCCAGTTGCTCGTCCCGCTGAAGAGGACCGGGCCACCGTTGGCCGCATAAATGGGCGTGCCGACAGCTGCTGACAGGTCGATGCCGGTATGGCCGCTGAAGAAACCGCGTACCCAGGTGCCGTTCGGTAGCGGATTGCCCCAATAGGTACCACCTGCCGCCTGCACCGCGCCACAGCTACCCGATTGTCCCTGAGCGAAGGAAACCGTATACGATCCATCGCTGTTTTCTTCGATGGTCGAACCGGGGTTCCAGGTGATGAGTGGCCCCTCGCCACCGGGCAAAAATAGATCGTAGCCACTTTGCAGCACGAACTCCGGCGATTGACCGTAGAGGTTGTTGCCAGGGAAATCAATGATTTCATAGGGGTCACTGACGTTGTACTCGTTAGCGACGTCGGCAACGCTCTGGTTGCGTGTACCCAGCACTTTGTAACAAGCGCCATCCATCGGCGGGATTCGTAATACATCTCCCGGTCGAATGTTGAACGTCAGCTTGCCATTACACCAGGCGATGCTTTCCTCAGCCAGGCCGTAGCGCTGGGCGATATCGAAGACCGTGTCACCCTGTACAACCGTATATTCCAGGAATTCCGTACGCTGCCGCTGCGGAATCGTGGTAAAAGGATCGTACTTGGGCAGTGCGCCATAATCGCGTTCCAGTGGTTGTTGTAGCAAGGTATTGATACGCTCAGCGCTGATAGTCGGGATAGCATCCATATTGGCTTGCAACAGCGGGACATCAGCCGTGTCCTGGGCGAGTGTCGGTTCCGCTTGGACAGTTGGCATATCCTCTGTCGGAGCGACGGTTGGCTCATTGGCCTGGGTCGGCAGATTAGCGACATCCGGCACGCTTGTGTCGTCATGGGGCAGCAGCAGGACCACCACCGCGGCCAGAGTCAACAAGAGCGCACCCAGTAATATCACCCAGCCGAAAGCACTACCCTGGCGTTGCGGTTCCTCTACGGGGCGCATGACCATCGATGGATTGGTATCTTCCAGGGGATCGACAGGGGGTTCCTGAAAGTGAGTCATAGTCTGTCCAGCATATGTTTCAACAGATAAGCTCATGCTCATACGGCAATGAGAGCGACGATGAGAGCATGAGCGGATCGTATGGTAATCTACAGCCACGCTCCGGTCAACGGAGCGTGGGGATTTCGTCAGTTAAGTGAGAGAGCGTATTAAGGGGTAAGGGGCCACCTAAGCGTCACAATGGAGGCCTGTTAAGCGAGGCTACTACGCCACCAGCCAATTACTTGATCGACGTAAGCCGCATCGGTTTTGAGCTTGGATGGTAGGTAATGTGAGGACATCAAAATCGCTGTGCTGAACAAACTGCCGCTAACAACGTCGGTTGATAACGACTGCCTGATCTGGCCTTGCGTTTTGGCATCTTCGATGATGCTGTTGACTAAATGCAGCATCTTCTGGATGCATTCAGAAGCATCTTCATGCAGGTTGATCTGGTGGATCGCTTCCGTAAAGACGACGCAGGCCAGCGAACTATCGTCGTCTTCCTGATAACGATATAAGAATCGCAGCAGCGCTTCCAGTCGATCCAGCGGCATCCCCTCGGCCTTGGTCAAAAAACCAGAAATCGCCTGTGCACCCGCATTGAGTGCAAAAAGAACAATATCGCTTTTATGATCAAAATGCTGGTAAAGCGTAGATTTTGAAATGCCGACCTTCTTGGCGAGGTCGTCAACGTTCAGGCGACTGAAACCATCCGTGTGGATGATACGCGCAGCAGTCAGGACAATATCGCGCTCACGATTTTGACTGTTCGCACGCCGCCGACCGTTATTTGGTTGTGACATGTTTCTTTACTCCTGTGGCGTCGGCACAAATAGAATCAACGTATCGTTGTTCAGGCCATTGGCGACACAGTGTCTCCCCAACGTTCACCAAGTCATTATTAGATAAATGCGCTGTACGCGCAACCAGCATAGGGGGTGGAATTGTCGAAATGGCGCATAGATATATGACTTGATTATATTACAAATTGAGCGTGAAGAAACAAATACTTGAGCCTTTGCACTGGCTTCAAGCATAAGTTTGTATTTTGTTATGGGAAAATTGCCTGGGATAGGAGCGTGGCTTGCAAGACAGCCGAATATCGATGAGTGGATTCAGCTAACCATCGCCAAGTTCAATGCGGTCAATAGCAAATGGCAGGCGCGGCGGGATGTCCATATACAGGAACAAGAAAATGTTTTGCGGCTGTAGATAGCTCTGGTCCCAGTTATTGACGTACAGCTCGTTGCGTTGGGGATCATAAGCGACGTCACTGCTGCCCCGGAACCCTTGTGCCAGGATAACCATCTCGCTGCCTTCTAGGGTGGCCAGAGCGTTTTGCCCCAGGGCAGCCATATAGATTTTGCCATCGGGTGTCACGGTCAACCCGTCGAAGCCGGGTGCGAATTTTACTGTGCCATTATAGCGATAAATGATCTCAGCCTCGGTTTGTGGGCTTTCTGAATGGGCAGGAATCCGCGTGATGGTGTGTAGGGTCGCATCGGCTATCAGGATACTGTCAGTAGATCCATCGTAAGCCAGGCCTCCCGGTGATGGTGGCAGGTCATCGTCGGATGTGTTTTCTTGGTGCCACCACAGCACAATGTTATTCGTCTCCGGTTCCCAGCGCCAGATGCCATCCTGCACGCGTTCGCTGATGTACACATGACCATCGCCATCTACCGCCAGATCATCGAAGAAGCGCACATTGGTCTGGTCGGTTTCCGCCAGCACCAGCGAATTATGGATGTCGCCTTGCGGGGTGACATGCCACAGAATGCCGCCCTCAATGTCGATGGGGTCCGTGTGATCCAGCGCGTACAGGTTGCCGTCCGGGTCAATGGCTAATGAGATAATCGCACCAAGTTGCTCACGCGTGTTAGGGACTTCGCTGATAGTGCCATCGGGTGTAATAGCCCAGATCGTCCCGGTTTTGTAGCTGGCTGTGTACAGCGTGCCATCGGCAGCAATCGCCAGCGTACTGGGGTAAGCATCGTCATCCGGCAATTGCACGAACTCCGTGATGGACCCGACACCGGGGGCGACTGCGGCTTGTGTACGCGGCTGGTTGGTTGCTGTGACGATGAATACAAAAACCGTTATCGCCATCACAACTGCCAGGATGAGCAAAATGCCGCCAAAATAGATGGCAACACGGGCTGGCCCCGGCATGGCTTGGATACGTTGAATGGGTTGAGGTTGGCTCATAGGGTGTGGCGACCTGGTGACGTGTAAGGTTTTCATTACAGCCTAATAGACACCGCGCTCGGATGCTACGCTCAGTTGCTTGCTGTCAGCAAACTCTCATCTTATCTGTAGATTTCTAAGCCCGTTTTGCAAGAAATTCGTAAGTTGTTATGCATAGGGTGTGTGCATAGCGCGTCCGGTATGCACGCGCATTGCCAAGACAAAGAGACATCTAGGGGAGCAAAACCGTATGAAGCGTATTTTTATCCTACTTTTTTTGACAGCAGCACTTATAGCGACTTTAACGGCCTGTGATGCCCTGGCCAATGGCGGCGACAACGGCGAACTCAGCGACGATACCTCTGTGCTGGGCATTAACACCGATACTGAATCCGAGCTGATGGACGAAGACGCCGATGACGTCCAGAACGCGGATGAAGTCTCTGACGAGAACATGTCCGATGAAGATGCCGCTGACGGCGAAGACATGACGGATGAAGAAGCCATGTCGGACGGTGATGACATGGCTGATAGCGACATGGCCGATGACGACATGGCCAGCGAATACAATGGCCCAGACTGGACGCATATTGAACTGGTCGATGCCCGGAATGGCGAAACCTTCACTCTGGCGGATTTCGCAGGCAAGACAGTTTATGTCGAGCCAATGGCCACCTGGTGCAGCAACTGCCGCTCACAGCTCCGTCGTGTGCGCGATGCCATCCCCCAACTGGATAGCGACCAGTACGTTTTCATCGGTATCAGCGTGGAATCTGGTTTAGCTGACTCGACTTTGGCTGAATACACCCAGACACAGGAGTTCGATTGGCCCTTCGCGGTTGCACCCGATGATATGTTGCAACAAATGGTTGATCACTATGGCCGCAGTATCACGACACCGCCCTCAACGCCGCACTTCATTATCAGTCCCGATGGCACGCTCAGTGACCTGAGTACAGGCAGCCATAGTCCCGAAGAAATCATCGACCTCATGCAATCCGCTTCCATGAGTTCCTAGATGAGAAAACAGGGTGTTTTCAGGGTGCAGCCAGCAAGCTGCACTCTTATTCACTCTGCTGGAGACTGCTGACTATGGATGACTTAATTCTGGGATTTGGCCTGGGTAACGCGGCCATCCTGACCAACGCCTGCCTGCTGCCGCTCTATCCCGGCCTGATCGCTTTCTTAGCCGGAACAACCTCGAACGAGAAGCGCGGTCCCACCTGGGGAACGGCTTTCCTGGGTGTGCTGGTGCTGGCAGGCATCCTGACGACCATGCTGATCGTTGGCGTGCTGCTGGTGCTTTTAAGTGCCGGAGCTGGGCAGGTTTTGCCCATTCTGCTGCCGATTGTGTATGCCTTCGTCATTATCATGGGCCTGTTCATGCTACGCGGCAGCAATCCCTTCGCGCGTTTGCAGACAGCCCAGGCCCCCATGCTGCGCAATCGCTACCTGACAGCCTACGTCTATGGGCTGCTCTTCGGCCCGATGACACTGCCCTGCACGGGGCCCATTCTGGTGTCGTCGCTATCGATTGCCACTGGCACCGAAGACCTGGTCGCCACCTTTATCTACTTTTTCGGTTTTGGCCTGGGCTTTGGTTGGCCGCTGCTGGTGCTGCCGCTGGTGGCCGTGCCCTTCCAACGGCGTTTCATTGGCTGGTTGACGCGCCATCATGACGCCCTGACGCGGGCATCGGGCGTGCTGCTGGTGGCCGTTGGTATTTTTGGCATCATCACCGAGCTTATGCCCCAGATCAACCCTGACTTCGAGTTCGACCTCAACGCGCAACTGCTCTATTGGCTGCTAGCCCTGCTGCTGACGCTTGGCGTCGGTTGGTGGGTGGTCCAGCGCGGGAATATGGCTCACCATGCCAGCGAAGGGCAAACGCCTGCGACCTAGGCTGGCGTGTGACCTCACTTGCTATTAGGATGATGGCCATATCGTCATGCTGAGGTAGGGCAAGGTCGTTTGCACGGACATAGGGCTAAAATGTGGATACGCTGGGTCTGGATCGCTAGTTTGATCGGACTGCTGGCCGCCTGTAACCTGACGCCTTTTTCGCCCGATGAGATGGTTACGGATGGTACACCGGCGCGGGTGGTACTGCCCTCCGTCACACCGCCCAATATTCCACCGATTCCATTGCCACCGGAACTCACCGACGAGCGCCACATCATGAGCGGCATCTGTTTTGAGGCGGCTTATGTGCTGCGCGATCAGGTTTTCGTGATTCGGGATGCCATCAGCCACATCGAGTTTTATGGCGATGCCGATGCGCTCGATGCCTGTCGTCGGCCTGTGGAGCGTATTCCCTATGATTTTGAGTTAGGTCGCACCTTAGCTGGTTTGTGGAGCTATGGCCAGGGGTGTACAGCTCGGCATGATATTTTGGATTCCCTGCGCGATGATGCCAACCGCACCTATTCGCTGCGCCTGCGCTTCGTTACCGAGGGCGATTGTCCTTATGAACTGCTGCGGCCCTTCTGGGTGGGCATTCCGCAAGATATGCAGAGCTATGATGTCCAGATCATCGTCGAGCGCTGAGTAAAGGTCACTTTCCCCATTAGAATTGCCTATAAACTGTGCGGCCTGCCACCGATAGCGTGTACGGTGCGTATTGTTTGTATGTATAATGGATTCATAACCGTCTGAGAGAGGTTTCCATGTTCGAACTCCTCAATCGCATCCGTAACTTTGACGTTCGCAAGCTGACGCCGACCCAGATCATCATCGGCATTGCGGCTTTGATTATCGGTCTGTGGCTGATCGGGCAGATTATTGGCATTTTGACCAGTCTGGTCCCGATTGCCATCCTGGTGGTCATTCTCTATTTTGGCTTCCGTATGTTGAGCAACCGCAGCGAAGCGGCTAGCGAAGCGGCTGATGAGGCCGTGGTCGTTGACGAAGCCGAAACGGTCCAGGCCACCGTCACCGAAATTACCGATACGGAAACCGCACCGGCCCAGGCTGAGATTGAAGAATCTGAGGCCGAGGTCAATGTGCGCCGCCTGCGCGTCGAACCTAAGATTAATCCCAAAACGGGCCTGCCGGAAGCTGACCTTTCCCGTCTGCAAGAACTGGAAAATGAGACTAAGAAAGTCACCGATGATGTCATGGCCCAGATCGAAGAACGCCGCCGTCGTTTGATGGGGGGCGACGACGCCTCAAGCTAGCTCATGTGCTCATGTCAATTTGAGGTTTCTTGGGCCAGCCCGATGAGAAGTCCTTCGGGTCCGCGAATATAGCAGAGACGATACGAGTCCTCGTACTGAACCACTTCACCAACGAGCTTTGCGCCGTGTTTGCGAAGTCTGGCAAGCGTATCGTCTATGTCGCGTACAGTGAACATGATGCGTAGGTATCCTAGAGCGTTCACCGGGGCGTTTCGATGATCGGCAACGACTGGCGGGGGAAGAAATCGTGAAAGCTCAAGTCGGCTGTGGCCATCGGGCGTGACCATCATAGCGATCTCGACCTGTTGGTCACCCAGCCCGGTAACGCGCCCGGCCCATTCACCCTCGACCATAGCGCGCCCTTCGAGTTTCAGGCCAAGCTCAGCGAAAAAAGCGATGGCCTCATCGAGAGATTCTACCGCGATGCCCATGTTATCCATCCGTTTAAGATCAGAATGCTCTGATTTCATGTACTAGGCTCCATTCAAACAAATGTTCTGTATTTAATTCCGATTGTGATATCTTTTCGTCTGTCTGTCAACAGACTTGGGTACTCTTCATTGGCTTCTATACCGTTTCAGCTTGCATAAATAATAGAACATTTGTACAATAATCAAACTTCGCTACAGCCCATTTTCACCAATCGATTGTATGAATTTTGAGGGGGTATCCCGCTGATGACTGCTGTCCGTACTGTCACCGCCAAGCGCATTCTGACCCGGCAAAAAGGTGGCTTTTTGACGCAGGGAACCTATCCCTACACGCATACATTGTCCTGGGCGGCAGGCTGCGGATTCGGCAGCATTTACTGTGGTAAATATTGTTACGCGGCTAACTTCCCAAACTGGTTGTATAACAAGCAGGAAGGTGAAAAGTGGGGTGACGCGGTCATCCTGAAAGAGAATGCACCCGACTTGTTGGCAGCGGAGCTAGCCAAGGCCAAAAATCGGTCGGAGATGCGCATTTTTATGAGTTCCGTGACCGATCCCTACCAGCCATTGGAGCGCAAATATCGCCTAACGCGTCGCTGCCTGGATGTTTTCGCCCAGTACGATGACCTCGACCTGCTGATAATCCAGACGCGCAGCCCGTTGGTGACAGACGATGCCGAGCGCATCGCGGCCATTCCCTATGCCTGGTTGAGTATGACCCTAGAGACGGACTTGGGTGATTTGCCTTACGGCCCCAGTGCCAATCACGTTCGCCAACGCATGAGCGCGATCAAGTCCTGTGCCGAGGCAGGCATCAACGTGCAGATTACCGTGTCGCCCTGTTTGCCTTATTCGCCGGATTTTGCGGATGTGTTGGCTAACAGCGGGGCCAAGCGCGTGGTGGTCGATACCTTTGTCGATGGCGATGGCAGCCAGGGCGAGCGCACCGCCAACAGTCCCTTTGCCGAGGAAGCCGCCTATGATTGGCGCTCTGATGATCCGGCCCGTACTCTTTACGACGCGCTGGCAGCACGTGGCATGGAAGTCGGCTGGAGCGCGGATGGCTTTGCAGGCATCTCGCCGCGCAAACAGGTGTTGCTGTAAGTACACTTCGATTGTGTACGTCCCTGCGCTAGAATATATAGACAGGAACGAGAAGGCATTGGTTACATGACACAAGGCTCACCCAAATTCAAACAACGCCCACGCACCCGCAATGAGATTACGCCTGTTGGTTGCGGGTTGGCTGTATTTATGTTGATCGTTGGCCTTATGATTGGTGGGTTAGCCGCCTTCATCCTGACGCCCTCGCTGATCAACCTGGATGTGACACGCACCGCTTTAGCCGTTGACCGTGCCAATTTACAGTTGACCTCCAACGCGCTGGCCGGGAATGCTCAATCGCAGCAAGCCCTGGCCACGGAACGCGCTTTCTATGCCCAATCGACCCAGGCCCAGCTTGACCAGACCGCCACGCAGAGCCAGCGCTTCGTCCAGGCCACGCAGACTGCCATTACGATCTTTAGCTTTGACCAGATGACACAGGTCGCCCAGAGCTATGCCGCGACCCAGGCGGCGATGGCTGCGAACGCCACGCAGGTTGAACTCGATTTTCAGATGACGCGCGACGCCTTCAACACGCCATAAACCCCGATTAGCCCTATAATGGATTCATGGATAAATACCACAAGCACTCACTTATTGGGTTTGGCATTGGCCTCAGCATCCTGTTGTCGCCTGCTTTTCTGTGTGTTTTTCTTGCGTTTGGATACTACCTTTTCGCGCTGGGGTCGATATTTCACATTGGCGTGGCTTTTTCCTTGTGGATATATGCTTGTTGGCACGTTTCCAGGGATCGTTTTTTAGCCGTTGTGTCAGTCGTCGTCATTTTGGGCAGCGTGATTCTCACTCGTTATCTTCAATCAAGATGGTTTTTGACAAACCCATTGCCCTGGTCGCTGCTACTGGCGAGCGCTGCATTCATCCTGACGCAGCGATATGCGTATTTACGCAGCACACTTCGCTTTTTTAGCTGGGGAATATTTGTATTCCTTGTCTGTGCTTTCGCCGTATTGGCGTTGGAGCCAGCATCCTGGCTGCCGGGACTGCCATTGGCTGATGTAGACTTCAATACGATGCAGCCTATTATGCTGACCGTGCTCGTTATCGACATCAGTTTGCTGGTCTTTATCTGGAAATCCAGACGCTCACCCCGTAAACGTAAGCCGAAAACCGCATAATCAGCTTCTTATCGAATTCGTTAGATTGTGGTCATAATTTGGGGCTACAATCTCTGCATGATGAAAAAATTCCTGCCCCTGATCTATGCCGGACTGGTGATTGGCCTGCTCGTTTTGGCAGCGCTGACGCAGCAGCCCAAGCCTGCACCTGCCAACGTGCCCAACTTCGGCATGACCTTACCTGCCAATTACCGTGATGATTTTTCACTGTATCTGGTGATTGACCGACCCGACCATACCGTGCGCCATGTGTATGCCGCGCCAGATGTGGTGGCTGCGGTCGCAGCGGGTGAGGAGATTCCGTATGGCACACAGATCATCATTGAAACTTATGATGCGCAGGCTGATTTACTTGGAAATCCGCTGCGGGGTAGTGATGGCCACTACGTCGCCGGAGCGATGCAGCCCAATATTCACATGATCGAAAAGCGGGACGACTGGACCGTCAACCAGCTACCGACGCCCATCGGCGTGATCGACTGGAACTTTGGCTCGTTCGATGCCCAGTCCATGCTGCCCAGCACGGAAAATCGTAACGATTGCCTGACCTGCCACGACAACGGCGCGTTTCGCCGCGATTTCGTGTTCTCGCGTCCCCTGCTGGAGGATTTCGTCAGCGAAGGCGAAGTACAGTACCTCTTCTGCCGCTTGCCGGGGCGAGGTAACTGTATATAGCGCTAAAACATACTCTTGGTGGTTGGTTTTTCTTGTTTCTTGAGGCGAATAACACTGATAATTACATAAGAATTTCTTCTATTTTGCTGATTTCCAACAAACAAAAAGATTTCATGTTCATCAGACAAGAATTGGGCATTTTCCCATACTTGTTCAAGATTATCAGGGTTCTTTCTCATACCTTCGTAAAATCCCCACTCAAGTATAACTTGGTCATGAAAACCTTGTTTGGTTTGGCATTGCTCACAAGAATATTTGAGTCGAGGCTCTAGTTCATAATCGTATTTTACTTTGGGCCATTCTTTGGCATAGGATTCTAATAATGGTAGTTGGATGGGTTTGCCATATTGATCGTTTTTGCCAAAATACATCTTATGAATGATTTGGGGTTTTATAAAGCCAAGACTTATGTGATTGTTGTTCAATTCACTTACGCATGAAGTTAGGTTATCTGTTACGATTTCTCGGCGCTGGTCAGAATTTTTTACCCTACCTACTTTGCGAACAGAATCTTCTAGATAATCCCAATTTTCACGTGATCCGACTATTTTCCAGCTTTCGTTCCTAGTATCCGCAACATTCTTTTCAACGTCTACGCTGATAACGTCCCAACGACTGACACCCATTCGAACTTTGGTGGGATAGATTCTGATAAATCCATGTTCATACGACCAACCACCTAAACAGATTGTGGTTCTACCGTTCTTTAAGTGCTGGGGAGCTGCCCTACCTAGAATAACCAGGTCGTCTATTCGCATCGCTTATACTAACTTCTAGCTTGTCCTTAATATTAATTATATCTGCAGTTGGATATCCTTCAATAGCTTCTGCTACGAGTTTGAAGTTGACAATCCAGACACGAAGATCTAACGAGTTTGGCCCGTGTATCTTTTTCCAGGTTTCTAAGAATTCTCTTTTGCTACTGAAACCTTCTTCGATGGCATCACGAGTGGAGATGTACTTAACACATTGGCTGTTAATCTTTGTAATCTGTATGCGAGCAATAGACGGCTCACATCGACCTGCTTGTACAGCATAGGTCCGACCGACTACCCACTTTAATCGGCCATTTGTAAGAACAGCCTCAATGCGATTGTAGCGACCACGTATTTCTGCATCGCCAGAATGAATAACGCGGCGCGTTTGTGTCTTTCTTTCAGCGAGGACGTTGTCTAGCGTGTGTTGAAAGATCATCTCAGTATCCAGCCAACTTGGACTACTATTCGATCTTCATTCTAGTCGATTCACCCCTGTAAATCAAAGTCGTTACTACCCCTTCGGCAGACCACTTGCCAGCACGTCCGCGATATGCTCAACGTGCTTATCGGAGTTCTTGCGGGTCAGGCCGCCGTTCATCTGCGTCAGGCAGCTCGCATCGCCCGTGACGACTGTCTCGGCATCAGCCGCTTCGATATTGGCGATCTTGGCTTGCAGCATGGCATTGCTGACGTTGGGCATCTTCACCGCGAACAGCCCACCAAAACCGCAGCAGACATCGCACTCGTTCATCTCTTCGATTTCGGCATTTTCTACATGACTCATCAGCTTACGCGCCCCTTCTTGCAGTCCGAGCAGGCGCAGGCCGTGACAGGCATCATGGAACGTGAAGGTTTGCTTTTCCGGCAGCTTGAGGTTGAGGTCTTCGATGCCCAGCCCATCCACCAGATATTCCGTAAATTCCCATGTGATGGACGCCGCGCGTTCCGCTTTGGGCAGCCACTCCGGGTCATCGGCGAACAGGGTCGTGTACTCATGGCGGACCATCGCCACGCACGAGCCGGACGGCGAAACAATCACCTCAGCGCCTTCAAATGCACGCAAAAATTGCTTGGCAACTGCTTTGGCTTCGTCCCGGTAGCCGCTGTTGAATCCCGGCTGGCCGCAGCAGGTCTGGGCCATCGGGAAACCGACCTCAATGCCCAGGTGCTCCAGAATTCGCACGACCGACATACCCGTATCGGGGTAGATCATATCGACGATACAGGTCACAAAGAGGGAAACGGGTTTGCCTTTAGGGGAGGGACGCTCAAGCATGGTCGCGCGGCTTTCTGACTCAATAAAGTTTTCAGGTAAGAAGTCTGGATGCAGAGCCAGTGCCCTGCATCCATGTCGGTCTATTTTAACGCAAATTTTAGCGCAGGAACGCCTCATGCAGTCCACCATCGACGCTGAAAATTTGCCCAGTCGTCTTGCTGAACGCATCCGTGCTCAGCAGGTAAGCGACCTCGGCCTGGTCATCAGGTGTGATGGGGCTTTTGGTCAGCGTGCGCTGGGCATAGAAGTTGGCCAGCTTGCTGCGCAGCGTTTCCGTGTCTTCGTCTTCGCTGAAATCAACGTTGTACTTGGTCAGCGACACAATCACACGGTCGCGCGGGAACATGCTGCTGCCTTCGACGACGGTCGCCGGGGCGAGGCCATTCACGCGCACCAGCGGCGATAGCTCAACGGCCAATTCACGGATGAGGTGGTTGGCTGCCGCTTTGCTGGTATCGTAAGCCACCGATCCCTTCTTGGAGACGACGCCGTTGACGCTGGTCGTTAGCACCAACGTGCCCTTGATGCCCTGCTTCTCCCAGATGGGACGGGCTACATCAGCGACGGTGTAGCCGCCCAGCACGTTGACATCGAACGTAAAGCGCCATTGTGCATCGGTGACGTGCCCAGTCTTATCCGGCGAGACAAATACGCCAGCGGTCACAATCACGTTGTCGATGCCACCATAAGCCAGAAGCACTTGCTTGAACATGGCCTCCACGCTCTCGCGCTTGGTGATGTCCGCGCTCAGGCCGATAGCGGGTCCACTACCGCTGATGCCCGTTCCGGCAACACCGATGCCCACCCCGTAAATATCGGTGAGCTGCTTGGCGGTTGCTTCGGTGGCCTCGGCATTCAGGTCGACACAGACCACATTCGCGCCATCTTTGGCCACGCGCAGCGCCGTCGATACACCGATGCCACTACCAGCGCCCACTACCACGACCACATTACGGGCCAGGGCTTTTTCCGGCGGCATGCGGCGCAGTTTGGCTTCTTCCAGCGCCCAATACTCAATATCGAAGGCTTCCTGACGCGGTAGCGCCAAATACTCGCCGACCGCTTCCGAGCCGCGCATTACGGCGACAGCGTTATTGTAAAACTCGGCTGTCACCCGCGATTCGCTCTTATTCTTACCCCAGGCGATCATGCCCACACCCGGAATCAGGACCACGCGCGGGTTGGCATCGCGGATAGCGGGGCTGTCAGGCCGTTTGCAGTCGTTATAGTAGCTGGAATAGTCTTTGCGGTACTGTTCGATGCCCGTTTCCAGCTTACCGAGCAGGGCTTCCACATCTTCCGACTGCGGGTTCCAGTCGATATACATCGGCTTGATTTTGGTACGCAGGAAGTGATCCGGGCAAGAGGTGCCCAGTTCCGCCAGACGGGCCGCATCGTTGCTGTTGACGAAGGTCAAAATCGCGTCGTCGCGCTGCACCGTGCCGATGAAGCGCTGTTCCTGGCTGATCATGCCGCGCAGCACAGGCAGCACGTCATACAACACCGCGTTGGCATCCAGTTCCGGCAATGCCTGGTACTTCTGCCCGCCGAAAGTTTGATCGCCTTTGTTGTGTGCTTCTAGATAGCGATCTGCTTTTTCGATCAACGTCAGCGACAGTTCGTAGCATTCCTTGTCGTCATTGGCCCAGTTGATGAGGCCATGTGCGCCCAGGATGATGCCGACAATGCCCGGATTCTCCGCGATGGTTTGTTCCAGCACCAACCCTAGGTCGAAGCCAGGGCGCTGCCAATCTACCCAGACGACCTCGTCGCCGTAGATTTCCTTGGTCAGTTCCGGGCCGTTGCTGCAAGCCGCAATGGCGATGACCGCGTTCGGGTGCGTGTGATCCACATGGCGATAGGGAATGAAGGCGTGCAGCGGCGTATCAATCGAGCTGGCGCGGGGGTTCAGGTTGTAGACGCAGTGCGGATACATGGCGACCATCGCGTCTTCGATCTCGGTTTTGACGCCTTTGACCTCAGCCTGATCGTAAACGTCCTTCAGCGCCTCGACCTTATCCATATACAACGAGGCGAAGTTGGCGCGTTTGGCGGTGCGCAGGTCGCCGCCGCTGCCTTTGACGTACATAATATCGACATCTTCGCCCGTCAGCGGGTCTTTCATGATGATCTTCGATGACGTGTTGCCGCCGCCGGTATTGGTGACGCGCTGGTCATCGCCCAATATGTTAGAGCGATACACCAGCCGTTCGACAGGATCAAGCGTGTCGGCATAGGCATCGTCCCAGCCATAATTGACATGCTTGTATTCATTCGGTTTATAGAGGTCCATGTTGTTCCTTTGTTTGGTTGACACCACAAATCGGTTTACAGGGAAAATTGATGGGTATTTGAGACCCCACCCCTAGATCCCCTCCCCGAAGGAGAGGGGATTTTCTTAAATTACCAAGCTGATTAGCAAGGCATCCTTCCTCCTTCGGGGGAAGGACCGAGGATGGGGGTCTTTTTTAACGCTGCGCCAGAACGGCCTTTTCATAGGCCTGGATTTCGCCCATGTAATCGAAGCCGACCGGGACGCCCTGCTTTTCGCAGTACATATCCCAGACTGCGCCGAAGGGCATGCCTTTGAGTTCTTCTTGCAGCGCCAGACGTTCTGTGAATTTGCCTTCGCTTTCGTATTTACGCAGCATATCGTGCGGCTCCAGCATAGCCATCAACAGTGCCCGGATCGCGTTGCGCGTACCAATCACCCAGGCAGCGACACGGTTGATGCTGGCGTCGAAGAAGTCCAGGCCGATGTGGGTGCGCTCTAAGAAGCGGTTGCGCACCAACTGCTGCATGATCGCTTGTAGTTCGTCGGTTAGGGTGACGACGTGGTCGCTATCCCAACGCACCGGGCGGCTGACGTGCAGCAGCAATTCCGGCACGAACAGCATCACTGACGAAATCTTGTCGGAGATGTACTCTGTCGGGTGGAAATGTCCAGCGTCCAGGCAAAGCACCTTCTGGTTGGCGACAGCGTAGCCCAGGTAGAATTCATGCGAGCCGACTGTATAGCTTTCCGCACCTAACCCGAACAGCTTGCTTTCGATTGCATCCAGGTTATAGGCCGGGTTCAGGTCTTTCTTGAAGATAATGTCCAACGAATCGCGCAGGCGCAGACGCGGCCCAAAGCGATCATAGGGTGTATCTTTGTAGCCATCCGGTATCCAGATGTTGGTGATAGCTGGTGTGCCCAATTCTTCGCCCAAATATGCGCCAATTTCACGGCTGGCGATGCAGTGCTCCACCCAGAATTGGCGGATGCCTTCGTCTTCTGAGGCCAGCGTGAAGCCATCATCCGCTAGTGGATGCGAAAACAGTGTTGGGTTGAAGTCGATGCCGTGATTGTTGGCCTTGCCCCAATCGGCCCAACTGGCGAAGTGCTCCGGCAGAATTTCATTGCGGGCGACTTTTTGATCCGTATCCAGGTAGATGGCATGCAGGTTCAGGCGGTGGTCGCCGGGGATCAGGCTGTAGGCTTTGTCCAGGTCTTGCCGCAGCTCCGCAACTGAACGCGCTTTACCGATATAATTGCCCGTCGCCATGATGCCGCCACTCAGGCCGCGCTCCGGGTCTTCAAATCCGCCGACGTCATCGCCCTGCCAGCAATGCAGGCTGATGGCGATCTTACTCAGTTGTTCCATAGCGGCATCGACATCGACGCCGAGGGCTGCATAGCGTTCTTTGGCCAGTGCAAAAGCACTCTCTAAATTGCTCATCAAAACTCCTATAAAAAGACTCTGACTTTAGTTCTTGGTTTTTAGTTTTTAGACTGCTGTTCGTAATAGCATGCCGTTTTTTAGCACGTTTGCCAGTTAGTCTAACTAACAACTAACGACTAAAAACTTGCCACTTTAATCAATATGGAAGACTTCTTCAATTTCCATCATGGTCTGGTCGGGACGTGCGCCTTCTGGCAGTTCAAAATAAGGGGACATCATCGCTTGCCAGCGGCCATTGACCTCGGTTTCTTCCATGCAGGCGATCGCCGCTTGCAACGATTCCGGCGTTTCAAAATAGCCGAACATCCGGCCATCGGGCAGCAAGAACAGGGAATAATTTTTCCAGCCACAGGCACTTAACGCTTCTTTCATCTCCGGCCAGACATTGCGATGATGCTCTTTGTACTCGTCAATCAGCTCTTGCTTAACTTTCATCATAAAACCAACACGTTTCATAAAAAGCCCCTTCTTTTCTAACAAATGGGATGGCCCAGGTTTGGGACGCACTGAAGCCGTGGGCGGGTCCGCCCATAGGGGATAGTAAACCTTTTTCGATGACAAGTCAAAGAGAATGAAGTAAAATGAAAGTAGACGAAAGCCTCAATCTGCATTCTGGTGGCGCATGTGATCGTAAAGCTGCTGTTGTGCGTGTTGCATATCGCGCCACTGCTGACGATAGGCCACGCGGGGCTCGTAGATTGTTTTTACCGGAACCGGGACGTCTTCCAGGCGGGTACCATCCAGCGTATGCAGGGCCAATATCGCTGCACCGCGTGCAGTGACTTCCGGCGTGGCTAGCAGGTACAGGGGCACGTCGAGGGCATCGGCTAGCATTTGCGACCAAGCCGCTGAGCGATGCAATGCGCCACCACCCGCATAGACTCGCTGTGAATGACCTAACTGCTGCGCAATGATCGCCAGCCGCAGCGCGACCGCTTCCATCAGGGCTTGCAGGATGTCCGTCGGCGTGGTGCCCAGGCGCAGCCCGGTCATGATGCCGTTGGCTTGCGCCCACCACCCCGGACTGCGTTCTCCGGCCAATAAGGGCAGCAGCGTCAGGCCATGTGCGCCCGGTTCGTTGGTGAGTAGGGCCGTTTCCAGTACATCGTCTTCTGGCAGATTGAGCGTGCTGCGTGCCCATTGATACAAATTGCCGCCTTCGGTGGTCGCGCCCCCCACCAGATGCTTATCTTTAGTCACGCGGTAGGCCCACAACCCTTCCGGAACGGGTGGTGGGGTGCCGTTGACGATGCGGCGCAGGGCGGCAGTCGTGCCGATGGTCAGCGCCAGCGTGTCGGCCGTGGTTGCACCGCTGCCGATATTGGCCGCTGCACCGTCACCCAAAGCCAGCAAAAAGGGCACATCACGCAGGGCGGGCCAACGAGCGGCGTAGGTATCGCCCAACCCGATTTGTACCAGGGTGACATCAGCCAAAGGTGGGAACTGCTCACGACTGAGTCCCAACAGTGCCAGCCAACTTTCGTCCCAATCGAGTGTCTCACGGTTGAGCAGCCCACTCCAAGATGCGACAGAATAGCTGCATGGCACTTGCCGCCCGAACCAGCCCGTCATGCAGTACGTGGCGAAGTCCGTCCATTGGGTAACTTTTTGGAATAAGTCGGGTTGGGCGGTGCGCAGCCAGTGCAGCTTGGGCGCATGATAAGCCGTATGCACGCGGCATCCGGTCCGCTGGAGCGTGGCGGCGTGGTCGGTCATAGTAGCTAAAATTTCCACAGAATCTGCGCTGCGGCTGTCGGCATAGGTATACAGCGGCGTTACGGGTTGATAGTCGGCATCGACCCCCAGCAGGTTACCGACGAAGCAAGCGGCTGCTACCGCACGAATGTTGTTGGCGGCTGAGTGCAGCAGCACATCGTCGATGCACTGCTCTAGTAATGCGCGTAATGGCTCTGGCTGGGCTGTGGCTTCGCTCGGTTCGCTGACATCGAACTGGTGATGGCGTTGGGCGCTGCTGATAAGTTGTAGTGCGTCATCAAAGAGCAGGGCACGCACGGAAGAACTACCCATGTCGAGTATCAGGAGGGACATAGCAGCCTATCTATCTGATGCGGATCAATCTGGGGCCATTATGCCCTGCGCCGATCACCGCCGCAAACCCCTTGGAATTGTATTAGATTGCCTGAGCATCTGCTCAGAATTCGGTGCATTCGCCTGAAAGTGATGCGTCTAGGCCTTATCATGAAGTAAAGACTATTATTGAAAGGGCACACCATGACAGAACACGCTGCCCATACCAGTCATCGCCCGTCCGCCCACGATTCAGACGCTCATCAAGATGACCATCAAGACGACCATCACAATCATGAGGACCATTCAGCCCATGAGGGGCACGGTGGACATGGGGTCGATCATCGTGGTCATGAAATCATGTTTCGCAATCGTTTCTGGGTCAGCTTGCTGCTGACCATCCCGGTGCTGTTGTTCAGCCCGATGATTCAGGAATGGTTCGGCTTTAGTATGCCGAGCTTCACTGGCAGCGAGTATATCGGCCCAATTTTTGCCATCATCATCTTTATCTACGGTGGATTGCCGTTTTTGCAGATGTCCGTGCCAGAAGTCAAAAATCGCAACCCTGGCATGATGACCCTGATTTCGCTGGCGATCTCGGTGTCGTTCATCTATAGCCTCTTCGCTTTAGCGACTGGAACGGGCAAGAGCTTCTTCTGGGAGATGGCGACCCTGATTGATGTGATGCTGCTCGGCCATTGGATCGAAATGCGCAGCGTGCGGCAGGCATCCGGCGCGCTCAATGAATTGGCTAAGCTCATGCCGGATACCGCTGAGCGCGTCACGGATGACGGTGGCACGGAAGAAGTGCAGGTCACCGAGCTATCCCAGGGCGATGTTGTGCTCGTGCGGCCTGGGGCCAGCGTCCCGGCGGATGGCGATATTATCAGCGGCCAATCCAGCCTGGACGAAGCCATGATTACCGGCGAATCCAAGCCAGTTGCCAAAGGAGAAGATGATCACGTCATCGGCGGCACGATTAATGGCGATGGTAGCCTGCGCGTCAAAATCACCGCGACGGGTGACGAGACATCACTGGCAGGCATCATGCGCCTGGTGGAAGAAGCCCAGAACAGCAAAACGCAGACGCAAATGCTGGCTGACCGCGCCGCGAGCTGGTTATTTTATATTGCGCTCAGTGTCGCTATCCTGACGGCCATCGCCTGGATCATCGCAGTTGGCTTTGAGATTGATGTTATCGAGCGTGTGGCCACCGTGCTGGTGATCGCCTGCCCGCATGCGCTCGGTTTAGCGATTCCGCTGGTGATTGCCATCAGCACGTCCAAAGGCGCCAATAATGGCATTTTGGTCCGTGACCGCGCCGCCCTGGAAAATGCCCGCAATATTGACACGGTCGTTTTCGATAAAACGGGCACGCTTACCGAAGGCCGCTTTGGTGTGAGTGCTATGCAGTTGACCGATGACTGGGACGAACAGCGCGCACTGTCACTGGCCCTGGCTGTCGAAGGGGACTCTGAGCACCCCATTGCGCGCGGCATCCGTGAAAAAGCTGAAGAAGCGGGCGTCAAACCTGTGGAAATCAGCGATTTTGAAGCCATCAAGGGTCGTGGCATTCAGGCTACTTATGACGGCCAGACGGTGTATGTCGGTGGGCCGGGCCTGCTCGATATGCTCGACATCCAGCTTAATGGCGCGATGGACGATTTCCGTCAGCAGGCCAACGACGACGCCCAAACGGTCGTTTACATGATCGTCGAGGGGGCTGTGGTGGCTGCTTTCGCCCTGGCTGATGTCATCCGCGAGGAAAGCCAGCAGGTGGTGGATCGTCTGCACGAGATGGGCATTGAAGTCGCTATGCTCACAGGTGATAGCCAGCAAGTAGCCGAGGCCGTCGCCCGCAAATTGGGCATCGACACAGTGTTTGCCGAAGTACTGCCGGAGAACAAAGATCAGAAGATCAGCGAACTGCAAAAAGGGGGTAAGCAGGTGGCGATGGTCGGTGATGGTGTCAACGACGCCCCGGCCCTGACCCGTGCTGATGTCGGCATTGCGATTGGCAGCGGCACCGATGTCGCGATTGAGTCGGCGGGCATCATTCTGGTGCAGTCCAACCCACTGGATGTACTCAAAATCTTTGAACTCAGTCGTGCCACCTACCGCAAGATGATCCAGAATTTAATCTGGGCCACAGCCTATAATGTCATCGCGCTGCCGCTGGCGGCGGGTGTCCTGGCCCCGGTAGGCTTCATTTTGTCGCCAGCCGTGGGGGCCGCCTTCATGTCATTGAGTACGATTGTGGTGGCCATCAACGCCCAGCTCTTACGCAATCTGGACCTTGAGGAAGCAGCCATAGCCTAACGCATATACGAAAGGAGTCTTATGGGACATCAGCATCAACATGGAAACAGCAACAACCTGGGTTGGGCTTTTGCCATCAACCTGGGCTTTGCCATCCTGGAAGTCATCGGTGGCGCATTGACCAACAGCGTCGCCATTATGTCCGATGCCCTGCACGATCTCGGCGACAGCCTATCGCTAGGGTTGGCCTGGGTTCTGGGCCGCTATGCCGAGCGGGACGGGACACAACGCTTTACCTATGGCTTTCGTCGGCTGTCCCTGCTGGGGGCGCTCATCAATTCGATTGTGCTTGTTGTCGGCTCGATCTACATCCTGACGGAAGCCATCCCGCGCTTGCTCAACCCGCAAACAGTTGAAGCGCCGGGGATGCTGCTGTTGGCAATCATCGGTATTGCCATCAATGGGCTGGCCGCTTGGCGGCTCAAAGGCGACAAGACGACCAATGCGCGTGTGGTCGCCCTGCACCTGCTGGAAGACGTGCTCGGCTGGGTGGCGGTATTGGTGGTCAGCATCGTGCTGTTTTTCTTCGATGTGCCCATCCTTGACCCGCTGCTATCGGTCGGTATCACGCTCTATATTCTCTATAATGTCTGGCAGCGTCTAGGCGATACGGTATCTTTGTTTTTGCAGGCCTCGCCCGCTGAGGTCGATGTCAGTGACATTGATGACAAACTCAGGTCGATTGCAGGCGTACAGTCCGTGCATCACACGCATATCTGGTCGTTGGATGGCGAACATAATGTGCTAACGACGCATCTGGTCGTGGATGAAGCGACCGACCGCCAGCAGCGCGATGACATTCGCCAGCAGGTGATGCATGTGGTCGAGGGCATGGTACTGGAGCATATCACCGTGCAGTTGGAATACGGCCCTGATGATTGCTGGATGGTAGGCCAGACAGAATCGGAGAAGGCTCATCAGCAACAGCCTGAGCCGCATTGATACTTAATTTGACGGTGCGATACCCTCACGCAGAATTTCTGTGATGCTGCGAGCAAAGGCCGTAATATCATCTACTTCAATACGCTTATCTATAATGAGCATGGCGGCTCCATGTGTTAAAGCCCAGGCTGCATTCGATATTTGCACGGCATTGCTCGCTTTGATCGTGCGCCCCTGCTGACAGACTTTAATCATGGATAAAACCTCTTTAGCCAGCGTACGGATCGCTGACTGCAACTCAGGAAATTCGGTTGCATCAATGGCTTCGCTACCATACATCAAGCGATATTGGGCTGGATGTTCGGCTGCGAAGTGAATATACGCGATGCCCATTTGCTGGAATTTATGGCCAAGGGGGATGTCATCGTCGTCGCGAATGGACCTCAATATCCCAGTTAAGGACTCAAAGCCACTCTTTGCGATCATGGCGAGCAATAATTCCTTGCTGGCAAAATGACGATACGCGGCTGAGTGGGAAACCCCAACGCGCTTGGCAATCTCCCGCATGGTAATGCCGCTGATACCCTCTGTCTGCAAAATCTCCTGCGCAGTATCGAGCATCGATGTGTATAAATTGCCATGATGATAGGGCCGTTGGGTTGGCTCTGACATTGGGTTTGCCTTCGAAAAATATTGAATGTTGACAACGGTCACATTCTTGAGTTTAATGTGACCAGTGTTCACATAGATTCTATATTAGGCTGAGGACGTTTAACATGGCGACCATTGCCCGTAAACATAAGTCTACACCCATCGCCCTGAGAGGTATTCAGGTGTTCTTTGGTACTTTGGGGCAACTAATGCCCAATCTGGCAGGTCGACTGGCACTGCGCTTATTTGCTACGCCCAAGCGCATCGTCTCAGCTAAGTTTGATAAGTATACGCTGCCACCGTCCGAAATTGTGGATGTGCCTTTCCATGCAGGTGTTATCAGGACCTATAGCTGGGGGGAAGGTCCAACTGTATTTTGTGTGCATGGATGGGAAGGCAGCAGTAAGCAATTCAAGAAGTTTGTCCAACCGCTGCTAGATGAGGGCTATCGTGTGACGCTCATCGACAATCATGCGCATGGGCAGTCATCGGGCAGGCGTTCCAACTATATGCTGACGAGCGACGCGCTGTATGCTGTCATCCAGCAGTTGGGCGTCCCCTACGCTGTGATAGCGCATTCGTTTGGCACAGGCTCAATCACGCTAATGATGGAGCGCTTTCCGATAACAGGCATTGGGAAATTCATCCTGATTGCCCCTGTCAACCAATTACAGGACATGATTGATACATTTGCCAGTGTCGTCAATCTACCTGAACGTGCCCGACATGTCATGGAACGTTTGTTGGTTAAGCTGGTGGATCGCTCGGTGCAAAGTTTTGACGTTGAGCAAACCGCCCGCATGCGCTCAGAACCTGTCCTGATTATTCACGATCAAGATGATCGGGTTGTACCGTTTACGAATGCTCAGGCGATTGCCTCCGTTTGGAATGGCGCCGAGGTCATGCTGACGAAGGGGCTAGGGCACAATCGCATCCTGATGAACGAGCAAGTCATTAGACATGTATGTGAGTTCTTGCGATAAACAGCACAGAAAGGCTGATCAAATGATACTCTGTAGTAAGTAGACGCTCATTGTTCAGCAAAATGTTAGGCTAACGACCTTGCTTCGATTTTTCAGCTTATTTCTGCTGCTCCTGTTTAGCCTGACCGCTTGTGCCACGGCACAAAACGCATCGGTCGAGTTGCCACTGGCTGTCGACAAGCCCACTTTCCTCTTTTTCTACACCGATGAATGACCGCCTTGAGCGCGCATGACGCCCATCGTGAATGGGCTAGAAGAGCAATACAGCGATCAGGTCGCCTTCATCAGCTATAACGCCCGCGATGCCGCCGATGGCGAAGCCGCTTTCCGCAGCCTGAATTTGCCAGGGCATCCCAGCTTTGTGCTGTTCACTGCCGCTGGCGACGAAGCGTATCGTGCCCAGGGCATCATCGACGAAGCCGTGCTTCAGCAGCAAATTGACGCAGCGCTAGCGGGTTGATAACCGTGTCCGTCCATAATGTGATAGCTGCATGACATCCCTCACTTGTGAGAGGCGCTTCAGCCTGAGTAGGCTAGCTATAATGCCTATATGCCAAAGGAGGAATGCATGCCTGCTGCGTCGAACGTTATCACGCAGGCCCGCAGCGATCCGGCTGATCTATCATGGCGCTGGCTTTACCGCCTGGGTGCAGTCGCTGCCATCGTCAATGTGCTGATTATCCCCATACAGATTATCGTCTTCATGGTGTCACCGCCGCCGGAGCTGATCACGGATTGGTTTGCCCATCTGATCGATAACCCCCTCATGGCGCTGCTCAATCTTGACCTGTTGTATCTGGTCAATAACGCCCTGATGATTGTTATCTATCTGGCGCTGTTCGTTGCCCTGCGCTCACTGCATCGATCCGCTATCTGGGTGGCACTGGTGACCGGGCTGGTGGGTATAACCGCTTACTTCCCGACCAATACCGCCTTTGAAATGCTGGCGCTCAGTCAACAGTACGCTACTGCCGATGCCGCCCAGCAGGCCATCTTACTGGGGGCAGGTCAGGCGCTGACCATCAAATATGTAGGCACTGCATTCATTGCCTATTATCTGCTAAACGCTGTTGCCCTGCTACTATTCGCCTGGGTGATGCTGCGCAGCCCGCACTTCAGCAAAGTCGCCGCCTATGCCGGTTTGATCGCGGGCGTGCTGATGCTGGTGCCTACGCCTTTTGGCACCATTGGCCTGTTATTCGGTTTTGTCTCGCTGCTACCCTGGAGCGTTTTCTCCGTATTGGTTGCCCGCAGCTTTATGAAATTAGCTCAACCAGTCTGATGGCGGCAGCAGGTGTCCATCCTTGATTGAGATGAGCGCCCGTGCGAGTCCATCATTCTCAGTGACGGCCTGCATAATCGTATGAATCGTTGACTGTCCGGCTGCGTCCAACGCCTGGATGGGCCATGCAGGCAGATACATATCGACGCCTGTATCGGCCATGATTTTGGCCATACCACGTGCGGTTTCCAGCCAACGGAGTGTTTCCTGCGTACCCGTTAGCCATTCACCCCGGAAGAAGTTTTTCCATTTGTCATGTTCAGTTCGGATGAGAGCTTCCCAAGCGGCATCTATCGCCCACTTGCTCTGGCTGAGCAAGCAGAATGCCCCCAGATAGTCCTCGCTCATGTAAGCTAGCAATCCCTGCAATCCATACACCAACCCCTGATACGAGTTGGCCATATAGTCGATCTGTTTGTGGATATTGTCGGTGAAGAACTGTGCTGAATAACCGTCTAGCTGAGCAGCCAGGGTTTTGGCATCGGCTTGCAGTGATGCCCACTTGGGCAGGGTCGGCTCAGCTTTGGCCAGCAGCCAGTTAAAGCAGTCTTCTGTTGTTTCCACCGGATCAGGAATGTAATGGAACGTATAGGTGGATTCCAACACGTTGCGGCCATGCACAATCGCGCTGATGGCATTGCGCAGCCCATGATGCGCCACCTGCTCCCCGGCGACTTCATCCGGCTTGGGGCCATAACCGAAGAAGGCCGCATGGTAGCGTTCGATCAAATCCTGAATGGCGGCTTCATGGCCAGGGAAATACTTGCCAGTCCAGGCGGCATAATGCTGCTCGACCGGGCTGGCATCACCTGTGAAGTGCTCCTCAGGGAAGCGCGTCAGCTTGCTGATGAAATCAATGTTAAAGACGTGCGGGCGAATGTTGCTGGTGTTCAACGTCAAAAAGCGAATGTTGCCTGCTTCGTATAGCTGCGCGAACTGCTCCTGAATCAGGGCCGGAGCGACGAAGGGCATGTGGACGCTGGCGAGCTGCAAATCATGGAAGCTGACATGATAGTAGACGCCGCTGGCCTTGTCTTTGTCGCTCTCCAACGGCAGCGACGATACATTCGGCTCACGGTTCCACTCCCGACGGGCACGCATGGCCCCAAAGCCATTATCGGCCCACACCCGGATGATGTCGTCAGCCAGTGGCAGATGCCCCTCGCGGTACAATTCAGCGCTCTCGGAATAGACATTATGGGCGAAGTGCTGTGGCGTATCGGTCATCTCCTCGACCAGGCTTTTCTGCAACGCGATCATATCCGAGATGGCTTTGCCGCGCGCTTCCAGCGTGGCATAGCGCGGGTCGGAGCGAAAGAAGGGGCTGTCACCCTGGCCTCTGTAACCCAGCGCCCACACGATCTTGCGCCCGCGATGCAGGTTGATGGCCTCGCGGTACAGCTCGACAAAACGGTCCCGTTCTTCTGGAATACGCGCAGGAATGCCGGGGTAGGCATCGCTGAAGAAACGCGCCCCCAAGGGCTCGGCATGGTGCTGTGTCAGCCACACACCCATATCACTGGCCAATTGTAAATGAGCATCGGTTGGCTTGGACCCGGTCCCGGCGATGGCCATATTGAAGCCCGCCCGCAAAATCGTCTCGTAGATTTTTTCCCAGGTAGCCAGGGAAATTTCCATTTCATCGTGCCAACCAATCAGACAATCCTCATCGTTGATGAACCAGCCTCTGAAGCGCACTTTTGGCTCCGGTGAGGTGTAATCCAATGCAGGTAGGTCGATGACCTCGCGCGGCACAATGGGGAAATCGGTCCAGTAGCCATAAGGGTCAACGCCCAAGCTGTGCTCACAAAAATAGTAAATCCCGAACACGACGCCCAGCGCATCGCTGCCTTCGATCTTCACCCCATCGCCATCGCAGCGAATATGAAAAGCTTCTTCGCGCTCACTGGGAACGAGCCGTATCTGAATTTGGTCGCTTCTTTCTTCAGTAATTAGTGTGGATTCCTGGCCGAATATGGCGGCCATGTCCGCACGCAGCGCCTTGAGCGCGTAGGCGATTTCGCTGATGGTGGCATCAGGGCAAAAAAGGGTGGTTTCTTTCGTCAGTTTCATTCCAAAAAGGTCCAGTTTCCCAAGCAAATAAGACGATCCGATATGTCGCCTAGTGTAGCGCAAAAAAGTTGATTGGTTGCCATGATGGGTGTACGCTTCTGTTGAACGTCACATAAAGTCAGGATCATAAGATGAAATGTTGTGTGATTGTGGGGGCTGGTCCCCAGATGGGTGTGTCGATTGCGCATCGCTTTGCCAGAGAAGGCTTTACCATTGCGCTGGTATCGCGCAATGCGGATAAGCTGGTCACAGAATTGCGCCAACTGGAGCACATGAAAGATTATGATGTGCATGGCTTCCCGGCCAATGCAGCCGACCCGGAATCTCTGCGGACGACTTTCGCACACATTGAGGACCAACTCAAAGCGCCGGATGTGCTGGTTTACAATGCGGCGGGCTATGGTGATGGTCTGCCCTCGACGGTAGACGTGGCGGTGTTGCTGGATGCCGTGCGCGTCAATTTGATTGGGGCGGTGGTATCGGCGCAATGGGCGGTGCCTGCCATGCGCGAAGCTGGCATGGGGACCATCCTGTTCACAGGCGGCGGCTTGGCGATCAATCCACGACCGGAGTACGTCGCGCTCAGTACAGGTAAAGCGGCCCTGCGCAATTATGTAAACAGTCTGGCGAAGGAAGTCACGGCTGACGGCATCAAAGTAGGCATCGTGACCGTCGCAGGCTACATCCATAAAGAAGATGGCTTCGACCCGGACGACATCGCCGATAAATACTGGCAGTTGCACACGGCTGCTCTCAGCGTCGATAACTGGGAAATCATCTACAAGGGTACATAGTCTATACTCTTAGGATGCCCGCCGTGCTTCTCGTACTGCCGGGGCAGCGAGGCTCCAAGCAAACCAATTGGGGAATTCTCGCACCAGCCGAGGCAGACCATCTACTTGAATTTGACCTGTGTTGAGTGCATCTTCGTAGTCGATCTGGCCTAGCCACAGCTTGAAGAAGCAGGCCAGGTCGGCATTCACCAGCAGGTTGATTTCATAGCCGGGGTCGGTCAGGCACAGCATGACCTCGGCTGGCTGCATGACCAGCCAGTATGTATCGCGTGACGCCCCGGAAAAATCGAACTGTGCCACCACCTGTTCCGGTGGCAAAGCGTCCGTATGGACGCGGTCATGCACCCACCACATCAACAGCAGCGGATCAAGTTGGTCAGCACGTGGGTCGCCAAAACTCCACTTCACGCCCCATATCAGCAGCGCATGGATAATGGCATCCAACTCCTGGCCGGATTGCGTCAGGTGGTACGCGGTCGTCTGACGCCCCCTCTCATTTTCAACTTTCTGAATGATGCCCACGCGCTCCAGGTGCCTCAGTCGTTTGGCCAGCAACGCCTTTGAGAGGCCCGGTAGGCCGCGCAGCAGGTCGTTAAAGTGCTGTGTACCAGTCAGCATGTCGCGAATGATGAGCAGCGTCCAACGGTCGCCCAGCAGTTCCAGCGCCTGGGCAATCGGGCAGTATTGGCCGTATTTTGTCATGAAAACTCCCTTTTAAGCACTCTATAAGCGATGTGCCCCTCATGACCAGTTTATTTTGTGAACTAGTCCCTGGCAAATGCATGTCATAGGGTGAAATCAACTGCAAATACCGTTTAGGGGGATTCCATGACGAATGCAGACAAAGGCCAGGTCATTGGCAGTGCCGCAGAAATTTACGAGCAGTTCTTCGTGCCCGCCCTGTTTATCGACTGGCCGCAGCACATCATTCGACTGTCGAATATCCAACCGGGCCAGAAAGTGCTGGATGTCGCCTGCGGTACCGGGGTGCTCGCGCGCAGCATCGCTGAGCGGGTCGGGTCGAGTGGAACGGTCTTTGGCCTGGACGTCAATCCGGGCATGCTGACTGTTGCCGCGCGTCAGAATGACAATGTCATCTGGCGGGAAGGCCGTGCCGAAGCCCTGCCCTTCGATACAGCCAGCTTTGATGCGGTCGTCAGCCAGTTTGGGTTGATGTTCTTTGAAGATCGCCGCGCGACCATTGCGGAAATGGCCCGTGTCCTCAAGCCAGGGGGCAGTTTGGCCGTCGCCGTGTGGGATACGCTGGAAAACACGCCCGGTTACGCCGCAATGGCCGATCTGTTGCAACGGCTGTTCGGCAAAGATGTCGCTGATGCCATTCGTGCGCCCTATAATCTGGGTGATACTGAGCAATTGCACGAACTGTTCACCGATGCGCCACTATCAGACCTGACGATACACACGTTAGAGGGCACAGCCCGCTTCCCTTCGATTGACGATTGGGTGTTCACCGACATCAAGGGCTGGGTGCTGGCTGATGTGCTCGATGACCAGCAGGTCGATCATCTGCTGCAAGCTGCCCGTAAAGAAATGGCCCGGTTCGTTGGAGAAGATGGCCGCGTGACGTTTAGCGCGTCTGCTCATATTGTCACCGCGAAACGCGCTTAACCGCATTGCTAAATAGAAATCAGCTAGAAAGGACCAGCCTACGCGCTGATCTCTTCGGCTTCTACAGGCGAGCTTTCTTGGTTGGCTTTTTCTTCTGCTTCAGTTTTTTCAGCCGCTCGCTGGAAGTAACGACCAAAGAGTACGTCGGTCGATGAATGGGCGATAATCGAGAGAACGATTGTAAATGCCAGTATGTTGAAGAGTTCATATCCGTTAGTTAGCGCGAACTGGAAAATGAAGAAGGAATAGAAGATCGAGGCAAATCCCTTAGGCCCGAACCAGGCTGCGGTTGCTTTTTCCAGGTTCGGGATATCCTGCCGCCAGAGCACGATATAGATCGCAAGGGGCCGCGCAATGATGAGTACAATGGCTGCAAAGAGGTAATAGGTCAGGCCGCTATTGAAAAATAGGTTCAGGTTTATCAACAAGCCAAAGAAGAAGAGCGCGGCCAGCTTAAGTAACTCTGTCAGGGTGCGGCCGAATCCTTCAAAAGCTGCCCTCACCTCGCTGCTCACATTGCCAATGGTGATGCCTGCGCTAAAAGCCGCCAGGAACATATTCACATGCAGCGTTTCACTCAGGACGATGACGAATAACCCGATAGCAAACGCATTGAGCGGCTCGTAGATTGTCCCCACATAAAGGAACCGAATCCGTTGTTCAAGCTTGATAAACAACCACGGCACCACAATGCCAACGAGCACACCCCCAAGCAATTCCTCAAGCATGAGCAGCGGTTCTGGGGTTTCTGAGGTGATGAGTTGTAGCAAAATGAGGATGACTGGCAGGACAATGCCATCGTTCAGGCCACTCTCAACACCAAGTAGGTGCCGCAATCTTTCTGGGATGCCATCGCTTTCGATCAACTGCGAGATAAAAACGGGGTCCGTCGGGCTGAGGATGGCACCAATCAGGGCGGCTTCCAGCCAGGGCAAAGCAAAAATCCAATGGGCGGCAACCGTCATGATGATGAAGGTCAGGGGCATCCCAAACAGAAGGGCACGGCTTGGCAGCCGCCAGAGCCGCCGCAGTTCATCCAACCGGACTTTCATGCCGTCTGTAAACAGCACACTGACCAGGGCCAGAGTCGCTAAGGCAGTCTCTACCGGGTTCTGGGGTTGGACATCGCTTAATCTCAGAAAACTGGGCCCTGCCAGAATGCCTGCAAACAGGAAGAGCACACTTGTCGATAAAAAAGTGCGCTGTGTTTGGCCCGATATAAGGACTGCAATCAGCAGCGTGATAGCAAATACGAGCGCAATTTCAGTATACAAGTTGTTACGACCTATTCTGGCATATCAGTCATAAAACTGATTATGACTTAGAAGGTTGTTCTTTACGAGTTGGACGCCTGTACCTAATGATAGGTGATACAAAGGCTTGACCTTTGTAAGGTGGTATTAAAGGAAACCTCCCCAATTTGATACACTCCATGCAAAAGCATTACTGTGAGGAGTAAAAAATAATGACTCGTGTAGTTGTTACGGGTGGTAGCGGCAAGGTTGGGCGCGCTTGTGTGCGCGATTTGCTTGAACAGGGTTACGAGGTTGTCAACTTGGATGCAGTCCCACCTAAAGAGGCCCTGTGCCCTTTCACCCAAATTGACCTGACCGACTTTGGCCAGACGATGGAAGGCCTATCGGGCATTGATGATCGCTTTGACGGGGCCGATGCCGTCGTGCATCTGGCAGCTATCCCCGCGCCGGGACGTCACCCGAATGCAGTCATCTTTGAGAACAATATGGTCAGCACCTATAACGTGTTTGAAGCCGCTCGCCGTGTGGGCATCAAGAACGTAGTTTGGGCATCCAGCGAAACAGTGCTGGGCCTGCCCTTTGATACCCCGCCGCCTTATGCCCCTGTTGACGAAGAATACCCTGGTCGCCCGGAATCGGCTTATTCGCTGTCCAAACTGCTCAGTGAAGAAATGGCCAAGCAGTTCTGCCGTTGGGACCCGGAGCTTAAGATTATTGGGCTGCGCTTCTCCAATGTGATGGAAGTCGATGCCTATCAAGCCTTCCCCAGCTTTGATGCCAATGCCATGCAGCGCAAATGGAACCTGTGGGCTTACATCGACGCGCGTGATGCCGCCCAGGCCATCCGTAAATCGTTGGAGTACCAGGCAACGGGTGCCGATGTCTTCATCATCGCCAATTCTGATGGTGTCATGACACGCCCCAATGCGGAACTCATGGCCGAGGTTTTCCCGGATGTGCCCATGAAGAAAGAGGTCGGCCCCCACGAGACGCTGCTCTCGATTGACAAGGCCCGCCGCCTACTGGGTTACGACCCCCAATATACCTGGCGCGACGAAGTCTAGAACTGACAACACACCTAGCGTCTCATAACGAACGACCCGCTTGCGAGCGGGTCGTTTTGCTTGAGGGCCTACACCATCGCTTGAATCATTTGCTGGAACAGGTCCAAATCATGCCGGAAGTCGGCGGGTGAGGACTTGGGAATGCGCTTTTGGGTGACATTGTCATAAAAGGCGCGCCACTCCTCTACGAAAGCATCACCCCAACCCGGGTGAATCACTTCCTGGATGGTATTTTTGCTGTCGGTTGTTTTTGTGACGGTCAGCCGAATGGGCAAATTACGCACATAGGGCGTGTTGTAATCGACGCGCACCACCTGATCGCGTCCATACACTTCCAGGAAGGCATCAAAGCGCGGAATATTGTCGATGCCTGTTTCAAAGAGGCAGACGAAATCACCGTAGTCAAAAGTTGCTGTCTGATACAATCCGCCCTGACGTTGGGTCGCATTGAGCACGCGCTGCGGCATGCCGATCAGCTCGCGCATAGCGGAAATATCGTGTGTGCTCAGGCCCAGCAGGATTTTATAGGCGCTTTGCACATCATCCGGTACATCGCCGATGGCCTCCTGAATTTTTGATAGCTCCAGCGCTTTGCTGCTCTGTATCACACTTGGCGGTATATCGTCCGCCCGGATGACTTTTGACGTTGGGTCGATGAACTGGGCGTTCGACCCGATGACATCATGCACCCGTGCCAGCCGAATTTCTGGCATCTCAGCTACCAGTCGGCAGGCTTCTATGAAAGCCGGGGCGTAGCGGCGCATGGTCCCCACCTGAATAATGACGCCTGCTTTTTCCTGCGCGGCGATGATGGCATCATTTTCTGCCAGCGTCATGCACATGGGCTTTTCGATCAGAATGTGCTTGCCCGCGTCGATGGCTGCCAGCACGGTTTGAGCATGGTAGGCATTGGGCGTGGCGATCAGCACCGCATCGACTGTGTCGAGCGTTACCAACTCATGATAATCACTCAGGCGTTTTTTAACGCCCCAGGCATCCCCCACCTGGTTGAGCACGCTCTGGCTGACGTCACACAGCGCTGTTACCTCAAATAAATCGCCGAGCTGGTTCAATGTGGGCAAATGCAATAGCTGGGTGACTTCGCCGCAGCCAACGATGCCAATCCGTAAACGTGCCATCCTAAAAATCCTTTATTTTGTAATTACTTTTTTGTACTGAATCAGATCAATGTCATCGCCATAGGTGATACCGACGTTGACATAACCGAGCTTCTCATAAAAATGCTGGTTGCGGATGGCATACAGCGGCGTATCCAATGTCCAGATGTTGGCAGGATAGGTGGCTTCGATGAAGTGTATGGCCTGGGTGCCGATGCCCATATTGTGGTAGTCGGGGTCCACAAACAGGCGATCCACATGCATGTGCCCTTCGCCATGATCGAATAGGACAATGCCGCCCACGATCTGGCCATCATAGATGAACGCATAAAAGATTTGCGACCCGATGTCCTTTATGGTCTGCTCAAGCGAGTCATAACCGGGTGGACCGCCTTTTTCCACACCCGGATACAGCCGCGCATCGTCATGGAACGACCGAATCTGCACATCGAGCAGGGCATCGGCATCAGCGACTTCTGCGGGTTGAAATACGACATCCACCATAGGCTCAATCCTCGTCTAATGAATGTCGCCCATCATAGCCAATACCTGCCTTGAAACCAACTCGTGCCACTCAAATTTCTGTTACAGGCTAATGGCCCTACTTTCAGCGACTGGTCAACAGTTAAACAGCAGGCTTAGGGGAATAATCGACATACCACAAGCCAAAGTGATGTTCAGCATTATCAGGGCTTGGGCAGTTAGGCGGAACACAGGTTGCATCGGTTGGGAAATCAAAAGCAGTCCAAATGAGCCATCCAGCTATGTGGGTTTTTTCAACGACATCTATCACTTCCCCGATGGTCCGCGCCTGGGAAGCTTCGTCCATCCGCTGGGTGCTGTAGCCAAACTCCTGCAAGAGAATTGGCTTGTCCGTAGCTTCCTGTAAATTGAGAATACGCTCGTAGGCCTCCGCTTCCCCGATCCAATGATGAAAACTGACAAAATTAACATAGGGGATGGTCGCTTCATTGTCGTAGAGCCAGCCAGCAGTAATCATATGCTGACTATCCAGCGAACGAACAAGCGAAGCTGTTTCACCTAGCCAGTTGAGGACCGCTTCCCGTGTTGCCTTGGCCGGGACTGTGCTAATAGTGCCATAGTCGATGTCGCCTTCGTTGCGTAAATCCCAGGCCAGGATGGCAGCTTCATTCCGATAGCGCTCGACAATGAAGGTTGTCTGAGCCTGAACATAAGCTGGATTGTCGTGTAGCGGATAATCTTGAAGGTCGGCTAAGTCGTTAAGCGTCACAATAAGACGAAATCCATATTGGGCTGCAAGTTGGATGATGCCATCTAACCGCCTGAAGTTATCGGCAATAGGGACTGCGCCGCTCCCTGGGCAGGTGAACAGCGCCTCATTCCACAGGAAGATGCGTAGTGTGTTTAAATGGGTATCTCGTAATAGATTTAGTTCTTCCTCTACTGCTGTGAGGTCGCTTTCTGTGAGGAAGCGCCGCCAAGGATAGCGCGAAGGATAGTAGTTCACCCCTTTGGCGTAGAAGACGTCGCTATCAATAGTGAATTGCCTATTTGAATGGGTGACATAAGCGCTTGTCTCTGTAGGTTCATAAGCCGGAAGTGCGTCAAGTGCTTCGCTAATCTCGGCATCACTGCATGTGTCTAATGCAGGGGGTGTGATGGACTCTGATTGGTCTTGTTGGGCAGTCGATATGTAAAAGGCAAACAAAACAAGGGAGATGCTTAGCAAGAATATGGTCAAGCCCAGGCGTTTGTACATATTGAACTCGCTAGATCATATCGAATCACGAATTTATCATACTGGAGATTGAGGCGAGTCACATCACACCGTAGAGAAAACACATGGAAGACAAAAAAGACCAGCATACAGACTGGTCTCCATCATCACTTTGGGCACTGAAATCAGCGGCGTTAGGTCGCAATGACGACTGTTGTGGCTGCTGCCGTTTCCTGCCGCTTGATCGTATGCAGATACCATCCCAGGAAGACGAGCAACGCCGGGAAGTTGGCATCTTCATCAAAAGTCAGGTCAGCCCGTGCCCGGAACCAGCCGCCAGTCTCGAAGCCAATGACGGGGTCGGTATCCCCCGCTTCGCCTTCCAACCAGGCCCACTTGTTGCCCCAGAAGCTAATTGATTTCCACTGAAATATGCGGCCATCGGGCAGGGTGAGTTCACCGCCCCCGCCCATACCCTTATAGTAGAACGTGGTGACGAGGTCGCCCGTGCCTGCGGAGATAATCTCAACCCGGCGATTGAAAAAACCCTGGGGCACGAACAACCAGCGATTGCCCGGAGCATCGACTTCATAGGTGTTTTTCCACCAGGATTGCTTTTGCATGGTAGCGATGACTTCATCATCCGCGTTGTGCAGCTCTTGTCGTGACGACCAACTACCGCTTTCGACCCAGCGCAAATCCTGAAGATTCAAGTCGTTAAATTCTTTCATGGGAAGTCACTTTCTGCTATTGAACGACGACTAGATGGCATCCGCTATGCTGGCCCATCTACTATCTAATACGGAAAATTGCCTGTAAATAGTGCATTTCTGTTGCCTAATTGATCCCATATCAGGCAACCATATAAAATCAGACATTGCAGCAATTTTAGCTAATTGGGGCCAGCAGCTTGCTTGCGGGTGCCCATGTATATCTCATTATGCCGTATCAGCCTACCTGGTATAATCTTGACAATATGTATACCGAACGGTATAGTTTTTAGCGTGTGAACGAGGACAATACAGTCGCGTGGACAATCGATCAAACATACTTCAGGTTGCAACCGAATTATTTGCTTCACATGGCTATGATGCTGTTGGGGTCCAGCAGATCGCATCTGACGCTGGGGTGACGAAACCCACCCTCTACCATTACTTCAATAGCAAGCAGGGCCTTTTTGAGACATTGATAAAGGAAAAATCGGAGCCGCTGATTTCTGATTTGCGGGAAGTCAGCCGCTACCAGGGGGATATAACCAAGTCCATTACGGACGTCACACAATTTTATTTTGAGTACCTGGACCGAGAGCCAACCTTTTATCGCCTCATTTTAATGACTCGGTTTATGCCACCGTCCAGTGATGTATACGATATTGTGACCCAGGTACAGCATCAGCAGTTTGATCTGTTGCAGCAATTATTCAAAGATGCGACCGAGGATCATGGCAACATGCGTGGACGCCATCGGTGGTATGCTGTCAGTTTACTCGGCACAATTGATACCTATATTGTCATGTCGCTACAGGGCTATATTCATCTGAACGAGCCTCATAGAGTGTATCGGATTGTACACCAGTTTATGCACGGCATCTTTTCTTAAGAGGGTTCTTTTTTTTGCCAGCTTACTATACCGTTCGGTATACAGGAGGTAGGTGAATGTCATCTGAATGGGCTAGAGATGCGATATTCTATCATATATACCCACTCGGATTATGTGGTGCGCCCCATCATAATGATTTTCAGTCAAGCAGTGTCGCCCGTCTGGAGGTCCTATTCAATTGGTTGGACCATATACAGAATCTGGGTGCCAATGCCATCTATCTGGGGCCTGTTTTTGAATCTACAGCGCATGGTTATGATACGGCAGATTACTTTCATGTGGATCGGCGTTTAGGCACAAATGACACCCTGAAAAACCTGATTGGTGAGATGAAGCAGCGCGGCTTCCGTGTGGTGCTGGATGGGGTCTTCAATCATGTAGGCCGGGACTTCTGGGCATTCCAGGATGTGGTGCAGCGTGGTCAACAGTCTGCATATTGTAGTTGGTTCTGTAACTTGAACTTCGGCCAGCAAAGCCCCTATGGTGACGCATTTACATACGAGGGATGGGCAGGTCACTATGATCTGGTCAAACTCAATCTGGCAAATGACGCCGTTCGGCAGCACCTGTTTGATGCCGTCACCTTCTGGATTGAGACCTTCGATATTGACGGATTACGATTGGATGCCGCCGATAGCATCGAGCCAGCGTTTTTCCAGGCGTTACGACAGCATACGCATCAACACAAGGCCGATTTCTGGCTCATGGGCGAGGTTGTTCATGGCGATTACCGTTTATGGGCCAATGAAACCAGGTTGGATGCAACGACCAATTATGAATGCTACAAAGGGCTGTATTCCAGCCATCTTGACCGTAACTACTTTGAAATTGCCTACGCGCTCAATCGGCAGTCGGGGGCGGATGGCATATACCGTGATTTGTTGCTGTATAACTTTGCGGATAACCACGATGTCAATCGGGTTGCTAGCAACTTAACGAATCCGGCGCATCTTTATACGCTGTATGGCCTGTTATTTACGATGCCCGGTATCCCGTCGATCTATTATGGTAGCGAATGGGGCCTGGACGGTCGCAGGACCCAAACAAGCGATGCTGCCCTGCGCCCCGCACTTCATCTGCCGCCTGAGCACATCCCGCACCCGCATCTATACGATGCCATCCGGCGGTTTGCCAGGGTCCGCCATACGACGCCCGCCTTAAAAGTGGGGCGCTATGAACAACGCTACATTGCCCATGAACAATTTGCCTTTGAACGCGCAACTGACGAGCAAACTGTCCTGGTTCTCTTGAACGCTTCCGCGCAAGAGGCAACCATCCCGCTTGAGGGCGTAAAACACAACCGATTTATAGACGTACTCAATCAGGATGGGTTTTTCGAGGCGCACAACGGTCGGGCATCAATCCGTGTACCATCGCATTGGCTGCGCATACTGAAGGCAATATGACATCCGACGCCATAAATGAAAACGCCCAGCTTTGAGGCTGGGCGTTGCTATTGATATGTGACTCCGGAAGGACTCGAACCTTCGACACTCTGATTAAAAGTCAGGTGCTCTGCCAACTGAGCTACGGAGCCATCCATTGCGGTGTGACGGCAATGTCATCATTGTATGAAAAAACACCCCGTTTTCAACCCTAAAACAATCACTTTGCCAGGGAGTCGCCTGTCCGGGCAGCAGGAATCCCATGCTTGACTATTAAATGAGACTATGTATCATTTAAATCTCTTAAATAGCGTAGAGGGATGTACGAATGTTTGATGTGGTTATCGTTGGTGGGAGTGCGGCTGGCTTAAGTGCCGCGTTGATTCTGGGTCGATTCAAGCGCAAGGTGCTGGTTTGTGATACGGGCAAGCCGCGTAATGCGCGCTCCCAGGCTGTGCACAGCTTTTTCACGCGCGATGGTATCGCCCCACAAGAGATGTTTCAAATCGCTCACGATCAGCTAAAGCCCTATCCTACTGTTGAACTTCGCCAGCAAGAAGTGATGGATGTCAAAAAGCTTGGCGATCATTTTGAGGTCCTTCTCGCGGATGGTGCACAGGTGGAAGCCAGCTATATTTTGCTTGCAACGGGTGTCAGAGATGAACTGCCACCCATTGCGGGACTTGAACGATTATGGGGGCGTGGGGTTTTCCATTGCCCGTACTGCCATGGTTGGGAAGCGCGTGACAAATCCATTGCCATACTTGCTGACCTGCATCATGCAGAGCATCTTGCTGCTTTAATGCATACGCTCAGCGATGATATTGTGATCTGCACTAATGGACAATCCAATATGCCTCCGTCTGATGAGGATATATCGAAATTCGCAAACATTGGCGTCCGTGTCATTCCTACTGCCATCGCTGAAGTAAAGGCGTCTGATGGCATTTTAGAGGGCATCCAATTTGAGGGTGGCAGCTATCTACCGCGTGAGGCTATTTTTGTTGCTACGCGCCAGCAGCAGCACTCGGCCCTCCCAGCAACACTTGGCTGCGAATTTACGGAGAACGGACTTGTCAAAGTCGATGGGAATGGATTAACCAGTGTGGATAGGGTTTATGCGGCGGGCGATATGGCATCTCCTAAGCAGCAGGTATTGTATGCGGCGGCCCAGGGCGCATGGTCTGCGGCATGGATCAACACCTTGTTAGCACAACAAGTCTTTGCGACTCAATAGCCGCGCATTTGCATCTGCCGGGTGATGCCGCGGATGCCAATTATCGCTGCTACTAGCGGAATCCAGATCGCGCCGATCAGGCTAAACACCAGATTCAGCAGCGTAAATTGGTTGAACCCCAGCAGGTTGACTAGCGTATCGGTCGCATAACCCAGTACGGCCATCCCCACGAAAGCGACCAACGTCAGCAGAAGCCACCCCAAAGGCACTGGATCAGCGGCGAGGTAGAGCGCCAGCAGCGGTGGCTTTTTTGTCTCCGCCCGGAACCAGAGCATGGTCCACAGCACGCCCACCACAATCAGCGATAGCAAGATGCCGACCGCGTCCCCATAGCGGTTTTGCAACGTCTGGTAGATCAACAACAGCATAGCCAGCAGTCCCGCGACCGCATAACCCTGCCAGGGAATCCTTAAATGTTCTACTGAAAGAGAGCGCCGCCGCACGACGACCGCTAGCACCAGCGTCGGGATGGCAAGCAGAGCCAGCGTCTGGAACAGTTCATAGATGGTTACAGCACGATAAGCACCGGGGAAAAAAGCTGGGTACCATTTGACCCACACCGCCCAGAAGAAGCCTATCGCTAGCGCACCGATCAGCAGCGGACGACGATTGTTCCAGCTATGCCCACCGATCAGCGCCAGGAACAGGCCCATCATTTCCAGGCTGATGAACCAGTAAGCGCCCAGGGACCGTGAGAGCAGCGATTGCGCCCCCTCAGCCAATGCTGATTGCGGATTGAGAAACAGGCCGTTCAGGACACAGACGATGCCGACGACGACCATCACGCCCCATACATCACGCACGCGATAACGCACCAGCAAATCGAGTGCAATCGTTGCCAGTATTAGATAGCCTCCCAGCCAAATCGGCCACTCAACCAGCGCCCGTCCACCCGGATCGTTCCAGAAGAGGACTTCGACGGCCAACATCAGCAGCAAGGCCAGCAGGCCGCGCAGCAGCCAGGGCGTCACGCGCTCGCTGATGGGCAGGGGCTGGCTTGTGTCCTGGCTCATGAACTCCTCAATCGGCTGTCGCCTGGGGCCACTTCGAAGATAGCCGCCCAGGGCAGATAATGCGTATAAGCATAGTCTTCCATCATGAGTTCGCCGCTCAGGTCATACACGCGCCGATACACGGTGACATCGGCCCCATCTGCGCTGTAATCCACCTGGACAGCCTGCCCGGGCTGCAAATCGGAATTCACTTCATAGAGGGTCGGCAGCGCGGGTTCGATGTTCTTGACAATTGGCTCGTCAACTTCCACCTGGAAGTAGCGCGTGCTATAAAAACGGAATTGCAGCGCATTCTGATCCGGGAAAATAGAAGTCTCAATCAGGATGTGATAGGGCGTGTTGTTCTGGAAGCGGAAGTCGCGCTCTGGCTGCCAGATGGCGGCGTCCAACCCCGGTGGCTGGTTGTTCAACTCGTAGTAGCCGACACGGTACCCGTGCGAATTGCGCTCTGTGATGGCAAAGCCGCCTGTAAAGGCTGCCCGGAAAGCGGTCGTGCTCACCTGACACACGCCGCCGCCAAGGCCCGATGTCGTGCGCCCACCGAAGATGACCTTGCCCTCGACGAAGCCATTCTCCTCGCTAATTTCACCAATTAGGCCGTTGAACGTGAACTCCTGCCCCGGTGCGATAATCACGCCATCGAGTTTGCTGGAAGTCACGGCGATGTTGGTACGGCGGTTTGCGCTGCTGCCAGTGAAGTACGAGGTGCTTTCTGCGACTAATTCGGTGATGTCTAACTCGGCTGCCGTCACCTGATTGTGGAAGCTCGGCAATATGAAGTTAAAGGCCATCGGCACCACCCGCTGTTCTGGCTCAAAGACCGCCGCTTGCAAGCGAGCCAATGTCTGCTCAACATTTAATTCGCGCCCACTGGCCGATGGCTGAATGACTTCCAGCGTCCGGCTGACCGGGTCAAAGTGGAAGCGGCCATTGCGCGGTGCGGTAATCAGCCCCGGTGCCAGCGAAGCCACCGAATCCGCGAACGCGGCCATATCAATGTTGACATCATAGGTCGTGGTGCCATCGTCATTGACCACCTGCTCGACCACCAGCAACGACGCAATTTGTTCCACACTGACCGTCCACGGCCCCAGGCTGTTGCCCTGATCATCCACGGATGTTAGCGTAATCGGCCCACTCAGCGCCGTGCGGATCATAGCGGCGGCTTCGGTCAGGCTGGTAGCATCCGGCGAGGCCTCCATAATTGCTATCGGAATTTCCCCGCCCGGTTGCAGCGTGATCAGATCGTTTTCCAGCGCGGCCAGGGTGCTGTTGATGTCCATCGCGCGCCCTGCCTGCCCCTCATGCACAACGACTTCCGTGCCGTTGATCGCCAGTGAGGGCGTTTCCAAGCCCTGGTTGATTTCACTGCTGATCGTCTGGAGTGCGGCCAGAGCCATATTCTGATCATAGGTGATGATCGGCGCGATGCTCGCTCCACTGAACCAGGCATTAGCGGCTTGCATCAGGTCGTTAACGGCATTTTGTGAATGGCCGATAGCCCACGCCTGCGCGACCGTGCCCTCGACATCCAGTCCAATACCTAACTCGGCGGCGCTGTACTGCCATGCATTGTCCCTATCTCGGAACGTGAAAATGGTCTCGTCACCGTACAAAAAAGCATCCTGAATGGCGGCTTCGGCTTCTGGCTGGGTCATGCCGCTGACGCTGATCGACCCCACAGAAATACCGGGATAGATGCGCTCGCTATGTTGCGATAAGAAGGCCATCACCGCCCCGAACAGCAAGCCGCCCAGCAGCAAGCTGCCCAGGAATAAGAGGAGCAAACTGCGTAGCATCCAGGCGAGTACACCGGCGTCTTCGGGTTCAAAGGTGTTGGGTGGCAAGGTCGATTGTGGGGCAGTGGTCATCAGGTTCAGTGGCTCTCAGCAAACGACAGATGTTTTAGACTCCCATCCTTAGGCCCTTTTTGCAGCTATTCAGGCTAATCAGCGTCCCCTCTCCTTCGGGGAGGGGATACAGGGGAGGGGTCTATTTTTGTACAGATAAACAACTATACCGATTATCTACGGATTAACACGAAAAGTTTACAGAAAAATGACGCCTCTGTGAACGGCGTTACCTGTGTTACTTGCCTATGACCAGCCTCATCTAGCCGGAAAGGTCGTGGCCTGCTATGCTGTGCCCATGTCGAAAAAGAACGAAGCAACACCCATCCTATGGATCAGCAGCACGCGCTACCGTACCCCGCTGCCGGATAATTTATCGCGCAAATGGCGAGCGCTCGCGGACGGTCTGCAACGACCGATCTACGTCATCGGCTTTGCAGAAGGCTGGCGACCAGACTATTTTGAGCAGCATGTGCGCTTTTACCTGCTGCCCAAACCATCCATCGCGCTTTTGCGCTACCTTGTGATTTTCACCTTGGGGACCATCCTCGCGCTCTACCTGACCCTGCGCCATGATTGCAGCCTGTTGCTCGCCCAGAGTCCGTTTGAAGGCGCGATTGGGGCGTTCGTCAAGCAAGTCGTGGGCCTGTTCGGGCGAAAAGTGCGGCTGGTGATCGAAAGTCACAACGACTTTGAAGAGGCGCTCTTTATGCAGCGTGATGTCGGTGCCAAGGGCCTCTATCGTCGCGTGATGCACATGTTATCAAGCTATGCCCTACATCATGCTGATGCCTTGCGTCCGGTCAGCAGCAGCGCCGCCGAGCAACTCCAGCAGTATGTCCCGGAAACACCGCAGCATACGTTTATGGCCTGGGTCGATGTCACCAGCTTCGCCAGCGTGCCGCGACCGAAGCCCCTCAATGCGTCACAGACGCTCATCTACGCCGGCGTCCTGATTCCGCGCAAGGGGATTCACCATCTATTAGAAGCCTTCGCCCAGTTGGACCAGCCGCAGGCCCAGTTGGTCATCGCTGGCCCGCCGGATAACCCGACCTACGCCGCTGAACTCCAGCAGCAGGCGCAGCGGTTGGGCATCGCCGAATGGGTCGAATTCGCAGGTGGCTTATCACAAGCGGAATTGGGCCAGCGTTTTGCTGAGGCGCGTGCACTGGTACTGCCATCGCTGTCTGAGGGCTTGCCGCGCGTGATTGTTGAGGCTATGTTGGCCGGGTTGCCCGTCATCGCCACCACTGTCAGCGGCATTCCCGATATTGTGGTTGATGGTGAGCATGGCTATCTCGTCCCGCCGGAGGACGTGCCTGCGTTGCTAAAAGCGTTGCAAAATATCTACGCGCAGGATGTCACCATCATGGGTGCGGATGCCCTGGCCCGTGCCAGCGCCTTCTTCTCGACGCAGACCTTCGTCACAGGCTACAGAGATTTATTCGCTTTAGCAGAACGCGATTAACATGGCCGAAAAACCGCTGCGGTTGCTCTTGTTCAACCTTGTCACCGATGCCGACCATCTGGTGCTGGCCTTCACCACCGATTGGATCAACGAGCTTGCGCCCTATTGTGAGTACATCGACGTGGTGACTATGCAGGTTGGCCGATTGGCTGTGGCCGATAACGTGCGCGTGTTTTCTGTGGGCCGCGAATTGGGCTACAGTGAGCCTCGCCGTGCCGTTGAATTTTACCGCATCCTGCGTAATTTACGCTCAGAGCGCGAGTACGATGCCTGCTTCGCCCATATGATGCCCTTGTTCGCTGTCATGGGTGCGCCGCTGCTGCGCGGTATCCCTATCACGACCTGGTACACGCACCGCCAGCGCTCGACCACCCTGCGCTTGGCGACTGCTGCCAGCCATCGCGTCATCAGCGCAGTCGCCAGCAGCTTCCCCTATGACACCGACAAATTGCGTCCCCTGGGGCATGGTATCGACACCGATTTTTTTGTGCCACCTGCCCAGGCTCATGATAAGCCGCCGCGTGTGGTGCAGGTCGCCCGCCTGACGCCCATCAAGAACCAGCACATTTTGTTGAATGCCGCTGCTACTCTTGATTGTGAGGTTGTGCTGGTTGGGGATACTGCCGAGGGCTACAGCACCGACTACCGCGAGGAACTCAAGCAGTTAGCGGTTGAACTCGGCATGACTGAGCGTGTGACCTTCACCGGGCGGCAAACGCCGGAACAGGTTCGGAATTGGTACCAGAACGCAACACTGGCTATCAACCTCAGCCCGCCGGGACTATTCGATAAAGCCGCTTTGGAAGCTATGGCCTGTGGTCTACCGACCCTCGTCAGCAATGACGCCTTCGCTGACCTGACCGGGCCGCAGCGTATGCTGCTGCATATCAGCGCGCCGGATGCCACCGAAGAGCTGCGTCAACATCTGACGACCCTGCTCGCCCTGACACCTTTGCAGCGACAACAAATCGGCCAGCAGCTACGCGCGGGGGTGGTCGCCCACCACAGTTTGCAGCAACTGGCCAAAAAAGTGATTTCTGTGTTGCGGTCCGGCGAACTACCGGACGATGCTTAACCTAGCTGTTTTTGATCGGTTCGATACGCTTCTGGCCGAACAGCGATAAGCCGCGGTCGGTGATGAAGGCGGCTATCAGCCGGATACCAAAACCCACCACGACCACACCCGCAATCGGTATGCCTAGTGATACCAGCCCATTACCCAGCATCGGGCCAATGAACATGGCCGCGAACAGGATCTGATGGAAGATACCTGCCGCTCCCACGTCTTCTGCTTCTGTACGATCAGCAAAGAAGCCCAACACCGCAATTGAGGCGAAGGTCCAGGCAGCCCCGGAGAGCGCTGCTGCAGGCAAGGTGAACCACATATTGGGCGCAATGCCAAAGATAAGAGCGGCTAATGCCGTGCCGACCATGCCCAGGGCCGCGACTTTGCGATTTCCCAGCCGCCGGACCAGCCATTCGGTGCGGGAGGCAGCAAAAGCGGCAGTCATTAGCTCGAACACGCCGTAGATGGCCATGAAGCCTTCTGTCGCACCCAGGTTCGCTTCCAGGTGCAGCGGGATGACCGCGACAATGGCCATGAAGCCCACATAAGTCGCCATCGTCACCAGTGCCACCGATTGGAACTTGGGATCGCGCAGGCGTTTCATCAGATCATAGGGCTGACGCTTGGGCTTTTGGGCCGGGACGATGGGCCGCAGCTTGGTGATATGCCACTGGCTGACCATCGAGAAAGCGAAGGCCATCACGTACATCACCTGATAGTTAAAGGGGAAGGGCAGTTCTTCCAGCATAAAGCCGAAGCCAACCACGCCAATGGTGACGGTGATGTTCATCCAGATGGCACGGCGGGCGAAGTTACGTGTCAGTTGCTCAGGCAGCAGCGATTCACGCATGGCCACAATGAACAGCACTGATGCAATGCCTTGCGCTACAGCAGGCAGGGATGCACTCAGAATCAGCCAGGGAACGCGAAATCCCTCCGGCAGCATGGGCGCAAAAGCGGGCAGCAGGAAAATCAGCCGGAAAGTGGCACCCGGTAACCAGACGGCATTGACGCTGCTGTCATAGCGACCGCGCCACCAGGGGGCGATCATCGTGGCGAACATCAGCACCAGCGAGGGCAATGCGGCTAACCAACCCAACTCAATCGGTGTGGCACCCAGACGGATAGCATAGAACTGTGCGAAGCGTGATGAAGCGGCCAGGGCCAGGCCGAACCAGGCGACATCCATCACCAGATGATGGAAATTAGCGTTTGTTGTACGGTCAACGGCGGGGTTCGTGAGTGTGGCGGACATGCATTCCCTCATGAGCGGTCACAAGTGACCAGTAGCCAGCAGAAGCGGGCGGGTGATAAATACAATCCGCGTAGTATACGTCCGTTTTGTTCGGAAGTAACCTTAATGTTTGCCTAGTAAAAGTTTAAGGAATGGTGATGATTTTTAAGGGCTTATCCGATGATGGCCAGGCCCGAAAAAATGCCCGTAAGGCCGATGGCAGCATAGGCTATGATAACCGCTAAAGTAGATCCAGACCGGATGCGCAATGCCCCTAAAAATAGGCCGATCAGTGCCGGGTAGATGACGCCGTACCACAGCGATGCGCCCTCCGGGAGCTGTGTGCCGAATACTAGCGCATGGAACATCGCAAATAGCAGAACGGTTCCCAAATAGCCCGCCCAGGGGCCGATACTTGCCCGGAGCCGTGCTTGCACCACGCCGAAGAACACCAGCGATTCCGCCAGCGGTTGGGCAATCACCAGGAAGATGGCCGCTAGCAACCATTCGTTACTGGCATCACCGCTGAGGCCGTACAGGGCCGCCACCGGGAGAAACGTGCCGTTCAGTAACCCCGCAATGACATCGACGGTCAGGGCCGCCGCCACACCCATGAGGAAGATGAGCGGCAGGGCCATGCGGGGCCGCACGATGCGCAGCGCCTGCCACATGTCATTGGTGCGCCGCCAGCGGATCAGCACAAAAGCCGCCGTAATCAGGCTGGCGATGGCCCAGCCCAGGATGAGGGCGCTTTGCTGAGGGGGCGTATTGGTGAGGCCACCCGTTACCCCGACAGCGATACTGGTCGCGACAATCGTCATTGTCAGCAGCAGGGCACCGAGCGCCAACCCGGCATCCACCAGCGACCAGGGCGGCGGCATTTGCGGCGTACCGATCCACTTGATGAGGCTGGCGCGTTCAGATTGGCTGGTTTCGCTCATGGCGGCTTATCTCGTTCAGTTAAGGCTTTTAATTCCCCTACTTTAGATCACAAATCGGCCCACGCCTAGAGCATCTGCCGCGTTCATCAGGCGCTTCTCATACGGATGACGCCGACAGGCTTTGTGTATACTAAAGAGCAATGAGCAAATCATATGGCGACGAGTTGCCGACTCAAGAAATGACGCAAACAACCCTACCTGCTGACCCTGCCCCCTCTGTGAAAGCGTCCCAAATCCCTGTCACCAATCCGGTGACCGGAGCTGTCATCGGCCATATGCCGGAAAGTGATGCAGCGGCAGTCACGGCGGCGGTCGAACGCGCACGACAGGCACAAGTGGCCTGGTCAGCGCGCTCAGTAAGGGATCGAGCGAAATTACTACGGACCTGGGCCGACCGCGTCTGGGAGCGTCGTGCCGATCTCATCGACATCATTCGCCATGAAACGGGCAAAGTCGAAACAGGGGCCTTGCTGGAAATCCTCAGCGTCGATCATGTTGCCAGCTATTATGCCCATCGCGCCCCACGCTGGCTGCGTCTGCAAGCACGTAAGGCCATCATTCCCCTGCTGCACCGTGCCCAGGTGATCTACAAACCGCATGGCGTCGTCGGCCTGATTACACCCTGGAATTATCCCTATTTGCTGCTGTTCCTCGACCTGCTCCCAGCCCTGATCGCAGGTAACACAGCGGTCATCAAACCCAGTGAGGTCACGCCCTTCACGGCTGAATGGGGCGTCGGGTTGATGCATGAGGTCGGTGTTCCGGCGGATGTGGTGCAAATTGTGCATGGGCGTGGGGCAACTGGCGCGGAATTAATCGAGCATGTGGATTTTGTGGCTTTCACCGGAAGTACTGCGACGGGTCGCAAAGTGGCCCAACGTGCCGCCGAAAGGCTGGTTCCTTATAGTATGGAACTGGGTGGCAAAGATCCAGCGCTTGTCCTGGCCGATGCTAACCTAGACATAACAGCCAGTGAACTATTGCGGGCCGCTTTTGAAAATGCGGGGCAAGCTTGCCTCAGCATCGAACGGGCCTATGTGGTCGAGCCTGTTTATGATGCCTTGCTAGAGCGCTTGCGGCATCATGCCCAAAAACTGATCGTATCCGGTAAAGGCGGCATGGAGGCCCATGTCGGCAGCCTGACCAACCAGCGCGAATTGCAGCGCACGGAGTCCCATCTGGCGGATGCTCTGGCAAAAGGGGCGCGCAAACTCACCGGGGGCCACACTCGCCCTGACCTGGGGCCGCTGTTCTATGAGCCGACCATCCTGGCTGACTGTGATCACAGTATGCTGCTCATGCAGGAAGAAACCTTCGGCCCGCTGCTGCCGCTGGTCAAAGTCGCTGATGCCGACGAAGCGGTTCGGCTAGCCAATGACAGTGACTATGGCCTGTCTGCTTCCGTTTTTAGCCGCGATTTACGGGCAGCGCGTCAATTGGCGGCACGGCTCAATTGTGGCGATGTCCACATCAACCGCGCCCAGATTAATATCGGTGCGCCGGATTTACCGACCGGTGGCCAGCGAGCCAGTGGCATCGGACGTCGTAATGGCTACCAGGGCTTGATGAAGTACGTCAGCAGCCAATCCATCATGACCGACAGCCGCATTCTGCAACCGCCATCCCTGACCCTCTTCGATCCACTTTCCTATTGGGCGACCATGCGCTTGCGTGTCTTGCGCCGTTGGCTGCCATTTCTTTGAATGAGACAAAGATCCAAAGGCTGAGTCTTTTTTGTTGCTGGCTTGCCTGACTCATTTTGTATCCGGCATAGGTACAAGATCTAGAAGTTTGCTCTCTGCCGATACATCAACGTCCACTATTTCAACTAAGTTTGGTGAACCGGGTAATGTTGCATATGCTAGCCTGGTTCCGTCAGGACTCCATGCAACGGATCGAACATCAATACCATCACCGACTTTTTCAATCGAGAGTTGCTCACCTGTATCAACATCCCAAATGCGCACTGTACCATCTTTTGATCCGCTAGCTAATAAATTGGCTGCTGGATTCCAATCTACAGTAAGGACATCATCTGTATGCCCGACGAGTCTATGTATAAATAGATCGGAATCGGGATCAATCAAGAGCGTGTTACTAAGGATATCTGAAAAGAAGACTACTTGTATATCTTGTCTAGTAGCATATGCAATTGCTTCATTGTTGTGAGACCAGTCAACCGAATACGCTGATGGATTTATTAAAAAGCCCTCGGCGTCAATATACGTCTGCTGATGGATTACAAGAAGTTTGTCGGAACTTGAGAAATCTCTAACCTCAACGTAGCCTGTTTCTCTTGTGATCGCTAATTCATCTCCATCACTGTTCCAACTAATATCGAGAACAAGTGCATCTTCAGGTGATGCTGATGCTTCATATGATGACAACAAGGAACCTGTAGAAGCATTCCTGAACTCTATATTTCCCCCTAAACCCAGGGCTATCATATCTCCTGATGGTTTCCAACTACTTGCCCTCAAGTTTGCTTTGCCTATCTCGATATTAAGTATGTTAGTAGCCAGTGTTGGATTATCTGGGTTTTCCCAGATTTCGAAATAGCTGTCGTTTCTGAAGCCAATCAGAGTTCCATCAAAGTTCCAGTTAGCCTCTGTAGAATAGCTTTTTATTGGAAAGAAAGAGCTAACAATTTCTAAAGTTGTAGAGTTGATAATATCGAGCCGCGTATCCGTCATAATGGCAATCCGTGTGCCGTCAGGATTCCATGAAACATAACCTGTATCATCTTCTTGGCTTGTTATTGTAGAAGAGCCAAGAATCAGCACAATCAATACACACGCTACTGTTATGTGGCTTCTCACTTTGTTAGGGCCTTCCTTAAATTTAGTCAGAATACGAAACATCATCGACTTCATTTGAAGCAATATCACCAGTATTAATCGACTCGTTCATCCCTTGATCGTGATTCTAACGCTTTACCTCAAGTTACAAGAGATAAGCACGGGGGTTGAGGTCAAAAAATCGCTTTGTCACGACCTTTTTACAATGTTCACGTAGGACCTGCTGCTAACTTCCCTTATAATGGACACCATAAAAGGCCAAGTCACAAAGTCGAGCGTTTGCATGACCACACGAATTGAACATGTACTGGGCACACTGGCCCAGCGACACGCACCCGCCTTGCTTAATCAGCCGATGCAGGGCGATGCTCGTTGGCGGGCGATGGCCAATGGTTTGGCGCGCCAGGGCATATTGGTGCTGATGGCCGAAGTCGGCGCGGCTAACCATCCCAACCAGGACCCGCTGGTCAACCAGTGGATCGCCCTGTATGGCGAACTATACTACGCTTTCGCTCAGGCGCTTTTTCCGTCATTTACAGGCGTCGATGCCGTTTATGCCGATAATCAACTGCCGCCGATGGTGGTCATCACGGGCGAATGCGTGCCGGTGATCCGTGTATTGGCCGGGTACGCTGTGCCCTATATCGCCCGTCGCCAGGGAACCATGCCGTCTGATGCGGAGTTGCGCGGTGTGCTGGTCTATATGCTCGATGAACTGGAAGCGTCTGATTTGCCGCGTGTGCGCTATGAAAATCTGGTCCAGACCAGCATGGACATTCTGCGCCGACTATGTGATCAGCCTATGCGCCAGATCACCTTGACGAACTTTTCGCGTCCGGTATTTGGCGAAGAGCCTGCCCAGCCGCAGCCGCCCGCCACGATTCCCGACCAGCCTAAACAGTCTGAGGACGAGACGCCGCTGTTTTCGACCGACATTCCAGTCTTTTTTGAGCGCAAGCCGCGCCAGAAAACGGGGCGCAAACCGCCGCTGCTGGACCTACCAGATCGTGACTAGGCATTAGTTATAACTTATATCATGTGTCGATAGAACGTGTCGCCCTGTTGGTTGGGTGCGCCTGTATACTATGTGACAAATATTCGCTAAATTGAGGTGGACAACCGCATGTCAAAAAGCACGTCCAAGAAGTCGAAGTCAAAAGCCAGTAGTAAGCAGGCAGGAGCCAAAAAATTGAATCCCGTCATTCTCATCGTTGGACTGGCCATCGTTGCCATTGCACTGTTTGTTTTCTTGCGTCCGGCCCCAGTTGCCGAAGGTGTCGCTGATTTTAGCGACGAGGAATTGGTATCCAGCGCGGAGCCGCTGCGCATCAGCCCGGATGTTTTCAATAAGCGCTTTGTTGGGGATGGCGCGGATTATTACCTGCTTGATGTGCGTACCCCGTCAGAGTTCGCCAGCGGCCAGATTGCCGGTGCGGACAATATCTCCGTAACGGATCTCGAATCGCGTGTCAGCGAACTGCCGACCGACAAGCCGATTGTAGTCTACTGTCGCAGCGGGAATCGCAGCGCTCAGGCGGCCAATATCCTCAAGCAGGCGGGTTTCACAGGTGTCTATGACTTGGGTGGTATCAATAGTTGGCAGAGCGCAGGCAACCCGGTCTGCACCAATTGCTAAACGCAATCGGGGATCGCCAGCGATAGTAGGGAACAAAAAAATCGGCCACTTGGCCGATTTTTTATTTGAGCGGGTGACGAGATTCGAACTCGTGACCTTTTCCTTGGCAAGGAAACGTTCTACCGCTGAACTACACCCGCAAGATATGGGCACAGTATATAGATTTGCCCCCCACTTGGCAAGGGTTATTCTAACAATAAATCCACTTTTTATGGGGTTTCTGTGCCATCCAATAACCCCAGCAAAAAGACTGTTAGCTCGCTGATCGGTTCCTCAAGTGGCTCATGAGGTGCCCATAAGCAAATGCGGTCGCTCTCCCTGTTCTCGATAAAGGGCTGTAGCTCGTCGATTGTGCCCGTATAGAGCGCCCCATATTCGCTGCGATTCGTATGCCTTAGCCACATCTTGAATAACCCTTGGCAGCGCAGGTTCGTCACCATCTGGCTGGTTTCTTCGAGTGTCTCGCGGATAGCTGCCTCGTAGCACGATTCACCCGGTTCCCGACCGCCGCCCGGATTTTCCCACTGCTGGCGATTGATGTTGTACATCAGCACATAATGCCCCTGGTGCGTGGCGATCACGGTTGACCACGTAATCGGTGTATGGGGATCGTCCGCAGGCTGCAACGGCTCATCACATGGCAGAAAGCGCAGCACTTTCCCGCCGTAGCTGAATTCGACAAGCATGGGGCTTTTGTCCTCGGCTCAGTTGTGCGCTGGGAGCGTATGCTTGTCAGTATACGCGAAAGACCCTTCAATGAGAAATTAGGCAAGCTTTACAAGGCTGCACTCGCCAGCGACCGACCCCATACGCTACACTGTGGGTAGCGTGTGCTATCTCATAAAAGGAAAAAAGATGTTACTTCAACAGGAAATCAACGAGCAGTCCGCCGTGTTGGCCCGATTGCTGAAAGAACAAGCGGAAAATGTCGAGCAAATTGCGGCTGCGATCCGTGAATTTGACCCGGCTTATGTGCTCATCGCCGCGCGTGGCACCAGCGATAATGCCGCCCGGTATGCCCAATACGTGCTGGGGTCAGCGGTGCAGTTACCCGTCGCACTAGGGACACCCTCACTGCATACGCTCTACGAAGCGCCGCCTAATTTGGGCAAGGGCCTGGTGATCGGCATCTCACAGAGTGGACAAGCCGAGGATGTACGTCGTGTGCTGGCTGATGCTCGTGGACAGGGCGCGTTAACGGTGGCCATCACCAACTTCCCGGATAGCCCGATGGCCCAGACCGCCGAGCATCACGTCGAATTGTGCGCCGGGGAAGAAAAGAGCATCGCCGCCACCAAGACCTATACCGCCCAACTGACCGTCGTCGCGATGCTCGGCGCGGCCCTGGCTGAGGACGATGTCCTCAAGACCGAGTTAGCGGGTATCCCCGATATCATGCAAGCCACCATCGACGGTACGGCAGGCATCCCCGCCTGGGTAGAGCGCTACCGTTACATTGAGCAGTTCGCAGCGATTGGGCGTGGCTTTAATTACGCCACTGCCTTTGAAATTAGCCTGAAGGTCAAGGAGCTGACCTATATCATCGGCGAGGGCTACAGCGAGGCCGATTTCCGGCATGGCCCCATTGCCACCATCATGGAAGGGTTCCCGGTGATTGCGGTGGCGCCCCAGGGCAAAACCCTGCCGCAGATGCTCGATTTGCTGGACAAGCTAAAAGAAAAAGGTGCGGAACTATTGGTCATCAGCAATGACGAACAAGCCCTCAGCAAAGCCACCCGGCAAATGCCGATCCCGGCAGTGCCGGAATGGTTATCGCCGATTGTGGCAGTCGTGCCGGGGCAGGTCTTCGCCATGAACCTGGCCAGCGCACGCGGCTACCCGGTCGATCAACCGCGCGGCCTGACCAAAGTCACCGTCACGGAATAGGGCATTGCCCACCACACAGCCCGATGTGCGCGTCGTGCAGGACCTGCTGGCGCGCCACTTTGCTCATATCCACGGTCTGGTGCCACTCAATATGGGCCAGACTGTGCTGGCTTATGCCTTCGTGGCTGCCGACCAGGGCTACATCCTACGCCTGAGCGCCGCCAGCATCATCGACCGACTGCGCCGTGAGCGCCTCATTGCCGAGTATTTTGCATCGGATTCGCTGCCCATTCCGGCGATTGTTGCCGTGGGTGAGTACGTCGGCTTTGAATACGGGATTTCCGTGCAGGCTCCCGGCCTCGCCCTGGAATCTCTGTCGCGTTCCGATGTCACCCCCTATATCCCGGCGATTTTGGCTATCAGTGATGCCATGTGCCGCGCCGATGTCAGCCGGACGGTGGGTTATGGCTGGCTGGATGACCGCGCACAGGGACAGTTCACTACCTGGGCCGATAGCTTACGCGAAATCATTGACGAAGATCCCGATGATGGTTTTTATGGTCGCTGGCATGGCCTCTTTGAGAATGGCCTGCTCCCGCGCGATCTGTTCCAGCAGGGCTACCAGGCCATGCTTGATCTGCTGCCTTTCTGCCCGGAAGATCGCTATCTGGTGCATGGCAATTTCAGGCTGTCGAATTTGATCGGCCAGCACAATCAGATCACAGGCGTTGTCGAGTGGACTGATGCCCTCTATGGTGATTTCGTCTTTGACGTCGCTTCACTGGTGCTGTGGTACCCCGAACTGGACTTTGCCTCCCACTTCGCCGCACATATCGCTCGCCAGGGATTGTCTGTACCCAACCTCGACCAGCGCCTGCGCTGCTATCAGCTCTACATCAGCCTGGATGCCCTGCGCTTCTTCGCCAAGCAAAATCACCCGCAACTGCTCAATTGGACCCAAGAGCGCTTGTTAGCGATTTTGTCCGCCTGACGACCGAAAACCCTAAGTCAGCCTACCATCCCGCGCGGTTCTTCCGTAAACTTTGGTCACGACGAAGCTGGAAGATAAGATGATGGCAACGCAAGAGCTATACTTCATTTCCGCGACCACCCAGGCGACCGACCCCGATACGGCGGTCGATGATTTGCTCGCCCAGATCGCGCAGCAGCAGATGGATCCGGAGACGCCCTTCGACCTGGTGCTGCTGTACATGTCGGTCGATTATCTGCCCAATGCCCAACCGATTGCCCAGGCGATCTACAAGCGTCTGGTGCCGACCCCACCAACGGTTTTGATGGGCGGCGTCGCGGAAGGGGTCATCGGCCCTGGCAAGGAATACGAAGGCGAAGCGGCGATTACGATGGTCGCGGGTGTCATGCCCGATGTCACCCTGACGCCCTTCGTCATGGGCAATGTCGAAATGAGCCAGTACCTGCAAGACCCGGCTGAAATGCAAACCCATCTTGGCCTGCCTGAAACCAGCAAACTGACACTCTTGCTCGGTGACCCCTTCAGTACGCCCATAGAAGGCGTGCTCAATGTCTTCAACACGCTCTATCCCGGCGTGCCATTGATGGGGGGCATGCTCAGTGCGGCCCTCAGCCAGGGTGGCAACGGCCTGTTCATGAACGGCATGTACGTCAATGAAGGCGCGGTCGGCGTGGTCATCAACGGCGACGTTTCAGTCGATGTCATCGTATCCCAGGGCTGCCGACCCGTAGGCAATCCCTTTACGATCACAGAAGCTGAAGGCAACGTCATCAACAGCATTGAAAATCAACCGCCGCCGATGTTCGTCCAGCAAATTTATGATACCTTCACTGAGCAGGAAAAAGCCCTGCTGCAAAATGGCCTGTATCTGGGCCGTGCCGTGCGCACGGGTTCCGACGAAGTTGGCCTGGGGGATTTCCTCATTCGCGGTGTGCTCGGCATCGACCGCCAGACGCATGGCATGATCGTCGGTGACATCATCGAAGCGGGCGAGACGGCGCAATTCCACCTGCGCGATGGCGTCACGGCTGGCGAGGACCTGGAAATGCTGCTGATCCCGCAAGGCTTTGTCGATCCGCCAGCGGCAGTGTTCTTGTTCAATTGCAATGGACGCGGTACGCACATGTACGATCAGCCTAACGGCGACATCTCACGCATAGAAGATGCCGTTGGCAGTGTGCCAATTGCGGGCTTCTTCGCAGGCGGCGAACTCGGCCCGATTGGCGATACCAACTTCCTGCATGGCCATACCGCCTGTATGGTCTTTATACGCGCTGCATCCTGATACAGTAATTGTCTTTGAAAACAAAAACAGCCCACTTTCGGGCTATTTTAAGTTACTTGCAAAAACCGTTACGCAGAATATTCTTTTTTCTTTTTGATGACGCTGTTTTCCAGCTTACCGCGCTGGTAATGTCGCCACCCTGCGAAAATAATAATCAGCCCCATGATGGCAAATGCCAGTGAGCGTGCCTCCTGGGTTAGCAGGAAGGCCCAGGTATTCAGTACAGCATCAGCCAGCCCCAGTACAATAATGACAATGCCAACGATCATTTTTGAGTGCATCGCACTTTCTCCCCTTGTTATGCGCTGTAATGATATGCTGAAGCCATTATGAAGGATTTGCGCCAATCGTGCAGCAAAAATCTGGTAAAGATCATGCGGTGTAGGCAACAAAAAACGGGCCTGGAAGCCCGTTTTGCCTGTGCTAAAAGCCTGTGCTATTCACCTGGAACGGTGGCCAGGACGCGCAGATCGCCACTGCGTTCGACATCGGCTGCGCGCCGGACCATATTGGCTTCCAAAAATTCCAGCACGAACACGATCACGGCACCCAGCAAAAAGCCACCAATGCCGCCAATGGCCGTATTAATCATCATATTGGGCCGCAGCTTGCTGATTGAAGGCCGATCCTGGAATTCAGCGCGCACGCGGTCTGTGCGTTCTGCTTCCTGGTTGAGCGCATTCTGCCAGTCGATTAAGAGCGTACCCCACTCCTGTGATATCGGGTTGATGAGCTGGGCTGCTGTCTGGTCATCCGGTGCTTGCATATCGACATCAATGCGAATGGTCAAATCCTGGCTGCGAACGGTGATGGTGGTCGCGCCGCGTAGGGCGCCCGGTGTCATATCCAATGCCAGGTTGTTGATGACTTCTTCCGCACGCAGGTCACTTTGTAGGTAAGCGGCGCGCTGGTCCAGGATCTGGGCAGCGGCCTGGGTCAGGCCCCAATCACTGCGTGAAGGGATCATCAGCACCACCTGGGTGCTGCGATATACGGGTATCATCTGTTGGCTGAGGACGTACGCGCCGCCAGCGGCCAAAACGGCCAGCAGGATCATGATCCAGCCTCGCCGCAGCAGAATGTAGCCATAATCGACCAAATTCATCGGTCGCTCCTTTGCTTGTCTAACGCCAGCGTATTGTAAAACACACTCAGGGTGCGTCAATAGGGCCGATGCACAGCGTAGGGCGGTCGTAATGTCGGCTGGGTGTGGCCTGGGCTGGTGCTAGGCTTTCCGAATAGATGTGCTATTGTTGAGCCAATATCGTTTAGGCACGCGATTCGCTGCCATTCGCCAGCCTCTTTTGGAGACGCAATGAAGGTTAAATCAGCCGATCAACACCCCTTCCATACACGCCCCAATCGCACCCTGATTATGCTGTCGATTCCGGCGCTGTTCTCCTTGATTGCTGAGCCGATTACCGGCCTAGTGGATACGGCCTTTGTCGCACGCCTGGGGTCATCAGAATTGGCGGCGCTGGGTATCGGCACCATTGCACTCACTTCATTATTCTGGGTATTTAGCTTTTTGGGCATCGGCACACAAACAGAAGTTGCCCAGGCGCTGGGCCAGAACAAGGGGCAGCGTGCTGTTACCATAACGAGCCTGTCCCTGGTGTTGGCGGCGGCCTTCGGCCTGCTGTTGATCGTGCTGATCGTTCCTTTTGCCACTCAGTTAGCTGTGCTCATGGGCGCGGATGGCGCGGTCGCTGAATCCGCCACGACCTATATTCGATTGCGTGCCTTTGGTAGTCCGGCTGTGCTGCTGACGTTGGTCGGCTTTGGGGCCATGCGCGGACGTCAGGACATGCGTACGCCGCTGTATATTGCTGTCGGCATCAATGCGGTCAATATCGTGCTGGATATGCTGCTGATCTTCGGTTATGGGCCGATCCCAGCGCTGGGTGTGGCCGGGTCCGCCTTGGCCAGTACGCTGGCACAATATGTCGGCGCGGTCTGGTCAGTGATCATTGTGTTGCGCTACCTGGGCTTCAGCCGCGATTTCAGATGGTCCGATGCCACCGATTTGCTCAAAGTCGGGCGTGATCTGTTCATGCGCACAGGTCTCTTGATGGCCTTCCTGTTGTTCGCGACCCGTGTCGCCACCCAGATCGGGCCAGACAGTGGTGCAGCTCATCAAGCTATCCGCCAGGTGTGGTTGTTCAGTGCCCTAGTGATGGAAGCCTTCGCCATGACCGCCCAGAGTCTGGTTGGCTATTTCAAAGGGTCGCAGGATGTCGCGGGTGCGCGTCGCGTTTCCTGGTATGCCATGTGGTGGAGCTTGGCGACAGGCATCTCCCTGACGGTCGGCATGCTCCTCCTGACGCCGCAGGTCATCGCCTTACTGGTCCCGGAAACAGCGGTAGTGGTCTTTTCCTCGGCCTGGGTTGTCGCGTCGTTAGCCCAGCCCGTTAATGCTCTGGCCTTCATCACGGATGGCGTCCATTGGGGAACCAGTGACTACCGCTATTTGCGTAATGCGATGCTGGTCGCCACGACGACAGGCATCATTGGCTTGCTGCTGGTCGATACCGAAAATCCCGATGCGCTTTTATACGTCTGGGTTGTGACCGCTGTCTGGATTGGCGTGCGCGGGGTATTTGGCATGATCCGCATTTGGCCAGGGGTAGGTCACAGTCCGCTTAAGACATCTCCTGCCTGATACAGCCTAACTCATAAAAAACGTGCAAAAATCCGCAACATCACAATGCTTCTACAGAAAAAACCGTAGAAAATAAGTGTTAAATGGGATTGCGTTTGCTAAATGTATCGATATATTATGTAACAATACTGTTATTATATATTTATATATACATCTGTGTTTCTAACGTAAAGTATAATCATTGAACAACAATGTATTGATAGAATAAGCACCTGCTGACGTCGCTATCACTAAAGATTATTGTTCAGATGGCAACTATATTTCTCACAAGATCCAGGCGGATACAACATGCCAGCTCGTGCCAAAAAGCCAGTCTACAACACAGAACGCACCATCCCCATGACCTACCTGGCACCCTGCCCAAGCTGCCAGCAGGAGGCATTTTTTAAGTACATTGGCATGCAGCACTGGCCGGAAGCCACAGCCAGCGCGATGGGGTTCGATACGAGCGTCGCCCTCTACGAATGCACCAACTGTACCACTTGCGTCACAGAGTATTCGCTCAATCCGGCGATTGCACCGGCGGGTTTGCAGTCCGACAAGAAAAAATAAGGACGATCAGGCTGGCAACCCAGCCAATGGCGCCCACGACCAAAGCCCACGTCCAACTGGGCACAAATTCAAAAACAACAACATGCTCCCCCGCTGGGAGCATGATTGCTTTAAAGGTACTGTTGGCCCGCATGATAGGCACAACTTCGCCATCAATAGTTGCCTGCCAATCCGGGTAGTAAGCATCGCTCAACACCAGATAGCCGCCGCTTCCCGTGTTAGTTGTTATCTCCACCCGTGTATCCTCGTAAAGCGTGATGTCTGCCGTTCCCCCGCTGAATATGCGCTCATCCGGCAGATTCTCATCCACATGCAAAATGACTGTCTGGGCTGGGTCGAAATCATCCTGCATCATGCGCTCGATGGCCGCGAAGTCACCCTCAGTCGTATCAGGCAAAATCTCCGCATGCGGCACGATATACGCGCGTCCGAGCGGGTTCTCGCGTTCGTAAATCTTGATGTCACTGGAGAGCACCCGTAGCCATCCATCCAACGGCACCTGCCAGAAGTCGCCCGTGCGAGCGTCTACCAGCGTGACGGCATACAGCGTCAGGTCGTCGGCGACGTCGTCAATCACTACCTGTGTGATGGTCGTTGGCTCCGGCAGCGCGATTTCAATCACACTGAATGGCTCATAGTCGCTGCGGTTGCTCTCATCGAGGGCCAGCGTGAACTGCTCATCCTGACTGAAGACATGCAGTGAACTGTCTGGTGTTTCTGTGTCGGCATCCACCAACAAATGCACATATGTCGCCTGGAACGTCGGATTGACCCGCATGCTCATCGCACGCCAGGGCTGGCTCAGCGATGTATCGTAAAAGATATCATCAAAAGGCAGATCGAAGGGCTTGTCGGCAATCAGGTAGCCGATGTCAGCCATCTGTAGGTAACGCGCGTCCGGCACACACAATCCGCGACAAGTATCTTCGGCCAGACGTTCGCTCAAGCGTCCATCGATGGCATCCGTTAGGGCGACGTCCGGTAGCAGCAACCGACTGAAAAACGTATAGGATCGCATGGGTAGCACCCCACCACCAAAGCCATCCACCGAGGGAATTCCCCACTTTAGTGGCAAATTGGGGAACAGCATTTCCTGTTTTTTGAGCGCGACAAAGGCCGTGAAGATGGCATTGTCATACATGCCATAAGCGGCGTACCGCTGTGCGAGCGCATCTCGATTACCGGGGTCGAAGTTTAGCAAGCTGACGGGCAGCACCCGTGATGGCACGATCTCATCTTCGTTAAAGACGCGCATTTGCAGCGTGGTAAAACTCGGCGACAGATATACATCGCGCGGAGCCAGATCGTGATATGGCATCATATGGCCTGCTACTACCAACTCCAGCGTGACCATCCCTACGATCAATCCCGGTGCCCAGCGAAACCTGTGCGTTCGCGCTGCCAGATAAATGACGATCAGCAGCCCGATAATCGCCAGCACCCAACCTAGCATGGTGACACTCGTTGGCACAACAGGCCCAACCATGTCTTGTGGGTCAATGCCCACCCCTGACAAAAATCTCGCCGCCAGCATCAAGCTGCTGATAATCAGCAGCACGAGCGATAGCGTCACCTGTTTAGGTCGATGGCCGTTCAACAGTGCCCGCAGCCCGAACCCGGCCAATATCGCTGTCCCCAGGTTGAACAATACCAGCCAGCGTGCTGGAACCCGGAACAGATTAAAGCCGGGGAGTTCTGCCAACAGCCAGTAGGCTGGATTAAAGCGGCCCATCGCCAGCAGCAATCCGAGGCTTGCCAGCACAATCCAGGGCCAGCGCTTGCTATCCGTCTGTCTGATGAAGGCCCCTAGCAGGGCCAATCCCAGGCTGATGATGCCTACATAGCCCAGGTATTCCGTGAAGAGTTGGCCATCATAGCTCGGTAGCAGCGCACGCGGTAAATAAGTCGGTGCCAGCGAGAAGGCTGTCACAGCTTGCACATCAAAGTCGCTTCGGTTAGACAGACTGGTGAGTTCCAGCGTCGGAACCAACTGCGGCAGGGCCAGCACCAGCGCCCACCCGGTACTGATCCCCAGGCCGAGGAGCGTCTTCATCAGCGTCGGCAGCTTACGATTTGCACCCAGGCTGACCATCAGCCCATACAGCCCTAGCCCGCCCCCGGTGATGAAGGTTGTCTGCGTGTGCCCACTGAAGATTTGCAGCGCCCACGCCAAACTCATGAAGATCAGCCAACGCCAGCCACGCTGTTCATTCAAAAAGAGGTGATAGAACAACATCAGCCAGGGTAACCAGGCAAGCCCTTGTAGCTGGTTGATCTGCTCGACATGCCCACCAATCACGCCTCCGAGCATATAAATCAGTCCAGCCACCAGCGCGACAGACGACATTCCCAGGATGCGTTTTGCTAGTAAATAGGCTCCGGCTCCCGCCCAAAAAACGTGCATCAGCACGCTCACACGGATCGCATCCGGCGCAGTCAGCCCCATCACCAACCAGTTTGGCAGATAAAATGTACCCAGTTGTGGATTGGCCAGCAGTGGAGCGCCCATGAATAGGTCGCTTGTCCACAGCGGTAGATGTCCGGCTTGCAACGCGAGGTTGCGTGCATCCCAGTAGGGATAGAAATAGCCAAAGGTATCGCCTCGCGCCAAAATACGATCCGTCAGCGCCAGTTCTGGCAACGCCAAAGCGGTTACCAACCCGATGATCATCAATGGCCAGCCAGCGATCCATGCTGAACGAAATAGTGAGCGCAAACGAATCATAAAGCGTCTAAACTTGCACAATGAGCCTCTCGATAAGTGCCTCACAGTGTAACGAATGCGATAAAGATGTCATAGGTCATAGCTTTACCCTTCATGACAGGCTCATTGCGCCAGGAAATGGATTGACATGCGCACTGCACAGTCCTACAATCGACGCATCTTCAGAAGGGCCTGTAGCTCAGTTGGGAGAGCGCTACAATCGCACTGTAGAGGTCAGGAGTTCGAGTCTCCTCAGGTCCACCAGAAGCGGTACAATCCGAACAATCGGGGACAGCGGCAGCAACGCCGCTGTTTTCGTTTCTCGTTATGCCTTCCGAATTTGCCTCACGTTTCGCCCGATCCGTCAGTCGTTTTAGATAGGCGAAGGGTGCAAGCAAATCCATCCTTATGATGTTTCCTGCCCGATCAACAACGATCTTGTCAACCAACTCGCGCAGTACATCACGTTGATTGCACTGCTCAAGATTATTGTACAGTATACCTACTTTTGAGATGATTGTCAGAGCGGCATCTAAATCCGTGATATGAGCTTCATGCTGACGATTTAGAGCGTTAAGACTGATGTGAATTGTACGCCGCTTATCCTGCCACTCTTCCCACAGCATATTCCATACATGATCCGTGATTTTGCCAGACGCAAATAATCTTGCTGTTCGTGCTTCCTCTTCATCAACCGCTTTAAGAGCAGCCTCTAATTCTTGCTGTTCGCTGGGTCGCAGGTGCCCGAGCTTCTCAGCGATTTCATGGGTATACGCCTCTTGAATGGTTGGAATTAACTGTGGATCGACCCGAATCTGGCTGATTTCGTTTGCCACATTTTCATCGACGATCTCACACTTGATATTGATGTTGCTGCTCCAGACGCAGTAGTAGGCTGTGCCACCTCCTTTACGACCGGAGTTTGAGGTTGAACCCGTGAGCTTAATCAATTTACCTGATTCATCATCTCCAACATAGACAAGCCCTTTCATCAGATAGCTATGACGTCGTTTGGCAACTCTATGCTGAATCCGACGTGCCAGTATTGCGAGACCGCGCTCAAACTCTTCAGTGGTGACAACAGGCTTCCAGGTTCCTCTGACTGTTTTGGGTGGTATACCCGCCTTTTCGCTCACAACCCAACCGGCATAGAACCAGTTATGGAATCGTTTTGAGATGGTATTGGTGGCTGGTTTACGCCGATTGTTTTTCACTTCAATAAACGGTCGACCAGTACGATAACGATAACCACGTTGATGGAGTTCTTCGCAGATCTCCGCTAAGGTATAGTTGTCTGTCAGCAATAAATCCCATGCTAAACGCCACACCTTGAACTGTTCAGGATCTGGTTCGATCCAGCGTTCATAGCGTCCAATTCGAGAGCGAGATGGATCGTCGATTTTGCGTTCAGCATTGCGGTAACCATCTGGCGCGAGTGTGGCGTATCCGCCGTTGCGAAATTTGGCATGAATGCCGCCGCGCACCCGTTGACCCAGTTTTATTGATTCGCGCCGAGCCAGCGTGAATGAGATAGCAATCAGCAGACGGTCATCGGCATCGATGGGATCCAGATCAGGATAGTCAGCGAAACGGACAGCAACACCCAACTTGTGAAGTTCATCAATGGCTGTGAGTGCCTCGGTGTCATTGCGACCAAAGCGTTCAGCATTCTCAACAGCAACATGCGAAAACCTGCCTGACCGTGCATCATCCAGCAGTCGCTGATAACCGGCACGCTTGGGCGTGCGACCGCTCATGGTGTCTATATATTCGGCCACGACAGTTAATTCGGATCGCTCTAGCAAGGCGCGATTGATGTTAAACCGCTGCCGATCCTGAGACATGGTCGGGTTTTGCGCTTCCTGAGAGCTGGTACGCAAGTAGATTGCCCAGCCTCTTTTGGGTGGTAGATGCTTGGTTGTACGCCGAGGCATGAAACATACTCACTGAGTTTTTGTGGAGACGGGTGTGTTTTCAGCTTACAGGAAAACGCTTCGCCTGTGTTTTTGCTCGGGATCGGTGCCGCGAGTTGGTTGGCCTTTTTTCCCCTCTTCTGCGGTTGTATCCGCGCCCTTAGCAAGAAGTTCTGCGACTCGGATGACACGCAACAGCATATCCTCCGGCTTATTGGATTTAGTGGCCATTGCGGTTCACCTCCGGCTGCATTTCTTGCAATGCCTCGGAAATCCAGGCATGGATGTCTCCGCCGTTCAGGAAAAAATCAGGGATGTTTTTGCCTTCGGGAAGCCTGAGTTGCTTGAGGCGTGGCGAGAATTTAAGTAGTTCGCGCGTGCCTCTTTGTCCCCACATGCCCTGACCGTAGGCGATCAGCATCTGTCGTTGACCCACGAGTTTGCCATACCAGCGAGCCGTCAGGCGAGCAGTGGTGCTGCCCAGCGTTACTGGAGTGAGGAGATCACCCGCTTCCTGCTGAATTAGCAGAACATCTAATTCGCAGTCACAGATCAGGGCAATGGAATTGTGATGCAAGGAATCCGCATTGTAGAGACCCTCATGGCTGCTACCTGCAATGGGGATATGCCTAGGATGTTCATTATCCTGACGCACACTGACTGCCCACAGCATATCTGCTGCAAACCAGGGAATGATCATGCCACAGGGCACATCGAGACCGGCAATGTCACGCCTTTCACCAATATGACCCACTACGTATCCCAGTCGGGCACTGCGAATTGTATGGGCTGTTAAGCCACACTCCAGCAAATAGGCAAGAGCGCATTCGCCTCCAGATGACCAAAGTCCATCTTCAGCGATCGCTACGACCTCGCAGGCGGCGGTCTGCCACTGCTGTGAGGGGTGTTGGATTGAAGTCATCATCCGCTCTCCTCGTGTCATTAGTTAGTTGAGAGCAGATTAACATGCAGGTTGACACAACGATGTCCTAAATAGGACATCAAGCAAGACATCTGGAAAGGGAAAATGTAATATGGGCATGTCCTAATTGGGACAGGTGGGTCTCTCAACAGACTTTTTCATGGATCATATAGCCTGCTCAGGAGCGTTGAGACAAAATGTCACAGCAGGATCGAAACGCAGTCAAAGTGGCAATTGATAAGCTGGGCTACGACTTCGATCATTTCGAATTAAACGATTTTATCCGTCATGTCGAACGCGTGCTTCGACGTGAGATAATTTTGCTGCCCTTTGCATTTGATCCGGGACTCTCGGCCCTGTGGGTCCGGGCTGAGACCGCGCATTACATCTTTTACAATGACCGTACCCATGCTATCCATCAGGCTCACAGCATCCTGCATGAAATCGGGCATATCGTTCTGAATCATGCTTGTCGTCCCCTTGACCAGGTGCTGCCGCCTGAGCTTTTGAAGCTGCTTCAAACACTGCAACCGCAGGGGCGGCTCAGAAAAGCGGGACTCCCGCTGCGCCAGGATCCGGAAGAGCAGGAGGCGGAAATGTTTGTGTTTGTGATTCAGAAATCTCTGTTGCTCAAACAGCGTCAGTTCGAAGTCATGGGTCAGAGTTCATCCAATGAAGCCCTGCGGAAGTGGGTGGACAGTATGGCCTTTGATGTGTGATGCGTTAGCAGTGTGATGCGTGAGGTGCATGGAACTAAGGGCCGAGGTCATTACCGCCGTTTGGGCGATTTTCATCCTGATTTTTATGCGAGCAGGCCTTAAAGGGAAGCTGGTCGATGCCCCAGGTCGGCGGATGTGGCTGCTGTTCTTCCTGAGCATTCTGGCACTCTCATTCTGGGGACGAGCGGCTGAGGCCGCGCTGGATCAACACTTTGAGGGACAGCCGGTGGCGCTGTATCTGAAATATATCTGCCTGATCGGGGTCTGTCATCTGTATCTGCAGATGTTGCAGGAAGTAGGCAGCTACCGATCCCGCTCTGGATTCTTGAATGACCTCGCTCCGATTGCTATTGGACTCGGCTTGTTAAGCTTCGTCCTTTATGTGCTGTTTGAGCCCATAACGCTGTCCGAACTGCGCCTGATAATCATTGGTGCAAGAGATGCTGTTGTGCTCGCATTCATTGGTTTTGGATTTCTGTGGAGTACGTTGTCGATGTGGCGCAACGAGCAAGTGGCTGCCATGCGCTTTAAGCAGACCTGCATCCTGCTTTTCTTTGGCAGTTTTGCGATAACCACCCTTGGCTCGATTTCAGCAGCGGTCATGACGATCTTTCGAATAGGCGATGCAGCTTATGCTGCTCAGGTCTTTCAACCTTTTGTTTATCCGACTGTGCTCTTTTTCATGCTGATGTTGTTTCCGCATCGCTGGATTGCGCTGTTGATTTACCCACAGCGCTTGTATACATTTTATAGGCTCAAACGTGTGGAACGTCTGATTATGGATCAACTTGATACGTCTGCTGCCTTACAATCGCGTTCTCTGGGGGCGGTATGGCGTCAGCCTGAGCGATTGGAGATGGCTATTTACCAGACTGTTATCGTTATTCTGGATTGTTATCCCATATTGAATGGAGCTCCGGCGAAAGGTCGACTTTATGCGAGAATTGAACAGTGCGTAACCCACTCGATTGATTATTCAGATCTCGTTTTAGCATTGGCTGCCATTCGAACATGACGAATCCTCATTCCCATCCTATCCTTTTAGACCCTATCCCCGATCAGAGCAACCGCCTGGCTTATCTGCTGGGCCGCGTTTTTCATCCAGCCGTTATCTGTATTCCGACTCTGGCACTGGTTTTGCGTGATTTAAATCTTGAAGAGGCAGTGTTCTGGCTGCTGCTGGTCGCTGGCATGGTGATTGTGCCAGGACTTATTGCCATAGCATTGCTCAAGCAGCGTGGTCGCTTTGTCTATCAGCGTCGGACACGCGGCCCGGTATATATCGTCATCTGGTTCTCGATTGCTGCCAGCTTCATCGCGATCTTGTTGCTGGATGGTCCTGAAGTGCTGCAAGTGTGTGTTGTGGCTTTGCTGGTATGGCTGCCTGTTCAATCCTTGATCAATGCCTTTTATACCAAAGTGTCTACCCATGTGGCTGTCGCTGCGGGTTGTGCAACAGGATTGATGCTGCTGGGGAAACTCGATACGCCTCTGTTGCAAGTCACAGCATTGATGATCGTCGCCTTAACGATGTGGGCACGTGTGACAACCCGCAATCATACGGTGAAGCAGGTTGTTCTGGGGCTGGTAGTTGGTGCAGGGTCGGTCTTGGTGGTGTTTCCTTTGTTCTTGCACTAATAAACGTGGGATAGAAAGCAGTCAACCCATGGGATGGCCAGCGAGCATCCATGTCATGATAGCCAGAACGTTGCGCTGGCCTTTAGCTGACAGGGCAGCGGATTCCATATTAATTTCGGCAATCAACGGATGGGTTACGGGGGGATTGCGATAGAAATAGTGTTTGCAGGCTTCTTCATCCTGGCAAGAGAAGTAATCCAGGCTGATCTGATAGTAGCGAGTCAGTGCCAGCAGCGTCTTCAGGCGTGGATTCGCTGATTTGCCATCCAGCAGATTCTTTAAGGCTTGATCACTGATGCCTATCTGTGCGGCGAGTTGGCGGAGGGTTGGCTTTTTGTCGCCATCGTCTTTGCCATGAGCATCTTTACCATGAGCGCCTTCGCCATATTCCATCAAAATTCTGATTTGTTCATCGATTCGAATCGCCATTCTGCCGCCTTACTCTTCGTCATAGCGCTCAAGACTGGGTAGGGGCGGTACATCTTTGCCATTTTTCCGTTGCTCTTCAGCAGCCTGCACCCATCGAATAATGGTGAGGATGTCTTGCTGTGCCTTCGGTGAAAGCCTTATGGCTCGAAAAGCAATTTCGTTGATGGATGAACCTTCATCTTCCTGCTTGCCTGCCAGAATAGCGTAACATTCCTCGACCGTTTTGGTTTCGAAGTAGCGCAATGGAACACTAAAGAAGCGACAGATCTCGCGCAGGGTGTGCAGCTGAGGGTTCTTAATCTTACCGTTGCGGAGCTGGCTCAGGGCTGGCAGGCTGACATCAACTGCATCGCTGACTTCCTGCAGGGTAAAGGGGCGTCCCTCCGGATGTCTGACGGCTTCAAACAGAATGTTCAATTGCTCAGATAAGTTCAGGAAGTCGTTCATGACCACACCTCATTATTTATTATAGCAAATTCTTTGACATGATTGCCAATTTCAATATAATTAAGAAGTAATTTGAATCGTTATGTTTATTACTGCGATTTTTATGCTATTTTCTGGCTCTATTGCCGTTTTGTTTTTCTGGTTTTGTTTTTCTGGTCAACAGTATAGTCGAATTTGGAGTCTGTGTGTTTTTGAAGCGCACCCCCAGCCGATCAGGAAGGTTCTCGCTATGCACGCCGTCAAACTAGTCGTTGTTGCCGCCAATGATCTGGTTCGCAGTGGTATCCATATGCTCATCCAAGCAACGCAATCGATTGACGTCGTTTACGCCTGCAGCACGATTCATGAAGGCGAACACTATCTAAAAGAGCATCAAGCGAATGTGCTGTTGCTTGACGATGCGCTTCCTGATTATTTGTCACCTAAGATGGCTATTGATGCGCTTCAACAGCTTGCACCGTCGCTTCGGATCATTGTTTTGAGCGATCACTTGAGTGAGTACTACATTCAACGCCTGATCAAGTGGGGTGTGTGGGGTTTTATTTACAAAGAAGATCGTTTGGAAGACACCTTAGTCGCTGGGATCAGGGCCGTGGCTGAAGGCCATATTTTCCTCTCACCACAGGCATCAGCCCTACCCTATGATCGACCGGCAGATGGGCAGCTCAATCGGACCGATATGGAAGTGTTGCAATTGCTGGCCAGAGGCTACACGGTGCAGGAGATTGGCGCGCGGGTCGGCGTCGTTGACCGGACCGTGTATCGTATCCGGACGAAGCTGCGACGTTATCTGGCTGTGCGTACCAACGAACAGGTGGTAGAGGCAGCCTTCAGAAAAGGCCTTCTGAAGTCCAACCAGATTCATGAATTTGACTGACAGTAATGACAGATTTTGCCCTGGATATTGTCGCATTTTCCCAGGCGGCTTCTCCTGATTCGGACATTGGTGTGTGCTGAAAAGCACTAAGCTGAATAGCATCACCAATAATCCGAGTTCAGGAAAGCGAAAATGAAACACCTGTCTGTGAATCCCTCTCACATTTTACTTGCGGATACGTCAGATTTGCTGCTGATTGGTGCGTGTGCCATGCTGAATGCCTATCCAGAGTGTCAGCTGCTGGGGACTGCTGGCGATTTTCACACTCTGTTGAAGCTCACAAAGCAACATCAGCCAGATATGATCTTCTTTGGCGACCAGCTTGATCCGGAGAGCGACATTTCACTGCAGGTCAAGCAGCTCAAGGCTGTGGCTCCGCATGCCAAATTGGTGCTGATGCATGTTCGGGTCAGTGGATCCCGCATTCACGAATGGCTCGCCGATGGGATTGATGGCGTGCTCTGCAAACTGGATAGGCTCGAAACCCATTTGTATTGTGCCGTACTGGCCATGAGACGAAACCGTCCCTATCTCTCACCCACAGCCAGCGCTGAATATCTGGTGACGATGCAATCGCCCTATGCAAGCAAGTCGCTGGATGCAGAAGCGCGTCAGGTGCTGCAACTGCTATCTCAGGGCGAGCATGTTGGGCAGATTAGCGCGCGGTTGCGCATTGGCAAGCGCAGAGTCTACTGGGTGCGTGAGAAACTGCGTCAGCGATTCGATGCCAAGACCAACGAACACCTCATCCAACGCGCTTTGGTAGATGGCTTTATCCATCTCCGTGATTAGCAACGATCTGCTCCCATTGGCTCTGGTGCGAATTTCATGCTACTCAGGGTTTGTAACATAAGCGAATTCGCAGAAGATCAAGATTACTTTGTCCATACATCTGCCGTTTGTGCAATTTCGGACCCTGAACCTATCTCACAGTTTGGCTGTTACTCCAGTCAGTTGTGAGAGCATCTCGAACGGCCTCATAGCCTTTATCCTTGTAAGTAACCCAAACATGAAGACCGTTGTCTGAGGAGATTTCTTCAACAAATCCATGTCCTCCTGTATGCAGACACGGGCAAATCCATCAGTAGCTCTCAATCTCTGTACGATATCTCTCAACAACACAAACGACACGTCGTTATAACCAAAAATTAATAGACTATTTGTTCTGTTTCGTGTTACCCTGTGCTCCTGGTGTAACAAAATCCTAACGCACCCCAGCGTGTTAAGGAAGTCGTTCATTACCTATCGCCTGAACGTCTACACCTATTGCGTTATTTAATATTTGCACTGAATTTTACATTGAAAAGGAGCGAAACACGCAATGAAATCCAATATCATCAAGTCTAATTTCGTCCAATCCAACCTTATCGGATCGAACACATTCCAGTCCAATCGAGCTACTGATTTACAAACCCATCAGCATGCTAGCCATGAGTCAGCAGGTGCAGCCACAACGCTGGATCACGGGCTTCATTTGCGGACCGTGCTAAGCGAATCGGTGATGGCGGCCTTCTGCATCTTTCTGGATCACTGGGGTTATCCACCTACTTATGTCGAGATGAGCGCTGTCACGGATTTGTCACCTGAGCAGGTCCATAAAGGTCTCCATCTCTTAGAAAGCCAGGGGCGCTTGCTGCGCTCGCGTTTTGGCTGGCGACCTACACCACAGACATCCTCTCATCCGCTGGAAGCGATCTATGCCTATCTCATGATCTATCGGCGCATATATGACCTGGTACCGACAGTAGATGAAATCGCGACTGCAACAAGTCTGTCGCGTTCCATGCTGCAAATCCACTTACAGCAACTAGAAACTATGGGCCACATCCACAGACAGGGCAGTCGTCGAGGCAACATACAACTCCACCATCCGGATACCACCATCCGGCAGATGCTTGCTAAAGAGGCGAAGCAGTTTCTGGCATATGAATCCTTTGAGAATCCACCCACTGGCATGGGGTTTCCTGGCGTTAGATCAACGCAATGGGACTACGCTGAATTCTCCTCACGCCAGGAGCGTGTGGCATATGGCTAATCCAGAAACGCTCGACACGATCTATACCTTCATCGCTGACTATATAACACGAAAAGGCGTCTCGCCCAGCCAACGCGAAATCGCCGAAGGCTGCTATATCGCGCTCTCAACCGTCTCCCGCTATCTGGACCTTCTTGAAATGCAGGAACGTATCCAGCGCGAACCGGGCATGGCCCGCAGCATCCACCTGGTGGAAGTGGGCAGTCAAACGGACTCACGTTAGGGCTCATCAAAAAAAGGAACAAATGTTCGAACAAATGTTCCACCCAAATGAGAACATTCGTGCTACTCTGAGATCAACAGGTCAAATGATGATGAATCAAACGCGAGTGAGTCAAGCCTGATGAGCACGCGACATCATGGGTTCAACTCAGATGGCCTTCGAAAAGGCATAAGGGGTAAGGCTCTATATGGAATAGCTTGCGATCTCCTAGATCACGACCTTTCCAGACAGATCCAGGCCACCTGTGCACCTTAACAATCACCAAAGCGCGTTGTCATTCGGTATGGGATGAAAAGCCATAGCCGCATGCGCGACACAGGTTCATAGCAAAACAGGTTCAAGCGTCACATCGCCCAAACGAACGATGTGATCTGATGATGTCATTCGGTTGACGAAGATTAGTCGACGAAGATTAATTGAAGAAAACCAATCGAAGCAACTCGATCAAAAGGCGCTGCCAAACTCAGGCAATGGGGGCGGTATCCAAACCAACTACGCGATGATCGACGCTGATGCAGCCTGTTCTTGCAACCTGTTCTTGAGAAATCAGATCTGAGCAATCAAGTCTGAGGAATCAAGCCTTTGGTGAATCGTATTCTAGGGGGATGCCTTATGTGTGCGTCCCTATTATGGGGACTTCTTCTGAGCGTGTGTTTTTGTTAAGCATCTGTATGTAAGCGTCTTAGGGTAAGTGTCTTTCCGTGAATCTCTTCTGTGAGTTTTTACTTGAGACTATCAGCTTGAGTCTTTCAATCTGGATCTTCTTGAGTCTTCCAGAGGAAGTCCCCCCGGGCCATCTAGCATGCATCACTATGGCTGGGTCGTATCGCCGTTGCTGTCGTTTGGATTGAGATCCGTTGGGTCGAAATCATGAGGTTGAAAGTTAACCAGATGGTCAATCGGTATAGAGCAACCACATCGGATAGGGCAAAGCGTTCTGGAATTCAGCTTGATCGAATGAGACTTCTTGGAACGAAAGTTTTTAGAACTAAATTTTATGGAACTAAGGTTCATAGAACTAGATTTATTACTCAGGGTGCTGTGTGTACCCAGCATATCGGTCTCGCCAGATCTCTCTGAATGCAAGTGCTCTAGGGATGAGCGGCTCTAAATACAGGTGAATTGATTGCACACCCTCAATCCGAAAAGAAAGGCAACTCATTTGTTCAACTTACTTACCCATCTTGACTTATCCGTTTTTTGCTATGGGTCGTATTCAGTTAGCGGAGGAGGGATCCATCGAACGAATTGAAAGAGCGCACCACAAGGTGCATACCAAGAGAAAGGAGAAAAGGTCACATGCCAGACTCGAGCACAACCAATGCCAACAAGCCAAGCGCCAATGAGCCAGACGCTGACATAACAGAAACCAATGCATCGACTGATACCTCACGCCTCGACAACATCCGCACTGCCTACAGCCAAACAGTTCGTTTGGCGACCAGTGATCGCATGCAGCGCCTGATGGAGGCCCTTCATGAAGGCCGTTGGTTGGTTATTACCGCCATGGCGATGGTCAGTTTGCTGGTCGTGGCCATTCCCGAAGTCGAGTTGATCCAGGAGGAACTGGTCATCTTCTTCGTGGTGGTCGCCCTGATGGTCATGGGCTACAAGCCTGAAGAGGCCTTTGAGCGCGCCACCGGCGAGATGTCCGAAGCCGAGATGCGTGAAGCAATCAATCGCCAGGTGCAGGACATCCTTGAAGATATGCAACGGGAAGCGCATTACCGCGAAGAACGTTATCTGGAAGATCACGATTTCGAGGGACATGATTTCGAGGATCGCGACTTGGAAGCGAATCCGGAAGCAACGGACCATCCAATATCTAGCCATTCCAAAGTGGATGTCGACACGAATTAAGATGCCACACATGAATACGAAGCATCTGATCGGAAGTATGAGATCTAAGGCATTTGGTTAAAACAATGTGGAGGTTAAGGCAATGCCGATCTGAGAAGTTCCATTCGGAAAGCTGATTTGATATCAAGCTGAGCGACAGAGGCCCAAAGTAAGCAGCTCAATAGCGTGTGCAAACGCCATTGAGCGGGCCTCTGCACTCAATGAAATCCAACTTCAGTGTACTCAGAGTTTTGATACCCGACAAGGTCTTCTCACTAATTGGTGCAGGCTACAGATCATGACAGACAGAGTTTTGAGATGTGTCGAAAGTTCGTTCTCTATGAAACCAAGCCCTGATATTAAGGCCTCTTCTTTTTTCAATAGAGCCGTCCAATCAGACAACAACAAACAACTTAGAACAAGAAATTCAGAACAGAAGTACTAAAGATAAAAGATAAAGACAAAAACTAAGAAAGAGAAAACAAAGGATAGATAAACATGGCAACCTATTTTGATTCCAGCGGAGTCGATCTGAGTGGCATTGTCGATGGAGAAACGATCGACGCCAATGATGTGAAGCTCCCGTTACAAGCTTTGAAGGACGCCGTTACCGATATGGATACCATGCTGGGGGATGGGCTGGTTCTGGATGAACAGTCCACGGCTCCCGCAGCAGCAACCGGCGTCGTCAAATTGTATGTACTGGGTGGCAAACTCTACGCTAAAGATGCCAATGGACAGGTTTACGACCTCTTCAGTGGCGGTGGCACCTCCACCCAGGCTCCCATCGCCAATGCCGGGGCCGACCAGACGGTACAAGACAGCGACGACAGCGGCAACGAGTCGGTCATATTGGACGGCAGTGGGAGTTCAGATGGCGATGGCACCATTGTCAGCTACGTCTGGACCGAAGGTGGCTCACAAATCGCTACCGGCGTGAATCCAACCGTGAACCTGGCTGTCGGTACCCACACCATCACCCTGACCGTTACCGACAACGACAATGAGACAGCCACCGATACGGTGGTCGTCACTGTGAATGCGCTGTCCAATCAGAATCCTGTCGCCAACGCTGGTGCCGACCAAACGGTACAAGACAGCGACGGCAGCGGCAGCGAATCCATCGAGTTGGATGGCAGTGGTAGTTCAGATGGCGATGGCACCATTGTCAGCTACGTCTGGACCGAAGGTGGCTCACAAATCGCTACCGGCGTGAATCCAACCGTGAACCTGGTT
>PABP01000004.1 GCA_002699585.1 Anaerolineaceae bacterium | reverse complement strand
GCACAGGTGGTTTTCTGTGGAATGTGCCGCAGTCGGTGATTGATGAAACCTTCGCCAGCGCTTGCGAAGTCGGTGTTTCCCAAGAAATTGAAGCCGGTCTGGGCACTTATGGCCCCAGCGTGCTTGTCGTAAGCTGCTATGAAGGCTACGACCCCACGCTGACGCTCAAAGCCTTTGATGAGCATGGCAAAATTAACGAACTGCATTTCCCGCAAGATTACACCCCGGTGACGGCTCCCGTTGCACCCACTGAGGAACCAAAACCGCTCTGCCCCGTTTGGGCACCGACATCCGTTAACCCAATGTTCGATCCGTGCGTGGGCTAGACTACACATCTCGCTAACATGAAGCATAACAAGCCCATCTGAAAAAGATGGGCTTGTTGGGTCTAGGCGCACGAGCGGATCAATAGTCCATAGAAAACCTGCGTTCTACGCTTCCATGTCCAAGATGTACTTATTGAACCATTCCAGCTTGGCCTTGAGGTTCTCTTTACGGATAGGCAACGGACCGCGAATGGAACCACCGTGGGAGCCTTGTGGTTGCCGCAGCATTTCAACAATGCAGCCGTTGGCGCGCAGCGTAGTATAGAACTGCTCAGATTGATCGACCGGGCAGCGGTAATCGCGTTCGGTCTGGATCATCAGCGTAGGCGTCGTGCAGTTATGAGCATAGGTCAACGGCGAGCATTTGGTATATGTTTCCGGGATTTCATGAGGATGACCGCCAAGTTGGCGGGTCGCAAACCAGACGCCTATGTCGCTGACGCCGTAGAAGCTCAGCCAGCTTGTCACAGGGTTCTGGGGAACGGCAGCCTTAAAGCGATCCGTATTGCCAATGATCCAGGTGGATAAGTTACCACCGCCGGAAATACCACAGCAGCCGAGTTTATCGGCATCGGCTAAACCCAGCTCGATAGCGTAATCCACGCCAGCCATGAGATCGTTGTAGTCCAGATTGCCCCAATCACCTTGTATACCCGTCGAGAAAGCATCGCCATAACCAGTTGAGGCGCGATGGTTGACAAACATGACCCCGTAACCGGCACCATTCAGCATGTGGGTATCGAAGGCGAAACGATTGCCCTGAGCACCATGAGGCCCACCATGAATCCACAGGATTGTCGGGTACGGACCCTCATCGCCTGTAGTTGGCTTGACGTACCAGCCTTCAACATCGACGCCATCGCTACCCTTGAATTGAAGGAAGACTGACTCCGGCATGATGATATTTTCCAGGAAGGCATCGTTGATATGCGTGAGCTGCTGTTCGTCACTGCCATCGGCCTGAGCCATGTAGACATCGGGCGTATGGGTGATGTCATCAACGGAATAGAGCAGTGCGTCACCTTGCATATCGAGCAATATACAGCAGCGTTCGCCACCGATGAGTTGTTCATAGGCGACATCCCCACTGAGAGCAAAACGATAGACACCGACATTGCCGCCCTGCTGCACCTGCGCGTAGGCGTATTGACCGTCAGCATCGATATGCAGCATACCGCGTACCTGACGTAAGGCTGGCATGCGCCCTTCCAGGCCGCCAGCAATGCTTAGTTCCATGTCTGCTGATCGGTTGGAAACCTCGCCGGATTCCATGTCCAACGCCCACATATTGGCATGTGTCCCAATAATCGGTTCTTCTTGTTCGCCCATGAAGATGATTTTGCTGGCATCAGGCGTCCAGCGCGCCATGCTGACAGTCAACCAGTCGGGCAGAATGGGCGTGGCATTCTTATCTAGATCGATGATGTAATTCTCGCTACGGAAGCCAAACCATTGGTCAGGTTTCATCATGGCACCATAAAGCAAGCGGCTGCTATCGGGATGCCACTGCACATTAGAGATCATCATATTGTGGTCAGTCATTTGGGTGACATCGCTGCTTGCAACGTCGATGACGTAGAGGTTATTCACGGCGAGGTCAATATCGCCGATGTCATCAAAGCGCCAGATATTGCGCGTAACGCGGTATGGTTGGCTACTACGATCAGGGGCCTCGTCCTCGCCATAGTCGATGCCAGCGGTGAAAGCAATCTTGGTCCCATCCGGTGACCAAATCGGACCACCTGCACCCTGCTTAAGATCTGTCAGGGCCTGAGCTTCGCCGCCGTCGACGGGCAGCAGGTAAATCTGGGGCTTTTCCGCACGGTCACTGACGAAGGCAATCGTCTTGCCATCCGGCGACCAGGCGGGACTGGTATCCTTTTGTTTGCCGCTGGTCATTTTGCGGCTGGTAGCTGTCTTGACATCGAGCAAGTAGAGAGTGGAATACTCTTTTTCTTTGTCTTCCTCCCCTTCAATGTGGGAGACTGCATAAATCACCTTTTGTCCATCCGGTGATAGCTGGGCGGTTTGCAACCAATCCAATTTGAATAAGTCTTCGCGCTGCATGGTACGGGGGGTATCACTCATCTCTGATCCTTCTAAAGAATTTCAACGATGGAGGAGATTGTAATGGATTGGCCAGACGGGTCAAAGAATTGGCATTAGACAGGGACAAAAATGAGGTGAACTTGTCCAGGGCCATTGAGGATATACGTCACCCTATGGGCGTGACGCTCCTCAAAATCGCTTGTTAGGTGTATTTAACATCATTACAATGACTATACGTGCTAGGTTAACTTGTGGCATATTAGACTGTGCTTACGACACTTCCTAAAACCCATCACAGGTGGCATCACGTGAACGACTATGTTTCATCCCAAGTGTTACCGCCTAAAGGCCTTGGTGATAGCGAATCCAATGCGAGCGCTTTAGCATTGGCCCAGTTGCTGGATGACCATCTTGACGACGTCATCCTTAGCTGGGCAAGGGACATCTACAATACGGCAAGTTTCCACCCGGAAAAACAGTGGATGAACATCTTGATTGAATCCAACCGATACGCCGTGTCGGCGCTTGCTGGCGCTCTCAGGTCGGGTTCCTATGATGGTCTTGAAGTGTATTTACTGGACTTATGTGAGCAAACAATCCGCACCGGATTTGAAACCAGCGAAGTCATTGGTTGGCTGCTGCAATGCAAAAATGCCGTTATGCCTGTTATTAGTCGGGCGTACCCTACTGATACAGAGCCAGCTTTTCGTCTGATGGCCATACTGGACCAGTATTTATCGTGGTTGGTGCAGCGATTTAATGCGCTTTACAGCACAGAAATCAACCGCCAGTTGCAAGAGCAGCATGATCGTATCATCAGCATGTTGCAGATGGGCGAGTATCCACATGAGCAGTTAGACCTCGACCATATCCTCAAGCAAATTGCCGAGCGGATTATCAGTGTGCTGCATGTCAATCACTGCGACTTTTACATGACGTCCGAAGAAACAAACATGCTGACGCCAAAGATCGGTATCAGTCGGGTTCCGCACGACCACAAACGAAAAGAACTGTTCCTATCTTACCCACCCGATGGTAAGGAAGATCCATTTTATAGCGATCTGATCCAAAATCAGAAGCCTGTGGTGCGTAATGACATCTTCGCTGACCCGCGCATCAACCCGGACATTAACATAGAAATGGGCACAAAATCGCTGCTGGCGGTTCCACTGGTTACACATGGCCGGGTGGTAGCAATAGCCGTGACAGGTACATTCAATACGTATCGCGCATTTACAGCGGAACAGGTCGAACTGGCATGGGATATTGCCCGCGCAGCCGCCCTGGTGATTGAAAATACACAGATGTATGAGAAGACACGGCATATGGCGGTGCTGCAAGAACGAGAACGGCTCGCACGCGAGATCCATGATAACCTGGCGCAAGCGTTGAGCGTGGTCCATTTGCAGGCCTCACATATTGGTACCCTGTTAGACACTGGCGATATTGAGCAGGCGAAGTCTTTCCTGGGGCAGCTCCGTGAGGTGTTGAACGAAGCCAATGTGGATGCCCGCGATGCAATCATCAGCCTGCGACATGGCACAACGACTATACAAGAATTTAAGCATACGATCCGAAAATACCTTGAGCGGTATCAGGATAATTACGGATTAGAGACGCATCTTGTGGCATCCGATGAGGCCAATGTGACGCTTTCAGCAGAATCTATTATTCAACTGACGCGCATTATCCAAGAAGCGCTGACCAATGTGCGCAAGCATGCGGCAGCCAAGTCCGTATGTGTGGAGTTTGTAGAAACATCCAACTATCTGATTTGTCGCGTCAGGGATGATGGTAAGGGGTTTGACCCAGATCAGCTTCAACCGGATCAATATGCGCATGTCGGCCTACAGGTCATGCGCGAACGAGCCGAAAGTCTGGGTGGACGTATGGAAATTGAGACAGCAGCCGACGAAGGCTCGTGCATCTCTTTCCGTATTCCACTTGAAAATTGAGAAACGGACAAGACTATGGATACCTTACGAGTACTACTAGCGGATGACCATGCGTTGTTCCGTCAGGGCGTCAAATCGCTGTTGGAAGCCTACCCTAATATTGAGGTAGTCGGTACGGTTGGTGATGGCTGTGAAGCTATCAAGATGGTGCGCGACTTTGTGCCGGATGTGGTTTTAATGGACATCGCCATGCCCAACTGCGATGGATTACAAGCTACGCGCCAGATCAAGCGCGAGTTCCCGAATATCAAGATCGTGATTCTGACGGTTGCGGATGACCATGATACGATTTTTGAGGCGATCAAGTGTGGTGCCCAGGGATACCTGCTGAAAAACCTGGAAGCTCATCAACTATTTGAGATGCTTGATGGTCTGCGTCGAGGTGATGCCCCGCTTTCTGGCAGCATCGCCGCCAAAATCCTGTTTGAGTTCAACAATAAGCCGGTAGCAGAAGCCTCCTTCCCCGTTCGTGAGGAGCTATCTGAACGAGAGCGGCAAGTATTAGAACTCATTGTTGAAGGCTTAACCAATAAAGAAATCGCTGAGAAGCTGATCATTACAGAGAACACGGTGAAAACGTATCTCGCCAACATCCTATCGAAATTACATCTGCACAACCGCATACAGGCAGCGGTCTTCGCTGTCAGCCAAGGTTTGGTCGATACGCCCTATCAAGAATGATCTTGATAACAATCTAACGCATCAATAAACGGCTCTTGGACGTGATTCCGGGGCCGTTTTTATTTACACAGGTAGCATGCGTTATGTACGTTTGTGGCTGACAACAGGCTATTTAAGTGCAGTTCCATGTCACAACGACAAACGGGGGATACGTAATCATATCCGCCTCCCCCAGATGGGGGATATAAGGTGCCCCAAAAATCCCCCCTTTGTCTCTCATTAATCACTCATATGCGTCTGAGAAATATTTCACAAGCGATATAAGATTTGTATACGCTCCTTTCATCACGGAAGGTCAGACGATATGAAGCGTGTCTTTATTTGTTCGGGTCACTCCATGTTTACAGAAGGTCTATTGCAGTTGATTGAACAACAATCCGACCTGGATGTGGTGGGGTGTGAAGACAGCCTGGAAACAGCACTCGAACAAATACGCGGGGTCCATCCAGATGTGGTCTTGTTTGTTAAAGGTGATGGCCCATATGTAGATGATCGACAGATCCTAGAAGCTATGGGGGGCAAAACGCAAATCATCGAGCTGAATTACGAGAACGAGTTGGTTTCAGTTATTTCAGGGGAGCAGCTTGTTGTCTCAGAATTCGCAGAACTTGTTCGATTAATTGGTTGAGACCTGAATTTTATTGATCTCTTTAAGTCTGTATTTCTCAAGTCGATACATAAAGGAATCATCATGAGCAATGAAAAGAACAAAAACGAAGAACTAGAAAGTGAACAACAGGAAAGCCGCTTGTCGCGCCGCAACTTCATCAAGGGTACGGGTGCTGGCATTGTCGCTGCCGGGGCATTGGCCGCATGTTCACCGCAAGTTGCGGATGAAGTCGCAGCTACCGAAGAAGCACCTCTATCTATCGCCAATGGTAGCCTGTCATGGGAAACCGCCCCAGATCCTATTTCAGACGATGACATTGTCGAAACCATTGAAACTGACGTTGTGGTTGTTGGCGCTGGCTTCGCCGGAACGACCGCCGCGCTTAGTTCAGCAGAAAACGGCGCCAAAGTGGTTGTGATTGAGAAAGCCTCAACCTGGAGTGGTCGTGGTGGCGGTATCGGCGTGTTTGAATCCAAGATGATGCGCGACGCTGGCATCGAGCTGGACAAAGCCGAGATCGCACGCGAGTGGATCGAAATGTGCGGTAACCGCGCCAAAGAATCTTTGATTTGGACCTTCCTGAATAACAGCGGCGAAGCCATGGACTGGTGGCTGGACAAAGCCGAACCCACGGGTGTCACCGGTATCATCTGGGGTGGCAACTACAAAGGCCCCACCTACACTGAATATCCTTGCTACCACATGTTCTTCGGTGGGCCAGCGGCAGCCGCAGGCAAGAACCCCGGCGCCGAACTCGCCAACTTGATGTATGACGAATCACTGAAAGAAGACGTCACGTATTACTTCAACACACCGGGTGAGCAACTCATCAAAGAAGATGGCCGCGTCGTAGGTGTCATCGGTAAGTCCGAGGATGGCTACAAGAAATTCGTGGCATCAAAGGGTGTCATCCTGGCGACTGGCGACATCGGCGGCAACGAAGAAATGTGCGAAGCTTACGCCCCGCTGGCATTGGAAGCCAACCAGTCAGACTACACGCCGATTGGTGTCAACACGGGCGACGGCCACAAGATGGGACTATGGGCCGGTGGCGCGATCCAAGATACGCCCTTCCCCACCATGCTGCATCCGCAAGCTTTCTCCTGGATCCAGTACTGCTTCCTGTTCGTCAATCAACGCGGCCAGCGCTTCATGAATGAAGATAGCTGGGTACAGGCCAAGTCACTGCAAACATTGAATCAGCCCGATAATCCGTGGGCGTACTCGATCTTTGATGCCAATTGGCCGGAATACGTGCCGCAAACAGTCGGCATCGGCGGCGGCATGTTCTGGGATTCGTTCCGCGCTTATGGCACAGAATGGACACCAGACGGCGACCGCGCCACCATCGAAGGCTATATCGAAGACGGAGATTGGGGTTGGAAAGCCGACACCTTGGAAGAACTGGCTGAGAAAATCGGCGTTCCGGCAGACGAATTCGTGGCAACCGTCGAACGCTACAACGCATTGGTTGAAGAAGGCCAGGACACGGATTATGGCAAACGTGCGGAACTGCTGTTCCCGATTGACGAGCCGCCTTACTATGCTCTGAAATTCGGTGGTGCCCTACTGACTGTTGTCGGCGGGTTGGACATCGACACCCAGATGCGCGTATTGGACGCCGACCAGAACGTGGTCCCCGGCCTGTATGCCGTCGGTAATGTGTCCGGCAGCCTGTACGGTCAGGACTATCCGATTCAGGTTCCAGGTAACAGCCACGGTCGCTGCCTGACCTGGGGATACCTGGCAGGCAAGGCAATCAACGAAGCGTAACACGCTTGGGCGCACATCAGTAATATTACTCAACCCTCCAGAGATCTGATGCGCGCCCAACCTTATTCCTTACATCTAGCGCCCTGCCAGTCAATGCCCGTTTCGCTCCTTAGGCGGATTTTGCACTGGCAGAGGCGAAGCACATAATCTCAGGATATATCTTATGGAATCGCCAAAAAGCGACAATCAAAACCAAGATCGCAATCGACAACCCAGAACCAGAAGAAACCGCTGGTTGCTCTTCAGCATCGTCGTCAACGTCATCATCATTATTGGTGTTGTTGGTGTTGCCGGGGCCTCTGCCGTTATTCACCAATCTGATACCAATCCTGAGTTCTGTGCAAGCTGCCACATCATGCAGCCGAATGTTGACTCTTATCTGACGAGTAATCATCTAGATAACGTGCATGCAGAAGCCGGGGTACAGTGCAAAGAATGCCATTCAGACTATGGCGTTCCTGAAGAAATCGTGTCCGGGCTGAACTTCGTCACAGGTAACTACACCGTCAACAGCGAAGGCCATATCCTCAAGCGCGATTTTGATGATGACATCTGCACGCAGTGTCACGGTGACATGGCCAGCGTCGCCAGATCAACAGATTTCCTATTCTATAATCCGCATAACAGCGGCATGGGCGACTTCACCTGCGATACCTGCCATGTTTCTCATGGTGAGCAGATCGATTACTGCAGTGAATGTCACGAAAACGGCGGCCAACGCATGATCGAAGATGATACGCCGCGACTGGAACAACTTGGTGTACCCACGACGCACTATGACTCCATGATGTCACCGGGTATTCCGGCTGCGCCACCAGAACATCCCGATACAGAAGTTACGCCTATTGACGATAACGGTACCCAAGATAGCGAGCAGGGTACAGCAACTGAAGAACCCACCGCAGAGGCTACATCATCACAGGACGCGAGTGATACCAGCGGTCAAAACTAATAAATCCTAGGACGCCTCCCCTCCTTAAATGGCTAAGCATCAACCCCCTGTGCTTAGCCATTTTCTATCGCAGTTCCCCATAATCAGGTAACTTATAAGGTCACTAATATGGGAACAAAAAATAGCCATTCTCCTAGTTGGATTGGAGAAATAGCTATTCTTTGGCGGGTTAAATTCCGGCTAGAGGATTATTGCAAAGCACCACGTCCGGCAACGGGCCAGACGACTTCTACTTCATCATTGCGTATGCCGACAATCTCGTTGAACAGGTTGTTCACCGGGCAGCAGTGATTGGGGATGATGGTCACACGCTCGCCGATGGCGGGACGTGAGGCACACTCGGAGAAATCGACTTTGCCATGTTCCTCGGATAGACCGACGATACGCGCTTCGGGATATTCCAGAATGTAGCCATGTCCATCAAGACCAAGCAGGTCAGAAGACAGCGTTTTACTACCCGCATCCAAGATGCCACGATCCTCAGTTGGGCGGCTGACGACGGTCGCAATCACTGAGAAGGCGCAATCATCGAGCGTCATGGCACCAGATTTGAGGGTATAACGGTCGCCATAGATATACATCCCCGCCCGATGCTCAGTCAGTTCAGGATGCTCATGGGCATGCCACATCTGGGGCGTTCCACCGCCACTGACACGCTCCACCTGGATGCCATCGGGTTCCAGCAAGTTTTTTGTCTCGCGAACGAAGACGTCCATTTCGTCAGAGTTTGGGTAGGACATCAGACCACCGAAGCTAAGGCCGGGTAATGCGACGATGAGTTTGGCCAGTTCAGACGCTTCCTGTGGAGATTGCACCCCACAGCGTCCTAAACCACTATCGCACTCAACTAACACAGATAGCGTAGTATCAGCCTGTTGAGCTGCCTCAGACAGGCCACGAATGGTATATTCGGAATCCGCTGTGACACTGAGTTGAATGCGCTTCGCCAGAGCCATCAGACGCTCTAGTTTGGACTGCCCCATGATGTTGTATGGCAGGAAGATGTCATCCAGGCCAGCATCAGCCATGATTTCTGCTTCACCCAATTTTTGGCAGGTGATGCCCGCCGCACCCGCAGCCACCTGCATCTGGGCAATTGCCGGGATCTTGTGCGTCTTAATATGGGGGCGATTGGCGATGCCGTGCTCATCCAGGTAAGCCTGGAGGCGCTTAATATTGGCCTCCAACTTATCGAGGTCAACGACGGCGGCGGGCGTTTCTAACATATCGATGTGCATGGGTCAGTGCTCCAATGGTTCGAGATCCAGTAGATCAAAAGCCACAAATCAGTCACATACTCATTCGCCCAGGCCGGACGCTTTACGCTGGGCACTGAGCGCAGAGTCATATTGTTCTTTCATTGTCGGGTCCACTTTGGCACGCTTAGCGAAGTAGACCTGCCCTAACACCCGGCGCTGGCGATCACTCTGATTGGGGCCAGCCAGATGAATGATGCGCGAGTGATGAATCAGGACATCACCCCGTTTGACAACACAAATTCGCTCTTCACCATATTGGCTGAGGTCGGCTTCGGCTAACCCCTGGGAAAAGCCAATCACGGATGAGGGCTTGTGTGGCAGAATGCCCACTTTATGCGAACCCGCCACATAGTGTAGCGTACCATTGTCGTCATCGACATCATCCAATGGGATCCAAAATGTGATAGCTTCATTGGGAACGAGGCAGAAATAATAACCATCCTGGTGGGCAGGTGTCGCGGAGCCTTGTGGCGGCTTGTTGAAGTATTGCAGACTTTGCGCAATAGCCTCATCCTGAAGCAACAATTGGGCCAGGTCGGTAAATTTGGGTTGGGAGCGCAGTTCTTCAAAGAATGGGTCGAGTTGCAGACGAGAAATGCGCTTTAGCGTTTCCGGGCGGTCATAGTCATCATACATGACTTCTGTTTTAGGCAACGTGGGGGCAATTTCCGTCAGATAGCTCTGGATGTGGTTTTCAGCGGCTGAGCACTCGGTTTCCGTCAAGAATCCTGGGATATGAATGTACCCCTGCTCATCGAACTGGCTACGTAAAGCGTCATCATTTTGCATCATTAACTCCCGGACATTGTATTTGCCGAAAAGGTTCAGTGGTATTATAATAGAACCAGTTGAGAATGTAAAACATTGCCCCAAAAAAGGTCATCATGAGCGAATCCCAAGCCATCTTCAATCATGCACAGCAGTTTATTCCCGGTGGCGTCAGCAGCGCTAACCGCCTTGTTGAGCCAAATATTACTTTCACCCGTGCCGAAGGGGCCTATATTTTTGACGCCGATGGTAAGCAATACATTGACTACCATGCCGCATTCGGCCCGCCAGTTCTGGGACATTGCCACCCGGAAGTCAATCGGCAAGTCTATGAGGAACTGTCAAAACACGATTTGATTGGCGTGGGCACCAGTGAGCGTGAAGCCCAGTTGGCAGAAAAGATCGTCGGACATATCCCTAGCGCCAATAAAGTGATGTTCTGCAACTCCGGCTCTGAAGCCACTTATTCCGCCTTGCGACTGGCCAAGGCAGCAACCGGACGACGCAAGATCGTCAAGTTCCAGGGCTGCTATCATGGTTGGCACGATGCCGTTTTGATGAACGTCATCAGCGCACCGGACAAAATCGGCAAGAAAGACCCGATTTCTGCGGGTATGACGCCAGAACTCATCGAAGATACGCTGGTACTACCCTTCAACGATGTTGAGGCGGCTAATGCGCTCTTTGATGAAGAGGGCGACTCAATTGCAGCCGTGATATTGGAGCCGATCCCACACAATATTGGCTGCGTCATGCCGCGTAAGGAATTCCTACAGGCTCTGCGTGACCTGACAACCAAGCATGGTACCGTGCTGATCTTCGACGAGGTTATCACCGGGTTCCGCCATGCCGTAGGCGGCTATCAGTCGATTGTCGGCATCACCCCCGACCTGACAACGTTTGGCAAGGCGATTGCCAATGGCTACCCGCTGGCGGCCCTGGGTGGTCGTGAGGACTTGATGCAATACTGCCGCCCTGGTGGCAGCGTCTTCTTCGCTGGGACGTTTAACGCCCATCCGGTGGGTATCGCGGCTTCGCTGGCGACGGTTGGCATTCTGGAACAACCGGAAAGCCACGCGCACCTATTCGCGATGGGTGACCGGATGCGAGATGGTTTGCGCGAGATTTATGCACGGCATGATGTTACAGCTACTGTTGCCGGGTTTGGTTCGGTGTTTGTGACTTACTTCATGGATGGCCCCGCCAATACCTATACGGACCTGCTGAACAACGACGTCGAAACCTTCGTCGCCCATCGTCGCAAGCTGATTGAAAAAGGCGTCTACGAGCTGCCTGTGAACCTCAAGCGCAATCACATTAGCCTGGCCCATACCAAAGCCGATATCGACCGCACGCTCGAAATCGTTGACGAAGTTCTTTCTTAACGCTGAAAAACCTGTCTGGAGTAAGTTGCCATGATTGTTGATGTCCATACGCACCCACCCCAATATCGCGGGGAAATCCCGGAAGACAAAATCGTCTACAACGATGTATGGCGGCCCGACCGCAAAGTAAAGGCTGTGACGAATTGGGATGACTTTATGGAAGCCGAAAAAATGGCGGACAAGGTCATCACCTTTAATATCGCATGGCAACCGTCATCCAATGTATCCGGTGGGATTGAAGCTCGGCACAATGTTGGCGACCTACCGGGGAACTACAACGACGCGACAGCAGCTTTCGTCAATGCATACCCGGACAAACTGATTGGCTTTATGGCGCTACATCCACATGATCCGAATATGCTGGATGAGTTCGAGCGCTGCCGGGTCGACCTGGGTATGAAGGGCATCAAGCTGGGTGCCAACTACCAGATTTTTGACCCGCTGGAAACGCGAGCGCTCAAGATTTATGAGCTGGCCCAGAAGTACGATATGCCGATTCTGTTCCATCAGGGGACATCACCCGTGCGGATGGCGCCCATTACGTATTCGCACCCGCTGGCGATGGATGAGGTCGCGATGCGCTACCCAGATCTCAAGATGATCCTGGCGCATATGGGGCATCCCTGGACAGCCGATTGCTCGGTTGTCATTCGTAAGCACCCGAATCTGTATGCTGATGTGTCGGCGTTGATCTATCGGCCCTATGGCTTCTACGAAGCGCTCATGCGAGCAACTGAATGGAAAGTGCTAGACAAGCTGATGCTAGGATCGGATTTCCCGGTCACTACAGCAGAGGAAACGATCAACGCGCTGCGTAACGTCAACAGCATCGTTGAAGGCACTAACTTCCCGCGCGTGCCGGAAGATAAGATTGAGGAAATCATCCATCGGGATAGCCTGGGGCTGTTGGGACTGGATTAAACAACCGTTTTTACCAACAGACTTGGTTGTTAGAACGAGGATTCCTGGAAATAATAGTGACTGCGCATGGCTGCACGTACGGCAGTCAAATCCCGCTGCTCTAGGGCCGCCAGAATCGCACGGTGTTCGTTTATGATGCGTTCTGGCGGATAGCGCACTGCCCCCGGCGCTTGCGCCACTGTCCGACGAAATAGCTCAACCACCAACGGAGCCATTTCCTCGATAACAGGGTTCTTGGCGGCCTTAAGCAGCACCAAATGAAAATCAATATCTTCCTTAATTGTACTTTTGCCCTCGCGCCCTTTGGCCTCATGGCGGTCAATAATTTCCTGCAAAGCCGCAATATCCTCTGACGTAATGCGCTCAACGATCAACCCGGCTGCGCCAATTTCCAGGGCTGCACGAGCTTCTTTCAGCGCTTCTACGGTGACGACGTTGGTCGTATCCCCAACGTTGTTGCTCAGGCTGGCCAGGGCCACTTCTTTATCGAATTCCTCGACAAATGTACCGCGCCCTACTTGTTTGGCGATGATGCCTTCGGCAGATAGCGCGCTCAGCGCCTCGCGCAGGATATTACGGCTTACGGCCAACATCTCGCTCAATTCGCGTTCGCTGGGGAGCTTTGTACCTGGCTCCATATTCTCTTCTAAAATGAAACGTTTTATCGTTTCTGTGGCCTGATTCGTCAGCGTATCACGAGATACGGGCCTCAATAAGCTGCTCACTTTGGTCCCCTGACTTCAATTCTGCAGATGTTCTAATGGGTACTATCTTTACTATATAACAAATCGATAACCTCATCAGGAAAACTGCTATAGATTTGATAGATCTTATAGCTTTAAACCGTAAGGAATTGTAGAATATCCATATTGGTATAATGGTAGTACCAAATCGTTACCAATGTCTTAACTATACATAATTTTCTGCCCAGTTGAGGATGCATGTCTGCTTCAACCCATGATTATACCGTGCCGCAGGTACCGCAAAGGTGGTCGGCTGATGTCAATGAAGACTGGCATCATATCCCGCCACTTTCTCCATTTGTCCTTATCGACAACAATCATCCACCCTTTTATCAAACGGTTACGCGCCTTTGTTATGATGACAAAGCGCTTTATGTTCATTTTGAATGTGATGACCCCGATATATGGGCAACGATGACCGAGCGGGATGAGCCGATTTACGATGAAGAAGTTGCTGAGATTTTCCTGGCACCGGGCGAGGGTGATCCGACACATTACTTTGAATTTGAGATCAATCCCAACGGGGTCCTGTTTGATGCCAAAATCGTCAATATGGGATTAGGGCATGATCAAATCGAAGTGCATCACGAGTGGGACTGTCCAGGCATTCAGTGGCAGGCTGAGCGTAACGACGAGGCACAATATTGGGTGGCTACGCTGATTATTCCCTGGGCGGCACTGGTACCCGATGGCCCTATCCCTGAGATTTGGCGAGCTAACTTCACACGTATCGAACGCCCACGCGGCCAAGAACCGGAGTTTAGCTGCTGGTCACCTACCCTGTCAGCAAGTTTCCATGAACCATCCCAATTTGGCATTCTTAGATTTTCATTTTGAGACGTCGTAGACACACTCTTTAGCGCATTGATCAATTAAGTTCATCATAGTGAGTTGCCCATGCATCAAGAACAACGTGAACGTACACACGCCCTTCTGAAAAGCAAGTCTATCCATCGAGCGTTGTTTGCCAATCCGGCTAATGTCACCTGGCTGACCGGCTTCGCGCGTCCCTGGCGTGCCGGAGCCGATTTATATGCGGGTGGGCCACCGCTGGTCTGGTATGAAGATGGGCACTTCACGCTTATCGTCATGGATGGCCAGGTCGCAGAAGCGGAGGCTTTTTCCCAAGAAGCGGGTTGCGCGGTGATCGGGTATGCGGGTTACGCTTATGAGAAAGCCCCACAGGGACATACCCTACTGAAAGCAGCGCTGCGTCAACTGGTGGAGGCATCAGGCAATACGGGTACTGTCGGCGTTGAAGCACGTTATTTGCCTTTTGCTCTGGCTGAAGTCGTGCGTTCATCTACAAGTGATCTGATTGATATTGATGAATGGCTGACGCCCTATCGACTGGTGCGGACAGATGAAGAACTCGACAAAATGCGCGAGAACTTCGCACTCATCAAAATAGGCCAGGAAGCAGCCAAGGCTACGGTTAAACCAGGGAATTCCGAGATGGATGTGTGGTTTGCGATCCACAATGCGATGCAAACAGCCGCCGGACAAACCCTACACCTGGGCAATGACTGTGTAGTCGGGCGGCGCATGGGTGGTCCGGCGCTCGACATTGAGATTTTGCCGACGGACTCGTTCATCGTCGATTTGAGCACGATATTGCATGGCTATTGGAGCGACAGTTGCGTCACGTATTATGCGACCGAGCCATCTTCCAAACAGGTCGCTATGCATCGCACAGTTGCGGATGCACTGGAACTGGCGATCTCATTAGCACGACCGGGGGCCATCGCCCGCGAAATCGACCAGACAGTGCGGCAGTTCGTGATGGATGCTGGATACCCATCCTACCCGCATCACACGGGGCACGGCGCCGGGGTCATCGGGCATGAAGGACCGCGCATCACCCCGCATAGTGAAGAAATTCTGGAAGCAGGTATGGTCATCATGCTGGAACCGGGCATCTATTATCCTGGGGAAACTGGCGTGCGTTTAGAGCACGCTGTGTTGGTGACAGATAATGGCCCGGAAATCATCAGTCCATATGATCTGAATATTCCATAAATACAAGACGACGTGTGCCTAGATGAGCACGTTGTCCAATTCCTGACTGGCTTTTTCAAGGACTTTCATCAGGGCGAAATCGCCACCCCAAGGAACCATCTGGGCGCCCATCGCACGATAACGGTCGAGTTCCTCAATGCTGCTGGCTGTGCGCGCCCACACTTTGCCGTGCTGTTGGGCAGCGGCAGCAACTTTTTCAACAGCGTCTTCCATTGTCATATCAGTCGGCTCGACAGATAAGCGCAGCCCCAGGTCGCCAGGGCCAATAAATAGGGCATCAATACCGGGTACAGCAGCTACTTCGGCAGCGTTATTCACGGCTTCAGGCGTTTCAATCTGAGCGACAATAAACGTTTCTCGGTTAGCATCTTCGGGATAGTTGCTACCCGGTGCCCAAGACTCGATACCAAACTGGCAATCTAGCCCTGCCCCATCCAGGCCACGGTTGCCGAGCGGCGGGAAGCGAACCGCTGTTACCAGATCACGGGCAATTTCCGCAGTGGAGACAAAGGGAATCATCAAGCCAGTCGCACCGTCTTCAAGATAACGATACAGGCGAGAGCGCTGCAAAGTCGGTGGGCGGACCATGCAATCAATATCGAACATCTGGCACAGTGCCAATAGATGCTGGACTTCCCGATCATCCATATTGCGATGTTCGAGGTCTAGCCAGATGCCATCATAGCCATAGTGGGCAGCATAGCGAATAAAAAAAGGCAGCACATGCCCTAACGCACAAAACCGTGCGAATTCACCACGACGCCACTTTTCCAGAACTTTGCTTTTTCTCATAACGCTGCTTCCCTAGTAAAGCCCTTGAATAATAGTTTCGGTATAATGGTACTTCAACTATACCACTAGGACAAGTCACTTTTGAACAAAAAACGGGGTCTATAACTTGTCAGTTACAGACCCCGTTACGTTATAAAGCCATTATCTGGCGATTATTTGACTTCAGCGATGATTTCGATCTCAACAGCGAAGTTGAGCGGCACCACCAGGCCAATGGCGCTGCGGGCATGTTTACCAGCGTCACCAAATACGGAGAGCAGCATGTCGCTACAGCCGTGAATGACGCCGGGAGTATTATCAAAATCCGGGGCGACGTTGACCATGCCGAAGACTTTGACGATCTGCTTGACGTTATCCAGGCTGCCACCCGCCAGGGTCTTGATCACACTCAGGCAATTGAGCGTGCACAGTTGAGCGGCTTCATAACCCTGTTCGACAGTGAGGTCAGCACCGACTTTGCCTTTAATGGTCTTGTCGCCGTATGCAGAGACCTGCCCGGAGGTATAAATCAGGTTGCCGCTACGCACGCCAAGCATGATCTTGCCTGCATCCAGCTCAAGCGTTTCTATGGTGTAACCCATTTCTTTTACTTTGGCTTCGAATGACATATGGCCCTCTCTTGTGAGTGATACTGTGAATATAGATCGTGATCTTAGATCGGGAAATTCTGTAAGCGGAAGTGAATGTGCATGGCTTCGCGCGCGGCTACGATATCGCGATCTTGCAACGCCGTTAAAATACGGCGATGCTCGACAATGATGCGATCGGGATTGCGACGCATAGCCGATGGCCCTTCGATGAGCGTCTGTCGGAAGACTTCCATCACTAGCGGGGCCATATCCTGTATGACTTGATTTTGGGTGGCATTGAGCAGCGCCAGATGGAAATCGATGTCTTCCTTGACCGTGCTTTTGCCCTCTTGGTGCTTCTGCTCGTAGTTCTCTAAAATTTGCTTGAGATTCTCAATTTCCGCATCGGTGATGCGCTGGACGATCAACCCAATTGAACCCGCTTCCAGGGCAACCCGCGCTTCACGTAAAGCCTGGGCGGACGCGCCATTTTCCCCTAATGTGACAGGAATCGATGCGGTAAGTAACTCGGCATCGACATTACCGACGAAGGAACCGCGACCGACTTCCTTAATCACGATACCTTCCGAAACCAGGCCGCTAAGTGCTTCACGGACGATATTGCGGCTGACGCTGAGCGACTCGCTCAATTCGCGTTCACTGGGCAGCCGCGACCCAGGTGCAAGGTCTTCTTGCACGATAAAACGTTTGATGGTTTCTTTGACTTGGCGCGTGAGCGTATCACGCGATACGGGCTTTAACAAATCGTGTACCTCAAGGTCGATTTAGTACAAATCCGCCGTCTACACGTAGGGATGTCCCGGTGATGTAGTCGGCTTCGTCACTGGCCAGGAAAACAGCCGCCTTACCAATGTCATCTGGCGTGCCAATACGGCCCCAGGGGATACGTGCGCCCCCGGCCTGTATTTGCTCCTCGGTGCTGTATTCGCGCTCCCCAGGGGTATCAATCCAGCCAGGATTAATCACATTGACGTTGATGCGCTCGCTTGCAAGCTCGGCAGCAACGGTACGTGCCAGATGATTGATGGCAATCTTCGCCATATTATAAGCTGTACTGTTCGGTAGAGGAAGTTCCTGATGCACCGAACCCGTAAAAATGATTTTTCCACGCGCCCCGGTAGCGGGCGCAGGCTGGCGAACCATCTGCTGGGCAGCGAGTTGGGCCGTATGGAAAGCCCCAAACTGGGAAACTTCCAGGGTCTTTTGTACATCAGCCCAATCAATTTCAAGGAAGGGTGCACGGCGACTGATGGCAGCATTGGCGACAGCGATATCCAACCTGCCGAAATGCTGGACAGCAGCTTCGATCATGGCGGCGACCGCAGCGCGGTCTGAGACATCAGCCTGCCAGATGAGAGCTTGCGAGCCTAATGCGCGAATTTCTTCAGCAGTAGCTTCAGCTGCGGCCATATTGCCCACATCATTGATGACAATATGCGCTCCTTCTGCGGCCATGCAGCGAGCGATGCCAGCGCCAATGCCGCGTGCCGCACCCGTAATGAGCGCGATTTTGTCTTGTAGACGTTTCATCAGTCTGCCCTTCCGGTTATCTTGAGTCTAGGTCAAACAAGCGAGCAGCATTGTTATAGAAAATGTCTTCGATCTGCGAATCGTTGAGCTTGGTACGCCGGAAAGCCAAGTTCAGGCTACGCAGGGATTCCAGGCCAATCATGACGGGTTCCAGGGTTGTATGTTTTTCGTTCAGGTCCATTTCATCGGCATATAACCAATAGAATGAATCGCCAATGGCGACACAACGCCCGCGCATATGACTTACGGGGAAGTCGCTGCCATAGAGCAAACGATCATGGCCCATTGTCTCGATGATGGCTTCGAATGCGCCTGCTTCAGTCACAGCGGACGTATCGAACCAGACATTATCCAGGCCCTTAAGGCTGTCGATACCTTCTATTGTATGCCAGGGATTAAAAGCGCGTCCGGCGTGGGCCAGGATCAGGCGCATATCAGGATATTTTTCACAGTAACGACGGATAGTCGCCTGATTCACTGGATCGGCCAGGGCGCGGTCACGGACCATATGCAGGGTGATGCTCAGTTTTTCTTCGTGGGCGATGCGAATATGTTCTTCTGGCAGATAGTCCTCAATGGGAGCCAACCAGGTCGGGTAATCGACATCGGCCATGACATGATAACACTTGAGGCCCACAAAACCGCCGCGACGGACTTCCTCCCGAACCTGTTCGGGGTCCATATCGGGCGGAACAACCAACTGGCCTAAATCCAAAGGAGATTTCGCCGTTTCCTGGGCAACGAAGTCATTGTTCCCTTGACGGTCATCCAGAAAGACCAGGCCAAAAAAGAGGCCGCCGACGGTCTCTGCGCCAGGGTGGATGGCCTGAATATAGTCGTAGAAAGCATCAACGCCTATGTTTTCTGGCAGATTCTCATAGGATGCAGGCACGTCTTTGTAGTTGCTCTTGGCGAAGAGATGCGCGTGGGCGTCAAAGATTTTCGATGGCAAAAAAGGACGAATCTCACGATCAATGAAGGCGAGTTCGGCATCGGTCAGGTCGTGGGCAATCATTTGGCCCCCCAGGCATCGGTGAGCAAGCGTATCCAGTTTTTGTGAAAGATGGCTTCAATATCGTTAGTCGAATAGCCTCGTTTTTCCAGCAAGGGAATGAGGTTTTGCAGGTCGGCGATGGTATCCAGATCATTCGGGGATTGCTCACGTCCGAAGCCGCCATCAAGGTCGGTACCGATGGCCACATGGCGCGTATTGCCAGCTAATTGGCAAACATGGTCAATATGACCGACGACGGTATCTAACGAGACAAGCTGGTTATCGGCATTATTGACCGACCAACCCGGATAAAGCATCCAATTATCAAAGGCGGCACCAATGACGCCATCACGCTCAAAAATAGCGCGTAGCTGGTCATCACTGAACTGGCGCTGATGTGGGACCAGTGCGCGGCAGTTCTGATGGCTGGCCAGGACAGGACCTTCGTAAAGATCGAGGGCTTCCCAGAAGGATTCGTCTGACAAATGGGTCAGGTCCAACAAGATACCCAGGCGCTGCATTTCTTTCAGCAATTCACGGCCAATATCGGTGAAGCCCAATTCCGTGCCTGTGCCACCCGCGTAGCGCCCCGGCCCATAGTGCGTTGGGCCTAAGAGACGCAAGCCGGCATCATACCAAGCTTGCAAATCATCGGGCTGTAAAATTGGGTCCGCGCCTTCCATGCTGATGACAAAGCCCAGCGGCAAATCCGCAGACGGATTTTCGGCAGTCCATTGGGCGACATGTTCGGTCAGTGCGGCGGCATCGCTGATGATGCGGACAATTCCCTGGCTTTCCAGGGCACGATAGTAGGCTAACTGGCCCTGAGCTACCCCATAGGACTGCATAGGCGTGGCAAAATCCACGTGGGGAACGGGGCGACCTGTCGAGCGAGCAAGGAGTGTTGCGACACACAGGCCAATCTGCCCGCGGCGCATGTCGGGGTAGGCGACAGTATTCTGGGCACGCCCCTTACCGGGCATCCCAACTTCCTGGGTGCGAATGGTGTAGACCGACTGTAGCAAATCGCGGTTCCACTGGAGCGCGTTCCACGATAGATCAAGATGAGCATCTACAATAAACATGAGCTATGCATCCCGCCAATCAAAAATGACACCGAGCATGGACTTTTCACGACGGAAGGCCATTTCGTAGGCTTCGACCATCTGTGAGTAATGAAAACGGTGGGTAATCAGGCTGCTGGGCTTCAGATTGCCATCGGCCATCAAATCCAGGACGTGCTCCGCGGCCCGGTCGGGCGCAAAGCGATCTACCGTTTTCCCAGAACCCCCATTTTCAGGGTAAAGATACCCCGCCGCGCCGCTAACGGCGATCAACGAAATGCCTTTGGTATAGAAGCGATCCATCGACAACGGGTTGAAATCGAGGTCATTTTCGCCGCGCCCTAACAGGCTGACGATGGAAACGCGGCCATTGGGTCGCACGATATCGACAGCGGTCTGGTATGCAGGCCAGGGATTGGCCGTAAGAATCACCAAATCCAACCCTGCCCCACGTGTGAAGTCATCCAGCTTGGCACCCAGATCGGGATCATTGGAGAGGAACCCGGCATGTGCACCGACTTTTTCGGCCATTTCCAAGCGGACGGGACTATTGGCCAGGGCGACAACCCGTGCGCCAAATAAGGGTCCCAGGGCAATCGCGCCCAGGCCAAGCACGCCGACACCGACGACAGCGACGTTTTCACCGGGTTGGAAGAAGGCTTTGCGGTAGCAGAGTGAACTGAGGGCATAGAGATGGGCATAAACGGCATCTTCGGGATCGACGCCGGGGGGCACTTTGACCAGACTGGCGCTTTCCTTCATGATGTACTCGGATTGGTGCGGCTGGCGCGTCACGATGCGGTCGCCCACCTGGACACGCTGAACGGCACTGCCGACGGCCAGCACCTCGCCCAGGTTGCTATCGCCGACCCAACGCGGGTAACCGGGTGCACCGGGGACGTGTTCCGCGCCTTCGTAATTACCACGGTCGGTGCCGATTTTAAAGGCGCTGATGATGGTCTTGACGTGAATGTCGTCAGGTGCGAGCTGGCTGGCGTCCAGGCTTTGATCTTCGATGCGAAGATCACGCGGCCCGTGTAATATCGCAATTTTCATGCGAAGTCATCTCCTGTTCTGGTCTATAGTTCAGCAGTCATATCGAAGGGGTACAGTTTGCGGCCCAGGCGATGAAAAGGCAAATTGCCAAAATCATGGACGCTTTGCTCCGCAACCATGTAAATAGCCCCGGCCCAAGGTTCGTAGGCAGCGCGGAAGTGCGCCGTTGACTTCACGGCAATGTAACGCATCTGTTGAGGATCGAGCTGCATGGTGCGGGCAAATTCCATGTCGAAAGGTTGCTCGCGGACAGACACAAGCAAAACATGCACACCGCCCTGGCGAATATGGGCGGACAGGCCCATTTGACCATGCAACCCGGCAAACATGGGGCCGGCATAGTCAAATTCGCCTTTTTCTGAAAGTGCGATGACCTCTGCTTGCATATGCACGGGTTCGCCTTGTAACGAGGATGCTTTGGCGCCGACTGCAAGCGACACCGTCGCGCCGACACCCGCCGCGTGGCAGATAGCCGCCGCTTCAGGATCGACAATATAGAGGATGCAAGCATCCCGCAAATTGGCTTCCAGGAATGTTTTGAGGATACCCGTACTATCACCGGGGGAACCACCACCGGGATTATCGCGCATATCCGACAAAATCACGGGGAACGCTCCGGCCTGCTCTGCCAGGGCCAAGGCTTCTTTGGCAGTGGGTAGGTCATAGTACCAATCCTCGCGGCGATCCCACACCCATTGGGCCAGTTCGGCGGCGTATTTTTCAGCTAGTTGCAGGTCATTATCTGTGATGACAATAATAGACGACCCCATATCGGGGACATCGGCCAGGAAATAGCCCATGTTGAGCGATACATTGATGACACCTGGGCGCGATTCTATCTCGTGAACGTAGTTGATCGCACTCAGCATGGGTTCGTGGGCCGTTACCTGGTTCATCCCCCAAATGAGTGGGAGCGGGTAAAAGGCCATCGTTGGCTTGAGGCCCTGATCGAGCATACGGCGCAATATATTGACGCACTCACGACCGCGTTCGGCCATGTCCACTTCAGGATAGGTTTCGCGGACGACCAGTGCATCCGCCATTTCAGCCATCAACGGAGAGATATTGGAATGAATATCCAAGGGAACAAGCAGCGGTGTTTCCGGGCCGATGACCTCACGCACAGCGGCCAGGATGTAGCCTTCGGGGTCGTCAATCTGGTCTTCGCCGCTGCCGACCACCATCGAACCATGGAGATAGAGCAGAACCCCATCGATGGGTGCGGCATCACGTAGGGCCTGAAGTAATTCATCAAGCGCTGGGTCAAACAACTCACGCGGGAGCGGCCCAGCGGGGTGCGCTTCCGCAGACAATAAGGGGATTAGCTCGAAATCCTGCCCTGCGTCAATGAAGCCACCGACGGGCGTATTCGTCCCGGTGAATGTGGTGAAGATGTCCTCACCTCGTACATAGAAGCGATCCCAGGTTGAAGAAACCGGGGTAAAAGTACTGGTCTCGTGGCAGACGCTACCGATAGCGATGCGCTTCTTCATGTTCCCTCCCATTGTTCATTCCGTGTATCGATGCTGCTCGTCAATGTATGGCGTCATGATGGCTGAGGCGTGGTTACGGAATTCCCCAATAGCCAGGATTTAGGAGTTCTTCTTCTTCGATTCGCAAGGATGTTACCTGAGCTAAAAGATCGTCCGGTAAACCACCCGCCTCAGCCGCATCAAGCGCTAGCTGGAGTTCTGTTTGGTTGCGCACACCGACTAATGCTGTTGATACCTCGTCCTGTGAAAGCACAAAACGGAGGGCAGCCTGAGCCGGATCAATGCCCTGCTGGCTGGTCAGTTGGCGGTATTCGCGGGAGATTTGCTTGAGTTTTTCAAGATGATCGGGGAGTTGTTCGGCGCGTTCGGTCAGTGCCCCTTTGAGATAGACGGAGCGAACGACCATACCGACACCGCGCTCTTTGGCCAAGGGGAAGATTTCATCGCCCATGCGCTGGTCAAGCACACTATAGGCCACTTGCAGGACTTCAGCGCCCTGTTCGATAGCCATACGCGGGGCATCGCTGCCATAAGTCGAAGCGCCAATATGGCGTGTTAAGCCCTCATCGCGCACTTCTGCCAGCATGGCTAAGGCTTCGCCACCTTCTAATAATTCAATTGGCGCACTATGCAACATGAGCACATCGACGTAATCCGTTTTCAGCAAGTCCAGGCTTTGACGGATGGAACTGCGAATACGCTCGCGCAGGGCATCGCCCCGCAGCGGAACGCCATCTTCGAAGCACTGCACTTTGGTTGTGATAACCGCTTCATCGCGACGACCCTGTAAGGCTTGCCCCACCACTTCTTCGCTGTTGCCGTAGGCACGGGCTGTATCCAGGAAGTTGATGCCAGCATCAAGCGCTTGATGAATCAGCGCAATGGACTCTGATAATTCGGGAGGTGCGGCCCCTTTGTTTGAATTGGGCGCGATACCGTAGTTCAGTCCCAGGGCCACTGTGCCGAGTGACAAACGAGAGATGTTTAGCGTCGTGCGTCCTAGCTGGCAATATTCCATGTTTAGACGGCCTTTAGGGGGATGTCAGCAATTTCAGAGAAGGGAGATTCGTCGAGCGCTTGCCATAAGCGTTCCTCTTCTTCCACAGTCAGGCCACGCAGAGGGCTGCGCGGTACGCCACAATCAAAGCCCATTCGCTTCAGAACTGCCTTAACTGCCGCCAGTGTCGGGACAGTCAACAGGGCATTGATGACCTGATTGGCCTGATATTGAAGCTGCTGGGCGGTTTCGATGTCTTTGTTTTGCCATGCGCGGAACAACTTGAGGAATTGCCCAGGCATCACATTGTATGTCGTACCGATGGCCCCGGTTGCACCCATCGTCAAAGCAGGTAGGCACATTTCATCCGGCCCGGAAATGACGGTGAAGTCACGGTTTTGTGCAAGTTCAATGATGTTGTGCATTTCATAGAAGTTGTAGGAGGTGTATTTGACACCACGTACGTTGTCGATGTCCATGAGTTCTGCAAATGTTTTCGATGTCAGGGTGACACCCGTCGCATGAGGCACATAATATAACCATGTCGGCACGCCGTTGGCAGCCTTAGCAATACGACGATAGTGTTCCTTTATGCCAGCCAGGTCGGCATTGACATATATAGGAGGGATGGCTGCTATGGCAGCGGCCCCAACCGAAGCGGCATGTGCAGCCAAGTCGGCAGCCGTATGGGTGGCAACTGCGCCGACATGGGCAATGACTGGCACCTGCCCTGCTACTTCATCGATTGCCACCTCAAGAATTCTGCGTCGTTCATCAGGATCTAACAGCAAACCTTCGCCGGTCCCCCCGGTGACATAGAAGCCATCAACGCCAGTAGAAAGGTGAAATTGGATGATATCGCGAAACACTTCGGCATTGAATTCCCCGCCTGAACCAAATGGTGTGACGAGTGCTGGTATGATTCCCTGAATTTTGGCCATGTTTTTTTGTTCACTTTTTTTTTGCAATACTGGTTCAGTTATAGTACCATTATACCGAACTTAAGGGTTGGGAGCAAAGGGAAATCTTCGAAGTGTCGGTATCCTCACCCAGCAATTTCTTATCGGATCATCTATATAGCGAAGGGGTATCTAACATGAACAAACATCGCTTACTATGGGTCGTTGTCGCGTTGCTCATCAGCATCGTGCCAACAATCGCACAGGATGACCTGGCTGAAGAGCAGGTTGTGACGGCAGTTATGGAATCATCCGTCAGCGTCATCCATCCGAGTGCAGTGGGTGGCGGCCAGCGTGACTGGACGCGGGTCACATTCGCAGCACCTTTCGTACGTACGCCAGAAGGTGAGCTAGAACCGTGGTTGGCAACGGGTTACGAAGTTAGCGACGATGGTCTGGAATACACCATCAGCCTAGAACCGGAAGCCATCTTCTCCGATGGTACCCCCATCACCGCTGAATCTTTAAAAGAAGCCTGGGAATGGGGCGTTAAGGTTGAAAACATCCCAAGCTGGGGTGGTTTGATGACTATCTTTGAACCCATCGTTGGTATTCCTGAGGTGAGCGCTGGTGAAAGCGACGATGCTGAAGGTTTGGTCGTTGTCGATGACCATACGCTAACAATCGTGCTGTCCCGCCCGGTCATTGGCTTCCAGGATGCGCTTGGTAGCTACCTGACGGGTATCGTCAAGGCCGATGATGACCTGGACAACCCGGATTACTGGCGCAGCCCAACCACAGCCGGTCCATTCACACTGACCTGGAACCCGGACACCGACGAAGTTGACCTGACACGCAATGACAACTGGTGGGGTGAACCGGCAACATTGACCGAAATTCACTACCGCTTGATCTCCGACGTACAGACCAAGCTGATCGCCTATGAAAATGACGAAATCGCCGTTTTCAAAGATACTGGTGGTCTGCTGGATCAGATTTCACAAACACATGCCGATGAAATGATCCCGATCCCGGGCCTGGGCTTCTTCTTCCTGGCTGTTAGCAACCAAGTTGAACCCACCACCGATGTGCACCTGCGTCGTGCCCTGCTGTACGCTATCGACCATGAAACTGTCATTGGCGCGCTGTTCCCCAACCATCCGGTTGCCAGCACCATCGTCCAAGGCTCGACAGTTTGCTACAACGCGGACCTGACCATTCCTTATGACCCGGAACTTGCGCGTGAAGAACTGGCCATGTCCGAGTATGGTAGCGCCGAAAATGTGCCACCGGTCCAGGTTTACTTCTACACAAGCATTGACTTCTGGGGTCGTATCCTGACCGCATACCAGCAGCAATGGCAGGAAAACCTGGGTATCGAAGTTCAACTCAATGGCGTCGATACATATGATGACACCGTCGGCAATGTCTATCGCTTTAGCGGTGGCCCGACCATCAACGACCCGTCAGACATCCTGACCAAGTTCGCTGCCCAGAACGGTAACTACGCGGCAGTCGCTAACTACACACCGCCCGAAGAACTGTCGGCCCTGATCGAAGAAGCCAATTCCCTGCCGATGGATGCCGAAAACCGTTGTGATGTGTATCAGGACGTTGAGAACCAGCTTATTGTTGAAGAAGCAGCCGTCTGGCCCCAGATTGGTGTGCCGTACAATTGGGTCGTCAAGCCCTATATCCAAGGCTTTGAAACCAGCCTGAACCAGGACATCAACTGGGAATCCATCGTGGTGTTGGCAAACTAAGTCCACACCAGACCAGTTCTATGACACGCAACAATGCAGGGGGTGTAAAATCCCCCTGCAACACATAGCAACATTCTACTTAGGCTCGATTCAATTAATAACACTTCTATCGAGAAAATACGGCCTACCGGAATGCTATCGGTCCGCTCGTATCCGTCGTAAGGTATCGTTGTCGGATGCCCTCCTCGGATACACCCACCCATAACGTCAACCTAGTCACTGGAATATGAAGCATGACGACTTATGTCCTTCGCCGTCTACTCCATATGATCCCAACTTTGTTAGGTGTCATCCTGATTACCTTTACGTTGGGATACTATGGACCGGGCGACCCACTGCAATATCAACTGGGTGAACAAATCCCCCCTGATCCTGAGCAGCTTGCGCGGTTACGTGAGCTTTATGGCCTGGATCGCCCGTTTCATGAGCAGCTTGTCGACTACATTGTGGGCTTAGCACAGGGGGACATGGGGATGTCGATTTCAGTGCAGGCGAAGCGACCTATACGAGATATGCTCGGTACAGGCCTGGGTGTCTCTTTACAGTTGGGGGGTGCAGCGGCTGTCCTGATCTTTGTGATCGGCGTCCCGCTAGGCATGCTGGCAGCCTATAAACACAACTCGCTTATTGACTACATCATTGTTTCTTTTTCCGCAATGTTACCGACAATACCCGTTTTTGTGCTGGCACCCTTGCTACTCATCCTGGCGGTATTACAGCTCAAGATACTGCCCTACTCTTTTGGCTGGGAAGGCTTATTAGACCCACGAGCCATCCTGCCACTGTTCATCCTGGTTGTCGGCCCGCTACTGACGATTGTCCGGCAGACCCGCAGTGCTGTCCTGGAAGCCCTGCCACAAGATTACGTGCGCACGGCAAAAGCGAAGGGGCTGGGTAATCGGCAAGTTATGATGCGACACATTCTTAAGAATGCACTTGCTCCTGTTGTCACTAGCATGGGATTTGTTGTTGCCAGCCTGCTCACTGGTTCGTTGTTTATTGAGAGCATTTTCGGCATCCCTGGGTTTGGCAAACTCATCTACGACGGCCTGCGTTCATTTGACTACCCGCTGATCCTGGGTACGACGTTGGTTTCATCGTTCATCATCATGGCATCTAACTTCATCGTGGATATGATTTACCCGCTTCTCGATCCACGAGTCAACCTGGATTAAGGGAAGGACGTCGAAATATGTCAGCTACCACTACAGATAACGTAACACAAATATCAGAGGAAGCACCGAAAACTCGTAGTCTATGGTCCAATGCTTTTCGGCGCCTCATCCGCAATCGCATGTCGCTGTTTTCGCTATTTATCGTGATTTTGGTGCTGCTGCTGGCCATCTTTGGCCCAGCTCTATCACCTTACGACTACACGAAGCAGGACATCTTCAATACAAGCCAACCTCCCACCGCAGAGCACTTGCTAGGGACAGATGAACTGGGCAGGGACATCCTCAGCCGCTTGATGTGGGGCGCGCGCACGGCGCTGGCTGTGGCGCTCATCAGTCAGGGGATTAGCTATAGCGTTGGGGCCATTTTGGGAGCTATCGCGGCTTATAGCGGCGGTTGGATTGATTCCCTCATTATGCGTTTGGCCGATATTTTCATGTCGTTCCCCCATTTGCTGTTGGCCGTCTTCGTCAGCGCGACGGTGCGACGACCCATTGCTGATGCAGCTTACGAGATATATCGAGATACGGGCGTCGAGATATTTAGAAATACGGTCATGCTGGACTATCTGATTGTGTTCGGCGCGTTAGCATTGGCGAGTTGGCCGTGGGCCGCACGCCTTATTCGTGGCCAAATTTTGTCGCTGCGTGAAAACGATTATGTCCTGGCTTCAAGAGCATTTGGGGCCACGCCCTGGCAGATTATCCGCTGGCACCTGATGCCAAATGCGATTGGCGCCATTATCGTGGCCTTCACAGCAGGTTTTGGCGGGGCCATGCTGGCCGAGTCATCACTCAGTTACCTGGGCGTGGGTATTCGCCCGCCGGGTGCAAGTTGGGGAACGATGATTAACGAGAGCCTTGTCGGTTGGCGCATGCATCCCCATCTGGTGGCCATGCCCGGTATTGTGCTGGCAGTCTGCGTGTTCGCCTTCAACATGTTTGGCGATGGCCTGAATGACGCACTTAATCCACGAAGTTCTAAAGGATAACCTTTTTATGCACGACGTCTCTCAGTCAGTCGAGCTATACGAGCGCGCTGGTGAATTAATCCCTGGTTGGACACAACTCATCAGCAGACGCGCGGATCAATTCGCTAACGGCGTTAGCCCAGTCTATGCCCAGCGCGCCAAAGGGTCTCGCTTCATTGACATCGACGAAAATGAATATATCGACTGGATCAGTGCCGTTGGTGCGATCATCCTGGGCCATGCCGATGAGGTCGTCGACTCGGCTGTCATTGACCAGATTCACCGGGGCAGCCTATACAGCCTCAACAACCCGCTAGAACTGGAATTGGCGGACCTGCTGGTCGATACGATCCCCAGTGCGGAGATGGTGCGCTATACAAAAGGTGGCGGTGAAGCGTGTGCTGTCGCGGCACGCATTGCTCGCGGGACCACAGGGCGCGATATTATCCTGTTCTGTGGCTATCACGGTTGGCACGATTGGTACCAGGCAGCGAATTTCCTGGTTGACCCGGAAAGTGGCGAATACCCGTTTGCAGGCATCGAGCCGATTGGTATACCGCGTGCCCTGGCAGGTACGGCGATTCCGTTTACCTATGGCAATCTGCCGATGTTGGAAGCACTACTAGAAGAACACAATGGGCAGGTCGCGGCGATTATGATGGAACCACTGCGAACCGAACTGCCGCCTGAAGGCTATCTGGAAAGTGTGCGTGACCTGGCGCATAAGCATGGTGCCCTGCTCATCTTTGACGAGGTATCGTCAGGATGGCGGCTGGCTGTGGGGGGCGCACAGGAATACGTTGGTGTGACGCCGGATATGACCGTCGTGGCGAAGGCCATGTCCAATGGTTACCCGATGGGCGCTGTCGTTGGCTCGCGCGCCGCTATGGAACCGGCCAAGCGAATGTTCATTTCCAGTTCGTACTGGAGTGACAACATCGGGTTAGCCGCCTCTATCGCAACGATCACCGAATTAAAACGGCGCGACTCTGCACGACGCTTCAAAGAAATTGGTGAATCACTGCGCAGCGCACTTAATCGGGCGATTGAAGGCGCTGGCCTAAGCGGCCAATGCGTCGGGCTGCATACCAACCCCATGATCCGGCTGGACCTACCTGACGAAACCATACGCCCTAAAGTGAATACCCTGTTTATTCAGGAAATGGCCAAGCGCGGCATTCACTGCTCGGTGGCCTTTAAATTTACGCTGGCCCATACCGAGGACGATATTCAGGTCACGGCCCAAGCCGCCCAGGAAGCACTCGGCGTCATTCGCCAGGGGTTGGAAAGCGGCGATGTTGATTCGCTCCTCACTGTAGACATCAAAAAAGAACCATTCCGACGATTGGTAAAATAAGATGCCTCCCCGATTACAAATCATAAAAGGAGGTATCCTCAGCCGGGGCATACCAAATACAGAACGCGCCATGCTGATTAACGCCAACGTCACCGTGCTCAGTGATGGCACCCTGTTGGCAACTGCGCGTGCAGGTTCCTCCAAAGATGCTGCTGACGAGATGGTGGAGCTTTATCGCTCTAGCGATGGGGGCCAGACCTGGAGTGAACCGGAACGGCCTTTCCCGCTGGCGTACGTCAACGGGCAGCCAAGTTCGCTGCGGGTAGCGTATATCAGCGAGACAGAGCCGGGGCGTTTGCTAGCTGTTTCTATGTGGATTGACCGGGGAACCTATGCGGGCAAGCCGTTCTTCGACCCGGAGACAGAAGGCTGCCTACCTATGGGCATCTATCTGGCTGAATCTACCGATGTCGGGCACACATGGTCTGACTGGCAGATTGTGCCCATGCCGGAGTTCATTGGCCCACCCAGCTTGACGGACCGTCTGGTGCAACTGCCGGATGAGTACGGCACACTCGTCCTGAGCATCGAAACCAATAAAGACTACGAAGATACAAATCCCTGGATGCAACGGGTTGTCTTCTTTCATTCGCAGGATGGCGGCCAGACGTGGGGCGACCCCGTCAATGTGGGTTATGACCCGACTGGACGCATCTTCAATTGGGACCAGCGCGTGGGTATGGCCACTAACGGCGACATCATCACCTATGACTGGACCTATGATAACCATAGCCAAAGCTACCTCAATATTCATCGCCGCGTGAGCACAGATGGCGGCTATACGTTTACCCCCGCCGAAGACCTCGGCTTTGCAGACCAGCCTTCTCACCCGGCAATCTTCGCCGATGGGACGACTGTCCTGGCCTGGGTGGATCGCTACGGCACCCAGTCTATTCGTGCTCGCATCGCCCCCGGCATTGATAGCGCGTTTGCACCGGAGTCAGAAGTCGTTATCTACGATCATCAACAAGCTGCGAACAACGTTGCTACGACCGGCGAAATGCTGGTCGATATGGGACGTTGGACGTTCGGCCTCCCCTTTTGTGAAGCATTGCCAAATGGCGATGTCCTCGTGCTGTATTACGCCGGAGATAGCACTTTCCTCGATATTCGTTGGGCAATCCTCAGCATCCAACCCTAATTTTTAAGAGAGGACTTATTCCATGCAATCCATCTTGTTCTTGGACAATTGGCTGATTGACCGCGCAGATTGCGTCGATCGGCAATGGTACAAACCGAAATTCGTCAAGCAACTGATCGAAGATTTCCACCCGGAGACATTGGGCTACGGGGGGTATCTATCCGCTTTTTATGATGACAAACTCGGCAAGTATGTGATGTATCTGGCCGTTTATCCGCCAGAAGCCGACCCGGGTACATTCGTGCTGCGGCTGCAGAGCGACGACCCTTATAACTGGCCAACGCCTACCTATGATGTCAATGCCACACCTGCCTGGAAAGGCTTCAGCGATGTGGTCGTCAAGCAAGGCGGTGATCGCTTCTGGCCGCTGGTCACACGCTCACTCAAAGGTACCCCGTTAGAAGACCGGGGTTATATTGCAACCTGCATCCCATCGGACCGCAGCGATCACAACAGCTATGCAGCCTTCTCACAAGACGGGATTCACTTCACTATCGACTATGATAATCCCTGGCATCACTCACGCAGCGATACCTGGAGCGGCGTCACCTGGAATAAGAACGAAAAGGTATTCCAGATTTCGACACGCCCGATGAACGTCGACCGCCGCGTATCGTTCGTGACGACGCCCGACTTCAATTCGTTTTCGGGGATTCGAACGGTGTTACAGCCGGATGCCCAGGACCGCATCGGCGCAGAAATCTACAGCATGCCCGTTATCCCCTATGACGATATGTTCATCGGGCTGCCGCATATGTTCACCCCGGACACGCTGGAAACACGTCGCTACCGGATGGGTGGTCGCACAGAAACCGAGCTGTCCTACAGCTACAACGGCTTCAACTGGTACCGCACCCAGCGCGAGCCGTTCATTGGCATTCAGGATTTTGGCCAACAAGCTGGTGGGCAGATTTCCGTTCAGGAAATGATCCGCACCAATGACAACAAACTGCTGTTCATCGGTAGTGGCTCCTGGGGCGAGCATTATTCCTATAAAGACATCCAGGCCATGGGCCGCAGCACAGCCGGATTCTTCGCACCGATGCTTTATGAAATGCGCCTGGATGGCTTCTGCTCGATGAAGACATGGAGCCGCGACGGTTGGCTGCGCACGCGGACGATCATCCCGAAGGCAGGCGATTTGCGGCTGAATGTGCGCACGACAGCCCATACCTTCATCAAGGTGCAGGTGCTGGATGGTGAAACCGCCGAGCCGATCCCTGGCTATACGCTGGAAGAAGCCGAGCCGATCACGGGCGATCACCTCTTTGCGAGGCCGCAATGGAAAGATCATGCTGACCTATCCGAATTGATTGACCGTCCCATCCGGTTGGAATTCCAGATGCGCGAAGCTGAAATTTTCGCCATCCGGCTCGAAAGCCAGGTGTACATAGGCCGTAACCCAGCCGATACGCTCTGAGGTGATTTATGAAACTGGCTGATATTCGAGGCTTGTTACCCTCGCCAGATGACTATGCCTACTTCCAGACCGGCGGGTTTTCGCCCAAGCCGAAGCCTGTCATTGACGAGGTCAAACGCTGGCTGGAGTTCCAGGCAAAAGGGCCTGCCCTGAACGAAGTCCATGCGTCAATGGCTGAGATGCTAGAGGCGACACGGGCCGAGGTCGCAGCAGCCATCAACGCCGATGTCGATGAAATCATGCTGAATGAGAACACGACGATTGGCATCAACGTGGTGGCAACCGGGTTCGATTGGCAGCCGGGGGACATCGTCATCCTGAGCGACCATGAACACCCCGGCAACCGCATCCCCTGGTACAACCTGGCCCAGCGTCGGGGCATCAAGCTACGATTTTTATCGATGACCAATGACCAAGCGACCCTGCTGGATGAGTTGGACACCTTTTTGGCAGAAGGCCCACGCCTGATCGCCATCAGCCATGTGTCGCGGCGCTCCGGTTTACGGCTTCCCGCTAAGGCCATCATCAGTCGGGCACATGCGGTCAGCGTCCCGGTGATGCTAGATGGCGCGCAATCCTTCGGCGCGATACCTGTGGATGTACGCGACCTCGACTGCGATTTCTATGCGTTCAGTGGGCATAAGTACATCATGGGACCACAGGCAACCGGCGGCTTTTATGTGCGCAAAGATCGCCTGGAAACGCTGTTCCCAAGCTGGGTCGGGTCGCACTCACAGCAAGAGATGGACATGCACGGCAAACTCGTGCTGCTGGACTCGGCAAAGCGCTTTGAGTTCGGTACGCGCAATCTGGCTGACCAAGCGGGATTCTGCTATGCCTTGCGCATGTGGCGCGACATCGGTTGGGAGAACGTTTTTGCCCAATTGGAAGCCTATACGGACCATCTCAAACAGGCTTTGCTGACTGTTCCGGGGCTGGTGCTGGAAACGCCCCTGCCCTATGCGCAGTCATCGGGAACGGTTGTATTCCATATTCCCGGACTGACCGCGAGTGACATTTCTAACAGCCTGCTTGAAGAAGAGCGCGTGCTGGTTTCCCCGTTGGAGTTCAACCCACGTAGCATTCGCATTTCGGCACATGTGTTTAACAACGAAAGCGATGCGGAACGGCTCATCACGGGTGTACAGCGCATTGCCGAACGGCAGAAGGACGTGCTATGAGTATCGTTATCATCGGCGGCGGGGTCATTGGCCTGAGTGCAGCCTATCACCTGGCACGCAAAGGTGCAAAAGACATCATCGTGCTGGAAAAAGGCGAGGTTGGCAGCGGCTCCAGTTCACGGGCGGCGGGGATCATCACCGGGCATCTGTGGTCGGAGACTGGCGTCCGTGCCCGTAAGATCAGTTTGCAGCGCTACCGCGAGCTATCGGAAGAACTGGATGGCTACACATTCCAGGCAAGCGGGACGCTCAACCTGTTTGATGCCGTGAGCTGGAAAGAACGAGAAGCCCTGCTGCCGCTCTATGACCAGCTTGATGTGCCCTATGAAGTACTGGATGCAACAGAAATCCACTATCGCTGGCCCAAACTCACCCCGGATACGGCATCGGGCATCGTGGGGCTGTATGATCCGCTAGGGGGCTATAGCGAACCGCAGCGCTACATCCCGGCGATTGCCGCAAAAGCGCGTCAGTTGGGCGTGGAAATCCGCGAGAACCAGATCGTCACTGGCTTTGAGCGCAACGGTGACACGTTTACAGGCGTTCAGACAGCGGACGGCACGATTCCCGCTGAGCGTATCATCAGCGCCAGCCACATCTGGACCAACCATCTGCTGGGAACAGCCGGGTTAACCCTGCCAATGCGAGCGATTGTGCATCAACGCTATGTGACTGCCCCACTCACGGAAGCGGTCAACATCCCGGCGGTGAATGCCAATCCGTATGGAGCTTATGTGCGACCCGCTGAAGGCAACTGCATCCTGGCAGGTTACGAAACGCCCAATCCGACCCCATTCGACATACCGAGCATGGACTTCGATATGGCCAGCGTCAGAACGCCAGAGGTCTACCAACAGCGCCTGAAAGATAATCTCACACCACTGCTGCCGCGCCTGAAAGATACCTCGTGGGCTACAGAACATGTGGGGCTGCTATCGTTTTCGGCAGATGAAGAGCCGATCTTAGGCGAACTGGCCCCGGGGCTGATCGTGGCAGGCAGCTTCCACTCTGGCGGCTTCGCTTACAACCCGGTTGCGGGGCTGCTGCTAGCCGAAACAGCACTGAGTGAGACACCGAGCATCAACGTGGACACCTTCGCTCCAACGCGCTTTGCGAACTTGGACGCAGACGACCTAGCTAACCAGCGCAACACATCGACGATTCAACGACGTCATTAGCCAACTATTTAGAACACAGTTATCCAAATTATGAGAGGGACGGCATGACTTTTTACATCGGCAACAAGAAGCAAGTGTTCATCAACTGGGACCTCATCGAGCCAGGGTATGGTGTGGCCTGGAAAGGCGAACGCCCGACCAGCCGCGAAATGCCCTATGGCATCCGCCTGCGGGTTTGCCCGCCACGCCTGGACAAGACACCTATCATCCAATCGGACCGCCCCTGGGAGACGTTCATCAACGTATATGCGACGATGTTCGAGGATGAGGGCCGCTATCGCCTGTACTACGAAAGCTACTATCGTGAACCAAGCGACGAACCAAGCGACCTGACAGCCATGCTCTCCTATGCAGAATCGACTGATGGCGTTAATTGGGTCAAGCCGGAATTGGGCCAGGTCGAATTCCAGGGATCGAAGGCGAATAATCTGGTTTACGCGCTGGATGTTTCACGCGGGCGCGGTGCCCACGGTGGCACAGTCTTCAAAGACCCATCAGCCCCCGCAGAAGAGCGCTACAAGCTTATCCACATGGGCCGTGAAGATGGCAAAATGCGCATCTTTGGCGCGGTTTCGCCGAATGGCATCCAGTGGACCGCTATCAACAAGCCGCTGATCGACAACTATATGAGCGACACGCAGACCGTCGTGCGCTACGATGAAGAAAAAGGCAAGTACGTCGGTTACTTCCGTGGCTGGCGGGGTTACGAAGCCGGAAAATGGCACGGTCGGCGGGCTATTTCCTATGCGGAAACAGAAGATTTCCGTTCATGGCCGCGCCCAGAAATCATCGTTGAGCCGAACGTCAACGATGCACCGGAAGTTGATATCTACACAAACGGCTATTGCATCTGGCCGGGTGCTGCCAATGCCCATTTGATGTTCCCGGCATTTTACCAGCGCACTTATGACGTCACGCATACGCTGATGTACACCAGCCGCGATGGCATCCGCTGGGAACGCCCGCTGCAAGAGCCGATCATCCCGACGGGCGAACCGGGCACTGGCTGGGAAGGTGGACTATATGCCGGTTCCGGGTTGGTTAGCCTGACACCGGGGGAAGTCTCGCTATTGATTGGCCCCAAGTGGCACACCCACAACGAGGGTCACTATCCTGAAGGCCGCCCGGAGCCGCCCCCCGACCGCGGACATCTGGCGCTGGCAACCTGGCGTCAAGATGGCTTTATGGCTCTGGAAGCGGATTCTTTGGGCAGCTTTACGACTGCGCCGCTGGTCTTTGAAGGCAGTCAACTGAAGCTCAATGCCTGGACGCGCTTCGGCGGCGAAATCCGAGTGGAAGTGATTGATCCGGAATCGGATGTCTACTCGGTTATTGATGTTGGCAACGAATACCTGGACTTCAACAGCAATTCCAATGCGGCTGAGGGTTATACGCTGAATGATTGCGATGCCTTCAGTGGCGACTCGTTGGAGCATGTGGTTACGTGGAACGGCAACGCCGATCTATCAAAGTGGGCTGGCCAACCGATCCGGCTGCGCTTCTGGATGCGCCGTGCGCGGTTGTACGCCTTGCAGTTTGAGTAATCCACGCCAAAATCCATCTAGATAACAAGAAACGGCCTCTCCTACATAAATAGGAGAGGCCGTGCAGAATTAAACCTCAAAGGGTGTTGCTATTAGAGTATTGTCTAGTTGTTGGCCGTCACCGGGACATTACCTGCGCTGGTGCCGCTACCCAACAAAACGTAACGTCCACTCACCCAGCCAGATTGACCACCATAAGTCACCTGCCACCAACTCTGACTGGCGTTGCGACCCACGACCTGGATAATCGTGCGTGCCGGGATGACCGTCAGGCGGCGATTGGAAGTACCTGGGCCTGCACGTAAGCTCAAGTTGGCTGTGGTGGAAAGGGTTGCCCCGGTTGGTACAGGCGCTGGCGCTGGCGTATTATCGACAACTGGCACGTTTTGGGCATCTAGCGTAATGATGTAGCGACCACTGACCCAACCTGTGGTGCCGTTCACCCGTATTTGCCACCAACTGTTATCGGCCAAGCGTCCGGTGATAGGATACAGACTCCCGCGCGAGAGTTTGCCTAGAATGTCTGTATTCGTTGATGGTCCCCGGCGGAAGTTAAGGGTCGCTGTGTTAATCTGAGCGCGTGGGCCGCTGGCGGCTGGCGGGGCTGCCTGGGCCGTCGTCGCCCGGTGCAGGTCGTAGTTAATGTAAGCCCAACCACCCTGCTCATAATACTCAACGGTGATGGTATGGTTGCCCTGGCCAATAGCAATCTGCCCTGTATACGTGCCACCATCAGACAAATGCCATTCATCAATGACAAGCTGATTATCCAAGCGCACGCGCACGCCATCATCCGACCGCACAACGAATTCATAGGTTCCCTCACCTAAGTACTGGACGCTGGTCCAGCGAACGCTGAAGTTATCGGTTGGGAAGCCACTGAACGGCGCACCATTGCCCCAGTTATGGGTGGGCGAATATTCATTGAATGTGGCGATCGGGTTACCGGCCAGGTTGACATTGCTGTAATACTGCGCCATCCAGGGGCCGCTGCCGCCCTGGGGTGGCTGCGGTTGGCTTGGCGTGTTGCTGATATTGGTCCAACTGAGGTTGACGAAAGCGACGCTAGTCACTTCGCGATAATCAACCTGGAGATTGTGATAACCGGTTGAGATGTAGACATCGGCGGTCCAGGTGTTATCGGGATCAGGCGTGTTGTAGTTATCAATGAGGAAGTTGGAGTCATCCAGTATGAGATGGACACTGTCATCGGCAGATAGCGTAAAGCGATACGTCCCTGCCGTGAAATAACCCGTGGTACTAAAACGCGCACTGAAGTGATCCGCATTGACACCTGTTGCCGGGGCATTGGTGCCCCAATTCATATTCACGCTGCCGACCGTTTGTGTCACAACAGGACTACCGCTCAGCCATTCATTGTTGAAATAAGAGACTGTCCACTGAAAACCATATTGGGCAAACAACGTCTGGTTGCCAAGTAATAGAACACTGACGACCAGACCCAAAAGCCATAGACGTTTGTAATTCATGAGTTCCTCCAAGTGCTACGCAAGAGCTTGTACCTTATTCACTCTTTCTCTTACGTATATAATTACTATACGAAACTCAGCGCCAAAAGTATTCAGTCCAAAGGCGGAATATATGAGAGCGTCAGGTAAGCGGAGGTTAAGCATGTGAACGAGACATCTACGATAGCCTCAAGGAAATCTCTGGTCTATCGATACAGTTGGTATTTGTTAGGTTAATGTGTCTTCTTGACTGGCATTCAGACAGCAACCTGAGGCCTGTAGCGGCTTGGGGGCGACGCTTTGCAGGCCTCAGATGAGGATGATGCTTGTTTGTTAAAGAGCCGCAATCTGCGGCATGACTTCCTCAGCGAAGATTTGCATCTGATCTTTTAATTCAGGCACCGTATCGGCTGTGAAATAAGTACCGCAGAGATGCGTCACACCTGCTTCAGCCAGATGGCCAATCTTTTCGACAAGTTCCTCCGGCGTACCGACCAAGTTGGCATCTTCAAAGGCGATGTCGGCCTGATCCTTTAGCGTGGAAGCCTTGAGAGAGACAAGATGCTGGTAAATCTGGCTTTTGCGGAAGTGCGTAACGGCTTCTTCATGCGTTTTGCCAATGTAGGTGATAAGCTGCGGCGCAACGTCAATTTTGGTACCATCGCGGCCGTTTTCCGCAGCTATTTCGTGTAACTCAGCGACTTTCGCCTTGAGTTGGTCATGGGGCATGCCCGCAGGCAACCATCCCGCACCATAGAGAGCCGCCCGACGTACAGCATTGGGATTGTTGCCACCAAAATAAAACGGAATACCCTCTTCCTGATAGGGCTTGGGGTACATTTCAACATCGGTGTATTGATAGTATTCGCCATCCCAGTTGGCATTTCGTTCTTCAAAAAGAACGTTCAGCGCCTGGATGCTTTCCTCTAGCTTGTTACCGCGGTGCGTCTTGACACCCGGTTGTAGAGCCTCAAATTCTTCACGGTAAGCACCAACACCAACGCCAACCAGTAAACGCCCTTTGCTGACGTGATCCAGCGTGGCCAGTTGCTTGGCCAAGACCACGATATCGTTGCGCATGGGCGTCACCAAAATGCCCGTGCCGAACTTGAGCGTGGTCGTCTGGGCGGCCATGTACGAATAGAGAATCAACGGCTCCCAGAAATTAGGTGGTGTATCGAATTCGGCGCGCACATAGCGCTGCGTGGTCATGTGGTCATTGCCCCATACGGAATGATAGCCCAGTTTTTCCGCATGTATTGCAACCTCAACGATCTCGTCCACTGTGGCAAATGGGACCGGATACATCATGCCTTCCATACAAGTGGGAAGTCCAGCACTTACAATCATCTCAAAGCCTTTCTCTGACGCATGACAATCTTACTGTTTCAACAGGGCTTCCAGCTCTTCCCAGGAGCCATCTATCAGGGGGATTTCATTTTGGCCAACGTGAATGTCTTTAAAACCGCTGGATGTCGTGACAACGACCAGGGGGCCGCGCTGACCGATGCCCAACTCTGAGGCCTGGTGCACAGCGGCAAGGGCAATCGCAGATGAAATTTCCGACCAGATGCCCTGCTTGCCCAAAGCAGCCTGAGCATCGTGCATGGCGGCTTCAGTCACGCCAACGGCGTTGCCTTCCGACCCCTGAACAGCCACCACACCGCGATAGCTGTTCACGGGGACAGCAATGGCGTAGGCATCCGATGGCTGGACATCTACATGGGCAACACGAACGTTGTCTTCGGTAGCTTTCTTTAGCGGCGCACCTACGGCTGGTTCACAACCAATAATGAACGGAATCGTATCAATCAGGCCGAATAGCTGCAGTTCCTTAAAGCCTTTATACACACCAAACAACAGCTCGGCATACCCAACCGGGATAAATACGGCCTCTGGGGCCCGCTTATCGAGTTGCAGATAAATTTCGTAAGCGATGGTTTTGTAACCTTCGCTGCCGAAGGGATGATTGGTCGGCGGTGTTGTGAAGTTACTCGCAGGATGGTAGCCCAGCTTGTCTATGACCTGTTCCAGGAGCGTCCAACGCATGTGTGGCTCTGGCACAGCGACAATCTTCTGGCCATAAGCCTGCATAAAGCTGGCGACAGCAGGCGGCCGCGGGGTCGTAAAGACAATCGCTGGCAAGCCTGCACGGGCAGCATAAGCGGCACAGGCCGCCCCATGATTGCCCGATGATGCCGTCACAATACCGGGCGCATCGACAGCCAGCGCGGTACTGGTCACACATAGATTGAGGCGATCTTTATGGCTCCAGGTGGGGTTGCGGCTTTCGTCTTTGATATAGACCTCAGCACTGACACCGGGAATTTCCCCAAGGAAAGGCACCAGGGCCGTACCACCCTCGCCCATACTGACATCAGCAACCAATGGCGGCAGGATAGGCGCATAGCGTGTCAGGCCGGGTAAGGCCGCATCCGGCATCCAATCTGTCGAAGATGGATAATCGTAGACAATTTCCAAAGGCGCCTTAAAATCTTCTGTTTCGCAGGCGGGGCAGCCGAAAAGAATCGGCGGATACAGCGGATACTCCTGCCCACAATTCAGACAGCGCTGGGCACGCGCCGTTGACTCGGTCATTTGTAACTTTTTCGCTTGCATTGAAGCCATTCTCACACCTGTTTATGTAAGCCTATTTTCAATATGAGGGCGCACCACCTGGGCAAAAGCCTCAATGGTGCCGTTGACATCACCGCCTTCTGGCGGATGGGGCAAAAATGTGATGCGATTAATGCCCATTTCAACGACACGAGCGACTTTTTCGGCAACTTCCTCAGCCGTACCCGCCCAGCAGAACTTATCTACGAAGCTATCCGGGATGAGGTGTGTATTTTCGTGCATAAGGTTGTAATCGCGCTTGGCGATGATTTTCTCAAGGTCATCGGGCACTTCCAGTCCAACACGATTGACGAATTCCCTATCTGGATAACTGGTCCACAGGAAGACCCCAACCATCGGCTTCACCGCTTCGTAAGCCAATTGGCGATCTTCATGGATGCAGGCATCGACGCGCGAGATAATACTGATGTCATCCAGAGAACGTCCGGCGCGTTTGGCACCTTTTTCAACCATCGACAGGGCGTGCTGGATCCCTATCGGCTCGGCATAGGTCGCAATCATGACGGCATCGGCGACTTCGCCGCCCGTTTGCAGAACAAGATTGCCACGCGATGCAACCACAATCGGGATATCGGGGCGCGGTTTAAAATTGAGGCGACCGTTGTGGAATTGAACGACCTCGCCTTGATAGTCGACTGTTTCGCCATGGAGCAGACCCCGAATGATCTTGCTAGCTTCCTTGATGGCCAACGCCGGTTTGCGGCGTTTGATGCCCATCGGCGGGAAGCCTGTTCCGCCGGCCCCAATGCCCAACATCGCGCGTCCCTGGCTGACTTCGTCCAGGGTACCGATGGCCATCGCCGTCAATGCGGGATGATGCGAATAAGGATCAGCGACAAATGTGCCAATACGGGCGTGCTTTGTATGTTGGGCAGCGACTGTTGCCGAGATATACATCTCGCGAAAGAATTTTTCGTTGCTGATCCATAGTTCGTCATAACCGAGTGACTCGCACTTCTCGATTGTGTCGACGAAATCAGCGTAACTTTGATCTTTCCAAAACAGTCCAACACCTAGTTCGATAGAAGTCATGGGATGTGTCCCGTTATTCAACGATGATGAGTTCGCGGGTGAGTGCTGTCAGAACGGTGTTATCGCCATCAGCGCCCACAACAAACGGATCTTCTACATGCAAGCTGCCCAGGCCGTATTCATAGTAAGGCGTTTCGATATTGATGACGGTGCCCTCTTCGATCACGCTGGTATTGCCAGGAGCAATGAGCGGCTGCTCATAGACCTCGACACCGATACTATGGCCCACGTGATGGCGGCGATAGGTCGGCATGCCACCAGCGCGGGTGGCCTCAATCGTCAGGTCGAACAGTTCGCCCCCCGTCATACCGGGACGGGCTTGCTCAATGGCAGCTTGTTCGCCGATCAACATGGCATCGTAAATTTTACGAATGCGCTCGGTCGGCTCGCCAATGGTGACATTACGGGCAATATCCGACCAGTAGCCATCGAGTACGCAGCCGACATCGAACCAGATCAGGTCACCGGGTTTGAGGGCAGTCCGCATGGGCTTGGACTGACCAAAAACAGCGTTCCCGTTGATGCGAATGAGGGTGAATTTGGGCATAGCACCCTGGCTGACGACTGAACGCTCGAACTCACGAGCCATTTCTACTTCAGTGACGCCGGAACGCGCAATCGCAACAACGGAGCGAATCGCCTGTTCAACGACACGGCAGGAAGCCGTCAGTCGTTTGATTTCCTCGGCTGTTTTAACGCGGCGTGCCCAAGCGAACACCGATGCCGCTGGCACGACTGTACTGGCAGACAATTGATCGGCTACGGCATCCATCACGGCAGGCGATATACCGACTTCATCAATACCGATTTTTTTATCAGCCAAGCCAAGTTGTTTGAGGGCGTCAATCAGGGCATCGGCAGGCGATGCATGGGCCTTGCTAAGGTCGGAACGCTGCTGTAGCTCTAGCTCTTTATCGCTCAGGGAGAGGCCAGCAGCGGCATCTTCCCGGTAGAATGTGCCAAAAGTCGTGTTGCCGCGTAAGGCCAGCGGGGAATCCATCGTGAACTGGTCAGTATCAATTGTGGGCGACACGATAAAAGGTTCGGTCAAGCGGTCGGGGGTCACAATGGCATAACACTGACCGCCGTGGGGGAACATATGTAAAGAAACGTTCGACACCCCAGTCAGGTAGTAGACATTTTCCAAAGTTGTTGCGATGATGCCATCCAGGCCTTCTTCCAACATTTTGGCCCGCAATCTCGTCTCATTCACCAGCATCGCACGTTCTCCTTCATCAAAGTCATCAACAAATAGTCATGTAAATGTGTATGTAAAAGAAACTAACGTTCACTCAAATAGGCGCGGTAGACTTCTTCAAAAGAAGCAATCTCTTCTGCCGCACCGGAGTAGCGGATACGACCGAGTTCCAGCACAAAGCCATGATCCGAGACTTCCAACGCCCGCTTGGCATTTTGCTCTACCAGCAAGATGGTTGTGCCATCGGCATTGATTTCTTGTATCACCTGGAAAATTTCATTGACGATCAGCGGGGCGAGGCCAATAGTCGGTTCATCAATGAGCATGATATCCGGCTTGAGCATCATGGCGATGGCCATTTCCACCATTTGCTGCTGGCCACCACTGAGGTTACCAACAGCGGTATTGCGCTTTTCCTGTAGTAAAGGGAAGCGTTGGCAAAGCTGGTCGATTTCTGCGCGGATCTGGTCTTTGTCATTGCGCAAATAAGCGCCCATTTCCAGATTTTCCTGAACACTCATCGCAGGGAAATTGGCGCGTCCGCCAGGGATAAAGGTGATGCCGCGCCGGAGCACGTCCAGCGTACCTTTGCCAGCGATGTCTTCGCCCTGGTGCACGATACTGCCGCGTGTCGGCTTCACCAGGCCGAAAATGGTCTTTAGAAGCGTCGATTTGCCTGCCCCATTCGCGCCGATAATGGTGGCGATATGGCCCCGTTTGACTTCCATGTTGACGTCTTCCAATACGGTCATGTCGCCATAACCGGCCTGGATATTGCGCATCGCCAGGATGGTTTCGTTGCTTTGCACTGCGTTTTCAGTCACCGAAGTAGGCCTCTAGCACTTTCTGGTCACTACGAATCATGTCGGGGGTTCCTTCAGCGATCTTCTGTCCGTGATCCAATACGATGATGCGCTGAGAAAGGTCCATCACGACTTTCATATTATGTTCCACGACAAGGAACGTTTTACCCTGCTGATTTAATTCCCGTATGTAGGCTTTCATGCGCGTGATCATGGTGGCGCTGACGGCTGCGGCGGGGTCGTCGAGCAGGATCAGATCCGGGTCGGGCATTAGCGCACAGGCGAATTCCAACAATTTGCGCTGACCATAAGACAAGCTCCCGGCAACCTGGTCTTTAACGCGCGTGAGTTCTGTCAACTCAAGCACGTCACGGGCGCGCTCATAGGCTATCGCTTCATACTCTTGAATACGCGGCGTACGGAATGCACGGGCAATCAGGTTGTCTTCCTGCTGCTGTTGGATGGCCATCAAGAGGTTGTCCATGACGGTCATATTGGGGAAGTTACGCACATCTTGAAAGGTGCGCCGTAGACCCAAACGCGCGATCTGGTCGGGTCGTTTACGGGTGATGTCCGCCCCCTTGAAGCGTACGCTGCCAGTGTCGATCTTCAGCAGGCCGCTGATGCAGTTGAACATGGTCGTCTTGCCAGAGCCATTGGGGCCGATCAGGCTGAGCAGTTCGCCGGGATAGACATCGATATCGACATCAAGCAAGGCGGTTACACCTGCAAAATGCTTGGTTAATTTGCGTACTTCAAGCAAGGTATCAGGCATCGGTGACCACCTGACGCTTAGATTTGCGGCCACCCGTCAGACGAGTGATGAGGCCATCAATGCCATCGGGCATATAAAGCACGACGCCTAGCAAAATCAGCCCGTAGATGACTTGCTGATAGGCTGGCGGTATTGTTCCGCCGCCAATGTTTTCTAAAATACGGGGCAATGTATTGAACAGAATGGCACCAATAACGACACCGCGCATACGCCCGGCCCCACCCACAAACACGATAATGAGCATGGTCAGCGTATAGTCTATGGCCAGTTCTGAGGGACAAACGACCGTAATGTACTGCGCCTGAAAGCTGCCGAGGGCGCCAATCAACGCACCGCCGACGCTAAATGCCAGCAACTTATAACGCAGCGGATGCACACCCATCGCTGACGCACGCACTTCATCTTCCCTGACAGAGGCAAAGGCACGGCCAATACGCTGCGTGGTCAGCAAACGATACACAATCAGGGTAAGCAGCAAGAGCGGCAGCAGCGCATAATAATACTCCACAGGCTGCGTCACGCTGATGGCATTACCGGGTAGATGGATGGTCGGGTTAGGCACAGATTGAATGCACATAGGGCCGTTTGTCAGATCATAGGCATTGTTGGCGATCTGCTGCGCGATAATCAGCGCACCCAGTGTGCCAATCGCAAAGGAGACTTCCGCAATACGAAAGAAGGCGATCCCAGCAATGAGGGCCAGAATGCCCATCGTAACAGCCGACAAGCCCATGCTGCCAAAATAGCCAAGCCCTAATTGGGGAGCGGCGATAGCGGCCACATATGCCCCTACCCCGAAAAACACGGCATGTCCCAAAGAGACAGCGCCGACATGACCCGCACTGAGGTCAAAAGCCAGGGCAAAGATGATCCATACGACGGTGGTAATCATGGCATTGACTAAATAGCCAAGTGGGAATAGCTGGGGCAAAATCAGCAAAATGACTGCGGAAATCCCCCAAAATAGGACTGTTCGGACATCTATGTGGGCGTTGTTCATAAGCCGACACGCCTCCCAAAGATACCCTGCGGTCTGAAGAACAGGAATAGTATGAAAATGCCAAACACGATGACATCCTTGAAAGCAAATGATACATAGGTGCTGAAAAGCGCTTCAATAATGCCCAGGCCAAATGCAGCGAATACGGCCCCATTGATATACCCCAGGCCGCCAAGCACGACCGCCGCCAAGCCCTTTAGCGTCAGCAAAGATCCCATCATGGGCGTAACGCTGTATAAAGGAGCAAGCAATGCTCCAGCCAAGCCAGCCAGACCACCGCTGATGACAAAGGTAATCATTACGATCTTCTTGACATCAATGCCGACGATGGCGCACATATCCCGGTTTTGAGAGACGGCACGAATCGCCTTGCCGAGTTTTGTCCGGCGCACGAAGTACTGCAATCCTAAAAAGACGACGATCACCACAACGAGAATAATCACCCGCTGCATCGACATGCGCACGCCAAACGGCTCAATGATCTGTCGAGAGAAGATTGTCGGGGTTTGTTTGGGATCGGTGGTGAACAGGATCAGTGCGATGTTTTGCAGCACGATGGAGATGCCCAGGGTCGCGACAGCATGAACACGCCAACTTTGATTGATAACCCGGTGAATCACGGTGCGCTCAATGATCCAGCTAAAGGCCATCGTGACGATGACTACCAGGGGCACAATCAGCACATATGGCAGTTCCATGCCTTCCACGCCCAGGAGGACGAATAGAGCATAGCCGCCGATCATAAACAGATCACCATGCGCGAAATTGACCAAACGTGCCACACCAAATATGAGGGCCAACCCCATCGTGACGAGGGCGTACAATGCACCCAGTGTCAGGCCGTTTATGATGGTTTCCAGGAAAATCTCAAGTTCAATGGACATGCGGAAGGCTCTGTGATGTCAGGCTAATTAAGTGGGCCGGCTACCTTTTTAGAGATGGCCGGCCTCGATAACGTTTACTCAGTTACTCTTCTGAGGTTTCGCGCTCAACGGGGACCAGTTCGATGGTATCAAGGAGCGTGGGAACACCATCTTGAATGGTCTGGATAGTACCGAACGGATAAGCTTGATTGTGATCGTCGAAGGCAACCGGGCCAATCGGGGTTTCGATGTCGATTTCCGCTAGAGCATCACGAATCGATTCACGAGTGGCTTCACCTGTTTCTTCAATAGCAGCACGGATAGCTTCCGCAATGACGTCTTTGACGACATAGTAAGACATGCCACGGTGCGGTGAATTGGCTGTATCAAAGCGCTCAAAGAAGGCTTCATCATGCTCTGGGTCCAGACCGAAAGCCCAGAAGGAGAACTCAAGGATACCTTCACCGATGGTAGGATCATCTTCGGTGAATTCCACAAACAGCGGTGATGTCAGGCTACCACGCGAGAAGATGGTCTGCTCCAAGCCGACCTCACGCAGTTGGCGCATGAAGGTTGAGCCGTCACGTTCAGTCATCACGATCAGAAGCGCATCCGGGTTGGCACGACGAATGGCGGTCAGACCAGCACGGTAGTCGGCTGTGCCCAGGTCGAAGTAGTCTTCGTATACAACCTCAACACCCATTTCTTCAAAAAGCGGTTTGTAAGCGGCGAGCGCGCCACGGCCAAAGTCAGTGTTTTCAGCAACGAGTCCCAGTGACCCAGCATCGTCTGCAATAAGATCAGCAAATGCATTTGCCATAATCAGGTCATCGGGATTAACACGGAACTGCCAGATATTGCCACCGACGCCCATGCCATCATAAATGCTGGGGTTGGTTGATGTAGCTGAGACGGCAGGTGTCTCACCTTCCGCAATGATGGGTTGCGCGGCAACGGTTGCGGAACTACAGCCGCCACCGAGGATGACGTCAACTTCATCAACTTCAATTAGCTTGCGGATAGCATTGACGGCATCCGTTGGGTTACACATGTTGTCAGCGACAACAAGCTCAACCGGAACACCTTCAATTTCATAGTCTAATTCTTCTAAGGCCATCGTTGCGCCCAGTTCAAAGCCTTCACCGAGGAAGGCAACGGGGCCCGTCATAGGAGCATAAAGACCAATTTTGATTGGTTCAGGTTCATCTTGGGCAGCCGTGCTAAGAACACCGAGCGACAAAATGAGGACGATAGTCGTAACCAACGAAAAGAGCGTAGCCGATTTGGTGAGGATGCGTTTATTCATTACCTTCTCCTGAAACGGTACCTGCCGGACAAAACGGAGCTTAAACACCGAATTGTTCCACATAATGAAACAGTGTTTCACTCTATATATGTTTTACTATGTTGCACTGGGCTTCCGCATTGGTACAAATCCACGAAACTATGGCTGTATGGCTTGTGCGAATGGTTAAATTGGAGACTAACGAATGACATTACCGTCAAGTTTGAGTGCGGTAATGGCATGCCCGACTTCTTTTGCCAATTCGATGATTTCGGCTAAATCAAGGTTACCATTCTGAATGAGCACCTGGGGATAAGCGAGGCTGACACCCGCAACGACATCCCCATATGTATTGCGGACGGGAACACCAACAGCTCCGATGTCCTCGAACTGTTCGCCTATGTTGATGGCATAGCCCACGGCCCGAATCTCATCGATTTGGGCCCATAAATCCTGTGAATTGGTAACGGTATGAGGGGTGTGAGTCCCCAAGCCACTGTTGATGATCTGCCGGATGTAGTCATTACCTTGGTAAGCTAAGAGGACCTTACCTAGTGCGGTTGAATGCAAGCCCGTTGCCCCACCCGGAGACACCACCACTTTTATGGGTCCCCGCCCATCGAGTGCTGCCAAATAAATGACTTCATCACGATCCAGGATACCGAGGTAAAAATTATAAGCAAAACGATCCACATATTGTTCAAAAATATTCTGCGCCTGGGTCGGCAGCGGATTATGATGCGCATAGATATTACCCAGGCGCATCGCCATCGGGCCTAGCCTGTATTGCTGTGTTCCACTGAACTGCTCTAAATAGCCCATGTTTTGGAGCGTTGCCAGCAAGCGCGCGACCGTGGCTGGACTCATGTCCAACTCGCGTGCAAGTTCACGGACCCCCCACTGAGGTTTATGTATGCTAAACGCCTCTAGTATAAGGAGACCTTTGGCTAAGGTGCGGCTGGGTTGTTGTTCTGCTAATTCTGGCTTTGGCATCAACATACTCTACTTCGTTCTATTTTTAGGCAAGTCAATATACTCAAGGTACGATGCCCTGACAAATCAATCATAACCATAGCCTATTCTATGGGGTGAGGATACTGAAAAGTCAATAACACCAACAGGCTGTCATTTAAGGATCGTATCCATAACCTGCACAGAATTATACATATCTGGCGGGAAAACGATGCAAACAGGAAAAAACGACATCCTATTTGTGCAAATAAAACGAGCTTTGATACAAGTTGGTTGACAAATCCAAGCATAGATGGTTTACTAAAATTGAACCGGTTCAATTAAGGTTAAAGATGCCAACCATTCGTGATGTCGCTCGATACGCCAAGGTCTCCGTGGGAACAGTTTCTAACGTTCTCAACGGAAGTACGCTGGTTAAAAGCGAAACGAGGGAGCGGGTTCTGGAAGCGATTGCCGCACTCGACTATCATCCGACAGCGGCTGCACGCAGTTTGAACACGCAGCGCACCAATACGATTGGCCTGATCCGCAGTGAGATTCGTTTGCCAAACGATGCTATCGAGAGCGACCCGGTTGTGCTTGACCTGATTGATGGCATCACCAGTGAAGCAACGCGCAGCAGCATCGGGCTGACCTTCTGGACGGTCCCAGCAGGTGAAGGCGAAATGCAGCTTTACAAGCAATTGGTGACCAGCCGACAGATTGACGGGTTGATTGTTTTCGCCTTGCGCGAGAACGATCCCCGCGTGGCTTACCTGACGGAGCAGAATTTTCCATTTGTCGTGTTTGGGCGCTTTCAGTCGGAGAAAGGCCAGAATTGGATCGACGTTGACGGTGCGGTCGGGATCGAATTGGCTGTCAAACACCTGGCAGACCTGGGACATCGGCGGATTGCGTATCTTTCTCCACCCCATGAACAGTATCTGACGCAATTGCGGTGGGACGGTTTTGTCAATGGCATGGGTCAGGCCAACCTGCCCATTGATCAGTCGCTGGTTTTCGAGGGAGATTTTAGTGAGCAATCCGGCCAATTAGGGGCACATTATTTGCTCGACCAATACGACCCGCCCACAGCCATCATTTGCAACAATGACCGGATGGCATTCGGCGCCATGCGTGCTATCCAGGCGCGAGGCTTGGTCGTGGGCCAGGATGTTTCGGTGATCGGCTTTGACGACATCCCACTGGCACGATATAGCAATCCCCCATTGACCACCATCAACCAGCCCACACATGAAATTGGTAAAGCGCTGTACAGCCTGCTTATGAAAATGATCAATCAAGAATCGCTTGAACATATCGGTGGACAACTGATCGAACCTGAATTAATCGCTCGCCAGTCTACAGGCGTTCCGCAGTAAATTTTTGCCAATTTTGAACCGGTTCAATAAAGGAGGATGTTTTTTACACCCCAGATAACTTGATGGCTTCTGTATGAATAATGTGTTTATTTGAGGAGACCCAAATGAAAACTCGTATCATCTTAGCTCTGTTGTTCGTTACGCTACTGGTCGCCCCGGCGACACTCGCCCAAGATGCCGTCACGATTACGTTCTGGCATACCTACAACGAAATTTCGCCAGAAAACGAAACGCTGACTGACGTTCTGATCCCCATGTTTGAAGAAGAACACCCCGGCATCAGTGTCGAATCCGTGCCCTACCCTTACGATGGATTCCGTCAGGCGCTGCTGACATCCGCCGCTGGTGGCGAAGGCCCTGATTTGGTACGCCTGGACATCATCTGGTCACCAGAATTTGCCGAGCAAGGCATTCTGATGAACCTGAGCGATGCCCTACCCGATTTTGACGAGCTGGCAGCCAATGTCTTTGAAGGCCCGCTATCAACCAATATGTACGAAGGGTCGTATTACGGCCTGCCGCTGGATACCAATACGCGTATCCTGGTCTACAACCCGGCACTGATGGAAACAGCACCAGAAACCATCGACGATTTCGCGGCTATGTGCGACTCGCTGCCAGAAGATACCTATCTGTTCAGCGATGGCGGCACCTATGGCTGGGCTATCCTACCCTGGATCTGGAGCTTTGGTGGCGATGTCACCGATGAAGCCATGACGACCGCAACAGGTTACGTCAATGGCGAAGCCACTGTGGCGGCTGTTCAATTCCTGGCAGATATGGTCCAGAGTGGTTGCTTCTCCGATGGATTTATCGGCAGCGGCATCGATACCTGGGGCAGCTTCTTCGGCGGTACGCTGGTTTCCATGTTAGAAGGCCCCTGGTTCTACCCCACCCTCGAAGGCCAATACCCGGACTTTGAAACAGGCGCAGCACTCATGCCAGCCGGTGACGGCGGTCATATTTCCGTGGTCGGTGGCGAAAATGTGGTTGTGATGGCCAGCACCAACCATCCCGAAGAAGCACTTGAGTTCCTACGCTTCACCCAGAGCGATGTGTACCAACTGGAAATGTCCAAAGTTGGCCAGTTGACCGTGCTCAGCACGTTGATTGAAGACGAATACTTCACCGATCATCCGTATTACGGCATGTTCCTTGAGCAGTTGCAGACAGCACAAGCTCGTACACCTGTCCCGGCTTACAATGACATCGAAACCGTACTCGGCGATGCTGCTCATCTCGTCCTCCGTGGTGAAATGGACGCACAGGAAGCAATGGACCTGGCCGCAGAAGAAATCGACGCCCTGCTGGCAGGCAACTAGAATCAATGGGACGGTTAGTGAAATTGAGCTTTGAGATGTCTATCATCTGGCGACACGCGAATGAAGGATGGTTGCCATGAGTAGCAACACCATGCAAGCTATGGCTGATCCAGCAAAAAAGATGAAAAGCCACAAACGACATCGCGGTAAGCCCTACTACCGTCCCTATGTCCCTTACCTGTTCTTGCTGCCGGGGTTGGCCCTGTATCTGTTATGGGCCGTGTACCCCCTGCTCTATCAGCTCTATATCAGCTTCTTTGACTGGCGCATTATCCCAGGACAAACAAGCGAGTTCGTTGGTCTGGCTAACTACCAGGCCATGCTGACCGACAAAACATTCTGGCTGGCGATGCAAAACACGGCCATGTATGCCGTTATAACTGTCGCTGGCCAGATGGTCATCGGCCTGACGTTGGCCATCCTCGTCAATCGCGTAACGATTGCCAAGCGTTTCTTCAGGACAATCTACTATCTACCAGTGGTGACATCGTGGGTGGTGGTCAGTTTCTTGTTTGTCTACATCTTCAGCCCAGGCGATGCAGGTCTGATGAACTTCGCCCTGATGAAGACGGGCACAATCCAAGAGCCGATTTCCTGGTTGGCTAATAGCAGCACCGCCTGGATCGCCATTTACAGCCTGGGTATCTGGAAAGGTATGGGCTGGGCGATGGTCATCTTCCTGGCGGCCTTGCAGGGCATTCCACCTGAGCTATATGAAGCGGCGGCTATCGATGGAGCCAACGAGTGGCAGCGCATCCGGCATATGACCCTGCCCCTCATCCGCCGGACGATTTTCTTCGTGCTCATCGCACTGATGATTGGCGGCTTCCAGGTATTTATCTCTGTGTTGTTGATGACAGGCGGCGGTCCGCTGCATCGCACGGAAGTGGCCCTGACGTATATGTTTGACGAAGCCTTTGGCAACCTCAACTTTGGCTATGGGGCTGCGTTGAGCTATGTACTGGCGGTTGTGATCGTGATTGTGAGCGCCGCACAGTCGAAATTCTTTGGCCGCGGCGACCAGGATTTGGAGTACTAAACATGTTAGCAACGTCCAACAGCCAACAACGGCTCCTCAACCTGCTCATTTTCCTCGTTTTGTGTGCGGGGGCGATCATTGCAGTCGCACCGTTGCTGTATATGGCAGCTACCGCCTTTGACGGCGTAGCCTATGTCCAACAATACCCACCACGACTCATACCCGAAAACCTTACCTTTGAGAACTTCGAGCAAGCCTTCGCCAGCCGCAACTTCGCACGGGCGTTGCTCAACAGTGCGTTTGTCGCCATCGCAACGACGGTGATGGTGACATCGCTGGCAGCGACAATGGCCTATGCCTTCGCGCGCTTCGATTTTTATGGCAAGCGCATTTTATTCGGCATGCTGCTCATCATGATTATGATTCCGGGTGTGGTGCTGCTCATTCCACAATTCATCCTGGCGAAAAACCTCGGTCTGCTGAACAGTTTGCCCGGTCTGGTGCTGGTCTATAGTTCGGGACCGTTGGCCTTCAACATGTTCCTGCTGCGCGGCTTCTTCGAGAATTTGCCACGTGAACTAGAAGAATCGGCCATTATTGACGGAGCCAATTCCTTTACAGTGTTCTTTCGGATTATGCTGCCGCTAGCCGCACCCGCCATCAGCACAGTGGCCGTATTCAGCTTTTTGGGGGCCTGGGACGAATACCTGCTGGCGCTCAACTTCCTAACTGATGAGCATCTACGCACGCTGCCGATTGCCATTGCCAATTTCCGAGGGCAGTACAGCTCCAACTGGGGGCTGGTGTTCGCCGGGTCGCTAACGGCGGTTATCCCGACTATTTTGCTATTCGTATTCTTCCAGCGCTATTTCATTCAAGGCATCACCAGCGGGGGCGTGCGCGGATGATCCGCCTATTGCGGAAACTGCCTACCCTACTCGTTGCACTACTTATTCTCAGCTTTGTACAAGGGAGCATCTCGTTGGCTACCGATTCACCACACATCACGATACTGCCGGATAAGAGCTTTTATCGTCCCAATGACCCCGTAACCATCACGATTCGGACGGGCGCAGGAACACATCTTAAGGCGCATATCTATTATCTATCGACTGAGCTAGCCAGCTTGAACGCGACAATTGTCGATGGCGAGGCGACACTCACATGGTCACCGCCTCCGGAAGCCCCACGCGGCTATGGCCTCAGCGTCGATGTATATGATGGCGAACAGCTCGTCGCCACGCAGACATCGGCCTTTGATGTGCTCGACCGCTGGATTGATGCGCCACGTTATGGCTTCCTGAGCAATTTTGTCGCAGGCCGTGACGATTATGAAGCCATCAGCGAATGGATGCGCCTGCACCATATTAACGGCGTGCAATTTTATGATTGGCAGTATCGATGGGAAGACTTGCTGCCGGAAACCGATGATTTTGAAGATGGCCTGGGCCGTCCGCAATCGATGGTGACGATTCGCCGCCTGATTGACACATTGCATGAAAGTGGCATCGCGGCCATGCCGTATACGGCGATCTATGGCGCTTCCTCCGGGTTTTACCGCCAGCACCCCACATGGGGCTTATTCGATGCCCAGGGCAAGGTGTACGACTTTGGCGAGAATAGCTTCATTGCCATCATGAACCCGGCGGTTGGCTCAGCCTGGAATCAACACCTGCTGGGCGAATTCGCCGATGTGTTGCAAAACACGGCCTTTGATGGCATCCACATCGACCAGTATGGCTCGCCCAAGAATGGCTATGATGATGCAGGCAATGCGGTTGATCTGGCTGAGGTGATGCCGCAGTTCATCAACCAAACGGCTGAATTGGTGCAGCAGGAGCGCAGGGACGAGGGTGTTACCCTGTTCAATTGTGTCGGTAACTGGCCGATCGATATGGCTGCGCCTTCACAACAGGATGCTGCCTACATTGAAGTGTGGTCGCCGTATGATAGCTACCTCGACCTGGGGCGGGTTGTCACGAATGCGGAAGCCCTGGGCGATGGCAAGCCGATCATCATTCCAGCTTATATTCCACCAGAGCAGACGGTCAACTGGCGGCTTACCAATTCGGTGATCCTGGCCAGTGGCGGTACGCATCTGGAGACAGGCGAACCCGGCAGTATGCTGGCTGATCCCTATTTCCCATTATTTGGTACGCTCACACCAGAACAGCAACCCATCTTCCGGCGCTATTACGACTTCCAGGTGCGCTACGAAAACGTGCTCTCGACCACGACGACATCCGGCAGTGATGGGTTGCATCGTGCGGTGGACCTGGGCGACATTCGTACACGGGGGATTACTGCGCGGGACCGGGTTGTGCCGATTGTGCGCTCCGGGGAATCGTTCGATACGTTCAACCTGATTAACTTCATGGGCGTCGAACAGACGAATTGGAATGCGCCCACAGAAGATGCCCCCTCGTTGCTGCAAGATGTGGTCGTGAAGATCACAGTGACACGCCCGGTGGCATCGGTGTGGGTGGCATCACCCGATGAAGAAACCAGCATGAATATGGCACCACTTGCTTACAGCGCCACAGATGGGGTGCTGCAATTTACTTTGCCCACGCTCCACTACTGGAGCATGATCGTCGTGGAGTACACTGATGACCACTAAAACCCAATCTGACAAATTGAGCAAGCTCCATGCCCACAGCCAACAGGTCATTATGGACAATCAGCAGCCAGCCGGGGGCTACCTGGCTTGCCCGACCATGCCCGATTATCACTATTCGTGGTTCCGTGATGGCGCGTTCATCGCGTATGCCCTGACGCTGGATGGCATCGACAATATGGTCCCGCATTCGGCGGGCATTTCTGGGCAGTGGGACAGCGCGGATAAGTTCCATCGCTGGTGTGCGGCGATCATCAATGGCCGCGCCGACGCATTGGAGCGCACTATCAGCCGCATGGAACAGGGGCAAGATCTAGTAGTCGCCGATACGCTTAATGCGCGATACGAAGATGGCGGCAATGCCGGACCCGATAGTTGGCCAGAGTTCCAGCTTGATGGGCCTAGCTTGTGGGTCTGGTCGCTGGCCAAGTACGTTGACGTATGCCGCATCACGCCGCTGCCTATCGCCTGGGTAAAGGCGATCACACTGGTTGCTCGCTATTTGTCAGCCGTCTGGCAGCAGCCATGCTATGACTGTTGGGAAGAGCGCGGCGACGATGTCCACATCAGCACACTGGCGGCAATCTATGCTGGATTGGGCGCGGCCCACCAATTGGTTCCCACACTGGACGTCGAACCCACGCGTGAGGCGATACGCACGTTTATTATGGAAAAGGGACTGACACCAAACGGCGAACTGGCAAAATCAGTCGGGCTGGATATGGTCGATGCCAATCTACTCATGGCGGCCCTACCCGATGATGGCCTTCTCGCGCCGGATGACCCGTTGATGCAGCGAACGGTTGCCCGTATTGAGCGCGACCTACTTGCCAAGGGACATGGTGTACATCGCCATGTGGAAGACACGTATTATGGGGGCGGGGCCTGGATCCTGCTGGGATTGTGGCTGGCGTGGTACAAAACCCAGGTTGGTGACATCGCCGCAGCTAAAGAACTCCTCAGTTGGGCGGAATCGCACGCGGATAGTGAGGGTAACTTGCCGGAGCAGACCAAAGATGCCATGCTCGACCCAAGTTACTACCAAGAATGGGTGGAGGAACGCGGCGAGATCGCCAACCCCTTGCTCTGGACACACGCTGAGTATCTCATTGTGCTGCATCTCTTACAGGCACATGCAAGGCAGTGATTCGTCTTGTACTGAGCGCGTAGATAAGGCTTGATCAGATTCAAACAGTACTGGCTAGATCAAAACAGCCATTCCTCACTTAGGGGAATGGCTGTTTTCTTTATCAACGCAGGATATATCGAGAGCTAGTTGACCTGTAACTGTATAGACGTCTCTGGCAGGCTCTTGGTCTGCGCGGTCAGTGTGATTTGTCCGGGTTCGCCGCTAGTGCGTACAATGGCCAGCAAGCGTCCATTGTGCGCTTTGCGTTCATTACCGACATAAGACTCCTCGGAAACGGGATTGGCTGTCGCGAGGACCGCGAGGTCACCAGCACCTTCAACTTCCACGGACACTGTTGGCTCGCCAGCGCTCACGACGACACCGTTCTCGTCTACGATTTCAATGGTGATGTAGGCCAGGTCACCGTGTGTCGCTGCAAGCTGATCGCGGTCAGACGAGATACGCAGCGCGGCTGGTTTACCGGCTGTCGACAACTGGGCACGGCCCGTTTCTGTGCCATTGGTATAACCGACAGCCTCAATCGTACCGGGCTGGTAGGTCACCTCAAAGCTGGCTTTGTTCTTATTGGCGGCTCCAGCGGGTTGACGTCCCACGGACGCGCCATTGATGAACAGTTCAACCTCATCGTCAATCGAGTAGACATCGACCTGGGTGGTTTTGCCCTCGGCTTCAGGGAACGTCCAACTGGCCAGTACGGGTTCCCAACCCCAGGCAGTAAAGTTCATTTCTTTGCCATAGTCTGCAGGATCGAGCACAGCAATGAAAGGAGCGGTCCGAACACCCCACAGCAGGTCACGATAGTAGGATTGTGGACGCTTGAAGCCGCAAATATCGAAGTCACCGCAGTTGGCCAGGTGGTAAGGATAGGGGTTCGAGAACGTCAGCGGCTCATCATAGTTCACACCGCCAATGCCGGCCTCGCCAATATAGTCGAAGGCTGTCCAGACGAAATCGCCGATCACATGCGGCAAGCGTTCCGTCTCCATCCAGTAGTCAAAGGCTTGATGCGGGAACGTTTCGGTCCCGGCAATGACACGACCCGGAAAGCGGCTTGCATCAATTTCATAGCGATTAATCAGGTAATTGTAGCCGACGACGTCCAGGTGCTTGCAATAGTCACGGGTGATTTGCGCCCAGGTGTCTTGCTCGTAATCCTCAGGGACAGTTGGCGGATTGAATAGGCTATCCAGATCAGGTGACTCTGACATCTCCCAGAAGTTGACGGGAATAGCTGAGTTGGTATAGCGGGTACTATCCAGCGAACGAATATAATCCGCTTGGCGCTGGCTCCACTTGTCACCGTCAGGTACGCTCAGGCTTTCCAGAATTTCATTGCCGATAGACCATATGATGACCGACGGATGATTGCGATCACGCTTGACCATTGCCGCGGTATCGCGCTGCCACCATTCTTCAAAGTGATAGTGATAATCGTTGGGCGTTTTCCCCATGCGCCAGCAGTCGAAGGTTTCATCAATGACCAGCATACCCAATTCATCACAGGCATCGAGCAAAGCCGGAGCCGGTGGATTATGGGCTGTACGCAGCGCATTGAAGCCCGCCGATTTGAGCAATTCGACTTTACGATACTCCGCGCGGTCGTAGCTGGCAGAACCAAGGGGGCCGTTGTCATGATGAACACAACCACCCTTCAGCTTCATCGGTACGCCATTGAGTCGGAAGCCATTCTCAGCATCGATCTCGATTGAGCGAATACCAAAGCGCGTCTGTTCACTATCGACCACACTGCCGTCAACGACAATTTCGGTCAGGAGCGTGTAGAGATAGGGTTCATCCACCGACCAGAGCTTGGCATCGGTTACCTGGAGCGTCTGCGCAACGCTCAGGCTGGCTAGCAGCGTCTCAACGTGGGCAACGGCATTTTCGTCAGCATCAACGATGGTCGAGCGCAGGGCCGCACCTTCCAGAACAAAACCCGACAGGCTCTCAATTTCAGTCGCTACCTGCACGACAGATTTTGCGGTATCCGCTAATGGCGTCGTAACGAAGATACCCCAGGGTTTGATATGCATGGTATCGCCAATTCGCAACCAGACGTGACGGTAGATGCCTGTGCCTGAATACCAGCGAGAGTTGGGTTGGGCGGTATTATTGGCAACGACATTAATGTCGTTGGTTTCGCCATAACGCAGGTACGGCGTGATATCGACCAGGAAGCTGGAATAGCCATAGGGCTGCCGTTGAATAAGCTGCTTGTTGACAGAAATTTCGGCGTTCATGTAAACGCCCTCAAATTCAAGCTGCACTTTTTGGCCACGCCATTCTTCGGGAACATCGAAAGACTTGGTGTAATTGGCATTGCTGCCAGGGAAGAACCCGCCATGTGTGCCAGAGGGGTTGCTGGCCGCGCGCGGTTTGGCGATCATGGCATCATGGGGTAAGTTGACCACCTGGCCAACCGCCTCCCCCATCAACATGGATTCCCAGAAGCTGGACTCATTAAACGTCCATCCGAGATCAAATGATTTTTTCTGCATCTCATGTATCCTTTTCGGAAGAAAACTTGATAAATATTCGGTCGCCAAACTAAGAGAATTAAAAGCTGCGGCGACTTCATAGTCGTGTCATAAGTATTGCTTGATACCTGAACAATGGATTTGACATCTGATGATTAATCCGATATGCTCAGGGCAATTGTTACCGATCACGGTATCGGTATCATAACACAAAAGTATTTGGTTTAAAAAGCTGGTACATTGAAGTGGTACGCAAAATTACTCTTGCAGAAATTGCCGAGGAAGCTGGGGTTTCTAAACAAACCGTTTCCAGGGTGATTAATAATAATCCCGATGTAGCGATTGCCACGCGCAAGCGCGTCCAGGAGATTATTGATCGGCTCGACTATCAGCCGAATGTGTTGGCACGTAGGCTTAGCGCGCGTCAAACATTTACCATCGGGTTGATTAGCTCAAATCTGCATCACATTGGACCTCGTTCTTCGTTTGTCGCCATTGACCGCGATGCGGATGCAGCAGGCTACCGCGTACTCCCCTACTTTTTGCACACTGACGACCCAGTTGACCCGGAAAGCCACATACGAGCGTTGATGGCCCATCAGCCGGATGCCATTATCTGGGAAATTGCACGTACCTGGGATGAACCGGTACGTATTGAGAGTCCGAATCTGTTATCGAAAATCCCGATTATCACGATGGAATACAATCTGCTGGGCGTGCCTAGTGTGCTCGACGTCGGGCAGCAAGAATCAGCACGCCAGATCGTCCATCATTTGTTTGATGAGGGCTACAAGCATGTCGGGATCATCGGTGGCCCTTCACACTGGCAAGTTGCCAAGCGGCGCTTCGCCGGATGGCGTGAGGCGCTTTCTGAGCGGGGTATAACTTTTGATGAGCGGCAAATTGCTTATGGGGACTGGAGTGTAGAAAGCGGTGCTAAAGGCGTCGCCCAGTTATTAGACCAATTCCAGGAAATGGATGCGGTGTTCGCCTGCAATGACCAGATGGCATTGGGCGCACTGAGTATCCTCAACGAACGAGGTATCTGTATTCCCGATGAAATGGGCGTCGTAGGTTACGATGATATGCCAGAATGCGCATTCTTCTGGCCACCGCTCACGACAGTGCATCAGCCCTTTGATACCTATGGGTCTATCCTGGTACACAAAGCCATTGAGATGATCGAATCGAATGTCAAATATGGGACGTTTGAAGCACCGGAAATGACGGTGATTCGTCCAGAAATTGTTATCCGAAGAAGTTCGAGGAAACGTTTATGAAAAGCTGCTTATGAGGAGTCATCCATAGAAAAAAGACACCCAACTATTTGAGGTGTCCATGCCAATCTCGCCTGCTGTCAGGGACCGCCAAATCACCAGAACATACGGACGAGACAACATGGACCTCGTGATTATAAAGCTAGATTACCGTTCGGGCTATATGAAACCCGCTAAGGTTTATTTCGTGTGGCCCAATTCATCATTGAGGAGATAACTATGCTGTATGGCGCTGCCTACTATCATGAGTATCAGCCCTATGAGCGCCTTGAAGAAGACATCAGCCTGATGAAAGAGATGAACCTGACTGTTGTGCGGTTGGGGGAATCTACCTGGTATAGCTGGGAACCAGAAGATGGCGTCTTCAAGTTTCATTGGATGGACCGCGTCATTGACGCAATGCATGCCGCGGGCATCAAAGTTATTTTTGGCACACCGACCTATGCCATCCCGCCCTGGATGGCCAAAAAACATCCTGAAATCATGGCGCAGTGGTCGTCAGGGACGTATGTGCCCTATGGTCATCGCCAGAATATGAACCATGCGCATCCGGCGTTCCGTCACTATGCCGAGCGCGTCATTCGAGAACTGGTCAGCCATTATGCGCCTCACCCGGCGATCATCGGCTACCAGATTGATAACGAGACCAGCAGTGGTCAACTTCATAATCCCGATGTTTTCCAGAAGTTCCTGTGGTACCTCAAAGACAAATACAAGACCGTCGACAAGCTCAATGAAGTGTGGGGCCTGACCTACTGGTCGCATCGCATCAATGAGTGGGACGAACTATGGACGCCAGATGGCAATTCCACGCCCGGTTATGATCTGGATTGGCGACGTTTCCAGTCTACGTTAGTAACCGACCTGTTGGATTGGGAAGCCAAAATCGTCCGCGAATATGCGCGTGATGATCAATTTGTCACCCAGTGTTTTGTAGGGGCCTACAGCCGCCCAGAAGGCGATATGTTCCAGATCAGCAAGAGCCTGGACGTGGTCGCCATCAACCCCTACCACGTCACACAGGCAGGGCTTGAGCTGGATGTTGAACATAACAAACTCTCAGGCGGCCCGGATTGGATGACAGCACGCCAGGACCATGTGGGTGTTTCCCAAATTTTCCTTAATGGCGATTGGGCGCGCAGCGGTAAAGAGGACAACTTCCTGATTACTGAGTTGAACGCCAACAGCATCGGCGGCTCCCATACCAATTTCCCTGGTTATGAAGGCCAACTGAGGCAGTCTGTGTACAGCTTCATCAGCAAGGGCGCGAATATGGTGTCCTACTGGCACTGGCATACGCTGCACTATGGTTTTGAAACCTACTGGGGCGGTGTCCTGGGCCACAGCCTGGAAAAAGGCCGTATCGGCAACGAGTTCCAGCAGATTGCGACCGAACTCATCGAGCACAATGACATTCTGACGGACCTTAAGCCAGAAGCCAACGTTGCTGTACTGTATCACGAAGATAGCAAGTATGCCCTATCATACATGCCGCCGCTCTCCAAGCCGGGTACAACCCAGCCGGACCGCATTTCCTACGAGCGCATCTTCGATAACTTCTATCGCGCCTTCTTCAATGTTTCGGCGCAAACGGCTATCGTCCATCCAGAGCAGGAATTTGAGAAATATCCGCTGCTGGTGGTTCCAGCGCTGTATGCCGCCGATGACAATCTGCTAAACCGTCTGGTTGCCTATGCCGAAAACGGCGGCCATCTGCTGGTGACGTTCCGTAGCGGCTACAGCGATGAATTCGCACGGGCACGTTGGAACGTCGCGCCAGGTATTTTGCGCGAGGCCGTTGGTGCTAGTTACCAGGAATTCAGCAACCTGCTAGAGGACCTGCCCGTGACAGGCGACGGTATCGACCTGCCGGAAGACGCAGCAGCGACGGCCTGGGCCGATGGTCTGGAGTTGGAATCTGCAGACGCGCTGGTGACCTATGTACATCTGCACTTTGGAAGATTCCCAGCGATTGTCAGTAAGCAAGTTGGCAAAGGCCGCGTGACGTACTGCGGCACGCTCCCCAATGAAGCCCTCGGTCGCGCTTTGGCTTCCTGGACGATGGAACAGGCCAATATCGCCCCCATCATGGAAGAGCTACCCACGTCTGTACGAGTGGTTGCATCGCGGGCAACCAGCGGTGAACGCTTGCTGTTCTTTACAAACTGGTCATGGACGCCGCAAACGCTGCCTTCAATCCCTGGCGGTGGTCGTGAACTCTTTAGTGATTCGCAAATTTCCGAAAATGATGCACTCAGCATCGGGGCGTGGGACGTCAAAATCGTCGTTCAATCCTAGATGCTCAGTGAGGTTTGGAGAAAGGACATGCCTATAGACCCATATAAGATGTATGAACAGTTCATTTAACGAGTACTTTCGCTGAAAAGCAAAGTCAAAAAAGCAAATTCAACTAGGAGAACTTTACAAATGTTACGGATCAGCAAAACTTTATTTGCTCTATTGATCGCTCTCATGCTTATGGCAGGGATGGTCAACGCCCAAGAAGATGTGACCCTTACCCTGTGGACGCATGATGGTCTGTATGTCGAATTCTTCAGCGCGCGTGCCGAAGAATGGGCCGCAGAATATCATCCTGATATCAACTTCACCTTTGACTTCCAGGTCGTAACCGATGTCGATACCGTCGTCTTGTCGAACCTAGCTGCTGGCGAGCCCCTACCGGATATCCTGGGCATCGAACAGGGCCAGTTCCCGCGCTACATGCGTGATGGCATCATCGACCAGGCTTTCGTCAATCTAACGGATCTTATCGGCGACAAGTACGATGAAATCGCCGAAGGTCGTTGGACACTCTACAACTACGAAGGCGGCATCTACGGCGTGGACAGTGGTCTATCGACAGTTGCGTACTTCTACCAACCGGCAGTTCTGGAGAGCGTAGGCGCCGAAGTCCCAACCACCTGGAGCGAATTCCTTGAAACCGGTGCAGCAGCAGCCGAACAAGGTACATCACTGGCTTTCATTTCCGACGATGCCAGCATGTTCCAGATGTATTTCTTGCAGCGCGGCGGCCAGGTCTTCGACGTGGATGGCAACTTCGTCTTCGGTGAAGAAGCCAACCGTGAAATCGCGCTTGAGGTCCTCGACCTGTGGCGCCAGGGTGTGGACAGTGGTGCCTTTGAAACCTTCCTGACAGGTGAAATGTGGACCGCAACCCCCATCGAAGAATACCAATCCGGTCAACTTGCTGGCTCCATCATGGCGGACTGGTACGGTGACTACATCATCAAACCGCAAGCTGAAGATATGGCCGGTGAATGGCGTATCGCCCCGATGCCCGTTTGGGATGATGGCGAAGGCCTCGGCACCAGCGTATGGGGTGGCACCGGCTTCGCTGTTTCCAAAGACAGCCCAAATGCTGAACTTGCCTGGGAACTGATCGACTACGGCTTCCTGACTTATGAAGGCCAGGTCCTGCGCTATGAAGAAATCGGCTACTACCCGACCATGATCTCCGCATTTGAAGATGATCGCGTCGTTGGGTTCGAAGATCCCTTCTACGGCGGTCAACCCATTGGTGAGATTTGGGCAGAGACGGTTACAGAAGTTCCGGTTTGGTACCAAAGCCCGTACCGTGCGGTCTGGAATGATGCCATTACCGAACGTATGCCGCTGTTCTTCGACGGCAGTATGGATGCGCAAACCCTGATTGATGAAGTTATCTTCATCGTTGAAGACGAAATCGCATTCGATTCGTAAACCTGCTCTCGTTTGAGCATTTGTTGTAAGGCCATATGTCAGGATGTCTGCCATAAGAGGCATCCTGACATATTTTGGCGGATCAACAAATAAGGCAAATCGTCGCTGCATGACCTGAGCCTGGGAGTAGGCTCATAAAGACCGAGTTGTTTGGAGGTAATCCTGTGGCAAGCACAACCGTTGCGGAGCCAATCGCCACACAAAGTAGATCAAGATTTTCTAGATATGGGTGCGCACCGTACGTCTTCATATCTCCCTTTTTCCTATTGTTTGGCTTGTTTTTCTTATTTCCCAGCTTGTCAGCCCTGATTCTGGGACTGTTCCGTTGGAATGGTATTGGCGAGATTACGTGGGTGGGGCTGGCCAATTACGAACGCATTTTTAACGATTCTGTGTTCTGGCAGGCAGCAGGTAACACCCTGACTTACACAGCGGCAAGCGTTTTCATCATTATGCCGCTGGCGCTCGTATTAGCTGTCTTGTTAAATGCAAAAACCCTGCGCTTCGCGACGGTATGGCGAGCGATGTATTTTACGCCAGTGGTGGTTTCAACGGTCGCGACCTCGCTCGTTTTCCAGATTTTATTGAATGAAAACTCAGGCCTGGTAAACGCGCCTTTGATTGCATTGGGCTTTGACCCGATTGACTGGCTAGGCGACCGCGCTTTCGTCAAAACGGCCTTGATTATGGTTATTGGGTGGCGCTCTCTCGGCCTACTGACGATCTATTTTCTGGCGGGACTACAGAGCATACCGGGCGAACTCTATGAAGCAGCCGAGATCGACGGTGCTGGCACGATTCAGCGCTTCTTCAATGTGACGGTACCTTTATTGCGCCCTATTATTCTGTTTGTCAGCATTATCGTCATGCTACAAGCGATCCAGGTATTCGACGAACCGCGCATCTTGACAGAAGGCGGCCCAGCAAATGCGAGCTTAAGTATCGTGCAATATCTGTACGAGCGTGGCTTTGAGCGACTTCGATTCGGCTTTGCATCCTCTGTAGGTACGGTTCTATTTGCGGTGGTATTCGTCATATCTTTTATACAGTTACGCTTCTTCGGTACATTCGGTGAAGACGAGGGGAGTTAATAATGAGACGATCTTCACACGCGAACCCTCTGGCAGTCTTCTTGCTGCATGTTGTCGTTATTTCCGGCGCTCTGATCACGGTTTTGCCATTGCTATGGATGGCATATTCGTCCTTCAAAACAACAGCCGAGATCTTTCGCTATCCACCGTGGCTGCCCCCAGAGACTTGGTCTTTTCATAACTATGCTAGCCTTTTAGAGGGGTACACATATGATAGCTGGTACGGGAACAGTTTGTTGTTTGCAGGTGCACAGACGCTGCTGACGCTGTTCTTCTGCTCACTGGCGGGGTTTGCCTTCGCAAAATACACCTTCAAGGGGAAGAATATTTTGTTCGGCCTCCTGATTAGCTCGACACTGATTCCATTTCAGTTGATGCTGATTCCGCTTTTCATTGAGATGAGCCAAATCGGCTGGGTCAACACGCCTTATGCGATGGTTCTACCGTGGGTCGCGCCCGCATTCGGCATCTTCTTGATGCGGCAGTTCGCGCTGGCGGTACCCACTGAACTGCTAGAAGCAGCGCGACTGGATGGCGCCAGCGAATTTCGCAGCTATTTGCAGGTCGTCCTGCCTATTTTGCGACCGGGGCTGGCAGCACTTGGCATCTGGACATTCCTGAGTTCCTGGAACAGCTACATTTGGCCGCTGATGATTCTACGTGGTGATGTGAACTTGACGCTACCTGTGGGCGTCGCAGGTATGGAAGCACAGGCAGCAGGCAGCGCCACGCCCTTTGGTGAGATTATGGCTGCGGCGACTTTGATGTCCGTGCCAGTCATCGTTGTCTTCGTCTTTGTACAGCGCTACTTCATTGCTGGTTTAACTGCCGGAGCTGTGAAATTCTGATACGCTAGAATGGTCACTGGTCTAAGGTAGAAACCGCAAGCGCCCTATTTCTAGACTAATAAGGATAGTCATCTGCAAGATATGCTTAAGATGGCTATCCTTTTTGTTTCAGAGGAAGTCAAGGCGCGTGGCGGTTAAGGTGTGCCACATGATTTGCGGACAACAAGCGAGGTTGGCGTGGTAATCCGCAGAGGAATTTCATCAGGATTTTCTATCCGGCGCACGACGCGCTCCGCAGCTAAGCGGCCAATGTGGAACTTGTGAACATGCACAGTCGTTAATGGCGGAAAGGTAAAGTCAGCTTCCTGGATGTTATCGAAGCCAGTAACGGCAATATCGGAAGGAATACGATATCCCTGGTTGTGGAGCCAGCGCATGGCACCAATAGCGACCCGATCTGACGCGCAAACTATCGCATCGGGCGGCGTATCTAGCGCCATTAAGCAGGCAGCACCTTTTTCACCCATTTCCGGCAACCATCCATCGAGACCATAATCGATTTCCAGATGCAGCGCCGGATCATCCGGCAAGCCCAAGTCGCGCACTGTTGAGAGAAAACCATCGTAGCGATGATCTTTAACCCCCGTGATAAAACCCAGGCGCTTGCGTCCCATCTTCGCCAAATGCGTCACGATATTGCGCATGCCGTTGTATCCATCGAACGAGACAATGTCAAGCTGTGGGTCGACGTCATCAATGGCGGCTGTTAAGCAGCGTACATTACGACGTAGATATTCCATGCCTTCTGCATTGCGATGTGCCCCTAACAGGAGCATGCCATCTACAGGTTGCGTCTCCAGCAGTTCACCCGCCATACGAGCGGTTTCTATATGGAAGTATGTTTTTACATAAGAAACACGGTAGCCCAATTCGTTCAAGCGCTGATCTGCGCCTTCCAGCACCGTATTGAAGAAAGGATCAGAATAACGGTCCCCGCGTGAAACCAGCACCACGCCGACATCGCCGCGAACAATATTTGGCGGCCGCCTGGGGGATACAGCCCCCCCGTGCTGACGCAGGATTAAACCTGCATCGGCCAATTCCTGGAAGTCACGCCGGATGGTCGTCTCGGAAATATCGAGCTGCTCGGCTAATTCCTTCGTCGTGAGTGCGTATTCGCCGGTCCCATTGATGAGTTTGAGTATTTGCTGATGACGCTTGGTTTTATTCATGTTAAAAGCGGCTTCGTGTTCGTAAAGAGTGCTAATTAGTATAGTAATTTCGGTTGCTTTGCATACAGAGAATTTGCCTGAGGACGAAAAGACAAAAGACTCTTCTTATGGGCTTATACAGATCTGAGCGGATCGCTTGACAAACTGCATGTTTATCGCTTAAATATGCACTATTCTTGCTCATAAGAGCAAATTTATTGGTTATATTGACTATTATTGACATTTAACGAGTACTTTTGCAATGAATGCGTCGCTAAAATACCATTTTTATTCCACAATTTTCCCTCTATCTATGCCTCCTCAACATTTAAGAAAGGCAATATTATGGCGCTAAAAATTGCGATGATTGGCGCAGGCTCTGTTGGTTTTACCCGCCGCTTGATGCAAGACCTATTGGGCGTACCGGAATTTGCGGATACTACCTTTGCGATGATGGACATCAACGAAGATAACCTGCGTATGGTGACCCAGCTTTGCGAACGTGACATCAAGGCGAACAACTTGCCCGCCAAAGTCATATCAACCCTGGACCGCCGTGAAGCCATCCAGGATGCCGATTACGTCATCTGTATGATTCGCCAGGGCGGCCTGGAAGCTTTCAAACTCGATATTGATATTCCGCTGAAATACGGCGTTGACCAATGCGTCGGCGATACCATCTGCGCCGGTGGCATCATGTATGGCCAACGGACGATTCCGGTGCTGCTCGATATCTGTAAAGACATCCGCGAAGTCGCCAAACCGGGCGCATTGTTCCTCAACTATTCCAACCCGATGGCAATGAACACCTGGGCTTGCAACAAGTACGGTGGTGTCAAGACGATTGGCCTGTGTCATGGCGTGCAGCATGGCCACGAACAGATCGCCAACGTCATCCAGCTATGGGCGCGGCAAGAAGGCCTCATCGCCGAGGATGAAACGGTCACGCTCAACGATGTAGATATCATCTGCGCGGGCATCAACCACCAGACCTGGTACATCAAGGTGCAGTGGCGTGGTATGGACATGGTCCCCAAGATGGCGCAGCTATTCGAGAACCACCCTGAGTACCGTGAGACGGAAAAAGTCCGTATCGATGTGACCAAGCGATTCGGGTATTACACAACGGAATCCAACGGCCACTTCAGCGAATACGTTCCCTGGTATCGCAAACGTACTGACGAAATCATGAAATGGATTGATCTGTCCACCTGGATCAACGGCGAAACGGGTGGTTATTTGCGCGTCTGCACCGAAGGCCGCAACTGGTTTGAGACGGACTACCCCAATTGGCTAGAAGAAGACGCACCTGAGTTTGGCCCAGAGCATCGCAGCCTGGAACATGGTTCTTATATTATCGAAGGGCTGGAGACGGGCCGCCTATATCGCGGGCATTTCAACGTCATCAATCAGGGACACATCACCAATTTGCCTGACGGCTGTGTGATCGAGATTCCGGGTTATGTGGACCACAACGGCATCAATATGCCGGTTGTAGGCGACTTGCCGCTGGCCTGCGCCGCGACCTGCTCCGCCAGTGTGCGCGTCCAGGAGATGGCGATGGAAGCCGCTGTGCATGGCGACATTGAGCTGTTGAAACAAGCCATGCTCCATGATCCGCTGGTGGGCGCAGTTTGTGATCCAGAGGAAGTGTGGCAGATGACTGACGATATGCTGGTCGCCCAGGCAGAGTGGCTCCCCAACTATCGGCCAGAAGACATCGCTGCCGCTGAAAAACGACTGACAGACCACGAGGCAAACGGCACACGCGTCAAGCTAGTCGAGACAGAAGGCGCTGCCCGCCTGCACACGCGCACCGTTGAGGAAATCGCCGCAGATCACGAAGCACGTGAGACCGCAAAAACGTCTGATAAAGGCGGATTTGCCAAAGAGTAAGTAACCTTGTCATAATAGGTCTTAAAATTATTGGCTGCTAACGTCAGGTTAGCAGCCAGACCTTATGACAAATTTAGGGCGTCACCTTTTGTACTACTAGTATTTTTGAAGAGAGCTTAGATTCTTATGGTTGTATCTGCTACCCAGCCGGACAGTGGCACTTTTGATAGCCGCGCTGACAAACCGATCCTGGAAGTCAGGAACCTCAAGACGCATTTTTTCCTCGACCGGGGCGTTGTGCAGGCGGTTAAAGGCGTGGACTTTACGCTGGATCGCAAGCAAACCCTGGGCATTGTCGGCGAAAGTGGCTGCGGCAAGAGTGTCACAGCGCGGTCCATCATGCGCCTGATCAAGTCGCCTCCTGGCCAAATTGTCGATGGTGAGATCATCTTCCGGCGACAAAAAGGGGGTGCCTTCGCCAGCGAGGTCGATATTGTCAAGCTCGATTCCAAGGGTGCAGAGATGCGCAGCATCCGCGGCGCGGAAATCTCCATGATTTTCCAGGAGCCAATGACATCGCTCAATCCACTTTATACCGTTGGCAAACAAATCACTGAAGTCATCGAACTGCATCAGGGGCTTAACCACAAAGAAGCTGAGAAGCTGGCGATTGAGATGCTGGATAAGGTACGCATCAGCGACCCTAGCACGCGCGTCAAACAGTTTCCGCATCAGCTCAGTGGTGGCATGCGCCAGCGCGTGATGATCGCCCTGGCCCTATCGTGTAACCCTTCTATCTTGATCGCGGACGAACCGACAACGGCACTCGACGTGACCGTTCAGGCGCAGATCATCGACCTGATGGAACAACTTCAGGACGATTTTGATTCATCAATTATGATTATTACCCACAATCTGGGCGTGGTCAGCCAGATGGCGGATTACGTTGCAGTCATGTACTTTGGACGCGTTGTCGAGTACGGCACAGCCATTGACATCTTCCGCGATCCCAAACATCCCTACACTGTCGGCTTGCTAGAGTCGATCCCCGTCCTGGGAAAGAAAAAAGACATTCTGGTGCCGATCAAAGGCATCGTCCCCAACGCAACCGCGGAAATCACCGGTTGTGCTTTTGCTGACCGCTGTCCGCATGTCATGGACATCTGTCGCCAAAAGCTACCCCCCACCAAACACATTGAGGGGGAACACAATGTAGCATGTTGGCTGCATGCCAACGAATAAATTAGGTCTTTGCTTTCAGTGCTGCGTATTCACTCAGCGCTGAAGGAAGATAAATTAGTTTTAGATTATGGTGAGGAGTTCTTTATATGTCATATTTTAGCAAATCTCGTCTGATCATCGTGATGATGATCGTAGCAGTCGTCGTCGGTGCGGTGGGCGCTCAGGATTTCCCACCTATCTGGGATGAACTGCCGGATCCACAGCCCTATCCCGAGGGCGTCGCTATTGGTGGGACGGAAGCCAAAACCTTTGCGCTCGACGAAATCCTGTATTACGGCGCACTGGATTCTTACAATGAGCCGGATTGGATCGCCGAAATGGTTGCTGCTGGCGACCTGCCGCCCGTTGAAGAACGTCTGCCGGAAAACCCGCAAGTGATACTGGAAGGCTTCATGTCAACGGGCATCGGCGAGTACGGTGGCCTGTGGCGTGACTTCTCCGGTATCGCCACTGAAGGCTGGAACCTGTGTGCAGGCCAGACCCAGGGTTGGTACGGTATCAATGCCATTTATGACGAATCGCTGGTGCAGTCCGGTACGGCCTTCCTGCGCAATGACGCTATCGAGCCGTTCCCGAACCTGGCTACCGATTGGGAATGGTCAGAAGACGGCACTCAGCTCACTATGAACCTGATTCGTGGTGCGAAATGGTCTGATGGCGATCCGTTTGACGCTGAAGATGTCATGTTCACCTGGGAAGACGTCATCCTTGATGACAACGTCAACTCCTGGACGAACCGCAGCCGCTGGCAGATCAACGGCGAAGATGTCACCCTGGAAGCTGTAGATGACTACACCATCCTGTGGACCTTCCCGGTCGAGCGCCCAGCTTACATGCTCTTCAATATGGACTTCCTCGACTTCACCGTGTGTCCGGCTCATATCTACAAGCCGATGCACCCGACTTATAACAGTGATTCCGATTACAACACCTTTGAGACCTTCCAGGTCGCGGATGACCTCCCGGTCGTCTCGATGGGTCCATGGGTCCCGGTTGAATATCGGACAGATGAATTCATGGTCTTCCGCCGCAACCCGTACTACTGGAAGGTCGACAGTGCTGGTAACCAACTGCCCTATCTGGATGAAGTCACCTTCGAGAAGGGGTCCGATGGCGTTGGCCGTACGTTAGGTACGCTGGCGGGTTCCATCGACCATACCAACCTTGAAAACCCCAACACCTATGTAGAAGCCGTGACGCGCTCACAAGAAGATGACGCTCACTTCTACATCGAATGGGGTCCTGAAACCCTGCTGTATAACATCAACCTGAACCTGTCGGCGACACTCGGCGTTGAAACTGAACGTGACGAGGCCATGCGTGCCCTGTTCCGCGATGTTCGCTTCCGCCGTGCCCTGGCCCACGCCATTGATGGTGACGGCCTTGGTCAATCACTGGTACGTGGTCCGTTCACACGCGACTTCTCCGGTGGTCTAGCCCCCGGTTCCGGTTACTACGATGTCAACTCGGTCGTTTACTATCCTTATGATCCAGATGCGGCTGCCATGCTGCTGGCGGATCTCGGATTCGAAGACACCGATGGCGATGGCATCCTCAACTGGACAGATGGCCCGCTGGCTGGCGAAAACCTGAGCCTGAGCCTTTACTCGGTAGAAGCTGATGCGGCTACTGTGTCTCTCGCTGAAGGCGTTGTCCTGCTGCTGCAAGATGTCGGCATCACAGTGAACCATCGTACTTTGCAGGGTGTGCCTTATGACGACGCTATGGATTCCGGCACATGGGAAGCAACAGTTGACCGCATCGAGCAAGGTTTCACGACACCGTATACCCGTTGTGATGAACTGGCCCCGCGCACTGACGAACTGCCCATCTGGCACCATGCTGATGGCGGCGAACGTGAACTGCTACCGTTTGAAGTCGAACTCATTGACATCGTCAGTGAATTCTGCTTGAGTGGCGAATTTGAAACCCGCCAAGAACTCATGCGCGAGTACAATCAGATTTACACGGAAAATGTCTACACAGTCGGTGGCGTCGCCAGCCGCTTCGGTCTGGCTTTGGCCAAACGCTTCAACAATGTTCCTGTTGGCACCCCGCCCTTCTACTATGAATGGACGTGGAGCAACGTCATGGGTGAACAGGTTTGGGTCTCACCAGAAAATCAACTGGACCAGGTCCTACCGGGCGTCATCCCGACTTACGAATAAGGTTCTACGGATGTAACGGATTGGAGGGGTGCGCCTGGGCGTACCCCTCTACTCCACCGTTGGCGTGGCTTGGCAATGAAAAATAGTAAGCACGAATTATCACACTATCACCAGCCGACGCGAAACGGTTTACGGCGCAACCATCGGTATGCAATCCTGTTACCTGGGATAGGTCATCTACTATGATACGTTTTTTAATTGGCCGCGTTATTTCAGCAGCTATCGTGTTGACGATTGTGGCGGCTGTCTCGTTTACTATCATCCAACTGCCCCCCGGCGACTTTATGGACGTTTACGAGAATCAACTCGTCAACCTGGGTGGGCAAACACGCGACGAAGCCAAAGTCCAGGCGGACAAACTGCGGGAGCGCTATGGCTTAAATGATCCCGTCCCCGTGCAATTCGTCAATTGGGTGACAGGCATCGTCACACGCGGTGAGTTCGGCTATTCCTTTGCCTATAAAAAAGACGTGGGCGAACTGATCGCCGAGCGCCTGCCACGTACATTGGGCATCGCTCTGGCCGCCCATCTCATTTCGACACTGGTCGGCGTGTCGCTCGGTATATATGTCGCCAACCGCCAGTACAGTATGGCCGATAACCTGGCGGCGCTATTCGCGTTTATCGCGACATCCATACCCCGTTTCTCGTTGGCGCTGATGATTATCTATATTCTGGCTTTCCAACTGGGGCAGGAGCATGTGAGTTCGCTGTTTTCGCCGGAGTACGTGCTGGCTCCCTGGTCGATTGAAAAAGGCCTGGATTTGCTCAAGCATGTGTGGCCAGTAATATTTATTGCAGGCTTTGGTGGTGTGGCACGTAACTTACGTGTCATGCGCGGCAATTTGTTGGATGTGCTCAATGAGCAATATGTGACAACCGCACGCTCAAAGGGCTTGACCGAGCGCAAAGTCATCAACCGACATGCGGTACCGAATGCGCTGCATCCGATTGTCGCTTATCAGGGCGCAATCCTACCCTATATGCTCCAGGGCGAACTGGAAGCCGCAATCGTGCTCGGCATTCCGACACTGGCCCCTATGTTTTATGACTCCCTGCTCAATCAGGATATTTATATTTCCGGCAGCATGATGCTGATCTATGGCGTGTTGCTGGTGCTCGGCAATTTGATTGCAGACCTGTTACTGGCACTCTTAGATCCGCGCATCCGGTACAGCTAGCAGGAGACGGATTATCGTTAAAGGTATTTATGATGATGGATAACTCAGCTTCTGTTTTCGACACCCCGCCGGAGGAACTGCTGCCAGCACAGTCAGGCGGAGAAGAACGCCACGAAACCTATTTCCAATTGGTGTGGCAACGCTTCAGCCGCAGTAAGGCTGCGATTGTTGGCGGCATGATGGTCATTACGCTGGTCATGCTGGCAGTCTTCGCAGAGTTCTTTTCGCCAAATGACTTCAATCGCAATGCACTTGGCGATTCTTACATTCCGCCATCGACAGTACGCTTCGTCGATGCTGAGGGGAACTTCCATTTCCGGCCATTTATCTATAACCAGGTCGTCGAGCTTGACCCGCTGACATTTCAATCGCTGTGGACGGAAGACACTGAAACGCGCTACGAAATTCAGTTTTTTGTGCGCAGTTGGGACTATAAACTGCTTGGCCTGTTTGAAACCGATATTCACTTCATCGGTGTCGAAGGCGATGGCCAATTATTCTTACTGGGCACAGATCGGTTTGGACGTGATTTGTGGGGACGAGCCTGCTTAGCGGGCCGCGTATCGCTGTCGCTCAGTCTGATTGCTGCGCTGGTTGCGGTCACGATTGGCTCGGCAGTTGGCGTGATCTCCGGTTATTATGGCGGCGCAATCGATAATGTTATTCAGCGCTTTGTGGAAGTGGTTATGTCCTTCCCGGAACTGCCGCTGTGGATGGCATTGGCGGCAGTCATCCCACGAACATGGACCTCTTTCCAGGTTTTCCTGGTGATGAGCTTCATCTTCCCGCTGCTGCGTTGGGCCGTGCTCGCGCGTGAAGTCCGTAGTAAGGTGTTGTCGCTCCGTGAGACAGATTTTATCCTGGCAGCCAAAGAACAAGGCGCATCAGATGCACGTATCATCCTACGCCATCTGTATCCCAACACGCTCAGCCATGTGATCGTAATCCTATCGCTGCTCATCCCAGACATTATTCTGGCGGAAGCTTTCCTCAGCTTCTTAGGTATCGGCATTCAAGAGCCGCTAACCAGTTGGGGGTTCCTGATGCGCAATGCGCAAAATCTGGAAACGCTCGGCCAAAATACGTGGATACTCTCCCCTGTCGGATTCATCGTGATTGCTGTGCTGGGCCTGAACTTCCTGGGTGATGGTCTACGTGACGCCGCTGATCCCTATGCCAACCTGTAATGAGAGCCAACGACGATGACTGAGAACAAGACATCCGAACAATCGAATGGACAAAAAGACTTCATCCTCAAGGTTGATGGACTCAAGCAGCATTTTAGAGTCACAGAAGGCTTTTTGCAGCGGAATGCCATCACTGTCAAAGCGGTCGATGGTATCTCGCTGAATGTGCGTGAGAACGAGGTGCTCGGCCTGGTTGGGGAAAGTGGCTGCGGCAAAACGACGGTCGGACGCAGTATCCTACGGCTGTATGATCCGACTGACGGCGAGGTCTGGTTCCGACAGGCGAACAACGAGTGGATCGATGTCGCCAAGGTCAACCGTAGAACGATGAAAGAGCTGCGCCGAGAAATGCGCATGGTCTTCCAAGACCCTTTTAGCTCGCTCAATCCGCGCCTGACAGTAAAAGACATCATTGGTGAGCCACTGATTATTCATAACGAGGCCAAAGGTCAGGAGCTTGATGATCGTGTGGCCGACCTCATGACGGCTGTCGGGCTTGCGCCCAGTTATATGAGTCGTTATCCGCATGAGTTCAGCGGTGGCCAAAGACAACGTATCGGTGTGGCACGTACACTGGCCCTACAACCGCGGCTCATCGTGGCAGACGAGCCGGTTTCCGCACTGGATGTTTCTGTACAGGCGCAGGTGCTCAACTTGCTGCAAGACCTCAAGAATCAACTTGGGCTGACTTTCATTTTCATCTCGCATGATCTATCGGTTGTGGAGCACATCTGCGACAACATCGCGGTGATGTACGTTGGGAAGATCGTTGAGCATGCGCCAACTGAAGAACTGCTACGGAATCCCAAGCATCCCTATACAGAGGCGCTGGTATCGGCTGTGCCGCCTGCTGACCCGCTCATCAGGACCGAGCGCATCATTTTAGAGGGGGATGTCCCCAGCCCAGCGAACCCGCCCTCTGGTTGCGTGTTCCATCCACGCTGCCGTTATGCCGAGGACATCTGCAAACGAGAAATTCCCCCATTAAAAGAGATCAAACCCGGCCATGTGGCGGCCTGCCACTTCGCCGATGAACTGGAGCTAAAGGGAGTCGCACATGTCCCAGTATAACGTGAGTAAAATGAAGGTGGCCGAGGGCAACCGCCCGCTGGCTGCTATTGCCTATATCATCCCACTGGTAGGTGGATTTGTGGCGCTCTCCCAGGATGATGAACTTGCCAAAAATCACGGTCGCCAATCCATTGGCGTACTGGCCGCTGCCCTATTCATCCTCATTATATGGGCCATTGCCGCTTATCTCGTATCGTTCCTGCCCGTGTTCGGACCGATCATCGCGACAGCAACCTTCGCCCTGGTGCTGGCGTTCCTGCTCTTTTTCGTATTGACCTGGTTCCTGGGGTTTGTCTCTGCTTTACGAGGCTACAAGACACGGATTCCATTAGCGTCACGGACTGCAAATCGCCTGTTTGGACCGCCCATCTAGGCTTATTCTGCCCAATCTTTCGTTTTTGGCACAGTCAAACATGAGAGGCCCGCCTATCAAAAGACGGGCCTTTTTGATTGTATGTATAAAGATTCTACAGACGATGCATGTGGAAGCCACCATCCACGTTAATGACTTCACCTGTTGAAAATGGCAGGTAACCCTCAGCAATGGCCGTCACCATCTTACCAATATCGTCAGGTTGGCCCCAACGCTGAATCGGCGTCAGCCCATCGGCAATTAGCTTGTCGTATTTGCCTTTGACCACACTGGTCATGTCTGTTTCGATGATGCCTGGGCGAATCTCATATACGTTGATGCCATACTCCGCCAAGCGATCCCCAAATAGCATGGTCATCATGGACATGCCGGCCTTAGAGATGCAGTATTCCCCGCGTGCTACGCTACTGGTATAGGCACTAATCGAACCGATGTTGACGATCTTGGGCGCATCAATGGTGCCGGATTGCAGCAACTCAATCATCTTATTGGCTACCCGCTGCGTGAGAAACAAGGGGCCTTTTAGATTAACAGCCATGACCTCATCGTAACTCTCAACGGACATATCTAGCAGGTCAAGGCGCTGGCGCGGACCTATGCCGGCGTTATTCACCAGCAAGTCAATGCGGCCTAGCTGCTCTAGCACCGTATCAACCATCGCCGCATGATCGTCCAAATTGCCGACATCGGCTTGCACGACCAACGCGCTCCCACCATGCGACTCAATCGTTTTGGCAGCCTCATCCGCTGCCTGGCGATTGGAGCGATAGTTGATGACGACATGCCAGCCCTGTTCCGCAAGTGCGAGGGTAATCCCGCGCCCGATACCACGTCCACCGCCCGTTACAATGGCTACTCGTTTGTCTGACATGCCCCACCTCAACTGTGAAAATATTTAGAATAAGCGTACTGATCAAGAAAGAAACCACTTAAAAACCAAAATGACGACTCCAAAAGCAATCATAAAGCCCTACCTATAGCGACCCACGCTTTGCGAATCAAAATCCTATAGGATATAGTCTAGTCTATCTCGAAACGACTTCGGTGGCGAGACTATCGATGTGATTATCGATTTTTGCGCAGCCATTCAAGCAGTCGGCTGCCGCCGCGAAGATATTATCAGGCATTTACTAGATGTATTATTTTGTAGGATTAGGCTAATTCCGTGCAGATTGAAAACACTTTAACCCCCGAACAATGCTCATCCAAAATTGATGCTTTTGCCAGCATGGCCACTGAGAAAGTACTCGCAGTCCATGATCGCTGGAACAGGCAAGATGGTTCCCCAGTTGTAACCGTTAAAGGCCAATATTCATCCCGCTCCTGGACTGACTGGACGCTGGGATTTTTCATCGGCCAAGCGCTGCTGCTGTTTGACATCAACGGTGATGAGCGGTTACTGAAACTAGGCCGAGAACGTACCCTGAATTGGATGCCATCACATATTTCACATACGGGCGTGCATGACCACGGCTTCAATATTCTTTCGACATATGGGAATCTAAGGCGGCTCATTTTAGAAGAAAAATCGGGTCTGGATGCAGGTGACCTCGCGGAATGCGTTCTGGCGCTAAAGCTATCCGGTGCGGTGCAGGCCATGCGCTACCAAAAGTGCGAAACTGGAAAAGGCTACATCTATTCCTTTAACGGGCCCCATTCGCTGTTTGCCGATACGATCCGGTCGATGCGGTCGTTGGCGATGAGCCATCACCTGGGACATCATCTAATCGGTGAGGGCGAAATGCATGTGAACCTGCTCCAGCGAGCGCTGGAGCACGCCGACACCACAGCGACATACAATGTTTATTATGGTGAAGGCCGCGACATATACGACATTCCCGGTCGCGTGGTACACGAATCAATTTTCAATATCAATGATGGCAAGTATCGCTGCCCCAGCACACAGCAAGGCTATTCGCCATTTTCCACATGGACACGCGGCGCAAGTTGGGTCATTTGCGGGTTTGCGGAAATCCTTGAGTACTTACCATATGCCGACGACGATACGCTCAGTTCATTTGGTGGACGCGATGCCCTTCAAGCGCAGTACGAGCGGATTCTACGCCTGACATGCGACTATTACATCGATGGCTACACCTGCAAAGATGGCATCCCCTTCTGGGACACGGGCGCACCTGGGCTTGCTCAGTTGCCAGATTACCAATCCCAGGTATCTGATCCCTATAACCCATATGAGCCAGTTGATAGCTCTGCTGCCGCGATTACGGCACAAGGGCTGATTCGCTTTGGGATGTATCTACAGAATAAGGGCGATGCCGATGCTAATCGTTATATCGCAGCCGGCTTGACGGTTGCCGAAACATTATTGTCTGAGCCATATCTATCGACAGACCCGAACCACGAGGGCCTGATATTGCATTCGGTTTATCATATGCCACGCGGCTTTGATCATATGCCTGAGGGCAGCAACGTACCCTATGGGGAATCCTCACTATGGGGTGACTATCATGCCGTTGAACTGGCGCTGCTGATTAAGCGTATGGCGTCCGGTGGGTATGTCACCTTTTTTAGCTGATATAGTCTGAGTGAGATTGTCTGTATATGTGCATCCAGGTCACCTGGGTGCACATTGCTATTATGTTTAGTCGTATTATAGAAATTCCCGATTGCCCTTGTGAGTCAACAAGCTAATCTGCTATTCTTAGACTAGCTTACACATTTCGGTTACAGATACCTTAGCACTTTTTTAATGGTTTCCGTTGGGTTCTCTGCTATTTCAGTAGTAACCTAAGCCTATGGTATTTCCCTTCTACCTCGCTATTATTCCATACGTGCAATCCAATCTCAGACTGGCAGACTATGACTCTCACTCGCAAACTCCTGAGAATATTTTCACTGGTTTTTGTTAGTTTACTGGCGATTTCTGTGGTGGCCCAAACAGATGGCGTACCGCATCTACCCCAGAATTATTCCTTAAGTGCAGCCGATTGGTGGGCCAACCATCCATATAACCCGGCTACACAGGCCAACAATTACATTCCTGTCGGCACCATCACCAACTCTGGCCCGCAAGTCAATGTGTGTGAATATGCATCCGGGTCCAACACGGCGGGGATCAAAGAAGCTTTGGCCCAACTGCCAGTTACAGGTGGAACGCTCTTTTTCCCCAACAACTGCAGTCCTTATATTTTGACAAATCCTCTGGAATGGAACCAGAACTTATACGCGGCTGATTTTGACTGGGTCGAAGGCGGGGTCAATGTCGATATCGCAGGCAGAAGTAACCTGCACTTCGTCAGTGACAAGCCCGGAACGATCATACAAGGGTCGTTTCATATCCATAGCTCGGCACACGCTGGCCGAACTTGCCGACACGACCCTGTCAGGAACTTCTATTTCAAAAACCTGACCTTTCAAGACCCAGGCCGCAATCATCTGGCGATCATCTTTGAGGATACGGAAGACATCCTGTTTGATAACGTCACATTTGACAATGCCAGTGTCTTGAGTGTGATTAAGGGCAACAATCTCTTCTTCCGTGAGTCTTACTTTGTCAACGCGCCAATTCATTTTGATGGCAGTCAGTTTGTGGGCGTTGTTAGCTCCAGTGCGGAGTTAGATTTTGCGAATCATGATGGCATTTATGACAACCCGTACTTCGTTGATTTTCATCAAAACAATGATGCTATCTGCGATGGCGATCAAAACGGTACACTCGACATCTACGAAGAACGCCTGCCCAAGTACTTCGCATTGGATAGCAATGCCTTTGTCCATACAAGCGGCCAGGGTCCGGTCGTATTGGGAGCACTCGCTCAGGCTGTATTCCAGAACAATTTCATCCTGAGTTCAGCAGAGAATCCCTTAACAGATTTTGTCAAAATACATGCTGATAACCGTCCGAATCCGGCGACGGGTGCGTTCTTTAACTATGTGGATTACCAGTTTAGCAACAATGTCATTTCCTGGTCTGAGACGCTGTTCAACCTCGATGTCTTCGATCCTATGGAGAGAGGCAATGTCACCATTGCCTACACGACGGCTGCAGATGTCACTGAGCTGTTTAAAGGCATCAGCGGTGCCAGTAATCCCATCCTGATGTGTGGCAATGTGCTCAATGGCCAAGCTGTGGACAGTGCGTGCCAGGAGGTTAGTGGACAAACAGCACCAGACACAACACCTGCAGCCCCTACTACAGCGACCCCAACGGCTGCACCGACTTCTGTAGCTATATTTGCAGGCGCGCCCGATTTAGAAAACCTCATCAGTGATTTTGCCGTCAACAGCAGCCAAACCTATCAATGGCAAAATCTGAGTCGCAATCAAGCGATGTACATTGATCGTGCCTATCAATTCATGGGGATTCCGTCGCAATATCAGGGATTTTACTATTTACAGACAGCCAATGAAGATAAATTTTCGTCAGCCGATAGCCCGTTAATTGGCTTCACCGCTCGCCAACCTGTAGATGTTTATCTTGTTTACACGAATATCAACAGCCAGGTCAGTAGCTGGTTAACAGATTGGAACACGGATTATCCGCCTATTGGCAGCGACCTGCTCGGCGATGAAGCAACACGGCTTGTCGCGTCCAGATCACTGGATGCTGGTGAAACAATTACGCTTAACGGCAATGGGGGCCTAAATGACCAGACCAGTATGTATAACGTCCTGGTTGCGGCGGCTGACATCACGTCTCGTGAGTCAAGTTCGGCTGCGGCGACATCTACAGCCATTGTATCTGCGGACACAGCCGTTGAATCAACTTTTACGGAAGTGAGGACGTTCAGCCAGTTGCCATCAGAGCTACAAGCAGCGCTGGCGGTCATCGAACCGAAAAGAACGAGCGAGGTTGATAATCCATTCGGAACGCATACCACCGTGCTCAAAGAGAACCACGAACTAAGCGATCTGCCCTCATTTTTGGAGATGGTTTCAGACACCGGGTATTCATGGATCAAAGACTATTTCGGCGCAAATCAGGTCACATCAGACAACAGTCCAGCGAGTTATTGGGAAACATTTCCAGATCACTACTATGACTATTTTAGCGAAGCCCAACGGCTGGGTTTTCGTATCATCATTCGGCTGGACTTCCCCAGAGTCGATGGGCGCATTCCGACTACCTCAGAAGATATGGCATATGTAGCGGCGTTCTATCGTCGAGCTGCTGAGGAGTTTGGTGCATATGTCGATGATTGGGAAATCGACAACGAACCCAACCTGGGTAATTTCAATCCCTGGATTACTGAGACTGAATATGCCAACATCGCAGCCGTAGCGGCGGCAGCCATCCGTGAGGGCGACCCTGATGCGACGATCTATGCACCGGGCATCGCCATGTTGCAGGCACTTAATTTCATACCCCGTCCATACATTCAGAATCTGATTGAGGCAGGCTTGCTCGACGATATCGATGTGTTTAGTTACCATCCGTACAGGCTCGATCTGGTTGACCGATTCCCTGCGCGCGCTTCTGAATTTGCCCCATACAATTTTTGGACAGATTATCGGAGCCAGATCGCTGATCTAAGGAGTCGAATCGGTGAGATGCCCATCGCAGTGACGGAAATGGGCTATTCAACATTCCGAAACGAAGACACCGATACACGCAATATCACGCTGTTAACCCAGGCCAAATACGAACAACGCTCAATGATACTCGATTTTGACCTGGGCGTAGAACCTACGATTAATTTCATCTTCAAGAGGCCGTTCGAAGGCCAGTACGAGCGCGAATATAACTTCAATATCGTTGAACCCGACAACACGCCAAAACCCATTTACTATGCCGTACGGAACATCAATGCGATTTTCGATAACAGCATGCAGCATGCACCTTTTGATGTTACCTGTGAAAATGGCACAGCAAGCGATTTGCAAATACTCGCTTACACGAAACCAGGCGAGGCTTATGATGAGTTGATCATTGCCTTATGGGATGCGGTGGAAGCAGATGATAACAACCATCAAGTAGGTACTTGTGATCTGGTCATGCCATCAACAGGCTATGAAGGTTTTGCGTTCTATGACTTGCTCTATGAAAATAGCCAAGCGAACGAACTGAATTTCCAGGTTGTCGATGGGCTGGTCATCATCCCAGATATTCCGGTTTTGGACTCTCCCGGCATCGTGAGAGGTATCCAACTCAGGTAAGAGCCTGCTGAGGTTGAACACGCGCTAAACACTACCGTTCCCATTATGCGCCATATGACGTCAGGTGCTGGGTGGGGAGGACAAGTCACTCATCCAGATATAAGCTGCCTATTATCACTTACCGAGCTGAGCAGTGCTGTTTACAATAGTCTCAAAGATAGGTTTGTTAGCAGGACAAGCATGGCAATGAAATTGAGTCTGGATGCACTCTTAAATAAAACAATCGCGCTACATAATCATCTATGTCCCCGGCAGGTGCTTGGGGTACGGATGGGCATGCTGGCGGGTGAAATTTTGAATCTGGATTTACCCCAAGATGATAAGCGTTTGTTCGCCTTTGTCGAAACAGATGGCTGCTTTGCCGATGGTGTTGCGGTGGCAAGTGGCTGCTGGTTAGGCCATCGTACAATGCGACTGATGGATTATGGCCGCGTGGCGGCGACGTTCGTTGATACCGACACAGCTGAAGCGATACGTATCTGGCCACATCCGGAATCACGACGCTTCGCCGAGCAAGCACACCCTCATGAGGAAAGCAACTGGAAGGCGCAACTCATTGGCTATCAAAGCTTGCCCAATGACAAGTTGCTGGGTTGGCAACCTGTGGAACTAACGGTTTCTATGCAGGAAATCATCAGCAAACCGGGCCTGCGCGTAATCTGTTCACGCTGCGGGGAAGAAGTCCTCAATGAGCGCGAGGAAATCGTCGATGAACAACCTGTATGCCCTGCCTGCCTTGGCGAAGCCTATTATCAACAGACAACAGATAAATATGAGCTTGTATCGCACTAACTAATATATGGCGTGAGTACCAGGTAGCTTCAGGTCAAAAAGAGTTGAAGATTGCCCTCGGCGGTGGTTTCTATTTGGAGCGTGGGTAAGGGTTTACTGGCTGGTCCGCGCACCACATTGCCCTGTTCATCAAAGAGTGAGCCATGACAGGGGCACACCAGTTCACTAGCTTCGGATTCTACGGTACATCCCAGATGCGTACACACCAAACTCAGTGCAGAGAATCCGTTTTCATTGTGGATTAGAACCGCCGGAACATCCGGCAGCAAGGTCCGTGTACCGACTGCATAGGCAGTCGCAGGCCCCAGGTCAAACACGGACTGGCTGGGTGGCTCCGTCTGGAAGTAGAAAAAACGCGCTAAACCGCCCAGGCCAAGCAATCCACTGATAGACAACAAGGCACGGGTAGCTTGTTTTAGAAAATCACGGCGATCAAGTTCAGGCATCAGTCGTTAGATTAACCTCATCATTTCTGGCAGTCGCAGCAACATCTCTCAACGGTCCACCGCATGGCACACATGGCAATAACTGGATTCCTGCTCATCGGCGTTTTGCGTACATTGCGTCCCCATCACCGGGCTAAATGAGAAGACTTGCCCGGTCGCTTTACCCACAAGCTCATAGGTGCCATCAGACAACACGCGCGTATTCCACAGAGGTTCCCCCTGCTCCGTCACCAGAACTGTATCGCCTACGCTCAGGTTGACGACCGGGTTCAGGAAGGCCATTCTCAGCGCGATGTCATCCTCACTGGCGATGGTATGCGTCAGGGGCAATTCGTCGAGGGTGCCGTGACAGGTACGGCACTGGACGTACTGAATTTCGCTTTGATTGGAATGAATATCCCCATCACCCATCGCTTCCGAACGAGTATGGCAATCAATACAATCCAGGGTCCACTCGCACTGCGTAAACTGCGCAATCGGCTGGTAATAATCGTGGAAGCGATCCGTCGGGTTATCATCACGCTCGACAAAGTCCATGGAACGCAGGTCGTAATTGCCGCGATTATGGCAGGTATTGCACTGCGTATAGGGAATGGCCGTCGTCAGTTGGTGGACATTGCCTTCTGGGAAGCTATCTACATCGGGCGTATGGCAGGCGGCACAGCCCGTCAGACGGTCAAAAGCCGCGCCCTCAGGTGGCTCCGCACTGAGGTGGCACTTGAGGCAAGTTTCCCCAAAGGTCTGGATCGATGGATTGGTTTCCTGCGAGGGGTCGAAGGCTTCTAAAGATTGGACGCCCGTCGATGTCGTAACTTCGGTATCACGCACATTGAATATGCCGTAGTGCGCCACCTGATCCGGTTGGGCACCGAACGTATAGCGAATATGGGCAATGGCCCCGGTGTAGGTGGCCTGGACGCTGGTCATCACGCGCTGGATATGATCGCGTTCTTCTTCCACAGTGCCACTGTGACAGTCGCTACCGCCGCAGGACTGCTCGACCACGCTCAAGTTCGATGGGTTGTTGCCGCCGCGCATGGTGCTATGGGCCAGGTCAGCATCCAGCGCCAAACGTTCGCCGCCATGACAGGTCACACAGCCAAAAATTTCGACCGGGTGCGAAGGGCTAATTTCGGGCAAGTCTGTATGACAGGCGATACAGTATTCTTCTTCGCCCGTCATGCGGGGCGTCAATGCCTGGGATTGCGGTCGGCGGCTATCAGCAAACCAAACCAGCAGCACAGACAGCAGCAACAAAACAGACGCGAGAGCAGTCATACGGCGAACATTGTGCATCAGGAACCTGGCAAAAGTGCCAATAGAGTCAATACAATCACGAGCAGGCTAATCCCAATCAGGACAAGGCGTGCCAAGCGGTTTGACTTCGGGAACCAACGTCCCAATTCAGCATCCTGGGCCTGCGGCAAGACATAGGGAATCAATGCCAGGATGAGCATGACCACCAGTGGAACCACAATCCCCCAAACAAAAGGATCGCCCCATTTGAGCATTTGCTGCACCCACAGGAAGAACCAGGGCGCGCTGGCGTCGTTGGCCATCGTCGTAAGCTGCTCAATGGGCGCGTCAATGGGCGCAGGAAAAAAGATCGCCAAAATGAATAGAATAGCCGTGATCAGAATCATGGCCAGCACTTCACGTTGGACCAGTTCAAAGCGCGTGATACGGGCATCATCTTCACGCAGGCGCGGCGGCGGAACGGCAATGCCGCCATCACGCCGTACCCGGAAAATATGCCAGCCCGTGAGGATGACAACGAGCAATCCCAGGCCGAAGATATGCCACGCATAAAACCGAATCAGCGTGGCGGGGCCGGGTTGGCTACCCCCAATGAGCATGACATAAAGCGCGTCACCTGCTACGGGGATCGTCTTGAGCAGATTGGTCCCGACCACCAGTGCCCACTGGATGCCTTGATCCCAACGCAGGATATACCCGGTGAAGTTGAGCAATACAACCGCAACAAACAGCACCAGCCCTAGCAGATAGTTGAAGCGGCGCGGCGAGCGATAGGCCCCAGTCATGACCACACGGATGAGGTGCGCAGCCATCACGATCATCAGGAGTTGGGCAGACCAGTAATGCGTATTACGGACCAGTCCACCCAAGGGCACATGATAGCTAATGGTCTGGACAGAAAGCGCGGCCTGCTCCGGCGTGGGCGTATAGTAAAACATCTCCAACATGCCGGTGATTGCCAACACGAACAACAGGAAAACAGCGGTCCCGCCAGCGCCTAGTGTATAGCGCCAGCGGGACTGTTGAGCCGGAATCGTAGGTGGGTGCAAATGATGAAAAAAGTTTGGACGCATGCGCTAAGATTACAACAAATCCGTCATTTTGGCAGGTTATTGGCTAGTCACCACTTGCAGGCGCTCGTTCCAGGCGCGACAGTTCATTGACTGGCCGCTCAGGACGATATAACTCGGTTTCTTCATAGATCGGGAAGTAACGAGCGACCAGACTGTAGACCGTGATAATCCCAGCGACAACACCGACCAGAATAGCCACTTCCATCCAGTGCGGGGCGTATGTCTCACCGTCGACGGGGTTCATGCCGAACCAGGTCACGTCAAAGCGGTTGAGGATCACGCCCGCCATAATCATGAGCGCACCGAACAAGGATGCCTTACGGCTCGTCCGCACCCGTTTGAGAGCGAACAATCCAATCGGGATGAAGAAACCAATGATGAGTTCCGCCCAGAACAGGACGCTATAGGTGCCACTGGAGAACAGCAAGTCCAGCTCGCCAGCGATCAGCAGCTCGCCGAACTTCAGCACCAGGTAGAAGCTGAGTAGCCAGGGCAGGAACCAGCCTAATTTCGCCAGAATTTTGATCTTGAGGCTGCGACCAAAGAGCCAATAGCTGATGGTCGCCCCAGCGATGACTAGCGAAATACCCGCAGCTAAAGAACTCACCAGGAAGAAAATCGGCAGGATCATGGAGTACCACAGCGGATGCAAGCGCGGCGACATGATGACGAACATCGTGCCCAATGAGGACTGATGCATCGTTGAGAGCGTAACGCCAGCAATCACAATCGGGATGGTGTATTTTTTGATGACAGGCAGGAAGCGCCGCCAGCGCGAATTTTCCAACAGCACGGGACTGAGTTCATAAAACAGGATCGATGAATAGGCAGCGATACACCAACTGACCTCCAGAAGTGCGGAGCTAAAGTTGGGATGGAAAAACACATTATAGAAGCGATCCCAGCGGCCCAGGTCAAACAGGAGGATGACCAGCACTGAGCTATAGCCCAGTAACCCGGCAAGCACCGTCGGGCGCACCGCGGCGTGTAGACTTTCAAAATGCAAGACATAGACCAGTGCTGCCAACGTAAATGCCCCACCGGACAACGCCACTGTCGCCAGATCGAAGCTGATCCAGATACCCCAGGGGAACGCTTTGCTGAGGTTGGTGGTTACGCCCAAGCCAGCATACATACGGTAGATCCCAATGCTGAGGCCAAAGGCGGTAATCGCTGCAAAGACGTAGATATATTTTGGCAGCGTGGTGAGTTCATGAACCAGTTTACGAAGCATGACTATTTTCCTCTCCGACAGCGACTTTCTCCTGCTCAGCGAGCCGACGCTCTTCTTCAGCTTCTTCTTTTTCGTTTTTGATCGTCAGGTAAGCGCCGGACAGCCCGACCAGCATAGCCCCGGCCACCAGCGGCGTGCCTTCTGTCACCAGACGGTTGGAATAAGCTGGTGAGGTCGTGCCTGCAATCGGGAAGCCCAATTCCTCAAATGGAACAGGTGAGATATACAACGTTGCCGTGCCGCCATTTTCTTCTTCGCCATAGACATGATCGACATATTTATCAGGATTTTCGTTAATCATTTGGTGCGCGAGTGCGCGCATGTCTTCATACTTGCCGAATTGAATGGCCCCTGTTGGGCACGTCTGGGCACAAGCAGGCTGCTGGCCTTCTTCCAGACGGGAGAAGCACATATCGCATTTTACGACGAGCGGGAGTTGTTCCTCCCATTCGTAGTTGGGGACGTCAAACGGGCAGGCGTACATGCAGTAACGGCAGCCAATGCAGATTTCATTGTCGTACATGACGATGCCGTCTTCAGTGCGTTGGAGCGCCCCGACTGTACAGGCCGACACGCACGATGGGTCAACACAATGCATACAATGATAGGGTGCAGTATAGCGCGACAGGTCGGGGAATGTCCCAGTGACGCCCGTCTCTTTAATCCAGATGCGCGTTGTCTCCATCGAGACGTTGTTCTCTACGCTGCAAGACACCATGCAGGTCCGGCAATCGATACACTTAGAGGCATCAATCAAAAAACCGTAACGCGGCGTATGGAAAGTGTGTGCCATGAGCTTATGCCTTCCTGACCGTTACGAAAGTCTGGCTGAGCGCCTGACTGCCGCTTGCGGGATCGGTATAGGTTACATGTAAAGCAGAGTCGCTTGCGCCGACCCCATAGGCGGCGGTCAAGCCTTTGGACAGGTGACCAAAGCCGGGAGTGAGATAAACACAATCAGGCCGGATACCCTGGGTCACCTTCAGACGAATGTGGACCTGGCCCACCTGGCTGGTAACTTCGACCCAATCACCGTCTTCCATGCCGCGATCTTCCGCGACGGTGGTATTGAGCCACAAGCGGGGTTCATCAGAATACTTTTTCAGAAGCTGGTTGTTCTGGGTGGCAAATTGGGTGGCCTGAGCGACCTTACCCGTCAGCAGATAGAATTGGCCCTGCGGCGGCTGCGGTGGCGCTTGCCATGTCGGTACACCTGGGAAACCTACCCTATCGAGCGTGTCCGAGAAGAGTTCGATTTTGCCGCTGGGCGTATTCCAGGCGAAGCTAGGCTCTTCTTCCTCTTCAGACTCCGGCAAGTCGACATAGCCATTCATGCGAATTTCGTCGAGTGTCACACCGAGTGGCTCTAGCTGCTGGCGGATGTAGTCTTCTTCGTCCGTGTACTGGAAATAATCCTCCAGACCGAGACGTTCACCGAGTTGTTTGTAGATCCATAATGCGGATTTCGCATCGCCTTGCGGTTCAATCACGGGTTGGCGCAGGAATACACGATTGCCAACCGGCAACAGCGGATCGTAGCGCTCCAGATAGGAGGTTTCCGGCAGCACGACATCGGAGAACCAGGCGGTATCGTTCAGGAAGATATCGACGGTGGCGATGAAGTCCATTTTCTCGAAGGCTTGCAGGGTCTTCGCGCGATCCGGCAGCGACATCACCGGGTTCTGGCGCGAGATGAACCAACCATGTGCCTGGTATGGATCACCCGTGACGATGTTGTCGCGCAGTTCCTGGAAAACACCGAGCTTAAAGGGGACGACCGGATACTTATAGGGAACGCCATCCAGCCGCATCGCAGAAGCACGAGGGTACGGGGGCTGCGGTGGTGTACCAAGCGCCCCGCTGGACTCGCCTGCTGATGCTTTCATGGTGACGTTCCAGTTGCCAACCAGTGCATTCAGGATGCTGATGGCACGTTGGGTCTGGAAGGAGTTGATGAAGTTGGATGTACGCCAACCATTATGCGCCAGCGCATGTGGTGCAGCGGCAGCGAATTCCTGTGCAATACGACGGATCGTATCAGCCGGTATTTCGGTGAGCGAAGCTGCCCATTCCGGTGTGAAGTCCCGAACTTCCTGCGCGAGTTCATCAAAGCCGATGGTGTAATCCTCAACGAAAGAAGCGTTATACAGCTTTTCGTCGATGATGACATTCAGCAGCGCCAGATGGAAAGCCAGGTCTGTACCGGGTTTGATCGCAAGCCATTCGCTGGCTTTGGCAGCGGTTTTGGTAAAGCGCGGATCGAGATAAACAACTTTGACGCCGCGTGAGATCGCATCGCTGAGGTCGCCTGTTTCCGAGGTCGAAATGGCTTCAAACAGGTTACGGCCTGTCAGGATGACATATTGCAGTTGGTCATCATAGATGCGCTCCGGTTCTTCCATGCCATAGGTCATCTGGTTAGCGACGATCATGGCGTTGAAGCACAGGCTGCGCTGGGTGCCGTAATTAGGCGAGCCGAAGGCATAGAGCAAGTTCTCGAACTGGACCTGGCTCAGGTTATGGGTGGACGAGAAGACCATTGCTTCCGGCCCGTAGGTGTCTTTGATGCGCTGCATATGGCCAGCAGTCAGGTCGAGCGCTTCGTCCCACGATGCTTCACGGAACTTGCCTTCGCCGCGTTTGCCCACACGAATGAGGGGCTTAAGCACGCGGTCGGGATCATAGGTGTTCATCAGGCCAGATTGACCGCGCACACAGAGATGGCCTCTTGAATGCGGGTGTTCCGGGTTACCATCAAGTTTGACGACGCGGCCACCCTTAATTTTCGCAATCAGGCCGCAGCGCCAAACGCACATCTCGCACATGCTAGGGATATAGCCATCACCGCTGGCATTAAGCATTCCGGCTTCTGTGGCCATTTGGGCCACTGCGGGCGGCAGAAACTCGCCAACGACGAGTGCGCCCGTCGTAACCGCCCCCATTTTTAAGAAACTACGTCGTGAAAAAGAGTCAATCATTAGAATTTCCAGTCTTTAGATGTCGGTCTTCACCGATTGTCATGAGCTAGAACTGGCTAGATTTCTTTTTTGCGCTGCAAACCAGCACGGTCAATCAAGTAGAACAGGAAGAAGGACATCACAGCAAAGAAGAGCACCGTCAGCAGCGGGCTGAGATTCCATAAATCCGGGATGACGACGTTACCTTCGTTGGCAATATTTGAAATCAGCGGGAAAACTTGCTGGTATGTCAGGCCATAGATAGCTGCGCCGACAAAAAAGCCGAGCAATCCGGGGATCAAATAATCGAGTTTGCCCTCGCCACTACCAGCGGCACAGGTGCCTGGGCAGTAGCCACTGAGGGCCATGCCGAAGCCAAAGATCAGGCCGCCGATGATGTTGCCAGCAATATAGGTAGCTGGGGGGGCCGGGAAAGTGACGAGTCCCAGGCCGCGTAGCAAATACAAGCCACTCATGGAGACAACCAGCGCGGTCATCATGAACTTGAGTACCGCCATATCCGTAAAGCGGAACACATTGACGATCTTGTGGTACTTGGTCAGGCCCGCTTTATTCAGCGAGAAACCGAAAGCAACGCCCAGGAATAGTGCAATCACATAAGTTGACATGCGGTTAGTACCTCTTGCGGTAGATCAAGTAAGCGGTCACGATGCCGGATGCGAACATCCCGGCAATAAACAGGAAAGCTGATGGGGCCAGGAGCATTCCGCCGGAAATGGCGAGTCCGCTGGTGCATCCCCCGGCGATCCCGGCAGCGTATTCGAGGATGATGGCGCCGACAAAAGCTAGCAGCCAGCGCTTCCAGATTTGCGGGCCAAAGATGCTCTTCCACTGGTCATCGCTGTTAGCGGAACCTTTTTTGCCCCATTTGAGGGTGCCGCTGGTGGCTGCGCCGAGCATGCCACCAAAAAATAACCCGACGAGCAAAACCACACCCCAGGTAATGCCAGGTGGCATGACGTAGTTGAAATACATGTTGTCAAAGAGCGAGGGCGCGATAGCCTGCCCTGCTAACCCGACCAGATTTTCAAAAGCGCCAGATGCGCCAAGCAGGCTGTTGCTCATCCACACGGCCAGGATACCGACGACGCCGAGCAGGGTGCCTGCAACATAGGGTGACCACTCTTCGCGGCGAATATAGCTAATGATTTGCTTCATGATGGTTATTTGTCCCCTTCTTCGGATACGACTTCATCAATCAGGCCGAGCACTTTGTCAGCTTTGTGGGGATGAGTGAGGACTTTTCTCAAGGCGTTACGTGTCTGTATTTTGAGTGATGCCAGCGCCGGCAGCATCTCGACCACGTCAGAAGGATATTCGCCATCGACGGGTTGGGTGTCACCAAGCCTGGTATTGAGGCGAATTTCATTAATCAGGACGAAGCCACCGCCAGCCACGACCAGCAAGCCAATCATCACACTGAGAATGACATTACCCCAATTGGTCGGGCGTATGCCCAATACGATTTCGTCATAACGCGCGACATAGTCGATCATGTTAGGATCATCGACCACAAGCTCTGTTTCAAATACGGTTGTGGAGGCTGAGGGTTGGACAACGCTCGTTTCTGAGGCGGGTTGCTCAGCGGAGGTTGTGGTTTCTTCGGTTGTTTCTGTAGTTCCGCCGCTTATGTCTGTCGAAGTAGAACCGCCATCGCCACTGTTCAAGTCCACATTCAGCAGTGCAGCATAGACCTGTGCACGCTCATCGAGATCAGCAGCGTGGCACTGTTGGCAAGCTGCGTTGACATCGGACAAAGGAGCGACCATGCCCGTATGCGCCGCATCAATTTCGGTTGCCTGGGGGTTGCCCGCATGGCACATATAACAAAAATCCCCAAATGCATGGGACTCGTGCCAACCGTTTCCATCATTGTTTACAGGCAGCTCCCCCTGAACTTCATGACAATTTTTGCAGGATGACGCCTGAGATCCGCACTGGGCCTCTACAGTCTGCGGCGTTGCCCATAACAAACCAAAACCCATGACCAGCAGTGTCAGCCCAGTCATGAACGATAGAGAAGATATTTTATTAAATGGCATTCATGCCTCCTAAAAAGAAGAAGTAATCCAGGCAGAATTGCAGGTCAGGCGTCAGCAACGTCCATCAGGTTGGCACGACGAGCAATCCGGTCACGTAAAACAGATCTCAATACATCGAGTGCATCAATCAAACGCGGGTCTGACAAGCGGTACTCAACACTTGTGCCCTGGCGACTTGAAATCACCAGTCCACGATCGCGTAGAATTTTGAGGTGACGCGATGTTGTTGATTGAGGGATTTCTAACTCAGCTGTGATTTCACTGACGTTGAGGGGCTTTTCGTTGAGCGCGTAGAGGATAAGGATGCGATTCGGGTCGGAAAACGCAGAGCAAAGATCGGCTTCCATTTCGCAAATTTCACGCGCTAAGGTCGATGATAGCATAGGCCGTTGTCCCAGTCTCAGTCTATATTCGGATAAGCGAATATTCCAATAGACATACATTACGCCGTCGAGCCAGAAGACAACAATGGAAGTCGTCATGAATATCCTGTGAATTTTGTCACAAAACACACAGGCAGAGAGCAAGGACACACATGTTTCATACAAGCAGGAAAAGCACCTACTTTTCCGCGCTCCTCATACAGGCCATGTACTTATTTACCAATTCTGTTTGCAGTTCAACTCAATTTGATATAAAATGTTCTGTAGAGATGTACACTGTTCTGTATATCAGAACATAGTGAATTATCTCTGTCCTAACTTGTACGACGCTCTTTATATATATTTAGTTGAAAGGTCTTTAGTATGCTATCTAGGCGTTCACATAGACTCTTCTTTCTCCTTCTTACCGTTTTCCTCCTGATTACCGCAGGTGCCTTGGCACAAGATGACACCACCGAAATCAAGGTGATGAGCCATCCTGTTCATGAGTCTGCAGTGATTGGTGGTGCTGGTGCCGAAGTAGATCTGAGTCCTGATCTTGTTGAAGCCACCGGAATTTCTCTCGTGTGGGAAACGCAACCCTGGCCGGATATTCTCGAACGGACCGTTCGTGAATTGGCGCTGGCAGACAGCGACATCAGCCTGATGTTCCTGATTAGCCAGCAGTACTCGCCACAGGTTCGCAACCAGCTCATGCCCCTTAATGATTTCCTTGAATCCGACCCCATCGAAAACTTTGATGGCATCGCTGAGGGTATGCTCAGCTTCGTGAGCGATTCCGAAGGCAATATCTATGGTATTCCGATGCGTGCCTACGGTCCGGTGCTGTTCTACAACACGGCCCTACTGGAAGAAGCAGGCATTGCGGAGCCGCCCTCAACCTGGGAAGAATATATTGCTGATGCCACTGCTATCGCTGGCCGTCGTGATGATGGCGCCCGCATCTATGGCATGCGCTTTGAACCCAGCAGCGTGATCCTTGGTGCCCGTGCCTACGGTGGTGGTCTGCTCTCTGGTGACTTCGATATTCTCTTTACTGAAGAACCCATGATTCAGGCTATCAACGAAGCTGCAGAACTCTACGCAGAAGGCGTGATCCCGCCGGACTTCATGAACCTGGTTGCCGATGACTGGCTTACCCTGGAACAAAATGGCCAGGTCGCCTTTGCTGTTCGTGGTCCGACGTACTACAGCAACTTGAATGACCCCGAAGCTTCGCAGGTCGTCGGCCAGATTGGTGTGACAACTGTTCCGGCATCAGAAACCGTCGACTTCGACCTCGCCCCGGGGAATGCTTCCTTCTGGTCAATGTCGATCCCCGCTAACTCGGCTGATCCAGAAGCAGCCTGGGAAGTCATCAAGTTCCTATCGTCGGATATGGCTGCCACTGAGATGGCCCGTAACGGCAACGCACCGACCAAACTCTCGGTCTATGAAGACCCCGAATTTGCTGAAGTGAATGCCGCATGGGTTGACGCTGCTGCTCAGTCGCTCCTGGTCGCAAAGCCAGATTGGCCTGCCTTTGATGAGCAATCCCGCGCCTCAGATATTTTTGAGGAGCAAGTTGTTCTGGCGATTACTGGGCAAAAGAGTGCAGAAGAAGCCATGGCCGACGCTGCTGAACTCATTGCGCCGCTGCTGCCAACAAATGAGTAAGTAATCTACATATATTGGCATGAGGTAGGTTAGCCTGCCTCGTGCCAATCTTCCTCAACGGCCATCAAGGAATTCCACATGACTCTACATAAGCGAAGTGCCATCGGTTTGGCATTACTTCTTCCGATTTTTTTACTCATCATATTTGTCGTTTTGATCCCTGAAATCTGGGCTATCGTCATGAGTATGGCGAACTATCGCCCTGGTGCCCCTATTACGTATGCTGGCCTCGAAAATTACCAGAAAATATTGGGGGATCCCAACTTCAAAGATGCCTTTATAAATACCATCCGATTCGTGATATTTGGTGTGTCGCTTCAGCTTGTCTTCGGGACAGGGGTTGCCCTGCTATTTTCACGACAATTCTGGGGACAGAAGCTATGGATCGCGCTCATCCTGGCACCGATGGCGATGAGTCCAGCCATTTTGGGTACAACCTGGAAATACTTGTTTAATTCTGAATTTGGCCCCATTAATTTCACGTTGTACCAGATGGGCATCGAACCCATTTACTGGTTCACACAAGCGAACTATGCATTCGCCGCGCTGCTGCTGGTTTATACATGGAACCACATCCCAGGTGTATTCATTCTGGTGTACCCGGCCCTTATTTCGATTCCACCGGAATTGGTCGAAGCAGCAAAAATCGACGGTGCCAACAAACTCAACTTGTTCTGGTATGTCATCTTGCCGTTGATCCGACCGGCTTTGCTGATTGCATTGATTTTCCGCACGATCATTTCGCTACGTGCGTTCGGCGAAATCCTGGTACTGACCAAGGGCGGCCCCTTCCGTGCGACTGAAGTGATGTCGATTTACCTTTATAAAGAGGGTTTTGTCTACTTTAGCTGGGGGACATCAGCGGCAGTAGGCGTTGTCATCCTGATCGTCACGATTGTGATTGCATCACCGCAAATCCGCATGCTTAGCCGCCAGATGATGGAGAGTTAAGTCTTATGACATCGAACAATATGCTCTCAAAAATCACACGGAATCTGCCGTACTGGATTTTGCTGATGATCGTGGTCCTGTGGTCGATCATTCCCATCTATACGGCGATCTCGTCATCGTTCAAAATCCCACGAGAGATCTTTAACTACCCGCCGACCTACTTCCCGGCAGAAGTTACGTTTAGCAACTTCGCTCGGCTGTTTGAAGATGTGCCGGAATTCGTTATCGCATTGCGTAACAGCGCGATTGTCACTTTCTTCTCGATGGTCCTGACGATCTCGGTGTGCTTGCCAGCAGCTTATACGTTTTCACGATTTAAGGCTCCTGTTTTCCGCCGCAGCGCGATTGTGCTAATCGCTATCCGTATGTTCCCGCCGCTGGTGATTTCGGTCCCCTTGTTCCCCATTCTGAATGAGATTGGCCTATCTGACAGTCACCTGACGTTGATCTTGCTGTATACAACTTTCCAATCGACGATCATCACCCTGATTATGAAAGCCTATATTGATGGCATCCCCATTGAGATTGAAGAAGCGGCTTATGTCGATGGCGCGACCATGTACCAGGTTTTTAGCCGGATCATTCTGCCGCTTTCGCGCCCGGTGATCGTCGCAACAGCGATTATGGTTGGCTCCTATGCTTGGAACGAGTTCCAATTTGGCTTCTTGTTCACGTCGACCAATGCGCGAACAGCCCCGGTCCTGATCGCTGAGATGGTGGGTTCGTTAACAGGCGTGCAATGGGGGAATGTCTTTGCTGCCAGCGTGGTACAGTTCGTACCGGCTTTGATATTCTTGTGGGTCATTCAAAATCAGCTTATTCGTGGGATGACCAGTGGCGCGACCAAAGGATAATCACGATCTCATTTGCGTAACTGACAAAAGGAACAGGTAATTAGAAATGACAAATTCAGAATTAACACAAAAGCTTATGGGCGTGGTTGCACTCATGTTGACCCCCTTTAACGAAGATGGGGGCATCGACTGGGAGACATACGTGCGCTATACCGAATGGCAGGCCGCCAAAGCGCCATCGGGACTGTTTGCCGTCTGTGGTAGCAGTGAAATGAAGTGGCTCACCCGCGATGAACGCTTGCAGTTGGTCAAGCAGACGGTGCAATACGCAGGTGATCTACCTGTTATCGCAACGGGCAATCTCGACCCGGACCCGGCCAAACACCCGGATGAAGCCCGTCAGATTGAAGATGCGGGTGCCAGTGCGGTTGTCCTCATCCCGGCGCCAACGATGAGCGGTGAACCCGATCGTTACTATGACTATTTGCTGAATATGAGCCAGCAGGTCTCGTGCCCGGTTTATGTGTATGAGTGGCCACAAGTCCCGAACTACCTGATGGATAACAGTGTCTTCACACGCCTTGCTGAAAATAAGGTCATCGCAGGTATCAAAGACACTACCTGCACAGTTGAAGGTATCCAAGCCAAGCAACAAGTCGCCAACGACGCGGTGGTCTATCAGGCCAATACAGCCTATCTGATGGAAGCGCTGGATATGGGCGCGAAAGGCATCATGGCGGTGACATCGGCAGCCAAGGCCGATCTGGTCAAGGCATTCTGGGATGCCTACCAGACTGACCGCGAGCAGGCCATACGCTTGCATCGGGAACTGGTTTTCCTCGATATGCTGCTACGGCCTGCCTACCCGGCAACGGCCAAATACATCGCGGGGCTACAGGGCATGAAAATGTCCACCTACACGCGCTGGGATGTGCGCCTGACCGCGGAAACCCGCCGTTCAATCGATGTGTGGTTTGACCACCTGGAAAAATAGCTTAACTTCATGCCAGACAGTAAAAAGGAAATCAACAATGACCAGCTCAGATAGCATGGTTACTTACAGTACGATGATCAAACAAATGCCTGCCTGCGATGTGGCAGTGGTCGGTGGTGGAATTTCAGGCGTTTTTGCTGCGCTGGCAGCAGCGCGAACAGGCAGCAATGTTGTCTTGATTGAACAGCACGGGTTCGTAGGCGGGCAGGGAACCGCTGGCGGCGTGCATACTTTCTGTGGAGAAACACGCCTGGTTAATGATGCGTGGCAAGAAATGTTAGATCGGCTGGCGGTCTATAACGGTATCGCAGACTATCGTCCGAACCATGATGGCCGCAAGTTTGATATTGAGGCATTGAAGTTCGTGTTGCAGGAAATGCTACAAGAAGCAGGCGTGCGTCTGCTGCTGCATACGCGCCTGGTCGATGTCCAACGGGACCAGGACGCGGTATCGGTGCTGATCTTGTTCAACAAGAGCGGATTACAACAATTGGCCTGTAAGCAGGTCATTGACGCCACCGGTGACGCTGATGTGGTCGCGATGGGCGGCTGGCAATATGAAAAAGGCGGCCCAGTCTTCTTGCCAGAAGGCGAACTACGCATTCATGAGGAGAGCGGCCATCTGCAACTGCCGATGAGCCTGTACTTCACGATGGTCAAAACCAGTGAGGACATCACACCTATTCTGCCGGAGGGTGCAGCCATCTATAAGGGCGATGAAGACTACCCCATGATCACAATCCACGATCATGAGAACCTCATTGTCATCAAGATGAAGGTGATTGGCCACGATGCGACCGATGGCGAATCGCTATCTGAAGCGGAACAGGACGGGCGTCGACAGATGATGGGCGTGATCTATCATCTGCAAACCCTGGGCTACAAAGGCAAAACTTATCCTGACTTCAAGCTGGCGTGGGTCGCGCCGCATATCGGCATTCGTGAAGGACGGCGGATTATCGCCCAGCACCGCATGTCGGCTGAAGATGTTCTATACGGTAAGCACTTTGAGGATGCTATCGCTGTAGGCAGCTACCATGTGGATTATCATTGGCCGACGGTTGTCCAGCGGGCAGGTACCGGCCTGACCACCCAGAACCCACCCTATCAGATTCCGCTGCGGGCGATGCGTCCGGTTGAGGCCAGCAACGTGCTGGTACCAGGCCGCAGTATGTCCGGCGAGCAAATCGCCATGAGTTCTTTCCGGGTGATGGGCATCTGCGCCCAGACAGGTTTTGCAGCCGGAACAACCGCTTCGCTGGCAGTGCAGTCGCAGCAAGCTCTGGATGAGGTGCCAATTGAGCGCATTCAGGAGCAACTGCGTGCCTGCTGTGTGCGGCTCGACCTGGCCCCCTATACTAATTACCTGCGTTCCCGGCGCAGCGTCGATGAGGCCATCTTTGAGCAGGACAAATATTTCCCAGAGTGCCATGCCACGACGCTGGTGCAGCTACCCAATGGCGATGTAGTCTGCGCGTGGTTTGGTGGCAGCCGCGAAGGCAACGATGATGTAAATATCTGGCTATCCATCCGCCATGAAGAAAAATGGAGCGAACCGCGCATGGTCGCCCATGTGCCGGACGTCCCTATGTGGAACCCGGTTTTGTTCATGCCGGATGCATCGCGGCTATTCGCAGAAAATAACACGGTTTCAGAAACAGATGGTCCGCCCAAGCTGCTGCTGTTTTACCGCGTGGGTAAGAAAATCACCGAGTGGGAATCCTTTGTTATGGAAAGCGTAGACGGCGGCCACAACTGGAGCGAACCACAACCACTACCAGAAGGCTGCCTGGGGCCGATTAAGAACAAGCCGATTGCGCTATCTGATGGCACCTGGCTGGCGGGTTCATCAGTGGAAACCGAAACCGAGTGGTACTGTCAGATTGAACGCAGCGAGGATCAGGGTAAAACCTGGACGATTGCTCCTCCGCTTAAGCTAGAGGGCCATCCTAAAGGCATCATTCAGCCAACGCTATGGGAGAGCAAACCGGGCCACGTCCATGCCTTGATGCGCAGTCGCGGCGTCGGTCAAATCTGCCGCAGTGATTCCACAGATAGCGGGCGCACCTGGAGCAAGGTGTACTTAACGGATTTACCAAATAACAATTCCGGCATTGATGTGGCGAAACTGGTTCCCTCGCCGGGGGATGCAGGTTATGAGGGTAACATTGCGCCCATTACTCTCATTTACAATCCCACTTCATATGATGGTGAGATTGCGCCGATTGCCCTTATCTACAATCCCACTTCAGAGGAAGGGTTAGCCAAGCGTACCCCACTGGTTATCGACACATCCTATGACAATGGCAAGACATGGCCGCATCGTCTAGTCTTGGAGGATATTCCCGGCGAATATTCCTACCCGGCGATTATCCCAACCGCAGATGGGGTGGCTGTTGCCTACACGTTTGACCGCAAACACATCCAGTTTGCGCGCTATTCGATGGAGCATCTCAATGGAGAAGGCGACACGGTTTTCTCCAATCTGGGCGATCATGCCAGCTATCCCGAATGGGTCGAGCTGTTGCTGAACAATCCAACAGAGAGCAACCCATAGGCAACGATGGACTGCGTTCAGGAAATATAGGGCCTGGTATGTGTTTTCACATATACCAGGCATTTATGGCCGATCTAATCATGGCCTATAACGAATTTCCGTACATAATAAGGTGACACAGAATGAAACGTGCGGAATTCACTGTAAGGATAATGTACACAGATGTCGGATTTGATGAATCACACTGGTTTTGGCGCGCCAATCCAAGAAAATGACCCGGCAGTCAATAAATCGCTTTACAAGGCGCTGCTGATCCTCGACTGTTTTTCCGAGGCGCAACCCGAATGGGGGGTCAGTGATCTGAGTCGCCATTTGGGTATCGGCAAGAGCAGCGTCAGTACCATGTTGAGCACCCTCGCCCACCTCAATTTTGTCTATCAATCCCCTGTAACACGCCGCTATCGACTGGGCCTGCGCTGTCTTGAACTGGGATACGTTGCCTCATCTAATTTGCTGATCCGTGACTTTGCTTTTCCAATTCTGGAAAGACTGCTCAAGGGGAGCCGGATTGTCTATATGGCGATTCCCTATCGTGATTCGGTGCTCTACGTCGAAACGCTATTTCCCATCCGGCGGCAGGTGAATTATTCGTCAGTCGGGCGGCGAGCACCGCTGTACTGTACGGCGATTGGCAAGGCCATGCTCGCGCATATGCCCGATGATTACATCCACCAGTACATTCAATCGACATCGTTGACAGCTTATACAGCCAACACTATCACGAAGCCGGACCAGTTACTGGATGAGTTGGAACAGATACGCGCCGAGGGTTACGCGCTGGATCGCCAGGAGAAAGAACTGGGTATCCAGTGTGTGGCGGTCGCAATTCGCAGGAATCAGGATGGCGTCATTGGAGCCATCAGCATTAGCGGGTCGCCACAGGAGATTGATTTTGACAATCTAGATACACTGGCGCATGAAGTCATGAATGCGAGCAGTGAAATCGCCAAGAAAGTGACGACCTCCGGCTATTAATTGCTGTCGATATTGATGGGAACACCACATAGACACGATGAGTGAATCCCGTGGGCCTGGTGCGCTGTTGTTACATTTATCATGGTCATCAAGGAGGATGAGACGCAAGCTGCCACAGCCATAGCGTCTATACTGACTACGTACACGCGAACAGCACGAAACGCATAACTCGTTTGAGCGCTTCGGTATCCAGAGCTATATGCCACCAAACATGCGTTAGATCATGACTGCAAATGTGCCAGCGTTTACAACGAAGTCAGTAAAGGACAGAGCAATGAATAAACGCGAAGCCGTATTAAGCTTGTTAGATGACACACAGACGCCCCCCTATATTCCCGCAGCCTTTTTCCTACACTTCCCCACTGAGTTCCATGAGGGACAAGCCGCGGTCGAAAAGCACATTAAATACTTTCAATACACTGGGATGGATCTGGTCAAAATTCAATATGAACGGACCTTCCCTAAGATAGCGGCGCTTCAGAAACCGGAAGACTGGAACAAGGTGCCGCGCTATGGTGCCGATTTCTTCGAGGGACAACTCAAGGCAGTCGAGGGGCTGGTTCAGGCGCTGAAGAGTGAGGCGGTCGTCATCGTGACGCTGTATTCACCGTTCATGTGTGCCGGCCAGATGTCGGGGAGAGATGTGCTGCTTCAGCATCTTAAGCAAGATCCAGAAGCCGTCAAAAAAGGGATCGAAGTCGTCACTGATAGCTTGCTGACGTTTGTCCGTGGGTGTATCGAACTAGGCGTGGATGGTTTTTATACGTCTACACAGGGTGGTGAAGCCGGACAATTTGACGATCCAAGCACCTTTGACATCGCCATCCAGCCATATGACCTTGCTGTGATGAACGAAGTCAATGAAAAGTGCCTCTTCAACATCCTGCATGTCTGCGATTACGAAAAGGGGTATGACGATTTCAGTCGTTTTGTGAGTTACCCTGGTGACATCGTAAACTGCCCTCTTCATGTGGGTGATGAAACCCTCACGATGCAAGCAGCAACCCATCTGTTTGGTCGACCGTTTATGGGCGGATTGGAACGCCTGGGAACGCTTGCGAATGGCACGCCGGATGAAGTGCGACAAGCGACAAAATCTGTCTTACAAGCAGCCCCGGAACGCTTCTTCTTAGGTGCTGATTGCACAGTGCCTGGTGACACCTCTTGGGATAACTTGAAAGCAGCTATCGATACCGCCCATGCATGGGAACGCGAGTAAATGTCGTGCTAAGGGGTAGTCAAACCATAAAGCCCTATGGCACGGCTATGCTATAGGGCTGCTTTGTGGCGCATGGACGACTGTCGAACGATCATTTCTCCCCTCAGTAAGATTTGACGTTTTGCTCCGATTGGGTTTCGTATGCGTTCGAGCAATAATTCGGCTGCGACCTTGCCCAATTCATAATTGGGCTGTTGGATCGTCGTGATCCACGGCAATGCCAGCGAATTAAATGGCAGTTCGTCAAAACCAGCGATAGCGATGTCATCGGGTATGGCGAGTGACGTTTCCTGGATGGCGTGTAGAAGACCTATTGTGAGCAGGTTACTGCCGGTAAAGATGGCTGTCGGGGGATTGGGCTGGTTCATGAGTTCCAGGGCAGCCTTACGCCCCTGGTCAATTTTCGGGATGACTTTCTTCGCAAGCGCCGGTTCGTACTCAATGCCATGATCTAGCAACGCTTGTTTATACCCTTCTTGACGCTCTCGACCCGTTGTAACGGTCATTTTACCGGTGATTGCCCCAATGCGACGGTGCCCCTGCTCTATCAAATGCGTAACGATTTCTCGGGCCGCATTGACATTATCCAGCAGGACATGATCCGTTTCCACATTCGTCAACCTACGGTCCAGCGTGACAAACGGCATCTCTTTGATGAAAGTATCGGTTACCATCTGGTTGGTTTCCTGCGCAGGGCAGAAAATGATACCGGCAACCGCTTCATCTTCAAGCAGTGCCAGATATTTCTCCTCTTTTTTCGGGTCTTCATCCGTGTTGCACAAGATGACGCTGAAGTCAGCTTCCTGGGCAACATCTTGTATGGCGCGGCTGGCGACGGTGAAAAACGGATTGAGTATATCGGGAATAACCAGCCCGATGACATCAGCCCGGCCCACGCGCAACCGACGCGCAACCCGATTGGGACGATACCCTAATTCTTCAACGGCTTTCCATACTTTTTGGCGCGTTGCTTCGCTCACATGGCGCTTGTCTGATAAAACACGCGAAACTGTCGCGGTAGATACCCCTGCATGTTTGGCGACGTCGCTAATATTGATGGAGCTATCGTGCATGGATCTGTCCACTTCTTGACACAAGTATGTAATCGGTTACAGGAATATCGAGCTGATTTACATCAGTATACCCATTATTGGCTATTATCGCACGATAAGTAACCAAAATTTGACTAAATGCCTGTAATCGATTACAGTATCGGCAGTGATAATCAAACTTTATGTATAACATTGATCTAGATTATCCTATAGCTTTCATTTTTTATGTCAACTAATTGTTGATTTTTGAAAGGATCTGTTATGAAAAAGTCGTTCCGCTTTGTTCTATTCGCCCTTCTTTTGACGATCCCCCTTTTCACGATGAGTGTTTCTGCTCAAGACTCTGTGAGTGGTGACATTACATTTGTGTTCTGGGAGAACTCGACAACTGCGCGTGCAGGTTGGGAAAACCGAATCGAACAGTTCAACATGGAATTTCCCGACATCAATGTGAACCTGATTGGTGTCCCCGGCGAAATCTGGTCTGATTATTTGCAGGGTACGGCCACTTTGATTGCAGGTGGTGAAACGCCTGACATCATCTGGGTTGCAACCGAGGGCGTACGTTTCCTCGTGGATCTGGATTTGATCCTGCCCCTGGACGATCTGATCGCCGCAGAAGGTGATGCGCTCAATGAGTACGTTGATGACGTCGCCCCGGCACTGTTCGATAGCTTTAGGGTCGATGGTAGCCTGTACTTCCTGCCCTATAGCTGGAACAACATGGTCATCTACTACAATAAGGAAATGTTCGACGCAGCGGGTATCCCTTATCCGTCCGATGACTGGACGCGCGAAGAATTCCTCGAAACAGCCCAGGCACTGACCGAAGATCGCGATGGCGATGGCAACAACGATCAGTTTGGGTTCGCAGGTAGCGGCGGCGGCCTCTTTACGACCATCCCCTGGATCCTGGCAAATGGCACGAACATCGTCACCGATGATTTCTGCGCCACTAACCTGACCGATCCGCAGGTCATTGAAGCCATTCAGTTCAACTATGATATGACCTATGAAAGCGAAGTTGCACCCGCACCGGGCGTCCTGACTGATGCCACACTGCAATTCATCAACGGTGATGTCGCCATGTTTGGTGGCGGACGCTGGCCCATTATGCAACTCTTCGAAGAAGACTTCATGAACTTCGATATTGCCCTGTGGCCAGGGAACCCCGAACAAACCACCATCTACGGTGTCGACGGCTTTGGCATCTTCCGTTCATCTGAAGACGTGCCAGCAGCATGGGAATTCCTGAAGGCCATGAGCAGCGCCCAAGCCCAGGAAATCCTGGTAGGTACTGAAGACAGCCCGCTGGGTAACATTCCGTCATCACGCAGCGTTGCAGAAGAAATCTCCCAGTTCCCGCCTGAAAACTACGAAATCTTCTATGGCTCGCTGGATGGCAACGTGGTACTTGTGCCATCACCACCCCGCTTTAACGAGCTGGAAAGCATCTTCATGCGCTACTACAACCAGATCATGGCTGACGAAATCTCCGTTCAAGATGCCATGAGTGCCGCAGAAACCGAACTTTCCACCATCATTACATGTGACTAAACCCACAACTGAATTAACTCCAGTAAGGGATGAGGCAGTCGAACGACTGCCTCATCTACTGAAGTGAGGCAATATCCTATTATGTCTGAACAAATTATGACTGTTCGGTCATTAAAACGTCGCGAAGCAATGGCTGCCTACGCATTTATCTTGCCGACGCTGCTAGGTTTCTTAGTCTTTGTCGTCGGGCCGATGCTCGCTAGCTTTGCGCTGAGTTTATTTGACTGGAACCTGTTGACACCACCAGAGTATGTTGGTCTGGCTAACTGGGAAAAGTTATTTTCCGATGCGCGAGTGGGGGGTATTTATGTAAACACCCTGCGCCTTTCTCTCATGGTGGTTTTTTCCAACATGACGTTCGGCCTGTTATTTGCGATTTTGCTTGATAGCAAGCTGCCCGTACTTATCCGCAACTTTTTTAGAATCAGTTACTTCTTTCCATATGTCGTTTCTGCGGTTGCTGTTTCGCTGATCTGGACGTTCTTGTTCAACCGAGATCTGGGGCCTTTGAATTATTACCTGGGCTTGCTCGGTGTGGACAGCCGCATCAATTGGCTTAATTCCAGTCAGTGGTCGCCGTTAGCCATTGTCATTGCTGATGTCTGGAAAAATGTTGGCTTTTACATCTTGGTATTCCTTGGTGGGATGCAGGCGATATCTCGCGATTTTTACGAAGCCGCCGAGGTGGATGGCGCGAATACATGGCAGAAGTTCCGCAACATTACCCTACCCTTGCTGTCGCCAACGATTTTGTTCTTGTTGGTGATTAGCATCATCGGTGCGCTGCAAATCTTTGAGCAACCTCAGATTTTGACCAGTGGTGGCCCAGGTGATGCAACACGGACGATTGTGTTGTACATCTATGAACAAGGCTTCAAGTTCTTTGATATGGGCTATGCGGCCACATTGGCGATTTCGCTCTTTGCCATCATTCTTGTCCTGACGATCATTCAGTTCCGCCTCAGTCGACGCTGGGTCTTCTATCAGTAAAGCGCACGAGTAGAAACGAGAAAACCATGACGACACTTACTGAAACGCGCGTGGACGAGATGAGCTTCACCAGCCCGAAACCAAAACGTCGCATCCCCTGGGGGAGCATTGTCTCTGCGATTTTGTTGAGTCTTGGCGCTGTCGTGATGATCGCACCTTTTATGTGGATTATCCAAGCGGCTTTTGGCGAAACAGCCCGTGCGTTTGTACTGCCACCTCGCTGGCTCCCTGCAAATCCTTCGCTGGAAAATTTTGAATCGGTATTTGAACAAGTGCCGTACGGAATGTTCATGTTCAATTCGGTCAAAATAGCCGTGATTGTCACTCTGGGGCAGCTTATCACATGCTCGACTGCGGCCTACGCCTTTGCACGACTGGAATTCCGGGGCAAGAATGTCCTGTTCATGCTGCTGATTTCGGCCTTGATGATCCCTGGACAAGTGACGCTCGTTCCGTTGTTCATCGTGATGCGCCAGTTGGGCCTCTATAACACGCACGCAGCACTGATCTTACCAGCACTCATCAACCCGTTCGGGGTGTTTTTGCTCCGCCAGTTCTTCATGACGATCCCTAAAGACCTGGAAGATGCGGCACGGGTGGATGGCGCCAATGTCTTTACGATCTATTGGCGAATCATCTTGCCGCTTTCTGGCCCGATCCTGACGACGCTGGCCATCCTCACTTTTGTAACGATGTGGAACAGCTACTTCCTGCCATTGATCATGATTAATGATCCTGAGCTACAGGTTTTGACAGTCGGGTTAACGCTGTTACGCGGCCAATATGGCGCTGGGGCTTTAGGACCGATTGCTGCGGCACTGGCGATGGCCATCGTACCGGTGCTCGTCGTCTTCTTGATGCTGCAAAAATACATCATCAAAAGCATTGTATCGACCGGGATCAAAGGTTGATATGCGGATACTGCGTTATTTACAGGAAACAACCATTGGGCGAGCTCTGATTGCCTACTTTGTTGACCTGCCGCGCTGGGTACTGCTGAATATCGCCTTTTCTGTCACGCTGTTGCCAAGCGCGTTTGCCCTTATCCTGGGGCATGTCGCGCTGGCACTATGCCTTAGCTTCCCGGCAGCGTGGGTACTGGCTGTGATGATCCGGTTCTTCGCCAAGACCACAGATGAGCGCAAGCCGCGATGGTCCTTATTGTGGACAAACATCGGTGATTACAAAGTTGTCCTCAGCGCATGGCTATGTCTGGTCATCGCAGGGCTTTGCCTGCTAACACCCTTCTACGTGGTTGCGGTTATTCCGCTGATCCTGGTGTTGATGCTGGCACCTATGGCGATCTCCAATGCCGAATGCTTGCCAGTCACATTTTGGGAAGCATGGCGCAATGCCTTTGTCATGGCTGTTCACTACCCCATTGTGGCTTTAGGTGTCGTCCTCTTTGGCGGACTGATAGCCTGGGGAATTTCAGTCAGTGGTGGGGCGCTGCTGGTTGCGCTGCCCGCTTTGTGGGCCTCGATTACCGTTTATACGGTTCATGATCTCATACACTCTCTTACGAAACAGGGAAATACACAATGACACAACAAATAGAAAAGAAGCCGTCCGTTACAACGCCAGAAACGCGCACTTACACGGATGACGCAGCGGTAGTTGCCTTCCCATTAGGTGGTATCGGAACAGGGAACGTCTCACTCGGTGCGCGCGGCAACCTGCGCGACTGGGAAATTGGGCATCAATCGAATAAAGGGAATGACCTGCCCAATACGTTTTTTGCGCTAAGGACACAGGTTGGTGATGGTGCGCCCATCACACGGGTGCTGGAAGGCCCGGTACAAGAGCCTCACGATTTGTCACATGGGTATCACCCATCGACGAGTGCTGGCCTGCCACGCTTAAGCAAGGCCACGATGGTCGGCGAATATCCGATTGCGTCTATCGAATTTGAAGACGATGAATTCCCACTCGATGTGAAATTAGAGGCTTATACGCCACTTATTCCTTTAAATGCAGAAGATTCTGGTATTCCTTGCGCGATCCTGACTTATACCGTTACCAACCCCACCGACGAAAAAGCAGAGCTGACCCTAGCCGGTTCCATGATGAACCCCACAGGCGAGATGAACGTCAATGTGTTTGGCTTTTTTGAGTCCAACAAGACAGGTCGTACGCGCAACCAATACCGCGAAAGCGATAACTATCGCGGCTTGTACCTGGATGCCGTTGATATTGCAGACGACAATCTTTTCGCAGGCAACGTCAGCCTGGTGACAGATCATCCCAATGTGACAGTCAAGCCTTACTGGGTGCGCGGAGCATGGTTCGACTTCCTAGAAGAATGGTGGACAGACTTCACTGAAGATGGCCGTTTGACGGACCTCAACTATGAAGATGCGTCGCCAGATGGGCGGCCTGATACGGCGTCATTGGGTCTAGTGGATACTCTCGCCGCTGGTGAAAGCAAAACATACCGTTTCATTCTGTCCTGGTACATGCCCAACCGCATCAATGGTTGGGATCGAAAGTCAGATCGTGTTACGAAAGCGCACTATGCGACGCGCTTTGAGGATTCATGGTCGGTAGCCGCTTATGTCTATGAGCAATTTGAGCGCCTGGACAAAACGACGCGCAAATTCCGTGACGCCCTGTTTGGGAGCACATTGCCGCAAATGGTGATTGATGCCTTAGCGGCGAATATCGTGCCTGTTCGCAGCCAGACATGCTTCTGGTTAGAAGATGGGCGCTTCTATGGGTGGGAAGGCTGCTTCGACGAAGGCGGCTGTTGCGCCGGGTCCTGTACCCATGTGTGGAGCTATGCCCAGACATCCGCATTCCTATTCCCCTCATTAGAGCGCACCATGCGCGATATTGAGTTCCTCATTGAAACTGAAGATGATGGCTTCATGAACTTCCGTAACCATCATGCCTTTGGCGAAGAATTCATATGGGCCTGGGGCGATCAAAAGGCAGAAGCCGCTGTTGATGGCCAGATGGGCAGCATCCTGAGAGCCTACCGTGAATACCAACTTTCTGGTGATAAGGACTGGTTGAGCAGCATCTGGGCTGGCATCAAAAAGGCAATTGGCTTTGCGGGAGTGCATTGGGACCATGATAATGACCATGTGCTTGATGGTCGGCAGCATAATACCTATGACATCGAATTCTATGGGCCGAACCCGCTATCCAGCATTTACTATCTGGCGGCAGTCCGGGCAGTTGAGCAAATGGCCAATGATATGGGCGAGCCGGAACTGGCCCAGCGCTGTAAAGTCGCCTTTGAGCAAGGCAGCCAGAAGCTGGATGAACTTACCTGGAATGGCGAATTCTTCATTCAGAAGTTAGACGATGTTGATGCGTATAAGTATCAACATGGCCTCGGCTGCCTGTCGGACCAACTTCTGGGGCAACTGCATGCACGCATCCTGGGGTTGGGTGATTTGCTACCAGTAGATCACATTCGGACAGCGACCAAGTCCATTTACGATTACAACTTCCGCGAAAGCTTCGTGGATCATGTCAACTGCCAGCGCACCTATGTCCTGAATGATGAGGCGGGTTTGCTGCTTTGCAGTTGGCCCAATGGGGGCCGACCCAAACTGCCATTTGTCTATTCCGACGAGGTATGGACAGGCATTGAATATCAGGTAGCGGCGCATCTGATTTATGAAGGCTGGCTCGATGAAGGGCTAACAATTGTCAAAGCCGCGCGCGAACGGCATGACGGCTACCGTCGCAACCCCTGGAACGAAGTCGAGTGTGGCCATCATTATGCACGCTCGATGGCCAGTTGGGCGGTTTTGCTCGCTCTCACCGGCCAACAAACGCGACCCGACGCGGACCAAGCCACGTTCGCCCCAGTGATGGATGCATCTACAGATGAGCAGATTTTCCGGGCCTTCTGGTCGAATGGGCGCGAATGGGGCACCTTCACCCAATCCAAAGATAGTGACGAAGCCACAATCGACGTTTTGGGACAGGCCTCTGGAAGCTAGCTGTCAACTTCGAGGCGTGATATGCTTTGCTAGTGTCAGATCATGATGCTAGATTATGATCTGGCACAGTTAAAGTCGGTTGTTTACAGATTATTCTCAAAAAATCACACATGGTTCGTGTGAGTCAAAATGCTGGAGTAACCTTATGGTTTCCGATAATAAAGTCGTTTATTTAGTAGCAAGCGGTGATCTGCGTTTGTCAGCCAATCAGACGTGCTGGGCTGCGCAGGAAGATATGGAAAAGCGCCTGACAAGTGCGTTTGCAGACCTCGGTTGGACTGTCAAACGTGCGCATGATTATGACCCAGACTTGAAGCACGGCTTCATCAGCAATCAGCGCATGGGTATGGATGTTTTCAAAAGCATTCCAAAAACTGCGCCCATCGTGGTTGCGGAGTCTGTCTGGCAATACAGCCATCATGTGTTGGCCGGGTTGCGCTTCCATCGTGGCCCCATCCTGACCGTCGCCAATTGGAGTGGACAATGGCCGGGACTGGTTGGCATGCTCAACCTCAATGGCTCCCTGACCAAAGCAGGCGTTCCTTACAGCACCCTCTGGAGCCAGGACTTCACCGATTCCTATTTCCTGGATCGGCTGCGCCAGTGGTTGGATGATCAGCGTGTCAGTCATGACATATCCCATGTTCGTTCACTGGTGCCTGCCCAACTTCCAGATACTGCGGCTGAATTGGGTCGTCGCTTGGCGCAGAGCTTGCAAGATGACAAAGCCATTCTGGGTGTGTTCGATGAAGGTTGCATGGGCATGTACAACGCCATCATTGAAGACGAGCTGTTGAACCCGATGGGTATTTTCAAGGAACGTCTCAGCCAATCAGCCTTAGTCGCCAAGATGCGCGAAGTCAGCGATGAAGAAGCCAATGCTGTGCGTAGTTGGTTGGAAGAACGCGGGTTTACGTTTGTCACTGGTGATGATCCAGCTGTCGACTTAACTGACGACCAGATCCACGAACAGATGAAGATGTATGTTGCGGCAGTACGGATTGCGGACGAATTTGGCTGCGATGCCATTGGCATTCAGTATCAACAGGGCCTTAAAGACATGGCTCCCGCATCTGACCTGGTTGAGGGCCTGCTGAACAATGTCGAGCGCCCGCCCGTTTACGATGAGAACGGCCAGGAACTGTATGCAGGGCAAGCCCTGCCCCACTTCAATGAGGTCGATGAAGGCGCAGCTGTAGACAGTTTGGTCACGAATCGCATCTGGCGTGAACTGGGTTTTGACCCGGCGACCACGCTGCATGATATTCGCTGGGGTGAGCACTATTCTGGTGATGGGATTGACGACTTCGTGTGGGTCTTCCTCATCAGTGGCGCTGTGCCCGCCTCGCATTTGATCGGCGGCTACGCTGGTGCTAGCAGTGAGCGCCAGGGACCGATGTACTTCCCCAAAGGTGGCGGCACGCTTAAAGGTGTCAGCAAACCGGGTGAAATTGTCTGGAGCCGCGTGTTTGTAATGAACGGTCTGCTCCATGCAGATTTGGGACGGGCAACGGTCGTCGAACTGCCAGAAGAAGAAACCGAAAGGCGTTGGCAAGCGACTACACCGGAATGGCCCATCATGCATGGCATATTGCATGGCATATCCCGCGATCAGATGATGGCACGGCACAAAGCAAATCACCTGAATGTGGCTTATGCGCCATCCGCAGAGGAAGCTGACAAAGCACTGGCGACCAAAGCAGCCATGTTCAACGCTATGGGCATCCAGGTGCATTTATGCGGCGATGTGAACCTGTAGACGCTGAACGTTAAAGGCAAAGCAAGCTTCATGAAAACACGCTTGATTTTTGTGGGGGGCTTCCTCGGTGCGGGGAAGACCACCCTGCTTACTTATTGCGCCAAAGCACTAGAACAGCAGGGATACCGCGTGGCGGTTGTGACAAACGATCAAGGTCAGGAACTGGTCGATACTTTGATGATGCTCGATCAATGGACTGCCGCTGGTGAGGTCGTCGGCGGATGTTTCTGCTGCCGCTTTCATGACCTTGTCGCCGTCATTGAGCAGCTATCCGCTACGCGCCAGCCGGACATTATCCTGGCTGAGCCGGTGGGTAGCTGCACGGATATTATCTCTACGGTCATCAAGCCGCTAGAGAGCAAATATCCTGATCGGTATGAGGTCGCGCCGTTTTCTGTTGTCGTTGACCCCACACGCGACTTGTCCACATTCCCAGAGTCCATGTTACAGCTCTTCCGCTGGCAGATCGAGGAAGCGGACCAGGTCATCATCAATAAGATTGATGTCCTGAGCACGGAGGCGCGCGAACTGCACCTGAATCAGTTGCAAACAGCATTCCCGAATACGCCTTTCGTCAGCTTGTCCGCGCGCAGTGGCGAAGGCGTTGATGGCTGGCTGACTCAAATACTGGCGCAGTCCAGGCAACCGCATAATGTCGTGCCTATCGATTACATCGTCTATGCAGAAGCGGAAGCTGTGCTTGGATGGCTGAATGCGAGCCTGACCCTACAAAGCGATTCGGCATTTTCTGCAAAAGGCTGGGTGGACGATTTCTTAGAGTCGTTGGCACAGCATATAGCAACTGCAAACGCTGATATCGCCCACGTAAAAACACACCTTCAATCAGGGGACACCCGTCTGAAAGCAAGCCTGACTGGCAACGCCAGTCAAATCGGCTGGGACATCGTGGAAGACCGATCCGTGAGCGAAGCCACTGTGCTTGTCAATGCGCGTGTCCGCTGTGAACCTGACGTCTTAGAAAGCATCGTACGATTGGCTGCACAAGAGGTTGCCGAAAAATATCAGGCTTCACTCACCTTCCAGCATGTGGAGTGCTTCAGTCCGTCAGCGCCAGAACCGATTTTTCGTATGTGAGTGGCGTAAACGCCACCAAGCAGCACAATCACAACAAGAAATCAGATTCGTATCTACCAAAGGAAAACTATTATGACCGTATTCAAGGGAAGCCCAATGGGTGAACTGGCACGCGTCCGCCAGGTCACGACCAAACGAGTATCTAGCTATGACCGCACCGGTGGCAATGATGATCGGCTGCATATTGCCCCAGGGACAACGGCCCTTCTAGCAGATGTCGCCGGGGCCGGGTGCATCAATCACATTTGGTGTACGATGGTTTGTGAACAGCCGGATTTCTTGCGGCGCGTCGTGCTCAAAATGCGCTGGGATAACGAAGAAGATTATTCTGTAGAAGTACCGATTGGTGATTTCTTCGGCGTTGGCCATGCACAAACAACGGATTTTGTCTCTATGCCTTTGCAGATGAGTCCTGGTGATGGTCGCGCCTTCAACTGCTTCTTCCCGATGCCGTTTTCTGAACGCGCCTTAATCGAAGTCACCAGCGAGTGCGATGTTGAACTCATCTTTTACTACTATATCGACTACGAAATGCATGATCGGATCGATGACGATATGGGACGCTTCCATGCCCAATGGCGGCGTCAAAACCCGACGGATGGTATTTCTGATACGGGTATGGAAAATCATGAGTGGTCGTTCGGTGGGGAAAACCCGGACGGCACTGGTAACTATACTATTCTGGATGCGGAAGGCGCGGGCCACTACGTTGGCTGTAATCTGAACATCCACAACCTGCGGCCAAAAGAATGGCCGGAGGACCTGCAATGGCCAACCCTACCGGGCGAAAGTGTACCGAGAGAAATCTTCAATTGGTACGGGGAAGGCGACGATATGATCTTCATTGATGGTGAAGTTTGGCCACCCAGTTTACATGGCACGGGGACCGAGGATTACTTCAATACGGCGTGGTGCCCTGCTGTGGCTTATAACGCGCCCTATCATGGCATTACCCTACCCGGTGGTCCGAACTGGTCCGGCAAGATTTCACTGTATCGCTTTCATATCGAAGACCCGGTTTGCTTCCAGAAGTCGATTCGCGTCACTATCGAACATGGGCATGCCAACCGTCGTTCTGACGATTATTCGAGTACAGCCTACTGGTATCAACTGGAGCCACACAAGCCCTTCCCAGAGCTACCCGCCGTGGAAGATCGCTTGCCGCGTCCTGAATAAGACCTGTGATGGACGGGTTGGATGATTAAGCTCGCTTAGGCTAAGTCCAGAAAACCGAAAATACTCTGACAACTCGCGACAATGGTGCTGCAATCACTAAGCCATTGTCGCGAGTTGTGCTTCAGTGACTTCCCATTGCAGGGGTTCATTGTTGAGATAACGCCTAAGCTCACTCATCATCGCCTCGCCCATTGTGCGTGTTTCGTTCTTTTCGATGGCACCGGCAATATGCGGTGTCAGGATGACGTTGGGCAAGTCAAACAGAGGCGAATCAGTTGGAGGCGGTTCGGGGTATGTCACATCCAGCAGTGCAGAGATGTCTGAGCGCTGTTGTAGGACGGAAATCATTTCGCCTTCACGCACCAGTGCCCCACGCGCCGTATTAATGAAGGTCGCATTTGGTAACATCGACTCGAAATGTGATCCGCAAATCATCCCTTCTGTGTCCGGGGTCCACGGCGCATGGAGAGACACGACATGGCACTCTGCAAACAAAGTGTCTAAATCCACCAAACATACATCGAGTTCAGCCGCTGTTTCCTCATCCACATACGGGTCATAGACCAGGATGTCAACATCAAAGGGCTTCAGGAGGTCATAAACATGGCGGCCAATGAGTCCCAGGCCGATGATACCGACCCGCGTATGGCTTAACCCCGGATGGCCTCTTCTTTGGGAGAAGGTTCGCTGGGTTGTGGTGTTATGGATATGCGCCCACATGCCTTTTAACGACAAGATAATTTGCCCCAGGGTGAACTGGGCAACAATCACCCCATTGGCATTGGCAGCATGCGTAATACGAATGCCACGATTCCAGAATTCGTCCGACACGACCCGTTTGATTGACCCCGCGCCATAAAATACCATCTTGAGATTCGGCGCGTGTGCCAACAGATCAGCATCGAGGGTCGGACACGACCACGACGAAAACAAGATTTCCGCGTCGTGCAGCACCTCTGGAGTCTGTTGGATGGCAAAGGGCGTTTGTGGTGGTGCAAATACATCCACCAAACCACCAATCGATTCGTACACCGGGTCAGGATAGACCCACTCACGGATCGTGTCATCGAGAACAAATAGCGCTTTGGGCATTGTTACACTTTAATCAGTATAGGTTGTCTATCAATCACCGCATTATACAAGTTTTGCCATACTAGTTGACATACAAACGCCACTACTAAATCAGTCTATTTTGCTTCTATCGGCGGGATACCTTTTAGGTCCAGTTCCTCGGCAAAATGGCAGGCGACTGTATGCCCCTCACTGACAGTACGCAGCTCAGGCGTTTCTGCTTTGCAACGGTCCTTGGCATAACGGCAGCGGGGATGGAAGTAACATCCGCTCGGTGGATTAGCTGGGTCAGCAACATCGCCCTCCAATACGATGCGATCCGCCCGTCGGCGGGGGTCTGCTATCGGGATCGAGGATAACAAGGCTTCCGTATAGGGATGTTTGGGATTGCGGTACAGCTCATCGGTCGGGGCCATCTCGGCTAATTTGCCGACGTACATCACCGCCACGCGATCCGCAATGTATTCAACGACGCTCAGGTCATGGGAGATGAACAAATATGTCAGATTCAGCTCACGCTGGAGTTCAATCATCAGGTTTAGAATCTGGGCACGCACCGATACATCCAGCGCGGACACGGCCTCGTCGGCAACAACGAGTTCAGGATCGAGAGCCAGTGCCCGCGCGATACCAACTCGCTGACGTTGCCCGCCGCTAAAGGCATGCGGATAGCGCCGCATGTGTTCAGCATGCAGCCCCACACGCTCTAGCAAACTGCCGACCATTTTTTCCAGGTCCTTGCCGGACGCAATATTGTGGATGCGCAGTGGATCGGCCACGATATTAAACACGGTCATTCGAGGATTTAACGACGCATAAGGATCCTGAAAAATCATGCGAATCACGCGGCGGAAGTCCTTGAGTTGGGTCTCAGATTGATGGGCTAGATCAACCGCATGGCTGTTTTCACCGTAGAGGATTTCGCCATCCGTCGGTTGGTAGGCGCGCACGATACAACGTCCGATTGTTGTCTTGCCGCAACCACTCTCGCCGACTAACCCCAGCGTTTCCCCGCGTTTGATTTCAAAACTCACACCATCAACGGCTTTTACATGGGCGACCGTCCTCTGGAAAAAGCCGCTCTTAATGGGGAAATACATCTTCAAGTCTTTTATTTGCAAAAGAACATTATTTTCTGACATCAAGACTCGCCTTATACATCTTCATATAGTAAACAACGAACGGTACGGCCACCCTCCAATGTCGTCAGTTGAGGATGAATCACATCACATTTACCTGCCATGAACTGATCGCAACGCGAGTGAAATGGACACCCCGTGGGACGATTAAAAGGATCGGGAACAGTTCCCTCAATCGGGTTCAGTTCTTGTGTCCGTCCAGCACCCAGCCGGGGGATTGAGCGCATCAAAGCCTGAGTATAAGGATGCTTGGGGTCATAAAACAGCGAATCAATGTCCGCTTGCTCGACCACTTCGCCCAGGTACATCACGACCACTTCGTCACAGGTTTCGGCAACGACACCTAAATCGTGTGTGATGAGCATGACTGCCATGCCAAACTGATCTTGTAGGCCTTTCATCAGTTCGAGGATTTGCGCCTGGGTAGTGACATCCAGCGCTGTGGTCGGCTCATCGGCGATCAAGAGCGCCGGATTACAGGACAAGGCCATCGCGATCATCGCACGTTGGCGCATCCCGCCACTCAACTGGAAGGTATAGTTATCAACCCGATGATCTGGATTGGGAATACCGACCAACCCCAACAACTCAACAGCACGCTCACGGGCCTGGGCTTTGGTGACATCGTTATGGAGCATAACCGCTTCCATAATCTGATTGCCGATGGTATGCACGGGACTCAGCGAATTCATCGGTTCTTGAAAGACCATCGCAATCGCGTTGCCGCGTATACTACGCATTTCTTGACTGTGTTCCGGTAGGGCAACGAGATCAATTGTGTAACCGTTATTGCGTAAGATCACCTCGCCATCGACGATTTTCCCAGGGTCGTCAACGATCTTGAGAATGGACATTGCCGTCACGCTCTTGCCACAACCGCTTTCGCCAACGATCCCCAATGTAATCCCACGTTTGACTGTGAAGTCTACTCCATCAACCGCCCGAACGGTGCCTTCGTCCAATTCAAAATAAGTACGCAGATTTTTTACTTCGAGAATAATATCTTCCATAGTGACCTCACCTATGCGTAGGGGTCAGCGGCATCGCGCAACCCATCGCCCAAGAAATTCAACGCAAGAACAGCGACGACGACCGCTAAAGCGGGTACCAAAAGCCAGGGCGCTGTTGCAACAGTACGGACATTTTGTGCTTCTTGAAGGAGTACGCCCCAACTAACAACCGGAGGGCGCAAACCCAACCCTAAGAAACTCAGGGAAGTTTCGGCAATGATCATGCCAGGGATGGCCAAGGTGATGGAGGCGATAATATGGCTATAGAACGCAGGTAACATGTGCTGGAACATGATCTTGGCCTGACTGGCGCCATCTAATCGGGCAGCCATCACGAAGTCTTCTTCTCTTAAACTCAAGAATCGTCCGCGAACCACCCGCGCCAAATTCGTCCAGCCAATGAATGAGAGGATAATCGTAATCGCAAAGTAGATTTGCAAAGGCCCCCACTCTGTTGGCAATGCAGCAACAAGGCCCAACCATAATGGGATTGTCGGGATTGAACGAATGAACTCAATCACACGCTGAATCACGTTATCGATAATGCCACCGTAATAGCCGGAGATGCCACCCAGGACGATCCCTAACACGAGGCTGATGGTTACACCCACCAAACCAATAGACATCGAAATGCGCGTCCCATATACGAGGCGGCTCAAGACATCACGGCCCAAGCGATCCGCGCCCATTAGATACATCGTATCGCTGGCGTCCGCCGGACCAATCAAGTGGAAATCACTTTCGAATAGGCCCAGGATTTTGTAGGTATACCCATGCGTGAATAACCGCACAGGAATCTTTACTTCAGGATCAACAACAAATGTGCGGCGTAGGGCAACCGGGTCAACTTCCACGGTGTAGCCTAGCACATGCGGATTAAACCCCTGTTCATCGAATAGAATCAGCGTTTGGGGTGGCGCATAAGTAGCCTGAGTGTTGGTCATATCGGGTGGGAATGGCGCAAGGAACTCCGCAAAAATCGCGATTAAATACATCAGGATGGTGACAATACCCCCCACCATAGCCAGCTTGTGCTTACGAAACCGCCACCACATCAAAGTCCACTGGGATGCAACGTAGGCTTTGCTATCGGTCTCGCGCTCTGTAACCGCTGGCGGATTTGGCATTGAAGAAGGAGAATTTGTTCCGTCCAAGTTGGCTTTCATCTGTTCTGTGGTCATACATCAAATCTCCTAATCAAACCGAATCCGCGGATCGAGCGCAGCCAACAGAATGTCCGATACCAAGGTCCCAACCATCGTTAAGATACTCAATAGCAAGATAAATGCGCCCGCAAGGTACATATCCTGGGTCGTCAATGCTGAAAGCAGCATCGGGCCTGTGGTTGGCAAACTCAGCACCGTCGCCACAATGATCGAGCCGGATACCAGCGTGGGTAGTAGCCACCCGGCGGTACTGACAAATGGATTCAGAGCCACACGAACCGGATATTTTAAGATCACTTTCCACTCTGGCAAGCCTTTGGCGCGTGCTGTACGGACGTAAGGTTTGCCCAATTCATCGAGCAGATTGGCGCGCATGATACGGATCAGGCTGGCCGCACCGGCTGTCCCAAGAATGATCATCGGAATCCAGAGGTGGCTCATCAAGTCGAGGACTTTTTCAAAGCTCCAGGGAGCTTCCACATATTCCGGGGAAAATAAGCCGCCGACACTCTGATTAAAATATTTGAAAGCAATATACATGAGCACAAGTGCAAGCAAGAAGTTGGGTATCGCTAACCCCAAAAAGCCAAAGAAGGTGGCGATATAATCGCCGAGGGAATATTTATTGACAGCCGAATAGATGCCAACCGGGAATGCAATAATCCAGGTAAAAATCAATGTTGCAACAGAAATAAGTACGGTTAAGCCCAGCCGCCCCCATATGAGATTTTCTACAGGTGTACGCCACGCAAACGACTGGCCAAAGTCACCCTTGGTAATGATATTGGAGATCCACTTGAGATATTGCACATATATGGGTTGGTCCAGCCCAAAACGCTCGTTTAGTGCTTCAATCACATGTTCCTCAACCTGTTCACCTGATGCCGACAAGTTCGCAACATAGGAGGTCAAGTAATCACCAGGAGGTAGTTGAATGATGATAAACGCGACCATAGACGTCACGAACACTGTTGGAATCATGATCAATATACGGCGAATAATAAACTGTGCCATAAAAGTATTCCTTTAAGGTAAGGGGCTACATCAGATCGTCATAGCCCCTTAACATTATCTACAACTTACGAACCAACGATGTAATACTGGAATGTGTTTGTCGGGCCCGGATGTGGGTACAACCATGCATTCGGGTAGCTAGCAGGTGTATTCATGAAGTTATTCTTCCTGATGGTATAACCCGGTGCTGGCAAGGTGATACCCATCGCCCAGAAGTTATCTGCGGCGATCTGGAGAATTTCATTCATCAAATCAGCCTGTGCTGCGGGGTCAGCCGTTGCTTTGAGTTCATTGTAAAGGTCCATCTGCTGCTGGATGGGTTCAATCGGTTCTTCACCGCGTGGATCACCGTTGTACCAGTATTGCCACAGTTCACCGAAGATCGACTCGTTGCTGTATGGGAAGTACCAGCGTGGTTCTAGTACGACGTCCAGACCACCGTCACCGCCCCATACGCCAACATCATGCGCGTTGGATTCTTTACGTTCATAGAACAGGGTACGTTCAATCACGTTCATCTGGGCATCGATGCCGACAGCTTGCCAGTAACCAACAACCAGTTCAATGACATCAACCTGCTCTGGCATGAGGGTTGGGATAACATCAACGGCAAAGCTAATGCGTTCGCCGTCAGGCCCCAAACGATACCCATCAGCATCACGTTCACCATATCCAGCATCATCCAGTAGTTGATTGGCTAGTTCAGGATCGTATTCAGTGTACTGCTTAGCCAACTGCTCGTTGTAGAACGGTGATGACGGACGCGGTGCCAGTTGGTAGGGTTCGCCCTGACCCACATAGATCAGATCAATGATTTCCTGCCGATTGATGGCATGCGACATAGCAATACGGAAATCCTGATTCTGGAAGACTTCGCGCATAACTGGATCTTCATGTGTCAGATTAAAGGAGATCGTTGCCGTGTTCATGCTAGAAGGAATGGTTTCTGCGAAGGTGTAGTCACCGGCTTCCTGATTGTCGAAGAAGACAGCCTTATTGGACAACGCGGAGATATGACGATCCTGGAAGTCGATTTCGCCGTTGAGCGCTTTTAAGACCAGTGTCTCGGTATCGGCGCCAACGTCCCACTGAACGTAGTCGATATACGGATATTGATTGCCTTCAGGATCGACTTTGAAGTAGTACGGGTTGCGGACAGCGGTCAGTTGCACAGCATCAGCCGTGTAACCATTTTCCAGCACCCATGCCCACAGTTGCGGCTGCGGTGTTGACCAGTTGCCATCACCGGATACCTTCAGTTCCCACAGGTCAACCCAAGTTTCTACGCCAGCTTCTTCCATGAGGGCATCAATGCCATCAGGATTGTAGTCGGGATGGAACTGCTCAGCATAGTGCTGCGGGTATTGCAGGATAGCCAGGCCATCGGGTGTCGCAAGGCGCTGTAGGAATAGACCATTTGGCGCCGCAAAGGTGAACTTCACCGTATAGTCATCAATAGCTTCTACGGTACCGACTTCGCCACCCGTAACCATCCAGTTCGGCGGTGCTGGGCTGGCTTCGGTATTGGTCGCATGGGCTTCGTACCAGAACAGGATGTCATTAGCCGTGAAGGGTTCACCATCGGACCATTTCATGCCTTCACGCAGGAAGAAGGTATATTCGGTACCATCTTCGTTGGCTTCCCAGCTCTTGGCCACATTCGGAATAACTTCTGTCCATTCAGGGTCCCAACGTACGAGGCCTTCGTAAGCGATGTGACGGGTCAGGTTTGCACCATCGCCCGTACCGCGCAAGCCAAGGTTCCATGTACGGTCAGCGAGGGACCATGCGGGATCAGAATAGATACCAATCTCGTCGATTGGTTCAACGACAAGCGGTTCAGCCGGAACGCGTTCTTCTACCGGGGGGAGTTCACCAGCTTCTACCTGCTCGGCCAACATGGGGGCTTCGTTGTACATCATGTCTTGTGCAGTCAAGACAGGCACAACAGCTAACAGAACTAGTACTAAAACAAGAAAAAGCGAATAACGCATGTGTTTCATAATAGAATGCCTCCGTAATTTTCTAGATATCTTTTGCAGTCAATTGCTCATGGCCTACTCGATATCTGCCTCCTTACCCCCTATTGAGGTGTGCTTTCGCGGATAACCAAATCATGATTGAGGATGACGGGTGAATCGTCATTGTTGCCCTCAATCCGTTCCAGCAGCATATGTGCTGCCAGTTCGCCTAGTTCACTCACGCTCTTTTTGAGACGAATGGTCGTCAAGCGTGGAGAAACCCATTGTGCAAGCCGGACATCATCAAACCCAATGACGGCTATGTCATCGGGGACGGATTTGCCCAAGCGAGAGAGTATCAACAAGACATCAGCGGCTAGTTCGTCATTGAAGCAGACGATACCGTTGGTTTCAGGGTAGTCGTTGAGGAATTTCTCAAGATCGCTATCCAGGTTTTGATTTATTGAGGGCATAATCCGACCCTCGACAGAATCCCCTATTTCCTCAATGACTTTTGTGAAAGCCCGTTCTCGTTCCCGCATGGCGTAGGTCCTATAATCAGAGCCAGCGTAAACGATTTTCCGGCGGCCTTTATCAACGAGGTGATGTACCGCAGACGCGATTGCGCCCTGTATGTCCATCAGGATTTGTCCTGCGACCTTTGGATCCACTTCCCCATTGAAGACAACCGCCGCCCTCTGGTTGCGCAAGAGGCTGGTTAATTGCTTACTGTCCAGATGCGAACCAAAAACAAGAATGCCATCGACTTGATCTTGCTCAAACACATCGAGGATGTCTTGTTCGCGGCGATCACTTGCACCAGTATTGCTAACCACCATGTAGTAATCATGCTTCCAGAGAACATGCTCTATGCTGGAAAGAACCGTCGCGAAAAACATGCTCGACATATCGGGGACGATGACACCGATTTTGAATGTTTTGCTGCTAACGAGGCTGCGTGCAATACGGTTAGGTTTATACTCCAGGGCGTCCATCGCGTCTTGCACCAACTGACGCATCGACTCGCTGACCTGCCCCTGATTGTTGACAACACGGGAAACAGTCATAGTCGAAACCTGTGCGTATTCAGCTACTTGCGCAATGGTGACGCGACTTTTCTTTTTGGACATCCAAAGACCTATTAAGAACAATATCGTTAAAATAATGCCGACTGTTAACGTTAACAGTGCTCTTTTATCTACAAAATAACATTAAAAAGACATTTGTCAACAAGCTGCACTGTTCTCGGCTTGTGTCTAATCTTTGTTTTTCCAGCGGTCGCGCAGTAAATGTGCAGCCATCTTCGGCTGGCGCGCCCGTGTAAAAACGCCTTTAAGATTCATACCGCCAACACGAGAAATCGACTGTGTCGCCTGGAAATCAGCGAAATTCCAGATATGCATGCCTATCACAAACGGATGTTTGGCAGTCACATCAAGGTACATTTCGATTAAGTCGCGCTGATAGTCCTCGGTGAAGACCTGGGCCGGAATACTATGCATGCCCGCCATCGCATCGGCACCGAATTCGCTGAATAACAAAGGTTTATTGAGTTCCGCAAGGCTATCCAGCTCTTGTTCAAGTCCCTTTTTGCCTTCGGATATGCGCCCAGTCTGCATGTACCAGCCATAATAGCGATTGATGAGCAACACATCAGCAAGGTCAATCCACTCGACAGAGGCGCCCATGATGCCGACCAGGGTCGCGGGGCGTGTATCATCCAGGGTATGCGCTAGATCAATGAGCTGACCAAGGAAGTCGCGGCCAATTTCATCGTAGTTTGCGGGCATGTTGGGGTTAATCATCTGGGCGATGGGGCCGCCAAAGGGTTCGTTGGCAACACTCCACATGATGACACTGGGGTGATTCTTATCACGCGCGACCAACTCTTCGACTTGCTGTTTACACATGTCCAGACGAGTGGCTATATCATCCTCGCTCCCAAAGAAATTGAGACTTACTGCCGGGATTTCGTCGATGATTAGCATGCCTTCGCGGTCTGCCATCCGCATCTCTTCTTCAGAATACGGATAGTGTGATGTTCGATATGAGTTGGCACCGATCCACTTCATCAGCGAGTAATCTTTGACAATCAGGGGTTCGTTCAGGCCGCGCCCACTTGCGTAAAAGTCCTCATGGCGGCCAAACCCTTTGAGGTAAACCGGTTCACCATTTAAAAGCAGTTGCGTGCCTTTGACTTCAACCGTGCGAATACCGATTTCCAGGCTGTAGCGATCAACTACCGTTTCGCCGTCTTGCAATGTGATGACGAGATCATATAGATAGGGTGAATCGATAGACCATAATTTGGCGTCCGGCACTTGTAAGCGGACCTGGGCCACTCCATCAGCAAAAGACAAGTCTGCGGTCGCAATCACGCTCTCCCCTACCAGGCTGAGCGTTCCGGTTGAGACATCGCCGATCTGTTGCACTGTCACTGATACGATGCCTGTCGTACCTTCAATCTCGGTGACGACAGTGACATCGTCAATGTGTGCTTGTGGCACGCTGTAAAGAATCACCGGACGGTGAATACCCGCAAATGGGTAGAAATCGAAGGTTGAAGCAGGATAACCGCCGCCTAAGACCGAGCCACCCATGCCGCCTGTACTGGGCAAATTCCCGGCAGGAATACGGTTCGGTTGCAGATGATTTTCGATTTGTACAGCAATGGTATTCGGTTCGCCCCATTTGACGTACTCGCTGACGTCAAACGCAAACGGTAGATGCCCACCGATATGTTCACCAACAGCCTGGCCATTCACCCAGACCTGCGCGTAATAATTGGCGGAGCCAACCCGCAGCATCACCTGTTGGCCCTGCCAGGAATCCGGCACGTAGACATCATCCCGCAAATACCAGGCCATGCCCAGATAGTGATAGGCATCGTCAAGTTGCTCGTTCCAACTACCAGGAACAGCAATCGTGCGGGGGGCATCCAAGCCCTGCGACCAACCTTGAGCCGCGCCCACTTCTTCAGGGTCGAGCTGAAAATCCCAGAAGCCGGATAAATTAATGCGGTTTCGCTTGTCATTTTGTTGTGGGTATAGCATGGCTTCACCTAGCCTTCAATTGCATGAATCGGATACAAACTCAGGTGAACCTGACCATCTTGCTGGTCATGCGACGGTGAGAACACGATGAGGTTCGCATCTCTTGGGCCTTCAGCCAGATCGACATTTTCAACTTTTTGAACGCGAACATTGACGACGCCAGCATCGTACTTGATCTGCAATGCACCTTTTTCGCCCTGAACGTGAACAGAACCGACATCAACGTTGACATCACCAAAGGTTGTCAACACGCTCTCAAAGGGATGTGCTCCGTCTTTGAAAGCAAATTCATCCACCAACTCGACCCAGCCATCAGGAGCATCACGATGCAACGTGACAGTCCTTATCAGGGAGGTCAAATTGGCTTCGGGCGGATAGGCATGTTTGAGTTCGATTGACATCATGTCATGCGTGTCACAAGCCTGATGGTCTAGCAGGGACGCGGCATAGTCCAGGCCTGCGCCTTGCTGCTGCCCATTGGGGACTGGCACCGAATGACTGAGGGACTGGCAAACAAAATGCTCATAGCGATGTGGGCTGAAATACGCTTTTGTGTAGCGGCCACGGCCCAAATCGGCAATGATCGACTCGCCATTGAGGTGAACGATGATATTGCCGACATCGTTCTGGTTGTGCATTTCCTCGTTGTGACCGCCCTTCGCGGCCAGCACCAGCGCATCAGGATTTTGCGGATCGTAGCGAGCGATCATCCACATCATTTCCTGGTACCAATCGTGCGGATTGGGCACAAAGGGCGCATCACCCTGCTCTATCGTCCAGAACAGATCGCGGATGCCCCAAGGCAAGATTTCGTGTACAACCCGGTCGGATTCATCGATGGGCTGCTGGCGCGCCAAGGCCATGAGTTGTGGCAATTGGCAGCGGCGAGACAAAAATGCCAGCAATGACGGTTGCAGACTGACGTGCATATCGCAGTCAGAGAAATTGACAAACAAGTTGTGGCTCAGGACTGTCCGAGCGGGGAACAGACTTACCTTGCGAATCTGATCCGAACCCAGGAAATCGAGCTGGGCGTTCGTGCGCTGCTCGACCAGATGCGCCATGAGGACATAGTTGCCGTAGCCATAGCCCCAATAGCCAGGGCCTTCTGTAGACCCGCCATCCGCATCAAATGTTTCCAGATAATCATCAAGCGAACGCGCCGCCCTGGCAATGATTTCCGCCAGTCTGGCGTTGTTATCTTCCAGCAGGATGGCTGCGCTAACAATATTGCCGTTGCAGACAGCATTCCAGTTGTTTGTGCGACGATCTAGCGTGTTGTACATCCACCACCAGGGGCGATGCGGGACAAGATATGGCTCAAATAGGCGGCGATTGACCTCATAACGAATGCGCTTGCCAAGCCATTCGTCCATATCCGCACCCAGCAGCAAGTCAAATTCTGCCAGTTGCCGACCTGTCATGGTGGCAAACAGGTCAATGACCGGACGCGTCATATCGGTCAGGTCCGTTTGATGCGCGGGATAGGACCAGCTACTTTCCTCACACATGGCCCATACCAGATCCAACAGCGGATCAAGGAAGCGGCCTTCGTATTCCAGGCACTCGGCTAGCGTAAGCGACATCAACATGCTTCGGCGTTTGGCGACGGGATTCTCGTAGTTGAGGCGCTCACCGGTGCGTTTAAAATCTAGGTAGAGGGTGGCAGGTAACGGCGGAATATCCATCGCAGCACAGGCCTCGCCCTTGGCGATATACCTGGCAATTTTTTCTTCGCCGAGTTCAGCACGGACTTTGCTCCATGCTTGCCGATCGTTTGCAGGTGGGAACGGAGGCTGCGGATCTTCTTGTTCAAGAATAGACTGAATGTCAATATAGTTATATTTGGAGAGCATATTTAGTCTCTTAAAAGATAAGTTTAGATATCAAAAAACCAGAATATTTGCGATGCACATCGACTTATTGTATAGTTTTGTGCATAAGACTGTTAACGCTAACAGCCGAGGTGAGCGTATCGCGTTTTACGACTGATGTCAAGAAATTTGTTGATTTTTGATATTGCCTTCTGATCATGATAAAGTCAGTAGTCTGCAGCCTACAAGCAACAGATGTAGCTACGACAAATATAATACGTATCAAACTAGTAAATTTTATTGAAAGCATTCATTTTGTCGATTTATCCTCTCGCCTTTACACATCAAGAAGCTATTGATTTATGGGCACGGTTGGTCGCTGGCTGGGCAAACAGCCTCGATAGCCAGGGTGCACGTAACTTATTTGATGGCTATCCGAACCACGCGGACATCGGTGGCTCCTATGAAGGGGTAACGCGAATGTTGTGGGGCCTGGGTGGCTGGCTCTCTCAACCAGATCGTCCTGCGACTGTCAGTTGGCGTGGGGTCACATATGACATCGAAGCCCTGACCCGGCGCGCACTCGTCAACGGTTGCGATCCGACCTCCCCTGCCTATTGGGGCATTGAATACGATCCGTCTCGGCCACATGACCAACGCACCGTCGAAACCGGGCAAATCGCATTTGCGCTGTGGCAGTCAAAAGATCGTATCTGGGATACCCTCGGCGACAATGACAAGAGCAATATTTACGATTTTCTAGAGCGATTTGCGCGCCCCCCCGTGGCAACCCGAAGCAATTGGTCGCTGTTCTGGGTATTGAACCACGCCTGCCGTAAAGCACTCGGACTCCCCTACGACCAGACGATCATCGATACCGTGATTGATGACTATCTGGATCATGTCTATTGCGGGGATGGCTGGTACGATGATGCCCATCGAGCTAATGTCGGCTACTTTGACGATTACAATCTGTGGGTATTCGGTTCGCATGTGCTGGCATGGGCACAGGTTGATGGCCACACCAAACCAGAACGCCGCGATGCTTTGCTGGCGCGCATCGGTTTGCTGATGGATAAGCTACCCTACTTCTTTACAAGTGAGGGTGCCTATTCCGAATTTGGGAGGAGCCTAGCCTATAAATTCGCGCGTTTGGGGGCGCCGCTATGGGCCTACAAACTCGGTGCGTGGCCGCATTCAACAGGGTTATTGCGGCGGTTGGTCGGGCGACATCTGCGCTGGTATGTGGATCGTGGCGCCATCCGCCCCGATAGCACACTGCGCCAATCTTTGACTGCAACTGGAAGCCCCGAAATTGTCGAGCGCTACATCTCGACAGGTGCGACCTACTGGGCGATGCAAGCATTTGGTGGCTTGTGGAGCCTGCCTGATGACGACCCATTCTGGACGACAGACGAAGACCCCCTCCCTGCGGAAAAAGAGGATTTTCGGAAAACGTATGCTCAACCGGGCTGGATATTGCAATCGAACAAGGGTGAGGTGCAACGCTACAATGCTGGCAGTATGAAGGGCATTGATGCCAAGTACGCCAAGTTGGCCTACAGTACGCAGTTTCCGTTTAACGTCGGGACCAGCAATGGTATGCCTTCGCCAGATAGTATGCTTTGCCTGATGGATGGCGTCGTTCGCGGCCAACGCACAGGAAACCTGGCCTTTGCAGTCGATGATGCTGGCTGGATGCGGGTCATCTGGGAGCAGTATGTCAATGGCTTGACGCATACGATTGATACAGTGATCGTCGTGCGCGGTGAACACCACATTCGCGCACACCGGATACAGCTTTCACCGGAACACAAATCACCGCTCAAATTGATCGAAGGCGGCTGGCCGCTCGGCTACAGTGCTGGCGAAGTCCCAAGCATTCGTCAGGACGAGACATTTTGTACCGCTACTCTAGCGATGAACCGCACAAGCGGGATCTACAATATATCTGGTTATGATGGCGCGACCTTGTGGCAAGGGACTCCACATATCAACAGCGTTTACCCATATGATGTCTTGCCTATTTTGACCGTCGACGCCATATCGGATGGGCATGAATTGCTCTGTCTGGTTCACGGTGGCGAGCCATTTGTAGAATACAACATACCTGACAATGCACGGGGCATATGGCAGGATGATGGCAACTTTCATCTGGTTTACGACACACTAGACCTGATTATTCCCAGACCAAAATAACTTTTTGAAATGAGGGCGCAACATGACAAATACTCAACATCCGAAAGTGGTTGTGATCGGCGCAGGCAGCCTCTTCTTTGGACGACAGGCCGTCTGGCAGATGGTCTTTTCCCCGTATTTAAACACGGGGACATTGGCACTGGTCGATACCGACCCTGAACGGCTTGAGCGCATGACCCAATTAGCAGAGATGGTCGTAGCTGAGGCCGGCGTCTCGCTGAACATTGAATCTGCCAATGATTGGAAAGACGTGCTGCCAGGGGCGGATTTTGTCGTCCTGAGCTTTGCTGAAAAGACCGTTTATTATCGCGGGATTGATTGCACGATTTCTGAGAAATATGGGATTCGCATGTGCTCCGGCGACACGATTGGACCCGGCGGCATCTTCCGCGCCATGCGGGAATTGCCTGTGATTATGGAATGTGTCAATGACATCGAGCGCATGTGCCCGGATGCGTGGGTCATCAACTATATCAATCCATCGACTGTGAATGGCATGGCACTCAAGCGCTATGCTCCACAGATTAAGAGCTTCGCCCTGTGTGATAGCTTGCACATGCCGCATATCAAGCGGCGCTATGCGCGGCGCGCCGGCATTATCGGCGAAGGTGAAACGCTCAACGCCGACCAAGATGCTCGCTTCGACATGCGTATTGCAGGTGTCAATCACTTCACATGGATGCTCAAGGCGGAGTACGACGGCGAAAACGTGATGCCTGCCATCGCAGAAGAAATTCGGAAGATTGCCGCGACAGAAGATACTGGCGGCGACCGTGGGGCAAAAGCGTTGTACAACAATCGCATTGCCCACAAGCTGTATGAGATATTCGGTTACATCCCGGTCTGTGTAGCCCATACCAAAGAATATGTGCGCTTCTGGCAGGGCAAAGGCAGACTAGAAGAAGATATTCCGCCGCTGTCCATCTGGGAAACCGAAGACCGATATGATCGACATGCGGCCATGTGGGAACAAGTTGATTCCTTCATTAATGGTGACATCGCGATCAGCACCTACAAGGATGTGATGGGACCTGACCATGCAACGGACATCATTGAGAATATGGTCGGCAATCTTAACAAGCCATTTTATGTGAACGTGCCTAACAACGGTGCCGTCACTAATATGAACGATGATGCGTTCCTGGAGTTGTTATGTGACATTGACATGAACGGCCCAAAGCCCCGGCCCGTTGGTGAGATGCCACGCGGTATACGCGGTATGCAAGAGATCATACTGGATACACATGAACTTACGGCAGAGGCCATCGTCAAAGGGGATTATGGTCTGCTGCGTCGCGCGATGATGACTGACCCCTTGGTAACGTCTATCGCAGATGCAGACGCCATACTGAAAGAACTATTGGATGTCGAACGCGATATTTTGCCAGAGACATGGTACGCCTAAAGACAAACCGCAATATCACTTTAGCTAGTGCTGATTTCGTGCAAAAAGGCCATTTCCTGTGTGCAGTTGAGAAATGGCCTTTTTATTTTCAGGAGCGGCGTTTAGGGCAAATATGGTAGAATTCAAGTCCAGCTTTACGCTTGTTTCTTGATAGCGTCAACTTCGGGAGAGCACCACACTTCACGTCTATATGATCACACGCTTAGTGGTACGTTGACCCATAATTGCGCGGATCGGACTTGGATTTGCAAATTAGCAGGACGTCACCAATAGGTTCATCCCTCCCAAGTAGTTCGTGAGCGAATCAGACATAATACCTGTCAGCATTATCTCAGTAGAAATCACAATACCTACGTCAAAATCTCCGTATAAAAGCCGACAGCCTAATCGCCAAATAATTGACAGAATTTCAAAAAGATGATACATTTGGTAGAACGTTCTACCACATACTCTGGTTGTGGTGCGGCTGTATCGTTTACGCGGATTTTGCGGGCACGAACAGTCATATTTAGTATCGCTTATATTGAATTTACTATGTTATTCTTGGTAGAACGTTCGCCCAAAGAGGATTTATTGATGAAACGGGTTACGATTAAACAAATTGCCCAAGAAGCCGGTGTCAGCTACCAGATCGTCTCTAAAGTGCTGAATAATCAGGGGCGTGTCTCAGAAGAGACGCGTGAACGCATCCTCGGCATTGCTGACGAACTGGGTTATGTCCCCAGCCGAATTGCACGCAGCCTGGTCAGCAAACGTACCAAAACACTTGGCTTCGTCGCCGGCGATCTCTCCAACTATTTCATCACCCAGTTTATCGTCGGCGCGGAACAAGAAGCTCGACAGCAAGATCATTCGTTCATCGTTATCAGTCTGCAAAACGATGCGTCCGACCCTAAGAGCGATCTGTCTCTGCTGATGGAACAACACGTCGATGGTGTCCTCCTGGCGGCCCCACAGCTTGAAAGCTCCAGCGAAGTCGAAACCATCCTAGCAGGCAAATTACCTGTTGTAAGCATTCATCCCGTGTCGGGTGATTTCACCTCAATTGTGGACTCCGACCAGGAAGAGATCGGCGCACAAGCCGGACGCCATCTCATCGAAAAAGGTTATTCCCATATTGCGACAATCACTGGCACATTAAAAAGCCGTGCAGCCCAACTTCGCCTGAAGGGTATGCGCCATGTGCTGGAGTCGAACCGGATCCCCCTGCCCGACCATTTGATTGCAGAAGGCAATTGGGATGCTGATTCCGGTTATCAGGCAACCATCCGCCTCCTGCGTGATGATCCAAATATCGATGCTATCTTCGCCCAGAATGACTTGATGGCAATGGGCGTTCTGCACGCACTAAATGATATGAATTATCGTGTTCCCGATGACTGTGGTGTGATTGGCTGCGATGATTTGCCTACATCCTCACACGCCATCCCGCCCTTATCAACCATTCGGATCCCTGTTTACGAAACTGGCCAGAGAGCCGTACAGGTCTTACTGGGCAAAATTGAAGAAGAAAGTATGCGCCCTAGCCCAGCCATTTTGCTGCCGACTCGTATCGTCGCCCGCCAAAGCACAATGAAAGGAAGTGTCTAGCGCCAAACAATTTATGACCGCACTATCCATTTCGCTACAACTGAAGATTGCCAAGTTTATTGATAAATAGCCCCAACAAGGATAAGAAGATGTCATCTCAACCACTCAAAAAATTATCCAGACGCGATATGCTGAAACTGCTGGGCATCGGTGCCGCTGGTGCTATGATGCCCTCGCTCGGATCGCGGATTTTGGCCCAGGGAATTGAGCCTGTTGGCGAAATAACGATATGGGATCGCGCTGGCGACCTGTTCCAGGTTATTGATGCAGCGATACCGGCATTTAACGAGAAATACCCTGACATCATCGTCAATCATCAGGCTTTTGAAACATCCGAACTAGCCCCGACGCTGGTATCCGGCGTCAATGTGCCTGATGGTGCATTCATCGAAGATGAATTCCAGGGAACTATCTCGCAGCATTTGCTCGACATCACGGAGTGGATGCAGCCGTATGTCGATGACCTCGTTAACTACAAAGTCGCCGTCAACACATATGATGGCCAGATCAAGGGCATCCCTTACGATGTCGACCCGGCCATGCTATTTTACCGCGCTGACATCCTGGAAGAAAATGGCATCAATATTGACGACATCGTGACATACGATGACCTGATTGACGCTGCGGTAAAGCTTAAAGAAGCTAACCCTGAAATGTATCCGATCCATATGGAAACCACGCCGGGCCTCATTGTGCTGTGGGTTTCCATGTTGGCAAACCAACAAGACGCCAGCATCATTGATGCTAACGGCGAACTCAGCATTGAGACCGATGAATTCCTCAACATCATGAACTTCATCAAGAAAGCCATTGATGCAGATGTCGCCAATATGAGTTCGTTTGTGCAGCCGGGTGACATTGCTGCGTGTGACCAAGACATCCAGGTCTTTTACCCGTGGGCGATCTGGTTTAACTATCAGGTCGATGCCCTGCTGAATGAGTCTCGTGGGAAGTGGCGCGTGGCCCCACTGCCCGTCTGGTCAGAAAATGGCGCACGGACCGCGTCTATGGGTGGTTCCTCATTTGTGATCCCAGCAGGCGGCGCGAATCCTGAATTAGCGTGGCTATTCTATGAATATATGATGCTGACGGTTGAGGGTATTTCAGCCGCTTTCGGCCCGAATGAGATTTATCCAGGTGGCATCACGACTGTTATTCCGGCCTATAAGCCTGCTTTTGATGTGCACCTCATGGAAAATCCTGAAAGCCTGGGCGGCCAGGACCTGTACACATTCGCAACCGAATTGGTTAACGAAATTCCGTCCAATTATTACTTCCCGACCTGGTACTCTCAATTGGCAGACTTCCTTGGGGCGAACGTTCAACGCTTGCAAGCAGGTGAAATTACGCCAGAAGAAGTGCTCTCGCGCAGTGCCAGTGAAATCCGTTCAAACTTGATGCGTTAAAACATCTTGCTCCGGGGCCTGTGGTAACGCAGGCCCCACCCAATATATCTGCAATGAATCCAATGCAGATGACGAAATGGGAACATAGACATGAGCTTAAAACCTACAAATGCCACTGCCAGCGGCCCCATTGATCGGCTGCGTCTCTGGCTGGGCGGTAGCTATGCACCCTATTTGTATATCGCCCCCTTTTTCATCGTATTCCTGGCCTTTGGCTTTTATCCGCTGGCTTATGCTTTCCAACTAAGTTTTACATCATGGCGCGGGGCTGGCATCCCTGAGTTTATCGGCCTGGAAAATTACACGTTTTTGCTACAAAACGATTTTTTCTGGAACTCGATTTTTAACTCAGCGGTGCTATGGGTATTGATTGTCCCTGTGCAGACGCTGATGGCTATTTTTATTGCGTCCATGCTCTCACGGCCATTGTGGTTCCGGTCGTTCTTCCGCGTGACGTTCCTGATCCCCTATCTGGTCCCTCTGGTGGCGATTGCCCAGGTGTGGTTAATTCTCTTCGATAGTGATTTTGGTGCAATCAATACGCTATTAGGAGCCATCGGCATTGAGCCGATTGGCTGGCTGACGACAGGTGCATGGGCCAAACCGACGATGGCACTGCTGGTATTCTGGAAGAACAGCGGCTTTGCGATCCTGATTATGCTGGCTGCTATTCAGAATATTCCGCTGGATGTGTATGAAGCGGCAGCGCTCGACGGGGCAAATGGCTTCCAGAAATTCTTCAGGATTACTGTGCCACTATTAAGACGGTCAATCAGTTTCTACGTGATTATCGCAACGCTGGGCGTGTTGCAGATGTACGCTGAACCTTACGTGTTGACTGAAGGCGGTCCGTATAACTCGACCATGACAGCCGGATATGCCCTATATCGCTATACGCAAAACCTGGACCTGGGCACGGGCGCGGCCAATTCCTTCTTATTGATGATTATTGTGGTCATCTTATCGGCTGTTATGCTCAAAATGATGAGCGGTAACGATGAGGACTAACGGGAGAACATCATGGCACTAGAAGTGAAGCAACCTCTAAGTACATCCATCGCGCCACAGACACGGATTAATCGACCTCGCGTCCGGATAGGTGATCTCGTCACGTATGCTGCCCTGCTTGTATTGGCACTGTTTTTCCTGTTCCCATTGGCCTGGATGATGCTGTCATCCTTTAAGCCGGGGCAACAGATTGCGTCGGCACCACTCTACTTCGATGTGTCGACATTTTCCTTACAGAACTACGAAGATATGCTGGCGAATGTCCCATTATGGGTTGGCTTCAAGAATACCTTTATCGTGATCTTGCTGAAGGGCGGGATTACCCTTTTCTTCGCACCGTTGGCGGCATATGCCTTTGCCAAGATGCGCTTTAGAGGACGCGACCTCCTGTTCAACATTTTGTTAGCCACCTTGATGCTGCCGCCTATTGTCATGCTGATCCCACTGCTGCTGCAAATGGGCGCACTCAAATGGATCGATACTTTCCAGGCGTTGGTGCTGCCAGGAGCCATTGGCGCGTTCTATATCTTCCTGATGCGCCAGCAGATCGCTGATATACCTGATGAATTGATGGAAGCGGCCCGAATCGACGGCTGCAATTCATTCCAGACGTATTGGCAAATTGTGATCCCCATCGTGCGGCCTGCACTGGCAGCCTTGGCGATTCTGGTTTTCCTGGACATCTACAATGACTTCGTCTGGCCGACGCTGGCCATCCATTCGATTGACATGCAGACGCTGCAAGTGATGCTGTCCTATTTGTATACACAGATCAACAATGCATCAGTGGGTACTGCCGGGGCCAACGCCTGGGGCCAGGTCATGGCAGCCAGTTCGCTGGCGACACTACCGCTGCTTATTGTGTTCATCGTCTTACAACGACAATTTATCAAGGGCATTATGGCGGGCGCGCTCAAAGGTTAGCCATAGGCTGACCGCAACGCTAAAGGAGAAACACATCGTGGCACAACATCCCTTATTCCAGTTTACACGCGATGATGAATCAGAACACAGCATCGTTACCATCGACCCAACCCAGCGAGGAACACCCCCTAGCAAGGAAATGATCGGCAGCTTTTACGAGCCATTGGGGCATGGTACGCTCGGCGTTGTAGCAGAATTGCTCGTCAATCCGACCTTCACAAGGGATCACTACCTGCCGCCAGTCCAACTTGAGCGTCTTCGTCAGAACGGCAAAGCACTGGTTCAATTGTATCTCGATGGCATCCCAAAAGACGGACTGGATGCCGACTGGTACCCGCAAATTATGTCCACCGGATTTGGCCTCAGCTTATTGGATGATGCCAGCGACGAGGGCCTTCCACTGGGGTGGAGTCCGTTGGGCTATGAGGGAGCAGCATCTTCATCTCTCGGTCGATTAGGTGAATCCGTCCGGTTACAGGGTGGCGACTGGCCCGAAGATCCATCAATCCGATGGGCAGGATTGGACGAAGGGCCGGCAGGCATCCGCCAGGGCGTTTTCGTTCCGATCCGGCGCTGTCAGACGTATCATGGCAAAGTGTGGCTGCGCATCGCCAGCACAGATGAAGCCAGCCAAGGAGAAGTCGAAATCGGGTTTCGGCGGCGTATTAGTACCCAGAATAATGCTAAATGTGCCGGAGAAATCCTAGATTCGGTGCGTATGGATGTCGCCGGGAAAGACTGGCTCACATGCGACTTTCAACTCTCTTTAGAGGGCAAGAATGTGGCCTTCGGTGAACCCGTTGATTTTTATATTCGGTGGCTGCCCCGCTCTAACAGCGACCTCAACCTGTTGATTGATCGAGCAGAACTATACCCCGATGATGCCATTGACGGGTTCGATCCCGAAATTGTGCAACTCTCGCGCGACTGGCCGATACCGCTGTTCCGCTGGCCGGGTGGCAACTTCGTGAGCTTCTTTCGGTGGCGCGATGGTATTGGCCCAGCAGATTTGCGGCCTACCATCAAAAACCATGCCTGGGGTGGCCTGGAATACAATCTCTTCGGCACCGACGAGTTTATCCGATTTTGTCGCCTGATCGGTGCTGAACCGCATATCACCGTGAATAGCGGCACAGGCGATGCCCAAGAAGCTGCCAATTGGGTCGAATACTGTAATGGCGATGTAACGACGCCAATGGGCAGACTTCGCGCCGAAAATGGCCATCCAGAGCCGTATAATGTCGTTTACTGGGAAGTGGGCAACGAGAATTTCGGTTTCTGGCAAGGGGGCGTCCATGGCTCTGATGAGAATGCGCGCCGATTTGCCACTTTTGCAAAAACCATGCGAGCGGCCAGCCCCATCCCCATTAAACTGATTGCCTGTGGCAATGGATTTGATTTTGCTGAGGGTGGCAAGGGTTATGATTACGCCACGGCTGACGGTCGCTGGCATGAACAACTGCTCAAACAAGCACCTGATGAAATCGACTATATCTCCCTGCATTCGATGCCCTCGAATACATTCTTCCTGAAAGGGCAACCGGATGACGTCATCAGCTACGCCATGCTCGGCCAAGTCAGCACATGGGAAAATCGGTTTTTGCCAGAATTGCTCCAAGCATGCGACGAAGCCACAGCCAAACTCTCACGAGAGCCGATCAAGCTGGCGATTACAGAATGGGCACCCGTTGGGGAAAACCTACGTGCTATACATATTGAGAACTTTGGCAGTGTAGTTTATGGCGGTGCCTTCTTGAACATGATGATCCGTAACGCAGAACGCATTCCAATTGCCAACACAACCGGCTACATGCATGGTGGATGCCTGCGGCGGGCGTTCGGCATCCCCTACTATGATCCACAGTATATGGTGATTCAGAAGTATCAAGATTTCATCGGGACGACACCATTAGCATGCCATCTACAAGGCCCGTCCTTCGATGTAACAGTCCCATCGGATATCGGCCATAACGAAACTGACCTACCCTACCTCGATGTCGTTGCTTGCCTCGCTGACAACCCAGAAAATGATCGGCTGCTCATCGCTGTTGCCAATAAACACCTTCACAAGGCACTGCCCCTTCAAGTCCGTCTGCCTGATACTTTCAAAAACACAGAAGCTGAGATAGACCAACTGGCCTATTCTCAAATTGAGGCCTATGTCACACCAGCGGATCCTGAGCGTTTCTGTATTCAAAAATGCCAAAAAGCGCTCAACAACACTACATTGAGTCTAGAATTACCGCCCTTTTCTGTCACCTGGGTCAAAATCGAAAAACCATCTGTATGATAGATTAGGAAATCGTATTTATGACGCTTGTCTAAGCTCATACAGCAAGGCAAGGATATGACGTAGGGATCTATATGCGTAACCAGAAGGGCACCCAAGTGGTTGCCCTTTTGAGATATATTAGGTTTCGGATTCTGTCTAGTGACGCTACGGGAGTGCTAGACAGCCTACACAGACATCAGAGCTAGTCATCATCATCGTCATCACGACCTGACCTGTCGTCATCGTCAATATCACTAGAGTTGAAGTTTACGTTGCTACTTCCGTTGGCGTTATGGTTGCTGGTCCCCCTATTGCCGCTCCCTCCATCCTCACTTCTTGTCAGAACAGATGAATTTCAATAAACAGAAACTGGATCGGATACCTTGACAACATCCTGAGAGGTGTTACAATTTATGAAAGCGCTTTCGAAAGCGCTTTCATAAATTAGTTTATCTCATTTTAGAATTAGAACAAGCGATACTCATGACCCGTAGAAAAAGTGTACGTCGCACAACAATAGATGATGTAGCAAAGCTAGCAGGCGTCTCTATATCAACGGTAAGCCGTGTGGTTTCTGGTAATGCACCGGTCAACGAAGATACGGCTACCCGCGTACAACGTGCCATTGAGGAACTCAACTATAAACCGAGCACGGCGGCCAGGGCGCTTTCTGACAGACGTACAAACGCGTTCGGGTTATTGGTATCGGAGATCGCAGCACCGTACTATTTATACCTGCTACGCGGCATCGAGATGGCCGTACGCGAGGCTGGATTGGGTTTATTGATCAACTCAGTCGGCATGAGCGAGAATCAGCAAGAAAAAACTCGGCCCTTTTTAGGTGAACACAACACAGATGGCATCATCGTTTCGTCAGGCAGCCTACCTGATGAAGAACTCCAACGCCTACATGAACTTGGGCTGCCACTTGTCTTGCTTCATCGAACCTCTCCAAACGGATTGTCCATCCCTTCTCTTAATGTCGACAACCAAGCCGGCATAAAAGCTATCATCGACCACTTGGTGACAGTACATGGTCATCAGCGCATTGCATTTTTGCGCGGGCCGGAATCCGAAGAAGATTCCTATTGGCGTGAATTAGGCTACCGGGAGGCTTTACAAGCACACGGCTTACCTATCGATCCTTCTCTTATTGGCTATGGTGGCTTTGATGAGCATATTTCCTACACCATGGTCTCGGAATGGCTCGAGAGTGGGATGTCATTTGATGCCATTTTTACTGGCAATGATGAGGCCGCACCGGGTGTTCTGAATGCTTTATATGAGCATGGTCTACGCGTGCCGGAGGATGTCGCAGTAGTGGGCTTCGATGATGACCATTTGGCATCACGTTTAACCCCCAAACTAACGACAGTTCGTTCCCCAATTGAGCAATTAGGCAAGGAAGCTGTGGCTCAGCTCCTGAGCTTAATGGAAGGCAAACCTACCCCATCGAAGATATTACCGATTGAATTTATTGTACGGCAATCCTGTGGGTGCAGTGGGTAAAACTAAGCCAGTAAGTGTCGAAAGGAGTTTGTATGGCAAAAGGACGTTGAGAACCCTATTTTGATCGTATCAAAAAAGCATTTTTATAGACTGAACTCGACGATTTTGCAGAATCGCCGAGCTCAAAATCAGGTTCGGCGCGAACCTTATCCTATTGGAGGATAATAGAATACATATGAAAAACAAAGTCCTAGCCTCATTATTAGCGACACTACTTTTGGTCATTGGAGCGGTGCCAGCCCTAGCTCAAGATAGTACAACCATCAGCGTCGTGACAAACTGGGGGCCAGATGACCCTAAAGGCCCTGTTTTGCAGTCGATATTTGATGATTTTATGGCAGCTAATCCAGACATTACAATCGATGTAGATGTCATCTCGAATGACGATATCCCCACAAAACTAGAAACGTCATATCTCGGTGGTGCAGAGTCTGACATCGTGATGTTTAACCTCTTAGGCCCTTCATTGTCATGGGTCGAGGATGGCCTCGCCATGCCTGTAACTGAGTATGTTGAGGCATGGGGCTTGTCAGACAGTTTCTTGCCCGTTGCCCTTGATCAATGGACGCTGGATGGCGAAATAGCAGCCTTCCCACTTGAGGGTTTTAACTGGCCAGTCTGGTACAACACGACGATCTTCGAAGAAGCGGGCGTAGATATTCCTACAACAACAGATGAACTGTTGGTCGCTGCCGAAGCGATCCGAGCAGCCGGTTATCAACCTTTCGCCATTGGCGGCTCTGACTGGACGGGTGTACGTCTCTTCCAGATGGTATTGGCAAGCGGCCTAACTCAGGATGAAGTTGCTAGCCTATTTGGTGAAGGTGGATTTTCAGAGAATGACCATGCGAAGGCGGCTGTAGAGACTTTCGTTGAACTACGCGATGCAGGTGTTTTTGCTGATAGCGTTGAAGGTCTGGAATTCAATACTATGAATGAGTTGTTCTTCTCTGGTGAAGCAGCCATGATGCACGGTGGCGCATGGAGCTATGGCGAAATACCGGAAGAAGTGATGGATTCCGTCGTGCTGGGTGGTTTCCCAATGCTGCCAGATTCACCCAGCGCAGCCCCGGCATGGTGGAGCGGGTTCGGTGCTAAAGGTATCTGGATTACACGCAATGGCTTAGAGAAATTGGATGCGATTGAGCAGCTTATCACCTTCATCTACCAGCCTGACATGGTTGGCCGATTTGTCGAACAAGCGGGTATGGTACCACCGATTGCAGGCGTGGAAGTAGATGCCGACTTGCTCAATCCGCTCTTCGTTCAATCCCTGTCATTGGCTGAATCCGACGCAGCAACCTTTGTGCCACTGACTGAGCTGTATATTCCAGGACAGGTACTACCTTCACTCGACAGCATTTCTACCGACATATACATCCCCGGCACAACAGCCGAGGACTTCCTGGCCGAAATGGATAGTATATATGCAGATTACCAAGACTAGTCTGTTTACCAAGCTAATCGTATTTAGCTAACAACCATAAGGGTGTGCCTGATGGCTACAGACACGCCCTCCCCACTATTTTGCCTTCCTCACAATAACAAATTTGAGACTAGGCACTTGCTGGGTGAGCGTTGCATCTGCTAATCACCAATTTACGAAGGATCCGCAATGGGCGTCATGCCTAGAACACAAACTACCGAAACAACCCGGCCAATAAAACATTTGAATAAGCGCGTTTTAACGAACTGGCTCTCTTTCTTCGTATTCTCTGGACCTGCCCTAATCGTATTTGCCATATTCATGTTGTATCCGTTAGCTAACATGTTTCATGTCAGTACCTTGGATTGGGAAGGACTCATTAAGCCAAGCGTAAACATTGGCTTGGCTAATTACGAAAAACTATTCACTCATGACCGTCATTTTTCTACGGCATTACTCAATACGGCCATACAAATCGCTATCGCTTTACCAGGGACAATCTTCCCAGCATTTATCCTTGGATTTTTCCTCAGCTTGCGCTGGCCTGGATACCGTATTTTGCGGACAGTCTATTTTTCGCCTGTGATGTTGGCCGCGCCAGGTGTATCGATGCTATTCCTCGGCCTCTATTTACCAGACGGCATCATCAACTTCTTACTGCGTCAGTTTGGACTAGAGAGCTTAACCCATGTCTGGTTAGCCGATGTCAACACCTCTTTATTGGCCGTCACCGCCGTCGAAATATGGGCTGGCATTGGCTTTTATACCGTTCTGTTTTTTGGGGTCTTGTCAAACATCCCGCGTGAAATCTACGAAGCCGCCCTCATGGAAGGTGCGAACCTCTGGGAGATTTTGTGGAAGATCGTGTTCCCAATGACCTTGGATTTCTTCGGGGTTGTGTTGATGCTGCATTACATGTGGTTGTTATTGGGTGCAGCTCAAAATGTTCTGTTGTTAACGCAGGGCGGACCAGGCGATTCTTCATTGACGCTAGGGTTCTACCTGTATAAGCAAGCTTTCCAGATCAGGGACCTGGGTTATAGCCAGGCCATTGGCGTATTTATCTTCTTTGTTGGGCTGGCGGGCATGTTGGTTATCCGGCTAGCAACACATCGTAAGTATTAACGGAATAGATTGACATATGAGTAGACAAGAAGCTTTTTCAACTTCTCGACGTGGCGTTCCTCGATTCGTAATTGGCGGCTATGTGATCGCAGCTATCTATGCGCTAGCCATCCTAATTCCGTTTTACTTCGTCTTTATCTCTGGATTTAAGGACAATCCAGAAATCTTTGGCAGTATGCCCTTAGCATTGCCCAGTCAACTCAACTTCGATAAGTTTGCGCTGGCGTTTGAGCGTGCTGATATGCTCAATGCCATGTGGAGTTCATTGCGCCTGGTCGTGGGGGCAGAATTACTGACGCTTGTTCTGAGCTACCCGGCAGCCTATGCCATCGCACGTATTCCAATATGGGTCGCCAGATGGATCGAATTGCTATTTGCTATGGGGCTGCTCGTCCCCATTTTTGCACTCATTCTGCCAGTCTTTTTGTTATCAGTACAACTAAATATGCTCTATGATCCAACTTACTTGGTTATCTTCTATGCCGCTTCTCGATTATCGTTGAGCATTGTATTACTCGCAAGCAATATGCGGGATATTCCGATTGAGCTAGAAGAGGCCGCTATGATTGATGGGGCTAATCGGTTGCGGATTATTTATCACATCATCCTACCGCTTACACGTTCCGGTATGGTGACCATCATCATTCTCAACTTCATTCATTTCTGGAATGAGTATTTATTCGCTTTGATTCTCCTTCCATCTGATGAACGAACCCTACAACTCGCCCTGCCGTTGCTGCGCAGCGAACGCTTGATAGATTACGGCTTAGTAGCGGCGGGTGTCGTCATTACGGTTATCCCCTTGTATATCTTGTTCATTACTTTTCAGGAACGCATCGTCACTGGCATGCTAAGCGGAAGTGTCAAAAGCTAATGCGTGGTTTGTTATATTTATCTCGGTCAGCAAAAGCTTCAGTGAGTTATCAGTCGAGCAAGCGGTCTAAATATTGTTAGGCCCATAAAAATAGCCACTTCTCAGGTAAAAATGAGAAATGGCTATCCTATAGTTTCGGGAGCGACGGGCGTTGGTCAAACGGCGGGTGCATCATTTGGATTGCTGAAGGCACATTATATCACATACTATTATTACAAATGGTAGAATAACGGGCCGCGTAAAAACATCGCCAATCCTAGTAGTGTGCTCATCAACAGTATCAACTGCAGCGAATGACTCGCGTAATACGTGCAACATATTCATGAGGAATTGTTCTAAACCTTCTTTTTCAATCATCCTGGCAACAGCACGCACCCAAGTTTCATCGACAACTAGGGCTGGAAAAGGACCAAGCCCAACATATATTGGATTGCAAAAGCGAGAACGCATATGATTTATATCCATAGAATCTGCATCAGCTTTTGCTGAATAATCAGATTTTCTACGGAAAAAAGTCTATCGGGATTGTCAGCACATTCAAAAGACTCATACAGATAGTTGATGAATGTGGAGTTTGAATAGGTAGCTAGCATCTCGAAATATCGCATTAACCTTACTCCTTTTGTCTCTCTCTGCCTTTCTAGTTATTATGTAGTAACTAAATCTGACATTATCGCACCTAATTAATTAGGGGATTATTGATGATAGATTCAATTGGTCCAAAGCATATTGCACTTCCCAAGGCACCCACAGGCATCGCTGGATTTAATGAGATTAGCGGTGGCGGGTTGCCGAAAGGGCGCCCCACCCTGGTTTGTGGTAGTGCAGGCAGTGGCAAGACGTTGTTTGCATTGGAGTTTTTGGTTCGAGGCATCACGGAATTTGATGAGCCCGGTGTATTTTTGGCCTTTGAAGAAACTCGCGAAGAACTTTCACAAAACTCTGCCTCACTAGGCTTTCCACTTCAAAATCTGATAGACCAGAACAAACTGGTGGTTGACCACATCAGCATTGATCGTGTGGATATTGAACAGTCAGGTGATTACGATCTGGACGGGCTTTTTATTCGGCTAGACTATGCTATTCAAAAAGTAAACGCGAAACGTGTTGTCCTGGACACCCTAGAGGTGTTGTTCGCCGTGCTAGATGATACACAGATCTTGCGTGGTGAACTACGCCGCTTGTTCCGGTGGCTGAAAGATAAAGGTGTTACCGCAATTATCACTGCTGAACGTGGAGATGGAACACTTACACGGCATGGCATTGAGGAATACGTTTCCGACTGCGTGATTTTGTTGGATCATCGTATTGAAAATCAACTTTCTACACGACGGATGCGTATTGTCAAATATCGTGGAACGCCCCACGGCAGCGATGAATACCCTTTTCTCATTGATGAAAGCGGATTTTCGGTGTTGCCGATTTCCTCCATCGGCTTGGATTACAAGGTCTCTGAGGAGCGCGTTTCTAGTGGTATATCACGCCTGGACGATATGTTAGGAGGCCGGGGATTCTTCCGTGGTAGCACGATCTTAGTCTCTGGGCCGACAGGAACTGGCAAGTCCACTATCGCGGCCCAGTTTGTGCATGCGGCCTGCCTGAGAGGCGAACGCTGTCTGTATTTTTCATTTGAAGAACCAGCCGGACAGATTATTCGTAACATGCGCTCGGTGGGGATTGATCTGAGACCCTGGGTGGACGCAGATTCACTGCGCTTCAAGACTGTTCGTCCTACGATGTATAGTCTTGAGATGCATCTGGCGAAGTTGCACAATGACATCGCAGACTTTGACCCACAGATTGTGGTCATGGACCCAATAACGAGTTTCGATATCATCGGTACTGCATCAGCCAGTCGTGCGTTGCTCACGCGGTTGATTGATTTTCTAAAAATGCGTGAAACCACCGCCCTATTGACCAGTTTGACGCATGGGGGAGAAACCGCTGAAATATCGGAAGTCAATGTTTCCTCGATGATGGACACCTGGTTACTGGTGCGTAATATTGAATCAAACGGGGAACGAAACCGTGCCATATATATCGTCAAGTCACGGGGAATGGCCCACTCCAGTCAGGTAAGTGAGTTCAACATTACGTCTCAGGGAATACAATTGGTATAAGCTTAGAGAGGTAATCGCAACATTTTGACCGTATCAGCACAAACTGACTCTGTTGCGAGAGTATCGGAGCGGCAGGGACCGCATGCTGACCGAGAATCATTGATCAATAAGTTAAAGAATGTTGAGAATTATGGATGAATACGAAGATATGATGATAGGTGGTGCGAGTGAGAGAAAATGGGAACTTCGTCTATATGTAGCAGGACAAAGCCCCAAATCACTGATGGCAATTGCCAACTTAAAAAAGATATGTGAGCGGTATCTTGAAGGCAAACGTTATGAAATCCAGGTGATAGACTTGCTGGAGAATCCACAATTGGCCGAGGGAGAGCAGATTGTCGCTATTCCTACGCTTGTGAGGTCACTGCCAGAGCCAATTAAGAAAATCATCGGAGATTTATCGAATACCGAGCGGACACTGGTCGGTTTGCAGATCCGCCCCAATCAACAAGACGTGGAGTGAGAGGGTGCTGGTGGAGAAGGAAACCGACAACACAAACGGGCTACCTGCAAACGCCCTGGGGCAGCTCGACGAGAATTATTATGTATTGCAGCTTTACATAGCTGGACACAGCCTTCGCTCCATACAAGCGATTGCTTCAGTTCGGTCCATTTGTGAGGAATATTTATTGGGGCGCTACGAACTACAGATCATTGACATTTATCAACAGACAAAGCTCGCTGAGCACGAACATGTGGTTGCCGTGCCAGCTCTCATCAAAAAACGCCCCTTGCCACAACGACGAATGGTAGGTGATTTAACTGATCAGGGGAAAATGCTGTCGGGATTGGATCTGATAGCATCAACTGACTAGATTTAATCTTGGGTAAAATACATGGTAGGCCAGCACAAAAATACCGAACTAGAAGAGCAGAATGCTGAACTTCATGCTCGTTTATTGGAAGCTGAGGAAACCCTGCGGGCAATTAGTGCAGGTGAAGTCGATGCTTTTGTTGTTTCATCAGTTTCGGGTCCCCAGGTATTCACGCTGCAAAGTGCCGACCATCCCTATCGTTTGCTGGTTGAAGAAATGCTCGAGGGTGCGGTAACAATATCTGCTGATGGAGTTATCCTCTATTGCAATCGACGTTTTGCAGAGACTGTTGGTTATCCCTCTGATCAGCTTATTTCACAACACATTGACCAATATATTGTTCATGACCAACGTGAATCGTTCCTTACATTTCGACAGGCAGCATTAGCTGCTAGAGGCGGTGAGCGCGAGTTCAATTTACGGCAGCAATCTGCTCAAGATGTCCCGGTCCTTATTAGCGCCAATTTGCTTCCACTGGATGAAAGTAACATCATCTGTTTGATTATTACTGATTTGCGCCAGCAGAAGCAGGCCGAGCAGCAGGCCATCGAACTAGAAATCGAGCGGCAACGCACCCGATTGTTAGCCAATTTTGTAAGTAACACCTCACATGATTTGAGAACACCCATCTCAATCATCCTCAGTGGCCTTGTCAATCTTGGCCACATTGAAGACGAGCAACGTAGACAAGAGAAAGTTCGACAGGTTGAGAGCCAAGTTCTGTATTTGAATCGTGTCCTTGAGCAGTTCCAGGAGATGGCGGCACTGGACAGTACTAAAGAGCTGATCCTGGGCCCAGGTAAGATCAATGCTGTAATCCAACAGGCTACATTGTCTGTTGAACGAGAAGCGCAGCTAAAGGGTATTGCCGTTGGTAGTGATTTATTATTAGATACACCACTTATTTCATTTGATGCGGAAATGCTCTTTCGCGCGCTGGTAGAGTTAATTCAGAATGCCATTCGCTTTACGCCCCCTGACGGAGAAGTTCAAGTTCGCTCGGCAATTATGGAAGACCACCACATCCTGATTGAAGTCGCGAATAGCGGTCCTGGTATCAGCTCGGAAAAGTTGCAACACGTTTTTGAACGATTTTTCAAAGTGGATGAGGCGCGCAGTATGACAGGTGGCGCAGGGCTGGGATTAGCAATTGTGAAGCGTATTGTTGAACTACATCATGGTTCAATCGAAATTGATAGTGTGCCAAATGTAGAAACAATTCTTAGGATTCGCCTCCCTATCGAAAGTTAATACAATAAAATTTTAGAATATTAACAAACTAAAAATAATATAATGTAAATTAAAAACAGGCTAGATTGATGTCCTCGTACGATCAACTTCTACAGGAAAACCAAGAGCTACGGCAGCGGCTGAGTGAGGCTGAGGATACCCTGCATGCGATTCGTAGCGGCGCAGTGGATGCTTTAGTTGTCGCTACCTCTCAGGGAAATCAAATCTACACACTAGAGAGTGCTGACCATCCATATCGATTGTTGGTCGAAAAGATGCAGGAGGGCGCTGCTACTATCACCCCTGATGGCACAATCCTCTATAGCAATCCCTATCTTGCTAGAATTCTAGAAGAACCTCTAGATCAACTTGCTTCGCAGGAAATCGACAAATATATCGTTCCCGACCAGCGTAAACAGTTTCTTAGCTTGCTCCACAGGGCACTTTCTGAAAATGGTTGTCATGGAGAATTTGAGTGTCAAAATCGAGACGGTCGTGTCATTCCACTGTATATATCTGCTAGTCCATTCAGCGTAGATGAGTCCCAGTTGATCTGCTTAATCTTGACGGATCTTACTGAGAAAAATCGCAAGGAAAACGAACTAAGACAAAGTGAAGCACGTTACCGTACAGTCGTTACGGCTTTGCATGAGGGCATTATTCTTCTAGACAGCAAAGGTGTTTTTCAGACTTGCAACCCGGCTGCAGAGCGTATTCTGGGACTGCCGGCTGATCAAATCATGGGTCGGACTGCATATGATCCTAACTGGCAGGCGATACACGAAGATGGCTCCCCGTTCCCTAGCGATACGCACCCTGTATCGGTGACATTAAAGACGGGTGACCCCGTATCCGATGTTGTCATGGGCGTGAACACGCCCGACAAAACAATAAGGTGGTTGATTATCAACTCACAACCCCTGCACGACGCGGAAAACGACGATCTGTTGGGCGTCGTTGCATCATTTACGGATATTACTGAGCGCAAAAAGGCTCAGGCAGAGATCAATAGTCTAGCGAAGTTCCCTTTGGAAAACCCACAGCCCATCTTGCGATTGTCTGGTGATGGGACAATCCTCTACGCCAACTCGTCTGGTCAAGCGCTTTTGATGGAATTAGATGTCTCGGTCGGTGACCTTGCGCCAGCAGAATGGCTCACTTTCCTGGCAGATACCTCTGCTAGTGGATCAATTGAGCAAATGGATTTTCAGTACGGTGATAGGTTCTGGTCCCTTCAGTTCGTCCCCATATCAGACATGGGCTACACCAACATTTATGGGATGGACATTACTGAGCGTCGACATGCTGAAGACATGAATCGTTTTCAGGCGCAGTTGCTGGACATGGTCGGGCAGGCGGTCATTGCCACCGATATGAATGCTAATGTTACCTACTGGAATAGATTTGCTGAAAATCTCTATGGCTGGTCCACAGAGGAAGCCATAGGCCGTAGTATCCTGGAATTAACACCATCCAATACATCCCGCCAGCAGGCCAATGAGATCGTAGAAAGCTTGCAGTCCGGCAAAACATGGAATGGCGAGTTCACGGTTCAGCGCAAAGACGGTACGACCTTTCCCGCACTGATCTCTAACAGCCCCGTTGTGGATGCTGAGGGAACGCAGATAGGGATTATCGGTGTCTCTATGGACATCACTGAGCGTAAAAAAGCAGAGGAAACCATTCGACGTTCGGAATCCGCACTGAAAAAGGCACAGCGAGTTGCCCGTGTAGGCAATTGGACATGGCATATTGTAACCAATCGTCTGGAAGCGTCCGATGAGATGTATCGTATCTTTGGCATCGAAAAGGAAGCCTTCAGTGGTGATTTAAATGATTTAATTGAAAGAGTCATTCATCCTGATGATCGGGCCGCAGTTGAACATTCGAACGCTTCGGTTGCAAAAAATAAACCCATCATTCCGCTGGAATATCGTATTGTCCTGTCAGATGGAACAGAGCGCTGGATCTGGGCTGAGGCAGGTGAGGTCATCAGAGACAAAGCAGACAATCCAATAATGCTAACAGGGATTGTACAGGACATCACTGAACGCAAGCAGGCTGAAGAGGATCTACGCAAGCTAAACAGAACGTTGACCCTGCTGAGCAATGTTAACCAGACGATTGTCCGCGTTCGCGATACGTCGAATTTATTTGATGAAGCCTGTCGGATTGCAATCGACGATGGCGGCTTTCGCATGGCGTGGATTGGTATGCTCAATGTCGAAACGGGAGACGTAAAACCAATCGCCAAAGCCGGGCATTTTGGTGACTATCTTGAAATGTTACAACGACTGATTTCGAGCGAATCCGAGAATACAAATCCGTGCAACCAGGCGCTTATAGATGGCGACCGCGTTGTTGTAAACGATATTGAGCGGGATATGCTCGATGTCCCATGGGCCAAGAAAGCTTTAGCCTTGGGCTATCGCTCATTGGCAGCCTTTCCGCTCGTGGTAGCAGGCGAGACGCGCGGCTTGTTTGGTCTCTACTCGGACCAGCCGAAGTTCTTCAATCAACAAGAAGTCATGCTATTGGATGAAATGGCTGGCGATATTTCTTTTGCAATGGCATTTGCAGAAGAGCAAGATCAGCGTCAGCAGGCCGAACAAGCGCTACGTGCTCAAGTGAATATTGTAGAAGACATGCGTGTCTTTCTTCAAACAACGCTGGATGCCTTCTCCGCCCACACAGCGGTATTGGCTTCGGATGGCACGATTATCAATGTCAATGAATCCTGGGTGAAATTTGCAGAAGAGAATGGCTCTCCGGCATCGGCACACTACGTTGGCACAAACTATCTTACGATCTGTGATACTGCGATAAGTGCTAATTCTGAAGAAGCGACGCCTGCAGCCGATGGCATTCGTGCAGTAATTGATGGATCGCGAGACGCATTCTATTTAGACTACCCTTGCCATAGCCCTGATGAAGAGCGTTGGTTTAGCATGCACGTAACACCCTTCCCGGAATCTGCGCCCAGGCGTGTGGTGTTGGCACACATGAATATTACAGATAAGGTCTTGGCAGCTCAGCGGTTGGAGGAGCAGAAGAATCAACTTAACGAACGCGTGAAAGAATTGGGTTGCTTGTATGAGCATTCCAAGCTCCTAGAACAGCGCAGCATTACGCGGGAGGCCCTGTTCCAGGAAACGGCGAACCTGATCCCAACGGGTATGCAATATCCTGATATTGCTTGCGCTCGCCTGACTGTTGACGACAAGAGCTATAGCTCCGAGCATTTCCGAGAGACAAGCTGGCACCTAACTAGCCCCATAATTGTTTACGACGTTCAGCTTGGCCTGCTCGAAGTCTACTATTTAGAAGAGCGACCACAGCAGTTTGAAGGACCTTTCCTGAAAGAGGAAGTTTTGCTCGTTAACGAGTTGTCGCGCAGGCTTGGCCATAGGATGGAATCTATGGAGGCGACTTCCGCACTTCAGGCGGCCCACGATACTCTCGAACGGAGGGTGGCTGAGCGCACTCAGCAGTTGCAGGAAGCCAAGGAACGTGTTGAAGCCATCCTAAACAACAGTGTGGATCCTATTTTGCTGCTCGATGCTGATTTGAACATTGAACAAGCCAATCCAGCTTTTGAGGTGATGTTTGGTTACGAACAGGGTGAATTTGTCGATATTTCACCTGTTTCGCTTCTTGCTGACAGTAATGATGTTATTCAGACAATTTCTGAAGCCAGAGCAACTGTGGGCAGCCTGTCTATGGATGTCGAAGCGCAGAATAAAGATGGCACATCTTTTCCAATAGAGTTGACGATTGGGTTCATCGAAGATGGGAGCTATGTGTGCATTATTCATGACATCACCCAGCGCAAACAGATCGAAGAATCGCTGCGTGCTGCCGTAGAAAAAGAGAGGGAACTCAACGAACTCAAGTCGAGTTTTGTCTCAATGGCCTCACATGAATTTCGTACACCGCTAGCAACTATCAGGGCAATCACGGACACATTGAGCATTTATCGGCAACGGCTTACGGACGACCAAATAGAGCAAAAATTGGACAGTATTGGCATCCAGGTAGACTATCTCAAAGACATCATGGATGACGTGCTTAAACTCGCGCAGTTGCAAGCGCGACGTACGCTGTTCAACCCAGAATCAGTTAATCTGGATATATTGTGCCATGATGTTATCGACGAGTACATTAATCAACCAAATTTCACTCACAACATACAATATGTATGTGAAGGACGTCTGCCCATAGCGCAGGTGGATCAGAAATTAATCCGACAACTCATAAGCAATCTGCTTTCAAATGCTATCAAGTACTCGTTGGAAGACCAGAGCATCACCGTCCGCCTGGAATATGACGATGGAGCCTTTGTCCTCCGTGTGCAGGATCAAGGGATGGGCATACCGGAAAGTGACCTGAAGCATTTGTTTGAACCATTCCACCGGGCAGCCAACGTGGGAACCATTCACGGAACGGGTCTGGGCATGACTATTGTTAAGGAATCAGTGGATCTGCATGGTGGTACGATTCATGTCGACAGCGAGATAGATGTAGGCACCAAAGTTACGGTGCGAATACCGCTTGCCCAACAAGGAAATTAAGACTATGGCCAAGATACTAGTTATAGAAGATGAACAAGCACTTCTCAACGAGGTCTCTGAATGGCTAACTCTTGAAGGATACGAAGTTGTAACTGCCGCTGATGGCCTGGAGGGCGTCAACGCTGCTGTTCGTCACCTTCCCGATCTAATCATATGCGATATCATGATGCCAGGTCTGGATGGCTATGGTGTGCTACAAGATATTCGGGCCAATTCACTGACGCAGGGGACGCCATTCATCTTCACAACTGCCAGGGTCACTCATGATGATATCCGGCAGGGAATGAACCTGGGTGCAGATGACTATATTACCAAGCCGTACACCAACCACGAACTTATTCAGGCTGTAGAGGCACGCCTCGACAAGAGAGCTGCCGAAAAACGCGAAAAGGATATCGAATTAGAGTCCTTGCGGCAGAGATTAGAGCACGAACATGAGCAGCGTACCCTAAAAGCCCAGATGGTTGCTATGTTTGTACATGACTTTCGGAACCCAATGGCGACCATTATCTCGTCTATTGAACTGCTTCGTAATTACGCTGACCGGATGGATGAGCAGCGCCGCCTACAACATTTAGATAATGTCGAATCATCAGCACGCCAGCTTATTCAGATGCTAGATGACATGCTCTTTCTTGCTCAGGCAGACGCTGACAGACTTACAGTCAAACCTGAGCCACTGGAGATTGGACAGTTTGTGGGGCGCATCGTGGAAGAATTTCGAGCGGCTGACAGTGAGGCACACGAATTACTTTATGAAAGCTGTCTTACTGATCGTGTCATGACAGATCCCCGCTTACTACGTCAAATTTCAGCTAATCTTATCTCAAATGCCATTAAGTACTCACCACCGGGCAGCCGAGTACACATAACATTGGATAATGTAGACAGCCAATACATGCTTACCATTCAGGATCAGGGTATAGGTATTCTTGAAGAAGACCAGCAGCGTGTTGTTAGTTCTTTTCAGCGAGGTTCGAACGTCACAAAAGTCTCTGGTACAGGGTTGGGATTATCAATCGTCCAGCAAGCGCTTGATCTGCTGGGAGGTTCATTAGATTTGGAAAGTCAAGTTGGTGCAGGCACAACAGTAAGAGTCAATTTCCCAGTAAGCAAAGTTGGAGCATCAGGCTGACATTAAGAGGTTAGGTAACCCTTTTAAGGGTCATTCGAGCCCAAAGAGTTGGATAACACAAAGCATATCACTCTCAGTTACCCAGATAACGATAAACCGTCACCTTAGTCACGCCATACCCTTTCATCAGTACTCGAATATAGAGCCGTCAAAAACGTAAACAGGTAATGAGTCCTTCATATGCAATATAATTTGCTTATTAAGGTGTTAGCAACAAGGTAAAACTAAACGTACTACCCTGGCCCGGACGGCTACTCACAAACGCGTCACCACCAAGCTTTCTGGCTACTTGACGAACAATTGCAAGCCCTAAACCATGACCTTCTACTTTTCTCTCCATCAAACGCGAGAACGGCATCCGGCCCTTCCAATATGACCCAGAGTTTGTCGCGTTATTCCCAGCACCCAATCATCCGAGTTACCCAGCAGCACATTCCGTTGGAACGACCGCAACGCTAGCGACGATGGCCGCATTCTTCCCATCTGAAACCGACGATTTGCTGAATTTAGCCGATACGGTTGGCTTATCTCGCATGTGGGGTGGCATTCATTTCCGCAGTGATATTGAGGTGGTTAACGACATGGGGAAAGCCATCTCAGACAGTATATTAGAACCCTTCGCAGACATTATCGCTGACTTCTAGGCAATCCCCCTTGTGACGTGACGTTGTTGCCCTTCGTTACGTCCTCCTGGCAAAGGACATCCAAGTTCGGGTGTCCTTTCTTGCCGTACACAGACCCGTCTTGAAAGACGAGCATTAAGCCTTGTTTCAGGAAGATAACTATATTGACAGCTTCTCCCAGAAACTGTCTAGCACTCTACGTACCTCACTTAACTTTTCAAAATGCGGTAAGCCCATTGTCGGTACGATACGAGCAGACTGCCAATTGTCATACTTGCCGACTACCTCAGATAACGCATCGAAGCGCACAAAGTTATCACGATCATAGATAACGAGGACAGGAATAGAGAGGTATTTGTAGACAGATTGGAGAATATCGGGGCTAAAAAGCTGACCACTTACAAAATATAGTGGGGCATAGCGCGCACCAGGCTGATGTGTTGTCGCAAAACCATATGCCATCAACCCCTCGTCCGGTTCACCTTCAAAACTCTGCTGGAGAAAATACTTTATACTAAAGCGGGTCGCAAGCAAATCAAAAAACGCTTGACTCCACAGGGGATTCGCCAAGACACTATATGCGCTATTGCTATTGCCATCGTCACTTGCACGCTGCGAAGCCACCTTATTCTCACGCGCTGTAAAACCACTCGGTGAGATCATCGTCAAAGATCGAAACAGGTCTGGATGGTTGTGTGCAGCACGGGCAGCAAATTCGTTACTGAGTGAGAGTGCAATCACATCGGCCGGTTCGCCTACCACATCGGTCAAAAACTCAACAATACTGTCTGTATAGAGTTGCCATGAATAAACCTTATCACTCCGTTCCGAAAAGCCAAAGCCCGGTAGTTCAAGCGCATACACAGGACGTTGTCCACGGTATTGTTCAAAGATCGGTTTCATCTCATAAGCCGACCCAGCTGCATTAATGCTGTGTATCAGAACTAATGGTGAGCCAACACCACTAGCATCAGCATAGTAGCTTATGCGACGAGATGTGAGGCGTCCAATATATTCACTTTGAGTAGCATCAATCGCTTTGGGCAAAGGCAGCGCATGGTCGATCTTTGTGCGACTATACAGTATCCAGGCACCAACCGATCCACCAACGAGACCTGTAACCAACACTGCCACTTTCCGCAAGGCTTTTAACATACGATTTTCTCGCTTGTGATTTGAATATTATGCGGAAATGGTACCTTAGCCACATCAACACAACTTAAATGAGAGATATGCAATCCCTATGTACTACGCAAGTGGTATACAAGAAAACAAAAAAACCAGCTCAAGGCTGGCTTTTTGTCAGAGATACTCTCTGCAGGAGCGACGGGGATCGGGCACGCGCGCCTTACAATCATGATAATTCCACCATTCGATCTACAGGCGCAATTCAAAGTAAGTTTGAAATTACATCGCACCTTGCAAAAGCAAGGATCATGATTCGTTTATGTGACAATGCCCGTATTTCAAGCCTAGCCCTTGCCCCACTGATAAATCGGCAACCAGTTTACGAAATTCGAGTCAGGTTGAACCAGTATCCTAATAATTATCGGACGCTGGACTCAGTGGCTCTTTTGTTGCGCAGTTGAAATGTGCGCTGTCACCGTCCTAATGATACGGGTTTTCTCACTTCGGAACTCTACTGATACATTAGTTGGATTTTTGACAAACACATACAATTAGATACAATACCATACAAATAGCACAGATTTAGCCTACTCTGTGCCAACAGGATTGTCAGTCAGATGGGGTGAATTCATGACAATGCGGCGAGACAGTCCCATTCCACTTTACCAACAACTGTATAGCTTGCTGCGCAAGCAAATCGAGATGGGCGAATATCATACGCATGATGTGCTGCCAACTGAGGAACAGCTCGCGGAAATGCATGGGCTAAGCCGAGTAACGGTCCGCAAAGCCCTGCAATTGTTGGTCGATGACCATTTGATCATGCGGCAAGCGGGCAAGGGGACGTTCGTCTATCCGCGGAAGATCGAAGAAAACCTGCAAACGCTGCAAGGCTTCGCCGAGATGATGACCACCGCCTACCCCACCCAGGTGATGGAAAGCCTCAGCTTTGAGACGTTACAGGCATCGGGTCGTCTAGCCTCCCTATTAGAACTCGATCATTCAGAGAGAGTGTTGCAAATTAAGCGCCGCCACACAGTAGACGACGTTCCCGTCGCCTATGCGGTCATCTATTTGCCGTATGAAATTGGGCGCATCGTCAGCCCGGAAGAAGTCGAGACGACACCGATTTATTCACTGCTGACCAGCAAAGCGGGCATCACCCTAAAGCGAGCGACACAACGCATCACAGCGATTGCGGCGGATGAAGAAATCGCCCAGGCACTCGGCATATCGACGCATTCGCCCGTGTTGATGGTCAACAGAGTGACGTACACCAACGAAGAACGCCCGGTAGAGTTCATCCAGCTTTATTACCCTGGCGGCCAGCATGAATTGACGATGGAAATTTATCGCGATGATACGGGAAATACCGTGCAGACTATGGGCCAGGTCGCCCATATGGAGTCCTGAGCATGGTCGTGATTGACAGCCACGTTCATATTGGTCTAGAGGGCTTCCTCAGTGAGCCGATTTCTGAGGAGCGCAAGAGCCGTCCGGCGTTCCAGGACCGCATGGAAAACAGTATCGCCAGACAGATCGCGGCGATGGATGCCAGTAGCGTTGACTGGGCGATTGTATTTGGCTTCCCATTAAAAGAGGTTGATCGCATTCAAGCGAATGGCTATGTACTGGATGCCTACCATACCTACCCTGACCGCATTATTCCGTTTGGGCTGGTGGGTGATGATACCGAGTACTGGCTGCAAAAAGGCATGATGGGCTTTAAGCAGCAGAACATCCTGTATGCGCCAGAGCGATTTGACCTGATACGCGCGTATCAGACGATGGCTGAGGCGGATGTGCCGATGTTGATTCACTTCCGGGCAAGTGAAGGCTACAGTGTGCCAGACCAAGCCAAAGCAATTTTACGGCAGGTGCCTAATTTGAAGCTAATGGTCGCCCATATGGGGCGCCATACGCCGAACACCAGCGCACGGGTCGAAGAAGCGCTGCTTGGTTTAGCCGATGAAGCGCAGGTCATTTTCGATACATCGACGGTCAGAGATCCAGCCATCATCGCGCGGGCGATTGAGATTATCGGCGAGGAACGATTGGTATTTGGCTCAGACTATCCGTTCAATGGCTATCTGGGTGGCGATCCCCTGGCGGATGAGCTGGATATCATTGAGCAAAGCAAACTCCCCCAACCTGTGAAAGAGCGCATCTTGGGACAAAACATCATTGATTATCTGGGATTGACTATAGGAAAGGAAGCACAATGAAAGGCGTCCGCATATCCGACATCACATGGCCCGAAGCCATTGAAGCCTTCAAGGAATATTCGATAGCCATGCTGCCAATTGGCGGCGGCTCCAAAGAGCATGGGCCGCATTTGCCGCTGGGGACCGACCAGATGGTGGTCGATGACCTGGCCAGCCGGGTCGTCGAAGAAGCACCGATCATCTTATTGCCGACGCTGCCTTATGCGTATTACCCGGCTTTTATTGACTGGGAAGGCAGCGTATCTATCGAAGCTGAACATTTCAAAGCGATTGTTGCTGACATCATCAAGTCGATTCATCGCTTTGGCATCAAGAAGTTCATTATTCTGGATGGCGGCGTATCGACACATCCCCCACTGCGGACGCTGTCGTCTGACTTGCATAACGAGTTGGGTATTGTCGTCGCTGTGACAGATATCCTCGGCCTGGGATCAGAAGTGTATGCAGAGATCGAAGAGCAGGAAAAAGGTGGTCATGCAGACGAAATGGAGACATCCTGCATGCTAGCGCTGCGCCCTGATCTGGTGAAGATGGAACTGGCCCCCAATGAGGTTCGCAAAGGCGTTGTAGGCGCATTCGGCAAAGACGGCGTGAAGAAGCTGCATGTTGGCGGCAAGATGCGCACCAAGAGCGGCATCAATGGCAATGCCACGCTGGCAACGGTCGAAAAAGGCGAAAAAGCCCTGGCAGCCAAAGCCCAGGACATCATCTATTTTGCGCAAAACTTCGTGGATTATGAAATCCCTGAGGACAACTAAATGCCAGAACTGACCAAAGAGCGCATCCTGGCCCTGGCAACCCAATACGACGCGGATTTCAACCCGAATTCGCCGGAGATTGTGATCGAACGGGCTGAAGGCGCGACCCTTACTGACACCAACGGCCACACGTCGATTGACCTGAGCGACATCATCATGAATGTCGGCCATCGGCATCCGCGACATGTGGCCGCGCTAAAGGCGGCGCTGGATGTGATGATCACCAATAAGAGCGGCCAAACCAATGCGGCCCGTGCCCAATTGGTGAAGCGCCTGGTCGACATCACGCCAGATAACCTGGACAAAGTGTATCTGGTGTCAGAAGGCAGTGAGGCGATTGACTGGGCGGTGAAGATCGCGCGGCGCTATACCGGCAAGCACGAAATCCTGGCCTTTTGGGGCGGCGTCTATGGACGAACATATGCGGCATCAAGTTTAAACGGCTTGATGCGACGCAAGCGGCAGTTCGGCCCCGTGATGCCCGGTGTACTACACGCACCCTACCCCAACTGCTATCGCTGTCCGTTCGGCAAGCAACCAAAAGACTGCGACATGTTCTGTATCGACTTTCTTGATCAGGTCATGCAGTACGAAAGCACGGACGATCTGGCAGCGGTCATCGTGGAGCCGTATCAGGGTGTAGGCGGCATGGTCTTCCCGCCAGAAGGCTATCTGACACGCCTGCAAGAATGGTGTGAAGCACGGGATGTGTTGTTCATCTTAGATGAAGTGCAGTCCTCGTTCGGGCGGACGGGTAAGATATTCGCGCTGGAATGGGAAAACCTGCGCCCCGACATGATCTGCATCGGCAAGGGGCTGGGCAGCGGTATCGCTATCGCTGGCGTGATTGGCGAATCGCGGCTGTTTGATGCCCTTGACCCTGGTGAGTTGAGCGGCGGTAATGGCGGCAATTTCTTCGCAGCCTCATCCGCACTGGCGGTACTGGACATCATGGAAGAAGAAAAGCTGCCGGAACACGCACTAGAAATCGGGACTTATCTACTCTCCCGGTTTAAGCAATTGCAATCTGAATTCAACGTGATTGGGGATGTCCGCGGTAAGGGGCTATCCATCGCGATGGAGTTTGTCAAAGACCCGGTTACAAAAGAACCCTATCCTGAAATTGTGCGGCAGATACAATCCGTTTGCTATGAAAACGGGGTCTATTTTGGTAGTCGGAGTCACATTTTGGATGTACGGCCACCTCTGGTCATCACGCAAGCGCAAGCGGAACACGCCGCAGATGTCATTGAGGCCGCTTTGAGAGCTGCCCTCAACAACTAACTTGGCCATAACGAGCGGATGGCAATCTTTGCCATGTTTCTCGTATGAAAGCATTCAATTAATTGAGGAGGCGAAGATGTTGCAGAAAACAACGAAAGTCGTGGTATTCGTCGTCCTGATGCTGGCACTCAGCACTCAGGCATTCGCGCAAGATGAGCCGACGGTTCTCAGATTCCCGATCACAAGTGACCCGGCCAGCCTTGAGCCTGGACTGGTTAAAGAATTGGTCTCCGGCCAATTAGCGCTGAATTTGCATGCCGGGTTGTTCACCTATGACATCGACACAAACGTTGTGCCGTACCTGGTGAGCGACTACACCGTCTCCGATGATGGCCTTGTTTATACGTTCACACTGCGTGACGATGCCCTGTGGCACAATGGTCGCCCAGTCGTGGCCGAGGACTTCAAGCTCGGTTGGGAGCGTTACCTGGATCCAAGCCTGGGCGCGCAAACTGCTGGTGAACCCTGGGAAGTAGTCGTCGGCGGTACGGAGCTATTCGCAGGTGAAGCCGAAGAACTGACAGGCGTTGAGGTCATCAACGATCAGACACTGCAGGTCACACTGACACGGCCTTCGCTCAGCTTTTTGCAAAGCCTGGCGACACCTGTAACCTGGGTCGTTCCAATGGAGTCCGTTGTTGAAGGCCAACCGGAATGGGTCGATGGACCTGTCGGTGCAGGACCATTCAAATTTGTCGAATGGACACCGAACGTCAGCATCGTGTTGGAAGCTAACCCCGATTTCTTCCTGGGCGCACCTGAGGTTGATCGCATCGAATTCGTGGTTGTTCCCGATACGACGACCGCCCTGGCCCAATACGAAGCTGGTGAACTGGATATTGTCGCGGTGCCGCCCGCGGAACTCGAGCGCGTTTCCAATGATCCCGTACTCGGCGAAGAAATCCAATACTTCACACGGGCCCAGATCCAGTATGCAGGCATGAATCAAAGCATGTTCGAGCCGTTCCAGGATGTACGAGTGCGACAAGCATTCAACTATGCCATCGACCGTGAAACCCTGATTTCGGCTGTGTTGAACAGTGCCTGGACAGTCGCTACGGGTCTGGTTCCCCCGAATATTCCTGAGTACAACCCCGACCTCGAAGGCTATGCTTATGACCCGGCAATGGCGCAACAATTGCTGGCAGACGCTGGTTATCCAGGTGGTGAAGGCTTCCCGACATTAGAACTGGCCACCCTCAACAGCACCAATGCAGAAGCGATTGCCGCTATGCTCAATGCCAACCTGGGTATCACGGTTGAGATCATCCAGCCGGAACGCGGCGACATGATCGACGGCCTGTGGTCACATGATCGCTGGCAGTTCTTCCTGTTCGGCTGGACAGCAGACTCGCCAAGTGCCTCTGTGTGGACTTACGAAATGCTGGTCTGCGGGTTGGACAGCAACTTCTCCACGTACTGCAATGAAGACGTCGATGCCCTGGTTGATTCAGCCCGGACTTCGACGGACTTTGAAGAAGCCAAAGCCGACTGGCAAGCCGCTGAAGCAATCGCAATGGAAGATGCTGCGATGATCCCGTTGGGCTACTCGCGCTATATCTATCTGGTTGACCCGAGTGTGACAGGCTTCCGGGCGAACCTGTTCGGTCCGCTTGGGTTCGAGACTGTGGTAAAGAGCTAAAATAGCCAAGTGAGTCATTCGCGGAGAGTGGGCCTGTGAGGTCCACTCTCTTTCAACCCCATTCACCTTAGTACAGACCGTTTGATCCCATGCAACGATACCTACTTCAGCGCATCTTCTTCATTGTATTCAGCCTGTTTGGTGCGACACTGCTGGCTTTTACCGCATCCCGTTTGGCCCCAGGCGATCCACTGCGCCTGATGGCAGGCGAGCAAAATCTGCCTCAGGAAGTCCTCGACGAGTGGCGAACACGCTACGGCCTGGATCAGCCGATATTGGTGCAATATGGCTATTATGTGGCCAATGCTTTACAAGGTGACCTGGGCAAGTCGTATCATTATGTGGGGACGGATGTCACCGAGTTGTTGGGTCCGGCGATTGTCGTCACGTTGACTTGGGAAAGTGTGGCTATCGTCTTTGCAATTGTCGTTGCTGTGTTTTTGGGGGTAGTATCGGCATTGGCCTATAATACCTGGATCGACACCTCTGCGATGACTGTCGCCCTACTCGGCATTTCCTTGCCGGACTTCGCACTGGCGACATTCATGATCCTGCTATTCGCACTGAAGTTGGATTGGCTGCCCGTCGCCGGGTACGAAACACCCGCTCATTTTGTCTTGCCAGCAATCACATTGGCCACACGGCCCTGTGCCCTGCTCTCGCGGTTGGTACGCGCCTCGATGCTGGAAGTCTTGCATCAAGATTACATGACAACCGCCCGCGCCAAGGGACTGAGCAGCCGCACCGTTATCATCCGGCATGGCTTGCGTAATGCTCTATTCCCGGTACTCACGGTGATCGGCATTTTGATTGGACGCATCTTGAGCGGTTCATTCATCGTAGAGACCATCTTCAACATTCCAGGCATTGGTCGCCTGGGCGTGACAGCCGTGTTACAGCGCGATTACCCGGTCATCCTGGGGGCAACACTAGCGCTGGCGGTTGCCTTCCTACTCTCGACTTTCGTCATTGATCTATTGTACGGTGTCATTGACCCGCGCATCCGCACCACTAGCTGAGGGTGATCCCATGACTGATGCAACTTCTTCCAGAATAAAAACTCTTGGATCATCAAGACCTTCTAGCCCCTGGCTGGATGCCCTCCGCCGTATGGGGCGCAACCGGACAGCCCTGGTGTCGGCAATATTTCTGTTCTGTCTGATTATTGTTGCGGTATTTGCCGAATTCACCGCCCCTTACGACCCGACGCTAGCAGATTTCGCCGCCATACGGCAACCACCGAGTTTGGAGCATCTGCTGGGCACAGATGAAATTGGGCGTGATATGCTCAGCCGCATTATTTATGGTGCGAGAATTTCCTTATTCGTGGGTGTATTCGTGCAGGTCGTTGCGACCAGTTTTGGGGTCTTGTTGGGCGTGGTGGCTGGCTACTACGGCGGCATCTTCGATACCGTCATCATGCGCGCTGTCGATATTATGTATGCACTACCAAACTTCCTTTTCGCGGTGTTCATGGTATCGCTGCTCAAACCAGATATTGGCAGTGTGCTGTTGACGCTATCGCTATCGACATGGCCTTTTTCCGCACGGTTGATGCGCGGGCAGGTCTTGGCAACCAAAAACGCAGACTACATCATCGCCGCCAAAGCACTAGGCATGCGCGATGGTCGAATCATCATGCTGCATGTGCTGCCCAATGCAATTACTCCGATCATCATCCAATTTACGCTGGGGATTGCCACCGTCATCATGGCGGAAGCCGGACTGAGCTTCTTAGGTATCGGCATTCGTCCACCGAACCCGACCTGGGGCGCCATGATCAACAAAGGCCGGGAATTTATACGCACGTCTCCACATCTGGCTATCTATCCGAGCATCATATTAGGCTTGACGATGATTGCACTCAACTTCCTGGGTGATGGCTTACGTGACGCACTCGACCCGCGAATGAAGGAAGTCGGTTGAGGCTTACTGCTCAGTATCCTCAATATTGAACCGTATCCGCAATCTAGATTTTGGTAGGCCTATAAAAATAGCCATTCCCAAGTAAATTTGAGAAATGGCTATCCTATAGCTTCGGGAGCGGCGGGATTAGAACCCGGAGAGAGTATGTGACCATATTGGTCTTTGTATTCAAGCAAAGTACTACTTTTAAGCCAGTCGACTATGCTATCTCCGTCTTGCAAGACGGCATCTCGATTGTGATTGTAGATGCAGCATTCCACCTTTGGTGCATATCTGAGGTCTTCGAGCCTTACTCAAGTGATTACGACTGTTTGAGACTTTCATGTCGCGATCAAGCTGCCTAATAGTATTCAGCAATGTAACCATAAGCTCGATCAAACAAGTCGTTATCTTTGCTGATACTTCGCCAGTGTCTTGCGGAGTACGACTTTGACTTCTCGCTCCCCATTCTGAGTATTCTGCCAACCCGGAAATCGTACTATGCGCACGATCTCATCAATATCTGTGACTATTCGTTCCACCATCCTAGGTGTTTCAGTATTTTGGACTTCCCTAAAAAGTTCAGTAATGCCTCGCGCATCTGCCGACCCAGGTCGCCTTTCTGAGTACGATGGGCTTCATCGACCATGACGATGATATTGCTGCCGTCATTGAGCACACCATTAGCTTCAGCAAATTTGTGAATCGTCGTAATGATGATCTTACGCACGCCGGATGACAGCAAGCTTTGCAACTCATCACGATTATCCGTGGTGACGACATTGGCGACTTCCGTTGCCATAAATGTGCCGGTAATCTGTATATCAAGATCGATGCGATCTACCCCAATGACCACAGTCGGATTCTCGAGCAATGGATTGGCACGGAGCTTTTCTGCGGCAAAGACCATCAGCAGAGATTTGCCAGAACCCTAGAAATGCTAGATGAGGCCCTTGCGAGTTTTGCCCACAACCACACGCTGAACGCTACTACTGTATACGAAGCCACGTAGTTGTTTGGCTTTCGCATATGGTCTTTAGTCGTTATTTGGGAACAAAGCATTACTTACTCAACATGCATCATCAGCTTTTTCAAACGACTCGATATCAGCCACAGCTTTGTCCATCTCTAACACCTCATTGTAATAAATACGGGCGGCATCACATCCAGCCTGACCTTCAGTTACGAGACCCGCATTGTATAAAGCCTCGCTGATGATTCTCATGTTCGAATACCGAGTTTCTGGATTTTCACTATGCGCTGCATCAATAATAATATGGTACGTTTCTAAAGCGTTGTCTGCATAGTCACCTTCACCATACGTGTGAAGATCCTGATATGCATGCCCGATTTGCAAGGTGGCCCAATATTTCAATTCTTGCCAGTTTTGGGGCCACGTTTCTGGATTTATATCAGCAATGGCCTCTTCAAATTTGACTATAGAAGCTTCTGCTTGCCCTGCCCGCCGATAGGCTAGACCAATCCAGTACTGAATATTCGCAGCTTCCCATTCAGCCGTTATCGAATCGTTCTCAACTGGGATCGCTTCCAGGGCGTTCTCAAAGGCTTCTAGGGCAGCGTCATACCACTCACCGGGGCAAAGTCCGAAGAAAAAGGCGCGCGTGTTTGCCCGACCAATATTTGCATACGTCTTGACTTTCAGCAGGGTCAAATTCGCATATTCCTCATCTGGATTAAGATCCAGTGCACGCTGGTAGTTGGCGATAGCATTATCAAAGTCATGGCAATTACGAGGAATTCCCGCGACATCGGGAGATGCCAGATGCAGGTTCACATTCCCCAGGCCAATGTAGGCACGAGCAAACTGATTGTTTATCGTTAGGGCTTGTTCATAGGCTGCACGCGCGCAGAACAGCGAATACTGAGTCTGGCTGCTGCCCTCACTTAAGTATTGGCAATCGCGCTGAGTGAATGGATCTTCGTTATAGGCCGTGCCCAACCACAAATAGACAACTTCTTTGCCGCTGTCTTCGTCAACCCAGGCATCCGGCACAGAAGCAGCATTTTGGAACTGCTCTACCGCGCGATCAACTGACTGGGCTTTTGTCAACAACACACCATATAGAAACTGCATGAGAGCGCTCGTACGAGGCAGAACCGCATCTTCCACTACTATTTCATCGACAGGCGTATTCATATTCAATCCACCCAGGGGAATTGGTGCGCCAAAGCGAGTTTCGCCATACAGTTCTTCCCCACCGCTAAATAGGGGGTCGATGTAGAAATGCAACTGTAACTCATTACTAGCACTTATCGTGGCGTAGATCACTACATCCGCGTTAACCTGATTTGCAATTTCAATAGCGGATCGCTCGCGCTCTTCAGAGGCCGCCCCCTTTACTGGTGGTAACCCTTCATGTACAAAATCAACAGTCTGAACCAAATCCTCCCTGGAAACGAAATTCGCCAGTGACCGATTCACTATATCTGAAACTTTGTCAGCCTCTTCTGTGACGACCTCTTCTCCATCAACCATCTCGACAAACTCAGAAATAGCGACATTAAAAGAGCCTGTTAGCTCGCGCGGGGGTGGATTAAAGAGCTGATCTCGGAACAGCAGAATACCGACTGCTGCAACCGCAACAGTGACACCAACGGCCCCAATGAGAGTTATCGTTCGCCTGACTCTTTGTCGCTTGAGCCATTTCTCGCTTGCTATAAGATACGCATGATGCAAATCATTGGGCTGTTGTGTTCGATCGACACCGGACAGCAACCACTGCCGCATTTCCTTCGCTTCTACCCTCGACAAAAGAAAACCCGAATGCCGCTTTCTGAGGTCCCACGATATGGCGCGATTGAGATAAGCCGTATGTTTGTCGCTGTATTCAGCATCATATTCCAGCGCGGTCACTAACGCATCAAGTTGTGTATCGAATTCACCTGGCTTTATGAACTCCAGCCAGTGATAGCGGGATAGAAAACGCCAATTCTTCCTGGCAATTTCATCCAGGCTGACGCCATTGAGTTCATCAATAATGTGAGGCGGCAAATCAGAAACACTTAGTTGGCTGATAGCCTCCTCGACATCAGGTTGTTCGAGAATAATAGGGATAATTCGTTTGTCCAGTTCTAGCGCATAATGAGCTTCCATCGTACATACTTCTGAAGCCAAAGACCGTGATGAGGTCATGAACATGACAACCACGCTCTCCTCAATCCCCTTACAGATGCGATCCCACCAATCCGCTGAGCCTATCAACTTGGCATGATCCATCCATACGTCAAACCCTTCACTTCGGAGCGCGTCGTATATGCGTTGTACTTGCTCAGTATCGCGATGGGAGTAAGAGATAAATATCTTCTTCATGCCCGTTTCCTGAATCTAAATGTCGACACTTTTTGTATGATTTGACAGCACATAATGAAATTGATGCCAAACACAATCTGTCAAATAATTTACATTTGTCCATATTATATGTTATTTTAAACATGAACGTGTTTTACTAGTGCTTTATTACGTATTTAGCAAGTTTTTACAGAATTTTTATCTAAAAAATCACATATATCGCCCGATTGTCCATCATCGCTGTGACAAACTCCATATTTGGACATTGATAAGTATAGCTACTGTATTCTTGCATCTCGCGTCGTTCGGCATTTCATCTAAGTTAAGTCAAAGCAAAAAGATGTGTGTGTGCCAGAGGGTGGCACGCTGAATTTTTACTTAGGGGGCAAACCGAATAATGAGGAAGTCATTGAGGCTATTGCTATTGGGGAGCATGGTTTTTGTTTCGTTATTAGGCCTTGCAACGTCAGTCTTGAGCCAAGTTAATGTCAACTGTACGCGAACTGACACCATCTTTTTACGCGGACAACCGGATAAGAATATCGACAGCAGCACCTCGCTTGGTACTTATTGCCTCACAATTAATGAAGTAGATAGCAATGTCGATATGTTGCAGCTTCAAACAATAGTGACATATGGCAACTTCGATGCATTTTATCGTCTACGCAATCCCGACTCTGATTGGCAGCCTTTGTCACTAGAAACTCTTGATGTACCAAACAATGGTGTGGGTAATACGTTCATTTTTATGCCCTTCACATTTGGACAAACGTCACTTGAAGTGGCGTTTCGCTACAATGCATCGACTGCTGGCACACTAAATATTGGCTTTGCAGAATTTGTAACAAATGAACCCACACCAACCCCAGCACCAAGTGGAAGCTCAAGCCCTTATGGGTCGAGCAGTCCCCCGCTTACTGGTACGGTACTTGTGGTGAATTTGCAGCGTTATTATGAATATCGCATCCCGATTAGTGTGAATTGCCCAGGTAAGGTCACGGCCACAGCAACTTTTGATGGGAATTCGCAAACCGTTCTCATCTTTCTGAAAGGCAACGGTCGAGGAACTTTCTATGAGCAGAATAGCGGCAGCTCGCCTGTCACGCTTCGTTACGATGTAACAGAGTCAGACTTACAGGCTTCTTCACTGTGGCAATTGTGGGTAACCAACTGGGACACCACACGTGATGCTCGCAATGTTCGCGTTACATATGAGACACCTGACTGCCCTACGGTGCCATCGGGGCCCGTTATCAATGCGTCATCTGCAGGGCGAGTGCAGCAACTAGCCGTACTAAATGAACATAGCGCAGGCGTCACAAGTATCGCATATTCGCCCGATGGCACAAGCTTTGTATCTGGTTCCGACGATCGCACACTCATACTATGGGACGCCGCCACGTATGCCGTGCTCCGGCGCTTTTCAGGACACTCCGATTATATCGAGTCGGTCGCATTCAATCATAATGGCAACCGCATCGTTTCAGCCAGCAATGACACCACATTAATCTTGTGGAACGCAAATAATGGGAACCGTATACGTGACTTCGTCGGTCATTCAGGCATTGTAGAGGGTGTTGCATTCAGTCCGAATGGCAGACGCATTCTCTCTGGATCATCCGATGGCCGCATGATTTTATGGGAAACGCAAACTGGCAATATCGTCAGAACATTTCCAATGAACAGTCATGTGGAAGGCGTTGCGTATAGCCCGGCCGGAGACTATGTGGTATCCGCCTCGCTGAATCACACAGCAGTGATCTGGAACAGACGCAACGGCAATTCTCTTCATGAGCTATCTCGCCATACCGATGAGGTAGAGGCTGTGGACTTTACGCCTGGTGGCAATCGGCTTGTAACCGCCTCTGCCGACCAGACACTTATCATGTGGGATACTCACAGCGGCGAATTTCTACGCCAATTCAGAGGTCATTCAGCATCTGTAGAAGATGTGGCGTTCAGCCCTATTGGCGGCTTTTTCGCCTCTAGCTCACAAGATAACACCATCATGCTTTGGTCCGTCGATAACAGCAATCCACTTGCTGTCCTAAGAGGCCATACGGCCCGCATAGATGGATTAGCCTTTAGTCCTGACGGTGCATTTCTTGTATCTGCCAGTATGGACGGCACCGTGCGCGTCTGGGGTGTACGGTGACCATCCATCTCCAGAATTGTCACATACAACTTGAATATCAGCAGCGAAAGCGTTTCTAGACAGATGATAAAGAAAGAAAATAATTATGAGATCCAAATTCCATGCTCTAGTGATGGTCACACTTGTTGGGTTGTTCCTCACGGGTACATCTGTCGCACAGATTATTACTGAGGTACCCAACGGTGTGGCAGAGCGCGTCTACTTCCAGTACGATGTCGACGCCCAGGTCACGCTGAACTCCTACGCTGTGGCAAAGGTAACATCGCAATCTACATCAACCTGGCCCGATACCAGTTGCACTGGAACCATGGTCGGTCCAAATGTGATGCTAACTGCCGCGCATTGCCATGGCGATCGCAAAACGGCCGTGTTCCGGGCATATGTTTCTGAAAATAATCAGCGGATGGAAAGTTTCAACTGCGATTATCTACTGCATACATGGCCAGAAAACGACTTTGCTGTGCATTGGTGTTTCGCGAACGCTTCAGGAGAAAACCCAGGGGACAAGTGGGGCTACGTGGACTTTGAGTTCGATATACTCCCTAATGGCCAGCTCAATCACAATCGATCGCGTGATTTTGTCCAGCCGGACGACGACATCTACAGCATATGGTGGAATCCGCTCACAGACATCGGCGGCGATCATCTACTCTATTCTGAAGGACAAATCACAGATATCTTCGCCGGCCTTTGGGCCAATCCTGGAGGCGACCCCTGTAGCCAGGATGACGACGACAAAATCGGCATAGCAAGCAATGTGTGGGGAGCAGGCGGCGCCAGTGGGTCTCTACAGTTTTCCTCTATAACAGGACGCTCTCTACTTGCTCCACTTAGTATAGCTTCTGCCGATGCCGCTGGTGGCCCATCCAGAACGACATCTTCATTGGTTGACATGCTGGATTATGCGCGCATCTGGGACGCTCGTGTGGAAAATCCACTCACGCCCCCAGGGTGTAAGGGGCGATTGGGACCGTACATCAACCTCCGTGCGCTACAGACCCTTTGGGACGACGACATTCGCTTCGATACAAATTGGTCGAACTTCACAAAATACCTTGGCAGCTTAGACAAAAACAGAAATGGCGTAGTGGACATTCAGGAGGATCTCGAAAGCGCAGCAGGCGAAGGCAGCAGAGACTTCTATTACTTCGACTTTAATTCCCAGCGCCTTAACGTACAGGGAGCATATGGACCTTCAGCTTCAGTCAACTGGCTCGGTCATCTCGGCTTTTTGATGATTGACGATTTGCGCAGCCCCGACCAGTCAGAAGATGAGGGTCTGGCCTCACCACGATTGCTATTCCACCACACCGGATTGAATCTTGATCCGACAAGCCCATACACGGTACTGGTAAATTCTAGAGGATCTGAAGCAGCAGAAAATTCGTTACGAGTCTGTATGGAGGAGTGCCAACTCGAGGACTTTGGAACAAGCCTACGTGATACGTCCTTCAGTGAATTTCCAGCAGGTGGGGATATTCTCTTGTCAAGCCATTCACAGGCGCCTGCTCTTATCTGGGACGTCATCGTCTCCACCCCTGATACTGTGTTCGACTTTGACACAGGGGATAAGCGGCGAATTTGGTCACGCCGTTCTGGACCACCGGCTGGCTTGGAGCCAGCGTTCATTTGGCCTCAAGGCAGAACTGTCGGGCGAGGTGTCGACTGGGCAGGTATCGTTCGTGATGTTCGGCGTGACGGTGAAATTGAATTCTCCCTAGTAACTCATCTAGTTCCTATTCCGTATGACACGGTAGATATATGCTTCTATGTCCGCGGCGTCGACGGATCTGAAGGTCAGCAAACAGGTATATTCCGCATCGTTAGCGGTACGACAAACGAAATTCTATTCGACATTGAAGATGACATATGGAATGAAGTCTGCTTAGAGGGTGCTGAAATTGCGGCTGATGGCAGCGAGTTGATGTTCGGAACGGACGCCGCACCTGGCTTCCGATACGCAGTAGACGACATCTCCATCAATATCGGGCAATATATAAAAGAGGAAGCTCCACAGGATGGCGAAATAGCAAACGATTAGCATTTCTAAGGGTAGTTCTTATCGAATTACCCATCTTTTGATTTAAGACCACTTTTGACATGAAGCAAAAGCCTGAAGCTGGTACCCTCTTTACTTGAGTAGATGGTAGGAGGCCTGTGTTGATCCATCTTGTCATTGGAAAGCTAAAATAATGACGCTTTGGAGGTTCTTAGGAAACAAAAAACCAGCTAGAAGCTAGCTTATTGTCAGAGATGCTCTCTGCGGGAGCCACGGGCATCATACACTCTATGGGTGTACGCTTTGGATTCCATTTTCTTGTCGGGCACTTCAGTCAAGTCAGCAACAACACTCTCGACAATATTATCCAATTCTTCCGCAGGGATCTCTAAAGTAGGTTGTCGGATTTCTGCGATGCCTACTTTGATTTGCGACCGGGCTGAATAATGTTTGTTGTCTGATGCTAGTTCTCTTTCATCGCCATTCAGCAGAGCAACGATTGCTTCTAAGAAGGCAGCATCATCTCCATCTACAGCAGCCACGCGACCCTGGATAACCGCAGGCGATGGTAGTTGTCGTCATCTACATAGCGGTAGGTGAGACCTGTTTCGGTGAGAGGTAGGTCCACGTATGGCATATTCAGGTCGAGGGTGTAGTCGCCGTCAGCTGACTCAGCGAAGTACGTCCGGTCTCTGGTAAGGCTTGCGAGAAGACATGCGCAGCCGCAGAAGCGCTGACCACCGGGAGGATGGGAGCCACTGGAAAGCGCCTGCGTCGGAGTGGAAAGGTCATAGCTACCCTACCCTGATACATTCGTCGAAGCCGGTGACTTCAAACAGAACGGGGCCACCATCGGCAGCAATGCTCAGAACCAGCTGGATGTTCTCGACGAACGCGATGTCGGGGAGCAGCAGGTCGAACGACTGGGTTGGCAAGGTGTAGGAGATCGGTACGATTGCGCCGTCGGCATCCACTTTCATGGCCGGGAACATGACACTATCGCCGTCGCGGTTTATCTTCAGAGAGAGCGTTGCGCCAGCTGGAATGTTAGAGATATCGGCACAGGAAACACTGATGGCGTACATCTGGCGATCGAACGGCACGATGCTGGATGCGGTCTCGCCATCGGCGATGATGGCGTCTTGGGAGCGTGAGCCAAGGCCGTGTTGCGACGACTGGCTGCGGGAGTAGGGTTGCATATGGGATTGTCCTTTAGAATTGGGAGACCGATGAGATCGGTGTTTAGGGGACATAGGCGAGGTTTCAATACAAGGTGACACACTCGCCATCTTGCAAAATAATCTACCCTACTCTTCTCGCCGTCTTGCAAGATGGGCCAGCGTCATTTCGCAGATAGAAACCGTCATCAGCTGCTCAGGCAGGTTGCAGCCTGCGAAAGCACCATACAAATGACGTGATGCCACATCATAGTCTAGAGCGGCATCCTGAGCGTGTTCCAATCGCCCCAGATACAGCCGTGAGCCTTTGTAGCGAATGCGCGTTTCCACTACTTTGCCCTTGCGCCAGCTGACGCCCTTGTAATCGCTCGTATTGTTGATGGGCACGCCTTTGTTGGCCTGATTCTGGCTGCGGG
>PABP01000003.1 GCA_002699585.1 Anaerolineaceae bacterium | reverse complement strand
TCCAGAAGGTGAGCCAGGTATTCAAGTCGAACGATTCATTCGTGGCGCGCCTGTGATGGCTCCTATGCTGTTCGCGATTATGGGTTCTTTCGGATTGATTACGATGATCGACGCACCAATTGAGTCACCAACAATAACCGAGGAGGAGAGTACATAGTTCGTTCGTCTTGCAAGACGGTACATGCATCCAAACTTTACTCGTATGAATCGTTGATTGATTGTCGATGGGGTATGAGTGCACAATAGCCAGACGGCCATAATCCATATTATTGAAGGTGAAGCGCGGGTTAGCCTGGGTGAGCATACACATGATCTAAAACCGGGTGGCTGGGTGCATATGCCACCGGATTTACAGCACAGTATTTATGCCAAAACCCCGTAAAGATGCTTTTGCTCATGTTAGGTAAAGGATGAAGCGTCAGACCATATTCGCTTTACGTAGTATTCCACGCGCTTTGATGATGTTTGTTGTGGCCTTGGCCCTCCTGGGAGGGCTGGGATCAGGCTTAGCTCGACTCGGTTTTCAGATGGATGCACTCAGCCAAAGCTGGATTCTTGTACATGGACCGCTGATGATTGGCGGCTTTATGGGCACACTCATTTGTCTAGAGCGTGCTGTTGCACTTGCATCTCGTTATCGCTGGAGCATAGTGGTCCCTGTGATAAACGCAATTGGGGCAGCCGCGCTCCTCATCTCAGATGACGTTGTCGTAGCGAAACTACTGCTAACGATTGGTAGCCTAGGCTTAGTCGTGTTGTTCGGGCTGATGCTGAAACTACATCCGTCTAGGGACATGCGGATCATGGCAGCTGGGGCGTTATGTTGGCTGGTCGGTAATCTTCTATGGTTGAGTGGCCAACCTATTTACCAGGTTGTGCACTTATGGACGGCCTTTCTGATTCTGACGATCGTCGGTGAGCGACTTGAATTATCACGTGTGCGGCGACTTAGCCAACGTAAAGAAAAAGCCCTTGAGTTGCTAACAGCCATCTATTTGAGTGGTGTCGTATTCACAATCTTTCATCTTGATATGGGTATCCGATTGCTGGGGGTTGGTGCTGTGCTGATGGCTATCTGGCTGTTTCGCTATGATATTGCGCGCCGAACCGTTCTTCAGACGGGACTGCCACGCTATATTGCTAGCTGCCTGCTAGCTGGCTATGCGTGGCTAGCATTCGGCGGCATTCTGGCTATCTGGAAAGGCGCAGTAATTGCTGGACCAGACTACGCTGTTGTTCTGCATGCTTTCTTGTTGGGCTTTGTCTTCTCCATGATATTTGGGCACGCTCCCATTATTCTTCCTGCACTAACAGGCTTGAAGCTCAACTATACGCCTGTATTCTATGGGCATCTTTTGCTGTTACATGGTGCGTTGGTCTACAGGACATATGGAAATCTGACAATGAATCATGTCGCATGGCAACTCGGTGCCCTGCTCAACGTGGTTAGCATTCTGCACAATATTCGTTCCCTACCTGGCATCTATGCTGAAAAGACGGGGCAACTCAATGGGGGCGAGTGGGCAACTATCTTGGCTGGTCCGATCTGCGATGGAGGATATCGCTGGTGGCAAATCCGAAAAGATAGTGGTTTGGTCGGCTGGACGGTTGATGGTGGCAACCGAGAAGCTTGGCTCTACAGAGATGACATGATTACGCCTACGATAGCATTCACGCCGACACCGTCGATGACCTTTACGCCCTCACCAACCTATACGCCAAGTAACACGCCAACGCCAACACTATCTCCGACTCCTTCTAAGACACCAACGCCGTCGCGCACACCAAGTCCGACGTTCACACGAACGCCAAGTCCTTCGCCTACGCCGGAAGGGCCAGCGCGCGTACTTGGCATTCGGTATGAGTACTATCTGGGAGGGCTTGGTTTCCAGATTGACCTGGAAGTGGATGGCTACGCTAATCAGGAATTGAATGTTTTCCTGTATTTCAAAGATGGTAATGGCAATACCGTTTATACAACTGCCGTAAGCGACCCATCCCTGGCGACAAGCGCAGATATTTTCTTCCAGTTAGTCCAGATACATCCCTGCTGCGAAAGCACAATTTACACCTTTGAAAACGACCAAGCCATCTTTATAGGTGTCCCATACGGCACTCTGGTGGGTGGAACCACTGTCTATCCGGTTGTGGAAGTTCAAACAACAGATGGCTACATGATTGGATACTTTGTCAAAGAGAACGGTTCGCCAGCGATTTCTATTGGTGGATGCACCAGCGATCACGATTGTGATGGTGTGAGTGATGCTGACGAACAGAGCATCGTCGATTTCTTCAAACCTTATTTTGAGTTTGATGAAGATGAACCGGCTGATGTAAATTGTGATGTTGTATCAGGTCTCTCCCGGTAGATCAAACGGCATGACAGGCGTCTGGTTGGCTATCGCTGTGTTGTATCGCTACGACTATGGCATCACTGCGATGGATGTTGATGGTGTCAACCATCTTACGTGCCTAGGTGGTCTGGGAGACGTGGCCGCATGGATAGGCAACAACGGTTATGATGCGCATCTGGGGGATAGTGAATCTATCCGGTTATTCTTGCGCTCAGAAGATGGTGGATGGGCACTCGATCATCTCGAGATGAAGCGCCATTTTGATCCCTGGGAGGAGGTCGAACTGAATGAATTTGAGCGCATCATCCAGGACGAGACAGGATACCATGTGCTGGTGATGGCATCCGAATCCAAGCACGGCATGTATACGAGCAAAGACCAGTGTGAAGACTATAGCCATGATATTCATGTGCCAGTGCTTGGCCTGCCTACAGGTTGCTCGTTTAATATTGAAGACTGTGCTGACGACCCTGACCACGAATATTGGATACTCAATGCCCCCTTTGAACACAATGTGGGTGAGATGTATGCACCCTACAATCCATTCTCTAGGCAATCTCTAGCCCAGGATTTCTTTGGCAGCAACAACCATGCATGGAGTCATCTACCTTTCTGCGCCGGAACCGATGTCTTTGTCGGCCACTTTGACCCACCTGATCTTTATATCGGCAACAAGGCTGTATTTACATTCCACTTTGAGGATTGTGCTGGATCTTTGATAGGTAAATGGCTCCATCCCAGCCATGTCTTCATCGGGGAGTCGCCCGATACTGATCTGTTTAATCTGCAATGGACGCGCCCGATGCTGCGCACTTTGGCGCAACAGGATGAACACTTTGCACCACTGGTCGAGTGGGCACCGTTTTTTGCCCGTCCAAGTACGCCAGTGCGTATAGGATAGAACTTAGGAGCCTGTGTTGAAGACTAACCGATGGTTAATGCTTACTATTGTTTTGATCGGCCTTGCCACATCCTATTCTGCACAAGACACGATCCTCGATACGATTATCGCACTGTATGATGATGCATCAGCTGCGCTCGCTGAAAACGATTTAGCAAGCGCTCAAGCACTGTCCATGAGCGCAAGCAACATCATCACAGGCGACTTAATTGAAGGCTGTCCCTCGTTAGCCGGTGTTCAGGCACTACTTGCTCAAATTGAGGATTCGCAGGATGTCACAGTAGCTACTACGCTTCTCAACAGCGTAGGCAATTTGCTCGCAAATTGTAAATCAACCTCGACGAGTGGCAATCGACAAGTCGCGAGTCCACAAGGCGTGCTTCCGTTAGGGGGGAGTGCAAACCCCATCGGCACACCATCTGCAGTAGTGCCCTCACTTCAAGATGCATTGCAGCTCGCTCGTACTTTTGACAGCGACCAGAACCACGATTGGCAGCCCTTTGAGTACGATTTCGAAAGGGTAGCTATGGTCCTGGTTCCTGCTGGCTGCTTTATGATGAGCGATCAATCCAAACCCATGCCGACACCATCTACACAAATTTGCTTTGAATCGCCTTTTTGGATCGACAAGTATGAGGTGAGTAACGCACAGTTCACGACATTTGGTGGTGAAGCCACTAATGCAAGTCAATGGACCGAAGCCGAACTACCTCGGGACAATATCACGTGGTCAGAGGCTGATGCCTTTTGCAGACTTCGGGGCGCCCGACTACCTACCGAAGCTGAATGGGAATACGCCGCCCGTGGGCCCGAGTCGTGGCTATATCCCTGGGGTGATACATACAATTCAGACAATGTCGTCTGGGCAGATCCGCAAAAGCTCCTCGGTACAGCGCCTGTGGGCAGCATTCCATCTGGCGCGTCTTGGGTTGGTGCCCTGGATATGGCTGGCAATGTCATGGAATGGACCTCATCGCGTTACCAATCATATCCTTACGACGCTGATGATGGCCGTGAAAGCGACCCCAATGATCTGACCCGTGTTGCACGTGGCGGAAGCTGGGACCTACATGAGATCAATTTTCGGGCTGACAGACGCGGGTGGTCTGAGAACTTAGATACAGCCATTCCAGGTAGTACAGGATTACGCTGTGCGCTTGACTCACAATGAAGGTTTAAATGACAGGATGTAGGGATGTCTCTTTTAAGATGGCTTAGTTTACTCTCGCTAGTTGTCATATTCTCTGTTCCGATTCACAGTCAATCCACTTTGGCTGCTGCTGCTACACTGGTTGAACAAGCGGCTGAAGCACTTGATAACGACGACCTTACTACAGCACAGTCTCTTGCCGTAGGTGCCAACGCCCTGATTACGGAAGATTTGATCACAACATGTCCGGCTCTGGCAGGTGCCCAGGCACTCCTATCACAGGTCAGTGCGGCTGAGAACATTGAAGGAGCAGATGCGTTAATCGACAGTGTTCACACCCTGATTACAAGCTGTGACGCAGATTTAGCCCAGGATGATGAAGCACCTGACGAAGAGAGTGAGCCGCAAGGTATTTTGCTGCCACAAGGTGGGGCGCCGCAAAGTGGCAGTGCTACTGGTAGCAATTCACAAAATGGCAACAATCAAAGTGGCAATACGCAAAACAGCACTACACAAAACAGCACTATACCATCAACCGCTAGCGTAACAGGACTAGCGTCAGAAGTCATCACGGTACAAAATGCTGACTTAGTTGAAGAACTACTCACGCTAGGAAACGGATCTATATCAGGCGCGGTATGGTCACATGATGGGCAGCGTATAGCTGTCGGAGGTGCTGCGGGTTTGTTCATATTTGACGCCAATGATCTGACTGAACCCATCCAGACATTGCGAGGATATGGTCCGGTGCTGCAGTTGATGTTCAGCCCTGATGACCAATTCCTTCTTGGGCGTAATTACAGCGAAGGATCGCTGATCGTTTACGACTTGAACAGTGGCACTGAGCGCGTACGACACGAAGTTTTAGGCCTATTTATCACGTTGTCACCTGACGGTCGTTTTCTCGTATATGCCACAGCGGAGTCAACCTATAAAGGATTGAGGTTCCTCATCGACTGGCACACGACCTCACCAACAATCGTTGATTACTCCTTTGACCAGGGCACAATAAGCAGAATCAATATAAGTCCTGATAGCCAGACAGTCGTCGTGGCTCTAAATCAGCAAGATACCTCCATGCTCACGTTCCAATTATTTGATACGGGCTTTCTGTTTGACTCGTCAATAACGCCGAACCCGGATATGTTTCCGTGGATATATGAAGACAGAACGGCAAGCAGCGCAGAGTTTGTGAGCAATCATGAGATGATCTATTATCTCGGGCACTTCTCAGACATCGAGATTCTTCGATTCAATTTTCAAACAGGTGACCAAGACCTAGTCGGTCGTCTAGACGATGTACCAACGTATTGGATTCTGGATGTACAACAGGGTTATGCAGTACTCAGCGGGTCTAAAGCACTTGAAGAGCCTATGTTGAATTACAACGATATAGATGGGGTAGGATGGACTATTGCTAGGGCTGTTAACAGTGCAGATATTTCACCAGATGGAACTGAGTTAGTTGGGATTACTTATAACGGCGACCTGGAACGCATTTCCACAGAAGATGGCATGATACTCGAAGTAGCCTCACCGTATACTTGCGACAGCAAAGCTCTATCATGGTCGCCAAATAGCGATAGCATAGCCATAAGCTGTATAGGACAACGCGCGCTGGTCTGGTCATTAGGAGAACCCGACCAACCAGCAGTTTTCGGCAATCCTCGCTCCAATCTGACGCCCGATAATCTAGTCTGGATGAATGCTGATGAAGTTTTGTGGCTTGGCACCAACGGTGGTGAGATATGGAATCCTGAAACAGGTGCACTGACACGCACACTTCCCGAAATCACCTCACACGAAGACAATCTTTTCGCTCTATCTCCAGATGGCCAGCGTGTGGTGGTAGAAGGTGGTTATTGGACACATGCAGCCCATATCTATGATATGGCAAGTGGGCAGGTGCTCCATATTTTGGAACCCCCTGGTAGACGCTTCCGCCAATTGATCGGATGGTCATCCACAGGCGAAATCCTGACTGTAGGACATGCAACCGACGAAGTTGAAGCAGAGATGTACCAGATACAAGTTTGGGATGGTGAGACTGGACAAACGGTGAGTGAATACTCTATCGATGGTTCTTATCACTCTGGATTCGCTATTGCTCCTGATGGGAAAACCTACGCATCAATAGTTAACAATCAAATCGTCATATATGATCTGATGTCAGGTAGCGTCGTATCAGCCATTGATTTACCACCTGGAGGCGCACGTAAGCTTGTTTACAGTAACGATGGTCGTATCCTCGCATATGCGTATAGTGCAAGAGGTAGCGGTGTCATCGACCTATATGATGTCGAAATGGGCCAGTTCCTTGCCCAACTTACAGGACATCTCTCCATTGTTGATTTGGCAATTTCACCGGATGGAACAATGCTCGCTTCAACAGGTGGTGATGGTACGACCAGAATATGGGGTATATCGCCGAGGTAATTTACATCTCTCGAAGATCAACGATTAGCCAACTGATGTTTTAATGGTGGTTGTTGGGCAAAGGTACATCCATAAGCGGATGTACCTTTCTTTTATAATATGTAGTTTGCTAGTTGGAGATGACCAAGTCATTCTATCCGGTCTTCATCTCTCTCTGGCATTGACAGAGAATACTGAACTTAGGGCTTCGGTAAGACGCTTAGATGCTTTGTTCGAAGAAACAGTCAGACCATTGAGGCTCAATGGCCAGGTTTCGAATCAAGTTCACTGGAATCTCTCTAGGTTAACCAAAGTATACGAGCCTGCGTTCATTTTGGTCTTAATGTTGATGCAAGGCAGAAGTGTCAGTTTGCAGAATGAGGATGACACGACGACTATTCTTCCCGGTTTTCTCTTCGATATGAACAAGCTTTGGGAATGAGTCTTATCTCGCTTTTTGAAGGAGAACTTACATCCGTATGGAGTAAGGGATCAACATAACTTACACAACTTAATCACGTATAATCCCAGGCGAAGGTCGGCTCCAACTCCTCGGTCGGAGGTAGAGCCGTAGATACATAAATGCCACCCCAAATAGTATCAGAGGTATTTCTCTGCGAGCCAATTGCGATAGTTCGTCAACAACTTCGGGAATTGCTGTCATGAACAAACAGACCGCAAGTGACACGAAAAATGGAATACTTTCCAGGACTTAATAGATGAGTTTCCTACGTTACCGATGCACGTTTTCAGGGATGATGTTGCATGATCTCATTTATGATTTCTTCGTATGACTGCTGGGAACCATCGTGCATGCTTCCAAAAAGTTCATCTTCGGTCAGATTTGCGCGCAGGATATCAATGATCGGCTTCAGCCTGTCCCGTTTGGCAATTTCAATTTGCTCATATAGGAAGCCCACATACTTTGCGGCTAGTAGAGGCTTGCCGATATGAATCAGGATCTGGCTAAATCGTTTGATTGCAATATCAATATTGAGATTTGAGCTTATTGCCTGGCTTTGCTCCAGGGCTTGGTAAAAAGTCTCATCGGGCATTGAGCGATTGCGCATCGCTTTTATGTACGATAATTCGAGCAGAGTTTCAGCATGTTGTGTTTTGATATCCAACGCGTGGTTTATTTCCAGGCTGCGTAAAAGGTATGGCTCGGCTTTGCTGTAATCTTCCAGCTGGGAATAGAGACTGCCAATGGCCATAAGACTATGTGCAATACTGGCTTGGTCATTGATGGCAGTGCGGATAGCTAGGCTTTCTTCATATAGCTCAATGGCTCGCAAGGGGTCATTCAGATTCACCGACAACTGAGCGAGATTGCTGAGTGTACTGGCAATGCCATGTTGGTCCCCTAGTTCGCGCCGTATGTTCAGCGATTTTTCATAGCATTCAGAAGCCGCATCCCATTGACCCTGTATCATATAAACTGCGCCGATATTGTTATTCGATGTGGCGATACCGTGCTGATCACCGTGCGCTTCTCGAATCGTGAGATTTTTCTGAAAGTATTCAATTGCTTGCTTGTATTGGCCCTGACGGAAGGCCACAGAACCAAGGTTGTTATATGCTATGCCAATGGCAACTTCATCACCCAACTGTTGCCGTATATCGATGCTCTTATGATAATACTGAGTTGCTATGCCCCATTCGGCTTGAGAATAGGCAATATTCCCAAGTGAGTTATAGGCTTTTGACAATATATTATCTTTCTTCAGTCGCTTGGCATTTGCGACAGCATGCTCTAGATACTCCTTGGCAATGCCATAATCCCCAAGACGAAACTTCGTTGTCCCATAGGCAACATGATAGGCTACCAGAATAGATTCGTCTTCCAACAAGAGCATCTCCTCCCATCGACAGATGCGCGACAAAAGTGTGTCCTGATAATTCCAGTCTCCCAGATAGTCAAGAATCGAAACCATATCTAGCAGAATTTGAGCATATTCATCATAGGTAATGGTGGGCGTATTCTGTAGTGACCGATCGAGTCTTTCATATAGCTTAAGCGCTTGTCGGTAGGCGAACGCATTTTTTGCTGCATCTGCTGCGATGGGTGTCCAGCGAAGGAGTCGGGATACATCATCTGCTTGCTGAGCATGATAGACAAGGCGATTGATGAGTTCTGAGCGGTCACTATCAGCCAGGATGAGAGCGCGCTTCTCAAGGAGTTCAACCACGCGACGATTGATGGATTGCTTACGATGATCCGGGGTCTGGTCCTGTACGATTTGCTGGATCAGAGAATGAGCGAAGTCATAACGGAGATGACCATTATCCTGCATTGTCATGACTAGCCGTGATTGTAGCGCGTTGTCCATCGAATTTATGATTTGTTCATCGGCTTCACCTGTGGACGCAATGATTTCCGCGAGCGTCGAAGGATAATTCACAATGGCGAGTGTTTCGAGTGCATTGAGATGATTTGCTGGCATGCGTTCAAGGCGCTGTACGATGATTTTCGATAGGCTTGGTGGTGCAGGTAATTCTGGAGGGATAGCGCCTATTTGCTCTAGTTCATGAAGAATCTCGATGATATGCAGCGTTATACCTGATGTATGGTCAACAAGTTTTGTGGTCAGGTCAACTTGCTGAGATAATTGTGGCCACTGTTTTTGAATCATTTCATTAATGGCTGAGACGTCGAGATTCTTCAAAGTCATCCGCTTGTAGGCAGAATGTGAGTCCCACTCGTCTAGGGCACGTTTGAGAAAGCGATTGTTTTCTGATTCCTGTATGCGCTGCGATGCCAAAAGCAACATGGGTGTCGTTGATAGTCGATTTAGAAGTAATGAGAGCAATTGGACACTGGTTTCATCTGCAAAATGGATGTTCTCTAGAACGATCATCAACTTGTTATGCTTAGCGACGAGAGAAAAAACATCAGCGAGGGCATTCAGTAGAAGAGCAGCATCCAGTGGCTCGGACTCTTTGGTTTTGCTTTCGTCAGATTGAATATTGAAAAAATCTGGAGCGATATGTATTAGCTTCTCGTGCAAGGACTGCGGTATGAGAGATGGTTTGTTTTCTTGCGTCCAGCTCAGGCAGTCGCGCAGGATTTTAATCCATGGGGCCAGCGCCGACGAGGCAGTGCTCTCGTAAAAAGTCCCGTAAAACGCCAGTGCGTTGATGTCAGTTTGTTTGAGGAATTGGCCGATTAGCGCTGATTTCCCCATGCCCGCGTCGCCTTCTAACAGGTGAAACTGGCCCGTTCCTCTGGACAAGTAGCGATATCCTTGCTGTAGCTGTTCAAGCTCTCTGGTACGTCCCATAAAAAAGCGATCTGGATGCAGTGCACTGGGAACCTCGATTACCGTCTTTTGCCACAAATCGGGTAAGTTGTCATTCAGAATGTGCTGTTTGAGTTGGGTCATCTTCTCGCTGGGTTGGTTGCCAAACTCGCTTTGAATGAGCTGTTCGTATAGCTCGTATTGCTTTAAGGCGACCGTAGCTTGTCTCTGTCGAGCATACAGCCAGATAAGCCAATAATGTGCGTCTTCCAAAGTTGAATTATGATCGACTAGTGTCTGTGCCCACGTTAAAGCTTTGTCGTAAGCAGAGTTCTTGGCTAGTTGTTTGATGAGTGTCATTGTGTACGACTCGTACATTTGACTGTATTGGGCACGCTGCCCCAACAGCCAGAATCCAAAGTCATCTAACTGCGACAAAGAGAATCCTGCGAGTAGTTCTCCGCGATACAGCGAAAGCGTCTCCTCAAGAAATTGGACGTTACCTTGCTGCTTTTGTTTGAGTGCCGCAGCAAACTGTAAGGCATCTACAGAAGCTTTATCTAAGTTGAGTGCGACCGTATCACCTTTAAGGTGAAGTATGTCAGGGCTTAGACTGCGCCGGATCCGGCTGATATGCCAGCGTAAGTTACCAGCAGGGTCGTTTGAATCATGGAAGAACAGTCGACTTAATGCATCGCGTGAGACCGGTTTTTGTGTGAGGGCAATATAGGCCAGGATAATGCGGGACTTGCGTCTAAAAGTGCGTTCCGCAATGGCTCCATTTGGGGGTTCAAGCTCAATACCGCCAAATAATTGTATGTTGAACATCGCGCACTTCTCTCTCAACAGCTGAAGAATGTGATGATTCCACAGGTCAATTTATTTACATCTACCGTTATTCCATCACCATCATAGTATGGAAAAAGCAGACTTATCATCTTTTGAGATGAATATCTCACGATTCAATATAAGTTTTTAATACCTATTAAAAGACTGTAAAGATGCTTATGTTCCATATACCTGCACACGCGTACGCACACGCATCCCCCTTAGCATGAAAACAAAAAATACGAAATACATTACGAAGGGGGATTTGAGATGTATACCGTGTCACAATCTGCAATTCCTGCAATACGTGCTGGAACGCATGATAAACCATCACCTCAGCATGGTCTGGATACTTTTAGAGCAAAGGGTTGGCTAGAAGTCTACCGCAAGAGCCTAGGTGCACTCTTGAAGGTAAATCCTTCGCTCGCGATTCGACTGGCAACGGACCGATTCTTTTATCCTCGACGTCGTTCACAATCTAGCATAAGTAAGCTGCCCGCAGGGTATCAACCCATTTGTGTCTACCATAATTTGAAAAAGTTGGCCGCCTATCGTTGGGGGACAACGGGTCCAACGGTCCTGCTTGTGCATGGCTGGGAATCGCACATGGGGTCAATGGCTGCGTTTATTGAACCGCTTTTGGCTGCTGGTTACTCTGTTATTGCGGTAGACGCGCCTGGGCATGGGCGTTCGCCGCAGGCTTACACCCATATGATGGACTTCGGCGATGCCATTCTGAGTGTGATCGAGCAACATGGTCCAGTCTGTGCGATTGTGGCCAATAGTCTAGGGGCATCGGCTGCCGCCTTGATGCTCGCACGGGCATCTCATATCCGTGTCAGCAAACTGATGTTGGTCTCTCCTCTGAACCATATCAAGCAACAGATTGATATTTTTATGAATATAGTCGGCTTTCCACCTGCTTTTCATAAGCAGTTCGAAGACAGTATTCGATTGAGGTTGCCGATACCCCTGGCTCAATGTGATGTGGCAAAAGCTCTTGCATCGATAGAGACGGATTCAATGATCATTCATGACGCTAGTGATCGTCTAATCCCTGTTGTGACCAGTGAAATGATGGTTGCCTCTAGCCCTAAAACTAAGCTCCTGATAACGCGCGGGCTGGGGCACCGCCACATACTTCGAGATACCTGTATTCATCAGAAAATGCTGCAATTCCTGAACTCAACCGTTCCTGACTATGTCACCATCAAGGCTTTTTGACACGTAAATTCGCATGGAGAAGCGTGAAGGAGATATGATGAAACATGTACCGCAGTATCCAAGCATACCATCGAAGCCGCTTAGCGACACATTGCGTACAGCCATCGAGGAGGATTCCAACAGGGAACAAATGTGGTTGTGGGTGGCAGATATTGTCGATAACCAGCAGGAACGTAGGTATTGTCTACAGAGAGTGTTGTACATTAACCCGGCTAATTGGAAAGTACGCCGGGAAGTTGCTGCCATAGAGAAAGACAATCGGCGGAAAAGGTCTATGCGAGTCATTCATCCCTTTTGGTACCAACCCGTTATTTGGTTCATATCACTTGCTCGCATGATCGGCACCGCTTTTAGACTAAATGTTTAGTGGGGAAGTCAGCATCGTCGACAATGGCAACTGTACCGCGAACAAGAGAAATGTGTTGCATAGGGCTTGTCCTTATGAGGTTGTGAAAAGAAGCTAGAGAAAAGAAGCTGTAGAGAAAGACTCATATTTTCAGGAGCATTTTTAGCGGTTTTCTACGGTTTTTAGTACCGCTTGAAACTAGGTATCATAGTTGGAAAAACAACTACATTAACCCTAGTCTGATTGAAAATATGAGAGTGAGCCAAAGTGATTAACAAAACACGAGGCGAAAGCGAAGCTGCATTTACACGGGAAATCATACGTATCGAAAAGGAATTCCTGGGCCGTGGGCCCCATGAAGTGCGCACATTCTTTCTTGAGGACCTCATTGTTGTACGACTTCGTGGCATTTTAACGCAGGCGGAGAACAAACTCTCAGAAACACAGGATGGACGTGAACTCATTAAAGAGACCCGTCGCAGGTTATTTGAATCAGCACGGCCATTGATTGAGGTGGCAGTCAAGAATATTCTTGACTGCAATATCATTAGTATGCACACGGATATCAGCACCCATACGGGTGAGCGCATCATTGTGTTGACCGCAGACGTTAATCTTGACAAGAAATTTTCTTAAAACAGATGCAAAACCCCCCAATTCTTGGGGGTAAGTTCGATTGTGATTTCTGCATATACTAATCTCATGAACTGATTCGTAAATCAAATACCTGCAAAGGCAGGCCGAACAAAGTGTCGATCTTCCGACCGACAGGTTGTAAAGCAAGCCGACGTTCACTTTAGCCAGAAGGGCTGAGGCGTTCGTCGGTTTTTTAGTTCGACACAGGCATGCCCATTCCATTCGTACATCACTGAGAATAATGGTAGGACATATGACATTGACAGAAACTCCAACGGAAACTGTTTCAGCAAAAGCCGCTCCGACCGATGAGAGAACGCTCGACAATATTAGCTTGGCCGAAATTGCCCAAGCAGACTGGCATGCACTTTCCGTCGATGCCGCGCTCAATCGGCTGGCGGTCGATGGTAAGCGTGGTCTCAACAGAACTGAGGTTGACGAGCGTCATGTGAAATTTGGCTACAATGAACTCAAAGAACAGCCCATCAAGAGCGCCTGGGCGATTCTGTGGGAACAATTGACCAATCCCCTTGTTCTGCTCCTGATTGCAGCGGCAATCGTTTCCGCATTATTGGGCAAAGTCATCGAGCTGATCGCGATCATCGCCATTGTCGTGTTGAATGCGGTTCTGGGCGTTGTGCAAGAATATCGTGCTGAAAAAGCCATGTCTGAGCTTAAGAAAATGGCTGCGCCGCTGGTCCGTGTGCGACGCGACGGCCAACTCGTAGATATTCCAGCGCGTGAGTTGGTTCCTGGTGATATTGTGCTGCTAGAGGCTGGCAGCATTGTGCCAGCCGATGCGCGAGTGATTGAATCAGCCAACTTGCGGCTGGAAGAAGCCTCGCTAACTGGTGAAAGCGAACCCGTCAATAAGTCAATCCAGGCGATTGCTGATAAAAACGCGCCTCTTGGTGACCGCCACAATATGGTCTATCTGGGCACCTCAGTGACCTACGGACGTGGCACCGCTGTCGTCGTCAAGACAGGTATGGAAACTGAATTGGGTCGTATCGCTGAACTGATTCAGTCTGTTGAAACTGAAAAGACGCCATTACAGCGACGGATTGCCGAACTCGGACGGGTTCTGATCATAGCTGCACTTGTCGTTATGGGCATATCGTTTGGCATTGGCCTGCTGACGGAAATGGCGCTTGAGGATGTTCTCTTGAATGCTGTCGCGATTGCCGTAGCCGTGGTGCCAGAAGGACTCCCTGCGGTGATCACTGTCGCTTTGGCCCTGGGCGCACAACGTATGTTACGTCGCAATGCCCTCATCCGTAGCCTGCCTGCTGTAGAAACACTTGGTTCAGTTACAACGATATGCTCCGACAAGACAGGCACGCTCACAGAAAACAAGATGACTGTTACGGTGATCGATGTCGCGGGTAACACCAGTGAATTCAGTGAGGTGGATGCTGATAGCCTGATCGCCTTGAGCCGTATGAATGGCGATGCGCGAGAATCGACACTGGGGGCACAAGCGATGGTGTTGGCAGGCAGCATCTTGTGTACAGACGTCGTAATAGAGTCAGAGGGCCAGGGTTACAAGGCCATTGGTGATCCGACTGAAACTGCACTTGCGATAGCTGGCACCCGGTTGGGATTGTATAAGTTTGATCTCGACAACACATTGCCGCGTGTTGACGAACTGCCGTTTGACTCGGACCGCAAACGTATGACGACTGTTCACCAAATGGCCTCCTCATCGGACACAACGAGCACTATGGAACAGATCGTACGCTTGTTTGGTATGCAAGAGGGCGAAGCGATTTCATTCACCAAAGGTGCTGTCGATTCCCTGTTGGGTATCAGTACACATGTCTGGTTGAATGGAACTATCACACCTATGACACCAGAGCTACATAAGCGTATTGCTGATGCCAACGACAATCTCGCTCAGAATGGTTTGCGCGTTCTGGGTCTAGCTTATCGTCAGCACACAGCAGGTGACACGGCCCTTGAGCACAATCTCACATTTGTGGGCATGGTCGGCATCATTGATCCACCTCGTATAGAAGTGAAAGAAGCTGTGCACGTTGCCAAAGAAGCAGGTATCCGACCCGTCATGATCACGGGTGATCATCCGTTGACAGCGTATGCAATTGCTCGCGACATCGGCATTGTGCATGAGGGCGACCGCATCCTGACAGGTCACGATCTGAGCCAAATGAGCAAAGAAGATCTCGAAGCCGTGGTGGAAGATGTGTCTGTCTATGCGCGTGTCACACCTGAACACAAGCTGAATATCGTGCAGGCGATTCAGTCCAGGGGGCACATCGCAGCTATGACCGGAGATGGGATCAACGATGCACCCGCGCTCAGGCGCAGCAATATTGGCGTGGCGATGGGCATCACGGGTACGGCTGTCTCAAAAGAAGCATCGAATATGGTTATCACCGATGATAACTTTGCCACCATTGTTAGTGCCGTAGAAGAAGGTCGTACCATTTATGATAATGCACGGCGTTTCATAAAGTATCTGCTGGCTAGCAATACCGGTGAATTAATCGTCTTGCTGGTCACACAACTGATTCAGGGTATGACCATCCCGCTGACGACATTACAAATCCTGTGGATGAACCTGATTACAGACGGCGTACCAGCGCTGGCGCTGGGTGTCGAACAATCAGAAAAAGGGGTGATGCGTCGCAAGCCCTATGATCCTGATGAGAGCTTATTCGGCCAGGGCCTGGGTCGGCATATCCTCATTATTGGGGCGCTTCTAGGTCTAACAGGCGTTGCACTTGCCTATTGGTCTTGGTCGAATGACTTGCGGGCGGCGAACGGCGCCCCGGCCTGGAATACGATGGTTTTCATGTTTTTGACCATTGCGCAGATGGGCCACGCGTTGGGCCTGCGTTCACACCGAGAGAGCTTTTTCAGCCTGAATTTCTTGGGCAATAAGATGCTACTGGCTTCGGTAGTGTTTACGATCATCGTACAATTGCTGGCCATTTACACGCCGTTCTTCAACAACATTTTCGGTACCAATCCGCTGACATTGCAACAGCTTGTGCTGTGCATAGTCCTCAGCACGATTGTGTTCTGGGGAGTAGAGCTTGAGAAATTGGCCATGCGTCGTGGCTGGCTGTCATAAGGAGACTGTGCATGTATCCTGACCATCGCGAGGAACAAATGCGAAAGCAAATCAGGCAGCGATACAATCGGCGCTTCTTCCTGGCTGTTCATGTGGGAACGCTCATTGCATGCGTGCTATTGCTCGGGTTGTTGCCAGCACTTCAGATAGTGTTGGCTTTGGGCCTCCTGGCACTCATTCCACATCTCATCTATGTGGCGTACCTTGAATATCGTGATTGGCTAGAAAGGAAAATAGATCGCGAACTAGGCCATTCAGCGTCAGACAACGACGCTTATCCATTGAATAAGCGTAAGCGCTATCCAGAAGGCATGCAGTCTTCAAAGCGTTTTCGGCTTACGGATGATGGCGAGATCGAAACCTACTCAGCCCCTACCGCTGGTGTCTTTGAGAAGGGTAAAAACGATAGCAGCGCATCGGAGTATCAGCGACGGGATGATGAGAAAAGTAGATCGCGGAAGAACGAGAAAAAGCGGCGTCGCAAAGACGATGATACAGATGAATTCAATGTCAAAGAGCTGCTGGAGAAAGTCAAGGATTTCTTAGACTAATGCTGTAGGCACAGTCTATTTTGAAACAGGTTGCGCCTGAGGTATCCGCTTATTACGTGCTGGCTGAAGCTCACTTCGCAACAGGCAACTACGTTGAAGCCAAAAAGAACTATGAGGCTTACCTGGTTGCAGCCGCTGCGAGCAAAGCCTATGAAAATGCCCTGGTCGAGCGGTTAGAGGGAACAAATTACGAAGCCGTCGTCACGGCGCAGTCTGGCGCCTGTGAAGCACAGCAGGTGGCAATGGGAAATTGAGATGAACAACACAAACGCATATCTTTAGTAAGGCGACGATGAACAATCATCGTCGCTTTTGTGTGTGGCAACTTAGGGATCAATTATTTTCGGCTTGCAAGACAGAATAATATCAGGTCGACCTGGAACCTGTTTGAATAATGATCAAGTGAATCTTTCTCTACATCAGCCTTGAATACAAAAACCCCGACTTCGGTCGGGGCTTCTGCAAAGGGGAAGGAGACATACGCTCGTCGGAACGATTACTCAGTGGGTGGGACAATCACACCGTCAATGACGTGAATCACACCGTTGATGGCTTCAATGTCTACTGCAATGATATTGGCATCGTTGATCGTGACACCCATATCATCGACGGTGATGGTAGCATTGGACCCATTGGCCATTTCGACCACTGCATCACCCATATCGTCTACCAGGTCACCCAGCTGGAAGCTGAAGACGCTACCTGCAAAGACATGATACTGGAGAATCGTTGTCAACAGTGCGGTATCAGCGACGATATCATCCAGGCCTTCAACATCGGCGAAAGCAGCATCTGTCGGGGCAAATACAGTAATATCCGCAGCGGGATCTGACAGCAGCTCAAGGACAGCCGGATCAGCAGCACCGACGGCGGTCAGCAAGGTTGTGAACTCGGGTGAATCCGCTTCGGTTGATTCAACAACAATGTCAGCAATCGTGCGCAATTCGGGAACGATGACGGCATCAATAACGTGAACCACACCGTTGCTGGCTTCAATATCGATCATGTCTAGGACGAGGTTGGCTTCGGCAACGGTAATACCCGCTTCCAGATCCACACTACCCTCTTCGGCAAGTGACCCTGCAACATCAAAGGACTGGCCGCTCAGTGTGACCACAGGGAAGCTTACGGCACCCATGTCATCAGCTTCAGCACCTTCAAGACCCGCCACGACATCGGCGGAGGGGACGATACCCGGTAAAACATGGTAGAGCAGAATTTCATTCAAACGGGGTGTGTCCTCTTCGGTGAGAATCTCGTTGAAGGCTTCTTCACCAAGTGCTTCAACAAGGGCGGCGAATGCTGCATCAGTGGGGGCAAAGACGGTAAGTTCTGCTTCAGGATCAGCAAGGGCTTCAAGGATCGACGCATCGGCAGCACTCACAGCAGCCAGCAACGTTGTGAATTCGGCGTCTTCGGCTTCTGCAGATGCGACAACGATGTCAGCGATAGTCTGATCCTGAGCAAAGGTCGGGAAAGCTAACAACAAAAGGACGAACAGGATACCAACAACTCGTTTCATGTTTATACAACTCCAACTTGATATCTGGGAAGGAAAATTACGATAAAGTTACGATTGCAAGCGTATTTGGTCTTGATAAGGGAAATAGGAATGATGAGTGAGGCGCGCGTAAACAGTCTATGAATGTGGTATTAGTTATCCCTTGGGGTCAATCATGCGTTGCTCATTGTATCGAGATCACAGGAGATAATGTGCATATGTGAGGCTCCGGTCAACACTATCGCTTAGGGGCCTATCGGAGTCAAATTCAGACCAAAACACTTCTTGCATACACCTTTTCATCGGAAGTATTCAAACATTCATGACGCCCGAAGTCGACTGTGCGCCTAACATTTTCAAATATCAGACTAATTGACATCACGTATGGACTATGGTCTAATTAAAGGGTCATAGTGGTTTAATAGAGGTTACAATGTTCAGCGCATAACCATAGTATTGGTCAATCTAAGTCGATAAGATCCTACAAAGGATTCTCTTGTGAAGGGCGCCCTGGATTGGCCTGTTGTGCAGCCCTTGAACGTTGAATAGTCAAATTTCACCGTATAGGTTGCCTATGCGGTGTTTTTTGTTACGAACGTATTGAATAGAAACAGTTGAGCAGAAAGGGAAAAGGCATGTTACGGCATATCACCGTATTGCAACTCACCCCGCTGGGTCTGCGCCATATCTGGACTTTTATCGCTTCCGCTATTCACGTAGCAAACCAGATATGGCGAGAACATCATGCGAGTGACAAGCAAAAACAATTCAAAGATCAAACTGATACGGAGCCTCCATCAGCGCAAATACAGAACGCAAACGGGGCTGTTCGTTGTTGAAGGATTACACGGCGTTATAGAAGCGTTGAATCACCCTGAGCGCATTGAGATGATCGTCGTGTGCTATGACCTGCTCAAAAGTGCCCGTGGCTGTGATGCCCTCAACCGCGTATCGGCTAGCATTCCGGTGCTGGAACTGGATGTGGCACTGTTTAGCAGCATCATGACCTGTGCTAAGCCACAGGGAATCGCCGCAGTCGTGCGGCAACATTGGCTTTCGTTGGGTTGTATTCCTGATGCGCAGGATTCTCTACCGGATGAAGGCTTATGGGTTGCGCTCTGCGATGTGCAGTATCCGGGCAACCTGGGTACGATTCTGCGCACCTGTGACGCAGTTGGTGCTGCCGGGGTGATCGTGCTGGGTAATGCAACCGACCCCTACCATCCGACGGCTGTACGGGCCGGGTTGAGTGCTTACTTCACTCAGAACCTCGTGCAGACGGATCATGAGACGTTCGCAGATTGGTTGCGAGAGAGCCACTATGGGGTCGTCGGGGCCTCCGCAGATGGCACACAGCACTACCGAGACACGGACTATACCCTGCCCCTGATCTTGATGATGGGCAATGAGGGGTATGGTCTCAGTCAAGTGCAGCGTGACCTGTGTGATAGGCTGGTAGCCATCCCGATGCATGGTCAGAACGATTCTCTGAACCTGGCTGTGGCAACAGGCGTACTTCTGTATGAAGTCATTGCCCAGAAAGCGTAATGCCTGACTTCACACAATTCTGAGGTATCAACTCAGGTGCTGAGTAACGAAAAAGTCCCCACTATCGGGGACTTTTTGACTAGGCTCGTTCCTACGAATTTTTGCCAGATGTACCTGACTAGATGTATCTGATTATACGGAATCACGTGTGACCAGGGGACAATTCAGTTTATGCTGCGGCGGATCAACAGAGTCATCTGCATGATTGAGCAAATACTCGACAGCCCATTGGCCCATTTCATAGTGTGGCAGTTGCACCGTCGTTAGGGATGGATAGAGTGCTTCGCAAAGATTGGACTGGTTATCAAACCCCACCACAGCCACATCATCCGGGATACGTAGCGAAAGTGACATGAGCGCGTTATAGCAACCCATTGCCGTGCGGTCATTACCACAGAAAATGGCCGTTGGCGGGTCATCCTTTTGCATGATTTCTAGCGTTTTGTCATAGCTGCTAGTAGGGCGTTGGTCCGTGTAATGCAATAAGTCCTCATCATAGGGAACATCTGCTTCTGCGAGTGCTTTTTTATACCCTTTTAAGCGGCCATCGGAGGCAGGTAGTGGCGCAATAGGTTCTCCCCAGGCGCGCGATAGATTGATGAACCCAATCCGCGTATGGCCGGCATCAAGCAGTGCTTTGGTCGCGTTATAGCCGCCGGATACCTCATCTGGTACGACCGAGGGCAGCAACTGGTCTTTAGAAAAGCAGTTGGCCAGCACAACAGGGATGCGTTCGACGAGTTGCGCCGGAATATCGATTTCACGATGGAACATAGCCGCGTAAACAATGCCCTCAACGCGGCGTTCTAGCAAAACTTCCATAGACTTTTGCATAGCTTGGCTGTCATAACCCGTGTTGATGGCGATCATGACCTTGCCATATTGCGATAAGGTATCTTGAGCGCCGCGGATGATATCGACGGCAAATGGCGTCGTAATCACTTCATCCGTTGCAAAGCCGACCATGTTGGATGCGGCTGTCCGTAAAGAGCGCGCACTGAAGTTGGGGCTGTAATCCAGGCGTTTAATGACTTCCAGAACTTTCTGGCGTGTCTGGTCGCTTACGGATGGGTGATTGTTCAGGACACGCGACACGGTGCCCCGACTAACGCCCGCTGTTTTAGCGATGTCGAGAATCGTATATTTCTGAGGCATATCTCGCAATAACTCGTAACCTGTTTCTAAAATCAATTCAATCATTAGATCATAGTTTGTGCAACTTCGACAGGAAAATTTGCGATGAGCCGCGCTGTGTGGTAAAGTTTTGCGTATGGGATCGATCCCATAATGGTATTTAAATAATAGTATCCAGCGATTTTTCTTATGAATGAACAGAATCCTACGGCTATTAGGCAATCATTTAGCGAAGACTTTCAACGTCCTCAGTACCATTTTTTGCCCCCTTCCAATTGGATGAATGACCCCAACGGGTTGTTGTTCTGGAAGGGCCAGACCCATCTTTTCTATCAACACAATCCGTTTGGCCCGCTGTGGGGCAATATGAGTTGGGGCCATGCTGTCAGCGATGACTTGATTCATTGGCAGGACTTGCCGATTGCGATCAGGCCTACCTCAGGTGGGCCAGATGAATTTGGTTGCTACTCTGGTTCGGCAGTTGATAATGATGGCACACCGACGTTGATCTACACAGGGACGCGCGACCGCGCCAACATCCAGACGCAGTGTATCGCCACCAGTGATGACGATATGATCACCTGGCAAAAACACCCGCAGAACCCGGTCATCAGCGAGGTCCCGGCTGTCTCTAATCAGACGCGCGACTTCCGTGATCCGTATGTATGGCGTGAGGATGATGGCTGGTACATGGTCGTCGGCTCTCGCATTGAAGGCAAAGCTGGCGTCATTTTCCTCTATCGCTCGCAGAACCTGGTGGATTGGGAATACCTGAACCCGCTGCTGGAAGGCACCGAGGAGCGCTACGGCTTGATGTGGGAGTGCCCGAATTTCTTTAAGCTGGGCGATAAATGGGTGCTGATTATTTCCTCGCATACGGGCCACTCTACCGACACGGTGCATTATTTTGTCGGCGATTATGTCGATCATCGGTTTGTGCCAGAGCATGTTGATGTACTGGACTATGGCACGCTCTATGCACCCCTGACCTTTGTCGATGGTCAGGATCGACGTATTTTGTTCGGTTGGTTGCGCGAGAATCGCTCTGATCGCGATCAAAGCTTCGCAGGTTGGTCAGGCGTCCAATCGATTCCGCGTGTGCTCACATTAGACGACCAGAATCGGCTGCATATGCAGCCCGTACCGGAATTGGCATCTATCCGGGGCGAGCACTTCCACTACACGGCCAGCACTATAAACGAAGACCAACTGATTGCTGAATCTCACAATGTCGATATTGAAGCCACTTATTCAGCTGATGCCAGTGGAACATTTGGCTTGACGGTGCTAGGTGCGCCTGATGGCGATGAATGCACCCGTGTTGTTTATGATAGCGACCGCCAGCAATTGATGGTCTATACCCTGACAACAGAAACAAACGGTGCTATTTCTACCTATACTCGGGCTGCTGTCCATCCCCTTGCCGCCGATGAAGATTTGACCCTGCGTATTTTGCTCGATGGCTCCGTGTTAGAAGTCATCGCTAATGAGCGTACCAGCCTGACTGCTCGTGTTTATCCCCATCATCAAAGCCAACAGCAAGTCCGACTTTACGGCCCTTCTACCGGGCTGATGTCGCTCGATATTTGGAAAATGCCGTCAATCTGGCAATAAAGCCAGTCTTTAGTGTTAGGAGGCCGGTGAAGAGAGAAGGAGAAATGCAAACGCTCTTTTTGTTGGATTCCGTAATTAGTACACATGTTACTCTTGGAGGCCCTAATGAGTGAAAATAAGAAACTGAGCCGCCGTGATCTGATTAAGCTTACGGCTACTGGCGCGGCTGCAATGGGTGTGAACCTCATCCCGGGGGTAAAGGTCTTCGCACAACCGGCAGCACAGGGTGAATCTGTGACCCTGCGCTTCCAGGAAAGCCCGGATAACTACACCGATATTGTTAACGCATTTACCGAACTGTACCCGAACGTCAATATAGAATTCGTTTCGGTAGAAGGCGTTGACCATGCTGAAATCGCCAGCAAGATTCTGACACAGATGGCTGCTGGTCAACCCGTCAACATCGGTTATGCCGCTACCGAAGCGACCCAGCTTTACGCGGGTGAAGGTCTGGCACTGCCGCTGACCCAGCGTGCACTGGACGATCAGGAAGAAATGGCCGAATACTTTGCCGACGTCAGCCCGACTTTGATCGAAGGCATGATGTACGAAGGCGATCTGTATCAGATCCCCCGAGACTTCAATGCGGCGCACATTTACTTTAATAAAGAATTGCTTGCAGAAGCTGGCCTGGAAGTCCCGGGTGCCGAGTGGACCAAGGATGACTTTGACGAATATGCGGCTGCCTTAACGGGCCTCGGCTCTGAGGGCGATTCGTTCGGCTTTGGTTGGACCAACCGTCTTTGGGGTAGCTGGACGCCCTGGTTCTTCGTCAACGACACTAACCTGCTGACCGAAGAACGGGCACCCGGCGGCGAAGCCATCTGGGATACGTTCTATGCTGATGAACCACTGGCCGAAGGGCGTGGTGGTGGCTGGCGTTGGCCCGCACCCCAAGCCAATAACCCGGCGATGGTTGAAGCCCTGGAATATGTCATTTCCTTGACGGACCGTGGCTATGCCCCGCAAGCTGAAATCGGCGGCGGTAGCACGCTGGAAGGTTTCTTCGTCTCCGGCAAGCTAGGTATGTCGATTGCAGGTGGCTTCTGGGCTGGCTCGCTGATTAACCAGGGCCTGGAACCGGGTTCGTTCGAAGTTCAGTTCTGGCCAGAGTGGAAATCACAACGTCACCAGTTCGGTACCGGTGGTGCCTGGATCCTCAATGGGGGCGGCGGTGAAGATGAAGCCTGGGAATTCCTCAAGTTCAACACCGATCCTGATGTCATGCTGATGATCCCGTGGATGGCCTCGGCCTCGACAACCCCAGTACGTCGTTCGATGAATACCGCAGAATATTGGGGCCAGACCGGCCTTGAGAACTGGGAAGTCTTCTACTCAGCGTTGGATGATCGCCCGGATACCGGTCCGATCCCAGCGCCAGTGTTCTCAATCGAAATGACGAATATCTACACGCGCTTCACCAGCCTTGCAACCAGCGGTGAACAAACCCCGCAAGAAGCACTTGATGGCATGCAAGCCGAGCTAGAAGCCCTCTACGCACGGAACGCATAACGCCTATCAATCTGCAGATCACAAGGAAAGGGACTCTCTGAGTCCCTTTCCCAGGATAAAAGAGGTGATTTGTGACTACAGCAACTTATGATGAGAAGCCGAAGCGTAATGCCATAGCACGTTGGCTTGCTGCCGATACGATGAACGGCATCAAACGCCAACGTGCCCTGATGGGATTCTTATTCATTGCGCCGACGGTCATTGGCCTGTTGATCTTCATCGTGGGGCCGATGCTCTATTCGTTTGTACTTAGTTTTCATGAATGGAACGTGTTTCGCCCGCCGGAGTACGTTGGCTTTGCCAATTTTGAACGGTTGGCCGGGGATTCCCGTGTTTTTGTCAGTTTCAAGAATACGTTCATCCTGATGTTTATGACGGTCGCCATCTTAGAAGTGCTGGCTATGGCGTTGGCCATCCTCGTCAAGCGACTGACGGGTGGCTTATTAGGCTATTTTTATAGAACGGTCTATTTCTTCCCGGTATTGCTTTCCGGCGCGTCTGTAGCAGTGATGCTGGGCTACATGTTCCACCAGGAATTTGGCGTCATCAACTACTATTTGAGCCAGCTTGGTATGGAGAAAATACCCTGGTTGACCAGCAGCAATGTCGTGCTGATTACCATCGCGCTGACGACGGTTTGGCGTAACCTGGGCTTCACTTTCATCATTTATCTGGGCGGTGTCAGCGCCTTGCCGGAAGAGATCTTGGAAGCGGCTGATGTCGATGGCGCTAAGGGGTGGCGCAAATTATGGTCGATCACCATCCCGCTGCTTAGCCCGACGATACTATTTGCCACCGTAACCGATGTCATCAAGATGCTGCAATTCTTCGATGAGCCATTCATCATGACGCGCGGTGGGCCTGGTGATGCCAGTCGTACCGTCGTGATGATGATGTATGACTCGGCATTCGGCAATTTGGAACTGGGCTATGGCTCTGCGATTGCGCTGGTTCTTTTCGCCATCATCATGATTGTCACGGGCATTCAATTCTATCTCAGCCGCCGCTGGGTATTCTACGGATAGGAGATGACAATGGCTACTTTGAGCAAAAACGAAAACCAATCCTACTTCGCATCCCATGAGTTCCAGCAGCTACGCAACCGTATCAACAAGTTCCTGGGCTTTGGCTTACTGACCGTCATCGCTTTCTTTATGATCATGCCCTACGTCTGGGTCGTTTCGACATCGCTGCGTACCCCGGCGGAGTCCTTCACTGTGCCCCCGGAGTGGATTCCGGTCGATTTTGACGTCAGTAACTACGAAGAAGTCTTTGAAGAAATCCCATTTTGGGATCAGATGGCGAACAGCTTCATCATTACGATGTCGGTTGTGATTGGCCAGGTGTTCACTGCCTCACTGGCGGGCTATGCGTTTGCCCGTCTCAAGTTCCCCGGTCGTAATCTGATCTTCTGGATTGTGCTGGCGACCTTGATGATCCCTGGTCAGGCGACGTTGATCCCGGTCTTTATCCTGGTGACGCGCGTACTGGGACTGGGGGATACACTCGGCGCTTTGATCGTACCCAGCTTAGCGACGGCCTTTGGGACGTTCTTGCTGCGCCAATACTTCTTACAGATACCCGATGATTATGAAGAAGCGGCCATGATCGATGGGGCCAATCAATGGCAAATTTTCCGGCGGATTTACCTGCCGCTGGCATCGCCCGGTATGGCGATTCTGGCTGTGTTGACCTTCAACGCCAAGTGGAACGATTATCTGACGCCGCTCATCTTCATGAATACGGAAGAGCGCTTCCCGATTACGCTGGGTATCGTGCGGTTACAGGGCTACATGGGGACAGGCAGCATCTCGGTGGTTTTGGCGGGTATCGTCCTGTCGACGCTTCCGGTCATCATTATGTATATCTTTGGCCAACGCTACTTGCTGGAAGGTTTGCAGGTCGGCGGGTTGAAGGGTTAGCGAGACAAAGATGAGAGGCTCGCAAACTCCTGGGCTGGTCTTCCAGCCAAATGTATATCACGCCATGCAACGTGGCATCCAGCAAATGGTCGATGCCATCCGGCCCACCCTCGGCCCGACCGCTGGGGGCGTGGCTATCGACCCGATCCATACGACGGAATCGTTGCCAGAGTTTTTGGACGATGGTGGCCTCATTGCGCGGCGTATCATTGAGCTGCGAAACCGGGATGTGGATATGGGCGCCATGCTGGTGCGCTCGCTGCTGGTCCGTCAGAGTGAAGATATGGGTGATGGCACCGCCACGACGGCTGTGCTGTTAGAGGCGATCTTCCAGGCTGGCGTGCGTTACATCGCAGCAGGCGGCAACGCCATGAAGCTGCGCCGTCATTTGGAGAGTGCCATTCCCAACTTGCAGGATGCCCTCGCCGAGAACAGCTTCCGGATCGCTGGTGAGGAGCAGCTCAAGCGGGTCGCGGCATCGTTATGCAATGACGATGAGATGGCTGATCTGATCGGCGAATCGTTCGACTTGATCGGTGAATACGGTCGCCTGGAAATTCGTGAGGATTATGGCCGGACTTTGCGCCGGGAATACGTCCAGGGCACATACTACTATTCCGGCGCGGTGTCCAGCGCCTTGTTCCCGGAAGGGTCAGCCAACCGCTCCGACATGGACAATACGTCGGTCTTTATCTGCAACTTTGAAATCAACGACCACCGCGAATTGTTCCCGGTACTCAAAGCGGCCCACGAAGCAGGCATCTCGTCGCTGCTGATCATCACGACCAATATGTCGGATGCCGCTGTTTCGCTGCTGACGACCAACAACAGCCGTATGGATACGTTTAAGGTGATGGCCGTCAAGTTACCTGGCCTGAATGCGACGGATCGCATCCAGGCGATGGAGGACATCAGCCTGCTGACGGGCGCGACGCCCCTCATTAAAGAAGCTGGGGATACTCTGGAACGGGTCACGACCGGGCATTTTGGTAAGGCACGCCGCATCTGGGTGGATAAGCGCACCTTCGGGCTGGTCGGTGGCCGTGGCGACAAGCGCAAACTGATCGCGCATCTGGAGCGATTGCAGCGCTTTTACCACACGACCCACGATCATGAGGAGCGCGAACGCGCTCGTAAACGCATCGGCAACCTACAGGGTGGCTCGGTGACGCTGTGGGTGGGCGGCTTTACAGAAACGGAAATCGCCCTTCAGAAAAGTTTGGCTGAACGCACCCGTCAGGCCATGTATCTGGCGATGCAAGGTGGGGTTGTTCCCGGTGGTGGCATCGGCCTGTTGGCCTGTCGCCAAGCTTTGCAGCAGCAGGCAAAATCCACGCGCGATACCGACGAACGCGCCGCCTATAATATCTTGATCGAAGCGCTGGCTGCACCGGCCCGCACCATCTGGTGCAATGCCGGGTATGACCCCAGTGAAGTCATGGCCAAGCTGCAACACAAACGCCCTGCAATCGGGTTTGATGCTCGCAGCGGCTTGATGATCAATATGGCTGACGAGGGCATTGTTGATAGTTTGCTATTGATGCAAAGCTGTGTGCGCAATGCTATCAGCACAGCAGCCCTGGCCCTGACGGTGGATGTGCTGGTGCATGTCTCCAACCCAGAAATGATAGGCAAACCCGAATGATGGCTAACGAACGCATTGATGTAGGTGTAGTTTATGCGCTGGCTTCATCGGAGGCGGGGCGGTTATATGCTGCTCGCGCGACAGGTCTGTATGGCTCCGATGATAATGGCGCGAGCTGGCAGCTTGTCCCGGTAGCGGATGTGGCAAATTATGTCGCAACTGCTGTTGCCACAAGCGGGAATACGGTATTCGCGGGAACCCATGGCGCCATCATGCGCTCTGAAGATGACGGTCAATCCTGGTCGTTGATTGGGTTGGCGAAGCCTGCGCCGCTGGTGACAGCCCTGGCGCTCTCACCCACCTTTGACGCCGCTGGTGTGGCTGTGGCGGGTACTGCCGAGGATGGCGTGTTCGTCACGGGCGATGGTGGGCTTACCTGGGTGCCCTGGAATTACGGCCTTATCGACCTGGACGTGCATGCGGTAGCGATTTCGCCCAATTTCAGCGGCGACCAGACGATCTTCGCTGCGACGGAAACGGGACTGTACCGCAGCGCCAACGGCGGGCGTTCCTGGCAGCGGCTGGTACTGTCGACAGGGCAAGCGCCCTGGTTGGCGTTGGCCTTCTTTGATGGCACCCTGCTTGTGGGTAGCGAGAATGGCGACCTGCTACAATCCGATGACCTGGGCGAAAGTTGGCAAGCGGTTGATCTAGGCCAGTGGCAGGGTAAAGCTATCAACCAGATTGTGGCGATGGATGCCGTCTATGTGTTGGCCGAAGATGCCTTGCTGCGCTTGGGTCCTGACCTGACAGAAGCAACACGGGTAGAGGCATTCCTACAGCAGACGCCGTTGGCGATGTTACCTCGTCCGGGTGGTGTGATTGTGGGCTTTGCTGAAGGTGATCTCATGGCGTTCAATCTATAGTCGTTCATCACTTGTCACTGATCGCTAAACAGCAAAATAGTGGTTTTCAGCGTGTCGGCACTGCGTCGGTGGCCGATTGTCTATCGCTTTGTTTTTATTTAGTAGAATTGACTGAATTATGTCTCGACTCATATCGCGTATTCTCTTTATTGTCCTATTCTTCAGCGTATTGGCCCTAGTTGCCCAGGATGCCCATGATATGTACAAAGAACCTTTTCGTCCCCAATTTCACTATAGTCCACCCTGCCGCTGGATGAACGATCCTAATGGCATGGTCTATGTCGATGGTGAGTATCACTTGTTTTACCAGTTCCACCCATTTAGTGAGACCTGGGGACCCATGCACTGGGGACATGCTGTCTCGCCGGATTTGATTCACTGGGAAACGCTGCCCATCGCCCTTTACCCGGATGACAACGGTCCGATCTGGTCGGGAAGTGCAGTTATCGATGTCAATAATACGTCGGGCTTTGGCGAAAATGCGATGGTTGCTATCTTCTCCTTCCAGAACCAGACGCAGGGTGTCGCCTACAGCCACGATAACGGGCGCACCTGGACGAAGTACGAAGGCAACCCGGTACTGCCTGCCGTGCATCACGATTTCCGTGATCCGAAGGTGTTCTGGCATGAGCCAACAGGCCGTTGGGCGATGGTTATCTCTGCGGGGCGCGAAGTGCTGTTCTTCACATCGACTAACCTGACCAAGTGGGACTATGCCAGCAACTTCTCCGGTGGGCACCAGATGAGCATCTGGGAGGTGCCGGACCTGTTCCCCTTAACCATTGATGGTGAAACCAAATGGGTGCTGCTGGTCAGCGTCGGCGATTATTCGCCAGCCGGGGGCAATGGCATCCAGTATTTCATCGGTGATTTTGATGGTGAGCGCTTCTCGGTCGAAGACTCTGAGCAAATCCTGTGGATGGATTATGGCTCGGATAACTACGCCGGGACCACCTGGAGCAATGCACCTGATGGCCGCATCCTCTACATCGGCTGGATGAGCAACTGGAAGTATGCCGACCGTACGCCAACATCGACCTGGCGTGGCGCCAACACCCTGGTCCGCGAACTAACTTTGGTCCATACAAGCGAGGGTATTCGCTTGCAGCAAACGCCCATCGCACCGGACCGCGCCCAGAATACGCCGCTTGGCGTCTGGGATGATATTGTGCTGGATGGTGACTACCCCCTGGAGGGTATCGAAGGCCGCTTGCTCGACATCACCCTTGAGATTGAGCCGGGAACCGCCAGCGAAGTTGGCTTGCGTGTGCATGATGGCGCCAATGAACCGACCACGATTGCTATCGAACAAGCCACATCCGAACTGGTGGTGCGCCGTACCGACCAGACTGGACCCGGCGAATATATCAGCGACTTCACGCGCGTCACACGCGGGCCGCTGCCCATAGAAGGTGACACGGTGACACTGCGCATCTTCGTCGATGAATCTTCTGTAGAGATTTTCGCCAATGATGGCATGCTCGTCATCAGCAACCAGACTTTTAGCGATCCGCAGAACACGGGCATCACGCTGTTTGCCAATGGCGGCACAGCCACCGTCCGCCACATGGAGATCGATGCAGTCCCTAGCATCTGGGAAGGCGCGGAAATAGCTGACTATGATTTTTGCCAGTAATTAGGGCAGTGCCACCGAACTGAATTGAACAATTAGTACCCTGGTAACAGCTTCTATTGCGAAATAGAGGCTGTTTGTTTTAATGCTTCATTTTTTGTTTAGATTTTTACCACTTTTTGATCCACTTTTATTGACGGATGCTAAGTGAAACCCTTACGATGATTGAGCTAATGGGGGAATGGTTCTCAATCTTTATTTTGCAATACGATTTCCGAGTTGCACAAATAGGAGACAGCCAATGTCGTTATGGCGAAGTAGGTATCACCTTAGAGTTGGTATTATTGTTTTGATCCTGGTCCTTTGTTTTGTTCCCGTACTTGCCCAAAGTACATCTCCAATAATCGAAATCCTGCCGAATAACGGCCCGGTGGGCACCACCGTGCTGATAAATGATTTGGGTGGCAATCGCAGCAACAATTGCTACGCACAACCGAGTGGCAGTCAGGCCCAGCTACTGGGTACGATGGCTGGCCAGCTCACCTATGTTGTGCCGTCGACGTCTGCCCCCGGTACGTTCGTTTCGTTCTGGTGTGGTGGAGAAGCGGGTGGTCCGGCTCGTTCGAATATCGCCCAGTTTACTGTGACAGGCTCCCCGGATGTCGATAGTGACGGCGATGGCGTCCCTGATGCGCGCGATAATTGCCCCAGGGAAGTCGGCCCGGTTGATAATGGCGGCTGTCCAGCGCCCGTTGATAGTGATGGGGATGGCCTGACGGATAATATCGATGCTTGCCCGAATGCATTTGGCCCGCGTGAACTCAACGGGTGTGCCCCAACCGCTACGCCGATTCCGCTGCCCGTACTGCCGACTGATGGGGCTTGTGTGTTGGCGACCCTGGGACCGGATGCCGTGAATGTTCGTCAGGGTACATCAACTGACACAGCTATCGTTGGCTCCCTCAATCCCTTTGAAATCTATAGTGTGATCGGTCGCAATGCCGATAGCTCCTGGTTACAGATCAATGGGGGCTGGGTAGCGGCCTTTGTGACGCGCCAGGGCGGTAATTGCAGCACTTTGCCCCAGACCGATGGCGTCGAGCTTGTCCCAACCCAGCCAGAGCTTGTCCCAACGCAAGCGCAACTGACCGCGCCTGATGATGGGTCAACACAGGTAGGTCTACTGCTGCCTGCCGTTCAGCAGGCGCGAGAAGCCGCCGCCCGTATGGAGGGTTGCCAGGGCTTGATCCCCCAGGTGAATGCGCTGCCCACTTTCCTGGCACTGAGCATCATCAACCAGGCGGACCCCTGTGCTGCGGCCCAATCCCAGATTGATGACCTGTTTTTCAATCCACAACCTGTACAAGACGTGAGCTTCCCTAGCTGCACAAGCGTCCTGGGCGAAGAGATCGGTACCCTGGGGTCAGATACCTTCTTCTCGATTTACAGTCGGGTTCCCGTAGAAACGCGTGATTACCTGGCCAGCATCGCCCAGGGTGAAATCGGGGATTATTGCCTGCTGCTGTTTGACCTGGCCCATGGCGGTGTGACGAGTACCTCCAGCCCGGTCGCGGAGCACAATATTCCGATGAGTATGGCCTACTGCGATGTGCCGGATACAGACGATATGCTGGCAAAAATCGCTGCTGTCAACGTTGACCCCGTCGAGTTTTCTAGTCTTTCGTCGACGTGTGGCTTTTATGAAGATATTGGCTTGCTGGGGACCACAACCCAGGCCAATGTAGATTACTTCAATATGCTGGTGAATAGCTGTGGTGGCCAGGTTGACGAGGTAAGCAACCGGGCTTTCTCTGATGCGGTGCGCGGCGCGTTTGATGCCGGTGCGGCAGCAGCCCAGGGGTGCCCTGGCTTCCAACTGTTGGAAAACTACCCGCTCTCGCAAGATTTGCAGCCTGCTTTGCCGCAGGTCGCCAATGGTAACGGCCAATGTACGGGTAACTTCCGCATTCTGGCGACTCATAATCCGAGCCTGGGTATGGAAACACTCTATCGCATTCTGAAGAGCATTGATCCCTGTGGCGCGGCCATTGAATACGCGGCGGATGGCAGCGTCCCCAATAATGTGCCTGCCCCGCCAGAGTGTATTCAAGGTGATACGATGACCCTGGGTGCGGCTATTTTCAATCAGACCGAAGTGGATGCCAGTTCGCCCTGGTATATCAAAATCGCCGCGCTGGACCGTCCCACCAATGAGCTATGTGCGCCAGTGGGGCAAGGCAATGATGGATTCACCGTTTTGCCGACGCCAACCCAGGGCGCTTTCGTCGCCAACCCAACCGCGACTTTGCCACAAATCGGCGTGTTGCCGACATCAACGCCCCTACCGACCAACACCCCGCCGGTGATCATCGCGAACCCTACCTCAGAAGCAACGGCAACTGAGCTGGGCTTGATCGCGAACCCCACAGCAGCCGATGGTGTCGTCGCCACGCCGACCTTTACGCCAACAGAATCGCCGCCGGAGCAGGCCCTGCCGACGAATACACCAGCGCTCTTGCCAACAGCCACGCCGCTGGCGGAAGTCGTACCACCGACTGCGGTCCCGCCAACAGAAGGCCCCGGCGTCGGCGAGGGCCAGCCGACAGACTTGGGTACATGCTTCGGCTGTGTTCCTGATGATCCGATTTTGCCCAGTGGCCGTGCCCGCGTGATCATGATTGGCGCTGATGAGAACGGCAACTTTGCCGGGATATTCGCGCTGCCATCATCGGCCAACCCGAATCCTGAGAATGGGTCACTGGGCCTGGTCCAGTTACCGCTCGACCCAATGAGCCAACCCATGCCCGATTCGCCCGTTGTGCTTTCGCCAGATGGCAAGACTTTTGGCTTCTTTGCGCAGGGGATAGACCCGGCTGGTTTACCGTCGACTGTTCGCCGGATACAGGTTGCTGGCCCGGATGGTAGTTCGCAAACAGACACTGCCCCGAGGGAACACGTTTCGCTCAACTTTACCCGGATTGAAACCACCTATGGGAATGATGAGGCATTGTCTATAGACACGATCATCAGCTTCCCACCAAGCCTAACGCCCGTCATGTCGGCTCCTTCCTGGTCAGCCGATGGCAGCACCCTGTTTATGACGCTGGCCGATGCCAACGGCACGCCGTCGATCTATGCGCTGCAAATCGGCAATGGCCGTGATGTCCAGGTGCCGTTGCTGGTCGCAGACAATGCGTTTGATCCGGCTGTTGCGCCGAATGGCCGTTACCTGGCATTCGTCCGCAATGACCCGACCGGGCGTAATATCTACGCGTTGGAACTCAATCGCCTGCAAGAGAACCCGATCACGCAGCAGATGCAAGGTGCGGCCTGCTATGCGCCGCAGTTTGGGCCAACGTCCCTCAAGATTTACTTCAATTGTGAGTACAACGGCCAGCTACAGATGTATCGCTACGGGCTGGATGGCATCAACCCGATTGATACGGGTATCGAAGGCGCACGTGATCCGATGCCGGACGAAACAGATGGCATGATCTACTTCAATGATGGGGCTAGCATTTTCAGGATCCCCACAGAGGGTGAGCCGGCTGTGCCCTTAGCCTATAAATTGAAGCCTGTTTTAATCACATCGTACTCCACAAGTGGCTCTGCAGACTAGGCGAGTTGTAAACCAAGCAAAAGCCAGGAGGATATACTCTCCTGGCTTTTTTGTTAAGAAACATTGAAAGTAAAAACAGGCCAGACACGCTACAATCACGCTCTTATGGGAGATCTCCACAGGAGTAAAACGTCATGGCGAGTGCTGCCGTTCCCGGTCGCGGGAAAGAGCATTTGGATGAAGCTACGCGCCGCAAGCGCGTCCGGGCCTGGGTATTGTATGACTGGGCTAACAGCGCCTTCGTAACCACGGTCATTGCGGCCTTTTTACCTGCGTATTACAGCAGCGTCGCCGGGGCTACCCTGCCTTCTGAAGCGACCGCAACGGCTTATTGGAGCATCACCCTTAGCTTCTCCATCTTCATTGTGGCGATCCTCTCGCCCATCCTGGGCACGATTTCCGATGTCATGCGCGGCAAGAAAAAGTTCCTGGCGATCTTCATCCTGATCGGTATCATCGGCTCGGCGCTGTTGGTGCTGGTTGGCACGGGTGACTGGTTCATCGCCTCGATTTTCCTGGTGCTGGGGCGTATTGGCTTCAGTGGGGCCAATGTGTTTTATGATGCTTTGCTGCCGCATGTCGCGGAAGAAAAAGACCAGGATGCGGTATCGGCGCGCGGCTTTGCCCTGGGTTACCTGGGCGGTGGTATCCTGCTGGCGATTAACGTCGCCATGTTCCTGTTCATTCCCGATGACGTGCTGTTTGAATTTGCGGGTATCCGTCTCTCATTCCTGAGCGTGGCCATCTGGTGGGCGGTGTTCTCTATCCCGATCCTACGGCAGGTTCCCGAACCACCAGCAGCGACTGAAAGCCTCAAACCGGGCCAGACGCTCATTGGCGTCAGCAGCAAACGCATCGTGCAGACCTTCCGCGATCTGCGCCAATACCGTGAGCTATTCAAGTATCTGGTGGCCTTTTTGGTATACAACGACCCGATTAATACCATTATTGGGCTGGCGGTCATCTATGGCGCGGAACTGGGCTTTGGCACGTTGGAACTGGTGCTGGCGCTGCTGCTAGTGCAGTTCGTGGGCGTGCCCTTTACGCTCATTTTCGGGGGCATCACCTCAGCGGAAAACAAGCGGCGGCATCACAATCTGGCATACATTGTGTTCAATATGGTCGCGCTGCCGTTGGTGGCGATTGTCGGCTCGCAGGTTTTGCCGCAGGACATCACCGGGCAGCAGCCCGCACCGTATGTCACGACTGCCGAGGCTTACGGCCAAGGCGTTTATGCGCTTGCCAATGAGGCCTTTCTCCCGGCATTAGATTGGGAACAGGTCACAATCAGCGGCGAGGATCAGGCCGGGGATAGCTGGCTGAATGCGATTACGGGTATTCCAGAGCCAGTGGATTATCTGCGTACAGACGTCACCGGGGCATCCTATGAGATCGTGGTCAATGGGCAGCAGGTGACGCTCAAGCACGATATTGGCCCGGATCATGGCGTGCTCGAAGTGTGGGCTGATGGCCAACCGCTAACGGTCACGGAAACGGTCGATGGCGAAGAAGTTGCCGTTCCGGTCGTGATCGACATGTATAACGATGTGCTGCGCTACAACGAAACCACCGATATTGATCTGCCGGAAGCGGGTATCACGGCGCTGACGCTGGTCAATGGCACACCGAATGCCCTCAGCACTGGCTCGCTAATCGGCATCACCAGCCTGGAAGTGCAGCCGCCGCAGCGCGTCAACAGCCTGCCTGTGATTATCGGCCTGCTGGCGGTGGTGCAGGTCATTGGCGTGATCTTCGCCGTGGTGTTTGGTCGCCTGTTCAAAGGTATGGCCGAGCATATGACCACCCGCCGTGCGATCTTGATCGCTATCGCCATGTACTGCATCATCGCGGTGTGGGGCTTTGTGCTCAACAGCACGATTGAATTCTGGTTCCTGGCCTGGATGGTGGCGACAGTCCAGGGCGGCAGTCAGGCGCTTAGTCGCAGCCTGTACGCGGCGCTCTCACCGTCTTCCAAATCCGGCGAATTCTTTGGCCTGTTCAGCATCCTGAGCAAGGGCGCAGCCGTGGTCGGGTCAGGCTTGTTTGCCGGGGCTGCCCTGCTCTTCGATAGCAGCCGTCCGGCCATCCTTAGCCTGCTGGTGCTGTTCCTGCTGGGTGCTTACCTGCTGACGCGGGTGGACATCGAAGCGGGTAAACAGCTCGCCCGCGAAGAAGACGCCGAGGTCTATGGCGAGGTCGGGGTTTAACGTTGTTTCTTCTTAGGGCCGCGTAAACGTCGAGCGACCAATACAAGTGCGCCAATCATGGCTATGACACGAACGAGGATAAGCGTGGCCTGACGTAAGTCTTGGTCGCGCTTGGTTTGTTCTCGTAGTTGATCGAGCCATGCCTCCGACGATGACGACATCTCGATGCCGGGCGGGAACAGTGGATTTTGCAACACGAACAGATAGCAGTTGGGCCTGTCGAACTGCGCTTGCATCTCGACCAGCAGTTCATAGGGCAGGTCCGTAAGCTGATTGTCGCCCAGTTCCAAGGCGCATAGATTTTTCAGATTGCTGATTTGTGCGGGCAGGCTACTCAGTGCATTGTCCATCGCGTAGAGTATGGTGAGCTGCGTCAGTTTACCGATTTCCGGCGGCAGTGCGGTCAGCGCATTATGTCCGATATACAGCCCCCTCAAGTTCGTAAGCAGGCCGATTTCCGGCGGCAGCGCAGTTAAGCCCAGATTGCTTAAATCCAACGTTGTCGCGTCTGTCTGCGCCGCTTCCTCGATGCGTGCCAGGGCGATGTCATAAGGCGAAGCCTGCGTCTCTTGAGCATAGGCAGCACTGGTCGCCATCAGCAAGAAGACAAAAACGGTCAGAAATCGGCGCATATTGTTCCCCTGAATCGGCTATATAAGCTCAGTATACAATCCGCGTAATGGCTTTGACATGGACGCCTACCCTATGACAGATCGATGAAGGCTCCATTTTTGCTCTTTGCCCAAAAATGGAGCCTCGTTATATCGGTTACAGCCCAAGCGTACTCTTGAGGTTTTCTAAATAGCTGGCTTCATCGCTGCTGACTTTTTCCCCGGAGCCAAAGACGCCGCTGCCGGATGCCGCCGCTACATTTTCCGCTAGGCCAAAGATGAACCGTTTGACATTTTCGGCCTCGTCAGCAAGTCCGGCACTGCTGAGCAAATCATCCAGGTTGCTGACTTCATCCATGACGCTGCCGGTATCCAGGTCATCCAGGTCCATATTGCTGAAGTCGAGGTCGCCCAGGCTGCTGACCAGTCCCTTAATCAGTTCACTGCCAGCAAAGACCTGCGGGGCCGACCGTAGAAAACCAGCCAGGGAACCGACTTCGCGCATTTTGCCAAACACCCCCGCACCACTTGTCTTGAGTGCCCCACCGATGACATCCTGTATGATGGGCAGCAGTTGCCTGATGACCGTGTGTAAATCCATCTCTCGCTCCTTATCGTTCTCTGTATCTCCTTTAACTATCAGCCGCGACGGAACGCCTTGTCAAGCGATTACGACCTTTCCTTAACAGATTTATTAAATCGCCATTAGAAGGCACCTTATCTAAGGAAGGTCTGATGATTTTGCGCGTATAGTAGGTATATGTAAGCGAGAAAGAGATCATAATGAGGCACGACAATAGACATCACCATAGATCATACCCTCGGCATTATCGCTCCCCGTATGGGATGTCCTATGGCCGTCCCTATGGCAGACGCCCAGGCTGGGGCTTTAGCTGGTTCCTGTTCCCGATGTTCTTCTGGTTCATCTGGGGCGGTGGCTTCTGGATGTTCCCGCTAGGCATTATCCTGCTGTTCTGGCTGCTGCCGATGATTCTGGGCGCAGTGAGTGAGAATCAAGCCGAAGTCGTCGACGCGAAAGAAAAAGGCATTCCATCCTATGATTATGCCGACGAGTATGTCGATGATTACCAGACGGCCTATGCCGATGATGAATATTTTGAGACGGTCGATGGCCAGCGCATGCGGGTAGTCGATGATGATGGCAGCCAAACCCGCCTGACCATTGGCTAGACATATAGAAACAAAAAAGGGGCAGCAAGCCCCTTTTTCTTTAAGCAAATGTTGTTGTTAGCGGATGCCGAAGGTATAGGCACCGCCGCCACCAAACTGGGCTTCATCAACCCCGGCATTTCTCAATTCAGCATAAAAGGCGTCCAGCGCGGCGTTAATACGATCCTGATGATAGGGCATGGCCGTTAGCAAAGAGTTGTATAAATCCCCTCTGAGGGAATCCAACGCCCCACGATAAGACTCCATGATGGTCAACATCTGCGCCTTGGCTTCTTGCATACAAGGTGGTGTGGCGATGTTGTACTTCAACTGCACTTCCTGTTGGGAAAAATCCGCGCTGAAATTGATAATGGCATCGCGCACACTGGTAGCTGTGATCAGGTCATCGGTGTTGAGTACCAGCACCAGGAATTGATTTTCAGTATACATCACGCGGAAGGCCCAATCCAACGCTGGACATACCGGGTCCGTCAGTTGGGTAATTGCACGATTATCGCTGCCCCGGAACTGTACCCCGACGGCCAACATCTCGTTGAATGCTTCTTTAGCCTTATCGACGCTGACGCCGATGTTATAGAAGGCAGCATTGGGGTTATCTGCTGACAGGCGATCTACCACGTTGACCTGAGCTTGCAAGGCCTCAAGCAGGGCATCGTCTGCCCCGGCGATACAGTCTGGTGCCGGGCTATTCTCAATCGCGCGGATGCGCTGATGGAGATCATAGCGTCGGTTATTGGCCGCATCTTCAAATACGACGACACCCAATGTCTCGGCCATCTGCTCGTCATCAACAATGTCCCAGGGGTTGCTGTAAATAATATCGCCAATTGTGCCATTGAATGGGTTGTACCAATCCTGGGCGCCGCAGCCCGTTTCATCGGACGGGGCTATAGGGCTGATGTCCGGGTTGAGGAAGACGAAAGCGACCAAACCGCCAACAGCCAGTAGGGCCACGCCAACAATGGCGACCATCGTCATGCTGATGCCACCCTGGGCGCTTTTCTTGGATTTAGTAGGTGTGTAGGTTTTGCGCTGCTTGTTGCGATTCTTATGTGCGGTACGCGCCCATTCATCGTCCTGTGGCAGGTCCACAGATGATGCGGGGGCGACCTTATCCAGTTTGGCCAGCCACTCTTTAGCCACCGGATGCTCAAGATTGGACAGAATATAACGCGCCTCGTCAAAGCGCTTCTGCGAGATGAGGTCCTTTGCTTCAGCCAGTTGGGCCTTTACCGACATGCTATTCCTCACTGCTCATAAAATCGGATCGGGCCAATAATGTGCCCTCAGGATAGTTCCCCTCAGAGTAGTTTATGATAAGTTTTGAGTGCGCGCCAAAGAATGTGCCGTCTTCCGCCTATTTTATTGAGCAATGTCATCATAATTAGCGGAATATCAGACAAAAAGTGGGCCATCAAAAAAGTGGCCATCATATGTGGAGTTGGGAAAAAGAAAAGCCGGAACCTTGTCAGTTCCGGCTAATGGGGCGATCACATAGAATTCGCACGGTCATATCATCAAGGAGAGAAGAGATTGAGAGGTTCGCCCCATTTACTACAGCTCACAAACATAATGTAATATAGATTTATGAATCGGTCAATTGATTTTCTTAATTGTATAACAATCTTTACGGCGCAATTTTCCAAGAAATATGACCAACAAAATTCGATTGTGCTAAGGTCAGGCTAAATTCTCCTAAATTGGCCGATTTTTAGGGCAAATCTGCCGAATTTTGAACAACTTCGTCAGTTGGTGCGTAAGACTGTACGAAGCGGAAGGAAAAGCACGGCGTGAACGAACTGGAACATGAATTGCTGCAACAAGCCCAGTCGGGTGATATGAACGCCTATGAGGATTTGCAGCTCCTGCTCGAACCGGATATTCGGCGTTATGTCCGGCGTATGGTCAACAATCCCTACGTCGAGGATGACATTCTGCAAGACGTGTTCATCCGCTTCTATCTGAATATGAGCAGTATTGATCCAGTTAGCAAATTGCGCCCGTATATCTTCCGCATCGCGCGTAATCGTTGCTACGATGAATTCCGAGGATATGGCTATAAAGATGGCGATTTATCCTTGGATGATGAACCGGTGCAGATGCGCGTGTCCTTTACCGAGGCGCACCGCGTCCCCAACCCGGATGACATCACCCACTGGATATTGGTGCAGCTCGAAGTGCGCGAGGCCATCGACAACCTGCCGGATACCCAGCGCGAGGCATTGATCTTATACAGTGAGGAGCAAATGTCTTATGCGGAAATTGCGGAGATCATGGAGTGCAGTGTGGGCACCGTCAAATCCAGGTTGTTTTATGCCAAAAAGAACCTGCGCGGTCTATTGAGGCCGGAAACGGTCGAACTCATTGACGAAGAGTTCAATGACACGCCTGCACCCGTAAAAAAAACGTCCCAACCAGAGGAAAAATCGGCTGAGGAGCCGCTAACCAAACCAGACAAACAAGACACATCAGAAGAAGCTAAAGAGCCACTCTTTGAAGGAGTACCCAGATCATGAACCATAACCAAGATGATTTTGAATTCGAGCATGAATTTGATGACGAAGGCTTTGGTGAAGACTTCGATGAAACTTTCGACCGAGACTTCGAGGAAGTGCTTGACGAAAGTACCGAGGAAGTGCTTGACGAAAGTACCAAGGAAGACATCAAAGCGGAAATGCGGGCTGCCAAAGAGCAGCTTCGGGCAGCCAAGGAACAGATGCGCGCTGCCAAAGAAGACATTCGCGCTACCGAAGCGGACATCCGCGAGTCCGTCAACCGCACAGTAGAAGAAGCCATCCGTACTGGTGGTAATTTGAGTAATTTAGGCGATCAGATCAGTGGCCTGGTTAATGACGCGGTCAATTCTGCGATGGGTGCCAAACGCAAACGCAAGCACGGTGAATCTTATGTCGCGCCGCCAACACCGCCAACCCCACCGTCACCGCCCACTCCTCCGACACCACCAACACCGCAAATGGGCTTTGCGTATTCCTTTGAGGTGGATGACGAGCAGCCAGAATATGATGTCAAAGCGCTGGTGAAGCTCTACCGGGCATTGGCTGCTTTGGAGCGCTCAATGGTGGGACCAGCCACTCTTGGCCATCAATATGAAGGTATGGGTGAACTCTTTGGCAAGCAGTATCAGCGCCTGCACCAACGCGCGCTTGATATTCTGCCAGATGATGAGGTGATTGTTGATCTGGGCATCGATTTTGAGCTGGACGACGAAAAAATCTTCATCAAACAACTCAAGGCATTGGTAGACCAGCTTTCATCTTATATTGAAGAGATGTTGAAAGCGGAGCGTCGCCGTCGCCATCAAAGCACGGGCAGCCTGGGTGGAGATCTTCGCAGCCTGGGCCAGCGTTTGCAGGACGAAATTCTGTCGATTGCCAAGGGGTCGATTGTGCGAGCGCTGGATAACGTCAATGTGCATTATGATCTGGAAGTCAACGGCAAGCGCTACACCAATCTGGAAGGCGAGAACCTGGTTGGGGCGGATATGCACGATGGCGACTACAGCGGTCATAACCTGGAAAATGCCAATATGACCGGAGCCAATTTGCAAAATGCCAACTTCCAGGAAGCCAATTTGGAGAATGCGGTGCTAGTCGGGGCACAGATGGCCGATGCCAATTTCGCCAATGCCAACCTGGAAGATGCCTCGATGAGCGGCGTGAATGGCCATAAAGCAAACTTCGCCAATGCCAACTTGGAAGATGTCGATTTGACGGGTGCCCAACTCAATCAAGCTAATTTTGTCGCCGCTAATTTGTCCGATGCGAAATTGGCGGGCGCGCATATCTCCCAGGCAGATTTCACGGATGCCAATCTGGACGATGCCAATATGAAGTCCGTCATGGCCGACCAAGCTGTGTTCAATGGGGCCAACATGGATGATGCCAGCCTGACAGCGGCTAATCTGGCCCAGGCGCGTTTTGTCGGAGCCAATCTGGAAGATGCCAGCTTTAAACATGCGAATTTGGTAGGCGCGACTTTCCACGATGCCAACCTGGCCGATGCCGACTTCACCGGCGCCAATATAAATCAGGTGGATTTCACCGGGGCCAATCTGGAAGATGCGACCATGCCCGACCGTCGCCGTTATCGCGAGGGTGATGATCTGAGTGTCTTCGGCGCGTTCAAGCAAGACGAGGAAAAGCCCAAGCGCAAGGTCAAAGTGCCGGGTGAAGGTCCGCTGGATAACCCGGATGACCTGGATGATTGGCGTGGAGCTAACCTGCGTGGCCAGGATTTGAGCGGACGTGAGTTGGGTGGTCGCAATATGAGTGGCGCCATTCTGGTACAGGCTAACCTCAGCTATGCGGATTTGCAGCAGGCGCATTTCACAGGGGCACTCCTAATCGGTGCCGACCTGCGCGCAGCCAACCTCAGTCAGGCTGACCTGACCGGGGCGAACCTGGCCGGGGCCAATCTGCAAAATGCTGACCTGCGTGGGGCGAACCTACGCAATGCCAACCTGGGCGGGGCCAATCTCGATGGCGCGGGCCTAGAGGGCGCGACCATGCCCGACGGCTCGCCCTATGGGCCAGATACTGACCTCAGTCAGTTTGGCAGCGTGACGAATCTTTAAACACATCGAGGGATGGCGTAGGAGCATAATATATTATGCCCTCGTCCCTACACACAAAAACCCGACTGTATAAGTCGGGTTTGTCTAACAATCTAGGTTTGCAGCTGGGGCCCACTTTGTCTACCGCTTCAGACAGGACCCCATCCTGCGAACAACATGCACGAGGCAAGGATGACGACAACTTGCCTCCTTTTTTATATCGCGTACAATTCCGTTTTTCAAAAAGTGACCTTAAAACGCCCTTAATGACCCAATCGAATCGCAGACGGCTTTCCGCGTGGCTATTGGGCCTCGCGTTTTTTCTTCTTGCGCTGTTCAATCGTCTTGAGGTAATTGGGCAGGACATGGTTACGCCCCACGAAAATGCCCCCTATCGCTACCAGGATGAAAACGACCAGCAATCCCAGGCTGATGCCCTGTGTGAGCAGCGCATACAGGCCGATTGTGGCGATGATTAGCGACGTAGCGAAGAAGGCTAGCGTTTGCAGGCTCTGGTCGCGCATTTGCTGGAGCTGCAAGGGCACCTGCTGCTGAACGTGATCGGCCAGCCAGGGCAGCACAGCTACCATATCCGGGAAGGATTGCAGCTTGCCGTGCATCAACCGATGGCTGAGGCGGTGCGTCATATGGAAGTCGAAGGCGGCTTCCAGGCTGGTTTTGATGCTGTTGGTTTCCAGCGTGTCTGTTTGGACGCTGATCCCCTGCGGATAGACTGTTTGCAGGGTGAAGCCATCGCCGAACACGCTATAGAACAAGGCCGCGTAGCGCTTGCCATTGGGCACGATCAGCATGAGAGTGGTTTGCTCTTCATCGACATAAATCCAGTCGATACGCAACCCGTTGTCACGCTTAAAGCCCGCTGCGCCGAGGTACTCAAAACCAAGCTGTTGTGCTCTGGTAACGAGGGCGTGGGCTTTTTGGGGAGGAGCATCGCCGCTGAGATCATGCGGAGTAGCTTGTGTGGCGTTTTTGTTGCGCCGCTGGCCGATGACTGCCTGTACAACCATGAGCAAATGCACTAGCGTCAGCAGCGCCAGCACACCCACGAGTATCACCATCAGGATAATAATCAAGTTGCTGAGCAGGTCGGTTGTCTGGCCTAGCGCCGTCCATTCCATAGCGATCTCCGTTTGCCGCTGTCACGGCATGTCGATATCCCTACCTTAGCGGATAATCGCCTGTTTGAGGATAAACACTTGGTCATGCATCCTCGAATGGATGGCTGCCGTGTTTCTTCTTCTTGCGTATTTCAGCCGTAGTGAATATCGACGAGCGTTCCCAAATGACGGCGAAGATCGCCACTAGGATAAATGGTAGTATGAGTGAATAGGGCGAGTATAAAAACTGCCCAAATAGAACCGCAGGCCACGCTAAGGTTATTAACATGAAGACAAGATAGATCCAAATTGCAAACTGCGCCCACACAAGCCGTTTGAAGTGCTTCAATCCCACTTGGATGATGCGGGGATGATCTGCGATCATTTGCTCATTCATTAGATCGAGGCTGGCTTCCAAGTGCGTCACGAGTTTGGGTTGGCCATGCTCGTCTAAGTGGCCGTTGAGGGTATCTTGGTGAAAAGCATAGGCTTGCTCAAAGCTTGTCTTTAAACCGTTGATTTCGTAGCTGTTGTCCTGTAGGCAAATCGCATACGGATATGCCGTTTGTAACCAGAACCCATCCTCAAAGTAGGTGTTCATTGTTGCGATAAATAGGTCGCCGGCCTGCTCAATCGTGAACAGAATCACACGGCTTTCATCAATATAGACACGCATTGGCGATAATTCGCGCTGTATAGCTTCTTCACTTGTACCAGACCCAAGGTAAATGAGATCGAGGCTATCCGCAGCCTCAATAAGAGGGCTTGCTTTTCCATGAACGGGGAGCGGATCAGTCGCGGTTGTGTGGACTTTTTCGATGAATCGCTCTGGGGTCGTCAGGATACCACGATAGCGCTGTTCGTCGACATGAATGAGCTTATACCACTTAGACAGCTTAGACGCCCAAAGAATAGCAAATCCGCTGAGCAACAATGTTATCAGGAGTAAATACGTTGGGAATTCCATATATAACATCACCAATACTGTTTATTACACTCTGGTTATTACTATAGATGATTTCTCTTGGCTGTGCTCATATACGGGCCAGATGCTTTTTGCGCTTGCGCCACTCTTTATCGACGGTGATCGTATGCTGCGGACGCCCCCATTTTTCATGGAAGAACAGCATCACCATGACCCCGCCGAAGGTCGCCAGCTTGATGACTTCAAAGGCACCACCGTAGGGCAAAATCCAGGGAACGAGGCACAAAATAGTAAAGATGCCATCGAAGAACAGCGTTTTGCGCAACTGCTGCTGAATCATGTCCAACAAAATGGGATTGTTCTTGCGGGAGTGCCAGTTGGCCCATCTGACGACGCTGTCCATTTTGCGGAAGGTGGCGGCTGCGCCGCGTGCACGTGCATAGCGGGTGCTCTTGGCCAGATGATACTCGTAGGCATCTTCCAGGCTGCTGCTCAGGCTGTTGAACTCGAAGTTCTCGGTTTTGCAGTTGGCGGCATTGGGATGGGCTGTGTGGAATGCAAAGCCATCTGCGAAGACGTTGCCAAAAGCGACGACGTACTTGCCAGCAAGCGGCTCTACGGTCGTGATGATGGTTGCCGTCTGGTCGATGTAGACCCACTCGTTATGTAGGTTGTCGCTCGGCCCACGCTGGATGGTCCCCATATGATGGAAACCCATTTGCTCCAACTGAGATGCCATTTTTTTGGCGGCTTTGGGCAGTGCTGGATTCGCTGTGCTGACATCACGGTAAACATAGTTTTCGGGATGCTCCTGCCTATCCTGAGCATGGCTGCGAGCCTGGAGCAAGCCAAGGAGCATCAGCACCCAGGTAACGGTCCCAAAAACAATCGGAAGTAAGAAAATAAAGTCCATGTATGTACGACCTCGACCTATTGTCACCTGCTATTAACAGTACAGCACAATGGCCTACGGAAGCACAAAACTTGCCTTACAATCCAGATTGCAAAGGCGCGTTTACTTGGGTTATTTTGCTTGTGATGTGGGAGCTATTTATACTTGCTTGGCGACTCCATAAGTCACAGCATCAAAGAGCTGCATCACGCGCTGGGTGACCGGGCCGGGTTGGCCGCTGCTGATGGTCCGGTCATCAACTGTGATGACGGGTACGACACGCTTGTTGGCGGCGGTGATGAACACCTCATCGGCGCCGTAAAGCTCATCCAGGCTGATATCGCGCTCTTTAATAGCGAACTCGACTTTAACCGCATCAATCACGGTGCGGCGGGTGATGCCTGGTAAGACGCGCTCCAGGTGGGGCGTGATGAGTGTGCCGTCTTTCACCAGGAATAAATTGCTGGTAGTGCCTTCCAGGACGTGGCCTGTTTCAGTGGAATAGATGACTTCGACAGCGTCGGCATCGGCCTGCTGACGTGCCAGGATCGCCGGAATGTAGTTGATGCTTTTGGCGCCTGGGTACAGGCGGGCGATATTGGCCGTAACGATCTTGACACCCCGGTTGTACCACCAATCCGGGTAAGGCTGCATCTCTTCGACCATGACGATGAGCGAAGGCTCGCCATTGGGGGTGATGTTATCCGGGCTGCTGCCGCCTGTGACCACGATACGGATGCTGCTTTCGTCATAGCCATTACGCTGGATTGTCTCGTTGACGATAGCCGCAATTTCACCATCGGACCAGGGATAGCCCAGGCCGATCAACCGCGCGGACTGGCGCAGTCGGGCCACATTGGCATCCAGGCTGACGGGTTGGCCGTTGTAAGTCCGCAAATAGTCGAAGACGCCGTAGCCGCGCAAAATGGCCAGGTCGGTGACGGGTAACAACGCATCGTCTTTATCAACGAACGCGCCGTTGACGTAATACACGCTCATGATGAATGGCTCCTGTGGATGAATGCGCCTATTATAGGCGTCGCATTTTGGAGATACGATGTCCAATAAGCACGATTCGAATGGGTCGTAGTCGGTTGGTTTGACCAATTGGGAGGCATCCGTAGATGTAAATATGGCCTTTTGCGGAGGTTAGTCATCGACTACGAGATACAGGTCAAGCAGAGCAGACTCCGGCAGCTCAAAGGGGTTGTCATAGGGTTGGTATTCCAGGTCGTAATAATATTCCAGAATTTGCATAGTCAGTTCGTTGTCGGGTTCCACGAAGAAAGCCAGCCGATGGTCTTCGGGTACATTTTGTAGTTGCACCTCCAGGCGATTGGCGCGTACGCCTTTGATCTGGAGGTCATGGCGACCAAAATAACGGCGCATCACATCGCCATCGAAGTCAAAGGGTGGTTCATAGGTGATGATCATGACATACGTCCCGGCGCGCATGTCTAAGGCTCGCCACAGCGCATTATCGACATCATAGTTGTAAACGATGCCCTCACTGGTTTTGCGCCCCACCTGATATTCGTAGAAGTTGGGCAGATGTACGCCAAAATAATAACCGACTTGCAAAACGATGATGCCACTGGCAACCAGGCCCCATGCCCAGGTCGGAATAGGTCGTTGGCGGCGCAAAAAATCCCAGGTAGCGATCATCCCCAGGCTGGTTGCCAGTGCCAGCCCAGGCACCACCACCAGATAACGCGGATAGCTGGTGGCATCGACAATAAGCGAAATGCCAGCCACAGCGCCGCCGATCCACACCATCAGCAGCAACCCCGATGGCCGCGCCAGCCGCGTCAGGCTGTGGCCGATGCCCAACAAGAAAAAGGGCACCAGCGGCAGTAGCAGAATCGGTTGTTCCCCGCGATAGAACCAACTGAAATCCGGCGTGTGGACGAAGGCGCGCATCACCTGGGGAACGCGCATGAGCCAACGCGCGATCAGCGGTGCCGGTTCGCTGGCTTTGGCAGCCTGCATCATCTCATATCGCGGCAGCAAGGGCAGTTTGTACTGTGCCCAGGTCAAGTACAGCGGTGCGGCCAATAAGAGCGCAACGCCGAAAAAGACGAGAAGCTGGCGACGCGTTGGTTGCTGGTAACGCGCATCACGCCGCGTGAAAAAGGCCATCATCATCAGCCAACCGATGGCCATAAGCGGGAAGAAGATGCGCCCGCCTTCATAAAAGTACTGTGTCAGGCCCAACATGATGCCTGCCAGTGTATAGTCGCTCTGACGGCCCCAGCGCGTGGCACGTGCTATGAACCACAACATCAACACGCCGAAGAGTGGGTCGGCGATGTTGGCGATGCCAATGCGGCTGAAATGCAGATGCACGGGCAGTGTCGCCAGGATGAGCGCAGCCAGCAAGCCAATGCGGCGGTCGAACAGGGTGCATCCCAGTCGATACGTGGCGGCTACGGTCAGCAAGCCGACGAAAGCGCTCAGTAGGCGCAGAGGCAACAGGCCCGGCCCCAGCATGATCGTCAAGGGCATCTGCAACAGCGGATACACCCAGGCGAAGGCCGTCACGCCGTTGAACTGCGTCAGGATCATGACATCCGCCGGGGTGCGCAGATTGATGGTGGCATCAGCATAGATCATCTCATCCAGCCAGCGTGTCGTCCACCATTCGAGGTTCCACAAGCGCAAAACGGCCGCCAGCAGCAAAATCCCTACCAGGGCAACCCAGTGCCAGTTGGCCCTGATCGCCTGCCGACGGATGCGTTTTTCTCGGAAGGCCAGCGCAATTCCAATTGTGCCTGCCAATATCATCCCACCCTGAGCATAGGCGTCCAGCGGCAGCAGCTTGTCGATGAGGTTGGCTTGCAGCGCCATGAACAGCGCCAGCGTACTGAAAATCAGCCACGGCCAGCGGATAGGGGCTGAGACGGTTCGTTTCATTGGGCTGAGTATGACCTGTGATTGCTGTGTCGATGCTCGCAGTTCAGTGGCCAGGATCAGCAAAAGGACCCCTGGTATCAGCCACAAAACATGATGTGGTTCGGTTCCGGGGCGCAGTTGGATAGCCGCCAGCACCATGCACACCAGCGCGATGACCATCGTCCATTGGCTGAGTGTGGCGGCACGTGTATGCAGCCAGGGAATCATACGCACACGCGCTCCGGGTTGGCGTTTGCGCACCCATGCCCCTGGTTGGCGCTGACGAACCCCCTGTCCGATCAATGCCAGCACAGGCAACCCCAACCCCGCCACTATAAGGCCGCGCAGCGTCACGGGGGTATCTAGCAGCAGCACAGTGATGCCGACCAGTGCCCCTAAAAACAGCAGCCAGCGCCATAGCGTGTTCTTTTGTTGGGATGAACCCGTTGATTTAACCGTTTCGGTCATGGTGTTCGTGTGATTGTGATCTGTATGCAGTCATCGTAACACGGCAATGCGCCAGCGGAACCTAGAGAATGTCCTTCGTGTGGCTAGCTTTGCTGGATGACAAGCTCGCCGTAAAAGGTCGATAAGCCGAAGTGTTCCGTCAGCAAGCGCGCCGGGGAGCGCTGCTGGTCGCGGCCCAGTTTGTAGCTGACCAGAGTCGTCGTTGGCAGGGGCGCATCGATTGCCAGGTCGATGTGGGTATAGGTCTGCCAGCGCGTTTCGCTGCAATCGTAAAAGGCCAGCTTGAAAAGTATGACAGACGCCTCATTCGCTGCTGCCTGCGCTGCAAAGACAAAATCACGTCCCCAGCGCCCGACTTCCAAATCCAACAGCCTGATGACCGCTTCTTCTGGCAGGCCAAGCTGCACCTGAATTTCCGTATTCACTGAGCCTCCATCCATTCATCCATCCATTTGTCAATCGCATAACCATAAGCCTACAAGGAGCAAACCTCTATGGAAACCATCGCAATGCTGGATGACTTACGCCAGCATATCGGCTTCGCGCCGACGGATACCAGCGAAGACAGCCGTCTACAGGCGGCACTATGGGCGGCCACACGCCGCATCGAACGCGCGACCCATCGACATTTTACGCCACGCTACGCGACACTGCCGCACGACATTGACCCCAATGAGCCGACCGTGCTCGACCTACAGGATGATCTGCTGGAATTGATCGCGATTAGCGACATTGGCCCGATTGATACCGACTATATCCTGCGACTACCTGGCGACAGCCTCAAGCTGCAATCCGGCGTATCTTTCCAATATGAAACCTCACCGCTACAGGCGGTACAGGTGACGGGCATCTGGGGCTGGCATGATGACTGGGACAATGCCTGGTTGAACATCATCGATACGCTGCAATTGCCACTCAGTGAATACAGTAACGTCCTGTTCGTGGATGATGTCGATGGCGGCACACCCTATGACAGCGGGCCACGCTTCAAGGTCGGCCAGTTCCTGCGCATCGAGGACGAGTATATGCTGGCGCGTAAGATCAGTACTGACAGCAATTACGTCACGGTCAAGCGTGGCGTCAATGGAACGACTGTGGTTAGCCATGATGCCGGGGCCTATGTGGATCTGTTCCAGCCGGTGCCAGATGTGGTCGCCTTGTGCTTGCAAATCGCCACCGCGCTGTACCGTGAACCGGACATGGCGCTGCCGCTGCCGCCGAGTGTACAGGCGTCGCTGGCGGCGCTGCGTCGCGTCCGTGTGAAGGCGTAAAGGGCTGTAAGCTGATGTGTAGGGGCATAAATTTATGCCCCTACCTATCGCATCTAGTTGCTAATTCTCAGGCATGCCCAATTCGAATAGGATCGGCAGCGTTTTGCCAAAAACGGCATCGGGATAAAACAGTAGCGTCAGATCAGCAGCGGCCTGGGGCGCAAGGAAGGCAATTGCTCCGGCTGCGCCCTCACCCGGTTCCAGGCGCACATCCAGCTCATTGGGATATACCAAAAATGGCGGATCGACCGTGGTGTCATCGGCCTGCAAACGGAAATGGAAAGGCGTCAGGTCACAGGCGGTCGCCCGGTTTGCGCTGCATTCGGCCTGCAACATGACCATTAAGTATTCGTTGTCGGGTTGCGGTGTTGGATTGAAGCGATTGGCTGCCAGAATGGTTTCATTGGCAGGTCGCAGCACGGTGACAACCCGCAGCAGTAGGCCATCACCTGTATCGGCCAGCACGCTGCTGGGGACCGGCACCGGGTCAGTGGGTGTGGCCGTGATGCGCATATCGGGCGTTTCCGTAGGAGCCGATGTTTCAGTCGCTGTGTGCGTGGGCGTCGCTGTCGCTGTGGGCGTGCTGGTGGCTGTTGGCGTATCGGTGGCCGTCGCTGTGGGACGCGCGGTTTCCGTTTCCTGGGCAGCGTTGGTCTGGTCGATGGTTGGCGTCGGTGTGGCCGTTGGTGTGGCTGTTGCCGTGGGTGTGTGGGTCGCTGTGGCGGTTGGGCTGGGCGAAGAAGTGACGGTTGGTGTCAGCGTATGACCCGGTGTGGCCGTTTGTGACTCGGCTTCACCGACTAATTCCGGTGGGCAGGCGGCGATAATGCTCAGGATGTCGCTTTGCAGCGACTGTAATTGATCGCGCGCGGCGATGGCATCGGTGATGGAGCGCTGGCTAAGGTAACGGCTGAGGGCAGCATCCACACGGGCGTTGATAGCCTGCGCGGTACAATCCACATTTTGGCCCTGGCTGGATGGTATCAGCAGCAGAAAAAAGCCTATTGCGACCCCAATGCGTAAGATGTTGTGCCCAAATCTCATCTATATAACAGCCTCTTTTACAACCCATTCGCAGTCAGAGTATGGCATGAAGCCGCTCGTTTTGCACCTTTCTGGTCCAATGGTCCTGGAGTTGGCGCTGGTTTATGTGAGGCAGGTTAAGAAATGAATAAATCTACCATAGTCTTAATGCCAAAGGGTTGCTTTTTCTGAAAAATGCATACAATAGAGCATGAAGCAACGAGCAATAATTTTATGTCTTCTCTTCTTCCTCGGCTTCACTTATATCGCAACTAGCTTTTATCCTTTTCTTACAACGCGGTAAATCATACAAAGCGTTTTGCGTTCCCATTTTGGGGACACTTACCGCAATTAACCTTGAAATCTACTATCTATTCCGTGGATGCCTTGAAGGCTACCAGGGTAAGGATAGTTGAGTCATAACTTTGTAACGAAAGGGAATCAACACCATGCTTAGTCCATTCGAAATGGCACAACTCGGTAAAGAACGTCAACAGGAATTCATCAAGGCCGCTGCTCTGTCACGGCGTGTAAACGCTGAAGAAATCAGCTACGAAGACATTCCTGCCCAACAGAAGACACCGTTCTTCCAACTGCCGAACCCGTTTGCGAACTTTGGCAAGCAGCGCAAACTGCGCCGTGCGTCACAGTCCTAAGTCCAAAGCGTCCTAAACACGCTTGAGGTCGCAAGTTTTGTTCGCGACCGTAACCAAGAAATCATTGAAGCTATCGCAAAAGAACGCACTGCCAGGCAGCATCAAAGCAACAACGAAGAACAATCTGCCTCGGAAAAAGCGCTATTTTTGCGGCTGCTGAACCTCTTTGGCAGCGATGGTAAGCAACGCAATTTCCGTCAAGCCTCTCAGTCTTAACTGAGGTACCATTCGCTGAACGAAAGACCTGTCACTGTGTGGCGGGTCTTTTTTGTTTTCTACTCACCTCGCTTGATTTGTAAGTCGATGATACGTAGTAGAATGAGATGAATTATTTTTACGGAAAGGCTATCTATGCCAGTCGGACGCTTTTTAGGGGGCATCGCCGCCGTGCTCTGGCGACCAGACCAGGATCGCTATTTGATATTGCGCCGCTCCGCCCAGAAGGATTTTGGCGCGGGCAATTGGGAGACGGTCACAGGCCGCGTTGATCAGGGCGAAGGCTACATCGAAGCCGTGCATCGGGAAGTTAGGGAAGAACTGGGCGTCGAGGTGACGATTGCGTTCGTCATTGGCGTGACGCACTTTTACCGCGGTGATCCGCCTTCAGACGAGAACGAGCTGATTGGTGCAGTTTTTTGCTGTACCACGCCTAACCCGGATGCGGTCATCCTGAGCCAAGAACACGACGCCCACCGCTGGGTCACGGCTGCTGAAGCTGTTGCCGAGTTTGCCGATAGCTGGTTGGGGCAGGTCATCGCCCGCGCCGACCTCATGAATCGGCTGCTGCCGGATGACCTACGCAGCATCATGCAGGCCGAGGGCTATGCTTTTTAGCTAGTGCTGCCACCTCCGTAGATAAGCTGAGATTACTGCAACTATGGCTTATTCATCTTTCCACGGTCGGTACTTGAGATAACGCTCTGGAAATACTTTTCTTATATTGAGTATAGAGGTCGGCTGTTCATTTTTACCAGATGGTATCCACTGTTCATGCTCGGTAGAGGGCTTATGTTGCTTTACTCGATGCCGAATATGATTCAACGATTCACCATCTATTAGCTGGATGCCCAGTTCTTTGGCTAGTTCATAGCTAGTGTTACTGAATCGGCCTGTTGTGACAAGATACGCAATGTTGACGTGATTGTAATGTCGAACGGTGTTTAAGTCCCGAATAGCAGATGGATTGACAGTCCTATTCGGTGAATACATTTTGCATTGCACAACGCCAACAAGTCGATTCTTTTTACTAAATACTTTTATATCAATACCACCATCACCAGCCCCACCAACAACTTCGGCGCGTTTTCCTGAAATGTGATGAATAAGTCCCGCAACTTCATGCTCAAATTCCGTAGGTGTTTGTTTCTTGTGAGGTATATCGGCAAAGGATTCATCTGATATCTGAATGTCAAAATCGAATGTTGGTGTATCTGGTTTGTAAATTGTGTCTGTAGATTTGTTATGTGCTATTTTTTTATTTAAAGAATTAGGCAGGAAAATGAGAGCAAGAACAAACCATCCTACTGAACAGAGTGTTCCGTATCCAAAAGCAATATCAAACGCAGATTCTATAATCCCAGATTTTTCCAAATCCATGCTACCGAAATACATAATGGCAAACATTATAGAACCCGCTATTAGCGAGTTTCGAAGTGCCTTTTTGTATCGAACAGATGATTTAGGAATGGTGTTTGTGTACTGAGTGTGTAATGAGGAAGATACAGTTTTTTTCTTTGAGTGTTTGGGAAGAAAAATAAGAGCAAGTACGAACCAGCCACCGGAACAGATAATACCATTTGAGCAAGCAGCACTAAAAACTGATTGGGATGCATTAAGTTCTTCTGGCTCTAGAAAGAAAAGCGCTATGATAAACCATATAGCACCTGCTATTAATGAATTACGAAATGCTTTTTTGTAACGCTGCATCTTGCTAATTCCAAAGCTGTAGAGAAACGCGCAGATTTTTGCTTATTTCCAAGTATGTATCTTAGACCCAGTCTACTATGCTTTTGGGACGTTAACAAAAAAGCTTACTAATTTGTGTGAGTATTATTGCCAACCTCGTAGATAAGCCATAATCGCCTGCTCAAAGTGGGCTTCTAGATCACCACCACGCCGATACTGTCCGGCCAGGGTCAGTGAGATGAAGCCGTGTGCCAGCGCCTGCAATCCCCGCAGTGCCGCCAATGAATCCGCCTCACCGCTGATTTCTGCCATGATGGCCTGCAAAGGCAAGACGGACTGCTCAGTGGCATCTTCATCCGGGCGCAAGTTATCGTCTGAATTACGGAAGGCCAGCATATAAGTCACGGGGTGCTGATGCGCATAGGCATACATGGCCTTCGCTGCCACTAGCAGCCGCTGCGCCGGGTCGGCATCGACCGCTACGGCGTCGTACATCGTTTGGACGATGTGCGTATAGGTCTGCGTATTCACTGCCTGGATGAGCGCTTCTTTATTGAAGTAACGATAGAGCGAAGCTGTCTTCACCCCAAATTCTGCTGCCAGCTTATGCATACTAAAAGCCTCAACGCCGCCCTGCTCAATCATGTCGAAGGCGGCGCTGACGAGTGTTTCGCTGTCGAGTTTGCTCGGATAGGGCATGAATGGTCCTTACACGCGCTGCATGTGTGTGTCTTTGAAGTCGGTCGCATATTTAAAACCATAGCCCACAGCGCGGTCGAGGGCAATATGTGCCATCCAGATCAGGGCAATAGCCACTAGCAGCGTTTGTCCGCTGGCTACGCCGATGCCTGCCATCGCCAGCGGTAGCCCCACAAAATGGCCGATGTTATAGACGGTCGCGCCGACTGATGTGTTGACCAGGTACCCCACCATGCTGATGTCCGGCACGAATAGCAGCACAATGAACAGCAGCCAGTCTCCGCTGATATTAGCATAGAGCGCGATCAGGCCGACCAGCACGGCCAACCCTTCGAGATGTAGCCAGATGCGCGGTTGCGATAGTCTCGTTTTTGCTTCGTTTGTCACTGTATTCGTTGGCATCGTTTCCATAATGTTTTGCAATTCGCCAATCCTCTCTTACTGAAAGCTAACAACGTTAACCTTTAAGGCTAATGATATTAGTTTTTAGCGATTTGTCCAGTTAGAAAGTTGTTATATGGCCGTCGGGCACAACATGTTGCGCACCTACGCTGCCCGAAAAATAGCTTGCCGTAGGGACGCAGCACGCTGCGTCCACTTGGCCCACTGTTCTTGCAACGTCAGATTTTTGCCCCTGTATTTCTCACAACCAGCCTCACAATTAACAAGGAGTAATCCCCTATGACTACTTTCCGAACGGCCCTCACACGCCTGTCTGAATTCAGTGTGCCCGGTGTCAACCAGAACAACGACATCGATGCTGTTCCCGACCAACCCGGTCGGGCGCAGTTGCCGCTGCTACTGGTTATGCCGATTGAAAACAATGACGACCGCCTGTTCCGCGAGCGTGGGGCAGGCTTTGAAGCCATTGGCTTCAGCAATGGGGCACGCAGTGTGACTTACACCGTGACGCACCTGCTGCTGGTCGCGCCTGTGGGTAGTAGCAAGGGCATCAGCGCCCATCTGCCTGATTTAGTGGACTTGATCGATAGCTATATCGCCGCTTTCAGTGACGATCCCACCTTGGCCGATGCCCTGCTGGAACCGGCTCGTGTTCGCATTGAGCCGGGTATCTTCCCCTTTGGCGGCGGCAATTTCTACGGCTGCGCCTTCCGGCACACCTGGCTGATGGAGGTCGCCTGATGAGCACGACATTCGCAATCGCCATCGACCACAACGACAATGGCATCTACGCAACGGAGGAAGCCCTCACGCAGGCGGTCATCAGCCTGACTTGGCGCCTGGGCATGGCCGCGCCCTATGATCCAATTGCCCAGGTAGCCACAGCCCAGGTCACGGTGCGCAATATGAACCAGGCTTTTAGTCCAGAGCAAACACCGCTGCTGCCAGGGAAGCGCCTGCGCATCACCAGCGATGACGGCACGGCCACGCGCACCCACTTCATCGGGCGCATCACGCATGTCGAACCGACTCCCGGCGATTGGGGCCACAAGTTGGCCATCATCCATGCCAGCGATGCCATGCACGAACTGGCCCAGAACCAGGTGCGAGTTACGCCGTTGGTCGATGTCCGTGCCGATGAAGCCATTGCTGCCATCATCGACCAGTGCGAGATTCGCTTTCCAGTGCTGGCCGGGTACATTGTGCTTGGGAGGGCTGATAGCCGTGTCGGTCAGAAGCTGTTTGGTGATCCGCTGGATGTGGACTTGCAGCAAGGGCGCAGTCACTTCGCCTATATTGGCGATCTATGGGGCGCGGGCATTGCCGCCGATGAGGCTATCGGCCAACTTGCCAATAGTGAACGCGGTCGCTTCTATGTCAATCGCCAGGGGCAGGCCGTTTTCCTGAATCGGCATCATACGCTGTTACAGACCACATCACAGGCCAGCTTCGATGATGATATGCAGGGACTGGCCTATATCTATGGCGATGAGGTGCTCAGCGAAGTCGATGTGACGGTCGTTCCCCGCACGATAGGTAACCCCGGCAGCTTGTTATGGTCGCTGGCCCAACCGCAGCGCTTGCCGCGCCAGGATGCGCGCCAGATCGTCGCTCGCTATCGGGATGCTGAGGATAACCCCATGGGCGCATTGTCGCTGGACAACGTGGCTTTCACGGCCAAAGCGACCGCCACTGGTGGCCCTGATCTGACGGCTCAGGTGGATGTGGGTGTGCTGGAAGCCGGTATGAGCGCAGCTGTGCTGGAAGTCCGTAACTTTGGTGAGGAAGAAGCCTATCTGCATACGCTTGATCTGTTCGGTACGCCCTTGATGATCGCCGACCCGCTGACGTTGGAGTGGGGCAATCGCTATAACCTGACCACCTACGGCAAGCAGGCGCTTGAACTCTATCTTCCGGCGCTGTCGGACATAAGCGAAGCCGACCAGATCGCTCGTTATGAGTTGGTACGGCGTCAGCAGCCACGCGGCTCTGTGCATCAGATCGGCCTGAATGCACGTTCCCATGCTGAACACGCCCTCGCGCGCAGTCTGTTTGATCGCATTAGCTTAAGTGATACGCAAACGGGCCACAGCGGTGATTACTTCATCGTCGCCGAGGAACACCACGTCGAGGTTGGTGGCTATCGCCATCGGGTGCGATGGACGCTGGAACCCGCCGAAGATGACCGTTTCTTCATCATCGGCCAGCACAACCTGGATGGCACGCGCTATCCGATGTATTAACGCGCTGTACCCTGTTCCCATATTGGGGACAGGGCCTTTTTTAATTCAGAACATCTGTGCAAGTTTCTGCTTGACAAATGTTCTATTGTCCTGTATTTTACCAATAGGTTAATTAACCAAATAGTTAAGTAAAGCATCATGTCAACAGATACGCTGAGTTCCACCTTTGCCGCGCTAGCCGACCCGACGCGACGGGCGATCCTGGCACGGTTGTCAGAGGGCGAGGCGACAGTCAATGAGCTAGCCGAGCCTTTTGACATCAGCCTGCCAGCCGTTTCCAAACATCTCAAAGTGTTGGAAAAGGCCGGACTGATTACACGCGGACGAGAGGCCCAATGGCGACCCTGCCAGCTCAATGCGGGTCCACTGCAAGATGCCGCCACCTGGATTGACCAGTATCGTCACATCTGGGAAGGCCGCTTTGATCGGTTGGACGACTATCTACAGGAATTAAAGAACAAACAGCAGCACGAAAACGACGATAACGACCAATAAGAGGGGTATGGCATGAGTAGTGAAGCGAAACCAGTAGAGCAGATTGTGATTGAGCGCACGTTTGACGCACCACGCGTCGTTATCTGGCAGATGTGGACTGAGCCGGAGCACTTCTCCCAGTGGTATGGCCCGACTGACTTTACCATTCCGATATGTGAGATCGACTTGCAAGAAGATGGAAAACGTCTGTTTTGTATGCAGTCGCCAGATGGTATGCAGATGTGGTTCACAGGTACTTATAAGGAAATTTCTCCGATAGACAAACTGGTCTATACAGAAAGTATGGCCGATGCTGAGGGTAACGTCGTGGGGCCAGATCACTATGGCATGCCCGCCGATGCCCAACCGCTGGAAACGATCATCACGGTCATATTGGATGACCTCGGCGACAAGACGCGCATGACCATGACTCACGCAGGTATTCCAGCAGGTAGCCCTGGCGAAATGGGCTGGAACATGGCCTTCGATAAGTTGGCGGCTGTTGTCGCTGACCGCGCCTAGCATTTACACACAATATCGACCAATAAGAAGGGTATGGCATGAATAACAGCACGACAGCACCATCGACGACCGATCTCGTCATCGAGCGCATGTTTAACGCGTCGCCCGAACTCGTCTGGCAGATGTGGACCGAGCCAGAGCACCTCATGCGCTGGTGGGGGCCGGATACCTTCACTTCGCCAGAGTGCCAGATTGACTTGCGCGTTGGTGGCAAATACCTGTTCTGTATGCAGGGACCAGACGGCGAACGAATTTATAGCACAGGTATCTATAAAGAAATCGTGCCATATGAGCGAATCGCCTATACGGATTATTTCTCGGATGCCGATGGCAATATTGTCCCGGCTACGCATTATGGCTTAGGTGAGGAACATCCTAAACAGTTGGATGTGATCGTGATGTTTGAAGCAGTGGGTGAACAAACGCGCATGACGCTGACCCAGCGCAACATCCCTGCTGTTTACATGGAAATGGGCGTCAAACAGGGTTGGAATGAGTCCTTTGACAAGCTGGGGGATGCCCTGCCGCTGATGGTCACATCCAAAGATGGCACACAGATCGCCTATGATACGCGGGGAACAGGTGCTCCTGTTATCCTGGTCGATGGTGCGATGGGGTATCGTCGCTTTACGAACGAGGGACCGACGGTTGCCAGTATCTTGGCAGAGCGGTTCACGGTCTACAGTTATGATCGCCGTGGGCGTGGCCAGAGCACCGATGCAGATGCCTATGCCATCGAACGCGAAATCGAAGACATTGATGCGTTAATCGAAGCCGCTGGCGGCACGGTCTATCTGTACGGGATGTCCTCCGGCGCGATCTTGGCGCTGCTGGCGGCCCAGGAACTAGGTGATAAAGTGTCGAAGCTTGTACTGTATGAGCCGCCTCTGCTCATTGACGATAGTCGGCCTCCGCTTGCGCCGGACTATGTCGAGCAGCTCAATGCAGCGCTTGCCGCTGGTGATCGTAGCAAGGCGGTAGATATCTTCATGAAGGTTGCACTGCTGATTCCAGAAGAGTATGTCGCGCCGATGCGCCAAAGTCCCATGTGGCCGGATCTAGAAGCGGTTGCACATACCTTGCCTTACGATGGTCTCATTACAGAGGGTTATATGATGGGAGAGCGCTGGCCTGCTGATACGTGGGCAGATGTGCATGCGGAAACGCTGGTCATCGCTGGCGAACATACGGAGCCGTTTTTCCAGACAGGCGGCACAGCGCTAGCAGATGATCTGCAAAGTGGTAAGTTCCAACTGCTGCCAGGGCAAGGGCATGACGTTGATGCGACTGTTTTGGCTCCTGTCTTGGCGGCGTTCTTCAGTAACTAGATCCTCGTAAATCTGCGCGAAACAGGCCCCAATCATGGAACGGGGCTTGTTTTGTTTGCCTCTTTGACAGGCCGTAGCTAATCATGTATAGTATCTGCGATTGATGAAAGGTCTTTATAGGTCATGTGTGTCGTGATACGTATTTGGATTCCTCAGCAAAAATAAGCTGAAGTTCCCCTTAACCCTGTTGCCATTGCCATAACCGGGTGCTTCAGCACCAAGGGAATGCCCCGCATTCCGTCGCCTGCGTATGCTCACAATTGAGCCTGCGCCGCGATTGTTTTTGCAATGCTCCAGAGGAATCCAAACATGCCTAAAAAGAACCATTCCCCCACGGGCTGGGATGCTGTCGCCGACTGGTATCACGGTTGGGTCGGCGAAAACGGCAGTGACCATCATCGCAAATTGGCCATCCCGGCAATTCTCGATTTACTTGACCTCCAACCTGGCGAAACCTTGCTCGACATCGGCTGTGGCAGCGGCGTGTTTGCGCCCTATGTGCAGCAGGCCGATTACACAGGCGTTGATGTCAGCCGCCGTTTGATTGCCCTGGCTCGTAAGCAGCATCCGGGCCAGTTCATCGTGGCTGATGCTCGCCGCCTGACATCGCACGTATCTATAGCACCCTCGGCCTATGATGCCTGTGCCTTTCTGCTCAGCATTCAGGATATGAACCCGCTGGCGGATGTCGTGCGCAGTGCGGCTTACGCCCTGCGACCCGGTGGCCGTGTCGCCATCCTGATGACGCACCCTTGCTTTCGCATTCCGCGCCTGAGCGGGTGGGGCTATGACGAAGGCCGTAAACTCCAATTCCGCCGCGTGGATCGTTACCTGACGCCGCAGCGTGTCCCGATGAAAAGTTATGGTCGTAAGCAATCCGGCAAGACCATCAGTTTCCATCGACCACTGAGCGAGTACGTCACCGCGCTCAGTGAAGGCGGCCTGGTGATCGACGCTCTGCGCGAAATCACGACCTATAAGCAGGACAAGGACAAAGCGCGCCGCATGGCCGAGCAGGAAATTCCGCTGTTTTTAGGACTGCGCGCCCGTAAACTCGATAGCTGACTGTGCTAAAATAGGCTCATGTAGATGGAGGCGTAAACATGGCGATGGAACCGGTTAAGCGTAAGTGGACAGTCCAGGAATACCTGGACTATGAACAGGAAACGGGCATCAAGCACGAGTATATCGACGGCGAAATCTATGCCATGTCGGGTGGTACAGATCGACATAGTACGATTGCGGTGAATTGTATGGCCCATCTGGCGAATGAACTACGGGATAGTCAATGTCGTGTTCATTCCAGCGATATGCGCGTCAAGATCAATGATCTGAAATATGTCTATCCTGATTTCAGCGTTGTATGTGGACGGGCCGAATTTGCTGATGAAGGTCGGACTATGCTCAGGAATCCGACACTGGTGGCAGAGGTCATGTCGCCTTCTTCCAAAGGCTATGATAGCAATGCGAAAGCGCATGATTATCGCAGTCTGGAATCGGTGCAACTGTATATGCTCATCGACCAGGATCGTACGCATGTGCAGCTCTACTCGCGTCGTGAGGGTGAATGGTTGTTTACCGAATACACCAAACTGAGCGATGTGGTGCCTCTGGATGCGCTTGGATGCACCCTGCCCCTGAGTGAGATTTACCGTAACGTGGATGTGGAAGTCGATGCGTAAGAAAATCGGACAAGTTGCCTTGCTGATCTTCATCAACTTGATCGTGATTGCCGTGCTGCTGGAAATCGGGCTGCGGCTGATGGCTCCCAATTTACCGGGGCAGATTGGCGTGGCGGCACGCTATGTTAGCACCGGACAGCCCTATAGTCAGGCCTGGGAACCGGCTTGGCAGCGCAGTAGTGAGCATTTTTATGCGCTGCGGCCTGGTATTGATGAGGAAGTGCAGTACGGCAGCCCGACCGTCAGCTTTACGGTCAGCACAATTGAACTGTGGGAGGGCGGCGGCATTGGTTTCCGTACTGACCCGATCGATTTCGCGCCGGATGGAGTCGTCGTGGGCGACAGCTTCGGTTTTTGCTTCACGGAACGCGTTGATTGCTGGGTGGACGTCCTAGCGAACCAGACCGGACGCAAGCTGGTCAACCTCAGCCAGCCTGTGACGGGTACGGTCAGCCATGGCCGCATTCTGGCCGATTTCGGCGCACCCTTGGAGCCGCCGCTGGTGCTGTGGCAGTTCTTCGGCAATGATTTTAATGACGATTATGGTTTGGCTGTATCTCGTGATGAAATTGAGCCTGTGGCTGCTGACGATTCTGCATCTGGCGACAATGACGATACCAGCCTGGGCGGATGGCTGCGTCACAACAGTGCCGCCTATGCGGTCATCGAAACGCTGTTTACGGGCCTGTACCTGGGCACACCCGAGAGCGAAGCGCTGTACGTCAAGCCGCTGACAGCCACCTATGGTCCCAATAGCGAACATGTTTTGCAGTTCGGTGGCGAGTACGAGCAGGGCGCGCTCGATATGAGCCTGGAGCAGAACCAGATCGGCCTGGAGCTATCGCGCACAGCGTTTGAAGACGCCCAGGCGCTGGTTGCTGGCTGGGATGGCGAAATCGCGGTTATCATCATGCCGACGCGCGAAGAAGTCTATGCCTCAATCACCGAACCTGTGATGGGTCAGGAAGCAATTGACAAGCTGGCTAGTGCGCGGATGGCAATGCTCGACCTATGCGACGAGCTATCTCTGCGCTGCTACGATCCGACCCAGGCCTTCATCGAACTCGCCCAGGCCGGGGAAGCCCTTTACCACAGCGACGATATGCATCTCAATGCACACGGCAATGCCATCCTCGTGGAGCTGCTGCAAGCGTGGCTAGGGTGGTAAGGCGCAACCCCACCCCTAAATCCCCTCCCCGAAGGAGAGGGGCCCATCTCGTGTTGGCTTCCACAGGTGTTATCAAGGCATCCTTCCTCCTTCGGGGCTGAGGGGGCGACAGTAGAAAAGAAAAGGTTCATCAGGCACACTTTAGGCGACGAAACCAAAAAAGGTGTGCGAGATGAAC
>PABP01000002.1 GCA_002699585.1 Anaerolineaceae bacterium | reverse complement strand
GCACCTACTTCGGCCGCAACGCGGTCGGGGGCGCGATCAACGTCGTTACCAAGAAGCCGGTCGACTATTTCGAAGCCAATGCCGAGCTTGGTTACGCCAGCTTCGACACGAAGCGCGCGCAGGGCATGATCAATATCCCCGTGGTCGAAGGCCTGCTCGCAATCCGAGCTTCTGGCCAGTACGAAAAGTCCGATGGATATATCCGCAATATCAATCCGATCGGCGGCGGCAACGACAGCGAATACTATACCGGTCGCATTCAGGCGCGCCTGACGCCGCTCGACAATCTGACCTGGGATTTTACCTATAGCTATTCGGACGAGACTCTCGGCATGCGCAACGGTGTGCCGACCGGCTTTGTCACGCGTACGTGGGCGGCGGTCTATTATGGGGCAACCGCCGGTCTGATCGCCGATCCCGACGGCGTCGGTTTCTTCCCTGACAACACCAACGAGGTGAACTTCAACCGTCCGCAGGAGGTCGGGAGCACGTTCGAATATTACAGCTCACGCGCCGTCTGGGATTTTGGTCCTGTCGAGGCCACTCTAGTTGCCGGCCATCTGGAATCGGATCTGTTCAACTATGGCGACGTTGATGGTGGCAGCATAGATTTCTTTTACGAAAACCTTCTGTTGCACCGCGAATCGACGAGCGGCGAACTTCGCTTTCAATCCACCGGAAGCCAGGTCCTGGACTGGAGCTTCGGCGCTTTCTACGGCAAGGACACCGGCGATAGCGATCAACAGACTTTCCACGGCGCGGACAGCCCGCTTTGCCCTGCCTTCACCAACGGCGACTGTGAAGGCTTTGAGGTGACTGGCGGGGAAGGCTTCAGTACATCGCGATACTTCGCATTGTTCGCCCAAGGCACTCTGAACTTCACCGATCAGCTGTCGGCCACTGCGGGTCTACGCTATTCTTGGGAAAAGGTGACCAACACTTCGCAGACATCTTCGAACACGATCATCACCGGCACCAACGACCGGTCCGCCACGTTCGAGGATATCTCGCCCAAGTTCACACTGACATATAAGCCTAACCCCGCGCTCATGGTTTATGCGACCGCATCGCGCGGCTTCAAATCGGGCGGCACCCAAACCAGCAATTCGGCCCAACTGCGCAACGAGTTCGATCCGGAAACGCTCTGGAACTACGAAGTGGGCGCCAAGTTCGATCTGTTTGACAATCGCGTACGCGTGGACATCACCGGCTTCTACATGGACTGGAAGGATGTCCAGCAAACGATCCGTTTCCAGTTCATCGATCCGGGCACTGGCTTGCTGCGTGGGGTCAGCGGTATCGCCAACGCCGCGTCAGCGGAGAGTTACGGGGTGGAGGGCAGCTTCAGCGCCAGCCTTACCCCGCGATGGACGCTCGCCGGCCAGCTTGGCTACAACAAGTCGAAATACAGGGATTATCCCAACGCGCTGATCGATGGACAGATTCTCGATCTCACGGGGCAGCAGCTAACCACGGCCCCGAAATGGACCGCTGGCGCCCAGACGCAATACACTCTCCCGCTCGGCTCTTTCGAGGGGTTCGTTCGCGGGGAATGGAGCTATCGCTCCAAGATGATCTCTAACCCCTACTATTACCTCTACAAGACTGTGCCCGGTGAACCGTTCCTCAGCCCCAGCTATCACAATGTGAATTTGCGCCTGGGCTTCGAGAACGACAATATTCGCGTGGTTGGTTACGTCGAGAACCTGTTCAAGGCGAAATACTATGCCAACGCCTACGAAAAAGCGTTCTACAGTGGTTCGCAAGTCGAACCGTCCTTCCGCGAGTTCGGCATCAGCGTAGGCTATTCGTTCTAGGAACAGCTGGCTGGCGCGGCGACGCGCGCGTCGCGATAGCGGCAGGAATGAAACCGCCGGTGGTAGATTTCTCTTCCACCGGCACCACGAGGAGATCGGGCCTTGCCGAGCGATAGACGGGAATTTCTGAAGGTTTCGGCTTCAGCCGGTGTGGCTTTGGGTTTTGCGTCGCGCCCCGGAAGGGCTCTGGCGCACAGCAATGATGCTGTGCTCGAAGCTCTGCTTCAAAGCCATTGCGAAACGTTTCTTGCCCGTTCACCCGAAGAAGCAACGGCGGCCAACTTCGACATAGGTCAAAATGCCCATCTGCGGGCCAGGCTCGATGATCGTTCGCTGGCCGCGCGTGAACGCGATCGGCGCGCGGTCACGGACGCTTTGGCACAGCTCAGAGCCGTACCCGTTCAGGGTCTGTCGGAGCGAGCCGCGCTTGATCGGGACGTTGCGCTCTACGTCTACGAAACGTTGGATCGCCTGCTTGGCTTCTATGGCTATGCAGATCTGAACCTACGGCCCAGCCCGTATGTCGTCAGCCAGATGAACGGTGCCTATTACTGGCTGCCCGATTTCATCGGCGGTCGCCACCCGATCACTGATGGGGCCGATGCGGAGGCCTATTTCGACCGCCTTTCGGGACTCGCGATCGCGCTCGATCAGGAAAGTGCTCGCATTCGGCACGACGCTGCCATCGGGGTGGTTCCGCCCGAATTCGTGATCGAGAAAACGGTCTCGCAAATCAAGAACTTGCGCGACGGGCCGCCGCTTGCCTCGGCGCTTCTCGCACCCGCGATCGCAAGGATGCAAGCCCTCGACAGGCGGGGTGATGCCGAGCGGGCGACACATATTTTTCGACAGACCATCCAGCCAGCGCTCTCCCGGCAGATAGAGGCCCTTGAAGCTGTCCGCGCGCAAGCAGTCGATACGGCCGGGGTCTGGCACCTGCCCGACGGCGATGCCTATTATGCAAGCGCGGTGCAGGCGAATACGACGACAGACATCGCGCCGCACGATCTACATGAGCTCGGCCTGGAACAGTGTGCATCGCTGCTTTCCCAGATCGACGCGCTGCTCAAGGCCCAGGGCATGAGCCAGGGCACTGTAGGCGAACGCATTGCCGCTCTTAATGCGGATCAGCGCTTTAAGGTTAGCAATGACGATGCGGGACGCGAGAAATTGCTGGAGCTTGCCCGCCGTCATGTCGAAAACATAACCGCCAAACTGCCTGAAGCCTTCGGCATTACAGCAGTCAACCCGATTGTGGTCAGGCGTATTCCCATTGCTGTCGAGGCGGGCGCACCCGGGGCATTCTATAGCGAAGGAGCCCCTGGCGAGCCGAGCGTCTATTCGTTGAACCTGCGAAACCCTGCCGAACATCTACTCTGGCGACTACCGACACTGACGCATCACGAGGCCGTGCCCGGACACCATTTCCAATATAGCGTGCTTGCCCATGCACCGTCTTTGCCGCTCTTCCGCAGGATAGTCAGGTTTTCAGCCTATACCGAAGGTTATGCCCTTTACGCCGAGCAGGTCGCGGCAGAGCTCGGCATTTTCGACGACGATCCCTTCGGGCGCATTGGCGAACTGCAATCGCAATTGTTCCGCGCGGCGCGCATTGTGGTGGACACCGGCCTACACCACAAACGCTGGACGAAAGATGAAGCGATCCGGTGGATGGTCGAAAACGCAGGCGAACAACCGCTTTCAACCGAACGCGAAGTGACCCGATATTCAGTCTATCCAGGCCAGGCATGCAGCTTCAAGGTCGGTGCCACGCGCATTGTCGACAGCCGCGAAGCAGCTCGCGAGAGGATGGGACCACGCTTCGACATCCGCAAGTTCCATGATTTAATCCTCACTTCGGGGCCGATGCCCATGGCGGTGATGGAAAAGGCCGTGCAGCAATGGGCCGAAGCCTGAAAGACTTCGAACAGGAGTGACGATAATGACAATGGCAACAATCCGGCGGGCCTTTGTTGGTCTGCTTGCGGCGATCGCGGCAACGAGTGCGCAGGCGGTACCGGATGCGGCACCCGTGCAGCGGGCTGCAAGTGAAGAGACTATCGTCCTGACCGAAGCCAATGTCGTGGACGTCGATGGCGGCGCTCCGGTGCGCGATGCGGTAGTCGTCATTCGCGGAAATACGATTGCCGAAATCGGTCCGGCGTCTTCGGTCGTGATTCCCGATGACGCGCAGGTGGTCGCCATGAAGGGCAAGTGGTTGATTCCGGGCCTGATGAACATGCATACCCACTTTGGTCTTGTGTTGCCCGGCAGCGAAGGCGCGGAACTTGCGGACGAAACAGATCCTGAACTCGCCCTCCGCATGGCCAACAACGCCCGCAAATCACTGCTGGCTGGCGTCACGACGGTGAGGCTCGTGGGGGAGACGCACGGGGTCGATTTTGCTGTCCGTCGTGCGATCCAGAAGGGCGAGGCCATTGGTCCGCGCGTCAAGACTGCCGGGGAGATCATCGTGCCAACGGGCGGGCACGGCTTTCTGGAAGCGGATGGGCCTTACGCACTTGCACGGGCAGTACGTGAGCAGATCAAGAAAGGCGCGGACTGGATCAAGATAGCGATTTCTGGCGGCATCTCCGACACGCACGGCAGCATTGGTGCGGCACCGATGACTGACGAGGAGCTTGCAACCCTGATCGAGGTCGCACATCGCAACGGTATACCGGTAACTGCGCATAACGGTTCTCCAGCAGCGGCCGAACAGTCGATAAAATTCGGCATCAACTGCTTTGAGCACGGCTATTTTCTCACTCCTGAAAATCTGGCCGCGATGGAAGAGAAGGGCATCTGGCTGGTGCCGACGATCGTGGTTTCACAAGCCGGAGCGATGGAATTCTTCCGCAAGATCGGCTCGCCCGAATGGTATCTGGAACGGGTAAGGTCGACCGGCAAGCAGCATTGGGCGATGCTTCAGAATGCCATCAAGGCAGACGTCAACATCGCACTCGGGACTGACCAGTTCCCGTTTGAGCCCAACAGCGGCACCACGGCAACCGTCGCGGAAGCCGAGCTTTACGTTAAGGCTGGCATGACCCCGCTGGAAGCGTTGCAGGCGGGGACTACGCAGACCGCGAAGATGCTCAAGATCGAAGATCAAGTCGGTCGGTTGCAACCAGGCCTGCTTGCGGACATCATTGCGGTCGATAGCGATCCGACAGTCGATATCTCGGCCTTGCGTTCGATCAGTTTCGTGATGAAGGACGGGGTCATTTATCGCGACGACGCCAATGGTGTGTTGGCGAATTGATTGCGCAGCGGGACGCCAAGGATATCCAATGCCTCAACACGGTTGGCTGTGACAAGCATGCCCTGGAGGAAATCGGGTCCATCCCACGCCCCGAAAGCATTCCGCTAGAGCCCGAAATGCGCGCATGCCGCCGCGGGGAGCTCGTCGGGTTCGCGCGTCGTCGTGCTGGGGAGATCGTTTCCCGGTGCGGCTCAGTCTTTTTGCAGGATTTCGGCAAGCGGGGTGTGAGGCCAAAGCTTCCGGATTTCGTCGTCATGACCCGTCAGATCGTAACGGAGAAGCGAGACGGGAAAACGACCCGTTTTCATAAGATAGTCGTGAAAGTCCCTGATCGAAAAGGCATCACCCAATTGGCGTCTCCGGTCGACCAAGAGTTTCTGCAGCTGCATGGCACCAATGGTATATGTCATACCATACCCGGGAGGGCGGCGAATGTAGATGCCGGCGTCGACGCGCGCGACGTTTTCGTCGAGATAGGGTGTCCAGTCTTGCCAGTACGCCATGGTTTCGGCCATCGACATTTCGTTGCGTTGCATCTTGACGTCGCCGACCGTCCGTGCCGCGCGGAACAGGCCGAATATATAGATCAACTCACGCGTGCGCGGTCGATCATCGAAGAGACCAAGCTGGAGGGCGGTTTCTTCCAGATAGAACCCCCAACCTTCCGTGCGCCCGCTATCGCTGATGTTGCGGCGGATGGGGTGCGACACGTGCTGCGCCATCATTCCATCGAAACGATGGCCAGGGAAGGTTGCGTGGAGATGATCGGGTGATGCATCGCGAAATTGAATTTGCTCCCAGAACATCGGCCCGTCCGGTCGTACGATCCAGGGCGCGTTGTATCCCATTTCCCGATAGCTATCCGGAATATAGTCGGGAATGGAGACAATCTCCTCGTCAATCAGCCACTGACGGATTTTCGCGTCGGTCCCGGCGAGCTGTTCTTGGTACTCCTCGGCCGATAGCGGGAGTTCCAGCTCGGGCAGATTGCGGTTGCGATGACGCTCAGTAGTGTAGTTCGCCCAGTGACGTTGCAATTCGCGCTCGGCAAGTGTGACGATCTGGTCGGAATCGTAGGGCATCAGCCGCACATTGGTGAGAAACCAGTCATACGCTTCGCGTCCCACTCCCGCCCGAGCCGTCATTTCCGGGCGAGACGCGACCAGCCAGTCTTTGAATCCGACAATTGCCGTTTGGGCCTCGATTATATCGGCGACCAGTTGCGGCTGCTGGACAGTCGCCCGGGCACGGAGATCCGCAAACCAGCCTATCGTGCCTTCGGGCTCCACGGCACGATAGGGCATGCCATGGCCGACCCCATCGCCGTGCGAAAGGCTGTGTATGGCAAGATCGGCATAGTCCGCAGCGACAGAATCAAGGTTGATACGCGCTTGAGCAAGATATCTGGGGATGGCCTTTATCCGCGCTCGGAACTCGCTCAGCTCATTCCCCTGCAGCGGCAGTTCAACATAAGCCAGGCGCTGCACTTCGTCGGCATACATGCCCGGATCGCGCGCCCAGGGCTTGGTCACGCTGAGCGTAAAATCCGCAAGATCCATCTGCGCTCGAATCGCCAGGTAATCGACCTGCCGATGGCGGTCCCAGCTAGCTACTGCAAAATCCGGCAACTGCGCCTGGAACGCCCGCAGTTCCTCCTTGCGCCTCTTCACCGTAGACTGGCTGTAGTCGATGACGCCCTCGACCGGCTGCAGGGTGCGCCATTCGTCGAAAGCCGCGAACAGGGCGACGAGCTCCTGATACGACCGCTTCCCAGCCGGAATGTTGCTTTCGGGTGTTGTCTTGTCGGGGCGATCTGCTGGAGTCGAGGCGTTCGCTGCCGTCGGCATGATGATTCCGGCAAGCAGAATCGCGGCGGTCGCAGAAGCAATATTTCGCATGAATCATCCCCTCTTAGATGTGCGGGCGGTCCTTCGTTCTCCACGGGACATTATGACAATAATCATATGTTATGTGTTATAATGTCCCGTGTATCGGTATTCGTCAAGCGGTCATGCAACGGTCCTTAGCTCGTGGCGCTCCGGTCCGTTCTCCGGACCGATTGGCTTTGACCGCCATATGAAAAGAGGTTGTTCTTCGGAGACTGAGAGATAAAAATCCCTTATTTTATAATCTCGTATTAGAGGTGCTAGCTCGCCACTAGCGCCCAGGAACTGGCGATCGTAGTCATCGAAGCGACCCGATTGTCAAATTTCTGACCAAGACAATTGACGGCCTCGTAAAAATATGCTGAAAATCACGCAAATGTTCACAAGAATGATCTGTGAGGGGCTCCCGGGTCCGGCAGGTGAACGACAAAGCTCAGGGAGGTAATCAAAATGGTGAGTGAGAACGCTATAGGCTTTGGTGCGGCGCTGAAGGGAACTTCGGCGCTATTTCTCTCGATGGCCGTGGTCGGCACAGCGACGGCACAAGAGGCGCCGAGCGCGGGGGAGTCGATCGTTGTCACCGGCTCGCGCATTCCTCGCCCCGATGTGGAGTCGAACAGCCCGGTCAACGTTATCGGGGAAGAAGAAATCAAGCTTTCCGTCACCAGCGAAACCGAGCAACTCCTTAACGCACTGCCACAAGCGGTTGCCGGTGCAGGCGCACAATCCAACACCGGGAATGGCTCGGCAACGGTAAATCTTCGCGGACTTGGCACTGTGCGTACGCTGGTGCTTCAGAACGGTCGACGAATTGTGGGTGCGTCCCAGGATGGGGTCGTCGATCTCAATATGATCCCGCCGTCGCTGGTTTCTCGGATCGAAGTCGTCACCGGCGGTGCGTCGGCCGTTTACGGTTCGGACGCGATGGCTGGTGTGGTCAACTTCGTCATGAGGGATGACTTCGAAGGCCTCGAGGTCGGTGGTTCGTACGGCATTAGCGACGAGGGTGATGCCGCGCGCTATAACTTCGACATGACGGCGGGTGGCAATTTTGCCGACGGCCGCGGCAATGTCGTGTTTCACGGAAGCTACTACAATCGCGCTCAGGTTAAGGGCGCGGCGCGTGATCACGCGCTGGATTATTTTGCCGATGCCATCATCGACGGCAAACCGGTCCTGGTGGAATCCGGCAATGGCGTGACGCCCCAGGGTACGATCTTCTCGCCCGAGCTGGTCGGGCTAACCGATCCCTATGGCAACACGATCGGGACTGCCGGCATCTTCTTCGCGCCGGAGGGCTGGCGCGCCTATCGGCCGAGCGATGGCTTCAACGATCGCCCGTACACCAACCTCCAGATGCCCATGGAGCGCTGGCAGGGTTCGGTTCTGGGTCACTACGACGTAACCAACGGTGTAACGGCGTTCTGGGAAGGGTCGTATGTGCACAGCAAGATCAATTCGACGCTGGGCGCGGTACCCATGAGCAGTTCGGGCTTCATCCCCGGTTTCCAACTCGACTTGCGCAATCCCTACCTCGATCCAACGCTGCGTCAGTTCCTCAGCGACAATATGGACGATGATGGGGACAGCCTTGTCCCAGTCAATATCAATCGCCGCCTTCTCGACGGGGGTTCGCGCACCAGCGACCAAACGCGTGACTTCTGGCGCTTCGTTGTCGGTCTCAAGGGCGAGTTGACCGACAGGCTTTCGTGGGAGGTGTTCTTCAACCAGGGGCAGACGAAGGTTACCGACGTGCAGGGCGGCGGTGTCCTTGTCGATAATTTCGCAAACGGCTTTCTCACCGATCCCAACGATCCCTTCAGCTGTGCCACGGACGATCCGGATTGCGTCGTTCTCAATCCTTTCGGTCTCTATTCGATGACGCCGGAAATGATCGACTACATTTACACTGATCTGACCAACATCACCACGATCAAGCAGAAGCAGGTCGGTGCCAGCCTTACAGGAACGCTGTTCACGCTACCGGCTGGCGATGTCGGTATCTCGCTCGGGACGGAGTATCGCAAGGAAAGCTCGTCTTTCGATCCCGATCAGCTCTATGTGATGGGCAAGGCGCTCTCGCGGTCAGCAGGGCTCAGCCCCACGGCGGGGTCGTTCGATGTGGTCGAAGGATATGGCGAGCTCTATGTTCCGATCCTGGCTGACATGCCTGGCATACGGCTGCTGGCGTTCGAAGGCGGGGTGCGTTTCTCGGATTATTCGACGGCCGGTTCGGTCTGGTCGTACAAGCTTGGCGGAGAGTACTCGCCCTTCGATGGCCTGAAATTCCGCGGGCTTTATCAGCGGGCAGTGCGTGCGCCGAATGTGGTGGAACTCTTTTCGGGTGCGACCAACACCGCTCCGCAGGCGGTCGACTTCTGCAATGCTACCCCCGAACGCACCGCTGCCGAGCGGGACTTCTGCGTCAATGCGCTGGGTGTTCCGGGCGGAGTGATCGATGTTTTTCAGCAGGAAAACCAGCAGATCCGCGCGGTTACGGGCGGTAATCCAAACCTGCAGGAAGAAACCTCCGACACGTGGTCGGTCGGTGCGGTAATCCGCCCCGACTTCCTTCCCGGCCTTCAGCTCACAGTCGACTATTACAATATCAAGATCGAGGATGCGATCGGTTCTTTCGGTGGCGGTCTGCAATCCGTGATTACCGCCTGCAATGCGGACATGTCGCTCGAGAATGTGTTTTGCGTCCCTCTGCGGAACCGCACCCCCGACGGTCAGCTTTATGACGTACCGCTGCTCAACGCCAATATCGCAAAAATGGAGGCGCGCGGCGTCGACTACCGTCTGGACTATCGCCACGATCTCGCCGCCTCATCGTTGAACTATTATATTGCCGGTACGTACCTCATCGACAATATTTCGCAGGGCAGCCCCATTGTGAACCCGGTGAACTGCGCTGGCTATATTCGTGGCGGAAGCTGCGGAACGGCCAGCCCGAAGTGGCGCTTTACCCAGCGGCTGACTTGGGAAGCAGACAGGTTGCAACTTTCGTTGCGGCATCGTTTCATCGGCTCGGCCACGGATGGGCGGATCGCTGGCGCGAAAGCGTCCGGTGCTCAGCCGCCAGCCTTGGCTGTACCGGAAACCGGCGACGTGCATTACTTCGACCTCAGTGCCTACTACGACGTCGTCGATAATTTCACCTTCTTCGCAGGGATCGATAATGTGCTGGACGAGGATCCGCCGTTCTATCTCTACGAACGTGAGACCTACGACGCTATCGGGCGCCGATTCACGATCGGCTTCAGGGCGGACTTCTGAGCGATGCTACCGGGCCGCGTCGGCGAAGGGTCGGTGCGGTCGGGTGATTGCTTGGTCTGAAGTGCAGGAGGGGAGTTTCCGCAGATGGGCAGGTTTGGATTGATCCGGGCGTTCGGAACGGCGGTGATGCTGTTTCTGGCTACAGCTGCTGTGGCTGGCAATGAAGTGTCTCGCCAGCAAGGGGTTCCGGGCGGTACTGCGGAAGTCGCTGGTACGACCTTGTCGATCGGCGAACTCTACCGCTACCAAAGCCTGATCGGCACGACGCCGGAAGGTTACAGTTGGTCGAGTGACAGCGACACCGTTCTCTTTCTGTGGAATGATCAAGGTTATAGTTTTCGCGATATCTGGACCTATTCGGTGCGGACCGGAGAAAAAACCCGGTTGACCTTTCTTGGACAAGATAGCGTTCCTCATGCGGAACGGCCGGGCATTTCCCAGGCCGTGATGCTGGGGGACAGCCGGGTCGCTTTCACCCTCGGCGGGAAACTCCATATTCGCGAACCCGACGGATCGGTTTCCCCGATCGAAACCGAAAAGCAAGCGGTGCGCGGCCTTGCTGTATCCCCCGACGGAAAATGGCTTGCTTTTGTTTCGGGTAGTCCGGTCGATACTCGCAATCGTGTCACTTTGGGCGGGGAGCTTTGGATTCGCTCAACGGAGGATCGAAGGGAGAATTCCGCCCGGCGCCTGGTTGGGAGTGATGATCCCAAGATATACGTTCAGGATTACGAGTGGGCGGACGATAGTGGGTCTATTGTATTCCATCATTCGGATGACCGCGAGATGCCCGAGCGCGATATCTATTTCTATGCCGATGGCGAGTTGCAGAACAACCGTGTGATCCGGGCTTTCCCGGGTGACGAAACAACGCGCGCGCGCATAGGCCTGGTCTCGTTGGCTTCAAACGAGATTCGGTATTTCGATCGGCCCGATCCCAAGCACCACATATGGGATTACGGTCTGTCGGGCGATGGCAAACGACTCTTCATCAGCGGCTCCGACCTCGAGGCCAAAGAACACACGATTTATCTTTACGATGTGGGAAGCGGAGCCCGCGAAACATTCTATCAGCTTCGCGACCCCCGCCATCTGCGGCCCGATTGGCAAGTCGACTGGGCACCGGCCGACGATGGATTGATCATTCTGACCGACCGCGATGGCTGGTTGCACCTCTATCATCAACGCAATGCCGGCGAGCCGCCGCACCAGATTACTCAAGGTGAATGGGAAATCGAGTCCTTCGCGGTCGATGGCACGACGAAATCGCTCTACTTCACTGCGAACAAATCGCACCTGGCCGATCGCCAGATCTATCGCGTGCCTGCCGCTGGCGGCGAGGTGGAGCGTGTTTCAGGGAGCGCATCTGGAACTCACCAACCGGTCTACTCGCCCGATTTCAGCCGTATCGCTGACTGGTACAGCAGCGATACGATGCCCCCTGAACTGTTTGTGATCGATACGGACAGACCGCGAGAGGCGACAAGAGTGACCCGTTCGCCGCAACCGGAATTCTACGACCAGACATGGGCGGATACACGGTACGTCGAGTTTTCAAGCCATGTGGATGGCATGAAGCTGGTCGCCCGTCTCATTGTGCCGGCGAACTTCGATCCAACCCGGCGCTATCCCGTAATCGTTGGTTCTGTTTATTCGGATGCCGTGCGCAATCAATGGGGCGGTCGGCGGTCGCATCCGACCTGGGGACTGGACCAGTATCTGGTCGGGCAGGGCTATCTGATAATCAGCGTGAATGTCCGTGGATCATGGGGACAGGGGCGTGAACACAATCAGACCCAGCTGCACAGTTACGGCGGAACCGACATCAACGATCTGGAAAGCGGTGTGCGTTATCTGATCGCGCAAGGTCACGCCGACCCAGACCGTGTCGGGATTTGGGGGTCCAGCTACGGTGGCCTGATGACGATCATGTCGCTCGCCAAGAAGCTGGGTGTCTATGCCGCCGGCATAGCAGGCGCACCGGCCACCAATGTCTGGCACGCCTACCCCTCGCAGATGTGGATCATGGGGCCACCCGAGGGTGATGACATGCCTGCGCGCTACGAGGCGCAGTCGCCGCTCTATCACGCCGCAGGTATCGAAGACCCGCTGATGATCATCCACGGTTCGCGCGATCCGGTGGTGCTTTATTCCGACACGATCGCGCTGGCCGAAGGAATGATCGAACGGGAGCAGATGTTCGAATTGGTGACCCTGCCGGGCGCCCATCACGGCTGGGATCTCGAAAACCTGCCTCAGACTCGGTTCTCGTTTCGCAAGATGATCGATTTTTTCGACCGCAACGTGAAGAATAGGAAATAGGATGCTGCGTGCACTGATGAGTCTTGTCGCAGCAGGGGCCTTGTTACTGGCCTCCCCCGCGACCGCTACGGAAGCGGCGGTGCAAGAGCTGGGCGCCGAATTCTGGGCATGGCGTGCAACGACGCAGCCGACCACGGGCGATGACATACCCCGTATCGAACGCCCCAGTGGCTGGGTTCCCGATTGGTCGCCACAAGCCATTGCCCGGCAGAGGGATGCGTTGCGCCAGTTCGAGGCACGCTGGACCCGCCTCGCGGATGAACCCAGGAATGTCAGCCACTCGGTTGATTACAGGCTCGTCGGCTCGGCCCTCGCACGAGTCCGCTGGGAACTGGATCATGTCGCGGCATGGCGGCGACAGCCACACTTTTATGTCGCGCAAGCCCTTACGCCGATATTCGAAGTGCTTTTGCCTCCCCCCCCGGTCGAAAGCGAGCGCATTGCACAGGTTGTGCGCTTGCTGGAAAACGCCCCGGCGGTGTTCGTCGCCGCCCGCCACAATCTTGACGATATGCGGGACCCGTTCGTTGACGCCGCACTGGCGCAACTCGGTATGGTCCCGCGCAGTTTGCGCGGTATGGTGGCGGGGCTGGAACCCCATGCTACGCCCGAGCAGCGAAAAGCTCTGGTCGCATCGGTCGAAAACGCCATTGCCGCGGCCGCGCAGTTTGGTGAGTTTCTCGAAAACAATCGGGACGGCCTGCCCGACAGCACGGCCGTGGGTGAGGAAAGCTATCGGTTTTTTCTGAATGAGGTGGCGCTCTATCCTTTTTCGGCGGAAGAGCTGCTCGTCATGGGACGGCAGGAATGGGCGCGTTCGGTGCTTTTCGAGGAATTGGAGCGTAATCGCAACGCGGGGGTGCCTGAACTACCGATCGGCAGTTCGGTAGACGCTGTCACCGCGCGGTTGAATGCCGACGAACTGGACATTCGCCGTTTCCTGGGCGAGCGCGGGCTGCTGACAGTTCCCGATTGGGCGGGCCACTACAATGCACAGCCATTTCCGGCATACTTGGCTCCAATCGGTTGGATGGGCAGGACTTTCGATCTGACCAGCCAGGGTCGGGTCGGGCAGAACGCCACCGTTTACTTGCCCGACCCGTCACCCGACCTTGGCTATTTTAACCTGTCGATCACTCGAGATCCCAAACCGATCATTGTGCACGAAGGGGTGCCCGGTCACTTCTTCCAGCTCACACTAGGATGGAAACATCCCAATCCATTGCGGCGTCATTACTATGACAGCGGCGCAAACGAGGGCACGGGATTCTATGCCGAAGAGATGATGCTGCAGGCGGGTCTTTGGGCGGATTCCCCCAAATCGCGTGAGATCATCTACAATTTCGCACGTGCCCGGGCGTTGAGAGTTGAGGTCGACGTCAAGCTGGCACTAGGCGAGTTCACCATTGCCGAGGCCGCAGACTATCTCGAAGCCATGGTGCCGATGGATCGTGCCACGGCGGAGCATGAGGCGGTCTTTTTCGCCGCCGCACCGGGGCAGGCAATCAGCTATCAGATCGGTAAGATGCAGACCGCCGAATTCCTCGCCGAAGCGCGTGTGCGGGAAGGCGATGCTTTCGATCTGAAACGATTCCACGACTTCCTGTGGCTGAACGGAAATGTCCCGATCGCGCTGCAAAAGGAAGAGTATCTTGCGGCCACCGGGGCGGATTGAGGGGCGTCATGCAGATGATTCGATTGGTTGAACCGGAATCCGGCCTTTCGGCGCGATGCCAGCTCTTGCACGATGTGGCGCCGGTGTCGGCACGGTTCTTGTGGGAACTGGCAGAGCGTCAGGCCAGCTTCGAGGCGCTACATGCCATCTGGACCGGGCCGGAGATTTCCGTTCCGATGCCGGCAGGTGTTGTGCCCGGAACAATGGAGCGCCCCGTCCTACCGCCTGAGAACGCCACCTCCTACCCTGAGGCAGGCGATATCGTCCTGGCGTATCTCGCTGCGGGAAGCACCAAGGGGCTGCCGCCTGGAGATTTCTACGACGTCGGCTTGTTCTACGGTGCCGGGGGGCGTTTGATGATGCCGTTTGGTTGGATACAGGCCAATGTCTGCGCGCGGATATTGGACGAAGATCTGGCCAAAGCGCAGGCCGATTGCCGCACGATCCGTTACAACGGCGTCTGCACGCTCTCCTTCGAAATAGCCTGAGGAGCGCGCATGGCGTATGATGATGTAATGGCGTTACTGGGCGATTGGCTCCTGCCGGGGTCGTTGGTCGCCATTATGGTTTCCATGGGACTTTCGCTGACCGCGAACGACTTCAGGCAGGTTTTTCGCAACAAGCGTGCTCTTGTCTTGGGCGTTTGTTCCATGCTGGTGGTGCCGCCGCTGATTGGCGTGACCATGGCGCTCACCGTGGCGCCTTCACCGGCGCTGGCCGTTGGCTTCGTCCTGCTTGCGACGACGCCTGGAGGGATGCTGTCCAATCTCTTCACCGACATGGCGAAGGGCGATCTGGCCCTGTCGATGTCGATGACTCTGGTCATCAGCATGATCTATATCATGGTGGTACCGTTCTATGCGCACTTTGCACTGTTGCATTTCATGGGCCTCGACGCGGAGGTTAACATTCCGCTCGGCCAGTTTTTCTGGGATATCTTCTCGATCACCCTGCTGCCGGTGGCGACCGGCTTCGCGGTGCGTGCCTGGCGACCTCAGCTCGCGCTGCGGCTCAAGCCTTATGTGAAAAATGCGGCTATGATCGTGCTGTTCGGGTCCTTTGGCCTGATCCTGTTCGATCAGGTCCCCGTCCTCCGTGAGAATCTGGGCGCGCTGTTTTGGATAACGGTCGCGATCAATCTGGTCGTCGTGCTCGTGGTTGTGGCCATCGTGCGATTCGCCGGTCTCTCACGTAGAGAGAATATCGCCATCGGCATTGAGCATCTCATGCGACAGGAAGGAACGGCGATTTTCATCGCTGTATCGATTGTCGGCAACAATGAAATGTCTCTGCCAATGATTATGAATACGCCGGTTGCACTCTGTTTCGTTCTTATCTTCGTCGCCGCGGCGCGGAGATTGACACGGTCCAGCACCTTTCTCGGCAGTGCAGCAAATTAACCGAAAAAATAAGATAGATGCCCGTGCGAAGGGCGAGCAGGAAAGTCACAGTGATGAAGTGGTACCCGCCATCGGGCAGCGACGGGAGATGCGGTCTCCCTGGCGGACGCATATCTCGCGCGAAGGCAAGCGGTAGAGTGCCCCCGGCCGTTATCGCGAACAGGCGCAGCAGTGCCGCAACCGACCGACCATTGTGGTTCTCCACTGCGGCCCCGGGGCCTCTATTGGCGCCACTACGCGGTCAGTCGGAAACAGATGTTCTCGTGATCGGTGGCGGGATCGCAGGAGCTACAACAGCGCTGCACCTTGCCGAACGCGGAGTTGAGGTCACGCTAGTCGAAGGCGATCAGCCGGGTGGAGGGGCAACCGGGCAAAGCGGTGGGCTGGTCGCCCCCGACTACATCCGCCATTCACCCAACACCATCTGCGACACATTGGGTGCGGAGGCGGGGGCGCGCCTGACCAGAATGATCGGCGATTCGGCCGGTTTCGTTTTCGATTTGATCGATAAGCACGGGATCGACTGCGACCCCCGGCAGGACGGGTTCTATACGCCCGCCCACACGGGGGTCATGGCGAAGAACCAGAGAGCTCATGCCGATCAGTGGCGGGCATTGGGTTATGATGTCGAGTTCGTGGAAGCGGCAGCAAGCGAACGCCTATTTGGAAGTCAGCGATATTCGGGTGCATTGCGTTTCGCAGCTGGCGGGAGCCTCAACCCGCTCGGCTATGTGCGCGGCATTGTCAGAGCTGCGCTTGATGGCGGAGCCAGGGTTTTTGCCGATAGCCGGGTCATTTCACTGCAAAGGCGTGGTGGAACCTGGGTCTGTCGAACGCGAGAGGGGACGATACGGTCCCGGCGGCTTGTCCTTGCCGCAAACGGTGGAAACGCGGCGCTGCATCCGGCCATGGCACGCACGAGCCTGCCGCTTCACGTCGTCCAGTTCGCGACCGCGCCTCTGTCCCCGCAGGAACGGATGGCGACGCTTCCGGAAGGCGGTGCATTTACGGACAAGCGCCCCTATCTATTCACCGCGCGCACCGATGGTCTCGGACACTTGATCTCCGGCTATCCTACGACATTGTTCGTACGGAGCGAGCGTGCTCAATGTCGCGAGGCCGAGCGGCGTTTGCGGCAGAACTTCGCGGCGCTCCCGGAGCCGGAAATCTCTCATCTCTGGCGGGGTCTGGCGTGGGTCAACACATCTCTGCTGCCAGAAGTCTATGACTTGGGGGACGAAGCGATTGCGATCCAGGCCTGTAATGGTCGGGGTATCGCGACAAATACCGCCCTGGGGGCGGAAGTGGCGGAAATGCTCGCCACTGGTGATCGGGAGGTATTGTCGG
>PABP01000001.1 GCA_002699585.1 Anaerolineaceae bacterium | reverse complement strand
TTTACAACTGGAAAGCCAAATACGGCGGTATGAAAAGCTCGGACGTCAAACGGCTGCGTGAACTGGAAGAAGAGAATCGTCGTTTGAAGAAGATGTTTGCTGAACTGAGCCTGGATCACCAGATTCTCAAGGAAGTCATTGAAAAAAAGCTATAAGCGCCGAGAAGAGGCGCGAGCTGGTGAGAGACATTCAAGAGCAATACGATTTGAGCGAACGACGCACCTGTCGGATCATTCCCATTAGTCGAACGATGTTGCGTTATCAACCCAAGCCACGCTGTGATGAGGCGATCATCAACGCACTCAAAACAGTCTCAGAAGCGCATCCACGATGGGGATTTGGCAAGCTGTATCATTATCTGCGTAATCAGGGCCATAGCTGGAATCATAAGCGTGTGTATCGGGTTTACTGTGCGATGAAACTCAACTTACGGGTCACTCGTCGGAAGCGGCTGCCTAAACGTTTTCCCTCCGAACTGGCAGAACCATCTGCACCCAATCAGACCTGGTCGATGGATTTTATGAGCGATGCACTGTTGACCGGACGGCGGTTTCGGACCTTGAATGTCATTGATGACTTTAATCGTGAAGCTTTGGCGATTGAAGTCGACACGTCATTGCCCGCTCAGCGTGTTGTTCGGGTGCTAGAGCAGATCGCTGACTGGCATGGTTATCCCACTCGGATTCGCATTGATAATGGCCCGGAGTTCATCTCCACCACCTTGATGCGTTGGTCCCAGGATCATAACGTCATACTCGATTTCATCCAGCCTGGCCAGCCTGCTCAGAATGCCTATATCGAACGGTTCAATCGTACTTATCGTGAAGAGGTTCTCGACTTTTACTTATTTCACTCACTCCTGGAGGTCCGCGACATTACCCAACGATGGATGAGCAGCTACAATCAAGAACGACCACATGATGCCTTGAATGGCATGACGCCTGCTGCTTTTCGATTGGCAGCCAGTTAATTATTCCACTTATGATTGGTACTAATCACGGGTTGGCTACAGTGTCATGACACCAAGCTTGGTATCACGGTGTCGTGGTATCACGGTGTCGTGGTATCACGGTTTCATGGTTGCTCGAATGACTTTTTTTCTTGGACTTAGGTTTGTTCCTCTTCTTCCTAGAAACTTTTTTTGGCGTTGGTAGAGTAGCCTCCATAGGGGGTTTCGTAAAGAATGGGCTGTCGGCTAATCCACCTGTTTTGGTCATCTTTTCAATACTTCCTGAACGAACGATTTATAGGCAATGGCTCCGGCACTATTAGGGGATAAATCAAATATATGGCTGTGGTGGGAATGGGCTTCTTCCAACGTCACATTCTTGAGAATCGTTGTTTCGAATATCAACTGACCGAAATACTCACGAAGTTGTCTTTCTACGTCGTTTGACACGTTAGTTCGGTCTGAAAATGTACAAAGCACCCCCATGATTTCTAGGTCAGGATTAAGCTGTGTCTGCTTAACCATGCTGATCGTTTCTTGAAGTTGTACCAAACCTGATAGTGCAAAAAACGCGGTAGAAACAGGAATAATGACTCTATCGCTGGCGACAAATGAATTAATCGTCATCAAGCCAAGGGATGGGGGATTATCTATAACAATGTAATCGTAATTGTCTCGAACTGAATCAAGGGCTTTCTTTAATCTGGCGCTACGATTGTCAAGCGCTGTCGCAAGTTCTAGATCGACCCCAGATAGGCGAATATGAGAGGGAGCCATATGCAGATTTGGGAACTGACTTTCCAAAATAATGCCTGAAACCGACACTAGGTTCACCATCACTTGATAAAGAGATTTGTCGGGGCTGATTTCATGGTTGGGATGAATAAAAACTTGGGTAGCGTTGGTCTGGGGGTCGGCATCAATCAGCAATACTTTATAGCCTTCAAGTGAGAGGCCAGCAGCAAGGTTGATAGCAGTCGTTGTTTTGGCAACACCGCCTTTTTGGTTGGCAATAGAAATAATCATATATCCAAATGGCGTTTAACGTACTCCGTCGCAATTAGGCGCAATAGAGCCGACAAGGTAACATTTCGATCATCGGCCATTTGTTCAAGATTGGATTTGAGGTCGCGTGGAGCTAGAAACTTTATCCGTACTTCGTGGATTAGTTTCTTCTTTTTTGAATTGTGGGTCTTGTTTGGGACTTGCATGGGGCGCCTATCGCATTATAAGCATACTGCGATAACAATTGTCAACAACCGAACAAACTATCACCAATTAAGCAAAGTAGTAGGGGAATATATTTTCAGGCTGATATAGGCTTTAAAATCGCTCTAATGCAGCGAGAGAAGCAATTTTATGAGTGATGTCGTCTGATTGTATTTCGACTGGTAATAGGGAATAGGCAGTAAGGTAAAGGGCGCTAGTCCTGGTATGTGCCAGGATGCACAGCACCCTTGATGGAGCGGCATAAGCAAAGATGCTATTAAAACACCATACGAAAAAGAGATTTTCGTTTCATCTGCTTAGCGGAGAGCGGCACGATGCTACCGGATTTCACCCAAAGTAAGGCATTCGTGCTCCGCATATGCGTTTATCAAGCAGCTAATAGGCAAGTGATCGGGCACAAACCAGATTCCAGAATGGCACACGTGTGTGTCCAACCCTCTCTGCGCCCACATCCTATAGTAAAAACTATACTGATAAGAATTTCGATATAAGAGTATTTGATGTCTTACGAGTTAAGCGAGTCGAGAATTCATTGGTCGCCGCCCACGTTCGAAAGACTCTCCTCTTTAGTAGTCAGAAATTGCACTTACCAGTACGCTATTCGCTATTGTTGGCAGTCCTAAATGCGCGCAATGGTACTATTTGATTAGCAGCGATTTCACTAAGGGCAAGCGACTGGTTGTCAGGTAGATATATCGTTACTTGTGACACAACATCGACATTCCCAAGTCCAAAATGAAGTCGTGGATCTTCGGATGACAGGTAGCTACTACCCGTGTGCAGTTCACGTATCAATTCACGGCCATCGGGCAGTGTCACAATGACTTTTGTTCCAGCGTCAAAATCGCCACTGACAAGCAGCCAGTTTCCCGAAACATCCCTGTTCTCTAGCAAAACAGCCTCGCCGCGTATGATGTTGATCGCTATATCCAGATCGCCGTCATTATCATAATCGGCAATGGCGCTGCCACGAGCAAGCAGCGGCCCGACTGCTGACAAGCCTACACGCTGCGTCCAAGGCAAAAACGTGGCACGACCTTGTTCGGCCAAGGAATTGCCATAGAGCTGCACAAGCTCCGGATCGGTTGTGAAGTTGGCAACAGGCACACGACCGTTAACATTCATCATGTCCATATCCGTATCGTGGTCGAAGTCAGCCAGGGTAACACCCCATCCGGTTTGATTGTTTCCCAATCCCCGCATGCCAATGCGGAAGGTACTATACCTGAAGCTGATATGATCGTTTTCCGCTGTTTCATTGCGATAAAGTGCGTTTAGCTCAGCTTCCCAATTGGTCACCAGCAGGTCAAAGAATCCATCGCCATCATAGTCGCCGGAAGCAACGCCCATGCCACTGCCAGCATCCCCTACCTGGGCACTATCCACTAGATCAACAAACCGGAATCCAATCAGATCATTGTCAACTGGCACATTCTCATAAAGGCGGTTCGGCTGGCCGTCGTTTGCGATGTACAGATCCAGGTCACCATCGAGATCAACATCGGTCAAAATCGAACCCAGGGTACGTTCCTCGCGCAGGAGGCCGACCTCTAGGGTCACTTCCGTAAAGTGAATGCTGCCATCAGGAGCGATACCATCATGAATGTAAAGATGGTCCGGCAAACCAAAATAGTCCTGTGGGAAGGCCCCCATCGGATTAGGGATTTTGTTGTCGAGCGATATATAGGCCCCCACGAACAGATCAGGCAGTCCATCCCCATTGAGATCGCCGACCGACACAGCAGTTGTCCATTCAGATGCACCCAGACCTGCCGAAGTCGTTTCATCCACGAAAGTGCCATCGCCCTGGTTCATCAGCAAGCGATCTGATCCATCGACCGTGAGGTACAAATCATCCCAGCCGTCAACATTGAAGTCGGCAGCAACACAGCCATTACCACGTACAGCAATGGCTGTTCCAGTTTCGCTAGACACATCCACAAAATGTCCTTCAACGTTACGGAACAATCGGTTCTGGGGCAAGGCATCGGCCAGTAAATCAACCTCTTCTTCTGCATGGCTATTAACTAAATAGAGATCCAGCCAACCATCATTATCATAATCTAGCCAGCAAAGACCTGCCCCCATCATCGCGGCAGGATCTTCATAGATGTTGAACTGGAATGCCCCATGCGTAAAGTCCAGACCAACCTCCTGGGCGACATTGACAAAGTGCCAATTGGTTGCTTCCTCAGACAATGGATCTATTGTTTCACTGACGCTTTCCGGCGCTGAATCGCTATGATGCGTCGCGAGTTCTTCTTCAGGTACGGGGTCAAGCGGTAAGCCGCTCGGTACAGCTTGTGGTACGAAGTGGGTCAAGTCACTCGCCGAAGCATCTGTCAAGCTCTCCAAGAAGGTTATCAAATCGGCCACATCCTGATCACTCAGAGGCAAGCCGTTTGCCAGACCGGCAGCGACATAAGGGGCTTGAGCCTCAAAGTCATACTCCCTGAAGCTGCTATAGAAAGTCTGCGGTAGGGATTGGGACGGATCATATTGCTGAGCAGATTGCCAAACATTGGCATGATGCCAGATGACATCTTCGAGTGTGTCGTATGCCCCACTATGGAAGTAAGGCGCAGTGATAGCCACGTTACGCAGCGGAGCTGTCCTGAACTGGTAACGATCGCGCCAATCAAAAGATACATTAGCTCGACCATAATCCTCGCGTCCGCTTGTACCATTGCCTTTGCCAGGGCCAAGCTGTGGCACAAGCAGGTTGTAATAATTCATGTCAGTGAACATATCGCCGCTGTGGCAAGACGCACAGTTCACTTCGTCATTAAGCACGCCGTAGAAGAGGAGCGCGCCACGTTTCTGCTGTTCAGACAGGGCATCCACATCACCCGCTAAATAGTCATCCCAAGGCGAATCCGTAAACACGAGCTGACGCTCAAAGGCAGCAATAGCGGTAGCGATCTGCACGGGAGTGATGTCGCTATCGCCGAAGATATCAGCAAAGCGCGCTTGATAAGCTGGAATATTCATCAAACGTTGGACGATTAGAGTGCGGATGCTGGCAGGTAGAGCTTCGCCAAAAGTTGCGCCGCTCATTTCTGCGCGGGAAGTGATCGGGAACATGGCCTGCACAGCAAGGGCATCAGTCAATGCCAGTTCACTGACGCCAGGTTCAATCGCTTTAACTTGCGCCCCCAAAGCATAACTCTCTACACGACCATCCCAGAATTGGGCAGGCAACAAGGCACTATTGATAATGGTCAGGCTGTTGCGGGGCACAAACATGCCATTAGCGGGATTCGGCACTTGTGCACCGCGATCATCAGCCAGATAGTATTCATCACTCAACGTGATATGAGACTGGAAATCACGGTGCTCTCCCAGCCCACTCCCACCTGTACCAATAGGCAGAACGCGACCATCCCCCATCGCAAAGGCCGGATGATGGCAAGTTGCACAGCTAATGTTTTGATCACCTGATAGTATGGGATCGAAAAAGAGATCACGCCCCAATTCGGCTAAGGGCGTGTCCCCTTCCCGGACCGAGGCGCCCGGATAGGCCTGCAAATCCTGCTCAGCAATGACTTGCTGCAACGCCGCATCATAGTCCTCTACGGCATTGTATTGGGGTGTTAGTCCGGCAATATCTGGCAGGTCAAAATCGCTACCGAGTTCACGCTCGTCAAATGTGATGTGCAGTATTTCTCCATCGAAAATCTCGCTGACGTAAAGGCTACCGTCAGGCATCGGCATTACTGCACCGGGAAAGTCCAGATTCTCCAGAATTGTTTCAAGCGTGCCATCATCAGCAAGAATGCTCAAGCGCCCACTGTTCGGCAAATAACCCGACCCGCTGAAGCATGATCCATCTGGCGAGAAACGAGCGAATTCCAGTACCCACACAGTGCCATCATCAGCCTGCACGACATCAATGGGCATGTTCAGATTATCGACGATTGTGCGTTGGTTACGCTGCTCGTCAATGGCAACCAATAAGCCACTGCCTGCCGGATACGGGCAGCCCCCTGTCAGCGTGACATAATACTCATCGCCAATGCGGTCGATGCCTGTCGGTACAGGCGAAATTGTCAGATTCTCATTGGTTGGGTTTGGAATGCGCGCAAAACGATGAAAAAATTGGGTTGTGCCATCGGGCAATTCACGAGCGACGCCATCGCCTGAAGCATCCGAAACAATTGGAATGCCATCAGCATCAAAAGTAATGTCATAGGGATTGGTCAGCTTGACGCGATTGAGCGGCTGCATCGCCACCTCAAGGTCATCAGGAGTATATGGTGTTTCTGGTAAACTTATGCCTTCTGGGGGGATAGGCAGCGTCCAAAGATGCCCCTCATTAAAGTTACCCACATACAATGTCTGATAATCTGGCGAGACCCCTACCAGGGCAACCCCACTTAAATCACCGGAATCACGCCCGCTACGGATACCACTAATCAATCGTCCCACCTGGCCATCCGGCTGAAGAATGCTTACGCCAGCGCTCAGGTCACGTTCACCTGTACCCTCCTCCGCAATAATCAACGTGCCATCAGGCAAAGCTGCTAGTCCGACTGGATTACGTAGGCCTTCAACAACTACCTCTACCTGTGGTGGCTCGTCGAGCGTCATGAGCGACTGTTGGCCCACAACATGCAAAGTGGCTGTCAACAGTGATATTAGAACGGCTATGAGAACGAGCTTCTTGGACATATGGTCGCTTTTCTACTCGTCAATTTGTAGATTCAAGAGGATGTCGGGACGATCCGTAATAATGCCATCAACGCCCCACTCGATCAGTTTAAGCATATCATCAGGGTCATTTATGGTCCAAGGGATAACCAATATCTCGTTTCGATGTGCCTGGGCAATGTCGGCTTCGGTGATTTGCGTATAGTTCGGCGACCAAATCTCGGTGCCTTGGTCAGCATAAACTTCAAATTGGGAATGCTGGCGATTGGTTAAGGCGGCGATTTGCACATCGGGATATGCGGCCTTCACGGCCCATAACACACGATGGTCAAAGCTCTGTAGAGTGATCCGCTCCAAGACGTCATATTCGGCTGCGATAGTCATAATAGCCTGCTCAAATGGCGCGATATGCTCGCCATCGAAGCCATCATCTATGACAGATGCATCATTCGCATTTCGTTTACTTTCAATATTGAAGTGAATGGTTGACGCATTTTCGCGCTGGCTAGCGGATTTTGCCTCTGACTCAGAATAATCATCGACAAAGGCAAAAACGGCATCTAACGTTTGGATGCGGTAGTCATCGTCTGCCAGCAGCGTAGGGCTGTTGACTTGCTGAGGGAAGCGTTCATTATCAAGGCCATCACAGATGAATGCCTGTACCTGTTCCAGCGTAAGCTGCCTGATCTGTAGGGAGTTACTACCGAAAATAAGACTGCTGCTCTGAGGCAGTTCAATGGTGTTGTCTTCTGGCAACCGGCAGCGATCCATGTTGATTTCCGGATCATGCCAGACCACAACACGATCATCCGCTGTAAAATGCAGGTCCATTTCTAGCGTACTGACTCTAAGATCAAGCGCGATTTCAAACGCTGGCAAGGTATTCTCTGGCTTTAGGCCACGTGCGCCCCGATGCCCCTGCACGTCGAAACTCTCTGGTAGGAGAGTGGACTGAGCATATAGCGGCACAACTACGACTAACAGCATGCAGACGAGAGAAAAACGCTTCACAGAAATCAGACCCTATTAATTAAAGTGACAAAAACAGACAGGGGTGGACAGCCACACCATCCACCCCAAAGGTATTCAGTACTTACTACAACAAATCAGCTTACTCAAAGAACGCGTTGTAATCAGCGAGTTCCTGATTTGCTGCGGCAGCCGCTTCGTCGAGCGCTTCTTGTGGGGTCAAACCATCGTCAAGCACACGACTATATGCGGTGACGATCAACTGACGGATTGCCGGGAATGGCCCAGCGCGACCACCCAGAACTGCATAGTTTGGCGCACCATCGTCAAGTGTGGTGTTGGTATCCGCCAATTGTTGAATCGCAGTCAAGAAGTTCGGGTTATCAGCCCAGAACGTCTGGAGTTCTTCGTTGTCCTGCAATGAGGAGCGAACCGGGAAGTAGCCCGTGCCCGTGTGCCAAGTGATTTGCTGAGGTTCCTGTGACATGAAACGCATAAATTCCCAGGCTGCCTGGTTGGTCGCTTCGTCGCCACTATCTAGCAGGTACAGAGCAGCACCACCGATAACTACACCATTGCGCTCGGCGCTGTCAGCATGGGGGATGTAGGTCGTATCGACTTCGAATTCAGCAGCTTCCTGGAAGCCGCGTGCACCCGCCGTGCTGTCAAAGATCATTGCTGCTTCGCCAGCCAGGAAGGTTGCATCGGTGTCAGTCCACGTATTGCCCAGGTTAGGCGCATAGCCATTGGCCATCAGATCCGTCAGGAAGGTGAAGACTTCGACACCCAGACCTTGATTGAACATGACTTCCGAAGCGCGGGCGGTACGACCATTATCATTGTTGAAGTACAGGCCGCCGCTGTTCGCGAGAATCTGTTCAAAGTACCAGCCAACCTGCCCAAAGGTGATGCAGTATTGGGTATCTGTATTGGCCATGATGGTATCGCAAGCCTCAAGCAGTTCGCTGAACGACAGGCTATCGTTGTCAGGAAGGTCGACACCTGCTTCGGCAACAATTTCAGCATTGTAATAGAGAATGGGCGTTGAGCTATTGAAAGCCATGGCGACCATGCCGTTTTCGTCACTGTAGTAGTCACGTACTGCGGGGACGAAAACCGACGGGTCAAAGTCATCACCAAATTGCGTATTAGCTGGCAACAAGCCAGGGAAGTCCAGCATTGTCTGGGTAGCCAGATCGAAGTTCTGGGTCACATTCGGCATCGAATCTGTTTCTAGGGCAGCGAGCAGGGCGTTATATGTGTCATCATACGATCCCTGGAAAACAGCCGTTACAACGATTTCATCCTGGCTTTCGTTAAAGCGTGCGACCAGTTCGTCAACGACTTCACCGAGATCACCACCCATAGCGTGCCAGAACTGCAGCTCAATCGGTTCTTGGGCAGACGTTGTCGTAAGTACAAGCGCCAAGACAGAAAGAAGAACAAAGACAGATAGTTTCTTCAACATAATACCTCCTAAATGTGGAAAGTAAGCATGGGGAAGCTTGCCAACAGCACCCCAAAACCTCTATTGCTTAAGCGGATCAATCCCGCACAAAGCCAAACCTATTGGAAACGTACATATCGGTCAGCAACGTAAGATGATTAACCTTTAAGTCCGGTCATTGCGATACCACGGACTAATTGTCGCTGAGCAACAAGGAAAATAAGCAACGTTGGGAGCAACGCGATTATAGCGGTGGCCATAATGCCACCCCAATCGGCACCCCGTTCTTGATCGAACAAGAAGAACCGGATGCCTATTTGTATGGTGCGCATGTCGACCTCATTGGTAATAACGAGTGGCCATAGATACTGGCTCCATGCGCCCAGGAACGAGAAAATACCAAATGCACTAATCGCACCTTTGCTCAACGGTACGACGACACGCCATAGATAGAGCCAGCTATTGGCCCCGTCAATGAGGGCAGCTTCGTACAGCTCTCTTGGCAGCGACATAAAGAATTGACGCAGCAAGAACACGCCAAAAGCACTCGCAAGGAAAGGCAGCGTCAATCCAATGTATGTATTCGATAAGCCAAGTTCGCTTACAAATATGAAATTCGGAATAAAGGTTAACTGGAACGGAACCATCAGACTGCCGACGATCAAATAGAATAGAAAGTTGCGACCTGGAAAGTCGAGGATTGCGAAGGCATAGGCAGCTAGAATACTGAACAGGAGTTGAAAGGCCACTATGATGCCGGTTTGCACAACGCTATTGAAAAAATAGCGTGCAAAAGGCTGGGAGGTCCAGGCTGTTTCGTAATTCTCAAAAGACAGTGCAAAGCGCTCGATGCGTTTGGCTGCAGACGGTGCAACATCAATCATGTCGCCTGGGTTAGACGGATTAACCATGTATAAACGACCACCCTCGCGCGAAACTTGAGCATACTCAGCGACGGTGCCATCATCCAAAGTCAACTGATAGAGAGGCAAAGGCTCATCGTAACCCGTCACGCTGACATGGACTTGCTGCTGCGGGAATAGGGTCGGAGGATAGTTTATAATGTCCTCTGGCACTTTAAAGCTAGAAAGCAGCGCCAACAAAATAGGGAACGATACGATCAGCCCTACCCCAAAGAGCAAGAATTGCAGAATGATTTCCGAGCGCAGATCAACTGGACGCTCTTCCATACTTCTGACCGCGATTGCGCTTTTTTCTTTTTCGCTTGTAGGCATGCTCATTGGTAATGAACCCTGCTGTTGGCAATGCGGAACTGCACAACCGACAATATGACAATTAATATAAAGAGAACGAACGACTCAGCAGATGCGATACCACGTTGTGGTGTGCCCCGAAAAGCGAGGAAGTAGATGTCATACAACAACGTCCGCGTGGTTTCCCCAGGACCGCCCTGAGTCAAGACATCGATTTCGCCAAAAACCTGTAAGCTATTGATCGTGTTAATTACAAATAGGAAGAAGAGCGTTGGTGAGAGCAAAGGCAGTGTAATGTGTCGAATCTGATGCCACAGGTTGGCCCCATCGACCTTGGCTGCCTCGTAAAATGTGCTACTGATGCTTTGGAGACCTGCGAGTGCAATAATGACGTTAAAGCCTAATTGACGCCAAAGAACAGCCAGCATAATCGCAACTATCGCCCAGTCAGCATCCGATAACCAATTCGGTCCATCAATACCCAAAAGACTAAGCACATAATTGATATACCCGACCACAGGGTGGTATATCCAGCGAAATAAAACCCCCGTTACGGCACTACTAATAACGATGGGCACGAAAATCAGCAAACGATGGAACCACGAAAAGCGCCGAAGCGGCATTGACAAAGCTATAGCAAGAAAAACCGAAATGGTTATGCCAGGAATGGTCGTACCCAGAGTAAATATGAGGGATACTCGCAGCGCCCCCTGGACAATAGCTATGATATAGACTAGAACAACAAATATGATTAAATATTGCAGACGAGAACGGTATTGCCCAAATGGTTGATGTTTGAGGATTGAATATCCAATGATTGCAATGACACTTAGTACCAGTGCAACCAGCAAATACGGCAAGTAAGTCTGAGCCGCTTCAACGTTAATGAGCCGGACAAGCAGCCGTTCATAGTTTTCCAAGCCAACGTAACGAACTGCATTCCCAAAGGGTGCCACACGCGTCAAGCTGAGCTGGAACGATGAGATAATAGGTATGAAAACAAATATGCTCAGTACGACCAATGTAGGCGTTAAGTAAGCATATCCCTCAAGCATTTTGAGGAGCTTACGCCGACCATACCAAGGTGAATGTAAGTCTTGCGATGAAGATTCCAAAAGAAAATGCTCACTAAGAGTTTTGCCAATAAGACAGACGATTACTCAACCAACAGCAATTATCTGCAGATATATTATCTAATTTGAGTTCATATATTATCGTTATGTTAAGAAAATATCAAATGTTAGACATCGTGGAGGTCAATTATTCTTGTGTAAATTTACTGGGACACTCGATTTATCCTCAGAATACTCCACGCGGATCGACACTGCGACGTATAGACTGAGAATCGCTAGGTATTGAGGTTGACGATAGATGGTCCGGCACAAACCAGATACCTGAGTGGCACACGCGTGCGTCCAACCCTCTCTGCGCCCAAATAGCCTATAGTAAAAACTATAAGACCGATTACACCTATGTATCGGTCTTTTTGATTGCCGTATTTGAGTGATCAAACAGGTCGGGAGTCCATAAGCGTTGGGCTGCTTTTGTAGAACCAGGCCATTGCAACGAGAAGAACAAAAGCAGTCCAAGAAGTATGGGCAACCACTAGCCTTGGCTACAAGGAAACACAAAAGGATACCAACGGGTACCCTTTTGAGCTGTTATGAAGCTTCCAAAATCCTATCCGCCCAATTCAACAAGAGCTTCTTCTGCGAGCGCGTTGAAATCAGAGGCGAAGTCGCTCAAACAAGGGATGACTGTTGAACGAATGAATCCATCGAGAGAAGTGTAATTGAGTTGGCACTCGTAGCTGCTGAGGGCGATGAAACTGGCGACACCATCATCACTGGTTCTGATGACTTTGTTGACCGGGTTATCTGGATTGAAGCTTATAAAAGCATCAAAAATTTCATCAACAGTGACGGTAAATGCCAGAGTGCCTTCGCCGGTTTCGTCGTCAATGCGCCAGACCTCATAGCCATCCCTAGTTTGATAAACGGCTGCGCGTGCGGCCAGGTCCCTATAATTGAGTCTTCCATCAACAAATATGGTACTAGCGCCTGCACAGCGGCTGTCAGCATATAGACGCCGAGCAGAAGCCGCACCTAGTTCTGAAATGGCAAACGTCACGTCATCGGTGAAAATAATGACCTCGTTATAAACGGGGTTTTCTGTATTAGATACGTAGAAAATACGGTAACTATCAACCATAACGACCTGGGTGATCAGTTCCCCAGGCGTATATCCATAATAGTAGTTCTCATTGATAAGGGCAGGTGTCGAACCAGTTGAATCTAGCAGCGCCGTATAATATCCGCCATATTCATCAGCGGCGATCGTATACTCAAAGCAAGCAGCAGGTTGTTCAGCAGTGACGACGATGGGTAGTTGGATCACGGTGAGTAACAAGGCGAAAAGCAATATCAACCAACGCTTTTTGGGTAGCATAGAACATTGTCCCCCGGACGTGTCATTCATGTTATAGATTTATGTTTTAATAGATAACGCACACGGATACTAGCACATAGGTTTGGGCATGGCAAAGACATTAATCTTCCGCACTGCGCTGATGATAACCCTCACTTTTTTGTTAAGTGCTTTGATTATAGGAAACGTAGTTTCGCAATCTCAGCCGCATTGCGATAGTGGCCCAGGGAATGTACTCGTTCTGGCGCGCGAAGCCTATGCTCAGGCTGATATTGACCGCACTTTTCTGCTTTCTGGTCAGGCGTTGGACTTATGCGCTGGCGATGCTCAACGGCTGACAGAAGCAGAAACATTTGCAGATTTGCTCAATGATCTCGGGACTGCTTTTAGTCTGACGCTGAGTGGCCAATTTGAGCAAGCCATCAGTGAGTACAGATCCGTTGCGGAGCAAGCCCAGGCTGCCGGGGAAATCGAAATCGAGGCAGACGTCAATTTGCTGCTAGGTCAGGCACTTTACTTCAAACATGATCTGAAAAATGACTTCTCCGACATCATCACAGCCTATGGAACGGGCATCATCCTTTGGCGCCAGGTAGGAAGCACCCTGGGAGAATCAACGGGCCTGGGATATTTGGCTACGCTCTATGAAGACCTTTATCGGTACGAGGATGCGATTACGGTTTATGAGCAATCATATGACCTGAGTAAAAGCATTGGCGATGAGCCAGGTCAGGCATTGGCCAAGATAGGGATTGGAGCGAGCCAATTCTATCTGTCACAATATGCAGATGCAAAAGTCAGCCTCGACGAGGCTCTGCAATTATGGATGCGGCTGAATAATCCAAGTGGGATAGCCAGGACGCGCATGGAACTGGGTCGTGTGCTGGCCAGTCAGGGTGATTATGCAGCAGCTCGTATGGAATTCGAGCAAGCGCTTGAACTTGTTGGAGGTGATCCTTATTTGCGCAGCGGCGTTTTGCACAACCTAGGAGTTATTTCTGCTAAGCAAAGTCAATTTGATGAGGCTATCACTCACCTAGAAGAGGCACTCGTGCTGCGTCAGCATCAACAAGATACGAAGGGCATTGCAACTACCCAATCTGCGCTGGGCGAAGTCTACATTGAATTGAGCCGCTATGACGAAGCCGACCAGCATCTGACGATGGCACTAGAGCTACGTGAACAAAGTGGCGATGTGGTCGGCATGGCAGCCACACGCAATAACATTGCGCTAATGTATCAAGCACAGGGGAATTATGCCGATGCGGAGGCGTTGTATCAACTTACGCTCAGCGACCTGCCAGAGGGCCTTGCACCATTGTATAAGGGGACTGCACTGAATGGCCTGGGAGGCGTTTTCGCGATTCGCGGCCAATATGAAATGGCCATCGACTATCATTCGCAGGCGCTGGCCATATTTGAAGTGATCCAGTACGTGGATGGCATTGCCACTGTTTACAATAACCTGGCCTTCATTGATATGTCGCGCGGGGATTTGTCAAAAGCGCTGGATGATTATCGCAGTGCTCAGAGAATCTGGCAGGATACAGGCAACATCGCCGCCCACACCACAAGTGCGATTAATATCGGCGACGTTTACCACCAGCAAGGGCGCTATGCGGATGCCCTCAGCATCTTTGAAGATGCCCTGACGACAGCGAATGCGCTCAACCTGACAGCGCTCACGGCCAATATACATAATGCGATTAGCGCGTCTTATTCCCAGCGCGGCGACTATGGCCTCGCGCAATTACACTTGAGCGTCGCATTGGAGCAATCTCAGGCTATCGGTGACCGTCTGACAGAAGCAACGGCATTGAGCAACATTGGCCATCTGTATTATCGTCAGGGCCGTTATCGTTTGGCTGATGAGCAATATACCAGCGCCCTTGAAATTGTTCGGGAAATTGGGGCACGCTTTATTGAAGTGCGCCTATTAAACGACCAAGGAGCTAGCTACTTGGAGGCAAGCATGGCAGGCCAAGGCAGTTTTGTGGATGTTGCCCGACAGCTTTACGATCAGGCGTTAGTGCTAGCAGAAGACCTTGGCACACAAATCCAGATCGGACTAATCAAATCCAACCTGGCCTTAACCTATTTTCTTGAGGAAGACTACGATACAGCCCGTCAGTTAACTAATGAAGCTCTACCCATCTTCGAGCGAGCAGGAGTACCGTCATTGACTGCGACAGCCCAGCTTATCCTGGGAGGGATTGCCCTCGAACAAGGAGATTTAGAGTCATCTTACCAGTATGCAGATACTGCGCGTGCTGCGTTTGATACCAACTATGAGCGGCCACTCCTGACACTATCTCTGGTCAATCTAGGCATGGTCTCTGAAGTGAACGCTGATTATGTCGCGGCCATTGATTATTACAATCAGGCCATCACCGTCCTAGAGTCGATCCTCAACGATACGGCATTGGATAACGCCATTGCTAATCTGACGACGCTGGGCAAGAACACTTGGCCTTATCAGCGCCTGGCGACGCTCCTGGCGCGTTCAGGTGACCTTGAGACGGGTTTCCGGTCGGCAGAACGTGGTGCAAGTCTGCTGGTTCGGCTGCAGTTATCAACCGAACTAATAGATTATTCCGAGACGCTCGATCCCGAGCTTATCGCCCAGGAACGCCAGCTAAGAGAATCTGTCAATGAACACCAGCGTGTACTAGATGCGACCAACAGCGACTTCCAGGCGGGCCGAGCGACAAGTGCGGATGTTCAGCATGCCAGTCGTGATCTCGATGCCGCGCGCGAGCTTTACATCAGCCATCTGGAACACCTACAATTGACAGGCGGCTTCCTGGAGCGCGAACTATCGGGCGAAATTGCGACACTGCCCCAGGTGCAGTCTCTTCTACCGCCGGATACGACGCTGCTCTACTACAGCATAGGTACGCTCGACAGCGGTGTCTTCATCATCTCCGATACCGATGCCCGTTATGTGCCACTGCAAACGACGCTCGATGACGTCAATGACCTGTTGACAGACTTTTCTGACGACCGCATGGGGGATAACGGCGCGCTTAACACCATGTATCAGCACCTGTTTGCAGCAGTGGAGCCAGAACTAGCAGACACAGACCTCATCATCATGCCGGGGGCTTCTATGCGCTATATGCCCTTTGCGGCGCTCCAACGCGATGACCGTAGCTATCTAGTTGATGACTACACCATCAGCTATACCTTCAACGCAACGAGCCTAGTTCGGCAGTTGCAAGATGGTGTACCCGTTTCTAGTTCGGACGTTCTGGTGATGTCCCAGTCTGAGGTTGAAGGCCTGGAACGCCTGAATTATGCAGATGAGGAGGCTCAGGAAGTTGCGGCGATATATGATGTGGATGCTATTCTCAACGCTACAGAGTCTGATCTGCGCGCTCAGTTTGCCCAGAGTTCTGTCGTGCATATTGCTGCGCATGCATCAATGGAACCCTCTGCGCCTTTGTTCAGTGCCATTCGCCTAGGGGAGTCTGACGCTTATGATGGTCGCTTTGAATTGCGTGAGGTGTTCGAACTGGGCATGAATACCAGCGTTGATCTGGTTGTCCTATCAGCCTGCGAGACAGCCCTTGGTAATGGTACAGACTTTAGCTTGCTGACCTACAGCTTTGCCGCCATCGGTGTGGACCGCACTGTTGCCAGCTTGTGGAACGTAAATGATGAGTCAACAGCTTACTTAATGGAAGAATATATGCGGCTGCGTCACGATGAGCACTTGCCCGATGCAATAGCTTTGCAGCGGGCCATGCTCTACACACGTGCTACCCATCCAGAGCCGGAACTCTGGGCAGCCTTTGTTTTGACAGGACTACCTTAGAAACCAGTAGTTAATCCCTGAAACATGGATAGTCGCCGAGTTGGACGCGTGCATAGTCGGCCCATTCCTGCTGCATATCATCGCTCTCGTCATGATAGAAGATAATTGCGCATAGCGTATCCTTGTCGGGCAGCGCTTCTGAGGATAGAGCCAAGTAGTAGTAAGCTTCTGCTGTATAGTAGTTTGGCTCAAAATGATCGAAGGCTGCGGCGATGTCGGTTGCGCGCGCTGCCAGGGTCTGTACCAGTCGCAGGCTGTCGCCCTGGTTGTAGCGCCCTCCGGCTTCAGTAGTTAGCAGGAAGTAACACAACAGAGCATCAATGTCACTCTCAAACGCGGTTGGGACACCTTCGCAAGCATCGGGCAAGAACGTTCGGCCCTGCTCAGCGATGTTGACAGCATCAACATAATTCTCTTGCCTGAGCGATAGAGCCGCCATCGCATAATAAGCTTCTACATCATTTGGATGAATGGCAATGATGCGGCGATAAGTATCTATGGCGAGCTGGCTATTGTTCTCTAGGCTAAGATCAACTTCATAGAGTTGCCCCAAGTTGTGGAGCGTCGCTGCCTGATGTTCAGCATCGCGCAGCGTTGGGTCAACCTGATCAATCAGGGCGGCCGTTTCGAGTTGGACACGTGCACCAACAAGATCATTAGCTGCCAGGGCAACTTGTCCGCTATCGTTGAGCGAATCAGCAAGGGTATTACTGGCCTCCGGGTCCAGCTTATTGAAAAGCGTCACCTCCTCTTCAGAAACAATGCCAGTGGCGATGTCCTCCCGAATTTGGTTTGCCAGCCGTGTGCTGAACGCAGCGATATCTTCGGGTGATGCAACTGCTGCATATGTTTCTAGGAGCGTGACTGAACGATTGAGTGATACCTCTGCATCTGGTTTGTCCAGATATGCCGTTAGCCATGTTTCCAACTCCATTGAGACATCCGCCCCGAACGCTTCAGCATTTTCAGCTGCTCTGATGGTCTCGGATGCTGTATCTGCTGTCAGTATCCGCTCGATTTGTTGTGCTGCTGCCAGATCGAAGATCGCTCCTCGTAGAAGGAGCAAACCCACAATCAAAATGCCAGGTAAGAGGGTCTGATACAGTCGTATCAAGCGATGGTCACCATCGGGAGCAGCTCGTGGCAAGAATGATACCAGCGTCGCGAACAATGATACCAGCGCCGTGATGATGCCTATCGTTGCTTCTCCGGCGCGTAATAATTGCAGTAATAGCTCGCCGACCAGAAGCAAAAACAGGATGGTTAGCAGCCATTTGATGACGGTCATTGCTCGGTTCATCATTTCTCTTTTCCGCTTATAGGATGGCTCAACGGACAGTGATAGATTACAAGCGAACATACGGCAAACATAAGAATATTACATCATAATTGTGATGAATCATCCTGTTGATGATAATCTAAGATTATCATCGCATTCATGTATAACTGTTTAGTATGTTTAGTCGTGCTGTAAACAAACAGGGATGGGTATTTTTGATGCAATTAACAATCAGCCGAACCATGTTGTGCCTGCATATGTTACTGCTGATCATCCTGCCCATCAGCGCGCAGGAAGAGCCTGAACCGCCTCTACCTATCACCATCCTGGCTATTGAAGGACACGTCGAGTACCGACGCCCGGGTTTTGAAACATCGCAGGTACTGTTGCCGGGCAGCCAACTATGGGCGACCGATATTATCTTCCCCGATGAAGCCAGCCAAGCCAGTTTGCTGGTGCTGTGCCCGGAAGGGATTGTTCGGCGTTTTTTATCAACTGAACTAGCCTACAACGGCTATCTGCATTGTGGACCGACTGATGAGCCGCTCGTACCGGGACAAGCCGGTGCACGGCGCGCGCTCCGTCAACGTGCCAACGATCTGGAGGCTGCTTATCCTTACGTGATTTTCCCCAGGTCGACTTTGGTCCGCGATCAGCGCGTCACACTCATTTGGAACCCCATCTTTGATGCAAATTTCTATGACGTCACAGTATCTGACACACGACAATCTGCCAATGAGCCATTGCGCGTTTTTCCATCGGATACCCATAAGAATGATCGCGCAGAAATGGATATCTTACTGACATCGACAGGTGGAGCGTATGAGGTCGAAGTGTGCGCTTTTGTTGGCCTCAATACATTTTGCGCGAGTGATGCAAATAGCGAAGCCGCTCAAACAACCTTTTACTATGTGCCCGCTCCCTACTTTGAAGCACTAGAGGCCAGCCTCAGACGTAGCCTGTCTGATAATGATGCTGCATATGAATTTTCTTTGGCTGTTTTACTATCGCAACCTGTCACAGCAGCACTCCCAGTGGATGTTCCCGATGCCTATTATGGCGAAGCCGTACAACACATAGAATCACTGTTGAATAGCTTTCCCGATAACGAGCTAGCCCAATCACCAGAGATATACAATTTCCTTGGCGAACTATACTCAACGGTAGGACTAACATCAAATGCCTTCATGACTTTTCAGAAAAGTCTCGATCTAGCTGAGCCGGATACAGAAGTCGCGGCACGAGCCGCATTCGGGGCAGCAGAATTAGCCTTTGCCCCAATTGATCTAGAATACTACGAGGCGGCTCTATCTCTATACAATCAAATATTATCAGACGAAGCCTTCGCGATGTTCCTTGAAGATTTCTGTGAAAAGCGATCCGTCGTATGCATGGATCCGACTTTTGAGGACTTCGTGTGGAAGAATGATATTAGTGACTGATCAATATGTATTAATGGGCCTGAATAACCGATGGGCATTGGACAAATCCATATGATCCGGCACGAACCAAATGCCTGACTAGCACACGTGTGTGTCCAACTCTCTCTGCGCCTAATATCCCATAGTAAAAACTATAATGATAAGAAACACCGAAAACACCACTGTATCGGTCATTATTTTCTGATAGAGGCGGGTCGGGAGTCCATTGCGCTGATCATAAATAGCTAACTACTGCCTCATAGCTTGACTCTCACCTGTAAATCAGATTCTAGCTATGCCAAGAGCTCCTTAAACTTCCTGCCCGGTAACAATATTCCAGTCACTTACTAACCCGGTCCGCGTCGTGATGCGGATCGTCGTATTGTCAATAAATTCCATCTGAGAGGCGCGCCCCTCAGGACCATTGAATGTGATTACCGGATCGCGTTCGTCAAAAGCCTCTGCTAAGTTGGTTAAGTCCCATACGCGCACACTATACCAGGCAGTGACCAGGTATCGGCCATCTGGGCTGGTCGCTGTTGGCTTGCCAGAATGAACACTGCCCGGATTGTCAACGTCGACACTCACACCCTGCAACGACACAAAGTCGTATTGGGTTATCGCTCCTGCGCCAAAAACGTACAGGTACCTCGCATCATCACTTCTCTTAAATGTACAGCCACCATAGTCACAGCCACCACCTGAACTGAGCAGCGCAATTTGCTCACCAGTATTCAGGTCAAAGACGTCAACCCCGCCCCAGGCAGTCGTAAATAGCCGTCCGTGAGAGAAATCCCAATAGAGTCGATAGTAGGTATTGATACGTGATGTTGAGGAATATCGAGAAGGCATATAAGTGAGCAAAACACGTTCACGAGTTACGGGATCGAATAAGAAATAGCCTTCGGTTGTACGAACCAGTGCCCGTTCACCTTGTGGACTCCAAGAAACACGGGCTGGACTCGCGAAGCGATAGGGACGATCAAACGTAGCTAACACTTCTCCGGTTCCCGCATCCCAGAACGCTACTGTGTAGCTAAGGTCATCACGATATATATCATCCAACGGATTGCCATCGTAAGGTAACTCCGTATCGCTCAACAATGACACATTACCATAGATGACACTACAATTGGGCGACCAACCAACCCGGTCAGTATCGTTCAGATTGCTGACCAACGTGCGTTCGTCACCATTTGGCTGCTCTACAATCAGCGACCGTCTCTCCCCATCATAATACACAGAAGCTGACTCGCATTGATTAACAGGTGATGACCACCAATAAACATAAGGCGAATAACCATCTTCACCTACTAGTGAATTGCGCACGACATCCGTCGATGGTTGACTTGCCTCATATATACCGGACACAACATCCAAGGTCACGCCCGATATAGACCGAAGTGTCGTATTATCAGCAAAGGTAAAGTTGCTCAGGTCGGGATAATTCCTGAAGTCGTAAATGTTAATTAGGCTACTTGTTTGTATATCCCATATGCCGACGCCAATAATGGGCCCCGACACAGACAATGCCAGATAGTGGTCATCTGGACTGATGGCTGCACTGCTGCCTGTTCCAATACCCAGATCGAGCTGATACGTGCTATCATTGTGGAAGAGTACCAACTCATCCGTATTATATTCTCCGGTATCAGCCAAGTGAGCCAGCATCCAACCCGCACCTAATGCACTCAACTGGCCGATGTCATGTGTGAGGGTCAGTATATCCCTGGAGGCGCCTGTCTGTGCCTCATAGGCGACAACAGTATCAGGGCGATCCACAGGAACAGCAAATAGTTCACTACCACTCCAGGCAGTTGCCCATACATTTGCTACATTTGACACACCTGTCAGTGGAACTTGTGCTGCATCGACAATAATGGTTTGTCTATTCGTTGGTAGATACCATAACACACCACCATTACGAGTTTGCACCAAGAGCGATTCTCCATCGGTACTCCACGAAATCGGGTGCAATATCTGACGAGCATCTTCTACTTGCCCTACCCGCCGACCAGAAACCGCATCATAGACAACCGTATCACTTGCATCTCGCCCAGGAATTCCTAATGATGCTGCGAGATAATGGCAGTTAGCACTCCAACTGCGCAGTTGCACCCACGATGCATCAAAACCATCTTCCAACGTAACGATTGTTTCTTCTTCACCATAAATATCATTGAGTTGAAGCGTCATCAACTGATTAGTACGATCATAATCAAGAAAAACGCTCGGAGGTCCACTTGCAGAAAACCAATTTCGATAGCCAAGTTGGTAGCTACCCAAGCAAGGATATGTTCTCCCGCCGAGTACAACATGCTCAAAGTCATCAGCATTTGGATAAGAGACTGTCTGTTGAGCAGCTACAGGCACCTCATTGCCCGTAACAAGGTCATATACAACACGGCCACCAACTGCCAAGTTAGCAATGAGCTGCCCATTCTCGGCATCCCACCTTAACCGACTGAAGTTGCGCACCGTCACCGTATTGAAGGCTTCGGTCAACGTTACGCGCCGATTAGACGGCACATGCCATAAAATTCCACCTGTTCGTGTCTCCACAACCAGGTAATTGTCTGGACCCCACGTGATATGGTGTGGCTGACTATGTGCATCATCTACGCTGCCCATACGCATATTATTGGTCACATCGTAAACGACGGTGTTCATTGTTTCCGTTGTGCCTTCTGCAACAGCAATATAGTTGCAGTCGACCGACCAACCTAAAATAGCGACTCCCTGCACACCCTCAGCCAAAGTGCTTACTAGGTCACCCGTATTCCAGTTGACCAGTACAAGCCTATTATTTTGTGGCTCAAAGCGTGCAAATTGTGCTCTCTGTTGAGGCGAATTAGCCCATTCACAGTTATCTGGAATACCATCCTGTGCCAGTACACTAAATACCGGAACTACGAGGAGAAGACAGAAAATCAATACAGAACGAAACACAATGAAATCCCTTGTTAAGTAAGCCTTTTACCGTAATTGTATAGCGACAGTGGCTATACATATGGGTGCTTACTCAACGGTCACCCAACGACTGATAGACTGTGTAATAAACATCCTCATTTCTGGTGCCAACTTCTAACGTCACTTGAAAATTTCAGATAGCAACATCCAAGTTCGAAAATGCAACTCTATCCGGCTTTCAAGTGTGATAAGCTACTCAAATGCAAGTGATCTGGAACAAACCATATGTTTGTTTGGCACACGTGTGTGTCCAACCCTCTCTGCGCCCACTAGCCTATAATAAACACTATGATGATAAAAAGACCGAATACATCTCTGTATCGGTCTTTTTTATTTTCGATCTTACGGATCAGAATAGGTTGGGAGTCCAAAAACGTGAGTTAACATTGGCTTTATTGCGGACTTGATACAGCCTAAGAGGTAATGTTGCTTTTATCGAGAATAGATCGAACAGAATCAGCTGCTAAGAAGCCTGATCGCAAATCATTGTCATCAATGGTTTCAGCCAGCCGCACGGTGATTGCTGAAGCATTTCTATAGGCTTGTGTTGCATGACTTTCGTTACCTAGCTCCGTGTACAGCTTGCCCAACTCACCGAGAATTGGCCATTCTTCTCCCGGTAACTGCATATCTCGAGCTAGCTTAAGGGCGTCTTGCAGATGGAAGATTGCCCGATTTGCGTCGCCACTCCATTGTTCTAACACCGCCTGACAACGATACAGGATGAGTTGATAGCGTTTATTATCGCTCACAAGTTTTGTGAATTGCTCAACTTCAGAACGTGCTAGATCAACTTCGCCACCCCGCAAGAGGACTTCAATTTCGTAGTACCTTGTGAATGTAAAGGGTAGCAAATGATCATCTCGATTGGATATGGCTTGCTTCGCATAATTATGAGCTTTGTTCCAATCACCACGTTGAGCATGAAGCGTACATAATTCAGATGCAAAGTCTGTCCAGCGAACTGCTTCCTCAGATGGTTTGACAATAAATTCTAAAAATATCTTTTCGGCAACATCCCAGTTCATGATTGTACGCTGAACAACACCCCAGGCCGAGTAAGCTATCCGATGAAATAAAGGGGGTCCCAAGCCATCAGTCTGCTCGACAGCTTGTCTGCACAGACTGATGGCTTCGCCATAATTGCCTAGTTCTAAATGAGTACGTGCCAATATCCAGGCACTATCAGCCTGTCCCCATAGATTTTCGATTTTCTGGCTAAAGGCAGAAGTTTCTTGTAGGAGAGCCAGGCTTTCCAGAGGGCGACCAAGGAATAACTTAATAAAGCCCAGCCCGCGCTGACTATTCGCTGCAAGTAAGAGATTACCAGAAGCAACATAGAGTTGCTTTGATTCATAAGCATAGGCTTCTGCTTTTTCAAACTGTCGCTGTAAAAAATAGACCTGCGAGAGTGTGGTCAAGCTACCAGCTAACAATTGAGGATGTTCTAATTCGCGAGCTAATGTGACAGCCTGTTCACCATGATGAAGCGCTAGCCTCGGCTTTTCCTCGTGGATAGCAGCCAGGGATAAGTTCCACTCTGTTTCTGCCAATCCGCGTCGATCATCGTTTTGTTCAGCTACTGACCTTGCCTGCTCTAAGATTGCAAGGGCTTGAGGAAAATCGACTATCCCATGAAGGTAAACTGTCGCTAGATGATTTAACCCCAGACATTCCATCGCGGGTGCATCAATTGTCTGAGCATACGCGATCATAGACTGGTAAATTTCCTGCGCCCGTTGCCAGTTTTCTACCAGTTCATAAGCTCGCCCCAAACCCGTGTAGAGTGCCTGTCGATCCGAACCAGAAATTTCCTCCGACCAGCCTTTGTGCTCTGCAATTTGAAAAGCGGTCTCAAAATGGGAAATAGCAACCCTAACAGCAAAGAGAGCCATCGCCTCGTTACCCGCAACAAGGCTATATCGTATGGTCTCAGCGACCAGCCCCGCATGAAGGGCATGATGTGCTAGTTCAGCCGCAGGGACGTTTGACTCTTGCAATGTCTCAAATGCACGTCGATGAAATATTCGTCGCCGCACTCTTCTTGCTTCGGTATAGATGACTTCTCTAACTTTTTGGTGCGAGAAGCGATAAAGTGGATCATGACCAATTGACGGCGAAATCCCATCGGCCTCTGACAATAACTGTTTGCTGAGTAATTCGTCCAAAGCAGTCAATGCAACCGTTTCTTCAAGCCCAACTACACGGTAGATATTGTCAAAAGAGGCTTGCTCAGCCAAGACAGAGACCGCCACAAGTAAATCAACAGCAGATGGCGTGATACGCTCTAACCATCCCTGAATAATTTGTTGCACCGTCGGCAAAACATCTGCCTTTTCTTGCTGTTTATGGACTCTCGACCAGTCAACTTGCCAGAATTTTGAGGTTGAATCGAGATATAGTAAACCCTCCTCGACCATTGCTTTCAGCGTCTCTGTTAGAAAAAGAGGTTGTCCGTCTGTTTCCGCAAATAACCTGTTACTCAATTGCGACAGCGATGATTGACTGGTACCAATATTCTCGACTTCAGGGTCAAGCAACATCTGTATCATTTGCTCGGTTTCTATTTGAGATAACTCGCTTAAACGTAAAGATTGCGAAGGTATATCGCGCTTGAAACGTGTCAGCCAGTTTTGTAAATCAGCAGACTCAGCGAGGGCTTCCTCACGCAAGGTCAGAAGTACGAGAATAGGTGTTTTCTCGTCTGACCAACGCTGTGTAGCATATTGCATCACATCCAGGGATGCTGTATCCGCCCAGTGCCAATCATCTATATATAGGAGCAGTGGAGCACGTTCAGCAAGAGATTGACCTAGGCGTGTAATCGCTTCAAAGAGATGTTGTCTGGCGGTATTTTCTTCCTGTATCGGCTCTGGTAAATCAGGGTAACGGTCACGTAATTCAGGCAAAATGCGCGTAAGCTGGGATAACCACAAATCCGAGAGCAAATCTTCGGGTGCATTCTCGCGTTCGATGCGTTGGCGCAGCAGATTGGTGAATGGTTGGTAGGATAGACCTGCACCTGTTTCAAATGCCCGACCATGAAGCACATCCGCACCTTCTATAACCGCCCATTCCAAGAACTGTTGGGTCAAGCGCGATTTACCAATCCCCGCTTTGCCCGATACGATGACGAGCTGCACCCCCTCACTGGTCATCCGTTGATAGACTTTGACCAATTCAGCGTATTCAGCATAGCGACCCACGAAAGGGATATTAACATGATGATACAGTTTTTTGTTTTGAGTCAGCTGGACAAGTTGTTGGTCACGAATACGGGCGATTAGAATTTCGGTTTTGGCTGACGGTTCAATACCTAATTCTTCTGTGAGTATCGTCCGACACGTTTCATATTGCGCAAGGGCGGCACTGCGTTCGCCGCACAGAGCAAGCGCCCGTATCAACTGCTGATGGGCTTCTTCGCGCCACGGCTCTAACGTCAGTTGTCGTCGCGCCAGCCTTTGAGCTTTTTGATAGTCTCCATGTTCCAGACTGTTGACAGTCAAGGCAAATAGAGCATCCAATGCCAGCCGATGCAAACGCTCCCGTTCCTGCCTTAGCCACTCATCGAATGGGGAACTGTCACAGGTGAAACCCGACAGAAGGTCACCACGATAAAGAGTAACTGCTGACTCTGGTTGATCGTTTTCCAGATAGGACAGGAAGTCTTTTACATCAAGTGAATAATCGCTATCGGCATTGAATTGAACACTTGAGCGTGTGACCAGCAAGTAGGGTTCATTTGTCGAATCAATATCCCCCAATACCTTACGGAGTTGATAGAGTGACTGACGTAAGTTCTGCCTGGCAATTGATTCAGGATCATCTGGCCAGAAAAGAGTTGCGAGTATATCTCGTGAATGCGGCTCATCATGATGCAACGCGAGATAAACGAGTAGACCTTGTACTTTACTAGATCGGAAATTGCTTAGTGTTTTGTTGTTTAGTGTCGCATGGAATGTACCAAGCAACGCAAGCGAGAGATGTTTCATTGATACTCTTCGAAAAAATGAAATTATTGAAGCTATATTGGATTATAGACGAGAAACAAGCGAGATGATGGCGCTAAGTGCTGACGATCTGCTGACGTTGGATTGATATTGTCTAAATAACCAGTTCATCTGGATACTGAAAACATGTTTCAATAACAAGGAGATGCAAAAATGTATACATTCTTCAGTAGCATGATTGTCCCTGACCCTGAAGCATTCATTGAGATGTCAAAATCACATCCAAAAGAACAGCTTGAGGAGTGGGGTGTTATTGAGCAGACACATTTTCATGTGATTGGCGAAAATCGCGTTATTATTGTCAACACATACAACGCTCTAGAAGAAGCGCAGAATCATAAAGCGATTATTGAATCGTCAGAAGTCGAAGCACAAATGAAGCAAATGGGTGTGCAATTGCCAATGGACTTGTGGATCACTGAAAAAGCCTAGCCAGCGCATCAAACGGAGATATTTTCCGATCAAATTTTTCTCTTATATCCAACATGAACAATGTATGCATTTGTCACAAGTCATAGTGTCATAGATTTCGAGAAGTGGATCAGCTGAGATCGGGAAGGCGCCTCGAATACATAAAAGAGGATGGCTGAAATGGGCATCGTAGAATCATACATCTATCGCACAGCGCCCCTTATCAAATCGCTTTCTAGTAGCATCTATTACATCAATTAATCAAACAGTGAGGAAGCAACCATGTCTATTCGAGTAAAGGCTATTTTTGCAGAAGGTGTCACCCGCGAGGATATTACGCGAACACAACAAGCCGCTGGGGGTGAACCAAGCGACGGCCCTCCCGGTTCCATCAGCCAAACACAGGAAATAATGGAAAATGGACGTCTTGTGTTCATCACCGATTTCGAATCACAGGCTGCGTGGGATCAGTTCGTCGCCATGGCACGACCAACCTTCGACCAAGTCGGTGTCCCCTTCCCTGAATTTGAAATCGAGAACATCTAAACGGATTCCACAAGGGAAACACCCCATAAACTTCGTAAATAGCTTCTGAGACCTACAGGAAGCCTAATTTCTTATAGGGTTAAAATAGGAAAAGGCTTCCTTGTCGCAATCACGTTATTGCGTTCACAGAATGGGCTTCTATAGATGATCTATATATTCATACAACATGACGTTGAGGATTTTGCAAGGTGGAAAGAAACCTTTGATACTCACCTTTCAGCACGTCAGGCAGGCGGTGCTACAGAGCAGATTTTCGCAATGCGTAATGTCGATGATCTAAATGAGATCACAGTATTGCTAGGCTGGCTTGATCTGGAGCGTGCCCGACTGTTTGTTCAATCCGTTAGTTTAAATGAATCGATGCAAAAATCTGGAGTTGTCGACCAAGCTGAGATTTTGTTATTAGAAGAGCTTCCTAACTGCTTTGATAAGCACTGACGCTTGGATGTAAAGATTGACTTTTCGCTTGTCGATCCAATCCATCTTCTTCAAGATAAAGTACAATCTTGAACACTTAAATGATCCGGCACAAACCAGATACCAGAGTGGCACATGTGTGCGTCCAACCCTCTCTGCGCTCACATCCCATAGTAAAAACTATAAATGATATGAAAGATCGATGCTTAGGTGTATTTGGTCTTTTTCATTTTAAGAGATTAACAACTATTGATATCAAAGCCTATACAGGAAGCGCCAAGCACCTAGTCTAGGTCAAAGCTCAACATCTTCACCAGGTGGCCAAAAAACGCCATAGAAGGATGTCCCGATTGAATCACGTGTTTGGCAAAATTGTGACAATAACATTACCACGCTTGTGCCCCTGTTCGACGTATCGATGAGCTTCTACGATCTCATCTAGTGGATAGCAACGGTCTATCACAACTTTCAGTTTGCCTGCTTCTATTAGCTCTCGAAGTTCATCCAAGTATGCTTGTTTGACATCTTTTGGAGAACCCGAATCCTTTGAAACATTGAGATAGATTCCTTGAGGCTTTAGAGCCTGCTTGCCATATTCAGGCTTCAGTTTATCGACTGCATCCAGAATAAGGTCATACTTTTGATCTAGAGTAACGAAATCCTGACGAGTGTAGTCAATGACGCGATCAGCGCCAAGTGATGCCACCAGATCCAAGTTGCGTGTGCTACACACGCCTGTAACTTTGGCACCTCGGGCCTTGGCAATTTGAACAGCATACGTGCCCACGCTGCCTGATGCACCATAAATCAGGATTTCTTGGCCAGGCTGACTATTGGCTTGGTTGAATAGCACCATGACAGTCAGGCCACCAGCTGGAACTGCTGCAGCTTCCTCAAAGCTTATGTTGTCGGGTTTATGAACAATCAAATCACTCTCTTGTAGACACTTGTATTCAGCATAGCCTCCGAACTGTTTCGACGCTGGAAACAAAGATGCCATTACAGCATCCCCAACCTTGAAGCGCGTAACATCCTGACCTACCGTTTCTATGGTGCCCGCGCATTCCATACCGAGGACCGGATTCCTTGGCCGGAAAAGGCCAAGCGCCAGGCGCGCCAGCGGCCATGACCAGCGCGGCACATCAAAGCTGCGAATACGAATATCACCGACGTGGACGGTTGTCGCGTGAATTTTAATGAGTACTTGATTGTCTTTGGGAGATGGTTTTGGAATATCTGCCAGCTGCAAAACATCCGCCGCACCATATTTCGTACAAATAACCGCTTTCATAATTATTGCCCTCTTGGGTTTCTCACTCAGGTGACAGGTCTTAAACAACAGCAGTCTCGGATTTTGACCAAGTCCAGGCATGCCATATGGTCAATATGTTGAATCCGAGGCCCACGACAATGAGAAATTTATCGTAGGCCGTTGGGTAAGTTGGCAATCCAACCAGATTAAAGACAAACAGGAATACAGCGGCAGCCATGTTCACCCAGCGATTCAGTCGATCATCGAGCGTGACAGATGCATAGACCATGATGATGGGAATCACCATCAGCACAGCCAGCGCCAGGTACAACATTTGTCCAATTTGGACATCACCGATTTCGCCAGCATTGAAGTCCCCGCTGAATATCCGCAGTACGTCTCCTAGCAAGTACGTGAGCATCAGCGCGACCCAAGACGCGGAAAGTTTGATCTTCACAGAGGTCATGTTCTTGTCTCCACGTGGTTCGTATCATTGACGATTATGATTACGTTGCCGCGCTTACGGCCGGATTCGACATAGCAATGCGCCTCAGCGATCTCTTCAAGTGGAAAGCAGCGGTCGATGAATGGCTTGATCTCACCAGCCTCAATCAAATCCCTGAGGAAGACAAGGTCTTCTACGTGCTCTTCGACTGTAGCAAGTGGCCCAACTTTCCTGTTGCTAGTCAGCTTGAGCCAGAAGAGTTGCAGCATACGCGGCAAGCCAAACGTGGCAAATAGATACATGCCTCCCTTTTTGAGCGCCTTCACACTGTCGGCAAAGGGACTTTTACCTATTGTGTCGAAGATAACATCATAGGTCACACCCTGTTTGGAGAAGTCCTCCGTTTTATAGTCAACGACCTTGTCAGCACCCAGAGATTCCACCATATCGACTTTTGAGGTACTGCAAACGCCAGTGACCTCCGCTCCAAAATTCTTGGCAATTTGGACGGCTGCCGTTCCGACACAACCAGATGCACCAAAGACCAGTACTTTCTGGTTCGGCTGAATATTGGCCGCACGCAAGAAGAACAACGCTGTCAATGAGCCATAGGGCACAGCAGCAGCCTGCTCGTAGGACAGATTTTCAGGTAAAGTCGCTAGCGTACTGTCGTCTGGAAGACAAATATACTCAGCATATGCACCCAGACGCGCGCCTGTAAAGCCAAAGACTGGATCACCAATTTTGAAGCGCGTTACAGTCTCCCCTACTGCTTCAACGACACCCGATAGTTCCGTACCAAGAATGGGTTGCTTCGGTTTGTTAAAACCAGAAGCCATACGGCTTATGAGACCAAACCCTGCGGGACCGGTACCTTGCCTCATCCAACAATCAAAGCGTGTTACAGTAGCTGCCTTCACCTTAATCAGAACCTCGTTGTCGTGTGGTGTAGGTGTTGCTACCTCTTTCACCTGTAGTACATCAGGTGTCCCGTACTGTGAATAAACAGCAGCTTTCATCACAATCCCCCATAGAAAAAGCTGTTTGATGGCTTAATCATTGTCACAGTCGATGCTATCCACTGAAAGTAGTGGTAAGCCCAATGCATATAGTCGACGCAATATGCCTTGTAGTGCTGCCTGGTCCACCTTACAGGTCAGGACAGTAACACGTTGACCTATTTCATCATCCTCTACATTGAGGGTCACATCCTCTGCCCAATCCGACCACGTTGCATCAAGTGCACCAGGCACTTTGATCTGGTAAAGCGTCGGGCGATCTAAGGTGAGTCTGCGACCTTTGTTTTTCATAGCAAACACCCTGTTTTGTGCCCAACTAGATTTTTGGCGTTACCTATTTGAACTGCGTTTGGCGGAATAACTGCAGCCGAAGGCCACAGTTACCAATGCGCTCTGGCGCGTTATCTAAACCACACGCGATACAAACGGCAGTTTACGAATCAGAAAAGCTACGATATAGCAGACCGGAACGATGATGATCGATGCCACAATCGTCTTCTGAATGTTGGTCAAATCAAGACTGGTCAACGCATACGTCAGATAGACCACAATTGGAATGTGAATGATGTAGACGGCATAACTTTGCTTGGAGAGGAAGGTACCTAACCAGCCTTTGACATTGAAAACGTTACGGAATAATGCGATGAGACCCAGTGAGAGGCCGACAACCAGGATCGAATCCCAGGCTACATACGCGGCTGATTGCCAGTGACCGTTACCCATCGCATTTTGCATGGCTTCGGTTAGTTCAAGCGAGAAAAGTTGGCCACTGAACGCCAATGGAAACAGGATGATCGTTGCAGCAGCGGCTGCGATAAAGCCGACCAATCCCATTGCATTAGAGATCGTGCGCAGCCAATCATTGCGAGCCGCAACCAAGCCAACAATAAACATGCCAAGATATTGCGGCAAGTAAGCCAGGGTTGGGAAGCTAATAAAATCGAAGATAACACTCGTCGATTGGCCCAAGGGTATGAGCATTCGGAAGAAGAAGCTCACTACTGCCAAGGCGATTGTAAAGACGAGGATCTTGCCATAACCAAGGTGCGATGGCCCCTCGTTGGAAACCCATGAAGGTTTGATCAATAGCCGCCAAGCCGCATAGCCGACGCTAAAGATCAGCAGCATCAACACAAACCATAACGGACCAATACCCAGCAAGTCAGGATAAACTTCCCAGGTTGGCGGGTTGGTTATGCCAGTGAGTTCAACAGGCATCAGCCAGGCACCAAGCCCCGAAAGTGGTCCAAGAATGAACGTGAAGACAATCAGTGGGATGCCCAATCGAATCAGTCGATCTTTGAGGAATGGGCCAGTTCCTTTTCGGTCGAATGACGTCGGCGTGAAGTAACCCGCAAGGAGGAAAAACGCCCCCATGAACCAGCCCTGGTTAACCAGAGCGAAGACGAGCAAATCACGGAATGCGACAGGCTCATCCAAGGGCGGATCAACGAAATAGAATGGCGCACTGGCCCCAAAAACCATGGCAATGTGGTGTAGCACCACAAGGATGGTCAATGCGGCACGTAAATGGTCTATGAAATAGAGCCGAGTGCTCTCCTTAGCTATGGCTCGTGATGGAGCGGCAGATTCTGTTGTGTGTAGTGTGCTTGCTTTTTGCATTTTGTCTCCCCCTGACAACGAGTCAACATAAGTCTGTTGACTTCAGCGTAAGCGAAATAGTCACTGTAATCTCAGTTTACGACTGTGGAATGAGGCTGTCATACCACCAGGGGGGTATTAGAGGGGTATTTGGATTTGGGAGTAGACAGAGTAACAAGTTGTGGGATATGGGTATGCTAGGACAGCAAACCAAGCGTACGTGCTTTGGCTACGGCCTCGGTCCGGCTATGGACACCTAGCTTGTCATAGATGTTGCGTGTATGAACTTTGACCGTGTTACGTGTGAGGAACAATTCATTAGCAGCCTGCTGATTAGTATAGCCTTGCGCAATCAGCCGCAAAACTTCTAGCTCGCGCTCGCTTAATAAATCAACGCCATCAGTTGAGGGAACCTGGGGTGTTAGTACCGACTCTTTATTGGCAAAGGCAGCGAGTATTTGGCCCGTATATTCCGGCGATAGGTTGGCCCTAAAAGCCTCATGTAGCAGCGGAAGGATGTGCCTACCCTCATCGACGAAGATACGCACGAACCCGCCGTATTCAGCGAGTTCGATTGCATGTTGAATACGCTTCAATGCACTTGAGGTGTAGTCTACTTCATATAGGGCACGCGCTTGTAACAGCCGGATTTCGATCATACGAGATGTGCGGCCACCTGCCTCGGCATTGACAAATAGGCGCTGTAGCAGCCTGGTTGCCATTGCACAATTGCCTTGTGCTATCCATGTTCGCGCCAGAACAATATCCTTGGCTTCCGTTACATAGGACAAGGTCTCGCTGCTCGTTTGGTAGTATTCCTCGGCCCATTGGGACGCCAGCCCGATGGTCCCAGTCGCCAGCCACAATCTCACTTGCCAGGCTGTTACATGATGCAGCATCCAGGGAGGAAAATAGCTTTCGCGCGCGATATTCTCGATTCTATTGATAATTTGCTGTGGTTGGTCGAATTGCTCAGATGAGAAAAGCACTCGAATAAGACAAATATAGCTCCAAGCTAGCATGGCCTGATCGCCACCCTGTTCGAGAAGCTCGACGCCTGCTTGAGCCTTTTCAAGGGCACTATCTAAGTCGTTAGTTTCAGCAAGTGTTTCCCCCCAGATGGCCAATAACCAACCACAGACGCCACTGTGGGTGAGCCCACCTGCAGTTGCCGACTTCATTTGCTGTTCACAAACCTCAATCACGCGCGGCAACTGTCCCTGATGGCGCAAGACAACCGCCAGTTTGAGGTGGGCGACCAGGCCCTGATAAAGATTGACGGAAGCATCCATATTTTCAACCGCATCCCGACGAGCTATATAAGCTTCATTCATGTTACCATCGAGGTCATAACCATCACCCAGAATATGAAGGGCAACGCTAAACCACGCACGATCATCAGGTCCAAGCAACACTAGTGCGGTCTGTGCGTTTTGGATGATCGCAACAGTATCGCCACGATAAAACGCAGCAAAAGCACGCGTCGCCGCCACCCGGCCCGCAATATCTGATACATTCACATTAGACGCCTCAATGGCCATTTCAGCCGACTCGATGAATCGGTCGGCTGTATCAATTTGCCCTTGTGAAAACAGGTACCATGCATAGAAGATACTTAACTTCGGGTGCGAGTCAATGGCAGACGCTGGAAGCAATGTGAGCCACCGTCCCAACTGCTGGTCCTCGCCCAGTGTCCAACGGGCCATCCCAATCTGCTCAATAAGTCCGCATGCACGTTCATAATTCTGAGCATTCAGAGCGTGGTCAATGGACGCTTCGATAGAGCCATGCTGCTCGTACCAAACACTCGCCCTCAGGTGGAGTATGGCTATCTGATCAGGGTAGTAATGGCGCAATTGTTGGTAAAGAAGTTCCCTAAAAAGGTGATGATAGCGATACCAATGGCGCTCTTCATCAAGCGGCATAATGAATAAATTACTGTGTTCAAGAATCTCCAGTGTATCTTGGCCATTTGCTTGCTCGGTTAGGGCATCACATAGAGAAGCCGTTAGATGATTGAGCACAGCAGTCTGTAATAAGAACAATTGGATTTCGTCAGATTGTTGATGTAAGACCTCTTCAATTAAGTAATCCAGCACAAAGCGATGGCTACCAGAAAATGACGCAATCAGTTCGGATGTGTTCTCCCGCCCTTTCAACGAGATAGCTACAAGCTGTAATCCAGCGATCCACCCTTCTGTGCGACTTTCTAATGTAGCTACTTCTGCTTCAGCGATATTTAGCTTCATAACATGATTTAGAAACTGAGCTGATTCACTTCGACTAAAACGAAGCTCTGTAGCACGTAGCTCTGTCAATAATCCCTGTGCACGCAAGCGTGCAATCGGAATCTGTGGGTCAATGCGGGTTGTGACAACGAGATGCATATGTACTGGAAGATGCTCGATGAGATAAACAAGGATGTCATCGACGTCGGATTCCTCAATCACATGGTAGTCATCGAGCACCATTATCAATTGCTCAAATTGTTGGCTAATTGCATTGACAACATTTGTCAGTAATGTCTCAGATGGCATTTGTCCAGACGTCAGAGAATCCATCAGGTGTTGACCAAACCCTGCAACGACTGTCTGCAATGACGCCAGAATGTATGCCACGAAGCGATTGGGGTTGTTGTCGCCTGCGTCGAGTGAGAGCCACGCTACAGGCAAATCAGATTGGCGTACCCACTCATTGACCAAGGTCGTTTTTCCAAAGCCAGCTGGGGCAGACACCAGTATGAGTCTATGATATTGTCCAGCATCCAACTGACGAAGCAGACGCGGGCGAGAAACGCTTTCTGGCTTCAAGTGAGGGATATGAAGCTTAGTCGCTAGAATAGGTTCCATTGCATTTGACACACTAAGCCGAAAAATGTACTAATTACCCAAGAAACATTATTCACGACACGCAGTTAACATATATCAGGCCTAGTATATCAAATATCGAAGGAACTTCGCAGTTTTTTGGCGTTCCAGGTTAAGGCTTCTCCCTAGCCTACACTATCAAAGCAGAGGCCCTTGTTTCGCAATTTGTGAATTAGCACAAACATAGCATTATATTTATGGAGAGTACAAGTTCTGTATAGTTGATCCAGACAAAAAATGAGATGCTCTGGAACAAGCCAAATACTGGAAAGGCACACGCGTGCGTCCAACCCTCTCTACGCCCACTTTATTGCCCACATCCTATTCTTAAACACTTTATTCTCCCCTTTATCTTCCTGCATTTTTGTACCTTCGAAACCCGCAAATTGGCCCTCATAAGGCGTTTGTGCGTCAAGCGCCACCTTTAATGCTTGCTTATCGCCGATTATCACCCTCAGGCCTTCTTTAACGCTTATTTCAACTACACGCTCACCAGATACCGACACCTTCTGGATGAACTTCTTCAAAAATCGATGCTACTTTTCGATATCATCATTGTAGACACTTAATTCATCGCTATATCGACTAAGTGTTTCTAGCGAACGCACAAGTTCATGATTCAGCTTGGTTATCAGGTCATCTATTTCCGATTGCAACTGTGTTCGCTCATATACATAGGGTTCATGGTCAACAAAACTTCGGTCAAAACGAAAAATCTAGCCGTTTTATACGCTCACTTAATGCTTTGTACTGAACCAGACTCTCTGATAAGACACGCGCCCCACATAAATGCCATTGCGCAATATTTCGCGTACACCTTCCTTAGTAAAAGCTTGTCGCCGCTTCGTCAGATAACCACGCTCATTCAAAAGCCGTGCTATGTCGCTATAGCTATGATTTCCTGTTGCATACCCTTCAAATATCAGTGAGATACCCATCTGCTCATGTGCATCAGGGATTAGATGACCCTTGTCATTCTTCTGGTAGCCAAAGGGCGCATGACCAACGTGCAATCCGCGACGATGCTTTTCCTGAATACCTTTTGAGACTTTTGCTGCCAAGTTTAGACTGTACCACTGCGAAATAGCTTCCAGGATAGACTCTACCAGCATACCCATCGCACCATCACTATCCTGGCTCGACTCTGTTACGCTGAATACTTTGATGCCATAATCACGATGCAAAAAAGATTTATAGAGGATGGCATCTTCACGATTCCCCGCGAATCGGTCCCATTTGTGGACAATCAGAGCATCATATTGACCCTTCGCTGCGTCACGCCGAAGTTGTCGAAATGCAGGGCGTTCTGATGTCTTTGCTGAGTAACCTTCATCTGCATAAACATCTATCAGTACGGCGTCATCCTGGCCATCAACCCACTTTTCAATCGCCCGTTTCTGAGCATCCAGCGAATAATTACTTACTTGTTCCTCGGAACTTACGCGAACGTATCCCACGCATCGCATTTTACCCCCTAGTACGCTCCATCAATTTGTATACCAAAAGAACCCCACCAAAACATGCGACCTTCTACTTCAACGATATTGATTTGGAGACCACAAAGTCAATAGCTTAAGTCGATTCCAGTCATTTCTGGTGCAACTACCATCCAGAGGCAATATTTGCTAAATAAGCACTGGTTCTCATGCTCTGTGATGGGACAAAGGCGTCACCATGGTAGGGCCGATAGAAGTTGGTGCACGCATACAATCTGTGTAGGCTTTTAGCAACTAATTGCTTTCAATAATCTTCTTAGATTATGAGTCTGAAATGACACAAAAAGCCTATATGCGACCCCATGAAATACTGACTACCCTATGGAAGAAAATGAGGGACTATAATGATTGATCGGTACCCCATAAACTAAGACAAGAGTCTGAGAAAAATGCTGACTAGAAGGGCCGATCCAATGAGTCGACGCATTCCCAAAGAGATCAAAGAGGA
>PABP01000031.1 GCA_002699585.1 Anaerolineaceae bacterium | reverse complement strand
TCTGCTCGACCGGGTATCAGTATGAACTTAGTGTGGAAACCTCAGGACCCCCAGCGGGCGATTTCTTCATGCTCAAGGTTGTGAAACAGTTCGTATGTGATGATGGCAGCGGAACGTTCGATCTCAAGTTGGTTGTGCGTCTCGATCTCATAGACAGTAGCACGACCGCCCATTGGAACGTCCTTGCAGGAACAGGTGCATATGCTGGACTGCACGGCAATGGCGACTTAGTGGGTATCCCTCTTGATCCTGGCGTAAGTATTGTGGACTTGTACGACGGACGGATACACTGAGGTAAAAAATAGTAAATCGCATAAGAAAGATACAACCTGAAACACAAAAGGTAGAAGCAGCCCACTGATAGATAACTCTTTCAGATTAGACAACTGCTTCTACCTTTGTGATTTTGTTGCAGGCCGAGCTTGTACGTCTTGAAAGACGGCGGTTAGTGGCCTCGTTAGGCAAACTGCTTCAAGCGCATTTTAGCCAGCCGAATCCCGCCGATGCAGTTGGCATCCACCGGGTTGATATTCTTGGTCGTTGGGCTGGCGTCGAAGTCAAGCACCTTCTCGCCGAACCAGTTGCGCAAATATTCGTCTACCAGAATCGCGCCCCCGCCCACCAGCACCAGCGAGCGCACCCCGCGCAAGCCGTTGAACACGCCGTCGATGATGTTATTGGCGATGCGCTCGGCATAGCGTTCGCTGTACTTGGCAAACAGGTCTTGCAGATCGACCTCCACCTGCCCTGCTCGCAATAGATAGTTGCCTCCGTTGATGGCCTGGCGCAGCACCACGTCAACATCGTCGGTTGTTAGCAACTGCAGATCACTAGATTGTTTCTTGAGCATGCGCAGAATGGGTTCGAGGATGTTGGCGCGAATGCCGTCGTTCTCCCAGGTGGCGTGTTGCAGGCTTTCTGGATTGAAATTGCCCTCGCTCATCTGCAGCGCATCGAGTGTGTACATGCCCAGATCTAGAATGACGGTCTCGCCATCCAGGGCATTGCTATTGGCCGGTTGGCCGGTTTCATCCAGTGCAAAACACGCGGCTGCCCCAATGCCTTCCGGCCAGATGGTCAGATCGCTGTACTGCCAGGAGACGGCTTTCTTGCGCTTGAACTTGATGGCCACATGCCCACCGGCTTCGGCAAAGCGCTTCTTGGTGGTGCGTTTGGCATCCGCGAACATGCCGGGAGGCGCGAATATGGTCAGGTCCACCTGCCCTTCTGTGATGCCCAGCTTGCCGATGGCGACTGCGATCAGGAAACGATGGAACTCATCGCCATACCGGAAGGCACCCTGATGCCGTTCCAGGCCGCTACGGGCATAAGCAATGGCGTCATCACCGTACATGTAGCGGTGGCTGCCCCAGTCGACGAAATCATATGAAACTTCGAATTGTTTGCCGATGCCCAGGCTGTCGCCGGTGGCCGTCGCCCGTACCGATGGGAAATTGACGCGCTTGTAGCCGCCTTTGGGCTTGGCCAGGATGGCATTGGTCATGCCGTTGCCGGCATCAATCGAGACGATGTGAAGATTTTCAGTTGCCGTTTCTTTTTTAGTCATGTGTTATACTCCCTTTTGAGTAAAGGGTTGCGATCTACTCCCAAAATTAGCATCGCACCCAGTTGAAACGGACGTACTTTTGTACGTCTGTTTTTCATTCCAGTAGACTCCCCTATTGCAGTAGTTGCTACTGCAGGATTTGCTATTGCAGGGCCTGGAGTGAATTCAAGAAGTTCTGCGTGGCATTGCCGCCCGAACCAGTCGCCTTATTGATCTTGAGCACGGGCATGTCGTCATCTTCATCGAACGTAGGCGGTGCCATGCTGCCGGTGTCCAAGCGTTTGATGCTGCCCTGCCCTTCGGCAGGAAACTTCGGCTGAAGGGTCTGTTGTTCGCGTAGCAGCTGCTCGATGCGCTTGAGTTGAGATGTCAGCTTCGGAGACTGCCCTGCTGGAACGATTTGCTGCGTCGGAGTCGCAGTTGCAGTCCAGGGGAACAACTCGTGAAGCACATCCGTCCGGCCTGCACGCAAATCGACGATGAGTCGAATACCATCGCGGATTGCCTGTGAAAAGCTGCGCTCATTCTTGAGTAGTTCTATACTGTCAGCAATGCGGGCTTCAGTTGGCTTATTGACGTCTAGCCAGAACTTGAACATGAGCCGATACGGTTTCTTACTACGCATGTTCTTAAGCATCAATACCCCCCTCTTGCTGTTCGTATTGTTTTAGTCTGTAACGTAAGACCGCAATTTCACTACGAAGTTCATCCAGCGTCTCGCGCGCACCACGCTCGATTTCTAACTCCCCTTCCAACTTACCTAGCTCGCGCTCTTTCTGTCGCAACTCACTGAGCATAACTTCGTTGTCTGTCTCAAGTTGGCTGATGCGCTCGTTGAGGTTCTTGAGCTGCTGGATGGTCATGGCTCGACCCTGCGGCGTCGCTAGCAATTGATCGTAATCGACGCCAACATCCTCAATGCGTGTCCCTTCGTTCAGCTGCTCCAGGACCTGGTCATGATTCATGCCTTGATTGCGTAGCGTGTTGATGGTTGTAAAGATCAAAATATCGTCGTCGGTAAAGCTACGTGTTCCACCCATGTTTGGTGTGGCATTGTCGCTGAGAAAGTCGGCATATCGCTTGCACCAATCCCTCACGGTCTCAGTCGTGATGTCAAGCATGGTCGCTACATCATTTGTTTTGCGCATGGTGCACTCCGACTCCAGGTGTCTGCTAGCTATACTTGTGCCGATCTTTGATTTTAGGCACAGATTGAAGACTAGGTATCTAATTAGGGCAAATCTGTGATAATTATCTAATGCAAGTTGCATTATATGCAAAGAAAAGCAGATTAGCAACAAATTCTTAGGGTAATCTGCTATTTTCTGGCTATTTTCTTTGGATAGGGTAGGTTGTTTCTAGAAAGGGTGTATCAAATCATTGTTGAAAAGCAGCATGTTAGCCAGCTTGCGGAGTGACTCTGCCAGTAGATCACAGAATGAACTTTGCTGTCGTGGATACGCAGGTAGGCCCGTCTTGCAAGACGAAAAGCTTAAGTAGGCGACTCACGCTGAGGCTGCACGTCTAGAACGATATGCTAACTCTCAAACTCAATACGACGATAGACATCACTCAACCGCAGTACGCCGCTCAAGGAGGGCAGGTCAAGCTGCTGGTCCAGGCCCTGTAGATCGGTATAAAGCCAATTGAGGTCATCCTGGCGCTGGTAGCGCTCAATGCGGGGGCGGTCCTGTGAGATCAACAGGTACTCTTGCAGCGAGGGGATGCGCCGGTATTCGTCGAGCTTTTGAATTCGGTCTGTTACAGCCGATGAATCCGAAATGACCTCGATGAGCACAGTCGGGTTCAGCAGACTTTCGGGTTGCGTATCGGCAAATTCAGGTGGGTCACACACGATGCAGATGTCGGGATAGCGATAGGAGCCGGTAGCACGGACCTGCACGCGCATATCTGCCATATAGATCTCGCAGGGGCGTTCCAGAAGCTGATTCCCAAGACTCAGATGCACATTGCTGACAATGAGATTATGGATGCGCGTGGCCCCGGACATGGCAAATACTTCACCAGCAGCGTACTCGTATTTGATGTCGCTCGCCTGGTCGAGTGCCAGATAGTCTTGTTCGCTGTAGGTCGTCGAATGGGGTAGGGCCATATCGCACTTGGTTCCGTTGGTGATTATGCTCATTGTATCACGAATGGATTACAGTTGACGCTGTCGATACCTAAGTGTAGCAGTGAATTGCTCCATCGATATCGCGTCTTGCAAGATGGACATCTCCACATCATACGTTAAATCTGATCAATCTCCTTGGACAGCATGTTAGTTCTGCTTTCGCAGTTGGTGCAGTCCTACTGGACGGACTCTACCGACATAGAATCCAAACTTTACCCCCAGATTTTATAACCCAATTCCGACCATTTATTCTGTGACAAATCAGAACAAGTGATCTATACTCAGGAACTATGTTGTAACAAAAATAAAACGAATTGACTGTGCCGCCTCCTCAACGAAAACAGATAGACAACATGGTAGATTCAAAAGCGACATCGCAAGCAGCAGCACAGGCTGCGGCATCACGAGCTGCGCTCAACGACATCCTGCTGGATATTCAGCGCAAGCATGGCCACCGGACTATTCATCTGGCGAATGCACTGGCGACAGATGGTGCATTGCTACCGTCTGGCGTTGCCACATTGGATGATCTGCTGGGTGGGGGATTTCTGAGACGCAAGCTGAATATGCTCGTCAGTCAGCCGACCTCTGGGGCCATGTCGCTGGTCTTTAACCTCATCGCCAATGCCCAGAAGCGCGATGAAGTTGTCGTCTTTATCGATATGCAAGCCGCGCTGGATGCGCCCTATGCTGGACAGTGCGGTGTCGATCTCAAGCGCCTGTTCATTGTGACGCCGGAAACGGATACTGAAGCGCTGGAGCTCGTGCGTGATCTGGCTGCGACTAATATCGTCAGCCTCATCCTTTTAGATGGCCTTGCCGATACACGCGCCTTGATGCGTTTACGCCAGAGCATCGCCACTTTTCGCACGACGCTGTTGCTCATTAGCCAGCGACCTGCGGAAGCAGCTCAGCTTCAGCTTGGTGTGAACTGCGCCAACTAGCTGTACCAGCATCAGCACATCATTGGCTGCCAGATTCAAGCGCGATTGCTGCGTCATCCGAATCAAGCATCGGGTTCAGAGGTCGCCTTTCCGCTGTATTTCGCTTCTGGATCGGATGGCGACGATGATTAGCTGCATGCTGATTCAAGATTTTGCAGCTGCGGTTGAGCGTATCAACAAGCCTGCGCTGCAAAAAGTACCACTGCTCATCGTGACAGATAGTAAACGACCCAAAGTCGTGGCCATGAGTGCCTTGCCCCGGCGATTGCTGGTTAAGGTGGGCATGACCCTGCGTCAGGCGCAGATTCTTTGTCCAATCGCCAGGGTCGTGATAGCCAATGAGGGCGCATACCAGCGCGCATTTGCGCACCTATTGCAGCAGCTTCTGCGCTTCACGGATCGCCTTCAGCCAGAGTACCAACAGACCAGTGCCGCTATCTACCTGGCGACGGATAGCGAACGTCAGCAGTTGCTGGATTTTGTAACCCAGACGCTTGGGGTGGGTCCCGCTCTGGGTGTATCGGATGTCATTCAGGGGGCATCGATTTTGCTGGTGAGGGGCCTGATTCAGCAGGAGAACGGCGTTATCAATGTCATCGCTCAGAAGTTCAAGCGCTTGGAGCCGCTCAATCTATGATGTCTGTCTTGCAAGACGAATCTACCGAACCTGTCCGGAAATTAGATAGCTTGATGTTCAAACATATTCTTTAGGACTTATTTCAGAGTCAACACGTCCAAGAGTTTGTGAAATAAAAGCGACGATTCATGAGGATCGTCGCTACTTCAATTATATTTGGTTCTGGTGTTCATTTCAGTTCCCCATTGCCACCTGCTGCGCTTCGCAGGCATCGACCTGCGCCATAACAACGGCTTCGTAGTCTGTACCCACCAACCGCTCGACCAGCGCATTTTCATAGCCTTCACTCGCAGCGGCTGCTACCAGGTACGCTTCATAGCTGTGCTGGGCTGCGACAAAGCTGCCTGTTGCGAAGTGCGCTTCCGCCAGGAAGTAGTGTGCCGAGACTTCGGTTTCATCCAGTGCTAAGGCTAACGCTGCATCCGTAGCGGCCAGATCGTAGTTACCAGCATAGACATTCACGGCACTGCGCAGCGTGTAACCCGCTGCCAGATCAGGAAAAGCGTCCAGTGCGCGGTCAACTTTTGCCTGGGCCTTGTCAAAGTTACCATTTTCTAGATGTAACACGGCCAGCATCAGATCCAGGCCAGCCGCTTGTTCGGCGGTATTCGGACCACTGGTATCATCGAGCATTTCCTGCGCCATTGACGTGCTGGATGAAGCAACGAAGACCAGAACCAGTAGGACTAGGCTGACAACCACTGAAACAGTCGAGAGTTTGTTAGCGGTTGCAAAGCTCAAACGTGCAGGTGAGGATTCTTCATTGACTGTTTCGGCTTTAGCTTTTTTCGATTCCGATTTCCTGGCTTCAAAAGCGGTTACGACCATGCGACGACGCTCAGCATGTTGCAGTTGACGATTGCGATATTCCTTATCCATTGCGAAATCTTTGCTCGTGAAGGTGTTGGTATTCATGTCCGTGCTCCCATTTTCTGTGCCGTTTGGCTTGTTGTGAGCCGTCTGGCGTGTTGTCGTTCGATGACTCCACTGTATTCGAGGCGAGCACATTTGGGAGGACGTGAAAAGAGAGGGAATGGGGGGAGGGAAAGGGGGAGGGAAAGGACAAAAATCACCCGATTTTGCCTCTTGATTGGGCTATACTGACCTTGAAACACGTAAATTACGGAAATTTGTATACTTATTACGACATATTGCCGAATCGACCCGCTAAAGATTCAGAGGCTGAGGTTGGCAGTTTGAGGGGGTGAATCATGGTCGTGAGTGATCTGAGTGGACAGCAGATCAAAGGCTATGTGCTGCGCGAGCAGCTGGGATCAGGCGGTTTTGGCGCCGTGTATCGCGCTTATCAGGAAGATGTGCAGCGTGAGGTGGCTATCAAGATCATCCTGCCGCGCTACGCTAACCAGCCTGAGTTCATTCGCCGCTTCGAAGCCGAAGCCCAGACGATTGCTCAATTAGAACATCCCTACATCGTGCCTATGCATGACTATTGGCGCGATCCACATGGAGCTTATCTGGTGATGCGACTGCTGCGTGGGGGCAGCATCCGCGATGTGCTGCGTCAGCATCACATGTTCGATGTCGAACGCATCGCCGTGCTGCTGGGTCACATCGCCAGTGCGCTCCACCATGCCCATCAACAACAGGTGATTCACCGCGACATCAAACCCGATAACATCTTGTTGGACGAGAATGGCATTGCCTATCTAGCAGACTTCGGCATCGCCAAGAACCTGTCTCAAGAAACAAACGGCACGCGTAAAGAAATTGTCGGCTCGCTGGATTATCTCTCGCCCGAACAAGCGCGCAGCGAACCGATCACAGCTCGGACGGACATCTACAGTATGGGCGTGGTGCTGTATGAGTTGCTGGTCGGCGAGCATCCTTTCTATGAAGTCTCGTCTGTGGAGCGCATGTACAAGCACATCAGCGACCCATTGCCTGAAATCACCAGCTTGGAACCTGACTTAAATCAGGCTGTGAATGAGATCATCCAGCGGGCCACGCAGAAGAACCCCAAGGAACGCTACCCGGATGTACTGAGTCTCGCCAGAGAATTTGCCGAAGTGGCACAGATGACGGTTAGCTCGTCCAAATCAATCTATGAAACCCTTACCAGCCGTGAACTCGACATACTACGCTTGGTTGCTGAAGAACTGACCAACCAGGAGATCGCTGAGAAGTTGGTCGTTGAGCACAGTACGATCCGCTGGTACATCCGCCAGATCAACAAGAAGCTGCGCGTGTTCAGTCGCGAAGAACTCAAGCGTAAGGTGGCTGAGCTTGGCTGGTTCGATGAAGAAACATCCACCATCGATGCCAGTTCATCGCAAATCGCGCTACTATGGGATGATGTCGAGAATCCTTACAAAGGCTTGCGCGCTTTCGAACGCGGTGAAGCCCAGGATTTCTTCGGACGCGAGGAATTCGTTGAGCGGCTGTTATGGCGTATGCAGGAGGCCGATCCGTACCAGCGCTTCCTGGCGATTGTCGGACCGAGTGGCAGCGGTAAGTCGAGCGTCGCTCGTGCAGGTTTGTTGCCTGCACTGGTCAAGAACGCCATTGCGGGATCAGATCACTGGTTCTGCATCGACATGATTCCGGGTGACTCCCCCTTTGATGCCTTAGAAACAGCTTTAATTCGCATTGCAGCTGATCAGGCCATGAATCTGCATGACCAAATCAGCCGTGACGAGCGCGGCCTGGTGCGTGCGGCGGATCTAATCCTGCCCAAGGATAAGAGCGAACTCTTGCTACTGATTGACCAATTTGAGGAGGTCTTCACGCTGGTCACCGACGAAGGCAAACGCCAAAGGTTCCTGGATTTGCTGCTGGCGACGGTGACAGCACCCCATAGTCGCGTGCGCATCGTGGTAACCCTACGTGCGGACTTCTATGATCGCCCCCTACACTACCCCAAATTCGGCGAGATATTACGCACGCGAATGGAAACCATTCTCCCGCTGACAGCTCAAGGCATTGAACGGGCCATTGTGGGCCCGGTGGAGCGTATGGGCATGGTCTTCGAGGATGGCTTAGTCGCCCACATGGTCTCGCAAACGACCTATCAGGCGGGGGCCTTGCCGCTGTTGCAATTCGCGCTAACTGCACTGTTTGATCTACGTGAGGGCCACAAGCTCACCCACGATGCCTACCAGCAAATTGGTGGAGTAGGTGGGGCACTGGCGAACCGCGTTGAGGACATCTACAGTCAGTTGGACGCACAAGCCCAGGAAGCTGTGCGCCAACTCTTTCTCCGTCTGGTGACACTCGGTGAAGGTGTAGAGGATACTCGCCGCAGAGTACCAAGAAGTGAACTGGTTGCTGTATCCAACGATGCCGACCTAATGGAAGACCTCATCGACTACCTGGCACAGGAGCGTTTCCTGGCACTCGACAACGACCCGGCTACCCGTGCGCCGATGGTTGAGGTTGCACATGAAGCCATTCTGCGAGAGTGGGAGCGCCTAAGAGGATGGATTGACAAAAGTAGAACTGAACTCAGGTTACACCGTCAGCTTA
>PABP01000030.1 GCA_002699585.1 Anaerolineaceae bacterium | reverse complement strand
GTTCATCGTGACGCCGGAAACCGATACCCAAGCGCTGGAACTCGTCCGTGACCTGGCCGCGACTAATATCGTCAGCCTCATCATCTTGGATGGCCTTGCCGATATACGCTCCTTGAGACGTTTACGCCAGAGCATCGCGGCCTTTCGCACGACGCTGTTGCTCATCAGCCAGCGACCTGCTGAAGCGGCGCAGCTTCAGCTTGGTGTGAGCTGTGCCAACTGGCTGTACCAGCATCAACATATCATTGGCTGCCAGATTCAAGCGCGATTGCTGCGTCATCCGAATCAAGCATCGGGTTCAGAGGTTACTTTTCCGCTGTATTTCGCTTCTGGATCGGATGGCGACGATGATTAGCTGCCTGCTGATCCAGGATTTTGCAGCCTCAGTTGAGCGTATCAACAATCCTGCACTGCAAAAAGAACCGCTGCTCATCGTGTCGGATAGCAAACGGCCCAAAGTTGTGGCCATGAGTGCCTTACCGCGGCGTTTGCTGATTAAGACAGGCATGACCCTGCGTCAGGCGCAGATTCTTTGCCCAATCGCCAGGGTGGTGACAGCCAATGAGGGCGCATACCAGCGCGCGTTCGCGCACCTGTTGCAACAGCTTCTGCGCTTTACGGATCGCCTCCAGCCGGAGTACCAGCCGACCAGCGCCGCCATCTACCTGGCCACAGATAGCGAACGTCAGCAGTTGCTGGATTTTGTGACGGAAATGCTCAGCGTGGGTCCGGCTCTGGGCGTATCGGACAAACTGTTTACGGCACGGGTCGCAGCTGCATTTGCCATGTTCGGTGGCCCGACCAAAGTCGTCGAAAGCGGTAAAGAAGCCCAATTCCTTGCCACATACCCGGTCGATACGCTCCCGCTGACAAAAGACATGCGTCGACGCCTGCCATTGCTGGGTATTCGCACCATTGGTCAGTTGGCTGCGCTGCCGCAGCTCGCGTTCTGGGAGCAGTTTGGCAAGAAGCAGCTCTGGATACATGAGCTAGCGCAGGGTATCGACCACCGCAGTATTCAGACCTACACACCGCCGATGGTGCTCTCGCGGAAACACACCTTTGACGATCCGATCAATGATTATCAGATCGTTCAGTTTGTGCTGCGGCAGATGGTTGTCTGGTTGATCGCACAGCTAGCGGGTCGTGAGGCAGGCGAGATCGCTTTACTGCTGCAATTGGAGAATGGCTCACGTCTTGAGCTGCACACCAAACCGCATCTGCCTGTCAAAGACAGCACCTTCCTCATGCGTCATCTGGAAGCGCTGCTTTACAAACAGGCGTTGACAGACTCCATTGTGGAGATCGAGGTCCAGCTCAGCTACATCCAGCAGCCCAAACCGCGTCAGCTTTCGCTCTTTGATGAAAGTCCAGCGGTTACCCGTCTGGAAGATCATCTGCCGAGCATGCAGCATCGTCACCCGAATACCTATTTCCAGCGGGCGATCCTGATCGAAGCCGGCCCCTATGCACCACCGGAAGAGCAGTTTGAACTGGAATGGGTCGGGGCATGACGCGCTTATGGAAAAATCAGGTCATTTATGTACTCAGCCTGGACGATAAACCGGCTAGCTTTCGCTGGCACGGTCGGTCGCATCGCATCACGCATATCTCTGAGCGCCGACGCATCGACAAATACTGGTGGCGCGAACGCATCTGGCGCGATTACTACACGGTGCTGACCCATAGCAACATGCTCGTCGAAATCTATCACGATCTCCTGACGGATCGCTGGTATCTCCAGCGCGTGTATGACTAACTGCCCACACAATTGTCCATAGCAAGCAGCGCTATTTTCGATGACCGCTTACATGACTGATTATGTAGAGCTTCATTGCCACAGCCACTACAGCCTGCTGGATGGAGCCTCTTCACCCGAAGCGCTATTGAAGCAGGCAAACTATCTAGGGATGTCGACTCTAGCGTTAACCGACCATGACAACCTCTATGGGGCGGTTGAATTTGCCATGCTGGCAAGGCAGCAGGGGATTCGATCCATTCACGGTGCAGAGTTGACACTGCACGATCAAAGCCATATCACGCTGTTGGTGAAGAACGAACAGGGCTGGCGCAATCTGTGCTGGTTGATTACCCAGGCGCAGCACAATGCCCCCAAAGGCGAAGCCGTCTTGCAAGACGGGGCCTTGATCGGTCATAGCGATGGCCTGATCGCTTTGTCGGGCTGTCGGCAGGGTCGAGTGATGTCGGCTTTATTGCGCCGGGATCGGCGTGCGGCTCTGTCAGCTCTGGCCCAACAGATAGCGTTGTTTGGTCGCGATAATTACTGGCTGGAATTGCAGCACCATATCCTGCCGGAAGATGACGAGCTGATCGACACGCTAACAGCGATGGCCAGGCGACTGCACATTGGCACTGTGGCGACCAACAATGTGCATTATGCGGTGCGTGACCGCTCGCGTCTGCAAGATATCCTGACCTGCATTCGCCATTCAACCAATCTCGATGATGGCCAGAAATACCTGCGGCCCAGCAGCGAGTACTATCTCAAGTCTGCCCAAGAAATGGTAGCTTTGTTCGCTAATTTCCCCGATGCCCTGGCCAATACGCTCGCGATTGCTGACCGATGCCAGTTTGATCTTAAAACCATGCCGCAGGAACTGCCTGATTATCTCGTCCCTGAGGATGTCAGTGCCGCCAAATACCTCATGATGTTGTGTTATTCTTCGACGCGCTACAAACCGCAAATGCATCAGCGCCTCGTCCATGAACTGAGCATTATCCGCCGAGCAGGCCTGGAGAATTACTTTCTGGTGGTCTGGGACATTGTTCAGTTTGCGCGTGGACATGGCGTGCGCTGCCAGGGGAGAGGTAGTGCCGCCAATTCCCTTATCGCTTATCTGCTGCATATCTCGCCTGTGAACCCGTTGAAATATGACCTCGTCTTCGAGCGCTTCCTGTCGGATGAGCGCAGCCTGGTGCCCGACATCGACATCGATTTTGATAATTCCCTGCGTGAGGAGGTGATTCAGTACGTCTATGAAAAATATGGTGCGGACCATGCGGCAATGGCTTGTACGTTCATCACGTTCCGTGCGCGTAGTGCCATGCGCGATGTCGGCAAAGCCCTGGGGCTTTCTCCAGCGATGGTCGATACGATGGCCAAATCGCTTGATGTGCGCTCACTGGATCACATGCAGGACTATTCAACTGCACCCATTGGCACACTCCTGCTCGACCTGTGTCAGCAGATCGAAGGCATTCCCCGGCATCTATCCATCCACAATGGTGGCATGATCCTGACCAGACAGCCGCTTTCCGACTATGTTCCTACCGAACCGGCTGCTATGCCTGGGCGTGTGGTCGTCCAGTGGGACAAAGAAGGTCTGGCGGATGCGAGCATCGTCAAGATTGACATCCTTGGCCTGGGTATGCTGGCTATGATTTCCCAGGCGTCTGAAATGGCTAAGGTAAGCGTGGATGACCTCGGTTTCGATGATCCGGCTGTTTATGCCATGATTAGCGAAGCCGATACCGTCGGCGTCTTCCAGGTGGAGAGCCGTGCGCAGATGAACACCACACCGCGCTTCCAGCCGAGGACGTTTGAAGACATCATCATCCTGATTTCGCTCATTCGCCCCGGTCCGATCCAGGGCAACATGGTGCATCCCTACATCCGGCGGCGTCTCGGCGAGGAAGACGTGGATTATTTCCACCCGCGGCTGGAAAAAGCGCTCAAGTCCACGCTGGGGGTGATCTTGTTCCAGGAGGATGTGCTCAAGGTGGCCCGTGATCTGGCGGGGTTTACGCCCGGGCAGGGTGAACTGCTGCGCCGTGCACTCGGCAAAAAAGATGCGACTGCTGCCCTCAAGCAGTTTGAGGCACAGTTCGTTGCGAGATGTCTGGCGAATGAGGTTGATAGGGAGACGGCCCATACCGTTTTCGAGAAGTTGCTTGGTTTTGGCAGTTATTCATTTCCCAAGAGCCATGCGGCTGCTTTTGCTGTCGCTGTGTATCAGTCGGCCTGGCTGCGTAAATACCATCCGCATGCCTTCTATGCCGCACTGCTCAACAACCAGCCGATGGGCTTCTATACACCGGCTGTCATCGTCAATGATGCCCGTAGACATGGCGTCCGTATCCTCAAGCCGCATATCAATCTCAGTCAGGAGCGCTGCACGATTGAGCAGACAGCAAATCAAAAGGCTGTGCGCCTGGGACTCAAATACATCCGTGGCCTGGGACCGGGAGCGATGGAGAAGGTGCTCTCAGCGCGAGCGGCAGGTGCATTTACCAACCTGGAAGACCTGCATCGGCGTGTGCGGCTATCGATGCGCTCTCTTGAGTACATCATCATGGCTGGGGCAATGGACCATTTGGGTACATCGCGTCGCCAGCTTTTCTGGGATCTGGGCAAGTTACAACACAAGCAAGGTGAACTTAATCTCGCCTTTGCCGATGATGACATCGACCTGCCCAGTATTTCTCCTGTGGAAGCCATGCAGTTGGAACTTCAGGGCAGCCAGGTCTCGACGCATAAGCATGTCATGGAATTCTATAGATCGTGGTGTAACCAACATGGCGTCAAGCACAGTCAGATGCTTATAGCTTGCAAGCAGCAGACGATTGTGCATGTCGCAGGCCAGCTTGTCGTGCGTCAGCAGCCACCGACTGCCAAAGGCTTTCAGTTCCTTACGCTGGAAGATGAGTTTGGCTTTTTTAATATCATCGTCAAGCCTGATGTGCGTCAGGCCTATCGGTTTGTTATTCAGGGCGCATCTATCTTGCTGGTGAGGGGGCTGATTCAGCACGAGAATGGTGTCATCAATGTCGTCGCTCAGAAGTTCAAGCGATTAGAGCCGCTCAACATTTAACGCTGGTCTTGCAAGACGAAGTCTGCCCCGATACGGAGTTTTACAAACTCGCTCAAAGATGGGGCACAGTTGGCCCCGGAGTCCTTGCAATCCTCGCCAAACCAGCCCAAATTCGCGTTTATCTGCTCAAAAGGCTGTGGTATACTAAAAACCGTAGAAAACTGCTAAGAATGCTTCTGAACAATTAGATCCTTCTTCACCACCTCCATCTCACAACCCTCGCTTCACAACCTCATAAGGACACGCCCCATGCGACACATCCCCCTCGGTCGCGGTGCAATTGCTATTGTCGACGATGCCGACTTCCCATGGCTCACTCAAATGGGCACCTGGCGCCTCAACAGCAGCAGCTACGCTGTGCTGCACTATGTCACCCAAAATGGCCATCACCGCACCCTCTACATGCATCGACTCATCCTGAAACTCGCTCTCGGTATCCAGGTCGACCACATCAATCGGAACCGACTGGACAACCGACGCGAGAACCTGCGCTTTGCCACCCGCAGCCAGAACCAGGCCAACAAAGGCCTGCCAACCAACAATACAAGCCAATACAAAGGCATCAGATGGCGCAAGGGCAAGTGAAGCGCGCATTCAGTATGAGGGATCACGGCTGTATCTGGGGCGATTTCAGCAGGCTCAGGATGCTGCTCTGGCTTAAGATGTGGCCTCTCGCCAGCTGTATGGCGACTTCGCAGGCTGTAACAATGTCTTGCAGAGTATGACGTAAAATAGTGTCTTTTTGCCCAAGATAACGGTACCTCATTAGCACTCAGTCAATTGAATAGATAACACGATAGTCCATTTTCTGATCGATAGATGGCTACAGAAGTGCAAATCTCCGTCCATTTCATGTCAATTCTTCCTGTGGTAACCAACACACATCGCCTTTTTAATCAACTTCATTGGGATGAAGCTCACAAAATAACTAGAATACAAGCAACCATGTTTGTTGTGTGGGAAGCTCTATGGATATTGTCTGGATTGGTGTGGCCTTCAGCGCGGGTTTGCTTGCTCGGGTATTTCGGATTCCAACAATGGTTGGTTATCTGACAGCCGGTTTAGTTCTATCTGTTGTCGGTGTACCCGAAAATAGCGACTTGATCGGAACCATTGGCGACCTAGGGGTAACATTACTCCTATTTACGGTGGGATTACATCTCCGCATCCAGAGCATTATACAATCAGAAGTGCTGGGTACGGGTAGCATTCACCTGGCAATTAGTACTGTAGTATTTGGTGGAATCGGGATACTTGCAGGCTGGGATATACCTACTTCGATTATTGTGGGAATTGCACTTGGCTTTTCAAGTACAGTGCTGACTGCTAAATCTTTGGAAGCAAGAGGGGAAATCAATGCTTATCACGGACGTATCGCTATTGGCATTCTCATCGTACAAGATGTTGTGGCGATAGTATTGCTCGCTGTTAGTGGTGGTGGGCAACCGTCGCCACTGGCGCTTGGCTTGTTTGCGCTTATACTCCTGCGTCCGATACTTATACGATTGCTCATCTGGAGTGGAACAGAAGAATTATTACTGATATATGGTTTGTTGTTGGCACCAGGAATTGGCCTCATATTTGAACACGTTGGGCTAGATAGCAAGTTGGGTGCACTGGTGGCCGGTTTATTGCTTTCTGGCCATCCGCTGTCAGATGAACTCTACGAAAAACTATGGGGTCTCAAAGAAGTCTTTCTCGTTGGCTTCTTTTTACAGGTCGGACTGATTGGTTTACCAGACCTTGCAGTCTTACCATTGTTATTGCTAATGTTTGTCTTGTTGCCAGCAAAAGGTATTCTGTTCTTTGCTATATTTTCCGGCTTCAAGCTAACAGCACGAACGGCATTCATGTCAAGCATTGCCCTGACTGCATATAGTGAATTTGCACTAATTGTGGTTGCTTCTGGCGTCGAATCCGGGACTATACCGGAAGAGACGCTATCCATGATAACACTCCTAGTAGTCATATCATTTATGATCAATGCCATGCTCGGGCGATTTGCTGAAGTACTTTGGCAACGCATAGACCAATCTGCAACTGTGGTAGACCGAAATGTTGACCATCCTGAACATATTCCATCTAGTATTGGACTTACTCAATATCTCGTTGTCGGTATGGGACGCGCCGGAACTGCTGCATACGATTATTTGAGAACACATGGTCAACGCCCACTTGGTATCGATGCTGATCCACAAGTCATACAGGAACACTTGGAGGCTGGACGACGGGTGATTTATGGAGACTCTCAAAATACAAGCTTCTGGGGAACACTTGATATATCCAATGTAGATGCCGTTTTGCTCTTGATACCAGACAAATCACGCAAGATGAATGCAACGAAACTCATTCGTAATGCTGGTTATGATGGATATATTCATGCACTGGTTCGCAATGATGAAGATATTGATGACCTTATTGAAGCCGGTGTAAATGATGCAACACAGCCAATCTCACGTGCAGGGCGCGATATCGCAATGGCACTTGTTGAAAGAGATTGAGTTGTACGTGTGAGAATAGCGACAGACGCCGTTGGCTAAAAATCAGCCCATCTCACATCTGTTTTCCGCTACTAATTGTAATCGTTACGCTATGCATGATCTTCAAGTTTGAGCAATCTTTGATCTCACATTATCAATGGCAAGTTTTCGTTTGAGAGTTGTTCATCCGCATATTGAATGTAGTTCAATTGGTCCTAGTTAGACGCTATTAAACCCCAATTATTGGGGGTTACGAGTATTTTTGTTTACCGAAGACTAAGATAAATCATTACTCTTTTAATTCTGGACCAATACAAGACATTTATACTACGTTCAATTCGTAATAATAGTAAATAAAAATCTTTGATAGTTTTCCCCCTCTATAATCGTCACTCGTCATAATTCCTCGTCACACATACTTCAAATGATGAACTGGATTTTTTGTAGCCATTCTTTATTTGGGATAGGTGGAGTTGAAGAGCAAAGGTCCATCTTCAATATGGAGGATTTATGCATCGCATCATGGGGCAATATAATATAGAGATCTTGCGCGGCGACCTGCTGGGAGGTCTAGTTGCAGGGATCGTTGCATTACCGCTAGCGCTTGCTTTTGGCGTCCAATCTGATCTGGGTGCTGCCGCAGGCCTATACGGTGCAATTGCAGCCGGTATTCTGGCAGCACTATTTGGAGGAACGGCCACACAGGTAACGGGACCCACTGGACCCATGACGGTTGTGTCGGCTTCTATTGTCAGCATAGCCGTTGCACGCGCTGGTAATGTAGACAACGGATTAGGCATCATTCTGCTAACCTTTTTCTTAGCAGGTGTCTTCCAGATTCTGTTCGGCATTCTTGGCTTCGCCAAATATGTCAAGTACTTCCCATACCCAGTCATCTCTGGCTTCATGAGTGGGGTAGGGCTAATCATCGTTGTTCTGCAAATCTGGCCGTTTTTAGGTTCCAGTTCACCCAGTTCAACCATTGAAGTTTTCACCAATATTGCCGAGCCTCTGGCTAGTATCAATTGGAGTGCAGTTGGCGTAGGCACACTGACTGTATTGGTCTTCTACCTGTTTCCACATCTTACAAAGGCTGTACCAAGCGCACTGGTTGCCTTACTAGCGGGAACCCTCGCGTCGGTCTTGCTGAACCTGGATGTGCCAACTATCGGTGATATTCCTTCGGGCTTGCCCGCATTGCAGATCGGGGAAATGTTTGCCGTTAGCTCGTCAGATTACTTCATTGTCATCGAATTTGCCCTTATTCTAGCAGTCCTCGGTTCGATTGATTCTCTGCTTACATCGGTCATTGCAGATAACATCACCAAAACCAAACATGACAGCAGGCGCGAACTGATCGGGCAGGGTATTGGCAATATGGCCGCGGCACTGATTGGCGGTATTCCGGGAGCAGGTGCGACAAAGGGCACAGTTGTTAATATCGATGCAGGCGGAAAAACACGGCTTTCTGGCACCTTCCACGGGCTGTTCCTTCTGGTCATATTGCTCGGTGCTGGTCAATATACTTCAGCTGTGCCTCTCAGTGTGCTGGCGGGTATTTTGATCCCCATTGGGTTGGGCATCATGGACTACAAAGCGCTCCGTCATTTGCGCTACGTTCCTAGAGCGGATGCCGTTGTTCTAATTGCAGTACTCTTCGTAACCATATTTGGCAGCTTAATTGAAGCCGTTGGTATAGGGATTGTACTTGCTAGTGTGTTGTACATGAAGAGGTCCAGTGACCTCGCGGAGACCATCACCTCAGTGGATACGCTTGCGTCGGCAACCAACGATCAAGCATTCGCAGATGACACATTCCTGGCTGAAGTCGACAGTAAAGTCTATGTCAAACACCTCTATGGACCTATGTTCTTCGGGTTCACGGCGCGCTTTCAAGAACTTGTGCAATCTCTAGACGAAGATATAGATGCGCTGATTATCCGTATGGACCGGGTACCCCATATGGACCAGTCGGGACTCTATGCGATGGAAGATGCCTTGCTTGATCTGACACGGAGAAACGTGAAGGTCTTATTGACTGGCGTTCATACGCAACCCATGGACATGTTGCTGCGAATTGACATCGTTCCGGCGTTGATTCCAGAGGAGCACATCTTCAACTCGTTTAAAGAAAGCATCGCCTGGGTTAAGGTAAATCTGCCTGAAGCTACCACCTGAAGCTAGCAGGCGAAAGGAATCAAAATCTAATCGACAAACCCTAGTTTCACATTGACCGTGTTTCTCAATCCAAAGGAAGGTAGAGAGTATGGAAACTCAAACGGCTACAACACAAGCCAACTTGACACCAGCAGAAGCCCTTATCCGGCTTCAAGAGGGTAATGCCCGGTTCGTCACAAACCGCCAGGCAAATCGTGATCTTATGCAACAGGTAGAAACAACGAGTGAGGGGCAATATCCGTTTGCAGTCGTTCTCGGATGCGTTGACTCGCGTGTTTCCCCGGAATTGTTGTTTGACCAGGGAGTAGGTGATATTTTCAGCGCACGCATCGCCGGAAACTTTGTCAACGAAGACATTCTCGGCAGTATGGAGTTCGCCTGTAAGGTCGCAGGGTCCAAGCTGATTCTTGTTCTTGGGCACTCAAAGTGTGGTGCGATCATGGGTGCTTGTGACGACGTAGAACTCGGCAATCTCACGGGGTTGCTAAGTAAGCTCAAGCCAGCTGTGGAAGCAATATCTCTCTCTGACGGTGAGGAACGCACATCACGGAACTCGGCATTTGTTCAACAGGTCGCCGAAAAGAATGTCGCTCTGACGATTGAAGCAATCAAGCAGCAGAGTCCTGTTCTCAATGAGATGCTAGAAAAAGGCGAGATTGAGATCGCTGGTGCTATGTACGATGTTGATACAGGCATTGTCACATTTTAGCATCAATTCCCATGCGATATTCGGATGTGGGCCTCGCGTAGGCATATCTCGCGAGGCTTTGCACTGGTGTTCGCTACCAGATCAGAAGACTTTACACCGTTGACATCTCGCTGTTCTGATATTGCCATTAACCATCCTCCTCGAATAAGTCTCCAACTTTATCGAATAGCGCATCCACGCTGGTCGTATTGACATG
>PABP01000029.1 GCA_002699585.1 Anaerolineaceae bacterium | reverse complement strand
TTCATATAGACCATTTGGAACAATTATCTGCCAATAACCAGGTTCACCCTCATTGGGATGGTCCATATGCATCAGTGTGTCGAGACGCAGGTCGGCCTGAGATGTGGCTCGATTGCGTCCAAGGGTAGTCATGCTATTGGCCGGAGTCGACGTTCCAGGCTGTACCCAGCCATAGGTATATGTCCCCCCTCCTTGGTCGGCAGCGTTGCGCACACCATACGCTTCGCCACTATCACGTAGATAACCAGTTGGAGGAACAGTGGCTGCATCCTGAAAGTTAACCTTTATTTCTGTAATCTGTGCACTTACGTCAATAACAACGAAGCTAAGCAATACAAATAGAAATAAGGCCAACCCTAAGCGGACTGATCTCATCTGACTTAATCCTCTTAAACTATTTGGCTGTTATAGAGACAGGGGTAGTGCACAAAAATCTACAATGAAATGCAACAGTGGCTCCCGTTACCAACCCCTTATACGCTTCACTATTGAGAAGCGCATAATCCCATTAGCAGTCAATAAAACATCCGTGCCTTGCACGAGCCTAAAAGAATTAATAGTTTGTATGTCATTAAAAATATTCTTAAATAGAACCATTCTTTAACTTTAGATGACTTTATATTTGGTTTCTGTAATATAAATTATTGTTAGTATTGCAGAGAGGATGGATTAATATTCTAATTAATATTTCGATATGTATATTTACATTACGTCGAACTAAATAGTCTTTAACGTGTAAGTCGGATCGTAGTCTTGTGCAAGGTCTTGTTATGCATTATGTATAAATACAAGCAAACACCTGGGCATTGAGTAGAGGATTTAAAGAGATACTGTGTTGGTTTGCCAAACCATACGCTATGTATAAACCTGAAAAGCTGTTATGAGGGATTTGCGTTGCCTGATTTCAAGTATTTTGGTTTTGGTTCTAACCTTCTCATAGACAAAAAAGGGATCAATTATCTTTCTTAGTCGAGGAAAGGGTTTAAATACGTTCATAAATAATACCTAGTCGAGATCGGATAGCAGATCATCCATGTCATCAAGCTCAGCCCGGGCGCCATCTTCATCCATGAGGTCCGCTAGCATCTCGAATAACTCACCTCTTCGTGATTGTGGCTGCATCTGAGATTGCGTAGGTATGTTGGCTAGCCGTTGATCTATCTGAGATAGAACCTCCTCTTCAGGTAAGACGACTTCGTCTAGAGAAACCGAAGAATTACTACGGTACCAGAACCACTCTTCCGTTATCCAACGTTCGCGCAATTCATGAAAGCCTAACCCCCAAAACGTAAGTCGGTAGCGTTCTTTATTCAGCATGCGACTCGTTGAAACAAATAGAAACTCACCCCAATTATTGACTGAAACCTCCAACTCGTGGACGAGGATCTCATTATGAGGGATAATCTGGTGAAAACGTGCATTCAAGACACGGTCGAAGATCTGTTCATTGTGCGTCAGACCGAAGACCTCCTCAGGCGTCAGTATCCGCTTGCTACCTCGATTACTGGGAGATTCCAGATCTTTAGATCCTTCAGACTTAGGTTTTTGTTCTTCATCTTGGTAATTGGGTTCCGTTCTAGCATATCTCCTTTGCGACAAAAAATTATGTTTTCGGTTGTTATGGGTTTAATACGTTTCTAGCTTTGTGTTTGTTTGGCATCGGCGTCTGGAGGATCCTCCTTTAGTGTATCCTCCTGCGTCCCTACCCTATTGCCTTTGTCATCCGCAGCCGTCTGACTATGATCATCGATTGACAGATTGAAATCGATGCATTCGTCGGTCAACGTGAGGATCGGTTGGTCTCAATCTTGGATGTTGGCCAAGCACAGGGTGGTGCAGCCTATTACGCCAACAACAACAAGGCACTGCTTCAGCTCATATGTTACGCGCCTCAGGGTCCACCCAAAGATTTTTTGGACCTGGAAGGACGGTTGGACAAAACCTGGTTGCTCAAAGCCTATCGCGACGACAAGCAGGAGCTAAGGCACATCACTGCCGTGCACAAACATCTCGACGATCTGGCAATTTGGTTACAGCCACTGATCCGCGACTTTCGTCACCATGTTCATCGTAAGGGCTTCACTTTTGATACAGCTCGTGTGGCGGTCTTCTCCATCCGGACGCAATCTGTGGGTGAAACCAGCTGCCAACTACTCAACGTGCTTAACGCTGACCTGATGGATTTTATGGGCAAACGCCAACAGCGACCGACTGTAGTCATTGTCGATGAGTTTCAAGCCTTCAAAAATGAGTCGCTGGTTGAGACCCTTTCCTTAGGAAGATCCTCGCAATGGGCCGTGGTCTTGGCGACGCAAGACACGGGCTCGATTGGTAACAAAGCGTTAGTGCGTCGCATCTTGGCCAATACTAAGACCAAAATCCTGATGGCGACTGATTTTCCCGAAGATGTTGGCCCGATTGCCGGAACCGAAGAAATTCTCGAACATAGTTATCAGCACGAGGAGGGGCAGGTCACAGGGCTGGGCACCTCGCGGCTACAGCACCAGCACAAGATTCCTCTAAACGACGTCGCGCGCTTGATGCCAGGTGAGGCGTTCGTCATCCGCCAGCGTTATAGCTCGCGCGTGCAGTTCCGTATGGTGCCGCCACCAATGCCAACGCCAGCCTGACGATACAGTCATTCTATTCCAATGAGCTGGCTGCATATGCGTGAAATGCATAGGTAATCTACACGCGCTGGCCTTCTACATTCATTTTGGTATGATACTTGTTAGTGAACTGTTTGAGATATTCACTTGAAAATATTTGTGTATATTGACAACTAACTTTGATCGAAACTACAAAATGTTACGATCGGTGAATATCCGCAAGATTGATAAGCATTGCACAAGCTGTCAAATAAGGTTTGACAGTCGTGCTCAGGCAATTGCCTCGCGACCTTGAGACGGATGCCACCTTTTACGAGCACGATCTTGCCGCGATAGTCCTCGTCCGGCCCAGCCGAAAGACTATCCGCGTGAACCACTTCCACGCTCAGCGCCCGAAGAAGCGTATCGTCAAGTCAAGCGTGAACAGCGTATCCAACAATACCATCAAGTTCACTACTTGCGCGAACGGGGGCTGAGTACCCGACGGATTGCCCAGCTCATGAGTATAAGTCGAGGCACTATGTTACGGTATTTGGCAGCAGAAACACCCCCCGCATCCAAGCCTCGATATATTCCTAGCAAACTGGATTCCTTTTTGCCTTATTTGAAAGAGCGAGTGGCTCATGGATGCACCCACACCAGGCAGCTTTGGCATGAGATCCAACAACAGGGCTATGATGGATCAGCTCAACAATTGGACAAATGGCTGAGACTGCAACGTCGAAAGGCGTCTCAGAATCACACAATTTCTAGGCCATCGGATGAGTCACAGACATCTTGGCCAGCCCCCAGAACAGGCACACGCTTGATGCTCTCATGCACTGAAAACCTCACGCCAGCAGATACTCATTACAACACCAATTGTTGAGGTTTTGGGTGGCCGTGAAGATTTTGACCGTGAACGAGGACGTTTATCTGTTTATTAAGGGTTCCAATTCATTGCTGAGGTGGATCCTAGTGACTCCATTACTGTCTGTACAGTTAATGGTGCTTTTGAAAATACTATTCAAATCCTAGAGAAGGAGGTCCGTGAGCGAATACATTGGACAGAAGATTGTCAAGAGGCACAGTACATGATTAACAACTACCGCAATCCGAATGCTGTGTATGACATAGTTGAGAACAAACGACCCATTTTCACTGCGACTGTGGATAATTTAACATTTCTGTCGGTGTATAGAATTGACTAACAGCGTCATACCTTGGCACTATCGGGTAATAATATAGCCTTAACACCATGATATGTGTGCAAAACCCTCAAACGAGGGTTTTTGACGCACACGCTATCGCAAATAGTTATTCCTCGTCAGACGGCGGGAAAGGATCGACCCACCCGGTACACTGGTTGCTAACAATCAGCTCCTGACCGATAAGAATGGGTTGCCCATCTTCCAAATTATTGAGCGTCTTCAGGCAAGAGGTCTCCATATTTAAGTCACAGCCGATGAAATCGAGCATGTCGCCTGCGACGACCGTATAAACGCCGTTTTCGACCTCACGACCCGGATTGCGATCACCCGCACACTGCTCTCTAGGGGGCGACACGCTGATCATGTTTGCACAATCGCTGCTGATGGTGAGTATTTGCCCAACGTAGATCAGATTGGGATTCACAATAAAGTTGGTATCCTGAATGCACTTGACGGTGGCGTCGAAGCGCTCGGCGATCTTCGCCAGATTGTCACCTGCAACGACTGTATAGGAGCTATTGCCGCCCCCACCCTGACCCAATTCGTCAGCATCATAGGGTGGGCAACTGGTGTCAATATTCAGGGCGCCTTCGGATTGAAAGTCTTCAATACTGTTGGCTTCAGCTAGACAGGCGACAGATACATCATATCGAACCGCCGTCATTTCCAACACATCTTCGTACTCCAGGACAATTGTATCGTCCTGGGCTGTAATCATGGTCATGCCAAAAAACGATGTCATCAGCAAAGCAAGTATGGTCAATCTAGACAGCATGAATGCCCCCAAAGTTCGGATCAAAATCAGTAAAATAATAGTCGATATGGTTTCGACATTAACAACCTTCGTTGAGTATGCCCTATTCTACCCCAAGAATCCGTTGTCCAACGTATTAATTGAAAAGACCCTCGCAAGAGGGCCTTCAGGTGTGTATCTCGGTTGATGAAGACGAGCTGGTTTACCAGGCGTAGGCCTTGGGGGCTTCTCCACCGGGGCCGGGGAAAATCTCATCCAGGCGTGCCATGACGTCCTCTGACAGGTCAATTTCGGTCGCACGCACAGCACTTTCGAGCTGTTCCATCGTGCGTGGGCCGATGATCGGTGCGGTGACAACCGGGTTATGCAGCAGCCATGCCAGTGCAACTTCACCCGGAGGATGGCCGATTTCACGGCAGAGGTCTTCGTAAGCCTGTAATTTCTCGCGATTGTCCTCAACTTGCTTGACGAAATCGGGGTTATTACGACGACCCGACTCGTATTTTTCCAGTGCGCCACCCAACAAACCACCACCGAGCGGACTCCAGGGGATCAACCCCAGGCCATAATGACGGCAGGCCGGGACGACTTCCAGTTCAACATGGCGATTATCGAGGTGATAAATGCTCTGTTCGCTCACCAGACCCATCATGCCGCGCTTATCGGCTTCCTGGCAAGCGGTGGCGATGTCCCAGCCAGCAAAGTTGCTTGAACCCACGTAGACCACTTTGCCCTGCTTGGTCAGGTTATCGAATGCCTGCCATGTTTCGTCCCAGGGGCAATCGCGGTCGATATGGTGCATCTGATAGATGTCGATCCAGTCCGTCTGTAGCCGCGAGAGACTGCCCTCACAGTGCTTGCGAATTTTGTAAGCGGACAGGCTGCGGCCATCGCTATTGACCTCAGCTAGATTGGCATTGCGCGATACCGGGTTAAAGACCTTGGTCGCCAGGACGACCGCATCGCGGCGGCGTTTGTCCTCTGCGAACCAGTCACCGATAATTTCTTCTGTGCGGCCATGTTCATCAGCCCAGCCATAGACATCGGCTGTATCAAAAAAATTGATGCCCAATTCCAGGGCACGGTTCATGATGGCAAAGCTATCTTCTTTGGAAGTATGCCAGCCGAAGTTCATCGTCCCTAGACACAAATTGCTGACGAGAACACCGTGTTTCCCTAATCTTCTATGCTCTAAAGCCATTGAATCATTCCTATTCTTTATACGTTACTAAAAATAATGCCAGGAGATTTTTAGCACTTGGTGAACTATTTTGAAGGAGCCACTCAGGATTGTGACAAAAATTCACCTGAATTTGCCAGCATTATCGTGATTCTGGTGCCCCAGCTTGCTATTGGATGCCACCGTCGTGTAGGCCAGTGGCTTCTGCAAAGCGGCGCAAGGCTTCCATATGGGCTGTGGGCGTGTCGAAGCCGCAGTTGGTCGTCTGTAAGACGGCATGCGTCGCCCCTACCCTCTGCCAATCCTCAAGAAGGCGCTGCCATACCTCTGGATCGCCTGAGCCATAGGGAATTCGTGCCTCTAATCCAAAGTCGGCACGGCTGCGACCGGCTTCATCCAGGCAGCGGTCTAAGAGATCGATGCTTGGCTTGGCTTCCTCAGGCTCGGTAAACAGGGGCATCCAACCATCGCCAATCCGGGCAGCACGGCGGATGGCTGGCTCCGATTGCCCGCCAAACCACAGTGGAATCGGGCGCTGTACAGGCAGCGGGTTGATGCCTGCATCCGGGATGTGATGCCACTCACTCTTAAAATCAACAAGTTCCTGCGTCCAGAGCTGACGCAGCAACGCCACCTGCTCTTCGACACGTTTGCCGCGCGTATGGAAATCGGCATTGAGCGCGATGTATTCAATCTCATTCCAGCCCACGCCCAGGCCCAACCGCAAGCGGCCCTTACTCAAAATATCGAGCGTTGCCGCCTGTTTAGCGACCAGCACCGTCTGACGCTGGGGCAAAAGTAAAATCCAGGTGTTGAAAGACAAGGTCGTGGTGACAGCGGCCATAAAGCTAAACAGCGTCATCGGCTCGTAAAAGGCCGTTTCGTAGGTGACCCACCCTGTCCAGCCACCGGGACGATCCGGGTTCGGGCCAATGACATGATCGTCTGCGCCAATGTGGTTATATCCCAGGCCTTCAGCCGTTTGCGCAAAATCACGCACAGCATCGGCATCTGTACCAAACTCAAAATGTGGGAAAATCGCACCCATCTTCATCGTAATTCCAATCAAACAAGATGATTCCAATAAGGGCTGACTTTAACAAAACTTACCCTATCTGGCATGGTTGCCTGACATGGCTTTGGCCAGATGAACGTCCAAAAGTAGCTGTGAAAGTAATCATATGTGAAAGTAATCATAGAAGAAGCAAAGCAAGATGCCGATTTAGGCTCAATCGGCATCTGCTGAAATTACAGATTGTCTCTAATCTGCGTGACGAGGTCTGACGGGGGCACGTACATGACCGGGTCCGGTAAGGTTGGAGAACCATAGTCACGTATCCAGGCGATGTCACCGTTGGCATCGACCAGGATAAACGTATGGCCCGGTTCGCCGCTGCCTACGGCCCATTTGAGCACATCGTAAGCCTCAGATACATTGTGGTCAGCATCGATGAGCATAGGCACATCACTGATGGCGTACTCTGCAATCGCGCTCGTTTGCTGCTCGGCAGGGTCGAAGGCAATACTGACAAAGGCGACATCTAATGCTTGGAATTCAGGATCACTTTGCAAATCAACGATTTGCTGGAGGCAAGGCGGTCAACCGACTGCCATGTGGAAATACAACAGCACCGGCTGGCCAGCATAGTCCGCCAGCGAGACATCCCCGCCAGCAGCGTTAGCCAGTGTAAAGTCTGGAGCTTTGGACCCAACTTCAATAGTCTGGCTGGTGCTTGTCTCATCGCCTGTACATGCTGTCAAAAGCAGCAAGAACGGCAATGTCAACAACGTTAAAACAATGCGCTTCATAGCCTAATAACCCTGACGCTATGGAAAGATTAGGGCCATTCTAGCCGATATTCGCCTACATGTCCCTAGAAATAAGCAAATTCTTGTCCATACTCCTACCCCGTTGCATATGAGAAACAGCGCCACACAACGTTGCCTTACGACGATGTACTCTGCAAAATCTGGTCTGTGACCCAGGTCGTGCGTGCGCCGGATTCGCCTGTCGATGGCGACTGACCCTGACCGTTCAGCTCGTCCACGATGGTCTGGATGAGGTTTTGATGTACATGGGCAGGCCACTCCACCGGGATGGATTCCTCGCCGGAAGCGGTTGTCAGCACAATCGGATCGCCAGTGAAGGTCGCATAGCGTAGGATGCCTTTTGTCCCCGTGATTACCGTATCATCAGTAGCCGCCTCACTGGTGAAGCACCATGACCCGGTTCCTGTCACGCCAGACTCGAACACGAAGCTGGTAACGACGTTATCCTCGGCGGCATAGTGCCCACCCTGGTTGAGGGCATAGCCACTGACTTTGGCAATCGGCCCCAGCAGGTAATCCAGATAATCCAGGGAATGCACGCCGACATCCACAAAATGGCCACCGCCGGAGACATCCGTATTCACGCGCCAGGTTTCCTGGGGACCCGTGGTCTTATTGGCGCGCAATGTGATCGAAACTGTCCGCACCTGCCCTATCGCGCCACTGTCCACGAGTGCCTTGATCTTGCGGAACTTGGGCAGGCAGCGGCGATAGTAAGCCACCCACAGCGGCACACCCGCATTGTTGCAGGCATCTACCATCGCCTGACATTCTTCAAAGTTGATCGCCATTGGCTTTTCCACGAAGACGGGCTTTCCGGCTTCAGCGGCCATCAGCGTATAGCGCTTGTGCACATGCGGCGGCGTGGCGATATACACTGCATCGACTTCCGGGTCATTGATAAAGTCTTCAGCCTGGTCATACCAGCGTGGCACCTGATGGCGCTCAGCGAAGTCCTGGGCTTTGGCGGCATCGCGGCGCATCACGGCGACCAATGCGGAATTCTCCGCTTTTTGGAAGCCTGGGCCACTTTTGACTTCACAGACATCCCCTACCCCAATAATGCCCCAGCGAATTGTTTTCATTGTGTGTTTAACCCATCCATGAATAGAGATATTTTCCAATAGATACTAATGCATTTCGCTGAAGAATCACAATTTAGCACCCAGTCATTCGTTCCTATCTTCGCGTTCTGCAGAGGCAAGAAGCTGTTAGAGATCCAT
>PABP01000042.1 GCA_002699585.1 Anaerolineaceae bacterium | reverse complement strand
TCAGTGCAGCCGCCAGCGGCGGTCCCGTTCTGTTTGAAGTCACCGGCATCGACGAAGGCATCCGAGTAGGGTAGATATGATTTCTCCACTGCGGCGCAGGCGCTTTCCCGTAACACCCATCCTCCCTGTGATTAATCACCGGGCGCTTACGCTTCCTCAGTCCTATCTCAAGAAGCTGCGGCGCGATGGCCTCCAGCACCTGTATCTGCTGAACGAAGTGCAGGGCGCGACCGTCTTGCAAGACGAGCCGGGCTTGATCCAGTTGACTGACTGTGGTGTATCGGTACGCCGGAATGCCAGATACAGAGGTAGTCGTAGTTCTGGGACAGATGCGTTATAGGTCAGCTGGAATAAAGGCCTGTATGGGTACACAACGAGACGTGTAGACAGGACTAGCCGGTAGCCAAGAGACTCGTCTTGCAAGACGAGAAGGGTCTGGAGCGAGAGAAATTTCAGGTGATGGGGTGTGAGAGGGGATATGGACCCATTGGCCGGACTTTCCTGATGTTTGGTGCATTTTCCGGGGTTTTACTGCAAGAATCTGCAAACTACGTCTCCGAGAGTCCCCGCCATGCCCTAGAGTTCCACTCTGACTGGAAGGCAATAACGAGCATTGGGGTCCACGCTGCACAGCTATACAACAAGCATTGTAAGACCAGCAACTGTATTCAGAGTACGTTGGGATCAGGTGGCGTGTATCGGCGCTGGCCAAAGCGCGTCATTGCTACCGCCCCGATGCCAACCGCCATCGTCAGGCCAATAGCCACTGTACCAATCAGTGGAATCGGTTCGAGGATCGCCAGCAGTAGACGTAAGATCACAATACCCATCACAGCCGTCAGAGTCAGCCCAGGAGAACGAGGTAGCAAGCGGACTAGCTGTCTGCCGAGCACGATCCCCAGTGCAATCCAGCCAATGCCGACCGCCAGCAGCAGAAGAAATCCGCTGATGATGGCGACCGGGATCAGGACCACAGTGAAAGCCATTGCCACCAGCAACGATAGACCGACAAGTAGCACAAGCACGCCTGTCGCCCCACTGACCGAAGCGTGATGGACGATCATGGCTTCGATACGTCCCAATGAATGTGGCAAGAAACGAGCAAGAATCACCGCGAAAAACAGTAGTGGGATTGTTTGCAAGGCAAATCCAATAACGGCATCTAGCGCTGAGGAACCGGTCATGGTCGCAACGGAAGGTAAATCGGGCGCATCGCCCAGGTTGATCGGGCCACCAATCTGTGCGTTCGGATGACGGATGAACTGGCCACCCCCAACATTGACGTTGCTGCTGATTATCCCACTTTCGCCGACGGCCACCACACCCCCCAGGGCATACAAGCTTCCATCAAGTGTGCCGTCGATGTTTGCGCTACCCGTGATCAGCAGCAGATGTCCATTCACCTGACTGTTTTCAGGCAACACCACAGCGCCACCCAGGACAATGATCGACCCACCGAATTCCTGTACAGTATGTGTCCCATCCAGTATCAACCAGAAGCTGTTGAAATCGTTCTCTTCGGTCTGTGCCGCGCATCCTGTCAGTAGCACGATCAGCAACAGCAACATTCTTTTCATGGAGATGACCTTTCTGGATTTGCTGCCACATTTTCCTGGTGCAGGTAGATCAGGGCGAGCACGGCTATGAAGAACAACAAGGCTGCCGCATTGACGATATGGATGTGATCAGCGAGGGTGATTCCTACACTCTGCCACTGCATTGCCAGCGCCGTGCTGATGAAGGTTGCCGTCCAGCCGCTGAGTGCTACGCCAACGGCAGCGTTCAGACTAATCGTGTGCGGTGTGGAAATATCCGCCCAGATTGCGAAGTTGACGACCGTATACAGGCTGACAGCGACAGCATATAGAATCGGCATCGCCAACGGTGCAGACCCAGCGTAACCTATTGTAACGTGCATGCCATATAGCAGATGCACCAGGGCGAAGATGCCGAAAATCCACAGAAACAACGAGCGTATTTGCACGGCGCTGTAGAGTATGCCGGCAGTCAAGGCACCCACGATGTGCATCCCGGCGATGAGCAAACGTACGTCGGTATCGGGCGACTGCCACGCCGTATTCATGTAGACCGGTGTTTCCAGCAAACGCAGAAAGCCCAGGCTGTCGATGAAGTAGATGCCAAACATCAGGATGATGAGCGCGATCAGGCGGGGATTGACGCCAAAACGATGTGTTGTCTCTTTGCGCACGAAGCGACCACGACCGAAGGCTGGGTCACGGTGCTGCCGCCCTAGCTGGCGAACAATGCCAGGAATGCCGAACAAAAAAGCACCCAATCCAATGCACCCGGGGAGCATGATCAGTAGAAACTGCTGGGTGAAGGCTTCGATGCGCCAGGATGTCGAAAAAACGGCTGAAGCGAAATAAGCCAGCGCTGTAATTACAGCAGCCACATGGCCTCGATCAGCGGTCGGGATCAGATCGACCGTCATACTGAAGGTAGCTGGAACGCCCACGCCCAGGGCCAATGAAGCTGCCACGATCCAGGTGAGAAAACCACTTTCGCTGTTGATCGTTGGTGCCAGGGCGGTCAAAAGCGTTTGGAGACAGACAACCAGCCACGCCATGCGCAGCTTGATAGCGAACTGCTGTGACCAACCGCGCCAGCGCATCATTGCCCCCACCGCTACAGCCAGGATGCAGGTAAGCAGCGCTAGAACGGCCATATGCGCCGCAACAGTGGTCTCGGTCATGCCGATACGTCGCACGCCAAGATCGACTAGACCCAGCTGGACAAACGTCACGTTGTAGTAGTAGCCCACGGACATCATGCCCGTGAATAAGACATAACCCAGTAGCGTGATCCAGCGCCGTTGTCTCAGACAGGTGATGAAATACGGATTACCTTGACTCACCAATCACCTCGCAGCCCCATGACCGACACACCACGCTCGAAGGTGCGCGTCAGGCATTGTGTTTTCATAGCAGGATCGGACATGTATCTGTCTGCCTGTGTCTGTGTGACTGTGATCGTAAATATGATCGTAAATGTGATCCTATTGTCGCAGAAAAACGCGCGCGTTCACACCCAACCAGCGAACAATCCTACATAACGTCCTGTATCGGCTAGACTGACTACATATGTTTCCTGGCAACTCAACTACTGGGTACACAGAATTCAAAAAGGACCTCGTCTTGCAAGACGAGAATGCGTTCTGTATGTGCCGAACCGTAAGCTCATCGAACGGCACATCATCCACACGCGACAACATGCTGCGGCGACGTTCGATCTTGCCGCGCCCGAAGTCATTGGGGTCGAGTTTCTTAGCTTTCTTCTTGCGTCCCGACTTGCTGGTATGCACCTCTTCTACTTCGACGCCGGAGATGCCATAGCGTTCGGCCCCGGTGAAGAGCGACAGCTGCTCTTCACGCGGCACGGTGTCGGTGATGAGATCCAGTATGATGTCGTCGGACACTAGAAGCTCCACCCCTCAACTGGCGCATCTTCCTCAGTCGGCATCGGCTTGCCTTTGTTGTGCAGCCACTTGAAGTAACCGTAGTCGCCGTTGACGAAGTACAGGCTGTCAACCAGGAGCTTCATGAACGAGCGCGGGGGCTGGCCTTCACCTTTGGCACGTTTATACCAGTAGTCGATTTGCCCCTGGCAATACACTCGGAACTCAGGATCGGCGTCGAAGCGGTCGATGGGCGTCGGCTCGTCCTCCATCTCCTTGGTGTTCTCATTCAGCAACGGCAGGTTCTTGTTGAGCTTCTTCTTGTTGGTCCCACCGGGATAGGTCTTGAATGTGGCGTGGATCAGTTCTTCCAGGTCCGACCGGACATCGGTCCTGCCAGTTGATTCTTCTACTGGCTGATTCTGGATACTCCTGCGTGGTCGTGGCATTCGAGCCGAAGGCGTAGTCGTCTGGTGAGGCGCAATCACCACAGGTGTATTGCGATCACCAAGTAGACTCTCTGTAGTAGTCTCTGTATTAGGTTCGACATGTTGTGTCGAATTAGTTTGACACATTGTGTCAGATTGACTGACATGTTGTGTCGAATTGTCCTGACATGTTGTGTCAGATTGAGACTTATTACACGCCTGGACCTTCTCGGCAAATGCCTCCCAGTTGACGCGAATCAGCGGTGTTTTCTTGCCTGCGAACCCGTGTACCTCATAGAAAATGAGGCCGCGCTCTTTGATGCGATCTAAGGATTTCCGAACCATGCGCTCTTGGACTCGGCACTCTTTATACCATTCGTTATGGTTCTTAGCGATCCACAGGTGGCCGTCCAATTCTTGGGTAAGTCGCGACTGTCCGGTCTCTTTGTTCGGCTCATGCCAGTACATGATTTGCGCAAACAGAATGGCGTCATGAAGATAGCCATCATTGATGTCAATGTATACCAGTGGGACATGGACACCGTCGCGTATTTCTGATTTGCTGGCGACCCACCCTCTTGCAAAGTCGTTGGTGATATAGTCGAGGTAGCTCATTACGTTCCTATCCTTTGGTCTAGTATGGCAATGTGGGTACGGAGCCGCGCAGTCCTGCTTGCGCGGTGTTAAGAGACGGCTCAACTTTGAACTCGGAGAGCCACTCTTTCAGCAGGCCAGCCTGGGCGACATCGTTGGCGTCTTTGTAGCCCTCTGGTGGCAGGATGATCTTAGCTTCACGGGTGCGGCCTTCGTTGACGTACTTGGCCAGTCGGTCGGCGTGGTTCGCGCCGGGGTTATAGGTCTCGCCGTTCTTGTTGACCTTGTCTTCGTCGCGGTCTTGCACAATGTAGACGCGGTCCACCAGCGAGAGCATCTCGGCGATGGGTAGACGGCTGCTGCCTTTGGAAAATCTTTGAGGCTACAAGTAACTGGGCTTGCTCTAAAAACATCAGGTTTCATGCAAGGATGTATGGCTAAGAATTATGCTAGCGGGTTATCGAAGGAAGATCAATTGTGTGGGTATATCTTTCCCGCATAGTTGTCTTTGCTAGGGGGAGAGTAAAAGGCAGGGCAGGGGAGCTAATTGTCAAAAGGAAAACTAGTCGTCGTCTTGCAAGACGAGAGCGAGTAGACCACGCTGTATTTATCAGCGCACTATTTTGTTTTGGACCTTAACTTAGGACTTGTCTTCGACAGATACTGTCACAAGATAGCCTTGTCGTTGGATACGAACATCGGGAATGCTTGCTGCCAGGAACTGAACGGTTTCCTGCAAGCTGCCGGTCTTACGTGCATTTTCTATGGTCTGCTGGTTCTGCCAGTAGGTGATGATCTGGATCACCAGTGGATCATCAATGGCTTCGAGCAGATGCGCCATGATGAACCCTTCACGGTCCTGGATGTTTTTGAAGTAGTGGCTCTCTACGAACTCACGAACCTCTTCTTGCTTGCCTAATGGAATCAAGAGATGCGTCATCTGGGCATACATGTCCGATCCTCCAGTCAAATCTGGTAGCCCAATGCTCGTTCCTAAGCATGGCATCCATATTGTATCCTATCGTTTTAGTTTGCGGCGATGATCTGCTCTGTCCCAGCAGTAGGTTATCTCGCTGCTGGGCTTTTCTTATAGCCTTGTATATTCGGCTCTTCATCACAAAATCCGTATTGCCACGTATGTCAGTCAAAATTATTCGTAATACGATAGTGTTGACGGATTATTTGAGCTGGTGTCTGTGACACTACCTAGGCACCATCTAGGGATCTAACGACATGCCTGTTGAATGGACCTGGTACAACGATCAGCATACGATCATTGTGTTCACCTTCCATGACCCCTGGACACTTGAAGAATTCTATATGGCAGATTCCGAAGCCATGCAGGCTATTAGCCGTCTCCACTGGACAGTCGACGCCATTATGGATCTCTCGCGTGCCTCTCATGCTCCTGGTAATCTGGTTTCGGGGGGACTCAACCGCTTTAAGCGCGCCGCATCTGTGCCCAACACGGGTTCCGCGGTGGTGGTCCACGCCAGTCCCGTACTGAGAACCTTCATCAGAGTCATTCAAAAGCTCTTGCCCAAAGGCAAACTGCGCCTGGCTGACAATTTCACTGAAGCTGAGACGATTCTGGCTTCAATTCGAAATAAGAGACCCCAACTTGAGATGTAATCAGATTCGCTGAAAGCTAACTTCGTGCCAGGCTAGGGCGACTTGTAGGCAAACCTTGCAAGTCGGTGATTGCAGCTGGAGAGTCCATTGATATGCTTTCAGAGATATGCTTTCAGAAGAAACTGACATCCCGCTGGAAGCTCCATTGGGGGAGGGGGGTACGATCTGGGTTGCGATTCCACAAGCGATCGAAGGAGACTTTGTTCTGGTGGCGTTTCCGGTATGGGAAGACATCAAAATACCAAATAGGGGTGGCGTTTATACGATCCCCGTAAGCTTTGAATAAAACATAAGTCTAAGTACGTCGCATCACTTCCCGTTGACCAGCTTCATCACGCGATACTCCCCATCGAGAGTCAGCTGCAAACTATGGTCATCCACTTCAATGAACCCGCCGTCGAGCAGCCGATCCACATGGCGCTTGATGGAACTCGGGTTCAGACCCATGCGCCGCGCCAGTTCGGAGCGTGTGAGGCCATGTGGACCGATATCTTTGAGTCCGACTGCGATGGCCAGCAGCACTTCTTCGGTCCGTAGCGTCAGTTTGGTATTCTTTGAAACGCCACCTAAGTTCCTGTTTGAGGTATCTGTTTTTGCAGTGACCATGATTCCATCCCCAGATTGTGCATGTGTTATATGAGACATACCACGGCAGGTGAAAGGGGGCAAGTCTCAACGGCTTGATATTGTCCAAAGAGAGCAAGCAAGAGAACCGTATGCATGACTGTAGACCGCCGTCCCGTCTTGCAAGACGAGGGTAGATCAAGTAGTGTCTGTCGATCACTTCAGGCTTCGCGGCTTATATATAGTGATTCGCACTCGATTGTTTTGACGGAATGATGAAGATTGATTTCGACAGTATAATAAGCAGTCATAAAATCGTAGTTAGCGTGNTTATGGATGGCATTTTGAATAGAATGACAGTTGCNGCACTTGTTATCTTATTATTGCTCTCANGTCTNACATCTCTNGCCGAAGATGCCAGANTNTCNACGGTAACAACTTCTGGAAGTCCTATGACATTTCCAGGTGATAGCTGGGAAGTCAAGACACCAGCCGAGGTTAATTTGGATTCGGCTATACTCAATGAATTCATAGCGAACATCGGTGGCACAGGCGTCATCATTAGAAATGGCTATCTGGTCGAATCATGGGGTAGTGGTGGCTATGGTGAGTGGGCTTCAGCTGCCAAGCCTGTGTGGGCTTCGCTATTGTTTGCTGCCATTGAAGATGGTTTAGTTCTCCATGTTGACCAAAGTATTGCTGAATATGATTGGGAATTAACTGCTGCCGACGAGGACAAGTCGTTCCGGCATTTGGCAAACATGATTAGCGGCTATGCGCGTGCTGAAGATCCAGGCGATGCTTGGGCCTATAACGACTATGCGATTAGTCTGTACGTCAAGACTCTGTTTGACCGCGTGTATGGGGTTGACTCCACAGACGCTAATGAGGTGAAAAACCTGATAAATAGTCAACTTGGCGCGCTTGACTTCGAGAATGGATCCTTCGTACAGATCATCAATGGCGGTCCACGGCTGACGATGACACCTGGTGATTTCGCCCGCATTGGCTGGTTGTGGCTGAATAAGGGTAACTGGGATGGGCAGCAGATCTTACCTCATGATCTTTTGGATACAGCTATGATGCCACAAGTGCCGAACAATTTGCCACTGAGTACTGCTGGCGATGTTGATTATTTGGCCGTTGGTACCATCGGCGGGACAAGCTATCAGGTTGATTATGGACCAGGTATCTATGGATATGGTTGGTGGTTTAATAGCTTGGTCGGTACTACGGCGAATTTGACTTGGCCAGATGCACCAGAAGATCTTTTCATGGCGAGTGGCCATTGGGATCGAGAAATTATGGTCATGATACCAAGCTTAAATATGGTCGTAGCGGCTAGAGGGGGCTGGGGAGCATTTCAACCAGGGAATGCCCAAGCAAGTATGAACACGAACCTGAGTCTACTGGCTCAGGCTGTCCAAGCTCCTCCTCTTACTGAGACGCCGAACCCAACGAGTGCACCAACTGCTACGCCACCTTCAGGGTGTGCGGGTTCAATAGATACAATCGGCATATACCGCAGCAGTGACTTCAGCTGGTATCTGCGGAATATGAACTCTGCAGGTTATGCTAACTCCGTCTTCAACTATGGTCTGCCGTCAGATGTCTCGGTCGTTGGTGATTGGAACGGGGATGGCTACGATACCGTTGGCATTCGCAGAGGCGACACATTCTATCTCAAGAATGACAACAGCTCGGGTTCAGCAGATCTCACATTCGCCTTTGGAGCGCCAAGTGATATTCCTATCGCAGGCGATTGGAATGGGGATGGCATCGATACGATTGGCGTCTATCGGCCATCAACCGCTACCTGGTATCTGAGGAATAGCAACAGTTCCGGTGGTGCCAATATCGCCTTCGGATACGGTCTATTCAACGAGACCCCGGTTGCAGGTGACTGGGATGGCGATGGCGTCGATACCATTGGCATTTACCGCGACAGCGATTTCAGCTGGTATTTGCGCAACAGCAACTCAGCAGGATTTGCTGAGACCATCATCAACTTCGGTCTACCATCAGACGATGCCGTGGTTGGCGACTGGAATGGCGATTGTGTTGACACCATTGGTATCTACCGTTCCTCTGAGGGCAACTGGTATCTGAAGAACTCCAATACGACCGGCATTGCGGACCTGGCGTTTGCGTACGGTCTGCCAAATGAGCGCGGTGTTACCGGCCACTGGATACCCTATGTCACCGTCAACTCGACCCAGGACGATGCGATTAGCGTACCGGATGAGCATCCTGAGATCGAAGAAGGGGTCACCGCAACGCCAGAGCCCACTTCGGAACCAACACCGGAATCCTCCCCAACGCCAACCAACACGACCACGTCAGAAGTCACATCTACACCAGAATCAACAGAAACGCCGACATTGGCGCCATCTGACATGCCAACGGTAGCCTCCTTGATGCTACCTGTTCATGAAACCTTCGACGATCTGAGCGAGTGGACTATAACCGGAGAGTGGTTGCGAGCAGACGACTGCAATATGATGGGCGCCTGTATGACCGTGTCCACCCGTCCACGTGATCAGGTTAGCTCACTAACTCTTGTCTATGGCATCGATATGACCACACTCCCTGCTGGTTATGATGTTGTGATGACGATCTCGCAGTTTGCTAAGCTGGCACCAGAAGATCTCATCTCGTATGAAGTTAGCAGTGATGCTGGAGCGACCTGGCAACCCTTGCTGGTACTACCAGGCATGAACACCGAGTGGTCGCCACTCCAAATCGATCTTAGCAGCTATGTTGGCCAAATCATCCAGCTTCGAATCACCGTGGATACCCGGGTGCCATTGCCAGAGAATACAGAGTCGATTGGTTACCGGATTGATGAGTTGCGAATTGAAGCTGCGGCACCGGCTCTGCCAACTGAAGAACCGACACAATCGGCCAGTGCGACACCGACGCCGGAGGTAACGGGCACCTTAGAGTTACCGACTGAAACACAACCAACGGTGACACCGGATCTAAGTCCAACGGCCTCCAGCACATCGACTGTGCCACCAACCTGGACTGCGACCATGTCATCGGTTCCAACAGCCACACCGACTGCGACTAGTTCCCCATTTGCAACGGCTACAAGCTCGACGGTGCCGTCTGCTACAAAGACTGAAACAGTTGCACCAACGGAAACACTTTCGTCAGAACCAACTAATCCACCAGAAGAATAATCTGTATCTTCACCATATGCCCTGGCACTAGACCAGGGCATATGGTGTTGCAACGGAATTTTAGTGAAGACATATGTAGGCTGTCTTGCAAGACGAGCGCTAGATACATGTCTAGAAGGTGTTCTTCTATTTTACTAGTTTGTAATCATGTGTCATCATGTTTTCAGAAACAATCTTTGTATTTTAAAAGTCTATAAGAGTTTTCTAAAGATCATTAAGGTTACATTTCAGGGGATGTTGTGAACTGTCGCTGGTGTTCGCCACCAGTCTGAAGCAATCGACTCGACTCCAGCGTTCGAGCAAGGTATTGTGGCTTTCTCAGATGTAGCATCCTCATCGGATTCTTTCACATCGTTTGAACAACCCTCTGTTAATTGTTATCTTCCAGTAGCAAGTCCAAATTGATATAAGGAATCATATATGGAACTGAGTTTGCTGAACCTCTTGTTGGTTCTATTATCCGCATGGGTTGCAGGGAGTATGGTCACACGACTTGGCTATCCTGCTATTTTTGGTGAACTGTTGGCGGGTATCATTCTGGGACCACCGCTACTTGGTTTACTTGATGCCAGTGAAACGCTGACTGTTTTGGCCGAAGTAGGTGTCCTTTTGATGATGCTTTATATCGGTATGGAGATTGACCCTAAAGAGTTATTTAAAGCATCATGGAGTGGCTTTTTAGCCGCAATTGGCGGTTTTATTACGCCGTTTGTGCTCACATATCTGGTTGTCGTGACCATATTTGGTGGCACTTCTATGGCGGGACTATTCGTCGGTATCGCTGCTGGTGTGACATCTCTCGCGACAAAATCCCGTATTCTGGCTGATTTAAATCTTCTTGATACACGTATCGCACATGTCATGATGGCCGGAGCATTGGTTGCTGATTCGCTGTCCCTCATTGTTTTCGCAGGCATTATTAGTGTGGTTGATCTCGGCACACTTGAGGTCTCGCAGTTGATCACAGTGGGTGTCGAAGTAGTGATTTTCTTCGGCGTAACGATCTTCCTAGGATTGCGCGTTTTCCCAATAGCATGGGAATGGCTAGCAAAGGTCGGCCTGGCCAGCCGGACATTCTATGCGACATTCCTACTTCTCATCACGCTGCTTTTCGCTGAGATGGCTGAAATTGCTGGCCTTCACGCGATTCTGGGAGCCTTTCTTGCAGGGCTCTTCATCCGTGAAGGTGTGGGCGTTGAAAGGCGACTGGCCGGTGAGTTGACTGAGTTGGTTCGGGATGTATCCATTGGTTTCCTGGCACCTATCTTCTTTGTCACTGCTGGCTTTCACGTCGACTTAAATGTTTTTGTGACATCGTTGCCACTATTGATTGCTGTTACGATTGTAGCGACACTGGGCAAAATACTTGGGACGATGGTCTTTTACCTGTTCAGTGGAAATGGTTGGCGCGAGGGTATCGTCATCGGCGCTGGGATGAACGGTCGTGGCGCTGTTGAGATCATTATTGCTGAAATTGCCTTAAGTGCTGGCATCATCTCACCAGAGATTTTTTCAGTCCTGGTGTTCATGGCGATTTTCACGACAGCGACAGTCCCCGTCTTCCTGAAGTGGGGTGCCGATTGGCTCCAGTCGCGCGGAGAGCTAACGCGTTCAGCTGATCAGCGAAACGGCTTAGTCATCGTTGGAGCTGGCCCAGCTGCACGAGCCATTGCCAAATCCCTAAACCCGATCTATCCCGTATGGCTGATTGACAACAACCTCGACCGTACACAACAGGCAGAGGCTGAAGGTCTGAACGTTGTTCACGGAGATGCCTTAAGTTACGAGCAACTGCAGAAGACATCTATTGCTAATACTCGCTGGTTTTTGGCCCTGACATCGAATACTGAAATCAACATTCTCGCTGCACAAATCGCCCGCCAGACATTCGACGTCCCAGAGATTCTAGTTCTGTCTACCAGAAGTGAAGAAGGTACTCTCCGTAGGATGTTATCTGATATACGTGCAGAGTGCGTTGAAAATGATCTGGCAAATCTCACAGCATGGGATCAACACAGCGACCAGAATGAAACGATCCACTACGATGAGATTGAAGTTGACACCCCATTAAGTATGAACTCATTCCTTCAGCAATTCCGTGAAAAGATGGCGCTTTTCTTGCCGCTGACTGTCACGCGCGGCGATCGTGTATTACCTTTTTTGGCCACGGAGACGCTTGAAGCAGGCGATCAGGTAACCATTCTACGCTCGGGCGATGCAACGGAGCAGATTATGGCGTAGTAGAGCTCACCATTTTAAGAGCGAGTTAATTATTACTTCTCAGCCAATAAATCTACTGGCATCCTGTCATAGACGGTATGAGATGAGAGTCTGCAAGTACCCATCCAGTTTGTTCTTCAAACTTGATTTGATAGTAAATATGTACTCCAAAAACATACTGATCTAGAATGCGATATTGTCTGCCGTCTGCCAAATATCCAAAAGTTTGTGTTCCTAAAACAGGATTCTTGTATATGCTCACCAAACCTAGATCATTAGGATCTGACACAACAAAGCTACAGAATGGTTCGCCTGGCTCAGGTGTTATTACAGGCGCATTTGGATCAATGGGCGTAATTGTGATATTGGCTGAGGGCACAAGAACGGAAGCAGAATACTTATCCCAGTTGTTTAGAAGACTGACTAAACCAAACAGAACTAGCAGACTTACAAAACCAATCAGGCCTATTGTCATATAGCGTTCTGCTGGTTGAAAATGGGTTGAATCAATATCTGTAGATAAAGAAAATCGCTTTAGAACAAATAAGGCTATACCAAAAAGACTAATTATGGCAAATAAAAGTGCACCAACAAAAGCGCCAAGTTCAAATATATTATCGATATTTTGGATAGCTTGCAGATAGTCTCGAATTAACCCCAAGATTAACTCAAACATATCAACTGTGCTTAAGTCTACTGGTTGTCTTTCCATTTTTCCTGTCCTGATAGTCCAACACATAGAAAATATACCATGTTAGGTTCCTTTGACCTCCATCATATGTTTGTGCCACCTGTTAAGTTAGCGGCCTTACTCCGTCTTGCAAGATAGAAAGGTGGCTCTAGAGCCAGCTAGTAGCTCGTCTTAATCCGGCCCCGAACGTCCTTAGCATCTTTAATCTTGGCATATTTCATCGTCGTGCTGCCGTTGGCATGCCCGGCCACGAACTGCGCATCCGGCAGCGAGGTGCCACTGCTGAGCATATCCGTAATCAGCGTGCGGCGAGCATCATGCGGGGCGAAGTCACCCGACGCCCGGACCACCTTATACACCGCATTGGTGCTCATCGGCTTGTCCGGCCCCAACTCGCCGTCGCCCTTGTGCTTAACGCTACAGAAGATGTACTGGCGTTCCGCGCCAAAGCTGGCCTGTAAGTCTTGCCAGCGCTGCAGGTGCTGCAGCGCATCCTGCGAGGCAAAGGGGATCGTGCGCGCCTTGTCGCCCTTACCATGCTGCACCGTCACCAGCCCGTTGGCAAAATCGACATTGGCCCATTGCAGGCTGACCGCTTCGCTGCGGCGTAACCCGGTGTAGAACAGCACCGCCAGCAGCGCCCGGTTGCGCACATGGGTTAGTTTCTCCTGGTGCCAGACATCAAACGACGCCAGCACCTCACGCACGGTCAGGGCTTTGGTGCTGCGTTCGCTGCCCGTGCTCTCGCTGTGGTGGATCTTGATGCGCCCCAGCGCTTTGTGCAGCGCCTCCCAGACCGGGTTGGCGTAGTCGACAATCGCCAGCGTGTCGACCAGCTGGCGCAGGGCCGACAGCCGACGCTGCTGGGTAGCTTTGGTGCCCGGTCGCTCCGCCAGGAAGGCACTGACGTGGTCGTAGCTCAGATCGAGCGGCTGCACCTGATTGTCTTGACACCACTGGCTCCACAGTTTGTAGACGTGGCGATACACGCGCTGGCTGGAGGGTGCTAGGCCGCGGCATACCAGTCCGATGGCCTGCTCCGTCAGGTCGACCGACTCGACCAGGTCGTTGTGGGCGGGTTGCAGGGCGTTTTCTTGCGCTGAAAATTTGGGGGACATGTGGTGGCCTATGGTTGTGAAAATGACGATTTATCCAAGCATTTGTCTTCGCGACAACAAGTGGGTGACGTATTACGAGCCTATCATGATGGTGTGACCGAATTTCGTGCAGCCATGGTAGTCGGTTCAGGTAGTTTATCCTTTGAGTTGGTTAGAAACCTAACTGAACGACTCCCCATAATGATTGCTCCCAAGTGGCTTTATACGCGGTCTCAACCCATCTCAATCAGCGATGTCGTAACCTATTTGATCAAAGCGATCAATCGTCCGAGTTGCTTCAATAAGGTTATTGAGATCGGTAGCGCAGAGATTCTTACTTATCGGGACATGATTATCGCATACGCTCGTGTCCGCCAGTTAAGGCGTCTTCTCATACCTATTCCATTGCTGACTCCACATCTGTCTTCTTACTGGGTTCATATGGTAACGCCTGTATCTGCAAATATTGTTCGACCTCTCGTTCAAGGTCTACGCAATGAAATGATCGTCACCGATCCCATAGCACGGACATTATTCCCTGACGTTCATCCGATTGACTTCACAACAGCTTTAGACAATGCTTTAGCTGAACTGGATGCGCAACAAGTCGAGGCGACTTGGACAGAATCAATGGCTGCAACATGGAAACAAGATAAACCTTATACCTTCGTAGAGGAACGCGGGATGCTAATTGAACGCCGGGTTCGGACCGTAGCTGTTCCGCGTCAGGCAGTGTTTCGAGCATTTACATCTTTGGGTGGTGAAATCGGCTGGAGCTATCTGAATTTTCTCTGGCAAGCGCGCGGATGGATCGACAAGATTGTAGGTGGACCTGGATACAGAAAGGGAAGGCCCCGGCGCGAGACACTTCGTGCTGGAGATACCGTGGACTTTTGGCGTGTTGAAGCTATTGCACCCGGTCACATGCTCAGACTGCGTGCCGAAATGAAGTTACCCGGAAGTGCTTGGTTACAGTTTGAAGTAGACGATGACAGCGGTCAATCTCGATTGTGTTAAGTACCCCAAAAGTGAAGACCGTTGTCTGAGAAAGATTGAGCGGCGAAAACAGCAGGCGGCATCTTGAGAGCAGTGTGAATGCGATGATGA
>PABP01000041.1 GCA_002699585.1 Anaerolineaceae bacterium | reverse complement strand
AGCGTGAGCCACGTGGCGGAGGAAAAGCACATCGCTTCCCCCTGTTTTCCCCGGGACGAACATCACATCACGCCCATCATCCTAGACGAAGATGCTACCAAACTCGGCGCTGTGGAAACATGGCAAGATGCCAAAAAGTGTGCTGATCTATTCAAGCAGCACCGGGACGACATTGACGGGATCCTGGTTTGCCTGCCAAATTTTGGGGATGAAAAGGGCATCGCGGAAACCATCAAGCTTTCTGGCCTGAACGTGCCGATCCTGGTGCAGGCTTATCCCGATGATCTCAACCAGTTAATTCCGTCCCGTCGACGGGATGCCTTTTGTGGCAAGATTTCTGCGTGCAACAACCTGTACCAGTACGGCTACTCATACACTGTCACTGAATTGCATACCGTCCATCCCAAGAGCGAATCTTTCAAAGCCGATCTGAAGAAATTCATGGGCGTTTGCCGGGTGGTAAAAGGCCTGCGGAATGCCCGCCTGGGTGCGGTTGGCGCGCGCCCGAATGCTTTCAACACGACCCGCTACAGCGAAAAACTGCTGCAATCGGTTGGCATGAGCGTCCAGACGATTGACCTGACCGAGGTCTTTGGCCCCGCTCGTAAACTGGCCGACGATGACGTCCGCGTTAAAGATCGCATCGACCGCATTATGGACTACGTCAAAACGGATAGTGTCCCGTCGCCTTCCTTATATAAGATGGCCAAAATCGGCGTCGTGATTGATGATTGGATGCAAGAACTGGACATCACTGCCTCGGCCATCCAATGCTGGGATTCATTGCAATCCAATTATGGCGTCAACGTCTGCACCCTTATGAGTATGATGAGCGAACAACTGCTGCCCAGCGCCTGCGAAGTCGATGTCACCGGGGTTGTGTCGATGTATGCCCTGCAACTGGCATCCAACACGCCTAGCGCGCTCGTCGATTGGAACAACAACTATGCTGATGACCCCAACAAATGCGTGCTCTTCCACTGTGGCAACTGGGCCAAAAGCTTCTTCCCTGAAGATGACTTCGAGATGAGTTATGCGCCGATCCTGGGTTCCACGCTTGGCGATGAAAATACGTATGGCATTGTCCAGGGTCGGACGCCTGCTGGACCCTTCAGCTATGCGCGTGTGACAACCGATGATCGCAACGGCGTCATCAAGGCGTATGTGGGTGATGGTATGTTCGTGGACGATCCGATGGAGACATTCGGCAGCCGTGCCCTGGTTGAAGTACCGGAACTACAAGGACTGCTGCGCTATATCGTCAAGAATGGCTTTGAGCATCATGCCGCTATGAATGCCTCTCATTCAGCAGCCATCCTGACTGAAGCTTTTGAAACCTACTTCGGCTGGGAGACATACCACCACGAAGCATAGTTGCAGGCACGAAAGTCTAATCGGGTACATTCAAATTAAAAGGCATGCTGATGACATCCAGCATGCCTTTTTGGTGTATGTTACTCAGAGGAGGTACTATTTCCTGATGCGCAGCGCCAGATAAGGTTTGCCGGGTAGGATGAGTTCATAGGTCGGCTGCTCTGGGAACGGATAGGCATAATCCGGTGGTTCACTGAGGACACTGACTTGAGCCGGTTCTATGGTCATGTTCCAGGTATCGATAACGTCGAACTGATAGGCATCATCTACGGGCAACCACAAGAGGAAACGCGCCGGTTGATAAACACCCAGGTAAATCAGATGGTAATCATCCCCATGGTAGGCACCGGAGTATTGCGACCACAACCAGCGACTCATGCGCTGTGGAAATACGTTTGAATCCGCACCTTGATGTGGTGAAAGTCCACCAGGTGCATCTTCAATAATTTCTCTCAAGAAGCCAACTCGCTTCCAACTTTCGCCATGTAGAACGCCGCCCTTGGCCCACCACAGAATATCATCCGAGTGCATATAGGTTTCACCGTGGCCACCATAGCCACCATTGGTCACGATAAACCAGAAACGATGCGTCTCCTCCTCAGCAGTGATACCACCCCACGGATAGACAATATCACCTTCGTATTGGAGTTCATCGTCGACGATTGGCTTACCATAGGTTTTGCGCCATTCCACGACCTGACGCACATCGACGTGCTGAATACAGACATGGGTCACGCCGGGCTTGTTGTGGTCGTACATGTCCTCGGGATGGCCCTGATGGATCGAGCGCAAACGGTCATAAGGATCTTCGTTCAGCAAAATCTGGAAGAAGTTGTCCCACCGCTCCATGGGCTTGTATTCCAGCATGAAGTCATATTCGTTGGCCAGCGACCACCACACGTTGCGATATGCGCCTAGCCGAGCCACGAGATAACGGAGGTAGCGGTAGTCTGTTTCTTCATCCATATTGGCATAGCCCCAGCGGTCGTAAGGATGCCAAATGATGATGTCTGCTTCGATGCCCATTTCTAGCAGTTGGCCCACACGCTTTTCAAAATGCTGGAAGAAAACGGGGTTAAAACGAGAATGGTCTTCTTCACCAGCTTCATTGCGCTCGAACGCATAGTACGGTGGCTCGTTCTTGTTAAAGGGGTAATCTTTGGGGAAGACGCACATACGCATCTTATTGAAGGACGCTTCTTCCAGTGTTTTGAGTGTCTGTTCCTGGAGTTCCTCTGTCTGATGAGTCCAAGCATAGCAGGTAGTACCAAATGGATAATAGGGCGTTCCATCCGCATGGGCAAAGTGGAACGTATCATGCACACCTACAGGGCCATGATTATCTGCGCTGGGTTCGATACACGTCAATTGCCCACTTTTGCCGTCCAGAGCAGCCTGGTTACTCTGGGTTGTATATGACCATTCGCCGATAACATCTGGCATAAAGCGTACTCGATAAATGCCATCACCATCATAAAAACCCGTGACCTCTACCGAATTAGCCCCGTTTGTGAAAGTCGCTTTCAGACTGACATCAAGGAAGGGATTGCCATCGGATGGACCGTTGAATGCTTCTTCAAAAAGGCCCCATCTTTCTACTTTTTGGTTGGTCATGTAGTAATCTCCATTTTTTGAATAGTCTCTTCAGCAAAGTGACAATAAACATCACGACCATCCGGCAGTGATATCGCCTGTGGACGCTCGTGTTTACAAATATCCTCTGCAAGTGGGCAGCGGTTACGGAAACGGCACCCCGTAAACTGGAATTCCTTAGCTTCAATATCCGCTGCGCCGTGTTGTGTGCGTTCCCATTTGCGATCGGTTAGCGCGATAGAATCCAGCAGCAACTGTGTATATGGATGCACAGGTCGTGTCAAAATGCTTTTCGCATCACCAAATTCCACTATCGAACCACGATACATCACAGCGATGTAGTCGCTGACGTAGTAAGCGGTCGCCAGATCATGGGTGATATAGAGAAAACTGGTGTTGTAGTCCTCTTTAAGCGATAGAAACAAGTTGATGATGTTCATGCGCAGGGATGCATCAATCATGCTGACGGGTTCATCAGCAATGATCATTTTCGGACGTGGGATGAGCGCTCGTGCGATTGAAATGCGCTGTAACTCACCACCAGAAAATTGATTGCGGTACTTTCCCTTTACATCCTGATATTTCAGCCCAACAGATGCCAAGGCGTCTTCAATCGCCGCTTCAGCATCTTTTTCAGACTTGGCATTGATACGTCTCGCTGTACGTTGAAGATATTTATCAACGGACCGATATGCACTAAAAGCCTCGAATGGATTTTGAAAGATAGGCTGAATGGCCGAAAGAAATTGATTTTTTGAAGGATTGGAACCTGTGCCAGCAACTTGTTCATCATAAACAGTTGCCGTACCAGAGGAGGGATACACGAGGCGCAAAATAACTTTGGCCAACGTGGTCTTACCGCTGCCGGATTCCCCCACCAGGCTAATAATTACGGGCTCATCACTTTCTACGTGTAAGTTGACTTCATCTAGCGCATTGATCTTCACACGATTGATAAAGCCTCCAAGCCGATAGGTTTTGTTCAAGCTTTCTGTTTTAAGTACTGTTGTCATGACAGCTCACCCTATACTTGATCGGCATGATGACAGGCAGAAAAATGCCCAGGTTTGTGTTCAACTAATTCTGGTTCTTGCTGGCGGCAGATTTCAGTTGCCAGTGGGCAACGAGCTGCAAATCGACACCCAACCAAGTCATCCCAAAGGCTTGGCGGTCGGCCAGAGACACCTTCGCGGATATGATCGTCACCAATGGTTGGCAACGAATCGGTCAGCATCTTTGTGTAAGGATGTAATGGCTCGCCAAAAACAGCTTCAGAATCGCCAAATTCAACAGCTTTAGCTGCATACATAATGAGCATTTTGTGTGTCAACTGATAATGAACACCCATATCGTGGGAAACAAAGAGAATGGTGTTACCCATCTGCTCCTGAATATCCATCAACAACATCAGTATGCTCTTCTGGACAACCACATCTAGCGCCGTCGTCGGTTCGTCCGCCAGTATGATGTCTGGTTTGAAGAAAGTGCCCATCGCTACCATAATGCGCTGACGCATGCCACCAGAAAGCTGATGTGGATAGGCATCGATGGCCTCCGGTGGCAGATCCAGGCTTTTAACGTATTCACGAACTTCTGCCAGAATTTGTTCTTTGTCCTGGTCGACACCTTGGAAATCCACAAACTGTCGCCGGATACGTAAAACCGGGTTCAGTGAACTCATAGAAGCTTGGGGAATATAGGAAATCCGCTTGAACCAATGGTCTTTGATGTCCTTCGTGGTGACTTCTGTGCCAAAGTCTCCGGTAAAGCCATATTCCACATTGCCCGATGTAAGGGACAGAGGATAAATGAGATCGCCGTAGACAACTTTTAACAGTGTGGATTTGCCACAGCCAGATTCACCAGCGATACCAATGGTCTTACCGCTAGGGAATTCCAGATTAAGCCCGTCAACAGCATTTACTTGGCCACGTTCGGTGGTATAGGTTGCGATGATATTATTCAACTTAATCATGCGTGCCCTCGCCGTGTTGAAAACATCTGGTTATAGCCAGTTGAAGTCAGGAATAGACCCAGGAAAAGGATAACTGTGGCCACTACTGGCGCGACAATCCACATGTATTGACCTATAAACATCGCGTTGTAGTTGAGTGCCCAAAAGAGGATGGAGCCAAGCGTTGGGACTTCAACTTTGGACAGACCAATCACGGCTAATGCCGCTTCCGTATTGATGACAAATAGAATCGAGTTGATGAAGCCAACCACCATATAGGCAAATGTATACGGGAAGATTTCTTGGAAGATGATTTCTAGATTACTAGAGCCCGAAAAACGTGAGGTATTGATGAACTCATTTTCCCGGATGGAAAGAGCCATCGACCGTACAGTCCGTGCGCCCCATGCCCAACCAAAAATTACTAATATGAGGCCCAAGATGAAGAAGTTCGTATTGCCACGTACTAGCGTCCCCAAAACGATTAATATAGGAAAACTGGGAATTGAAATCACTGAATCTGTCAGCACCATCACAAACCGATCATACCAACCACCAATGTAACCCGCGCTCAAACCGAGGAAGGCTGAAATCAGTGTGGTAAAAATACTGACCCCAACTCCCAAAATGAGTGAATTACGAACGGAGTAGACCAGGTACCAGAATATGTCCTGACCCTGGGTATTCGTCCCCAAGAGGTGGTCCGAGCTAATGGGCAGATTCTTGAAATATGTACCCTGTTGAGATGGATCGACATCGTTAAAGAGTGGCAATAAGAAACTACCCATTGTGAAGATCACGAGGATTGCAAGACCAATTTTCAGTCTAAAATTCATTTTCATGGCGCTTACCTGTAACGAATTCTGGGGTCAAGCAATGGATAGATCAGGTCGATGATCAATGCGGCTGTTGCCACTGAAACAATCGACATGATGATCGTGCCATACAATAAATTAAAGTCACCGCTGCCAATGGCAGTACGCATCAACAATCCCAGACCAGGATAAGAGAAGAGGATCTCTGTTAGCAGTGCGCCGTTAAAAATGCCACCAATAGAGAGTGCCAAAGCAGTGATTTGTGGCAGGATCGAATTCCTGAAGACGTAGCCAAACATAATCGTGCGTGATGGCGTGCCTTTCAAACGAGCAAAGGTGACATAACCTTCTTCCTTATTAGCAAAGGACAACGCCTTCATGCCCAGGATGTTCCAACCGAAGCCCGCCAACACTAGCGTAAGCGCTGGTAAGAACGAATTGTAGATAATTGAATTTATTTTTTCCCAGGAAAAATCTCCTGGCATGATGGTGGTACTCAGTGGGAAAATCGGCCAGATATAGGCAAATAAGAGAATCAGCACCAGCGCCAGAATGTAATATGGAATCGGGTAGAGAATTACACCCAGCGTTTCAAGAAATGTGGCCCAACGACTGTTATGATAAAAGCCAGCCACTAGTCCAATCAAATTGCCAATAACCCAGGATATAACGAGTGATGTGCCTAACAAGCCTAGCGTCCAGGGCAAAGAATTAAAGATAAATTCTGAAACAGGCCTGGGATATGACGCGAGCGAAGGACCAAAGTCAAACCTGAGGATGATGCGCTCAAGATAATCAACGTACTGCTCAATAAGCGTACCCTCTAGGCCATACAACTTACGCAGAGATGCTCGAAGCTCCCTAATTGTCTCTGGGTTCATAGACTGCCCAGCCTGGTTCTGCATCTGGGCAATATAGCCTTCGATGGGGTCGCTGGGCATCAAACGTGGCAAAAAAAACGTAATGGTGATGCCTACAAAGAGGACAATCAGATAGGCACCTACCCGACTGGAAATATATTGTATAAGTCCCATGAGTTGCTCCGATAGGCCAACATATGTGGGAGCAGCCCATATGGGCTGCTCCTCAGCATTTGTTTGGTCTTAACGACCGGTGGGTTCGATACTGGCAATGATTTCTTTCGCAGAGCTCCACCATGAATATGGCACGGCGTAGTAATCATCCCGCTTGGGGAAGCCGCTCCAATAGTACTCATTGGTAGGGATCGTCGTCGGGATATTCATGATATTGATGTAGGCCATGTCCGTGACAAATTCCTGGATAATCTGGCGACCAATCTCATAGAATTCCTCGGTTGTAGTTTCCATCTGTTTGGATTCATGTACCAACTGATCAACTGTTTCGTTGGCCCATTGGTACTGATTCCCATCATTTGTGGCTGTCTCGTCAGCATTATTCACATACTCGAGTTCGACGTTATTCCAGGAATTCAGGTAATTGGGATTGAAGATGCAGTTTGTCCAGTTGAGCATGGTGGTACGTTCTGCATTGGTATTCTGGACAACACCAAACTCTGCATTATCGACCTGTACAGTATTCACATTGATACCGGAACGGCGCCAGCTATCGGCAATCGAGAAGCCAACGCGCTGCATGACCTTGTTCCAGTCACCTGGAATGACGAATTCGAGATCCCAGACTTCGCCACTCGGTAGCAGCCAGATGCCTTCAGCATTCTGAGTAAAACCAACCGAAGACAGCAGATTGGCAGCCTCTTCTGGATCGTATTTCCACCAACCAATCCCAAAGTCCGTCGGATCTTCTGGCAAGTCCTGAGCACCCATCTGGCCAAGCGCATCGACAAATTCTACTGACCAGTTCGCATTGTAGGGTTGGTAACCATCCGGGAGTGTAAATTCTTCTAGCCATGGGATGAGCGGTTCAAAGTAGATCGGGCGCAGAATCTGTGTATCGACCATCGGCAGCGGTGAAGCCACAAACTCACCATTTACCGAATTGATACCGACATTTGCCAGGTCGAGTGATAGAGCCAGTGCCCAGCGTACTTCCAGCATATCCAATGGCGCGCGTTGCATGTTCATCAACACACCATAACCGCAAGCATCGTCCATATTGTGATATGGCATATCTGGTGAGAAGGTGGTGATGTATTCGTTACGAGCCTGGGCTGCTTTGATGGAATCAGGGCTCATGAAAGTATCAACATCATAAGCATTCTGAACGAATGATAGTGAACGTGTTTCTTCTGGGCCAAAGTCTTTGTAGAGGATATATTGCGGCATGTAGCCGTCATCATCCAAAAAACCCCAGGCAGAGCGTTCCCAATCTTCGCGCAGTTCCCATAATTGCCAGAAGCCATTCGGGTCGAATTCTTTTACGACATATGGGCCAATGGTAACGGGATACGTGTTACGGAACTCAGCCAGGTTCTCTACCTCTGAGAAGACATGTTCAGGAACAATGATAAAGGCCGAACCCCAAGTATAGACACCCAACACCGTACTGAAATCATAAGCCGGGTTGATGGTATCTATGCGGACCGTATAATCATCGATCTTTTCGTAGTCCGAAACATACTGCGTGATGCGGTTGACGCCGAACCATGTGGATGTACCAACCAGATCAAAGTATGCATCTAACGTAAAGATAACATCATCGGCATTGAATTCTTCGCCATCGCTCCAGTAAACACCTTCCTTCAAACGAACTTCAAATGATGTGAACTCATCATTGAGCGGAATCGGCATTTCGGCAGCTAGTTCAGGGTAGGATTCACCGGTTCCAGTATCTGTTTCCCATAAGAAACCCCAGCCCAATTCTCTGAAACCACGCCAGACAGCGAAGTTCATCAGCGGATTGTGCTGATCAGGGGTCTGTGTTTGACGATCAAATGTTTGGAAAATCAGCGTCTCATTGCGGGGTGTGCCGACGTCGGTCATCTCTTGTGCAGAGACTAACCCTACACTGACAAAAAATAATGCGAGTACGACAGTAATCAGAAAACTCTTTTTCATTGATGCCTCCATAAATATTCATATATTTGCTTTTGGGGGACCCGCTAAATTATCTGTGTTTCGGTTCAGAAGCTACTCCTTACTAACACCATATACAGTTGAAAGTAAATCAAGCGGACAAATGGACGCCCAGCAAAAAGTCAACTCGAGAAACACCCAAGTTACAATCATAGAATCTGACATAGCATTGGCCCCTCCTACAGAGGCCATGCGGTTCGTATGAGATTTTTTTGACAAACGAGGTGGTGGCTGGCATCTACATTTTTAGAATTGAATACTAAAAATGCATGGCAACAGGCAGCAAAGAAAGTATGAGATTTAGTCAAGAACATACAAAACAATCCAAAAAATGAATAAATATTCAATAGCGATATTATAATCAAACGTATTATAGCTACTCTAATCTTCTTTGTCAAAAAATCACGTCATCATATCTTTTCTCAGCAGCATATGATTTATCCATTATCAAAAAACTTGTTAACTCTGTTACGTTAATTCGAATATAGGTAGCTTTATCAGGCATGTAAGGTACTTGTATGAAACGATTGATAAATTAGCAACGGCAAAAGGTATGCTATCCTAGTATTTATTCGGTAATTCAAACTTTTTCTCTTTTTAAGCGATTCCTATTCTAATTGTTGCTATATGCAAGCTTCAAATTGCGTTGACAGTATTTCAACTGAGTGGCTGACAAATGTCCTGCGTGATCAGAGTGTACTGAAACAGGCCAACGTTATTGGTATCCGAATAGAACAGATAGGTCTGTTTTCCAGTGTGCTTCGACGATTACATATTGAATACGATCACGTGGAATCTCACGCCCCGACGTCGTTGATACTCAAACAACCTATGGGCAATAGGAGTAATCGGCCTGGTTCTGGTTTTGCAAACGAGGTCGCATTCTATCGTGATATTGCCCACCTCGTCTCAGTTCGTACTCCACGCTTTTATGTAGGGTGCTTGGATACCATAGAAACGAACTCCATTCTAATTTTGGAGGACGTTGATAATCTCATTCCTATTGATTGGCAACAAGGTGTTACAAAGCACCATATGGATCGGGCTATTAAATCATTGGCATCGCTTCATGCCGCCTGGTGGAATAAGACAGACAGCCTGGCCACATTGCCACACTTGGCAGATTCAAGGTATCAGTACCAAATCACTGAAGCATATAAAAAGGGCTGGCGCACAAGCCGAGATTATTTCGAGGCGAAGTATGGCGAAGCTTTCATCACGTTGGGTGATGCTCTTGTAGGATGCATTCCGTCGACCGTGGACCAGGTGTCTAAGCCAGCCACATTGCTTCATGGGGATGCTCATTTCGAAAACATCGTTCTGATTGGTAGAGAAGGTAACGAGGTCATCTTCTTAGACTGGGCTGATTCTCGTTGTGGGTTGGCATCTTTTGATGTGGCAGTTTTCGCTGTCCAGAGTTTGCCGATTTCTGAACGTAGGCGCCTGGAGGAGTTTATAGTCGAAACACATGCTAAACATATGCATGCCTTTGGTGTCGCCAACTGGACCGATCCCTGGCTCAACTATCGCCGAGGAATGCTTTATTGGGTAATTCACATGATACAGAATGCCAACCATAGTATAGTTGACGGCCGTTCCATAGTCATTGACCGTTATGTGACAGCAGCAATTGATCTAAAACTTATTGATCTACTTTGTTAGAAGAAAGTTGCTCAAAGGTAAGCATTCTCAAAGCAATTTCTAAAACCATTATTTGAAAGCAGATTTTCCCATTATCCTTTTGATTATCACTTTGTGCCCCTAACTAACGCCATGTAAAAAGCTCTCGACTATAAAGAGCAGCTCATGCCCGCTGGCTGTATTGACATGACTCAAGTAAATCGTCTCTTCTTGATAGCGCTGACTAGTGAATATTTGTGCCAGAAAAGCGAACGTTCTTGATAAACCTGAAATTCCGACCTCAAGCATCTTTTTCCCATGTGCTTTGGCTCAAAAATTAATTGAATAAGACGTGACTTCGAGGCAATTCGAATGTGTTTCCGCTCATACATGTATAAAGTGCAGTAAGGTAGACTGCTGTAATTGGCAAATCATTAGCAGGTAGCGCTAAAATAGTAAGCTAATCTCTCAAAAAGGACCATAAATTTTTGAACTTGCCTTCATAATGGGCTTTGAGGCGGCTAAGCTGGATGTTCGTGTCGCACAGATGGATCGGATTGTTCGTGAACACATTGAGGGAACGTATCGATATATATCCGCAACATACAGGCCCTGGCCCTGAGTGTATCGAATCAGGATGAGCCGCGTATCATCATCAATGTGGCGCTGCCACTGGAAACAGATAGGGTCGTCGTATGAATCCTCCGGACTACTAGCCGAGCTGTGGAGGCCTTAGGCTGGAGCGCAAGTTTGGACTTACGGCTGATGGAGATGAATTGATGTCGCACAACGCTTTTGAACCCGTATGATCGCAGATTCTATATATAGGGAAACTTGGGATGTTGTTCGCAGGAAAAGTGGTTGTGGTAACGGGCGGTGCAGCCGGTATCGGCAGAGCTTGTAGTGAAGCCTTCGCAGCCGAAGGGGCCAAAGTCGTCATCGCTGACGTTGACAAAGAACGTGCTAATGCAGTTGTTCGGACACTGCAGGACAAGGGCCAGACAGCAATAGCTGTCCCAACTGATATCTCCATCAGTGCTGATGTGGCCAGGCTGGCGCAGGCTGCTGTTGATGCATTCGATAGCATTGATGTGCTCGTCAATAATGCTGGCATTCAAACCTATGGCTCGGTCATCACGACTGATGAAGAAATCTGGGACCGGACGATTAACGTCAATCTGAAGGGGCTATATCTTGTGTCCAAGTACTGTATCCCGCATATCAAAGCGCACGGAGGTGGTTCAGTCGTCAATATGGCGTCTGTACAGGGATTGGCTAGCCAGAAGAATGTCGTGGCCTACACAGCAACAAAGGGCGCAATCATCGCGATGACTAGGACGATGGCACTGGATCACGCCAAAGATAATATCCGCGTGAATGCCGTATCGCCAGGGTCAGTCGATACTCCCATGCTACGGTGGGCTGCCGAGAAATTCGTCCCAGAGAATCCTGAGGTCGCAGTCCAAGACTGGGGCGCCCTACATCCATTAGGTCGGGTCGGTAAAGCGGCTGAGGTCGCCCAAGGGGTGGTATTCCTAGCAAGTGAAAAGGCGTCGTTTATCACCGGAGCCAACTTAGTTATTGATGGTGGCTTGACTATTGGCATCTGAGTAAATCAATCTGAAGATTGGATTGGCCTGTATCGGTATTAGCTGACACAAGAGCCGTTCCGTTTTGCTAAACAAACCTGTGCCACGCATATTGTGGCATCCTTCACTGGCTATCAACCTCAGGCTGATTTGTTGTAAACAAGTGCTAGAGAAAATGCCAGCTAGAGGGACCAATCAATGAGCCGTCGGATTGCCAAAGAGATCAAAGAGGAAATACTGAGCAAGGTGCAGGCAGGCGAGCGTGTGGCTGATCTGGCTGCGTCAAGCCAGTGGCGAAGCCGTAATATCTGTGCTGGAATACAACATACTCAAATGTGAGAACGAAGAATTGAAGCGGTTAGAAATCCTGGAACGTACTCGTGAGAAAGATCTACATATCGATGATTTTATTGAGATTTCGATTTCGTCTCGCAAAAATCATCGAGACAGACGAATCGAAGAACTCCTGTAAAAGCTTAGTGTGAGATATAGAGATGATTGTTCTAAGACAAGACGATCTACCCGGTAAGCGTACCAATGGACTGGTGTCACCGCTTAACGCCGTCTGGTTGGGTAAAATCGAAAACGTGACGCCCCTGCCGGATATGGGACATATCACGTTGATTTATCCTCTTAGTTCTGCTCCGATAGTATGTGGGGAGGCTTTGCTGGAGAGCGATCAATACTTGATCATACTGCCAACCACTGGGTGTCAGTTCTCACAATTGCATCCTGTCGAGTCGAGGCAGGTCTCCGAACGAGTGTTAGTGATTCTTCTCAGCCCCGGTTTCATCGGTGAGATGGCACGGTTTCTCAGTATCCCGGTGGATATACAATCTTTACTAAGCGGTATTCCTTTACCACAAGGTGATTTTCTGTCGGAGTCCATGCATATGCTAGTGCAAACACTAGACGAAGAAGGTGATAGCGAAGCATGGTTTATGGAAGTGGTGGGACAAATACTTCAGAGTCTGAAGCTCAAATATCAAGCCCTTCTTGCTCTCAATGATCGTCGTAATAGTACAGTGGAACATCTCTTGCCACGTCTTATGCAGGCGCGGCAATTCATTGAGGCGAATCATCTTGACCATATCACCACACGGTGTGTCGCTGATCATGTACTTCTGTCACAGTATCACTTTGCTCGACTATTCAAGACAGCCTTTGATATCACAGTCCATCAATATGTGATGCGCTTGCGACTGACACAGGCACGTCATTTGCTAGAGGAGGGCGAAAGAAGTGTAACGGACATCGCGCTTGCTGTCGGCTACCGCAGTCTGAGTGCCTTTATTCACGCGTTCGGCAACCATTGTGGGGTATCTCCATCGGTATATCGCCAACATATGCAGACCTACAAAAGTTAGCAGGAATTCGCAAGACAAGCTTTAGTTGGTTGACTTATGATGGTTGTATGGATCGTGATGAAAGGAGTTGTTATGTCGACAATTAAAGGAAAGAATATTAATCATCCAAACCATACGGAAAACCTCAACTCAGAGAAATATGCCATTATCAGAGAAGCTATTCTACACGTTTTGCCATTAGGCAGCAGCATGAGCTTTGAGGATCTCGAAACGGATGTTGAAGCATATATTGCTGAAAAGCAGGTGCCAAAGGAAATGTTCCCGAAGCCGGGATCCATCCGATGGTACTGTAAAGCGGTTCAGCTTGACCTGGAAGCACGGAACGAGGTCGAACGCTTGCCTCGACAATCGCCCTTGAGACTACGAAAAGTCAGGACGTAGCCCATGCAACCTTCAACACTCGACGCACTCTCAATCGAGGGTGCGTTTGCTTTAGCACAATCCACCATCATGGACATGATTGAGTAGGGCAGAGCTCAAAGTCCATATACTGCTCATTTCTTATGCTCGCTTGCCTATTGTGACGCCCTGATGTCGCAAGTAGTTGTAGAGTGTCCCCTTGGAAATGGACAACTGATCGCAGATTTCACTGACGCTTAGTTCACGCTCCAGATAAAGACGTTCAGCTAGCATAGCCGTATGCTGAGCTTTCTTTGACAATCCGGCTGGACGTCCACCTTTTCGGCCTCTGGCTCGTGCAGCTTCCAATCCAGCTTTGGTTCGCTCTCGGATGATGTCACGCTCGAATTCGGCCAGAGATGCGAAGATGTGGAATGTGAATTTGCCATGTGCGCTGGTTGTATCAATCTGGTCATTAATGCTTCGGAAGGAAGCTCCTTTATACTGAATCTGGTTGACCAATGCAACCAAGTCTCGTAAGGATCGAGCAAGGCGGTCGAGCTTCCATACCACCACAACATCGCCTGTACGCAATTGCTCTAATATGGCTTCTAATTGAGGCCGTGTTTTCGCTGCACCCGATATTTTCTCCTGATAGATTTTTTCGCATCCAGCTTCTTTGAGGGCATCGAGCTGTAGTGCTAATTCTTGTTCCTGTGTGCTGACACGCGCATAACCGATTTTCATAGTGATATGTCCAAATAAATGGTAGTACGTGCAGTTTACTACACTTAGATTTATTAGACGAGTTCTTTTGACAGGAGTAGGGGAGAAAGCTAGCGCGAATTAACTGTGCGGCACGAGTGCAATAAAACGAACCTTTTTTTGCACTCTAAAAGTTGCCTGTCGCAACTGTTTTGCAAACGACCGCACCTGAGAAACTAATGCGGTGATCATCGAGCAAACTCTAATCTATTTACCTAGAAATGTTTTCTCGAACTTGAGCAAGCGTTTGTGGTCTAAAATCAAGATCACGTTCTATAGGCAAGCCCAAAGCACCGCGCACTTCTTGTAGTTCGCGCAGGGAGAAATAACCGAATTCAACTTCGAGAACATCCACCAATCCAAAGAAGAAATCACGGCTATGAAACTCAGTTGGATACCCGGTCCAGTTAACATCAGGGGTAAAGTATTTCACACTCACAACCGCCTGTTTGCCATCATTTTCAGTTGAATAGAGTGAAGGAATATAGGGATGAGAAACAGTAGTCATCTCTGATTCTGTGCAAACTTAGAAGGCGCCACACAATGGTGCCTCCTATATTCTTGCATGTATATTTATATGCTGATTCAGTCGCGAAATGTGACTACGATTGTGTGCCAATAGATTTCACTTGGATACTCTTTTCCAGTCGGGTGCCAATATGGCCCTCGGACCGAGAGGTCATATAGAATCACATTATTTGTCTCGGCATAATCCAAGAAAAACCACACTAGATTATAATAATCTGAAATTGCCTTGGAGCCACTCCCATCGTCATCAGCATAGCAATCATCTGAATAACTCATCATAAGGGAATATGCACTGCCAGACGAAGGAGCACCCGAATTTGATCCTGATTTTGCACAAGGTCCTACCCAAACATATTCAGAGATTTCAAAACCAAGCTCGTTACGTTCACCGGTTTTTTGGCGACTAAATTCTCCAGTCATACGATCTTCAATTTCATCAAGCATGTATATAACTTTATTATTTTCAAGCATTGCTTGAAATTCTTCCTCAGTGAATGGACTTGCGTGATGCGGCCTCCATACACTCGGTACCCCACTAACCTTTATATGCGCGCACTCCAAATTCATAAAAAATAGTTCGTCAGCATCTGCAAGGATGCGCATTTTCTGCGGCCAGCATTCTGCCTCGAAGGCAGCCGCTAGGATATGTCGTACAGAGTTAAACACATCCGTTCTTACCTCGGCTTTATCGTTGCTAAAAATGAAACACGAGTTGCCTGGAGCGTTTTCTGGAGTAAGGAGAATGACATATCTTTGTACGTCAAATTCAGTTCCTGAAGGCGGACTCGCCGTACGCATCCTCGTATCAATCCGACGATAGCTATAGTCACAACCAATTTCATTATAGAAAGACGAGTTAGCATAGAACGCTAGTTCATCCATTAACACCTGCTCCAAATCTGCCATTTTAGGTGTGACTTCGTTTTCTGAAAGCGGCCCTATCACCAAATCTTGAGCGACTACTCTTGATGCAAGTGCTAACAAAAGCAAAAGAACAATGTTCAAGTATCTCAATCGCATAATGTCTCCTTTAAATAAAACAGAGGAAAGTCAGCAGTTCCAAAGAACTCGCTACTGTCCGACAGACGAGGATTCTTGAAATTTCCTGATGGGCATAAGAATAGGAATGTTGCTTAAAATAAGCATAGCCAAGCCATCAGAGTTTTTAGATGCACTACATCCCTATGACTGAAGTTGAATCCGTCTCAACCGGATCCATTGATCCACAGTTACTATCCAGCTGAGGCGAATAGGTGTAGAGGTTCCCCCAATCTGGATTTAGAGCCAGGGGGCGATCCTGCTCTGGCTTGTGGTCCTCAGAGTATTTGACGCGATTCTTCATTTCAAGTTGAGCTTCCCTTGATAGTTCGCGCATACTCTCTACAAACATATTATATAAATGCAGTTCCCAACCTGGTTCATCCAGGATAGATCGTATCCATGTTTCCGCATCGGCTCTTGTCATGGCTATATCGGAAGGTGAGTGAGTTGGTGGCTGCATGAGTGGGTCAGCGGGTTCCAAACCACTAGCATCTCCCAATACCTCCTGTTCTTTCGCTGCTGCTGCTTCTCTGGTTACATAGGGTGATCCAAGTTCTTCTGAACCAGGAGCAGGCTCCTCACTTTTTGGCACCTGAGGCAATTGAGTTCCAGATGCTGGCTGATCGTATGTGTCAACCTTTTCTGGTATCTTGTCTGATTCGCCGCTTCCCATTTGAGCATCTGACTTTCCTTGCGAATCCGGCCCTTTGATTTCGTCATTTTCGTATTTTGAATTCACTAAGTTATCAAACGCTTCATCCCTTTTTCCAAGTGACATATTTTGCTCATTTTCGTGGCTCGCCAAGGCATCCAGCGCTTCTTTTTTCTCTTTAAGAAAATCTCTGAAACCATCGTCTTCAGTCTTGCTAATTTTCTCCTCAAGCTTTTCAATAGCTGCTCGAATTTCTTGTGTTTTTTTGTCTCTTTGCTCAATTTCCCATGTGTGTACTGCATATGCTGCCACAAGAACTGTTACTATGAATCCAAATGCCACTCCTGTCATCGTTAGAGGATCCACAAAGCCCATATCCATTCTGGGATCATGAGCAGAGAAGTATTTTGTACCAGTTAACCCACCATGAACATCTTCTATGACCATCCCGCTAAAGAGTGATTTAACGGACATACCCTTACCTGCAAGTTTTACCATACCCAAAAACAGATATACATCTAGGCTATCACCCTTTCCACTCGAGGACTCCAGGAATCGCCCTATAGCCTCAACCTGCGAGGAAATTATCATTCCCTGTACGCCAGAAACGCATTCTACGGCACGGTAGGCACTAGGGTTCAAATCGCGTAGAACGGCCATAGATTTAGCAAACGTGTCATGATCCCCAGCACCAAGCGCCATGTCGATAACCGTTAACAGCATACCGGATTTTCTGCGAATCTCCGCTTCATCAGTGTCGTCTAGGTAACCGGCTAATTTGGCAGCAGGGTATAGTTCAGGAGGAATGCCCTTATCCACGGCGGTAGCGAATTTTTTTACCTCTACACCTATATAGCTCGCCATCCCGCCAGACAGTTTATCACTGGCTACTTTTGTACTGTTGACCCACTGTTCCAGTTCTTCAGAATTCTCTGTAATACCTGATCCCAACTCATCGGTCTGTTTAGTTGCCGCATTAAACATTTCACTCTGTAATCGGTTACTGGCTTCAACAAATCCTTGGCCAAACAGCTCTGCCATCAATTCATCGAATGCCTCTTCCGCTTCTCTGACTTTTACAGGCACAGCTCCTTGTGTCACCTGACTGTCATCTGTAAGCGCCGCTTTTAGTAGAGACACGCACCATTTGCGAAGCGGATCACCACAATCCGGGCCCACTGAACGATCTACAAGTTTCTCAACGTCGAATGTCGGCAAGGCATCTTCTGGCTCTCTAAGGTAAGCAGCAATAGTTGCACGCGGTGTCGAATATGAATGGCTTTTCAAGAAATTTTTGAAGTCTTGATTGTAATGATCGTAGTTTGGGCTCCTGAAATTAAAGGTACTCATATATTTCCCCTTAGAAGTCAAGTTTGTTGAGCAAAAGCGATTGTAATGCGCAGACAAACATACCATTGTAAATATATAATGTTATGCATGTCTTGCTTGTTTTGTAATCATCTAACATGTTGCAAGTCTATGTGATTGAGGCAGTTTTGTTACCCACTCGGGGGGGAGGGAAAATGGAAGGGGAGAAGTGAACCCTGTGGATACACGCTGATCGGTACCCCATAAACTAAGACAAGAGTCTGAGAAAAATGCTGACTAGAAGGGCCGATCCAATGAGTCGACGCATTCCCAAAGAGATCAAAGAGGAAATTCTGAGCAAGGTGCAGGCAGGCGAGCGTGTGGCTGATCTGGCTGAGCAGTACGGCGTGAGTGCCAAGTCAATCTACGGCTGGCTGCGTCAAGCCAGCGGTGAAGCCGTGGTATCCGTTCTGGAATACAACAAACTCAAACGCGAGAACGAAGAACTGAAGCGGCTCATTGGCGAGTTGACGCTGAACATGCACCAGCAAAAAAAGTCGAGATAGTCCGCCGAAGCAAGCTGAAGTCAGTCTGTGCCGACGCCCTGGGCATCAGCCGCAAGAACATCTATCGCCAACTCAAGCAGCCAACAAAAGACCTTGGCCTCAAAAAGCAGATCGAAGCGGTGCATCGTGACCATCCAGCCTATGGTCATCGTCGCATCGCCATTCATCTGGAGATCAATCACAAACGGACGCAGCGAGTCATGGCTAAATTCAAGCTACGACCGCCTAGACGACGTGTCAAACGCTACAGCACCGTCTCAACACCCCATCACACCTATAAAAACCTGCTGAAAGACCTGACCGTTACCGACCCGCATCAGGTATGGTGCAGTGATCTCACTCGGATTGAGTATCGTGGCACGCTCTGGTACATCGCAAGCATCGAAGACTTGGCAACACGTCAGAGCATCGCCCAACGAGTTGGCAAACGGCATGACAGCCACTTGGTCTTAGCCACCCTTCGCCAGGCATTCGCTACCGGATTTCAACCTCAGGTCTTTCATTCGGATCAGGGTAATGAGTTCATGGCTCAGCGTTGTACTGATTATCTGGAACAACGAGGGGTCAAGCTCTCAGTCAGCGATGTCGCTTCGCCCTGGCAGAATGGTTATGTCGAATCCTTCTTTGGACGCTTCAAGCATGAGCTGGGTGACATCAATCGCTTTGACTCTCCTGGCGAGATGATCGAGGCCATCTACCGACACACCCGCTACTACAATCATCATCGCATTCACACTGCTCTCAAGATGCCGCCTGCTGTTTTCGCCGCTCAATCTTTCTCAGACAACGGTCTTCACTTTTGGGGTACTTGACAAGCACTTAAGTCTATTTCGATCGACATTTACTTCACTACCATCAGAGATCGGTAATCTTACAAATTTAAAGTTACTTGATCTGTATGGAGTAGGAAGTTTAACAATTTTACCTCCCGAAATCGGCAATCTCTATAATTTGGAAGCGCTGGATTTATCTCTTACAAATTTAGAGGTGTACCCATCGGAAATCACTAATCTCTCAAACCTCAAATTTCTAAATTTACGAGGAACCACCTCAACAACACTCCCAGACATTGAGAATTTGACTAACTTGGAATCTTTGAGCCTTGCTCATACCGAAGTTGGAACATTGCCACCTGAAGTCATAAATCATCCCCATATACGTAACCTGTATCTTGATAAAGATCAGATCCTTACCTGGGCTTCTGTTCTTTCACAACTTCCTGAGATGAATATCTATGTTGATCGTTCATGGGGACAAGCAGCAGGGACCGAGGTACCGAAGGAAATTCTAGCTGGAGATGAAAATGACCTTAGCACATGGCTGGATGAACACCCATTCTAATTAGGTTCAAAAAAGTATTTAAGTAATCTGCTACGCTCCCAGTTTTTAGGAGTAGGTGGGACTTTAGAAAAACTCAGTTTAAGGTTCCATATCCTGCTTCAGTTGCTGTTGGTTAGTCAACAGCATAATGGCCTAGTGATGTTATAAAGGTTCATAGAAGTTTTCTAAGCCTTTTTATGGTTACATTTCTGTACGAATTGTGAAAACTCAAAATGGAGAGATTCTTCGCCATGAAAGGGGAGTGTGATTCTTCTCATTCACTTCAGGGATCGGGGCTTATATGTAGTGATTCGCACTCGATTGTTTTGACGGAGTGATGAGGCTTGCATTTACACAGTATAATAAGCAGTCATAAAATCGTAGTTAGCGTG
>PABP01000040.1 GCA_002699585.1 Anaerolineaceae bacterium | reverse complement strand
ATGCGATGAGATTAGACGTAGTTTAACAAGCTGGATCAAATTTGGTCGTTGTCTTGTAGCGCTGTTTGCGTTTGGCTTGAATCCCATGCATCCGCATCAGCCGAGCCACCCGTTTACGGCTGACAGACCAACCCATTGCCTGCAATTCCGCATGAATGCGCGGACTATCGTAGGTCTGACGACTGCGGACAAAGACCTGCCGAATATCGATGGCCAGGCCAGCATTTTCCTGATCTCGGATGCTCGGCTCTCGATCCTGCCAGGCATAGAACCCACTGCTGGATACGCCCAGCACGTCACACATACGCGATACGCGATACTCATCCCGATGGGCTGCAATGAATTCGAATATCATCGTGTGTGATCCTGGCTGAACACTTGAATGGCTTTTTTTAGGATGTCGCGTTCCTCACGGGCAATGGCGAGTTCGCGCTTCAGACGACGAATCTCAGCTTCTGCCTCACGCTCAGCACTAGGTTTCAACTCACCACCCTTATCGTCACCACGATAGCGTTGACGCCATTTGTAGATCAAACCAGGCGTGATCCCCAGATCACGTTCTAACTGGGCAACACTCACATCACCTTTAGCTGCCATCTCCAGGGCTTCACGCTTAAACTCTTCTGCATATCGCTTGTTCTTGTGTCCCATGATCTTCTCCTCTGCCTGATTATATTGGACATTGCTTGTGCCCACTAAACTGGGTGAAGATCAGAGAACCAATTATCTCGGTAGGGTGTAGCCGCGTCCACAAGAATGAACCCTATTGGAACAGTGAGTGCTATTTGCTTTGCGAGTTGATCCAGATTGTTCTCTGCACTAAGTTTTGCGGGGCACCCCATCAACTTAGGGCCATGCGCTCGGATCTGGTTCAACGACTCCAAGCCAACAAGTGCGAACTCTGTGGCTCACAGGGAGATTGCGAAGTGCATCATGTTCGCAAGCTTGTCGATTTGAAGAAACGCTGGGCCAGGCGACCAATCAAACCTGAATGAGTGCAGCGGATGATTGCGATGCACCGAAAGACACTGATCTTGTGTCGAAAGTGCCATCGACACATCCATTCAGGGCAGTTTAACCCAACAAAAGCACAGGAATTCTGGAGAGCCGGATGAACTGAAAGGTTCACGTCCGGTTCGGAGGGGGCTGATGGAAAAGTACATCTGTGAAGTTTACAGATGCAACTCGCCAGCAGTCTACCCCTACGCCGAGCTCGACGATTTAGATGATCTGTTGTCCGACTTTGATTAGTTAATTACAGATAACCGATCTTGAAACCTGTTTAATGTCAGAAGTATCAAAGAGGGCAGGGTAAGCCACCAACAAATTACCACATGTGGAACAGAGTTTTTACAGGTTCTGGAGGTGCCACGAACGCACATGATGATTCTGTAGTCACTTTTGTAACTCTATTACACAGTACGCACTTGGAACCTGTAAAACTATGGAAATTACAAACGATACTTAAGCTAATTGCGGTTTTTTGCCCTCACTTGATATTTGCTAGATCTTGATTGATAACGCCGCCTGCACATTTGTGAGTTGCTTACGGCCTAGAGTTTTGACCCACGACGGATAAATTGTGCAAGCTTGGCAAAGAAATCTTCATGGATAAAGCGAGTGTTTACATTATCATACACACGAATCGGACGATATTGCCCCGTGTGGATGTAGTGCATCTGCATGTCAAATGTCGGAGCGGGTCGCCATGACCATCGGCCACATTCGGGATCCATAATGATACCAATACACGGAGAATCGCCAAGCGAACGATATTCCATGTGTGGGTTCGTCTTTGCATTGAACTCCAAAAGCTGCTCGACCAAGTATTTGCCAATCTCACCCTGCGGATAGACTTTCTCGATGAGTTCCGCATAGGTGACACCCATCGTTCGGTAAGTCGACCTGGGGACTTGCCAGACTTCCAGATTGGACTTCATGAGCACATTCGCGGCATGGATATCATTAGAAAGATTGTATTCACGACCCCCACTAGGCCATTCTCCGCCGCCGATCCAAACCACACGTATACCTCGGTTTTCGATTTCAGGTTCAAGCAGTAGCGCAGAGGATATATCTGTAACCGGCCCATAGAAGGCAATATGAAGGGGCCTATCGTCTTCTTTCATAGCCTCATCTATAATCAGACGAGCACCTGGAGAATCCACAGGCGTCGATTCGTCTGGCATAGCGTGCGTTGCCCCATCTTCGACACGTACTTCCTCTTCCAACCCCATTAGGCTTAAAAGAAGCATTGTTTCATCATGACTATCTTGCAAACTGGTGGCAGACTTGCCTGTTCCAAAATGTGCAGGAATGATCCCGTGAAGCTCGAATGACGGCGTCAATATGGCTTGTACGATCGCATACTGGTCATCGGCTTCATTCTTTGCGTCGGTGTTGACGATAACGCGCTGTTTTGATTCTGGCGGGTATTGCACATCAAAGATCGTAAAATCACTCATTGATTAAATGTCCTTTGTTCTAGAAATGCGATTTCAACTCTGGCTTTTGCACATCTCAAGCAACTCACATGCCGTAGCCACCAATCCTTCACCTGATATACCATAGTGCTTGAACAGGGTCGGTTGGTCACCGTTAATGGTGTATTCGTCCGGGAATCCAACAATTTTGAAAGGAATGCGGATGCCTTCTTGAAGTAGTGCGCTGGCNCACAGCTCNCCCAGGCCACCACAGACACTATGTTCTTCTACTGTGATAATCGCTTGCGAGTTACGGGCTGCATCCATCAGGGCCGCCTTGTCAAATGGACGAAGTGTATGCATGCTGATGACACGACATGAGATACCTTGTCGTGACAAAATGTCCGCAGCTTCCACAGCATGAGCTGTTGGTTCACCAATCGCTATGATGGTCACATCCGTACCCTGGCGCAGTTCAATCGCCTTGCCGATTTCAAACAAGGTGCTTTCGGGATCGTGTAAATTGGGCATGGGGCGCTTGCCCAACCGAATGTAGGCTGGGCGCGGATGATGGACCAACGCCCTGACAGCCTGTTCGGTTTCGAAGTTATCAGCCGGGGCGATGATGTCGATGTTATTGATGCACCGTAGAGCCGCGTAATCGTGGATGGCGTGGTGTGTGGAGCCAAGCAAACCGTAGCTGACGCCCGCACTAATGCCGACGACACAAACGTCCCGATCCGAATAAGCCACATCGTTTTTGACTTGCTCCAGAGATCGAATGGTCACAAAGCAGGCTGGGGAAACAGCGAATACTTTTTTACCCCCAGCGGATAAGCCAGCAGAGATTCCAATCAGGTTCTGTTCAGCAATGCCGACTTCCACAATTTGTTGGGGCAGTTCTTGGCCAAATGCGACCAGTTTTCCCGATCCGCGCGAATCGCTCGTGACGACCAGAATGTTCTCATTCTGTTTGGCGATCTCCAACAGCGTGTCGGAAAAGACTTGCTGGTTTGGTTTTCCCATGGTTGGCTCAATCGTCATCAAACATCTCCCAATTCCAGTTTGGCCGTGTCGAGTTCCTTCAGTGCAATCACAAGCTGTTCATCGCTAGGTACTTTATGATGCCAAACCATCTGATCTTCCATATAACTGACGCCTTTGCCTTTGACAGTATTTGCGAGCACCAGACTTGGCTTGCCCTGTTCAAATGGCACCTGACTGAGCAGGTTAGAAAGCGCCTCGACATTATTGCCATCCACCTGACGCACGGCGTAGCCAAAAGCCGTAAACTTATCGGCCAGTGGCTCCAGACCGTTGACTTCTTCTGTGCGTCCCGTGATTTGGAGTGTATTGCGGTCGATAATGACGATGAGGTTATCAAGCTTGTAGTGGGCTGCTGACATGGAGGCTTCCCAACTGGAGCCTTCTGCAAGTTCACCATCGCCCAGGAGGGTAAAGACGCGGTAGGTGTGTCCGTTCAGCTTGCCAGCCAGGGCCAACCCAACCGAAACAGATAACCCATGACCAAGCGCCCCAGTATTGTGCTCAATGCCGGGGACTTTGCGCGTCGGGTGGCCAATGAATTTGGAGTGGTTCTGGTTTAAGCCCTTGAACAAGTCATCTTGCGGATAAAATCCCTGATCGGCCAGGACTGTGTAGAGCACCTCAACCGAGTGTCCCTTGCTTTGAATGTAATGATCGCGGTTCACTGAATCGAAGTTTTCAGGTGTGATATCCATGATCTTGTTGTAGAGCACATTCAGAATATCGACACAAGAGAGGCTGCCAGCCGTATGGCCTGCACCCCCGTGGTGTATGATCTCCAGAATCGTTTTGCGATATTCGATTGACTTCAGTAGTAATTCGTTTGTGTTCACGGTTGGTTACCCTTCAACTGCGTGATGATGATTGCTGCTACGATGCCTCCACCACACCAATAGTGAGCAAAACACAGGCCCAGGTGCGTTGCTCACCTGTGGCGATAACGAGACCTGTGTTACTTGATTTTGCTGCTTCGTAAAAAGGAAACCGCCCTAACTTTTGGATTTCTAAGTTAGGCATCAACTGTCGGTACTCGTCGAATATCGGCGGCGTTTGGTCACTATCTGGATGGATGGCATGGACTGATTCTATGGGTACAGCATCCAATAATACTTCCAGTACATCAGTCAAACTAATGACGCCAGGAGCTAAATTTAAGTATACGCGGCTTGCACCTGGATGGGCACCTACACTAAACGGATAATTGCTATCTGCAAGCAATATTTGCGTACCATGCCCGGCGGAGCCGAGTGCTTCTAATATTTGTGGGTGGAGCAGCTTATAGCGCAACATATGTTTTTTACCATTAATCTGACTTGAGTAAAATGCTTCGTCAAATATTTTTTAGGGTGACCACCCGAACAGGCGGTCACCCATCATGCATTATTATTCGGACAGGACGAAGTTGCTGTAGTTCATGGTGTTTTCTGGTGTGACCAGCAAGCAGTCGATAGACTGTTTCTCTTCTTCCGGTAATTCACCTGTCTGGATGTAGATGGAGGCTTGGTCAACAGCCAGTTCGCTGAAGAGGGCCAGCGGTTGCAAAACGGTCGCATCCAGGCCACCCTGGTCGATGGAGTCCACTGCATCCGGGCTGCCATCGAGGCCCACGACGAAGACATCATCCATGCCAGCGGCTTCTAGCGCAGCGACGGCACCGAGAGCCATGGTGTCGTTCCCGCTGATAACGCCCTTGATGTCGGGGTTGCCTTGAACAATGGTTTCCATCACTTCAAAGGCTTCCGTCTGGCTCCAGTTGGCTGTCTGGACAGCAACCAGTTCCATATCTGGGAAGTCGCCAATAACATCGTTGTAGCCCTGGGAGCGTACGCCCGCGTTGGTGTCAGTTTCACGACCAAGCAGCTCAACGTANTGACCTTCTTCGCCCATAAGGTCGACGAAGTANTCCGCACCTGCCACAGCGCAGGAGTAGTTGTTGGAGACCAGCTGGGACGCGGCGACACCTGTCGCGTTGATTTCACGGTCAATCAAGAAGGTCGGGATACCGGCTTCCTTGGCACGCTCAATCGGGGCGATGGAGGCATCGGCACCCGCATTATCGAGCACAATGGCTGCAGCACCCTGCGAGATCGCCACATCGAAGTGCTGATCCTGCAGGTTCGGGTCGTCTTCATGGACCAGAACGAGGGTCTCATAACCCAGTTCTTCCGCACGAGCCTGGGCAATGTCCGCTTCCGCCTGGAAGAACGGATTGTCATGTGATGGCGTAATGATGACGATTAGCTCGCCATTACCCATCGGCACTTCCATGTCATCCTGAGCAATTGTCGGAACAACGACAGAAACGAGTATAGCGATAAGACAAGCAATCACAAAGAATCTATGTTTCATGAGGGTCTCCTACTGTTTATACAAAGATGAATAACTATTCGAATACCGGCCAAAAGAAAACCTTGTATGCAATATCTGGTCCTTTCTTGATATGACAAATGCGAACATCAACTTACTAGCGCTGTTGCAAGCGGACCTGTAGCTGGTCAATGACAACAGCGAGAATAATAACAACACCTGTAATGATGATCTGGAGGAAAGAACTCAGCCCTTCCAGCACCATACCATTACGCAGCACACCAATCACGAATGCGCCGATAATCGTTCCGAACACAGTACCACGGCCACCAGCCAGTGACGTACCACCCAGCACGACCGCAGCAATTGCATTCAACTCAAAGGTTTCGCCGGTAGCCGGGTGCGCTGCGACCAGTTGCGATGCAATGATTAAGCCAACCATCGCCGAGCAAAAACCAGAAATCACATAAGTCAGCAGTGTGATCCGTTTGACACGTACACCCGAAAGCTGGGCTGCACGTTCATTACCACCAATGGCATAGACCTGGCGACCAAAGGGGGTCTTACGTGCGATGAATACCGCCAGAATCGTCAGAAAAATCATAATCCATACGGAATAGGGCAGGCCCAATAAAGACCCGGCACCTAACTCCGGGAACCCCGTGTTACCCAGTTCCGGCGAGCCAACGAGATTAGGGAAAGTCGCGCCGTTAGCGCTCAATAGAGCCAGGCCACGAGCGACGTAGAGCATGCCAAGCGTTGCAATAAAGGGCGCCACGTTAAATCGCGTGATGATGACACCGTTTGCTAACCCGATAAACATACCTACAATGAGCGTGATAGCGATAATGATCCAGACATTGAAGTAGACAACAATGCCAAAAATCTCAAGAATGAGCCCCTCGTTGATAAGCGCCCCAGCAACCATACCTGCCAGCCCCACGATTGAGCCAACAGAAAGGTCGATGCCACCTGTCAATATCACAAAGGTCATCCCAATACCCAGGATGGCATTGATAGCGACTTGCTTGGTCAGAATCACCAGGTTGCTTTGTGTCAGGAAGGAATCGTTAATAATCGCAAAATAGCCCAGTAATAAAAATAGAGCGATGAAAGCACGCATGCTGACGAGGATCTTGCCAAGAATCGCTAAACCGCTACGCTGCGTGATCTGGCTAGGATCGGCGACAGACATATCGTTCTTTGCCTTAATCATTTATAGCCTCCAATTATTGTGCAACATCCACACCGTGACCAACAGCGGAGGCTTCCACCAAAGCTTGTTCAGTCGCCTCGTCACGGTTGAATTCGCGGATAACACGTCCTTTAGACATCACCACAATGCGGTCGGAAATTGCCAGGACTTCTTTTAATTCGGTCGAGACGAACAGGATACCCAACCCTTGTTGCGCCAGTTGGACCATAATATTAAAGATTTCTTCTTTTGCACCAACATCGATACCGCGGGTGGGTTCGTCCATTAACAAGACGCGCGGGTTAGTCAGTAATGCTTTGCCAACAACAACCTTCTGCTGATTACCGCCACTGAGGGAACTGATCAGATTGCGCGTGTTGCTTAATTTGATGGATAGATCATGCACATATTGACCAACGGCATCCTTTTCTTTCTTCGTATTCAAGGATAGGAGCCGCGCCAGGTACCTTTGGAGGCTGGCTAGAATCATGTTGTCATGGATCGACAGGGTCTGTACCAAACCTTCCCGCTGGCGATCCTCCGGTACGAGCATAATACCCTGCTCAATACGGTTACTCACCACATGAGATCGCAACTTTTTGCCATCAAGCGTCATTTCTGTCGCATAGTAGGGGTGCAATCCCATTAAGCATTCAAATAACTCTGTGCGGCCCGCACCCATCAAACCATACAAACCCACGATTTCTCCCTCACGCAAATCCAACGACACATCATCCAGAATGTTATCTTTGCCGTGTGGTGCGGGCAGTGTCAGGTTTCTGACGCTTAATATCACTTTACCGATGTCATGCGCCGCTGGCTCGTATATTTTGCTGGCATCGCGGCCGACCATGTTATCGACGATCCATTTGAGATCGATACCTTCCATCGGGGCTTCTGCAATGAGATTGCCATCACGCAGTATGGTAATGTAATCGCCAATCTGCATCAGTTCTTCTAGCTTGTGCGAGATATAGACAATCGAAACACCTTGCGCTTTTAGCTCCCGAATCACCCTAAAGAGCACCTCAACTTCGGCATTACTCAGGGCGGATGTCGGTTCATCCATAATTAGGATTTGGACCTCAAGTGCCAACACCTTAGCGATTTCAACAATTTGTTGCTGACCGATGCGCAAGTTTGATACTAACGTCTTGGGGTTGATCGGCTGCTCTAGCCGTTTAAGCAATTCTTTAGCCTTATTCTCCTGACTACGATGGTCAATGACCAGGCCGCCAACCGTCCTTTCGTGCGAGATAAAGATGTTCTCGCTCACGTTCAGGTTGGGGAAGAGATTAAGCTCCTGATAGATAATCCCGATGCCCAGTTCTTCGGCATCACGTGGATTGCGCGGTTTGATTTCTTGCCCCTTGAGGATAATGCGACCGGACGTGGCTTGTTCCACACCGGCCAGGATCTTCATGAGGGTGCTTTTGCCAGCACCATTTTCGCCAATGAGGACGTTGACCTTGCCTTCGTAGATATTGAAATCGACTTTGTTCAGCGCGACCGTGCCTGGATATACCTTTGTGATCTGTTCGGCACGGGCAATAATGTTCTCGCTCATTCGATGACCTCCAGGCGGACTGGCATGATGACAATTTCATTACGATCATCGAGGGTAAATGCACCCAAGAAGCGAATAGTCTGGCCAATGCGTTCATCAACACCAAAGGGCGTCAGGACCTCGACATCAGCGCGTTCTTTTAACGCATCCGAGACCTGAGCGAATTCTACCTGGTTGGTAAAGTCATTGAAGGCAATAAACCCTACGGCATCACGAAGTGCATTGCCCCGCAATACTGGGCCAATGGCCAGATAAATGTCGACTTCGCTGTCGTAAGGCTGCAAGTCTAGGTGAGCAAGGCCCACACGTGATTCACGATCAACGTTTAGAATTTTTGCTTCACCCTGGGCCATAAAGCTATATGGGCCAGTGCTGGTACGGTTGCCATACTGCTCTGTGGCCGTATCTTCATCTGCATCAATCTCACTCAGTAAATGCCCAATCTCGACGGCGTTTTCTTCCAATGTGGGCAGGAAGTCGCTTTCCCAAATGCTGTTGACGTAGTTTTCTGCGCTAAACCCTTCTTTGGCAATACGATCTTCCTCGAGGGTCCGTACTGTCACCAGGGTGCAACCTGTTAGCAAAAGGAAGCTCAGCAACAGTAGGTTGAGAGACGACCTTTTCATATTGTTTTTCCTTGTTGTCGGGAGTAACCAAGATTAAAGGGACTAGCACAATGGCTGAAACAGACAAAGAGTTTCTTTCTGCAGCATAAGGTAGTAGTTGAAAGAGTCATAATAGCAGCAAGAACTTGAATATATATTCATTATCGGATCATTATAACAATGATACTCATTATTGTCGTAAAATGCAAATAAAGTACTACAATTGTCGCAGGTCGGGAACGCTACTACTTGTTACTGATTGATAGAGTTGGGATGCTTACACTATGATTACAAAAAAATGAACTCGGATGGTATTTGACACAAAAAACGCCTTGGGTTACAGTTTTTGAGAATGTATTCAAAGAAGAATATATATTATTTGTATTGGCGAAATCTTTTAGTTTCTCAGTCATTTGGACTTTCAGTTTCAGTTTATGACCTCTTCTTCAACATTCGTAATCAGCACAGCAGGGGTATCTTAGTAGGGCGGGTAGGAGTTGTGTATCAAATAGGTCTTGAATTTGATTTAGACCTCTAATCAACAAAGTGAAGACATAGCTATGGCAACTTATCGAAAGCCGGTTTCTGTAGAAGAACAGAGACTAATGACTAAAATTGCATATCTGTACCACAAACGTGGTTACAAGCAGTCAGAGATAGCCAAGCAGCTTGACTTGTCTCAAGCAAGTGTTTCTCGGACCTTAAAACGTGCCGAAGAAGAAGGTATTGTGCGCGTATCCGTGACCATTCCTACGAGCGTCTATACAGAGCTGGAAGAAGCCTTATGCGAAAAGTACAATCTTAAAGAGGCAATTGTCGTCCACTGCGATGATCAAAACGATGAAGCCGTTTTCGATCATGTCGGTAGCGCCGCTGCTTACTACATTGAAACGACCCTGGGCAGTAACGAGATCGGCCTGTCCTCGTGGAGTTCCACCTTACTGGCAATGGTAAACGCCATGCATCCCTTAGCCAAAGCTTCTCATGCCAAGGTCGTACAGATGCTGGGCGGTATGGGCAATCCCTCGGCGGAAATCTATGCGGCCAGGATCACGGAGCAATTCGCTTCGTTGGTCCAGGGCGATCCAGTGTATTTGCCTGCCCCCGGTGTGGCCCGTTCACAGGATGCCTATGCGGATGTCATGTCGGACACATTCGTCCGCGAAGCAACAGCCTACTTCGACAAGATCACGCTGGCCATCGTCGGTATCGGCAGCGTAGAACCCTCAAAACTGCTCCAGAGCAGTGGCAATGTCTTTTCAGAAGAAGAATTGGAAGCCTTGCAGCAAACCGGCGCCGTAGGTGATGTCTGCCTGCGTTTCTTCGATATCACAGGTCAACCAGTCAACTTGCCACTCGACAAGCGTGTTGTCAGCATCGGCCTGGACCAACTGAAAAACGTCAAGCGAATCGTGGGTGTTGCGGGTGGCAAACGCAAGTTGAATGCGATCCGCGGGGCACTCAACGGACAACTCATCAATGTCCTGATTACCGATCATCAGACTGCACAGGCATTAATGAACTAAAACACAGGAGAAAGCGACTATCTTTTATGTTATTGAGTGATTGAATAAATATTCTTTACTCATTAAAAATACGAATAGTCGACTACGGACCAAAGCGAAAATAGGCTTCGCGAGTGAGAGAAAATGTAATGAAAATATTGGCATTAGATCAAAGCACATCAGCAACCAAAGCACTTTTATTCGGGCCTGATGGTCAGTTGTTAGATAGTCTTTCGCTGCCACACAAACAGTATTACCCGCAAAGTGGCTGGGTAGAACATGACGCCGAAGAGATTTACCAGAACGCGCTGGCGGTGCTCAGTCAGCTCATTGATAAAACGTCCCTCTCCGATGCTGATTTGCATTGCTTGAGCATCACCAACCAGCGCGAAACCGTTGTTGTATTTGACCGTGATAGCGGCCAGCCCCTTTATCCAGCTATCGTGTGGCAGTGCCGCCGTGGCGATCCGCTTTGCCAACAGCTGATTACAGATGGGCATGAAAAGATGGTCCATCAAAAAACCGGCCTCAGGATTGATACCTACTTCCCGGCGTCAAAGCTCACCTGGCTGCTACAAGAAGAACATAGCATCCGGCAAAAGCTTGAACAAGGCGAAGCCTTGATTGGCACAATTGATGCTTACCTGATCTATCGCCTGACGGGTGGGGCCGTTTTCGCCACCGACCACAGTAACGCCAGCCGTACGTTGTTGTTTAATATCACCACGCTGGGTTGGGATGCTGAACTGTGTGACCTGTTCAGTATTCCGCAAAAGGCCCTTCCAGAAATCCGCGAGAGCAGTGCCGTGTTTGGTAAAACGGACTTGAATGGCACACTGTCTGAGGCCATTCCCATATGTGGGGTGATGGGCGACTCCCAGGCGGCGTTATTCGCACAACGCTGCTATTCGCCAGGTGATGCCAAAGTCACGCTGGGTACAGGCTCATCGGTATTGCTGAACATCGGTGAAACGTTGCGCTACTCGCAAAATGGGCTGCTATCTGCCATTGGCTGGGTCTACCAGGGCAAGCCAACCTATGCTTTCGAAGGCATTATTAACTACTCCGGGGCTACCGTTGCATGGCTGCGCGATCAACTGCAACTGATCGATACCACTGCGGAAACAGAAGCCCTCGCCCTTTCGGTTGATAGCAATGATGGCGTCTACTTCGTGCCCGCTTTTGTGGGCCTGAATGCACCGTATTGGCGCTCAGACATCAAGGCCGCCATCCTGGGTATGACCCCTTCTACGACCAGGGCGCATGTGGTCCGGGCCGCGTTAGAGTCCATCGCGTACCAGATCAAAGACGCACTGGAACTCATGGCAGGTGATGCCGAAACACA
>PABP01000039.1 GCA_002699585.1 Anaerolineaceae bacterium | reverse complement strand
CGGTTTGTGAAAACAAATTAGCCGCCTGCTCTCCCGGTTTGGCCTTCCAGAAAAGAGAACAGGCGGCCAAACCTTGATCTGTATGCAGCTCCCCCGCTAGAGGTCGCCACTGTTTACACACATTTTCCAACCGTTTACGGGAATATAGTAGTTCCCATTAGTAGGTATAAAGAGTGTAGCAGATTCGCATATAACAAGCAAGGACTTCTCATTAATCTCTCATTAATGTATCCCACATTATACATAGATCAGGTGTGCGATATTGCGGGTTTCCGCAAGCTATTCAGCACCTGGTCGCACACCCTGCCCTCGGTTCGGAAACTAAAGCGGCAAATTTTTACCAATATTGCCCCTAAGCCCTGCAAAAAACCACCGCGTATACTTTGCCCTCATGCTGCTCTAATCGCGGGAAATGGCCCGTTTAAGCGGTCGCTTTAGGCGTCCTGGCTGCTGTCCTGCTCACCCTGCCCCGCTTGCTTCCGTGCCTGGTCTAATTGATACTCAGTGACGGCTAGCTTGCGCTCCAGTTCGATCACCTTATCTATCCCCGCTGTTTTGACTTGCCCCCTAAGCTCTCCAATTTCTTGCAGCAGGCTTTCAACGCGCTCTTGCAATGCGGCCTTGTCAGTTCGCAATGTGTCGAGTTGTGTCTCATAGAATCTTGCCATTGCCGCACGGGTTTCCGGGCTGTTGAGCTGCTGCTGTTGGATGAATAGCTCAGCGTCAACTTTTTCAACGCCCCCACTAGCAAGGGATATGTCTATTTCATCGAGTGATAGACCTTCATCTAAGCCTTGCCTGATAGCTACCATTACGGCCCGGTCGTCATCGCTATAAATCCGCGTCTTGCCAGTGCCGGGGTTTGCGCCGGGTGACAAATGAGCTTGAAAGCGGTCTGTCCAGTCACGGATAGTCTGCTGTTCACGCTTTACTAGTTTGGCGATGTCACCGACTTTGTGCGGCATACCCTGTTACCTGTTCCGGCCCGTTTCGATAGACCTATTCTACACGTCAATCTGAGAAAAATCTAAAATCTATGCAGATTAGTGCCAGGTCAAAAAAGCACCCCTCAACCTGGGTAAAATCAACGGACGTGTCCATGTAGGAAGTATTTTACAATACCCTAAAACAGCATCAGGACGCATCAAGCATATTGAGGCTATTTTAGGGGCCTGAGTTTTTCTCTCGTGATAAATATGTCTTGCATGTTTTCGAGCAGGTGCGGCGTGCTGGGTTGCGTGTTCTGAACCTTTTACCGCAGTATTCACACGTCAGCCAGACACGCGCATTGCCCGTTTTTTGCTCCCATAACGCTAACATACTATCGTCATCTGCCGGGGCGTCCTGGTCGGCGGGGGAGGTTGTGGGGGAGGCTGTACTAGCTCCCGCGCGCGGGTAAGTCGGACTGATCGGCAGGGCCTCATTCTGGCGTAAATTGCTTATCACAAAGTAAGCGCTATCGTCAGCAGCCGGAAGCGATTTAAGGCGTTCTGTGGGGGCTGCCGTGTCAACACTAGCAGCCCCGTTGTAGTCGGCTAAAAATCCGCTTCTGTTGCGTCCTGGTAGTGTCCATTAACCGCTTGGGCTATGGGTGCATGTGTGCCGTTGCCATCGGTCGGGGTGTTTATCGTTTTGCCAGACTCTGGCAAAACGAGGGTGTCGGCTTCGAGGTCGAAGTCTGCCCACCGATCAGCCAGTAATTCACGACGTACAAATGCCTGTTTAAGCTGACGCGGTGCATTAATGATAGCGTCCTGCCGTTCACTTTTACCCCGGCCTGACTGAGCATCTATCAGCGCTTCGAGCAGGGCATTACGATAGGCGCGGGCATAGTCGTCGTGTTGTGTCGGGTCATTGGCTGCATGTTCCCAGTGCATCATGGCCTGCATGTACTTGATGTCTACATCCCGGCGACGTTTCAAGCCCTGGGCTATGATGTGCTCCAGCCGGAAGCCAATGCCGATTGTGAACAGTGGCGGCAGTAGGCTTTCAAACAGGCCAATGCCACTAGACAAGTTAGCCACCACCACAAAGGCAGCACTGAGCATTGACAGCGCATAGAACACGCCCATTAACCATTTAACGCGGGTTGTACGGGCCATGACGATAAACAGAATCATTGCTGACTCAGACAGGGCCAGATAGCCGATTTGATGCAGGGCCACCCATGCGCCGCTGCTGATCTCAATGCCACCTGCGACCAGCTCGACAGGCCCGACGATATGCGCCATATGTTGGAAGATGTGAACGCTCGACACGGCCAGCGCTGCCAGGAAGATGATGACGGCCAGCAGGTCGAGCACATCCCAGGCGCGGCCATGTTCCCGCATGAATTGTGCGCGGGTGGGTCGGTCGCCATTGCGCTGCTTGATTAAGCCGATGGCAGCCTGTCGGGCCGCTTCACGCTGTTGGGCAGTCAGGGGCCGGATTGCCTGTAAATACTGCTGCATTTCTTGTTGTGTAGCTTGTGTCATGTTGTGCTATCCTTTGTTTGCTTTCTTACGGGCTGGCCCCGCTGCTGACTTCACCAGCACGGGGCCTTTGCCTTTTTATGTGTCTAATCTGTATAGTTTTGTAAGGTTCTAAGCCCGGTAAACGTCAACATTTGTCAACATGCCGGGCCTTTTTCTTAGGCGTCAGGTTCAGGTTTTATCAGGTTCTGGCGCTTCCTGTTCCGCGTCGGTGGCTTCCGGCTGCATGGTTTCGTACAGGTGGAATTGCCGTATGGACTGCTCAGTTATCATATCGAAGCGCACAACGTCGCCGCGGTCGAGGTCTTGCAGCGTCATAAATTCAGCTAGCGATTGTATGACGTGCTCCCGTGCGATACCACGCGCTATGATATTGTCATCTGCCACCACGCCCAACTGTTGCACCAGCTTAATAGCGCCGTAGTCGATTAGGTCGCGCAGCATAGGCACTAGCTCAGTGCTGACGATCTCGCCCAGCTTGTAGCGCAGTTCCTGTTTGCTGTGCGCTATCCAGTCATCAGAGCGCAGCTCTTTACCGTCGCTTACATCAGGGTAGCCGTTCTTAAGCCTGCTCATCTTGCACCCCCTGGTTATGTCCGGTTTGTGTCCTGTTTTGGTCGGTGTCCCGCGCGCGGGTTTCGTTCTGGCGCTTATCAGCTTCGAGCTTGTCGGCTTCGATGGCGTCGAGCAGGGCGGCTGTATCGCGTCGGCCGTTGAGTATCCAAGCATCCCCGCCATAGTCGCCTAGCTCTTTGAACCATTGCACGGCCCCGGCTTTATTAAACTGGTCGGGCTGTATGAAGGGGTTCTCTGTTTCGTCGTAGTCGTCAATGAGGCATTGCATCATGAATGACAGCAGATAGCGCGTCACGTCCCTATGGGCGCGGTGCATGGCATCCGGCTCTAAGCCTGTTTCGGCATAGGCCAACAGCCGGGCGCAATCCTCGACCAGTTCACCCAGCACGGGCACAATGTGGTAAGTCACAGCACTGGCGACGGCCCCATGAGAGAAGCCGTTCACGGTGGGCAGTTTCTTTGTTGGCTTGGTATCCTGGGTCATGCCACACCCCCTAAGCTGATAGCCCAAGCGGGCAGGGCGAACATAGCAGCGGCTAGGCTGTCGGTGTCGGTGGTGTCCTGGTCGGCTTCCTGGTCGGCTTCCTGGTCGCTGTCGTCGCTGTCGTCATCCCACAAGCCAAACATGAAGTTACCCTTGATGGCATCATAGTAACGGCGTCGGCTTTGCAGCACGGGCCGCAGGTTGCAGAACGCCACGCGCCCGGCTCGACCATTTCCCAATGGCATCACCCACTTAAAGGTTAAGCGGTCGTCTAGCGTGTATTGCTTGCCTGTATCTGAGCACTTCCAGCCGTAGCTATCCAGCCAGATGATAACTTGCTCGACGGTGACACGTTCCGGCTTATTCCAGCGGGCAGCGTCGGCATTGATCTGTTCTGCAATGCCCGCAGCCATGAAGCGGCTACCAAAGGCTGAACGGTTCAGCGTATACACTGCCGGGGCTTGTCTTGCCGGGGCAAACTCGCAGGCAATGGATGTGATGGGTTGTGGCATCGGTGGAGCAGGGGCCTTAACAGGCTTGGGCAGCACGGCCAGCGCTGGCTTGGATGTGCGCGGCGTCCTGGCAATGCGAACACGGTTATAGGTGACAGTCTCATAGACCTTGCCATTAATGCTGACTTTGCAATGGTAGCCCTTCACCTCGACCACGCGCGCGGGTTGTGTCGGCTTCCAGTTCAGCAGGCCGTGTTCCTGGCTGCCGATGTCAGTAGACCATGCCGGGGCTATCCAGTCACCAGCCTGTATATCAGTAGCTAGGCCCCTGATGGATTTACGAGCATAAGGGGTGGTTTCCTGTTGAGCAGTCGTCATTAGAGCACCCCCAGGTTGAGGCGGTCGAGGCCGCTGCTGTCGATGGCTTGCGCCGGGGTGATGAGTTCTAGCTTGTCGGCTTCTACGTAGTCGAGAAACGACAGACCAAAGCCCGACACAACATGATAGCGGCTTGTGTCGCTATGGTAGGGGCTGTCAACATCAACAGCTTTAATCGTGCCTTGCTTCATGTCGTGGAAGGTGGCCCCGGTGGCCGGGTGGGTGATGACTTCGAGGTAATACACCACGTCGCCGGGTTGGAAGCTGTGGGCTTCCTGGTCGATAGGGTGCTGATGCACTTCTAAGGTGATTTGTGATAACATACGGTCAAACCTTTCAAGGTTCTAGGGGTTGTGCCGGATTAGTTGGTAGCTGTGCGGCATAGCCCCGCTGCATTTAATGGTGTTAGTCTTGCCTGACAGCACGGTAAAAGTATTGTTTCCTCACTGTGCCAACGATACGCTCATCAATTTCGATAAGCCCCATTTTTGCCAACTCATTGAGCATGTTCACATCATGCGGATTAAGTCGGCTTTCACGCTGAATAGCATCTGCAATTTGTGGTCGTGTCAGCCAGTCGCCCGACTTGCGAAGGGCTTCCAACAACAGCCGTTGCAGGTCTGTAAGCACTGGCTTAGTCATAAGCATAGAACCCCCAAAATAGAACAGCTAGTGGATAAAGTTGATACTATACATATAGTACACATAGTACATATATAAGTCAATTAATTTACGGTTATAGCTTTGTTACATTGGGCTGTTATTCCGGCTGGCTGATGGGTGGGGTTTTTGCAGTTTATGCAGGTGATATGCAGGGGGAGCTGTAAAGCTCTATGTGTAAACCTCTGGTGTGCTTTTTTAGCTGACTGTTTAGTCCGATACCATAAACAAAAAGCCCCGGTGGGGATCGGGGCTTTTTTGTGCCTTTTGGTGTTTGTAGCACCAGTGGCAGGCCTTCGAGTGCAATGAGCGTGGTGTGGGGGTGAGTATCCGCCCATTGCAGAAGCATACACAGATCATATTATGACGAACAATATAACAGGTTACGAATTTACTAATCTTGGGCGGGTAGTCGCTTTTTTATGTCAGACAATGTTGTCCGGTACAAGCAACAAAAAAGCCCCGTGTCCTGGCTGGCAGGGCGGGGCTTCTCTGTGCCGCTGGCGTTCGTTGCGCCGTTGGCTCACCTTCGAGTTGCTCACTGAAAACAGCATAGCATAGTTGGGCAGCCGGGTGGGTTATGAATTTACTAACCTTTGCAGCCGGAGCAGGCTAGGGCGGTTGTCGGTCTTGATCTTTGGTTTCTGTGCTCCTTAAATAATTGAACTACCATTCAAACGCGCCGACTCAATTAGTGCCACAGCCAGTACAATCACTAGGCCAGCAATCACCAACACACGCACAACGGTATGGATGGCTATCAGCGTATCCGCACCGCGCACCGGACGACCTGCTGCAATGTCCTGCTTTGCTTCGCGTGACCAGATGTTGCCCGCGATAAAGCCGGGGATGAACAGCATGACATATAGCACAACAAGCGCCACAGCACGGGTGTTGTAGTCCTTCTCTTCTGTTGTGCTAGCCCGTGCAGCTTTTGGGATCTTATTAAGCCGATCTAGCCACTTGTCGGCTGTCGGGTGGTCGATGGTAATAAGCAGGGCGCGGGCTTCTTCGTACTGCTTAGCTTGAATGAGTTGTTTAGCGTGGGCTAGTTGTTTTTCAGCCATTGTTTTATCTCTCTTGTAAGTATGCCTCATAGCATATCACCAACAGCCGGGGTGTGTCTAACACGACTGCAAAAAGTGTTACATCTGTTACATTGTCGGCCTGTTTTCTCCCCGGCGACTAAACCCCTATCTGCTAGCTTCCTAGCATCGAAGATAAGGCCCCTAGCAAGGCCGTAGAGCGTTTTTTAGCAAATATAGGTCACTACATACTAGGCTTCTTAGATAGGCTTTTAAGGCGCTAAAAAGGGGCTTCTAGGCCCCTTATTTTGGTGCTCTTATTTTGGCTCTGTCTGCACATTCAAAACATAAAGATCAGCGTATTTGCTAATCGGTGCTTTGAAGTACATGCGGCCTACTGGCTGTGCGCGTTTCTTAATCCTATGGCCTGCTTTGGCCGCGCCCGTTTCTGTTACTAGCTCTATGCCAAACTCATCTTTTAACTGCTTGCGCCAGACAGCCCCGGCAGAATTACCCCAATCAAAAGCATGGCCCCTTAAACCTTGCTCTAGCTGGTGTAATAGGGCAATGCGCTTTTGAAGGTGGTTAGCTAATGCTGATGGGTTTTGTAGTGCCGACTTCGATATGTTCATAGCCTATTCTCCTATGCCTGTTTGCGGCCTAGTTCATTCCCTCGAATACATCCCCGACTTTATCGAATAGCGCGTCAATGCTGGCCGTGTTCACATGGTCGAGGTAGATGGTCGTAACGCGCGTGTTCTTATGGTCGAGGGCTGCGCTCACTTCCGCAACCGTGCCATGCTGCTGTGCCATCACGGCGAACGTATGGCGCAAGCTGTGCGCTGTGATGTGATGCAATCCGGCTGCTTTGGCGTAGCGGCTTATCATCTTCGTGATGGCATGACGTGTCAGGGGTTCGCCGCCTTTTTTCGAGCGTGGGCTAGGCACGGTTGCAAACAGTGGGCCAGCTTTGCGCGTCTGTCCTGGTAGGGCTAGTGAGCTGGTCGGCTTGTCCTTCCGTTTCGCCAGATAGGCATTTATGGCAGCGACAGCTTGCGGCTGTAGTCGTTTCTGTGACGTTTCCCCGCCTTTGTTCTCGAATTGCAGCACATACCCGGCCTGGGTCGGTTTGAGATCGGCGGTGGTGGCATCAGCCAATGCAGATACCCGTAAGCCGGTTGTCATCAGGGTTAGCATCACAGCGTAGTCTCGCAGGCCCTGCAAGCTGTCACGGTCGGGCTGGTCGAGCAGGGTTCTATGCTGATCGGCTTCCGTGTCTAGGTAGCTGGCTTTGCCGTAGGGGTTGATGGCTTTGCGCTTCACGCCGGCTGTGGGGTTCTCACTGCACAAGCCCTTATCTATCGCATACGTGTAAAAGCTCGACAATGCGGCCAGCCGTTGGTTAATGGTGCTCTGTGCATAGCCTTGCTTTGTAAGCCACGCCTTATAGGCGATAGCGTCGGCCTGCTCGACCTGGGAAGCGTGTTTGTGGGCCAGCTCAAAGAATTGCAGCACAGCGGCGTTGTAAGCCTGCCGGGTGCGGTCGCTGTTGAAGTTGAGCAGCCACGCGGTATAGGTCTGCTGCCATGCATCGGTGGTCTGCTGTATGATGTCCTGCTCAGTTGCGTTATGGGTCATGTTTTTGTGTCCTAGTCTCATAATCTCATATTATGTGACTAAACTATAACACACTATCGCCACGCACAACCGTTCAAATATGCAAACCTTTGGGGGTGGTCTTACGGGGTGGGCCTTACGTGTAGGTACGCGGGGTTACGTATGCGGGCGCGTCATGCGCGCTGATCTTTTCTATGAGGGTGTTTCGGCTGGCTTGTTTCTGTTGGCCCCGGCCCTGGTGCTGACGTGCTGCATAGGAGCTGATACAGCAGTTTATCGGCGGCGGCGCTCACTGTGCAAGAGGTATTGCGCAAGAGGCTTTACAGGATTCGCCAGCCGTCGCTTATCGTGTGAAGGGGTACACTGACAGGGTGCACCAGGGCCACGTTAGAACACGGTAGTTAGTTAGTCGAGTGCTGCCAGTTAGTCGAGTTCCGGCATGGGTGGCAGCAGTTCAGCAATAACACCCTCAACCTGCTTTGCAATGGCGCTGCTGATGTCGGCCTGCATTGCCTGCCATTTATCCGCACCAAGCGCGGCGTGTAGTTTGTGCGTGTGCTCTGAGAAATGCGTTTTGCCGCCCATGTGTGCGCGGGCTAGGTTTTTGGCGCGTTTTTGATAGTGGAGAGATAGCGCTTGCAGGCGCTTATCGACAACTGCTGAAATATGGTTATGTGTTTCGCGCTGGATGTATGTCTCAATGTAGCTTTGCAGCACGTCGCCCTTGCCAGCCTTTTTAGCGACATTCTTTAGGCGGTCGGCTACGGCGTCAATTTCTGGGCCGATGCTTTGGTTATTGTCTTTTAGTGCAGTTAGCAGCCGTACAACTTCCTGCTCGACCTGATCGGCTACGGTGTCGGCTTCCAGTTCCGGCAGTTCCACCGTTACGGTAATTTCGATGGTCTTTGTCTTGGGTGCTTCTGTTGCTGTGGTCATGTTGCCTTACCCTTTCAATTGGTTGATATAGCTTCTGATATGACTTGCTGATATGGGTTATTGCTGCCTCTTGCTTTCGATCACCACCACACCACATTACGAAAATCAACGGGGCACGGTGAATAACTCGCATGTTCAATAGGCCACTGTTTTATGGCCTGACTAATGGCTTGCTGTGCGGTCTGTTGGGTTGTGCCTGGTCGGGCTTTGTACTGGCTGGAACGTGACGACCAGCCCACCGCACCAACGCGCACAAGCTGCCAGATACCAAACTCCCATAGGTTGCTTAGGTCGAGCTGGTGCTTAATCCACACGCCATTGGCATCTAAGCCGATCTTAGCCGGATATGTCAGGTAATTCGGCAGTTCACCCCATTTGTGCTGATAGCAGACACGCACACGGCGCGGCTTATGGGGCGTCAATTCAAAGTCGGTTTGGGCTGTGAAGTATTCCCCGGCCCGGTCTGCGCTCTGAGGTGTACCCAATAACACCAGATAGCCCCCGGTATGGCCCTGCTTAAAGCGTGGCTTATCTGGTCGCCGGGGTATGCCCCACCCTTCGAGCGTGGCCGTTTCCTCATGGCTGGCTCGGATGTCGAGCTGCGCATTGACCCAAGCCGTGACGCGCTCGAAGTCGGCAGACGTGGCATTGCCCACCGTGAGCACAGACTCAGTCACTGCAGGGCTAATCGTCGCGGCTGTCATCGTCGTCTACTTCCGGCTGTGTGTCGGGATATACCAGATTGATGTGCAGCACATTGGCCCCCATTGCTTCGAGCTGATCGGCATGGCGCTGTGCATCTTCCTGGCTTAGTCGGTTGGGCCGTTCTGGCTCCATGTCTGCCGGAACAGATAACAGCATGATCGGCTGCCCTGCCCGGTAGTTGATATCATGCTGCTGACAGTATTCAGCGACAGCGCCGGGGTTACGTCCTAATCCCTTTGCGGCCTGTTCCACGTTCTGTAAACGCTTCTCTAAGTTATTCGTCGGCATACCGCACCCCGTGCCATGCTATGAGCTTCTCAGCGTCGCTTAGGTTGTAGTCGCCGGGCACAGTGCCCGTTAGAAACGTCATGTACTTAGCTCCAGTCGCTTTAAGCCGCTGTGTATAGCTGGCCGCGTCAGCAGCAGGGATGATAGGGGCCAATTGCTGTAGCTGGCCCGCTTCCGTGTCGGTGGCTGTGGGCAGGCTGCCAGGTTCCGGGTGTGATAGATAGAAATAGATGCGGCTTTCGCCGGGGTGCTGAACTATTCCCGGCAGGCTTTGCACCAGTTCAAAGAAGCGGCGGCGGTTGGCTTCCTGCGTAGCTGTTGGTAATGCACCCTCAACGGCTTCCAGGCGCTTGCTTAGGCTGCTCATTGGCCAGCCCCCGACAGCTCATCTAGCACCGTGTCGAGCGTCAAGCCGTCGCGGCGCTGTTTGGCTGTATAGAGCAGGTCAATAATGCGCTGGCGGCGCTGCTCTTGGGTGAAGATCGGCCTATAACCTGTAATGCTGGCCGGGTCGATAGTCTGGCCCTTTGCATGGGCGTCTTGTAGGTTATTGGCCCGTTCAATGAGCTTAGTCATGGCTTCTAGCGGGTTGATGTCGAGCTGTTCCAGTGCAGCAACAAAGCCGATGAATTGAGCGAATAGTTCCGGGTTCTGCTCGACCCACCGCAGGGCTTGCAGATGCTTGCTAGCTTCGATGGTATCCAGACGGCGCTTTAAGTTACTCATACATCCCGCCTAAACATTTCTTCCCACGTCAACGGCTGCCCAAGTGGCGACTCCCCCGACCTGGTACGCTCTGTGAGCTGCTCTAGCACGTTGACAGGGTTATGGCCCATGTCCTCTAAAGCTGCGACTGCTGCGACGATCTGGGCGCGTAACTTAGGCGTTTGCTGGCCCCACCATATGGCCGGGTTACGCTCGACCTGCTGTAAACGTTTCTCTGTATCCTTAGCCATTAGTGGCCCCTTCCTGTAGTGTGGCTAACTGCTGTTCAATGCGTTCTAGGCGCTCTTGCAGTTCATAGTTCTCTCGTATCTGTAGCACGCTCGACAAGACAGCCCTTGCTGCGCTGATGCGGTCGCGGTTGCTAGCTGTTTCGTCGTCCATGACTGACTGCAAGACTAGTGCAGCGTTACGAACGAGTGACGACACCACCAGATAGCCATCGAAAAACACGGCGTCTTTTAGTTCCGTCAGCTTGGCCCGAAAAGCCATGTCAGAGTGACGCCAGTTGTACACGGTTCGCTCTGTCACCCCGGCGGCTTCAGCAGCTTCTAGGACGCTGCCACCATTGGCCAGCACCTGTGCAGCTTTGACCTGGTTATTATTGACTTCACTCATGCGGCGCTGCCCTTCCTGGCTATCAGGCCACTAGCCTTAAGGCGGTCGGTGCGGCTGTTCCATGTGTCGAGCTGCCAAAAGGGCGTCAGATCCCGTTCATGCAGTGGGGGGCGTTCCTGGCCTTCATGCAGGAAGATAACCCCCGTCTTCGTGCTGGTCGCTTCCCGTTTCGGCACAAGCCGCACAAAGGGGCGCGGGTTCGGTAGCCGGGCTATTGCAGCGTGTAGCCCTTGCCAGCTTTCGAGCAGCTTCGCCGCGGCCTGCTGCAATGCCTGCCGCGTTTGTAGGTCTGCGGTGCTGCCCTTAAAGGGTTGGATTACCGTCAATGGTTTTGCTCCCTTCCTAGCTCATTAATTCGGACCGTTAGTTCTATTTCAGCACAAAAAAACTTACGCTGCCCTGAGTATGTTTTGCTTGCGGGCCTCATTGCTCACCACATACCCCGCTGCCCTGGCACGGGCATACAGCGCCGGGAATTGCCGCGCTTCTGAGCGTGTCCAGCGCCAGTTAGCCAGCCACTTTATGTTGGCCTCGACATAGTAGCCATACATCCGCATGTAGCGGCTTAGGCGCGTGCCTGCGGCGTTCTGCGGACGCGTCACTGCCCGGTAGGCTTGCAGGTCGATAATGCGGCTCTGAGGGCTGTTTTGCTGCGTTCCTGGGTGCATGTTTGGCTGGCTCATGACGCTAGCCCCACCTTAGCCTTTAGGGCTGCTATCTCATCGTCAATCACGGCGATAGCATCCTCAATTTGCATCACAACGGCATTGATCTCATTGCGTGCTTGCCAGTGCTGCGCTAGTTCGTCGGATGGCTTTATCATGTTGAGTGCAAAGCCCTTATAGTTGACTTTTTCCACCTGTAGGCCGTGATGCCTGAATAGCTCTGTAGCTTCTGTCATAGTCATACGTGTCATTTTCCTAGCTCCTATGTCCTCAATCACCAGCCGCGGGCTTATCCCTGGCGGGTGTAAATTCCACTTCAATTAGGTTGTCTGGCCACGTTTGCGGCGTTTCTGCCGGGGTTGTGGATAGACTGCCCTGCTCGACTTCCTGGTCGGCTTGCTGATTTATGCTGTAGTAATTGCAGTTAAACATCACAAGCCAAACCTCATAACCAGATTGTTCAGCACCTGCAAGCAAAGAGGCTGCCCATCGTCGGCTATTGCCATATGTCGTTATTTCCGGCTCACCTTCGGGGTTATATTCCGGGACAGGTTCACCGCTTGGCTTGTATTTCACTAAGGCCCCATCCCCCCTAGACTGAGGGCATTGCTTAACAGCCGTTATTTGGCGTATCTTCCTAAAGCCTTGGTTCTTCACATTCACATTAGGGTTAGCGTGGGCATACTTCCCAGCCATATCCTTACCCACGTCAATTATCTCGCCTAGTTGTGCACGGCTATGCTCGCCCTCATTGCGCTCTATGTAATACTGTTGTATTGCCTTCTTGTATGCCCCCTTGCCGTTGCATACCGCATCAGCGCTTGCTTGCCTTTGGCCTTTTAGCTGTATATCTAGCCAGCGTGCTAACTCTTCCTCAGTAGGGATATAGTACGTTTGTGCGGGCCGCCCCCTTTTATTTTTTTGCAAATCTTCTGTATCTTCTTTGAGAGGTGTACTGAAGAAACAGGAACTTTTGCAAAAAAATACTTTCTCACCTAAGAAAGAAGAGAGAGACGCGGGGCTTGTCCCCGCACCTGGGGTTTTTAGGGGGGCGGTAGCATCCCCTATGCAACCATGCACACATAGCGAAGTCGTGCGAATATCATCAGGTACAACCGTATCTAATATCCGCTTTATCGTGTGGTAGGTAAAAGCTGGTTGGCCTTTTTTCTTTCCCTCAGTCACCTTTAGATCAGCTAAAGCCGCTTCAATTTCGTTTGCTGTGTAGCCTTGCCCTGTGGGCACATGGCATAAGTCGAACGCGTCAAAAATCCGAGGTATGTTATATAAGCCGCGTTTTGTGAGCGTCTGTCGGAAGCTGTCATGTATCCCTTTGCGCTCTGTAACAGGCATAATCAACTCAATGCCAAGCTGCGCGGCTATGTCTTTAAGCAAGTATGGCTTGTCAGGGCATTTGTCGCTGTGGCACTTCAAAAAGCCCTTATCACGGTGGAAGCTGGCGCTGGGCGTGCTGTCATCATGGAACGGGCAGCAAACGGCTGCAAACTCCCCGGTATAGTCGCCTGCGGATATGCCTAAAGCAGCCTCAATACGGGGGATGTTAATTTGCTTAAGTGGTGTGTTATCAGTCCCTTGCACGACACGTAATAGCGGCTTAGTAGCGCTGCCCTGCTCTGGTTTAAGAGGGGCTTCTATGGTGTCGGAGTCTGGTAGGTTTTCGAGTAATTCGACGGGCAGTACATTGTCAGGATAAAGGCGCTGTTCGCCGCTGGCACTACCAAAGAAAAGACGGGCCGCATCCTTGCATGACTGATCGGCTTCCGGGTAAAGAGCTAATAGCCGCGTGACAAATTTGGTATAGGTTGCAGCGTCTATAATGGACCGATCTAAAACAAAGATAACCCGCGCGCGGGGGGCTGCTGCTGTGCTGCTGGCCGTTTCGTAAATGAGCGCAGCACGGTCGAGTATGAAGGCGTCTTGTATGAGTTCCTCAATGCCCTTTGTATCGAAGTCGAGGCCGATAAGTTGGGCTGCTTGGAAGTTAGCCCCTTTGCGCTCTGTGCCAATATCAGCTATACAAAAAGCGTTGCCAGCATCGACATGGGCAGCTAGTTGGAAAATGTCAAAGACAACGGGCTTATAGCCAGAGGCGTAGTAGCTAGTCCCTGCGGGGCTGGCTTCTGGGGTCTTGTTGTGGAATTTATAATGCACTGACAGGCCAAAATTAGGCCGTTGCCAGGGTGACGATGTTATAGGCAGTGACGTAAGTTTGAGCGCGTTATTGCCCGACCACTTGCGCCGAGCCGCGCCTTCGTTAAGCACTGGCCACCGCCATAATTAACGCTGATCTTATAACTAAAATCAGACGAAAAATGTAGTTATCGTTAATGCTATGTTGCTTGCTTTTCTGTCCAATATACATTATGATGTTTGTACCTTAATCTGTAGTGCAAACGCTGTTTACCTTTCAAAAAACTTGCGCTTGCGTCTGCTACCATCTGTACCTTTGCCACGTTGCCCGACGTGGCTTTTGCTTTAATGCACAAGTTGATGATAACAGCTTTCGATAATGCAAGCGGTTTGTGAAAACAAATTAGCCGCCTGCTCTCCCGGTTTGGCCTTCCAGAAAAGAGAACAGGCGGCCAAACCTTGATCTGTATGCAGCTCCCCCGCTAGAGGTCGCCACTGTTTACACACATTTTCCAACCGTTTACGGGAATATAGTAGTTCCCATTAGTAGGTATAAAGAGTGTAGCAGATTCGCATATAACAAGCAAGGACTTCTCATTAATCTCTCATTAATGTATCCCACATTATACATAGATCAGGTGTGCGATATTGCGGGTTTCCGCAAGCTATTCAGCACCTGGTCGCACACCCTGCCCTCGGTTCGGAAACTAAAGCGGCAAATTTTTACCAATATTGCCCCTAAGCCCTGCAAAAAACCACCGCGTATACTTTGCCCTCATGCTGCTCTAATCGCGGGAAATGGCCCGTTTAAGCGGTCGCTTTAGGCGTCCTGGCTGCTGTCCTGCTCACCCTGCCCCGCTTGCTTCCGTGCCTGGTCTAATTGATACTCAGTGACGGCTAGCTTGCGCTCCAGTTCGATCACCTTATCTATCCCCGCTGTTTTGACTTGCCCCCTAAGCTCTCCAATTTCTTGCAGCAGGCTTTCAACGCGCTCTTGCAATGCGGCCTTGTCAGTTCGCAATGTGTCGAGTTGTGTCTCATAGAATCTTGCCATTGCCGCACGGGTTTCCGGGCTGTTGAGCTGCTGCTGTTGGATGAATAGCTCAGCGTCAACTTTTTCAACGCCCCCACTAGCAAGGGATATGTCTATTTCATCGAGTGATAGACCTTCATCTAAGCCTTGCCTGATAGCTACCATTACGGCCCGGTCGTCATCGCTATAAATCCGCGTCTTGCCAGTGCCGGGGTTTGCGCCGGGTGACAAATGAGCTTGAAAGCGGTCTGTCCAGTCACGGATAGTCTGCTGTTCACGCTTTACTAGTTTGGCGATGTCACCGACTTTGTGCGGCATACCCTGTTACCTGTTCCGGCCCGTTTCGATAGACCTATTCTACACGTCAATCTGAGAAAAATCTAAAATCTATGCAGATTAGTGCCAGGTCAAAAAAGCACCCCTCAACCTGGGTAAAATCAACGGACGTGTCCATGTAGGAAGTATTTTACAATACCCTAAAACAGCATCAGGACGCATCAAGCATATTGAGGCTATTTTAGGGGCCTGAGTTTTTCTCTCGTGATAAATATGTCTTGCATGTTTTCGAGCAGGTGCGGCGTGCTGGGTTGCGTGTTCTGAACCTTTTACCGCAGTATTCACACGTCAGCCAGACACGCGCATTGCCCGTTTTTTGCTCCCATAACGCTAACATACTATCGTCATCTGCCGGGGCGTCCTGGTCGGCGGGGGAGGTTGTGGGGGAGGCTGTACTAGCTCCCGCGCGCGGGTAAGTCGGACTGATCGGCAGGGCCTCATTCTGGCGTAAATTGCTTATCACAAAGTAAGCGCTATCGTCAGCAGCCGGAAGCGATTTAAGGCGTTCTGTGGGGGCTGCCGTGTCAACACTAGCAGCCCCGTTGTAGTCGGCTAAAAATCCGCTTCTGTTGCGTCCTGGTAGTGTCCATTAACCGCTTGGGCTATGGGTGCATGTGTGCCGTTGCCATCGGTCGGGGTGTTTATCGTTTTGCCAGACTCTGGCAAAACGAGGGTGTCGGCTTCGAGGTCGAAGTCTGCCCACCGATCAGCCAGTAATTCACGACGTACAAATGCCTGTTTAAGCTGACGCGGTGCATTAATGATAGCGTCCTGCCGTTCACTTTTACCCCGGCCTGACTGAGCATCTATCAGCGCTTCGAGCAGGGCATTACGATAGGCGCGGGCATAGTCGTCGTGTTGTGTCGGGTCATTGGCTGCATGTTCCCAGTGCATCATGGCCTGCATGTACTTGATGTCTACATCCCGGCGACGTTTCAAGCCCTGGGCTATGATGTGCTCCAGCCGGAAGCCAATGCCGATTGTGAACAGTGGCGGCAGTAGGCTTTCAAACAGGCCAATGCCACTAGACAAGTTAGCCACCACCACAAAGGCAGCACTGAGCATTGACAGCGCATAGAACACGCCCATTAACCATTTAACGCGGGTTGTACGGGCCATGACGATAAACAGAATCATTGCTGACTCAGACAGGGCCAGATAGCCGATTTGATGCAGGGCCACCCATGCGCCGCTGCTGATCTCAATGCCACCTGCGACCAGCTCGACAGGCCCGACGATATGCGCCATATGTTGGAAGATGTGAACGCTCGACACGGCCAGCGCTGCCAGGAAGATGATGACGGCCAGCAGGTCGAGCACATCCCAGGCGCGGCCATGTTCCCGCATGAATTGTGCGCGGGTGGGTCGGTCGCCATTGCGCTGCTTGATTAAGCCGATGGCAGCCTGTCGGGCCGCTTCACGCTGTTGGGCAGTCAGGGGCCGGATTGCCTGTAAATACTGCTGCATTTCTTGTTGTGTAGCTTGTGTCATGTTGTGCTATCCTTTGTTTGCTTTCTTACGGGCTGGCCCCGCTGCTGACTTCACCAGCACGGGGCCTTTGCCTTTTTATGTGTCTAATCTGTATAGTTTTGTAAGGTTCTAAGCCCGGTAAACGTCAACATTTGTCAACATGCCGGGCCTTTTTCTTAGGCGTCAGGTTCAGGTTTTATCAGGTTCTGGCGCTTCCTGTTCCGCGTCGGTGGCTTCCGGCTGCATGGTTTCGTACAGGTGGAATTGCCGTATGGACTGCTCAGTTATCATATCGAAGCGCACAACGTCGCCGCGGTCGAGGTCTTGCAGCGTCATAAATTCAGCTAGCGATTGTATGACGTGCTCCCGTGCGATACCACGCGCTATGATATTGTCATCTGCCACCACGCCCAACTGTTGCACCAGCTTAATAGCGCCGTAGTCGATTAGGTCGCGCAGCATAGGCACTAGCTCAGTGCTGACGATCTCGCCCAGCTTGTAGCGCAGTTCCTGTTTGCTGTGCGCTATCCAGTCATCAGAGCGCAGCTCTTTACCGTCGCTTACATCAGGGTAGCCGTTCTTAAGCCTGCTCATCTTGCACCCCCTGGTTATGTCCGGTTTGTGTCCTGTTTTGGTCGGTGTCCCGCGCGCGGGTTTCGTTCTGGCGCTTATCAGCTTCGAGCTTGTCGGCTTCGATGGCGTCGAGCAGGGCGGCTGTATCGCGTCGGCCGTTGAGTATCCAAGCATCCCCGCCATAGTCGCCTAGCTCTTTGAACCATTGCACGGCCCCGGCTTTATTAAACTGGTCGGGCTGTATGAAGGGGTTCTCTGTTTCGTCGTAGTCGTCAATGAGGCATTGCATCATGAATGACAGCAGATAGCGCGTCACGTCCCTATGGGCGCGGTGCATGGCATCCGGCTCTAAGCCTGTTTCGGCATAGGCCAACAGCCGGGCGCAATCCTCGACCAGTTCACCCAGCACGGGCACAATGTGGTAAGTCACAGCACTGGCGACGGCCCCATGAGAGAAGCCGTTCACGGTGGGCAGTTTCTTTGTTGGCTTGGTATCCTGGGTCATGCCACACCCCCTAAGCTGATAGCCCAAGCGGGCAGGGCGAACATAGCAGCGGCTAGGCTGTCGGTGTCGGTGGTGTCCTGGTCGGCTTCCTGGTCGGCTTCCTGGTCGCTGTCGTCGCTGTCGTCATCCCACAAGCCAAACATGAAGTTACCCTTGATGGCATCATAGTAACGGCGTCGGCTTTGCAGCACGGGCCGCAGGTTGCAGAACGCCACGCGCCCGGCTCGACCATTTCCCAATGGCATCACCCACTTAAAGGTTAAGCGGTCGTCTAGCGTGTATTGCTTGCCTGTATCTGAGCACTTCCAGCCGTAGCTATCCAGCCAGATGATAACTTGCTCGACGGTGACACGTTCCGGCTTATTCCAGCGGGCAGCGTCGGCATTGATCTGTTCTGCAATGCCCGCAGCCATGAAGCGGCTACCAAAGGCTGAACGGTTCAGCGTATACACTGCCGGGGCTTGTCTTGCCGGGGCAAACTCGCAGGCAATGGATGTGATGGGTTGTGGCATCGGTGGAGCAGGGGCCTTAACAGGCTTGGGCAGCACGGCCAGCGCTGGCTTGGATGTGCGCGGCGTCCTGGCAATGCGAACACGGTTATAGGTGACAGTCTCATAGACCTTGCCATTAATGCTGACTTTGCAATGGTAGCCCTTCACCTCGACCACGCGCGCGGGTTGTGTCGGCTTCCAGTTCAGCAGGCCGTGTTCCTGGCTGCCGATGTCAGTAGACCATGCCGGGGCTATCCAGTCACCAGCCTGTATATCAGTAGCTAGGCCCCTGATGGATTTACGAGCATAAGGGGTGGTTTCCTGTTGAGCAGTCGTCATTAGAGCACCCCCAGGTTGAGGCGGTCGAGGCCGCTGCTGATATACAGGCTGGTGACTGGATAGCCCCGGCATGGTCTACTGACATCGGCAGCCAGGAACAC
>PABP01000038.1 GCA_002699585.1 Anaerolineaceae bacterium | reverse complement strand
CGGGCCAATAGCAGCGCTGAATACCCCAGCGAAGGTCAAGTTGGAATCATTATGAGCTTGCTGAAAGCGATTGCGACAGGGATATCACCTCACATGCCTGTGCGGGTGCTAGCTGATCGGGCGATTGGGACATCACCTGCCTTGATGCGCGGTATTATGGACTTGAATTGGATGTTTCTCTTTCGTGTCACACGTCAAAGCAAGCTTATCCAGGCAGATGGCCAGGAAGTGACGATCTATGACCAGGTGACGCAGGCGGGTGAACAATTTGCAGCCAGTGGCATCGTGTTTAAGAATCGGGGACGCATTCCAGCTCATGTGCGCGTTTTGTGGGGCCAAGAGGCTCAGGAACGTTGGGCCTTGGTCACCAATGATCCCCAGCTGACCGGTTGGGAGTATGTCAAACGCGCCGGAGTCGATGCTCTCTTAGTCCATGAACACATCGTAGCCATTCGCGCGCAAATTCTGGAATATGGCGCGGGCGTGGAATATATTCGTGCGGCGGTAGCTAATGAAGACCGTTTTTTCGACCTGATAGGGCATTGTGGGGCGCGTCCTGCGACTTCGGGCAAACAGTCCGCATATTATGGCCCAGCCTTAAGGTCACAGCAAGAAGGCGCGACCCGTCGCGCCCTCTGTGTTCTCCGTGTTTTCTGTGGTGAAATTGCGTTGCGTTGAACTTTTACAGCGCCCGCACCTGATACAACTTGCCATCAGCAAAACCCCGCTTGCGATAGTAACCGCGTGTGCCAATCGCGCTGATGACTGCCAGCTTGCCGTAACCGCGTTCATTGGCTAGCTCAACGGCCCGCTCGATGAGTGCTGATCCCAGGCCAGCATGCTGAGCGCGTCCGGTTTCGCTTTCGCCAATGCCCAGCGACTGTCCATAAACATGCACCTCACGGATGATGGCCGCGTCGGCCAGTTCGGGGTGCAGAGGAGCCTCATCGCGCTTGGGCAGGCATAATCGCAGGAAACCGGCAATCTCCCGCTCTGGCGTGATGTACTGCAAAAAGACCTCGTCGCTGCTGCTGGAGTCACACCATAGCTCGTCCAGGTGCAGATCATCGGGCGCGATAGTCTTGTTGCGCACTTCCCGCGAGCGAATGTCCATGCAGCGCTCGCCCTGTTTGGCCAATTGCTGATCGACAATCTGCCGGAAATTGGTGAGCTGGTTGCCATCCACGATGTCTGTGCTGGGAATATCGCGGATGACGCGCGTCAGGCGGCAGTATTCGGGCGTCATCTTAAAGCACTCGACCAGCGTGTGCAGCAGTTCTTCATGCGTATAGGGCTGCCAATCCCCACGCTGATAATATTGCATCAACTCGGCGCTCTCGATGAGGCTGCACGGATAAACTTTGAGTTCATCCGGTCGAAAGTCCGGCTCACCGAACATGCGCGCATAGTCAGCGATGTCGGCATCGGGATCGCTGCCGTAGAGATTGGGCATCCAATGCGCATGAATCTTGAAACCCGCCTGTCGCAGCAGTTTAACGGCGCGCCGGGTGGCATCGACATTGTGGCCGCGCCGATTTTTGCGTAGCACCTCGTCGTTCAGGCTCTGGAAGCCGATCTGCACTTTGGTGCTGCCCAACCGCCGAATCCGCAGCACTTCTTCCGCACTGATGTGATCGGGTCGCGTTTCTACGACCAGCCCAACCACGCGACAGTCGGCTGTTTCATTTTCGGTGTGGGCCGCTTCCAGTTCATCCCAGGTGGCGAACTCATCAATCGGGCTGCGTTCAACCGACCCGGCAGCGATCTCTTTGACCAGTTCACGGGAACGGTGCATTTCTTCGGCATAGACCTGCTGCACGGTCTGGTTGTAGGTCTGCTGGGCGCCGACGATGGTCACATTGCTGGTATTGTGCTCTGGATGAAATTGCGACCCGGTTTGCAGGGCATCCCAGACTTCTTGCCTGCGGTCGATACCGTTGCCGAAATCGTGTAGGGCGTCAAAGATGCGCTTGACGAACCAGATCTGGAATGTTTCCGGGTAAAACGACCATGTCCCACCCAGGATGATGACCTCGATTTTGTCGGTCGGATGGCCCATGTTGTAGTAGGTCAGCACGCGCGTATAGGTCTGCAAATAGGGATCGAAGCTGTTCTGCTCGGCGCGCTGCGCCCCCGGCTCATCGCTGAGGTAGCTCTTGGGCATACGCACATCATTCGGGCAGAAGATGCACTCCCCAGGGCACGGGAACGGTTTCGTCAGCACAGTAACGGGCGTCACACCGCTGATGGTGCGCGTTGGCTTACGCCGCAGCTTGAATAGCTGCTCGTCACTGTAGACGGGCACCCCATCCTGCCCAGCGAAAGTCCGGTAGCTCTGGATGAGCTGTGGGCGACTGTACATGCCTTCGCCATTGGGCATGGGGAACTGGCGCAGGAGTTTCTCGAACTCCGGGCGCGGCAGACGTTCCGGCGCAGCTAAAACTTCGCGCAGGATCGGCACCACCTGCTCACGATGGGCGTGCGGGTCGAATTCAAACTTGGATTGCATGCAAAATGGCCATTTGGCTGCTGATACAGATTGTCTCTATTTTAGCAGAGTCAACAGTGTGCCGTGTAGCCACAAGCAAAGCATAGGTGCGTCATGTTCACTAATCCGCTGCAACGCTACAGAATCATCTTTCGTATACTGGGATGTTGTGGCGAATTATATATGTAGGATCTGCAATTAACATTGATTTTCAATGATCTTCGAGCGCGTCGTACATAGACCTTATCTATCGCCTGTTTATAGGGAGAAAGCATGAATACATACCGACGGACCGCTGTTATTGTGGGTGTTTTATACATTATTGGGACAGCGTCTGGTATTTTGAGTTTAGCTGCTACATCATCCGTTCTTGTTGAGCCACCCACTTTTCTAGAAGTCTTCAGCCAAATTTCCGCCAATCAAAGCCAACTCATCCTGGGAGCATTGCTTATCTTGCTGATGGGCTTATCATTGGCGATGATTCCTGTGGTGATGTACCCCATCCTTAAACGGCAGAACGAAACGCTGGCACTCGGATATGTTGTCGTTCGCGGAGCGTTGGAAGCCTTTACCTATTTGATGATTACCGTAAGCTGGCTTCTGCTTGTCACGTTTAGCCACGAGTTTATTGCGGCAGGCGCGGCAAGTGATTCCCAATTTGAGATCTTAGGCATCGTCTTAGCGGAGTCCCATCACTGGATCACGCATCTGACTGAGATCATTTTTCCAATAGGTGCGCTGATGTTTTATTATCTGTTGTACCAGATGCACCTAGTTCCAAGGTGGATTTCGGTCTGGGGCCTCATTGCAGCCATCCCTTACTTTGTTTCGGGCTTTTTGGCGATATTTGGCATCATCGAAGCGACCTCAACGGCTCAGGCAATCATGGTTATGCCATTGGCTTTACAAGAAATGATTATGGCCTTGTGGTTGATTTTCAGAGGGTTCAACTCATCTGCATTGTCTGCCAAGTTTGCCTAAGAAACGACTCAAGAACTCATATGCATGTTTTCATATTGCTATGAGTTCTTGCTATCTAGTACGATTTTGGTCCTAGTTGCTGGCAAATATCGACAGTCCCGCCTAAACCGTCGTCGGACCCTCGCCATCGACTTCGTTATTTTTGCGCTTGCTGACAAAATCGCTGTAATCCAGCTCGAACTTCAGGCGGGATTAGCCATTTGGCTACTGATACAGATTGCCTCTATTTTATCAGAGCCAACCCCGCGCCGTGTAGTCGCAAGGAAAGTCTATATATCGCCCATGCTTATGGAGACTAGAAAGTATAATTTAGGAGTCATTGATAGGCATTGGAGATAACTAGAACTATGAGTATGCGTTATGACCTAGTGATCAATTGTGACCTTAGAGAAGATGTGTCAGAAGATGCTATTGAAGCTATTCGATACTTGATTGATCCTAACTACGAACTCAAGAAAACGCCTTATCTGCCCTATAAAGATCCTAGATACCCTGATATTGGAGATATGTGGAAGTATTTCGAGCCTTATCGTTTTCTTGTACCTGACCCGCAGCATGACATCATCTCAAATTTTCGTCGAATCCATCGAACGACTATACCAATGGAAAACAATCGCGAAGTATATCGCTATCGGCTTCAATATTGTGGCAGCATGCTACACGATGACTATTTCGCTCAATCCCATATGCCGTTTATTTATTGGTTGGCGAATGTGGTGTATGGAGACTTTATCGGATACTACACAGAAACTCAAATAGGAAGCAGAAAAGTACATCTTCTACATGTCAAAGACGGAAGGCTAGAGCCTTCCAGGTAAAGAGATACTTACTTGCTTTAAAAGGCACTGAGATGCCCGCCTAAACCGTCGTCGGACCCTCGCCGTCGACTTCGTCATTCTTGCGTTTGACGGCGAAATCGCTGTAATCCAGCTCGAACTGCAAGCCACCGAAGCGCCGCGACACGCCGTTGTAAATCAGCGAATAGGTCCAGGCTGTCAGCCCGGTCGATAGGCCGGACAGGAATACGCTGAGGCAAATGCGCAAAAAGACCTCCAGCCGGAAAGCTTGTGGCGGGATCTGGAAGACGAATATGAGAATCAGTGCGAAGATGATGATCTGAATGGATGCGACCACGATGCCAAACCACAGGCCAACGCGGAAAGCGGAACCGGGCGTAATGCGTTTGAGCGTCACCATGAGCATGGATCTCCACTACCCCTACGGATAACGCTAGTATAACGGAAAACTAGTACGGGTGTCTGACGTTTAACACACGTTTTACATCCATGAAGTCCTGCTGACAGCTTGCCATAGGGCAATAAAAAAGCCCACGCGGAGGTCCGACATGGGCTTTTTTGTTTGGTTGGGTTGTCTGTTACTGACGAGCGGCCTCGTAGGCAGCGATGCCCCTGGCATACAGCGCGCGAATCTGTACGTCGCCATCCTCAGGGCGCAATTCGAGCGTTTGGCCTTTGTGCAGCGGCACATTGCGATCATTGCAGAAGACCCAGGCACGGCCCGATTCAATCGTCAGTGACCAGTTGCCCTGTGGTAGCACTTCGCCTTCGTAAGTCACAATACCGCGAACGGTGTTCGGAAGAACGGCGATGGTTTTTGTAATCTCTTCTTGACGTAATTTTTGTGCGAACATGAGTCCCCCTCGTTGTGCCAGTACTATTTTTCTTTGCCAACTTATGAGGAACACCATATCAGAGTTCATACAATTCTATATACACATAATAAAAACGTTTTTGCGACTTTTTGCGGTTCTTTTATTATGTGCCATTTCGTCACGGAGGGCGCAAATCTAGCGGAATAAAAAATAGCCCAGGATATGGGCTATTTTTTCATGTTGCCGCAAGTTTGTTACTGGCGCGATAGGTTGTATACGGTGATGCCTTTCGTATACAGCGCCCGGATATGGACATTGCCATCTTCCGGGTTCAGTTGGATGGATTGGCCCTTATGAAGCGGCACATTGCGATCATTGCAAAAGACCCACGCATGTCCAGCTTCGATATTCAGCAGCCAATTGCCTTCGGGTAAAACTTCGCCCTCATAAGAGACGATCCGAGGCCCCTTATTTGGCACTATAGCGATGGTTTTGTGTAGCGGTTTAGCAAACATCAAAATTTCCTTTTTGTTGATTCCTACTGCCGCCTACGAGCAGTAGGGAATAGCCCTGCGTGTCTTATGAGGTCTATTCTAAAGGATAATTTGTGAAAATAGTCTAGTGATTTTTGAGATTGATTATGCAGGGTGCACAATTTGGCTGCGATAGTAGACATATAGTAGGCCGCTGGCGATGGCGGTTAGCGTATGCCATGCACTATGTCCCTGGATCAGGCTATTGGGGTCACACAAAATATGGTTGTTGTCCAATATCCATATGCCGAATGCCGCGGCAAATAGCACCAATCCGATCAGTAGCCAGCGCAAATCAATCGTGGGCGCGGCCTGCCAATACCATAGCCCTTCAACGATGAGTGCAATCACTAGCACGATGCCAAACAGATAACGTCGCGTATCCGGCACGACCACCAGCGAAATCGCCAGCACGATGTTCAGCGCTGCATAGACCAGGCTGGTAGTCGTGATCGACCACTTCGCCCAGCGCTGGATGACATACACCAGCATGAAGCTCGTCACCAGGTACATCCCGGCGACATCCGTAAACTGACCGATGAAGCTCATCGAGGCATGATAAAAGGCGCTGCCAAAGCCGACAATCAGCAAAGCGATGCCGAACACAATGCCATAGAGTGGCGTCTGGATCAGAATGTTGTCATAAGTTGAGTGCGGGTAGAGGGTATCGTATGCCACCTGGGCGAAGATCAGCAGGCCGACGAGGACAAAGGCCAGCGAACTATACGTATTGGCAGGTTGACGGTAGGTATCGCCATCATGAAGTGCTTCACAAAAGCAGTTATCCGGCATGCAGGTCGCGGGCTGCCATACCAGCCAATCAACTGAAGCTGTACTGGCCAGAGCCGCCCCTGCCACAATCAGCACAAATAAAACCAGCGGGATAGCGACATACAGTGGGCGTTGGAACATGCGGATGCGTTCTTCCTGCGTAGGTTAGTCCGTGCGCGAGTGCTGTGACTGATGCTCCCGAATGATGTCCAGGGCTTCTTCAATCGACTTGACATTCTTTACCGAGTCCAACGCATTATCCTGTAGGCGTTCGATGAAGTCTCTCCCCCTATTGAGAAAATCTTGCTTGGTAACCACAAGCGCCAGTACCCTGTTTTCGGGTGGATCTTTCAGCATGCTGGCGATATGGGTAAAAAGTAAGTTTTCCGGCCAGGGGCCCATCTCACTAAAGTCCGTGATGGTATAAACGCTCGTATCAGCAGCTGTGGCTAGCTCTTTGACACGTTCCCATGCCTGGTATAAATCTGTTCGTGTCCAGGTCCCTAAAATACGAATCCAAATTACATTGGGTATATCAGGATGCCATCGGGTAATAACAGGCATTTGTAAATCTCCAAACTAACGCTTCTGTATCAAAATAAAATAAGTTCGTGAGTTTAAGTTTTGCTTACTGTCAGTGCTGATTTGTCTGAATGCCGTTTTGACAATGGTGTTGATAGTACAATCTAAAGATCAGATAAGTCTCTTTGGCCAGAACGCTAATTATTAACAAACCATTTTAAGTGTAATTCTTGTTCTTTCTGCCCCACGACCAAAATTGACTAAATCCCTCACTTTAAGCTCTCAGACTTTGACCAATTTGTCAAAAAATAATCGCATAATTAAGCTTAATATACTGTTCAACTCTTAATTTGTCCCTTAACGAAGATACGCATGTTCCATGCACCTCTGCAGCCGAAGTTGGGTGGCTAAAATGTGCTCACATTGGCCGGATGCCGCGTATTGCCATTCTTATGACGATTCTGATCTTCATGAATACTGTTCATGGCTTCTTGCCAATTATCGACGATTTTTATGAAGGTTTGATGGCTAGGATAAATTCGGAAATACATATTGAACATATGATGTATATGGGGTTTGTGAGCGATGATGTGGACCCGTTTGACGCAGCGCGAGGCGGCAGGCCTGTTTGTAATCAGCGTCAACTGCGATATACGGAACGAGGAGGGGATAATAAACGGCTCAGTAGCATAAACAATGCAATAAATATTCCCTGCTATGCTATTGGCCATGTCATGGGTTTTTAGGCAAGCGCGTTCTAGCTCATGGAAACGCCAGGAACCAGCGAACTCCATCAAGAGCACATTAGGATCATCTGTGTGCCATCTAACGTCAATAGGCATTATTTGGCTCCTCAAAATAAGAAATAAAAATCTATTTAAAGCCAGTATACAGCTTTATTAGCTAATTTTTAATTAGTATTGACTATAACTTTTGTTAGTGACGACAAAAGTTGCGCGGCAATGGTATTTATGGCGCTTTTAGTAGGGCAACAACTTCGATTTCTACCAGCGCGCCGAGCGGCAGCCGTGCGACCTCAATAGCGGAGCGGGCCGGGGGTTCATCATTAAAAAACGTGCCATAGACAGCATTTACTTTGCCAAAGTCATCGATGTTATCCAGGAAAACTGTTGTCTTGACGATATGGTTCATATCGCTGCCCGCTGCTTCCAGGATGGATTTAACGTGGGTCAGGGCGAAGCGGGCCTGTTCTTCGACGCCATCTGCCAATTTGCCTGCGGCCATATCGGTGCCGAGCTGGCCAGCGGTATAAACAAAGCCATTGGCGATGATCGCTTGGCTATACGGGGCAACTGGCATCGGGGCATTTTCTGTTTTGACAACTTTGCGCATGGGGTGTCCTCTCCAGGGCAAGGATGATGAATGCTAAAGGTGAACAATAAAAATAGGGCACGATCTGTGCCCCTACTTTTATACCATCCCAATTGGGTTAATGCGAAGTCCACCCGTAGTAGACCTAATTTATGAGCTGCTGCTCCCGCCGTTGCGCACAGCGACCAGTTCGGCCATCAAATCTGACGCTTCCGTATAGTAGCGGTTGCGATACAGGGCTGCTTCCAGGTTAGCAATAGCTCGGTCGATGTCCCCTTTGCCAGCATAGGCCCGTGCGATGTAATAGTACATTTCCTCGACGCCATCCGTCGTTTGCAGCGTCTGATACACCAGGTTGATGACATCGTCGTAGCGCTCCATCGCTAGGTAGGCCTCAAATGGGCCGAACTCGTACCATAGCATGCGCCAGGGCAAACCCAGTGTAAGTGCTTCATCGAAGCTGGCTGCAGCCTGCTCGTATTCCTCCAGTTGCAGATAGGCCCAGCCGCGGTTGAACAGGGCAAATGAATCGGCAGTCGGGCTTTCAAGCTCGCCTTCAGCGACAGTCAGCGTCCAGATAGCGTTGAACTGCGGGTCCCATTGTTCACCCATGACGCTTTGTAGCAGGGGTTCATCTTCCATCTTATAGATAACCAGATAATCCCTGTTGAAGGGCCGCCAACGCTGGTCGACCTCGCTGTAGCTCATCGGTCGGCCAGCACCATCTGGGCCATTCCCCAGTAATGGGTCAAAGAAGTACAGGATTTCCTGCAAGTCGTCATAGCCGACCAGCACCCGGTTGTGGCTCATCCAGTCATCCCAGCCACCTGCGCCATCATAATAGACATTCTCGATCAATACCGGGAAACCTGCCGCGACCAATTTCTTGAGCAGGTCGAGCGTGCCGCCGCGCCGGACAACCGCCCCCAGGCCATATTCACGGGCTGCATCGGCCATTTCTTCAATGCGCACGCTAACATCACCGCCGTAGGGGTTCAGCCGCTGAATTATGGCTTGATACGATTCCGTGAATTCGCTGAAGTAAGTGAGCTGCATCGTCAGGGCGGCAGCAGAACAGCGATTGGTATCCTGGTGGATCATCTGCAAGCCTTCTAGCCGACGGATCAGCGGCAGTTCTGTTTCTGAGGCCAGCGAAGTTTCTTCTTGTGCGAGGGTGATAGCGCCTATAGCGAGCAGCAAGATAAGCAGCATCAGGCGGGACAGTCGGTGCATAAGTTACCTCGTTCGATAGTGAACAGGTCAATTGTCTAGTTGGGAACGGTTGTTGACCGCATCGGGCACAACATTACTCTAAAAATCTTACAGTTCCAGTAACGATTCTTTAGAATATCCTTTGTCGGCCTCGTTTTGCCTGACGATTACCCGATTTTGTGCGATGTTGTGGGGCGATGGCGGTATTTATACCCAGAGTTGCGCTACAGAGAACATCCACAACTTGACCGCGATACCTTAAAAACGCTAAGGTAATTGTAGTGGTTACGTATTGTCTGAGAGAAACCCGCTGTGAGTTTGCCTCCCCACAAACAAATTCGTCTCGCTCGCACCCTCTTGGAGCGCAACTACGACGCCCCCATGACCATAGATGATCTGAGTCGTGAGGTGGCGATTTCACCGTATCATCTAATTCGGTCGTTCCGGGACATCTACAACCAGACGCCACACCAATATTTGATGGGACAGCGCATTGCCCGCGCCAAAGAACTCTTGCGCAATACCGATCTGAGCATTACGGAGATATGCGTGGCAGTCGGTTATGAAAGCCTGGGGTCATTTAGCTCCTTGTTTCGCAAAGTCGCCGGAATTTCCCCCAGTGCATACCGTGACAGCAGCCAGCCGACAGCCAACCCACACTACATCCCACTCTGCGTCAGTATCCTACACGGTCTTGAAGAGCCACAATCTGAAGATCAGACGCGCCTTTAGAAACACCGCAATTTTCAAGAAGACAAATTTAGCACAAATGTTTTATCATGGGGTCGTCCACCAATAACAGGAGATTGCTGATGATAAACAGACTTTCGGTTGCGACCATCTGGGTTAAAGATCACAACGAAGCCCTGCGTTTTTATACGGAAAAGCTCGGTTTTGAAATTCGTGCGGATTTCACCAATGGCGATTTTCGCTGGCTCACGGTCGGTTTGGCCAGCCAGCCGGACATCGAATTTCAGCTTGCGGCCATCAAACCCAGCCACGCCCTGACGCAAGAGGAAGCTGATTACCTGACCAAACTCGTGGAAGCCGGCAAGATGGGCATCGGCCCCTGGAAGACCGACGATTGCCAGCAGACCTACGAGATGCTTAGCGCAAAGGGTGTGGAATTTTTGCAACCACCCACAGATCGCTCCTATGGCATTATTGAAGCCATTTTCAAAGACAACAGCGGCAATATCATGGTGCTGTCCCAGGATAAGGCATAGCAGCCTGAGCTAACCCTGATTTCTTCCCACACACTAAATAGACAAGCAGACCCGGTGGCAGTTTAGACTGCCACTTTTGCATTCAGAAGAAGGGGGAGTGGCACGATAGGATAGAGTACAATCTTGGCATTGTGCTTGCATACTATCGGGAGTAGGCATGGCTGCAAAACCCCTGCGCACAAATGATGTGGCCCGTCGCCTGGGGGTGGCCGTCAATACGGTGCGCCTGTATGAATCACTGGGCTACTTCCCGCTGATCCCGCGTGCGGAAAATGGCTACCGTCAGTTCAGTGAACTGCATGTTCGACATGGGCAGGTCATCCGGCAGGTGATGCGCTGCACGTGGCTCGGTGGCCGTATCCGCGAAACGGCCCTCAGCATTCTGACGTTAGCTGCTTCCGGGGATTACGCCGCCGCTAATGAACACGCTCAATTGTTGTACGATCTGGTCGAAACCGAGCGTGACCATGCCGAAGAAGCCGTTGCAGTGGTGGAAGCCTGGTCACGTGGGCAGCGTCAGCAGGCTTCTGACCAGCAGTTGCGTATCGGTCAGGCAGCGGCTCGGCTTGACGTGACCATCGACGAGCTGCGCAACTGGGAGCGCAACGGTCTGCTGACAGTCCCTCGGCTAGCCAATGGCTACCGTATCTATGGCCAAGCTGAAATCGACCGCTTGCTGGTGATCCGTGTGCTGCGACGCGCACGTTACAGCACGATGGCCATTCTAAATATGTTGCAGCGCCTGGACGCAGGCCAGGCCGACCATCTGCGCGACATCCTCGATAGTACGCCTATCGATACCAGCATGGAGCGCTACCCAACCGATAACTGGTTAACCACTCTAGAGGACATCCACGAGGCCGCCACCATCATCTGTGAGCTGGTCGCTGATTTGCCAAACCCTCCATAAGCCCACCAGGGTTTTATAATCATATTGGAGTGCGCGCTCTCCACACGATTAATCTAATTTGTGGAGGAAACTCTGACGATGATTGATGTTCGTTCCAGAGCTTTTGAGCATCTACATTATTTTGCCGATACCCTCGGCGAACGTCCGGCTGGGTCGCCAGCCAACCATCAAGCCGAGGCCTACGTCCGTGAAAGTTTCCAATCAAACGGCTTGGCAATCGAAGAAGTCCGGGTGCCGTTCCCGGACTGGTCGTTGAATAGTGCCCAACTCATACACGCTGGCCGATCACTGGCCCTCAGTGCCAATCCGTTTTCGCCTGCCTGTGACGTGACCGCGCCGACTGTGGCTGTCAGCACCCTGCCGGAACTGGAAGCGGCCAACATCACGGGCAAGATCGCCTTGCTGTACGGTGAGCTGTCCAGTCGGCCCATTTTCCCGATTAACTTCATGCCTGTGCGCCTGGACCGTGACATCGCTATCAACAAGCTGCTGATAGAAAAAGCGCCAGCAGCCGTGCTAGCCGTCAATTTGCATCCGACGCGCCACATCGACGTCATCGAAGACGAAGATTTTCCGCTGTCCTCGGCGACAATCCCCGTAGCTGAGGGCAACTATCTGCTACAACACGTCGGCGAAACGGTGCATCTACGCATTGACGCCGAAAGCCGCGATAGCCACGTCACCACGCTGATCGGGCGGACAGCAGGGAACCCGGAGCGGCGCATTGTGGTCAGCGCCCATTTTGATACCAAGTTCAATACGCCCGGTGCGCAGGATAACGGCACAGGCATGGCCGTCCTGCTGACCCTGGCGGAAATGTTGGCGGGACGTGACCTGCCCATCGGACTGGATTTTGTCGCCTGGAGCGATGAAGAATTCGGCGCACACAGCGATACCGCTTATGTCGAGCGCTACCGGGACCAGTTCCCGCAGATGATGTGCTGCATCAACATGGATGGCATCGGCCCGCGCGCGGAAAATACCACGCTGACCATGCTCGCCCAGAGTGAAGCATTTGAGCAGCAGATGCACGATATAACGACTGACTACCCGGCGGTCGTCTGGGTCGATCCCTGGTACGCCAGCAATCACTACACCTATTTTGCCAACGGCGTACCCGCGCTTGTCCTCGGCTCCCTGACGATGGACCGTACCCATCAGCCTGATGACACAGCCGATTGGATCAGCGAAGCCAAGCTGGACGAGGTCACGCGGCTCGTGCTGGACATCATCATGGCCATTCAGGATCAATCCACGGACTGGACCCGCGCTTAAGTCAAACGTGCCCCTCCATCTCGGAGGGGCCATTTTTATTCGTCGGCTTCGCTCGATGGCAGCTTGCGCGGCAGACCGATGAGCAGTGCAATCGGACCCAGTAGCACCAGCCACATGGCGTTTTGCAGGCCAATGGCTGTTGCGACCACGCCAATCGCTGGGCGAATCAGGCTGCCGAACAGCCCGGCCACGTTGCCGACCGTCAGCGCCACGCCGCTTTGCCCTGGCAAAGTCGAATACAGCCGACCTGACAGGATCGAATACCAGCCAGCATTAAACAGCCCAATGACGCCTAGAATCACCAGCTTGGGCAGCAGGTCATCCACCAGCAAAAAAGCCGGGTATAGCAGCAGTTCGGCCACAACGCTGACACGCAGATAAGTCAGGCCGGGTACACGCTCCAGCAGCGGAATCAGCAAAAAGTCCCCAATCAGGCCGACGCCCGTCCAGGTCAGTATGGCGATGCCTGCCAATTCGTCCGACACGCCGACCACATCGACGAAATACAGCGCCAAAAAGCTGAACAGCACATCCAGCATCAGGTCACTGAATTGCAGCAGCGTCAGCCAGCGGATGACGTCTTTATCGCGTAGGGCATGCAGCGCTAGCCGCGCATTCTCGCGCAGGTTGCGTTCGGGGTCGCTATCCTCCGCCTGGGATTTGAGCACAGGCTGCGCAGGCATCAGCCACACCCACACAGCAGCAGCGATCATCGCGATGCCGACCAGCGCGAAGGGCAGCCGCCAACTGGCCCCCTGGCTGATGAAGACCCCCAGCATAATCGGGCCGAGCACCACGCCCAATGACCCGGCGAAGGTCCAGCGCGCCATGTTCTGGTCATGACGCTCCGGCGCGTGGTCCATCAGGCTGGCCTGTGCCGGACCGACAAAAGCCCCCGCCGCCGGCATCAGCACGATGGTGGCCAGCATCATCATGGGGTAGGTGAAGCTGTTGGCCACCCACAACATGGCCAGCCCGTAGACGATGCCGCCGCCGATCATTACCCAGCGCCGATAGCGGGTATCCGCCAGCAGCCCGAAGATCGGCTCGATGAAGTTGGACAAGAACAGCGGCAGCCCGATCAGCAGGCCGATTTGGGCGTAGTTGATAGCCAGCTCGTCACGGATGAAGGGCCACGCGGGTTCCATGACGCCAAAGGCCAACTCATCTAAAAATTCGATGACCAGCATGACCCACACAAAGAGGGTCATGCGCCGGACAGGGGCATGTTTCATAAGAAGCTCCTATAGGATTGAAGATGGCTGAAAAGGGAGAAGGGTGAGGTGCAATCGGCAACCCGGAACGCAAACATGCCACGCCCGACAGTTCGGGTGCGGCTGATGGTACGCAGATATTCAGTTAGGGGGTTGGGTGACGCTTAACCGCCGCTACGACACTGCGGCGGGGCGTGCTGTGTATAGGTTGCCATATGCGCAGTATACTATATTTTTGATGATTTTTTCACGTCTTCAAAATCAGGGGCTTGCTGATGCACAACACACTGCCGCCGACCATCGCCCAGCACATCGCCGGGTATGCCTGGGAAAAAGACAGCATGGGCATGTCGCTGAACGCGGTCTACCGATTGACCAAAGACTCGACAACGCTGTACCTCAAGACTGCCTCGCCGGAAGGTGCGCCCGAACTGGCAGGCGAGGTGGCGCGTATCCGCTGGCTGGGCGACCATCTGCCGGTGCCGGACGTGGTGGATTTTGTGATCGATGATAGCGGCGCCTACCTGCTGATGACCGCAGTCCCTGGCAAAATGGCTTGTGACCCTGCGTTAGTGGACCGTGTGCCGGAGGTGGTCAGGGCGCTGGCGGAAGGACTTCACCTGTTCCATGCCGCGCCGATTGAAGGCTGCCCCTTTGATAGACGCCGTCCAGTCCAGCTTGAGGAAGCGCGTCAGCGGGTGCTATTTGGCCATGTGGATACAGACGAGTTCGAGCCGCAGTGGCAGGGCCGCACCCCTGAATCGCTCTTTGATGAGCTGCGCAACAGCCAACCTGCCGAGGAAGACCTCGTGCTGACGCATGGTGATTTTTGCCTGCCGAATATGCTCATCGACCCGGACACGATGGCCGTGAAGGGTTTCATTGACCTGGGTCGCGCAGGCATCAGCGACCGTTATACGGATTTGGCACTCACGGCCCGCAGCCTGGGCCACAATTGGGGCAGTGAGCATATGCCACTGCTGTTCGAAACATACGGCATCGACCCCGACCCGGCCAAAATGCACTTTTACCTGTTGCTGGATGAATTCGCTTGATGTCATCACACTAGACAGGCCAACCTTGCTTGCTTGATAATCGCCCTGTGTGGGAGACAAAAATGCTGGAATTAGGCACTTTATGATGAAACGATTTTTTCTGCTGGCACTCATGTTGCTTATGGCCCTGCCTGTCATGGCCCAAACCGAGCTTCCCCTGACCGGGCCACTGCTAGCGATCAACACGGTGGAGCAGGACGCCATCGTGCTGTATGACATGGCCAACGACAGCTACCGCGAACTGCGCTTCGGCAACCGCGACCACCACGTCTGGGATTTTTCCCCGGATGGCTGTCGCGTGCTGTTCACGCTGGCTGATGGCACCGACCTGGCCACGCTCTACAGCGCCAAGCTCGATGGCAGCGATCAGCAGGCGATGGTGACGTACAATGATGCGCCTGCGGGTGAATGGGGCGTCTGGGAGCCGGACTGGTCGCCGACCGGGCAAATAGCCTTCACCATGATCCGCTTCGATGGCGGCGAGCGCACCACGCACATTGCCTGGGTGCCAGCCGAGGGCGGCATACCGGAGTTCTTCAGCGTGACGGGCAGCGAATACACGCCGATCTGGTCGCCTAATGGTGATTGGCTGGTCTATGTCAGCTATTCGGAGCGCGTCGCCGGGGCCAATGTCTTTGCGACCGCTGTCCCCACCAGTGAACCCGCCCCCGGCCAGGAACCGACCCCGCCGACGATGCTTACCGAGGCTGACCTGTGGGTTGTCAGTGCCGATGGCGAAACCAAATACGCTTTGACCACGTTCCCGACAGGCAGCGTGTCTATGCCGCGTTGGTCGCCTGATGGCGAGCTGGTCGGCTTTATTTTTTCCCCCAGTGGCAACAACGATACCGTCTGGATGATCGCCAACCAGGCCAATAGCATCCCGACACAGCTCAGCTTCCAATGGCATCTGGCGCTGGATTTAACCTGGCTGCCGGATAGCACCGCTATGATCGGCGCGTTGCGCGACTTCAAAGGCATCACGCCCAATTTGCTGTGGCAGGTGCCGCTGGTCGGTAGTGCCGATGACGTGGCCACGCAGTATCTACAGGACCTGAGCCTTTCACATGCTGATTACCCACGTTTCAGCCCTGATGGCCGTTATCTGGTGACGCGCTCGGCCTATGAACTCCTGCTGGTTGACCTGCAAACGCGGCAAGTCACGCGCCTGAATGAACGCACGCTGGGCAATACGCCTGCTGTCTGGTCACCGACTGCTTTCGCGGGGGAATCCGCTTGCGACTAGTTCAACCCCACCCCTGTTTCCCCTCCCCGAAGGAGAGGGGACTTTGTGTTGGCTTTCAAGCAAATTAGAAAGGCATCCTTCCTCCTTCGGGGGAAGGACTAGAGGATGGGGGTCTAGTAAAAACATGGGTATAAGCGATGATTTGCATCAGTAACACCCAAGTTCACGATTAGAGCAACCTCTCATGCGATTAAGGTCTGGTGAAAATTATCCCAAACCAGGCTGGGGCCATGTATGATTGTTAATGGATTCAAATATCAAAAGAGGAGAATGTCGTATGGCAGTACGTTCTGCTTCCGCAAAATGGGAAGGCACACTAAAAGAAGGTAAAGGCACGCTCACAACTAGCCTGGGCGAACATCAATACAGCTTCAACAGCCGCTTTGAAGAGGGCACTGGCACCAACCCGGAACAGTTGATTGCTGCGGCGCACGCTGGTTGCTTCAGCATGGCCTTGAACTCTACCCTTCACAAACAAGATACACCGCCAGAATACATCAACACAGAAGCCAAGGTGGAAATGCGCCAGGGCGATAGCGGCGCTTACATCAGCCATATCGAGCTGGTGACCGAAGGCAAGGTCCCCGGCATTGACGAAGAAACTTTTAAGAAGCTGGCTGAACAAACCAAAGATGGTTGCATCATCAGCAAAGCGCTTTCTGCTGTGCCGATGAGCGTGACCGCGACACTCGTCAGCTAAGTTCAGCATTTAATCATACCGGGAGGCGGGCATTGCGCTCGCCTTTTTTCGTTCTAGGTTTTGACACCTAACTGGGGAAAACCGTCACGGATTGCAGCAGGATCGGTAGGGCAAGCTGCTGATGCCACCCCTGGGTCACAGCAGGCAGTAGGCCATAGGCATAGATCGGCATCTTGCTGCTGAGCGCATCGTAGATTACGGCATAGAGGGGGCTGTCTTCACCCACCAGCCAGGTGCTATAGCCAAACTCAACCTCGCTGTCGATGCCTTCCATCCATTCCGGTTCGGCGTAGGGTACATCCTGGCGCTGATCGGCCCTGGCGAACGGTACGGTATCCGGCAGCAGCGGCTGTCCACCGATATGAACCACCGCAATGGCTTCTTCTATCCCGGGGAAGGCACTCAGATGGATAGCATCTACCATACCGCCGATGCGTATGCTGCCATCCCACTTTAAATCCTGGGGTTGCCATTTAAGCTGCGTGAGGGCTGGTCCCTGGGCGCTGCCCCAATGCAATGTGATCGGTGACTTATCCACATTTAGCGTGACTGTGCCCTCGTCGCCCGTCGTTTGCGCCGCATCGACTTCATTCTTAGCCCAGATCATCGCCTGCGCATAACTGGGAATACGCCAGTCGGATGTGAGTTGAAATGTCTGCTGATGGTACATGTCCCCTCCTGATAAGGTCTATACTGCATAAGGTCTTTACTGATCGAACCAGCGTTGTTGAATCTATCATGACTTATGAAAAAGCGATGACAAAATACCGATGACGATGGCCTAACCGACCCTTAACGTAATCATGATATACTCGTTATGTTATCCGCCTATGCTGTATACTGCATATGGCGTATGGTTGTGTCGTTTTCTGTAGCCCATACTTATCATTTCGTACAAGCCACTAGAAATGCAAGGTGAATGGCGAGTTTAGCAGACATCCGGCGGCGCACCGCTGCCATTAGACCCAAATCCGTATCCTGGGCAAGAATCGTATCCGACATCGTCAGTCCGCCAGTCGTGTGGGCTGTAGTTGGCTTAATGGTTGGCATGGCCTATGGTGCGACTGTGACCGAAGGCACCTTATGGGGCGTCGTGTTTGGTGTATTTATCTGCTGGATCCCGCTGATCTTTGTTGCCTTGATGGTCTGGCGAGGCCGTATCAGCGATATTCATATGCAGCACCGTCGTGAACGCATATTGCCCATGGTGGTGACGATCATAAGCTCCTTGGCCGCATTGTGGCTGGTCGCTACTCGTGATGCGCCCCCTGTTTTTTACTTGCTAATCCTCATCGCTCTTGTGCAGATCACTCTCATGCTGGCGATTACTCTCTTCTGGCAGATCAGTATGCATACCATGAGCATCACCGCCGCCATCATCGCTATGGGTACCATGTTCTCGATGACTGCCGGGCTGGTCCTGGTGCCTTTGATTGTTTTGGTCGCCGCTGCACGCCTGAACCTCAAACGACATACCCCTGGTCAGGTATTGGGCGGCACCGTTGTGGGCGGCATTGTCCCCCTGATTGTCCTCAGCATCCTACATACCTAATGGGTTCAGGTCGTGGGATATAAGGAACCCTCGTAGGCTATTTTTAAGGGGTTTTCCCCAGGTTAGATATTTCGTCTTATCAAGCCCTAATATTTGCATATGTTATTTCCGTAGTGTCACTTATTGTTAGCAAGTGGATACGGCCCTAGAGTTACGTTATATAACGATGTAAATATCGTTATAAAGGCGTAGGTTCAAAAGGGTAAGGTAGTTGGCTACGTTGAAAATAGTACATAACAAAAGCGGTGTAAACATGGGTCATTTTATTGAATGGGTAATTCCAGATCGTGTTGTGCACGTCAAAATTACAGGCGCACAAACATTAGAGGAAATAGCTGTGCGCTCTCAGGAAATTATCCGTTTGCTAGATAGTTCATTGATGCAACATGTGCATTTTATCTATGACAACAGTGAACTCACTCAATTACCCTCTGACTTGAGGGGACTAAAAAAGTCCGTGACATGGACGCAACATCCCAAAGTGGGTTGGGTTGTCTCCTACAATGGCCGGGTTGGACCTGTTATGTACGTGGTGCGTGTCTTGACCCGATTTTTAAATATGAAATACAGTGATCAAATCTCCTATGCGCATGCCCTTCACTTCCTGGTGAAGAAAGACCCTGCGTTGGGCGAAACGATACAAGACTTCCCAGAAAAGTCTGCTGCTTATTAAGCACTAACGCCAATAAACAAAAACAGCATATCAAAGCCGATATGCTGTTTTTTGTTGCGTTGTTTTGATGGGCTGTGGCCCAGTCGTTTCAGAACCGAGTGGTGATCCCACTAGACCTGGGATCATGACGCATCGCGCGTTTCTTGCTGGGCATCTTGTGGCTCATGATCGTCATGGCCGTTCTGAGAATTTGCCTGGTTCATGGCGGCCATCACCTGGGATCTCGACAGAATCACGGAGTTGTCATCTTCGTCGAGTAAATCATGCGGGATAGCGATGCTCTTCTCGTTGAGATAGTCAATCAGCGCGTGGCTGAACTTGCGAGTTTCCGTAGTGTTGCCATATTGCTGGCGAACATCGCGCAGATGGTCCACCATCCACAGGTACAGGTCAGCTTCCGTACGTTTATGGGCTTCGCCTGTTTCCGACAGGACGTTGTACTTGCGGATGAGCGTTACTGCTGGGCGGAAGACGTTGTCATACCAGTTGGCAGCGGCTTCTTCCATACTAACTGGCTCGCCCAAACGCTGTTCCATCACCTGGGCATGCAGATAGATGTGCCCCAGTAACTCTGGATAGCGCGAATGCTCTGAAAGCTGCAAGTTGATATGGTTGGGGCGCGTATGCGGCAGACCTGTTTCTTCCAGGAATGCGATGTAGTTGGCCCCCTGCTCGACATCTTCCAGCGTCATACCCGGCTCAAGATGGAAGGATGAGGGCAGTTCCGTGACGTAAGCCTGGATGGTCTTGCTGCTGATTTGCCGCGCGACTGATACACGATGATTGCCATCACGCACGAAATAGACGCTGCCCACTTTATAGACTTCAATCGGGGGGACGCCTTGCATGCTATTCATAGTGGCATAGACACGGCTCCAGCGGTCGCGCATGTCATTGCTCTTGGGCAAAAATGTACTGCTGAAGTCGTTATAGCGCCCGACGCTGCCGACGATTTGATCGACCGGGATGTCCTGCAAGCCCCGGTAGCTCTCTTCTCGCAGGCGTAAGCGCCGCCGGATGTCATCAAAACTGAGCAGTTCGGCTGATTTGCCACGTAGCAGTGAAAGCATATCCTGCCAGAAGGCACGGGTTCGCGCGCCCTGGAACTTGTTGATGCCTTCCATATAGTTTGATCGAAAGTGATTGTCTTCAGCCATAGTTGACCTCGTTTCTTCTCCCCTAGTCTTGACTGGTCGGTGAGGGACTGCGATGTTATGGCTCGGTGGGTCGTCTATCGACTTGCCGTTTTAGGCGTCTGATGGACGACGGGCTGCTTCACTCCATAAAATCAAGTTTAGGGTGTGCACCGTACATCGGTGATGTAACATAAAACCCAGATAAAGAAACCATTTTTTGAGTGTTCTGCTGACCTATGCTATTCGCAAAATATCGGCCAAATAATCCGCATAGAAAATCCTTTCGATCACGTTCATCTTACCAGAAAATCAAGGTCAATATAGGCGTTACTGTGTTAAAGTCCGTTATATATTCGACTAGAATATAGCTCTCTTGTCACAAGCTGACGATAATAGCAGGCGGCTTTTGGCAATTCTGACGAATCACCTAAGAAAGCAAACCCCCATGACACACATTTTGGTGACGAACGACGATGGCGTAGACGCGCCCGGTATTCTGGCGCTGGCACGGGCTATGCGTCAGTTTGGCCCGGTAGAAGCCGCTGCCCCGGCTCAAAATCAGAGCAACAGCGGCCACAAGAAAACGCTCTTCCAGGATATTCACATTTCGGAAAAAATGCTCGATGGCGATATTCCGACATTGGCCGTTGATGGCTCCCCGGCAGATTGCATCGCCATTGCGGCGATGGGCCTGCGTAATTGGCCGCCGCGCGTGGTCGTGTCGGGCATCAACCGCGGCGAGAACATGGGCCAGGACCTGACCTACAGCGGCACGATCACAGCCGCTCTGGAAGCAACCATCAACGGGGTGCCGGGGGTGGCCGTCTCGCTCGCCAATCGCTTTGCTGATGACCCCGAAGATTATGCCGAAGCAGCCCGTATCGCGGCGATTGTTGTGGCCAAGGTCATTGAACACGGCCTGCCGCCACTGACCATCCTCAGCGTGAATGTGCCGATGGGGCCAGTGCGTGGCCTGCGCCTGACGCGCCAGGGCCTGCGCGTCTATAATGATGAAATCGAGCGTGAGGGCAATATCGTGCGTATGGTCGGTGAGCCGCCGACGGGCCGCGTCGATGAAGCCGGGACGGACCTCTGGGCGCTGCATGAGGGCTTTGCCAGCGTGACGCCTGTTCATCTCGATATGACCGCCCATCACTTTATGGCCGATCTGAATGCCTGGGATATGGAGGTCTAACCCCATGACTGACGAAAATAGCGAACAAAGACCCCTGCAAGAAAGCTACATTCAGAAGTGGCTAGACATGCGCCAGCAGCATGGAGACGAAACCGCGCTGGCCGTTTTCCTCAGTGATTTGCGCCACGAGCTGTCAGCGATTATCAATACCAATCGCGTCATGGGCATGCTGCTGGAAAACGAAGAAGTGGCTACTGAAATCCTCGACGGCATCGAAACCATCGACACATCCGGCGAATTGGCCCTAGAGATCATGGACGCTTTCCGTGTGTACAGCCAACGCCTCGCTGACGAAACATCCGGTAATGGGGCTTAGCCCCAGCTCAAATACGTCTGCTTGAAGGGAATCAGGGCCATAATGACCGCCGGGACGTAGTAGCTGGTGCGCGTGATGGCGTCATCGGTCAGGATGCCAATTGCGCCATTGCCCTGCTTGCTGTTCTGCCGCCGGAACACGATGTCATCGGCTTCGCCCAGTTCCACGCCCTGCCGCAGCAAATCCTCGACCTCGTTCGGTAGATAAAAAATGCCCGTTTGCGCACGGCCCATCTGCTCGCCGCTGAGGATCACCACCCAGGCGAATACCTCAAAACGCCCATCGATTTCCTCCACGCCGCCTTCAATGCCTACATAATAAGCCGCACCGGGATGCGCGTCGGCGGCATTTTGGGCGCGGTTGGTCGCTCCCTGGATGGTTTCGGCGCGGGTCATGGGCTGGTCGCTGACGCCCGATGGCACGCTGACGCCTTCGACAGCAAAGGGTTCGTCGGGGAACATCTGCAAAAAGCCCAGGTGGGCACACTCGATTTTGACGGGGTTGGTGCTGGCGACGATGACAGTCGGCATAGGTCAGGCTCCGGGGGTGATGCCATTACGGCACAGTAAATCATGAATATAAGCTAGCAGGGCAGCCTGTAATTCGGTCCACAACTGCTCTGGTGACATGGCGTTGGGGCGATCATAGAACTGCATCATGCCCTTGACGATGCACAAGCTGACTTCCGCGCCGATATGACACTGCTTTTTGGCAAGCTGCGGATAGTAGTTGCCAATCATGTCATCGACCCAGCCGACAATCGTATCGTGGATGCGGTTCGTCACCGCGATGAGCTGGACCTCGGCGAAGACGTGCTTAAAAGCCTTGTGCGATGTCCCAAAACGCTGCATACCCTGCACCATACGTTGGATGGCATCTTCCAGGCTGGCGGCATCTTCAATGCGCCCCATGAGTGCTTTCTGCATGTCGGCCAAATACTTATCGACCAGCGCGTCCAGAATGGCTTCCTTATTGGGAAAGAACTGGTACAGCGAGCCAATCGATACCTCTGCCGCTTTGGCGATATGGTTGGTGCTGACCGCCTCGTAACCGTGTTCCGCGAACAATGCCGATGCTGTTGCCATAATATGCTCGACGCGCTGCTGGCTGCGCGCTTGCTTGGGTTGACGGCGTTTGCTGATGGATGTGTCTGACATACAGCCTCTGGATACGACTATCAAACATGAATAGCGGGTGAGAAATAGTTGAAATATGAGCGATTGCTCGTATTATAAACGTGAGTAATCACTCGTATTTTACCGCAAGTTGATCTTTTTGTAACGTTCGGATTCTAGCACATCGCCCGATGTGATGCAGGAGAGACCCATGAATCAGCCTCATTTAGCCGACAAATGGACCGTTTTCGTCACAGGCAGTACCGGCTTGCTCGGTAGCAATCTGGTGCGCGCCCTCCTTGAGCAGGGCCACCGCGTGAAGGCCCTGGCGCGTAATCCTGAAAAAGCCCGCAAAGTTCTGGGCAACCTCGATGTGGAAATTGTTACTGGTGATATGGAAAACGTCGATGCTTTTGAGCAGCATTTGCACGGCGTCGATGTCCTCATGCACACGGCGGCCTACTTCCGCGAGTATTACCAGCCTGGGGAAGATCACTGGCACAAGCTGGGCCTCATCAACATCCAGGGCACGGTCAATATCCTGAATGCCGCTGAACGTCAAGGCGTCAAAAAGGCGATCTATGTCAGTTCCAGCACCACCATCGGCAGCAACCCGGATGGCACGCCCAGTGACGAAACATCAGGTCCGGCAGAAAGTGAAATGGACTTCAACCTGTACGCACGCAGCAAGGTTGTCGCTGAAGAAGGTATCGAACACTGGCGCACCACGCACCATGACATGCCTGTCGTGCTCATCAACCCGACCTGGATATGGGGACCGGGCGATGCCGGACCGACAGCGGCGGGCAAGCTCATCCTCGATTTTCTTCAGGGTAATTTGCCTGCGATCCCGTCGGGTGGCTCCAGCGTGGTGGATGCCCGTGACGTCGCCCAGGCGATGATTGCTGCTGTCACCCACGGGCACGATGGCGAGCGCTATATCGTCAACAACCAGTACTATTCCCTGGCGGAAATCATCGGCATGCTATCGAAGATTACAGGTCGACCTGCACCGCGTCTGCATATGCCTTATGCCATCGGTATGGCCTTTGCCACTGTCGCCGAGTTGGCTGCGCAGGTAACGGGCCATCCGCCTCTTGCAACGCGCGACGGCATCCGCACCTTGCACTACAAAGTTGAGTACAACAATGCCAAGGCCAACCATGAACTGGGCCATCAACCGCGCTCTTTTGAGCAAACCCTGCGCGATGAAGTCCAGTGGTATATCGATAAGGGTTATATCCAGCAGGCCTTCAAGCTGTCCCCGGCCATGAATTAGGTCGCATCCATAAGCATTCCACCGCGCTGAGTAGGGGCACCATCTGCTTTCCCCCCTTGTGGTACGAATGTCTCTCACACAACAACATCATCAACAATAACACGGTGCCCCTACTCAGCAAAAATAAGCCAACCTCTGGTTAGACTCGCTGGTGCTTAATTTCTCTACGCTTGTCGATAGACAAATGCCTTTGTATACTTCGAGCGATATAACAAGCGACTTAGGACAGAGGCAAACAACCCACATGATTGATGTCAATCAACTGCGTAAGGGCACGACGTTTACCCAGGATGGTGAACTGTACCGCGTGCTGGAATACTCACATAATAAGACGGCACGGGGTGGGGCAACCATCCGCGTGACAGTGCGCAACTTGCGCTCAGGCTCGACCACTCAGATGACGTTCAACGGCGGCACCCGTGTTGAAGACATCCGTGTAGAGGGCCGTGCTGTGCAATATTTGTTTGAAGATGGCGATTTCCTGACCTTTATGGACATGGAAACCTATGAACAGCCACAATTACGCCGTGATGTCTTCGGTGATGATATGAACTATCTCAAAGAGAACATGGAACTCAAGCTCAACAGCTACCAGGGTGAGATCATCGACTACGAGCTGCCCAAGACTGAAGAATATAAAGTCACTGAAGTTGAGTTTGCAGTTGCGGGGGACCGTGCCAACAACCCGACCAAGCGCATCACGCTGGAAACTGGCATGGAAATCCAGGCGCCTATGTTCATCAACGCGGGCGATACAGTCAAAGTCAACTTAGAAGAAGGCACCTACGTGACCCGCGTTAGCAACTAAGCACTGCTGCAACACACGCGACATCGTAAAAACGTACCTCAAAGACGGGCTTCGGCTCGTCTTTTGCATTCTGCTACCTATAGGCCAACCCGACCGTGAAAAGACCGCTTTTCATAAAGAATCTTAATTGTTCTGGCAATAACTTTATTCTTTGTACATAATTATGCCCTTAAAATGATAGTAACGTGACCAGACCGCTAAGCATTCGTGTCCTCAAACATCCTGAGTGGGCGAGACCTGATGCAAATGGCAAATTGGAATATGAGGCAGGTATTATGTCGTTACTATCGAAACGCAGCCAACGCGCAAAAAACGGCGCAACATCATCAATCCGTTCGTTACAGCCACAGGCCGATGTCGCAGAAGACTTCGACAATGTATTTGGGGAAGATGTCCCGGTCGAAGAAGAGCTCTTTGAAGACAACTTTACGGATACTGAGCCGCCTTCCAACGAGAGCAACGGCTTCAGCAATGGTTATAGTAATGGTAACGGTAGTGGTAACGGCAACGGCCATGCCGCTGACGGCTTCACGATGGGGTCCGGCATTACCAAAGTCACCGTCGAAAAAGTACTGGAAGATGGTTCGTGGATTCTGGATACTGGCTACCATGTACCTGCCAAGCGCCGCACGCCGGAAGAAGTCGCCAAACTACGCCGTCAATTGCGCTCAAAATTGCTGGCATCCCCAGGCGAAGCCGACAAGTGGGATCGCTATGACATGAATAAGATCGCCATCATTGAGGAACGTTTGCAAACGGTCCTCAAGAAGATGGGCGTGCCCTTGCAGGAAGATGATTACCAGGCGTTGCTCACGGGCTTGCTGGATGACTTGCTGGGTTTTGGCCCCATTCAGACCCTGGTTGATAACAAAGAATGCTCGGAAATCATGGTCAACGGCCCCGATGTGGTCTTTGCTGAGTACAAAGGCAAGTTGATCGAAACCGATGTGGTCTTCGATGATGAAGATCACATCCGCTGGACTGCCCAGCGTATTGTGCGCCCCTTGATGCGTTCACTCGACCGCAAAAATCCGATGGTTGATGCGCGTCTGCCAGATGGTTCGCGTGTGCATCTGGTCACAGAACCTTCGGCGCTGCTGGGCACGACCATTACCATCCGTAAATTCCCTGAAAAGCGCCTGACGGTCGAAGACCTGATTAGCTATGGTTCTTTGACCAAGTCAGTGGCCGATTTCTTCCATGCTTGTGTAATGTCACGCCTGAACATCGTGGTTGCAGGGGGTACCGGGTCTGGTAAAACGACCCTGCTCAATGTGTTGAGTTCCTATATTCCTGAAGATGAGCGGATCGTCACTGTCGAGGACTCCGCCGAACTACAACTGGCCCAGCGCCATGTCGTTCGCCTGGAAACTTCCCCGGCGCTGCCCGGTACCGAAGATGAAGGTAAGCTGGAAATTCGTGACCTGGTGAAGGGCACGCTGCGTATGCGCCCGGATCGTATCGTTGTCGGTGAGGTTCGCAGTGGTGAAGCGCTCGACATGTTGCAGGCCATGAATACGGGCCATGATGGTTCGCTAACGACGGTCCATGCTAACAGCCCGCGCGATGCGGTCGCCCGCCTGGAAACACTGGTCTTGATGGCCGGTATGGACCTGCCGGTGCTGGTCGTTCGTTCACAGATTGCTGCCGCCATTGATATGTTCGTGCAGCAGGCGCGCCTCAAAGATGGCAGCCGCAAGGTCGTCCAGGTGACGGAAGTGCTTGGTATGGAAGGCGATCAGATCACGCTGATGGACCTGTTCCTGTACCAGACGCCGGACCAGGTCAACAATGGTTACAGCCATGAAGGTGGCGGTGAACTAGCCCCGACGGGCTTCCCGCCAGGGTTCCTGCATCGCCTGGAGCAGTACGGCTTCCGCCTGCCCAAGTCGATCTTCGGCGCAGGCCGCAGCAAATTCAACCGCTAAGCGATAAGATTCAAGCGATACGAAACACGTTTCACGACAAAAAGGCACGTCCAACTGGGCGTGCCTTTTCGCTTGGAGGGAATCTATTCAGTCGGTGTGTCAGAGCTAACGTTACTGCGGCTGAAGCGCAAATAGGCGATGACGATGACCATCACCAGCAGGCCCAGTATCGCGCCACCGAGCGAGGCATGGCCCTTTATCATGTCGAAGAGGGTGACGGCGATTGTGGCGGCGGCTAAGCTGTACGCGCCCCAGCGATCATTGCGCTGCATCAGGTGGATGCTGACAACGCTCATCAGGAACCACACGGCATAGACCATGACTTGCGCCAGGTCCATCGCCAGCGGGCCATGCGTCAGCAGCAGCCCACAGAACAGCAGCCCGATCAAAGAGACGAGTTCCATCAATTGTAAGACAGAGGATAAGATGCCGTAGTTTGTGCGGTAGTTATCGCGGTTGGACTCGTGATTCATGACGACCTCCATACCACTTTCTTTAAGCGTACGCCTGTTCAGGCAGTCGCCGGAAGTGTCATACATCATAACCGCGCAAGCATTTACGCCGAAACGCCCACGAGTGGGCGTATGGAATTAGGCTAAGGAATCACGCGGTGATTGAGTAACTCGTTGACGCTCTTGACCAGTCGGCGTAGCTCGTCTTCTAAATCTTCGCTGATGCCGTCGATAATCAGAGCATCGCGGAAGATGTCACGCGCTTCGCGGATGTGGTCTTCACCTTCGCGCAGTAGCGATAGTCCTTGTTTCATGCGGTCGCGGGCGCTGCGGCTTTCCGGGCGGGTTGCGGCATGCGGGAAGTCGCGGCCATGCACGCTGGCGACCATCTCCAACTCTTCGATGAATTCGCCAATTGTGCGGATTTCCAGCGCGGCCCCGGCCTGGAGCAGCTCTTGAATCGAGCGGCTGAGTTCCGGTGCCATCATAAAGTCCAGTTCGGTGATGTCCATGTAGCGCGCTTCGACATCCTCGCGGCCACCGGGCTGCGGGCGCAGGGTCGTCTTCTGCGGGGACATCCCGGTGAAGATCGGGTACAGCACGCCCACACACATATTATGAACATCTTTGGCATACTGCTGGGCATCACCCGCGCCGCCCGTCAACCGCTGTGAGCTGTTGAAGTCGATGACGCGCAGGCTGCTGCCATCCCAGTAGAGATGCTCTAGCTTGTGGTCCAGATACACAATCGTGTTTTGATGGGCCATCTTCAGCAAATTGGCGAATTGCAGCGCCAGCGTGATGCCTTCTTCGCTGGGCAGCCGCCGCTGAACTGGACCAGACTGGTGGTTACTGACCGAACGCATGGCATAAAACATGTTATCCATACGCGGCAGCGGTTCCAGCGCCAGGTAAGGCCGCCAACCATCCAGCGCGTATTCGTGCATCTCTGTGCTGAACGCGGTGACGTTCTGGCCGAAGCTGGCGATTTCGCCCTCACCGGGCGCTTCCGCAATACTTGACAAGAAGCCACAGTCCACCAGGCTGTTGGGCACCGGGCTGGCTTCTAGAATGCGCAGAATTTGCGCCTCATTGATAAACGCCTTGAACTCCCAGCGTGGGTCGCCATCGTTGACCAGATGCTCCGGTCGCATGACCTTGAAGGCAACGTGCTGCCCGGTGCGCAAATCCGTCGCGGCCAGCACGCGCGCGTAATGACCGAGGGCGAAGGTATCGATGTATTGGTCAATCTGGAAAGTGTCGTTCAGATTCATATGGCTCTTCCGGCCAATTCTGTCATATGTCGGATAGCCCCGGCAGCGTCATCATAACCCGTGCCTGTGGGATAGGCGATTGTACATCATGGGCACGGGTTAGCAAGTTGTAGTGCCGTGTGCTTACTGGGCGTATGCCTGACGCTATGGCCGTGTATAGCGCCTAAATGACCTTATCATTGACCCCACTGAGCTGCCGCAATACCTCAAACTGGCCAGTATGATAACCTTCGTGCCATATCTGGAAGTTGATGGTCTTTCCCAGTGAGGTTTCTTCGTCGTCAAGTACATCCAGTTCGTCATCGGTGATGCTTTGCAGCCGTGTGACGATCATTTCTTCTGACCGTACCATGTCATTGAGCAAGCGCTCCAATGGCAAATGGGGGCAGTCCTGGCTGGTGATGGGTTCCGAGCCAAACTTGTAGATCGCTTCTTCTTCCTCGGTCCAGAACACGTCCAGGCCCAGTGACCGCAGAATATCCTGGCGGCTCTGGACGATGTGCCCCAGTACCCAGTTGGCGCAGTTGCCGCGCGGTTGTGGCTGCAAAAACAGATCGCTCTCTTGCAGGCCATCCAGTTGGCGCCGGATGACGCGCTGGTCCACAGCCAACCGATAGATATAGTCTTCAGCTCGCTTGCTCGTGGCCATAGGGAAGTCCTCTCTCAAATTTGCGGATACAGAATGCCGATAAGATAGTATAGCGGCAATAGAACAAATATCCTAGTTCGCCCCAGTCGAATAGTAGAAACGCGCTTTTGGCATAAAAAAGTGTCAAAAACGAACCAATCCTCACGACAGGATAGGCCGAATCGTGATATAACAGAAATGTAACCGAAACTGACCTTTTGCCAACTTCTGTTTGCCAACCTGTATGTGGCCGTGGCGAGTACGGTCATGGAAAGCGAAACCTATGTTCAGGCGATTGCCGTTGATGAGTTTGTTCCTGCTATTTGTGGCGGTCGTACCGGCTTTGGCCCAGCGCAATTGCCCGACGATTGTGCTGGATACGCTCAATGAGTTAGGCGATAACTGTAGTGGGCTGGACCGCAACGCGGCGTGCTACGGCTTTGACCGCGTCGATAGCACGTTTTTCGTCCCGCAGCCAGAAGGCACGTTTAGCGAGCCGACCGACCGTGCCAGCTTGCTTGACCTGGCGACCGTGCAAACCTACCCGCTGGATGAAGAAACGGGCGAATTCGGTGCAGCCGTCATGAACGTCCAGGCCAATGTGCCCAATGCGCTGCCCGGACAGGGTGTGATTTTCCTCTTGCTGGGCGATGCCACCGTCGAGAACGCTGTGCAGCCGGAAGACAGTGCGCGGACAATTGACGCGATTCCGCTGCCCGTTGCCGTTGATGCCAATCTGTATACCTCGCCAACGGAAACCGCAAATATCCGGCTGGTTGCCCCGGCTGATGAACTGCTGCCTATTGATGGCCTGACGCCCCAGGGACTATGGGCGCGCGCTATCGTCAATGATGAGGTGTTATGGGTCCGCACAGAAGACCTGACGCAGAGTGCCGCGCTCAATGCTTTGCCGACCGTCGGCAGCAGCCAGCGCCTGCCCATGCAAGCCTTCTACTTCAGCACAGGATTGGGCGCACCGGCCTGTAACGAAGCTGAACCCGTCATCGCCGTACAAAGCCCGGAAAACATCACCGTCGATCTGACGGTTAACGGCGTGGATATTCGGGTGGGTTCGCTGGTGACCTTCAAAATGCTGGACGAAACCAGCGCCCTGGTGACGGTGCATCGCGGCAGCGTCCAGACCACCACGGGTCAGACGATCGAAGCCAATGAGAGTGCCATCGCTCTGTTTGGCCCAGAACGTGGCATCACTAACTGGCAGCCGCCGCAGCCCATCAGCGACGAGGCCTATGAGCGCGGCCAGCAGGTGCAATTCGCCCTCAACAACGTAGCCCGTGCCAATAACTGGCCGGAGCGCGACATCACTCGCCGCGATTTAATAGAAGCCACACCAACGCCCACAGTTGAAGCAGCGGCAACCGCAACACCAACAACCGTGCCTGCGGTACAAAATACGCTCCAATGTGGTGATGTCACCCATATCGTCCAGCCCGGTGATAACCTGTTCCGCATTGCGCTGGCCTATGAAGCCAGTATGCAGGCGATCATCGACGCCAACGACCTGGCCGACCCACAGAATATCCTGGTGGGCCAACAGTTGCGTATCCCGGATGCGTGCAGCGGCTTCGTCGGCGTGGATGTTGCGACGGCACTGCCACCCGACGTTACTGAAGAACCCGGTCAGGAACCCGTGTCTTGCACAGGCTTCCGGTTGGTCTATCCAACGACTGAAGTGACCGTCGGTGACACGATGTACGAATGGACGTCTGTTCAGGGAGCGACGCGCTACGAAGCCGTCTTCTATGACTATACCGGCGCGCTGGCAGCGACGTATCCGACCAACGGCCCGGAAAGCCAGATTTATCTGAATACAGGCCGCATCCCGACAGGGTCGGAGTTGTACTGGGAAGTGCGCGCTTATGCAGGTGAGGATTACCTGTGCGTGACGCCGCGCTCCGGTAAGATTACCCGGCTGGCGGACCCCAACGATAACGTACAGGCCCCGGCCTATAGCCCGACCTTCACTCTGACGAGCTGCTTCTTCGACACAGGCGTTGGCCTGTTCCAGGCGTCCGTCGATTGGTCGGGTGCCGATCCCAGCGATACTATTACCATGCAAATCTATGACATCAGCGGCGTGGTCATGGGTTCCAATACCGGAACGGGCGACACGGGCACGGTTGTCAGCACATCGGGCGCGACACCCTACAAAATATCGGCTGTGGCCAGCATTGCGGGCGGCTATACAGAGTTCTTCCCATCGTGTTAGAACGATGACGCAGTCGCTCGACAAGAGACGCTAGATAACAAAAGAGGGCACTCCAACTCGCATCATGGAGCGTCCTCTTTTTGGTGTTATGTTTGCCTGCTGTTCAGTCCATTAAAACCGGACGCCCCCAGGGAGGAGGGGGCGTCGGTTCTATCGGGGAAGCCTGTGTCTGTGAAGTGTGGGGGCAGCTTCAGCAGACACCGTTAATGTAGCACGTAATTGTAAAAAAAGTGTGACGCAACCCCTACCGCAACCCTACGCCAGCATAAGAAATAGATCAGAAACAGACTGTTTTTTAGTACCTGAGAACCAGTTTTATTAGACAGACTGTCTATCGCTAATTGTAAGCGCATTCACTATAGATGATGATCTGTGTACCTTCACCATCCGGGCTGTCGATAACGCGGTATCCAGATGATGCAATCGTGTTCTGACGATGCTCAATACTACTCTGATAGTCCAGGTACCAGCGTGTCACGTCGATTTTGGTATCGTCCGTCTCGTAGATAACCTGTGAAATGCCCATGCCCTTAGCCCGGAACATATTGTGCGATTCGCTGATTTCAACAGCGCCAGGGTACACAGGTACCCATTCATCGACGCTGGCCACGCAGGCGACATCCACGCCCACAATCAGTGAAACACCGCAGGCGACAATACCCAATATAATCACAAACAATCCGGCCAACATGGAGCCGAAAGAGCGTTGAGAACGCCCTAAATGGGGGGCATCGCCCATCCCGTTTTCTCCTTCAACAAACAGGTAAGCAACAGACAGCAAAACCAGTGCGACAGTCCATCGCTGGCACAACCACGCTCCAGTTTATCCGAATGTGGTTAAGTTCCAGTGAAGATGTTATGCGGGTAAGCGCTTTGTAATGGCAACTTCAGGAAGAACGGTCATCGCGTGGCACAAACAGCGCCACATGCCCGCAGGACTGGCACTTACGCGCGCGGGCTGTCTGTGGCGTCTGCTCGGATTTGTCATCCTGATATTGGCCGCCGACCCACTGGCCCCAGTCAAAGCGGTGATGACCGCAGTAGGGGCAGATAAGGCGCGGTTCGTGGGCTTGCGGAACCATGCCCAATTGTTGGGGTTTGGGACGAGGTTTGTTGCTCATAGTGATGGACTTTACGACACTTCTACGATGTTTTTAAGCACAGATGTCTGCAATCAAGCGCGCTTTTTCTTGCGGCGCGGTCGCCGACGTCGCCATATTAAACCAGCCAGGGCCAGCGCACCAGTCGCAAGTGCAATAGCCGCCACGGCCAGCGATTGTTGGGTGCGTTGTGCCAGCGCGTACTGCTCTTGTAAATAGGCCAGGATGGCATCATTGCCACGCATCTCGTCATAGGGTGGCATCGATACCAGCGGGTTGCGCTCGACGTTGATCCAGACCAGATTGGGCAGGCCCCCCAGCTCGATAGGCAGGCTGGTTAGCTCGTTATCGGCAATCCACAGGCCCCACAGATTATCCAACTTGCCGATTTCCGGCGGCAGCTCTGTGATGTGGTTCCAGCCCAGGTTGAGCACATACAGGCTATCCAGATCGCCAATTTCCGGTGGCAGAGTCGTTAGCTCATTATGCTGCATCGTCAGCTTTTGCAGCGTGTCTAGCGTGGCGATTTCTGGTGGCAGTTCGGAAATTTGGTTGTTCGACAGGTCAATTTCTTCGATGGCAGGCATATCGCCAAAGGCAGGTGGCAGTTCCGTCAGCAGATTATGGGTAAAAGTCAGCTTAACCAGTTTAGGTAATGTGGTTACAACAACCGGGAACTCGGTAAATGTATTGCTGCTCAGGTCCATGTGCCAGATGTTGGGCTGTCCAGCGATCTCCGGTGGCAGCGCGTTGATGCCCTCATTCCACAGCGTAATTGCATTAAAACGCTCAAAACGCGCGGCATCCGGCATGACCACAGGCTGATTATCCTGGGCGAGGACATTACCTGCGAAAAGCAGGATGCCCAAACAGGCGATTAACCCCTTCATTCGCTTTTGACCTTCCGCTTGGCTTTTTCGGTGGTTTGCTGACGATACACACCGAACAACATCAGCCCACCCACCAGGGCGAAGACCATTGCCACCAGGATGATTGTCAGATTGGGGCCAGTGGGGTCGTCGCAGTGCTGCATCAAATAATCGCGGATGTCCGTCGCGCCGCTGCTGATGACATCCGCCGGCGGGAACGTTATCGGGTTCCCACGTAGGTCGATCAAATCCAGCCGATGCAGGTTCATAACTGAACACGGCAAACGTTCCAAATTGTTGTCACGCAGGTCCAGCACGCGCAGATTGAGCAGGTTGCCGATTTCATCCGGTAGTGAGGTCAGGTCGTTTCGTGCCAGGTTGAGCGTATCGAGGTTGCGTAGCTCGCCCATCGATGTGGGCAGCGTTTGCAGTTGATTACCTTCAAGCTGCAAGTTCGTCAGGTTGAACAGCTCACCCATTGCATCGGGCAACGAGGTCAGATTGTTCTCACTCAGGTTGAGATTTCTCAAGTATTGTAATTGCCCGATTTCATCCGGCAGGGCTGTGATGGCATTGTCGTAGGCCCACAAGGTCACAAGGGCCTGTAGCTGGCCGATTTCCGATGGCAATCGGGTGAGGTCGTTCTGCTGAAGGTGCAGGGCTTCCAGTCGGTCCAGGCCGCCGACCTGTGGTGGAAGGTCACTCAGCCCCCGGTTGCTCAGGTCGAGGAATGTTCCGGCGTTGGCAATCGCTTCCAGGACGATATCATCCGGGGAACGGTTACTATCCTGGGCGAAAATCTGCGCGGATAGACTGCTGAAAACAGCAATCAGCGCGATGACGAGCATAAACCTGCGGGTGACATTCCAGCGGGGCATAAGCGAACCTCAGTTAATTAGCATGGCACAGGGCCGATGTCCTTATCATAAAGTAAGACACGGCCCTTTACATGATGGTTCCCTGACGATCTGGCTACCACACAAACAAAAAGAGGGCACGATCTGTGCCCTCATTGGAAATTATCCGTTGGTTCTATCCATCGATACTGCCGGAACCACGCGGCACTGGAACCGGGAAGTACTCGTTCTCATTCCACCACTCTGGATACGACCAGGTCGGCGCGTTGAAGTAGTAATCCAGAATGCGGCGCGTGATCGGTGCGGCCACTTCAGAGCCTTCACGCGAGTAACGGACCAGCACGACCGTCGCAATCTGTGGGTTATCGGCGGGTGCATAACTCACATACCACGAATGCGGCGGAATTTCTGTGCCCGGTGCACCCGCCTGGGCCGTACCCGTCTTGCCGCAGGACGTATAGGTGGGCGGCGGGCCGGAATTGGGACCAAAGGTGCTGTAACTTGTTCCCAGGTCTTCATCGACCGGGACGTTGCACATGCCGCGCCGGATTTCATCGAGCACGGCTTGATCGAGCTGCAACTCGTTGAGCACGGTCGGCTCGGTTGTGCTAACAACCTCAGTCCCATCCAAGCCGCCAATCTGCTGGATGATGTACGGTTGCCAGACGGTGCCATTGTTGGCGATAGCGGCCACGGCAGTGACCATTTGCAATGGCGTCACCTGCACATCACCCTGGCCAATCGCGTTGTTGATCGCTGCTGATGGCTCACGCGGAGGGGCTAAGTTCCCTGCATTTTCGTTTTCCAGCCCGACAATGCCTGTGGGCGACCCCAACCCGAACTGCTGCGCATAAGACAGATTGACGTTAGGCCCACGCTGATACAGCAGGCCCCCCATCTCCCAGAAGAAGGGATTGCAAGAGGTGCTCAGGGCTTGCCACATATACACCGGGCCAGCCGCTGGCATCTCATCGACTACACGCCAGTCGTCGCGGTCGCCCGCCGTATCGCCGTAGGTTGCGCCGTTCCATGTTAGATCACATTGGAAGCGTTGATCTTCAGTGACATCCGGCCCATACGGGAAGACGCCTTCCTGGGCAGCAGCAGCCGTTGTAAAAATCTTGTAGACTGAACCGGGCGTATACTGGCTGATGGCCTTATTGATGAGCGGTTCACGCGCATCGGTGAAGGCGCGTTCTAGCAAATAATTCAAGGCGACCGGGCCATAACCTGTGTTTTCCAGGTTGTAGATGCGCGGGTCGAAGGTCGGGTAGCTGGACATCGCCAGCACGGCCCCTGTATTAATATCGAGCACAACCGCGGCAGCTCCCTGGGAAATCGTCGATTGGCCCCAGTTGCGCTCCCCGGCATAGTTATAGGCATCGTTGATCGCTTTGGTGACCACGTACTGCAAGTTGCGGTCGATGGTGAGCTGGACCGGCGTCGGTGGCGAACTGGTCGTGCTGCCCAATTCCCGAATGACAATTTCACCGGGGGCGATCATTTGCAGGCGGCTGGCTGGCTGGCCCGCCAGGTAACTTTCCTGGGTGCGTTCAATACCCATACGCCCGACCGGGTCACCGGAGCCATAGCCGCGAGCCTGCCAGGTGGGCAGTTCTTCCTGCGGGATCGAGCCAATGAAGCCCGTCACATGGGCAGCGGCTCCGTGACCGTAATAGTTGCGCTCGGTGAAGTCCGCGATGCGGTCGCTGCCGAAGGTATTGTTCTCAGCGATATTGCAATAGTTAGAGAGATCCTCGGCGTAACGGGCATACGTCTCCGGGTCGGTTTCGCCGACTGCGAAGTAGGTTTCATTGTCATATTGCAGGAAGATCTGCTCAATCTCGCCATAGCCGCGCAGCATCATTTCCGCTAGCGTGCTGTAACAGGCTTGCTCATCGAGGATTTCGCCCTTAATGGCGAACATCTGGATGATGCGTGCATTTTCCTCGGCCAGGGGTAGACCGTTGGTATCGTAGATATTGGCGCGTGGCAAAAAGTCGTTGGATGTCCGCAGCAGGACTTCCGACGCCAAATCGCGCAGAATATCCATTGAGGACCAGGCGATACGCCATGCACCATCGACCTGCATCAAGCGCATGGTGCGGTCGAGGTCAGCAATGTCGCCATAGGTGCTTGATGTAATGGTCGCGTCGTAATTGATTTCCGCGCTGATGCCCTGCACATGCGATTCGGTCATCGTCGTGCTGATGTTTTCAAAGCCCATAGCGACTTCAGCACCTTCGTAGCGCTGCTCGAACACCGCCTGCGGGTATAACTCCTGTGACTGCGGATGGATCAGTGCATACATAGCCGATTTATCGCCTGCGTTCCAGGCAGTCATGAATTGCTCAAAGACCGCTTCCGGCGTGCCCTGGGCCAGCGCATTGCTGCCGATCACCACCAGCAGGGCCAGCAGCATCAGCAAAATGCGGGCTTTTCGATTGACGTTTTGATGCCAATTGAGCATGTTGTTTTTGTTCATAGGATCGCATTGGCTCCTGATGAGACACCACGATGGATCGCCACAACTATATAAGAGCACCTGGGGCACGTCTAGCCAGGGCTAGGCGGCGTCGGGAAGGCGTTAGGTTCGTTTGTGGATTGCTGGCTGGTCAGCCGCCAACAGACCGTTTATGATAAGCGGCCTATTTGCTTCGTCAGCGTCCTGTTTGGATGCATGATGTGTGCAGCTAATATGCAACCGATACGCCGATGGGCGTGTCCTAAGCTATGATTAACCAATTACCCGCATGCTTCTCGTGCGGTGAGGAGACCAAAACTATGACTACGAGTGACGTGCCAACCAACGGCGAAAAGACCATCCTGATTACAGGTGGGGCCGGCTTTATCGGCTCGCATCTAGCGGAGTTGATGCTTGACAAGGGCCACCGCGTCGAGGTAATCGATAACCTATCGACCGGGTCGCTGGAGAACATCCGCCATTTGCTGACCAATCCCCATTTTGATTTTGCCCGTGCCGATGTCACCGAAGCCGTTGTGCTCGACCGCATGGCGTCCCAGGCTGATATTATTGTGCATCTGGCGGCGGCAGTTGGTGTGCAGCTCGTCGTGGAGCGTCCGGTTCATACCATCGAAACCAATGTCATGGGCACCGATCACGTCTTGCGGGCGGCCTTGCGCTATGGGGCGCGTGTTTTGGTCGCCAGTACTTCCGAGGTCTATGGCAAAGGTACCAAAGTGCCCTTCGCGGAAGAAGATGATGTCGTCCTGGGGCCAACCAGTAAAAGCCGCTGGGGATACGCCGCCAGCAAGATGGTCGATGAATTCCTGACGCTGGCTTATGTGCGCGAATATGGACTGGATGCGGTCGCCATGCGCTTTTTTAATACCGTCGGTCCCCGCCAAAGCGGACGCTATGGCATGGTGATTCCGCGTTTTGTGCGTCAGGCAGTGGCCAATGAACCGCTCACGGTCTATGGTGATGGCCAGCAATCGCGCTGTTTCTGTGATGTCCATGATGTGGTGCGCGCGGTCGCTGAGCTAGCCCTCACATCCAACCTGGAACATCATGTCTATAACATCGGTGGCACGGAAGAAATCACCATCGAAGCCTTGGCGCGTTTCGTCAAAGTGCGCACTGGCAGCCCCTCAGAAGTTGTTTTCGTGCCCTATGGCCAAGCCTATGCCCCTGGTTTTGAAGACATGCGCCGCCGTGTACCGGATACAACCCGCATTCAGGATGCCATCGGCTGGCAGCCTACCGTCGATTTAGCGCAAACTGTCGATACGGTCATTAGCCAGTTTGAGAGATAATCTCGTACGCTAATCAGCGCTTTCTAGCGCTCGGATAAGCTTGAGGAACAGCCTGTTATAGGGCGTATCCACCTGATGGGCGTCACCCAGTTCGCAGACTGTACCCGCAAACAGGTCGATTTCTGTCTGTCGGCCTGCTTCAATGTCTTGCAACATGGACGATTTGAAATCCGAGGGCATGTTCTGGATAAAGTCCAGGCACCAGGGCAAGAGCGTCTCTGTCTGGTTGATGCCGACCGCTTCAGCTACATGGATCGCCTCTTGCATCAGCATGGTTGCGACCTCTAGCGCCTGCGGATTGCGTTGGAAATCGCCGTAGCTGGCGTGCAACACAGCCGATGCTTGATTGACGCCCACGTTCAGGACGAACTTTTTCCACATGGCCAGCAGCATATCCTGTGGGATGTCATAGTCGATATGGGCCTGATCAAATAAATCGACGACGCGTTGGAGCTTGTCGCTATAGTGGCTGTTATCGGCCTCACCGAAGACAATCGTGCCCACGCCATCGAAGGTAACGGCATTGCCGACGCGCGTGCTGCCATGCCCGGTGAAGAAGGCATACAGAACATGTTCCCAACCGTAACGCTCGGCCAGCGCCGTTGGGCCGGAAATGCCATTTAGCAGTGAAATAATGACTGTGTCTTCGTGGACAAGTGGTGCAATGGCCTCAATTGCTTCACTCAATCCTTGTGACTTGGTCGCGATCAAAATGAGGTCGGCGGGCTGCTTGACGTCCTGCGGCGTAAGGTAGTTGAAGTCAAAGCGCTCGCCGTTGAAGAGAATGCCCTCTCGCTGATAGCGTTGCTTACGGCCTTCATCGACCAGGACGGTTACACACTGCGGGTCGAATTGCGATAATTTAACCGCGTAGATGCTGCCGATAGCGCCCAACCCAACAATCACTACATTTTTGATGTTCGCCACGATTCGCCTCATATAGGGGTATGTTTGCCAACCCGCCCACTATAGCCAGCCGCGTTTGTACCCCGCAAGACATGCTTATAACCAAAATGATGCTTGGATAGGTCTACAGGGATGGGGTTCTTTGCTGGCGTTTAGCGATCAGGTAGGTCACACCTATCAGCCCGACTCCAACCAACAAGGGAGCCAACAAAACAATCGTGTTGCCGCCGAGATAAGCCTTCGCAAAGACGATTCCTAGCAACGCCAGCACCATATAGGCACTGGTGACGAGCTGGTGCGGCAGTCCGGCAATGACCAGCCGTTGGTAGAGGTGCTGTCGATGGGCCGCGAAGACATTTTCCCCGCGCAGCAGGCGGCGCGTGAACGTCAGGACAGTATCGAAGAGGAAGGGCCACAGTAATAAAGCAGCGGCTACCAGGGCTGCGGCTGGTGACACAGGCGAGTCTGGATTAGAAGGCATCAACAGCGGCAGCACAGCGAAGGTATATCCCAAAAAGGTGCTGCCGACATCGCCCATGAAGATGCGTGCTGGCGACCAATTATGCCCCAAAAATCCTAAACAGCCGCCAACGATACCTAGTGCCAACACGATGACATGGGCATCTGGCGTGAATGTTAGTCCAAACAGCATCAGCCATCCCAGGCCGACGATGACCGCGTTCCCAGCAGCAATGCCGTCGATGCCATCCATGAAGTTATAGGCGTTAATCAGCCCAACGATCCAGATCACAGTGATGATCGCGCCGATGATTCCGACATCCAGTGTGCCGAGCAGAGGCAAACTAAATTGTGTCGGATAACCCAGCAGGACGACTGTCCCCAGCGCGACCAGCCCCTGAGCGGCAAAGCGCTGTTTGGCAGGTAGCGATAATAGATCATCCAGAAAGCCGACGATGGCAATCAACACGCTGCCGACCAAATAAACGATCATTTGGCTACTGAGAGAATTTTCTGTGAATAGGGCGAAGCCGAGCACGCTCAGGATGACAGTCAGCACGATAGCCGTACCGCCACCGCGCGGCGTCACCTGCTTATGTGAACTACGCGCATTGGGTACATCCATGATGTTAAAGCGTCTGGCCCAGCGGCGCAGTCCCCAGGTGATGCCATATGCGATAGCGATTTGGAAAAGCAGCAAATAGAGCAGTCTGACGTCCATGAATCAACCAGAGCGTTTGAGCGTGGATCAATCGTAAGCAGCCCATAAATCATGCGGATGATGGGCTACGGTCATTCTACGCCAGTTCACTTGAACGCACATGTTAGACCTGCTGGAGACAAAAAACCCATAGCTCAATATGAACGACGGGTTCTCCAAATGCTAAATTTCAACGACGATTTACCACAAATGATGAACTTGCTCGCGGGCGTATTCGTCATAAATGGCCTTGATGCGCTGCATGGTTTCGTCGGAAAGCGGCGGTAGATCGGCAGCGGCGGCATTATCTGTGGCCTGCTGTGGATTCTTGGCCCCTGGAATGGCGCAGGTGACGGCATCGAACATCAGAATCCAGCGCAGGGCGAACTGGGCCATGGTCGCGTTATCGGGCTTCAGCTTCTTGATTTCGTCAACGGCATCCAGTCCTGTATTGTAATCCAACCCGGAGAAGGTCTCGCCTTTGTCGAAGGCTTCGCCCTGGCGGTTGTATTTGCGATGATCGTCATCAGCGAACTCGGTTTTGCGCGTCATTTTGCCCGTGAGCATCCCGCTGGAAAGCGGCACCCGCGCCAAAATGCCAATGTCATGTTTTTTAGCCAGGTCGAAGAACATCTCTGAGGGACGTTGGCGGAACATGTTGAAGATGATCTGCACCGTTTCCACGCCGGGATACTGGATGGCCTTAATGGCTTCTTCAACTTTTTCCACACTCACGCCGTAATGCTTGATCTTGCCCTGCTGCTTGAGATCATCTAGCACACGGAAGACGTCCGGCATGTAGTAGACATCGGTGGGTGGGCAGTGCAGTTGCACGATGTCCAGCGCGTCCACATCCAGGTTTTTCAGGCTGCGCTCGATGAACGCCGTCAGATTCTCGCGGTTGTAACCTTCGGCCACATGCGGGTTCAGCCGACGCCCCGCTTTGGTGGCGACAACGATGTCTTCCGAACGGTCTTTTAGCACCTGGCTGATGAGGCGCTCACTGCGGCCATCGCCATACACATCAGCGGTATCGATGAAATTGACGCCTTTATCAATGGCGGTATGCAAGGCGCGCAGCGATTCATCATCATCGACGTCGCCCCAACTGCCACCAATCGCCCACGCGCCGAAGCTAATGGCTGAAACTTCGTATCCAGTGCTGCCTAATTTTCTATATTCCATCAATATGGCTCCTATAATCAAAGTCCTATATTACCGATATTACCCTGTCCGGGCCTCCTCAGCGACCCCAATGGACTGAATTCGGCCAGGGAGTCGGCTGATGCCATTTAGGGGAACATCGGCCTGAATGCGCTAAAATGATATGCGTAAATAATAGTCGCCGTTGTATCGATATGACATAGGAGGTCGTCAGTATGGCCAACCCCTGGCTCAACCGCGATGCGCTGGATAGCCACAGTCTGGACTGGCGGCAGTTCGCGGATTTTAGAGAATCCACTTTGGCCAATGGGTCACGCATCATTCAGGGCTATAGTCCCAGTGGCCTGGATGTGACCCTGCTGCCGGATCGCGGAATGGACATCTGGCTGGCGCGCTATAAGGGCATGCCCCTGACCTGGGTCGCCCCCGGGTCGCCGCACCTGCCGGATTATGGCCAGAGTTGGCTGAGCCTGTTCAATGGCGGCCTCTTAACAACCTGCGGCCTCACCCATGCAGGTCCACCGGAAGAAGATCGTGATGTGCATGGCAACTACACCCGCCTGCGGGCGACCGCGCCGCATATCTACTTCGATGGCGCTGCCGAGCGCATCAATCTGGTGACGACCGTCCAGCAGTCGCGTTTGTTTGGGGAGCAGTTGCACCTGTCGCGCAAAATCTCGCTCTATCTCAAACAGCCGACGATTCGCATCCGTGACACGGTGCTCAACCTCAGCGACGAGCCGTCGCCCTTTATGCTGCTCTATCACTGCAATCTGGGTTATCCGCTGGTGCAGCAGGGCACGGAACTAGTCGTCAACAGTGAAATTTACCCGCGTGATGACGTCGCCCTATCCAGCGCGGCAAGCTGGGCACATTACGAAGCAGCTTCAGCGGGTTATCAGGAGCAGGTATTTTTCCATCATGTGCTTGATGATGGCACCGGGACAGCCCGTGCGGCCCTGCTCAATGCCGATTTTGGCCTGCAATTCAGTTGGGATGTGAAGGGCTTGCCTTATCTTAGCCAGTGGAAGAACACGCGCCAGGGTATTTATGTCAACGGCATCGAACCCGGTAATTGCATTCCTGAAGGGCAAAATGCTGCCCGTGAATCCGGTCGGCTGGTGATGCTGCAACCGGGTGAGGAACAGCAGTTTGACCTATCCATGACGGTCATCGACGGGGTCGAGGCCGTAGATGCCTGCCGCCACAAGATCGCCAGTCAGTCCGGCACGTTGGCATCGGGCTGTGACCTGACAGGCTATGAGCGTTATAATGGGTAGTCTCTTACACAGAAGCCAAAAATCATAGCGAATAGGACACGATAGTACGTGATTGTGACAGCAGGCATCGACCGCTTGCGCAATGAGAGGTTTGCGCCGTTGGCAGGCCAGCGCGTGGGGCTGATGACCAATCCCAGCGCGGTCGATCAAAACTTAGTCAGGACATATGATATTTTACGTCATGCGCCCGATGTGCAGTTGGCAGCGCTCTTTGGCCCGGAACACGGCTTCGCGGCAGCAGAAGCCGATGCCACCCATGTCGGCCATTCGGTAGATCGTCATACGGGTGCGCCCATTTATAGTCTCTATGGCGACTCTTTCCGTCCGACACCCGATATGCTCAGCGACCTGGATGTGCTTATCTGCGATATTCAAGATGTGGGCGTGCGCTTCTATACCTATATCTGGACCATTTCCTACATCATGGAAGCCTGCGGCGAAGCAGGACTGCCAGTTATGATTTTGGATCGGCCCAATCCACTGGGCGATGTCGTCGCTGGCCCACCACTGGAACCCGAATTTGCCTCGTTTGTTGGGCGCTACAATATTCCAATTCAGCATGGCATGACGGTTGGTGAATTGGCCCATCTGGTCAACCGGGAATGGAACCCGACGCCGGCTGCGTTGACCATCGTGCGCTGCCAGGGATGGCGGCGGCAGTCGCGCTGGCCGGATACCGGATTGCCCTTTGTGACGTCTTCTCCAGGAATGCCGCACTTCGGTACCGTGATGCAGTATCCGGGGTCTTGCCTCATCGAAGGCACGGATTTATCCGAGGGGCGGGGGACAGCGCTACCGTTTGAAATTGTCGGCGCACCCTATATCGATGGGGAAGAATTGGCTGACGCGCTCAATGCCAGCCACATTGATGGGGTGGTCTTCAGGCCACATGCTTTCCAGCCGACCGACAGCAAATACAAAGGTGAGCGCTGTTATGGCATCCAGGCGCATATCATCAACGCCAATGTCTACCAGCCGATTATTGCCTGGTTAACCGTCATCTGGACCATCCGCCAGATGTACCCGGACAATTTTTCCTGGCATACCGCCTGGGAAGCGGGCAGCAGCTATCACTTCGACCAGCTTATAGGCAGCGACAAGCCCCGTCATCAGATTGATGCAGGCGAACCCATCAAGGCCATCACCGCTGACTGGCCCGCCTTCTGTGAGGCATTCCGGGCCAAACGCGCCTCGTATTTGCTTTACGATTGAGGGATCAGACCCCACCCCTGAATCCCCTCCCCGAAGGAGAGGGGACTTTTTTATACGAAATTGGTCGCATGAAAGGCATCCTTCCTCCTTCGGGGGAAGGACTGAGGATGGGGGTCTGAGGAGACAGATTTGCTAAACTGGGCCTATTGGTTGAAACTCTCGTTAATTACCCACCAAATCCCTCATTTTGATAGACAATCGTGCCCTCGGCGATGGTCATCTGTACGTTGATGTCGTCATCGACCAGCACCAGATCGGCTAATTTGCCTTTTTCAAGGCTGCCGCGCTCGCCAGCCACACCCGCCGACCGCGCCCCGTTGAGGGTTGCACACGGCCACAACATTTCCAGCGATTCGCCTGTCGCCGCCATGAAATTACGCAGTGCCCGTTCCATCGTCAGCGTACTCCCCGCCAGCGATCCGCTTGGTAGCAGCACAATGCCCTCTTTGACGACCACCATGCGATCATCATCGACACGGTACTCGCCATCAGGCATCCCCGCCGCACGGATGGCATCACTAATCAGAATGATGCCTTCCGGCCCTTTGTTCTTGTACAGAATTTTCATGGCAGTTGGATGCACATGGATATTATCGGCGATCAGTTCACAGGCGACTTCATCGCGCGTCATGACGGCACCCAGGCCGCCCGGTTCACGGTGATGCAGTCCGGTCATGGCGTTATAGGTATGCGTCGATTGGGTGATGCCCAGGTCGATGCCATGCTGCATCTGGTCATGTGTGGCTGAACTATGCGCCGCCGAGACGGTCACGCCACGCTTGCGGCATTCTTCGATTAACCACCAATTTTCTTCGTACTCTGGGGCCATTGCCAGCAGCCGAATCACGCCCGCATCCAGGAATGCCAGGGCTTCGTCGCGTCCCGCCCGCCGGACGTAATCTTCACGCTGGGCGCCGCGCTTGGCGGCATCAAGATAGGGCCCTTCCAGATGCACGCCCAAAATCGTCGCGCCCTCTGGCTGCGGACCGACCATTTCCGAGACCAATTCCAGCGTGCCCATGGTTTTCTCGCGCGATTCGGTCCAGGTGGTCGGCAAAAAGCTGGTGACGCCATGCTGCGCATAGAACTTGGCCATACCACGCAGGGCATCTGGGTTGTTATCCATCGCTTCGTGGCCGACAGCACCATGAACATGCACATCGACAAAACCGGGCAGCAGCGTCAGGCCGCTGGCATCGATAATCGTAGCGTCTTCGACAGTCGGTGCCGGGTCTGCACCCAGAGAAACGATCTTTCGCCCGTCATACAACAGCCAACCGGATTCATAGACCATCGTCGGGGCCATGATGCGAGCATTGGTAATCAGCGTTTGCATATCTTTATCCTTTGGAATACGAGTTATTCCTTGAGTTGTGGGATTGGTAATCTGTTGCATTCAGACCCCTATCCTCGGTCCTTCCCCCGTGAGGTGGAAGGATGCCTTTCAAAGCCATTTGACGGCAGGCATAAGTCCCCTCACCTCATGGGGAGGGGATTTATGGGTGGGGTCTAATTCACGAACCATGCAGTTCCCGGACCAAGCCTGCTTATTTCTTCTCTTCTTCCCACGTCAGCGGGATCTGATAGCGTGCCAGCCGCTTCTGATATTGAGCCATCATCGCATGATTGTGATCTTTGCCTTCGGGCACGTTGGCGCTGACGAAAATGGGCGGCGTGATGCCGCGCTCAGTCAGGAGGGCGACTGTCTGCACGACAATCGACTGCACGATAGCAATGCTGGCCAAACTGGATGTTGAACCTGTGCGGAAGGGGCTGCCTGCGACAGGCAATACCGTATCGCCGCGCGGGCTGTGCGTGTCGATGACGATGTCGGCAGCTTCGTACAGCTTTTGACCACTGCTGTGCCGTGCTGCAACAGCGCTGCTATGCGCGACCGAGGTAATGGCCACGCTGGTCACGCCCTTGCTGTGGGCGATCTGTGCCATCTCCACTGGAATGGCATTGATGCCCGAATTGGAAATTACGATCAGCACGTCGCCTGCTTCCAGACCATAGCGCCCCAGGATGAGCCGCGCCATGCCTTCGACGCGCTCGGCGTCGCCGTCCATCACATCTTCGATGAAGATTGCCGGGACCAGTCCGCCTGCTCGTCCATGCGCTTCTTTGGCTGCCAACCCGGAGTGCCCACTGCCGAACAGGTACAGCAGATGACCATCTTCCAGGGCATCGGCGACAACGTGCGCCGCCTGATGTATCGTCCCCGTCGATTCCTGCTGAATGTTACGAAGCTGCTCAATGGCGAAGGCTAAATAATCACTGCTGGCATCAGGCATACGGGCCATCCTTAGGCATGGAATAAGTGGTGTGTCGCATCGCCTGTATTGATACCGTGTTCTCAATTAATGTACAAGCGCCGTTGCATGCCGTTGTTCTGATATACAATGAGAGGGCAGCAAGGAAGTCATTTAGAGGGTGGCGAACGTCGTTGGCAGCACGTAATGCCCCAAATAGAAAGTTAGATCAGAAAATAGGCAAAGCCTTATAGCTTATTGGCTTTACCCGCGCTAGCGTCGTTTGTCATGGATTGCTGTTAGATAGGTCATGTATAAGGCATGGCGTTAGTAACGCTCGCAAAAGCGCTTTACGAGCTAAGATGTAGACTGGTGTGATTTTATAGTAGGAGTTTTCTTTCATGTCAGAAATTACACGGCAAGATGTCCTTGCCTACCACACCACTGGTAGACCGGGCAAAATCGAGGTCAGTGCGACCAAGAATCTTACCACTCAACGCGATCTGTCACTGGCGTATTCCCCCGGTGTCGCAGAAGCAGTCAAGTATATTGATGAAGAACTGATCCATATTTACGAAGTGACGGCCAAGTCGAATCTGGTCGCCGTTGTCAGCAACGGTACGGCTATCCTTGGTTTAGGTAACCTGGGGCCATATGCCAGCAAGCCCGTTATGGAAGGTAAGGGTGTGCTCTTTAAGCGTTTTGCCGATGTCGATGTGTTTGACATCGAAATCGACGCCAAGACGCCAGAAGAGATCATCGCTGCCGTTAAAGCCATTGCCCCGACCTTCGGTGGCATCAACCTGGAAGACATCAAAGCGCCGGAGTGCTTCGAAGTTGAAGAACGCCTCAAGGAAATGCTGGATATTCCCGTTTTCCATGATGACCAGCACGGTACGGCCATCATCAGTGGTGCGGCCATGCTCAATGCTTGCGAGCTAACCGGACGCAACATCGAAGACCTGAATGTGGTCATCGTCGGTGCCGGTGCAGCCGCTATTGCTACGGGTAACTTCTATGTGACCCTGGGCGTCAAGCGCGAAAACATCATCATGACCGATTCGCGCGGCATCATCTATGAAGGTCGTGAAGGCCTCAATAAGTACAAGGCGGCTTTCGCCACCAAGAAATCGGCTCGCACGATTGAAGAGGCCCTCGTCGGTGCCGATTTCGTGCTGGGTTTGGCAGTAGCGGGTTCCATTAAAGCCGAATGGCTCAAGGGTATGAATCCTGATCCGGTTATCCTTGCGATGGCCAACCCAACCCCGGAAGTCATGCCGGAAGATGCGCTGGCCGTTCGTCCCGATGCCATCATCGGCACAGGCCGCAGTGACTATCCCAACCAGGTTAACAACGTCTTGGGCTTCCCCTTCATTTTCCGGGGTGCGCTGGATGTCTACGCCAAGAACATCACTGAAGAAATGAAGGTCGCCGCTGCTCGTGCCTTGGCCGATCTCACCAAAGAAGATGTGCCCGACAGCGTGCTCTCGGCTTATGGCCTGACATCACTCAAGTTTGGCCGTGAATACGTCATTCCGAAGCCGCTGGACCCGCGCGCTCTCCTATGGGTAGCCCCGGCAGTCGCCAAAGCCGCGATGGAAAGTGGCGTTGCTCGTCGTGAAATTGACATCGACGAATACCGTGAACAGCTCATTGCCCGTCAGGGACGCGGTCGCACGGTCCGCAACTTCATCGTCAACAGCGCCCGTCTGGGTGATAAAAAGCGTATCGTCTTCGCAGAAGGCCGCGAGCAGAAGGTCATTCGTGCTGCTGCCCAGGTCAAAGACGAGGGCATCGCCGAACCGATCCTGCTTGGCAATGAAGAAACGATCCGCAGCAAGATCGCTGAACTCGGCCTCAACTTCGAGCCGACCATCGTGGATTACAATACCTCGTCCAAGCTGGGTGACTATCGTGACGAACTGTTCACACTGCGCAGCCGTAAGGGCATCACCCTCGATAAAGCCGAAGCACTCATGCGCGATCACAACTACTTCGGCCCGATGATGGTCCATATGGGCGACGCTGACGCGGTCGTCAGTGGTATCACCCATGAGTACCCCGATGTGCTGCGCCCTGCGCTGCAAATCTTCGGCACACGCCCGGATGCGTCTGTGGTTTGTGGTCTGTACCTCATTATTGTCAAGGACGAGGTCTACGTCTTCACCGATGCGACTGTGAACATCGACCCGGATGCCGAAGCACTCAGTGAAATCGCTATCCTGGCCAATGACTTCGCCAAGACGCTCGGCATCGACCCGCGCGTGGCTATGCTCTCGTTCTCGAACTTCGGCAGCACCCGCCACCCGCTCAGCGACAAAGTCGCCAACGCGGTTGACCTCATCCGTGATCGCCGCCCAGACATCGTTGTTGATGGCGAAATGCAAGCCGACTCGGCTGTCGTCGCGGAAATCATCGAAGAACGCTATCCGTTCAGCCAGGTGAAGAAAGCCAACGTGCTGGTCTTCCCCAGCCTGGACGCCGCCAACGTGTCTTACAAGCTGCTCACCCGCCTGACCGACGCTACGGCAATTGGTCCGATCCTGCTGGGTGTGGGTGCTCCGATCCACGTCCTGCAAGCGGGTGATGATGTCGAAGACATCGTCGCAATGGCCGCTGTCGCCGCGATGGATGCCCAAAGCCGCGATTAGTCATCAAGCCAGTCGTTATAGCTTGACCAAACAAAAACGTGTCGTGACAATGCTCATGGCACGTTTTTTGTTTGAAGGGAGTGCGTTGTGAGTGACTTTTTCGCCGCGCGGGTGCGCGTCGCCCGGCCAACTGACCAGCTAGACAAAGTAGTTGCCTTCTATCGGGATGGCCTGGGTCTGCCTGTGATTGGCCACTTTGAAGGCCACGTAGGCTATGATGGCGTCATGTTGGGGATGCCCGACGCAGGCTATCATCTGGAATTTACGCAGCATGTGGATGGCAGCCCATGCCCCGCACCAACAGAAGATAACCTGCTAGTGTTCTACATTGAGGATGAGCAGGTTATCCAGCAGATTGTTGACCGACTGGCCAGCATGGGCTATCCTACTGTTCCGCCGGAAAATCCCTACTGGCTGGATAAGGGCCTCACCATTGCCGACCCCGATGGCTGGCGTATCGTGCTTTACCACCTGCAATCGTCCTGATCCTTACCCGTTTTTTACACCTTTTTCGTTGACATTGACCAGACCAGCCGCCACAGTAAGGGGTATGGATTCGTCTGTAGAAAGGGGCTTTCCTTGAAGCATCTCAAATGGTTTTTTGTAATGACACTTCTGTTCTTGCTTACGTTTCCAACCGCCGCCCAGCTTGAGGATTACACCGTTCGCACCATTCCTGTTAACAGCATGGCCGCTAGATTTGAAATGACCTCTGATGGGCATTTGCTTGCAATGCACGAGGTCAGCCAGATTTACCAACTTGAAGTTGGTGACGCCATTGATCCCAGTCTGCTAGGGGTGCGTGTCTATGACCTGGATGCGGGTGAATTGCTGTACGAGCTATCTGGTCCGCCGGATTTCCCCAGTCAGATTGCTTTCAATGACGATGGCAGCATTCTGGCAGGATACTATGAAGTCGGTTGGCTCTATTTATGGGATATGGCCGATGGCTCGGTACGCAGCCGCATCCCGACCTCGCCCGGTCTGGGTACATTGACTTTCCTACCAGGGACCACATTGCTGGCCCAATCTAGCACCGGCTACCAACTGCCGATGGTCCTTGTCTATGACACAGAAACCGGGCATATTGTGTCGACTGTCCTCAATCGCTTTACGTCGATGGCTGTTTACCGCGAGTTCATAGATTCGCGTATGGCTATGCCCATAACCTTATTGAACATGCACCCGTTAGCTGATGGTGAGACGATTATCGCTGCAACGAGCTTTGATGAGGTCCTGCGCTGGAACCTGACTACAGGCGAGCAGCTAACGCTGGTCGGCAGCCCGGATAGCCGCCCCAATTTTGGCATCACGGGTATGGCGCTAACGACAGACGAGCAGACTGCCGTTGCGCTCAACAGCCAGCAAGATACCATCACCCGCATTGACCTGGCCGCATCCCAGGTGCAGGAAACCGTCGAATTTGGTGAAGTCCCTCTGTTGGGTATGGGCGCTTTGCTCGATGACAACACCCTGGCTTACATGACAGGCGAGCGTGGTGCAGAGGTCATCAACGTCGCGCCCTTATCTGACCTCAAGGCCGCGGCCCAGTTTGACCTGCGTACCCTGGTCGATTTGCCTGAAGAACTTGTAGTGCAGTTACGCATCACCGACCTGGCCGCATCCAGCGATGGCAATCGCCTTGTGTTGGCAGGCTTCTTCTATCGGGGAGATAACCCGGAAGATAATCGCATCGTGGTGCTGGATCGCTAAAAAAACTTCTTAGCACGCACCTCATATCAGGTTAAATACATACCCCAGGCGGCGTCTGGGGTATGATTGTTTTTTCAAGTTGCCCATACAGGACGCCTTATGACCATCAGAGACATCCTCATTTATCCCCAGGACGAAGCCAAACTCAGGAAAAAATCCGTCAAGGTCAAAAAGCGTGACGAGAGCATCCGCCAACTGGTGGATGACCTCAAGGAAACACTGCTGGCCAACCCCGGCGCGGGTCTGGCTGCACCACAGATTGATGTGCATAAGCGGGTGGTTGTCGTGCGTTTGGGGCAGGAATCGGGCGAAATGGAGCCACCGCGCGAACTCATCAACCCGGTGATTTTAGAAAAAGGGCCGCTTGCCAAAGGCTTCGATGGTTGCCTGAGCCTGCCGCGCGTCGTCACCTGGGATACCCTGCGACCGAGTTGGCTGCGCTTCCGCGCGCAGGATTTAGACGGTAAGGCATTCGAGATGCGCGTCGAGGGCATCGACGCCATTCTGGTGCATCACGAAATCGACCACCTCGACGGTGTCTTTTTCACCGACCGCCTGCCGCAAGACGGTGAGCTATATCTATCGGTCGATACCGAAGATGGCCACAAATATGTGCCGCTGAACAGCTTGCCATTTATGGGGAAATCGTAATTACCGCCGGAAGTTGTGCGGATCGTGTAGATAGGCGTCTAAGTCGGGGTCTTCATCCGGCTCAACCTGATCGTACGTCACTTCAAATTCGGGGCCGAGTTCATAGCACAGGTCCATGAAAAATGCCCGTGCGTGTTCTCTGAAGGCGTCACACTCATCCTGACGCCAGGGGCCGGGGAAGTTTGGGAAATCCCAGTTCAACGAATTTTGGTACCACTCAGCTAAGGCTTCCCCGCGCTCATAAAGTTGTTCAGAAATAGGGATCTGATCTGCGGGTATGTTCGGGCCGCCGAATACATCTTCCGCTGCCTGGTTGCGTGCCCACAGGTAAGCGGAGGGTCCCCACTCAATCCAAAAAGAAATACGAAATCTAGGTTCGGAACTCAAAATATCACACCGTGTAAATATATGCCGCTCGCATCACTATCGAGCGAAAACAGTCTTTTTAAATGAGGGCACCTGATGAGGTGCCCCATGTTTGGCGAACTCGCCTTATTCTTCTAATCTAACGCATTTTTCGTCACTGGCGCGTTAACACTTACGGTACTATCTCATTATAGGAATTGTTATCGGGTACAGGATCAAAAATACCCGCGTTGACGGTACAGATGATATCATACTGATACGTGTTGGTGTCGTTTACCATCAGGCCGCTGTGGAACGCCTCAGTAACACCTGGCTGCAAATTCACGCTGATTGGCGAATAAACGCTGGCTGTCGTTCCGTCGGGGTTATTGGGGTCGCCAGAGATCTTGGCGGTGCATGCTAACCCGACATCGCTATTGATGGCTTCCGGCCCGTTGTTGGTCACACGTACGAAAATAGTACCTTGTGGCATACTTTGCGGATAGATGTCCGTGACCGCCAGGTCCGACTGCGGAATATGTGCATCGCCAACCCCATTATCCTGAGGCTGCGGTTGCTCAAAAGATTCACTATACTCCGTATTGCTGGTATCAGCATCATAGTCTGTGTTTGTGTGGCAATACACAGTCCACATGTAAGCATTGCGGTCGAGCGTCCAGTTGGTCATAAAGGTTTCCGTCTGGCCCGGTGCAGCCGACATGGTAAAGACCCAGTTCACAGGGGGACGGTGCGTTTGCGCGCCAGAGTCATTGGAGCCAAATGCCTCGCACTGCACGGGTACGTTGACGTTGTTCATCACCTTTGGACCATGATTGGTGATACGCATGTTCATCTGGCCCGCGCTTTCCAGGAACAGGTCGGTGATGGCGACATCAGTTTCCCAGCCGTCATTGTCACCGCTGCCACTCGTTTGGGTGCTGCTCACGCCTGGACTGCTCGTGTCAGTGCTGCTCGTGTCGGAATTGCTCGTATCATCATTGTCGGCTGAATCGTGGCTGGGCACGACGTTGTTGGGGAATAGGTCTTCGAGCGGCTCCATCGGTCCCACGCGGAAGAAATCCACTTCCAGGGGGCCTTCACCATCGACAAAGATGCCCAAACCACCCTCATGATCGTCGATGCGTTCTTCAAACACAAATTCCCAGTCAAAGATGACTACCAGATCTTCGCCTTGTGCCCATAAGATGACATCATGCCAGCCGTCGCCGGGGTGCTGCGGTGTGTCGTCCAGGACGTCGACATCTTCCGTGCCCGCGATGGGGACTTCGAGTTGCATGCCGTCAGGGAACAGCACGAAGATGATCGTTCCTTCGTCCTGTGCACGGAAAAAGACGCCGACTCGTCCGTCATCAGCTTCCCAGCGCAGGCGCGTATGCAACACCATATCGTCATACGGGCCGGGATAGTACATAAAACCGCCATCGCTGGTCGTCCGCGCGACGCCACTGCTCACGCGCCAATTGTCGGAGTAGTCCCAATCGCCGCGCGGCATCCGATGGTCGAACTCCTCCTCGAACCAGTCGCCCCGTTGGCCCCATACCGTGCTGCTCACACCAAACAACAAAATAATTACGCCCAACACAAACCCTAGCCGATGTACCTTTAGCATGGTGTTCGCTCCTTAAAACGAATCGTTTACGAAAGGCGAACCGCACAGGCAATGTTGGACGTAAGTTAGATTGTAATGGCACCATCAATGTTGCGGCTCGCACGGCCGCAGGGGAACCGGTGCGGGTTCCCCTGTTTGTAGCTTAAATTTAGCTAAAGCGCGGTTGCGCCGTTAGCAGTTCGGAATTGACCTCATCCTGATACTGGGCCAGGTGCTCGTCGAAGGCGACTTTAAGTGCCTGGGCCGCTTTGTCATAACTGGCTTTGTCTGACCATTTGGCGACCGGATTCAGCATATTCTCTGGGATGCCAGGGCAGTAGCTTGGTATTTGAAGGCCGAAGGTGCTTTCAGTCATGTAGTCGACATTGTCTAGCTTGCCACCGAGTACCGCGCGCACTGCTGCCCGGCTGACTTCCACCGGAACGCGGCCACCTGTGCCGAACGCACCACCCATCCAACCCGTATTCAACAGCCAGACCTTGGGTCTGTACAGGTTGACTCGCTCGGCGAACATCTGCGCATAGTGCCCTGGATGCAGGGGCATGAAGGGTGCGCCATAGCACGCGCTGAAGCGCCGCCGTGCAATCGGTTTGCCATAATAATCCGATGTGATTTCGGTTGTATAGCCACTGAGGAAGAAGAAGTAGGCTTGTTCCGGTGTCAGCTTGCTGATGACAGGCAGTACGCCATCGCCATCTTTCGCCAGCAGGAAGATATGGTGCGGATGCTCGGCGATACCCGTGCGCGATGAGCGCAGTAGGTGGCTGATGGGGTAGGAAGCCCGCGTATTTTCCGTGAACGAGTCGTTATCTAAGTCCAACCGCCGTGTCTCGACATCGACCACGACATTTTCCAGCAATGTGCCGAATCGCCGCGTCGTCTGCCAGACATCAGTGGCCTCATCCATCGACAGGCCCAGCACGTTTGCATAGCAACCACGGCTGATGCTGAAGATGCCGTTGTGGTCCCAGCCATGCTCGGTATCGCCCAGGAACAGGCGTGTATTGTCGGTGGCCAGGCAGGTCTTGCCACTGCCATCCACACCGACGAACAGGGCCGCTTCACCTTTGTCGTTGATATTCGATGAGGCTTCAATCGTCAGGATGTCCTGGCGAGGCAGCAAGTAATTGATGACGCTGAAAATTGCCTTCTGGATTTCGCCAGCGAAGCTCGTGCCACCGATCAAGATCAGCTTACGGCTGAGGTGAATCACCACGAATACATCGGAATTGGTGCCGTCACGCTCCGGGTTGGCCCGGAAGCCAGGGGCATGCATCACGGTGAATTCCGGCACGAAGTCGTCGAGTTCATCTGGCTCTGGATGCAGGTAAGTATTGCGTACGAACAGATTGTGCCATGCGGTTTCTGTAATGACGCGCAGCGGCATCAAGTCACCCTCTGACGAGGTGCGTACATACGCATCCTGTACGAAGACATCCAACCCGTTGAAGTAGGCGCCCATACGCAGTAGCAGCTTATCAAAACGCTCTGGTTGGAAGGATCGATTGATCTCGCCCCAGCTAATATTGCCCTGGGTGGCTGGTTCGGCCACGATGAAGCGGTCACTATGGGCCAGTGTCGATTGATCGCCAGTACGGACGACAAGCGGCCCCAGGTGGGCCACATAGCCTTCATGACGTTGTACGGCTTCTTCGTACAGTTGCGGGGTATTCATTTGCCAGTAAATGCGGTTCGGGCGGTTGATGCCCAACAAGTTGAGCTGTGAGTGGTGCTGTAAAATCTTCATTGTTCACTCCTCAAGCAAGTTTATTTGCTTGCATGTGCCTGGGGATGAGTGGCATACCCAGGTCAAGTCATAAAGCTGGACGATGAACTGTCGGGGGCGATGAAATGGAATCAGGACAGCACTGCGTCTTTTTGGGGTAGGTATAAGTAGGGACAGAGCGTCACTCTGGTGTATGGACTGGCGGATCCTTTCTGTCTGGTTCATGCAGGCTACAGCGGTTAAGAATCTGTCGGCATAGTGGCTTCCTTGTGGTTGTGCGGCGGGCTTCGTCGCGTCAATATATAGGGTCCTGTAAAAATATTTTCATGCGATGTGCATTAAACAGAACATGTTGTTAAACACAACTTCTTAAACACAACTTTCAAAAATCAACATCCTAAATAGAACGTACTGTTAAACGGCACTAAAGCGAAAACGCACCCGGCAGGCGGATGCGTACTTAGCGTGGTGGATGAGGTCGATGTCGGCTGCGCTCCCGCCACTGATCTGGCAGAAACTTGTTTCACCCTCATTGTCTGCTGATGCCTGTCATACGCCTAGTGATTTTTGTCACAAGCGCAAGCCAGGAATGTCAGTAAAGTCACACTGACTGTATGTCATCTGTCGCATAGTTCCCACTATACTGTGAAAATAAGGGGAATTTTGTCCTCAAAAGGTACACGCATAAGGGAATTGTCATGGGCTGAATGTGACGGATGTCAGCCGATATGCAGCGCTTTTGCACTAACGAGTGTAAGGGCTGGCAGGCTATGGTTTGCGTAAGGAGCGTGGACCACCATGTTAACCGCGATTCTAATCATCCTCACTGTGTTTTGTGCACTACTCGCCGTCGTTTCAACACGTCTACTTCACGCGACGCTCTGGTTGGCTGCTACCAGCGCCCTGGTCGGTATCTTGTTGTACCAGCTAGGTGCCTGGGAAATTGCAGTTATCGAATTGAGCGTGGGGGCCGGGTTGGTCACTGTGCTGATGGTCTTTGCCATCACCATGATCGGTGATCCCCCACCAACACCCCATGTATCGCGGCGGACACTGCTCATTTTCGTCATACTGGCGATGACCCTCATCGTTGGCATGACCGTCAATAGCTTGCCCGCACCCGTCGATGTGATCACCGAACCCCTTGGTGCGGTTCTCTGGCAAGTGCGCGGCTTAGATATGGCTGCGCAGATCGTCTTGATATTCGCCGGTGTCCTGGGTGTGCTTGGCTTGCTGAGCGTATCCGATGACATCGTGCGCGTACGAGTCAACCGCATTGAGCATCAAGCTTCTACGACACCCCTTTCCTCCGCGACGCACACAACACAAACCTCTGACGCCCCCGAACTCAGCGATAGCATGCAGTCAGCTCCATCTGGCAGATTGGAGAAGGAGCCGGTGTAAATGCCATCGGTTCACATGCTATTTATTGGGGCCTGGTTTGTACTGGGTACCGGACTATACGGGCTGATGATCGCCCGCAACGTGCTGAAAGCCGTCATAGCGCTCCAGATCATGGTGAAAGCCGCTATGTTGATGTTGGTCGTTGCCGGTGCGCAGACGGGCCAACTGGCCTTGGGACAAAGCTTGGCGATTACCGTCATCGCCGCTGATACGATGGCTGTTGTCATCGGCTTGGCGATGGCTGTACGCTTGAGCGCCTCTATGGGCACATTGGATCTCGAAGAAATCATCGAGCCGGAAGGATAACCATGACCTGGCTGGCTGGACTCATCGGATTGCCCTGCGTGACATCGCCGTTGGTATTTGCTTTTGGCCATCGGCAAAATGCGTTGCAACGGGTACAAGCCCGCGATCTGGCGCTGTTGATGTTGGTGCCCATCTGGCTGGCGCTGTTCTTCGTCATGCGCGCTTTCGCTGCTTCCGAAGTACTGGAAATAGAATATGGGGCGATTAGCCTGCGCCTGGATGGTATTGGCCTGGTTATTATCGTGCTGGCTGTGCTGCTGACGACGCTGGTGACGATCTTCTCCCGCGAGGACCTCATTGGCACGGTGGGCGAAGAGAAATTCTACGCCTCCCTGCTGCTGATGTTAGGGACTGTCATCGGCCTGGTGTGCGCCAATGACCTGTTCAATATGTGGGTCTGGTTTGAAGGCATGGCCATTTCGTCTTACCTACTGGTTGCCTACCATCGCCAGCGCGAAGACGCTCTCGGTGCCAGTACCAAATACTTCATCCAGACCGTTAGCGGCTCGATTTTGGTGCTGTTTGGCATCGCCCTGGTGCTGATGCACAATGGCACCCTCGACCTCGACGAGATGACTGCCTCAGCGTCGCCGCTGCTGATTGTCGCCGGTGCGCTGTTTGTACTCGGTTTTGGCGTCAAGCTGGCCCTGTTCCCCAACTACACCTGGCTGCCGGATTCCTACTGCGAAGCGCCGACAGGCGTTAGCGCCTTGCTGTCCGGTGTTGTCACCATGACGGGCCTGATCGCCATGATGCGCGCGCTGGCCATCATCATTGTGACGCCTGCTGCCTGGGGTGGCTTACTAATGGCCCTGGGCATGATTAACATCGCCGCCGGGACCATGCTGGCTTTCAGCCAGACCAAAGTGAAGCGCATTCTAGCCTATTCCAGCATTGGCCACATTGGTTACGTGGTGCTGGCGATTGGCATTGGCATCAGCGCCGGGTCGATGATGGGCTTGCGCAGTGGCATGCTGCACCTGTTCATCCACGGCCTGATGAAAGCCCTGGCCTTTTTGGCATTGGGTGGCTTGGCCTACGCGACCGGATGTCGCAATGGCGCTTCTGCGGATTTCACCGTTGAAGATCTCAAGGGGCTGGCCCAGCGTTACCCTGGTGTGGCGCTCTCGCTGGCCGCTGCCTGCCTCAGCTTGGTGGGTGTGCCGCCCTTTGGTGGCTTTGTATCTAAATTCCAGATATTGCTGGCGGGTGTGCAGCAACCCTCCGGCTGGATTGTCTTATTGATTGTGGTGGCGGCTTTGTTTACCGTCGCTGCATTGGCTTACTTCTTACCCATAGTGAATACGCTTTACGATATGCAGCCCGGTCCCTCGCGGGAAGCGCTGCCGAATATTCCGTTGTCTATGCGGCTGCCGATCTTCATCCTGGCAATCGCGCTTGTTGTGGTTGGGCTGTGGCCGGGCCTGCTGGATAGCATTATTGAACCAGCGAGTGCGGCACTCCTGACGTTATTTGGATAAATGACCACTTATTAGAAAGGTGAGGGCATGACGCTGCTTTTCTCACCGCCCATTGCATTCCTCATTTATGCTCTGCTCGTCGCTGGGCTGGCACTGATCGGCTGGTTGCTGGCCGGGGGCAATAGTGCGCCGGATAGCACCACTTATGGCAGTAGCCTGTATGCCAGTGGCGAAGCCCCGCCTGCCGATGATGACCGCTCTGTACCGGGCTACCGCCCGTTCTTCCTGATCGCGCTATTTTTCGCCACGCTGCATCTGGGCGTTGTCATCCTGGCGACCAGCAGTGGCTCGCCCATGGCACTGGTCTTCCTGTTCGGGTTGTTCGTGTCGTTAATCGCCCTGATTTTGGGCTGAGGGAGGCTGCAAAATGACCAATGGTAACGTACCCCAAAAAGCCCCTGGCCTGTGGCAAAAAGTGCTGGATCGCGTCAAAACGTGGTCGCGTACCCAATCGCCCTGGCTGATTCACTTTAATAGTGGCTCCTGCAACGGTTGTGACATTGAAATTCTGGCAACGCTCACACCGCGCTACGATGCCGAGCGCTTCGGCGTGCAATTGCACGGCAGTCCGCGCCACGCCGATATTCTGATCTGTACCGGGCCAGTCACCCGTCAGGCCCGTGAGCGCCTCCTGCGTACCTATGAACAAATGCCCAATCCCAAATTTGTTGTGGCGGTTGGGGCCTGTGCCATCACGGGCGGGGTCTTCGCTGGCTGCTACAACGTCATCGGCCATATCGACGAAGTTATCCCGGTTGATGTCTACGTTCCGGGCTGTCCACCACGCCCGGAAGCCATCATCGATGCACTGGTGATCCTGCTGCAAAAGCTGGCCGCTGGGCCAAAAATCGAGGAGGCGGCCTCATGACGACGGAACGCAATTTGCTGCATGCGCAGTCGATCCTGGGTGATCTGACTACTGACTGGTCGCAGCCTGCACCGGATCGCTATGACGCTTTTGTGCAGCCGGACAATCTGGTCGCAGTCGTGACCACGCTCCACCAGGATCGTTGGGGCTATCTGGCAGCGATCACCGGATTGGATAAGGGGCCAGAGGTCGGCGAGTTTGAAGTGCTGTATCACTTCTGTGCGGATGCCGCCGTGCTGACCCTGCGCGTCATCATCGACCGCGCCGACCCGGTCATGCCCAGTATTTGCGGGGTGATGCTCTACGCCAGCCCTTACGAACGCGAAACGGGCGAGATGCTCGGCATTACCTTCGCGGGTACGCCCGACGACGCCTGGTTGTTCCTGCCCGATGATTGGCAGTCTGAGGTCTTCCCACTGCGCAAAGACGCCGTACTCAATGGTAATGGTGGGGGTGACGCATGACACAGCCTGCCAATCGCAAGCGCTTCACTGTTCCGATTGGACCACAGCACCCGGCGCTCAAGGAACCCGGCCACTTTGCCTTTGATGTCGATGGCGAAATCGTGCAATCGGCGTCCGTACGCCTGGGCTATGCCCATCGTGGCATCGAAAAAGCCACTGAATCGCGCACCTGGGTGCAAAACCTGTACCTGCTGGAGCGCATTTGTGGGATTTGTTCACACATCCATGCAACAGCCTATTGTCTAGGGGTGGAAAAACTGGCTCAGGTCGAGGTGCCGCCGCGCGCTCAGGCTATTCGTTCACTGGTCGCGGAACTGGAACGCATCCATAGTCATTTGCTATGGTTGGGGGTTGCTGCCCACGAATCCGGTTTCGATACGCTCTTCATGTATAGCTGGCGCGACCGCGAAACCGTCATGAACATTCTGGAAGTTATGACGGGCAATCGCGTGCATTACTCGGCCAATGTGCTCGGCGGCGTTAAATACGATGTCGATGACCAACAGGCCGCGACTATCCGCGAAGGATTGGACTTCTTAGAAGAACGCACTTTGCACTATTTGGAAGTCGTTTCGACGGACAGCCTGTTTTTGCAGCGCACGCGCAATATCGGTGTGATGGACCGTGAAGCCGCCCAGCTATCCGGCGTCATTGGCCCAACCGGACGCGCTTCCAACGTCCAGCGTGACGTGCGCCTGGATTCACCCTATGCCGCCTACGCCGACCATCCCATAACGCCTGTCTACGAAACAACTGGCGACCTGCTTGCGCGTTTCGTCGTGCGCCTGCGGGAACAACTCACCAGCATTGATTACATCCGCATGCTGCTGGATCACCTGCCCAATAGTCCATTGACCACGCGCATGCCGCGCCGTGTCAAAGCAGGTGAGGCCATCAGCCGTGTAGAGGCCCCGCGTGGGGAACTCTTCTACTATATCAAGAGCAACGGCGGCGATATGCCCGACCGCATCCATGTGCGCACGCCGACCCTGTGCAACATTGCTTCGGTGGCTCAGTTGGTCATTGGGCAGCACCTGGCCGATGTCCCCATGATCCTGGTCGGCATTGACCCCTGCTTCTCCTGCAATGACCGAACCTCGGTCATCTGCCAGGATGGCCAGCGCGATATGTGGGACTGGGCGCGTTTGCGCCAGTACGGCATCGACCATTATGGCACGCACTATACCAAGGACTTAGGTTGATGATGGAATTGCTGCAAGTCCTCGTGACCATGCTCATCTTCCCAGCGGGTTTGTTCCTGCTGGCGAATGCCATGATCTACCAGTGGATTGACCGCAAGCTGGTCGCGCGTCTGCAAGATCGCGTCGGCCCGCCCTGGTATCAACCCCTGGCGGATACGGTCAAGCTGCTGGCCAATGAGGAAGTCCTGCCACATGGTGTCAATAAGTGGCTGTTCATCGGCCTGCCGATCATCGGCTTGGCCGGGGCGCTGACAACCGCGCTCTACCTGCCGATTGCGGGCTTGCCGCCTGCTTATGGCTTCCCTGGTGATCTGATCGTCACGGTGTATATGCTCAGCATGCTGACGCTGTGCCTGGGGCTGGCCGGGGCCAACACCCGCGACCGCTTCTCGATGGTCGGCGCGACCCGTACCCTGACGCAGCTTTTTTCCTACGAAGCGCCTTTTTTGCTGGCACTTCTCGGACCCGCGTTAGCGGCAGGGAGTTGGCAACTCAGTGACATCATGGCTTATGCCAGCGGCAACTGGCTGCTGTTCACCCAGCCGATTGGCTTCGTCGTGGTCCTCATTGGCCTGATGGGCAAGCTGGAAATCACGCCCTTTGATGCGCCGGAAGCTGAAACCGAAATCGTCGCCGGGGCACTCACCCAATACAGTGGGCGCGGACTGGCATTGTTCCGGCTGGGGCAGTGGGTGGAGCTGGTCATCGGCTTGACGATGATTGCCGCTTTTTACCTGGGTGGCATCCATAACCCACTCGACTATGTGATTAAAACGCTGTTCCCACTGCTGATTATCGCTGCGTTGCAAACCCTCATGACGCGCTTGCGCATCGACCAGACAGTCGGCATGTGGTGGCGCTATGGCGCGCTGCTGGCGCTGGTCCAGTGGTTGCTGATCTTCCTGATGGGAGGTGGCCAATGAAACTCGGAACGCTCTTCAAAGATGCCTGGGACGCGCTCTTTAGCGAGGCGGCTACCGAGCCGTACCCCAACCCGCACCCGGACGAAACCGAACGCCTGCGCGGTCGCCTGCGCTGGAACCCGGAGGGCTGTACAGGTTGTAGCCTGTGCGTCAAAGATTGCCCAGCGGCGGCTATCGATATTTTTGTACTCGATAAAAAAGCCAAACAGTTCGTCATGCGCTATGACATAGGCCGCTGTACCTTCTGTGGCCAGTGTATGCAAAGCTGCCGTTTTGATTGTTGGCAAGCTGCCAATGACGATTGGTCGCTGGCGGCGACGACAGCCAATGGCTTCGTTGAATATTATGGAAAGGAAGAAGATATTGAGCGGGTGCTGGCGGGACCCGTTACAGACGATCCTGTCAAAGTCTGACCGAATCGCCATTATTGGCATTGGCAGAACAGACGCAGGTGATGACGCCGCGGGCGTGTTGATCGTCCGCGCATTAATGGCCGCCATACCCCCTTCAAATAATATTTTACTGGTCGATGCTGGCATCGCTCCCGAAAACTGCACCGGGGCACTCCGTCAGTATCAGCCGGATATCGTCTTCCTCATTGATGCTGTGGCGATGGACGCTGAACCTGGCACGGTCGCGTTGCTCGACTGGACGCAAACGACAGGCCTCAGTGCATCAACGCATACATTACCCCTGGCGCTAGTCGCCCGTTATCTCGCCTCAGAACTTAATTGTGATTGTCGGTTGCTAGGGTTACAGGTCGAAAGCTGCGGCCAAGATCTGCCACTCTCGCAATCGGTTGCTACAAGTGCCCGCCTCGTCGTGGACCACATCATCACAGTACTTGCGGCTGATAAAGCTTATTTTTCAGAAAGGACTGTTTTGAAATGGTAACGATTACGATTGATGGACAGCGCATTGAGGCCGCGGAAGGCGAACGTATTTTAGAAGTCGCCCGCCGCAACGACATCTTCATACCATCACTTTGCTTCCTGGAAGGGCTGACCGTCAGTGGGTCGTGCCGCCTATGTATGGTACAGGTCGATGGCGGGCGTTTGCCGCAGATGGCCTGCGCCACACCTGTCCGCGAGGGCATGGACGTGGTGACCAACACCGAAGAGATCCGCAACCAGCAGCGCATGCTCCTGCAACTGATTTTCGCCTCCGGTCAACATGTCTGCGCCGTGTGCGAAGCCAACGGCTATTGTGAACTGCAAGCCTTGGCCCAACGCCTGGGCATGACCCATATCATGCTGTCGCCGCGCTGGCCGATGGCCCAGGTGGATCTCACTCATGAGCAATATGGTTATGACATCAACCGCTGCGTGATGTGCCAGCGCTGCATCCGTGCCTGCGAAGAAATCGAAGGCGCAGGCGTCTGGGCCATTCGGGGCCATCACAGTGAAGAACGCATCCTACCCGGTCTTTCTGGTAAATGGGGCGAAGCCGATAACTGCACCAACTGCGGTAAATGCGTCATGGCCTGCCCGACAGGCGCCTTGTTCGATAAGCAGGTCGCCACCGCGGAAATGAAAAAAGACTGCGGCCTACTCATTCGTCTAGTAGAGCATCGGGAGCGACTCTCATGACCCAAAAACCAACCCTCGCCACCGTCTGGCTTGATGGCTGCTCCGGCTGCCATATGTCCCTGCTGGATGTCGACGAGTTCGTCATTGATCTGGTGGGGCTGGTCGATATTGTCTACAGCCCGCTGGTCGATATGAAAGTATTCCCCGACATGGTCGACATCACCCTGGTAGAAGGCGCTGTCAGCAATGAGCACGACCTGCACCTTATCAAGCACATTCGTCAGCACACACGTACTTTGATCGCCTTTGGCGACTGCGCCGTGACAGGCAATATCCCGGCCATGCATAACCGCTTCGAGATGCCGTACTTGCTCAAGGAAGTGTACGAAACCAAGGCAACACATACCGGGAAGATGCCCACCGAGGGTGTCCCGCCGCTGCTGCCGAAAGCCACGCCTGTGCATGCTGTCGTCCCCGTTGAATTCACCTTGCCCGGATGCCCGCCACATGTCAGCGTCATTAGCTATGTCCTGACGGAATTGCTGGCTGGACGCACGCCCGATCTCGTTGATCGCGCGCATTTTGGATAGGGGGATACGATCATGCAAAAGACCATCACGATTGAACCCATCACTCGCATAGAGGGCCACGCCCGCGTGACGCTCCAAATGGGGGAAGATGGCCACGTAGAAGATGCCCATCTGCATGTGACGCAGGTGCGCGGCTTTGAAAAACTAGCCGAGGGGCGTCCCTTCCGCGAGATGCCCTCGTTGACCGCCCGTATCTGTGGCATTTGCCCGGTCAGCCATCTGCTGGCATCGGCCAAAGCTTGCGATGAACTCATGTCGCTCGATATTCCACCGACAGCCGTCAAGCTGCGCAAGCTGCTCAACTATGCCCAGATGGTGCAGTCGCACGCCCTCAGCTACTTCTACCTGTCCGCGCCTGACCTGCTGCTGGGTATGGATGCTGAACAGCCCGTGCGTAACATCGCGGGCCTCATCGCCGCCGCGCCGGAAACAGCCCGGTTGGGCATTCGCCTGCGCCAGTTCGGCCAGGACTTGATCGAGCAGTTGGGCGGCAAGCGCATTCATAACGCCTGGGTCATCCCTGGTGGCGTCAAAGAGCCGCTCAAAGTCACTACCCGTGACCAGACCCTCGGTGCGATTGCCGAAGTCAAAGCTATTGCCATAAACACCATCGATAGCTTCATCGGCCTACTGGCAGCCCACGAGGAAGAAATTCAGTCCTTTGCCAACTTCCCGACCATGTACATGGGCACGGTCAATGAAGATGGCAGCCTGGAGCACTATGACGGCATCCTGCGCCTGGTCGATGAAAACGATGAAATCGTTGAAGTTGACATCCCGCATGACAAGTTCTACGATTATATCGGCGAGGCAACTGAATCTTTCTCTTACCTCAAGTCACCTTATTACCGTCCGGCTGGTTACCCGCAAGGGATGTACCGCGTCGGGCCTCTCGCCCGTCTCCATGTGGCGAAGACCTGTGGCACACCCGCGGCTGACCGTGCTTTGGATCAGTTCAGGGAAATTCCTGGGTCGCAGCGCCATAGTGCTTTCTACTATCACTACACCCGCTTAATCGAACTCCTCCACGGCATCGAACGCATCGAAGAGCTGCTTAACGAGCCGGATATTCTCAGTAAAAAGGTGCGTGCCCAGGCCAAACCCAATCAGGGCGAGGGCGTTGGCATCATAGAAGCACCGCGGGGGACGCTCATCCACCACTACAAGGCCGATGAGCACGGTGCCATCACCGATGTCAACCTGATTGTCGCAACCGGCCATAACATCATGGCTATGAACAAAGGCGTCAAGCAGGTAGCCCAACACTTCGTCCACGGCGATCAACTGACCGAAGGCGCTCTCAACCGCGTTGAGGCTGTCGTTCGCGCTTTTGATCCGTGCCTGAGCTGTGCTACGCATGCTATTGGGCAAATGCCGATGCACATTCAACTGCTCGGCCCCGATGGCACGCTTTTAGATGAAGTGCGCCGCTGACCATACGCTGCCTAGCTGTGAAGATGGCCGAGAGACGTACCAAGAGACGTTCGATATGGAAGGAGTGAGCTATGTCTAACAAAATCGCCGAGCAGTTATGGAGTACCTATCCGGGGTGCCATCTTCATTGTGATGTGACCTCCGCTGGGCCGAATTCCTACCGGGTGGAGATGTCCGTCTTGGACGATGCCAATGGGGTTGTCAAGAAGATCGAGCATTATGGCAGCAGTGACCTGTCCAAGCTGAAGCAGGAAGCCCTGGAAAAATTGGTCGCGGCCCTCAAACAGCCGCATTAGTCCCACACCTCACTTGAGGACCTATCTTTAATATGTTCATTCATCACCGTTTTTAGCAGTCAAACCTCACATACATCCGGTCTGGGTTCATTGTCCAGGGCCGGATGTATGACGTCTTGCACCCTTTGGGATTATCTATTGCACTACTTAAAAAAATGCCCCACTGGGACAATAGTGAAGGCCTCAACCGCTAAAACATTATAAATGCTTGAGGGAAATTCGTATGACAAATGATATTGCGACTTTGGATGGCAACGAGGCTGTTGCCCGCATCGCCTATAAAGTTAATGAGGTGATTGCGATCTATCCGATTACCCCGTCCTCGCCAATGGGCGAGTGGGCGGATGATTGGGCGTCTCGTGGCCAGTCAAATATATGGGGCACATCGCCGCTGGTTATTGAGATGCAAAGTGAAGCCGGTGCAGCAGGTGCTGTACACGGTTCGTTGCAGCGCGGCGCACTGACGACGACCTTTACGGCGTCTCAGGGCCTGTTGCTCATGATCCCGAACATGTTCAAGATTGCTGGTGAATTGACCTCGACGGTGTTCCATATCGCCGCCCGGTCTATCGCCGCCCAGGCGCTGAGTATCTTTGCCGATCACAGTGATGTGATGGCTGCGCGCTCGACAGGCTTCGGCATGCTGGCATCAGCATCTGTGCAGGAAGCGCACGACTTCGCCCTTATCGCCCACGCGGCGACACTCAAATCCCGCATACCGTTCCTCCACTTCTTTGATGGCTTCCGCACCTCGCACGAAGTCTCGAAGATTCATCTGGTTCCAGATGAAGTTATCCGTGCCATGATCGACGACGATCTGGTCATGGCCCATCGCAACCGTGGCCTGGATTCAGATCGCCCGGTATTGCGCGGTACGGCCCAGAACCCGGATGTCTACTTCCAGGGTCGTGAGACGGTCAACCCGTTCTACCTTGCTACCCCGGATATCGTTGAAGAAGCCATGCAGCAGTTCGGCGAGCTAACAGGCCGCCACTACTCGCTGTATGAATATCATGGCGCACCCGATGCAGAACGTGTCGTCGTGATGATGGCTTCCGGCGCTGAAGCGGCCCAGGAAGCTGTGGACGCACTCAACGCCCAGGGCGAAAAAGTCGGTGTGCTCAAAGTACGCCTGTATCGTCCGTTTGATGTGGACCGCTACATGGCGGCCTTCCCGGCGACGACCAAATCCATCGCCGTCCTCGACCGCACCAAAGAACCTGGCTCGACTGGTGAACCGCTTTATCTGGATACCATCACAGCCCTGTTTGAAGGCTGGCCGCATGGTGCTATGCCGATGGTTACAGGCGGTCGCTACGGCCTGTCCTCCAAGGAATTCACCCCGGCGATGGTCAAGGGCGTCTTCGACAACATGCTGGCCGACCAGCCCAAGAATCACTTCACAGTCGGTATCGTCGATGATGTAACCCACACCAGCCTGGACGTTGATCCTGAATTCGATGTTGAATCCGATTCCGTCGTTCGCGCGCTGTTCTACGGCCTGGGTAGTGACGGTACCGTCGGCGCTAACAAGAACTCCATCAAGATCATTGGCGAAAACACCAGCAATTACGCACAAGGTCACTTCGTCTATGACAGCAAGAAATCCGGCAGCATGACCGTTTCGCATTTGCGCTTCGGCCCGCAGCCGATTCATGCACCATACCAGATCACCCGTGCCAACTTCATTGGTTGCCACCAGACGATCTTCCTTGAGAAGTACGACATCCTCAAAGATGCCGTCAAGAATGGTGTTTTCCTGCTCAACTCGACAGCGGCCCCCGATAAAGTCTGGGATACGCTGCCCAAGAGCTACCAGGAACACATTATTAACAAGAACCTGTCCATGTATGTGATTGATGCCTATAAAGTCGCCCGCGATAGCGGCATGCGCAACCGCATCAACACCATCATGCAGACCTGCTTCTTCGCCATCTCCGGTGTGCTCCCGCGTGAAGAAGCCATCGAAGAAATCAAGAAGTCGATCAAAAAGACCTACGGTAAGAAGGGCGAAGAAATCGTCAAGATGAACCTGGTCGCGGTCGACAACACCATCGAAAATCTGCACGAAGTCACCGTGCCGGATGCGGTCACCAGCAGTGCAGGCTTCCTGCCGCCAGTCGCCGCCGGCGCACCTGAGTTCGTTCAGGATGTGCTGGGGACCATGATTGGTCGCCGTGGCGATGAACTACCCGTCAGTGCTATGCCGATTGATGGCACGTTCCCGACAGGCACCACCCAGTACGAAAAGCGTAACCTGGCCCAGGAAATCCCGGTCTGGGACCCGGATGTCTGCATCCAATGTGGTAAATGCGCGATGGTCTGCCCGCATGCGGTAATCCGCATCAAGGCCTATGACGAAGCCGTGCTGGACAATGCACCGGAAACCTTCAAGTCCACCGCAGCCCGTGATCGTGCCTGGGAAGGTATGCAGTACACCATCCAGGTCGCGCCGGAAGACTGCACCGCTTGCGGTATCTGCGTCGATGTCTGCCCAGCCAAGAACAAGCAAGCCGCTGGTCTGAAGGCCATCAACATGGCGCCGCAGCCGCCAATCCGTGAACAAGAAGCCGAAAACTGGGACTTCTTCGTCAACGATATCCCGGAAACGCCGCGTAACCTGATTAAGGTCAACAGCATTCGTCAACAGCAAGTTCAACAACCGCTGTTCGAGTTTAGTGGGGCATGCGCAGGCTGCGGTGAAACACCGTACCTCAAGTTGGTCACACAGCTCTTCGGCGACCGCGCGATTGTCGCTAATGCCACTGGCTGCTCGTCGATCTATGGTGGTAACCTGCCGACGACACCCTGGTCACACAACGACGATGGTCGTGGCCCGGCCTGGTCCAACTCCCTGTTTGAAGACAACGCCGAGTTTGGCCTGGGTATGCGCGTTGCGCTTGATAAGCAAATCGAATACGCGACCGAACTGGTCCAGCGCCTCAGTGGCGAAATCGGCGGCACACTGGCCGAAGCCATATTGAACGCCGACCAGAGTGACGAAGCCGGTATCTTTGAGCAGCGCGAACGTATCGCTACCCTCAAGGAACGCCTGAGCAATATCGACAGCCCGGAAGCCAAGCAACTGCTCACCGTTGCGGACAACCTGGCCAAGAAGAACGTCTGGATTATCGGTGGTGACGGTTGGTCCTACGACATCGGTTATGGTGGTCTGGATCACGTCCTGGCCAGTGGCCGTAACGTCAACGTCCTGGTCATGGATACCGAAGTCTACTCGAATACAGGTGGTCAATCCTCCAAGGCGACCCCGCGCGCAGCTATCGCTAAATTCGCTGCTGGCGGTAAACCCTCGCCCAAGAAGGACCTGGGCCGCATGATGATGACCTACGGCAATATCTATGTCGCTCAGGTAGCGATGGGTGGCCGCGACGAACAAACCCTGCGCGCCTTCCTTGAAGCCGAAGCCTACGACGGCCCGTCGATCATCATTGCCTACAGCCACTGTATCGCACACGGCATCAATATGAAGACTGCTATGCAGAATCAGAAGGCCGCTGTTGATACAGGCCAATGGCTGCTCTATCGCTTCAACCCGGCACTGGCCGAACAAGGCAAGAACCCGCTGAGTCTCGACTCGCGTGCGCCTAAGAAGCCCGTCTCCGAATACCTGCACATGGAAAATCGCTTCCGTATGCTGGAAATGAGCCGACCAGAAGCCGCCAGCGTCATGTTCGAAGAAGCCCAAGGCGATGTGATTAAGCGTTGGGAGACCTATCAGTATCTTGCACAGCGCCCCTACAGCCCGGTAGAAAACGGTGACGGCGCAGAGACAGACGACTAGGAGCGATGTGGATGAATATTAAAAGTAAGTACTTGGGTTTCGATCTGAGGTCACCATTGGTGGCCTCGGCATCACCCCTGGCACGAGAACTCGATAACGTCAAGAAGATGGAAGATGCGGGCATCAGCGCCGTTGTGCTGAACTCGCTCTACGAAGAAGAAATCCGCGTGGAGCGCGAGGCGCTCATGCATCACCTGGAATACGGTACGGAAAGCTATGCAGAAGCGCTCTCCTACTTCCCAGAGCCGGAAGTCTTCTACGCCAAGACCGATGCCTACCTGGAGCACATCGGCAAATGCCGAGAAGCCGTCGATATTCCGATTATCGCCAGCCTGAACGGCTCGACACTCGGTGGTTGGACGGACTTCGCCGTCAAAATGCAAGAAGCTGGGGCGAGCGCCCTGGAACTCAACATCTACAGCATCCCGACTGATTTCGATATGCCGGGTGCCGATGTCGAGCAGATGGTGTTGGGTATCGTCCGCGCTGTAAAGAGCGCCGTCTCGATCCCGGTAGCGGTCAAGCTCAGCCCGTACTACAGCAACATGGCCTACACGGCCAAAAAGCTTGACGAATCCGGTGCGGATGGTCTGGTGCTCTTCAATCGCTTCTACCAGCCAGATATCAACCTGGAAACGCTGGAAACCGAACCGAACATCATCCTGAGCACGCCGCAGGCTGCTCGCTTGCCACTGCGCTGGATCGGCATTCTCTATGGGAACGTGGAAGCCAGCTTGGCAGCGACCAGCGGCATCCACTACGCAGAAGATGCCATCAAGATGTTGTTGGCGGGTGCCGATGTCACTATGATGACCTCAGCCCTGCTCAAGTTCGGTATCGACCACGTCAAAGATGTGGAAGCCAATCTGGTCCGCTGGTTGGAAGAAAACGAATACGAATCCGTTGAACAACTGCGTGGCAGCATGAGCCAACAAAAAGGCACCGATGCCTCGGCATTCGAGCGTGCCCAGTACATGCGTGCCCTCAAGACCTATGTTGTACCCAACAACGATTTAGCATAACCCGCGTGGGGACGCGATTTAAGGGCTGCTGCCAATCGGGAGCAGCCCTTTTCGCTTAATGGGACGGCTCGTTCATAGCGCTTTGATGAGCTGCAAACAGGGATTCTGTTCTCCCCACAATTCAGGGAAGACCTCCAGCGGAACAAAGCCCATCGACAGGTAGAATTGCCGCGTCAGTGCGTACTCTGGGCTGGGATGTGTGTCGTTCAGCGTCTTGACCTGTAAAAAAACGCGCATCCTGCTGGCGCAGATGGGCCTCAGCCGCTGCGACAAGCGCACGTCCTACACCCTGGCGATGATGCTCTGGATGGACAGCCATCACATAAATTTCTGCCGATTGCGGGAAGGGCTGTGCCAGTGAGAGGAACCCTGTTGCTGTGTCACCGTTGTAGGCAATGAAGGTTGGGTTCGCATCGACATATTCCAGATAATGCTGATTGGCGGATTCAATGCCAAACCAGGCCGGCAGCGCTAGCAAAATCGGTCTGCAAACGCCAGCCGCGCCCGATAGCTGATAATCAATGTGAATAGCCTGGGTCACAGGTCATTACCTCCTCACGAAACAGTGCTCATTATACCCTTACCCATATCCCACTCCAGATTCCGCCTGACATGGGAACTTCCTGCTTATTGCCTATCGGCGTACGATTGCTTATCGGCGTAAAATGGAAGCTAAAGAGAGTCCGATACGGTCTAACCAAAGTTGAGGCATTCATGCGTTCATATCGTCTGTTTTCACTGCTTATCCTGGGTCTGATGCTTGTCTCTGGCTCCATTACATTGGCCCAGGATAGCGCGCCCCAACTGCGTGACTTGCCTGTCTTTGCGGACCAGCGTTATGGCATGTGGGCAGGTTCCGGCGATGGTCTGACTTTATCCGTTGAAGATGGCTCCCTATTGCCCATTGATGAGGCTATGACACGCGATGGTTTGCCATCGCTGCGCATCGATGTATCGGGCGCGTGCTGTGGTGGTTGGTGGGCGGCAATCCTGGCAGGGGAAAACTGGGAAACATACGATTTGCGGCCCTATGTCGCCAATGGCGCGCTGGAATTCAATATTCATGGCAGTGCCAATATCGATAATTTTGCCATCAACCTCCGCGACCACGTCAACACCCGCGCCACAGCAGAGCAGGATGCTGCTGAGGTCAATTTGGCCGAGTATATCCGCCTGACGGATGACTGGCAGGCGGTACGTATCCCTTTGCAGGCATTCGTCACGGGCACCGACTTTGAGCCACGCCAGATGGCAATACTTTCGATAGGCAGCGCTGGGGATGCTACCGGAACACTCTGGATTAACAACTTGCGCTTTACCTCACCAGATGCAGAGCCACAATTCCCGGCCATCAAAATCAATCAGGTTGGTTACCCGCCGGATGGCCAAAAAATGCCCTGGTAAGTAGCTACACACTGGATTTCAGTGCAGGGCAGGTATTTACAGTCGTCGATGCCGACACGGGCGCTAGCGTATATACAGGCGAACTCTCGTTGATTACGGATTTCGACGGGGCATCGGGTGAGCACGTCTGGTCAGCGGATTTCAGTGACCTGAATACAGAAGGCACCTATATCATGCAGCTTGAAGGGGTCGCGGATTCGCCCCGGTTCCGTATCGCCGCCGATGTCTATGACAACCTGCTGGTCGATGTCATGCGCTATTACTATTTTCAGCGGCAGGGTATTGTGCTGGAATCCCAGTATGCAGGGCCTTTCGCACGCGGCATCGGTCATCCACAGGATAATGTCGCCGCGTTCCGGTCAGGCATTGCCAATGCCCGCGATGCTTCAGGCGGTTGGTACGACGCAGGCGATTATGGCAAATACGTCAACGCTGGGGCGCTGGCTGTGTCGGACTTGCTGTGGGCCTATCGGCTGTTCCCAGACGCGTTCCTTGATGGCCAATCCAACATCCCGGAAAGCGGCAATGGGCTGCCCGATTTGCTCGACGAAGTGCGTTGGGAGCTTGACTGGATACTCAAAATGCAGGACGGGGCGACGGGCGGTTTCTGGTCACGGGTAGGGACGACGGAGGATGGTTCTCCGGATGAAGCGGACGAAACGCGCTATATCGAAGACAGCGATGAGGGGCGTTCCAACGTCATGCCGACGGCCAATAGCGCGTCAGCAGTCGCCGCCCTGGCGATGGCCAGCACTGTTTACGATGCAATCGACCCGGCCTATGCCGCCACCCTCCTCGCCGCTGCTGAATCCGGCTGGCACTATCTGGAAGCCCATCCAGAAGGCGTCGCCTCGATTCCTGGCCCCTATATGGATGATCAGGATGCTGACGAACGCCTATGGGCCGCTGCTGCACTCTATAATGCCACCAGTGAGGACCGCTACCAACAATACTATCTGGCCAACTATCAGACCTTCGCGGGCATCTGGCAGAGCCGTGATGATAACGCTTATGGCGTCGGCCTTTCGGGTATGCTCGCTTTCATGGAATATGGCATGGTGGCCAATCCTGACTCAGCGGCTGTCGCCTGGTTTGCGGATCAATACACTCCCTGGCGTGCCCATATGCTCGACCGCGCCCAATCCGGCGTTTGGGGCACAACCCTGCTCGATGAAGATTATTACTGGGGCAGTAATGCGCCTGCGCTCTGGACTGTGGTCACGCTGGCGGTGGGTGATGCCATTACCGGGCAAACAGATGACGTTACCACCCAGGTCGCCCAGCAAACTTTGAGCTACATCCTCGGCCAGAACCCGCTGCATTTTAGCTACGTATCCGGCTATGGGGTCGATTATGTCCGGCGTCCGCATTCCGCCATTTGGAGCAACGATGAAGTTGATGCCATCCCGGCTGGCATCCTGGTCGGTGGCCCCAATGCCTATACCAACCCCTTGTTGTGGTCAACAGCCCCGGCCAAGCGCTATGTCGATAGCGACCATGACTGGTCCACCAATGAACATACCATTTACTGGAACAGCCCTCTGGTTTTCGTCATTGCCATGATCCAGTCCCATTAAATGTCACGAATTTGGGCCTCTGAAAATGACAAGTGTTGCCGGATGACATGACGCTAGCCAGCGGCAATTGACCCGCAAATTGGATACACTTAGGTCATACCTACATCGTCGCCTCATAGTGGGCCATTTTGCATAAAATGAGTTACCTACGCTAGACAACGCAATTTACATGGAACGCGACTGTCCGCTTCCTCAATGAATACTTAGTTAGTTCACAGGATTGATAATGTCTCTTCAAATATCTGATCTTATTGCCCAGATGACATTAGAAGAAAAAGCTGCGCTCTGTACAGGAGAAACCGCCTGGACCACTTCCGGTGTGGAGCGCCTGGGCCTGGAATCTGCCTTTGTCTCGGATGGGCCGCACGGCCTACGTCGGGTGGCGGTTGTGCCTTCGCTAATGGCCGAAGCCATACCTGCGACCTGTTTCCCGGTTGCTGCGGCACTGTCCGCCTCATGGAATGTGGACCTTGCCCATGAATTGGGTCAGGCCATCGCGCAGGAAGCCATCGACATTCACGTCGATATTGTGCTCGGCCCCGGTATGAACATCAAACGCTCGCCGCTGTGTGGCCGCAATTTTGAGTATTTTTCAGAAGACCCATTGCTGGCTGGCAAGATGGCATCGGCATTGGTCGATGGCATCCAGAGCAAAGGCGTTGGTGCTTGCGTCAAGCACTTCGCCGTCAATAACCAGGAAACGCGCCGTTTCACGGTTGATGCCATCGTCGATGACCGCGCCCTGCACGAAATTTATCTGGCAGGCTTTGAAATCGCCATCCGCGAAAGCAATCCCTGGACCGTTATGTGCGCCTACAACTCGGTAAATGGCACATTCGCCGCTGAAAATCACTATTTGCTGACGGAAGTCCTGCGCGATCAATGGGGTTTTGAAGGCTTTGTCATGTCCGATTGGGGTGCTGTCCATGACCGTGTGGCAGGCATCAAAGCGGGTCTTGAGCTGGAAATGCCCGGTCCCTCGCCGGACCGCACCCAGGCTGTGGTCGATGCGGTCAACGCAGGCGAACTCGATATGGCCACCCTCAATCAGGCGGTGGAGCGTCTGCTGAAGGTCATCCTACGTGCGCAGGAAACACCCAAAGGTGGCGGTACGATTGACGTTGCAGGCCATCACGCTCTGGCACAGCGCATCGCGTCTGAGTGCCTCGTGCTGCTGAAAAACGAAGACAATGTGCTGCCGCTTGATGGCAACGAACGCGTTGCCGTCATCGGCAAAGCGGCTAAAAATCCGGTTTTCCAGGGCGGGGGTAGCTCACATATTAATGCCACCCGCACCGACAGCGCCCTCGACTTCCTGCGTCAGCGCAGCGAAGTCCAATATGCCGTGGGTGATGCCAGCGTCGACCTGGACCAGGCTGCCATCGACGAGGCCGTGACCATTGCCAATGGGGCCGATGTCGCCTTGCTGTTCATCGCCCTGCCGGAAAGCGTGGAGTCCGAGGGCTACGACCGTGACAACCTCTATCTGACCCCGCAGCAGGTCGCCCTGATTCATGCTGTCGCCGCTGCCAACCCGCGCGTGGTCGTCATCCTCAATAACGGTTCGGCCATTGATATGCATTCCTGGATCAACGATGTGGATGCCATTATCGAAGCGTGGTTGCCCGGTCAGGCCGGGGCAGGCGCTATCGTCGATGTTCTCTTTGGCGACGTGAACCCATCCGGCAAACTGGGCGAGACGTTCCCGATCAAGTTGTCGGATACACCTTGCCACCTCAGCTTCCCTGGTGAGCAAGACATCGTCCGTTATGGTGAAGGCATATTCGTCGGTTATCGCGGTTACGATGCCCTCGAACGTGAAGTGTTGTTCCCCTTCGGTTATGGTCTCAGCTACACCCAGTTTGAGTACAGCAACCTGCACGTTTCTGCTATTGACTTTGACCTGGGCCAAGCGCTGCAAGTCACCCTCGATGTGACCAACGTGGGCGAGGTCGCGGGTAAAGAAGTTGTGCAGCTCTACGTCGCCGATGTCGAATCGCGCCTGCCGCGCCCCGTCAAAGAACTCAAAGCCTTTGCCAAAGTCGCCCTGGAACCGGGCGAAACCAAGCAAGTCACCCTCACGCTGGATGATCGTGCCTTCATGTATTACGACCCCAACTATAGTCAATGGGTAGCAGAGGCTGGCGAGTTTGACCTGCTGGTAGGTAGTTCCGCTGCCGATACGCGCTTGACCACCCGTGTGAATCTGACGGAAGGCACCCCGCTACCGTCTAACATTGCTCTAAACAGCACGCTGAATGAATGGTTGGCGGACCCGGAAGGGGCTGAACTGGCGAAACCCCTGTTGGACAAATTCTTCGGCGAAGAGGAAAGTGATTCTCTCGGCGTCGATATGCTGACCTTCTTCCAGGACTTGCCGCTGCCGCAGGTCTTGCGCTTTACAGGGGAGGACGATAGCGATAAAAACCCAGACGAGATCGTGAAAGACCTCGTAGACAAGGTTCACGCAAGGTCCATGCATAAAATTCAAGCATAGCCTTAATGAAAATCCATGCATATAAGAGGAGCCTGTATGCCGTCAGATTTTGATATTGGCATGATGTTCAGATGTCACAATCCACCGGAACAACTGATTACCTTCGTCCAGCAGGTAGAAACAGCGGGTTTCGATGAAGTCTGGATCGTGGAAGATTGCTTTTATGCTGGGGCCGTCGCCTCTGTTGCGACAGCCCTCTCTCATACAGAGTCGATCCCGGTGGGGCTGGGCATCATGCCTGCCGTGGTGCGCAACGCCGCTTTCTCTGCGATGGAAATGGCGGCTTTACTACGCCTGTTCCCAGGTCGATTTTTACCCGGTTTTGGGCATGGCGTCACCGACTGGATGAAGCAGATCGGCGCATTCCCCAAATCGCAGCTCACTGCGCTGGAAGAAGTGACCACTATTGTGCGCCAACTACTGGCCGGGGAAACGGTGACTTTCAGTGGGCAGACTGTCTCGCTGGACGATGTCAAACTGGATTTCCCACCTGCGGAAGTCCCGGTGATCTCGTTGGGCGTGCGCGGCCCCAAGTCGCTACAATTGGCGGGCCGTGTGACCGATGGCACGCTGCTATCGGAATATAGCTCGGCGGTGTACATCGCCTGGGCCATTGAGCAGATCAAACAGGGCCAGCAGGCAGCGGGCAAGGCGGATGAACCCCATCGTGTGACAGTATATACCTTCTGCGCAGTCGATGAAAATCGGGAAGCGGCCTATGTGCGGATGCGCCCCCGTGTCGCGGAGGGCATCGCATCCGGCCAACTCAAATCCTATCTGGACCCGCTGGGCCTGACCGAAGCCGCCAATGAACTGGCTGCGGGTGGTCTAGAACACGTTCAGCGTGAACTGCCGGATGAGTGGGTCGCCAAGTTGGCTGTTGTTGGGACGCCGGAAGAATGCAAAGCTTCCATAGAAGCGCTTGTGTATGCCGGGGCAGATAGTGTGGTACTGGTGCCAGTCGAGCCGAATGACCGGGCACTGCATAAATACATGCGTTTGCTGTTGCCTTTATTTGATTAATTCGCTTGTTTAAGCCAATCAAATAAACCTTTACAAATTCACCATTTCAGAGCACGGATGCCCCCTCATCTGTGCTCTTTTTATTTGGCTATGACATGCTCATGAACCAATCGGTCCAATTGCTTGACAAGTAATTTAGGTGGGTCTAAAATACACATTAGAACGTTAAAACTCTAAATTGATAGATGTATAAAATGTCAAGCACACTCGATCAATTGCAACGCGGACAATCCGGCATCGTCACCAACCTGACCTGTACCGGGAGCAATCGCCGCCGCTTGATGGACCTGGGCATCCTGCCAGGGACGTCCCTCACTGTAGAACTCACCAGTCCCCTCGGTGATCCGACTGCTTACCGCGTACGCGAAAGCTTGATCGCTCTGCGGCGCTCCCAGGCCCAGGAAATCGAAATCGAACCCATTACCGCTGACACACCCGAAATTGATTTGTCCACTGAATCGACGGAAACGGAACGCTCATGACCACGCAAATCATGCCCAACTGCGAAACTTGCCCAGCCTATAACGCCTCTAGCTTGAAGAAGCTCGGCGTCAGTGCGGAAGGCGCGGATTATGTCATCGCCCTGGCGGGTAATCCCAATACAGGCAAAAGTACCGTCTTCAACGCACTGACTGGCCTGCGTCAGCATGTCGGCAACTGGCCCGGTAAGACCGTTGCCCGTGCCGAAGGTGGCTTTACCTATAACGACAAGACCTACAAACTGGTCGATCTTCCGGGGACTTACTCGCTGCTTTCTACCAGCACCGATGAAGAAATCGCTCGTAACTTCATCCTGTTTGGCCAGCCTTCCGTCACTATCGTTGTGGTGGATGCCACCCGGCTGGAGCGCAACCTCAACCTGGCGCTGCAAATCCTGCAAATCACGGACCGCGTCGTTGTCGCGCTCAACCTGATAGATGAAGCCGAACGGCACGGCATCGAGATCGATGTGCGCCACCTCTCGCGTAAGCTGGGTGTGCCCGTCGTGCCAATGGCCGCCCGTCAGATGCAGGGTATTCCCGAACTACTGGACGCCGTTGAACAGGTTGCTCGTCAGAAGATCGCTACCAAACCGCACCGCGTTCGCCAGACCGATGCCCAGCTCGAAGGGGCATTGAACACGCTCATCGACCAGATTGAGGCCATTTATCCCGGCCTGCCGAATGCCCGTTGGGTGGCCCTGCGCTTACTCGATGGCGACGAAAGCATCGAACAAGCCATTCGTGACAATCGCCTGGGCAATCTGACGCAGCCTGCTGTCTTACAGCAACCGACCCGTGAACCACTCATAGCCGTAGAAGCTATCTCATGACACGCAATATGGGCGAGCAGCCCAAACCAAGCATCTTAGACACTGCCAAACAGCTCCGCGCGGAACTCAGCGACGATTATCATGACAAGGTGATGACCGCCATCTATGCTGATGCGGCTCAGATCGCCAGCACCAGCGTCAGCCGTGACACCCAAAAAGCCAACCTGACCTTTGATCGCACTCTGGATCGCATCCTGACGCATCCGATTTTCGGCTTCATCGCCATGGGCTTCATGTTCCTGGTCGTCTTCTGGATCACCATTGCTGGGGCCAATATTCCCTCACAAATGCTGAGCGATTTGCTACTCACGCATGTGTATGGCTGGCTTCATCAGGCAGCGACCGCTCTCAGCCTGCCAACTTGGCTTTCTGGCTTGACCATCGATGGCATTTATTTGGCGACAGCCTGGGTTATCGCAGTTATGCTGCCGCCAATGGCGATTTTCTTCCCGCTTTTCACCTTGCTGGAAGATTTTGGCTATCTGCCGCGCGTGGCCTTCAATCTGGATCGTCTGTTTGCCAAAGCGGGTACACATGGCAAGCAATCGCTTTCCATGATGATGGGCTTCGGCTGCAACGCCGCTGGTGTCGTCTCCACACGCATTATTGACAGCCCGCGTGAACGTCTGATTGCTATCATCACCAACAACTTCAGCATTTGTAATGGCCGCTGGCCGACCCTGATCCTGATGGGCACGATCTTTATTGGGGCGATGGCCCCGCCAGCGTTAGCGAGCCTCATTGCCGCCCTCAGCGTGATGACCGTCGCCGTACTGGGTATTGTCTTCTCCTTGCTCGTTTCCTGGGGACTATCGCGCACCTGGCTCAAGGGCGAAACATCCGTCTTCAGCCTGGAGCTACCGCCATATCGTCCGCCACAAATTTGGCGCACGCTTTACACGTCCATCATTGACCGCACCCTGATTGTGCTCTGGCGTGCCATCATGATGGCTGCGCCTGCTGGGGCGGTCATCTGGCTGAGCAGCAACATCATGCTTGGCGATGCCAGCATCGCAGCGCATCTGGTCAACTTCTTGAACCCGCTAGGCATGGTACTCGGCCTGAACGGCGTCATTTTGGTGGCCTATATTGTGGCGATCCCGGCGAACGAGATCGTCATCCCCACCGTGTTGATGCTGACCATGACCCTCGGTGGCGTTGCCGGGGCACAAGCTGGCGTCATGTTGGAACTGGAAAATGCCCAGGTCTACAACGTACTGACGCAGGTCGGCGATTGGACGCTGTTAACGGCTGTAAACCTGATGCTGTTCAGCTTGTTGCATAACCCATGCAGCACGACCATCTGGACCATCTGGACGGAAACCAAGAGCGCCAAATGGACCGCTGTTGCCACTTTCCTGCCGATAGCGATGGGTGTCGCTGTCACCTTCACAACGACGACAATCGCGCACCTGCTAAACCTGGTTTAGGAATCAAATTCGCAGGGATGGATTTAGGGCCAGTGCAGGCATAAATAATCCAAAACACATATCATAAGCGGAGCACACGATGTGTTCCGCTTTTTATTTTCTTATTCAAGGAGATTAAAACATGGCATTTAATGGCTTAGATATGCATCTTGGTAATCTATCGCTGCTGTCCAACGCCCAGACGCGCTCCATCAGCGCGGAAAACTTCACAGGCGAGAAGGGCAAGGGCGGCATGGCGACATCCGGCACGGGCGAGAAAGCCGCGCACGGTCTTGGCCGCGGTTGGAAAGTCTCGCCCAGCATCCACATTCAACCGCTAAAGACCGTTACCCTGGCTAACATCGACGGACCCGGCGTCATTCAGCATATCTGGTTGACCTGCCATCCGAGTATGTGGCGTAAGCTCGTCATTCGCTTCTATTGGGACAAAGAAGAAACGCCATCAATTGAAGTGCCTCTGGGCGATTTCTTCTGCAATGGCTGGTGTGAGCGCAGCAGCGTCAGTTCGATCCCGATAGCCGTGAATACGGCGGGTGGCTTTAATAGTTATTGGCAGATGCCATTCCGCAAACATGCCCGCATCACCATTGAAAATCTGGTTGAGGAAGAACTCAGGGGCTTTTATTATCAGATTACCTACGCCCTCACCGACGTGCCTGAGGATGCTGCTTACCTGCATGCGCAGTGGCGGCGCAGCAATCCACTGCCCTATAAAACGGATCACACGCTGCTAGAAGGCGTCAAAGGCCAGGGGCACTATGTCGGCACCTACATCGCCTGGGGCAGCAATAACAAAGGCTGGTGGGGAGAAGGCGAAATGAAGTTCTTCATGGATGGTGACGATACCTATCCGACCATCTGCGGCACGGGAACTGAAGATTACTTCGGCGGTGCCTGGAGTTTTGAAGAGCCCCAAGGCACGTATAAAGCCTTTTCGACGCCTTATCTGGGCTTCCATCAAGTGATTAACCCCCATGATGCTTACAACAGCCAGCAGCGCTTTGGTATGTATCGCTGGCATATCATGGACCCGATTCGCTTTCAGGAAGATTTGCGTGTGACGATCCAGGCGCTGGGCTGGCGGCACAACGGTACGTATCTGCCTCTACAAGACGACCTTGCGTCGACGGCCTTCTGGTACCAGTCCGAGCCACACGCGCCTTTCCCTCAGTTGCCCGCTTTTGAATTTCTGGAAGTCATCTAGCGCTGTGCCCAATAAAAAACGCCCTCTACACGAGAGGGCGTTTTTTGCTTATGTTACCAGGTACCTATGCGACGCTAGGTGTTAGCTCGTCCTTGACCTCGAACTGGCTGTTGTACAGCTCGGCATAGAAGCCGCCGCGTTCCAGCAAGTCCTCGTGGTTACCTTGCTCGACCACATCGCCATCGCGCATCACCAGGATCGAATCCGCATTGCGAATGGTCGATAGGCGGTGGGCGATCACAAAGCTGGTGCGACCTTCCATCAGGCCGTCCATTGCCCGCTGGATGAGCAGTTCGGTACGGGTATCGACCGAGCTGGTGGCTTCGTCCAGGATGAGCATACGCGGGTCCGCCAGGATGACACGGGCAATCGTCAGCAACTGCTTCTGACCTGCTGATACATTGCCGGACTCTTCATCGAGCACCGTCTGATAGCCGTCCGGCAGCGTCCGTACAAAGTGATCGACATGCGCTGCTTTGGCCGCTTCGATGACTTCTTCATCCGTCGCATCCAGACGCCCATAGCGGATATTTTCCATGATGGTGTCGTTATACAGCCACGCATCTTGCAACACCATACCCATCGCCTGACGGAGGTCGTAACGGGTGAAATCGCGGATGTCGTACCCATCAACGCGGATGGCGCCATCGGTCACATCATAGAAGCGCATCAGCAGCTTGACGATGGTCGTCTTGCCGGCACCGGTTGGCCCGACGATAGCGATCTTTTGGCCGGGATGAACTTCTGCCGACAAGTCATGGATAATCATCTCGTCGTCATTGTAGCCGAACTTGACATGCTCAAAGGTTACATGACCCTGGATGTCTTCGGCTTTCTCTGGCGTGGTCGTATTCGGAATTTCTTCTTCTTCAGCCAGGAATTCAAACACGCGCTCCGCTGCTGCTGCGGTTTGTTGCAGCACATTGGAGATATTGGCGATCTGTGCGATCGGTTGCATGAACTGGCGCGAATACTGGATGAAGGCCTGAATATCGCCAACCGTGATCGCGCCCTGGATAGCCAGGTAGCCACCAATCAGCGACACGACCACATAACCCAGGTTGCCGACAAAGGTCATGATCGGCATCAGCAAGCCGGATAAGAACTGTGACTTCCAGGCGGTGTTATACAGCGTATCGTTATAGACCTCGAACGCTTTAATACTGCGTGCTTCGCCATTGTAGGCCTTCATCACATCATGGCCGCCGTACATCTCTTCAACGTGGCCGTTCAGATGGCCCAGGTACTCTTGCTGTTGCTTAAAGTACTTCTGGGATTGCTTGATGACCACCGCAATGATGACGAACGAGAGCGGGAAGACCAGAATCGTCGCAATGGTCATAGACACACTAATCGACAGCATCATCACCAGGATGCCGATGACTGTTGTCACAGAAGTCACGATTTGGCTCAGGCTCTGGTTCAGCGTCTGGCTGACCGTATCGACATCGTTGGTGATGCGCGAGAGCACTTCGCCCTGGCTGGTCTTGTCGAAGTAGCCCAGCGGCAGACGGTTCATCTTTTCAGAGATGTCCTTGCGCATATTATAGGTGACGCGCATGGCCACACCGGCCATGATCCACCCCTGAACATAGCGGAAGACAGTCGAAATGACGTACAGGACCAGCAGCAGCAAAATAATGTTGCCGATGAACTCAAAGTCGATGCCGTCACCTGTGCCAGCTAACTGTGCAACCACACCCTCGAATAGCTTGGTGGTTGCTTCACCCAGGATCTTCGGGCCAACAATCGCAAAGATAGTTGAGGCCATCGCGAAGATCAGCACGATGACAATCGCCAACCGATACTCGCTCAGGTAGTCGATAAGCTGGCGCATCGTACCGCTAAAGTCACGCGCTTTTTCGCCGCTGCCGCCCATGCCGCCCATGGGGCCACCATGCCCCGGACCCCTGCCCCTGGGTGGTGCGCTTGTTGCTCGTGCGCCGTTGTTCTGTTTATTTTCACTCATGATGCCAGTTCCTCCATGCTTAACTGCGACTGGGCAATCTCTCGATAGACTTCACTGCTCTCCATCAATTCGTCATGTGTGCCTTTGCCAACGATTTTGCCCTGGTCCAGCACGATAATTTGCTCGGCCTGTTTAATGGTCGATACGCGCTGGCTGATGACGATGACGGTGCTGTTCTGGGTGCGTTCACGTAGGGCGCGGCGCAATGCGGAATCCGTCTTATAGTCCAATGCGGAAAAACTATCATCGAAGATGTAGATCGGCGGGTCTTTGACCAGCGACCGGGCAATCGCCAAGCGCTGCCGTTGACCACCGGAAACATTGCTGCCCCCCTGGGCAATTTCTGTTTCCAGGCCCTCTGGTTTGTCCTTGATGAATTCATCCGCCTGGGCGATGTGTGTCGCTCCCTTTAATTCTGTTTCGGAAGCATTTTCATCGGCATAGCGCAGGTTGCTCTCAATCGTGCCACTGAACAGAACGGCCTTCTGTGGGTTGAAACCCAGCTTCGCTCGCAAATCATGCTGCGTGACATCGCGGATGTCCACGCCGCTGATAAGCACTTCACCATCGGTGACATCATAGAAGCGTGGCAGCAAGTTCACCAATGTGGATTTGCCGCTGCCGGTGGAGCCGATAATGGCCGTTGTCTGGCCTGGTTTGGCGGTAAAGTTCAGGTTATGCAGGACATCTTCTTCTGCGCCAGGGTAACGGAACGACACATTGCGGAATTCCACACTGGCGTCGAAGTTTGCCGGGAACTGGGTCGGCTGCTTAGGATCTTTGATGATCGTTTCTGTTTCGATCACATCAGCAATACGATCTGCTGAAACAGCCGCACGCGGCACCATGATGAACATGATCGAAATCATCAAGAAGCTCATGACAACCTGCATCGCATACTGCATGAAGGCGATCATATCGCCCACCTGCATCGACGAAGCTGCTACTTGATGGGCACCCACCCAGATAATCAGGATGCTGGCCAGGTTCATGATGAGCATCATCATCGGCATCATGGCTGCCATCGCCCGACTGACGAACAGGTTGGTATCGGTCAGGTCGACGTTCGCTTTATCGAAGCGCTTTTCTTCAAAGGACTGTGTATTGAACGCCCGGATAACCATCATGCCCGACAGATTTTCACGAGCGACCAGGTTCAAGCGGTCGGTCAGGTTCTGGATGATGCGGAACTTGGGCAACACCAGCGAGAACATGACTGTAATCAAGGTTAGCAGGGCGGCTACAGCCAGTGCGATGGTCCACCACATGGTCGCATCCGTGTTCAGCGCCATAATGATCCCGCCCACGCCCATAATCGGCGCATAGAAGGCGATACGGATCAACATGACCATCAGCATCTGTAGCTGGGTGATGTCGTTGGTCGTGCGCGTAATCAATGACGAAACCGAGAACTTGTTGAACTCATGATGTGAGAAGCCCTCAACTTTGGTGAAGAGGTCTTTGCGCAAGTTACGAGCCATACCGGCAGCGGTTCTTGCCGCCAGATAACCGACTGTAATCGTACACGCACCGGAAAACAGCGAAATCGCCAGCATCGTCAAACCCGTGCTGATGACATAATTGTTCTGTAGGGTGCCTGTATCCATACCGAGCGCGTCGTATTCGCTCTTAACGGCACTCACGGACGCTTGCACCAGCATACTTTCTGGCAAGGCACCCATGCGCTCATCGATCTGCTCAAGGATAGGGCCGCGCATGGCATCCGGCAGATTGCGCATGACGGTGAAGACATCCACACCATCGGGCAAGGATGACAGATCCAGCGTCATATTGTCTGGCATACTGATTGCCGAGTTGCTTTCATCACCTGACGCCGCTTGTTCAATGCCGCTGACGACCAACCAGGCTTTGCCCATAATCGGGTTCAACGCCTCGATTGTTTCCGGGCTGTTGTCCTGCAAAATATAAACAGGTTCATCGGCCAGGACCGGGTAGGCATCCAGCGTATCTTGTTCAGCAGATGAGGCGTCTTCCAGTCTAAAAGCGGCCAGGACCTGATCGGCTTCTTCTTGGCTCATGAACAGCGTGAGCTTGTCCATCTGCGATTGGCGGATCGCCATCGGAACGGCATCTTCAATGCCGCTCTGCTGGATACCCACATTGACGATGTTGCCCGTATAGTACGGCAACGACAGATCGGCTATCGCCTGCATGAACAGCAGCGCAATTGCGGCGATGACGATGCCCAGGAAGGGCTTGACGTAACCAGATAATCGAATCATATGCTTCTTGTTTTCCTCACAATGATGTCAGGCGTCGATGGTCAATCGAACACGCTCGGTCGAAAAGGGCGATCAACATGGATCGGGAACGGTTTTGCAGAGCCTGATAATCTTCATACGGCTCCATCAACAGGATCGTTGCAAGTGAATACCTGGCGACGATCCATACGCTATGGCCGCTAGCGACCACACAAAACAGGTGTTGGTTGCTATGGGCAGGATGCATCTGATGGTGGAGGGGAGAGAGCCGTTTGCCGCTGAAGTGCTGGCAAAAAGACGCTGGCTGCAGCCAGTTCCTCGTCTGTCATGCCACTGATCAAGGAAGCGGCGTGATCAACGACCTCGCTCTTAATACGTTCGGTCAATTCCACACCTGCGTCAGTGACTTGCAGCAGATATTGACGACGATCATCTGGCTTACGCACCCGTGTCAACAACCCACGCTCGACTAATCCCTGGGTCAAGGAGCTTACGGATTGCAAGCTGACGTTGCGCCGCCGAGCGATTTCGCTGGCAGTCATAGGGTTTTCTCGCAAGGCATCCAGCGTAAATATCTGGCGTATGGTGATGTCATCATCTTCCAGCGAATGCGTAAACAAAAAAATCGCCCTGTTCAGGCGGGGTATCGACTCTAGTAGTTCATTGGCGACGCGATGGGCGTCCCAGGTTTCCGACATGATGGCTCCAGAGTTATCAAAGAGGTTGATGGTCAACCATATTGATTATCAATCTAGTTGAGTATTTTAGTTCTGTCAATAGGTGTTGCCTGGGATTTACGAATATTTAACGTAAGTGTTTATAAAAACGAGATAAAAAAATAGCTGGAGTCGCGCTTACGATTGGTCAAACGCCCCATCATTGTTTAGAGTGAAAGAGATTATAAGTATGCGTGTAAGGTAAATTCATGCAACGTTTCTCTATTCGTTTCTTATTGACGAGCCTCTTTACGGCCATGTTGCTCCTGACTGCCTGTGGCAGCGAAACCCCGGCTGATGATGCGGCCCCAACCGCCGAAATGACTACCGACAACGGCGCCGACACGTCTGATACGACTGCTGACGATGCCAACAGCGATACTCCCAATACATCGGACTCAGCACCAGCCGTCTCTTATACGGTGACAGGTGCGGTCGAAGCGCAAGGCGAAGGCACCGTCCTCATGTTCTGTGATGATGGTGACGGTATCATGGACCCCTTTATTGAAATTGGCCATATTCCTCAGCTAGAGTTGACCGTGATGACTGGTGTATCGGGGACAGTTGAGGTGCTGGGCAGTGACGAAACCGAAGCACAGCCTGGGTCGGCCAACTACGTCAATTTCCGTAGTGAGGACCGCGTGAACTATGACCTGGGTTCTGGCGAATTGGTTATTGAGAACCTGCCAGCAGCAGAAGGCGAGATGTTTATCGGCACACTAACAGCCGAGTTAAGCGACGAAGACGGCAATACCATCAACCTGGAAGCCACCTACAACGCGGAAGCCGGAATGCAGTCTTTTGAAGATTGCCAGTAAGGGTTACAGCCCGATAAGCAAACGGGTGAAGTACCACTACTTTATATTGTGAGCATGCTCACCAAAAATCCAGCCAACTGGCTGGATTTTGCTTATCATATATCGGTACATTTATTGCAAACGACCATCTGTTTGCTAACCATGCAAACAAACACCCCGAAACGGTCGCGCATTTTTCACCATTGGCTTGGCGTGATGCCCTATGTCGATGTTAAAATTGGCCCTTATGCATAGTAAGACATGAATCGCTGTTCCACAGCAACGTCAGTTTATCAAGAAATAGTCACTGAAAGGATTATTTATTATGAAACGGCCTGTAACCCTCTTTACGGGGCAGTGGGCAGACTTGCCGCTGGAAACACTCGCGGAAAAAGCCGCTAGCTTTGGTTACGATGGACTGGAATTAGCCTGTTGGGGCGATCATTTTGAAATAGATAAAGCCCTTGAAGATGATGCTTACGTCCAATCTCGCTGGGACATTCTGGAAAAAAATGGCCTCAAATGTTATGCCATCAGCACCCATCTTGTGGGCCAGTGCGTTTCCGATGCCATTATTGATGAACGGCACAAGGATATCCTGTCGGATAAATTGTGGGGCGATGGCGACCCGGAAGGCGTTCGTCAGCGTTGCGCACAAGATGTGATGAACGCAGCCCGCGCTGCCAAGAAATTTGGCGTGCCGGTCGTCAATGGTTTCACAGGCAGCCCCGTCTGGCATATGCTATACCGCTTCCCGCCGACAACCGATGCCATGATTGAAGCAGGTTATCAAGAATTTGCGGATCGCTGGAATCCGATCCTGGATGTTTTCGACGAAGAGGGTATTAAATTTGCCCTGGAGTGTCACCCTGCGGAAATCGCCTATGACATCTATACTGCCGAAAAAACGCTAGAGGTCCTCAATCACCGCGAGGCGTTTGGCTTTAATTTCGATCCATCGCACTTTATTCACCAGCTATTTGACCCCGCAAAATTCATTGATGCCTTCCCGGAAAAGATCTATCACGTTCATGTAAAGGATAGCAAAGTCCGACTGGATAGCACCCGCAGCATCTTAGGCTCGCATCTGAACTTTGGCGATAATCGTCGTGGCTGGAATTTCGTATCGCCCGGTCACGGTGATCTGAATATCGACGAAATGATCCGGGCGCTAAACCGGATTGGTTATGCAGGCCCACTATCCGTTGAATGGGAAGACAGCGGTATGGACCGTGAATATGGCGCGACCGAATCAGCGGCTTGGGTCAAGAAAAACGATTTTGCGGCATCTGATGTGGCCTTTGATGCGGCCTTCGCTGACGATTAGTCGCTTTTTGAGATAACCCCTGATGATATGTTTTCTTAAGAAAGGACCAGTCTCATGGCTGACGAGCAACAAATGAGCAGTAGCTTTACCAGCATGGCTGGCAAAGCCGCTGAGGGCGATGCCCCTGAAATTGGCATTGGCATGATGGGCTATGCCTTCATGGGCAAAGCGCATAGCAATGCGTTTCGCACCATTCCCTACATGATGTATCCGCCTACCGCCATCCCGCGTATGGTCGGCATTGCCGGACGTAACGAAGCCGCAGTCAAAGAAGCCGCTCGTCGTTACGGCTACGAAAACGCCTATACGGATTGGCGTGACATGCTGGAAAACGACGATATACAGGTCTTCGACAATGGCGGCCCCAACAATATCCACGCGGAACCCTGCATCGCTGCTGCACAAGCCGGGAAGCATGTCTTCTGTGAAAAGCCCCTCGGACGCACTGCCGAAGAATCCATGTCCATGCTAGAAGCCGTCCGCAAAGCGAACGTCAAGCACATGGTCGCCTTCAATTATCGTTTTGTGCCCGCCATCCAACAGGCCAAAAAGATCATCGAAAGTGGCAAACTCGGCCGCATCTATCACTGGCGAGCTGTCTATTTGCAGGAATGGGGCATTGATTACCAGATGCCTATTAGCTGGCGCTTCAAGAAAGACATTGCCGGTAGTGGTGCGCTAGGCGACCTGGGTGCACACGTCATTGATCTTGCGCGTTTCCTGGTTGGTGAACCCAAGTCTGTGATGGGCTATACCCAAACCTGGATGAAAGAGCGTCCTGATGGACAGGGTGGTATGGCCAAAGCCGATGTCGATGATGGCTTTGTATCCGCAATGGAATTTGAAAATGGGGCGCTCGGCACTATCGAAGCAACCCGCTTTGCCAAAGGTCGCAAGAACTTCAACAACTTCGAAATCAACGGTGAAAACGGCAGTATCCAATTTAATCTCGAACGCCTCAATGAACTCAACGTGTTCTGGGCCGATGACCAACCCAACACGACTCAGGGGTTCCACAACGTCCTGGTGACGGAAGCACATCATCCCTACTGGGAAAACTGGTGGCCACATGGGCATACTATCGGTTGGGAGCACAGCTTCATCCATGAGTTCGATCATTTCTTCAGTGCCATTGTCAATGTCACCGCTGTAGACCCCTATGGCGCAACCTTTGTCGATGGCTACCGCAATTCGGTCATCTGTGATGCCATTCTGGCCTCAGCCAGCAACGGCACGCGCGTCGACATCAAATACGAAGACTGAGCCGACACCCTCGGTCGGATGATGGCGTAAAGAGACTTCTGACAGACGTTAGCTGTAAACAAAACAATCCCCAATCAGCGATTGGGGATTGTTTTTAGTGAAGACTCTTTTGGTGGGCTGTACAGGACTCGAACCTGTAACCTCCTCGACGTCAACGAGGCGCTCTGCCAGTTGAGCTAACGGCCCGTAAGTTCCTAAAGTATACACGCCTTAAACGGATTTTCAAGACCGGAACAGGCATTTTTATCAATGTAATCGTGTCTCCCTGACACGCCCCTTTTCCCAGATGCGCCATGACGTTATACTCTTCTTTTATACGGTTCCACCCTCACGATGACAGAGAGCAACCATGACCAGCCTGACCGACCTCACAATTACGGAAGCGCTCGCCAAAATGCGTACAGGCGAGATTAGCAGTGTCGAACTGACCCAGGCCCACATCGACCAGATCGAAAAATACGAACCCCAGGTGAAGGCCTTCTTGACGGTGACTGCTGAATCCGCATTGCAGCAAGCCCAGGCTGCTGATGACATGCGCGCCGATGGCGGCGATGCCCCCTTGCTCGGCATCCCGCTGGCGATTAAAGACGTGCTCAGCACCCAGGGCGTGGAAACAACCGCTGGCAGCAAAATCCTGAAAGGCTATGTTCCCCTGTTCGATGCCACCTGCGTCGCGCGCCTCAAAGAGGCCGGTATGGTGATGGTCGGCAAGCTCAATATGGATGAGTTTGCGATGGGGTCCTCGACGGAAAACAGCGGCTACTTCACGACCCACAACCCCTGGGACCTGGATCGCGTTCCTGGTGGTAGCAGTGGCGGTAGTGGGGCGGCAGTCGCGGCGCATATGGCGCTCGGCACCCTCGGCACTGATACCGGTGGTTCGATTCGCTTACCGGGTGCGTTCTGTGGTGTCGCCGCCGTCAAACCCAGCTACGGGCGCGTATCGCGCTATGGCTTGTTGGCCTACGGCTCCTCGCTTGACCAACCCGGCCCCTTAGCTCATACGGTGGAAGACACGGCGCGTATCCTCCAGGTGATGGCTGGCAAAGATCCGCTGGATGCTACCAGCATGCCCGTCGAGGTTCCCGACTATGTGGCTGGCTTAACGGGTGATGTCAAAGGCCTGAAGATTGGCGTCCCGCAGGAATTTTTCGTCTCTGGCATGCAGCCGGAAGTCGAACAGGCCGTACAGGCCGCCCTCAAGTGGTTTGAGGACCAGGGTGCGGAATTGGTAGAAGTTCATCTGCCGCACACGGAATATGCGCTGTCGGCCTATTACATCATCGCCACATCAGAGGCCAGCGCCAACCTCGCGCGTTACGATGGCATTCGTTTCGGTGCCCGCGTCGATGGCAGCGACGTCATCGAAACCTACAAGCTGACGCGCGGCCAGGGCTTTGGAGACGAGGTCAAGCGCCGCATCATGCTGGGGACCTATGCCCTCAGCGCGGGCTACTACGATGCCTGGTACGGTAAAGCCCAGCAGGTGCGTGCCCTCATCAAGCAGGATTATGACAAAGCCTTTGAACAGGTCGATGTCATGATCGCGCCGACCTCACCGACAACGGCCTTCAAGATCGGTCAGAATACGTCGGACCCCATGCAAATGTACCTGGCTGATATTCTGACGATCGGCGCCAACCTGGCCGGCGTTTGTGGCATCAGCGTGCCCTGCGGTGTGGACGATGCCGGATTGCCAATTGGCCTGCAAATTTTTGGCCCCGCCTTTGGCGAAGACGTCATGTTCCGCGCCGCCCACGCCTACGAGCAGGCCACCGACTGGCACACGCGTAAAGCCGCACTCATCAGCTAGCTGAAACATAATCATTACGAACAGTAGGGGCACAATATATTGTGCCCTTTTTTATCCAAAAATGGCCTCTGGATAATGATTCAATGACCCACATCGCTTATTATGTCAGCGGCCACGGATTTGGCCACGCGGCGCGTCAGCAACCGATTATCAAGCGCCTGTCGGACCTCTGCCTGACCATTCATGTGCGCACCAGTGCCCCGCAAAAATTCTTTCAGGCGCCCAACGTGGTCTATCATCACCAGCAGTATGACATCGGCACCGTTCAGATAAATGCCATGCGCCTGGATGCACAGGCGACCTTCCAGTGGTACGCTGATTTCCTGCAGAACCGCCAGGAGGCGCTCATCGCTGCGGAAGTCGCCTATTTGCGTCAACATGATATTCGTCTGGTGGTGACGGACATCCCGCCTGTGGCTTGCGAGATTGCGGCAGCGGCGGGCATCCCGTGCGTGGTGGTAACGCACTTCACCTGGGATTGGGTCTATGAGCACTACATCAATGCCTACCCGCAGTATAGCTACATCGTCGATAGCATCACGGCGTCCTATCACAAAGCTGACCTGCTCCTGGAAATGCCTTTCGCCCACCCGATGCCCCAATTTGACCATATCGAAAAAATCCCGCTGGTGGCCAACCCGCTGACCCAAACTCGCCAACAGGTCCGTGATGCGTTCGACGTACCTGACGAGCATAAACTCGCCGTCATTTCGATGGGGGGCATGGATTGGGCCGGGGGCTTAGATGCGATTCAGCACAAGGCCGGCTGGACCTTCATCGTCACACCCGCTGCTTGGGAACAGGTCAAAGATTGGCCCCATACGCGTTTAGTGGGTTACGGTCACGGTGAATTTCAGAATATCCTGGCCGCTGCTGACCTCTCCATTGGCAAATCGGGCTACTCCACCATGAGCGAAGTCATTGTTCATCAGACGCCGATGCTTTTTCTGACGCGCGAAAACTGGCGAGAGCATGACCTGTTGGCTGCCGCCATGCGCAAATACAACCATTCCATTGAAATTACGCATCAGCAGTATGAACAGGGTGATTGGATTCACTGGATTGACGAGTTGGCCGCACGCGAAGGCAGCCTGCCTACGTTGCCTACCAATGGCGCAGACGTGGCGGCTCAGAAGTTATTTGATCTGGCCAATCGATAGAGCAATGGTTAGAGAATGAAGTAGCGGTATCGTCTAGGGCATCGAGAAACGGCACACCACATTGGTCGAGCAATCATATTCGCTGGTGATGTCCAACTGACCGCCGTTGAGTTCCAACACGCGCCGCACGATGACCATCCCCAGACCCGTCCCTTGCTGCTCATAGGTATCGCGCTCAAACTGCATGAACGCCCCCACATTCTCAATCTGCTCTGGGGTCATGCCTCGGCCTTGATCGCAGAAATGCAAGTCATAGACGGTATCATGCTTGTGCCCGATCAGCTTGATCGGCGTGCCCGGTTCGGAATACTGACAGGCATTTTCCAGCAACTCGCGTACAACCAGCGTGATCTGTTCGGAAGTGATGCATAAATCGACGGCATCTAGGTCCATAAACAGATCATCACTGCGGCCCAGGTTGCTTGCGTTTTCTTTAGCAATCGCGGAAATAATCACATCAGCGGAGCATAGTGGCGCCTCAGCGGGTTTAACGGCTCCCGTTTGCAGTTCCGTATACCACAGGAACTTGTCCGACAGCCGATGCAAACGCGCGGCGTAACTGTTCATCGTGTCCAGTAGCGCTTGATTATCGGCTTCGGGGCCGTCCATCATCACCTGCAAATAGCCTTCCAACACCATGACAACGGTGCGTAGTTCATGTGGCAGGGCTGTGGTGATGTTATTGCGCAGTTCGTTCATGCGCTGGTTCAATCGTTGATCATGCAGGGCCTTCTTCTGTAACCCTGCCTTGACCGCATCGCGTAATTCATCGAGAGAGAAGGGCTTGGTCAGGTAGTCATCCGCACCCAGCGTCATACCATAACGGATCGCCTCGCGTTCATCGAAGGCCGTTAAGAAGATGAAGGGCACATCGGACGTGCGCTCATCTTTGCGGATAGTAGAAATGACCTCATAACCATCCATATCCGGCATGGCGATGTCGCATAGGATCAGGTTCGGCACATGTTCGGTCGCCAGACGGACACCATCAATGCCGTTGCTGGCTTCCAGAACGGTGTATTCTTTCTTGAGAGTGTGGACGATCAACTCGCGTGTGATCGCGACATCTTCAATGACGAGAATGGACTTCATACGGCTTTCCGGCTAAAGGTCATACACAAGATATTATAGTTTTAGATAATCCATACTTGTGTTAACGTCTGCCCAACATGTGTCAATTTGTAAATGTTCCGTAATGTTGAATAGTCGTAGTGTATAATAAACACATCCCGATCTCAAGTATATTGAGATTATTTTTACGATTTTTAAAGATATGCTCTGAGATTTTCAGATGACAGGGACTCAGTCATTATTCAGCATAAGCGGAGTCCAATCCTCAGATCAATCCGTAGCAATGACCAGTTCGCTCAATGGCAGGCGATTGTCCGGTCCATCGACGGTCAACCGTTGTCCTGTTGTCTGGGAATACAAGCCCACGTAGATTGTGTAGCTACCGGGTTCGAGGTCGGGCAAGTTAACTGTTGAGGCCAGCGGCCATCCCGGCATCCAATTAGAGGTGTTGAGTCCCGGCACAGGTGGTTGATCGTTCGTCGGGATTTGTTCGCCATCTTCATCTTCGACATGCACAAACAGCGCATAATCCATAGGAATATCTGACACAGCTTGCCAACTCAAGCGTACCGCTTCTTGGCTGATGTCGTATCCCGTCAGCCGGATTTGCTCCCCGAACACGATGTCGGCTGCGGTCAGATCATTGGATGGCTCCGGCAGATAGGCCCGGTCATAAACGGCCAATGTTTGCAGCGCCAGGTTCGGCTGCTGATTGGGCGCGGTCATCGGCACATTGACGATTGTGCCGTCTGCATCCTGCCTATACACACCCAGCAAAATAAACCCGCTGCGCGCCAGTGGGGCGTCAAAAGGCATGCGCACGCTGACGATTTCGCTGTAAATCTGGTCGGGCTGCCATGTATCCGTCGGCGTCGGCGGGTAACTGACCGTACCAATCGCCCGGTCCATGCCAGCGATGCGCGTCCCATCATCGACCAGCGCCAAGTAAAATTGGTATTCTGCATCCGTTGGCTCGCTGACCGACCAGAATAGCTCAATCGTATAGGCTTGCCCGACTTCAGCCCAACCGCGTTCAGCGACAGGCCACTGCTCGACAGGTCGCCAGCCATGCAGCCGCAGTTCGCCGTATTCGACATCCAGCGCGTTTACAGCGTCAGGTACAGTCGAGAGGGTGGATTTGGGCGGCAGCGGTGGTGCTTCGCCTGCTAGTGCCCATATGGGGAAGATGACCAGCGCCGCTACAATAATCACTGGCAAGGCATATCTTCGTGCTAGCTGCGGCCAATTGACGCGCTCCCGCTGGGCAAATAGCGCCGCGGCTAAATAAGCCGCCATCAGCATCAGCGGAACCACGACCGGATAGCGCGTGCGGCTGTAGCCATATGTCACCGTGCCACTGAAGGCCATCCAGGCGATCATCAGCCCAAAATAGAGGAACCAGCGTTTATCCCGATAGAACAATGTCGCCAAGCCCAATAGCCCTGGGACGACCAACCAGACATGGTTCCATGCAAAAAGCCCTTGCAGCAGCGGTGATGTTTCCACAGCCGTTAGATAGTCGATGTTGTTCCCCGGCTCCGATGCGCCCCAGAACAAAGCAAACTTGCGTCCCAACAGTCCCGCAAAGCGTACCGGGGCGACTTCGATATCTCGTGCCAACGCACTCCAGAAATCCAGGTCGGCATTTTCCAACGCGACACTGCTCTCGTACAGGCCGCCCGCGTCGCGGTTATTGGCCATATACAGCTCTTTAGGTCCCGTCTGCGCCACCGGGATAAACGCGCCATCGGTGATATAAAAATTCCAGGCCGTAAAAGGTGCGATAGTCGCCGCCGTGACGACAGCCCATACCAGCCCATGCCCGATTAATTTTCGCCAACCCGGCTTGGATAGCGCCAGCCATAGCAGCCATATCCCTGCTACTGGCGCGATGTTCATGCGACACAATGCCAGCAGCCCACTCAATAATCCTAGTCCAGCCGTGCGCCACCAGCGCAGACGCTCCCCCTGCCACAAGGCGAAAAACGTGATCCAGGCCACCAATCCGGTCGCCATCGGCGCGATCAGCAGCGTCGTGCCATAAAAAATGCTCACCGGATAGACAGCGTACAGCAGCCCAGCGACCCAACCCGCCCAGATGCGCCGCGTCAGCAGCCAAACGGACCCGGCCAGTGCCGCACAGGTCAGAGCATCCAGCAGCACCCAGATTAGCCGTAGTCCCATCAACGAGCGGCCCGTCAGCGCCAGGAACAGCGCATTCACATAGCTCGGCAGCGGATGGAACCAGTAGGGCGCCGTCGGCCAGGTGCCATCCAGTATGCTCAAACCATTGTTGAAGTAACGAAACTGGTCATAACCGGGCAGCGGCACCACCAGATAGTCAGCGGCAGCGCGGTCTAGCAGCAGCACAAAACGCAGTCCGAAGGCCAGCAGCACAATCAGCAGCGTGATCGCTATCTGCGAATAGGTGATTTTGAGGGGGGGGGGTTGGGTTTCGCTCATGCCGCCGATTATAGACGGGACAACCTGCGATAAGAAGACCGCACCCAGTGTAGGCTGGCGGCTGTTTCCCTGCTATGATCGCCTCGCTAACCACACCGGATCGATAGCCTATGGACCCGACGACCATCGCCCGCCTGAATGCCATCAACCGTGCTTTTTACGAAACGACCGCGACCGAGTTTGACGCCACTCGTGGCCGTGCTTGGCCCGGTTGGGATGCATTGCTGCCTTATTTGCCAGATGACCTGTCCGTGCTTGATGTGGGCTGCGGCAATGGCCGCTTTGGCGTGTTTCTGGCGGAACAGGACCGAGCGCCGTTTCGTTATCACGGTATGGATAACAACCCGGCTCTGCTAGACTATGCCCAAACAGCCCTCACGGACTTTCCGTCTATAGAAGCCACCTTTGAACAGCGCGATGTCGTCATGTCGCCGCCGGATGCTGGCCAGTATGCCCTGGTCGTCCTGTTTGGAGTGATTCACCACATCCCCGGCGCGGACAATCGCCGCCAGTTCATGGCAAGCCTCGCCGAGAGGGTTGCACCGGGGGGCATCCTGGCGTTTGCCAGTTGGCGCTTTTACGAGTACGAGCGCTTTCGCAAGCGCGTCGCGCCCTGGCCGGATGACCTCAAGCCGGAACTGAACGATTACCTGCTGGATTGGCGGCGCGGCGAACGTGCCTTTCGCTATTGCCACTATGTCGATGACGCCGAACAGGCCGGACTCATTGCCGCCACTAGCCTGGTCGAGCGTGCTACCTATCGCGCTGATGGCTTTACCAATGCCGTCAACTGCTACAGCATCCTGCAACGTGCTCAAGCATAGGGCACGTAGGAGCACAATACATTGTGCCCATTGTTATGGTGCTCGTTATCGTCATGATAGTTTTCATCACGTAGGGATGCAGCATGCTGCGTCCGATATTGTTACACATCAATTCGACTTGCTCACGACCTCGCTAGATGCTCCGCTCATGTTCGTGTACAATAGACCTAGTCATGTGTATGATTCGGTAATATGGAATAAGTCCACAAGCAATAAGATCACCGCAAGGAATACAGCGTGCCAATTCATTATATAGAAGGCGACCTGCTGGAAAACGAACACGAGGTCCGCGCGTATGCCATCGAGAGCAATACCGAAGGCCTCATGAATACTCAGATCGCCGTCCAGTTTCGGACGCGCTACCCGCGCTTGTTTGAAGGCTACCGCGCCCATTGCCTGGATGAGACTGTTACCTATGAACCGGGCGACATCTTCATCTGGGAAGATCGAACCGGTCTGGTTGTGTACAACCTGGCTATCTTCACCGATCCCTATTTGACGCTGGCGGATCGGCCTGTCCTGGAGCAGGCTATCGCTGAGTTGCGGCGCTTGGTCGACGAACGCGGCCTTGAAAGCTTAGCGATGCCACCGATTGGGGCCGGTATGGGCGCGCTCAACTGGCGCCATGCCCGCAAAATCCTGGAAGATGCCTTCAACAACTATGAGGGCGATGTCTACGTTTATGTCAAAAACAAATCCCCGGAACGTGACTTAGAAGCCATCCAGACCCAGATCGACGAGAGCAGCAAGAACCAGCCGCGCCAGCGCCGTGATGATCGCAACAACAACAACGATCAGTCCGGTGGCAAACGTCGTCGCCGGGGCCGCCGGGGTCGGCGGCGTTCTGGCAACCGCAATGATAATGACAATAAAAGTTCTGACGATAACCGAGCGGCTGCGTCTAGTTCAGATAGCAATTCTGGTAACCAGCAATCGGGCGATCAACCCCGTAAATCAGACGACAATTCATCAGACGGTGGATCTCGCCGCCGCAGTCGTCGAGGCCGTCGAGGCCGGGGCCGCCGGGGTGGGCGCAATCGCAATAAGAACAACAATCAGGGCAACCAGCAGAACAAGTCGCAAAACAATCCGTCCAAAAGCGACTAAGGTTGTTGCCCAGGCATTAAAAGCAAAAACGCCCACGCAGGGCGTTTTTTGTTGTGAGATTGCTAAATAGCTTAGCTGGCTTCCAGCGAGGTCAGCGCCCGCTCGCGGGCCATCTGGCGTGCGCTGGGGTGCAACATACCTGCAATCGACTTCTCAATCGGCAGCAGCGTATGGCTCTCCGTCTGGCCGTTTTCTTCCATATACCCGGCCCGGTTGACCAGATTGCAAGCATCCATCGCCATTTCGTTGACGATAGCGCTATCGATCACATCGTGACGGGTCCACCACTCGCCAAAGCGATTGTAAGCGATGTCCAACGCTTGTGGGTGCAGTAGCTCAGCGATAGTCGCTTGCTGCTCCAGAATATCCTCATACAGTCGATATGCGTCTTCAGTGCAATCCAGCGACATGACGTAGTTACGTCCATATTTGGCCTGGAAGCGAGCCACCAGTTCAGCGAGGCGAATGATGTTGACGGCAATTTGTCTGGCTTCGATGACAGTCATAGTGTCACCTCCCTATATTCACTAAAGTTTAAGTGTATGTTAAATACTTTAAGATTGTTTAATGGATAAGTCAAGTGAACAAATGTTTAGCGCGCCAAATCTCCTCTTATTTGAGGACACTTCGCTATAAATATGCTGCGGATGGGCCAAATGGGGTGAAATATAAAACGTATTGTTACGGTATATTGCATATCATAACAAATGCGTTATACTTTCTTATTGCTTACAAGCATTGTTAGCATGCTATATTGTTTACGGACACATTAAACTGCGGATAGCACGGACATAGAGAATGTATATGGGTGACGACCCCCAAATTGAAAGTGCTTTGGTGCCTTTCCAACCCCGGCCCAGCACAGAAAAGCTCCGTGAGGACTTGCCGGAACGGCTGCGTTTTTGGATCGAAACGCCGGACAATGTCATTGAAGTCAACCTGAAGAAGGAACTTGTTATTGGTCGTCGTGGGTCTACCGCGCGCGTTGATGTCGACCTTACCCCCTACGAGAGCCTGGAGAAGGGCATTTCTCGGCAGCATGCCATCCTCCAGATTGACGAAAATCGCCTCTTGCTACGCGACCTGAACAGCAGCAATGGGACGCGCCTCAATGGTGAAAAGCTCATCCCGGAGCACGTCTATGAAGTGAATGATGGGGACATCTTCCAGCTAGGGATGATGCTCATGCGCGTGTTCTTCGTCTCCACCAAAACAGCCAAGCTGCCCCGCCTCCCACACTAAAATACCTACCTGCCTCACTCCACCGTAGCACGCAGCCCGATAACATCATCGCAACACATACGCAAAATGCGCTCTAGCGAAATCCTCAAAAGCTGGCACAATCCACTATACTTTTCTGAAAATGAAGCATATTTTGATATATCGTAATTAATAGTGAAACAATAAAGTGTAAGATACCTTACAATACTGTTCTTTTGTTTTCAATTAGTGCCAGAGTACTAGTTAGTTCGTTATCATTGAGCGTTACAATAAGGTCGCATAAAGCCGCACCCGCGGTTGAATTGTCCGTTAAGGGAGTTATGCATGTCTGCATATTCCAACAATCAACGAGAAGTGGTGACGCTTTTCAATCGCCAACCCTGGCGCTTGAGCATCGCCAGCAATAAAAATCAGGATAAACAAGCTGTCCCACCGGGCATTCGTATCCGGTTGGAAGACGGCACTCTGGTTTCTGAAGTATCAACCCACAGAGAAATTGTCATGGGGCGCAAACCTCGCGACCGTGATCCCAACGTGACCATCCAGCTTGACGAATATCATGGCTATCAAAACGGTGTCTCGCGTTACCACGCGATGATCGCTGTTATCAATGGCTATCTCGCCCTGCGCGATCTCGATAGCATCAATGGCACCCTGCTTAATGGGCAGCGTTGTGTCAAGCTCAACAGCTATATGTTGCGTTCCGGGGATGTCATCACCCTGGGGCAGATGAAACTAACCATCGAATTCATGGATGAAGCACCGTCCATTCAATAGCTTGGCAACGATAGGCTTAGCCGCCTTCGACTAAGGCAGATCGTGTCGCGCGTTTATGCGCAGCATCGGTCCGCAGCATAGGGGTAAAAAGAGCATACCCGTATCTGGGGCGTGTTCTGAATTTTGGGGAGAAGATCATATGGCAAAATCGCAGCGCAACGACGTCACGGTGCAGATTCTGAAGTCCACCACGCGCCTTCCGCAAATGTTCCCAGAAAGAGAATCCTTACTCGCGCAGCTACCGGATGAACTGCGGCTGACCATCACAGCGACCGGTATATCCTTTAATATCGCCTGTAAGAAGAACATGATCCTGGGGCGTCGCTCCTCAAGTAGTAACACCACCCTGGTCGATCTCTCGCCATTTTGCCAATCTCAAGATGGTGTGTCTCGCCAGCATTGTGCCATCAACGAAATTTACGGCGTGCTCATGGTCCAGGACCTGGATAGCACCAACGGTACCTGGCTCAACAAGTATTCGCTGCAAGCTTACCAGCGCTACGAGCTCAAATCTGGCGATACGCTCACCCTGGGCCGCCTGAAAGTGACTGTCGACTTTGTCTACAATCAAAGTCCGGCTCTCGCTTAGCCAAAGTCAACTTAGCGAAATGACATAGCCTATACCAGCGCGCTGATCCGTCAGCGCGTTTTCTGTTTATGCTGGGATGCGTTGATGAATGTGTAACGGGGCCTAGAATACCCAAAGGCGAACAATGTGCTCGCCTTTGGGTAAGATAAGGATTTGCTTGTTGAGTGCCGGGACTGCACTCACGGGACATATTCAGTATGGCATAGCTTCGACGTCTTGGGCATAAAGGTTGTATTGAAGCTTGAACGAGAAAGTTTCAAGAAGTATTGCGATCTTTTTACTTTGGCTAGCACAGACGTTTGAATCGTAATACTGAACGGAGATCACCACGCTCGCTAACGGGTTCAGCTAGCCTTTGGTTGTGTTCACTCAAGGGGCGCGGTTCATAACGGGGTTGATAACGGGGTTGATCCCGTTGTGTCTGCCAATTTAAGAGGACGGCAACGTATTCTGAACTTGGGCCAAATTATTGAGTAGCTCGCGTATCGTATCGCCCATAGAAGCCAATGCCTGGACAGCATCCATATTGCTCTGCACCAGCGACACCACAAACCAGGCCACGATGGCCCCCACGATGCCAAAGACCAGCACTGTCACAATTAAGGCGATAAATGACTTCAAGGCTTGCTGGATGATGGTTTTCACGAGCCAGACGATGGCCCGGACAATCGACATCAGCAGCCACGCCACCAGCCGGAACGGCCATAGCAGCCAACCCAACACTGTACGCGGCTTTTGCAAGGTGGCCGGGGTAGGTTGATAGACCGGTTGTTGGGGCAAAGACGGTTCTTGCTGGCTGCGCTGGAGCATGGCGATTAGCCGCACGATGTCGTTTTCAACATCGCGCAGTGCATAAGGTGATAAGTAAACCACCTTGTGCAGGGATGGCGGCAGCAGCGCGGCATCCGGCAGCATCGCGCCATCGATCATGACGGGCACGACGCGCCGCTGGTATTTAAATGCATAGGCCGTGGCGATGCGTGCCAGGTCATCTGCGTGGCGCACCCGGCTGACCCAATCCGGCCCGATCACCACCAGCACCGCTTCCGCTGATGCCGCATACTTGGCTGCCGCTTTGCGCGCATCGGCACCCGCGTCTAGCGACATCGTCGTATGGGCAACCGTACCTGGCCCGAATGCCGCTTGTAGACGGGCCAGCAGCGTTGCCGTGATCGGTTGACCGTGATGGGCAACATAATAGTGGGGCATAGCAGCCTCAGTTTGGCTCAAACGTGTGGACGATTAAGCTGGCTATTGGATGCTCAACAGAACGTGGGCCACTTCTTCCCACATTTCTTCTAGGTTGTAGAACTTGCGCTTCTCTTCGGTAAACAGATGAACGACCACTTCACCATAGTCCATCAGCACCCAACCGCTTTCCGGTCGGCCCTCGACTGAATACGGCTTGAGCTTATGATCCTCGCGCATCTGTTCGCGAACATAATCCGTCAGTGCGCGCAGTTGACGATCGCTCGTCCCGGTGCACAGCACAAAAAAATCTGCAATGACCGTATCTGGGCGCAGGTCAAGCAGAACGATGTTTTGCCCTTTGTTGTCTTCCAGCACATCCACGATATGCCGGGCAGTGTCTAAAGAGTCCAGAAATGCCTCCATCTACCACTCTGTTACAAATACCGTGTTACAGATAGCGGTTTACAAGTTGATAACGCTTATTGCTGACGTTTTATCGCGACCTTACAGCATCAGCCACGATAATCCTTAAATTTGTGCCATTTTAGCATAGATTTGTTGGTGCAACGTAAGTTTTAGGTCATAGACTGTTAGGTGTAACGACTTTATGAGTTACGAATAGTTGAGAGATTCATATGGAACGTATTCGTAATAATCGGATATAATTCTAACGAGGCCTGATATTTTCTGCGATATATTTTCTGCTATGATGATCTATATGGATAATCAACGCATTGTGCAGTTCATAGTAACCGAAAATGGCGAACGTCTGGATAAGGCCATCAGTGCTAAATTCCCGGACTATTCGCGTTCGCAAATTCAGTCGCTCATCAAAGATGGCCACGTTCTGGTGGATGGTCAACAGAGTAAGCCCGGTGTCCGCTTAAAAGATCAATCACAGATCACCGTGACCCTACAGGATGAGCCGGATGAAACCGCCATCACGCCGGAAGATGTCAAGCTTGATGTGCGTTACGAAGATGAGGATATCGTCGTCGTCAACAAGTCTGCCGGGATGGTCGTGCATCCATCAGTGGGGCACATGACGGGTACGTTGGTGAACGCGTTGCTGGCGCGTTACCCGGCCATGATCGATATGCAGGATGACCCCCAGGCGGAAGGCCGCATGGGCATCGTGCATCGCCTGGACAAAGATACCAGCGGTCTGATGGTCGTCGCTCGCCATCTGGATGCCCTTCATAACTTGATGGCCCAGTTCCAGGAGCGCACCGTCGAAAAGACGTATATCGCCCTGCTAGAAAAGCGCCCCAAGACCAACACGGGCACCATCGATGCGCCCATCAAGCGTGACCCACGCCAGCGGAAACGTATGGCCGTCGTCCGCGATGGCAAACCTGCTGTCACTGATTTTGAGGTGCTCGATGATCGCTATCGAGAGGGCCGTACGCTGGTAAAGTTAAAGCTGCATACCGGGCGCACTCATCAGATCCGTGTGCACATGGCTTTCATTAGTTGCCCGGTCGTTGGCGATATGGTCTACGGCTATCGTAAGCAGCGTACGGGCCTCAAGCGGCAGTTCTTGCACGCTTCGGAACTCGCCTTTGACCATCCGCGTACAGGTGAACGCATGCACTTCAGCTCGGATTTACCTGTCGGACTTCAGAACATGCTTGATAAGTTACGGGATTAAGCCGGAAAGCGTTGATTCATTATGGAAGCTGGGGAAACCTTCGATAACGATACCGATCAGGACGACTTGGATCAAAACCCGATTCGGATACTGTATCTGGATGACAACAAGAGCGAGCACGTTTTTGTAAAGAATGTCTTGGATAAGGTCCGCAACCAGACCTATCAATTCGTCAGTGCCTTGGGTTTTGATGAAGCGGTCAATTTGGTTCGCTCCAAACCCTTCGATATTTGTCTGGTGGATTTCTACCTGAATGATATCTATGATCGGACGGGTGTGGATTTCGTGCGGGATATGGTCCACGATCCCAATGTGAGCTGCCCCTTCATTCTGCTGACGGTCGTCAATGAGCGCGAGCCGGACATCGATGGTATGCAGGCCGGAGCAGTCGCCTATATCGAAAAGCGCCACCTGCGCCCGGAACTGCTGGAGCGAACGATTCGCTATACCATCGAGCAGTACCGCATCCGCCGTGAGCTGGAAGCCCTCTATACACAGGTCCGCGAGCTGGAAGCCTTCAAAGCCAGTCTGGTACGTCTGGCAGGGCATAACCTGCGCAACCACATCACCAACGTCAAACTGAGCGCCCGCATGCTGGAAAATGTGGTCGAAGGTAGCGATACCGCCGCCCGCAATCTCTACCGCATCAATCAGGCGGTCGACACAATGGAGCAGCTCACGAGCGACATCCTCATGCTAGAGCGCCTCAACCTGACCAACGAAGTCATAGAATCCGTCATCAATGTCGTTGATATAACCACCGACATTTGCGCACAGTACCACAACTATGGCCTCAAACCCGGTCAAAAGCTCATCTTCAACCCACCCAATACCGAATTCCACATCCGTTGTGAGAAAACCCAACTGCGCGAGGCCATTCGTAACCTCATCAGCAATGCCTCCAAATACTCAGATGACAAAGGCGTCATCACGGTAGAAATCTCAGCAACCGATCAATACGTGAGCGTCGCTGTTGAAGACAATGGCTATGGTATCCCTGAAGATCGCCAGTCGGAGCTTTTCCAGCCTTTCGCCCGCGTGCTCACAGAAGAAACCGAGAAGATTCATGGGACAGGTCTGGGCCTCTATCTCGTCAAGACCCTGATGGAAAAATATGGTGGTCACATTGACTTCGAGAGTGTCTACGGCGAAGGCAGTCGCTTCTGGATCACCATGCCGCGCATCGGCAGCGACCAGACGACGACGGCAGACCAGAGTATTCAGTTCAAGCCGCGCGTGCTGGACCCCAACGAAATCGAAACCGGGGAGCTCCGCGATAACATTGACGATGTGCTGGAAGAGGAACCCGGCGATACAGCCCCGCTATCCCCACCGAGGTTGCCAGTCACCCGGCCCCTGGACAGCAAAAACAAAGGCGACAAGTCGCGCCCATCCAACTAAGCGCACCATCCATCCGAATACATCCTTTGAAACTGATGGCTGAATGTCGTGTTAGCGCGTTATTCGCGGTATCATGGGGGGGAATGAATAACCTCCAAGTGCTAGGAGCATACAGCCATGCAATTGCGGTCGTTTTTCTCAAGAAAAGGTCGTTCGGATGTGGCTGATGTCGTAACACGCACCCAGGACCCATCCACAACACGATCAAGCGATGCCCCGCAGCCGCCAATCTTGCGGCGTACAGCCGGCGGCTTCAGCACCATCAACCGCGCCCTGCCTGGGCGCGCGGATTGGGATAGCTGGTTCGCGCATCACGGCGTAGACCCCCTCACCGATGAGGACCCCGGTGGTGGCGGTGGCGGCGGCTTCATGATGCAGCGCGGTCGTTTTGTAGCAAACATCGGTGGTAGTGGCCAGGGGTACCGCCGCGAATCTGCCGAAAAAGAGGCAACGCTCGGCGGTGGTCTCGGTTATATCGATGCTGGCTACATCGTCTTACGCAATCGCCATCTGCGCATCTTCCCATTGATAGGCAGTGGTGGCCTGGGCAGTGGGGCCTCAATTATCGACCGTTCCAGCCTGGATGATGCCCATAGAGAAGAAGAATCCATTGGCACAGCCGCAGCGGAGTTTCATATTGGCCTGGGCATCGACTTCATGCTGCCGATGGGCAGGCGTCGTCTGGTGCTCGGTGTGCGCCTGGGCTATCGTCTCGTCAATCTCGAACTCAACCGCGACCCGGCTCGTTCGTTTGACCCCAATGCCAACGGCTTTTTCTGGCGCTCGATCATTGGTTTCGAGGCCGCGCCACGTCCTTCTAAAGGCCCCAAAAGCCCCAATTGATGCGCTGCTATTATTGTTAAATAATGTATTACATTCTGTTATACACGGACCTTTGTCTCAGTGTTTTATCCTTGACTTTTAGCTACAATATATTTACAAATCGCTTCGGTTAGAATCGATTTGAATGTCAGAAAATAAGCAGACTGTTGGCTGATAGTATGGACACAGCAATTGGTATGCTTTTGAGGTCAGGATACTATGCCTATCACAGCCGACTGGTTGGATGATGAACATGCGGCCATTTTAGTACGTTTTAATGGTACATGGACTGACCAACAACTCCAACGTGCGATAGAAGCGGCCCACGCCCTTCACTGTCAAGATGACGGCATCAAGCACCATATCGTCACCGATTTCACCAACGCGCCGATCATTTCCGCCAATTCACTGCAAAGCATTACCACCGTGCTGGACCGTGTACGCCCATACCGCCGCGATTACGGCCTGATTATTTTCGTAGGTGCCAGCCGTTTGTTACGTGTGGTTGGCAGGCTGCTCAACAATGCCGATACCAGCGACACCCCCAATGTCTACTACGTGGACATACTGCCGGATGCGGTGAAAGTCATCGAAGATACCGTCGCGCGGACCTTGATCTCTGCGGAAGCCCTGCGCAATAAGTTGCGTCAGTCGATCTCTCAAGAGCATGACCCGGACGCGACACATCCCCCTAGCAACCCCGACCGCGGTAAAGCGGCGCGCTAGTTTGTTGTTCGCTAGCAAAGATTCACCCTGACGGTGGCTCCCCAGAACACGATCTGGCGTGGTAAACTAGCTCGGAACGCGCCCATTGCAGCCGGATAACTATGGCAGACGAGAGCCACTACCAGACACTTGGCATCCGGCCTATGGCCGATCAGGATGCCATCAAACGTGCCTACCGAGAAAAAATCCGACAACATCATCCTGATCGTTACGCTGGCGAACGTTCGCAGCTCCAGCGTGAGGGTAAATTAGCCGCGCTTGCTGCCCTCGACCGCAAAATTGCTGAGTCCGAACGCACCACCCAGCGCATCAACCATGCTTATGCTGTTCTGTCCGATCCGGTCCAGCGCAGCACCTATGACCGCGCCCAGGGCCATCGTCCGCCCACGGCCAGCGGACCCCGTACAACCTCCAGCGCCCGTACGACCCGTAGCGCGAATACATCCGCATCGACCGGACCTTCGCGTCCATCATCGTCGAGTGCCGGCTTTCAGCGCCAACCTGTTGCGAGTAAACAGAAGGGTGGCTTACCCTGGGCCTGGTTTGTTGGCTTGATGATTCTGGTCTCGCTCGGTGCCATTATGGTGAACAGTTTCCTGGATGATGGCTCGCGCTCGGCACCCGTCATCAGCAGTGGACCTTCTGCCCGTGACTTGCAATCGACCGAAGCCGCCCTGCAAACGACGCGCATTGCCCGTACCCAGGCCATCCAGGAAGATACGCCCACGCCCCAGAGTCCCCAGGACTATCTGCGCTCTGCTGATGCCTTCATGGAATTGGGCTTCTACGAATTGGCTCTGGAAGGCTACAACGCTGCCGCCGAGAGTTACCGCGAGGATGCTGATTTTAACCTCAAGCGAGGCATGGCTTACGCGGGCCTGGCCGATGGCCAACCGGGTGACGCCGCCGAATTTGCCCTTGCTAGTTTCCGGCGTGCGCTGATCTTGCAGCCGGATGATACTCAGGCGTACCGCGAGCGCGGCTTGCTGTATTATGCCCTCTGGCAAACAACAGAAGACACGAACTATGCTGACCTGGCCCGCGCCGACCTCAACCAGCTTGATGACCCTGACGCCACCGTCCAGGCGGCGCTTTCCCAACTCGACTGAGATGCTCTTTGTGCGTACTATTCGTATACGCATCTTTCCGTAAATCAAACAATGGCTATACTTGATGAACTGTCGTTATGTGCGTCTTAAGATGCCAACAACTGATTTCACTAATGAGCTGATTTCTCTAATCAAAAGAGGGGGCTGATTTATGGCTGATACAAAACAGACGGCGGGGCGTCCAGCGCTTTCGCCTATACAAATCGGTATTTATGCGATGCTGATTTTTCTGCCGCTGACCTTAGTGGGCGAAGCCAGCCATTGGCAGCCGGAACTGATCTTTTTGTTTTCCGCACTGGCGATTGTGCCCCTGGCCAAGCTCATTGGGGAAGCCACTGAAGAACTGGCTGTCCATACCGGGCCGCGCATCGGTGGCCTGCTCAATGCCACGCTGGGTAACGCCGCTGAACTCATCATCACCATCTTCGCCTTAAACGAAGGTCTCAATGATCTCGTGCGTGCCTCGATTGTTGGCTCGATTATTGGCAATGTGCTGGTGGTTCTCGGCCTCAGCATCTTCCTGGGTGGCCTCAAAAACGGCCGCCAGAGCTTCAACCGCCGCACTGCCGGTATGAACGGCATCCTGCTGATTCTGGCGGTGGCCGCGTTGGTTGTGCCTTCGCTGTTCGATGTCGCCCTCCAGGAATTCCCCACAGCGGAATTGCAACTGTCTGAGGGTATCGCCATCATTATGATTATCCTCTATGGCCTGAGCGTCATTTACAGTTTCCAGCAGGGTGATGACACCTCTCACTCCGATGCTGACGAGCACCACGAGCCGCGCTGGACCGTAGGCTTTTCGATTGGTGTGCTGGCCGTGTCGACTATCGGCATCGTGCTGATGAGTGAAGCGCTGGTGGGGGCTGTCGAAGTCGTCACTGAGTCACTCGGCCTTAGTGAAATTTTCCTGGGTATCATCATCATCCCGATTGTCGGTAACATCGCGGAGCATCTGGTTGCGGTGCAGGTCGCTTACAAAAACAAGATGGAACTCAGTCTGGCGATATCGCTCGGCTCGAGCTTGCAGGTCGCGCTTTTTGTCGCGCCGGTATTGGTCTTCATCTCGCTGCTCATCAACCCGGATAATCCGCTGCTGCTGGTCTTCACCTCATTTGAGCTGGTTGCCTTGCTGGTCGGGGCCTTCCTGGCGGCCTTCGTCGCCGAGGATGGCGAGTCCAACTGGCTAGAAGGGGCGCTACTGCTCGGCGTCTACCTCATGATCGCCCTGGCCTTCTTCGAACTCCCCGCGGAAATTGTCGCAGCGGCGCACGGCATGTAAGTACAAATTAGCTTTCCTATATGTCTCAAGGACGCAACTCGCTTGCGTCCTTTTTCGTTTTGATACTTGCAACCTTTCTTACTTAATTGCGTAAACGAAGTAGGGGCACTAGAAATAGAAAAAAGGGGAGGTCGAAATGAAGCGAAAAGCCACAAACTGGTCCCGACGCATCTTGAAGGTCCATACCGCTATTTTTATGATCGGTGTCATCGCGATGTTTTATGGCGTGCTGGCAGGTATCTTGTATCCAGGGAATGCCTCCGTCTCTGCCGATATGTGGCGTAGCCTTTCCGCGGAACGTACAAGTATGGCATTGATGTGGCTTGCTATTCTTTTGGCTCATATGGTAGCTGTGTTCAGCATAGAGATCATGCGCCGTTGGCAGCGTCGCAGGCATGAAGCCTTTATCTATGATGCACATCATGACAGCGAACAACCTGAAATTTCGCGCCTTATTGACAGCGACCCAACCCAATCCGACTACACTGACCATCCCAATCAATCACACGGGAGCCTTACGCACAATTGAAAGGTGTTGATATATTTCTGCTCGATTTCCCTAACAACCGCCCATTATTCTCAGGTTTTACCAAAACTTAATATATCGTTTTTCATCTGTACCGAGCCTACCCGCAATCAGCTTGCTGCTTGACATTTGACCCATTGTGACCCATAATGATCTTATGTGTTAGGTTGTTCAGTGGAATATGCCGCTGAAATCGCCCCCCGACCTGTTGAAAGGGGTTATATCATGTAATCAGATGTCGAATTGAAATAGACATGTTGCGATGCTAAAATCATCATGGAAACTCCTCTCTCGGCAAAAATGGCTCAGATTCTGATGAAAAAGTAAGAAAAAGGGCCTATACTGTACGCAGGTGGAGTGCATCCAGCATGTTGCTGGAAGGTAAGGTATGGACACACCCGATACGCGTGCCATCACAATCGTAGACCTGCCGCTAATCCGTCGCCTGAGCAATCGGGGAACGATGCTAGATAGTGAGCGGGGTTTGACGCGCGATGCACGCGGGGCCAATAGTGCCCTCCTCAGCACCATTCTTTTTCCCAGGGGTTTGTATACCCTGGTCGCAAAGAGCGATCAACAACAGGTTGTGGGCCAGTTCCGGTATAACCCGGATGACACCTGTGCACACATTGTTTATGTTGCGCCCTCTGCGGAAGATGATGCTGACGATACCATCGTGCTGCATATCCTGGACGCAATGACCCAGGAAGCCGGTAAATACGGGGCACATGCACTCCTGGCGGAAGTCGAGCCGAACAGTCGCCTGTTCGAGACATTTCGTATGGCTCGCTTCGCACCTTACACGCGCCAGGTGATCTGGCGGCACCAGCCGACAACCATCAAGCGTGAAGACTGTGCAATCAACTTGGAAGATGCTGCCGATGCCCATCAAATGGCCATAAATAGCCTGATGGCCAACATCGTGCCCAAGATGCTGCAGCAGTACGCCGTCCCACATGGCGATTTGCGCGGGCTGGTCTATCGCAAGGATGAACGCATCCTGGCTTATATCGCCTTCTCAGAAGGCGAAAACGGCATCTACATTTTGCCCTACATCCATACCGATGCCGTCGAACACGCATCCGACCTGGTGAAAGCGACCATCGCCCATATGGGCCGGGCGCGCCGCGTACCCATCTATGTATGCGTACGTAGTTACCAGGACTGGCTGTCACACTCAATCGAAGACATCGGTTTCGAACCCTGGATTGAGCAGGCTGTCATGGTAAAGCATATTGCCGCTGGCATCCGTCACCCTGGCTTCAGACGCGTTAGTCTGGGCCAATCCGATGTGGCCAAGCCAGCTATGCCAGCCCTTTGCTCGATACCTGTAAGTGATGATGAGGAATACACATAACGCTGTATGGAAAAACGGATCACAGACGACATCGATAAACTCATGCGCGTGCTGCCACTCAATATCAATTACGCGCTGGAAGAACACGGAGATAGCAACAATCTACTAGAAGTTGTCATGGACCTCGGACGGCTGCCGACTGCACGTTATGTGGATTCAGAAGTCGTTCTCTCTGATAAAGAAATCACCCGCGAAGACCTCGACAAAATGGCCGCGCGGATTGGCGATTTCGATGCAGATAACCGCGCCGGTATGGAGCGTACGCTCCACCGCATCAGTGCGATTCGCAATCGTAAAGGCGAAATCATTGGTGTGACCTGCCGTATTGGTCGTGCGGTCTATGGGACCATCGACATCATCGAAGATTTGGTCAAATCCGGCCAGAGTGTGCTCATGCTGGGCGCACCCGGCGTCGGCAAAACGACCATGCTGCGCGAAGTCGCTCGCATCCTAGCAGAGGACAAGCGCGTTGTTATCGTAGATACTTCCAACGAAATTGGTGGTGATGGTGATGTGCCGCATTCGGCAGTGGGCCGTGCCCGCCGGATGCAGGTCAGCCATCCAGAGCGCCAGCACGAAGTCATGATTGAAGCGGTGGAAAACCATAACCCAGAAGTGATCGTCATTGACGAAATTGGTCGTGAGATGGAAGCGATGGCTGCCCGGACCATTGCTGAACGTGGTGTTCAGCTCATTGGTACCGCGCATGGTAACACGCTTGAAAATCTCATGCTCAACCCGACCCTGAGCGATTTGGTCGGCGGCATTGAGTCCGTTACGCTCTCTGACGATGAAGCCCGCCGTCGCGGCACGCAAAAAACCGTGCTTGAACGGCGTAGCCCACCGACATTTGAAATCCTGGTGGAAATCCGTGATCGCAATTCGCTCGCGGTGCATCAGGATGTCGCTGAATCGGTGGATGCTATCCTGCGCGGACGTCCGCTGCCCATTTTGCTGCGTGAACGTCAGCCTGATGGCACAATCGAAACCCGCGAAGAAGCCCTACAGTTGGAGTCGCGCCTGCGCAAAAATGGCGGCAATGGTACCGACAACAGCAATGGGTCGATTCGTATGGTACGCGGCAATCAGAACACCAGCATGTCGCGTAAAGAGAAGATGGAACTGGCACCTGCGCCTAGCGCCAACCTGTCACTGAAGACGGTGCATGCCTATGGCGTGGCTCGCAACCGTCTGGAGCAGGCGGCTCGCCGGATGAACGTCCCGCTGGAAATCAGCGAGAAGATGAACGACGCCGACGCGGTTGTCACGCTGAAGAGCTACTATCGCAATCGGCCCCGTGCCATTTCCGATGCTGAAAAACAGGGCAAACCCCTGTATGTACTGCGCGCGAATACCGTTTCCCAGATGGAGAACTTCTTGATTGATCTCTTCAAACTGGAGGAACGCAACGCGGCTGATGACCCTTTTGATGAGGCGATACTTGAGGCCCAACAAGCGATCATGCGCATTCGCTCCGGTCAGGAGCCATTCGTAGACCTCGCACCCCAGGTATCGCACATTCGTAAACAGCAGCATCGCGTCGCGCGCCGTGCACAACTGACCTCACGCAGCTTTGGTGATGAACCCAAACGCCGCGTGCGCATCTTCGGCGAAACAGCTTAATCAAGACAGCTTAATCGCTGGTCACACAACACAAAAACGGCCCATCATCCGATGAGCCGTTTTTTGTTTCCTATAGAGTGTAAGGGTTCCTATCGTAAGCATGGTGTGGCCAAATATGCCACCTGGGGTTGTGTCTCTCGCTAGCCAAAATAGGAATCGTAGGGACGCAGCATGCTGCGTCCGTTTTCGTCACGTAGGGGCACAATATTTTGTGCCCGCTGCCGCTATAGCCTATCTAATTGGATTAATTACTGCACACATCCATATCACACGCCAGGCTGACGCGCACATTGCCATCGAAGCCGCCGTTGGCATGGCTGACCAGGATCGTGTATTCGCCATCAGCCGGCAGCCGGAAATCGGCAATCTCGCTGTCATAGCCGAAAGGACCGCCGCCCAGGTCATCATCACCCGCCAGGGCCTCACCATCCGGCCCAACCAGCGCGATAAGCGGATCAACGCCCGTATTCGGTTCGCTCAGTGTGGAAATCGTGATGCTGTTCCCACCCACGCCATTGAACGTCAGCCGATAAACTGCGCCATAGGTCATCGCCACGTCGATTTCCTCGCCGAAGCCAATCGCCTGCGTCACGCTGTCGCTTTCGACAATCTCGATGCGGTTCACAAAATCGCTGCCCGCTGCGGCGATGTCATCCGTGTTGCGATACGCAATCCCACGACCGAGATACGCATCGTGCATGTCTGGGTACAGCGCAAGCGCTTCGGTATAGTCCTCAATCGCGGATTCAAAATCTTCCATCGTGTGGAAGCTGAGCGCGCGGTTGTAATACGCATATGCCGCCATGCGTGACGTATTGTCCAGTACCAGCACATCGGTGAAGTAGCCAATCGCTTCCGACAGGTTATTGCGTTCGAACTCCAACATACCCAGCGCCATCGTCCGGTAGACTTCGAGTTCATCTAGCCGTCCCCGACTGTCCGCCAGCGCAGCCAGTCCAAAATACGCCGATTCATAACGCGGATTGTATTCCAGCGCCCTTTCATAATCGGCATTGGCGTTGTCATACTCCTGGAGCTGAACGAAGGCATCGCCGCGTAGCGTGTAGATATCCCAGCGATAGGGCACCAGTTGCAGCGCGAAGGTATAGTCGTCAATCGCCAGTTGCAAATTGCCGATCTGGCTGCGCGCCAGACCCCGGACCCACAACGCTTCCGCATTATCTGGTTGCAGCTCAAGCACCTGATTGGCTAAATCGATTGCGCCATCGAAATCGCCTTGCTGGAACACCGACAGGGCTTCGTCAAATAGTGCTTCTACCTGGGCGTCAACGTCATCTGCGGGTTCGTCTGCGGGTTGAACTGCGGGTGCGACAGTCGGCACAGGTGTGGGTGCGATGGTTGGCTCTGGTGTTGCCTCATCCTCGACGGGCGTCGGTGTAATCTCGCCAATGGCCTGCACGACCGTCGGAGCGGTGAGCAGCACCCCGAACGCTGCCATCAAAATCAGCGTGCTCGTCAAAATCAAGAGTTGTTGCTTGCGCATAAGGGCCTCATTCTTGGTTGGCTATGGTCAGTTAGGGGATAGGTTGCCAGCCTGTAGCTGGCATGTTGATGATGGGTTGTCAGGTTATAAATTGCGCATCCATCTCAAGTTAACCTGATAAATGTTATGGGCTGATGAATGCTATGGACGAGTCGTTGATGATGTCCATTCGTCGCGCAGCAGCCCGTATAAGTACATATCGTAGCGCTTGCCTTCGCGTGCCAAAAACTGGCGGTACGTGCCTTCACGCGTAAAACCCAGGCGCTCATACACGGCGATGGCTCTCGTATTATACTCGAAGACCGAGAGTTGCAGACGATACAGATTCAGCTCGTAAAAGCCAAAATGGATCAGCAACCGCAGGGCTTCCGTGCCATAGCCGCGCCCGCGTTGGTGGGTATCACCGATGCCGATAGCCAGCCACGCTGTCTGATGCGGCCATAGAATGCCATCCAGTGTCGCGATGCCCATCAGGCGCTCATTATCCAGCGGACGAATGCCGAATACGAACGTGTTTTTGTCCTTGTCTTCTTCGTCAAACCAGCTTTTCCAGTGGCGTTGGCTGCGCGGATAGGCCGGGTCGGCATCAAATAGGCGACCGAATTCGCTGTTCTGGTACCACTGTGTAATGGTTGCGATGTCTTCCTGGCCCAGCTCAGTCAGCCGGATGGACTTACCTCGAAATAGATTATGTTCCAGCACAACCAACTCCTATATCCAGTCGCGACTATAATACAATGCGTATCAGGTGACAGCATAGCGATTTTAGAGTCAGCAGGATAGGGTAACGATGGCACAGGTCAAAATTTATGGGCATCGCGCACACATTAACCAGCACCGCAGCCAGTTATCAGACATCATCCATAGCTGCCTGATGGATGCGCTCAGCATACCGTCTGATAAGCGTTTCCAGCGCTTTTTCCCGTTGGAAGCTGACGACTTCATCTATCCGCCGGGCCGCAGCGAGCAGTACACAATCATCGAAATTTCCATGTTTGAGGGGCGTTCAGTGACAGCAAAAAAGACGCTCTTTCGCCTGCTTTTTGAGCGTCTTCACGATCAGTTGACGATCTCCCCGCAGGATGTGGAAATCACTGTCACGGAAACACCGCGTCACAATTGGGGCATTCGCGGCCTACCCGGCGATGAACTCCAACTCAACTACAAAGTCGAAACTGACTAAGTTTATGGGTGCTTGCTAGCGTGTATTGACTTAGGACGGATGATGAATTTTGGTTCTACGAGTGAGCGTAGATTGTAGGGGCAAGATATGTCTTGCCCAAAGTTTTATTGCGACAAATGCTACAGATGAAACCCATCGATGTCTCAATTTAGCGTTTTTTGGTGTCACCTTTTTTGCAAAAAAGGTGACAAAATCAAATAGCTATCTTAACTTTCGCTGTTTTGCTGCCAACTCACGATAGCCACGTTGCGGGCACAATCACCCGTCATATCGACCAGCAGGGGCTCAGACATCACCTCACCACGCGCATCTGTCAACTGCACCGCATACTGGCTGTTGATGAGCGTTTCGCCCAAGACCAGTTCCCAACCCCCAGGGCCGAGTCGTGGCGCACTCCCGGTAAAGACTGCCTGCTCGTTGGTTCCGTCATCAATCGTCACCCGGTAGCCATCGACGGCTTCGCCGCTGGTCGTCTGTACCGTACCCACGATGCTCGTCCAATCACAGCCGTTGTCGTTGCCATTGGTCGTGTAGATGACATCGCCCGCTAATGAGAAGGCAAACGCGCTTTGAACGACCTCGACAGTTGGGGCGGCGGTGGCAGTTGCCGGGACAGTTGGCCCCGGCGTTGCCGTAATCTCCACATAGCGCGTCGGCGGTGGGAACGGATTGAGCTGGCTATAAGGGTCTTGCCACACGATAAAAAGCGCCAGGATTATGCCAATCGTCGCCACCAGGAACAGCAGCGCCAGCAGGTTGGTACCCCACTTGACCGGCTCATATTCTATAGGCGGCGGTTCATGCAGGTCCGCATCCTTGTAGAATGTGCTCTCCGTTATGGGTGTTGGCCGGACTTCCACAGGCGGGAAGCGTTCTTCTTCCGGCGTGATGTTCAACGGACGGACCGCGTCGCTATCACGCAATTGGTCCAGATCTTCAGCTTCTTCCTCATCATCCGGCAGCCAGTCCATGAAGTCCGGTTCATCGACCGAATTGTCTTTTGCTGCGTCGTTTTCTGTTGATCGCTGGAATAAGCTGCGCCTGCGTTTATTGCTCATGCTGGCCCTTAGCGCGTCTGACGGAAGTTGATGAGTGCCGTATTGCCCTCGCAGGTACCTGGGAACTGTACCTGAATGCGCGGCGATAGCTCCGTACCAATCGAGCTTTCCAGCACGACGAAATAAAGCTGGTTGTTGGGCTGTGTATCCAGCGCCATTTCCCAACCACTGGCCGCACCATACTGCGAGTTCGACCCCACATTGACGTAACGGTCAAACAGGTCATTGAACACATGCACTTGATAGCCGGATTCCAGCGGAACGGGCTGATTATCCAGCGTGTAGACCGCGCCGCCCATGCCTTGCCACAAACACCCGGCAGCGTTGGCGAAGTTGGCCACGAACTGGGTTGGCTCGCGCTGATTAAACAGATAGGGCGAAACGGTAGCTGGCGGAATCGGTGTCGGTCCAGTCGGCGTTATGCTGGGTGTGAAGGTCGGCGAAATGCTCGGCGTGGCGGTGATAGTCGGTGTTTCAGTGATAGTGGGCGTAAAGGTTGGCCCCACCGTGTTGGTAATTGTCGGTGACGGCGTAACAGTCGGCGTATAAGTCTCTGAAGGCGTTGGCGAGAGCGTTTCTGTAAAGGTCGCCGTAAAAGTCGGCGGGAAGGTCGGCGACGGAATCGGCGTTTCAGTCGGGACTTGCGATGGTGTTGGCGATGCCAGGAATGCCGTTGGCGGCAAAAAGGCCAATTCGGTCTGCTGGATCGCTTCTTGCCGCGTATTGGGTTGGGTGAACACATAGGCAACCCCTGCCATGACCAATATCGAGGCGAGCAAGGCCAGCACACTGATGAAGTTAAAGATCCGATCCCCCATAAACCACGTCCTTTTTGTGGATGTCTCTTTTGGTTTTATCCCGCGATAGGCATTGCCATGCTATGGCGTCATATCACGTTATTGTCGCGTGACTATCAAAACTGTGCCACCGAAAAATCGACAATGATTATAACGCGCATCGGGTCATACGTGCTTTTTCTGTCTGTTGCCTATTGATAACGCTCGATAATGGCCGCCCGATATTGCCCATCCAGCCAGTTCAGGAAAGCGTTTTCCATGAGCAGCGGCATGCGTTCTGGCTCAACCGGGCGCTCCGCGCGTTCAATCACCTGAATAATATGATAGCCAATTAGCGTCGGGATCGGTCCCGCGATTTGCCCCGGCTCCAGGCCAAAGGCCACATCGGAAAGCCGCTCGTCCATCAGCTCATTGGCCGTGAACCAGCCCAGATCGCCACCCCGATCTTTGGTGGTTACATCGATGCTTAAATTTTGTGCCAACGTCTCGAAGGCTTCGCCAGCTTCCAGCCGTGCCAGGATATCATTGGCTTGCTGTTCGGTCCGCACCACAATATGCCGCGCATGGACCTGCATGACATCACCCGTCAGCGGGCCAAGGACCGCGTCACGCACCCGTTGCGCGATGAGGGCATCATGCTGGGCTTCCGCGAAATCGGCTTCGTTGGTGTAACCGTTGAGGGCCATAGCTGCCTGCCAGTCCTCATCGCTCAACCCAGAGCGCAGAGCAGCAATTTCTGCAGTCACGTCTTCGTCAGTCACGCTGACGCCCAAAACAGGCGCGGCCTGCTCGATCAATTCCTGCTCGATCAACGCATCCAACACGAGGTTAGCGACGGCCTGCGGGTCGGATACAGAGCTGTTATTCAGACGACGAGCCAGTTCTGCCTCATATTCCGCCTGAGTGATCGGCACGTCATTCACCCGCGCGACCAGCTCCGTATTGTCCTGGCTTGTACTGCCAGTATCAGCAGATGTCGGCTGAGCTTGCTGCTGTTGATCGCTGCCATCGGCGACGGTCTGTAAATCCGTTTGTTGGGCTGGGTCGTTGGCGGCAGCCGGTTCACCGGAACAACCTGCCAGTGCCATGACCAGCAGCACAATCCCTAAAATCTGTATGCGAGAAAACAATGGGCGCTCCCAAAGGGTGAAATCTGTTTTGTAAAGGCACCTTTGTTAGAAATCCAAGTTAGAAATGCGTTTATGAGGTGCGCATGCTTATTATGCTATCACCCTGCCGACCGTGCAAATAGGCAATCTGGCATAAATGCCGTTTGGGGTTTTGCCTAGCTACTTTAGCGGTTTCTTATCAGCCCATCTTGACAGCAATCCCCCTTATCGCTATATTGAATGAACGTTCATTCAATAAAGTGTGACGCCGTGACCGAAGTCGAAAAACGCACCGCTATACTCAATGCCACGCTCGATCTCATTTCCGAGCATGGTTTTCATGGTGCGCCCATTTCCAAAATTGCCAAACAATCCGGCGTCAGTGCCGGCATCATCTATCACTACTTCGCTGATAAAGACGACCTCATTCAGGCGCTTTATGTGCATATCAAAGAGCATCTGTTAGAAGCGATGATGATTGGCAATCCTCAGGATGCCCCCTGGCCGGATAGTTTCATCACGCTCTGGCTGAACAGTTATCATTATTATGTGCGCCACCCACAGCAAACCCGCTTCATCGAGCAGTACGAAAATTCCCCATACCCGCAGTTTGAGGAAAACGAAGACCTGTTGGCGAAGTATGCTTGGCTGGTTCAACTGATTGATGAAGCGCAGGCCAAGGGCTATGTCAAAGACTTGCCGTTCCCGGTGATTCATGAGCTGACGATGCATGTTGCCGCTGGCTTGGCCAAACAGCAGATCAAAGGCAGCCTATTCCTGACCGAAGATGAGCTTCTGGCTGTGGCTGAAGCCTGCCTCGCGGCCATCGCCCGGTGATGGCTCTTTTTTTGATCTGTATTGAATGAACGTTCATTCAACACTCATGGTAATTTTACGCGATGCAGACGTAATGAATCCGACAATCGTAAGCAAATAGAGGAGTCAAAACATTATGGCTAACTGGACCGCCAACGACATACCCGATCAAACAGGCAAAGTCATCGTCATCACCGGGGCCAACAGCGGCCTGGGCTATGAAACTGCCCTGGCGCTCGCTCGTAAAAATGCCCATGTTGTGATGACCAGCCGCAGCATACAAAAGGGCGAAAAAGCCCGCGCGGACATTCTCAAGCAAGTGCCCAACGCCACCATCGACGTCATGCAGCTTGACCTGGCTAACCTGGCATCTGTCCGTGAATTCGCCCAGGCTTTCAACAGCCGCTATGACCGCCTCGACCAGTTGTATAACAACGCTGGTGTAATGGCCGTCCCCCAGAGCCAGACAGCGGATGGCTTTGAAATGCAGTTTGGCACCAACCACCTGGGGCACTTCGCCCTGACGGGCTTGCTGCTGCCCAAATTGCTATCGACACCCAACAGCCGTGTGGTATCCGTAAGCAGTGGTGCACATCGGACAGTCAGTGGCATCAACTTCGATGATCTAATGAGCGAAAAATCCTATTCACGGTATGTTGCTTACGGCCAGAGCAAGCTAGCCAACATCCTCTTCGCCAACGAACTCAATCGCTTATTGGTGGCGAACGGATCATCCACGCGCAGCATGGCCGCTCATCCAGGTTTGTCCAACACCAATCTGCAATCCAACACAGCCGATGCCTCCGGTAACGTATTCGAGCGTGCGCTCTACAGCGTATTGATGCCAGTCATGTCACAATCCCAGGCGATGGGGGCCTTGCCCCAGCTCTATGCCGGAACGTCACCCCAGGCAGAAGGCGGCAAATACTATGGACCGTCATTTATGAGCATGCGCGGCTATCCCAAGGAAGAAAAACCGACGGATGCGGCCCTCAATGAACGTGATGCTGCCCGCCTGTGGGCCATCTCGGCTGACCTGACGGGCGTCACCTATGATGAATTGCAACCCGCTATGGTGGCTGTTTAAGCCAATTCGGGTTTCCTCGCTTTGCCGAGTACCGCTTTCCCGGTTTGGCCATGTACCAGACCGGGACGCACATCCCCGTCAGCTTCGATGATCGTGACCACCCACACCGGGGCCAGCACCAGCCGGAACTGCATCTGCGTCAGCATGGGCGTGACGGTGACTTCCTCGTCACCGAATGGCTGGGTGCCGTGTTGGTTCCGCAATAGCTTGACCAACTGGTTCCGCGCTTGTAGAGAAGCTTTCTGAAAATCCTTCGAGTAGATTTCGGCGGCGTGTTCACCTAGCAGCCGCGCATCATAGGACTGCACCTGATCGACCATAAAGCGCCCCAACCGATTGACCAGCTTGGGGCTGGGCGATGTGAAGGCCGCTACAGGCCAGTTGTTCTCTGCTTCGGTCATTTCTTCCGTGCGGACGCTGCGTTGTATCGCACTGAGGGTGCTGGAATCATAGATCGAATCATTCTTGGGCTTGATGACCCGCTTCACGCTCCAGACCGTATCGAAATACCAGAAAGGCAAATAAACGCCATTGACCAGCGTCTGCCGGACCTTGTTATTGACGAAAAAGCCTTTTAACTTCTCGACGCCACTTTCCGCCGCTTTCCAGATGGCATCCTCGGCGAATGCTTTATCCACATGGAAGGGGATCAGGCCATCCGGCTGCACAAAGCTGTCGAGCGCATCCTTGACGATCACCTGCTTGCTGCCACAGAAAGGGCACTCCTGGTTGAGCGTTTCGGCGGTGACGGTGCGCTGGGCGCTGCAATTGTTGCAGTGCAGCAATCGCTCGCCGACATCCCACTTGGCCGTTTGGCCGCGCTGCTTCAGGATCGACATGGTGAAGCTTTTCATGCCGTAGTCGCCATGGCCGACCCGCTCCCGATGGCCGCAAGTGTTGCAGGTCGCGAATGGCTCACCTTCAAAGTGGCGCATATCGCTGCTGCCACACTCCGAGCATTGAATCGTGGCGGCAGTGGCCTTCACCGGGCTATCGACGGCCACCACCACTTGCTCCTGGCCTTCAACAGTGCGGTTGGCTTCTTCTTTTGTTAGTTGGCCATTGAGGACCATCAGTTCGCGGATAGCTTCTTCGTGGTTGGGCTGGTAGGCGACGATCACACCATAGTGTTTGCGTTTGAGGTCAGGCTCATCGTGCAGACGTGCCAGCCACAGATGCCCATCTAAAAAGTCATGCTGGTTATCCACCGCCTGCTCAAACGAGCGAATCGCATCGTCGTAGCGCTCCTGACGCACAGCATCAATGCCACTGTTGAACTTGGCCTGCGTCCAGGTTTCGACACGCCCCGGATGGATCGTGCCATAGGATAGTGGCCAGTCCATCTTCTTGCGCTGTGGGGGTGGTGGAGCCTTCTCGTCTTCGGTTTGGCCTTCTTTCCAGCCACACAGGCGGCAGGTCAGCTTGCGGTCATCATCGACGAACAGGCTCTTCGGTGCGTCACAATTCGGGCATTTTTTTGGCGCGAGGCTGCGGATCACGCTCATGATGGCTCCCACATAGATTAATCTTACAATCCCATTGTAAGAGCCTTTTGCCACGCCTTACCCTCAATTTTTGGGGGAATGCCTCAACAGTCTATCGACGAGATAGAGATAAGGCGCGTTTTAGGGATGTGACCTCTGCTTAGAATGTCGTGTACGTGCTACCAAATTAATGAGCAAGGCATCCTTGCCCCTCATGGGGAAAGGAATTGAGGATAGGGGTCTGGTTTATTGCTCAGCCTACGGTGTAATCTCCCATACCTGCACCCCGTCGACATCATACTTCAAGCTCAGGACCGGGCTTTCGTCTAGCTCAGACACCGTAACGCCCAGGCTGTCATCCGGCAGCGTGGTGACGACATGCGTCCAGCCTTCGCTCGTCAGGTCGGATGCCTGTGCCGTGTCCAGGTCCGCCAGGAAGCTCGTCAGCGTATCATCATCGGTTAATTGGATGATCGCGTCCGGCACATTGGCCGATTCGGCAACGATGAATGCTGAGGATGCATCACGTTCTGCCAGCACAGGCAACCAAACTAGATCATCTTCTGTCAGGATGCGGGCATCAGCAGGCAGATTGTCATAAGCCCATAAGGCGGCTTCTGTTTCCGCTGGGGTACTGGCAACTGCAGGTAAGTCCAGCGTATTGTTCAGGAAGTCCCAGGTGCTATCAGAGGCGATGATGACCAATGCCAGCACTGCCGCCGCCGCGCCGCCAATCCAATAAACGCGGTTGCGCATCAGACTGCGCCAACCCGCTGGAACACGTTCCCACAGCCACAGCACGCCAATCCCGCCCAGGATCGCCAGTGGGATCATCGCGCCCAGTTGGGCCAGCGCGTTCGGGCCAATCAGCCGCCGGATCATCGGCAGCACACTCGGCAGGATGCCAATTACAGCCACGTCGAGGATCAATATCAGCCAGATGACGCTGACGACAGTCGCCCAACGTACCCGCTGTGTATGGCTTACCCAGGCCGCCCATAGGCCCACCAGCGCCAGCGGCAGCAAAATGACGTTAAATGCCAGGAAAGTGCTCAGGTCAGCGGCAGCCGCCGAACGGTTGACGGTGGTGAGTAAATCCCAGTTACGAGCTACCCAGGGGCCAATGCCAAAGGCCAGCCCTGCCAGCACACCGACCGTCATCATCAGCCAGGTCTTGCCAGAGACTTGCTCGCGTCCTACCAGCGCCATAGCGATCAGCAGGGCAATATAGCCCAGCAGCAGCACAATGCCCATCTCGAAGCTGGCGAGGAAGGTCGCGCCCATCATCAGGCCACCTCCCAGGGCGTCAATACGATTCACACTGCGCGTAGTGCGCATCAGGAATGCAATCGCCGCGATGCCGAAGGCGAGGCCCATCAACAGCGTGAAGTCACCTCCCAGGAAGGTGCGCAACATTCCCAGGCCAATCAGCAGCGCCACAATTAGCGCACGTCCCAGGCGCTTATCCTCAATTTCGCTGCCCAGGTCATAAGCACCCCAGGATGCGATCATTACCAGCACCGACCCCAGCGCGAACATCACCAGTGGAATCGGTTGCTTCATTTGGGCGCTGAGGTAAGCCACAATCGCTGGGTAGCCCGGTGGGTGCAGATAATGTACCTCCGGGTGGAACGGGGCTAATGTCTCCAACGTGCCGCCCAGTTTAGCCGTCACCGTCAGGTATCCCGTTTCCGCTGAGCCAAATCCGGGGGGCATGGGCGTCAAGATCAGCGGCAGCACGGCCACAATCCCGACCAATGCCAGAAAGAGCAGGTCTTGCGGACCCGGCCAGCCCATGTCCTGGTCTTCGAGTTCTTCCCCGCGTTCTTCTGCGCGGGCCTGCGCCCCACTGAGCGTCCCGCCCAGCACCACAAACGATACCAGCGCGAACATCATGTAGTCGATGACCAGCGTTTGCCAGGTGAACATGGAAGACCACCACACCGCACCGCCGACCAACAGCGCCAGACTAAAGGCCGAGCTGAGGCCAATACGAGGTTGTGAGGTGGGCCAAGCTGGGGAGAGCATCGCTCCGGCCCCGATAATGACCGCGCCGACGACGAACACGATGAACAATAACATGAGCTATACCCGTTCTTTTGCGAATGGTGCGGCTAGTATACGGAGTTTGAGTGCCGTTTGCAGCAGGGAGTTTGTCACAAATCGAGAGGTATGGCGGCTCTCTTAACGTCACCCTTAAGGCCTTTGTGGCAAATTGCACAGAACGATCCTGTTCGCAATCGGGTGAATTTGCTATGGCTATTCTAATGTAGGCCTGTTAGCCTGTTCTCAATGAAAGCGAGAAATTACTTGCCGTATACTAAATCCGATTTGCACATGCGCCGTTGCTATCATCACAAAAGCGCTTAACAGGGAGAGATCGGCATGAATACAAATATTGTGGTCGCAGTTTTCCCATCGCGCGCTATTATGCTGCGCGCACTGAACCACCTGACAGATACAGAGAGCATCCTCATCAAGCGGGCTGCCGTGGTCGCCAAAGCAGCCACGGGCGAGTTCGTGGTGCTGGATGATGATATGAGCCCCAGTGAGGGCACTTTAGCAGGCCTGGTACTCGGCGCGGCGGTCGCCGCCCTGGGCATGATCCAGTTGGGCGCATTCACGCTGCCCTTCTTCGGCGCGATCTTTGCCATCATTGCCGCCGCCCTGGTTGGTGCGCTGCTGGGCAGCATCGTCGGACGCTTTGTGGCCCACCTGGTCGATACTGGTTTCCCTGGCGAAGTGTTCCAGGCGCTGTCGCAACGCCTCGAAGAAGGGCATCCGGCGCTGGTGATTGAACTGGCCCAACCGGAAGCCGCCCTGGCCAAGCTGCGTCAGGCGCTCAAGGCCTACAATGCTGAGTTGGTCGAGCCGCTGCACCGTGCATTGACCGCCAAAGGCGAAGAGGTTGAATAACTAGCCCCAGCGTCACGTTTTCCAATCCCGCACCCTGGGTTACAATAGAGGCGTACCGTTAGGAGATGGTGTGCGATGCACAAAACCATGACCAAGTTACGCCCTATATTCGTCTTGCTGATGCTGGTGCTGCTGGCTTTGCCGGTCATCGCCCAGGATGAGGACGACGATTACCCACGCCCGATTGCACCCGGCGAGACTATCCTGCCTGTAGAAGAACTGCCCGACGCGGCAACAGGTTGCTTCCCGGCTTTCCCGCTGGTTCCCGGTGATGTCATCTACATCGAACCGGGGGTGAACATCCGCAACATGCCCAGCCAATCGGGGGCCATCGTCTGGAACACGATGATCGACAACCGCGATGAACGCGGCAATGTCATCGACGACCCCTTTAATGTGGATGCGGTCATCGTGGATGGGCCGATATGCAACCAGGGCCTCAACTGGTGGAAGATCACTGGCACGGGCAATCCCGGCTGGGTGGCTGAGGGTCGCCGTGATTACGAAGGCGGCTATTGGATCAGCGCCCCCGGCACGGAAAATCGTAACGCTTGCACCAGCACCTATCCCTTTGAAGTCGGGGAGACAGTGGACCTGCTCTATAATGTGCGCATCCACGACGCCCCGACGACATCTGCCCTGACCAAGACCGTCGTTCCCTTTGAGAACCCGGTCCTGATTTTGCAGGGGCCACAGTGCGTGGATGGCGTGCGCTGGTGGTACGTCCGTGCCGAAGTTGCAGGCATCGTGTACGACGGCTGGATGGCCGAAGGCGGCAACGAGGTCGCGCTGATGGTGCCGCAGGACCTGCCCTCGCTGGAAGACGGCACGCTGTGTGCGCCGCCCTATGGCATCCTGAGCATCGGCATGCGCGGTTATGTGAATTACACCGACAGCACGCCCAAGTCGCTGCGGGCCATGCCGGGGACCGACCAGACGCTGCTGTTCACGCTGGTGGATGGCGTGCCCTTCATCATTGAGGGCGGACCGGTGTGCGTGGAGAACATGAACTGGTGGCAGATCCGTGTGCTGGCCAGTACCGAGGTGGTCGGCTGGATGTCGGAAGGCTCGCCGGGAGTGGGCTACTGGATGGCCCGCGTGAACCCCGATGAGTTCCGCTTCTCGAACCCGCCCGGTGCACGTTAGCTAAAAATACGACTTTTCCCCAAAACGGCGAGGACACCCCCTCGTCGTTTTTTGTTGCACTATCCGCACTATACTGCTGCATTAGGCAAAAAAACCTATTCCCTGAATCTCTGCAATGTGATGATAACGGACTTTAGGGGGTCATTTTGGGTCAAAATTGCGTTTTTCTGCCATATTTAGCTGCTAGCGAGAGAAAAAGTTCTTCCCCTACATTTATAGTGAAAATTGGGGTTGGCTGCTGGCTGAATGGGGTGTTCGGCATGGTGAGGTGCTCCTCTCGCTCATGGAGAGGGTAGCACAGATTGGGGGCCAAAAGGGTTCCATGTGGTTGACCATGTGGTGCGTTTTTTTCACCACAGAGCGCACACGGTTCACAGAGAGAAAAGAGTCAAGGCAAAGGTGCAAAGGATGGAAGGGGAAAAGAAAGATTTAACACAGAGATTAGACCCCACCCCTAAATCCCCTCCCCGAAGGAGAGGGGACTTTTATTCGTCTGCACCCTTGAGTGAGGCGATGAGCTTACGCGCTTCTTCGATGAGGGGTTCAGCCCAGTTGTACTCTTTGCCGACCCAATCCGCGTCCATGTGATGTTCATCTTTTTCGACGAGTTGCCGCCAGAGAGCATGTGCTTCAGTTATTTCGCCGAAGGCATGCTGAGTAATGCCTAAGTTTGCTTTAGCAAAGAAGTGATCTGGCTCAAGTTGCAGTGTTTTCCTCAAGAATTCTTTGGCTTTCAAATAGTTACCGAAGATAAATTCAATCACTCCTAGATTGTTGTGGGCATCAGCGTTCTCTGGCGATAAATCTAAATACTTATTAATATCACGATATGCTGCCTTGTAGTTGCCTAGACGATAATAACAGAATCCGCGATTGTTGTATGCATAAGCGTAGTTCTCATCAAGATCAATCGCTTGATTATAGTCGATGATTGCTTGCTTGTAGCGCTGTAAATCCATATAAGCCCTACCACGATTGAAATAGTAATCGACGTTATCTGGATTTATTTTTATAGCCCGTTTGTAGTCAGCGAGTGCTTCGTTGTTGCGCTGCAATTTACTAAATAACTTAGCTCGATTGCTGAAAGCTTCTGCAAACCTGGGGTTAAATCTTATTGCCTGTTTGTAATCTTTGATTGCCTCATCGTATTTTTCCAGTTCGGAATATAGAACACCTCGATTGTTGAAAGCGTCAGCATACTTACTATTGAGACTGATAGCGAAATCACAATCAGCGAGGGCCTCTTCATAGCGACCTAAAGACCGATAAGCATTGCCGCGATTGCTATATGCTTCAACATAATTTGGATTGATCATTATTGCGTGTTTGTAATCGGCCAGGGCCTCTTCATATCGGCCCAATAATGCATAACAATTGCCACGATTGTTGTACGGGAAATCCCATTTAGGTCTTAGTTCAATGGCTTGAGTGTATTTCTCAATGGCTGTTTCGTAGTCTTTGTTTTCGCTGGCAATGTAACCCTCAGAGAAATGACGTTCCGCCTCGAGAGCTTTTTCATCAACTGCTTCTGATTCGCTTGCCTCAATAATTTCTTCAGCGTCTTCTTCTACTTTTGGCGTCGGTTCAGCAGTTGCTTCTGTGACCGCTTTAGTAAGGTAGTCCCTGCATAATATCTCGATACTCGTGTCGAAAAGCATATCGTGTGTTGTATGCAGAGTAGGACCATTGAAATCTGCTAGTGGTTTCAAGCCAGCTGTGAGTTTCGGTCTTATGTTATCCCATGAAAAGTCATCTACCACCAGTGGAATAATATTTCTGCCTGTAAAGATCGCATGTTCAATCTCACGGCGCAGCCAGTCATCAGGATTGGGTACTTTGGGATGTTCAGCCTGCTCATCATAGTTACAGCGATCAAGTGTTCCTGGCGTCAGAAGCAGAATGAAATGATCGCGCGTCGTGATCTGGTTGAGAATAATTTCCTCAAATTTTCCAGGGCCTACGCTACTGTAGTCTCGGAATACGTCGAAACCCTGCCTGCGTAATTCTTTGAACAGCAAAAGCGACAGATGTTGCGCGACACTCCGGCGGTAACTAAGAAAAATACGTTTGCTGGAATCGGTCATAGTGGCATTCGGCTGAGGTGAACGGGTCAATACGGCTATTATGGCGCAATGTTAAGAGAGACGCAATTGGCCCTCACCCTAAATCCCTCTCCCACAGGGCGAGGGACTTTTTCTCTCTGTGACCACTGTGTTCTCTGTGGTGAATTTTCCAGCAGATCAGGTCGGGCACAATATATTGTGCCCCTACGGCTCATAGTTGCAAGGCGGCGCTGTTGGTTTTCAGCCATTTGCGCAGGCGCTTGTAATCCGGGCAGTGGGTGGCCACATGCGCCCAGTAACGCGGCGAGTGGTTCATCTCGAAGAAGTGGCACAGTTCATGTATCACCACGTACTCGATGACTGTCGGCGGGGCCATCATCAGGCGGCGATTGAAATTGAGGTTGTTTTTGCTGCTGGCGCTGCCCCAGCGCGTCCGCTGGTCCTTGATGCGGATGGCACCGATGGTCAGGTTCATCTGCTGCGCCCAATGCTCGACAATCGGTGGGATGTGCTCACGGGCTTGCTTGCTGTACCACTTGCCGAAAGCCTCGCGGATGGCGTCGGTGCGGGACTGTCCACGCAGGGCATCCGGCACACGCACGATGAAAACGCCTTTTTTGCTATCCAACCGGACGCTGATCCGTTCCCCAGCAGCCGGAATATGCTGTAGCGGGATGTCATCGCCCAGGTAGGGCATCGAACTGCCGTCGGCATAGTCACGGGTGATGCCTGCCGTCGCGTTGTCCATGCGCGTCAGGTGCTTGAGGATCCAATCGGCGCGGCTTTTCAGCAGGGCGTCGATGTCGGCCTGAGTGACACGAACGCGCTTAGGCGTCACCACCTGGAGGCCGCGTTGGCTGTCAATGCGCAGGCTGAGGTACTTGGCGCGCCCACTCTGGCGCACGAGGTATTCGACGGGCTGGCCGTTGAGGCTGATGGTCGGCATGGCTAGGGTTGGGTCGGTAGCCACATGTTGATGAAGGCATCGCCATCGACCCACTCGCCCTGCACGCTGATTTCCCAGTGCAGGTGGGGGCCATTGCTGCGGCCCGTATTGCCCGATAGCCCCAGCAACTGGCCACGCTCGATGGTTTGTCCCTCAGCCACATTGAACTGTGAAAAGTGGGCATAGCCGCTGTATACGCCCCAACCGTGGTCAATCAGCACGTAATTCCCGCGAATATCGAGTTGGCTGGCGAAAACGACCGTTCCGCTGGCCATCGCGTAAACGGGCGTTCCAACGGGTGCGCGCTGGTCCCAGCCGGTATGCCGGGTGATGCTGTTCTGGTTCAGGATGCGGAATTGGCCGAAGCCGGAGGTGTAATCGCTGCTCATCGGTCGCTGGAAAAGGCCCTCGTCCCACAGTGGGGCGGGTGTCTGCGGGCTGGTGTAGGCATTCAGCCGAGCGAACTCATAGCGCTCAACTTCCGGTTCAGTCAGGTAAGCGCGGTCGGCGGGTACAGCAAAACTCTGCCGAATGTACCCGGCGGATTCAATCGTAATCTGGCTGTCGAGTGTGAGCACCTGGCCGTCGGCGCGCTGCACGATGATCGCCAGCGGGTAGGCTCGTGGCTGGGCATCGATATCTGCCACCAGCAGCGCGTACCAATGATCGCCCAGCAAATGGAAATCGTACTCGCGATCTCTCAGCAGGGCATACGCCGAGCTGATGTCCGTGCCGCTTAGCTCCAATAAGCCGACCTGCCCCTGGGCCAGCGGCCCAAAATACTGCCCGACCGTAAAACCGTCGCCTTGTAGGGTCACGGTTGCAGGCGGCTGAACGCGCGGCGTCGGGCTGGCTGGTTGTTCTTCCTGGGCCAAGATGGGCGCGAGGCTCATGCTCAATAGCAGGAGCAGCAGGGTCGTTATGCGCGGGATGTCCAAACGTGGGCGCATGTGTGTATGCTTTCAGAGACGGTCAACAGCGGGTTATTGTACCGCAGCTTAAGGGGCTGACCAGTTGTAAGGTGGTCAAGCGTATGTTAGTCCGCGATAACGGGCAGCCCATCACGCCAGAGAACGCGCTTCTTGGATAGATACCAGGATTTGCCCATGTCATTATTTCCCTGGAAGAACAGCCACATCTCCGGCTCTGGCTTGCTGGTATCGGTGAACAGATACGGATGCCCCGACTCGCTGCTGTTCCATGTGCCGGGTGCGCCATTGGGCAAAATCGGCTCATCGTAGACTCGCTGCCAGTGAACCAGATCTTTACTGGATGCCACACCAATCTGCTGCGGCTTGTTGTTATATGCCCCTGCGTAGAACATGAAGAAAGTATCACCGTGTTTGCACAGGGCGGGCGCTTCGATGCATTGTTGTTCCCAGGGCAGTTCCGGCTTCAGGATGGGACCATCACTCAACTGCTGCCATGTCTCCCGCCGGAACCCGCCATCGAGCGGCGCGGCAGCTACACCCAACATCTGTATTTGCATACCGGGGTCACGGGTGGCGTAGAACAAGTAAAGCTGGCCCTCATGGGCAATCACATCGGCGTCGATAGCCCGCCCTGCGGTCCAATCGCCGGTGGGGGCGAAGATGGGGTTGGTTTCGTTACGAACGAAGTTCAGGCCATCTTTAGAATAAGCATGGCAGATGGCGTCTTTCTCCCAGTTGCCATACGTCTGGTAGAAGAGGTGGATCTTGCCTTCATGGATCAACGCGCCGGGGGCACATAGTCCATTTTTCTCATAGCCTGCTGCTGGGTTAATTTTGCCGACAACCTGCCAGTTTTCGAGATCTTCACTGGTTGCGATGCCGATGCTATATTCTCGATCATCAACACGCGGCGGCAGCGTATAGTACATCCAGTATTTTCCCTGGAAATGAACCACTGCCGGGTCTTTTGAAAAAGGCCTACCACTTGATGTATCCGCAAAATGCATGGGTCTCTCCCCTTTCTATGAAAATCTCAAAATAGTTTTGAGTTGCTAAATACGCTGCCACAACAGCGGAATGAGCATTTCCCATTCGCTGAGGCCACCATGCCAGGATACCAGATCCAGCTTGCCGACGCTGGTATCCTCGATCAGCCAGCCCTGGCGCGGAATGACGATCAGGTCACCTGCACGATGGGCGGTTCCGGGGGCGTGCGGCTGCGGCCCATAGAACCCGGCGGCAATCGCTTTGGCACTTTCGATATAGGTCAGGGCATGGCTGAGGTGCGTATCAATCGCCGTCTTGACGGCTTGTTCATGGCCGCTGCGCACATGCAGAATACCCAGACGCTTATCGCCGCTGAGTCCATGAGCGCTGCCCGCCAGGAGGGCAGCGGCGTCCCGGTGGGTGGCGATATCGATGGTATTGGGTGCGTCGTACTCGCCATGATCGGCGACGATCATCACCAGCGTATGGCCATCCTGCACATCGGGTGAGGCGAGTACGTCGGCCAGCATCCCAAGCTGGGTTTTGATCTCCTGCTGGGTGTACTTGTTGTGGGCGCCGTATACATGGGCGATGCTATCGACACCGGGCCAATACACGCCGACATAACAGCGCTGACCGCGCGTCTCGCGCAGGGCATCATGTAGGCGCAGGGGCATATCGCTGCTGCTGCAATGCTTATAGGCGCCTTCCACACCCCGATGCAGAATGCGTGAGAGGCCCGACCCCATCAAGATACGATCCTGCACCTGATAGGTGGCGATGCCTGCCTCGGCCAGATGTTCCGCAATACCGGGCAGCGGCACGAAGTTTTCCGGTTCCATGCCCCACTGCATCAATGCTTCCGGCATGTGTTTGCCAGGATATGGCGTAAAGCGCAGCATACTGGCAATCATGCTGAACTCGCGCAGGTGCATGGTCGTGCCCAACAGGCCCGTTTGGCCGGGTGTGCCGCCCGTCCATAGGGTGGTCAGGGCGATGGCGGTTGAAGTCGGCGCGACCGAAGTCAACGGCACCGGACCGCGTCCTTGCGTAAGCTGTTCCACACTACTGCGAATGGTCTCGTCTTCGTTGATGAGCTGTTGCAGATGCAGGTAGCCCATGCCATCCATCAGGAAGACCACCACCCGGTCGATGTCTGTGGGCAGGGCGTCACCCCAGACGCGTGCATCCAGCGGGGCGCTATTGGGCAGGGGAGCACCCAGCAGTTGCGTGACGCTGTGGCCGATATTACGCAGGGACAGATCCTCATAAGACGGATAAACCAGTTCATCGGCCCAGGCCGTAGGGGGATTGATCAGGCGATTCGCCCGAATTTTGGCTTCTAGCGTGGCAGCGGTACTCGCAAAAGTAAAGGACATCGACGACTCCTGTATAAAAGACATCAGAAGAACCCTAGACTATACATGAGTGCTCGTTATGGCTCAATCGGCAAAATGGCGTCACCCAACCGGGCGACAAAAATGTTAGCTCGTCATGGGTAAGAGATGACATCCGTTGCTACCTGATGCCGCCTGTAAGGAATAAACTATATTCAGGTTTTTGAATATAGATGGTGGCGTATGATGGATTTCGAGACGGTGGCCAGCAAACTGAAAGTGATGGGCCATCCTATTCGCTTGCAAATACTGGACATGCTGCGACGCGGCGAAACGTGCGTGTGCCACATCGAGCGCGCACTGGATCGGCGGCAGGCTTATGTCTCGCAGCAGTTGATGGCCCTGCGTGATGCCGGACTGGTTGATTCGCGTAAGGATGGCCTACAGGTCTATTACACGCTCATCGATGAGGACGTGGCAAGTCTGCTTGAGGTTCTCATCGGCCCGATGCCATCTATGGGACTGGAAAAGATCGATGGCTGTACCTGCCCCGCTTGTTCAACCATCTTACTCACGGAAATTCCATAGTTATCTCACACAAAGGAGATCATTCCATGTTACAGGTGAAAGTACTCGGTTCTGGTTGCTCCAACTGCCAACGTTTAGAGCGCGAAACACGCGCTGCTTTAGAAGCAGGACAGGTCGCTTATCAATTGACCAAAGTGACTGACTATGCCGACATCGCTGCCTATGGTGTCATGCAAACTCCGGCGCTGGTCATCAATGAAATGGTTGTTTCTAGCGGGCGCATTCCCAAAGCGGACCAGATCGTGACCTGGGCACGCGAACGCGAATAGCGTGTATATAGGCCCTGTTTGCTTACAGGGTCGTCTTTTTATCTCAATACATTCAAGTTTTTGAATATGGACTGACAGATGTCAACGCATGTGCAATTTTTGCCAAAGATCAATACAGATCGTCGTGCTTTTGTTCTGGTAGGGGCGCTGGCTGTTTTGTGGATCGGGCTTTATAACTCTCTACAAGCCATTGCCGATTGGCTTACGTATGACTTACTGCGCTTCGGCGTGGATGACGCACTGGGCGAGTCACTGAACTTTTTCGTTTACGATGTGCCCAAAATTCTGCTGCTGCTAACGGGCATGATTTTCCTCATCAGCCTGCTACAAACCTTCATTGATACACAAAAGGTCCGCGCTGTTGTGGAAAAACGCGGTGAGGGGGTAGGTAATTTGATGGCATCCCTATTCGGTGCCCTGACGCCGTTTTGCTCTTGCTCTTCGGTGCCGCTGTTCATCGGCTTTGTGGAAGCTGGCATTCCGCTGGGCATCACCTTCTCCTTCCTTATTACTTCACCGATTATGAACGAAGTTGCTCTGGTGCTGCTGCTGGGGATGTTCGGTTGGCAGGTGGCACTGATGTATCTGGTCTCGGGCATCGTCATTGGGGTTGTGGCAGGAATATTGCTGGGCCGTATGAAGTTGGAGCGCTATGTCGAGCCATTTGTGTTCAATGTAAAGGCCAACCGCGCGGCTGCGGGCTTTGAAGTTGAAAAACCCACCTGGATCGAGCGTTTTGCCGAATCCGCGGAAAAGACGCGCGAGATCGTCAGCAAAGTCTGGTTGTTCGTCATTATTGGCATTGGCATTGGCGCGGCAATTCATGGCTTTGTGCCGGAAGATGCGCTCGTCAATATCATGGGGGAAGATGCCTGGTGGTCGGTTCCCCTGTCGGTGCTGCTGGGTATCCCCCTCTATTCTAACGCAGCGGGCGTCATTCCCATCGTCAGCGCATTGCTCGGCAAAGGCGCGGCCCTGGGTACAGCCCTGGCCTTTATGATGTCCGTGGTCGCCCTGAGCTTACCCGAGCTGATTATCCTGCGGCGCGTGTTGAAGCCGCAATTGCTGGCTATCCTGGTGGCCGTGATCGGCGTGAGTATTTTGCTGACCGGCTATCTGTTCAATATGGTGATGTAGGTTAGCGTAATCGCATCATTGAGAACGACCTTACTTGCATGGGTGAGGGATTTTGCTCCATAATGAAGAGAGTAGTTCGGCAGAGATCGTTCAAGAGAGGATGGCGGCTATGGCCAAAAAGCCAATCGTTGCGAACCAACCGCATCGTGAAGAGTTGTATAACATGGCAGTCACGGCGGCCCGTGAGGGCAATCGCCAGGGGGCCAAGGTGCTGTTGGGCGAGATTTTGCAGCAGGATCGGCGCAATACGCGGGCGATGATGTGGATGGCCAAACTGTCCCCGGCCCCGGCAGAGCGTCGGCGTTGGCTGAATCGTGTGCTCGATGTCGACCCAGAGAACGAAACCGCGCAAAAGCTGCTGGACAAGATGTCTTATAACGATGCGTTTAAGCGCAATCGTTTGTTGTTCCGGTTAGGGATTGGTGGCTATATTGTGGTGGTCATTCTGGTGGCCCTGCTGCTGATCCTGGTCTTCGCTTTCTAAGATGCCAAAATCGCGGATGACGCGGCGTGATGCCCTGCTGGCCCTGGGACTGCTGGGCCTGGGAACGGGCATGATGGGGGCGTGTGGTGGCACAGGCTTGCTGATCTTCAGCCAGCAGCGCAAGCGCACCCCGGTCCCTGCGTCACCGACTGCGGAGCCAACAAAGACCATGACCCCACAACCCGGCCCACAGATTGTCGCCCGTGAAGCATGGGGCGCACTGGCCCCTGACCATAGCGCGCGTAATGAAGGCGGCTTTTACAGCGCGACCAATCCCGGTGGTTGGCGTGTTTACGATCAACCACTGCCGGAAGTTTATAATACGCTGGTCGTGCATCACTCGGCTTTTTTGGAAGAAAACGACCGCGCCACTTTGCACGAAATTCAGGATTTGCACCGAGGCCGCAATGGCTGGGCCGATGTCGCCTATCATTACTTGATTGGGCGCGATGGCACGATTTACGAAGGCCGTGATGTTGGCGTGCGCGGTGCCCATGTGGAAGGCGCGAACACGGGTACGGTCGGTGTGTGCTTGCTGGGTAACTATGCCGTAGATCCCCCGCCGATGCGCCAGATTGAGGGTGCGATTACGCTGATGGTATGGCTGGCCGACTGGCTGCAACTGACACACATTGCTACTCACCGCGATTTTAATGGCGACATCACCGAATGCCCCGGCGACAACTTGGCCGCTTATATGCCGCGCTTCGCCGCCGCGACCAACCTCACTATCGGCACTGAAGGCTACGTGCCTCCGAGTTAGTTATTCACTGCTTTCGGTGGCCTCAGCCTCAGCCTCGGCGGTTGCTGTGGGTGTGGCGGTAGAGGCTTCGACCATCGCAGGGCTGACCACCTGCTGCACGACTACCGACAGCGTTACCGGTTGGTCTAAGGCCACGCTCAGGGCTTCTTCGGCGGCCAGCACATCCTCGGAATTAATGCCGTTCCCGCTGCGCCACACGGCCTCAACGACCAGACCCGCGTCTGTTTCTTCGACGTTGTAATCCTGCAAGCGAATATCGCTGTCCGTTGTCTCCAGATAGTCGATGAGAGCACGGCGGACGTCACTTTGCGAACGGACAATTTGCAGGGTCGCCAGTTCCAGATCGACAGGTTGGTCCAACAAATCGCTGAGTCCGGCTTCGGTACTGTCCACGCGCTCCGGCGCGATGTCGCCTAGGGTACGCGCGGTATAGATAATCGACAACACGCCATCTTCCTCAGATGTCTCCAGGCTGACATACTGCGCACCCGGAATTTGTTCGCTGATGTAATTGATGATGCTGGCTTCATCCAGGGCACGGCGTCCCAGCAAGATCAGCATGCCCGCGACGGATAAGATCATTAGCCCGATGACGGCCAACCACAGGCGCGTCGTCCACTCATTGATTTGCTCCTCATTGCGGTCACGGTCGACGTAGCGCATACCCAGCAGGAAGAACACGCCGTATTCAGCTACGATGATGAACAAAATGTTGGTCAAGAAGAGCAGGCCCGACCCCAGTGCCAATTGGAAGTCGCTGAAGGCGATGCCCAGGCCGACAGTACACAATGGCGGCATCAAGGCAGCGGCTATAGCCACACCTGCCAGTGCTGCCGGAATTTCTTTGCGGGCAGTGGCGTAGGCTGCGACCATACCGGATACAAAGGCGATGGCGGCATCGAGTAAGGTCGGGTTGCCGCGCACCAACATCTCTGATGTGGGTGTGCCTACTGGGATGATGAAGCCAGCAACAATCGAAATGACCAGCGACAGGACGATACCTTCGATGAGGGAAATCAAGGCGCGCTGCGTCACCGGGTAGCGGCTGGTGACCAACCCGGTAGCCAGTGATGCCAGCGGTGACATCAGCGGTGCGACCAGCATGGCCCCGATGATGACCGCCACGCTGTTCAGTAGCAGACCGAGTGAGGCCAGTAAGGCCGATAGCAAGATCATTGCCAGATAATCAATGCCGCCCAGGGCCGTTTTTTGGGCTTGCCACAGCAGTTCGCTGCGTTCGGCGCCGGTCAGGGCCGGGTTAAAGCGTTGCAATCGCCGCTGGACGATGTCTAGGCGTGTGTTGTCTTCATACAGCCGCGAGACCAGCAGTACCGGACCCGGTGCTCGGTTGAGCAGGGTACGGGTCAAGTTGTTGCCGAGCTGGCTGTCGAACTCCGACTTTTGCCGGAACCCCATGATGAGCAAGTCGTCTTCATCCAGACTTTTTAGAATGTGTTCTTCCGGGCGATTGCCGGGGACGATCTCTTTGAGGGTGCTGCCCGTATCGTGCTGGACGAGCAGGGTATTCTGATCCTGTTCGAGATCTTCCCGGTAGACGTAATCGCGGTGGATATACATGGGTGACAGCGGCAACTTGAGCGCGCGCGCAATGGCGACAGCTTGCCGGAGCGCGTTCAAATTGTGGCGTCGGCCATCGAGCGTGACGACCACATGGTCGAAATCAGGCGTGTTGCCCAGACGATACACCAGCACATCGCAGGTCGCTGCCTGGATAATGTTTTCGACCAGCGTCCCCAGCTTGACATCGTGATGCGTCGCCTGCTGCACGCCCAAAATGAGTAAATCCGCACCATATTCACGGGTCGCATCCAAGATGCCGCGCGTGATCGTCGCGGCGGGTTGGGCAATCAGTTCGACGTGATAGCCTGCTTCAATGAATTCATCGACGACGGGTTCGCAGCCTTCCATCGTTTCTTCAGCGCGCTCGCGCTGACCTTCCACACTGACCGTCAACGCGATGATGCGCCCTTCGTCAGGTTGGGCTAATGATGTGGCCAGTTCCAACATATGCGGCGCGGTATCTGGTCGGGCGATGGGCACAATGATGGTCTTGGCGTAACGTAACTGGGTATCCGTCAAGCGAGCAGCCTTTTTATGTTGTCAGTGGGCGATGCCTAGATGGTAGCCGCGCTTGCTGTGTGCGTCAATAATTACACTGATGCGCCTGTTATTAACTAATCGACTTTTTGTGTGTGCCCAAGCTGATGCTCATATTGGCTGTTTACACTATGACGCAGCTTTTCGACAGCGGCAGATCTAGGCCGCTACCATGTGGCATGGGAGTGAGACATATGCAGTCCATCATCAAGACCGATCGGCAAGGGGCTGATTGGGGCATTATTTTTTCGATTGGTGTTTGTTTGGCAATTATTGCCCTCGGCGGTGTTTTAACGCAGTTCCCGCTGGCGACCGTAGACCCGTCTGCGCCGGATATGTTCCTGGGATTCTTCTATAAATGGCAGCGGGCGGACCCCACCGCTTTGTCGCGTTTGACGGCCTGGTTGGGCTTTGCCCTGCACACGCTGGCGGTCTGGGTGACCGTTTACTGGGCGACCGAAAAATTGTCCCTGCGTTATACCAGCGAACTCAAGCCGATTAATTATGTTGCGCTGGGTGTGAATGTCTTCTTTATTGTGCTGCATTACATCCAGACGGCGATTTTCTATGATGGTCTGGCGCAGGATGTCCCCAGTTGGACTGCTCAATTTACGGTCATTATGATGTTGTTCATCATCGTCGCTATGGAAAATCGGCGGCGGGGGATGTTCTTTGGGCGCAAAGTCAGCTTCCGTAAAGAGTTCTACGAATGGATGAAGCGCTACCATTCTTATGCCTTCAGCTTTGCCGTGATCTATACCTTCTGGTTCCATCCGATGGTCTTCACCTGGGGCCACCTGATTGGCTTCGTACAGGTTATGCTGGTGATGGTGCAGGGATCGCTGATGTTCACACGCATGCACCTCAACAAAAAGTGGATCGTGCTGATTGAACTGCTGGTACTGCCGCATGCGGCGGTCATCGCCATCGGCCAGGGCGGTGGGTTGGTCTATATGTTCGCCCTGGGCTTCCTGACCATGTTCATCGTCACCCAGATGCACGCGCTCAACCTCAAGACCTGGGTGCGCAATGCCATCTATCTGGGTTTTGTCGCCACGCTGCTGGTGATTTACCTGTTCATTCGCCAACCGTATCAGCTTAACGAAGTCATTCGCATCCCGGCCATCGAATATGGCATGGTCTTCGTGACGTATGGCCTGTGGCTGCTTTTCGCACGTTTTACCGGGCGCATTGATAGCTTCCGTGTCAACGCGCCGCCACCGCCTGTGCCGGTTGCCGGGGATTAGCGGCTTCGGGTTGGGATTCAGCCTAGATTGTGGGTACGTGCACCTTGGCTTCATCAACGGAATGCACGACCTGAATATTCAGGCTGCCAAAGGTCGGTGATGACATACCCTTGGCCACGGCCTGGATCGCCGGATCGTTCGATACTAGATAAACCTTCTTTACCTTGGGGTGATGCCAAACGGGGGCTTCACCCCGTGCGACCGTATTGGCCCCCAGAAGGATGTCTTCAAAGTTCAATTTGGTCTGGAAGTCGATGATGATGGCCAGCTTGCGATCTGATGCTTCCAGGATAGCTATGGTATCCATATCAACCTGGCCGATTTCCTGCTCCAGATCAAAATCAGCGTACAGCTCTGTCAGGATGGCATCATAGCCTGCCAGTTTTCGTGTTTTATAGGACATGTTGGGTATAGACCTCTTATCAGGGATACTGGTCTCAGTTTACTAGGCGAGCTGACTTCCTACACATACGTCTATAACTTATTATCATGACACCTGTAACTTATGCAGCCGACGTGCTCATCAGATAGGTTGTATTCTTTACGGCTTTTTGATGGGTCGACGACCGAGTTGCGGCTATGATGGTAGTGTGGCTATCCATGACGTATTGTGGAGCCGATAGCGGACCGGATAGAGGAACCCATAAATGAAGATTGTTTTTAGTATTTCCAAGCAATTTTTGGCCGACCACGCCTTGCAGCTCCCTCTGCGCCTGATGAAAACCACGCTCGGCATTCGTAACGACGAAGCTAGCAAGAGCTTTACCGCGGAAGCGGCGTCTGTGGTGCGCGATGACTTCGAACCCTATACCATCGCCCAGGCGGATCTCATGATCGCCATTTATGACGGTCATTTTGATGCCCCCATGCCGGGGCAGTCCATGTCGCAGGTCGAGCGCGAGTATCAATATGCGCTGGAACAGGGCCTTTCCATATTGGTGTTCGTCCACGAAACTGCCAAACACACCAGCGATGAGCGTCAGCAGCGCTTTTTGCGCCAGGTTGCCGAGCGCTTTGTCATCAACTATTTCAGCTCGCTAGCGGATCTCACCGCGAAAATAGACGTGGAACTTGCCAACAAAGCCACCATGCTGCGCGACCAACGCCGCACAACGGTCCAGGCCCAGGTGACGCCCAACACAACCACCCAGGAGGTCGGCGCTGTTGAGGGCGTGCCTGCTGAAGAAGAAGCGGCTGAAGAAGAAGCGGCTGATGAAGACGAATTTACCAGCGGCAGCGAACCGGAAGAACCCGAGGAACCCAGCCGCAGCCGAGGCGGATGGTTCAGGCGTGAGGAACGTGCCGAGCCAGCGCCGTCAGTCGCGCCACCGCCACCACCTGCGCCAGCTAAACCCTCGGCTCCGATTCCGCAGCCTGCGCCCGGTAGCATTGATGGCCAGACAGAGGAAATGCCCGCCGTTGGAGGTGAGGTCGGGGGCGTGATTGATGCCAGCGCCCAGGCTGTTGATCCCCTGCAAAATACGGTCGAGCGTGCCTTTGCGATGGTCAGCGATGATATTCAGCTTATCGTCCAACGTGCGCTCGACCTGCACGAAGCCCAGCAGTTGGTGCTCCAGGAGCGTGTGCCGGATGGCTGGCTCAAAGCCGATCCTGTGTTTGATCGTCCATTGGTGCGCAGCCAGTTCCAGATGGACCTGTTCATGGTGATGCCCTTTGAAGAGCCTTATAACAGCATCTACGAGAACATCATCGTGCCGACAGCGCATGACCTCAACCTGACCATCAAGCGCGGTGATGAATTCGCGTCGCAGCGCGGCTCCATCATGAGCGAAGTGTGGGCGGCGCTCAATGGCTGTCGCCTAGTGCTGGCAGAAACCACGCTCGTCAATCCGAATGTGTATTATGAGTTGGGCATCGCCCATACCCTGGGCAAGCCGACCATCCTGCTCACCCAGCAGCCTGATTTTGAAGCCGTGCCCTTCGACATTCGCCATTTGCGCTTCATCGCCTATGAAAATAGCATCGAAGGCGGCGAACAATTACGCGAGCAGCTGCGCAAGTCCATCCTGTGGATACTCAACGACCTCAAAGACGCTGAGAATGGCAACGGTGAATAACCCCTCCCCTGAATCCCCTCCCCGAAGGAGAGGGGACATTCGTTAGCCTGAATGGTCGCTTTAAGGACTGAGGATGGGGGTTGGGGAAGTAAAGAAGATCATTACGAATTTTCAAGTCAACATGAAAAAAGGCCGACTGCATAAGTCGGCCTTTTGGGTTACGTCGTATGCGGTTTACTCGTCTTCGTCTGTCATGTCATCGGCCATGTTGTTGATGCGATCCATCAAATCGTCGGCTTCATCACCCAGGCGCTCGCCGCGTTCCTCGGCTGTTTCCTTCGACTGTTCTATGGCCGTATCCAATTGTTTGTGCAGACGTTCCCCGGCAGCCTTAAATCCCGCTTGAATATCTTTAACGGCGGCTTCCATCTCTTTGAAGAATTCGTCAGCGGCATCTTTTGTGGGTTCGGTAGGGGCGGCTGTGCTGGTGCTGGGTGGTTTGTCCTGGGTCTGTTCATCGACCGCTGCTTGTAAGTCGTTCACGGCCTTCATGAACTGCGACTTGGCTTCTTCCCCGGCCTGGTTGGCCCGGTTCAAAAACTGGTCCAGGTCGATGCCCCAATCTTTGAGCGTGCCCTTGAGTTCGTCGCCTTTTTCCTTCAAGTCATTGAGCATTTTTTCTTCCGGGCGTGGCTCCGGCGGGGTTTGTTTTTCGTCACTCATGGATGGTACACTCCATATCATTAATGGATGGTGCGATGCGCTGATTGTAAACGAAGCCCCTAACGTTGGCAAAGTAGGTACGTAGCCTGTCAGGTTTCTTTCATGATTTCATTATGTAATCTTGTGGCTATCATAGGCATCCAATAATCAGTGCTAAGTCAGTGAATGATCGGGTTATCCGCATCACAGAAAGTGCAGAACATGCAAGCAGTAGAACAACTAGCAGAAATTCAACGGCGACATATTGGGCTGATGCAGAACACGCTCAAGCTGTGGCAAAATGTGCTGGCGGATGTCACTCAGGAAGAGGCGATAACCTATCGCGATGGTCCGGATGGCTGGACGACGCTGGAAGTCTTGTGCCATGTCCGCGACTTCGACGTATTTTTCATGGGCCGTGCCCAGATGATGATTGAGCAGGACAATCCGCAACTGCCCGCTTATGATCATGAAGCGCTGGCCATCGAACGACGCTATAACGAGCAAGACTTGCAAACCGTGCTAGCAGAACTAGCCGCCGTGCGCCGTACATTTATCCGCTTCTACCTCAAGCTGGACGAGGAACAGTGGCAGCGCACAGGCATCCACCCGGAGCGCGGTTTTTTCACTATGACCGATTCCGTCATGCAGGTCGGGCATCATGATGTTAATCATCTGGAACAGGTCACGCGCATTCTGAAGCAGGCGAAGGGCTAACTATGGCGATTGAGGCCGTTATATTCGACATGGATGGGGTGCTGGTCGATAGCGAAGTTTACTGGTCGCAGTCGCGGATTGAGTTTGCCCAGGATCGCGGCAAGCAGTGGACCGATGCCGACCAGCGCCTGGCGATGGGCCGCAGCACGGTTGGCTGGGCGCAGGTCATGCAGGAGCGGCTCAACCTGGATATGACGGTCGATGCCATCATCGCTGAGATGAAGCAGCGCGTCATCGCCCATTATGAAGAACGCATGCCAACGCGCCCCGGCGCTCTGCGCGCGGTAGAGCTTGCCGCCGCTAATTATCGCTGTGGGCTGGCGTCCGGCTCGCCGACGGAAATCATCAAAGAGGTGTTGCGCCTGACGGGACTGGATCAGATTTTTGAGGTGATGATTTATGGCGATAGCATCGCGAAGGGCAAACCCGCACCGGATATTTACCTGGAAGCCATGAAACTGCTCGGCGTGACGCCCGATGTCAGTATCGGCATTGAGGACAGCGCCAATGGCATCCGTGCTTTAAAGGCTGCTGGCATGTATGCTATCGCCGCGCCCAGCCCGGATTTCCCGCTGCCCGATGATATTCTGGCACTGTGCGATGCCAAAATCGACCAGCTTACCGAGTTTTCAGTCGAACTCATTCATCGCATTCAGGTCGCTTCTTGAGCACACTGCCTGGGCGAAATCTGGGAATTCGCAAAGCAGTCCGGTTTTCGTCTATACTATGGGGCATAGTTATTTCATTTCATATTATTTCATATTGTTGTGTTTATGCGACTTAGGCTTAAATAACGGATTCTCCTGATTATGTCCGAACCTCTCTTCATGGAAGAACGCCGCCGCCTGATCCTGGACCAATTGCGGGACAATGGGCGCGTGTTCGTCAACGACCTTAGCGATCAGCTCAAAGTGAGCGCGGTCACGATCCGCCAGGATTTACGCGCTTTAGAGTCCGAAGGCTTGCTCGCCCGGACGCATGGCGGCGCGGTGCAGCCTGTCCGCCTGGGCAAAGAGCAGCCGGAACTGTCCTTTGATATTCGACGTACCCAGTACCAGGAACAAAAAGACGCCCTGGGACGTGCCGCGGCCCTGATGGTGGAATCCGGCCATGCTATCGCGCTGGATGCCAGCACGACTGTTTGCCGCATTGTGCCCCATCTGGCCCACCTGGATAGCCTGACGATTGTTACCAATAATCTGCTGGTCGCGGAAATGGTGCTGCCGTATCCGCGCATCCGCGTTTTGATGCCGGGGGGTCGAATCCGGCGCGATTCTTTTTCTCTGGTCGGGATGCCGCAAAGCCTACCGGACATCAATCTGAATATCGGCTTTGTCAGCGCCTGGGGCATCACACCGCAGAATGGCCTGACGGAAGTCAGCGAAGAAGAAATGGTGATGAAGCAGGCTCTGCTGTCGCATAGCATGCGCAAAGTCGCTTTGCTGGATAGCAGCAAATGGGAGCAGGTCGCGCCCTATACTTACGCTCAGGCTGAAGATGTCGATCTGATCCTGACGACTGAGGAGACGCCATTGCCGCAGCGCCGCGCTTTGCAGCACCTGAACGTCAAAGTGGTTTCGGTACGATAAGCGCCTATGCGTTTTGCTGTATTGGCCAGATGGTCAGTAATTGACAGACAATCATAGGCGGGTTATCATTCGACATGAAATAAAACGAAAGCAATCATAAGCAAAATTAAGGTCATTTTTGACCTGAATTGTTATCGATGCGAGCTGGTCTGTGCCAGTCGCTAAGCTTTACGAAATGTTTTTTTGATAGGTTTTATTACATGCCACACTTTTTTGAACACCCAAAATCGACTTTTCTACGCCATCGTGCGAGTGCTGTTTGTGAGGTGCTGGCATGAGTGAGCGTTACGTCATTGCGGTTGACCTCGGTGCGGAATCTGGCCGCGTGATGCGGGCGGGTTTTGATGGCCAGCGCATCGAAATGACGGAAGTGCACCGCTTCCCCAATAAGCCCGTTTATGTGCGCGATACCCTCTACTGGAACATTCTCGATCTGTGGCAAAACATCAAAGATGGCATCGAAAAAGCCGCTGATGGTTATGAGATTGCGTCTATCGGCCTTGATACCTGGGGCGTGGATGTCGGCATGCTCGATAGCACGGGCAAGATGCTGTCGATCCCGGTGCATTACCGCGATGAGCGCACCGAAGGCGCGATGGATTGGGTCTTCGAGCGCGTTCCCCGACGCGAAGTCTACGAACGCACGGGCATTCAGTTCATTCAATTGAACGGGCTATATCAGGTGGCCAGCCTGACGCGTGATGGCAGTTCGCTGTTTGATGCCGCCCATACCATCTTCACCATTGCCGATCTCTTCAACTATATGCTGACGGGTACGGCAGCGGCTGAGTTCACGATGGCCAGCACCTGGCAGGCGGTCGATCCGCGTACTCGTGATTGGGACCGTGAATTACTGGCCAAGGTCGGCGTTCCAGTGGAGCGCATGGCCCCGATTGTGCAGCCCGGTACGCGCCTGGGCGAATACGAAGGCATCCCGGTGATTGCCTCAGTCTGCCATGATACGGGCGCGGCGGTGGTTGGTGTGCCTGCCACCAACAAAAATTATGCTTACCTCAGCAGCGGCACCTGGAGCCTGCTGGGCCTGGAACTCGACCACGCGGTCATCAATGATGCCGCCTACGAAGCCAACCTGACCAACGAAGGTGGCTATGGCGGGACGTTCCGCTTTTTGCGCAATATCATGGGCATGTGGCTGGTACAACAGTGCCGCGCGATCTGGGCGGAAGAAGGCCGCGCCTATTCCTATGATGACCTCGTCCGTATTTCTGAAGAAGCCGAGCCTTTCCAGGCGGTCATCGACCCGGATGACGATAGCTTCTTCCGGTCGGAAAATATGCCGCAGCAAATTCGGGATTATTTAGCGCGCACTGGCCAGACAGCCCCCGATACGGATGGCGGCCTGGTTCGCACCATTTATGAAAGCCTCGCGCTCAAATACAGCCTGGTCATGAAGCATCTGGTGGATGTCTCTGGCCAGCCCGTGGAGCAGTTGCATATCATCGGCGGTGGGTCGCGCAATAAGTTGGTGTGCCAGATGGCGGCCAATGCGACGGGCGTCCCGGTCGTCGCAGGCCCGGCGGAAGCGACCGCCCTGGGTAACGCAGTCGTGCAGTTCATCACCTATGGCGACCTGGCTAATCTGGATGAAGCGCGTCAAATGTTGGCAAAGAGTATCGATACGACCACGTATCAACCGCAGAACGTGGCTGCCTGGAATGAACAGGCGCAGCGTCTGAGCAAAATTATTGGCTGAGGGGTTTGTTAGCAGCCACAGCGTAAAAATAATTGTGTTGTCAGCCCCGTTTTTAGGGGCGCAAGGGATATACCCTTGTTTGTGTGTGCCTAACGTCAAATATATTTAGCGAAGATCATTTTAATGGCCGAAACAATTTTAGAATTAAACGATATTCATAAGCGCTTCCCCGGTGTACATGCCTTACGCGGGGTGCAATTCGATATGGTCCCTGGCGAAGTTCACGCCTTGCTTGGTGAAAACGGAGCCGGAAAATCCACCCTCATTAAGATCATTTCCGGCGTCCATAAGCCGGATGAAGGCGTCATGCGCCTGAATGGTCAGCCTGTGCGCTTCAATAATCCGCGAGAAGCCCAGCAGCAGGGTATTGCCACGATCTACCAGGAGTTGGGCCTCTACCCGCAGTTGACCGTTGCCGAGAATATTTTTATGGGCCATGCGCCCAAGACGGCATTTGGTCCCTTCCAACGCATTGATTGGCAAGAAATGTCCCGTCGGGCGCAGGAACTGCTGGCGGAACTTAATATCTATGACCTGGATGTTGACCAGCAAATCGGCAAATTGAATGTGGGCAATCGTCAGCGCGTGGAAATCGCTAAGGCGCTGTCGCTGGATGCTCGCATTCTGATTATGGACGAGCCAACCGCCGCGTTGACTGAAAGTGATGTCGAGCGTTTGTTTGGCATTGTGCGTCTGTTGCGGGAACGTGGTGTGGCCATTATCTACATCAGCCACCGCTTGCAAGAGGTCTTTGAACTGGCCGACCGCGTGACCGTCCTGCGGGATGGCCAATACGTCGATACACAGCCAATCGCCGATGTCACCGAGCAGAGCCTCATCACCATGATGGTGGGCCGCACGATTGACAACCTGTTCCCCAAAAAGGAACCCAAAATTGGCGAAGTGGTGCTGGAAGTTCGCAACCTCGTCCGCGAGCCGCACACGCGCGATGTTTCGTTCCAGGTGCGCAGTGGTGAAATCGTCGGCATGGCTGGGCTGGTCGGCAGTGGCCGCAGCGAAACCGCGCAGGTCATCTTCGGCGTGTACCCGGCGCAATCCGGTGACGTATTCATCGATGGCAAAAAGACCCACATCAAGCATCCAGCACAGGCTGTTGAACAGGGTATTGCCTACGTGCCTGAAGATCGCGGGACGCAGGGCCTCGTCCGCGAGATGTCCATCCGTGAGAATACCTCAATGGCCGTGCTGCGGAATATTGCGCAGGGTACGTTCATCAAACGCCGCAAAGAAGTGGAAATGGCCCGTGATGCTATTAACCAATTGGGCATTCGTGCTTACAGCGTCAATCAGGTAGCGAATAAACTCAGCGGCGGCAACCAGCAGAAAGTCGTGGTCAGCAAGTGGCTGGCCAGCGAACCGCGTGTGCTGATCATCGATGAGCCGACGCGCGGTATCGATGTAGGGGCCAAGTCGGAAATTCACCGTTTGATGAGTGAATTGGCCGTTGAGCACGGCATCGCTATTTTGATGATTTCCAGCGAACTGCCGGAAATTTTAGGCATGAGTGACCGCGTACTGGTCATGCGCCAGGGACGCATCGTGGGCGAGTTTAGCCGCGAAGAAGCCAATCAGGAAGTGGTAGGCACAGCCATGATGAGCGATGAAGTCCACGAGCTTCCAGAGGGGGTAGAGTAGATGGCTTTGCAATCGACACAGCCCTTGAAGCCCATGACACGCGCCTGGTGGCATTATGTGCCGCTGGTGCTGGCCGGCGCGTTGATCGTTTTCTACGTCCTGCTGCCCTTTGTCACCCAACCGGAACTGGGCCAGACGACCATCCGCGTGCTGACGGAGTCGCGCGGCAACAACGAATTAGGCCTCAATACACATGGACTGGTGTTAATCCCGCTGGCAGCGCTCGGCGCCGCATTGTTCGGGCTCTGGAATTTGCTGGATCCGCGTGTTGCACGGGCGGTATCGGCACTGACTGCCCTGGGCGGGCTCATGATCGTAACCTACTACATCATCTTTGCGATGGATTACAGCGCGGAGGAAGCGACGTATATCAGCCAGATGGGGCCGGCCTTCTGGTCGATCCTGGTGGTGGGCATCTTGATGATCTTACAGTTCTTTTTGCCCCGGCCACCCTCACCGCACAAATATCGTCTGGCGCGGCTGGTCGGCAACCAGGAGAGCATCATCGCCCTGGGTTTGATTTTTATGCTGATTGCGGTCGGCATTTCTAATCCGCGCTTTTTAGCCGAACGTAATATTTCCGACGTGTTACAGGGACATGCCTATGTTGCTGTAGCGGCTATCGGCATGTCGATGGTCATCATCACAGGCAACATTGATATTTCAGTCGGTTCGTTGATCGGGCTGCTGGCGGTCATCTGTGGTCGTCTGGCGGTGGCGGGTGCGCCGATCTGGTTGGCGTGGCTGGCACCGCTGTTGGTCGGGGCGGCAGTTGGCGCATTGATCGGCTTCCTGGTCGCTTACATGCGTATTCCCTCGATTGTGGTGACGCTGGGTATGCTCAGTATCCTCAAAGGCATTCTGATTATCTGGACCAATGGCGAGCGCGTCACCGATATGCCGGAAGGCTTCTTCCTGGCGCAAATGCGTCCGCTGGGTATCCCCATGCCGATCTGGTTCATGATCGTGCTGACGATCTTAGCGGCCCTCTGGATGCGTTACAGTGGCCTGGGGCGTTCGCTCTATGCCGTTGGTGGCAATGCGGAAGCGGCACGCCTGTCGGGTATTTCTCAAAAGCGTGTCGTGCTGCAAGTGTTCATTATCAATGGTATTTTTGTCGGCTTTGCCAGTATTTTGTACGCGACACAGTTCGCCATCATCCAGGTGACGCCACCACCTGGCCTGGAGTTGACGATCATCTCGTCTTCGGTAGTCGGTGGTGTTAGCATCCTAGGTGGGACGGGTACGGTCATTGGCTCGTCATTGGCGGCTATCCTGCTCAATACAATCCGTTCTGCGATGGTCTTTATCAACGTGTCGCCCTTCTGGCTGCAAGCTGTACAGGGCGTCCTCATCCTCGTAACCGTGCTGGCCGACCTGCTGCGTCGTCGGCGTCAGATTGATTAGGGAGGCTAGCAACCATGACTGCACCTGCAACGACCCCACAGACGGAAAGCAAGCAGCCGACCCTTATCGACATGCTGCGCAATATCATCACCAGCCAGGAAGGCGTGCTGTTCATCATTATGGTGATCGCAGTGCTCTTTTTGGCCACCCGCACCGATAAATTCCTGACGGTAGATAACTTGCTGAATCAGGGGCGCTTGCTGACGGAAGTCGGCCTGGTGGCTGTGCCGATGACCTTCATCATCATCACGGGGGGCATCGACCTTTCTGTAGGGTCCATCTTTGGCCTGACAGCCATTGTGCTGGGTATTGCTTGGCAAGACATGGGCATGGCGCTGCCCGTTGCGATTGTATTTGCCATCCTGGTGGGTACATTTGCTGGCTTTATGAACGGGTGGTTCATCGTCAAAGTCGGGGTGCCTCCGTTGATTATGACGTTGGCGACCTTGGCCTTATATCGTGGGTTGGCCCAGGGTCTCAGCGAAGGCGCGTCTGTGCGCGGATACCCGGATTGGTTTTATGAGCTGGGCCAGGGTGAGTTTTTGGGGGTGCCATCGCAGCTATGGCTCTTACTTATTGCGGTGATTATCGCTGGTATTTTGCTCTCACGCACCACGCTGGGCCGTACGCTGTACGCCATTGGCAACAACGAGGTGGCGGCGCGCTTTAGTGGCTTGCAAGTGAATCGTTATTTGCTATTTATCTACACGTTTAGCGGCTTTATGTCGGCTTTAGCGGGTTATATTTTTGTCTCCCGTGTGAGCACGACGCGCTCTGATATGGGCACGGGCCTGGAGCTAGACGTTATCGCGGCGGTGGTGCTGGGCGGAAGTAGCATCTTCGGTGGAACGGGTTCCATCCCTGGGACGATTATCGGTGTGGTGCTCATCCAACTATTGAAGAATGGCCTCTCGCTGACAGGTGTCACGGGTGATGCTACCATCGTCGTCATTGGTTCGGTGTTGATATTCGCCATTTTGGTGAATACCTTCATTCAGGGTCGCAAAGCTGCTTAGAGCGTGCTCTAAGTAGGGACGGCCCTGGTACTTATTGTCAAGGGTTATGAGGAGGTGCCGTATTTGAGAAGTACACAAGTTCTGGGTCAGTACGTGTTTCACAAATCGACCATATTATTACCAAAGGAGTTATACGTTATGTCAAAAAAGACCTTTCTGCTAATGACGGTTCTGGTGCTGATGTTAGCACTGTTTATCGCACCCGCTGGTGCACAGGATGAAGATCGTTGGGATGGTGCCGATGACCTTGATGTGAATCCGCTAGCTTGCCCGATGATGGACGGCGAAGAAGAAATGGCCGAAGAGGACATGGCCGACGAAGAAATGATGGAAATGCCAGAATATGATGGCGGTGTGGCCGTTGATGCCCCCGACCTCGCTGGCCAGGATATCGTGCTCGTTGACGTGCCTAAGTTGATCGGTATTGGTTACTTCGCTGCCACGACCCAGGGTATGCAAGAAGCCGCTGAGGAACTGGGCAACGTCACTGTGACCACTGATGGTCCGACTGAAGCCAACATCGATGACCAGATTCAGTTCATCGACAACTATATCACTCAGGATGTCGATGGCATTCTGTTTGCCGCTAACGATCCGGTTGCGATTGCACCGATCCTACGCCGTGCGCTGGAAGAAGGTATCCACGTGGTAGGTTATGATGCCAACAGTGAACCGGATGCCCGTGAATGGTTTGTCAACCAAGCTGAGTTCAACGGTATTGCGAAGGCTATGATCGATAGCCTCGCTTCCGAAATGGGTGAAGATGCCAGCTTCGGTATCGTTACCAGCACCTTCACTACCCCGAACCAGGCTCGTTGGATCGCCGAAATGTGGGCGTATGCTGGCGAATGCTATCCTGACATGACCTGGCTGGAAACTGTTGAAGCTCAGGAAGATGCAACCCTGTCCTTTAACCAGGCGACCACTCTCATTAATAAATACGGTGAAGACCTCGACGGTCTGTTCGGTATGACCAGTGTCGCGACCCCGGCCTCGGCCGATGCTGTCACGCAGGCTGGCCTGTGTGGTGAGGTTGCCGTTATCGGTTTGGCGACCCCGAACCCAATGAAGCCGTATGTCAATGACGGCTGCGTACAGAACGTCGTGCTGTGGAACCCGATTGACCTGGGTTATGCTGCAGTTTACGTCATGCGCGCTATTGTTGATGGCGAACTGCAACCAGGTGATGCCAGCGTGATGGCTGGCCGTCTGGGCGAATTGATGGTCGTCAATGGCAGCGAAATTCTGTTGGGCCTGCCTTATGTCTTCACGGCAGAGGACATCAACGACTTCGACTTCTAAGTCATAACATGATGGTTTGCCAGCTTGCTTCCGGCATCTGGCAGATTAGTAAGCTGGTGTGGGGGTGCCTCTGTGCACCCCTTGCTGTTCCTATAGACTGTATGCTTAAACCATATGCAGCACTTCATACCTGGGGGCCAGATATGTCACAACAGCAAAAGCGCGACGAAATTTTGCAGCTCACCCGTACCCTGGGCGAGCCACACCGCGAGTACGTCATCATCGGCGAGGGCAATACCTCGTGCCGCATCGATGATGACGCCTTTTTTATAAAAGCCAGCGGCCAACAGATGGAAACCATCACGGCAGATGGCTTCGTCGCTGTGAATTTTGAACCCGTGCTGGCTCTGCTGGATAATCCGCCTGACACCTACAGCGAAATCAAGCGTATTTCCAATGAAGCCCGCGTCGATCCGTCCGTGTCGGTCGTGCCCTCGGTCGAAGTGACATTCCATGCCATGCTGCTGCACGAGTGCCAGGTTGATTGGGTCGGCCATACGCACCCGGTTGCGGTCAACAAGTTGCTGTGCAGCAACCGTGCAGAGGCCTTCGCTAAGAACCGCACCTGCCCGGATGAAGCGGTTGTTTGTGGCCCGGAATCTGTGTTTGTGCCCTATGAAGACCCCGGCTTGCCTTTGGCTATCGTCATGCGTGATAAGGTCCGCGAATATATGGATGCCTATGGCGAAGCGCCCAAGGTCATCTTACTGAAAAATCACGGCATGATCGCGCTGGGGCAGACGCCGACTGAGGTGCGTAACATCACGGCCATGTGTGTGAAGGGCGCACATATCGTTGTCGGGGCTTATCAAGTGGGCGAGCCTGTTTTCCTATCGCGCGAGGTCATTTTGCACATCACCAATCGCCCTGATGAAATCTACCGCCGCAGCCAGTTTGTCTGATCACCCGGTGAAGATAGGAACTTTAAGATGAACAAAAAGCTGGAGAACGCAACACAACTCTATATGTTCGGGATTCGTGATGGTCATCCGCGAGAAGCTGTTGCCAGATACACAGGTGACCGATACACGCAACACAGTACAGGCGTCCGTGATGGCGCTGAAGGCTTCATTGAATTCTTCGAACCCTTTATTCAGCGCAATCCAATACGTGACATTCGTATCATACGCTCACTAGTCGATGGCCAATATGTCTTTGTACATGCCTATCAAAGCCTCAACAATGGCGAATCGGAGTGGGTCACGACCGATTTCTTTGATACCGATGAAGATGACAAGATCATCGAGCATTGGGATGTCATCAAAGCCTACACACCGAGCACACCCTCTGGTCACACATCTGTCGATGGCCCAACTGAAATCGTGGACCTGGAGCAGACCGAAGCCAACAAAGAGATTGTTCGACAGTTCATCACAGAGGTGCTCATCCCCGGCGGTGATCCAACCAAGATGGATGATTACATCTCAGATCAACAATATATTCAACACAATGCGGAAGCTCCAGATGGCTTAGAGCACTTCAAGCGCCTCACTTTGGCTGAAGATCGCCCATTGAATTATCATGAAATCGTTTTGCTTGTCGGCCAGGGTAATTTTGTGGCGACCTTGTGCCGTGTAACTTTTATGGATCAAGAATACGCTCAGGTCGACATATTTCGCCTGGAAAACAGGAAAATTGTCGAGCATTGGGATAACGCTGAACCCGTCCCTCCGAGAGAAGAATGGGCAAATAGCGGGAAATTCTAGTTAAGGTTCCCATCTCAGCGTTGATGATAATATGTGCGCTCTATAGCTGAATACAGATGTCCATTCAGCTATAGAGCGCCTGTTTTTTTGTTAGATGATGCTAACCCCCTCACTCTATTGTTAACTTGACTTTAAGAAAAATAGGTACTATATTAAGTAAGTGTTAAATGCTTTAAGTAGTGCTTAATAGGATATGGGGTATGGAGTTTCCAATAGGGTTGGAGCAGCAAGTTATTTTGGCGGTTAATGTCACGTTGGCGTTGGTATTGAGCAGCATTATCGGCATGAATCGTGATCGCTTCAATAAATCAGCCGGATTACGTACACACATGTTAACGGGCACCGGTGCCTGTGTCTTCACCATCCTGTCGATGTATGCCTTCCCAGGAAGTGAAACATCGCGTGTGGCAGCAAACATCGTAACGGGGATTGGCTTTCTGGGCGGTGGCATCATCATCCAGAAGAAGAATGGTGCACTCGATGTGACCACAGCCGCCGGAGTGTGGGCTACGGCTGCGATTGGTATGGCAGCCGGGGTTGGCGCGTGGTTCCTGGCCTGCTACGTAACGCTTGCCGTCTGGGTGACGCTGGCCATTCTCAAGCGGGTCAAGTCAAATGGCAATGAGCAAGAAATGCCTGAAATCCTCCATGCGCCCCCAACGATTATTCCTTCGCGGTTGGATGCCAGCCCGCTGTTTGCGGCACGTCATAAGACGGCCAATAGCTGAAAGTACACGCGTTATGCAATTGGAATAGCATATCGAAAACGGCCTTTTTGCAGGTCGTTTTTAATTTGCTTGTCTGCTCGGACTTGGGCATGACGCAACATCGCCATAATAAAATGTTGAAAAAATGCACGGCACTTTCGTTGACTTCTAGGTCCACGTCCACATATATTAAGATTATGTTATGTCGTTGGAGACAATCTAAAAAAGAGGTTGGGGTATGCCGTTGACGATAAGTCTAGAGCAGCAAGTCATGTTGGCAATCAATATCACGTTGGCATTGGTCTTGAGCAGCATCATCGGCATGAATCGAGGCCGTTCCAACAAATCTGCTGGGTTGCGTACCCACATGCTGACGGGTACGGGCGCCTGTGTCTTCACGATCTTGTCGATGTATGCCTTCCCAGGCAGTGAATCCGCGCGTGTGGCGGCCAACATCGTGACGGGCATTGGCTTTTTGGGTGGCGGCATCATCATTCAGAAGAAAGATGGCGCGCTCGATGTAACCACCGCTGCGGGCGTATGGGCGACAGCGGCCATTGGCATGGCCTGCGGGGTTGGCGCATGGTTCCTGGCCTCGTATGTGACGTTAGCTGTGTGGGTGACATTAGCCCTGCTCAAGCGCGCCAAGGTCTTCAATGATGCTGAAGCGAAGCCAGAGGTTGTTCCTGCACAGGCTCACATCATGCATCCTAAGTTGGATACCAATACCTTCCTGGCCGTCGAGCAAAAGATCGCCAACGGCTAGACTTTCTATGCAACACGAATGATTAAATCAAAAACGGCCGCATCAAGCAGGCCGTTTTTTGTGTTACCTGATCTTCATTGTTAGCAAATTAGACTATATGTCTGAGGCCCAAGCATACGCAATTAGCTCAGAACTAAAGACTAGCAGCTAATGACTTGGCACTAAGGCGTATACGGCTCTAGCTTGACCTGGGGCAGGAAGCGGCGCGCATCTTCTGGGTCGAGGACAGCCGTGCCCGGTTTCATGACTACGGCTGAGGCCATCGCAATCCCTTGTTTGATGCCTTCCTCAATAGGTTCCCCGCGCTCAATTGCCAGTGCCAGTCCCGCTAGCACGGCATCACCTGCACCTGCTGGACTGACCACATCGACTGGAATAGCTGGCGCGTAATAAGCGCGATCCGGCAGCACAGCCAATGCGCCCCGGCTCCCCAGTGTAATAATCGAGGATGTACCGTACTCGCTCAAAATATGCTGACCCGCAGCGTAGGCCGTTTCCAGGGAATTCACCGTCTTGCCTGTGAACTCGGCCAGTTCATGTTCATTGGGCTTGATGTAGGTTGGGCTAGATTTCAGGCCAGCGCGCAGGTTATCGCCTTCCACATCGAGGATGGTCGGCACACCACGTTCAGCGGCCAGCGCAATGAACTCGGTATAGAACTCCGGTGACATGGTCGTCGGCAGCGAGCCGCCCATGACCACACAAGAGGCATTATTCAACGCCTGATCGTAGCGCTCGCGCAGTTGGTCGATATGCTCTGGCAGCACTTGCAGCGAGGTGGTCGTCAGGGTCGTATGCGTGTTGTCGGCCTCTGCAATGATGACCGTATTGATGCGCGATTGGCCGCTAGCCCGTACAAAATCCGGTTGAACGCCAACGGTCGCCAGCATGGTCTTGATGGTCTCGCCAATGACCCCGGCGAGGAAGCCCATCGCGCGGCTGCGCACGCCCATCTGCCCCAGAATGTAGGAGGCATCGGTTGGCTTCCCAGCCATGCTCAGGACGGTCTCGCGGGCACGGATGGTCAGATTAGGTGTGTAAGAGTCAATGAATACCGTTTGGTCGAGGGCGGTGTTGGCCGTCAGGGTTACGATGGTCATCGGCTGGTTGATTTCTTTCTATGGTTTAGTAAATCGTGCTTCGTAGGGGCACATCATGCTGTGCCCGCAGTTCACTTACAGGGCGATGTCTAACTGTCGCTTAGTCTTCAGTAAAGTTAGCAATGGCATCTTCCATGCGCTGGCTGGCAGCGGCAAGGCCATCGTTGATGCCCAGATTGCGGCTTTGTAGGATACAGAAGGCGTTGGTATCCAGCCGTTCGACAGCATCGAAAGCAGCGTCCAGCGTGCGTCCCATCAGGAAAATACCATGCCAGGGCGCGATGGTCCCGGCCCCATGCTTGGCGATGCGCTGCTCACGGCCCTTCATGGATTCGGTCACGTATTTAGCTAACTTGGCGCTGTGGGCCGGGGCATACTCGATCACGGGCGTCACACCGAACTTACGGGTGGCTTCCATGACGGGTGGCAACTCCTGGGCGGCAGTCGCGAACACCATCACATTGCGCGGATGCCCATGAATGACGCCTGTGCCATATTCACCGTAGGTGTTGTGCAGCGACAGATGCACTTTGGTCTCGCGCGACGTTTTGCCATCGCCCACCAGAATATTGCCCTGGCGGTCGAGTACCAACACCTGGTCAGTCGTAATCTGCCACTGGTGATTGGCACCGCACAGCGTTTGCGAGATACACACATAGTCGCCAACACGGGCGCTGATGTTGCCCCCGCCCGCATCGGTCAGGTTGCGATCAAACATCAGGCGGCCAATATAGGCGATGCGCTCGCGCATAGCCTGGATTTCATCCGTCAATTGAAAGGTGGAAGCGGTCATCATGCCTCCTCAAGGCAAAGGTCCAAACAAAGATTAACGTCTACACGACCTGTTATAATCGATAGGCTGTGTCACACCAAAAAGCGAAATCATACGAAAGCGAGTAGATACGATGGCCAATTTTGAATTTGCGACGGCTGCACGAATTATCTTCGGCGCGGGTACGTTGGACAAAATCGGCGAGGTTGCGGCTGGTTATGGTCGTCATGCCCTGGTGGCAACCGATGCCCCCCAGGAACGGGCAGCCAACCTCTATCAATCGCTTCAACAAGCTGGACTTGAGTATACCATTTTCCATGTGCCCAAAGAACCGACAGTTAGCCTGGTTCAGGAGGGTGTAGAGGCGCTGCGGTCAGCAGGTTGTGATGTGGTCATCAGCTTCGGCGGCGGCAGTTCGGTCGATACGGCCAAGGCCATCGCTGCCCTGGCGACCAACCCCGGCCAACCGCTGGATTATCTGGAAGTTATCGGCAAAGGTCAGAAATTACAGGAGCCGCCGCTGCCGTTCATTGCGGTGCCGACGACCGCCGGAACCGGGGCTGAGGTGACGCGCAACGCTGTCCTGCATTCCGAGGAACATCAGGTCAAAGTTAGCCTGCGTAGCCCTTTGATGCTGGCCAAAGTCGCCCTGGTGGACCCCGAACTGACGCTGACGGTGCCTCCCGTCATCACAGCCGTTACCGGCATGGACGCCCTGACGCAGGTTATCGAACCCTATGTTTCGCATCTGGCGAATCCACTGACGGATGCCATTTGTCGTGAAGGCATTCAGCGCGCTGCGCGCAGCTTACGCCGTGTTTACACTCATCCCGACGACATCGCCGCCCGTGAGGATATGTCACTGGCCAGCCTGTTCGGTGGGTTGGCGCTGGCCAATGCCAAATTGGGCGCGGTACATGGTTTTGCTGGTCCTCTGGGCGGGATGTTCAGCGCGCCACATGGCGGCGTATGTGCGGCACTGCTGCCCCATGCCAGCCTGACCAACGTCGCTGCCTTGCAAGCCCGCGACCCTGGCAATCAGGCAGTGGGCCGCTATACGGAAATCGCGCGTTGGCTGACGGGTAATCCCGATGCCACTCTGGACGATGGCGTGGCCTGGTTGCAGGAAACGCTCGAATTGCTGCAAATCCCTGGTCTGGGCGCGTATGGCATCAGCGAAAGCGACTTCCCGATCATCATCGAGAAATCAAAGAATGCCAGCAGCATGAAAGGCAATCCGCTGGTGCTGACTGAGGACGAATTGGCGAGTATCCTACGAGCGGCCCTCTAATCTAACGGCACTCGAAGGGGCACAATATTCAGTCTATTAACACGTGTAGGGGCGCGACATGTCGCGCCCTTTTTGCGATTACTGGCCCTAAAAAGGCTGTTCATCTGTCTGCAAATCGAGCCATGCGCGCTCGGCATCGGAAACCGCATAATCGAATGCGGCGACATTTTCTGCGACTTGCTCCGGCGTAATGGCCCCCACCAGCGCGTATACTTTCAATGGGTGGCTAAGGACATAGGCCAGCGAGAGCTGCGCGGTCGTGATGCCTTTATGCGCGGACAGGGCTTCGGCGCGGTCCAGTCGCCGGAAATTATCTTCGTAGCAGTAGGCATGCAGCACCACGCCATCAGAGTATGCATCGAACGAATCCAGATTATCGCGCCGGAAGCGCCCGGTCATGAAGCCGCCGGATAAACTGGCCCAGGTGAACACGCTCAGGTCATGCGCAGCGTACCAGTCACGTGCGGCCTTGCCCTGCTCCCCGGCAATGCTGATACAGCCATCCCAGGCGGGCTTGACCATCTCAGCGACGCTGAAATGCGGGCTGCTGACCACAAAGGGTGTCTGGTTGGTTTGGGCAGCGTAATCGTTGGCGGCATTCAGCCGTTGATAGGACCAGTTGGAGCCACCAAAGGCATGGATGCGTCCGGCGTTGAGGTGCTCGTTCAGCACACTGACGATGGGACCAACGGGCACGTTTTCGTCATCGCGGTGCAACACATACAGGTCGATATAATCTGTGCCCAACCGTTCTAACGAATCGTTGATGTCGCTGGTGATATCCTCTGGTGTGACGCGATTGCGGCCATGATAGGGATGTGCGCCTTTATCCAGCACGACGATTTCATCGCGCAGGCCGCGGCTGTTGATCCATGCGCCCAGTGTCTTTTCGCATCCACCGCTGCCATAACCATGCGCTGTATCAAAGGTATTGATGCCATGCTCGTACACGCTGTCGTAGACCTTGAACGCCTCGTCCTGGTTCGATGGGTTGAAGTAAACGGTTCCCTGTACTAACCGGGAAACGGGCTTTTCTATGCCGGGGATGTTGCCGTATTCCATGTCTGCATCCTAGTAGCGCTATTTGTAATAAGTTAAATCTAAGTCCGGCGGATTATACCGCACAACGCAATCGCCCAGAGAAACCAATTTGACTGTCAATTTGGCGGGGGTGCTGCTATCCTCCACGCTGATGCGCCGTTCACGCGGCTCGTATTGAATCGACTTTCTGGATAGGATGTGACCTCATGCGCGCAAGTCTGGCTTTAGCAGTTGTGTTGCTGCTGTGGCTGGGTTCAGCAGCCGCCCAATCGCCCACTTTCACTGAAGAAGAGACGGGCGTTCGCTACACTGTGGAGACCTTTTTGCCAGCGAATTATCCGGTGGGGATGGCCTTCGCCCCGGATGACACCCTGTTTTACAACGAGAAGAACACGGGCAGCGTGCGCATGGTCGCACCGGATGGCACGCTCAACCCGACGCCTGTCATCACCTTGCCGACTGACGGCAACGTCGAGCGCGGTATGCTGGGCATCGCCCTGGACCCCGACTTTGAGAACAACCAGATGATATACATCGTGCATACCAAATCAGCGACCGCCCAGGATTGGCCGGCCAATACGCTGGTGCGCTTCCGTCTGGAAGATGGCGTGGCGGTCGATGTCGAAGAACTGCTCAGTGTGCCCATCGACACGGGCGAGTTAATTCACAACGGCGGTAACATCCATTTTGATGCCGATGGTTATCTTTATCTGTCCCTGGGTGAATACAACAACGCGGCCAATGCCCAGAATCTCGACACCATGCCCGGTAAAATTCACCGTTTTGAAGTCACTGACGAGGGCCTAGTTCCAGTGGAAGACAATCCCTACGGCAACAGCATCTACGCCCTGGGCCTACGCAATCCGTTTGACTTCACCTTCGACACGGAAACCAACTACCTGTTCTCAGTTGATGTCGGCCCGACCTGCGATGACGAACTCAACCTGATTTTCCCCGGCTTTAACTATGGCTGGCACGAAGGTTATACATGTTCCGGCAGGGAACCGATTACGGGCCTGGATAATGGTTTTTACTATGCGCCGCTGTTGAGCTTCACCCCCGTGATTTCGCCGACTGGCGTCGTCTTTTATGACAATCCGGCTGTGCCAGAGTGGCAGGGCGATCTGTTCATGTGCGACTGGAACTTTGGCAATTTGCGCCGCATCGAACTGGATGAAACGCGGCGGCAGGTAACAGCCGTACATGAAATGGACCTGGGCGATGTGCAGTGTCGCATCGACATTGAAGTGGGGCCGGATGGCGCGCTCTATTTTGGTACAGTTGGTGAATTCGGCGGGGCGATCATGCGCCTGATGCCAGAAAGCGAGTGAGGGGGAGCTTATGCTGGAAATTAACTTTGACTTTGACACCGAAGGCAGCGCCCACGAGGATGCCTTTCTGGATGCCTATGAACTGGATATGCTCTTCCAGCAGACGAGCCAGTCCATCCGGGCGGGCCTGGAGCGCAAGTTAGCGGACGTCACCTGCGCTGAACATGGCAATGCGCCGCGCATCACTATCACCGGGCGCTACGACCGCGAAACCGAGCAGATGGACCTCAACTACCATGTGGATACCTGCTGCCAGCTTTTCCTGGTGCGCGTGGTCAAGCTACTAAATAACGTTTAGTAGTTTCAGTCACATGGATTGACTTGGTAGTCCATATTGGGTGACCAACTGAGTCTCATATATGGTCCAGCAAATTCCCCACTTAAGGAAATAGAAGTCTTACTTGCTAAGTCGTAAACGTCGTAGCCCTCAATTGTCGGCACAGCAAGTAATTGCTCATCTGATGAAAAAGATGGCTCGTAAACGCCATATTCTGAGTCTATCAGAGTGATAAAGTCGCTTATACGCGACAGTGTATCGCTCTCAATATCATACAGGTAGATTCCGTCTATATTCTCTGGTGTTGTTCGGTAATATGTTGCGGCTACTACGAATTTTCCTGAGGGGGAGATGGTTAGAGATTGTAGGTATTGATCTAGCATGTCAACATGCCTGATCTCATTTGTTTCAGATAAATATATATCAAAACCTGTTTGTGGCTCTGCTGATTCGGTAGGACCAAATTCTTCATACTCTTCTGGTCTTGCCAGTGCAGCTTCGTAGTGCCGGACCGAAAAGAATCGTGTAGCTACCGATTGGCTCTCGGATTGAGTTGTAATGTAAAAAGGTAGATACCAGTTTGCTGGATAAGATGATCTCGGAGAAGAAAAGAAGTAATTTTCTATCTCGCTGGTTATTTTGTTCCAAGTATAGTAATTGCCCTCAAACCCGTATAATAATTCTGTTTCTGATACCCATTTTATAGCCCCACTTGGGCCAACATTATGTGCCTCAAAGGCAAGATTAATGTCCTCACTTGTAACATCATAAGTATAGAATTCAGTGGCAGTGTAAGAAGAATTACTGCTTATTGAAAACACAAGTAACGTGCTATCAAGATCCCATATCGGGTAAGCAATCGATTCGGTGAGTTTGCCTACTTCACTCGTAGATGGAATTTGATCCATTGTAAAGTCAGTGAGTGAAAAGATATTCCAGTTGGTAACACCTCTGAACAGGATATGACAACCATCTGGTGACCAAGTGTAGTCAGGCGTGTATGAATCGGACAATGGGATAGTCCAAGCCTCAAATGTACCAATATCTTGGATTGTTAATTTGCCACCCCCGATGAGCATACCAACCACAATTGGCCCCTGAAATTGGGTTTGTGCGTTCAAGCCTACTGATGTGAGAAATAAAGTTATGATTATTGCAAGTGTTTTATTTTTCATAAGCATATACGTACCTCAATAAAAAAGGCTCTGTCATGTTACAGAGCCTTTCCAGTTAGTGTGACCAGCTTACCCCGACAAAAAGCCCAGCGTCGCTTGACCATCCCGTTCGGCGACGATCCAGCCGGAGAAGTTGAGCGTCTGCACGCGCCACCACGTATTGTCCGCATCACTCAGCGGACCTCCCGTAATGATGACTTCCTCACCTTGTGCCAGCATACTGAGCGCAGCGGCATCGGCAGCGGGTTCAGCGTACAACGTCAGATCGGGCACGATGATCTGCAACAGCGCCCCAACCTCATATTGTGTGGCGGGGTCAGCGGCGATGGTCGCTGGCGGAACGGCGGTTTCGGCAGGTTGGGTGGCCGGTGTTACGCTCAGTGGAATGGCTGAAGGCGGCAGGGCGTTGCTCACCCAGGCGATATTGGGCGTCCCGGCGACCATGTCACTGATGTCCGTCACGGTGCCGTCGATCTGTGCAATATAGGTGCGGCCATCGACCAAAAGGCGCACGGCAGTCCGGTCCGGCGACCAATCGACTTCACTGGGCGCACTCGTGCCGATGGGGTCCGTAAGCTGTGTTCCGGCGTCGTCATACAGGGCCAGGGCTTGCTGCGCATTCGGACCACCCAGCATGACCAGTTGCCCGGTCACGGTCTGGGCGGCATTTTGTACCCAGATCAGGCCAATATCGGAAGCATTCAGGATGATCGGGTTGCTGCCATCAATGCCGACATTGCCGAACACAGCGGTGCCGTTCGGCCCGGTCCCGCTGACGATTAGGCGCGTCGGGTCAATCGACCAGGTGCCGTAATCGTAGCGCAGCGGATTGGGTGCAGTAATCGCCTGCGAATTTTCTTCACCGCGTATCGGATAGCGAATTTCCAGGGCGCGGCGGCTTTCGTTGGTTAGCTCAATGTGGATCAGCATGGCGCTGCCATCCGGCGACCAATCTACCGACAGGGCTGTCCAGGTCTGGCCGGGTGTCGCTCCGGTGGCATCACAGAAGGGTGGGCATACGCGCAGCACTTGATAGCTGGGGTCGGTCCCGTAGAAACGCTCCGGTTGCCAGAACCAGACGCCCCGGCTGAGGGTATCGATAGCCGGGTTGTTGATGCGGAAGGCCATGTGCTGGCCTGCCGGGGCCATATCGACCTCGCGCACCAGCAGCTCATTTTCTTCCGGGCTGTTCTGGGTGAAACCGTTGAAATACGGGCTGTCCCCATAGATTGTTTCGCCCGTTTGACCTGGCGGCACAAAGCGAATCATGCCGATCTGGTCAATGCGGGCGTACTGTGCCGGGTTGGCTCCGCTAAAGCTGATGCCATAGGATGGCCCCGACAGTGGCATCTCGGCGACGGTCAGCCCATTCTGTGTGCTGAGCACAATGGCGCGGTCGGACGGTTGCGGTAAATCCTGCGCCTGGGTGATGCTTGTCGCCATGAGCAGCAGCATCGCCAGTAGCAAGATGAGTGTTTTGGATTTGGGAACGCTGAATGTATATCGCAAGTAAATGCTCCTTATAGCGTACCTTTCCATTATAGGCTTCTGTTTACTTACGTAAATCGTCGTCTAGCAGTCGCTTAGCTGACGCTGGCCCTATGTGGCCTGTTGTTTGTGACAATTCATAACTGGACGCCGTACTGGACGCAATACCCCACTGCCGTTAGACTTACACTTGTTCTAATTCGCATTTAAGTTAATCCTCTGGAAGCCGCCTTTTATGATCCCTGTTCGGCTGGAAGTGAAAAATTTTCTGGCGTATCGCTCGCCGGACCCGATTTATTTTGAAGGCATCCACCTCGCCTGCCTGATTGGCGAAAATGGCGCGGGTAAATCGTCTTTGCTGGATGCCATCACCTGGGCATTGTGGGGCCGCGCCCGTGCCAAGCGTGATGACGACCTGGTGCACCTCGGCCAGAGCGAGATGTTCGTCCAGCTCGATTTTGAGCAGGAAGGGCTAAATTATCGCGTCATCCGCAAGCGCAAATCCGGCAAGCGTGGCCAGGGCACGCTCGATATGTTCGTGGTGCAGCCCGATGGCGAACTGCTCACCATGAACGAACCCAACATGCGCCAGACCCAGTCAAAGATCGACGACATCCTGCGTCTAGACTACGAAACCTTCATCAACAGCGCCTTTTTGCAGCAGGGCAAGGCCGATGCCTTCACCGTCAAAAATCCGGCTGATCGCAAGCGCATCCTCGGCGAAATTCTGGGGCTGGATGCATGGCGTACCTATGAGGATCGTGTCAAACGCCAACTACGCACCCTGCGCACCGAACTGAACAATTTCGATGGGCGCTTGCAGGAAATTCAGGCGGAACTGGCCAAAGAGGATCAATATCTGCGTGAGAAGGAACAGGCGGAAGCGGCCTATGCTCAGGCTGAAGAAGCGCTTCAGGCTGCTGAAGCTCTGCTGTCCGAAGTGGCCGATGCCGATAGCAATTTGCGCAATGCGGAGTCCCAGCGGGCGAGCCATGTCCAGCGCAAAACAAACCACGAGCAGGGTTTGCAGACTGTCGCTGAACAGATGGATGCACGCCGCAAAGCCATCGCCGAGTACGAAGCGATCATCGCCACCGCCGAGCAGATCGAAGCCGGGTATGCCGCTTTGCAGGATGCCCGCGACCGTGAGTCGGAGTTAGGGCGCAAGCTCAGCCAGTTGTCCGATGTCAACACGCGCTACGGCGCCCTGGAAAAAGACCTTCGCAATGCCAAAGCCACCCTGGAAAATCAGCAGAGTGAGCTGGAAGGCACGATTGCCGTGCTGCGCGGCCATATTGAGACATCCTACGAGGATGAACTCGCTGATGTGCAGGCCAGTATTGCTGAGCTAGAAGCGGTCGAGCAGCAGCGTGACGATCTTCACGAGCAGATTAGCCAGCTCAAGCAAGAAGAGTCCGGCCTCAAGTCCACCCTGAAGACGCTCACCAGCGAGGGTAAAAAACTCAACGAACGCATCGACCGCTTGGGGACCAGTGATAGTGACGCCTGCCCCTTGTGTGGTCAGCCGTTGGACGAACTGCACCGTGAGCAGGTGCTGGAAGAACTGTCGACCGACCGCGATACCATGCGCGAACAATATCGTAATAGCAGCCAGCGCATCCAAGACATCGCTGAGGAAGTCGCCGAGCATCAGAAGACGGTGCAGCAGCATGGCGAACAACTTGCCCAACTGCCGCGCTTGCGCCAGCAGGCCGGAACGCTGCATGCCCAATCGACCCAGGCCCAGGATGCCCAGGTCAAGCTGAATAAAGCCCAGGCCGAGCTAGATGCCGTTCAGCAGGCCCTGACCAGCGAAGACTATGGTCACGAACTGCGTGAGCAAATGCGCCTGCTGGATGAAGAGCGCAGCAAGATCGGCTATGACACCGATGAATTTGAAGCGGTCAGCACGCAAAAAGCCGAGTTCAGCGCCTATGAGCAGCAGCATCTGCAATTGGAAGTCGCCAAGGGGACGCTGCCCTCGGAACAAACCGCACTTGAGAGCCTGATTGCGCGTCAGGAGAATTTGCAGCAAGCGCTGGCCGACGAGGACGCTGCCATCCTTGAGTTGAATAGCCAGATTACCGATCTGACTGCTCAGGTGGTCATCAAAAATCAGCGCCGAGAAGAAGTGCTCAAGCAGCGGTCGCTGTTCAATGCCGCCAGCGGGCAACTAGGCTCAGCCAATCAACAGCTTGCCGCCCTGGGAAATTTGCGTACACGCCGCGCCTCGTTAGAAGAGCAGCGCGAAGAAGCCGAGCGTCAGCATGCGCTCTACAAAGAACTGGAATACGCTTTCGGCAAAAATGGCGTCCCGACCATGATTATCGAAGCGGCCATCCCTGAGTTGGAAACGGCTGCTAACGAACTTTTGGCGCGTATGACCGATGGTCGTATGCACCTGCGCCTGAGCACCTTGACGACCAATGTCGATGGCAGCCAACGTGAAACGCTCGAAATTGAAATCGCCGATGAACTGGGCACACGTCCCTATGAAATGTACAGCGGCGGCGAGGCATTCCGCATTAACTTTGCTATTCGCGTGGCCCTCAGTAAGATGCTGGCCCGCCGTGCGGGTGCGCACCTGCGGACCCTGTTCATCGACGAAGGCTTCGGTACCCAGGACGACCAGGGCCGTAACAAGCTCGTCGAGGCGATTACGGCCATTCAAGAGGACTTCGACCTGGTGCTGGTCATCACCCACATTGACGAATTGCGCGACGCTTTCCCGGTTCATATCTTGGTCGACAAAACCCCATCCGGCAGCATGATTACTGTGAGATAGGCTGATTTCGGGCCGCACTGTCTCCGGACTCCCGTAGGTTAATCGCTGATTTATGCATTATCCTGCGATGTTATACTGCGTTACGATATAACATCGTGGAGCTGAACTGCATGTGGTTGCGTTTCTGTATTCTGGCCCTGATATTTGCTACCTTTGTCCCGATCTCAGGTGCCCAGTACCAGGCTGATGATCTCATCGTTTTCGTATGGAATGATGTCGTCATGGTGCAGGCTGTTGCGCAGAATGATCTGATAGCGACGGATTATCGAGCAGATGCAGTCTCAACATGGCTTCAACCGTCTGATCGAAATGTATTCACCTATCAGAACAGCCCTCTAAGAGAATCCCCATTGAACGGCTATGGTTTCTATCAGGGCTTCTGGTCTCCTGATCGAACACAGTTTGTATTTCTTGCGATTGAACCAGAAGGGCCAGGCTACGAGATCGTTCTATTTGAAGATGGTCAGCAGACATTGCTGTTCGCTGACGAGCTATCCAACGAACGTGGTTATCTCGTGCCGATTGGCTGGGCAGATGATGGCACACTGATATTGCTTGAGCGATACATGCTTCACAATCTAGGTGAAGCAAATATATGGCACTATCAACTAGGCACATCAGAAGCTGTGTTGCAGCAATCTACTTCGGTTCCAGCGCTGAAGGGAAATGCCGCCATCTTGTCTGATGAATGGGTTTTCATTGGGTTTGATACGGTCGGTGTAGTCGGCTATCTTTTGAACACTGATACAAATCAGGTTTTCTGGTTCCAGACAGCCCTGGCGCTACAAGACCCTCCGGCGTCCGTATTTGAAACCTATCCCATTCAGGTGATTGGCATTACCCATGCCGAAGCAGTAGCGTCTTGGCCAGATGATACGGTTGTTAACCCTCCGTCTGGGCCAAACTCCGTAAGCGGTTTTTTGTATTGGCCGCTGCCGGACTATGCTCGGAGCGTCACATGCTATCCGGATTCGGAATGGACGGACCTGAACTATGCCCTTGAATGTCCTGGCCTGGCCCAGCCACGTGCCTACGAAGGGCATGAAGGTACGGATGTGGGTGGCAAGCCAGCAGGCTTACCCGTTGGAACAAACGTTTATGCCGCGTCTCCGGGCTTAGTCGTTAAAGTCAATTCGAGTTGTGTATCTGACGATACCAGTTGTGGCGATGCTTATGGCAACTATGTGCTGATGGAACATGCCAGAGTTGTCGATCATAATATTGTCGTGTGGTATACAGGTTACGCCCACTTGCAGGCCTCCCTCGTCGGCCTCTATGATTTTGTAAGTGAAATAGGACAGCCGATTGCGTTGAGTGGTGACACCGGGCTGGGCGGGGCCCATCTACATTTTGAAGTACGGTCACCATCTCAGCCTGTTCCTACAAACTGGTTGGACCCCTGGGATACGCGCCAATCTAGCCTATGGATTGGCGATACGGTGCGCCCTCAAGCCGCTGATGAGGATTTTCCACCGCCAACACGAATGGTCTGTGAGACCATCGATGGCAATAACATTCGGTCGGGACCGGGTACTAACTTTGATATTGTGACCAAGTCATCGTCTGATATTCGCTATGAGGTGTTTCAAATACAGACCATCGTTGCTGGTGAAACCCCCGGCGATTGGTACCACATTCGCTGGTCAGATAGTGAGCCTGCGGGCTGGATCTGGTCAGATCTGATGACAATCTGCATCGATATGTAAGTGTCCCGGACATCTTAGTGTGCTGCTCACTGTGAACGAAAAGGGATATACTAGGACGGATAACACAATTTACCTAAGGTAGCCTTTGCGGTTCAGGAGGCAACTTATGATTACCACAGCCAAAGATGTCCTTATCGACTTGCTGGAAGATACGCGGCGGCGTATGAAGCGCTTCATGGACAGCCTGCCGGAGGGCAGCCTCTACTGGTCGCCAGATGGTGAGGCCAACAACATCGCCGTGACGGTCTGGCATATGGGCCGTTTGCTGGATGTTTTCCTGGTGCGGATGATCCTGGGGCAGACAGCCGAGGACGAGTGCTGGCTGCGTGATGGCTGGGCCGAAAAAACGGGTTACGATCCGCGTGGCATCGGTCGTGATGGTTGGGGCGCTGTGAATGACTACACGTTGGAAGAAGTCGCCGCTATTCCGCTGATGCCTGCCGATACGCTGCTGGGTTACCTTGATGATATATACGACCGCGTTCATGGCTACATCGAGAACACGCCTATCGAAGATCTGCACACGTCGGCTGTCGGCTTCGAGGGCCGCTTGACGTGCTACAACATCATCCAAATGGGCCTGGTCGATAACATTCGTCATATGGGCGAGATCTACGCGATCAAGGCCATGTGGCTGCGCAAGCATCCGCAGAATTAGTTCACATCTGTAGCGTCAACTATAAACATCGATAAAAGTTCGCAAACACTTTTTTATAAAGTGTTTTCTTACGATAGGGCTTTCCTGTACCGTAGTCGTGGGTTAGGGATGTTTACCTGCGGAATACAGGGTAAGATAGACAGCGTGTCTACAAATTGATTTGTTGACTCATACCACGCACAGGGATGCTCACGATGAAGTTACTCCTCTTGTTAGCGAATCTCATATCGCGGTTACAACTCCAAAGCGCATCAACGAACCAGGCGATTGCATCACATCCTCGTAAAAACAACGCGCCGGATCACACTCAGGGTCGCCGCAATGGCTTCCATCTGAACTTCTCCCAGCGTATGTTGGCAACCGGGATTAAATCCCTCTGGATGGCATCGCCTGAACTGGCATCGAATATCTCCACACGCTACTTTCGTCGTCCACGTCGCCGTAAGGTGGATTATGCTTTGCCAGAAGGGGCTTTACCGATCACTGTTTATCATGGCTTGCGACGCCTGATCGGCTATCGTTGGCAGGGTGGGCCAAAGACCGTGCTACTTGTCCACGGCTGGGAAAGTCACCTGGGGCGTATGCTGAACTGGGTTCAGCCCCTGTTAGATGCGGGCTTCAGCGTGGTTGCTTTCGATGGACCCGGACATGGTCAGTCACCCGCGCAATCAACCGACATGGTCGATTTTGGCAATGCGGTGCAATGCGCCATTGAGCAGCATAGTGTGACCCATGTCGTCGCTCATTCGTTTGGGGCTGCCGCTACCTCGTTGGTACTGGCTCAGGCCCCCGACCTTCTTCGTCAAATCCAGCGTGTGGCTTTTGTTGCCCCCATGTCGAATATCGGCGAGCATGTCGACTTCTTCTCTGATTTGATCGACCTTAACAGCCGCCAGCGCCAAGATCTTTGCGGCGCGATCCAGGCGCGTTTGCCTCGCAAGCTGGCTGATTGCAATATGACCGAAGCCGCCCGTCACTTGCACCTGCCCGGTTTGATCATTCACGATAACACCGACCCGGTCATTCATATGTCGAGCAGTATGCGTACATCCGCCGTATGGCCCCTTTCCGAGTGTGAAATTACCAGCGGCCTGGGGCATCATCGTATTTTGGCCGATGCCCATGTCATCGAGCGCGTCGTTGACTTTCTTTGGCAGGCGGCTGCTTAATAGCCGCCTATCGGCTGGTACCCCCTAAAATAATCGACAAAAAACTGGCGTGGCTTCTCTTGTGGCGTCACGCCCTCGCCAGGTAACTCGTATATCCCCATCATGAACTGCATCGGATACGCGACCGACTGCCACACCGTCCGCCGCTTGATGTTATCCACATAAAAATCAACATGATCTGGCGTCCATTCCAGCGCGTAAATGTGATATTCCGTCGCATCGATGGGTAAATCCTCATGATAGTATTCGTCGGTCAGCGTCGGGTCGCCCCAGGGATGGATGCCGTAACGCACCTCTGATGTCCTGTCCGTCATCTGGTCAGCAAATAGCTCGAACATGGCAATCTCGCCGGATTCTTCAGGTATTTCTTCAAAGCCGATCATCCATATGGCTGCCATGCTCCCAGGCCGATTGTCGGTCTTCACCCGCGCTTCGAAGTAACCGTACTGTGGCGTATAAGTACGGATCGTCGGTTGTTCTTCCAGCACGACCAAACCCTCACGAAAATGATGCTGTCCGATTGAGCTGCCGACCGGGCCAGAGAACAAGCCAGTCTGGATGGAGGATGTTTTAACGTCACCATCGTAATTTGGCATACTCATTGGCTGATCTTTCTCGATTTGCAGCACCAGGGAACTCTCAGCGAAGGTATAGCGTGCCCATGCCTGCTCCCGTGAACTCCATTGAGGCAGATCGTAAGGCACCCATTTATCAGTATCGAGCACGCCTTGGTCGAAATCGTCACTAAATTCCAGGATGTAGCCCTCTTTTTCAAGCGGGTTGCGTGGGATATCAGCCATATGCGGTTCTCCTCCTATGGGGAAAATCGATTCAGTTTAGCACAGCCGCCTGTGCCTGTCATGAACTCCTAATAGCCTGTCTGGTCCGTCTTTATGGCTTCTGATATTTGACAGGCTGCGATATTCCCGCTATAGTGTCGCTATTGATCGCTTATCACGAAGGAGGTGACAAAATGCAAGCCATACAACTGCACAAGTGTCTCTTTCGCCTGATGGGTGGTTCGCGCTAGATAGCCTCGCTGCCCGTCCTCTGTGTGCTAGTGCATTCAAAATAAGGAACGGGCAATTTGTCCTCCATAAACAACAACCCAACTAAAAATGACGCTTTTCGCGTCTATATCATCTTTTCGTTTCTCTGGCGCTTCGGCCTGACATTGGCCTTCACCGTCAATATGGTCTATCTGGTGACGGTCATGCATCTGGACCCGCTGCAGATGGTGCTGGTCGGCACCGCGCTGGAGCTATCCGCATTTCTGTTTGAAGTGCCCACAGGCGTGGTAGCCGATGTCTACAGCCGCCGTCTGTCCGTCATCATCGGTGTGGCCCTGATGGGCTTAAGCTTCTTCATCTTCGTCGTGCCCTCATTCGCGGTGATCCTGTTCTCGCAGGTCGTCCTCGGCCTGGGCTGGACCTTTATCAGTGGGGCGATTAGCGCCTGGTTGGTTGATGAAATCGGTGAGGAGCCTGCCGGGTCGGCCTTCATTCGCTCGTCACAAGCAAGTCAAATCGCGGGGGCGGTCGGCATCGTCATCAGCATCGTTTTGGCCCTAATCGACTTGCGTCTGCCGATTGTGGCGGCGGGCATCAGCTTGCTACTGGTCTCGCTCTATATGATCGTCGCCATGAAGGAAACAGGCTTCCAACCGGCCCCCAAAGGCGAACGAACCACTTTCCAGACGATGTTCCACACTACGGCTGAAGGCATGCGTACCATTCGTGGCAAGCCAATCTTGCTCACGCTGATGGCGGCTATCTTCGTGTGGGGGGCGTTCAGCGAGGGCTATGATCGTCTCTGGACGCTGCACATCCTGGAAAACTTCAGTCTGCCGCAGTTGGGCAACCTGGATGTGGTCATCTGGTTCGGGGTCATCAGCCTGCTGGGGATGCCCATTGGTCTGGCGACAACTGAGTTCGTCCGGCGGCGGGTACAAGTCGCTGATCAAGTGGCGATTGCACGCACGTTGATCCGGGCCAGCATTGTGCTGATGGCGGCTCTGGTGGTCTTTGCGCTGGCAGGCCAGTTCTGGCTGGCGTTGATCGCCATCTGGGCGATTGGGGCTATGCGCGGCATCAATGGTCCCTTGCGTGAAGCCTGGATCAACCAGGGGCTTGATCCTAAAGTGCGCGCGACTGTGATCAGCATGACCAGCCAGATGGACGCCTTCGGTCAGATCGCAGGTGGCCCCGGTATCGGCTTGATTGGCCAGCAGTTCGGTGTACGGATCGCACTGGCGCTGGGTGCGGTCATCCTCGCCCCGGTGATCGGCCTCTACAGTCGCACCATTCGCCAGCATGGCCGTTTGCTAGCCGCTATCCCTGAATCCACATCGCTAGAAAGCTAAATATGTTAACTGAAATCACAACTGAAAACTTGGCAAAGGTGGTGCATTTATTCGCACCACTCGCCGCTTTTAACGTCGCTATTCCCGCTGCCATCGACGGTCACAACTGGGGCTACGTCCTGGCCGATGATGCAGAACAGCCGACGGCTGCTCTCATGCATACGGTAGAGGGCACACATATCGCAGGCACACCCACAGAAACAATCGTCGCTGAACTCAATCGCTATCTCCATGAGCATTACTTCACCGATGAACGGCGCGTGTTGTATTTTGGTGCCACCGAGGGCTGGCGGCCCTATCTGGATCAACTGTGTGCGCCCTATGCCGTCACCCCTGATCCGCGTCAGCATTATGTCTGCACACCTGCGGATCGCCAGGGGCGCGTCTTGCCTGCTCCCGAAAATTACCATCTGCGCCCCATCGATGCTGGCCTACTGAACGACCCCGACCTGACCGTTCCCGACCACATTCATAGCTGGGTGCGCTACAACTGGGGGAGTCAAGCGCACTATCTGCGTGAGGGCTTTGGCATGGGTATTGAACACGATGGGCGTATCGTAAGCTGGTCTCTGGCCGACTGCCGCAGTGGGTCTCGCTGTGAAATCGGCATCCAGACTCAGAAAACTTTCCGGCGGCAAGGGCTGGCTGCTGTCGTGGCTGCTGCCTGCGCCGATTTGGCCTTTGCGAAGGGCTTCACGGAGGTCGGCTGGCACTGTGATGCCGACAACATCGGCTCCTGGAAAACGGCCATGAAAGTCGGCTTTGTCAAAGAGCGCGATAACACCATGTATCTCTGCCGCGTGACCTAACTCGTCGATTTCACTTGGCTTGGCCGCTGCCTGGGTCTATACTGCATGGTTAAATTGCTGATTACAGTGCAGATTACATCGAAGAATGCGAGAAGGGAGCCAAGTTCATGCGTCTACAAGAAGATCGCCAGCAGTGGCATGATGTTGCACAGCAGTTGGTGGATGTCGCAATGGGGCGTTTGCCTGCGGAACTCGTGGTGCGTAATGGCCGCTGGGTGAATGTCCATACGCGCGAAGTGGTTCCGGCGACGGATATTGCTGTGCACAGCGGGCGCATTGCGTATATCGGGCCGGATGCCAGCTATTGCATCGGCGAGCAGACAACCGTCATTGATGCGGACGACGCCTACATGGTCCCTGGCCTGACGGATGCCCATATGCACGTCGAAAGCAGCATGTGCACTGTCACCGAGTATGTGCGTGCGGTGCTGCCGCATGGTACGACGGCCATCTTTGCTGACCCGCACGAGATCGCCAACGTGTTTGGCCTGGATGGTGTGAGTATGATGGTCGATGAGGCCGCGACTATGCCTATCAATGCCTTTGTGCAGATGCCCTCGTGCGTTCCCTCTGCACCCGGCCTGGAGCGACCAGGGTCGAGCATTACGTCCGACGATGTCGCCGAAGCCATGCAGTGGCCCGGTATCATCGGCCTGGGCGAAATGATGAATTTCCCTGGTGTATTCAACAACGATGACAGCATGCACGCCATCATGGCGGAAACGGCCAAAGCGGGTAAGACCATCGGCGGTCACTATGCCAGCCCCGACCTGGGGCGGCCTTTCCATGCGTATATTGCGGGTGGTCCAGCCGATGACCACGAAAACACCCGCGAAATCGATGCTGTCGAACGCGCACGGCGCGGGATGCGCCCCATGATGCGCCTGGGTAGTGCCTGGTACGATGTCGAAGCCCAGGTAACAGCCATCACCGAAAAGGGCCTCGACCCGCGTCAGTTCATCCTGTGTACCGATGATGTCCATGCCGGGACGCTGGTGCAGGATGGCCATATGGATCGCGTGCTCAACCATGCTGTCGAACTCGGCCTGGACCCCTTGATCGCTATCCAGATGATGACCATCAATACTGCCCAGCACTTCGGCGTGGATCGTGACCTGGGCAGTCTCGCTCCTGGCCGTTATGCCGACATCGTCCTGAGCGACAGCCTGGAACCCTTTGCTGCCAAGCTGGTGATTGCTGCTGGACAGGTCGTCGCTGAAGATGGCAAGCTGGCTATCGACATGCCGCCATATGAACACCCGGAGCGCTTTAAGCAGTCGGTCAATTTAGGGCCGCTGTCATTGGTGGAGCCGGAACAGTTCGCAGTGCCTTCGGATAAGAATCCCACTGTGACGGTCAATGCCATTGGCGTCATCGAAAATCAGGCCCCGACGCGTCGCATGCAAGTCGATCTGCCAGTGGTAAATGGGCAGGTCATGCCGGACATCAGCCAGAATATTGCTCGTATCGCCCTATTAGAGCGTCATCGTGGCACGGGCGACATCGTCAATGGCTTCGTGCATGGCCTGGGCCTGAACGTGCCCTGTGCCATAGCCGCTACCGTCGCCCATGACAGCCACCATCTGATTGTGGTCGGCACGGATGAACTGAATATGGCCAATGCGGTCGCTCGGTTGAATGAGGTTGGCGGGGGCGTGGTCGTCTATAAAGAAGGTCAGGAAATTGCCCTGGTCGAGCTGCCTATCGGTGGCTTGATGAGCACTGAACGCGCCGAAGTCGTCGCTGAAAAGTCAGCCAATATGGTCTCAGCCATGCAGGATTGCGGCTGCACGCTCAATAACGCCTATATGCAGTTCAGCTTGCTGGCCCTGGTCGTTATCCCTGAAATTCGCATCAGTGACCTGGGCCTGGTCGATGTCACCCAGTTTGAGCACATTCCAGTGATTGTTAGCTAGATCCTGTTGATATTAGCCAGATCAACGGTCTTGAGCATGCGATTAGAGGGTGCAACGTGTAAGGGCACGACATTGTCGTGCCCCTGATTCTCTAAGGACAGTGTTTTTTGGTGTCACCTTTTTTGCAAAAAAGGTGACAAAACTAGGGAAAACATTCGCCCTAACGGCTGGCCCACAACAAGCCGCGCCGCACGATTTCCTGTGCTTCCGGCACGTCAAAGTCGCTGTCGACATGGCCCAGCGAGGTATAGAATACGCGCGCCGCACCATATTTCTTGGTCCATACGACGGGCATCACCACACCATTGATCCAGGCGGCATGCTCGCCAGTAAAGGTCGTCGTGGCCAACACCTGCACACTCGGATCAACATGCATGAAGTACTGCTCAGAATGCATATGGAAATCTTTGAGGTCGCGGGTGATTTCGTGGGCTTGATCGGTTACCTGCACGTAGTAATCAATCACATTGCCCGGATGGGCCACCCATTGGCCACCGACCATGAACTGGTAGTCGGTGCTGTCACGGAAAGAATCCGCCATGCAGCCGTGCCAGCCGCCCAGCCCGACACCACTTTCCACAGCCGCAATCAGGCCCTGGACCTGCTCTTTTTCGATCTTGCCCATCGTCCAGACGGGCACAATCAAATCAAGCGATTTGAGATAATCGACGTCGGTCAGCACATCGAGGTTGTCATACAGTTTGACTTCGTAGTCGGCTTCTTCCAGCAACTTGGCAAAACGGGCCGAAGTTTGCTTGGGTTCATGACCATCCCACCCACCGACGAACATCATGGCTTGCTTCATTGGAAATACCTTTCAAAACGCAACTTTTAAATAGTGTAAATAGAGATTGAGTTACAGAGACTTACTCAATCACGATCAACTCCTGGAAGCCGGACGTCAACGGCTCGCCACCACCAGGCCGTGCCACGACGACATCTTCCACGCGCGCTGATACATCATGGAATTGGGTGATGCTCGGCTCAATAGTGAAGAGCATGCCTTCTTGCAGCAGCGTATGGTCGCTGGCGGTCAGGAAGGGCGGTTCGTGGACATCCATGCCGATGCCATGCCCCAGCCGATGGCGGAAAGCCTCACCCAGGCCGCCATCTTCGATGATCTTACGGGCAGCGGCGTCGGCTTGCGCGGTCGTGTTTTCGCCAGCTTTTAGCGCCGCGATACCGGCTGCCTGCGAGGCCATCACCAGCCCATGTACCCGCTGAATGTTTGCATCGGGTTCACCGAAGAAGACCGTGCGACCAAAGTCATAGCAGTAGTCTTCTAAAATCGCGCCAAAGTCGAACAAAATTGACACGGGTGGCTCCAGCACACGCGGCATGGTCTCTAAGCGCTTGCCGAAGATCAGCGGGTGGTTGACGCCGGAGTTATAAAACGCAGTCGGGAAGCTCTCGCCCAGTGAGCCATGCTTGCGTAGTTGATAGTTCACTTCCGTAAGCACCTCTAGTTCGGTCATGCCGTGCTTGAGGTTGGGGATCACATCGGCGAAGGCTGCTTCGGTCATGGCACCCGCGCGCCGCATGACCTCAATTTCTTCCTCGGTCTTGATGACGCGCTGCTTGCGTACAATGTCCGTGCCGGAAATAAAGCGCACGTTCGGCAGGAGTGCTTGCAAATTGACGACCGTCTCGCCATGTGCCCGGTCACCGATAGCGACCGTCGGCGGGTTGGGCAGTTCCATTTCCTTTAGGATTTTTGCGACCAGATCGGCAGGGTTGCCATGATCGCCCAGAACGTGCAGCTCGATGTCGGCGCTGTCGGATAGGCCGCCAAATTCAGCACTCATACGCGGCAGCGTCAGCACAGCGCGATTGGGGGTGACCCATGCGCCTTCCAGCCAGTGCCCCGGATGAATCGTCCAGCCGAACGTCGGAATGTCACGCGGGACGCCTGTTAAATAGGCTAAATCCGCTGAAATGGGGAAGAAAGCCAGGTCGGCTTGTTGGGCCAGATTTTGCTGGAAGGTTTTCATGCGGGCTTGGTAATCAAGCATGGTGTTCATCCTCGCTGGTTGTTCTAGATCGATTCGTCTAGTGGATTGCCTTTGTTAGAGTGAGTCTACCGAAGGGATACCCATCGCGCTATGACCATCGTCCTGCTTTTGCCAGTATGGTGTGGCCATAAATAGGGCACATCTAGAAGGTAAACAGGCCTAAGGGTTGATTGTGCCAATGTCTTAGATGGGCTATGCTGGTGCTATATGGCCATGACATGCAGCGAGTCCCTCGCTAGAAAGATTTGCCATCATGTATAAACGATTGTTTGCGCTGGTTGCCTTGATGCTGTTTGCCCTGTTTGCGGGTTTGATGTTGCCGCTCACGCAGCCCGTACTGGCCCAGATTGGCACTGCGACCCCGACGCCCATCACGAACTCGCTGACGCCAACGGTCACGCCAGCGGTCTATACATCGCCGCTGGACGCCCCGGATTATTTCCCGAATACGGAGGTTACGCCTGTTTCACCGCCGCCGCAGTTCGCCACCGATGCCACCGTTGCCAGCGTGGATGTCTACCGCCTCAACGTCCGCAGCGCGCCATCGACCAACGGCGTTGTGCTGACCATCATCGAATATGGTGAAATTTACCCGATTGTGCAGGTTTCGGAAGATGGCGGCTGGTACCTGCTCCAGATTGGCAACTTGCGTGGGTGGGTCAGTGCGCCGCTGGTGATCGCCGCCAATGCCGAAGATGTGCCCTCATTGCAGGATTTCCGGGAACAAGCCGTGCAAGAAGCCGTCGATCGCTTCCTGGCCGAGACATTCAACACAGTCGTCACAACCGGAAACCTCAACATGCGCAGTGGGCCGGGCACAAATTTCCCGATTGTGTGGCGCATGCCAGCTGGTGCCCGTGCGAGCCTCGTCGGGCGCGATGCTTATGGCACCTGGTGGCAGGTTGACTTCGGTGGACTGATTGGCTGGGTAAGCGGCGCTTATCTGGTTTTCAGCACCAATACCAACATCTCCCTGGTTCCGATTCGGTAAATTTGTTGATGAAAATAGGGGACTCCCTCACCAAATAGTTACGCCGGGCCTGTTTGCCCGGCGCAACCATCAAGGAGGGAGACATGTATCTAGGGCATTGTTCGATAAGTTATGGGGGATAACCGATCAGCTAACATTGCTACAATGCGAAAATTCTGATCCACACACAACGGTCGCTTGCAGCTTTGCCCTATGTTCATAACATTCAGTTTATCCTGAAAGTTATGACTAATTACATTGTAGGGGTTCCATCCTGCGATGTAAAGCGAATCTCATTGTGCCCTAAGTGGTTGGTTAGACACACCTCATAATCCAGCATATCTCATGAATATTGCTGAAATTACACCGAGTAGAACGACTCGCTGATCTGCTTCTCGTAGTCATGTCAATGTAAAGCGCCATAACAAAAACTAAACGCTTTGATGGCATGTTTCATAATACACTGGAATCAAGCAAGTGGATACAGGTTTAGAATTAGAACACATCCTATGTCATACAGGTAAGTTGCTATGGCCTATCAAATCAGATGGTATAACCGACAAAAAACGGTCGTTTTGCAGCAATACTCAGATGATGTTACCAAAGACGACCTCTATAAGATGGCCCGCGAATCCGCGGATATGCTAAAAAGCGTGTCGCATACGGTGCATCTCATCATTGATGAGCGCAGCGTTGACAATATGCTGACGACCACCGATATGCAGTTTCTTGAAAAAATGGTGCCGCCCAATCAAGGCGCAGTCGTTGTCGTGGTAGCCGAGCATAAGTTGAAATATAAATCTATCGTGCAGGGCATGGGCAATAAAATCGCGCCGCACGCCTTTGCCAAAGAGACGGTTTTCGTATCATCTCGTGAAAAAGCCCAGGCCTATTTGCAGCAGCACTACGCCATCGTATTTGACGATGTCGTCTTGAAGTGATCTATGCTTGTTTGTGACGTCAACTAAATCAATGAGTCGGACTGTCCGTTAGACTCCCCGTTGCTGTCGATGGCCTGATTGGTGAAAAAGGCCAGCAGCAAGGTTGCTATGCGGTTAATGGCTTTGTTGACCAGGGGCATCAGCATCAGTGGCCGCAGTAACCCCAACCCATCATCAATATAGCTGATTAATTTATCCGTGGTCTGTTGGCCCGGCGTCCGATCATACAACCAGAAGAGCGTTACCAGGATATGCGTCGTGGCCAGCAAAGCGCCCAGGCTATCGATGAGGTTCTCGCGGGGGCAGTCGACTGCCTCGCGCACCAACGTCTGGAAGTCAGCGATCATGGCTGTGCGCAGTGTTGCTAGCCGTTCAGTAATCTCACCTTCTTCCTCTTGAAGGCTCGCTGCAAACAAAGCCGCCATTGCACTGCGTTGGTCGCTGGCATTTTGCAGATATGTGCGCATGATGGTGTTCAGGCGCACGGCGATAGTATCGAAGGGTAGCTCAGTCATTTGCTGACGCATATCGTCCATCAACTGCTCGTAATACGCCAACACGATCAATTCTTTGTGCGCGAAGTGATGATAAAGCTGGTTCGGCGTGCAGCCAGCGGCCTCTGCGATGTCACCGATGGTCGTGTCCTTGTATCCTTTTTTAGAAAAGAGAGCCAGCGCGTTGGATAGAATCGCCTCGCGTGGGGTATTAGCTGGATTTATCATAGATATGGGCCTTGTAGCATCCCGCTCATGCTGATGTCATCAGGGGTTAGTTACGAATCATCAGGCGACTGTATCATGAAGGCTACATCGCAACAAGCGCCTGCCAAGGAAATTATGGGCAGACACAGAAAGCGATGCAAAAGAATTGCTGTTGAACAACTGCATCAGTCGGCTACATCAAGACGGGTGAGCTTCATATTCATTAGGGAGAGATGGCTCAATCACGGGCGTGACCTCAGTACGGATATGTGTCTTGGGGAACACCAGCTCGAATTGTGACCCTTTGCCCGGTTCACTGGTGACGTTGACATCGCCCTTATGGGCTTGCATGACGAAGCGTACCAGGCTCAGCCCGATGCCCACGCCGCCCGTATGCACATTACGCGACGTATCCACCCGATAAAATAGATCGAAGATGCGCGTGAGGTGCTCTGGTGGGATGCCCTCGCCATCGTCCGTCAGGCGGATAATCGTACTCTCCGGCGTGTCCCTGACATCGAGTGTAATAGAGCCGCCCTCAGGTGTATAAGTGATCGCATTTTCAACCAGGCGGCAGATCGCTTGCCTGACCTTGTTGGCATCAATCCATAGTGCCAAGTCATTTGTGGGTAAGCGTGTATCAAGCTCGATCTGTTTGGCCTTGGCTGCCGAACTATAGAGCAGGTTCACGTGCTGGAAGAGGTCTTCTATAGACGTTTTTTGCGTCATAATGTCGCTGATTTCCGCGATCTCGGTCATCCCGTCCAGTTGGCGCGTCATGCGTTTGATGTAGAGCTGAACGATGTCCAGATTAGACGACAGGTTGATACCATGATCGGCTGTTTTGCGCTCGATCAGATAACGGTGCGTCTCCACATTCGATAGTGATGTGCGGAAGTCATGAGAAATCGCGTGTACAAACTCCTGGATTAACCGCAGCCTACCTTGCTGTAGCGCGATGACCTCCGCCTGGGCTTCTGCTGCTTTTCGGTTGCTGATGTTCCGACCAACGCCATAGACACGGATGACTTCGCCTGTCTTGGGGTCAAGCTCCGGTTGGCGATGAAGTTCGATCCAGCCTATGGTACCATCCTGCTTACGATAGGGTATTTCTACTAAAGTTTGTTCCCCGGCAAAGGCTTGGTCCAAGCTTACCTGTAATATTTCCTCGTTCATGACCAAATTGAGGTAGAGTTGGTAAGTAAGATCAATTTCCAGCATGTCCTGAGCTTTGTCGTGGCCCAATAGCTTTGCAAACGAATCCGTTACCCATTCAAAGACATACTTGCCATCATCAGTTTGTTTGACAGCATAAGCGTAATCAGACACCAATTCGGAAATGATGCGATGGCGTTTTTCGCTTCTCTGGATACGTGCCCAGGCCTGCCGCTCAATATAGTTGCGGTATGCCACAATCAAGATCACCATAAAAGAGAGCACCAGGAAGTTAATGAATGGCTCTTCAAAGATACGTTGTCCGCGTTCCGGGCCTGCAATTGTGGCGATAAGCAGCATGGCAATGCTGTGGATAGCCGTAATTTCAATCAATCGCCGGACAGGCATAATCGCCGCTGCGTAGACGGGTACAATCATAAAGAAATAAAGTGAATCGACACGCCCTAAGATGAAGACGCCTGCAACTGTCACAGCGCTGCTTGCCGTCAAAATCGCAATCCAACTGGCCAGCATGTAGCGCCCATGATAGGCAAACCGTTGTGCAATGAGCAGGATAAGCCCAGCAACAAGGGCAATACTCGCGCGCAAAATGGTTTGGTCGTCTAGCGGCAGCAGAATGTACCGCAGCGGCAGGATGCCCCCTGCCAGGAACGCCAGAGATAGCAAACTCGCGGACACAAAACGCGTGCGGTACAGTTCGCTCTCCTGCTCAAAGGCATAAACAGGCTCTCCCCACTTTTCCCAGACAATCATAAGGAAAGCGTAGAGCTTTTGGCCTAGATTAAGCGCTGCCTTGCGCACCGGGTTTGATGCTGAAAAACGTGTCATGGCGACTCTGTCGTAATTGCAGATGATTGATCGGGAATATTGTGTAAGATAAACACTTCGACTCTCATAATAACCCTATTATGATCGACAAACTCGGTCTTGTCCCTTAAAAGTGAACGAAATCGTACTCACTATCTTCGCATAGGCCGGATTATGCTATACTTTATCGCACAAACGTTCCGATAAGTGGATGGATTTATGGCAAAAACACGTAGCAAATACGTATGTCAGAATTGCGGTTGGCAAGGTCCAAGGATGATGGGCCGCTGCCCCAACTGCGGTGAATTCGGCACCATAACTGAAGAGGTCGTCGCTGCTCCCGTTAAGAAGAGCGCCAAGCAAGCCAGCCGCCAGATCGTGGGCGCACCCCGCAGTGAACCGCGCCGCCTTGCGGAAGTCGATATGGCCCAGGAATCGCGCATGGCTGTCCCCATGCAGGAGTTCAGCCGCGTGCTAGGCGGCGGACTGGTTCCCGGTAGCATTACGCTGTTGGGTGGCGAACCGGGCGCGGGCAAAAGTACGCTCATGACCCAATTCAGTGGGCTGATGGCCAACCAGCATGGCCGAGTGCTCTACGTCAGCGGTGAAGAAAGCGCCCGTCAGATCAAGATGCGCGCGGAACGCCTACAGATCGAAGCGCATGACCTGTTCCTGCTAACGGAAACTAACCTGACAACAATCCTCGGCCATGTGCAGGAAGTCGGCCCGGAAATCCTGATTATCGATAGTATCCAGACCACATATACTGATGAACTGGATAGCTCGCCCGGTCTGGTCAGCCAGGTGCGCGAGTGCGCCAGCCGCTTACAGGGACTCGCCAAGACGACCGGCATCAGCGTGATATTGATTGGCCATGTGACCAAAGAGGGCAGTATTGCTGGCCCGCGCGTTTTGGAGCACATCGTCGATACGGTGCTGTTCCTAGAAGGCGACCCCTTCCAGACGTTCCGCTTGCTGCGCAGCGTGAAGAACCGCTTCGGTGCGACCAGCGAAGTTGGCGTGTTTGAGATGATCGGTAGGGGCATGGTGGAAGTGCCTAATCCGAGTGAGGCCTTTTTGGCCGAGCGCGTGATTAATGCCCCTGGTAGCGGCATCGCTGTGACGATGGAAGGCACCCGCCCGCTGCTGGTCGAAGTCCAGGCGCTGACCAACCCGACCGCCTTCGGTAATGCCCGTCGCACTCCCAACGGCGTCGATATGAGCCGTTTACTGCTAGTGAGTGCCGTGCTCAGCAAGCGCATGGGCCTGCGACTGTATGAGCAGGATATTTTCGTGAATATCGTCGGCGGCCTCAAAATCAGTGAACCCGCCAGCGATCTGGCGATGGCCCTGGCGATTGCCAGCAGCTACTATGATCGTCCGTTGCCTGCCGATGTGGCTATTATTGGCGAAATTGGCCTGAGTGGGGAAGTGCGCACGGTCAATCAAATGAGTATGCGCCTCAACGAAGCTGCTAAGATTGGCTTCAAGCGCGTGCTGATGCCCAAGACGCGTCGCAAGCTGGAAGATGTGCCCAAGGGCTTGCAGCTCATCCAGGTGCGCAACATCGCCGAAGCGATGGATGCCGTCATTCCCAAGGAGTGACAATCATCATCATACGTTGGTGCATACCATTGGAGACAATGATTTGGCTGAACAAATTGAGACATACATTACCGCGATGCACATGATGCGCGATGGGGCACTAGACCGAGTAAACGATGCGGACCTTAACTTTTCCCCTGGTGGAAGTAACATCACACTATGGCAGCTATTCATGGCCTTTGCGGATACTCAGGTCGATTACATTCAGTCATTGCACACACTCAAATTTGATCCAGGGACATCGTCACAGACTAGTGAAAAACCTATAAGCATGAGTATGCTTCGGGAAAGATTTAAAGAGACCGATAGTCAGATACTCACGATTTTGCGCTCACTCACCGAAGATGATTTCCAACAGCAAGTTGAGCGTCCCAATCAAGTGATGCGCAGCGTCCGCGAGCAATTCCAGATTTATGTGGAAGCGGCCATGATTTTCCTGGGTAAGTTGGTCATCTATTTCAACACAATGGAAAAAGAGCTGCCGCCCTCCGTAGCATTCTACATCGCCTAATAGTGCCTGACCAAGAAAAAAGGCGAACCCGCAGGCTCGCCTCTCAGCACTTGTGACTCAATCCTCAGCACTGCTTTTCTTTGTGCTCTTTGTGCCTTTGTGGTAAATCTTTTTCTTTCACTCAGCACTCGTTACTCAGCACTCAGCACTTTTTACCGACTCATTGGCATGATGACATGCACGAAGTCTTCGCGGTTCTCTGGCCGGATGACACCGGGATTTTCCGTGCCGTTGCTCTGGAAAACGACCCGTTCTTCGTCAATCACGCGCAGCACATCGATCAGGTACTTGATGTTGAAGGAAATATCCAGCGCTTCACCTTCGACACTAGCATCGACCAGACCTTCGTTGTCGCCGCGCTCGGCGCTCTTGCCGACCACCATAACTTCGCCCGGTTCGCTGGGGCCATTCGCTGGCTTGACGTACAGGCGACCGCTGTTGGCGCTGTCACGGGCGAAAATTTCGGCGCGTTTGCAGGCCCGCAGCAGATCATCGGTGTACATGACCGTCTGCGTGACGTAAGCCTTGGGAATGATCGCACTGAAATCTGGGAAGCGGCCATCCAGCAGTTGCGAGGAAATATGCAGGTTCGGCAGAATGAAGGTGGCGATGTCGCGCTTTTGTGGCAGGGCGATGCCAATCTCTAGATCGCTTTCTTCAATGGACCGCGCGACTTCCATCAGTGTCTTAGCCGGGACCACGATGCTGACTTTTTCGCCAGCATAGGAAGCGTTTAGCTTGCCCGTGCGCAGCGCCAGCCGATAGCCATCAGCCGCCGCCATCGTAATCGCTTCGCCTTCAACTTCCGTATAGACGCCCGTCAGAATCGGACGATTTTCTTCCTGGGCCGCCGCGAAAGCCGTCTGATTGATCATGCTGCGCAGCACGCCGCCCTCGATCAGTAGATCGGGGTTATCGTGATGCATAATCGGCGGGAACTCATCGGCGTCAATGCCCTTGATATTCGACTTGGTTGCGCCGCAGCGGACCAGCATCGTGTGGGTGTCGGTATCCAGCGTCAGGTCGACGCGCTCCGGCGACAGGTTGTTCACCAGGTCGACGAAGGTCTTAGCCGGCAGGGTGATCGACCCCGGCTCGGTGATCTTGGCCCCAATCCACATGGTGATGCTCATCTGCAAGTTGGTGGCGGCGACCATCAACTGGCTGCCTTCCGCTTGGAGTAGGACATTCGCCAGCACAGGGAGCTGAGGCCGGGCTTCGACCGCTTTGCCGACGATGCTGAGTGCCTTAGCAAGGTTTTCTTGCAAGACGCTGATTTTCATAAGGCCATCCCTCAGGTAAAAACTTGGTGTAATTTCGGATAGTAGACAGTTTGTGGGCGGTTGATTCAGGTCGTAAACCCCGCATTTTGGGATATATATCCCAATGATAACCCAAATATATCCCAAAATTGTGTTATCTACTGTGAATAACCCAATTATAGCCTAATGTGCCTTATTTGAATAGAACGCTGCCGCTGAGAGAGCCTTCGTAGTGGTGCCAGGTACCGATATAAGGTCTCCTTCTGATACAGTCATGATTACAGTTCCGCAATGCTGTTCGTCACAATTTGTCGACATGTGTATAATGGGACATATCTGGGATCAGGTAATAAGGTGGGGAAACATGGTCATGCAACAGTTGCGCGTCGGAATGATTGGCGAGAGCATCATCAAAGTCACCGACGCGGAAAGCGCTCGCGTCATGGGCAGTGGGGCGCTGGATGTCTTTGCCACACCGGCCATGATCGCCTTGATGGAAGCGGCTTCCGTCGCCGCCATTGATCCCTTTCTCGATACACGTCAGGCCAGCGTCGGCATCCACCTGGATGTCAAGCACGTGGCCGCTACCCCTCTCGGTGAGCGCGTTACCGCCATCGCGGAAATTACGCATATTGAAGATCAGCGCGTTACATTAGAGGTCCGCGCCTGGGACGAGCATGACATGATCGGCGAGGGCCGCCACATCCGCTACATCATCGACATCGACCGCTTTATGCAACGCATCCGCTACGATAATCTCTAATCTGCTGTCAGCCATGCCGTAGGGGCAATACATTATGCCCGATGCTGCGTGCTGCGTTCATTTCTAAATCAAAAGACGCTTCCATCATGGGAAGCGTCTTTTTTATACGTTTGGGTGGCGGTTGATTAGCGCAGCTCGATCTTCAGCGTTTCGATCAGGCTGGTGATGCCCCGTTCATAATGGGTGCGGATGTCCACGAACTGGTGCGTGCTCAACCGTAGCGGGATGGACTCAATCGGTGCGCCGCGCAGCAGCATCGGATAGATGCGTTGGTCCATCATCTCGGCCATTGCCAGTTCCCGTGCGACCCAGGCACTTTGTTCGGCTTCCGGCGATAGAATCGCGATGACCGCTTTGGTGGATTTCAGCGCCTTCTTAATTTCCTTCTCCCAGATCGGCGTACCGGGCTTCAAGTCCTGCCAGTCGATCCACAGGTTAAAGCCAGCCCGTTCCAGGTCATTGACAATCTGCTTGACGTAGCGCGTATCGGCATGGCAGTAGCTCAGGAATAGATCCGGCTTGTCCGCATTACCAGCAGCGACGTAATCGTCATAACCGGCGTCGGTCTGCATGTTGTCGCTGTACATATTCTCTACAGCCTCGATCCTCCGGCGATCATACATCGTCGTGCCACCCTCGACGCCCTCACGATGGGGCAGAGGTTGCGGCTCTGGTGCATTTTCCAGCGGTGCGCGCTCAAAGGAAATCTGGATGTGGTTGCCCACGGTGATGATGTCGCCGTCGTTCAGCATACGCGGGTTCGTCACCTGGTGCCCATTGACGTAGGTCCCGTTGGTGCTGCGCAGGTCTTCAATGGCATAGCCATCTCCGTCTTCCTCTTTGGTGAAGACCATGTGCTGGCGGCTGATCTGCTTCTCGTGGATGATAATATCGTTGCTGTCATCGCGTCCCAGCGTCGCACGGTCAGCAGTCAGGTCAACCCGATGGCCTGCATAATGCCCGGAACGAATCCGTAAGTAGTATCCGTACTGGATATTGGGCCGAGGACGGCCATCTCCGTAGTAGATGATACGCTGCTTTCCCAGGGCGATCTCATCGCCATGATTCAACTTAGTTGGTTCGTAAACTGGGCGACCATTCAGCCGGGTACCATAATGACTGCCGGCATCTTCCAGTATATAACCGTTCTTAATGCGCACAAGACGCGCGTGATAATCGCTAACGTCATTGTTGTGCAGAACGACCATATTACCGTGATCGCGGCCAATGGTAATCAGACTGGTATGTAAGGTAAACTGTTGCTGCGAAGGCAGCAATAAAAATGGTGATTCCCTTAACATATTTATTTTCCCCACGCCATTCTTATATCAAGATAGCATAAAAGTTAAAAATGTCAAACATTTCATAGGTGGAATCACGGATTAATCAATTTTTATATTAATTTTGCGTATTATAGATTATGCGTTTATATGTTTTAGTTTGGGAAAAGATCCTTTATGAGCCTTAAAAACCTTATGAAAACGATTAAGTACGACTTTCGTCTGCCCTACATGCATCAACACACTCTCAATCCTATCATCTGGCCTCATAGTAATGTGTAGAAACACATGCGGAATATAATGATATATGACACTTTTTGTACGTAATACAATCAGATTGAGTACATTTTAGGTTTGCTTTCTGTTATTTGGGGTGAGACTGGGTTAATTATGCGGTCAGAAGAATCAATGTTTCGCAATGTTTTCACGATGATTATTAGTCATTTGGGAACAGCAGGCATCACATGGCAATAAAAAAGGCACTCACCAGGAGTGCCTTTCAGCTTGTTCGGCGAATGCCTACTTACGTTTGTTTCTGAAGATGAAATACAAGAGGACAGTGCCCCACATCAGCATGCGTGGGCGTGCGCTCAGCCACAGCACCATGCGCAGCAACATACGGATGCGGTCAACCTGGGTGGCATCATCACGCGGGATGGATACCTCTTTCTTCCAGTCAACTGTCAGCAGTTTCTCCAGATAGCCCTGATTGACGCAGCCCTCTAAGCTGAAGATGTGTACCGTCGAGGTATGGTAGGATGCCAGAATCAGGTCGCGCTCGAACTCATCCCACGGTAGGACTTTGTCTTGTAGTTCACCAATATCAACGCCGCCGCCTGTGCTGCCCACGCCGATACTCTGGGCCTGGGGCGCATAGGACCACAGCGCGCCGACGCCCCACTCACTCAGGAAGCTGGAATACAACATCAGCACTTCGCGGTCCGCAGGCACGTCAATCAGCCCCAGGATGCGACTGATCGTGTATGAATTAGCGCGCCGTTCGTCAATGATCGTCGGAAAGTGGTACACGTCGATGTGATAGCCATCGTAGCGCATCTGCGCGATCAACTGTTCATAGGCGAAAGTGGCGCGCGTCTGGCCATCATCCTGGGTAAATCCGCGCCGTAGAATGCGCAGCGCACCCAGCCAGCCGCTGTTAATGGCTTGCTCCATTTCATTGCGGTCAGGCTCAATATCCAGGCCGATCCCCGCCCACTTTAGATTATGCTTGGCACTCCACTCTTTGAAGGCGTTATAGCGCTGCTGGGCGTAAGGCCAGTTGCCGCTGTTGAACCAGTACCCTTGTTCCTTGGGCAGCAGCAACCAGGCGATAACCGGAATATTGGCGTCATTCAGGCTGCGCACGATGTCCGCGCGCGTATCGCTCAGGTCAAGGATGCCCAGGCTGACGCCCGCGCCCAGTTGCTCCAGTATTGAAACGACGCGGCCCCCGGTGAATAGGTTGAGCAGACCCGTCTCGTCTAACTCACAGTAAAAAATGAGATTTGGTTTTGGCATGCGGTTCACTTTCAACCTGCGTATGGATGGGGCATAAAGAAAACGTTCGTAGAGATAACATAACTCTATAACGCAGTGTAACGTACAAGTGCCTGCTGAATCAATGGCTCTTGCGGACTATACGCTCCAATACATCAACCTAAAACAAAAAAGGACATGGTAGCAATCACCATGCCCTTCTAAGGATACGTAGTTGGTTGTCAGGTGGTCAGCCTAACGCGGCGTACACAACAGCTCATTTTCGCAAGGGACGCCATCGGCATCGGCATCCAGACTGAAGTTACCCGCATCATAGCAAGCATAGGCCTCGTCGCAGCTAAAGAGCTGGTTACAGGTAAAGGCCAGCGACGGACACACGGTATCCGGGGAAACACCGCCACCCGGCGTCATGAAGTCATCCGGCGTCGGTTGGGCGGGTGCTGGGCCTAAGCCCGCGTCAAACAAGTATTCTGGATCGGTCGTGACCGCAAATGAATTGTTATCCGAGTTCCAGATAAGGAGTTCAATCGACGGTGCGAAAGTCTTATCCTGCAAGCGGAAGGCGAACTGACCACGTCCAACGCCTTCGTTGCCCAGGTTAGCGATGATGACCACATAACGGCCTACACGCGGAATTTCGATATTGTCGATGAACGTGCGCTCATAAACCGTGCTCTGGCCCAGGCCCAGGAAATCAGTCGGTGAATCCAGCGGGCTGACCGAAACGAATAGGGCGACGGTGCTGGACGGTACGGGCAATGCTTGGAAGTTCAAGACTTGTCCTTGCAGTGCGTCGAAGCAGTAGCCGGATACATTTTTGCGATCCGTAAATTCATCCAGGTAAATCTGTCCGATGCGGACCACAGGCAGCACTTCGGTGCGACCGTTGTAGTTCAACAGACATTCATTTGCGCCCGGTTCACCACTTGGAATCAGCGCATTTAGTTTCTCGCGCAGGGTTGCGAACTGGCGTTCAGCCAGGTTGATGGCTTCTAGGCCACCTGCCGCCGTCGCCTGCCCGACCGGATTTGCGGTGCCCGGTTGGTTACAAACTTCGATGAACAGGTCGATTGCGAAGCGAATATTGAACATTGCGTCGTTAAAGTCACGCTGGATTGGCTCTAGCTCGACGTAATTGGCGGCCAATAGCGGTTGAGCAATCGCAATGTCACTCGGACGCGGTGGATAGCTGCTGCATTGGGCGCGGCCTGTGAGGGCGGCATCTGTCCAACTGGCGCGCATCTGGTCCAGCGAGGGTTGCGCCAGATTCAGCCGTTCCAACATCAGACGCAGCAGGGCGATGTAATCCTCGCCGGAATCCGTAATCAGCGGTGGCGATTCCGCCGCGATGCCATCGACAGGCAGGGCGTTGATGTCGCCTTCTAAGACCGTCACATAACGTGCGGCGACCCAGCCCAATGTGCCATCATAAATGACCTGATACCAGCTATTGCCGCCGAAGCGTCCCGTTAGCACGATGCCTTCATTGCGGTTGATATTGCCGATGGTGATATAGGCGCGGCTTGGGCCACTGCGAATACGCAGGCCAGCGGTCGTCACTGCTGAAACAGTCACGCTGCTGAAGTTCGTCAAATAGCCGGATCGTGGGGACTCGAAGCCGCCATAGGGGATGCTGCGCGGGTCTGCTACGGGCAGCGCTTCGACATCGCCTTCAAGCAGTTGCAGCGGGGCCAGGTTCACCCAGCCTTCGTTGCCCGCATACACCACACGGATCCACTGGCCATCGGCGCTGCGGGCGGTCACAAAGTCGTAGACATACCCACCTTCGACTGTGTCGAGCACTTCCGCGCCAATCGCCGGGACCAACCGGATATTGGAGTATTCATTGATAACCAGTGCGCGCACACCCGACTGCGCGGAAATCGCGAGCGTCAAGGCGACCAAGCTACACACCAGGACGAGTATGAAACCAAAACGGGGCACACGCATAACGAACGACTCCAGGGTTTGTGCGAAGACAGCGTACCAAACCAATGCTGTTCATGGGTTCAACGCGATAACGATTGGCGTTATAGCGCACCCATCAACCACTGCCATGCGCCATCTCTCATGGCGATAATCTCTATTTTACGCAAGCTGGGCGTTTGTACCAGCAATCTCGGCAGCTATAGCGACCATAAAGGTGCAATATGGATGGCAATATCTGTATTGTAACAACACTTGTGCGTTATGGGGAATGCAGTAATGGCAATGCAGGAACACAACCAGGGTGGTGTGCTTCTATTTGCCGGACTGGGGCTTATCTTTGCTTGGCCCGTTGTTCGATGTTGGCTTATCGTGGTCTAGCTTGACAGGTGGCATCGGTGGCCGCGTGACCAGCGTGGCGTCAATATCGCGCTGGTTGGGGATTTGTTGGTTCTCCAACCGCTTGAGCAACCCCTGCGGGTGATGCTCATCGACGGGGGTGTTGCCATCCCCATCCATCTGATTTTGCGGGCGGCGTTTTTCCAGTCGGCGCAGCAGACCGGTGGTCGTCAGCTTGGAATCCAACTCGCGTGTTTGCAGCGGGCGGTTGAGTGCCAGGGCGCGCCGTGCTTCCGGCGTGCCAATATGGCGTAGGGCTGCGCGTACCAACTTGCGCATGCTGGTATCGGCATCGTTCAGGAACTTCGTCAGTGGGACAACGGCCCACTCGGCTTTCAATTGGCCCAACACGGCGGCAATCTTGCGCCGCGTCTGCGGATTGGGGCTGACGAGCATGGGCAGCAGCGTCTCTTTAACGGATGTATCGTCCAGTTTGAGCAGTGCCCCGGCCACGCCTGCCCGTAGCTGGATGGACTTGCCATCATCGCGCAGTATTTTCATGAGAGGGGCATACGCAGCGGATTCACGCAGATCGACCAGCTTATTGGCGGCAGCAACAGCCACATCTGGGTCATGGCTATCCAGCTTACCCAGCAGATGATCGACTAGCATTTGATGCTTGTCGGCTGCCGTGTCCATCGCCATCAGTCGATCCGTATTGCCCTGGTTGGCATTGGTCTGCAAACCATCGAGCGCGCTGGCCAAGCCAATCTTCGCCTCTGGGTCGGATTCATTCTGGAGGGCATTTACCAGTCTGGGGATAGCCGCACGCGCATCCAGGGCATACAGTGCAGCCGCAGCCCGCTTGCGTCGTTCAGCATCTGGGCTGAGCAGCGCGTTCGTTAGTCCTTCGATGTCTTCCTGCGCTTGTAAACGCCAGATGTCAATCGGCTTTGCGCTCACAGTAAAGTCATGCCCCACTACGTACGTATTTGTCTGCCATTGTAGCACAACATGATGAAGCCCTCGTCCAGATTGGACCGTTTTATTGTACGAAGAACTGAACAAATTTGACGCTAGCCCGTCGATTACACGACGGGTGTCGTACCCAGCCCCATACCCATCCAAAAAGAGGACGCACACGCGCGTCCTCTCATTTATTGCTGCATGTGGCATCGGTCATCCGCTTAGTTGGAGGGTTCCAGCCAGTAGGTATTGCCATCACCTTCAGCCGTCCAGCCAACGAGCTGGTTGTTATACGATACCTGCCACCAGGCTGTATTGTCAGCGCAGAACGGCCCGCCAATCACATAGAAGGTACCACCTGCCGGGATCATACCCAGAATATCACTGCCGTAACCCGGGTTGGTGCGCACGCGGTTTGGCAAGTTGGGGTACAGAGTGACGCGCCCCAGGCCACCTGCATACAGTCGTGAGGGCATAAATCCATAGCATTGTGGACCACTGATGCCGACCGGTTCCGTCCAGTAGGTGTTGTAGCCTTCGCCTTCTGGCGTCCAGCCCTGGATGCCCGCGTAGTCTATGAACCACCATAAGCGACCATCCAGACCACACTGCGGCCCATTGAGTACGGTGAAAATGCCACCACCCGGAATCTCGCCAATGACAATGCTGTTGACTGCGCCGCTGGCATTGGTCCCAGGTTCGGTGCGGATGACGTTCGGCAGTTCGGGCGTCACGCGCCCCTGGCCACCGACGGTCAAACGCGGAGTCAGGGCACACATAACGGGCTGCGGCGGGTAGGGCACATTAACGATCGGCTCCACCCAGTATTGGTTCCAGCCATTGCCTTCGGCTGTCCAGCCCACTTTGTTGTTATAGCTGACGCGCCACCAGTGCATGCCTTCGCTACAAACTGGGCCTTCCATGACATAAATCTGTGCACCTGCCGGGATGCGCGCAACCACATTATTGTTCAGGGCGGGTTGGGTACGCATACGGTTCGGGATGTTGCTGTCGGTTGTGATGCGTGCGTTTTGGCCTACACTCAAACGGGGTGGCTGATAGCACGGGATCCCGCCTGCTTCGGTCACGGCAAGCTGCTTGCCGAACAACATCGTCACACTGATGATGACAAACATGATCCATTTCATTTTCATCTCTAGACGCTCCTAATGTTTCGTGTCTTATACTTCTTTAGACACGGGTACAGGCGTTTCGGTTGCATGACAGAATAAAAAACTCGTAAAAGCGTCCATCGTATAACCTGCACACAATTCTTATAATGGGTGGGTCATTCATAAGTTGTTGCTATCGGCAGCGACCGAGTTGTGATAAATTGTGCGTGATGATTCGCTGTTGCCTTATGCGGCCTGGAAGACGTTCTCGACTGCCATGCGCCAATTCCTATGGGCTGTATTCATTAAAAAACTTATTGAAATGCGTCTTTCTTATACGTTTTGCTGAAAGGGGCCATAGGCCTGGTTATGAAGCACATTCTTCTTATTGGTGGTACCCGCAACGTTGGCTATGCACTGACCCAAGAACTCGTCAAACATGATTATCGTCTGACACTTCTCAATCGGGGCAGAGAACATGCCAATATCCCTGAAGGCGTCGCGCGTCTGCATGTGGATCGCACAGATGCCAATCAGATCAAGCGGGCTTTGATGGCCAAAAAGTTCGACATTGTCATTGATTTTGCACTGTATAAACAGCCAGAGGCCCAGACGATGGTCCGGCTGCTGCAAGATGAAATCGAACGCTATATCTTCGTCAGCACCGGGCAGGTCTATCTGGTGCGCGAGGATGCCGAGCGTCCTTATTCTGAAGATGACTATTCAGGCCGCCTGATTCCGTCGCCTAAAGAGCTGACCTACGCCCGTGAAGAATGGGAATATGGCTACAACAAGCGCATGGCGGAAGACACGCTGCACGCGGCTTACGAGGAAAACGGCTTTCCCTATACTTCGCTACGTCTGCCGATGGTCAATAGCGAGCGCGATCCGTTCAAGCGTATTTACAACTACTACCTGCGCCTCAAAGATGGTGGCCCCATCCTGATCCCGGAAACGCCTAATTATCCGCTGCGCCATATCTACGGCATGGACGTGGTCCGCGCCATCCTGCTGCTGATCGAAAGTGACAAAGGCATTGGTCGCGCTTATAACATCAGCCAGGATGAAACGGTTTCCATTGATGATTTCTTGGTGATTCTGGGTGAAGTTATCAATACCGTGCCCGACATCCATCGCTTTAGCCGCCGTGAACTGGAAGCGGCGGGCTTCTTGCCGGATTGTTCACCCTTTACCGAGCGTTGGATGAGCGAACTGAGCAATGAACGCAGCAAGCGCGAACTGGGCATGACCTATACGCCGCTGCGCACCTACTTGCAAAATCTCGTCAATTACTACGAATCGCACGAGATTAAGACGCCGACTACCTTCAAACGGCGTCATGCTGAGATCCAGTTTGCGCACAATGTCGATTAGCTCAATACAGATTAACTAAGCATCAAGCCGTAAGATTGTTTGTGTAAGGGCAAACCCTCTAAATTTGCCTGTCCGGGATGACTCATGGGTCATCCCGAACAATTATTTCTCGGATAGATTCTTAGTTGGGGAGCTGGATTGCGAGGCGTTTGATGTTCTCGCGGTAGGCATCAAAGGCGGTGCGCCCGGTGTCGACCAATTCGCAGGTGGTACGCGGTGTTTTGCCATCGAATGTCTTCTCGATCTTGATGTAATCGTTCTTCTCCAACTTTTGCAAATGCGCGGATAGGTTGCCCGCCGTTAATCCAGTTTGCCGTTGTAGATATAAGAAATCCGCACGCTTGACCACATACAGCACTGCACAAATCACCAAACGTGATGGTTCATGCAATAGGCGATCTACACCGACAATCTCGCGTACATCCGCATGAATGATATGCTCTGCATCGTCCGTCATCACTCGTCCTCATTAATGGTTGGATGATCGCGCAAGTATGCCATCAGGGTGAAGCTACCACCAATGAATACACTCATACTGACACTGCCAAACACGATCGCCGTGCTGATAACATCGTTGAAGCCTAGATAGCTGCTTAAGATGCCGCTAGCAATCGCCACGATACTCGCAACTGTAAATCGAGAAATTCCAGTTTGATAGGCGATAAACGCCATGAAAGCGCCCATCACAACGCCAACAGCGCCACCCATCGCCGCAAAGCCATTCGGGACAATGATAATGCCGAGACCGATGACAAGCGGCATCGCAAGGGCGATGCGTTTCGCGCGGGGATCGGGCTTATCGTCGTATTCCACATAGCCCGTGCGTGGATACGTCACACGCGCTTTGAGGTTGTTAATAATCCAGCGCACCACGAATCCACCAAATGCCGTGATAATCGTTACCCCTATGATGGATGTGACCAACCACTCAGGCCGATCTCTGAATACATCTTGTGCGATTAGGACAATGCTCAAGAGACCGAATAACGCGCCAATTGCAATTTCGGCAAATCCATCTTCGTACCAGTACCGACGTGTTTCTTGCATGATTGAATCAATATCGTTAGTCATGTAGAGTCCTTTGCATATTAGACTGGTTTACACTACAAACTGGTTTATTGTTATTGTATGCTTTTTTATGCCGGAGTCAAGTTAATTCACTCAGGATGTTTGTCATATCTTGTGTTTTCTCCATCTGTTGGGTGTGATCGTTTTGGCTTAATATCTATCCGAGAAATCAAAAGATAACGATCTGACCCTCACCTCCTGCGACGGTCGAAAGTTTGCATGCTATTTTGCGGATTTACTGAGCTTTTTACGGCGATGGTACGCGCATGATGTCGCCTTTTTCTTATCACTGTCGTGCATGCGTCAGATAGTTACACCTTTTTTGCAGAGTATTTTGGCTTTCTAGGGCAAAATCACTGCTACACTTTGGCTACAGATCCATAACTGTGGGATAGATTCATGAAACGATTATTTGTTGTTATGCTGTTGACCGTCATGCTGATGAGTTGGTTTGGCATTATCGGGCAGGCTCCCAAGGCACAGGCTCAATCCGACCTCGTACAGGGCGTACAGCATATACAAGGCACTGTCGATAGCGACATCGGCGTCTATTACGACCTGTTCGGTTTGCAGGCTGGGCAGACGGTCTATATTTATGCCCAGGGTATTGATGGTTTTGATACCTATATCGCCCTTGGTGACATCGATTTTTTGAAAGTCCTCGCAGAAGACGATGATGGCGGCAACGATACCGATTCCGCCCTGTCCTATGACATCCCAGTCGATGGTGATTATTCCATCTGGATTGGCGGCTATGACGAAAATGCCACTGGCGACTATCTGCTCATAATCGGCGTGGATGTCCCCGAAGTCCTGACGGGTGAGTCCGAACCGACGGGCGACGAAATCGCTGTGCTGTATACAGGCAGTTCTGCTGATGTGGACAATACGGATGACGACCCCGTGCCACCACCGCCCACCGGCGATGATCTGGTGCAGGGCGTGCAGCACTTTGAAGGCAGCATCACCAAAAGTGATGGCACTTACTATGACCTTTTTGGGTTGCGTGCTGGCCAGACCGTCTACTTCTATGCGCACGGTATGGATGGTTTTGATACCTATCTTTCCTTTGCCGACATCGACTTTGCGGAAGAATTGACCTTTGATGACGATGACGGCGAAGATACGGATGCTGCTCTCAGCTATGTCATTCGTGAAGACGGCGATTATTCGGTTTGGATCGGCGGATATGAGGAAGATGCGGTTGGCGACTATCTGCTCATCATCGGTGTCGATGCGCCGGAAGTCCTGACAGGCGAGGCCGAACCCACAGGCGACCAGATCGCTGAGTTGTATACATGGGATACAAACGATACCAACGAGGAAAATTTACCGCTGCCGCCTGTTGGCGATGATCTGGTCCAGGGCGTGCAGCGCTTTGAAGGGGCTGTCATGGGTAACGATGGCGCCTACTACGACCTCTTCGACCTGCGCGCTGGGCAAACCGTCTACTTCTACGCACACGGCGTCGATGGTTTTGATACCTACCTCTCATTTGGTGACATCGACTTTGAAAAAATATTTGCTTCCAATGACGATGGTGGCAACGATACCGACGCGGCCCTCAGCTATGTCATCCGTGAAGATGGGGATTACTCTGTCTGGGTGGTGGGTTATGAAGATGGCTCTTCTGGTGACTACGAGTTAACCATCGGTGTGGATGCGCCCGAAGCCCTGACGGGCGAGGCCGAACCCACTGGCGATACGGTCGCTGTGCTCTATGGTCCTGACCTGACGGTGACGGACTGTAGCATCCTTGAAACACGGCCTGAACTCAGTGGCCCGGAAGAAATCCGCGAGACACAAAATTTCATCATTCACTTCACGTTGTCGGGTGATGATGCCACCAGCGTCGGCTTGGTTTCTGAGATGATGAAGGCTTTAGAGGGCACCTGGGAGTACTACATCAACCGCGAAGGCTGGCCGCCACCCCCGCGTGACTGCGGCGAGGGCGGCGATGATCGCTTTGATGTCTACGTCATGGAAATTCTGGACGCCAGCGAAGTACTCGGTAGAGTCCATCCTGAAGCGTTAGTGGGTGACAACCCATTCTCAGAAGAAGTTGAAGAGTGGGCGGCTTATAGTTACCTCGTCCTCGATAATGACTTCGCTGGTATTGGCGGCAATCCGTCCGCACTGATGCGCACCACCGTATCGCATGAATTCATGCACAATTTGCAGTTCGGTTACGACATCAACGAACCCTTCGATGCCATCTATGAGAGCACTGCCACCTGGATGGAAACCCAGGTTTTCCCGGAAGACGAAGGTGCGACAGAGTACGTCAGCGATTACTATGCGCTGCCAGAGCTTTGCCTAGGTTCCAGAAACGATTTCTTTCGCCAATATGGCGAATGGCTCTTGATTGACAGCCTTGTTCAGGACTTTGGCCCGCAGATCATCCGCGAAATGTGGATGCAGTTCGCTGTCGAAGACGATATGGGCGCTTTCTACAATTACCTGGCTACGCTGGGTACGACACCTCAGGAAGCTATGGAACGTCTGGCGGTCCGTAACCTGCTGCGTCGTTATAATCTGGCCGATAAATTCGATGCGGATCTATTCATTGAAGGCGTGATTTCACAGCCCGGTGTGGTACAGCCTGCCGGGGATGGTGTTCAGGAATTGGGCGTCAACTATCTGCGTTTGATTACGCCCGGTCGTTACGACCTGTCGTTGAACCAGCCTGACATCAGCATGATCGCTGTGGGCATCACCCAGGATGGGCAGGCCGATGTCTACCATGTGGGCGATCACGGCATTGTCGATACAACCGCGTACCAATATGCCTACATCATCCTGCTGAATACGCGCCAGCATACCAACGCCCATAGCTGTACGTATCTCGATTGGGAACTGACCGTAAGCCCATCCGATGGGGTCGTCGTTGCCAGTACGAGCGAAGCCTGGGATGCCAGTAATTTCCGTCTGCGCGATTTCCAGATTGTGGATGTCGATGGTGGGCGCGAAGAACCGCCGCAATCGACCAAAGATCAGCGCCGTAACTAACGCGCTTACCAACTGATTTGTGCACAGCCTGTTCATAACTTTGAACAGGCTATTTTTTGTGGATGACAGCGGCCAGTGGCTATAGGAGGGGGTGCTCATTATAGTAAAATAATACCTGCAAAGACTCGCATCGACCCATCACAAGGACGCAACATGACACCCGCAGAACGCCAGGAATGCATCAGTCGGCTCCGCAGTTTGCCAGCTAATCTGGAACGCCTCGTTATCAGCCTCAGTGATACGGAACTCAAGACACGCTACATGGCCACCGAGTGGTCCGTACAGCAAATTGTTCATCATCTGGTGGATTCGCACATGAACAGTGTGATTCGCCTCAAGCTGATCCTGTCGGAAGATCGTCCGCCGCTTAAAGGCTACGATCAGGACGCCTGGGCCGATCAGGCCGATGTCGCTATGACGCCCATTTCAGCATCGTTGGCTATTCTGCACGGCCTGCATGAGCGTTGGGGCAATCTCTTTGAAAGCCTGACGGATGAGCAGTACCAGCGCGTCGGCGTCCATAGTGAAATTGGCGATGTTTCCGTAGATGACCTGTTGGATAGTTACGCCGATCATGGCGAAATCCACATCGACCAGATTAAGCGCGTCCTGGCCGCAGGTGGCATCCAGGTTGAGGATTAGCCATTAAGATTTGGTGGCACTGTCGGATGCTCGGTTTGATCTAAAGGTCGGAAAGCGTCTTTTCGTAAGCCAGCAGCGTGTCTTTGGCCGTCTTGCGCCAGCTATACTTCGTGACCTGCGCCAAGCCCTGGTTAATCATCGTCTCGCGGAAGGGCTGTTGCAGCAGCAGCGCGATGATCGCCCCGGCCATGCTGCGGGCACTATCCGCCAGGAACGCACCAGATTCCAGTATTTCTTCGGAATAGACCGCTTCCCAGGCGACAACGGGCGTCCCACAGGCCATCGCTTCCAGCGGTGGCAGGCCAAAGCCTTCGTACACGCTGGGGAAAGCTACTACATCGGCCAGCCGATAGAGCGACGGTTTATCCTCTTCTTCCACATAGCCGATCCAGCGCACGTAATCACTGATATTGAGCTGTTCGGCATAGTCGCGCATGTTCGGGAACAGCGGCTGACGCCATTGCGGTTCACGCCCGGCCAGCACCAGCGGGATGTTTTCTCCCTCTGCTTGGCCGACATACGTATACGCCAGCAGCAGTTCATTCACTTGCTTGCGACGGTCAAAGCTGCCCAGGTACAGCACAAACTGATCCGGCAGATTGTATTTTTTGCGGACGGCTTCGTCGCGTTCTTTGCCAATCTGCGGGTGATATTCCATATCGGGCGCAAGATACGTGGTCGTGATTTTGTGCCCCGGAATTTGCAGCCATTCTTCAATATCAATCGCCGATGTCTCGCTGATGGTGACGATATGGTTGGCGCCGCGCGCTGCCGTACTCACCAGCGACAGATACAGCCGATTGAAAAAACCTAGCGCGTATTCCGGGTAAATCAGCGGAATGACATCCAGCACTGAAGCGACGACGGGCACTTTTGAGGCCAGTGGCGGCCCCCAGTAGGGCACATGGGCGATGTCCGCACCGATTTTGGCTGCCATCTGTGGGAACGTGCGCTGCTCAAACCAAACTTTGCCGAACTTGCCAGCGCGGCCCCCGTTGCCTGTGGGCACCACGTTGACGCCTTCCGGCACATCCTGCGGATTGGGATTGTGCGGCGGCATTATCAGCGATAGCTCCAGGTCAGGCGCGGCGCGGCGCAGTGCCCGCAGCAGGCGCACGATATACTGGCCGCTGCCCGCAGTCGGTGTATCCCAGAACCAACCATTGTAAGCAATATGCATTGTGATCCCTTGCTAGTGATGCTCGGCAATTAGGTAGTGGGGGAAATCGCAGTTACGATTCTTCTTTTTCCTGGCATTCGGCGCACTGGCCATAGAACTCTAGCATATGGCCCGTGATGTTCACATTGTAGCGTTCTTCCAACTGCTGGCTGAGTTTTTCCAGGCCGCAGTCCTCAAACTCGATGACGCGGTTGCAGGTGCTGCAAATGATATGGTGATGATGGCCGCCTTCCAACAGCACATAACTGGGCGCGGCACTGCTTTCGATGACTGTGGGCCGCACGATGCCCAACCGCGTAAACAGGTCCAGGGTACGGAACACGCTGGCACGGCCAATGCTGCTGTCTTCTTCCGCGACCGCATCAATGACCTCGGTTGATGTGACATGGCCGTCACTTTTCGTGAGCACATCCAATACCGTCAGACGGGCGTTGGTCAGCTTATAACCCGCGTTCTGTAAACGCCGTACATAGGTGCTGGTATCGGATTCTGTGTTGTGCGTATGGGCCATGATGATCCTCAAATGGGGCCGGCTTGCCTGTACTGGCATCCCTACCACTCGGACAGATTGACTGTCATTATGGCAGGCCATCACCGGGGATGACAAGGTAAAACGCGGCCTTCATACCTGTTTCTGATGCCCAGTCGAGCATTTTCATTCAATATACTGTTAACCAGGTAGTTTACGCTTGTTCCTAGGAGGGATTGTCATACTTGTACTCCTTAATTCGGTGCTTTGCACCGAATAACATGGGGTCAAGGGGCGCAAGTCCCTTGTGGGTGCGCGAGGGTGAAACCCTCGTTCTCAGATTTTCGATTATTGCATTGCCTTGTCCACACGTTACAATGCCATCTACTGATTCTTGTCCAGCCAACTGGTGAGCACTGCCCTGATGAAACTGCTATTTGTCGTCTCCTCCCTTGATCTGACCCAACCGTTCAGCGCCACGCCTGCCTGGTGGCAGTTGATGAAGGGCCTTTATGAAATTGGCGTCGAGGTGATTGCCACGCCGTATCAGGGGGATGCCATTGAATCGCTGTGGTGGCGTGCTGTGGAGAATCCGGCCAAGTGGCAGGGCGATGCTTTCAAAGGCGCACGCGATACCCTGCGCAAACTTCGCCCCGAAAAACCTTCTCAGCAAGTGCAGATGACCGAAACCACTGCCGCGGATGAAGCCCAGCAGGACAGCCTAACCGATAAGCTCATCCGACAGACGGCACAGACGCTCATCGCGCCGCTGTGGCTGCGCCACCTGGATAAGCTGCTCACGAAAGAACCTGACATTGATGCGGTCATCTTCGTGACCGTGCCGCTCAATCAACTCAACGGCGTGCCTTCGGAACTCATCCGGCGGCACAACAAACCCATCTTCTATTACGATGGCGATGTCCCGGCCAGCTTGCCCAACATGCGCGGCTTCGCCAGTGGCTTCCGAATTTACAATGGGGCACAACCGGAAGAATATACGGCTTTCCTCAGCAACAGCACCGGCGGCGAGGATTTGCTCAAACAGTTGGGTGCTAAAGCCACGCATACGCTGTGGTACGGTGCTGACCCCGACGTGTTCGCGCCGATTGACGTGCCCCAGCAAGATCTGGATGTGTTGTTCTATGGGCATGGCCGCGAATATCGTGGTGAATGGGTTGATGCTATGATCCGTGATGCCTCTAACGCGCTGCCGGATGCTCATTTCGCCGTTCGTGGCACCCGCCTGGGGGATATTGGCCGTGCCCAACCGCTACCCTACCTCAGCTTTAGCAAACTCCGTGAATATGCTTGCCGCAGCAAGATCAATCTGTGTATCACGCGTGGGGCACATGCCAGCGTCTATGGTTCGGCATCCTCGCGCCCCTTTGAACTGAGCGCCATGCAGTGCTGCATCGTCGCCAATCCCTATAATGGCCTGGATATGTGGTTTGAGCCAGAAAAAGAGATTGTCATCGTCAACAGTGGTGAAGAAGCCATTGAGCGCTATCGCTACCTGCTCAGCCACGATACCGAACGCCAGCGTATGGCCAGCGCTGCCCGTGAGCGCGTCCTCAAGCAGCATACTTTCCGCCATCGTGCCCAGGAATTACGCCAGATTGTCGAATCCTATCTCTAGATTTCACTGTCTGGGGCGGCCTTTTCGCTCTCCCGGAAGTAAATTTACACGTAGAACACGCCACTTCACCTAGTCTAACTGTGTATTACGTAAGTTATACGTAATGCTACGTAGATGATGTTTGTCAAATATAACAAAATGCATACCAAAAACAGACTATTTCCTAACTTAACCTTACGCATATACGTGTTTTACCTACGTATTAACACGTATAGAATAGAGTTATAGGTTAATTCCTTGTAATGCTAAAGGTTAAATCAATGCAGCTAGGTTCATTCTTCGATACCCAAAAGATCACGAGTGCGGTCAACTTTCGTTGGTTGCATATCAGCTATTATTCGCTGCTCCTTGTTTCCACAGCGATTGGTATCTTATACGGGTTCATCTTCTCTGAGATTAATTTTCCCAGTGATCGCCCTGAATGGATCGAATCGTTGTTTAACACGCTCAAGCTGTTTTGGTTGATTCCTTTCCCATATGCCATCCTTAACTTCTTCTCTTATGTGCGCTACCCGGTTTTTGTACGGCCTCGGCAGCCCTCCATCCGCTCGATGTCCCAGGTGCTTTATTTCCGTTACGTCACCCGTGGCCAGAACCCGCGCCTGGTGGCTGATGTCATCGCCGATAGCTACGGCGTGCTGCAAGACAGCCTGCCCTATGGCAACTGGAAACTTGAAATCGTCAGCGACAATCCACTGCCGATTGATGACTACGATGGCCAGGTAGAAGTCATTGTTGTGCCGGAAGATTATCACCCGGCCAAAGGCACCAAATACAAGGCCCGTGCGTTACAGTACGCGACTATGGCTAGCCAAGCTCGTGATGAGGATTGGATCATCCATCTGGATGAAGAAACGCGCTTCGACAACGATACCGTGCGTCGCATCCAGAACTTCGTGATTGATGAATATCTGGCTGTGCGTCGTGGCCTGCATGCCATGCCGCGCATCGGACAGGGCGTCATCATCTACGGACGCGGTCGCATCGTCAACTGGCTGACCACGCTGGCCGATTCCATCCGCGTGGGCGATGATTATGGTCGCTTCCGTTTGCAGTACGAAATGGGCAAAGCCAATATGGGCATTCACGGCTCGTTTATCGTCATCAACAGCGGTGTGGAATCCAAAATTGGCTTCGATCATGGCCCAGCTGCCAGCATCACCGAAGATGCCTTCTTCGCCTTGATCGCCCAGAGCCAGGGTGTGGAATTCGCCTTTATCAACGCCTTCATGTACGAAAAATCGCCTTTCACCGTCCGTGATTTCATCAAGCAGCGCCATCGCTGGTTTGGCGGCCTGTGGGCTTGTGCGCTCTCAAAGGATATTCCCTTCAAGCACCGCCGCGTCCTGGCGACATTCATGGTCATGTGGTCGGTGAGCTGGTTGTGCATTGCGATGGTCTTCCTCAACATGGTTGTTCCGACAGGCACACCGGCCTGGTTAGCCATCATCGGCGGCGTATCCTTCTTATACTACGTGACGCTCTATGTCATCGGCTTCACGCGCACCTTCTCAATGGCTGATGGCCGCGCACGCTTTGTCGGCTTGCTCATGCTGCAAGTCATATTGATCCCCGTCTTCTCGATGATGGAATCTGTCAGCGTGCTCTACGGCCTGATCAACCCACCCAAGGATTTCTATGTTGTCAAAAAAGAATCCGAATCGGTATTTGTAACCTCATAAGTTCCGTGATATCTCCATTGCAAAAATGCCGCTGATGATACTCAAGCGGCATTTTTGATTCTCGTATTCAATTTGTAGCGGTTGTTGCAGCCAGAAGGGCAAGGAACTACAGCATGCTCCCCGGTTGGATGATATTCGGCGGCGGTGGATTGATAATCTGATTGACCAGCGGCAGCACTAGCAGCAGGATCAGCGCGGCGACCACAATTAGCGAGATGATCAGATACAAAATGCGCTGCCGTGTCCAGACGCGCTCTTCATCCTCATGTGGCCCCTCAAAATATGGGTCTTCAAAGATGATGTGTTCGTCATATGCGGGTTCTTCGTAGTCGGCATAAGCCTCTTCGTGGGGATCATAGGCTTCAGCTTCTAGCGGGTAATCGTCATATGGCTCGTGATAGCCATCGTCGTATACGTCGCCTTCGTATTCCTGACCTTCGTACCCGTGCGCATCATACGCCTCGCTATGGTAGGCGTCTTCGGTACTGTATTCAGTTTCGTAGTCCGCATCGTACTCGGTACGATTATAGACTTCATCATGCTGAGCGTCGTATGCTGTTTGGTCGTCGTGGGTGTGTTGCGTGCGAATTTCTGTCATAGACCCAAGTATAGCAAGCAAAGCCTTACCGTCAGATTAAGAAAACGAAAGTGTACCCCATGTGATGATTGGCACTCGAACGTATGACGCTCGCAGTTGGTGAAGCACTGGCCTGTGTTTATAATCCATCAGCGGATACTTATTTACCTTAACGAAATCGTTGGCCAAAAACGATGCCCAATCTCTTCATTGCAACTGGAATCTTCCACCCGGAGCCGGGTGGCCCCGCGACGTATTTATACGAACTGCTGCCAGCGCTCCAGGCGCGTGGCTGGTCCATCGAGCTATTGACCTATGGCGAGGCCGATACGGTCGTCTATCCGTACCGGGTTGTGCGCGTTCCCCGAAGGGCACTGCCTATCCGGCGCGTGCATTATGCGCTATCGTCACGGCCCCATATGCAATGGGCGGATGTCGTCTACACGCATACCATCGACCTGCCCCTGCTCGGCGACAAAAAGACGCCGCGCTTGATTAAGATTGTCGGTGACCAGGCCTGGGAACGCTGTATTCGTAAAGGCTGGGTCCCGCCAGAGGAAGATATCGACCTGTTTCAGCGTAAATCATATAAAGGTATTGTTGGGCAACAGCAGCGCTCGCGTCAGCGCCAGGTGCAGAACATGGACGCTGTCGTCGTACCCAGCCATTACCTCAAGAACATGGTCCATGGGTGGGGCGTACCGGAAGAAAAAGTGCATGTGATCTATAACGCGCTGCCGCCGCTGGTTGGTGAGCGCTTATCGCAGGCAGAGGCCCGCGAGCAGCTCGGCCTCGGACAAGATCCGCTGCTGCTGGCTGCCGCACGATTGGAGCCCTGGAAGGGTGTGCAGCATATCATTGCGGCCCTCAAGCGCCTGCCAGATATTCGCCTGATCGTCGCTGGGGATGGCCCCATGTTGGGCCGTTTACAAGCCTATGCGCATGACCTCGGCGACCGCGTGCAGTTCCTGGGGCGTTTACCGCGCGCGACCCTCTATCAATATATGCAGGCTGTGGATTATTTCACGCTGTACAGCGGCTACGAAGGCTTGCCGCATTCCCTATTAGAGAGCCTCCGTTTGGGGACGCCCGTCATTGCCAGCGAAAAGGGCGGCAATGTAGAAGTCGTGCGACCGGGTAAAAATGGCTTCCTTGTGCCCTATGTCGATGCCGATGCTCTCACAGCGACCATTGAAGCCGCTTTCGCCAGCGGCACCCGTGATGAACTGGCATCCCACGCCACTGTCGGCACCGAGCGCTTCGATTTCGAAGATATGATCGCTTCTACCGATGCCCTGCTGCGGCGTTTCGTTTAGGGCGCCTGCGCCTGGGATTACTGCTCTGGCGTTTCTGTCGGCACTGTGATTGCTGTTGTGCCTTCTTCCACATGGAACACGACCGAATCCAGAATGGCTTGTAGTTCATCTTCTGCCGGGCCGGGGATGGCTGTCATCGGCTCGGTATAAACAAAAAAGAGGAAATTCACGCCGCTATCATTGATCCCCACGAACCAGCCGCGCGTATCTGGCAAGCTATCCGGGCAATCCACCGCGCTGAAGACCGTACCCGGTGCGGGTTGTCCCGCGACAGAATAATCGCGTTCTTCGGCAGTGCTGATGTTGCATTGTGGTTCCACGATATGCTGGCGCAGCAGTCGCAGCCCATCGATGTACAGGTTGGTCGTCTGGCTGGTGCCGCTGACCACACTGGCGAAATCCCACAACACGACGATACGCGCTTCTCCGCCTGTCACCGGGCCACCATAGAGCGCGAAGGGCAGCACACCAATGTCGGCAATTTCATTCGATACGAGGGTACGATAAGCGGCGCCCCAGCCTTCTGGCACGTTGATGTCCAGCGGTGGCGGCATTTCGACATCGACTAAGGGGTCCAGCAAGGTGATGGTGGGCGTGGCCGTTGGCAATGACGCCTCTGTGGTTGCGTCGGCAGTCGCAACTGGTGGCAGTGTCGGCCTTGTGTAGACAGTTGCTGTCGGAACAGGTGTCAAGCTGGCGGGAGCGGCTTGTTGTTCGCTGCTGCATGCCACCAATCCTAAAGTTAATACCGTCGCCGCCAGAATATACTTGCTGAATCGCCATATCGTCCGATGCCGCATACCTTATCCTTTAGCCAAACGTGATTAGCCAAATGTGATTGTCATCATGCTTTGATTATACGCATGATACGACCGACCGCCGCCCCTTAGGACGGCGGTTGCTCTTAGATGACAAAGTCGTGTAAGCGGCCCACTCATTGAGGTACTTACTAGCTATCGGACATTAGCCATCCGTGCTCCTAAAAATTGGCGAGTGTGCCGTACGGGCTACGGTGCGCGCTTCTTGCTGACGCAATGCTTGCAACTTGTCCAAGAAGTCGAAGACAGGCGTCAGATTCGCCTGGTATGTGCCATCCTGCGGGTCCACCCAGTCTGAATTGATAGGGGCGGCCACCGGGTCTACCAGCAGTTCGAGACGGTCCAACTCAGGGAAAGTCTGTCGATTGTCCGTCAACGGATTGCTGACGATCACGTCGCCGTCATTTTCGGGGTCAATGGCCACATCCCTGGCTTCGAACGTATTGGAGTAGATGTCGCCTGTACTGTTATCGAACTCAAGCACATGGTACATATCCCCTGATTTAACGAAGATACGGCTACCATCGGGCATCCACTCAGCGCGATCACTCGATAAGCCCGTATCCCACTGACGATCAACCTGATGCTGTCGCAGTGTTAAGAAGGCCAATGTTTGATGCGTTGTCGTATAAGCGATGACGGGTTCGCCTGTTTGGACATTGTTCAGACTCTGATGGTTGCTGCCTTCGCCCAACGCAATCCAGAAGCTGCCCGTACGGTCCGTCAGATAGGCTCGTGGCTGGCTCCAACTGCCATCAGGCTGCTGCTCACGACGGACAGCAATCACCGTATAGTTGGCGGTCCACTCCACATGGACATAATCGTACTGGTCATCTTCCAGTATGCTCAACAGGTTGCCACCATAATCAATGAAGTAGACTTTGCCGCGCGCAACGTCATTTGTAGCGTGCTCATCGACAGGTGTGGCGATGCTGGCGATGATACAGTTGTGGTTCGGCTCCAGGCTGACTACATCCATGAAGTCGATGCCATTGTAACGGGCGCTGTCTGTCAGAATATCGTCGAACACGACGACCTGTTCGCTATCCTCTGTGACCACATCATAGCGGACGAGTTCCCATTCGCGCTGATTTTTAGGATCAACAGGTTCCGCCACCATGTTATATAACTGCGGATCATAGGCTGTGCTGACAATCGTTTCCGTATTGGCACAGACGTAAGGTATGGCAACAGGCTGCGGTGTGGGTTCTGAAGCAGTTTGGCCGCTATGCGGCTGGGTGCTCTCAGGTTGATCATTCGTTGGTTGGTCGTTCTCAGGTTGGTCACTCTCAGGCTCAGGAATATAGCACTCGACATCGCTGATATTGCCGTCGTCACCATAGTGATATTCAATGATGAACGTTGCCAGGACAGTGCCATCTTCGTCTAGGATCGGATGCGGCAGACCATCATTCTCCCAATCCTGGGAATAGGACAACGGGGAAATCACGATGCCTTCGTGCTTAACATGCACGACACGATTTTGCTCTCTGACTTCGTGCAGATAATAGCGTCCCCATTCCAGGCCGATTGTGTTGGGTATGGTACAGCTAAACGACGTCTTCAGGGGCGGCTCTGATGTGCGCTCCACTTCAACATAAACATTAATCGAATCGTTCATGCTGCCGTAAACGGAGTAAATTTCATCGTTGGTGACAAGCGAGCGCTCCAACTCCGTATAACCCAGGTGCCATCCCAGGCGACCATCCGACATATCGTAAATAGCCGCATCAGGCGTCGTGCCATTTAATGTGACATGTCCTGTTTCGCCTGTCTGACACTCGCCTATATCGCAATCAAATGGACGATCACCAGATGGATCGATATCCTGGCCCCACCAGATTTTGATGCGATACTCGCCATCTTCACTGGCTGTGAACCACAGCTTCTGCTGTCTGTCGGGCTTGCTGCCAATATGCCGGATTGAATCACCCCACCAGGCCGGTTCGCCTGGGAAGACGTCTTGGGCAGATATAGGCTGCGCTGTGAAGATCAGCACAATTGAAAATATGAATGAGGCTATTGCTGTGACTATTGTCTGGTTACGTCGCTTGAACATGACCTTTCTCTCCTTCGGATGACCGGGTTTTGCTTGTCATCACGATTCGAGATCAGGCCCAGGCTATCGCTAGAGCGATGTATGCAGAGGGAAAACGCTTGATTTGCGGGGCGGGACAAAGAACGTTGTCGAGTGACAAGCTTATTGAGTGTGAGGGGTGAGCTGCATAACATTTCGCTACATACTTTGACTAAACTTTTAAGTAACAATATTGTAATGCCACAGCCTGAGCTAAGTGTCAAACGCCCATCAGAGCACTATCAAGTTTAATAAGTCTCAGATTAATATAGCTTTATATTGCGGAGATCGACCGATAAAAGCCAATAGAAGTGCCACTTGCACACGGCAAGTGGCACAATTAGCGCTGTTATTGGTTAACTAGACTAAGTGCGGCGCGCTGCCATCATTTAGGATGGCGGTTGCCCGATGTATGGCAGGGTTGTGCAGGCTTCCGTCTCGTTGACCGTGTCATGGCGTACCCAGTACCCATCGATCAGCAGCCACCAGTGCTCCCAGTCGCTGGCCGGGTTGCCGTACTGGGCGCTGGCGGCCAATATTTGATTGGGGCCGGTGCGCATCGATACCACTTCGGAGAGCAAACTCGGTTCGCGCCGAATGTTGATCGAATCAACCGTAGTGAGTTGGCAGACGACGCTGGTAATGGGGTTGGCTTCGTTGTAGCGCAGCAGTTGCGGCTCATTGCTGACGCGCCCCGGTACCCAGCCTGTGACGCCACCGGCCACCTCGATCTGCCACCAGACCAGTTCGTGCTGCTGAATCTCGCGCAGGCTGTTATCACAGATCAAGATGGGGCCATTGATCACCGTAACCACATCACCCCGGTAGACATTGCCAATGACATTGCCCGTTAAGCTGGGGACTGTCCGCATTTGCAGCACCCCCTCCAAACTGGATACCTGCGCTTGCTGGCCCGGTCCGATCCAGGGGCTGATGATCGTTTCCATGATCCGCGTGAAGGTCTCTCCGAAGCGCTCGACTGAAGGCGTCGACATGACTTCGCCCTGGGTCGCATCCGCCATTGTCAGGTAGGGTGGGCGCGGGATTTCATCATAACGTGTGAGCAAACTATAGATACGTACGCCACCAGCATCTTTTGCACCCTGGATGATGTCGATCAGTTGGTAGGGCTTTTCCGGGCGGATGTCTAAACGGAAACCATCGCTCAGCAGCATGACGGCCTTGCGTGCTTCAGGTCGCCAGGGCAATTGTAGACTCGTTGCGACGGCGTCCAGGGCATCAATCGGTTGGCTGTTGCGCGCTTCCGTTAGAATCCCGTACAGCCCGTTCATCAAATCATCGAGATCATTGCTGAAATTCACCAGCACCTGATTGACTGGCTGCGGCCCTGCGGAATAGAGTACGACTGCTGCCCGCCAATCCAGGCCGTTGCGGTCCATCAACTCGAAAACTTCCGGTGCACGCGCCTGAATTTTGCGCAGTTCGTCGCTCAGGCCACTCGTGTTGGCCACGACGAATACCACATCCAGTACGTTCTGGTTGACTGCTGTGTTGACGGATGGGTCGCTGATGACCTGGGCGCTGACGCTGCATCGGCTGACAATCGCCGTGGGTTCCAGCGTGGGCGTTTCCGTTGGTGTCGATGTTTCCGTTGAGGTCGGCGTTGCTGTTGCGGTCACGGTCGAGGTCATTGTTGCTGTTTGCGTCAACGTAGGTGTGGCTGTCATGGTCGCTGTCGCCGATGGAGTTGCCGTCACAGTCGCCATTTCAGTCGGCGTTGAAGTTGGCACATCTGTATGGGATGCCGTTGCTGTTGGCGCTTGTGTCGACGTCTGCGTGGGTAGGCTGGTTTCAGTTGGCGCTTCAGTTTGGGTCGGGATGTCCGTGTTGGTTGGTATGGTTGTGTGGGTCGGTGTTGGTGTGTGTGTTGGGGGTACTGGAGTACTTCCAGGCGGTACGTCAGTCGGCGTTTCCGTCTCAGTGGGGGTAGCAGTCGGCGGATAGGGTGGATCAATGATGCATTCCAGCGTGACTGACTCCTCAAAGAAGACCTCTTCTTCAAGGCCGTTACCTTCACGGCTGATCCACGTCAGCGTGATGACATTGTCCCCAGCAGGCAGGTCAAAGTCGAGCGTTCCTGCGCCAGGATCATTGCTTGCGCCGACAGGCCTCAAATTTTCCTGAGTCAGCAGCACATTGCCAGCCCCATCAACGATTTCCATGTAATAGCTTTCTTTGCCCTCGCCTGTGTTATCTCGATCCACCACATAGGAAAAAGCAGAAAAATCGAGGGAATCACAACGCCATTCGAGGATTTCAAAATCGTTGAGTTCAAATGCCGCTACACGCAACCCGCTGGCAAAGAAAATGGCCACAGCAAGCATGCTCATAATCGAGAAGATACGACGTGTCATGTGAGCCTTTCTCGTGGAAGGTCATACTGGCAAAGTCAAACAGGGGGTCTCACCCTGTATATTATCCAGCTATCAGCTTAAATTCGCCTAACATTATAACAAATCTTACAATCGAATACTGTGCATATTCGACGGCTTTTAAGGTCTGGCGGTCTAAATATCTGCTATGCTGTACAGGCATACAACTGGATGGAATGATAGAAAGGCCACTCATGGTAAAGATGCACAATAGACTGTTGGCACTTATCTTGACAATCGTATGGGTGATGGTCGGCAGCATCAGTGCCCAGGATACGGAGCCAAGCGCAGAATTGCTAGAGCAGTTTGAAACATTGGAAACCTTCACCCGTGAGACACGCGGACTGGATGAAGTCGGGACGTTTAACATTGTCTTCCCCTCGCGTGATGACCTGGCTGCCTACCTGGAAACGGCCCTGCGCGAAGAATTGGCCCCGGAATACGTCGCAGAAGCGATGGCCTTTTACGCGGCCTTTGATTTTCTCCCCCGTGACTATGACATCGTGGGCGCTTATGAATCGCTGTACATGGCCCAGGTCGCGGGCTTCTATGACCCTGAAACCAAAAACATGAACGTCCTGCTACTCACCAGTGACGAACTGGGTGACAAGCTGCCGCTGTTGGAGCAGATCATCTACGTGCATGAATACGTGCATACCTTGCAGGATATGAACTTCGACCTGAACGCCTACATGGGTGAAATTGAAAATGTGAGCTATGACGAAGGTCTCGCTCGTCAGGCCCTGGTTGAAGGCGATGCCACTTTTGTCATGAGTGTCTACACTGCCTTTGTTGCCCAGGCTAACCCGTTGGGCGCGTCCTTGCAATTGCTGCTTGGTGGTGCCCGGACTGGCACGCTCACTCTGCCCAGCGACACGCCCGACATCCTCGGTGACGAATTGCTCTTCCCTTATGACGCAGGCCAGCGCTTCGTCAGCGACATTTTTGATGCACGCGGTTGGGATGGCGTCAACCGTGTCTTCGAGGAACCACCTACCTCGACAGAGCAGGTCCTCCACCCTGAAAAATACTTGACCAATGAATACATGCCGCCTATTGACCTGCCAGATGTCAGCGGCTCGTTGGGCGCGGGCTGGCAGCTTGTCAATGAAGGCCGTATGGGCGAGTTCTACTTGCAGCGCTATCTGGCAACCATCCTGCGCAATTCGGTCGCGCGCACGGCTGCCGCTGGCTGGGGCATGGATGCCTTCACTATCTACGAAAACGAGGCCAACCAACAAGCATGGCTCCTGCAACTGGAATGGGACACACCTGAAGATGAAGCCGAGTTCCTGGCCGCTTATGACGAATTTGCTGCTGAGCGATTCACGGAAGTTCTGTCCGAGGTCGGCTGCTGGTCCGATGAGGTCCAGGTGACATGCCTTTCCGAAGCGGGTACCACGCTGGCGACCGCGCCTACCCAGGAAATGGCCCTCATGCTCCTAAGCGAGGGCGATGCCTAAAACACGATATGTGATTGCACATCCAGGGGTCGACCAGCCGGTTGGCCCTTTTTCTTGCCCTATCCATGCACAATAACACCGATTGGTCTGCTATATGGCAGGTGCGCGATGCGGCGATGTGCGTCACAATGAGTTGCTCTGCTCAATGTTTTCAAAATGTGTTGAATAAGGTCTTTAATCATGGAAAATCTGCCGCTTCTAATCATTATTGGCACGATTGCGGGTATTATGTCCGGTATGTTCGGGATTGGCGGCGGGGCCATTATTGTCCCCTCGCTGATGCTGTTCCTGGGCTTCTCGCAAAAATTCGCAAATGGGACTTCCCTGGCGGCGCTGTTATTGCCTGTGGGTATCTTCGCCTGCATTGACTACTACCGCAATCGAAAACTGCACCTCGGCCCGGCGGGGGCGGTCGCCATCGGCCTGACGGCGGCCACCTGGTTTGGCGCCTCCTTTGCCATCGGCATGGACCCGGTCACGTTGCAGCAAGCCTATGGTGTGCTGCTGGTTTATATGGCGTGGCGTTATGTCTCTCCTCGTAAATGGTTTGCCGAATTCCGGGGCAAGGAAGAAGTAAAAGTCGTCGAAGATGCCAACGTCGACAGCACTAGCCCGCGCGTCTTGCTCATCAGCTTGGCGATTGGCCTGGTGGCCGGTATTATGTCCGGCTTGTTTGGCATCGGCGGTGGCGTTGTGATCGTCCCGGCGCTGATGGCTTTCGCTGCTTTCGACCAGAAGCTGGCGACGGGGACGTCGTTGGGTGCCTTGCTGCTCCCGGTGGGCTTGCCCGGTGTCTTGCGCTATTCGCAGGACGGCATGGTCGATCTCGGAGTGGCGGCACCTCTGGCTGTGATGCTCATGCTGGGCGCGATTATCGGTGCGCGCGTCACCCTCAGCCTGCCAACCAAGACCGTTCGTCGCCTCTATGGCTTCTTCTTGCTCTTCGTAGGTTTGCGCTTCCTACTGGCCGCTTAGTTACCGGGGGCTGAGGCGTCGTGACTTAAGTCATAACGTCATGTTGGTGGCGCATGAAGCTGGGCAACGATAGGGTTAAGAATTGTAAACAAAACAAAACCTTTTTGCCTCGCTGTCAGAGTGATGGTACATTTCCAGTGGTTAGCACGTAGTTGGTTTTAATGATCCTGGCTGACTGGCAGGTTTTGTTTGCGTTCTAAACACCGCCATATGGCATGTTTTTGCGCCAATCTGTGCTAAGTTAATTCAATTACAAAGAGGGACACTATGTCGAATCTACCGATTATGGGGTGGATGGTTCGGTCTAAATCATGGCGGGCTTTAGTTCCCGGCCTGCTTTTCATGGCGCTCATGTTCGTCATGCCTGGGCTGTCGCAAGCGCAGCCGCCTTATAATGACTTCCCACTACAGATCATTGATACCTATACCGGCAACGTCGCTGTGGAGACATCCGGCGTTTCTTTTTTCCCAAGTGATACTAGTGGCAACTTTGCGATTACGATTCCGGTGTGCCCGGATACGTCAACGCCGACCATCAACGGCGCATTCATGAACTACTACACCCGCTGGCGTGATTTCACCACGGAGCCCGCACCGACTTTTGACAACACGCTGGATGTTACTATTGGCACCGGGAGCCAGACTGCTGTCACGGATGCGACACCTTACGTGGCCAAGGTTGATGGCGGCCCCAGCCAGAATTACTGGCGTAACCACGGTATCGTTGATATTACTGCGCAGTTCGCCAACGACTTCACTGCGGGCGCGCCCACGACCATCGACATCCAGAATTTTGATTTGCCGACACCCGCTGGTAATGATCAGGCCAGCTATGGCGTTGGCCTGAGTGTGGTTTATAGCTGTGCCGACTATGCGCCTGCGACGGCGAACATCTTTGGCGGCCTGGATTTCTTCTATTCAGAACAGCCTGATGACCCCATTGGTGACTATTCTGATTTGTTCTGTGTGTCCTATGCCGCCGCCGCTACCGACCGCACAGCCACTATCGATGGTATTGTGGGTGGTCAAGCCAACGCCTCATCCCCATTCCGCGGCAATCGGCTCTGGTACCTCACCGGGACAGCGTCTGATCCCATACCCGATGAAACAGCCACACCGCCGGCTGGCATCGTAGCCACCGATGGATCCGCAATTGAAGTCGGAACAGCCAATTCGATCTGGACCTCTAACCTGGGCCAGGAATGGGACCGTGTCGATGAAACCATCAACATCCCGGCTAACTCGACATGGGTTTGCTTGCAATCAGAATCCGTTGTTTCGGGTGGCTCGGATACAGGTATCAGTGGTGATTTGCTGGCACCGATCATCACCATTCCTACCGCGACAACAGAGCAAGTCGCCATCGGTAACTTCATCTGGGAAGATGATGTCACGGCCAATGGTGCTTTCGACACGGGCGAAACGCCGCTGGATGGCGTGACGGTCCAGCTCTATACCAGCACCCAGACCCCAGGTGTGGATGCCCCCACAGCTTCAACCACAACCACAGGCGGCGGCTTCTACCTGTTCGATAATCTGACGCCCGATAGCTATGTCGTGCATGTCCCATCTAGCAACTTCAGTGGTGTACTGTCTGGTTATTCGACTTGTACGGGCGGCGGTGGTGACATTGCCAGCGACGACAACGTCGATGAAAATGGCCTGGATACGCCTGTTAACGGTGGCATTAGCAGCGCGACCATCGGCCTTGCTGCCGACAGTGAACCGACTGGCGAAGCGGGACAGGGTAGCTACGGCGGCTCACTGGATGACAACAATGTCAACATGACGGTCGATTTCTGCTTCACGCAGACCCCAACGGAACAAGTCGCCATTGGTAACTTCATCTGGGAAGATGATGTCACAGCCAACGGCGCATTCGATACGGGTGAAACGCCGCTGGATGGCGTGGCGGTCCAGCTTTACACCAGCACCCAGACCCCCGGCGTTGATACCCCGGTTGCTTCAACCACAACCGCAGGCGGCGGCTTCTACCTGTTCGATAACCTGACACCCGGTAATTACGTGGTCCATGTTCCCGCGTCGAACTTCAGCGGCGCTTTATCCGGCTACTCGACCTGTACAGGTGGTGGTGGCGACATTGCCAGCGATGACAACGTCGATGAAAACGGCCAGGATATTCCGGTAAATGGCGGTATCAGCAGCACGACCATCGGCCTTGCTGCCAACGGTGAACCGACTGGTGAAGCGGGTCAGGGTAGCTACACAGGCTCGCTGGATGATAACAACGTCAACATGACGGTCGATTTCTGCTTCACGCAGACCCCAACGGAACAAGTCGCCATTGGTAACTTCATCTGGGCCGACAATGTGACTTCCAACGGCGCATTCGATGCAGGCGAAACCCCGCTCGATGGCGTGGCCGTTCAGCTTTATACCAGCACACAGACCCCCGGTGTCGATACCCCGGTGGCCTCGACCACAACCGCAGGCGGCGGTTTCTATCTGTTCGATAACATTGCACCCGGTAGCTACGTTGTACATCTGCCTGCATCCAACCTGAGCGGTGTGCTTTCCGGTTATGCCAGTTGTACAGGTGCGGGTGGCGACAACGCCAACGATGACAATGCCGACGAAAACGGTCAGGATGTGCTCGACAACGGCGGCATCAGTAGCGGCGTTGTCGACGTGCTGCCGGATACCGAACCGACGGGTGAAGCCGGACAGGGCAGTTACACAGGCTCGCTCGATGACGACAACGTCAACATGACCATCGACTTCTGCGTGATGGTTGGCGTGCCGATCACACCCACACCGCCAGTAGCTGGTGAGCCATCCATTGCTGACCCGGCTATTGTCAAGCTGGTTGATCCGGCCTTTGCCCAGCCCAACGAAACAGTTGTCTGGACGATTACCGTCACCAACCCGACTGATAGCACTCTGGCCAATGTCAGCTTCACCGATCAGGTCGATGCCCGTCTGGAAATCCTGGGAACAGCCGCTACCGATGGCACAGTATCCGCCAGCGGTCAGACGGTGACCTTCTCGATTGCCAGCCTTGCGCCCAATGAGGTCGTGACCATCACCGTGACGACCCGTGTCCGCAGCACAGCCGATGTGCCCTTCATCATCGATAACACAGCCATCCTCAGCAACCCGTATACGGGTAGCAGCAGCGCGCGTATTACGAGTGTGCAATCATTGCCTTCAACCGGGGAGACGCCTGCTTGGCGTGCCCCGTTGATGATGATCCTGGTCATTAGCATGGGGGCGGGCGTTACGATTCTCTTGCATCGTTAGATGCCTGCACAAACGCATCAGAAAAGGCCGCTGCCAATAGGTAGCGGTCTTTTTTATGGTCCCATACCCCTTGAACAATTGCCAATGTATTAAAAATGACGAAATTATGCGCAAATAATCAATCTTAAGTTTCAATAGCCCCTTCGCGCTGTACACTGGCAATAATACGTTATGTAACTGGAATGTAGTGATTCTTCAGGGGCATGTCCTAATGCAGAAAATCGTCGTAATTACGCCGACCCACAACGCACAAAATGCCTTGTCCCATCTGGCAGTACAGTTAGCGTCGCAGGACATCCCTGGCCTGGAATGGCTGATCGTCGATGACCATTCGACGGATGGCACAGCAGACTATATCGAATCACTTAGCGGCCAATATGATCATAAAATCCACTTGGTGCGTCATACAGGGCCGCGGGGGCAGGCAGCCGCCTTTTGTGTGGGTTTTCAGCAGGCCATCGACCGGGGCGCTGACATCATCGTGCAGATGAATGTGGGAGCGCATCAGCCGCAGTATCTGGCCCAGATGCTGGACCTACTCAATCGGGGTCACTTTGATATGGTCATTGGGGCACGTTATGCGGATAGTACGGCTAAGGGGCAACCCTGGCCGCGTAAAGCCCTATCCAGTCTGGTTCGTGCCTCGGCACCCGTGATACTCAACATGCCCATCAATGACCCTGCGAGTAGCTTCCGTGTTTGGCGCGTCACCGCTTTGCAGGACGTCGATTTCAACCGCGTACAGACCAAAGGTGAGGCCTTTATGGTCGAGTTGGCCTATCGCGCGCATCGACTGGGATATCGTATTGGCGAAGTGCCCGTCTACGTGACGCACCATCATGATAATCAGACGAATAATGCCCTGGCCCAGGAAGCCGCATCGCATCTCTGGATGCGCCTGCGCTACCGGGGCCTGACGCCTTCACGGCGCAAGTCCTGGGGCATCAAACCTATCTAGCAGTTAACGAACAAGCAAATCAAAAACGGACGTCCTGGCAAGGCGTCCGTTTTGCGTTCTTGATGACGTGCTGCTTAGTCGTCAATGGCAGCGAAAATCTTTGACGTCACCAGCCATTGCAACTGGCCTGCTTCCAAATCATCAGGATCGACATCCACACAGGCGATGGCACCTGTTTTCAGGCTGATGCTGGTACCGGTAAGTTCTTCTGCAACTTCGCTCATACTTGGATTGTGTCCGACGAATAGGACCTCGGCATCATATTCCATGCCACCAATGAGCACTTCCAGCGAGTCTATGTCGAAGCTGAAATTGACCAGGTCTGATGTCGTCACAGGTACGTTGATGGCTTCCGAAATGATCTGGGCGGTTTCCTGGGCGCGTACACGCGGACTGGCGAAAATGACATCCGGGGTGATCTCCAGGTTAGCCAGGATGCGCGCTGTGCTCTCGGAACGGCTTCGGCCTTTTTGGGTGAGTGGACGCTCATGATCGGTATCTGCCATGTTGCTCGCTTGTCCATGCCGCATCAGATAAAGTCGCATTGTCGCCGCTCCTTTGCTTGCCATCAACTGTGCGCGCCATTATAGCGTGTATCCACGGCAGCGCGTAACCGATTGGCCTGCAATCAAAAAGGCGACCCAACCGGATCGCCTTCTCTGAAAATAGGCTAACAAGCTTATTCTTCAAACCCATTTGGGTGCGACTGGTGCCAGTTCCAGGCCGTTTCGATGATCGTATGCAGATTATCGAACTCCGGTGACCAGCCTAATTCGCGTTTGATGCGGCTGCTATCCGCGATCAGGCGCGGCAGATCGCCAGGGCGACGTTCGGTTTCTTCGGCAGGGATGGCCTTTCCGGTGACTTTACGCGCCACTTCGACCACTTCCTTGACGCTGTAGCCCGTGCCACTTCCCAGGTTATAGACGCGGCTGGGGCCGTCACCGAGTGCTTCCAACGCCAGGATATGGGCTTCTGCCAGGTCCAGTACATGCACATAATCGCGGATGCAGGTACCGTCCGGTGTATCGTAATCCGTGCCGTAGATCGCCAGCTTGTCGCGTTGGCCCAGCGCCACTTGCAACGTGATCGGGATCAGGTGCGATTCCGGGCTGTGGTCCTCGCCGATATGGCCGTTGGGATGCGCGCCGCAAGCGTTAAAGTAACGCAGGGCGCAGTAACGCAGCCCATAGATGCGGTCCATCCACATCAAGGTACGCTCGGCCATATACTTGGTTTCGCCGTAGACGCTGCCCGGTTTCAGTGGCTCATCCTCGCTGATGGGGATGCGTTCTGGGTCATCGAATAGGGCTGCTGTCGAGGACAGAATGAAGCGTTTGACATCGTTGGCTGTCGCGTATTCCAGCAAATTCCAGAATGCGACCATATTGTCATTAAAATATTTGAAGGGTTTGGCCATGCTCTCGCCGACCAGAATGCGCGAGGCAAAGTGCAAGATGCCCTCAAATTGATGTTCGTTGAAGAGCGCTTCCAGGTCGTCTTTTTTCATCAAATCGCCGACGATGAGCTTGGCATCCTTATGAACAGCGCTGCGATGCCCCGCTGAAAGATTATCGAAGACGATAACCTCGTACCCCTTTTCGACCAGCATTTCCACGACATGGCTGCCGATATAACCTGCACCGCCTGTAACAAGTACTTTCATACGGTGGACTACCTTTCTTATGAGTTTCGTTTTCTAGCATGTGTTCTACATTGCGTAAGCGTCCCAAGCATAGGGTCAGCGGCTTGCAGACGCCTATCGCGTAGATCATCTTGCCTTGGGTCTGTTTCGCGTAGACCCAACTATTGTACACACCCACGCCGACGATACCGGATTAAGATCGGGTCTATAAATGCAAAAAGGACACGTTGAGACGTGCCCTTCATCAGTCAAATCAGGTTGCTATTGCTAGCAGGTCGGCGGCAGGCCAATCGCACGCAGAATGTCGCCCAGGAAGGGAATGCTGTCGTACAGGCACAGTGTATCGACGGCGACCGCTGCCAGTATCGTCACACAGCAGCAGAAAACCATCAAGCCGATGCACCCGTATAAAACCCAACGGGCAGCGCCGCCGCCTTCTTCATCGCGGATCGCATAGGGATCATAATCATAGCCGGACGGTGGCGGGCCATAATTGCCCTGCGCCTGATAGTAACCCTGGTCGCCATAGGCTTGTTGATCGCCATAGGCGGGTTGCTGGTAAGCATCCTGTGGGTACGCATCCTGCTGGCCGTATGGCTCCGCCTGATAAGACTCCTGCGGTGGCTGGTACGGCTGCGGCTGCTGATAAGATTGCTGCGGCTGCTTTGGTTGCTGATACGGATTCGCCTGTTGTGGCGGCTGGTGCGGCTCAGGTTGTTTTGGCTCAGGCTGCGATGGCTGCTCATAAGATGGGCCGCCAGGGCTGGGCATCGTCGCGCCACTGGCCGCTGACGAACTGGGGGACTGGCCTTCTGGACGCACCAGTTCATAACCCAACGTGACCGTTTCACCCAGGCCGACCATATCGCCATTTTTGAGAGGCGTTGCGCCTGTAATGCGCTTGCCATTAACGAACGTGCCGTTGGTACTGCCGGAGTCTTCAATCGTGTAGCCGCTGGCGCCGTGCGTCAGGCGTAGATGATGACGGCTGACTTCACGGTCATTAATCACAATGTCATTGGTGATATCACGCCCCAGGTTGATAACTTCTTTATCCAGTTCATAAACCTGGTTGGGCTGCGGCCCTCTGCGGACGATCAGCCGATAGCTGTCGCTCCCCTGCATACCGTAACCTCCCTCTTGGCAGCAAACACGATACTCTAGGAGTTAATCTCTCAAAGTACTATCTATTGAATATAAAATAACTTGCGCAATAAACCCATGCGCTGGGTCACAAGTTATGCCTAAGTGTACTGTGAATTGCGCCCTAAGGGAAATAAAGTCTCGTAAAAAGCCAGTGTAAAAAGCCCTTACAAAAAACCCTTACAAGCAGCGCATGGCTAAACGCTCAGCACAACTTCTGGAATTGCTAGCGCAGTATAGTGAGAACGGTCCACACTGTCAACTAAAACCAGGTCCAGGTAGGGTGATGACAGGGGCATCGTCATGTGGCGATATGCAATGTGCTCCTGTGAGCATGCCTAAGCTACGTATTGCCACCCAGTAAATAGACACGCATCTACAGTTGTTATCAAAGTCTATAGTTTGTGTTGTCAAACCGTAATCCTTACTTTGTAGAACGGCATAGTATTCATTAACTCTTATGTGCGTTGGCCGAAATATCACGATATACTGTCGGCAGTTCATGACGTTTTCGAGTAAGTAAGAGTAGGGTCTATATGGTTCTTACATTGGATAACGAGGCCTTTGGTGGCTTATACGCAGTCGAAAAAGCCTGGTTTGAGTTAAACTCAGAAGGTGATGCCTGTGATGTACTCGTCCGCACGGAAGACGGTACAGTGTTCACGGGCTTGTTTGCGACGGTAGAGTACATCCAACGCCAGATGGAAATCACATATCAGATGACATCGACGTTTAGTGATACGACGCCGGTTTTCTGTGCGATCCTGGATACACCGCATATCATCGTCTCCCACCTGTCGGTCGACGTCATTGAGGATACGATTGATAATCTGATGGCGATGGATGTTTTTGAAAGCCACTTTACACGTGTAACAGAACACAACGACGAAACACGAACTACCAACGACGGCAAACTGGCAACCCAGGAAGTAGCTGCTGTCGTGATTGAGGACGTGCTCGTCATAGAAGGCTAATCGACGCCTTTTCTGTCACTCCCTCTATGGAGCTGCAAACCAGGGATGTCGTGCTCGCACGCAACCCTGGTTTTTTGTTAGCTCTATTGTTAGTCACACCATGACCGCCACTTTCGTTTGGCACCACATCCGTTATAATCACCACGCAGTTTGCCGTCAGTACAACCCACGCAGATTGATGCCTGATCGGTATGGCCGCACAGGGACACGGTATGTTCCTTGGCTGGCGAGTATCGACATCGCTTGACAAATCGCTTGATGAACGCAATTTACAATTGCCTGAGTACATGAAGAGTAACTGACCCAGAGTAACCAACGAGGAATAACAACTCATGCCAGAAGAACGCTATCAAGATAGCCATCTCTATAAAATCCGACACAGTGCCGCCCATATCATGGCGGAAGCCGTTCTCGAAGCTTACCCGGAAGCCAAAATCGCCATTGGCCCACCGATTGAAGATGGCTTCTACTATGACTTTGAACTGCCGGAAAGCATTGGTGACGCCGATCTGAAGAAGATCGAAAAGCGTATGCGCAAGATCGCCAGCGGCGTACACGAATTCACAGTCCGCGACGTCACACCGGACGAAGCTCGCGAAATCTTCGCCGACCAACCCTACAAGCTTGAATTAATTGACGATCTGGTTAATGGTCGCGTCGATGAAAATGGCGAGCAAATCGCGGAGCCTGCTGAAAAGTTGACGATCTACACGCAGGATTCGTTCACAGACCTGTGTCGTGGCCCGCATGTCGCTAGCACGAAGGAAATCAACCCGAAAGCAATGAGTATCACGTTCCGTCCGCCGGCGGGAGCCTACTGGCGCGGCAATGAAAACAACAAAATGCTCACGCGCATCTATGGTACAGCCTGGGAAACGCCAGAGGAACTAAAAGACTACCTGGAACGCCTGGAAGAAGCCAAGCGTCGCGATCATCGCGTCCTGGGCGATAAGCTCGAACTGTTCGTCATTGATCCGCTAGTGGGCAAGGGCTTGCCGTTATGGTTGCCGAAAGGTGCGATTCTCCGGGATACGCTGGAGCGCTGGTTGCGTCAGCAGCTCATTGAAGGCGGCTATGAACCAGTTGTGACGCCGCACATCGGTAGCATTGAACTCTATAAGACGAGCGGACACTATCCTTATTACAGTGATAGCCAATACACGCCGATTGATGTCGACGGCGAAGAGTTTTTGCTCAAGCCGATGAACTGCCCCCATCACATCATGATGTACAAGAGCAAACCACGCAGTTACCGCGATCTGCCAGTACGCTTTGCGGAATTTGGTACAGTCTATCGCTATGAAAAGAGCGGTCAGCTCAATGGCCTGACGCGCGTGCGCGGCTTTACACAGGATGATGCCCATCTCTTCGTGACGGAAGAACAACTTCTGCCGGAATACATCGAGACAGTACGCTTTGCTCAGAATGTACTATCTGCATTGAATATCATGGATTTCCGGGCACGCGTGGGTATCCGCGACCCGCAAAGCGATAAATACGTGGGTGATGATGCCAACTGGGAAGTCGCAGCGCAGGCGATCATTGATGCCTGCGAAGAAATCGGCTTGCCTTATACGGTCGAAGAAGGTGAAGCCGCCTTCTATGGTCCCAAGCTGGACATCGTGGTAAACGATGTGCTCAAGCGCGAGTGGCAGCTTGGCACGGTCCAGGTTGATTACAACTTGCCAGAGCGCTTCGAGCTGGAATATGTTGATAACGATAACGAACGCAAGCGCCCCATCATGATTCATCGCGCCTTATTTGGTAGTGTAGAGCGCTTCGTCGGCATCTTGATTGAGCACTTCGCGGGCGAGTTCCCGGTATGGTTGGCCCCGACACAGGCGGTCATCATTCCCATCCGCGATCATCACAATGCGTATGCCAAAGAAATCGAAGGCAAACTAAAAGCACAGGGCTTCCGGGTAGAGTCCGACTTGCGCGACCGCAACATGCGCAACAAGATCAAAGAGCACCGCAAGATGCTCGTGCCCTATCTGCTGATTGTCGGTGATCGCGACATGGAAGATGGCACGGTCAGCGTCCGTCTGCGCACGGACGAAGACCTCGGTGCGATGCCATTGGATCAGTTCTCGCAGATGGTGAGCGAACTGGCCAAAACGCACAGCATGGACCTGACATTGGCCTCTGTAGCTGGTGACTAAAGCTCAGCTACACAGCACACATAAAATCAAAAAGGACACGATCTGTGTCCTTTTTGATTGGATAGAAGCTACTGGTGTCTAACGGTTCGCAATAGCGGGCTGGCAAAAGGTAATGACGTCGTTGATGTTCATTAGCGGGAGGGCGGCATCTTGCTTTTGCAGGAACGCGACCGCTTCTTCTGGTTTGGAAACCAAGCGAAACCGGATTTTATTAATTTGCAGCGCCATCGATAGGACTGACATCGTCACCTTATCATGATCTGCAATGATGACCGACCAACCAAAGTGCGGGTGCCGCAAAGGCTCAAAGAGGTTTTTAGACATCACGCGCACGTTCAGGGGCATTGTCTGGCACTGCCGTAGATCAAGAAGATGATGAACCAGGGGGCGCTTACTTTGCTCAACCATGTCGATGATGGTCTTCGCCGTAAAACGTAACGTATCAACGTCCATCCCGCCTTCAACACGTTGCAGGATGACTGCATTTCCGATCAACCATTTCGACTCGACAGCCATAGTAATTTCCCAATCAAAACAGGCGTAATAACTCTCTCGTTTCTCAATTATCCGCATTATAACGCTGTTGCGAAGAGTATTTCATTTAGTATTTTTATGAGGCGATAAAATCCACAGTAACACGTAGATGACGTTACAGATTACAAAGTCACTATTACGAGAGCGTTGTGTATTGATTGTCCATTTGCGGGTTATTGACTAGTGGAGTCAACGTCATTGATAGCGTTGATTCGGGTTTCTAATTCTTTTTCCGAATTCAAATAGATCATAGGGGTCTTGTCGTTAAGTCGCAGACGCTCCATCATATTCACCAGCACCTTCACAAAGGCATTGGCACCGATGAACATAACGCTGGCCAAATTAGGGGGTTGGCGCTTCATGACAACCGTGATGTGCGATAGGGCATTATGAGGAATAACCTGGGATTCGCGCATGTCCAGCACAATATGCACGGGCTGCGGAGCGACACGGGCGGCCATCTCTAAAGACTGTGACTCTGCGGCGTAAAGATCATCCCATGACCAGCCACGCTGGAATTTATAATGGATAATTCGTTGACCCTCATCAGTCCAGGTGACATCGATCATAAAGATATTCTCGAATAAAGAAGACACTTATCTTTAGAATAAATGATCCAACAAAATTGGTCAATAATATTGAGACTAACGGCCTATGTGGCCACTGTCCTGTGCTTATTTACGACATTTCAGAGTAGGACCTAAACACGAAGGAGACAATTGTACTAGAACACTTGTTTTAAGTTGAACTTCTCATATACTAGTGAGTAGGGTTGAGTATCCTCTTATACAGCCGTTGGCCGCCTGTATTCGTGTCATAGTCTTGAGGTAGATATGGCAACAAAAACGGTAAAAAACGGACTGTATATGCCCAATTACGGCATCTTCGGCGATATTCACTTTCTCATCCAGCTTGCTCAACTCGCGGAAACACATGGCTGGGATGGCTTCTTCCTCTGGGACCACATTGCCTATAAAAACGATGAAGGACATACTGTCAACGTTGCTGATCCCTGGGTGGCGCTGACAGCTATTGCGATTAAAACACAGTCGATTCGCATCGGAACCACCGTAACTTCATTACCACGCCGCCGTCCCTGGAAGCTTGCGCGTGAAACGGCCTCGCTCGATCAGCTTTGCGGTGGTCGGCTGATACTCGGCGTGGGTATGGGCCTGGGGCAAGGCGAATGGGATGACCTCGGTGAAGAAACCGACCTCGTCAAACGTGGCCAGATGCTCGACGAAGGTTTGGACGTATTGACGGGCCTGTGGACTGGTGATCCGTTCAGCTACGATGGCCAGCACTACCACATTGATGACGCACAGTTCTTGCCGCGTCCCCAACAACAGCCGCATATCCCCATCTGGGTCGGCGGCTTCTGGCCCAATAAGCGACCCTTCCAGCGCATGGCGAGATGGGATGGCATGATTCCACTCTTTGAAGAGGAAGGCCCACAGGTATTCAAAGAGGGTGTTCGTTATGTTCAGCAACAGCGCACATCATCCGACCTCGACTTTGATATTGTCAAAATAGGCGTTTCGCAGCCTGACATGGACGTCTCGCCCTGGGTAGAAGCGGGCATCACCTGGTGGCTTGAACTACTCATGCCAGAAGTCTACGGCTTCCAACCGGGTGATGAGGCCGCACAGCAGGTCTTTATTGACCTCATCAAGCAGGGACCATCAATCACCTAAAGACCTCCATTGCCACATTTACCGCAAACAGCCCGCTGATGAAATTCGGTGGGCTGTTTTGGTGTATTACTCGATTTTTATAGGTTTTATTGATGATTTTCAGGTAGTGCGGCGCCTATTGCCTTACGATAAATATAACGCATAAGGAGATAGGAGGACGTATCTATGCCTCGCAAATACAGCCTATGGCCCACATTGGGAACTGTTGGGCTGCTGATGGTGATTGTCCTGACAGCGTGTGATCTCAACTTCAATGCTGATGACAATCCCGTGTCCAGTGGCAACGAAGTCTACGAACTGCTGCGATGGCGCGACCCTGACGAAGCCATCGACGTGGTATTCGCCCCCGATGAAGACTATGGTGACCTGACTAACGATACCAATCGCCAGGATTTCCTGGACGATATCGCTGATCTGATCGACTCTGGTTTCTGGCAGAACAATGGCCTTGCCAGCAACATTGCCGCTGTTAACTTCTGGTTCATGATCGATTCTGGTGATGTCGCTGAAGGCGAAGGCATCTGCCCGGATGTCACCTGGCCCGACCTGACCAACGCCAACTTTGCTGAAGTCATCGTGCTCGTACATCCCAACAGCCTGCGCGACTGTCGTTGGGGTAACAAAGTCACGACTGAACCCTTTAGCTACCGCACCGTTGTCCATGAATTCAGCCATGCTGCATTCAATCTGCCGGATGAATACTGCTGTGATGGTGGCTACTGGAACGTATCGCCCGTGATGTATGGCAGCAATAGCGCTTGTACCTCGGATGCCGCCAACAGCGCATGGCGCGACTGTCAGCAGCTATCCAGTGGCAGTGATACGGTCAACCGCTGGCGATCAGAGGGTGCCAACAGTGACATCATGCGATCTGCTGGCTCGACTGTCTGGGAGTATGGCCCAGCCGACTGGGTTGTCGTTGACAACGTCTTAAATGGCCTCGCTGGGCTGTCTGTCCAGACACCAGAGGTCTTCGCCCCGGATAACTGGGACTGGCCGTAGAGCACGCATTTTAGAGAGGAGACAACTATGAACAAGAAAACGATAGGCCTTGTTGTCATCGTACTGGCCATGCTCACCGTTGCGGTCGTCGTGCGCAGCCAGGACAGCGCCGTGCCTGAAGAAAAACCCAAGCTCAACCTGACCGAACTCGTCCCGCTGCAACAGCCAGAAGAAGACTTCAAAGAAGTCGCCGTGCTGACGTTGCAACTATCTTTTACTGATGAGGGCATCCGCGGTGCGCAGATGAGTGACGCTTACATCCAGCGCAGCTACGCGCCCAATGTCTTCAACCTGCAAGGCCCGATAGAGGTTATGCTGCGTGGCGAGCAGGACATTAGCTTTAGCGTCGTTGATCCGCGCCCGGAAGTGGAAAATCCGCGTGCGAGTGAAGAAGGCGCTGAAGATGTTCCGCTGCACCTGAAAGACGAGGACATATCGAGCGTTGCCTGGGAACTGGTCGTGCCGCTGTACAAGGATGATCGTGCCCTGGGTGCGGAAACCATCGCCATTGCTGTCGATGGTGAAGTCATCTTTGAGCAGGCGATTGACTACGACGCTTGGCGTAAACGCGCCGACGAGCGCCAGAATGATCGTGACGATCAACAGGACCAACAAGAAGGGTAGCGCCAGCGCGATATGCGCCTATAATACATACGATTGGGCTGACGAGGGTGTCAGCCCTTTTTTATATCGGCGGATTACGGTATAACCCACTAGCCGATAACAACTTGCAACAACTGGTAATCCCAACCGACCGATAAACGTAAGTTGCAGTATAATATGGCTGTTACACGCACAATCAGGAAATGCCATGCACGCAAATAATGATAACGACCTCGTGCGTCGCTATTATGCCACCGATGATAATCTGCGCATTCGTCACGAAACTCACGAGAAATATACAGTTCCAAAGCGCGATTACGTGGGTTGGGCGCTCAATCGTTATCCCTGGCGTGGCCAGGAAGCGGTGCTAGATCTCGGCTGTGGGCCAGGTGTCTATTATGATCGCCTCATCCAGATTGTCCCTGATGTCGATTACGTCGGCGTTGATCTGCTGCCCGGTATGGTCGAGCGTCACGCCTCGTCGCAGGTGGCGATGGGCAATGCCGTTGCCTTACCTTTTGCCGACCATTCTTTCGATGTGGTCATGGCCAACCATATGCTGCATCATGTTCCCAATATCACCCAGACTATGCGCGAAGTACGGCGTGTTCTGCGCCCGGGTGGCGTATTTATGGTCGCTACCAACAGCGTCCAGTCGATGCCGGAGCTACAGGTCTTGATGCGCCGTGCCATCGTCCTGTTGACGCGCTATAATGCCGCCGATATTCGTCCCCCAGCCATGCCCAGCGATGGTTTCGCCCTGGAAAACGGCACCCGCGTCCTGTCGCGCCATTTCTACTCTGTCGTCCGTCATGATCTCCCCAGTGCGCTTATCTTTCCAGAAGTCGAGCCGGCGATGGACTACCTCCAGAGCACCCGCGACATGCGCGAAGCCCAGCTTCCCGATGATGTCATTTGGGAAGATGTCATGATGATTATGCGCCAGCAGATTAACCAACTGATTAAGCACCTGGGCGAGCTAGTCATCAACAAGCAGTCCGGCGTTCTCATCGCCACCGATAACGGCGGCCAGCTTGGTGAATTCCTGCAAAAGATGGCTACTGAATCCTAAAGCGTAGACACGCTAGCCATACCATTTTCAGTTTCGCAAATACAATCACATCCTCTTTTTCGTGAACGTTTCCTGGCTCACGAGATTTTTATTTGTTTTTTCTTAATTCTTACGCATTTTTTCTCCGTTTGTAGCTTAAACTAATTTCTAGATCGATAGCTTCTGTGTTTTGCGTGGATTTTCAAATATTCACGGAATACTGAGAAGCAAACGGTTGTTTTTGGTGTATTATCACAAGAAACACTTGTATTTATTGGAGATTATCAACAATGGCCCGTCAATTCCCCCCTGAACTTCATTTAGGACAAAAAGTCGTCGTTCATCCAGCACCCGGTGCCTATGGTATTGAGGCTCTTGTTACGGCCATTGATGCCATTAAGGGTATTGTGCAGGTACGGCCCATTGGCTATAAAGCACGCTGGATTGCACGGCCACGGGCGATTGCCAATATGGCAGGTCTCTACCTCCATCATGAAAATGAACGCTTCTTCTTTGCGGTCGAACCGTTTTTTGCATGATCAGCTCGTAGCCTAAAACAAGTTAATGAGTGGCTTGAAAATAGATTCTTCAAGATAAACATGCTTTTGACATGAGGCGCAACCACGCGCCTCTTTTTTATTTGGATGCCGTCTATTGCTGGCCTAATCGCTATTAACCACCTGACAGCAGGGCGATTCAGGGTACTGCACCATTTACGCCGCACAGATGTCTCCGCTACTATGTGGGCAATGATTCATATAGGAGATGGCTCGTTGACCATGCAATCATCCGACATTGACGTATCACAAAGCCGCCCACCATTGTTACAACGCCTGCTCACTTTGGTGTTTGGCCTGTATCTGCTGTTCTTGCTGACTTACGTCATCATGCGCCCCATCTTCGATGACCAATTCTGGTGGCTGAATCTGTTACATAATGGCGCGCCTTACTACTTCGCGCCGCTAATCATTGTGCTGCCGCTGGCCATCCTCATGCGCGCCAAACGGCTGGCAGGGGTTGCCTTGCTGTTGACGATTGCTGGTGGCATCTGGCTGGGACCGCGTTTGTTACCGGCTGCGCCGCCCGATGCCCCCTATGGCACCGAGTTCGACTTCATTTCGTTCAATGTCTATCCTTATAACGAAACGATGGACGATGTCATCGACTGGCTGCGTGTCCAGGATGCCGATGTCGTCTTGCTACAGGAAGTCAATATTGACTATTTGCCCGACCTGCAGGCGGCAATGGCCGACCGCTACCCGGTCCAGGAAGTCAACGATTCCGTGCATTGGGATGTGCTTCTCAGCCGCTATGAATTGGTTGAGCGCGAAGTCTTTGACCTGCAAGGCTATGCCCATCAGCGCTTTGTGCTCGATATCGATGGCGAGCAGGTTGAGTTTTACAATATGCACCTGCTGATGCCTGTCCAGGACCAGGCCCGTTTTGCAGTCAATATTCCGCCAGAGCTAGTCTGGCGTTACAGCGAAACCGCTCGTGATGCCCAGATTACCCAGCTACTACAGCGCGTGGTCCAATCCGACCTGCCTGTTGTCGTCGCTGGTGACTTCAATACGAGCGAATTTTCGCCCATTTATGATGTCATCAATGCCAATATGCTCGATGCCTTCCGCCGCACCAATTGGGGCCTGGGCGCGACCTGGCCTGCGGGCGAGTCTGAAGAACTGCCTGACGTGCTCCCGCCCATGCTGCGCCTGGATTACATCTGGACCACGCCGCAAATCGTCCCCCTCAGCAGCGCCATTGGCCCACGCCTGGGGTCGGACCATTTGCCGCTGACGGCAACGCTCAAACTCATTGAAGAATAGCTTGGGGAATAGCTTAGTGAGTAGATATATCAATCGTCATGCAGTAGTCGGCCTGTCATTGGCAAAATAGTGATTGACCTCAATTGCTGGCCAGCCGGATATACCGTATCATAACAATGGGGAAGCACTCATGCGCCCAATACATTTAATGATACCAAATCGGAGCCAATGGGCATGACCGAATTTGATGATTTGCTGGCTGGGCTGGATGACGATAATGTCGACTCTGGCGCAACGGACCGTGATGCGAAACGGCAGGCCGCGTTTGAAGCGCGTGTAGAGAAATATATGCGGGCTGCCTTATCGACCAAGCTCGCCAAGAACAAGCGCTTAAAGGCCATTGAATTCCTGGGAGAATCAGGCGAGCCGAAAGCGATTCCTGCCCTGGTTCGCATCTATTCCAACGATAAAGACCCGAAAATGCGCGATGCCGCCGAGTATAGTCTGGGCATGTTCCGGTCGCTGGATGATGCCATCGATGGCACGCAGCCGGAGCGCGACCAGGCGCTTGATCTGTTGAGCGATATCGTGATGGAAGGCCAATTGGGTCGTCGTGCCAACAAGCGCCCCTATTATGTGGCGATGGGCCTGTTGTTCATCACGTTTTTGGCCCTGGCGAGTGTCGCTGGCCTGATGGCTGCCGATGTGATTTCTCTGGGTGGGACACCCGTTGCCCAGGTCACAGTAGCGCCCTCCTCGACACCACTGCCGCCCAACGCCGACGCGGTCGGTGCTGAACTGCGCCAGTTGTATAACGACTTGATCAACGATGCGGCCCTCTTACAGCAGCAGATGCAGGTTGCTGGGCGCGGCGAGTCGATTGATTGCAGCTTGACCTTCGCCCAACCCGAACCTGTCAATGTTCCAGCGGGCCTGCCGGAAACCGAAATGGCCGATTTTACAGCCATCGCCGACCCCTTGAATACGGCCCGCGCTACGTTAGCGGATTTGCTCAACGTGTTCCAGCAGTCTTGCAGCAACCAGACCGCTATTCCGCGGGCTGATGCTGTGACCTATGGCGATACCATCGTCGAGGTTCAGCGCGATTTGAATACGCTGTCTGCCGATATTGCGCCTCTGCCAGAAGACATGCCAACAACCATGCCGACGGAGCCGCCTGCAACGGAAAACGTACCCACTGAACCCGCAGCGACGGATGTCGTGCCGACAGAAGAACCTGCGACGTCAACGGCCGATGTGACTGCTGCACCAGAAGCTACGGCGACTGTGATGATCGATACGCGCGTCTTGCAGCAAGAACTCGTCAGCATGCAGTCCATTGTCGATGAAATGACCAGTTTCCGTGGTGGCATCACCATCCTGCTGCAATACTGGAACGACGTCGAATTTACGGGCAGCACGCTTGGCTGCCGGGAAATCGTGCCGACGATTCCTGACAATTACGTCTTGCCTGATGAAATTGCCGCCGCCGCTCCGACGGAAATGCTCAGTGCAGTCGATAACCTCAATCTGGGTCTGGATCTGGCTCGGCAAGCATGGGAAAGCTTCACATCGACCTGCGCCCGTGGCGAAGCCGCCCTGGCAAATGTTGTCGAGCAGCAGAAGGTTGTCGCGGTAACGGCTCAGTCGGCCCTTGCTGATGCCCAATCGGATATCGATGCCGCTCGTCAGGCATTGCGCTAGTGTTTTGCATGCGGTATTCGAGGCAGTAGGGCAATTATTTTGTGAGATAGACGGTCTTCGGACCGTCTTTTTAATAGCAATGGTCGTACTAGCTTGGCCAGCTTGACGGGGTCTTAGATATAAGTTCATATTTATATCTAAAAGGGCCAACTTGTGCCGACCATATTGTCGATCAACCTTTTATACTGATGGCAATGAACCCGAACTATGAAATGAGGAAAGTCCAAATATGCTGCTCAAATATTTTTACGATGATCGTTTGGCGCAAGCCTCATATATGATTGGCTGCCCGGATGCTGGCACGGCGATGGTCATCGATGCTTCGCGCAATATCGAACCCTACTTGCAAGCTGCCGAACAACATGAACTCAGCATTACGCACGTTGTCGAGACGCATATCCACGCGGATTACACCCCGGGAACGCGCGAATTGGCCGCGCTCACCAATGCTACCATCGGCCTGAGTGCAGAGGGCACCGAGGACTGGCAATATATTTTCCCTGATGACAACCTGCAGTTGTTGCACGATGGTGATGTCATCCAGTTGGGGGCTGTCAAAATCGAAGTGATGCATACCCCTGGCCACACCCCGGAGCATATCAGCTTCCTGGTGACGGACCTGGCCGTTGGCGACCAACCTGTCGGCGCGTTCACAGGGGATTTCCTCTTTGTAGGCGATGTCGGGCGCCCGGACCTGCTGGAAAAAGCGGCCCATGTCGTTGGCACGGCCAACACAGGTGCTCATCAGCAGTACGCCAATATCGAGCGCTTCAAAGATTTGCCGGATCATCTGCAAATCTGGCCGGGGCACGGGGCAGGGAGTGCCTGTGGTAAAGCTCTGGGCGCAGTCCCCAGCACGACCCTCGGCTATGAAAAGCTGTTCAATCCGGCGTTTAACCAGGCCAACGAAGAAACCTTCGTCAACTGGCTGCTGGCGGATCAGCCGGAAGTGCCCGGTTACTTCGCTCATATGAAGTGGCTGAACAAACGTGGCGCTCCCTTGCTGCGCGAGCTACCGCAGGCCCAGCACATTCGCGAGATGCCCAGCGACGACATCGTGCCACCGGATGCGCTCTTCATTGATACACGCCCGCCAGCGGATTTCGCCAAGCGTCACCTGCCGGGGACGATCAACATGCCCATCAGCGAGAACAACTTCACCACCTATATCGGCTACTATGTTGATTACGATAAGCCAGTGTTTTTCATCGCCTACGAGAATGATGTAATGGACGTTCTTGAAGCGCTGTTCTCCATTGGCATCGACAACGTGCCCGGTTACTTCACGGATGAAGTGCTGGCCGATGCCTCCGGCACCATCAAGCTGCTGACGCCTGAGGAAATCTACAAGAGTGGCATGAAAATCCTGGATATTCGCAGTGCCAGTGAGCACACCAGCGAACGCATCGACGGTACCATGCATATCCACATGGGCGAAATTCCCCAGCGCCTGGGTGATATTCCTAAAGACGAGCCGCTTGCGATTCACTGTGGTGGTGGCATCCGCTCGGTGATCGTCACCAGTATCCTGCAAAAGGCGGGTTTTGATAACATCGTTAACATGTCCGATGGCATCGATGGCTGGCAAAAGGCAGGCTTGCCCATCGTCCAAAGCTAGCTTACGGTGTCATCCGGCTAATATCGTTATCCTGTGCTATCATGGCGTAGGCGCACCGAAGCGCCTTCGCTTTTTCTATCCTAGGAGCAGCCATGGTCGATAAAGTCAATTTAGCCCAGAAGTTCACTCTGTTTGATGATCGCTGGTCGCCGCGTATTGTGGGCGAACTCAATGATTTGCATATCAAAATTGCCAAAATCGAAGGCGAGTTCATCTGGCATCAGCATGAGGACACCGACGAATTGTTCCTGGTGACCGATGGCACCCTGCATATGCACCTGCGTGACAAAACGATTGAGGTTGGCCCTGGTGAAATCATCGTGATCCCTGCTGGAGTAGAGCACAAGCCGGAAGCCCAGGGTGTTTGCCAGATCGTGATGTTCGAGCGTAAGGGTACGCTCAACACCGGCGAACATGCCGATAGCGAGCGCACCAAATCCGAGCTGGAATGGATTTAAGCTACATCACAGACCATACTGACAAACAGAAACGGCGTGCTTAAGAGCGCGCCGTTTTCTAGTTCTAAGGTTATTCTTTAAGGCTTACTATTTCTATAAATGCAGCTGTCTTTAGGCCGTCTTGCTTTCTGCGTCTTCTTTATCAATATCTACGTCCATCTGTCTGACGAACCGGGCGACAGCCGGGTTGGTCAGCACTGGCATTTGCATCTGCTCGTTGTTTCGCTCCAGGTCAAAGCGATAGACGGTAACGCTGCGCATCCCAGCATACCAGTGTTGGGTTTCCACGCACCGCACAATATCCCAACCGTGTGCAATTGCAGTCATCAAGTGGTCGCCACCAGCAAACGAGGCTGATTGCGGGTTCCAATGTTGGCTGGTGACATCGAGATATTGGACGTGGAAGTTCGAAATGTTGGTGTTGAGTTGTCGTTTTGCCATCTTCAACCTCTCACATATGGCATCTTACATCAAAGATAACAGAGTAATTTTAAACGCAAATTAAGTAACAGCATTTATTTCATTGGATATGAGTATAACGCGTTTTAAGAGGCATCAACAAACCAATTTGTTGATGAATAGAGGATGGTGCTATCAAATTTGGCAGGCAGCGTTGATAGATAACGTTGATATACAGGCTGACACCTGCTGGCATCAGATATGCAGCGAACTGTAGTGGACCTCTTGGCCGTCACGCAATAAAGGGCTAGGCGGTGCGGGAGCTTTCTTCTGCGATGACCGTTACCATGCTGATAGGCGTGGCATCTGGTGTTTCCATCGGGGCCAGTTCCCGGACCTCTAAATTCTGGTTGCGGATCAGGCGTTCAACAAAGGGGTTGGCGCTGACAGGCATGATACGGCGTTGGTCGCCATTCAGCAGCTTGAAGTAATAGACAGCGACCGTGCGCCCACTGCTCAGTGGGACGCGCTGCAACATGACATCCTCGCTGTAAAGCGTCCAGCCGTTGTACAGGGCGGTCATCAAACTATCTGCGCCGGTGACAATTTCTGATTGCGGGTGCCAATGACGTTTGAAACTACGGTGCGGTAAGAAATCAAGTAAGTCTGTAAAGGTCATGATACTGTATCTCCCGTGATATTTATTTTCATGAAGTACTATTAGAGTCGGGCGATATTGAGGATCGATGTGAAGGTTGGGTGATGGTCCCTCTTATGGTGCCTCTTGAAGTACATTATGCGGTATTTATAAAAGAATAGCGTTAAGGAATCTTGAACAGGTTGTTATATATTTGATTTTTTCTTGAGCCGCGCCTTAATCTATGTTCCATTTGTTACCTGAACATACCATTGTTGCGATTCAGTTGTCGCTGTTGAATGTCATCTCCCTGACCTGAGAACAGGCCCCGTTTGTGCCCAGGTGAGCATCCCGGCCCCCAAAGGGGGCGTTGGCCATGCTATAATGGCGCTGTTTATCGAGTGTGACATCAGGTCACGACGTTTACGAACGTGACATTTACGAAGTGACATTTACGAAAAGGATATTTATCGTGGCGACGGCGATTTTTGTACGCGACATAGCCCAGTATGATGGCCAGGAAGTGACTGTTCGTGGCTGGGTCAAGGCAAAGACGGGCAAAGGCAAGCTCCAGTTTGTGCGGCTGCGCGATGGCACGGGCCAGGTTCAATGTGTGGCCTTCAAAAAAGAAATGGACGAGGCCGACTTTGAAGCGATTCGCGGCTTGACCCAGGAATCATCAGTCATCATTACGGGCAACGTTCGGGCCGATGAACGCGCTCCCGGCTACCCCGGCGGTTATGAAATCGGCGTGACAGGCGTGGAAGTCGTCCAGGTGGGCGACGAGTACCCCATCACGCCTAAGGAACACGGCACTGAGTACCTTATGGACCGCCGCCACCTGTGGCTTCGCAGCGACCGCCAATGGGCCATCCTGCGCATCCGGGCGACGATCATCAAGGCCATGCGCGATTGGCTGGATAACAACGGCTTCTTGCTGGTCGATACGCCGATCATCACTCCGGCGGCAGGTGAAGAAACCACCACGCTGTTTGAGCTGGATTACTTCGGTGAACCTGCTTATCTGGCACAGACTGGCCAGCTTTACAACGAAGCCAATATTTTTGCGTTTGGCCGCGTCTACTGCTTCGGCCCGACCTTCCGCGCGGAGAAGAGCAAGACGCGCCGCCATCTGATCGAGTTCTGGATGCTGGAGCCGGAGATCGCCTACTGTGACCTGGACGAGTTGATGGACGTCGAAGAGCAGTTGGTCAGCTACATTGTGGCGCAAGTGCTGGCCAAGCATCAGCAAGAGCTAGAGATCATCGAGCGCGATACGGTCCAACTGGCGAACATCGCCGCGCCGTTCCCGCGCATCACCTATGATGAGGCCATCGAGCGCCTGCAAAAGCTGGCCGACGAAACTGACGACCCGGAGCAGAAAGAACTGCTCAAGATTGAATGGGGCGAGGACTTCGGCAGCCCGCATGAAACCGCGCTGGCCGAGATGTTCAATCGGCCCGTGTTCGTCTATCACTATCCGAGCGCGGTGAAGGCATTTTACATGCAGCCCGTCGCCGGACGTGATGAGGTCTGCCGCAGCGTGGACCTGCTGGCGCCGGAAGGCTACGGCGAGATCATTGGCGGCAGCGAGCGTATCTTCGATGCCGACCTGCTGCGCCAGAAGCTGCAAGCGCAGGGCCTGCCGGAAGAGAATTACGACTGGTACCTGCAACTGCGCCAGTTCGGGAGCGTGCCGCATGCCGGGTTTGGCATCGGCATTGAGCGCACCGTGGCCTGGATCTGTGGGCTCGACCATATCCGCGAGACGATTCCCTACGCGCGTTTGCTGAATCGCAAGTACCCATAAGCAGCACATTCACTCACGTATGAAATCGCTCTGACTTCGGTTGGGGCGATTTTTGTTTGCAGTATCCGCAGTATAGTGCTGCATAACGAGAAAAAGTTTTGAAAACAGTGCTGAGGGCCGAGTTTTGAGTGCTGAGTGAAGTCTTGCTCAGGGCCAGCGTAGCATAAAATGAGCGTGAAAAGCGTTCCATATGGTACGATGTTTGGGATTTCACCACAGAGGACACAGAGCGCACAGAGAAAGATTTAACATAGAGACCCAAAGTTAAATCTGAGAATTGATTGTTTATATAAGCTGTACGATTGAAGGCCTAGCTAGGTGAAGATGAGCTATGCTTGTTATCAGTGTTTTCAACCTTGTCTTCTATTCCTTGTGTTGGTCCTGGTTGCTCTAGCTCATTCCATATTGTTTGGAACATTAAGTCAGCCCCCCACGCCTGAGCAGCAATGAGAGCTATTTTTCTTGTGATTTCTTCTGGTATTTCGTGATTAGGTTTGTATGCTAGATCATGACTAACTTCTGCCCATGCGTGCTGAAACAACGTGCAGATTTGTAGTTCAAATAGTGAAATCAAACTATTGTGTTTATTTATGATCTGTGGGGGTAGATGACATATCATATGGCGAGCTTGATAGTCAAATGCCTTTGGATCACTTTGTTTTTTTTCTTGCACCTCAATGAAAGTGAACTCACTTTTCATCTTGTGTGCAATGTGGTCTACGTCGCTCTGTAAATGGACAACAATTCTTGCGCCAACTTGATCTTGAATCTCGTTGATAGGGTTTTGATAATTTTTTTTTGGATTGTTGGCCTTTTTGACAAAACCAGCAATGTCTTTTGCTCGAGTTGCTATCATGTCTATTCTTTGCTCTCCTTCGAGAGCATCGTTAAGGTATGATTTTAGCTCTGAAGCAATTTCCTCAAGAGTAGGGTGTCTTGCTACATACGCAGACCTAATGTCCATGTTGTTAGCCACGCAAGCTATTTATGGTTTTCAATTTGTCTTCCTCAATGGATTGCTCAATAGAAATACTTACCTTATCTCCATTTGTTCTCGCAGAATCCATTAGTGCATTTACTTCTTCAGTAGGACCGAGAATCCTGACATTGTTTTCTAGTATTATAATTCTTGCGCCTAGTTCAGTGTCCAACATCTCAGGTACGATATGAAATGGCGTTGCTCTTGGTATGTACTCATTTACCGTATCTAGAAATTCTTCGGCTAGTTCAGCGGATAAATGCTCTGAAAAATCCTGAATAGAAGTCATTACATTCGATCTTGATTTAGCGACCTCAGCCGCAGACAGTAAAGACACTACACTTTGCGTGTTCTTGTGCTTTTTTGTTAGATCACGCAGGGCACGTCCTATAGTTCTAGTACCATTTTCATCAGATATCTGTGGTCTTGTTCCTAGGAAGTTTTTCATCCAAAACAATGCGGCTGCACCACGAACTCGTGTCTGTTTATCTTCTATCTTTCCAAACAAGAAAGATGATCTATCGAGGCTTTTATCCTCAAAAATAGCAGCTTTGAAGTAATCCGTATCTCGGGAAAAGGCGCTATCAAGGACTCGGATAACTAATTCTGAGTCCAGTAATTCTGCCTGTATACTCGGATTTGCTGGGAATTTCCACAGCACAACACGATACTTATCACTTTGCTTTCCTGCCATTATGACGAGCAGCCCGTTGCGAGTGCTTTTTGGACTTGATATTGCCAGTCTGAGTGCTAGATCCCTTGCCACTTGTTCTTTGAGCGCTACATTATCATCATTGAGAGCAAGAATTTGGTTACGAATGTAATGATCTTGATCATTTGTTTCGAATGCAACGTTTATTGCATTGTTTGATAAGCCATTTTCAAACAAGGGTAGGAAGTATCTTTGGCCGGATTCATCTAGCTCGAAACTTGAGCCCTCAACTTGTGATTGTACATATTCTTCATTCATGCCGTAACAAGGCGGTACTTTATATCCCGCAACAAATGAAATATTCCAAGTATCCATAGGTTTGCAACTCTATTTATTGGAGCGTATGCAATAATAGTATATTAAGAATTGTTATTGCACAAGAAAACTATAATTGATTTGTGGATATGTGTGCAATTTCTAACTCCATTGAGGATTCTACACGCCCAACCGCACATGCTCGACCTTGATGCAGCGGTTCATGACGACATGCAGACCTGTGTCCTGGGCGCGTTGCAGGGCTGCTTCGTCGATGACGCCCAATTGCGTCCAGATAGCCTTCGCGCCAACCGCAATCGCTTCCGTAACAATGCCATCCACAAATTCCGAGCGCCGGAACACATTCACGATGTCAATCGGTGCGGCGACAGCGGCCAAGCTGGGATAGCTGGGCTGGCCATCAATCACGCTGACGGTCGGGTTCACGGGATAGATTGTGTAGCCAACAGCACGTAAATAGCCAGCGATTTGATAGCTGGTGCGGCCCGGATTGTCGCTGTGGCCAACGACGGCGATAGTCTGGGCGGTGCTCAGTAGGTCGTGCAGGTCGATGTCATTGGGCACAAGTGGGTTAGTCATGAATTCCCCTATTTATAAAAAACGGTATTTTCAGGCTAGATAATCCAGGCACTGGGCGTCAATTTCGCTGAGGGGGCCGATGTTGGTGGTCTTGTCCCACAGGATGAAGCCCAAAATTTCATAGCAAAGTTCGACAGGTGGCAGGATCGGCAGATCAACGCCAAACAGCGCCCCATATTCCAGATGATCGTCCGGCTGAAGCCGCAATTTCGTCAGGCCCAGGAAATCCGCATTTTCGATGTAGATGCCTGCCTCTTCCTGTAGTTCACGCAGGACAGCCTGCCGGGGCGTTTCGCCAGGGTCAATGATGCCACCGAAAATTTCCCATTGTTTGCGCCAAACATTGAAGCCAAGCAGGTACTTGTCCCGGTGCTTGACGACGATCAATGCGTGCGTGATGGGGGCATCGACAGGTGGGGATTGCAGACATGTTTCTTCCATATGCTCAAAGCTGAGGAGCACATTGCCGTGTCGGTCAGTGAGGATGCACATCGTCGCCTATTCTTCCAATCCCAGGGCATAGACATCGCTCTTCTTCCAACCGCTTTCGGCGGCGATTTGCTTGGCTGCCCGCGATAGCGATTCCCCGGCATCCGTCAGGCGTTCCAATGCCGCTAGAACGTCATCACGCGTCCAGACTTTGCCATTGGTCGCGCCACCGATCACCAGCGTAATTTCCCCTTTGGGGTTTTCTTCCACAAAATGCTGATGCACCCTGGCAGCAGGACCGCGCACATAGGTTTCGAACTTTTTGGTCAGTTCGCGGCCCACACTCACCGGGCGATCATCGCCCAGAACAGCTTGAATCTGGCCGAGGGTATCCGCCAGCCGATGTGGACTCTCATAGGCGACCAGGGTGCGCTTCTCTGATTTCAGCGATTTGAGCAGGTCACGGCGAGCATTTTGCTTTTTGGGCAAGAATCCCAAATAGATGAAGCTATCGGCGGGCAGTCCGCTGCCGACCAGGGCCGTAATCACGGCGTTGGCTCCCGGCAGAGGCACGACTTCGATGTCACGGGCGATGGCCTCGCGGATGAGTTCATAGCCGGGGTCGCTGATACCGGGCATACCGGCGTCGCTAATCAGGGCGACATCGCCGTGCATGAGGGCGTCGAAGATGGCATCCAGCTTGCCAATTTTATTGTGCTCATGGTAGCTGGTCAGCGGCGTCCGAATCTCGTAATGGTCGAGCAGGACGCGCGAGGTACGCGTGTCTTCAGCGGCGATCAGGCTGACTTCTTTTAAGATGCGCAGACCACGAAACGTCATGTCTTCCAGGTTGCCGATGGGGGTCGGGACGATGTAGAGCGTGCCCATAGCATCTACCTCTATATTGGCGAATAGGACCTTATTTTACAGGGCACGTCCCCAGGTTACGACACGCAAACGGGCCTCTTATGCAAAGTGCGCAAGAATGTACAAGACAGTTCGCCCCAGATTTGCTATGCTTTGGCCTATGACCCTATCTCAGCCTCACCCGCGTATTCAGGAGCAAACCACGTTCTGGCGGATTCCCCAGTACGATAATATGGAGATGCTCCACGCCACTTACGTGACGCATGTGTTCCCGCGTCACTTCCATGAGTGGTACGCCATCGGCATGATCGAGCGCAATAACTACACCTTCTATCATGATGGGTCCATGCGCGACATCGCACAGGGGCAGATTGTGGTCATCAATCCGGGCGAAATTCATAGCGGCCATGCGGTCGTGGAGGATGGCTGGACCTATCGCATGTTCTATCCGGGCGTTAGCCTCATGCGGCGGATCGCCTATGAAGTGACCGGTAAATACTGGTCGCTGCCTGCGTTTAGTCAATCGGTGATTGACGACCCAGTGCTGGCCCAGGCCATGCAGCGCTGCCATCGCGTGCTGGAAAAGGGCAATATGCACTTGCTGCGCGATACGTTGTTGCGCGATGTACTCGGCCAGTTGATCGTGCGCCATGCGGTCAACAGCCCCAAAGTGATGCCGACAGGCCACCAACGGCAGGCGGTGGTCGCGGCCAAGCGCTATATGCAGCAGCATTTCGCCGCCAACATCACGCTGGAAGACCTGGCGAACGAGGTCGGGCTGAGTCCGTATCACCTGGCGCGGGTTTTCCGGCAGGAGACAGGCTTGCCGCCGCATCAATATCTGTTGCAGCTTAAAGTAGAACGGGCGCGCATGTACATGGAAAGTGGCATCGCCATTAGCGACGCGGCCCTGATGTGTGGCTTTACTGACCAGAGCCATCTGTCGCGGCACTTCAAGCGTATTCTCGGTGTGACCCCTGGCCAGTACATTAGCCAGCTATAGATTTACTTCCCAACCAGGTTTACAGACTAATGACCCAAACCGACTATCCGACACCTCGCCAGGAGTTCATCAACGGCGCGCGCGATACCATCCCGCTGATTTTAGGGGCGATTCCGTTCGGCATCATCTATGGTGCGATTGCCATCAACGGTGGCATTTCTCCATTGGCGACGATTGGCATGTCGCTGTTCGTGTTCGCTGGATCGGCACAGTTCATCGCCGCCGGATTAATCGCACAGGGGGTGGCTCCGCTGCTGATCGTCTTGACCACGTTCATCGTCAATTTGCGCCATATGCTGTATGCGGCCTCGCTCGCGCCGTATATGCGCGATCTTTCGCAGCGTTGGTTGGCCCCGTTGGGCTTCTGGCTGACGGACGAAACGTTTGCTGTGGTGGTACGGCGCTATGCTGACAAAGATGATTCGCCACATAAGCAGTGGTATCATCTCGGTTCCTCGCTGGCGATGTATACCAACTGGCAGATCAGCACGATTGTCGGCATGGTGGCTGGGTCGCAGTTAGAAGGACTGGCAGACATCGGCCTGGATTTTGCGCTGGTAGTGACGTTCATCGGCATTGTGGTGCCGATGCTGGTCACGCGCCCGATGTTGGTGTGTGCGCTGGTATCCGCGATTACGGCGCTGCTGACCAATCACCTTGAGAACAAAGCAGGCCTGATGATCGCGGCCTTTGCCGGTATTCTGGCAGGCATTGTCATGGAAACGCTGCTAGGCGCTAAAGATCAGCCGGAAGCTAAAACTGTGGAGGTGGCACAATGAACGAAGCGCTCTTGATTTTGGGCATGTTCGCGGTGACGTTCAGCGTGCGCTATGTGCCGCTGGTGGTCGTGGGGCGGGCGCAGTTGCCGCCGCGTGTGGCCCGTGCCTTGCGCTATGTGCCCGTTGCTGTGCTGACCGCCATCTTGGTCCCGGCTGCGTTGATGCCAACGGGCGAGCTGGACATCAGCCTGAGCAATGCCGCCTTGATTGGCAGCGTGGCAGCGGCGCTCATCGCCTGGAAGACGCGCAGCCTGCTGTTGACGATTGTCCTGGGAATGGTCATTTTCCTGGTTTGGCGGGGATTGGTGGCGCCTGCGCTGATTTGACGCTTGTCTACTATGACTAAAATTGGCGTATTTTGCGTGGCAGATGTGCCAAAACAGCGGCCAAAGCTGGCAAACTCGCACAATAAACCCTGTTGTTTCCGCACGATTTACCAACGTACCATGAGTAAATTCACCGTTTTATCATAATTTCGTGTATACTTGGTAGCAACCGCATGATAGTTCTTATTATGGGTATTGGCTTATGATTTACGGACGCAAGACGCAGAAAACCTATCCAGGTCGGGGTGTCGTACTCGCGGTGCAGGCCCTGTTGGTTTTAGGTATTGCCTATTTTGGGATTGAAGCCCTGGCGAATATCTTTGACAAAGCCGCCCCCGCAGACGCCACTTACGTCATCACTACCCGGTCTTATGACAATAACGAAGACTGGCAAGCGAATTCGGACCGTCCTACGCATCAGGAATATGCTGATTATTATTACAGCGTAGGGGTGAATTACCTCGATACAGGGGAGCCGGCGCTGGCGCTCGTCAATTTTAACCGTGCCCAGGCGTTGAATCCGTACAGCCCAGGTATTGACCTGGCGATTGGCATCGCTTACGAGCAGATGAATATGCCCAGCCGTGCTGCTTCCGAATACATTGATTGGATGCGCGGCGTTGAGCAGTATTATATTCCGCTCAACTTTGAAAATGGCGTAGAGCAGATGTTGAAGATGGGCGAGGGCAACATATTCGCCTACACGATTGATGCAGAAATGGGCCAATCCCTGAGTGTGACTGCTGAAAGTGATCTGCTGGATGTTGTTGATCCGCTAGTCGTCATTCTGGATCCATATGGGACGCCAGTCATGGGCGAAGATGACCTGAACAATGGTCATGTCATCCGCACGATGGATTCCTACATTGACGCTTACACTGTGCCGACCAGCGGCGAATATACTGTTCTGGTCAGCCATGCAGGTGGTGGTTCCTACGGTGTTGTCGACGTGACAATCGGCCTGGACTAAGCCAACCCTTCAGTCCAACAATAACTTGCTTTTGAGAGGCGCGCCCCAGGGTGCGCCTTTTTGGTTTATGAGGCCACAAGCGGACGCAGCATACTGCGTCCCTACGAATCTTAACTAGATGACATATCGTAGGGGCTCAATACATGGTGCCTTTTTTATTTATGTGTCGTAGAGAACAGCCATTTAGTATGCGATACGTAGGAGTTGGTCGGGCGCGGGATGATCGACCTGGCGCACATGACCCGATGGCCAACGCACGGTGACCGACTCGATAACTGTTTCCTGGCCCATGCCAAAGTGGGCGACGGGTTCCATCTGGCAGAGGTAGCCGCTGCCAGCGTCTATGGCCCGCTGCTGAGTTCGGCTAGCCGTTTTGAGCGTGACCAGTGCGCCACGCGCGGGTGCACCGTAGCGCGTCAGGGGGAGTACGCGCAAATAATGATTGCTGTTTTTAGGCGTGTGATACAGGCTCAAGGGCTGTGGGCTGCTCTCACCGTGGGCAATAAGCAACTCCAGGCGACCATCGCCATCGAGATCGGCGATGGCTGCACCTGTTCCCAGGCCATCCTCTTCCTCAGCATCGCCCATATCGATCGGTACCCAATCGCCATTCCGCTGGGCGAACAAACGGTTGGGTTCGCCAATGTTGTTGAAGAACAGCTCTTCGTAGCCATCGTTATCGAAATCGGCGGCGATGACGGTACGAATGCGCGAGGGGTTGGCCATGGCGGGTGGGGCAATGTCGTCCCAGATGCCATCACTGCTCTGGACAAACATGCGATGTGGGCCTTCCCAATTGCCATAGACCAGATCAAAGCGCCCATCGCCATTGGTATCCAGTACAGCGATACCGCGCACATGCTCAAAGGGGTCGCCGATGCCGACCTTGCTGGCGATCTCGCTGAATGTGCCATCACCCTCATTGCGGAATAAAAAATTGGGACCTTGTTCGTTACCAGCGAAGATGTCCATGCGGTCGCTGACGATCGGCAGCGCTACCAATCCGCGCCCACCCGTCACCATATTCAGGCCTGCCTGTGGGGCGACATCAAGCAAGATGCCATCGTCGTCGAGTTCATAGAGGCGCATGGGGCCGCCATAGTTGGCGACGAAAAAGCCGTACAGGCCGTTTCCGGTGCGGTCGAGGGCCACCACCGAGCGACCTGCGGTCAGGTTGAGGGCGGCTTGATTATGGGGCAACGAATACAGGTCGACCCAGTCATCGCCAAAGGCGAACAGGCGATCCGCGAAGCGCTTGGCCCCGCCGAACGTATCGGTATTTAGGATATAGATTTCTTCACGGCCATCACCGTCGATGTCACAGGCCGCTAGACCAATCGCCTGCCGACGTTTATCGGCCAGGGCGAGCGGCGCGATGTCATCGTAGTGCTGTCCGGTCCATTTGTAAGCGCGGTTGGCGTCGCCAAACCCGGCAATGAGCCACTCGAATTCGCCATCACCATCCATATCGGTGACGCAAACGCCGTAGTGCAATCGCTCTGGATTGTTCAGTAAAAGATGGCTGCGATCAATGAACATGGGCTGGGTCACTGACTGTGAAAAGATGGGTAACAAAGGTGTTTAGAAACCAACGTTGAGATCAGTATAGCGGTTCAATCTTAGAAATAACTATAAAACTATATGAGGTATCTATAGGTTTTGCCGACTTTTTGGGGCATTTGCCAGAAAATTTTGTATTTGTGAGCGTGCATCTTCCACGCTGATGCCATCACGCTCCCAATCCCAGGCTGTGTGCTGGGTCTGATCGACGCCGCCGCTGGCCAATTCGGTGGGGTGCCACAGCACCAGCGAATTGCGGGTATAAGGCGCATAACGGGCCGGGTCACTGGGGCCGAAGATGGTGACGGTCGGTGCGCCAGATGCGGCTGCGATATGCGTCAGGCCGGTGTCGTTGCCGATGTAGAGCGCGGCGCGGGCGGTGAGGGCGGCAATCTGTGGGAAAGTCAGTTCGCCAATAAAGGGCGTGATGTGAGCTTCCATCTGGCTGCGGACGGCATTGATAATGCCGCTATCGTCGGGGCCGCCTAGCAGGACGATCTGCATGCCCATGTCTTCTGTGAGTTGGTCGGCGAGCTGGGCAAAACGCTCGGCGGGCCAGCGCTTGCTGACCATCTGCATGCCGGGGTTGCTGCCGCCTGCCGGGTTGATGACCACAAACGGGCCATCGAGGCTGCGTTTGGCCAGCAGTTCGTCAACATATTCCTGATCTTCGATGGGGGCTGTGATATTCGTCTGGAAGCCCTCGGTTGGCACACCCAGGGCAGCGACTACTGACAGGTAAATTTCGGCTTCGTTGCGGCGTTCTGCTGGATCAACCTGGGCTTTGACATTGTAGCCAAAACCGCGCCATCCACTGCTGATGCCTGCCCGCTGCGGAATGCCGCTCATACGTAGGGCAAGGCTCATCAATGGCGAACGCACCAGCGAGACAGCCAGATCATAGTCGCCCATTTGCAGGGTAGCGACGAAGCGCGGAAAGCCTGTTATCGATTTGACAGGTAAAGCAGAGGGACCCGTATCCAATACAGCGTTGATTGCCGGGTGGAATTCGATAGCTTTGCGTGCCCAACTACTGACCGCAAAGGTAATATAGGCATCAGGATAATGTGCGCGTAGAGCAGCGAGGGCAGGTGTCGCCATCATGACATCGCCGATACAGCAGGGGCGTATCACCAGTATGTGCATCAGATGTAACTATCTTCTCCGAAGAGCCGATTCAATAACAATTCGCTATCGGCATCAGCAACGACTGTGAGCATATCATCAGCCTGTAGTTTTGTCGATCCATGCGGCACGATCAGGCGGTTTTTGCGCTGGATAGAGGCAATCACCGATTCGGGTGGCCATTTGACTTCTTGAACTTGCTTGTTACACAGGCCGGATCCCTTGCGGATATGGTACTCAAGCACATGTGCGCCCGTTAGGGTTTGTAATCGCACCTGCTCCGCGATGTGTTGCTCGCGCAGTTTGCGGGCGGCTGCCACGTTATAGGCCTTCATGATGTCGTGGCGGCGTAACATACCGACAACCGCGCCATTGTGGCTATCGACAACGGGGACGCGGCCAATCTCGTGTACGCCCATCTTGCGAATGGCGGACCAAAGTGCTTCTTCAGGATGTACGCTGATGATGTCGATTGTGGCAATCTCGCCAACCGTTTTGGCGCCGCCTTCAGGATTGCGAATGGTCGATTCAAAGGCGCGTTGCAAATCGCCTAGCGTGACAATACCAAATAGTTCGTTGTCCTTTGTGACGACGCACAGGGCGCGCGTCTGCTGATCGTGGAAGGCATCACGCAGTTGGCGCAAGTCCAGGCTGATTGGAACGCTAGGCGCGGGTTGGAGCATGGCTTCTTCAACGGTGATGGCTTGCATCAGGTCGATGTCACGGCCTTGCTTGAGGTAAACACCCTGGTTGACGAGGCTGGTCATGTAGATGCCATGCGTATTGGTGCGTTCCAGCAGCAGAATGCAAACCCCGGCTGTCAGCATCATGGGCAGGATGAGGGCGTAGTCGTCGGTGATTTCAAACACGAGCATGATGGCTGTAATCGGCGCGCGGACGATACCTGCCAGCAAGCCTGCCATCCCGGCGATAGCATAGTTTTGCGGTGCGCCAACGACCGATTGGGGTAGGATGACGTTTACGAGTTCGCCGTAGGCATTACCCAATACAATGCCTACGAAGATCGTCGGTGCGAAGACACCGCCCACAAACTGGCCACCAATGCTGGTCGCGGTCATTATCCACTTGGCGACACCAATTAGCACCAACATGAGAATACCCAGTTGTGGCTCCAGATGCCCGGTGAGCACGTTATGCATGAAGTCTTCACCCGGCCCCAGGATTTCCGGTAGGAAGTAGCCAACGATGCCGACTGCGAGGCCAGTCACGGCGGTTTCTATGGGAATAGGCAGGTGAATTCTTTCATGCCAGACGTGCGACATCCAGTAGAAGAAGCGAATGGCGACAATTGAGATGCCTGAAAGTAAGAAACCTAGAATCAAGAAGAAGACCAGTTGCAGCGGGTTGCCCAGTACATAGCTGAGGTCTTCAAAGATCGGGCTAGCCCCACGCACGGCCTGGGTAAAGCCGGAGGAAATCACAGCGGCTAGCACGACAATGCCAAATGTGCGTGACGTGAATTCCCGCAGGATGATTTCTAAGGCAAAAAACACGCCAGCGATTGGCGCGTTGAAGGCGGCAGCAATGGCACTGGCAGCGCCCGCGGCTACCAGCAAGCTGATGTATTCTTCGCTGAGACGCAGCCTCTGGCCAAAGAAGGAACCCAGTCCGGCACCGATCTGCACGCTGGGGTCTTCTGGCCCGACAGAGGCCCCGGCACCCAACGAGAGCACCGAAGCGACAATTTTAGCGGGTGCTTTCATATAGGGCAGGCGACCCCCTGCCAGCGCGACGGATTCCATAATACCAGCAACGCCATGATGGCGTTCATGGCCGACCATGTAGTGGACAATCGAGCCGACGACTAGCCCGGCCAGCACCAACACGATGATAATGCTGATACGGGGATCAATGCCCAGGCTTTCCAGCAATCCGCCCAAAAAGTGCTCGCCGAATTCTACACCCAGGATATCATGCACCCACTCAATCGCTGAACGAAACAGTGCGACGCAGATACCCGTCGTCAGGCCGACGACAACGGCCAGCGCCAACAGCATGGAATTATCTGAAAATGGCAAACGGTTCAGCAATGTGCGCGGATAATGAATCATGGCTCTTGGTCTATGCCGATTATGGTCTATGTCAATTGATGGTCACTTGTGTGGATGGCGTTTGCATTATACGCCTCTTTCATGTTGTTGCAACGTTGGCGTTTGTGCTGAGGTGGGTATTCGCCAACCTGATCGGTTTGTAGCGTTATCAATCTTCCTGTATTATACATATGTTCTATTAGAGGGGGTAAAAGAGGCTGATTATGGCTGAGAATACGCAAGAAGTACGTCTCGGTAAAATTGGGCAGATCGCTTTCCATGTCAGTGATCTGGACGCGGCTGTGGCCTTTTATCGGGATCAACTGGGCCTGACGTTTTTGTTCCAGGTGCCGAATCTGGCTTTCTTCGATTGCGAGGGCATCCGACTGATGCTGAGCACTATTGAAGAAGATATTGACGTTTCAGCGTCGATTTTCTACTTCCTGGTGGAGGATATCGACGCGGCCTATGCAGCCCTCAGCGGGCGCGGTGTGAATTTTGTGCGCCAACCGGAATTCGTCACCAATGAAGGCCCACGCGATCTCTGGATGGCTTTTTTCCATGATATGGACCAGAATCTGTTAGCGATTATGGGATACAAGCCGAAGTCCGAATGACCTACGAACAAAAACTCCAGCAAGAAGCCGAATTATGGGGCACGGAAGCCCAGCGTATGGCCACAGAGCTGCCGCCGGATTGGCGTGCCCATCGGCACCTGCTATATAACGTCATCAACCATCGGGCCGATATTGACGCGCTACTCAGCCGCGTTCAGCTGGGGATGCACACGCTCGAACTCGGCTGTGCCAGTGGCTGGCTGTCACTGGCGATGGCCCAGCAGGGTGCAATCGCTACCGGCTATGACATCAGCGAGAAATCGCTGCAAGTGGCCCGCGATTATTACGCCAGCATCGCCGATGACGTCGCTGGGACAGTCACTTATGCCATGCACGACCTCAACGCGCTTGATTTGGCCCCTGAGACTTACGACATCATCGTCGTGAAGGGCACGCTGCATCATCTAACCAATATGCCGCAGGTCATCGCCCAGGTGCATACGGCCCTCAAACCGGGCGGCCTGTTCTGGGTGAGCGATGAAGCGGGTGACGTGAATATGCGCTCGGCGCTGTTTTCCTCGGCACTGATGTTCTTGCTGCCGACCCAGGTTAGCTATCGCGAGAAGTTCGCGGGGCTGTTCAAGTTTGGCCTGAACGCGCCTTCGCGCATTAAGGCCAGCATGGAAGCCGAAGACCTGTCGCCATTTGAGGGAGCCGGTCGGGAGCATGATTGGCTGGCACTGGTGCAGCAGCAATTCACGGTTGAGAAGCTCATTAACAAACCGGCTGTGACGGGCTACCTGGCGCATCAGATCAGGCTGCCGCGCTGGCTGGCGATTCCGCTGCTGCGCACGATTGGCGTGTTCGATGACCTGCTAGTTCGACTTGGGGTCCTCAAAAATACGGGGGTCGTTGTCTACGCACGCAAGTGAGCTAGCCAGAAAGTGATTCAATATGGATATCGCAGTTATTGCTCTCGGAAGTCGAGGCGACGTTCAGCCCTATATTGCTTTAGGCATAGGGTTCAAGCGCGCTGGGCATGCTGTCCGGCTCATTACACATGAGAACTACCGCAGGCTAGTCGAGTCATCGGGACTTGGCTTCTATCCCGCGAGAGGTGATGTCCAGGCGTTCGCTGAGAGTGATGAAATGCGCGACCTGCTGGCGAGCGGCAACTTCTTCAAAATCACGGCGAAAACTGCGAGTGCGGCTAAAGAAGCTGCTGCTCACTGGGCTGAGGACGGTCTGGCGGGCAGCAAAGGCGCGGATTTGTTATTAGCTGGTTATGGGGGTATGTCACTTGGGCTGGCTTTGTCAGAAAAACTAGGCATCCCTCTCATTCATGCGCATGTTTTTCCCTTTACGCCGACAAATGAATTCGCCAGTGTGTTGCTGCCACAAAACCTTGCCAAACTGGGCCGAACAGTAAACCTTCTTTCACATCATCTAACTCGACAAATTATGTGGCAAGGTATTCGTGCTGGTGACAACGTTATCCGTCAGAAGCTAGGTTTGCCCTCCGTTCCCTTTTGGGGGCCGTATCGCTCCGAATCATATGCGCGATTTCCGGTGTTATATGGTTTCAGTTCGCATGTGATTCCAAAGCCAACTGATTGGAAGAATGCTCACGTCACAGGATATTGGTTCCTTGATGCCTCAGGCAATTGGACACCACCAGACGATTTGGTGCAATTCATTCAAGCGGGTCCAAAGCCTATTTACATTGGTTTTGGCAGTATGGGCAATCGTAATCCTGAAGAGACCAAACAATTGGTGCTGGATGCTGTTGATCGCAGTGGTCAGCGCGCGATTCTGCTGTCTGGTTGGAGCGGCTTTGCCAAAGAAGATATTCCTGATACAGTTTACTTAGCAGAGTCTCTGCCGCATACCTGGTTGTTTAAGCAGGTCGCGGCAGTTGTTCATCATGGCGGTGCAGGAACAACTGCGGCTGGCCTCAGAGCAGGTGTCCCGTCGATTTTGATCCCGTTTTTTGGCGATCAGGGCTTCTGGGGAGATCGGGTATATAAGCTCGGTGTTGGACCTAAACCAATTCCACGAAAAAGACTGACTGCTGAACTGTTAGCAGAGGCGATCCAGCAGTCAGTAAGTGATGTGAAAATGCAGCAACGTGCGGGAGAATTGGGTGCAAAAATCCAGAGTGAAGATGGTGTTGCCAATGCCGTCGAAATAATCGAAAGCGCAGTTAATGAAGCAGTTTTTTGAACAGAACTGTGATGGTGGCAAGTCCGATCCTGACAAGTATTTGAAGGCACCGATTTTGAGTCATTGCCATAACTAGGGCTTTTTTGCATACTCGGACTACTAATTTGGATCGCCTATTGAAAGCAAACAATTATGACAATCCGTGCAGTGATCTTCGATGTGGGTGGCGTGCTGTCGCATCACCATAACTTGGCCGCGCTCGATCCCTGGCTAGATCGACTGAACCTGCCTGCCGAGCAAATCCTGCATACGGTTTTCGGGAATGAAGTGGGTGGGCGTGCTTCGCGCGGTCAGGCGACTGTGGCAGAAATATGGGCGTTTGCCAATCAGACATTTGGGCTATCGGAGGATGATCTGCAAGCGTTGAGGGCTGACATCTGGGCGACCCAGACCTGGGATACGGATTTGCTCGATTACATTCGCAGTCTCAAGGCAAGCTACAAAACGGGCGTCATCAGCGATGCATGGCCCAATGCGCGAACAACCAATGTGCCCATCACAGACGACTTGTTCGACGTGATCGTGTATTCAGCGGAAGAGGGATTGCTCAAGCCCGACCCAGAAATTTACCAGCGGGCGCTGTCGGGTCTGGGTGTAGAGCCAGCCGAAGCCATCTTCGTGGATGATACGCAGCGCAAGGTCGATGGGGCCATCCGGGTGGGTATGCATGGCCTGCTATTTACGGATTCGCAGGCCATTAAGCAGCAAATAGCCCAGGTGCTATCTGATAAATAGGCAAGCATGTTGCTCGAAGCCTCATGCCTTTAGCAGCAATTAAAAATCCCCTCACCATGATGTGAGGGGATTTAGAGACGGGGTTTTGACGACCTGTTGTTAGCGTTTACGAGCCGTAATTGCCACGATGTCCATCGGGTTGACGTACAGGGCACGCTCGGACAGTTTGAACAGGCGCTCGACCGCAGCCAGCGGCTTGCTCAGCCAGGGAGCATAAAAGCCCAGGCGATCCAGGAACAGGCGCAGCGTCACGTATTTGCCGATATGGCGTACGTGTACCACATCGAACCCGGCGTAGTCCAGCATCTGGCGCAGGGTATTCACCGAGAAGTAATACACATGCTCTTCTGACAGCTTATAGCCGATCCAGCGCTTGCCAGTGAGCTTGGCCGGGATGCTATCGACATCTGGCGTGGCCAGCTCAAAAATGCCGCCGGATTTCAGCAGCTTGCCGACTTCCACCATGTAGCCTTTGGGGTCGGGCACATGCTCGATGACATCGAACATGGTCACGAGGTCGTAGGCGCCCTCTTCCAGGTCGAGCGTTTTCAGGCTGCCCTGGTAGGCTTTGTGGCCAAAGCGCTCTTTAACGTATTGCACAGCAAAGTGCGACACATCCATGCCTTCCACCTGCCAACCGCGTTTGCTGGCTTCATCGATGAAGAAGCCCATCGCACAGCCGACATCCAGCAAGCGGCCAGACGTCACAAACTTTTCAATGTGGTCAAAGCGGCCATTAACGGTACGGCGGATGTTGGTCTCATCCTTGATGTAATCGGTATAACCCACTTCGCCGGATTCATCGTTGTGGAAGTAGGTTTCGCCATATAGGGCGTACAGCTCTTCGGCGTCCGGCTGCTGGCCGACGTAGACCAGACCGCAGTTTTTGCATTTGACGAGGCCGCGCCCATTGGCTGGGCAAAATGGCTCGGTATCGCGGTAGCCGCACAGGTTGCAGCTATCAATCGTATGACGTTCTATGTTGTCCGCCACGCGAGGGCTGGCGGGGCTTGATGGGTTCACAAATTTGTCCCCAGGGTATCTTTACGATAGAGGTGCGCTATCTTAACATAGTTTATAGCATCAGCAAGCGTTGGCGTGTCATCCGCCTGTGATGTCATATGGCATCCTCTATAGTATCGTCAAATGGCCGATGCTACACTCAAGATTGCTTTAGACAGGCTGTGTTGCACACAAAGATTCACCAAGTTAAGGATAATTGCATGGGGCGTTTTGGGGTCAAATACCGTTTTGGGCTGGTATTGCTGCTGGCGATAGTCGTGCGGCTGGGGTGTATGGTGGCCTTTGCCCCTATGCTGGATTTTACGCTGCCAGGGAACGCCATTCACGGCTCGGAAGCCTATGACGATTATGCCCAGAACCTGATCGAAACGGGGATGTATGGCCGCACGCCGTTGGATGGCTCTGGCGAGATTGTCCCCGATGCAGCTGTTCCGCCGCTGTATAGCTACGCGCTGGCCGTGATTTATGGCCTGTTCGGGCGCGGCTTTGTGCAGGTGGCGCTGTTCCATATCGTGTTGGACGCCATCAGCCTGATTTTGCTGTATGACATTGGTCGCCGCTTGTTCCGGCAGGGCAGCCTATGGGGCGTGCCAACGGGCGAATGGGTCGGGCTATTGGGCGGCCTGTTTTTTGCCGTCTACCCCTATTTGATTTTCCAGAATTTGACGCTGATTGATACGCCCTTCTGGATTGTGTGGCTGCATGCTTTCGTGTGGTTGGTGATTATCCTGCGGGAACAACCTGCCCTGAATGCGCGCACCTGGGGCGTTGCCATTGCTGCCGGGGTCGTGCTGGGGCTATCGCTGCTGGCACGCCCGATTATGCCGTTTTTTGCTGTATTTGTGGCCCTGTGGTACCTGTTCCGGCTGAGCCTGTGGCAGACAATTGCTCGTTTGCTGCCTGTGGCACTCGTCGGTGGGCTGGTACTCGTGCCCTGGATCGTGCGGAATTATGGCCTGTATGATGCCTTCGTACCTATGACGACGACTTCTGGTGCGAATTTATGGCAGGGTAACAGCGAGTGGACCATCCCGGTTTTCAAAGCGGGTTATGATGTGCAGTGGACCGCCCCCGATACGGTCGCGCCGCGGGATACCCGTGAAGCCGACGCCGAGCGCTTCGCCCTGTCGATGCAGTTCTGGCGCGAAAATCCCGATAAGCTGCCGGAATTGTTCTGGGTTAAATTCTTGATTCATTGGAGCGTCGACATCGCCCCCCGCTATAATCCGCAGCCCAATGAAGCCTTCCAGATTAATGATGATGGCGAACTGGAAATCGTGCGGGCTGATGGCAGCATCGCCGGGGTGACGGATGCCAATACGTCTTACGATAGCGGCCTGCTCAATACGGTGGGTCGGCCTGTGCATATCGTTTACTTTGGCGGCTTGCTGCTGCTGGCGATCCTCGGAACGCTGCTGTCGATTCGCATCTGGCGTGAAGCCTCCTTGCTGTGGCTGGTACAGATCAGCATGACGCTGGTTTACGTGCTGTTCCACTCCTCGACGCGCTACCGTGCTCCCTCTGATCCGCTGCTGTTTTTGCTATCGGCATATGCCTTGGTCTGGCTGATGCAGTGGGTTACGGCCCGTCGTTCAGTCGCCAGATAGGCCGCATCGCAGTAGAATGCAGGGACTTTCGCCGATTACGATGGAGTCCGCGCAATGGCCCATATCTTCATTAGCTACAGCAGCGAAGACGCTGATTTTGCACGCTATCTACAGGCGTTATTGAATAACCAGGGCTTTCGCGTCTGGCTGGATCAAAGGCGGCTGCAACCGGGCGTCGATTGGTGGGATGAGATCGAGCAGGGCGTGACGACCTGCAATGCCTTTGTCGTCATCATGTCGCCGGAAAGCCAGGAGTCCAAGTGGGTACGGCGCGAAATCCTGCTGGCGGAGCAGCACGACAAGCCCATTTTCCCGGTGCTGTATCGGGGGGATATGTGGTCGCGGTTGGCGGAAATTCAGTTTGAGGATATGCGTGCGGGCCTCAATGCCCAGTTGGAACCCGATCTGATCCGTAGTTTGCAGCGGGCTTATGGCTCACAGAAAACCCAGGACGCCATTCGCTTTTCGATAGTGCAAGGCGACATCGCGCAGCAGGCGGCAGATGTGGCCGTTTTTAAGTATGCGCGCGGTTTCCATGGGGCAGATCGTTATGTAGGGCGCTTGCTGGACAAGGCAGGTGTTCCTGTAGAAACGCGCGGACTGCATGAGCGCGGTAGGTATTATTATGGCGAAACAGTAGGGGCGTTGGCCGCGCCGCATGTGATGTACCTTAGTATGCCCAATATTTTCAAACTCAAGTACGGCGAAATACGGCAGTTTGGTGAGCTGATTCTGGCGAAACTGGCTGAAGCCGCGCCTGCAATACAGCATGTCGCCATGACGGTACATGGCCCCGGTATTGGCCTGGACATCAGCGAAGCGGTGCTGGCCCAGTTTGGTGGCCTGCTGGATGGCCTGCAATCTGGGTTGTTCCCACAGGGTTTGCAGTCGATCACCATCGTGGAAAAACATGAAGCGCGCTATCAGCAATTGCTGGAAACCATGATGCCTTATTTGAACGAGAGCAGTACCGCCCAGCCCATAGATGGTGAACCGGGTGTTTATGACCTGATTCTGAATGCGGCGGATGACGGGCTGCAAGATGCTGTTGACAGCGTATCCGATGTGAAGCCCTATGCGGTGGCCATTGTTCCGGCCAGTGATGCCTACAGCGATATTTTCTATTATGGCATCCAGCGCCCGACCCATGCTTACGGCCTGTTATGCGAGACGTTCAGCATCGATACCAGTTTGCCGCTGGAACGCGATGTGCTGCGCCAGCAAATCCAGCAGGCGCAGGTCGTCATTGCCGATGTCAGCCAATATGACCACAGCATTGCCCTGGGGCTGGGTTTGGCCTGGGGTGCTGATCGCCCGGTCATTCTTATAGGCGAAGAGGGACAAGTTGCTCCTATGTTCGCTGAGTACGACCCTCTGCTGACTTATAGCAAAATCTGGCATCTGGAAGAACGACTGGCGACACTGCTCAAGCAGATTGTTGGCTAGATAAAAATAGCCGGAACAATACCTTGAGATGACTGAATGATGGAATCGAAAAAGGCTGAGGAATCAGTTCCGCTTTTTTCAGTAAAACCCCACCCCTAAATCCCCTCCCCATGATGTGAGGGGACTTTTGCCTGCTGCCAAGAGGCTTAGAAAGGCATCCTTCCACCTCATGGGGGAAGGACTGAGGATAGGGGTCTGGCAGATGGGAAAGACGCCTCTATTTTAGGGACACACTAGCTCTCAGGCGAGCCATTGGCCGCGAAGTCCTCGACATAGCCATCGGGCATGGCGATGGGGCGCTGTGCATTCAAGTCAAAGCTGACCCACAGGCTGGTCGCCTGAGCGAGTAAGGCGTGATCGCTGATGCGGTGCATGGTGAAGTGCCGCCGCGCCCGGATATGCTCGGCATGGCTGAACCAAGTCGTCACTTCGATCTCGTCGTTGATGAGGGCGGGTTGTAAGTACTGGACGTGCATCTTGCGCAGGACCATCGCGCGGCCCATTTTTAGCAATCTCGTCACGGGCCAACCGTACTTGTTGCCCGCCTGGGATGTGGCATCCTCGAAATATTCCAAATAGTTGGCGTTGTTCATGTGGCCCATCATATCCAGATCGCGCCATGCGACATGATGTCGGGCTGTATAAACGTCTTTGGGTTGCTCCGGCAGTTTAGGAAAGTGGTTGCGCTGGCGTGATGCCCCCGGCGCGCCTTCCGGCATATAAGCCTGGATGATGTCATCCGGCACGGGCAGCGGCATCTGTTTTTCCATATCGAGATACACCCATTCCGTGTTGGCACGCGCTGCCAGGTCGTCTGAACCCTCCACTTTGAACTCATAACGCCGTTGTGATCGTACGCGGCGCACGTCTTCCATCCAGGTGGTGACGCCCACCGTCTGTCCCTGGCCGATGGGCCGCAGATACTCAATTTCTGTTTCTCGCACGAACCAGCCACAGCCACTTTCCATGTAGCGCTGCGTTGGCCAGCCGACATCTGCGGAGGCATCCAGCGCGGCTTCTTGCATATAGCGCACATAATTGACGTTGTTGAGGTGGTTGTATGGATCGCATTCGTAGTGGCGCACATGAAAATGGCGCGTGTATTGGCGCGGCATGACGGCCTGCTCCCTGGCGTAGTTGGTCCGAGGCATTGTAGCTATGTGGCATTATAACCAAACTGGTGGAAAAAAGGAGATGGCTCGTTTACACTAACTTCCATCATTCATATGGATTTAAATGGATCGTCACGGCCTATATGTGCCGTTTGTCAGTATTGATATGTTTTCGTTCTTTTTCCGATAAAAGCTAAAGGAAGTGCTATGGACGCCTTACCATCTAGTGCGCTAGATATGCTCGAATGGGGTTGGGAACAATACGAACCCTATACCCAGGCTCTGCTCGACCAGGATGTCAATGCGGATACGATTGACGCATGGCTGGCGGATTGGACCAAGTTTGCTCGTTTGCTGTACGAAGTGTATTCGCGGCTGTACGTGGCGCTCAGCGTCGATACGACCGACGAAGCCGCTGAAAACCGCTTTAATGCCTTTATCGAAGGCGTGATGCCGCATATGCAGGTTGTCGATGACCAGCTCAATCGTAAGCTGCTCGACAGTGGCCTGGAACCAGAAGAACTGACGGTTCCGCTGCGTGGCATCCGCAAGAGCGTCGAACTGTTCCGTGAAGAAAATATCCCCCTTATCACCGAACTGACCAAGCTCGGCAATGAATACGACAAAATCGCTGGCGCGCAGACCATCGAATGGGAAGGCGAGGAAAAGACGCTTTCGCAGATGGCCCCGGTCTTCATGAGCACCGACCGCGACAAGCGCGAAAAAGCTTTCCGATTGATTATGGAGCGCCGCTTGCAAGATCGCGAGACGCTCAACGATCTGTGGGTCAAGATGCTCAAGCTGCGTCACCAGATGGCGGCCAATGCGGGCTTCGATAACTTCTTAGAGTTCCAGTGGCAGCGACTGGGTCGCTTCGACTATACGCCAGACGATGCCCTACGCTTGCAGGAAACCATCGCTGAAGTGGTCGTCCCGGCAGTGGAACGCATCAACGAACGTCGCCGCCAGCGCATGGGCCTGGACGTGCTCAAACAATGGGACTTGATGGTTGACCCTGAAGGCCGCGACCCTCTGGCTCCCTTCAGCACAGGCGAAGAACTGGCCGCAGGCGCAGCGCGTATTTTCAACCAGGTGGACCCGGAACTGGGCGGCTACTTCCAAGAAATGCGCGATGGCAATTTGCTGGATCTGGAAAACCGCAAGGGCAAGGCCCCCGGTGGTTACTGCACCTCTTATCCCAACATTCACAAGCCGTTTATCTTCCAGAACGCGGTCGGCATCCACGATGATGTCCAGACGACGCTGCACGAAGCCGGACATGCTTTCCATGTATTTGAATCAGCGCATTTGCCCTATCAGCATCAGGAAGATGTGCCGATGGAATTTGCCGAAGTGGCGTCTATGTCGATGGAACTGCTGGCGGCTCCCTATCTGACCAGCGATAAGGGTGGGTTCTACAGCGAAGAAGAAGCGGCCCGCGCTCGTGTCGAGCATCTGGAAGGCAGCATTGTCTTCTGGCCGTATATGGCGGTGGTCGATGCTTTCCAGCATTGGGTCTATACCAGCGGCGATGCCGCTCTCGACCCGGCCAACTGTGATGCCAAATGGACCGAACTGTGGCACACCTACAAGCAGGGCGTCGATTACAGCGGTCTGGAAGATTGGATCGCCACCGGATGGCAGCGTAAATTGCATATTTTCCAACTGCCGTTCTACTACATCGAATATGGTCTAGCGCAGTTGGGCGCAGTCCAGGTGTGGGGCAACTCCCTCAGCGATCAGGCCGGGGCACTGGCCAACTATCGCAAGGCGCTCTCGCTGGGTGGCACCGCCAAGCTGCCGGATCTGTTCGCAGCGGCAGGGGCCAAGCTGGCCTTCGATGTGGAGACCATGCAAACGGCCATCGACCTGATGGAATCGACCATCAACGAATTGGACCCGGTGTCGTAGGTCAATCATATGAGTCAAAGTCAGTCGGCAGGATATTCGGGTACGCCCTTGATTAAGAAACTCGGCATCAAGCCGGGGAATCGAGTGGCGTTTGTGCATGCGCCGGACCACTACCTTGACCTGCTCGGTCCTTTACCGGATGGTGTGGAGTTTCTCAGTCTGGAAGCGGAACAACTGGATTTTGTCCACGCATTTTATGTCGAGCGCGAACAATTGGCTGCTGAATTTGCCAAACTTGCTGCGGCTATCGCTAAACATGGCATGGTGTGGATAAGCTGGCCCAAAAAGGCCAGCAAAGTGCCGACGGACATCACCGGAAATGATGTTCGTGAAGTTGGCCTGGAAGCAGGTCTGGTAGATGTGAAGGTGGCAGCGGTCGATGCCGTTTGGTCCGGGCACAAGTTCGTCTATCGTAAAAGCGACCGTTGATTGAGGCGGACGTGGTTATATCAACAAGGAAATAGGAAATCATATGTTTGATAATCTAAAGAGCCAGCTTGACGCGGCGTTAAGCTGGCAGTGGGACGACTTCGCGCCTTACTACGAAGCCCTGCAGTCCCGCGACCTGAATGCCGAAACCATCGAGCAGTGGCTAAAAGACTGGACGGCCTTCTCTAAGTTGGTGATGGAAGTTGCCAGTCGTCTGCGTGTGGCCACAACGGTCGATACCACCGATGATGAAGCGTCCGAGCTTTACAAAACGTTCATGTCGACTGTTTTCCCCAAGGTGCAGGAACAGAGCTTCCTGCTCAACAAGAAGCTGGTCGAAACGGGTATTGTGCCGGAAGGCATGGAAATCCCTATGCGCCTCATTCGTGCGGAAATCGAGCTGTTCCGCGAAGAAAACCTGCCGCTGTTCGTGCAGGAAAGCGACCTGGGCATGGCTTATAACAAGATCGTCGGTGCACAGACGGTCGAGTGGGATGGCGAAGAAAAGACCATCTCGCAGATGTCACCCGTCTTTTTGGAAACAAACCGGGATCGTCGTGAAGCCGCATGGAAGCTGATTCAGGAACGGATGCGGGAAGATCGTGAGGCCCAGAACGATCTGTGGCGGCAGTTCATGGACCTGCGCAAGCAGATCGCCAAGAATGCCGGCTACGATAACTATCGTGATTACATCTGGCAGGATAAGGGCCGCTTTGACTATACGCCGGAGCAGGTTTTACAGTTCACCGCCGCCATTGAAGAAGTGGTTGTGCCGGCGATGGAACGCCAGCATGAGCAGCGGCAGCAGCAGTTGGGCCTGGAAACATTGCGTCCCTGGGATACCGATGTCGATTCCCTGAACCGCGAGCCATTGAAGCCCTTCGATTCAATTGATGAATTCGAGCGCCGTACAGAGGGCATCTTTAAGCAGGTAGACCCGGAACTGGGTGGCCAGTTTGCCACTATGCGCTCGGAAAAATTGCTCGATCTGGGCAATCGCAAGGGCAAGGGACCCGGTGGCTATTGCACGGCTTTCCCCATCAGTGAGCGACCTTTCATCTTCCAGAATGCGGTTGGCGTGGACCGTGATATTCGCACGCTACTGCACGAAGCGGGTCATGCGTTTCATGGGTTTGCCCGTTATGAATTGCCCTATGCCCAGCAAATGCGGTCGCCAATGGAGTTCAACGAAGTGGCATCAATGGCGATGGAACTGTTGGCCATGCCGTACATCACGACCGAAAACGGCGGCTACTACAGCGATGCTGAAGCCGCGCGCAGCCGCATCGGCCATTTACAGGGCATCGTCAAGTTCTGGCCTTATATGGCGGTCGTGGTTGAGTTCCAGCACTGGATTTATGCCAACCATGACGAAGCCACTGACCCTGCTGCTTGCGATGCTAAATGGCTGGAACTATGGGGTCGCTTCATGAAAGGCATTGACTATAGCGGTTACGAAGATTTCATCCTCAACCGTTGGCGGCGGCAGTTGCATATCTTCCGCTATCCCTTCTACTACATTGAATATGGTCTGGCGCAGTTGGGCGCGGTCCAGGTGTGGGGCAATGCGCTCAAAGATCAGGCGACAGCCCTCAGCCAGTACCGTGATGCGCTGGCGCTGGGTGGCACGGTGACGCTGCCGCAGCTTTATGAAACTGCCGGGGCTAAATTGGCTTTCGATGCTGATACGCTGCGCACCTACATCAACCTGCTTGAATCAACGATCAATGAACTAGAAGCGGTCTAGAAGATAAGCAAATTTCACCTGAAGGGCGGCCAATCGGTCGCCTTTTTGGGTTTGAGATGAGGCTGTCAGGCTATCGTTGACGTAAATCCCAGGCTGCTTGATAATGAAGGCATTGGTTATCAAGAGGGCTGGACCATGTTCACGACACAAATTGACCTGCCACTTGAAGATATTCGCGCGTTTTGTGGTCGTCATCCCATTAAACGACTGGCCTTGTTTGGCTCCGTTTTGCGTGAGGATTTCACCCAGGATAGTGATGTGGATATGTTGGTTGAACTGTTGCCAGATGCCGGAGTTGGTTACTTCGGTCTTTTGACGATGCAACAAGAATTGTGTGATCTTGTTGGTCGTCAGGTCGATTTGCGCACGTCACAGGAGTTGAGCGAGCAATTTCGTCAGGATGTGGTCGACCGGGCTGTGATGGTTTATGAATGCGAGCTTACTCAGTTTTATGCTTGAATATATTTTTGAAGCCATCCCTTTATGCCTACAACCAAATTGATAGATAAGGCGTCCTTCCACCTCGCAGGCGAAGGATTGAGGATAGGGGTTTTGTGACACATAATAGTTTGTTTCTAGCATATATTGACTCCATGAATCCACATGATTTAGACGAAGAAGAAAGCAAACATGACGACTGAACAAGAAACCCAATTGGCTCCCATCCAGGCTTTGATGGAAGAGGGCGAATATGACGAGGCCATCGCCCAGTTGGATGCCCTCATCGAAGCCGATAACAAAGCGGCAGCGGCTTTTCATATGCGTGGGGAAGCCTACCTGGAACTGGAAGACATCAAATCGGCTCTGCGTGACCTGAATATGGCCATTCGGCTGGATAAGCAAAACCCGGATTATCTGGTCAGCCGGGGGCGGCTGCATATGGTGCGCGGCGACGGCAGCGAAGCCATGAGCGACTTCAAACGGGCGCTCAAGTTTGATCCCAACCATGCTGATGCCTTCCTCGAACGCGGCGAATTGTTCCGGCAGAAGGGTAACCTGACCAAAGCCCAGGCCGACTTCGACGAAGCGGTGACGCGCAACCCGGACAATGGCGATGCCATCTACAGTCGGGGCATCATCTATGCTGATTTGAACCGCCACGCTGATGCCCTCGAAGACTATAATCGGGCACTGGAGTTGATGGGCGATGACAGCGATGTCTATACCAGCCGGGGCGCAGCCCACTTCTATCTGGACAATCTGGCGGCGGCGACGGAAGACTTCACCAAAGCGATTGAGTTGGAAGACACCAACGCCGGGGCCTATAACAACCGGGCTGTGGTCGCTTTTGTGGAAGATCGCTACGAAGACGCCCTCAAGGACTACGAAACGGCTATCGAACTGATGCCGACAGAGCGCATTCTGCTTGGTGGTATGGCGATTTCGCATCATGCGCTGGGCCATGAGGAAGAAGCCATTCCTTTCTGGAAGGTGCTACTGGAAATGGATCGGCGCTACAAAGATGCCGACTTCGCCGGGAAAGATTTCCTGTGGCCGCCGCAGTTGATCGCCGAAGCGCGCAAATTGGTCAAAAAGCTGTAGTCAGAAAACTATAGTCAAAAAGCTGTAGTTATTAAGCAATAACAGTGTCAAAGGAGCCGGAATGACTTCCGACAGAATAGGCGTATTGGTCGAGCAGGCCCAGGCCCATATGGGTCGCCGCGATTATGATGCGGCCATCAAGAGCTTTACGCAGGCTTTGCAGATCGAAGAACATCCTGATGTGCTCGTCAGCCGCGGCCTGCTGCACTATATGCGCCAGCATGATCTGGAAGCCGTTCTGGATTTTACACGCGCGTTGGAACTCGATCCCTCGCAGGTAGAGGCCTATATCAACCTGGGCACAGTGCGGCTGCGCATGGGTGATGCCGACGCGGCGCTCGACAGCTACAATCTGGCGATCCAACTGGATAAAAACCACGAAGAAGCCTACGTCCGGCGGGCAGCGGCCCAGGCCGCGCGCGATGAGTGGCAGTTGGCTATAAACGACTACAGTGAGGCCATCCGCATCAACCCGGATAGCGCCGAGCATTATTACAGTCGAGCTACGTTGCACTACAAAATGGGCGATTTCCATGCGGTGGTAGCCGATTGCACAGCGGCGATCAACCTGGGCATGGGCCACCCGCATGTATATAAAGCACGCGGTAGCGCCTGGGCGACCATCGGCGAATATGAGAAGGCCATTGCCGATTATGACGAGGCGGTGACGCTGGATAAGCGCGATGGTGATGCCTATTACAATCGCGGTGTGGTCTTTTATCAATCCGACCAGTATGAGCAAGCCCTGGCCGACTTCGACCGGGCGCTTAAGCTCAATGCCCAGAGTGCGCAAATATTGTATGCACGCGGTTCTGTGTATATGGAACAGGGCAACTATCGAGAAGCGCGCAATGACTTCCGTAATGCACTCAAATCCGCACCGGATATGGTGTCGGCGCACTTCAAGCGTGGTGTCGCGTATCAGCGCCTGGGCCAGCTCGATAAAGCCATTGATTCGCTGACGGAAGCTATTGATCGCCAGCCACAAGACCCGCTGTATCGTATCGCCCGTGCGGAAGTCGCCTTAGAGTTAGGTGACGTGGATAGTGCCATGATCGACTACAAACGGGCTTTTTTGCTCCAGGACGACCCGACCACACTTTTGAGTAGCTCCACCATTGCCGGGTTAGCGCTGGTCTATGCCGAATTAGACGATCAGCAGCAGGCGAGCAAAATGTGGGACATGCTGACCGAGCGCAATGCGGATTACAGCGATGCACAGCTTGCTGGTGAGCAGTTCGGCTGGTCAGATTCCTTAATCGGGAAAGCACGTCTCTTGCTGGATTCCCAGGCCCAATAGGTGACGCGACACGCCAATCGGGGTATCCTAGACATGGGTTTTATCTGCAAACCAGGTCCATTACCCTGTAAATGGGGTCGGTCATACAAACAGCAATACCCACATTGAGGGCATATGTCACCCGTGTTCCGGCGCGCGATCCGCGTTTTCTTCCTGTCATTTATTATATTTACCATTCTCAGTAGCCTCTCGCGTGTGAGTCCGACGCTGGCATTGGTGGTCTTTTTGATCGTCATTGTGCTGCCGATGGTCTATGTGTATTTTGTGTATCAACATGGGGCTATTATGATGATGCGCGGACGGCTCAAGGATGCTGCCGACCATTTTGAGCGCGTGTTGAACCTGCCTATTCCGGTTAATCGCGCCTTTTTATGGGCACGGCTAGCGGCACTGCGCCATGCGACAGGCGATACGCCAGCGGCCATCAAGGCGTATACAGAAGCGCTTAAGCTCTCCCCGCGCGACCAATCGATTTATGCGGTGCGCTCGGCGCTGTTTATCGCTGAACGCGATTACGTCAGTGCGCTGGATGATGCCGATCGTCTGCTGCAAATCAACCCGGAGAGCGAAGTTGGTTATGGCAACCGCGCCAATGCCAATATCTACCTGGGCAATTATGACCAGGCGATTGAAGATTGTAACCAGGGATTGGCCTTGAAAAACACGCCCGTTGGTGAAGTGCTGCTCTATAACAATCGTGGCACGGCCCAGCGCATGAAGGGCCACTACACGGCGGCACTGTCTGATTACAACATGGCACTGTCCATCGCGCTGCCGGATGCCAACAAACGCATGGTGCATCCTTCGGTGCATACCAACCAGGGCATCGTTTATGTGCTCCAGGGCGAGTATGACCAGGCACGGGCCTTTTTCAATATGGCGCTCAAGCTGCAACCGGAATTTGCACGGGCACAGGCGGCAATGGCGACGATGGACTATTTGTTGGGCGATGAAGATCGGGCTACGTCATCCTGGGAGCGCTTAATCGACCGTGATGCCGATTTATACGGCGATATTGACCGTGCCCTGCGCGAGTTGCAATTTCCGTCAGCGATGGCTGATGCCGTTCGCCAGATGCTAGCTGACGCTCAGCCTGCGTAATCGTGCCGCAGGACCTTCGTTCGTCTTGCCAGCGCACCCCACTTTGGCCTACACTTAACATGACGGATCGCCAGATCCGCATGCTACAGCAGCATGACATCGATCCACACAGCGACATCACCAAAGAGGGGGCACTTTGGCGAGCGATTACTTCCAACAGGGCTTGGAATTCCTTCAATCAGAAGACTATGATGCGGCCATCGAAGCGTTTACCAAAGCGCTGCGCCTGACACTGGGTGACCTGGCCCAGGTCTTGCTGTTCCGAGGAGAAGCCTACGCATTCAAAGGCGACTTCCCCAGGGCGATGGCTGATTTCAACGAAGCCTTGCGCCAGAATGCCTACCTGACCGAAGCCTATAACGAGCGTGGCAATCTGCGCCGTTTTATGGGCGATGTCAGTGGGGCGATTGAAGACCAGACCGCGGCCCTCACATTGGAACCCAATTACGCTGAGGCCTATTACAATCGGGCGCTGGCCCATGAGATGTTAGGGCAGGCCGAAGCCGCCGAAGCCGATCTCTCACAGGTGATCCGCCTGAACCCGACAATTGCCCCCGCTTATGAACTGCGCGGCCAGATGCGCATCCAGCTTAATGACCTGGATGGGGCTGTTACGGATTTGCAACGGTATCTGCGCATGGGTGGCGGTCGTGAGTATGATAACCACAGCGAAACACAAAGCCTGATCTTCACCCTGCAACTGCGCCGACTGGTGCGCAAGGTGATTCCATTTGCATAGATTGCCTATTTATTGAAATTGGACTTAATAATTGGTCTACTCCTACGCTTGATTTTGTGAGCATTTTTCGCAAAGATGTCAGCAGCACACAGCACAGTATGAAGAATTAAAGGCATGCCGTTGGTGTGCCTTTTCAAATACCTGCAATGTATCTCTGATACAGAGGAATTCTCACGATGAAAATCGGCGTGTTGGCGCTGCAAGGCGCTTTTATCGAGCACCAGAAAACGCTCATTCAATTGGGTATGGAAACGAAACAAGTGCGCTTGCCAGCGGATTTAGACGACCTTGATGGATTGATTATCCCTGGCGGCGAAAGCACGACCATCGGTAAGCTGGCCACTGAGTACAAACTGATTGAGCCGCTGCGCCAATTCGCAGCTACGACGCCGACCTGGGGCACCTGTGCCGGGTTGATCTTCCTGGCCAAGGACATCGGCATTGAGCGCCAGCCGATCCTGGGCGTGATGGACGTTACCGTCAACCGCAATGCCTTTGGTCGCCAGCGGGATAGCTTCGAGACAGACTTGTCCATTAAGGGGCTGGATGATGGCCCGTTCCATGCGGTGTTTATCCGTGCCCCCAGCGTGACCGATGTACGTGGTGATGTTGAGGTTTTGGCGACTTTACAGGACGGTACGATTGTCGCTGTGAGGCAAGGACACCTGCTTGGTACGGCTTTTCATCCAGAATTAACGGATGATGTGCGCCTACATCGCTATTTTTGTGCTATGGTATAGCAAAATCGGACATAATAAGACTGGTGTAAAGCACTGGATGTGGCCAAAAGGCTGAGTAGGGAGGTTCTCACAATGGTACGCGATTTGTATGAAGAAGAAATGGGGCCGATCAGCTTCGATGAAGATGAAGATGCTCTTGGCGAAGAAGAGGAAGAACTGTCGTTAGAAGCGCTTCAGGAAGAAGAATACGAAGAAGAAGACGAAGACGATGCCGACGATAGCTTCGCTTATGCGAATGCCGAAGACGATGAGGAAGACCTCGAGCTGGATGACGACCTGATCGTTGATGATGACGACATCGATGAAGATGATCTCGATGATGAGGGGTACGAACTAGACGAGGACGACTTCTGGGATGACGACGACGATGACGAAGGCTTCGTCGATTTGTACGGAGATGATTAGCGCATCGGATCGACCTCAGCAGATATGTGAAAGATAAGGGACGGGCCAAGACCCGTCCCTTGTGACGTCTGCTAGGCGTATAGTACCTACTCCGGGAACACCTTACCCGGATTGAGAATGCCATTGGGATCAAGCAGGTTCTTGATCGACCGCATCACATTCAATGATTCCCCGTGTTCTTCTTCCATAAATTGAGCTTTACCAATGCCGACGCCGTGTTCGCCCGTGGCGGTGCCTTCCAGCGCCAAGGCTTCGCGCACGATGGCGTTATTGACCACATGCACCTTTTCCAGCGTTTCCTCATCGCCAAAGGGCAGCTCTACGTGGATGTTGCCATCGCCGGCGTGGCCCTTCATATAGCCGACAATGCCTGCTTCGTCGATGATGCGGCGCGCGCCTGCGATCAGGGCCGGGTAGTTGCTGATGGGCACAGCCACATCCATGATCCAGATGCGCTGGCCCGGATTGATGCGGCGCAGCGTTTCATAGGCGATGTGACGCGCGTGCCATAGCTTCTTGCGCTCGGCCAGGTCGCTGGTGGCACGGAAGTTGCTGGCGCCCATTTCCTCACAAATTTCCTGCACGATGGCGATGTCCTCGGCCATGCTGCTTTCGTGGGCACTGTGGACTTCCATTAGCAAAGTCGGCAGCGGTTCGATTTCTGCCCCGGCCTGGTTCATGGCATGGGTATTGGTTACGTCGATGAATTCCAGTGCGGCTACGTCAATGCCACTGCCGCGCACGGCCACCACCGTTTCAATAGCATCCTCGACCGATTCAAACCCGGCAATAGCGGCGATCATATGCTCTGGGACGGGCAGCAGTTTCAGTGTCGCCTGGGTGATGACGCCTAGGGTGCCTTCGCTGCCGACAAATAGGTGCAGCAGATCATAGCCGGAAGACTGCTTGATGCTGCGTGATCCCACCTCAATCAGGCGACCATCAGCCAGGGCGACCTGCATCTTGAGCACGTTATCGCGCAGGGCGCCGTACTTCACCGTGCGGATACCTGCCGCGTTGTTGGCCAGCATCCCGCCGATGGTGGCGTTTGCGCCGGGGTCTGGGGCAAAGAACAGACCATAGCGCGCAAGCTGCTCGTTGAGGTCCATGTAGGGAATGCCAGGTTCCACTGTCACCTGGAAATCGTCCATATGAACCTCAACCACTTTATCCATGCGCTGCAAACTGAGCAGAATACCGCCGCGAACAGGGATCGAATTGCCTTCCAGCCCGGTGCCGACGCCCCAGGGCGTGACCGGAATGTGATTTTCATTGGCCAGTTTGAGCATATCCGCCACCTGCTGCGCGCTGCGCGGCCACACGACCACTTCCGCTGGATGGGCGTCATGGTGGCCTTCATCGTGCGCATGCAGGTCGATATCGGCCTGGGTGGTGCTCATGTTGTTTTCACCGACAATCGCCTGGATTTGCTCCAGGACAGCCGGAGTCACTGCTGTAAATGTGGGTGCTGTCATAAGATCGTGTCCCGCTAAAGTCGAATTTGCCTTAGCGTAGCGCAAACCGCCAGCGGTCGCAATGACGCGCAGACCGCCCATTTTGAGATTGGGTGTTAGGATGTGGGGTGAATCCCGACAGATAGAGTGTAGGCGGCCATAAACGAGGAGCTACCATGTGTTGAACCCCACACTCCCATTGCAAGATGACCATGATATGCCTGCGTCAATCGCTATCAAAGGCGATTTCGCGCAGTTGTATGAACAGTACAAACAGCAGGTGTATCGCTATATGTTGGCACGGACGGGCAGCGTGCCCGATGCCCATGACCTAACTGCTCAGACGTTCCTGGGGGCGTACCGCAGTTGGCCACAGTTCCGGCAGGATGTGCCTGTCATCCACTGGCTGATGAGCATCGCCCGTCGCAAAGCGGCTGATCACTTTCGGCAGCAGCGCGACGAGGTCCAGCTCACGGAAACGCTCAATCTGCCTGACCCGGCCCCTTTGCCGGAAGACATGGCCGCCCAGGAAATCCGTTTGCAAAAAGTCTCAGAAATGCTGCACGCGCTCAGTGAAGATCGTCAGGAAGCGCTAGCGCTGCGCCTTTTCGCTGGCCTGAGCAATGTCGAGGTGGCGCACATCATGGGCAAAACGCCGGAAGCGGTCGCTATGCTCGTATTGCGTGCCACCCGTGATCTACAAGAGAGATTAGGAGTCGATCATGACGACCCAACCCGATGAGCTGAAAACATTTATCGATGCCCTCCAACAGGGTGATGCCCCCACGCCGACATCACTGGAAGAAGAAACCCTATCCGAGTTGATGAGCCTCGGCCAATCGTTCACGCTTGATGAAAGGTTCGACCATATGCTGCACCAAAAATTTAAGAAGCCACAGACGATCAAAAGCCCAAAACCCGCCTTTTTGCGCCGGATGGCGGCTGTGCTGGCCGTAGCTGTACTGGGCCTGGCGCTGGTCTTCGCTGTGCCCGATATGCGCGCCATTGCCCAATCGATCATCGAATCATTGTTCCCGGTGGCTGAAAGCGATCAGGTGAGGGCTGACGAGTACGTAGAGGATGTCGTCGAACGGGTAGATACGCAGTTCTATGAGACGTTCGAGGCAGCCCAGACCGATGTGCCGTTTGCGATTGTCCTGCCTGATCGGGGTCTGCTGGATGAATATCCGTATGAATCCTACTCGTACAATGCGGACATCCAGACCGCCTACGTGCAGTATTTTGAGGGCGAATTCATCAACAACCGCCGTGATGGCAATGCCGTTACGATTCAGCAACAGCCACTCTGGAAGATTGCATCAGGCGTGGTCTTTGGCCAGGAAGGCGCATTAGCTGCAGTCGGTCCCGATGCCAATATCCAGCATTATACGTTTGGTGAGGGCGTCAATGATGAGGCTTACGAGGGCCAGTGGGTCAAAGGTATGTGGACGCAGAATGAGAATCCCGCCATTGAAGCGGATTATATCTGGCGTACTGAGTTCCCCATTTATCGGCTGCGCTGGCAGGACGAGACCTATATCTATGAAGTCAAGTTCTTCGGCAGGCTCGATACGAGCGCCCTTGACTTCGTCCTGAGCCTCGCTGAAAGTATGATGTCGGATGGTGCATACAATGCCACTCAATTCGCACTGGAAGAGGGTTCTGGGCTGGGCAACCGCCAGGTTCGATATTTCGATACCACAGATGAATTGAAAGAGGTTGTCGATATAGACATCATGGATCTGTCTTTCCTACCAGAGACATACGTGATGGAGCAGGTCGTTTATGATGTTGAAGGGCGCACGGCCATAGTCGTGTATGCACTCCAATATGCAAACTCCGATGCGATTCAGCCGGATGCGGGCCTCAGCATGAGACAGCAGCGCCTTGAGGAAGTCGAAAGTTTAGGTACTTTTGGCGATCCATCGCCATTGGCAGCAATTGGCCCCGCAGCAGAGCTCCAAACGATACAGATTGGTGATTTCCAAGCTGAATGGGTCCAAGGCAGTTGGGTAACTGCGGATGAGGACGAATTTAACTGGATAAATGACATCCCTGTGTATCGCATCCGGTGGCAGGACGACGCCTATATCTACGAGATGAATTTCTGGTTTAACGCCGGTCAAAGCAGCATTGACGATGTGATGCTTAACATGGCTGAGAGCATCGCTGAAAACCTGGCGGCTGAATCGGAATAAGCAGCTATAAAAAGCAGAGTGTAGTGTGTAGAAGGGGCACGTCAGATGGCGTGCCCTATTTTTGGTTAAAACAGCCCCAGGAACTTTTTCTTGGGTTCGGCGGCGGCGTGGCCATGATGCGTCAGGCTGGTGAGGCCGCCCAACTCGCTGAATATGGGGGCCATTTCGTCGAGCAGGTCGCTGGCAAAGCGCGGCTGCTTGCGATACTCGGCGATAGCGACAAATGCGCCATACTGGGCGAACGCTTGGCGGACATCCTCGGCTGTAGGCAGCTTGTCGCCTTCTTCCCATCGCCACTTATCCGGGAAAAAGTAGTAGTACACGATGTAGGCGACAGCGGTCGTCAGGCTGACGCCGCGCTGCTCGTATTGCCAGAGACGTTCCCCGGCGTGGGTGGCGGCTTCTGCGGCCAATGACAGGGCTGCTACGCCCAGCAGTTGATACATGAAGCTGTTGCCATCTTTGTTTTTGGCTATGAACTTAAGGTAGCCCTCGGCATGGACTTCCTCGTCGATCATCCGCTTAAATTGGGCAACGCCTTCGTTAAACAGCGTTTCGTCTTCCAGCACGATGCCCGCCACGATGCGCAGCGTCATCTGCCAGATGTGGACCACATGCCCCGTCTGCGGTTGCAACAAGTCCATAAGCTCACCGCGATAGGCCGCCAGCCATTCGTCCTGGAAATCGGCAAAGTCGGGATGCTCACGGGCCATTTCCGCAATCTGGCTGGCACTGACCAGCGCCCAGATTGCTAACAGCGGATCGTCCTGCTCAGCAAAACCGAGTCCATTGCGCAGTGCCTCGACAGCTCGTGCCCCCGCCTGGGCATCTTCCAGAAAACGATAGGCGGTGGCATCGACCAATGCCTGACCGATGGGTGTGAGTTCAGGCCGGGTGATCTGCTGCGACAGTTCTTCGTCTGTCTGGTGGACGGTTACCTCGCGCAGTATGGTCCCTGGTTGGGCTGTCAAGTAGCCAAGGGCCGCGCTGAGTTGCTCGTCAGCCGGGTCTTGATGGCTTTTAGCGACCGCTTCCGCATCAAAAAAAAGTCCGTAATGCAAACTGATTTTGCCTATCTGTCATAAAATCGCCTTATACATGCCGATTATAGCAATAATTAAGGCAGTTTCGTTTACACGATACTGAGCAATTATGTAGAATACATACAGTTCAATTTGGATATGGCGCGTAAGTGGGGGCCGTGATGGACAAATCGCCATCATCGCAAGATCAAGTCAATGACACAACTGCGGAGCAACAAACGGATAAACCGGTCAGTGCGGCGTCACAACCGACGCCACCTGAGTCGTTGAAACCCGTCACTGCGGCAGATACCAAGAGGCCCTCCGCAGAGGCTACGCCTGCGCCTGCCAAATACAACCCAGAACAACCTGTTATGCCGGACGAAAAGCTGTCTAAGGCTGCTCCTGATGCCAAATCAAATGATGCCAAGCCAGAGCCAGCCAAAGCCCCAGCGGCTGCGGCTAAGCCCACCGAGGCGAAACCCTCGACCTTAACCGGAGCATTGCGCGCCAGTGCGCAAAAAGGCGACTCCAGCCAGCAGGGCGTGTTGGCATGGCTGCGCGACCGCCTAACCATGCTCAGTGACGAATATGCGGCGGGCAACCTGAATGCGCCGCAGTTCAATGCGCTTTATCGTCATTACAGTGAAAAGCGCATTCTTGTCGAAAGACTCATCGAGCGTGACCCGGATTCCAAAGCGTGGCAAGCAGCGGCCCAACCGGGCTTTACCCAGAACCTGCGTGATCGCTTTCAGTCACGGCCCAAGTACTATGTGGTCTTCAAACGGGGGCGCGCGGAACCGCTGATCGCTTCTGGTAAGCTGCCGGAAGAAGTCGCGCGGGAAGTGCTCAAGTTCTCGCGGGCGATCTGGCGGTTGCCAAGTTGGAAGAAGGGCCTCGCGCGCAAACAATTGAGCGATGGCTATTGGATGATGCTGGTCACGGGCGATACGACTTTTACGATGGCCGTTTACTTCATGGAGCCATCTGGTAACCAAGGCATCGAACTAAGCAACATGCATACCGATTTCGAGCGTGCGAACGAAGGCCCGCTGGCGCGTAACATGCCCCCGGATCGGCTGGTTTTCCCACAGCGAGCGCTTTTGGAGCAGTAGCCGGATCATCGCGCTATACGGTTTTCTTCCAGGCGCGCTGTGTGGCATAGTGCGCCATCCCCATAGATTTATAAAATGCGCCTGCGGGTGAGGTTCCCCAACTGGCGACATATAGCACGTCGGCTGTTCTCAATGCCTGGACGCGCCGCATACATTCATACATGACCGCCTGCGCCAACCCCTTGCGGCGATGGTCGGGATGCGTGCCCACAGGTTCAAAAACGGCATAGCGATTGACGGTCTCGACGGTTAACCCGGCGAAAGCTGCAGATGATCCATCAGGCGTTTCCGCGATGATGTGCAGGTTGTAATTGTGCGATGGGGCATTCTGCTGGAAGTTACGGTGGATCTCTGGAGAGTAGGATTGTCCGAACGTGGCATTGGAACAGGCCACCCAGCGGGCGTCGTCCGCTGGCGTATCTGTGACGCTGCGTAATGTATACCCTTCCGCGACAGGCTCATCGGGTACAGACTGCTCTACAAAACGGCGGCGATGCTGGTAAAAGCGATCTTCACAGGGCTGATAGCCATGCTGCTGCAACCGTTGCTTGCGGTCCGTGTCCCAGTCAAAGGTCCAGATTTCGAGTGCTTTCTGACCTGAGTCATCGGTTGAAGCCAGATTGGCCTCGGCCCAGTCAATCATGTCATCTTCGAGCGCGCGGTAATCGGGGTGGATGATAAGCGCGATGTCACCCGGCCCCTCAGCAACGACAGCGCCGTGTAGATCGCCTGATGGCGTTTCCCATAGATGCGTGGTGTCGCTGCGCCAATCTGGATCAGCACGCTGGGCATCACTGGCGGCCCAGTAGTGACCTTCCCAGCGGCGTGGCTCCCAGTTGAATTCGCGACCCATGATCGTGTAGCTGTCGATCAGTAACTGCCGCAGTCGCAGGGCATCGTCTTGGCCGTTTAGAGGCCGATGGGTGATATTACTCTGTTGAGCAGCCATGAGTGCTCCTTGTCATGTGTCATTATCAGATGACTTCATTATCCGATGAATCGTATTTGATCCGTTATGACACTCTACAGGTGTATTATGGTAATAAAAGTCCAAATTGGACCTCTATGGACTGTAAAAACAGCTTTTTGCTATCGAAATAAAAAGGGCGCTCCTGCGTACGCCCTCTCTACTGTGATGTATTGTTGATGCCTAGCTGCGGCGCTGCTCCACAAACTCGATGGCATCCAGCAGCTTCTGCAAACCTTCGTTGACCTCGCCTGCAATATGGAAGCGGAACGCACGTCGGTCGTGGTTGTTGAGCGCCTGCAAATCGCCAGCGGCCTGGGCTTGGAACAGCGTGCCGAAGCTGTAGGGTTCGCCAGGGATGTCCAGGTCTTCGCCCATGTCGGCTGTGATCTGGATGAAGACGCCATTATTTGGGCCGCCCTTATGGAACTGTCCGGTGCTGTGCAGGTAACGCGGACCATAGCCAATGGTAACAGCGCGGCGGGTGACATGGCGCAAGCGCCGTGCCGTTTCGTTGATCAATTTGGCAGTCTCTTTGTCTGGTGTCAGGTAAACCAGCAAGGCGAAGTAATCGCCAGCATGTGTGCCCGTGATCTGCGAAGCCAGGACTTCGGTGCGGCTGGTATTGGCATAGTTGTGTGCCCGAGTCAGCTCACGCAGCGGGGCTAGCGTGGTTTCGTCTGCGTACAGGTTCACGTTGGTGCCGGAGATGAATGGCTCGTTCTCTGGTAGCTCGCCGTGCTCCTGATAGTATGCCAGCAGATCTTTGGTGGCTTCTTTGGCTTCAGTGACGTTCGGTTCGTCAAATGGATTGACGTCCTCCAGATAACCCGCAACGGCTGTCGCAAATTCCCAGCGGAAGAACTCCGCGAAGATAGCATACGTATCGGGCAGGCGCAGCGTCAGGCGGGGATGACCCGCTTCGCGCAATGTACGGATACCCGTGTCCATGCTTTCGGTATCGCTGTCATCATCCACACGCAAGTAGATGAACACACGATCCGAGGAATAGTCATGGGGCTTGCCAACTGTCGCACCGACGACAGGCAGCGCGCCTTTGCCTTCTTTACCCAGGCTTTCCGCCAGGAGTTGTTCAGCCCAATCGCCGAAGCTGGCAATCGATTCGGTGGCGTAGATGCTGACCTTGTCGCGGCCTGCCTGTGACAATGCGCCAATCACCGAGCCGAGAATCAGGCCGGGATGATAGGACGATGGGATCTCTGGCCGATTGATGTCGATCATCATACGGGCGGATTCCCAGGCGCGGTCCAGGTCGATGCCGATCAAGGATGCTGGGACCATGCCGAAATAGCTCAGGGCGCTGTAACGACCGCCGATGTCCGGCGGGTTGATGAAGGTATCCCGGAAGCCTTTTTCTTCGGCCAGTTTGGCGAGTGAGGTGTCCGGGTCGGTGATGGCGATGAACTGCTGGCCTTTTTCGCCCGTTTTGGCATAGAAATACTTATAGAACGACATCGTTTCTACGGTGCCACCGGATTTGCTGGCGACGATGAAGAGCGTGTTGGGCAGTTCGATGCTGTTTTCGACTTCACGGATTCTTGCCGGGTCGGTGCTGTCGAGCACGATCAACTCCGGGAAATCCTCAGCCTTGCCGAAGGTCTTATATAGCACTTCCGGGGCGAGGCTACTGCCACCCATACCGAGCAGGACAACATGGCTGATGCCCGTGCCTTTGATGCTTTTTTGCAGGTCTTTCAGGCGCTCAATGTCGATGGTTTGTAGGATTTGCAGCCAGCCCAGGCGGTTCTTGATCTTCTCAATCGTTGGGCCGTGATCTTTCCAGACGCTGCCATCCTTGGACCAGATGCGCGCGACGATGAATTCCTTGTCCATCTGTGACTGGGCCTTAATGACCTGGTCATGGTAGATGCCCATTGCCAGTTTCTGGCGCTCAATGATGCCTGTCTTGAGCAGGTTACGTTTGGCGGCGACCTGCTGCATCAACTTCTCGAAGGCTTCGATAAATGCATCGACACCATCGACCTGCAAGCGATTGGTGATCTGGTCCATATCAATGCCCAGTTCAGCCAGATTGTCCATGACCTGGTTGGGGTCAAGATAGTCATCGTTATTCTTGCGGATGGTCTCGCCTTTGACCTTGCCATGATCGAGGAAGGCCGAGAGCGTGTTTGGCGGCAGGGTGTTGACCGTGTTGTTACCGATCAACTGATCGACGTACATGGTATCCGGGTAGGCGGGGTCTTTGGTGCTGGTCGACGCCCATAGGGGTCGCTGGACCTGGGCACCGGCTTCGCGCAATTTGGCGAAGCGGCCGCCTTCGAAGATGCGCTGATATTCTTTGTAGGCTAACTTGGCGTTGGAGATGGCTGCCTGGCCCAGCATGCGCCGATTGGCGGCAATGCGGTTGGTATCACCGTGTACCTGGGCGGCGCGCATGTTGTTCTTGAGAATGTTATCTACAGCGGAATCAATGCGGCTGAGGAAGAAGCTGGCCACGCTGGCGATGTCTTTGACGGATTCACCCGCTTCCAGACGGCGTTCCAGGCCCTTGATGTAGGCATCGACGACTTCAAGATAATTTTTTACCGAGAAGATCAGGGTCACATTGACGTTGACGCCTGCGGCGATGACTTCTTCAATCGCCGGAATGCCTGCCGGGGTGGCCGGAATCTTAATCATCAAATTGGGACGATCCACCTCTTTAAACAGCCGTTTGGCTTCGGTAATGGTGTCTTCGGTGCTGCTGGCCAACAGCGGCGAAACTTCCAGGCTGACGTAACCGTCTTTTTTGTTGGTACGGTCATAAACGGGCCGGAACAGATCGGTCGCTGTCTGAATATCCGCAATGGCGAGTTTTTCGTAAATGTCATTGGCGACCAGATCAACGTTATTCAGGATTTCCTGGTCATAGGTATCAGATTCTCCGATAGCTTTCTGGAAGATTGAGGGATTTGATGTCACCCCCAGAATGCCTTCTTCGTCAATCCGCCGCTGGAATTCCCCATTTTCCAGGTCATGGCGATGGATGAAATCCAGCCACAGGGATTGTCCGATTTCTTGTACAGCAAATGCAGGATTTTCGGTCATGAGAGGTCTCCGTCTCCGTTACTTCGTCTCCGTGATATGGATATATTGTGATATGGATAGGTTATACCTAAAAACCGTTACGTACAGGCTGGTTAAATCCCTGGTATATAGACCCATAATAGGATATTCGTTTTTGCTAGCTCTTATCCTCAGAAAAATGTGTTTCCATGTCTTTGATCATATTCAGGCGCTTGACATAGCGCTCACCATCTGAGAAGAAATTCGCACCAATAAAGGCATCGGCCAGCGTTTCTGCGACGGCGGAGCCGATCACGCGAGAGCCAACACACAGTACATTCATATTATCATGTTCCACACCTTGCGCAGCACTATATGTGTCATGACAAATGGCAGCATATACGCCTTTTACCTTATTAGCCGCGACACATGCGCCCACGCCACTGCCGCATACCAGGATGCCGCGTTCGGCACGCCCATCGGTGACCGCTTCGCCAACGGCCCTAGCCGCCACCGGGTAGTCGGCACGGACTTTGTCCGTATTCACGCCCAGGTCGAGCACATCGTGACCTTCTTGCTTCAGGTAATCAACGAGGTGCTGTTTCAGTACATATCCGGCGTGATCGGATGCAAGTGCTAATTTCATAATATGAATATCCCCTATTTTGCGTGTGTATGAAAATGTGTTTCGCTTATGGTTTCGTATCGGTTCGATGTATCCAGTGAGTGGTTCATGCCATGCTACTCAGACGCGGTCCGGGCACGGCTTGTTACCCTCAGAGGGCCAATATTTAGCTGCTTCAAATGTGCTTCAAACTTTGCGATCAGGGTCCACCCATCAGGTGATGCCTATCAAGTGCAAATCAGGTGCTGATGTGCTTTTATAATAACCATTCGTGACATAATTTCTATTAGATTTCGGGTTTGATGGCGACCAAATGGGATACATGCCCGACATCTTCACTATATACAAGTTGCCAATCGCTGAAGTAGCCTTCCAGCTCGCCTAAATCCAATAAGAACTTTTTATTAAATTGTGGCACCACGTCTAAGTAGTCCACGTTGAAGGTGCTGTAAATGATGCGGCCACCGGGTTTTACTGACCGTTTGAGCAGCGGGAACAGGTGGCGTTTGAGGTAACGGAACACGCAGACGACATCATAGCGTTTGGCGTCCAGACGCAAATCATCGACGTCCATCTGGAGCAGGTTGACATTGCGTAAGTTGCGCATGGTTTGCTCGGATAGGGCGCGGCGCAGGGCAATGCGGCTGATGTCGATAATATCGACTGTATAGCCTTCTTGTGCCAGCCATAAGCCATTCTGGCCCACACCCGCGGCCAGGTCCAGCGCACGCGCGTCGTCATCGCCGGGGGGCGGGGCATATTGCAGCAGCAAGGGGTCGGCAGGTGGGTAGGGTTGGCTGACGCGCTGTCGGAAAATGCCATCCCAACGAATGCGATCTTCAGCAGCCATTACGCCTCCTTTCCCCAATAATATGGCACATAGTCCAGTGCATTCGGCACCGCTTGTAAAATGTCATCATCACCTGGCAGCAGCGCAGCATTCGGATTGCGTTGACGGCGCAGGTGCAAAACATACGCGCCGCGTAATGTCGCAAAATCCGGCTGGGCCCAGTTGGTGATGCCCAATGAGGACAGCACGGTGATGATCTGCTGGCCCGTTTCACTTTGCCAGTTGGGCTGATTGTCAATCAAGTTGGCTCCGGCCTCTTGTTGGTCTACACTGAGGAACCGCTTGGCCACCTTGTTGAACATGTTTTCAGCTTGATTGGATTTTACCTTACCTGCCAGCTTCTGGATATGCTCAGGCATCTGGTCAACGGGTATATTGCCGACCGTCTTTTGCTCAGGTAAGTCAGGATTTGGTGGCGCTGCTGTCTGATAGGTGTCGAGGACATCAAGCGTGGTGCGCTGCCCATGCTGATATACAGACAGGCCACCGTTGTCGCCATTGGCCATCCATGCGGAAATGCAAACGCTCGCTCCGGGCGCCAGCGCCGAGGCTATATCATCGACAAGCGTGAATTGGGTAATTTCCAGGAGGATGCGCCGCCAATTATCCTGAGGTGGGGCACAAAACAGCCGCACGGCCTGGTCATAGGCGGCGGCCCCCAACACGAAGGGATCGTTGGGGGTATATCCGGCAGCAGAAAGCAGCGGTTGCAGGGCGTCAGCGACGTTAACCGTGTGGTCAGAGGGTAGATACAGGCTGTGCCAGCGAACCATGTTGCCCTTTCATGTCCTTGAACACGGTAGCAGATTCAGCATAACATACGATATTGCCAACGTCGACAAATCCAAGCGACTGGGCATAGGTCCCTTGTTTTTCCGACAGACTGCTGGTGAAAACCATGTCGCGTCCGGTACCCAGGGCATATTGTAGGCAATAGGCCAGCAGCAAGCGACCGAGTTCGTCACCTGCATCGCGCAGCAATGCGGTTGTGGCGATATGGGCGCTTGTTTCTTGCAGGGTGATGCGGGCTGCACCAATGGCCGTATTATAGCGGCGCACGACGAGATTGATTTCTTCGCGGTTGGATTCATCCTGCAAATCCTGGCTGAGCTGCATCTGATCCAGGATGCTGGCGTTGATTTCAAACGGATTATGACGCCGAATGTACCACCAGTTGCGCATACTTTGTCGGCGGCTGACAGGCTGGATGGAGATGGACGTCGGCAGGACCGGCGCGCTGTACGTGCGCTGACCGGCTGCATAGGCCCAAACAGGCAGGCTAAAGGCAGGCTGGAGTCCGGCTTTGATGAGCGTTTTGTTGAAGACCGGGGGGAACAGTAAATCCGGGAAGATAAAGACTTCTTTGCGCCCCAGTTGGCTGAGGATGGTCAGGCCATCGTTGATATGGCCGCTACCAACCCAGGCGGTATTGCGTCGCGGTGTGGCATAGTTCAGGATCGGCGTGCTTGTTTTGAGATGGGTGATGACATCGACGAAACCCACCGACGCTTCCACAGCGCCCAACGACAGGTGCCCCTGACGCAGATGGTCCATCGCTTGCCGGACGAGGCCCCGCGCGGTTTTAATGGCCTGTCTGCGATCATCTTCCTGATGCTGTTCTGGGGTTGCTGTTTCTTCCTCTGGCTGGGGAACGTTCGGGCTAACGTCACGCATATTCAACCTACCGATAAGTCGTCAAATAGATCAGTAATTACACAAAGGCACAGCACAACAACGCGATTGCGCAGTATTGTATTTCGGAATGCGTTAAGTATGCGTGCTTTTGGGATTATGCACAAATATAAATAATTATTACCGCGTTTGCTATGTGGAATGGACTTATCAGCGGGCATAAAGTTGTGTATGAGGTAGGGAAGTCGTTATAAAGCCGCTCTGATTGGGTTAGTCATCAGGCGGCTTTATGAAAATGCGCGATTTAGTTGCTATCGAATGCGGCTTTGCGGCACGTTAGCGATTGTAAAATGTGTGGAAGTTATTGTCGCTGGCCCAGCGCAGCATGATGTAGACCTGGTACAGCGCGCGAATGTGATTGAGCACATCCTCGGCGAAGTCGTCGTCTTGCAGGCGTTCATCGTCTGTTTCGTACCACGTACCCAGGCGGAACCAGTCCTGGCCCGGTTCAAAGGTGCTCATCCACTCGTCCATAATCTGCGGATGATAGAATTGACCCGTGGTCAAGTGCATGTCATTGCAGTGCACCCCGCGCCAGAAACCCATCGCGTAGGATTTGTCCATATGGCTGAGCAAGGTATAGAGTTCGCTATTGTGGCGCTCGATGGTCAGCTTGCCAGCTAGATTGGTCTGGTCCCAGCGGGCATCTGGCCCAAGCACCAGCTCAATGGCGAAGGCTTCTGCTGATAGTCGCATTTCGATAATGGGGTGGCGGCGGATGCTGATGTCACCCACTGCGACGGCTTCTTCACGGCCCATCAAACGCTCGACCATGCGTGCCTGTGAACGGCTGCGTGAATATTGCACAGCTAAAGAATCGCCAGCGTACAGCGTGGTTGCAGAGTGATCGGTGATGATGTTGCTGTCGCCAAACATCAGGTGCAGATCCAGGTTGTGGGTGCGAAGTTGTGGATAGATGGCATTGTGTAAGGCAATGAGCTTGTTGCGACCGCTGGTGTTGTCCCGTTTGCCACCCGCATCGTCTTGTTTCATAGCCTCGAAGTCAGCAGGTTCAAAGGTATCTACTTTTGCCATCAGTGCGGCTTTTCTCTGCTCCGTTAATGACAGCGGACGTGTATAGCTCGAATGACTATCATGGATTGAGAAACTGCTTGCATCTAACATAATTTTGTCCCGTTACTAATCCCCAGAGTGTTGTCCCGTGCGTTGCCTTATCTTTCAATCAACATTTCATTGTTATGTTGATCTTTATGTTTAAAGACTACAACACTAAATCAATACTATACCCGTTCTTAAGGAAGCGCAAGCGCTTAGGTCTTAAGGGTTCATAACATATGCGCTCCTGTTGTAAATTATTTGTTAGGAATATTTACGCTGTCTTTGGCTATAAGGCCCAACGGGCGTGCCCTACAAATGAGAGGGGGCCAAGGTGTATAATCGAACCACGCTTTACGATCCATGTTGATCGTGCTGGCAACCATGCTTACACGTTGATTTGATCCTACCGGATTCTCTGTGCCAATCTTAAAAGAAGGTGAACTGGATATTATCAGCCATAGTGCCGAACAGACGCGGCGGCTAGGTGCGCGCCTGGGCCAACTTTTGCAGCCCGGCGACATGATCTGCCTATCTGGCGATTTGGGCGCGGGTAAGACTGTCTTTACGGCTGGCATCGGCCACGGCTGGGGGGCGACCTTGCCCGTGACCAGTCCGACGTTCAATCTGGTGAACCAGTATCAGCGCGAAGCTGACGACCAGCTTCTTTATCATCTGGATTGTTACCGCCTCGGTAGTGCCGACGAGGTCGATACCATTGGCTTTGATGATATTCTCGATCACAGTGGCCCAGTGGTCATTGAATGGCCGGAGCGCATCGAAGACGCGCTGCCAAAAGCCCTGCTATGGATTGATATTGAAGTTATCGAAGGCGACCGCCGCAATTTCATCTTTGAGGCGACCGGTGACCATTATCAGAAGTTGATTGATGCCTTTAGAGAAAAGGCATTTGGATTTTAATTTGTCAGCCCATCGCATGATGATGGCCTGATTATTGCGAGTCGGTAGCCCCGGCTGTTGAGGAAACCTAGTATGTTGTTGGCGATAGACACTGCGACACGCTCGATGAGCCTTGCTATCCATAGTGGTGTGCAACTGCTCGCAGAGCAGACCTGTGTGGCTGGCAATCAGCAGAATTCACAACTCGCACCGTCGATACATCAGTTGGCGGCGCGCTGTGGTGTTTCGCTGTCAGACCTAACGGCGGTTGCTGTCTGTACCGGGCCGGGTTCTTATACCGGGTTGCGGGTGGGGGTCGCCCTGGCCAAAGGCATCGCCATGACCGCTGGGATTCCGCTGTTGCCTGTGCCGACGCTCAATATCTTGGCGGCGGGCGTGACGCACTACAAACCGGCCTCGCTGCTGGTCGCGATTGTCCAGGCGGGGCGTGGGCGCATCATCGTCGGGCATTATCGGCGCAAGGCCAATAACTGGCATATTGAAACCGAATCGTATATCACTGATTGGGATAATTTGCTGGCTGGCCTGGAACCGGGCAAGTATTTGTTCACAGGGGAAATTAACGAGGCAGGTGAGGCAGCTATCGCGGCTGCTGACGAAAACGTGCAAATCACGACTGTATCTGTGAGTGAACGTGCGCGACGGGCGGGGAATCTGGCAGAATTGGCCTGGGGGGCTTTGTGCGAAGCGGGCGCTCATATGGGGCAACCCTTGCCGGAGGACATCCAGCAGACGTTTAAGCCGGCACTGGTCCAGCCTGTATACCTTAAATCAACCACAGATTGACGACGGACGCTCCATCCAATGAGCGAATTGATCTTACGCCACATGCGCGCTACTGATGTCAACTCAGTAGTGGAAATTGACAATCTCTCGTTTGACCCAGCCTGGCCTGCGAGTTCTTATTATTTTGAAATCAACAAATCTGCGTGCAGCCATATGACAGTCCTCGAACAGAGCAATGGTACGCGTTTGAGCTTGGCGCGCTGGTGGTCCAATTTACGAGGTCAGTCATCATCGGGCGAGATTGTAGGCTATGGGGGCCTGTGGCGCATCAAAGAAGAGGCTCACATCAGCACGATTGCCGTACACCCGACGTCGCGGGGCAAAAACTTTGGTGAGTTGATCCTGGTGGCGATGTTGTGCCGGGCACTGCGGCTTGGCGCAGAATATTGCGTCCTGGAAGTGCGCGTGAGCAATGCCGTCGCCCAGGCGCTTTACAAAAAATACAACTTTGAAATCCAGGGCATCAAGCGCAAGTATTACCAGAACAACGAGGATGCCTATGATATGCGCCTCGATTTTACGCCCGCTGTGGGCGACTACCTGTGGTCACAGTACGCCGCCCTGTGTAAATTTCATGGCTTCACCGATAGCTATGTCAAGACACCACATCCGCGTCTGGGTGAATAGCTCAGATCGTTACCCGTTCTTCAAATTCGGTCAGGTCATTTAGCACGATGTCCGGGCCTGCCGCCAACAATTCCTCATGATCCTCAAACCCGGTTAAGACAATCACCACATTTCCGCCGACAGCGCGTGCCGCTTCGACATCCAGCACGGTATCGCCAATAATCCAGACGTGTTCGGGCGTGATCGTCAGCCCGGTCAGGGCCTGGGCGCGTTTCAGGGCCAACTTGGGCAGGTCATTGCGGTTCGCTGATTCGCTACCATAAGCCACTACCGGGAACCAATCAGGGTCAAAGCCGCCTGCTCGCAGTTTAATCGGTGTGGTCAGGCTGGCGTTGCCAGTAACGATGCCCAGCAGCACATCTTCACGCTGGCGCAGTTTGGCGACGATTTCGTGGGCACCGGGCAGCGATTGCACAGTATAGTCGTCGATGATTTCCGACATGCGCTTAGCATACTGAGCTTCAAACGTACCCATCGCTTGCTTGAGTTGCTCCGGTTGATAGCCATGTGCGCCCAGGGTATCGGTCAGCAAGCCCAGGTCGGTTTTGCCGCCAATATGCACCGTGCGCAAATTGCCAGCTGTGCCATACAGGTCTTCGGTTGCCAGGGCTTTCGATTCGCGGCTCACACCACCGGAGTTCAGCAACGTGCCATCAATGTCAAATAGAACCAGCTTCAGTGTCAAAGTGCGTTTTCTCCAGCGAGTGCGTTCATCATCATGAGGGGCAATGCTACTAGATGAATGGCGCACATCAAGGCCCTGATTTGCCCAATCAAAAACGCCCCGTTGTAGGGGCGTTTTGAGTGGTTCTATTTCCCTAAGACCCTTTGCGGTTTGGCCGCAAGGATGGGTTGGCGTTGCAGACCGCTTATTGCTGCGGTTCTTCTTCGCCCTCATCTTCCGGGATTTCCAAGTCGATGAGCTGTTTAATCAGGTCACGGAAGGCTTCTTCCGGGAAGGCACCGGGCTGATTGAAGACCAGCTTGCCATCTTTGAAAGCCATGATGGTCGGGATGCTGCGAATCTGGAATGCCTGGGACAGGCCGGGGTTGGCATCGGTATCGACCTTTGCCACGCGGATCTGGCCAGCGAATTCTTCAGCCATTTTTTCCATAATGGGGGCGACCATGCGGCATGGGCCACACCATTCTGCCCAGAAGTCCACCAGGACCGGGGTATCGTTGCTGTAGTCGATGACTTCTGCCTGGAAGGTGTTGTCGGTTACGACAAATGGTTTACCGTCACTCACAATTACATTCTCCTCTGGATTGCGTTCTTCTGATACATCTTCATCTGGTTTTTCTGTGGTTACGGCTGCGGATGCTGCTTTTTCCTCGGCAAGCTTACTTTCCAGGAGGTCGATAGCCAGGATGACATCGCTGCCCCAGGGCTTCTGACGACGTGTCAGGAGTTCGCCCTTGTACAAGGCTGCCATAATGGGTTTGTCGCCCAGGTTGTAAGCCGCAGCCGTTTCTGGATTTTTGCTTGGGTCAAGCTGCAAGAAGGTGATATTGTTCTTTTCCGCTGCGGATTTTTTGAACTGGGTGGTAAAGTCACCCCGTACACCATCTCCGTTGCTGAAAAGAACCAGGACAGCTTTGTCGGCGACGGTGCTGGACCAATCGCTGTCGTTAACTGTCAAGATTGTGCTCATAGGTTAACCCTCTAACATCATAACTCGTAGCCACACAATGACTGACGCATGCAGAACGCGAGTCCTTACGGAGCAATTACATCAATTCTATAAGCTGAGCCTGATAGCACATGCGATTTTTCTTCATCGCCCTTAATTTGGATGCGCATAGGGTTGGCAAGCGCTTTATCGGGCGTTGGGAACCAGTTATGGCCATCTTTGACGACGATAAACAGGCTAATGGGCGAACCCAGGGCGCAGAACGTATCCCCAGTCTCGTCGTAGACATCTAGCTCGAAGGCTTGCTTGAGTTCGGCAACTGCTTGCGGCACATTGGGAACAGCCAGACCAATTTCGCTTACGCGGATGATGCTCTGGGCGCTGAAGGGCAAATCGCTGTCATTATCGACGGTGCGCCGTGCAATGAACTCCACAATATTACCTACAGGGTCGCGAAAATAGAGGGCAGAGGCATCCCAACTCGTCCACTCGACCACATCTTCGCCGTTATGTTCCAGCAGCTCCACGCGCGATGCTAACCACAAACGGGCATCGGCTACCTGGTTGTTGGGAATGTTGAAGGCGAAGTGGTACCGATATGCCTCATCCTCATCGCCTTGTTCAAAGGTCAGGCGGGTTTCCCCGGCCCCGACCGTGAAGAACTCGTCTTCTTGCTCGTCCAATAGAGCCAGATCAAAGAGGTCATCATAAAAGCTACGTAGGGCTTCCAGGTCGTGGGTCTTCAGACGTAAGTCCACAATTTCCATGATTAAGTGTCATCCTATCGTTTCTGAATGGATGGCGCGGAGAATGCGCGCATCTATAAATGATCGCGATTGGGGTGCTAATTTTGAGAAACTAAACTGAGAAACCAATGGGAGCATCACACGCGCAGTGTGAGCAATATCATCGGAGAAGCAGCGCCCAGCCAGTCGGGCAGGCGCAGGGTCAGGGGGTGTAGACGAAGAGTCATCCATCATGATCGCTAATTAAGAACGGCCTCACTTCACACGCATATCATACCAGCAAGGCGTCTGGAGCGCTTCTGCAATGTGCAATCCCATACTTTGGAGATGGGTATGCAGCATATCACGCGATAGAGGCATGATGGCATCGGCCTCACGCTGGGGCTTATTGGTCCCACGCGGGGCGGTATCATTGGTTTCCGCTTGGCCTTGCTGCATCACATGGAAGAAATTGCCACCGCCCAGGTGCAGGTTGATTTCGCCATGTTCGATAGTGGGATCGTTGCTTTTCTTTTTTACCATCTCCGATACATACACCGACTGCACATCGGGCACGGCTTTTTGCCATTTTTGCTTTTTGCCACTATAGGCGCTGATGCTGCGGGATGTCGGGTCTATCACGATGGCTTTAATGGCTACCAGCGTGTGAATCACATTGCCGATGACCAGCACACCGAGCAATACGGCGGTCGCCAAGCCCAGGTAGGGCAAAATCTCTGGATTGGGCAGCAGGGTTCCGGCGTTGGGCAGGGCGATTTCGCTGGTGAGGGTTGCCACCGACAGAATCACGTACACGATCAGCCAGAAGAGGTACCACAAGGCGCGCATGAGCTTCTGGCGCGTCCATTGGCTGCTGCGGACCAGTACCAACTGCCCCGGCTGCACGGGCGTCCCTTTTTTGAATGATTCCCCCATTTTGACGGGTTCCAGGGACCATAGGCCGGAGGTGATGGGCAGGTCCGGCAAGGGCGGCGGTGGGGCTTGCTCCGGCGTTTTGGGTGGCACCACATGGAAAGGCAGTCCCAATACAGTTGATAGCCCGCGTCCGGCTTCTTTGACCAGGTCGAGGTACTGCTCCTGATCCGGGTCAGGCCATGCGGCCAATTCGCACCAGCGACTGCCGCGTTCTTCTGCTAATGAGGGCGTGACGATCAGGCCCAGGTGCCAACTTTCGTCGCGTTGCTGCCAGCCAGCGACCACCTGCATAATGGCATCCCGACCGAGTGCCCCGTCTTCAGAGAGGCGGCGTGTGCGGGCAAAATTCTTTCCAAAACGCAGACCACCGCGCGTGGCGGCCATCAGCGGGGTTTCACCATTGCTCAAGCGCCATTCAGTCGGCGCGATATCAATCAGATTATTGCGTGCGGCAGCGATCCGGGTCATAACGTTCCTGCTGGCTGCGTATGTTCATTTGCGATCATGGCCGTATTATGACAGAAAGTCCCGCACTTGTGCAGGCAGGGTTTAGTCGCCTGGGTTTTCGTACTCTTCAATCCAACCTTTGACACGATCTGCATGTGGATGGCCTAACTGTAGATAAATGGCCTCAGCTTCACGCCAGGCAAGTAGCGCTTCATCAATTTGTTGTTGTCGTTCTAAGATAACTCCCATGTTGGCTTTTATTTGAGCATAATCTAGTGGTGTGGAATCAACTGTATAGAATCGGAGAGCTTCCTGGAATGAATTAATAGCTTTTTGTTGATTGTCTTTGCTGTTTTCGTATGGGGAGAGCTTCCAGTAAGCGACACCAAGGCTATTCCGAGTTAAGGCATAATCAAGCGGGTAATCTTCAGCAGTGCGTATCTGCAGTGCTTTCTTATAGCAGTGAATTGCTCTATTCAAATTTACTATTGGCTGTTCGTAGTCGGCTAGATCACTGAAAGCTGTTCCGAGGTTATGCTTGGTTGCTGAAAAAGCAACAGGGTCCGTCCCAATAGTTCGTATTCTCAAGGCTTCTTTGTATGCATCAATAGCTTTACCCAAATTCTCTTTAGGATCTGTAATATGAGCTAAAGTCCGATAAGTGTTACCAAGATTATTCTGGGTCGCAGCATAATCTTGAGGAGCAGTTTCAATATTGGCAAATGATAAGGACGTCTTGAGTGCTTCAATAGACAAATTTAGATTGATTTCTGACTGGGCATACTCAGACAATTCACGAAAAGCCGTTCCTAAATTATTTTGCGCCATTGCATAGTCAATGGGTGAGGATTCGGGAGTATAGATTTGTAGTGATTGTTGATAGGCTTGGATTGCCGAATCTAAATTTATTTTTGATTGCTTATATTTTGACAATCTACGATATGCCATACCTAAGTTGTTTTGAACCATAGCATAAGCTAGTTGATCAGAATTGACTGCAAAGTTTTTTAATGCAACTTTATAAGCAGAAATAGCCTTTTCTAGATTGAGTTGAGGATTCTCATATAAAGATAATTCTGTATATGCTAGCCCAATATTGCTTTGCGTTCCTGCATAGTCACTTGTTTTCATATCAGAACCACGTATGGTTAATACCTCTTCAAATGCATCGATTGCTTTGTGTATGTTTGTTACCTTGTTGCCATGAGGAAGCTGTGCATAACGGTTCCCAAAGGCATTTAATGCGCTGGCTCGTAATTCTGATTTTCCCGTTGAATCTAACCTCTCTAAAACTCTGATTGCCCAATTCAAGCTAAGTTCAAAATAGCCCCGGTTTGTCATGTATTGACCACACCGATTCATAAGCCAAAGTGCGTCCTCACCGTCGCCAACTGACAAGGCCCATTCAAAGGCACTCTGTAGATTTTCTTGTTCTTCATTCAGGCCCACGTAATCCTGTTTGCTATTGTGTTCTTCTGCTTGTGAGAAGTAGAAAAAATAATGCGGCTTATGCGCTTCTAGGTTTGTCGGTATAACCTCGATTACAAATACATCTGTTTTGTAGCGTTGCGTCGATTGATCAAAGTTCACAAAAGCGTATTTTTGCAGGATTTCCAGCGCAGTATCGAAGTCGGTTACGCCACTATCTCTCGTAACGAATTTGGCAGCATCATAAGTGAATCCACCTCTGAACACTGTTATCCAGGTCAGTAGTTTGGCTGCTTCGGCGCTTTCCTCGCGCATTTGCTCGACTGTCTTGCCGATCATCTGGTATATGGCGTCTTGTATACGTGGTACATCCAGCGATTGTAATAGGGCTAGTACGTGCTGAATGGGCAGACGTTTCATCTGTTTAATCGCCCATTCAATCAGCCAGGGGTGCTGTCGACCGTCGCGAGCAATAGCTTGGTGTTCGGTTTCTGGTACGCTCACATCATACGCGATGGCCATTTCTGCAACGACTTGAACGGCTGTGTCCAATGGCAGTGTTTGAGGATGATTCTCTCTGGGCATTTCCAGGTCATCCCACATGACACGACTGGTCAGCAGAACTTTTGCACCAGCACTGCATAACTCATTGGCCAGAATCACATAATCATCCAAACGTTCGCCAGTGGCATCCTCGCCGTTATCTAGTACTAGCAATCTCGTTTCTGTGCCGAATTTGGTGATAATTTCTTCGCGCTCACTGTTATCGGGCAGACCCATATTTTGGCGCAACATGACGACAACATCATCAGTCCGACTTATATCACTGATGCGATGCCACACGATGCCTTTGGCCTCACTGTTGGCGACGACCTCGGCGGCCAATCGTGATTTGCCCAGTCCGCCCACGCCGATGATGGCGGTGATATTGCCAGTTATTAAAGCATCTTGAATAGCTTTAAGGTCATTTTCGCGGCCATGCATCGTTATTCGTACTAGGTTACGTGGGATTTCACCTGTGATTTTACTGATAATAGTGAAGCTAGGCTCATCATCTGCTTCAGCTAATCCTGATGCTTTACGGATAGCGTGAACTAGCTTTTCTACGTCTTTGTTTAGGCTCGTCTCGGACACCCATACAAGCTGGTATAGCTTTAATCTTGGTGGGATGGCGCTCATTTGAATGTCGTCTATAACTACAGGTAGTAAGTTGTGTCCAAGAGCAATAGCCTCGCGCCACTCGGCCCGCACTTCTAGAGAAGGCATTGAGTTCTTCGAGATGCACACCATGAAATATGGACGTGTTCTGAGGTTCGCCTCAATTTCGAGTTCCCATATATCGCCTGGGCCAATATCCTTGTGATCGACCCAAATGTCGGCCCCGGTTTCGGCTTCTAGTGTATCGTGGATGCGCGTCACAATGTCGTCATCGGCGGTGGCGTGGCTGACAAAGATTTTCAGGGGTTCGGGCGTGGTGGTCATGGTGTCTCCTGTCGCATACCCACTTATTATGACATAGCCTGTCATTCGCCAGCAAGCAGGCCCTACCCAGCAGCGGTCCCAGTATGCGACAATCATTATCGTAACAGTCCGACAAGGCCCTGGAGGCATGTCATGGATTTTGGCAACAGTCTGTCTTACGTATTTGACGATCAAGCCTGGGTCAGCAAGCTGGCGATGCTGCTGCTCATCATGCTGCTTTCAGCGATTCCTGTGCTGGGGCTGTTGGCGCTGGCGGTCGCAATGGGCTATCTGGTTGAACTGGTGGGCAATGTCCGCAGCGGCCATCCAACTCCTTTGCCGACCTGGGAAGGCATGGAAACCAAATTTCGCACTGGTGGCTATCTGCTGGTGGCGTGGTTCGTCTATCACCTGCCGTTTGTGATGTTCTTCGGCTGCACCACCTGGCTGATTGGTGCCATCGCGGGTGGCTTCCTTGGTGATCTGACGTTTTACGTGATCGCGTGCTGTTTGGCCCCCTTCGCGCTGATCTACATCGCCCTGGCATGGGCCATGTTCGGTTTAGCAACCACCGAATACGCCGATACGCTCGATCAAAATGTCTATTACCGCCTCGCTGATTTGTGGTGGTCGTTGCAGCGCTACGGCTCGATTACCATCCAGTGGATGATTATGAGCTTCTTCGCCAATACCTTGATTAGCCTGCTGGCGCTCATTCCCTGCCTGGGATGGTTAGCCGCCCCCGCCTTGGCTATTCCCTGGCAGGGGCACTTATTGGGGCAGTATGCGCGTCAAGTGGGCATCGATAGCGACCGCCGTCAGCAGATAAAACGCGAGAAAATGCGCTCTTAGGGCATTGCGCCGCTGATGTCGGCTGCGGCTTGCTCCAACTGCGTGGTGACGGTCGGCAGCACATCCAGGTCAGGCTGGGAACTGCCTTGCTCCGCTAGCCACGCTACCGGATCGACCATCGGCGCTTCATAGGGCATGAAGGCAAACTGTGGCTGGATCGGCACCAATGCTTGGCTGATGTCAGCTTCCAGGTTGTAGGCGGCAAACGCGGTGTCTATGCTGGGGATGTCCGGCTGGAGGGGCGACAGGTCGCTGTTCCAGCACCAGATGAGCGGCTGCTGCAAAGGCCGCTGAATCAGTGGCTGTACGGTGCTCAATATCGCCAGCGGATTGTCATGGACTTGCGGCTGCGGACGCAGATCAGTCTGCCAGCTATTCCCACTTTCATATAAGCTCAATAACTGCTGGATTGACTTTGCGGCGGTGTCGATGGCACTGGCCGGAGCCGGGTGCGCCACGCCGACGTAGAAATCTTCCAGTGACGGATCAAGCAGGGCAGTCGTGTCGTTGCTGCCATAGCCGATCATCGCCAGCAGAGATAGGGGGCGGACCATCTCGGCTTCCTGGTAACTGCGTGTATCGGGCGGTAGCGGAATATCCGGTAACTGCGGCTGATGCAGGTAGCTATCCGGCTCTACGACTGCGGGCAGGGTATCGAGTGCCAGGGCCGGGTCAGGGATCGCGTGGCTGGGATTTTCATTATGGATGGCGGTCGGTGCGCGCCACGGCGACTGCGGCTGCAAAGTCATATCCAGCGTCGGTAAATAACCGATGCCATCTTGCACATATATGCCCTCCATCGGCTCGTAGAGGTCGCCCTGATAGCCTGTAAACAGCCTCTCATCAGCGGGAGCGGCGCCCAACCACTCGCCAAAACTGCCGAAATCGCGGATTGTCTGCGGCAGGTCCAGCAGCGCGCCCGCATCGTCAGCGAAACGGCGCGTTGTCGCTAGTCCGTCGTTCAGGTGCCACCGAGCGCCGCCTTCCGGCAGAATCGACAGCAGCCGTTCGCCATCGGGCATCGACATATAGGTAGCCTGCGCCTGGGCGATGAGCGTCTCGTCGTGGTAATACAGCACGTTGTCCTGCCACTGGCGAAGCCGTGAGAGGGCATCGTAGTTCAGAGTAATGGATTGGCCGGAAGCGCCATCGGTTGTGACCTGATCAATCTCTGTCAACAGGCCGAGGTCGTTATAAGCAAAGGCGATATTTTCGGCGGTGCTGGCCATCTGACTGATGCGACCGTTGGCGTTATAGCTGTAGCTGTAAGCGGCTGTATCGATGGGCATCCCTGCCGGAACATACGGCCCCTGCGCCCAGGTGACAGCCGCGAAGAGCATCATGCTGCTGACGCTGATGAGCAGCAAAGTGCGCCGCCGCCTTAACGCCACCAGGGCAATTAATCCGATGGCCGCCAGTGGCAATGCGCCCGTCGAGGCTTGCCCGGTGATGGGCCGTGTTTCGATCAGTTGGTTCTGGCTGTTGTAGATGTACTCTGTCTGTTGACCGTTGCGCACCGTCTCGATGCGGTTGCCAGCGTCATCGTAGCGCACTTCCATCGTGTAGACAGCCGTGCCGTTGCCATCCAGCCAGCGCTCACTGATGAGGCGGTGGGCGATGTCATAGGTATATAACACGCTGGTAACACGCGCGGCGCTGTCTTCGCTCTGGGCGCTGGTGCGGTCAACCCGCACCAGATTGCCGATAGCATCATAACGATAGTCAAAGCGCTCCAGGCGTTCGTTACTGGCGTCAAAATGCTGCACCAACACCACGCGACCATTGCCATCATAGGCGTAAAAAGTCGTGATGCCATTACTGCGCGCCAACTGTGTGATGTGGCTCTGCGTATCATAGGCCAGTGTGACGCTATGTGTCTCGTTGCCCAGGCTTATCAATCGACCGAGTTCGTCATATTGATATTGCACAGTGCCGTAATCATCGCTCTGACGGACAAGTACGTTATTGTTGGCATCGTAGCTGTAGTTCAGGCTGAGCATGACCGTGTCGTCCATTTGCTCGGTGACTGTGACGACGCGGTCTAGTGCGTCATAGGTGTAATTGATCGACGAACGGCCATTTTCTAATTGCACGACGCGGCCATCGGCATCATAGCTGATTTGTGTGTCGCCATAGCGTACCAGTTGACCTTGGACGTCATAGCTCAGGCTGATGGTGGTACCATCCGGCTGCTGCACACTGACCATGCGGCCCATTGAGTCGTATTGATAGCGTGTCAGGCGGCCATCGCCGTTGTTGACCGTAAGCAAGCGCCCCATGCGGTCAAAGCCATAATCGACGGCCTGGGCATCGCCACTGGCATTGTTCGGCAGCACGATTTCGCTCAGGTGGCCGATGATGTCATAGTCATAGGTGATGGCGGCGTTGGTTGGCAGCGTCGTGCCGATGAGTCGATCATTGCTGTCGTATCTATAGCGTGTGATGCTGCCCAGCGGGTCACTGACCTGGGTGACGTTGCCGGAGGTATCGTAGTTGTAGGCCCACACGTTGCTGAGTGTATCTGTGAAGCGCACCCGTTGGTTGAGCGCGTTATAGGCCATGTTGATGGTATTAGCCGTCTTGCCCAATAGTTCCGGTAAACGAACCGTCGTCAGGTTATTGGCCAGATCGTACTCATAGAATGTGGCAATTTCGTCTTCGCCTAAGGGCTGGCGCACCTGCACCAGATTGTCGCGGCTGTAGCGATATTCTGTCGGGTTGCCCAAGGGGTCCGTATAGCGCACGATCTGCCCCAGATCGTTGTAGTTGAAGGTATGCGTGCGTTCCTGCTCGGTGCCGACCGCTTCCGTGACCAGGGCCAGCCGTTGGTTGGCATCATACACATAGCTGGTGATGATGCCGCCTGGGCTGGTGTATTCGCGCAGGTTGCCGACTGCATCATAGACGAATTGCTCGGTGCGCTCGTCAGATGTCCCGACGGCATAGGTCGCCTGGGTGATGTTGCCCCAGACATCATAGCTGTACTGGTTGCGGATGCCATCGGGCTGGACGGCTTCGATTAGTTGGTTTTCGGCATTATAAGTCAACTGCCATTGGCCACCCTCCGCGTTGACGTAGCTCGTCACGCGGCCTTCGGCATCGTATGTGTAGCGGTCGGTGATGACCTGCTCACTGTTGGAGTTGATGTTGAAGCGCTGTGCCTGGGTGATGTCGCCCATGGTGTTGTAGCTGTAGCGCGTATTGAGCGCATCGGCTTCTGCTGTGGTGACATCCAGCAGCGATAACAAACGCCCTAGATCGTCGATATTTTCATAGGAATAGGTGCGGTTGGCTTCGTCGGTGTAACGGCCCAGCGCATACCGCCCGGAGAGCCAGGTAAAGGCTTGCTCATTGCCGATGGCGTCAATCACGCTGCTGAGTTGGCCCAGGCCGTTATAGCGGAACGTGGTCGTGTAGCCGATGGGGTTTGTCACGGTGGTCAGGCGGCCTGCTGCATCGTAGCTGTAAAGCTCGCGTACGCGGTCACGGTAAGCACTGATGCTGCTAATCTGGCCGCTGGTATCGTAGGAGATGAATAGGTCGCGCCCCTCAGCATTGTAATCAATGGCAATCAACCGATTGAGGGCATCATAAGCCTGTTCAACCTGATGGCCCAGCCCGTCAATTTCCGTAACCTGGTTGCCGGATAGATCATAAGCATAGCTGGTCGTGTTCCCCAACGGATCATGCACGCCGACCAGATTACCACGCTCATCGTAACTGTAGATGGTGTTGTTACTGACCGCGTCACTTTCTGTTTGCAGGCGGCCATTGGCATCGTAGCCATACTGGTACACGCGCCCGATGGCATCCGTGTAGCTGATGACGCGCCCGCTGCTGTCGTAGGCGTACTGGATGCTGTCACCGTTATCCTGGCCGACTGCCACCAGATTGCCAAGCAGGTCATAGGTGTAGCTAAAAGTGCGCCCGTTGGCTTCCGTGACCTGGCTCAGGCGACCGTTGGCATCATAAGCATAGCGCGTTTCCGTGTCGTTGATGCGCGTGCTGGTGACATTGCCCAATAAGTCATAGGCTAATGTCAGCGTGCGTCCGTTTTCCTTTTGAATGCGCGTGGGCAGGCCGATGGCGTTGTAGTCGATGCTGTACGACTGGCTGAATGTGCCATCCATGACTGACACCTGTATGAGCCGCCCGGTGGCGTCATAACGCCAGGTGGTTTGGCGACCACTCGGTTCAGTGACGATATGCTGGGTGCGGCTGCTCGGTGGCGCTTCAATGACCGTTTCGTGGTGCGTGGTCAGCCCATCGGGCGTCACGACGCTGGTCAAATTACTGCGTAAATCATAACTGTACTGGGTGGTTTCTCCCAGCGGATTGACCGTTTGCAGCAGGTTGCCCAGGGCATCGTAAGTCGTCTGGGTGATGTTCCCCAGGGGGTCGCTCATCGTTAGCAGATGGCCGAGCGCATCATAGGTATAGCTCGATACGGCTCCGCGATCATTGACGGCGACCATCCGGCCTGCGTCGTCATAGGCATAGCTGATGATGTCGCCATTGGGCAGCGTCACATTACTGAGCTGGCCCATGTGCCAGTTCAGCAGCCAGGTGCGCCCAGTCCCGTCATCGATAGCGCGTAGCTGACCCAGTAAATCGTGCTGGAAGGTCATGACCTGTTGGGCGCGGTCGGTGGTGAGATTGGCGTAGGTATCGTCCTCTTGCCAGTCGATGCCGCGCCAGATGGCGGCCACATAGCCGAACCCATCGTAGTGATAAACCGTCGCGCTGTTATCCGGCGTGATAATGACCGCCAATCGCCCCGTGTCGTCATAGGTATAGCGTGTCGTCGCAGTGGTAGCCTCTGGCTCCTGGCGCACACGCTGCGTATGGGCCATCAATTGGCCTGTTTCGTCATATTCGAACGTGTCACGGCCATTGTTGGGGTAGTCAATCGCAGTTGGCAGACTGCGCTCATTGAGTGTCGTGTAGGTCAGTTCGTAGGGTTCGTAAATGGCGAACGGATCTTTGAAGCGCGTCAGGTTGCCGCTGGCATCATACTGGAAGCCGTAGCGCGTCAGGTTGGGCTGGCGAATTTCGACCAATCGGCCATTGGAATAGGCGTATTCGTAGGTGTAATCGTCGCGGCCTATGGAGCGGCTCGTCAGCAGCCAACCTTCGATAGCGTCGCGCGTGTAGCGCCAACGGTCTACATGCAGCGTGCCATCGACCGTCTGTGAACGGGCAGTCGTGCCATCGTCGGTATAGGCATATTCGATCTGGTGGCTCTGGTCGCTGTCGGGGGCAATCGTCAAGCTGGTGATGCGCTTGCGGGCATCATATCCCAGCGTGACATCGTTGGCATAGGGCGCATGCGGGTCGACGTAGCCCGTCAGCATGTCATCGCGATCATAGGCGTAGCTGGCCTGATAACCCGCCTGGGTGACGGCTGTCAGGGTATCATTATCATAATCATAGTCCGTGCTGCGCAGCAGCGGGTCAATCATCGACGTGATTTTGCCGCTGGTGTCGGCATATAGCTCTAGTCGGCGACCATACGGCTCAACGATGAACGTGCCGCTGGCATCCTCTGATAGATAGTCGGTAGGTGCCGTCACCAGATACAGGCTGTGGCCCAGGTGGTCGGTGATACGCTGCAATCGGCCCGCCCGGTCGAAGGCAAAGCGTCTGCCATCGCTGCGATAACCAGTCCATGCGCCTAAAACGCCGTTCTGCTGCTCGAAGGACCACTGCGGCAAAGAGCGCGACCGATAGCGGCCATCGGCTGAGGCTGTAAATTGATGCTGTGCGCCATCTGGCAAAATCAGTGTGATGCGTCCCTGGCTGGCGTAGGTCAGGTCGAGGTCATACTGATAGCTGTGTCGCCAACCCTGGCCGAGCGTACCACTGGGAGCTTCGGTCAGGTAATCGGGCGTTAAGTCGCGCGATTGACTGTTGAAATGGCGCGTGAAGTCCAGTTCCAGCGTATGGCTAGGTAGGGAAAAATCCGTGATGGCCATGTAGAAGTTGCCATTGGCTGGATTGACCGGGCCATCGTCGAATGCGCTATCCATACATGGGCAACTCGGTAGCAGGCGTTCACCCAGGTTGTTATAGCCGCTTGCCTGATAGCCTGCTTCCAAAGGCAGGGCGTCATTGTTGACAGCTTGCTCACTGGGCGTCTGGATGAGGGTGCCATCCGGTAGGGATGTTACGTAGCTGCCATTGACAAATGCCATCCGAACGCCGCCTTGCTGCACCAGGACGCTCTCGACGCTGGCAACCGGGTGGTTGATATTGCGCCCATCCAGCGGCTGAACACGAAGCTGACCATCGTCGATGATGACATCGCCCATCCGTCCCCAATCCAGCGAAAAGGCCGTGGCGTCTTCGTCAGTGCTGGCGAATTGGATCTCGGTCAGGCCATTGTTGCCCAGCAAGCTATCCAGGCGCACATCGGACGTGATGAAGCGGCCATTGCTGATCGGATACGTAGTCGAGCCGCCATAATAGACAGTCAGTTGGTCATCCAGATACGCCAGCGTGTGCCAGCCTTCTAAATCCGTGTAGATATAGCCTGCATCACCCAGCAAAATGCTGTTGAGGGGTTCCTCGGCGGGGCCTTGTTGGGGCCGCTGGAGGTCGATGGTGGCATTGTCGAATAGGGCACGCTGCTCGGTCAGGTTGCCCTCAGCATCCGACGTTGTGAATGTGACCGCCACCAGTCCATCGACTGCCTCAATGCGGCTGATGTTGTAAAAATCGGTGGTGATGGTCTGTCCAGAATCCAGCGTGAAGGTATAGGTAAAGGTCGCATTCACATAGGCGACCTGCACGTTCTGGTTGGTATAGAAAGCCACCTGCTCCTGCGCCATGCTATTGTTGCTGGCCAGAATGCCGATGCCTTGCTGCTGCAAAGTGATGGACTTAATGCCGGATGCCAGCGGGAAATTGTTGTCGAGGGTGGCTGTCAGTGGCCCGCGCTGGAATGCATAGACATTCGGCTGGCTACTCACTGGTTCTACTTCGTTCGGGTTGCCGTAGATGTCGATGCCCAGAGTATTTGGCGTTTGTTCGCCAGTTTCAAAGACAGGCAGTGCTTCTGTGCCCAGGGTCGGCAGCGTATCCAGGCCCAACTGCTGCGGTGTGCGATGCTGTCCTAATTTGCGCAGTGTGAGGGCATATTCATCCGGGTTTTCCGGCACAGTTGAGGGTTCGGCAGTATTGCTGATTTCAATCGTGAAGCTGCCGCTGGCCGCTAATCCTTCCCACACGACCACGCTGCTGTCATAAGGTCGATCATCCGCTTCGATCGTGCCGATTTGCTCGCCGTTGGCGTTCAACAGGCGGATTTGTGGCATCATCTGGCCTGCGATGCGTACCACATCCACCTGGACCATATCGCCTTGCTCGGCTTCGAACTGCCATAGGTGCAGGTCGGTGCCCGGTGCGAAGAAAGCGCTGCGCGTCATGCCATAGCCGATGGCGTGGGGCGTGGCTTCCTGCGCGTGCAGCGATAGGCTCAGGCTGAACAGGGTGATGACGAGCAAGAACCAGCGAATCGGCTTCAAGAAACGCTCCTCTCTGAGGGGAATCGGCGTGGCTAGCTGCCCGCAGGGGCAGCCGCGATGAAAATCAGGCGGACATTATCGGAAATCGTGACGACATCGTTGGGTGTGAGCGTACTCATATCCGGGACTTCAGTCTGATTGACGAACACCGGATTGGTCATGCTCAGGCGGCGGATGGCCAGTTTGCCATCATCTGTGAATGACAACTCGATGTGCTGGCGCGAGACGGTCGGGTCGCTGGTGATGACGATGTCGCAGCGGTCATCGCGCCCGATGATGATTTTGTCTTTTTGCATCAGGTGATCGTGGCCATTTTTGCCATCCACGATGCGCAACCAGGCCATACCCATGCGATTTTCGTTTTCGTGCAGCATCTGCGCCACAGCCTGGGCATCCAGTATCCGTGTCTCGGTGAGCGGCTTTTCGGTATCCGGTTTTGCTGTTTTGTCCGGCATCAACGGCATGCTGATTGGCATCGTGAAGTAGACCAGCTTGGCCTTTGGCGATAGATAGATGACGTCGTTATTAATCAGTTCAAAGTCATTGACGATCAATTTGCCGCGCACCACAATCGGGTTATCGGCACTCAGGCGCCGGATGATGGCTACGTCATGGTCGCGCACGTCGATCCGGGCATGCTGCCTGGAGATCATCTCATCTTCCAGGATACGAATCTCGCAGTCATTACCGCGACCAATCGTCACACCATCTTCCGTCAGCACATAGTCGCGGACGACATCATTGACCATTAGCCGCAGCACGCCGACCCCGTTGAGCTGTTGGGCACGTGCTTCGATCTCTTGCAGCGTATCCGGCGACATGATGCGCGTGATAATCATCGACTCGTCTTCGCCATCTGGGAAGATCAGGCGGCTGGCCAGCGGCTCCGCGTGTTCGCTTTCAACAACCGGTGTCGATAGGTTGGCTTTTGAGAGCGGCGGTGTGTCCGATTCTTGATGATCCTCAGTTGGACTGCTGTCCAGGCTGCGACTGCGGCTGCGGGGCGTTTCGGCAACATCCACCACCGACACAATCGTCGCCGGTGAGGGCTGGTTCGATGCGGATGGCGGCGGGTTGCTGACAGGCGTGTCGATGCTCTGGTAAAAGTTGGTCGCCAGCAGATGATCTTCCTGCTGCTCTTTACGCTGGGCGTTCCAACTGCCAAAGGCGATGCCCAGTCCCAGGAACAGCACGGCACCCAACAGCAAATACAACAGGTTTTGTGTGCTGCTGCTATCCGGCCCTGACGGTGGATTGTTGACCTCAGCGGTTGCTGTGCCACTGCTGGACAAAATAGCCAGTGCGCCACTGGTTGGCGTTTCTGTCGCATCCGAAGTGGGCGTAATGGACGGTGTTGTCGTGGCCGATGCCGTTGGCGTGACCGTTGCAGTGGGTGTCGATGTAGCGGTCGGTGTCTCGGTCGCCGTTGGCTCATCCGTCGATGTGGCGGTGGCTGTCGGTGTATTGGAAGCAGTTGATGTGGCAGTCGCCGATGCGGTGGGAGTGACGGTCGATGTCGGTGTGTTACTGGCCGTCTGCGTGATGGTTGGTGTTGGGGTCATCGTCGCCGTTGGCGTGGATGACGGTGTAAACGTTGCCGTCGGTGTAAAGGTCGGTGGCAGGACGTTACCCGCAATATTGGCCAGGGATAGCGAGAATGACTGGTCATCCAGCATCAAATTGGCCTGGGTGATGACGCGCAGCGCGCCACCGCGTAGCGCGTAAACAGGTTGCTGCCAGGTGTCCCACATATCCGTTAGGGCTGTTGGTAGTGACCGTAGCGTCACCTGGGAAAAACTGCCGCCGCTGGTCTGGTCCAGGGATCGTAAATCCATACCCGCCTCGCCCAGGCTGATGACATCCACCGGGGCTTCGACGTCGGGTAAAACCTGCTGCTGGCAATTATCCTGCTGTGGGTCACCACCTGCCAGCACCAGTACGCGCCATCCTCGGCTAACCGGGCGCTCTGTGTTGGCAATCACCTCCAGCGCATCCGCTAAACAGCGATCCTGGGCCGCGCTGGCTTGATAAGCGCGAATATTGTCGTTGATTTCATTGAGTTGGCTGGTCGGTGGAGCATAGGTGATCGTGTTGTTATAGGTCACGATACCTACGCGCGCTTCAGATGTACTGACAAGGTCCAGCAGGGTTTGCTGGATGACGGGCTGCACATTGAGCATGGCTTGGCTGGCATCCAGCACCAGCCAGTAGGTCATCGGCAGCGCATCGGGTTCGACAATTAACGGGACGGTCTCATCGATGGTTGCCGATTGAGGCGGTTCTTCCGTTGTACGCACATGGACAACGACCTCGCCATTGGGCAACTGGGCCGCGAGGTCGATATGTGGCGTGTCAGATTGGGCGCTCAGGTGCATACTGAGGCCAATCAGCCAGATGATGACGAGTAGTTTGCGAACCCTATTCATGCGTTCAACGCTAATCAGGATAGTGTGACCTAAATGATGGGGTGGACTTTAGTAGCGTACACCCTACTCTATATAAAAGTAACGTAAGACGCCTCGTAAGCATAGATGGGCTTTGGTGGGCGTCTTCTAACGGGCTTGTAAGCATTGCGCCCTTTACGGGGTTTTTTGCGTCCAAACCATAGTCTAACTGTAAACGAGATTGGGATTTTTTGCAGATATTTTGTGCGTCATCTAGCCTACCTTGATAGTGTTGAGCTAATCTATTTCACCGCGCCATGCTTCTACTGGATTGTGCACAGGCAGATTGTTTACATTCAGACCGCTTTTGTGCTCATCTTGATATGTATTGAAAAAAGACGTCATACGATCAGTCAAATCTTCAATCAGTGAGCCATAAGCTGGATCATCGAATAGATTGCGCGTCTCACGCGGGTCATCGACCAGATCAAACAATTGATTGGGTCCACTGGGATAACGCCGAACCAGCTTATAGCGGTCTGTCCGAATTGCACGCAGGTTGCCATACTCGCCGATGTAAACATCTTTCCAATCTGGATCAGCCCGGGCCTCCGTTAACATAGTTTTGAAGCTCTTGCCGGGATAGCGTTCGCCTGTGACGTTGATTCCGGCATAATCCAGCACCGTTTTGAATAAGTCTGTATGGTCTGTAAATTCAGAGCGCACTTGCCCAGCAAACAAATTGCCCGGATGGTTGAATATAAGCGGCACCCGGATAGACTCTTCCAGCATATTCAGCGGGCGCGTGCCGTTACCCTTACCCCACACCCCATGATGCCCGCAGTTCAGACCATGATCGGCAGTATAGATCACCAGCGTATCGTCACGCAGTTTTAATGCGTCCAGCTCATCCAGTAGACGCCCGACCTGCTCATCAATCTGCGTAACACAGGCATAATACTGTGCCTGAGCTTCGCGTTCATCAAACCGTGAGGGCAGTGTGGATTCACCTGCCAAGCGCCCAAAGTGATAGACGGTGTCCTCAGGAATATCTTCAAAGCGACAGTTGCGATAATGCGAGACCAACCGCTCAGGATGATTGACCCAAGGGCTATGGGTGGTGGTATACCCAACAAACAAGAAAAACGGCTTTTCCGTGTCTCGCTCGCGCAGAAAATGGACTGCGTTATCCGTTATGATCTGTGTTTCATACCCATCTTTGCGATAGACCTCTCCCTCATCGGAGTATTCGTTGTCAAGATTGTTATAGCGGGCAGTGACACTGCCTGTAGATTGCCATACATCAAAACCGGGCTGCTTTTTGCGCCCATTACCGCAGTGCCACTTACCACACAGGGCCGTCGTATAGCCAGATTCTTGCAGGCGACTCGCCAGCGTGACCTCATCCCCTAGCCAGTCGAGTTTTTCACGCTCTTTGTCATCTTCATTGATGTAATCATGAATGCCATGCTGCGAGGGGAACAAGCCCGTCCAGAAGGAAGCTCGCGCTGGAGAGCAAACCGGCGTTGGCGTGAAGGCATTTGCCATACGGACACCCGTATTTGCCAGATAGGTCAGCGTCGGCGCGATGATTTCTCGGTTGCCATAAGCGGGCAGTGCCCATTGTGCATGGTCATCGGTCATAAACATAAGGATATTAGTCATCGTTGAGGTGTCCTTTGTCGGTGCAGACAAGCTGTCTCGCAGGAAATAATAACATGGTCTGGAGGGAGGCACATTATTCGCTCCTTGCTAAAGATGAGGAGGCAAATAAAAAGGCCATTCCCATAAGGGGAACAGCCTTCGTTTGTCTATGACGTGGGTGTTGCCTATGGCATGTACAGGATAATCGCCGAAATATTGTCCAGGCCGCCATTTTCATTGGCGGCAGCGACGAGGCGGTTACAGGCATCCTGCGGAACCGGGTGCTGCATCATGATGCTGTAAATCTGGCCATCGGGGACCATGCCCCATAAGCCATCACTACACAGCAGCAGGCGCGTGCCTTTGCCCAGGCTGCGCGTCCAGCTATCAATACGCGGATCATCCGACATACCCAGGGCGCTGTAAAGTTGGTTGCCCTGTGGGTGATTGGCAGCTTCTTCTTCCGACATCACGCCAGTTTCTCGTAGGCGCTCCGCCAGCGAGTGATCGCGGGTGATGCGCTCGATGCCATCTGTTTTAACCAGATAGGCACGGCTGTCGCCAGTGTGGGCGATGAACACCCTGCGGCCAATGACCAGGGCGGCGGTACAGGTCGTCCCACCATCCGATGTAATGCTGCGGATTTCCGCATTGGCATTTTCGACTTCTTCCACCAGCAGTTCGTTGACTGGGGGTAGTTGGGTCATGGGTGTACCGCGCAGGATGTTGAAGTAAATCTTGCGGGTGATGCCTGTGCCGATACTGCGCACGGCTGTCCCTGATGCCCGGTCGCCATCTGCATGGCCGCCCATGCCATCAGCGATAATGAACACGCCGAAGTCGGGGAATTCGTCCATGCTACTGACCGAAAACCCATAGGCAAGCAGCGAGTCCTCGTTGCGCTGGCGCTGCTGGCCGACATCGGTCGCGTGACCATAGATCAGGCCGCTGTTTTCAAGGGCGATGACGTTTTCTGCTGGTAGACGGTTGGTTGTCGCGCCGTGTTGATGTGCCAAGGGACGGGTGCTGCGGTGGGCTTCTTCGTCATCTAAGTCCCCGGTACCTGCTGCCACCTTCGCTTCTTCATCCATAGCTGATGGTTCCTTTGGCGGCTCAGTTTCGGTTTCAGGTGTTGCTCGGCGGGGCGGTGACGGCGGCACTTTGGTTTGAGCCTCGCCAATATCGGGCATAGATTGTTCATTGTCAGACGAGACGTTCTCAGATGAAACACGCATAGATGAAGCATCCTCATGGGGTGCGCCATCTTGTTGTTTGCTGTTTTCAGATTCACCGTTTTCAGATGGAACCTGATCTTCAGCATCATTTTGAGGAGAGTCGGGATTCGGCTGCGTCATATGGGCCTCAGCTAATTATCGAATAAGGCTCAACGCTCGTATATCCGCAACGTTGATGACCAAACGCTACAACTTTAACCACCTAGCACGAATTCGTCCAGTGCAAGTGCTTGTTTTGTCATAAGCAGCACATCATGCGTTATGGGTGGTCGTGATAGCCCAGTGCGATAGTAATTAGCGATTGACGAAGCGATAGCCCACACCGCGCGACGTTACAATATACTCAGGTTGTTGCGCGTTCTCTTCAACCTTTTGCCGCAAATAGTGAATGTAGAGCTTGAGGCTGTCGATAGCGTCGCTGTATTCTTCGCCCCAGGCCTGGGTCACCAGTTCATTGCGGGTGACGACGCGTCCCGCATTGCGGACCAACACAGCCAGCAAATTAAATTCTTTGGGCGTCAGGTGTTTGAGTTCGTTACGTACCCAGACTTCGCGGTTCATGAAGTTGATGCGGAAATCGCCATCGTTGAAGATCATTTCTTCGCTCATATTGGGGCGTGGTGAGCGCCGCAAATGGGCCTTAATGCGCGCGATGAGTTCATCATTGTTGAAAGGCTTGACGACATAATCGTCGGAGCCAATTTCCAGGCCATAAACGACGTCTTTAACGTCATCACGGGCGGTGAGGAAGATAATCGGCACGTCAGACATCTCGCGTAGGCGTTTACAGACGTCCCAACCATCCATATCTGGCATCATCACATCGAGCAGCACCAGATCTGGCTGATGACGATAGGCCTTACGCAACCCTTCCTCCGCACGGAAGGCTTTAATCGTTTCAAAACCGCGCTTTTCCAGCAGCATGCTAATGAGCTGTACGGTGGGTTCTTCATCATCAATAATCAGAACTTTGTCTGACATGTCAGGTGCTCCAGGCGACGAATGTATTATAACTTAACTGTTACAAGTTCTTAACCAACAGTATCGCTCAAAAAAAAGCCGCTGCAAGTTAATATTGTCCCAATATAACACATTTCCGTTCATTAAGCGTTGGTTTTTCGATATAATTGGCTTGGTATTTAGAATGTGTGTTCTAAAATCGAACGAAATCGTACTATTTACAGACCGTGATGACGGAATTTTCAACATCGTTAAACAAAAGGTTTTCTAACCTATGCTATACTTTTGCCATTTCATCGGATGAACCTGAGCCACAAACGGACGAAAAAATATGGCCATCGACTACACTATTGATTACGATTGTGAACCCAAGCGTCAATTGACGACAGAAGGCATTCGCCAGCGCCTGAAGGGCGCGGAACGCGCGGCCCTGATTATCCAGCAGTATCGTGATGCTGGCGACGAGCGCCCCCCTTCGGAAATGGGCTTTGAATTTACCCAGCGCACGCCGGAAGGTGAAACAGAAGCCCAGGTTGTCATCGTGCAAGACCTGCTGGACCAGGCAGCAGATCTGGAACCATTGGTCCATCATTGTGCTGATTGTCCCGCTAACCGATTGGGGCGGCCCTTTGGCTGTATGAGCTTTATCAACTACCCGATTACAGCGGCTGGAGAATCCTGGCTCATTGATCGGTTGCCCGTGCCGGATGAGCCGTTAATCTGGTTATTGCTCAAGCAGGGGGTAGATCGCTTTTTGTACGATGGTCAGCAGATCGCCATGTTGCGCCAGCAGGATGACATCTACTTCGAAAGCCGCAAAGCTGCTGAGCGCCGCCTGGGCGAGTTCACGATAGATAGCAATCAGGTCTTTGAGATGTGCTTCACAGTTGGCGACATCATCCCCAACCATGCCAGCATCTTGCTGCTATTTTTCCGGGCGATTCACCGTGATCTGGAATCGGATGTCATCATGAATCTGGCCCCTGCCGCGCTGGATGCCGCCGAAGTTCATCCCTTCATCATTCAGCAAGAATCCTATGACGACCCAACAATTTTTGACCTGAAGGGCTTTTTGGAGGCGCTGTATCTGGCATGGCTGCTGGACGTCAATTTACTGGTGGATGCCTGATCGACCTATTGCGGCTGGCAATACCAGTTGCTGGCCGGGGCTTCAAAATCGAATGCGCCGCTGACATCGACCGTATCGCGCAGGTTGGTTGCGTTGAATGTAAAGTAGCCGCCAATACGCGCGCTGGGATTATGATCAAAGAAGCGCAGATCTAAGCTACCGGAAACACGTCCAGCATAGACCGCGCCGTCTGTGAAGGACATCATACCCCAGGTGGCTTCCTGATTGCTGCCGTTTTCGAGGATGTCATAGCTACCTTCCTGGGCATCCGGTGGCAATATCAGCGTCATCTGGCCGAAGCCGGTATTTTCTGCACGTAAGGCGATGCGGCCATTTTCACAACCGATATAGCCGTTGCCTTCCAGCCGCGCCGTACGCGCCCCACTGACTTCAACTACAAATGGGCTGCCGTTCATATCGACAGGCAGCTCGCCATCGGGCGCCAGTGGCTGTATGATGCCTATCGTTTCTGTTGTTGCGGTTGGCACAGGGGGCGCTGTAGCCGCCGCAGGCTGTGTCGTTGCTGCCGCTGTGGCAGGGCTATCGTCTGAATCTGTGCAGGCTGTTAGTGCCCCGACGAGCAATATCAGGGCCAATAGGGGTGTCCATCTGGGCACGAAGGTATCTCCTATGTGAGATCGTTGTGATTTTCGCGTTGCTACTTTGCTTGTTTTTCGATAACGTTGCTAGCGACTGGTGCCACATGTATGATCTGTGGCTGATGGATAAGGGTAAATAGCTATGAAGACGATTGGCCTGATTGGTGGCCTGAGCTGGGAATCATCAATCGAATATTATCGTATCATCAATGAGTCCGTCAAAGAAAAATTGGGCGGGTTGCACTCTGCACAGTGCTTGCTCTTTTCCTTCGACTTTGCGGAAATCGAGGCGCTGCAAATGGCGGGGGATTGGGAAAAAGCCACCTTTCGCATGATCCATGCGGCGCGTCAGTTGGAACGCGGTGGCGCGGATGTGCTGCTCATTTGTAGCAATACCATGCACCTGATGGCGGAAGACGTCCAAAATGCGGTCGATATTCCGCTGATCCACATTGCCGATGCGACGGCTGTGGCTATCAAGTCCCAGGGTATGCATCGTATTGCCCTGCTGGGGACGCGCTTTACGATGGAGCAGGATTTCTACAAAGGTCGTCTGGAAGATGACCATCAGCTAGAGGTGCTTGTACCGGATGATGAGGATCGCACATTGGTACACAACATCATCTATGAAGAGTTGGTATTAGGCAACGTCCGTGAGGAGTCGCGGCAGGTCTACCAGCGGATCATTGATAAGCTGGTGGCCCAGGGCGCGCAGGGCGTCATCCTGGGCTGCACGGAAATTGGCTTGCTCATCAAACCGGAGCACAGCCCGGTCCCGACGTTTGACACGACCGAGCTACACGCCCTGGCTTCTGTGGATTGGGCCTTAGAAGGGTAAGACCCTACTGCTGCGGACGGACGATTTCCATCAAGTAATAAGGGCTGTTGTCCGTGATGTATTCAAAGCCGAACTGAGCATAGAGGGTGTCCGCATCGCGGGTGGCCAACAGCAAGCGCCGGAAGCTGGCGAACTCCGGGTAGTTGACGATATGCTCGACGAGCATTTTGCCCAGACCATTGCCCTGCTGGGCCGGATCAATGAAGACATCGGCCAGATAACCAAATGTCGCGTGGTCCGTGACCATCCTGGCGAAGCCCACTTGCTGGCCAGTCGTGGTATCATACAGCCCAAAACACAGGGAATTTTGTATAGAGTGCTCGACCACCTCATAAGGTCGATTGGCCGCCCAGTACGATTGTTGACTGAGGTAAGCATGGATGTAGGCGATGTCCAGACGGTCGGGGTCAGTGCTGATGACATACCGATCAGAAGGATGTTCGGGCATGGTTGGGTGGCTCCTAGGGTGGCTTATATCGTCAGAAAGTCGGGTACAGCATGCGCTTGACACAAGCAAAAATCGAACGCATTCGTCGCATCAATGCGCAGACCATCCATCTAGAATTAGGCCTGATTGATGAAGCCTTGTATAGGATCAAACCAGGCCAAACGCTGTTAGCGCGTCTGGTGGATGCATCTGGCGAACCCCTCGCCTGGGACCCCTACCTGCGTGAACAGTGGTGGCCGCTGGGGATGACAGGCCAGAACACGCTGCTGGTGGAGCGTCCTGCCAATCCGCGTTATGAACCCGGCCAGTACGTCAGTTTGCTTGGCCCGATTGGTGAGCCGTACCGATTCAGCCAACGGGCGAAGAATATCCTCCTGATTGCTTACGATGCCGACCCCACACCGCTGACCATCATGCTCACCTGGCTGCTGCGTAACCAGCTCAACGTGACGCTGGTGCTGTTGGGCCGCGCCCGTCATTATGGCACCGATCATCTATCGGCTGAGGTCGAAGTTATCCGTGGCGAGGATGGCCTGGAATGGGATGACATGGTCATGACGCTCGGTTGGGCTGACCAGCTATATGCGGTTGTGGCTCCCGATGATGAGCGTCAGAACTTCAAGGCCCTGTTAGATATGCTGCTCGACCGCAAAGTCGTGATTCCGCAGCGCTTTGCGTATGGCATTTTCCAACCGCCGACCGTCTGCGGCACTGGTGCGTGCTTCGCCTGTGCGTTGCGTATGTCGAACAGCTCGCGTCCCCGTCTGACCTGTACCGATGGCCCCGCCTTCGACCTGCTTAACGTCCGCCTAGATTAGCGCAAGCGATCCACTGGACAGTCTTACGCCTGCTACAGCCTTTGGCTCCATATAATGGGACTATCGCACCCATATCATGCCGAGGTTGACCGTGCCCGAACCCCAACCCGTATCTAAGAAAACGTCCCAGGAAGCCACACGCCTGATGCGCAGCAAGCTGGTCCTCATCATGGGCCTGATGCTGATTTTTGCGCTGTATTTTTGGGGTCATAATGTCGAGCCTGCCCGCAGTGTGCTGATGGCCGGTTTGCTATCGACGGTCAATGCTGGCATGAACATCGGCCTTGTGGCAATTCTGGCGCTCATCGGCGGCGGCATCGGCCAGATGGCCCTGTCTCGCTTGGATCTGACGAGCCTGACCGCTGCCGAACGGCTGGCCCTGACCAGTCTGGTGGGTTTGGGGAGCGTCAGCCTGCTGACGGTGATCCTGGGGTTGCTGGGCTTGTTCAATATCGTGATATGGGCCGTTGTGCTGGTGATTGGCGTATTGTGTCGTGCAGGCATCAGGCGCTATGTGGCTGATGTTCGCCTGCTGCTGCGTGGCACCGGGCAGCAGCTTTCCGTATGGGAACGCTTCGCCGCCATTGTGATTGCCGTCCTGTTGGTGATGGCATTGATCATTGCATTGGCCCCAGCGACGGGCTGGGATGCTATTTACTACCATCTGGTGATTCCGCAGCGCTATATCAATACGGGCATCATCGGCGCCCACACGGATATTCACTTTTTTGGCTTTCCTCAGAACACGGAAATGCTCTATGGCCTGCTGATGATGGTCACGGGCAGTGGCACAGCCGCAGCCGTTTTGCACTACACAATGGGTTTGTTCGCCTTTTTGGCTATCGGTGGCTATCTCTACCGTCAGGTGAGCCGTTCCGCCGCGCTGACGATCATCCTGCTGATGGTCATGAGCTTCGGTATCTGGAAGCACCTGTCAGTCGCGTATGTGGATATCGCCCTGATGGCCTATGGCGCGGTCGCCGTGATCGCCATTACGCAATGGGTAGAAGACAAGTCCAATAGCAAGTGGCTCATCCTGAGTGGTGTGATTGCTGGCTTGGCGGTTGGCGTCAAGTACACGGCGGCTCCGCTGGTGATAGGCATGGTGCTGTTGATCTTCCTGTATGACATGCGCCGCAGCCCACGCAATATCGTCACGTTTGGCATTGCCGCCTGGGTCGCATTCCTGACCTGGATGGTGAAGGGCCTGCTGCTCTATCAGAATCCGGTATTTCCTTATGTGTTCGGTGGCCTGGAATGGGACGCGGTGCAGTCAGCGAATTTCAATGTGTCCGGTGGGGGTTTGCTGAGTGAGGGCATTGGTGGTTTGGTCCAGCTCATTATTTTGCCGATTGCAGCGACACTCTTTGGTGTGGAACAACGCCTGCCATATGGTTTTACGATGGGGCCGTTTTTGTTTGTGCTGCCCTTTGGTTTGCTACTGCTCTGGGGTCGTCTATCAGACCTGGTACGGCGACAGGCGCGCATCTTGCTGCCGATGGCTTTGGTACTATGGGCTTTCTGGGTGGTGGTGGCTGCGACATCCGGCATCGGTGGCCAAATTCGCTTGATGCTGGTTGGCCTGCCTGTGATTGCTATTTTGGGTGGCCTCGTATTCCATGAAATTGAGCAGCTCCCCACAGACAACCTCAATGTGCGCTTTTTTGTGCAGGCAGCGATTGTGATGGCGCTGGTACTGGGCGGCTTCGATCATGTGCATTACCTGGCCAAGACGCGTGCCTTGCCATACCATGTCGGACTGATTTCCGAAGATGACTATCTGCTGGGGAATTTTGGCCTGCTCTATAACGCCATGATGCAGCTTGATACGCTGCCGAATGACAGTCAGGTCTTGATGATGTGGGAAGATAGATCCTACTATTGCCCGGACCATATCACCTGCATACCGGATGCGCTGTTCGATAACTGGGCGCGGCCCATCCGTCTGGGGACCTCACCAGATGAACTCTTGCAGCAGTGGCAAGATGAAGGCATCGACTATATCTTGCTGTTCGATGTGGCCGATGGCTCTGGTGGCTACAGCATGTGGCTCGACCTGCACGCGTTTGCCCGTGAGCAAAATGAGCTGTTCCCGCAGGTGTTCTTTAGTGCTGTTGATGCGGTCTGGACCGATGGCGTGGCTTACACATTGTACGAATGGCGCGACTGAGCCATAATCGTGCCCATACCCGTCCGCGAATAGCAGGCCAGCCAGATGTCGATTTGTATCACTCGTCCCGGAAAAAACGCGCTCTATGTGTCCTCACCTGTGATGCCCGCTGCCGGGACCTTCGGCTTTGGCAATGTCTATCGCAGCCTGCTGGATTATGACACCCTGGGCGCGATTGTCACCAACCCGGTGACCTATCAGCCCTGGTCGCCGGCGGCTGGCCAGCGCGTGGTCGCGCTTGATGCTGGCGTATTGATGCATACTGGCTTGCCCAATGTTGGACTCAAAAAAGTCATTCGTGAATTTGGCCAAGTATGGGCATCGTTACCCTGCCCGGTGATCGTGCATCTGGTGGCGACCAACGTGGACGATGTGCGCAAATCCGCTGCAACGCTCGATCATGTCGAGAGTGTCGCGGCCATCGAACTGGGCTTGCCCGATGATATTTCCTGGGAAGATGCTCAGAAATTCACGACAGCGGCGGTACGCGGTGCCCTGGAAAAACCAGTCATTGTGCGGTTGCCGTTGGGTGATGCCTTTGAAATCGCCCAATCCGTAGCGGAAGCCGGGGCCGGGGCTTTGGTGATTGCTGCACCGCCGCGCGGCACAGCCCGCGACAAAAGTTCGGGCCAACTGGTGCAGGGCCGCATCTATGGCCCACTCATCAAGCCGATTGCGCTGCATATGGTGCAGGTCTTACATGAACGCCTGCCGGATGTCCCTATCATTGGCGCGGGGGGCATCCACAGCATTGACGACGCGCGCGATTATCTGGAAGTGGGGGCGGTGGCTGTCCAGGTGGATGCCGCTACCTGGGTGCAGCCCAATCTGTTGGAGCGCATCGCCCGTGACCTGGCCGGACGGCTGGTCACACGCATGTCGGATGCCTACCCCGACGAATGGCACGCCGACATGGGCGACACTGAATTCCGTGATCGTTTCTCCGATTGAGCGCAGATACCGATAAACGGACTGTTTCTTTTCTAACCCAAATTCCAACCCAAACGCGAAAAAAGCTGTACAAAATCCGTAAACATCGGGCGATTTAGCCCGGTGTAAGGTGGGTTTAGGTATAGTCAACGTTATAGTACAATTATAATGGGACGGTGGCGGCTTGGGTTAGGGCCGCTACATGGGATAGATACATCATGATAGCGACAGAGTATATGGCTGAAGCACTAGCACGCCTGCGATGGCAAGATCCTCAAACCAAAGCGTACTGCGACTTCGTTTTAAGAGAAGGCGCGACTGCGACCATTGGTCGTTCATCCAACAATGACATCCAAATTGCAGAGCAACACGTATCACGTCAACATGCGGTGGTGTCGTATCGTAATGGCGTTTTCTTCATTGCGGATCTCAGCAGCAGCAATGGGACCTTCGTCAACGATGAGCGCGTCGACGAGCCATTCCCGTTGTTCGCTGGTGACAGAATTCGTCTGTATGTGCCCCAGATTCAATTCTTGGCAGCTGATGAATCCGACCTACAGGTTGCGGAGCAAACCGGACGTGTCATCCTCCCGGCACAGAATACAGGTGAGGCCAGTTTGATTGCTACCAATGGCCCCCAGGAAGGGCAGTCGATGGCCTTGAACGGCACAGAGCTGTTCATTGGCCGCGCGACGTCCGATGCTAAATGGCAAATCCGCTTGCAGGATCGGTCAGTATCGCGGCCCCATGCCGTGCTGCGCTTGAATAACGACCGTTGGTACCTGACAGACCTCGGCAGCAGCAATGGCACCTTCGTCAATGGCGCTGTTCTCTCAGGTGATGAACAGCGGCAGTTGGCTGATGGCGATACGCTGATGTTCGGTGGCGCAACGCTTCTCTTCCGCTCTGATTGGAACGAAGCCCCTCCTGGCGAGCCTCACACGCAGTTCCGCACTAAGGGCGATAAATAAGCGATATTCAGTAGCGGACGCTGTAGACTACTCCTGGCTGTCGCTCATAGCGACAGCCATTGCACTTGCATAGCTCTCTGTATGGCACAAACTGACATCCCACTGCGTTAAGCCCATTTCTTCTGCCAGTTTGGCGGCGGCGTCATGCAGATGCAGCGTTGGACGCTTGCGCGGATTATCCACGCGGATTTCAATATCAATCCAGCGCACATCGCCGATGCCCGTCCCCAGTGCCTTGGCGACAGCTTCTTTGCCTGCCAGCCGTGCCGCCAGACGATAGGGCGCATCCTCGCAATCAGCGCGTTCCCCGGCAGTGAAGAAGCGGTTCAAGAAACGCTCCCCCAGCCGCTCGATGCCCGCTTCGACGCGCTCATGTTCGATCATATCAATGCCACAACGCAGCATCAGACGGCTCCTCAACCTGGATTTGGTATCGACATATCGGTATCGACATAGATGTATATTGTAGGGGTTTTTTGGAAGATGTGGAGTGCCGGGGATAGCGCGGTGCAGACCAACAGTCGCTTAGACGGCAGCGGGGCCTTCAGTGTGTTGGCCGTGTGCTAACTGGCGCATAGCATAGCGCAGGGCCGCTTCCTGTGTCTGGAACAAGGCGACATGTTGCCCCAGGAATTTACTGATACGGTCACGGGCGACGTATACCCAGGCATCCGTGCCGACCAGCACATCGTCGAAGCGCGTGTCGAAGAATGACCCCGGCACTTGCTGCTTCGATAGCAACTGCACCAGCATAATGACATCTGAAAACGACATATCAGCTTCAGAAAAATCAGTGATGCGGATGACGTGTTGCTCATCATCCCGGCAGGCATCCAGGCATTCTGCAAACATCATCGCCATATTATGTTCGCCCCAAGTGCGCCCGATTTTGGCAATCAAAATAGGCAAAGACTCATGGCGTTTGACTTCGTAGTCAAAGGACATACACCCTAACCCTGTGTTCCTAACCCGTCTTTGAAAACGGTCGTTTATTATCCGCTACGAAGAGTATAGCGTTATGCAGTTTGTAATGCGAGACGAATGTTCAAAAAACGAACAAAGTGTATCGCAATTGTAATGGACTACAGTATGGCACACATGACTTTACACACACCTTGCAGCCGTTTAGACTATCCAAACGAGCAATGCCATTCTATTGAAAGACACTTAGGAGCAGCACATGCCGATGCAAATCATCGCCCTGGGTGGCGGTGGCTTTAGTATGGAGCCGGAGAACCTCGCCCTGGATCGCTATATCATCGCGCAAACCGACAAAACCAATCCGCGCGTTTGTTTTTTGGGGCAGGCCAGCAGCGAACATCCCGACTATATTGTTAGCTTCTACACGGCCTTCAACCAGCTTTATTGCAAAGCATCACACTTATCGCTCTTTAAGCCGCACACGGCTGACATCGAAGATTTTTTGTGTGCCCAGGACATCATTTACGTTGGGGGTGGCAACACGCGCTCGATGCTGGCTGTCTGGCGAGAATGGGGCCTGGACAAGATTCTGCGGACGGCTGGCCAGAATGGCACTGTCCTGGCTGGCATCAGCGCTGGGGCCATTTGCTGGTTTGAATACGGCCTGACGGACTCCATCCCGGGGCAGATTAATGCCTTGCCCTGTCTGGGCTACTTATCGGGGACCTGCTCTCCACATTATGATGGCGAAGAAGAACGCCGTCCGGCGTATCATCGGCTGGCACTGGCCGGGGATGTTCCCGCAGGTATCGCTCTGGATGATGGCGCTGCTGCCCATTATGTCGATGGGGAACGGGTCGCTATCGTGACATCGCGCCCGGATGCCCATGCTTACTGGATCGAAAAGACTGCCGAGGGCGACGTCAGCGAAACGCAGCTAGAAAGCCGTTATCTGCTGGCGGAATAGGCTTTAACTGCGGCGGATACGTAGCATCTTGTTGCCGCCGCGCTGGAACTCATAAGCGACGGTTTCGATCTGGCAGTCATAGCCCTGTGCGCCAAGCATAGCCATGACGGGTTCCAGGTGGGCCGATGTCTGTACGGTCAGGCCCAGCAGCGGGAAAATGCGGATTTCATTGGCAACACGCAGCATCTCGATCACACTGCGCTGATGAAAATCGCGGTCAAGCTGCTCGGAATATAAAAACAGGAAGTGCGAGCATAACGCCAGGTCGAAGGCATCATCGTGGAACGGCAGGTTGGGCAGGGCTGAGGCCACATAGCGTGATGGCTCTGTCTGATAATCCTCGAGGAAGCGCGTCATGGCCTGCATGCGCAGGCTAGCCAGATTATCCGGCGTTTTGTAATGATTCCAGAGAAATTGCTCTTGATGGGCGCGCGTTTGGGCCATGATGACCGGGTAGGTTTCGTCAATGCGTCGGCGAATGGCGTCAGCGGGGAAGGCGTAAATCGGATCGCAGGAGACGACCTTCACGCCGCGTTCAGTCGCTTCCACGTTGAAGCTGGCAGGCCCGTCGCCACAGCCCAGGATCGATTTGCTCAGGTCGGCATCATTCAGGGCGAAAAAGGTCGCGTATTCGTCGAAGGTACGGCCCCAGGGCACGACGTTTTCCAGGGAGTAGGCCATCACATCACTCAGACAAGTTTCAGGGATGCGCGTGCATCACGCAGGGCATCGCGCATCTGCACGATTTCGGCAATCATACTGACTTTGTGCGACTTCTGCCAACCACTCAGCATATACTCCACCGACAGCGCCCCCTTATAATCGGCTTCGATCAGCAGCGAATAAAGTTCTTCAATGTCCAGTTTGCCTTTGTCAAAGGGCATCTGGATTTTGTTTTTGGCTGCCTGCCGCACCTGGATATGGCGGGTGTGCGCTAGCAGTTGCTGAATAACTTGGTTTTTCTCGCCGATATACAACACATGCCCCCAATCGAGCGTCAGTTGCAATCCCTCGACATCTGCAAGCAGCTTGAGGGTTTGTTCGCTGGTGATGGCCATGCTGTTGAGCGAAGGCTCGATGCTCAGCGGCAGATCGAGCTTTTGTGCTGCGGCCAGCATCTCTTGCAAGGCCGAGGTGGTGCGATCATAGGCTTCTTCGTCATCTTCGGGATGCACGACGCCAGCGGAGACGGTGACGCCGGGTGCGCCCAATGCCTTGACCATCGGTAGCACGGCTTTAAACAGGGCGATGTCGGTGCGCCGCTTGGTCTCGTCGGAAATAGATATACGCGGCAGCATCAGGTAGACATCGGCCAGCTTGAGGTTGAACATTTGCAGGTCGGCTTGTAATTCCTCGTAGACTGCTTTGCGTGTTGTTGGGCTGGCCGCGCGCACGATATTAAAGTGCGACCCGCTGCCCAGGTCCACATAACGGAAGCCCATGCGTGCAATCGTCCCCAGTGCTTCCGGCAATGTCAGGTCATTGAAGGCCCAACTATGACAAGAAAGATCCATGTGCTCCTCCTCATACAGCTTCAAAAATACAGCAACAAAACAAAAAAGCAGATGCCCATGTGGGCACCTGCTCAGGAATCAAGTTAACATCTGTGGACGGCCTACGATTATTCGCACCAGGCGACGTTACAGTACGTTTCCGTGCCCAGTTGGGCGGCGTCGCGCAAGGCAAAGAATTCGGTAGGTGTGATGCTCGTATTCTGATGTTCCAAATACAGCGCGAAGCCGTCGCCTTCTACCAGCATCATGTTGGAGTACTCGGCATAGCTGCGGGCGATGACGCGCACGGGCGTTCCGTTGGGGATGACGCCGCCGCGAATCGATGCGCCGCGATCATAGAAACCCACCGCGAAATCGGTTTCGATGAGGGTATCGCCGCTGAACGTACTGCCGCCGCCTGAACCGGGTATCGATAGCCGGAAATCACTGCGATTCAACAGGTTGACCTCAGTAAAGACGGTCGCTTCCTGGGTCAGGTCTGTACAGTAAGTAGCCGATGTCGGGTCCGCTTGTGGCACAGCGAAGGCACCGCCTGCCCGCAGCAGCCCGACCAGGGCTTGCGTCGCGCGGTCGCAGCGCATCACCGGGTCGGACGGACCTTCCCAGCCATTGGGGCGTTCATTGTTGCCGAAAATGGCGTCGGCCAGCAGTTCCAGATCATGACGCACATCCCGGGCTATGGCGTACTCACTGCTGGGCACCGCCCCGAACCAACCAAAGGGGCGTACATCGGAGCCAAGCTGGCTGGCGGCTAATACTTCCAGATCAAGGCGGACGAGCAGCGCCAACTGCGGATCGTCTGTATTCAGGCTGCCATTCCAACCTTCGGGCCGCTCAGCACCGAAAAACGTGACGGCGAACAGTTCCATGTCGGCGCGGGCATCGGCCAAAATCTGAAGGGCGTTCAACTGCGGCTGGAGCGCTTCCTCAAACAGGGATTCGTCCGTAGGGGCGTCTGTGACCTCATCAATAGCCTCTTCGACGGTTTGGTCGTCCGGCTCTTCGACGAGTTCCGGTGTGGGCAGTGTGGTAACAGTGCCATTTCCGGTTGCATTGAGCCACGCCTGTTCGGCGGTCGATAGGTCAATCGGGTAGTAGCTCAATGCAGCGATTTGCTCCGGTGCATTCAGAATATAGTAATTCAGGAAAGCCCGAACCTGGATTTGCTCTTGCATCAAGGCCGCATGGGAAATCAGGTAGAACTGGCGTGACATCGGGTAAATATTGCTCTGGACATTTTCGGATGTCGGCTGCAGGTTGTTGATCGACACAATGCGTACCGCGCCGATATTCCGATTGGCGTATGAGGCGGGCAAAATGCCAACCGCAAAGGGATCAACCTGTAGGGCGGCGTAGAGTTCGTTCAAGTTGTCGTAGAAGCGCGCGCCGATAGCGGTTAGGGGGATGCGTTCCTCGCCGTTGTAAATCACAGTGGCGAAATTACTGAACGTGTCGGAATCGGCATCAGTCAGGTGGCGATTGATGGGTTCGCTGGGCCAACTTGCCTGAATATCTGACCACAGCGTAGCCGGACCAAATATCTGTTGTATTTCGTCGAGTGAGGCGTTGGTCAGGAAGGGATTGCTGTTGCTGACCACGATAGCGACCGCATCTGCTGCAATCGGCATCACGACCGGCGCACGACCCGCGGCCCGACAAGCCGCGTTTTCATCGGCGGTCGGCAGGCGGTCCGCATGGACAATATCGAGTTCGCCGCTGCAAAAGCGCAGCATGGCCTCAGACGTCGCCAGATTTTCGACGACGATATTGCCGGCTGCACCCTCAGTCTGGAAGCCAGTGATGATGCGCTGGGTCAGGGGCGATAGCGCGTCACTGCCGCCAATGAGCAGGTCGCCGACAATCGCTGCCGGTTCTATAGGCGGGATGTTCTGGGCGAGTGACGTCAAGGGGAGCAGCATCAACAAGCAGAAAACGGTAAATAGTCGGCGCACGATCTATGCTCCTGTTTTTAAGTGGATTATCAGCTTGGTTGTTCGCATTTACCCGGCAGATCATATGACAAAAAAGATCAATGCCAGAGTAAGTGTGCCGCAGTCATTATAACCTACGATTGTCGCTTGCATGCCTTGTGACGCTACCAAACCTGTTTTATGGGCTGCTAGTGGAGGTCGAGGCCGGGTTGATCGTTGGTATGATGTCCACTGTGGCCGATGGCGGTGCCAGGGTTGGCGTCGCTGTCAGTATGGGTGTGGGCGAAGCGGTGGGTGGCGGTGGGGGTACATCCAGGATTGCCCGTAATTCCTCGACTCGGAAGCCCGCATCGCAGGTGAAGAACCCGCGTTGTCCCCAACCCAACACGCCGCTGGGCAAGGCTACCCGCAGCCAGGCCGCGCCGCCATCCTGGGCATCTATGATGACGCGCTCGCCCGATGGTACCGTGCCGATTTGCTGGTTATTGAGGTTAGGGCCTTCGCGCAGGGTGACATCGGTGTTGGCGATGCAGTAGGCGTCGCTGACAGTGAGCGTAAAGGAGTCTTCAATCACGTTGCCAACTTCATCTTCAGCGCGCAAAGCCAGGATAATCGGACCACTGGCGACGCCACTGATGCCCGGTATCTGGCCTGTTGGGCCAAATGTGTTTTCAATGGGGGCATTGGTGAAGGCGTCCAGCCCGTTAATTTCGACGGTCGTCGCGCCGGGAACATCCCAACTGACTGTAATCGTCGTGACCACATAACGCACCAGATTCGCCGGGTCGACCATGAAGGATTCGACGACCATCTCGCGGTAGATATACACGGGCACGCTGGCTTCGACTGTTTCGCCGCCGCCGCTGCCCTGTACTGTCAGCGTGATGTCGCCGGATAGTTCGCTGGTATCAATCTCGACGCGGTCGGTGTTCCCCGGCAGCGTCAGGTAGGGCGCTTGATTAACGCGTATATTGATGTCATCGAGGTTTTCGCCAATCCAAGTCAGGATGAGCGTGTCGCCCTGGGCCAGTTGGCCACTGTTGACGCTCAGGTCATGCAGTGCCGGGGGGCGCGGGGCAAGCAACCCAATGAGTGCCATCAGTCCCAGTATCAAGATCGATACGGCGATGCCGCCAGCCGCCAGCAGTTGCCAGGGCTTAAAGCGCGGTGCGACCTCTGCTTTGCCACTGACCGCCGCTGTGAACCCGGCGTTATTCTGGGCAGTCGCCCAGATATTAAAATTGTGGACGCTTGGTTGGCCGAGCATGGCGCGCTGGCGCGGGACAACCCCGCCTGTGACCTGCATGCGCTGGCCAGGGGCCAGTTTCAGCACGCCAGAGGGTAGCTGGAAAGCAATGGCTTTATCTGGGCTGGTGCCATGCAGTTTGATGCCTAGCGGACCGCTACCTTGATTATGTAAAAAGAGCCGGATTGCTTCCCGATTTTCAATAAAGGGCCGTGCCAGGGCCATACCAAACCCACTGAAAGTATGGATTTCGACCTCGACCGGGGCCGTTAGCACCATCTCCGGGTGCTCATCGGCGTAGACATTGATCTGCGCAGGATAGGTTAATGGGGCATTGTCATAACGGCGCGGTGGCTTGATGTTGATCAGTACATAGGCCGTTTCATTAGGTTCGACTTCTAAGCGGGGACGGTTGACACGCGCCCAGCCGCGTGGCAGTCCAGCCACTTCCACGTTATAAAGCTGGGGTTCCTCATCCAGATTGGTGATGGCCAGCTCGGCGGAACTGCTGGCGGCGGGCCACACATCCAGATGCGTGCCATCCACTTGCAGCCGGAACGTGGCTTCTGCCACTTCGATGCGCTGCGTATCCTCATTGTTGCCGAGCGGCATAGGGGCGGTTGGCGTTTCATCCAGCGCGGTATAGATGATGCGCAGATGCCCCGCCTGGATTTCCTCAACGCCATCCAGCACCCGGGCTTCGTTACTGACCAACCGCGTGCTGTCGATATAGGTGCCGTTTTCGCTGTCCAGGTCGGTGATGGATACCACGTCATTTTCGTGGGTGATGCTGAAGTGGTAGCGCGATACGGTTTCCGTATCGAGTACGACCGTATTCCCAGCCGCCCGACCCACAGAGACGGTTTGCCCATCCAGTGTGACGGATTCCAGGCGGCCATCCGGCCAGAAGATGTCGAGCCGACCAAATGCCATGCGTGTTTTGCTCCGCGTCGTTTATCCAGCGTATATGACGAATGTGTATATAACGAGTGAAATAACATTCGTTACTGACATGCTCCATTGTAGCGGGAAGACGCCACAGAGCAATGGCACACGGCATTTTCAGTTTTATGATCGCTCAATCGGTGGGTGAAAATGGGCTACGAGACTGCTTCACCTTCTGTGCTTTGGCTTGCGGCTGCTGCATCAGCCACCACATGACGCCGCCCGTCACCAGCGATTGGGTGCCTGCGGTCAGGAGGATCTGGAAGCCCTCACCGTCGCGGCTGATGTCTGCGAGGACATCGCCAATATAGCCGAACACAAAGGCGCTAATGATCGCGGACACGACCCACAGCCAGGCCCCTTTGGCCCTATTGTTGAGCAGGAACAGCCACTGCACAATCGCTGCCGGTGCAAACAGGGTCGCAATCAGGACTCTTGGTTCTGGGAAATCCAGATAGGTATTAAAGACGTAGTGCAGGACACTCGCACTGCACAGCCAACCCAGCATCGAGATAAGAAACCAGAATTTCGGCTCAATGTTGAACTTCGGTGCGACGAGTCGTGCTTGTAACAGGCTTAGGGGCAGCCCCGGAACCACTGACAACAGCAGCACGTAACTGACACTGCCGTGGTCACTGACATTGAGAAAGTCGATTTCATACAGGATGAACGCAGCCAACCATCCGAACGCGGATACGATCACCCACAGGGCCAGAAACGCCCCCAGACCTAATGCATTGTCATTGTTTTTTGCCTTCATACGATTCCCCCATCGGTTATCTGCTGCCTATACTCTAAACGAAAATCGCGCATCATAGGTTCCCGATGCTGTAAAAATCGGTAAAACATAGGCAAGGTAAACAAAAAAGCGACCCCATCAGAGGTCGCTTTTCGCTTGAGAAACAGGTCGCGTTTAGTAAGCTACGCGATGGCAAGCCGCCCAATGGCCGGGGCTGTGCTCAATCAACTCAGGATCGGGGTCCTGGTAGCACAGATCGAACGAAACCGGGCAGCGGGTGCTGAAGTTGCAGCCTGCCGGTGGGTTAGCCGGGCTGGGCAGGTCGCCCTTAATGATAAGACGACGGCGGCTGGCTTCCTTCGACGGGTCCGGCTCCGGCACTGCGGAGAGCAGAGCCTGGGTATACGGATGCAGCGGGTTATCGTAGACCTCTTTGGTTGTGCCGAGTTCAACGATTTTACCCAGATACATCACGGCCACGCGGTCGCAGATATGGCGCACCATCGATAGGTCATGGGCAATGAACAAATAGGTCAGGCCCAATTCTTCCTGTAGTTCTTCCATCAGGTTAACAACCTGCGCCTGGATCGACACATCGAGCGCGGAAATCGGCTCATCAGCGACGATGAAGCTCGGACGCAGGGCCAGGGCACGGGCGATACCGATACGCTGGCGCTGGCCGCCGGAGAACTCATGCGGGTAACGATTGATGAAGTAGGGGTTTAGGCCCACACGCTCCAACAGGGCTTCCACATATTCCTGGCGTTCGCGCTTGTTGGGGTACAGGTTATGGATTTGCAGCGGCTCACTGACGATGCTGCCGACCGTCATACGCGGGTTGAGGCTCGCGAACGGGTCCTGGAAAATGATTTGCATCTCTTTACGCATCTGACGCAGTTCATTGCCTTTTAGGGCAGTCAGATCACGGCCTTCAAATTCGACCGTGCCCGCCGTCGGGCGGTAAAGCTGCAAAATGGTACGTCCCGTCGTGCTCTTACCACAGCCGGACTCACCAACGAGGCCCAGTGTTTCGCCACGCTTGACGTCAAAGCTGACGCCATCAACCGCTTTAACAGCGCCGACCTCACGCTGGAGGATGAAACCAGCGCTGATCGGGAAGTGCTTTTTCAAATTCTTCACGCTCAGGATAGTTTCGCCCATTTTGCCTTTTTTGGACTTATCCTGAAGAGTGGGTGCAGTACTAGACATGAGCTGCGGCCTCCTGTTCGGCTTCGGCTTTTAAGGCGGCACGCAAATCGTACCAGGCCGCGACCATATGATCGGGATGGCCACCTTCGACAACTTTTAATTCCGGGGTATCGACCCAGCAGCGATCCGTCGCATAGGGGTTGCGTGGTGCAAAGGGGTCGCCCTTGGGTGGGATACGCATATCTGGCGGTGAGCCTTCAATCTGGATCAGCTTACGGTTGCTACCATCCAGACGGGGCAGGCTGCGCAGCAAGCCCAGCGTATAGGCGCTGCGTGTATCCTGGAAAACTTCCTTCGTCGGGCCGCGCTCAACGATTTTCCCGGCGTACATCACCTGGATCGTATCGGATAGGCCAGCGACCACACCCAGATCGTGCGTAATCCAGATCATCGCCATGTTGAATTCTTCTTTAAGCTGCTTGACCAGTTCCAGAATTTGCGCTTGGATGGTCACATCGAGGGCCGTCGTCGGCTCATCAGCGATGAGTAGCTTAGGATTGCAAGACAGGCCCATAGCGATCATCACGCGTTGGCGCATACCACCAGAGAACTGGTGCGGATAATCGTCCAGGCGGTTCATTGCATCCGGGATGCCGACCAGGTCGAGCAGTTCAGCCGCCCGACGACGCGCCTGAGAATTGTTCATGCCCAGGTGCAGCTTCAATGCTTCTGTAATCTGGGTGCCGATGGTCAAGACCGGGTTCAATGATGTCATTGGGTCCTGGAAGATCATAGCGATCTCTTTACCACGCACCAGACGCATTTGCTCTTTATTCAGCTTGAGCAAATCGCGCCCTTCAAACTTAACCTCGCCGCTTTCGATCTTGCCAGGGGGCTGCGGAATCAAGCCCATAATAGCCAGGGCGTGAACGCTTTTACCGCTACCGCTTTCCCCTACAACCCCAAGCGTCTCGCCTTCGTTTAACGTATACGATACGCCGTTAACCGCGTAGACGGTGCCTTCTTGGGTATAAAACCGGACGACAAGGTCTTTCACCTCCATTAAAACGCCCAAGGTGTGACCTCCTCATGAGCGATTTGCCACCGCGCAATAGGCTGTGCCTTTGCTTGGTTCCAAATCATACGAACAACATGCATAGAAATTGTACATTTCTGTGGATTATGAAATTGAGTCATGAGTTTGCACAATCTATACCTAAATGTCAAGCAAACTATGACCAATCGGGTGGCTCATAATCCATACACTTTAAACAATATCTTTGAAGAAACAATGAAATTGTACCCAATCCTGCAATGGATTGCCCTGAATTGGTTAGATAAACCTGACAAAACAGGCGATTTTGGTTTCCATTATATGGATACTTATTTTTGAAGTTGTTTTTGACGGCATCGTTAACAGCATCTTTGAAGAAAAAATGGGGCTTATTGTTGGGTTATAAAAGCCCGAGAATAGCACCATCCCCGGGCTTGTGATTGCCAATTATAGGTTAAATTTATTCCATTGTGGAGGGCAGCATAATCGGTTTGACCATGCCTTGCAGAATACGCTCCATGGCCATCGTATAAGCCCCGACGCCATGCGTCTGGAAGAAGCTGGATGTACTGGTCCAGGTGCCATCATCGTAGGTGATCTGATGGTCTTTATTATCGCCGTGGAAAGTGGCGTTGAATGCTTGAATGGTAATGTGCCCGTCTTCTTCGCTGTATTGCTTCGATTTTTTCACATCGCTGACGATGTTTTGGCCGGGGGCATAAGGCACAGGGTCACGCTTGAGCATCGGCTTGAATTTGATTTCGACGGCCATGATATGTGGGCAAATGCCGTATTTCTGGCAGCCCGGGCAGGAGCATGACCAGCCATCAGGGCCGAGTGAAACTGTATAGTCGTTGTTGCTACCACGGAAGGCGAGCGTCAGCGTATGGAAAGTCACACGCTCAGGCTCCTCAGCGTATTCCTTAGCCTTCTGAATCTTGTTAATCATGCTGGTGTCCATAAACATTGCTCCTGTGAATAATAATTGATCGAGTTTATCAGAACTAAAAACACGGCAGGCGAACTAACGCTTACCGTGTTTGGGTATCAGTGGACCGTGCAGACACTTTGGGGACAAGCTTTTATCCGTTTTTACACCCATAATTGGTCGCACTCCTTTATTGATGTCTTTAGTTTAAGTCGATGTTAAAGCTGTGTCAAACAAGAAACCCATTAAAGATCGATCTCTTAACATACTTAGAGAAGGGTCTCATCAATACGCTATACTATCTGTCATAAAATGCTTGCGAACGAGCCAAAAAACGCAAGTCTCAGGTTTAAGGAATGGACTATGAGCGCAGAGGAACATCGTCAAAAAGCAGGCCAGAAGCCAGTAACGCTGGCCATCGTGACCGTGAGTGATACGCGCACGCCAGAGACTGATACCAACTATATGTACCTGGAAGAACGCCTGGAAAGCCTGGGCCATAAAGTCGAAGCTTACCGCGTCATTCAGGATGAGCCTGACCAGGTTGAAGCCGCCCTGAAAGACCTGGTAGCTATTCCCCAAGTTCAGGTGGTTTTGTTCAATGGGGGCACGGGCATCTCCCCGCGGGATACGACCTATGACGTCATCAGCCGCTATCTAGAGAAGACCCTGCCGGGGTTTGGCGAGTTGTTCCGTACGATTAGTTACCAGCAAATTGGCGCTGCCGCCATGATGAGCCGTGCCACCGCAGGCGTCTACAAGCAAACGGTGATTGTCTGCATGCCGGGTAGCAACAACGCTGTCAAAACAGCGATGGAAAACCTGATTATCCCCGAGTTGAACCACCTTGCCTGGGAGGTCGTACGCAAGGGCTAGCTAAAGGCCATCTTCTAGATCGTCATCACCAGCGGCATTGTGTGCCGCCCGGATTGGCTCCGGCAGGCGATATTTGAGCGTGCAGGCCATGACGATTTCAATGGCGCTGTCGAGCGTCATCTTATTGCCAGCAGAAACATACACTGGCTTGACCTTGGTCCGTGTGCGTAGGACGACGCCTAGCTGCTGCCCTTTGTAGAACAGCGGACTGTAGTTGCCTTTTTCGATGCCTGCGGGTTCATAATCGCCCAACAGGTGCGATTTGCCGACGCCGATAGTCGGTGCTTGCAGCCATAGCCCCATATGGGCGGCGATGCCCGCTTTGCGTGGGTGAATGCGTCCCATGCCATCGAACAGATAGACATCCGGTCGATTTTGCAATTTAGCAAAGGCTTTAAGCAGCACTGGCCCTTCACGGAAGGTGAGCAGCGTCGGCACATAAGGATAGTCAGTGGGCCTCACAGCGCGCTCGATCTCAATGACTTCCATCTCAGGGAAGGTCATGACCACAATGGCTGACCGCGACACGTTGTCCTTCACACTGACATCAACGCCTGCCACCAGCGAAATATCCGATAGCGACAGCGGTTCGTCTACCAACTGGGTAGAAAGCTGGGCTTGTAATTTGCGAGCATCGGCTGGCGCAAGCTGCCAGTCGTGCAAGGGTTCCTCAGGAAGTAGTGATTGAGCCATGCTAGCCTGCCATAAAAGTCTCAGAATGGATGCGTTCCAGGTTCAGGTAGATATCGAGTGTCCATTGCCCAGCCATATTGATTGGGTGCAGCCAGTAGACTGCCGCCTGTCGTGCGAAGTCCGCTTCTGTCTGGTAAGAATAGGGCGTACCATTGGGCGCGGTGAAAACCAGCACGATCCTGTTTTCCGCGCCAGTTAGGTTGCCCAAGACGGTCATCACCCCTAACGACTCATCCAGGGGAGCGACATCCCAGGAAAAAACGCCGTTCAGGCAGCTTTGCAGGGTATCGACCGTGGCGGCATCATAGCCGGACAGACGATAGGGTCGCCAGCAGGGGTTGAGGATGTCTTCACTCTGGTAGCGGATCATCCGTACGCTGGGACTGGGTGTCACAGGCGGTATCACGGTGACATCGTCACCCAGCAGCCGCCCGACCAGTTCCGGCGATAGGTTGCGTAAATAGGTGTTCAGCACGCCAAAATAGTCCCCTGGCTGCTGAACGTATGGCACGCTCAAATCCTCTTGCTGTGTGAAGATAATGAACATCGCGCTGGGCAAAAAGCCGCCCACCTCATCGAACACCACGTTGACCTCAGCCGTCAACCCGGTATCAAAGCCGTTCTTCGCACCAATCAACAGCGTGCCGGGGAAGGCCTGCGCCGTGTTTTCTCGCTGATTTTTGAGCATGGCGTTAAAAATCAGGCTGGCGACCAGGGATTCGTTGCCGCTGGCATTGGCCCGGTCATCGCGTAGCTTGAGCATGAATTCAGCGATGGCGCGTGGCGTGGCCGTATTGGTTTCGGCGGTATCCATATAGTACTGATTGGCTTCAATGCGCTGCTCGCGAGTATAGTCTGGTGTTTCGTCAAAATACTCCGGGACCAGCCCGTTGGTCCAGCGCCGCCGCCAATAACGCGAGGACAATCCACGCGGTACACTGGCCCAGAAGGGGTCCAGATAAGCCAGTTTAATGCGGTCGACATCGCTGTAAGGCAGCACTGGGCCGATGCCATCAATGTCCAGCGAATCAATGTATTCCTGCACCCGGCTCGCGCCCAGGGCATCCATGACCATCCAGGTGGCAGCGTTATCGCTGCAATAGATCATTAACTCGACCAACTCCCTGGAGCTAAAACTGCGTCCCAGGTCGACTTCCTGAAGGCAGGCATTGCGCCCACCCATCCAATAGGTGTCGGTGAACGTAATCGGTGTCGATGCAGAAATGCGCCCTTCGAGCATCCATTCGTAGAATGCCCCGGCGATGAATAACTTGGGCACGCTGGCGATCTGGAAAGTGCGATCCAGATTTTCCACACAGCCTTCGCCCGTCTCAAAGTTGATGACCACTGCCCCGACGTTCATATTCGGGATGCCGCTTCTTTCAGTGAAGTCGCAGCTGGGCAGGCTGTCCAGGTCGATAGGGCTGCTGTCCGTATATGTCTGGGCGCTGACAATGGGGGCAGCAACCAGCAGGCTGGCACTGACCAGCCATAATAACCATCTAGCAAATAAGCGCAGTCGCACAGGGCGATTGTCCATAGCGAGTACCTGTTAATAGACCTATGAGCATTATTTTTGGCGATTGTAACGTGCCTCATCGATCAAACCTAGTTACGGTTTCCCTCCGCTGGTGTGCACGACTTGCACTTGGAAAAGTACGTGTGCTTAATGATGATTGACCTATAGATAGGAGAGATTGGCGTGATCCCATCGTGAGATCCCAACGTGATATGTATCCCTCAATTGCCATATGTCATGGCTACGGCCTATAATCTAGTGCACGGATTCAGATGATTGGAAGATACGGGCCATCTATGGAATATCAACCTCGGCCAGATTGTTCAAACTGTAAATTTTATAAGAATGACGATACCTATACTGAGCGACGGTGTGCCAAACATGATTTTGTAATGCCCCGCCTGGACTGGCAGATTGTTTGCAAAGATTGGGAACGCGAAGGCCAGCGGCTTGATGTCGAGATGGATGAGGACACGCTTTATTACTATTCTGGTGGGTCTGGTGAGATGGTCTATGCGCCCATTGGACCTTTTGAAGATGTGCAAAGCATCCTCGTCAGCGTCAGTGTGCGCCGTGATGAAGATCACGGCTGGATTATTTTCCCACGTCAGTATCGCCACTACTTCCCGGAGCCGGATACGCGCGTCGTCGTGGTCGTGGGCCAGCGCAAATGTGCCTTCCAGGTGATTAACGCGGAACGTCGCCTCGCTGCGGAGATGATCCCTGGTGACAGCGGCAACTGGGAAACGCACTATCATACGCAGCATGTGTTCATGCTCTACAGCCTGGAGTCGCCCGATTTGCTATATGACTGGCTGGATTCCGTCATTGATATCGAGCGTATGATCGCCGACAGCCTCGCGCCCAGTATTTTCGCCTTTGTGGAAGTGCGCAAGCGCAATCAGGAATACGTGCTCCACGCCGATCTGCTGGCTTATGGGGATTATCTACGCGAGTAGGGTTCATAAACATAACAGCTCATAAAAAAGAGGCACGCCCGCAGGTGTGCCTCTTTCGATTTGCTCAGATGTATCTTTTTAGCTTAATGTACGCGGCGGATGACTGACAGCACCTTGCCGTGAACTTCGCAGTTCTTGGCATCGACGTAGATAGGTTCCATCGTTGGGTGGGCGGGCTGCAGGCGAACCTTATCGCCTTCTTTGTAAAAGTACTTCAGCGTGGTTTCGCTGTCTTGCGGCAGCCAGACCGCGACCATATCGCCGTTGTTGGCCGTGCGCTGTTCGCGCAGGATGACCACATCATTTTCAGCGATCATGGCGTCAATCATGGAGTCACCACGGACAGTCAGAGCGAAGACGTGCGCCGGATCGTTATTGCCCAGCAAATTCGCGGGCACATCGATCATATCGTCGTCATCGTAGTACTGCCCGGTATCGTCCGGTAGTTGGATCGGCTGACCAGCCGCAATGTGACCCACCAGCGGAACCTGGGTCGTCTGTGTGGCCTGGATGACTTTCTTCTTGCGCGTCCCCGGGATTTCCCCAACGAGGCGTAGCCCACGAGACACTTTGTCGGTGCGTTCCAGGTAGCCTGCATCGACGAGTTTGTTCAGGTTGTAGTTGACGACGGAAGTAGAATTGATGCCGGTATCTTCGCCAATTTCACGGATGGTTGGCGGATAACCAGCCTCTTCCATGTAATTTTGCATAAAGCGCAAAATCTTCTGCTGACGTTCCGATAATTTAGAAAATGCCTTCTTCATGATGGGACTCTCTCAGTGTGTTCAGGGTTAAACTCGGTCATTTTTGGGATACTTTGGGATATATGATCGAGTTTTAGGACGAATTTTTGTTCTGAGTATAGCGGAACGAACGTTCGTATGTCAAATGTTCTATCACAACGGACTTAGAGCAGCCCCGGAAATCGCCTGAATTTGGGTTGAAAATTGGTATATTTTGCACAAACCTACAACTCGATGATGGCATCGAACTGGAACGTTTTCAGGAAGGCCAGATGGTGCGTCATCAGGATGATCGTCCGCCCTTCAGCGGCCTGCATTACTGACGCCATGACCTCGTTGGCGGTGATCGGGTCCAGGTTGGCCGTGATCTCGTCCAGCACCCAGATAGGGGCATCTTTTAGCAGTATACGTGCCAGCGCCACCCGCTGACGTTCCCCACCACTGAGCGCCACGCCATTTTCGCCAACATAGGTATCGTAACCCTCCGGCAGGCTCATGATGAAGTCATGCACGCGGGCTGCTTTGGCCGCTTCGATGATGGCGTCATCTGATGCCGGTTTGTTGGCAATGCGGATATTTTCCATGATGGTCGTATTGAACAGGTGGACGCGCTGGGTCATCACACCAAAAATGCGCCGGATATCTTCATGCGGCAGTGACTTGAGATCGACGCCGCCCAGGCTGACATCCCCCGCTTGATAGGGCCAGAAGCGCAGCAGAATGTTCACCAGCGACGATTTGCCAGAGCCACTTTCACCGACGATGGCCGCTCGCTGTCCATAAGCCAGGTCTAGCGAGAAGTCTTCATAAATATATGGGTCGGCATCCCCATAGCGGAAAGACACATTCTGTATCGACAGGCTGTAGTCGGTGAGAGGGGCGGATACAGTCGTTTCCGGTTCCTCAATGACAGGCGCGTTGGCGATCATCTCAAAGACGCGGCTGGCTGCCGTCAGTTCCTTGTCGAGGTGTTGTGCGGCCAGGGCCAACGGTGTGATGGCTTCAAAGGCGGCGATGGTTCCCAGGGCGACCACGGCAAGGAACACACCTTCGACACGGCCAATCGCCGCGACCAACACGCAGAACATGGCTAAGTTAGTCATCAGCACCGATAGACCTGTGTGCAGGCTCTCCAGGCGGCTTTCCTGGCGTTCACGCTCAGATACCTGCGCGTTAGTCGATTGCAGGGCGCTCAACTGTGACTGAGCATAGCCGTAGGCCAGACTATCCGGCAAGCCCTGTATCGTATCGACCAATTGCTGGTTCATGGTCGCACGCACAGCCACTAGATGCCGTCCGATGTGCTTGCCGATCCACCACACCATATAGGGCAGCAGTGTCCCTGCTACCAGCATGAAGCTCACGGCGATCAGGGCGATAAGCGGGTCCAGTAAGGCGAAGACGAAGCCCACGCTGATGGTCACCAGCACGGCCACAATCGGCGGGGCGACCACACGAATGTACAGGTTTTGCAGTTCTTCAATATCTGTGACGACCCGTGCCATCAGGTCGCCGCTGCTGAACGCCTCAAATTGGGCCGGGGATAGCGGTTCGATGCGTTCGTAAAACCAGACCCGCAAACGGGCCAGCAAACGGAAAGTGACATCATGGCTGGCGAGGCGCTCTAAATAACGGAACACGGCCCGCGATATGCCAAACATGCGCACGCCCGTTGGAGCCACTCCCAACGATGTGATGCCCAATTGCAGCGCCGCCGTGCTGATTAACCAGGCTGAGGTCATCATCAGGGCGATGCTGCTGCCGATGGTCACGACACTCAATAGCAAGGCGATAGCTATTCGCTTGCTAAAGGGCCGCAGTAGTTGTAAAAGTTGCCGCCAAACGGGGGGTTGCATTGGGTCATTGGCCTGCATGGATCGTTTCTCCGTAGGCTTGCAACAGATGGAAATAGGCCCCTTGTGCCTGGATTAACTCGGCGTGGTTGCCCTGCTCGACGATGTGACCGCCATCCAGCACCAGGATGTGATCGGCCTCAGCGACGGTATTCAGGCGATGGGCAATCGTAATGACCATGCTGCCTGCCGTATGCTGCTCAATCGCCTGCTTAACCTGGGCTTCGTTGTCTTGGTCAAGGCTGGCGGTGGCCTCATCAAAGATGTAAACGGGCACATGTCGCAGGAACATCCGTGCCAGGGCAACGCGCTGGGCCTGCCCACCACTCAGCCTCGCCCCATTTTCCCCAACGAGCGTATCGTATCCCTGCGGGAACCCTATAATGAAGTCATGGGCGGCAGCAGCTTTTGCCGCCTGCACGATCTGCTCCTGGGTGGCTTCCGGCTGGCCAATGCGGATGTTGTCGGTGATGCTCATATTGAACAGATAGCTGCGCTGCGGCACCCAGGCGATTTGCTGGCGCCATGCGGCGGCATCCAACGCGGTGAGGTTATGGGCCAATTGGCCATCATGGACACGGATCGTTCCCTGGCTGGGCTGGATGAAGCGTAACAGCAGATGCATGAGTGTGGATTTGCCGCTGCCGGTCGCGCCGACGATGGCTACATGCTGGCCACGCTCAATCGTAAAGGAGACATCTGCCAGTGCTGGCCGCGTGCCATCAGCATAGGCATGGCTGACCTGCTCAAACTGGATGCGCTGAATATCGGTTATGACAGAATCCCCGGCCTGTTCTGGTAGCGGTGTGTTTAAAATGGCATAGATGCGCTCGGCAGCGGCGGCACTGTCACGCCCTGTATGGAACTTGGCCCCCAGGTTGCGCAGCGGCATATAGAATTCCGGCGCGATTACCAGCAAAAACAATGCCTGCTGGAAGGGTATCCCACCTGCCAACAACCGCAGCCCGATTTCTACCGCCACCACGGCCACACTAATTGTCGCCATGAATTCCAGCATGAAGGCCGACAAAAACGCGACCCGCAGCACGTTCATGGTGCTTTCGCGGTACTGGTCGGTGATGTGCGTGATGGTCTGGATCTGGGCTTTGCTGCGGTTGAACAACTTAAGCGTGAACAGCCCCTGCATCACATCCAGGAAGTGGGCGCTCATCTGGCCCAACTGCGCATAGCGCGTATGCGAGTACGCCGCCGCGACCATGCCAATCAGCACCATGAAGACGATCACCAGCGGCCCGGTAATCAGCAGAACGATAAACGTCAGCAAATCCATTGACGCCGCAACTACCAATATTGCCAGCGGGATTAGGATCGAGGTGAACAGTGCAGGCAAATAATCCCTGAAGAAGCCATCCAGCGTTTCGATGCCTTCCGTTGCTGTGATGGTGAGTTCGCCGCTGCGCTCTTGCTGAGTATAGGCCGGCCCCAACTTGAGGATATGCTCCGTCAATTTGTTGCGCAGGTCATGTTTGACGCGAATCGCTACCTCGGAAGCTGTCCAACTGGCGGCGGCTCCGTTGGCGCTACGCAGCAGAATGAGGATCAGTAGGCCGATTAGCGAGGTTGTGACCTGACTGAGATTGGCTTGTTCCAGGAAAACGGAGGCAATAACGTCACTCAGCAGGTACGCCTGCCCAATAATCAGGATGCCACCGATCACGCCTAAAATAACGGTGGCGACAAAAGCCAACCGTGCCCGATGGGTTTCCGCCATCAAGCGTCTATCCATAACTCGCTTTCCTTTATGCTTGCTGCGTTTTCTTCGTTGGTCGTGCCTGTTGCTGCATTGTACGGTGTGACAGGAGAAGTCGTTAGGTACAGAGTCGTTAGGATGCTAAAGAGCGCATATTGTAGGGGCATAACATGTTATGCCCTGGGTTTTACATGTAAAACCCCTATGTCAGCCCTTCTTGCAATCAAATGTCAGCACGCCCTAAAAACCAACAACTCGTAACTGTTGTTTTCACTTAGACAAGGGGCAGATTCTCAAGAATCTGCCCCTGGGTATGTCTATGCAGTTGGGTTGACTAGCGTGTGCTTAGTATTCGAGGTGACTATCTACGGTGACCCGCTTGCGGAACACCCAGTACGACCAACCCTGATACAGCAGCACCAGCGGCACGAAGATCAGCGCCACAATGGTCATGACTTGCAGGGTATACGGGCTGGACGATGCATTGTAGATCGTCAGGTCGAATTCCGCACCCAGCGACGAAGGCATCACCCGCGGGAACAGCCCACCGAACAGGAACAGCACCACGCCGATGATTGTCAGGCCGGTGCCGATGAAGGCCAAGCCGAACTTCTTCTGGTAGATGAGGGCAGCCGCACCTAGCAACGCGGCGACAGCTACTACCAGGCCGATACCCTGGACGATGGTAAAGCCCTCGAACAGGGTGGTTTCAAAGTAGCTGTAGCCGACGAACAGCAGCACAACCACCACGACCACCATCCGGATGCGGCTGACAACCGCCTTCGCACGGTCGAGGATGACGCCCTCAACCTTCATGGTCAGGAACAGGCCGCCATGCAGGATGAATAGGGTTAGCGTGACCACACCACCCAGCAGGCTGTAGGGATTCAGCAGGGTGAAGAAGTTGCCCGTAAAGGTCATGCTCTCATCAATGGGTACGCCGCGCACGATGTTGGCAAAGGCGACACCCCACAGGAGGGCGGGCAAAAAGCTGCCGATGAATAGGGCATAATCCCAGGTTTTACGCCATCTTGGATTGTCATCTTTGCTGCGGAATTCAAAAGCAACGCCGCGCAAAATCATAGCGACCAAAATGACGAACAGCGCCAGATAGAAGCCGCTGAACAGGGTGGCATACCAGTTGGGGAAGGCCGCAAAAATCGCGCCACCCGCTGTCAGCAGCCACACTTCATTGCCATCCCAGTGTGGGCCAATCGTATTGATGACGACGCGGCGTTCCTGGTCGTCTTTGGCGATGAAGGGCAGCAGAATGCCCACGCCGAAGTCAAAGCCTTCAAGGAAGAAGAACCCCGTAAAGAGGACGGCAATCAGAATGAACCAGATTGTGTTTAAGTCGATTGACATCATAGCCTCCTAGTAAGCGCTCTTGAGCTGCAAGTCGCCAGATGATGAATCAGGCAGTGGTAAATTTGAATCGCTGCCTGTTCCAGTCGTTGCGAACTTCCAGAGCAAGAAAATGTCGGCAATGGCCAGTACACCATAGACCACAGTGAAGCCAATCAGCGAAATCCATAGATCGACGGGGGTCAGGTTGGGGGAAAGCCCCTGTTCGGTACGCATCAATCCCTGGACGATCCAGGGCTGGCGGCCCAGTTCTGTCAGCATCCAACCTGTGGAGTTGGCGATGTAAGGCAAAACGACGGTGAACGGCAGGATTACCAGGAACCAACGTTTGTTCGCCAGTGAGCCACGCCACCAGAAGAAAATGCCGACCAGGGCCAGCAGGGTCATCAACATGCCGAAGCCCACCATCGCCCGGAAGCTCCAATACAGCATCCAGATCATCGGCGGCACGTAATCAGCATCCGGCCCGTAGATCTCGGCATACTGCTCCTGATAGAAGGAATTCAGGTCATTGATGCCAGGGACCAGGCCCTCGAAGTTGTCAAAGGTTAAGAAGCTCAACAGCGACGGGATCTGAATATTCACAATCGCTGTACGCTCGTTCTCGTCACCAATCTGGAAGAAGGACATGCCCGCCGGGGCTTCTGACTCCCACAGGCCTTCCGCAGCCGCTAGTTTCATCGGCTGCTTTTCTACCATGAATTGGCCGCTCAGGTGGCCGGTGCCAATGACAAACAAGATGGATGCCAAGCTGAAGATCAGGCCCGTTTTGAGTGAACGGGTGAACATCAGCTTTTCAATGGTTTCTGATGTGCGTAATAGACGATAGGCACTGATGGCAATCAGGAAGAAACCGCCTGTAACAAAGGCCGCTGCAACCACATGTGGGAATTGACGGAAGATGTTGGGGTTGGCGATGACTGCGCCGAAGTCGGTCATCTGTGCGCGACCATCGACGAGTTCATACCCCACTGGGTTTTGCATCCAGCTATTGGCGATCAAGATCCACAGACTAGAGATCGTTGTGCCAAATGCCACCATCCAGATACTGAACAGATGGACTTTTTTAGGCAGTTTGTCCCAGCCAAAGATCCATAGGCCAATGAAGGTACTTTCTACGAAGAATGCCATCAAGGCCTCGATAGCGAGGGGCGCACCGAAAATATCCCCAACGAAGCGGGAATACTCCGACCAGCCCATGCCAAACTGGAATTCCTGAACGATACCGGTGACGACACCCATCGCAAAGTTGATGAGGAATAATTTTCCCCAGAACTTCGCCATTTTCTTGTAGGTTTCGTCGCCGGTGATGACGTATTGCGTTTGGATAATAGCAACAATGAGTGAGAGGCCAACCGTCAGCGGAACGAAGATGTAGTGAAACAACGTAGTGCTGGCGAATTGCAGCCGCGCAAGATCTAGAACTTCCATTTGCGACCTTCTTAATCTACCAGTAAATATACTTGCGGAACATGATCTTACCAGCGATGGCGTACAGGAGAATTGTGTAATATGTCACTAATTGTCATAACTTTCGTCTTATGTCTTGTTGTCCGAGCTTATGCTGTGGGAAGTCGATATAGCGACACATGATCTACTGCGTATCGTGACCTGTGAGCACATAATAGGACATATCAAATTGCAGCGTTTGAAAATTGGATGATGACTGTTTGGGGGCAAATATGATAGTGCTGAAAGCACACATCAAGCTGGGCAGAATATATCATTCTTTTTGTACCCCCGACAGGAATCGAACCTGTGCACATGGTTTAGGAAACCACTGCTCTATCCCCTGAGCTACGGAGGCCTATTTATAGACGGCATTATAACAGCGGGGCATACGCCTCTCAAGTCTATTATCATGGGCCAAGAGGCACTGTCTTGTTTACAAATTAGAAAATTTGTGCTAAAATTGGGGTGTGGAGTCGGTAATTCTTTCGTCCTATTTTATCCAATTGTCAGAAATCAATATAAAACATCGCCATTACTTGACAATTTTCTGTCTTTATCCTACTATATAGTCAATATACCCACTAAGTCGGGTAAATAGATATAGCGGTAAATTGGGTAAGATGAGCAAATGGCAACAGTGGGCTGACGACTACCCTACGCACAGCGAAACAGGGCGGCATGCCCTTGACGCTCTTAACAGGACTACCTAGACTTTCGCGCGCCGTAGACGGCATCTGGGCTGGTTGGTCAAAATCAATTTTGAGCAATTTTGAACCCATCAGCATCGCGCCCCGTATAGAGGTGTAAGTGCATGTCATTTAGCACAAGAGGAGGTAGCCATGAATGGGTCGCACACATTGGATGAGCAGTTGGTGCACCAGCGGCGGACAACTCGTAAAAATGTTGCAAAAGCCGTATGGCAACCCTGCCGAACCCTGCAACTTGCAGGTTACTGGCATCGTAAAGAGAAGCAAGATGACACATCAATTTGTGAGATCGCCCAGGGGAACCTGGCTTGAGCAAACTACATTGGGCCTTAACAACAGGATACAAAGGTAATACGACCTACAGGTAGACAAACCTGGGAGACAGCGTAAAACAATAGAGATTGCATTTCATCGCCGCATTTACTGGTAGCCCGATACACACATTAGCTATGACCACCCTATGTTCAGGAGGAGGTGCTTCATGAACTGGAATTTAGATTTGCACAAATCGGTTGCTAACGAGCAAATTCGCCGTGCAGAGCGCCAACGCCTGCTGCAAACAGAAAACGATGATCGCCGTGGCAAACGCGCTCGTAAGTCGCGCTAACGCGGTCGATTGATTAAGCCAACTGGCAACAGCTAGACCTTTTTCTTCATAGCTCAATCTCTGAGGGGGGATTGTCATGAACTGGAATTACGATCAACATCGGCATTACGTCAATGAACGCCTGGAACGCGCGAAAAAGCAGCGTCAGGCCGACGAAGTAATGCGTCATCAAGAAGAAGCCCCACGTCGGCCTATTCGTCGCCGTCGCAGCGGTGGCTCGGACATCTAGACATCACTGAATCCATAAAGAAGAGTCGACACATGGCGTGTCGGCTTTTTTTATTCCGGTAATTTGCAGATGTCATCCACGCAGTTATCCGGGAGATCAATACCCAGTAGCCGATTAATCTCATAGCGATGATTCGCTACCCAGCGATAGACGGCTGGTCCCAATCGACCCAAACCCGGCAAACTAAAAATCAGCCAGAAGGGTATCCCCAGTGGGACAGCTTTGAGCAGTTGCATGATGCCTGCAAACCCAGAGTAGACCGTCTGATTAGAGTCGACGACATGCATCGCCCCCATCAGATCACGGTCGGCGAGCTGTGGGAAACGTCGCTGCACCACCTCATGCGCGTGTAAATCCAAAAATTCGATTTGCAGCCGCCAATCCAGCTTTTGCATGAGGATGCGCGTCGTCTGGCAGATGGCGCAGTTGCTATCGTAAATGGCTGTCAGCATTGTCTGTGTTGTCCGCTGCGGTCGTTTGCTATGATTATACGGTGGCTGCATCAGCTATAGATGAGGAAACGCGATGCGCTACTTAATCAAGAAAATAGAAAAGGGCAGCCCAGATGCCGCCGCGTAAATCTAAAAAACAGAACAATCGACGCCAGAAATCATCAGCGCGTAATCGACGCACGAATGATAATAAGCGTTCTGATGGTCCCATGCAGCTAGAGATCAGGGCGATGGCCAATGGCGGCTATGGTTTGGCCCGTCACCAGCGACGGACCGTGCTGCTGCCTTATGTCATCCCTGGTGAAGTCGTGCAGGCCCAGATCACACGCTCCGAGAAAAATGTCGATTTTGCGACTGGCACGCAGCTCATTGATGCGTCTGCTGATCGTGACTATCCGCGCTGCCCGCACTTTGGACCGGGTCGCTGCTGGGGATGCCAGTGGCAGCACATCAGCTATGACGCGCAATTGCTGCTGAAATACGACGTGATTGCTGATCAGCTACAGCGAGCTGGTAAGTTCGATGACCGTACCCTGGAAAATGCCATGCGCCCGGTGCTGCCTGCGCCCAATCAGTGGCAGTACAACCACCAGATTACCTATACGCGCCTGAAAGATGGGCGTTTTGGTCTGCCGCAGATGGACAGCCGCCAATATGAACCCATCGACGTGTGCCATGTTCTGCATCCCGATTTGCAGGATTTGTTTGAATCGCTGGATGTCGATTTCCCGCAGATGAAGACGCTGACGCTCACCCTGGGCAGCGACGGCCAGCCGATGCTCACCCTCGGCATGAGTGAAGAAACCGCCCCGGAGCTGGCCGCTGATTTTTCGGCAAGTGTCAATATCGTGCTGCCGGATAACGAGCCTATGAACCTGGTCGGCGACAGTTTTGCACGCTATCAGGTGAAGGATCAATGGCTGCGGGCGACAGCGGGCGTGGCTTTCCGCGCCAATGTCGATCAAATCGCGCTATTGGTGGATACGGTTCTGGCTCAGTTGAATTTACTGCCGGACGATACCGTGCTCGATCTGTATGCAGGGGTGGGCCTGTTTGCGAAATTCGCTGCACCGCTAGCGGAATGGGTGACTGTGGTCGAGAGCTACCCGCCTGCCGCCACCGATGCCGACGAAAATCTGGACGAAGTCGAAAATGTGGAGATCATTGAAGGTGGGGTAGAAGCCGTTCTCCAGGCGATGAACGAGGACGAAGCCCATTATTCCGCTGTTATAGTCGATCCGCCGCCCTTTGGTCTCAGCAAAGATGCTACTGCCGAACTGCTCAAGATGGGGCCGCGGCGCATTGTTTATGTCAGCAGCAACCCCGCTACCCTCGGACGCGATGGCCTGAAATTGACCAAGGCGGGCTATCGTCTGGAACAGGTGCAGCCGATTGACTTCGCCCCTCAGACCTACTATATGGATATGGTCGCTTTGTTCGTGAAAACGTAGTTCGTAATGCGGGAATGAGGCTATCTGTGTGTATGCTATGTGTATCAATACACATTAGGTAGCTAAATGACCAAGCCCAAACGCATATCAAAAGTTTTTCCACGTGGACTTAAGCGCATAGATATTCTGGTAATCGCGATTGTCATTCTTGGCATCGCTCGCTTAGTTTGGACCCTTATGATGAACGATATACGCCCACCCTGGGTTGCGGTTCAAATGTGTTTTCCAATTCTATTTATTGTTCCGATTGTTTTTCTCTCTTTAGGCGGCATGGCTAGTGTCGCGCTGATTGATGGGCGAGAAATTTTTGAGGTACTTGGTTTGCTGATGGTGGCGTTTTTCGTTGTTGCTGCGTTGCCGATGCCGGAACGCGAGCTGTTACCGGAAACATTGCATTTCCAAGAACATAGAAGCGAATATGAAGCTGTCGTTCAATTGGCTCGCAATGGTAGTTTAGAATCAGGTCAGCCTGATTGCCCAGCAGGCTATCTACCACCTGAGGAATATGCGCACGTTTCAGAGGCGGCTTGCATGGGTGTGAGTCAAAGTGACACTGAAGGGCTAAAGGTGCAATTTAGCCCTCTAGATCACACGCATTACCATGTCGTCGTCTATTCGGAACCAGATAAACGCATCCGCGAATGCCCTGGTAATTATTACATCGAAGAAGTCATCGATGACAATTGGACTGTCTGTTTTCAAGATTGGTAACTACAGTAGCCGCGCCAGCAAACCACTATAACGCTCAGCAACCTTGTTGTTATTGACTGCGATGGCGACCGCTTTGCGGCTGCCGACCAGCACAACCATCTGTCGGGCACGGGTGATGGCCGTATACAGCAGGTTGCGTTGCAGCATGATGTAATGCGAGGTCAGTACAGGCATCACCACCACCGGGTATTCCGATCCCTGCGAGCGATGGGTGCTGATGCAGTAGGCCAGCTTGAGGTCTTCGACGTCGCCATAATCATAGGGAATGATTCGGTCGTCGATGACCACTTCCATGACATTTTCATCGTCATCGAAGCCGCGCACGAAGCCAATATCCCCATTAAAAACTTCTTTTTCGTAGTTGTTGCGCGTCTGCATAATTTTATCGCCGACACGATACAGCTTGCCATCCAGCCGCTTTTCCGCGATACCGAAGCGCCCATTGAGCTGCTTTTGCAGCGCGACGTTCAGCGCATCAACCCCGGCTGGCCCGCGATACATCGGCGCGACCACCTGCACATCATCAATCGGATGCACGCCGAAGCGCTCCGGCAGGCGGTTGGTCACCACATCGATGAGCATATCGCCAGCGGCGGCAGCATCTTCCACATTGAAGAAGAAAAAGTCCTTGCTCTGATTGTCCGTTAGGGGCATCTCGCCCTGGTTGATGCGGTGCGCGTTCAGCACGATATGGCTGGCATCATCTTGCCGGAAAATCTGGTTCAGGCGGGTGACGTGGGCCACGCCGCTGTTGATGATGTCGTTGAGCACATTGCCCGCACCCACACTGGGGAGCTGGTCCACATCACCCACCAGCAGCAGGTGCGATGTTTCGCGCAGGGCGTTAATCAGGCTGTAGAACAGCAGCAGATCCAGCATAGAGGCTTCGTCAATGATGACGACGTGCGTCTCCAATGGATTGTCTTCGTCGTATTCAAAGCCGCCTTGCTGTGGATTGAAACCCAGCAGGCGATGAATAGTCGATGCCGCGCGTCCGGTGGCTTCTGACAGGCGTTTAGCGGCGCGTCCAGTGGGGCTGGCCAGTTGATACTGATAGCCTTCGCGTTCCAGCGCGTTGATGACCATGCGCAGGGTGGTCGTCTTGCCTGTACCGGGGCCGCCCGTCAGCACGCTGACTTTGCTCGTCAGCGCCGCCTCAACCGCGCTTTGCTGCACATCCGTCAGCTCGACCTTGTTCTCTTTGGCCAGGTCTGCCAAATAATCGGCCCAATCAGTGTCTTGCATCTGCCGCGTGATGATCGAGGGCGTTTGCGCCATCATCTTGAGGTTGTCCGCTGCGCTTTCTTCCGCATGGAAGAACAACGGCAAGTACACAGCGTCGATGACATCATCGCCGATGTGCAACTTCTCCTGGCGCAGTTTGCCTGCCAGCACCTGCTCTTGCAACACGCTCAATAGATTCTGTGCGTCTTCCGGTGTGATACCCAGCAAATCTTCTGCCGTTTCAAAGAGCAGATCCGTTGGCGCGTAGGTGTGGCCTTCATTCGCTAACTGCGATAGCGCATAACTCAATCCGGCCCTTAGTCGCTGCCGGGAATTGGTGGGGATGCCCATGCTGCGCGCGATGCGGTCGGCGCGTTTGAAGCCGATACCGCTGATGTCATCGGCCAGTTGGTAAGGGTCGCTCTGGACCATCGTCATGGTGGCTGCACCGTAGGTTTCAAAGATACGCCGTGCCATCGCTGTGCTGATGCCATACTCCTGCAAACTGACCATCACATTGCGCTCGACGCGGTTTTTCTCCCACTGCTTGATGAGATTTTCCGCCAGGTTGGGTTTCAGTCCCGGCACATCTCTGATTTTTTGCGGATTCAGGTCGAGGATTTCCATCGTCTTTTCGCCGAAGTGGTCATAGATGCGCTGGGCCGTTGCCGGACCAATGCCGTAAACCGTATCGGCGATGTAGCGTGTAATGCCGACCTCGCTGCGCGGCGCAATCGGAACCACGCCTTCCGCGCGGAACTGCTTGCCATAGCGCGGGTCTTCTACCCATTTGCCACTGAACTGGGCGCTCTCGCCTTCGATCAGTTCCGGCATAATGCCGACGACCGTCACCAGGCCATCATAACTCTGCGCTTCCGGGAATTTGCCATCGGGTTCAATCTTGATGACGCTGTAGCCGTTTTCATCGTTGTAATAGGTGATGCGTTCTACCACGCCGCTGATGTCTTCCTGGCCGATGCCGGAACTACCGTTACTACTGCCTGCTTCATCGTGCTCCAGCACCACACTGACCTGCATCTGCATGCCAAAGCGGGCATTCTCGATCCACTCGCCTTCGACTTCGATGCTGTCGTTGGCCTGTAGCGCGGGCAAACTACCGACCAGTGTCACAGTGCCATCGGCATCCTGAACATCGGGTTGGGGGGTATCGGGAGTGATTTTGACGACGGTATAGCCGTTGTCATCATTGCGAAAGATCACTCGGCGCACACGGCCAGTTATGAGCGGCATGGGGTTTTCCAACGGGTGATTGGCTTCGGGTGGTATCGAACATTAGTTTACAATGACACCCACTTTGAGGAAAGCAGCAGTTTGAGTTTTTCGCTATGGCAACCTAGTAGACCAGCTTTTCCGCAACGGCCAGTGAGCCGATAATCAGCGTGATGTATAGCAAGAAGCCACCGATGCTCACCACGACAACGTCCAGCATGCCGACGTTGACCGCCAGATGCAGCGACAACCCCAACAGGATGAACGAAACGACCATCGCCACCATGCGCAGCCCCATGACCGTCGTACCGACCACTGTCCCGGCGGCTTCATTGGGGATGGCTGCCAGTACGCCAAAGGCGGCTGTCAGGGCAGCATCAAACACGCCGAAAAGGACGGTCAGTGTCAAAAGCAGCGGCATCTTTTCCAGATGAGAAACGGGTTCAATCTGGTTAAGCATGTCTATGCTAGGCGCGAAGGTGGTCATGACAAGCGTGACCAGGCCCATGCGCATAATCGTCACCATAACGTGGTCGCCTGCCAGTGCCCGCATGGACGCCCACCACTTGCCCCAGACGATCCGCCGTGTACCAATGCCCGTTAGGCGCAGGCTATCCCAGGTCAGGCCCGCTTTTTCCCGGCGAATGCTGTTCGCTGATAAAGCCATCGTCACCAGCGTGACCACTAGATACTGCGCCGGGGCCATCACCAGGATGAGTACCCACCCCAGGTTGCCGATGAAGGCTTGCGGTGTGCCCGCTTCCCAGGCGATAGGCAGCGTGAGGCTACCCAGTTCCGGTACAAAACCCCCCAGGAAGGCCGAGATCGATGTTACCAGCGAAATCAGCAGCGCCGGAACAACGAGCATGGCTGCCAGCAAAATCCACAGATAGCCAACGCGACCTTGTTTGATGACAAACCGCTGGTGGTTGAACTCAGCGCTTACGATAGGGTTGGCACGGCTTAAGGTGGAACTCAGCATACAGGGTTACTCGTCATCATCAATCAGATGCCCTTATTGTAGAGCCGTTTTGCTATGAATGAGCCAAAAGATCAATGAAATTGTCGTGAAGGTCTGCAAGCGCTATCTGATCGCGTGTATACATTTGACTAAAACAAAAATCCCTGCCCCAAGTAGGAGTGGGGATTTTTGTTTTTTGGATTGCTTTATTTAGGTCGTTAATCCACGATACGTTCGCGGCTGACCACGCGCCGGACGCCACCGCTTTCTTTTAGCAAGATGTGCAGCAGACTGACCACAGCCCACACGATAATGCCATAGACGATGATCGCCAATACCGCACCCGCGTCGAAGCCCGCTGCTTCAGTTTGGGCAAACGCCCCGGCGAAGGGCGCCACCAGCGGGTTAGTGACATTGTAGATGAGGGCAACGAAGCTGCTCGGATCAGCACCGACCAAGCGGAACACAAAGCGGAATGTCAGCAAGATGGCGACAAGGCCATAAATCAACCACAGTAACTGCGATATGCGGTTGATCACAATATTGCGCGTTGATGCTCGATATTCAGTGACACGTTGACGACGCGCATATCCATCGCGATCCACGACTTCAACATCTCTTTGATTTTCAATATTCATGAGAAACGACCTCAACTAAGACACTAGATAATATCTATTGTCAGTCTCCCAAATGAAAAATAATGTGTTCTCAGCGTCTGCATTGTATAAACAAGCCAGATGCGCATTTATCTGATGCTTAACTTTATAAAAAGCCGATTTCCTAGCTTGCTGCCTGTTGATCGAAGAGCCGTAGCAGCTTGAGGGCGATTTGCAGGTTGGTCCGTGTTTGCGGGTCTTGCAAGCTGACTTCACAGAGTTGCTCAATGCGCGACAATCGATAATTGAGCGTACTGCGATGAATGTGCAGGCTTTCCGCTGTGCTGACGCCATTGCCGCCTGCATCCAGATAGGCTTCCAGTGTAGCGAACAAATCCGCTGATTTTGGGTCGAGAAGGCGGCGCACAATCGGCACCTGAGGATTGTCTTCCAGGCTGGCAGGCCCCGCCTGATATAGCGCGTGCAGATAACCCAGGTTGCTGAACTGTACAATCGGTTGGTTGGGCAGCAAGCGCCGCTTGATTTTGAGCACATCCTGGCACTGCTGATAAGCGCGCTGCACCTGGATCGCTCCCTGATGTACGCCGCTGATGGCAATGCGCACCTTATCGAGGTCATGGTTATGGCTGCGCAGATACGCCAGGATAGCTTCCGCCTGTTTGACGACATCCTCCGCCTGGGCCGTCAGAATGACAATTTGTCCAGCGAACTGACCAACCACCGCTTGCCACTGCGTCTGGGCGACCCACTGGTTGACAATGCGATACAGACGGGTTTGTTGGCCGCTGTTGGGTTGATGCAGCTCGATGAGCATCATCAGGAACGGCGCACGTAGGTCAACGCCATAATGCAGCGATTGCCCGGTCAGGACCGTGTCGCGTGTATCATCCCCCTGGATGAGCTGCGACAGCAAACTGCCTTTGACGCTGGCTTCCGCGCTTTGTACGCTCTCCTGATAGAGCATCATGAGCGCCGCAATTGTCGCGCCGATTTCAATGGCCATCATGTCGATTTCAGAGATGCTATGGTCATCAGCGATGATCCACATATACCCATAGATGCTGCCATGTACCACAATCGGGGCCAACACGCGCTCCATCTCAAGGCCGACATCCGGCATTTCCGGCAGGTGACGCGGACGCAATGTCTGTTCGATTTGTGGCAGATAGCCTCGGTCACGTAAGGCTTGCACCAGCCGTGGATCAGTGCGGCCATGTATCTGGGTGTAGCGCCGCGCTTCATCGACCTCGGCGATATTGCGCGTGGCGATAGCCTCAAAGCGTTCTGTTTCGATGCTGATGCTGTGTTCCAGCAGGTCCGCCAGTTTATCAGCCAGATCCTGATAGCTGCCGCCTTCCAATACCAGCCGCGTCAATGTCTGCTGAATACTGAGCGCCTGTGCTACTCGTTCCATCGATTCCTGCGAGATGCGCTGATTGAGCGCTTTGGCAATATCGACGAAACGCGCCTGATAAGAGATTTCAATTAATGGAAAGTCGGTTTCGTCAGCGATGGCACACAGGTAGTCCGGGATGGCATCAATGTAGCGCCCGGTGGAAATCGCCAGTGCCGCGACGCCTTTGTCAGCCATCTGCCGCACATAATCGACCTGCTCGTCCCGTTCAGTTGGCATGTTGATGATGGTCGTCAGCACCAACTCACCACCGTTAAGCCATTCCGGTGCATCCGGCGTCCCGGCATTATGCACCCAGGCAATCAGCCGATTCAGCCCAAGGTGGCCAGCGACGATATGCGCATTTTCCATTAGGGGATGAGATAAAACTTCGGCAACGGTATACATATCGACATGCTCACGGCTGTGTACGGACGAACTAAGGACTTATAAATAGGCCGACGGCCATATGACCGATTCCATCATCCGCAGGTTGGCCCATTTAGGCAAGCGAGAATTGGCGATCACCCCCAGTTGTTGGGATAATTTAACCGAACGTAGCCACCTTTGGCCGATTGTCGGGGTATAATGCTCTAAAGTTAACCCGGTATACAGAGCGAAACCCTATGGCGGAACCCAAACTGACAACGCAAACGCGCATGATCCGCGATTTGCAAAAATGCCAGTTGCTTGCAGCAGACATCACTGAATCGCTAAAGAACCAGAAAGCCATCCTCAAGCAACGCGGCATGAACCTGCCGCCGATGGTCATGACAACCTTGGATTCCATTGGCAAAGACTTAGCCGGATTGGCGGATCGTTTTGTCGAGGAGCAGGCTGAATTGCGCCAGTTGCGCGCCCTGGCCGATATGTCTACCCAGCTCAACAGTGAACTGGATGTCGATACGGTCCTCCAACGCACGATGGATGTGGTCATTGCACTGACACGCGCCGAACGTGGCTATCTCATTTTGCTCAACAAAGAAACAAAGCAGCTCGTCTTCCGCATTATCCGCGAGGAAATTCTCACGGGCCAAACTGCACCAGGAGCCACGCCAGAGGTCAGCACGAGCATTATCAAGGAAGTCATCACCAAGCGCGAACCCCTTCTGGCCGATGATGCCTACCAGGATGAGCGTTTGATGGACAACGTCAGCATCGCCAACTTGAACATGCGCTCGGTCTTGTGTGTGCCACTGCTGTACAAAGACGATATTCTTGGTGTGGTTTACGTCGATAACCGCATGCAGTCCGGCGTCTTTACCCACCGCGAGCGCAGCACGCTGACGGCTTTCGCCAATACCGCCGCCGTTGCGATTTCCAATGCGCGTCTATTCGAGCGTATCCAATTGCTGCTAGGGGAAATTACGCGCGTCAAGGAATTGATGGACAGCGTCTTCGCCTCGATTGCCAGCGGTATCATCGCCACCAATTCCGAGGATCTGATTACAACAATCAACCGCGCTGCGACCCAAATTCTCGACTTCCAGTCGGAGAGTTTTATTGGCCAGCCGATGAGCAATTTGCTGCCGCGCATCACCGCCGATATTGACCAGGCCCTGGCCCAGATTCGTGAAGAAGGAGCGGCTCAGCAGATCGAAGGCGAAATCGTCACGTCTGAGGGTCGCCGTGCGCTGAACATCAAGCTCAGCCCCTTGCGCGATGCCGAAGAGACCACACGCGGTGTGGCGGTTGTGCTGGATGATGTCACCGACCTGCGCGAACAAGAGCAGCAAATCCGTATCACCAAGACCTACCTGCCGCCGCAGATGGTCGACAATATTCATGAGATCAGCCGCATTTCGCTGGGTGGGGAACGCCGTATTGTCACCTGCTTGTTTGTGGAAGCGCGTTCGTTTGCCAGTCTCAAGCACGTTAGCCCACGTCAAATGCTCGATATGCTCAACCAATATTTGAGCGCTGCTACCGACTGCGTGCATCGTTACGGGGGCATCGTGGATAAATACATGGGTAACGAAGTCATGGCCCTATTCAATACGCGCCTGAACCCATCGGAAGATCACCCCGACCGGGCGTTGGCCTGCGCGCTGGATATGCACCGTGCCTTCCTCAATTTGTACCAACAAGAGGGCATCAACCCGGAGGTTTGGCCTTACCGGGCAGGGATTCATACCGGTGTAGCGACCCTCGGTAACGTGGGCAGCCCCAGCCGCCGCGACTTCACTGCTATTGGCGATACGATCAACACGGCCAAGCGGCTGGAAGAAAATGCGGCAATGGGCCAGATCATCGTCAGTGAAGCCACTTGCGAACTGCTGACCACCCAGGATGGCCTGCACTTTAACGAGTTAGGAACGATTCAGGTGAAGGGCCGCCAACAAGGTATCGAAATTTATGAGGTCTCGGCCGCAGACTAGCGCCGGATACGTCCTCTGCATCCGTATATGCCATCGAAATGTGCCATTTAAGGTAATGGGTTGCTATGAATAACACACCCGATCAGAATAAACAGCCGGAAGGGCTGAGCAAGCTCGCTCAAAAAATTGATGATGTGACGCAGCTTTTGCGTACCCAGCGCGACCTGCTGCGTCAGCGTGGGATGAGTTTGCCATCGGGGTCGCTCGATAATTTACGCACGCTCAAATCCCAGGTCGATAATCTCAGTCGTACGATGGTCGATAATCTGGTTGAGCTGCGTTCCTTGCGCGCTTTAGCAGATACCAGCGCGCTGATTAATTCCTCCCTGAGTACCGATGATGTGTTGAATCAGGTGATGGATACCGTCATTGCCCTGACCCGTGCTGAGCGCGGATACATCGCCCTCAGGAGCAAACACACAGGCGAACTGGAATTTCGTACCGCGCGTGGCATGGATCAGGCCCAGCTCGATAACAGCCAGGGACTCATTGTCAGCAAGACGATTGTGCGCGATGTCGCTGAGAAGGGCGAAGCGATCCTGACAGACAACGCCGCCGCTGACCAGCGCTATAATTCCAGCCAGAGTATTGCTGGCTACAACTTGCGCAGTATCGTCGCTGTACCGCTTAAGGTCCGCGATGAGGTCATCGGCGTGGCCTATTGCGACAACCGCTTTATGCCCGGTGTCTTCCGCGAGCAAGAAATGGACGTGCTCAAGGCCTTTGCTGACCAGGCAGCGGTCGCTATTGAAAATGCCCAATTATTTGAAGCCTCGCGTATCCGGTTGGCTGAAGTCACTGACATCCGTGACCGCATGCGTAACCTGTTCAGTTCGATTGCCAATGGCGTCATTACTGTCGATCATGACAATCAGGTCTTGATCGTCAATGCCGCTATGCGCTCGATCCTGGGGTTGGCTGATGACGACGTGGCGGAAAATCGACCGTTGGATGACCTGTTGCCCATGCTACCAGAGCATTTCACTGAGAATTTGCAATTGGCGCATAGCCAGGGCCAGCAGTCGCGCATCGAACTCACGGTGGAACTGCCCGGTGCAGGCACGCGCTATTGGACGGTGGCCCTCAGCCCCCTGCGCGATGCCGACAGCGCTAACGCAGGTGTGACTATCGTCGTCAGTGACTTGACCGAGCAAAAGCGGCTGGCCTCGCAGTTAGCAGAAGTCAAATTGTTCTTACCTTCGGCCCTATTTGATCACTTCCGTGATGCCAGTTCCATCGATATGCGGCCGCAGGAACGCGAAATTACCTGCATGTTCGCCGATGTGCGCGGCTTTACGACTTTTAGCGAAGAACTTGAACCCGAAGATTTGATGCAGGCCATCAATAAATACCTGAGCCTTGCCAGCGATGCCATTGGCCTGTTTGAGGGCATCACGGATAAATACCTGGGTGATGCCGTGACTGGCATGTGGAACACGCAGTTCAATCCGCAGGAAGACCATGTGGTGCGGGCGGTGAGCGCGGCGCTGCAACTGCGGCTGGATCTAATCGCCCAGCATGAGGTCATGCCGGAAAATGAGCGCCTATATTATGGCATTGGCTTGCATGTTGGCCCGGCGGTGATCGGTAACGTGGGTTCGCCCGATCGCAAAGAACTGGCGGCCCTGGGCGAAGCCTACGACATCAGTAAATATTTGCAAGAGCAAGCCGCAGAAGGCGAGATCATCATCAGCCAGGCCGTTTATGATGAAATCAGTGACGTCTTTGAGTGCGAGCCGACAGATAATATCCCGCGTCCTAAACCCGGTTACGAAGATGTAGTTATGTACCGCGTCATCAAGCGCAAAAAGGGCACCGGATCGCTCTTCATGGACGATGAATTACGCGACCTGCTCGGTGACATCAGCTAGGATTTACGAGCACTCATCAAGACATCCACCATCTTTTGGTGAACATGGCCGTTGCTGACCAGGTAGCGGCCTTCTTCTGTATTTTGGGGGTTCGGTTCGCCCGAATAGGTGGACACTTTGCCACCCGCTTCCTGTATGAGCAAAACGCCCGCCAGCGTATCCCAGGGATGTAGTCCCCGTTCCCAGTACCCATCCAGTCGACCAGCGGCGATATTGGCCATGTCCAGCGCGGCGCTGCCCAACCGACGAAGGCCGCGTACCAAGGGCGCCATCGCTGACCACTCCGCTTGATTGTTATCCGGGTTGGTCTTGCGATCATAGGGGAAGCCGCTGACGACAATGCACTCAGCCAGTTCTGCGCGCTCAGCTACATGGATCGGCTGGCCATTGAGCATTGCGCCCTGGCCTTTGACCGCCACAAACAGATCATTCATGACGGGGGCATACAACACGCCCACCAGGGGTTGGCGGTCCTGTGTGGTCATGGCGATGCTGGTACACCAATAGGGGAAGCAATGGGCATAGTTGGTTGTGCCATCGATGGGGTCCACATACCAATGATACTCGGCATTCGGGTCGCCCTGGCCGCCGCCTTCTTCACCATGAATATAGTGCCCTGGAAAATGTTTTTTGATCTGCGCGACAATCGCCAGTTCGGTGGCTTTATCGCCCTCGGTGACGATGTCGTAGTTGCTGGCCTTCGTATTGTAAACAAGCGGACGCTGATAATAATCGAGTGCGATTGCACCCGCTTCTTTGGCCATGTCGATGACAATATCGCGAACTGCTGTAAGCTCCATGTGGATGCCTCTTTTGTAGGATGACTATATAGCAGCCAAGTGTAGCGCAGTGCTGGTGTCGGGTCACTGGTGCAGTTGTTAAGGTCTGATTGTGAGTGGCGTTTCTAAAATCGCTAAATTGTCCTGCTGAGGAGCATTCTCAACGGGCAGGCGTGTCAGCGTATCCAAGTCGTACCAGCCCAGGCGCAGTTGGTAGTCACCAGCGGGTAACTCTTCCGGCAGTGCAATGTCACGGCTGTTGATCACACTCAAGTTATCACGCCATAGCCAGTAAGGCAATCCCGCCAGCGGACCATCCCACTGACTGATAAATTGGCCCTCTGCATTGTAAAGTTGAACAGTCAGCACCATGTCTTGGTCTGGTTGGGCCTGTATATCCCATGCTAGATCAAGCCTGATGACGTCGCTAGCGCTGGTCTCTGCTGGGTCAATGTCATAACTGGCCAGCTTGAGCAAATCGTCAAATTGAATGTCCATCACCTGTGCCAACTGCGGACGCGCATAGTCGGTATCGACCCATAGCGCCGCACCTTCCAGAGTGCCGTTACCGACTGTAAAGTCCAGCCATTCAGCGTTACCGACGTCGTACCAGCGCACTTGTAGCAACAGCGCCCTGGGGGAAAGTGCTTTGTTGCTGGCATCCAGTGGCAGGGTGATGGTCGCCCGATAGAGTGTGCTGTCTTGTAAGCTGTCCGTGGGGGCCATGCCGGGGAACACATCGACCTGACCCACTGGTTCGCCCGTCAGGCTATCGACCAGCGTGGCGTTCAAGGCCGGATTGGCCGCATTGCTGCCCTGCAAATACAGATCAAACGTCAGCATATCACCTGGTTGTATTGTCGCCTGATGCAGTTCGATGCCCGTTATCGCCAGGTCATCAAGCTGCCAATCGACGGGCGTGACGGTGTTTGGCAGGGCTTCAATCGCTACCAGCGGCCGATAGTGCATTGGCAAATCGCGGATTAGCACTACGCCGCTGCTGATGAAAAAGGCGATCATTACCAGCGAACCCAGCCGCCAGGGCAGACGTGCCAATCCCCAGCCGAGCAAAATAGCCAGTGCGCCGATAGCAGGCATCAGCAGGCGACCATAGGAAATATCGACGCTGACTGTGCCTATCGCCACCAGCGCCACCACGACCGCTATTGTTACCAGTAGCAGATTTGCGTCCCATATGCTGAGCCGAACACGCCTGCGTCCGATGATGCCCAATCCGGCCAGCCCGACAACAGCCGCCGCCACACCGTAAAACCAATCCGGCGCGAAAATTGGCTCGTGACGGTAGCCGACCATCATCCAGAAGGACAGTGCCAGCCGTTGCAATTCCTGTGTAAACGAAGTCGCCACAACGTCGAAGTCACGGCCCCACATGGCGGCGGTCGCATCCAGCGCCAACGGATCGCCATAGAGCTGCCAGTTACGGACATACCACCAGCCCGCCAGCAGGGCGAAGATCACCAGTGCTGTCGCCAGTGTTCGCACAGCACGCCGCAACGAAATCCACTGCTTGAGCACAGAAATCGCCAGCGCAACGATCACGACTGCCCACAGCGCCGCTCCGGTCAATTTGCTGAGGGCGGCCCCGGCGGCTATCAAGCCAATGAGCAGATCATCGTGCAGGGTCAATTGGCGACGATGCAGCAGGCGCACGCTCCATAACAACCCCGCACTGAACAGCATGACCACCAGTGGGTCATTGCTTACGCTGCTGTGAATGCTGATGAAAGTCGGAATCGCCGCCGTGAAACCCATCGCTAGCGCCGCTGCATAGCGACTGCGTAACGCGATCAAGGCCGTTTTATAGACCAGACTGAGCGTGACCATGCCAATAGCGATATTCAGCCAGCGCACCATGTTGAGCGCCAGCAAACTCTGGTCGGTCGGTGGCTGAGGACTGTGCAGCCACTTGTTGGGATTGTTGGCCGTAACCCCGCGTGTGAAGATTAAATCGTTGGTGCGCAGATAGCTCGCTAGCTCCCTACGATCAAAGCCGCTGATGACGGCGGCGCTCAGGTAGAATAGAGGTGGATGGTGCGCGTGGTTGTTCCAGCGGGCCAGCGCGGAATCTGCATCATTCAGGGTGTCACGCGGCACAATGGTCGGCAGCACCCCATTGGCGGCGATAGTCTGTGCATAAAGGAAGTGCTCGGCTTCGTCGGAATTTTCAAAAGCCGGGACGACATAGGCCGTATGCAGCGCCAGTCCGACGAAGCACAGCAGGATGCACAGCGGCAGCGCGTATTTAGCCAGCCAGGACATCGCGCCACAATGCGTAGAGTTGTTCCAGTGCGCCTAAATTGCGCTGAACGGTGCCATACTGCAAAAATCCCTCGGTGAAGCTGGCCGCATAGGCGAAGCCATCTGCGGGTGCTGACGGATGCAGGCCATCGGCGCTCAGGCCACTGCTAGGCAAGCCGACCATGACGCCATGATAGTCCCATAGTGGAATGCCATAACGGGTGGCTGTGTTCCGTACCACACCGTTGATGCCGCCGACATCATAGCCATTGCGCGGTGGGATCGTGCTCAGCACAGGAACGATACCCTGGCCAATCGTGATCTGCACAATCTGGTCGAGGTTGGCTGCGTACTGGTCCAGGCTGAGCAGGGCAACGTCATTGCTGCCAAACATGATGAGCGCGACAGCAGGCCGCACCGTGCGATATTCACAGGCCAGCGGTGTTTGCCCGGCTTGGCAGCGGTTGCCATCGGCCTGCGCCGGATTGAGTACATCGGCAGTCGTCCAGCCATAATTGGCCGCAATCGGGCGATGCAAAAATGAATTATCGTCGCTGCTGAAGAAGTTAATGGCTTCCTGTAAGTGGCCATACGCGCCCAGAGTGTAGGCCCCATGCCCAATCGGATACAGGAACAAATCAGAGGCGGTGATGCTGTCGCCGACCCGCGAAAAATTGTTGGCGTTGTTCCCTAGTTGGCGTCCACGCTGGACAATCGCCGCCACGCCGCGCGGCAGCGGTCCGCCAGCATCGACTGTGCTGGTTGCGCTACTCGTCGTGCCTGTGGACTGACGATCGACGTAACGCGCCGATACCCAGCCGACTTGACCATCGGGCGCTTGTACATTCAGCCAACCGCCGCTTTCGCCGAGTACGGTCAGCGGTGTGCCTGCTGCCAGTAACCCAATACGACTGCCGTTGATGTCATCGCGCAGGTTCAGGCCGCCATAGGCGCTGTCTGCGACCGATGCATTGGCCTCGAAATCGGTTGGCACGCTGATCGGCTCCTGGGCGGGCGCTTCGGCTGATGGTTGATCGGGTTGAGGTTCGTCTACGGGCTGGCTTGCGCCTTCTATTGGAATCTGCCAGATTTCTACCTTGAGGTCAAAGTAACCCGCTGCTGCCCAACCGAGCTGGCCATCAGGCATCTGCACCTGGAACCAGGCATTATCCCGCGTCCGGGTGAGGATCGTCACAGGTGTCCGGCCTGCTAGTTCCCCAATGACGCTGGCGCCGCCATCCGGTGCAGAGCGCACGTTAAGCCCCTCCCACATATCGATGACGCTGGCATTGCTATCTTGTGCAGCAATCGACCCAGCGAATAGGGCCAGTGCCGTTATCAGCACAGCAAAGACAGCTATGATGGGTTGAATATGCAGCCGTTGGGTCATGTGGGAGCCTCACCTGATGGCAACTCGAACAATGCGATCCGCACAAAATGTACATCAAACACGGGGATAGGACTATGCTGAAGTGGTACTAGATGCAGCGCTATAGCAACTTACGCGGACGGGGTAGCTCATCCATGCGGCTGACATCCGTTACACAAACCACACCCGACATGGCGAAGGCCAACACGCCTTTAGCGTGGACCGTCAGCGCACGGGCGATGGTATCCAGTGGCGGCAAGTCGGCTAATAGCTGGACTTGGGTGGCATCCGCGACTAAATCAATGGCGAATTTCTGATGGGTCAGCACCAACGTATCCCCATGATACACACGAATGACGCCCGATTCGGCATCGCTGGTGGCCAGCATGCCCCCATTGGGTGAGCAGGCCATGCGCGCGATGATATAGTGTGTCGGCTGGCTCTTGCGAACTTTGCCGCTGGAATCGGTAAGGATCAGTTGGCGGCCATCGGAGACAAAAATATTGCCACCCCCGCGTGAGACGACCACTGCCGGACGGCGCAGCATGTCCAGGTTCAGGCCCAGGTCAAAAGCGCCCAGTCGCATATCCTGCTGGTAGATGTGCAGCTTGCCCATTTCATCCAATGCTACGATCATGCCCAATGCGCGGTCGAGGTCCACCGACACGAACTGAGTCGCATCGCCTGGATCAAGCATGACCTCGCGGTCGTCGGTTTGAACATAAAGCTCATTATCATAGACGCGGTACAGGCGCAGTTTGCCGTCGTCGGTGGTATAGATGGTGGTGCTTTCGGACTGGATGACGGGCAAGTAGGTATTGTCATCTGGCCCCTTAAGTGCGCTGACGAATTGCAACCAGTCGTCACTGCTGCGGTCGCCATTGGGGGCAGGCGGAATGCTGTCATCGCCCAATTTGGTGCCGCTGTCGAGGTCATAGTACTCGACGCGATCAGGACGTGACCATGCCGCTAACACCGGGTTCTTGCCCGGTAAAATTTGGAGGTGGTTGACAGCTTGTGCTGTGAGATGAATGCGCCAGGTCATGTCAAATTGGGATATAGTTGGGATAAGTTGGGATAATAGTAAGTATAGCGCTCTTTTCGATAAAGAGCGATAAGGTCCTGTTAAGGAATGTGGAATGCGCCCGATCAATAGCAAAGAGGAAGTTTTTTAGTTGCTTTCGGATTCTGTGTCCGAAGTCGCTCCCAGTTCGTCAATGACATCCAGCCGGAAGTTGCCATTGGGCACGTTGATGCCGTATGTCACCTGAACAGCCATGTCGTCATAATCGCGTGCGATCAAGTTCCATTCATTCAGGCGTAGTTCCAGCGCATACAAGAGATCATCAAAATCCTCTTCAAGCGGGGTCGGTTGGCTGTTGCGTGCCTGGTCGAGGACAAAGCGCCCACCGACTGCTGCCGGGACGCGCACGCGCAAATCGCCATTGTTGACCGTTAGCTCGCCGGGGTCTGCTTCTACTGAAGGGGAACGCGGTTGGTAATCCGGCAGCGTGACGATGGCATCGCCATTATCGAGCGTCATCTTGAGCCGTTCCAATTCCAGGATCGCTGCATCGAAGTTGACCGTGCCGTTTTGCGTGACCAGTGACACGGCGATAGCGGCATTCGTTGGCAGGATGATCTGTAATTCACCGCGCCCGACTTCATCTAATGTGGGGAAAGCGGTCGGCTTGGTTTCCTGGATAGTAAAGGTGCCGCTGCCCAGGCCATCTTCTAAATAACTGGGCGAAACTTCGCTGGCGGTACTCCCGGCAAAGCTAGCTTCGATGATGCGCTCATCATCTTCCCGGCCAAACACGACCACATCCGTATCCAGCATGTTGATGTTGATTTGCAAGGTGGTGATGCCCTCTGACACAGGTTCTTCGGCCAGGACCGTGTTATCCGTGCGCGGTTCATTCACGCGGCTGGAGAAGGCGTAGGCGGTGATACCTGCTACCAGCACCAGACTGACCAACAGCGCGAAGAAACTCGCCGAGCGCGTCCGGGGGCGCAACAGCAGCGTCAATCCCAGGAAGATCAACAGGGCGGGCCAAGCGCGCAGCACGAGGTCATACAGGCCAGTCGGCAGAATGTCGGCGCTGCCCGCGATCATCAACAGCGGGACGGCTAGCATGACCAAACCCAGAATGATGTTGCTCTGGGCGCGGGAACTGCGTAATTGTCGCAGCAAAAAAGCCAGCGCCAGTACGGTCAGCACCAGTGGCCAATACATATCTGCACCAAGCGAGGTCGCCAGGGTGTCGCGCAAGAACCAGCCCGCGATGATGGCAATCGCTATCACAATCGCCAGGATGCCAGCCGGGTTACGTTGATTGTCTTGGAGGGGGTTTTCTAATGGCAGCAGCCACCATAGCAATACATAGGCCAAAGCTGCCGCGCCGGAGGTCAGCACAGTGAGGATCACAAACAGCCAGCGCCAAACTGCCGGGCTGAAAGGAGTTATCGAAGCTAAACCTGCACATACGCCGCCGAATAGACGATTAGAAAAGCGCCTGACCATGACTGTTCTCAAACGTGTGTAATAGCATGAACATTGCTACCAATATGAGGTTCACTATACTTTTGGGCATCACAATTGGCAAGCACAAGTTGCCTGGACAGCTTGCTCCTGACAGTGTGTTCCCCATAACCCGGTTACTGCCACGGCGCTCTGCCGGGCCAGTCCGTCGGATGATTAGCTCGGCTTTTCAAAGCGGATGATCGTACGCAGCCGGGCAAATTCTAGCTCATCGGCGTCACGCAGACGATATTTTTGGCGCGGCGTCAACTGGAACCCGTTTATGCGCGTGCCGTTGGTGCTGCCTAAATCTTCTAAATACAGTGATCCATCGAACAGCGTCAAAACCGCGTGCTTACGAGAGACGCCAAAATGATACGCGCCATAGGGCGTCAGGTCGAAACCAATGCTGGTTTCGTTATCCAGTACGCGCCCGATGACGATGGTATCCTGAATGGGGATAATCTTGATTTCGTTACCTATGATAAAACGCAGACGCCAGCCCGACGTCAGATAACTCGTCCCAGGGCGCGGTGGGCGCTCCGGCATCGGGTCGTTATCTTGGGGGAGATCGAGGTATTCGGTTTCTTTCTTCTTTGACTTTAGCTCACCGGTGACGATAGCATCCTCATTTGGTGCCTTTTGTTCCCGGTTTTCCTCGTCCGCCACTGCTGACTCCCAATCGTTCACTCGGTATGGTTAGCCCTACGTCGCTAAACGCTGCCAATGCAGCTTGTAAAGCAATCATCCTCAGTCGGCAAATCATGTTGCACTATACAATCATTAAAATTTGCTCATTTGGATGAAAAAGGGTTGGGTTTTGTGAACCTACGGTTTGCATCATTCTATATATACGTCATGATACAATAGAGAGTAAGACTTTGCCAACGTAAGACTAACCAAAATTGCACGGGATACCCAACTGGATACCTATGTCAACCATGCGCAAATGGTCCTTTACTCGGGTACTATTTCTTCTGTTCATCCTGTTAATACTCCCACCGAGTTTGATTTTTGCCCGTGAAATACGCCAGGGCAACGAGTGCTACGTCGAAGAAGACGAGGTCGTTGAGGGTAACTTATTTTCACTCTGTGAAGATCTCATTATTGATGGCACCGTGAACGGCAGCGTTTTGGGTGCGGCCCTGCGTGCGGAAATCAACGGTGATGTGAACGGCAGCATTTACCTGGCTAGCTCCCAGTTGACGATCAACGGCAGCGTCACCGGTGATGTGCATTTTGGGGGCATCGCCCTCAATTGGAATGTTGCTGCTGACCCGGATATGGACGAGGCTGTAGGCCGTGCTGCCACCAGCAACTTAATTGCCCTGGACATCAGCACCACCATTACCAAGGACGCTTTTTTACCAGGCAGTATCATCAATCTGGGCTACCAGTTGATCGTCAATGGCACTGTGCGTGATGAAGTTAATTTCTGGGGATCGACCTTCAATGTCACAGGGGCTATCACCAGCGATGTCTATGCCCATGTCGGCGATTCCAGTGCGGCCAGTAACAGCGTATCGACCCTGCTGCTCCCCTTCAATCTGGATCTTACTCTGGCTGAACCGGGCCTGAATGTCGATGCGGATGCCAATGTAAGCGGCAATTTGCAGTACGAATCACCTTCGACGGGTGTTATTGCTGGCGCGGTTGATGGCGATACAATCTACATTCCCGCTCAATCTGTGCCGCTCCCTAATTTGGAAGAACCAGGTTCATTGAGCTTGTTTGCCCGCAGTGCTATTCAGGAAGGGGCGGCCTTGTTCATAACCGGGGCGCTGTGTTTGCTGCTTTTTCCGCAATCACTGCATGTCCCCTTGCAACATATGCGTTATCACGCCTTTGGCAGCGTTAGCGTCGGCCTGCTTAGTTTCATTATTTCGTTCCCCGTCATCCTCATTATGACGTTTTTGAGCTTCCTGCTGATCGTGCTTTTGCTGTGGATTGGGCTGCAATCGGTAGCGACGGTGGCCACCTTAACCCTGTCAATTTTGATCATCGGCGGCGCGCTCATCTTCTATTTGACTGCCATTTTTGTCGCGCGTGCTATGTTCGCGCTCGCACTCGGACGCTTGCTGTTACACTTTTTGTGGGCGCGTGACGATTCAAATATTAACGCTTATATGGCCCTGTTTGTCGGTACGATATGTTTATCCATCATTGTGACGCTGCCCGTGGTTGGTTGGGTAGCTAATGCCCTGGCGTTGTTCCTGGGATTGGGTGGTATTTTACATGTGCTGTTGGAGCGCATTCGATATATGCGCGGGGATGTCCCGGATGTTGACGAAGATGACCCTGTGCCGGATGGCCCCATGATTTCGGTTGAATCCGCACCCGATGAGGACCGATCCGCTACCGAGACACAGCGACCACAGATCGAACCCAAGGCGCCGACCCAGCCGCGTAAATTGGATGGACCACCCGCACCGGGGATGACCGATTTGCCGGAAGGCTTCGACATGGGCTTCTTTGAAGACGAGTAAGTCGGGCAACGATCAAGTTGAAACATGCCAGCTAACACATTTATCAACATTCCATACCTGCGGCAAAACGACCGCGCCACTGTATTCATGAATGTACCTTACTGCTACAATGCCTAACTTGGCATTTGTAGTTGCGTGTCTAAAACCAGTGTAGCCACACAGCGAACCGTTTCGATAGGACCTAATGACTTCATCTACGAATGAACAGCCTGTAGAACAGCCTTTAATGGAACAGCCTTCAAAGCGGTCAGGCCGCCAACGCCTGGTGATCTTCATCGGGATTGCGATTAGTGCCGTATTTTTGTATCTGGCTTTCCGTGAATTGCACCCAGACACGTTTTTAGCGAGCATCAGCCAGGTGAACCCGCTGTGGATTGTTATTGGTGCGGCGACCTATGCGCTGGCTGTGCTTGTGATCGCTTTACGCTGGCAATTTCTCCTGCGGGCCGTTAAGCACATTCCGTTGCTGCCCCTGACGCAAATTGTAGCCATCGGCTATATGGGGAATAACGTCTATCCCCTGCGCGCTGGTGAAGCGCTGCGCGTCTACTTGTTGAGACGTAACCATAAAGTGCCCATCGCTCAGGCCGCGACGACTGCTGTCGTTGAGCGTGCTTTTGATGGCGTGGTGATGCTTAGTTTTATCGTCGTTGGCTTGCTGGTATCTGGTATTGCCTCACCGCAAGTGGAGTCGGTCGTATCGATTGCTGCGCCTGTTTTTGGGTTGGCCGTGCTGACCTTTTTCGTTTTGGCGGCTCGTCCCGATTGGCTGCGTGCGCTGGTGAAGCTGGCAACCCGGATTTTGCCGGATCGGCTGGCTGATGTAGTGCTTTCTTTGGGCGAGGGCGTTATCGCTGGCCTGGAAGGGCTACGCAGCCCACTCTATCTGGCCGGGACCATCGTCTGCTCGTTCCTGACCTGGGCTGTCGAAGCACTGGTCTACTGGATGGTGATGTGGGCTTTCGGCCTGGAATTAAACTACGCGGTGGCGCTGCTGGTCGTCGGCACGGTTAATTTAGCTGGTCTGATTCCTGCATCACCGGGGCAGGTCGGCGTGTATGAATTTTTCGCCAGTACGGTGCTGATGGCGGCAGGCATCGCCCAGGATATTGCCCTGGCGTATGCGATTGTCGTCCATATCGTGATCTGGCTGCCCGTGACCGTCGTCGGCTTTTTATTCCTGACGCGCATGGGCCTCAGTATGAAATCGGTGACGCAAGCCCAATCTATCGACGTCCAACCAGCCCTCGATACCTGATTCAATAAATAAGTAGCCATACAGCACACAGTTAGGAAAACCATGACCACGACACAACACATCGGCATTATTGGTGCAGGCGTTGCCGGGTTATCCGCAGCCTGGGACCTGGTGAACGCGGGCCATCAAGTGACTGTCTATGAAGCTGGCGACCGCGTTGGTGGCTTGGCTGCGGGTTTCAAAGATGAATCCTGGGATTGGTCGCTGGAAAAATTTTATCATCACTGGTTCACCAGCGATGCCGATATGCTCGGTCTGATTGAGGAAATTGGCCACAGCGATAAGGTTGTGTTCCCGCGCCCCAAAACCAGCTATTGGATCGACGGCAAGCCCGTCCGTAGTGAGATGAACCTGTCGGCCATCTTCCTGCCGATTTCACTGTGGGGCACGTTCCGCATGGGATTGGGCGGCGTCTATCTCAAGCTGACCTCTGACTGGCGCGCCCTGGAAAAAGTCACAGCCGATGCCTGGATGCGTCGCTACATGGGCACCGAAGGCTATGAAAAATTCTTCAAGCCCCTGCTGATCGGCAAATTCAGTGAAGACTACGACATGGTTAACATGGCCTGGATGTGGGCGCGGGTCAAAGCGCGTTCGGTCAAACTGGGCACATTCCAGGGTGGTTTCCAGAATTTCCTTGACCTGCTGGGCAAGGCGATTGAAGCCAAAGGCGCGACCATCAAGCTGGGCACGCCTGTTGAGGGCATCGGCACACAGGATGGCAAACCCACGCTGACCATCGCTGGCCAGACCCAGACTTTTGACGCGGTTCTCAGCACCATGTCACCGCGTTTGATGCTCAAATTGGCGGATGGACTGGCCGAAACCGATTATGGCCAGCAGATGGCGGCCCTTAAAAGCATTGGCGGGGTGGTGGTCGTGGCGGCCCTCAAGCAGCAGCTATTGACCGATGGCACCTACTGGCTCAATCTACCTGCCGACAGCCCCGACCGCAATCGTAACCAGTTCCCGTATCTGGCGCTGGTGGAGCATACCAACTTCCTTGATAAGGCCAACTACGGCGGTGATCACATCATCTATATGGGCGATTATGTCGCGCCTGACCACGAGTATTTCACTTTAAGCGATGACGAATTGGCCGAGCGTTTTATGGCCCCGCTCAAGCAGGTGAACCCCAACTTCGACCCCAGTTGGGTGCGCAAGACCTGGGTATTCCGTGCGCCCTATGCCCAACCCGTGCCCGGACTCAACCACAGCGAAAACATCCCTGGCCTCAAGACGCCGCTACCCGGCCTGTATTGGGCTAGCATGTCGCAGGTCTACCCCTGGGATCGCGGGACCAACTTCGCAGTCGAACTCGGACGCCGTACATCGCGCCTCATCCAGGGCAAGGAACTCAGCGCCAACGCTGTCAAGGACTAACGCTCAACGGTCCACATGAACCATTCATACGGTTTGTAGTCAAAATCAGGGCCTAGCACTTTGTCAAAGTGCTCTTTAAGTATTTTGTGGTCAAACGTAGCTCGATTTCGACTGTGAGTTTGGCTGTTTTTCTCAATGCCATCAAGCAGTCTCAATATATGTGTCTCATTCATAACGTGAATATGGGGCAGTATATACTCTTTGAAACGTCGATCGGCTGCATCAAAGCTATTACTAACACAGTAAAAATCTATCCCTATGTCGACAACTAAATTTAGTTTGGAGAGAGTTTTTGCATACTTGACAAATCTCTCCCAAGCTTTAGTCGGAAGTTCCCATGATGATTCGTTCGTTAGTTCCTTCTTTATGAGTTGCAGGGATTTTTCGAAGTGCTCCTCTAAATTTGGCGATATAAAGTCGCATTCGATTTGTCTGTCAACCGAGGAAATGGCTTGTCTATCGACAAGTGTCCGTGTCACTTCTGGGAGAGATTTATATAGATTTGGATGTTCAACAAGAAATGTTAAAAGATCGTCGAGAAAATCCTCATGAATGCTATTGAAATTTGATTTATTTGTAATGATATAACTTCTAACTTCTGAAGGCCGACGTTGATAAAGAATAGAAAGAACTCTGCTATTTATGTCGCGGTTTGTATCTGTGTCTTCATTAGACAAAACAAATACAAATTTCCACATCGCTGCGAACAACTCATTCTCGATTTCTGCTTTAAGATTAACTAAGTAACGTTTTTCTATATAGCGTTTCAATGTGTCATCATCGATCAGTAGTTCCTTTTTGGATGCAACGTCTTGCACGAAAGTAGGTATGATCTTTTTTGCTAACTGCGGTGATTTAACTAATACGGCTTCTAGCGAACTTCTTATCAAAGCTCTAGTAATATCTGAACTTGGTCTATGGAGTATTTCAACTTGAGTTAATATTGGGTGGGCTGATAGGTGTCGTTGTTGCTGTAAATGAACTAGTTCACGATATTCTGCTTCTTCAAGTAAAACGGTTCTTTGCTTCACAAAGTCTAGTAATTTGTTTTCCCAAGCAGGTGAATGGGGATTATTCTTCTGTTCTTCTTCAATTTCTTCCAAAATGCCTTTAGCTATTTCATCTGAATAAAGAGCTTGTAGTTCCTGCAATTTGTATATCAAATCACACACTACCACGGTCCATAGCATGACTAACGCAGATCTGTAATTCTCGTTTACATAGGACGTCAAAACTTCTTGGAAATATTTTTTGGTCTTTGAGTTATAGATTCGTTCAGCTGATAACTCTAACGAATAGTCTGTCATGCTCAGTTGCCTCTGGTAGTATGAGTGTAAATAATCTTACTTTCACAAATATCGTATAGAATAATTGCTAATTATCATAGAGGTTATGGAGCATTCATATCATCAAATCAAAGGCTAAAAATGACTGTTTTTCTGACGACACCCGATTCCCTGACTGAACACACCATCCAGCGTGAAGGCTGTACGGTGCATTACTGGTTAGCTGGGCCGGAAGATCGTCCGCTGGTGGTCATGATGCATGGCGCGACGATGGACCACCGCATGTTCAATGCCCAGGTCGATGCTTTGCTGCCGGACTATCGTGTGCTGGTATGGGACGCACGCGGTCATGGCAAGTCGCTGCCCAATCAGACTGCTGGCACCCTTGAAACCTATGCCCGTGATATGCTGGCTATCCTTGATGAATTGTCTGTTGACCAGTGCGTGGTCGTTGGCCAGTCGATGGGCGGCTACATCGCCCAAAAGCTCTACCAGATCGCACCACAGCGGGTGCAGGCTATGGTTCAGATCGGCACCACGCCGATTGCCAAAGCCTACAATCCACTGGAAATCTGGACGCTGAAGTTTACTATGCCGCTGTTCAACATCATGCCCTATGGCATGTTCAAGAAAATGGTCGCCAATGCCACCTCTATTGTGCCCGACGTCCAAGCCTATGCTGTGGCTGCCGTCAACCAGATTCCGCATGAGGAATTTCTACGTGTCTGGAAGACGATCACGCTAGCGATTGATAGCAAAGGCATGCCCGATTTCAAAATCAAGGTGCCGCTGCTGCTCATGCATGGCGACCAGGATAAGACGGGCACGATTCGCCGTGATATGCCCAAATGGACCGACATCGACCCACAAGCTGAGTATCACGTCATCCCTGACGCGGGCCACAACGCCAATCAGGACAATCCGGCCCGTGCAAATGCGCTGCTGCTGGATTTTCTCAAGCGGCATGTCGGCTGATCGCAACTTCCCCCTGACCCTTATCTCGTATTTCCAGTACACTTCTGGGTCCATTAAGTGATAGGAATATGAGCATTACCCTATGCCTGAAAATTTTCTGATGTACGTGGCCAGCGATGAGATCGTGCCACTGCAAGAACTGCTCGAACTCACGGGCAACGAGGACATCCAGCCCCACACCGATGGGACTGGCATTAACGGCTATACCGTCAAGTGGGATGATGTCACCGTTAAGCTGCTGACGCTGCCCCACGATATTTTCGCCATCAACCGCCAGAACATGGTGCTGTATATGAAGTCGCTGGTGGATGAACGCCAGGACAAACGCGCTCGCAAGGCCATGCGCCGTGCAGAGGGCATGGCGATGGCCTATGAAGTGTCGGTTACGCCCCGTTGGGATGAGGACACCAAAGCCGCCCAACTGCTGACAGGCATCATGGCCTACTATGACTACGCCTTCATCTTTGCCAACAATGCCTACTATAACGAAAACGGCAATCGCATCATTGGCAAGGATAAAACCGATACCCGCTTCTTCCCGCGCAACGACGACACGATCCAGCATTCGCCAGAATCCATCGCACGTAAGAAGCGCAGCCTCAAAAAGCTGGATAAGCAGGACGTGCCTTATATTGGTCACTTGCCGCCCATCGCCGATGCCAGTCAGGTGACCTTGCGCTCCGTAGAAGAAATCGCTGAGCGTGCCTTAACCCTGCTGTTGATTTCTCAGCGGGCCAATGGTGGCACAGTCACCACATTCCAGGATCAAGTGCAGCGCCTGGGCTTGCAAGATACCCTCACGCCGGAAGAAAAACGCTTCGCCCAGGATATGGACCCGGAAGAGTACATGTTCGCTATGTATGGCGCACGTCATGAATCGGCCTATGTGTTGTTGTGGGCGTTGGGTTTTGTGGATGAACTAGGCAAGCCTGATCATCGTGCCGATAGCGCTCTGCTCAACGAGGCTTACCATCAAACGCTGGAATCGTTAATAGCTCAAGCCAATTTACGCACAGTTTCCAGTATATTGGATGAAGCGGACCTGATTTATCGCTATCACTGGGCGCTGGTCGATGCTGAGCTGTACGATACAGCCAAACCTCAGGGCCTACTCGCTCCTGTCGTGGAAGAACGCCATCGCGCGCTCAATTGGCTAATCGGCTATCAAGATCAAGATTGGGACGAGGTCACAACCGACACCTGATCGAACGTGCAAGGTCGCTATAGCAGGATTTGAGAGCTGTCATGGCGATATTGTGATTAGTTTCACAAACATTGCATGGGCGTAGCTCAATCGTCACTTTATACTGTGATAGGTTTTGCAGGCTATTGGCCCAAAAAGTAAGGTATATGCAAGGGGACCTTGTATACAACAGTAACGTTAACACGCATTTTAGTCGTCACATAACTTGACCCATCCTGAGACTTATCTCATCATGGGCCTGGACGAATGTGTACAATAATGCCATCGAATATCAGAGGTTAAACACATGAAGAACATCTGCGTTATTGGTTCCGGCTATGTTGGTATGGTCACCGCGACTTGTTTTGCCGACCTGGGCAACAAGGTCATCACGGTCGATATTGACGAGAAGAAGATTGAAAAGCTCAATCAGGGCATTATGCCGATCTACGAGCCGGGCCTGGAAGAACTGGTCGAACGCAATGTCAATGCGGATCGTCTCTCTTTTACAACGTCGTACGAAGAAGGCCTCAAGGATGCTGAGTTTGTCTTCATCTGCGTCGGCACGCCTTCAGCCGTTGATGGCGAAGCCGATCTGAAATATGTCCGTGCTTCGGCAACAACCATCGCCGAACTGATGGATCACCCGCTCATTATTATCAACAAATCGACGGTGCCGGTGGGTACGGGCGACTGGGTGGCCGACATTGTTAGCCGCAGCCAGCCGGAAGCCATCGACTTCGCTGTCGTAAGCTGCCCGGAATTCCTGCGCGAAGGCTCAGCCATTCCCGACTTTATGAATCCCGACCGCAACGTCTTTGGGTCCACCAACCGCGAAGCCGCCGAGCAGGTCGCAGACCTGTATTCGCCGCTGAATGCGCCGACAGTCATCACCGACATCCGCACATCGGAAATGATTAAGTACGCTTCCAATGCCTTCCTGGCGACCCGCATCAGCTTCATCAATGAAATCAGCATTATCTGCGAACGTCTGGGTGCTGATGTTATGGAAGTCGCCCGTGGTATGGGCCTCGACAAGCGCATTGGCCCGCACTTCCTGAACGCAGGCGTTGGCTATGGTGGCTCCTGCTTCCCGAAAGACGTGAAGGCTCTGGCCAACATGGCCCTGACGCATGGCACACACCCGCAGCTCCTGAGCGCTGTCATGGACATCAACGACTTCCAGCGTAAGCAGGTTGCCCAAAAAGTCCGTGAACTGCTGGGTGGCAGCGTAGATGGCAGAACCATTGGCGTGCTCGGTATTGCCTTCAAGCCCAACACCGATGACATCCGTGAAGCTCCGGCCCTGACCGTCATCCGTTCACTGGCCAATCAGGGTGCGACCATCAAGGCTTATGATCCGGTGGCGATGGAAAACGTCAGCAACGAAGGCCACAATGTCAACCTGGTTGACAACGCCTATGCCGTCGCAGAAGGCGCAGATGCCCTCATCCTCATGACCGAATGGAACGAGTTCAAGAACCTGGACATGAAGCGCATTAAAGGCATGATGCGCGAGCCGCTGCTGGTCGATGGCCGCAACATTTACGATCCTGACGAAATGCGTGACCTGGGCTTTGTCTATCGCGGCATGGGCCGTGGTTACAATGGCGAAGGTGTCCCCAATGGCCACACGGCTGAGGATGCCGCACCCGTCGCTGGTGACTAATCGTCTTTAGCACTGATAAAACGTACTGTAACAGGACACGGTTTAGGCCGTGTCCTTTGCATTTCAGCTAGTGGAAAGTAAAATGCGCCTTATGACTGAGCACATCCAAACCCAAGCCCCTGTCGAGTCGCGTGACCGCTTTGCGATAGCACGTTACGTCGAAAATGAATTGGACCCCACGACGGACTACGAAGAGATCGTCTTTCTGGTCGGGTCCTATGAATATCCCTGGCTGCTGCGTAAGTCGCTGGAGTTCGCGCTGTTCCGCACCTATGGCGTCCCCCATACCAGCCGCATCTTAAAGGCGACGGGGCAGTTCGAGCGGCACGGTCAAAAACGTTATGATGATACGACGCTGCTATTGGCTGGCATCGCGGAAAAAGGTATCGACAGCGAGTACGGCAAAGCAGCTATCGCGGGCATGAATCGTTTTCATGGGCGTTATAACATCCAGAACCGCGACATGCTCTATGTGCTCTCCACCTTCGTCTTTGAGCCGATCCGATGGCATCAGCGCTTTGGCTGGCGCACCCCAACCGAAAAAGAGAAGCTGGCGAATTTCACCTTCTGGCGCGAGATTGGCCTACGCATGGGCATTCAGGACATTCCTGAGACGATGGCCGATTTTGAGGCGTTCAACATCGCCCACGAAGCCGAGCATTTTGTCTATGATGAGGCTAACCATGTCATTGGCGAGGCGACGGTCAACGTCTTCTTGGATTGGTATCCGGCGTTTGTGCGTCCGCTGGCGCGCCAGGTGATTTACAGCTTTCTGAATGATCGGCTTCTAAAGGCGTTTGGTTTCCCTAAACCTAATAAAGTGGTTGGTTGGGCAGCAAAAAGTGGCTTGTGGTTGATGGGCCGCGTCATGCGCTGGCTGCCACCGCGCCGTGCGCCATTCCTCTATACGGACATCCCCACCCGGACTTATCCGCAGGGTTTTGACGTCACGGAGTTAGGCCCCACGCAAGCCGAGGACTGAGCTACACGGCGGCGGGTGAGTTCAGGCTGCCGGTGGCATACAGGGCCTCGCCCACAGAATTTGTGAAGATCAGCCGTGAGTGCAGCGACGTCACCCCAAGTTGTGTGAGCGTCTGGGTGATGCGCCGTGCCAGTGTCGTGCGCACGGTAACGATGACGATCAGCCCAATCTGGACTGTAATTTGGTCGGCGGCTTTGTGGAAGCCTGTGAGGGCATTCTTCGGCAGATAGCCATTGTTTTCTGAAAAATCGAGGATGAGATGGGTGCGCTGCTCATGGGCACGCAGCATGTACCCGGCCCGTTTGCAGGCGAGTTTCAGCATGTGTAAGTCCCATTGGCCGTGGAAATCCAACAGAATGGCTTTTTTGTCGTCGGCTGCCCACATGACATCAATCATGAGATCTACTCTTCTGACACCCACTCTTACATCAGGCCCCAAATAAAGGCCCTGTTTCTAATACTATAACGACAGAAATGCACATTTTGGATTTCATGGGTCAGAAGGCGGCACGAAGACGGGTAGTTCTGTGACCAATGCCTCGACGGAAAGCGGTCTGGGACGTTACACTTACAGGCAGCATTTATGATCCGGCAGCCAAACAGCAGCGAATGTCTGAATATCAGCCTGAGCATCCTTGATCCATCCAAACGACGTATCCATGTACAGACTCATCGGCCAAACGATACGCGGTTATACCTTCCACGAGCGCATTGGCGTTGGTGGCTATGGGATGGTCTATCGTGCGCGTCAGTTGGCTGTAGACCGCGATGTGGCCATCAAGGTCATTCTGCCGGAGTACGCCCAGTCGGATGAATTCAAAGCGCGTTTTGCCGACGAAGCCCGCCTGGTTGCCCAATTAGAGCACCCGCATATCACGCCGCTATATGATTACTGGCAGGATGACAGCGGCGCCTATCTGGTGATGCGCTACTTGCGCGGCGGCAATCTGCGCCAACTGCTGCAAGATCACGGTGCGCTCTCCCTGGCCCAGACGACCCGCCTGCTGACCCAGATTGGCGAAGCTTTCGTCAGCGCCCATGCCGCTCAGGTGATTCACCGTGATTTCAAGCCAGCTAATGTCCTGCTCGATGAGCGCTCCAACGCTTACCTGACTGATTTCGGCGTTGCTATGCGCATTCAGCAGATGGATGGTGCTGAAACAGATAGCGACGAATTAGTCGGCACCTTCGCCTATCTCTCGCCGGAGCAGCTCCAGGGCCAAGTACTCACTCAGCAGTCCGATATTTATGCCCTGGGCCTCGTGCTTTACGAAATGCTGGCTGGCCAGCATCCCTATGGTGACGCTGGCATCAATGACCTGATTATTCATCAGGTGCGCGATCCTGTACCGAGCTTGCAGACGCTGCGCCCTGATCTGCCAGAAGTCCTAGACGACATCATTCAGAAGGCGACCGATAAGCAGCCCAAGCGCCGTTATGACGATGCCCAGGCTTTCATCGACGCGCTGACGGACATCTCGCAAATCAGCCGACCTGCGCCCATTCTGCCCGTCGCCCGTCATCTTGAAACCGCTGACATCATGATTGATACGCGCACGCAGCGTATCGCCCAGGTGAGTGGCAGCCTGACTTCGACCGGGCGCAATCGGCGTTCCATGCTGCAAAATGTACAGGCTTTCTGGATCGAGGGCGTCTTAGAGCAGTCATTACACGGTGCAGCCCTGATCGAATTGGGCATGGCCCCCCAAATGGACGCTGTCACCAACCCCTGGGGCGCGGTCTTGCGCCGCCCCGGCACCGAGGACCGGACCGTTGTTCCCGGCACGCCTATTTTGCAGATGTTCGATCGCCTGAATGGCAAGCTACTCATTCTGGGCGATCCTGGCAGCGGCAAGACGACCACCTTGCTGGAACTCACACAGGCGTTGCTGGCCCGTGCTGAGCGCGACCAACGCCATGCGATCCCAGTGGTGCTTAATCTGTCATCCTGGGGGCAAAATCCGCAGCCGATTGCCGACTGGCTGGTGGATGAGCTATCCAGCAAATATCAGGTGCCGCGTGCGATAGCCCGTCGTTGGGTCAAGCACGATGAACTGCTGCTTTTGCTCGATGGCCTGGATGAGGTCGCGTTGGATTACCGGGATGCCTGCGTCGAAGCGATTAATGCCTATCGCCAGGATCACGGCTTCGTCGATGTGGTGGTTTGCAGCCGCACAGTCGACTACGAGGCCCTGACCAATCGCTTGCTGCTGAATGGGGCTATCGTCTTGCAACCGCTTACTAGCCAGCAGGTTGATGTTTATCTATCGCAATTTGGTCCTTCATTAGCGACCCTGCGCAGGCAACTGGATGCTGATAACAATCTGGCTGAACTTAGTCGTTCGCCTTTGATGCTCAATATCATGGTGCTGGCCTATCGTGACATCACCCAAAATTCGCTGCCGCACTTCGATAGCCCGGAAGCTCAGCGTGCCCATCTGTTTGATATTTACGTGGATCGTATGCTGGCGCGTCAGCCTGCTGATGCGCCCTATACGCGCCAACAAGTTGAGCATTACCTAGGGTGGTTGGCAGGGCAGATGGTCAGCCAGGCCCAAACGGTCTTCCAGATAGAGAACTTGCAACCCACCTGGCTGCATGAAGCTCAGCAGAGGCGCTACCGTAATGCGCTGTTTCGGGTGATGGTGATCATCTGGGCGTTGATATGGGGCGTTCCGAGAGCGGTTACGACGCCGCTTGCGCCGCCCGGTGCGCCCGCCTGGATGAAAGGCGCCGCCTGGGCCGTTGCTGGCGTCACCTGGGGCGCTGTCCTCGGCACACGCCTGATTCGATTTATCGCCTCGGCAGTGTTGATTGGGGTGGTCTTTAGTCTGGCTGTGGCGCTGGAAGGCGGCCTTGACCAGGAGCTAGGCCAATTCGTGATGCGCATTCCGGGCGCACTGGTGATCTATACGCTGGCCTTTGGCTTTGCGCTGTGGTTGCTGCGCCGGGGTCAACATCGCCCGATGCATATTCAGCCTGTGGAAAGCGTGCGTTTTGTTCGCAAAAACGTCAAACCGATAATGGTCATTGCCGTGATCCCTGCCGGGGCGGTGACATCGGTTCTCAATCGCATTGTCTTTGCCCGTCCCGATGTCACAATAGGGGAGCAGGTACTGGGCATTGTGCTTGGCGGATTGATCGGCATTGTGACCGCTGGCTACCTGACCGGGCTGACCAGTAACGTGGTCGGCCAGACAACGCGGCCCAATGAGGGCATCTGGCGCAGCCTGGGCAATTCCCTGCGCCTGGGGGCGTTCGTGGCCGTTAGTTTCGGCATTCTGCTGATGGCATCGACCGTACCCGTCAGCAGTTGGACCTTTGGCATCATGCAAGTGATCGTCACCGCGCTGCCATTTGGGGCGGTTGGTGCGCTGATCTATGGTGGCTATACGGTCATCCAGCATGTGATCTTGCGGCGCATCTTATGGCAAACAGGTGCGACCCCGCGCAATTATGCCCACTTCCTGGACCACGCCACCCGCTTGATCCTGCTGCGGAAAGTCGGCGGTGGCTATATTTTCGTGCATCGCTACCTGCTGGAATACTTTGCGTCCAAACACGCTGACTAATCCGGGTCATCGACCCATAGCAGCTTAATTCGCTTGGTAAAACCACCGCGCTTTTCCCGTTTTTGGGCTTTTACGGTGGCGATCTCATCCGCTGACAGGCCGTTGGCGGCGATGATCGCATCCAGCACTTCGTAAATATCGGCCAGTTCTTCGGCTAAATTATCACCTGTGGCCAATTCAGCCGCTTCTTCTTGCAGCTTATCGAACAACAGCGCCCGGTAGTCTGCCTCGCTGACGACAGCGACTTCATGGGGTTTACCCTGTGCGGTGATGATCTCAGGGATGCGATCCCGTACCAGCTTGTTATAGACGATTCTGGACATGGTTAAGCGCTGAGTGCGCCCAGCATCTGCCGGAACGCGCTTTTATAATCCCCGGAAACATCGTAGCGTGGGCTGCGTCGGATGGGGTCGGGCGGGTCGATGGCTTCTAATTGGGCGATGACAATCGGCTTACGGGCCTGCTTAAAGAATTCCCAGGCGGCCTGCACCTGATCTTCGCCATTGCCATTGCCGGAAAGCAAAAACACCATGCGCGAGCACTCTTTCAGCGCCGGATGCACACCGCTGGACCAATTCACATCTTCCGGGTCGTGATCATGTAACCAGACCGCTAGACCGCTTTTTTCTAAATCGCTGGCGATACGCTGTGCGCTTTCTTCATCGGCAGCGGCATAATTGATATACACCGTGTCGCGTGCCAGCTTAGGACGACTGCGCCCGCTGCTTTCACCTTCGAGAACGATGGCATCCGGCCGATTGCGCTCATCGTGCAACTCGGTCTTGCCCATTCTAAAGACAATGCCACCGCAAATCGGACAAACGCCGCGTGTTGCCGGTTGGCCTCGGCGCGTCCAGACTGCAGTGGCAGATTCAATTTCAATATGTTCCCGACAATGCAGACAGTAGCCCTCAATCGGGTCCATTTCATCAGCATCAAAGTATTCGCCACCGTCGCTCATCGCGCTCTCCTGAAGGCTTAATCAGTTCAAGGCTATTATAGCGACTTTTGCCTGTGGCGCAGGCGTCGATGCCTGCTTTCTAGCAGGCCCTTAGCTAATTAACCCTCGCCCACGAACTGGATCGATTCCTGGTACAGGGCGACATGCTCAGCGTAATCTTCAGCATCGGGTAGCTGGATGGACAACCAGGATTTCCAGACCGTGCCCTCATCTGGCGAAAAGACGCTCATGCTGTCTTGGGAACCGACTAACTCATTAACACGGGCTTCCGGCAGCTTGATGGAAATACCTTCGTTTCCTACGAAACAGAAAATCTTGCGCCCAATTTTGAATGCCGGGTAGCCGAATGCTTTGCCATCCTTGACACCGGGCATCCCCAGCAAAACCTCGTCCAATTGTTCTTTAATGTCTTTGCGATAAGTGGTATCCATGTCTCGCCTCTCTTTAACAGATTTACGTACTTTACTTATTTGAACACATGTTCTATTATAGAACAAATATACAATGTGGCAAGGGTGGTGCCGCTTTGCTTATGCCGTCCTCAAGCTACTGATGTAGATCGCTTCGCTTCTGTTTTTCTTGCAGCAGGGGATTTTGACCATTTTCCGACAGTTGCAATCGCGTTTTGATCGCCTCGTAATCATCTTCGTCGAGGCGACTCATATCAACCAGATCGCGCATCGCATCTCGATAGCCTTCTCTGTACATAGCGTTACTGTCACCGCTGGCATTTTGCTTGCCGAGGGTGTGGTAGTGGAGGGCAATATGGACAAAAAGTAGGGGCGTCCATAATAACAGGAGCGGAATAAAGCCAGAAGACGAGATGTTGTCCTGATTGTTCGTCAGGATCAATACGAATAACCAGAGCATGGTATAGCTAATCGCGTGTAATGCCAGAATGAGATTCCAGCCGAAGCGGGGAGGTGATGGATTCGGAGTCCGATTCATTCAGTACCCTCCTACTGTGATTTTTCAAGTATAGGCGTATTTATTGAGACAGATAGAGACAAATTGCCACAAATGTTTGACACGACCTCAACTTTTGCCTGTTTTTGGGGGCTTGAGTGCCTAAATGGCCTAAAAATTGATAATAAATAAAGTAATAGAGGTTACAATCGTGATATTTCGTAAAATGTAATTCGGAAAGTAATTTAAAATCAACAATCTTAATTCTTCTGAGATCAAGTTTACACTATATTATGTAATATAGGCGCATAAAAAATGGTTCATAACTACATGACCATAGAGTATCAATACTTAGCGCTGGGAAGTCATATCGGGGAGTTGCGGTCAGGCTCCATCGCTTTTCTCAAAAACAATCAGTGAAGTTTATCTTTGTGGCAATCGGTAAGTAAGTCAAACATTTCTGTCGTTCTGTTGGTAGCCTAAAACGTCATTATTCCAGAGTTTATCTCTGTTAATTTTACATCTGCGTCATTTTTATCTCTCGTCGGCTCGTGTCGAACGGTCGATTATCGCTCATTATCATCCACCACGAGGCGTCCGATGAGAGTTTACTTTTGAAATCATCTTTCATGTGTCCTCCTATCTGGCTGATGGAGAGCGTAACAAGCTCTCCATTTTGTTTTAATGGGTTGTTTGGGCCATTGATTATCCGATGTTTATGTGGCATTTATGCACCATATGAGAGGTCTGTGCTATGGTGTAAGTAGGATAATCCAAAATGCACTTACGATTGGACCTATGCTAGAACAACACGCTACACCAAAGGCTACACCAACAGCCAATCAAGTTGATTTAACACCACCGGAAGGATTCCGTGCAGTAGATTACACGGTCGAACTGGAAGCCTTACCACGTTGGGTGCTCTGGCTGGGCCTGTTGTTGATGATCGTACCGCTGGTGCCCTTTGTCTTTCTGTATGGAGTAGATGCTTTCCGTGCGGACATCGACTTTTTGTGGGTGTTTCTGGGCTTTATCCTGTTGATCATCGCCCATGAGCTGGTGCATGCCATCGGCTGGAAGCTGTCCAGCGGCTTGCCCTGGCGTCGCTTTCGCTTCGGTGTGATGTGGCGTGTACTGGCGCCTTATTGCCATGCGAAGGACCCTATGGCCCTGACGCCCTATCGGATCGGCGCAGCGCTGCCGCTGTTCATTACAGGGATATTGCCCTGGCTTGTTGGCTTGTTGCAGGCGGATGCGACCCTGACCATCGTGGGTGCGTTCCTCATTTCTGGTGCGGTTGGCGATATTTATGTGCTGTGGGTGCTGCGTGGCTTGCCGACTAACGCGCTGGTGCAGGATCATCCCAGCCGGGCGGGTTGTATTGCCTACCTGCCAATATCCCACGTGCCCTCGTAAGAGGCTTTACGCGGTTAAGTCCGCTTGTTACAATGCCCAAACTTTGTGCCCGTCCCATAAGTTGGAAGCTGCCTATATCTGAATACAGAGCAGCATTCAGTATTTTCAGGAAAGAAGAAATGGTACATTCTGCGTTCCATGTCAAAAAAGATGATCTGCCGCCCACCGATTTGACCCTGGCGGTCATCATCCCATGCTATAACGAAGTCGATAATATCAGCGAAGTGTTGGATCGCGTCATGGCCGTCGAACTGGCCGACGAAATTATCATTGTCGATGATGGTTCGACCGATGGGACGCTTGATGTGCTGCATGAATTGCAATCCAAGAGCATTGATAATTTGCGCATCCTGTATCATGAGCACAACAAGGGCAAAGGCGCCGCCCTCGTGACGGGCTTTAAAGCCGCTGAAAGCGATATTCTGCTCATTCAGGATGCTGACTTTGAATACGACCCGCGCGAGTATCCGATTCTGCTTAAGCCAATTTATGAAGGCATTACCCCAATTGTCTACGGATCGCGCTTTTTGGGTGGCCCGCGCAAGGCCATGAACTTCTGGAATATGGTTGCTAACAAGTCGCTGACCCTGGCTACCAACGTGCTCTACAATGCCATCCTCAGTGACATGGAAACGTGCTACAAAGTCTTCAAGCGTGATTTGGTCAAGGATATGCCGATCCACGCCCGTGGCTTTGAATTCGAGCCGGAATTCACAGCAAAAATCCTCAAGAAGGGCATTCGCATTTACGAAGTGCCCATCAGTTACAATGGCCGTGAGTGGGACGAGGGCAAGAAAATCAAGTGGACCGATGCGCCTATCGCCCTATGGACGCTGTTCAAGTACCGCTTCACTGACTAGCTGACGCTTGCTAAGCGCTACCCGTTTGTCATCTTGCCATTGTTCATCGGACTCTGTAGACTGTTGCTGGCTGAGTAACAGCCTGACACCTTAGCGTATATTGAGGACATCATGCGCCGACTGATTGTGTTTGCGTGCCTGATTCTGACCGTCTTCTTCGTTCCTGGGGTATTTGCCCAGGACGATAGCACCGACCTTGAGGCGCTCCCACCGACGCCAGAAGCCGTTCAGCTAGAGCCAACCCACGTCGTTGTCGAGGCCAGTGACGGCCTGGACCTGGTTGGCGATCTCTACATCGTTGATCCAGAACGCCCGACTGTAATCCTGTTGCATCAACTCTATACGAATCGCACCAGTTGGCAGCCCCTGATCGGCTTGCTGCTGGGTGCTAATTACAACGTGCTCAATGTCGATCAACGTGGATTTGGCGAAACGCGCGGGTCCATCAACTGGACGCAGGCTATCGAAGATGTCGTCACATGGCAGGAATGGCTGCGCACAGAAGGCGGGGTCGCTGATGCTATTTCGACCATCGGCAGCAGCATTGGCTCGACAATGGCCGTGCGTGGTTGCTCTGCTGACCCGGCTTGCAAGACGGCTATCGCCATCTCCCCCGGCTGGGAATACTACAATGTGGGGTTGCGTCCGGCTTTGGAAGAAGAACTCGGCGAGCGTCCGGCTCTGCTCATCTACGCAGAAAACGACCGTTGGCCCGCCTTAGGCATGCCGCGTATCATGGAATTTGCCAGCGCGGCTATTGAAACCTATGCGTATCCGGGCAATGCGCACGGTATGGATTTACTCAAAACTGAGAATGAAACAATGGTGCCGCTCATACTCGACTGGCTGGCAAAGCACGGCGGATAACAGCAATCCGCACTAGCGTTGGTGACGATGGGGCCGACCGTCAATATTGCTGTCTGTACGGAAGCGATTGCGAATGGCATCTAGACGGCTGCGCGGCGCATTTTCGTCGAGTTCTTCACCTTCAGGGAAGTCCTGAGGCGGCACTGCTGCCTGACTCCGAAATCGACTTGGCAACAACGAGCTTTGGCTTTCTACCAGTCGGCTCAGCACCACCATTGTGATGATGGCTGTAATCGCGAAGCCGAGCGTAAAGATGCCGATAATGCGCCGCGTCGTTGAGGGCGAAACGATCATCAGGAAGATCAGGATGACGCCCAACGCAGTAAACGCTGCAATACGGAAGAAGTCCTGTAAGCGCGCACTGCCACCCCCCGTCACACGCAAAATAGCAACCGCAATCACGCCGAAAATCAGGCCGCACGAACCTGGCAAAAGTACATCCAGGATGCCCAAATTGCCGACTGCTGTGTTTTCTGGTGTGGTTGCTACACCTACCACTGAGCTATAGCCAATGATGAACAACAAGCCAACCATCCAGCCGACCACATAACCTGTGCGCTCTTTGAGGCTGTTTAATGCCCACACTGTCAGCCCACCGAACATGATCAATAGCGCCAGGAACATGATCCCATCGCCCAGTAAAAAGCTCTGAATGAATTGTACGATGCTGTTCATAGTGCAGCCCCTATTTGGCCTTCGATAAGTGACAATTTAGCTTTGTGCTGTGTTATTTGTAGCGTGTTGCCGCGCACATTATACATGCTCACCTTACTAAAAACGGCTATTTTCGCATGCGTGTCATGCTGGAATACGCAAAATATATACTTTTTACAGCGGACACTCATTTTGCAGACAGATATGAGCCTGCACTGAAAGCGACCGTTGGATCAGCTTGCCGCCCCAAAGTAGGACATATACAGGTCCTGGTAGGAGCCATCTTCAATGATTTCCAGAATCGCCAGATTGATCGCCTCCCGATAGGGATCGTTTTGTGGCAGGGCGATCCCATAGGATTCTTCATTGAAGACGCTGCCCACGATGTTGACCTGTCCTGCGCCTGCATTGGCGGCGTAATACATCAGTACTGGCGCATCGTAGACCATCGCGTCAGCACGGCCTTCCAGCAGCGTGTCATAGGCTGCATCGATATCGCGCCGCGTCATGGGGTTGATACCCCTTTCACGCAGGGCTGTCTCCGAGGTGCTCCCGTCGAGCGTGACGACCGCCCGCCCCCGTAGGTCGCTCAGATTGTTGATCGAACCCCGTATTTCCTCCACTGTGATAACACTGGTCACGCTGGCGGTGAAGTTGGCAATCAGGAACAAGCCCATAAACATCCAGACAATCGCCATAACACGTCCAGCGACGCCATGCGGTGTGCGGTCACCATAGCCAACGGTTGTCACGGTGACAGTTGCCCACCAGATGCCTTCCCAGATGCCTTTGGCATAAGTCGTCGGGAAGTTCGGGTCACGGTTGCGCTCTGTTAGCCAGTAGATGTGGGCCGCGATCACGATAATGATGGCAAATACAGCAAAAATCTGTAGCAAAGCTGGGTTCAAGAGTGCCTGCACCAATTGCACCGGATTTGTCAGGTTATTGGGGACGATAATCAGGAGGCCGCTGTCATAGTAATCATAGGTGAAGTCGATCCGCTGTTCACGATCCGACGTGATGCTGATGGCGGCAATGGCGGCGTCGACCTCCTGTGCTTCTACCGCATCAATGATTTCGCTGACAGTTTCATAACGTGCCCATTCATATGTGAAGTCCACACGATTGGCGATTTCATCCCACAGGTCGATGCTAAACCCGACTAGATTACCTTCATCGTCTTCCATCACGAACGGTTCAATCAGTTTGGTTGCCACCCGGAACGTACCGTCTTCAGTGGTGTCTTGTGTGGCGTCCGATTGCGCCTGGTTGCTGATAGATGGTAATAGCAAGAGCATCAAGCATAGACTTGCGATCAGATGAATTCGTCTCAAAGGTTTACCTCCGTCTGTGCTGATGCACGCGCCTGACGTAATAACGCTTCGCGGTGATCTTCCAGGCGGGTCTTCACCAGCTTGATGTGTATTTTCAATGTATAGACGGCCCCCATAAACAGGAAGGGCAGCGTAATTCTGTGGGTGACCTGCCGCGCCAACTGGTCGAGCTTTTGCTCTGCCAGCTCGGTTTCTTCCAGTGTCATGGTATCAATATGACGGTCAATTGAACTGAGCATCGTATACCAGCGCGTTGTCTGCCACTGTACATTGAGCGAGTAAATCGGCAGGATCGCCCGGAAAATGGTATAGATGCTGAACAACGGCAGGGCAATCACAACCAGGCGATCAATGAACGTCGCCAGCACGAATGGGAAGTTGGCTTCAAACCAGTTATCGCCCTCACGCAGATAGCTGCGAGCGGCATCGTGCAGCGGCAAGTCAACAAATTCTGCTGAGGGAAAGTTCCCGGCAGGCTGCATCCAATTGCCCCCGCTGTGGATTTTGATGGCTTCGCGCATCATGAGCCGCACCAGATTAGGATGGACGTCTGTGCGCGTCACCAATTGTGCAGTGACCGCCAGCAGCCGGATATTCCTGGGTGGTACATTGGTTTCCAGGTCGAATAAGCCCATCGGGATGGTCACGCTGGATAGATAGGAAAAGCGTCCACTGTAAGCTGCCGCTCGCGGAAAATCGAATAAGGCTAATTCAGGGTTGGTCATCAGGTCGAGCACGAAGTCTGCTCGCGGCGACACAATGAAAAAAGCAGCATCAGCCCGGTCGAGCGTGATTTGCTCAATGGCGGCGGATGTACTCAGTTCAAGTAGGGTTGTATTCTCTTCAGTGATACCGTTGGCGGCTAACAAATCGAGGGCTACCGGACGCACGCCGCTGCCCTCAAGCCCTACTGCGATGCGCATTCCGGCAAAGTCACTCAAGCGCTCGGCGGCGACGTCCACGCGATGAAATACCCAGATTGGCTCATAGAAGACGCTGCCCAGCGTCATGAGTTGGCTATTGTCAGCTTCTTCGTCAAGCGTGCCACCCTGGACGAAACCGAAGTCGATGTCACCCTGACGCAGGCTTTCTAGGGTCTCAACCGAACCCGCACCCGGTACGACTTGTACCGCGATGCCTTCTTGCTCCATCAACAAGCGATAATCATGGGCGAATTGGTAGTAAGCGCCATCGACGCCCCCTGTGCCAATTTTCAATGATGTTGGCGGCAAAGGACGCGCAGCCAGTACTGCACCTATGACAATAATAATAATGAGGGTGAGAAATCCGTAGCGCAGCCAGCGGCTGAAGGACTCAGTCACTCAGGTTGCTCCAGCTAATTGACGATCAGAGTGTCACCCCATACGATACCACACGCTTCTATATCGCAGATGCGAACAGTCTTATAGTCGCATTAGATGAAGTAAACGCTTTATGTCCGCTTTATGTTCCGCCGCGTAACAGCAAGATGATGACGCTCAGGGTCAGCACACTGAGCAGCGTACTTGTGAACGTCACCGCGGATGTAAACTCAGCATCGCTGCCGAACTGGGTAGCCAATGCGCTGGCGAGTACTGCTGTCGGCATGCTGGCCTGGACCACCGCCACGTTGAAGGTCACACCCGTCAGGCCAATGATCGACGCCAACGCCAGCCCCACAAAGGGGGCAATCATCAGGCGGATACCGGTGGCCACCAGGATCGGGCGCAGGCGTCCCCGTAAATGCACCCGGCTGAGCTGTAACCCCAGCAAGGCCAGCATTCCCGGTATCGACCCATCTGCTGCAATGTTAATGGCTCTTTCGAGTGTCGGGGGCAGCATGAAATTAGGATCGCTCTGACGTAAATAGTTGGCGATAAACCCGGCGATAGCCGCATAGCCAATTGGCCCCTTGAGCACGTTCATCAAGGCATCGCGGATGGTACCCTTGCCGCGTGATGCGAAAAACACCCCCAGCACATTGCCAACGCCCGTATTAAAGACGTAGACCAGAATCGCCACCTGCTCACCCTGTTCGCCAAACGCGAATGTATTCAGCGGGATGCCATAGTTGGCTGCATTCACCAGGATGATGCTCAGTACAAATGCGCCTTCCATGCGCGCATCAAACCCGCGTATGCGTGAATATGCCAGACCAATCCCTGCCATGACGCCCATGACGCCCAGCACGACAAAAGCCACGCCGCCTAGCTCACTGCCTGTGATTTCCGTGTTATAGATACCTCGGAAAACCAGCGCGGGCGTGAACAGGTAAATCAAGAAAGAAGATATGCTGCGTGGGTCCGGCTTGAATTGGCGCGAAATAGTCCACGCACCGCCGATAATCAAAAAAATCGGGGCGATGACTGTCAGCATAATTTCCAGCAGATCGAGCAGCATGGCAAGGCTCCAGTAGGTGGGACAAGCGGTATACAGGCCGTTAGCAGGGTAAACATCGGGTAAACAAGCAGCCGCTAGCAGAGTGTACCGCCAACTCAAACGAGATGTTAATGCCTATTCCGCTATCTTCAGGTTGACCGATCACTGGAGACCAGCACAATTGTCCGGCAGTCGGTATAATAGAGTGACATTCAGAAACCTACTCTGAAACAAACGAGGAGCGTCAATCATGGTAGATAATATTAATGTGGATAGCTTGATTGCCAATGAATTCGCCGTCGAGATCAATGGCGAACCGATGTCGGGTGTATTCAGTGTCTCCGGTTTGGTCAGCTTCATGCTGGATAGCGCAGGCAAGCGCCTCTATCCCTCATTCAGCATTGCCAAGATGGTCCAGCGCGACCCGAACAACGCCTTCAACACTTGGCTGCAAGAGTCGCATAAAGGCGACCAACCGACCCGTGACATTGCCATTCTGGCTGTTGATGATGGTGTGCCGACCCGCCGCTGGCTGGCCAAAGGCGCCTACATTAAAGCCGTTGAGTACTCGCGATTTGACGAAGCATCTTTTGAGATGGTCGCAGAAATTGTCGAAATTGCTTATGAAAGCATGGAAGAAACCTTCTTGATTGATAGCTAGTCCGCAGCTTACAGTTCTTTGGTTACATATAAAGAAGGCGCTCATGGGCGCCTTTTTGCGTTCTACTCTGTCAGTGGCCTGGGTTTGCTGATGAACTTTCGCCATAGCCACCAAATGGCCAGTCCAGCTATCACGATCAGACTCAGCCACTGATGCACCGCACTCAAGCCCAGTGCTTCTGCGATCAGCGATGTACCGAAATAAATAAGCAGCCCAATTGTGAAGACGATCATATTGTGCGTCACATTGGGGCCGAGTGCACCCAACCTGCCAAATACGTACACCAGCCCATTCAAACTGAGTATGAATGCTCCGTAGAAGGCCACCAGGAACGCCAGTGCGTGCCAGGGGCTTTGTTCCAGTGCAGCCAGCAGCAGTGGCCCGTTGACCGTTGCCCAGAATAACCACGGCCCCGGACTGACGGTGTTCATCAGCAGCGCCGGGACGAAAATACGCCACAGGCTGGTCTGTTGCCTGGGAGCATCGACTGTGGCATCCTGCGGACCGAAGCTGCTACCTGCTCGTAGTTGTTTAAATGCACCCCAGGCGATGAACAGCAGCAGTCCGCCGCCAGCTAACCGAATGATCTGTATCATGACTTCTGGCAGTTGGCCCAGTACAAACACGACCAGAGGTACGATGAAGGCATCTGTAATCAGTGGCGAAAAAGTGACCAACATGCCACGTCGCCAACCGTAACGCAGTGTCACGCTCAGGATATAAGCTTGCAGCGGTCCCGGCAGTAAAGTCGCTGTCAGGGCCAGGCTGATGCCCGGTAAGATGAACTCGGTCAGCATGTCGTACTCCGTCGGCGCGGATGAAATCTATGTAAGGTTCGCAAAGTCGATTACTCAAACAAAAAAGGGACACCATATTGGAGTCCCTTTTCATTGCGGAGAGGGTGGGATTCGAACCCACGCGGGCTGTTAACCCTCTCGCTTTCCAGACGAGCGCAATAGTCCACTCTGCCACCTCCCCAGTGAACAGGCCAATATTATAAACAGTGAGGCCCACAATTGACCATAGTCAATTGCGACCTGATTTGGATTTGAATGGAAAAAACAGTCACGCAAGCGACCCTAATCTGCTGTGACAATGCGATAGGCCGTACGCAAGAAGATAAAGCTCAAAGCAGCGGGTAGGGCCACGGGGATGACAAAATCCATAAGGAAGATAAGACCTGCATTGGCTTCAATTGCCGGAATTTGCCGCGCGAGGTTCAGCAGCAGCACGTAGAATGCGCCCAATGCCACCGTCGCGCTAATCGCCGTACTGCGGTTCGGCGCAACCACGCCCACCAAAACAGCCAGCGAGCCGAGCATGACCGGTTCCAGCAGCAGCCGCACCAGCGACACCACTAACGATAGCAGGACCATAAGCACTGATAGGATGGGCTGCTCCGATGGTGGCCATACCGGTGAATACATGCTGTATAGAATCGGTGGGCCAAAGACAACCGTGATCTGGGCGACCAGGGCCAGATCATCCATACGCTGCCACATGGCCGCGGCGATTTTCCCCAGGAAAATCTGCTCAAGCGACATTGGCGTGGTGCGCAGCAGGTTGATCGTCTTGTTCTTCATTTCATCCTGCATATTGTGGGCCGCGGTCTTCGCCACCGTAAACAGGACATGCGCATACAGGGCGATCGACACGGGCACTAGCATGATCGATGCCAGGAACAGCAGCAGCGTCACATGGACAATCGGTTGCCAGATGAGGCCCAACAGCAGGATCAGCGCCCAGACACCAAAGATCACCATAATCGGTTGCAGGGCAGGCGGAACGGTATGACCGCCCAGGCCCAGATGGCGGCGCACAATCGGGTTGGTGTTGCGTGCCCAATAGGGCACAATCGACGTTGCCCGCTCCATGAAGGTGTCAAATTCCTGTTGGTTGATTGCCATGTTTTCATCCTTAAATCGGTGCGCCGATTATAGGCCCGTCACAAAATGCTTTCAAGCTAGAGCACACGTCCGGCGATTGGCTGCGCCACAGTCTGCAAAAGTCGTGCCATAAAGGCCTCTGCTGGGCAGGCATGTATGTGATCTGTTACATATTATACGCTGATGCCATCCGCACCTGTAGGCCAACGCGTACATACACATGGTTGACCACCCGGATTTGCCATATAGGCCCGTCATATGCATAAGCGGCTTCCCGCGTGGCGATGCGTACACTCTCTGATAGCCATTCATGATAAATTTGACTGAAGGACCGCCAAGGTTGATGTGTCGTCGCAGCCAGGATGAGTGCGTAACATCAGCGCCGACGCACATCCGCGTAGCACTCAGTACTGTAGCACTCAGTTATGAAAAACGGATCAAGATATCCCTGTATCTAGATGTTACGATAGCCTGTAGCGTCTTTGATATAATGCGGCGCAATCAGGACGTCAAATAGGTCGTATGCACGCCAATAGAAAGCACACAACGACATGACCCATCCATCCACCGAAGAAGGTGTCGCTAAGGCGGCTCGGCCATTCTGGAGTGATCGTGTACAGCAGGCTGTCGAAGCCATTATGGCCATTGAGGACCAACTTACTCTTGAAGATGGTGACCTATCTAAGGAAGACCTGGCTATTCTGGCGCGGGGACGTGGTCGTGTCGTGACGGCCTATGTAGGCATATTATCCATGGATTCTCTCGCCGCTTACGATCAGCTTGATAGGGCATTCAAGCCTTACAATCTCGTTGCCTTGTTTCGCTGGCATGGCGCGACTTCGGATCGCAAGCACAAAATCATCATTGCCAGGGGACGTGCGCGTAAGCCCAAACCGCTGCCGACCTGGCCTGCTGCAGTTTTGTTTGTACTAACCATCCTCAGCGTGCTGTATACGGGCCTCATCGTCACAACGGGTGAAATCAGCTTGACCGACCCCGCATCGACTGATGCCATCATGGCTCAGCCGATCCTCAACCTGTGGCGTGGCATTCCCTATGCCGTCGCCATTCTGGCGATTCTGGTCCCACACGAGATGGGTCACTGGCTGACGACCCGCCGCTATGGCATCCCGGCTTCGCTGCCGTACTTCATCCCGGCTTTTATCCTCAGCCCGTTTGGTACCTTTGGCGCGGCCATCATCCTGCGTGGAACACTGCGTAACCGCCGTGTGCTGTTCGACCTGGGGGCATCTGGGCCGCTGGCTGGTTTGGTCTTTGCCGTACCCATCTTGCTCATTGGATTAATGACATCGCCCATCATTCCCCTGGAACCAGGCGGCTTCCTGGAAGGCAACTCGCTGTTATATGCGGGAGCCAAAATCCTGGCATTGGGTCGCTTCTTGCCGGATGGTAAATTTGACGTCATGCTCAATTCGTTGGCCTGGGCAGGTTGGACTGGGCTTTTTGTCACGGCCCTTAACCTGATTCCATTGGGCCAGCTTGATGGGGGACACGTCCTCTATTCGCTGATTGGTCAGCGTGCACGTATCCTTTTCTGGCCCATTTTGCTGGTGATGATCGTCCTGGCGTTATTTGTATCCGCTGCCTGGGTTGCATTCGCTATTATGCTGTTCCTTGTTGGCCGCTACTATGCCGTTCCGCTGGATGACATCACGCCCTTAGACCCCTTTCGGCGTACCCTCGCTATCGTCACGCTGGTCATTTTTGTACTGGTCTTCATTCCAAATCCCATATATGGCCTGGATGAACCCAGCGGGCTGCTCGGTTTAGTACTGATGAGTGGTGCCTTGCTGGCGACCTTGCAAAGCCGTACTCCATTTCTCCATCAAAACCCATAAATCGCGCATTGATCGACCACAAAAAGTATGCGTTAAGATTACGAAATGCCTCTCATTCAACAACGCGCATAGCTCAAAAACTGTTTTTTGGTGCATTCTACCAAAAAAATATTTGCCAAACCTCCCTATGGTCCCAGGGTTAACCTTGCATTAAACAGTTTAGCCATAACTGCCATGATAATTATCGCCACATTTGGTCAGTTTTGCCGCTCTTATAAAGCTTGCTGTATAACGCAGCTGTATACAACGCACAAATCACCCCCACTATATTCAGTGAAATATATGCCGTATTAAGGCAATCTGCTTAAATAGACCCAAACAATTACACTTGATCGATTTATTAGCAAAATCCAACAAAAAACAAAATATGTTTTTCATAACAATGTGACGTTATTGGTTATTTTGTTCAACGCTATATTGCATCTACAGCAAAACAAAGCCAGTATTTGTAAGATGTAACCATACTCTTGGGGGCATATGATGCGTAAGCGTACACTGTTATACCGTCTCATCTCAATCGGTGTTGCTCTTTCCTTCCTCTTCGTGGTCGGAATGTCCAGCATTGCACAGGATGATGCGGCAGGTGAAGACACCGCTGTAGAAGAAGTGATGCCGGAAGAAGCAGCAGCCATGCTGACGGCAGATGACGTACAAAGCAATCTCGATGCAGTTTGGATTTTGGTCGCCGGCTTCCTGGTTTTCTTCATGCAGGCCGGTTTCGCGATGCTTGAGGGCGGCTTCATTCGCCATACAGGTGTCGTCAACTCCTTAGCGGAAAACTTCATGGATGCCTGTGTGACGGGTATTGTCTTCTTCCTTATTGGCTATGGTATCGCTTATGCGGGCGAAGGATCGCTATTGTTTCCATCGCCAGTATTGGCACTCGGTGGCATCAACGGCACGGCAGATGGCGACGGCGCTGAATTCGTCAGCTTCTTCTTCCAGTTTGCCTTTGCAGGTGCTGCTGGTACCATCGCAACCGGTGCGATGGCAGAACGTACTGACTTCCGTGGCAAGTTGATCTACAGCGCGATTTTGGGTGCTGTTCTCTACCCGCTAGTGGTTTACTGGACCTGGGGTGGTGGTATCCTCAGCGCCGCACCGGAAGATGGTGGCTTCGGTTTCCTCGACTTTGCTGGTAGCACGATTGTTCACCAGTTCGGCGGTATCATTGCTCTGGTTGGCGCCATTGTTGTTGGCCCGCGTGTGGGTCGCGTCTTCGGTAGTGCCCCGCGTCCATCCAACTTCGGTCTTGCCGCGCTCGGTACCTTCATCCTGTGGTTCGGTTGGTACGGCTTCAATGTTGGCTCCACCCTGGGTGCTGGCGACCAGAACGCGCTTGGTTTGGTCGCTGTCAATACAACCCTGGCCGCTGCCGCTGGTTCAATGTCCGCTATGTTCTGGGTCTACCTGTTCAAAGGTGGCAAATGGGACCTGGGCTTCATCCTCAACGGCTCACTGGCTGGTCTGGTCGGTATCACCGCTGGTTGTGCCTTCGTTAGCCCGATTGCTTCCATCATCATCGGTATCACCGCGGGTATCGCTGTTGTCCTGGCCGTTGACGCAGTCGAAGCAGCCAAAGTTGACGATGGCGTCGGTGCCTTCGCAGTACACGGTGTTGGCGGTATGATCGGCTCCCTGGCCATTGGCTTCTGGGGTCTGCCAGAACTGACCGGTACCGCTGGTGGTCTGCTGGTCGGTGGCGGCGTGGATCTGCTCATCAGCCAGATTATCGGTGTCGTGTGGGTTGCAGTCTTCGCAGTCATCGCTGGTGCGATCATGTTCAGCGCTTTAAAAGCCCTGGGCCTGCTGCGCATGCCGGCTGGTGCGGAAGTTACGGGTATCGATGTCTACGAACATGGTGCCTCGGTTTGGCCCGACATTCTCCCGATTCCGGAAGAATCCTAAACAATAGCGAACACGCGTAATTCAATAAGCAGAAGTGGTGGCCGATGGTCACCACTTTTTTTGTCTGGCCCCCATTCTCTGGGGGATTATCATCGCTTCTGCATGAATACAGGGTATACTAATAATGGAGACTTTGCTGCTATTCGTTACATGCTAGGAACGTGCTAGGAGTCGGTGATGAAGATCGAGAATGTACCTGCCCACGTGCTCGACACGGTGGATGCCGAACTGTTGGAAGGGGAAGAATTGCTCTGGGTTGGGCAACCGAACCCGATCGGCGCGGCTATGGGGCCGACGCTGCTGCGCGATCTGTCACCGCTCATTATCATGGGCTTCTTCTTTGCCTTCTTCTTTACGATCATTGCCAATGAAGTGCCTATGGACGAGTTCCCGGCACAGTTCATGCTGCTGCCGATTGGCATTATCATGCTGACGACCCTGTGGCCTATTCTGGCCCGCTTTATGGGCGCTACCCGTTCGGTCTATGCCATTACTGACCGTCGTGCGCTCATCATCAATGGGGGCAGCGTCAAGTCCTATGGTCCCGATGACATCGATTATGTTGAACGTAAGATGCGTGGCCAGAACAGCGGCAACCTGCTCTTTGCCAATGAGATTGATACCCGATACAACTCGTCGAACCGCAGCACACGTGTCACTTCACGCCCGGTGGGTTTCCTCGGTATCGACAATGTACGCGAGGTTGAAGCCATCATGCTGCGTGCCCTGCGGGATGTCGATGATGATTATGACAAGCGCAAACGGAAGCTCTATGACGACGATGTCTATGAGGATGATGCCTATACGTCTTCATCATCGAAACAGCGCGCATCCTATAAATAGCAGCAATGCCAGTTTACACAAAACAAAAACGCAGCCATCAGCGGCTGCGTTTTTTGATGCAATTCGTAGTGTTTCTACTGGGCATCGTCCCGCAGGAAGAAGTAGTACTCCATAATGAACTTGGTCAGTGGAGCTGCAACTGCGGAGCCTTCGCCCGCGTTTTCGACCATGACGGCTACCACGATCTCCGGGTTCGGTGAAGGACCATATCCGATGAACCAGGCATGTGTCCCTGGGTTGGCCGGATCTTCTGCGGTACCGGTCTTGCCACATACGCCAATGCTCATCAGCGGCGAGGGATCGTAGCTGCTGTTGAAAATATGGGCCGCTGTACCACTGCTCTGGTTCGTCGTCACCTCACACAGACCCTTTTTCACCATGTCGATGGCTTCCTGAGGGACATCCAGCGTGCCCATGACATTGGGGTCAGCGACAAACGTGCGTTGGTCGAGAATGCCACGTTCCCGGACCAACTGCGGCTGATAACGTGTGCCATTGTTGGCGACTGCGGCATACAGGTTGGCCATTTGTAGCAGCGTCACCTGTAATTCACCCTGGCCAATCGCCATATTGACCGCATCTGAATAGCCCCAGGGAACATTGCGGTTGGCTGCGATCCAATTTGGGTCTGGGATCAGACCTGGATCTTCTGAGATGTCTGTCAAGCCAGTGGGGGAACCCAGACCAAAGTGCTGCAAATAATGCGGTAGCAAATACGGGTCAACCTCGTTCATCTTGAAGCCCACATCATAAAAACAAGAGTTACAACTGACGCGTAGCATCCCGGCAAAATCCACACGGCCATGTCCGAGTGACGTCCAGTCATAGCGTGTGTCACCATTATAGGTCCATGAACCCGTGCTGTAGTACGTATGGTTGTAATCGAAGATACCGCTGTCGAGTGCTGCCAGTGTATCGGCAACTTTCATCACCGAGCCGGATGGATAAGTACCCTGTACCGGACGGTTCAGGCTGGGTGTCGCTTCATCATTGTCGAGCCGATCCAGTTCGCTGTCGACGACGTTGCGCGCAATCTGCGGGAAGGGCGTCAGCGCGTTGTTGTTATAGGTCGGGTAAGTCACCAATGCCAGGATTTCGCCTGTGTTGGCGTTCATCACAATGGCGGATGCCCCTTTTGACTGCTGCGCCCAACCATCGGATGCTTCTGCATAGGCTCGCTGGATCAAATAGGCGACGAATTCTTGCAGGTCATCGTCAATCGTCAGCCAGATGCTTTCTGGCAGGACCGTTTCTACTTCGCTCAGCGTCCGAATGCGGTTACCATCTGGCCCGCGCAGGATCAATTGGCCACCGGGCGTGCCCCGCAGGACCTCATCCCAACTGGCTTCGACACCACTCTGGCCGATGATTGTTTCCTGGTCAAACCCCTGGCGGATCAGACCTTCGACCTGATCTGGGGACGGATAACCCACATGCCCGATGATGTGCGGTAGCAGTTCCCCGCGTGGGTAGCGCCGAACCGACTGGCCGCTGAACGTGGCATTGCAATCTTGTTTCAGGGTCGCTTCGTACTGCTGGTACTCCGGCGGCTGCATGGCACCGATTTCCAGCACCCAATTGCTGCCGGATCGATTGAACAGGCCCTGGAGTTCTTCGAGCGTTTCACCCGTCGCTACCGAGAGCGTATTCATGCAGGTAGCTATGTCCGGGATGTCTTCTGGGATGACTTCCGTGATGACCACTGTGCCGTTCTGGTCGGCCAGCACGTCGCCATCGCGGTCGTAGATATTGGCTCGGCTAGGTTGATTGGAAATAAAGCTGATGGTTGCGCCGTTGTTCATCTCACGGAAGATGTCGCCCACCGTCCAGGCCACACGCCATTCATTGACCTGTGGGTCGATCACCAGGTGCAGATCGCGGCTGTTGTCACTGAAATCGTCGAGCACATCCAGGTCAAAATCAACATCGTACGTCAGCACGACATAACGATCACCCTGACGCAGCATGGCGCGCTCGTGCGTTTGTAGCCCGTTGAGCGTCATCAGCGCGTGGATGTCTTCGTAGGTTGTCTGGAATCGCTCCAGTGGGGTGGCTTCCTGGGCGGCGATGGTGATGGTCTGGTACATGGCCGCAAAATCACCGCGTTCCCAGGCATCCAGATACAACGCTGCTGTGCGCTGTGCCGATACCATGTCGATAGCGGGTGTCGATGAGGGTATGAGCGTTGGCAGGGGGGCAGCCGAAGCATGTTGATTGCTGCAGCCAGCAATGGCCATCATCGCTACTAAAGCCAATAAACAGGTGAAAAAAAGTCGCCTCATGGAGCAGATGCTTTTTCACTATGAACAGAACGGGTCATCCCCGGACCGTAACGGGGATGCTTAACACATATAGCTACAGTATACAGGCAGTCATCGGCCCATAAAAGCAATTTAGTCTATAGAAATCACAATGCACAGCTTACAATATGTTACAGGATGCGCATGTTGGTTTAGCCGAAGCGCCGCCGCAGGTAATCCAATGCAACTTTGTCAATGTGCTTGGGCGATGTTTCCGGGTTCCAGCGCTCTTCCAGGTTTTCATTGCCGATCATGCGCCAGAAGGCTTGCTGCGTCAGCGCATCCCACGATCCATCGACTTCACCTGCCCAATAATCCTGCTTGAGCATGATCTGCTGTAGCTCGCGTGCGATGGCTTCGTCAATTTTGACGCGGTCGCCATCTTTAGGGGTGCCGAAGAACAGGTGATGGGCATCTACCAGCGTTTTCAGCTTCTTGATAGGAGTTTCGTCATCATCCACCCGCAGATCAATATAGCGGTCGTTATCACCACCATAGCCGCCCTTGTCTTTGACGACCAGCACCCCCGCCGACTGCTTGCCGCGGCGGTCGCCGCCTGCCGTGCTGCCCGCTAACAGAGCCGCTACCAACCGGTCGGCGAGTTCACCTTTGCTGGCGATGAAGCTGTCGCTCATGGCGTCCAGCACATCGCTGCCTGTGAGGATGTTGCCCTGTACACAAAAACCATTACCAATCTTATGACCAGCCCAGTCGTGGCATTCTGTACCAGTGTGTGCGGCTACCTGCCCATTGCGATCAACCAGACCTACCTGGCGCGCCTCACGCTGTGGATCGTCAGCCAGCAAGTCAGTGAGCGCTTCTGAGGCACTTTTGCCGGATGCCATCAGGTCCAGGCCCACCGGACCAAAACCCACTTTGGCAAAGCTCTGGGTGGCCACAGCACCCGCCCCGGCCCGCGCCCAACTGACAACCGCCGCCGCCGCCAGGAATTTACTGGCGACCGCAACCCCCCAGGATTGCGCATCGGCATCATAAGCGACAATTGAAAACGTATTCAGATGCATATCGACTCCCTAGTGTGCAGGTCAAACTGCTAAACGTCTGTGCCTTAGTCAGTTTATTTCGATACATAGACGTGTGACTCGTGACTCAAATAGGTATGTTATTCTCCGGCAATCGCGGAGTAACCTGCTTTACCGTCGAAGGTGTACAGATGCTCGGTTTTGATAAAATCCAACCCGGCGGCATTGGCCTGCTGCAATAGCTCCAGGACCTGCATGTGGGTGACAGGCTGGTTGTCAGGGCTTTCAAAGCGACAACGCCAGTGATCGACGAAGAACGCCGCGTGGACTTCGCCAGGGTAGACATTTTGACCCCGATTGGTGATTTTCGTCAATTTCAAAGTAGATGTATTGACTTCAGCTTCCAGCTTTTTGCCCAAGGCCTGCGGATCACGATCTGCATCTGTCCAGTCCAGAAAGACATCGACGCCCACCAGCGCTTTTTCTGAAACAATTGTCGTGGTCGGCATGTGGGCATCCATTGGGCTTTCTTGACCATAATGCACCGGACGCAAGCGCTCCGGCTCACGGCCCAGTCGCGCGATGACCGCTTGTGCGAATTCCATCGTCCCGACAAGCTGCGAGCTGCGGTCTGTCTGATAAATATCCCGCGTATGAATGCCATCCTCAATGGTGGTCAACCAAGCGTTGTGCAGGGCTTCCGCGACGTCACCCTGGCCGATGTGAATCAGCATCGGTACGGCTGCCAGCAGCAGACCCGATGGGTTGGCGATGCCGCGCCCAGCAATATCCGGTGCGCTACCGTGGATGGCCTCGAACATGGCCATTTCTTCGCCAATATTCGATGATACACCCAGCCCGACCGAGCCGGTCAACTGCGCCGCTACATCCGACAGAATATCGCCATACAGGTTGGGGACCACCACCACATCGAACTGTTCTGGCTGGTCGGCCAACTTGGCCGTACCAATGTCGATGATCCAATGCTCGGATTTGATCTCCGGGTAATCCTCGGAGATTTCCTTGAATACCTTATGGAACGTGCCGTCTGTTAGCTTCATGATGTTGTCTTTGGTGAAGCAGGTGACTTTGCGCCGTGCATTCTTACGTGCGAACTCAAACGCATAGCGCACGATGCGCTCGCTACCAGGCCGTGAAATCAGCTTGAGTGATTGGTAGACCTCGCGCGTCTGGCGGTGTTCGATGCCCGCATACAGGTCTTCTTCGTTCTCCCGGATGATGACCATATCCATCATCGGGTGGCGCGTATCAATCGATGGGTAGTAGGACGCACACGGGCGCACATTGGCAAACAGACCAAACGCGGTACGGATGGTCACGTTCAGGCTTTTGTAGCCGCCACCCTGGGGCGTTGTGATCGGCGCTTTATAAAACACATTGGTCCGCTGTAAAGAATCCCAGGCATGGTCGGTGATGCCTGCCTTGTGCCCGCGCAGATAAACTTGCTCGCCAATTTCGATGGTTTCAATATCCAGGCGCGCACCTGCTTCCTGCAAGACGAGCAGGCTGGCTTTCATAATTTCCGGGCCGATGCCATCACCATAGGCCACCGTTATCGGGACGTTGCTCATTTGGACTCCTGTATTGGGCTGCTTATTTCTGACATGCTGAAATGCACGATATATGCTTCTCGATAGGACTGGACCGGGATGACATCACGCATCTGTACTGCTTTTTGTTCTGCGCACCCGACCAGAAGGCCCCATTGTATCGGATGCCTGCGCCTGTCACCAGACTGCTGTGGTCCTATAAAAATTGTGAATCACGTTATAATCAACACGAAGATCAACTTTGAATATCCTGTTCATTATAAAGGCATTTTGGAGACGATTATGTTTAAGCGACTGGCGCATATCAATATCGGCGCAACCGACCTGGCAGCAAGCGAACGCTTCTATACGGAAATCCTGGGCATGGAAAAAGCTTTCGACTTTGTGAAAGATGGCGAACCCTATGGTTTTTATGTCAAAGCCGGGGGCACAACCTTCATAGAAGTATTTATCCAGAGTGAACCGCCCACCAACGATAACATCCTGCTCAAGCACATGTGCCTGGAAGTTGAAGACCTCGACGCAGTCATCGACACTATTCGCAGCCGTGGCTGGGAAGTCACCGACAAGAAACAGGGTGTTGATCAATCCTGGCAGGCTTGGGTCACTGACCCCAGTGGCGTCCGCATTGAAATCATGCAGTACACTGATAATAGCTCGCAGTTCACTGGCGAAACCTGCGCCGTCAACTGGTAGCTCGTTTCATCGCCGGGAACAGCCTCGTCATTTTCACCCTTGGGCAGCATGTTTACCTGACCAAGTGCTGTATAGGCTACACAACATTTTGGGAGGCATTCTTTGACAGAGTGCCTCATTTTGATTTCCTGCTTTTGTACCCGCTATATCCAGTTCTATCTTAAGTGATATTGCAGAATGTCATCAGATATACAGTCGAACGGCATATGTTTAATCATAGACACATGACTTGTTTATCTAAGCAATTTATACTCTTTATATTGATCTTTGTTACTCTGGCTCTTACCTATAACGTTGGATTCTTATTACCTGATAAGGTTGGCTAGTTCGGTACCAGAATTTAGAGGTGTAACAGTGCCATACACAGTAACGTGGTACGATGATGAGAAGACGATTATTCGCTTCGATATCCATGGGGCGTCCAATTGGGATGGATTTTCTGTCGCGACCGATCAAGCATGTGAGATGATCGATTCCGTCCCACATCGGGTCGATATAATCTTCGACGATCACATTGGTATGCCTCAAGGGAATCCCTTTCCTCAACTTCGCAAATCAATGAAATCCTTTAATGAGCGAAAAAACTTGGTTTTGTCAATTACTGTTGCTCATAGTCGAATGTCATTGTTGGTAGAGTCGCTGGTAGACATTACAAAACGATTTAGCTCAATGAATGCTAAAGAAACCCACTATGTAGACACATTTGAGAAAGCGTTGGACATCATTGCTCAGCATCGGGCTGAAGCAGATGAGTGATCTTCAGGTTGATTTTGCAAATGTATCTAGCTTAGGCATGGAGAAACGCCCGCCAATGCGCTAAAGTCGATGCATATTCGCATGATACAAACTGGAGCAGCTATGCCGCTCGACTTGACACGCATCAACGCGGTCATCAGCGATATGGACGGTGTCCTCTGGCGCGGTGACCATGTTCTACCCCAGGTGGTGGAATTTTTTAATTTCCTCCGACGAGAAAATATTCCCTTCGCACTTGCAACCAATAACAGCGGCAAACACCCGCTGACCTATGTCAAGCGCCTTACCGAAATTGGCATCCCCAATGTGGAACCCTGGCAGATTATCACCAGCGGGACCGCGACTGCCAGCTACTTGCAGTCGAAGTACCCATCTGGTGTACCGATCTACATGGTAGGCATGCCCGGTTTAGGCGATGTCCTGACAGAAGCCGGATTTGTAATGGAAGAAGAGGATGCTGTAGCAGTTGTCTCTGGCATCGACTTCAACTTTACTTACGAGAAAGCGCTCAAAGCGACCCATCTCATACGCAGCGGCGCGGCCTTCGTCGGTACCAATGGCGATCTGACGTTTCCCAATCCAGCCGGATTATCACCGGGGGCGGGCAGTATTCTGGCCATGATCGAAGCCGCAACCGATGTCAAGCCGACGGTTATCGGCAAGCCGGAAAAAGCCATGTTCGAGGTGGCTGTAAGTCGCCTCGATACGGACCCCGCTCACTGCCTGATGATTGGCGACCGCCTGAATACGGACATCAGCGGCGGTAAAAACGCCGGGCTGAATACGGCCTTTGTCCTGACGGGTGTACATACCAGCGATGATGCGGATCGGCTCAAAATCCGGCCTGATGAAACCTACAGCGGCCTGGGCCATCTCCTGAGCACCTGGCAGAATGCTTAGGCTTGCGCGGCATCGCGTAAAGCCAGTAACCGCACGACATCCTCGCGCTGACGTTGGACCGCGCTTGCATAATCCAGCGTGGTCCACTGACGCTCCCGCAGCAGCCAGCGCCCATTGACCATGCTATCCGTGATGGCGTGACCATTTACGCTGTAGACCAGCGCCGTAAATGGATCGTTGGTTGGTAGCGGCGTCCAGCCGATGTCGGTGCGGTCGAGTAAAATCAAATCTGCACGCTTGCCAACTTCTAAGGAGCCAATTTCGGCGTCTAGGCCCAGTGCCTTCGCGCCGTTGGCTGTGGCCATCGCCAGGATTTCCCGCGCTTTCAGTGCTCCTGGCCGCTTCTCTCGGAAGCTGGTCAGTTTGGCCAGGGTGCGCATCTCCAGGAACAGATCATAGTCGTTGTTGTTGCAGACATTATCCGTGCCAATCGCCACATTGATGCCCGCCTGATGCATCCCTAGCACGGGGGCGGCTTCCGCACCGGCACGCATACAGGCGCTGGCTGCGGCCACCGCTGTAAAATCATGCGCCGCCAGTGTGGGCCAATCTGCCTCTGGAATGGTAATCGCATGGGCTGCCAGAATCGGCGCATCGAGCATCCCCATGCGCTCCATCTGCGTGACAGCACTCGTACCATACAACTCCTGGGTGAGGGCATCTTCTTCGCCCGTCGTCGAAATATGAATGTGTAGCCCGGTATCGTACTTGGCTGCGATGCGCCGTTCGGCTTGCATCATCGCCTCAGAGTTATCGACGAAGAAGGCATGCGGCCCAACCCAGCCCTGCATCCGGTCAGATTCCAGGCTACCGATGGCCTCCAAAAAGCCTTCCAGATTGGCCAGTTCACGCTCGCGTGCGACCGGGTCGCCCAGCTCGACGATGCCATAAGCCAGCGCCGCCCGCATGCCGGATTTCTCCACCACTGGAATGATCTCGTCCATGAAGAAATACTGATCGGCGAAGGTGGTTGTCCCCGTGCGGATCATCTCCGCGCAGGCCACTTCAACCGCTGCCGGGACCATATCCGGCGTCATGACCGCTTCCAAAGAGCGAATAGCTGTTAGCCAGCCTTCCAGCACCAGCAGAGAAACACCTTCCGCCAATCCCCGGAAAAGGGTCATTGGCGTGTGTGTATGCGCATTGACCAACCCCGGCATAATCAGCCGATCTGTGCAGTCGATGACAGTATCAAAAGAAGCCGCATCGGGTACGGTTTTCATGTCGCCAATATCAGCAATGCGATCATTTTCGATGACGATGTAGCCCGCGTCATAGATGGCATCGCCATCCCCCAGGCAGACGATCATGGCGTTGTGCAGCAGAGTCGCAGTCATTAAGCAGGTTCCGTTTCCAATTTTTCGACGAGTAAGGCTTCAAAGGCGGGGACATCGACTTTGGTCACAAGCTGAACGTTGCCTTCGGGATTGGCTTTAGCGTGTGTTGCGCCGAGAGAAATACGTCCCTCAGTTTCGACAGTGATGTCTACCTGAGTCGTTTCTACCAATTCGGGATGCAGCCACGCGGCCAGTGCCAGCGGATCGTGGGGGCTGGTTTGGCCCAGGCGTGCAAAGCGCGGATAGCGTGAGATCTGGTCGCCCAGCAATTGCTGGAACGGTGCATCCTTCGCCTGAATGCGTGCCAAGTGTGCCTGCGTGATCTGCGGCTGCACGGTGATGTTCAGCGGCGTTAGCAAAATCGGCGCACTGGATGCGAACACCACATGCGCCGCCTGGGCATCACAGATAATATTGTGCTCGGCAATGGGCAGCTCAAGCTGATCGTTCCCACGAATCACGCCACCCATAATGATGAAGCTGGCGACTTTTTCGGCGATGTCTGGGGCCTGTTGCAAGGCCAGCGCGATATTGGTCAGGGGGCCGATAGCCGCCACATGCACTTTGCCCGGGTTCGCGCGAATGGTATCGACGATGTAACTCGGCCCAAATCCTTCACTAACAGGTAGGGGGGCCGCGCCTTGGTCAGTGATGCCTTCGCCTTCGTGCCCGCCCCAGTAAACATCGCGCTGCCGCAGCAGGGGCAACTCCGCGCCTAAATAAACGGGTACATTCTGGCCATATTTTTGCAGGGCCGTCAGCGTGATTTGCGCCCGTAAGGCGACATCGCCATACACGCAGGTGATGCCGATCAGATCAACTTCCGGGCTGTTTAGCAAAAAGCCCAACGCCAGCAAATCATCAATATCGGTGCCGATGTCTGTATCGAGTATCAGTGAGTAAGATTGTGTCATAAGGGCCGCTTTCGCTTGATTGGTTTTGAGTGATCCATTGTGCTTGCATTTATACCCGACTAGCCATTTTTAAGACAACTTAGCCTATGGGGAAAGGTGGTTTGTAAGTATGTAACAACTGCACGAGAATACCCGCCGTATTGTGAACCAATTTAATCAAAGCAAAAAATGCCTGGATGTGTAAAATAAGGCCCGTCTGACCATTTCACACTCCAGAACGAGGCCCAAATGAGATTCAAGACTCTATTACCGTTAGTGTTGCTCTTATCGCTGCTGTTTTCTGTTGTCGCCCAGGCACAGGATGATGAGAGCGAATACGTCGATGAATGCGCAGCCGTAGACACGATGGAAACCGAAGATACAACAGAAGAGATGGAAGCACCGGATAACAGTGATTTCACCTTCTACATTATCCTGCCGAACGCTCGTGGCGACCGCTCCTTTATTGACTCGGCAGCAGCCGGTGCGGAACGCGCCATTGCCGAGCTTGGTGTCGAAGGCGTCATCGTTGAGACCGCTGGCGTCCAGGAACATGATGCGGCGATTCGTCGCGCTGTTCAGGAAGAACCGGATCTGGTCATCACCATTGGTATTGATGCCGCTATCATCGAAGAAATCGTGGATGAATTCCCCGACCAGCTCTTCGCCGCCCAGGAAACCTTCTTCCCGGCAACACCCGATTATGACAACCTCGCTTTGTTCAACATCCTGACCCACGAGAATAGCTATCTGGCGGGTGTCGCTGCGGGTATGCTCTCACGTACAGGTAAAGTCGGTGCGGTCGGTGGTCTGGATAGCCCTGGCATCAACCTGTTCATTTATGGTTACGAAGAAGGCGTCATGTCAGTTTGCCCAGAATGCGAAGTCGTGACCAGCTACGTCGGTGGTTCCAATCCTTACAGCGATCCGATCCGTGGTAAGGAAATTGCCCTGGGTATGTTCGATGAAGGCGCGGACATCATCTATCAGGTCGCTGGCCGCAGTGGCGAAGGCGTCCTGGAAGCCGCTTCTGAAACCGAGAATCTCGCTATCGGCGTCGATAGCAATCAGGATGACTTGTTCCCCGGCACCGTGCTCGTTTCTGCGATGAAGCGCGTCGATAACGCCGTGTTCAGCTTCATTGAAACGACCCTGAATGAGGAATTTGTCCCTGGCGAAACGCGCGTCGGTATGCCAGAAGGTTTCGCTGGCCTTAGCTGGGACCTGGGTATTTGCTCACGGACCTTTGACGAATACGGCCCGGAAGATCAGGTCGAAATGCTGCCTGAAGTCCGTATGGCCATCGCGGAAGCTCGTGAGGCCATCGCTGCGGGTGATGTCGTCGTCACCAACGCGCTGGAAATCAGCGAGTAAACACAAGAAGCTATCGGATGGGGGCAAGCGTATCGCCTGCCCCTTTTCTGATTTAGCCTATTTCTGATCGTTCAGGGGAGCTAGATGACTACCGCTATCGAAATGCGGAACATCCGCAAGTACTTCGCGTCTTCTTCCACCCTAGCCCTCGACCAAGTGAACTTTGAAGTGCAGCCCGGTGAGGTCCACGCGCTGGTCGGGGAAAATGGGGCTGGCAAAACCACGCTCATGAACGTGTTATATGGGCTGGTCTCGCCGGACGAAGGTGAAATCCTCGTGCAGGGGAAACCTGTACAAATTAGCCATCCCGATCATGCCATTCAACAGGGGATAGGCATGGTCCATCAACATTTTAAGCTCGTCCCCTCATTTACCATCGCGGAAAACATCATGCTCGGTGTGGAGCCGAACCAGTTCGGTGTGTTGAATAGCAGCACCGAAGCTGAAGCCGTCCGCAAATTAGCCGCCGATTATGGCTTGCCTGTTGATCCTAATAAGCGCATTCAGGATGTCTCTGTCGGCATTCAGCAGCGTGTTGAAATTCTCAAGTCATTACAGCGTGATGCCCGCGTGCTAATCCTCGATGAGCCGACCGCTGTGCTCACCCCACAGGAAGTTCGCGAATTGTATGTGGTCATCCGACGGCTGGCCGAGAGTGGACGTTCGGTGATTCTCATCACGCATAAGCTGTTGGAAGTCAAAGAAGTCGCTGACCGCCTGACGGTCATGCGCCGCGGGAAAGTCGTGGGCACGGATGATGTCGCCAATGTGTCCGTGCGCGATATCGCCAACATGATGGTCGGTCGCCAGGTGATTTTGACCGTTCCGCGCACACCTGCTGAGCCGGGCGAAACTGTCCTTGAAGTCGAAAATTTGCTGGTGGCCGATAACAAGGGGCTGCCTGCCGTCATGGGCGCATCGCTGCAACTGCGTAAAGGCGAAATTTTAGGTATTGCAGGCATTAGTGGCAACGGACAGACGGAATTGGTGGAAGCGATTGCTGGCACACGCCCAATTGATGGCGGTGATGTGCGTTTATTAGGCGAGTCGCTCGTCGGGAAGACCGTTCGTCAGCGGCGCGATGTGGGTATGGCCCACATCCCGGAAGATCGTATGACCTCTGGCCTCAACATGACCACCACCCTTGATGAGAACGTCGTCGTTACGTCCTACGATCGTGAACCCTATTCTAAGGGCGGCTATCTACAGTTCGATGCCATTCGTCAATTGGCCCAACAGATCGCCAAAACGTTCCATATTAAATCGGCGGCGGCGGGTGGTAACGTGCGTACGCTCAGCGGTGGCAATTTACAGAAAATCGTCCTCGGTCGTGAGTTAGAAGGCGACCCGGCCCTGATTATCGCCAACCAGCCGACGCGCGGCGTGGATGTCGGCAGCATTGAATTTGTGCACAAAACACTCGTCGATGTGCGCGATCATGGTGCGGCTATTTTATTGATCTCCGTCGAGCTGGATGAAATTCTGGCCCTCAGCGACCGTGTCGCCGTCATGTACGAGGGGCGTATCGTCGCCACCCTGGATATGGATGAGGTCAACGAGGAAAAGCTCGGTCTACTGATGGCGGGCAGCTCTCTGCCGCAAGATGATGCTTTAGCCTATGAGGAAATGAACTAGCCTATGAAGCGTTTACAGGACATGATCGAAACGCTCTCGATCCCCGTATTTGCGACGCTGCTCGGCTTGCTTGTGGGCAGCATTTTTGTGTGGTTGGCAGGCGTCCAACCGCTCCAGACTTATACCAGCCTATTTTGTGAAGGCTTTGGCCCAACCGGGTGCGATTCGCTAACCGATCTGATTGTCGTTGACATCACTGACGAAGATACAGGCGAAACGACCTATCACTTCGCGCCGACTTATGGTGAAAAAGGCCATCCACTGGGCTTGGCCCTGGAACGCGCGACGCCCCTAATTCTGGCGGCCTTATCAGCCACAGTGGCTTTCAAAGCGGGGATGTTTAGCATCGGCATGGATGGCCAGTTCGCGCTGGGGGCACTGGTTGCCGCCTTTTTAGGCTACTGGCTGCCGCAACAAATTTACGGCCTGGCAGGTGTCGTAGACCCTGATGAAGCCTCGGAAGCCTTACAACTCGTGATGCGATTGTCTATCCCCGCCATCATTATTTCGTTAGCGGCTGCGGCGGGGGCTTTCTACTCATGGATTGCTGGCTATCTCAAAGTCAAACTGAACGTCAACGAACTCATCAGCACCATCATCCTGAATGCCATTGCCGTTCAATTTGTGACCTTCATGCTCAATGGCCCGCTGCGTGCCGACATGAACAACGTCGCTCGTACGGAGCGCATCGACGATACCGCCTGGTTGATGCCTTTTAATCGCGCTTTTCTCAACGATGTCGATTGGTTCAATGGTGCCCGCCTGGGTATCGGTATCTTCATCGCCTTAGTTGCGGCCATTCTCCTGTGGGTCTATATCTGGCGCACGACATCTGGCTATGAACAGCGTATGACGCAGGGATCGAGCTTGTTTGCTCGCTTTGGTGGTATCCCCACCGACCGCGCCATCATTCGTGCCATGCTCATCAGTGGGGCACTCAGTGGGATTGCCGGTGCTATCCAGATTCTGGGTGTGGAACGGCGTATGGTCGATGGTTTCGTGCTCAGTGGGACGGGCTTCGATGGCGTGTTGGTGGCTGTCCTCGCGCGCGAATCAGTTGTGGCCATATTCTTCGTCGCCGTACTATACTCTGGCCTGCAACTGGGGGCCATCAACCTGCAATTCGGCAATATTCCGCGCCAATTGGGTGGCATGATTATCGCGCTGATTATCCTATTTACGTCGATGGAAGACTACTTCCGCAGCCTGATTACGCGCTTCCGATTGCGTGTGTTTGGCGTGGATCAAATCGTTAATGATGACGATAACTCCGACGGCACCGAGGAGGTGCAGCATGCTTGAGTGGATAATGCGTTACCAGCGTCTGCTGCGCAATGGCTTGATCCTGGTTGTGGTGGCGCTCGTCGCCTGGATGCTGATCGCCTTACCGCCAACGGTCATCCAGAGTGGTATTCGCTTCTCGACTGTATTTATCCTGGGTTCGCTGGCGGCGCTGCTGGCCAGCCGGGCCGGTGTGCTCAACCTGGCTATTGAAGGCAAAATGCTGCTGGGGGCGTTTATTGGCGTGGTCGTTCTCTACCGCCCGGACCTGCCGCCGGATGCAGTCGGCGTCAATCCGTTGTGGGGCGTGCTGGCTGCGGCCCTGGCGGGTGGCTTCCTGGGGTTTGTCTTTGCAGTTCTTTATCTGCAAATCCGCGTCAACCTGATTATCCTGGCGCTGGCGCTTAACCTGTTCGTCGCCAATGCGACCGTGTTCTTTATGCGTACCGCCTTTGGTGTGTTCGGCACCCTGGCTGATCCCAGCATTACCGGCTTACCCACGATAGAAATCGCCTTTATCAAAGATATTCCTGTCCTGGGGACTTTGTTCAGCGGTTACAACATCATCACCTACTTGAGCTGGGTAGCCGTTGCGGTGATCTCATTCATCCTGTACTACACGAAGTTCGGACGCCATATCCGCGCTGTTGGTGAGAACAAAGAAGCTGCCGAGAGTGTGGGCATTAACGTCACCCGCGTGCAAATCTTCGCCATGACCCTGAGCGGGATGCTGGCCGGGGTGGCCGGGGCCTTCCTGTCATTAGGCGTGCTTAGTCAATTCCTTGAGAATATGTCCGCAGGCCGTGGCTGGATCGCCCTGACTGTTGCCATCTTCGCCATGAATCGGCCCGTTCCGGCGCTGCTGACGTCACTCTTCTTCGGCATGTCGGAGTCTATTGGCTTGTTTGTGGAGCGCCAGGAAGCCATCAATTTGCCGTCCAACCTGGTGCAGATGTTCCCGCAAATCGCGACCCTCGGTGCGCTGGTATTGGTCGCCATGCGTATTCGCTGGTCTGAAATCCTGCGCCGCCGGACCTTCGTCCGCGATTTCAGCGCCCAACTTGATGATCTAAAGCAAAAAGTAATCAGCAAACCCGCTGCTGGAGATTAAATACATGGTTCAACATCATGAACAAGACCCCTGGACCCGTATCCAAACGGCCCACGGCCTGCCCGCTGATGAAGTTATCTCGTCACTGCAAAAAGAGATTCGGCGTGGGAACCTGGAAAATGCCGCGCTGTTGGCTGGTGAAATGATCGTCACTAGCCCCGACATGGAAGAATACCTCTGGTTCCGTTTGCAGGTCATCTCTGTGGAAGATGTCGGCTACGGCAACCTGAATGCGCCTGTGCTAATCGATACGCTGTTCCGCATGCACGAGCGCATCCCGCGCCCGCATGGCGACCGCTACCTGATGGCCTTCCATGCGGTGCGTGTGCTGTGTGAATCGCAAAAAGAGCGTGGCTCGGATGATCTCAAGAATTGGGTGCTTCATTCACTCGACCATGACATTGTACCGACTATTCCCGATTATGCTCTCGACATGCACACCCGGCGCGGCCAGGAGATGGAACGCGACTTTCTGCACTTCCTGACTGTTGCTGCCAAAGTTGAGCCGGAAATCCCCAATCGGGACCGCACGTACCTGGACCGTTTGATTGAAATTGCAAAATCGGCGCGTGATGATTCCGAATAATACGCTCTTCCAGCCCAACGATCCGGCCTTCCTGAGCGATCCGTACCCGGTTTATGCGCAGTTGCATCAGCAGTCGCCCATCTTCTATGATGAAGCCAGCGACATGTGGTATTTCGCTAGCCATCGGGATGTGGATGCCATCCTACGTGACCGTCGTTTTGGTCGCTCGATTTTGCATCTGCTGAGCCGTGAAGAGCTGGACATGCCGCCGGAGAACCCGGCTTATGAGCCGTTCGAGAAGCTCGGACGGCACTCCATGTTTGATATGGAGCCACCGGAGCATACGCGTTTGCGTTCGCTGGTGCACAAAGCCTTTACGCCGCGCCGCATCCAGGCCATGCAAGCGACCATCGAAGCTATTGCCAACGACTTGCTTGACCAGTTGATCCCCCAGGGCGAAATGGACGTGCTGGCGGATTTCGCCGTGCCGCTGAGCGTGACGGTTATTTCCGCTTTGCTCGGCATTCCCGATGCCGACCGCGCCCAACTGCGCCCCTGGTCGAACGCCATTGTCAAAATGTATGAATTGGGCCATACGCCGCAGCAGGCTGAGGCCGCTATTCAGGCGTCTCAGGAATTTGCTGACTATCTCAAAGACCTGGCGCGCCAGCGCATGGCCGACCCGCAAGATGACCTCATCACTGCGCTGGCCATGATCGAAGAAGAGGGCGACCGCCTGACCGAAGACGAGATGGTCTCAACCTGTGTGCTGCTGCTGAATGCGGGCCATGAGGCGACCGTCAACGTCATCGGCAATGGCTTGCGTACGTTGTTCGCCCATCCTGACGCCTTCGATCAGCTCAAAGGCGATCTGGCCCTGGTCGATACAGCCATCGAAGAATTGATGCGTTTTGACACGCCGCTGCAATTGTTCAAACGCTGGGTGCTGCACGATATGGAATACCAGGGCATCGCGCTCAAGCAGGGTATGCGCGTGGGTTTGCTATTTGGCGCGGCCAACCGTGACCCGCACGTCTTCGCCAATCCCGATGCACTCGACCTGACGCGCTCGCCCAACCCCCATATTTCATTCGGTGGTGGCGTACATTTTTGTCTTGGCGCACCTTTAGCCCGTATGGAACTCAGGAGCGCGTATCGGGCATTGCTGGGCCGTTGCAGCACCATGCAACTTCAGGAAGAACCGCGCTATCACCCGACTTACGTCATTCGCGGTTTAGAAAGCCTGTCCGTTTCTATCTAAAAGTGTATTTGTAGGGGCAAGGCAGTGCCTTGCCCAGGAACCCATATTAGCTTCACGCCCCGATGGTTTGTATCGCCGCTGGATGACCTGCCCCAAATCCACTATACTGTGAAAAATCCCACAAACCTCCGAGGACCATATGGGTATCCCGATTATCTTTGCTCACGGCGCATTGGGCGCCTTTGATGAAGTCGTCTTCGTGAGCGTGATTCTGATCTTTTTAGTATTGATGGTGCTGAGTTGGGTCCGCAGTCGCAACCTCCCCGATGACGATATGCCCGCCACACCGACTGAGCACGCGCCGAAAGCAAAAACTGATACTGACCACTTTTCACTGAAATGACCTGCACACCATGAAAAGAACTCGCCTGCTGGCGCTTCTGATCTGGCTTGGGCTGCTCCTCAGCCTGACGCTCACCACCAGCGCCCACGGTTATATCGTCCGTAGCATCCCCCAGGACCGCGCCACCTTTGAACGCCCCCCGACCCGCTTACAGTACTGGTTTAGCGAAGCTCTGGAGCCGGAGTTCAGCAGCCTGAATCTGCGTGATGAAACGGGTGCGATCATTGCGACTGGCCAGGTGGATCCCGACGATAGCACCCTGCTCGCCTTGCAGATTCAATCCGGCACTATCGGCGATGGTAGCTATATCGTCGAACTACGGCCTGCTTTCGCCAGTGATGGCCATGTCGTTGTGGAAAGTCGCGTGTTTTTCGTCGGCGATGCCGCCGCCGATTTACAGGGTGCCGCTGCTTCGGATAGACCGATTCCTTCAGAAATCATCTGGAAGGCGCTGCTGGATGCGGCCATGTTCCTGTTGTTTGGGGCCTTCGCTCTCTATGCTTATGTACTGGTGCCTGCCTGGGGCAGCAAGGAATTCCGATTTGGCAATTTGCCCCCGCGCGTTATGAGCCGCTTGAATGGGGTGGTGGTGGCAGGGTATGTCCTGGCGATCATCGCTAGCATCCTGGCTTTGATCCAGCAAACAACGGTCTTTTTCAACGTCGATGCCGTTAGTGCCATCAGCGATGGCCTGTGGCAGGTGGTGCGTATTGGCTCGCGCTTTGGCGATGTGTGGACCGCGCGCCTTTTCTTCCTGGCTGTCAGTGGTGGCCTGCTGATCCTCAGCCGCGTTTATCGTGATACGGCCCCATCCCTGACGCGTGCCATCTGGGTCGGCAATACTTACATGGTTGCCCTGATGATTGGTGCGCAGGCTATCAACAGCCATGCCGCTGGCTCCCTGATTTTGCCCTGGTTGGGCATCGCCATGCACTGGCTGCATACCGTCGCTGTCGCCTTCTGGATTGGCGGCATTCTGGCGCTGGTGGCCGTGTTGCCTGCTGCCCTAGCGCCTTACAATGCCGAACAACGTCAGGCTGCACTCATCCCGGTGATGCGCCGCTTCAGCCGTGCCGTGATGGGTGCGGTGGCTATCGTCATCGCGACTGGCATCTACAACAGCAGCAACTGGTTCCTATCTGGAGATACCGTTACCAGTACCTACGGCGTGGCGCTGTTTATCAAGCTGCTGATGGTCGCCTTGCTCTTGTTCGTCGGATTGCTGCACCATATTGCCCTGCGACCGCATTTGCTGGGCCGTTTCGCATTCCTGCGCCAGCCCGTACAGTGGGCCGGTCATTTTATGGGATCGATGCGTATTGAAGCCCTGGTGGTCCTTATTGCGATCACCACCGCTGCTGGCCTCAGCGCGACGCCCACGCCGCAGCCAGAATATTTACAGCAGCAAGCGGAAACCCCGCGTGGCACGCAGCAGGTCGATGATCTGACAGTGAGCGTGATGGTGGCCCCCGGTGGCCCCGGCGTCAATACCTACGATATCGTGCTGGAACAAGATGACCAGCCTGTGAATAACGCAAAAATCGACATGGTGACCAGCAGCCCATCGCGTGATATTCGCAGTGAGGTCCACGAAGCCGATCCGCTTGATGCCGGGTTATACGTCATGGCCAATGACATCATCGACCAGCCGGGGATTTGGTGGTCGGTGCTGGATATTCGCCTGGAAGATGGCAGCGCCCATCGTGCTGCTTTTGAATGGGCCATCAGCGCCGATGCCGCCGTGATTCAGTCGAAGCCACCGACGCCGCTGACTATTGCCGCCATCGTCATGGTGGTTGCCGCCATTGCTTACGTGCTCATCCCGCCCCTGACCGACTATGCCCAGCGCAACCTGGACTTCTCACCGCAGAATGTTCTTATTGCAGTGGGCACGGTTGCTATCACTGTTGCCGCACTGGTACTTGGTGTGATTTTCATCGCCCAACAGCAGGAGCAGCTCGCAGAACGCCGCAACCCACCACCGGAGTACGTCAACACGGTGCTGCCAGATGCTGATTCACTGGCTAGAGGGCAGGTTGTTTACGAGTCGGGCTGTCGCCCCTGGGTGAGCGCAACGGACTTCCCGTCTTTATTGCGACAGGTCAATGCCCTGCGCGATGACGAACTGTACAATGTCACGCTCAATGGCTGGCGTAACGTCCCCGCCTGCGATGCTGACCTGACCGCCGAACAGCGTTGGGATGCGATCAATTACCTGCGCACGCTCCAGCCCCGCCGCTAGGCAATGTCGATGGTGCACGGAGGCGATTTGGTAGCGTATTTTCGTGGCAGGCTTTCGTAGTGGCAAGGCATTGCCTTGCTATAGGTCATGTTTGCAAATGGCCGCGCTACACCCGACATAATAGTTACAGTAGAAAAACACGCTTTCGCTTGAGTACGTCAGATGCTAGATGTACCATGATGGCATCTGTGAAAGTTAGCACAAACTAGAGAGATAACATGCTCGATATTGCTTTTGGTCCAGCACAAGCCGACCTCGCACAGCAGTTGCAGCAGGAGTTGGCCGCCTCGCGCCGCTTGACGAATCTCGATAAATCGACCTTGCTGGTGCTGGCCACACCACAATCGATACAGGATGCCGATGTCCAGAAGGCGATTGCCAGAGCCAAAAAAGCCGACCAAAACATCATTCCGCTGCTGTTGGAACCGACCCAATTGCCGCAAGACATCAGCCTACACGCCCTGGACCTGACAGGCCAGGACCTTACCGACAAGGATGCTGTCAAGCGCATCGTGAATCACACGCTGCATGCCCAGATCACCCAACAAAAACGCCGCACGAACTGGCTGTTGATGGGCTTAATTGGCGTGGCAGCGCTCATCGTGTTCTTCTGGGCAATCACCAGCTTGTCCGAAGGTACGATTGCCTTCCCGGTAGAGGAATACGCGACTGAGAATGCCGCTCGTGAAACCATGATCGCCACGTTGGTCCACCCAACGCTGGAAGGTCTGCAACCGCGTACGACTGAAGATGCCGCTAACTTCCCGGCAACTGTCGAGGCCGCCTCCACCCGTGATCGTGCTTTCCTGAGAGGGACAGCCACCCAGATACCGCTGGATCGGCAGGCGACGCAGGCCATCATCATCGCTACCCAGACCGCTGCCGCCGAACAATCTGCTGTGCCAACTGTGGAACCCACGGTCGCACCAACAGCGACACCTTAAGGCCATAGAGTTGCATCATCGCGCTATCGCTTTTACTATCTTTGAGTTTGTGACAATCATCGAAGCAACATCATGACCCAAATACAACACCCACAGCGCGCAGCGGAAGATGTCCTCGTCATTGGGGCAGGCCCAGCGGGTATCGCCACTGCGTATGCATTAGAACAAGCGAATATCAGCTACAAAGTCGTGGACCGCGCCCAGGTCATTGGCTCGACGTGGTGCAGCCTGTACCCTTCGTTGACGCTCAACACGTCGCGTTATTATTCCCATATGCCGGAAGTGCCTTTCCCCAGGGAATACGGCATTTTCCCGACAGGTGGGCAGTATTACGACTATCTCGATGACTTCGTCAAATCTCATGATTTCAACATTGAACTGGGCGTGACCGTCCATAGCGTCACCCAGGCTGGCGACCTCTGGCGAGTCGAGACAGATAGGGGCACATGGTTGTACCCGGTAGTTATTAGCGCGACGGGTATCTTCGGCCATCCGGTCGTTCCAGCAGATTTACAGCAAAAAGTATCTGGCTTTACGGGCGAAGTCATCCACGCCCACGATTACCGCACGCCCGATCAAATTCGCGATAAAAACGTCATCGTCATCGGCAGCGGTCCCAGCGGCGTGGACATCAGCGTGGAAGCCGGGGAAGCGGCCCAGCACACAACCATTCTGATTCGCAATGGCATTGTGCTCAAGCGGCGCTACCCTTTGGGGATTACCAAACATCTATGGTTGATGGCTGCTGACGCCATTCTGCCGCGTGGTTGGTGCAACAAGCTCATGACGTTCCTGAACCGTTTTGACTATCCTGATGCCGAAAAATACGGATTGATTCCACCGCCGCCGGGGCAAGGTGGCCTGACGCCTTATGCAGGCCCGGAACTGCTCGACGCAGTGAAGGCGGGCAAGGTGCAGCCCAAAATCGCGGAAATTACGCACTGCGAGGGTAAGACGCTGCACTTCACCGATGGCACAACCCAGCAGGCTGATATCCTCGTTCTGGCGACGGGTTACTATCCCGTGCTGCATGAGTACCTCAAGGTTGATTTACCTATGATCAACACCCCGGCGGATAAATCCGGCGGCTGCGAATGGGAAATTGGCCCCAATGGTGAGCGTGGCTGGCCAGTACGCGATACGAGCACGCATCCCAATGGCCGCCAGATTTTAGGTTATCCGGGCTTGTACCTCGTAGGGACGTTCTATAAGGGCAAAGGTGCGATGCATAATTTCAATATCGAAGCCGCCGTCGCCGCCAAACAAATCAAGACGTATTTACAACAGCAGCAGCCAGTGATGTTATCCTAGTTATGCTTAATCGTTTGCTGCCCGATACAACGCCTCATACTGGTCCGCGACATGTGACCAACTGTATTGGGCTTCAATCAACTGGCGACCCTTTATGGCCAATCGCGCCTGTAATTCACGGTCTTTCAGCAGCCGAATAACCGCATCGGCTATTTGGTCAGGCTCCGCAACCAACGCCGACTCGCCATCAATCACATCAATACCATCCACCGCAATCGGACTGCCAACCAGCGGCAGGCGCATCGCCAGCGCTTCCAGCACCTTATTCTTGATACCAGCCCCAATTCGCAGTGGACAGACAAAGGCTGTCGCCTGGGCTAAATAGGGCTGTACCTCCGGCACGGAACCGATTATATCGACCGCGTCATTGGCGGCTGCCTGTAATTCAGGTGGTGGCGAATGACCCACCAACTGCAAGCGGGCATCGGGAACAGCGTCTAATACACGGGGCATCACCTCACGAATAAGGAAGAAGGCCGCATCCAGATTAGGCGCGTATTCATAGTTACCGACGAATAGCAGGGTTGAAGTTTCTCGAGGGGCATCATCTGTCTGGAACGCATCCAGGTCGATGCCATTGGGGATCACGCTGATGGGCAAGTCAGGGTTCAGGCGCAGCAATTCCTGGCGGTCAGGTTCGGCCAGCACCACCGTATGATCGTAAGGCGCAAACATGAAGCGCTCATAGGCTGCTGCTGCTAATTGGTTGACCTGTGCTCCCAATGCCCATTGTTGGGCTAGCTGCCGCTTCAGCAGCAAACTGTAGGATTCATAGGGTGTGATGACGCTTGGCAAGTTGTCTAACAAATGGGCGAATTCATACACATGCACGCCACCAAACAACTGCACCACATCGTAATCATGCTGCTGAACCAGCTCGCTGATGGTCTGCCACATATCCGGCGACCAGGCATCTGCCGTTTGCCTGGGGAAGCGTTTGGCAGGCATCAGCAAGCGCTGAACATAACTACTGGTCGAACGCGCCGTTTCCGGGAACAGATGCACGCTGCGGAATAGATCGGCATAGGCGGCTTGTTCCTGGGCATCTTCTGGGCGTTGGGTCATCGCCACCAGGTCGATCTGGTAGCCGCGCATAGCCAATTGCCGCACCAGATGCCAGACGATCAGGCGGTCGCCCAGATACAGAGGGTACGGCGGGCAGCGAGAAATGAGCAGTAATTCAGTCATGGCGTCAGTGTAAACAGGACACTTGCCAGCAGCAAGTGCCAGCTAACCGGCTGCGCGTATTCATGAAACTATTAATTGGTCTAGTTGCAAGTCGGGCGATCAGGGCAGTATAGTTAAGGGGACTCGCACGCGCACGTCACAAATCGTGCCCCCTGGTATTTGCACCGAAAGACCCCGGCCCAGCCAAAGATGGCAGCCGTAGCAAACGACCTTTTTGAAGAAATGGAGCCATTATGTTCGAAAACGTTGGCCAGGTTACCAATGCCCTCGCCGGACAGCAGTACATTGCGACTGAAGAGATCTCCACTGTCATGTTTTTGGCTAGTCAACTCGGTAAACCCTTGCTTGCGGAAGGTCCGGCAGGTGTCGGCAAGACAGAACTGGCTAAAGCCTGGGCAGGCGCAGCCGGGATGCCCCTGATCCGTCTGCAATGTTATGAAGGTCTGGATGAGAGCAAAGCGCTGTACGAGTGGGAATACGCCAAACAGATGCTCTATACCCAGCTTCTGCGTGATAAGCTGTCAGAAATTTTGAGTGCAACGGGCACATTGGCAGAAGCAGCGGATAGGCTCGGCTCTGAAGAAGATGTTTTCTTCAGTGAGCGCTTTTTGCTGGCGCGTCCTTTGCTGCAAGCCATCACCAGCGAAAAACAGGTCGTCCTGCTCATCGACGAAATCGACCGCGCTGATGCCGAGTTCGAAGCTTTCCTGTTGGAAATCCTCTCTGACTTCCAGGTGTCTGTGCCGGAATTGGGTACGATAGCGGCCAAGCATAAGCCGGTCGTGCTGCTGACCAGCAACAACACCCGTGAGCTATCCGAGGCGCTTAAACGCCGCTGCCTGTATCTCTTCGTGGATTACCCCACGCACGATGCTGAGTTGCAAATCGTCCGCAGCCGTGTACCGGAAATGAGCGAAAAGCTGGCGAGCGAAGCCGTTCAAGTGGTTCAAAGCCTGCGCGGCCTCGACCTGAAGAAGAACCCCAGCGTCAGCGAAACCATCGACTGGGCCAAGGCGCTCGTTATGCTCAATGCCGATGGCATCGATAGCAAAACGCTGGAAACCACGTTGACCGTCTTGCTCAAGCATGAGAGTGACGTACAGAAGGCCAAGCGCGCGCTGGCGCGTGGCCAGGGTGACGATGACTTCGGTCGCGGCAGTCGCGGCTACGGTGGAACCACTCGCCGCAATCGCTGGAATTAAGTACCTGACCAAGAAATAGGCCAGCAAAAACCTGTTAGATGCTTAGTTGATATTGCGCAGATGTGCGTTCAACAGGTTTATGCCCATTGATTAGCCGTAGATACCAAGCATAATCCAAACTAAACACACACGGAGCGCAGCAAGCCTGCGCTCTTTTCTGTTCTATAAAACATCCTGCACATCGAGATCAACATAGATGCCGCTGCGCACTTGCAGCCCCTCTAATAGTCGTGTGGGGTCCTGGCTGCGAATGAGGATATGCCAGCGGTAGTTGCGATCGATCCGGCTGTAAAAACAGGGTGCTGGCCCGATTAGCGTGGTATCGGTGAGCTGCAATTTAGCGATGCGGTGCCGCAGCGTCTCTGCCACTCGCTCTGCTTCTCGCTGCACGTTCACCGGATGCGTCGATTGCACCAAAATGCGCGCCATGCGCCGGAAGGGTGGGTAGCCCAATTCGCGCCGATTGAGTAGTTCATGAGCATAAAAGCCCGTATAGTCATGCTGTGCCGCATGGACGATGCTCGGATGCTCCGGCTGGTAGGTCTGTATGATGACTTTGCCTCCCAGGATGCCGCGGCCTGCGCGGCCTGCGACCTGCGTCAATAGCTGGAAAGCGCGTTCATCGGCTCGAAAGTCTGGCAAGGCCAGTCCAGGGTCGGCGCTCACCACGCCCACCAGCGTCACCAGTGGCAAATCCAACCCCTTGGCGATCATCTGCGTGCCGACCAGCACATCGGCCTGCTGTTGCACAAACTGCCCCAGAATCTCCTCGTGCATATCCGGCTGCATGACCGTATCGGCGTCCCAACGGATGACGCGCACCTCCGGCAAAACACGCTTGAGTTCGCTTTCCACCTGCTGTGTGCCCGCCCCAAAATAACGAATTCGATCACTGCCGCATTCCGGGCAGCGTGTCGGTGGCATCTGTTGATAACCACAGCGATGGCAGTGCAGCATTTCATCCACGCGATGATAGGTCATCGACGTGTCACAGCGCGGGCACTCGACCTTATAGCCACAGTCGCGGCAGAACACATAACTGGCTGTCCCGCGCCGATTCAGCAGCAAGATAGCCTGCTGCTCGTTCTCGACCACTTGCTTGAGCGCCTCATGCAGTGAATGGCTGAACATGCCACGATTGCCGCGCTTGAGTTCCTCACGCATATCGACCACTTCGACCGGGGGCAGGTCGGCGGTCATGGCCGCGCCTTCACCCGGTTTGTAGACTGTCACCTGGCCGATGCGCTCTGCCTGTACTTCCACGCGGTTACGATGGCCAATAATGCGGTTCGGTAGGTGCAAATAGCCCAATTCCTGATGCTGTGCCCGATAAAATGTCTCCATAGCTGGGGTGGCGCTGCCGAGTAACAGGGTCGCCCCGTTCGTCTTGGCGATCTGCTCGGCGACCAGGCGCGCATCATAATAAGGTGGATTGAAGGGTGGGGCGTGTTTGTAGCTGTGGTCATGCTCCTCATCGAGGACAATCAGGCCGATGTCCGGCAGTGGCGTGAACAGCGCCGAGCGCGTGCCGACTACAACTTTGATTTCGCCCTTACGCGCCCGCCGCCAGTTGTCATAGCGCTCGCCTGTGCTCAGGCTGCCGTGTACAATCGCCACCTGATCCGGGAAACGTGCCGCCACCCGCTGGATGGTCTGCGGCGTCAGCGCGATTTCCGGCACTAGAAAAATCGCCTGCCGACCTTGTTGCAGCACATGGTCAATCACCCGCAGATAGATTTCCGTTTTGCCACTGCCCGTTACACCATGCAGCAGATAGGCATAATGGCCATTGTTCGGCTGATGTGTCCCTGTTCGATGGGTTTCGATGCCCTGGCGAATATGGTCCCATACCCGCTGCTGATCGCCTGTCAGGTCGAGCTGCTCGGTGGGGATAAAATCGCGGTCGGCCAGCGAATCCCGGTAAACGCTACGTGCTCCGCGTGCCACCAATCCGCGATCTTCCAGGGCTTTTAGCGTGCTGCTGTTAGCGCTTGTTTCCTCATAGACCACGCTGGCATCCAGCCCCTGCGGGAAACGCGCCAACAGCTTGATGATTCGTCGCTGTGAGGGACTCAGTCGCCAACCCGCCAGGTCTTCTTCCGCGACCAGCAGCGTAGCCGTGCGCACTGTCTTGGGCCGTACTGAGGCAGGCGCGAGTGAAGCTTCTTGCTGGATGATGTTTGCATCTTCCAGTGCCCGTAGCGCCGATTGCAGTTTCTTACGTTTGAGCGCCTTTTCGAGCTGTTTGCGCGTCATGTCGCCTTCATCACGCAGCACATCGACGATCTGCTGCTGAAGTGCGCCACCGGGTTCAGCGCTGGAGTCGAGTAGCTCGATATGCATCTGGCTGGTACCCGTGATACCGGGCGGCAGCATCAGCCACAGGCATTGACCAATAGGCGTCAGATAGCGCTCAGTCATCCAACGCCCTAGGTCAATGTGCATCGGTGTCATGACAGGCTTGGGGTCCAGCAGTTGCAGAACGGGCTTGGTCTTGATGTCGGCCAGGTCCGGCGGCAGGGCATCATCCAGCCCGACGACAATACCGGGCTGCATGGCCGTGCCAAAGCTGACGCGCACTAGATGCCCGATCTTCAGTTCCGGGAACTTATCGGGTACATGGTAATGGTACGTCTGCTCAACAGGCGTATTGATGGCCAGTTCTGCGTATAACATGCGTATCGTTGGCTCGTTCGCTTAGTATGCTGAAAACATGTGTGGGCTTTGCTGCGGGAACATGCTGTCCAGTGTATCCGCTAAGTCATTGGATAGCTTGCCCCAACCGCGAATGGCGAAGTCATGCGGATCATGTGTGCCATACGCCAACGCGGATAAGCCCTGAATGGTCAATTCGCCATCAGCCGTCGCTTCTGTGGATTCGACCACCAGCTTGCCGTCCTCACTTCGGAACGCCCAGGTGCCATTGTTCCATTCGCACTGTGGATCTGTGATGGTCAGTATCGCCGAACCCGGTCCGACGTTCATGCCGCCGATGCGTGCCACGTCTAGCACGCGGCCCATCGCCGTCAGCCAGATATCCGGGTTGCTGCGCGGCAGCATATCCGTCAGCCACGTCTGCGGACGCTCATCATGGCGCAGGCTGATCGTCACCGTCTTGACCTGGTCGACGTGCCGCGCAATATAGCTCAACAGGGCATAACGTGCCCGCGTGCTCAATGTCAAAAACCAGGGAACTTCCATTGTGCCACCATAACCGCTGATCTTATACAGCATAAGGCCCTCGACCTGACCATCATAACGCGCGACTGTCAGCCATTGCTCGTTCTTAGTAGCGATGCGTTTAGCATTTTCCCCGGTGAACAGCGCCATGCCGTGCGTTTTGGCCTGCATCTGCGCCAGGAATGCGTCCAATATCGCCTGACCTTCGCTGACAGGCATCATCTCGACAATATCGTCGATCTCTTGTTTGCTCAGCGCCGCCAGATTAGCCGCATCAACGTCGATCTTCTTAATGCGAGGATAGGTCACGTAACCTAGCCGCTGGTAAAACGACTCGCGGAAAGGGTACAGGCCCGTAAAAGCATGACCTTCTTCGCGCAGGATGCCCAATAGATGCGTCAGGGCCATACGTGCATAGCCTTTGCGGCGTCCCATCGGGTGCGCCGCCACTGGACTGATTGCGCCCATTTGGAAGACGTTCCCACGTACATTCTGTGTCATGCTGAGGGCTGCCGCCGTAGCACGTGGCTGACCATCTTCATAAGATACCATGATGCGCCGTTCGCGGTTATAAGGCAGATTTTCACGCCGCTTTTCCTCAGGTTCCATGGGCGGCGTCGACCCGAAAGCATAATTTCCAATCGGTGAGAAGTCATTCAGAATTTCGTCATCAGTGTGTATTTGACGCACAACCACATCGGTCATGGCGTTCTCCTAGCGGGTGAAGAGGGTAATCAATGTAAAAGTGCGCCCATCTTACCTGTGCCCGCTAGCAGGGTCAAACCTCGACACAGTCTATAGCCGACCAAACTGCTTAAGCGCGTATAGGTTGCTAATCGTCACCATCGGGTACCACTGCGCCAGCCCATGTTGATCGCGCCAATGGCCCTCATCCTCTTGCGTCGCTTCGATATGATCGAGCGCTTTCTCGACCACATCCGGGATCATCTGCGCGATGGCGGCGTCCGGCCCCGGCACGAAGGCAAACAGCGTATAGGATTGGTCATCAGGCATAGCTTTCGCCAGGGAAGCGATATGCGCATATGTCGCGTCTAATAGCCCTTCATGACCGGGGACATCCTTAACTGCTGTGTAGTACTCATAGGGATGATAGGCCATAAACAGCCATTCGATCTCTTGAATATCTGTAACGGTCAGATGGGCTAGCGCCCACTTTTGGGTCGAATCCAATAACTTGGCAGTCGCTTGGCCAAAATGCGCCAGGTTGCCGACGATGCTATCCGGCGCGGGTTGTGCGCCCCAGGCGGCCCACCAGGGAGCAAGCGGATATTCAGCCAAACCCTCCGGCGGCGTGATGCTTCCATCTTCAGCCAGTTGATCTTCCAGCCATTGCGCCGTGCCATCCAGCAGGCTGCCCACAGGCACGTCAAATCGCCGCAGCGTCGAGAGCAAATATTCCAGCGCGGTGGAATTGGAGCCAGGGAAGCTCAGGTCGTGCTCGAAGCGATGACCAAAGCCGTTGTCGGCATTTTTATACGCAAATAGGCATTGGTGCAGCCGATCTAGCGACCCGTCCTCAAATAAATACGAAAATAGGGCGCGTTCCCATAATGTGCCGTGCTCATAGACATAATTGCGTGCCTGCTCCAGACTGACCATGTTCGCCTCCTGATATGAACTTATGTTCTATTTTACATGAGCAGGCTTCACGCAGCAAGCGACTGACGGTACTATAGTCGGATGCAATCATCGGATTTTTGCTCTGTGATTGCGACTGTTTATCCTGGCAAGAATGCGAGTTTCTTTATGCGCGATGTGGTCATTATAGGCGGCGGCCTGAGTGGGTTAGCGGCGGCTTACGAACTGGAAAAACAGCAGATCGACTATACTCTGATCGAAGTGAAGCGCCACCTGGGGGGCAGCATCCATAGTGTGACCCAGGATGGCTGTATCATGGATGGTGGGGCCTTCGTGCTGTTCGATAGTCTGCCTACTGACATGCTGCACGATCTCGATCTGGTCGAGGCTATCACGCATGTGGAAAAAGACAAAATTATCTTCAATGGTGGCACACAAACGCTGATCGACGCTATCGCCGACTGCCTGACCGGACCGCGCCTGATGCGTATGGCCGTCAGCAGCCTGGGTGAAATCGACGGGCGCTATGCCATCTGCATGGAAAATGGCCTCATGTTCGATGCCAAAACCATCATCATCGCAGCTCCGGCTCGTTACGCGGAACGTATGCTGTTCAATCTGCGTCAAGATATCGCCCTACAGCTTGCTGACTACTACTATGACAGCCTGCATCGCGTCAATCTGGTTTACCCAACGGCTGACCTGCCTGCCATCTACTCACCGCCGGACCCTGGCTTTGCCTTCATCAACCGCGTCGATGACAGTCCACGCGTCCCTGCCGGCCATACGCTGCTACAATTTGGTATGCGCTTCGCACCCCAAAGCAAACATGAGTCGATCATCAACCTGATACGCGCCCAGTACGACCTGGGTGAACCGGTAACACAGTACATCGCCCATTGGCCAGAAGCTGACATGCTGTCGTCCTATGATGATGCCCATGACGAGCGCGTTCGCCAGATACGTGCCCAACTGCCGCCGGGGATGGCTCTCATCGGCAGCGATTACTGTCTGGAGCATCCCATGTGGCGTGGTGTCCATCGCCTTGATGAACGGATTCAGCAAGGGCGTGATGCCGCCCACACCATGATGGAGTACCTCCAATCATGATTGCACCGCATGACTATCCTGAGCTGTTCCGTCCCCGTTTCTGGTTTGGGACGACCGATGTGCAGTTCAAGCTGCTGAAGGCCCCGCCGCAGTCCCATCTCATCGCCAATGTGAACGTGGTGCCGCGTTGTGGCGACGGCTGGCTGATGGTCTTTGCTGAAGATTGGCAAACCTGGGAAATGCCGGGTGGCACCCTTGAGCCGGACGAGCATTATCTCCAGGCTATTAAGCGTGAACTGATGGAAGAGGCCGGGGCAACGCCCACCAGCCGCTTGGGGCTTGGCGCTGTCACAATCAGGCCGACGCACCTTATCGCCCGCATCTGCCGCACCCGATTTTTTACCGTTATGTTGTTATTGGCGATGTGACCCGCGTTGGCCAACCACTTAACCCGCAAGATGGCGAAACCATCAGTAAGGTAGCAGTGGTTCCGCTACAAATCGCCGTTGACCGTTTTAATCAACAGGGGCGCGGTGATGTTGCCGCCCTCTATCAAATCGCCGCGCAGATGACAACGTAGGGCGGTCGCCTTTTGTCTCTGCCAATCATACGGGTATAATCCGCGCTTATGCACATTGGACTGAATGCTCAACTACTTGCGCCAGAAGGCACCTATCGTGCTGCTGGTATCCATAACGTGATTCATAATCTGCTGGTTCATCTGCCTGCCCAGGCCCCAGCGGATTGGCGCTTTACGGCCATGGTCAGCCCTCGGATCGATACAGACTATCCGGGTATCAGGCTCCAGCACGCGCCATTTGATACCACCTCGCCGCTTAAGCGTATCTTTTGGGAGCAGGTTTTACAGGCTAGTAGTCTGCGCCAATTCGACTTGTACCATGCGATGGCCTTTGTCGCCCCTGCCTATTCTCCGCTTCCGACCGTTGTCACCGTGTATGACCTAACCTTTTTACGCTACCCAGAGCGCTTGAGCCGTGCGCGTCGCCTGTATTTACAGGCCTTCACTGAAAAAAGCTGTCGCATGGCGCGTCGTATCACAGCTATCAGCCACAGCACGAAAAACGACCTTGTCGAGCTGTTGCGCTTGCCTGCCGACAAAATTGACGTCACCCAACTGGGCTATGACCACGACCGTTTCCGCCCTGCATCTGCCGAGGACATCGCCGCTTTCAAAGCCGCTCACAACCTGCCGGAGCGCTTCTGGTTGTTCCTGGCGACATTGGAGCCGCGCAAAAATCTGCTGACACTCATCGAAGCCTATGCGCAACTCCCAGCGGATGATCGTCTGCCATTAGTCCTGGCTGGCGGCAAAGGTTGGGATTACGAACCCATCTTCGAAGCCATCGACAAGTATGATCTTACAGACAGCATTTCGACACCCGGTTTTATCCCTTCCGAGGACATTGCCCTCTGGTACAATAGCGCCGAGGTTTTCCTGTACCCCACTGTTTTTGAAGGGTTCGGACTGCCTGTATTAGAAGCAATGGCCTGCGGTACGCCCGTCATCACCTCCAACGTGTCGTCCCTGCCAGAAGTGGCAGAAGGAGCCGGAATGACGCTGCCGCCCCATGAGGTTGATGCCTGGGTCGCTGCCTTGCATCAGGCGCGTGATGACGCTGCTTGGCGTGAGACAGCCAGCGCCGCTGGTTTGCGCAAAGCGGCTTCCTTTACCTGGGAAGAAACAGCAAAACGGACGATTGAGAGCTATGAACGCGCCCTGGATTGAGCCAGTGACGCCTTTGGTCTTATGAGTACATCGAATTTATGAGTACATCCCAGACCTTACCCGAAGAAAACGCGGTAGAGCCGCGCTGGTTGTTCCCAGTCGTTGATGTCGTACTGGCGTTTTTAGCGTTCGCTCTCGGCTATATCCTGCGTTACGACCTACAAATCATTCGCCCTGTCCTTGATCCCTTCCAACGCCAATTCACACCTTACATTCCATATGCGCTGCTGTTCACGGCCATTTTGTACCTGAATTACAGCAACAACGGCCTCTATCGCAACGTCCGAGAACGCAGTTGGCTGGAAGAAGTGACCATCATTGGTAATGGGGTCGCTTTCGGCACGATGATCCTGCTGGCTGCCTTTTATGCCTTCCAACCGCTCGTCACCAGCCGTTTGATGCTCATCTACGTGGCCGCCCTGACAGTGGGGCTGCTCTCAGCAGCGCGTGTGATTCGGCGCTGGGTACTGGCCTACCTGCGCAGTAAAGGTATCGGCGTCCAGCGCGTGTTGATTGTCGGCATGGGCGATACCGGGCAGGCCGTCCTGCGTGCGATTCTGGCCCGCTCGGAACTCGGCTACAAGGTCATCGGTTACCTGGATGACAACCCCACCAAGGGTGATGTCGACATAGGCCGCGTGCCCGGTTTGGGCAATACGCGCAACCTGCGCAGCGCCATCCGCACCCAGGGCGTCGATATCGTCATCTCCACCCTGCGTTGGAAGCACTACGATCACATCCTGGACATTGTGCGTACCTGCCGCCAGACAGGTGTGGAAGTCCGACTTGTGCCCGATATTTTCCAGCTCAACATGCGCCAGGTCCACGTAGAAACGCTGGATGGCATTCCGCTGCTAGGCATCTCCACCCAGGAGAAATTTGGCGGGGCCAATCGCCTGTTCAAACGTGCACTCGATCTGACATTTGTAGTCCTCACAGCCATCGTCTGGTTACCGACGCTCATCATTACCGGCATAGCCGTGCGTCTGGATAGCGAAGGACCTGTGCTCTATCAGCAGCGGCGCATCGGGGAAAATGGCCGTGAATTCATGATGTACAAGTTCCGCACGATGATCACCAATGCCGATGAACTGCGCGGTCAGGTCATTGAAGATAACAACCTCGATCCGCGTCATCCCAAGATTGTCGATGACCCGCGCGTCACGCGGGTAGGCAAATTCCTGCGTAAGTTGAGCCTGGATGAACTGCCTAATTTCATCAACGTCATGCGCGGGGAAATGAGCATGGTGGGTCCACGCCCACCGATGCCGGATGAAGTCGCACTTTATGAACCCTGGCACAAACGCCGCCTGAATATCATCCCTGGTATTACGGGCCTTTGGCAGGTTAGCGGACGCAGCGACATTCCTTTTGATGAAATGTGCCTGCTCGATATTTATTACATAGAAAACTGGTCGCTCAAGCTCGATATTCAAATCTTGCTGCGGACAGTACCCCGTGTCTTGCTGCGCAGTGGGGCATATTAGTCGTGTTCACCCAGACTCGTCATGAGCAATGGTCATAAAAACTGGCTGAGTATCGTATTTGTGTGATACGATGGAGTCGTTCGTCGCCATATAAGATAACTGAAGTCATGACTACCGTCACAGATAGTAACGTGCAGACTCCCTCAGACGAATCGCCACGACCGAGCAATCAGCCCCGGCGCAGTGTGTCCAATTTGGCTGTTCGGATCATGACAGGTCTGGTTTTGCTACCAGCCATCATCTTCGTGACCTTTGCTGGCGGATGGTGGCTGACGATTGTTGCCCTCGCATTGACGGTCATTGGCACCATTGAGTTCTACCATATGGAGCAGCAGCGTGGTTTGCCTGGGAATACGCTCCTGGGCCTGGTGACGGCGATTGTGGTTGTGCTGGCCTTTCACTTCCAGGTCCGTGAATTATGGATGCTGGCGCTAGCCTTCATTATTATAGCCAGCCTCGTGCTGGAGTGGTTCCGCAGCCATGATCTTAATCGCAGCCTGCTGCGCACCCTGACGACCCTCGGCGGCATTCTCTATATCGCTTTCCCGACTGGTTTTTTCATCGCCATACGCAGCAGCCAACCCGATGGTATCCAGTGGTTGTATGCGCTCTTGTTCGCGACCTGGGGCACGGATTCATTTGCCTATCTGGCGGGACGCGCCTTTGGTAAAACGCCGCTTGCGCCGCACCTGTCGCCCAGCAAAACCGTCGAAGGCGCTATCGGCGGCGTACTCGCTGGCATTTTCTTCGCTTCACTGGTCTTGATCCAGGCACAGCTACTTGATGTTGGCGCGTTCATCTTGATAGTGATCGCCCCTATCACAGCCATTGTCGGCGACCTGCTAGAGTCTGCCATCAAGCGCTATTTTGGCGTCAAGGACTCCGGCGTCGTCGGACTCAATCCCTTCCCAGGGCATGGCGGTGTCCTCGACCGCATTGACGCCATGCTGCTCGTGACGGTGCTGTTCTATGGTTACCTCTTGCTGAACGGCCTCGTTTGGCTGTAACTTAACGGTCCAACCTATGAGTTCAACGCATAATGAAGAGAGGTTTTATCCTCTGATTATGCAGACTGTTCATGCAAATCATCATCTCAACACAGATGTTCACATTTAGAAAGGCGGGTTATTGCGTCTATGAAGATACTCATTACAGGGGCAGCCGGTTTCATCGGATCACATCTGGCGGAAACGCTGCTGCGCGATGGCCACGATGTGGTTGTCATCGACAACCTCAATAACTACTATGCCCAAGCGATCAAGCGCCACAATGCCGACCAGATCATCGCTCAGGGGGCCAAATTATATACGCTCGACCTGGCTAGTGATGACCTCAGCAAGGCTGTCAAAGATGTCGAAGCGGTTTTCCATTGTGCCGCCCAACCCGGTATTTCCAGCAAAGTCAGCTACCAGACTTACGTCCGCAACAACCTGGATGCGACCTACAACTTGCTGCAAGCGCTGCGTGACGTCAAGACGATCAAGCGTTTCGTCAATGTAGCCACATCGTCCATCTATGGTAAGAAAGCCACCAGCCCGGAAGATGTCGCCGCCGAGCCGATTTCCTACTATGGCGTGACCAAACTCGGTGCTGAGCAGCTTGTCCTGGCGATGCAGCGCGCCTCTGGCTTCCCGGCAGTGTCATTTCGTTTGTTCTCGGTCTATGGTCCGCGTGAACGTCCCGATAAGCTCTATCCGCGTCTGATCCATAGCATCGTGGATGGCAACCCCTTCCCGCTGTACGAAGACAGCCTGGGGCACAGTCGTTCCTTCACATATGTGGGGGACATCGTCAAAGCCTTCATCACCGCCCTGGACCATGACGATTGTGTTGGCGAAATCTTCAACATTGGCAACAATACCTCCATCCTGACGGGCGAGGCCATTTCCATCGTTGAGGACATCCTGGGCAAACCAGCTAATACCATCAAGATGCCACCGCGTGCTGGCGATCAGCAGCAAACCGCCGCTGTCATCGACAAAGCTCAGCGGGTGCTTGGTTACCACCCGGATACCCCCTTCAGTGAGGGCATCCAGCACATGATTGAATGGTATCAATCCTTGCCGGAAGATGTCCGTGCGCTTTACAAACCACCTGTGTAACCAGATGCATTAAATAAAAACGGGCGACCCATCTGGATCGCCCGTTTTTGGTTTCTTCCCAAATTTCTTAGACAATGATTTGCATTTATGAGGGTGCTCATACCGCTAGGGTACTTGAATACAGCTCATCATAATTTACTGTTTTTTGGTGTCACCTTTTTTACAAAAAAGGTGACAAAGAATAGAATCATACATTACTGCGGTGCGATGATCTGCCACTCGTCGTTGCCCGGTAGCAACTGCAACACTGTGCCGTCTGCGCCACTGATATACAGCATCTCGCGGCTGGTCCCAACCGGAGCGGCTTGCACAAACCCCGCAAAATCCACGCCCTCAGCGATGCCCAGGCCCAACCGTGTCCGAACAATATCGTTGGTACGCCACACGAGGCCCAGTTCTCGCAGCGGCTGAATAAACTCCGGTGGGGCGTTTTCATCGCGCTCTGGATGCACATCGGGATCATAGCGATTCTCGAACGAGAGCCACGCCGGTTCCTGCCCATCATTGAACAGCACGTACACCACATCGCGGCTTTCGACGTAGAGCATCCGACCGCGTTCCATCTGCTGGTCAGTGATATTTGTTTCATCGGGTTCACCCGTGGCACAGTCATCCGGCGCAGGAGAGAAGAACCAATCCACCGGGCAGCGCAGCAGCACTGTATGCTGGGCCTCCACCTGGTTATCATTGGCCGTAATCACAAAATCAATCTGTCCCCGATCACTGGCACGGGTTGGTACCGTCAAATCGCCATCTGCGAACACGTTATACGCCTGGGAACGGCTGCCATCAGCATCTAGCCGATAAATCACCGCCCGATCCACATTCAGCACCGACCAATACAGCGTGATGTCATTGCCTGGATTAACGACTAACTGGTCTGATGTAAAGAACTCAATGCGTGGGGCGTTGGGGTTAAGTGAGCGGGTGGGGGTAGCTGCCTGAGTCGCCACAATGATATTGACCTCGCCCAATAGCGGCGTGGGTGTCGGGGCATCCGGGTCGATGTCCTCCGTCGGGACCGCGCTGGGGGTGGCATTCGTGCCCGGTGTCGGTGATGGCGAAGGCGTGAAGGTCGGCGTCACTGTCGGCAGCGAAGTCGGCACGACATAGCCCGTACTGGCTTCGCAGGCTGCCAACAACCCGGCCAGCAGGAAAGCTATAAAGAATCGCCAAAAATGTCGCCGAACAGGGCGCATTAGCACCTCACGCTCATAAATCTAAAACAATCGTTGCGATTATAGACAGCCACCATCACCAGCGATAGGGCGGTACCTCATCAGGCGGCGGGTCATCATTCTCTGTGTCCGATGCCGTGAACAGCGGGCGTCCCGCTGTCTCAGCCTCATCATCACCAAACAAACTGAGCTGCACGCCGCCGCGCACATCATGGCGTGCCAAAACGCGCTTGATTAACGGCGTTTCGATGCCGGTACGTGCCAGTGTCTCCAGCGCGAAGCTGACCACATTCCGCGCCGACTTGCGCCGATTGCAATCTGGGCAGCTCACGACGATATTGCTGGCTGTGTTGCTGCCGCCATTGGCCAGGTTCTCGATATGATCGAGTTCAAATTCCTTGCGCAGCAGGTTGGTATGGCACCACTCGCACTTGCCACTGCTCTCGAAGATACGGTCGCGCAGGCTGGTCGCCGTCAACGTGCCCAGGATGCGTAATTTCCGTGCTCGGCTGTTCATCGAGCTAGCGTAGCGTGCCAGTTGCACCATGTCGAGTTCATCATCGTATTTCATGAGGTCGATTATACGCCAGCCATCCGCATAGGCAAACCGCCCGATGTAACCGGGGGCTTCGTAGGGCAAGGCGCGCCTTGCCCAGCGTATGGCTTTTCTCTGCGAATATCACTACATGCATTGTGGAAAAGGGAACCAAAAAGGCAGTCCCACAGACTGCCTTCTCGAATTTGCTTTATGGTGCTGACTTTAGCCTTGCGGCGCGGGCATGACCGAGATATTCGCCATGAAGTCGCTGGCATCCCCTGGCCAGGGCATCAAACTGAAGATACCCAGCCATTCGTCACCTTTTTCGTCGGTGGTAGTCCAGTGCGTGACGGATGTCAGTTCGCTGCTGTCGGACAGCGTTTGCGTCCAGCCAGCTGCTTCCAATTGCGCTTCATAGCCAGCCGCGACATCGCTGACGGGTAGGTCTGTCACTAGGTGCGCCGAGATGCCGACCATCTGTGGGCCGTAGTAGGATGCGCCGCTGGAATTGCCCTCATCAATGCTGACGCCAGCAGGCGGGGTTAGTGACGGAATGACATCGCGCATGGGGTCAATCACATCAGGAACCTGACCGTCCATCGTGCACATGTAGGCGTCCAATGGTGATTGCACGCGGATGGTGGTCAAAGTCTCGCCAGATGGCATCTTGGACGTATCGAAGTTGATGGAACGGTCCATGGATTCCTGGCACAGATTACCATAGCCATTGATTGATGGGTTGAACCCACCAGGGTTGTTCAGTTCACTACGAATAATCTCCATGCTATCCATTGCCGAAAGCTCATCTAGAATTGTTTGGTAGTTGGCCGCCGGGTCGCCGCCATTGATGAAAATCTCTGTTACGCTGCCTTCGCCACTGCCCATACCTGGCCCGAACATATCCGGCCCGGTCCGGCGCACGCTGCCGAGCAGTACCGCGCCTTCTGGCACAATGGCGATGTCAGCCGCTTCGTCCGGCACGCCTGCTACCAGAATTTCCGCTTGTTGGGCCGGCGAGCCGTAGCCAACCAAAACCCGCGCGAGCAGCTCGCGTAGTTGATCTTCTGTGCCCCCGCTGACGGAGACGTTATCCATTGCAAAAACCGAGCCAGTCAGCATCATGCTGATGATTAGACCCATAACGAATAAACGACGTATTGACATTGATGTTTCCTCTCTTTGACTATATGGATTGTCCGTGTGTTGACGTGTCCTTTTGTGGTTTGGGCACGTTCTACATATAGAGACAGGACTTTTTTGCGCATGGTTCCGCCCCAAGCTGACGCTCAGCCTACGCCCACCTGAGTCCTGGCCTACGCTCAGCCAAATTCAGTCATCAGGCAACAAAAAAGGGCATGGCCACTGGCCACACCCTTCGATTTTGCGATTTGATGATCGTGTTTAGTCGACGTCGATCTTCTGCTTGATATTTGGGTCATCCACTTCCGGGTCGATCTCGCGCACCACTTCAATACGCAGTTCCGCGATCAGGGCCGCCGCTGCGCCCAGCAGCAACAATGGACCCGCAAATACAGTCAGCACACCGGCACCGACGACGGTCGGCGTCAACGGCAGTTCGACCAGTTCTTCGCCATTTTTCTTGCGCACAATCACGCGCCGGACGTTGCCCTGTTGGATCAGTTCACGCACACGTTCAACGGCTTCTTTGCCGCTGACCTCAAGTTCTTCTACCCAGGTTTCTTTGTTATCAGACATGGTCCATCTCCTCATAATCTTGCTTGAAGATACACACCTATACGCGACAAAGCAAACCAGGGTTCTATAAAACGGCAAACGCTCATGCTTTCTGACGAGTTTTTTACGATCTACTCCACTTGGTATTGGAAAATGATATGAGGTTCATCTTCAATGACAGTAAAAACAACGATGATCTGTTTTTCACTATCATAGAACCACTCATAGCTCTCGGCTGATCCTCCTCGTTCTACGAGATGGCAAACAAAGTGATCCTCCTCGCATTGGTACAAATCGGCTGGAGAGAACTCAGCATCACCAACATTGTTTGTTGTAGCTAACACATATGTACGGTTATCTATCGAACCGTAATCAATCCGGTCAGGGAAGCGGGTGTCAATTCCAATAAGTAACCAACCCCAGGAAGTAATCACAATAATGCTTGCAATGAGGTATGCACCTTTACGGCGTATCAAACCCAATATGAAGGCTACAATTGCGATGGCTGGCGTGCCAATGGCAGTTATGAAAGTATAGGCTACAAAATATAGAGCAAAGGGAAGATTGGCATTGAAGTTGTAGTAAATATCATCGGGCCCATACAACCTTACCAAGAATACATAGTGATTTAGAAGCATGATGAAAGAAAATAGCACAGCCCACCATATAATGCGTCGTTGTGGTCTGGTTTCATCATTTTTGCGCTTGGGTTTGTCTACCATGTTGATTTCCTACTCACTCTGATCAACATAGTACTCAAAAGCTAAAAACGTATCATCCCAATCATGCGCGATTAATTTGATAGCTCCAGTGTTGGGGTCAACTTCGAGCTGCGCAGGATGTTGGACTGATCGACTGTAATACACCCTATTGCATAAAAGGAATATCTCATCACATTCATATAGACCTGCTGGAGCAAATAGCATGCTATCCGGGTGGCGAAGGCGCACAAGGAGAAAGGTCGTTCCATCAGATGTTGCCGTATCTTGTACAGCTACCTGGGGACCAAAAGCTATATTTAGCGAGAGAAACCACCCGCCTGTTAACAATATGCCTGCAATTAAATACGCATTAAGACGTGGACGGCCAAAAAATCCAAAGAACATCCACAAAAGAATTACAAATGGGGAAATCAATAGGGCAAAAAGCACCCCAAATTCTATAAGAAAGCGCGGCAGCGAGTTAACAAGCAATGGAGCGAAAATAGTACCCTCATGTGCCACTAGTACGAATGCCATATATAACAGTTGAATCGCACCAGTCACAATCGCAAACTTCACCGCCCACAACCCGACTCGCCACCTTGGTTGAGTCTTGCCGTGTTTGCGCTTGGGTTTCTCTGCCATACCGACCACTCGATACGTTCCGTCATATAGTTTGATTATAGGCACATTTTCGGCAGCGAAGGGTAAGCGTCAGGCTGATGCTTGCCAGCGAACGCCCTCTGCTGCACAATGACGCCCATACTCATTGACACGGCGATAAGTCCCTATGCGCTACCCAACCTACAGCGAACTGATTTTTATCAACGGGCGGCTCCTCAAAGACGAGGCTATCCAGACTGGCCAGCAGAAAATCCGCGACATCGACCTGTTGCAAGCCGCTGAAATGCGGCCCCAGTCGAGCGCCTTTGGCCAGGATGCCTACCCGACCATTCAGGACAAGACTGCCGCCCTGATGCACGCTCTGTCGCGCAACCATCCCTTTAAGGATGGCAACAAGCGCACCGCCACCGTCGCTGGGTTATTTTTGCTGAGTATCAATGGCTGGCGTGTCGAGTGGGATCAGCAGGATGCCCTGACCACCATACTCGACCTGGCAGAAGGTCGCATGGAAGCCAGCACCTTCGCGGATTGGTTGCAGATTGTCCCAGGCGCACCTTCACTGGAACCGGACCTCGATCATGATATGATGGTCATCGACCAGATCATTGCAGAACAGGGATGGTTGCTCAATGAACTCGCCCAACGATGACGACACGCACAGCGAAGATATACATATCAATGAGGCCGTGTCAGATGAAACCGGGCAGGATGACCCAACAGAAGAAGCGCCCTCGGTCGTGTATTTGACTGTCAACGACCTCTACAACATCAATGAACAGGTCGTAAAGGGCATTCCCTTCGTCCGCGATTACTATCTGCTGCAATCCGCTGCCCGCCGCCCGCGTATTCGCATTTTCGGTCAGCCTCAGTTCCCGACCCTGCTCGATAAAGCTGCGGCTTTGCTGCACTCCCTGGCCTATCGCCACCTCTTCACCGATGGCAACAAGCGTACTGCCGCCCGCGCTGTGAGCCTCTTTCTGGAGCATAACGGCATTCAACCGACCTGGAAGGAGCGCGATCTGGCTGATTTTCTGCTCAAGGTCGCCCAGGAAGATACGGATACCGATACCATCGCGGCTTGGTTAGCTGCTCATACCACAAAGGCCGACTCATGAGCCAGAATGTCTATCGTTATCGAGATACCGTCCGCGCTGTGTTGACCTACGAAGGTCAGGTGCTGATGGTCCAGCACAATCACATGCGCCCGGAAAATCGCGGCAGTTGGGGACTCCCCGGCGGCACTGTTGAAGACAGCGATGCCTCGCTCACCGATACCCTCCTGCGGGAACTGCATGAGGAAATGCAGCTCAAGGTGCAGATTGGTCGCAAGTTGGGGGCATGGCCTCAGCAGCGCGACGATCTCACGCGCCATCATCATGTCTACCATGTGATCGCGCCCAGCCCGCATATCGTCCGTGATACCAACGAACTGCTGACTGCTGTCTGGTATGTGCCGCAGGCCGTCAACCGCCTATGGACGACACTTGGCTGGGAACCTCAAGCCGTCCAACTTGCATTTGCCTCCGAATGAGGGCCAAAGCTCCGGCTGCGAATATTTTTGAATTTCACGATTTAGAGTTTTTTGGTGTCACCTTTTTTGCAAAAAAGGTGACAAAACAAGGAAAATCGTAAATGTCTTAGCCCTGTTTTGGCCGCTTGAGCGCGACCTTCGCGCCTTCAGTCGTCCACTCAAAGCTGACCAATTCCCAACCGGCCTCGCCATACATATTCAGACGGTCGGTATAAGTATCGGCATCAAGCGCGTTATCGGCTTCGCTGCTATCCGGCGCGACTTTGCTATCCCCAATGAAGACAACGAGGTACTCCCACTTTTGCATATTCCTGCTCCTTGCGTGTTCTCAGAATAATCGGCTGTAGGTCACACACTCATTATAGACCGCGACATGCCGCCGCTTCGCATAACGTTTACACAAAATGTTATACTCCCCGCAAGTCGATAGACAATATGAATGGGCATCCAGCTACTATGTCAGATGCAGCCGCCAAACCGACGCTTGTCATCACCTATCAGCCGGATTGGGCTGAATGGCTCGTCCAGCAGGTAGGTGATGCCTATGATGTGCAGCAGGTCGCCCAATCCGGAGCCTATATGGCGACATTGATTGACACGGTTGCCGCACTGATTCTGGTTGATGGGGACGCCGATGATTGGGCATTGTGGACGACCACGCCCAAAACCAGTAACGCCACCCGCCGTATCCCGGTCCTTCTCATCACCGATGATGCCGAGCGCCGCGCTGCCGGTGCCCTCAATGGCGCCGATAGGGCGTTCTCTGTTGTTGAACTGCATCAGCAGCTAGAGCAGATCATCAGCGACTACGCGCGTATCATGGACCCGGCTACGAAGGAAAAGCTCGACTGTGAATGTAACCAACCGCTGCCGGATTTGGCCCAGCAGGGCGTGGCTAAATTCAACGCAGGCCAATACTACAAACAGCATGATCTCTTCGAAGAACTCTGGATGCAGACCAACGGTCCCGTGCGCGATCTATACCGGGCCATTTTGCAGGTCGGCATTGGCTACTATCAAATTGAACGCGGCAATTATCGCGGTGCGCTCAAGATGCTCCAGCGCAGTGTGCAATGGCTCCTGCAACTGCCGGATGTCTGTCAGGGCATTGATGTAGCCCAACTGTGCCAGGATAGCTTCGCGGTTCGTGCGGAATTGGAACGACTCGGTGAAGCCAACTTCGCTGATTTTGACCATGCTTTAATCAAGAAAGTGCAGTTAGTTGAAGATGAATAATCGGCATCAATGGATATATCTTTGGGCCGTCTTGATGTTGGTGTTGATGCCCATTTGGAGTGCATCGCCCACGCAGGCCCAGGTGACGTGCCCAGGAAGTGCCCCCGCACGGTTACAGGTCGGCCAGCAGGCCCAGGTGTTGCCGGAAGCTGGCGTCAACCTGCGCTCAACTGGAGCGCCTGATAGTCCCATTCTGGAGATTGTACCCGGTGGTGCCATCATGCGCGTGACGGATGGTCCGGATTGTGCGGGCGGCTTTACCTGGTGGCGGATGGAGTGGCAGGGCATGATCGGCTGGGTGGCCGAAAGCTTCAACGAGACGACCTATTATCTGGAACCACTGATTACCATTGATGCCCAGAACGGCACCCTGCGCCTGAGTGCACCCCCGGAACTGGCCGATTCTGTCCAGAGCGCTGTCATTCAATCTTTACAGGATGACCAATCGCCGCGCTTTAATGCCTCGACTGGGCTGCAATTCATTCTGGACGGCTATCCATTCCCCGGTATGGCTGCCTCTATTACGGCTTACAATACGACCGCCATGCGCGCTATTAACCCAAATGCAGGCGATATTCTGGATGCATTGCGCAGCACGCTTGACAATCGTCCACCCACAACCGATTTGATCTTGCTGCCCGACTTGCCCGTGACTGTCGATGTTGTCACGCAGATCGGCTACGTCGATTTTGCCGATGGCGCGGGCGTTCGGGCGATTATCGTGCTCTCACTCGAACGGGAAAAACTGCTGCCTCCGACCCAGGACAACCAGGCCTTTGCCTTTTATTTGTTCCAGGGGTTGGATGTCACGGATACGACCTATATTCAGGCTATGCTGCCGCTGCCATCTGATCTGCTGCCGGAGGACGCCCCTAACTTCAACCCTGATGCCCCCAATGCCGAGCAAGAGCGCAGCCAGTTGATCGACGAATTAGAGGCTGAATTGGCCCAGGTAGCCCTATCGCCCGGTCTCGACGTCTATGACCGGATGATGGCTTCGCTCTATACCAATGCTACCCCGGCCCCGATTGCTGTCCAGACTCAGCGCTACACCTATGGCAATGCCCTCACCCTGGATTATCCGACGACCATTGCCGAAGGCGTCGAACTCAATATCCTCAATCCGGCCCCGGAGCGGCGCATGCCGCGCTATCTAGAGCTGTCGCTGATCAATTATCCGGTCATCGACTTTTTGCACCCGCCCGTCGTGCGCATTTATCGCGTAGCCGATGTCCAGCTAGCCCGTAATGAGGAAGCCGTTACAGCTATCGACCAGCTTAAGAGCATACTGCTCACCAAACCCGCTGGTTTGACTGATCTTGCTTTGCCGCTGTTCGATGGCCCCAGCCAGATGCCGCTGAATACGCCCGAATATGTGCGCTTCCATAGTGGTAGTGGGGTGGTTTACATCACAGCAATGGCTGAACCCGGCCAACCTGTAGAAAGTCGGGATTTGCTATTCGTCTTCCAGGGGATGACCAACAACAGCGAATTCTATATACAGGGGCTTTTCCCGCTGGCGACTGCCGCTTTCCAGCAGCCCGTTGACGATCCGGCGACGATCATCCCTACGCTGATGGATGCCAGTTATACGCCCGACCTCAGCTTGCTGCGTATCCTGATGACGTCGCTGCAAATCAGCCCAACATCATAAATTCTGTTGACCCATGTGAGTTAACGAGTTCGTTACGCAACTAGAGAGCGCATGTCGTAGGGGCAAGAAACGACTTGCCCAGGGTCATTTTTGCTAACGTAGCGTCGCCGTGCTGACGACATAGTCATAGGGCACCGAATACAGTACCAGTATCGGGAACTGGTTGAATTCTACATCCTGCGGCACTTCATAACTTTGCCAGCCAATATTGCCCTTGAGTGGCCCCAGGTCAATATAATTCAAGCCGACACCCGCTTCGTCCATTGGGTCGGGGTTATTTGTCAAGATGACGTGTACTTCCGGGGCGCGCATCGACTGGAAGTCTTCGCCAAATACCAAAACGCGCGACAGGTCCGTGCGTTGGTATACTGTGACTTCACCCTCCGCCTGCCGCAGATCATCCATGCTGATGAACTCACCGCTGCGTACGATTGTCTGGCTGGGTGGCTCCAGTGGCCCACTCAGCGATTGCTCGGAAACGATATCGTCTTCCAGCAGGCGTGCTTCCACCAGTGCCAGCGAAAGGTCGGGTTGTGGCGTTAGTTCGAGGTCTTCGTCGCCGTCATGCATCAACAAGAAGGCATTCTGCAAGCGCTGTGGCAGCGCCAGGAAGCTGGTTTGGGCCTCAATCGCCAGCCCAGGGAAGCTCTCAGCAATAGTCTCCTCGTTGATAATCGGATACCATTGAGGGAACGTCCATACGGCGGCGATCAGCACGCCCATGAGACCAATGATGAATAAGCGAAATCGAATATCCATAGATTGCTAGATCATCCACATTAAACGAACAGACTGCAAACGAATATACTGCCAAGTATCATCGACAAGTCATCCGCTTGCCAATGCCCAATCCTAAACATAGCTTATTCCCAAATCCCGATGTGCCTACGACTAAAACGTTTCTGCGCATTTCACGTAATATCTAATGAGCTTCCATTGCCTGCTTCATATTTTATGGCAGCAAGCGAACTCGTTCACTGGTATACTAACGCCTGCAAATAAAGACGTCTCTCAGCAAGCGACACATAAGCATAGATCGAAACGGTATGACCCAATCTGTTCTGACTCCGCCCCCAACATCCCAGACCACCATCAAGGGCCTTAGCCAGTCCGAAATTAAAACGCGCATAGAACGCGGCCAGACCAATGATTATAAGGCCCGCGTCAGCCGCACCTACTGGGATATCGTGCGCGATAATTTGCTCAACCTGTTTAACATCGTGCTGGGGACACTGCTGGTCATCGTCATCGCACTTGGCGATTATGCGACTGCCTTTTTTGCGGGCTTCAGCGTCGTGACCAATACCTTCCTCGGCATGATTCAGGAGATTAATGCCAAGCGCAAGCTAGATCAGCTGGCGACTATGAGTGAGCAACAGGTTACAGTGATTCGCAATGGTGAGCGCGATGTCATCTCCATGCGTGAAGTCGTGGTCGACGACATTATCGCTATCGCACCCGGCGACAAAATCGTGGTCGATGGCGTCATTGTCAAAGCTGATTCACTGGAAATCGATGAATCGCTGCTTACGGGTGAGAGCGACGCTGTCTTTAAGAATCTGGATTCTGAAGTATTTTCTGGCTCATTCTGTATTGCTGGCACCGGCCTGATGCGTGCCACCCGTGTCGGAAAAGACAGCAACATCAACAAACTGAGTGACATTGCTAAGCAGTATACGCGCGTCAAAACGCCTACCCAGACCTACATCGACATCGTTGTGGAAATCACCGTGCTGGTGATGTTCGTCTTTGTGCCGATGCTTTTTGTATCGGCGTATCTGCAAAACCTGAGCTTCCTCGATTCCATTCGTAATGCGGTGGTGTTTGTTACCAGTTTGGTGCCGCAGGGCCTGGTCCTGGTTGCTATTCTTTCGCTGACAATTGGTGCGATCAAGATCACGCGTCAGTACGAAACGCTCATCCAGCGCGTGAATGCCGTTGAATCTTTGGCCAATGCGACTGTGCTGTGCTTCGACAAAACCGGCACGCTCACGCTTAACAAACTGGCGGTCGATCAGATTATTTCGCTGGATGGCTCGCCGCAGGATGACATCACACGCTATCTCTGGCAGTATCTGCATAACCTCGCCCACCTCAACCGAACGGCAGGGGCGGTCCAGCAATACGTTGATGACCATTTAGCCAGCAATGGCGAACTCAAGCAAAAAGTCAAGGAAATCCCCTTTAATTCCACGCGCAAATGGGGTGCGGTTGCCTTTGATGATGCGACCTACGTCATGGGCGCGCCGGAACGTATTCTGCCGCAGCGCAGCAGCGACGACAGCGTTGTCAGTCGTGCGACCAAATTGGCGCTACAGGGCCTGCGTGTGCTGGCTTTCGCCCGTGTGGAAGGTGAAATTGACAACACTCAGGAGCAGATTTCCCAGCAGTGCAACCCGATTGCCCTTGTTGTTCTCAGCGATCAGATTCGCAGCGATATTCAAGAAACGCTCAATGCCTTCCGACAGGAAGACCTGCGCCTGAAAGTCATCAGTGGCGATAGCATTGAAACCGTGCAGGCTGTTGCCCGCGAATCCGGTATGGATGCGGATAAAGCCTATACTGGCGCCCAATTGGATGACATGGCGGATAGCGAATTGCAAAGTGTCGTCATGGAAGCCGAGGTGTTCGGGCGCGTAGAGCCGGATACCAAGCGTCGCATCGTCAAAGCGTTACAGGCCCAGGGCCAATACGTGGCGATGGTCGGTGATGGTGTCAACGATGTACCCGCCCTCAAACAGGCCCAACTGGCGATTGTGATGAACGATGGCACACAAATCAGCAAGGATGTCGCTGACATTGTGCTGTTGAATAACGCCATGTCCACCTTGCCGCACGCCTTTACCGAAGGCAAAGAGACCACGCAAACGATCTTCGGCACCATGAAGATGTTCCTGGTCAAGAATTTTTACAACGTGGCCCTGTTCCTGTTCATCGGCTTTATGGCGCTCCCGTTCCCGATTACGCCCATCCAGATCAGTTGGAGCACGTTCGGCACAGTTAACATGCCCGCGACGATGGTCGCTTTCGGCATTTTGCGCCCTAAATACATGAAGAATTTCCGCGATGACGTGCTGGACTACATCATCACAGTAGGCTTCATAGGGTCGGTCCTATTAGCCATACTCTATTTTGCGGTTTACTTCGGCACAGACGGTGATGTCATCGCCGTGCGCAGCGCCATTACGCTGTTCTTGTGCTTCTTCGGCGCCCTGATCGTCCTCACGATCCAGGGGGTCGATTTCTACCATCCCCATACCTTCCGCGAGAACTGGCGCATCGTCCTGATGATGATCGTCTTCACGACGCTCACTATTCTGCCGATGTATGCGTTGCCTGGATTATTTGAGTTCAAGCAGTTCACCTGGCAGCACGACTGGCAAATCATCATCCTGATTACGGCGTTGTTCTGCCTGTCGATTGTGCTCGTTGCACATGGCAACAAATATCGCTATCTGCTCAAGCGTTTCTATCGCTTGTTCCAGCGCCAGGCTCAGTTGACCAACTAAATACACACTCCGAGCCAGTCCATTCAATCCAACGAGATCGCGGACTTAAACATGGCACGGTAACGTGATCTTGGCTAAAATCGTGACATCTAACCTACAGAGGTAGCTAGGGTTCCGCTGGCATTTTGCAGCCAGGTCTGGACCGAGCGCTGCGAAATACCGCAAACAGCGGTCTGCATCTTACGGACTAAAAGCCTTGAGGAGTGCGGTTGGAATGATTTTTGCATTCCTACCCGTTTCCAACTCAAAAGGCTGATTATGTCCGCGCACTTCAAAGCGATTTTGCAGGCTCTACTCGTCACTTTTCTCTGGTCGACATCCGTCATACTAATTATCGTCGGACTGGAAACCATCCCCGCCCTGACGTTTGCTGGCTTGCGCTATACCGTCGCTTTCATCATCTTGTTACCTTTTGCGATTAGGCAATCACGCAAGCAATCGATTCGCCAGTTGACCCGTGCCGATTGGCTGCTGCTGGCTGGGTTGGGCTTGGCCATGTATACCCTGACCCAGGGGTCGCAGTTCCTGGCCTTGCAGTACTTGCCTGCCGCAACTCACAGCCTTCTGCTGAATTTTTCGTCGGTCGTTGTGCTGGTCATGGGCGTATTCTGGCTATCAGAGTCCCCGACGCGCGCACAAATTGTGGGCCTGCTTATTTTCCTGGTTGGCGTCGTCCTCTATTTTTATCCGGTCGCCTTTTCGCCCGACCAGTGGCTGGGTATTGGCATCACAGCATTTCAGATTGTGGCTAATGCATTAGCCGCTGTGCTGGGACGGTATATCAACCGCAGTACGAAATTGTCTGCCTTGCTCACGACAACCGTCAGCATGGGGATCGGTGCCTTAACGCTCTTGTTTGGCGGCCTCGCTGTGCAGGGTCTACCGATTCTGGATTTGAATAGCCTGCTGATTATAGGCTGGCTGGCACTCGTCAATACGGCCTTTGCCTTTACCCTGTGGAACCATACCCTGCGCACGTTGACGGCGGTTGAATCTAGCCTGATTAACAGCACGATGCTCATACAAATTGGTATACTGGCATGGATCTTCTTAGGCGATAGTCTCAGCCTTCAGGAAATTATTGGCATGCTTATTGCGGCAGTCGGGGTGATGCTCGTTCAACTGAAGGGGCGGCGAAGCCAGCCAGCCACCTGAGCTACACTAATGATCGTGCGTAGGCAACCCGGCCTAAGTCGGCTATAATGTGACAATCGTATGAAATCAAACATTTAAGGAAATTCAAATGGGTGCAAATTACGACGCGCTGTTGGCGCACCTCAAGGAAATTACTAACATCAACAACGCTATTTCGCTCCTGGCATACGATCAGGAAACGTCCATGCCGCCCGGTGGTTCAGCCGCCCGTGCCCAGCAATTGGCGACCCTCTCTAAACTCGGCCACGAAATGTTCACCAGCAGCCAGACCAATGACTTGCTCGGCGCGGCTGCCGAAGAAATCAGTGGGGCCGATTATGACAGCGACGAGGCCAGCATGGTGCGCGTCGTCCAGCAGGATTATGATCTGGCGACCAAGTTGCCATCCTCGTTTGTCGCGCGCATGGCAGAGGAAACCTCCCTTGGCCAGAAGACCTGGGCCAAAGCCCGTGAAAACAGCGATTTCCAGGCTTTTCTACCCGCTCTTGAGCGCATCATCGGTATGATGCAAGAACAGGCCGATCTGCTCGGTTATGACGAACATCCTTATGACGCTTTGCTTAGCCAGTACGAGCGCGGCATGACGACTGCTCAAGTCAAATCGATCTTTGATGCCCATCGTCCCAAATTGGTGGATCTGATTGCCCAGGTTGGCGATGCCCAACAGGTCGATGACAGCATGCTCAAACTCAATTTTGATCGCGATACCCAGCGCGAATTTGCCTTGTGGGCTGTGAAATCTTTCGGATTTGACTTCGAGCGTGGCGGTCAGGCGGAAGCTGTGCATCCGTTTTGCACCAATTTCAGCGTCAATGATGTGCGCATCACCACCCGCTTCAACGACAATTGGCTCAACCCGGCACTTTTCGGCATGATGCATGAAGCTGGGCATGGCATGTACGAGCAGGGCATTGGCCAGAACCTGGAAGGCACGCCGCTCGCTGGTGGAACTAGCCTTGGCGTCCATGAGTCGCAGTCCCGTATGTGGGAAAATATCGTCGGGCGCAGCAAGGGCTTCTGGTCCTGGGCGATGCCTAAGCTCAAAGATGCCTTCCCGCAGCTGGGCCAGGTTACGCTTGATGACTTCTACAAGGCCATCAATAAGGTGGAGCGCAGCTTCATCCGTGTAGAAGCCGACGAAGCGACCTATAACCTGCATATCATTCTGCGCTTTGAGCTGGAACAGGAATTGTTGACCGGGGCTGTCAAAGTGGCCGATGTCCGCGATGCCTGGAACGACCGTTTTAATGCTTTCTTTGGCCTCACCCCACCTGATGATGCCAATGGCGTCTTGCAGGATATTCACTGGTCTGCCGGGTTGTTTGGTTACTTTGCGACTTACGCGCTGGGGAACTTGCTTTCAGTGCAGTATTACAACCAGGTCCTCAAAGATCACCCCAGCATCCCGGATGAAATCGCCCAGGGTAAGTTTGATACCTTGCTCACCTGGCTCAATACAAATATTCACCAGCATGGGCGCAAATTCACAGGCACAGAACTCACACGCCGCGTGACAGGCGAAGACATTCAGTCCGATAGCTACATCGCCTATCTGACTGATAAATTTAATGGTGTTTACGGTCTGTAATTCCGTTTAGTCAAACATCGTAGGGGCACGACGTGTCGTGCCCTTTTGTGTTTTAAGGGGCGTTATGCGTCAAACGCGGGCATGTGCTCATCGACAAAGGCCCGGATGAGCGCCGCCCGTGTTTCCTGGCCGATGCTAGCCAAATCATCTGCCACCGAGAGTAACCCACTGCCAATCCTTGGCAAAATATCATCCAGGCTATCCGGCAGCACTTCGACCAGCTCATCCAGCGACTTCAGGGCATTTTCAACAGCGATACTCTCATCATCCACGATCAAGCCTGCTGTGACGACATCGCCGTATTTCCAGTAGTTAGTCAACTTTGCCAACGCCTGACGCCGTGCTAACCGCGCTACTTTCTGGAAGCAGTGAATATATTCGGGGTTATTTTCCCGCAGGTGCAGGCGCCCGATATTTACTAGTGGATACGACGAATAGGGTGTGACTTCGGCGGCCAGTTTGTAATATTTCATGGCCTCTTTATAGTTTCCCCGCCTGAAGTGCAGCCCGCCAAGCGAACCGGCCCAGGCTTCGCCATCGGCATCCACCAGGGTACTGACTTCTTCGAGAGCTTCCGTTAGCAGATTCTCGGCTTTCTGATACTCGGCTTCGTATTGGCTGCGTAGATTATCGATTGTCGTTGTATCCTGTGCCTCGCGGGCAGCATAACGATAATTATCACCACGTCGCCGATAGACAAATCCCAGAGCGGCCCGTGCATGGTGGAACTGCGAATCAATCTCCAGGGCTTCTGTCAGGCGCGCCTCAGCATCATCCAGCCGTTTGAGTTCCGTATAGATGTAGCCCATGTTGTACAGCGCAAAGGGATTACGCTCATCAAGCTGCAAACTACGCTTGTAGGTCTTTAATGCGCCGTATAAATCGCCTGTCGCTCGTTGATCTTCCGCCAATGACAGCAGCGTACTCGCCAGTTGCACATGCTTACGCCGCTCAATGATGAGGTTTGTCTGCTCTTCGGCTTTGGCTGTTGCTGCTTGTAGTTCATCTCGCAGCCGCTCGACTTCGGCTTCTGAGGCTTCCATCTTCGTTTGGGCAGCCTGCATCCGCTGCGTAAAGATCACCCCGGCGAAGATACCCAACCCGGCCAGGAAAATGCCCCCAATCGTCAGAAAGTTGGTGATCGCATCCAGAAAGTCAAACGTGACCATAGCGTTATCGGCACGAACTTCGACGATCTCCGCATCTTGCTGAACCTGTTGTGCCAGCGTATCGACCTGCGCTTGTAACGCCTCAATCGTGGCGATGGCATCAGCCGCCGACGGGTCCACATCAGGTGTGGTTTCATCCTGGCCATGAACAACGGGCATCGCAAGCAAGACACACACGGCGATCAACAACAGGCGTTTCATGAAATCACGATCCTTTGTGAGAGATTTTTTTGTATGAGCTATTGGTCAGACGTATTGCCATTGACATCAATATCGACGTCGGCTGAAGCCGGTACGCCCTGCCGCCGCTGCTGTTCCATATCCAGCGAAGCGATGGCTGTTTTGAGAGGTGGCAGTTTGTCCGGCTCGACGACATCCGACAGTTCGCGCAGGGTATCGGCAAGGCTGCTGAGCATATAGGGTGAATCCAGCGGTGCAATGGCAATGGCGACTCTGAGCGATTGTTCAGCGGCCTCCATTTTCCCCAGCGCAAACTGTGATACGACCAGGTCCGCATAACCCCAGAAGTTGCCCTGTTCTTGATCGGCTTCTTTCATGGCGATGGTTTCGACACGCTTGTAAGTTTCTAGCATTTTCGTGCGGTCTTTTTTGCTCATATACAGCAAGGCCAGGTTGCCCATGCCATATGACGACTGCGGCGTGATTTCCGTGGCGCGTTCGTAAGCATTGATCGCTTTGTCGATGCTCCCGTTGCGCTTGTATAACCCACCGAGTACACCCCACCAGCTTTCGCCATCGTCATCTACCAACCTGGGAGAAATCGCCAGCGCTTGTAGAAGTAAATCCTCGGCCTTCAGCATCATCCGTTCGCGTTGGATGCCTTCCTCGTGCTTTTCAGCCATACGCCGATAGACGAAGCCCAACCCGGCCAGGGCCGGGGCGAATTCCTTCTCCTGGTCGATGGCAATCTGATAATGACTTTCTGCCGCGCCCAATTCACCCATCTGTGTATAGACATAAGCCAGCCGCTGATGCACCACCGGGTTGGCTTGGTCGAGTTCCAACGCACGCGTATAGGTATTCATCGCGCCGGTATAGTCACCTGTTTTGTACTGCCGTTCCCCCAACGGAATGAGCGCATTGGCTAGCAGAGCGTTGCTGGTCGCCTGCCGTTCCTCGGCGGCAGTTTCTTCTAGCTCTTTTCGGAGCGTCTCTAGCTGCGCTTCTTTCATACGGATTTCTTCGTCGAACTGTTTACGCAAATCCGCCGCTTCCGCTTTGAGCTGCTCGCTGCTTTCAGTTAGCTCCCGTCGCGCACTGACGATCTGCGACACACCCGCGATACCACCCAGCACACCTAATACTGTCACCAACAAGCTGCCAACTGTAATTGCCTGACCAATCGCTTCGTACACGCCTAGCAGGTTAAAGGCGCGCTCCTCAGCTGTTTCGACCCGATCCAGTAGTTCCTGCCAGGTATCTTCGGAAATGATCACTTCGCTGGCTGTAGGGTCCGTTTGGGTTTCATCTTGTGCGGCGCTGGTCGTTACCCACGCCAAAGAGGCAGAAACTAAGACCGTCACGCTTAACAAAAACCAGACACCGATCCGGCGCATGGCAATTACTCCTGTTTAATCGTCGTGTAGGTTGGGTTGTCCATGTAAGTATCCTGATAAGCCCATCTGAAGGGTATTCATTAGCGATGCTGTGCTATGGAAGCTGTGAATGATTATGAATTGCTTGATGAGCGCGACGATGGATCATTGGCGGAATAGGGCGATACTAACCTTGACCGATCCGCATCGGAAACAGCTAAGTTATTGGCACTTGCTTGCAGGTCATCATCCACATCGAAGTGCATCATCAGGCGTTCGCGCAGCGCAGTTGCTCCGGCTTTGATGCTGGCGACAGTGATGCGTCCGCCGCTGATAATCGCTTTGATGATCTTGCTTTCGGTTTCGCCTGTGCTCAGGGCTGTGGCGATTTCGTCAGCTTTGCGGCCACTACCTTCCAGCACAATCATCGGAATGCTGTTTTCGCCCTGGGTGGTGGCGATATAGACATCTTTCTCGGCAATCAAGCCGCCGTTAATCAGGACGCCCAACGAGGGCTTATTCAGAGATAACTTGCGTACCAAATTGACCAGCATCGGCGATTCATCACCCCACTGGTTGCCCTCAACCAGCACAAAATGGGAGTGCCCTTCGTGTAAAATGGCTTCATGGTCAGGCGATTCATGGCCGGGATAGCTGACGCGGCCAATTGGCGCGACGCCAATCAGCGGGAAGCGGTAGCGCCGTTCGCGCCGCACCTGTCCCAACATCTGCATGACGCCGCTGTCTGTACCACCATCGACCACGGCCAGACGGTGCTTTTCTGCGAAGTCAGCGATGCCATCGGCGATGATGTCGCGTGTTGCTGCGATGTCATCGGGGGTCATCGCCCCTGCACCCCCGGATATGAAGAGGGCCGGGCAGGGCACCAGCAAATTAAAGAGGTCGATGATCGTCTGGGGATCATCATCCTGTTTGACGCGCACTGCCGGGGCAAAATGTCCATCCGCAAAATGAATTGTGAACGTCGGTGGACGATTAGCAGGCAATGATGAATGTGTCATGGATTCAACCTTAACTCTGTTTGGTTGTCGTCTGCTCGTTTTTCTGGCGGATACCTGGCGATAAGTTGTATTGTCACCTGGATAGCTGAGCAGCGACCCTCCCTAAGTGTAGCCAATGTAGACTTATGAGCTAGCCTGATTTAAGCTAAGAATGGGTGAGAATAACGTCTTATTCTCATTAACTGTATGTTTTTATACAACTTTTTTAGCCCTGGACCATAGCCGAGCACCCTCATGACTGATTCGATAGCGCAACGACTTCTCGACTGGTACGACCAGCATGCTGCTGAGCTTCCCTGGCGCACCAGCAAGGATCCTTATCGTATCTGGCTTTCGGAAATCATGCTACAACAAACCCAGATCGACACGGTCATCCCTTATTATACGCGCTTCTTGGATGCTTACCCAACCGTCGCTGACCTGGCCGCTGCTTCACTGGATGAAGTCCTCAAGATGTGGGAAGGGCTGGGCTACTACAGTCGTGCTCGTAATATGCATCGCGCTGCTAAACAGGTGGCTGATGAACGCGGCGGCGTGTTCCCTACAACAGCAGAGGAATTGCAATCGCTACCGGGAATAGGCCCGTACACCGCCGGGGCAGTCGCCAGCATCGCCTTTGATGAACCTGTTCCCGTTCTTGATGGCAATGTCATTCGTGTGCTAACTCGTCTGGAAGGCATTCAGGATGATGTCACGCTCTCTGGGACCAAAAGTGATTTGTGGGCCTTGGCCGCTGAATGGGTGCCGCAGCAGCGTGCCGGGGATTACAATCAGGCTTTGATGGAACTGGGCCAGACGATTTGCAGGCCGCGCAACCCGGAATGCACACACTGTCCTTTAAACGACCGCTGCGCTGCATTTGCTGCTGGCGAGCAAGATCATTACCCGGTCAAGAAGAAGCGTGCGCCCATCCCGCACTTTGATGTCGCCGCCGGTATCATCTACGATGAGCAGGGCCATATCCTGATTGCACAACGGCCTCTGGATGGCTTACTGGGTGGCTTGTGGGAATTCCCTGGTGGCAAGCAGGAAGCTGAGGAAACATTGCCCCAGACCCTCCAACGTGAATTGCGTGAAGAACTGGCAATTGAAGTATCCGTTGGCGAGTTATTTGTGCAAGTCAAACACGCTTTCACCCACTTCAAGATCACGCTGCATGCCTATGAATGCCAGTACCTTGGCCCAATGCCGCCTTACGATGGGCCGCAGTTGCTGGATGCCCATGCTATCGCTTGGGTGCGCCCAACAGAATTCGACAAATACAGCTTTGGCAAAGCCGACCGTATGGTGATCGAAGCGCTGAATCGTCGCAAAAATATGTTGCTATGAGTTTATGAGGCTAAGTTTGCATAAGCTCGTCTAAACGTTGTATGGCTTCTTCTTCGCTATCGAACCACTCAATATTATTTTTGCCCACGCTGCTAATCGTCTTGCCGATGAACTCGGCACGCCAATCTGCACCAATGACCAACCACATTCCCATCGTGTCTGTACGCTGGGCCTTGATGGCATTGGTCATGGTTTTGCCCAGGGGCAATTTGGGCTGGCTGCGGACGTCGACGATGATATGTACGGATGTATCCGCTCTATCCAGCACCTGGTCGATATATGCAAAGGCGTTCTCAATATCATCCAGGGTGGGTTGCTCTGTCCAGACGAAGCGCAAGTGCGGAGCTTTGCCAATAATTGGCATGACGTAAACCGACTTCTGCTCATTAGATGGGTTCATCCTGAGTCCTTCCTGGTACATCTCCGCTACTAGCTCATTGTAAACTATTTTACTTATGTTTAGGATAAGTGTTTACTTTGTGCAAGTGACGGGTCTATGCATGCTCTTCAGGTTGCTCTACGAGCGTTCACCCAAAACAGGTTATAATCGCAGGCAATAGCAGCAAAGGTTGGGCGGCAAAGATGCAAAAAGTCAGTTGGGTGTATAGCGTGGGCAGCGTCATGTTTGCTGTGTTGGTGGCCTTTATTGTGGCTGTCCTGGTTCCTGATCCCACCCTCGGCTTGATAGTGGTGCTGCTGGTTGGCGGGGGCGGTGGTGCGCTGATTGTGCATTACGGCCGTTTGCGTGCCCGCCAATCCAAATAGTACTTCCAGGGGGATATTGGTACCTCATCTGTCCGTAATCGGATCATCATAATTTTTCGGCATACTATCACCATATTGCCTATCACAAAGTTTTTGGAGCAAATCGCGTGCGCTATGGATGGATCTTAGCCAGCATCTTGTTGTTTTTGATGCCTGCTGCGCCTATGAGTGCCCAGGTTAATACGCTCAGTGCGGAACCCGCATGGGTGCCGGAGTTCATCGAGCAGGACTGCACAGAATCCGCACCTTATAACTTTGACATGACCTGTGGCATCTTGCGCGTGCCGGAAAATCGTAACAATCCCAATAGCGCCATCATTGAATTGGCCGTCGTCATTGTGCAGACGCGCAGTGAGAACCCGCAGCCGGACCCGATTGTGTATCTGGTTGGTGGGCCGGGGGGCAGCATTGTTCGTAGTGCGACCAATTTTTTCTCATCCAACATGATTCCCTTTGCGCACCAGCGCGATATCATCTTCTTCGACCAGCGCGGCACGGGCTTGTCACAGCCCAACTTGCAATGCGATGGCGTCATCAACATTGCCTTGAACGCCCTGACCGAAGGCTACGACGCCGATGTCGAATTGCGCCGTTCGCGTTATGCCAGCATGCTCTGTTCGCAACAGTACCTTGAGATGGACGTGGATGTCAGCGCCTATACAACCGCCAACAACGCCGCCGATCTCGATGACTTGCGGTTAGCGCTTGGTTACGATAGCTGGAATCTGTTCGGTGTGTCCTATGGCACGCGCTTGGCTTTAACAGCCATGCGTGACTACCCAGAAGGCATCCGCAGCGTGGTGCTGGATTCCGTCTATCCGGCCCAGGTTAACCTATTCACGGACTACATAGCCAATGCGTTGCGCGCTCTCGATGTGTTGTTTGCGGGTTGTGCTGCCGATACTGCCTGTCAGGTGGATTACCCCGATCTGGAAGCGACCTTCTACCAGCTTTATGAACAGTTCAACACCGACCCACAAACCATTGTCCTTAGTTCGTTGCGTGGCGATTCCATCCGCGTTGTGCTCTCTGGTGATCGCTTATTTGATTGGGTTTTCAATTGGATGTATAGCGTGGATAACATCGAGAATATTCCGCGCTGGCTGTATGAAATCGCAGATGGCAATTATGATTCCGCTGTGCGGGCCGGTATTCGTCAGGAATTGCGCGTCTATAATATCGCGCATGGCATGTATCAGGCGGTGCAATGCTACGATGAAATGAGCTTTACCACCCCCGATGATTTTATCCACCTGCGCGATGACTACCCGCAGTTTGTGTCCTTGCTGTCACGCAATATGTTGCTCAATGAAGCCGTGATTGATGTCTGCCTCGATTGGCAGCCCGTTGCTGCGGATGACCTGGAAAATGTGGCCATCGCTAGCGATATACCGACATTACTGCTGGCAGGGGAATACGACCCGATTACGCCTCCGGCCTGGGCGCATCTAGCAGCAGCGACCCTTGATAATAGCTATGTAGTCGATGTGCCAGGGGTAGGTCATGCAGTTGCTTTTTCGTCATGGTGCGGCAAGCAGATCGCTACCCATTTCTTCGATCAGCCCGATGTTGAGCCCGATGATATGTGCCTTCAATCTGCACCCACGCCGACGTTTGCTCGCGCCCGCGCCAGATAAACGACTACGGATCGCGCGGGGGTAGGTCGTCACAAGCCGCGTTCACACGGATGTACTCATCGCTGATCCAACCGTCTTCACCCTCGTACTGCCCATACCACCATGTACGGTCTTCATTGGGACCGTAGATCGTAATCAGGGCTTCAAACGGAATCGTGATAACAACCTCGGATTCTTCTAAATTCGGTAGGGTGCGCATATTGACGTTGAACAGCGCTGTTCCCAGGCAAGGGTTGGGCAGGGTGGCAGTGGCCGTTGGGGTCGCCGTCACGAAGCGTTCGCGTGTTGGCGTCGGCGAGAAAGTCGGGACAGGCGTGCGCGTCACAGTTGGCGTGTAGCTAGGGGTTATGGTCGGCGTGGCGGTTGGTGTGGCGGTTTGTGGTGCGTCCACTGACGGAATCGCTGCTACCAGGGCTGCCCGTGTTTCCTGTAGTTGCGTGCTGTTGGCTGTCGCTTGTAAGATGGGTTCATCCTCGGTGTCATCGCCACCCGCACCCGGCAGCGAACCCATGACCTGTTCGGTATTTTCCAAGAACTCATCAAATGGCCATTCCACAGCCTGTAACAGGAAAGAGCGCACAAATATCGTAATCACGTTGAGATTGGCCGCATCAAGCTGTTGACCTTCGCCATCAGGTTGCTCGCAGATAGCCGCTGTTTCTGCGACAAACTGGCGGAAGTCCTGCACCATCTTCTCGACGGTTTGCGTCGGCTCGCCGCCATTGGCGCGCACCAACTGGCCAAAGGTCGTTTGGCCATCGTTGACGAAGCGGTCGAGCAGGTCGTCACGGTCGATATTGGCATCCACAGCGATGTTATTCAACACAATATTGAGGATTTCCGTGCCCAGGATGTCCGTCTGGCAGGGATCATAATCGCGCGGTTGTTCGTTTATAGGTGTTGGCCGCAGCACAACTTCATCACCAGCTAACTCAATGAACTGGGCGCTCAGGTTGTAACTGATTGTGGCGATGAGCAGCAGTACGGCAATGCCCACGCCCAGGATGCCGCGTCCGCTGCGGCGGCGTTTTGGACGAACAAGGTCGATTACTGTCAGCCCAATATGTATAATCAATAGTGGAATGATGAGCAGGAATAGCAATTCTTCCAGCGTGTCAAAACGCGCTTCACTCATATTATCCAGCAAGAGGGCGACAACTGGCATGAGAGCAGCGAAGAATGCCAGCAGCATGCCACGAAAGCCGATATCTCGCTTGCGTCTGACGGTTTGCCAGAGGTTATTGAGGATGAAGAGGAAGGTGGCGATTGCACCGATTAGGTAGAAGACGAGGGCCAAAGCGCGTTCCCATCAATTGCTGTTAGCCATATTGCTGTTAGCCATATTGCTGTTAGCCAGATGTATGATAAAGCAATCCGGCGAACTTACAATAGACTTCTGAGTGAGAGGCTTGTAAGCAAGATAATAACATCATGCTAGAACCGTGACCTATAACCTAGCGAAGATGTTCCAATAGTCGTACCTTATCTTGAGGGGACCTGGGGAATAAATATACAAGCATCAAAATTCACCAACTTTGTGGAATAATGATCGACGTTTAACAGTCGTTTTGTACACAAAATTTTTCATGGAAAAACATTGATAAGAAGGTTTTTGATTACACAAGATACCTAACAAGGGAGATCATACCTTATGTCTACTGCGTCACCGGAAGTGCAAGAACGTGCGATTAACACCATCCGCACCCTGTCGATTGATGCCATTCAGAAAGCCAACAGCGGCCACCCAGGCCTGCCAATGGGGTCAGCCCCGATGGCTTACGTCCTATGGACGCGCCATTTGCGCCACAACCCAGCTGATCCCAAGTGGATCAACCGCGACCGCTTTGTCCTCAGCGCTGGGCACGGCTCTATGCTGCTGTATACGTTGCTACACCTGACCGGCTACGACCTGCCGTTGGAAGAACTCAAGAACTTCCGTCAGTGGGGCAGCAAGACCCCTGGCCATCCCGAATATGGCCACACCCCCGGCGTAGAAACCACGACGGGGCCGCTTGGGCAAGGGTTCGGTAATGCAGTCGGCATGGCATTGGCAGAGGCTTTCCTCAGCAAGCACTTTAACCGTGATGGCCACAATATCATCGACCATTACACCTATGCGATTGTCAGCGATGGCGACCTGATGGAAGGTGTCGCCCAGGAAGCCGCCGCCCTGGCTGGTCATTGGGGCCTGGGTAAGTTGATCTTCCTGTATGACGACAACGACATTACCCTCGATGGCGATGCCAGCATGATCTTCACTGAGGACATCCTCAAGCGCTTTGACGCCCAGGGTTGGCATACCCATCGTGTGCATGATGGCAATGACCTGACTGCGATTGATGATGCTATCAAAGCCGCCAAGCAAGAAACCAATCGCCCGTCGCTCATCTCCGTCAAGACCATCATCGGTTATGGTAGCCCTAACAAGGCCGGGACCAGTAGCGCACATGGGTCACCTCTTGGCGCTGAAGAAGTTCGCCTGACCAAAGAAGCGCTCGGTTGGCCCGTTGACGAAGATTTCTTCATTCCGGGCGATGTGCTCGAACATTACCGCGAAGCCCTGACCACAGGTGCTGAAGCCGAAGCCGCCTGGAACAAAGAACTCGACGCTTACAAAGCTGCTTTCCCGGATATCGCCCAGGCCTTTGATGATGCCTTCGCTGGCCGTCTGCCGGAAGGCTGGGACAGTGACCTGCCGACCTTCGCACCGGATAAGCCGCAGGCGACCCGTGCAGCCAATGGCGCAGCCCTGAACGCCATCGCCAAGCACATCCCGACTATGATCGGTGGCGATGCCGACCTGGCTGGCAGCACCAAGACGCTCATCAGTGGCGAAGATAATACCGGGCCGCATAAGCCTGCTGCCCGCAACCTGCGCTTTGGCGTCCGTGAGCACGCGATGGGTGCGATCACCAATGGGCTGGCCCTACACGGTGGCATCATCAAGCCGTATTCAGCCACCTTCCTGACCTTCAGCGACTATATGCGCCCATCGATCCGTTTGGGTGCACTGATGCAGGCCCCAGCGTTGTATGTCTTCACCCATGACAGCATCGGTGTTGGCGAAGATGGCCCCACCCATGAGCCTGTTGAGCATGTCATGAGCCTGCGCCTGATCCCTGGTCTATATGTGTTCCGCCCTGGCGATGCTTACGAAAGTGCCGCCGCCTGGAAGACCGCTATGGAACTCAGCGGCCCAGCCACACTTATCTTCTCCCGGCAGGCTGTACCTGTGCTTGACGGCGAGAATGTCGAGGGTATCTACGAAGGTGTCTCGCGTGGTGGTTACGTCCTGGCCGAGTCCGACGATTTGCCCGACGGCCTGCCGGAAGTCATTCTGATGGCGACGGGCACGGAACTGTCTATCGCCCTGGAAGCCTATGAAAATCTTGAAGAAGCTGGCGTGGCCACGCGCGTGGTTTCCATGCCGTGCTGGGAACTGTTCGAAGAACAGTCACAGGCCTATCGTGACCTGGTATTGCCGCCGGAAGTCACCGCCCGTGTGAGCATCGAAGCTGGCGTCACCACTGGCTGGCAGAAGTGGGTCGGCATGGAGGGTAAGACCATCGGTGTCGATACCTTCGGCGCATCGGCCCCATATGCGAAGATTTATGAAGAATACGGCCTGACCGCCAAAGCGGTTGTCCAGGCTGTGGCCGATTTGCTGGACGACGAAGACTAAGCTCACAAGAAGCTATAGCTAATCAAGCGGAACGCTCCATCTTTAGCAAAGGATGGGGCGTTTTTCTTATTATGATGCTGCCATAAAACGCCTGATCTTTTTACTTCTCTCCGTAAGTTTGCGCTGTTCACAGATCGCTAATTGAATATCCAGCGGCGGGACACGAATCTCTGTTCCGCACCAGTGCACGACTTCGAGACGATTCCTGGCTGTCGTGCCAAATTCCGTAGGTCCAGAATCATCGACATTATCGCTAACGCTGCCTATCCACTCCACCCGCGAATGGAGAAAAGCACGTCCGAATGCACGCCATATCCATCCCGACTGTAGCGGTTCAACGACATAATTCTCTAGCAATGCATACAGTCGCTCTGCTCCATCCTCATCCGTAACGAGGTCAATATCATGTGGTTCGATATCAATCCCGCGTACTGCCAGCGCACTACTCCCAATGATCCACCAGTCAATCGGCTCATCAGCGATAACCTGTATGAGCGCCTCCAAAGCCTGTTCCCAGGGGATAGGCTTTCGTTCCGCTGCTTGAAGAACCATCTGGGGCGCATAGCGTTCGAAATTCGTAAAAACACGATCCAGATGAGGCTTATCTGCCGGGTAGGATTTCGCAAAACCGCGTTCCACCGGCTGATAGTATAAGTGGCGTACTGTCGCCTCATATTCTGGCTCGACATCCGCCAGTATGAAGGAAGTTGTATTGCCATCGGATTCCCATAACGTCCTCATCTCTATAACAAACTCCCTGTATCCAAAAATACGAATATATGTTCGTGTGATTATCGCATGGAAACCGCCCATATGAGGATGACATTGTGCTGTAATTCAATGATTATTTGTCGTAAACAGCGCAAGTAGGCTATGGCAATTACTTTAGCAGCCCAGTCAATCCTGCTACGAAGTCATTTTTGCCGCCCTGGGCTGGATGCCGGACCTTGGCCACATCCAGGCCGATTTTGGTAAGGGTGTCATGGGCGACGTTGCCAATAGCAATGACCTGCTTCGGCTGGAAAAGCGTCAGCATAGCCTGCAAAAAGTCTGCGCCGAGGGCTTTTTCGGCGGCACGCGGTGGCCGATTGGTGCGTGGCTTGCCCGCCTTATGTGGATGAAACGGAAATGTGTTCCAGATGAGGGGCAAATAGCCAATCTGGGCTAACGTCCCCCAGACGATGGTTGCGCTCTGTTCGCCGTAGATATTCTCAAAGTCAGGGTCATGTGTGACGCGGTAGCCCTTATCCTCGCCGAAAAAATCCAGTTCGGGTACGCCTTCTAATAGCACTTTGCGGCTGGTCACAGGGACGCCTGTCAGGCGGCAGCCCCGATAGCCCGGTGCTTCCATCACCAGCATGGTTTTGGGTCGGCGCTGCTGCATGTGCTGTAAATACAGCCGGAAATTATCCCGGCGGATCGCATTGTGCGGATCATCTTTGGCGTATTCGTTGTAGGCATCCGCGACAGTGGGGGCGGTCATCAGCGCGTGCAGAATGCCATCAATGGTGGGGTCGATGTCCATTAGTCGAAGTTTACTTTCTCGTGTAGTAAGTAATCAAGCAGCCCATCCGGGTACAGCTGACGATCTGTTTCTTGAAAGAAGCTAATCGGCTTCCACATAGCATCGAACAATACTTCGCCATCGTCAACGCCTCGTAAAGTGGCATCCAACGACTGATTGGCCTCGTCCACAAATGCACCATCGAAAATCAAACAGATTTCATGACCCGGTTTGCCCATATACTCAAAGCGATTTTCCAGCGTGCAGAGATAGCGTAAGTCACGGACCTCGGCACCTGTCTCTTCCATGATTTCGCGTGTCAACGCGTCAGCGGCCCGTTCGCCAAATTCCACGCCGCCACCGATGGGGCGATAGAAGACCTTGCCGCTGTCGGGATGGATGTTTTCGCCAACGAGGATGTGGTCGCCCTGGTGAAACAGGGCTAACGCTAGCACACGGATTCGTAGTTTTTTGACCATAGTCCCTCTCAATATAATTTGTATCGACGTAAACATTACGAGGATTATATCAAAGCTGCAAAAAACAAGACGCATGTTGAAAAAAATCCTTTGCAATCGCTTGATAGAGCGAGGTTGTTCGTCGTTAATAAGTTATGTAAGCCCGATGCACGGGCACACAATGAGCATAGGGGGAGTTCAGACCATGACACTGGGCATTGGCGAACTATTAGAGATCATCACACGCGATATTGACGAAGCTGCCTTGCGCATCCACAAAGAGCGCGAGCGCTTCAGCGAAATTGGCGAAGTTGAAATCACGGTCAATCTGGAAGTTGACCCGGATGATGAAGCTATCGACCCGGATAGCGGCACCGTGATTGATGCCGACAAGTTGCGTAAATCCGGCTTTCGCTTCTCACGCATTGGCGTCTCTCGACGCCCAGCCACGGATATATCAACTAAAAAAGAAGGTACTGATTCGATTGCTGTGAATCGTGCGGCCATCGAAGAAGCTGCCAAAACAGTAGAGAGCCGTATTCGCCGCCTACCTGCTGAAACGCGCGAGATCGTGCGGCCTTTGCTGCTGGCACAGAGCGAACTGGTCAGCGCGGAAATGACCAGCATGCGTGCTGAACTGGATACGTTGCGCAGCCAGCTCACATCCCGCGCTACGGGCGACGATAAAGTCGACAACAGCGGCACCAACCTGGCGATACGGGTTGTCGTCATCCCACAAATTGACGAAATGTAAAACTAAGGCAATACCCTGCCTGGAAAGGCAGATCAAAACTACATAAGGAGAGAGAATCATGGCACAAGCAGCAACGATGCAAGAACTCATGTTGGCCGCCGCAGAAGGCGCAGCCGAAGGTGTCACCCTCATCCGTGAGGCAGACATCGCCGTTGAACTCGAAGAATTTGAGATCGAAGTGACATACAGTGCTGAGACCGAAGTGACCTCGACCGGTAATGGCAAGCTGGGCTTTAACTTCGGCATCATCAAAGCCTCGTACTCTAAGCGCACCGCGCGCCGCAATACGACCAACTACGGCCTGAAAGTACGTTTCCTGTTCTCTGGTGCGGAAACTGAAGAAGAGTAGTCGGCCCGATAATGGCCAGAAATTTTCCCGTATCGCAAAAAAATAGGACATGAGAAATTCATGCCCCACATAAGGAGAGAGGAGAGTGATATCACTCTCCTTTTGCTTAGTATACTGTTTCCTGATGCATTTTTCGAGCGATTAGACTTCAGGTTCGCTTGAGAAAGTCCACAAGCCCCGTACCGCGCTGAACGAACTAGCTTTTGCTATCCGCGCCAGCGAAAGCGGTTGTCACGCCCAGGAAGATATACACGAAGCCGCTGACGGTGCGCTGCAACTTCACGAAAGTCGGGTTGTTCTTCAGCCAGCCGCCGAGCGTCCCAGCGACGATGGCATACAGGCTGTCGCTGACGACGCCCAGCCCGGTAAAAATCAGGCCCAGGAAAATGATCTGTGTGGCGACGGATCCAGCGCTCATATCCACGAACTGCGGCAAATAGGCGAAGAAAAACAGCGCCAGCTTGGGGTTCAACACATTGACGATGAAGCCCTGCACGAAGATTTGCTTGAGTTTGCGTGGTGGTGCTTCAACTTGTGTATCCTCTGGCAGGGGCGTCCGCAGGGTTTTGATGCCCAGGTAGATCAGATACGCGGCTCCTAGCAGTTTGACCGCGTTGAAAGCCAGAGCGCTTGTCGCTAGCAGGGCACTTAGCCCAAAGGCGGCGGCCAAAACATGGACCATCGTGCCCAGGCTGAGCCCGACTGCGGAGACAACCCCGGCTTGTCGCCCCTGGTTGATGCTGCGCGCGATGATATAGAGCACGGCTGGCCCAGGCGTTAAGAGCAAAACAAGCGAGCTAACGATGAAAATAGCGAGTGAAGAGGTTGTCATAGCGTCCTCCTTAGTGAATACCAGGAGGATTATAGGACTTATTGCGCGTCAAATACAATCACACAGATGCACAAATTGTCATGGGCATTTGTAGGTAAATGACTTTTTCCATCTCGCCACCCAAACGCATGAAGGTTGAATAGGCATCGACGAAGCCTAGCCGTTGATAGAGGCGGTGGGCACCATCATTTTGATCGAGCACGCCGATTTCCAGCGATTTGATGTTGAGATGACGGGCACTCTCAATCAGGTGGTTGACGAGCTGTGTACCCAGGCCATGTCCGCGTAGGGATTCGGCGACAATCAAGTCGCTGATTTCAGCTTTATCGCCCCAGCGTACGACCTGGCCGTAGCCGACGATCTCTTGCGTTGCCCGATGGACGACGACCATACCTGCACCCCGCCGACGCTGCCCCAATTGTTTAATGCGCGAGACGAGGTTCTGGACGAGTGAGGTATCGTAGTCGCTGAAGCAGTTATCATGCAGCGATATGACGTCATCCGTCTGAACATGCCTCAGCACGAATCCGGGGTGCTCCGGTAGCAGATAAACAAGTGATTTTGTTCTTGGGGTAGATCGTTGTGCAAACATAGTATTATTTTAAAGTCATTTTCAAGAAAGTTTCCGTAAGAAATTAATGCTTTCTCCCTGTTTATTCTATACAAATAATATCGTAGAGCCAATTATCTGGCGGATTCATGACCAAATCACTACGCATGGGCAGTCATTCTTTATGAGTTTTTGAGCTATTTCGGATGCTGATTGCGGCAGTGCAGCCTATAATAAATTAGCTGTGACCGTGGAAGCATGTAACCATGCAAAAGGAGCACTTCATGAAAAAAGTCTTGTTGATTGTTTTGTTATTGATGCTGGCTATACCCGTTACCCAGGCGCAGACACCCTGGACGGCCTGGTTGTACGATTATGAAAATGGTGAAATTTGGCAGGTGGACCAGACGGGAGCGGTGCTGAACAATCGCATCTTGCCGACTGTGATGGCCCATGATCGCTATAGTGACCAGTTGACTGTTTCCGATGATGGCCAGCGCATGGCCTACAGCGTGTATAGCAGCAGCATGAACACCACCCAGTTTTTGGTTTATGACGTGGCGACGGATACGATGATTGCCGCTTATACGCCGCCGGAGTTGCTGATTGGCGATTCGCCAAGTGTGAGCGGAGTGGCTTTCAACCGCCTGGGAACGGCTGTTGCCTATGGTTACTTGCTTGAAAGCATCGAGTGGCAGATGGTCGTGCTGGATATCACGACCAACAGCGTCATCTTCCAACTCAGTAGTGCCGACCCGGCAGTTGCGGGTATCGTGGGGGATTTCCCGTATACGGTGCCGATTCCGCAGGCCTATGGCAGTGCGGAAGTGCACTACACGATTTTGCCCTATGGCACGGAAGGCCCATTGGAGATGGCCAGTTATCGTTGGGACTTGCTGACCAACAGTGTGACGCAAACGTCGATTTATCCGCAGCTCCAGGCTGATACGTTGCCCTCCAGCAAGCAGGTCGCGATTGCCATGTTCGATGATCGCTTGCCGAATATCATCGATACGCTGCCATTCCCGATACAGTTCAACACGGTCCAGGTCTATGACCCGGCAGTATTTGGGCGCTTCCCAGTACTGGCCAATGCCGATTGGTCTTTCAGCAGCCCGACCTTCATTGAAGGTGGCGTACGCCTGATCGCCCCGGCTTATATCATTTCCGAGGATCGCTATACGTTCCCGATTATCCAGCGCAATGGCACGATAGATGGTTATGCACCTATCACGCTGGACCGCTTCAGCAATATCGAAGGCACGAGTGCGGGCTTCGTGTATCTGGCGAACCCGGCAGCGGCAACCCCCAGCGGTTACAGCAGTGCACTCTATTACGTCAATTCCAGCACAGCGATTGACTCTGGTACGCTGCTGTGGACCACTGATCGGTTGGTAAAACTGGCGTGGGTTGGCCCACGTGACAGCATGGAAAGCGCCGGATTAGCTGCCTGGACCATGCTCGCGCCGCCTGTATCCAGTGCCAGCGGGGCATCAGTTTCCCCGTCGGATGCGGCCCCTGATGATGGTGAAGTCGGCACCCTGACGATTGGTGGGCTGGCAATCATCAATACCACCGACGGTGATCGCCTCAATATGCGCAGTGGTCCCGGCGTGGATTTTAGCCGATTGGCGCGTTTGGCTGACGGGGCAACGGTCACAGTGTTGGAAGGCCCGGTAGCGACCGATGGCTTTATCTGGTGGCGTATTCGGACAGTAGATGGGAGCGAAGGTTGGGTGGTACAGGAAGCCGAAGATGTTCGCACACTGATCCCGGCTAGCTAAGCATTTTATGCGCAGCACATAGCAACGAAAAAGGGCTTACCACTCTCGGTAAGCCCTTTTAGTGTCAACAGATATTTAGGTCTTGCAGCTAGTTGACCTTCTTCTTCGCAGACTTGTCATCGTCTAGACCCATAATGCTCTCGAAGATCATGGTCACAATTGACATGATGATGCCACCCACGATAGCCGTACCCCAACCGTCGATCTGTAAAGCATCGACAAATGAGGCTGTTAGCATGAGCATAGCTCCGTTAATCACCAGAATGAACAAGCCCAATGTAACAATCACTGCTGGGCAGGTCAGGAAGATCAGCAGTGGCTTGACGATGGCATTCACAATGCCAAAAACCAGACCGATGATCAGTACCGTGCCGATGGTGTCATTGGCCAGGGTGATGCCCGGTAACAACGCCGCTGTGATCGTAATGGCAATCGCACTGATGATGACGCGAATAATAAAGTTACGCATGCAGGTTTCCTTCGTCTCTCTATCTCATCTAATAGGCATTACGTATATCCCTGCCAAAACGTTGCGGTCAGACCATTACGTGTAGTCCGATGATCCGTGCGGGACTTGTAAATGCTCGCCGCCATTAACGGGCAGCAAGATACCCGTTACGAAGCTGTTCTGGCACAGGTAAGTAACGGCGTGGGCGACATCTTCCGGGCTACCTGTGCGCTCCAGTGGCAATGATTTACCCAGCAGCACCCATTGTTCGTCAGTCATGCCCTTAGGTGGCTTCAGGATAGGGCCAGGGGCAATCGCGTTCGCCCGTATATCTGGCCCCAGGCTGACGGCCGTCGTCTGGGTGAGCATCCACAGGCCGGCTTTGCTGACGCCATGATCGGGGCGCTTGGGCCAGGGGGCAAAGGCGCCCTGGTCACAGATATTGATGATACAACCCCCTGCCGGGTCATTTTCCATCATGAGCGGGGCAGCAGCCTGCGTAAAGAGGAACGGCGCGCGCAGGTTGACATTCATGGTCAGGTTCCAGCTTTCCACGCTGATGTCCAGCAGGCTATCTGCTGGGAAGACTGACGCACTGTTCACAAGGATGTCCAGGCGGCCAAAATTCTCTTTGACTGCCTCCATAACCTTGTTGACGCCCTCTGGCTGGCTGATGTCGGCCTGTACGGCGAAGGCATCAACCCCTTCGGATTTGATGTCATGGAGCGTGCTGCGCACCACATCTGCATCGGCGCTATGGTAATGCACCTGGATATGCACCCCCTGTTTAGCCAGCTCCAGGGCGATGTAGCGGCCTACACGCTGTGCAGACCCCGTTACCAGGGCTACTTTCTCGTTTAGATCAATGCGCATGACGAGCCTCCTCGTGCGCCTGTGTCTGAGCTAGATCATAACCCAGTGCCAAATTCGCTGCAATGATAAACGTAAGTGGTGTCGTAATAAAATGGATTGAAGGCTGCGGGAGATTAGAAGCAAAAACGGGACTGCAACAGTCCCGTTTTTTAGTCTTGTTTGGCAGTAGGTAGCGCTTAGACCGCACCGTAACCCAGGCCACCAAAGGAGGGGACACCGAGCAGATACAAGATCGAGAGCAGCGTCACGGTCAGAGGCAGCAGCAGCACCACATATAGCAAGGGGTTGCTGCGTGCGTCACGGTTGAGGTGCATATAGAACCAGATTACCAGAAACGCTTTGGCAACTGCCATGCCCATCAGCAGGACAATCTTAATGCCACTGGTTGCGAAGAGTTCAGCAGTTATCACTTCCAGAAGGGTGAACACGCCAAGCGCAATGAATACGGCGGTATACACGCCACCGGGCAGCGTCACCGTACCGATGATCGGAATAGCGACCTCATCTGTGTAATGGTGATGCAACGAAGGCACATGCGTCTCCGCGCCTTCGTCCAGCGTCTCCATGACGGTTTCGACGGCATGGTCAAAGGCCTGGGCTGGCTCTGATTCGGACAATTCTTCCGTTTTTTCGAGGATGCCGCGTGTCACTTCGGCGGCTCTATCGTCGCCTTCGACTTCTTCAGCTTCGCCCGGTGTATATTCCGGCGTTGCTTTAACTTCACGGCCCTCGTCGCTTTCCAGCATGCCCTGGGTTTCCGCAGCAATTTCGTTGGGCGTGCGTTCGTCTTGCACGTTGTCTTCGTTTTTGTTTTCGTCAGTCATGGCGGCCTCCTAAACCAGATAGATCAAGGTGAACAAGAGAATCCAGACCACATCGACGAAGTGCCAGTAGAGGCCGAACAATTCGACACCGATGGGGTTTTCATCGTAGAAGCCTTTGCTGCCCAGGTAAAGTACATGTAGGGCCAGCAATACGCCAATGACCACATGCGCGCCGTGGAAAGCTGTTGGCGCGTAGAAGCGCATGCCGAAGTTGGAGGTGGCCTGTACGACTTCTGCCGTGATGGCCGCTTCAAACTCAGCGTATTCTTCTTCATTGAGCACCGTTGTTTCCAGGAAGCGCGTGGTATCGTAGCTCAGATCCAGATCGTTGATGATCTGCTGGTTGAGTATGGTGACTTCATAGCCCTCATCAAGGGGCACGATTTCAAATGAGGATTCAAAGATTTCGTCTTGCAGCGTCAGGTCGGATCGTTGCAGCGTCAGATTGAGGTGCGATAGCTCGCGGTACTCCACCCACTGGCCGCCGACAAAAATAGCGCCAAGCAGTGCCGTCGCGCCAATCCACTGCATGAACTGGCGGCGATTGCCCATTTCGATAGCGCGCAAACCCATCACCATTGCCCAACTACTGCTGAGCAACAGGAAGGTGTTGATCGTCACCAGGCCGACGCCTAGCGTCTTATGAATGTTGCTGACGGCGGCTGGTTCGTTCAGTCGCCAGATGGCATAGCCAACGATCATGATTGAGAAGATGACAATTTCACTAGCCAGGTACAGCCACATCGCCAACTTCTGATTGTTATTCTTATGTGCGACTTCGGCGGCGCTGTGGCCATGACCATCGGCGCTCAATGCGATATTCGCCATAAAGTTCTCCCTACAGATTAACAGTCACGCTCAAATACCCGGTTTCAATAAGTTTGTTGCGATAGTGCTCGTCTTGATAGCGTTGCGATAGCGTTAGTTGCGATAGCCAAAGAAATACGGCAGGCCGCGGCGTAGGCCACGGGCGATGTTGCCAATCCCGCGTAGGACCCAGCGTAAGGCCCCGACCAGCACGTTAACGATGGCTTGAAGGATGCCCAGGATCCCGCGTGGTTCCGCCGCCTGATAAGTCACAGTGGTCGTTTCCATACCTTCGACGACTTTAGTTTCCTTATTGAAGAACGCGAACACAAAGGCAATCGCACCTGCAACGAGGACAACCGACAACACGGTGAAGATCACAAAGGCCAGGAACACCGATAGCTGGCTGGCTTCGACAGTATCGATACCCAGCGGCAGCAAGAAGGACTGCTGGGCTTCTACGGCGGCGACGCTGCCCTCTGCTTGGTTAACCTGTTTCAGGAACAGGCCCGTGGGCGCGGTCGCAAAGGCAAACAGAATGACCACGACCAGAATAATGGCGAAAGAAATGCGCCACATCTGGCCCATGAGCACCGCCCAGGGACCGGGTTCTTCTTCTACGGCATGAACCTCTTCGCCCTCAACCGCGACGATAGCCGTTTCGTGGGCGTCGTCCGGGCCATGAGCGTGCTCGCTCATGCGCGGGTCGAAAGCCCCCATCCCCCACATAAAGAAGCCCGTGATGAAGAATGGAATCACGACGAAGATGACGCCGGGGTCCCAGAGTGGGTCCATTTGTTGCAGGCTGCGGATGAATTGCACCAATGCCACACCGATGATAAAGCCCAGGATGGCCATCGGCACAGCACGTTGAATGCCGGGTTTTTCAAACATTACGGTTTAGCTCTCCTTAAGTGCACTCGAGAGTGATCGCGTTTTTGCTAAAAATCGCTGTTCCAAAGAACAGATCTTTGATTCTAGTTATTGGTTCCAAAGCGTCGCCATTATACCTTGAACAGCCGTGTTCGTCATGGCATCGTGCATTGCTGTTGACTCAGGTCAGGTACAGCACCACATAAAAGATGAGCCAGGCCGCAGTCACGAAATACCACAATTTCAGCTCGGCTTCTACGATCCAGTGGTTGCCGCTGTGATATCGCCCCTCGCGGCCATAGCGCCACACCTGGACCATCATGTAGCCGATAATCAGCGTATGCAGCGCATGGTAGCCGACCAACACACGGTAAAGCTGGACGTACTGCAAATCAGTTTCCGTTGGGCTGATGGCGGCGAACTGCGTCAGCATAATCAGGAAGAACACGCCACCCAGTACGATAGCGGTCATCCACAGGTTTAAGAAGCGCTGGATGTCATCGCGGGTGACGGCCTGCCAGCCGCTGCGCGCCAAAAAGGTTGACACCAGCAGAATGACGGTGGCAATGGTCGGCAGCAGGGCATCAGGTCGGTTGCCGACCGCAGGACGCCAGCCAGGGACCGCACCCATCACCAGATAAACCAATGCCAGACAGACGAAGGCCATAATCCATGACCCCTGGAAAAGGGCCAAGCCCATGCGATTGTTGCGCTCGCGCATTTGGGCTTCTTGCTCGGCGCGTTCGCGCTCCTGTTGTTTTTTCTCTTCGATTGTCCGAGGACGGTAATTGTCCATGTATTGCATGATGTATTGCTCGCTTGTCTAAAAAGACAAATAGTTGATCGTAGGCCCCATATTATTTGCTGTGCTGAAATGCTGCGATGAATGGTAAGCGGGGCGCATGCGCGCCCCTGGTAAATGATGTTGATCGTGTGCTAGTCGCCAGCAGGCGATGGCAGGGCATCCTGCTTATCGCCGCCTGTGATATTCGGGCGTGGTGGCTCCGGCACGCCGAAGGTGCGATCAATCGCATCCAGGTAAGCCGTTGCCGCTTCGGTCCCATAACCATACGGATCTTCAAACGGAATGGGTGGCTCGTCGAAGTTCCATGCGGGTGGCGGCGATGTCGTCGCCCATTCCAGGGTGAGCGCACGCCAGGGGTTCGCCCCTGCACGGCGTCCGCGTGCCATACTCCAGATGACGTTGCCCACAAAGACAAAGGTCGAGATACCCAGGATGAACGAGAAGATACTGATAATCACGTTCCAGGTTTGCAGTTCTGGTGCGTAGACCGCCACACGGCGTGGCATACCGAGCATACCGGCCATGTGCATCGGGAAGAATGTGAAGAAGAAACCCAGGTATGTCAGTACAAAGTGGACGCGACCCGCTGTTTCATTCATCATGCGGCCTGTGACCTTCGGGAACCAGTGATACAGACCGCTGTAGATCGCGAAGACCGACCCACCGAATAGCACAAAGTGGAAGTGGCTGACCACGAAGTAGGTATCGTGGACCTGATAGTTAAATGGAATCGCTGCCAACATCACACCGCTGATGCCGCCAATCACAAACATGGATAGGAAGCCCAGCGAGAAAAGCATGGCGCTGGTGAAGCGAATTTTGCCGCCCCACAGCGTACCGATCCAGCTAAAGATTTTGATGCCTGTTGGCACGGCGATAATCATGGTGGTAATCATGAACGGGATACGCAGTTCTGGCTGCAGGCTGGTGAACATGTGGTGCGCCCACACGAAGAAGCCCACAATCGCAATCGCCATACTGCTAAGGCCGATCATACGATAGCCGAAGATTGGCTTGCGGCTGTGGATGCTGAGCACTTCGCTCAGGACACCCATACCGGGCAGAATCATGATATAGACTGCCGGGTGACTGTAGAACCAGAATACGTTTTGCCACAGCAGCACGTCACCGCCCTGGGTGGCATCGAAGAACGATGTGCCGCCGACACGGTCGAGCAGCAGCAGCGTCAATGCGCCTGCCAGGAAGGGGGTCGCCATCACAGCAATGGTGCTAGTCGCCATCTGCGCCCAGCAGAACAGCGGCATCTTCCACAGGGACATGCCTTCGGGACGCATGTTGAGGATAGTCACCAGGAAGTTGATCGAGCCAAGGATCGAAGAGATACCCAGGAGGTGAGCGCCCATCGCCCACAACGTCTGGCCATCACCACTAAATAACGTCGAAAGCGGTGGGTAAGATGTCCAGCCGGCTTCTGCCTGACCAACGAAGTAGCCCATAATTACCAGGATACCCGCCGGTGGGATCAACCAGAAGGCGAAGGCATTTAACCAGGGAAAGGCCATATCCCCCGCACCGAGTTGCAATGGAATCAGATAATTCCCGAACGCGCCCCACATAGGGATCACGAACAAGAAGATCATGATCGTACCGTGAATGGTGAAGAGCTGGTTATAGGCCGTACCAGAGGCCATCGTGTCGAGCGCCGGGGTCAAGAGTTCCCAGCGGATCAGCATGGCCAGTGCACCACCAATCAGGAAGAAAATGAAGGCGGTGACGCCGTACTGCACGCCGATGATCTTATGATCGACCGTCCAGCGGAAGTACTCCGTCCAGTGCGGCATGGATTGGGTTTGCCGCTCGCCTAACGGGACTGAGATGGTTGCCATGAAAAAGTTACCTTTCCATCAACATGGGTGACAGGTTGGGGGTGGGCAACCCACCCCTCATCATTTTCGCTAATTATTCCTGGTAGGGATCGCTCAATGCCGTCAGTTCTTCGACGACTGCCGCCGTATCGGCCAAAGTGCCACCGTCGGCTTGCCAACTTTCCAGGCCACAAGTGCTATCAGTGAGTTCCCCGCTGGCCGTTTGCGAGCACAGGTAAGCCACAATACCGATCAGATCGCTCTGAGGCATGTAAGTATTGGTGCCGTCGTCGGTGCTGTCATGGATCGGCATGATGACGCCATCATAACCGGGTACGAAATACGCTTGCGGCTCACGAATGGACTGAATGATGTATTCAGCGCCGTTGCTATCGCCAGCAGCAGTGGCCCGGTCACCTGCACGATCACCGATGCCGTCTAGCGCTGGACCGGTCATGCCGCTCCAACCGAGCGCGCTGAAGGTATGGCACCCTGCGCAAGCATAGTTGGTAATGGCGCGTTGGCCGATTAGGACAGGATCTGCCGGTGGGTTGAGGACCGCATCGACTTGTGAATCATAGAAGGCGGCTAGATAGGTTTCTTCGTCGGGATGCACGATCAGGTAGGTGTACATCTCTCCATGACCACCGCCGCACAGTTCCGCGCAGTTGAGACGATAGCGCGCATAGGTGCTGCCAATCAGGCTAGAATCCACCAGACCTTGTAGGCCCGTATCGAGTTGGACACGAGTCAGGTTGCCACCGCTTTCTTCGCCAATGACGCGCACGACCAGTTCGGCTGCGTCGCCAAAGCTGCGTGTTTCACGGGTGCCATCTTCTTCCAATAGCAGGTCGAAGGGGCCTTCCAACGTGGCATAGGGGAAGCCATCTTCTGTTTCGATGGGCGTAAAGCGAATGGTCGTCTCTTTACCCGGTAGCAAATCTTGCTTGACACGCATTGCCGGGATCCAGAAGGAATGAATCACATCGGCTGTCTGCATCTGTAGCTCGACGTTTTGGCCAGCATAAGTATGCAGTTGATTGGTGGTGAAGCTAACCATATTGGCTGCGCTCTCTTCGCCACCATCTTGCACCTGAACGGCGCTGGCTTCTTCTGCGGGCACTTCGACATTGGTTACATACTCGAAGGTCCACGCATAGCGCTGACCGCGTGCGTTAATCGTGATCGGTTCGCCGTTGACGAAATTGGGCTGTGCACGCGGGGCAGCGTTATCTTGCCACACCACATACGACAAAATCGCCAGGATGACGACAATCACAGATGGAATAATCGTCCATACGATTTCTAGGGTGACGTTACCGTGGATATTCGGGCCATCGGTGATGTCGTTGGGGCGCTTGCGGAAGCGTATGACGCTGATGACGAGCAGCCCCTGCACCAGGAAGAAAACCATCGCACCAATGGACAGCAATACCTGGAAGAGGCCATCGGTTGCAATCGCTTGTTCTGATGCTTGTTCCGGCAAGATTTTGGAGGTGAAAACAGCTCCAATCACCAGGCCAAAGATGACCATGGCGACGCCGAAAATAATAATGCTAATGAGGCTGACCCCAAAAGCGGATGAGTTGGAACTCTGCTGAGGTTGAGTCGCTGCCATTCCGTTAAGTCCTACTTTTCCGGTGTTGACAAGGTAAATCCAGTTGACGTGCTCTATCAGACCAGGCGTCGATGATGCTTCGTAATTTGCGAAATACATTCGCGAGCCACGATAAGGCCGATTGCAACACGCTGAATTTGTTCAAGACGATGTCAATGACGTTTGTAATGGGAACTTTATTCTTTTTTTCACAAATGCGCGTTTAGTGTACCAAAAACATCTCACAGTCACAAGCATATGACAGCGCGAACGCACTGCCAACCAAAGAATCTGTTGATCCTATAATGAAGGGACTGGCTTATGGCGCACCTGTTGCCGCCTCTGTGAAGGACACGAACAAAGGCAAGAACAATGAAGCTGCCCCTATGATACCAGCCCGTGCCACTTATGCGAGTGAGAAATCCCTGTGAAAAATCGGCTCATTCCACAAATGTAGGGTAGCCTAAACCATTAAAGGTCACAGCTAAATGTCGCATAAGAAGTCACATAAGAAGGCGAGCGACTTCGTAATCTTGACTTACGAATGCGCGGCAAGCTCGTTATAATATTTTTATTGAGCAAAACTATTTGAAATATCGGCTGTTGCAGCCATACTCAAGTCATCAAATGGCTATACCTAAAGAGAGGGTGAAGGCATGAATTTGGATACACTCGGTGGAAAACTCGCTGCGGGGATAGTGGCATCATTCGCTATCTACATCGTTGTTTTGTTGATTGGGCAGCCTGCGTTGGCCGTTGCAGCCATGATCGCCATTATTATCGTTGCGTTCTGGGTTGTCGTGGGCGTGATGGTCTATGGTGCGCAAGAAGATGTTAGTGTGCATGGGTCCGGTGCCGAGGATTCGCCCTCAGTCAAGGCCTGGACAGAACGTGCCAACCAGTTGGATGCCCGTCAGAAGGAAGCCACCGACGGGGCAGAAGGTTAAGGTTTGTGTTCCTAGCGTTGTTGGCATTTCTGACTGAATGTTTCTGATACATCGTTTACGAAAACCCAGTAAAATGGAATCCTGTTACAGCGTCAGATAGGGGCGATTGTGGTCTATAGGCGTCAACAGACCCCTGCAATCGCAACCCATCCGTACTGTAAGCATAATCATCAAGCATTGGAGATACTATGAGCAATACCCTGGAACGCGCATTTAACACGCTGAAGAGTGGCAACGCAGAAGAACGCGCCGAAGCGGTAACGTTCCTGGGGGAAGAACAGTACGCGCCAGCCGTGCCTTACCTGGCCCAGCTCGTGCGTGAGGGTGACCCAGGTACACGTTATCTTGCTGCGCAAGCGCTCTCCAAAATTGGCGATGAGGCCGAGAGTGCCGTGACTGATCTACTGGTTGCGCTGCGCTTTGACGATATGTTCCTGCGCATGGCAGCGACTGCCGCCCTGATCAACATTGGGCATCCGGCTGTACCCGGCCTCGTCAAAGCCCTGTTCGATGACAACAAGGCTGTGCGTCGCGCGTCTGCGATGGCACTCGGCAAAATCGGCAGCGAACGAGCCATCAAACCGTTGGAAGTCGCCTGCAAAGATGGTGACGCCGGTGTGAGCCGTTTCGCCAAAGAAGCCATCGAGCGCATACAAGAACAATCCGCTTAACAATTCCGGGCAGGGCTTAGGCCCTGTCCGTTCCCCCTAGTCTAACTTCCGTTATAATGGGCCAATGATCCATTTCAACTGTGTGAAATCCCCATGCATATAGGTATCCTGGCCGCCAAACTCACCGCCAACAGTGGTTGGGAGCATTATAGTCAGGTTCTTGTGGAGTCCCTGGCGAAAGCTGGCCACGAAGTCACCGTGCTGGTTCCACATAATATGGAACTGAGCGATGACGAACTCGACTATACCCTCGTTCCGATTTTGCCGGACGTAACCCCCACCGAACCGCGTTTTCTCTTTAGACTGCTGGACGCCTTGCCTTCGGCACGTATGATGCTGCTGGAATGTGATGTCATCCACTGTGCCGTTGAGATGTACGCGCCGCTGGCTGCTCGCCTCGCCGGACATCGCCCCTTGGTGATGACGGTACATGGCAGCTATGCCCGCTATCCACAGCAGCGCCGTTGGCCTGTCAGCCTCATTTACAAGCGGGCTTATCGTCGTGCTGTGATGGCCTGCGTCAGCCACTATACGGAACAGATCGTGCAGCAAGTGCTGCCCGGTGCGCAAACGCAAGTGATCGCCAATGCGGTCAATGTGGAGCGTTTCGCCAATTTGCCGCCTCTTGCAGAACCTAAACGCGGACCGACGGTTATCACGGCAGGGGGCGTCAAGCGGCGCAAAGGCACTTTGCAATTAGTCCAGGCAATGGCGACTGTGCGTGAGGCCATCCCCGATGTGCAGTGCATTGTATTAGGCACAACCAGCGCCGAACCCAATTACGTGGCTCAGGTCGAAGATGAAATCGAGCGCCTGAATTTACAAGATACGGTACATCTGCTCGGGTTCGTGCCGGAAGAAACGCTGCTGGGGTGGTATCGGGCGGCGGATGTCTTTGTGCTGCCATCAATGAACGATGGCTGGAAGTTTGAAGGTTTTGGGTTGGTGCATCTAGAAGCCAGTGCCGCCGGATTGCCCGTCATCGGCACGGACAACAGCGGCGTGGTCGATGCCATTGATGATGGCGTCACCGGGTTGATCGTTAGTCAGGCGAATGTCGCTGACGAACTATCCTCGGCGATCATCCGTGTGTTAAGCCAGCCGGACTTGACCCAACAGATGAGCGCAGCCGGTCGCCAGAAGGCGCAAGCTGCAACCTGGGATCATGTCGCCGAGCAACTGGTCACGCTGTACGAATCTCTGCTCGATTGAGCGTTACAGGCTGCAAGTACCATACAATCTGCAACATCCTCAAAACTCAATGAGATAGCTACCCCTGGGTTTGGCTGTTTATGCTATTATGGACTTGGAGGAAGCAATCCAAGCACTCGCCCAAGCAACAAACAAGAAGCACTATTGATGAGGGGAACATCAATCGGCTCATGTCGAATCCTGGCCCGTTGCTCAACACGGAATTCGGACCCTATCGGTGCATGCGCGTCATGGGGGGTAGCCTGACCCATACCCTGTACCATGCACTCCATCGTGAAAATGGTGAATTGGTCGCCCTGCGCACTGTCGACCTGGGCGAAGAACACAGCGACCTGCGCCGAGAAACCAGCCAACTGCTCAGCCGCTTACAATCGATTTTAAGTGCTTATACTGTGCCCATCATCGATTTTGGATTTGAGGGTAACACGCTTTATATTGCCTCAACGGTGATGAAAGGCGGGGCGCTGGAGACGCGCATCAAACGCTATCGTGAGCAAGCCGAACGCAACAGTACGCGCTTTGATGACGTTAGCGAAGCCGATTGGCCAGCTCCTGTCAGTGCGTTGCGCCTCATCAACCGAATTGCGCAGGCCTTGGATGATGTCCACATGGCGGGCTTTGTGCATGGGCTGGTGGACCCTATCAACATCATGCTCGATGATCATGGTGATGCCTTCCTGGGCGAGATGGGCGTTTCCCAATTGACCAAAATCCTGTTTCATCTGGGCAATACCAATAGCTTCTACGTTAGCCGTTATGCCGCGCCAGAATTATGGATGGGGGGACGTCCACAGCCTGCGACGGACCAGTATGCATTGGGGTGCCTGGCGTATGAACTGCTGACAGGCGAACCGCCTTATAAAGGCGTATCCATCTACACCCTCATGAAGCAGCATACCGAAGATGCGCTCTTGCCAATTAATTATGTAAAGCCCAACCTACCGGAGACGGTATCGTTCCCCTTGTGGCGGGCGATGGCCAAACCGATGCATGAGCGTTACCCGACGGTCGGTGATTTTGTTGAAGACTTGTTATTGTCGATGCCGGATGTAGATATTTATGAAAAAGACGAGGATACTGCCAGTTTTTTCGCACGATGGCATGCCAGCTAATGGGATGTGTCCTGGCCTTAGATGCACAACAGGGCGACCACTCCCTAGTCGTCGCCCTGCTGCTCTTATGATGACTAGCGCGTGATTGTCGTAAACGGCCATGACCCCCACGCCGCTGCATTAGCAAGCGCGCTCTCACGCCTCTAGCCTGTGGGACAAGAATGATGTTAGTTGCTATTAAGCCCACAGCGCGCTTCTGTGCTATACAAGGTTAATGTAGCATAAGAGCGCGCCTGAAAACAATGACGAACCCCATGAATCCATCCAGATTGACAGCCATCTCACAAAAATTGGACCATCTGCTGGGCCAATTGCAGTCGTATTGGTCGGCTTATTGGCTGCTGCGTTGGATAGTGACCACCCTATTAGGCTGGACATTGGGCTTGCTGCTGATGGCGCTGTTGATCGCCTGGTTGGGTGTGATGGGTGTGCCGCTTGGCATGGCGGTGGCCGGATTGTGCATCGGCATAGGGCAGAGGATGGCGCGTGCGTTGCCCGGTATGGGCCGTCGCTGGCCCTGGTGGACAGTGGCAGGCATCTTCGTCGGCAGCCTGGTAATCGTGCCGCTGCTGCTGATTGTATTGATTAATCGCTGGGTTGCGTGGCTGCTGATGGGCGCCTTATTTGGTGGACTGCTGGGTGGGTTGCAGGTGCTGGGTTTTCGTAAAGCTCAGGATACGACGATTGTGATGTGGGTGCTGGCGAATGTCTTTGGTGGGGTGCTGTGCGCGCCGTTGACGCTGGGCACAATGGGCTACCTGCCTCTATTGTGTACGCCTGGGTTACCTCTGTTTGCACTGGTAACGGCTGTGGCCATTCATTGGTTGCGTAAGCGCTTACCCGATAAACCCACATTACGGGAAAATACGCAATAATCGGACTTCATTAAGCAGATGTTGCTGAGTATCATTGTTAAGACGTGTGTCAATCTCACTGAAAAGGCAAATAAATCGCCAAGTTGGCACATGGCATCATGACGAAGGGCGTTGGCTGCGCCGGAATAGAGAGTTGTTATGTCTTCCATGTTATCCGTAGAACTCGACAGAAATAGTGAAGAGCCGATCTATAAGCAGCTTATTCGTCAAATTAAGATGCAGATTGAAAGCGGTAATTTATCCGCTGGAACACGCCTCCCCGCCAGCCGTGAACTTGCCAAAGATATTAACGTCAGTCGTATTAGCGTTGTCAATGCCTATGCCGAACTGCGCGCCGAGGGCTATTTGAGCGCGCATGCAGGACGCGGCACCTTTGTGTCGCGCGATGGACAATCGGTAGGCAGCGTGACCAATGGTGCTGTCGCTCAGTCGTCTACATCGCGGGCCATGCACGATTATTCCATCCGCGACATGATGAAATTGGCCCGCCGATCGGACATCATTAACTTCAGTCATGGGTCGCCGCCGCCGGAGTTCTTCCCCATGCAGCACCTCCAGAGCGCGATTAATACCGTATTGGAGCGCGACGGGGCTTCTGCGATGCTTTACGAACGCCCGGAAGGCTATGGACCGCTGCGTTCTGGGGTGCGCGATTATGTCAGTGCGCTGGGCATTATGTGCAGCGTGGACAATGTACTGATTACCGGTGGCGCCCAGCAAGCCATTGACCTCGTCTTACAGGCGCTGGTATCAGAAAATGAGACCATCGTCACGTCCGCGCCGACCTATATCGGTATCCTGGATGTGGCACGGGCGCGACGGTTGCAAGTCCATTCGATCCCAATGGACGAAGATGGCATCCGCCTGGACTGCCTCGAATACTATTTGATGGAGAATTCTCCGCGGCTGATTTACGTCATGCCCACCTTCCATAACCCGACGGGCAAGGTCATGCCGCTGCACAGGCGTCGCCAATTGCTGAACTTGGCCCATGAGTATGATGTCCCCGTGCTGGAAGATGCTGTCTACCATGAATTCCGCTTTGAAGGCGAACCTCTGCCGCCGCTTAAAGCGCTGGATACGACTGACAGTGTCATCCATGTGGGCGCGTTCACCAAGATGCTGCTGCCCGGTATGCGTATTGGCTACATTATCACCAGCAATAGCCAGTTTGATCGGCTGGTGCGCGTCAAACAGGCGGCAGATATTTCCACATCGGGCTTTAACCAGCGCGTCATCCACATGATGATGCAGCGCGGTGTCATTGCCCAGCAGTTAGAACGTAACAATCGGGAACTCAAACGGCGCCGTGATACTGCTATAGAAGCAGCCAAGCGCTACTTCCCGGAAGGCTGTAAGTGGGAAGTGCCACAAGGCGGTATGTACCTGTGGGTGACGCTGCCTAAGAGCGGCCCAACAGCGGCGGAGTTGTTTATTACGGCAGTCCAGAAGCATGTGTCGTTCGCCATTGGTAACGTCTTTTACGTCAACGGACAGGGCAGCCGCAATATCCGAGTGAATTATGGCCTGCAACACCCGGACCGTATCGAAGAAGGCTTCCGCTATTTGGGGGATGCTTGGCGCGAACTCACTGAGAAGTACAACGAGATCGAAAATTCGCCGCTGCTGTAGTATCCGGCTGTAGTAGCCTGCTATAGTGGGCTTATGGTCAGTCATTGCAACTGAGGTCATGAGTTGGGCGTATAGCTTGTAAGTTACACACTCAAATCAGGAGATCAAGCGATGTTATTGACCACAACCAACACGCTCGAAGGCCGCAAGATCAAAAAGTATGTCGGCATCGTCAGCGGCGAAGCGATTTTAGGCGCGAATATTTTCCGTGATATGTTCGCTGGTATCCGCGATGTCATCGGTGGGCGTTCCGCAGCGTATGAAGAAGAACTGCGCAAAGCCAAACAAATCGCCCTGGACGAAATGGCCGAGCAAGCGGCTGAATTGGGCGCGACGGCTGTGATTGGCATTGATCTGGATTATGAAACGATTGGCTCTGGTGGCAGCATGTTAATGGTGACAGCCAGCGGAACAGCTATCGTTACTGATCAAATTTAGCCAGGAACATCTATAGACGAAGCAACATCAAAGAGGGCTTAGGCTCTCTTTTTGCTTATCTGATTGAGGGATTGCAGCAAACGCTGACGTGAGACAGGCTTGAACTGGTAATCATCCACACCTAGCGCGACGCACTTCTCCCGCAGGATTTCGCTAGGATCAGCCGTTAACACAATAACCGGGATTCTTTTGAGGGCGTCATCTTCTTTGATAAGCTTGAGCGCATCATAGCCGCTGACTTCTGGGATATGCATATCAAGAATGAAAATATCGGGATGCTCATCCAGGGCGGCATCTATTCCTGCCTGCACGGATTCTGCCCAGGCGACTTCGTAAGTCGTCTGGCGCAGCATGCGCCTCACCAGCCGTACATTAATAAAGTTATCTTCGATATAGAGTACGCTAATCGGTTTAACGGGTGCCATGTCGTGTACCATGACAAACTTCTTTCATCATACAATTGACCATCACCGTGGGTGATGTTGCTATCGGAAGAGTCTTAATATACTGTAACATATAGCGCCTTCCGATTCCGTTAACATTAACCTCTAGTCGTCACTCACTGGATGGTAGCAGGCATTGCCTGGCGACATTGGGCGACGAATGACTCGAACAAGGGCAATTGTTCCGGTAGGCGTTCCGGGTGCCATTGGACGCCGATTTGCCGTCCGTCCGTCGAGGCAATGCCTTCAATGATGCCATCATCACCGTGGGCAATGACGTCCAGACCTGGCCCAACCTGGGCAATCGCTTGAATATGATACGTATTGACCGTCACACGGGTTTCGCCGAGCACATCGGCTAAGCGCGAGCCGGGATGTAGATCAACTGGATGTGGTTCTCCGCCGCGTCCATTGCTGTGGGGACCAGCGCCATGATGTTCTGCATTGAGGTCAGCGTAGATCGTGCCACCTGCCTGAGCATTAATGAATTGCATACCGTAGCAAATACCGAATATGGGTTTGTCGGCCATTGCCTGGTAAATATGCGTATCGGACTGGTCACGTACCGGGTCCACCGGTTCGAGGTCATCCGGCAGCGTGCCCGTCAGCCCTTTGGTGATGCCCGGTCCGCCCGTGATGATGAGGCCATCGAGCAGGCTGGCAAAGTCCCGGGCGGCTTCCTCAGTCGCCAGCATGGGCACAATGATGGGTAAGCCCCCGGCTTTCTCCACAGCAGCTATGTAATAGTGATCGACGGATTGACGATTGTCTTTGTAGCTGGTGGTGATACCGATGCGGGGCTGTCTGTCCATGAGATTTGTCACCTACTGCGAAGGTTTTGTATGGGTTCAAGCTACTCAGCATATGAAACGCACCCGATTCCGATAGGGTGCGTTCTTAGCATAGTATGCAGCTTTTACTATTATGACAACAATCGAGAATATGGCAATGATGCCTGTTCATTCTCTAACTATTGGCAAAGGATGATGCAATTTAGCGGACGATATTAGCGAACGACTTCATATGAAATGATGACCGAGTCGCCCAGGCGGATCGCTGTGCCCGGTGTCAGGTTCATCAAGCCATCCACGCGCCGATTTTGGACGAAGGTACCGTTGGTACTACCGACGTCTTCCATGCCATAAGTCCGGTCACGGCGCATAAAACGCAGGTGAAAACGACTAACCTCGGCATCCTCAATGACGATGTCGTTGGCGCTATCACGTCCCAATGTGACCACGTCTTTTTCCAGCTTGAACATCTCGTTGAGGTTGGGGCCGCGCCGGACCACAATCCACATGCCGGATTCTTCCGGCATCTGGACGCGAATGTACTCTGTCGCGGGTGGCCGCTGGCCCGGACGCTCCGGCAAGCCGCCTGTTTGTGGCAGCGTTGATAGAATGCGCTGCATCTCACGCACGAAGTAATCCCAGAAATGGGAGACATCGGTAAAGCCACTCATGTCGAAGTGATCCAGCGTATGCAAACGAGGGTGCATATCTGCGGGTCGGGCAATCAGGACGATGACTGTCTTGCCCAGGGCCAGTGCCCGCGACCATTCGTAAGTCACGTAGATGGATTCCGCGGCGGCGGGTGTAATGACCACGATGGTGGCATCCGACGCGGCGATGGCATCGTCGATGTCCATGCGCCAATCCTGGCCGGGGCGCGGCTTGGGGTCAATCCAGGGCTTATGACCTGTTTGCACCAGGACTTCGCGCAGGCCCGCAACAAATCGTTGATCTTTGGGAGAGAAGGATAAAAAGATATTTGCCATAGTCCCTTACCTTGCTTTTACGAAGCTCGCCTAATGTATGCGAATCAGTTGCTTACGCATGACGTTTCTACTTGAGTATTTTTGTATTGTAGCGCAATTTAGTAACCCCATTTGAAACAAACGCATAAAAACAACTGCCTCTTGTCATGACGTCGATGCTATTTGGGACGTTTTTACGCTGCGGAAGGTTCCGATGCTATGAGTATGCCCTTAACCATTGGTCCTAATGTATCGAATGGTTCTAATCCATCTGCTACAATACGCACGTTGTCAATCGCAGTTGAAAGCGCCACCGATGTTATTGGGGGCAATCAACGTAAGATATAAGTATAGAAGGGATACCCCCCGCGATGACTTTGCGGATTTATAACGTCCTGGGGCGAGAAAAACAGGAATTCAAGCCCATCCACGAAGGCCGTGTCAACATGTATGTCTGCGGCCCAACCGTCTATGACTATTCCCACCTGGGCCATGCGAAAACGTATGTGTCCTTCGATGTGGTCGTGCGCTATTTGCGTCATCTGGGTTATGACGTGCTCTATGTACAAAATCTGACTGATGTCGGCCATCTGCTGGAAACCGGCGAAGACCGCATTTTGCGTAAGGCGCAGCAGCTACAGGCCAAGCCCATGCAAATTGTCGAGCAGTATATCCGGGCATATTTTTCGGATATGGACGCGCTGCACGTTGTCCGGCCCGATATTTCGCCACGCGCCAGTGCCCACATTCCAGAGCAGATTGAGATGATCCAGACGCTTCTGGATAAAGAAAATGCCTATGAAGTTAATGGCAGTGTGTACTTTGATGTCACCAGCGACCCGGATTATGGCAAGCTGAGTAACCGCCGCCTGGATGACCAGGAAGAAGGCTCGCGCGAGACAGTCCGCAGCGAAAAGAAAAACCCGGCAGATTTTGCCCTGTGGAAAGTTGCCGAGCCGGAACATATCCTGCGTTGGAACAGCCCGTGGGGCGAAGGCTTCCCTGGCTGGCATATTGAGTGCAGCGCCATGTCGAAGAAATACCTGGGCGAGACATTTGATATTCACGGTGGCGGCATCGACAATATCTACCCGCACAACGAAAACGAAATCGCCCAGAGCGAATGCGCCAATGATGCCGAGTTCGCCAACTACTGGATGCTGGTCGGTAGCCTGACGGTCGATAGCGTCAAGATGTCCAAGAGCCTGGGTAACTTCACGACCATCCGCGATACGCTGCAAACCTATCGCCCGGAAGTGGTGAGGATGTTCGCTATCAGCGCCCATTATCGCAGTCCGCTGGATTACAGCGACAAGTCGATTGACGACCTCAGCAAAGCCTGGAGCCGCCTGAACGACGCTGTCCAGTTGACGCGCCATCAGATGAACAGTGCACCGGAGAGTGACGAAGGCAACAGCTTCCTGGAACGTCTTGAAAAGGCGCGCACGGAATTTAGCGACGTCATGGACGATGACTTCAATACGCCCAAAGCGATTGCGACATTGCAAGACCTGACACGCGATGTCAATTCGCTGTTGAACGGCGATGCCACAGTTGGCTTGCCCGTACTCAACGAGATTGCTAGTACCTACCAGGCGCTAGCTGGTGATGTCCTGGGTATCCTTCCAGATGTAACGGCTCCGGTCGCTGCGGGGGATTCCGAGCGCGAAGCCAAGCTCATTGAGATGTTGATCGCCATGCGTGCTCAAGCTCGCGTGGACAAGAATTATGCAGAAAGCGACCGCATTCGCGATAGCCTTGCCGACATGGGCGTCATCCTGGAAGATCGCCCCGATGGTACCATCTGGAAGATCGAAGCGTAGCAAGCGGCTGCCAAATGTGTTGTAACCAATGACGTTATGACGATTGAGGGCGTAGATGTTACGCCCTTTATTGATTCTATAGGGGGGAACGATGCCCGAATTCTTATATGGCTTTTGGCCGATTATGGAAGCGTTACGCGCCAATCGTCGCCAGCTAGAGCAGCTCATTTTGATGGACCGCTTGGAAGTGCGCGGCCAGGTCGAGAAAATTGTCGAAATGGCGAACGAGGTTGGCATCTCGACCAAGCGCGTCAACAAACGTATTCTGGATGACATCGCAGGCAGCGGCAATCATCAGGGCATGGCGCTGCGCGTATCGACTTATCCTTATGTCGATCTGACTGATATTTTGCAGGTGAGCGAGGAACGCAACGAGAAGCCCTTCATCCTGATCCTGGACCTGCTCAAAGATCCACAGAACGTGGGCGCACTCATCCGCGTGGCTGATGCAGTTGGCATTCACGGTATCGTCATGCAGGATCGTCGCAGCGTGGGCGTCACCAATTCCGTTGTGGCTGCTTCGTCAGGTGCTGTGGAGCACTTGCAGGTCGCCCAGGTGACCAATCTCGTCAATGCCATGCGCCAGCTCAAGGATAATGATGTCTGGATGATCGGCATGGATGTGGGTGCCAATATCCCACCACTGGATAAAACCGACCTCAATATTTCCTTGGGGCTGGTGATGGGCAGCGAGGGTGAAGGCTTGCGTCGATTGGTCCGCGATACCTGTGACATGCTGGTGACGCTGCCCATGCGTGGCCAGGTGGGCAGCCTGAATGTCGCGACAGCAGGCAGTATTGCGCTGTATTCAGCATGGCAAGCACGCGGTTGGCAGGGCTGGGCGCACGCCTGATATGTGCTTGATATGCGCCGTAAAGGTGCGCTGAGCAGCGCCAGCAGCGGGGTTTTCTTTCAGAATGTCTTAAACTTGAGCATTTTTCAGGTTACAATAGGGTGCTAGGAATTAAAACAATTTTGTCTATGCCACGAAGGAAGGTGGTGCTTCATGTTGAACGAAGTGCTTAAAGAAACCAAAGATAAGATGCAATCCACACTTTCAGTGTTCGAAGAAGACCTGCACGGTATCCGTGGCAATCGCGCCAGTACGGCGCTGGTCGACCGACTGTCGGTCGAGTATTACGGACAGCCGACCGAGATGCGCCAGTTGGCCAATATCTCTACGCCAGAGCCGATGACGATCATGATTCGTCCCTATGATAAAACGGCAGTCAAAGCCATCGAACACGCCATCCAGGAAGCCAACATTGGCATCAACCCCAATGTGGATGGTGACGTCATCCGCCTGAACATGCCGCCCCTGACGCGCGAACGTCGCCAGGAGATGGTCAAATTGCTGGGCAAGCGCACAGAAGACGCCCGTATTGCCATTCGCAATATTCGGCGCAGTGCCAATGATGACATCAAGATGCTGGAAGATGAAAAAGAAATTGGCGAAGATCAGGCGCACCGCGGTCGTGACCAGGTGCAGGAACTGACCGACCAGTTTATTGAGAAGATCGAAGACGCCGCTAAAGTTAAAGAAACCGACATCACCGAAGTCTAAGCTGACCCCAACCCTGGCCACCGAATGTGCAGTCTACACTGGCATCGCGTGCGTCAGGGTTGTATCGTTAATGCACGTTGGCCCCACATTTCTTCGCGTGCATAACAGCCTCTTGGCCGTTTTTTGCGCCAAATTCCAACACAAATGTAATGCTTGTAGCCCGTTATGATAGGTTTTGACAAGTTCTTTTGCGGTATAGCGTATGATAGTGTGTATACTGATTACGCATTACTACAGTGAAACATGCTCGAATACGATGACGTCTGTACGGCATAAAAAGGCAAAGATTACATGACGATAATGTCGAAAGAACCGATGACATCGCCCGCAGCGACTGAGGCCGAGCCGGATAGCAACCGTTATCCGCGTCATGTAGCGATCATCATGGATGGCAATGGTCGCTGGGCTAAAGAAAGAGGTCTGCCGCGTTCGGCGGGGCACCGTCAAGGGACTGAAAATTTACGGCGTACCCTGCGTTCGGCAGTGGAGCTTGGCGTCGAGATTTTGACCATCTATGCTTTTTCGACTGAAAACTGGTCGCGCCCTCGGCGAGAAGTCGCTTTGTTGATGCGCATCCTGGAAATGGTCATTGACCGTGAACTCAAAGAACTGAATGAAAATGGCGTCCAGATACGGCACATTGGCGAACTGGATGGTATCCCGGAACGGCTGCAAAAGAAGGTCATCTACGCCTGCGAAAAAACCAAGGACAACACAAAGCTCATCTTGAATGTGGCTTTTAACTACGGTGGGCGTGATGAAATCGTCCATGCGGTACAAAATCTGATGTGTGACGGCGTTAAAGCCGATGATGTGACCGAAGAACTGATTAGCAGCTATCTCTATACCAGTGGCCTGCCGGACCCTGACCTGATTATCCGTACCAGTGGTGAGTACCGACTGAGCAATTTCTTGATCTGGCAGGGGTCGTATTCTGAGTATTATTACACCGATGTCTACTGGCCGGACTTTGGTAAAGAACATCTCCAGGCCGCGTTGGAAGAATATGCCAATCGTCGCCGCCGTTTTGGCAAAACCGATGAGCAGATCGACGAAAATTTTGAAGACGCTTCTGCTTAAGATGCTCATTAGCAAGCCAATTAACAAATGCAGTCATTATCAAAGGACGCCACACGGTGTCCTTTTTGTATTGATCCCCACATAAATGATGTATCTCAACATCCCATGAGAGTTAGTCGCCCAAAAAAGTAAGCAGGCTATGATATAATCGCGTCTTTTAGTGGCCAGCTTGATATGTTTTTGTTGTGATACACCACGCCGACGATGTGATCGTGGTGTTTTTTAGCACCTATCGGCTGGGACACGTTCAACTTGTAACACTTTGGGACATCTATGATCGATATTGCTGATACCCATCAGACAACCTTACACACGCTGGCCAATGGCCTGACGGTGATTTTACGAGAAGTCCATAGCGCACCAGTGATTAGCTGGTGGGTTGCCTACCGTGTTGGTAGCCGCAATGAACGCACGGGTCAGACGGGCATCTCCCACTGGCTGGAACACATGATGTTCAAGGGCACGCCCAAATACGAACAGGGCGAACTCGACCGCCTGATTGACCGCGCCGGTGGCCAATGGAATGCCTTCACCTCGATGGACCATACCATGTACTATGAAACGCTCCCGGCAGATCAAATTGACCTGGCGCTGGACGCAGAAGCCGACCGCATGATGAATGCCATGTTCGACCCGGAAGAAACCGAGTCCGAACGGACGGTGGTCATCAGCGAGCGGCGTGACAATGAAAATAGCCCCACATTCTGGCTGAACGAAGAAGTCCGTGCTGCTGCGTTCCGGGTGCATGGTTACCATCATGCCATCATCGGTGACATGACCGACCTCTACAGCATGACGCGCGATGACCTGATCGGCCATTATGCCGATTATTATCGCCCATCGAACGCGGTGGCTGTTGCCGTTGGTGACTTCGATACAGACGAGATGCTGGCCAAAATCGAGCGCTACTATGGCGATCTTCCGGCTGGCCCTGCACCGACGCCCTTCGTGCGTCACGAACCAGAAAAACTAGGCGAACGCCGTGTGGTTGTTGAGCGGCCCGGACATACGGCTTTTGTACGCGTCGGCTATCGTGCCCCGGCAGCAACTGAAAAAGACTGGTTCACGATGGTCATGCTCGATAGCATCCTGAGCGGTCCCGGTGGCAATATCGACAACAAGACCAGCCGACTATATCGGCGCTTAGTCGTTCCGGGTATCGCTGCGGGTATTTCCGGCAGCGTTGAAGAAACCATTGATCCCTATCTTTACCAGATTGGGGCGACTGTCAGCGAAGGCCGTACAACTGCTGAAACCGAAGCGCTCATCCTGGCAGAGGTTGAACGCATGCAGCAGCATGGCATCAAAGCACAGGAATTGGAAAAAGCCAAAAAGCAGGCACGCGCCGCTTTTGCTTATGCGACTGAGCGCGTCACCAATCAGGCATACTGGCTGGCACAGTCGGCCATGCTGGGTGATGTCGGCTGGTTCGACAACTACCTCAAGCGCCTCGACGAAGTCACTGTTGATGATATTCAGTCTGTGGCGCAGCGTTACCTGACGGCCAGCAGTCGTGTGGTGGGTTGGCTGCTGCCGACCGGATTGGACGGTGAGGCATGATCGCTAAGACGCATCAACTCCCATATAGTGGCAACGTTCACCGGATCGTCTTGAGCAACGGTATAGTTTTGCTGGTGCATACGCTGGCGCATGTGCGCTCGGTTGTGATGGCTGGCAGTGTGCGCGCCGGATCACTTTACGAGCAGCCTGAACAAAATGGCTTGGCTTCTCTGACAGCGGCGGCGCTTATGCGTGGCACGCGCGCCTATGATTTTGAAGCGATTCATAGCGCCCTGGAAGATATCGGCGCGGATTTGAGCTTTGGCGCGGGCAAGCATCAAGTCGGCTTTGGTGGCAAAGCGCTGGCTGAGGACCTGCCGCTGCTGGTCGAACTGCTCAATGAAACCCTGCGCTACCCGACTTTTCCGGCAGACCAAATCGAAAATCTGCGGCTCCAGCGCGTCACGGAATTGCGTTACAGTCGCCAGGACAACCGTTACCGGGCGGAAGAAGCCTTCAGAGAGGGTTTGTATCCCCCGGAGCATCCCTATCATTACAGCAGCTACGGCACGTTAGATACGCTGCCAAAGCTGACACCTGATGATTTGCAGGCATTCCATGCGCAGCACTATGGTCCTGCTGGGATGCTGTTGGCTGTCGTCGGCAACGTGCAGCCGGACGAAGTGGTTTCGCTGATTGAAGCCGCATTTGGCGACTGGTCCAACGACCAGCAGCCGGATGAGGTCACTTTGCCTGAACTCGCTGTGCCACAAAAACAGCAGCGCTTTGATGTGGCCCTGGCTGGAAAAACGCAGTCGGCAGTGGTCATGGGCACGATAGGCCCTTCGGCATTGGCAGAGGATTACCGCGCAGCCATGCTGGCCAACAGCGTTCTAGGCGAATTCGGCATGATGGGCCGCCTGGGCAACGTCATCCGTGAGGATATGGGCTTAGCGTATTATGCGCACAGCCGTCTCGATGGCGGCCAAGGACCCGGTTCATGGACCATCGCCGCCGGTGTCGCGCCGGATAAGGTCGATGTGACCATTGAAGCGGCCATCCAGCAGGTAAAAATCATGCGTGACGAACTCGTTACCGAGGATGACCTCGAAGACAACCTGTCGTACTTCACTGGGCGTTTGCCGCTGCGCCTAGAGAGTGCTAGCGGCATTGCTAACCAATTGGTGGCGATGGAGCGTTACGGCCTGGGCCTGGATTTCCTGGTCAACTACCGTGACCTGATGTACCGCTATACTCGTGAGGATCTTCGGGCAGCGCTGCGTCACTATCTAGACCCGGATCGCTTCGTGATTGCGGTCGCTGGCCCGCCTGCCTGAGACTTGCCACAATGCCCTCAGTGTCCGTAGGCACTTCGTCAGCGGATCATCATTAAGCCTTAAGCTAACCATGCTAAAATCTGCCTCGACAGACTCACACAGCGATGTCTGGGTCTGTTTTGGTTTTATGTTTCAGTTGACCATAAGCAGAGAAGAGCGACTGTGATGAATCGAGTATTGGGTATCGTTTTGCTGGCCTTGCTATTGATTTTGCCAGTTTTTGCGCAGGATGAAGAACCACTAATTGCCGTAGAAACGCCACCAACAGCAGCGGATGTGGCCCTGGAACCCGTTGATCTGCAATTTGATGATGGTAGCCAATTGGTGCGGCCTTTGTTCATCACCCATGCTGGGGATGGCAGCGACCGCTTATTTTTGGTGCAGCAGGGCGGTATCATTTATGTGATGCAAAATGGCGAGTACGCTGCCAGTGAATTCCTCAACCTGACCGATCTGGTCTCAGCAGATGCCAATACGCAGCAGTATAGTGAGCGTGGCCTGCTGGGGTTGGCCTTCCACCCGGACTACGCGGAAAACGGATATTTCTTCGTGAACTATACGGATCACCAGGGTACCACCCATATTGTGCGCTACAGCGTCAGCGCCGATGACCCCAACGTGGCCGACCCGAACAGTGCGGTCGATCTCTTCCAACAGCAGCAGCCGTTCCCTAACCACAACGGCGGTCATATGGCTTTTGGCACGGATGGCTACTTGTACGTGTCCCTGGGTGATGGTGGCTCGGCCAATGATCCGCTAGCGGCGGGCCAGAACCCCAATAATCTGTTGGGCACGATCCTGCGCCTGGATGTGAATGGCGAAGACGGTTATGCCATCCCGGAGGATAATCCTTTCGTGGGAACCGATGATGGTGCGGACGAAGTGTGGGCCTATGGCCTGCGGAACGTCTGGCGCTTCAGCTTTGATCGGGCAACAGGTGACCTCTATCTGGGCGATGTCGGACAAAATCAATGGGAAGAGATTAACTTCCAGCCAGCCGATAGCCTCGGTGGAGAAAACTACGGTTGGAACATTTACGAAGGCACGCACCAGTTCGCGGGTGGCACAGTCGAAGATGCCGTAATGCCTATCGCTGAATACAACCATTCCCTGGGCTGCTCCGTGACGGGCGGCTACATCTATCGCGGTGAGGCGGTCCCGGCGCTGGAAGGCGTGTATCTTTACAGTGATTACTGCTCCGGTCGCATCTGGATGGCCTATCGTGATGCCAATCTGGACTGGCAAGATAGCCTCTTGCTGGAATCCGGCTTGCAGGTCAGCAGCTTCGGCGAAGATGAACAGGGCGAATTGTTCGTTGTGGCTTATAGTGGTGATCTGTACAAACTAGTCGCCGCCGAATAAGACTGTTTCAGTCAGCAATACCATGCGATAACAATACGAGAGGGCATGCATATGCATGTCCTTTTGGGTTGCTGATGGGTGCATATCGTGGCCATAGGTTGAGCAGTGGGGAATCGCTGCCAGAACGATTTGGAAAGCGCCGTGTTTACACGTATAGTACAGGGTGTAGTTCACATAACAGATCCGTTTTTATGCAGTTAGCGAGTTGTTCTTATGCCTCGGCGTCGTCTGCTTCGTCAAGTTTGTTCGGTGATGCTGCTAGCCAGCCTGTTGGCGATAGCGTCCTGGCCTGCATTTGGTCAGGTTAGCCCGCGTGATTATGCCATTGCCAACGTGGGCTATAGCTTTAACGAGGATGAAAACACGTTCTTCCTAGAAGTCACGGTCAGCAACAATGGCGGCGATGCTGTTGCGCCGACGACCATCCAGGTAATTAGCCTCGATCCTTCGCGGGATAACGAGGTCCTGGCCGAGCAGGAAATGGCTGCTCTAGCGGCAGATGGCCAATTACCCATCACCATTGAATTCGACATGACAGACTTCGACCCGGGCAGTGTGCAGCCGCTCAGTATTCGCGTCGGTATTGACCAGTACGAACTGAATGGCTCTTCGATTGCTGCCAACAACATTCAAAATATCAGCGTGCCCATCCCAGAGTACGTCATTCCAGCGGCACCACTCAGTGAAACCCTTTTTGTGCAGCATGACGATGGCACGTTTACGATATTGGGTAATCGCCTCACGAGCGATGAACTCGTATTCGAGGTAGTTGCGGTAGTGGGCGGCCTGGTGATGTTGTGGCTCCTGTCGATCATCCTGCGCCTGATTTTCCGGCGTCCACCACGCATGGAGCGCTGGGACCCGCCCTATGGTCATGTGCCACCGCTTGATCCCAATTCCCAGGAAGGGCGGCGCTATCAGTGGCAGAATTATGCCCTCAATGGCGGTTTTTACATTCCACCGCAGGAGGGCGCCTATCATGCCATCAAGCTGCTGCTGGGTGAGGATGGCCATAGTCTGAGCAACTGGTCCTTTGATGGGCTGCGGCTCAATCAGTACGATCAGTACGGTATGGTTGGCTCGACTAACACAGTTATGAACCGCGGTCTCGTCAAAAAGCTCAATCGCGTTATACATCGAAAAGAGACCCTCACGCCGGAGCAGCTTGATAAGCGACTGCGGCCTATCGCGCGCGATATGATGCGCCAGCTCCGTAAGAATATCTCCAAGAAGACCTTCTTCCTGCCTATCGAACTGGACATGCGCTTTGTGGGCCAACACGGTGACATCAAAATCCTGTTTGAGTTGTATCAACTGCGGCAGGGTGGCTGGCATCGCCTGGACCAGTGGGAACCAGAGATGCAGGTCATCGGCCAGGACATCCACGAGAGTTATCGCTATACGATACATGGCCGCGTCAGTGGGGAAAAGCCGCGCGACTTCTATAAACGGCTGGAAAACGATCTGCTGACCTTGCTGCGGGAAACCATCAACAACCCGATTATGGCCCAGCGCGAACAACCGAAGCCGCTGCCCATTCGCGAAAGTGCGCCGGATACGCTTTCCGGTTTGCCCCCTGTCACCGATCAGCATACGGCAGTGAGCTAAATTGACGACTTACTGCCATAAACATTTGCCTTTGGAACTGAAATTGGGAGTGAAATAATGCCTGGGTCGCTTAAGGTCGCTGCTATCCAGATGGACGCTGCCCCGGCCTCAATAGAAGTTCGCCTGAATAGGGCGGCTTCGGCTGTTGCGCAGGCCGCAGAAAAAGGCGCTTCACTTGTCGTGCTGCCGCAGCAGTTCGCAACCGGCTACAGCTATGACGATACGCAATACGAACAATCGCAAACGCTCGATGACGAGATCGTAAGCTGGATGAAGCAGCAAGCCGCACAGCATGATGTCCATATGATTGGGTCGCTGCTGCTCTGGGATGTCGATGAAGTTTACAACGCGGCCCTGATTGTCGCCCCGGATGGTCAATCCTGGCGCTATGATCAACAATTCCCATTTTTGTGGGAACGCGCCCTGTTCCGTGATGGCGAGCACGTTTTGGTGGCACAGACCGCTATCGGTCGCATTGGCGTTCTGGTTGGCTGGGATGCCCTGCACCCTGAGCTATGGATGCGTTATGCGGCCAATGTGGATTTGATGGTCGTGCTGCACGCTATGCCAGATGGGTCGCAAGCACAAATGCAGCCTCCAGAAGGGCAAGCTCTTGATCTATCAGGTTTAGGCGCACTGATGTCGGTTTCATCGGCATTTGAAGCATATATACTGGCCCAGGCCCGTTGGATAGGTGTGCCGCTGGTGATCGCTGGTGTATCGGGCAAGCTGGATACGATGCTGCCTTTACCGCGTTTGTCTGTGCTGCCTTTGTCGCTAGTGGAGTCTAATCTGTGGGGCTACCTGGAACAGGCCCACGATCTACGTTTGCAAGCGCCGTTTATCGTCAAAACAGGTATTTATGACGCCAACGGTCGTGCCCTTTCTTTTGTAGAAAATGATGGTGATCAAGTGGTCAGTGTAATGCTGGATTTCCCTGCGCATCGGCCCATGCCACAGGCCTCGCAACCTGACGTGGAATTTCCTCAATCGCTACTGCTGACAGTGGATGCGCTCAGTGCTGCCGCCTATGCGCCCGTGTATCAGCGCAGCCAACGTCGCCAATGGGGTGCGCGTATGGCCCCCACCAGCAGTAAGACCCGCATCTGGCTGTTGACGACGGCATTGGCACTCCTCGTGGGGTTCATAAGTGGCATAACAGCACGTCGACTGCAACGCTAACCATCCTGCTTACGTATAAAAATTGTGCAAAAGTTTCGCGCATTATAGTCAAACCTTAAGCTAGTTTGCTTGACCGGCTAATTATTCGGCCCCTATAATGCTTGAGACAGCCTGAGTCAACTTATCATTCATATACCTTAAGGAGTTCCCTCCCTATGAAGGCTCGCTCACTTGGACTTGTACTTAGTCTGGTACTGGCCCTGATCGTTTCTTCGGTCGCACAGGCCCAGGACATTGATACCTGCTTTGGTCTTTCCGAAGCGGACTGCGAAGTCCTGACCAGTGCTTCTGGCCAAGCCTTAATGATTGCAGAAAACTTCACGATGGATTATGGCCTCGATGTCAATATTACCGGTATTCCCGATGGCGACGTTATTTTCAGCCACAGTGGCGTTGGCCCGGTTGCTTTAGACCCGATGGCGGACTTCCCGCTTTCTCTGAATTTGATGACTCAGAATAGCTTCGATATCGCGGGTGACGCCGACGAAGGCCCGGTACCGTTCGCTATCTATGAAGGCACGCTTTACATGCAGATTGAAGACCAGTGGGTCGGCATGAACCTGATTGAGATGATGGAAGATCCCGAATTCGCTGCCCAGTTTGAAGGTCTGACCGATCCTGAAGCGATGGCTGAAGAACTTAGCGGCCAGATGCCCGAAATCGACGATGCAACCGCCGAACAACTGGCTGGCTTGCTGAGCATTGACGGCTTCCTATCCCAGGTTCGCAATGGCGACACCTTTGAATTCACCGCTGACATCGGCGCACTGCTGAGCGCGCCTGAATTCAACGAAGCGATCACTGAACTGGCCGCTGTCGATGAATCCGGTATGGCGATGGGTATGGGCATGATGCTGCCGATGGTGCTGGAGAATGGTGTTATCCAGGTCAACCAGCGCGTCAATGAAAGCCTCGGTGCCTTGGACCGCTTTGAAGTTTACGTCGACGCCACCATCAACGGTGCGCTGCTCGATCCTGAACTAGAAGAGCCGATTGTCATCGACATTAACTTCTGGGTTGAACTGAGCGCCCTGAATGACTCACCGGTAACCTTCGACGTTCCGGCTGAAGTTGAAATGCTGGATCCTGAAGACGCTAACTTCGACTTCTAAATCCACTGTTTCTTGAATACGAAAACGGGCTGCTTTGTGCGGCCCGTTTTTTGTTTGGGCTAGCATCGCCATAGGTCAGAAAATGGCCCTTTTCAAACGTAGGGCAAGCGTCACTGTACGATTGTTTCATGGTCTATGTATAATGCGCTCACTTATGAAAGCCATGCCACACACTGTTGTGGCAATCTGTAACGGCATAAATCTGCGGAAATTGAACCATGACAGACCCCATGCACGATACACAACCGACGCGCCCGCCGCACCTCGATGAAGCCATAGCGGATGTCCCACCCATGCAATATGAGCCGTACGACGATGACGGTGGCCCCGGTTGTTTGATCTGGGGTGGGCTGGGATTCTTTATGGTTTTACTGGCAGGTGCAATTGTCTTGATCGCAACGATGGCCGGGTGGTCGGATGGCCTCAAGATAGCCCATGCCGATGCCACTGCTGAAGTCGTTGCAGAGATGGAAGAACAGTGCCAATTACTAGAGACTGATCTGGCAGAAAGCCGGTTTGGGCTAGCCCAGCAGCGCTTGATTAGCCTGGAGGCTATGATCCCACCTGCGGCCTGTGCCGCTACCTTGGCTCCCCAGGCGACCCAGCGCTTCATTGAATCGCAGCCGACGCCCACGCTGGAATCGACCGCGACAGAGGTGGCTGTGACGCCAACACCGCAGGCTGAGGTCACGGCTGATGCATCAACCGAAGCGACCGAGACAACGGATACCAGTGACAACCCCTATGATCTGGATGCGCTGTTTGCTGAGGCGCAGCAATTGCTGGCCGATGGCGATACGATGGAAGCCATTGATCTATTAGAAGCTATCCAGGCATTGGATGAAACGTATCAGAAGGCGCGCGTTGACCAGATGTTGTTCAATGGGTTGTCCAGCGAAGCGCTGACGAATTACCGTTCTCCCGGAGGTAATCTGGCAGAGGCCATTTTGTTGACAGATCGTGCAGCAGAATATGGTGATATTGGCGAATTATCCCTTGAGCGCGAAGTGGCTAGTCTGTACCTGAGTGCACAAACCTATCGTGGTTTGAACTACGGTGAGGCGATCCGTCTGTTAAATCGGCTTTTGACGCTGGCACCCAATTACAAAGATGCCCGCAGCCAACTCTACAATCAGTATGTGGGTTTTGGCGATACACTGGTAGCGACGTCCAGTCATTGTCAGGCGGTCGTGCAGTACAATAACGCGCTCCAGATGCAAAATGATCCGAGTGTCTCTGGCAAGCGAGATGCTGCCCAGACGACCTGTGAATTGGGTCAGACACCGACGCCCGCCGATGGCGAAGCAGGCGGTAGCACCACACCGATTGCCCCGATTGGCGTACCCGGCACGTAAGTCAGATGCCCGCTTAAATAAAATGCAAATCAGCCCTCTGGGAATCGCTCCAGGGGGCTTTTTGATTCATGATCCAGAATTTGTTTGATGTATGTCTACTATTAAATGGACTAACGTCCGCTTTCTAATCGACTGCTTATCCACCTGGGTAAGGTTCTGTGCTATGGTAGTGTCTGTTAAATGGACTAGGGTCCGATTAATCGGATAAACGCAATTTAGGAGATACAGACATGGCTACTTGGAACGTAGATACTGCACACAGTGGAGTCGGATTTAGCGTCAAGCACATGATGTTCACGACTGTTCGTGGCAGCTTTGACGAGTTTGACGCGACCATCGAATTCGATCCCAGCAATCCGGCTGACGCCAAGGTCAATGCGACCATTCAGGCTGCTAGCGTTGATACAGGCGCCGCTGATCGCGACAACCACCTGCGCAGCGCAGATTTCTTCGATGTCGAGAAATACCCGACGCTTACCTTCAGCAGCACCCGCGTGGAGCCGAAGAGCGACACTGAAGCGACCGTCTACGGTGACCTGACGATTCATGGTGTTACCAAGGAAGTGCCGCTGAACGTGACCTTCCTCGGTGAAGGCGTCAACCCCTGGGGCCAGACGGTGGGTGGCTTTGCTGCTTCCACATCCATCAACCGTGAAGAGTTCGGCCTGACCTGGAACCAGGCGCTAGAAACAGGCGGCGTATTGGTCAGCAAAGACATCAAAATTGAGCTGGAAATCCAGGCTGCGAAAGTTGCCGAAGGCGAAGCTGTCTAGCTGCATAAAGCCCCCCAAGCTCGTATGTGATATAAGCGATAGACATGCGATAAAAAAGCGCTCCTACAAATGGGAGCGCTTTTTGTTACCCATATTTCCAACGTTAAGAATGGGTTTCTTACGTTTGCAACGGCACCAAATGCAGTAACATTATTTTGATGGTATACTGCAACCGTAAGTTAGTATGAATAACGAAGAGTTGTCACCATACTGTTTGAGTGCGGCATTTGTCTGCGCTTGTTGTGCATCAATCTTATGTGGGCAGCTTATCGGATGAGCCTGGAAAATATCAATCGACATCAGCGAAGCGCGGAGGTGTAGCCGTGGGTCAATGGCCAAATAAATATGTGATCGGCCTCACGGGGAATATTGCTACGGGTAAAAGCGTCGTCAGGCAGATGTTGCAACATCTGGGGGCTTACACAATCGACGCCGATAAATTGGGCCATCAAACGATGATGCCCGGTGCCCCGGCATACAAGCCCGTTATCCAGACCTTTGGCCAGTTCATCATTGGCCCGGATAAGCGCATTAATCGCCAGATGTTGGCCCAGATTGTTTTTTCAAACCCGCAAGCCCTGGAAAAACTAGAGAAGATCACGCATCCCATCATTCGGCAGGCAATTGAGCTGCTCATCAAGCGCGCCAAACAACGGATTATTGTGGTCGAAGCCATTAAACTTCTGGAAGGCGATCTGGCCGATAAAGTCGATGCCATCTGGGTGGTAGATGCCAAACCCCAGACGCAGTACAAGCGTTTGGTCCTACGCCGTAAACTGAGCGAAGAAGATGCCAAACGTCGCATCCTTTCTCAGGGTAAGCAGAACGAAAAATTGGCCCGTGCCGATGTCGTCATCACCAATGATGGTTCGGTAGAAGACACCTGGAAGCAAGTTCAGGCGCAGTGGGTAGAGATTCGTAAGACCTTGACGGGCCAGGGGGGTGAACCTGTGCCAAGTGAAGAGGAAACAACCGTGGTTCAATCCGCAGAAGGCCTTACCGTTAAGCGGGGCATGCCCGGTAACGCAGAGGCCATTGCCAAGTTCATCAGTGAGCGGACCGACAAAACGGTGTCGCGTATGGATGTCATGATGACATTTGGCCAGAAGAGTTATCTATTGGCGCTGGATAAGGACGAGAAGACGGTCGGCCTGATGGGTTGGACGGTTGAAAACCTGGTCACGCGCATGGATGAATTCTATTTGGCTGAGGGCTTCCCTGTGAAGGCCGTCGCCCAGCACATGGTGCAGGCGGTGGAGGAATCTTCCAAAGAGCTGCAAAGCGAAGTGGGTTTTGTCTTCCTGCCGCAGTCCATCCCGGATACGACCATCAAGGCATTCCAGAGCGTGGGTTACGAACCCATCACGCTGAACGAGATCAAAGTGCCTGTTTGGCGCGAAGTCGTCGAAGAAGTGACGTCCAACAGCCCCAAGACCATTCTATGGAAGCAGTTGCGTAAAGATCGTGTATTGCAGCCGATCTAGACTTTCTGTTTTTTCAAAATGTGACTCAGGGCGTGCTGCGGCACGCCTTTTGCTTTAATGAGTCCGTCCCTTGCAATCTGTAGCTACAATCTGCTACTATCGCCACAGTTTTTGTAATGACTGGGAAACAGACGATGCAAAACTTTCCGCTTGTCAAATGGGCTATGAGACATCCGCGCCTTGCCGCCTGGATCGTTCTTTCTGTCGGCATGATTTTTATGCTGGCTGTTGTTGCGAGCAATGTGGGGTTGGCTATCGGCCAATGGATTGCACTGATCGTAGCCTGTGTGCTGGTGGCGGGGTTGTGCATCTGGATCATTAGCTGGGAAGACGAAGAGGATGATCTGCCGGAAGCTGCCGAAGAGGCCAGCGTATCCGACCCGGCTGCATAATCGACACGCTTTCAGAAATTAAAAACGGGCACTCCGTACGGAGTGCCCGTTTTTTTGTTACCTGTCGGTAAGTGCTAGGCTTGGCGATGGTGGGCGATGCGGAAGCTACCGACGCCGCCATCAAACTGGACGCGCAAGCGCTTCTGGGCCAGTTCATAGCCTTCAGTACGCCATTCACCGCTGTTATCCAGGAATTCGCTCTTGCCGGAGATGCGTTTCATGTTGTCCGGTGTCTGGATGCTGCCCAGGCCGCTTTCGGCTTCCAGATAGACGGCTGCATTCGGCGATACCAGGATTTTGACTTCACCAACGCCGCCCTCAATGTCGAGGGTGCCATGTGCGCCTTCCGGCACGATGATGGTCAACTGGCCCACGCCGCTGTCGATTTCGGTGTTCAGAGCATGGTCCTGAACGGGTAGCGTGACGTGCATGGTGCCAACGCCGCTGTCAATCTCCAGGTCTTTGACCGTTAGCCCGGTCAGGTCGGCTTCAATTGGGCCGACACCACCGTCGATACTCAGGTCAAGCGGGATACCTGTTGCCATGCCGATGTTCCATTCCAGGTCCTGCCGATCCGCCAGTGCGCGGAAGCCCTGACGCAGCGGTCCCAGTACATTCTTGGGGTTCTTTTGGGCCAACTTCACGCTCTTATGCTGCTCGCCCTCAACATCGAACTCGACTTCACCGACATAGGTAATGTCGGCTTCCATCAGATTGGTTGAACTGAGCAGCGGGCGAATGCTGCCTTTGCCGATGCTGAAGCCAATTTCGACGTAGGCACTGCTGGCCCCATCAATCGGGTGCTTGAAAGTAGCATGTTTGGTTTCTTCGTCGCCAGCCAATGAGCCGACCAGATTCTTGAAGCTCTCGCCCAGGTTGGCGAAGTCAAATTGCCATTCAACGTTCTGGGAGTCGCGCTTACGCTTTTCTTTGGTTTCAGGTTCTTTGGGTTCCATATCGTTTGTCATGAGTTTCTCCTACTCGGACTTAGGTTTTCAGGGTTATATCTATCTTTACGGATTTTGAGGCGATTCGGTTCAATCGTTCAGCGCAGGTTAACGCTGCCGATGCCGCCCTCAACCAAAATGGTGATGGTGTTTTCGGCATCTGAGAAGCCGTCTGTGTGCCAGGTACCATCGACACCGACGACGCTGTCATCTTGCCTAGTGGCGATCAGCCAGTCAGGGACATCAACGCCGCCGATCCCTGAATTGATCGATACTTGAATGGCGGCGTCATCTGGCACGTCGATGTTGACTTCGCCAACGCCGCTGTCGATCTGCACGGCATAGCTCTGCTGGGGCATGGGCAGCACGATGTCGGCTGCGCCCACGCCCAAGTTGGCATTGAAATCGGCCAGGTTGACTTCAGATAGATCCACATTGAGTTGGCCAACGCCACTATCCAACGTCAGAGTGACGGGCAAAGTCGGATTCAGGCTGATGAACCAGTCGCTGGATTCGTCATCATTGACGATGGTGTTGGGTATGAACAGGGTGTTCGATGGCGAGTGGGTTTCTTCTATGGTCACGGTGCGCTCGTCAGTGCCCTCGTTGACGTAGCGAATATCACCATAGTAGACCACGTCAGCAGCGACGAGTGTGCCATCGTCGGCCCCGGCAGCAATGGTGACTGTTTCCGTGCCCGCCCTCAGGTTGAGGGCGTAGCTCTGGGCACCATCGGTCGTAAAAGTGAGCGTTTCTTGCTGACGTTCCGGCAATGTGATCAGGCCGAGTGCTGGGCCAAATACGGCCAGCCCTAAGAAGGCTGCCACTGTCGCGATGCCAATAAGGCCGCCCATCAGGCTGGATGACCGTCCGAATAGCAGGTCTAGGCCGATAGCAATGAGTAACAAGGGCCATAGTTGGAACAGGGCGACTAAGCTGGCCCCACTGATGATGTCAGCGTTAATCAGCAGCCATGTGAGGCCTATGCCGATTAAGACAATCGGCCAGAACATGGAGCGATACCCTGTGCGTGTACGTTTAAGGGACATGGAATAGGCTTTCTATGGGCGATTTGCGTTTAGCGTGTCGCGCGGATGAGGAGGGCTGCACCGGCGACGATAAGCACCAGCGGCACTAGCACAAAGACCAGCCCCAGAATGCCACCCAGTACGCCAAATACGATGCCAATGATGCCGCCAACCAGGCCGAGCGTGCCCGCGATAATCGCCGCGACCAGGCCCAGGACGCCACCGACCAGCGCGCCAACCAGACCGACGATCCCGCCGACTAAGCCGGCGACGCCACCAACAACCGTATCGACAATGGTGGTTGTGCCACTGGTGACGACGGTGGCTTCCGGCTGACGGTTCAGCAGCAAAAATAGCGCGCCCAGGATGATGAGCACTGCTGCGACGGATGTAACTGAACGGGTGCCTTTGAAGTCGTTCTTGCGTTTTTCGTACATGATATTTCCCCCTAATTTCTCGATGACACTTCTATGCACTTATACGCATGCATAGATAGGGGGTTGCAGCACGGACTGTATAAAAGTCGTAAATCTTGGGGCTAGGATGCCGCCTGCACGCAGATCGAGGGGCCTTCCGGGGGGTAGGTCCAGGTTTGTTCAATAGACGAGTTAGCGGCCATCGCCTGGAACTGGTTGTAGAGCGGAACCAGCGTATCACAATCGCCGAGCGCTTCCGCCGCCTGCCCCTGTAGATACCAGCACTCAAACTGGCGTTCCTCAATGGGCATGTTTTGCAGCGTTTGCAGGGTTGTGCAGCGTTTGAGGGCATCGCGGGCTTCTACAAGGCTGCCCTGCAAGAAATATTCACGTCCAAGATGATACCAGCCATCTGACCATGTCGGGGCCAGTTGAGTGGCCTGGGTACAGTAGTCAACGGCTGCTTCGCGCTCACGCAAGCGGACTGATACTTCGCATAGGCGCAAATGAGCTTTGGCATTGTTTTCGTTGAGTGCGACCACTTGGAAGTAAGCCGCGGTCGCGTTGCTTGTATCGCTGATTTGCATAGCGTATAGTGCTCGCTCGAAGTACAGCGGGATCATGCGCCGATGGATGCCAATGGCCTGATTCACATTGGCGATAGCTTCTTGATAGCGGCCCATATCACCCAGGATGATTGCCAGCGTTCGGTAGGCATCCATACGCCAGGGACTATCGCTGTTGTCGGCCAATTCGACGGCAGTGCGGGCCTCGCGCAACCCCAGGTCGAAAAGCCCCTGTTGCGCATAACCCAGTGCTAGTGCAATCCGGGCGGTGATATTGTTACTATCGCGCTGAATGGCCGCGGTGGCCATGCGGGTAGCATCGGCACTGCGATCATTGGCCTGTAGTGCGAAAGCATGAATCGCTTGCACCCGCGTCCGAATGAGCGGTTGATTGTAGGCATTGGTCGTCAGTTGCAGGGCGCGGCGGCGGTCCGCCTCCAGGTGATGATCAACATAGCTGTTATAGATGAGCGCCCGCGCCAATAAGATCAGGGCGTCAGTATTTTCCGGCGAAGCTTCCCACAGCTCTTGGGCCTGCTTGATCGTACTATCCAAGTCGCCACGAGCGAATGCTGCCTGTGCAGCCTCAATCGACTGCTGGCTGACGTTCGTCTTTAGCAACCACTCAGCGATCCAATCGCGGGACATGCCGACCATGCCGATGATGATACTCAGAATGAATAAAGAGGGGAGGCAACCGCTGTAATTTCTGCTTCTGGAACCAAATAGTGGACGCGATGTTCGCCGATTGATGCGCATAGGAATACGGTTTCGTTTGATATGATAATGGAGTGTACCGCATCGCTAACCCATAAGCACGAAAGTTACAAAACTGGCGCATTATTTCACATTATTAAGAGTCGGCGACGAATGTCAGGTCCGTTTGTGACAAATATCACTTATTTGGACGTGGTGTCTATGAGACAATTCAATTGCCAACGACAGAGGATGCTGACCCACAGAAAGCACCTCAAATACCCCTCTCTTATTTGGGAACTATATTTTGCGGCAAGCCTGTTGTATCCTCTACAACAGGCTTGTTGTGTTAATGGGTACATAGATTTTTAACTTGATTGTCAACTTCCTCCGAGCAAAGTGTCGTGCGCGTTTTTATGCTTTCCAAAGCCTGCATCGTCGGGATATATCAGCGCAAGTTGGAGCTGATTGCACAGCAGGGCGTGGATCTGATGGTGGCTGTGCCGCCTTCCTGGCGGGATGAACGTGGCGAACAACCCCTGGAGCGCGTCTACACCAACGGATATACGCTGCAAGAGACTCCCATCACACTCAATGGCAACTTTCATTTTCACTACTATCCGCAACTGCCGCGCCTGCTAAACGACTTTAAGCCGGATATTGTCCACATTGACGAAGAACCCTATAACGCCGCGACCTGGCATGCGCTGTATCATGCGCGTCGTATGGGGGCGCGTTCGCTGTTCTTCACTTGGCAGAACATCAACCGGACCTATCCGCCGCCCTTCAAATGGGGCGAATCCTGGGTGATGAACAACGTAGAAGCGGCCATCGCAGGTACGCAAAGCGCGGCGGATGTCTACCGCGAAAAGGGCTTTCAAAAGCCCATCAGCGTGATTCCCCAATTCGGGACCGACCCTGATTTGTTCCATCCCCCAGCAGAAGCGGAAAAAGCACAGCGTCCCTTCACGATAGGTTATGTTGGGCGGCTAGTGGAAGAAAAAGGCTTGCAGTATCTGTTGCAGGCGGTTGCCAGCCTCAAAGCAGATTGGCAACTGCATCTGGTGGGTAGCGGCCCCTTGCGCGATTCGCTACAGCAGACTTGTCAGCAGTTGGGCATCAGCCAGTCTGTGACCTTTACTGAGTGGATGCCATCATCGGAGATGCCCGCTATGTATCGCCAGTTTGATGCGCTGGTGCTACCGTCGCTCACGCGGCCCAATTGGAAAGAACAGTTCGGACGCGTGCTTGTCGAGGCCATGGCGACCGGGTTGGCTGTTGTCGGCAGTAATAGCGGGGCGATTCCGGGTGTGTTGGGTGATGCGGGCCTGATTGTTCCCGAAGGCAACGCCGAAGCGATTACTGGTGCACTACAACGCCTGCACGATGAGGCTGGTCTGCGGCAAGCATTGGCCGACAAGGGCCGTGAGCGCGTTTTACAGCACTTTACCCATGCCAGTGTGGCCCAGGCCACCGTCGATGTCTACCGCAGTCTGTTGCCCAGCTGACGCTGTTTATTCCTCTGTATCCAGAAAAACAATATTGGGCGTCCACATGAGCGGGCACTCGTTTTGATATGTTTCTACAGAAACAATACAAGCCCGATGCTGCTCGATGGTACCCCGATGATACAAAATAGCGGTATCGCCATTGACCCAGTGCGGCGTTGCTAAAAAAGCACCGCCTGATGTGGTCAGCATGTGCCAGCTAGACCAATCAGCGGATACAGTCGATAGCATATGCCAGTTGCCAACCGCGCTGATGACGGCCAGTGTCGGGCTATCTTCTGCGAAGACAGCATCGACTTCGCTAATCAGGGGTGTGTTGCTCAAATTAGAGGCTGCCCCAGAACTGACATCCAGCAAATATAGATCATAATCCGCTTCGGATAGAGTCTTCGACCTCACCAGGAAGATGCTGCCGAAGGCATCCAATACATTGGCTCGCGCGTTCCAACTGCCCTTAAGCCATGTACGAATCGCTTTCGGGCGAGAGTCGCTTTCGACATCATATTGGTAGCCGACGAAAATGCGCGGCTGGGCGATGACGAAGGTCAGCGTGCGGCCGTCACGCTCCCAGATGAGCGGTGCATCCCAGTCCATGTAGATGGGCGTTGGTGCTTGCTCAAGCTGATGCGATAGATAATCGAAGATATAGAGGGTCGGCTGACGTGCATCATTGGGGGCTGGGCTGACGAAGGCCAGCCGCGTGCCATCCGGCGACCAACTTGCCCCCGTACCCGGAGCCGCATTGCGCGGCAAATCTGCTGATAAAAGTTGCTTGTTGTGGCCATTCTGGTCCATCTGGCACAGACCATAATGCCCCTGACAGTCATCACTGATGAACAAGCTGTGCTGGCCATCGGGCGTATCGGTGAAGCCGAGGTTACGGGTGCCCTCGGCAGTCAATGGAATGCGAAAGTCGGTCGTGAGATCGTGTATGAAGATATGGGCATCCTGATCGATGCCCTGGACAAACACATCGTTCAGGCTGTAACGCGCGATGACAGCATCTGTTTGTGTGCCTAATAGGATCACTGTCAGGCAAAGGGCGAGCAGAAGAGCGCCGAAAAACGCACTGGCACGCCAGATGAGCCGTAAAATCACCAGCTTGCTTTCGCGTCAATCACAGTGCGGATGAGCCAAAAGTTATGATGGGTCCTGTCGAAACTCAACGATGAGCTTGAGCTTGCCAAGCTGCACGACATCACCATTCTGTAGGCGATATGAGAACATCGGCTTGAGCACATAGTCGTTGATATACGTGCCATTGCTGCTGTTGAAGTCCTTGATGGCAATGCGATCCCGGTGGGCCTGGATGATGGCATGATGCCGTGATACGCCGAGTTCTTTCGCATCGTAGGGGTTCAGATCAACATCCACCTGGCGGTCATTGGGTGATGTTTTGCGACCGAGGATCAATTCATTGTTGAGGACCACATCGAACCACGCTGCTTTGTCATCACCGAGATAGAAACGCAGGGCGGCAGGCATCGATTCTTCAGCATCACCGGCAAAGCGTGGCGGCATATCGGAGTGCTGATCAATGAGATCAAACTCCTGTGTGGCATTGTAGGCATCCGTAGGTGCTTTCTCATCGCCTGGGAGGTCTTCGCTCCTCATTTTTTTGCTGTTAATACGATGAATTTTTGTATTATCCATGTGCCTTGTTTATCCTTAAACTCTCTCTCAAATGGTGGCAGCGTTGTTGGCAGCAAACGTAAACTTGGGAACCAGGAAATAATTTTTGTTTCTTGCCATCATTGTATCGCCAGTTCTTTATTGAAACATATAACGTTTGTTAGAAGTCTATATTATGTAAGCGAGGCCCTTTATGTTGATCACGAGTGGCTGGGGAACCCATTGATGCTGGTCATCTTCAAGATTCTATGTATTGCTCTAGGTGTGTTGCTCATTCTGTTCACCATCATTTCGGTGATCCGTACCTTTGTGCTGCCCCGTAGTGAGAACGTCTGGCTCAATCGGATATTCTGGACCTATATCTATAGTTTGTTCCTGAAGCGGGCACAAAAGGCAACGACCTACGAAGGGCGGGACCGTATTTTGGCGTTTTTCGCGCCGGTGATTGTAGTAATACAGCCCTTTGTCTATTTGACGCTGCTGGTGGTGGCATACACGCCAATATACTGGGCCTTGTCGATTGACAGCATGGAGCCATCCCATCTCATAGGCTCCTTGTACGACGCCTTCTTGCTAAGTGGCTCATCCTTGCTGACGCTTGGCTATGCACCAGTCAGTGACCTGCCCAATATGATTTTGTCTTTTTCCGATGCGGCCATTGGCATGGTGATCGTGGCCTTATTTATTGCTTATGTGCCCACAATCTATAGCGACTTTGCTCAGCGCGAAAAGCAGGTCGCCATGCTGGAAGTACGCGCCGGGTCGCCACCCTTTGGCGCCACCATGCTCCAACGTATCTACCGCAACCAGGGCCATACGCAAAATCTGGTAAAAATCTGGGAACGATGGGAAGAGTGGTTCGTCGAAATTGAAGAAAACCATACGTCGCTGTCGATCCTCATTTTCTTTCGGTCGCCGATGTCGGATCGCTCTTGGGTGACAGCCGCCGGGGCTGTACTGGATGCGGCTTCTCTGCTCGATAGCTGCGTTGATGAGCCGCGCGTGTTGGAATCGGTGTTATGCATCCGTGCTGGCTTCATTGCGCTGCGCCGCATCGCCGATTTTTTCGAGATTCCCTATTCACAAAATCCCCAACCCGATGAGCTGATCAGCATTACCCGCGACGAATTTGACGACGTATGGGATCAACTGGCGCAAGCGGGCATTCCCTTGGTAGCTGATAAAGAAGAAGCATGGGCCAATTATGCGGGTTGGCGCGTGAATTATGACCGGGTACTCATCGCTCTGGCACGTATCACAGGTGCCCCCTATGCGCCCTGGTCCTCGGATCGCAGCCTGCCCAATATGAGAAATATCCTTGGCTAGTGGCCCTTGCAGCCCTAAAAGTGGTTTATAAAGGGCCAACATGCGGAAATCTCAAAGTTCATGTATGATTTGACATGATACACTCGTATATGAAGTCATTTCGACTGACCTGAGATTCACTTGACACATATGGAGCAAGCGCGTTGGCCGACAATCGTTTGCGTGAACTGTTACAACAGGGTGTTGCTGCTGCCCGCAGTGGCAACGTCGCGACAGCACGTCGCTTATTAGAAGAAGTTATCCAGCTTGATGAAAATAATGAACAGGCCTGGATCTGGTTGGCGACCGTCGTAAAGACTCGGGCGGAACGCCGCATTTGCCTACAAAAAGTATTACAAATTAATCCGAACAATGCGACGGCTCGTCAGGCATTGGCTCGCCTTGGCCCGACGACAGGGACATCGGCTACTTCGAGCGCAGCCCGCCCAGGTGCTGCCTCGCGGGCACCTGATCGCCCAACGACAGGGTTCACACCGGCTGTTGCGAGCAATAATCAGACCGTGATCGCGCGACGGTTTATCTATATCGTCGCTTTGATTGCTGTGGTAGGTGTGGTTGCCATCATTGTCAATAATATGCTGGGTTCCCAGGAGCCGGAACTGTCTGTGGCCGAACAGGCCACGAACGCTGCCGCAGCTCGCATTACGCCGTCGCCTGTCTTGTCTGCGACCCCTGAGCCGACCATCACGCCGCCGTATATCGTGGTCACACGCTCGAATACAGAGGTGTTGCCGCCGACCTTTACGCCGACCTTTACGCCAACGGCCACAGAAACCCCGGAACCGTCAGCCACGCCGCTGGGCATCGACCAATATCGGCTGCTGGTCGTTAGCCGACCGGAAGGCCAGACCGAGACGGGTCTCTACCGGATTCGGGGTGATGGCGTCGATATTGAAGCCCTGGCAACGGATATACGCGACGTCTCGCTCTCGTTTGATGGCTCCCAGATGATTTTTGTCCGGGAAGTCGAATACGGCAATGGCAATGTTGCTGACGAAGTCTTTTTGTCACCTGTAGATGATGTAAATAGTGCCCGCCAGTTGACCAATTTGCGTACAGTGAATGCATCACAGCCGGTGCTATCGCCTAATGGCCAACAATTGGCCTTTGTTGCCGATGTCGATGGCGATCTTGACTTGCTGTTGCTGGACCTCGCAAGTGATAATGTCACAGCCTTGACTGAAAACGACTATGCGGATCGCGACCCAAGCTGGTCGCGCGATGGGCGATTCATCGTCTTCGCCTCCGACCAGGACTCGCCGGGCTTCTCTGATATTTACATGGTGGCCTTTAATCTATCCGGTGAGGGTGATGCGCCTTTCACGGTTGAGCGCTTGACGGATGACGGGGGCAACAGTTTCTCGCCCAGCTTCTCTTATGACACGACACAAATCGTCTATCTCAACGACGAAGGTGGCGACGCCGATATTGTCATCATGACGCTGGAAGGTACACAGACCCGCGTCCTCACACCTGGGGAAACATCTGAGGATCGTGCGCCGGTATGGTCACCTAATGGCGATTTCGTCGTGTTTATCTCGAACCGCATTGATGATCGCTTCCAGGTCTATTCGGTTGATGTTGCGACACGCGCTGTGACGCGCATCACGGATAACAATCGTCAGGCGCAGCAGGTCATGTTCAGCCCATAACCCCACATATACCCTGACGGGCAGCGGGCTAACAATGAATCCAAAACTATTGAGTCAATAGGGCGGCCCTGTGGCTGCCCGCATTGAGTGAGCAATGAGGACTTACCATTATGGGTGATGATTACGCGAGCGATTTGCTGCAACGTGGTCTAACTGCGATGGACGTTGGCGATAATGAGGCCGCGGTTGATTATTTGAGTCAGGCTGTAGAAGCTGATCCCGATTCGCTTGAAGGCTGGGAGGCATTGGCCAATGTGGTTGATGACCCCGATGAAAAAGAGGCCGCTCTCAATCAAGTGCTACGTCTGGACCCGGGTCATAAGCAGGCTGAAAAAGAACTCAACAAAATCGAGAAAAAGCGTAAACGCGCTGAGGCCAATCCCATTAGGGGCGATGGTAACGAAGAGTGGGTGCCGGGTATCAAACGGCGCGAACTACGAATCGCGATTATTGGCCTGGGCATTTTTACGGTTGTGGTCTTTGGGGCGGCGTTTGCCCTCATTTCCAGTGTGAACCAGCGCGAGGCGCAGTTCCAGGCAGAGGTCGCCGCTCAGGAAACACGGGTAGCACAGGTGACGGAGACATCCGTTGCGGCGGGTATTGCTTCCCAAACAGCCGAGTATCAAGCACAGCTCGATGCGACAGCGACGCAGTTGGTGCTGACGACAGCGACCCCAACACCTACCGAAACGCCAAATTTGCCGCCGACCTTCACGCCAACAGCTGGAGCGACAGAAATGATCACGCGGTTATTTGAACTGCCACCGGCTGAGGTGACGGGCACTATTTATGGGTGGGGTGGACCCACAATTGTGTCGCGTGAATATCTGGAATTGCGAACTTATCCCCTGGCCAGCGATGGCGCGTATACTCAGTTGAATGATGACCTTGTGAAGAATGTGAGTGTGAATGAATCCGCCACTGTGGCGACATATCAACGTTACTTCACATCACAAAGTCTGGCAGCAATCTATCAGGTGAATCTGGTAGACCCAGAAGTACTCCCCACAGATTTGGACTTCATTTATACCAGCACCAGCGATAGTATCTTCACGGCATTTGACCCGCAGACAACGCGTGATGGCAACAAGATTGTCTTTATCGGCCAGGACATCACGGAAGAGCGTACAGGCGTGTATATGGCGGATCTCACCACCAATGAAGTGGTGGTTATCAGCCGTGATGCCGCGCAATATCGTCAGCCAACGATTTCTGATGATGGTAGTTACATCGCAGCTGTCCGAGAAGATGAAGCAGGCCGTGTCGACCTGGTCCTATTTGACCTGACGCAGCCATTGACTGAAAGCGGGTTTGTCACAGTGGATCTCACGATTGATGGGGAATCCATCATTGAAGCATACCCACGCTTTTCCCCGGATGCCGGCCTGTTGGCTTATAGTGCTGCTGCGTCCGCAACGCCCAATAACCATGAGATTTTCATCATTGGCCTATCCAACGGCCAACCCGCCCCGGGTAATATTCCGGTCGCGACGGCGCCCTATGATGAGATTTGGCCTGTCTTTAGCCCCGATGGCAATTATCTGGCGTACAGCGGTCGCGTGACGGATACCTATGACATTCTGATTCGTGATCTGTCGGGGAATGATATCTACCAACTGACTGAAGACGAGTCCAGTAATTTCCCTGGTGACTGGATTAACTAAAACGACCCGTGCGGGTTGCCAATTTAGCAGGTTATGTCCGTACAAAGGGTTGATTTTGTATCAACCCTTTTATATGATATTCCGCACTTGGCTCCGTAGCTCAACTGGCAGAGCAGTTGACTCTTAATCAATTGGTTGTAGGTTCGAGTCCTACCGGAGTCACCATAGATATAAAAAGTCCCGAACGCTTAACCAGGTTCGGGACTTTTGCGTTATTTGGAGAGGCCTTCTCATATGCTAGCTACACTATGGCACTAGCCGCGATTGACCAGACGGTACCATCCAGACGGCATGCCGTTGGTTGTGTCTTGGCTGAGCAGTTGCTCTGCCAGGTCAAAATGCCCCGAAGAAAGCTGACACACATCCGCTAGCTTCCAGCCGAAATCGTGTTCCTCAGTGGGTTCATGGGCATACAGCATCCAGACGCCACCGGGCCTTAAAAGGGATGATATATCCTGTGCATACTGCACTGCCTCATCTACTGGAATGCCATGCCCGCAGCCGATGTCGACGACCATATCGTAGGGCGCGCGCAAATTTGGAAGTTCATGCAGTTTGGTGACATCATGGCAATATACACCGAACATTTCGGCTGGGAATTCTGCCAGTTTTTCCTGGGCTTGCTCGATAGCGCGTGGCACAAAGTCCACACCATCCGCCTGCCAACCATGTTGCAAAAAAAACTAGCGGACATTCGTCCCCGTTCCGCACCCTAAATCCAGGGCTTTGCCCGCTGGAAGCTCTTCAACGATGCTGACAATTTCTGGCGGTGTAATGCCTGTATCCCAGGGGATGTCCTGAGTGTCATAGCGTTGAACAAACATATCCTGTCGATTACCTGTCATGTTGAGCATTTTCTCCATTTTGATTGATCGGTTCATATGTGCCATTCTATCGCAGATTTTTCGATCTACATGTGGATGGTATAGATGGATTTGTTCAAACAGGTAAGGGATAGACGACGGTTGATAGATCGTTTGTTCTAAATTGAATAGCGTGATATGATTCTGAAAGATGCACGCAATCTTTTACGGGCATAATGATATAATCATGCTCTACAGTTGGCACGTAGCTCAACGGAAATACCGATAATGACTGATATACCTGTGACAGCATCCCCTGTAACCGATGTTTACCAGCGCCCCTTGCGTGATCTGCGGATTTCCGTGACGGATCGCTGTAATTTCCGGTGTACCTATTGCATGCCAGAGGAAATATTCGGTGAGAAATACAAATTCTTGCCGCACCCAGAAATCCTGACTTATGAAGAGATCACGCGGTTGACGCGCATCATCGTTCGTCTGGGTGCGGTGAAGCTGCGCCTGACAGGTGGCGAACCCCTCATGCGCCGCGATATTGAGCAGCTCATCCAGGGGTTGGCCCAGCTCGATGGCGTACATGACATCGCCATGACGACCAACGCCTTTTTCCTACCCCAGAAGGCCCATGCTTTACGGGAAGCTGGCTTGCAGCGGATCACGGTTAGTCTGGATAGCTTGGACGATGCCACATTCCGCAAGATCAACGGCAACCGCTCCAGTGTGGAACAAGTGCTTACAGGCATAAAATCTGCGCAGGAAGCTGGGTTCGACCCCATAAAAATTAATGCCGTCGTCCAGCGCGGTGTCAATGAGGACCAAATCGTTGAATTGGCGCGTTTCTGCCGTGATGAGGGCCTCATTCTGCGATTGATCGAATACATGGATGTCGGCACGATGAACGGCTGGCGTATGGACCAGGTCGTCCCTGCCCAGGAAATGGTCGAGCGCATTGATGCTGCTTTCCCCCTAAAACCAGTCGCCCGCAACTATCAGAGTGAAACGGCCTTGCGCTTTGAATACGCCGATGGCCAGGGCGAAGTCGGCATGATCGCCTCTGTGACGCAGCCGTTCTGCGGCGCATGTTCTCGTATGCGTTTATCTCCCCAGGGCGGGATGTATACCTGCCTGTTCGCAACCGAAGGTATCGACCTGAAGACGCCTCTTCGCGATGGAGCCACCGATGACGAACTGGAAGCCATCATTCGGGGGACGTGGCAAAAACGGACCGATGCCTATTCAGAACAACGTACGTCTGCGACAACGGACCGCAAAAAAGTCGAGATGTACTTCATCGGCGGCTAGTTAGTCTTCCACATTGTGTCGATCCAGTGGTTAGTGGTCATTGCGGCTTGGTGGACAATATAGGATCATTGGCGGTGCAATCGGTTGCACCGCTTGTTGTTTATATGTTTGCTTTGTTCCATTTGCCTTGTCCCGGTCGAATGATCGGGTTTTTAGAGAGCCAAACTCATGACTGCAACCCATACGCCCGCCGTAAAACAGAAAAGCGGTCCTTCTTTTGCGGAGTTCGTAACCGTTCTATCGTTGATGATGTCCTTGACGGCCTTATCCATTGATGCCATGCTGCCTGCTCTGGCCGATATTGGCCGCGACCTGGCTGTCGAAAATGCCAATGACAGGCAGCTTGTCGTCACCATGATCTTCCTGGGGTTGGCTTTGGGGCAGATGTTCTTTGGCCCTTTATCGGACAAAACTGGGCGCAAACCCGCCATTTATTTGGGCTTCGTGCTTTATATTATTGGTTCGCTGATTTCGTTCGCGGCGCTGGTGTTCCCCATTATGCTGATGGGGCGTTTCATCATGGGGTTAGGCGCGTCATCTGCCCGGGCTTTGACATTAGCCCTGGTGCGTGACCGCTATGAAGGCCGGATTATGGCCAGGGTGATGTCTTTCGTCACAACTATATTTATTCTGGTGCCGATCATTGCACCCAGTATGGGTCAGGCTGTTCTGCTGGTCGCGGATTGGCGGGCCATCTTCCTTGGTCTGATCGTTATCGCCATCATTACCTGGATATGGTTTGCTGTACGCATCCCGGAAACGCTCGATCCAGCCGACCGTGCCCCGTTCTCAGTAGGGCGCATCGTGTATGCGTTGGGCCAAATCATGAAAAGTCGCATTGCCCTGGGCTACACCGTGTCGGCTGGCCTGATCGGTGGCGCATTTTTAGGTTACATCAGTTCCGCACAGCAAATTTTCCAGGAGCTATACGGCCAGGGTGATCGCTTCCCTATCATATTTGGTGGAATTGCCATTTCAATCGGGATGGCTTCATTCTCGAATACGCGCCTCGTCATGCGCTATGGTATGCAGCCGCTCATCAATTGGTCGCTCAGGGCCATTACTGGGCTGGCGGTTATCGCGCTGGTGGTCGCCATTATCAGCGAGGGACAGCCACCGTTGTGGTTCCTGCTGGGCTACCTGCTGATGAGTTTCTTCGGTGTTGGTATTTTGTTTGGCAACCAGAATGCAATGGCGATGGAACCCTTGGGGCATTTAGCCGGGATTGGTGCTGCCGTCGTCGGCTCGGTATCGACCCTCATACAAATGCCCCTGGGCACAATTATCGGCCAGAACTACAACGGGACGGTCATCCCGGTCATTCTGGGTATGGTGGTGTTATCGGCATTGTGCATCGTGGTCACGCGCTGGGCAGAAGCCGGCCAGGAATAGGTTCCACCAGGCTGATGCTTTTTAGCAGTCTACCAGCGGGACAGCCCGTTTCTCCTGGGCGCTCAAAATAGCGGAATCCACAATTTGCTGGCCGATGCGCCCAATTTCTGGCGAGAGCGGTTCATAAACCGGATCGTCTGTTCGGATGCTGTGGATCAGGTTTTGCAGCGGTCCCTGGAACGGTGCTTGCAGCACATCGACGGGTAGGTCTTCGCCTTCTGGCTTGGCATTCGTCTGCACGCGGATGGTTTGCTCATAGTCATAAGAACTGATTGTGCCCTCCGTGCCGACGATGACGAACCCGGTCTTTGGCTGTGGCTGGTGCGTCCAGGGGTCGGTAAACGTGCCCCAGCGCGTCTCATATTTGGATAGACCCTTAGCATAGCGTGCCAGCGTGATACTGTGCTCATCGACTTCCAGACCGACTGGCTCATCGACCATCGTCATAATTTCAATGGGTTTATCACCGCTGTGGAACCAGGTTCCCAGCGTGACGCCATAGCCCAGGTAGTCAATGAGTGAGCCACCACCGAGCGCCTTTTTGTACCACCAGCTTTTATTCTTGTGCTGACGCGCTTCCTCTGGATCGACGGGCATTTTATCAGCCACATGGAACAGTGGCCCCCGGTTGCCATCGTAATAATGCACTTCCAGCACATCACCGATGACGCCTTCGTCAATCAGGCGCTTGCTGGTGACGTGCGGCGGATACCACGCCAGCGGCCAGTTGATAATCATCTGCTTGCCCGTCTTGGCCACCGCTGCGATCATACGATCCGCTTCTTCCAGCGAGGCCGCGAAGGGCTTTTCGACAAGAATATGCGTTTCATACGGCGCGACCCGCTCCACCCATTCGCCGTGTGTCGCTGTTGAAGGGCATAAAATGGCGATGTCCGGCTGGGTGCTTTCCAGGCATTGCTGGTAATCAGTAAAGATGCGCTCATCGGGAATGCCGAACTTGCTGGCAGCATCAGCCATGCGCTTCGGCTGTTCGTCGCTGATGCCGACGATCTCAATCTCTGGATTTTCGTGGGCGCGCCGCAGCAGATCGCCCATATGCATGTGGTCGAAGTTGATGCCGACGACTTTGATCGGTGCCATGATAGCGGGCCTTTCTGAGAAGCTAAATCGTTTGGTCAGGGAGTTGGCGCACGTCGCCCGGTTGTTTGGGCTGGCCATCGCGGGCGCTGCCGATGGCCGCAAAGGCCAGGGCGAGGCTGCGCAGGTTATCGACCGCATTGTGATAGGGCCTGCGTCTGTCTTCAATCGCGCATAGCAATTCAGCCATCGCCCCATGAAAACCTGCATTGAACCACTGGCCTTCTAGTTCGGGCGTCATCGTGCCATCGGCGGTGATGAGCTGTACCGTCTGCTCGTTTAGCGTGGGGCCATTGCTGGTGAGTGTTCCTAATGTGCCGACCAGGGTCGTCTGGTCATGTTGGCCGAAAGCCGCCGCACCGTTCAGGCTCATGGTAGCTTGCCCACCCGCATAATCAACGACCACATGCGCCAACAGTGGCGGTTTGGGCTTCTGGCCTTTGGCCTGTGACACGGCTGCAAATACCCGTTCCGGCTGCCGTGCACCAAAATAGCAGGTCAGCATATCGAACCAGTGGATGGCGTAGTCGTACAGCAGCAGATCGTAGATGGTGTCAAAAGCGGTGCCCACCACCCACGAATGATCGAAATTTAGGGAAAACTCGGCAGCATTGAGGTCTCCGAGCAAGCCTGCGTCGATAGCCAGCCGCATATAGGCTACATGGGGTGCCCAACGCGCATTTTGATTCACTGCCAGTGTCACACCTTGCTGCTCAGCCAGCGCGATCAGGCGCTCACCCGCATCCAGGTCGAGTACAAATGGCTTCTGGCTGAGGACATGCTTCCCAGCTTTGAGCGCGGCTTCGATCATGGGCACACGTACCATCGGATGGGTGGCGATGTCCACGACTGCGATGTCATCGCGGCGCAGCACATCCTGATAATCCGTGTAGACATCAGCCTGCGGGTAAAAATGCTCGCGGCGGTTTTGGGCTTTGGCTTCGTCGATGTCACACAGCGCGGCTACGTTATAGCCAGCATCCTTGTATGCGCCCAAATGCGCCCCGGTGATGCCACCGCAGCCGATCAGCGCGATGGCGGGGTGGTAACTTTTCGGCTCAATCGGGCGATAGGGTAGCTCTGGGGCCGGGATTGGTTTTGTCGTGGTCGCGTCTGCCATAATGACCTCTGCGCTATATTAGGTTCTGTTGACATTTACCAGTTCATTGTGTTTAGGATGCTAAAAATCTCAGGTTGTAGGGGCATAGCATGCTATGCCCTTGGGTTTTGCATGCAAAACCCCTACATCTGCCGCCCTTGCAATCAAATGTCAACGCGCCCTAGCGAAAATGCTCTGAGAAAAACTCAGCTTGTAACGGCATGATGTCATCTAGCAAGTTCTGCGCAAGCGGCAGTGACATCACCAGCGGATTGGATGCCAGCGCATGGCGCAAGTCGCGCTTGTCGCCGTTCCAGATGGCATTCGCCGCCGTCCATTGATATTCGGCCAGCATATGCAGCAATCCCACGACTTCCGAAGGCAGGTGTGGCTGAACCAGTGGCGTGGCCCCTTTTGGCTCCAATCGCGCTGGCACCTCGACGACGCGGTCGGGGGCGAAGTCCGGCAGCGCACCGCGATTGGGCACATTCAATGTGTGGATGCTGGCATTCTTCGTAACCAGTCCGCGCATGACTTCGACGGCCATATCGCCAAAGATCGAGCCGCCGCGCACATGGCTCAGTTTGGGTTCGTCAGCTTCGATCTGCTCCTGGAAATGCTGATAATAACTCGCTAACTCCGCCATGATGACCTGTGCCCGTGATTGGGGGCTGGCTTTCGCCTCGGCAACGGTCTGCTCACGATAGTAATAATATTGCATGTAGCTGTTAGGTAAGCGGCCATAGTCACGCGCTAGCTGGAACTGCCGTTTGACGCGGTGTGTGATGTTGGGGTCTGCCAGAACTTGATCGTAGTGCCTTAGCATGACCTCGATACCGTCTTCACCGTCGATGGTGAAATGCGTGCTCCAGGTGGCATGGTTCAGACCAATGGATTCCAGCTTCACGTGACTTGGGCTGATGCCCATCGCGCTCAGGATTTTATGCTGGTCGTCTTTGGTCTGGTCGCAAATAGCGATGCAGGGCACGCGGCTGAAGTGCGTCACCGCTTCCGCGACGATCTGCGTCGGGTTGGTGTAGTTGACCAGCACCGCATTGGGTGCGTATTGTTCGATGTCTTTGACGATGCCCTTGATGACGGGCAGCGTACGCATGGCGAAGAAAAAGCCGCCCGGTCCAATCGTCTCCTGGCCGATGATGCCGTGCTTGAGTGGGATGGCTTCGTCCTGGGCACGGGCTTCAAACCCACCTTGCCGGAACGTCGTCAGCACATAATCAGCGGATTGAATGGCGCTTTGTTGTTCCGTGTGCTTGCTGACGGTCAGATCGACGCCTGCGGCGGCGACCATGCGCTGGGCCAGCATAGCGACGATGTCCAACTCCGGTCCGGCGATGTCCATCAGGGCCAGTTCTGTGCCTGCGAAATCCTCAGCATGGTGAATAAAGGCATTGATTAAACCAGGGGCATAGGCACTGCCGCCGCCTATGATGGCAATTTTGAGAGCCACGTTTTGACCTCCTCGTGGGTTGGGGTGCCAGTCGCACCACCGACTGCCGTCGTCGCTAACGCACCACATACCGCGCCATAGCGACAGCAATCTTCTAGTGAATGATTGTTGACTAAGCCATAGATAAACCCGGCGTCGAAGGCATCGCCCGCACCGGTGGTATCGATAGGGGTAACGGGCAGGGCTGTCACAGTAATCGTTTTGTCTGCGGTATGCGCCAGCACGCCCTGTGAACTGTTCTTCATGATGATGGTGCCGTTTGTCATGCGACTGAGCGCCTTGTCGAGTGCTGTTTGGACATCCTCTTCGCCCATCATGTAGCACAACTCTGAGCGGCTCGGCATAAAGTAATCGACCTCAGCCGCGACTTGATGCACCTGCTCATCGAGCAAGGCGGCTTCATCCCAACCAGGGTCGAACGATACCGTTGTGCCGACCTCATGCGCGATCTGGGCGGCGTTGAGGGCGTCATACGCCGCTAAAAAGCTGCCGATATGCAAATGCTTGCTGGGATGTTCGCGCAGGATTGCTGCCAGATTATGCGGTTGGGCCGGTTTTTCAAATCGGGTGATGAAGGCGCGATCATGGGGATACGATAGGGCGACCGTTAACTGCGGCAGCGGTTGTCGATGTGTCCGTATCAACCTACGGTCGATGCCCAACCCATCCAGTAGCGATGCCGCCACCTGGCTGAACGGATCGTTGCCCAGGTCAGCAATCAACCCGACTTTGGCTCCCAGCCGTTGCAGCCCCGCAGCGACAATCGCGCTGCCACCAATGGCGATGGTGAATTCTTTTGCGAATATTTCCGTTCCCAGGCTTGGGAATTCGTCCAATTCAGTGAAGATCAGGTCGCAAAACAGTGGCCCATAAACCAGGGCGTCGTAGCGCATCGCTAACCCTTTCCTTGGAGTTGATGCTTGGCCCGTGCATAGTAGGGACTGGGTACCGGGCCATCAAGCAGGGGGTCATTTGTGTCACGCATCCAGACCAATAACTGTTGGCGCAGCTTGTCTTTGATGTCCTGATAATCCGCATCCTCTGCCAGGTTGGTCATCTCGTTGGGGTCGGCTTCCAGGTCGTATATCTCGAACGGAGGGCGCGTCACCGTCAAAATGTCCATCATCTGCGGGTAAATCGGGCTGTGCATGATGTCCGCGGGCACATTGGTGATGTCCACCTCCGCGTTCCAGATGAGCTTATAGCGATCATTGCGGATGGCTCGTTGCGGTTCGTAATCGGTATGAAATGTCTTCTCGAAGTAAAGCGCATCACGGTGACTGTCGCTCTCGCCCTGCAATAGCGACCAATAGCTGCGCCCTTGTAGCCAATCAGGAACAGTAATGCCCAACCCCTCAAGCAGTGTTGGAACCATGTCCACATGGCTGATGAGCTGTTCAATTACTTTGCCACCAGTTAGCCTAAGTTGGGGCGCATGCATGATGAGCGCTGTTTTCAGGCCCGGATCGTATAGGGTGCATTTGGCACGCGGCATGGCCAGCCCATGATCGGTGGTGAAGATGACCCAGGTATCGTCTATCAGGTCGAGCTTGTGCAGGGCGTCCATGATGCGCCCAACGGCCACATCCATCGACTTAATCATGCCCTGTAGCTCGCTGAACTCCATGCGTGCTTGGTCGGTGTCGGGGATATAGGGCGGCAGATCAACGCCTTTTTCATTATCGGGCGGCGTTAGCCGATAGCCCCCGGTGTGGTCACGGTGCGGCTCAAAGAACCCGGCGTTGAGGAAAAACGGTCCTTCATGCGCCTGCTCTAAAAAGCTGATGGCACTATCCGCCACTTCCGCAGCCAGATAACCGGGCAGCACATGGTCAAACCCCAGTTTGGCGACGGCTTCATCGGTGAATTCCGTCACATGCTGGACGCCAACGTGGGCTGTTTCATAGCCTGCGTTTTGTAGGTGCTCAGCCAGGTAGATTTCATTGTCGTTCAACCGCCAGCTAAATGGGTCGTGGGCCAGCCCGAACATGCCGTTGTTATGCGGATAGCGCCCGGTATACAGGGCGGCGCGGCTGGGGCTGCACTGCGGCGACGTACAAAAGCTGTTGACAAAACGCACACCATCCGCTGCTAATGCATCCAGATGATCCGACGAAACGCTTTCGACGCCATAGCAGGCCAGGTGTTGGCCCAGATCATGGCAGTCGATCATGACGAGGTTCATGTTCAATCGTCTTTCTAGTGAAAATACGCTGTAGGCTGTCGAGTTTAACCCTTTACTGCGCCAGCCGTCAGACCTTCAACAATACGGTTCTGGAAGATGAGTACCAGCACCACCAGCGGAATGGTCACGACCATTGCCGCCGCCATAATTTCCGCAATCGGCTCCTGCCGTGCGAACTGGCCCGTAAATTGGGCGATGGTCACCGGCACGGTTTTGGCATCCGGGTTGGTCGTCGTAAAGTTCAGGGCGAATAGATACTCGTTCCAGGACAGCACGAAAGCCAGCAACCCGGTTGTCACCAGGGCCGGGGCCGTCAGCGGTAGCAAAATCAGCCGGAATGTCTGGAACGGCGTTGCGCCATCGACAATCGCCGCTTGTTCGATTTCTGCGGGCAAGCCCCGGAAGAAGCTGGTCAGCACCCAGACCGTAAACGGCAGGATGAACACCGGGTAGGTGGCGATCAACGCCAGGGGTGTGCCAAAGAAGCCCAACTCGCGCACGATGGTATACAAGCCCGACAGAATCGAAATGGCCGGGAACATAGTCATCGACAGCACGATGTAGAGCATCACCACGCGCCCTTTGAAGCGCAAGCGCCCCAGAGCATAGGCCGCAAACGAACCGACCACCAGCGCCAGCACGGCTGTCAGGCTGGACACAATCGCGGAGTTCTTCAACGAATTGACGAATGTATTGTCCCGGAAGACGTACTCGTAGTTTTTCAAAGTCGGGTTACGCGGCAGGTAGCTCGCGCTTTGGAACATCTCCGACTCGGTCTTAAACGAGGTGCTAAAGGCCCAGTAAAACGGGAATAGTGCATAAAAGGCGATGAAAATGATCGCCGCATAAAGCATGATGCGTTGCAGATTCTTGAGGAAACGTTCGTTGGTCAAGATGCTCTGGATCATTAGTCTGTCTCCACCTGCAACATACGGACATAAATGAATGCGAAGATCGATATAAATATGAAGATAATCACACTGACGGCAGATGCATATCCATCTTTCTGATTGCTCACCAGTGTTTCAAAGTTATACGTCGCCATCGATAGCTGCTGTCGCCCGAACAACACGTTAAACAGGTCGAATACGCGCAGGGCGTCCAGCGTACGGAAGATGAGGGCAATCGCCAGGGCAGGCCGTAGCAGCGGCAGGGTAATGCTGAAGAAGCGCCGCACCGGGCTAGCTCCATCGACGGCGGCAGCTTCGTATAAATCGCGCGGAATTGTTTGTAAGCCCGCGAGCAACAGCAGTGCCATAAATGGGGCTGTCTTCCACACATCCACCATGATGGCTGCCGGGAGCTGCAATGATGGCTCTGATAACCACGCCTGGGGCGCATTAATCAGGTGCAGGTCCATCATGACCTTGTTGACGATACCAGCGCTGGTGTCTTTGAGCATCAATTCCCACAATCGCGCGGAAATCACCGTTGGAATGGCCCAGGGGATCAGCATCACCGCCCGCATGATGCCTCGCCCGCGGAAGTTGGAGTTCACGACCATCGCCATGAACAACCCAATCAATAGTTCACCTGTGACCGAAACCACCGTGAAGATCAACGTTGTGTTGATTGCCCCAATAAAATCGTTATCGCGCCCGCTGATGGCAATCGATTGACCAGACGAAAATGGAATTGGAATGTTAGAGACTGTCCGGTAGCCATCCTGTAATAAGTCACGTTCGATGGACTCCCAGCGGACAGCACCATTATCACGGACAGAGCATTCGCCATCGTCTTCTGTGCGGCAGGTGACGGTATCCAGACGGATGGTCAGGAGTTGCGCGTAATTGTCCAGCCCAACAAACTGGGGTACGCCACGGCCTGCAAAACGCTTGTCGGTCAAGCTACGGATGAAGGTCTGCTCCAGGGGACGTGCTGCTACCAGAATGAAAATCGCCAGTGTCGGAATGAGCAAATTCCAGGCAAGACGAGTTTCACGGGCGATGAGCAAATCTTCGCCCATAAAATAATTTTCAAGGTTGTTCGAGAGCCACCACCACACGCCGCCGATGATGAGCATACCCAGGACAGGCAGCACAAGACTCCCTAAGAGCGCCCCCACATCGACAGGCAGCGCTTCTTCGTTAGCCACGCGGATGGTGTTGTAGATCGTCAGGACAGTGACGATGCCCAAGCCAATCGTCAACCACATCAGGATAACCTTGGCCCAATGGGCGGCTCTTAGACTGCCTCCGAATACCTGCGCGCCAATTGAAATGAAGAAGAGGCTCAAATAAGCGACTAGAGCAGGCAGAATAATACCGAAACGTTCTAAGAAGGCTAACAAAATGGAGGGTTGCTCTGGGAATTCTTCGCTGGCTGTCCAGTTGACGGCAAACTGTATGCCTGGATCCTGGCTCACGGTTATGACGAAGACAACAACCGCAAGAATACCAATCGCAATGAGCAATCCACCGATCAGTTGCGCCGGTAATGTCGTTCGTTTGGCTTTTCGACCGGATGTCGGGTACGTGTCGGGGGATGGCTGGCTCATGTCAACTCCAGTAAGAAAGCTCTAATTTATCGCCCATGATACCCTGGCGATGGCATTTCATACGAATGATTGGCTGTGCTTGCACACCGAATCGATTGGCCATCGACTGACAGCTTTGGTTCGGTGTTAGAAGAATGGGAAGTGCAGATGCACTTCCCACTTGGTAAACGAGTCTTATGACTCCGCGATACGACTACTCAGTGTCGAGCAGTTCCATCATGTCCAGTTCAAGCAATTCCATCGCGACATCAGCGTCTTCTTCACCCGTCAGGATGGAGTGGACAGCTTCAAAGTACAGTGTGGAAACAGCGTTGTACTGGTCTTTGGAGAAGTTCGACGGACGGGCAGTCGTAATTTCTACGATGTCCGTGCTGGCGAATGGCATGGCTTCCTGGATTTCAGGATCGTCATACAGTTCGACAGCGGCTGGCGGTGAGGTCGTCTGCAACGCATAGAGCTTCTGATTTTCTGTACTGGTGAAGTAGCGAGCAAAGGCCGCAGCCGCTTCGGGGTTATCAGAGTAGCGGGATACGCCGATGTGCCAACCACCCAGTGTTGATGCACCCATGCCAGATGCGCCTGATGGCAGCGGAGCTACGCCAAATTCGGGAATGTCTTCGCTCTCGACGCTGGTTGTATAAGCATAGGGCCAGTTGCGCATGAAGGCGGCGTTACCGGAGTGCCATACAGCGCGGGCTTCTTCTTCCTGGTAGCTGACGACGCCTGGAGGGCTGATGGTGCCAACCCAGCTTGCTGCCATTTCATACATGGCAATCGCATCGTCGTTGATTGTGTTGATTTCACCTTCTGATGTCAGGAAGTTTTCACCAGTCGAAGCAGCATGCCATTCAAGGGCGTTACAGGTCAGGCCTTCGTAGGCGTTACCCTGCCAGACAAAACCCCAGAACTCGTCATTACCTTCGGTGCGTTCGCCTTCCTGGATGGTCGTTGACATCTCAGTCAGTTCTTCCCAGGTGGCAGGTGGTGCATCATAACCGTATTTTTCAAGTAAGTCGGAGCGATAGTACAGCATGCCGAAGCCGATACGCAGCGGCAGGGCCACCAGGCGGCCATCCACCGTGTCGTTTTCGATCAATGCCGGTAGCTGGGCGTCAATGTGCTCTTGCGAGACATATTCGCTCATGTCAAGCAGGTGGTCGGCCAACTGACCAGGCCAGATCACATCCACGCGGATCACGTCAATGTCGCTGCTTTCCGCTTCAAATGCGGTCAGGTAGGTAGCCAGCAAGTCGGTCACGCTGGCGGAACCCTGGGCATATTCAACGGTGATGTTCGGGCAGAGTTCTTCAAAACGCTCGATGGTGGCGGCTTCTGCTTCACCATGCGTACCCACAGGGTCGCCGAAGAAGCTGATAGTCACTTCCTCATCGGTACCGCAGTCGAATTCCATAGTATCATCTTGGGCGAAGACGACGGCTGTCGGCACGACGAGCGCGGCGATAAGCATAAGAACGAGAAGTTTACGCATAACCAAAATCCTTTTCTTTTATCTATACATTAACGATATGCATGCGACGGGTTAGTGACGTTGCCTCAGATCATGTGAACCTTCCTACTGATTTCAACGTTCTAACAACGGTCTCAGCCCGGAAAAACGCGCTGAGCTATACCCTAGTTCGTAAAACCATCAACCCAGATCGGCGAACTCCAGGCCCACTGATTATTGCGTTGGCGTACTCGAACGGTGTACCAGTCACGCTGCGATGAAAGACTGCGATGCGACAGGGCAAACCGTCGATCCAGTTGATGGTGGGGATTTGCTTTGTGAAGGCTGACTGCCGGTGAGACAAAGCCAGCCGTGTAAAATGTCCGTGAGCCAGTCAACAACTCGCCTAATTTGACGGTTTGTTCTTGGCCATTGAAGGTCGCGATGATGCGGGTGTCCGGTGTGCCTTCAATGCGGAGCGTCACGCTTTCAGTTGCCGATGTATGCAAGGATGGGTTCTGGCGTGTGCGGGTCTGGATACGATAACAATTATGACCTGTCTGCATGAGCTGTGTATAAGCGAAGTTCAGGTCCGCAGGCGTTTCCCTGGGGTCCGTGCCCCGAACATGGGGTTCGGCACCCAGCAATTTGCCATCTTCGATCTGAAGCTGCACATCCCAGTCGTAGTCTTCGTCGAGTTCGGCCCAGCCCATTTCAAAACACACGTTATAGACGCTGTCTGGCTCGTCATCTGGCAGCACACTCTCGCGATGAATGACGCGGTTATTGTGCAGCACTTCGATATAGTCGATGGCATCTACAGCCTGGACGTCAACTTCAATCCAGCGCTGGTCATCTGCTGGGCAGATGTCGCCCATAGGGTGGCCATTCACGCTGAAGCCAACGACGATATTGTCGCCAGTGAGGGCATATGTGCGTCGCTGCTGAATGGCGTCCCAGATGCTTTTGCGCGACAGATCTTGCGCCCAGACGCCCATCCTGCCGTAGCCATAGCTGCCGGGGAAAGCGTTGTGATGGTCGGTCGAGCCAATAATGCCGAAAACGTGGCCCTGTGCCCAACCATACTGGGCTGTACTTTGCTCATGACGCGGTCCCATTGCATGCAGATAGGGATAGGGACCATCGGTGCTTTCCGAAAGCCCGTGGAATGAGAAAATCTCAGCGACGGGTGACATCCGGTTGCTGAATGCCTGCCAATTGATACCTCGATAACCTCGTTTGTAACCAATATGATGTGGGATCACCATGGTGGGGGTGCTGATGTCTTTCAGCATGTCCCGCAGTGCGGGCAGGTCCGGTGCATCAATGATATGCGCCTCGTCGCCATCCTGGAAATAAACGCAGTAATCACCATAATTCATGGAGTGCCATTCAAAGCTAGGGAACGTCACAAATGTCCCGTCTGCGTTAGCGGCCTCAATGTCTTTTAGATAGGTATCCCAGTTGGATTGCGCTTTGATAAAGCCCTGTTTGTGATAGTCAACCAGGTACTCTAGCCGGGGGTCATCGGTCGGCAGGTCGGGCCATACAGCATGGATTGTGACGCTGGCGAAATCCAGTTGCAGTTGGGCATTGGTCAGGGCATCCGCCAGGGAACCATGACCATAGCTTAAGCCACAATGGTTATGAATATCGCCATAATAGATCTGAAGATTACTATAACTGCCACCGCTAGATGTCATTTGATCGCATTCTACAAACAAAAAAGAAGTCTTTTTGGTACAATACACTTTGATTATAACTTTTATAAAAAATTTGTCAAAAGATTCGTGGTTGCAATAATGACATCTTTGCATACATCTATCCTGAAAATTTTGTGGAAGACCCCGCAATCCCTGGCGGAGTTGGAACGGATCACGCCGGTGAGCCTGCCCACACTACGCAAGGCCGTGCAGGAATTGACCGAAGAGCGTTGGATACGGGTGGTTGGCCAGGCGGATGCTAAAGGCGGGCGTCCGGCTATGCTGTTTGGCATCGACAATCGGCGCTATGTCGTTATCGGCGTTCATATACAACTACCGGGCCTGCGGCTGATTGCGACCCATTTGGATGGTCAAGTCATCCACCAAGAAGCCCTCTTTGAAAAAACAAAGCCCTCCCCGCGTGAGGTCATGGAAGCCATTCAGACGTATATTGCGACTGTGCAAGTGCGCTTCCCCAACCAGGAAATCGTGGGCATCGGCATTGCTGCTCCCGGTTACACCCATCCTCTGACAGGCGATATCATCTCTGTAGGGCGCGTCCCAAGCTGGCAGGACTTCCCCATTTGCCAGCGGTTGCGCGATACCCTGGGTTTACCCGTGGTCATTGCCAACGACGTCGATTGTATGGCGTTCGCTGAGTTCCATGAATCAGGTAAGTCTTTCGCCGACAACCTGATCTTCGTTGGGTTGGATGAGGGCGTCAAAATTAGTATGTTCCTCAATGGGGCATTGTATAAAGGCTCGTTTGGTAATGCGGGGCTGATTCGTGCACATTTTCTGAATGTGCCTGAGCCAGTCGGTCAAAACTTGGAAGAAATGATGGCCATCAGTGGCATCAATCGCATTTTTGAAGAATTGGTAGCAGGCTTGCCAACCGCAGAGCAGGAACGCTATGCGGACTTGCTGACGCTGTCGCACCGCCAGCGACTACGCTCCATGCTCAAGGCCGATCATCTCGATCTACCTGTTTGCGTCAGTGTGATGCAGCAATTGAACGCGGTGCTGGCCGCCGCTATCGCCAACATTATCTACATCATTCAACCTGATCATGTGGTTATTGGGGGTATGTTGAGCGCCATGTCACCGACGGCATTCAGCAACCTGCGCAATGAAGTTTATGCCTATTTGCCGGATTTATTTGCCAATCACGTCAATATTCAGCAGTCGCAGTTTCATTCGCCCAATACCAGTGCACTGGGCGCGGCCTATCACCTGATCGAAGACCTGGTATTTGCTGAACCCTCGCCTATTTAGCATTTCGTCGAAGTGGTTTGATGTGTTGCGAAGTGCCCCATAACGATGATGAGTTCGTCAAAGGCTCTAGAGGACATTAGATTCGGTTAGCACGCCATACTTATTCAACGAGCTTATCTTGCGCAACGCGTTGGTCAACCATAGCCTTCACGCCATCGAGATCTTCGCCAATATGCAGGCCAGCCCGGCTCAGGTTAAAAATCACCATCATCGCCAACTTTAAGAGGCGATCATTGGCTGCCACGTAAATACTCTTCAAATTCCTATGATCCATAAATGTCTGTACGCCACGTATGGCCACAAAATTATGAGGCCGGGCCATGTTCATGGCATCAATCAGAATATAGACGCGCTGCTCAGATTGATCGAGGCTTTCGGTGATTTTTTCATTGGCCTCTGTTGCATCTTCTAGTGAATACTCGCCTGTGATACGCAGGCTGATCACTCGTTGGGGTATATACCAGCCGAGTGTATAAGACTTTCTAGTTCCGTCCATAGGGTTGTTCCCGTGCTCCAGTTTTTAGGTTTTCACGGTTATCGTTTGCATAATAATGATATCCAATATTGATATTCGCTAAATCGTCAGATGGTCACTCAATTGTGGGATATCCAGCAATAGCGTGAGGAGTTCATCCATAAATGTATTGGCTGTGAGCGGCTTGGTTAGATAATTATGGAAGCCAGCCGCAATAGCACGTTCTCGGTCGCCGCGCATGGCATGTGCGGTGAGGGCGATGACAGGTGTATCCTGCATCTGCACCGTTGATTTGAGAGCGCTGACGAATTCCCATCCATCCATTTCCGGCATAGATAAATCAGAAATGACGAAGTGAGGCTTTGTCTCTTGTACTAAGGCGATGCCTTCCTGACCATTCGTCGCAGTCAGGACATTTGCGCCATAAAAGTCAAGGATATAACGTGCGACTTCCAGGCTGTCGGGTTCATCATCAATGACAACCACATCCCAGCCAGATAGTAAATCAGATGGAATCTTACTCATTGCTTGCTCCTAACGATGCTTCTATGGGTAGTTCCAGTGGGAGAGTAACTATAAACGTACTCCCCACACCCAATTCACTTTTTAAGGCGACATTGCCGCCCATCTCGCGCGATAACTTTTGGACTAGTGATAATCCTAGGCCAGTTCCACCATATAAACGTTTGGATGAGCCGTCTACCTGGCGGAACTCATCAAAGATGTACTCGCGCGCATGGGCTGGGACGCCAATGCCTGTATCGCTGACGATGATTTTCCATTTGTCGTTTTCGCGCTCCATATTGAGCCTGACCTGACCTTCATGAGTGAACTTGAAGGCATTGCTCAATAGATTAATGGTGATCTTGGAGAGGGCATCGTCGTCTTCGATGATCGTTTCTGGCAAATCGGAGTCCACAGTGACGACAAACGCCAGGTCTTTTTCTTCTGCTAATACACTGACTGCATTCTCCCATTTGCGCGCTAATTGTCTGGGAGAAATCGGCTCACGGATCAGCTCCAGTCGCCCGGACTCAATACGCGACAAATCGAGAAAATCATTGATGAGATCAAGCAGGCGCTTGCTATTGGCACTGACGCGTTGAACCATATCCTCTGCTTTTGGGCTGAGTTCGACGCCCATGCCACTCAGCATGATGCTGGTGAAGCCTTCAATGGCATTGAGCGGGGTGCGTAACTCATGTGACATGGTCGACAGAAACTCCGACTTCAGCCGGGAATGTTCTTCGGCAATCGCTCTAGCTTGGATGGCCTCGTCCCGGGTTGCTTCAAGTTCACGGTTGATGGCCTTTAGCTGAGTAATGTTTTGTAGCATGACCACTTGGCCGACAGGATCGCCATTTTCTGCCTGCAGGGGTGATATTTTTAGCTTAAACCAGTAGCGTTTTCCATTGAGTACGACCTCAATCTCGGCATCTGCGCGGCTAACACCCGCATATTCACTGAGGGTGTCAACTTGGTCGGCGAATACATCACCGACCTGCTTACCAATGACATCCTTGCTCGCCCGCTTCAAAATAGCCAACCCAGGGCGGTTCATATCCACGATTTGTTGTTTTGTATCTAAGACGAACACGATGTCGTCAATGCCATCAAAGACCATATCACGGGCAATGGGCATCACATCTAGCAGACGGTAGCGTAGCAGGCTCCAACCAGCAGCGATGCCCGTCACTGAGAAGGCGATGGGCGTTAAATCCATGAAGTCTGGTAATGGGCTAAGTTCTGTGACATAGAAAAAATTGCTGATCCAGGGTGCAAATTGACACACCAGTAGTAAGGTGATTTGTTGTCGATAGATGCCTTGCAATTGCCAATAGGTTTTCACAAGTAGGATGGTGGCAATCAGCATCATGACGTACGAATAAGCCGTATGCAGCCAAAAGAGGATGCCGCGCTCGAATACAGCTATCGGATAGCCTGCGCTGGTACCGAGAGTGATGCTGGTCCAGTGTAGATTATGCAGCGGGTTTGTCGCAACAAAGATAAGAACAGCAATCGGATGGATAGCCAGCAAAGCCAGTGTTCTGCGTGTTAGCCAGTGCTGACGATTGGTATATTCAAGCGTGAATACGATCCATGCGGGTGGGACCAGCACGATCCCAATATAAGACAGTTGAGTGAATAGATATTTGGTTGCCAGATCAGTCGCATAGGCCTCGAACGCATTGCAGATAGCCCACTCAGCCAATGCCAGCGCCAGAACAACGAACGTAACCACGCCTTTATCAGTCCGCCTTGACCATACCTGAATGGCCAGCATCACATTGGTGATAACGGCCACAAAGATGAGCATGTAATACGCTAAAAAGCTGTTATCCATAGGGCTTCCGATGATCCTTATGATCTGACAAGTGTGTCCTTTAGGGTTTGGGAAACTGCTCCTTAGATAGTGGGTAGCATCACGTTTAGGCGGATTCTTGACCTGCCAAGTAATAATCCAGCGGCAATCAGGTACTATAACTTAATCTTATGACTGTCACCTACGTATATTCCTTGAGATTATGGTTGTTAACACGGAATTTTGCTGGCAATTACAGCCCATTTTGCTGTATTGGCTGGGAAAAGCAGCCTGCTTGCGGGGTAGACATACCATTCGGGTATCTGTTGATGGCACGCTGACGAGATTATCGGCTTACAACAAACCGAATTTCATCACCTGCTGTAAATGGTGGCAGCGTTAGGCGAACATAGCCTTCGTCATCGCACAGTTGGGTTGTGGTGGTGTCGTCTATGCTAACCTCAACCGATTCGCTATCTGCCGCTAGCCGCACGAAGAGATCGCATCGGCCATCATTCTGGGCGCGATAGATACCGCTGATTCGCTCCGGGCTGACGTCTAGTTTGATGAGTGGAACATCCAGTTCATAGTGCGTGGGCGTCTGCGGACGAATGCGGATGCCCGCGCCGGATTCATGGGCTTCGATGCCGCACACACGCAGCAGGGCCAGCAGTGTCATGGCATGCTGATTGTTGTTCATGACCGGGAAGTCCATCATGGGCGTAGCCGGTGGCGATTGGTACGTACCACCGGGGTCAGCCAGCGTCGGGCCATTAACGCCATCCGGCCCCGACCAGATATTTGACCAGCGATGGCCGTAGACCTCAGCGCGCGTAGAAAATGTCTGTTTGAGGAATGATCGCCATGCCTTTTCCGGGTCATGCAGCGTATAGCCCCATGTTAGGATTTGCGAAACAGCCGGCCAGACCGTGCCATTGGACAGCATGGCGCCAATCGGTGAGGGTTCATCTAGATTTTTGTAGATCGAGTCGATCAACCCAGGGAGTACATCGGGGTCCAGGTTGGTAATCAAGGCCCAAACCTGCGACTCCAGGTTGATGTCTTTGGCATCCAGAACGTACGTGTTATTTCGCCAGGTGCGGAGGATGGCACGTGCATAATGTGTGCCCATCCACATGCGGTTGATACCCTCCGTGAGCTGCGCCAGGATGGGTTCAAGCTCCTCTTTCATCTCCTCACCGAGCGCCTGCACATCAGCATGATCTTGTTGCATCAGCAGATTGGCCAACCTCGGCAGAATGTAAACGGCCATCTGGCTGTTGAGCACCGATTCGCCATGCGCGATGGTGTTGCGCGGTGAAATGTTCAGTTTGGAAGGGAAGACATTGCGCACGACCACATCATCGGACCAGTCGCCATCGGAGACGCGGATTAGGTCGTTGTCGCCAATGCCGACGATGTGCAGCAGGTGGTTATAGGCCACGCGCACATGGCTGAGCACGCGCTGATCGCCCGGTTGGTTGTAGGCATTGTAGAAGGGCACATCTTCTAGCAGAAAATCGCTGTCGCCTGTCACGGCGATGTATTCCGTCAGGGCCATCAGGAAGAACAGATCGAGGTCAGATGGATGCTCATGGATGATTGTCCCGGAAAGCCGCCCATTCCCGGTGTAGCTGTAGGCGATCTGGCCGCTGTCACCTGACGTCATGCGCATGATGAAGCCCAGCATTTCCCGTGCTAGCTTGGGGTCGATAAAGCACAATGCCATGATATACAGGGCGAAGTCGCGCGGTGCGCCATCAATGCCGTGAATGAACAAATAAGCCGACCCCTGGGGCACCACCCGTGAATCAAAATATGTGCTGGTCATGGTCGAGGACAGCATGTAATAGGCGTGCCATGCGATCTCGCGCTGCAAGTAGGGCATATCGGCCAATGAAAAATAAGATACGCGCTGCTTCCAGTGATCACATAGGTCTTTGAAGGCACCCGGCGCATTGCCCAGATGAAAGCGCTGCTGGAATCCTTCGACCCAGGCTTGCGGCATGGTCATACGGCTGTTGGCGCGGTGCGATGGCCCGATCCAGAAAGGCAGATTACTCTGTATGGTCCCATAGCCAAAACGCAATTGGCGCGTTTCCCCAGCCGGAATCGTAACTTTGCGTCGAAGGACCATGCAGTAGGGCATGATCGTGGATGGGATAGGGTGCAGGTCGCTATCGTCTGCCCGATGAATGCCGTCCGGGTTTTCCGCGCCACCCTGGCCGAAGAAAGCGGCTTTGTCTGTATATTTGCCATCCGGTGTGCCGCTTAAATCCGCCAGGAAAATGTCATCCGGCTTCCAGTTGACGCCATCGGGAATGATGGGTGCGGGTGCGCCTGCTGGTGGATGCAGATGGAAGCGCAGGGCTTTGGCATTTTCGTCATAGACAATATCTGGCGTGAACTGGCGGTTCAGGTGTCGCCGTTTGACATCACCCGCTGCACCGAATTGGCCGGTACGTAGCAATTGCTCCTGTAACTGCTGGATATTCACATCCCAGTAGTCATAGTAATTGAGCGTGACGGCTTCATCGCTCTGATTGGTCAGATAGACGTCCGTCAGCACAGCAGAGACATCCCCCGGCGGCGCATAGACGACACGCTCGGTGCGGATGCCGTTATGCGTACAGCACGTCCGGTAGTAGCCCATGCCGAAGACGCGCTCGGACTGTTCGCGCAGGTCAGGATGGTAGCGATAGGCCGTTGACCAGACTTCATCGCCGACCTGTACATACCCAAACCCACCTGCATACGCATGTTGCAGATCATCACGCTTATGAGCTGTAGGCGCATTGAGAGCCGCCAGCAAGCGTTCCATGAAGCTGGGTTCTTTGCTGGGGAAAATCAGGTTGCGTAAGCCGCGCGGAATCGCCAGCAGCAAAATCACGATGACTTCCCAGGCCGTGCCCAGCCATGAGGCAAGCTGCCCATGACTGAAGTGATTCAAGAACATGTAGCCCTGGTCAGCGATGACCAACTGTACTGTGCCATCGTTGGAGGCCAACCCGGTGACGCGGTCGTTGCCGATCTGGTGCCAGTGGTCGCGCCGGAACGCTCCGGTAGACACCGGGTACTTGGCGCGATCATCCTCGAACTGGTTCATGTCATAGCGATAGGCGGGTAAACCCTGTTCATCAACAATCCACTCGCCGAAAGCGCCGCTGCCATGTGCGCTGGCCTGGAACGCCCGTGCTTCCGGTGGTGTTCGCTCTGATGGCGCAGCCTGGGCGTCAGCAGGCTGTGGTGGAGGTGCTGGCGATGTCACCCGCTGGCGCACAGCATCAGCCGCCCGCTGAGCGCGGTATCGCATCCGTGCCAATGTTGAATTCACATCACTTGCGGACATGGAAAACCTTTGCTAACAATCGTTTGCGCGTCTCAACGGACCGCAAAGCCTACTCAATGAACTGGGAAGCATAATGTGCCAGTGTCATCACGGTAAGCTGTGGATTCACGGTCGTCGCGGTTGGATGCACGCTGGCGTCGCATACGTACAGGTTGTCATAGCCGAACACTTTGAAGCGCTCATCGACTACGCTCGCGCCCGGTCCATCTGGCCGCGTACCGATGGCATTACCTCCCTGCGGATGCCCTGTGCCTAGCAGCAGGTCATCATCACTGCGGACCAGCGCTTCTAGGTGATTGAGGTCATTGGGTACAACCATCTGCGCGTAGGCTTTGCCATTGGTTGGCGTGTAGCTGTGATATTTGCGTGTCGAAGCGAAAACTTCCTTGGCACCAGCCTCAAACAGGACGCTGCCCAGTATCTTGAAGGCTTCCAGCAGCCGTTCCAGATCACGCGGGGAGGGCTTGTAGACCACATCCGGCCCATTGATCAGCAGGGCACGGTCAATATAAGCGTTGGATTCCGTGCCGACCAACACGCCTACCGCAACCATTTCGTTATAGCGCTGCATGTTCTGGTAGTGCGTATCCAGCCAACCGGGCATGGTCAGTGCTTGCGCGAGCGGCGGATTGAACCACGTTTCGTAGACGAAGCCGTCTTTGCCTTTGATGTCGAGGTAGTGGGCGATCTGCAAGCCTTCATAGGCGTTAATCGGCTCACCGAACCAGCCGTACAATGGGCTGCCCATGTTGAAGCATAACCCCTGGCCGACAGGCAGATTCTTGCCAATGCCGCTGCGCATCAGCAGCCAGCTAGAAGCGACGGTTCCGGCGCTAACGACGACCGTCTTGGGGTCTTTGATGACTAGCTTACGTTTGCCACGAATATTGACCACAATCTCGTTGGCCTTGCCGTTGTTCGTCCCTAAGTGCACAACCTCGGCTTCTGACAAAATGCGGAAGCGATCCGCGCCGTAGTCGGCTTGGGCTTTGGGCAGCACTTCATCCAGCATGGAAATTTTACGGCCATATTTACAGCCGATGTTGCAGTAACCGCAGCCCAGGCAGTCGGTGATGTTGGCCTCGACCACGTTGTAATCGTACTCACCTAGCTCAGGATGATTCTCGAAATAGCGCTTCACACCCTCGTTGATTTTGGTATCACCATGATTGAGCAGGTCGTCCAATGGTGTGCGCGTCCCGGCTTTGATCGGGCCGATGCTCATACGCTCTCGCACGACGCGCTGGGATTCGTAGTATTTTTCTTTGTCGATCACAGGGGTGTCATTACGTGCATTCCAGGTATCGACCACATGCTCCGGTGTGTCGAAGCAAACTGCGTTATTGACAACCGTCGTGCCACCAACCGCGCTGCCCTGCAAAATCGTAAAGCGCAGCGACTGCGAAATTTGCAGGGCACCGTCGCTGTACAGGCGGCTGACCATGTCGATTTCGTTTTCGTTGAACGTATCCGGGTGCGAATACAACCCACGTTCCAGCATCAGCACATTGCGACCGCGTTTTAGCATCTGCTCGGCCATGATGGCCCCGGCGGCCCCGCTACCGATGATGACCACATCAGCATCATGAATGACATCCATCCCATGTCGGGCGATGTCTTCCGGCAGGGTGACTTCCAGCGGTGGATGTGGTCGGCGCGGAACAACTTTGAAGTTCTTCGGGCGTTTGGAGAAGGGCACATAGCCGATGCCGTTGCCCTGTTCGTCTTTTTCCCAGGTGCGGTCATCACCATAGTAACCCAGGTAAGTCATCTGCATGTCAAATCGCATGATGCCTTCCAGCAGGTCGGTGAAGTTCATAGTGGCGTCCAGGGTCGCTGGTTTGACTGGCCCGCGTGTCCGTAGGATGAGAGCGTTCCCACCCCGGAAGATGCGATCCATGATGCGATAACCAAGCGGCGGCTCTAAGACTTCGTGCTTAAAGCGGCGATCAATGAAATCATGGCGGGCCGATGGGCGCAGCCATGTCATGGGCGGCTTGAACCACAGTAGCGGCAGATATTCTGTGCCCATGAGTGCCAGCTTGGCCAGGAAAAGCCGATTGGAATGGAAAGATGATAGATACACATCCGTGTTAAGCGCACTCTGGTAGGGGGCAACCCGCTCAGATGATTTACCCTCTGTGTCTTTGCCTTCGATCAGCGTTTCGATCAGCGCTTCTAGCACACGGAAGTGGAACGGTGCGAAGAAATTCACATGGTCCACCACGGAGGCGTTGGCGCGATTCTGGATGAAGCCGAATACGGCAATAATCACGACATCCAGCAGCCATGCGCCGAACATCATTTCCGAGACGCCAAAGCTCATATCGCCGATAGTCAGCGTGTAATCCCCAAAGCGCCAATAGCCCAATATCGCCAGGATGGTAATCACCACCCAGGAACCTGCATGGCCGACGATGACCAGCGTCATGAGCTTGAGGTTCTTGCGAATGTTAAGGGCAGCGGCTAGCGAAAGCATGCCCAGTGTGCCGATTTTCACAGCAGAGCCAGCAACAAATACGGGTTGCGTCCACAGCGAGGCCATCGGGTTGGGCGTGATGAAGGCTCCAATCAGGCTGCCAGCAACGGCAATAAATGAAATGATGCCGAAGGCCCCGTACACCACTTGCCCGACGCGCTCCCAACCTGTGAGCGCTTTCTCGGAAATCCAGTCTGTCCAGGAAGGATCTTGTGGCACAGCTCGCCATAATAAGAAGGCAACAATCAGCGCCAGGATGGCATAGGTGCCAAATTCGAAAAGCAATTCTGTTTGGAAGCCTGCCCCGACCGGGCTGAGGTACATTGCCAGGTAGGAAACTGCACCTAGTACCAGCGCCAGGTCGGTGATGATGGCCAGATTGCGGAATCGGCGCACATCACCCGCCGCGAACCAGGCTGTCATGGCGACCAGGATCACCCCGGCAACCGTATTGGTGAAGAAGAAGGGTGGGGCAATGAAGAAATCTAGCTCCCTCAAGATGTAGGGTGCGAGAATCAATGCAATTGCAACCAACATGCGCAGTCCGGCAATTATGTTCAGGAATACCATCAGGCGATTTTCGTGTACCGTCGTTGTTGGTACCGTCGTTGCCGGTATATTTGTTGTTGAAGATGACTGTTCAGCCATGTCCATACCCCCCACCTACTATGCCAACAAGATGAATTACTAAAAATAAATTTACTTGAATACAGCGGCTGCTGTTACGGGTTCGATTGGGTCAATCGCTGTTATGGGGTCCGTTGTCTAATGTGTAATTCTGGACTATAGTCTACTACTGATTGAGGTTGTAATGCCAGCGACTGATGTCAGGAACTCTTTATCATCATGCGCCATCGCCTGCTGCCTGACAACAGCCTCAGATGAATTTTTTCATGTTTTTTTCGATTGATCGGGCAAAACGCGCTCATAATAAAAGGGCACAACGTAGCACACATCACCGCCCAAACGTTGGCATATCACGTTGGCATCCCGCGTTTGTAAACAAAAAACAATCGCCCGAATTGTTGTTCAAATAGTTTAAGTGGGGGAAATGATGGTTTCACAAGTCATCACCGTAATGGCCCCAATCCACGCAGGCCAGGAAGAGGCTTGCCGCGCTGCTGTCAGCCACATTAATGAGCCGGATGGCGTCCAGATTGATTTCGCCAAATCCAACCTGACCCATTTTGCACGCTTTGTGCTGCTGTCGCATATCGATGCTGGTAAAGGTCGCTTGCGGCTGATGTTTACCGCTGTCTACGATGGCGACCACGACAGATACCTGCGTGATCTGCGCGACAATACATCCAACATGGAGGCCATCTGGGGCTGCTGTGAAGGCTTCACCGGGGCGAACAACTTTGTGCAGTTCATGAACGCCTACAGCATTCAGACGGACCTGTTCTTAAAGGCCTATCGCTACGAAACAGTCGAGAACATTCAGAAATACCTGGCCCTGCGCGACGAACTCTCGGCTAAATTTGACGTGCCGCTCTCGCAATATGAGGATGTGCTGCGCCAGCTTCCGCGCCAATTTGCCCCGATAAGCTGGCTCCGACGCGGGCTGCGCGCCATCGGCACCTTCATTCGCTACATCTTTATTACGCTGTCGGTCATTCCCCAGATTATTGGCTTATTACGCTTTGGCCTTGCGCTGATACCTGCAACGATTGTCTCGCTCAAACAGGTCAAGCTGGATCGCCAATATACGGATGCATCCTTAGATAAGAGCGGTCCCTGTGTGCCCTTTTCGCCCGGGGACGAAGTTGGCCCCTGTCAACAGGTCGATACCCTGCCCGCCTTCCAGCAGCGCAAGCAGGTCCAGAACCAGATCACGATTGTCACGGTCAACGGAGCTGATTCGGCGCGACGCCAACATGCGGTCATCGCCAGCTTTGGCGCGTTCATCAAGATTCCGTTTATTACGCGCAACCGCATCATTCCGACGATTCATTTCGCCCGCTGGCAGATGATCGACGGTGGCAAACGCATGCTGTTCATCAGTGACTATGATGGCAGCGCATCGGCCTACTTTGCGGATTTTGTGAATCGTTTGCCCAGTGGCTTAAATACATTATGGGATGGCACTGTCGGTTGGCGTGAGGGGGCCACTTTGGACCCGGAAGCCTTTGTCGAAGGTATTTTGTGCCACAATACCCCGGCTAGCTTTCATTATTCCGCTTACCCGCATACGACCGTCGTTGGCATCGAGCAGGCCCGCCGCCTGTACTATGCCTACCACGATAACATCAACGAAAAATCAGCCGTCAAATGGCTGAAGGAATTATGAGGACGCGATCATGACCAGCTTAAACGAAGCAAAACGCGATATTCAGGGCTTCATCACCAGTGGATATGGTCATACGTATCAGGCGGCTTATTTGTTTTTGCGCGTCATGGATACAGCCCAGGCGAAGGACTGGCTCAAGCAGGTCGTTCCCCAGGTGCTCACTGCGGAAAGCTGGCGTAAGAACGATCAACCCTGCGCTCCTGGTGAAGATCGCCCACCGAAAATCTACCCGGAGCGCATTTTGAACATCGCTTTGTCATTTGAGGGATTGGCCGCTCTGGGCCTGTCCGATGCCAGCTTGCGCACTTTCCCACCGGAGTTCCAGCAGGGGATGGGGGCCAGTCCGCGTTCATTGGCCCTGGGTGACATCGGCACCAGCTCGCCGGATAGCTGGCAAATTGGCAGCCCGACGTCCGAGCCATACCATATCCTCTTGTTGCTACATGCGGGGATGTCTGCTGATGATCCCTCTGCGAATGAAGCTGAAATCCAGAAGTTCGTCGATGAGGTTATTTCAGGCTTACAGGGTGTTGAGGTTGTACATACCGAATGGGGCTATCGGCGGCCTGATGATAAAGAGCATTTTGGCTTCAAAGACGGTATTTCACAGCCCCGTTTGCAGGGCATCAACCTGTATGATGGCGATGGCAAACCCATCAAAGATGGCATTGCTACGGGGGAATTCATCCTGGGCTATTTAAACGCATTTGGCCTGTTCCCGTCTGTGCCTGTTGTCGCCTGGGAAGATGACCCCGAAAATATCCTGCCACTCTATGAAAACCCGCGTCAGGCACACCCGCTGTCCCGATCTGGTCATCTTAAAGACTTTGGTGCAAACGGTACCTATCTGGTTTATCGCAAAATGTCGCAGAACGTCCCCGCCTTTTGGCATTTCATCCAAGACGAGGTCGAGCGCATTGACGGGGCCGTTACCAGTGAGCGTATGATTTGGTTGGCATCGAAGATGGTCGGACGTGGTCCCAATGGTGACCCGTTGGTGGCGGATTTAGCGGCGCTCAAGCATCAGAACGACTTCACCTTTGCGGAGTCAGACCAGGATGGGTTGCACTGCCCGTTTGGGTCGCATCTGCGCCGCACCAACCCCCGTGATTCATTCCACCCCGTAGGGGCAGAAGAAGCTGCCGCGACCACTGCCAAACATCGCATTTTGCGACGTGGCCGCATTTATGGGGATGTCTTGTTCGGCCTGGAAATGTTGGATTCAGGTGATCTGACACAATTGGATGAATTGCTGTCATTGGAAGATGATGGAGCTGAGCGCGGCCTGCACTTCATCTGCGTGAATGCCAGCATCCCGCGCCAGTTCGAGTTCATCCAGTCCAATTGGGTCAACAATCCGCATTTCAATACGCTATATCAGAGCAAGGACCCGATCATTGGCGATAATGGCGATCCAGAACAGCCTGCTAGCTATATGCATGTGCCGACGGATACGGTCCGTGTGCGCACGCAGCCTCTGCCGCGCTTCGTCGATGTCCTGGGTGGCGGTTATTTCTTCATGCCCAGCCTGACCGCTTTGCGCTTCCTGGCAGGTTAGGCAAATTGTCCGACAAAAACAGCCAGCTTCTTTTAGAGGCTGGCTGCTGTACAAAGATAACAAGTTGTGATGGACTGCTAGTTGACCCACTTGCCTGTGATGGGTGTCTCATTTGCGAGGCCATAAGTGAAGGCGATGTCTGCGACGCCGTTGCTATTACGATTCTTCAAGAACCATGTGGCAGATGCACGCCGATACAATCCAATCGTATCGACACAGTCACCGTTCCAGTCCCCTGTGATCGGTGTATCGGTTGCGGGCAGGCCAAAAGTTGCAAGTTGGTTCGCATAACCCGCTGAGTTACTGTTCCTTAGGTACCACGAGTTGTCGCTGGCTCTGAAGATGCCTATGGTATCGATGCCATCCCCATCCCAGTCCCCTGTTACTGGCGTTTCGTTGGTTAAGCCATATGCGAAAGCAACGTCTGCTGGGCCGGAACTATTAGAGTTCCTCAGGTACCATGTTGCGGTAGAGGGTCGATATAATCCAATCGTATCAATGCCATCGCCATTCCAGTCTCCAGCAATTGGAATATCAGTTGCTGCACCAAAGCCAAATGTGATGTCGGCAACACCACTTGCATTACTGTTCTTTAGATAAAAGACGGCGTTACGGAAGATACCAACCGTATCGATGCCATCACCGTTCCAATCACCGACTACAGCTCGGTCAGAAGGCAACCCATAGCTAAATGTGTTGTTGGCAAAACCTGCTGTGTTCGAATAACGCTGGTACCAACTAAAGTCGCTCGCACGATAGATCGCAATCGTGTCTGGCTCACATGTTGGCTCGCTGGGTGCGGTACCTAACCACAAGTACCCATAACCATAAACCGTGTCTGCGCCAGTTGCACCAGGGTCGCTGCCCATTGTAGAAAATTGCGTTTGATTGAGCAGGAAATTCTGTGTATCGGTGCGTGTGTAGTAAGGATATGCTTGGCGCACCAGTGCTACCGCCCCAGCGGCATGCGGTGCCGCCGCCGATGTACCACCAAAGGCACTATATATGCTGGTCGTAACGTTAGTCGGGCCTGTTATTAGCGGATGGAAGTAACCGGGTGGCGTACCATAGGGATTGCTGGGTCCATTTGCGCCGATACCGTTGGCAGGTCCATTGCCGCTGTAGTAAGCGATGCTCCCATTTGAAGCCAACGCTGCACCTACACTGAATGCTGTACGGGCTGCACCCGGCTCGCTGACGCTGCTCAGATTATTCTCAAATTCTGTTGAGAGTGACGTCGGGCCGAGTTGTGTCAGTTGCAACCAGATAGGCCGCCCGCTAGAGACGACTTGCTGGATGACCAATGCATAAGTACCACCTTGTCCGCTCGGTACCGTGTATTCGAGCGTGTCACGCGGCACATCGTCGTTTATGTTATTTACGTTGGAATCAGCGACGAGGACCCAATCGTTAGGGGCGACTTCTCGATAGAGCTGTAAGTCAAAGTCGGTTGTTACAGACGGATTCCAATCGTCCCAAATAAGCTGTTTTGAGATGGTAGCATACGCAGCAACTGTCCCAGCGCCCAAGATATTAAAAGCATCTTGAACCAAACTCGTGTTGAAGTCGTGGGCTGTAATTGTGCCGTCATCGGTAAGGAGTGGCATCGGTGTGAACCAGCCCTCATAGTGGCCAATATTGTAGTTACCCGCGGCAACGGTAAACACAACATCCGACCCTTTTGTGGCCTGATCGACAATTTGTGAAAAAACACCTGTGCCATCGCCAGGATAGAAGGAACCTGCTAACGATGCCGTAATGACGTCAACACCAATCGTGTTGCGAAAGTAACTCACGGCATTGGCGAAGTCGTTGCTATCAACAACGTGATAAGCAAATACTTCTGCATAAGGGGCCATATCACAGACGATTTCCAGCACAGCCGACCCGTGATTGTCGCTAGAGCCCGTATCTGCGTAAGGAACACCTGGACTGAGAATAATTTCTTCAACACAGGATGTTTCAGTGGCGTTCAGATTGTCGAATCCCTTATCTGTCACGCCAATACGGACCCCCTGGCCCCGGATTTGACTGGCGTGCCAGGCGTTCGCATTGGTAAATGTTAGTCCCTGGCTGTTGTAATTACCCACCTGGGGGATCACATCTTCGGATTGCCCCTCTTGTGCAGGTACGATGGGAACTGGAACATCCACATGGGTAACGAGTGGGTCTGCGCCCAGGGTTGCCACACTGCTGAGCGGTATATCGCCCAGTAGATAAGTTTCAAGCACATGGGTGACTGTGCCCCCCAGATTTTCTATGCGGGCACGCACCATATCTGGATCGCCCGCTGTACGGACGGTGATTTCAACACGATCACCGTGGAGGTTTTTCAGCGCGTGTTCGAGGGTTGTGCTTGGATTGACGAGAAGTTCCGGTCGGGCCTGCCCCTGGATAAGTAGGGTCAAGGTGTGCGAAACACCGGGTAGGTCAAGGGTAGGGCTTGCAACAAAATTGGATGTGGTGACTTTAATCGGCTCGCCTACCTGTATATACACAGTGACTTCATGCTCGGTACCGTCGCGCGTGACTGCGTACATGAGTATATCTGTGCCTTCAAAACCTTCATCGGGGACATAAACTAGATCAGGAACTTGGCCGGAAACTGTACCATACGACGGTTCGTCTAGAATAAGATAGTCTGTGCCCGATGCGAGCGGCAGGCTAAGCGCAGTGTCGATATATGTCTGGAACACTGGCGACACGTCAACGCTGTCTTCAGGGTCAAGAGGCGGGTTATCTGGACTTTCATCCGCTACAATGAGAATATCTATGGTTGTTGTTGCTACGGTGCCATTGTTGTCAATGACACTGTACGTCACAGAGTCAGGGCCAATATAGCCATTGTAAGGAATATACATGAGCTGTGGTGCTTGCCCGACGAGACGCCCGTTCGTAGGCAGAGCATCGATAACAAACGTCAGGGGCTCAACAGCGCTGTCAGGTGCAGTCAGATGGAGATCTAATGCCACATTGGCGGGTGTTGTCAGGGTAGCACTTTGGCCGTGTGCCGGCACAACAAGCATCAGAAATAGGAAGAGTAAAACGAGGTGAAGCCGACTGCGCTGTAGCATGTTTGCTCCTAATGATTTTAGCGAGTGTTCACATTATAGTGAAATTTTGCGGAGTCTCAATTGCCTGCTAAGCCAAAAGAGACAGCCTAAGCTGTCCCTTTTGACGTTGTTATGGATTCTCCAATGACTTGCATATCTGGCATGCAAGCCATGTGAAGTAAGCTCTGTTTTACCTAATTGTTGTCCCAATCACCTGAAACAGGTGTTTCATTTGGAAGACCATAGGTAAAGGTAACATCCGCAATGCCCGTTGAATTCGTATTTTTCAAGAACCAGTTCGCTTCTGCTCGACGATACAGCCCAATCGTATCAACGCAATCGCCGTTCCAGTCACCTGTGATCGCATTGTCCGTAGCGGGATTACCAAATACGATGAGTGATTCAGCAAATCCTGCTGAATTCGAGTTGCGCAAATACCATGTGCTATCACTCGCACGGAAGATGCCGATCGTGTCATTACCGTCCCCATTCCAGTCGCCTGTGACAGGTGTTTCATTCACGAGGCCATAGGTGAACGCATAATCAGGAGCGCGTGACTCATTGGCATCAATGAGGAACCAGGATCCGCTGCTTGGACGATACAAGCCTACTGTATCAATTCCGTCACCGTTCCAGTCACCGGCGATAGGTATGTCGGTGGGAGCTCCGAATGCAAAGGTAACATCGCCAACACCCGTAGTATTTGTGTTCTTCAAAAAGAATGTACCGTTGCGATAAATGCCAACGGTATCATCACCGTCGCCATCCCAATCTCCAGTAATCGATTGATCCGATGGCAACCCATAGTTAAAAACATATTGGGCAAAGCCAGAGGTGTTGCTATTACGTAAATACCAACTGAAATCGCTATCGCGGTAAATACCGATGGTATCCACATCGCAGCTAGCATCATCTGTTGGATTACCCAGATAGAGGAAGCCATACCCATAAGCTGTATCAGGGCCGGCTGCACCAGGATCACCAGAATTCAGGAGAGCGCGTGTCCGCAAATCGTTCCCCAGATCTATGCGCGTATAGCTCGGATTCAATTCTTTGACAAGGGCTGCGGCACCCGCAGCATGGGCTGCGGCTGCCCGTGTTCCGTTGAACCCACCCGTGTAGGCGCCACCATAACTAACATCAGTGCCATTTTGCGCGACGATCTGCGGTTGGAAGTAGCCACCTACAGCCGCAAATGGGTCGCCACCGCCTTGTGTATTGGCTGGCCCGTGTGCACTGAATGTATCCAGTGTGCGTGTGGATGCGTCGGCTTGATAGAATGCACCCACTGTAAATGCGGTCTGGGAAGTCGCCGGAGCGATAATGCTGCTGTATTTATAGCGATCCTGGAAGATGACGATGTTGTTTCTGAGTTCCGTCAGTTGGATCCACTGATTATCTTCATAGTCTTCTGGGTTGCCGCTCCCAGCTGCGACGATTGCCAGACGATACCGACCGATCGGGAGCTGATTATAGCTAATTGTCAGGATTTCTCTCGTTGGTGGTGCATCCTCTTTTGATGAAACCAATTCTTCCCATGCACTGGACGTCGTATTGTACTTGTAAAGTGTTAAGTCCAGCTCGACGGGAGTCGTCATCCCTTCTTTCCATGTAAGGACAAAGGTCAAGCTGCCGGAAGTGATGTCAAGTTCGGAGTCAAATGGGTCTTGCTCAAGTAGCTTATTAAAGACATCCGTACCCCAACCAGAGATCTCGCCATCGAAAGTATGCACCATCTCCACGACGGATCCATCGCCGTTGATGTCTGCCATAATAAGGTCAAGTGGCCCTTCATAGTTAGAATCGTGGTTATCCCCGGATGGAACGACGACCAGAATGTCGTTTACACCCACAATGGTATCGACTTTGGCATCAATAGGGCTGGAACCATCACCCATATTAAGCGGGTCCGTGGAGGTTAAGGTTGCCAGTGGTTGGAGTGCCGCGTAAATGATGTCCACATTTAGGGCTGCCAGGTTATCCATTGCTGTATAGAACTGGCTTTCATCTGCAACATGGCGAGCATAAACTTCTGCATCAGGGGCCATGTCACAAATGGTTTCGAGCGCCGGTATGCCATCGTCGGATCCGGTTGTGGTATAGGTAGTGTTATTCGCATTCTTCACTTCCACCAAACATCCTAGATCAGCCGCATAGGAGCCTGTGTCATCAAAGCCATAATCAATGACGCCGATCTTGACGCCATCACCTGTATACCCGGCGGTGTGCCAGGCACTCGCATTCGTATATGTGACTGCTTCGGATGTGACGGTACCCGACTGAGTCTCTAAGGGGATACTCAACGTAGACAAACCTGAAGCAGGACGATCAACTTCCACATTGCCCATCGTCGTGAAGCGCTGGGGCAGACGTATATACGCAATACTGGGGTGGGTCCCCAGGCTCATCAGGCTACTTACTGGAACTTCTGCTACCACGAAACCTGTAGCAGTGGAAACGACCACGCCACCCGCAGCCGTGATGGCTGATGTAGCAGCATCGGCACTGTCACTTGCCTGCACAACCACGCTGACGAGATTGTTCTCAACAAAGGAAGCTGCTTCTGCACGTACGGCTGTTAAGCTACTTGGGCGTACCAATTCTGTCAGTGCCAATGACAGACCCGGCAATGCGGTGTAGTTATTGGGTGGCCGTGTGGCAGCCACCAGCCCGTTGACGTTGCCAACAGCGAAGGTAACTTCGTATGTTTGCTCGACGCCATCAATGACCACGCTGTAGGAGAAGCTGTCTTCACCATTAAAGCCCTCATCTGGCGTGTAGATGATATCAGGAACCTGACCAGAGAGCGTACCATGCGTTGGCTCGACAAGTAACTCAAAGGCTTCGCCCAGGGCGATTGTAAAAGCGACATTGCTGTTGGCCTCAAGCTCGACGGTCGTCTGTGGCTCAATAGCCACAGCAGCCGCTGGGGCTGAAGTTGTCTCATCTTCAGTGATTTGAATGACCAGCGTGCTAGTGGTGACGATACCTGTGCCATCGATGACGGTATAGGTCACTGTATCCGTGCCGACAAAACCTGCCTTCGGCTGGTACACCAAGTTCGGTGCTTCACCTGTCAGCAGCCCGTTGATAGGCAGGGCATCTACGATAAAGGTGAGTGGCTCAGCAGCATCTTCTGGTGCTGATAGTGTAATAGAAGTCGACGCACCGGCAACGGTGGTGATGTCTTGCGCATTGGTTGCTGGCAACAGCAACAACAGGATGCACATGACTACGATCAATTTGCGCATTACAGACCTTCCTAGACCCCAAAGAACAACTCAGAATTTGGTTAGCTATTATTGCTTATTGTAGAATGAAACTGAAATCTGTAAGTTGAGCAAGCATGAATTGCAGCAAATACGTTCCCGTAGATGTTATGAACTGCTAATTTATGGCGTACCTTACAGTAAGCATTGATATCTATTCCATATTAAAGCATTAATTCTGTGTAGGTTTAGTTAAGACGAGTCGATATTTTGTTTGGGGTTAGCTTACAACATATACCCTTCATTTTGAATAGGATAGCGAACTTGTGCACACAATGTAATAGGACTTATTCATCATATTAATTGGCTTTATCAATTACTTATAAAAATAGTTTAATGATTTATTTCTAGAAATGACAGCTTGTTAGGTGGGTGTTAGGCAGTAAGGGTACAGTGCTTGCACTATTAGTAGGCCTTTGCGGATTGGTCAAGCTTTGAGGAGGGTAAGAGACTTAGTAACCCAATCCGGCTGCTTATTCACTTTATTGAGAGAACAGATGCATGCTGACATTTTTGCGACAACGAGCAATTTGGCTATTTCTCTTGGTGGGGTTGGTATCGACAGCCTGTATACCCATTTCGGAAGAAGCATTTGCAGATTCACCGCCGGAAGTTAGAGCAATCTTCCAGGCGATTATCGCAAACTTCATCAATTCCGAAACGGATATAGTAACTGAAGAAACCAATCAGATCTCTGTGGAGACCCCAACCAATCCGGTCGTCTTAAGTACAAACACCCAAATACACACGCAAGCAAATCCCAATGATGGGGGTGGCAATCCTAATGAGGAGTGCCCGGTTGACACAGTGCAGCTTGCTAAGTTCAACTATGAGGGTGGCAACTATGTTCTGGAGGGGAACAATGATGGTGGCGTCGTCATCACGGGTGATGAGACTGGCGGTACATGGACATCGACAGAATCTATCAGCCACGTCCTGATTAAAGGGGCGAATGATGTCCATACAGATACTTATTCACCTGTAGCTACCAGTGGCAGCTTCGATAATAGTGGCATCTTCACGCCCAACGGCCAGAACAACGCTGCCATTTCCAATATCAAGTTCTGCGGCCCAGAAGAAGCCCCGCCTGAGCTTGTTGATATTCGGGTCATCAAGTACAACGACTTGAATCAGGATGGGACCACTGACGAAATCGATCTTGGTCCGAGCGGCCCACCGACAGGCGCGACGCTGACGGGTTGGACCTTCGAGCTGTATGACGACCAGGGGCAGTTGCTGGGCACGGGTACGACATCGGTTGAGAACGCGACCAATGACCTTGGTGTGCGTGTGACCTTTGCCGACCTCGTGAAAGATGCGACCTACACGATCTGTGAAGTCGAGCAAGCGGGATGGATCAACACGGACCCAGGCATCAATTCCGATCCGGGTGCGACAGGTCTATCACGGCCTTGCGAGACAATCAATACGTCGAATGCCGGCTCGATAGCGATCAGGTACTTCGGCAACTACCAGCCAACAGGCAGCATCACGATCCTGAAGAATGTGGATGACAACAGCTTTGCGGACATGGACTTTGACTTCGTGTTCAATGGGTCGACCAACTTCTCGCTGAGTGAGAATGGTGCACCGTTTGTCGTCAGTGACCTGCCCGCAGGTAACTACACAGTGACAGAAACCGTTCCGAGTGATTGGGATCTGGACACGATTGACTGTGGCAATGGCAACAACAACACGGCATTGGCCAATGGTCTGACTGTTGTGCTGGAAGCCGGAGAAGACGCGGTCTGTACCTTCAACAACGTCTATACACCGCCACCGCCGACAGGCAGCATCACGATCCAGAAGAACGTAGATGACAACAGCTTCGCCGATATGACTTTCGACTTTGTGTTCAATGGGTCGACCAACTTCTCGCTGAGCGAGAATGGTGCACCGTTTGTGGTCAGTGACCTACCCGCAGGTAACTACACCGTCACGGAGACAGTCCCGGCAGATTGGGATCTGGACACGATTGACTGTGGCAACGGCAACAACAACACGGCGTTGGCCAATGGTCTGACAGTTGTGCTGGAAGCAGGCGAAGATGCGGTCTGTACCTTCAACAACGTCTATACACCGCCACCGCCGACAGGCAGCATCACGATCCTGAAGAACGTGGATGACAACAGCTTTGCTGACATGGACTTTGACTTCGTGTTCAATGGGTCGACCAACTTCTCGCTGAGCGAGAACGGCGCACCGTACGTGGTCAGTGACCTGCCCGCAGGTAACTACACAGTGACAGAAACCGTTCCGAGTGATTGGGATCTGGACATGATTGACTGTGGCAATGGCAACAACAACACGGCGTTGGCCAATGGTCTGACGATTGTGCTGGAAGCAGGCGAAGATGCGGTTTGTACGTTTAACAACAACTACGAGCCGCCTGTTGCCATCCGCGTCATTAAGTACAATGACCTGAACCAGAATGGCAGCAACAATGAAGTCAACACAGGTAACAGCGGTGGCCCGACGGGTAACACGCTGACGGGTTGGGACTTCGTTATCTACGATAGCCAAGGCAACCAGGTAGATTCAGGTACAACCTCGGCTGAAAACCCGGGTGCGCCGAACGATCTGGGCATCCGGGTGACCTTCGATGGTCTGTCGCCGAGCGAGACCTACACGGTCTGCGAAGTTGAGCAATCCGGCTGGAACAACAGCGATCCGGGTACGCTTGATGGGACCTACAATGCACCCTGTAAGTCGCTGGATGCATCCGGCATCAATAACTTCGCCATCATGTACTTCGGCAACTATGAAGAACCGCAGCCCGACCTGACTGCTGTCAAGGTTAATGACACCAATGGCACTGGTTTTGTGGGCGCTCCGTTCAACTGGACGATTACACTGGCAAATGACGGTTTAGGTGAGGCTACCTTTGCGGATGGCGAGGTCATTTTCAGGGATAACCTGCCGAATGGCGCAACCTATTATCCTTTCCCAGATACCTCCAATCTTAACAACCTCATTGGCGGCTTCGATTGTATGATCAATACCAACGTATTGACCTGTGTCGCATTAGGTAGCCTGACGTTCCAGCCTGGCGGATCCTTCGATGTTTCAGTCCAGGCGGCACCGACCGCGACTGGCGACCTCGTCAACCCAACTGATGGCGAATGTACGATTGATCCCGATGACGAAATTGTCGAGAGTAACGAAGACAACAATAGCTGCTCTGATACGGTCACAGTCACTGAACCAAGTGTCGCAATTCGCGTCATTAAGTACAACGATCTGGACCAGAATGGCAGCAACAATGAAGTCAATACGGGTAGCAGTGGTGGTCCGACGGGCAACACGCTGACGGGTTGGAACTTTGTTATCTATGACAGCCAGGGCAACCAGGTAGATTCTGGTACTACCTCGGCTGAAAACGCAGGTGCGCCGAACGACCTGGGCATTCGCGTGACCTTCAATGGTCTGTCGCCGAGCGAGACTTACACGGTTTGCGAAATCGAACAAGCCGGCTGGATCAACAGCGAACCAGGAACACTTGATGGGACCTACAATGTCCCATGTAAGACGCTGGATGCATCCGGTATCAACAACTTCGCCATCATGTACTTCGGTAACTATCAGGAAATGGGTAGCATCACAATCCTGAAGAACGTGGATGACGATGCCTACGCCGATATGACTTTTGACTTCGTGTTCGATGGGTCGACCAACTTCTCGCTGAGTGAGAATGGCGCACCGTTCGTGGTCAGTGACCTGCCCGCAGGTAACTACACTGTCACGGAGACAGTCCCAGCAGAATGGGATCTGGACACGATTGACTGCGGCAACGGCAACAACAACACGGCGTTGGCCAATGGTCTGACGATCGTGCTGGAAGCAGGTGAAGAAGCAGTCTGTACCTTCAACAACGTGTACACACCGCCACCGCCAGTCGGTAGCATCACAATCCTGAAGAATGTGGATGATGACAGCTACGCCGATATGTCGTTTGACTTTGTGTTCGATGGGTCGACCAACTTCTCGCTGAGTGAGAATGGCGCACCGTTCGTAGTCAGTGACCTGCCCGCAGGTAATTACACCGTCACGGAAACCGTTCCGAGCGATTGGGATCTGGACACGATTGACTGCGGCAACGGCAACAACAACACGGCGTTGGCCAATGGTCTGACGATTGTGTTGGAAGCAGGTGAAGAAGCGGTATGTACGTTCAACAATGTGTACACGCCGCCACCGCCAGTCGGCAGCATCACGATCCTGAAGAACGTCGACGATGATAGCTTCGCGGACATGGACTTTGACTTCGTGTTCAATGGATCGACCAACTTCTCGCTAAGCGAGAACGGTACACCGTATGTGGTCAGTGACTTGCCAGCCGGTACCTACAATGTGACGGAAAATGTTCCGCCAGGTTGGGATCTCACGAGTATCGATTGTGGCCCGAACAATAATACGGGTGCAACCAACGGTCTCAACATCGTGTTGGAAGCAGGCGAAGACGCTGTCTGTACGTTCAACAACATCAACCTCTCATCATCCATCGATGTGATCAAGACGGCGAGTGTCAGTGAAGTGACTGCCCCAGGTGGTAACGTAACCTTCACCTTCCGCATCGAAAATACAGGTAGTGATACCGTCACTATCAACAGCCTGACAGATACCGTCTTTGGTGATCTGAATGGTCAGGGGGCGTGTTCTGTCCCGCAGGTGATTGGCATTGGTAGTGACTATCAATGTACGCTCGACACAGTGGTCAATGGCAGCGGTGGCGATGTCCACTACAATGTCGTGACTGCCTCCGGTGTCGATAGCACCAATGATCCTGTCAGTGGCGAGGATGATGCCACAGTGAACATTGTTGCTCCGCTCGTTGGTGAGATCAACGTAACCAAGACGCCGAGCGTATCAGAAGTCACTGCTCCTGGTGAACTTGTCACTTTCACCTTCAAGATCGACAACATCGGAACAGATACTGTGACGATTGATTCACTCCTGGATACCGTCTTTGGTGATCTCGACGGGCAGGGTACTTGCTCGGTTCCGCAGGTCATCAGTGTCGCTGGTAGCTATGAGTGTTCGCTGGATGTCTTCATCGCTGGCGATGCCGGTGACTCACACTACAACGTCGTGACCGCTTCCGGTACCGATACTTCAAACAACGCGGTAAGTGATAATGACGATGCAACAGTCAATATCGTCGCACCGCCAGTGGGTTCGATCGTTCTCACCAAGTCCGTGAACTGGAATGGTGTCCCGGTTGATAGCAACCAGTCCTTCCAGCTCTGTATTGATGGCGATGCTCTGAGTAGCCCACAATGCCAGTCAGTCGGTGCCAATGGCGGTACTGTCACCTTCAGTGACCTGCCACTAGGCGAATACACCGCCTATGAAACGGACCCCGGTTCGGACTGGACAGTCAGTGGTGGCGGTAGCGTTACCCTTGATGCCCCAGATCAGCAGAAATCAGTGACGATTACCAATACCCATGATATCTTCGTCCAGGCACTGACGCTGGAAGCCACCTGCCCGGCGGGGACGATCATCGTCACCAACCCGAACGGCTTCGTGGTGAACTTCCAGTACGCCAACCAGAGCTACAGTGTGGGCGCCAACGCGACGACTCAGATCACGGCCCAGCCGGGTGAAACCGTCACCATCACCTTTGACGGTGGCAGTGCAACGGCTACGGCCAAGGTATCCACGGACTGTGGTACCGTCTCGCAGGAACCCGGTCTGACCTGCCCAGCCAACTGGACGCTGATCGGTGAATCGCGCGCGACACTGGGTATCAACCATCCCAACCTGGTGTTGGAAGCCAGTGTCAACTTCAATCTCAGCGATGAGTATGAAGACTATGAGGTTTCTGTACAGGTTGCATCAGCTGTGGGCCATCCTGAAAATGGATGCTTGATCGGTGGTGGTAATGATGGCACCAAGTACCCCTGTGACCAGGGCCAGAACGTCGAATCGTTCAACGTCCTGTTCGATGGTAGTCAGGTTGCCAACATTCCCGATCATGGTGAAGATCAGTGGCAGAGCTTCGGCACGGTCTACAATGGTACGATTGGCGCGGGTAGCCATACCGTTACCTATCGCCATGTGGGCTATGGTCCAACACCGGAAAGTGTGACTTACAAGAGTATCGTCTGTGTTCTGGAGGGTACGCCTGCCCAGACACAGGCTGCTGAAGAAGAGGCATTCCAGAGTTTGGAAGTACCTCTAAGTGGTGATGTAACAGAAACATCGCCAACAGAAGCACCGCCAACGGAAGCCCCGCCAACAGAGGCACCGCCAACAGAGGCACCGCCAACAGAGGCACCGCCAACAGAGGCACCGCCAACGGAGGCACCGCCAACGGAAGCTCCGCCAACGGAAGCTCCGCCAACGGAGGCACCGCCAACGGAAGCCCCGCCAACGGAAGCCCCGCCAACAGAGGCACCGCCAACGGAGGCACCGCCAACGGAAGCTCCGCCAACGGAGGCACCGCCAACGGAAGCCCCGCCAACGGAAGCCCCGCCAACGGAAGCCCCGCCAACGGAAGCCCCGCCAGCGGATGAAGCGCCGCCAACGGAAGCACCGCCGACCGAGGCACCACCTGCCGAAGAGGCTTAAGCTTTACAAAATGTGATTTGGCTTGCGAGATGAGCTAAATCGAATGGGAAAGCCCGTACTAACTGAGTGCGGGCTTTTTCTTTGGACTATTGACGGGCCTAAGAGGATAATATCTCGTCGGGTTGATAACCCAATTCACAGGAAAGAGCCTCTGCGGTGTCCATAACAGCTTTAGCTAGCATGTCGATAGTCTGGTCATGGACACGGACCGTCGGCCCGGAGATACCAATCGTCGCAATAGCTAGCCCCACCGCATTGTAGATTGGGGCAGCCATACAGCGCACCCCATATTCATTTTCTTCATCATCCAGGGCATAACCTCGCTGTCGTGTGATGTCTAGCTCCCGGATGAGTTGTTCCCGGTTGGTAATGGTGACGGGCGTGATGCGCGGTAGAGCGTCAGGCAGGGGTAAATCGCCAAAGGCGAGCAACCCTTTGCCCAGGGCGGTATTATGTAAATGTAGCAGACGACCGGTCTGGCTGACGACGCGCAGTTGCGAGATTTCTGGTTGGATGTCATCTGTCACCAGCGCTTTACCCTCGGAATACACGCCGATGTGGGCGCATTCACCTGTCTGCGCAGCCAATTGCACCAGATACGGGCGGGCGATGTCGCGCAGGGCAAAGCGGTTGGTCAGTTGCCAACTGATGCTGTGCAGGCGTTTGCCCATCGTATACGCGCGCGAGTCCCTGGCGCGCTGAACATAGCCGTAACTCTCCAATGTGCCGATTAAGCGTGATGCCGTGCTCTTGTCGACATCCAGCTCATCGGCAACGTCTTTTACATTCACCGGCTCGTCCGCACTGGCGATCAGGTCAATGATCTGCAAACCGCGCGCCAGAGATTGTATCGCTCGCATACAGTCCACCTTGATTGTTGCATAATAACCAACATATTATGCTGCTTTGTGCATATTTGCAATATTTGTTGACAATAGGGTTTGATTGTGCTAATTTGGCGGCAAATAGATGCACTCACTTGTCTGCTCGTTTGCGTTTGGGCCAGTATCGATTATTTGCATATCACCAACTAGTTTGATGCTTCAATTAGATACCTTTACGGAAGCAATAGCAGATACTCGTCCGGTGCACACTGTAATTATTTACATTTAACAAAGGGAAATCTGTGTGACCGTCAATATTGCTCTGATCGGTGCTGGACGTATCGGTAAAGTCCATGCCAAAGCCATTGCCACCGCTATCCCGCAAGCCAAAATCGTTGCCGTCGCTGATTACTTTGCCGCTGCCGCCGAGGAACTCGCTGAGGCCTACAACATCCCATTTCATACGGATAATCATTTAGAAGCCATCCAGCAACCAGGCGTGGATGCGGTGCTCATCGCTTCATCGACGGATACGCACGCGCCTTTCATCATTGATGCCGCCAAAGCAGGAAAGCACATCTTCTGTGAAAAGCCAATTGCTGCTGACCTGGCTGCCATTGATGAAGCGCTGGCCGCGGTCGATGAAGCCGGTGTGCAGTTACAGATTGGCTTCAACCGCCGTTTTGACCCCACCTTTGCCCGTGTCAAGCAAGCCATCGACGATGGCAGCATCGGCACACCGCATTTGTTGCACATCATCAGCCGCGACCCAGCGCCGCCGCCCATTGAGTATGTCAAAGTGTCTGGTGGCATCTTCTTCGATATGACCATCCATGACTTTGACATGGCGCGTTTCTTATATGGTGATGTTGAGGAAATCTATGCTTCGGGTGCCGTGCTAGTGAATCCGGCCATCGGCGAAGCAGGCGACATCGACACAGCTATCATCACCTTGAAATTTGCCAACGGGGCAATGGGCACCATCGACAACAGTCGTCAGGCTGTTTACGGCTATGACCAGCGCGTGGAAGCCTTTGGCAGCAAGGGCAGTGCCAGCAGCGCCAATCACTATGCCGACGCCGTGACGATCAGCGATGGCCAGCAGGTCAGACGCGCCAGCTTGCCGCTTAATTTCTTCCTGGAGCGTTACGACGCTTCCTATAAGATTGAGCTGCAAGACTTCGTGAATGCCATCGAAAACGGAACGCCTGTGCCTGTCAGTGGCTATGATGGCCGCGTGCCCGTTGTGATGGCGATGGCCGCTAAGAAGTCGCTTGATGAGAACCGCCCGGTAAAATTGTCGGAAATCGGCTAATCAATAGTCAGCTAAACAGATAGGCAAATCATGACCAAAACATACGACACGCTGCACATGGGGCGGAGTTCGATTGATTTATATTCCAATGATGTCGGCGCACCCTTTTCTGACATCAACAGCTTCGCGGCTTATGTCGGCGGCTCTCCGACCAACATCAGCGTCGGTGCCCGTCGATTGGGACTCAAAAGCGCGTTGTTAACGGCTATCGGCCAGGACCCTGTGGGGCAGTTCATTGTGGACTTTCTGGATAAAGAAGGCGTGGAAACGCAGTTTATCCCCACCAAGCCGGAGTTCCGCACCAGCGCGGTTGTCCTGGGCATCGAGCCGCCCGACAAATTTCCGCTGGTTTACTACCGCGACAACTGTGCCGACATCAACCTGACGATCGATGACGTGCTGGCGTCCCCCATCAACGACTGCAAAGTTTTCCAGTTCGCCGGGACCAACCTAAGCAAAGAGCCGAGCCGCAGCGCGACCATGTTCGCTGCTGAGATGGCCAAAAAATCCGGGGCGAAAGTCGTCTTTGATGTCGATTTCCGGCCTGACCAATGGCATGACGTGCGTGCCTTCGGTGTACAGGTTCGGGCTGTGCTGCCATTGGTTGATGTCGTCATCGGCACGGAAGATGAAATCAACGCCGCCATGCTCGATGACCCCAACAAGATGTCGCTGACGCATTCGCAGGTATCAGACACCAAAGTGGCGGGCGACAGCCAGAGCAACATCCAGCAAATGCTGCAAAATGATCTGGATGCCGTTGTGGAAAAAGTCGGCTCCCAGGGTGCGAAGATCCACCTGCCGACAGGTGAAATTATCGAAGCTGGCGGTTTCCCAGTCGATATTACTAACATCCTCGGTGCAGGCGATGCCTTTGGTGGGGGCTTCCTTTATGGTTACGTCAACGATTGGGGATGGTATAAATCGGCACGTTTGGGCAATGCCTGCGGCGCGATTGTCGTGACTGAGCACGGCTGCGCCAACTTCATGCCGACCATGGAAGAAGTGCTCAAATTCGTTGAACCCTACGGCGGCTTAGACTAACGTCGATCCTTGCCTGCTTGATGGTTGTTGCAGGCGAGTAAATAGAACTGTGTGACAGAGTAAGAGGGGAAATATCGTGAAATACACATCAGAAAGTATGCTGGTGAAATCGACCGACACAGGCGATACCGGAACATTCGCCCGCGTCCGCGCGGAAGAAGCGGGTTGGGAATACCTCAATATGGCGGCGGTGCGGCTGAACAAAGGCCAGACCTTCGGCGACAATACCCGCGACTATGAAAATGCCATCGTCATCCTGGGTGGCGTCTGCAACATCAAAACCAGCGATGGCGAGTTCAAGAATGTCGGTAGACGCCCAAACGTGTTCAGTGGCATGCCTTATGCTCTGTATCTATCGCGCAATAAGGATTTTGAAATCGAAGCCCTGACTGATGGCTTTGAATTTGCCTCCTGCTGGGTGCCGACTGACCAGGATTTCCCGACGCAGTTGGTCACACCCGACATGAGCAAGATCGAGATTCGCGGTGGGGCCAATGCCACCCGCCAGATCAATGGCATTTTGCCGCCCGATTTTAACTGCCACCGCATTGTCTGCGTCGAAGTCTATACGCCATCTGGCAACTGGAGCAGCTACCCGCCACACAAGCATGACGTTCACCGTGAAGATAGTGAGGGTAACGTCATCGAAGCCGATCTCGAAGAAATTTACTTCTACAAGATCGATAACCCAATGGGTTATGCTTATCAGCGCGTTTATAACGATGATCGCAGCATTGACGGCCTGATGATGGCCCAGAACCATGACAGCGTCCTTGTGCCGGAAGGCTACCATCCGGTGGTCAGCGCCCACGGCTATACCACCTACTATCTGAACTTCCTGGCCGGGTCAGCGCAGTCCTTAGCCAATGTCGATGATCCTGATTACACCTGGGTGCAGGATACCTGGACCTTCCAGGACCCGCGCTTACCGATTGTGCATCACGGTATGGAACCCCGCCGCAAATAGGCTTTATTGAAAGGAAACTTCATGAGCACAACACGCCGCCTGACGATGGCGCAGGCGCTTATCCTGTATCTGAGCAAACAGTACGTCAGCCGCGATGGCCAGGAAAATCCATTTTTTGCGGGCGTCTGGGGTATCTTCGGGCATGGTAATGTCGCCGGAGTAGGGCAGGCATTACAGCAGTTCCGCGACGAAATTCGTTATTATCAGAGCCGCAATGAGCAGGCCCAGGTCCATGCGGCAGTGGCCTATGCTAAGCACAAAAATCGCATGCAGACCTTCGCCTGTACCTCGTCCATTGGCCCAGGTGCGACCAATATGGTCACGGGCGCAGCCCTGGCGACTGTCAATCGTATTCCGGTGCTGCTGCTGCCCGGTGACATCTTCGCCGAGCGTATACAAGCGCCTGTGCTGCAACAGATCGAATGGGAGCACTCCCAGGACATCAGCGCCAACGATGCCTTCAAGCCCGTTTCTCGCTATTGGGACCGCCTCTATCGCCCGGAGCAGCTCATCACCAGCTTGCCGGAAGCCATGCGCGTCCTGACATCACCCGCTGATACCGGGGCCGTAACCTTGGCTTTGCCACAGGATGTACAAACCGAAGCCTACGACTATCCCGCAGCGATGTTTGAGAAGCGCGTCTGGAGCATCCAGCGCAACCGGGCCGATAGCAGCCAATTGGCCCAGGCTGCCAGGTGGATCCAGTCCGCTAGCCAGCCGATTATCGTGGCCGGTGGTGGCGTCCACTACAGCGAATCCCACCAGGCCCTGCGCGATTTTGTCGAAAAAACGGGTGTCCCCATTGGCGAAACACAGGCAGGCAAGGGATCGCTCAACTACGATCATCCCCTGAACCTGGGCGCTATTGGCGCAACCGGTACGGAAGGGGCCAATATCCTGGCCCGCGAAGCCGACCTCGTAATCGGCATCGGCACGCGCTACAGCGACTTCACCAGCGCCAGTAAAACCGCCTTCCAGAACCCCAACGTGCGCTTCATCAACATCAACGTGATGGAATTTGACGCCTACAAGCACAGTGCTTTGCCGCTGGTCGGTGACGCCCGTGCCACCCTGGAAGAACTGTTCAGCCTGGTGGGTGATTACAGCGTCGATGCTGACTATCGCGCCCGTGCGACGGCCTATAACAAAAGCTGGGATGCTGAAGTACATCGCATCTACAATCTGGAACACGATCCAATGCTCTCCCAGGGCGAGGCTATCGGCATGGTCAACAGCCAGTCGCGCCCGCAGGATGTGGTTCTGTGTGCGGCAGGCAGCCTACCGGGTGACTTGCATAAACTGTGGCGCACCCGTGATACGCGCGGCTATCATCTGGAATATGGTTATTCCTGCATGGGCTATGAAATCGCTGGCGGCATGGGCGTCGCTATGGCCGACCCGGACCGCGAGGTCTACGTCATGGTCGGTGATGGCAGCTTCCTGATGATGCACACCGAAATCGTAACAATGGTGCAGGAAGGCATCAAGCTGACGATTATCATTCTGGATAATCACGGCTTTGCCAGCATCGGTGGCCTGTCGAAGAGCGTCGGCAGCGATGGCTTTGGTACCAAGTACCGCTTCCGTGACGAAGCCGCCGAAGAACTTATCGGTGAGAACATTCCCATCGACTTTGCCAAAAACTGTGAATCGCTGGGGGCGTATGTCATCAAAGCGGCCACCCGTGAGGCATTCAGCGCGGCACTGGAAGAAGCCAAGACGATCAAGAATCGCCCAGTCTGCATCGTGACGGAAACCGACCGTCGTGAGCGCGTCGGCGGCTACGAAAGCTGGTGGGATGTCTCTGTCGCTGAAGTCAGTGACAATCCTGATGTACAACAGGCCCGCAAAGAATACGAAGAATCCAAGCAGAAAGAACAGCATTATCTTTAGGGTATATTCTGTGATGCTGACCAAACGATGGGGCCGGTTGAGGAGACAGCAACCATGACAACAATGGGCAAATATCGACACCTGGGCCGGACCACCACCGAGGCGGGGCATTTCGTCATCATGGCGATTGACCATCGCACCAACTTGCTGGAAAAACTCAATGCAGCAGTCGGTTCGTCCCTGTCCGATGAGGCGTTCGTAGCTTTTAAGCAACAGGTTTTGCAGGCTCTCGCGCCACAGTCCTCGGCTGTGCTGACCGACCCGGCCTATGGTATTGGCGAGGGAATCGTATCCGGGACGATTTCCGGGCAGTTAGGGCTGCTGGCCCCGCTTGAAGTGACCGACTATGGCTTGCACCCCAGCCAGCGGCCCCTGGATTTTATTCCGAACTGGTCGGTTAAGAAGATCAAGATGATGGGCGGTGATGGCGTCAAGCTGTTGCTGCCTTACCATCCCGATGCGGATACCGCCGCTGAAAAGCATACGGTTGTCGAACAGATCATCGCCGATTGTGCGACCTATGACATCCCATTTTTCCTGGAACCAATCCCCTATTCGCTGGACCCGGCCAAATCGCTGCCCAATGACGAACTTTTGCAGGTGAGCGTCGCCATGTGCAAGACCTTTAGTGCTATGGGTGTCGATGTGCTCAAATTGCCGTTCCCGGTGGATGCCAAACAGAGCCAGGATGATGACGAATGGATCGCCGCGTGTATGGCGGTCGATGCTGCTTGTTCCGTGCCCTGGGCGCTGCTGAGCGCAGGCGTTACCTATGACACCTTCTTGCAGCAGAGCAAAATCGCCTGCCAATCTGGAGCCAGTGGCGTGATTGTTGGCCGCGCTGTCTGGGCGGAAGCAGTCGATGCACAGGGCGATGAACGTGCCAACTTCCTGGCTGATGTAGCGACCAAGCGCATGCAGGAACTGGCTGATGTGTGTGCCCAATTTGCCCGTCCCTGGACTGAATCTGTAGATAAACCCGCCAGTACAATCGACTGGTACGAAAGCTACCAACGGTAGCGACCAAGAGTAAAGACCCGATAGGAGAGATACATGACGACCAAAATTCTTGATTTTATTGATGGCCAATGGACCGATGCCAAAGCAGCGGATTTGCTTGATGTGGTCAACCCGGCAGAAGGGGCGTCTATCGCCCAGGTAGTGATGACCCCTAGCACCGTGGTCGCCCAGGCGGTAGAAGCGGGACATACCGCGTTCCAGGAATGGCGTGCGACCCCGGTTACGGATCGTATTCAATACATGTTCAAGCTCAAGATGCTGTTGGAAGAGCACCTCGATGACATCGCCAAGACCATCACCAACGAGTGCGGCAAGACCTACAAAGAAAGCGTCGGCGAACTGCGGCGCGGCATTGAAAATGTTGAAGTTTCCTGCGGGATGCCCTCGCTCATTCAGGGCTACAACAACGAAGACATCGCGCGCGGCATTGATGAGCATATGTTCCGCCAGCCTTTGGGCGTCGTTGCGGCCATTACGCCTTTCAACTTCCCTGGCATGATCCCGCTGTGGTTCCTGCCCTATGCTGTGGCGACGGGCAACTGCTTCATCCTCAAGCCGAGTGAAAAAGTGCCCATGACCACGGCCAAGCTCTTTGAGCTAATTGAGCAGGCCGGGTTCCCCAAAGGCGTGATTCAACTGGTGAACGGCGGCAAAGAAACCGTCGATGCCCTCCTTGACCATCCGCTGGTACGGGCGATTAGTTTCGTCGGTAGCACGCCTGTCGCCAAGTACATCTACAGCCGCGCGACAGCCAATGGCAAACGCGCCCAGTGCCAGGGTGGGGCTAAAAACCCGGTCATCATCATGCCGGATGCCGATATGGATACCGCCACCCGCATCATGGCCGATAGCGCCTTTGGTTGTGCTGGTCAGCGTTGTCTGGCGGCCTCGGTGGCAATTACAGTCGGTGAGGCCAAAAATACCTTCACGGAGCAGATCGCTGACGCGGCCACATCGCGTAAGGTTGGCTACGGCCTGGACGAAGACGTGCAAATGGGGCCGGTCATCACCAAAGAGAGCAAAACCCGTATTGAAGGCATCATCGCCAATGGCCAGCAGCAGGGCATCAACGTGCTGGTTGATGGCCGCAGTAAGACCGTCGGTGGCTATGACGATGGCTATTGGGTTTTCCCGACCGTGCTGGATGGCGTGCCCCCGGAGAGCGACATCGCTACGACCGAAATTTTCGGCCCGGTTCTCAGCCTGATGCACGCCAATACGATTGACGATGCTATCGCGCTGGTGAATGCGCGCAGCTTTGGCAACATGGCCTGTATCTTCACCAGCAGCGGATCAGCCGCCCGTAAATTCCGCAACGAAGCTGATGCGGGTAATGTCGGCATCAACATTGGTGTGGCCGCACCGATGGCCTTCTTCCCCTTCAGCGGCTGGAACGACAGCTTCTTCGGCGATTTGCATGCTCAGAGTCGTCACGGCGTTGAGTTCTATACCCAGACCAAAGTCGTCGTCGAGCGCTGGCCGAAAGAGTGGTCGCGTCAGTTCTAAGCAGGCGTCTCGCACAAATAAAAAAGGACTGGCCCATGCGGTCAGTCCTTTTTGAGTTCACGTTTAGCGTCTAAGAAGCGATGAGCTTCTCTTTGCGCTTGCGATCTTTCAGGCGCAGTTCCATCTTGAGGATGCGCTTGCGCAGTCGCAGGCTCTTGGGCGTGACTTCCAGCAGTTCATCTTCCGCCATGAATTCGATCCAGTCGTCCAGGCTCATGTTGCGCGCTGGCTTGATGCGCACATCATCCGCATAGTTCTTGGTGCGGACAGCCGTCAGGCCCTTGGTCTTGGTCACATTCAGGTCGAGGTCTTCGCTACGAATATGCTCGCCGACGACCATCCCCGCATAAACATCGACACCGGCTTCGATGAAGAACGAACCGCGTGTCTGCAAGTGCGATAGGGCATACGAGGTACACATGCCGTCTTCCATGGCCACCAGGCTACCGAAGTTGCGTGACGGCGGCTCACCTTTGATAATCGGCTCGTATTCATGGAACAAGCTGTGGAACTGGCCCATGCCGCTGGTGGCACGCATGAATTGCGGTTGAAAACCGAGCAAGAAGCGAGTTGGCACTATATACGTCAGGAAGGTCGTGCCGTTTTGGCTTTGCATATTTTGCATGCGGCCTTTACGCTCGCCCATCATTTCGAACACAATACCGGATGCATCATCAGCCACTTCGATATGTACTTCTTCAACAGGTTCCAGCACCTTGCCGTTTTCATCTTCGTGGTAGATGACTTCCGGCTTGCTGACTTCAAACTCGTAGCCTTCGCGCCGCATGGTTTCGATGAGAATTCCCAGGTGCAGCTCGCCGCGCCCACTGACGACAAAACGCTCTGGTGAGCTGCCATCAGACACGCGCAGGGCTACATTGTGCTTGACTTCGTTATACAGGCGTTCGCGCAAGCGCAGGGATGTACCCTGGCCCGTGACACCTTCACGACCCGCAAACGGCGACGTATTCACGCCGAAGGTCATGCGCACGGTCGGTTCTTCTACGCTGATGGCAGGCAGACCTTCTTGAATATCCGGGTGGGCAATGGTATCGCTGATGCCCATCTCGCCCAGGCCACCGAAGGCCACAATATCACCCGCATGGACCTCATCGATTTCCTGCTTAGCCAGGTTATGATGCGTGAAGAGGTAATCCAGCTTGCCATTGATGCGCTCGCCCCAAGGGGTAATGCGTACAACAGGCATCCCGCGTTTGAGCGTACCGGACCGTAAACGGCCAATACCGAGCTGGCCCTTGTAGCTGTCATATTCCAGCGATGTCACCAACAGGCGAGCAGGCTGGTCGTTTTCAACCGTCGGCGGTGGGACTTCTTTGATGATTGTCTCGAACAGAGGCGTCAGATCGTTGGCCAGTTCGTCTGCCGAATACCCGGCTTTACCGTCCAGGCCCACGGCATACACCGTCGGGAAGTAAGCCTGTTCTTCATTTGCGCCCAGTTCAATGAAAAGGTCAAACGTTTCGTTGAGCGCTTCTTCCAAACGGGAGTGCGGACGGTCTACTTTGTTGATGACCACCACGATCTTCAGGCCCAGTTCCAGCGCTTTGCGCAAGACAAAGCGTGTCTGGGGCATGGGGCCTTCGACTGCGTCGATGAGCAGTAGTGCACCATCGACCATGTTGAGTACGCGCTCAACCTCGCCGCCGAAGTCGGCATGGCCGGGGGTATCGACTACGTTAATCTTGATGTCATGCCAGGTAATGGCCGTGTTTTTCGACAAAATGGTGATGCCGCGCTCGCGTTCCAATGCGTTGGAATCCAAAATGCGGTCTTCTGTTTTCGCGCCTTCTCTGAAGACATTCGATTGCCTAAGCATGCCGTCCAGCAAAGTTGTTTTGCCATGATCGACATGCGCAATAATCGCGATATTACGCAGATCACTACGTATTTCTGCCACTGTGTTGTCCTGTTTATCCACTTTTCTAGGTTTTGGGACCATTATTGTAGCAGGCAACAGCCTAGATGATAGTGAATATACGACGTACAAAGGCGGATATGATGGCTTTTTAACCTTTTCTTAGCCTGTTTTGTAAATAAAAAGCACAGTCAGCCGACTGTGCTCCCTAATTACCTAAAAACATGAGCTAGCGAATAAGGGCGTCAATCTTCGCAATATCTTGTTCATCTAGCTCCAGTGTGCCCCCAACGACGACGTCATCGACCTGATCCGCGCGCCGCATACCGACAATGGCGGCGGTCACGGCGGGGTGCTTCAAGACCCAGGCAATCGATACCGCTGGGGTTGGCACATCATGGCGCTTAGCGATTTCGCCCATGACATCAGCCAGTGCCAGGTTCTTGCTGAGCTTGGGTTCCTGGAACTCAGGATTGCTATGACGCCAATCATTTTCCGGGAAACCGGCGGCACGTTCGCGCGTCATCTTGCCAGTGAGCAAGCCCGCCTGCATCGGCGAGTACACGATCACACCAATATTATTTTCCAGGCAAAAGGGCAAAACATCGTCTTCAATACCGGGCCGTACAGCCGAATAAGGCGGTTGATTGGATGTAATGGGGGCGATGTCTAAAGCACGCTGCATCTGCGAGGGGCTGAAGTTGGACACGCCGATGTTGCGTAGCTTGCCTTCTTTTTGCATCTCGGCCAGCGCGGTCCAACCTTCTTCGATGTCTTCATCCGGTTGCGGCCAATGAATCTGATACAGGTCGATAACATCGACATCCAGCCGACGTAAGCTATTTTCAACTTCGCGCCTTAGGGAATCGGCTTTTAGGCTGCGGCCTATGTTGCCGTCCTCATCCCAGACCCTGGCGCCTTTTGTAAAAATGTAGGGCTTTTCCGACAAGCCTTTAATCGCGCGTCCGACGATTTCTTCCGAGTGGCCCAGGCCGTAAACCGCAGCCGTATCAATCCAGTTGACACCTAAATCCAGCGCCCGATGAATCGCCGCAATGGAATCCTGGTCTTCCTGGCCACCCCAGCCAAACTTCCAGCCGCCACCGCCCATAGCCCATGCTCCGACGCCGACAGGTGTAATGTATAGATCGCTCTTGCCGAGTTGTTTTGTCTGCATATGTATCTCCCTTTTTTGACACAGGGCTTAGTTTAACACTGACTGACCAACTGTACCGCCGATTGAAAATACCATTGCCGATTTTTTGCTGCGCTGATGTCCCAACGTCCCCAATTCTTACGCTGCAAATGCGTGACAATCGTCATTTTTTCGTGGCGTGGCGCGGTGGTATTCTGTATTTGGTATAAGTCTATCCTTAGATGATAAGCGTTTATAGCGGCTTTATTGTTAGCATAGGACGAATCACTCATGAGCAAATCGAAACGCCAAAGCACAGGGGTATACCGCAAGCGTTCCCAGGATACGCCCATATGGAAACGAGGCATTTTCTGGATCGTCGCTGGGGTGGCTGTTTTTGCCGCCTTTATCCTGGTGACAACAGCCAATACCGTCAGCACCGGGCAAGAGCCAGCTTTTGAAGCGACCGCACTCACCGGCGACCGCATCAACCTGAGTGATTATGAAGGCCAGGTGGTCATGCTTAACTTCTGGGCGACATGGTGCCCGCCATGCCGTGCGGAAATGCCAGCCATTCAGTCGGCTTATGCTGCTCTCCATGATGATGGCTTTACGGTGCTGGCGATCAATGCGATGGAATCCCCACAGACAATCGCTCCCTTTGTAGACGCCTTTGGCCTGGATTTCCCCGTTTTGGTGGATACAAGTGGTCGGCTACAACGCCAATTTGCGATCCAGAGCTACCCGACCAGCATCTTCATTGATGCCAATGGCGAAATCTACGCGCAGCACTCCGGTATGCTCAATGACACCCAGTTACAAACCTACATCGACCAGGGTTTAGACCGTAACGAAGCCTAGGCTCCTAGCAACAAAGCACACTTCTGCTGCTGAAAGCGCCTTTTAGGTGACAAAACGACCGATATTTCATAATGCGTATCAGGTGTTTTGGGCGTTTATTCGTGCTATGGTCAGGGCATGCCAATCATAGCGTGCCTCTGCTTAGACGCAGTCAAAGGTGCAGAATAAGCGCTCAATACGTATGCATGAACTACCTGTTACTGAAAGTATTCTCACTATCGCGCTCCGATATGCCGAGCGTGAACATGCGACCTCAATAAGCGATCTCTATCTAGTCATTGGGGATCTCTCCTCCATCGTGGATGAATCCGTCCAATTCTACTGGGACATCATCAGTCGGGACACCATCGCAGAAGGTGCGACGTTGCATTTTGAACGTACACCGATGCAAATGGTCTGCTTCGACTGTGGTAAAACGTATCGCCCGGAACCGGGTACACTGTCTTGCCCTGGTTGCGGCAGTACCATTGTCCAGGTCGCTGGCGGCGAGGACTTCCGCCTGGAGGCCATAACCGTTGAAAAAGACGAAAATACCGAAAAAGCCAATGAGGCTGCACCATCCGTCGATGGCGTTATAGAAGAAACTTAGGAGCCGATTATGTGCTTGGCGATACCGGGCAAGATCACGGGAATATACGAAGTCGGCGGCCTGCAAATGGGCAAAGTCGATTTTGGGGGCATCACCAAAGAAGCCTGCCTCGCTTATCTGGAAGATCCCCAGGTTGGTGACTACACCATGATCCATGTGGGCTTTGCCATCAGCAAAGTCGATGAAGAAGAAGCTTTCCGCACTCTGGAACTGCTCAAAGAGCTGGGTGAACTGGATGAGCTTTACGTTGATAACGCCCAATCCGTCGCTGATACGGTAAAAAGTGCTGACGAAACCTCTGGCTCTTGAGTGAGCAGGGGATATTAAACAACTGGAGCATTCAAAATGGATGTTATAAAAGTACCCGTCGTAGAAGAAATTCTCTCCGCCAATGACCAGCTCGCTGTCGCTAATCGTGAGCTGCTGGATGCCAACAAAGTATTTGGCGTCAACATCATGTCATCACCGGGTTCTGGCAAAACCAGCACCATCGTCGCTACCCAAGAACGCCTGAAAGATAGTTTGCGTCTGGGCATGGTCGATGGCGACATTGCCACGACGATTGATGCTGACCGCGCCGCCGAAGCGGGTATGCAGGCCGTGCAGATCAACACTGGCGGCAACTGTCACCTGGACGCCGTCATGGTATCCCAGGGCATTCGCTCGCTGAAGCTAGAAGATCTCGACCTGATGATTATCGAAAATGTCGGCAACCTGATTTGCCCGTCCAGCTTCAAACTAGGGACGCACATCAGCGTCTTGATCGCTAGCGTGCCGGAAGGCGCGGACAAGCCCTATAAGTACCCGCCCATGTATCGCGGTGTGGATGCCGTCATTATCAACAAAATCGACGTGCTGCCTTACTTTGACTTTGATATGGACTACTTCGTCAAAGGCGTGGAGATGCTCAATCCGGGCGTCAAATCGTTCCCGATTTCCAACAAAACGGGCGAAGGTCTGGATGCCTGGGCCGATTGGCTCTATGAGCAGGTCGCAGCTTACCAACAGTCTGCCGCTGAGTAGCTTTTCCCAAACAGGGTATTGAGAGCGTTTGTGATGCAAGGCACAGTAAGCCGGGGCAAGGCAATTCATATCACGGGCATTGTGCAAGGGGTCGGTTTCCGGCCCTTTGTCTACAACCTCGCCTTGCGTCACCACCTCAGCGGATGGGTGCGTAATACCTCCCAGGGCGTCGATATTCGTGTGGAGGGCTGCCAAGCCCAGCTCGATGCCTTCCTCACAGCGCTGACCAACGAAGCCCCACCGCTTTCCCATATCGATAGCTTGACTGCTACCGATTGCCCTTCAGAAACCTTCGAGGGCTTCGAAATTCGTTATAGCGAACGCATTGAAGGCGCATTCCAGCCCATTTCGCCAGACATCGCCCTGTGTGATGACTGCCTGCGCGAACTGCTCGACCCCAATGACCGCCGCTATCGCTACCCCTTCATCAATTGCACCAACTGTGGGCCGCGCTTTACGATCATTGAAGATATTCCCTATGATCGCCCGCTGACGACTATGTCTACTTTTGCGATGTGCTCCGACTGTGAAGCCGAATATCACGACCCAACCAATCGGCGCTTCCATGCGCAGCCTGTTGCCTGTGCAGAATGCGGTCCGCAGGTATGGCTGGAAGTCGATGGCCAGCGTGCGGAAGGCGATGCGGCCATTTGTCAGACCATAGCCATGCTGGGTCAGGGCGCGATATTGGCGATTAAGGGCCTGGGTGGGTTTCATCTGGCCTGTGATGCCACCAACGAAAAAGCCGTTGCGGAACTGCGCCGCCGCAAGCATCGTGTCGATAAACCCTTCGCGCTGATGATGGCCAACCTTGATCAGATCGAAACCTATTGTCGGGTGTCTCCAGCAGAAGCCAATCTGCTCTATAGTCCGGCTGCGCCCATTGTGCTGCTCAACCAACGCCCACAGACCGACATTGCGCCCTCTGTCGCGCCCGGTCAGGCGTCACTGGGCGTCATGCGGCCCTATACGCCGCTGCACGTCCTGCTATTTGAAGAGGGCATGCCGCCCTTAGTCATGACCAGTGGCAACCATGCCGAGGAACCCATCGTCACCACCAACGACGAAGCTCGTGCTCATCTGGCGACCCTGGCAGATGCCTTCCTGATGCACAATCGAGACATCCACATCCGCACCGACGATTCAGTGGTGCGTGTATGCAACAACAAAGAACTGCCCATACGGCGTTCACGCGGCTATGCGCCCTTCCCGGTGAAATTGCCCTTTGAACTGCCGCCTGTTCTGGCTGTCGGTGGCGAACTCAAAAATACGTTTTGCCTGACGCGCAATGGCTATGCCTTCATGAGCCACCACATTGGCAATATGGAAAACCTATCTACATTACAGTCCTTTGAGCAGGGCGTACAGCATTTTGAGCGCCTGTTCCGCGCCAGTCCATCGCTCATCGTCTGCGATCAGCACCCGGACTATCTGGCGACGCGCTATGCGCATCAGCAGGCCAAAGAACGCGGTCTGCCTATCGTCGCCGTACAGCATCATCACGCCCACATCGCCGCTTGCATGGCGGAGAACGGCCATCTTGGGGATAGACCTGTGCTGGGTGTGTGCTTCGATGGCACGGGCCTGGGTACGGATGGCACTATCTGGGGCGGGGAATTCCTGCTAGCGGATTATGCCCATTTCGAGCGTGTGGCCTATCTCAAGCCGATGCCCTTACCCGGTGGCGATGCTTCCACGCGCAAACCTGCGCGTATCGCTTATGCCTATCTACTGGCCAATGATCTGCTCCCGGCTGATGATTTGCCTTTTGCTGAGCATCTGTCCTCAGCGGAAATGACCGTGATTCAGCAGCAAATCGCTAAAGGCATCAACACGCCGCTGACGTCCAGCATGGGCCGCTTGTTCGATGCCGTGTCGGCCTTACTCGGCATCTGCAACACCGCCACCTACGAAGGGCAGGCCGCTATCGAACTGGAAGCGCTTGTTGATGTCAAAGAAGGTGGTTTTTATCCTATGGCGTGTGCTGGCTCGATGATCGATATGCAACCTCTTTTAGCGCAGGTTCTAGTGGACATACGAGCCAATGTGCCCATAGCGACTATGGCGGCGCGTTTTCATAACAGTGTGGCCTACATGATCGCTAAGGTATGCCAACACATCGCGGCCAACAGTGGCGTCACTGAAATTGCCCTGAGTGGTGGCGTCTTCCAGAATGTGACGTTACTCGGCAAAACGGTGCCGTTATTAGAAGAAGCTGGCCTGACCGTCCTGCTGCACCATCAGGTACCGCCCAATGATGGTGGCATCGCCCTGGGGCAAGCCGTGATCGGCTATGTTCAGGCCCAAAATGACCCTATCGACGAGGTAGAGCGACAAGGTAGTGTGCTATGAAATATCTTGATGAATACCGCGATGGCGATGTCACGCGCAAGTTACTAGACCAGATCGCCGCGACTGTCACACGCCCCTGGGCGCTGATGGAAGTCTGCGGCGGGCAAACACACAGTATCCTCAAGAGCGGCCTGGATACCTTGCTGCCGAAAGAAATTACCTTGATTCACGGGCCAGGTTGTCCGGTATGCGTCACGCCGCTGGAACTGATCGACAAGGCCGTGCGTATCGCCAGCTTCCCCAATGTGATTTTCACGTCCTACGGCGATATGCTGCGCGTCCCTGGCTCCCAGCAAGACCTGTTTAGCGTCAAGGCTGCGGGTGGCGATGTCCGCATTGTCTATTCGCCCCTGGATGCCGTTAAACTCGCCCAGGAAAATCCCGATAAAGAGGTGGTGTTTTTCGCCATCGGCTTTGAAACGACCGCCCCGGCGAATGCCATGTCCGTTTTCCAGGCCAAGCGCCTTGGATTGACGAATTATTCGATTCTGGTTTCGCATGTGACCGTACCACCGATTCTCTCCGCGCTGCTGGAAGCTGAGGATGTCCTTGTTGATGGGTTCCTCGCGCCAGGGCACGTCAACGCGGTCATGGGTTACTGGGAATACGAAGACCTCATCAAGTCGTATCCAGTGCCGATGGTCGTGACCGGCTTTGAACCCGTTGATTTGGCGCGCGGCATCTTGATGCTGGTGCGCCAGTTGGAAGAAGGCCGCACCGAGGTCGAAAATGCTTACGAGCGTGCCGTCACCTGTGAGGGCAACGTGCCCGCTCAAAAGCTCATGAGTGAAGTTTTCAAAATGGCCGACCACAAGTGGCGCGGCATTGGTATGGTTCCTATGAGCGGCTACCGCCTGCGTGAACCTTACGCCGCCTACGATGCCGAAGCCCGCTTCCCGGAAGTGGCTACCATTGCGACAGATGAATCGCCCCTGTGCATCAGCGGCGATGTGCTCAAAGGCATCAAAAAGCCGATACAGTGCCCCGCTTTCGGTAAAGAATGCACGCCACAGACGCCCCTCGGCGCGACGATGGTTTCCTCGGAAGGGGCCTGTGCCGCCTATTATCGCTATGGCCGCTTTCAGGTCGCCCAGGGACAAGCCACCACACAGCAGAAGGTGAAGCATGAGCAATAACGGCCAAACTCCCAAAGAATCACTCAACCTCATGGGTTGGACCTGTCCGGCACCTTTGCGCAACTATCCGACCGTTGTGCTGGGGCATGGCAGCGGCGGCAAAATGACCCACGACCTGATCGAGCATCTTTTTGCGCCCATCTTGCAGAACGAGCTGCTTGACCAGTTTGGCGATTCCACCCAGTTTGCTCTATCGCAGCCCGGTCGCATCGCCATGAGCACCGATAGTTTCGTCATCAATCCGCTGTTTTTCCCTGGCGGCAATATCGGTGAACTGGCGATCAACGGCACGGTCAATGACATTGCGATGAGTGGGGCACAGCCGCGTTTTTTGAGCGCGGGCTTCATCTTGGAAGAGGGTTTGCCGATGGAAGACCTGGGGCGCATTGTCACCAGCTTTGGTGAAGCCGCCCAAGCCGCTGGCGTCCAGATCATCGCCGCCGATACCAAAGTGGTCAACAAAGGACATGGTGACGGCCTCTACATTAACACGACCGGCATTGGCGTCGTCCCGGAAGGCGTAAACATCGCCGCTGACCGTGCCCAGCCGGGAGATGTCATCATCGTTAGTGGCACAATGGCCGATCACGGCATCGCCATTATGTCTGTGCGCGAAGGCCTGACCTTTGAGTCAGTTATCAAAAGCGATAGTGCCCCGTTGAACGGCATGGTGCAGGCTATTCTGGGTGTAACGCCAAATGTGCATTGCTTGCGGGATGCGACGCGCGGTGGTCTGGCTGCTGTATTGAACGAATTGGCCAGCGCGTCACAGGTGGGCATGCAATTCGATGAAACTGCCGTACCTGTTGATCCAGCCGTGCATAGCGCCTGCGAGATGCTCGGCCTGGACCCCTTCTACGTGGCCAATGAAGGCAAGCTGGTCGCTGTCGTCCCGCCTGAACATGCTGACGCAGTGCTGGCTGCCATCCGCCAATCACCCTATGGCGCCAACGCAGCCATCATCGGCCAGGTCGTTAACGATCATCCGGGCATGGTGGTGGCCCGTACGCGCATCGGCGCCCAGCGCATTGTCGATCTGCCCGCCGGGGAACTGCTGCCGCGCATTTGCTAACAGAGGCCATATCCCCCAGGTTTTGTATATCAGCCAGATCAATAATGGGTCTGGCTTTTTTCGTGATTTTTACAGCGCAGCGATAGCTATTTCATACGTAGGTTGATCGTCGTTTGAGCGATGCTTAGCCGTCGATATAACATGCCACAAAATGGCTATGATAACGGTAAGTTTCACTCTATCGGATCGTAGCCAAAAATGATGAAAAGACTGTTTTCGACTTTATTGCTCGTTGTCATATTGGGGGCATCACTGGCGACTGTTTCCGCCCAGGGGGGTGCGCCTTTCCGGGTATACCTCGCTTTTGAAGATGGCCCTACCGATGCTTACACGCCCCAGATTCTGGACATTCTCGCACAACATAATGCCCATGCCTCGTTCGTGATTGCCGGGGCGCAGATCGCGGGTCATGAAGACTTGCTCCAGCGGGAAGTCCGTGAAGGTCACGCGCTCATCAACCACCTGTGGGAAGAAGTCGGCGTGTATGCAGGTGCTCCGGCGGATGCTGTGATTGCGTCCTATCAACGTACGGAAGATGCGCTTCGCAATGCGCTCGGTGACATGCTGCCCATATACGATTCCCAGACCAAGATGTTTTGGCAGCCCGGTGGGGCAGCCCAGCCATTCCCACCTGCCGATGGCATCAATGTGATTACCTATAATTGGAACGTCAACAGCGATGACTGCGGCTGGGCCATGCCGGATAGTGTCGATTTGGATACGCTCGCATTCGACCAGGCTGTGATTCAAAATGTGCTGGGGGAATCCGTGTCAGTCGGGTCGTTCCATAATCCCAACAACGCCTATGATTATGGCGATGGCGTCATCATCATTTTCCATGATTTGAATCGCGTAACAGGCCGCGTCCTGCCAACGATTCTGTCTGAATTACAGGCGGCGGGTGCAATCTTTGAAGCCCTACCGCGTCCCTGGGATCAAGTGGGGACGATGCCCGCGGCGCTGGGTGCTGCCCCGATGGAGAGCAGCGGTTACGAGGGCTATACCATCACAGGCCGCGTCTTGCAGGAATCACGCCTCCGGTCTACTCCTGGTCTGGATGCCGACATTGTGACAGTTGTTCCGGCTGATACGCCCCTGGTGGCGACAGGCCGTGTACCAGGCTGGATACAAGTTTCTTATGAGGGTCAAACCGCCTGGATTGCCCGCAGCCTGATTGAATTACAGGGTGCAATCCCGAACTTACCAATGCGCTAAGAATCACTTGACGAATGTAATTGACATCGGCACCGCCGCAAGCTAATATCGGCCTATAAATGGGTCGATATTTTTTTGATTTATTCTTCACATGGAGCAAACAATAATGGCACGTTTCACTCGCTTGGCGATTTACAATCAGGTACTCGAAAGTGCCATGATGCCGCTGTTTTATCACGCTGATGTCGATGTCGCCTTAAAGGTGACTGGGGCGCTCTATGAGGGTGGTTGTCGCCTGCTGGAGTTCACCAATCGTGGTGATTTTGCCATTACCGTGTTCACTGACCTCATTCGTGCCGCAGCCACTGAGTATCCCGACATGATAATCGGCGTTGGCACGGTCAGCGATGCGCCGACAGCCGCGCTCTACCTGGCACACGGGGCCAATTTTGTCGTCAGCCCCACCTTCGATGCTGAAGTCGCGCGCCTGTGCAACAGTCGCAAAGTTGCTTATATGCCCGGTTGTGGCACCCTCACTGAAATCGCCACTGCGGAGTCCTATGGTGTGGAAATTGTGAAACTGTTCCCTGGCAAAACAGCCGGCGGCCCGGATTTCGTCAAAGCCGTCAAAGGCCCACGTCCCTGGACGAGCATCATGCCAACAGGCGGCGTTAGCCCCGATGAAGACAACCTGAGCGGTTGGTTCAATGCCGGGGTAGCCTGCGTCGGTATGGGTAGCCAGCTTGTCCGCAAAGATTGGGTCGCGTCTGGCGATTATGCCAGCATCACCCAGACAGCCAAGCAAGCCCTGGACATCATCAAGAGGCTGCGCTCTAGCTAGGCGGACAATCCTCACCCGACCTACATACGTTATTTGTGATGTTCGTCACTATAGAAGTTGGGGCGGTCGAACTAAACTCGTTATTGTAAATGAGTTGCAATAAGCAGCGAGTATAGTTATGACTTTCCAGCAGCAAGCCAGAGACGCTATCCGCGATAGTGGCGGACGCATCACACCGCAGCGCGAAATCCTCTTCGACCTGTTATCCCATGTTGAAGAGGACATCGATGCCGATGGCCTCTATCGGCTGGCTGCACAACAAGACCCCAACATCAGCTTACCCACTGTTTACCGCACCCTCAACACACTGGAAGATGCCGAGGTGATTGCCTCGCAGTATGTTTCCACTGACCATGAACGCAAAGTCTACCGCGTCAACGACAAAAAAGATGTGTTTCACTTCACGTGTAGCCGTTGTGGCAAAGTGACCCAGGTGACATCTCACTTGGTCGATAAACTGCGGCAAGAACTGGGCAGTCAGATCGGCGCGGACGTGTTGACGGTTTGTATGTGTGCTGGGGGATTATGTGAAGACTGCCGTAAGGAGGCGCAAATAATGACTCTCGACCAATTACAAAATGGCCAGCCTGCGAAAGTAGTGAAAATCACAGGCAAAGGGGCTGTTCGCCGCCGCCTTATGGATATGGGCCTCGTGCGTGGTGTACAGGTGGAGATGGTCAAAGCCGCGCCGATGGGCGATCCGGTCGATTATCTTGTACGGGGCTATCATCTCTCGCTGCGTAAATCAGAAGCGCAGATGATTGAAATCGATCTCGGCTAATGACGCATCGGATACAGAGTAAATAATCGCAACGGAAACGTTTAATCTTATGGCTGTAAGCAGCATGAAGATTGCCCTCGCAGGTAATCCAAACGTTGGCAAAAGTACGCTATTTAACGCTTTGACGGGGTCTAAGCAACACGTTGGCAATTGGCCCGGTAAGACCGTTGAAAAGAAAGAGGGCCAACTCTATATTGCTGGGCAGGAAGTCATCGTTGTCGACCTGCCCGGCACATATAGCCTGACGGCATATTCAATCGAAGAAGTGATCTCGCGTGATTTCATCGTCCACGAACGCCCCGGTGTTGTGGTCGCTGTTGTCGATGCCGTCAACTTGGAGCGTAACCTGTACCTCGTGACGCAACTTCTGGAACTCCAGGTTCCGGTGGTCATTGCCCTCAACATGAGTGACATTGCCCAGAGCCGTGGCTTCCACATTGATACAGGCAAGCTATCCGTGCAGCTTGGTGGTGTGCCTGTCATCAAAACGATTGGCACCCGCGGCGTGGGGGTCGATGCCCTCAAGACGGCCATCCAGCAGTTGGCATCCCCAACCGTCAAACAAGCGGCTTCTATTGATTATGACCCTAACCTCGAACGAGAAATCCAACAGCTAGAGGCGACAATTCAAGCTATTCCTGCTCTGGCAGGCCAATATGTGCCGCGCTGGCTGGCGATTAAATTGTTGGAAGAAGACGAAGACATCGTTGCACGGTTGTCAGCATACCCGGCGCTGTTAACACAAGCGACGGAAGCTGCCGGACGCATTGAAGCAGCTACGGACGACGATGCTGAAACGCTCATCACGGATGGCCGCTACGGATTTATCAATACGGTCATCAGTGGTGCGCTCTATCGTCCGCAAGTCGCTGTAGAAACCCGCTCTGATAAACTGGATCGCATTCTCACCCACAAATATTATGGCGTGCCCATCTTCTTATTGATGATGTGGGTTGTCTTCCAGATGACAGCTAACGTCAGTGCCCCCATGCTGGATTGGGTTGATGGCATCATCAGCGGGCCGATTACCCATTGGGTTACAGCATTGCTTGGACTTCTTGGGCTGGAAAGCACATGGGTTTCATCCCTCCTGCTCGATGGTGTAATCCCAGGTGTCGGCGGCGTGCTGGTATTCGTGCCCGTACTGACGACACTCTATCTGGCTATTGGTGCGTTGGAAGACAGTGGCTATATGGCGCGGGCGGCATTCGTTATGGACCGTGTGATGCGGGCGATGGGCCTGCATGGTAAGAGCTTTTTGCCGATGCTGGTTGGCTTCGGCTGTACCGTCCCGGCTGTCTACGCGACCCGCACCCTGGAAAATGAATCCGACCGTAAGCTGACGGGCTTCCTGGTCACATTCATGAGCTGTGGCGCTCGTTTGCCTGTCTATTTGGTGATTGGTGCGGCCTTCTTTGGTGCACGCTCCGGCAATTTGATATTCGGCTTGTATATCCTGGGAATTGCGATTGCCCTGCTGACAGGTTGGGGACTCAAGCGGACAGTCTACCGTAACAAACCGCCGCAGCCCTTCGTCATGGAGCTTCCGCCGTATCGTGCGCCACGTTTACGCGATGTCTGGCGGCAGACCTGGGAGCGCACCAGCGAGTTTGTGCGCAAAGCAGGTACGATCATCCTCTTTTCGACGATGGTCATTTGGTTGCTAATGGCGATTCCAGCCAGGGGCGAGGGCGAGTTTAACGATGTCGCCCCGGAAAACAGCGTATTTGGTGTTGTTAGCCAGGTTGCGGCACCCATATTTGAACCGGCAGGCTTCGGTGATTGGCAGGCGACGGGTTCGCTAATTACAGGTTTCGTCGCCAAAGAAGTGATTATTGGCTCGCTCAGCCAGATTTATGTGGGGGAAGCGGAAACAGTCGATGCCGTGGACGAACCCATGCCGACACTCACTGAGGATGCCGCTTTTATTGGCTCCTCCTTTGTCGACGCTGCTGTCCTGACCGTGCAGGAAGTCGTTAATATCGTACCCAGGACGTTGAATCTAGTACCCTTTGTCCAGATTCCAGAAGCCGATTTCCTGGGAATAGCAGGCGATGAAGCAGATACCACCGCTCTTGAAGCTGCCCTGACACAAGCCTATACACCGCTGGCGGCGGTTGCTTTCTCCGTATTCATCCTGCTGTATACACCCTGTATGGCGACGGTCGCGGCCATGCGTCAGGAATTCGGCAGACAGTTCGTGTTCTACCAGATCGCCTATACCTTCGGCATCGCCTGGTTGGCCGCTGTGGTCGTGTTCCAGGGTGGCACGCTCTTAGGATTTGGAGGCTAACGTTATGGCCAGTCAATTACGAGAAGTCCTCAACCGCTTTAGCGACCAATCCACGCCGCTGTCCATCAACCAGATGGCGCGCGACATGGACCTGGAACCGGGCGTACTACATGGCATGATCGACTACTGGGTGCGCAAAGGCAAACTGCGCGAGATCAGCGGCAGCGGAGAGGCGTGTACGACCTGCGGCGTCAAAGGATCATGCCCGTTCATCGTCCCCATGCCGCGCTATTATGAACGGGTGACCGACGAGGATACCCCCGTCACTTCTTGCCCAGCCTGTAGCTGTGACATCAAGAAGTAGCCTGTCTGAAATTGTTCATCAATCAAAATACCGTAACCAAAACTCTGCCTGTAGAGTTTTTTGTTTTGCTAAAAGAGTGATTTGGAAGAATGCGATCCCTAGTCAAAGGTTAGCATCGCCTTGACGACGCCCGTTGCCGGGTCACGCCAGCTTGGGAACACTTCGACCACTTCTTCCGGCGTGGCCGTGTGTGTGATCCAGTGTGTCAGGTTGATTTGACCAGCGCGCAGCGTGTTAATTACCCACTCGAAGTCGGCACGGGTCGCGTTACGGCTGGCGATGAGTGTCATCTCATGTGAATGAAAATGGGGATCGCTGAAGGTGATGTCGCCTTTGATATGGCCGACCAGCACCAGTGAACCACCATGTGCCACATAGTCAAACGCGGCCTGCATGGAGTTGGCATTGCCGGTACAGTCGAAAACCGTCGTGGGCAGGTCACCATTGGCGAGTTTTTGCAATTCAGGAACGGTATCATCCCCTGGCTGGATCGTCTTTTCGATGCCCAGCGCTTCTTTACAAAATGCCAATCGCTTGTCATTGATTTCCATCATGATGACATCAGCCTGGGCAGCTTTGGCGAAAGCAGCCGTTGCCAATCCAATTGGCCCCGCGCCGATGACCAGCACCGTTTCCCTCGATTGCAGGCGCGCGCGATTGACAGCGTGTGCGCCGATACACAGCATCTCCACCAGCGCCAGATGCTCAACTGGGATGCCATCCGCTTTGATGAGCTTATCCACTGGCACGATGAACTGCTCTCGCATGCCGCCATCGACATGCACGCCCAATACCTGCATGTTGGTGCAGCAATTGGTTTTGCCGCGTCGGCAGGCGATGCACTCGCCGCAATGCAAGTACGGAATCACACAGCAGGTATCGCCGACGGCGTAATCGTGGCTGATGTCAGTTGGGCCAATGGCGACGACTTCCACTGCCAGTTCATGGCCCATGATGCGCGGATACGTGAAGAAGTTCTGGTTGCCACCAAAGGCATGCAAATCTGTCCCGCAGATGCCGACCCGCTTTACGCGCACCAGCACCTCGTCCGAGCCAGGGGCAGCAGGGGCATCCACATCTATCAGCGATAGCTGGCCCGGTTTTTCAAGAACAATGGCTTTCACAGAAGTGGCTCCTAATAAGCGAAATAAATGAATCCATGAGGTATCTCAGACTATAGCGCCCCGGCTAATGTCTGCCAAACCCATTCGCTGATAGAGCTTAGGTGGGTTGGCTGCGTAAGCTGTCGATGATATGCTGCAAGTCGGCGCGCATGGCCTCGCTGCTTTCATTCGTCAGGATGTCTTCGAGAAGGGCATCCGCGCGTGGATGACGAATCCATGCCAGACACAGGACCGTGCGCCGTCGCATGGCGGCCATCGCATCGCGTCCGGTGATGGCCAGCATATCCAGCACAGCATCAACACAATCCACTTCCGCCAGATTGATGAACATCCGGTTGGTGGCCTGATTCATGCCTTGCAGCAGCGCCAGTCGAGAGTCGCCGGTATGGGCCAGAATGCGCTCAATGACCAACGGCAAACCTGCTTCGCCACAGACTTCAATGGTGCTTTGGGCGGCGGCATCCAGCACATCCGGGTCGTCATCATACAGCGCTGCTTTGACGATTGGGCCAGCGGGAGCAGTCCCGTTTTCACCCAGGGTTTCCAGCACTTTGATGCGTACCTCTGGGTCCTGGGCGCGCATGGCTTGTTCCAGCAGGGGGACGGCATCCGCATCGCTGCGTTTGCGCAGCCCGACAGCCGTCGCCATGAAGACAAAATCTTCCGTTTCTTTGACCAGCGACTCAGTGGCTATCTGGTAAGCATTGATCGTACCGACCTCGCACAGGGCATAGATAGCGGCTTCGCGCACGCGCGGGTCAGCATCATGGACTGCCCGTGTCAGCATCGGCTCGGCAGCGAACCAACTGAATGTATACAGCCTGCGGGCGACACTGGCGCGAGTCGCAGGGTTGCCCTGGCGTAGCTGCCGATCCATGATGAGCCGTGCATCGCGGTCCCCGCGTTTCGATAGCAGCATCGCGCCATGATGCCGTACCAGCAGGTCATCGCTTTTGAGTAGTTCCTCGGCAGCAGCTAGCGAAATCGCCTCCGGCGGCATGTTGAGCAGCATGGTTGCCAAGCGCCGGGGAGATAGTTTCCATCCGGTGCGTGGTTTTTGTGAGAGGGCCGGTTCGCGGCCTGTAATCATCGCCACAAGAGTTTCCTTTCACTCAGCGGATGGTTGCGAGTACAGCGTCTTTGACCAGCGTGCGTCGTTTTTGTACATCGGTTAGCGTGACGTGCAGGCGGCGGTTGGCATCCACGGTGAATGCAGCCCGTATACGGTCTTTGTCAGCGGTCCCCGGTGGTTCCAGCGGAATGAGCAGCGGCGTTTCAACATTCAGCGGCGTAATGCTCACCGAGGCATCGCCGCCCTGGGCCACAAAAATCGTCTCGCCATTCTCCTGTATGACTTCGATGGCCTCTGCACGGTCCGGGTCAATCTCGCTGATGATGATTTCCAGTTCGCGTTGTGCTTCATGGGCTGCCCGCAGCATAATCTCGACGGGCTTATCCAGCGGAATTGTTGTGCCCATTGGCAGGAATTCATCATAGCGATGGCTGCCTTCGTCGAGGTAGCGCAGCCCATAGCTATGGATCAGATAGTCGTTGAGTCCGCCACCTTCGGTCAGCAGCAATGCGCCTTCTGCCACAGCCGTGAAGGGCTTGTCAGCATGGACGCGCTCTTCACCATAATATGCTTTGAGCACATCCTGTACGGCGGGCATCAGGCTCATGCCACCGACCAGCAGTACATGCTGAATATCTTCTTTGAAAATGCCATTTTGACGCGCCGTATGCATCACCTTATCAATGACGCGCCGAATTGCCGTGAAGAAGCCGTGTTGTTCCAGTAAGTCGCGTAGGTCGTGCCGTGTCAACGGGATTGTCTTTCCACCGAAGTGAATAATGGTTTCTTCAGCATCAGACAGCGCGATTTTGGCCCGTTCGCATTCTTGCAACAAATAGCTGTTTGGATTCAATCCGTATTGCTGGCTGAGGTGCTGTGCCAGCCAATGGTCGATGTCGCTGCCGCCCAGGATGCGCCCCGCTTTGGCAATGACCTGCGCGGAGCGATCTTCGCTGCCGCCATATAGCAGTCGACCGAGAAAGCCGCCCGTGTTGTCTCGGTGTTCTGGCAGCTTGACCAGGCTCAGGTCAAGCGTACCACCGCCAAAGTCAAAGACCAGTACCATGGCCCCCGGTAGCTTGATGGCATAGCCGAGTGCTGCCGCCGTGCTTTCATCGACCACACGTACTTTTTCGGTCGGAATGTCATCGAAGATCGTAAATAGCCACTCAACATATTCCTGGAAGGCCGTCACGGGCACGGACATCGCCAGCATATCAATCTGATTGGGCAGCGCAGCCATCACGGTACGCAAAAACTGCTTGCCGATGTCGCGCGGATGCCACATTTGGCCATTCAGGGAACGCGGCTGCGGTGGTGGCGTTGCCAGGATGCCGCGCTTGAAGTCACGGAACAGGCGATCATCGCTATCCAGCAATTGCGCCTGGTGGCCGACCGTGACCTGGCCATCCTCATGGATATAGACCAGCGATGGAATCGTATTCAGATCTGGGTCAGTCAATGGGCCGAGAGGCAGAACAGTCGTCTCGCCATCTGCCTGACGCAGGGCAACCAGACTGTTGGTGGTGCCAAAATCGAGTGCGAGCTTCAAAGACAATCTCCTGATGTGCGAACCAGCCTGCCTTAATCATAGTCGAAATTTTCTGCGATAGTCATAAATGTTGTTTGCAAATAAAAAAGCCCTGGTGGTTAGCCAGGGCTTTGAGAGCAGTCTGTTTGCTTATTCGGTCAGCAAGTTGCCATAACGATGAGTGGTTTCGCTAATGGCTTGCTCCAATAGATAATGCCGTAATTCGATGCGCCCATTAGAGACAACCGGCGCTTCAATCAACGGAACGTGGGCTTCTATCGCTGCCAGTCGCACCACTTCCGGCACGTCGCCCAGGACACGTAAACGCTGCCAGTAACGGTAACGCTCATCATTCAGCGCATCGATAAGCTGCTCGTCGGTTTCTGTCACAGCCGCTACATGCTGCTCCTGGCTGATGTCAATCGGTAAGTCCGTGCCGGGGGTCAGGCTGATGCGCAGCGGTACGCCACACAGGCCAGATGCCATCACCACGCGCTCGATATCTTCCGCTGACGTGTTGGTGTTTACACGCAAGATCATGTGCTTGATGCGCCGATAGCGATAGACGTTTGACTCACCCAGGATTTGGCTGGGGTCATGCTTGACGTGGAAATGGCTATCCCAGGCTTGTTGATAGGATGCCTTCGCCCGATTGAGCAAGGTCTCTGCATCAGCAGGCGTATCCTGCCAGTGCCCCAGGCTGAACGTATAGTTGGGGCCACCCGCTTTGGCATAACCAAATGCCGAGCGCTTCCAGCCACCGAAGGGCTGCCGCTGCACGATTGCCCCGGTCGTTACGCGGTTGATGTATGCATTGCCTGCATGGATGGCCTTACGCCATTTGGCGATTTCGCGGTCATCGAGTGATTGCAATCCGCTCGTCAGGCCGTAATCGACCGCATTGGCCAGCTCTATGGCGTGGTCGAGATTATCAGCCCGCATCAGACCCAACACCGGGCCGAAGCACTCCGTCTTGTGGAAGAAAGAATCTGGCTTGACGCCCAGCTTGATGCCCGGTGACCATAGGTTGGGGTTGCCATCGACTATCTTGGGTTCCAATAGCCAACTTTCGCCAGGGTCGAGTTGTGTTAGGGCGCGTTTGAGCTTAGCTTCGGGTTCATGGATGACGGGCGATACCACGTTATACAGTGCATAGGGTGGACCCACGTCTAGGCTGGCAGCGGCGTCTTTAAGCTGGCTCAGGAAGCTAGGGCTATCGTACACTTCGGCTTCCAGAATGCCCAAACTGGCCGCCGAGCACTTTTGTCCAGCGTGGCCAAATGCGGATTTCACAAGGTCTTTAACCGCCTGATCGCGGTCAGCCATCGCCGTGATAATCATGGAATTCTTGCCGCTGGTTTCCGCGAACAGCCGCATCTCTGGCTTCCATCCCAGGAACATACGGGCGGTTTCATAGGCCCCGGTCAGGATCACACCATCGACGCGATTATCCGTCACCAAAGCCTGACCGACTTCGTCGTCGGTGGTCGGCACGAATTGCAGCACATCGCGCGGAATCCCCGCATCCCACAAGGCATTGACGATCAGCCAGCCTAGCAGCACCGCTTCCGGCGCAGGCTTGAAAAGGACCGTGTTGCCTGCCATCAGGGCAGCCAGCGTGCCCCCAGCCGGGATTGCCAGCGGGAAGTTCCAGGGCGGGGTAATCAACACCACGCCCAGCGGATCGAACGTGACGTTATCCAGTTCGCTATTGGGGTCATCAAAGCTACGGGCATAGTAATTGGCGAAGTCAATCGCCTCTGAGACTTCCGGGTCAGCCTGTTCGACCGTTTTGCCGCCATCGCGCACCATCGCGCCGATGAGGTCACCACGTCTGGCTGCCAGGACATCCCCACAACGCACCAACAGCTTTTTGCGTTCTTCTGTGCTGAGTGCCTGCCAGTCTGCTTTAGCAGCAACCGCAGTCTTGAGCGCTTTTTCAATGTGTTCCGGCTTGGCCAGTGCATATCGATAGCTGACCTCACCCGGTTTAGACGGGTCGTGTCCTTCAGCCAGGGTATCGCTTGTGAGGATTTCTCCGCCGATTTGCAGCGGGATGTCCTCTATAGTTTTTTCATGCCAGCGGGCGACAACGTCAGCCGCCCAGGCTTGGTTCTGCCGCAGTGAAAAATCCGTGTCGGCTACATTGTCGAAGGGCGCATCTGCGTTAAATTCGATCTCTTCTGTGGCACGGTCTTGCTGACGATTGGGCACATCGGCAACTGTCTGCATGGCCTCGACTGCATTCAGGAACCGATCGCGTTGGTTGGTCCACTGGGGCGTTCCCGGTTCCAGGTCGAACAGATCATGGAGGAAATTTTCTTCAGCCGTGTTTTCATCCAATCGCCGCACAAGATAAGCAATCGCACTGTGGAAATCCGACCGTTTGACCACTGGCGCATACAGCAATAGCCCCTTGGCACGATCCTGCACGGCCCGCGCCTGATGGTTGGCCATGCCTTCCAGCATTTCAAACTCGACTTCATCGTACAGATCGTATTTTTCTCGCAGTAGGATGCCATAACTGACATCGAACAGGTTGTGGCTGGCGATGCCCAGGTTGACTGCTTTGGCCCGTTCTGGGTCGCAGCCGTAGGTGACCATGCGCTTGAAATTGGCATCCACCTGATGTTTGGAGGTATACGGCGCTTGCGGCCAGCCGTGGGTCGCTGCTTCGACTTTTTCCATGGCCAGGTTCGCGCCCTTCACGATGCGCAGCTTGATGGGCGCGCCACCTGCGGCCACGCGCTTTTGTGCCCAGGCGGTTAGGTCACGCTGCACCTGCGCGGAATCCGGCAGATAGGCTTGCAGCACGATCCCGGCCCGGTAGTCCTTGAATTCATCTTCATCAAGCACCTGGGTAAAAGCAGCGACCGTCAGGTGCAAGTCGCGGTATTCTTCCATATCCAAATTGACGAACTTGGGTGCCGTAGTGCCATCCAGCTGATGATAGGGGTGTGCAATCGCCTGCCGATACAACTGGCGCAGCCGGACCTTAATTTCCTCAACCGTGTGGTCAAAGGCTACCAGATGAATCTGGCTGAAAATCGAGGAAATTTTGACCGAGATATATTCGATGCTGGGGTTGGCTAGCAGGTCGAGATAGGCATCCAGCCGTTTTTTGGCTTCCCCTTCGCCCAGGATAGCTTCTCCCAGTTGGTTGACGTTGATGCGTGTGCCCATCGCGCGGCGCTTGGCCAGGTAAGATGTAAACTTGCCTTGTTCGCTGGGCAGGATGACCGCTTTGGTTTCCTGGCGCAGCTTGGAAACGATGAAGGGCACGACCACAGTCGGTGCAAGCTGGCTCATAAAGTTGCCCAGGCTGAGCGCGAGCTGCTCCCAACGCTGGAGATACTCCGGGTTGCCATATTGATCAACCAGATGGCGTATCTGGTCAGCGACACGCGCCGCGTTCTCACTGCGGAATGCTTGGTCAAGCATTAGCATGGTGACTTTTTTGCCATCAGGATCGTGCATCATCCCGGCGATCTTGTTGGCTTGTTGTCGTTCGGCTTCGCTTTGGTCGCCTTTGGCGGCTGCTAGCAGATGTTCGGTTAGTGTGACGGCTTCTTGGGCTAGGTGATCGTTCATGTCTTGCCGTTCTTCTAAGTTGGCGTTTTCAATGACACCCATAAAAAAGAAACCTTTCGCTCAATAATTTGGAAGTGTAGCCATTTTTGACGGACACAATGTTGACTATGGTTTGATACAAGAACGCGATACGTTCTTAAGATAGCAAACAATCGTGAGAGATACCTCTATATTGTATAAATTAACCACGACAAACGCACGATCCATTGAGCGATTTACACAAGTTTGTCAATCCGTGCCGCTGATAGAGTGAATCAGGCTTTATTCTCCGCTAAACTCAGTTCGATGCGCTCTAACAGGCCGATGAGGTCGCTTGGCGTCTTGATTTCATAATCGGGGACTTCGCTTTCGTTGGCAGGCGTGTGTGACCGTCTTTTAGACCATGATATCCAGATGCTAATCAGGCCCAGGGCATTGGCCCCCTTGATGTCCCGTTCCAGATTGTTACCGACCATCACCACCCGATTGTAGTCAGAAGGCGCTATGTGGAGTGCGTTCAGTGCCGTCTCAAACATGAGGGCGGCGGGTTTCGCTATGCCCACATCACCGGAAATGGCATAGGCTTCAAAGTAATCCCACAGTTGATAGTGACCGAGTACATTTACAAATGTGCCACGCGGACCGTCCGCCACCAGTGCCAGCCGATACCCATTCGCTGCCAAATCGCGGACCATATCAGCCGCACCAGGGATCAGATCAGCTTCTAGGACAACTTCATTTTCGTCTTTGATTTCAGTCGATTCATCAACCATCGTATCGCCGCTGTCCAGGCAGATTGCTTCCAGATGGGGCACTGTCTCGTGCAGCTCGGCGATGCACGCTTGAATGCGTTCTGGTATCCATTTTTCGAGTGTTTCCCAGGTCGTCAGGACCGTATCCCGCAAATCGACAACCTTTGAAAAATCAAAGCTAGGTGTAAAGGCACGTCGCTTCATATATAGCTTGGCCAGCCGATGGCTGAGCGCTGTCGGCTGGCCAAATGCTTCTGCGCCAAATGGGTTGGTCGTGTGGATGCCACCGCTGCCCGCTGAAATTATACATTTTTCGGTGGTGCTGTTTTTGTTCTTGAGCAGCCATTCTGGCCTGAGTGCGATAGCATGTTTTCCTGGTTCAGAAAATACGGTGACGCGACCGTCTTCTAGGGGCTGGGTGATGTCGTCATCGGCCAGCAGGCGCAGTTTGCCATGTGCGGATGCTTCTACCTTAGCCAGTTGACCATCGGCATCCAAGTATACCCAGACGTGCTCCAGCTCATATAAGTGTTCGATGTCCCAATCCCACCAGATAGCATACTCAATCAGCGTACCATTGCCGGGGTCGAGTTGGAACTTGGAAGAGGGTGATTTTTGTGGCTCCTGAATCACGGTATGGCCGACTGCCAGCGGCAAAAATGGCTCCTTAGCGTCAAATCGGATGCGGGGTGCCCACTCATAAGCCAGGGCATCCATAGCGTTATTCACATGGCTTGATTCTAATTTTGCAAGCGAAGGACCTACCATTTAGCTTCATTTCTCCTTTTTCTAAAGAAAGCATCATATTGCTCTAAGGCTACCACCAAGTCGAAAATTATACATTTACTGGATATATCAACACTGTGTTCGATCCGAAAGAGGACCCCACACAATGCTGAACATCCCTCCTATCATTAGCTATTCCATCGGGTTTTTCCTGATTGCTCTGGCTGCGAAACAAATCGGAAAGTTCTTTTCTCGGTATGGCTTGCCCTATATCACTGGCTATTTGTTGGCTGGTGTGTTGGCTGGACCCTTCATTCTGGAACTGCTGCCGAAAGAGGCCGTAGATTCCCTACGCTATATTGATGACATTTCACTGGCCATCATTGCTTTTGTAGCGGGTAGTGAACTGTACCTGAAAGAAATACGGGCCAGGTTGCGAGGCATCTTGCTGAATGCAACCGGTATCGTCATTGCCGCCTTTATCTTGATCGGCATCGCCTTATTTATCCTACAGTCCTCTATCCCCTTCACGGCGGATTATCCATTTATCACCAAGGCAGCAGTGGCATTATTGGGTGCGACCATCCTATTGGCCTTGTCGCCTGCCAGTACCATCGCTGTCATTCAGGAGGCGCGCGCTAAAGGCCCCTTCTCAACGACTGTCCTTAGTATCACGGTAGTCATGGATGTGGTGATTATCGTCTTCTTCGCCATATCCGTGGCGTTTGCCAGCGCCATGATCGAAGGCGAGCCAGTGACGGTTAGCTTTTTGGTCATACTGGTCGTCGATATTGTCATTGCCTTGATAGCGGGTTACCTGATTGGGCGTTTGATTGGCATCATGATGTCAGCATCGTTAAGCAAAGTCGTCAAAGCGGCATTGCTGATCGTGCTCGGCTATTTGCTCTTTGAATCTGCAAATCATGTCCCGAACTGGATCTATGACGCTATCGGCGTAAAGATCAAGATCGAGCCGCTGCTGATGTCGATGGTGGCGGGTTTTACGGTTACCAATTTCACGCGCTATCGGCAGCCATTTGAAGAACTGTTGCATGACATCAGCCCCTCGGTATATGTTGCCTTCTTCGCCCTGACGGGTGTCGGTCTTAAGCTGGATATTCTCATCAGTACTATAGGCATCGCTGCCGTGCTCTTTGGCGTGCGCATGGTCTCTATCATTATCGGCACCTACGTTGGCGGCTTGATCGCTGGCGAACCGCAGGACTTCCGGCGTTATGCCGGGTTGGGCCTCATCACACAGGCGGGTATCGCCCTCGGCCTCGCGCGTGAGACGGCAGTCTTCTTCCCGGATACCCTAGGTAGTGAATTCGCAACGTTGATTATCGCCGTTATTGTGCTAAATGAAGTCTTCGGGCCGATGCTGCTGAAATTTGCGCTACGCCAGGTCGGTGAGGCCTATGTGCCGGATAGCGACCGTGGCGAGCCGCGCCGTTTGCTTATCCTGGGGATTGAACCGCAGTCGATGACCCTAGCTCGCCAGATGTCATCTCGCGGCTGGCAGGTGATAGTAGCTGATACCGATGCGGAACGTGTGGAGGCACTTGCTGCTGAGGATGTTGACGAGCGTGTTATCCCCCATGTAGACAGCGAAGTGCTGTCATCTCTCATACACAATGAGCGCGATGCCCTGGTTGCGATGATGGATGACGATGCCCTGAATATGAAAGCTTGTTTGCTAGCGCGTGAGGGATGTGGTGTCAAAAACCTCGTGGTGCGTCTGCGCGATGTCACCTTGCGCGACGACTTCATCGATCAGGGTGTCCGCGTGATTGACCCGGCTTCTGCCATTGTGTACTTGCTGGAGCAGTCGATCAACGCGCCAGAAGTCGTGGATTTGCTGCTGCATCAGGACCCCGACCACGATGTGTCCCAGATCACCATTACCGAAAGGTCCGTCGATGGCCTGCCGTTGCGTGATCTGCGCCTGCCGACGGATGTGTTGATCCTGGAAATCATGCGCGATGGCCAGACAATTGTTCCGCATGGCTTCTCCAACGTCCGCGTTGGCGATGAAATCACCGTCATTGGTAGCCCCAATAGCCTGACCAAAGTGATGCTTAAACTCAGTTCGTAATGCTTAATCAGGCGGCCAAGTGGAGCATGCCTATCAAAACAAAAACAGGGTGGCGAACCACCCTGTTTTCCTGTGTAGAAGATTGGGTTGGCTAATCAGTTAGCCAAAACATGCTTATGGGGTTGCGACGGGTAGGTCAGCGCTTGACCATGCGCCAAAGCCACCACCCAGCGTACGGACGTTTTCATAACCCAGGATTTGCATGATTTCCATGGCCATGGTGCTGCGATGGGTTGGGTTGTCGTAAACGACGATGGCTGCGGCCATATCTTCCGGCCATTCATCCATACGGGCGACCAGTTGCTCCAGCGGAATATGCACTGCGCCTTCGATGTAACCAGCTTCAAATTCGCCATCTGTACGGACGTCGATCAGGAAGATTTCATTCTCGAACAGTTCTTCGTTCAAGGCATCGGCGCGGACGATGAAGTAACCAGCCGGGATGCTGCTGATGTAACCATCAACGGCTTCGAACAGGGCTGGGTCGATCTCAGGGGCCATGCCCACTTCAGCTTCTACCGGGACGTCTGATGTTGCGCCGGACCAGTTAGCGAAGCCAGTCAACATACTGCGTGTGTTGCTGTAACCCAGCAGGTTGAGGGCTTCCATAGCCAGTGCTGAACGATGGCCGCTACCGCAGTAAACGACGATATTGGCGTCTTGTGCGGGCAGCAGGTCCAGGTTCTGGGTCAGCTCTTGCAGCGGAATGTTGATCGCACCTTCAATATGTGATTCGGTATATTCGTCAACCGTGCGCACGTCAACCAGGAAGGGGACATCGTCGCCTTCAAGTTCTTCTGCCAGACCATCAGGACGAACCGCGTTGAAGGTCTCTGGCAGGCTGCTGAGATATTCATCGGCAACGGCTGCAAAGTCGAATTCAGCGGTTTCTTCGGCGGCTTCTTCAGGAACGCCTTCCAGCGGCAAGCCGGCTGCGATCCAGGCACCAATACCGCCCGACAGGTTGCGAACGTTGGTGTAACCCATCAGGTTCATCATGACGGTGGCGATGCCACCACGATAGCCACTGGCGCAATAGATGACGATAGCGGCGTCTTTGTCTTCCGGCCATGCATCTACGCTGGCCATGAATTCATTCACCCAGATGTGCTCGGCACCCGCGATGTACCCATTGGCCCATTCGTCCGGGCTGCGCACGTCGATCAGCAGAATATCGGGATTCTCAAATAGGGCTTCATTGAGCGCATTGGCGTTTGTCAGGCCGTAACCCTGGGGCAGGTTCACCAGGTAGCCATTGACGGCTTCGTAGACGGCTGCGTCAAATTCCGGTGCTTCACCCGCTTCGACCATAAATGGATCGGTGACAGTCGGCAAGTCTTCGCCAACCCAGGCCCCCATACCACCAGCCATCGTCTGAGCATTGCTATAGCCGAGGACGCGCAGTGCGGTCTGTGCCAGCATCGCACGCGCACCACCCTGGCAGATCACGATAATTTCTGCTTCGGTATCAGGCAGCAAATTCAGATTTTCGCCCAGTGTGCGGATCGGCACATTGAATGCGCCTTCAACATGGCCCGCTTCGTATTCCTCAACTTCACGGACGTCAAGCAAGACGAGTTCGCGTTCAGCGATGGCCGTTGCGACGTCAGCGGCGGAAATGGTGCCGTACGGCGGGATAGTTTCACTATAGGCTTCCAATTGGGCCACGACGGCGGCGTCTTGTGCGGCGACGGGTACGACCAGCGCAAAGACCAACATCACGGCCAATAAAACAAATCCTAGCTTACGCATATTCTCCTCCTATGGAGATACTACTACTGTGAAGTAAATGGCTATGTCGACAAAATGTCATGGCATCAATCTAATTTCAATAAACAAGTCCTCATAAATGTGTGTCGATTTGTGTGATACGGTGGCTGGCATCACCAGCCACCGCAGCATGAACGGTTTGAGGTGGGCTTAACTGCCCCAGAAGCTACCAGAATCTTCTTCGGCATCATCATCTGTGGTGTTATCTTCTGATGATGCGCCACTATCGCTAGATTCACCCCAGAAGCCACCACTATTGTCAGCCGCGTCGGATGCTTCGTCTTCCGAAGAGGTATCTCCCCAGAAGCTACCTGTGTCGTCGGCTTTTTCGTCTTCTGCGGGCGCATCGCCCCAGAATCCGCCGCTGTCTTCAGTTGGTTCTTCTTCCTCAGCCGGGGTATCTCCCCAGAAACCACCACTATCTGTTGCAGGTGCTTCCTCAGTTGTGCCGCCGCCGAAGAAGTCTTCTGTGGATTCCGCATTGCGGTCGTCGTATTCTTCGTAACCTGCTGGGAGAGGCGGTGCCCCTGTGACCATGACCGACGCATTGGCTGCCAGTTCTTCAGGAACGACACGATCTGCCGTCAGGAAAATCTCGTCGTTATAGTGACAGCTTGTGCAGCTTTCCGTCTGGGGTGTATTGCGCTGGATGTTATGCGGTGTTGAATACACCCAGGTCGGTCTTGAATCAAAGTTGGTCAGTTCAATGTCATAGAAGCTGAACGACTCGTGATCGATGGGGACATGGCGTACCGTGACGTATTCCCACGGGCGTTCCGCGCTGATGAGCGTATTCTTGCCAATGGCGAAGTCCAGGTCATAAGACTCGACACTGAAGAAGGCGATGTCGTCTTCTGTGCGCTCGACGTGGCAATTGGTGCAATTGTTGTATTCGATGCTGTGGCACGTTTGGCAGGACATGGATTCCGTGCCGTGTAGCTCGTGCTGCAATATCCCGCTGCCAACACCGACTTGATCCTCATGGCAGCTAATGCAGGCCGGTTCTTCGCCACCATCATAGCGATGATTGACGTCGGTCATATCCATGCCGTGCATTTCATCGCCGGTATGGCAGGCTGAACACGTCATACGGTTGCTGTAGTGAACATCGGCATGGCCAGACGTCAGACCGCGATATTCGTCATTGATGCGGCTGCCGTGACAAGCTGTGCAGTTCTGGAACATAGAGGGTTCACGTTGGAACACATGGCCTTCGACCAGACCACCGCCCACGCTGGCCGGTTGGCTGACGTGGCAGTCGCCGCATGTCGCATGGCAGGAGTTACAGTGATACGATTCCATCTCTTCCACAGCCGGATGATCCTCTGGCGCTGTACGGCCATAGATGGCTGTGTCATAGCCTTCCAACGTATAGTGAAGGCTGTCTACTGCGGATTCGGTAATCGCGGGGTGGCATTGGCCACAAGTGCTGACCGGGTCAGCGGTCGGGCTGCTTAGCATGCCTTCGTGGGCCAGGTCCATATCATCTACGGATTGCCCCAAATGGCAGCTTGTGCAGTTAATCATAGCGTGTATGTCTTGTTCAAATGTTTCGCCGTCAATCCAGACGAGCTCCCATGGCTCACGTTCAGCCACGGCGCCGCCTCAGCCAGGGCCGGAGGAAAGGCTCTCGGCCTCGCTGTCCTCCGGGGGTGCTGCTAGTAGCGTAAGCTGCCCTTGATTGGTATGGCATTCAAGACATTCAACATCGGTAAATGGCGGGACTTGTGTCAATTCCAGGCTGGCCATGGCGACTTCAACGGGTGTCGCTGTGACTTCGCTCTCGATGGCCTCGACATGGGCCAATTCCGGTGCGGATCGATCCGGTGTGCAGCCAATCAGTGCTGCCCCAAGTCCAACCAGCATTAACCCAATAATTCCAATAGAGACGGTGCGTTTTCGCATCGACGGACCTTTACAGTGTGTCCTTTGCTTCGTAAGTAGTGTTTTCATCATAGCTATTTGCTTATAGCATCGAAAGTGACGAATATCACAAGGAAAGGGCAGCTCGTCACTGTTTGACACATGACCAGTAGGATAAAGTGGACTAAATAAGGTATAAGTCTGCTATTTCACCTAACAATGCGAAAAGTGACATGTTGAAGATAAATAGGCTCAATCATCTATCATTAGTTGTTTTCATATTCGTAATTGCCTTGATGGCCGTTCCCCGGTCCGTGTATGCTCTGGATAAGGTTTGTGATGACAGACCTGTCACAGACCCTGATTATCAAACCTGTGCGGAGTGTCATATCGATGTTGTCGCGGATTGGCAGGATAGCATCCATGCGACTACGTATCACTCGCCGGCATTCCAGGACGCCATTGCTGATGGCGTGGATTCATCTTGTTTAGACTGCCATACAACCTGTTATTCTCCCGTAACGGGTGAAATCGGGGCTGAGGGTGTGACCTGCGAGGCGTGTCACGGTACTACCCCGAAAAACCACCCGGAAGAACCTGTGCCTGTGCTCAATGGGGTTGATGTTTGTGCGGAGTGCCACCTGACGACTTACCATGAATGGGAAGTCAGCCCGCATGGTGCGGAAGATATGCCCTGTACGACGTGCCACAACCCGCATCCGCAGCAAATCCGCTTCGAGACGACCAATGAACTCTGCTTGAATTGCCACGGTGAGGATGTGCTGACGGGCTTTGCCCACGAAACCCATGTTGAAAATGCCTGCACCGATTGTCACTGGCATCGTGGCGAGTTCGATACGGAAGCGCATATCGCTACAGGTGTGCTCTCGCCGACGGGCCATGAAGGCGATGTCGAGACATTGGCCTGTACTTCCTGCCATGAAAATACAGAGGAATACCTCGCCAGTCGTGACGAAGGCATCGAAGTGGCGATGGCCTCGCGCGTTGATGTCGCAGAGCTAGAAGCCGAAATTAATTCCGTCCGTGCCCAGGGCGAGAATAGCTCCGCTGTTCACTTAATACAGGGAATCGTCGTCGGTATTGCTCTCGGTGGCATCCTGATCATTCTCATTGCTCGTTTGCGTCCGGGTCGTTTTGACCGTCGCAATGGATCATAACCGTGACATCAACGGATCGCAGAGACAAGAGGGTGAGACGATTATGAATAAGAACTCAAATCATGAGAACCAAAATCACAGCGAATTCCTGACGCGTGGCGAGTTTATGGCGATGATGGCGACCGCTGGCGTAAGTGTCGCAGTAGCTGCTGCCGTAAGCGAAGTCGATGTCCTGCGTGATCTGATCGAAAAAGAAGTCCAGATCGACCTGCAAGGCGCAATCGAAGAAGAAGAAATGTATGGCGGCCACGGGCCTTCTGGCAAACATCGCTGGGGCATGGTCATCAACCTGAGCAAATGCATCGGCTGCCAGTATTGTGTGTATGCCTGCCAAGCTGTGAACAATGTCACCGATGAGATGCGCTGGAATGTCTATAAGCCGGATGTCACGGAAACGGGCGTCGAGTTCCACATGACGCGGCCCTGCCTACACTGCCAGGATGCGCCCTGTACCTCGGTTTGCCCGGTACAGGCCACCTACGTCCGCGAAGATGGCCTTGTCATCATGGACTATGACATTTGTATTGGCTGCCGTTACTGTCAGGTGGCTTGTCCTTATGGGGCGCGTTCCTTTAATTGGAAGCAGCGCACGGAAGATAGTGGCTATCAGGAAGAATGGGGCGCTGCTGAGGTCGATATTCGCCCGCGCGGTGTCCCGGAAAAATGTACGTTCTGTGTCCATCGCATTGATCGTGGGCTGCCGCAAGGTCGGGTCCCAGGTATTGATCCTCAGGCGACCCCTGCTTGTGTCAACATTTGCCCGGTCGATGCCCGTATCTTCGGTGACCTTAACGACCCGAACAGCCCGGTTTCACAAGCTATTGCAAACAATCCCACCTTCCGCCTGCGCGAAGACCTGGGGACAGAGCCGAACGTTTACTACATCCCACCGGAGGGTATGGCGATATGATCCGCGCAATCCGTAACGAATATTCTCGCTCCCCGGTGTTCGTCATCTGGGTCGGCCTGCTGACGCTGATGCTCATCGTCGGCCTGGTGTCGGGTATCATCGTGCTTGTAAATGGCTTAGACGTCACCAACCTGACCAATCAAGTCCCCTGGGGCCTATGGATCACCGTTGACCTATCTTCGATTGCACTCGGTGCTGGGGCCTTCTCTCTGTCGGCGATGGTCTACATCTTCCGTGTAGAGCGCCTGCGCTCGATTGCCCGTATCGCTGTCTTTACAGGCTTAATTGGCTATACCGGGGCTATGCTCGCCCTCTTGATGGACATTGGCCGCCCAGATCGCTTCTGGCATCCGATGGTTTACTGGAACGTCCACTCAGTCCTGTGGGAAATCACCATTTGTGTGATGCTTTACTCCACTGTGCTGATTCTGGAATTCGCGCCAGTTCTGTTTGATAGTGCTCCTGTCCGCCGGATTTTCCCCGGTGCGCCGCGTGTCGGCCATGTCATCCATAAATTCGCCCCCGTTGGCGCAGTGATCGGCCTGGGCTTGTCGCTGCTGCATCAATCTTCCCTGGGCGCGACCTATGGTGTGCTAGTGGCGCGTCCGATCTGGTTCAAGCCCTCGCTGCCGGTGATGTTCATCATGTCGGCTGTTGCTGCCGGGGTGACTTTCGTTTTAGGTATCACTGTTCTGTACGAAAACATCACCCGCAGGCGCCACATTTCGGTGCAGGTACGCAATATCCTGGGCGTCGTCGCCGGGATTGTGCTGGCGCTTTATCTCTACCTCAACCTGTGGGACTTCCTGGCGACAAGCTATTACAGTCATCTGCCTGCCCGTGTGGAAAGCCTCGAACTGCTTAATCGCTTCGCCCCTTATGGTACGACCTATTGGCTCGTGGAAATCCTGATGGGGGCCTTGATACCCGTTGTAATCTTGTTGGTTCCGGCCTTGCGTAAACGCGATGGCCTCATCCTTGTGGCGATGGCCTTCGTCATTCTAGGCGTCATCGTCAACCGCTGGAACGTCACGCTTTCCGGTTTGATCGTGCCGATGGATTGGTCGCCCGGTGTCGCCGAAACGTTCTCCATCAATGCCTATCGGCCCTCATGGATTGAATGGGGCGTGGGGGCTGGGGTACTCGGCTATATCCTGATGGCCTATTCGTTGGGATTACGCTTCTTACCGCTTTATGGCGGTGACGACCATCACGACGAGGAAGAATCTATCCCGGAACCGGAGAACCCCAGTTCACCAGAACGATCCGCGGCTACGGCATAAAACACCCGCATTCATTAAAGAAAAAGGCCACTTCGTGTGGCCTTTTTGCTTGTAGATAGGGTACTAATTCGGTGCTGCTATGACACGGCTACTTTGCTCTTTCCAGCGGCAGCCTGTGCCATCTCTTCAGGATCTTCATATAAGAAGCACTTCACTGCGCGCCCTTCATGGACGAAGTTCGGCGGCACCTGATTATGGCACTTGTCCATGACAAACGGGCAGCGGCCTGCGTACTTGCATCCCGTGCGCGTGTATTCGTCTGTCTCAACCACAGCCAGGTCAATTTTCTCGTTCCAGGCATCACTGACGTTGACGCCTGGAATAGAGGTCTTGAGGTTTTGCGTATACGGATGCAATGGATTGCCTAGCACCTGCTCCGATGTGCCCATTTCGACAATCCAGCCACGTAACATAACCGCCACTTGATCGCCTGCATAGTAGGCCGTCGCCAGGTCATGGGTGATATAGATCACGCTGACCTGATTTTCTTCTTTTAGCTTGCGGAACATATTGACGACCGACATGCGTAAAGAGGCATCCAGCATAGAGACGGGTTCATCGGCGACGATGAGATGCGGTTTGGTAATCAAAGCACGCGCGACGGCCACGCGCTGCGCCTGACCACCGGATAACTCATTGGGGTAGCGCCCCTTGATTTCCGCCAGCGTCAGGCCCACTTTGCGCAGGACCTCATCAATGTAAGCATCGGCGTCTTTGCGCTTGGCCATCTTATAGTTGCGGACCGTCTCATACAGATAATGGTCGATGCGCTTGAGTGGGCTGAAGGCCGCAAATGGATCCTGGAAAACGGGCTGTACTTCCTTATAGAACCAGGTTTTCATCTCTTTGCTGCTCAGTTCGGCCAGCACACGGTCGCGGTATTGCAGCACGCCCATTGATGGTGTCTCCATGCCGAGCACCATCCGTGCCAGGGTGGTCTTGCCGCTGCCGCTTTCGCCCACAATGGCGAATATTTTGGGGCTGTCGGCGTCAATCGTAATCGATGCACGGTCTACAGCATGGAATTCTCGTGTATTGAAGCCTTCACGTATCTGGAAGACCTTCGACACGTCTTGGATGGTCAGCAGGGGCGTCTTAGATGGCTGGCTCATGACTCAGCTCCTCGGCAACAACATGGCAGGCAGTTCGGTGATTGGGACCAACGGAGATCATTTCCGGGTCAATCGTCAGGCAGATGTCTTTCGCCAGTGGGCAGCGTTCATGGAAACGACAGCCTGAGGGAGGATGGTCCAGCGCAGGCGGGCGGCCTGGAATGCTGCTTCGCTCTTCTCGACCGTCCAGGCTGGGCAGCGATTCAATCAAGAATTTGGTGTAAGGATGCTTAGGTTCATTAATGATCGTGCGTGTGGGTGCTTCTTCGACCAGCTTACCCGCATACAGAACCGCAATGCGATCTGCCAGGTTGGCATGCACGCCGATGTCATGCGTAATCAAGATGAGCGTACTACCTTCGCGCTGCTGGACTTCCTTCAGCATCTGGATGACGCCGCGCTGGACAATTACATCTAGTGCGGTGGTCGGCTCATCAGCGAAGATAAGTTTGGGCCACAGGATCGTGGCCAGGGCGATGGTCACACGCTGGCGCATCCCACCCGATAGCTGATGTGGATAAGACCCCATGACTTTGTCCGGCAAGCCCAGATCACGCAGGTAGCTGGACGTCATCTTCATGGATTCTTTGCGCGTCACATTGCGATGTGCTGAAATAAAGTCATGGAACGTATCGCGAATTTTGCGCACCGGGTTGAGCACATGCATCGACCCCTGCGGAATATATGAGATATCTTTCCAGCGCAGGCTGCGTTTTTCTTCTGGTGTCAGGTTGACAGCGTCGATAGTCTGGTCGTCTAAATGATATGTCACAGACCCGTCGACAACAGTCAACGGTGGCTCGTAAGAGCCGAGCAGCACTTTGAGTAGCGTCGATTTACCACAGCCGGATTCCCCGGCGATGCCGTACACTTCCCCAGCATTGATGCTAATAGAGATGTCATCGACCGCCTGCACGGTACGCTCTACACCATACGCCTGGGTGATGTAATAGGCTTTGAGGTTCTCTGTCTGGATGATGGGTTGGCCCATAAGGCATTACTCCTTGACTTGCAGGCGTACGAGACGTTTACGCGGGTCGAGATAATCGCCCAGGCCCACCGATACCAGATAAAAGCCGACAACGATGACAATGGACGCCCCAATCGGTGCAATCAACACCCAGACCCGGTTGGTCAGCAGCGATTGGTAGTAGTTGCCCCAATAAATCATGGAGCCGATGCTTTGCGTATCCAGGTCACTCAGGCCGAGGATCGACAACGTCACTTCGATGCCAATTGCGAACAAAAAGCCGCTGACGACATCCGCCAGTAGGAACGGGATGATAAATGGCAAATGCTCCTGAATGACGATCTTCCAGGCATTCATACCGGAGAAAATGGCTGTATGTGTAAAGCTGCGCTCGCGCAGGCTGAGCACCTGCGACCGATAGCGTTTTGATGGGTAGGCCCAGTCTAGGATGCCAATCAATACGCCCAGTGCGACGATGGTCATCTGCCCTCGCATGATCGAAGCGATCAGGATGAGCAGGGGTAATCGAGGTATGACGATAAAACTATCCACGATAGAAGATAGGACACGGTCTACCGCACCACCCAGATAACCGGAAATCATGCCCAGGATCACGCCAATGCCACGCCCGATCAAAACGGCGATACCCGCAACGATCAGTGTATTGCGCACGGCGAAGGTCAACATCCAGAAGACATCTTGCCCCTGGGATGTCGTGCCAAACCAGAACTCTGCCGAGGGAGCCTCATTGCGCTCGACTGCGCGGCGGTCATCTGGCTCATAAGGCGATAAGAAAGACAGAATCACCAGTATCGCTGCCAGCACCAGGATAATGGATCCCAGGCGGAAGGAGGGGCTAAAGCGAAAAAGGTCACGTATGGTCGTTAACATGGTGGTCCCCCTTATCTCAGACGCACGCGCGGATCAAGCAGCGGATAGATGAGGTCAACTAGGAGCGAGGCGGTCGCAATGCCAACAATCGATAGCAGGGTGATACCCATAATGATGTTGTAATCGCCGGAGTTGATGGCGTTATACAGCGTATAGCCTACGCCCGGATAACCAAATACAACTTCTGTAATGAGTGCCCCCTCGAATATCGTTCCCAGTGAGAGTGCCAAGTCAGTGACTTGGGGTAGCATGGTGTTGCGGATGATGTAGAAGAAGAGAATCTTGCGCTTAGGAACGGCGGCTAGCTCAGCATATTGCACATAATCGCTGGTGATTTCGGTCGACGCTAGCGCTTTCGCCATGATGAAGCGAAAAGCTGTGCCACCAATCACCAGGGAAAGGGCTGGCAGAAAGCCAAAATATAGAACGCTGCTAATGAATTCCCAGGTAAATGAAGGGTCACCACGCGAGCCACCTACCAATGGGAACACGGGCCAATAATAAGTAAGCAGCATCAATAAAACGAACGCCAAAATATAGTAAGGCACTGGATAAACGGTGATGACCACCCGCTCCAGGAATTTGCTCCACCACATTTGCGGGAAGTAACCCGCCAGCGACCCCAAGACAACGCCCAATACCCAGGAAATCAGGATGGCTGTGCCCAAGAGGCCAATCGTCCACCAGATCCCGGCACCGATGATTTCTGTCACTGGCGTTGGGAACGATTGAAACGACGGCCCCAAATCGCCCTGAATGAGACGTCCCCAGAAATTGAGGTATTGATCGATAATGGAGCCATCTAGTCCGTACAGATCAAGCAGTGTTTCGCGCATCTGGAGCGTGGCCTCTGGGTCCATGGTCTGGAACGATGTCAATCGCCCCATTGCCTGGTCGACCGGGTTAACGGGTGAGAGGCGCGGAATCAGAAATGTGACTGAGATGCCGACAAAAATCACCACAAACCACTGCACAATGCGCGGTAGGATGTACTGTCGTAATAAAGTCATAGTTGAGTCTTCCAATAATGAAACAGCGTAACGATCAGCGTACCTCTATTGGAATAGGGCACAGACAGGTGCCTGTGCCCTATGTGCTCCTGTTGGAGTACTTAGCTGACGGGTGTCAGGCTTTGGATAGCAAACTTACCACCCTGGAACCAGTACAGCGGCATGAGATCAGGATTCTCAGCAGTTGGGAATCCGGTCCAGTAACGCTCATCCCAGGTCACAAACTTCTTGAAGCTGATCGCTGTGATGGCGTACATGTTCTCTGTCCAGTACTTAAAGAACTCGGTGGCCGTTTCAAAGTTGGCAGGATCATCCGGCGCAACAGCAGCCATGGCATCGATGTATTCGCCGATTTGCGGATCTTGCAGGCGCTGACCCTGGAAGAAGGCATTGCCGCCTGCTGGACGGACATCTTCGCCATTCGGGACATAATACTTCGGATGGTCACCACGTACTTCTGGCCAGGAGTCACCGGAAGCCAGGGCGAAGTTCATCCACGGTGTGTAGACATCAACCTGACCCACGAAGTAATTCTGTTCCCAGACTGCACGTTCCAGGCCAGACAGATTCACGTCGATACCGAAGTCCGACCACATATCCGCAGCGGCATTCGCCATACGGAAAGCGTCGTTTTCATCAGGCGGTGATTGCAGATCAATGGTGAAGGGTTCGCCATCGGGGGTTAGCCAGTTGCCGCCACCATCGCGGCTGAAACCAGCATTGGTCAGCAGGATTTCGGCTGTTTCGGGGTCGAATTTCCACCAACCTGGGCCGAATACTTCAGCCGGTTCACCAGGAACCGTGTAACCTTGTTCCTCTGCCCATGCAGCGATCTGATCGGGAACAGTCGAGTCATATGGCTTGTACATCGTGCCATCACCCAGATCAATTTCCAGGTTCTCGAACCATTCTTGCATCGGGTCGAGATAAATGGCAGTCAGTGACGGTGTAGCCGGGACGGGTAGCGGTGTGACTTTTGCTACACCACCGATGTACTCGGTCTGGAGTTCAACGATGTTAAGCGCCAGTGCCAGCGCCCAGCGTACTTTGATATCCTGGAACAGCGGCTGCGTTTCATAGTTGAATGCCAACTGACGGGTGCTTACTTCGTTGGGATACGCCCAGGGGAAGTCTGCATACCAGGAGCGAGCGGTCGGGGTGGTATCGAGAGTGGTCTCGAAGGCTTCAATGTCCGCATCGAAGTAAACGTCGAGTTCACCACGCGACATGGCGATGGCTTTACGTGAGCTGTCACCGTAGAAGATGGTCAGCACGTACTGAGGGCCAGGGTTGCCAATGACTGTACCAGCAACCGAGGTTTCCCAGTTGTCACGACGTTCGTATAGTTCCCAGAAGCCATTCGGGTCATACTGGGTCGGAAGATAAGCACCCAGGACGACAGGGTCGGGATTTGTCCAGGTACCCAGGTCGCCTTCAACATTTTCGACAACGTGCTTCGGCATGATGTACATACCGTTCCAGCGCGTTTCGAATATATTGTGGAAGCGAGGGTTGGACTCAAGCAAGTTGAAAACAACCGTATAGTCGTCTGTTGCTTCAACACTATCCACAAACTGGTTGAACTGGGCATGCCAACCACTTTGTCCAAGTTCCGGCGTAGCTTTGAGTGTCTCAACAGTATAGACAACATCAGCAGCTGTAAACGGAACTCCATCACTCCATTCCAGATTGTCACGTAGTTCAACGGTCATCTGGGTGAAGTCATCGTTGTACATGGGGTCGGATATAGCCGCACCGTAGATACGTTCGCCAGTTTCCTGGTCAACATACCACAGTGTTTCATCCATCATGGCATGACGATGAGGCGTTGTACCTGCAGTCTGCCAGATATTGTAGTTACCCGCTACACCATAACGGAAAATCTGGTCAACGACGAACATTTCTTCGCGTGGCACATCGACAGGCAAGCCTTGCGGCTCTTGTGCCACACTCACGAACGTTGGCACAGCAAACAGTGCCAACACAAATAAGAACACTAGTTTCCGGTACATAAACGAATCTCCTTAACACATAATTCTATTTTTTAAGAGCACACCACAGACGTGCTCCTAAAAGCAAATTTAATTACCCGGTAGGACCTTACGTACTCGGTTTACCGGTGGACGCTCGTACGATTAATTGCGGCGTCAGGACGATGGATTTCGGCTTTTTGCCTCGGATCACATCCAACAATAAGTTCATAGCTTGGTTACCCCAACTCGCAAGCTGATGATCGATAGTTGTCAGCGGCGGGTTAAAATCAGCGGAACGGGGCAGGTTGTCATAGCCAACAACGCTGATCTGATCGGGCACCTGGTAGCCCAGATTCGAGAGTGCTTTGATCGCGCCCATAGCCATACGGTCGTTAAAAGCGACGATGGCCGTTAGATCAGGATGTTTCTGAATGAGTTCAGCAGCAGCTTTCTCGCCACTTTCCTCGGAAAAGTTACCAACAGCAAAGGGCAAATCTTCAAATGCGATGCCATTCGCTTCGGCGGCATCCTTCACGCCGAGGAAACGCTGCTCGATGTCAGGGATGGCGATAATGCCAATACGCCGATGCCCCAGATCAATCAAGTGCTGCATCATCAACTGGCCGCCCGCATGGTTATCGCTCCTGAGGGTATGCGTATGTGCATGATGCCCCAGCACGACACATGGCAGCTTGACCTGTGTCACGGCGTCGATAATTGGCGTAATATTGAAGTGCCCGTCGATGATAGCCCCGTCAAGGTAGCCACCCGATAATAGATTCACAAATGTGGGGTCAAGTTCACTATCTGCTGTGACTTTGGGCGAAGAAATAAGCATGTGATAACCGTTATCACTGCAATACGCTTCGATGCCCGACAAAATTTGCAACGATGCCAACGCTGTGAAGGGCGTATCATAGACACGAGGGAAGATAGCCGCGATGATTCGTGTTTTGCCAGATACAAGCGCCCTGGCGGCGAAGTTAGGCCGATAGCCCAACTCGATACTCGCCTGGATCACGCGCGAACGTGTCGCTTCGGAGTATTTTTCCTTGGTTGAATTCGACAAAATACGCGAGGCAGTTGAAGCCGATACCTTAGCGCGTTTGGCGACATCACGAATCGTTGTCAACGTAAATAGCCCTCAAGAATGACGTGACTTATTTCAATATTTTCTGCCAACTGCCACGCCAAAATAGTTTCAATAAATTCAAAAATCTGCGCTTTTTTAGATTTATACAAATGACTATATCCACAAAATTGGATTTATGCAACCGTTTGCGTGATTTTTCAGTTTTGTCTATAATGCGCTTTAATTGACAAATGCCTTATTGAAAAAAGACATTCTTTGCATAGAGGGTCTGTTCATCATCTTGTTGTGAACAGCGGGTGAGCTACCTAAGTAGGACAACAGAATACATCTTTTGATCAATTACGCTTATTTAAAAAAGGATTTGTACAAGTGCCTCCAAAACCCAATATTCTCCTGATTGCAATTGATTCCATCCGTGCAGACCATATGAGTTGTTATGGGTATCCGCGCTTGACGACGCCGCACATCGACCGATTTGCGCAAGAAGGTGTCTTGTTCGAGCAGACCTATAGCGCTCATATCCCGACGACGCCAGCCTATGCCTCCATGCTGACGGGCATGGATTGCTTCAGCACCCAGGTGGTGGCACTGCGTCATAAAGATGGCTTGCGCCCAGAAGTTAAAACGATGGCTGAAATGATGCGCGACCAGGGCTATAACACGACCTGCGTCGGCTTTACGGGTAACCCCAGTTCGCGCGGGTTCGATACTTACCTGGATTACGCCGCCTGGGGCAGTTGGAACGAAGGCCGCAGCCCCAAAGCGGAAAATCTGAATGAAGTCGCGCTGCCAGAATTGGATCGTCTGGTAGCAGATGACAAACCCTGGTTTATGATGCTGCGCCATATGGACCCGCATGCACCCTATTTGCCACCCGCGCCCTTTGAGCGCATGTTTTTTCATGGGGATGAAACCGACCCGGCTAACAAGTCGATGGACCCGGTCATGAGCTTCAAGCCGTTCCGCGATTTCTTTGCCTCGTGGATGCCACCGTGCATTTCGGATAAAGATTATGTGATCGCCCAGTACGATGGCGCGATTGCCTACATGGATGCTGCTATCCAGTCGATTTTTGCGGCGCTGGAAGAACAGGGCATCCTGGATGAGACCATCGTTATCATCAATGGCGATCATGGCGAGACGCTCTACGACCATGAGTGCTGGTTCGATCATCACGGCATGTACGATAACGTGCTCTATGTACCGCTGATTATCCGTTACCCGTCCAAGCTGCCCCAGGGTAAGCGCGTCACAGGCTTTAACCAGCATAAAGATCTGCTGCCGACGATCCTTGAACTGGCCGAAATCGACCCGGCCTCCATTGATTACCCTTCCGATCTGCGCTTTGATGGTCGCAGCCTGACCGCCCTCATCCAGGGTGAGGAAGCCTCCTTCGAAAGCGAGATGTACATCACCGAATGCACCTGGATGCGTAAGCATGGTTGGCGCACCCCAGAATGGAAGCTGATGATCGCTCTGGAGCCGGACTTCCACTTCAAGCCAGAAGTCGAACTGTATAATCTTGTCGAAGACCCCGAAGAAAATCACAATCTGGCCGAGCAGGAGCCAGAAGTTGTGGCCTTACTCCGTAGCCGTATGGATGCCTGGATCGCCAAACGGGAATCCGAAACAGGGCTGCCCAACCCGATGCACCATCAGGGCGACTGGCACGGTCACGAAGGCGTCGGCGCGTTCAAGACATCCCAGCAAGCCTATGACACCCTGCATATTGGTGATCCCAACCAGGCGGCTAGCTTACAGGCGAAATCTCGCCAAACATCGGAAGATGCTGAGTCCGCCGACGAAGCAGACGAATAACTGAATGATTTAGTTTTGATAGAAAATAGTAACGGAGATTGAAAATTATGTCTTTGAGAGTGGCAATTGTGGGCATGGGCAACATTGGCAACGTCCATGCGCGTGTCTATAGCCAACATCCCGATGCCGAACTGGTCGCAGTCTGCGACATCATTCAGGAGAAGTCCGATAAGGCTGCTGAGGACTATGGCTGCCAGGGCTTCTACTCCGTCGAGGAAATGCTCAATAGCAATGTCGAGTTCGATGCCGTTAGCGTCACCACCGCTGGTGTAGAAAACGGTGGCGATCATTATGAGCCGACCATGCAGCTTTTGCGGGCAGGCTATCCGGTACTCGGCGAAAAGCCCATTTCCAATGAAATTGACAAAGCTGCCGAGATGGTCGCTTTTGCCAAAGAGCAGGGCATTCGCTACGGGGTCAACCTCAACCATCGCTTTACCCCCGCTGCCGCTAAAGCCAAAGGTTGGGTGCTGGAAGGCCGCCTGGGTGAGATCAACATGATTGATATGACCATGTGGATCAACAACCCCAATGAAAGCGCCCCGCATTTCCATATGCGCGCCCTGCACCCGCACTCCTTTGATGTCATGCGCTACTTCGCCCAGTCAGAGGTCGCCAAGGTACAGGCCTTCTTCAAGAAGGGCAAAGGCCGCACAATCTGGTCCAACGTCCAGGTGAATGTGCTCTATGAAAATGGCATTATCGGTCACCTGCGTGGTAGTTACGAAGGCAACTTCGGCGCTGCCGGGACCTATGGCCTGGAAACATTGGATGTGGTCGGTTCAGAAGGCCGTTTTGTGCTGCGTGATGCCTGCGAAGAACTGACGTATTATCCACGCTATGATAAGGACATCGAGACGTTTGAAAATCTGGGTGGCATGACGCACTTCAGCCAGACGTTTAACAGCCGCCTGTCACGTTGGGTGGAGCAGAACATTGAGCAGGTGGCCCCGGAAGACGTGGACGCGTCGGGTTTGGATGCGCTGAAATCGCAGCAAGTGATCGAAGCCGCCATTGAATCCTGGGAGACAGGGAAGGTCATCGAGTTGTGATTACGATTATCGGGCGTGGGCATTCCGGCACACGCGCAATTTCTCACACGCTCTATGCCAGCGGCGTCTACATGGGCGCGACCTTAAACCCGTCTGGCGACCTCATACCGCCAGAGGATATGTATGACGCTTGCCGTGTCTTTGGCCAGTATGTCAAATGGAATGGTGGCCTGTCCTGGGATTTCAACCAGGTTTTGGAAATGCCTATCCCAGATGAGTTTACCGAACTACTCAACAGCTACCTGCAATCTGTACTAGAACATCGCGGTACGCTCAAAGGCTGGAAAATCCCGGAAACGACGCTGGTCTACCCCTGGATTGTGCGCTTGTTCCCAGAGATGCACTACGTTTTCTGGATACGCAACCCGCGCGATTGCATCCTGGGTCGGCATATCACCGACGATATAAGCGATTTCGGCATCGAACATCCCCAGGCGGATGACGAACGCCACCTGCGGGCTATCTCCTGGAAATACCAATATGACCTCGTGCGGGCGACCCCCAAACCTGCAAAATGGCTGGAAGTTCGCTTTGAGGATTTTGTGCTCAATCAAGAGGCGACGGTGCAGCAGTTAGAAACGTTCTTGGAGATACCCTTGGCGCGTATCATCGTCCGCCCAGAAGCCGTTGATCGTTGGAAGAAGGACGATGGCGTCAATTACTATGACTTTTTTGAACCCGCTATGCGGGAATATAACTATGTAATACCGGAGGACTCATGACCTTAAGAGTCGCTGTCATCGGCATGGGACCGATTGGCAATCGTCATGCCATGCTCTATAACGAAGACGAACTTGCCGAATTGGTCGGCGTATGTGACATCATTAAAGAGAGGGCCGACGCAGCATCAGAGCGTCACGGTGTCCCGGCTTTTTATGATGCCCCCACCATGTTAAAAGAGTTGGCCCCGGATGTCGTCAGCGTGACAACCGGCGGCTATGAAAACAGCAGTGACCATTACCTGGCGACGATCCAGGCGTTGGAAGCAGGCTGTAACGTTCTTGGCGAAAAGCCCATTTCCAATGAAATCCCGCCAGCGGAGGAGATGGTCGCTAAAGGCAAAGAGATGGGCGTCTGCTATGGCGTCAACCTCAACCATCGCTTTACGCCTGCCGCGCGGTTAGCCAAATCCTGGGTGGAAGAGGGCAAACTAGGGCACTTGTTGTTCGTCAACATGGCCATGTGGATCATGAACCCTGCGGAAACCTCACCCTATTACCACATCAAATCCTTGCACCCGCACACTGTTGATGTCATGCGCTACTTCTGTGGCGATATTGAAGCCGTGCAGTGCTTTGCAACTAAAGCGCCAGGACGTGCCATCTGGTCAACGGCCCAATTCAACTTCCGCTTTAAGAACGGCGTCGTCGGCTCCTTGACGGGCAGCTACGACATTGAGCGTGGCCATCCCATGGAGCGCTGCGAAGTCGCCGGGACAGGTGGCCGCTTCGTCTTAGAAGATATGTGGCGCGAGCTGACCCTTTATCCAGCCGGAAATTTACAAAAGACCGTCTACACGGATCCGCTGTTTGGGGGACACCACAACTTCGTCAACACCTTCCGTGAGCGTATTCATTGCTTCTTGCAGCAGGTCACCGATGGTGTCGCGCCAGAAGACATCGACGGTAGCGCAGCCGATGCCCTGGCCGCGCAAAAAGTCCTGGCCGCTGCCATCGAGTCTCTGGAAACGGAATCGGTCGTTTATGTTAAATAGACCAGCAAATAAGCTGTTTTAGGAAGTGCTATGCGCCGTATTTTGATTACTGGGTCGAATCGTGGCATTGGTTTGGCCCTCGTTCGTCACTATGTGCAGACCGATGCCCTCATCCTGGCGACTTGCCGCAGGCCAGGGGCCGCGGACGAGCTACAGCAGCTTGCCGCCCAACACGCCGACCGCGTCAAAGTGCTGCAACTCGATGTCATTGATGCGCAGTCGATTGTGGGCTGTGTCGATGAGGTTCGCCAGCATACCGATGGCCTGGATATGCTGGTCAACAATGCGGGTATCTTGCCCGGTGGGGTTGATGATCGCGATGCCAACATCAGCCACCTGGGCGATCTGGAAGCCGACGCCATGTTGCAAGTTTTCCGCGTCAATAGCATATCGCCCGTGCTAGTGACCCAGGCTTTTGTACCCTTGTTGCGTAATGGCACCGACGCACGGGTTATCAACGTTTCGTCCGATGCCGGGTCAATTACGATGCGTAGCAACGGCTGTGATTACAGTTATCCGGCCAGCAAAGCTGCCCTCAACATGATGACGCGCTGTCTGGCAGGCGATCTACGCGCTGATGGCATCCGTGTGATTTCCGTGCATCCTGGCTTCATCAAAACCGATATGGGCGGCGTCAATGCCACTCTGACGCTCGATCAGGCTATCCCGTCGCTCGTCCAGACCATTGATGGCATCACGCTGGGCGACACGGGCCAGTTCTTTAACTGGGACGGCAAAAAAGTAGATTGGTAAATAGAACGCTGCCGCCATCATCTCTTATGGTGGCTTTTTGCTTGAACTAAGCTTATTAAGGAGATAGATCCCCATGAAAATTAGCGCAAATTCGGTTCTCTTCGGTGGTTATGATATGGAAACCGCCTTCAAGTATCTGGCGATGGCGGGCTACGATGGCATCGAACTTTCCGCGATTGATGGCATGAGCGAACATCTGGTGCTGGATCGCTGGCAGGAAGTCGCCCCGCAAATCAAACAACTCGCTAAGGACTACAATCTCGAACTATTGGCGATAGAACAGCCTTCGCGTGACAAAGCCATCATGGAAAAAGCCATGCAAGCCGCTGTGGAAATCGGCGTGCCGATTATCAATTGTGGGCCAGGTGGCTCCGATCAGGATCCATCCACGCTACAAGGGACCATCGACGAATTGGGCGAGTTGACTGTCATGGCGGAAAAATATGGCGTCATCTTGTGTGTGAAGGCCCACGTGGGCCGCGCGGTCTATAACACGCCGACCACACTCAAAGTCATGGATGCCATTAGTTCGGATAACTTTGGCATCGACATGGACCCCTCGCACATCCATCGCGCCGACGAAAACCCGGTTGAGGCTATCGCTGCCGTCATTTCGCGCGTTAAACACGTTCACATCCGCGATTGCAAAGGTCGCCAGCATGGGCCGGGTAAGCCGGAAGATCAGGCGAATGGCCGCGGCGACATTGACCTTGTCGGCTATATCCGCGTCCTGCACGAAAATGGCTACACTGGGCCACTTGATCTGGAGATTATTGGTGCAAAAGACTACACCCTGGAACAATGCTGCACGATTGCCGCTGAGTCTCGCGGACATATGCAAGCCTGTCTCCAGGCATGTGGCGCACGCTAGGCGGATAATATGACCGAAATCACAAACCTCAGTTGTGAATACCGCGAGAATCCGCTCGGCATTGATGTCCTACAACCACGCTTCAGTTGGCAGCTAGCGACAGATCGCCAGGGTGCGCGTCAGACAGCCTATCACGTACTGGCCGCGACGGACCCGAATAAACTGACCATAGAATCTGCTGACCTTTGGAACACGGGCAAGGTCGATTCTGATCAGTCGGTACAGGTGGCTTATCAGGGCGGCGCACTGTCATCGCGCCAGCGCGTCTACTGGAAAGTCACTGTCTGGGATGAGACAGACGCATCGTCAGAAAGCGACGTCGCCTGGTTTGAGATGGGATTGCTCAACACTGATGATTGGCAAGCTGAGTGGGTCAGTACCTCGCTGATGAGTAGCCCTTATGCCGCCGTGCCTGTGCCCTTTTTCCGTAAGCCATTTAATGTAGGCGAGGTCGTTTCTGCTCGCTTGTATATAACCGCCCTCGGTCTGTTTGAATGCTACCTCAACGGCCAAATCATCGGCGATGATGTCCTCACCCCTGGCTGGACTGACTATACTAAGCGGGTTCAGTACAATGTCTATGATGTCACCCAACACCTGCAAGCGGGTGACAACGTCATAGGGGCTATTGTTGGCGATGGCTGGGCGGTTGGCCATGTCGGTATGGGCAGTCGCCAGGTCTACACGCGCCAGCCAGCCTTATTGGCACAGCTAGAAATCACCCTGGCAGATGGCTCCAAACAGGTTGTCGTTACCGATAGTAGCTGGAAGCATCAGTTTGGCCCCATCGTTGAAAGTGACCTCCTGCACGGTGAGTCCTATGACGCTCGCCTGGAAATGCCCGGTTGGCACAAAGTCGGCTTTGACGATGCTTCATGGTTGCCAGTCGTCGTGCAGCCGGACAATGGGGCGCAGCGTGTCGCAACCAATGGTCCGACTGTCAAACGCATCGAAGAACTCAAACCCATTGCCGAGCCGACGACCCAGCATGCCTTCCTAGGGCCGTTGTATACCTATGACCTGGGCCAAAACATGGTCGGGCGGGTGCGCTTCAAAGGGAGTGCCCCGGCAGGCACGACTGTTACGCTGCGCTTTGCCGAAGTGCTTAACCCCGATGGCTCGCTCTATACGACCAACCTACGCAGCGCGCGTGTCACGGACCATTACACCTTCAAAGGCGAGGGTGAAGAAGTCTGGGAACCGCGCTTTACGTTTCATGGCTTCCGCTATGTGGAGGTATCAGGCTATCCCGGCGAAGTCGATAGTGACACCATTGTGGGCGTGGTCCTGCACTCCGATATGGTCCCAACAGGCGATTTCAGTTGCTCGGACCCATTGCTCAATCAGTTGCAGCACAACATCCAATGGGGCCAGAAGGGTAACTTTCTTGATGTGCCTACCGACTGTCCACAGCGCGATGAGCGCCTCGGCTGGACAGGAGATATTCAGGTTTTCGCCCAGACAGCCGCTTTCAACATGCATGTCGCGGGCTTCATGACCAAATGGGCCAACGATGTTTCCGATGCCCAAAATGAACTGGGAATGATCCCGGCGGTGGTGCCTAATGCACTAGACATGGCGGATGGGGGTCCGGCCTGGGCTGACGCGGGCATCATCTGCCCCTGGACCATTTACCAGAGTTATGGCGATGTCCATATCCTGGCCGATAACTACGCCGTCATGACACGCTTCATGGATTATTTGGAGCAAGCCAGCCCGAACTACATTCGTTGTGCGCCGGACTTTGAAGGCTGGCCCGGTTTTAGTGATTGGCTGTCGATAAATGCGACCACCCCGCGTGATCTCATCGGCACGGCCTTCTATGCTTACGATGCCAATCTCATGGCCCAGATTGCTGATGTGCTCGGCAAGCCCGATGACGCGGCCAAATATCGCAAGCTGTTTGCCGACGTCAAGCAAGCTTTTCAGGATCGTTTCCTGAAGGGCAGCACAGCCACCAAAGAGCAAGACGAATATTCCGCACGCCGCATCCAGATGGATAACGCCGATGCCATTTCGCAGGGTAACTTAAAAGTCGTCGATTACGGCCCTGTGACCTCGGACGTTTTCAATACCAATCTGTTTAATCCCACCCAGACGTCCTATGTGCTGGCACTGCACTTCGACCTGCTGCCGGAAGACATGCAGGTAACAGCGGCGGATGAACTTGTCGCGGACATCCAACGCCGCAATATGCACCTCTCGACGGGTTTCGTCGGGTCGCCTTATATCGCCCATGTGCTTAGCACATTCGGTAAGCTCGATGTCGCCTACCAACTGCTGAACCAGCAAACATGGCCCTCCTGGCTGTACTCCGTGACGCAGGGCGCAACCACCATCTGGGAGCGCTGGGATGGTTGGACGGAAGACAATGGCTTCCAGGACCCAGGCATGAACTCGTTCAATCACTATGCCTATGGTGCGATTGGCGCGTGGCTATATACGGTGGTCGCTGGCCTCAACGTCGATCCAGAGCAACCCGGTTACAAGCATACGATCATTCGGCCACAGCCCGGTGACGACCTGACCCATGCCAGAGCTTCGCTGAAAACCGACTATGGCTTGCTCAGCAGCCGTTGGCAGCTATTAAACGGCAAGTTCGAGCTAAACGTTGTTGTGCCGCCCAACACCAGCGCGACCGTCCACCTGCCAGATTCCGTTTCTGGCGATGTGATCCTGAACGGGCAATCGGTGGCTGGCAAAACACATGATGTGTCAGCCGGAACGTACACATTTACTGTCAGCTAATCGCGTTTTTCTTGTCATAACTGGAGCCGTCTGAGAACAGGCGGCTCCTTTCTTATACCAATCTGCTCGCCAAACCTCGCCTGCGATTTTCAACTGCGCTACACTTGGCTTGATTCATGACTGAAACGTACATCTTAAGTCGATGTATCCAACTCCCTAGAAAGTAGATAGACAATGCGTATTATTGGCCTCATGTCGGGGACCTCTGCCGATGGCGTGGATGTCGCGCTCTGCGAGATTTCTGGCCAACCCGGCGATATGCAAGCCAGCATCCTGGCAGGCGATACCTATGCTTATAGCAGCGATATGCGCCAGCGTATTCTGGATGCCTGTGATCGCCAGAAAAGTCGCGTCGATGAAATCGCCATTCTCAATACCGATATTGCCGAGGTGTTCGCGACGTCAATTGCGCAATTTGCGGATGCCAACGGCTTTGCCCTGGATACCGTCGATTTGATTGCCTCGCATGGCCAGACCTTGTGGCACAATGTCCTGCCCGATGGCAGCGTCAACGCCTCATTTCAGATAGGCGAGTCGGCAGTTATCGCCGAGCGAACAGGCATCACGACGATTAACAACATGCGCGCCCGTGACATCGCCGCGGGTGGGCAGGGCGCACCCCTGACGGGCTATGTCGATTGGTTGCTGCTGCGCCATCCGTCGCATTGGCGCGCCATCCAGAACATCGGCGGCATGGGTAACGTGACCTTCTTGCCGCCTCTGAGCGATACGCAATCCCAGCCAATCGCCTTTGATACGGGTCCCGGCAATGCCTTGCTCGATGTCTCCGTCATGCACTTCACTGACGGCCAGCAAACCTACGACAAAGACGGATTGCTCGCCAAACAGGGCCGCCTTGACGAAGAATGGCTGCACGATTTGCTACAGCATCCCTACTACCAGCGCGATTATCCCAAGACAACCGGGCGCGAGATGTTCGGCACAGAAGCTGCCCTTGAGCTAATTGAAGAAGCCCAGGCGCGTGGTCTTGACCAATATGCGATCATTTCTACGTTGACCGCGCTGACGGCGACCAACATCGCCGATGCTTATGAGCGTTTCGCTCCGGCCCGTATCGATGAAGTGATCTTAGGTGGTGGCGGTCATCACAACCCGTTCATGCGCTCCCTGATTGAGCAGTATGTCGCTCCGGCAACGGTACTCAGCCACGAGGACATCGGCATCAGCAGCGACTTCAAAGAAGCGCTGGTGTTTGCTGTATTGGCCTACGAAACCTGGTATGGTCGCCCCGGAACGCTGCCCGCGCTGACAGGTGCCAAACAAGCTGCCATCCTCGGCCAGATTACCCCTGGCGACAATTATGATGCCTTGCTGCGCCAACGATTTACGGCATCTTAGGCCCTCATATGCTGAAAATCACGCCGTTCAAAAAACATCATGCTGAGGCCTGCGCCCACATCATGGCCAGCAATCCGCTGTGGCAGCGTTATAACGTCACGGAAGAAAAGGCGCTGCGCCTCTTCATGTCGTCACCGAATGATGAGGCGGCCCGTATTGACGTGGCCCTGCTTGATGAAGACGAACCCATGGGCTTCATCTGGTACTATATACGGGGCACGTTCTTTTCTGGAGGGTATATTCGTCTGGTCGGTGTCAGTACCGAACATAAGCGGCTGGGCATCGGTACCGCGTTGATGGATATTGCAGAAACGACGATTTCACAGCATACTCCAGATACTTTTCTGCTGGCATCAGACTTCAATACAGCAGCACACGCATTCTATCGCCAACATGGCTACCAGCATGTCGGCCAGTTGCCAGATTTCGCAATGCACGGCATAACTGAGTTAATCTTCTGGAAACGCACGTCATAAACCCATACGTGACGTCTATATATTCCACCCACGTATGCGAACCACGCAAAGGAGGCTGACCGCAGAAAATTATGCTAATCGAACAAACTCTTTATCCGCTATAGGTGCAAACGAGGACATTATGAAAAAGCTTACTACTCTTATTCTTGTTCTTCTCGTCGTGTTGGTGGCTGTGCCCTTCACCAGCGCACAGGATAACACCCTGATTTTAGGCCGTGCCGTTGATGCCACTGGCCTGGACCCGCATACACAGACCGCTTTCGCGTCACTTCGCTTGCTAGAACTCATTTATGAGCCGCTCGTCACGACCGACCAGGATTTGAACCTGATCCCAGTGCTGGCAACCGACTGGTCTTTCTCCGATGATGGTCTGACCCTGACCTTCAACCTGCGTGAAGGCGTGACTTTCCATGATGGCTCGGCATTCACAGCCGAAGATGTCATCGCGACTTTTGAGCGCATCCTTGATGAAGAAACGGCCTCAGCCGCCGCCACCAACTATGCCAGTATCGAAAGCATGGAAGCACCCGATGACTTGACTGTGGTCTTCACCTTATCCACACCGGACGCACCGATTGTTTCCGCGATGGCCAGCACCAATGCCGTCATCCTCTCGTCGGACGTCATCGCCAGCGAAGACCCGGCCCTGGTAACAGTGGGTACCGGCCCCTTCATGCTGGAAAACTGGACGCCAGATGATAGCACTTCCCTGACAGCCAATCCCGATTGGTGGGGTGAAGGCCCATTTGTCGATGGTATCGAAATTCGTATCATCCCCGACGAAGCATCCATCCTGGCAGCCCTGCGTGCTGGCACAATCGACTTCGCCTTGCTGAACGATCCGCTGGTTGCAACCCTGCTGATTGGCGACGATTCTATTGATCTGTATCGCACCCCGACCCTGTCCTACAACGTGCTGCAACTGCGCGCCGCTGTCGAGCCGCTGGACATCCTGGAAGTGCGTCAGGCCATTTCCTGCGCCATTGATCGTCAGGAAGTCATTGATACAGCTGCTCTCGGTGAAGGCGTCGTTACGGGTCCGCTGACTATGGCCAGCTTCGCCCTGCCGACTGACGAACTGTTCTGCTACGAGAAGAACCTCGATATGGCCCGTGAACTTCTGGCGACCGCTGGCATGGAAGATGGCTTCACGCTGCCCGTGATCGTCGCCAATGCGGAGCCGCCAACGGCGTCTTCCATCGCCCAGAACATCCAGTCACAGCTTGCAGAAATCGGCATTACCGTCGAAATCGAATCGCTGGAATTCGGCACCTATGTTGACCGCTGGCTGGGGGGTGACTTCACCGCTGCCGTCGCGCTTAATGGTGGCCGCATCGATCCCTATACCATGTACTCCCGTTACTGGCAGGTGGATGCTCGCTTCCAGGAAACCGCGGGTTACTTGGATGACACCCTCGACCAACTGATGAAAGCTGGCCAGGCCGAAACCGACGAAGCCGCACGTTATGAAATCTTCGCTGAGTTCCAACAACACTTGGCGGAAACCAGCCCCTGGATTTGGCTGTACTCCGGTTACACCTATACCGCCGCCCAGCCTTACGTCACCGGTTGGACGCCCAACGCCAGTGATGCACTCTACTTCCTGAGTGCCGTCCAGGTCGATAAGTAAATCCTGACGATATCGCACTGAGCCATAGATAGACTGAGGGGAGCTGTATAGCTCCCCTCTATAGACTGACTTGATATAGACTTCTTAAAATACAAAAGCTGTAACACATGGTTCGTTATCTGACACAACGCTTTATCACCCTGATTCCCATGTTGATTGGTATTTCGATCATGGTGTTTGGGGCCATTCGTCTGGTCCCTGGGGATTTTATTACTGCCCAGTTAGGGACTGAGGCTGGTATGCTGTCCGATACACAGCGCGCCTCTTTAGAAGCGTACTATGGCCTGGATGTCCCGCCTGTAGAGCAATACTTTAGCTGGATGGGCAACGTCCTGACAGGCAACCTGGGCATGTCGATTCGCCAGGGTAGGCCCGTTGTCGATCTCATCATTGATCGCTTCCCGGCTACATTGGAACTGGCCATTATCTCGGTCATTATCGCCCTGCTGATTGGCATCCCGATGGGCATTTTGTCCGCGATCTATCGCAATTCCGCGCTGGATATTTTTGCGCGTCTCTTTGCGATGGTCGGCTTATCCATACCCAACTTCTTGCTGGGAACGCTCATTATTTTTGTGCTGTCGGTCTATTTCGGTATTCTGCCGACATCCGGCAACTACGTCGACCTGACCGAAGACCTTTCGCTTAATCTCCAACAGATGATTTTCCCGGCGTTGGCCCTGGGGACATCATTTGCCTCATCGGTCATGCGTATGACGCGCTCGTCCATGCTGGAAGTCATGAGCGAAGATTACATCCGTACAGCCCGCAGCAAGGGGCTGCACGAGCGGATCGTCCTCCAGCGGCATGCTCTCAAGAATGCCATGATTCCAGTTGTGACCCTGGTCGGTATTGAATTTGGTTACTTGTTGGGTGGTGCATTCATTGTGGAGCAGATTTTTGCCATTCCCGGTATTGGCCGCCTGCTGATTAATGCCATTACCCAGCGCGATTATGCCCTTGTCCAGGGCGTGACGCTGTTCATTGCGGTCAACTTTGTCGTCATTAACCTGATTGTTGATTTTGCCTACACCCTTCTAGACCCGCGAGTAACCTACGATGGCCGCTGAAAATACTGTGACTTTAGCCCTGCGCCCTACATGGCGCACCCTGGCAGCCAACTTTTGGAAGGAGCGCGGCGCCGTTATCGGTGGCGTGATTATTGCCTTTTTCCTCGTGGTCGGTCTCCTGGGACTGATCGGTTTGACCCCCTATCCTGTAGTGGAGCAGCACGCGATTGATCGCCTATCCGCACCGGATAGCACCTATCTGTTTGGCACGGATCAATTTGGCCGCGATGTCGCCAGCCGTGTGATGAAGGGCACCGCCAACTCGTTGCAGGTGGCGCTGTTGTCAGTCGCCATATCGACCCTGGCTGGGACCGCTCTAGGTTCGATCTCAGGTTATGTCGGTGGCCTGCTGGATAACGTGATTATGCGCCTCATGGACATCATCTTTGCTTTCCCCGGGTTGCTATTGGCGCTTCTCATTGTGACCATTCTCGGTCCCGGCCTCGACAATACCATCCTTGCTATTTCGATTGTCTATACACCCATCTTCGCCCGTGTTGCCCGTGGGCAGGTTATTTCCGTCAAGGAAAAAGACTACGTACTGGCGGCGCGTGCGCTTGGCAAACGCGATTGGATGATCTTAGTCCGGCACATTTTGCCCAATATTGCCTCGGTGATGATCGTCCAGGTGACGCTGGCGTTATCCTGGGCGCTGATTACGGAAGCGGGCCTCAGCTTTTTGGGCTTGGGCACGCAGCAGCCGGAGCCATCCCTGGGTTTGATGCTCAGTTCCAACCGTGCCCTTGCGGAAATTGCCCCCTGGTTAATTCTGTATCCGGGCGGTGCCATTATGCTCATGGTACTCGGCTTCAATCTGCTGGGCGATGGCCTGCGTGACCTGCTCGACCCCCAGGGACGCGGTCGCTAAAACCCATTTCAACAAGCTATTACCACAGCCTTTTGTCATGCTGTCCATCCCGCGATGGGTGATGAATTACACTTTTCTGATGGCGCGCCCATCGGTTAATGTTGTAGTGTATCGTTCGCACAAAAAAGGATTATTTGGAATGGCTGCAAAAGTGTTGGTTGCTTATGCGACCCAATATGGTTCGACTCAGGAAGTTGCTGAGTCCATTGCTGTCAGCTTGGAAAATGAAGGCTTGGAAGCTGAATACGCCGAAATGAACAAGGTGACCTCACTCGATGGGTTTGACGCTGTCGTCTTTGGCTCGCCGATTTACATTGGCCAGTGGTTGGATGATGCCCATACTTTCCTGACGAAGTTTCAGGCTCAACTCGAAAAATTGCCCGTTGCTGTCTTTGGCCTTGGCCCGGTCAGCAATGATGAAAAAGAGATGGCAAACACGCTCACCCAGCTTGATGACAACCTGGGCAAGTATCCCTGGCTCAAGCCCGGTGCTGTCCAGATGTTTGTAGGCAGCTATGATCCGCGCAAGCTGAAGTTCGATCACCAGAAGATGGCTGCTGTGCCCGGTCATCGTGCCTATGGTAAATCGGTCCTTGATAACCGCGACTGGGGTGCGATCAGCGATTGGGCTGCAGGCCTACCCGCTCAATTGGGACTGAAGTAAGTCAACATTTGTTGCCACAGTCGGGTTGACTGGCTGTGCAAGGCGTGGGGAGGGGCCGTCCAAAAATGGATGGCCCCCTTTGCTTTAAGTTAGGCAGGCGTGATGACGCCGTCGTGCATTTCATAGATGGCGTCGGCGGCCTGTACCACCTGCTGATCGTGTGTGACGACCAGCAGTGTGATGCCCAGTTCCGCTGCCAAATTACGCATGGCCTCGATGATGCGTCGCCCCGTTTGCAAATCCAATTGTCCGGTGGGTTCATCTGCCAGGATGAGCATAGGCCGTGCTGCCAGCACCCGTGCAACGGCCACGCGCTGTTGCTCGCCACCGCTTAGTTCATAAGGCCGATGGCTGGCCCGCTTGCTCAGTCCGACCCATTCGAGGGCCTCAGCCACGCGTTCGTCGCGCTCCCTGGCCGACATATGCCGCATGCGTAACGGTACGCCGATATTCTCGGCGGCGCTTAGTAGGGGCAGTAAGCCGAAGTTCTGGAAAATGAAGCCGATCTTCTCGCGTCGGAAAGCGAAACGCTCGCCCTCAGCCAAAGCATGAATACGGCTGCCATCGACGACGACATCGCCGCTGGTGGGCTTTTCTAATCCGGCGATCAAGTTGAGCAGCGTCGTTTTGCCTGCACCAGATCGCCCAATGATGGTCGTAAATTGGCCTGCCTGGACTTTAAATGAGACATCGCGCACCGCATGGACATCGCGTGCGCCGGCATGGAATACCCGTCCCAGGTCGTGTGTTTGGATGATGGCCGACATCTTAAGCTTCCTCCATCTTATCGGGGTAGATGCCAATATGGTCATCGTGTAAGCGGACAATCACGCGCTTTTGCATCGCCAGGACATCCAGATAGCCCTGTGGCAGTTGCAAGCGCCCGGTACGGTCCAGCACCACGAATTCTTCGTGCGTCAGGTCGACGCCGCCTTCGCCACGCCGCAGCACCTCGACCGAAACGCGGCCATCGCGGATGCCCACCACGCGGTTAACGCGCTGGGCGACATCCGGGTCGTGCGTGACGATGACAATCGTGACGCCAAAGGCTTCGTTCAGGTGGCGCATGGTGTCGAAGATGCCCGCCGCCGCTTCACTATCAACTTCGCCCGTTGGCTCGTCAGCGATCAGCAATTGGGGCTGGTTGGCTAGTGCAACCGCCAGGGCCACCCGCTGCTGCTCCCCACCACTGAGCTGCTGAGGCCGAAAGTCCAGCCGTTCCGCCAGCCCCACCTGCGTCAGTAGATCAACAGCCCGTTCACGCCGTTCCTGGGGCTTGATCCGTGTGAAAGTCATTGGCAACTCGACATTTTCCTGGGCGGTCAGATAGGGTAGTAGGTTGCGTGCCGTTTGCTGCCACACGAAGCCGACTACATTGCGCCGATAGTTGACCTGCTGCTTGCGCGACATCTCCAGTAGATCGTGCTCACCGACCATGACGTGACCGGCTGAGGGCGTATCCAGCCCGCCGAGGATGTTCATTAGCGTTGATTTACCAGAGCCGGAAGGCCCCACCAGCGCGATCATTTCACCCTGATCGATGGCCAGTTCCAACCCCTGCAACGCCACCACTTCCAGGTCAGCCACTTTGTAGATTTTGACGAGATTGTCGCAGTCAATGAATGCTGTCATAGATATGCCCCGTATTGTTTTTTGCTATTCGCCAAAGCACTATTCACCAAAGCGCATGATTTGCACACTGTTTCGATAGACCAACTGCATGACGCTCACCAATGTCAGCGCGAATGCGACAATCAGTATCAACGGTAGCGCCCATATTGTCACCGGGATGACCAGCGCTGTGTGGATGCCCAACATCGGTTGCAGCACCAGCGTCAAACCAACGCCGAAGATCAAGCCAATGATTAGCGCCGGAACGATGACGATGCTCTGTTCGATGGCCAGCAGGCCCAGAATATTGCGGTTGCGCCAGCCAATCGCTTTGAGGGTCGCCAACGACATCGCCCGCCGCCGGATGGTAACAATCATGTAGAAGGCAAAGTCGATAATGCCCAGGATCAGCGAAATCCAGAAACCGACCAGTAGCACGCCCGTGATGGCATTCGTCAGCGGGTCACGCAATAGTTGCTGGTAGATGTCCCAGGCGGCAGTCGCCTTCAGCAAGCCAGGGATGGTCTCTGTCGCAGTATAGAAGTCGCTTGATGGCCTTTCGCCGTTGAGTTTGAGCAGTGTGCGGTTCGGCTCATGGAACTCTCCCAGGCTCGCATCCTGGTTGAGCGTCAGTTGCAACCACTCCGTTGTCGTCACCAGATACAGCGCATCAGGCTCAAACATGGGCATCTCTGGAATGATGCCCGCGACCGTATAGCGCATGTTCAATGTCCGCGACGGAATCGAGCGATTGCTGATGTAGGCCGTCTGGAACCCTTCCTGGATAATCAATTCGGTCGTGATCGTATCCCCCACATCCAGCGGACGCCGTAAGCTGCTGCGTGTACCATAGGCTTCCGCAAAGGCCGGGGAAATCAGCACTGGCATGGGTTGCTCAACCACCGGGCGATAGACCAGGGCCGGTTGTGTCATACGTGGGCCGTAGGTTTCTACGCTGTAGCGGACCAGCAGCGCGCCATCGCCTTGAGTATAGCGTTCCGTTTCCGGTATCAGTGAGGCGTTTTCGATCATCTGATCGCTACCGCGTTCCCAACGCCAATCATCCAGGGTATCGGCATCGAAACTAGCCAATTGCTGCGATGTGCCACCTGCAACTAACGCATCCATGATTACCGTATGAACAAAATCATCGTTACCCGCTTGCTCTGCCGTTAGCCGGATGCCCAGCAGCGTCCACGGCCCGACACAGGGCAGGGGGTTGGTCTGGTATGTGCTGAATGTGCCGGGTGATGTACGGCTCTGTGGTACCAGTTCCATGCTGAGAAACAGCCCGCGTGTATCAATCAGATCAACAAAGGCAGCGATAGTCGTCGATGTTTCGGCGCTTTCATCCGGTAGGCTCATGATGTCCAGCGCAATCGTCTGTGCTTCTTCTGAGACCTGTAAGCCACCCAGGTCCGGCGCGGCGATATCATGCAGTACGTTTAAGGGCGTGGCTAAATCCGGGAAGGCGTCCAGCTCGGCGGGATCAACCCCCAACAGCGTGATCTCACGCGCCGCATTGACCGGAACAACCATCATATCGCTAGCGGCCTCAACACCGGGCAGCGTCATCGGGTCGAAGCTGTCGTCATATTCCGCAGGGATGACATCGATAGCCGCATCCGCCCCGACCTGCGCCACAGCCACCGAACGGCTGTTTTCCTGGCGGGCAGCATCTAGCAAAATAGAAGCGGTTCCCAACGATAGCGTGATGATCAGCAGCAGCACCAACTGCGCATAATGCGCCGGATCACGCGCCACATTCCAGAACGCCAATCGACTTGTCAGCCCGTTGCGCACCTCAGTTAATCGCCCAATGCCACTGACGATCAGCGGAAATAGGCGCATCCATAACAGGGCGCTGCCCATGATGAGCAGGGCCGGGGCCGCCAACGTGAACGGGTCGTTGAGTTGTGCCCCAAAATCCTGGGATGTCAGCACGTCCAGCAGTTGCTCCGGCTGGCTGATGATCGTTTCTAAGGGCACATTCGCCACCTGGGAAACCAGCCGCACGACGAAAATCAGGCCGAGGGCAATCAAGCCAAAGTCCAGGCCAAAGCGTGCCCAGATCGGTGTCTGCGGCGGACGGGCCATCGCTTGCTTGAGAACGGCTAGGCTGCGTGTTGCTGCGACATAGGTCGGTATCGTCAGGCCAATGACGATCAGCACCAGGGCAATCGCTAGCAGTGCAAATGTATCCATCTGGATCAAGCTGATTTCTGGCATGCCAAGCACATCTGCTTGTGGACCCACAGTTGCCAGGATCAGCAGCGTTAACCAGGCAATCACTAGCCCGCCGACTAGCGCCGCAATCGCTAAAAGCAGGTTGATGATGACCTGCATCTGGACCAGTTGCAGCGTGCTGCTGCCCCGGCTGCTAAACATGATCCATTCTTCCTGGCGCTGTTCCATTAGCAGGGCGGCAATGGTGATGCAGTTGTACAGCATCAGCGCGAATATTAGGAATGACAGCAAAATCACCGGGGCTTGGGCTTCTTCAACGCTGCGCTGGAACGATTCCAGCAGGTCAACCACGCCTGTGTTCAGGTTGATATTCGGTGCTTCCAGGCGCATTGCCTGGGAAAAATCGTGATACGCCATCAGGAAATCATCAGCCCGCGCCGCTGTGAACCACTCCCGGTTCAGCATGACGCGCCACATCACAATTCGGTCGATGTCCGTCACGGCGACTGTGACGTGCTCCAGATAGGCATCTTCGCTGACGATGAAGCTGACATCCGGGCGCGTGTTATCGCCGACTGGCGTGTTCACCACATCGAAGATCGTCATGCCTTCCCAATAGGGGGCTGTTTCTGGCAATAGGGCGTCCACAATCCCCACGACCTCGACAGTAATGGCGGTATCGCTGTCCTCACCCAGGATGAATTGCTGCCCGATATAGGCGCGGTCCATTTCAGTCATGCGCGGCAGAACCACTGCTTCCACATCGATGCCATTTTGCGGCGTGTTACTCGGCAAACGACCCTCTTTGAGTGCAAACAGGCTGTCAAACTCACTGAAAGCATACGGTCGATAGCAGCCGCGTGGCGAAGCGCAAATCCAGGGTTGGGCGGCGTAAAACTGACGCATCTCGCCAGCATAAGCGCCCAATGTCGTATCGACTGTGTTATCGACAAAATCGCGGTCGAGCACGGTCTGGTTGCGCAGCGTAAGCTGGAACGTGCGCTCAATCTCGGTCGAGACGCGCTGTTGCAAGCTGGCAGCGGCGATCATACGCACATACATCGGCCCGAATGCCAAAAATCCTGCTGCAAGTGACATGGTCAGCAGCAGCACCCCGACCAGCCGCCAATCTTTTAGAATGCGTTTCAATGTCAATCGGAACACAATCTACTCCTCTTCATAGCGTTGATTGCTTCCGACAGACAGCCGTCGCAGCCAGATCGCCTGCAAAATCAGCACCAGCCCAATCCCGATGACCAGCACCAGCAAATACTGTCCCAGCAGGGCTAGGTCGGTCTGCACACGGAAGGGCGGCACAGCACTACCGCCTGCGGCACTGATCGCCAGCGGTGGTAATACCTGCGCCACCATGAATTGGCCAATGAACGCGCCCAATATCACCGCCGTGACGAAGACCAGCACTTGCTCCAATATCAGCATGAGCGTGATTTGTGAGCTGGGCATGCCTAGCGCCAACAGCACCCGGAATTGGGGCAGTCGCGCTTGCGCGGACAGGTTCAAATACGTAATCAGGCTGATGAGGCTGAGCGTCACGCCAATCAGGAACGACAGATACAGCAGACCAATCACGCCTAATGACGTAATGTCCGCGTCGAATTCCGATTGCACGCTGGCGATGGTGGTCACCCCTGCGATAGCTTCAGAAGGTAGCGAAGCGATCACATCCTCAGCCTGTGATGGATCTGTCAGCGATAACCAAAGTTCTTGCTGGGATGTATCGTTGTAGCCCACACGCTCGAACTGATAAATCAGCGAATCGCGGTCCATGATGATATACGGTGTTTCCGGGTAGAGTGTCGGGAACAGGTCTACGATGCTATGGACTTCCAGCCACATGGAGAACGGTCCCAGCGGCAGCCGGAAGCGTTGGCCCACGTCTAGTTCATTTAGCTCAGCGAACGATTGCCCCACAGTAACAGGTACCCCAAAAATCTCATCTTCGTCCAGCACTGTTGTTGAGCTTCCATATTCCACCGTGCCAATATCGGGGTAATCGGCCCATAGAATGTTACTGACAAGCGGCGAATTGTCGGGTACAGTCCACTGGTAGGCCATAGCGGATGATGCAATAGTCGGTGGCGTTTCCTCGCTGGCATAGATGCCCGGTGCCATCGCTGTGGCCATATTTCCCAGGCTCCAGCCATCGTATATATCCAGCAGCGTCGCCTGCCCCTGGTCGTCGATAGCTTGCCAGCCCCCAATTAACGTTTCCGAAATGCCAAACCGCAACTGGTTACGCAGGTCGATGGCCAGCGCGGCGATGCGCCAATCATCGCTCTCCGGCAGGTCGGCTTCAAAATAGATCCAGCCATCGTCGGGATAGTCCACGATGCGCGGCTCAAACTCATCAGGATTCTGGGGTGGCGCGACTGTAACTTCTTCACCTTCCTCCTCGTCCTGGTTGGCCATTATCTCTTCTCGGAAAGCATCCCACGCTTCGGTATCAGCGACCATAGGCAGGTTGATGAGCCTGCCGCCAACGTCACGTACTTTGAGCGTGATGGTCGCCAGGTCAGTCAGTATGTATGGCTCAGGATAGTTTTCATCGGTATATTGACCGAAGTTGATATACTGCGGTATATCAATCCGCAGCCACACCCCGACCGACACTGTACCCGACGGGAGAACTTTGCCGTATTCGCTATCATCGTCCAGTGCAGGCGGCATCCAATCCGTGGACGTATACCACGTTTGAGCGTTGGCCAGCGCCGCACGATCCACAGCCAGCAGTTCCCCGGAGGCGCGACCGCTGCGACCTGTACTGCGATTGATTGACACATTCGGCAATGTCATGCGCGTGACTTCAGCAATGCCGTTGACGTGCGTATTCTCATTCAGGCTTCGCAGCATCTCGATGCCATCTGCCCTGGGAGCGACCTCAATACGCAGATCACCGCCCGTCTGGTACATGGCCTGTTCCCGCTGATTATTGGTCAACGTGGCTTGATAGCTGATCGCAAACCAGCCGATGCCAATCGCCAGCGCCAGCAAAAACGTAATCTGTCCATATTGCAGTGGCTCCCGGCTGACCTGCCATGATGCCAGTACGCCCACAGCCCCGCGTCGACGTTGAGCATAGCCGCTGATAATGCGCACCAGATAGGGGAACAGCCGCAATAGCACACTGCTAAAGGCGACGAACAACAGCGCCGGAGCGATCAACAGCAAGGGGTCGGACTGAGTGCTATCACCTGTCGTCAGCGACTGCGATTGCGTCAACTGGAAAAGCGCGACAAGCCCAATCGCCAGCAGCACCCAATCGAGATAATAGCGCTGCCACCATGACCGCGTGCGGCTGCGCGATGCTGTGCCCCCGGCGGCGATCAGAGGCAGTTGCAGTACGGGCAAGAGCGTCAGCATCAGCACAATCCACGCAATGATCGACGTGCCCACTGAATAAGCGAATACGGTCGGCGTGATGTCCAGCGGAATAGCTGTGATGCCTGTCAGCAGTGGGATCAACACGGCCAATATGGCCCGTGTGATGAAAGGTGCCGCCAGCGCCGCCAGCACACAAATAATGAAAGCTTCCAGCGCATGCAGCCGCAGCACTTGCTGATTTTGTGCGCCTCGGCTTTGTAGTAGGGCGACCTCTCGCCGAGCAGCACGCCGTGCCAGTGCTGTGATGATAAATAGGAAGAAGATCACCAGCACGCTCAATTGCAACAGCAACAGCCCGAACGGAATGTTCAGCAGGTCCACCTCGACAATATAGCTCTCAATAATCGGGCTGAGACCAGTCGTAATAACTGGCGGGCCGACAGGCTGCGGCACATCTTCCAGGGTGCGCCGCAAGTCCGGTTCAAAGTGCCCCATGACGTTTTGCAGCTCAGGCAGGGCTGTATAGGGCAAAAGTGCATGTAAAAACAAGCTGCGCCAGCCGAATTGCACAGTTGGCGTCGGCGTGTATTGCGTCGCCGCCACCAGATTGTTGGCTGTCGTCAGCAAAATGGGGTCGCTGGTCGTGCCCAATGGGTTGGGAGCAAACCAGTAAGGACTGTCAGCGTCTTTGGGTGTAATGAGGCCGACCACCTGCACATCAAATGGCTGGCTGGTATCCCAACCGGGTTGTTGCAGCGTCAGCATATCTCCCACGCTGATGTTCAGGAAATCGGCGTTGGCCTGGGAGAGCAGCACTTCGATAGGTGCACCATTGCTATCTTCGACCCATTCCCCGGCGCTGATGTCCACCTGTTCGCGCAGATCATCGTAATACGCCAGCCGGATTTCTGGCGAACGCGGCCCAGATAAGCCTTCGATAATCGCATGGTCGGCCATTTCCGCCCAACTGATCCAGCCGCCGAAGCCATCACCGAATGGCGAAAATGTGGCTTCAGCTTCTGCCGTAACGACGTCGTCCACCTCGGACCATGCCGCCCCGAACTCTTCGACATCATCTGGGGCGATGCCCGTGCGGATATAAATCTGTAGATCAGCCGGGTCTTGGTCGGGTAGGGCTTGTTGCCAGCCGACCTGGGCAATGGCACTCGTATATAGTGGGGCGTTGGCCCCGACAATAGCGGCCAGCAGCACCCCCACGATCATCGTGGCCAGGGATTGCCATTTGGCGAACAGTCGTCTTAGGGCGTATTTGAGAGGCCAGGGCATGGGCTAACATTGGCTCCTGTACGATGTGAGCGATGATGGGACCATCAAGACGACTCCTGCTGTATTTCGGTAGCCAACATATCCAGGATGACCGCTGTCCAACTCTGATTTTGTGGGCACGGCACCCCGACAGATTCTCCGCGCGCGCCCGTGATCGGGTCGAAGAATTCACAGAACCCACTGTGATCCACCAATGCGAGGCTTCTTTCTGTCAATTCGCTGGCGACATCTGCAAAGCCATAGTGCCGCAGACCCGTATAAACGAGCCAGTTCAAGGACATCCACACATTGCCACGCCAGTATTCCTTGCCATCGAACGAAGGATTGTTGGTGGGCGTCGTCGTCAGCCAGTAGGGCGTATGATATGGACTGTGCTCATTGGTCAGTTCCGCGACCAGCGCCTGGGCCGCTTCTGCGTCAACGCATTGCCCGAACAGCAGTACGAACTTCGCCGCTGTATCGACTTCGCTCAGCTTTTCCTGGCCATCTTCCCAGATGAGGTCATAGCCGACGATACGCTCGCCGTTTTGCTGGCACAACTTCTCGGCGATGGTCGCTGCGATTTGGTCGGCTTTGCTGCGCCAATCAGCCGCATCCTGAGTATGACCCAGTACCTCCGCGATCTGACCCATCGCTCGTAAATCCGCTACCCGGATCGCATTCCAGTCAATTGGCTTCACACAGAAGGCATCGCGCTCCAGCAGCCGATGCCAGTCATAATCGACTTCTTCTAATAGGGTCATCTGCCGCCAGCGAATATTTTTGAGGGCTTCGCTGAATGCTTTGTCCTGCTTGAGCACATCTTCAACGCCGAGCAGGGCATCCCAGCGCTGTGACGCATCCCAACCTGTTTCCCAGGGGTGGATGCTAACGACCAGTCCGTCACTATCCGCTCGCCGCTCATCAAACCAGGCATGGTAGCGCATATTGGCTGCATAAATCTGTTGTAGTTTTTCAGTATCGGGGGCTTTCGAGAAAACTTCCCAGGCGGCGACTGCGATTAGCGGTGGCTGCGTGATCGTACTGCGCTGCGACTGACGAAATAAGCCCTGGGCGGCTTTGTCATTGACCACATCCATGTGCTGCATATGCGGGATCATACCCGCATCGCGTTCGCCATCCGGTACTTGGTGCACCAACAGCGACAGCAATTCTTCCCAGGCCATCGCTGTATCAAACCAACGATAGGCAATCGCATGGAAGCAGGAATCCCATAACCACTGCGGCAGATATTTACCTTTTTCTTTTGCCGGGGCCGTATAACGATAGCGCAGGTGCTTCTGCACATCCCAATCGAGCAGATTGCCATACAGGACGCGCGCGCACTCAGCCCGCCAACGGTCCCAATTTTGGATATGCGCTTGCAACCCATGTGTTGCATTCATACGAATCACCCCCAGTGACGACTCATGCAGTGCATTTATACCACGAATTTATGCCGAACTTATGAGGTTGTATCAGTCCAATCCAATCGTAGGCATATCGAATGCTTATAGGGACCATTAATTTTGACAGATGGCATGCCCAATGCCAAAATGGAAAAATCGACCGAGGTTTGTTTTTTGAAGATGCTTGTTTTAGGAAGCTCACTTATGCCAGATTTGCTACATCTCAAAGAGCAGTTTGACGACCAGGGCTATGTGGTTGTCGAGGATGTCCTCAGCCCGGATGTTATCGCAGCCCTGGAAACCGACTATAGCCAGTTGCTCGATAAGCATGTGCCGCGCTGGTTGGCTGATGGCCACATTCCTGATGCCTTTGCCGACTTGCCATTACACCAACGAGCAGGGCAGATTATCAGCCATCTGAACAGCGAGGAATTCCGTTGGTTTGATATTGCCTTCCCCCAGGCCAAAAAGCCTATGGGCCAGCTCCCGAACTTTAGCGCGGCGGTGTTCGACCTGCTGGTGAACCCCAGTTTGCTGGATTGCATTGAGGTGCTCATCGGTGGCGAAATCCTGGTCAATCCGATCCATCATGTGCGCATCAAACCGCCGCAAGCCGGACTGAAATCAGCCAAACCCAGCGGCCTGATGAAATCGACGGGTTGGCATCAAGATTTAGGTGTGGCTCGTTCCGTTGCTGACGATACCGACATGATTACGGCCTGGGTCGCCATAACCGATGCGACTGAAGAAAATGGCTGCTTATGTGTGGTCCCACGCAGCCATCACGCCCTGACGACCCACTGCACGACCAACGGCGTCACCATTCCCGAAGCGCTCATTGAGCAGCAGGCCGTTAGAGCGATTCCAGTAAAGCGTGGTGGCGTGTTGTTGATGCATCGCCAATTGCAACATTCTTCGCTGGAGAACAAGAGTGATGGCATCCGCTGGAGCTTCGATTTGCGCTATCAGCCGGTTGGCCAACCTACCGGGCGCGATGAGTTCCCTAGCTTTATCGCTCGCAGTCGCAGCAATCCGGCTAGTGTCACCGTCGATCGCGCGGCTTGGAGGGCATTATGGCAGCAAACAGAAACATGGTTGCAGGCCCAGGATGTGTTTGAAAAATCCCATCGCTGGTCGGGGGATGCCGAGGTCTGCGCTTAGACTGACGACAAAATCCAGACTGACGACAACTTAGTGCGTATTCACATATACCCGTGTGTTGACCTTGCGGAAGGCCACGGGTGTAATGTGTTTATAACGCCGGAAAATGCGCCGGAAATAATCCGCATCGGAAAAACCACAGGCGCGTGCGATTTCCTCAATGGTCATGTCGCCATCCAGCAGCATCCGGCAGGCGCGATGGACGCGGCGGCGGTGGATGGCTTCCGTGATGGTATACCCATAAATTTGCCGGAAAATTCGCCCGATATAGTCTGAGTTGTAGCCCAATTCGCGGGCAATTTTGCCCGATGAAATCGTGCTGTCATAGTTCATCTGGATGTAGTTATGGACCATCATTGCAAGTGAACTTACTTTGTCGGAATCGCCCGTTTCTGGTTCGGCATACTTGGCGACCTCGGTTAGCATCAAGGATACCAGCAGATTGGCCGAATCTTGTCCCAGATCACCCGCTTCCTGGCTGTCCAGGAAGTAACGAAAAAGCGTTTCCAGCTTCTCTGGACGGTGCAAACGCTTGACCTGGGGTACCTCCAGCATGGTGCGCTTATTCTTTCTTTTAGCGACAATTTCTCCTAAAACATCGAAGTGAATCCAATAAAATTGTAGGTTTTTTGGAAGTTCGCCCAATCCACCATGCCATCTGGAGGGGAATAGATGCAGAGTTTGCCCTGCCTCTAATGAAAAGGTCTGGTCTTCTTCCCACAGGTTGAGCGTACCTTCTTTCACCAGAATTAATTCGTGTGATTCGATCACTCGCGTCGGATGAGTACCCTGTCCACGCGAGATGAATAAGCCCGCATTTTGTGATTTGATAGGGTGATTGAGATCTATGGTAAGTGTATTTTGAGAAATCATAAGTGTCCCAAAAGTCGGAATTGTCCTGAAATTGTACAATCTTGAGGCGTTTTCAGCAATAAGCGAGTGAGATATAGTCTTGTGTATAAATATTTCTTGCTAGGAGATTTTTGTGAGCACCCAAGTAAAATCATCTCCTCACCCCGTAACATTGGATCACGTCAAAATTCCCAGCGGTTTTTGGGAATCGCGTCAGCGTACCAATGCCGAGACGACAATTCCGGCGATTCATAGCAAGCTCGAAGAAACGGGCCGTATTGATGCCTGGAAGTTGGATCCTGATCAAGGGGTACGGGAAAAACGATCTGTTGTTCACATGTTCTGGGATTCCGACACGGGTAAATGGTTGGAGTCCGTCGGCTATAGCCTCTGCTCTAATCCAGATCCTGACCTGGAAGCTCAGGCCGATGCCATCATTGACTTGATGGAGCAGGCCCAGCAGTCTGATGGTTACCTGAATACCTATTTCCCCGTCCTTGAACCCGACATGAAATGGGCCAATCTGCGTGATTGGCATGAGATGTACAATGCCGGTCACCTCATTGAAGGCGCCATTGCTTACTATCGGGCGACGGGTAAGAAAAAGGTACTTGATGTCCTGGCACGTTTTGCCGACCATATTGACGAGAAATTCGGTAGTGAAGACGGTAAACGTCATGGCTATCCAGGCCATCCTGAGCTGGAAATGGCGCTCGTCAAACTGTACCGCGAGACAGGTGAAGAGCGTTATCTAAACCTCGCTACCTACTTCGTTAACGAACGTGGTCAGGAACCACTGTACTTCGATATTGAAGCTGCCGAACGTGGCGAACGCCGCGAAGACTTCTGGGCACAGTCCTATCGCTACTGTCAGGCCCATGTTCCCATCCGCGAGCAGACCGAAGCCACCGGCCATGCCGTGCGGGCGTGCTACTTGTACGCAGGCATTGCCGATGTCGCCCTGGAAACAGGCGACAAAGAGCTTTTCGAAGTCTCGCGTCGCATTTGGGAAGACCTTACCCAGCATCAGATGTACATCACAGGCGGGTTAGGTCCGGCACACTCCAATGAAGGCTTCACTTTCGGCTATGACTTCCCGAACGAGTCGGCCTATTCAGAGACGTGTGCTTCGATCTCTTTGGCATTCTGGGCACACCGCATGTTCCATCTGGATCAGCGCGGTGAATATATCGACGTCATGGAACGTGCCATCTATAACGGATCGCTTTCTGGCATTTCCTACGAAGGCAATGAATTCTTCTACGTCAATCCGCTGGCGTCATATCCAAACGTCGATCCTCAAAGTAAGTGGAGTGGCATCAACACCAACAATTACTATCGTCGCCAGGAATGGTTCTACTGCCCGTGCTGCCCGCCTAACATTTCGCGTTTAATCGGTAGCATCGGTGAATATACCTATTCCCAGACAGATGATCGTGTTTATGTCCACCTGTATCATAATAATATCGTTTCACTTGAACTTGGTGGTCAGGCCGTTCAGATTGAACAGAAGACGGCCTATCCCTGGGACGAGAACGTCGCCCTCACTATCCAGAGCGACGCCCCTGTGACATTTGACCTTGCCCTGCGCATACCGGGCTGGTGCCGCTCATTCGAGCTGGAAGTCAATGGACAGGCACAGTCATTGCAACCAGAAAATGGCTACGTTGTCATTTCTCGTAGCTGGCAAGCAGGTGATATTGTTAGACTGAAGCTTGCGATGCCTGTTGAGCGTGTCCTTCCGCATCGGGAAATTCGCCAGGATGCTGGCCAGATTGCATTGCAGTGCGGTCCGATTATCTACTGTCTTGAAGAAGTTGATAACGGCCCACGTTTAGCCAATGTCGTCATCCCCAGTGATGCCCAGTTGGAATCGCACTTTGAATCCGATTTATTCGATGGTGTCACTGTCATCACCGGGCAGGCGCTGCGTGTCGAACCGGATACCGAGCGCCCTGACCTTTACGTCTTCCAGAGTGAAGTCAAGCTGAAGAGCGAATCGTTTACATTTAGAGCGATACCGTATTTCCTCTGGGCCAACCGCGAACCGGGCGAAATGCGCGTCTGGATTCGGTCGGATGGTTAGTTAGGGGTTTCCGTAGAGCGTGTTTCACGCTCTGCGTTATTTTTGAAATCTACACTTCGATAGTTTTTATTTAAGGAGATCGTTATGAAATTGTCACGTCGCGATTTTTTGAAGATGGCTGGTTCATCAGCCGCCGCTATGGCGTTAATGTCACGCCTCGGAGAAGTCAGTATTACTAAAGCTCAGGATGGCGTCACGATCACATTCGGTGGTTGGGGCGGTGTCGCAGAAGATGAAGGCGTGCAAGAAGCCATTCAGGTCTTCATGGAAGAAAACCCGAATATCACTGTTGAATGGCAGCACACCCCTGATGCTGGTGAATATGATCGTATTCTCCAGACAAACGTTGCTGCGGGTACAGCGCCGGATGCCTCCTTCATCATTTCAGATGCATACGAAACCTATGCCCTCAGTGGCATCTTGCTTGATCTGACCGACTATATCGAGAGCGATCCGCTCTTTAGCCAGCCAGATTACTTTATCCAACCGCAAGAATCCAATCGTAGTATGGTCAATGGTCGCTGGTACGGTATCGGCTCGACCTGGGTTGCCCACCACATTTACTACAATGCGGAACTGTTCGATGCCGCTGGCCTGACCCCGCCAGGGTTCGGCGATGACGAAATTTATGACTGGGATACCTTCGTAGAAGTGGCAAAAGCACTGACCGTCGATTCCAACGGACGTCACCCGGATGACTCCGGTTTCGATCCTGAAAATATCGTTCAGTGGGGTGTTTCCTGGCCGAACGACTGGTGGCAACCGGTAGCATCTGCCGTTTACTCTAATGGTGGTCAGATGTTCAACGAAGATGGCCTGTGCGCATTTGACAGCCCGGAAGCGATTGAAGCCTTCCAACGCCTGAGCGACCTGACCCATGTCCATCATGTGGCCCCATTGGCTAGCTCGATGGAAAGCCTGGGTATGACCAATACCCAAATGATCGACAACAACCGTCTTGGTATGGCCATTGATGGCTCGTGGGCATTGTCCTGGACCAACCCCTCACTGATGAATGTCGCAATGGGTACCGGCGCACTGCCAAAGATGACCCAGCCAGCTTGTGTCATGCAAGCACACTTCCATGCTGCACTGGCTTCAACCCAGAATCCTGAAGCCGCCTGGCAGTGGGTACGTTTCCTGGCCACACCGTTCTATCAGCAGCACTTCGCAAAAATCGGCCTCTGGATCCCGAACCAGTCTGCTATGCTGACCCCAGAAGGTCTCGAAGGTTGGATCACTGAAGGTATCCACCCAGATAACTACGCGCAGTTTGCGGCTGACTATCTGCCGAAGCACGGTGTGGCTGTTTCCTTGCCGCCTGGCTTCATTGAAGCAACCAATGATTATCTTGGCCCAGCCTATCAAGCCATTGCAATCGGTGAACCCGCAGAAAGCGTTCTGCCGGATGCAGTAGCCTCGGCTAACGAAGTTATCTCGGCGACAATGGAAGCCTTCATGTAATTAGGGCGGTTTTTTCGTGTTCGGTGCCAGTGATTTGGCTGCACCGACATGTGAACTCAAAAGTTAGTCTTGCTTTGAGGAGGCGTATGCATAATATGTCCTCCTCAAAGCGTGTTTCATGATATGTATCGCATGACTTGAACGCCTGCTAAATAATAGCGAGCCAGGTTATTAACTATGACTGTACAGCGCCAACAAACATTTCTTGAATCCACACCTTTCTTTCGCTGGTATAACGGACTGCCTCTTAAGCGTCGGCGTACGATACTGGGCTACATGTTCATCATGCCCTTTATCCTGGGCTTCCTATTTTGGTTCCTCATTCCGGCACTCGTTGCGGCCAATCTGACGCTCCAAAAATGGAATCTGATCACGCCTGCCCGTTACGTCGGATTTGAAAACTTTGAAACGCTTGTCTCCGATCCCATATTGGGCCAGTCCCTTAAGGCGACCTTTTTATTCTCGGCCATATCGGTGCCATTAGGCCTGGTATTTGCTTTTTTCCTCGCCTCATTGATTAACAGCAAAGTACGTGGTATTGCCATTTTCCGTACCATTTACTTTTTGCCGAGCATCGTACCGGCTGTTGCCAATGCCATCCTGTGGGCCTGGTTGTTTAATACGGAATTTGGCCTGATTAACTTCTTTATTCGGGCATTGGGTGGGCCGAAAATTGCCTGGTTACAGGATCCTGACTGGGTTTTATTTGCCTTCGTCATCTTGACCATTTGGGGCGTTGGCAACTCCATGATTATTTTCCTGGCCGGGTTGCAAGGCATTCCAGAAATTTACTATGAGGCGGCTGAAATTGACGGAGCGGGCCGTTGGGCCAAGCTCTGGTATGTGACATTACCTGTCATGTCGCCTGTGATTTTCTTCAATTTGGTGATTGGCTTCATCAACTCATTCCAGATTTTTGTGAGCGCGTTGCTTATTACCAATGGTGGCCCACAGAACTCGACTTTGTTCCTCGTGCTCTATATTTATCGTACGGCTTTCCAGAGCGGCAAGATGGGCTACGCTGCCGTGCTGTCCTGGTTACTGTTCTTCATCTTGATGGGCATGTCGCTGCTGGTGTTCCGTTATATTGGCTCGCGTGTTTACTACGAAAATCCGGGTGACTAAAGGAGGCTTACGATGGGTTTTGTTGATGCCCCTGCTGGACAATATGTCGAAAGAACAGCCCCTAAGTCTAGGACGGATGTGTTCTTCAAATACTTGAATATTTTCTTGCTTTGGTTTTTTGCCATTGTGATGATTTTGCCATTTCTCTGGTTGGTTTCCAGTTCGCTCAAGACGCAAAACGCGATCTTCCAGTACCCACCGGACTTCATCCCTAACCCGATGGTGCCGGAGAACTACATCAACGCGCTGACGTATAAACCGTTTGGCCAGTACTTCGCCAATACGCTTTTCGTCGCCGGGATGAACGTCATTGCGGTGGTGCTGTCGGCATCGTTCTGTGCCTATGGCTTTGCACGGATTCGCTTCCCAGGCCGCGATTTTTGGTTCGGCATCGTGATGGCGACCTTGTTCCTTCCCTATGCGATTTTACTTGTGCCGAGCTTCATCATCTTCACACGCTTGGGTTGGATTGATACATTTTTGCCGCTGGTTGTGCCACAGTTCTTTGGTGGTGGGGCCTTTAATATCTTTTTGATGCGCCAGTTCTTCAGGACGATTCCCGAGGAAATCGCCGATGCCGCCCGCATCGACGGATGTAGTGAATTGGGCGTCTACTGGCGAATCATGCTGCCGCTGTCCAAGCCTGCACTCATTACGATTGGGATCTTCACTTTCCTCTTCGCCTGGAACGATCTGATTGGCCCCTTGACCTATCTGCGCTCCCCAGAGAACTTTACCATCGCTGTGGGTTTGGCGTCCTTCCGCAGCCAGACAGACATCAGTTGGGATTTGCAGCTAGCTGCATCCGCGGCTGTGACGGTCCCTGTCATCATTCTCTTCTTCTTTGCCCAGCGCTACTTCATCCAGGGTGTTGTGATGACGGGCCTTAAGGGGTAAAATTCCCCAAGTAATTACTTATAGGTGACGCACGACATATGGCTCGTGCGTCACTGATTTAAACCACATAGATTCAGAGGACATGATGAAAACACAACAACTCGGTCATACTGGCGTTGATGTCAGTAGCCTTTGCTTGGGAACCATGTATTTTGGCTCTAAAAATGATAAGCAGACGTCCTACCGCATTTTGGATCAATACGTCGATGCGGGTGGCTCTTTTTTGGATACGGCCAATATCTATTCACATTGGATCGAAGGCAGCGTCGGCGGCGAAAGCGAAACACTCCTCAGTGAGTGGATGCAAGAGCGCGGTAACCGCGATAAGGTTTTCCTCGCTTCAAAAGTTGGCTTTGGCTATGGGGATATTCCCAAGCGCTTGCGCGCTAGTGACATCGAAAACGAGTGCAACAAAAGCCTTAAGCGCCTGAACGTGGACACCATCGACCTGTATTATGGTCACGTCGATGACCGCGAAACCCCGCTCGAAGAAACACTGGAAGCCTTTGATCGGCTGGTGAAAGCCGGGAAGGTGCGCTTCATCGGTGCCAGTAACTACCTCGCTTGGCGTCTGGAACAAGCCCGCTGGGTCAGCCAGGAAAATGACTGGGCACAATTCTGCTGTGTGCAGCAGCACTATACCTACCTCAAGCTGCGCCCCGGCATGGATGTTGAGCCGCAGAAAATGGTCAATGATGATTTGCTTGACTATATCGCCAACCGGGACATGACGCTGCTGGCCTACAGTGTGCTGCAATCCGGGGCATACACCCGCCCGGATCGTGGTTTCCGTGCGGAGTTGCAAATGTCTGATAACGACAAACGCCTGGAAACGCTCAAAACCATTGCCGACGAAACCGGCGCGACCGTTAACCAGATCGTCCTTAAGTGGATGCTCGACCGCGATGTCATCCCGTTAATTGCTGCCAGTACAGAAGAACAACTTGCGGAAAACATCGGTGCGCTGGATGTCGAACTCAGTGCCGAGCAAATGCAACGGCTTAACACCGCCGGAACCAACTAGACTGTGATATAAAATAGGGCAGCTTATTCTGGAGCGATAATCTATGGACAAGCTGCCCATTACCCTCCTCACTGGCCCTGCCGCCTGCGGTAAGAATACCATCGCACATATCTATGCGACGCGCTACAGTCCGCGCTGTGCGGTCATCGACACTGACGTGCTGCGTTGGATGCTGCGCAACCCGCATTTGGCTCCCTGGCCTAACGATTCAACGGATGCTCTCGCACAAGGTCAGCATCGACTGGGCATCAAACATGCCTGTATGTTGGCAAAGTCATTCCTCGCAGAGCACTGTGAAGTCATCATTTGCGATGTGGTTGGGGATCGTCACGCACAGCGTTATCGTGACCTGCTTCTAGATAATGATCTTCGTATTGTCCTATTGTTGCCAACCTGGGAAGAAACCCTGGCACGTTTGCAAGCACGCCCGTCAAGCGTCACCAACGCTGAAGCCAGGTTGCTTTACGATCAGCAATCACACCTCACCAACTACGATGTCAAAATGGACAACACGCACCAACCTGCAGAATCCATTGCTGCCCGGTTGCACGATCTGATTCACCAAGCCTAACGCAACAAAAAAGGGTCACCTATTTATTGCTTATGTGAGAACGATACGCACATCCCAGGCCGAACTTGTTCAAATGGTGTGCAGATTTCCCTCCTTGGTCGTACATTAAAAGCAAAACAGACCCTTTGGGGAGCCTGTTTTCGTTTTTGTTGCTTGTTGCTGATTTCAGTCACTAGGCAAAGAAGCGGCGACCAAAGATCAGACCCAGTACAGCCAGGATGATGAAGCCGATGAACAGAATTTCTGCACCTTCGGCAAACAGTCCGGCGGCGCCACCAAAACCAAGAACAGCGGCGAAAATAGCAATTACGAATAGTATAACAGCCCAGCGTAACATGTGATGCCTCCTAAGTTATTTCGTATCTGATGCTGTTATTGTGCAATAGCTACTTTAAGCTCAAGGCGGCTTAAAATAATTCTTGTGTATGTCTATCTGAGCGTTAGATGAGTTGTTATAAATAAAAAAATACCTGCTCTGATTCAGAGCAGGTATGGCATGGGGGGGAGAAACATAATTGCAAAGTTTGGGTTATATGCCAGCGGTCTCAACGAATGAGCGCAGCATCCAGGCCATTTCCTGATGTTCCTGTAAATAGCCTGTTAAGAAGTCGGCCAAGCCTACATCTTCGTAGTTGTCTTCAGCCGTCTTGATGTCCTCTCGCAGATTACGAACCATTGCTTCGTGGTCGCTGACGAGATTTTCGACCATACCAGCCGCATTCGGGATGTTGCCCGGATTTTCACTCAGACGGGTCAGGTCAAGGAATTCTTCCATCGTACCCGGTGACATAGCACCATAGGCACGGATGCGCTCAGCCGTTTCGTCAATCAGCGTCGCGAGCGCTTCATACTGTTCTTCGAACATCTCATGCAGGGCATGGAACTGTGGCCCAGTGACGTTCCAGTGATACTTACGCAATTTCACACGCAGCAGGAATTCATCAGCCAACATCTTGCTCAGGATTTCGACTGCGCCTGTCATCGCATTTTCTTTTAAACCAAGGTCAGGCATCATCGCTTTTTCTTTAGTAACCATGATGATCTCCTATATTGTTTGGACAAGATGCCATTATTATGAATCACAGAGTTCATAGGCGGCTGATTTGAGGATCAGACCTCTGTCAGAATGGCCCACGAGGTCACTCATGTTGTACTTAATTGCTTATGTCCAATGCGTGGGCTGTATCCCAACAGATTTCGGGAAATACGTTAAAGTTGAGGTGTATTTGTGGCATGTTTTAGTGAACAGTTTGTAATACAATCAATGGCTTAGAAAAGTTCAAATTATCTTTCAGCAGGAGAATTAAATGGTAGATATCCCCCGTAGTGAATACCCGCGTCCGCAGTTCGTGCGCGATGAATGGCTTTGCTTAAATGGAGAATGGCAGTTTGAAATCGACCAGGGCAACAGTGGCCTGGAACGTGGCCTGCTGGAACGTGACCTAACAGATACCATTCAGGTTCCTTTCTGTCCGGAGTCCAAACTATCTGGTGTGGAAAATCTGGATTTTCTGGAAGTGGTCTGGTATCGGCGCGACGTGACGATCCCGGCTGAATGGGCTGGCAAGCGCGTTCTACTGAACTTCCAGGCTGTTGATTATGATGCCACTGTTTGGGTAAATGGCACGGAAGTTGGGCGTCATCGCGGTGGCTTTTCGCCCTTTAGCTGCGATCTGTCCGGTGTGGCCCAGGCTGGCGAAACCGTGACCATCGTCGTCCGCGCCCGTGATGATAGCCAATCACCCAAACCGCGTGGCAAGCAAGCTCGTACCTATGGACCCCATGGGGCCATCTATGTACGCACGACAGGTATCTGGCAGACGGTCTGGCTGGAACCCGTGCCGGAAGTAGCTCTCAAGCGCCCGCGCATCACGCCCGATGTTGCCAATCAGGTCATCCGCCTGGAGCAGCAGCTAACAGGCAACGCCGCAGGCATGACTCTCAAAGCCACTCTTTCTGATGAACAGGGCGAGGTCGTTAGTGTGTCGCGTCCGGCTGATGCCGACCTGACCCCGCGTATCGACCTGCCGATTTCTGACGACCGTCTGCGCCTGTGGTCCATCGAAGACCCGCATCTCTACGATTTGCAAATTCAATTGCTGGATGCTGATGGCACTATCGTTGATGAGGCCAGCAGTTATGCCGGTCTCCGTAGCGTGACCATCGACGGCAAAGCGATCAAGATCAATGGTAAGGCCGTTTTCCAGCGTTTGGTGCTGGACCAGGGCTATTATCCTGATGGCCTGATGACCGCTCCCAGTGAACAAGCTCTCATTGATGACATCAAGCTGAGCATGGAAGCGGGTTTCAATGGTGCCCGTCTGCACCAGAAGGTCTTCGAGGAACGCTTCATCTATCATGCGGATCGCATGGGCTATATCGTCTGGGGCGAGTTCGGTGATTGGGGCTGTAGCCACTCTGGGCCGATTGATGCTGAACATCAGGCTCCTGGCGCGACCTACATCACCCAATGGCTGGAATGCCTGGAACGCGATTATTCGCATCCCAGCATTGTTGGCTGGTGCCCATTGAACGAAACCTGGCAAACCTTACTGGATCGTTTCACCATGCTGGATGATGTCACGCTCGGCATGTACCTGGCCACCAAAGCAATGGATACCACCCGGCCTGTGCTGGATACTTCCGGTTATTCGCACCGTGTTGTTGCAGCAGATGTCTATGACAGCCACGACTACACCCAGGATCCCGATAAATTCGCTGAGAATCACGCTGGCCTTGCCAATGATGACCCATATCTAAATGACGCCAGTGGTTGGGGTCTGTCAGAAAATCTGGTGGGCCGCATTCAATGGTCGATACCCTATGCGGGCCAACCTTACTTCGTTAGTGAGTTCGGCGGCATCTGGTGGAACCCGGACGCTAAAGAAGGTGAAGATTCCTGGGGTTACGGTGAGCGTCCCAAGACGCTGGACGAATTCTATGATCGCTTTGAACGCCTCTGCGGTGTCCTGCTGGACGATGTCAACATGTTTGGCTATTGCTACACTCAGCTAACCGACATCTACCAGGAACAAAATGGTATCTACAAATATGATCGCGGTGGCAAATTCGATATTGAACGCATCCGTGCCGCCCAAATCCGTCCTGCCGCTATCGAGAAAGCTTATAACGAAGACTAGTCAGGACAAGCGACCAGTCAACACGAGATAAACAAAACTGGCACGGTTAGCTTATCGACCTGTGCCAGTTTGCTAGACAACGAGCATCAGGAGCCAGCATGACCATACGCGCATTCATCTTCGATCTGGACGGCGTCATCACCGATACCGAGGAATACCACTATCAGTCATGGAAGCGTGTGGCCGATGAAGAGGGCTTGCCCTTCAATCGCAAAGATAATGAAGCGCTGCGCGGTGTCTCCCGTCGGGAAAGCCTCAACCGCTTGCTGAAAGGCAAACCCGTCACAGAAGCCCAGGCCCAGGATTACATGAAGCGCAAGAATGACTATTTCATGACCTATCTGAATAGCTTCTCCTCTGATAATCGCGCCCCAGGACTGACCGAATTTCTGGATTCAGCCTATGATTTGCGTTTGCGTCTGGGAGTGGCTTCTGCGAGCCGTAATGTGCGTATCGTCCTGGAACGCCTGCAACTGACATCCTACTTCCCGGTGGTGGCCGATGCCCTGACTATCGCCAATGGTAAACCTGCGCCGGACCCTTTTGTTTGGGTGGCAGGTGGTTTGCAGGTGCGTATGCATGAAGTGGTTGTGTTTGAAGACGCCCAGGCTGGGGTCGATGCGGCGCGACGTGCGGGCTGTCATACGGTGGGGATTGGTCGCTCCCAGCAAGTGGAGCATGCCGATTTACGCCTGCTGGATGGCTTTGAGGGCGTTACGCTAGCGGATATTCTGGCAGCATTTGAAAAAGCCTGATCGAAGATAACCTACTCAGACTTCGTTTTGCTCTTGGCGAAAGCCGCTGCAATCTGATCGTAAAGCGCGTTCTTCCGTCCCGAAGGTATGGTAACAACTTGCCCCTGCTGCTTATACAGCAAGATTGTCTTTTGTGTCGAGTCCAGCATAACCCGGCAGTTTTCGCATGTCGCCAGATGCTCTTGGGCCGCCTGGGAGAGCGTGTCATCCAACTCGCCATCAAGATATGCCGATAAGTGCTGTAAGAGGTCTTCGCATGTGAGTGTCATGTGCGCGTCCACTCCTGGAAATAAGCGGCTAGCTTTTCTCGAAGCATAAGCCGTGCGCGATGCAAACGTACTTTGGTCGCGGATTCGCTGATGTTTAGGATTTTGGCTGTCTCTGCCGTGGAAAATCCTTCTATATCCCGCAGCCGGAAAACGGTTGCCAGCGCTTCCGGCAGGCTGTCGATAGCCTGGGCCATCTCGCCCATCGCTTCCTCATTGTTTAGGATCGTATCCGGCACATCCTGCCAACTGACAAAATTATCGGGCATGAAGTCATCTTCCAGCATATCATCCACACTGACGCTGGGCTTCGCTCGCCGCTGTCTACCTTTACATTCATTATATGCCACACGATACAACCATGTGCTGATGCTGGCACGGCCTTCAAAGCCATCGATAGCTTCAATCAGCTTGATGAACGTATCCTGTACCACACCATCGGCCTGCTGGTCATCCTGCAAAATGCCGACCGCCAGCCGATAGATTTTATCTGAATGGGCCTCAAAAACTTCCGTAAGGGCATCTGGCTCGCGTTGCTTAAGCCGCAGAATCAATTGTGCTTGGTCTGTCACGATTATGACCTTACCCGTAAATCAGTGTTTATGCCTCTAACGACGAAAACGCTGATTTTGGATGATAGGCTTCACTGACTGACGTATATAGCGAATCTTGGGCTTAAAAACAACTTCTACAAAACAAAAAACCGCCGCGGCATGTCGGCGGTTTTGAGTAAGCCAGTTAGCAGCTAAGAGTTGGACTTGGCGGGGCAGGTGGAAAGGCCGAAGATGCTGTACAGCGGGCACCAACCCACCAGGCCAGTCAAAAGCGGAATGAAACCGATCAGGCCGAGCCAGGATTGGGCGGCTAGGCCCAGACCAAAAATCACAACTGCTAGCGCAATGCGGATAATGCGGTCGGTATTACCTTCATTGGTCTTCATTAGGTCATCTCCTGTGAGCGTTAGTTTCGTTACTTGATTTGACCTTTAGATGCAATTGCCGCCATTTGGTTACATGAAATTTGCCATATGTGACATTTGTCAGCATTTGACATGACATTTGTCATACTGGGGCACAGAAACAGGGTGCTGTTTAGTCGGTTGCGTCTGTAGAGGGTTGGGAGAGCGAATACGTGTAGTCCGCGACGGCGACAATATCGTCTTCGCTGAGCGCTCCCTGCCAGGTTGGCATCATATTATCAACGCGCCCCTCGCGGATGGCCTGCGTCCATGCTTCCAGGCTGATGCCTGCACTAACAGCCGGATCATGAAAATTAGCCGGATCGATATTGGCTTCCGCTGCGACAACGCCATCCCCATAGCCCGCCTCACCGTGGCAGCTCGCACAATGCGACAGAAAAATCTGCAACCCGGCTTGCTGGCGATCTGTCAGGTTTTGATTTTGGGGCAGGTCCATAATCGGAACCTGTGTGCTGACGATTTCCGGTTCACTTGCCAGGTTGCCGCAGGCTGTGAGTAGGCCAGTGAAAACCACCAGTGCCAGCAATAGGGTATATCGGGATGCCATCATGATCAGACCTGTTTCACAGTAGCAAGTAGCCAACGGCGATCAATACAGTATAGAGAATGCCGTAGCCCATCTCTCTGAAGCCGACGACCTTAGGCTTGATTTGTTCAGGCTGACGCAGGCCCAGGTACGCTCGTGCTGTCAAAATCAGCATGCCGATGACCGCCAACCATGCCGTTTGCAGGGCGAGAGCCACAACAACGGCAATGCCAATCGCCACCAGATGCACAATGATAATCGCTTGCTTAGAAAAATCCTTGCCGTGTTCTAGCCGCAGCTTCCCACGCACGAACAAGATCGAGGTCACCGTGCGCAGCGCCAGCAGTGCCCATAGCACCAGCGCCGCGCCAATCGCCCATCCGCCTAATATAGCAATGGCTGGGGCAATCGCGCCCAGCGCCAGCGATCCGGCCAGTTCCGGCAGCAGCGAACGGCTCTTGTTGCGGGCATCAAATACCTGCTGGACGATCACCAGTGGCAGCGCCAATGCCAGCGGCACCGCAAAATCCAGCGGATTCGTCAAAAAGACAATTGCCAACAAAACCAACGCCGTCAGTCCGTAGCCGATGGCAAAACGCCATGCGATCCGGCTGCGGGGTGTACCGCGGCCTTTGACTGTCGCTTTGGTAGCGATCTTCAACGGCTGATGGATCAGAAAGGCAGCGAACATGGCACACGCCAGCAGCAGGCCTGCTAGAGTAGGAGCCAGCAGCAGCCCTAACAGCATTGGCTCCAACAAGAAGCCCCATGCGCCGTGTTCAGTCGGCAGCGCAATCGACCGGATATTGGGTGACTTGCTGTTGGTTCTCTGACTGGGCTTGTTGATACTGGCAGCCATTTGTTGACCTCTGTAATCCATTGACTGTCTTGTCGCATAGTCTAGCAGCAAACGCTTGAACAGGGATGTGTCACTCGCTAAATCTATAGATTTCTACAAGAAACCACGTATATCTACATACCCCAGACATGAACATAGTCACAGAGATATTCTTCGGCTCAAGGCAGACCAACTTTTGTCAGGGCGCGGTGCTCTTGGTTATGATACGGCCATTGTTGGCCTGCCCAGGAAGTACATCATGACTGAAGCAAATACGCCCGAAGAAAAGACGAACCCGATTACGCCCGATCACGTTGAAAATGCTGAGGCCCTCTTAGGCATTGAATTCACACCTGCCGAGCGTCAGCAGATGCTAGAGACGCTCGCCAATCGCCTCGGACAGTACGAGGCAATCCGCAATACCCCCCTCGACAATAGCATTCCGATGGCCCTCCAGTTCAGTGTGGCCGTCGATGATCCTCAGCCCGCCGACGTGCCGCGTGCGTATCCCATGAGCGCCCAGCCGCCAGTCACGCGCCCGGATAACCTGGAAGATGTGGCTTTCTACACCGTCACCCAATTGGCCGAACTCATCCGCACGCAGCAGGTGACATCCGTTGAACTGACTGAAATGTACCTGGATCGCCTGCATCGTTATAACGAAGTGCTGCAATGCGTTGTCTCCTTCACCGATGATCTGGCTATGGAACAGGCCCGCCGCGCCGACGCAGAAATCGCCCAGGGTTACTATCGTGGGCCGCTGCATGGCATCCCGTGGGGCGCTAAAGACTTGCTGGCAACCAAAGGCTACAAAACCACATGGGGTGCGATGCCCTACAGAGACCAGTCCATCGACATGGATGCCACCGTCGTGCAGCGCTTAGAAGCGGCTGGGGCGGTGCTCATCGCCAAGCTGACCATGGGCGCATTGGCCTATGGTGACATCTGGTTTGGTGGCACGACTAAAAACCCCTGGGACATCAATGAGGGTAGTAGTGGGTCATCAGCCGGACCTGGCTCCGCGACAGCCGCCGGACTGGTGGGCTTTTCCATCGGCACGGAAACAATGGGGTCGATTGTCTCGCCCTCGACGCGCTGCGGGATCTCCGGCCTGCGCCCGACCTTTGGTCGCGTCAGTCGGAATGGGGCGATGGCCCTCTGCTGGAGCATGGACAAAATCGGCCCGATGTGCCGCAGCGTGGAAGATTGCGCCCTGGTATTCAGTGCGATTTATGGCCCCGATGGCCAAGACCTGACCATCACGCCGCAGCCCTTTAACTGGAATCCGGCCCTGGACCCGCATAGCTTACGCATCGGCTACATCCCCCAAGCCTTTGAAATGCCTGCCGAACCCGTCACCCAGCGGCCCGATGGCACCGAAATCGACATAGAAGACACGCGGCACTACTACGCGACCAATGCCGCCGTGCTCGATGTCATGCGTGACCAGGGCTTTGACCTTGTTCCGATTGAGCTGCCCAATACCGACATGAATGCGCTGTACGTCATCCTGCTTGCGGAAGCAGCTGCGGCCTTCGATGAAATCACCCGCAACCACAGCGACGACACCATGCAATGGCAGGAAGACAATGCTTGGCCCAATAGCTTCCGTGCGGCGCGTTTTATCCCTGCTGTGGAGTACATCAACGCCAACCGCATCCGTACCCAGCTCATGCGCGACATGGCCCAGGTGATGCAATCCATCGATGTCTTTATCGTCCCAAGTTTTGAAGCCAACGCCCTACAAATCACCAACTACACCGGCCACCCGACGGTTGTCGTGCCCGATGGCTTCACTCGGCGCAACACGCCCCAGAGCATTTCCTTTATAGGTGGCCTATACAAAGAAGCCGAAACGCTTGCCGTTGCCAAAGCCTATCAGGACGCGACCGATTGGCATAAACGCTATCCTACCGTGCCGCTGACTTAGGTCAGCGGTTGCGGGTTTCTAGTCATCTGTAAAATATATTCGCAACGAATTTTTGCAATGTTCTCATGATATGGATATAATTCTCACCATATAAGAATCCCGTCGTGATAATTAGATTGATTTTCATATGGAGTCCACCTCAGCCCACAAAGTTCTGGACATACTCTTGTTGTTCAATACGTCCCAGCCAGAGCTGACGGTGGATGAAATCAGTCAACAGTCGCAGATACCCATCAGTACGGTCTATCGTTACATCCGCGTATTGAGTGATAAGGGATTTTTAGAAAAATCGGGGACCAAATCCTACCGATTGGGTTTGCGTTTTGTGGAACTCAACCGGGTGGCAGGTGGCAGCAACCGCGATTTACGCCTGATTGCCTTGCCGAGTATGAAGCGCATCGCTGACCAGATCATAGAAACGGTCTCGCTCATGCGCCTGTTCAACAAATATGCCATCTGCATCGAAAGCATTGAAGGTCGGCATGTGGTCCGCGTCATCATCGAGCAGGGGCGTTTGCAGCCGCTGCACACGGGGGCTTCTTCCAAAGTCTTGTTGGCTTGGTTAGACGAAAACGAATGGGATAGCTATTTGCAGGTTCCTCTGCAATCCATCACAGAAAATACGATAATCAACGTTGATGAATACAAAAAGCAGCTACGCCAAACACGGGAACAAGGCTATGCCACATCCGATGGTGAAATCGACGATGGTGGCCGCGCGATTGCGGTCCCGTTGTTTGATGGCAAAGGCAAAATACTGGCTGCGCTCAGCGTAGAAGGGCCAAGCTTCCGTATGACGGATGACATCATGGCCGACTATTTGGATTTGCTGCTGACAGAAGCGGAAACGATCCGGCAGCAACTAGCATAGGGTATGGCGTCTGGTAGGTTGGTTCAATGCAATAGTAAATAGCCTGTCTATCATGCGAATTATGGTTCACAAGTTATAAGTGTGAAAGGAAATACACATGAAAAGACTGTTTGTGCTCATGTTGATTGTGGCGATTGCTGCTGTCAGCGTCGGCGGGGCTTTCGCTCAGGAATCCGGTGGCACGCTGCGTGCTGCATTCCAGAACGATTGGGAAAGCCTCGATCCCCAGGTGACGAGTTCATACTCCAGCCTCCAGATCCTCAACAACGTGCTCGAAACATTGACTACCTTCGATGACAACCTGGAACTCGCCCCTGGTTTGGCTGAGTCTTGGGAACAGTCCGAAGATGGTTTGACATGGACATTCAACCTGCGTGAAGGTGTGATGTTCTCCAATGGTGAAGAATTGACCGCTGACGATGTGGTCTTCACCTATATGCGCTTCCTCGATCCTGAAGGTGGCTTCTCCGGTAGTAAAGAAAACATCGGCCCGGAAGGCACCGTGGTAGAAGCTGTTGATGACTACACTGTGACCATCACCACGCCAGAAGCTGTTGCCATCGCGCCGATTCTGCTCGGCCTGAACAAAGCAACCGGTATCATCCACCCGGATAGCGTGGAAGAAGATGGTTCGATCATCACCCCGATTGGTACTGGCCCCTTCATGATTTCAGAAGTTGAAGGCACCAGCCGCATTCTGTTGGAACGCAACCCCAACTACTGGCAAGAAGGCCTGCCTTACCTGGATGCCGTCGAAATCATTCCGATTCCTGACGACACCGTCCGCGAAACGTCGCTGCTCGGTGGCGAAGTTGATTGGGTACTCGCGATTGCTCCCCAGAGCTTTGAAGCGCTCGATGCCAACGAAGAAATTATCGTTGAAACTGCACCGCAGCTTTCCTACGACTACGTCGGTCTCAACCTGACCCGCGAGCCATTTGACGACGTCCGCGTGCGTCAAGCGATCTCCTACGCGATGGACCGTGAACAGATTTGTCAAGCAGCTTACTTCGGCCTTTGTGACACCCTCACGGGTGGCCCGGTAGGTTCTGGTAGCCCCTGGCAGTTTGACTATACCCCTTACGCTGACGCGCCTGACCTCGACAAAGCCCGTGAACTATTGGCAGAAGCCGGTTATCCCGATGGCTTTGAGATGGAATGGCTGCCGACCTCAGCTTATGGCGAAACAGTTCGCGCTGCTCAGGTGATTCAGGCTCAGATGCAGCAGATTGGCATCCAGTCCACCATCAACGCGCCGGAATGGGCGGAATGGCTGGAACTTGAAGGTAACTTCATGTATGACGCCTACATCTGTAGCTGGAACGGTCTGAAAGATGCTGACCAGTACTACTACCTGCAACATCGTACTGGCTTGGTCTTCAACTTCACCGGTTTCAGCAATCCTGAATTCGATGAACTGGTTGACGAAGGCCGTACTGTCAGCGACTTTGAAAGCCGCTATGACATCTACCAGCAGGCCAACGAGATTCTGGTTGACGAAGCGCCGTACATCTTCATGTACAACAAGCTGGAAATCCGCGCTTACGATACCGGTGTCAATGGTTTCGTCGTTCGCCCGGACCAGGCCAATAACTTCTGGACTGTCTGGCTCAGCGAGTAACGTTCCCGCGATATAAGTAATATGCCGGGCCTGGGTGATATCACCTGGGCCTGGTTCAAAAAATACTTTTTTGCTTCTTACAAGGTTTGGCAGACTTAGCGGCGTGAGCCTCATATGAATTATCAATACATTCTTCAGCGGTTGATTTTGGCGGTTGTCGTCGTGCTCGGCGTCACATTTGCCGTTTTTTCCATAGTTCAGCTCGTTCCCGGTGATCCTGCCCGCGTTATCTTAGGCGTGCAGGCCAACGAAGAGAACGTCGCTGCCATGCACGAGCGCATGGGCCTCAATCGCCCCTTCTTTGAGCAGTATTTCTCCTGGTTGGGTGGGGTTGTTCGCGGTGATTTCGGCACCAGTCTGATTACTTCCCAATCCGTATCCGACCAGATTGCGGCGCGGCTGCCCGCAACGCTGCAATTGGCCTTTGCCTCTCTGTTCATTGGGCTGGCGATTGCCTTCCCGCTGGGCATTATTTCCGCGATGTACCCCCGAAGTCCGATTGATTTATTCGCATCTCTCATTAGCCAGATTGGGGTGTCGATTCCTGACTTCTGGATGGGCATCTTGCTGATTTTGCTCTTCTCGCTGTCACTAGGCTGGTTGCCACCCAGCGGCTACACGCCCATCAATGAGGATTTTGGCGATTGGTTAGCGCACATCATTCTCCCTGCGATGACCGCTGGCCTCATTAGCGGCTCAATCCAGACGCGCTTTATCCGTAGCGCCATGCTGGAAGTGTTAGGCGAGAGTTATATTCGGACAGCCTACGCCAAGGGCCTCTCCCGTAATGTGGTCATCAGCCGCCACGCGCTGCGCAACGCCATGATTACCATCGTGACCATCATCGGCTTGCAGATGACAGCCCTTTTCAGCGCGGTCGTCGTCGTGGAAATCGTGTTTACCTGGCCCGGTCTGGGCGATCTCTCGCTAGAGGCCGTGCTCGACCGCGACTACCCGTTGCTGCAAGGCACCGTTCTGACGCTGGCTGTTATCGTAACATTCATCAATTTGCTGGTGGACATCATCTATTTCTTCCTCGACCCACGCATCGAATACGCCTAGAGCAAGGTGAATCATTATGGCTAAATCCAACACCGCAACTCTAGAAACCGAAGAAACGCGCCCAATTGGCTTGTTGGAAGGCGTCGTCCGCCGTTTTGTTCGCAATCCGGTCGGTATGGTCGGTCTGGTCTTCATTACGATCCTGGTGATCGCTGCCGTATTTGGCCCGATCATTGCGCCCTATAACCCCACTGCGATGGTCGCTTTTGATGCCCGCTTTGCGCCACCCACATTGGAACATCCCTTTGGCCTCGATGAACTGGGCCGCGATCAGTTCAGCCGTATTTTGCACGGTGCGCGTGTGTCGCTCCAGGTGGGTGTGATTTCCGTGACGCTGGCGACCCTCATTGGCACGACTCTGGGCATGATCGCCGGTTATGGCAACAGAATCGTCGATGAAGTCATCATGCGTTCGATGGACGTGCTCTTTGCTTTCCCGACGATTCTGTTGGCGATTGCTGTCATGGCCATCTTGGGACGCGGTGTGACCAATGCCATGATTGCCATTGGTGTGGTCTATATTCCTATTTTCGCGCGCATTGCCCGTGGGGAAGTGTTGACCGTCAAAAACGAGGAATTCGTAGAAGCCGCCCGTGCACTTGGGGCCAGTGATGCCGCCATCCTCTGGCGCCATATTCTGCCGAACATTCTCGCGCCCATCATCGTAGAAATTTCCCTGAGCCTCTCATTCGCCATCCTTGCGGAAGCTGCCCTCAGCTTTTTTAACCTGGGCACGCAGCCGCCGGACCCCAGTTGGGGACGGATGCTCTCGGAAGGCCGCGCCTATATCAACCAGTCCGCCTGGATGGGTATCTTCCCTGGTTTGGCGATCATGTTCACCGTCATGGGCTTCAATTTCCTGGGCGATGGCCTGCGTGACTCCCTTGATCCCAAGCAAAATCGCTAATTAGCCAACAGCATAGATCGCTCGACCATGACCCAATTGCGCCGCTATTCCCTGACCATTGCCGCTCTGTCTGCGGCAGGCATGCTCTTCGAGATCACCCTGACGCGCTTGCTTTCCGCCCTGTATGCGCCGCCGATTGTGTTTGCGGTGCTGTCGCTGGCGGTGCTCGGCATGGGCATTGGCGCTGGATTGGCTGCGGCGTGGTCGGCTTTACGCCAGAGTAGTCGCGTATCCCTTTACATCGTCCTGACCGGGATCAGCGCCTTGTTCGTGGGTGTCGCCAGTGTGTGGACTGCCTCAACCCAGGTGCCGCTGTGGTTGGCCGCTATTTTCCTGGCATTGCCCTATATATTCATTGGCCTCTCGCTGTCGACTCTGTTTAGCGCCCTGTCCGATGACAGCCGCACCCTATACGCTGCCGATTTAATCGGTGCTGGTATCGCAACCATACTCATCATCCCACTGCTGGACGCGATGGGCGCGCTCAACGCCATTCTTTTCTGTGTGATGCTGTTCATGTTGGCTGCAATGGTCTACCGTCCTATAGGGCTGGCAGTGGTCGGCCTGCTGTTGGGAATCCTTGTCTGGGGTGGCAACCTGACGGCAAATTGGCTGACTGTCGATATGGCGGCACTCAGTTCGTCCTTCAAGACCATTACCGAGCCTTTAGCCGATGGCGGCCAAATTCTGGAAACGCGCTGGGATTCATTTGCCCGTACCGATCTTGTCGAACCCGCTGAGGGGTCATGGCGCATTTATGTCGATGGGGGGGCTGCATCCATCATTCCCCCGGCACAAGATAACGAACATCTCATTCAGGACATCGGCCTTTTCGCCTTCGTGACCGCCCAGCCGCAAAACGTCTTTACCATTGGCTCCGGTGGCGGCCTCGATGTATGGTTTGCGCTGCAAGCGGGCGCGGAATCCGTGACAGCGGTCGAGGTCAATCCGCAGGCGGTGGCGCTGGTTAATGACAATGCTGAGTACAGCGGCGATATTTACAATCAACCCGGCGTGCGCGTGGTCGTCGATGAGGGTCGCAGTGTGCTGCGCCGGGAAGATACCACCTACGACATGATTTATCTGGCCCAGGTCGTGACTTTGACCGCCGAACGCGCCGGATATGCCATGACGGAAAATGCCGTTTTCACTCAAGAGGCCTTTGAAGAATACCTATCGCATTTGAGTGACGATGGCTACCTGGGCATCAAGCTCTACGACGAAATGACCATGTCGCGCACGTTGTCGCTGGCCATTGAAGCCCTCAAATCTCAGCAAAACCTATCCGATGCCGAAGCGCTCGACCATGTGATTGCCTTGCTGGCACCGTCAACATCACCGCCAACGCCTTTGTTGCTCGTCAAAAACGCGCCCTTCACTGAGGAAGAAGTCATCGCTATTGGCCGTACTGCCCAGCGCATCGGCTTTGCGACTCTATTCTTGCCCGGTATCCAGGCTGATCCGCCGCTGGATGCGGTCGTGTCCGGCGTCAATACCTATGCTGATGTCATCGACATTTCCCCGGTGGACCTCTCGCCACCAACCGATGATCGCCCTTTCTTCTACCAGTTCGAGCGCGGCCTTCCGCAGGATTTAGCTAACCTCGCTGTGGCCCTGGGCGTGATTGTCATCGCTTTGCTCTTGCTCCTTGTCTCATTCCAGTGGAAAGCACGCTTGCCTCGGTTGGCAGCTAGTACGCTATACTTCGCCGCTTTGGGTGCTGGCTTCATGATGATTGAAGTCGCCCTCATCCAGAAAATTCGCTTGCTCATCGGCCATCCGACGTTTTCCGTCACGCTGGTGATTGCCACGCTGCTGGTGGGCGGCGGACTGGGAAGCATGCTCTACCGTCGCTTAGCGCCTACATTGGAGCGCCTTAGCTTATGGCCTGCTGGACTGGTTGTTTTGGTGCTGATTGCTTGGCAAATTGTGTGGCCGCTCGTCAATCCCGCCCTGATCGGTGCCGCGCCTGTTGTTCGTGCGCTGGCCACGATTCTGCTGCTTTTGCCTCTAGGCCTTGCGATGGGCGTGCCCTTCGCCGCTGGATTGACCGTTGCTGGCCATCGGGATGCACGCCTCGTCGCACTGGCCTGGAGTGTGAATGGCGTATTTTCAGTAGTCGGGTCGGTCGCCAGCCTGACCCTGGCTGTCAGCTTTGGTTTTAGTACCGTTTTTATAGTAGCGATTGTCCTCTACGCCATTGCGACCCTCACGGCTCGCTTGCTCTAATCTGATCACTTTCACTTAAATTCGCTGTACGTCGTCAAACCAGATTGGACAGCAAAATAAGGCGGACTAAAGAGATCAATTACGCTTAAAATGTCGCTTTTCTTCCCATGCCTTTTTGCGTCCAAAAGAGTCTGACAACGTACGTTGAGTATAATCTAAGGTATTGAAGAGGATTGGATTTCTCCTTGGAGAGATTAGCCTAGGTAAGAGTGATCTGAAAAGATGAAGGGAAAAATGAGCAAAAATAAGGTAACCCTTGATGTGGTTGGGATTCAGACAGACTTACAACGTCGAAGTAGAGACCTAAAACACACCAGTGAGATAGAAGTTATAGTGATGTATTGGGTCATTTCGCGATTGCGTGAAGACTTAGGACATATAGTCAATGATATGGAATTTGACGTTATTAAGGCTTATGGTAAATTCGGCGGAGCTTATCCCACAATCGTTATTGTATCAGATACGCTCCAGAGCTTTGATGACACCTATATACTTATCAAAAATAAAAGTGCCGAGTTAGTTAAAGAGGGATCAATAGTTGAGTTGATTCAGTTTATTGAGGATACTGATCATGATTGGATAGGAGTCGCAAAGGAAATTATGCGGAATGATTAACGTTCAGTCGGAGTCCATAGTGTTTGGCGTCAAACCAAATTGGGCAGCAAAATAAGGCAGACTAAAGAATCAATTACGCTTAAAATGCCGCTTTTCTCCCCATCCCTTTGTTCAAAAGAGTCTGACGACATAAATAAAAATGGCCCTTTATGGGGCTTTTTTTTTTGATTATTCCCATTTTCCGTCAAACGCTATTTGAACTCTAACTTTGATCCTCTTGACAAAAAACTTAGGCTAGGCTAAAAATAAGGGCAATACGTTGGCCGTTGGACTTTTTGCATCTTTCACTGCAATGACTCTAACTAAAGAGGGGACAGCCTCTATGCGACTGCATAGGCTATTGTTGCTTATACCATTCTTGTTCTGCATGACGGGTTTATCGTTGGCTCAGGATGAAACCCAGAGTGACTCGCTGTATATCGTTGCTACGACGACGCAGGCCAGCGATGCTGCTAGGCTCCTGACGCAGGGGGCTGACCATGTCGTCGTCACACCTTTGATGGGTGCGGGTGTTGATCCCCATCTGTACCAACCGACCGAGTCTGACATCGCTGCAATGGGCCATGCCGATATGGTCGTGTACAGCGGCCTGCATCTGGAAGGGCAGTTTGATACGGTCTTTGAGGCGCTAGGGGAGCAGGGTCTTGTTATCGTGGCGGTCAGCCAGCCTGTCAAGAATATGGGCTATGTCATCGGCGGATTTGATCTCTCAGAAGAACTGCAAAACGTCGATGACCCGCATTTCTGGTTTGATCCGCGCAACTGGGAGCTTTCCGTGACGCATCTGGCAGAACGTCTGACCGACCTTGACCCCGACCATGCTGATCTTTATCAGGCTAATGCCGCCGCCTATGCCCAACAGCTTGAAGCCATCTTTGAATGGGCGAACGAGGCCATGCGCACGGTTCCAGAAGGCCAGCGCTATCTGGTCACATCGCATGATGCCTTCCAGTATTTTGGTGGCGCGTTCGGCTGGGAGATGGTCTCCGTCCAGGGCTTGAGCACGCAGGATGAAGCGGGTGTCGGTGACATTCAAGAAGTGGTCAATTTCATCATCGACAATGACATTCCGGTCGTTTTTGTCGAAAGTAGCTTGCCGCCGGATACGGTCGAAGCGGTTATCGCCGCTGTGGAAGACGAAGGCGCGACCTTGCGCATTGGTGTCCGCGAGCTGTATTCCGATGCGATGGGCGAGCCAGGAAAGTTTGGTGGCACTTACATTGGCATGATTGCGGAAAATGTCTACACGATTCTGCAATCTTATCAGTGCGCAGGCGTGGACCTGACTATTCCCTCCTGGCCCGACGACATCGACATCACACCGCCTCAAGACCTGCTCAACGTAAACTGTGATGCCTGACACCGCACAACCCCCAAATAAGCATTCTGAATAAGGGAGATACCATGTCCAAACAGCTTGATTCGACTGATAAAAAGCCGCCAGCCTTACTGGTGGATGACCTGACCGTCGCCTACAACAGCAAACCCGCCATCTGGGACATCGACCTGAACGTGCCCGAAGGGGTACTGATGGCCATCGTCGGCCCCAATGGGGCGGGCAAGAGTACCTTCATCAAAGCCGTACTCAATCTGATTCCCCGCGCTGCTGGGACTGCGCTGTTCTATGGTCAGGCCTATGAACAGGCTCGTTCGCTTGTGGGTTATGTGCCCCAGCGTGGCAGCGTCGATTGGGATTTCCCGACGTCCGTGCTGGATGTCGTTACGATGGGCTTGTATGGCAAACTCGGTTGGTTCCGCCGACCCGGTCGCCAGGAGCGCGAGTTGGCACTGCATGCGCTCGATCAAGTCAGCATGGCCGACTTCGCCAATCGTCAGATCAGCCAATTATCCGGTGGTCAACAGCAGCGGACCTTTCTGGCGCGTGCTCTGGTCCAGGATGCCCAGATTTACTTCATGGATGAACCCTTCGCTGCCGTCGATGCCGTCACCGAGCGCGCCATTGTAAACATCCTGCGCGAACTGCGCGAACGCGGCAAAACGGTCCTCGTCGTACATCATGACTTGCAAACCGTAAAAGACTACTTCGACTGGGTGACGCTGCTCAATGTCGAGGTCATCGCCAGTGGCCCTACTGAAGCTACCTTCACCTCGGAAAATCTTCGCAAGACCTATGGGGGGCGCGTGGCCTTCCTCGACGGCGGTGCACCTGTAAATATGGCGGGGGATTAGCGATGTCGGTTGATGATCGTCGTGTATGGCTGCTCATTGCTGCAATTGCTGTCCTGGGGGCTGTGTTCATTCCAATAAGCCAGATTTGGCTGGATATCGAATACGACTATACCCTCAGAACCGTTGTCTTAGGCTCGTCGATTCTGGGGATCATTAGTGGCGTTCTGGGCTGCTTTGCCGTACTCCGCCGCGAGAGCCTCATGGGTGATGCCTTATCGCATGCGGCTCTCCCTGGCGTCGGTATTGCATTTTTGTTGGCTGGCCGTGAACTGGGCGCACTGCTCATCGGTGCAGGTATATCAAGCTGGTTAGGTGTGATGTTCATCCGTAGCCTGTTGAGTACAACCCGCATCAAACAAGATACAGCCATGGGCATCACCCTGGCGGCCTGGTTCGCGGCGGGTATCGCTTTGCTAGCTTATATTCAGGCCGTACCGGATGCCAGCCAAGCGGGGCTGGATACCTTCATCTTTGGTCAGGCCGCCGCCATTGTGGAAAGTGACGTGCGCTTGATCGCAGCCGTAAGTACGGTCGTCTTTATCGTCATCATCGTCTTCTGGAAAGAGTTTAAGCTCGTCACCTTTGACCCTGAATTCGCCGGGGCCAATGGCTTTAGAGTGACGTTCTTCAATACCCTGCTTTCGACTCTGATCGTGATTGCCATTGTGCTCGGTTTGCAGCTTGCAGGTGTCATCCTGATGGTCGGCTTGCTGATCGCCCCTGGCATTGCGGCTCGCCAGTGGACGCAAAAGCTCGACCAGATGGTGATTTTATCAGCCATGTTTGGCGCTTTTGCTGGGGGCATCGGTGCCGCCCTCAGCGCCATTGACGCCGACGTGCCCACCGGCCCCATGATTATCGTTGTCGCCTTCTTGATCGTGACCATCTCGATTCTGTTTGCACCCGGTCGCGGCTTGGCATGGACCTTCCTGCAACAATCCCAGGATCGCCGCCGTTTTGCCGCTCTGACCACCTTACGTGACCTGTATAAGTATGCGACATCGCATGGTGGCGCGACCCATCCCGTTCCGGCGAGCTTTATGGCTGGTATTGGTGGTGCCAGTGTCGATGTCGGCCTGGCTCAGTTGCAGCGACAGGGGTACATCGAGCGCGACGGAGCGGCCTGGGTGTTGACTGCGACAGGTGCCGAGGCTGCCGCCAGAGATGTACACAATCAGCGCCTATGGGACCTCTACCGCGCCTATGGTGATGAACTTGGCCTGCCTACCGTCAATGAAGATCGCCAGCGTGCTATTGGGGATGTGTTGACTGTACCCGCTGTCACCAAGCTGGAAACGCTGCTGAAAGGACAAACAAGCTGATGTTTGGTATCGAAATGGTCGTCATTGACCTGTTATTGAACTTTTTCAGTCGGGAAGAGATTAACACCTTCCTGCGTGACCCGCAGGTGACGGCCACCATCATCGGCAGCCTGATTGCGATCTCCGGCGCGCTGCTGGGGACCTTCCTGCTGCTGCGCGGCATGTCGCTTACCAGCGATGCCATCAGCCATACCGTGCTGTTGGGTATCGTCGTCGCCTTTATCGTAATGACCTCGCTGCTCAATCTGGAGCCGGACCTGTCGTCACCCTGGTTGATTATCGGGGCTGCTGCTGCTGGTGTCGCGACGGTTGTGCTCACCGAATTGATCTTTCGATCCGGCCTTGTCAAGCAAGACGCAGCCCTGGGTCTGGCTTTCCCGCTGTTATTTGCTGTAGCGATCATCCTCATTTCGCGCTTCGTTGATGATGTTCATCTGGACGAAGATGCTGTCATGGTCGGTGAAATTGGCGTTGCCTGGGCGGATACCAATAGCCACTGTCTATCGAACTGTGAGACTGTGACCATTACCCCCGACGACGAGCGCGCCATCACCGCTCGTCGCTGTGTGAACTGCACCGCAGAGAATATTTATCCCCGTGATGAGGGCGCAGTTTTTGAGGAGTACTGCGGCAATTGCGGTACCTATTCTCCGGCCCAGGCATGGAGCGCAGGCCTGCTTGAGACTGAACCCATTCTCGTATTCTGGCCGCGGTCGATCACCGTCACCGCCATCATGATGTTGCTCACTGTTGGCTTCGTCGTGCTGTTTTACAAGGAACTCAAGCTAGCCTCCTTTGATGATGCTCTGGCCAAAGCACTGGGTTTGCGACCGGGTGTGCTGCACTATGCCTTGATGGTCTTGGTTAGCCTGGTCGCAGTCGGTGCGTTTGATGCCGTAGGTTCGATTTTGGTAGTGGCCTTCTTCATCATTCCCCCCGCAGCCGCCTACCTGCTGACAGACAGATTGTCCGTGATGCTTGTCATCAGCGCCGTGATTGGCAGCCTGGGGGCCTTCTTCGGATACGACTTAGCCCGTGGGCACTTCCTTGGCATCATTGAAATGGATAGTGTGTTAGCGCTTATCAACCGTGTGTTCGGCCTGCAATTGCTGGAACAATGGGATTCATCTATTTCAGCGTCGATGGTTCTGATGATCTTCATCTTCTTCATCATCGCCTGGGTGCTCTCACCCAAATATGGGCTGATCTCTGTTGCCGCCCGTCGCGCCAACCAGCGCCGTATCTTCGACGATCAGGTGGTGCTCGGCCATATTTTTAATCATCAGCATGACGAATCCGAGATTATGGAGCTGCAAGCCGATGACCTGTACCAGCATTTCCTCTGGTCCCAGCAGAAGATGGCCCGCGTTTTGCGCCGCTTGCGTACCTCCCATTTGATCGAAATTGCCAATAATATCGTCAGGTTGACGCAGCGTGGTGAGGAGAGCGTGCAGCACTTCCGCCAGAATAATTTGTCGGAACATATAGTATAGACCAACAGCCTGAATTAAAAACGCCAGCCCTCATGCGAGTGACTGGCGTTTTTCGTTTGCTACGTTGACCTTAACGGAATTGTTGCGGCTCAGACGTGTTATCTGTGACGCCTTCGATTACACGTTGGATGATGATGCGCAGGCGGGCGTTGTCGCCTAATTCTTCGCTGACCATCAGTTGTGCCATCTTAACCGTTTCTTGCGAGATTTCCCCGGCGGTACGGACAGTTGCCACCACCAGTGTCGAATCTGTCTGCTGCCGGATGTTCAGGTTAATCACTTCGGCAGGTTCAAATATCGTATCCAGCCGATCAACTGAGAGTTTTTCCAGCCCCGGTTGATGGGTGACGTTGAGCAGGGCACCAATGCCGATGAACGTGGCGGCGATGCCCGCCAGGATGACCGCGTAACGCATACGGCGTGAGCGATCTTCGATGCGGGTTGGGCGTAAGCCTAGCCAGTAGAACACCACCGCGCCGATGATCGTGATAGAGACTAGGTTGGTGATGAACAGCAAGCCTGCACCCATCGCCACGCGCATTTCACCGAGCGAGATTGCCAAACCTACTGTACAGATCGGCGGTACCAACGCAGCGGCAATAGCCACGCCTGCCAGGGCTGCCGGGATGTCCTTTCGCGCCGTCGCATAAGCCCCGATGAACCCCGCCGCTAGCGCGACACCTGCATCCAGCAGCGACGGATAGGCCCGCGCCAGCATTTCCGCCGTTACGCTGCCTTGCTGCACAACAATGCCAGCGAACACGCCCACCAGGATGACCGAGAAGGCGCTTAAAGAGATCGTGACCAGCGCTTGCCGCATTAGGCCCAGCCGTGCTGTACACAGCCCCACCGCCAGGGAGATAATCGGCTGCATCAATGGGGCGACCAGCATCGCACCGATAATAACGGCGGAACTGCTCATCAACAGGCCCAAAGACGCCAACACGGCAGCGACCAGTAGCAGGACCACATAGTCGATCGTGGGCAGCACTGTATCCTTTGCCAGCCACACAATTTGATCTTGCTCACTCTCCGTCAATTCGGGTCGTGACCAGTTGATGCGTCGTTGCGCCCTTGACTGAATGTTGGGGTTATCAATCGCCCGTGACACCATCAGCACCGGGCCCAAAGCGCGGTCAAGGATGCGTTGCGGGGTGTTGCCATACAGCCAGCGTTCAATCGGATTGCGTTCGGAAAACCCGACGATCATCAGGTCGGTTTCAGCCGTTTCTTCGAGCACCGCATCGGCAATGTTGATGCCGCGCACAGCCTTGACGTTGACATCCTCACTGTGGGGGATGGTATGCAGCAGCTTCTTGACGTGTAGCTTGGCATCATCCTCATTGGACGTGCTGTAGATATGGACCGCGTCCATTGGGCGCTTCATGCCCTGGGATAGGCGGACGCCCATCTGCAAGATGACCTGCGAGGCAATCGAGCCACCCACAGGGACCACAATGCGCTCAATGCTGGCATTTATCGGGCTGCGCGAGACCATCACATCGCAGGGCGCGCGTCTGGCGACAGTCTCCGCCACGGAACCCAATTCCACCTGGCCGCGTACGGAGTAGCTCAGGCCGAGCAAGATCATGCCGATTTGCAGTTCTGTGGCAACTTCCAGGATGCCTTCAGCGATGCTATCCGCTCGCCGCGTGAGGAATTCCGTAGTGACTTTGCCACCGCTGCGATTCAGATAATCCAGCACCGTGTTAAAAGCCGGAACAATGAGCGGCCCGGAATCATCCGTTACCGCGATGACATGTAACAGAATGATCGTGCCACCTGTATCGAACATGATTCGCTGGGCAAGTGAAGCCAACGCCGGGGCCGTATCCGGGCTGGCGACTGGGATCAGAATCCGCTGTGTATTAGCTAATGCCGAGATTGCATCAACGCTATTGACTTGTGTATTGACTTTAGGTGCGTAAGTGACCATCAATCAAATTCTTTCGAAAAGTCTTACAGCAGCTTCCGATGCTAACCAGTTTTACCAGCAAGCACAACGGGACAATTGTCCCATGTACGAACTGCACGAAAACTACAATGTAACATCAATGTTCAACGTATGTCGTTACATAAAGTAATGATGGCGGTTTTTCGTCATGGGGAATTTACGTGCGTTTTACAATATGGGCGTAACGTAGGGGGAGCGTATAACGTATACTAAAACAAGCGCATAAATTGAGGTCGTAGCATCCATGAGCTTGATCGTTGAAAAGCCCAAAAATTTCCGTCGACGTGCATTGCTTATTAGTGTTGTGGCGATGATCTTGGTCTATTTTTTGTGGAATATACCGGAACTCAGCGTCATCCTGTATCCGATTAATTTGTTCGTGACCTATATCCACGAAGCAGGGCATGCGCTGGCGGCGATTGTCACCGGAGGCAGTGTCCAATCGTTTGTAGTATCTGCCAACGGCAGTGGTTTAGCGCGCACTGTCGGTGGCAATAGTGCCTTGATCTTGCCAGCAGGTTATCTGGGCGCGGCCCTTTTTGGTTCAACCCTGTTTTTCTTCAGCAACCGATTCGCCCGTTATGCACGCAGCATCGCGCTCTTTTTAGGCATCTTTATCCTGGTCTTTACCGTGCTCTTCGCCCGTCCAGATGAAACCGGCGCGCCTGTCGCTATCATCGTTGGCACCGTTTTTGGGGCGATTCTCGGCTTCATTGGCCTCAAAGGCCCCACTTTGCTGAACATGCTCCTGCTCAATGTGCTGGCGATTTCAGCTGCGCTAGAAGCACTGTTCGACTTGCTCTACCTCACTCAAAACACTGATGCATCACGCGGCATGATTACCAACGATGCCGCTGCCTTCGCCAATAATTTCGGCATGTCGCCGAATTTGGTGGCGTTTACCTGGGCCGGGGTGGCCGTCATGATGTTTGCGTTTGCACTCTGGTATGGCGCTTATAAGCCACTGCGCCAGGAGATTGACCACGCCTATGCTTCGGTAAGTGGTCGGCGGCGCAATGCCCTCGGTGATTAATATCTAGCTAACGGCTGCTAACTAAGACGACTCAAAAGCGAACGAATCTGGTTCGCTTTTTGTTTGTCTCCGATCTGCTCAAAAATATGGGCTGCATTTTCCAAAAAGCCGACAGCTTCCTGATGATAGCCCACATCAATTAGCACATGGCCGATGCTGCGCAGCAGTTCAGCTTCGCTCATCGGGTCACCCATATCTCGTGCTAGGCCGAGGGTGCGCTCGTAATAGTTCAATGCTGCCCGAAAGTGCTCACGGGCTGCATTTGGATCGGTTTCTTGCCGCCCAATATGGGCGTGCAAATTGCCGATAATCCCCAACCGCAGTGCCAGATCTTGATCGCGGCCCAGTTGTTCATAAATATCAGCCGCCTCGGAAAAATATTGCAAAGACGCATCGTAGTGGCCAAGCGCGACTTTGCTGTTGCCCATATGGCCTAGCCGCAGCGCCACATTGGGCTGGTCGAACAACTGCCGCGCGATGTCTGCCGCTTGCTGGTGCATATCAAATGCAACCCCTGGCTGTTCGAGGTCATCATGCACCAGGCCGAGGTTTGTCAGCCAGATGCCGCGTCCGCGCTTGTCACCGACTTCCTGCGCAATCAAGAGTGCTTCGTTCAGATAGCGCATGGCTTCATCATAACGACCCAATTCCCGCAGAATATTGCCCATATTGCCCAGCAGGCCATTTTCTGTCAGGCGGTCGTTTTCTTCCCGCGCGCACACCAGCGCTTCTTCAAAGTTGGCCAGGGCCGGGTCCGGCTGGCCAGCGCGATAATAGGTGAGTGCCAGGTTCCCCAAATGCCGCGCCGCCGCACTCAGATCGCCACGCTCTTTGGCAATCTCTACGATGCGCTCCAGATAGCCGATGGCCCTTGCAAAATCGTTCTCTTGCAGGGCGAGGCGAATTTCTCGCAGCAGGCGGACCTGCTCTTGTAAGTCTTGCATAGCGGCCTTTTCTGGTCAAAGCACACTGAAGGTCAATGTAGATAGAGAGTCATGTATCGACAAAATCACGCTAGTTTAGCGGTGCCGACGTTTCCATAGCCAGCCGATGCTCGCCAGCGCGATGCCCATAATGGCAGTGGATGTGACCCACCAGCGCGAGGCTTCAATCCCCTTGAGGACTGGCTCGGATTGGAGCGGGTCGAAGCGCACTACTGTAAATTCGCCGGAGACATCGACCAGCGTCCCCAGGTTGATTTCCTCAGCGGAGCTGATGCGCGCCAATAATTCAGCATAAAATGGCGAATTTTTGCGGAAGCGGTAAACAGCCCGTGCGATTTCCTGTACATCTGTGACGGGCGTTGCCCTCGCAGCGATCTGTCTGCCGCCCAATTGCAGCGTCACGTTGGGGTTGGCGAGCAGGTTTTGGTACCATGACGGGCGTGATCCCCACACGCTCAGCACATAAAATTTGCTGCCATGCCGCCGATATTCCAGCACGGCATGGCGTGGTAGGCCGCTGCGTTGGCCTTTGGTGGTCAAGACCAGGAAGGGCATCAGCCCGACGAGATTACCCAACCCAAGTGCATACAGGTGCAGCGGCAAACGCAGTACTGTCCGCCAGAAGGGGCTTGGATAAGGGACATATGGCTTTTCATGATCTGGTTGCATTGCACAAATTATCTTTAGACTGAGTCGATGAACGTAAGAAAAACATATTGAATATGCTGTCACCATTATACAGCAACATTGCTCTGCCTACGGACGCAACCGCTTTGATCTTTACAGCCTTTTTAGCCCTCTGCTCAGGCTTGCCGAACCGACGCAATCAAACAAATTCTTTCAAGACCTGGAAGTCATCGAATAGCGTTTGCTTCTGGTCCGCACGATACAGGGCTGCCGCCGGATGGAACAGCGGAATGACCATCACATCGCCGAAGCCAGCCGTGACCGGGATCAGTTGGCCATGTAGCTGGCTGATTTTTTGCTTGGATTTTTCAGAACCAAAGCGGTCTAAAATCCACACCATGCTAAAGCGGCCCAATGTAGCGATAACATCCGGCTGGATGATGTCAATCTGGCGATCCAAAAAGGGCGCATAGAGGTCGATCTCATCACGCTGAGGATCACGATTTTTCGGCGGGCGATCTTTCACGATATTGGTGACATACACTGATTTGCGATCCAGGTCGATGCTAGCCAGCATTTCATCAAGTACGCGGCCACTGGCCCCACAAAACGGACGCCCTGTCTTGGCTTCATTTTCGCCCGGTGCTTCCCCAATGAACATAATACGGGCATCGTGGCTGCCTTCGCCAATCACCGGGAAGTAACTATTGCTCGTACGGTATTCATACAGGGGCGATTCGGTCAAATTGACAACCTCATCCTTGATAGCGCGCATTTTTTCAGTTTTTTCTGGCGTTGCAGTCATCGTAAGGATCTTTCTATTTCATTTTGTATGCCAATGAATCCCATTATAACGTACCCAATCACATACCAAAGTCCTGGCACCCTGCCACTGAATATGCTTCCCACCTGTGTAAATGGTGCTATGATTTTGATGCAGTGCCGACTGAATAAATCACGTTGGTCAGCAACGGGATTGCGTCAGGTAGGCAAGGGGTAAACAACGTGTGGCCCATTGTACGCCTGTGTTACCTTGATAGAATAAGATGATCGCCATCATTTGGAGAACAACCCTATGCACGATGACCGTGATTTGCCGGAAAACGAATCACAACATGATGATTTTCCGCCGGAAGAGCCGATAAACGGCCCTGGCGATGATTATATTGATGGCGAATTTGAAGAAATCGATCCCGATTCTTTCGATCCCGATTCGCTCGACATCACCGAAGATATGCCACCCCCTGTGGAGTTGCCTGTCGCGCCTATCGAAGAAATCGACGAATTTAACGCCATGACGGCCCCGCATGAATCGGCCTCTTTTACGGAGCCTGTCGAGATTGACGACGATACCGACGAATACACCATCAACGATGCCGATGTGCCGTTTCATCTGCCGCGCGCTAAAGAGGACCAGCCCGGTCCGCATTCTAAGCGCAACGACCCGCATAAGATGCTCACCATGCCCATGTTCAATGAGCCAGGTGCATCCGACCCGCGTGAAACGTTGCCCGGTACAGGTGGCTTAGACCCGAACCCCGATATGCCACAGCAAAAGAACTCAGCGGCGACCATCTCGCGTATGCCAGCCGTGCAGCAGAATAATCCCGCACAGCAGGATGCCTACTATCAACGGCCTCCGACGCCACCTCAGGCTGCATATCCGGCCCCGCGCCCCAATGCCTATCGTCCCCCTGCGCAGCAGCCAGCGCCCAAGCCGATGCCACGCCGTCGCCGTCGTCGCCGCATCCTGGGCTTGCGACCGGGCTGCGTCTACCTCATGCTGGGGCTGATTGTGACCTTCTGTGGGGGTATCACACTTATGACGGGCGCTGCTGCTTTGATTTTCATCCCGCAGATTGAAGAACAGTGGAACGCTGAGCTAGCCCGCGTCGATGACTATCAGGCCTTCGAGAGCACCTTCATCATGGATCGCTACGGCAATTCGCTGTTCGAGGCCTTTGGTGAGGGGCGTCGTACCAGCGTGCCCTTCGAGCGCTTCCCGGATTCACTCATCAACGCCACCATCGCTATTGAAGATGACTCTTTCTGGGACAATCCCGGCATTGATGTTGGCGCAACAACAGTAGCTTTCTTGCAGTTTGTTGGTGCGGAACCCGATGAAGTGACGCCCGGTGGTAGCACGATTACGCAGCAGGTCGTCCGTAATGTACTCTTTGATTTTGAAAAACGCGCCGAGCGCAGCGTCCAGCGTAAAGTCGAGGAAATCATCCTGGCGATGCTGCTCACCCAGCGTAAATCCAAAGAAGAAATTCTGGAACTCTACCTGAACGAGATTTACTACGGCAATCTGGCCTATGGTGCCCAAACAGCCGCAACTGTATTCTTTGGCAAAGACGTACAAGATTTGACCATTGGCGAAGCTGCCTTATTGGCCGGGTTGCCGCAAGCTCCGGCGAATCTCGACCCGCTCAATCCCGATCCGGTCGTACAGGATGCGGTCATTAGCCGCTGGCGATTGGTGCTCGGCGAAATGGTCGAGGAAGGCTTCATTACCGATGCCCAACGTACGGAAGCACTCAACCAGGGCCTGAACTTCATCACACCGGAGACTTCGCTGCGTGCGCCGCACTTCACAGTCTATGCTCAGGCGGAGTTCGAGCGCCTCATGACTGACCTCGGCTACACGCCAGAAGAACTAGCGCGGGGTGGTTTCTCGGTCTATACCACCATTGATCAGAACATCAACACGCTGGCATTGGGGGCGATCCGTACCCAAATCAGCAATATTAGCAGCCTGGGTGCAAGCAACGCGGCGGCTGTTATTCTCCAACCGCTGACGGGCGAAATCATCGCTATGGTCGGCAGCATCGACTACAACAGCAACGTGATTGATGGTCGTGTCAATGTGGCGACCGCTTTCCGCCAGCCCGGTAGTACCATGAAGCCCTTCACCTACAGTGCCGCAATGGAACGTGGCCTGACCGCCGCTGATGTCATCTGGGACACACGCACGGAAATCGGCATTCCTGGTCAGGATACCTACGTGCCCGTCAATTATGATCGCGTTTATCATGGCCCCTTGACCATGCGGCGTGCCCTGGCCAACAGCTACAACGTGCCCGCCGTACAAACGCTGCGTCTGGTCGGTGTCGACTATCTGCTGGACTTGATGAATCGCTTTGGCGTCGAGTCCCTCGGCACCGATGCCAGCCGCTACGGTCTGTCATTGACGCTTGGCGGTGGTGAAGTCACCCTCATCGAGCTGACCAATGCCTACAGCGTGTTCGCCAATCAGGGCGCATACGTCCCTGTGACGTCCATCCTCTGTGTGGTCGATAGCGACAACAATATCGTTTACCAGTACGAAAATGGGTGTCCGCAGGACGCCGGGAACTTCACAGCCAACACAGTCGACACAACCGGATTCGGTCGTCAGGTGTTGGACCCGCGCATTGCCTTCACCATCACCGATATTTTGTCCGATAACAGCGCCCGTACCCCGGCTATGGGCAGCAACAGCGCGCTCTACACGCCCGATATCGCGTCATCGGCAAAGACCGGTACCACCGACGATTGGAAAGACAACTGGACTGTTGGCTTTACGCGGAACGTGGCCATTGGCATCTGGGTCGGTAACAATGACGGTACGCCTATGTCCAGCCGTTCCAGCGGCTTGACCAGTGCCGCCCCCATCTGGAACTCCCTGATGAACAGCATCTACGCCGACCAGGGCGTGCTCAACGTGTTCCGTGTGGGTGGTCAGCTTTTACAGGACAAACCCAATCCACCCCAGGGTATGTCCCTGACCCGCATCTGTGATATCCGCACCCTGAATGATCCGGCGACATCCTGCGGCACCATCAACGAATGGCTGCTGGATGGCCCTCCCGGTATCCCCGATACCGATGGCAACCTGTTCTACCCGAACCAGCCTGTTATCCAGGCATCCGGCAACACCACCCTGACGGAATACAGCCCTGGCGTTTACCGTTCGCTGGTTTTCCCCATCCCTGAAAATGTTGCCGCCAGCATTCAGTTCCAGCTTCAACCGGGGGATAAACAGCCGCTGCCGCCCAAGTACTGCAATGTACCTTCGTCGATGCAATCCCAGGCGTTGGGGTCCGGCGCGCAAGAATTGCTCTTCATTGGTGCGCCCATCACCTCCCAGGGTGACCGTGTGGAAGCTGAGCGTTATGCTCGTAATGCTGGGTTAGCTATCCTGCCCACGATTGACTGCTGGGCGGAGGTCTTCAACTATCAGCAGAATAATCAGGTTGGGGATCGCGTCATCACGACCTTTATTGCCCAGCCAGCCAATGGTGCGACCATCAGCGGCGCAACCGACATCCTCGGCACAGCTTGGTTCAACGAGCGTCAGGGCGATTTCTATCACCTGTACATTCGCGGTGGCCAGTTCGCCGACTGGACGCCATTGGGGACAGCCCACGGCAATGCCGTTAGCAATGGTCGTCTGGAAGGGCTGGCACCTTTACCGCCGGGGACCTATACGCTGCGGCTGGCCATCGTCATCAACGGCGGCTTTGCCTCACAGTACGAGAGCACTTTCACCGTGCAATAATACTGAATCCCACAATCGCAAAACGGGCGACCCTATAGCGGTCGCCCGTTTTTTGTTTTGCAAATAGCGATCTTCTACTGCTGGGTGCCGTCTGATGGATTCAAGTCCACGATTAGTCAGCATCTATCGTAGGGGCAAGGCATTGCCTTGCCCACGCTTGAGCATGTTCATCTGCTGCAATAACGCTTCTCAAAATCGCACCAAAATGAAAACCATCTGGAACGCCTTTTGTGCACCGTCTGTCCTATGCTGCTACCATGATGGCCTGTACCGATGCACCTCATAAACCTGTATATCGTCAGACTCACTTTCAAACATTTCTAACCCAAACTCAACGCAAAATCACATTTTTATGTTGCATGCAGCATCATACTGCGGTTACTGCAACAAAACCTCATAACGAGGCCCCTCAAGGTTAGAATTGTGACCATATGATGATGTACGCGAAATGCCAAAAGAGGAGGTTAGTGAGGATGGCTGCCATTGGGGCTGGGTGGGCGCGTATCATCTTCGTCGTAGGCATCATCCTGCCCGGAGTTTTGCGCTTCAATTTCGTCGATGACGTTGGCAGGCGGCTGGTCGGAGAAGATGACTTTCATCAGACCGGGCATATAGCGATCCATGACCAGTACATTGGTATAGACAACTTGGCGTAACAAGGGATGCGACAGACTGGCGCCTTCAACATCGATGCTGGTCTTATAGCGAACCTCGCCATCGTCGTAATCCAGCTCAAAGTTGCCGATAATCATGCCGTAGTTGGCGCGTGCGATAAACTCGCTGATAGCTTGTCGTTTCTCGTCTGGTACATTCACGGGCAGCACGGAGTAGAAGACGAACTGGTGTTGGCTTTCCCTGGCTTGGGCGTAGCAGGTCCAGTTGCCATTGTTGCCACTGAAGCCCATAGACAGCACCGACATGCCGTCCAACCACTGGAAGTCCCAGTCATCTTCTTCGAAGAACTCGATCATGAGATTGAAGATTTGCTGTTCGCCCATTCGCATAAGGTGCTCCGCTGGGTTTGCTACAGGGTGCGCTGCTGCCGATCCCTTTCCCTGGATGGGCCGTTACTGGATTTGGGGCCGCTGCTCGGTTGCTACTGTCCGTCGGGGGCGTCAGGCGTATCGTTATCGCGCACATCATCATCCGGGAATTCGGTAATCAGGGGCATGATGCCCGTGCGCGAGGGATCAAAGGGCATATGCGGCAAGCTCTGCGTCCGCCGGAGCTGAGGCTCTCGCGGTGCTTGCGGCTCGGTTTCTTCAATAGGTGGCATAGCGCCCGTTTTCGAGCGACTGACTGATTGTCGACGTGTGCTCGTCATTCTATTTGCTTTCGTCAACCACAAAGATGGGCTGAGTATACCGGATGCTGTCCGCAATGGCATCATCCATAAGTAAAGTTTATGCAAGAATTTAACGTCTTAGGCATGAGATTTGCGCCTAACTAGGGCACAAATAGCGATTCGCCGTTGGTTTCTGCGGCGATCCAGCCCGTGAAGTTGCGGGCATTGCTAATCTGCCACCAGATATAGCCATCAGCATCGACCGGGCCAGCCAGGATAGAAACGAACTCAAATGGCGTCACAACATCCACAAAATTGGCTTCATTCACGGTGGGCGATGAGCGTAAATTACGGACGCCTTCGCCTACATATTGGACAAGTTGCCCCGGTGTGTAGCGGCTGCCTTCAATGACGCCACCCGGAACACCGACTGAACTGCCGGGTTCTTCACGCACTCCAATCGGCGCAATGCCATCCGATCCTGTGCCGGACCCTGCACCTGCGCCAATCTGGATCGTCCCGCTGACGGTCGGTACGCTGATCGTGCCATTGGCATCGACCAGATACTGTGTGCCATTGACCGTGACCACCACCTGGGCGAAGTTGTTCGTCCAGATGATCTGCTGCGGGTAAGCATCACCAATCGGGGCACTGATCGGGGTCGCCTGACCATTGGCGATGCGATACAGCATCAACGCACCATCTGGGCCACCTGGTTTGCCCAATGCCAGATAGCTGCCGCCACTGGGCACGGCATCCTGTATCCACAGGCCGTTGGCGCTGGCATCGAATATCATTCGCTCGCTTGGTGGGTCGATATTGCCATTGACCGTCCCCAGGATGACACGGCCATCGCTGGGGCGGCGGCCACTGACCAGAATCTGGTCGTTATTTAGCCAGACGCCGCTGTCATATAGCCAGATGCCCGGTGACTCGTCGGCCGCCTTCGGGTCTGTCGTTGAATTCACCACTGCGATACCGCCGCGGCCTTCACTGCGCACGAACACATTCAGCAGCATGCGCGTGCTATCCGGCGACCAGTACACTGTTTCCGTCACCCAATTGCTGAATGAATGATCTGTGGACAGGTTACATGACGTGTAGCCCTGTTCCGGGCAATCGTGCATCACGGCGATGCTGTTGACCGGGTCCGCTGCGTTCCATAGCCACACGCCAGCATTGGCATTGTCGGTCCCGCCTGGGGGCTGGATGACATACGCCAGACGGCTGCCATCCGGCGACCATGCCAGGTGTGTGACGTAGTTCTTATTCGTCTCTGCGGAGTCCGCCCTGAAGTCGGCATAGAAGGGCGATCCTGCGATTTGGCCTTCGCCACCTGCACCCGGCCCCCGTAAAAGCAGCATGCCGTTGACATCGGTGCGGGCGTAGCTGTTGCCATCGACCGGGTTGGTGGCGAAGAGCGTCACGCCACCCGGCAGGCCCTGGCCGTTAAAAATAAACCCGCCTTCGCCCACACTGAATTGGAAGGCATCGGTATTCACAGTTGTGAAGTCGGTGTCGAAGCTTGGCAGCGGTACGCGCGTCACAATCTGCGGGATTCGATCTGGCGGTAGTGCGGTCGGTGTGAAGGGCGTCATGGTGGCGGTCGGCGCGGCTGTTTCCGGGATGCCCGTGCCGACGATGGGCGTGACAGTCGGCAGCACGCCCAGGTCGCTGCCCGGTGTCGCTGTGATGAATGTCGGCGTGACATCGAGTGTCGGCGCAACAATCGTAATCGTATTGGTCGCTGTCGGCTGCGGGACCGATGTCCACGTTGGCAATGGCGATGGCGTCAGTTCAGCCTGTTGGGTTGCTACCAGGATGGCCTGTTGTGTCGCTGTCGCTGCCACATTCGGTGTGAGGGTGGCGGTGGCACTCGGCGTCATCGTCAAACTGGGTGTGACGCTCGGTTGGGGCGTCGCCGTATAGGTCGTCGTCGCGGTAGCCGTTTCCGTTGCTGATGGCGTCGCTGTTGGCTGGAATAAGGGCGTTGGACTGGCGGCTTCGGTCGCTGTCTGGGTGGCAGTTGAAGTCGGTTGTGGCGTAAACGTCAGTGTGATGGTTGGCGTCGGCGTAGCTGTGCCCGTTGGTGTTGCCGTTGATGTTGGCGGTAGACTTGTCGATGTCGGCAGATTGGTTGATGTCGCCGTTGTTGAAGCCGTTGCCGTTACAGTCGGCGTATCTGTAGGGGCTGGCGTGACCGTAAAAGTATTCGTCGCTGTCGGTGAAATCGTCGGACTGGCTGTGGCTGTCGTGGTTGATGTGGGGCTGGCGGTGATGGTGGCGGTGACTGTCGCCGTTTCTGTAAAGACGATAATTGGCGTCCGCGTTGGCAGGTCTGCAATGCGTGTTTCCTGGGGTGTGGGGGTGCTGGTTGGGGCCAGCGTCGGTGTGACTTCCGGCACGCCTGTGCTGCAAGCTGCGAGTGTTAGCAGAATAATGGCCCAACTTAAACGCCTGATGCTCATGCCTAGCTACGATCCTCTGTGGTGGGGTGATTGATGGCAGCACGTCGCTGACCATGTCGTTTGATATTGCCTTTGCTGCTGATCCAACTGACCAGACTGGCCAGCAAAATGTAACTATCAAATGCCAGCGATTGCCGCTCGACATATTCGGCCTCTAGCAAATTGCGCTCGATCTGGCTGCTTTTGTTGAAGTCACGCGCCAGCATCAAAATTGCATAGCTGAAAATGCCCGGTCGCACGCTCAGGATGTGCGTCCAGGTTGGGTCGCTCAGGTCGATGCGTTCCGGCTCGGTTGGGCGCGGCCCAACGATGCTGACATCGCCACGAACCAGATTAAAAATGTTCGGCAGATGGTCCAGCGACAGGTTGCGTATCCAGCGCCCGACGCGCGTCAGGCGGGCATTAGGCGGCAAATCTGGCTGATGGCGCATGGTGCGGAAGCGTAAAAACCGGAACGGCTTGCCATCTTTGCCAATGACCTCTGGCGCGTAAAAAGCGGGCAAGCCGCTTTCCAGTACGATGGCCAGGGCGATCATCAGCATAAGAGGGGCCAGCAGAACGAAGCAGCCTATACCCATGCTTATATCAAACAGTCGTTTCATGGTGTTGCGTTACCTTGTGAATCTTCATCCCATTATAGGAGCTTAGGGCAGCTAGGTACAAACCGCCTGTGCCGCGCTTACCCTACGCCCCCAATACGGCCTATATATCACAATGGGATAGGCATCAGATCGGAACTGATGGTGCAATGGCCGTGTCCAATATAACAACATAGAAACAGCACGGATGATGAGCTGGCTGCGGGGGCTGTCAGTTGAATCGTGTCAGTGAAACAGTTTAGTTAGGAGTCAAATCATGCGATACAGAAATCAGTTTATTTGGGCATTCGTGGCGATGACAGTTTTCGGGTTGTTCTCGTTTGCGAATACTGCCCAGGCCGCGACGACCAGCGCATCAGCGTCCTTTCAATCCTTTGAAGGTGGCTTCATGATCTGGGAATCATCGGAAGGCGGTATCTGGGTGCTGGAACATGGTGGCACGGCGACGTACTATCCGCAGTCGGTCTATGCCAATCGACCGGATAATCCGGTTTCCGATGCGCCACCATCAGGCCGTGTGAAGCCTGCCAACGGCTTCGGCAAAGTCTGGGGAAATTATAACAGCGTACGTTCGGCTTTAGGGTGGGCCTATTCCGGGGAAACGGGCTACGTCATCCGTATGAACGAGGTGCGCAGCCTGGGGAACTATCTGGCGGAGCTACACCTGAGCCTGCCCAGTGGTGGTGAAATCACCATTAACACGTATCAAGATACCTGGTCGGGCGATGTCAACTCTGGCCCAACGCCGACACCTGTTCCGCCGTCACCAACCCCGCGTGATACGGGCTACGTGCCACCATTTTCCAATGGCAGTTCCTTAGCGACCACGATGCAAATCTTTGAAAATGGCTTCATGATCTGGATTGCGGGTACAGGTGACGTTTTTGTATTCAATGCAGCTACTGGCCTGTACGAGCGTTTCGCTGTCTGGGAATATGCCGGACGACCTGATAACCCTGTGACGGAACAGCCACCTGCTGGATTGATTAAACCGGGCTTTGGTTTTGGCAAGGTGTGGGGGAACTTCTGGCGTGTACGTAATGGTCTCGGTTGGGCGACAGGTGGTGAACAGGGTTTATTGCTGCCCTTCGTCCGTATGTACAACAACAAATTAAGCTATGAAACCTTCGGGTTCGATACAGAAACTTATGGCTTTGTTCGCCTCGATCCTGTACAGGGAACCTGGGGACATGCTTTGCCCGTAGCCGATCAATAAACCGGATGCAAAAGGGCATCGGTTCAACCGATGCCCTCGACTAGTAACGCTTATCGAGCTTGTAGCCTAGAAGGCGTTCTTACGCTTGACTTTGCCATATCCGACATACTCCGCGTCGCCAAAGGCCAAAAACAGCAGGAACAGCGGCGGCAAAAAGGATAGGCCCAGAGCGAACAAACAGCCATCCTGTCCGAATGATTCCGAGAATGACATCATCAGCATAATCCAGACAATGATGTTAACAACTGGGATCAGCAGCAGCAGAATGTACCACCAGGGTTTGCCAGCGATGTCTATAAATGCGACGAAGTTCAGGATCGGGATGAGTGACCACCAGGCGGGTTTCCCTGCTTTCTCAAAGATGAACCACCAGGAAAGGACCATGACTACATAAATGGCAATCGGGATCGGGCCACTGACTTCGAAAGCCTCGATGATATTTGTAAACATACTCATTGTGCGTATCTGCCTCAGTTTATGACTTTTACTCTATTTATATTACGCGAAATTCTGGCTCCATGTTGCGTCAGACTCTCAAAAATCTGTTAAAACGCTGCGACAAGCCCATCTTTGCGGGGGTCGCTGCCGCCGAACAGGGCACCAGTCTGCTGATCGCGCAGGATGATCTGCCCACTGCCGAACAGGCCGCGTGCCCGTCCTGAAACGGGTTCCACCCGATGGCCGAGTTCTGCCAGTCGCGCCATGGTCTTTACCGGGATGCCTTCTTCCAGGGCCAGGACGCTGCTATCGGTGCCTGCTGACAGGCACCAGCGCGGACGGTCGAGCGCTTCTTGCGGGTTGATGTCGTCGTCAATCAGCGCATTGACCACCTGGAAATGGCCCTGCGGTTGCATGAAGCCGCCCATCACGCCGAATGTGCCATAGAAATCGCCATCTTTCAGTAGCATGCCCGGAATGATCGTGTGGTAGGGGCGCTTGCCGCCTGCCAGTGCGTTAGGATGGTTCGCATCCAGCACGAAGTTGGCCCCGCGGTTTTGCAGGAATACGCCTGTGCCCTCTGCGACGATGCCACTGCCAAAGCCCATATACAGGCTGTTGATGAACGAGCAGGCATTGCCTTCGCCATCGACCACACACAAGTAAATTGTATCGGACGTGTTCAAGGGGGTGCCATATCCGGGTGGCTGCATGGCCCGATCCGCGCTGACCATCGCGCGACGCTCTGATAGATAGCTTTCACTGAGCAGGGCATCAACTGGGACGGGCACTTTGGCTGGGTCAGCGATGTACTGACGGGCATCAGCAAAGGCCAACCGCATGGCTTCCACCATCAGATGCAGTTTTTCCGGTGAGAGATTGTCCATACTGGCCAGGTCCCAGGCGTCGGCGATCCGCAGCGCGAGTAACGCTGCTAGACCTTGTCCGTTTGGTGGATGCTCCGCGACGGTGACGCCTTTGTAATCGGCAGTGATGGGGTCGCCCCAGGTGGAGGTGTGGTTCTTCAGGTCATCGAGCGTCATCATGCCGCCCAGTGATTGCAGCGTGCGCACGATAGCTTCCCCGGTCGGCCCTTCATAAAATGCTTGGGGCCCCCCTTCGGCGACGGCGCGCAGTGTCTTGGCCAAACCGGGCAGTTGCACAATCTGGCCGACAGCGGGTGCCTTGCCATTGGGCAGGTAATCTTGTGTGTTGGGGCTTTCTTTTAAGAAGGCTTCGATGCGTGGTAGTGACCATGAACTGCCAAACACAGGCGAAACAGCATAGCCTGTTTCCGCATAATGAATGGCATCCTGCAAGACATCGCCTAGTGTCATCGTGCCGAAGCGCTCAAGTAGATCGTGCCAACCCTGGGCCGCTCCGGGGATAGTCACAGCGTGGACGCTGCGCTCTGGCATGTCGCCTGTGTGGCCTCCGCGCGCCAGCACATCAATCGATAGCTCAGCGGGTGCGCGACCGCTGCCATTCAACGCGCTGACTTTGCCACTTTTGACATCGTAATACAGCGCGAAGCAATCGCCACCAATGCCCGTACTGGCTGGAGCGACCACGTTCATGACGCTGGCGGCGGCGATAGCAGCATCAGCGGCATTACCGCCCTGGCGCAAAACTGCCAATCCAGCCTGGGACGCCAGCGGGTTACTGGCGGCGACCATGCCGCGACGTGCAGTCACCATGCTGCGCCGTGACACAAAATCGAAGTTCATCTGCTTCATAGAGCTGCCCAATCGCTAACTGTCTGATCGCCAGATTATACTGTGTCAATGAGCATTGCCGCAGCGCAAATGGCATTATGGTTATGGGACTGTGGTTGTAGCTGCTTGATTTGGGCAAACAAAAACGCGAGCAGCCATTGGCTCGCGTCAATTGTGTGTATGGTGATGTGTGTTTGCTGCTCGGAATCGTCTAGAGATTCTTGAGTTGGGCTGTCAGGCCGCTCCTGGCGACGATGTCTTGCGGCTGACTTTCACGGAATGGGCTGCGTCCCGCATTGGTCGGGCTGGCGGCACCGGGACGCTTGAAGATGTAGTTCTCGCCATCGATACCAATCATTTCATACCCTTTTTCGCCCATGTTCTGCAACATCTGGAAAAGGGGAATATCATTCCAGTCCGAGACATTATTGCCATTAAACCGATATTTTGTGCCATATGACTTAATAATCTGAACGCAGGCATAATCCCAACGCTGCATGGTGTGGCCTCCAGTAACCGCTTCTTCATCGATATTGCGTTGCGATTATATTGTATAGGATAAATTCGTATATTTTATCTTAATTGTTCGTGCGGTTTGAAATTGGCCAATGTTCGTATTCCATATGCTGAGCAGTGAGGTCAGCGGTAGCCTGGTCAAATAGCTGGCTGACCACATACAGCGACATATCGATGCCTGCCGAGACGCCGGCGGACGTCACAATCTGGCCGTTATCGACCCAGCGCTCACCGGCCTGAGTTGTGATGCTGGCGTCAATCTGCGTTAGGTGGTCGATTTCGGTGTGGTAGGTGGTCGCCTGGAGGCCGTTCAGGACGCCAGCATCCGCCAGTAGCAACGACCCCGTGCAAACTGAAAGCAGTTTGTTGAGTTTAGGTTGCTGCGATTGAATGAATGAACGGATAGCGTCATTGCCAATCAAGGGGCGCGTGCCCCGGCCACCGGGCACCACCAGAATATCCGGCTGCGGCATGGTCTCGATGCTGTAAGTTGGGTTGATGCTCAGGCCATTGCGTGCATTGAGCGTTTCGCCGTCCATGCTGACTGTATAGACGTTGAACAGTCGCTGATCGTCGGCATCCCTGGCGACTGCAAAGACCTCAAACGGTCCGGCGAAATCCAGCACCTCGACATTTTCAAAGATGAAGATGGCGACATTTTGTTTGTTGACCATGATGTAATCCTCCGATGTAGGTTATGGCAGGACGATGGTGCCCTGGCCCATATAAACGCTGCTACCGCTAATTTCGATGCCTGTAATGGCATCGGCAGAGCCTTCTAGCGCAATGGTGATGATACTCTGTCGTCCCATTTCAACGCCCTGTTCATTGACGATGGGCATCTCATTGACCAGCCCATATTTCAACAGATAAGCTCCCAGTGGTCCGCTGGCGGCACCCGTTGCCGGGTCTTCTGCGATGCCCATTGCTGGGGCAAACATGCGGCTGTGGACCGTGCTGCCTGCTAATTCGGTTTCCATCGTGAAGGTGTAGATATGGCGCCCGTTGAAATGCTGCTTCCAGACATCGCCATTGAACTGAATGCGATGGGCGGCATCTAGCGATTTCAGGGGTACGAAAAGAAAGGGCACGCCTGTAGAAACGACTTGTTTGGGTGTATCAGCCAGTTCGGCTGGGTCTAGTCCGAGTAAAGCAGCAATTTGGTCTTCATTGTGGAGCACTTCGCCAAATTCTGGCTGTGGCTGGTGCATGGCCACCCGCCAGGGCTGTTCAGGATAAATGGTGATGCCAATCGGTCCGACTTTCTGCTCCATCGTCAGCGTAACCGCCTCCGCCTGGACATCGACCATGCCCAGGTGAGCCAACAAGTAGCCTGTGCCAACGGTGGGATGGCCTGCCATCGGCAGTTCCATACGCGGCGTGAAGATACGCATGCGATAGTCGCACCCTGGCGCGTCTGTCGGCAGCAGAAAGACGGTTTCCGATAGATTCAGTTCATTGGCGATGGTTTGCATCAAGGCAGGCGGGATGGCGGCGGCATCTGGGAAGACGGCCAATTGGTTGCCACCAAATGGTGTCGATGTGAAGACATCCAGCAGGTGATAGGTATGTTGGGGCATCGTCTGTATCCGTTTGTCTTATCGGGAACAGATTTTACCGTAGCATGGGTGCGTGAGGCGCGGCTAGCACCATCAAGCACCAATAGAGGGCTAACGTTTCTTCTTTTTCTTGCGGTCGTCCATATCGATGAACGTACGCTGGCGCAGTTTCCACACCAGGGAGAAACCAATCGCCAGGGCCACCAACGTCAATATCTGGTGGATGTTCTCTTCAAGGATGTTGCTGGGCAGATAGGGCGTCAAATTTCTTGAGGTCGTATCGGGCACCAGGGTCGGATCGTTGGCTTCCAGAGTTGCACTCAGATGGCCGGATTCATCGCCTCCTGTGCCTATCTGGTTGCTTTTATTGCCATCGTTAGCCTGCAACGTTGCTTGTAGATTGCCGCTGTTGTCATCTATGGTCGACGTATCGACGGGCGGCGTGTTAGCAGCTAAAGTTGCTTCGAGTTGGGCTTCGCTGCTATCGCTGTCGCTAGTTTCGACTGTGTCGTTGGCTTCCAGCGTGGTTTGCAACACGCCGGATTCATCGCGAATGGGTGGAATTGATGTGCTTTGCGCGTCCTGGGCCGCAATTGGCAGGGCGAGCATAAACAACAGACATAAAACCATCCACCCGTATCGCATTAGACATTCCCTTGCATCAATTGAATGAACCAGGCCGGAACCAGCGGGTCTTGCACGCCATCGTAAATAGGCGCATAAGGTTTGATATCCAGAATCGGCGTCTTGTCGATGGCATCCAGGCCCTTTACTTTGATGACCGTGTCGTTAATCTCCATCAGACGTACCGCTGTCAGGCCGATGGTATTGGGATGGAAGCGTGCACGCTGCGCAAAAATGCCGACTTCCGGCAAATCCAGGCCAGGAGAGCGGACAAGGTGCTCTTCCGGGCTGAACTGCGAGCCGTGCATGGAGTAAATCACGACGATATGTGACCAATCTCCAAGGCCTTCCAGCCCGCTGGCGAATGCCTCATCAATGTGCAATTCGCTGAGCACTTTGCTCCAATCGTCGCCTTCTGGCTCCGGTGAGATGGTTTTGACGATGCCAATTGGCTGAATCGTAAGCGGATTCATGCGATCAATAACCCTTCTGGTTGGAGATGCTGACGCATCCATAACAAGTGTACATGAAACAAACGGCGTAACAGCCGGACTGTCGTGATTCTATATCAGTTTCTTATAAGTTGTGACGGTTGCTCAGGCATGCACAGCCGCCTTTGAATCCTGTTTCTTATGGCTACTGGCGGATGTCTTTGATGATTTCGCCACCTTTGAGTACCACAGAGATATTATTCGTATCTTGCAGGCCCTTGAGGTCATCCAGTGGGTTAACTTTGCTGATGACCAGATCGGCCAGTTTACCGCGTTCCACGGTGCCTAAGTCTTCGTCCCAGCCGAGGCATTCGGCGGCGGTTTTGGTTGTTGCCACAATAGTTTCCATCGGGGACATGCCGATTTGCTTCATGAGTTCCAGCTCGCGCAGGTTGGTGCCATGTGGCATGACGCCCGCGTCCGTGCCCATCGCGATTTTAACGCCTGCTTCGTAGGCCCGCGCGATGCTCTCGCGGTGAACGTCTATGACCTGTTTGCTTTTCTCGATGCCGTAAGGCGGCATGGCGCCCGTTGATTCGCCAATTTCCAGCACAGCGACCGGGGCTAGCAGGGTCGGCACCAGGAATGTGCCATGTTCCAGCATCAGATCAATAGCTTCTTGATCCAGGTAGATGCCATGCTCGATGGAGTGAATCCCGGCACGAACGGCATTCTTGATGCCTTCCGCACCCTGGGCATGGGCCATGACTTTGATGCCGTTGCGGAATTGCCCTTCTTGTACCATCACAGCGAGTTCTTCTTCTGTGAATTGCGTGAAGTTGGGGTGGTCCGTTGGGCTGAGGACCCCACCTGTCGAGCAAACTTTGATGACGTCCGCGCCAGCCCGTAGTACTTCACGGACTTTTTTGCGAACTTCCTCGACGCCATCGCAGATGCCATCCGGGTTGCCGGGGTAGGCTGGGAACAGGCTTGTATTTATACCGGAGGGATTCCATCCGTCTGTATGGCCGCCGGTAATGCCCAGCACAGAAATGCTAATCTGCATGCGTGGGCCAGGGACTAGCCCTCTTTCAATCGACTGTTTGACACCCAGGTCGGTGCCACCCGCATCGCGCACGCTGGTAATACCCGCATTCAAGGTGCGCAGCATGTGATGGATCGCCTTGTAGAAGTTCATGGAAAAGGGCGTGCTGACGCGCTCTTGTAGGGCTGTGATCTCGAACATCATATGGACATGCGAATCAATAAACCCAGGCAAAATCGTCCCGCCCTGGGCGTCAATGATGGTTGCATCGTCCGGTGGTTGAACATCGCCCACTTGCGTAATCATGCCAGCATCAATCAGGATGGTGGCATTGGCAATCGGGTCTGCGCCCGTTCCATCTATCAGCGTGCCATTTTTTATAAAAAGGGTCATTTTAGGGTCCCTGGCTCTTGTGTGGACAGAATACATCATCGTATGTGGCCCATACTATACCGTCTGCGTACAGCGTCGGCTAACGCCAATCATGCCTCAGGCGTTTGAGTAAGGCTTTGCGTAGCCTGTTCGGTGGTGGTTTTCGTTTGCGCAGCCGCCCAAAAAGCCTACAATTTATATTGAGGCTGTGACTCCGTCATTGTATAGTGATGGGCGAACCGTAACGGACACAGCTACCATCTGGCGCGTGTGCAAACAGCCGACGCGCTCTTTGCACCAATTGATTAGTCAAACAGTATCGCTAACGGGCTTTTTCCAGGCTTCGCTAGCTGTTAGGAGACGCAGACAATGCGTAGGCGAGCATTTAGTTTTTTAGCTATAGCCTTATTGGCCGCCGGTTGTTATCAACAGGCACAAGATGATTTTGAGACGATTGATAGCCAGAACGTGCAGCCAACCAGTAATTCGGATGTCATTATCATTGACCCGAATGCTGATGCTGATACGGATGCTGGCGACGAAACCCCCGTTATCACCGATATGGAGCTGACGGCGACGGCGATTTTCTCCGAGCCGACCAGCACCGTGGCGATGCTCGATTCGGCTGTACCAACCACGCCTGCGCCCAATGCTACTGCGACGATCCGCATCATTGAGCCACCTTCAAACGGCCTGACCACGCCCACACAAATGGGTGATACTGTTCAATCGAATGACTCGTTAGTACCGACAGCGACCCTGGTTTCGATTATCACGCCGGAACAACAGTCACAGATTGACTTCCCAACGGCGACCGAGGGTACTCCTGGGGAAACAACTGGCAGAACTGGCGCCAGTGATCTGGGCGCGACACCAACCGCCATTGATGCTGTTGGCGATGCGTCCTGTACGTATGTAATTCAATCAGGGGATACCCTGTTCCGCATTGCCCTAAACGACGACCGCTTTACACTGGCAGAGTTGCTCAGTGTCAACGATCTAGCGGAAACGGCGATTATCCAGCCCGGTCAGGAATTGATTATTCCTAATTGTGTCCCAAGTGGGGAAGATACTGTCAATCAGCCATCCATCTCGGAACCCGCTGGTCAACCGACATCCAGTGCCCCAGCCGGTAGCACGGTCCATGTTGTGTCATCTGGCGAGACGCTCTATAGTATTGCGCTGGCCTATGGCGTCACGATTGAGGACATCGTTGCGGCCAATGATCTGGCGAATCCCGATGCGCTGTCATTGGGGCAGGAACTCATCATTCCGCAGAGTTAGCCAATCAGCAGATGAAACAAAAGCCGGGGCATGCCCTCGGCTTTTTGCGTTAATGGGCTTGCCACACCCGTAGATTGTCGAAAGCGACATCTGCCGGGTTATCGATGGTGTGGCCTGCGGTTGCCCCAATGCGAACCCGATATAGCCCGTACCATAGCGGCTGTCACGGGCATCCGCGACGAAGGTGTCGTTGACATACAGCGCCAGATAATCACTGGAGCAAATGGCTTTGATGGTGTTTACACGCCCATCGGTATGGATGGCATTGTGATTTTGCCACTCTACCAGCGGGTCGATGGCATTGTTAGCGCCGTAACGAATCGAGAAGGCACCATCAGCACTCAGTAAGAAATAATAGCCGTTGGCATTGTTGGGACCGTTTGCCCGACAGCGCAGTCCATACAGGGTTTTCGGGTTGTCAGTCAGCAAGAGGGCATCGGCCTGGATAATCGTATCGCTGTATGTTTCCTGATAGAGGCCATAGATATACACATTGCGCGTCAGCCACATGCGATAACTTTCGTTGACGATGTTCATGTATGCCCAATCCGCCGTTCTGGATTCCCAACCGCGATTGGATGAAAAATTGTCTTGCAACAAGATGTCACCGACCGTGATTTCTGTCGACGGGCCGCGTGTCGTCAGCGAAGAGGCACAGCCACTCGCCATCAAGAGGATAAATACAGCCGTAATCAGCAGGGTTTGTTTGCGCATGGATTTGGTTTATCTTTTTGCAATTGCCTACATGAGTTCTGTCAGGCCGGGGTTGTTTGATTTAAGGTTCCGTTAGATCAATGCTGCGCTGTTGCTTAGGCCATAACCCAGTGTATAATCGTAACACAACCCGATGTCTCATTGATACGACGAAGTAAAATCTCATGATTGAAGTTGAAGTTGATAGCATCCGTGTGAGCTTAACCAACCAGCAGAGGCTGGTGGTCTTGAAAGACATCAACGACGATCGCTATTTGCCGATCTGGATAGGCCAATACGAAGCGGAAGCGCTGACCCTGGAATTACAAAATACAGAGACAGCTCGTCCGTTGACACATGACTTGCTCAAACTGACGATTGAGCAGATGGGCGGCAAACTGGTTCATATCCTCGTGAACGATGTGCGCAAAGAGATTTACTATGCGCGCCTCGTCATCGACATTGATGGTCGTATGATCGAAGTTGATGCACGCCCCAGTGACGCCATCAATCTGGCGATCCGTGCCAAGGCACCTATCTTCGTTGCTGAGGCGGTCATGGAACGCTCTGCTCAGCGTCCGGCGGAAGACATCGATCTGGATAACCCAGAGGAAGATGAATTTGGCGATTTCGACCTGCCTGTTGTGGGCGAAGCCGAAGATGACGTCGAGATGGACGAAGATGAACCGGCAGAGCCAGCAGAAGATGTCGATGAAAGCAAATTTAGTGCTTTCGCGGACTTCGTGAATTCGTCGCTCGATCTGGACGAATTGGACGACGAAGACCAGTAGCCTGCTCCGTTAGCCCATGAACTGAAAGACGGCGCGTGTCACCTGCGCCGTTTTGCATTATCCCTGTTCGACAATTTGGTTTGACAATGTGTTGGTTGATGTAAGTGATGCCAAAAGCGCAGCCACTGTACATTAACGACCCAGAGCCTAGTATTCTATTCGCAAAGTCTGGAAGCCATTTTTCATATGAGCATGCCCACGACGATGGACCCCGGTGCGCCATTTAGCCAACAGGCGGAAGAAGCTGTCATAGGTGCGGTCTTGCTGGACCCGCAAGCCTTTGTGACCGTGTCTTCGTTCCTCCAACCGGAGGACTTCTTCTTGCTGCGCCACAATTACATTTGGGCGTCAATGGCTCGCTTGAACGAGCGTGGCATGGCCATCGACCAGTTGACCGTCGCGGAAGAGCTGGACAATTTCAACCATCTGGATGCCATTGGCGGGCAAGCCTATCTCATCCAGCTAGCAAATAACACGCCCACCTCGGTTTATGCGGAGGTTTATGGGCGCATTGTCGAGCGTACAGCGGTGCGCCGCCGCCTGATGCAGGTGTCTGATGAGATTCGGCTGCTGGCACTGAATGAAGAGAAGAACATCGAAGATGTCATCTCGGAAGCGGAGTCGCAGCTATTCAACGTTAGCGATACCCAGACCAAGCGCGATTTCGTGCCGATGTGGGAAGCGCTCAGTGCTTATTACGACCACATTGAAGAATTGCTGCAAAACCAGGGCAAAGCGCTTGGCGTGCCCAGCGGCTTCCGGGATCTGGACCAGCTTTTGGGTGGTTTCCAACGCTCCGATTTGATTGTTTTTGCAGGTCGTCCTGGTATGGGCAAAACCTCGTTCCTATTGACGACCGCCATGAATGCCGCGCGCATCGGGGCGCGGGTGGCGATCTTCACGATGGAAATGGGCGTCGAGCAGATGGTCCAGCGTATGGTCGCCATGGAGACGGGCATCAATGTTCAGAAGTTGCGCTTAGCCCAACTGAATGCGCAGGAAGCCTCGCGCTTTACAGAAGCGGTTGGGCGCATCAGCAACTTCCCGATCTTTATTGACGATAGCCCAGCGATTTCCCCCTTGGAGATGCGTACCAAATGCCGCCGCCTGGCCCATGAACACGGCCTGGATATGATTATGGTTGATTACATGCAGTTGATGAACGCGGGCAAAGGCTACGAGAATAACCGCGTGCAGGAAATCAGCTTCATCAGCCGTAACCTGAAGGAACTCGCGCGTGAGTTCAATGTGCCGCTCATTAGTGCGGCGCAGCTATCGCGTGCGGTGGAGCAGCGCCAGGACAAGCGGCCCGTGCTCAGTGACCTGCGTGAAAGTGGTTCTATCGAGCAGGACTCCGATATTGTGATGTTCCTCTACCGTGATGAGGTCTATAATGAGGCGACTGAGTTCCCCAATCAGGCGGATATTCTCGTGTCGAAGCATCGTAATGGCCCGACTGGTGTCATCCAGCTCTATTTTGAAAAGCGCCTGACCAAGTTCATGGATGCCAGCGTTCACAAAGTCGATTTGAGTGATCTGGAATAAGCAATGAGCCAGAAATTCGAGGGGTTCGATAGCAGCAAAGACAGCGTCATCCGTGTGCATGCCCAGTTCTTCACGGAACTGCTGCCTGCCATTGATGATCTGGCTGAGTTGAAGCTGACGCTGCATTGCTATCATGCCCTGCATCAGATGGAAGGCGTTTATCGCTACCTGCATTACAGCGACTTCCGCGAGAATGGCGACCTGATGGGCATGTTGTCGGCCATCCTGCCGGATCAAGACCCGGACGATGCCCTTGATGATACCATCATGAAGGCACTGCAACGCGGCACGCTGCTGTATGCCAAGGCCGAATTGGAAACTGGCCCGGAAGCGTTATATTTCTTGAATACGGACAAAGGGCAGGAAGCTGTCGAACAGCTAAAGGCCGGCAACTGGCGACCGGATCGCCTGCATGCGATTGAAATTCTGCCGCCACGGCTGAATGCTTTTGCCCTGTACGAAGCCAACATCGGCCCGATTACGCCGCATATCAAAGAAGAAATCATCGACGCGGAAGAAGACTTCTCGTCGGAGTGGGTGGAAGATGCCATCCAGCAGGCCGTACAGCAGAATGTACGCAAATGGAGTTATGTACGCGCTGTGCTCAAGCGCTGGAAGCAGGAAGGACGGACGGATGAAAGACTTTCGAGACCTGGCCTCGAAGATGGCAAGCGATATGCAAGCGGAAAGTACGCCGACTTCATCGATTCTTGATGACAGCCAGCCGACCATCGTTTGTTACGATCCCGATCATCCCGATTCGCCGTGCCCGATTTGTGGGGGACTGGGGCAGGTTCGCTATGAAGTGCCCGTGTCGCACCCGCGCTTTGGCAAGCTGTTTCGCTGCCCCAATTTCCCGGTAGAAGCTGACCGGGATCGCCGCGAACGCCTGCGCAAATTAAGTAATTTGGATATATTTGCAGGTAAAACATTTGACACTTTTCAGACGGATCTTGTAGATTATTCTGAAAGTGAAGCACAATCACTTGCAACTGCTTTCAATGGTGCACTCAATTACGCTCAAAACCCTGATGGCTGGCTGCTGTTAGAAGGTTCTTATGGTTGTGGTAAAACACATCTGGCTGCTGCGGTAGGTCACCAGCGATTATTGCAGGGAGATACAGTTCTCTTTATCACCACGCCTGATCTATTAGATCATCTGCGTAGTACCTTTAGTCCACGCTCAGAAACGACTTATGATGAATTGTTTGACCGTGTTCGCGAAACTGATCTGCTTATTTTAGATGATTTGGGAGTAGAAAATCCCAGCGAGTGGGCCAAAGAGAAGTTGTTCCAACTAATCAACCATCGCTATAGTCGTCGTATGTCAACGATCGTCACAACTAACAGTGACATAGATGGCTTAGATCCACGCCTTAGAAGTCGATTGTTGGATATTGAGATTACTCACATAATTAAGATCGTTGCTCCTGATTATCGCTCACGACGGCAAAATGAGCGTAAACAGGTTCTTTCTCGTTTACATATGTATGTGAACATGACTACTGACAATTTCGATCCTCATTCAAATCTCACTTACGATGAGCAGCAAAATTTACGAAGAGCTATGGAAGCTGCACTAAAATTTGGTAGTCATCCACATGGTTGGCTCATGTTTGTGGGAGGGTATGGTACAGGTAAAACTCACTTAGCAGCGATTATCGCGAATTATCGTCATGAAAAAGGGGATGAGGTGTTGTTCATTACCGTTGCGGATTTAATGGATTATCTGAGAACAACTTTTCATCCTAATTCAACCCATACTTTTGATGAATTATTCAATAAAATTCGAGACGTTACACTACTTGTGTTAGATGATTTAAATACGCAGAATTCGTCAAGTTGGGCGAAAGAAAAGTTGTTTCAGATATTAGACTTTCGCTATGTAAATCGATTACCGACAATATTAACGTCAGCTCAAGAGATTAATGATATTGATGAACGTATCCGTAGTCGGTTGCTAGATTCACGTGTTTGTCAGAATGTTGCTATTATAGTTCCAAGTTATGCCCTGCGTTTGAAACGTCGTTGAAAAGAACGTGAATGAGCACGCTAACCTTAGTTCCATACCATCGCAAACACCGTACAGCTATTCTAAATTTGCTGTACTACAGTCAGCGGGCGCATGTACACCTGGATTGGGACCGTCCCGGCCAGTGGATTGAACGCGAGGGTGTTCAGCTTATGTTGGCCTGGGAAGGCAATCATCTGGCGGGTTTCATCGGACTGACGCCGCCCCTCAATGGCGCCAGTTGGCTGCGTCTGGTCGGTTTATCTTCGCGCCATGATGGGCAATCCGTGCTCAATATGCTGTGGCAGGGCATCCAGCCCAATTTACAAAAGTCCGGCATTGAGCAAGTAGCTGTACTGGTCATCCACCACTGGCTGGAACCTTTGCTGCCGCAGTTGGGTTTTCGCTACAAAGAAGATGTTGTCACGCTTTACCGCAGTGAAGAGACCGACATGCCTTTGCCAGAAACCAACTCGTCGCTTGTGATTCAACCGGCCTATACGGAACATCTGTCGCAGATTGTCAGCGTCGATAATGCCGCTTTCCCGGCCCCCTGGCAGATGGGCGCCTCGGATATTCATCAGGCGCGACGACAAGCTTCGCAATATATGGTTGCCCTCACTAATAATCGCGTGGTGGGTTTCCAGATCAGCACCCGTCACCGGGGTATTGGCCATTTGGCGCGACTGGCTGTGCATCCGTCGATGCAGGGGCACGGCGTCGGGACGGCCCTCGTCACCGACATGATCCAGCGCTTGCAACAGTACGATATCAAAGCCATTACGGTGAATACCCAGCATAGCAACTATCAGAGTCAGGCGCTGTATCGCCATTTTGACTTCCGGCGTAATGGCCTGGATTTCCCTGTCTGGACCCTATCGGTGAGCTGAGCCTGCCAACCCATTCATACCCAACATAGAACCCACCCATTTTGAAACAATGTGCTGAAAAGGATGCGCCATGACAGTCATGTACTATGAAGAAGATGGCGACATTAATGTCATCAAAAACAAACGTATTGGCGTGATCGGCTATGGCAACCTGGGGCGTCCGGTTGCCCTCAACCTGCGTGATAGCGAATTGAATGTGCGCGTTGGCCTGCGTCGAGAAGAGAGCCGCGCGATTGTTGAAAGTGATGGCCTTGCCCCCTGGGACATCGACGCTCTGGTAGAAGCCAGCGACATTATCCTGCTGATGTTACCGGATGAAGTCATGGCGCAGGTGTATTTGGAGCGCGTCTCGCCGATGTTGCGCCCCGGCCACATGCTGATTTTCGCCAGTGGCTATACGCTCGCCTTTGGCTTCATTGAGCCGCCGCCGTTTGTCGATGTGGGCCTGATTGCGCCGCGTGCGATTGGTCCCGCAGTCCGCGAGCGCTACCTCAGTCGAGAAGGGTTCTATACGTTCGTGGCGGCTGGCCAGGATGCCAGCGGCAATGCCTGGGATACGATTCTGGCTTTAGCCTTGGCGATGGGGTCACTGTGGGCGGGTGCTTTTGAACTGACCATTGAGCAGGAAGTCGAGTTGGACCTGTTCGTGCAGCAGGCGATTTTGCCCGCTGTCCACCAGATATTGACCACTGCCGCCAATCTGCTTGTCGATGCGGGTTATCCGCCGGAAGCCGCTATGATGGACCTTTACATCAGCGGCGAGTTCAACGACTACATGCAGCGCGCTGCCGATAGCGGTCTGCTCCACGCTCTGCGCCTAACCTCACTCACCAGTCAGTTCGGTGTTTTCAGCCGCCTGGAACGCTTCCGTGAACTCAAGCTGGAACGGCTCATGGAAATTACCCTGGAAGATATTCGCCGGGGGACCTTCGCCCGTGAATGGGCACGCGAATATGCGGACGGCTATCCGCGCTTGCGTAAACTGCTCAAAAACCAGGAAAACATGGAATTGTGGGAGCTAGAGCAGCAAACCATCGAGTTATTGCGCGATTTGTAGGGCACAACCAGGATATTCGGCACGCATAATATGTATCTTAACGTGCTAATATTATAATGGTTCTTAAAACGAGATAGCTTATAGCTAACACATGGTTAAAATGAATCCAGATTATGTACAGGAGCTTGTCGCAGCTCTACAGATTGAGGACCCTGATATTCATCAGGCTGCGGCCATTGAATTGGTCGAAATGGGACCCTCTGCTATTGATGCACTCATGAGTATGGTTGGCCATCCATTGGAGCATGTGCGCTACATTGTGACCTGGGCTTTGGGTGAAATGGGTGATGAGCGCGTTCTGCCTGCCCTGATGTTCGCGCTCAATGATGGCAGTTCGCGCGTGCAGGAATTGGCTATCAAATCCTTGGGTGAATCCGGTCGGCCAGAGATAGTGCCCTACTTGCTTGATAAACTGCTCTCTCCCGATTCGTCGATTCGTTTGAGTGCTGTAGCCGCGCTTGGCTGGATTGGCGATGAACGGGCCGTTTCCGGCCTCATTGAGATGATGGGCTATGCGGAAGACCCGCAGTTGCTCAGCCATATTGCGGAGGCGCTTGGTAAGCTGCGTAACCGTCAGGCAGTGGAGGCCCTTATTTACAGCCTGCGCCATCCTAACGACTGGGTACGCATGCGCGCTGCGCGTGCGCTGGGTCGCTTGCGCGATGTGCGCGCCGTGGATAGTTTAATTCACAAACTGGGCGATCCTAACGAGTGGGTGCGTTACAATGCGGCGCTCGCCCTGGGCGAAATCGGCCAACCGGATGCGCTCTTTGATCTTGTCAATGCGCTGCGCTACGACACTATGCCACAGGTACGGCGGGCCGCGGCGATTGCGCTCGGCCGCATGGGTGACCCGCGTGCGATTGACGTCTTACGCGCCTGCATGGATGATCCCGAAGTTACCGTCCTGGAAGCAATTGACGTGGCCCTCGTGCTGCTGGGCGCGCCGATTAATCTGGATGGTTGATTGCAAATATTAGCGAAATAATATAAGCAAAAAGCCGACACACTACGATGTCGGCTTTTTTAATTGCGAATGCACTTTTGTGCTTAGGCCAGGTCGAAGCGGAACGGGTTGAATTTGGTGTCCGTATCGTAGTAGTCTTCGTTTTCAGCACGCTTCAGCCAGTTGACAACCTGTATGGTGACGGGCGTCAGTACAACCTCAATCGCCACTTTGAAAACATAGTTGAACGCGATTAGTGACACCATAATTTCCGGTGGGAAGACACCCAGCGCGGTCGCGATGACGAAGAAAATCACCGTATCCACACCCTGACCGACCAGCGTACTGCCGATGGTCCGTGACCATAGCCAGCGGCCCTTGGTAGCGATCTTCATCTTGGCCAGCACGAAGCTGTTGCTGAACTCGCCTGCGAAATAAGCGATGAGGCTTGCAATCGCCAGCCCCGGAATGCCGCCTAAGATGGCATTGTAAGCATCGTCACCTGCATAGCCCAACCATTCGGATTCACCGGGCAAGGCCCCTGCCAGCCACACGAAGGCGACCATAATGGCCATCGCGATAAAGCCCATCCAGATGACACGGCGCGAGCGCTTGTAGCCGTAAACTTCCGTCAGCACATCGCCGAAAATATACGAAATGGGGAAGATGAGCGTCCCCGCATCGAAGATGAAGGCCAGCGGCCCCAGCACGATGCCTGTGTCGATGATCTTGGCGCTGGATAGCAAATTGCTCAGCAGCAATACGGTGACGAATATCGCCATGACGATGTCATAGTAGCGATAGGGAATGCGTTTGTTTTCCTGCATAGGCTCCTCAGAATACAACTAATCGATACCGTGCGCTTACGATGGGTCGACGATGACTAGTTCTTGCTTGACGTAAATGCGTTGGCCGTCTTTGACATCGCCAACAACGTGTGTTCCTGGCCCAATCTGGGCACCGCTCCCGACTTTGACACCGGGCATGGTCATGACATCGACTGCCAGGAAGGCACTTTCGCCAACAATGGCCCCTAGCTTATCGCGGCCACTATCGACGCGCTGGCCCTTTACTGTGCTGGGGACGCTACCTTTGTCGATGCGCAAATTGGCTGTCGTGCAGCCTGCACTGAAATTCACATTGGGCGCGAAGACGCTGTCCAGCACGCGGCAGGCGTGCATCTGGCAGCCATCAGCCACATAACTGCGCGCGACCTCGGTCGTGAAGCCCACATTGCAATTGTCGAGCACCATGCTGCTGCGGACCATCGCATTATTGCCGACAATCGTATTTTTGCCGATGTAAGCTGGCCCGACGATAGAAGCCCCTGGGAAAACCTTTGCTCCCGCGCTGACAATCACATCGCCGATGAGGGTGGCTGTCGGGGCGATGTAGGCATCCCCGGCTACTTCCTGCCCGCGAATTTCTGATAGAAATGCGTCCATGATGGATAGTGTATGCCAGGGGAATTTTAATGCATCCCAACGACCGCGATAGGGCACAACGTAGAAGGGCAAATCCTTCATGAGCGTATCCATCGCACGCTCGTAATGGTCATCGCTCTGGGCGTCACTGGCATATTCCGCGCGGATGGTATCAAACAGACGACCCGCATTCGGATGTATGTGAGCGACGATATTGACAAGGTTGCTGGGGCGGTTATCCGGCCCTGGCTTTTCGACCATGCCGCTAATGCGCCCATCCTCATTAACGACCAGATAGCCGCCGGGGAAATAATCGTCCATCTCGACACCAGCCAGATAGGCCGCTTCGGGATTGCTGCGAAAGCGCTTGAGCATATCGGTATGCAAGCTTTGCTCGACAACATCATGGACCTGATTGATGTAGATTGCGCGATTCGGATTATTGAGCAAGGGTTCTATGCGCAGGATTGCATCGCCCATACCGATAGGCTCCGGCTGAATGGCGAGCTGTACCTGCATGTCATCACCCAGGCTATCGATCATGCCTTGTATATCGGCTTGATTATCAGGGTTGCCGACGATGATCGCTTCATGAAATCCGAGTGACTCAAAACGTCTTAATTGGCTGACGAGCAGCGGGTCCTCGCCAAAGCGAAGTAGCGATTTTTCCTTGAGGGGCCACATGCGCGAAGATGCACCACCTGCCAGAATGACCAGCATGGGTGTATTAGACATCCCGTCCTGCTCCTTACGATTCTCGATACAAAATTGACATGTCCATTGCGGTGTTTAGCTCAAATATATGAGCCGTTTCGCCCGATATGTTCACCATTTTACTGGCCACACATGGTTCTGCACAGGCGCACCTCAATTGCTGTGCGGGGCAGCCTAACCGTAAGATTGTCTAAAGATATTTGCACAAACCATTAAAACGTCAATGAAACAGGCGGTGAGGTGGTATTACAATAATGTAAGAACGTTTAGGATAATGTTGTAATTTAGTCTGTGAATTCGATGGCGAATGCGAACCCCTTACCTCAGGGCAACCCTGAGGCAATCAAAATTACGGATACGATGGCGGCAGTCGGCACGCCAATGCCCCAACCATCTGTGCGCTTGGTTCAAGGTGCTTATGCACAATTGGAGCAAGCCTTAGCTGCGGGTCCACGCGCTTTGCGTCGGCAGATGCATGCTCTGGTGGCTTGCTGGCAGGCCTCGAATACGCCCAATGTCAAACCTCTGCCGGTACTGCGACCCTTCAGCAAGTATGATCCGATGATCCAGATGGCCCCCTATCTCAGCCGCGGGCAGGTCATGCAGCTCGTCCAGGCGATTCACGATCTGCCGGATGACAACGAACGCATTCCGCTGCTGGTAGAGGTTGCCGCCTATTTGCCATCGCAGCAAGCTATCCAGATTATGCGCCTGGCCTGGATCGCCGTGCAGGATATGCCGCAGCCCTATTCCAGAGCACGCACTCTTTTGAGCATGGCTCGCTTGCTGCAGCAGGTTACGGTCAACAGCCAGCGTGAAAATGGGATCGCCCGCATTTTGAGCGTGGCGCAGCGTATGCGCAACCCGGACGCTTTCATTCGCAGTCTGGTTGTCCTGGCGCCGCACCTGCCGGAAGAAATCAGCGTCAATGTGCAGCGTAGCGTGCTCAATAGCCTCAAACGCCTCAAGAACGATACCTTTAGTGGCCAGTTCCTGGTGGCGCTGGCGCCGCACTTGCCCAAGCAGTTGCAGGCCCAGGCGATGGAACTCGCCTTCAGGATTAAATTGCCCACCGAGCGTTTACGTGCCCTGGTGGCATTAGCACAGAGTTTGCCCGGTCATTATCGTGACAATTTGCTGCATGCTGCCCTGGAAACCATAGATCGTGTCGAGTCGGAATCCGCCCGGGCCCAGATGCTGACTGATTTTGTTCCGGCGCTGGACATGGTACAGGGCCAACCGACCCTGTATGGCGAACTCGTCGACAAAGTGACGACCTCAGCCGTGTTGATTTCTCGCAGGCCATTGCGCGCGCGCGTGCTTGTGGCCATCGCGGCCCATGTCGGGGCGGATATGCACGGCGCGGCTCTGGCTGATTTGCATAACCTGGATGATGAACGCGAGTGCGCTCTGCTGCTGCAAAATCTGGCACCGCATTTGTCTAGCAACATGCTGGTCGCATCGCTGGCTGTGGTTCATACCATGCGCGATGAGAGTGCCCGCGCGGATTCGCTGTGTACGCTGGCCCATTACATCCCTGAAAGTGCGCGTCTCCAGACTGTTAAAGATGCTCTGGAAGCTGCGTCTAGCCTGCCCAATCCGTTTGAGCGCGTCAAAGCGTATATCGCACTGATGGATGCTTTGTCACCTGACCTCAAAGAACAGACGCTGGTAAAGGCCGTAGAAACCGCGCAAACGATCAACAATGAACGTACGCAGGCCCGCGCTTTGACCATGCTCAGTGCCTATTTGCCCGTACATTTGCTGTCACGCGCGGCTGATATCCTTGCGGCGCTTAACGAACCAGAGGTGCAGGTCAGTGGCTTAATTGGCATTTACGAAGCCCTCGACGAAGAAGAGCGCGACCTTGCCGTGCGCGAGATGCTGCTGTGTGCGTCACGTATCAGCGCAGAATATCGACGTGCGCAAGCCCTTGTTCATATTGCACCTTACGTTCCAGCCGTGTTGGCCTCCCAATTGATGGACATGGCCAGAGACATCCATGATCCTGCCGACAAGGCCCAGGTCTTATTAGCGGCAGCGGCCAAGTTGCCGATAGAAGTTCGGGGACCGTTCTTGCGCCGCGCCCAGGCGACCTGTGCGGACATCGAAGATGGTTACGATCAGGCTGCTGCTTTAGCTCTCTTGATCCCCATGCTGCCTGCCAACATCAAAGAGCGTTACCAGGATACGATTCTCGAAGTTATCAACCGCATTGAAGATGACTACGACAAGGCCAGTGCCATCGCGCTACTGGCCCCGATTATGGCCAATGAACAGGGCCATCCCGAAGAGGGGATGTTGACCCTACCGGCCAGTGCGGAACTGCTGCGGCAGGGGTTGGCGGCTTCTTTGCAGATTACAGATGCCGTTTTGCGGGAACAGTGCCTGGGAGATGGTCTGCAGCAAGGTTTAGCTGATGGCATGGTTGAAGATAGCTTTGCGCTGTGGTCCTACTTATTGCCGCAGATCGCCAGCTTACCGTCTGATACGGGTTCGCATTGTGTTAGCCTCTTGATGCCCTTGGTTCGCATGATGATGCAGGACCAGGGCGCGCGTATGATCGCTACGGAAATGGCCAATTTGGCAGAAATTACCTAATCGTAATATCCGTATATCGTGCAACCCCCGTATATTGGGGGTATGATGTATAATCGTTCCATCGCATCATAATACGTGATGTTTACGATGAAAAAGCTCATACTCATGTTACACTGCATGCGTACGAGTCTGGGGAAACTGGCATGTCAAATGCATACTTAGCGAACTTCCTGCAATTGGCCAAGCGCGTCGTCAAAGCTGAACGCGGCCTTGCCGTCAATTCCGATGCTACCATCATTACAATGAGCGATCTGGATGAAGCTGACTTGAATGCTGGCGATATGATGCTGCTTGTTAAACAGATCGTGGGGGATGCGCTATCTACCAATGAGGCTATCCTCGGCAATAACATCATTCGTGATCCATCCAAAGCGCCCAACACCAATACGGCATTCCGCAATTTGCGCCTGGTCGTTGCGATCCCGGTCGGGGGACTGGGAGCAATCTATATGGATCGTCAGGTTCGTGATGGCGTCATGCAGCGCGAGGACATCGAACAGCTACAGCGGTTTGGTACATATCTGGTCGAGCAGAACTTGCTGGATCTCAGCCCGGAGGACATGTTCCTTCGCTACCAGAATCAGGATGCCACGACAGGCTAATTGGCCTGAATAGGATGGTGCCCACACAATGCTATAAATGAAAAACGCCCATGTCATGTGGGCGTTTGTGCTTAATGTCAGTTGTGTTTAATTCTCTGGAATAGGTATGTTCCTGGGCTGCGGAATATCCTGTAATATCTGGTCGATAAGGGCTGCTGTTCGTTTGCTATATAACCAGACCATGCCCGCTTTGACATCCGCCCCGCAGATGACCGCCAGCGATACCGTGTAGGGTCCACCAAATTCAATGATATAGACGCCGTTTTGGTCGCCTTCAAAGTAGGTCGAATGGAACTTGGTTTCGTCCAGTAAGCTGGCTAGGGACTGCTGCGCGCTGTGGTCAATGCTCAGGGCTTGCGTCAGGATTTGCAGGTCGTAATCGTCCAATGTGCCTGCCGCACCAACCATATTGCCTTCGGCGTCAATCAGCCCGACAAAACCGGCTTTCACATGGCCCAGCAGACGGTTGAGTTCCACGTTGATCTTCTTAAATTGATGCCGACCCAGGACAAGGGCTACCGGACGTGTGCGCGGGTCCAGACGCTTGGCACGGTCACGCGCCAGGTTTTCGTTGGCTGGGGCTTCTTCAGTCGGCTGATGGCCTTCTAGCGCGCGTTTCATCTCTAGTTGGCGCTCAACCTGCATCAAGACGAAGGTCATGTTAATGGGCTTGTACAGGTAATCAACGGCTCCTAGCCGGAAGACCGCCACGGCGCTGCGAGCGCTTAAATCATCATCAATGACGATCACGCGGGCGTTAGGGCGCAAGCCACCGACGACTGCCAGTAGGTCCATGCCACTTAAGTCCGGTAATTCGGCTTCCGTGATGATTAAATCAAAATCAGTCAGTAGAATTTCACTGAGTGCTTCTTCAAAATTGACGGCTTCTGCGGTGGCATAGCCCCCGGCTTCCGCCAGTGTTTCTGATAGCTGCTCACGCAGAATATCGTCTTTGGCGACGATGAGGATGCGTTCGGTCTTCCGCTGCTTCATAAGCTAACTCCTGCGTCAACAGCATCGAATTGGCCCGGTTGCTGAATTTGTTGGGACTCGGCCAATGATGCCAATAAGGGGCCAGGGGCAATAATTTGGATGAGCTGGCCTTCATAGGTTGCCACTTCGCTAATGGCAGGTGAACTGCTGGTAATGGGTGTTAAGGCTTCGGGTGCGACGTAGATGACCTGATGAATGTCATCGACAATGAAGCCCGCTAATGTATTCTGACTCTGGCAGACGATGAACAATGAATCAACGCTGACTGTGTCTGGCGATAGGTGCATCAGGGCACGTAAATCATAAATTGGGAGCGGCTGCCCGTGTCGGTTTGCCAAGCCCAGGTAGACATTGTTATCCGCTGCAAATGAATCCAGCGCGACCATCGCTGCGACTTCAAGCACATGGGCGATCCGCATGGCAAAACGGCGACCGTCCAGGCCGAACAGAATCAGCGGGGTGTCTACCTTTTTACGTTCAGTCATGTTCAATACACGTCATCATACATATTGCTAGGGCAACACAGTTTGTCGACCATACGTTAGCTTCTGACCCACACAATCATGACGATGGTTGGGGTCGGGTTGTTGACCAGCATGACCTCATCGACCAGATCGCCCATTTTTGATTTGAGCGCCACCAGCACGTTGTTGGCAGATACTCCTTGCAGCCAGGGCGTTTCGGCAGAAATCTGCAAGCCGTCCTTGATGCCATCAATGACGCCATTCAGGTTCAGCGTATGGGCTTCGCCAGTTTTTAGTACCAGTTCTGCCAAAGAGGCCGCCGCGGTCGCTAGTTGTGCTCGGTAAGCAGGTGAGAACCCCAATAAGCTCGCCGCTCGGCGAGTCGTATCGCGCACGATCATAATATCCATGCTGTCCTCGACCTGGACATTCAGCACCGGTGGACGCATCTTATAACGCAGCACGCTTTGTTCTTCAGTCATGTCGGTCGGATTCCTATATCCGTTCATTCGAATTGTCTTCTATCTCTAGTTTTGTTCGCTAGGTTTATTCCTGGAGGATGCCTAGTTCTTCCAGTGTTTCCATTAAATGCTCAGATGCGAAAATATCCTTGGGGATATAATCGTCCGCGCCAGCCCGCAAGCCGGACATCGTTGCCTTGGGGCCTGCTTTTTCGGTCAACATGATGACAGGAATATCCTGGGTACTGGGACTGCGCTTTAGGCGGCGGCATACCTGGAAGCCGTCCATTGTTGGCAGTTTTACATCCAGGACGATGAGCGAAGGTGGGTTATCCATTGCTTCGCGCAAGCCATCCGGGCCATCATAAGCCACACGGACACGCAATCCGACGCTTTCAAGCATTTCTGCGATCTGTGCCGCCTGCGTTTTGCTATCTTCGACAAGCAGGACTTCGAGTACCATGATAACCTCAGGATTCTTTAATCTTACACTTCTATTTTATAGCACTTTCAGGATTTCAGATGGGAGATCTGACAAGCTTACAGATTTCTCCACTGCATTACATTTTATCGCCGCACTGGGCATGCCATAGACTGTGCTGCTGTGCTCATCCTGGGTGAAGGTGTAGGCGCCTTTTTCCTTCATCGCCAACAAGCCCAAAGCGCCATCATCGCCCATGCCTGTCATAATCAGGCCGATGGCTGCCGCGCCACACGCTGATGCCACTGACTTCAGCAGGACATCGACCGATGGCTTGTAGTCTTGCCCATAATCCGCACTGGATAACCGGGCGACGAGATCGAGATCATGCTTTTCGACGAGCAGGTGTTGGTCCCCTGGCGCGATAACAACTTGCCCCGGTTTGAGTACCTTTCCAGATTCGGCCACCTTGACGTCCAGCGGCGTCACATGATTGAGCCAGCGTGCCAACCCGGGGATAAATTCCGGGGGCATATGCTGGACGATTACAATCGGGACAGATAATGACGAGGGGAGTCCCGTCAACACGCGATGCAGCGCCCTTGGCCCACCTGTGCTGGCGCCAATCGCCAGGACCTCCGGTGTGGCGCGCTGTGTTTTGGTGGTTGATAGTGTCTGTGTAGAGAACTTGCTCCGTCGGGCGACCACTTTGACCTTGGCCATTGCCCTTAATGTCGTCAAAAGCTCACACTGGCGCTTGTTGAAATCAGTGTGATTGCGGCTGACAGGTTTAGATAGTACCGCCAGCGCCCCGCTATCGAGCGCCTTGAGCGCTAATTCAACATCATCTTCCAACAGGCTGCTGACGATGACCACGGGTGTGGGCAACTGTGACATGATGTAGCGGGTTGCTTCCAGGCCATCGGTATTGGGCATCTTGATGTCCATTGATATGACATCTGGCTGGAGCGTTTTCGTCATCTCGATAGCTTGTGCGCCGTCAGCGGCATGACCGACCACCGTTAAATCTGGCACCTCGTTAATCAGCGAAGTCAGATATTGCCGCTGTATGGGGCTATCTTCTGCTACCAATACTCGTGTGATGCCGTTTTTTTGCTGCATGTGATCATACGCTCGGTTCAATAGTGTGGCGCCCGAAAAACAGACTTCAGATAATTGACGCCACTACTCATATGCTAGGTCGAATTAAGGTAAATTAAGGTTAGAAAGTTGTTTTGTTTTCTCAATTATTTATCTACTTTTCATTGAACATTTTATGCTGTCTTGTTCACACGGTTTACGTAACAAAATAACCCATATAACAATGTATTCTGCTCCTAAACATGACACGCTTTACAGCCACCTCTGGTTACACCCTGGTTACAAGACGCTCTGGATCGTATTAAGCAGTTCCTGCTGGTCGAAGCGTGACTTCACCAGATAGGCATCGGCTCCGGCTTCAAGCCCGGCTTGGCGCTGTTCTGGCTTGGCTAAGGATGTCAATAGAATGAACGGAATGTCTTGTGTGTGGACATGGCTCTTAACGAGGCGCGCCAGATCCAGCCCATTCATGTAGGGCATTTCGACATCGCTGATGATGACATCGGGTCGCATATCTGTCAGCATGTCCCAGGCTTGTTCACCATGCACAGCCACGCGCACATCGAAGCCGACTGCTTCCAGGATATTCTTTTCCAGGGTACGCGTCGTGATGGAATCATCTACGACCATGGCGGTCAGCTTGTCGGTTGTGACTTTGCGTGATTGATGCAGCGGACTGATTGTGCGTTTGATCGGCAGAGTCATGCCGGTAGCCTGTCGTACCAGATCATTGGCATCTAGTACCAGCAGCACATCGCCGGAGCCGAGTAGGGCGGCCCCGGCGATAAAATGTACATTGGCCAGCTCTCTACCGAGCGGCGTCAGCACCAGCTCGGTTTCGCTGTAGAGGCCATCGACCTCAAACGCCACCATGCGCTCAGCCATCTGCAACACGATGACGTTCAGCGTGTCACCGCGTACCATTTCATCGGGCGTGCCCAGCAACTGACCCAACTTGACCAGTGGCATCGGGCGCTCGTTCAGGACGACCATCTCTTTGCCTTCTGCGGTGTATATAGAAAACGCCGGGATAGTCTCCATGCGGTTGACCATGACCGAAGGCACAGCATAATTTTCATCGCCGACTTTGAGCAAGACGCCACGAATGCGCGTCAGGGAAACGGGCACATGCAGGGTGACGGTCGTGCCTTCACCGCTGCGGCTGTCCACTTCGATGCGGCCACGCAAACTCTCGATGCGGGTGCGCACGATGTCCATGCCCAGGCCGCGCCCACTGATGGCCGTCACCTGCTCATTTGTGGAGAAACCGGATGCGAAAACTAGCATACGGGCGTCGGTATCAGACAGTTTCTCAGCTTCTGAAGGCGTGATGAGGCCGACCTGCATGGCCTTCTGCTTGATGCGCTTGATGTCAAAGCCTTGCCCGTCATCGCTGACAATGATAACGATCTCACTGCCGCGCTGCTCGACCTTTAAGCTCAATTCGCCTGTTCGCGGCTTGCCAGCGGCTTCGCGCGTGTCACCATCTTCCAGCCCGTGATCAATGGAATTGCGCAGCAAATGCACGAGGGGATCTTTGAGAGCATCCAGCACCATTTTGTCGATCTCGACAGCAGCGCCAATGATGTCCAGATGAATGTCTTTATTTTGCTCCCTGGAGATATCGCGCACCATGCGCTGGAAGCTGCCGATAATGGCTTCAAAAGGCATCATGCGTAAGGAAGCCACATCATCTTGCAACATGTCGGACAATGCCGTGAGCTGCATATTGTCCTGGGCGACATGCTGCCCCAACTGCGTCATCTGGCGCGTAATGCGCGACATATAGCGCTCGTTAGTTTCCAAAAACTTGATGACGGCCACGAGTTCCGGCGGCAGGTGGCTGTCGGGTTCTTGTTGACGGCGTACCAGCCGAATATACGATGCGCGCACACCGCGCCAGTGGCGCTGCCACTTCATCAAGTCGCGCCGTACCACGTTGATTTGACGGCGGCGCTCGTCGTTTTGCATGCGTGCCACCAGCAGCTCGCTGACTTCCGCCATCAAGTGATCGAGCTTGCGGACAGCAACGCGCAGGGTTTCTTCCGATGGGCGCAGGGCCATTGTCATGGTGGCCGTAGCGTGCTCGCTATCAGCGTCTGTTTTGTTGCTGTCGGGCTGTATAGGGGCCGTAGGCTGAGGGTCAGGCAGCGGCATATCTGCCTTAACAGCGGGCACTTCCTGATTTTCATTGATGCCTGCGCCGTTGTGTTGGCCATTGCCATTGGACGAACTGTCATGGCTGGCTTGTGGTACATCCAATCCGGCAGCGCTTCGTAGGTTGTTGACCACGTCTTGAATGACATCATCGGGGATGGTGTCGTCGTCCTCGTCGCCGTTCATCGCCCCGGTAATCAGGTCGAGACCATCGTACAGCGTATCGGCCACATCCGGTGACAATGCCAGCGAGCCATCCATGACGCGGTTGAGCACTTCTTCCATAGCGTGCCCAACCGTTTCGATCATGCCATAGCCGACCGCACGGGCTGCCCCCTTCATGCTGTGGGCGATGCGGTTCATCTCGCGGATGAGTTCGTCGCGCTCGTCTCCCTCGGTCATTTCGATGCGCAGCAGGCCATCGTTCAATGCCTGAAGATAGTCAGTGACTTCTTCCTGGAAGAGTTGCAGCAGTTTTTGATCGGCATTCAACATAAGTCGTGTCTTACTCACTCCACCGGATTATTGCTGACTGCTTCTTTCGCTGTCATAGATGAACAAAGATGCGTTCCAATCGACGTATGAATTGGATTGCCCACCGTCGAACTGGATCGTGAATTCGCCGGATGTCGAGAAACCCCGGTAGAAATACTGGATGAAGTTATAGGTTGGCGAGCAGCGGCTTTGGCTGCCGTCTGGGAACGTTACGACGACATGTTCAGCACCCTGGCCACTACACGACACACTCAGACGGAATTCGCCATTGTAAGCATACTGGGTATTGGTCAAAGCATAGGTAACAGTATCCTGCATATCACCCTGCGGATACGAGATCGCACCGGATAGATACACGGGTGACTCTGAGAAATAATCGACTTTGATGCCACGATACTCATTGTCACCCGCTATCGGCAGCTCAGGCGTTGGTGACGGAATGGGTGTTGGGGTCGCGGGTGGCGTTGGCGTCGGCGGAATATAGGTGTAGGGCAGGTTGTCACATGGGCCGGATAGCTCGATGACGGAGCCAGCGATCCAAGCTTCATAGCCGCTAAAGTCAATTGCATACCAACCACTGCCACTTTGTCCGGTAACTTCGACCGTATCGCCGACATCCAGGCCGCCGATGACATCATAGACGGTGCCCGGTCCAAAACGGACGTTCACGCGCTGTGTACCTGTGACGACAGCCGTGCAGACATTTGGATTGACTGTACTGGAAGATGACGTGCCATCATCAGGTGTTTCTGCCGATGGCAGCAACCCTTCTACTGGCAATAATTCGATTGTGGTTGGGTCGGTTGGCTGCGGCGGTTGGGGTGGCCCGGAGGGCAGCATCTGTAAGTTAACGGGTACGTTGACTTCAAAGCCAGTTGTTGCGACCTGAGTGACGCCATTGGTCGTGACCTCAACCTGGCCTTCAAGTGTGGCAAATTTCAATTGTGATGATTGCAGATCGGGTGTGATGAAGACGGTTGAGCCAACGTTGATCTCAATCTCGTTGATGGCCATATTGATCGTCCCCGCGCCTTCCGGGGTGCGGATGAGCAGGCCGTTATCCGGTGTGTTGGCGCAGCGCGTAGCCCCGATGCCCGGTCGGATGTAGATGGACTGCATGGGACCGTAGGCCGGATTAGCCGTTGATCCCATCGTATTGGCATCGACGATCTGCATGCCGCCAAAGGCCAATACGGTGACGTTCGTTCCTGGCAGGGCATCTGGAATATTGGCCTGGACCTGCATCAGCGCCACGCCCCATGTGCCGTTGTCCTGGTCCATTGGGCTAAGTTCGAGCGCGCTCAGGTTCGTCAAGCTCTGGATGTCCCCCTGGCGATCAAACTGGAAGGTGCTCAGATCAACTACATTGGTACTGGGTTCGGCGTCGATCAGCAAATTGCCATAACAGGCCTGATTGCGTCCGGTCGTGCTGCAAAAAGTATCTAAAGCCTGGGAGATTTGCCGCATAATCGCTTCGCAGGAATCCGCCGAAGCGGGTGCGACGGGCACACTGTTGGCTGTCAGCGTAAAGACAAACTGCCCTTGAAGCCCATTGCTGCTGATGACTTGCAGTATATAGGTGCCATCAGTTGGCAAGGTAACGGTTTCGCTCAAGTTGATCTCTTGTGACGAGTTCATGCCTGCCAGCAGCAAAACGCCATTGGCATCGAACACGCCGAACTGGACGCGCAACGGATCATTGGCGGTGATATTCACATTGACGGCCTGCCCGGCGCTGCCCGTAAATGTAAACAGCGCCTGTGGTGTGGTTGCATCAACGCTGCCCGTGACAGGTGTATTGAACGTGACAGGCGTCTGGGCAAAAGCGATGCTGGATGTCCAGACAAACAGCATCACGCCTAGCACACGTAACAAAAGCTTCGTAATAGATTTCATTGAAATCCCCCGCGCATGGTGCGCTTAGTCGTTATTTTCTATGAATTCTAACCCCGTGAGCACATCATTGACACGCCCTGCCGCATCACGAAGCCGTTGGACGCTAGCTTCAACCTGCATCGTGCTACTGACTGTTTCTGTTGTGGCATGTTTGATGGTGGCCATCGCGCGCGTTAGCTGGTCCATGCCAATGGTCTGTTGGCGGGTACTGGCAGCGATTTGCATGGCGGCGGTCGCGGCTTCTTCAATGGCGCGTGCCAGGTCGCTGATGGAGCCACCTGCACGGTTGGCCTGTTGTTGGCCGATGTCTACACCCTTGCTACCTTCTTCCGTGACCATCACGGCGCTGTTAGTCGAGCGCTGAATCTCACCCAGGATTTCACGGACCTGCACTGTTGCATCGCGGTTCTGGTCGGCCAGATTGCGCACTTCCATCGCGACGACAGCAAAACCCTTGCCTTCTTCCCCGGCACGGGCGGCTTCCACGCTGGCGTTGAGGGCCAACATACGCGATTGATCGGCCAGGTTGTTGACGGTGGCGATGATCTCGCCGATTTGCTGGGTGTGTTCGCTCAGGACGAGAATATTATCGGCGATGTCTTCCACACGGCGACGAATGATTTCCATACCATCGATGGTTTCGCGCACCGCTTCGGTACCCTCGCGGGAAATGTCGACAGAGTGCTGGGCCGTTTCTGCCACGCTCTGGGCGCGTTCGGCGGTTTCGGTTACGGTCGCACGAACTTCGTTTACCGTCGCTGTCGTTTCCGTGACCACAGCGTCCTGTTCATTGGCCATGCTGATCTGGCGCGATGTCGCTTCAAGAATGGCTTGTGTATCGGCTTCGACGCGCAGCATGGCAGCATTGAAGTCGCGCACAACCGTCTGGATGGTGTCCAGCGTGCGATTGACCGCCTCCGCCAGGTGATGCAGCATCGCGCCTTCTGGCCGGGTGCGATCCATAGTGGGTGGTTCCAAGCGCGGACGCAAATCGCCAGCACCAACGCGGTCGAGCACATCAGCATAGGCACGCACGGTCTCGTCGATGCGCTCGTAGCTCTGGCGATAAATCTGGATGCCGAGCACCGCACCAAATGCCGCCGCTACGAAGGGGGCTACGTAAAGCCAGACCTCGCGCATGCCACTGGCGAATAGCACAATGCTCATCACCAGAGTTGGCACTGTTGCTGCCAGGATCGTGAAATTAACGGCCCGGTTGTTCAGGCGCATCATCAAGGGGGCAGGTGGCGTTGCACTGATGGGCGTATAGTCGGGCATGGTTTCTATCTGGTTCATTCGGCTTCGTCCATTTCGTTAACTATCAGGCGAGCATCTTTTGCCATTTTTTCCAGGTCCAGGATGACGAGGCGATCTGAGGTGATGCCCCGTGCGAACAAAATATCAATCGGTTGGATTTCATCGTCGAGGATTTGTTCCACGCCTTCGATATGATCGGCTAGCATCCCTAGATTGAGATCGCCTATTTCGATTTGTACCAGTTCCTGCGGCAGTTCGTCATTGATTTCCAAATTGAAGAAGCGCCGCAAATCGAACACGGTGATAATTCGTCCGCGCATATTGACCACACCGGGGTAGTAGTCCGGTGCGCCGGGGACCCGTGTGATTTTGCCGATGGCCTGTACGCCGCGCACCCAATCAGTACTCACTGCATAGCGCTCTGTGCCCAACCGGAACGTGACGCAAATTGTGGTGTCGTTCTGGCTTTGCAAATCAAAGCGCGTGAGTTCCGCGTACTGCGCTGCCCGGATGCTCAAACGGGTGAGGGCATCAGCAGAACGGCGCTCATCGTCGTCCCATTCCAAGGTACGTAACAGAGCATCCCAATCGATGCTCGTTTGTGTTGGCGGCAGGTGTTCGTCAGTCATGGACGCCTTATGCGTTTCTATTTGTTTCCACCATTTCAGTATATATCGGTGTTCGGAACTGTGTGCATGAAGGAAATGTCGATTGTGGACATGCGTCGTGTAAAATTTGGCTTCCGCGTGTCAAATACCAATGGTATAGTCTGGTGCTACGTTTTAGTTGGGCGAACAGTTAGCTTGTAATTACCAACTTGTAATTTCCAAAGCGTAATCGCTCAATAAGTCCTCAGAGGGAAAATAAATGTCTACTGCTAACGGAAACGGTGCACATACCGGTACTGAAAATGTCAAGCGCGGTCTGGCGCAAATGCTAAAGGGTGGCGTCATCATGGATGTGGTGACCCCAGAACAAGCGAAAATCGCGGAAGAAGCGGGCGCATGTGCGGTGATGGCCCTGGAGCGCGTCCCGGCTGATATTCGCGTGCAGGGTGGTGTCGCCCGTATGAGCGATCCCGATATGATCGATGGCATTGTGGAAGCTGTCAGCATCCCGGTGATGGCCAAAGCGCGTATCGGCCACTTTGTAGAAGCTCAGATTTTGCAGCAGCTCGGTGTAGATTTCATCGACGAGAGCGAAGTGCTCACCCCTGCCGATGAAGAACATCACATCGACAAAAAACAGTTCACGGTACCCTTTGTCTGTGGTGCGCGTAACCTTGGCGAAGCCCTGCGCCGCATCAATGAAGGCGCGGCTATGATCCGCACTAAAGGTGAAGCCGGTACGGGTGATGTCGTGGAAGCGGTGCGCCATGCGCGCAAAGTCCTCGGCCAAATTCGCCAGATTAGCTCACTCAGCGAAGATGAACTGTATACCTATGCCAAAGACATCCAGGCTCCTTACCATCTGCTGAAAGAAACGGCTGAATTGGGTCGCCTGCCTGTCGTCAACTTTGCTGCGGGTGGTGTCGCGACACCTGCCGATGCCGCGCTCATGATGCAGCTTGGCGTGGATGGCGTGTTTGTCGGCAGTGGCATCTTTAAGAGTGGCAACCCGGCCAAACGGGCCAAGGCTATCGTCGATGCCGTGACGCACTACACCGATGCGGAAATCCTAGCGCGCGTCAGCCGTAACCTTGGCGAGCCAATGGTCGGCATCAACGTCAGCACCATGCCGGAAGAAGACAAAATCGCAGGCCGCGGCTGGTAGAAAACGCATCAGCACAGAAGCACGTTTCTCACTCTGATTTTTAGTGGTCGGGGCTAATTCCGTAAAGATCATCTCTATAAGCCGATACGCTCCGGTTGTATCGGCTTTTTATTTGTGACCATCAGCATGACTCAACATGAAAAAAGTCAATGGGCTCTTCATTTGCGCTGGTGCCATTAGCAAGGATCGGAATGCGCGTTAAGTCGTCCAGATCATAAAAGCCGACGACTGCATAGTAGTCGCCAGCAGGCAAATCTTCTGGCAATACGAACTCAATCGTAGGGCTGAGGATGACTTCGTTAGCTGTTTTCCAATCTTGCGTTGGGTAATCCGTAGCGGCATCTCCATCGAACTGCGAAATGAGACGATCATCATTCACTGCGCGAACATGCAAAAACATCTGATATGGAATAGGGGTTGCCTGGTGACTACGCCAGGTGGGGGCGTAAGCAATCGTGTCACCTGCACATAGTTGCTCTGAGCGCACAATGTCGGTGCCTATGAGTGTGAAATAGTCACCAAAGTTTGTTTGCATGGGCTGGAAAGCTGATGTGTCGATATTGAAGAGCTTTGACTCCGTCTGTGGGATGGCGTCGCGCACATATCGCTCTGCATATTGGTTCAGCATAGGGAAGTATCCCCATGTATTGCTGTTGAACAAAAAGGAAGGTGGATTCCTGAACAGGTCGTTTAAGTAATTCACTTGATATCGTGATGTGTCGAATGCCGTTGCATTCATCACGATGCCGTCATACGGAACGGCTGTACAAGAACGGCGTCCAGAATAGAAGCTCAGGTTATTGGCATATCCCCATATCCAGATACAGTCATCCGGTTCGCTATTTTCTGCAATATAAGTGCTTGTTGTGAGCGTTGGGGAATCCGTATCGTGTGCCATTTCGATGAACTGTACCGTTCCTTGATAATAACCTTGTACGGATATGATCATGATAAGGCTGAACAGCAAGGTAACGCTTGCTCCATGAAGCGGTGAGCGCTTATAAAGCCAGTGCATCAAAAAAGCCGTTAATCCCACGACAAAAGGCATCATTTGTAGGAAGTACGTGAATTTGAGCGATTTACCCAGGCTTGCCCCGATGAAAGCTGTGATGAGGCATAGTACTAAGATAGCTACTCGCCCTATTTGTCCTTCGCGTAGCATTAGCCACAGGCTAACAATAGATGCAATTGCCAGTGGCAGCAGGATGGGGATGGTTTCTCGTATTAAATAATACGTATCCAGGGTAGGCCCTGCGTCTGATTGGTCGGGTAGGACAGAATATTGCACATTTCCCCCAATCAGATGTTCCCAGATCAGAGTTAAATCACTGGCAGTCAGTGCCCAAATCAGGAACAATCCGATCCCAATTGCGCCGCCTACACACAAAGCGAACATCGCTGGAATAAAGCGTTTACGCCGATATACGTAGGCAATTGCCGCGGTCAGCGCAACAAACTGGAGCGCGATAGGTTGTTTGGAGAAGACCGCCCAGGAAAACACCAGACCGCTCAGACAGAGCCAAAAGAGATTTTTGTGGCCCCGCAATATGATATAAAGGCTCAAATTGCCCAAGCTGCACATCAGGAGCGTCGTTTCTATGCTGCGTGTGACGACGATGACTAGCGCGTAGAAGAGGGCTGCTATAAAAGCCAGGACGTTAATCAGGCGCTTCGTCCAGAAGATTTGAGCGAGCAAGGCTGTTGTCGCCGCAAAAAGCAAGGCCTCACAAATTGCGGCAAGCTGGATGGCAAAGGTTGTCGTCCCAAAAAGGAACACAAAAGGCGCTGCAAAAAAGAAAAGGCCAGGGGGTTTGTTGTCCCATAGATCGACGTAGAGACGTAGATCGGGCTTGAGAATGATTCTGGTTAATTCTGCAAATAAACCAGAATCATTCAAAACTACTGTGGCAGATAAGGTTAGCCACGCATAGTATGCGATAAACACGGCAACGATGAATAGGGTGATCCCTATTAATACGGTGGAGAGGTGTTTTTGTATTGTCAATCAGCATCCAATTCTGCATTCCGCAGATGTGAAGCGAAAGTATAAGGGCTTGTAAATGCCATGTCAAACGAGAATATTCATTCCAGGTGCCGTATGAATGGCGTGGAATATCGGATGTGCATTAGTTGTAACCTGGGCGGGCCGATGGTTGGCATCAACGCCAGCACCATGCCGGAAGAAGACAAAATCACAGGCCGGGGCTGGTAGAGAAGCACTCGTTTATTGATAACCAGGTGTGGCTAGATAGGCTTAAATCTATTTGCCACACCTATCTCGTCTTCAAGAACCGCAAGCCTATCTTGCTCTGAAATCCGAGGACGTGTGCAGACAGATTTTAGATTGGCCGGGCTAGGCTGCACAGGAGCCACAAGCACTCAACCGAGTGGAGGCAGGTCTGCTGCGCCAAAATGGGTTGTTCTTGTAGAGTGTAGAATAGCGTGTAGAAGGTCGCGCTAAGTCAGATAAAACAACACTGTTTGCAAGATAAAAAGCGCGCCAGAAATGAGAATGCCGAAGAGAAACACGCGATAGCTCCAGGAAAGATACCGATATTTGTGCTGGTTTAGTGCCTGCCCAATGGAATAGATATCTTTCACAATTGCCTCGTAAGTAGCCTTATCACTACTCATGATCTCTTCCATTTTTTTGTTGTATTCATCCAACGAAAGATGAACAAAATGGCCGAAAAACAGCATGTTGGAGTGAGACTGCTGTTTCTCTCGCCCAAAGCGTGGACTTACTGCCAGAATCGCTAAAATGAGTGCAATAAAGGCGAAGACAAAGAGTGACAAGAAGCCCCAAAACAAATTCTGCTGCTTGAAATTTGCGAACGCAAACGTCAACAAAATACTGGTGGCCGCAATCATAATATTCGCTTTTTGATCGGCCATGACGCTCAAACGGACGTGATGTTGCTGTGTGGTACGCAGCAGGTAGTCAATGGAACCGTTTCGTTCGATGTTGTCAAAACTCATTTTAGCTTCCTTTTCTGATTGTAGATTACGAATAATCTGGTTATATATGGATATGTTTTAAAGTAACGAACTAAACAATAGCCAATTTATGCTCTTTTGTCTATCAAAAACGTTATAAAACCCGTTATGCTGTGTTATATTTTGTTTAATTAGCCGGATACATTGAGGGTTCTGTGATGATGTTAAATGGGCGGTTTCTTTATAATTTGTTGTTACTTATCCCCTTACTCCTTGTTAGTTGCCAGGCTGCCGAAAACATCATGGAGCGTGCTTTTGAGAGCCCGGAAGATGTGCAGATCATTCTCACGGGCGCCTCTGGTCCAATGCAAGCCAGTTTGTGGATTGATGGTGTTCTCCACAATTATGGGAATGCCTACCTGAGTGGCCTGTACGCAGACAACGATACCGTCTATGTGGTCGGGACTTCAGGTATTCTCAACCGCGGAACTCTCTGGCGTAACAATGAGCCTGAACGAATTCCGGGCAGTGGTGCTCAAGTCATAGGCTTGTGGGTAGAAAATGATATTCCGTATATGGTTGGTACATCTGGCTTTCTTGACTTAACCACATATTGGGCAGGGGACGAGCTGTTCACCCTGGGAGATAACGCTGTAGCGCCGACCATGTTCGCTGAGAATGGGCATGTCTATTTGGGTGGTGCTATCGGTGGGGTCAGCACTGCTGGATATTGGATTGATGGCGAATGGATGCCACTACCGCAACCAGAGGCGGTGGTCGCAGATATCTTTGTAGAAAATGGGGTAATCTATATCGCTGGGGCCTATGGCCTATCGGAGCTGGCAGGCATTTGGATCGACGGTGAGTTGATTCCACTTGAAGAACCAGGTGCTGAATTAACCCATATTTTTGTAGAAGATGGGATTATCTATCTTGCTGGAATATACGGTCCTCAAAGCGTTGCAGCTTATTGGGCTGATGGGGAGCGGTTTGATTTACCAGAAGATACAGCTCTCATCGAAGATATGTATGTCAAAGATGGTATTGTCTATCTTGCAGGTTCATATGGGCTAACTGGACAAGCGGCATTCTGGATTAATGGACAACGGTATGATATGGTTGACCCGAATTCCGACGTAGACCATATCTTTGTTATTGATGCAAAATAGATAGGTGTAGACGTCCGTACCATGTCGGGGCAAGACAAAATCGCCGCGGGACGTAGCTGGTAAGTTCTTACCGCCTGACATCGCACTCATACATCCTACAGAGCTATTTGCTGCCAGATGACACATGCAGTAAGTGGCTCTGTTTTTATACAATGGGCTTATGATTCACCTTCAATGACAAGTAGGTACATGGCCCCTATTTTCGATTTTTTAGAATTCCCTGTGCTGGAGACAACGCGCTTACGCTTGCGCCAGTTACGGCACGAGGATGCCCCCGCTCTGAGTGAGTTGTTTAGTTCCCCGGATGTCCTCCGCTTTTTGTCGCAACCGCCCCTGGACACGCACGACAAAGCCATTGGCCTGATAGACTGGTTCAATGGGGCATTCGATAAGCATGAGGGCATCCAATGGGCGTTGACGTTACAGGGTGAGGACCAATGTATCGGTACATGCGGTCTATATGACTGGGAGCGTGAGCATCACTACCTCGATATTGGCTACCATCTACTGCCTGCTTATTGGGGCAAGGGTTATACGACCGAAGCCTGTAAGGCCATGATCGCCTGGAGCTTTGAGCACATGGACCTGCATCGCATTCAGGCGGATTGCACCGATGGCAATATTGCCTCTGAACGGGTGCTGACCAAGTGTGGCTTTAAGCTGGAAGGCATCTGGCGGCAGAAGTATTGGGAGCATGGCCGCTTCGTCGATAATAAGCAATTTGGCCTGCTACGCTCTGAGTTCGAGGCATTACAGCGTTAAAGCAGACAGGCTTTATTCATCAAATCATTCATCGATTTGTCATATTTATCGCCACATAGGGGGCCAACTGCTTGTTATAATTCAGTCTCATTTGCTCACCCAGACCTGCCAACCTGAGAATAGCTATGTAGAGATTGGGCTGAATGCTCGCAATAGAGACGATCCTTTTTGGTACCGCCATCTTACTCATTGTCAGTGTGCTTGCGAGTAAAGTCTCTGCTCGTCTGAGCGTACCTGCGCTCGTGATCTTCTTGTTTATTGGGATGCTCGCTGGTTCAGATGGCATTGGTGGCATTCATTTTGATGACCCTTTAGCCGCCCAGTCCATCGGTGTGATCGCCCTGATCTTTATCCTCTTTTCCGGTGGCCTGGATACACCTGTTTCTGAAGTACGACATATTCTGGGGCGCGGCATCGTCATGTCGACGTTGGGCGTACTGGTGACAGCGTTGGTGGTGGCTGTTGGCGTGCAAGAGCTTCTCGGATACTCCCTCGCTGAGGCGTTTCTGGTAGGGTCTATTGTGGCTGCTACCGATGCGGCTGCGGTCTTTTCAATCCTCGGAACCCAAAAGATTGGCCTCAAAGGCAATACAGTTCCCTTACTGGAACTGGAATCGGGTAGTAACGACCCGATGGCGATTTTCCTGACGGTAGGCGCCGTCGAATTGATTCAGCACCCAGATATGCCGATTGCCAACCTACTCCTGATCTTTGTCCAGCAGATGGGCATTGGTCTTGTTTTGGGCATCGGCCTGGGTATCCTGACAGCTCGGACGATCAATCGACTGCGGTTGCAAGCGGATGGCCTGTATGCCGTGTTCACAGTGGGGTTGGTATTGTTCGCCTATGCCCTGACGACACTTCTGGGTGGCAGCGGCTTCCTGGCGGTTTATCTGCTGGGGCTGGTTATGGCGAGTCGCAATTTTGTGCATAAGAACAGCCTGTCCCGCTTTCATGATGGGCTATCCTGGCTGATGCAAATTGTCATGTTCCTTAGCCTGGGGCTGCTCGTCTTTCCATCGCGGTTGTTGCCAATTGCGACCACCGGCATCCTGATCGCCATCATTCTGATTTTTCTGGCAAGGCCGCTGGGCGTCTTCATCAGCTTGCTGTTCTCCCAATTTAATTTCCGGGATAAGCTCATGATTTCTTGGGTCGGCTTGAGGGGGGCGACGCCGATTGTGTTGGCGACCTTCCCGCTGCTGGCAGATATTCCGCAGTCCGATACCATCTTCAATATCGTTTTCTTTGTGGTGCTCGTCTCCGTCCTGCTTCAGGGATCGACTTTGATCCCGGTGGCCAAATTCCTGGGGATCACAGAGCCGATGACGTCCAAGCCACAGTACCCGTTTGAGCTTGTGACCGACACGGACATTCGCAATGAATTGGTTGAGGTGGTCGTGGCAGCCGGTTCGCCAGCCGTAGATCGTCAGATTGTCAATCTGGGGCTGCCGGAAGACAGCTTGATTGTGCTCATCTCACGCGGACAAGAAATCCTCGTGCCCAATGGCAATACCATCATTGAACAAGGCGACACGCTGCTGGTCCTGGCTGACAAAGACGCTTTGATGAAAATCCGAGAAAATATCTAAATTCGTCTTGATAACATTTGGCATCATCAAACTCGAAATTCTGTCTTGTCATCTTAAATGAGATTTGGTATCAATAAGAGCGTGGGTACCCAACCGACAACCTGTTTCTCATTTAAGGAGATCATTCTCGATGAAACGCACACTACAGCCGCTAATGGCTGTCCTTATCCTGCTCATGATTGCGTCGACGAGCATCGCTCAAAATTCGCAACTGAACATTGTCACAAGTAATAGCATTCTGGCTGATGTCGTCAGTAACGTTGCCGGGGATGCTGCTAGCGTCACATCCACGATTCCGCGCGGGGCTGATGCTCACAGCTTCCAACCGACGCCTGCCGACCTGGTGGCGCTGGCCGATGCCGATGTCGTATTCATCAACGGCGCATTGCTCGAAGAGGGTCTATTAGAGGCTATTGAAAACGCGGGTGGAGATGCCAATGTTGTCACGGCTTCTTCCTGTGTCCAGATCCTCGCCCTGGGTGAGCACGATCACGAAGAAGGCGACGAGCATGAAGTCAGCGACGATCACGATGAAGAACATGCCGCTGAAAGTGCGCAGGGTGATCTGAGTGAGATCGGGCAGCTCTGCGAACAGCACTATGCGGAAATGGCAGCGCTCCACGAGGCAGGTCACGATCATGATGCGGATGCCGACCATGACCATGAGGAAGCTGATGATCACGATCACGAAGAGGGACATGAAGAAGGCGAAGACCATGACCACAGCCATGTGGAAACACTTGGCCCGCTGTACTCGCTCGATTGCGGTGCAGGGCATGATCATGAGACGGAAGCAGAAACCGATGGTCACGATCATGGTGTTTGCGATCCGCATGTGTGGCTGGAGCCGCACAACGTCATGTACTGGACTATGCTGATTCGCGACGAACTCATCACGCTGGACCCAGCCAACGCTGATGTCTATACAGCCAACGCCTCCGCTTATCTGGCGGAATTGGATACGTTGGCCCATGATTTCATCAATCCGCTGATTGCGACTTTGCCGGAAGACCAGCGCATCCTGGTGACCAATCACGATTCCCTGGGCTACTTCGCGGCAGCCTATGACTTCACCATCGTTCAGGCGTTGATTGCCGGGGGCAGCACCATCGCGGAACCGAGTGCTTCTGAAGTTGCGGGCGTCATTGATGCTGTGCGCGAAAATGGTGTGCAAGCCATCTTTGCAGAAACCACGCTCAATGACAATCTGATGCGGCTCATCGCTGATGAAACGGGCGCGTCGGTCGCTCATTTGTACAGCGGCACTCTCAGCGAAGAAGACGGTCCGGCCAGCACTTACATCGACTACATGCGCTATAACTTTCAGACAGTTGTCGATAGCCTGCTCGGCAGCGAATAGCGAATCGTACTAGGCTCATCTACAGTGAATGTGTATCATCAGCAGCATCAAGAAGGCATTATGATAAAGGCATCCGGCAAAAGCGCTATGAAAGCAATTCCCAATATCAAACAAGTGCATAACGGTGCCGCGCTTCATGTGCATGATGTTAGTGCCAGTTATCCGGGTGGCTTGCGGGTGGTGGAACACGTCACTTTTACGGTCAAGCAAGGGGAACGGGTCGCGATTATTGGCCCCAACGGAGCCGGCAAAAGCACGCTCTTCAAAGCCATCGCTGGCCTGATTCCCTTTACCACTGGCGAAATCTCGGTGCAGGGCGAGGACTGCCGCAGCAGCCATGCTTATGTCGGCTATGTGCCCCAACAAAACGAAATTGACTGGTCGTTCCCGGTGACAGTCTACGATGTGGTCATGATGGGTCGGGCGCGCCACAGCAAGTGGTTCCCCTGGTGGCCCAATAGCGACCATCAGCGCGTAGATGAATTGTTGGAACAGCTCAGTCTGGATACCTACGCCAAACGTCAGATCAGCGAACTGAGCGGTGGCCAGCGGCGGCGTGTCTTTATCGCCCGTGCTCTGGCCCAGGAAGCCAACATCCTGCTAATGGACGAACCCTTTACTGGGGTTGATACCGTCTCTGAGACAGAAATCATGGCGACGCTGGGTGTGCTGACCGAGCAGGGTATCACCATTTTGCTGGCGACCCATGACCTGGGGCGTGCTGCCCGTGATTTTGATGACGTCTTGCTCATTAATCAGAGCATGATCGCTTATGGCCCGCCAGAGCAGGTGATGCGGGCTGATGTGCTGAAGCAGGCCTTTGGTGGGGCGCTGCGCGTGTTCCATCAGGGCGACGAAACCATCTTCATCGCCGACCAACACGCGGCTGGTTACTAAGGAAAGCACAAGAACGACTTATGGAAGCCATACTCGACTTTTTCACGGAGCCACTGAACTACGTGTTCATCCAGCGTGGCCTGCTGGCACTGGTCCTGGTAGGGACCATCAGCGCGGTCATTGGCTGTTTTGTCGTGGTACGCGGCTTATCCTTCTTCGGGGATGCGCTGGCCCATGCGGTTTTGCCGGGGGTGGCCCTCTCCTATATATCGAGTGGTGGCGCGGTCGGCAGCAACCTGTTCGTGGGTGGCCTGGGCGCGGGCGTGATTTCCGCGCTGATTATCGCCTTCCTGACGCGCAACGAACGCCTCAAAGAAGATACGGCCGTTGGCCTGGTCTTTGTGACCATGTTCGCCCTGGGGATTGCCATAATCAGCAGCCAGGGCAGCTACAGCATCGACCTATCGCATATTCTGTTTGGCAGCATCAACGGCATTAGTGAGGGCGATTTGCTCATCATGGCAGCGATGGGCGCGGTCGTCCTGGTGACGATTGCCGTATTTTACAAGCAATTCCTCATCATCAGCTTTGACCTCAGTCTGGCGCATACGCTTAAATTTCGCGTGGAATGGCTGCGTACGCTGCTGCTGATCCTCATCGCTGTGACGATTGTCGCTAGCTTGCAGGCGGTGGGTATCGCCCTGATGTTGGCCCTGTTGATTACACCAGCCGCCACCGCCCGCCTGATTTCCAATCGGCTGCACAACATGATTCTCATCGCTGCAGCAGTCGGCGTCACCAGTGGTATCGTCGGGTTCTACCTGTCCTACTACCTGTTGATCCCGTCCGGTGCCGCTATTGTGCTGACCATGAGCGCGGTTTTCGCTCTCGTCTATGTCATCAAATCGCTACTGACTCATTCACGCAGAGAAGCTCAGCCAGCGTAGAATCAGCCAATTTGGGTAACAAATCGCAGAGCTTGGGTATGTGAGGTCGCTAATCCTGAAATCGGGTGCGGTCTCTTATTCTGTTCTTACACGCCCTCGTTATGCTATTGGGTGGCTGCAAGGCCCGATTTAGACAATTTGACTCGAATTATGCCGACCGTTCGGAGGTTTTACCATGAGCGAGACGTTTACGTTTCAAGCAGAAACGCAACAGCTCCTCGATATTCTCATTCATTCCCTGTATACCGACCGCGAGATTTTCCTTCGCGAGCTGATTTCTAACGCATCCGACGCGCTCAACCGCATGCAGTTCACGCAGTTGACCGAAAGCGATGTGCTTGACCCTGATGCTGAACTCAAAATTACCATTACGTCCGATGAAGAAGCCGGTACCCTGACGATCAGTGATACGGGTATTGGCATGACGCGCCAGGAAGTCATCGAAAACCTGGGTACGATTGCCCATAGTGGTGCCAAGACCTTCATCCAGGCGCTGAAAGATGCCCCCAATGCGGAAACGGCCCAGAATATTATTGGCCAGTTTGGTGTAGGCTTTTACAGTGTGTTTATGGTAGCTGATGAGGTTCAGGTGATCACACGCAGCTATGAGCCGGATGCCGAAGCCGTCCGGTGGCAGGCGCATGGTGGCACATCTTACAGCCTGGAAACTGCCGATAAAGAAACACGCGGCACGGACATCATCGTCAAGCTGAAAGAGGAAGACGCAAAAGATTTCGCCTCTGACTGGAAGATCAAAGACATCATTCGCCGCCATAGTGATTATGTCGCCTTCCCGATTTATGTCGCCGATGATGAGGAGCCGACCAACAAGCAGACGGCTATCTGGCGCAAGTCGCCCAATGATGTGACCGAAGACGAGTACGACGCTTTCTACAAGCAGTACACGATGGATTTTAGCAATCCGATGTATCGCATTCATATGCGTGCTGATGTGCCGATGCAGTTCTATGCGCTGCTCTATATTCCATCCAGCGCCCAGCAGGGCCAGAATATGTTCAGCCTGCGTAAAGAACCGGGCCTGTCACTCTACTCCCGCAAAATTCTGATTGACAATTACAACAAGGATTTGCTGCCGGAGTACCTGCAATTTGTGCAGGGTATCGTCGATAGCGAAGACCTGCCGCTCAACGTCAGCCGCGAAAGCGTCAAAGCTGACCGCGTCATTGCTCGCCTTAGGAGCACCATTACGCGCCGCGTCATTGGTGATCTCAAGAAGTTGGCCGCCAATGAACCCGAAGACTATCTGGAAATCTTCTCCGAATTTGGGCGTTTCCTCAAGCAGGGAGTCGTCGTCGCACCGCAGGACAAAGATGACCTGACCGATTTGCTCTGGTTCCAGAGTACGCACGATGATAACGAAGACGAATTCACTAGCCTGCAAAGTTATGTGGACCGCATGGTCGATGGCCAGAACGAGATTTACTATGTCGTGGCTGATGACTTCGGCACGGCGCGCCGCAGTCCCCATCTGGAGCCGTTCCGCCAGCGTGGGATTGAAGTCCTCTATTTCTGTGATCCAGTTGATGCCATGCTGCCGATGGGCTTGACTGAATACAGCGGCTTTAAGCTACGCGCCGTTGATGAAGCCGACATCGACCTGACCGATGTGGGCACAGTTGATGACTCGGTTGAGGAACAAGAATCGCTGGAATCGGATTCGGTCGAGACATTGGTCGAGCGTGTGAAGCGCGTGCTGGGTAGCCGCGTCAGCGATGTCCGTATGAGTAAGTCGCTGGTAGGGAGTCCCGCTCGTTTGATTAGCCCGGAAGGTGGTGATACGCGCCATATGTTCCGCATCAACCGCCTGCTGGACCGCGACTATGAACTGCCTGTCAAAGCGCTGGAACTCAATCCGCGTCATCCGCTGATGCACAACCTCAGCCATATGCTTGAAGGTGATACTCGCAATCCGATGATTGATCTGGTGGCCATGCAGCTCTTTGAAACGGCGCTGCTGCAAGAGGGCATCCACCCGGACCCGGCGGCGATGGCCGAGCGTTTGAACATGCTGATGCAGGCGGCAACCGGTACGCCTGTGAACAGCCTCAATCTATCTAGCGTCATGCCAGATGTAGAGGCCGAATCCGCAGCCGATGCGAGTACAGATGCTGCGAGTGTTGATGCTGAACCGGATGTCGAAATTGAAGATGCTGAATTCACCGAGGTAGAAACGCCGGAAGCGGCAGTCACTGAGGATGACGAAAGCTAGAAAGCCCATTCGTATAGGAATGATGTCGACAGGTGGCCTGATGGCTGCCTGTTTTGTTTTTGCTAGCTACTGGTTCTTCGCTTGTTTAGAGGGGATATTGCCCAGGTGATCATGAAGATGCCGCACAGCCGTTTCCAGCGGTGAGTTGGTAATGGCTTCGTGTTCTAGCAAGCGCCCAACCCGATAGTGATCGTTCATGTTGATCGACTGGATCGTCAAAATGCTGCCATCAATTCGCGATGCCAGTAACATCGGGTATTCGGTTTCCAGATTGTGCTGAACCGCTTTCAAGACGGTACGCATGGCCATCGGTCGGTGGTCGATGGTGAGGGTGGTTTGCTCTTGTAAAGCATCATCAAAGCCGTTTTTTTCAGCGACCGCGAAAGCTCTATCGAGCATTTCCCTGCCTTGCATGATCCAGGCATGTAATTCGGGATGCTCGGCATCCGGCGGCTGGATGGCTTCGCCGCGCAGGGTCATAGATAGGGCTTTGAAAAAGGCACGAACATAGCGCGAAACGCGCATAATTTGCTTCCTTTGTGGCAAGGGTCATATCGTGATATATGCGACGCATGGCCCCTATCATAACGCAGTCGCATAAGATGCAGGTAAATCCATGACCTAGCCGCGCCGCTGTCGTATCAACTGGAAACCCGCAAACCCCAATATGATTACCTGGGCGACAATCGCCGCGATGAGCCACGCAGGTGGCGCATCATCGTCGGCATTGGCTGTAGGGATGGTCGCTGATTGCTGTATATTCACTTGCATAGTCGGCACCAGCGTACGTGCTGGCAGCGTCCTGACCATGATTTCCTGCGGTGTGGCTGTCATGATGGGGCCACTTGTGACCGCGGCTGCAACTTCCTCTGCTGCTGTTGGCATCATCTCTGTTGTCGGTGTCCCCGTGTCGATGTCTGCCCCTGTTGCGTTGGTGGGCATCGACGGCATTGGCGTGGTCGTTGGCGTTAATGTCGGTGTCAGTGTCGGTGTTGGCGACAGATCAATAATCCCCAGATCTTCAGATGATGACGGTTGCTCTGAAGGGACTTCGCTGGCTTCCGGCGGGGTACCTTCCGATGGTGCGTCTTCTGACGAACCTTCAGGGTTATTGACCGTCATGGCCTCGACTGCTTGTTCATCGGCGTTTTCAGCAGGTTGGGTGGCTTGTGCGTCTGCGGGCGCGCCCTCAGGCGTCGGTGTGTAGGTGCCTTCATAGGGCGGGACCAGCACCACGTCACCCGGTTTAATGCTACGTACGCCTTCGTCATTAAATTCGCGCCCATTGAGTGCCAGGACACGTTCCAGATCGTCCCAGGTATAGCCATATTCGAGCAAAATGTCGCCCCAGGTATCGTCCTGGCGGACTTCATGCATGATGTTGCCCACTGGATCGACGCCAACCACCCAGGGCGGTGGGCCTGAGGGCGCGCTCGATTGGCCGCTGCTGTTACCACCTGTTGATGCCTGGATAGGTGGTGCGCCGCCTGGATTGCCGAACACCAGCACAAAAGCGTACCAGCCATCCCCTGTTGGCGCGCTGGCGATGCCCACTTCTTGATAGTTGGTATTGGTCAGGCCAGCATAATGGACGGGCGAGTTGATCCAAAACGTCCAGGCATTACTGGGGCTGGCATCGGACCCGATATAGATATTTTCACTCACCCAGGTGGATCCATACCCGGCGGCGACGGCACGGTCGCGTGGACGGCTGCCATCGTACTGCACATGGGAAATCTCACGGGTGGTCGCCATCCAATTGGCTTGATTGGCTGCGGCGGCTGACAGCGCACCATTGAGCGTATAAGGCGTACGACCCAGTGAAGCCCGCAAGCCGTTGATCCGGCCCAATAGATCACTCTGCACATCCTGGGCAATTATCACCGGGATAACCAACAGCACCGCGCTGCATGTTAAAATAAGTTTTAGGGCGATATTTTTCTTCATCATGGGGCACATTTTAGCAGATTGCTGAAAACCTCAATATGACGATTACCCAACGCGGTATACTATAAGACGAGTGTTTTGGGACAATAACGTAGGAAATACGTCATAAATCATAATGAGTTGATTAGTTACATCTACAAAACCTTTGCGTATGACGTGGGTTATGATATATAAGCAGTACAAATAGGAGCTTTCACTGTTTCACATAATTGACATTGACCACAAACACACCCAATTTGGGGCATTCACCTGCACTATTTTGGCGATGGTAGCAGGTATTTGGAGGCGGGGCACTGCCCTGTAAACGCTATGGGCGTAACTGAGCAAAATATTCTCCCTATCCTATTGATTATCGTCACAAGCTATTTAATCGGGTCGTTGCCAACAGCGTATCTCATCGCGAAGTCACGTAATATCAACATCTTTGAAGTGGGCAGCGGCAACATGGGCGGTACCAATGTTGCCCGGGCTCTGGGAACGAAATGGGGTGTCATCACCGTTCTGCTGGATGTCTGTAAAGGCATTGCAGCTATCGTCCTGGCACGTTTATTGCTGCCGGACGAAAAATGGGGGGCAACCACCATCAGCGCTATTGCGGTCATCATTGGCCATAACTGGTCCCTGTTTGCGACTTTCCTGTATCACACGGCTGTCAAAAGCAAACATCTAACGATCCGTGGTGGTAAGGGCGCAGCGACTGCCCTAGGTACGATGATCATGATCGCCCAACCGCAGATCATCATTGGCATGGTGGCCGTCTTCGGCGTGTTGATTGCCCTGACGCGCTATGTGTCGCTGGGGGTACTGGCATCCTTCACATTGGCAACGATCTGGGTCTATGCCCTGGCTACACAGAACCAACTGCCCATCGAGTACGCGACGTACTCCGTTTTGTTGGGCATTTTGCTGTTGTGGCGCTTCCGCGAGAATATTCAGCGCCTGCTCACGGGCCAGGAACGCCGCCTGGGTGATCGCGTCTAGCTGATCTACTAACGCAATCCGATTATCTAAGTAGACCTCAGACGACACAGACGGTATTCGTCAATGTGCCGATGGGGTTTATTTTGATTTTAATGACATCGTCTACTTGCAGTGTGAAGTCACTGGGTGGCACGACGCCTGTACCGGTCAGCAGGATTGCGCCGTCGGCTAAGGTATGGCTGCGTCCCAGGTAAGAGGCCAGGTCGCCCAGCGAGCGCTTGATCTGTGAGGTGTCGGTTTCATCACTAAAGACGACCTGACCATCGCGCTCAATCGTAATGCTGATACTGACTTCCGGCCAGATTGTAGCCGGGTTCAGCCAGATGCGCGGCCCAATCGCGCACGACTTGTCATAGACTTTGGCCTGGGGCAAGTACAGCGGGTTCGCGCCTTCGATGTCGCGGCTGCTCATGTCATTGCCAATGGTGAAGCCAACCACTTGCATGGCCGGGTTGAGCACCAAAGCCAGTTCGGCTTCCGGCACATTCCACGTTGCATCCTCACGAATGCCTACCAGGTCGCCATCGGGAACAACTTTTTGTGCCAGCGACTTAAAGAACAGTTCCGGGCGCTCGGCTTGGTACACGCGCCAATAGACATCGCCGCCATCTTCCGCTTCTTCCTGACGGGCGTCACGGCTGCGCAAATAGGTCACACCCGCCGCCCACACTTCCTGTTGATCCACAGGTGGTAGTGTCTTGTAGCTATCGGGTGCTTTTTCAGTGGCTGTGGCAATCAAAGCGGTGATGCTCTCCCCAGGTTGATCGATGCTTTCCGCCAGCCATTGGCTAAAGACAAAGTCCGTCGGTAGCAAAAAAGTGCCTTCTGTCTGTTGGATCGCCCACCGAGGCTGCCCTGCGATTTCTATCTGTGTCAAAAAGTTGGTCATTATCTTTTCTCATGATGGCATAATTGGATGAAAACCTGAAACGAAAGGTCGTTTCTGGTTGCAGTTTATTGTACGGGCTACGGTTTGTTGTCGCAATCAATCGGACTGTTCGGCTCCGACTGGCCCGATATGGTGTTATAACCAGGCCGTCAAACGCCTTATCGGATGTTATACTGTGCGGCGGAATGTTTGCTATGCACAGCGCATAGGTATTTTATATTTTGCAACTAATGAGGATAACTCTGATGAAATGGGTACGGTTCCAAGATAGTGATGGCATTTTTTACGGCATTCAGGACGGTGATTCTATCCAGAAGACCAACCTGAGCTGGGAAGACATCCTGGCAGGGCAGGCAGTGACGGGTGGGGCGAGTGTGTCCCTGGATTCCGTCAAGGTGCTGGCCCCGATAGCAAGCCCCTCAAAAATTGTTGCAGTCGGCCAGAATTACATGGACCACTGCCGCGAACAGAACGTCGCACCCCCAGAGCGCCCGATTCTGTTTACCAAGTTCACCACGAGCATCATCGGCAATGGCGATACCATCGAATATGCCCAAGCCCTGACGCAGCAAGCGGATTATGAAGTTGAGCTGGCTGTGGTCATTGGCAAAGAAGCCCGCAACGTCAGCGAAGAAGACGCGCTCGATTATGTCTTCGGCTACACCGTTGCGAATGATGTCAGCGCCCGTGACCTGCAATTCGGTGACAAGCAGTGGGTGCGTGGCAAAAGCCTGGATACCTTCTGCCCGATGGGGCCGTGCATCCTGACCGCTGACGAAGTGAAGGATCCGCAAGATCTGAAATTGAGCACGACGCTCAACGGCACTGTGCTGCAAGATAGCACTACTGCGGAAATGATTTTTGGCGTTCGTCACCTGATTTCGTTCTGCTCAAAGGCCTTTACGTTGCTTCCCGGTGATGTCATCCTGACAGGAACGCCTGATGGCGTTGGCGTCTTCCGCGATCCGCCTATCTTCCTGACAGATGGCGATACCGTCACCTGCGAAGTTGAAGGCATCGGCCAGCTTACCAATCCCGTAAGTGTGATATAACGAGAGAATCACGGCTTGGGTGATGATAGTGTCACTCAGGCTTTTTTGTTGATAATGTTTGTTAAAAAGTGGGGACGTGCCATATGCCCAATGCTGATTTGAATACCCTCCTTGGTAACGGCGATGCCATCCGTGATACGCGTACTCATGGCGAAGCTGTTGATGGCCAACTGCCGCTGACGGAAGATATGCTGTTGAATGAACCTAGCGGCAATCTATTCGCGATGACGCAGAATGTGGCGATGGGCTGGCATCCTGAAACAGTCAACCGTGACCAGTATGTCATCGTCAGTACACAAGGCGGCTTCAGGAGCGAAGATGGGGAAGCGGTAGCGCTTGGTTACCACACGGGCCATTGGGAAATCGGCTTGTTGGTGCGTCAAGCTGCGGAAACGTTGCGAGCGAACAATGTGATTCCCTTCGCTGTGTATTGCAGTGATCCCTGTGATGGGCGTAGCCAGGGCACAACCGGCATGATGGACAGCCTGCCGTATCGCAATGATGCCGCTATCACCATGCGCCGCCTGATTCGTTCGCTGCCAACCCGCGATGGTGTCATGGGCATCGCCACCTGTGACAAGGGCCTCCCCGCGACCATGATCGCGCTGGCTGGCATCCGTGACATTCCCGGCATTATCGTTCCCGGTGGGGTCACGCTGCCTACGCCCGACGCCGAAGATGCAGGCAAAGTCCAGACCATTGGTGCACGTTTCGCCCATGACATGATTAGCCTGGAATACGCTGCGGATATGGGCTGCAAAGCCTGTGGCTCATCCGGTGGTGGCTGCCAATTCCTGGGGACAGCGGCGACGGCTCAGGTCGTTGCTGAGGCCTTGGGCATCGCACTGCCACACAGTGCTCTGGCGCCCTCTGGTGAACCTGTCTGGTACGATATGGCGACCAGCAGCGCAGCGGCACTGCTTAACCTGAAAGCAGACAACGTCCGCCTGAGCGATATTCTCACCGACAAAGCCATCGAAAATGCCATGCTGCTGCATGCGGCCTTCGGCGGCTCGACCAACTTGCTGCTGCATATCCCGGCGATTGCCCATGCAGCGGGTTTACGTGTTCCCACTGTGGATGACTGGAGCCGCATCAACCGCATGACGCCGCGTCTGGTCGATGCCTTGCCCAATGGTCCGCGCAATCATCCGACGGTGCAGGTGTTTATGGCCGGGGGCGTGCCGGAAGTCATGCTGCATCTGCGCGATATGGGCTTGCTGCACCTGGATGTGATGACCGTTGCGGGTGTTCCGCTGGGTGAGGTGCTCGACTGGTGGCAGCACAGCGACCGTCGCCGCATCGCCCGTGAGCGGTTGCAGGCCGACGAAGGCATCAACCCGGAAGACGTCATCATGGGCGCGGACCGTGCCCGTGAAGCGGGTTTGACCAGTACGCTGGTTTTCCCGGTGGGCAATATTGCGCCGCAAGGCTCAGTCATCAAAGCGACTTCGATTGATCCCAGTGTGGTTGATGACGATAACGTCTACCGTCACATTGGCCCGGTGCGCGTCTTCACCAGCGAGCATGACGCCATTCTGGCCATCAAAGGCCAGTCAGAGCGACCGCTAAAACAAGGCGATGTGCTGGTACTGGCAGGTGTTGGCCCTAGCGGCACGGGTATGGAAGAAACTTATCAGCTCACGTCAGCGCTCAAGTTCATTCCCTGGGGCAAGCATGTACCCATCCTGACCGATGCCCGTTTTTCCGGTGTGTCGACTGGGGCGTGTGTCGGGCATATTGGCCCGGAAGGGCTGGCGGGTGGGCCGATTGGTCGCCTGCGGGATGGTGACCGCATCGAGATCATAATCGACCGCAACCAGCTTACAGGCACGATTAACCTGGTTGGGACCGCTGACGCTGATCTATCACCGGAAGCAGCGGAACGCTTATTGGCGCAGCGGCCCCTACATCCTGATATGCGGCCCAATGCCAAGCTGCCTGATGATACGCGCCTATGGGCAGCCCTACAGGCGGCCAGCGGCGGCGTCTGGAACGGCAGTGTCTACGATGTGGATAAGATCATCGCGGCCCTGGACGCCGGTATGCAGGTGCTCGCCGAGCGCGATAGGGCCTCTAGCGCGGGCGATTGAGCACGAACGCGAAGGCATAGGTGGCGGCAAATAGCACCCACAACAGGCCGATGTAGCCATAAGCAGCTGTAATCCCGATCTGGTCGGCTAATGAGCCAAGCAACTGCGGCGCGAGCAAAATAGCCAATCCAGCCGCTAATGAAATCCGGCTGCTGGCCAGGTCCGGGAATTCCGAACCGATGTCGGAGGCAATCGCTAAACCCAATGGGAACATGTTGGCGATGCCTGTTCCGCACAAAAACAGGCCGATGACCGTCGTGGCCTCGCTGATTTGGCTGATGAGCAGCGGGAAGCCGATACCCATTGTGGCGATGGCCAGCCACATCAATACGCGGCTGCTGAATTTGCGCGTCAGGGCGCTGGCAATTACGCGCCCGACGACCATCGCCCCCAGCACAATACCGACCATCGCCGATGCGCTCTCCGTGGTGACATTGGCCGCTGTCGTCAGATAATCGGCTGTCCAGGCGATCATACTCCACTCAATGGCTACACCAATCGACAGCACCAACCACACCAGCCAGAAGATGCGCGGCAGATGCCCGCTTTCTTCTTTGTTTTCAGGTTGCGTCTGTTTTGAGCGCGGAATAGGGACGCTGCGTTGTGTGATGTACAGCATCACCCAGAACAGCCCCGCTATGATATAGATGAGCCGCCATGTAAGGGGTGTAGTCGCACCAAAGGCGACGATGACCGGGGAAATCGCCGCCAGAATGCTGGCCATGATGTTGGCTTCTGTCAAGGCTGTCGCGCGGAAGATGCCATGCCAGTCCGACAGTACCGCCTGGATGGTGACAATGAGGTATGACCCCAGGTAGCCCATTAAAAAGGCCCCGAAAATGGTCACGGGCGCGATTAACCCAATCGAGATGAACGCCCCGCCTGCGACCATCCCCAACGCGCCACCCCAGAATAAGAGTCGGCGGCCCCATTTAGCGGTGAGTCGGGCGGCGGTTAGGCTGGCGATAACCATGCCGATGGCGAAGGCGCTCACATGCATCCCCCCGACTGTATACGACAGGTCGAGTTCTTCCCGCAGGTAGGGCATGATGGGTCCGAGCGAGGACTGAATCAGGGCGAAGAAACCGAGTAAGACATAAACGACCCAGGTGAAGCGGTCGCGTTTAAAGGTGGCAGCAGTGATGGCCATGTAGCTCCCTGGCTGTGGTATGGCTAGTGGTATGAAACCCTGTCGGAAGTCTTACCCTGCCTGTGGTATAAAGTCAATATACCGGACTGACCCACAAACCACCGATTGGAGAACGCTCGATGACGACTGACCCGCTGTTGACCTGGCGCAGTGAATTCCCCATTTTAGAAAAATGTACTTATCTCATCAGCAACAGCCTGGGTGCGATGCCCCGCGCAGTATATGACGATCTCGCCGCGTATGCCGATACCTGGTCCACGCTGGGCGTCAGCGCCTGGGGCAAACCGCTTGGCGATAATCCGACGTGGTGGGACCTCAACGCCGCTGTGGGCGACAAAATTGCACCCTTGATGGGTGCGCCTGCGGGTAGCGTCCTGGTACACCAGAACGCTAGCATCGCCAATAGCATTTTGTTTAGTGCGCTTGATTTCAGTGATACTCGCCGTAACAAGGTCGTCATCACCGATATGGACTTTCCTTCAGATGTGTATGTGCTGCGCCAATGGCTGCCGGACCACATGCAGGTCCATATGGTCAAATCGTCGGATGGCATCACTATTGATACCGACGAACTGCTGGCGGCCATCGACGAAAATACCCGTCTGGTGAGCATTTCGCATGTGCTGTTCAAGAGCGCCTATATCATGCCCGCCCAGGCCATTGTGGATAAAGCCCACAGCGTTGGTGCGCAGGTTTTGCTCAATGGCTACCACAGCATCGGCATCATTCCGGTGGATGTCAGCGCGATGAATGTCGATTTTTACATTGGCGGCACGCTCAAGTGGATGTGTGGCGGACCTGGCGGCGTGTTCATGTATGTGCGCCCGGATCTGCTGCCGACGCTGCAACCGCAGGTCACGGGCTGGTTTGCCCATAAGCAGCCTTTCGCCTTCGATATAGAGCATTTTGAGCTGCGTGAGGATGCCTATCGCCTGATGAACGGTACGCCCGGAATTGCCTCGCTGTATGCCATTCAGCCCGGTGTGGACGTGCTCAATCAAATCGGTGTTGAGGCCATTCGTGCCAAGTCCATGCGCCAGACGCGCCGCCTGATAGACCTGGCTGACGAACTCGGCTATGAGGTCGTGTCCCCGCGTGACGATGCCACCCGCGCCGGAACGGTGACTGTTGCGCCGCCAAACGCCTATGAAGTCTCGCGGGAATTGATCGAGCGTGGCATCATCATCGACTATCGTCAGGGGGCAGGCATCCGCATCGCGCCGCATTTTTATAACAGCGATGAGGAAATTGAGCACACGCTCCATACCATCCGCGACATTCTCAAAGAGGGTAGTTGGCAGCGGCATCAGCGCGGTCGTGACTTTGTGACCTAGCTCAACACGGGGAACGATAGAAAAACAGCCAGACTGTAATGGTCTGGCTGTTGGCTTTTTTACGCGGATACAATTGGTTTAATGAGTGGCAGAACGTGGGCTTCGATGTCGGCTTCACTATCAACCGCCGGGACATCTGCGAACAGGTTCCATACCTCAGTATGCTCCGCTGTTGCGCCCGGTTCAATCAGACCGATAGGAGCCAGAGTTTCTAGTTCCAGCATAAAGTCGCAGGAGTAAAGTTCGATCTGGCTGCCGAAGTCGGGGTAGGTCGCATTCTCATGCTTGGGGTATTGCTTGACGAACATGGTGCCATCATTGACATATGCGATCCAGTGCTCGGTCGTGCTGGCCCCGATCTTCTGCGGTGCACCGTTGACATCCTGGCGCAGCATAATGAACTTTTTACCCCAGGTCCAACGCGGGTCGCTCAGGTCGTTATATGCCCATTGAACCAGCGTGTTGACGGGCTGCAAATCTTCTGGATGCGTGCCGCGCGGTGGCAGCGGCAGAATAGCCACGCCGCCCGTTGCCATCACACTCAGCGCCCAGGGACCCGTTTCTAGTGCGAACAGGCCCGTATTAATCAGCCGATGTGTGACGGTGACTTGGGCTTCTGCTGCGTCCATGCGAATGTCGATTTGCTTCTGTAAGCCGGTTGTTGGCTCGACGGGCTGCGTCACCTGGATGAAGTCGCCTTTGTCTTCAACCGTGATTGGGCTGTTATCCGGGTAATAAGTCCGTACCTGGTCTTCCGGTGAATACCAGAAGCGATGCCCACCGTAGATACGCCATTCATCGCCGCCTGTCTTGCCGATCAAGTCCTCGACTTCGCAAAATTGATTGGGGCCGCCCACAAAACCAAAGTGAATCAGGCGCGGGCCGACATCGCTGGTGATGACCAGCTCGACTTTACCATTGCTAAGTTGGTAACAATTGGGCCATCCGCCAAAAGCTACTTTTTTGAATTCAACCACGATAGCCTCACTTGAAGTGATTATTAAACAGAATAAAATGACTGAATTTCCAGCCTATCTCAATAGCTTATCTTGCTCCTGCAAACCCGTCCACTTTTCAATGGCACCACGTTAAACAAGCTGGATTGGAAATAATTATGTTTGTTAGCCATCAAAATATGCTATTCTGGTGTCTCAGTAGGAAGTGAGATTGGTTGCGAATGGTTAGGCTACTAAAAATAGTGGGGATGGTTTGTATAGGCCTGTTGGGTTTGAGCGCTTGTGGCCCCGCCAACATGACGGTATCTGCCACGATGACTGCATCTCCTATTCCGCTTTCGCCCACAACCGCTTTGCCGACTGAACAACCCACCGAGTCGTCATTGACGACGGCGGCCACCTTAACAGTCGCTTCGCCAACGGTTGCCCCATCGGCCACCGCTGATGTGGTGGATGTGCGTCCTCAATTCCTATACTCTTATGCAAGCTGGTGATCAACCTGACGGCACAATGAACCCATCGTGAATGGGTTAGAATCTGACTTCGGTGAAGAAATCACCTTCATACGGCTGGATGTCGACGATGACGATACGCTGGCCCTGCGTGAGCAGTACAATCTTGTGCAGCGGTCACAATATTTGTTCCTGGCACCGGATGGTACTGAAATCAGGCGTTGGTTTGGGCCGCTACAGGAAGCCGAACTGCTGGATGCATTGTTTGGGTATCTGGCTGATAATAGGTAATATATAACCCTATGCGTTTGCCGAGGGTTTGTCATGTGGATTGTTAGGTAATAGTCATGCCCGGTAAAATTCTGTACATTGAAGATAATGCCATGAATATGCGTCTGGTCAAAGTCATCTTACGGCCAACCGACTATGAATTCTTGAGTGCAGATAGTGGCTTACGTGGCATCGAGAAAGCCCAGCAAGAGCATCCTGATCTGATCTTGCTGGACATCAACATGCCCGGTATGGATGGCGTTGAGGTTTGCGAAAAACTACGCTCGCTGTCGGAATTTAGCGATACGCCAATTATTGCACTGACAGCCTGGGCGACCGAAAATGAACGTGGCGACTATATCAAAAAGGGCTTCGACGATTTATTGGCCAAGCCCATCAATCGGTTTGTCTTGCTGACCATGGTCGATCATTACATCAGCCAGCAAAAAACCCATGCAGAAGGCAATGATGCGTCACTGCCTTCCACATAGGATGATGCTTCGCATCTAACTACAGGTCGCGTGCATACGACGTCAATGATTCGCTGCCTGTTTCCGTAATGACGACATTGTCTTCGATGCGGACCCCACCAAAATCTGGAATGTAAATCCCCGGCTCAATCGTAAAGACCATACCCGGCTCCAGCAGCATCTCGTTGATGCTGGTGATGTTGGGCCACTCATGGATTTCCAGGCCCAGCCCATGCCCCGTCCGGTGAATGAAATACTCGCCGTAGCCTGCGGCTTCGATGACATCACGGGCGGCTTTATCGACATCTTTGCAAGCCACCCCCGGAGCGGCCTTTTCGCGGGCGGCGGTATTGGCGGCTAACACGGTTTCATAGATCTCGCGCATCTTGTTGGAGGGCGTCCCCAGGCAAAATGTCCGCGTGATGTCTGCCGGGTAACTGTCTTTCATACCGCCAAAGTCGATCAACAGGAACTCGTCTTCGCCCAGCACGCGCTCGCCACTAAGGCCGTGTGGCAGGGCACTGTTGGGACCGGTCAGTACGATTGGGCTAAAGGAATGGGCATCGCTGTCGTGTTCGCTGAGGGCATCCACCAGCTTTTCCTGGATTTGCAGCTCGGTCATGCCCGGTTTTGCGAATTCGATGGTATCGCGCAGGGCCGCTTCGCTCAGTTTGATGGCTTTGCGCATAGCTTCGACTTCTGGTTGGGTCTTGTGTGCTCTTTGTAAGAGCAAACTTTCGCTGACATCTTTGGCCGTTCCCAGGTTGATGCCCCCCTCGGCCAGCGCCAGCCATTCAAAGACGCGCATGGTCATGCCATCCACGCCGACCTTTTTATTGCCCAGCTCGAGGGCCGTTATGGTCGCTTTGATGCTGCCCATATAGCCTTCATCGTCGGACCATGCAAAGCTTTTCGCCTTGAGGTCATCGCGTGCGGTGACTTTTGCCAGTTCCAGCCCGGGTACCATCATCGCCAAGCCATCCTTGCTGATGACAGCGAACGTGGGCCGCTCGCTCAGATGGAAATGCAGCCCCGTGTAGTACACCATATTGGCACCGGGTACAAGAATAACCGCATCGACATCGACCGATGCCATGAGCGTTTGCATACGATCTTGATAATCGAACAACATAGGGTCTCCAATCCAAGCGTGGAATAGCCAACAATTTTGATGATGTGATTATAGCCAATAAAGGCATGCAGGGGGCACTGCCGTATCAGTCCTATCCACAAAATAGGCATAGGAAATCAACCTAAGAGGTCAACTTAAGAAATTAAAAGAGCCATCACGTTGAGTGAGGCTCTAAAATGTGGGCTATTTAAGTGGGTTTGGCTCGCCTGGGAGTTATACGGTTTCGGGCGCGAGCTCTGCGTCGTCTGCGCTATCGGTTGTCTGGACTTCAGACTGCCAGATGTAATCCAGCTTACGCAAGGAATCCACCGCAATATCGTGCAGACGGTCGGAATGGGTGTTGGCCATAGCAACCAGGGGGAGAACCGCGCGTTGGTCGCCAATCATGCCGAGCGCCTGGGCTGCGTAGAGGGGCGTCTGGTATCCAGGAGCACTCAAAGCACGAATTAATGCTGATACGGCTGATGTATTACCTAATTTGCCGAGCATGAGGGCGGCACGGCCCCGGACAATGAGATCTTCGTGTTCGTTTTCTAACGTCCGGATCAAAGCGCGTGAGGCCTCTTCTCCACCGATCATTCCGAGCTTCATGACAGCAGAACGGCGCTTTTCTTTATTGATGTCGCGCAATTCGCTTAGTATGCTTTTTACGGAACCCGTGGAGTCCGCCATTTGGCTTGTCCTTTCTGTGTCAACATACCGACGTATGCTGTGGGCTTACAAGTAAATTTTGCCATACTTTCCTAAAAGTTCACGTAAGAAAACTGTTTTTGTCGATTTCTGTTAATTTCTTTACAACTGCCAAATAGCCTTTTGCTTGCCTGCGATCTACATGTTATAGCATATCTTCTGGCCAATTATGGCATATCGTCATCGAATCCACATTGTCATTCAGACAAAAATCCTGCAAAAAGGTTTGGGCACTATTGACGAGTAAGCTATGCACTCGTAATAAATTCCGGTTGATTTACCTCTGTATACCCACATACCTTAAGCATAACACCTTGCAGCGACACAAAATGGGTGCTCGTAAAAAAGTGTTTTGCAAAATTGGTTTTGCAGAGAGCCTACTGCGGATAAGCCCGCCCATGATGTAAAGGTGCGGATGATTCCAACTTTATTCTAGACGAACTGGCCGCATTTGTCCTTACCTAACGAAGCCGCAGTGCGCTTTTGCTGCAAAACAGGTGCTGTTTATCGGGTTATGTGGTGGATGAAATCAGGAAGTGTGCCGGAGTGTGCATAACCAGAAGCAAACATTGGATTGATTATATAGATAGATTGTAAAAAGATAATGACGAGATGGTTAAAGATTCGGGAACGATGGCAGTCTAGTCTGATAGTTTGTATAGGGATGCCTACCAATAACTTGTTTAAATTTAGTTGGAATCCCCCTACGAAAACGAAAGACCGCTATAATAGGATTATCGGCACATAGAGTAAATATCGGCATGGTTGCTTCAAGAGAAACAGTTATCCACCCTAACAAACCAGATATTACGCAAATGCTGCGTCTTGCGCGTATCGCTGCCACTGAGGGCGATCTGGACAGCGCCAACCAACTATTGAAGCGCGCGGCTCTGATCGATCCGGCGAACGAACAGGTATGGATGATGTTGTTATACGTGGTGGAAACTGTCGAAGATCGCCGCACCTGTTTGTTGAACATCATCGCTATCAATCCTGATAACGAATCTGCCAAAAGTATGCTGGCCCAGCTTGAAGAAGAAGCGGCCTTATCCGACGAACAGCGTCAGGAACGTCGGCAGAAGCCATTGTCGTCGCGCCTGCTCGATATATTGCTGTGGGCGATTGAAATTGTCGTGATCCTCTTGCTGATTGGCTTAGCAATCGTCTTGATTGCCTATGCCTAGTCCCCGACTGTATTGTTTGCTGCTAGGGTATCAATTCCATTTGGGGCACATCCTCAGATTCCTCGGTGGGTTCCAGATGCAAGCTGTCCAGGTCGCCGAGTTGCTCCTGGTTCAACGTAGACTGTAAGTCCGATGCCAGCCGGGTGAGGTTGGCTGATACGGTTTCCACGGTGCGCATACTGGCCATGCTCTGGTTGGTGATGAGCGCGATACGGTCCATATCAATCGCGATCTGCTCCATATCCTCAGACTGCTCATCGAAGACCGCAGCCGTGTGCTTGACCGCTTCGCGCGCTGCATGCACAATTTCTACAAGCTGATTCATGACCTGATTGGCATCGCGTGTGCGTTCAACACCTGCATCCACATTCTGGACACCTGTCTGTGTGGCGGCGACTGCCTCTTTCATCGCCTGCTGGATCTCCGAGAGAATCGCACGGACCTGGTCAGCGGATTCAGTTGATTGGCGCGATAATGCGCGAACTTCATCAGCGACAACGGCAAAGCCGCGCCCGTGGACGCCGGCGCGTGCGGCTTCAATCGAGGCATTCAAGGCAAGCAAGTTGGATTGGGTCGCAATCTCGCCTACTGATGTGATGATGCTGTCGATGCGCTGAACGAGTTGTGCCAGCTTGGCGATGGTATTGCCGATGGTCTCTACCTGGTTGCGGATGTCGTCCATGCTGTTGAGCGTTTCGCCGATGGCGCTATGCCCATGCCGTGATATATCAGCCGCTTCGTTAGCCGTCTGCGTCACATTACGGACCTGTTCATTGATGCGTTCACCGAGTTGCAAAAAATCATCCAGCATTTTGTTCGTTTTCTGGATGAGCTGGACTTGCTCAGTGGCGTTGGTTGCCTGTTGGATGGTGACATCATTGATGGCATAAGTCGCCCGGACAAGTCCATCCACTGTGACGTTCATGCGCGTATGCAGATTGGGAACCTCTTCGGATGGTTCGCTATCGGTCGCGTCTTGTTCCGTTTCGTCATTCTGGCTCGCAGATAACGGGGTACGTGTCTTCGTGTTGATGAGCCGATAAATCGTGAGTAGCGCATAGGGTACGGCGGCTGCAATCAAAATTGGCTGATTCAAAGCCACGAACAGCAAAACAAAGATCAGCGCGGTGATCGCCGCCAGTGCGGTTGCCAGATCAAATGCGGGCGTTTTCTCATGGTTTTGGGCATCAGGGTAAGCGGTCATGCATGTTGTCCTGCCAGTCGTCTATACCTTGATGATATGCGGACATTCATGTCTATGGCCTTAAGACTGGGGCAATCGGCATACTGTAACGAAAAAGACCAGCCATAGGCCGGTCTTTTGTCGATGGTATGCTGGGCAATGTCTACTGGATCTTGGTGACAGAGCCGTTGCTCAAAGCCGCATCAAAGCGATACACGCCATTGGGCAGCCCGATATACAACTGGCCGCTCATATCCGGCTGGATGGAGATAGAAGGCGATGTCATGGCGCTTGTACCCCAACCAATCACCGTGTACCAGGGGCCACCAATCGCCAGCTTATTGTAGAAAGCATCCTGCAAATCCGGCCCTGGGACCAGTAAACCGGCTGGAGGTGTTGTCGGTGGTGTACCGACATAGGCCACGTAATCCCAGCAGGAATAGCGCTGGCGATCATTCTGGATGCCGCAAACTCGATTGCTGGTGCTGTATTGCACTCGGAACATGAAACCCGATTCAAAGGGTTGGAAGGCGCCTGTTGTGGTCGTGGGACCGCTGCTGGGGCAGCCAATATTCGCCGGGGCATTGCCAAAGAACCACGGTGTCGCGCAAGAAACCGCAATCGCTACCGATAGGCTGGTCTCCTGGCCTGCGCGGCTGGCCACCAGACGATACATGACGCGCGTTTCGCCCGCTGGAATAGTCATTGTTGCGGTTGATATGGGCGGTACAGACAGCGTTTCCTTGATAACACCTGATGTGTTCAAGCGTTCCAGACGGGCGCTATCGGCATCAGCATCCCATGTCAGGATGACCTGCGAACCCGGCGTCGCTGATGAAATATTGCTGTTGAACGAATTGATGATAGGCGCGTTGGCGGTCGCTGTTGCCGTGGGTGTGGCTGTGAATGTACTGGTTGCTGTCGCCGTTGCCGTTGCCGTGACGGTATTTGTCGGCGTGATGGTGCGTGTGGCCGTCGCCGTACTCGTCCCCGTGACGGTCGGTGTCAGGGTGTTTGTCGCTGTGGCGGTCGCCGTGGGCGTCGCGGTTGATGTTGGCGTTGCCGTGGCAGTCGCTTTAGCTGTGCTTGTCTCTGTGAACGTCGCCGATGGCGTGATCGGTGTTGGCGTATTCAAAGAAGCCAGGGTGGGCAGAGGTTCTTCCGCCTGCGGTTGGCAAGCTGCTGCGATTACCACCATCAACAGCAGCGTGATAAGATAACGCCTGGTAATCATGATTTACTCCAATTGTCGTACGCGGAGCCAAGATGCGCCCTATAAAGACGCGCTACATAACAATGATTATAACGCTAATCGGCGCATTGGCCATCGGAGCCTGCTCTAATCAGGCTGACGTGGCACCTTTACCGACGCTGGCACGACTTTCGGCTCCTGTTGTTCCCGATGCGACCGCGACGTTTGCTCCGACTGCGACAACTATTCCAACGTTTACGCCGACCTTTACTGCGACAGTCACGCCGCAACCCACTACTGAGATAGCGCTTGTCGCCAGTGACGCTGCGATGACACAGACATCCACAGCCACGAGCACCCTGCGTGAGGTCGCCACTGAAACACGTATCGCTGCGACGCCAACCCGTGTGCCATCTGTGACGCCGACCTTGTTGCCCTCCGCTTTTGCATTTGGCCAATCAGCGGAAGGCCAGACTTTGCGCGCTTATCGGCTGGGTACGGGGCCTCATGTCATTCTTCTGGTAGGGGGCATCCATGCCGGCTTTGAGGCCAACACGGTCGAATTGGTCGAGGAAATGTACAGCTATTATCAACAGTATCCAGAAGACGTATTGTCACACGTCACGCTGCTGCTCATTCCGTCACTGAACCCCGATGGCCTGCGTCATGGGCGGGTGATACGGGGCCGATTTAACGGTAATGAGGTTGATCTCAACCGTAATTGGGGCTGTGGTTGGTCGGAGGAAGCTGTCAATGGCCAGGGGCCTGTTGATCCGGGGTCAGGGCCATTTTCAGAGCCGGAGACGATTGCACTGGGTGGCTTGATCCAGCAGGTGCAGCCCAGGGTGGTGCTGTTTTATCATGCGGCAGCTAACGGCCTTTTTGCCGGGATGTGTGATGGCTTCGATAGCCATGTCCTGGCTGAGGTCTATGGTGAGGCATCCGGCTATCCCTATGGAGAAGCTTTCAGTGAGTATGAAGTCACTGGGACCGGGCCAGCCTGGGTGGCCAGCCAGGGAATCCAAGCGCTGGATGTAGAATTGGCTACATCCAGCGGCATTGAGCTAGAACGAAATCTACGGGGGGTGATGGCCGTACAGCAGTGGTTAGCTTCTGCTGACTGACCTAGGATGCATTCTCTGTGATGTGCATCACTTCTTTGACAGCGGGCATTTCTATCCAGAAGATGGACCCGCCCTCAGCAGGGAAGTCCGCGCCGACCAGGCCATCAAAGTGCTCGACCAGTTGCTTGATGATCCACAATCCCAGGCCGGTGCTGCTTTCGTTGCCAGTGGGTAGGTTGCTGGTCTTGCTGAACTGCTTAAACAGCTTGTCGCGCTCTTCCGGCTTGATGCCGGGGCCCTCATCGCGGATGCACAGGCGGTAAGCCTCATTGGCAGGCTCAGCCCAGATATGGATGCGCGTTCCTTCAGGGCTGTATTTGACGGCGTTGTTGACCAAATTGCCAACCACCTGGAACATGCGATCCAGATCGGCTTCGACTTCACCCATGATATCGCCGACTTCAATGGTGATGTCTTTTTCCTGAGCGGAAATGCGGTTTTGGCTGACGACTTGCTCAACCACTATCGCCAGCGACATCTTGCGCATGGTCAATTCGATGCGACCCGATTGCAGGGCCATCACATCCAGGAATGCCGATAAGATGTTTTCCATGTTCCTGACGGAGTCCTGAACGTTTTTAAGGATCGGCTGGGTATCTTTGATTTCCGATACCATCGGACGCAATACGTTCGCGGCCAAGCTGATGTTATGCAGCGGGTTCTTCAAGTCGTGTGCGGCAATATGGAACATGTCCGCGCGGAGGCTGTTTAGCTCAGCCAATTCGTTGGCCGTGCGCTTGTTTTCATCGACCAGCCGTTTCATCGTGATTTGATTACGGACGCGCGCCAGCACAATTTCGGTGTCGGCTGGCTTGACGATGTAATCATTGGCGCCCATCTTCAACCCGTTGACGACATCATCTGTGCTGCCCATCGCTGTAATCAAGATGATAGGTAGATCCGCGAATTTTTCCTGGGCGCGGATATGGCCAAGCAATTGTAGACCGTTGATACCCGGCATCATGATGTCGGTTAATACCAGGTCGTATTCGATTTCTTCCAGAGCTTCCAGGGCCGTCTTGCCATTGCTGACACTATCGACGATGTAATACCGCTTGAGCAGGTGATACATCAAGTTGCGCGTCATGGTGTCATCATCGACCACCAGGATGCGGCTTGTACGCTGGGTATTTGCTGGGATTTTCGTTATTTGATTGTCCATGTGTCTTATACACTCGCCGCGCAATCACAAACGATGAATTGTCGTTAAGATTACGAAATATCTGACTGTTAATCTAAAATCAATTCTATTGTACTCAAAAAGTGCGTGTAATGAACCTTAATGTTTCTCAATTATTGATCGAATTTTGTCCTATGAGGCGGTTTCTGAGACTTGTCAAACAAAAAAGACCCCAATAAGGGGGTCTCTTGATCTGGCTGGAATTGGGATGTTTTGCTTAAGAAAGCGTCACGGTCCAGTTGGTGACGCCGACAATCACACCACCATCATGGACGAATAACATGGGTACAACGGGTGTCCCTGCTGGGAAAAAGTCATATGGTTGGCCGAGTGGGTCATCATTGACGTAGATGATAATCTGCCCTGTCACCAGGTCGCGATCAATGCGCAAGCGCACGCCTAGATTGGGGTCACTTGGACGACGGTTAGCAAAGACGATGCGGTCATTCAGGACCTGGTGGGCATCAATGACGGTATCGCTCACTACATTAATGCGAATACCCGTCACATTGCCATCATCTGCGCTGGCCAATAACAGGCCGAAGTAAATATCGTCATCCTGAGCCACTGCCGGGTTAATGGTGCGCAGGGCCATTGTGACTTCTGTTCGTAGGACGCGGCCTACGGCATTATTGCCATAAGTGCTTTCCATCAAGCCTGCTGACGGACTGATGAACAGGTCGTCACCGCCTGTGCTCTGGGCTGCACCCAGGCGCCAATTCGTATCTTGCTCAAAGAAGACTGCTGGATCAAATGTGACATCATCCGTGCTGCCGAGCATGGCCAACACATCCTGCACATCACGCAGGCCTTCCGCAGGCAGAGTGGGCCGCTCGGTTGGGGTTTTAGTAGGCGTTGGTGTAGGCGTCGCTGTTGGCTCCTCGGTCGGTGTGATGGTGGCTGCTGTGGTTGGCGTTTCCGATGCTTGTTCCTCGGTTGGTTCGACGGTATCGGTAGCCGCATTTGCTGGCACGATGGGTTCAACACTGGTGATAGCTGTCGGTGTCTGGTCGCCTTCTGTATCCGCCGGAACAGGTGTGTCCTCAGTAGGTTCGCTCTCTGATGGCGTGTCGGTGGCGGCGTCAGCGACCGTTTCGTCAGCCGTTGCGGAAATGGTTACATCGACAATCGGCGCTGCCGGGTTGTTGTTCAGCAGCAGCAAGCCAATCGCTGATGCAACGATAGCGATCAAGCCTATGACAGCGATCAGTGCTATTGGAATGCGGCGTTTGGGTTGGACAGTTGGGACGGCTGCTGGCGTTTCCATCGTCGTGGTGCGGTGGATCAACTGCGGCTCGACATCAGTTGCCAGATGCGGCGTGGGGTCATCGGTTGGTGGTGCAGGGAATTCCGGCGATGCTTCCAGCACGGCGTACCAATGCCGGAACAGAGCGTAGGCCGGGTGGCGGTCAATGAACAGTGCCCGGAATTGATCGTTCATGGCATCCAAGCGACGACTGCGGCGCTCCGTGCCGGTGTAGATCTCGACGAACTGCTCATAGGTATCGCGCCAACTGATGAGCGTGGCGGCGTATTCATTGCCCAGCAGGCGGTGCGTGGTATGTGCCATCTCATGGAACAACTCGCCCATGCGTGGATTGGGGTCATCTTCGCGTTTTTGTGCCAGCGTCGATAGCTCGCGCTTGGCAACCGCCAGATCGGCGGCGTTGGACATCAGGTCCATCAGCCACGCGCGATAGGCTGTCAGCGTGAACCCGGCGGCTTGTTCGACTTCGCTGATGCTCTTGACAGCACTATCGAGCTTGCCCCCAGCTGTCCTAAAGTCGCCTTCGCCCCAGGCGCGGAGGGCTTCTTCAAGCTCTCGCAGGCTGCGCGCACCGGATGCGAGTTGCCTGGCCTGGGCGTTATTCTCTAGCTTCAGTTTGATATTGCTGATCTGTGGCAGAATATGCGACCCGTTCACGCTGTTGAGCAGATCGCGGGCTTCAGTCAGATCTTTGCGCTGCACCATAAAATCATCGAGTGTGCGCACAGCGATATGCTTTTCGGCACTGTCGCCCAGGACTTTCAGGGCAGCTTCGCGCCAGAATTCAGCATCGATCATCAAGCCTTCATGCAAGTCGAGCGTGCCCAGCATGACGTACTGCACGAACAGCAGCCGCAGTGCCGCTGTGCTGCGTTGTGCATACAGGCTGACCAACCCTTTGGGCATCGCCCGCAGATAGGTTTCGATGCTCGGCATTTGTGCCGTAAAGCCATCCAGCGTAGCCCGTTCTTCTTCGGTAAAGAGGCGTTCAATGGCCGCCGATGTCGCCTGCGTGCGGCTGACGCTGGTGACGCCATTGCGCTCGACCCATTCGCGGGTTTGCTGCGTGACTTCTCGCAAACGTGTCGCAGCAAAACGTTCTGATTCGCTGCGGGCGATCTCAAGGGCCTGTTGACCAAGTCGTTCCGCTTCTGGCAGGCGTCCAGAGTCAAAGGCTTGCCAGCCATCCGCCAGGGCACGGCCAATGCCACCCGGCACCGAATGGCGTTCGATATAGTGCGCGCCACCAATCACACTGCGTAACTGATTAAACCAGTTTTGCAGTGTCGGACTGAGCGTGTTGATCTGGCTGGCCGCACTGCTCAGGCTGCTTTCGGCCAGTTCACGGTTACCCTGCACGACCGCTTCTCGGTAGATTTGCCAATCGTCGGATGCGTGCTGAAGTCCGCGAACCATGCTGCTCAGCATGTCATCGAACAGTCGATTGACGAAAGGTGACAGGTTGGTATGCGTCGTTTTGAGCCAATCGGCCAAATCGGAACCATCTGCTGTGGGCACATAAGTCTGACAGGCTTGCAAGCGCTCATACAGGCGGCTGAGCAGGTCCTCGACGCTGTCCCAGATGGGGTTGGGCGTATCAATGGCGCGGCTGGTGATGATCGCGTTCTGCACGACGCGCGGACGGGCTGCCGCCTGCTTGCCGATCACGTGCATATTATCGGCAAGGGCCATCGCCGCATTAAGCGCCCGTTCCAGCGAACTTAAGGGCAGTTCGTTGTTGCTCAACTGGTTAGAAACGGAAAATGTCTGTAGCAGGCGGTTCATATGGATCAGGTGATCGACCACTTCGCGGTAGCCATCGCGTAACCCGGAAACATCGCTGTTGCCGCTGTCCAGCCGATGCAGAATCGCATCAATTTGGTCGAGGATGCCGCGCGATTCGCCAATCGAAGTGCCCGATGTATTGATCTGGCGCATGGCATTGCGCAGGCGCATCAAATTGGGTCGCAGCAGCAGAATATCGGTCGCATGTGATGAAATGCGCTCGGCCAGCCGCCAGTAGACGCGCCGCTGGTCGTCGTTTTCTGGGGTGGCTTCCATCAGCGCTGCCGCTGCAATCACAGCCTGATCGTCGTACATCTCATCGATGGCCGTAACGATAGGCTCAGTCACGTTGGAGACGTGTTCTTCGTGCAAGATGTGCGCGATATCATACAGCCAACCGATAAGCTGGCGATTGTTGTCGCTGGTTTTGTGGCGCAGCTCATTGAGCAGGTCAATGGCGCGCTGCCAGTTGCCATTCTTCAGGTAGATTTTTACCGCATCCAGGTCAGACGCGACTTCGATTTCTTGCAGGCGGTCGTTGACCTGATGCAGCAGTTCGCTGGCCTGTGGGTAGCCCGGGTCTTGACGAATGACAGGCTCCATCATTGTTTTGAGGGTGCGCAGTTCATTCTTGCTCAGGTTGGCTTGCTTTAGCTTGTCCCTAACTGTTGTCAGGGTCGCACTGCGGCTGCGCTCCAATGGCTCTCGAAATCTGTTGAGGTCATTGCGCAGCGCCTGGATGCTCGGATACCGATAGTTGGTATTGGGATGCAGCGCGCGGCTGATGATGTCGCGCAGTTGGGCATCGATGCGTTGCTGGTCATCGCCGAAATCAACGGCAAAGCTGGCTTCCGCATCGCGTGGCAGTTCGGCACGTTTGCCGCCCGTCACGATGAAATACAGCAGTTCGCCGATCTGGAAGACATCGGTCTGGCGGCTGATGCCCTGGGCGGTCATTTCGTCGCCTTCTAAGAAAACGGCGTTGCCCCAGTCAATGGCCTTTAGCGTATAGTCATCCCGGTTCCAGAACAGGTGCTTGGCATCAACATCGTTATATACGATGTCTTTGGCATGGGCAGCATGCAGCAGATCGAGCAGGCGGTCCAGGATGAGGAGCATCTCAAGTTGGGGCAAGCGGTCGCCGCTGGTGCCCAGCGCGAGTACCTCATCTTCGATGATACGGCCTTCGGCACGCTCAATGACGATGTACTGGTGGGCCATGCCGCCAACGGTAAATTGGCCCTCACCCAATAGCTCAGTCAGGACCGGATGTCCGGCTAGCCGCCGCAGCGCCTGCCTTTCGTTTTTAATACTCACTTCTTGGCCAGCGCGTATCGGTGGCGCGTCATTGGGCGCGGGCCGTTTGACAACAACCTTTTGCTCGGTTTCGATGTCTATTGCCCGTAATGTTTCCCCGGATCGGCCACGAGGGTAGATGTAATCATAACGATACCGCTGATCGAAGATGCTTTCCGCCATTTGCGCGTTCCTATTCTGCAAAGAAGACCGTGCAGGCAGTTATGAGGATCATATGACCTAGCTAGTCAGAAAAATGCACGTCTGTAATTGTACGTGCTTGTGCCAAAGTCGCAAAATAACTGGCGCCCAAATCTTGGGATAAAACGCCTAATAGTTGGGATAACGACGCTTTACTTTGGGATTTAACGGCTGTCCCCATACCATTTGCCAATAATCTATCTTAGTTTAATACGCGCCATGATGCTTGCGTAGGTTCGATTAAGGCGATTTTTCGGGAATGGGTTGATTGCCCCGTTAGAAGTGGAAAAAGGCTTGCCAATCACAATGGATTGTCGTTTGTTTGCCTCTGCCAATTAAGTTTTTATGCGCTTTCGGGCTATGTTCAGGATGGCCAGCTCGGTATTGGGCGTGACCTGCTACAATAGGGCCAGTTTTGTCTTGTCATAAGCAGAGGAGTATGCATGCGCGTTGTTTTGCAGCGGGTGACATATGGTGATGTCAGCGTCGATGATGTCAGCGTGGGGTCGGTTGACCGGGGTTTTGTGGCCCTGGTTGGGGTCACACATGGCGATACTCAGGCTGAGGCCGATCTGTTAGCAGCCAAGACGGCTAACTTGCGCGTTTTTGAAGATGCGGATGGTAAAATGAACCTGTCTATGCTCGACGTTGGGGCCGGTATTCTGGTGGTATCGCAGTTCACGCTGTATGCTGATGCTCGCAAAGGCCGTCGACCTAGCTTCATCAATGCTGCCAAACCCGACGTTGCCGAGCCGCTCGTAGACTATTTTGCGGAGCGCCTGCGTCAGGAAGGTATCCAGCGCGTGGAGATGGGGCAGTTCGGGGCCATGATGCACGTCACCATTCATAATGATGGCCCGGTGACCATCCTGCTCGACAGTGATGAACTCAGCAAAAAATAGACGAAAAGTCGGTTTGCGATGACGTACGAACCCACGCTAGACGATTATATTCAGCAGCTATTGCATGACCCAAAGCCTTCTGTGCGCCAGAACGCAGCCTTTATACTGGGCCGGCAGCGCGATATGCGCGTCATTGCGTCCCTTTTGCAAGCAGCAAACGATACCGATGCCACTGTTCGTATGCGCGTTGTGGAATCGCTGGGAGCCTGGAAATCCAACCCGGATGTGACGCAGGTGGTTATGCAAGCCTTTACCGATGCCGATGAAACGGTCCGGGCACAGGCGGCGCGTAGTTTGGGCCTGATGCAAAATCCGGCTGTGGTCGATGTCCTCATAGGTGGCTTGCAGGATACCTCAGCGACTGTTCGCGCCAAAACAGCGGAAGCCCTGGGTACGTTGCAGGCCGCTGAAGCGGTCGATGCGTTGTTGCAAACTTTGATCGAAGATGACGACGACAGCACGCGCTACTTCGCCCAGGAGAGCCTGGTGCAGATCGGTGGCGCATCGGTTCGGTCAGCAGTCGGCGCGGCCATGCAGTCTTATGTGGATGAACCGGGCATCTTGATAGACCTCATTAGTGTGTTGGGCCGCCTGAAGGGTGATGGTAATCGTGCCCTTTTGGAGCCACTGCTCGATCATCCTGATAGTGACGTACAAGCGATGGCGAAATGGGCCATTGATGAATTGAAATAGAGCCTGATGACAGGAAGTAGCATGTTATTAGCTGGCCTGAGTGCCCTCATTGCCTATATCTCCGGGCGGATTGCCTGGTATGCCCTGCGGATGGGCCGCCGTTATTTGCCGCTGGGCTGGGGCTGGATTCGCTCACTGCCACAGGGGACCGATCCGCGTAAGGACATCAACGCCCGCCATCAACTGAGCATGGGCGGGTCTTATTTCCTTGCTGGCTTGGGGTGGTTGCTGGCGGGCCTTTTGACGCTCGCCGTGGCAATCGTTGCCCTCTTGATGGCGGGTTCTTATCTCGGATTGTGGCCTGGGCCTTTACCGTTATAATCAGATGCTGCATCTTCACCTTTGATAACACGACAAAACCACAATTGATGAGCTTATGCATCGTTTTTTGCCTGCCATAGTCCTGATCGTATTCCTAATCGCTGCTTGTGATAGCCCGGAAGTCGAGCGCGTTACCTTAGCCCCAACGCAAATTGGATCGGGCGCGCCTGTGTATACGGCCACGCCAACCTTTACACCCAGCGCAACGCCAACCGCTTCAGATACGCCGACCGCCACTTTGACGCCAACCGATACGCCAACGGCGACGGTCACGCCTACGGCCAGCCATACGCCCACAGCGACCTTTACGCCGACCGCCACCTTTACCCCCACGTCGACACCTTCCGCGACCCCGCCGCTGGTCACGTTGACGCCCGTAGGCGAGGCTCAGGGGCCGCGTGGTGTGGTGGCATCGGCTGCTGTGATGGGCAATACCGATTGGTCCTGTGGCGATTTCCCCTGTGAAGATGATCTCGACGGCTGGGCAAGCCGCATAAAAGTACCCCCTGGCTTCGACTTTTCGTTTGTCGGGCGCTTCCCTGGTCAGGTGATGCAAATCGCCATCGGTCCGTTGGATGGTCGCGTGTATGCCACTGTGCTGGAGCAGGGCACACTGGCGGGTGCAGTTTATGTCATGGATGCTGATGGCTCCACCGAACGCTACAGCGATACGCTATCGCTGCCGATTGGCTTGGCTTTCCAGCCGGGGACGGATGTGCTGTATGTCTCGGCACGCAATGACGATAATAGTAGCGGCTTACTGGTCCGCGTGGAAAGCGATGGACAGACCGATACGGTCATCGATGATTTGCCCTGCTGCTATCTTGACGTGGGCAATCAGCCCAATGGTATGGTGTTTGGCCCTGATGGCTGGCTGTACATGGGCATCGGCGCTGTAACGGACCATGCTGAAAGCAGCGACCCGTCTAGCCGCCCATTTGACGAGGTTGGTCCCTTAGAAGCGGGTATCCTCAGAATTAACCCGCATACAGGCGATGTCGAGCGCATTGCGGAGGGTCTACACAATCCCTATGATCTGGCATTTACAGCCGATGGCCAGATCTACGCCACCGATCAGGGGCTGGTCACTGGCCCCGGCGACCGGATTGTGCGTGTGAGCGAGGGTGGTCATTATGGTTGGCCTTTTTATCGGGTGCGCGGCTGTGCGGATTGCCCACCGACACGTGGTCAGCTCGATGTTGTGCCCGATCTATTGACGCTGCCGGATTACACGCTGCCATCAGGTATCACGGTCTATCATGGGGCGATGTTCCCTAGCGATATGGACGATACACTGCTGATTGCGTTATGGAACGGCACTGACTGGGGCCAGCGTATCGTCTGGATGGACCCCGAAGACCCGGCATTATCTAGCGAAGACTATATTTTGCAGCCCTTCATGAGTGGCCTGATTCGGCCCTCGGATGTGATTGTCGATCAAGATGGCTCGGTACTGGTATCGGATTCGGTCTACGGTCATATCTGGCGTGTGACCTATGGTAATGGGACAGGTCAACCTGCTGCCCAAGAGACACGGCAGTTCAGTTTTGAGGCGCCCACTGAAGATGTCGCATCCACTGAAGAGGTGCAGCCCTCAGCGACAGCGCGCAGCCTATTTGTGACCAGCACGCCATCCGGCAACTGAGCGAGGCGCTTATCTGGCGTTCATGGTTACTTAGCTAGACATTTATCTAGAATTTACAACTCCGCAATATCTTGCTCATACAGTCGAAGATGACTGTATGCAGAAGGAGAGACGTGTATGAGCCATCAATCTGTTGGAATAACGCGCCGAGAATGGTTGCGTGGGGCGGGGTTGGCTGCGCTGGGGGCAGGCTTGCTACAGGTCGCACCCGGAATTGCCCATGCCCAGATCAGTGCAACCGATGCCAGCAACAATGTCTATTATCGCTTCAAGCTCGGTGATGCCGACCTCATCGTCGTCAGTGACACAGCTTTTCAGCTTGATGCTACCATCTTCGGCAGCAATCAGCCCGCCGAGGATGTCATCGCTTTTTTTGATAACCTCCATGTTTTAACCCCCAATAACAGCGTCAATACCGCCGTACTTAACCTCATCATGCTCAGTGGCGATACGGTCGCCGTATTCGATACGGGCACAGGTGCGCGCCTTGCACGCACGATCAATGACCTTGGCATCGGCACGGAAAATGTCACCGATGTATTGATTTCGCACTATCACGGCGACCATGTCGGCGGCTTGTTATCAGGCGGCGCTTTGACGTACCCCAACGCGCTGGTGCATTTCCCGCAGCCAGAATACGACTATATGCAGACTGCCGCTAGCAATGTCGTCGGTTCCGCGCAGGCGGCGATTCAACCTGCACTCGATAATGACCAGATTGCCTTCTACGCTGCTGATGCGGAAATCATCCCCGGTGTACAGGCCGTCTATACACCGGGACACACGCCGGGGCATATGTCGTTCCATATATCATCCGGCGATGCCCAACTGCTGCATGTGGTCGATGCTGCCTTGAACGCTTACGCCACGCTACCCAACCCGACCTGGCATGCCCGGTTCGATACTGACCCTGCATTGGCTGTGGAATCGCGTCAAGCCTTGCTCGACCGGGCTGCGACTGAGAAACTGCAGACAATGGGCTATCATTTCCCGTTCCCTGGCCTGGGGTACGTTGCGCGGCAAGGTGAAGGCTACCAGTGGGTCCCGGTCGCCTTCTAAAAAAAGCAACAAAAAAGGCGCATCCAACCGGGTGCGCCTTTTCTATTTCCATACGATACGGCTTAGACCAGCGTCACATCGTCATCTGGTTGATATGAGGCGGCCTGCGTATCCGGTACGCCCTGCGTGAGCACATCGTCCACATAGCTCTGGATGACACCAGCCGGGATAGCGAAACTCACTTCCGGTCCCTGGATCATGGTGTTCATACCCACAATCTGACCAAAGGCATTGAACAGCGGTCCGCCGCTGTGGCCGGGTCGCATCTTGAGATCGAGCGCGATCCAATTACGGTGGTCGCGTAACTCCGGCAGATTGTTCCCCGTGCCGATGACCACGCCGCCCGTAACGGCATCGACCATCCCCCAGGGGTGACCAAGCGCCATGACGTATTGGCCCGGTTGTAGTTGAACATCATATTTTGCGCTGACAGGGGCTAGATTGTTCTCATCGATGTGCAGCACAGCCACATCACCGCGCAAGTCATAGCCCAGCACCTGGGCGTCAAATAACGCCCCGTCGCGCAGTTCCACCGCCAGATTTTGCCGCAACCCATTGCGGTCGGCGACGACGTGCGCATTGGTCACGATGATGCCATCTGCCTGCCAGACCATGCCCGCGCCGATGCCATCGTCACCGCTGTAAATACGGACCACGCTTTGGCCCACTTGCTCGACTAAAGCCGCCTGAGCTTGATTGATTTGCTGCCAGATACGTGTCATAAGAACGTCCTTTTCACAATGACAGCTGGAAGATAGAGATTTCAGATAGAGAAAAAGGGGGCGCATCTTGCGACACGCCCTGTTGTTGGAAGGAGAATTCGAATTGAAGTTAGACGCGCTCAGCGATGGTGACGGTCATGTCGCGCATTTCGCCGCCGCGCACGATCTCAATCGGCAGTTCCTGGCCGACACGGTCGCCCGTTAGCAAGCTGAGCAGTTCATCCACCTGGGAAACCGATTCTTCGTCGAGCGTGACGATGATGTCACCGACGATGATACCCGCTTGCCCAGCCGGGCTATCCTGATCGACAGATACGACCAACAGCCCCGTTTCCTGATCTTCGACCAGGCCTTCCGGCAGGCGCACGGGCTGTACGCCCACACCCAGGAAGCCCTGACGCATGCGGCCATGAGCCAACAAGGTGCTGATGGTGCTGTCGATAGTTTTGACGGGCACGCTCAGGCTGACGCCGCGACCAAAACCGCTGGTGTTGATGCCGTAGACTTTGCCGTCGCCACTGACCAGTGGGCCACCGCTGAAGCCAGGGTACATCACCACATCGGTGGCGATATGACCATCGGCCAGGGCCATGCCCATCATGCGGCGGCGCATCCGACGCATTTCATGACGGAACTCGTGACGTGGGTCACCATGTCCATGACCCTCGTGATGCTCATGGTCAGGCCCGTGCATACCGCGCCGACCACGACCGCGCCGTTCCCGACGCCGTTCACGCCAATCCTCGCCATTTTTGCGTTTTTCCCGCGAGGGATTGCCCTCGACGAGCGCACTGACGACGCCCAGGGTCGCCTGGACTTGATCGCCCGGTTTACCCAGGGCCAGCACAAGGTTGCCCACTTTGAGGTCATCTTCCGCGCCCCAGGTGACGCTGGTCAGGTTGCTGGCATTGACGCGCAGCACAGCCAGATCATTGCGTGGGTCGCGGCCTACGAGGGTTGCATCGTGGCGCTTGCCATCCTGGGTGATGATAGAAATGCTTTCGTCGCGTTCGACGATGTGGTGGGCGGTTACGATGATGCCATCAGCGCTGTGGATCACGCCTGTTGCGGGCAGGCGACGCCGAGCATCGACGGTGACGATGGCGGGAGCAAGCTGCTCGACCGTAGTAGCCATCGCGTTAGAAAGATCTTCTAAAATTTGTACCATGTTTCATCCTTTCAAATTGGATGAACCTATCTTGCCACAGGCGGCTGTATCCGGGCACGACCCCAACGGGCAGGGACAGCCTAAACCAATGGGTAGGTCTAGGGAGTGGTTGGCCGCTCCCTACAGCTTAATTAGCCCGGAACGCGCGGCCTGGACGACCGCTTCTGTCCGGCTCTGGGCACTGAGTTTGCCCATGATGGCATTCACATGGAACTTGACAGTATGGTCGGTGATGCCCAGGGCGTGGGCAATGGCTTTATTGGTCATGCCTTTCGCCAATAGTTGCAGCACGTCATCTTCGCGGGAGGTCAGGTCTTCATTGAGAGATGGCACACTCAGGTTCGTATCACCCAGGCCGCTTAAGGCAAATGTGCTATCGAGCACGGTCAGGCCGCTGGCTACAGCCGATAGGGCGCTGGTGAGCACCTCGCTGCTGCTGTCTCGTAGGATAACGCCAATGTTGATATAGGTGGCGACGGCGCTCATGACCAGGCTGAGGTCTTGCTCTGTAGGAATGAGGGCGAGTAAGGGCAGTTCCAGATCACCCAGAGCAGTTAAGGTAACGAGGGCATTTTGGGGTGTCCAACCCAAATCATAGAGCAGGACATCCGGCTCGTAAATTTCAACATCATCGACCAGTTGCGGGCCGCCGCTAACCTGCCCAACGACGGTATAGTCGCTGACCGTTTCTAGTAACGATGTGAGGCCGGTGCGGGCCAGTAAGTCATCAGCGATGACGAGGATGCGCAGCATGGCAAAGCCTGAGCGTAAGTGGATCGTCTGGCTAGGGTACGCGCTAAATGTCGGAATCGCGTAAGTTTCTTTAAATTGCTGTGCTTATTCGACTGTGACGAGGCGACCTTCCGCAGCCCGTATGAGCCGATCACGGATGGCCAGACCGAGGCCTGTACTGCGAGGTGCGCGCGCCAGAATGACATCGGCACCCGTTGTGTCTAGCTCGCGTAGCGCTTGATAGAGCCGTGCCGCTGAGGTGCTTTCGCTGTCACCCAGGGTGGCGATTTCGACGTGCAGGTCTTCAAAGTGGCCGATGTCCGCGTCACTCAGCAGCAAGCCGACTTTTTGGCCCTTGGCGATTTGTTCGCTAGCGACCTCGTGCATACGCGCAATGGTGGCGCGCCGTTCACCTTCATATAATGTGACCGCTGCCTGGGGAGCATAATGCTTTAGCAGCGACCCTGGGGCCGGGGCACTCTGATTATCCGCGATGTACTGCGGTTGATAGTCAATATCCGGCAGATGCTCGCGCAGGGCTTCCAGGGATGTGCCGCCGGGGCGCAGCAAGCGCGGCCTGGGTGATGTCAGGTCGATGATGGTTGATTCTACGCCGATAGGGGTGTTGCCGCTGTCCAGTACCACGTCGACGCTGCCCGCTAAATCATTGAGCACATGCTCAGCACGGGTCGGGCTAGGGCGACTGAAGCGGTTGGCACTGGGCGCCCCGATGGGCACGCCTGCTGTCCGCAGCAAACTGAGCGCGACCGGGTGGTTCGGGATGCGTACCGCGACCGTGTCGCGGTTGGCTGTGACGTTCCCTGGTATGGCGTCGTTCTTTTTCAGAATCAACGTCAGCGGGCCAGGCCAGAAGATCTGGGCCAGGGTAGCCGCGACGTCGGGGACATCGCGCGCAACGGCAAAGATGTTTTCCGGTATGGCGATATGCACGATGATCGGGTCATTGGCTGGCCGTTGCTTGGCCTCAAAAATCCGGTTGATAGCCGCCTCATCAAAGGCGTTCGCACCCAACCCATAGACTGTTTCCGTCGGGAATGCGACCAGGCCGCCCTGACGAATGATGTCGCCAGCCAGGGCAATGGTCTCCGGCGAACCGGAATCTGTATCAATTTGGGCAATAAAGGTATCTGCCACGTAGGGCATCGTGTCGTCCTAGCACCGGGCGGTTTGCGTTTGTCACTGCCCGGAAATCATTTGTTGATGATAGCTGTTCGTTATTACCTGAAATGCGTCCCCAATGGACATGATGATTGTAAGGCGACCAGGGGCACACTTCAATTTATAGTAAAGGCAATAAGCAAAGGTATGCTTTTACAAATCCTATCATACTGCAATTTGATGGCTTATGGCGTGCTTTTGCGGATACCAGTCGGTCATTTTTACAGATTTCTAGCGATTGAATGGGCTACCTGTGCAGTTTGCCAACATTAATCCCCATTTTATGCAGCATACTGTACAATAGCTCATCAGTGGCTTGTTTATAGAAAAGAGTTTAGTCATGATTATTGCCATCCCCAAAGAAGTTAAAAAAGACGAATATCGCGTTGCATTGCCGCCTGATGGCGTCGGCGAATTGGTCCGGCATGGTCATCGGGTGTTGGTGCAGGCTGGGGCCGGTGCGGGCAGCAGCTTTGACGATAGTGAATATGTCGATGCGGGGGCCAGTATCTACGCTGAGGTCGATAGGCTGTGGCGCGACGCTGAGATGGTCATCAAAGTCAAAGAACCTCAACCCAGTGAATACGGTTTTCTCCGGGCTGATCTGATTCTATTTACCTATTTGCACCTCGCAGCGGAAGAATCCCTGACAAAAGCGATGTGCGATAGCGGCGTTGCTGGTGTGGCCTACGAAACAGTCGAAGATGACGAGGGTCGCTTGCCCTTGCTGGAACCCATGAGCGAGGTCGCCGGACGCATGGCTTCGCAGGTCGTCGCCCATTATTTGACCAAACACGAAAATGGTCGCGGCGTCTTGATGGGTGGCGTTCCGGGTGTTCGTCCGGCCCAGGTGGCTATTCTGGGCGGCGGTACTGTCGGTACCAACGCCGCCCGTATTGCGCTCGGTATGGGCGCACAGGTCACCCTGCTGGACATCAACCTGGAACGGTTACGTTACCTGGATGAAGTGATGCCGGGGAACTTCAGTACCCTGTATTCCAACTCGGCCAATATTGCCGATGTCATTCGTACGTCAGATGCCGTCATCGGCAGCGTGTTGATTGCTGGGGCGCGGGCACCAAAATTGATTACGCGCGAGATGCTCAAGACCATGCCGCGCAACAGCGTCATTGTTGATGTGGCTGTTGATCAGGGTGGATGCATCGAAACCACGCATCCGACCACACACAGCGACCCAACCTTTATGGTCGATGGCGTGCTGCATTATGGTGTCGCCAATATGCCCGGTGCCGTTCCGCGGACGTCCAGTCTGGCGCTGTCCAATGCGACCCTGCGTTATATGTTGCGTATCGCCGACAAGGGCCTCATCCCAGCGCTGCATGCGGACCCCGGCCTGCTGAAGGGCCTGAATACCTATGGCGGACATCTCACTTACCAGGCCGTCGCGCAAGCCTTCGACATGAAATACACATCACCGGAAAATGCGCTGAAAAGTATGGTGACGATCTAATTATTCCTACTCTCCTGAACATGAAGGGCGTGGCTGTTACGGTCGCGCCTTTTTTATTCCGCTATGCCGTATCCGCGGAATGTAGCTTTTCTTCGTAGAGTTGTTCCCATGTTTGCATTAGCTTGGCCTGATTGTCATAGATGATATCACCGCGATCATTGGCCAGCAGCGGTGGCTCGGATTGCACATGCTCGGCTAGCACCTTGCGAATGAAGATCATCATGGCGTGGGCTTCCAGTGCGGCATGGTAACGATGGCCCATCCACGCGGAAACATATAGCGTGATGACCAACCCGCCGACGAGGAACGGGTCCCAGGGCATATAGATGATGAGCGAGGCGAAAAATGTCGGCCATGCGATGGCTTCGACGATGTGGCGTAGGCGCATCCGTGCTGACAGCAAAAGCGTACTTTGCTGATTATCTTCCGTGAATAAGCCTGTCACGACCGCTGATGGCACAATCCGCCGCTGAATATAGCCTTCCATTTTGCGGGTCGTCGTCATACGGAAGCTGTATTGTTTTCGGGGTTCGATGTCATAACGCCGCCCCTGGACGAACAAACTACGCAGTTCCAGGCGGCGGACGCTGGGTTGGGCTGTCTGCTGCAAGAGGTGCATACACATTGCCGGACTCAGGCTAATTTGAATGCGACGATGGGGCAGCACGTACCAAAGGCGTTGAATGACAAAATCAAGCAATCGTGTTGCCATTTTCGTGAGGCCTTGCGAGATACGACGAAGCATCGCTCTAGCTGATCGGTGCAGCGACGACAATCAAGCGTTCGAGGTAGCTATCCTGGAAGAAGTCATAGTTGCCGCATGTGATGAGCGTCAGACGGTCTTCTGGGGAGGGCATCACGGGTTCTAGGTCATCAGGCGTCGTGCTGCTGATGCTGGTGATGACGTAGCGCCGTTCCTGATTGTTGCTGTTGAGCACGATAATGTCGTTGACCTGCAAATCGTTCAGGTTAGAGAAGACGCCCTGGCGGCCATCGGCTAGCTCGACATGCCCGCTCAGGACCACATTACCCGGCTCAGTAAACCACGCGGTCCCTTCCAGATGACCCACATTTGTGCCCAGGCGGCTGACATCCCAACTATTGCCATCTAGGTAGGCCTGCACAATGGGCGCATATATCCCCGCGCTAGGGATAAACAATGAGGTGCCTTCGGGAATTTCCGGCAGGAGGATATTGGCGCCTGTTTCCTGGGCGACAGTTTCTGCCACATCGCTGACAGGTGCTTCGGCGGCGCCTTCCGTTGGTGGCAGGCTGGGTGCTAGTGTCGGCTGTTGAGGGAGGGTTGGCGTAATCTGTGCGCTGATTGCAGCGTCGGATGAGGTATCGGGTGCACCTGGTTGCTGGCTATCAAATGTGACGAATAAGATACCAGCTACGACGCCGATGATAATAATCGTGACTAGTGATGTGATGCTCCCATGACTACGCCTGTACATGTTGCTCCCCGATAAAGCACTGCATGGTGTATGGTTTGGTGTCCAATGGTTGTTTGGTGACGCTGGTGTATTTGACTTCATTATAACGGCTAGTTGCCATCCATGCTCATCAACATTTCAACTTGCTACTACACCTCCTCATAACTGCCAAAAAGGCAAATACCCCTATAGGTTGGGGGGTATATTTCGATGCAATTCTGATAGAACAAATGTATAATATAAGTGTTGCAGAATCACGAAAAGTGAGGCGTAGGATGAAACCGATACATATCAAATCCTTACAGAAAAAAAGTCGTCATCTGAGGTCGCGCCGGATCAATAAAGACACCTATATTGTGGAAAGTGTGACCAATCCAATGGCAAACCATGTGGTCACGATTCAGTTCGACCACAACCATCGTGTCCATGCGCGCTGTACCTGCCGTTGGGCGACGTATAATGGGGTGGCGTGTACGCATGTTATCGCCGCATTGCAGCATATGGCCGATCTCAAAGGCCGTAAACTCAGCTTCTGGTTAACCGAGCAAGAGGCCGAACGGCAGAAGCACAAGCGCTTCTATTTGGAAGGCCCGTTTGGCAACGATGGCATTTGGATCACCAGCCGTGCCGCGTAATGCGGCTAAATAAAAATGTAGTAAATGAATCCGGGCAGGTTGGTGTGCTATGCGTAACCTGCCCGGATTGCGTGTGTTGTTATAGGCGTGTGGATCAAGAGTGACAGATCAAGAGTGACACAGGAATGACCTATGGGGTTATTTGGGCGTAAGCAAAAACCGCTCGCCAAAATGAGCGATAATGAACTCATCGCACTGGCGAAAGAAGATAAAGAAGCCTTTGGTGAGTTATACGAGCGATACGTAACCAAGATTTATAACTACATTTACTATCGCACGGGCAACCAACAGGATGCTGAAGACCTCACTGCGCGCGTTTTCTACCGCGCTATGGGGCATATTGAAAATTACGTCGATAAAGGCGTGCCCTTCCAGGCGTGGCTGTATCGCATTGCCCACAATCTGGTTGCCAATTTCCATCGCGATCATGGTCGGCGCAAAATCATCCCGCTAGATGACTATGTCGCCCACACCCTGCGCTCGGAAGCGCCCGATAGACAGGCGGAAGCATCTGATGAGCAGGAAACGCTCATGAAAGCCATTGGCCGTCTGCCAGCAGAGCGTCAGCAGCTTATTTTGCTCAAATTCATTCACCAGAAGTCCAATGCTGAAATTGGCGAAATCATGAACCGCACCGAGGGCGCGATTAAGTCGCTCTATCATAGGACGTTGATCGCCCTGCGCGATGAAATCCAGATGCAAGATATGAAGAACACGATGGCCAAGCCAGATGCGGATAGCACGGCACGTAAGCACGGTAGAGGGTAGCCCGGATGAACACGACACACGAGCAACACGTTCAAGACCTTGTTTCAACGCTGACAGATGCCGTTATTCGTCATGATGGGACCTTGGATCAAATCATGGGGCGCTATGACCTGAATGATGACGACGTCGCCAACTGGCTGCCGATTATCGATAGCTTGCACGACACGCTTGTAGAAGTCCAGCCGCGTCCAGCCTTCAAGCGTCAACTGCGTAACGAACTGCTAAAGCGACCAATAGGGGTGCGCGTGCGCTTACGTCCGCTGCCGACCCGTGTGCAGCTCGCGGCGGTTCTGACCATCGTGGGGGGCTTCGTGCTGATTGTCTACAATTGGTTCATGGGGAATATGCGCAAAGTCGCATTAAACCCCGATGATGAGCCTGCTGTACTGCATTAATTGCAAATATGTCAAATTTGGGATAACCTGGCAGAACAGTTAATGCTCATTAACTGTTCAAGCAAAAGGATTAAGGTTATCCCAAAGGCTTAAGATTTTTCCCAAATTTCGCTTGGGATATTTGCCAAACGAGCCTGAATATGCTACGATTTTGGCAATTCCTCGGAGGCGCGGACTCTCTTTGCGTGTCTCTTGACTTTTAGCCCCTGCTTCGGTATACTGACACATCACAGAATTCTCCACTGTTCAGTTTTGGTCGTCCATGTCTAAAACGATACGGCTACAACGACATATTTTTCCCGCAACCAGCCATCTCTAGCGGTTGACTGGTTTTTCTCGTTTTCGGCGAGTCTATCACGTAGAGGAGCGGCGCTTTGAGTGACTACTATAATGTAAAGAACTATGCCCGTGTGCCAGATACGGAACAGCTTCCGTCACTAATTGAAATTCAATCGAGCGCCTTTGAATGGTTCATTCGTGAGGGTTTGGTCGAACTTTTCGACGAAATCAACCCCATCGAAAGCTTCAACGGCAATCTTAAACTCTACTTCCCCGGTAATATCCCAGAAGCCGAGCAGTTTGGCCTCAAATATTGGTTTGAGGAACCCAAGTACAGCCAGGAACAATGCATCGAGCGCGATATGTCCTACGCGGCTCCGCTGTATGTGCGCGTGGCACTGGTGAACCGCGAAGAAGGGGATCAAGTAACCGTCAGCGACATCTTCCTGGGCGATTTCCCGCTGATGACCGACAAAGGTACCTTCATTGTTAATGGGTCCGAGCGTGTGGTCGTCAGCCAGTTGATTCGCTCCCCAGGTGTCTATTTCGACGCTGACGAAGACCGTACCACAGGTCGTCTGCTGTCCAACGCCAAGTTGATTCCAGATCGTGGCGCCTGGATGGAATTTGAAACTAAGAAGAACGACTACCTGACGATCAAGTTCAATCGTAAACGTACCATGCCTGTGACCGTGCTGTTGCGCGCACTGGCCGCTGTCGAGGATGATCTGCCGGATGATCTCAGCCCAATTAAGACGGGTGAGTCCGAAGAAATCATGGCGTTGTTCTCTGACATCGACGACGATGAGAACCACCCCTATATTGAAAGCTCCATCAAGAACGAGCCTGTCTGGGACCTGAAGAAGAACCAGACCGTGGCCGAAGCAGCCTTGATTGAGTTCTATCGTAAGATGCGCCCTGGCGACCCGCCAACGCTCGACAACGCGCGCGAATATCTCTACAGTCAACTATTCGACCAGCGCCGTTATGACTTGGAACGCGTCGGTCGTTACAAGCTGAACCAGCGCCTCAATCTGGACAGCCAGATTCCGCGTAGTGTTCGTACGGTGACAAAAGGCGATATTGTCGCTGTTGTCCGTCGTATGATCGAAATTAACACCGGTAAAGCCAACCGCGATGACATTGACCACCTCGGCAACCGCCGTGTGAAGACAGTTGGCGAACTCATCATGAACAAGCTGCGCGTCGGTCTGCGCCGTATGGAACGCGTCGTCAAAGAGCGCATGTCCATCCGTGAAATTGACAATATGACACCTGTCTCGCTGGTGAACATTCGCCCGATTGTGGCCTCTGTTCGCGAGTTCTTCGGCTCATCACAGTTGTCACAGTTCATGGAACAGACCAACCCGCTGGCGGAACTGACGCATAAGCGTACCCTGTCGGCCCTCGGCCCAGGCGGTTTGCGTCGTGAGCGCGCTGGCTTCGATGTCCGTGACGTTCACCATAGCCACTATGGCCGTATTTGCCCGATTGAAACACCTGAAGGTCCGAACATCGGTCTGATTGGTCGCTTGGCTTCGTACGCCCGTGTGAATGAATACGGCTTCATCGAGACGCCGTATCGTAAAGTGGTCAAGTTCCTCAGCGTGGATGACGAGCGACTTGTCGGTCGCCGCGTCCGTGATGATATCGAAGATGCCAAAGACAATGTCATCCTTGAAGAAGATACCGTCATCGGCGAAGCGGAAATCAAAGCGCTGAAGAAGGCCAAAATTGACAAAGTTCCGGTTGTTCCGTTTGTTACACCGGAAATTGAATACCTGAATGCCGATGAAGAAGACCACTACATCATCGCCCAGGCCAACAGTCTGCTCGATGACCAGGGTGAATTTGTGTCCAACCGTGTGTCCTGCCGTTATCGTCAGGGTTTCCGTGTGGTCCCCGTTCACCAGGTCGATTACATCGACATCGCCCCGCGCCAGATTGTGGGTATTAGCGCCGCGCTGATTCCATTCCTAGAGCATGATGACGCCAACCGTGCGTTGATGGGTTCCAACATGCAGCGTCAAGCTGTTCCGCTGCTGAACCCGGACGTTCCGATTGTCAGCACGGGTATGGAAGATCAGGCCGCAATCGACAGCGGTCAGGTATTGGTCGCAGAAGAACCCGGCGATGTGATCAGCGTCCAGGGTGACCGCATCATCGTTCGCCAGGACAACGGCGAAGAACGTCGCTATCAACTGCGTAAATACAACCGTAGCAACCAATCCACCTGTATCGACCAGAAGCCGGTCGTGCTCAAGGGCCAGCGTGTGGAAAAAGGCCAGGTTCTGGCGGATAGCTCCAGCACGCACAATGGTAACCTCGCCCTTGGCCATGACGTCTTGGCTGCTTTCATCTGCTGGGATGGTGGTAACTACGAAGATGCACTGCTCATCAGCGAAGATATGCTGCGCAAAGACAAGTTCACTAGCATCCACATCGAAAAGCACGAAGTGGAAGCCCGTGATACCAAGCTCGGCCCGGAAGAAATCACCTATGACATCCCGAATGTCGGTGAAGACGCGCTGAAGGACCTGGATGAATTCGGTATCGTTCGTATCGGTGCTGAGGTCGGCCCACACGATATTCTCGTGGGTAAGATCACACCGAAGGGCGAAAAAGAACTCAGCCCGGAAGAAAAACTGCTGCGCGCTATCTTCGGCGAGCAAGCCCGTGAAGTGAAAGACAGCTCGCTGCGTTTGCCTCATGGTGAAAGCGGTAAGGTTGTCGATGTCAAGACCTTCACTCGTGAAGAGCACCCCGACCTGTCCGCAGGTGTGGAAAAAATGGTCCGCGTCAGCATTGCTCAGCGTCGTAAGCTGACAGTGGGTGACAAGATGGCGGGTCGTCACGGTAACAAGGGTGTCATCTCGCGTGTCGTCAAGATCGAAGACATGCCGTATCTCGACGATGGTCGTACTGTCGAAATCATCCTGAACCCGACGGGTGTTCCCGGTCGTATGAACATCGGCCAGGTATTGGAACTTCACCTGGGTTGGGCAGCAGATCGCCTCGGCTTCCGTGCGGTAACGCCGGTGTTCGATGGCGCTGACGAACTCGAAATTCAGGCTGAAATGGGCCGTGCCTGGATGATGGACCGTGCCTGGAAGATCATCACCGAGCGTGCCTGGGAATGGATCAACGAGTACTACGACAGCGAAGAGCTGCAAGATGATGACGAAGTTCGCCGCTACTATATCCATGCATGGTTGGGCGAAGATACCAACTACGATACCCAGGAATTGATGGCATCGAATGTCTATGCCCGTCGTGTTGTCCTGGCTGAGTGGCTGCGTGAACTGGGTTATGATCCCGATGAGATCCTCATCTTCGATAACACGAATATGACCTTGTCGGAACGTGAACATCGTGATCAGATGGCTGTCAACGTGTCATTGCGCCTGTGGATCCAAGCCTACGCGACAGAACCCGTAGACATCCCAGAAGATGCCGACGATAAGACCCTGTACGAACTGGCCAATAAGGTCATGTTTGAAACTGGCGAACCAGTGCCGCAGTACGGTAAGCACAAACTGTACGATGGTCGCTCTGGTGAACTCTTCGACAATCACGTTGCAGTTGGCTTTGTGCACATGCTCAAACTGGCTCACCTTGTTGAAGATAAGGCCCACGCGCGTTCGACAGGCCCCTACAGCCTGGTTACGCAGCAGCCTTTGGGTGGTAAAGCCCAGTTCGGTGGCCAGCGCTTCGGTGAAATGGAAGTGTGGGCGCTGGAAGCCTACGGTGCAGCGTATACCCTTCAGGAAATGCTCACCGTCAAATCCGACGATGTCCAGGGCCGCGTGAAGACCTACGAGAGCATCGTGAAGGGCGAACCCATCGAAGAACCGGGTATCCCAACCAGCTTCCGCGTTCTGGTGAAGGAATTGCAAAGCCTCGGCCTATCAGTCGAAGCCATCACCACATCTGGTGATGTGATTCGCTTCGGCAAGGACGAAGAACAGTCCCGCCGTCAAGGCCCGGAAACAGGCTTGATGGGTCTGGCCCGTGGCGCATCACAGCGTCCTGAAGCCCGCGCGGTGGAAGCTCGCGAAGTCGATACCGAGCCGGAAAGTGGCGACTAAGCTTTAGCCGTCCAATTTAGCGAAACACGCAAAAGCAGGCACGATCATCGTGCCTGCTTTTTTGTTGCATTATGATTTGAATCGGTGCCCGAATAAGGTTTTGAATAGGGATTGGTATCCCACTTATTGCTTGCCAAATGGCATTTTCGTATACTTGAAGCAAAGTATATGGATTCTGGATGGGCTTGTATGCCTCACAAGAACCGTCGCAATCTTTTTGAAGAACATATTGAAAGTGATGATTTTGACGTCAGCCGCCTTGGCCTGACGTATGGTATGTCAGATCTGTCTTCGCAAGTCTCGGAGTTGCTATCCCAGTTGCCACGCCCCTTTGATTATCGTATCTGGGATCAATACCTCGACGAACGCCAGAAACTGCTGTGTGCCCAGCTCACTTTTGAAATTATTGACCATGTGATTCGTGAGCAGCATTTACAGGAAACGATTCATCTCAGTGATGATGACCTGGTGCAGATGCTCACTGTACCGATTGCAATCTCTATACTGGCGGAAAGTATGTCCTCGCGTGAGCATGAGGTGCGCACGTTCCTCAACCAACCTGTCCTTGATGAACCCATTCATCTAGAACCGCTCACCAAACCCCTAGAGCAGGAACAGCCTGCGCCTGCAAAAAGCCTATGGTCCAGCTTCATGCTTAGGATCGGGCGAATCTTCAATCGATGGTTTGGCAGTTAATATTTTGCAGCTAACTTAGTGACCTTGCTTCTTGTGGGCGATAGCCTGCTCGTAGACATCCACCATCGCGTCGACTTGCTGGCTGAGCGTGAAGTGCGCTAACAGACGTTCTTGACCTGCTTGTCCCATGCTCTGGCGCAGGTCAGGCTGCATCAGAAGCGTTTTCAGCCTATCCGCGAAGATAGCCGTATCATGCGGATTAATCAGAAAACCCGTTGCTCCATCCACCACAATTTCCGTCGGTCCTGTATAGCAGGAAGCGATGACGGGCTTTTGGGCAGCCATTGCTTCGATCAAGACCATGCCAAAAGACTCCAAAATGATGCTTGGCGAGACGATCAGATCGGCTAGATGGAAGGCGGCTGCTAATTCAGAGCCATCCAACCAACCGCCGGACTTCAGGTGATTGGCTTTGAGGGTGTCGTATTTGCTATCCGTGATTTGCTGGTCAATCGGGATGGATGACAGCACCAGCACCACCGCTTCCGGTACATCTGCGATCACCTGTTGCAGTGCGTCCAATAGCTGGATGGTCCCTTTGGGGCGCGTCAGGCGGCCTGCGAAGAGGATGACCTTTTTGCCCTCCAACGCCAGTCGCTTTCGCAGTGCTTCGACCTGGCTTTGTGATGCTGAAAATGTAATTGGATTGATGCCGTTGTGAACGCGCTCAAACCCGGGCAGGTCATTGGCCTGATGGGCATCACACAGAGCCTGACTGGGGGCGGTCAATTTATCGGCATGCTGCAACAGGATATGCCTGATGACAATGTTGCGGATCGGGTTATAGCGCAGTCGTGCCGTACGGCGATTGTGCCCCGGTGGTAGGCGATAGTCCTGTGGTGAGATAGGTTCACAGCCGCTTTCCGGCACGAAGTAGTCGATTTTGCTATAGGCGAAGGGCATGGCGTCGTGTGACGTGAATACCGTCGGGAAGCCCATTCGGCTGGCTGTCGAGATACTGGCGTAGGACAGATCACTGTGGATGTTATGTGCGTTAACCACATCCGGCTGAATACGCTTGTACAGCTTACGCAATTCCGGTAGGGCCTGCGGATTGTACAGCGAGAGATACGGACGAAAGCGTTCACGGTAGCGGGTGCGAATGTGATAGGTCGGGATGCTCTCTCGCAGTTGCGTCCGGGGGATATGGTCCGTGGCCGCGACGACATGCACATCATGGCCGCTGTCGCGCAGCCCGACCGCCAAGCGCCACGCCATGAGCCCACCACCACCGCGGTTCTCTGGCGGGATCCGGTCACTCAGAATCATGATGCGCATCAGTGTGTCAGCCCTTTCCCAATTGGACTTATTTCAATCTCTGCTGTGTCTCAATGTGCTGGCGAATAGCGATTGCACGGGCGTCCCATGTGTAGTGTGCCATAACTTCGGTATAGGCGTAGTCTGCAAGCGTATCACGCAGGCGTGTGTCATCATGCAAACGCAAGAGAGCTACCGTCAGCGCCTCGACATTCTCATGGGCGAACAGCAGGGCCGTTTGTTCGTGTTGCAACACCTCTTTAGCCGATGGCAGGTCCGATGCCACGACTGTACAACCGGCGGCCATATACTCAAACAACTTCAGTGCCGATGTGTAATAGGCGAAGTGTGGCGTCCAGGGTTGCGGCATCATGCCTACATCGAACGCGCGTAAGTAGAGGGGGACATCATCGGGGGCAACTTGCCCGGAATACAGAAAATGGTCCTCTGGTTGGCCCAGGTCGATCCACATCTGCCGGAGTTGTTCGGCGGCCTGGGTTGGACCGCCGACGATGGCCATGTAACCATCTGGGATATGCGTCATGGCCTTTACGATCAGGCTTACGCCCTTGTCCATATTCATGGTTTTGAGTTGGCCCATATACCCGACGATATAAGCGTCTTCCGGCCAGCCGATTTGCTGCCGTGCCTGGATACGGTCTGGTAAACCCTCGAAGCGGCTCACACGAACACCATCATGTGCGACCATCATTTTATCGGGTGTGATGCCGTCATCAGCCAGATCATCGCGTAACTTACCTGTCAGCGGGATGACCGCGCCGCTGCGTTTGGCGGCCTGTACTTGTAACCAACGCCCCCATTTTGATGGGCGCAGCGTATGGACCTCATAGGCCAGCTTGTGCCGGGGTTTTATCAGGCTCAGTGCGAACAGGATGTTTTCATCGCGCGAATAGTAGACATCGGCCCGTGTGAACAGCATCGTGACGAGCATCACCAGCACATAGGACACAATCTGCATATAGAAAAAGACGCGCTCAATCTTGAGGTTCCCGCGTGCCAATGGCATTAAATCTAGCAGGGGCAATCGCCTGAGCTTGAAATTGGCCTCTACGCCGTAAAACGCAAAAGGGTCGTTGATCTGGCGCATGTCCGGCGTATTGATGCGCCGTGCCGCCCATAACTCGACATCGTACCCCGTGTTGGCAAAGGCTTCGCAGTTCTGCATGATTTGCAAGCCGTGTGCTTTTTCGGTCGGGATGCGCAGCACCCCCAGGTAGATGAGTTTGGGCATGGTCGCTGGTTAGCCGCGTTCGTAGGTCGGACGCAGATAGATATCGATCAGGTAGCGCGGATAACCAATGCGGATCAGGTTGTCTTCGCACGTCGACAGTGTCGCACCGCGGTCGCGCCAGTAGGGGACACGCTTCACCAGTGTTTCCACCTTTTCGCGCGGGGTGATGATCCATGTGTCTTTGGGCACGTACCCATAGGAAATCACCTCGGATATGTGCTGAATATCGCCTTTGGACTTGAGGAATGGGGCAATCAACACGATCTTCTTCGCGCCCTGTTCCAGCAGATAGTTGGCGACGAAATTGGCCGTCCCGCCCAGGTCAACCAGGTCTTCCACCACGCCGACAACCTTGTCTTTGACATCGATTGATAGCGCATGGATGATTCTGGGTTCGTCCAGTGGTTGGCCAGGACCCGCGTAATACTTGACGCCCATCGTGCCGAAGTCAATCGGCGGGATATTTTTGTTGAGCGTCCACGCCAGATGATCGTGCAATTGCACGCCGGGGAGCAGCCCACCCATCGTAATCATGACAGCATGCGTGATCTGCTCTTTTGTAGAAATATGATTAATCTGGTAACGGTAGACTTTCCGCGCGACCTGCGTCGAAATATAGGTGCTGACGTGATCCGGTATATATAAAAATCGCAAATCGTCGTATTCAACCTCTATACCAAAAGGATTTTTCCAAAAATCAGCATCTGTTTGTTCTTCCGGGGCTTTAATCTGGTCAATATACGTTTTTGGCATGGCATCATCCATAGGGTATCTCATGATGTATACATAGATGAGTTAAATGGCTCAGTACGATGGGCACATACATGGCGCATGAAAAATGGCGCATGAATAAAGCACGAGGAACAATCAGCTATTGTACCGTCCACCTGGGCATGTGCCACTGATTTACTCGAACAATTCATGCGAATACGCGCCTACCGGTTTTGCTCGCGCAGCAGATGCAGCAGAATTTCATAAAAGGTGCGTAGATTGCCCGTGCTGCCATCTTTGCTGACGAGGATGGGCAAGTCATCGGTTTCTTCCAGGCGCAGGTTGGCGCGTGGGTCGAACATGGCATCCAGGGCGATTTCGCGCGTTTTGTCGGTGATACCGTGATGCTCCCCGGTGATGGTATACAGGTCCAGCAAGAAACCATCCAACACGCGATGAAAGACCATCGAATGGCGATGCGCCTCGACATCGTTGTGGATATTCAATCCGCGCAGGGTCCGTGCTCGCATGACCTGGGCCATGAATAGCAGTTCCTTCATCAACAAACCCAGGTTGAGCTGTTGTGTGCGCCCTGCCCGATAATGACGGGCATCACCTGCATTGTAGTAAATATTCGTCGGCACACCGAAGTCACGGAAGCCTTCAATGATGAACTGGCGATAGTTTTTCTCTTTATGAGGGAGGTCATCTTCCCAGAGTTGCACATACAGCGGCAGTTGATAGGTAACGACGAAGCGTATATCCTCGTGATAGTGGCTGTCGGCCACGCGCTGGAACACCGACATAGCGTCCTTGATTTTACCGCGCTGGCCCAGGTTGAAGTCGCTGACCTGGCTTTCCGCATTGATGACTTCTAGCTTCACAGGGAGTGATGCGCCAAAAACATCCGCCTGACTGATGGCTTCGATGATCTGTATCAAGCGCTCGGACGCATTTTCATGGCCGTCTAAATCGACGACGAAGATATAATCCCAGCTCATGGCTGCCTCGTTCTGGGTATGGTGTCATGTGTTTTGTTGCGCTGATGCCCCATTACACCCGTATTTCACGGTAGGATACCCAGCGATCATGACATCTATCTAGTGTGTACGCTGCTTGCGCCCTCGTCAATGACCGACTCCTTTTCTATAATAGCGCTTCCGCTACTCAATGAACTGCTTGACCGCGATAAATTGTCAGGACAATTTTGCTATGTCGCAACCCCTGAACTTTCAGCAGGTGATCCTCAAATTACATGAATACTGGAGCGCGCAGGGCTGCGTGATCTGGGAACCCTATAATGTACAGGTTGGCGCGGGTACCGGTAACCCGGCGACTTTGCTGCGTGTGCTGGGTCCAGAACCCTGGCGCGTGGCGTATGTCGAACCCAGCGTGCGCCCGGATGATGGCCGCTATGGTGACAATCCCAACCGTATGCAGAAATACTACCAATACCAGGTTATCCTCAAGCCGGACCCCGGTAATCCCCAGGAACTGTATCTCAAGTCGCTTGAGGCGCTTGGCATCAACCCGCGCGAACACGATATTCGCTTCGTGGAAGACAACTGGGAATCGCCGGCGTTAGGGGCCTGGGGCCTGGGTTGGGAAGTCTGGCTGGATGGTCAGGAAATCACCCAGTTCACGTACTTCCAGCAGGCAGGCGGTATGGAACTTGATCCGGTGTCGGTCGAAATTACCTATGGTATCGAGCGCATCGTGCTGGCGTTGCAGAACAAAAACAGCGCCTGGGAAATCGACTGGATGGATGGCATCACTTACCATGACATCATGTACCAGGAAGAAGTTGAGCACTGCCGCTACTTCTTTGATGTGGCCGATGTCGAAGCCCTCAAGCAAATCTACGACACCTACGAACGCGAATACTCGCGTGCGCTGGAAGGCGATGCCCTCATCAGCGCCTATGACTATGTGCTCAAGTGCAGCCACCTGTTCAATGTGCTGGATACGCGTGGCGCGATTGGTGTGACCGAACGTGCCAGCTACTTCCGCCGTATGCGCGACATGACGCGCACCGTCGCCCATGCTTATGCGGAAAATCGGGAGAAGCTTGGTTATCCGTTGATGAGCATGGCATCCAAGTGGGGCGTGAGCTTGCCGGAATATACGCCGGAGGAACCCGTCGCCCCAACCAAACCAGCCGAATTTTTGCTGGAAATTGGTGTGGAAGAACTGCCTGCCAATGATGTCGATGATGTCTTGCAGCAGCTTGATGCAGCCGTTCCGTCTTTGCTGGATGACTTGCGCCTGAGTCATGAGGGTGTATCGATTGATGCCACCCCGCGCCGTATTGTGGTCCGTGCGAAGAATCTGGCAGCGCGACAGACAGACGAAGAATTCGTGGCTAAGGGGCCACCAGCGGAACGCGCCTACGATGCCGATGGCAACCCGACCAAAGCCGCACAGGGCTTTGCACGTGGCCGTGGCGTAGATGTGGCCGATTTGAAAGTTCAGGATATTGACGGTGGCCAGTACGTGACCGCTGTCGTCCACAATGAAGGACTGCCTGCGACCCAGGTCTTGCAAGAAGCCCTGCCCAAATTGATCGCTGGTATCAAATTTGGCAAGGCCATGCGCTGGAACGAAACAGGCATCGCTTTCTCGCGGCCTGTGCGCTGGCTGCTGGCCATGTTCGGTGATATTGCCATTCCCTTCACCTATGCGGGGGTTGTCTCTGGTCAATCGACGCGCGGCCTGCGTCCTTATGGCTCACCGATACTCGATGTGACCAATCCGGCAGAGTACGCTGAAAAACTGAGCGAACAGGGCATTATCCTCAATCGTGAAGCCCGCCGTGAAGAAATCGCCAAGCAGATCAAAGTCTTGGCCGATGAAGTCAATGGCACCATTCCCGATGATCCCGGCTTGCTCGATGAAGTCACCAACCTCGTGGAAGCACCCGTCGCGTTGCGCGGTACCTTCGAGGAAAAATATCTGGCGCTCCCACGAGAAGTGCTGGTGATGGTCATGCGCAAGCACCAACGTTACTTCCCGGTGGAAGATACAAAGGGCAAGCTGCTGCCGTATTTCATCGCGGTACGCAACGGTGATGCTGAGCACCTCGACAAGGTCATTCATGGTAATGAACATGTGTTGAGGGCGCGTTTCTCCGATGCCGATTATTTCTACAATCAGGACATCAAGAAGCCGCTTAAAGACTATTTGGAGCGCCTGAGCACACTGACCTTCCAGGAACACCTGGGAAGTATGCGCGACAAGAACGAGCGCATCGTCAGTACGGTCGAATCCGTGGGCAAGCTGCTGGATGCCGATACGACGGCAACAGGTATTGCCCAGCGTGCCGCGCATATCGCTAAAGCTGACCTGGGTACGCAGATGGTCGTGGAAATGACCTCGCTCCAGGGTACGATGGGCCGTGAATACGCCAAGTTGCAGGATTATCCGCTGGAAGTAGCCGATGCCATCTTTGAGCATTGGCAGCCGCGTTATGCTGGGGATGCGGTCCCGGCCAGTACAGCAGGCACGATCCTGGCTGTAGCCGATAAACTCGATAGTCTAGTGGGGCTGTTCGCCGCCGGACTCGCCCCGCGCTCAACCTCTGACCCTTACGGCCTGCGTCGTGCGGCATTGGGCATCGTGCAAATCTTGATTGCCAAGCAAATCGACGTCAATCTGCGCGATGCCATTGAACTGGTCGCGCCGTCGCAGCCGATTGAGGTGACGCCTGTCGTCATCAGCCAATTGTTGGAGTTCATCCGGGGTCGCCTGGATAGCTGGCTGGAAGAAGAATTGGGTTCTGCCCGTGATGTCATCAACGCGGTACTGGCCCAGCAGGGCAACAATCCTTATCGTGCGTATGTTGGCGTGCAGCAGTTGAGCGAGTGGGTCCAGAAAGAAAACTGGCCAACACTGCTCGATAACTTCGCCCGCTGTGTGCGTATCACCCGCTCAGAGGACCAGACCTTCAAGGTCGATGCCGCTGTTCTGGAAGAAGACGCCGAAAAAGCCCTTTATGAGGCCGTACAAGCTGCTAAAGCGGCAATGGGTGAGGATGCCAACGTCGATGGCTTCCTGACCGCATTTGAGCCGGTTGTGCCCGCTATTCAGCAGTTCTTTGATACGGTGCTGGTCAATGCAGAAGACGAAAAGCTGCGCCAGAATCGCCTGGGCTTGCTGCAAAGCATCAGCCGGATGGCCCGGGGCCGTGCCGATCTGAGTGAATTAGTCGGTTTCTAATTCGCTGCTGTTTAGACTGTAGAGGGGTTTGCCGATGGGTAAGCCCCTTTTTGATTTATGGATAATTTGCAGAGTATAGGTGTTTTGTAAAAATTGAGTTGAATCGGCATTTCTCAATTGCAGCATCGTGCGATGCCCCCTTATAATGAAATGACGGGAGTCGAGGCCACATCTTTCATGTCAGTTACCGAGCAAATCAAAGCACGGTTGGATATCGTCCAATACGTATCCCAATACGTTCCCCAGCTTAAGAAGGCTGGGCGGTATTATAAAGCCTGCTGCCCATTCCATTCTGAGAAAACCCCTTCGTTTGTCGTCAATCCCGATACACAGTCCTGGCGCTGTTTTGGGGCCTGTGCCGAAGGTGGCGATATTTTCAGCTTCGCCATGAAGCAGAATAACTGGTCATTTACAGAAGCGCTGCATGAATTGGGCCGCCAAGCAGGCGTCCAGGTCACCAAGCAGACGCCGGAGCAGCAGCAGCAAGCGGAGCAGGTCGAGCGTTTACGGGCCATGCTGCAAACAGCAGCGGATTTTTATCATCAGCACTTGCTCAGCCGTGAAGATGAGGCTGCCGAGAGCGCTTATGCTTATACGCGTGAGAAACGTGGTTTCACGGACGAAACCATTGAGCGCTACCAGATCGGTTATGCTCCGGCTGGCTGGCAGAATATGATGAACGCGCTGACTCAACTTGGCTATGACAATGAGGACATTCTGGCGGCGGGTTTGGCCAGCCAGAATGATCGTGGGCGGGTGTATGATCGCTTCCGTAATCGCCTGATGATCCCCATCCGTGATGATCGCGGACGTATTGTCGGCTTTGGGGCGCGTGCCCTGGACCCGGACGACAATCCCAAGTACCTCAACTCGCCGCAGTCGGAGGTCTTCGACAAGAGCCATTTGCTATTTGGCCTGGATGTCGCTAAAGATGCCATCCGGCAGAGCGAGACAGCCGTCATCGTTGAAGGCTACATGGACGTTATTCAGGCCCACCAGGCGGGTTACTACAATGTGGTCGCCCAGATGGGCACGGCCATGACCGAGTCGCAGCTCAAGCTGATTGTGCCGCGTTATGCCTCGCAGATCGTGATGGCGCTGGATGCTGACGCCGCTGGCCAAAATGCGACCCGCCGCAGCTTGGAAGTCGCTCGTCAGGCCCTGCAAGCGGATTATACGGGCAAGCTGTCGGTCGATATCCGCGTGATGCAGATCACCAATGGCAAAGACCCCGATGACTTCCTGCGCGAGACGCCTGAACAGTGGCCGCAAATCGTCGATGCTGCTCGCCCGGTTGCGGATTTTGTCATCGACCTGGAAACTGCCGAATTGGGGCAGGATGCGAGTTTGCAAGCCCGTCAGCGTGTGGCTGAGCGCGTGTTGCCTATCCTGTCTGCCAGCGAGAACAATCTTTATACTCAGGAGAACTTGCAGAAGCTGGCGCTGCGTCTGCACATCAGTGAGCAGGATTTGATGGATTGGGCGGCGGAACTGCGCAAGGCGGCCAAACAGCGGGAACAGCGTAAACCCGCGCCATCTACGCCGGATCAGCAGCCGCCTATGGCCCAGGATGATGCTGCCAGCAGTTACGAGCCGCCGCTGTTTTTCGAAGACAATGATGCGCCCTATGATCCAGATGATGATCGAGCTTTTTTGCCGGGGGTCGATGGCGAACCGGGCACACCCGCAGTAGCCAAACCATCGCCGATGCCAGCACGTCTGACCAGCCGCCACACCAGCCGCGCTGCCGAGGCCCACTGCTTACGCATGCTGCTGCTCAATCCTGATTTGCTGTTCCAGGCGAATCGGCGGCTGCGCGAACTGGCCCACGAGCGCAGTGAGTTGATCGATGGACCGCTTGGTGATATTTCTAGCGATGATTTTAGCCAGAGTGACTATCGTGTGATCCTCAATTTACTGCTGTCGGCGCTCATGCAAGATGAGATGGAACCTATCGACTATGTGCGTCAACACCTCGATGACGCGCTTTTACCGGAGCTAACGCAGATGCTATTGACAGAAGTCGATACGCTTCAACATCAAATTGGTGGGCGTTTTGCCGGGGAACACGTCCAGATATGGGGGAGCTTCAAACGTCAATCATTGCCCGGTATCAACGTAGATGAGGACGTCGTCAAGCGTATTTTGCAGGTCCGGCGTCATCGCGTTCAGCGAGAACGGGAGGAAATCTTATTTTTGGTCACGGAAGCGGAGCGCAACCGCGATAAGCAGGCTGCGCGCGAACATGGAGCCCAGTGTATGTTGTTGAATATGGCATCACATCGGCTAACAGAGGCAATTACACCAAAACAGCACTAGCTAGCATACTCGGATGGCTGTAGAGTTTGCGTAAGACATGTGCAAGACACATTTGCATAGCAGAACACGGCAATATCCTGTATGCTACCAACGCAACGGTCACATAATGTGGACGTTTACCCTAATAAGAACAGTATGGGTTGGTTATGACGAACGAAGATATCAGAGATGCAATAAATGCGTTCGAAAGCGACGATGACGACGATCTCGGTGATGCGCTGCTAGATAAGCTTAAGCAGGTATCCCAGGATTACGTTGATGAACCCATGGATGAAGACTTCGCCGACGAAGATCTAGATGATGATTACGACGAAGACGACGATGGCGAAGACGAGATCTCTATCGTCGCCATCGCGGATGATCCTGTGCGGATGTACCTCAAGGAAATTGGTCAGGTCCCGCTGTTGGATACGAACCGCGAGATGTGGTTGAGCGCCCAGATCGCGTCTGAGCGTCTGGTACAGGATTTGATAGATGAACTGGCCAGCCTTGATCGACTTGGGCCGGATGGCGAGCATACGCTGCCCAGCGCGCTCGATACCCTGCGCCACGCCTACCAATATTTGCGCAATAATTGGCAGGAAACAGAAGCAAAGGCTGCTGAGTTAGGCGTTGATCCCCCTAATCTGCGCGACTTCATCGATGAAACCATGCAGATTAATGAAAACTGGGACGAGGACACCACGTCTTCCATTCGCACGTATTTCCGTCAGCGCGAATGGGGTCGTGATGAAGAATGGACAGAGTACGCGGGGCAGGTCTTCAATGTCATCCATGCCTTGTTCCTATTGCCGGTTGCCCAGCAATTGCAACTGCGCGGCCACTTGCGCAAGAACGGCGAAGTCCCTGGCTTGGAAACCTTCACCGCCTGGTTAGAAGAAGACGAAGACGACCCGGAAGAAGAAGCGCGTTACACCCTGGAACAGGTCGAACTGCGTGCGGAAATGGCCGCAGAAAACCTGACGCGGGCCAACCTGCGTCTGGTGGTGAGCGTGGCCAAGCGGTATATGGGACGTGGCATCAGCTTCCTCGATTTGATCCAGGAAGGCAACATTGGTCTACTGCGGGCGGTCGCGAAGTTTGACCACACCAAGGGCTTTAAGTTCAGCACCTACGCCACTTGGTGGATTCGTCAGGCTATCAGCCGCGCCATTGCGGACCAGGCCCGTACCATTCGTATTCCAGTACACATGGTCGAAACCATCAACCGCTTGATGCGCACCCAGCGCGAACTGCTGCAAAAGCTCGGTGCGGAACCCAGCGCGGAGCAAATTGCCCTGGAAATGGACTTCCTGTCTGATGAAGAGCGCGATGCGATCAAGATGCTGCGCGACAAGGGCATGCATCTGGACCCCAGTTTGCAGCGTAAGCTGCGTCGGGCTGCCCAGAAGGTACGTAAGATCATGCGCATTAGCCAGGAGCCAATGAGCCTGGATATGCCTATTGGTCAGGAAGACAGCAGCCAACTGGGTGACTTCATCCCCGATGAGAATTTGCCGGGGCCAGTGGATGCCGCCAGCAAGCAACTCCTCAAAGAGCAAATCCGCAATGCGTTGGATGTCCTCAGCGACCGTGAGCGTGAAGTGCTGCAAATGCGCTTTGGCTTAGTCGATGGCCAGGACCATACGCTGGAAGAAGTTGGCAAGCACTTTGGCGTGACCCGTGAGCGTATTCGCCAGATCGAAGCCAAAGCCCTGCGTAAGCTGCGCCACCCAACCCGTAGTCGCCAACTGCGTGACTACTTGGAAATGTAGTATTTGCGCGAAGTTGCTTTATAAAAGCCCACTGGCTGATATTCGGGGTCGGTGGGCTTTTTTGTTGATTCACTCGCCTCAATCCATCTGTTAGTCTGTATACTGTATTGTTACTTGTTATCCGATGACTGCACTTACTTAGAATGGCCTACTATGTCATCCAAAAAACCTATCTATTGTCCGATTTGTGGCCACACCCTCACTGAACGCGAAGAGGGCGGTCGTCTGCGGCCCGCCTGTGATAACTGCGGCTATGTCCATTTTGTAAACCCGGTCCCTGGGGTTGGCATGTTGATAGAAATGGATGGGGGCGTGGTCTTGATTAAACGCGGGCATGCTCCGCATGAAGGCGAATGGACGCTGCCCAGTGGCTTTGTAGAAGCTGACGAAAGTGCGGAAGAAGCTGCCATCCGCGAGGCGCTGGAAGAAACCGGCTTACAAACAGAAATTATCGAGTTGGCGGCGATTAACTCCTTCCCGGAAGGCCCGCCTGTTAGTGGCATCATGATCTTTTACCGGATGCGGCCTGTGGGTGGCCAGCTCTTAGCCGGGGATGATGCTGTGGAGGCGCGTGTCTTCCAGCCGGAGGAACTACCGCTGTTGCCATTCCGTACCCACCGGGAGATGATCGCGGAGTGGCTAGAAACGCTGGACGAAGTTGGCGGCAAGGTTCCCAAACGCCAACCACCGGATATTCAGATCCGGCTGGCCGAAGCCGATGACATCGACCAAATATTGGGGTTGCTGGCGTTAATTCCCCACAATCGCCAACTTACCGATAAGGAGTGGGCGGCAGTACGCATTCGTGTGTTGGAATCCCCCTTGGTTGAGGTCTACGTCGCGGAAGTTCGTGATCCGCTGCCGATCATCGTCGGCTGTGTGGGGCTGTCGATTGTTCGTGGTCTGACAGAAGGGGCGGGCGTCCTCAATGATATGGCTGTATTGCCACGTTATCAGCGCCGGGGGGTGGGTGCAGAACTGCTGGAAGGCGTCATGCGTCGGGCGGCTGAACTCAATCTCAACACGCTGTGGGTGAACAGCCGCCGTGCCAATGACCAGGCGCGCGCTTTCCTTGCTAAGCTAGGCTTCCAGCGCGACGATATGATGCTGCTCAAGATTGGGTAAATATGTGTTCATGTAAGCAAAAAGCGCCACGATGCAGTGGCGCTTTTTTTTTGTGGAGAACTTGTTCGGGTTACTGCAAGTCTGTTTGGAGGCCTGATGATGTTTCATCCAATGTGCTCGCAGCCTCTACCATCGGCAGTGCCTCAATGAATTCCCCAATACTGTTTAGCTCAGGGGCCGATACGGTGTAGATCCAGGTATCTGACATCCACGTAAAGTTCAAAATGTTATTCTGGAAGCTAAAGAAGAACGGGGCTTCATGAGAACGTGCGATGACAAAATTACCAATTTGACCGTATGCTCGGCTGTATTCAAACAGCTCACGGAATGTGTTGTAAGCATCTGCCTGGTTTTCATAGTTTGCGACTGCAATGGCGGCTATTTGGTTATCTGAGTTTGTCATGATGGCCGCTTCTGATTCAAAAGCTGGGATCGTGATGCCGCAATTCGGTGTGGCCTGCTCGGTTGGCATGGCGTTACCCAGACAGTTAATCGCTGGTAGGCTGGTTTGGTTGCCCACATATGTGTAGCCTTGTGCTGGCAGTGTGATGAGTGGTGCGCCATCCTCAGGGATAACCATGTTCAGGCCAGTTACCTCATAAGGCGTTTCCAGCAGGACTTCGGCAGGCGGTAGATTCATAATCAACATGAATCGGCCAAAGACATCTGCTGCGAAAAAGACCACGATGGCGAGAAAAATGACACCAAAGCTCATTATGGTTAAGCCTGTCTTACGGGCATTCTCGTTAGAGAAGGCGGTTTGCACCGCCCCCTCTATGTCGTCTTTGCTATCGATGACCCGATAAGCTGTATCAAATGCTGATCTTAGGGCTTGTTGCTTCTGAGCGCGCTGTGCCATTTTTCTCTCCTAGGGTTCCGTATCTACCAGGTTTAGTCGGGTTACTCTTCGCAGTTATCCGTGACCTGGACTGGCAGGCGAATGGTGTTGTAATAGGTCTCTCCACCTGCTTTGATGGTGACAGTACCTTCATTGGCATCCCACTGGCCAGTTACCATGATGAGGATGTCGCGTGCGGTGCTATCGTAGTCCGAAATGTCTTCATTGAGGTTCATATTACCCAGGTTGAGGTTCTTCATGGCAGTCATGTCGCGTGACGTCGGGAGTGAGGCATGGCCACGACCAGGATTAGGTTTATCATTGCCACCACCGCCACCGCTGCTTTCATAACCAGTGTCGAATTTGAGGCCTGTTACTTCGGTTGTTGGATCGTATCCGTACTCCCAGTCTTCATGTGTGCCTTGCGTGTTGCCAATGCTGACGATAGAACTTGCGAAGTTGCTGTCTACACCGAGTACCCAGTGACTGATTGAAGGATCGCCACCATTTTGTACGCAATAGGTGATGGTCGTGACGTCGGATGCTTCATTGTATACAGCGCCGCAAAATTCAACCCGATGATCCCCGAGATCGGCAACCGTCGGGCCTTCATCAATTGGCTCACACGTTTCTTCGATACCCGGTTGAACAAATGCGTTGACGATATCGGTGTACATCATGCGATTGGTGTAACCGATAGACCCTGCCAAAATCAAAATACCAACGGCCATTGGGAAAAGAACGGCATATTCCATCATTGCCTGTCCGCGTTCCCATGAATAATGCTTCCCGTTCATTGTGTGCCTCCAAAGTAGCTTCTATTAGGTCTCTTAGCTGAGATCAATCTAAATAAAGCATAATGTGTTAATTCATTACGGTCAATATATTAACTATCAATTGTTCGTCCATTTTAACAACTTTGACATTTGCTTAATCTTTAGGGCTGAACAAGCATTCAAGTCATAAACTTGTATAATAAAAAAACAGGCCCAGTTAGACTTTTTGAGCAGCTCATGACCCCTCAAAATACACATTTGGCATGGATGAAGTATTATTCTCAGCGTGGACCAGGTGAGGTTGCTGATACCTGGGTCGCTGATTACCATCTGTCGCATTTGATCAAAACCAATCAAATTGACCGTGCTGCGGCGCGATCTTTTTTAGAGAAACATGGTCTGCGCGACTTCCATTGGCGTATCACCTGGCCGGAAGATTACGACATTGATGATGCGTATCTCGTCCAGCGCCTGAGCAATGTCGAGGGCTATACCATCTTTGTGCATGGCTGGACCGGTAATTGGCGCATCTGGGAAGAACTCCCGGCTTTGACAGTCTTGTCGAATCGCCGTCTGGTGGCCTTCTCTGTGGACCACAATGGATTTGGTTTGTCGCAGTTCGAGAGCAGTACCCCCGGCCTGGAGCAGTGCAATCCGCCAGCAGCCATGAATGCGTTACAAGATTGGATTGATTTGCTGCGAATTCGCCGCCAACCGGGCGAAACACGCCAGAAGGTCATCAACCTGATTGGCCACAGTATGGGCGGGGCGATGCTCTTTTATCTGAATCCGATGGTCTGGAATTATGGGGAAGTGACGCGCTTTGCACTGGCGCCAGCGCTGCTGCTGGAAGATGAAGGTCACCGTATCTTCTATACAACCCTGGGGCTGGGTATCGGCATTTTGCAGCGCTTGCCTGTGCTAGAAGTCGTCGAGCGCTTCATCAAGCCTCAAGTGGTGAACACTCTGGCGAGCGGGGCCAGCGATATGGTGAAAGAGATCCACAGGCAACAGTACCATGATACGCCGCGCGGCATCACCGGGGCGACCTTCATGGCGATGGGGCGGCTCAACAACTATGAAATTGCCCATGATTGGCATCTCATGCGCGTGATGCTCGGCCACCGTGACCCGCTGGTGGGCCTCACCGATATGATGGACCTGCTCATGAAGCTGGAATTCCCAGCGGCGAATTTACACGTTGTTCCGGGTACGCACTATATGTTTAGCATTGGTTCGGAAACGCCGCTGAATGCCTATCAACATGCCCAGAACAGGGAAATGGTTGTGACAGACATCATTGATCTACACAATCGGGCCATGCATCAACAGAAGAAGGGGCAGCAGTTTGGCTAGGCGTCGTCCTGCACAAAGCGCGACCGAATGCTTGCCAGATGGGCATCGGTGATTGAGCAGGCGGCCAAATAGTCTGCAATGCTGCCATACTGACCCCGAACATGCGCCAGCGTCTTTAGTATCGTTTCTGCGTTGGAACTCGCGTCTCGCTCAATTTGTTTCATATCGATGTTGTTTTCGATGGCATATTGGCGCCATGTATCGATAAGGTGGCTAATCTGGGCATGGCTCCGGGAATAGTCTTCAGCGATATAGGCATCTGGAACACCCATAGCGGCCAGCACCAATGCCGTGATGATGCCTGTTCGGTCTTTGCCTGCATAGCAATGGATGATGGTCGTAGGCGTGTTTTCCGCAATCGCACCGATAATGGTGCCGATCTGACGCTGGCAGTTTTCCAGATAACCGATGTAGATGTCATGCAGTTGGGCGGCTTTATCTTTCCATATTTGCCAGGTGTCACTATCAATCGTTTGTTCGCCAACCAGTGGTAAATTCAGATAGGTTACGGTTTCCGACTGCGCAAAAACGTTTGGATAGTCTTTAATTTCCCACTCGTCGCGCAAATCAATGACAGTCTTAAGACCATACGTAACGAGTTGCTTCTGTGAACCCGTTGGCAGCTTGTCGAGATTACCCGCGCGCACAAGCACATGCTTGCGCGTAACGCCACCGCTCTCTATCGGGAAGCCGCCCAAATCGCGGACATTATAGGTACCATCTATCGTCAACGGGTAAGCCATTAATGCTCTCTCCTGATTGTGGTCTTGAACGTGGATGACATTGTAGCGCGCTTTTGAAGCTAAAAAAGCAGCGATATATCAGGCTATCGCTGTAACGCGGGTCATGCTTATTGCATGCATGGGGTTTCGACGCGCTCAAATGCACCAGACCAATCCATTTTGTCATAGCTAATGTCTGGCAGGGGTGTCAAAATACGGTACAATGATGGGGCCTAAGCGGGCAGATAAGAGCGAGTTTCATCTTACATGAGTGTAGGTGCGTCTGTCTTGATTATTTCTTGACGCACTCATATCGCTATGTTAAGCTTTTGTTGGATGAGGATTGCTCCAATTATCACAAACGGAGTGAAAAACTAGATGACTTTGCAGGCGTTTGCGCCCATCGGCGTATTGATTATCATTGCGCTGATTATCGGCGTCATAATTTTGATGATTTCGCGGGTTTTTGGCCCGCATAACCCATCTTTTAGAAAAAACGCGCCATATGAAAGTGGCATGAAGCCAATTGGCCCCGGCACGCGCCGGATGCCCGTCAAATTCTATTTGGTGGCGGTACTCTTCATTATATTCGATGTAGAAGTCATATTCTTCATGCCCTGGGCCGTTGCTATGCGCGATCTTGGCGTTTACGGCTTGATTGTGATGGGCGTGTTTACCTTGATCCTTGTCGTTGGCTTCATATATGAGTGGAAGAAAGGTGCCTTGGAATGGGAGTAAGCTCCAAACTGGGCAATTTGGGCGTCGTCACCACGACGCTTGAGGATGCTGTAAACTGGGGTCGTACCGGGGCAATGTGGCCATTGCTCTTCGGTTTGGCCTGTTGTGCTATTGAGATGATGTCCACGCAGGCATCAGATTATGATATGTCACGTTTTGGTATGGAACTCAACCGTGCCACGCCCCGTCAGGCTGACCTGATGATTGTCGCGGGTCGTGTCACACGTAAGATGGCACCTGTTGTGCGCCAGCTTTACGATCAGATGTCAGACCCCAAGTGGGTCATCAGCATGGGCGACTGCGCGTCATGCGGTGGCGTCTACAATAACTATGCCATTGTTCAGGGTGTTGACGAGATTATCCCGGTCGATGTCTACGTCGCCGGTTGCCCGCCGCGCCCGGAGCAGTTGATACACGGTGTTATGACCCTGCATGAGAAGATCAAAGGCGAACGTATCCAGGATTGGGCAAGCTAGCCCCTGGGTTCGTCTGTGGGTTTTGCGCATCGGGCAGGCTGCCTGTTTGTCCGATGCTATCAAATCAGTGTTATCAACGTCAGACAGTCGTAATTAACAAGCGTTTGTACGAGAATTTGTACGAAGATTAGGTTGAGAGTTTTATGCAGATCGCACCCCCAATTGATCCTGTAGAAGCGGTAGAAGAGCAGTTTGGCGATGATGTACTGCATGTGAAGACGTTCCGTGATGAAACCACGATCGTCGTTACAACAGAGCGCATCGTTGAGGTCATTCAATTTCTGCGCAGTACCCCCGGCCTGATCTACAACTATCTCTCAGACATCAGCTCGGTCGATTATTATCCCAACGATTATGGCGATGCCTATGATGGCCAGGATGAGCGTAACTATCGTCCTGAGCGTTTTGGTGTGGCGTACCATATCTATTCGATGCTCTATAATCGCCGTCTGCGCGTCAAAGTCTTCGCAATGGAAGAAGACCCGGTTGTGCCGACGATTGTCGGCTTGTGGCCGGCAGCCAACTGGCTGGAGCGCGAAATCGCGGACTTGATGGGTATCCAGTTCGATGGACATCCCGACAAGCGCCGCTTGATGATGCCGGAAGATTGGGATGGACATCCGCTGCGTCGCGATTACCCGATGGGCAAAGAGACCGTACAGTTCTCCTTTAATGTTGAAGAAATCATTAGCCACAAACCGTTGGCCAAAGACTAATTGCTGGCGATGAGGGTGTTGGAGTAAGTGGGTTATGGCGATTGAACAAGTTGGAGATCAAGCAGTCAAGGCGACCTGGGAAGGCGATCTTAACCAGCTAAAAGGCTTGGTGACGGAGCGTGCCATCACAGGCGAAACCATGTTGCTCAACATGGGCCCCCATCATCCGAGTACACATGGTGTGCTCCGGCTGCTGTTAGAACTCGACGGTGAAGAACTCGTCACCGTTTTACCCGATGTTGGCTTCTTACACACCGGCATCGAGAAGAATATCGAAGACAAGACCTATGAAAAGGGTGTCCCGCTGACAGATCGTATGGACTATCTGTCACCGATGTCCAATAACATGGTCTTTTGTATGGCTATCGAAAAAATGATTGGCCTCGACGTGCCAGAGCGCGCCCAGACCATTCGCGTGGTTCTGTTGGAACTGTCGCGTATTGCCAGCCACATGGTGTGGTTGGGGACTCAGGCGCTTGATATGGGCGCGATGAGCGTCTTCCTTTATTGCTTCCGTGAACGCGAGAAGATTTTGCGTATCTTTGAGATGGTCAGTGGCCAGCGCATGATGGGCAGCTACTTCCGTCCGGGTGGCGTCTGGCGCGACCTGCCGGATGGCTTCCACGACGCAGTCAATGAATTCATTGATTACTTCCCGCCAAAAGTCGATGACTACGAAGCGCTGCTGGTCAAAAATCCGATCTGGATTGACCGTACGCATGGCGTTGGCGTCATTGAGCCGGACCTGGGCCTTGCCTGGGGCGTTAGCGGCCCGTCATTACGTGGCAGCGGCGTTAACTGGGATATTCGCAAGTCGTCCCCCTACAGTGGCTATGAAACCTTTGACTTTGATGTGCCGCTTGGCGAGCATGGCGACGTTTATGATCGCTTTATGGTCCGTCTGGCTGAATTGCGCCAGAGCTTGAGCATCATCAAACAGGGTATTGATCGCCTGGAACCGACAGGGCCGTTCCGCAGCGAGAACCGCAAGTTCGTACCGCCGCCGCGTAGTGCGCTGGGCCAGAGTATGGAAGCGGTCATCCACCACTTTAAGCTATGGACGCAGGGCTTTGATGCCCCTGATGAGGAAGTTTTCGCTGCTGTGGAAAGCCCACGCGGCGAGATTAGCTGCTATCTGCATGGTACAGGCGAGACACGTCCGCGCCGTGTACACTTCAAAACGCCGTCATTCATGCATATCGCAGCAATGCCGATGATCGCAGAAGGGCACATGATCGCCGATTTGATTGCTATCATCGGTAGTGTCGATATTGTTTTAGGCGATTGCGATCGCTAGCCAACACCATCGGGTGATGGAAGGATAAACCAAGCATGGCACTGAAAGAGAAGTACAACGATCGTATTCAACTTCACCTGAGCAAATATCCAGATTCGCGCAGCGCGGTCATGCCGCTTCTGTATATTGCCCAGGAAGAATACGGTTACGTGAATGACCAGGGCGTCGATGAGGTCGCAGAAATCCTTGACCTTGACCCGACGCAGGTTCGTTCGATCGCCGGTTTCTACACAATGTATTCAGAAAAGCCCAAAGGCAAGTACTGGTTGCAGGTCTGCACGGACCTGGCCTGTGCGCTCAACGGGGCTGATGAATTCCACAAGGCGTTGAAAGACTACCTTGGTGTAGAGGAAGGCGGTACGACCGAAGATGGTCTGTTCACCGTCGAGCACGTCATGTGCCTGGCAGCTTGCGATAAAGCGCCCATGCTGCAATGCAATTTCCATTTTATGGAAGACCTGGATATGGATAAGATGAAAGCCTGGGTCGAAGAGAAGCGTGCCGAATACCAGGCCGAACTCGATGCGAAATAATAGCTAGCGAATCAGTAGCTAAAGACAAAAGTAGGGAACTGATGAGCGATACACCTAACATTATTCTGAGAGCCAACGACGTCGAAAATATTCGTGACTTCGATGTTTATGTTGAAAATGGTGGTTACGAAGCCCTCAAGAAATCCCTGGAAATGGGGCGCGATGAAGTCATCAACGTGGTGAAGGCCTCTAACCTACGCGGACGCGGTGGTGCGGGCTTCCCGGCGGGTATTAAGTGGAGCTTCATCCCTAAGAATGAGCCGATCAAATACGTCTGCGTCAATGCTGACGAAAGTGAAACCGGTACCTTCAAAGACCGCCTGATTATGGAAACCAACCCGCACCAACTGATCGAGGGCGCATTGATTGCCGCCTACGCGATTGGTGCGAAAGCGGTTTATATCTACCTGCGTGGCGAGTTCTGGGATGTTGCCCATGACCTCGACGAGCGCATTGCTGCCGCCCGTGAAGCCGGCTTCATCGGCGAAAATATCCAAGACAGTGGTTGGGACTGCGAAGTCTACACGCACCTGGGCGCTGGCGCTTACATCTGTGGTGAAGAAACAGCCCTACTCAACAGCCTGGAAGGGCTGCTGGGGCAGCCGCGTGTACGCCCGCCATTCCCGGCCAATAAAGGCGGTGGTCTCTACAAGGAGCCGACGGTTGTCAACAACGTCGAAACCCTGGCCAACGTCCCCTGGATTATCAACAACGGTGCGGATGCCTACAAAGCCATCGGCACGGAACAGAGCAGTGGCACCAAGCTGTATTGCGTCAGTGGCCACGTCAAAAATCCAGGCGTCTTTGAACTGCCATTTACCACGACTTTCCGTGAGTTGTTGTATGACATCTGCGGCGGCCCACGCAACGAGGGCACGAGCTTTAAGGCCATGTTGCCTTCTGGTGGCTCTGGCCCAATTGTGCCGCTGACAGACGAAGTGCTTGATACGCGCATGAGCTATGAAGATACGGCCAAGCTCGGCACAATTATCGGCTCGGCGTCGCTGATTATCATGGACGACACAGTCGATATCACCTGGGTCGCCAGCAAAGTGACCAAGTTCTTCAAGCATGAAAGCTGTGGTAAGTGTACGCCCTGCCGCGAAGGCACCTATTGGCTGGATAAAGTCATCGACCGCATTATGGCTGGCGAAGGTACGCCGAAAGACGTTGAGCTAATCGCCAATGTGGCCAATAACATGCAGGGCGCAACCTTGTGCGCCTTGGGTGACTTTGCTGCAAATCCGATCATCCATACCATCAAGCAGTTCCCGGATGATTTTGCGAAGCATGTCCAGGGCGATACCGAAATGGCCGTCGCCGGAGACTAGTGCATGACGCACACTGAAAACCCGTTGTCAGCGGACGATGTGTTTCAAGAAGAAAATTCTGAAGACAACGTCGTAGATGATGCCCGTTTAGACGATGACTATATCGAAGACGACATCATCCAGGCGCGTGACAATGGGGTGGCAAAGCGACGGACAGGACCGCTGGCGCGGTTGGCCAATTGGATTGGCCTGAGTGCGCCGAGCGAACAAAAGCTCCAGGCCTTGAGCCAGTCGATTCGTCACGACCCCGAAGCACCATCGGCGTATGTGCTGCGCGGGGAGCTATACCTGAAGCAGAAGCAATACCACCTGGCGAAGGCGGATTTTGAGCGAGCAATTTCGCTGACAGATGATTTGATTCACTCCGCCAGGTGGGGTCTTGTTGCGCAGACGATGCGCGACCGCGCCCTACTGGGGTTGGCAAACAAGCATATTGTTCGTATTGATGGCGATAGGTAAGACAATCATGTCTCGGCTATCGCAAAATAAGTGAAGATTTGACACAATAGTGTCCAGTTTATGGTGTGCTATAAAGGGGTAGTCAATGGCCATACCCGTTAAAGACGACACGAAGCTCGTCACAGTCAAAATTGACGATAAAGAATATCAGGTGCCTGCCGGTGCGAACCTTGTCGACCTGGCGAAGTGGTATGCGGATAATGACATCCCGGTATTCTGCTACCATCCTAAGCTAGAACCAGTTGGCATGTGCCGCATGTGTCTCGTGGAGCTTGGCTCCATCATGCGCGACCGTGAAACGGGCGATGTCGTGCTCGATGACAATGGCGAACCGACTGTTCGCTGGTTCCCCAAATTGCAGACGGCCTGTACCCAAACAGCCAGTGACGGCATGGTCGTGCGCACCAACACAGAAGCGGTTGATGAAACGCGCGAAAATGTGCTGGAATTTTTGCTGACCAGCCACCCGCTCGATTGCCCCATCTGCGACAAAGGCGGTGAATGCCCGTTGCAGAACCTGACAATGGAGCATGGTCCGCAAGAGTCGCGTATGATCTACAGCGACAAAATGCACCTCCAGAAGCATGTCCCACTGGGTGATTTGATTTTCCTCGACCGTGAACGCTGCATCCAGTGTGCGCGCTGCGTGCGCTTCCAGGATGAGTTGGTTGGCGATGCTGTTCTTGGCTTCCATGAGCGTGGTCGTCGCCTACAGATCATCACCAGCAGCGACCCTGGCTTCGATACCTACTTCAGCGGCAACACCACCGATATTTGCCCGGTTGGTGCCCTGACCACGGCTGACTTCCGCTTTGGTGCCCGTCCCTGGGAAATGACGGAAATTCCGAGCATTAGTCCCTGGGATGCCGCTGGCGAAAACATCAGCCTGAGCATGCGCCTCGACCGTGACTTCGGTGGACGCGCCATGATTAAGCGCGTGATGCCGCGCCAGAACGAATACGTCAACGAACTTTGGATTAGTGATAAAACCCGCTTTGGTCATCACTTCACCCGCAGCCTAGATCGTCTGGTAGAGCCGATGGTCAGCTTTGGCGATAAATTGACCGATCAATCCTGGAATGATGCTTACAAAGCCGCTGTGACCGCCCTCGAAGGGGCTAGTGGTGATGTAGCAGCCATCGCTGGTGGCGCGATTTCCAACGAAGATTTGTGGGAACTGCGTCAGCTCGTTGAGGGCCTGGGCGGCAGCCGTCTCGGTGCATGGCCGCCAACCCACGGCGGGGCCGATCTGGTTGCTGAGGTCGGTGTTGGCCAGGATACGAACCTGAAGGAACTCGGCGCGGGCGATGCCATTCTTGTCGTCGCCTCTGACCTCGAAGAAGAAGTCCCGATCTGGCGGCTGCGCCTCAAGCGTGCCCAGGATCGTGGTGCTTATCTGGTTGTGGCTAATGCGCGCCCGACCCGTATGGAAGAATTCGCGCTGGATACCCAGCGTAACGATAAGCCCGTTGAAGGTGCGGCGGTGCGTTATGCCCCCGGTGAAGCGGCTGCCGCTATCAGCGACCTGAAATCCAGCAACAAAGATGTCTACGACCGTCTGGCCGATGCGACCAACCTGGTTGTTGTTGCGGGTGCCGATGGCCTGGACCTCGACGGCAACAAGGCGCTGATGCAAGCCTGCGCCAACCTGCTGATCGAAACTGACCATGTCGGCAAAGCGAATAACGGCTTGATGTCGCCTATCCCTGGTCCGAATGGCATGGGGCTGCATTATCTTGGCTATACGCCGGAAGTGACACAGGACATCGTGGCCAACCCGCCAAAAGTCCTGATCGTTGCCCAGGCAGAACCTGCCGAAGACGATCCGACTGCTACCGAATGGTTGAGCAAAGTCGATACAGTCATTACCCTCAGCCTGTTCCCAGACCGCACGACGAGCTATGCCTCTATCGTGCTGCCCATCCAGAGCTTTGCCGAGCGTGATGGCACCTTCGTCAATGGCGAACGCCGCGTCCAGCGCTTCTACACAGCGCAGGGTCCATTGGGTGAAGCGGTCCCCGCCTGGAAGATTCTGACCACCATTCGAGAGAAACTGGGTCAGGGTCGGGCGAAACTGTCAGCGGCGGCGGTCATGTTGGAAATTACCAAAAACGTGGACGTTTTCGCCGAGATGCGTTACAAGAACTTGAGTCAGGTCACGCGCCAATTCCCTGAAATTGGCGGCGACGACCTGTATTATGGCGGTACGGCTTACCAGAATCGCGGTGGCCTCGGCATTCAAATTCCGAGCGCAGCCGATAGTGGTAAGGTCAAGGCGGGCAAAGTCGCCAGCGTGAAAGCGACTAAAGCCAGTAAAGGCGAATTGATCGCTTTGCCGATTACCGAGCTTTATAATCGTAGCAATGCCTTTATGCCGAGCGGATTGGTGCATGCGCGCGTAGCTGTTCCCTATGTAACCCTGAGCAGCAGCGATGCAGATGATCTCGGCCTTGTTGATGGCGATCTGGTTGAAGTGAGTTTTGAAGGTGGCGCTGTACGTGTTCGCGCAACCGTCGGCGATGTCCCGGCTGGTGTGGCATTGCTGCCGCAGCACCTGACGGACGAACCAACGCCCATCGTCCCAACTGTCGTAACCTTGAGCAAAATCGCGCAACCCGTCTTGGCGTAGATTATTGGATCGCTCTAACGCCATGTCTTTGCTGAGCAATTAGGTGGAGCAATAATGAGAATTCCGCGTTTTGTATGGATTATTGGTGGCCTTATCCTTTTGGCTGCGGTGCTGGTAGGTGGCCTCTTGGTGACCATCAGCCTGGTGACCACAATGTTCGATCCGAATGCGATTGATCCGGGTGCTGTCATCAAATGCAGCACGAGTTCCGGCTGCAGCACAATCTATCCGATTATCTACAGCTTGATCCTCGTCGTGGTCATTCTGACCGGCTTCGCTTATACCACGCTGTGGGAACGTAAGCTGCTGGCCTGGATTCAACATCGCGTCGGTCCCAACCGGACAGGCCCAGCCGGTCTGTTGCAGCCCCTGGCAGATGCGATCAAGCTGATCTTCAAAGAAGACGTCATTCCTGACCAGGTTGACAAAGTGGTTTACTACCTTGCTCCCGTTCTGAAGGTGGTGCCAGTCCTCATCATCGTCGCGGTCATTCCATTTGGCCCCGATATTCTGGTGCCCTGGTTCGATGGCAACTGGTATCAGGTGCCGCTGGCTGTGGCCGATATCAACGTGGGTGTGCTCTATCTGCTGGGTGTCACCAGTTTGGCTACCTACGGTATGGTCCTGGCCGGGTGGGGTAGTAACAACAAATACGCCACGATTGGTGGTTTGCGTGCCAGCGCCCAGATGATTAGTTATGAACTGAGCCTGGGTTTGGCAATGGCCGTTCCGGTCATTATCGCTGGCAGCATGAGCCTGGGTGACATTGTTGATGCCCAGCGCAATATCTGGCAGTGGTTTGTCTTCCAGAACCCGTTGGCGGCGGGCATTCTTGTATTGACCCTCTTCGCGGAAGTCAGCCGTGCGCCCTTTGACCTGACGGAAGCCGAGCAGGAACTCACTGCGGGTTACATGACCGAATATAGTGGCATGAAGTTCGCTATGTTCATGATGGCCGAATATGTCGGCATGATCGCTGTTAGCGTCATCGCCGTTTCCATGTTCTTTGGTGGGTATCACATTATCCCGGTCGATAATGTGCCCATACTTGGCCCGCTGTTCTTAATCCTGAAAGTGTTCATCGCCCTGTCGCTGTTCATCTGGGTGCGTGCGACCCTACCGCGTATTCGCTACGACCGCCTGATGGCCCTTGGCTGGAAGGTCCTGCTGCCGCTGTCGCTGGTGGCCGTCGCCTGGACATCGATTGCCGTTGTTCTTGGCGAAGAAACGCAAAGCTCGACAGCATATGGCATTGTCTCTTTGATCTTCTTCGTGGTTATCGTTGTTGGCGGCTTCCTGTTCCTCCGTGGTGAAAACCAGGATGCTGATACAGCCCAGGATCCGGTTGACTTGATGAACGATCCGGTTGTCACAGGCGAACCACGCAGTATCGGTTGGGTTCTGCTCAACCTGATCGGCGGCCTGATTGCAGTGCCGTTCCTGATGGTGAAGGCGCTGCTGACATTGCTGGAAGGATTGGGGAGTGCCGGTGGCGAAGCCCCCACTTCTGATGAATTGGCAATCGAACCGGTAGAGCCTGCTGGGGACTAACATGAAAGTCTTGCAAGCCAGTGCTGACTGGCTTGTTTTATAGAGAGGTGTCGAGGGAACGATATGAATTTGATCAAAGGGTTTGCAACAACCTTTAAGCATGTTCTAGAAGAACCCGTGACGTTACAGTATCCAGAACAGATGAAGCCTTTTGCAGAACGATTCAAGGGTCGTCATCATCTGCGCCGTTACGACAACGGTCTTGAGAAGTGCATTGGCTGCGCGTTGTGCGCCGCTGCGTGCCCTGCGGACGCCATCTGGGTTGAAGCTGCTGAAAACAGCGATGAGCAGCGTTTTAGCCCTGGTGAGCGCTATGCCAAGACCTACGAAATCAACATGCTGCGTTGCATCTTCTGTGGCTATTGCGAAGATGCTTGCCCGACCCAGGCGATTGAACTGGGCCACGAGCATCAGATGAGTTTTACCGATCGGCGTGATGCGATTTATACCAAAACCATGCTGATCGACCCGGTGCCGGAAGGCGCCGACGGCACCCCGCGTGAAGTGGAACCGGGTGTCTTTACACGTGCAATTCCTGATATGCCGGATGCCAAATAATGCAGACATTCGCTATTGGGTATCGTCTGGAAAGTCGCGCCGGAGCCTTTGAAGCCGGCGCGCATTGTGTTAAACTTCACACGTTCTTTATTGATCTCGATTAGGACAAGCCAATGGGACTTGAACTCGCTTTTTTCTTGGCGATAGGCGGGCTGGCAGTATTGTTCGCTGTGGGCATGTTGCTCAGTGAGAATGCTGTACATAGTGCGCTGTTCTTGATTGGCAATTTTGGCTGCGTCGCCATGCTGTTCCTCATGCTGGATGCTCCGTTCATCGGCATGGTACAGATTGTCGTCTATACCGGCGCCATTATGGTGCTGTTTCTCTTCGTTATTATGTTGCTCGGTGCTGAGCAAACGACGGATACGGATCGTCGTTTTCGCTGGCTAACGGGTACAGCGACTGCGCTGGCGATTGCATTTATCGCTGCTATCGCTGTTCCGATGGTCATTGGCGGCGGTTTGGTCTTGCCAGAAGGGCAGCCAGGTTTGCCACAGGTGCGCATCGTCCACGGTGCCAACCTGGACAACCTTAACGTTACGCTGACAGGCGATAGCCTGGAAGAGCCACTGGTCATTGAAGACCTGGCATTTGGCGAAGCCTCGGACTTTATAGAGGTTCCGGCAGGTGAATATAGCGTGATGCTGGCCCAGGCTGAGGGTAACACAGCCCTGATGCCGCCTTCGATGAGTCCGACCATCAGTCTGGAAGCGGGCGATGTCTTTAGCGTACTGGCATATGGTACCCTGGATACCAACACGGGTTCATTCCCGGATGTCGCTTTGTTGCCCAATGAATTCGTCAACACACCTGATGACGAGGGACGTATTGTTGCGTTCAACGCTTATGATCAGGAACGGACGCTGGCATTGGTGGACCTTGGCGCGGATCAGCGTGTCACTGTGGTTGAGCGCGATGTCCGTGACGAAGAAGGCAACGTGGTTTACGCAGAGCGTGCCAGTGAAGAAGATCCACTGGTTGCTCAGCGCGAAATTGTCATTGCTGACCGGGTCATTGCGGATAACCTGACCTATGGCGGCGAGCCAGTCGTTGTGACCTATCCCGAAGGGGAAGATTACAACCTGGCTGTGGTCGATATGACCAACTTCGATAGCTATATCCAGCCCAATGACCCACAGGGCAGCATTCAAGATAGCGTTGTTATGCGGCTTACAGGCTATCCGATTTCGACCGCGACTGAGCAGACGTTTGTCATCGCCACCGAGCCGACCACGGCTGATGCCCAACCGCGTCCGACTCTTCTCGACAGCGACCAGACTGTGCTGTTGATTGAAACGCTAGCTGGTTTCGGTAGCCCGCTGGCTATTGGTCAAATCCTGTTCACGGACTATCTGTTGCCAGTCAATATGGTTGGTTTCTTGCTGCTGGTGGCATTGGTTGGTGTGATTGTCATGTCGCGCCCGGCAGGTCTATCGCCGGAGCAAAAACGCCGCCGTGCGGTCCGCCGCCGTGTGAGCCGGCCCCTTGTTAATGTCATTAGCCAGCAAACCGGCACCGATGTGTATGTCGATGTGCCTCGGCTGGATCAACCGGAATCAGGCGACTGAGGTCGTTTTAGACTGACGTCTTAAGTAGGAGAAGCCCGAATGGATTTTGTAGTACCGACAGAGTTTTTCTTCGTCCTCAGCCTGGTTTTGTTTGTGTTGGGGGCGCTGGGTGTGTTACTCCGCAAGAACGCGATTCTTGTATTCATGTCTGTTGAGCTGATGCTGAACTCAGCTAACTTGGCGCTGGTGGCTTTTGCGCGCCAGTGGAACAGCTTGAACGGGCACATCTTTGTATTCTTCGTCATGACGGTCGCCGCTGCGGAAGTTGCTGTCGGCTTGGCCCTGATCGTGGCGATTTTTAAGAGCAAACGCAGCATCAATATCGACGATCTACATCAAATGGAAGGTTAGTCGGCTGTCGTTGGCAGCTAGGTATTGATGAAGGCTTTAGCAAGCACTTCCTGAACGGAAAAGGCGCATCACGATTATGCACATGGATTCTTATGCAAACTTGATCCCCCTGGTGGTCCTCGTTCCCGCAATCGGGGCGTTGATTAACCTGGTTTTGGGGCACAAACTCGGTGAGCGCATATCGGGCCTCGTCGGCGTGACGGCATCGGTCCTCGCGTTCATCTTCTCTGTGATGATTTTTGCTTATCTCAGTGATCCCGCAGTCGTCACAGGGATGGTGATTGACCCCGTTGCCCTGTTCGATGGCTGGGTTCGCGTCGGCAGTGAGGCGGGTTTCCATGTCGATATTCCCTGGCAGTTCCGTGTAGATACCATCTCGGCGGTCATGCTGTTGGTGGTGACGGGTGTCGGCAGCCTGATCCACATCTACTCCATAGGTTACATGCACGGCGATCCTAAGTACGGTCGCTTCTTCGCCTTCCTCAATATGTTCATGATGTTCATGTTGATCCTGGTGACGGGCAATAACTTCCTGATGATGTTTGTGGGTTGGGAAGGCGTCGGTTTGATGTCTTACTTGCTCATCGGCTTCTGGTGGGATAAGTCCGGCCCCGTCGGTTGGAAGAACAGTGACGCAGGCCGTAAGGCGATGATCGCCAACCGTGTGGGTGACTTCGGCATCATCATGGCGTCGATCCTCATCTTCTGGACCTTTGGCACACTGAATTATTACAGCCCTGGCGAAGTCGCTAATACGTGTTATGTACTGGAACACGCACATGTCATCAGCGAAGAGCAGGCTGAGCATGGCGAATGTGATATGGAAGCGGTCAACGCATTTGCTGCTGGCGAAGCGGACCATGGCGAAGCGACTGAAGAAGGTGAACACTCCGAAGAGGGTGACGCCAACGCTGGTATCGTCCTGGTACAGGATACCGAAGGCGGCGGTGAAGCGGACCACGCTGAAGAAGGTACTGCCGATACCGAACACTCAGAAGCTGAAGCTGACCATGCTGAAGATGCCGATGCGCATGCCGCTGAAGGTGAACATGGCGAAGCGCATATGAGCGTTGAGGAAATGACCAACGCGAACTTCTTACCTGGGCAGATGGGTGTCTTCAATCAGCTATCAACCCTCGCTAACCTTGACGAAGGCGAAGAAGTCGTCTGGAACCTTGACGCCAATGGCAATGCCATCATGCGCGGTCGTGAAGTCGACTTTGGCCCCTTTAGCACGGATATTTCCGTGATGCTGTTCTTGATTATTTTCTTCTTGCTGTTGGGTGCGACGGGTAAATCGGCACAGATTCCGTTGTTCGTCTGGTTGCCAGACGCGATGGCTGGCCCGACCCCGGTTAGCGCGCTCATGCATGCGGCGACGATGGTGACCGCAGGTGTTTATCTGCTGGTCCGTAGCAACGGGTTCCTGGCCTTCTCCCCAGAAGGGCGCTTCCTGATTGCGATCATCGGCGCATCAACGGCCCTGATGGCAGGTATTATCGCGATGGGCCAATGGGACATCAAGCGCGTCCTGGCCTTCTCGACAGTGTCCCAGCTTGGCTTTATGGTGGCGGCTGTCGGCGTGGGTGCTTACGTTGCCGCGATTTTCCATCTGGCGACACACGCCGTCTTTAAGGCGCTCCTGTTCCTCGGTAGCGGCTCCGTCATTCACGGTGTTGAACATGGCCATCACCATGTCCATGAGCATAGCGGCCATGATGAGCATCACGATGATCATGAACACCCCTTCGATCCGCAGGATATGCGGAACATGGGTGGGCTGCGTAGTCGCATGCCGATTACGTTCATCACGTACCTGATTGGTACCTTTGCCCTGTCTGGTTTGCCGATCTTCGCGGGTTTCTGGTCAAAAGACGAAATCTTGCTGGATGCCCTGGTACACGGTTCTGAAAGTACCCATCCGCTCGATCAACTGGCAGGCTTCCTGGTGTTCTTTATCCTGCTTATCGCCGCTGCCTTTACTGCATTCTACATGTGGCGCCAGATTCAGATGGTCTTCTTCGGCGATCCACGCAGTGACGCTGCTGCCCACGCACCGGAGAGCGTCGCGACCATGACGGTCCCGCTTGTCATTCTGGCCATTGGTGCGACCTTCATCGGCCTGATTAACGTACCGGGTGGCGCTTGGCCGTTCACGCTGTTCTATAAAGAACATGAATTCTCGCACTTCCTAGAAGCGAGCATCCCCTCGGTGACAACTGGGCATGTCCTCAGCTTCAATTGGTTGGTTGCAGGTATCGCGACATTGTTCGCCTTCCTGGCAATCTTTGTGGCGCATTCGATCTACGCTGGCAATAAAGCCGTTCGCGGTGAACATGGTGCTGAAGATGGGCGCGACCCATTGCAGGACCAGCCTTCGACCTCGCAGCTTTTTGCCGCTGCCGAACGTCGCCTGTATTGGGATGATTTCTACTTTACGACTGTCGTGCGTCCGTACCAGCGTGTGGCGGCCTTCCTGGCCAATGTCATTGACTGGTCGTTCTGGCACGACTATGTACACGATAAAGTCATCAAACGCGGTTATGATGCCATATCCGGTCTGTTGGCAAACCCGCTTGATATCGGTTTGATTGATGGCGCGGTAAATGGTATTGGCCGTCTGGTGAATTACTTCAGCGGTCGCTTCCGCACGGTTCAAACGGGGTATGTGCGGACGTATGCAGTGGTGCTTTTACTGGGTGTTGTAGCGGTGATTGTACTTATGGTGCTCCCGCTGATTCCGACTGGCTCATAAGGAGATAGAAGCGAACATGGAAAACGCAGGTTTGCTAACGACAGCCGTCCTCTTCTTGCCTTTAATCGGGCTGACGGTCCTGTTGTTTTTTAACGGAAAAACCCAGGTCGAAAACATTAAGTGGACGACCTTTGGTTTTACAATTCTCACATTCCTCGCTTCTTTGGTAATGTGGGCTAACTTTGACACCAGCGTCGCTGGTTTGCAGATGGTGCATCAGTGGCAATGGCTTGATATCCAGGTAGGTGGGAACAATATCGTCTCCACTTACTATGTGGGTGTCGATGGCCTGAGTATGCTGCTGGTCCTCCTGACGACATTCGTTATGCCGATTGCTGTGCTCGCGTCCTTCAGCATGCATGTGCTGGAAGAACGTGGCCGCCAGAAGCTTTACTACGGCTTCTTGCTGCTGCTGGAATGGGCCATGCTCGGCGTATTCTTTATCCAGGACTTGATTATCTTCTACGTGTTCTGGGAAGTTACACTGGTGCCGATGTACTTCTTGATCGGTATCTGGGGTGCGGAACGCCGCGTTTATGCAGCGGTTAAGTTCTTCCTGTATACGATGGCCGGCTCGATCCTGATGCTGATTGCCATCCTCTATGTGGCGAACGTCACCGGCACTTTCTTGCTGCCGGATATCATCGCCCAGGTACAGGCTAATCCCAATATCTGGAATGAATGGTCTGGTGCGGCTTCTGCAAGTGATGTAACAGGCGCGCTCCTGTTCTTCGGCTTCTTTGTCGCATTTGCCATCAAAGTGCCGATCTTCCCATTCCATAGTTGGTTGCCGGATGCTCACGTGCAGGCGCCAACCACGGGTTCCGTCATCCTGGCGGGTGTCCTACTGAAGATGGGTACCTATGGCCTGGTGCGCTTTAACCTGTCGATGTTCCCGGAACAGAGCGTTCAGTATGCAGGGTTCATCGCGGCGCTGGGTGTGATCGGCATCATCTACGGTGCCTGGGTGAGTTATGCCCAGACGGACGTCAAGAAGCTTGTTGCTTATACGTCCATCAGCCACCTTGGCTTTGTTGTGGTCGGCATCTTCGCCCTCAATAGCCAGGGTATCCAGGGTGCCACTTTGCAGATGGTCAATCACGGTATCAGCACCGGCGGCCTCTTCCTTGTTGTCGGTATCATGTACGAGCGTTACCACACCAAAGCGATGGAAGCCTACGGCGGTATCTGGCGGATTGCTCCGGCATTTGGCGCTGTGGCCTTGATTATTTCCCTGAGTAGTATGGGTTTGCCGGGTCTGAACGGCTTTATCGGTGAGTTCACGATTCTGCTTGGGTCGCTTGGCAGCACCTATCTGGGTTTCTTCTTCACGCTGTTTGCGACGCTCGGCGTCATCATGGCGGCTGTCTATATTCTGTCAATGTTCCAGCACGTCTTCATGGGCGAACTTAAAGTGCCGCATGGTGAAGACGCGGGTACGTTCAGCCTGAACCTGAAGTGGAACGAAGTGGCCGTCCTGGTCCCGATCATCGTTCTGATCTTCTGGATCGGTGTACAGCCGGGTGGTTTCTTCGACGTGATGAACGCCAGCACCAATGAGCTGGTTGCCCATGTGGAATCATCCCAGACGGAAGTTGTAGAAGCGAACCCGGTAGAAACCAACGCGGAATTTGCCTACGTCGGCGAGCCAGTAACCAGCGAAGCCGCTGAATAATCGTGCTGACGAGGTTACAGAGGAGACGCAATGTTTGAGTCACCGACGCTACAGACTTTGACGGACTACAACATCTGGATTGCCTTACCGGCCATTGCGCTGGCCTTTGGCACGATGTTTCTGTTGGTCATTGATGTGTTTTTACCCGCCAATCGCAAACACTGGACCCCGATTCTGGCTCTGGTCGGCATTGGCATCAGCTTCTTGATAAATCTCTTTACCTATAACCCGGAGCAGACCAGTACGTTCGGTGGCATGTTCGTTGCCGATGCGTTCACAGGCTTTCTCAATATCGTAGTTCTGATCACGGCTTTCATCAGTGTGTTACTGAGTACCGACTATCTGCGGCGTACAGAAACCAATCATGGTGAGTACTATATTCTGCTGCTGCTGAGCGCCACTGGTGCCATGTTCATGGTCGGGGCCAACGATCTGATCGTTATCTTCATCGGTCTGGAACTGCTGAGTATTCCGCTGTATATCCTGTCCGCTTTCCGTGTGACGTATACAGACGACCGCGATGCAACCTTCGTTTTGAAAAGCGAAGAAAGCGGTATGAAGTACTTCATACTCGGTGCGTTCTCCAGCGCCTTCCTGGTGTATGGCTCCGCGCTGCTTTTCGGTGCGACGGGCACGACCAACCTGCGCGAGATCTTCGCTGCCGTTGGCCCCATTCTGGAAAGCTCAGCCGAGAACTCCGGCGCGCTCCTGCTGCTGATTGGTGCCGCGCTGTCATTGGTTGGCCTGGGATTCAAAATCGCAGCCGTACCGTTCCATATGTGGACGCCTGATGTCTACGAAGGTGCTCCGACGCCCATTACCGCTTACATGAGTGTGGCGGCTAAGGTGGGGGGCTTCGCGGCGCTCTTCCGCCTGATGATCGTCGGCTTGTCTGGTCTGACGCTTGACGCAGGTGTGGACCCGGCGGCATGGCAGGGCACGATCCAGGTGATTGCAGCTGTGACGCTCATTCTTGGTAATTTTGTCGCGCTATCGCAGACGAATATCAAGCGTATGCTAGCCTACTCGTCGATTGCCCATGCAGGTTATATCCTGATGGCTGTGGCCGCTGTCGGTTCGGCGGGGCTGGTTCCTGATATCGCGAATACCGCTGCACAAGCAGGTTTGGTTTACCTGCTGGCTTATGCCTTCACGAATCTAGGGGCATTCGCCGTGGTCCTGGCGTTGGAAAACAACGACGGTACGGGCACGGAACTGAGCGACTTCAATGGCCTCTACAACAGCCGCCCGATGCTGGCGCTGGCGATGGCCCTGTTCATGTTCAGCCTGACGGGCATCCCGTTGACGGCTGGCTTTATGGGCAAGTGGCTGGTCTTTAGTGCCGCAGTCCAGGCAGGCTTGATTCCATTGACGATTATTGGCGTACTCACCAGCGTAATCAGCGCTTTCTACTATGTGCGCGTGATCGTCAACATGTTCTTGCTAACTGAGGACGAAGGCTCTCCCGCTGTTGGGGAAACCGCACCTGTTCGCTACGCAGTCTACGCCTCCATGGCTGGCGTACTCATCGTCGGTATTGCGGTGCCGCTGGTTACTAACCTGGTGAACATGGTCTCTCTCGTCTAGCTACATCCACTTTTTAAATCTGAGCCGGGGCCACAACAGTGTGGCCCCGGTTTTGCTTAATGGGGTACCTGATGGCAAATACACAGCGCTTTGGTTATTTGATGATTTTGGCTTCAGCAGGCGGCTTCGCTTTCTTACCCACCTTGACGCGCAGTATTTACGCTGTATCGGATTTCCAGCCTTATGACATCGCGCTGTGGCGTTTCTTGTTGGCGACCCCAATCGTATGGATTTTGCTGCAATTCTGGCCTCCGGCCCGTCAAGCTAACCGCACCAATGTAGAGCGCATGAAGCTGCTTTTGAGCGGCACACTGTACGCGCTAGCTGCTCTGGCGGCCTTCGTGGGCCTGGAGCGTACCCCAGCGAGTACCTTCGTTGTCTTATTCTTTACATATCCAGCGATGGTCGCTGTGATGACTGTTTTTCTGGGTCGCCGTCTGACGACTACTGCCTGGGTTTCGCTCGTCCTGACGTTAATTGGTGTGGCGCTCACGGTGCCGGATTTCTCCTTCAGTGGCAGCGATGGGGTGGGCGTGCTTTTTGCGTTCATCAACGCGTTTTTTGTTGCGCTGTATTTTATCGTCGCGGAGGGCCTCTTAAAGGGGCAGGCGATTTCTGGTTCGACGTATATCATCACGGGAACGCTGCTCGTTTTACTGCTGTTCCTTCCGTTCCAGGGTTTGCGAATGCCCACGAACCTAACCACTTTTGCTTATCTGCTGGCGATGGCAACCATATCGACTGTGTTGCCTATTTTCACTATGAACCTGGGCATCAAGATGGTTGGGCCGACGCCAGCCAGTATTGTTAGCTCTGTTGAACCGTTGCTGGCGATGGTTGTCGCTCTGGTCGTCCTGGGTGAGGCGATATTGCCCGTGCAATGGCTGGGCGCAGCCGCCATCGTGAGCGGTGTGCTCCTCCTGCAAATCGCCCCTGCACGCCGTAAGCGAACGCCGCAGCCCCTCGCATAAATCGCTGTTTCGGAACCCTTATTACAGCTGGTTCTCCAAAGTCATAACTTCTTCCAAAACATATTCGTCTACGATAGGACGTTATGTTTTGTTATCTCTTAACTCTTTTCCATTGATTTATGAGTAAAATATATATAGTTAAATGAATTATCTCAACTCTATATCAACATATGGAATTGAGATGGATAGTTACCAGTGAGTTAAATGCACATAGGTATTGAACAATGATGGAAAAAAAGAAAATGCTCCGGTTCGATGGCTCAGTCTGGTGTAATCTGGACATCGCCTTGCGTAATGCAGATCAGATCTTCCGGCGGGCAGTACGCCCCCTGGGTTTGACAGTTATAGAGTGGTATGTGATGCGTGCTCTGCTTGAGCAGGATGGCCAGCATGCCAGCGAATTGGCACGGGCTGTAGGGCGTGCCGCCACGTCGTTTACCCCTAACCTGGATAAACTACAGGAAAAGGGCCTTATTGAGCGCCGCCCGGACCCCGGCGACCGCCGCGCTGTCCGTATCTACCTGACAGCCCGTGGTGTTGCTTGCCGTGAAGACATCCTCCGTGTGGCCGAGAAGATCGATACGCGCATTGCCAGCCACTTCTCCCCGGAAGAATTTGATATCTTCCAGGAAGTGCTCGATGTTATCCAGACGCTGGACGCTGACTAATACTGCTTATCAGTTGCCGCGTGACTACCAGTTGGCTTATTCGCAGGGATTGATCGCATCGTTTTTTGCAGCGATTGATTCAAGTTCTTCCCGATAAATAGCGTTTGCTTCACTGGTAAACAAAATAAAGCGAACGATCTTGATCGTCGTATGATTTTCCAGATAGGTGAGGACAGCCCGCAACGATATGCGGGCTGCTTCGCGCATAGGGTAGCCGTAAATGCCTGTGCTGATCGCCGGGAAGGCCACAGATGCCAGGTGATGCTCCCCCGCGATCTGTAGACTGTTGCTATAAGCACTGGCCAGCAAAACCGGGGCATCCTGTGTGCCATAGATTGGACCCACCGCATGAATAACGTGTTTCGCTGGCAGATGATAGCCCCTGGTGATTTTTGCTTCACCTGTTTTGCAGCCATGCAGCGTTTGGCATTCTTCCAGTAACTCCGGCCCTGCCGCCCGATGGATCGCACCATCGACGCCACCACCCCCTAAAAGCGACGTATTGGCCGCGTTAACGATGGCATCTACTGCCTGGTTCGTGATATCCCCTTGCACAATTTCCAGCCGCGTCTGGTTGATCTGATAACAGGTCATGGCTATACTCTCATGATTGTTTTTCTTACTCTCATTATCCGCTGGAGCGAACTTTTTATGCAACCATTGACGCCTGACCATGTGCGCACAGTCATCGAATCGGCTAATTTGGGGCTACATGTACAGGAATTTACGGAATCAACGGCAACCAGTGAGTTGGCCGCGGCAGCCATCGGCTGTGAAGTAGGCCAGATTGCCAAGAGCATCTGCATGATCGTTAATGGCAATCCCATACTGGTGGTAGCCAGCGGCGATCAACAGGTCGATGACCGCAAAATTGCCACGATGTTTGAAGTCGGTCGTAAAAAAGTGAAATTGGCCAAACCGGACCAGTGCATCGACATTTATGGGTATGCACCCGGTGGTGTGCCGCCAGTTGGCCATCGCACGCCGGACATCCCCATTTATCTGGATATGTTGCTCAAGCGTTACGACACCATCTATGCGGCGGCGGGGTCAGCCAATCACAATTTTGGCATGTCCATCGACCAGCTTGTTGCCCTGACTGAGGGCACCTGGGCAGATGTCGCCAAAGAGTAGTTTTTAAATCTTGCTGCCGATATGCTCCGGCAGGCCTTCCTGCAAGGCTTCCAGAATTTCAAGCAGACGTTCCTGCCATAGTTCCGGGATATGGGCCAGTTCGACAGCCGTGCGCGACACTTCGACATCGTCACCCAGAGAGTGCGCCAGGGCATCACGATCCACTGCGGCTAACCAGGGCAGCTTAATCAAGATATGCTGCCTTGGCTTGATGACCGACGTCGCGTTGATGGTCTGGGCCAGCAGCTTAACGCGGATCTGATACAGCAAACCGCGTACCGCCCTCGGCAGTTTGCCAAAACGATCTTCCAGTTCCAACGCCATCATTTCGACATCCGCTTCGGTTTGCAGGCTGCCGATACGCCGATAGAGTTGCAAGCGCAGCGCCATCTCGTCGATCCAATCGTTGGGGATATAGGTCGGCAGCGGCAGGTCGATGATAATGCGCTCCTGGTCGTAGCTGGGCTTGGCGCCTGTGTCTTCCTCACCCTTCAACCGCTTGACGGCCTGTTGCAGCAGTTGCGTATAGAGTTGCAAGCCGACGCTGGCGACGTGGCCTGTCTGGTTGGTGCTGAGGATGTCTCCTGCACCGCGCAGTTCTAAATCGCGCACCGCAATCTGGAAGCCGGACCCAAGCTGAGCGTGTTCCGCCATTGTCTCTAGCCGGAACTTGGCTTCTTCCGTCAGGCGATTGCCACCCGCATGGAACATATAGGCATACGCTTGTTGTGCCCCTCGTCCGACGCGTCCACGAATCTGGTACAACTGCGACATGCCGAACCACTCGGCGCGGTCCACAATCAGCGTGTTGACGTTGGGCATGTCGATGCCATTTTCGATGATGCTCGTCGCTAGCAGGATGTCATACTCGCCCTTGGTAAAAGCACTGATGACGCCTTCCAGCATGGGGCCGTTCATCTGGCCGTGCGCCACAACGATACTGGCTTCCGGCACAATCTCCTGGAAGCGCTCTTTCGTCGTTTGGATGCTGCGTACCCGGTTATGGATGATGAATACCTGCCCACCCCGATCTAATTCCCGCAAAATAGCCTGCCGCGTCAGCTTGGGGTCGAACGGCCCCACATGCGTAATGACGGGTAGGCGTTCTTCCGGCGGCGTCTGGATCATGCTGATGTCGCGCACACCGGATAAGCTCATATACAGGGTGCGTGGAATCGGGGTAGCGGTCAGCGTCAGAATATCGACTTCCGAACGCAGCTTCTTAAAGTGCTCTTTGTGCTTGACGCCAAAACGCTGCTCTTCGTCGATGACGATCAGACCCAGGTCATGGAAGGCCACGTCTTTACTCAGCAGGCGATGGGTGCCGATGATGATGTCGACTTCGCCGCTGGCCAGATCATCAATGATCTTGGCCTGTTCCGCTTTGGTGCGGAAGCGCGAAATGCTCTCTACCTTTAGTGGGAAGGGGGCCATGCGCTCGCTGAACGTCTGATAGTGCTGTTCCGCCAGCACGGTCGTTGGCACCAGTATGGCTACCTGTCGTCCATCCATGACGGCCTTGAATGCCGCCCGTAAAGCGACTTCTGTCTTGCCATAGCCGACATCCCCGCATACGAGGCGGTCCATCGGCATGGGGCTTTCCATATCGCGCTTGATCTCGCGCAGCACCCGCACCTGATCTTCTGTTTCGACAAAGGGGAAGCTGGCCTCTAGCTCATGCTGCCAGGGTGTATCTGGCTGGAAATGATGGCCGCCGCTGCTGGCCCGTCGCGCGTATATTTCTAGCAGTTCGCGGGCTTCTTCTTCTGCGGCTTGCTTGGCTTTGGACTTGGCCTTGATCCACACATCCGATTTGCCGAGCTTATTCAGCCGCGGCGGCGCTTCATCTGGCCCGACAAAGCGCGTCAGACGGTCGGACTGGTGAATGGGCACAAATAGTGAATCGGTGCCTGCGTACTCAATCAGCAGATACTCACGCTCATTGCCTTCAACGGTGCGCGTGCGTAGTCCGGCAAAGCGCCCGATGCCATAATCGACATGCACGACATAATCGCCGTTTTCCCAGGCGCTGTAATCGCTCTCTGGCAGTTTGCCGCGTTTGGCATGGCCGGCTGTCCGGCGGCGCGGTTCTGGCCGCGACCAGTTGAATATTTCTGCGTCAGTCAGTAGGTGCAGCGGCATATCCCCATGTGGCGCGGACCAGCCCTCGGTTAGAGAACCAGACACGAAAATCAGGCTGTCGTTATGCAGCGGCTCTGTGATCGACGCCAGCTTAGGCGCGAACTGCGTGCTTTGCTCTTGCCACAGCTCCACAATGCGGTCAATCTGCTGTGACACGACGATGACCGTTTCATTGGCTGCACGTTTTTCAGTGACATACGTCAGCGCATGGCGCAGTTGGCCACCGAAACGCTCACCGGGCATAAACCAGCGCGCATTGACTGCCACATTGTCGAGGTCCGCTAATGAGGTAATGCTCAGGTGCAGCACATGATGGCGCTCAATATCGGCTTCAATCGTTTCCCAATCGACATAGGGCACGGGATGATCGGGCGCGATTTGCTGCGTGGCGATGTTGCTCTCACGATTGGCTTCTGCGCCTTCAGCCAGTGCGATGATTTCCTCGCGCAGATCGTCGATGTCCTCCACGATCAGCAGCGTATCCGGCGAAGCATAGTCCAGCAGGCTGATAGGGGCCTCGTACAAATAGGGCAGGTAATGCTCCAAAAACGGGAACGCTGTGCCGTGTTCCAGCGCATCGGCATCCTGAACAGCCGTATGCACATCGTCTTTGTTCTGCGTCAGCCCATTGAACCAGTCTGCGAGGTGTCCAGCAAGTGGTGGCGTATTCAGGGGCAGGGCTTCTCTGGCAGGCGGTATCGTGATGCTGCGGATTTTTTCGGTCGTGCGCTGTGTTGCTGGGTCGAAGTGGCGCAAAGTATCCAGATCATCATCGAATAAGTCGAGCCGCACAGGGGACGTTGCGTTAATGGGGTAAATGTCCAGCAGGCCGCCACGCCGTGTAAACGTTCCCGGCTCGATGACCATCGTCACCGGTTCATAACCATGATTCAGCCAGTCCTGGACCAATACGTCGATCTTATAGCGCTGGCCCACTTCGATCTGATGGCTGTGCCGCCGGAACAGGTGCGGCGACAGGGTGCGCTGCATCAAAGCCCGTGCCGACGAAATAATAATCGGTGCGCTGCCGCTGTCCTCGTCCATGAGTGCGTACAGGGCATTCAGTCGTTCGCGGATGACATCGGCATCCCACGCCAGTCGATCATAAAACATGGGCGTCGGCTCGGCATAGCGATGAATGCGTGCCTCGTCCTCAAGCCACACGGGCAACTGCTCCGCGACCGTATGCACGCGCTTGCCACGAGCTGTCAGGTAGATGATCGGACCCTGCCAATCCTGGGCTAGCGCGCCAACGACATAAGGCCGCGCACTGCGGATAATCGGGCGATGGCGGCGGTCGCTCTTCTGGAGTTCGGCCAGTAGCGATTGATAGTCCTGGGTTTGTCTGAGGTTGTCAATTAAACCGGTGAGTCGCATGAAGTCCCCTGATGAGCATGCCAATAGGTGGTGGCCCGGTACGTGGTGTTATTGTACTGAATTGTGCTATATGGTCGAGGAAGTGCGGAAGCGATTATAGCAGGCTCGTCACGACTTGGGAATTTGGAGTGTGGTGTGTGACGAGCCTGATTTGGGCCTCAGGATTCGGGATTCATGACCTGTTCGAGGTGGGCCTGCATGTCAAGCGCCTTGGGATGCTGCGGATTCACGCGCAGGGCTTCATCTACCGCTGCCTGTGCCTCGGCATGGTCGCCACTGTCCTGGTAATAGGATGCCAACTTGAGCCACCGTTGAGCCGCTCGCTTGCTGTTATCCTGTGTTTCAAGTGCTTTGGCAATGTTAGCCTGCACATCGACCAGCCCAGGCCGGATAGACACGGCTTGCTCCCATGCGGATATTTGCTGTCGGGGTCGGCCTGCCCGTGCATGGACATCCGCCAGCCGTAAGTAAGTTTCAGCGGCTTCATCCAACTGACGTAAGCGGCGGTAAACCTTGGCCATCTTCTCCAATGGCTTGGGGTCATTTGGCGCGAGTTCATGGGCACGTTGGACCAGCTTGAGGTCTTCTTCCGGCGTGGTTTTGGGCTTGGCTTGCGTGTCGTTGATGTCGCCATTGAACATACTCATGGCGGTGTCGATGCCATGCTTTAGCCACGCTTCGACGGCATCCGCCGCTTTGGCCCTGACTTGCTCCGCCAAAATGGCGTCATCATCGTAAAAGGGTTGCAGCACATAATCACGGGCGGCCATGCGCCCTTTTGGCCGACCAATGCCGAAGCGCACCCGTGCGAATTCCTGGGTGCCCAGGTGCAGGATGATATTGCGTATGCCATTTTGACCACCGTGCCCACCTGTCTGCCGCAGACGCAGCGTACCCAGTGGCGTATCCAAATCATCGTGAATGACGATGATGTTCTCTATCGGAATCTTGTAGTAATCAACCAGTGCCCGGACGGCTTCACCGCTCAGGTTCATGTAGGTCTGCGGCAGGGCGGCGATGACACGCTTGCCCCCAATCATGCCATCCATGACGAACGATTTGCGCTCGCTCGTTGGGCTGCTCAGGTTATGGCGTCGTGCCAGTTCCGCGACGACCCAAAAGCCGACGTTATGGCGCGTATTTTCATATTGTCGCCCAGGGTTGCCCAGGCCAACGATCAGATATTTATTGCTCATGGTATTTGCTCTATGTGTTTAACGGGCCGCATCATAGCATGGTTACATTAATCAGACGTTATATTCGCACAATATTGGCGTCCGTAAGTCGCCTCTGTTCGATAGTTGCTGTCGCGTAACAGCGTGATTCGTTAAATCGGCCCGGATTCAAAATGACGCTCTCGCCGATGCGATCCTTACCGACGCCACTGTGGATATGCCCACAAAAGCAGACCAGTGGCTGATGCTGCTCAATGAAGGCGCGGACAGCATGACTGCCCACATGTTGCCCATTATCGAGTTGATCGCAGACGGTGCCATAGGGCGGTTGATGGCTGACCAACACCAGCGGTAGGCCCTCCGGTAAACCGGCGATGCTCTCTTCCAGGTATTGAGCTAGCTCTTCTTCAGAAAAGACAAACTTGCCGAAGAAAGGCAGTGCACCGCCCAGTCCACAGAAGGCGATGTCATCCATTACGATATGCTGCCGATGCAGATTGATACCCTTTTCGATGGTCATAGCCAGCAGGTCGTCGGTATCCATATTCCCCGGAACGGTGTAGATATGCTCGTTCATTGGCTTCAGAATATCGAGCACCTCTTGCATGGCTTCGATACTGCTGCTGCCACCATTGGTCATGTCACCGGGCAGCAGGATCACATCGGCATCGCTGATAGGCTTTGCGATGTCGTGCAGGTCTTCCGCTTTAGCATGGATGTCGGGGATGGCAATGATCTGCATAGCTGGCTCGCTAGCTAAGGTGATTTGTATTCTCTAGACTAGCATATTCGCTGTGTGGGCAAAAGACGACTTGGGCTTTAGGGGGCTTTTTCGAGGTTTATTACGCCTGCGCCCGGTAAAATAGGGTATGCTAAAGGGCACAAGTTTTCATTTTAGCTTACTGATTGCATACGAAGGATTCCTCATGCGTAGACTGATTGGCTTGTTTTTCGCAATGGTGCTGCTGTTGAGTCTGGCTGTGGTGGCGCAGGCGCAGGCCAGCACGGAATGTATCCTGGTCACAACAACCGACCAGGGCGAACTGGCAGCCATCTTTTTAGAAGGCGATAGCGTCAATGTGCCGCCCCAGAATATCGTTCTCAATTGTGATGCCGATGCCGGTGAATTGGCACTCATTGAGCGGGCTGCCTCGCCTGATCTAAACACCCTGCTGCCGATCCCCAGTAACCCGGAAGGGCTGGCAGAGGCGCAATCCGGTTATGGTATCGTCAATACCTCATTTGCCAATTTGCGCAGTGGCCCTGGCCCCGCTTATACACGGCTGGCCGTTGTGCGCGGCAGCACGCCACTGGTTATCCTGGGCCAGAATGACATCCAGACCTGGTGGTACGTGCAGGTCGGTGATGTTCGCGGCTGGATTTGGGGCGAACTGGTCGCATTGCGTGGTGATGTCACCGACGTGCCCGTCATTGAAACCGAAGCTGATATGACGCCGCCAACACTGTACGTTGGTTTTACGGGTAACCCCATCTATGACGAACTCTCAACCGAGGGCGAGGTCATTTGCACGACCCAGGGCGGTCTGGAATACGAAATTCTTGGTCGCAACCTCAGCGCCACTTACTATTATGTAGAAGCACCCTGCATTGATGGCGAGTTGGTCACTGGCTGGATTCAGGCCATTGCTGGTATCGTGCGTAACCCGGCGAGCACCATCATCCCGGTGATGAACTAAACCTGCCGCGTTAGCAAATCAAAAAGGGACGTGACCGAAGTCGCGTCCCTTTTGCATTTAATGAGGTAAATCTAGTCTCCAGCGAGTGGCTCTTCGATGCTGCCATCCACACCCCGGAACTGCGTTTCGTACAGTTGATTGTACAGGCCGTCTTGAGCGACCAATTCTGCATGTGTGCCTTGCTCCACGATTTCACCGCGATCCATCACCAGGATGTGATCTGCGGCCAGGATGGTGCTCAGGCGGTGAGCGATGACGATGCTGGTTCGGCCCTCTTGTACACGTCCTAATGCCTCCTGTACCAGCGCTTCCGACTGGCTGTCGAGGTGCGAAGTCGCTTCATCCAGCACCAGAATGCGAGGATCTTTGAGTATGACCCGGGCGATAGCAATGCGCTGTTTTTCGCCGCCACTGAGCCGATAGCCACGTTCCCCGACAATCGTATCGTAGCCATTACCCATCCCCGCGATGAAGTCTTGAATGTTGGCTGCTTTGCAGGCGGCTTCTAATTCTTCCTGGGTGGCATCCGGCTTGGCATACAGCAAGTTGGCCCGTACCGTATCATGGAACAGGTAGGTTTCTTGTGTGACCATACCGATATTGTCGGAGAGCGTCGTCAGGGTCACGTCGCGTAGGTCATGCCCATCCAGCGTGATACGTCCGTCTGTCGGGTCGTATAGACGCGGAATCAAGTAGGTGAGGGTGGTCTTGCCGGCCCCACTGGGGCCAACCAGTGCCGCTAACTGCCCGGACTTGATCTTAAAGGATACATCCTTGAGAGCCACTTCACGCGCCTGGGATTTGTTTTGCTGATTGGCAACAGTGCCCGATAGAACCCCGGCGTCTTCTGCTTGCCAGAAGCGCTTGGCAGCGCTCAGGCTACTGGTGGCATTATCATAAGCGAAAGTGACATGGTCGAAGGTCAAATTGCCGTCGGTTCGCTTGATGTGAACGGCGTCCGGTTTTTCGTCGATTTCCAAAGGCAGGTCGATGATTTCAAACACGCGCTCAAAGCTGACAATCGAGGTGGCGAAATCGACCGGGGCATTGGTCAGCGATTGCAGCGGCCCGTATAGCTGGGTCAGGTAACTGCCAAACGCGACAATGGTACCAACGGTAAATGCGCCTTCAAGCACCAGATGACCGCCTACCCAGTACACAATGGCTGTGCCGATCACGCTTACAAGGCTGATGAGCATGAAGAATTGGCTACCGATAACGGCGCGGTCAATGCCAGAATCGCGTACACCCTCTGCACGTTCCTTAAAGCGGCTTGTTTCTGACTTAGCTTGCCCGAACAGCTTGACGAGCAGCGCACCGCTGATATTGAGCGTTTCGTTCATCATGGCGTTCATACTGGCGTTGTGCTGCATCTGCTCGCGGATGACCTCGCGCAGGATATTGCCAACCCGGCGCGCTACGATGATGAAAAGTGGCAGCACTAGTACACCGAGAATTGTCAGTCGCCATTCCAATGTCAGCATGACGGCCAGCGTGGCTACCACGGTGATGAAATTGGTCACAATACTGACGATGGTGTCGCTGATGGCGCGCTGGGCATCAACCACATCGTTGTTCAGGCGGCTCATCAACTCGCCCGTTTTGGTATTGGTGAAGAAGCGCAGCGACATCCGCTGTAAATGCGTATACAAGGCGACTCGCAGATCATAGATTGTGCCTTCGCCAACGGTCGCATTGTATTTACGCTGGATGACTGAGATTACGCCGCGCACAATCGGGATTATCACCAAAGCCAGTGCCAGCAGGTTCAAGCGGGTGGTATCGCCATAGTTAGGGCCTTCTTCCAGCAATACGTTGTCAATCAAATCGCGGAATATCAGCGGGTTCAGTAGGCCCAAGCCCGTTGTAATCAGGATCATCACCAGCATGCCGATGATCTCCCGCCGATAAGGGCGCGCGTACGGTAGCACCCGGCGGATCAATGCCATCGATACCAATGGCTTTTCGTCGTCATTGTTGCTGCGGATATAACTCCACCATCCGCTGCCGCCCATCATACCCATAATTTTTCCTAAGTTTGTGAATGAGATAGTCTCATTATACTGGGCAGGTAAATAGCATCCCACTGCGCTTATGGTTAGGCGCAGATGGTAGCAATTATGCGTTTGGGTAGGGGATTTGCTGCTTACGTTCGCAAACTAGGCTTACGTTCGCAAGCTGCGTAGGATCGCACGCGCGTCGCGCAGGTCGGCAGCGAACAGCAGTTCACGACCATCGAGTTGCTTGGCAAAAGTCTTTTGGGCTGTGTTGTAAATTGTGCGTACGGTTTTGTTGGCCCCCACAACAATCCGATGCCCCTCGTTGTGACGGGCATCATCGCCATTGCTCTGTATCAGTTGCTTGATGGCATTGATAAAGTCTTTGGGGATCGCGCTGCCTTCGACATCAATGATGATATCCACCTGATGCGGCACGCTGATGATATAGGCATCAGCATCTAGCAGTGCCTGTTCGAGGTCTTCCCAGTTCCATTCGCTCTCGAACTCCAACAAAATCGCCGTTTTATCGCGGTTGTCCCAACGTGTTACGATTGCCATCGGTCTATTCCATACCTAACTATTTTGAATCACCACACCTGTTGCGTCCGCAGGCTAGCGCCTGGGGCTGACAAACATTATACGCAACTTCTTACGATTTAGTGCCATTTTTTATTGGAATTAGCCTATCCATCTGCCATCACATCATCAATACGGAAGCTGAGTGCGTCCGATGTGATGTTGCCATTTATGCTCAGAGTTGCATTCCAGACACCTGTAACAAAAGGCTCGTCCGTCTGGTCGATGTACATCCAGATGCAGCTATTGTCGATAGCAAAATCCGGTGTCCAGTCGAAGCTGCGTTCCTGACCATCGGGCCGGACCCAGCGCGCGGTGAAGGTCGTGTTCGCCGGGGTGTTGAAGATGCGTGCTGTCAAATAGACGATCTGGCTGTCCATCGTGAACTGGGATGCCGTACCAAGCGCGCAGTCGTCGTCACCGACATCGGCGGCAATGGCGACATTTTCCATACGGGGCGCAGTCGGGTCAGGCGTATTGGTTGCGGCCTGGGGCGTTGGCGCCTGGGCGGGTGCCTGGGCCGTAGGCTGCTGCACGCTGAAATTGGACGTATTTGCGTTCGGTGTTGGCGAGGGCAGGACGACGCTGCCGCCGGTTACATCTTGCTGGAACTGGTCGATGGAACTTTGATCAAACCCCATCGCGACCATCGTCGATTGCAGTGATCGGCTTTGTTGGCCAGCGAAGGCGACACGGGTGCTGGCGAAGTCGAGCGTCGTCTGCATACGGGCGACCTGCACTGTGCCGGTCATGCGCATATCCACAATGAGCGTGCCGCTTTGATAGTATTCCGCTGCCAGGGTTTGGTCGGCAGTATTGGGGACACAGGCACTCATGACAGTCGCACCGATCACGATGGTTAACAGGAGCAGCGCTTGTCGGGTAAGGAGCATCAAATTCATATAGGCGAGTATCCAACAATCCATTCATTAGGGCCGATTTTAGTGGAGCAAGCCGCCAGCGTATAGCCTGTGTCGCAATGGGTTTTGTCACGTAGGGCAACCGTAGGACGTGCTTAATCTGTGTCTTAATAGGCGTGTTGTTCTCTATCAGCAGTTCATGAGCAGATGAAACAGGCTGTGGAATTGCCCCCGGGAAAAGTGTACAGTAGATAGGGTTTAGTTACTGCCACAAAGATGATTATGACGCAAACACGACCTGTAATTCAACGTTTCGAGAGCAGCACTGGGGCGCGTATCTATCGCATTCCGATGGACGTATTCCCTGGTTTTATCGGGTATGCCTATCTGTTGCTGGGGGCCGGGGTTCCCACCCTGGTCGATACGGGTTCTGGCTATCAAACCAGCACAGACGATCTTCTCAGTGGCTTGTCCTCGTTAGCTGATGAATATGGCGAAGCCTTCCAGCCATCGGATATTGAGCGCGTCATCATCACGCATGGCCATGTGGATCACTTTGGTGGCCTGGGTTACATCATGGATGCCATAGGTAGTGCGCAAATTGGTATTCATCCGCTGGACAGGCGTATCCTCACCAATTACGACGAACGGGTGCTGATTGCTACCAAAAACCTGACTATCTATCTTCAGGAAGCGGGTGTGCCCCAGGATGCCTTGCCTGAACTGTTGCAAATGTATAGTTTCAGTAAGATGCATGTGCGCTCGATGCCTGTGGACTTCACCTTAGAAGAGGGTGACGAGGTTGATGGCATGCAGATTTACCATGTACCCGGTCACTGCTCCGGGCAGATCGCTATTCGGCTAGGTGATGTCCTGCTCAGTGCCGATCACATCCTGTCGCGGACCGCGCCTCACCTGGCTGCGGAAAGCATCACGCACTATACGGGTGTGGGCCACTATCTGGAGGCACTCGACAAAATGCGCCGGGTTGAGGGCATTCGTCTGGTCTTGGGTGGCCATGAAGACCCCGTCACGGATATGCACAAACGCATTGATGAACTGGAAACCCGCATCCACCAGAAGAAGCAGCGCGTCATCGATATTCTTGCTAAGTCCAGTGACCCCATGACCATCTTCCAGATCACGCAGGTGATGTACCCGGAGAAACACGGTTTTAACCACCTGCTTGCTTTGCAGCAGGCCGGGGCCTATGTGGAATACCTGTATGATCGCGGTTATCTTTGCATCGCCAATCTGGATGATGTCCGGCTGTCTGATAACCCGCCGCTCTACTATGGCCTTATCTAAAGCAATCGGTTGCACACATAGGCAACCTCAGTGGTAGACGGCCTATATGCCCCCTTGCAAGGAAAATGATAGGTGGCCTTTGTATAATCCATAACATGTTCTGCTACTTAACAGATGGGTATTGATACGCAAGAAAACCATCATAATCTGCATTTATCCGACTAATTTTGTTCATCGGTCACATTATTCACTATATAATCAATTCATTAGCAATCTACGGAAGGACAACGAATGAAAGCAATCATTCTTGCCGCTGGGATGGGCACACGCCTGCGCCCAGTCACATTGACCATGCCCAAACCGCTCGTTCCCGTTGCCAACAAACGCCTGATCGAATATGCCATTGACGTGCTGAAAGATGCCAACCTGACCGAAATCGGCGTCGTTGTCAATGACATGGATTCGCCCATCTGCGATATGTTGGGTGATGGTTCTGATCTGGGCGTTAATATTAGCTATATCGCTCAGGAAGAGCGCAACGGCCTGGCCCATGCGATCAGCCTCTGCAAAGACTTTATCGGCGATAGCAACTTCGTCGTGTTCCTGGGTGATGTCATCTTCCAGGACAAGATGAAAGACATGCTCACGGGCTTCGAGGCCAGCGACTATGAAGCGCAAGTCGCCCTTGGCGAAGTGCCCGATCCGACCCGCTTTGGTATCGCCGTGTTGGAAGATGGCCTTATCAAAGGCGTTGTGGAAAAACCGAAAGACCCACCGTCAAACCTGGCTATTGCTGGCGTCTACCTGTTCCGTTCCTCCATCTGGGATGCTATCAGCCGCATCAAGCCGTCTTGGCGTAACGAGTTGGAAGTCACTGATGCCATCCAGGTGTTGATTGATGATGGTAATAAGGTTGCGCCTTATGTACTCAATGGCTGGTGGATTGATGCCGGCAAGCCTGATCCAATTGTGACGGCTAACCAACTGGTTCTGGAAACGCTGCCATATTCGATCCCGCCGGAAGACAAATGCGAAGGCGAAAGTGATGTGTCGCACCGCGTCCTGGTCGGCAAAAATAGCAAAATCATCAACAGTGTGGTACGTGGCCCGGTCATCATCGGCGATAACACCATCATTAAAGATAGCTACATCGGCCCTTATACCTCGCTTGGCAATGATGTCGTGGTCGAAGGCAGCGAGATCGAATATAGCATCGTCATGAACAACTGCGAAATCCGTAACATTGAGGGCCGCATTGATCGCAGCCTGCTGGCCCACAATGCTAAGGTCACGCGCACGACCAAGCCACCCGCATCAATGCGTTTCGTGCTCGCGGAAAACAGCTACGTCGAAATGTAGGACTGTAAATCTTCAAAGGGCATAATAGCTAAACAAAAAACACCGCTGCAACCAGCGGTGTTTTTTGTTGATGGAAGCGCCGGGGACCTGCCCCCCGGGTCCAACAGATTCGATGCTCGCGCGTCTACGTGTGTAGTTCGCTGTTCAGTTTCATCCCGGGTAGCCCCGCGAACGCGGTAAACCCAGGACTAGCCGATAAGATCTTGGCCTGACTGTATCGGCGTCGATCAGGCTGCACCCTCGTCTTTTATGACGCCCAGCACGCCCCGGACGGGGACGATTCGTGTGGACGGCTAAGCACTTTTGGCTTAGCTACCTCTCACAGCTACTTACGCAGCGGCGAGGGCAAAGGAGTTATCTTCGGCACCTAATGTGCTTTGCCATTGATAACGCAGTGTGACGCTGCGACACGCATCGCGGCATCAGCCTCCGCTGTCGAATCTAATTCGCTCCCGTATTTAATTAAAGCTATTTTATCAATTGCCCATCGAATTGTTAATAGCGCTTTGTCAGAAACATACAAGAACGTTGCCCCATCTACTATAGGATACCCCTTGTCAGCCTCTAAAACAGGATGTTAATAAGCAAGTTACGTGATTTTACGCCTCGGTTCGTGGTCAATATGAGGGTCGTGTTGTATCATCTAGCGAAATAGTAAACGATATTCTGACCAAAAAGCTCGTTGGATGTTGAAAGGACACGCCGCGTGGAGAAACAAGTGCTCGTTGTTGGAGCCGGCCTATCAGGGCTGATTGCTGCACGCGAACTACAAAAAAATGGTATCAGCACCGCTATCGTCGATAAAGGCCCCAGCGTGGGTGGGCGTCTTGCGACGCGCCGCATTGCCGGGGGCGTCGCCGATCATGGTGCGCAATTTTTTACAGCCCGTACAAATATTTTTAAAGCGGAAATTGATGAGTGGTTGAGTGAAGATCTGGTTCGGATCTGGGGTTACGGTTGGAGCGATGGCAGCCTCAAGCGTACCGTCAGTGATGGCCATCCGCGGTACGTCACCAATGGTGGCATGAACAAACTCGCCAAGCACCTGGCTAAAGACATTCAGGATCTGGAAGTCGATGTGCGCGTGACCGACATAAGTTGGATCGAAGATCATTGGCAGGTCAAAGCCAATAACCATGCCGCTTTCCATAGCCAGGTTCTTTTGATGACGCCGCCGGTGCCACAATCGCTGGAGTTACTTTCTAAAGTCACCTTGGCCCCGGAAGATCGCTCGGCATTGCAGCGCATCCAGTATGGTCCCTGCATCTGCGGTATACATGTGATTGACGGGGAAGTCACCTTGCCGGAACCGGGTGCTGTCCAGAACTTTGTGGAGCCAGTCTACTGGATTGCCAACAACAAGGCCAAGGGTATCACAGACAGAACCATTCTGACGGCACATGCCAGCAGCAACTGGAGCCGCAGTCATTTTGATATGCCTGATGAAGAAATCCTCACGTTTTTACATGAGGCTATCAAGCCTTATCTGGGAGCCAACGCTACCATCGCGGAAGATCAGATCAAGCGCTGGCGTTACAGCGTACCATTGATTACCCACCCGCGCGATACACTTATCGCACGGGGTCTGCCGCTCGTCTTTGCAGGCGATGCATTTGGTGGGCGCGGTCGCATCGAAGGCGCCTATATGAGTGGGCTGGAAGCTGCAAAATCCATCATGGAGATATTTGCATAATCCTGCCATAGTAGGATGACATGAGGGCACGGGCAAGCTCGTGCCTTTTTATTTCTTAAATACTGAGCCTGCGCTCATAAAGCAGATGTATAGTTCTCACTGTCGTTGATCCACTGACTGACGTTGCCACAAACGAACGTTGTGTTATAAGCCGACGTTGTCACAATTTAAGGGATGCAGTCTATGCGTAAAAGCAGTCTTTTTACGGTCTTTATGGTCGTCTTTATTGGCCTGATGGGGTTCAGCTTTCTGATTCCGTTATTGCCCTTCCTGGCCTTAGAGTTTGGCGCCGATGAATTGACGCTTGGCTTATTACTTTCATCATATGCGCTGGCGCAGCTTATTGGTGCGCCGATCCTGGGCCGCTTAAGCGACCAATATGGTCGCCGTCCGGTGCTGCTGGTGAGTACCTTTGGCACGTTTATCAGCTTAGTAATGGTCGCGTTCGCCGGTGATCTGCGGCTTTTGTTCCTCAGTCGCATCCTGGATGGCCTGACAGGTGGCAACATTTCAGTCGCGCAGGCCTACATTACCGATGTCACTGATGAGAAAAACCGGGCTCGCGGTCTTGGCCTCTTGGGCGCTGCTTTTGGATTAGGCTTCATCATTGGTCCTGCCCTGAGCGGGATGTTCAGCGCATTGGGGCGTGCAACCATAAATCCAGCTGTTGCCGAAGGCACATCGACCTTTTTGCAAAGCTTCAACTGGGAATATGCGCTGCCTGTATTCATCGCTTCGGCCATCAGCCTGTTCAACGTCCTGCAAGTGATATTCACTCTGCCGGAGTCCTTAACTGCCGAACGACGTGCAGAACTCCAGGATTCGGATCAGCGTGGTTTTAGCTTTGAGGCTTTTCGTCGTTCGCTTACACGGCCCCAAATTGGTCCGCTGCTCGTATTGCGGTTGCTCTTTAGCTCCGCCTTCACGATGTTCCAGGCTGCCTTTAGCTTATGGGGATCCTTGCGACTGGGGTTGGATGCCGCTGGTGTAGGCGGTGTTCTGACCTATGTAGGCTTTATCTCGGTGATCGTTCAAGGTTACCTGGTTGGTAAATTGACAGACCGATTCAGCGAAACGATTTTGCTCTTCTGGGCTTCGGTGGGCATGGCAATTGGCTTGGTAGGGTGGGCTGTTTCACCGTCGATACCGGTCCTGTTTATCGCGCTGATTCCTGTTTCGGCTGCTGGCGGAATTTTCAACACAGTTATCAACTCGGCTTTGACCAAGGCCGCTTCTCGCAAAGAAGCAGGCGGTATCCTGGGTATATCGGCATCCCTGGAAAGCTTCACCCGTGTGATCGGTCCGGTGTTGGGCAATGGCTTGCTCGGTTTGTCGACGTTGTTGCCCGGTGTCCTGGGTGCCATCCTGACAGGTGTTTCTGCGATCTTTGTCTGGAACCGCATTATTGGGCGAGAAGGCGACACAGAAAAGGCAAAAATCGCGCCTCGCTCGTCATAGTCACGCTTGCGATCACTTCTTACGAGATATTCAATAGAGATATTCAACAGAACGGGAAAATCACTGTGTTACGCCGAATCCTGATTGCCATACTTGTTATTGTCATTATTGCCGTAGGTGGTTTTGTCATCTGGGCCAGTTCAACCAATCCGCTGATGCCAGAGGCCGTGGCTGCTCTGGAAGGGAATGATGCTGTTGCCGTTGATGATGACGGCTATCTGTCATTTTCGCCAGTTGATGACCAACCCACAGCAGGGCTGATTTTGTATCCTGGTGGTCGGGTGCAGGCTGGGGCTTATGCGCCTCTGGCTCTGTCCGTTGCGGAAAATGGCTACTATGCAGCGATTGTCTATGCACCGCTCAATCTCGCCTTCTTTAATGTGAATGCGGCCCAGGCGGTTATCGATGCGCACCCGGAGATCGAGACCTGGGTTGTGGGTGGGCACAGTTTGGGTGGGGTGGCGGCTTCACTCTTTGCTGAATCTAACGAGGCTGTCGATGGTCTCGTGATGATGGCATCCTACCCAGCCAATGACAATCTGACGAGTCGTACAGATTTGTCGGTGGTATCTATCTCTGGTACGGAAGATGGCCTAGCCAGCGAAGACAGTATCCAACAAAGTGCCAGTTCACTGCCTGCTGAGACAGACTTCGTCATCATTGAAGGCGGTAACCATGCCCAATTTGGCTATTACGGCGAGCAGGATGGTGACAATCCAGCAACCATCAGCCGTGCCGACCAGCAAGCCCAGACCGTTGATGCGATTCTGCAACTCTTTTCTCAATTGGCAGGTACAACCCCAGGTGACAGTTAACCGTAAGATGAGCCAGTTTAGTGTCTACATCGCTAACGTGTAGCTCATTGTCATGACCAATGGATAACAAACTGTACACTTCTTGTTCATAAATATGGTTTATCATATCCTTAGAGGGAATGCATCTTCACTTTATTCCCCAACCCGTCCGTTAAAAGTGTTTCTTGTTGGAGGGGCTACTGATGATCAAGAATCGTACGACACACTGGGGTGTCATTTACTTACTGAAGCATAACGATCAGTTCTGGTTGCGGACGGTCAGCGTGGGGGATAAACCTACCTGTGAAATGTTGACGCGCTTGCCAGAGTCCTCTCAACTCATTCATATTGTTTTTACGGATAGCGTACCCTACGTCACAGAGAAATTGAAAAAACGGTTTTCCTGGGAAGCATTGGACGAGCGCCATTATCGCCTGTCCGATGTGGATGTGGCCTATATGCAGAGCGTGTTTAGCCATCCGCCGATGATGGTGTTGCGCAATCTGCTGCCCAATGTTCCCTATGCTGAGCGCTTCGAAGTCTATCAACATCTACAGGACAAGCTCGTGCCGTCCAAGCCCGCGAGTGCCGTATAAATTAACTTTGATGATCTGACTCTGATAGGGCCTCCTGTAAAGGTGGCTGATTAGGTCGATCCACAAGCACATTGCAAAATAGTATTTTTACTGGAGCTGACGATGTTAAACGTTGGTGACATTATGACCCATGATGTGGTCTGTATTGAAGAAAAAAGTACGTTACAAGAAGCGATTGACTTGATGGACTTGCGCGGATGTCGTCATCTGGTGGTGATTAATGAGGATGCCAAAGTGAGTGGCATTGTCAGTGACCGCGATTGTCGTCTCGCGCAGTATTCACCCTACATCGTTCGTGAGCGCTGGCAGGACGAGGCGGTTCTCAACCAGACGGAAGTTGGCATGATTATGACGCCGGAACCCATCTGCGTCACGCCCAATACGCCTGTTCCTGAAGCGGCTCAGAAGTTGTTGACCCATCACATCAATGCGCTGGTTGTCATGAATAAGGCCGAGTTGTTGGGCATCTTGACCAGCAGTGACGTCATGCGCGCCTATGTTCAAGAGTCGCAATTCGCCAACGCCAAAGACTGAATATCGCCGATTGTAACCTGAGAAGGACAGTCTCGCGGCCTGGAACCGGGTTGGCGTCATACGCTTCTAACTAGGTCTCTTTTCCTATATATAGGTATATAGGGCAAGTTGATAGGGTGTAGCCTCGGCTATGCCTTTTTGTTTTGCGTTGCCTGCGCGTGCCGGGGCGGACATTTCACCTTGCCATGACTCAAGGCTTCAATCGCTAGTTTGCCCTTAGAATAGGGTTGGTGACCCTGAGAGGCACACAAAGCTTGCAATAAAACGGTCCATATCCAACTTTGGATCGGGAGAAGAAAATGCCGCTATTCAATAAACCCAATAAGGAAGACAAGCGCACCGGCTATCTGGGAAAACCAGTTGATGCCGAGCCAATGCCCTTGGAGCGCACCGGATCACTGGAAGAACCGGTGCTGCCGTGGGTCATTGAATTGCGCGTTGTGGGTACAGCTAACATCATCAACATCACGACCCGGCCTGCCATGCTCATTGGTCGCACGGACGAAGCCCGTGGCATCTTCCCAGATGTAGATGTAACCCCATTTGACGGCCAGAGCGCGGGCGTATCTCGGCGGCATGCCATGTTTCAGGCCCGTGACAATCGTGTCACGATCCAGGATCTGGGCAGCGCCAATGGAACATACATCAATGGCCGCGTCCTGGAAACAAACATGGCCTATCGGGTTCATGATCGGGATCGGTTGCGGCTAGGGCGTTTAGAGTTGCAAGTTCATTTTGTTGTTAAGCCACTGGCCGATGAAAAAACACAGGTCGGCATCAACAACTTGCTTGATGTACCTGCCATTGGCAAAAATCAGCGCGTCCTGATTTTTGATGAAAGTGCTGCTGTCTGTCGTGTGCTGAGTTTCGTCGTGGAGAAGGCGGGCTTCCAGGCGACGGTAGCTATGCAAGATACTGAGTTCATGCGCATCATTGATGAGAACCCACCCGATATGGTGATTATGGAGCTAACGGTTGGCGATAGCAAAGGCATTGACCTCATCCGTTATCTACGCAACCACCACAAACTTTCGACCCGCCAGTTGGTAGAAGCTGCGGACGCTATCCAGCCAAAGTCACAATCGTCGACGGACAGCAATGCGCCCAAGGGCTTGCTGAAACATATCGTGGCGGAAAGTTCGGCAGATCGTGGAAATTCACTTTCTACAACCACCACGCCTGCGGCAGTCAAAGAGATGGTATCCATCACCGATCACAGCCGCGTCAAGCCGAATATGCCGATTGCCATTACCAGCAACGTCACAGGCGGGTATCAGATGGGGCAGGCTATCAAAGCCGGGGCCGATATCATCCTGGCCAAACCCATTGCCGTTGATGAACTCCTTGAAACCCTGAAAAAGATGGTCGACAAACTACAGACAGCCTGAGTATCTATCTGCTATCATTGTGGCAAGCAAAATAGCGAACAGACCTTAAAATCAAACGGTATCGTGGTACTGGCTTAACACGACGCTGTGCCTTCGGGAGTGTATTTATAAGGCGCGTTTGTGTTGAGCAGAGTGCCTGATATTCCCCCGGTATTCCTCTGTAACAATGCCTAAAACCCATGTCGATGTCCCTTGACAACCTTATAGCAGGCTGATACCATGTATCGCGCTATCCCGATATTTACCCTCATACGTAGGCAATGGATATCGAATTGAGCACTTGTGGCGACAGTGCTGACTTTTGCAGTAACTCGCCATGTCCGGATTCGATAGGCGTTCCTGTTACAGTGCGCCTTTTTGCGTGCCTAAAGGCATAATGATATCTGGATGCATTTAAAGATCACTTAAGTTAGCGGAGAGTTACATGCCAACCATTAATCAATTGGTTCGCAAAGGCCGCCAGTCTAAAAAGAAGAAGACCAAGGCTCCCGCACTGCAGTATACGCTGAACGCTTACAGCCAGAAGCGTACTCGTCAGCCCAAGGGTGCTCCGGCAAAACGTGGTGTTTGCACACGCGTATTCACCATGACGCCCAAAAAGCCGAATTCTGCACTGCGTAAGGTCGCTCGTGTTCGCCTCAGCAATGGCATTGAAGTCACCGCCTATATTGGTGGTGAGGGCCATCGTCTGCAAGAGCACAGCGTTGTCTTGGTACGTGGCGGACGTGTGAAGGACCTACCAGGTGTACGCTATCACGTTGTTCGTGGTGCGCTTGACCTGTCTGGTGTCGAAGGCCGTCAGCAGGGCCGCAGTAAGTACGGAACCAAGCGGGCTAAGAAATAGGAAAGGGTATATAAGCGATGCGGAGAAGAACACCGCCCAAGCGCATTGTTGAGCCGGATCCACGGTTTGCCAATGTCCATATCGCTATGTTCATCAACCGCCTGATGTATGGCGGCAAGAAGAGTACAGCCCGTCGTATTATGTACGATGCGCTCGATATGGTTTCAGAACGTATGAACAAAGACGCAGCAGAAGTTTTCGAAACCGCGCTGCGTAATGTACGTCCGACTGTTGAAGTCAAACCACGCCGTGTAGGTGGCTCCACCTATCAGGTTCCGGTTGACGTCAAAGAAGAACGTGCTGTCACGTTAGCCATGCGCTGGCTGATCCAGAATTCTCGCAGCCGCGGTGGTCGTAGTATGGCCGGTAAGCTGGCTGCCGAACTGATGGACGCAGCTAATGGTCAGGGGAACTCCGTTCGCAGGCGCGATGAAGTTCACCGTATGGCGGAAGCCAACCGCGCTTTCGCTCACTTTAAGTAGTAGGCAAAAGCCTGAAGATATTCAGGTTTTGTGGATAAGGTCAAAATGGCGAAGAAAAGCACATTCGATCTCAATAAAGTGCGCAACATCGGCATCATTGCCCACATTGACGCGGGCAAAACAACGGTCACTGAGCGCGTACTGTACTACACCGGTATGGTTCACCGCATCGGTGAAGTGCACGACGGTGCTGCAACCACCGACTACATGGAACAAGAACGTGAGCGTGGTATCACCATTACCTCCGCCGCTGTGACGACACACTGGGCTGATCATCAGATCAATATTATTGATACCCCAGGTCACGTTGACTTCACTGCAGAAGTCCAGCGCAGCTTGCGCGTACTCGACGGTGGCGTCGCTGTCTTTGATAGTGTTGCAGGCGTTGAGCCGCAGTCAGAAACAGTTTGGCGTCAGGCCAGCGAATACAACGTGCCGCGCATGTGCTTCATTAATAAGATGGACCGCACAGGTGCCAACTTCGAGCGTACGGTCTCCATGATCATAAGTCGCTTGCATGGCAATCCTGTTCCGATTCAGATCCCTTACGGTAGCGGTGATGACTTCAACGGCATCATTGACCTGATGGCTATGGAATTGGTGACTTACGGTGACGATCTCGGCACCGACATTCAGCGTCACCCGATCCCGGAAAGCCATCGTGAAGCTGCCGAAACCATGCGCCAAGAAATGATCGACAAGGTCATTGAGAGCGATGATGTCCTGACAGAGAAATTCCTGATGGAAGAAGAAATCTCTGACGACGATATCGTTGCCGCCCTGCGCGCCAGCACAATCGCTGGCAAGATTCACCCAGTTCTTTGCGGTTCTGCCCTCAAGAATAAGGGCGTGCAGATGCTGCTCGACGCAATCGTATTGATCCTGCCTTCACCATTGGATGTCCCTCCGATTACAGGCCATGATCCGCGCGATATGGAAGTCGAAATGCTGCGCAGTGCTGATGACAGCGAACCCATGTCGGCTTTGGTCTTTAAGATCATCACCGACCAGTATGGTCGTCTGGCATTTACCCGCGTCTACAGCGGTGTACTCCGCAGCGGGACGCAGGTTTACAACAGTAGCAAAGGCACTCGTGAACGTGTTGGCCGTATCGTGCGCATGTTTGCAGATCGTCGCGAAGATGTTGAAGAAGTGCACGCCGGTAATATCGCCGCCATCATTGGTCTGAAGGAAACCTTCACTGGTGATACCCTCTGTGCTCCTGATCATCCGATCCTGTTGGAGAACATCAAGTTCCCAGAACCTGTGATCGAAGTGGCCGTCGAGCCAGATAGTAAAGCCGACCAGGACAAGATGGGTGTGGCCCTACGTAAACTGGCCGAAGAAGATCCTACATTCCAGGTCGAGGTCGATGCCAATCTGGGCCAGACCAAGATCAAAGGGATGGGTGAGCTTCATCTGGAAGTTTTGGTCGACCGTCTGAAGCGCGAATATGGTGTGCAAGCACAGGTAGGCCGCCCGCGTGTGGCATATCGTGAAACCATCACGCGCACCTACACCGCCGATACGACGCTCAAGCGTCAGTCCGGTGGTAGCGGTATGTATGCTCGTGTCGTGGTTGAGTTCTCGCCCATGACCGATGCGGACCGCGAAGAGGCTAAAGGTGAACCCATTCTGTTCAGTGATAGCATCCGTGGTGGTGCCATCACCGCAGAGTTCATTCGTGCAGCCCAAAAGGGCATGTATGAAGCCATGGAAGGCGGCGTTATCGCAGGCTATCCAGTTGTCGGTGTAAAAGCGACAATGGTTGATGGTGGTATGCACGACGTCGACAGTAATGAAATGGCCTTTAAGATCGCGGGTTCCATGTGTTTGAAAGACGGTATCCGCGGTGCCGGACCCGTCATTATGGAGCCGTCGATGAAAGTAGAAGCGGTTGCCCCAGATGATTATACGGGTGCAATCGTCGGCGATCTTTCTTCCCGTCGTGGTATTGTTGAAGGCATGGAGCCACGTGGTGAGGGTACAACCACCATCCGCGCTCAAGTGCCCTTGGCAGAAATGTTCGGCTATGCGACCAATCTACGTAACATGACGCAGGGCCGGGGCAACTTCACGATGGAATTTGACCAGTATACTATCGCTCCCAATTCAGTGGCTGAAGAAGTCATTAGCGGTCAGCGATAAGTAGAACAGAGGCAATCCGGCCTCGCTTTTACGAACATCTGAAGCCAGAAGTTACATATAAAGGAATTCGCAAAATGGCAAAAGGTAAGTTCGATCGTTCAAAGCCACATGTAAATATCGGCACGATCGGTCATGTCGATCACGGCAAAACCACTCTGACCGCTGCTATTACCAAGGTTCTGGGCCTACGCGGTCAAGCTCAACGTCAGAACTATGAAGACATTGACAACGCTCCTGAAGAGCGCCAGCGTGGTATCACCATCAACATCCGCCACGTTGAATATGAAACCGACAACCGTCACTATGCACACGTTGACTGCCCAGGCCACCGTGACTACATCAAGAACATGATCACAGGTGCTGCCCAGATGGACGGCGCGATCCTGGTCGTGAGCGCTCCTGATGGTCCGATGCCGCAGACTCGTGAGCACGTTCTCCTGGCCAACCAGGTTAACGTCCCGGCCATTGTTGTTTACCTCAACAAGACCGATCAGATGGATGATCCCGAACTGATCGAACTGGTCGAGATGGAACTTTCCGAGTTGCTCGAAAGCTACGAATTCGACCCGGAAACACCGGTCATCAAGGGTAGTGCCCTGGCTGCGACTGAAAGCGACAGCGAAGACATCAACGCACCCGAATACGCATCCATCCTTGAGCTGATGGACGCTGTTGACGAGTGGATCCCGACCCCGGAACGTGATACCGACAAGCCGTTCTTGATGTCTGTTGAAGACGTCTTCAGCATCAAGGGCCGTGGTACGGTTGTTACCGGTCGTGTGGAACGTGGCACCCTGAAGAAGGGTGAGGAAATCGACATCGTCGGTCTGCGCGACGATATCCAGAGCACAACCGTCACCGGTATCGAAATGTTCCATAAGGAACTCGACCGTGCGGAAGCTGGCGACAATGCCGGTATCCTCCTGCGTGGTACCACCCGTGAAGAAGTTGAACGCGGTATGGTCCTGGCCAAGAAGGGCAGCATCACCCCACATCGCAACTTCCGTTGCGAAGTCTACGTCCTCAAGAAGGACGAAGGTGGTCGCCATAAGGCCTTCTTCAGTGGTTACCGTCCGCAGTTCTACATCCGCACCACGGATGTGACTGGCAACATCACCCTGCCGGAAGGCGTGGAAATGGTGATGCCTGGTGACAACGTCAACCTGGACGTGGAACTGATCACCCCGGTTGCTCTCGAAAACGGCTCCAAATTCGCGATTCGCGAAGGTGGTCTGACCGTCGGCGCGGGCATCATTACCGAAATCACGGAGTAGGCGTCGCTTACACTGGATAATACATACCGGGGTCGCACCCTGACCCCGGTATATTTATCTCAATGTGACGCTGTTTGAAGACCCGCAGCCACATTAGTGGTTGCGATCAAAGACAGTAAGTGACGAACTGAAGGGTTCGCAATGGCAGTCAGAAACAAGATACGTATTCGGTTGAAAGCATACGATCATCGTGTGCTGGATGAATCGGCAAGACGGATTGTCGAAACCGCCGAACGTGCAGGTGCACGGGTAGTCGGCCCAGTGCCGCTGCCGACGAAGCTGGAACGCTTCACGGTACGGCGCTCAACCTTCATCGACAAGGATTCGCACGAACATTTCGAAATTCGGACGCATAAGCGCCTTATCGATGTGCTCGATCCTGAAAGCAAGACCATCGACGCGCTTATGCGGCTCAATTTGCCGGCTGGCGTCGATATCGAGATGAAGATATAAGTACGACACTTTGCAAGCCAGACCACATTTGTTGCGTCGTCTGGTCAGACTAAAGATACCCGCGTGTACGTGCTGGGCAGTTAATAAGTCTGGTACACTCGTCTGAGAGGACGAGCCACCCCGTTCGGTGTCATAACAAGTGAAATCAGGTAGTTTGTGTGGGAGGGGAACTAGTCCCGCGCTGGTTTAATATCGCATGTTGAGGATCATCATGTCGGTAGCAACACTTAAACTGGCTCGCTAACCCCCCTCTGGAGGCTGAATCATGAAAGGCATGATTGGCAGAAAAGTGGGCATGACCCAGGTTTTCGATGAACAGGGTAATGTTGTCCCTGTAACAGTGATAGAAGCAGGCCCCTGCTATGTCACGCAAGTACGCGATGCAGAGCGCGATGGCTACGCTGCGATCCAACTTGGTTTTGAAGAAACCAAGCCGCAGAGAGTAACCAAGGGCCAGCTCGGCCACCTACAAAAGAACAACCTGCCAGCGCTGCGCATTCTCCGCGAGTTCCGGGTTCGCAATGGCGAATCGGACGAACTTGCCGAAGGCGCAGAGATTAAGGTGGATGTCTTCTCAGAAGGTGATTTCGTAGATGTCATCGGAACGAGTAAAGGTCGTGGTTTTGCAGGTACGATTAAGCGTCACGGCTTCGCTCGGGGTCCCAAGACCCATGGTCAATCCGATCGCATGCGCTCGCCAGGTTCGATTGGCATGTGCGCGGCCCCTGGTCGTACACTTAAAGGCCAACGTATGAGTGGTCGCATGGGCAATGATCGCGTGACAGTGCAGAATCTCAAAGTGGTTCGCATTGATCCCGACAAAAACTTGCTCGCAGTTCGCGGGTCGGTACCGGGTGCACGCGGTGGCATTGTCATTATCAAATCCGCACTCAAGAAATCTTAGGCGCGGAGGAGGCTGAACGATGACACAAGTTCCAGTATTGAATACAGCAGGCAAAGAAGTTGAAAAGCTGACCGTGCCGGCTGATATTTTCGAAGTAGAAGTCAATGTTGGCCTGATGCATCAGGCTTATGTGCGCCAGATGGCGAATGCTCGTCAGGGGACGCACAATACCAAGCGTCGTGGCGAAGTTCGTGGCTCAACAGCCAAGATTTATCGCCAAAAAGGTACAGGCCGTGCTCGTCACGGTGCTCGTACAGCGCCTATCTTTGTCGGTGGTGGCCAGGCTCACGGTCCTAAGACCCGCAGCTATGCCAAAAATATGCCGAAGAAGATGCGTCGCGGCGCCATTCGCAGTGCCCTCAGCGCACTGCTGCGCGATGATCAGTTGATCTTTGTCGATAGCTTGACGATGGATCAACCGCGCACTAAAGATGTGAAGCAAGTATTGAAAGCACTGACCGGTGGCGAAAATGCACTCGTTATCTATACCGATGGTAACGAAAACATCCGCCGCAGCCTGAACAATTTGCCGAAGGCACACGGTCTGCGCGCCAGCTACCTTAACGTGCGTGATCTGCTCCAATACGACAAAGTGATTGTCCCGATCGATGCTCTTGATGTCATCAAGCGCATCTGGGGCACCGAGAAGGAGGCCGTGAGCGATGCCTGAGCTACATGAGTATGATGTCATTCGCCGCCCGGTCATTACAGAAAAAAGCAACATTTTGACCGAGTTGAACCAGTATGTCTTTGAAGTTCATACCAACGCGAACAAGATTCAGATCAAGAACGCTGTTGAATTGATCTTCGACATCCCTGGTAAGGTCACAAAAGTTCGCACGATGGTTATGCCGGCTAAGCGTGGTCGTCGTGGTCGTAAAATGTTCATTCGTCACCGTGCCTGGAAAAAAGCGATTGTTACGCTTGAGGCCGGTGAAGAACTTGAACTGTTCAACGTCTAAGGAGGCCGACAATGCCGGTTAAAGCCTATAAACCGACCTCAGCGGGCCGCCGTGGAATGACGGGGTACACGTTCGAGGAAATTACCAAAAGCACGCCAGAGCGCTCATTGACAGTTGCTCTGCGCAAGAGTGGTGGCCGCAACAATCAAGGGCGTGTCACCGTTCGTCACCGTGGTGGCGGCCACAAACGCCGTTATCGCATTATCGACTTCAAGCGCGACAAGTTTGATAGCCGCGCCGAAGTCATCGCCGTCGAGTACGACCCGAACCGTTCCGCACGTATTGCGCTGGTTCATTACGAAGATGGCGAGAAGCGCTATATTATTGCGCCGCTTGGGCTAAAAGTGGGTGATGCCATCGGCAATGGCCCGCTGGCAGAACTACGCCCAGGCAATGCCCTGCCGCTGAAAGAGATTCCGGTTGGTACAGTTGTCCACAATGTCGAGCTGAAACCGGGCAAGGGTGGCCAGATCGCACGCTCTGCGGGTGTTTCTGCCCAGGTGCTGGCTAAAGAAGGAACCTATGCAACCCTGCGTATGCCGAGTGGCGAAATGCGCCAGGTACACGAAAATTGTATGGCGACCCTCGGCCAGGTGGGTAATACCGAGCATGGTAACATCACGCTGGGTAAAGCAGGTCGCCGTCGCTGGCTAGGCTGGCGTCCGGGTGTCCGTGGTACCGCCCAGGATCCGGGTTCCCACCCACATGGTGGTGGTGAAGGTCGCAGCGGTATCGGTATGGCTGCGCCCAAGACCCCTTGGGGTAAACCAGCTCTCGGTGTGCGTACACGTAACAACAAGCGCACCGATCGCTTCATCATCCGTCGGCGCGGCAAGCGGCGTTAGTCTAGCACGAGGAGTATCGAGATGGGACGTTCACTTAAAAAAGGCCCGTTTATCGAGCCGAGTCTGCTCAACAAAGTCGAAGGACTCAATGAGCAGAACAAGAAGACTGTCATCAAGACCTGGAGCCGTGCTAGCACGATCTTCCCGCAGATGATTGGTCATACGATTGCGGTGCACGATGGTCGGCGTCATGTGCCGATCTACATCACCGAAAACATGGTCGGCCACAAGCTTGGCGAGTTTGCGCCCACGCGCACCTATCGCGGGCACCTGGCCGAGCGGAAAAAGAAGAGATAGGAGATATTTATCATGCAAGTAAAAGCCAAGACGCGCTTTTTGCCGATCTCTTCTCAAAAACTAGCACTGGTGTGTGATAAGGTGCGTGGCATGGGTGCCGAGGAAGCCCTTGTGGTCCTGGACTACATGCCACAAAAAGGTGCGGAGTTGGTCCGCAAGACTGTTGCTAGCGCAATGGCCAATGCGGAAAATAACTTCGAACTACAGCGTGATGATCTCTTCATTGCTGAGATCTGGTCGGGTGAAGGCCCGCGTTTGAAGCGCTACAAAGCAGGTGCACGCGGTCGCTATAAGCCACGTGTCCGGCGCCTTTCCCACCTTTGGGTCACACTTGAAGAGCGAGAGGATATCTAGCGCATGGGACGTAAAGTAAACCCCATTGGCATACGGTTGAAGATCACCCGCGATTGGGACGCTCGTTGGTACGCAGAAGGCGAACGTTTCGTCGATCTGCTGCAAGAAGACCGCATGATTCGTAACTTCGTAAAGAAGGAAACTGCTCGTGCGGGCGTCAGCCGTATCGAAATTGAACGGCAGCCCAACGTCGTGGTCATCACCATTCACACCGTTCGTCCTGGCCTGATTATCGGTCGCAAGGGCGAAACCGTAAAGAAGCTACGCCAAACATTGCAGGAACGGACCGGCGGCAAGACCGTCCGCGTCGAAGTCAGCGAAATTGAAAAGCCTGACCTAGACGCCACCCTGGTCGCCGAAAATATCGGTAGCCAATTGGAGCGCCGTATCGGTCATAGCCGTGCGATGAAGCGTGCCATGACCCAGGCCATTCGCCAGGGTGCGGAAGGTATCCGTATCGAAGTCAGTGGCCGCCTCGGTGGCGCTGATATGTCCCGCCGCGAAATGATGACAGAAGGCCGCGTGCCGCGTAATACCCTGCGTGCTGGTATCGATTATGGCACCGCAGAAGCGGCAACAACCTTTGGTCTTATCGGCATCAAGGTGTGGATCTACACTGGCGATGTGCTGGAAGAAGAGTCGCGTTCCGACGTTTATGTCAGTTAGAACCGCGGCGCTATTTGTTGACGAGGAGTAATTACGATGCTAATGCCAAAGCGGACTAAATACCGCAAACAAATGCGCGGGCGCATGAATGGTAAAGCCAATCGTGGTTCGACAGTGGCTTTCGGTGACTATGGTCTGCAGGCAACATCACCTGTCTGGATGACCAGCCGTCAAATCGAAGCTGCTCGTCGTGCCCTGGTGCGCTACATTAAACGCCGCGGTAAAGTTTGGATTCGCGTTTTCCCGGATAAACCGTACACCCAAAAAGCTGCGGAGACGCGCATGGGTAGCGGTAAGGGTGCCGTTGAATACTACGTGGCGGTTGTCAAGCCCGGTCGTGTGCTGTTTGAAATGAGTGGTGTGCCGGAAGATATCGCCCGCGAGGCCATGCGCCTGGCGGCTGCGAAACTGCCGTGCTCAACCAAATTCGTCAAGCGTATTGACCCGATAAGTGGCCTGGAGGTGAGCTAATGCCCGCCATACTGTCTGGTGAACTACGTGCGATGTCTGACGATGCACTTCAGGATAAGCTGGAAGAGCTAAAGCAAGATATGCTCACCATGCGCCTGAACTATTCGATAGGTGAACTGACGGATACGTCAGAATTCAAGAAGGCTCGCCGTACAATCGCCCGCATAGAAACCATCCTGCGCCAGCGCGAATTAGCTGCGCAGGTAGCGAGTGAGGAAAGTTAAACATGGCGAATAGTCGTAGACGATTGATAGGTCGTGTCGTCAGTGACAAGATGCAGAATACGGTCACGGTAGCTATCGAACGCCGTAACATGCATCCGGTCTACAAGAAGGTTGTGAAGTCTACCCGCACGGTATACGCTCACGACGAAAGCAACTCAATTCCGGTTGGTGCAGTTGTCCGCATCGTGGAAAGCCGGCCCCTGAGTAAACTCAAGCGCTGGGTGGTCGAAGAAGTTATCGACCAACCGAGCATTTAAGGAGCCTGCATCATGATTCAAACGGAATCGAGACTGAAAATTGCCGACAACAGCGGTGCCCAGGAAATCCTGGTTATCCGCATTCTGGGCGGCTCAAAAGTCAAATACGGTCATGTAGGTGACGTCGTGGTGGGCACCGTTAAAAGTGCCAGCACCCAGGGTAACCTTAAAAAGGGTGACATCATCCGCGCTGTCGTCGTTCGCGTCAAAAAGGAATACCGTCGCAGCGATGGCTCCTACATCCGCTTTGACGACAATGCTGCCGTCATCCTGGCTGATGATTTGACCAACCCGCGCGGTACACGCGTCTTTGGCCCCGTCGCTCGTGAACTGCGCGACAAGGGTTTCATGAAGATCGTATCGTTGGCCCCAGAGACATTGTAAGGAGTCCATGCGATGCAACGAGTGAAAAAAGGCGATACCGTCGAGGTCATCGTCGGTAAAGACAAGGGCGAGCGCGGCGAGGTTATCAAAGTGCTGCCAAAGCAAGACCGGGTCATCGTGGGTGGCATCAACGTTGTCAAACGCCACATGAAGGCTTCCCAAGCGGGTGGCCAGACGATCCCGGCCCAGATTATCGAAAAAGATGCACCTTTGCAGCTGTCGAACGTGATGGTCGTTTGCCCATCATGCGAACAGACCACGCGCATCGGCTATCGCTTCCGTGAGGATGGCTATAAAGTGCGCGTTTGCAAAAAGTGCAATGCAGATATTGAGTAACCGGAGCAAAAGCCTGATGAGCGACAAAACATTACCCCGCTTGCAAGCACGCTACCGGGAAGAAATTGTACCAACCTTGATGGAAGATTTTGGTTACAAGAACATTAACCAGGTTCCCACCATCAAAAAGGTTGTTGTCAACATTGGTATGGGCGAAGCTAACGAAAATCCCAAGCTGATGGACGGCGCGGTAGAAACCCTGCGTACCATCACTGGCCAGCAGCCCGTCATTACCCGTGCGCGCAAGAGCATTGCGACCTACAAACTTCGTGAAGGTCGTGCCATCGGTGTCAAAGTGACACTTCGTGGCGAGCGCATGTGGAGCCTGATGGATCGTCTGATGAACGTGGCTCTGCCACGTATTCGAGACTTCCGTGGTGTCCCGGCTAAGTTCGATGGTCGTGGTAACTATACCGTTGGCCTGCGCGAGCAGCTGATCTTCCCGGAGATTGATTTCAACTCCGTTGACAAAGTTCGGGGCATGGAAATTACACTGGTCACCTCGGCAGATACTGACGAGGAAGGCCGCAGGTTACTGGAACTGCTGGGCATGCCGTTCAGCGGCTAGTCCACAGTCAACAGTAGATAAGCGAGAAGGAAGACATATGGCCAAGAAATGTATGCCGTACCGTGAACAACGCCGTAAATATGACGTGCGCGTGCGCAACCGCTGCAAACGCTGTGGTCGCCCACGTGGCTATATTCGTCGTTTTGGTCTGTGCCGTATCTGCTTCCGCGAGATGGCATTGGCTGGGCAGATCCCTGGCGTGGTGAAGTCGAGCTGGTAATCTGGTAGTGCAGGAGCTAGAGCACGATGAATACGACAAATGATCCGATTGCAGATATGCTGACGCGCGTGCGCAATGCGTTGATGGCAAAACACCGCGAGGTGATTGTGCCCGTCAGTAAGATTAAATTGGAAATAGCCCGTATCCTGCGGGATGAAGGCTATATCGGGGATTATCATATGGGTGAAGAATCACCTGTTCCGATGATCCATATTACACTCAAATATCACGGCACGCGCCGCACGCGCCGCCCGGTCATCACCAAGCTGCAACGTGTCAGCAAACCCGGTCGTCGTGTGTATCGCAAGCGTAGCGATCTGCCTATCGTGCTCAGTGGCACGGGTATCGCAATCGTTACCACGCCCAAAGGCGTCATGACCGCGCAGCAAGCGCGTAAAGAAGGCGTTGGCGGCGAAGTGCTGTGTTACGTCTGGTAGGGAGTAAGGGATTATGTCACGTATAGGTAAGAAACCCATTCCCGTACCGGCTAAGGTACAGGTTGAAGTCAAGAAGAACGAGGTGACGGTTAAAGGGCCTAAAGGTGAACTCACCGACACCTTTAACCCGGATATGTCGGTCAAAGTTGAAGATGGCAACATCATCATCGAGCGCCCGACTGACCTCCAACATCACAAAGCGCTGCACGGCCTGACGCGCGCGCTGCTGGCCAATATGGTCACTGGCGTCAGCGAAGGCTTCCAGAAGACCCTGCTCATTACAGGTGTCGGCTATCAAGCGCAGATGCAAGGCAAGAACCTGAGCCTTAAGCTGGGCCATTCTCACGATGTGATTATCGAGCCACCGGAGAACGTCTCGTTCGATGTTCCCAAAGAATCGCGTGGTCAGACGGTCATTGTCGATGGGATCGATAAGCAAGTCGTCGGCCAGATCGCGGCTAACATCCGCGGTTGGCGCCCGCCGGAGCCTTACAAAGGCAAAGGTGTTCGCTACTCCGACGAGACTATTATCCGTAAAGCTGGTAAGGCTGGTAAGAAATAAAGGTAGTGCAACATGGCTGATATTAAAGGTCGTAGTAAATATCAAGCTCGCCACCGCCGCCAGCGCCGTGTACGTGCAAAAGCACATGGGACGGCAGCCCGCCCACGTATGGCGATCTTCCGTAGCACGAAGAACATCTTCGTGCAGGTCATTGACGACGATAAGGGCCAAACACTTGTTTCGGCTTCCACCATCGATAGCGAAGTCGCTTCGAAGGTCGTCGGCAAAACCAAGACGGAAGCATCTCGCGTGGTAGGGCAGGTCGTGGCGGAGCGTGCTAAGAATGCCGGTATTGAAGAAATCGTCTTCGACCGGGGTGGTTTTAAGTATCATGGACGCGTTGCTGCGGTTGCCGAAGGTGCCCGTGAAGCAGGCTTGAAGTTCTAAGACGGGAGACAAACGTATGGCAGATAATCGTGGAGGTCGTCGTCGCGACAGGCGTCGTGATGATGATCGCGAAGAACTTGATGAGCGCGTAGTCGATATTCGACGCGTTGCTAAAGTAATCAAGGGCGGTCGTCGTTTCGCCTTCCGTACCGTTGTCGTGGTCGGCGATGGTAAGGGACGCATCGGCATCGGCGTTGGTAAAGCCCGCGCTGTGCCCGATAGCATCCGCAAGGCGAACGAAAAAGCCCGTGCGAACATCAAACGTGTCTCTTTGGCAGACACAACCATTCCCTATACCGTTACGGGTATACATGGTGGTGCTCGCGTCCTGCTGAAGCCGGCTGCCCCTGGTACCGGTGTGATCGCAGGTGGTGGTGTGCGTGCTGTCCTGGAAGTCGCAGGTGTGCGTAACATCCTGTCCAAAAGCCAGGGTAGCGCCAACTTGCTCAACGTCGCGATGGCGACCATCGAAGCTTTGAGCCAACTCAAAAGCCCGGAATTATTGGCAGACATGCGTGGCAAGCCTGTTGTAGAGGTCATGCCCGTATGGCAGCGCCGGGGACTTGGCGACAAGGAGTAAACCATGGCTAAAGAAACAGCAAAGCTGAAGGTAACCCTGATTAAGAGCGCCATCGGTTACAATGTTCAGCAAAAGAAGACCGTTGAAGCACTGGGACTCCGCAAGCTTAACAGCAGCGTTGTCGTAACAGACACGCCCGTTATGCGTGGCATGATTAACAAAGTCAGCCACCTTTTGACGGTCGAACCCGTAAGCGAATAGACGTCAGGGTGCCTAGCACCTTCTGGCGTTTAGCATCAGGAAAGGAGTCAGGCATTGATCAAGCACCCCTTATAGGGTGTGGATCAGACTGCCGAACACTATGAAGCTGCATGATCTCAAGCCTGCTGCCGGTTCTACGCGCAAAAAGTCGCGTGTTGGGCGCGGTATAGCGGCTGGCAAAGGTAAAACGGCTGGTCGTGGTACAAAAGGCCAGGGTGCACGCGGTCGTCGCGGCAAGCGTGCCTACTTCGAAGGCGGCCAGTTGCCGCTCGTACGCCGTCTGCCGTTCAAGCGTGGTTTCACCAACATCTTCCGTATCGATTATCAGGAAGTCAATGTTGAAGCCATCAATGAGCGATTTGAAGACGGTGCAACCGTCACGCCAGAATCTTTGGCGGCTGTCGGTCTCGTTCGCAAATCAGAAGAGCCGGTGGTCATCCTGGGCAACGGCGATATTGATAAGAAGCTGACTGTTCAGGCCCATCGCTTCACCAAGAGCGCGATTGATAAAATCGAAAAAGCCGGTGGTAGCACGGAAAAGCTTGAACTGCTGCTGACCGGGGCACATGCGACGGTCAAAAAGCTGCGTAAAGAAGACCTGGCCAAGCTTCAAGACCAGGGTTAGCGTCAGCGGGCAATGGCAGGACACTCCATTGTCCGTTTTCGTTTTCTCCAAAATGTGGTATCACTCAATGGCTGGTTGATGCATGGGGCCATCGCAGTGGCCGATGCCCATCAGCAATTTGAAAAAACAATCTGAATAGATGAGCGAAATAAGCGAAAATCTGTTTTTGCGCAAATATCGTTCTTCAGATGTCGTTCATGAGATAAGGACTGCGTCATGCTGCAAGCCCTGCGTAACGCCTTCCGCGTACCGGAAGTGCGAAACAAGCTACTATTTACATTCTTCATACTGGTGGTTTACCAATTTGCCACCCACATCCCGGTGGTTGGCGTGGACAAGACCGCTCTTAACAGCGTGCTGGAAAGCGACGTTGCGGGTGGTTTCGTCGGTGTTTTGAACCTGCTGTCCGGTGGTGCGGTTTCCAACTTCAGCGTGTTGGCGAACGGCGTGTATCCTTACATTACCGCATCCATTATTTTCAACCTGTTGACGCCTGTCATCCCCGCGCTAGAAGCACTCCAGCGTGAGCCGGGTGGCCAGGAAAAACTCCAGCGCTACACTTATTACCTGACGATCCCGATGGCGGTTTTGCAATCCATTGGCCAGATTGCGATTTTCTCTGGCGTGGGTGGCGCAGCCATTATTCCGGGCTTCGGTACGGATGTCTTGCTGACCATCTCGGTTGTGGCAACGATGGTCGCGGGTAGTATGTTTGCTGTCTGGTTAGGTGAACTTATCACTGAGCAGGGTATTGGTAACGGTATTTCGATTATCATTTTCGCAGGTATCGTGGCGACAGCACCGCTCAATCTGTTTAACCTGCTGACCAGCAACCCGGAACGTCTCGGCTACAATCTGGTGATGTTCTTGCTTATCTTGATGCTCAGCATTTTCGCGATTATCTACATCCAGGAAGGCGTCCGCCGCATCCCGGTGCAGTATGGTAAGCGCGTTCGTGGTAACAAGCAGTACCAGATGGGCCGCGGCCAGTACATCCCGCTGAAGGTCAACCCGGTCGGCATGATCCCGCTGATCTTCGCCCAGGCCATTATTGTTTTCCCGGCAGTGGTTGTCAGCTTGTTTAACCCGCAGCCTGGTCAATTCGGTTATGAAATCCAGCAGGCGTTTGGTAACCAGCAGGGGCTGCTTTACTGGGGCACATTCTTCCTGATGACGGTGACTTTCACCTTCTTCTATGCGGATGTCATGGTGGGCCAATATCGTCTGGCGGAAACATTACAGCGCCAGGGTGGCTTTATCCCCGGTATCCGCCCCGGTAAAAAGACCGAAGACTACATCGTACGGACGACGCGCCGCATTACCTTTGTGGGTGCGCTCTTCCTCGGCCTGATTGCGATTGTTCCCGGTATTGTGGACTTCATCAACCAGATTCTGTACCCGCTGGAATCGCTCAGTGCGCAGAACAACCCGGCGATGGTTTTGTCTGGTGCTGGTCTCATCATCGTTGTCGGCGTGGTCATCGACACACTGCGCCAGCTAGAAGCTCAGCTTGTCATGCGTAACTACGAAGGCTTTATGCGCTAGGTGAGTGGGTAAGTTTGGCTATGATGATGTAGCCTTAATAGCATGACGAATGTAACCAGAATAACAAAAACGAGGCGTATAGATCAGACTGTACGTCCTCGTTTTTTGTTTAAGTCCGGTTTCTGTGAAATAATGTTCAAACTAAAGTGAACCGGACCTGTTTATCAAGTATCTTTTAAATAAACGGAGAATCTCAGATGGGTTTGTACCTGATCTTTATGGGTGTGCAGGGCGCGGGCAAAGGCATGCAAGCGGCCCAAATTAGTGAATCCCACCAGATACCACATGTATCGACGGGCGATCTCTTCCGGGCGATGCGGACCCGTGAAGATGAACTGGCACAGCGCGTCCAGCAAATCATGGCTGAGGGGCGCCTGATTGACGATGACACAACCAACGAAGTCGTCGCGGACCGCCTATCACAGCCAGATGCCCAGGATGGTGTTATTCTCGATGGCTACCCGCGTAACATCCCGCAGGCGGAGTTCTTAGCTAACTTCCTTGAGAAAAAAGACGAGACGGTCAACGCCGTGCTGCTGCTCGAACTTGATCACTATGTGGCCTTTAAGCGTGCCTTTGGCCGCGTCAAAGCGTCAGATTCTGATGAGACTTACAACATCTATTACAACAACGAAGGCGTCACCTATCATTACGATGATGATCCGTCCGGGACATACCCGCCGCGATTGGTGGCCCTCAAAGATGGCGTCGAACTGCAACGCCGCCCGGATGATGCCAATGCTGCCGCTGTTATCAAGCGCATTGATACCTACATCGAAGCGACCCAACCGCTTATCGAATACTATGATGCCAAGGGTATCGTCCAGCGCGTTAATGCCGACCAATCGATTGAAGCCGTACGATCTGATATTGAATCCATCATCGACGCTGTTAAATAACAGCGCTTAAGAAACATCACGGAAATAGACATCAGGAAGTTAGGAATGCCAAGCCAAGCACCAGAAATCATTTTAAAAACGCCGGAAGAGATCGCCATCATGCGCGAAGCCGGACAGATCGTCGCGGAAGTGCTGGCGACGACCCGTGCCGCGCTGCGCCCTGGTGTCTCCACAAAAGAGCTGGATACCATTGCGGAAACAATCATTCGCGATCATGGGGCCATCCCCGCTTTTCTGGACTATGCACCCGGCAACCACCCGCCGTTCCCGGCGACGATCACGGCGTCAGTCAATAACGAGTTGGTGCATGGCATTCCGCGTGAAGATCGCATTCTGGAAGAGGGTGACATCGTCGGTATTGATGTCGCCTGTTTCCATAAAGGTTATGTCGGTGATGCGGCCTATACGGCTGGCGTGGGCGAGGTGTCGCCAATGGTGGAGCGCTTGCTGCGCGTCACGGAAGAAACCCTGGCGGAAGCGATTAAGCTGTGTGTACCGGGCAATCACATCAGTGACATCGCCCGCCTGACCAGCAAATATGCCGCCCAACACGGCTACAGCGTCGCCTCGGAATATACTGGGCATGGTGTCGGCAAGGCCATGCACGAGGCTCCCCAGGTGCCGAACTGGTGGCCGCGCCGCCTCAAACCCAATATGCGCGGACCTGTAGACTACGAACTGCAGCCCGGTATGACCTTCGCTATCGAACCCATGCTTATCATGGGACGCAATGACCTGATGGAACTGGACGACGGCTGGACCGTCGTCACTAGAGATGGGTCGCTCAATGCGCATACCGAGCATACCATTGCCGTCACCGAAGGCGAGCCGATGATACTGACCCTACCATGACCAGAGTATTTAGCGTTCGTGTCTTAATATTGCTGTGTTGGTGTTATGTCTTAGGCATCAGCACAATCGCTGCTCAACAGTCCTCGTATCGGTCCGCTGATTGTCCTGAAGAGGTCAGTCTATTTGATATGAGTGCAGAAACAGCAGGCGAGACGTATGAATGTGGCGTGCTGACTGTGCCGCAGAACCGACAGACATTCGATGGTCGCACGATCCGACTGCCTGTCCTGACTCTAAAGGCTTCTGGTGCGACCGATCAGGCCCCAATTGTTTATTTATCGGGTGGGCCAGGGGGTAGCGCCATTGCTGAACTGGATTTCTGGCGGACATCGCCTTTGCGCTTGTTCCACGACATTATCCTCATTGAACAGCGCGGCACGGCCCTAACAACACCGAATTTGCTATGCTCGGAGTTCCAACAGTATGTGAATTTGCCAGTGAAATCCTGTGCGGAGCGCTTGCGCTCGGCGGGTGTGGAACTGGCTGCTTATAATACCCGCGAAAATGCCGCTGACATCCATGATCTGGTCGTCCAGATGGGGCTGCCACCTGTGAACCTCATTGGCATATCTTATGGCACGCGCCTGGGGTCGGCTGTCATGCGCGACTATCCAGAGACGATCCGTGCGCTGGTGCTGGATTCTGTGTATCCGGTGCAAGCCAGCGTGTATGATGGCCGCCTGCCTGCGGCCCAACGCTCGATTGATGCCTTGTTCGCTGCTTGCTATGAAGATGCCGCCTGTCAGGCAGCTTTCCCGGACCTGGAAGATGATTTCTATATCTGGTTGGCACGGCTCAACAACAGTCCCGCCGCATACGAAATCCCATTCACAGGCCAGAGTTTTTACTTTGATGATGCCGTGTTGATAGATATGCTGATTCAGTGGCTTTACGACACCCAGGGCATCCCCTCGCTGCCAGCGACACTGTCACAGCTCATTGAAGGCGACTACAGCGTCTTTGATGCCTATTTCGGCTACTCAGAGGATTTGCCTACCGGGGCTTATATTCCACTGAGCGACGGCCTCTATATGAGCATCCAGTGCCAGGAAGAAATCCCTTCGGATCATATTGAGAGTATCTTGCGCGGTGATGGCCAGGTACGAGTTGAAGTTGCAGAACCGCTGCGTCATAGCTTGCGCGGGCAGTTTGCCTCCTGCATTGAGTGGGACGTGCCTCCTGCTAATCTCGACGCGCATCAGCCGATCGTCAGTGACATGCCGGTTTTGTTATTAAGTGGACGCTTTGACCCGATTACGCCGCCGGAGTGGGCACAATCCGCTGCGGAAACTTTGCCCAACAGCCAGTACGTATTTTTTGAAAGTGGCGCACATGGCATGATTAATCGCCTGGATTGTGCGACCGCCATTACCATGCGCTTCCTGCGAGACCCGCTTGCACCGCTCGATACCACCTGCGCTGGGCAAAAACTGACCTGGTCGCTGCCTGGATAGGGCAATTTACCCTACACAGCGGTTACCAAATCTGTTATCTTTATGGGCGCGGCTGGGTGTTGCCGTTCATTTTTTTGTGCCCTCGTAATGGTAGTTTGCACAAAATCACCGTAGACAGATTTATGTATATTTGCTAGCATGTCGTATTCGCTACAGGCATAGATTGAAGCTGAGACTATGAAAGTATCTACATCGATTAAGCGCCGTTGCTCGGCTTGCCGTGTAATCAAGCGCAAGGGGCGGGTCATGATTATCTGCTCCAAGTATCCCAAGCACAAGCAGGTGCAGGGTTAGTCCTGCTACAGGCTGGCGAATAAGGAGGATATAACGTGGCTCGTATTGAAGGTGTCGATCTGCCTCGTGATAAACAGGTTGAGATTGCGCTGACCTATATCTATGGTATTGGTCGCACAACCAGCAAGAATATTCTGGACCAGACTGGCGTTGATCCCACGACCCGTGTGCGTGATCTGTCGGAATCTGAGTTACAGGGTATCCGCGAGATGATCGGCGGTATCACTACAGAAGGTGACCTGCGTCGTCAGGTTCAGCTTAACATCAAGCGCCTGATGGAAATTGGCGCTTATCGTGGTTTGCGCCATCGTCGTAATTTGCCGGCCCGTGGCCAGCGTACACGTACCAACGCACGTACGCGCCGCGGCGTCAAGAAGACGGTTCCAGGTCGTGGCCGTCGGCGTGGTGCGGGCAAGAAATAAGCTCATCTGGTTGGTATCGCCTTTAGGGGGAACTCCTGTAGGGGCATTGTCAGCCTAAAGCGTACATCGGCAAGCTATCGTGCGCATCTATGTATGGCGCAGTGTCGATGTGCAACATACAGACTTTATAGTGTGAGGCGCCTGGTTCAAAATAGTAGCTGGGCGCGCTTTCACGTCATTCCAGGCACGTAAACTAGAAGCTGGAGAGGTAGGATGGCCAGAACAAGAAAAGAAGGTGGTCGTCGTCCCGCCAAAAAGGTCTATAAGAATATTCCTTACGGGCAGGCGCACATCTACGCAACATTCAATAACACAATTATCTCAATGACGGACCAGTCCGGTAACGTCATTACCTGGGCAAGCGCTGGTACATCCGGCTTTAAGGGCAGCCGCAAGAGCACGCCCTATGCCGCACGTCTCGCTGCTGAAACAGCCTCGGAAACAGCCAAACAACACGGCATGAAAGAAGTTGACGTGTTTGTGAAAGGCCCTGGTCCTGGCCGCGAAGCCGCCATTCGATCGATACAGGGTAGTGGGCTTAAGGTGCGCTCGATTACAGATGTGACGCCTGTACCGCACAACGGTGTTCGCCCGCCAAAGAAACGCCGCGTCTAATTTCGATCTCTGCTATCGACTGTCACACAGGAGTACATCAGCGACATTCGGCCTGTAAAGGTCAGTCGCTATTTTTGATAGTCAGAGATAAGTCCTTCGTAAGCGGTGTAGTGTCGCATGTGAGTGTTGCGGATAAGTATTAGGAGAACCGACATACATGGTTTATCCCTCATCAACGTCAAGTTCTAGCAATGTCAATCAGATTACCAGCAATATGGTGCTGCCCCACAAGGTAGAAACCAATGCGGTAACGCAGAACTATGGTCGTTTCATCATTAGCCCGCTGGAAAGCGGCTTTGGTTTGACGCTGGGCAACGCCCTGCGTCGTGTACTATTGTCTTCGCTGCCCGGTGCCGCTGTAACCAGCGTGCGCGTTTCTGACGTGCACCACGAGTTCAGCGCGATCCCGAGCGTGCGTGAAGACATGACCCAATTAATTTTGCAGGTCAAGCAGTTGCGCCTGATTTTGCATGAAGGCGAAAGTGCTCGTCTACGCCTGGATCATCGTGGTGAAGGCACCGTGTTGGCATCCGATATTTGGTGCCCGCCTGAAGTGCAGATCATCAACCCGGACCTCTATCTGTTCACGGTTGATTCCCCCGATGCCCATATCGAAATGGAATTTGAAGTGCGCGCAGGGCGCGGCTTTAGCCCAGCAGAAGATCGTGGCCGTTTGCCGATTGGTGAGCTGCCGGTTGATGCCATCTTTAGCCCGATTCGTCGTGCCAACTTCACAGTAGAAAGTGCCCGCGTCGGCCAGCGCACCAACTATGACAAACTGGTGCTGGAAGTCTGGACCGATGGGTCGATTCGCCCGGAAGAAGCGATGAGTCAGGCTGCTCAGATTCTGATGCGCCACCTGGTCATCGTCAGTGGTATTGATCCTGATTCGCTCAGCGACTTCGAGCCGCAGGAACCGCCGCCAGCAGAAACACAACGCCCGCCGCTGTATGACAAGCCAATTGAAGAATTGGACCTCAGCGTGCGTGTGTTCAACTCGCTCAAGCGGACGGGTATCACCAGCGTGGGCGATGTCATCGACATGTTGCAGCGTGGCCAGGATGCAATGTTGGCCATTCGTAACTTTGGCGAAAAATCACTCGATGAGCTAACTGATAAGCTCAGCGAGAAAGGCTACTGGCCCATCGACGAGGGCGAAGAAGAGTAGCCATCTAGTTCAGTAATCAAGTAAGACTTAGGACGGAGTACGCAACGATGCGTCATCGTATTAGTGGAAAAAAGCTCAACCGCAGTAGCGGACATCGCAAGGCCCTGGCTAAAAACCTGACCTATGCCTTGTTTACCCATGGGCGTATCAAAACAACGAAAACCAAAGCTGAGTTCGTACGCCCCTATGCCGAACGCCTGATTACCGTCGCCAAGCGCGGCCTGGCCAAAGCAGAAGCACAAGGTGACGAAGCTGTCGCCGTGCATGCGCGTCGTATTGCTGCCAGCCGCCTGGGTAACGACCGTGTCATGGTCCAGAAGCTGTTCGACGAAATTGCGCCACGCTATGCTGAACGCAACGGCGGCTACACCCGCGTTTATAAGCTGGGTGTACGCAAAGGCGACAATGCGCCGATGGTGCTGCTAGAGCTGGTCGAAGGCGTAGAAGACTAACGTCTGCCGAACAGCCAGCCATGCGGTATCGTGCCTTACTGGCTTATGACGGCTCTGCCTACCAGGGATACCAGCGGCAACGTGATGGTGTCCCGACAATACAAGGCGAGCTAGAAAAAAGCCTGGCGGCGATCCTGGGCACACCCACGACTGTTTGGGGTGCAGGGCGTACCGATACTGGTGTTCATGCGGTCGGGCAAGTGATTGCCTTTGATGCCGATTGGCGTCACGATCCGCAGACACTGCTCAAGGCGTTGAATGCGCGTTTGCCGGATGACATCGCATTACAAGTCATCGGGCAAGCACCAGACTTTCACCCGCGCTTTGATGCGCAGTCGCGTCGCTATCATTATCGGATACACATTGGGGATGCGCCAAACCCCTTGCTGATCAAGCGGGCATGGCAGTTCCAGCGTGATCTCGATGTAGAGGCGATGCAGCGCGCGGCCAGCCTGTTGTTGGGTGAACATGATTTTGCGACTTTTGGCCAACCGCCCATCGGCAACAATACCGTACGAAACGTATTTGTTTCCGAGTGGGCGCAGCAGCAAACATGCACGGGCTTGGTCTATACGATTGAAGCCACCGCATTCTTGAAGCACATGGTCCGGCGTATTGTCGGCATGTTGGTCGATGTTGGGCTTGCTCTCCGCACTGTTGCGGATTTTGAAGCAGCCTTTAAAAGTGCCGATCTGGCACGAGCTGGGCGTTTAGCCCCTCCCTATGGTTTGTATCTGGATGCTGTTCGCTACGCTGATGGATTCCCGAATGCAGAAAGCAGCAGACAGACAGATTGAAAACGAATCGTCAAAAGAGTCACGGCTCTGAGTAAATCTGAAGGAAAGAGTGATGAAAGTACAGATTCAAAAGACTGTCGTAACCACCCCCGATGATATTCAACGGCGTTGGTACGTGGTCGATGCACAGGGGCAAACCCTGGGCCGCTTGGCGTCAAGAATTGCGCCGCTGCTCAAGGGCAAGCACAAACCCAACTATGTTAATAACCTGGATTGCGGTGATTACGTGATCGTCATCAACTGCGGGAAAATCCATGTTACCGGGAATCGTTTGGACGATAAGCTCTACTATCGTTACAGTGGTTATCCGAGTGGCTTGTCAAAGATAAGCCTACGCGAATTGTTGGCCAAGCATCCTGATCGTGCGATTCGGTTCGCCGTTAAGGGCATGCTGCCGAAGGGCCCACTAGGCCGCAAGATGTTGAAGAAACTGAAGGTTTATGCGGGTGGGGATCATCCTCACGAAGCGCAAAAACCTGAAGTTCTAGAATTCTAAGCGACAGGAGCGATATTACGATGTCTGCACAGTATTATGAAGGTGTTGGCCGCCGTAAGGCCGCGACTGCGCGTGTGCGGTTGTTCCCTGGCGGTAAGGGCAACATTGTGATTAACGATAAGCCGGCAGAAGACTATATGCCGCGCGAAGGCGATCTGATGGGGCTGGTTATGCCACTGGTGATCGTTGGTGCTGAACGCAACTATGATGTGAGCATTCACGTCAATGGTGGCGGTGTCACCGGCCAGCGCGATGCCATCAAACTGGGCATTGCTCGTGCTTTGCTGAAGGTTGATGAAAGCATGCGTCCTGCACTGAAGGCTCAAGGTTTCCTCACCCGTGACGCTCGCGTCAAGGAACGTAAGAAACCAGGTCTCAAGCGTGCGCGTAAGGCCCCGACCTACACCAAGCGTTAAGCCAAACATCTATTTGGTCATCTTAGCAGGCTCTATCATGTTGATAGGGCCTGTTTTGCGTTAACGCCTGTTTTGCGTTTGTCATACGCTTTGTTGGGTTTTACCACAAAAGCCTTCCGAATCTCGTATACTTGGCAAAATGTATGTGCGATGACACGCTAATAGACCTCAGCCAGAAAGAGACAGCTATGCTATTTACAAGGCTAGACGAAGTAACGCCCCAATTGCTAACGCTGATCTTCAAAGAGCACGGCATTCTCAACACACAGCAAGTAACCACTATACGCTTGCTGGAGGCTGCCGAAACCAAAGAGGGCGAACGTGGGAGCTTCCTTGTACATTACGATGATGTCCGCGCGCTGAAAAACGCCCCGCGCCGTATATTCATGAAGATCAACAAGCCCAATGCGGAATGGGGCGCGAAGGAAGTACGCTTTTACCAGGACATCGCGCCGCAAATGTTCAAGCGTTATCGTCCCCAGGATTTTCCGGTTATTCCCTGTCATGTCGCTGAATATGAACCGGAATCGGGCTATTCTTTTGTCATCCTTGACGACATATCGGAGCACTTCAAACCGGCGCGCAACGGCCAACCGTTGTCACAGTTCCATTACGAAAAAGTCATGGAAGGGTTGGGGCATCTACATGCCTACTGGTGGAACAATGCGCATCTGACGGATCATGCCGAGCTGCCAACCGCTGAGGCGCTCGATAAACAGCTAGAAGCATATCAGGCTAGTTACGCGGCATTTAAGGCGCATATGCTTGATTTAGGCCGTCTGGGCGTGGGTCAACAGCAGGTCCTGGAGGCCGTTGTCAGCAAATGGCCACATAGCTTCCGCGAGCGCTTGCTGGCAGGCAAAGATGTAACTCTCATCCATCGGGACACACATCCCAACAATTTCATGTATGCCCCGCGTGAAGTCAAAATCGTGGATTGGCAGAATTGGCGGCTGGGCATGGGCACGACCGACCTTGCCTATTTTATTGCCTGCTTTGCGCCGGATAATATTCGCAAGTTCCAGGAGAAACGACTCGTCCAGCGCTACTATGACACGCTGTTGCGCCTCGGCGTCAAAAACTATACCTGGGATGCCTGCTGGGACGATTACCGTGCGTCGATTGGCCGCTGCATTGCATTTCTGCTCAATGCCTGGACGCCGGACTGGCTGCGTGATGACCGCTGGCTGCGGGCGGAACGTGCCATCAAAGCCTTTGAGGAATTAGACGGCCTCAGCCTGTATGCATAATCGTCCATAGGGCATTCAGCAATAGGCAGTCTCCGCGACTCTCGTTACAATAGCGGGGTCAGACAAACAGCTAGAAAGCACATTATGAGCATCACAATCGTTGGCCTGGGTTCAGGCTCTGTTGATGACATCACGCGCCGCGCATGGCACATTTTAGAAAGCGCCGAGACAGTCTATTTGCGCACCCGTCACTATCCCTGTGTGGATCAACTGCCCAACAATGGCCAGTATCGCGACTTTGATGACCTCTACTCGGAAAACAACATCAGTGATGTGGCCGATGCCATTGTCGCGCAGTTACTTGTTGCTGCCCAGCAAGGGGATGTCGTCTACGCTGTGCCGGGTGATCCGATGGTGGGTGATGGGCCGACTCAGCTTTTGCTGGCCCAGTCCGATGTGGCTGTCGAAATCGTGCATGGAGTCAGCTTCATTGAGCCGGTGCTGCATCAGGCCGGCATCGATGCCACTGATGGCCTGCAAGTTTTCGATGGCATGCTGCTGGCGACCATGCACCATCCGCCAATTAATCCGCAATATCCGGCCCTGGTCGCTTCAATCTTTAACCAGACGATGGCTTCTGATGTCAAACTGACACTGCTGAACCAGTACCCGGATGAGTTCGCTGTGACGCTGGTGCATGGGTTGGGTGAAGATGCCCTCGTTGAGAAGGTTGCCTTACACCAAATGGACCAAAGCGACCATCTCAATCACTTGACGACGCTCTACGTCCCCGCTTTGGGTGAATACACTAGCTTTGAGGCCTTTCAGGAAATTATCGCTCATTTGCGTGCACCAGAGGGCTGCCCCTGGGATCGCAAACAGACGCATGAGTCCTTGCGCCCCTATTTGATTGAAGAAGCCTATGAAGTGCTCGATACCATCGACAAGGGCGAAACACAGGAGCTTGCTGGGGAACTAGGGGATTTGCTGCTGCAAATTGTCCTCCATGCCCAGATTGCCGTTGATGATGGTGAATTCTACATGACGGATATTATGGACCGCATCAATCGTAAGATGATCCGCAGGCATCCGCATGTGTGGGGCAATGTCGATGTCGATGGCGACCCCAATCAGGTGGTTAGTAACTGGGAAGCCATCAAAAAAACGGAAAAAGCCGACAACGGTCAGTCGGCGCAGGGTTTGCTCGATAGCATCCCGATGGGTGCGCCTGCATTGTGGGTCGCCCACAAATTCCAGAATAAGGTCGCTCAGGTGGGTTTTGATTGGCCAGATGTGACGGGCGTTGAGGACAAATTCAGAGAAGAAATGCAGGAAATCTTTGAGGCGACTGATCCAGAGCACAAGGCCCAGGAAATCGGCGATTTGATCTTTGTAATGGTCAATTGGCTGCGTTGGCTGGGCGTCGATGACCCGGAAACGTTGCTGCGCAGCATCAACCAGAAGTTCTATAATCGTTTTACCTACATCGAGAAACAAGCTGCCGCCCAAAATCGTGCCCTCAATGAAATGACCTTAGAAGAGATGGATGCGATATGGAATCGTGCCAAAGAAAACGGCTTATAGTTCGCTGCAATCCCACATAAATCCGCAGCGTTTGCAGCGAACTTTACACGCCAGCTTATAGGTATCATGACCACAGGCCGGGCAAACTGTGGATAGCGTGTAATTCGTCAGCGGCTTCGGCGGATGTTTGCCGATAATTGCATCTGACAGTTCCGGCTTGGGTTTGGACTGTTTAGGATTCATAAGCCAACATATCCAGGTACAAAAAAGCCCTCGTGATGAGGGCATTTCGTTTGAGGCGACGACCGGAATCGAACCGGTGTAAACGGTTTTGCAGACCGTTGCCTAGCCACTCGGCCACATCGCCATACAGACAGCCATTATAGCGATAGGCGCTAGCAGATCAAGCCTCAGTCTGGTTATTTTACGCTATGCTAATCGCTTGGATTTACGTATGTTGCGGTTGAGCATCAGCAGCATGAGGCCGAAGCAAAAACCGGGCAACGTCCACACCAGGGATAGCAGAAGGCTGATGATGATATTCTCGACCATGACGTTGAGTGCCATCATGGTAATGACAGTCAGGGTGACGGCACTTGTCAGGGTAACGATGGCCCCGATGCCTTGCCAGCGCCAGCCAATCAGGACGCCAACCAGCAAAATGGTCTCAAATACCAGCGTGACCAACCCATTCCAGTAGCTGCCATTTTCCCATAGCTTGATCGACATCCAAAGGAAGAAGGCAGCGTACACAATACTAAATGTCCTGAAGATGAACTTGGTCGCCATGATCTGGGCGGCCTTCGGGTTAGTCTGTTTGAGTTCCTGATAATGTGCCCATTGTTCCCGCATGATATTCACTCCTAAATCGCTAAATTCTCGCAAAGTGATGGCAAAACATTTTGTTGGCCGAGTCTCTTCACTGAGCCGCTGCGCGAAGACATCGGCCATTTCGTCACCGAACTGCTCATAATAAGGTGCCGGGTAGGCGTGGAGCAGGGATGCGTACAGTCCCATGATAAAAGTCGTCACTAGGCGCATTAGCTTTGGCTCCTGCTCAAAACACGCTGGCCGAGTGTGGCGATATGCGCCAGCCGATTGCTTTCCGCTTGCAGGACGCGTCGCCCCAGGTCCGTCAGGCAATAGGATTTCTTGTCCCGCCCATCTGTGTCATCGGTATCCATGCGTTCAATCCATCCCTGGGCCAGCAGCCGCTTGATAGCCCCGTAAAGTGTGCCGGTGCTCAAGACGATACGGCCATCGCTCAGTGTTTCGACTTCCTTCAGAATGGCATAACCATGTTTGGGGTCATCCGCTAAGCACACCATGATAAAAAAAGTGGCTTCTCTCAACGGTAAGTATTCAGCTAGTGTCATGAAATCCATCCTGTATGTGTCGGGTAGCGATACATCGTTTAACGACATAATATGCCTGGGTATCGAAAATGTCAATTAAGGTTTGTATGACGCGTTGGCAATCTGCCTATCGGCTGCACTTGCGCAAGGTGCAAAAAAACCGCACAATATGCACCATGGACGACGAAAACCTGACACCTCCCGAACTGGATAATTCCGAAGACGAAGCGTCTGCATCGCTCGATGATGAGTTGTATGCAGCCGAGGATACGCCTGAGGTCGCTGAAGAAGCCCTTGAGCCATCATCGCTTGAGGCCAAAGCGCCGGACCTGGTGCTAGAGGCGTCTGACGAGCTTGCTGCGGCTGAGTCCTTTGACGAGCCTATAGCTGATACGGAAATCAGCGAAGAAGAGGCACCTGTTGAAGAAGAGGCCACAGTCGAAGAGGCCACAGTCGAAGAGGCCACAGTCGAAGAGGCCACAGTCGAAGAGGCCACAGTCGAAGAAGCGCTTGTTGAAGAACCTCTCGCTGAAGAACCTCTCGCTGAAGAACCATTGGCTGAGGAATTCACTGGTGATGATGCATCCGATGAAGAAGATCATTCGGAGTGGGCACCATCCGAAGATGACGCGCAAGTCGAACCTCTTGCTGAGCCGGAGCCTGTAGACAGCCGCGATTTTTCTTCCGTCGATGATTTCGATGTGTCGGCGGCATTGGCGGCGGTTGCTTCCCTCGATCAACTGACATCTGATGAGACCGATGAGGACTTTGGCCCGGACGAAGAATATGACTTCGCTGAACAGGGCGAATATGTCCCCGTTGATGAGTATGACTATACCGAGTCCCTGCCTGTTCCGGCTGCGGATGCCGATTATATAAGCGCCGGTTACAGCCAGGGGGCGACCATCGCCTATCCTGAGATCTTTTCGCTGCGGCGTGGTCAAATCGCTTCCGTTGTGCCAGCCTTGCTCTTGATCGGCCTGGGGGCCTGGTTGACTTTCATCACGACCACCGCTGATGAAACTGCACCTCAGATTGATCCCATGCTGGTGATGATCGCGCTGGTAGGCGTCCTCAGTATTGGCTTGCTCAGTCATTGGTGGACGACGCATCGTTGGGCGCGTGGCAGTTTCTTCCTCAGCATGACCTTGCTCGCTGTCGGAGCAGTGGCTTTTTATCTGGTGCAACCGGGCGATATATCTCTGGCGAATGGTTGGCCCTTGCTAATCGGTGGGGTAGGTGTGGCACTGGTATTGACGGGCTTGCTGACCCAGCCGCGCAGTGGCGCAATGGCCGCGTTTGGCGTCATGGTGGCGCTGCTCAGTGGCGCGGCGACCGCTGTAACGGCTGCCTTGTTGCCCGCTGATGTGCTCTCATTGGCGGCTGATGCATGGCCGGTTGCGGCTGTAATTGCTGTTTTGCTGCTGCTGGTCCCGGTCATCCGTCGCTAGTACAGCTTATGCCATATGACATCGCCATTGATGCCAGCCGAACGACGGTCGCCCGTGTGACGGGCACCGAGCATTATGCCCATCGTCTGATAAGTGGCCTCATCGACTTGAATAACACCCTGGAACAGCCGCATCGCCTGTCGCTTTATTTTCGGGATGCTCCTGCTGGGGATTTGTTCCCTGCATCTGATCACACCACCTACCATGTCATTCCATTCCCGCGCCTTTGGACGCATCTGCGCTTTGCTGCTGCGCTGGTTCAGCATCGCCCGGATGTAACCTTTGTGCCTGCGCATACCTTACCCTTTGTCTTCCCTGGCCGCAGCGTAGTGACGATCCATGACCTGGGCTATTTACGTTTCCCACAGGCGCATCCAACGCGCCAACGCGCTTATCTCGACCTGACGACACGCTACAGTGCCAATCGTGCCAGCCTGATCCTGGCGGATAGTCAAGCGACAGCCGATGACCTGCACGCCTTCTATCGGGTGAATCCGACTAAAATCCGTGTGGTTTACCCTGGCGTGGATGTGCCATCAGCGGGTGAGGGTCTGCATCTCTCGGCTAAATATGGCATTCCCAATAGCTACCTCGTGTTTATCGGCACGTTGCAACCGCGCAAAAACATCGAGCGCCTTATCCGTGCCTTTACCCACTGGAAACGATCCAACCCTGATAGCGAAGTCGGCCTGGTGCTGGCAGGTGGCAAAGGCTGGCTGTTCGATGAAGCCTGGTTGGCCGATGTCGAAGGCGTCTATTTGACAGGCTATATCGACGAAGCCGACAAAGGGTCGCTGCTGCGTCGAGCGATGGGCATGGTCTTTCCGTCGTTGTATGAAGGCTTCGGCTTCCCAGTGGTGGAAGCCATGCATGTCGGGACGCCCGTGATCGCCAGCAATACCAGCAGCCTACCAGAACTGGTGGCTGACGCGGGGATCCAGATTGACCCGCTGGACGAGGATGCCCTCATCAGCGCGATTGATTTATTAGTCTCCCATGCCGACCTGCGCCAATCCTTGCGGGAAAAAGGTTACCAGCAGGCAGCACAATTCACCTGGGAACAGGCCGCGCAGCAAACCCTGGATGCCCTGGTTGCGGCTGCCTCATCCTGAAAACGCCCCGTGTATATTGGCCATAATGCCTATAAAATGGCTCCATACTGATTCGTAACATTGTGTCGTGTTGAGCGATGGCTTATCGATTTTTGCTGGTTCAATTAGGCGATATTGGCGATCTGGTGTTGACCACACCGGCTATTGCCGCCTTGCGAGAAACCTATCCTGAGGCGCATATCGCTCTGTTTTGTAGTGCCCAGGCCAGCAAAATCCTCCAGCCGGACCTGCTCAATGAGGTCATCACCTTTGACAAAGCCTCTTTCAATGGCACGCTGTCGGTTCTGAGGCCAGCTAACTTGCGTCGTATCCTCGGTTTGCGCTCTGGTCATTATGACAGCGTGATTTTCTTCCAGCATTTCACACTCAAGTTGGGCACGCTTAAATACTATCTGATTGCCAAAGCATCCGGTGCGCGGGATGTCGTCGGCCTGGATAATGGCAACGGCTGGTTTTTGACCCATTCGCTGCCGGATGAAGGTTTTGGTGCCAAACATCAGGCCCAGTACTGGCTTGACCTGGTCGCCCTGGCTGGCTCCCGTTCAGACCCACGTGGGGCACAGGTAGCGCTTGACGGCGGTATTCTGCCGATTGGTCTGTACCATGGTCGCCGCATCGTGATCCACGCTGGTGGTGGTGGCTACAGTCTGGCACGTCGCTGGTCGCCGGAGAAGTTCGCTCAGGTGGCAGATGCCCTCGCAGTAGCTTACGACGCGCAAATCGTGCTTGTGGGCACGCCAGATGACCATGCGCAGCAGGTGGCCGACGCTATGCAGCAGTCCGCGATTAATTTAGCAGGCAAAACGTCGCTGACACAGCTCGCCGATGTCCTACGCTCAGCGGACCTGTACATTGGCGCGGATAGCGGCGTGACCCATATGGCGGCAGCCGTCCGTACCCCGACTCTCGCTATTTTTGGCCCCAGCAACGAAAAAGCCTGGTCACCTTGGTCGCCGGGTGGGATCGTCAAGGTGCTGCGGACCGATGTCCGCTGTGGGCCGTGCAGCTACATCAACCATGATGTCGGCCTGCGGGAAGGTTGCCCAGAACGGACTTGTATGCGGCTGGTGACGCCCGATCAGGCTATTGCCGCCGCCCGCGATATTCTCGATGGCAACTCAGACGCCGAGCCAGAAGTGGATGTGCAACCATCATCTGAGCCAACCGTCGCAGCCAAGCTACCGACAGACCGCGATGTCATTCGTATCCTGGGCGTGCCTGTGGACCGCATCACCTATCGCAAATGGATGAACCAAATTGATCGCTGGATACGCGACGACAGCCGCCATCATCAGGTGTGTACCGTCAATCCAGAATTCATGGTCATGGCCCAGCGCGATTTCAACTTTGCGACCATTCTGCGTCGTGCCGATTTATGTCTGGCGGATGGCGTCGGCTTGCTTTGGGCGGCCAAGCGCTTAGGTCAGCCGCTACCGGAGCGCGTAACGGGTAGTGATGGCGTCGTTATGATTGCGGAAGAGGCCGCCAAAAAAGGCTGGAAGCTGTTCCTACTGGGGGCGGCTCCTGGTGTCGCGGATCAGGCGGCGGCGGTCATGCGTGAACACCTGCCGGAAATCCAGATCGTTGGCACCTACAGTGGTAGTCCTGCGGCTGAGGAAGAAGACGAGATTGTCGCGATGGTCAATGCCAGTGGGGCCGACATCCTGCTGGTGGCTTATGGTGCGCCTAAGCAAGATAAGTGGATCGCACGTAATTTGCATCGCCTGGATGTGAAGATGGCGATGGGCGTCGGTGGTGCGCTGGATTTCATCGCTGGGATCATACCGCGTGCGCCTGAACAGATGCGTGATCTGGGCCTGGAATGGCTGTATCGTCTGTATAAGCAGCCCTGGCGCATCCGCCGCATGCTGCGTTTGCCCGCTTTTGTGCTGCTCTTTGTGCTGCGTGGCTCGCGATGAATAACGTCGTTATCCGGCAGTTTGCCTACGCTGGGGCACACTTGGCGCGTTCGAGCTGTCCCCTGTAAAGTAACCAACGACACATGGAGACGAACCTATGAATGCCTCAGATCGTCAGGCGCTTTACCTGATTGCCGATGAAATGCGCGGCATGGCCACCATTGGCCGTCACTTTGCCAACAATCCCTATGAAGTCGAACGCGCCCACCGCATGAATGAACTCGCGGCTCAGGTTGCTGCGATGGCCGAGCAGGAGCGCAGCCTGGATGACGTGAAAGTGCTGTTTAACGAAGAACCCTGGCATCGCATTTCTCCGGCCATCGGTGCAGATGCCGCTGTATTCGACGAAAAAGGCCGTATTCTGCTAATAAAACGTGCTCAGGACCAAACATGGGCCATGCCCGGTGGATTGTCTGAAATCGGCCATACGCCTGCTCAGACGGCCCTAAAAGAACTGTGGGAGGAAGCTGGCCTCAAAGGCTGTGTGAAGCGCTTATTGGGCGTTTTTGATGGCCCGAAATGGGGTTCGCTGTCGAAGGTGCATCACATCAATATGATCTTCTATGTGCAGTGTGATGACCTCACCCCACAGCTCGGCATCGAAGCGACCGATTGGGCTTATTATGGCGCTGATGAACTGCCTTCTCCCATGCATCCATCGCATCGGCTGCGCGTACCCAAATCCTTTGAATTGATGCAATCAAATGAAACCTACTACGATCCGGTCTGTTCCGATGATTTATCTTTATCGACAGTCCAACGGCAAGGCGACTAAATGACCGAAAACGAACGTCAGCAACTCATCGCGCTCGTGCAGCAATTTACCGATAAGCGCGTCCTCGTCATTGGCGATGTCATTCTCGATGAATACATTGTGGGTCGAGCACGTCGCATGAGTCGCGAAGCGCCTATCCCGGTGTTAGAGCAGACCGAACGCCGTTATATCGCGGGTGGGGCGGCCAACCCGGCCATGACCCTGCGTGCCCTGGGAGCCGATACTCGCTTGGTGGGTGTCGTTGGCGATGATCCGCAACAGGCAAGTTTGCAGTCTTGCCTGCAAGATTCTCATGTGGATGCCCATTTGCTGTCCGATGACGCCCGTTCGACGTTGGTCAAGACGCGCATCCTGGCGACGATGGGCCTGCGTTTTCCGCAGCAGGTCGCCCGTATTGATACCATTTCCCGCACAGAAATCACCTCTGAGCTTGAAGCGAAAATTCTGCAACAAGGGCAGTCCGTTAAATCTGGCGAGGCGATTTTGCTGTCCGATTATCTTTGTGGCTTGCTGACGCCCGGTCTGGTGCGGTCGATCATCGCCTATGGTCAGCAGCATAAGGTTCTGGTCGCGGTCGATGCCCAGGGCGAACTTGATAAATACGCCGGGGCAACTCTGGTCAAATGTAATGCCGATGAGGCATCGGCTTATTTGCTGACCGACCTACGCACCCATGCCGATTTTGAACAGGCTGTGCAGACGATTTACGGAAAACTGGGTTTGTCGGGTGCGATGGTCATCACACGCGGGGCGGAAGGCGCAATTGTATACGATGGCCAGTCGATGACGCACTGTCCATCGCCGGATGTGCAGGATGTCTTTGATACGGTCGGGGCAGGCGATACAGCCATCGCTGTGATGACCGTTGCGCGGTTGGCCGGGGCGACGTTTGTACAGGCGGTGATGTTAGCCAACTTCGCCAGCGGCATCGTGGTGCAGCACGTTGGCAATTATGCGCCCACGCCCCAGGAACTGGTCGAAGCTATCAATGACTAAGCTGTTTGCTGGATAAACACCAGCGAATTTCCGTCAGGGTCGTATACTGAGGCGACCGCTGCGCCGCCTTGTTTTTCGATGGCCTGGATGATTGTTCCGCCGTTTTCGAGTGCTGCCTGAACTGTTTTCTCGATGTCATCTACGACGAAATCAAACTGCTGGCGATTCTGTTTGGCATCCACCTGTGCGATGCTGTTCGGGCACAATAGCGTTGGAATATCAGCAATCTGCCCCTTGTAAAAGCCTGCGGGATCATCGGCAACAGGGGTAAAATGAGCTTCCAGTACGGCATTGTAAAAACCAACCATCGCCGTAACGTTAGTTGCACACAAGGTCATCTTGCTGATTTTTGCCATGATTCAGGCCCTTTATTTTCAATGAACAAAATTACTCCTTGGGAACAAATGTTCTAATTGTAGTGTTTTTCAGTCAGAAGGTCAAACATTTATGTGGAATCCCCCCAATCCCAGGACGTATAACGCGACAGTCTGGTTGATCGTCAAGCAGATTCCAGCCGGGTGCGTCAGCACCTATGGCCAGATCGCCAGTATGATCCCGGTCCCTGACGGCAGCGACCCGGACCAGTATCATCGTTTGGGCGCCCGTTGGGTGGGGTCAGCTATGCGGGCTGTCCGCGATCCAGAGGTGCCCTGGCAGCGCGTGATAAACAGCCAGGGGAAAATCAGCTTGCCAGCGGGCAGTTCAGGGGCGCGGCAGCAGCGCCAACGCCTGGAAGCTGAAGGCATCGAATTTGACGAAAAAGAGCGCGTGGACCTCAAACAATACGGTTGGGATGGCCCCGACGACGATTGGCTCGACGCTCACGATTTAATGCCACCTAAGCCATTCTAGGTAAACAAAAAGGGCAGCACAGGGCCGCCCTTTGATTGTTTTGTTTGGTGGCGTGATTACTTCGCGTAGTCAATCGCCCGTGTTTCGCGGATGACGTGGACCTTGATCTGGCCCGGGTACTGCATGCTGTCTTCGATTTGCTTGGCGACGTTCTTCGCCAATTCCAGTGCGCCCAGGTCGTCGATTTCATCAGGCCGCACCAAAATGCGCACTTCACGACCGGCTTGCAGGGCGTAGCTCTGCTCGACGCCCTCGAAGCCATTCGCGATTTCTTCCAGCATCTTCACGCGCTTGACGTAGTTTTCCAGGCTTTCACGACGAGCACCCGGACGAGCGCCGGAAATCGCGTCAGCGGCTTCTACGATGTAAGCCTCGACACAGGTTGGCTCGACTTCATGGTGATGGGCCGCGACACAGTTCACGATGTCTTCTGAGACACCATAGCGCTTAATGAAGTCGGACCCGATGATGGCGTGTGTGCCTTCGATTTCATGGTCGATGGCCTTGCCGATGTCATGCAACAGACCACCCGCTTTGGCGACATCGACGTTTGCGCCCAGCTCGGCGGCAATCATACCCGCCAGATGAGCTGTTTCGATAGCATGGGCGTGTTGGTTCTGACCATAGCTGGTACGGAACTTGAGCTGACCCAACAGCTTGATAATTTCAGGGTGCAGGCCATGTACACCAGTGATGTACGCGGCGCTTTCACCTTCTTCGCGCAGCATTTCGTTGACTTCGGCCTGGGTATCCGACACTAGTTTTTCGATGCGGGCCGGATGAATACGGCCATCGGCCACCAGCTTGGACATGGTGCGCTTGGCGACTTCGCGGCGGACCGGGTCAAAGCTGCTGATCGTGACGGCTTCCGGCGTGTCATCAACGACGACATCAACGCCTGTTGCGATTTCAAACGAGCGAATGTTGCGCCCGTTACGGCCAATGATACGGCCCTTCATTTCGTCATTGGGCAGCGTCACAACCGATACGGAAATTTCGCTGACGTGCTCACTGGCTAAGCGCTGGACAACCATCGAGATGATCTCACGGGCGCGGCGGTCGGCTTCTTCACGAGCTTCAGCTTCCACCTGGCGGATGATGCGTGCCATGTCGTTACGGGCTTCTTTTTCAGCAGTTTCCAAAACAGAGGAGCGTGCTTCTTCCATCGTCATCTGGGCGATGCGCTGCATTTCCTCCATTTGCTCTTCTTGTTGGGTTTTTAGCTCATTGGCTTTGCGGTCCAATGCGCTCTGACGCTTGCTGAGTTGCTGCTCACGCTGCTCCATACGCTCTGAACGGCGTTCGATGTCGTCCATGCGCTTATCAAGCTGGACGCGGCGGCGCGACAGGGCATCGTCTTCTTGCTCCAGCTCTTTGCGGCGGCGAGAGATATGGTTATCAGCTTCGTCAAGCTTATTCTGGGCACGCTGGTTGGCATCCTCAACCAGTTGATTCGCTTCTTTACCAGCGTTTTCCAGGATTGTTTTTGAGGTGGCTTCGGCCTGTGTTAGCAGGCTTTGCCCGGTTGTGCGCTGCTGATTGGTCAACTTCCAGCGTCCAAAAATGACGCCTGCAACTGCACCCACCACCAGGGCAATGATTCCAACAACTATAGGTTCCATGTTTGGCGACGGGACTGGCAAATATCGCTAACCAGTTATCCGCCTCACTCCTTTCACTGTCATCAATCCGATGTATTGTCACCGATGAGACAGTGGGATGGATCAGTCGTCCTTACTGAAAAAATCAGGGTCTTCTGCTTCCAGGTTGTTGATGAGTTCCTGGATCGCTGCCTTGGACGTACTGTAGTTGAACCCGCGCCTCTGCAAAAAACCACCGACCTTCTGCCGAAAGGCTTCTTTCGGCTGGCCACGGAAACGCCTTGCGCGGCTTTCCGCGGCCCGGTAAGCGGCATCGTCTTCTTCGTGATGCTCATCTAGAACTTCATCAATGAGCGAATTGGCGATTCCTTTTTGCCGGAGTTCATAGCCTAATGCCTGACGCCCTCGCGGTTTAAACCGTGTGCGATTATCCACCCAATAACGCGCAAAAGCTCGATCATCCAGATACCCGTACTGCATCAAACGGTTGATGGCAGCGTCGACGACTTCCGGAGGGCGGTCTTTACGACTTAGCTTTTTGCGAACTTCTTGTGTGCTATATGGGCGGCGGGCTAACAACGTGACAGCCTGGTCGAATGCACGGACGATCTCGTCCTTATGCTTCAGTTCAACGACAGCGTTCGGGTCCAGTTCCTGGCCTTTACGCAACAAAGCCGCGTCCATCATGTTCAACCCGAAGGCAAACTCACCATCCAGGTAAACGTTGACGCGCTCTTTGTTCTTCTTTTGAACCTCTAGCAAAGTTATTGTTGGCATCGTCACTTGTACATTCAAGCCTATGCATCGTTGTAGCCATGGCACAGGGCGTTGATTGTGATGCAGCAAATAACAACGCTTATTATGACAACGTTCAGTGGAAGATGTCTATCGTATCGTTTCGATAGACGTAATTTTGACTCACGATAGGTGCCGATTCCAGCGTCATAGGGTTAGTATGACGGGTTACATGTTCATGCTTTGTTTTCGTCTATAGGTTTCACCGTGATGCTTGTCAAACTTCGTATCTCTGTGAACACCAATCAACAGTATCCATATCTGTAAAAGGCTTCTAACGCTATCGATTGAGTATTGTTTCCTCGATGGATCATCCGTAATGGAAGATCGTTAATTGTCATATGTTTTGTGTTATTACATACTGCAAGGGGTTAACAAAAACATGGACCCCTTAACATCATTGCACGCTATGGCTTTGGGTTCAACACCATCGCACTCTCATATTTGGCGACAGGTTGTATCCTAAATGTTAACAATGAATGTATATGAAAATGGACACAATGGCAAGTCTAGCCACGCATCGCTTCATTAGGCGCAGGCTTTCGACGCATCAAGAATGGCTTGTATGGTGTCACTCCGGTGGTTAAAATAGGCGGGTGATGTCGCCTGAACATCGCGCATTATCACAAATCGACGCACATGCAATCGTGCGTTTTTTTGTATGGGCCTTATGATATTGGGGCGTAAGAAGTTGTCCTTGTCGGGCAGGATAGATCACAGCAAAAGAGAGTGTGGATAACACGAACACTATGATGAAGTCAGGGCTAAAGCGTGTCGTAGTGACCGGGGGCGGTACCTTTGTCGGTATTAGCATTGCGTCTGCATTGCTGGCAGAGGGCGCGGATGTCACCCTGATTATTCGCTCCGACAACGAAGATCGCCTGGGGCCGCTAGCATCGCGTGTGCGCTGGCAAGTAGCTGATATGTGGGACCCGGCCAGTTTACGTGGCCGTGCTCGTGGGCATACGGCACTCATTCATACCGTCGGCAGCTTGACGGATGATCCAAAGCGCGGCCTGACGTTTCATCGCTTGAACTTCTTATCGGCACGCAACGCGGCCAATATGTGCATCAGCGATGGGGTGCCCCACATGGTGCTGCTGAGTGCAGCTAATGCCCCCTGGATCAATCGTCGTTATGTCAAAGCCAAGCGCGAAGCCGAAACATATCTGCGGCGGGTTGGCTTGCAATCATCGATTGTGCGTGCGCCCTTATCTTATGTGCGCGGCCAACCTCGGCCTCTGTTTTATCGCATGATGAGCGCACTAGGGGCGATCCCGCTGATTAATCTACTGGGCCTGCGACAGGTTGCGCCCATGCCGCTCGACATCCTGGCGCGTGGGGTAGCACGCATCGCCCTGGCGCCTTATAGCACTCATACGAATTACTCCGCCGTGGACCTATGGCGCTTGAACAGTCGTGAGGAAATCCGGGGCGAATTACCGGTGATGCGCTCCTTCGACGAAGCGATTTCTACAGAACCTGCTATTCCATATGACCAGCTTGAAGAAGATACGCCCTTCGGCTGGATGCCCCCAGGAGATAAAAAACCATGAAGCACGATGGCCACATCTCGCTGAATTTCCAGCGGCTTGCGCTGGAGCAACAGCTTGATCGCTCACGGCAGTTTTTGGCCGATATGCGCAAGCGGCGTACTGTTCGTGACTTCAGCACAGATCCCATCCCGCATGAGTTGATCGCCAATGCCATTGCCACCGCTGGCACTGCGCCATCGGGGGCAAATCAACAGCCCTGGACATTCGTCGCTATCAGCGACCCGGCCATCAAAAAACAGATTCGGCAGGCGGCGGAAGCTGAAGAAAAAGAGAGTTACGAGCATCGCATGAGCCAGGAATGGCTGGATGCACTGGCACCGCTGGGCACCGATTGGCACAAACCCCACTTGGAAGAAGCACCGTATCTGATTGTGGTATTCCGGCAGGCGTATGGCCTTGATGAAGCGGGGCAGCGCATCAAACACTACTACGTGGATGAGTCGGTGGGTATTGCTTGCGGCATGCTGCTGTCGAGTTTGCATCTGGCGGGTCTGGCGACTCTGACCCACACGCCTAGCCCCATGAAGTTCCTGGCGGAATTGCTGGACAGGCCAGAAAACGAACGCGCCACGATGATCGTGGCGGTTGGCTACCCGGCAAATGACGTGACCGTGCCGGATATCGACAAAAAATCGCTTGATGAAATTATGGTGACGCTCATCCCTGATAACGACTAAATTCCGTCGAAGGTTAGGTCGGTAGAGAAAGCCACGACTTCGCCCGGTTCGCCTTCAGCCACAACGTTTAGATCGACGTACATCCCACCGCAAGTGTGCAAATCTTCGCCATCTGCTGCCAGTTGGAATACCTGCAACTTAAATCGCATCTGGTCGAACCAGTCAGGTGTTAGGTCGGCATCAACGATCTGCTGGTTGCTGGCTAACCGGATGATTTTATCTTCGGTTTCTGCGAGTGTGCTGTTGAGCGTTTCCATGCGTAGGACGACTTCGACTGGCTGGGTGAAGCGTGCATCACCTGGGAAGCCAATTTGCAGGGTAGCGGGTTGGCCTGCTACCAGTGTCCGAGGTGCCGCTACATAGACTTTACGCACGGCGCGTTCCGGTTCCTGTACAACGCCTTCCATTGCCTGGTCATATGCATCCAGTTCAGTCGATGCTTTTTCGCCGTTTTGGGTTAGGCCATAGACCAGATGGGCATTCATCTGCACATAACCCAATGTCACCAGACGGCGGATGGCCTTGCCAAAGCGGATGTCGCCAATGTTGAGATCGTCGCAAATATCATCGACCTCAGCTTCATGATTTGGCTGCTGGTACAGATACCGCAGAATATCAAGCGCACTTGGTAGCGCCTCGATACGTTTCAAATGCATAGGAAGCTCTTGGGTCATGGAGACATCTCTCAGTTGGTATGGGGCTGGCATCAGTCTATGGAAATCAGTATAGCAAGCGTGACGAAGCCCCACAACTCAAGTGTGGGGCTTTTTTGATGAGGTCGCTACAGTGTGATGACATTCATACCATCGGGATAATGTGCCATCACATGGCGTGTATCGACGACCATCTTGCTGTTAGTCAGGACTTCCATCCAATTATAGTCGCTGTGGTTGGTGATAATGACCACGCAGTCGGCTTCTTGGAGGAGTTCCGTGCTGTAAGCCGTGCTCTTGAGGACTGTCTGGCCCTCCAGGCGCATCGATGGCACATAGGGGTCGTTATAGACGACATCTGCGCCCTTTTGCCGCAAAATCTCGATGATGTCGATAGCTGGGCTTTCGCGCAGGTCGTTGACATCCGGCTTATAGGCCACACCAATCACCACAATCCTTGAGCCACGCACGGACTTGCTGGCTTCATTGAGTGCATCCGTCACCTTATTGACAACGTACAGCGGCATGGACGTGTTGATCTCGCTGGCTAGCTCGATAAAACGGGCCGTGTAATTGACCGTCTTCAGCTTCCAGCTCAGGTAATGCGGGTCAATCGGAATGCAGTGACCACCCAGTCCCGGCCCCGGATAGAAGGGCATGAAGCCAAAGGGTTTCGTCGAAGCGGCATTAATCACTTCCCACACATCGATGCCGAGCTTATCACACATCAGCGCGAGTTCATTGGCCAGACCGATGTTCACGGCGCGGAACGTGTTTTCCAGTAGTTTGGCCATCTCCGCGGTGGTCGGTGACGATACAGGAACCAGCGTGTCGATGGCATGATGATAGAGGGCACAGGCCACTTCCGTGCAGTCTTCTGTGATGCCGCCCACGATTTTAGGTGTATTGCGCACTTTGTAGGTTTTGTTACCCGGGTCGATACGCTCCGGGGAAAAGGCAATGAAGATGTCCTTACCCACTTCCAGGCCGCCTTCGGTCAGGCGCGGCAAAACCACCTCGATAGTCGTGCCGGGGTAAGTCGTGCTCTCCAGGATGACCAGTGTCCCTGCCTTAGCAATCTCCTGAATGCTGGTCGTCGCCTGATTGATATACGACATATCTGGGTCGCGGTTCTTACTGAGCGGCGTCGGTACACAGATGCTTATGGCATCGGCTTGTCCCAGGTCATGGTAGTCGGTTGTGCCGCAGAGGGTCCCATTTTCGATGAGGACAGCCAATCGCTCCGAGGGAATATCCTCAATGTAGCTTTCGCCGCGGTTGAGCATGTCGATTTTTTCTGCATTCAGGTCCAGGGCGATGGTTTTCAAACCGGCTTCGGCCATTTCGACAGCCAGCGGTAGCCCGACGTAGCCCGCACCCACCACACCGATGACGGCGCTCTTGTCGTTGATCTTATCCAGCAACGTTTGTTTATGGCTCATGCCTTGATGTCCTTTAGGTGCCATGATAACCGGTTGGCAAACAGCCTCGGTTCCCATGATTTATTCGTATGGCCTAGTATAGCATCGGCAAGGCATTATGAGCGTTAATCGTTGTCAATTCGTATGCTCGTTGATCGCTGATTAATCGCCTTTATTGCCGCCAAATCGCTTGCTGATGGCGCTGCCGAACAGTGTATTCAAAATAGTCTGGTTGCGGTCGACCTCCGGCATTTTTGCGTTTTCATCCCAATTGGCCTGATGCCGTGCATTGACCCATTTTTCATAATGAGCTGATGTGGTCACCATTGCCGCTTCAATCGCGTCTTTATCCTGTTCCCGCAGTAAATCCCGGTAGGACTGCAATGCATGAATGAGCTGGTCAAGTCCACGCGACATGGCGTCGGAGTTGCTCAGGAATTCATCACGCAGGGCATCCGGGTGGATGTCGAAAAGTGGACGGGTGAGCGACGCAAAGCCCGGATTGGTGAACCAGCCCATATCCTGCCAGTTAGGGTGTTCCATCAACATCTGGAACAGGGCCACGCCCAGCAAGCGCGGAATGCCTTCGGTCATGCCCAGGACAGCATCATGCTCTAGCGGGTCAAGGAAGCGCGGTTTGCTGCCGACGATGCTGCAAAAGTTGAATGCCAGGTCAACGGCTGCTTTGATGCAGCTCGCCCCTGGGCTGAGCAAAATCGAACTGTCGTCGAAGAGATCTTCGGCAGCATTTTCCAGGCTGTTGTCGTTATCGAACAGGTGCTTGGGGTTCACGATAGGGGTAATGCCGACCAGATGCTGCTCGTCGCTGAGATGCTTGGTAGCATAGCGCAGAGATGGCTCTTTCAACGGTGACATATCCAGGATGACCGCGCCATCTCGTAAAAACCCGGCGATCAGCTTCAGCGTTTCTTCGACATCTTCATAGCTGGCCGCCAACACAATCAGGTCCGCAGCGGATACAGACCGTCCCAGGTCATGGTCGCCGTGGTCGATAGCGTCCATCTTCTGGGCTTCTTTTTCGTTAGCAGTATTGTAATCATGGCCCGTGATCGTAAATTGATGTTTGCCACCCTTACGCTCATAACGTTTGAGGGCCAATCCCATGGACCCTGTCATGCGGTTCAGGCCGATAAATGTAACGTTTAGATGCGCCATAATGTTTACCTCATCTTGTCGTTTGGCTGATTTTGCTGCCCATTATGCCACGCAGCCATCAAAAAGCCGTGAATATGTATGAAATGCTCAGGGAATTTAATTCTCGCTATCGGCCTGTTTGAGCCGCGCCAGCAGGTGAAGATGCGCTTCAGGGGCCTCACATGCGTCAAGGGAATGAGCATGATGCCCAACTAACCAGATCACTAGCGAGCCACTGCCGATAGCTTTTAGCATGTCTGCGCCCCAGGTAGGGTGCTGCTGGCGAACCATAAAAGGAACACGCCACCAGTTGAGGTCATCGCCTATACTGAGTTTGTCAAATAATCCCGGTGCAAATGACTCGGCCAGTACGGAAACGGTCTTTTGCCACACCGCCAGGTGATAGCGTGCTTTGCCGACATCATGGAGTAGGGCGGCTGCGGCTAATTCTGGGGGCGTTTCTGGGGATTGTGCCAGCACCGACCGTAGCACATGGACGCTGTGGAGTTGTTCCGCACGGGCCATCGTCTTGAATAAGTCATACTCTGGCCCGGAGAGATGACAGCGCACAAGCGCGTCATCGACATCTGCTCTAAAAGCAAACAGGGCACGTAAGCCCTGTTTGATACGGTACAGAATGGTTGCCATAGCTCGCTACAGGGACAAGCCCAGTAATGCCAACACGACATTGTTGGTGGGCTGCCCGATCAGAATGCCGAATGGGCTTGGAATCCCTGGCAAGAAGCTAATCAGGAACAGGAACAGGAACACCATCTGGGTGGCCTGTGCCCAGCGCTGCCACTGAAAGGCGGGTTCCTGCAAAAAGCGCGCCAGTGGGGCCATGTTCTGCTGGATAAATACCGGAACCTGTTTACGCATCAGGAATTGACCCGGCAGGATACCCAACATCATGTGCCAGCCATCGAGCGGCGCCAACGGCAGCAGATTGAAGAAACCAATCAGCACATTATAGTAGACTGAAGCCACTAGCAAAACAGCGACCAGATCCATTGGCTGGCTGATGCTGCTCGGACGGGCCATCATGACATAGGCAAAAAATGGATTGAAAAGCAGGCGCAAAAGCAGTGCGCTGGCGATGGCCAACAGGAAGTTGGAAATCGGGCCAGCCGCCGTCGCCCAGAACGCGCCCCAGCGTGGGTTACGCATCCGATGGGGTTGGAAGCGAGCCAGGCCAATCGCCAAAAAGCTCATGCCGCCATAGCGCATGTACATGACGATAAATAGCACGATCACTAAAATGGGGCCGAACTGGCCGAGCAAGCCGCCCATCAGGACGAAAATCGCTAGATAAACAGCCCAACCTGCAGGAGCGATATGTGCAAATGGATTCAAGGTGAGCTTACCCAGTTCCTTCGGAGTGGGGTCACCCCACCAGTAAGCCACCAGGTTGTGAGCAAATTCATGGAAGGTCATGCCGACGAATAGCACAATCAGCGTGATCGGCAACATAACAAGAAGGTTGGTAAGCAAGGGGACTACTCCAGAAGCTCTTAGTCAGTCGCAAGTATACCATAATTCCAAGTTCGGTTATTCCACAACCAAGCAGTTTCTAACCGTGTTTATATATTACGAAGCCATCGTAACAGGCGCTAATCCACACGGTTATGCATCCTGTTTTTAGAATGAGCCATTGTTTCTTAAAGACCGTCTATCGTATGATGGGGCACAAATGCTCGATATGTGTTAGTGGCAACTTATTCTTATTTGTAGAATTGATCCAAATTATCTGAAATCGACGGAGCAAAAGACCTGTGAAGAAACGAGTCTTGCTTTTAATGTCGGATACCGGTGGGGGACATCGTGCCGCTGCTGAAGCTATCCGCGATGCGCTTTACAAAAAATACGGCGAAGATCGCGTTCAGGCCACGCTGGTCGATGTCTTTAAGGCGAGTCGCTTCCCTTATAATTACATGCCGGAGTTTTACCCCTGGATCGTCAATCACGGCAAGACGACCTACGCGCTCGGCTATCGCCTTTCGGATACAGCCCGCCGGACAGAAGTCCTATCGCGCTGGATCTACATGATTAATGGGCCGCGCTATCGCAAAATGGTCCGGGAAAACCCGGCGGATGTGGTTGTATCCTGCCACAGCATCCTGACGCGCCCATCGATGCATACCTTTATGCGTTTGCCGCAGCGTCCGCCGTTCCTGACAGTCATCACCGATCTGGTGACCACGCATCACTTCTGGTATGAGCAACGTGCTGAGTTTACCTTTGCACCGACTGAATTTGCCTTTGATCGCGGCGTTGAATTAGGAATGTCCCCGGAAAAAATGCGCGTCGTAGGCCTGCCTGTACACCCTGACTTTGTAGAATCCCTTGTCAGTACCCAGGAGGCGCGCCAACAGCTCGGTTGGGACCCGGATAAGCCGGTGATCCTGATGGTCGCTGGTGGTGATGGCATGGGCAGCATCTATGAGACAGCTTGTGCTATCAATCAGAAGCAGCTCAATTGCCAGTTAGCTATTGTCTCTGGTCGCAACGAATCCCTGCGTCAGGATTTGAACGAGGTTGACTGGAACCAGCCCACACATATCTATGGCTTTGTTACCAACATGCCTATTTTGATGGCTGGGTCCGACATGATGATTACCAAAGCGGGTCCGGCATCCATCACGGAAGCTGCCATTGCGGGTCTGCCGATGATCCTGAATGATCGCATTCCCGGCCAGGAAGATGGCAATATCATCTATGTGGCCGAGCACAACGCCGGGGTTTATGCACCCGATCCTGAAATCGTGGCCAGTACCGTTGTTGGCTGGCTGAGCGAGGGCGTTGAAGGCCTCAAGCGGCGGTCGGGCTTCGCTCGTAAGATCGGCAATCCCAACGCAGCTTACGAAATTGCTGAGTCTATCTGGGCCTGGTCGCACAAACAGCCCATTATCAATGAGCAACCCCGTTGGAAAAGGCGTTCTTAAAAAGTTCCGTTTTATCCAAGATCAACCTGGGTAAAATGCTCGACAGTCGGAAACGGATCATAGAAGTGATGAAGCAGGGCTTTCCAGCGCTGGTAATCATCTGATCCCCTGAAACCAACGGTGTGGTCTTCTAATCTCTGCCACCAGACCAGCAGCAGATATTTATCGTCAACTTCCAGGCATTTTTGTAGCTCATGCCGCACGTAACCGGGCATCGACGCGATAATGCTGCTGGCTTCTTTAAAGGCCGCTTCAAATGCAGGTGATTGGCCTGCTTTGATGTTTAGCATCGCCACTTCAAGGATCATAGTTGTTCTCTTGTTATCTCACGGGTAAGATGGCGCTGATTGTAGCAGGTGTTTGAAGGGCAGAAGTACGCCGATGTCCCAGGAACCGATACAATATGCTGCTGACCTCATCCGCAGTGCTCGGCACCTCGTCATTTTGACAGGCGCAGGTGTCAGCAAAGAATCAGGTGTGCCTACGTTTCGGGAGGCAATGGATGGTCTTTGGGCGCGCTACGACCCGCAGCAGCTTGCGACACCGCATGCTTTTCGCGCCAATCCCCAGCTTGTTTGGGAGTGGTATGAATGGCGGCGTGGCCTTGTCAGCGAATCGATGCCCAATGCGGGGCATATGGCCCTCGCGCTACTGGAGCAACTTCATCCAGGCGACGTCCTTACTGTGACACAAAACGTAGATGATCTGCATGAACGCGCCGGGTCACAGGACATTGTTCACCTGCATGGGAATATCGCTCGTAATAAGTGTCTCGATAATTGCCAGGGTGAACCGACCTTGATAGAAAACCTTGATCCAACCGACCAGAGCGTCCCGCCACGCTGCCCATATTGTGGGGGCATGGTTCGGCCTGATGTCGTTTGGTTTGGCGAGACGCTCCCCGTACATGCTATCAATCGCGCGATTGAAGCCAGCCAGCTCTGTGATGTCATGCTCGTTGTGGGTACATCCGGCTTGGTGAACCCGGCGGCGCAACTGCCCATGCTTGCAGCTCAAAATGGCGCGTCTATTATTGAAGTCAACCCGGATACAACGCCCATCACGCCGCTTGCAAAAGTGAAGCTGACAGGCGCATCGGGGGAGTTATTACCACAGGTCATCACGGCTTTGGAGGGATGATGCGCCGTTTTTTGGGTATGTGCCTGATGTCGATTGTTTTGCTAGCAGTCGGTGCCATCACGCTGGCAGATAGCGATGGCGTATGGGATGTTTTTCTTGAACGTGGCGCATCGACTGATACGCTGATATTCGTCGATGTGCTCACGGGTGAAACACAGCGTATACCCACCCAGGGTGAGCGTTATACGCGCCTGCGGAATGGTATCCTTTATTATGATGCCAGCCAACGGACTGTCCTCTATGCGCAACCGGATAGTCCACAGCCCGCTGAACACCCGTATATCCACATGGATGAAACCGCACGGCGCATTGATTGGGCGACATCTGATGACAATCGCCTCATCGCCTGGACGCTAACCTATGGCCCGCCAGAAGCCATCACAACAGTTACACGCGTTTTGACCAGTGATGGCACTGGACCGCATGAGGTTCTCGCAGATGGCCCACAGACAGGCGTCCGGGTCTTGCCGATTGCATTTAGCCAGGATGGCCAATCGCTCTATGTCGATATGTACCCGGATGGTCTGGAGCGTTACGTTGCGTATAGTCAGTATGCTGGTCTGCATCGACTCGACATGGAGACAGGCGGGCTAACCCCGTTGCCCGATGAACCGGGCTGTTTTTGTGGGGCGGGCATCCGGGGAGATGCCTTCGTGCGCCTCAGTCTGAATAACAATCCCGCTGGTTTTGATGTGCGCTACTACAACCTGTCGAGTGATCGGGCTGTCACTATTGCTGCACAGCAATTTAACAACTTTACCCAGGCTGGTGATGTCCTGCTGACGGATGATGGCTTGCTGGCCGTCTATGCGCTCTCTGATGTCGCTGATTTTGGTACGCAGCAGCAGTCGATCCGCACGGTTTTTATGTTAGTGGATCTACAGTCGATGACGCAGCGCCCGCTGACGGAACCCATTACAACCTATGTGCATCCGTTGCAGTGGACCGAAGACAACAGCGCGATTCTATTCACCAGCGTGCAGAACAACGGCACCTGGAAGGTCAGCCTAGAAACGGGGCAACTCCAAAAAGTTGCAGAAGCGACATTCTTGGGTAGCATTCAAGGATAGAATGCATTATTTCGATAAATATATCCGTGTCTTACGTTTGGATCCGTTGGTCAATAGTAGAATCAAATAGAAGCAAGAATAGAAGGTCATATAATGGGCAATCCTGCCAACAAAGATATTGAGGCACTTCAAGAAAAATATCGGAAAATAGCGCCTCTTTTAGAAGCCGAATATGGTCGTAAGACCTTTAAGCCGCATGATGGTATGGACGAACTCGTCAGTTGTATCCTCAGCCAGAGCACAACCGATGCCAATCGGGATCGCGGTTTTGATGCCCTAAAGGCGAAATACCCCAACTGGGACGCTGTATGTCATGCCCCGGAAGACGAGTTCATTGATACGATTCGTCCGGCGGGGTTGGCCAATTCAAAAGGCCCACGTATCCAGGCTGCGCTTGCTCAAATCTACGATGAGCGCGGTGAATATAACATCGACTTTCTGGAAGATATGCCTGTTGAGGAGGCCAAAGAATGGTTGATGGCCTTGCCTGGGGTCGGCCCCAAGACTGCCGCGATTGTCCTTTGCTTTGGCTATGGCATGCCAGCTTTTCCGGTGGATACCCATATCCATCGGGTGGGCAAGCGACTCGGTTTTCTACCGGAAAAGATTAGCGCGAATAATGCCCATCCCGCTATGGAAGCCATCGTCCCCTCGGAAGAGTATTATCCATTTCACTTGCAGATGATTTATCATGGACGTGCTATCTGCAAGGCGCGCGGCCCACTCTGCGATCAGTGCCCGATTTCTCAATATTGTGATTATTACCTCACCGAAGCCCAAAAGGGTTAGGTTTAGAAAGCTGAGATGAATGCCGCACCTTAGTGAGAAAGAAGTCAAAAATGCGAGGCGCATCATGCGTTTGCTGGACGCACGTCTACGTAAACATATTGATGCTGACTATCTGCAAGACTTGCTCAAGCAGATCGCTAGCACGATGGAGCTTCTGATTGCGAACCAGAGTGAGCTGCCGGAGCGCTCTCGGCTGGATTCGCTCTACGATGTGACGAAAGCTATCGGGACATCGCTCGACCTGGATACAGTTCTTGAGCAGGTTATGGATGCCTGTATCCGCCTGACTGGTGCGGAACACGGCTTTTTGATGCTGTTATCCGATGATGGCGAACCCGAACTGAAAGTCGCGCGCCAATTTGACCAGACCAGTCTCTCGCCAGATGAGGTGCAATACAGTCGCACGATTGTCAACTATGCCATTGACCATGCAGAGAGCGTGCTCACCAGCAACGCCGTAGAAGACCCCCGTTTTTCTGGTCAATCCAGCATCGTGGATCTTTCGCTGCGCAGTATTATGTCCATTCCCTTGTTGGTTCGTGGTGGTGTTATCGGTGCGGTATATGTCGAAAACCAGGGTTCGGCAGGGTTATTTAGCAACGATGACTTGACCTTTCTTGAGACACTTGCCGGACAAGCTGCGGTCGCTATTGATAATGCCAAGCTGTTCTCGGTTACCGGCGCGGAACTGACGCATCGTATTGACCAACTGCGCGAATTGCGTCGTATAGATCAAAAGCTCAGTGGGTTGGTCGATTTTGACGAGGCCGGTATGGCCCTGTTAGAAATTGCCTGTCGTCTGGCGAATGCCACCTGCGCATGTTTGGGACAAATAGCCTCCAAAGGGGAGCCAATCCGCAGCGTGCTGACTTACTATGTGGATGGTGCCACCCTGGATGTTGCAGAATTCGAAGATCTGGGTGCAACCTATCCGCCCCTAAAGCACATATGGGATACGGGCAAAGTCGAGCTGTTTAGCGATGGAGAGGGTGAGCAACTATTGGGGCTGCCTTTAATCGTTAATGAAAAGACCTTTGCTATCATTGTGCTCAAGGGCTGTGCGGAACATCAAATCACCGAGGATCAGCGCGATATGCTGGTTCGATTGGCATCGCGTGCGGCGATTACCCTGGAAAATGCGCGTTTATATGCGGGCATCAAAGAGGCGGATCGCGCTAAGAGTGAGTTTGTGGGCATCGTCGCGCATGACCTCAAATCCCCGATGAGCAGCATTCGGGGCTATGCTGAGCTTCTAAACATGCGGCGTCATGAGCTGGATGCGGAGTCTATTGAACGCTATTCGCAGCACATCATTGGTACGATTGACCACATGACCGCCATTGTGTCTGATCTCTCTGACATCAGCCGAATTGAAAGTGGCCTGTTTTATTTCGAACCAACGACTGTCGTAATTGATGAACTGGTAGAATCTGCTCGCAACACGGTGATGCCGGAAATCAAAGCTCGCGAACATGAATGGATCGTCGAGGTCGGCGAGAACTTGCCCAATGTTCAGGCTGATTTTTACCGCTTGCTTCAGGTCTTGAATAACCTTATCAGCAATGCGTACAAATACACACCGAATGGTGGCAAAATAACCCTCAGCGTGCAGAAACAGGGTGACAAGCTCGAATTTGCAGTCTCGGATACGGGCATTGGTATGGATACGAGCCAATTGGCTAATATTGGCAAGCGCTTCTGGCGGGCTAGCGATAAGTACACCCGTTCTCAGCCAGGGACAGGCCTGGGACTTACAATCACTCAGTTGATTATCCGACAGATGGGAGATCAACTGCGTGTTGAAAGTGAACCGGGCAAAGGCTCTCGCTTTTCGTTTTGCTTGCCGATTACCGTACGCACATCCAGCTTGTCGGAATCTTAAACCTGATCTCAATGTCAGAATGCCTCAATTTGATTACAATGGACACATAGCTGACCTGTCATAAAGGGGCCATGTCATGTCCGAACAAAATGCGCTGGCGCAGGCACGCGCGGCACTCGATGAGTTGTTGGAGGCGGCGCGTACGGGCCAGATTATTCCAATTCGCTTACCCGGCCAAATCGAAGCCATCGCCGAGCAACTCAGTAACGCCCAGGAGCAGCACCAGGAGGCGCTTGCGGAAGCCAAACGTCAGGCATCTGTTCCGGGTGATATGGGCGCTTACATGGAAGAGGAGGCTTATTTTGTCGGCCATGCTGTCCATGAACTTCGTACGCCCATGACCAGCATTCGCGGCTACACCGATATGCTCGGCAGCATGGGCGAACTCAATGACATGCAAAAACAGTTCCTGGGTGTCGTTAAGACGAACGTCAAGCGCATGGAAGCGCTGCTGGCGGATGTCAGTTACATGAATAAAATCCGCAAAGACACGCTCAAAATTGATGAAAAGATGGACCTGTTCAAGAACATTGCCATGCGTGTTGAAAAGGCCATGCAGCCTGTCGCGGAAGAATTGAATCGCAAATTGACGTTTGAAATTCCAGATGGTTTGCCTTTGTTGACGACCGATGGCGATATGCTCGCTTTGGCGATCAACAAACTTGTGGAAAATGGCCTGCGCTATAGCGAAGAGGAAACGGGCGAGGTGACGGTCAAAGGTGCTGCTGATGGCAGTACGCTGGTCATCACCGTGACTGATAATGGTATCGGCATGTCCGATGAAGAACGTGGCAAACTAGGCGAAATCTACTTCCGCGCAGATAGCGACCATGTCCGCGAATTTAAGGGCAGTGGGTTGGGCATCCCGATTGCCTATGGGTTAATTGAAAAGCTCGGTGGCACGATTGATGTGGAAAGCACATCCGGGGACGGCACGACGTTTACGATCAAAATCAAAGGGATGTCGTAAGATACGCGCTGCGATGGCCATCATAAGCAATACAAATCTACCTGCTTTGTAGTTCATGTGAATTTAGCAGCGCGATTTATCGTAGTTTTTACTTTACAGTCATATATTTTCATGATAAAGTGCTGCGAAAACATAAAAAACTCAGACACAGCGCAGGCTGTGTTTTTTACACTCAGGCTACGGCGCTTTTGCAAGTAGCATTTTTGTTGAAAGACCTTGAGCAAAAACTGGTGTGAAATCGTGTGCCGAGTTGCAGTTTTGCAAGCGGCGTCGAGAGCGTAATCAACATGTGCGTATGTAAGTAAGGAGACCGCCAATGGTGGAGAAAGTCGAATATCTGACCCCTGAAGGTAAGGCTTCCTTAGAAAAGAAGCTGGAATATCTCATTAATGTTCGCCGTCCAGAAGTCGCTGAACGCTTGAAGCTGGCTTTGGAAGATGGTGGTGAACTCGTTGAAAATAATCAATACGAAGAAGCCAAAAACGAACAGGCTTTTGTAGAAGCAGAAATTACACGGGCATCGCAAATCCTGCGCAATGCGATGATTATCGAAGATACCGGAGCGACTGATACGATCCAGATTGGGTCAAAAGTCACTGTTACGGAGCGTGGCACCAAAGAGACTGAAGACTACCGTCTGGTTGGCCCGGCAGAGGCGAACCCGCGTCAGGGCAAGATTTCCATCGAAAGCCCGCTGGGGCAGGCGCTTGTCGGCCAAAAAGTCGGCGATAAAGTGACCATCAGCGCGCCCGATGGCGATCTGACCTTCGTCATTAAGTCCATCAACTGAGTTCAACTTTTTCACGAGCTTATTGAGGGCGCACTCTGATGAGTGTGCCCTTTGTTTTTATGGCTATCTCTACTACCATACAACCACTGTGAAAACCATATTGTGAAAGATGCCTTGGACGGTGATGTGATTATCCGCATCCCGTTTTTCAAGCCCAACTGCTGGAGAATCAACCCCTTATGTGGCAGCCGAATAAGCTGGAGCAAGAACGACTTGATAAAGCCGAACGCCTGCGTGAGCGTGGCGTAGCCCTCTATCCGCGCCGGGTGCAGCGTTCGCATACGCTTGGCGATGCCATCCAGGCTGCCGAAGCAGCGACAGATGGCCTCGACGACGAAGCAGCAGAAGCCGCCCTGGCGGCGATTAGCGTGACCGTCACCGGGCGTATTCGTCGCCTGAATGTGAAGGGCGGCGTTAGCTTCATGCATATTGAGGATGAATCGGGTCGTTTGCAGCTTTTCCTGCGCCGTAACGATATGCCAGCAGAGCAGTACGCGATTGTCAAAGAAAAACTAGTCGAAGTCGATGACTTCGTGCAGGCATCCGGCCATATGATGCGTACCCGTGCCGGTGAACTGAGCGTCAAGGTATCTGAGTTCTTGCTCCTGGCGAAGGCTGTCAGCCCGTTGCCAGTCATTAAGCAGCAGGTGAACGAAGATGGCTCAGTTGTAGAGTTTGGTGAATTCACCGATGTAGAAACGCGCTATCGCCAGCGTTATGCTGACCTGGCCGTTAACCGCACCGTGCGCGATGTCTTCCGCAAGCGCAGCCTGACGCTAAGGGCCATGCGTGAATTCATGGACAACGAAGGCTTCCTCGAAGTTGAGACGCCTATTTTGCAGCCGATTTACGGTGGTGCAGCCGCACGTCCCTTCACGACCCATCACAACCAATTAGGCGAGGACCTGTTCCTTCGCATTAGCTTTGAACTCTACCTCAAGCGCCTGCTGGTCGGTGGCCTGGATGCCGTCTACGAGATTGGCCGCGACTTCCGCAATGAAGGTGTGAGCTGGAAGCACAATCCTGAATTCACGATGATGGAGTTTTACAAAGCCTATATCGATTATCATGGTGTAATGGACATCACCGAGCGCATGTTTGCCTACATTGCTGAGCGTGTGACAGGTAGCCCGATCATCACGTTCCAGGGCCAGGAAATTGATATGTCGCCACCCTGGCGCCGTATGACCATCCGCGAAGCGGTCAAGGAAGTACTTGGCATCGACTATATGGATTACCCCGATGCGGAATCGCTAGCGGTCATGATGCAGGAAAAATTCGATGCCAAGCTCAAACCCGGTGAACCCTGGGGGCGTTTGGTCGTCGAACATCTGCTGGGTGATTATGTTGAAAAAGAACTCATCCAGCCGACTTTTATCACCGAGTATCCGCGTGATGTTTCCCCATTTGCCAAAGATGCGGGTGATGATGTTCATGTTGAGCGCTTTGAGTTCTTCATCGCCGGTATGGAAATGGGCAATGCTTTCACCGAGTTGAACGACCCCTTGATTCAGCAACAGCGCTTTGAATTCATGGCTGCCCTCTATCGTGAAGGCGACGATGATGAAACGCCGCTTGATGAAGATTATCTGCGCGCCATGCGCTACGGCATGCCACCCAATGGTGGCTTCGGCATGGGTGTGGATCGTCTGGTGATGCTGCTCACCGACCAGCGCACCATCCGCGATGTACTGCTGTTCCCGCATATGCGCCAGCAAGGTGCTGAATAGTTAATCGAGGGTTGCTCTTTGGGCATCCCTCAGGACTGGCACTATTCTTCAATTGTGGTGAATTTGACCTGGGGGTATACTCAAAAGTACGTATTGCTGACCCACACCAGGATGGGCTATGGCGGAAGCTTTAGACATCGAACTTGTATTGGATGCATTGGGCCACGGCGTCTTGATCTTCGGATCAGACGGTCGATTGGTCTTACATAATCGGGCGGCGGGGACGCTCCTTGGGAATGATCTGCGCGTCATCCGCAATGAAGGCTGGCCCCTGGCGGAAGCCTTGTTCGATACAGGCATCAACGACGATGAATACAAACTGGCGGCTGTCCGTAAACGGATGTTGCAAGCCGCGGAGCCGCAGCGCTTCCATATCTTCCGTTCTGGTGAATATATCCCGTGTTGGGCCTCAAGCATTGTTGGGGCAGGCGGGGTGATCTACACCATGCTGACACTGGATGTTACCGACTGGCAGGTCGTCGATCAGGTGATTGGCCGCTTCCGTGATGAAATGCGCGACGCCGTTCGGACAACCCAGGGCCATGTTGATTTGATTCAGAAGACGCTCCAGCAGCATGCCGACGATGGCGACTCTGCTGAAGCGCGGATTGCGCGCCGTATTGGTGGCTTCACCCGACTGATTGCCAACCACATGAGCCGCGCCAATCGCTTCATGATGCTGCTGGAACGGCTGGAAGCCCTGCGCACGGGTGACATTCGCGAGACCGTTCGCCAGGAGCGCCGCAAAATCGATATGGTGGATTTCATGGAAGACTTCGTGGAAGAGCTGCATGAAATCCAACTGCTGGACCCGGAAACAGAAAATCAAGCCGATTACATGTCGCGTATTGAACTTGAAATGCCCAATGAGCTGTACATCAAAGGTGCACCACGTTACTTGCGCTATGCCTTGCAGGAGCTTTTGCGTAATGCTATCATGTACAGCCTGAGAGGAACGCCCATTCGCCTGCGTATTCAAGGTCGCCAGACAACCGTCCAGATCGAAGTTATCGACGAGGGCTATGGCATCCGAGAAAAAGAATGGCGGCGCGTCTTTACAGCTTTTGAGCGCGCGCGCCAGCCGCAGATCATCAGCGAATTTGGTTATGGGCTGTGTCTCCACCTTTGTAAGCAAGAGATCGAAGCAATGAACGGTCAGTTGTGGTTTAGCACAGAAGAGAATGTCGGTACCACCTTCTGCATTAATTTGCCGTTGTGGTCAACCTCTTCTAGTTCCAATAAAGACGCTTAAACCACGCCCGACCCTGGATGAGGAATACCTACGCGCCTCCCCTGATTGGTCAGGGTGGGGCGTTTTTATTTGGCTCGTCGTCAGCCGACGATGGGGTAAAATACGCAACATGAGCTGGTAATGGACGAGTAGGAAGTAGAAATCATGGACGCGCTGACACCTGAATTATTTGATACGCTCATCGTCGCCAATATCATCATTGCATTGGCGCTGATTGGTGTGCGCTTTTATATCGATTTGCGCCGCCCACGTGGTCGAAGTCGCCGATCTCAGCCTGCCAACACACGCCAGAACAACACAACTAATGATTGATTTACCCAGATATCAACTCTACTGATGAAACAGGAGATATAACAACATGCTGGATATTGCCCTCATACGCAAAGACCCGGAATGGGTCAAGCAGCAAATACGCAACCTCAACGATGAGGTGGCGCTTGCGCGGGTAGACGAAATTGTCCGTCTGGACGAACAACGACGTGACTTGATTCAGCAGCGGGACAACTTGCAGGCCAGCCGCAACAAGCTCAATAAAGGTTTTGGTCGCCTGCGTGGCGGCAAAGGCCTGGATGAAGCGGTCATTATTGGCCGTGCGGTCGCTGCCAAAGAGGCCGTCGAATCAGGCGATTATGACCGGGCAGATACCATCGTTACCGGCCAGCAAGATGGTGATTTGCCCCAGTCGGATGTTAGCAAAGACGATGCGCTCAATAATTTGATGGATGCTTTGCGCGCGATGGGGAACCGCCACAGCGAGCTGGATAACAAAGTCAAAGACGTGGATGCCCAGCTTGAAGAAAACATGCTTTGGCTGCCGAATTTGCCGCATGAGAGCGTCAAGGTCGGCATGAGCGACGAAGAAAATATCATCTACACGCCGGAAGGCGAACTGCCAGAATTTGATTTCGAGCCGCTGCCGCATTGGGACTTAGGCCCGCAGCTTGGCATCCTGGATTTTGAAGCCGGGGTGAAATTGGCTGGATCGCGTTTTTACGTGCTCCAGGGCTGGGGTGCGCGTTTACAGCGGGCGCTCATTAGCTTCTACCTGGATATGGCGCGTGAGAAGGGCTTTACTGAGCTATATGTGCCCTACATGGTCAAAGAAGACATGCTCTACGGTGCGGCCCAGTTCCCCAAGTTCCGCGATGTGGTCTATCTGGATGCTGATGCTGAGCTTTACTTCCTGCCGACTGCGGAAGTCGCGATCACCAATTTGCACCGTGACGAGATCCTCAACGAAGCCGATTTGCCACTCTATTACGTGGCCCATACGCCTTGCTTCCGTCGGGAACGGGCAGCAGCGGGACGCGATACGCGCGGCATCAAGCGTGGTCACCAGTTCGAAAAAGTCGAGATGTATAAGTTCACGACGCCGGAAACTAGCTACGCCGAGTTGGAATCGCTGACCGAAGCAGCTATGGACGTTGCGCGTCGCCTGGAATTGCCCGTGCGACGGTTGGAACAGGTCACAGGTGACTTAGGTTTCAGCGCTGCGAAGAAGTACGATGTCGAAGTCTGGGCCGCGGGTTGCCAGGAATGGCTCGAAGTCAGCTCATGCAGCAACACGGAAGCCTTCCAGGCGCGCCGTGCCAAGGTACGCTACTATCCTGAAGGCGAGAAGAAAACGCAGTTCGTCCATACCCTGAACGGCTCCGGTCTGGCTGTTCCGCGCGTGCTGATCGCCATCCTTGAGAACAACCAGCAGGCCGATGGCAGCGTCATCATCCCCAAGGCTTTGCGGCCTTACCTGGGCGGTGAGGAACGTATCCCGGCTCAGTCGTAGTCAAAAATGCCTTTATAAAAAACAGGTGCATCTACAGCGATGCACCTGTTTTTTTATATGTTCCTGTCTCGCTGTAACCGCCGATAAGCCCGTTTTTTGAGTTCTTCGACGAAGTGATCGTACTTATAGAAAAGCCGAAGCTCTCGTTCTTCCCCTTCAGAAAGTGCCCCTTGCTTATAGGCATCGACTAAATAGATCACCTTCTGCACGGTCTCATCTGAATGCTGAAAGCGGATGATTTCGTGTAGCGTGGGGCCAGATGTCATCAATGCGATCATCTCACCGCAGATCGTCTCCATGAGTCGCTCTTATCGGGCATCAGTGAGCGTGTTCCAGCTAAGCATAAATGAGATGGGTTAGCAGGAACTTTTCGATAGTCTCGTGTTGGTGAATGACGTTTTCTGGTTTACGGAAACCGTGCCCTTCACCCTCGTAAATGTGATAATCTGGCTCGTTGCCTGCACGACGCAGCGTTGCAACGATGCTATCTGACTGTGATTGGGGTACAACCGGGTCAATGCTGCCCTGGAAGATCACCAGCGCGTCCTTGATCTTTTCTGCATGGAACAGCGGTGAGCGCTCCCGGTATAGCTCGGCGGCTTCCGGTAGCGAACCAAGCAGCCAGTCGCTATAACGTGCCTCGAACTTGTGGGTATCCATCGCCAGACTGAACTGGTTGGTTACGCCATAGGAGCAAATGCCGACCTTAAAGAAGCCGGGTTCGTCAATCATGGCCTGTAATACGGTGAAGCCACCCGCGCTGCCACCCATAATGGCTGTACGATTGCCATCAACCCGTCCTTCATCTGCCAGATACTGAACAGCATCAACGGCATCCTGCACATCATAAATGCCCCAGTTGCCTTTATGCATATTCATATAGGCTTTACCGTAACCTGTACTGCCTCGGTGGTTGACCTGCAAGACAGCGTACCCCCGCGTGGCGAAGAACTGCGCAGTCTCATCAAAGGCAGCGAAGCGCTGCGATGTCGGACCGCCGTGAATCAACACCACAATAGGTGGTGCGCCTGCTTCTTCATAATCCCCAGCGGGCGGGCTAAACAGGCCGTAAGCCACCTGACCATCGCGTGTCGGCCATTGGATCGGTTCGACCTGGGATAGTTTTGATGGGGCGACTCGTTCTTTGGTCGCATAGTGGGCGATGCTGACCTCGTTCTCGGGCGTGATGGTGATGATACGGCCAGGTATAGTCGAGGATGACGCCAGCACGGCAATCGTGCCATCCGGGGCCAGATCAGGTTGATTCAGATAGGTATAATCCTCAAGTGGGATCTGGGTCGCTGTGCCCTGGCTGATGTCATAGCGCCACAGCGTGCAAACGCCTTCCGAATTGCGAATGAAGACGATGCTGCCACTATCCGCCGACCAGGTGAAGGTGCGTAAGCCCTGTATCCAGGCGGGGGCGCCATGTTCGTAATCACCATCTGTGAGCTGCTTATGCTGGTCGTTAACGGGATCATACAGATAAAGCTGTCCGAAGCCGCTGGCGTCACTCACATACGCCAGATAGCGCCCATTGGGAGAGAAGGTCGGCTGGAAAATGGCCGTATCTTCGTCACCGGCGATGGTGCGCGTCTGGGTGACATGGGGCACGGTTTCAGTGCCATCCAGCGTCAGCAGCCGCAGTTCCGTGCCGTTCCAGGGCATATTAGGCACATTCCAGGCCACGTACGCCAGATACTTGCCATGCGGGTGCCACGAGGGCTGCATGACGAAATCATCGCCACTGGCCAGTTTTTGCGGCCATGCTTTGCCCTCAGTATCGACCACCGCCAGCACATCCTGGCCTTCGTATGTGTGGACATAAGCCAGCCAGCGGCCATCAGATGACAGCGTTGGTGAGGCAACGCCGCCGTACTTGGGCGTCAGCGATTGGGGTGCGCCGTGGTTGATGCCCATCTTGTACAGGCGGCCACTGGAGCAGTAAAAGATAAAATCCTTGCCAACACAAAAATCACCACCGCCGTAGCCAACGCCACCGCCGATTTTCGTCTCAGCGCTGGTTAGGTCACGGATGGGCAAATCGTTGATCTTTGCTACGAGGCGGGTTGTGCCATCACGCCGTTCCGACCAAATGAGTGCTTGCCCGTTAAGGCTCCATTGGACATCATTCAGACGGGTCGTGTAGGCCATATCTTGGGGGCTAATGGGGCTTGGCCATGTGCCATAGGGACGATTTGTCATAAGGGAAAAACTCTCTTGGTTGTGTAAACTTAACGCTTGCTCCTGATTTTAGCGGTTCCTGGCAGGGATGTAAAAGGCCCCATACGAAATTGTATGAGGCCCGTTTAGTCGTGTGCTACTGGGTGTACTCGACAGACACTACGCGCCGGACTGTGTCACCTGTGCGATATAGTCACTGGCAATGCGTCCGAGTTCACTTTCAGGCGCAAACTCATAGGAGATTATTTCAACTACCGTGCCTTCTTCAGCCCAGTTAAACAGGAACTCAGAGTTTTCCGAGGAAGACATCACGCAGCCGTAAGTATTTTGCGTACCGATGGACCCATCGCCTAACAGACCGCCACCGGGGAGATGGACCACACCGTGGAAGCCATTGGTCAGGTTTTCACCGATGTCATAAATCCCCATGAAGTATTCCATCGTCCATTGGCCGCAGACGCCATTGCTGCCACACAAGTATGAACTACTGCCAACTGCGTTCATCACATGGCTTTGCACCTGGAACACCCCTGGAATCGTCGGGTCTGTTGGCAGGCCAATGGATACTTGCCAGTCAAAGGCGATCTCGCCATTCTCAAACCCGACCAGCCAACGCCGATTGAGGTCAACCACGAGGCGCTTCGTCACGACAGGCTCTTCTGGAATCATTGAATCGCGCGATGGAATCGTAATAACATCGCCAATACTCAAGATGTTCATATCAATGTCGGGATTGGCTTCCTCGATTTTTAAGTAAGGTAGCCCATGTGCGCGTCCAATACTATGACCTGTATCACCTGCTTCGACTGTATATTCATGCGGCAAGTAGCGGATGCGTACCGTTGCTTCACCGTCATTGCTGCTGATCGCTGTTTGGACAGCATCGCGCGCTTCTTCCATGCGCAAATAGCGGGGTAGGTCGCCTGTATTGAGTTCATTATTGACCAGATTAATCAAATCACGGAAACGATTCTCGCGGATAGTTAACCCGGCTGGCCCAACGGCCACCAACTGTGTCAGGAACTCTTGACTGGTTCCCCACTGTTTGAACTCGTCAATAAACGGGTCATAGCCATTGAGGATGAGTCCGCGTGTAATCATTCGATAGGCCACATCGACATAAGGCGTGGCGTCAATCGCAGCCGGGGCCGTTTGGGTAATTTGCAAGTCGAGCTTGCCGTTCTCGTAGACCGTGAGCGGGTCAAACCGTAGCAGGTCGAGCGTGCCAGTCACATCAAGCTCACGGCTGGGTGCGCCACTCACACCAATCAGACGGTCGTTATCCCAGGCGAAGCCTGCATCATATGGCGGGATGTAAACGGCATCGACCTGTTCCAGCAAATAGGCCTGAGTGACACCAGCATCTACGGTGATGATCGGCTCAATTGCTACGCCGAAGGGGATGCCCGACAGGCCCTGTTCTTTGGCTTCTTCTACCATCTGTGCCGTATCCAGCAGCAGGCCCAGGTCACGGGGAGCGACCCGTGCGAAGACCTCATCATCCAGATGAATTTCGATTTCAGCGTTGGACCAGGCATCTGTCAAAGCGGCCTCTGCATCCTCAATCGTGCTGCCACCGAGCGGCACATTGAGCGCCCACACATTCGGCGGGATTTGCCCGGTGAATAGCGATGCCAACCAGACGATACCCAGGATCGCCACGATGACCAGCGGCACTAGTTTTAGCAATGGGCTTCGATTGACCAGATGCCATACTGTATCGCGCAGATAAGAAAATCCGCGTTGTACGGGCTGCAAATTGATGGCATCCGTAGGGATACTCGTGGGTATGCGTTCCGTAAGGGATGGCTTCTCAGAAGTTTGACTGACGGCATGCTCGCGTGATTCGCGGCGTTGGCGGCGTTTTTCCCGGCGTTGCCGAGCACGGCTCACACGCTTACGTGGCGGTGTTGTATATTCGTTGCTCATAATCAAGTCCCGAAGAACAGTCAGGCTAACAACATCAGACTAACAATAGATGGGTGTGGAACATGCTGCAAGAGTGCGGTAAACCTGCCAACAAATGGCAGACGCTATACTATCCTATCAACTTATACTATTATACACGCTCACCGGGGGCATCCCAAAGAGGCATCCCAAAGCCCTCTCAACAACAAATCAGGTAAATAATAAACGGTTTGATTTCCGTGTTTTAGGGCCGTGTATGAAGTATGCAAGGCTTTCCGGCCATAATGAGGCTGATGATAAGATTGATCGTGTGATTTAGATATTTTTGTTACTTTGCGACGGATTGTTTATCATCCGCCCATAAAGAACGTTGAATACCTTAAGAGGCCATACTCCAGGAAGACATCATGGCAACCAACATGACGAAGAACTGGCCGCAAAATCCAATCATCTATGAGATCAATACCGCTGTGTGGTTGACATCACTCAGCAAAAAATACAGGAAGCAAGTGACGCTGGCCAATGTGCCCAAGCGTGAACTAGCTACGCTTGCGGAACTGGGTATCGATGCGATCTGGTTGATGGGCGTTTGGCATCGTGGCCCAGCCACACGCGCCAGCGCATTGAACTATATTCATGAATATCGTGGCGTATTGCCAGACATCACTGAAAAGGATGTGATTGGCTCAGCGTATGCGATTCATGATTATCAAGTTGACCCAGCACTGGGAGGCCGTGAGGGGTTGGCGCGCTTACGTGCCAAGCTGCAAAAGCTCAATATGCGCCTGATTCTGGACTTCGTGCCTAATCACGTCGCGACCGATCATCCCTGGCTGGTGGAGCGCCCTGATTACTTCGTGCAGGGGACGCCTGAACTCTTGGAAGCCGATCCGGGTAATTTCTTTGCTGTCGATAGCCCAATGACCGCACAGCGCCGGGAAATTATCGCGCATGGTCGCGATCCTTATTTCCCCGGCTGGATTGATACCTCGCAGCTCAATGCGTTCAGTCCCGGCTACCGTGAAGCGACCATCAACACGCTGAAAGACATGGCCGAACAATGCGATGGCGTGCGTTGTGATATGGCCATGCTCATGATGAATGAGATCTTTTCCGGTACATGGGGATGGCTGGGTTACAACGCACCGCGAGAAGACTTCTGGACCTACGTCATTCCAAAAGTGCTGCGCAAATACCGGGATTTCCTGTTCATTGCGGAAACGTATTGGGGCATGGATTATGCGCTGCATCTGGAAGGCTTTGATTACACTTACGATAAGACCCTGTATGATCGACTGGTGTCGGCGGATGTACGGGGTATTTATGCCCATATGGTCGCGAATATTGAGTTCCTAAAGAAGAATATTCGCTTCATCGAAAATCACGATGAGCCGCGTGCCGCTTCTGAGTTTGGTATTGAACGTAGCAAGCCAGCGGCGACGATGATCTGTACGCTGCCGGGGGCGACTCTGTTACATGAGGGCCAGTTTACGGGTCGTCGCATTAAATTGCCGGTGCAAATTGACCGTCAGCCTGATGAACCCGTTGACGACGATCTGGTCCATTTTTATGAAACCCTCGTCAAAGAAGCGACCACTGCCATATACCGGACAGGGCAGTGGGGTATGTTCCAGTGTACGCCTATCAACGATGGTGATAGCGGTGGCTCGGAGCACGTTGTCGCATATGGTTGGTACCTGGGCGATGATTATCGTCTGATTGTGCTCAATATGTCGGGCGAATCGGTATCGGCAATGGTGGAAATGGGCTACTGGGCGGAAATTCTGTCGCCTTATCGCTGGCAAGCAAAAGATGTCCTCAACGGCGTATCGATTAGTTTCAATGGCGATGAGGTCAGCGAACTGGGCTTGCCGATTGAGATGGAGAGTTATGACGCCTTTGTTTTCCATCTGGTACCGGTTGGCGCGGCTGGCAAAACCAGACGTCGCAAGGAGCGTAAGCGCGAAACCGCATGAACGTGCCCTCAGTCAGCCTGGGTTGGCGCTTGTTTTCGCTGATGGTCGGTGGGCTGCTTTTCATCTGGCTCACGCTGGAAGACACACAACTACCGCCGATCATTTTGTTGAGCCTGTTAGCGACCAGCCTATGGCTACTCAACCCCTTGTTGCAGCGCTTTGCGAGTCAGGCCATCTCGCCAGTGAAATTCATTCTGGCCATTGCCCTGTTGAGTGCGCTCATCGGCGCGGGTACAGTCATCCTGACGACAATTATGATGTTCCTGAAAACAGCTTGGCATAGCCATTTGTTTCCAGATTATCCGGCACCGATGATGTTTGCGATGCTCCAACGCCTGCCACTGTGGACTGTAGCGGGTTTGTTGTTGGGCACAAGTTTTGGCCTGTATAGCTGGGCGATCTATGGCGTATCTGGCGATAGGGCATAATCGCCACTTTCAGTTCGCAATAAAGCCACACGATCTTTCACAGCATCCAGATTGATGATCCCGTACACATGCGGGAACAAGTCATCGTCGCTGGGTCGGGTGGGACTATCTGGGGTGGGGTGCGCCGGATCTTCCCATTTGAGTTCTGATGTGAGCTTGTTGTCGTCGATGCACAACACGATGAGGTCGTCCACATCACGGTAAAAACTATTGGCGACTGTTTCCACCTGATGCCTTGCCGAACAGTGGATAAAGCCCTCTGTAGCCAGTGAATCTGCTGTGTAGTGGCCGCTTTGCTGGGCTTGTTCCCAGGCTGAGCCTGTCGTGATGTGATAGATCATGCATTTTCTCCGTTTTGTGTCCAATCTTCAGCCAACATCGCATAGATCAGCGAATCGAGGTAGTGGCCCTGTATGCGCCGCGTTTGCCGCCGAATGCCCTCCAGGGTAAAGCCCAGTGCTTCAGGGACATAACGCTGCGTTTCATCCGGCAAACAGGCGATTTCGACGCGCTCCAGCTTATCTTCTGTAAACGCATAGTCCGTCACGCCCCGGACAGCCTGCACGATGACCTCTGCCGCTGTATCGGCGGCTGACCAGTAAGCCAGTTTTGCCGCCTTGCCCCGGTGATCCACATCGACCTGTAACCCGCCGACGAGCGTATTTTCATGCCAGATGCCTGGCGCATATCCCTTGTCCTCGGCATATTTTTCGAGCAGCGTCTCGATCCAGAAATGGGCATCCGCCGCCGTCTGGATGTCATCGACCCACGACTGGGTATCTCTCAGATGGCTGCGATTTTCGTGGATGACGTTATACAGTGCAGCATCGTGATGGTGCAGCAGCAAGCGCAGCTCGGTATTCTCTGTGATCGCATAAGCGAATTCCGGCACGGACGCAGGTAGGTGCCAATCTTCACTGAGCATGGCATAGTACTGCATGTCAATCAAATGGTCGATCTGATCAGCATCCGTGATGACACCGCCTTTTCTGGCGGTCATCTCATGCGAGAATCCCAATCGTTTGGCGACATTCTGGCTACCTGGATTTTCAGAAGCTGCTCGTATCAAAAGCCGGTTCATACGCAGGGCGCCAAAACCGTAATCGGTCAGGGCCTTGGCCGATTGCGTCATGATGCCCTTGCCATTCTGGCCTTTGATCAACCAGTAGCCAATTTCGGCGCGGCGGTCTATCGAACTACGAATATGTAACCCAATGCCACCAACGACCTCGCCATCGTAGAGAATGGCCAGACCGTAGTCGGTAGCGGCTGCCAGGTTCTTGCGCATCATCTTGACGTACTGGCGGTAGTGACTCACTTCGGTCGATTGACGCGCCCAGGGCAGCCATTGCCCGATGAAATCACGGTCTTGATCGACAATCGTATTGATGGTTTCAGCCTGCTTCGCTTCTAGCAGTGCCAATTTGACGTGGTCGTTAACCTGTAATGTGAACATCTTGACCTCAAAATCGCTTTATGAAAGATCAATCTATTTTTGCCATATGCTGATATTCTGGCGCATGGCTTCTAACTCGGCTGCTGTGATGCCCCATAGCGCCGCACTGATTTCGGCTAAGTCATCGCCAATATCCCCATTATGGGCATCCTGGGAAAAAGTAGTCAACTCCCGATGAAGGCTATTGTCCCGATGATAAGCTGGGATGCGCAAGCGTTTGAGAATACCCGCCTGGGCAAAACTCTGGCTGCCAGCCTGCGAATGTGTGAGCAGGGCATATTCAAAGGGCAAGCTATTGAGGCAGGCCGCTAAGTAATGGGCCTCGTCCTCATCTTCCAGCCCGACAAAAGGATGCATGGCCTGGTTGGTCATGACGGGTTTACCCTGGCTTGGGCTGCACACAGCCGCTTGCATCGACCGCGCCCCGATGCCTTGCCAAACCACCTTGTAGGGTGCAAAAGAATACGCTGCGACATCGAACATGGTGTAAAACGGCGCATCATCCCGAAAATAGCGTTTATAAGCCCCACGCTTGAGTAATGTCGGCTTGAAAGTCAGTAGGTAGTCATATACCCGCGGATAGACCTGTTGCAGCCATGTCTCGTCGTAGCCGCGCCGCCGTTGCGGGTCCTGGACCATCAAAATATGCGCTGAGGGCTGGGCGTACCAGCGCTGCACATCTCGACCCCGCAGCAGCGGATACACCAGGTCACGCTCAATTTCTGCGGTGACCATTTTGATGGCGCGTTTGCTGCGTTCCCGAATATTCTTCACGAGCAGCGTTTGCCCGCGATCTTCGAGGATGTCCAGCCAATATGCTGCATTCGCCCCACCTGTATAAACGCCGGCATGGGCTTCATAGGCCGATGTGCCCGTGAGCTTACGAATCGCCGCTATGCCAGCCTGGGGGGCGCTCAACCATGGACTGCGTGGATCGTCTGCGGCGATGGGTTCGGCTTGCAGAATATGGCGTGTCGTCAAGGTCAGGACTCGCTTGAGGGGTTCATCTTCCAGACGTAAACGCTGTCGTTGTGGTCGCCACAGACTATAGCTAATCGTGGGACGCACTTTTTGCTCGCTTGTTTTCGTGGCGAAGAGGGCAATTGTGTCCAGCCGAGTGCCGCCGTAGCTGGTAATCTGGCTGACGTCATCCACATGGTTGACCTTGAGCGGCCCCTCTATCAAATAATGCCGGAACCCGGCACTCGCGCCGCCTGACTTCAGCGTGCTGCGACTGAGCAAAAAGGCCAGTTGGCCGCCATCTTTCAGATAGCGATCCGCAACCACACAGGTGAACAGCGTAGCGAAATCTTTTTTGCCTTTGCCCAAAATTTGGTCCATGCCCTGATGGGCAAACAGCCCATATTCGTCCCACAGATCGCGCGTTTGGGTCCGATAAGCTGCCGATAGATGCTGCCAGTTGATCCAGGGTGGATTGCCGACAACCAAGTCAACCTGAGTAAGGCCCAGGTCATTGAAGAGGGCATCTGCCTCGTAAATGGGCAACGTGATTGGGCTGTTGATGGGCGGCAAGTTCAGCAGCAGATTGACCTTTGCGGCTAATATCGCAAGTGGGTCATTATCGATGCCATACAACCTGCTTAGGATGTCATCGGATTTTATGCTTCGCGTGGTGGCCATCTGCACAGCCGCCACCAGGAACGTGCCGCTGCCGCAGGCCGGGTCGAGCAGGGTTTGCTGGCCATCATAGTCGACTTGCGCCAACAGATGATCCGCTAACCAATCCGGCGTATAGTACGCACCAACGGCATGGCGTATCTTCTTGGGGATCAAATCCTGGTAGAGGTGCTTGAGTACATCCCCCGGCATACCTGGTACATCAAACTGCGGAAAATGAGCCGTGTCGATAGCCATAAGGGCTTCTTGCATCCAGTCAGGCGCTACCAAATTTTGAATGCCATTTTTCTGGAAAAAACGCCCTGACACGACTTCTTGCCAATAGGGCTGGTCATTTTGCTGTGCGATGCGTTCCGCGGCTAGCCAGAGCGCGATACCAGCATAGTAAACATGCAACGCCCCCAATAGTATTCCTGGGGAGCCGTTTTCAATGTCATATTGTTGGCCGTAACGTTTCCAATCGACCGATGATTTTGGGGGTTTGGCTAATTTGAGTGCTGGATCTTCTGCCAGGGCGTCATAAATTGTGGGGAGGGTGTGCTTGGTTACCTGGGATTTGCGCCCAAAGAGCTGCTTAACTCGACGCGCAGAGAGCGGCTCGTTCATAGGTGCAGGTCGTTGGCGTATAGATCGCTGGCGACGGCATCGGCACAGCGTTGGGTGATGTCATCCGTGAGTAAAAATAGTTCCGGCTCAATCAGCTCCAATTCCATGAGGACCAATGTGCCACCGTCGTCGATGACATCCACACGGGCATAAGTGGGTGTGTGCCCAATGATCTGTGTTGCTGCCGATAGAATATCCTCAGCTTGTTCGACATAGTGAGCTTCAATGGCATCAATCAGGGTGGTTGTGCCGCCATATTCTGCCTGCACAAAATACGCATTCTCAGCGGGTTTCTTCAGTACCAGATGGCTGAATGTGCCGCCAAAGAATAGAAACGAATATTCACCTGTCGCAATTTGCGGGGCGAACTGCTGGACCATAACCCGCTTGCGCTGCATGAGTGCTTCAAAACGCGCTTGGTCAGATTTGGCTGAGGCGATGTCTGTGCGCCAGGTATTGATTGCGCTGTTGCTGACAGTCGGCTTAATGACCGCCTCTTGCCAGGTATTTGTTTCCAGAATAGTCAGAAGCGATGTTTTACAACTATCTTCAACCCAGACTGTCGGCAGGGTTGGAATGTTGTGCACGGCCAGGTCGCGTAAATAGCGCTTGTCCATATTCCAGCGTAGGATGTCCGGTTTGTTGGCGACGGGGATGGATTGGCTTTCCAGGCTAGACAGCCAATCGAGAAATATCTGCGGCTTTTCGTGATAATTCCAGATAGAACGCACAAGTACGGCATCGTAGCGCGACCAATCGATACATTCATCGTCCCAGATAACAAATTCAGCCTCGATACCATGCCGCTTTAGCGATGGTATGAGGCCGTGTTCTGTGCCAACAAATGGGACGTTATCGATGGCTGTGGTCGCAATGGCGATCTGCATGCAGGTCGCTTTCTCAGGCTTTTGTTCGGCGCTTGGCTTCTGCAACGACCATGTTGACGATGCCCATCAGGCCCTGACCTTTGCCCATCGAAATCCCTTTGCCGAAGAAATCCAGCACAATATCGGATTGCACATTGGTGATCTGGTCAAGCTGGGCACCCGATAACGATTGGTCCAGGATGACGGCCATTGCCATCGCGCTGAGGCCCTGCGGGTTCAGCACATCGAACCAATATTTGAGCGTGCCATCTTCTTGTTCTTCCGCCCAGACGAAAGCATCCGATTCACAGGCGGGGACGCGATGGCTTTCATCATAGGGTTGGGTTGCGATGCGCTCCGGTACTTTGACCTCGTCAAAGCTGGCTGCCAACTGAATCAGATATTCCTGGCGCTCCGTGCGCGTGGTGATGAAACTAAAATCTTCAATGGATTCTTGCAATTTAGGTGGAATGTCGCTCATAAGTTGCCTCAACAACGTTACAAATCGGCGATTATTGTATCATGCGCTGGAACTATGCCAACCAACAGAGAGCAAAATGGGGGCCAAATAGCCCCCACAAAAGCACTTCACTACGCTATGGACGCCCTATTTTTCAATCGGGACGCCGACGCTGTTGCCCCATTCGGTCCAGGAGCCATCGTAATTGCGGACATCGTCGTAGCCCAGCAGGAATGACAGCACGAACCAGCTATGGCTGCTACGTTCGCCAATGCGGCAGTAAGTGATGACCGGGTTATCTGCGTTCAGGCCCTGTTCTTTTTCGTAGATTTCGCGCAGTTCGTCAGCGCCCTTGAAGGTGCCGTCTTCGTTGGCGGCACGGCTCCAGGGGATGTTGCGTGCGCCAGGGATATGGCCACCACGCAGCGCGCCTTCCTGCGGATAACCTTCCATGTGCAGCTTTTCGCCGGTGTACTCGGCTGGGCTGCGGACATCTACCAACTGGCCCGATGCCTGGACATGCTTGAGGACTTCTTCGCGCAGGGCACGTTCGGTTTTGTCATCGCGCTCGTGCGGCACTTTGTAGTCGGTTGCCTCGTAAGACGGGACTTCACGATTCAGGTCACGGCCTTCATCGACCCATTTCTTGCGGCCACCATCCATGATTTTGGCATTGGTGTGGCCAAACAGCCGGAAAACCCACAGCGCATAAGTCGCCCACCAGTTGCTCTTGTCGCCGTAGAATATGACGGTCGTATCCGGCGTGATGCCGATGCGGCTGGCCAGGGATTCAAACGCATCTTTGCCGATGTAATCACGGACGATAGGGTCGTTCAGGTCGCTCGTCCAATCGACTTCAACGGCACCCGGCACATGCCCAGATGGATAGAGAAGCGGGTCTTCGTTGGATTCAATGATACGGACATCAGGATTGTTCAGGTTATTGGCCACCCACTCGGTAGTAACCAGGACATCACTGTTGGCATAACCGCGCTCGGATATATCACTCATAAACGTGTCTCCTCAAATTTTTGTAGCTAATAGATTACTGGAATGATGATGGTGTGTCTGGACAAAAAAAGCCAACACGAGGTTGGCTTTGTCATTGACACGTTACGTAAGAAACCACTATCAAAAGCAAACCAACCCGGTTTTTCGAATCGGCATCATACAACAGGTGGTGGCAGTCAGATAGCGTTCCATGCGCAAAACATAACACGACTGCACCCAATATGCAACGCTTAGCTTATGTGATCTGATAAGTGTTTAATTATACTCTAATCGAAGGTGACTTATACGTGCTGCGTCATATACTTAACCGGATGACAGCAAATGGACGAGGCCCTCTTGATCCGGCAACTCGACTGTGCCAGTCAGATTAGCCAGTGTCAGCGTGCATTTTTCCAGGCGCAGTACCAGGTTGGTTTTTGCCGGGAGCATCGCCCGGATTTTGGCCTGGGCCAAACTGCCGACAACGGCCATCGGCTTGGCGACAAAGTAGACGCCGTAATCGTCTTGCTCAGCTTTGAGCCGCCAGCCAAAGCTAGCCTGGAACTCAGCCGAGATTTCTATTGTGGGCTGTATCCACTGCTCAAACGTAATGTGGGCCGCCTGCAAATGGAGATAGAGCGTAACCGGTGGGGCAACCGTATAGCGATAAGTTTTGCGTTCAACAGCAATATCACGCACGCTGGACGCAACATTGACGATCTTCCACAGGTTGTCTAAATGCTGCATCGTGATACCTCGTACAGACTAGGGTCGCCTATGATTATAACGCTTGCAGGTGCGCATCTACCCAGGCATGATAGGCCGCAATGAGTTTCTTTGTCAGCGTCCCCGGTACGCCATTCCCAATCTGAATATGGTCGATTTCAACCACTGGGATAATTCCTCGACTGCTGCTGGTCAGGAAGGCTTCTTCAAGCTGGTCAATCTGGCTCACATGGGCCGCATCCATCTGCACAGGCAAAATATCGGGCGCGACTTCCAGCACAATCTGCTGGGCGATGCCCTTTAGGACGCCCTGACCTGCTGTTCGCAATGTGCCATCGAGTATGGCGTAAAAATTCGCTCCCAGGCCTTCCATCAGATAGCCATCGGCATCTAGCAGGAACGTATCGTAAATGCCTTCGGGCATGGCATCAGACAGCGCTTTACGCGCGTGCATCCATGCAGTGGACTTGGTCTCAGCGGATTGCCGGGCGCTATTGGCTGCGGTGATACAGCTTACACCTTTTTCGATGAGCTGTTGGCTGGGTGGGCTGAAGGGTTCCAATGAGATAATAAACACTTCTGGTCGATCTTTGCTGACCGTCACCCGGAAGCGTACATCGCCATAACCCGCTTCCAGAATCATCTCGCGTAGAGTGGTTCTCAGCCGTTGTCGGTCCAGTTCCAGATGAAAACCCGCTCGCCGCGCGGAGTCCTCCATGCGGTCCAGATGGGCATCCAGCTTCAGCACTTTCGTCACCTGGTAGGTATTGGTGACGGTATAAATGCCATTATCAGGTTCGTATTGGGCCGCATCTGCCAAAGAGTCCGCTGTGTAATCAACAGGCTCCAGGCCAGAGGGCGTCAGCAATCGGATGAAACAAGGCATTGGGTTTGATCCTTACTCGCGCGGCCAGCGCTGGTCGTAAGCCTGCCAATCGCTTGAAGATAGCGCGGCGTCACTGTAGATAGCAACCCCTTGTAGCAGCTCAATTTCTCTCTCAGTCATGTCGGGTATTGCTCGGCTGATGCCATCCAATGCCGCAGCGATGCTCTCAATATCCGCAATGTGGGCCGGTTCCATATCGCCATAGTTCGGGATGCTGATGATGACGTGGGCGCCGCCTTCGATATTTGAGGTCATCTCCGTGTACGACCGCACTTGATGCGTCACCCAATTGATGTAATCAACGGGTTCCGTCAGGTAGCTGTTATACGCCGTGACGATCAATTGGTCGGCCTGTAGGGCGATGCGCTGCTTATACTCATTCGACCACATCGTATCCGGTGCGATAAATGCCGCCACGTTGATGTCTGCTTCGGTAGGGGTCAGGTCCGGTGAAGCGACCACGGCCAGCGTGCTATCCAGGCCGATTTCTGCGCGCACGGCTCGCAGCAGCACTGGCAGGTCATCATTGTCGGTAAAAATGGGCTTGATGTCGAGCATCACACCTTCAATATCGGGCGTCCGAATAGCGCGGCCAGCGAATTCGGCGACCGTCACATGCAGCTGACGATCATCCAGCCGATAGCCTGTGGGTGTTTCGCCAATGACTTCGATCCAGGCGTATATTTGCGCTTCTGGATAATAAGTCGTGAGCTGTTCTATGAACGCGCTCACATTGGGTTCGACTTCGCTGTAGCGGTCGCGCAGTGTCGGATCACCCGCCCAGGTGCCATCACCCTTTAGCGAACTCAGGTACACATAAAGCTGGTCGATGTGGTGGGTCTTCAACTCGTTTACTAATGCCTGGACGCGCGCATCTTCTTGCGCCACATAGCTCCACTCCCGATTGAGCCAATAGCCATTGCCTGCGGCAACCTCTTCCTGGGGTTTGATCAGAGCCAGTGCGGCAACCACAGCGCCAATGACCACCAGCGCCGCAATGAGCAATACTAGACGATTGCGGGGGATGGCGGCCAGCGTTGCCATAACCTGTTGAATGGCCGCTTGCAGCTTGGTTTGATGGGTATCCTGCGCCTGTACGCTGGAGTGTGGCCGTCGTTGCGTTGCCATCTGACGGGCACGTCGTTTGGCGATGCGTTCGCGTGCTTTTGACATGCGCTTACCTATGTCAGCAGAGTTAGATTATTGCAATATACCCTTATTATAAGCCGACCCATGCGCTGGTGCGAGAGGCGTCAGGCATTAGGTGGGTAATTCGGAGAGTGAAAGAGGCGAATTCGGGTCGATCTTTTCGATGAGGTGTGGCCCCAGGATAAGGATGCCGATCAGGATCGACGCGATGACACCTAGCAGTACTGCCGCTGACGCCACATCCTTGCCGACCTGAGCCATCGGGTGCAGGTCCGGCGATGCCAGATCAACTGCGGCTTCGATGCCGGCGTTCAAGAACTCTGTCAGCCAGACAATCGTCACCGCAATAATGATGATCGCGAATTCGATGCGGTCGAGTTCCAGCCAGATGCATAGTACTGCCATCAACAGCGAGGCGATTGACATAATGCGCGTGTTCTTCTGACGGCGCAGCATATATACCCAGCCTGCCAGTGCATAAGTGAGGCTCTTAAATCGATTGGGACTGATCTGGGCTGCATAGTCGCTGGGGTCGATGCGTGATGTCCCCATGAGTTGGTCGATGAGCCGCCTAATCATGGGGATCGTCCTCAATTGAGGGCACAATCGCCAGTTCAATGCCGAGTGCTGTGAGCGCGTCAGCCTGTTTGGCCCACATCGCTTTGCGATTTTCGGCTGTGTCATGATCGTAACCCAGCAGGTGCAGCGTCCCGTGGGCGACGAGCAGCATCAGCGTGTCGCGCATAGGGTGCCCCAGGCGCTGTGCCTGGTCTGATGCGTAAGGGTAGGCAATGACTAGATCACCGATATACGGAGCCTCATCGCCAAGATTATTCGGCAGCGGTTCTGCTGGGAATGACAGCACATCGGTTGGTGCATCCGTTTGTCGATACTGTTTATTGAGCGCATGGACCTCCTCATTGTCTGTGACGACAATAGACATCTCGCTAGTGATAGCGTCGTGCTGTTTGAGCACGGCTTCAGCGGCAGCGATCAAATCCGACTCGGAGATGGGGTAGGCTTTTTCGTTCTGGATGCCAATGCTTGCTTCGTTACTCATGCATCGTCAGTTTCTGGTGAATTGTCCGTCGGCGCCTGGGTATCATCGCCTTCCACATTGACGCGCGGCGTTGTCTGGGTCGTTTTGCGGTCGGACCGACTTGGCAGACGGGGTACTTCTGTCATCGGCGCTTCGTCAAAGCTCTCGGCCTCGTCGCCGTTTTGTATCGGCTTGGTCTCTGCTCGGTCATCCTCCCGCGTTGCTCGACCTGGCGTTGCTCGACCTGTGTCGGAGGGTTCAGCTTTCTTGGGTTTGGAGACAGGCGAACTAGTTGTTTCCGGCGGTGGCACCTTCTCGCCGTTGAGCGTTGGTGTCACTTGTGAAACCAAAATCGTTTCTTTGGCTTTACCCTTGTTCGCCGGGACTTCACTGGGCCCCTGGACCGCTTCTCGATAGTTGATGCGCGGATGGAACATGCTTTGCAGGATGTCTACGAAAATATCCTCAATGATGTGCAAATCGTTCAGCGTCAGGCCGGATGCATCGAGTTGGCCTTCTTCGCGCTTGCTATTGAAGATACCGCGCACAATCTGGCTGATCTGACCTTTGCTCTCGGGTTTTGCGCTGCGGACGGCTGCTTCACAGCTATCAGCTAGCATGAGAATGCCCGTCTCGCGCGATTGTGGGATCGGCCCCGGATAGCTGAAATCGCCTTTGTCGAGCTGACTTTCATCGCCGCCCAGTTGTCGCAAGGCACGCTGATAGAACACGTACACGGTCGTTGTGCCGTGATGTTCGCGGATGAAGTCGCGAATGCGCTGCGGCAGCCGCGATTGCTTGGCGATCTCATCGCCCTCGATGACGTGATTGATGATGATGTCCGCACTACGCGCTGGATCATTTAGCGTATCATGTGGGTTGCCAATGTGCTCTTGCTGATTCTCTGTGAAGTACAGCGGATTGGACATCTTGCCGATGTCATGGTACAGGGCTGCTACATGTGTTAACTGCGAATCCGCGTCGATGGCACTTGCGGCCTGTTCTGACAGATTGGCTACCTGCAATGAATGCTGATAAGTACCGGGGGCTTCTCTCAGCAGGCGTTGTAACAGCGGCTTATTGGGCTGGCTCAGGTCCAGTAGACGCAGCGCCGTTGGCAGGTTGAAGAGCGTCGTCACCACATACATTACCGCGATAGCTGTTGCCGGTGCTAGGAGCGCACCACTGATGAAAGACAGCAAAACTCGCGTGATGATGACGCCAATGTCGCTGGTCGTCGCTGCGGCTAACGAGAAGATCGTAATCGTCCCGACGTTGACCACACCGACCAATGCACCTGATATAAAAAACGAATTGAGGCGACCGGGACTGCGTAAGCTCAAGGCCCCGGCCAGGCTGCCAGCGGCCACCAGTACCGTGATTTCTAGCGAATTGTTCATCATAAAGCCGACGAGCAAGCTCATGGCCAGCCCAGCGGCAATGGCGAGATGGACATCCGCAACGGCCACATAGATGAGCGCCAGTGCTGCCACCGGGAACAGGTAGATATCACCGCCGACACCCAGCAGGCGTGTCGCCAGCAGCATCAACAAGAACAAAACAACGTTCAGGCCCAGGCGCAGCAGGTGACTTTCTTGCAAGATTTCTGGCGTAAAACGCGAGAAATAGAGCGTCGTCAAGACCATGACAATAATGGTTGCCAGCAGGGCGCGCAGGATGTCCATTGTCCGCCGATCCTGCGTACGCAAGAGGCCCATTTTGGATAGGGCTTCGTAATCGGCTTCAGAGATAGTACTCCCGGCTTCGACAATGCGCTCGCCGGTTACAAAGCTGCGTGGAACCGGGGAAACGGCATCTGCTGCGACTTGTCGGGCTTCTTCGGTCGCATCCAGGTTGACGACTCGGTTCGCGCTAATCAAATCCTCAACAATAGCCACAATGACGCGCCGTTCATTGGCATTAAAGCGCACCGCTACCTGGGTCGGTAGTTGCTCACGTATGGCGTCGATTTCGTCTTCACGGACGGAGCGCATCACACGCGGCAAGACGGCCAGGACTTCATTCTCAATGTCTGTCCAGGTTTCGTCATCAAAGCGCAAAATCGCTTCGCTGATGCTCTCATCCAGATCGAGGGCCTGGATAGCAGCGATGTCCTCGATCTTTTGATTGGTCGTGTCATAGGTTGCGCGTCGGACGTTGCGCATAAAGACGAGTATGCTGCTGGCCAATTCGGTCTGCTGCTGGACCCGCTCCGGGTCCGGTGGCGAAAGTATTGGTTCCACATCGTCACGCGCGTTTTGCCGCTCAATCTCAGTGAGGATTTCGCTGGTAAATGTGACGTTAGTAGGAGCAACAATATCCCTGGGTGCGACGGCACCCACTTCAAGCGACGCCACGCCATTTAAGCCGGGCAAAAAACTATCCGCTGCAATGACAAATGCCGTACTCAACCAGAAACCGAGCACCGCCAACGAGATCGCTATTTGTTGCAGCGTCTGCCGGGTGCGTTCTGGCGAAAAGCCATATTGGGCTTCCAGGAATTCAGTCAGCCGGTCAATCATGGAACCTACTTAGTCGCTAGTTGCTCAGTAACTCGCGTACGACGAGGCTTACCAGTTTGCCATCGGCGCGGCCTTTGGTCTGGGGTACGAGTATTCCCATGACCTTGCCCATCTCTTTGGGGGAACTGGCGCCTGTTTTGGCGATGGCATCGCGGACCAAAACTTCGATTTCTTCGCGAGAGAGCTGTTCTGGCAAAAATTCAATGATGATGTCGAGTTCATCTTGTTCGGCCTGGGCCTGCTCTTCACGGCCTGCTGCCGTCAATTCGTCAATGCTTTCACGCCGTTTCTTGGCTTCCTTCTGCAAAATATCGACGACATCTTCGTCGCTCAATTCGCGGCGTTCATCGACTTCCACCTGCTTGATGGCGCTCTGAAGCAGGCGAATGGTGTTGCGTCGTTCCGTGTCTTTGTTCTTCATCGCCTCTTTTAAGGCGCTCATCAGTTGATCTTTAGGGCTTTCAGCCATGTTGTAAATCCTCTAAAGCGTGTAAATAACCCGGATTGCAGCCCCTATTCTATCACAGGAGTCGCATACACTGTGCCGTCATTTACGGCGTCGATTCGGGCTGCTGTGATGTGGTTATCCAGGGGGCGCGGGTGCACCGCTTGCACCCGAATATAGTTGTCGGTATAGCCCACATTGACGAAGCCGTCCTCGCTGGCCCCGGTGACTTGCTCCCATAGCACGGGCAGGTCTTGCCCAATAAAGGTACTGGCAAAGGTATCCTCGGCGTGTTTGGCCAGTTCCAGCAAGTGATGGCTGCGGGCTTTCTTCTTGGTATTGCGTACCTGGCCCTTCATTCGGCTGGCAGGTGTACCGGGCCGTGTACTGTACCGGAACACATGTAACCCGGCGAAGTCCATCTCCGCGATGAAATCGGCACTTTGCTGGAATTCGGCATCCGTTTCGCCAGGGAACCCGACGATGACATCGGAGGTTAGTCTCAAGTTGGGGATGTTGGCGCGGGCATCGGCCACAATCGCCCGGAACGCTGCCTGATTCGTGTTGCGCCGCATGCGCTTCAGCGTGGCATCACAGCCGCTTTGTAAGGGCAGGTGCAGATGCGGACATAGCCGTTCATCGGCCCACAGCTCAAATAATCCCTCGCTGATGTCCCAGGGTTCCAGCGATGACAGCCGGATTCGGGGCACCGTTGTTTGCTTCAAGATAGCTTCAACGAGATGCTTCAAACCATCTCGGTTGCCCAGGTCATGCCCATAACTGCCCAGATGCACGCCTGTCAGCACCACTTCCTGATAGCCCAAATCCTGTAGATGGTGGATCTCGCTGATGATCTCATCGAGTGGCTGGCTTTGCCCATCACCACGGGCGACGGTCGTAATGCAGAAGGTACAGGCGTTGTCACAGCCATCCTGCACTTTGACGAAAGCCCGCGTTCGGCGGCTGGCCCCTGGCAGCAAGTCGTCGCGCTCAATGGGTTCCCTGTCAAAAGTCGGAACCTCTTCCCCGGTGATGATCGGCACGATGTCCATTTTGCGCTGGTTATCGACCACCTTGGCCACACCGGGCAGCACGGCAATATCATCCGGCGCGATCTGTGCGTGGCAGCCCGTGACGGTAATTTTCGCATGTTCATTGGCGCGATGAATCCCGCGAATCATTTGGCGGCCACTACGGACAGCCTCGTTTGTCACAGCGCAGGTATTGACGATGACTTCATCGGCCAATTCCGGCTGATCGACAATTTCGTGGCCTTGCTGCTGGAATTGTCGCGCTAATGTGTCGATCTCACTCTGGTTGAGCCGACAGCCGAGCATTCTCAAATGGACTTTCATAAGCGATTGATCATGGCCTATGCTATGGGAACTTCGGATGGGTTGCGATTCGGAAACGTTTATGCGCCGTCGCTGTTGGGTGCGCCTGGGCTGAACACGACAAAATCATCAAACTCGACAACTGTGCCTGGGTAGCGGTTCGTATTGACGACCACGCCCAATTTGCCCGTCTCAGCCAGATTCGGTGCTTGCCACACCAGTGATTCTTCGCCCTGGCAATCAGACGCGCTGCCGGTGGGCTGTTCGCCGGCCAAGGGCAAGCACAAGGTAACGGCTTCGCCATTGATGTAAAAGCGGAAATCGTCGCCTTGGCCCACGACCCGTACCCTATTGCTAACGTCCAAACCTTCGTTGATGAGTCCGTCGCTGTAGTGCCAGACGGTGGCCCGCGTAGCTTGGCCGCTTTCGTCAGTGCGCCACAGTGAATAATAGCCATCATTGCTAATCAGGAAAATGGCGTAGCTGGTTGGCGTGCTGCTGACGGATGGGAAGATCAGGTGCAATACGGGCAGCGCGCCGGAATCTGCCAGTTCGCATAGAATAGCAAGAGGCATATTGCAGGTGGTGGCAGGTTCTTGCAGGCGGAACACGATGCCAAAGCCTTCGTTTTGTTCGCTGCCATCGACCGCATTGGCCGTTACTGTGGCGTCAAAATCGCCAAAGCTGGGTGCAGCAGCCGAGTAAATCGTTGCGCTGCCGCCGACGCTGATGCGCATGACACCGTCTTCGATGACCTTTTCTTCCTGGCCACCGGATTGCTGCCATTCATCCTCAAAACCATCGAACCCGGCTGCATAGAGCAAGTCGCCCGGTGCACCCGTCAACAGCGTCACTTGCGATTTGCTGGCGGCATACCACGCATCGATCACAAATAACGCCGCAATCAGGATGATGAGCACCAGCAAGTTTAGCAGCCAGTTTCTTTTTTGGGGACGATTTGTCGCTTCAGCCATCAATGGCCCTGTTCGCTACTTTGGCAATGCAGGCTGATTCTAAGCAAAGAACTTACTATTGTGAAGCGTAGACGGTAAGTCGTCGGGCGATAGTCCACTGAGGGGCCGGGCCTAGCGTGGAATGCCTAAAATGGCTCCTGCGACTTCGGCATAGGGCGTGTCACTGTTAGCAATCGTCGTCAAGAGGGTAGATGCATCGGCCAATTGACCGGTCGCCATATACGCCTGGGCAGCAATCATACCGACGCGCTCATCGTTAGTGTTCGCGTTCCAGGCGGCTTCGATGAGGGTTATACCACCCTCAACGCGGCCCAGTTCCAACAAAGCCCAACCATAGATCGCTCGCAGCCATTGGTCTTCGGGTTTGGCTTCTACCAGATTGCTGAGGCTTTGTAGAGCGGTTTCAGTGATGCCAATGCCAGGGATATACAGCGTGGGAGCATTTCCATCGGATATGTCATTGCCCTCGGCGTCGATAGTCCCTGCTAGTAGGTGGCTAACGAACTCCGCATTTTCGGCGCTATCTGTTTGCCCTAGGTTTGTATACGTCAAATTGAGTTCGTGATAGATCACCGGATTGGTGGGTTCCAGGACGACGGCTTGCAATAGGGCCGATAGGCTCGCTTCATAATCCTGATTGATGCGGCGTTCGATACCCGCGATCATACGAATGGTGCTGCTCTCTGGGGCTAGCTCGATGGCTTCATGCAGGCGTTCGGTGCTGTCTTTGCCTTGCATAGCACGCATGAGGGCCGTGTAGGCCAACGCATCGGGGAACGGCGCATACTGCTCGGCGGCATACTGAAAAGCATATTCCGCCAGCGGCCACAGCCGCCGATCTGCATACAGGGCCGCCACATCGCTCAAAATATAGATGTGCGGTCGCTCACTGTTCAGGATGCTATAGAGGTCTTGCATGGTATGGCCATAGGTATCGTGCAGCAGCAGATCATGAGCATAGCTCAACGCTTCTTCTGGCTGGATTGGCGCGAGGATCAGTGCCGTGTAGTAGATGGCCCAGTTATTGTTGGGTGCCAACTGCTGGATTTGTCCCAGGGTGGCCAGGGCCGTATCAAACATCTGCCCATTGATATAGGCCAGGGTTAGCCGCTGCAACAAGTCCACATCCGGCTCAATAGTGACAGCCCGTTCCCAATAGGCGACGGCATGCTCAATTTGTCCCGCTTGTTCCCATAAATCACCGACTTCTTGCAAGCGCCCGGCAGTCCAGCCCAATGTGAGCGCATCGGCTTCTATGGCATGGATTTGCTGGAATAGGGTATGTGGCGAAAAGTCCGTATCCTGCGCGGAGGACGGGCTATGGGTGGGGCTAAAACAAAATAGGCATGCAAGAATACATGCCGCAATGGCTTTTATGATCGTTTGGGAAGAGCTAACATCAGTCAAGATAGTAGTCACAATGACGAACGTTAGTAGTTTTTTCGACTGGCTTAAGTTGCCTGTGAGCTAAGCACTCATGACCTCTTGAACAGTCTGTTCCAGTTGGGCCGGGGTGACTGGCTTAATCAGATAGCTGTGGATGTTCTGCAATTTACCAATCACGCGGTTGGGGGCATCCCCATAAGCCGTCACGACGATGATCTTCGGCAGCGGCAAATTATGGGCCTGATACAGGCTCTTTGCATCCTCGATGATCTTCCAACCTGTCATATCCGGCAAACCCAGGTCCATGAACAGCATACCGGGCATCGCATCCTGGATCATCTTGAGGCCTGTTTTGCCAGTTGTGGCAATGGTGGCATCAAAACCAAGCTCCTGCAAGGTTGCTTGCATGACTTCTGCTAATTCAATTGTATCTTCAATAATCAAAACCTGGTTCAAGGCCCGTTCCTGTTGATTAACTGTTTCCGCAGAAGTATCACTTTGTCGGCCATCATCGTGTGCATGTCCGGCATCTTGCAGGTTTACACTATGATCGCGCGACTCTGGATTGAGAACAAGGGCATCGAAAATGCCAGTTTCACTGGGTGCCAAACGACGCTCGACTTCCAGCTTATCATGAATCTGGAACATTGGCGAGTTATCGGCGATTTTGTCTTGCCCTTCGCCGGATTCAGTTAGGATGCCAAGCGTATCGATGGTTGGCATAACGATGTCTCCGTCGCGTTTATTACCGCAGATTAATTAATGTTAATTTCATTCTAGCACACCATGATGGATTTTTCATTAATTAACCTTCATGTTTGTTAAAGTTTGTATACTTTTCATCAAGTCACAAACGATGAGGCTGTAAACGTGTATGTTAATGGTCTTCGGTGTACAAATTAAGATGTGCGAATATTCCTTCGTGACCTGTTTTTGAGGCAGGCGTCATTAGAGTTACTATGTCGCTTTTGAGGACCAATTACAAATCTTCACGGCATCCGCTAATTCGTCATATGGGTTTCTTATGCAACACTTTGATACCCATTTTTATCAACTCATTGAGCACGACGCAGCGTTTGTGTCCTATCGTCTTTCGCAACGTGTGGCCTACGATGCGGAGTGAGCATACACCATGATATAGAAGCCGCCTCTAAAATGGGTTATCTTTTATGCATGATGCCGAAAAAAACCACTATTAAGCTGGCAAGCCTCATCCTGAGCCTATGGTTCCTGGGTGGGATTGCCGTTCATGCTCAACAATCGATAGACCAACGGTGCCAGCAGGCCATTCAGCCGCGTCCGGCCAGTTTCGAGCCGGGTGGCATTATCCTGACCGCCTTTGATGGGGCGAGTCTGTGGGTCTATGACATCGACCGTGATACCCGTTACCCACTGCCGGAAACGCGCCCCTGTCTTGCGAATTGTCACTTATCCCCGGATGCAAACTGGGTGACATATCTCAATGCGGATACGGGCATTTTCAGTATGATGCGCCTCGATGGGACTCAGCGAACGCCTTTGTCGACTGGGGCGGCTTTCGATGTGCAGTGGTGGTCGCAGGAACGGGTGCTGGTCTGGACGCCGGATCATCGCGCCTATTTGCGGTCGCTAGCGGATTTAGACGTTGAGGAAGCACGTGAATATCTACCCGTGCAGGGTGTACTGGCCGTACAGCCATCTGGGTATTATGCGCTGGCCCTAGTCGCAGACGCCCAGGGAGAATTGCGCCGTGCCCTCATTAACCTGGCTAATGCCGAGCAAGCGCCCGTTTTCCTGGCGCCGGATATGCCCTATTTCAACGCGGCGATGTGGTCGCCAGATGGCAGTTATCTGGCTTATGTCGGGCGTGGTGCGCTCGATACCTCCATTAATATGGCTGGGGCGGAACTCTTCCTCATTCAGCCTGGGAGTGCGATACCACGCCAGCTTACCTATTTCTCGTCACAGTATGGGGCCGTACGCATTGATGGCTTTATACCCAACAGCCTGAGCTGGTCACCGGATAGCACCCGCATTGCGTTCTGGGTGATTGAACTCATCGGCCCGGATTACGAAGCCAACACCGGCACAGCCGAATTACATGTGCTGGATATCACGACAGGGCAGCTTGTGGCTTATTGTGGCTTCGTCACCAACGAACACACGCCCAATCCCTCGCGTATTGTTTGGTCGCCGGATGGCAGTCATCTGGCGCTGGCGGGCAATATCCCTGGTGATGACAAGGGCTATCTCTTATTGGCACTGAATCTGGAAACGGGCGTCTTCATCGAATTGAGCGATGGTATTTATCCGGCGTTAGGACGTCCTGATGTAGTCGCCTGGGGTAACAAACCATGATGTTTCCGCAGTTAACCCTGTCGCAATCGGTGTCTCGCTCGCCGATAGCCCACCTGGATCAAGCGATCTGGTCGCCGGATTATGACCATCCCATTTTTGCACGCTACCGTTTGCAGCCAACCCGACGCGGGGCAATATGGCGCAGTGGGTTATGGGTAACATTCATGCTGATGCTGATGGCGGCTATCACCTTGCTGCTGCTCAATCCGTCTAATACGCTGTTTGTCATCATGCTCATGATTCTCGGTGCGCCATTGTTGGCGGTCGCGTTCAATGGCTGGGTTCTTGGTATGGCTTTTACAGTGGCGATTGTCAGGAGTCTATCGGCCTATGGGGTTGTGATGGCTTCCGACCTGATGCGCTTAACCCACATAGGCTCACTTGATGCCTGTGTGATGGTAGCGACAGCGACACTCCATCGTCAAAATCGCCTCCATCGGCTGCATCGAAGCTTGCGCTCGGTTGTGGGCGTGGCTCTCGTCACCTGTCTGGTGGCGGGTCTGCTGATTATCGGCAATATCCTAAGCGCGGCATCTGACCCTCAGACGCTAGAAGTCGCGTATCGCTCGCTGGCAGCCATCATCCCGATTGCCTGCCTTTTCATCGTGATGTACCTGGACTTTCACTATGCGACCAGCAGCGCGGTACTGGCTGTGCTGGTTTCAGTCCAGCTAAAGGGCTTCCAACAGGCCGTGTCCGCACATATCAGTGCGATAGCTGCTTTCTTCCTCATTTATTGTTTGCCCTATGTGATCGGGTTGGTAACGCTTTTGTGCCTACGAATCGTTCTGATGCCCTATTGGGCATTGGCCATCGTGCCGATTGGTGTCGTGATACTGCTTGTCATGGAACTTTACTTGCTTCGGCAGATGCTTATTACGGTGATATGGAACCGATTAAATACGTCCTACTAATGCAGCTTGTTGCTGAATGTGCTAGAGTATGCAACCCATAAGTATCCGAAAGTGGTCTGATAGCAGTGAGTGAGCGATAGAAACCATGTTGCTCTGGCGATTATGGCGTGCAATTCAGAATCCCCCCTGGCAGCAGCCAATATATCGGCGTGGCTTGTTGACGGTACGCCTGCAATCGCCGCGTGTGACCGGGACATTCTTCCCCTGGATGATGATGCTGGCCGGCATTGGCTTTTGTTCTGCTTCGACCTGGTCCTGGCTCCCTAACTTTTTGATTGTTGGCATGTTCTTGATAAATATCATCTATGCCCTGACCAGCGGGGCCGCTGTGAGCCATGCCATCGCCACAGAAAAGATGCACAATCGGTATCCGTTGTTGGCTTCGTCGCCCGCAGGGACCTTTGGCCTCGTCTGGGCGACCTGTGTCACGCGCTTGCATCGGCGGCCTTCGTTTGCGTGGGTGCCGTTTTTCGTGCGCCTCATCAGTATCGTAGTGACGGTGACGCTGTTTGTTATCGTCCTATTGACGCTTTTTGTAGCTTCAGCCGGGAATGCAGCACAATCCAGTGTGGAATTAAATAACATGATTTTGCAGCAAGCGACCGGAGCCGTGGGTCTGGTTGTGTTATTTTGCTTCGATCATTTCTACAGCCTGGTGACGGCAGCTATGTTCGGCATGCTCATGCCTATTGATGAGATCAACCCTTACGAAGCCCAAATACGATCGCTAAGTATCTTTTTAGTCGTGCAGTTGATTGTGTATATGGTTTGCTTTGTGGTCTTTTTCAGTATGCAAAACTTGGGACTGCCTGGAGTGAAGGGCACCCTGGAACAGATCATTGTGACCGCAGGCGTGTATATCCTCTTGCGAGAAGTTATATTGCGCTGGTTGTGGCGTGTCCTCGTCAATCACCTCAATGCAGCTATGCCAGAAGCAGAATCAATTCTGCAAACCACTTGATTCATGAGCTTCTCAAGTTTCCTGGCCTTAATGTGAGTAGAATTCTCACCCGTGGCGTTTATAATCAAATGCAATAGATGTCTTGGCATTGTTGATGCCATTGTATTGGAGATATCTCGTGACTGATGTCATTAAGCCGGATGGTATTCCGGTAGCGAATAGCGAGGGTTGGCAGCCCGATCCGAAGTACCCACGCCGCCGCCCACCCTGGATCCGTGTCAAAGCCCCCAGTGGCGAAACGTATGAAAGTGTACGCGATCTGATGCGCAGTAAAGCACTCAATACGGTCTGCGAAGAGGCCATGTGCCCTAATATGGGCGAGTGTTGGGGACACGGTACGGCCACATTTTTGATGCTCGGCGATACCTGCACGCGCTCGTGCGGCTTCTGCGATATTAAAACGGGTCGTCCCAATCCGCTTGACTGGGCCGAACCCAACCGCATCGCCCAGAGTGTGCGCGCCATGAATTTGCAGCATGTGGTCATCACCAGCGTTAACCGCGATGATCGCCCCGATGGCGGTGCGCCCTTGTTTGCGATGGTTATCCGCCGCATTCGCCAGCTACAACCCGGTTGCAGCATTGAAGTGCTCATTCCTGACTTCAAGGGCAATGAGGTTGCTCTCAAGATTGTGATGGACGCCCAGCCGGAAATCCTCAACCACAACGTAGAAACGGTCCCGCGCTTGTTCAAGAAAGTACAGCCGCAAGATCGTTGGGAGTGGGCCATAGCGACCCTCACCAATGCCAAAGCAATGGACCCGCTTGTGCTGACTAAGAGCGGTATCATGGTTGGTCTGGGCGAGACGTTCGACGAAGTTGTCGAAACCATGCAAGCCCTTGCGGAAATCAACGTCGATATTCTGACAATCGGCCAGTACTTGCAGCCTAGCAAAAAGCACTTGCCGATTGAACGCTACTACACACCAGAAGAGTTCGATGAACTCCGTCGCCTGGGCCTGGAAATGGGCTTCAAGTGGGTTGAAAGTGGTCCGCTGGTTCGTAGTAGTTACCACGCCGACCAACAAGTTCGCGCCCTCAGCCAGCTCAACCACATCAAGCTGCACAGCGACCGCGAAACGGTCTCTGGCGACTAAACGTCTTAATACAGCAAATACAAAAAAGTGAGTACCCAACTGAGTGCTCACTTTTTGTTTCCAACACTTATTCTATGGGATGAAAAGTTTGGGGCACGCTCTGGCGCTCAAACCACGACGCGACCATTTCTGCGAAAAGGGTGGGCGCTTCGGCTGTCCACCCATGCCCGACATCAGGAACCAGGTATCCCTGGGCATGGGGTAGTTTGTTGGCGATTTCTTTTACAGATGCCTTAACCGTTGGATGTTCATTGGTCCCTGCAACACTCAAAATGGGATGCTGCCGAGAAAATAATTCACTGGATAGGTGGAAATTAGCGACATCTCGGCTGGTTGTCAGAATCGCGCTGCGTTGGGTTTGCTTGGCCGATTCAACATATTTTGCCAGCACGGTATCCGGCATTTTGAGCGACTTGGCATTCATCCTAGCGACAAATGGCCATTTGAGTACAGTCGCCATCACTGGCATCAACATATTGTAAAAGCCCAGGTTGGGGATCGGCAGGACCGTGATGCCACTCACAATCGCACTGTCTACGACATCAGGCGTTTGCTCGATAACTTTCAGCACGATGTACCCGCCCAACGACAATCCAACCAGATGGGCTTTTCCGTGATGGGCCTTGGTTTTAATCAATTCTCCGATTCGTTTGGCTGCGTCCGCTAAGCTCAAGAAGGGAGTTTGATTGCTGGCGGCGTGTCCCGGTAAATCGACGGCTAGATGATGATATTGTGGCAGCTTGCTAATCAGATCATCCCACATCCAATGTGCCAACATCGCCCCGTGCAGCCAGATAATGGTCTCCGCTTGGTCTGCATTGCTCTCTTTGAAGTACAACATCACGCCAACCCCACGACTAAGCATTACCGTGCGAATGAAAAAGCCGCATCGAAAGGACGCGGCTTGTGGGTGTTGCAAGGGTGCTAACTAGCTTTCGATGACCTTGTCGTCGATCAACTGCTGCTGTACGCGCTGGCCGCGTGGGTTGAATGCGAAGTTCTCCGCATGGATCTGGAATTCCACGTCGATCATGGCGCGGCCTGCGCGGTTCTTCTCGACCGTGAAGACCACCCAGTTACGGTAGGCTTTGGCGTTATATGGATTGAAGGCCACATGGTCCTTCGCCAAAATCTGGTACTTGTTATTCATGATGAGGGCAATATCGGATTCATAATCGAGCGCGCTGCTGCCGCGTAAGTGATACAGGTGGATTCGCTTGCTCTTTAGCCCTTCGCGGTCAGCGGCCACGATGGAGAATACCGGGACATCCAATGATAGGGCGATGTCCTTCAAGCCCTCCACAATAATGGTGACTTTGTCGTTTTCATCGCGCGGGCGCTCCGGATGGACCGCGATCTTCTGGAGATAGTCAACGAATACGGTCACATTGCCGCCCGTGGCATCTGCCAGACGGGCTGTCATCTCTTTGATGGCACGCAGGTTGGTAACGGCTGGGCTGGCTTTGAGCATAATCAGACGGTCACTGTAGCGCAGCAGGCGTTGAATGGGCTGTGCGGCTTTGGGATGCTCACGCAGGATGGCCTGCAAAGAACCACTGCCATCATTGCGCCCCATGAACTTCTTCGCACGCTGTGACACGATGATGTTATAGAGGTCACGTAGCTTCAAACCGTTTGCCAGGTCTATCTCTGGCGGGTTGATACTCTCCAGGCACAGCAGTCTGTGCATGAGGTGAGCTTCTGTATGTTCATATGACAAATAAAAGGCGTATTGATCTGGACGCATGGCGATGTTGCGGGCGATCTGCAAGGTCGCAATTGTTTTGCCGATACCCTGGGCACCACCGAGCAGTGTCAGCTCAGTCTTACGTAAACCGCCGCCAATCAGCCCATCAAGTGGATCAAACCCAGTAGCCAGCGGCACATAGTCAACCAGGTCACCCTGCATGACTTTTTCGTCAGCTTCGTTAATTACCTGGGTTAGGGTGCGCGGCAGATGTGCGTTTTCTCGCCGGGCTGCTGCTGGAGGGCGACGTTGCGGCGTAGGCGCAGACTCAGGCTGCGGCGTAGACGCAGAGGGTCTCATCGTTACATTATTGTCGGATGCGGGCTGCATTGGATCCGGCAGGTCATCTGTAAAGCGTCTCGTCGACATCAGGGATTCCTCGCGCGCAACACTATCGGCAAAAAGAAAGCGTCGTCATTTGAACAGACTAACTCTATTGTCATATACATTGTATTCAAATGCAAACGCCTAAAGCATATGTCATTTTAAATGATCGCACCAATTTCTTCGTTAATGACTTAGGGTTATTCTAACAACTGTAAGGTTTTCTTTTTGCCTGGTGCCTGTCAGCAATGCATATTAGATGAGAAAAACATATTTAGGATTGGTCTAATGGACATGTCTAAACGATTTAGTTTATAGTGTTGTTAAAGCGTTGACGTTTGACGTTACAGCGCGTAATTTAGAATCGTATGTTTATTAAATTACGCATATATTGTATGCTAAACTCAACGAGGACACATGTGGTGCTGTGCAACTAAGTGAAATGCCTCATAAGCAACCGAAAGATAAAAGTGAATAGCCCATTTTCACACATAAGATACATTTTGTAGCTTTGGTGATGTATTGTGTTACTGTTTGTTATATACACCAAATTAGGGCGTGTGTGTTCATGAAGGTAATTGAATACAGGTTTCAACACCACACTGTAATCGCTTTATCCGTGTAAGCAGCCAGGGGAAGATGACGTGATTCAGGAACTCATCAATCGAGCGGATCAACGTGGCTACCTAACGTACGATGATGTCGTGGAGGTCATGGAAGAAGACAGCGACGACCTTGTCTCATTAGAAACGATCCTTTATGAATTAGATGAATTAGGCATTGAACTACAAAAAGAAGGCGAAGATAGTACGCTCCTCAGTTCTGAAGAAGATTCTTCTAGCGATTACGGCGACAAAGAATTAGTCCAAGATCCTGAAATTGGTGACATCACTGCGATTTCCTCAGATGACCCGGTTGGCCTCTATTTCCGCCAGATGGCCCAGGAACCCCTCCTCAATGCTCAAGAAGAAATAGACTTAGCCAAGCGCATTGAGCGTGGCAAACGCGCACAAGATCGTGTCGAATATCCCGATGCTAAAGACCGCAGTGACCGCTGGCACCGTCATATGGAACGCCTTATTTTTGATGGCCAGCTCGCGCGTGAGCATCTCGGTCGTGCCAATACCCGCCTGGTGGTCAGCATTGCCAAGCGCTATATGGGGCAGGGCCTGCCATTCCCGGATTTGATCCAGGAAGGCAATGTCGGTCTGATGCGCGCCGTTGATAAATATGATTATCGTCGTGGCAATCGCTTTAGTACCTATGCCACATGGTGGATTCGTCAGGCTATTACCCGTGCCCTGGCCCAGAAAACGCGCACCATCCGCATTCCGCTGCACATGACGGAACGCATCCGCCAGATGTACCGCATCGCCCAGAATCTGGAGCAACAGTGCGGACGTCGCCCAACGGTAGAAGAAATCGCTGCTGAGATGGAACTGCCGGAAGAAACCATTCGGAGCATGATGGATGCCAGCCAGCACGCCATCGCCCTGGAACGGCCCGTAGGCGATGATGGCGATAGCGAATTTGGCGATTTCATTGAAGATCAGGACACCCCCAGTCCGGTCGAATCAGCGACACAACACCTCCTAGAAGAAACAATAGAAGAAGTGCTCAGCGAATTGACGCCCCGTCAGAGTCATATTTTGCGCTTGCGCTTTGGCCTGGGTGGTGGGGAACCGCACACTCTGGAAGAAATTGCTAACAAATTTGGCCTCTCGCGTGAACGCATCCGCCAGCTAGAAAAAGAAGCGCTGCGCCGCCTGCGTCACCCACGTCTGGCCCATAATTTGCGCGATTATCTCTAAACAACACGCAAATCACACAAGTCATATTCAGCGCTCAATGTCGATCAAGCATTGGGCGCTTTTGATTTCATGTATATCAATACCTCTTTTCCAATGCTCTTTTCAAACTATAAATGCAAAAGTGACACTTTGCGCCCAGGTGACGATAGACCACACTATGTCGTTATGCCAATGTGTCGTATGGTGAAAGAAACACTTACTAGAAAATGTAGCAAATAGTGCTTTCTTTGGAGGTCGTTATGTTAAAGCATGTTTTGGTCACCCTTGATGGGTCCGAGTTGGCAGAACAAGCACTAGCGTATGCAGAACGTATTTTGCCTAAAGGCGGTGAGATCACGCTCTTGAGTGTGGTTGATGTGCCCGATATCCAGGTTTATACCATGTATGATATGCCGCTGCTGGTCAAAGAAATGGACTACGATCAGTTCGTTAATAAAGTCGAATCTGGCATGAAAGAATATCTGGATGGCCAGGTCAAGCGCTTGCAAGAGCGCGGTCTCCATGCACGTACCAAAATTCTCGCTGGTGATCCTGCCCAGGTCATTGTTGACCAGGCTGCCAAGTTAAAAGTCGACACCATTGTCATGTCAACACACGGTCGTTCCGGCCTGAGCCGCTGGCTATTTGGCAGCGTCACCCAAAAGGTGCTTAACGCCATGCCATGCCCGGTTCTCGTGGTGCCGGGTGTTGTCCATGTATCATCGGGCGAAGAAGCCAAACAAGAAGCGACTGATACACCACTGAATACCGCTTCCCAGCCGACCTAATTGATTGACAATACGGCAGTCAAAGTCGTCGCTAGTTGACATTTTGATGCCACCCACAATCTAAGGCATCTGCCCACAGGTTCTTCATGGCTGGGTAGATGCCTTTTTTATATGTGGTGGTGTTTTGCGAAAAAAGGCTGGCGCGTTACCATTAATCCACTTATTTTGATAAAAACAGGTTCATATTAGTCGAGGCTTTTTACCCTATGTCAGACTATATTTTGGCGTTAGATCAGGGAACAACATCCTCCCGTGCGATTCTTTTTGATAAAAGTGGCCATATCGTCAACGTGGCCCAACGTGAATTCCCCCAGATTTACCCGCAACCTGGTTGGGTGGAGCACGACCCGGAAGCCATCTGGCGCTCGCAGCTGGCAGTCGCCCAGCAGGTTGCCAATAATGTATCAATTGCTGCGATCGGTATTACCAATCAACGCGAGACGACCGTCATCTGGGACCGGGAAACGGGCGAACCCATCCACAATGCCATTGTCTGGCAGGATCGCCGTACCAGCCGTTTCTGTGACGAACTGCGCAGCGAGGGCTTCGACAAAACCATTGCAGAAAAAACAGGTCTGGTAACGGATGCCTATTTTAGCGGTACCAAAGTCAAATGGCTGCTGGACAATATTCCGGGTGCGCGTGAAAAAGCCAAAGCGGGCAAGCTGGCTTTTGGGACGATTGATAGCTACCTCATCTGGAAACTGACTGGTGGCCATCTGCATATCACCGATGTCACCAATGCCTGCCGCACCATGCTCTACGACATTCATAAAAAATGGTGGTCAACGACCATTCTTGAGCGCTTCGATATTCCCATGTCGATTTTGCCGCAGGTGGTCAGCAGTAGCGATGTCTACGGCGAAACATCGCCTGAGCTGTTTGGTAAGGCGATCCCGATTGCGGGCATCGCTGGCGACCAGCAGGCGGCGACCTTCGGTCAGGCTTGCTATGAGGCAGGGCAGGTCAAAAATACTTATGGCACGGGTTGCTTCATGTTGATGAATACGGGTTCAGAACCGGTTGCTAGCCAGAACAGCCTGCTAACAACTGTCGCGTGGCGTGTGGGCGAACAGCCGACGCAGTACGCGCTTGAGGGCAGTATCTTCATTGCCGGGGCCGCGGTCCAATGGCTGCGTGACGAAATGAAGCTGATCACTTCGGCCAGTGAAACTGAAGCCATCGCCAATAGCATTGATGGCACAGATGGCGTCTATATGGTTCCGGCATTTGTGGGGTTGGGCGCTCCTTATTGGGACCAGTACGCGCGCGGGACCATCGTCGGCCTGACACGCGGCAGTGGACGGGCCCACATCGTACGCGCGACGCTGGAAGGTATCGCTTACCAGACGCGCGACATCCTCACCGCGATGAAAGCCGATAGCGGCCTCGACATCCCTGCTTTACGGGTCGATGGCGGTGCGGTCAGCAACAACTTCCTGATGCAGTTCCAGGCCGATATTCTGGGTGTACCCGTTGTACGACCTCAAGTCGCGGAAACAACGGCGCTTGGTGCCGCCTACTTAGCCGGATTGGCAGTCGGTTACTGGTCTTCTCAGGAAGAAATTCAGCAGCAGTGGAAGGAAGATCGCACTTTCGAGCCGTCCATGTCCGCAGATCAGCGCGAGAGCCTGTATGCGGGTTGGCAGCGGGCTGTCGAACGTGCGCGAGATTGGGAACAGAACTAATAGAAATCAGGAGCCAATGGCCAAGATTCTCGTAGCTGGCCTCATCAACATAGAGACAACCGCTCGCATTGATCACTTCCCGGTCGATTATATGTCGGTGCGCTATCCTTTCTTCGGCGTACGGACGACCGTGTCGGGCGTGGGCTTTAACGTCGCCAAAGCACTGACCCTACTTGGCCATGAGGTGCGCTTCCTGGCCATGATCGGCCAGGACGAGGCTGCGACTTTTGTGCGCCATGCCCTCAAACAAAATGGCATCGCCCAGGATTTTGTGCTTTCACAGCTCCCGGAAACGCCGCAGTCGGTCATCCTCTACGATGGCGATGGCCGCCGCATGATTAACGTGGATCTCAAAGATATTCAGGAAACAACCTATCCATTTGCTACATACGAACAGGCCATCGCTGGTGTTGACCTGGCCGTGCTGTGCAACATCAACTTCTCTCGGCCACTGCTGGCAGCGACCCGGGAACGAGGTATACCGATTGCGACTGATGTCCATACCATTGATAGCCTGACGGACGCTTACAATCGCGATTACATGTCTGCCGCAAATATCTTGCTCATGAGCGATGAACGCTTGCCATCGCCGCCTATCGAATGGGCACAAACTGTCCAGCAAACCTTCGATAACGATATTGTCGCCATAGGTATGGGGGCGCGAGGTGTCGCCCTCAAGCTGCCGGATAAGCCCGTCCAGATGTTTCCAGCGCAGCAGGTTCGGCCTGTGGTCAATACGATTGGCGCGGGGGATGCCTTATTTTCTTCGTTTTTGCACGGTTATCTCACATCGGGTGACGCCGAAAGGTCAATGCAAGCTGCCACACTTTATGCTGGTCATAAGATTGGGGAATCCGGGGCCGCCAAGGGCCTACTCGACGTGGCGGGATTTGATCGGTTAGTTGCTAGCCACAAAGCTTAACTGACTAGCGAATTGTTATGCCGATAAAATCATGGTAGCGTATTGCGCACGAATTGAGCTGTAAACGTATTGATTACGAGGGATTATGTTCACCGCTTCCTGGTGGATGCGTCGTCCGAATCGCGTATATTTTGCCCAGCGTTGGCTGTTGCTGCTTGGCTTTAGCATCCTGATTATCCTGACGCAGGGCCGCGTTGTCGATTCAGTCGATTCCATTTCGGACATTCTAATTGCTGTGGGCGTCGGGGCGGCTGCGACTGTCCTGTTAGGTGGCCTCAGCCTCATAAAAGGCTTGCAACTCTATCTCCCGATTGTTGCTACACCTGGCGATTGGCTTGTCGTGGGCATGTTTACCTACCTCAGTATGGGCGATCAACTGATTATCGCCATTGCAGCCGGTATCGTTATCGTCAGTGGCATTTTGCGATTTGGCGTTGCCTGGGGTGTCCTGCATACCGTAGGTACTATCCTAGCGGTTACTATCGGTTTGGGCATCAGTCAGGCGACCACCGACCAGGCGTTTAGCTTGCAACTCATCCCGGATACTATCATGAGCATTTTGCCCTTGGTCATTGGCCTGGTGCTCATTGCTGTGATTACCTCCTTCTGGTCGAACGCACTGGACGCTGCTAACAGCCGCACCAATAAGCAGATCAAGAAGCAGCTTGCTCATAACGAAGCACTGATGCAAGGCATGGTTCATCGTGCCCATGCGGTATCGAATATGGGTGCGGCACTCATTGAGTCGCGTAATTTCGAGCGCGTCATTGAAGCCGCGATGGACATCGGCAGGCTTTGCGTCCGCCAGGATTTGAAGCAGCGTGTTGTTAGCATGGTCTTGCTGGTCGATGACAACGAAGAGCTTTATATTGCGACAGCTCGCGGCCTTAGCCACACAGACGAGAAACGCCGTTTTAAGGGCTTAAAAGGCATCATCGCTGAAACGATGGAGACGGGTAATCCTGTGATTGCAGGTGGAGCGATGGACGACCCCGAACTCAAGATATTGATCTCATTCCAGTATATTCAGTCACTACTATGTGTGCCGCTGCGTGCCCACTATGATAACTACGGCGTCTTGCTGTTCGGCAGCGCGGATGAAAATGCTTTCTATGAAGAACTCATCGACACGCTGCGTTCGGTGGGTATTCAGGCCACGTTGGCCATTCAAAACGCGGTGCTGTTCAGCAGCCTGATGGAAGAAAAAGAACGTATCATCGAAATCGAAGAGAGCGCACGTAAAGCGCTCGTTCGTGATTTGCACGATGTGCCGACCCAAACTGTGTCGGCTGTCGCCATGCGCCTTTCTCTGCTGCCGAAGCTAGCCGAAAGGGATGCTGGCCAATTCTTGGAAGAAGTTGAAAAAATCCGAGAGATGGCCCTGCGCGCCACTGCGGAAATTCGTCATGTCATGTTTACGTTGCGACCCCTCAGCCTGGAAACACAGGGCCTTTCAGAAGCGCTGCGTCAACTTGCTGACAAGATGGACAAGACGTACGAGCAGCGCGTCACGCTCGATATGGATGAAACAGCCATCATGCAGCTAGAGCAAAAGCAAGAGGGTGCGCTCTTCTACCTGATTGAAGAAGCTGTCAACAACGCGCGCAAATATGCCAAGGCGTCGTCGATACGGGTACGTATCACGCTGGAAGGGACTTACGTGACTGTCCGTGTGATTGACAACGGTGTCGGCTTCGACATGACGGCTGTCGGCACGAATTACGAGAATCGCGGTAGCTTTGGCATGGTCAATATGCGCGAGCGTGCTGAACTCGTTGGTGGCCTGTTTGATCTTCAGAGCAAGCCCGGTGTTGGCACGACCGTTGTCGTTAGCATTCCGGTGCAGGTATCTGTTGAACCTGTTAAATCCGTCCGGCCCGATTCCACGCCGCGTAAATCGTTCCACAAACGGCTAGACCGCGAATACAGCGGCCCGTTGTCACCCCCCACATAGTCAGGCATAATGGCCCTGGACCAAAATGACGAGCACAGGTTGCAACCGCTGGTTCGTCTGAAATTTGTCGTACACAAGGACAACAACTATGCCGAAGGATGACTTGGCCGCCCTGCGTGGGGTGCCCAGCTACGTTTGGCGCGAAGGCCAGGAACGCCGCCTGAACCTCATCGCAAAATGGGCAAAACTCGATGGTGCAACCGTCTTGGAAGCAGGCGGTGGCGTGGGCATGTATGCCGCCCAGATTGGCCAACGCTATGAAGCTCAGGTCGAGCTTTTCGATATCGAATGGCCGTTTGCGCTAAAAGCCTCAGAAAATACGCCGCATGCTATCGTCGCGGCCACAGAATCTCTGCCATATCGCAGTAACGTTTTCGACACGATCCTATCGCATGAAGTCATTGAGCATGTGGCCAATGATCGTCAGACAGCGCGCGAGATGGTGCGCGTCCTCAAACCGGGTGGGCGCATTGTGCTTTTTTGCCCCAACCGCTGGTATCCTTTCGAAACGCATGGCCATTATTGGCAGGGCGACTATCATTTTGGCAATACGCCCCTGATTAATTATTTGCCGGATGTCTGGCGTAATAAACTGGCTCCCCATGTGCGTGCTTATAGCTGGCGTGGCATTCGCGGCCTATTCGCCGATCAGAATGTCAAGTTCGTGCATCATCACCGCGTCTACGGTGCTTACGATAATTTGATTCAGCGTCTGGGGACGCCCATGCGCGTTATGCGCGATGCCCTGCAAAAGCTGGATGGCACACCGTTGGATACCTGGGGATTGTCACACTTCCTCGTGGTCGAAAAGACGGGTGAATAGTTTCGCATCCAACGTGGCTTGTGCCTAAAATCTAGACATTGTTGTTTTATAGAGAGCACCTTTTTTCATGTTTGATACGACCAATTCGGTCAGTTTGTTGTGGCCACCTGGCTACGAACGTCAGTTTGAATACACCGATGTCGCCGAGCTGGTTTCCGACCTCAATTTGCGTCTGCTCGTGCGGCGGCTCAGCCTCAACCCGGCTTACGAAAATTATGTGCGCGATTTGTTGCTCACACTCTGTACCGACGAAAACGTCATACGCTATCGACAGGCTGTACTGGCTGACTTACTCGACGACGACGATTTGCTGCTGCAACTGGAAATCCTACTGGAGCGCATCCTTGAGCTAGAAGGCTATTTGATGGCGCCGCAATGGCGCGATAACCGCTTGCGGTTGGTCGCATGGCGCTTGAGCGAACTGGATAACTACGCCACCTGTGTTTGCCAATTTGATGAGGTTATGCAGCGCGTGGGGGATCGCTTGCGGTCAACGGCGCTCCAACGCCTGCGCGACGAAATCCACGCTCATGTCAACAGCCCGGCCTTCATCAACCTGCGCCAAACGCTGCCAGAGCTTTTGCCCAAGATTCAAGCTATACGCAGCATCACGATTGGTATCAACCTCGATGACCAGCTCCGGCCACTGTCGGCGACTTTGCTCGATGCGCACATGGAGCGATTTGTCGGTGCTGGTATCCTCGACCGCTTCTTCAAACGAGAAAACGACGCGCCACAGGGCAAAGGTCCGCTACACGATGCCCGTTCGCTAAATATGGGTGGTGCACGGTTCAACGTCGAACTCGAAGACCGCAATAGCCCTTTTATGCCGCAGCTATTTCGGGATCTATCGCAGTTGGTCAATGATACCAGCCGCCCGGTGGAAGCCGCGCTCAAGCAGTTCACTGCCGTCAGCACACGCACCCTGATCGCCCTCAAAAATGAAATTGCCTTCTACATAGGGGCGGTTAAGCTCATTAAACGCCTGCGTGGGGCAGGGCTGCCCATGTCGGCGCCAACCATTGCGCCCATGTCTGAACGGATGATGCAGGCGGAATCGCTGTATAACATCAATCTTGCCCTGCAACTGCTGCCAAACTACGCCCAACTCGACAAAGTCATCGTGCGCAATGACGCCGCTTTTGGTTCCGATGGACGTATCTTTATCCTCACCGGGCCGAACCAGGGCGGCAAAACCACTTATACCCAGGCCATAGGCTTGATGCACATCCTGGCTCAGGCCGGGTTGCACGTACCCGCCAGTCAGGCGACCCTCAGCCCGGTGGATGGCATTTATACGCATTTTGCCACCGAGGAGCGCCCTGAATATGAAGCAGGGCGTTTGGGGGAAGAAGCGCGTCGCTTAGGGGCGATTTTCCATAAAGCGACGTCGGCCAGCCTGGTGTTGCTCAATGAATCGCTATCCAGTACGGCAGCCGATGAGAGCGTTTTTATCGCGCGCGATGTGCTGCGTGTGCTGCGCCAATTGGGGCTGCGGGCTGTTTTTGCAACCCATTTGCATACGCTGGCTGCGGAAGCCGACGCCATCAATGCCGATTCCGGGGGTGATGCGCGTATTATCAGTGTTGTGTCGCAAGTCGTTATCGAACACGGGGAGGATGGCCAGGTGGTGCGCCGTACCTATGAAATCAAACCCGGGCCACCGATGAGCCGCAGTTACGCGGTCGAATTAGCGGCCCGGTTTGGGATTAGCTATGGTCAGTTGATGGATGTGTTGCGTCAGCGCAATTTGCTGGATTAGTTGCCATCCACCCAGACGGGTAAGTGGCCCAGCGCGATGATATTATGCCATTGGGCGCGGTCGCCTTCGGTCAAGATGGCTGTTTCCGCGACCACGTTGGCTTTCGCTTTTTCGAGAATCAGGCGCATGCCCTGTAAAGTGCTGCCCGTAGAAATCACATCATCCACGATGACCACCCGCGCCCCGTTGAGGCGGTCATGGTCTTTCTCATCCAGATACAGCGTTTGCGGTTCGCCAGTGGTGATGCTCAATGTCTCGGACTTGAGTGCATCGCCCATGTAGGGTTTCCAGCTTTTGCGCAGGACTACATAGCGCTTGTTCGCGACAACCGCCAGCGCATGTGCCAACGGAATCGATTTGGCTTCTGCTGTGACCAAATAATCGTAGTCAATGTCTTTCAGCTTCTCATTGAGCGCTTTTGCCGTGGCCTCCACGAGTTCCGTATCGCCCAGAATATTGAGGATGGCAATGCGTACCCCTGGTTTGATTTCAAACAAGCGCAAATCGCGTTTGATGCCCGCAATTTCAATCGAATAAGTTTCTCGAGAAGACATAAGTTCTTGTACCTTAGTATTGTGGAGTTGGACTTAAATCGCACGCCTAAATCGTACGATGGATAAGCGAGAGTTTTTCCTGGCTGATGAAGATATCATCACCTGTTTGCACGATAGCCGGACCTTCCAGGGCTTGCCCCTTGATATAGGTGCCGTTGGTACTGCCGACATCTTCCAGCACCAGTTTATCGCCATCGCGCCGTATCTGACAGTGAAAACGAGAAATGCCACCGGCATCAATGACGATGTCGTTATGAATAGCGCGCCCGATGCGAATGAGATTGCCCGTTAGAGGGAATTGATGATCGCGCCAGAGAAGGTGTGTCGGCGGCATGTCTGATGATGGCGCAAGCGCATCATGGTCATCATCTTGCCCTTGCTGCACCATACGCATGACGTCGCGTGTGCGCAGCATGACGGTGGCGTTATGACGGTCTGTGCGCGTGTAATAGGCTTGCGTGGCCATCGTCTTACGCTGGTACGCATCGAACGTGCTTTTGCCTTCAGCCAGTCGCTTGGCCTGGTCGATGAGCGCATTGCGCTCTTCGTGTAAGATGGCGCTATTCAGGTTCGATTCGCTGATGTCTTTGGCCATCGCGTACAGCATATCGGATGCTTCGCTGTGCTTGCCCTGATCGGCGGCTTCAACGGCCTGCTGGCGCGTGTGGGCGGCTTTCAGCAGCAGTACCGCCTGGGTGATGTCATTGCGCCGCGCAACGGGCATATCGTTGGCATCAGCCACGTTGATGATAATGGGCAGGTCTTGCTCTTGATAATGGCTGTATGCTGGGCCGATCTCATCATAGGCAAAATGCAGCATCCCAATCTGGCGTTCTCCCAATTTTTCCAAGTCCGGGACGTCTAGCTCTAGCACCAGCGTCTTGATTTCGTTGGAATAAATATCGCCCAGAATATAGCTGATCGTATCGTCAACCGTCTCAGTGGGGTAGGCGTTAAGCTGCTCAATGTGGGCGATTTTGTTGCTGGCTGTGATCGTGATTTTGAGGTTTTGGCCAACCGTATTCAGCAAGCCACGCAGTTCTTCGTTGAAGATCTCAGGCGTGACTTCTGGGCTATCGATGAAATAAAACGAGCCGCCACCGGCATCGGCGATGGCCATCATCAATTCTTCGTTGAAGTCATTGCCCAGGCCCATCGTCGTGGTGACAATGCTCTCATCGCGCTTATGTCGCGCCATCTCGACCAGTTGCTCACGGTCAGTGACGCCGCGGTTCGCCAGACCATCCGTCATTAGCAGGACGCGGTTGAGCAGCGTCGGTGCCAGGTTCTGGGCGACGTGCTGGCAGCCTTGCAGCCAACCTCCGCTCAGGTTGGTCGTGCTGCTGACCGTGATGTGCTCCAGCCGTTGCATGACATCGTCTTTATTCTGGACGTACTGCGGAGGGAGTAGCGTTTCTACGGTGTTATTGTAAAGCACGATAGAGAAGGCATCCTGAGGCCCCAGGTGCTGCACCAGGAATTGGGCCGCTTGGCGTGTATAGTCGATTTTAGCGCCAGCCATGCTGCCGCTGCGGTCGATGACCAGACTCAGGTTGAGGCCAGGACGCGATGAAGACACGAGTTCCTCAGCCTTAAAGCGAGCAACAACATACACTTTATGAGATTGTGCAACCGTCAGGACATCGCAATCGAGCGAAAATGCGGTATGCATTAGATGTAACCAGACTCATTGGCCATTGGGACAACTTCGCCTGTTATTTTAGCATACAAATACGCTTTGGCCTGCCATTTATTCGATGTGCCCGGAACGGAACGATGTCAGTGTATCCAAGGGAACTACAGGGCTGGAACCGTATTGATCTTTTCGTCAACGATTTCACCATCAACCAGCGTTAAAACGCGATCCCCACGATCTGCTAATTCGGCATCATGCGTGACCAGCACAATGGTCGTATTGGCCGTGCGCCGGATGCTTTGCAGGGCACGCAGCACGTTTTCGCTGGATTCTGAGTCGAGGTTGCCTGTGGGTTCATCCGCCAGCAGGAAGGCCGGATTATTGGCCAGGGCGCGGGCGATGGCCACACGTTGCTGCTGACCACCGGATAGCTGCGTCGGTAGATGGCCCAGCCGGTCCCCCAATCCGAGCAGTTCTAGCAGTTCTTTGGCCCGTTTACGGGGTCGGAATTGCCGATTCCGTGAGAACTCAATCGGCAGCGCGACATTTTCCAGGGCCGTTAGCGTCGGGATCAGGTTGAAGAACTGGAAGATAAAGCCAATCTTACTGTTACGAATTTCTGTCAGTTTGCCTTCGCTCATCCGTGTGACATCGACATCATCAATGATGAGTTTGCCTGACGTGGCTGTATCCAGCCCACCCACAATACCTAGCAGGGTACTTTTACCACTACCACTGGGGCCGACAATGCTGACCATCTCGCCCTCGTGCACGTCAAAACTGACGCCGCGCAGCACATGGATCGTATGTGGACCCAGCTTCAAATCTTTGGTGACGTCCTGTACGCTGATGACTGCTTTTCTCGTCATATCGCCTTATCTCAATTCTGTTCGAGGGCGGTATCAATGCCCGGCCAACTGTCTATGCAGAATACGCAGCAGCAACAGAAGAGTTGCACATGCGACCTCCTCAGTGTACTGCAAGCGAGCATTTGCGTCAGGGGAGAAGTCGATTAATGAATCCAGAAACGACAAATGCTCTCCAGAGATTCATAGAGAGCATTCGTCATTGGATGAGGGATATTATCAACTGTTGTTATGTCCCTGATACGATACAACGGTGTGATACAACCAGGTGACGATTATTTCGTTCCGTTGTTTCTTGCGGAAGCGCGTTGTTGAATATTGATAAACGCAATCAGAATATCCGAACGGGTGATGATGCCCACCAGGGTTTCTGCGCGCATCACAGGCAAGCAGCCGATGCTGTGTGACAGCATCAATTCAGCCGCGTGTTCAGCCGGTGCTTGTGGCTCAACAATAATTGGCGCAGCCGTCATGACCGTGCTGATCTTGATGTGATGCGCCGTTTGATGTTGCGCCCAATCATTTTCCTGGGTAAAGGGGCTTTCTAGTGCATAACGAATATCGCGGTCGCTGATAACACCAACCAGATGGTGACTGCGGCTTAAGACCGGCAGGTGCTTACAACCATGCGATGCCATAAGTGCCAACGCTTTAACGATTGGCTGGTCACCCATCACGGTAATTGGGTTATGCGTCATTATATCGACGACATTCATTGTTTATTACTGCCCTTATTTGACTCTGCAAGTAGATTATGATGCGGATGTCACTCTGGACCGTACCAGCATCCTGAATATGTCTGATTCCGTAATGATGCCAGCCAATGTCTCATCTGGCTTTATGACTGGCAGACCACTTACCTTGTGTTCTAGCATTAACTCAGCAGCATCAAGAATAGGTGTCTCCGCAGTCACAGTAAACACATCACTCGACATGATCTTTTCTACTGTGAGTTGCGCCCACAGGTAATTCAACTCCCAGATGCTTAACGTTGTCGCATCGGATGGGCTTGCTTCACGTACATCACCAATGGTGATGATGCCAACCAACTTGCCATTTTGTTCGACCGGCAGCCGACGAATTGCATTCTTTTTCATGATCTGATGCGCGTCACTGATTGGCATATCAGGACGGGCGGTGATGACGTCGGCTGTCATCCACTCTTTAACAAGTATTTTTTCGAACATCTTGACCTCACTTAAAAGAATATTGTGTGCACGTATTGCCGTGCCAAAAAAAGAAAATTTCTGTCTACTTTAATTCAAGCTTAAGATGATTCGAGATGTGCGCCTAATGTGGATGTTCCCGCTAAGGCCGGACAATTGTCATCTTCAATAATAAGAATTGTGTGGCTATAAAAACAAAAAACAGCCTGTTTCACTTTTTCATGAGGCAGGCTGCTTGATATTCAAAGGAGATATTCGACTAGGCTTGTATGGGGATGACGGCCTTCAGGGTCGTGCCTTCGCCGGGGATGGATTGCACATCGACATGCCCCCCGTAGAGCCGTGCCCGATGCTGCATATTGCGCAAACCCAGGCCATTTGCATTGTCTGGATTGGGTGCGCCAGGGGCAAAGCCAACGCCATTGTCTTTTACAATGACGATAAACTCGCCCTCTTTTTCAATCGTGCGGATGTAAATTTCGGTAGCATCTGCATGACGAATGGCATTGCTCATCGCTTCGTTGATAATCAAGCCAATGGACTCAAATATCGTGAAGGGGAAGGGCGGTGGCACATCGGGTGCGTCAATCTGTACCTTGATGCGATCCGGCACGAACAGCCGCTTTTTAATGTTCTTGATCTGCTCACGGATGGTATAGCGGGTTCGGTCGTGTGCACGTAGATGCAATATGTAGCGCCGGATTTCTTCAATCGTGTCGTTCAGGCTGTCAACAACCGTATCCAATTCCTCGCCGGAGACAGCTTCTTTCTGGCGCATGAGGTCCACTTGCATGCCCAGGCCATACAGCGACTGAATGATGCCATCGTGCAGTTCCATGCCGATGTTCTCGCGCTGTTCTAGCAATTTTAACTGCTGGTGATGCTCGTTCATTTCCGCATTGGCAATCGTGAGGGCCGCGTAACCCGCCAACATCTCGATCATTTCCCGATCATCGCTATCGAAGGGCTGGCCATCTTCACGGTCGCACAAGTACATCATGCCGAACATCTGCTGCCCCAACATGACCGGCACACCCAGGAATGAACTCATATCAGGATGGTTCTGTGGGAAGCCATAGGAACGCGGGTCTTCTGCCAATTCATCAAGGACAACAGCGTCACGCTGCCGCATGATCTCGCCAATGAGACCCTGTCCACGCGGCAGATGTGGAATTTGCTTGATATGGTCGTCGCTCAGGCCCGATGTCATAAAATAGCGCAAACCGCCTTCGCCATCGGGGATACCCATGGCAGCGTATTTACACTTAACCAGTTCACGGCTGACAGTCGCAATACGTTGCAACGTCTCCTGAACATCGGTGGCTTCGGCGGCCTTTAACACAAGCCGAGCGATTTCATTTAGGTGATAGGAGGTTTTAATCATAACCCTGTTGATATATGATAGATAACGTTCGGTAAGATGTCGGTTGTCATTAAATCGATATCTGCGTTTATTGTATCATCTTTAGTGGTCAATTTGCAGCACAACCTCAATGGTGTTGTTGGCAAAACGAACGTGCGCAAAAACACCAGGGATATGTCAAACAGGCAGCGACTGTAGAGAGGGGCAGCGCGATGCAAAAAACGGTTCGCATTCTCATTGCTGACGACCATGTGGTCGTCCGGGCAGGCTTAAGGGCATTGCTGGAGCGGACGAGTAACTTTGCTGTGGTGGCGGAAGCCAGCACCGGTGAAGAAGCGGTTCGTCAGGCAATTGACATCCAGCCAGATGTCGCCGTACTGGATATTCGTATGCCGGGTATTTCAGGTATCGAGGCTTGCCGCCAGATTGTCGAAAATATACCGCAGTGTCGCGTCATCATGCTGACGTCCTACGCGGAAGACGAACTGCTCATGGCTGCGATCCAGGCCGGGGCATCTGGTTATGTGCTCAAGCGCATTGGCAGCCAGGAACTCCTGCAAGCTGTTGAGCGCGTTAGCCGTGGCGAAGGCATGCTTGACCCGGCCATGACCGCCAGCGTCTTTGCGGAAGTTCGCAAGGCGAGTCAGGCGCAACATGCCGCCGCTTTCTCCGAGCTAACCGCCCAGGAAATGGCAGTGCTGGCGCTGGTTGCTGAGGGCCTGACCAATCGTCAGATCGCGCTCAAACTGTATTTGGGCGAAGGTACGGTGCGCAATTACGTCAGCAGTGTGCTGTCGAAGATCAACGCATCAAACCGTGCGGAAGCAGCCGCTTTCGCAGTCAAGCACAATATCAGCGAATTTGTGCCACCGATTGAAGACTAGCTGGCACCCATCTGATGACTAAAAAGCACAGGCATTGCCTGTGCTTTTTGCATTACAATCGCTACTATGAATTGCCTCGTACGACCTCGTAAAAGTCGCTGATGTCCTGCGTAAAATCGACCACAATCTCCTGCCCGCCAAACCCATCGACAAGATCATGCGCCCGCACCGTCACCTGGGTGATGCTCTCTGGAATGATGATCCCGCTCTGGCTGCGCGTAAAAGGTTGTTCATTCTCATGCGGATGCAGCAGCAATCGTGTGAATGGTGACTCGGCATCCGGCTTGATGACTGTGCCATCTGGAAGCACCACATCCCAACCATCAGCATAATCTTCCCAGCCCGTATCAGGATGGGCCACCGTCACATGGAAGGTCCAGGTATCGCCATTTTGTACCGCACGGACAAATGTCACATCTGCATTTGCGGCGCTATTTGCCTCTTGAATGCCTGTTGCCTGCTGCATGTCGCCTGACTGGCCGAGCCACTCGAAGACGCTGCATCCACTGAGTACAACTATTGCGATCACGAAAAGTCCAGCGCGCATGGATCTCTCTCCCGTATCTATATCTCGCTATCTATATCTCGCTTATCCTATCCTAAAGCAAAAGACTTACGAAAACCTAATCGTGCCAGATATGGGGTCAGGGCTGTTGTCTGGGAAGGCCCATGCTACAATGCGTCGTCAATAGATGTCACATAGAGAAGCGAGTACGAGATTGCGTCGGTGGGTCATTTTTGCTGTCGGTGTCATCGCCATTCTGCTAGTAGACCAGGTATCCAAGCAGTGGATTGTTAATAACCTGGCCCTTGGGGAAACGTATCAGGTGATTCCGGCCCTCTATCCGGTCTTTCAGTTTACATACAGCGCCAATACCGGGGCCGCTTTCGGCATCTTCCCGGAATTAAGTTGGCTGTTCCAGATCCTGCCCCTGCTGATTGTGGTGGCGATTCTGTATTTCATCTATCGCTCGCAGGATACCGATACCGTGATGCACATCGCCTTTGGCATCGTAGTCGGTGGGGCACTCGGCAACTTCATTGACCGCTTACAACATGGCCACGTCGTCGATTTTTTCCATATCTACATCCCGCCCCTGAACTTCTCCAATGTGTCCAATTTTGCGGACCACGCGATTGTCCTGGGCGTTATTATGCTATTGATCGACAATTTGCTGGCAGAGCGACGAGCGCAGAGAGAAAAGCAGGCCGAGAGCCTAGCAGAAGAAAGTTAGCCTTCAGCCTAATTTGCGGTTTAGAGTGGGTATTCCAGTTCAATTTCGTCTCGGATCGGGATGCCCTCCTGGCCAACGATGGGAATTTGTGGCTTCAGACGTCGTGATTCCTTTATGGAGTCGCGGTGAATCGTTACCAGTACAAATTCGCGCTTTTGCCAGAATTTGAGTGCGGCCAGGTTGTCGTTGGTCGTAATCAGCCAGATGCGCTTGATATTGCCGATGGTTTTAACATCTTCAACCAAACGCTCGACCAGGGCAGTGCCGACGCCTTTTTCCTCATCTAGGCTGTTGAGCGTCATAATCTCGCAGGTATTATCTTCTAAGCGATAGGTCAGCAGGCCAATGGTTTCGGTCTCTTCTTTACCTTCGCGCTCCGCGACATACCCTGGCATCAGATGTCCATAGTGGGACTTCCCCCTGGATACAATCTGTGTCGTACCCCAGTGTTCATCCATAAAATGGGCAACCCATTCGCGATCTTCGCGTTCAAGTGGACGTATCGTGAAATCACTCTCAGACATGGTGCAGACCCTTTGTCATAGTCGCGACTAACGTGCTTCATAGTATAACGGTTTCTACAAGGCTTGGAAAATCAGTTCTGTTCGAGTCTGTTTCAAGTCTATAGCGTGATGGATTGCCGCCTGAGTTTGCCGGTTTTGAGGAATTCTTGTAGTTCCTGGGTGCGCTGCTGAATGAGCGCCTGCGCGTGGCCTTTGACCATCGGATGGTCGAGGTTGCTGGCTAGCCAGCGCATACTTGCTACCTGCCGCGCTGCAATGAATGTATCCAGCAGGGGGCCATAGTGAGCTGGCAGAGGACGCTTCGACGTATAGCCTGACCATAAGGCTGCTGCGAGGTCGTCATAATTAGCCTGCGACTTGAGCTGCCACAAAAGCGGTGTCATGTCATACAGATAGTAGCCCCAGCCGCTGAACTCCCAGTCAATCGCTCGCACATCGCCCTCATGGAACAGAATATTCTTGCTCAGCATATCGCCATGAACCAGCCCAAAATCAGCCTGATCCTGGCCGATCTCATTCATCGCTTTGTGAATACGCTCAGTTGTTTGTTCAATGATGCTGAGTTGATGCGCTGTAAAGACGGCGATAGCTTCGCCGGGGTCATATGTGCCGCCTTTGCCGAACAGCCCATCATAGTCCAGGCGTGGACGGTCGAAATCGGCAGGTGGCTCGTACTGCTCCGAGAAGTGATGTAGTTGCGCCAGGAAGCTGCCGATGCGTGCCATATCGTCGATAGAGAGGTCAAGTGGCGCTTTGGGTGCCCCTTCGACATAGGCTTTTAGGACGCCCCGTATGATGTTACCTGTCTGGGTATCATGCACGCTAAGTAGCTTGATAGGACGACCGACGACCAGTTCAGTCTGCTCGGAAATCGCCTGTAGCCACCTAGCCTCTGATTGTAGCCTGCTGACGCTGACATTGTGCTTATATAGCGTCAGCACGGCCAGATATGGCCCATTTTGCACGTTGAATACCGCATTGTGCGTATGGGCCATCCAGGTGACATTAGCGTCGGCGTAGGCCGGCTCCTGGGCGATAGCTGCCTGTGCCAACCTTAGCCAGTAGGCTTCATCGTGGTTGGGTGTCTTATCATTCGTCGTAGTTGGTGGTGTCACGCTCAAACCCATATGTCGACCACAGGTGGCGGGTGATATGGTCAGCATCGCAGTCAACGCCTTGCTTGCTGAAGTAATCACACACCCGCGTGATGTCGCGTTTCAGAATGAACTCCGCATTCGGGTTGCTGGTCACGGATGATACCTGTGGGAAGTCAATGAATGTGATCTTACCGTCCCAATACAGAATATTGTAGGCGGAAAGATCGCCATGCACGATGCCCATCGACAGCATCAGTTCGATGTTACGCATGGCTTCATCAAACAGGGTGCGGGCTTCGTCAGCATCCAGGTCAATTTCGATGAGCGTCGGCGCTGGCATGTGCTCGTCGCCGATATAGCTCATCAACATGGCATTCATCCCATTGGCATACGGCTTGGGAACGGCTGCACCAGCGTCATACAGTGCTTCCAGCGTGTTGTATTCGTGCATCAGCCAGCTTGTATGCGACATCTGTTGGCCAAAGCTGGATTTGATACGCATGGCGCGCATTTCACGCTTGTTGCGGTCCGTCACCTCTTTGCCATCGCCACCAATGATCGCCCGTCCCTCGCGGTACATGGCGTCATTGCGCAACTGCCTGAACATCCGCGGTCGGTAGACCTTGGCAGCCAAGTAGACAGTGTCTTTGACAGTCGGGTGGGCTTCACAGCGATAAACGCTGGCTTCTTTCCCGCCTTTGACCTGGGCCAGCACATCGACAATGAGGGCGCGTTCATAGAAGCCATTCAGGCTGTCTAACAGCCATCCCTCCTCATGCAGGCTGGGGTTGTAGGTGATATTAAAGCCCCCTTCGAGCGTCATGCTCGTATCGGCAATCTCCTCGATGATCTCTGTTTGGCTTTTCTTTGGATTGTGCTGTGGCTTGCTACGACGCTTGCGCCGTGCCTGCCGATCGTTCAACATCGGGTTGAATTGTTCCAGATAGTCTTCGTAATCGTCCTGGGGCATATTCCAGTTCGTCATTGTTAGGTTCACTCGTTTGGTTATTTGTCGATTCAGAGATTAATGGTCAATGCCTACCGGCAGCAGACGCATGGCGACACGTACAGACTGCGCAATACGATTGATGTGTTCTGAGTTGGTTGACTATCTTGGGGGCACAGCTAGGTGCCAATCTGCGAATAGCCAAAAATCAACTCCATCGGCAAGGCCTGCCCAGCATCACGATAGATGCTAAGCGGCTGTTTGGTCCTGTTGATGGGGTGCCAGAAGCTGACTTGATTCGCAAATTGGAACGGAGGTTCATAAAGAACAAGGTTCCTACATGGAGCTTATGCAGCGTCCGGCATCATCCATTGGGGTAAGTCTTTGACAGCTTGCATAATTTCGCCTCCAATAGGTATCTTACAAACTGTTTGGAGTGTAGCATGGGTCAGGGTGGTTCGTCAAGCATATCAGGTAGTGAGAATGGGGTTCTGGTGGTCGCGATGTGCTTGTGTGATCTGGGATGTTGTAGTGGCAAGACACACGGTAAACTGTATGATGTGATTGCTTATGAACATGTACAAAAGAGGTTGTCTGTATGAGTGGGCCACTTACCCTGTATGCATTACGCCACGGTGAAGTCTTTAATCCGCATAATGTCTGGTATGGTCGTCTGCCCGGTTTCAGACTGAGTGATGTCGGACGGCATCAAGCTCTGATGGCTGGACGTGCGCTCAAAGACAAACCCATCAATGCTTTCTATCGCAGCCCCATGCAGCGAACGAAAGAAACGGCTGATCTCGTCATCAGCCAGCACCCGTCGGATTTTGACGTGGTCGTTGAACAGCGCATCAATGAAGTTCATGCGCCTTTTGAAGGCGTGCCCAACACCACTCTTGAGAAAACGATGTTTGACATTTATACCGGTAACGAACCACCGTATGAACTCCCGCCGGATATACGCAAACGCGCGCTGTCTTTTGTGAGTGATTTACGGGCGCGCCATACTGGGGAACATGTAGCGATGGTTACACATGGTGATGTTATTGTGGCGTTGTTCTTGTGGGCGATGCAGCAGCCGGACACGGATATTGGGCGGAACCGCTTAACAGACCTCGGCTTGCCAGAATACTATCCAGCGACCGCCTCTATTCATACGTTTACATTCAAAACGGATGCCGAGGATGAGATTCCGCACTACGAATACCTGCGCCCCTACTGAGCGCATCAGTCATTTTTCAACAGATGATCGCGGCTGTCCTGTAGGCGGAATTCGCGTATCCACTCGTTAGCATCGTTTACCGACTTTTTCTCACCGCGTTTTTCATAGCTGGCACGGGCGCGCATCATCCAGTCGGCTGCTCTGGCGAATGCTTTCATCCGATAGGCAACCATCGCCAGATAATAGAGGGTTTCAGCACGTTCTGGGGATGCCGCCCACGCGGCCAAAAAATAATGTGACGCGCCTTCCCAGTCTTTATCACGGTAAGCGATGATGCCCTTGCCGTAATTGGCGAGCATCTCGTAATTGCTGATTTCAAGCGCCTTGTCGAAGTCTTCAGCCGCTTTCAGATCAACGCCATCTTCCAGATGGAAAAAACCGCGTGCGGCATAATACTCCGCGCGGTAGGGCAGCAGCGCGATGGCATGCGTCATATTCAGGATGGCTTCTTCGACGTCATTCTTTTTGAACGCTTTGAGTGCCAGTTTGTAATATTCGTCCGCGTCGAAGCGCGTCAGACCCAGGCGAGCACCCAACCGTGCCATACATCACCTCTGCTAAAATTCAGCCGCAAAACGTACTCAACCTACTGTAACACAGGCTGTGGAAATCGGCATGTTTCATAGCTCTTTATAGTAGCAATTTGGCTGCATTTTCTAGCCAAAATCCAACCTATATGATGCCGATCTCTATTGACTTTTTAGAAAATTTGTTCTATAATTTGTATCCCTCAATCAGTTAAAACAGATGAGCAAATCACACTAATATCATGTTGAACACAAACCCGAATTTCTCTGGTCGGGCGATGCAGTTGGTATTGCATCGCGCAGGTATTGAGGCGCAAAAAGTCACTCGTAAACGCCAATCTGGTTACTATGTGGCCGACTTTTACGCCCCTGAAATGAATCAAAGCATTCCCAACGCCCATGAATGGGAACAGCGGCTCAAAACCTCGTTCCCTGGGCAATTAGAAGTCATTGATCGGCACGACACCGTCGCTACTTGGCGACAAGGCGCACCGACCATTTCAGCCTCGGTTATCTTCAGATTTAGGGGACAATATAGCTAGCAGGTAGGGGCCAACTAACTGTTGGCCTCATCCTCGTCGGGCGCTAAGAAGGCTTCCCAGGGTCCGGTCATGCCATTTTCAGTGACGCCATAATAGATGCGCAGCTTGCCATTATCGCGCTGGACCAGATCGTAACGGGTCTGACCGCCTTTTTTGTACCGTCGCCACAGGCCGATGCCATTCGACCATTGCACTTTTTCCTCTTTAACAGGATTGCCCTCAAATTGGCGAATGGCATAATGCCACAAGCGACGGGCGCTGTCGCGCGTTACGTTTTTGACGATGTTGCCATTACGCAAATCACGGACCATGTAATAGCGGGTATCGTTGCGATCTTCGACATCAGCGATTTCCGCACCTGCCCGCGGTGGGGCAATCTCGGTATTGTCATCGACGACAGTTGACGTCGGCAAAATCTCCTCGCGGATGGCTTCTGCGACGACCATCGGCGTTTCTGTGCCGTTGTTGCCTTCTGTCCTCAGGAAGACCAGCCCTTGTCGCACAAGGTTGACAATTTCGTCGCGCACGGCCAGGCTGGTTTCGCCTTCATCGCGCACATAAATCTGATTGTCATTAATCGCATAGGGGCGATCTTCACCATAGGGGACCAGCACGCGGATAATCTGTTTGCCCTGGGTCTCCTGGGTGTCGATGTCTACGCCTAGCTCTGGCGAAAGCACACGGCTGATTTCTTTTTCCAGCACCTTAATCGCATCTGACACAGCTTTGACGCCTACAACGGATTGGTTTTTGTCGCGGCCCAGGCCGACATAAATCGTGCCGCCGTTGGTATTGGCGAAGGCGCACACATCGGCGATGACGTTGTGTAGCTTGCCACCCTTGCGTTCGATGCTCTCATGGAACGACTGCACCAGGCTGGGGCCTTCTTCCCGTGCTGCCAGGATAAAGTCATAAGGCTTTTTATCCGGGTTATAAGGACGTGTCCGGCTGAAATCCGTGCTGGCGAATAAGCTCTTTATGGCTTCAAATGAGCGATCTTGCAGTAGCATTTCCGTCACGCGCTCGCCGATGCCAAAACGCACGTTTTTGCCTTCGTTGAAGGTGTCCAGGCTGTGCGCATCGGACCCCTGAATCATGTGCATGCGGCGCGGATATTCCGGCTTGGTACCGTCGAAGAAGCGCCGCGTTGAGGCCCGACCGCGCTTATGCATGTCGGTCAATTCCAGGGCATGTAAATGGCGATCCTGCGTATAGGCGATGCGTGTTTGCCCACCAAAATTGAGGCCGCGCATCATCACACCATGCGCGCTGTTAATATGGGCTGCAATGGCGATGCCGCCCGCCTCGTCAATCATACGGTAGGCTTCTAGGACATCTGCCGTGCTGCCTGCTGCTGGGTTGCCTTCATCGAGCACTTGCGGTGGCACGTTTAAGCTTAATAGGACGTGCTCAATATAACGCATAGATGTATCAGGCGAGAATATGCCCAACACATGGAAGCCAAATGTTGCCGAAAATTCAAAGCCCGGTAGGACCAGCACCTTATCCAGCAGCCGCCGATATTCGGCGAGCATGCGTAGTTCATCTGCCAGGGCGCGTCCTGTTTGCTCTAGAAAATTCAGGCGTTCAATTTCTGCCATCATAGCGGCATAGCCGCCGACTGTATTGTGGTCGGTGAAGGCAATAATATCGATGCCGCGACGTTCTGCACGGCGTAGGATTTCAATATAGGGACTATCTGCGTCTTTGTAATCCGCGCTTGCGGGGGTATGCACATGCAGGTCAACGCGGTACCACTGCATGCGATTGTTGTTCTTGTTAGCCAAGATGTTTTCTCACGGTGTCGCTAAAATCGAGCTATTTTGCAATATGTTTGTTGAATAGGGCGGGTAACTCGCCAGGTTCAAAGGGTTTGACAAGGAATTCATTTGCACCGGCGCTCATGGCTTCGTCACTAACGTCCATACCGGAGGTAATGATCACGGGTATTTCACCATATATCTCATTAGCGCGTAAGTCGCGTAGTACTTCAACGCCGAGCATGTCGGTCAAATGATAGTCCATCAGGATAACATCAGGTACCGATGTTTGTAAGGTAGGTATCACGCCACTGCCGTTTGCTACGATGGTGACATCAAACCCATCTAGCTCAAGCAGCGTTTGTAGCAATGAAACCGTCGTCCGGTCATCATCGACTATCAAAATTTTGCTCATAATGATCCTTTGACGTGTCAAAGCCGATAGTTTAATACTACCGTCTAGAATTATAGGTGATTTTTCACGAGTTGACGAATGCCCCACCTGGGAACAAAAACTGTGTCCAGCCAGATGAGGCAATCGTCTTCAAAATACTAGGCGATGTCTTTACCCAGTGCGACTTCGAGCGCCTTATCGACGTGCTCGATCAAGACAAATCGCATCTGGTCGCGCACTTCTTGGGGTAAATCTTCGAGGTCCGGCTCATTTTTCGCTGGCAGGATAATCGTATCCACGCCGATGCGATGCGCAGCCAGAACTTTATCTTTGATGCCGCCCACTGGCAAAACCTGGCCATTCAGCGTCAATTCGCCCGTCATAGCGACGTTGTGGCGAGTTGGCTGCTTGGTCAACAGCGAGGCTAGGGCTACGGCCATCGTGACGCCGGCTGATGGGCCATCTTTCGGCGTGGCACCGGCAGGCACATGTAAATGGATCTCATGCTGTTTGAAGTACTCGTCACCGATGTGCAGTTCTTCCGCTTTGGAGCGAATATAGCTCAAGGCGATACGTGCACTTTCCTGCATGACATCACCGAGCTGGCCCGTATACTGGAAGGCTTTGTCACCTGGCATAGATGTCGCTTCGATGAACAAGACATCACCGCCTACAGGCGTCCAGGCGAGGCCTGTGGCCACACCCGGTAAATCCGTCCGGTCTTCTAGCTCTGTGCGATAGCCAAAGCGCGGCTTGCCCAGTAGCTCTTTGACCTGCTCACCATCAATGACGATTTCGTCTTCTTTGCCCTCGGCGATCTGGGTGACGACCTTACGAGCCACACGACCGATCTCGCGTTCCAGATTACGGACGCCAGCCTCGCGTGTGAAGTCACGAATGACCGTTAGCAGCGCATCATCACTCAACTTGATTTCATCGGGGCGCAGGCCATTTTCGCGTGTCTGACGCGGCACCAGATACTGTGTGGCAATCGCCAGTTTTTCCTGTTCAGTGTAGCCACTCAGTTGGATGACCTCCATACGGTCCAGCAGTGGCCCCGGAATGGTATCCAGGGAGTTGGCCGTCGTGATGAAGAATACTTCGCTCAGGTCGAAGGGCACATCCAGGTAGGTATCCCGGAATTCCGCATTCTGCTCAGGATCAAGCAGTTCAAGCAGGGCGGAAGCTGGATCACCGCGGAAGTCGCGGCCCAGTTTATCGACCTCGTCCAGCATAATGAGCGGATTGCGCGACTCGGCACGGCGCAGCGTCTGCACGATGCGTCCCGGCATGGCACCAATATACGTCCGACGGAAACCGCGAATTTCGGCTTCGTCGCGTACGCCACCCAGGCTCAGCCGGATGAACTTGCGCTCCATCGCCCGGGCAATGCTGGCTCCAAGCGATGTCTTACCCACACCTGGCGGGCCAACAAAGCACAAAATCGCACCCTGCCGATCACGCCGAACGGTGTATTCTTCTTTCTCGTCTTCATTGGCTTCGAGTTCATCAGCACGTTCCGCGCGCAGTTTACGAACGGCCAGGAATTCCAGAATGCGTTCTTTGATGTCTTTTAAGCCATAGTGGTCTTCTTCTAGCACCTGGCGCGCATGGCCAATATCGAGGTTATCCTCCGTGCGCTTGCTCCAGGGCATATTGACCAGCCAATCCAGATACGTCCGAATGACGCCATACTCGGCTGATGCAACCGACAGCTTACTCAAGCGGTCGAGTTCGCGCTCGGCTTCTTTACGAGCCTCATCCGTCATGCCAGCTTCTTCAATGGCTTTCCTGAACTGGCCGACTTCTTCTGTTTGGTCGTCACCTTCGGATAACTCACGTTGAATGGCTTTGAGCTGCTCACGCAAGTAATACTCGCGCTGGCTCTTTTCCATCTCAGTTTGGGCCTCAGTCTGGATTTTGCGACCCAGTTCCAGCACTTCAACTTCTTTGTTGAGCAGTTCCAGAAGCAGACGAAGTTTGTGCTGGGTGCTGTCCAGTTCCAGGAGGTCCTGTGCTTTTTCCAGGTCGATGCGCACATACGTCGCCACAGAGTAGGCCAATTGCAGTGGATCATCCGTAGCCAGGGCGGTTGTCACCAACTCCGGTGGGATGCTTGGCATCAGGTCGGCCAAATGCCGGAACTGATCCATCACGTTGCGTTCGAGGGCTTCAACTTCAAGTTCGCTCTCGACCGATTCCGGCAGTTCGCTGATGGCGGCGTTCAGATAGGGTTCTTCTGATGTGAATTCTTCAATGCGGATGCGCTTCAGGCCCTGTACCAACAGGCGAATCGTGCCATCGGGGGCACGGAATAAGCGGTGGATCGCAGCCAGAGTGCCTACTCGGTAGATGTCATCCGGGCCGGGTGTTTCCAGTTCCGGGTCCAGGGCCGTGAACAGGCCGACCAGCCGATTGCCTTCGATGACATCGTCGACCAGCTTCAGGCTGCGCTGCTGGCCTACAGTCAGCGGAATCGCCGTATGCGGGTAAACAACCAGACCCCGCAGCGGCAGGACCGGCACACTGGCCGGGACATCGCTGTTGGTTACGATTTCGTCGTCATTGAGTTCCGATGTCGATCCGTTGTTTGACGAAATCAGATCAGCGATTAAACGTTCGAGCTCTTCACTCATACAATTTCCTTACCGATTTGACTCTGTGAGTCACTATCGTTAAATAGGATAAACAGAGGTGTGTTTATGATTAAAACAAGCCTGTAAAGGCAAATGGTGAGGGTCTACTGCTGTTCTTGTCGTGAGTCCCTATAGGAGTGAAGGCTTTTATGAGTATCGTTCCTGTTACCTATAAGAATGGATGTCACCTGTCTATTGGTTACAATGATGGCCAACAGATGATTGCGATAAAAACCGACAATACCCTCATAATGCAGTGTAGCTAGGATGAATTAAAAGTGCGTAAGATTTCGATGTCTCTTGCACACTTCTTACACTCTGTTGATGCCAATGTCCGTGCGACTCTATTGTAGCAGACATCGATATTAGAAATCATAAATATCGAAATCATTGCACAGTGTAATCGGTCCATCGTAAATAGCGGCGGCTTCATCAACCAGCGGCTGAGGATCTGTGTTCCACACCTGATAGTGAATTAGATACAGCGATTTCGCGTTGGCATCCCTGGCGATTTGAGCCGCTTGTTGCGCCGTACTATGGCCGGGTGGTGGTCCGGCGGCTTCATGGATAAGCATGTCCACATTGTCAGCAATCTTATACACCGACTCACACGGTTCCGTATCGCAGCTATACCCCAGCACGCGACCATTGTGCTTATTCACAATCCGCAGGCCAATTGTCGGCACGAAATGTTTCACCGGGTAGGCTGTGATATGGAAATCGACATTATCCACTACGGTGATGCCGTCACGTTCGCTCAAGCGGTGGAAGGCAATCGGGAAAAAGTCGGGCCAGTCCTGCCAGCTATAGGCTTCCATCGTGTCTTCAATGCGGTTGATGCAGTGATGCAGCCCAAATACGCGCATCGGTGCCTGCCGACCAATCAACCACATGCTCATCAACATATTCGGGACGCCGCCCACATGGTCTGGATGGAAGTGCGTCAGGATCACATCTTGCAGCGAAGTGTAGTCCAATCCCAGGTTTTTGAGCTTGCCCAGCGGGTTGGACCCGGCATCCACCAGGATCGGGCTACCCTGGTCGCCGATCAATAAGAAGTGTGTATAGTCATGTGTCGCGTCATTGACGGCGGCTGCCGAACCCAATATGACGATTTTGGCCATAGATCGTCCCGTGCTAGGGCGAGATGCTTGCCCGATGTATGTCAACAATGCGCTTATTGTATCGACATAATTCGGCTTGTGCAGACCAAATCAGGTGTGATTTGTTAGGCTCACTGGATATTTCTATCTGATATTGTCAGGACATAAACTGGCCGATGACCATCGGTGTTACATAAGCTTCGAGTAGGGCGGCGACGATTAGCATCGGCAGGATGACGCCCAACGCGATCTTGATAGTGTCGCCCAATGCCATTGTCCATGCCTGTCCGACGGTCATCCGTTTGGGCGGTCGGGTTGGGATCGCACCTAGACGGAACATGGCCGCCGTCGCGATAACAATCATGGGGATTTCTACGATGCCATGTGGCAAAATCGCCGCCAAAAACAGTGATAGATCATACCCAGCCAGTAGCAGTTGTCCCAACAGGAATCCGAGTATGGCGTACACAATGGGCGGAATAACAAACGCGGCCACGCCCAGTGAAAATATCGACAGTATAAGTGTCAACAGCAGCACGCGCGCATTCTGCCACATAACCAGTCCCAACGCTTCTTGCTGCAAGGACTGTTGCGAGAATAAGGCAAAGGTATCACTGACTGAATCATAACTGGGAGCTTCCGGTAGAGAGATACGCCACGCCGGGTCCTGGCTCACCATGAAGCCGAGCGCGAACGCTGTGACAAACACAGCTATCGTTAGTGCGATAGGTGTTTTGAGCTTACGTAGTGAATAAGGAATCGCCCGTCGATACCAGTCGAGCGGGTTACGAGCGGGGGAACATTCGTCATTTATGGCGATAGTCCACTTCAAAATGCGTTTGAACATGCCTCCCAGATTGATGCTGTCAATCGTCCGTCCGAGCAGTTCCTCGCGGTTGAACAACGTGCTGCCAACCCGCAGCAACAAGATCGCCACCACAATCATGGCGACAATGATGGCCCATAATGCGCCGATGCCACTGGGTGAGGTCGCATCCGGCGCGATGAACATGATGACGCTCTCGCCGTTGATGATGAGCGTCATCGGGATGATGATGAAGCTGGCCAGCAGGTTAGCGGCGCGGGTGCTGGTTGTTTGGCTGCTGACGACGACTGCGCCGCTAATCATCACCAGGGCTTGCACGATTGTCAGCAGAATGATCTGCACCAGCAGCATCGGCTGGGGTCGCCAAGCCAGTTCGCCAGTCAAGGCTGTCAGCAGATACAACATCATCCCACCGAAGCTGGCAATCAGCGGCGGGATCATCGCTGACAGCGTCTTGCCGATATACAGCTCCGTATTGGTCAGCGGCGTGCTCAATAAGGGTTCCAGGCTGCGACGTTCTTTTTCCCCGACGAATGTTTCCAGCGCGATGACCAGCGAAATTGAAATCGGGAAGAACCCAACAATCATCAGCAAAAATGGGATCGTGCGCTCGCCAATGATGGTTGCGCCATAGCCTTCTAAAAAGCCTGCAAACTGCTGCGCCAAATATTGTGCCAGCCCTGGGAAAACCAATGTCAGGATGATGATCGGGGCGACAATGCGCCAGTCTCTAAAGCTATCGCGTACCTCGCGTCGTGTGACAATCAAGGCATTGCTGAGCGTGGAGCGCCTTGTGCGTTCAATATAGTTGCCAGATGGATTTTTTGTTGGTGATGTTGTCGTTGTCATTGTGCAATCCCGTTGGTGTTCTGGGCGATGGCTTCATCTTCGGCAACGACCTGTAGGTAGATATCTTCCAGTGTGCGCGTAATGGGCGAGAGTGTGACGACTGCCACGCCCAGGCCAGTACAGCGCTGCAAGACCTGCGGATTGACCGTATACGGGTCGCAGGTCTGGTACTGCAACCAGTTGGGACCGTGCTTCGTGACGGTGACCAGGCCATCCAAATCAGCAACCAGCCCGTTTAGGGCGCCATTGACGCGCAGTTCCATAATCGGCTGTTCGACAAAATGCTGGGCCAATTCGTCCAAGGTGCCATTGGCGATGATGCGCCCATGCCGGATGATCGCAATGCGGTCGGCCAGCAGTTGCGCCTCAGTCAGGTTGTGCGTCGTAATCAGGAAGGTTCGCTCACTTTTGCGCAGGTCAATGATGGCATCGCGCACTTGCTTGGCGCTTTGTGGGTCCATTGCCGAGGTTGGCTCATCTAGCAGCAGCACACGCGGATCATGGATCATCGCTCGTACCAGGGCCAGCTTCTGCTTCATGCCTTTGCTGTACTCGCCGACGCGCTTCTTAAGGGCTGCTTCCAACCCGAACTGTGTCATGAGTTTGGTCGCGCGTTCCCGTCGAATCTGCCGCGGCAGATGATAGATCTCGCCGAAAAAATCCAGGTAGTCGAGGCCGTTCATACGCTCATAAAGCCCGTGCTGTTCCGTCAGCACGCCGACATGCTCACGAACATATTCTGGCTCAGTCAAAATATCGTACCCGGCGATACGGGCATGGCCGCTGGTCGGCGCCAGGATCGAGGTCATCATGCGCACCGTCGTGGTTTTGCCAGCGCCATTTGGGCCGAGCATAGCCAGCACTTCGCCCGGTTCGACCTTAAGGGTCACATTGTCTACTGCTCGGAATTGTCCAAAGTCTTTGGTGAGGTTTTCAGTTTCGATCATAGGACTCAGCTAGTTTTATCATCTACTCGTTTATTATGGCACACCATCGACCCTGCGAAACTGAGATTTGGCATAGCGAAGCTTAATTGTTCGGTGGCAGTTGAGATCACATGTCATCTGTTGGGCTGATCGCGCTGATGTTGACTTGATTTGTTAATCGTTATAAACAAACGCGCTTTGGCTCCCGTAAAAAGCGAAGTTATATGATTGTCTTGTATAACATGAACTACAATTGAACTATGTTCGATCTATTGGAGTAGCGCATTAAAGCGCATTAAGATGAAAAAGCGCATTTTGATTGTTGAAGATAATCCCTGGAATTCCCAACTTATAGCGGAAGTGCTTGAGCGCTCCGATTTTGATGTTGATGTGGCTATGCGTGGCAATGTGGCTCTTGAGATGATCGAGACCAGTATGCCAGATATGGTTCTATTGGACCTCATGCTGCCGGACATCAACGGCATCGATATTGCACGCGAAGTGCGAGAAACACATGATGACCAGACACTACCGATTGTGGCTTTGACAGCCCTGGGCAATGTCACCATGCGCAAGCGCTGCATGGAAGCTGGCTTTAACGAGGTCATCGTCAAGCCTGTGACCAACAGGGAAGTGATCGAGTGCGTTAGACGTTACGTTTAATTGTTTCTTGATAGTGGATATTTACCTAATTCAAAAAGCCCCGACACCGGGGCTTTTTTATCCTCAAAGTGAGCTTATCTTTAATGCTCTTGTACGGGGGTAGGTTCCAGTTTTTGGTGTTCGGCGGCTGCATTGGCCCTGCGACCGTCACGACCGCGCCAGATGTAAACACCCAGGGCAACTACGAATGCAATGACTGTCCCAACCTGTGAACTATTAATCATCGTACCAGGGATATAGGCAATCTCGATGCGCAGGAACTCTAGCAAGAAGCGCACGACCGAGTACTGCATCACATAGATCAGGAAAATATCACCGGGCAGGAAGCGGTTCTTGTGACGTGTATAGAGAATATATAGCACGACGAACGCAGCCGCATTCCACAGCGATTCATACAGGAAGATCGGGTGGAATAGGGTATCTGCCGGGTATTCGACCAGGCTGGAATACTCGCCAACGCGCTTACTGGCATCAATGGAAATGCCCCAGAAAGTAGAACCCGTTGGCACGCCGTACAATTCCTGATTGATATAATTTGCCCAACGGCCGATGGCCTGTGCCAAGGGCAGCACAACGCCTGCGATGTCCAACCAGGGCAGCATGGGGATGCCTTCATCCGGGAATTCTGGCTCGAATTTCGGGATGCTGTAGGGTTCGACCTCTTCACCACGCACACGATTGTATGCTGCTTCAATCACCCAACCGATGAACGTCAGCGGGATGGCAATCGGCAGGAAGATGTAATGGAACACGCGCGAAATCGGGTTGTGGAAGCGGCTGGTATACAACCATGCGCCCAAACCACCACCGATGACCGCCCCAAACAGGTGCAGGCCGCCATTCCAGACGGCAATCGCGCCGTTGGTGGTATTGAAGAAATTCTGGAAGAACCAGGCTGTGTCCATACAGACAGCCGTGCTGTTGGGGTCGCCGCAGCCTGCAGTCAGGCCAATCGGCGGGAACAGGATGAACCACAGGCGCGCGCCAATGATGCCGGGGAAGATGGCCCAGGTCAGGCCACCCCAGACATGATCCGGGTTCATTCTGCGGCTAGATGCCAGCCTGGACGCGACATAAGCAGCCACAATCATTGCAAAAACGATGATGATGCCGTAATAACGGATTTGCAAATCGCCCAGGAAAGTGTTTTGTAATAAAATATGCTCCGCTTCAAAGCTCATAGTCTAACCGCCTCTGTTTTTGAGTGTTCTGTAGACAAACCAGATTCGTTGTAGTGCTGTAAAATTTGTGCCGACTGCCAGCACAATCAGGCCGACTGTCAGCAAGTCAGGGACCAGCAGCATAATCAATATGACGACGATACGTTCCAACCGTGTGAACAGGCCAATCTTTGTTTCGACCTGGACGCCATCGGCCCGTGCTCGCACATAGCTGACGAGCAAACTGCCGAGCAATGCGGCCATCGCCAGCAGCATCATCTCAAACTGATCTAGCACCGCAAAATAATAGCTCAATCCAGCAAAAATGAAACCGTCAGCATAACGATCCAGCACGGAATCCAGCACCGCGCCGAACTTGCCTGTGCGCTGCATGGCCCGTGCGACGGCTCCATCCAGGGCATCAAACGGCAAACCCAGCAGCAAGATGATGCCGCCGAGTTGTAGCCGTCCCTGGGCGATGACCACGGCGGCAATCGCTACCACGATTAGCCCCGCCGTCGTGATAACATCCGGGTGTATCCCTAATCGATGTAAGAACATACCCGCTGGGTCTAATACCGCTTTGGTGATGCCACGCACGCGGTCCGTAAGGACGACAGGCTTTGCTTGTGTTTTTTCGTCGGTCATAGTGTTTCGATGGAATCCCCTAACCAGTGTGCCAAAGCATAGCGCAAAGCAGCATAACTGAAAAGGAAACATCCAATTTTTCGATGTTAACTCTTGCAAATCAACCCCACCTCCACTACACTGTTGCGACCTTGTTCGGGGCGTGGCGCAGCCCGGCTAGCGCGCACCGTTCGGGTCGGTGAGGTCGTGGGTTCGAATCCCGCCGCCCCGACAATTGGTAAAGGCTCTGCTGATTAGCAGGGCCTTTTTTCATATATCCCCCAGGCCATGCTGCCTGACGTTGTTAGCAATTGGGCATCTCATACAGTCTTGCGGCGGTCTACAGAGCCAAACTAGCCAAAAATATCAGCCTTCATCCACTAACTATCGCATCTCTTTCCGCACGGATGTATAGTGTGCAGCGGAGTCTTAATAGTTTCTATTTGGTAAGGATCAATCATGCAGTTAGAGCAGTTGGGCGCGTGGGTCGATGAACGCGCAACGGAAATCGAAAATTGGTTAGAAACCCTCGTCAACATGAACACCTTCACCGCGAACACCGCTGGCGTCGACGCGGGTATGGACAAAATGTATGAACTGGCAGATAGTCTGGGCTTCACTGTAGAAGCTGTCAATGCGCGCCATCGTCTGGTTAAAGCAGGCAACGCCACCCAGGGACCGCGTATTTTGCTCATCAGCCACATGGATACGGTGTTCCCACCTGATGGTGATTTTCTCGAATATCGCCGTATTGATGATGAGTTCGTCACTGGCCCAGGGACAGGTGACATTAAGGGCGGCCTTTTGATTGGCCTCTACGCCATGAAAGCGATTTCCGAAATGCTGCCTGATTGTGATGTGCAGATGGTCGTCAGCGCCAACGAAGAAATTGGCTCACCGACGATCCGTGACTGGTATATGGGCGAGAATATCGACGCTGATTTTGCCATTGGCCTGGAACCGGGCTTCCCGCAGGGCGAGTTAAGTGCCGATGTGCCCCTGGGTGTGGTTTACCAGCGCCGGGGTTACTGCGCTATCAATGCAACGATTTATGGCCACGAAGCGCATTCGGGTGTTCCGCATGAAGGCCTCAGCGCCATTGATGGCCTTGCACAGCGCATCCTGAAGATCAACGCGCTCAACGACCCGGAAAATGGCATCAGCACCAATATTGGCACCATCAGCGGCGGAACGGCTGGTAATACTTTAGCGGGTGTCGCCAAAGCTCTCATTACCTTCCGTTATGAAACCATGGCCGATGGCGAAGCCACCAAAGCTGCTATCGAAGAAATCATCACCACGCCGACGGGTCATAATCCGCATCTGGATATTTGGGATCGTGGCGAGTTTGACGTCAATATTTTTATCCCACCGATGGAGCGCAACGAGCGCAACCAGTATCTAGTGGATACAGTACTGGAAGAAGCCAAGCGACTGGGGCACAATGTCGTGCCGATTGCGCGTGGTGGCGGTAGCGATGCCAACTACGTCAGCGCGGGCGGAACCCCGTCAATCTGCGGGATGGGTGCGCCCTGCGTCGGCCTGCACAGCCCGACGGAGACCATCCACCTGCCGATGATGATTCGCCGCGTGGAATTGCTGACAGCGACCCTGTACCGCGTCCTGACAGAAGCTGAGGCCAAAGCCTAACAACGTCTGCTTGTGGCCCATTAAAGACCGCAAGAATCGGACTGTATTGGTACGCCATTTGGCATATCCTTTTCAATATGATGAATAGGGCGCAGTTTGTGCGCCCTATCTTTTTGGGAAGGGGTATTGATGACTGATTTTACCGGGGAACTGGCCGCACTTGGCACAGCGCTATCATTTGCTTTTGGTTCGACCTTATTCACCTTTGCAGGACGTCATTTTGGTTCAGCATTGGTCAACCGGACGCGCCTGTTGATGTCCGTCGTCATTCTGATGGCGATTCATCTGTTCCTCTATCACGAATTGTTGCCCTCACAGATAACACCTGAATCGTTTTTCTGGTTAGCAGCCTCCGGTATTGTGGGTTTGGCCCTGGGTGATGCGTCTCTTTTCCAGGCTTTTATCATGATTGGCCCCCGACTTTCTATGTTGATGATGGCTCTCGCGCCTGTCGTCAGCGTCATTCTGGCCTGGTTATTCCTGGGCGAAGTGCTCTCTTTCCAGAGCTTGCTCGGAATTGGCCTGACTGTAGCGGGTATTTTCTGGGTTGTTTCTGAGCGCCAAGGTCGCAAAAAGCAGAAAACCACCTCGGATTTACCAACGCGGACCTATCTGCTCGGCTTGCTGTTTGGGCTGGGCGGGGCGCTCGGTCAGGCAGGTGGCTTGATCTTGTCCAAGTTTGCCCTCAACGAAGGCGTCGAACCCTTATCCGCGACCCTCATTCGGATGCTAGTTGCGATGTTTTGGGTCTGGACGATTGCCGTAGGACGTAGGCAGGTTGCATCCAGCGTGCGTGAACTACGCATATATCCGCGTGCAATAGGCTTCTTGCTGCTTGCAACAATCTTTGGCCCGGTTATTGGCGTGACGTTGTCACAGGTCGCTGTACAGCGTGCGCCGGTGGGTATCGCGTCAACGTTGATGTCGCTGACACCCATCTTCTTGATTCCCCTAGGCTTTGTCATCTTCAAAGAAAAGGTATCCTGGCGGACCAGCCTGGGTACATTGGTCGCTTTTGCGGGGACGGCTTTGCTCTTTGTCTAGCAGGTTAGTTGCGTTACCATACGGACTTTGAACACAAGCAGGCGGGTGGCTGTGATCCGTGTGTAGTCCCTTATGTTGATGAAAATTCTGACCTATAACATTCTCTATAGTGGCCGTGATGGTCGTCTGCCGCATCTGGCGGAGGTTATCCGCAGCACCGATGCTGACATCGTCATGCTGGATGAAGCTAGCAATAGCGATTCTGTCGCGGAATTGGCCCAACGGGCAGACTATCCGTATTTTGGCTGTCAGAGGCATTCAACGGCTTATCTCAGCCGCGTGCCGGTCATCGCCGATTGGCTGCCCCAGACGTTTGGGCGATCCGCCTTTTTGCGCCTGATCTTGCGCGACCATGCCTTACATTTATATGGGGTGCATTTGTTGCCGAGTTTGCTATTCTTCGCGGAGTGGCTGCGGCAAGGGGAGTTAAATGCCTTACGCGGTTATCTGCCAGCCGACGTGCCCCATGCTATTCTGGGCGATTTCAACACGATTGCGCCTGATGACCCCATGATCCAAGCTGAATTCCCCATAGAGATGAAGCTTATCATGCGCATCAATTGTGGCGATGCCCGTCGCGGCGCCATCGCTGGCTTGCTGAAATCAGGCTATACCGATGCCTTTCGCCATCTCTATTCCGATGAACCGGGCTACACCATGCCGACGCAACTGCTCGCGCCCATCCCCAACACGCGCCTGGACTATGCCTTTTTGTCCAAACAACTGCTGCCGCATCTGGTTGACTGCCAAGCTCTACGGCATCCGGCGGCGATTCACCAGGCTTCGGATCATTTCCCGGTGCTGCTGGAACTGGATTTATGACCCGGCTGGGCCTTTTTGCAGGATGATCGTACCTTTTTCTGTTTCCGGTTCAGCGATCTTGTGCACAGTGTATTCATGCAGCCAACGCGCGACCATCTTGTTCTCGTTGCTGCGGTTGGTGTCATCGACCAGGATCGTCGCGTCGTCTTTCAGCCTGTCATAGAAGAAGGGCAGAGCTGGGTAACGTGCCATGGGCGCTGGATTGCCCCATTGCGGTGGCCCATCGACCGTGAGCATATCGATATCCTGCAGGTCGGCCAGTAAATCAGTGTCGTACCAGGGCCAACGGCTGTCAGCCAGAGTTAGCGGCTTGAGTGGTGCATGGATAACGGTTGCGATGTCGTCAAGGCCATGCTCAGCGATGCGTTCGCGGGCCGCCTGGGCGAAGTGCGCATCATGCTCTATGGCGATGACACGCCCGCTGCCATTTTCCCGCAGCGTATAGGCCGTAATGATCGTGGATGCCCCCGCGCTGGCTTCTACAACCAACTGGGGCTTTTGTGTGCGAATATGCCGCATAATCACGACGCCGAAATCCGGCGAGATAGCCCAACGGCGCATGGGCGGTAGTGGCGCGACCGGGTTCAACTGCTGGTACAGTGCCGTCAGCGATTCAAGCTGACGGTAATTTTGGAATGGCTCATTGTGGCGGCTGTTCATCTCTTCGATGAGTGTCTCGGCATCTATTGATGGGGTAGGCTTCTGTTGGTTGGCCAGCCACCATCCCGCCATCAAGCCACCAGTAACCAATAAAATATCCTTAAATTTGGGCATATCAGCCTCCTGAAAAACACGCCTGGACTATACCGCATTTTGCCACCGGGATGAGAACCTCTTATACTGCATTCATGCCGACCGAAACCCCTGAATCATCATCCTCTAAATGGCCGACGCGGCTCATCCTGATCATTGCGTTGGCTTTTTTAGCGCTGGCCCTGGTCGATCTCATGACACAGGCATCGCCCACTATGATCCGCGAAGGGCAGCCATTCTGGTATTGGGGGTATGTCAACCAGCACCTTCGGCCATACTTTGCCCTGGTCGGCCTTGCTTTAGTCGCCTTCTGGGGATTCCTGCGCCGGGTATTTAGCACACTCAAGCATGTGACCTTGCCTGCTGTACTGGTGTTGGCCTTTGCTTGTGTGCTGTTCTCCCTGATCATTCCCCTGACAACGCTGACGCACACCGCGGTCCATATGCAGAGCCAATCCCATGATGACGCGATGTATCATCTTTTTTACCAGTCGGAGGGCATCCTCAGCGACGATTGCGCCTATATCCTTGTGCGCTGCGATACCTTCGGTCTGCAATGCCAGTATGAGCAAGACTGGCCTTATGGTCCCGCATGTATGGGCCAGAATGCCCCGATTCAATTGACTTCCGCAGGCGTCACCATCGATAGCGATCTCATCTGGTCCTGGCCGGATTAGCTAGGCGCATTCTCCAGATGCGCTTTGAGCGCTGCATAAAAGGCTTCTGTTTGTTCGTCATGCACGGGATGGCCGCAATCGAACATCGCCAGCTTGCCGTTTTTAACTTTTTCCAAAAACACCTGCGCATAACTGGCCGGGTTCAGGGTGTCCTGCGTTCCCAGCATGACCAGCACCGGGCAGGTGATGTCCGAGGCTAAACTGACGCTGACATCGCCGCCGCTGTCAATCATATGCACGGTCGCCCGGACCCATTGCTGGGCAAAGTTGTCTTTGTCACCCAGTTGATGCTGTTCGACGTCCTCGTCCGTCATCCAGGCCGATCCTGGGATCATGCGCTGGGCTACCGGGCGCATATCGGGCCCGAAGTACCCCACAGCTCCCCAACTGGCGGAACTGGCGAAGCGTTCCGGCTGCAAGCCAGCGCACATCAGCGCAATTTCGCCACCGTCGCTGTAACCGATAATATGTGCTCGGTCTATATTGAGCGCGTCCATCATTGCCAGGACATCAGCAGCATCACGATCATAAAAACGTAGTGGGAAATCCCGCGGTTTTGGCTCGGACTGCCCGTAGCCGCGCATGGTCGGCCCAATCACCCGATAGCCTTGTGCCTCCAGCCAGTTCATGACATGGCCCAGGTGCGTTTCTGCGGTGCCGAGCATGCCATGCACCGCAATGACGGGTATCGGATGAGGATTTGCCGGGTTGCGCTCTACATAATGCAAGCGAGCACCCGTTGATGTTTCGACAAATGGCATGCAGTCTCTCCATTTAAGACAGGCAATTCAAGTCAGGCAATATGACGGCGCATTATACCCACATCTGCGGCTTGCTCCCACGTACTTGGACTTGCCCTCGTATACAACCCAAACACTTGGACACATGAGAAGGAAGAATGGGCCTCAGGCTGCCTAAAATGCGCTATCTGTCAACAAAGCGACATCGATATGTATATTTTGTATAAACACTCATCAATCTTTATTGTATGCCCTGCATAATTTGCGTATAATGATTGCATCGCTAGGTATTGTAGTTTCTGCTATGTGATAGGAGCTTGCACTTGATCGACGGCTTGAACCATTACACCGCTCTTACGCTGCACAAGCAGCGTGAAAAAGAATTGGTCGAACGGGCCAATGAATTTCGTCTGAGAGCGATTAAGGCCCAGTTTGTCAGACGCGCACGTCGTATTGTGCGCATCAACAATAGCTAAGTCGCTAAAGCGAAATTCGTAACACACAATCCATAATGATGAAACAAGCCCCGGCATCACCGGGGCTTTTTGCTATATCAGGTTTGCTGGTGGCATTCACCAGTTATGGATGATGGACTCTAAATACAGGCGATAGTCTTCTGCCTTTGGATTATCCTCTGCGGGTGCCCAGGGGGCCAGGGATTTATGCGTTTCCACGTCATACGGCCCCTGGATGATCTCTAATAGTGCGCACGGCTTCAGTGGCACAATGGTATGGTATGTACGTGGCGGGATGTCAACAACTTTCGTTGGGCCTGTTGCGCTTAACGTCACCAGTTCCGCGACTTCACCTCGATAGTCAAAGTGCAGGACGGCACAACTCCCTTCAAGGATATTGAACAATTCCACTTTATCCGGGTCTTCGTGTTTATGCGGCGTGATATATGTGCCTGGAATCATGGCATTAATCATGCGCTGTACGGGTTCTTCGTGTTCGTGCAATCGCAGAATCGTCCGTTTACGAGTGGATTTCTTCGCCATGCGTATCAGGTTATCGATGTCGAATGTGGTAATTGTGCGGAGCATGCGCTTTCCTATAGGGTATATTGTATGCCGACAACTGCTTGAGCGTGTCCCGTTTATTGGCTACTTAAAGTCAATTATATGCGATTTGATAGACCTGTTCACAATGACGCCTTGAACTTGATCTATTACAACGAATACCAACGTGTTGACACGAAGCTGCTTTAGATGATGCTTAGATAAGAATTGGACTTATCAACTAACAAATTATTTTGAATTCTGTACATACACGTTACAATGTCTTGCGTCCCAACTTTAGTTGTACCCAAGTATGTTCTCGTAATTTAAGGAGTGTTGGTCATGAAATTGGCAAGTAGATTACGCCTACTCATCATGATTGCAGTCTTGGCGTTGAGCGTTGCTATTGTGGCCGCGCAAGATGAGGCTGTACTCGTGATCGGTCATGCGGAAAGCACCGATTCACTCGATCCGGCGCGGGGCTTTACCCAGACAACCGGCATCATTAACCGTGTCGCATACGATACGCTAGTGACGTTCCCGGATGAAGATGCTAGCGAAATTTTACCGTGGCTGGCAACCGACTGGACCATCAGCGAAGATGGTACCGAATACACCTTTACGCTGCGTGATGACGTCACCTTCGTCAGTGGCAACCCGCTGACCGCTGAAGATGTCGTTTTCTCGATCCAGCGTCTGCAAAGTGTTCAGGGTAATCCGGCTTTCCTGGCGGATAACATCGAAAGCGTCGCCGCCAACGAAGATGGTACTGTGACCTTCACCCTGGCGACAGCGCGTCCGGCTTTCCTCGCAGAATTGACCAACTATGCTTTCTCCGTTACGGATTCCGCGACCATTATGGAAAACGGCGGTACGGATGCTGATGATGCTGCTGAAACTGATGGCGCAGAAATGTACCTGAACGGCACCTCGGCGGGTACAGGCCCCTATATCCTGGAAAGCTGGGAACCTCAGGTCGAAACTGTCCTGGTGAAGAACCCCAACTACTGGGGCGAAGAACCTTACTATGACCGCGTGATCATCACCAACATTGCAGAAGCTGCCACCCAAAAAGTAGCTCTGGAAGCTGGCGATATTGATCTCGCGCTGGACTTGACCCGTGACCAGGTTGCAACCCTGGAAGGCAACGAAAACCTGACCGTTTACAGTGGCCCCTCGGTTTACACACACTTCCTGCTCATGAACCAGGATGAGGAATACGGTGGCCCGGTTTCCGACCCGACTGTGCAGTTGGCTATCCGCTATGCTCTCGACTACGATGGCTACAAAGTGCTGTGGGGTGGTGTGACACCGCCAACCAACCTGACCGTTGGTCTGGTGGCTGCTTACGGCGAAGACAAAGCCTTCACCCGTGATCTTGACCGTGCTCGTGAACTGCTGGCGGAAGCCGGTTATGCTGATGGATTCGACATCACGCTTAGCTACCCGGACTTCACCTGGCAGGGTGTTAATATGAACACCAATGCGCAGAAGATTCAGTCAGACCTGGCTGAGGTCGGCATCAACGTCAGCCTCAACCCCGGTGAACTGCAGGTTTCCTTGGAAGAATACCGTACCGGTATTCAGGGCTTTGGCTACTGGTTCTGGGGGCCGGACATTCTTGATCCGATTGATGTCATCTCCTTCTTGCCCGGTGGTAAGGTCGGTGCAGAACGTGCTAACTGGTTATCAGAGAACGTCTCCGATGATGTCAACGCACTGATTGCTGAGGCGTCATCCGAGGTCGATCAGGAGGCCCGTATTGAGCTGTTCGCTCAGTTGCAGGACTACCTGCAGGAGAGCGGTCCCTTCGCACCGTTCATCAACCCGGCTGTTCAAGCGGCCTATCGCTCGGATCTGCAAGGTTTCGTCTATCATCCGCAGTGGACGCTTGACGTTGCCGTCTTGAGTTTGCCTGAGTAAGGTTCATTTGTTCTCGATTGATTGGCCGGGTGGGCGTAGGCTCACCCGGTCTGCTATCTACCACGAGTATGACCGCGATATGATGCCATGAACTTCTATACCTACTTCCTTCGACGACTGTTGTTTGTTGTGCCGCTGCTGTTTGGCATAACGATCATGGCGTTTTTGATTGCTAACGCCGTGCCTGCTGACCCGGTAACGGCCAATCTACCCCAAAATGCTCTCAATGATGAAGACCTCGTGCAAGCCTTCCGGGAAAAGTGGGGTCTGGATAAGCCCTTACACGAGCAATACTTCGCCTACATCGGCAATCTGCTCCAGGGGGATATGGGCCGTTCGATTAAGACCGGGCGTCCTGTAATTGAAGATATTCAACAGTTTCTGCCTGCCACAATGGAGTTAGCCACGCTCTCGATTTTTATCGGATTGGTGTTAGGCGTTGGCGTTGGCATCATTTCAGCGATATACCGAAACTCTCTTATCGATTACGTATCGCGTATGTTCTCGCTGATTGGCGTTAGCTTCCCTGTGTTTGTATTGGCGTTGATCGGGCTGGCGGTTCTGTATGGTCAATTGGGCATCGTCGCCGGACCGGGTCGCCTGGGCTTTCGTACGGCTGACCCACCACATGCAACGGGTTTCTTTCTGGTGGATTCCTTGCTCGCTGGCGATCTGGATACATTTCAGGAAGCCTTTTCGCACATCATTCTGCCAGCCTTCATTTTGGGGGCGTATGTTGCCGGGACCATCGCCCGTGTGACGCGCTCTTCTCTGCTGGAAGTCTTGGGCATGGATTACATGCGGACCGCCCGTGCTAAAGGCCTGGGAGAACGTCGCGTTTTGTGGCACGGCGTGCGTAACGCGCTTATCCCCGTTGTGACCATTATTGGCCTCAGTTATGGTAATTTGTTGGCGGGTACCGTCCTCACCGAGTCGATTTTTGCTTGGCCCGGTATTGGTCGCTATATGTTCCGCGCGTCAACCTCGCAGGATTTCCCGGCTATTATGGGCGTCAGCATGTTGATTGCCCTCATCTACATTATTGTCAATTTCGTCGTGGATATGCTCTACTTCTTCCTTGATCCACGCATACGGGGAGAAGGCCGATGACCCAAACATCAAACTCCAATGTAGCGACAATGCCTGCGGAACTCCCGCCTTCGCGCTTTCAGTCATTGTTGCGCGCGATTTTCTTCCAATTGCGCAAAAATCCCCTGATTACGATAGGCCTACTGATCGTTGTTGGCTGGTTTCTTGTCTCAATATTCGCGCCCTTGCTCGCAACCACTGAACCACTAGCTCAGAATGTGACCAATCGCCTGCTGACCCCTGGAACAACTGTCGAACTATCAGATGGCAGCACATTTACATATCATATGGGCACCGATGAACTGGGCCGTGATATTTTTACGCGCGTGGTCTATGGGGGACGCATTACCATCCCGGCAGGGTTGGCTGTGATTATTATCGGCAGCATCCTGGGGACCGTCGTCGGCGCGATAGCGGGTTATGCGGGTGGCCTCTGGGACGAATTGCTCATGCGCATTTCCGAGCTATTCCTGGCATTCCCAACGATTATTCTGGCGCTGGCGGTGACGGCTGCCCTTGGTCCTGATCTCAATAATGCCATTTTGGCGCTGGTCGTCGTCTGGTGGCCGACGTATGCCCGTCTGGTGCGCAGCCTCGTCTTGGAGATCAAATCACAGGAATTTGTGGAAGCTGCTCGTAGTATCGGCGCACCCGGTCGCTATATCGTGTTCCGCACCATTCTTCCGAACGCGATTGCTCCGGCAATTGTCCTGGCAACGCTCGACATCGGTAATGCGATTTTGACCTTTGCTGGCCTCAGCTTCCTGGGGTTGGGGGCGGAACCTTCATCACCGGAGTGGGGCCGGATGGTCGCGATTGGCATCGACTTCTTCGACCAATGGTGGATGTGGCTTTATCCCGGTTTGGCGATTGCCTCGCTGGTGATGGCCTTTAACTTCATTGGTGATGGCTTGCGCGATGTGTCTGATCCTCGCACCCGTAATGGCTAGCTAATTTCGCCTTTCCAATTATGTAAACCAGTCAGATAAGGTCTTCCCTGTGAGTGATTTAATGGGCAAACGACTCTTAATTGCTTACGCCCATCCCGATGACGAGAGCTTTGGCAGTGGTGGTTTGATCGCCAAATACGTCGCTGAGGGGGCGCAAGTCGGTTATATCTGTGCGACTAACGGCGATATGGGTACGATTCCGTTAGCCATGCGTGAGCAGTACAGCGAGGTGTCCGAGGTCCGTCTGGCAGAACTCGACTGTGCGGCTCAAGTCCTCGGCCTCGATCCGGTCTATCGCTTTGGCTACAAAGATAGCGGCATGATGAATAGCGCTTCCAATCAAGACCCGGACAGCTTGTGGTATGGATGGCAAAACCACCCGGAAACGCTCCTCAAGCGTGTGGTAGACGTCATCCGCGACTTTAAGCCCCAGGTGGTCGTCACATTCAATCGCTATGGCGGTTATGGGCATCCCGATCATATCGCTATCCAGCAAGCGACGACCGAGGCGTTTGCTTTGGCAGGGGATGCCAGCTATCTGGTAGAGGGCACGCAGCCATATGCACCGCAAAAGCTTTACTATGCCTCCATACCGGGGCGCATGCTCAAGCTTTACTTGCGCTGGATGACCCTGCGTGGCCATGATATTCGCCATATGGGTGTCAATAAAGACCTCGACTATCAAGCCGTTATCGATCATCTGGAACCGATTCATACCATGATTGATGTGGGCGCACACTTCGATACCTGGGATCGTGCCGCGGATTGTCATGTCAGCCAGGGGCGCGGGCGCGGCAGCGGAACACGCGGCTATCTGGCGAGCTTGCCCAAGCCCATTCGGCGTTTGGTCTCTGGCAAATATGGCCTGACCCGCATTCATCCACAGCCTGATCACGACCGCATTGATGAAAATGACATTTTCGTGGGTGCACGCTAATTTGTAGTAAACTGTGTGCAATGATTAGTAAGTCACTTAAAAAGTGGTCCTGAATGTTTTAGGCGAATACTTATGAAGACTGAAAAGCGCTTGGCTGCAGCTCATGAAGAAGCTCTTGCTGTCCTACAAGATTGTGTGACGCCGCATGGCTTCCGGGCGTCGGGGTTGCCGGCTGGTTATCCTCAAATATGGACCCGTGACAGCGTCATCACCTCCTTGGGTGCGCTGGTCACAGGCGACCAGACCTTTTTGAACTGCACCCGTGCCAGCCTGGACCTGCTGGGTCAGTATCAATCGAAGCTGGGCCTGATTCCCTTAAACGTCAATCCTGATACGGGCTACATCAGCACGGAGAATGCAGGTGCGTCCGATGCCAACCTGTGGTACATCATCGGCCACTATATGTACTATCTCACCACCAAAGACACGGCCTTTTTACAGGCCCACTGGGAAATCATCACCAAAGCCCTGGCCTGGTTAGAATACCAGGATATGAACGAATGTGGCCTTCTGGAAATTCCCGAAGCCGCCAATTGGATGGACCTGATTTCTGTCCGCTATAACACGCTTTACGATAACGTTCTGTACTACGCGGCATCCCTGGCCTACAGCGAGATGTTCCAGGCCTTGGCCTTGCAGCCAACCGATGGCCATGACATGCTCAACACACCAGCCGACATCCATGAGCGTATTAATTTGCTCATGTGGATTGACCGCTGTTGGATTGCCGACCACTTCGCTGAACATCTGGAGAAGCTCAAAGCGATACGCTTAGAGTGGTTCATGCTTTATCACAATATCGGCACCATCTCCAGCCGGCCATTTTATTTGCCTTGGGTCGCTTTCCGGGAGTACGGCGATTGGTGCGATACGCTCGGTAACTGCCTTGCGATTGTCACCGGTGTTGCCGATGGTCACCGTACCGAGCATATCCTGCGCTATATGTATCAGGTCGGCATTAGCGAACCGTACCCGGCCAAAGCTATCTACCCGCCAATCAACCCTGGTGAGAACGATTGGCGCGATTATTACCGCAGCCGCAACCTCAATTTGCCACATCAGTATCACAACGGTGGCATCTGGCCGATGGTCGGTGGTTTCCATGTGGCCGCGCTTGTGCGTCATAACTGGCAAGATGAAGCCCTGCGCTTGTTGGAGAAGCTCGCCCGGGCGGATAAATTGGGTGCGGCCCAAAAATGGGGATTTAACGAGTGGATTCATGGCCAAACGGGCCATCCGATGGGTTTTGATCGGCAAGCATGGTCAGCAGCTATGTATCTCTATGCTGAGCATGCCGTCCAAACCGGAACATTGCCATTTTTCGATGAATTGCTCAAGAGCAAGCCGGAGTCAGCAGTAGCTGCTGAGAACAACAGCTTTTCGATTCATGCAGGTGGCGGACCAGTTTAGCCCAATGTCATGAAAAATGTGATAATTGACGGTAAAATAGTGTTTGTCATATGTAATGTAGTGAGCAATAAATATTACAATCAAGAGGGTTAAGGAGTAAGAGATGCGACGTTCTATACCATTATTCCTGGCAAGTCTGTTGGTGGCTGTGCTGATCAGTGGTGCAGTTGCAGCCCAGGAAAAAACCGTCGTGACATGGGCGTTCTGGGGCAGCCCGGAAGAGTTGGCAACCCATGAGCAAGTCGCGGCAGCTTTTATGGAAGAAAATCCTGATATTGAGATCGAAATCTGGCACGAACCGTGGGCAGATTACTTTACCAAGATTCAGACATTGTGGGCCTCTGGCGATTCTGCTGAAATCCCGGACATCGCCTTCCTGTCGCCCGTATCCAACTACGCCGCTGATGGCGTGCTGGAGCCGCTGGATCCATTCATTGATGCATCCGGCTTTGACCGTGAAGACTTCTGGCCAGGTCTGCTAGAGTTCGCTATGTATAATGGCGAAGTGTATGGCTTCCCGCGTGATATCGGCCTGGAAGTGCTTTACTACAACAAGAGCATCTTCGATGAAGTCGGCCTCGACTATCCTGATGAAACCTGGACCTGGGACGATCTGCTGGCTGCTGCTGAGCAGTTGACGGTCGTCGCTGACAATGGCCGCGTTAGCCGCTATGCGCTCGGCATGGAGGGTGGCAAGTATCAACTGTGGATTGGCCAGAACGGTGGCAGCATCCTCGATGATATGTATAATCCCACCGAATGTACCTTGGACGCACCGGAATCCGTGGAAGCTGTCCAGTTCTTCGCCGATATGATGGAAAACAACTACGCCATGCCGGATGCCAACCTCAGCCAAGCCGGTGGCGATGCTGCTGTCTTCCAGAGCGGTCAGGTTGCAATGATTATCCAGAACGCAAGCCGTATTCCTGTCTTCAATGCAGCAGAACTGGATTACGATGTTGCCGTTGTGCCGATTCCTGAAGATGGTCAGCGTTCAGCGTCGGCTGCGGGTGCTGCCTGGACCATGAGTTCATTCAGTGACAACAAAGAAGCCGCCTGGACCTTCCTGAGCTGGCTGCAAAGCACCGACGGTGGCCAGGCCATCTACACTCAATCTGGCGAAATCCTCCCAGCGCTGCGTTCAACCGCTATGTCGGATGCCTTCCTCGGCAACATGGACCAGCCAGAGAATCGTCAAGCCTTCATCATCGAAGGTGAAAATGCCAAGGTCGGTCGTGCGGGTATGTTCCCGGAATGGAACGAACTGAATGGCACGATCATCAGCCCAGGCATGCAGACGATCTGGGCCGGTGAGGTTGAAGTTCAGGATGCGCTGGACCGTATCTGCGAAGTTGCGGATACCTTCCTTGAAGAGAATGGTTACCCGCACGAAGGGTAATGCGTTCGTTAGCTTTTGCTAGTTGTGTGGGGTGGATCACATCCACCCCATATCTATTTCGTGAAATATTGAAATTCCCACTTGTTGACCAGTTGGCGAGACGATTTGTGTGAGTACACAAACGCAGCACCAAACCAACACCGCTAGACAATCAAGTATTAAGCGCTGGCTTGGCCTAGGCACCTGGAATCCTCAGCAGCAGTCTGTGGCCTATCTTTTCTTATTGCCCAGCTTGCTCGGATTCTTGGTATTTGTCATTTTGCCTGCTGTTGGGTCTTTGGCTCTCAGCTTCTTTGAGTGGAAGCTGACCAACACGCCCTCATTCGTTGGCCTGGAAAATTACGTTGAACTGCTGACGAATGATGCTATTTTCCCCATCGTATTGGGCAATACGGTTTTCTATGTGTTTGCCATCGTTCCCTTGCAGCTCATCATCGGCCTGGTGATGGCCGTTGCCCTCAATACGGGTGTGCGCGGTTTGGGTATCTACCGTGTGATCTACTTTATGCCGGTAGTGACCAATGTCGTCGCGGCGGCGATGGTCTTCCAGTGGTTGTTTAACCAGGACTTTGGCCTCATTAGTTCCTGGATATGGCAGCTTGCCGATGCCACTGGCTGGAACATACAGCCCCCTAACTGGTTGGCTGATCCGTTCTGGTCGAAGCCAACGGTGGCAGTGTTGACCATTTGGAAGAATGTCGGTTTTACGATGGTCATCTATTTAGCGGGTTTGCAGGGCATCCCGGAGGAACTCTACGAAGCAGCGCGTGTGGATGGCGCCAATGCCTGGAATCGCTTCCGTAGCATTACCGTTCCGCTGGTCAGCCCGACGACCTTCTTCCTGCTGATTATCCAGATGATTGGTGCCTTCCAACTCTTCGCCGAGCCTTTCGTCATGACGCGCGTCGGTGGTGGTGAACCTTTGCAGGCGACCTTGTCGATTGTGTACTACATCTACCAGAATGCCTTCAACTACCAAAAGATGGGGTCGGCGGCGGCGATTTCCTGGGTGCTGTTTGGCATTATTTTCGTCATCACCGTATTCCAACTGCGTATGCAACGGCGTTGGGTGCATTACGAGGTGGATGAATCATGACGCTTGAACGCCATACGCCACCCAGACCCTTTAGATGGCGGCATGTCCTGCTGCATGTCGGCCTCATTATTGGCAGCCTGATTATGCTGCTGCCGTTCTTCTGGATGCTGAGTACATCGCTCAAGCAGCCCAGTGAGCTTTTCACCTATCCCCCGACCTGGATTCCTGAAAACTTCGCCTGGAAGAACTACGAAGATGCCCTGTCGGCCATGCCCTTTGATCGCTTCTATTTCAACAGCCTCTTTGTGGCCGCATCTGTGATGATTATCCAGGTGTTTACGTCGTCATTAGCAGCATTTGCTTTCGCTCGTTTGCGCTTCAAGGGTCGTGATACGATCTTTATGATCTATCTCGCTGCCTTGATGATTCCGTTCCCGGTCTTGCTCATCCCCAACTTCATCATCGTCATCAATCTCGATTGGTACAATACGTATTGGGCCTTGATTGTGCCCCCGGCATTTTCAGCATTTAGTACCTTTTTGTTGCGCCAGCACTTTTTAACCCTGCCGATGGACCTTGATGAAGCCGCCCGCATGGATGGGGCCTCATCGCTGCGCATTTGGTGGAACATCATCATGCCGATGAGCAAGACGGCTATCGCTGCGGTCAGTATTTTTATCTTCCTCAACACATGGAACGATTTCCTGTGGCCGTTGGTCGTCACCAATTCTGAAGAAATGCGTACCGTCCCGGTCGGGTTGAATTCGTTCCAGGGGCAGTATAACGTGCGCTGGAACCTCCTTATGGCAGCAGCAGTTGTTGCTATGATGCCTGTGCTAATCGTATATGCCTTCGCCCAAAAGTGGTTTATTCGCGGCATTGCTATCAGTGGTATGGGCGGACGTTAGCCAACTGTTATGATTTTGCGTCGATGGCTCTCCCTCGCATTGATCCTGTTGTGTGCTGTAGGCGTTCAGGCTCAGGATACCGTGCCTGTCACTGTTGAACGCCACCCTCGCGCGACAACGCCTTTGCACTGTTCAGGGCGCTTTGTTACGTATGACCTCGACCATGTAACCACCGTTCCGGGTGGGGATGATGTCCGCCAGTTTGAAGCCAACGGTAGCGGCCTTGCGATTAACGACCTCGATAATGATGGTGATCTGGACGTTGTGCTGGCCAATCACGCTGGCGCGAATACCATCCTCTGGAACGAAGGCGATTTCCAATTCCGAACGGAACGTTTGGGGCAGGGCATGTCCCGCGCTGTGAATATCGTTGATATTGATGGCGATGGCTGGAATGATCTGTTTTTTACGCGCATTGCCAGTGCGCCCAACTATTGGCGCAACCTGGGCGATGGGACTTTTGAGCAAGAAATTCTCTCGTACATTGCCGAACCACTTTACTCGACCAGTTGGGCCGATTTGGATGATGATGGTGACCTGGACCTGGTCGGCGGAACGTATGATGCCGAATTGCTCAACGCGCTTGGCCCGGATTTCTTACTGACAGGGCGGGGTGGTGTCTATTATTACGAAAATGACGAGGGTATTTTTCGTCCTCAGCGGCTGGCACCGGAAGCGCAGGCCTTGGCCCTTATCCTGGCTGATACCAACGACGATGGCCGTTTGGACATCATCGTCGGCAATGATTTTGCCGTGCGCGACTATATCTGGCTCAATACGGCCGATGGCTGGGTAGCTGATGACTATTTTGAAAATACCACCTACAGCACCATGAGCTATGACTTCGCCGATGTCAACAATGATGGCACAACTGAGTTCTTTTCAACGGATATGAAGCCCTATGCCACTGACGACGAAACAACGGAGGCTTGGCAGCCCTTGATGGACGACATGATGGATGATCCCCATCCGATTGGCGACCCACAGGTGATGGCCAACGTGCTGCAAGTGACGGGTACGGAAGGATTCCTGAACCGGGCTGCGGGGTGGGGCATTGATGCCACCGGCTGGAGTTGGTCGAGCAAATTTGGTGACCTCGATCAAGATGGCTTTGTTGATCTGTATGTGGTCAACGGATTTATCGAGCAGACTATGTTCGCTCATTTACCAGATCACGAACTGGTAGAAGAAAATCAGGCTTTTCGCAATCGGAATGGCCAGGGTTTCCTGGTGATGCCGGAATGGGATTTGGCATCGACCTACAGTGGCCGCGCCATGAGCATGGCCGATTTGGACGGCGATGGTGACCTGGATATTGTCGTCAACAATCTGCGCGGTCCAGCCCAACTCTTTGAGAATCAGCTATGTAGTGGCCGTAGCCTGCAAGTCGATTTACACTGGCCAGAAAGTGCAAATCCCAGCGCAATAGGTAGCCTCGTTACCCTGGTCACAGATATGGGCGATCTACAGCGCACAATACGCTCCTCTAGTGGCTATCTCTCTGGTGATCCTTCTCGGCTACACTTTGGCTATCCTGCTTCAACAAATCTGCTTGCATTAAAGATCATATGGCCGGATGGTGGTCAATCAGAAATCGAACTGACAGGTCATGAGGCACTTTTGACCATCAGCCGCTGATGGTCACCTCAGCAATTCTTCCTATCTACCGAACGCAGCTTGTTTCTTTGCCAAAATCCATACTTGCGCCCTTGTTGATAGGCAACCCTTATCTCTCAATGCATAAGACTTAAACTTTCCTGCATAATAAAATTGTACGAATGAGTACGATGTACTTATGTTTACCATATATAAGAAAAGCAGACATCCTTATGCGTATTTCGAACATTCAAGACATGCAAACAATTGAGGAACTGCGTCAATATGCCCAGGAATTAGAAAACGAAGTCCGGTTGCTTAGAACCGTAATGAATACGCTCCCGGATTTTGTTTACGCCAAGGACCTGAGTAGTGAATTCATCGTTGCTAATGAGTCCATTGCTAAATCAATGGGGATATCAGGCCCAGAATCCGCTATTGGCAAGTCTGATTTTGATTTTTATCCACAAGAATTGGCACAAAAATATTACGAAGACGAACAAAAATTTCTCAAATCGGGTAAGCAATCCCTGACATTGGAACAAGATCGCCTTGATACAGTCACGGGTGAAAAAGGCACCATCTTGACCAGCAAGATGATCTTCCGTGACGAAGATGGCGAAGTCGCTGGCCTGATTGGCATTGGTCGTGACATTACTGAGCTAAAGCGTGCCCAGGAAGCTCTCAAGGAGCAGCTCGAACTCAATCAGTCTCAGCGGGAAGTGCTCGAGGAGTTATCGACGCCCATTATCCCAATAACGGACCATATTATCGTCATGCCGCTTATAGGTGCTATTGACACCGCGCGTGCGCGCAACATCATGCGTTCGTTGTTGGCAGGCATCACCCAGCACAATGCCAAAGTGATTATCCTCGACATTACGGGCGTGCCCCTGGTTGATACCGGCGTTGCCGATCATCTCAACCGGACGATTCAGGCTGCCCGCCTCAAAGGGTCTGAAACGATTGTGACGGGTATCTCTGATGCGGTTGCGGAAACAATCGTAGACCTGGGTATCGATTGGTCCAATCTGGATACGGTTCATGACTTGCAAAGCGGCCTCAAAATTGCGTTGCGTCGCTTGCGCGATCGCCTGAGCGACGAGTAGTCGATATGTTTACTGGGATCCAAAAACTTGAAAAAATGTTGCTGGTCTCTGTGCCCAGCGATTTGCTCGATGACGATGTCATCCGCATGCGCCGCGATATTTTGCGTGCGATCCGTGAGTATGATTCTGACATTGTAGTGCTCGATTTCCATCTGGTTGATATATGTGATAGCTTCTTTGGCCGCTTCATCTACAGCACATCCAAGACCGTTGAGTTGATGGGAGCCAGAATCATCATTGCTGGCTTGCAAGATGCGGTGATCGAAACGATGGTTGAATTGGGCATGACGCTGCCAGAAGTCGATGTGGTCATTGACTTAGACGAAGCCATGCGTTTGACGCGCAAACGGGCCAATGGCACTTCCACGGATGTGATTACGAAGATAGATGAGATGGCAAACGCATTGAGCCTGGAGTTTGATGACAATGTCTTCAGAGCTTAGCGTCGATGAGATAACAGCCATTGAGACCGTTAATGATGTCTCTGCCGCCCGTCGCCGGGGCATGACCATTGCCCTTGAAATGGGCTTTGATCGTGCCGATGCAACGCGTATTGCAGTCGCTATCTCCGAGCTAGCGCGCAACATTGTTGTTTATGCTAATCAGGGCATGATAAGAATCACCAGCGATCATAATGCCGAGCCACCCTATATCCAGGTGATTGCCTCTGACAATGGCCCCGGTATAGACGATGTGGACTTGGCTATGACAGATCATTGGACTTCGTCACGGGGCCTGGGCTTAGGGTTGTCCGGGTCGCGTCGCCTGATGGATGACTTCAATATAGAGACCGAGGTCGGGCGGGGCACGACCATCACCGTAACGAAATGGCTGAAATAATCCGTGTGTTTAACGAAATTCATGCGGTCATCGCAGGCCGCACTGCGCATCGGCTCGCACAGCAGATAGGCTTCCCACTGGGGGAGTGTACGGCAATTCATATCGCCACGTTAGAAGTTACGCGCAATATCTTGGAATACGCGGGGCACGGTCAAGTCCTGTTTGAACAGGTTGAACGGCAAGATGTCCTGGGCATCCAACTCGGGATAGAAATACAGGCTATCGATAACGGCCCTGGCATCCCTGATTTAGAGGCAGTACTACAAGATGGCTTTTCTACAGGAAAGGGACTGGGTAAGGGGTTGCCCGGTGCCAAGCGCCTGATGGATGATTTTGAGATCACGTCCGACATGGATAAGGGCACGAGCATTACGATGCGGAAATGGAAACTATGACGCAACTCAGCTATCAGTGTGCGTACGCTCAGGCCGCTTATCCTGGCAATTCGCCAGAACAAGCCGGTGATCGGTTTCTGGTGCAAGCGACGCGGCGTGGCGTCCTTGTCGCTGTGATTGATGGGTTAGGACACGGTGAAAAGGCGGCAACAGCCGCCCTGGCTGCGGTCGATGCCTTCCAGCAGGATGTGAATCGTCCGGTGAAGGTGCAGTTAGAGCATTGTAGTCGAGCCATACGGGTGACACGCGGTGCGGCGGTGAGCATCGCCCAATTCGATGCAGCCAATGCCCAACTCGAATGGGCGGGGGTGGGCAACGTCTATGCCGGGGTTGTTCGTAGCCAGGATACCCTCAAACGCGAATCCTTGCTCTCAAGGGGTGGCGTTGTGGGCTTTCGCCTGCCAACGATCCGTCCATCAAAAGTGAGCATATATCCTTACGATACGCTCGTCATGGCGACCGACGGCATTCGTAGTGGTTTTTTGCAGGATGCGCCTCTACGCCAGTCGCCCCAGGTGATCGCAGATTACATTCATACGAATTTCAAGCGCGGCACGGACGATTCACTCGTGGTTGTTTTGCGCTTTGTCCCCGCATAAATGTTCCTCTAATCTCGTAATTTCTCTGTCGATGGCTTTTGTAGGGCTGTCTTGGCGTGATACATGAGACTATCAGATAGAAACGATTATATGTCTTCATTTAAAGTCACGCTTTAAACAGACTTTAACTATAGAGCCTTGTGTTTGTGGCCCCATTCGTTATACTCGTAGTTGCTATGGCACGTCCAAACGTGCAGTTTCTATGTACTACCATAGATAGCATCCATTGTGTGGAACGGGGTAGCAATAATGGCCACACAATTTCCTTTTTAGCAATACCCCCGGCGTGAGCCATCTGCGTTTACGTATAGACCGTGCAAGTCGAGTTTCTAACAAGAAATCATCGCTTGCCTTAACGTTGGATGTAACCGATTCTTTTGACGTTTTTGTCAAAGACCATCGGATTTAACATCAAATCTTGTTTTCACATAGAAGGAGTATGCAATGCGTAAGACCTTATCAATTATGGTCGTTTTAGGGTTGATGTTCGGTGTTTTGGGCACAACTGTTTCTGCACAGGATGAAGCTATCCGGGTTGGTTCCAAGCAGTTTACTGAGCAAATCGTCCTCGGCCAGTTGATCCTGACCGCTCTGGAAGATGCTGGTTATCAGGTAGAAGACCGCACAAATCTGGGTAGCACGCAGGTTAATCGTGATGCACTCGTCAATGGCGAAATTGATGTCTATGCCGAATACACCGGCACGGCTCTCTACAACTACTTCAACGATGTAGAGTGGGCTGACATCCCGACAAACGCCTATGGCGAACGTGAACTGGGTTATGCGCTGGTTAGCTCTTATGATGCAGCCGCCAATGACCTTATCTGGCTAGAGCCGACCCCAGCCAACAATACCTATGCTTTTGCTGTGACCGCAGCTTTTGCTGAAGAAAATAACATCTATAGTGCGCTTGACCTGGCTGACTATGTCAACTCAGGTGGCGAAGTCTACATGGCGACGGGCGATGAATTTGCCCAACGTCCTGATGGTATTGCCGCATTCGAAGAAGCTTATGGCTTCGACCTGACAGAAGACCAACTGCTCATCATCGCCGGTGGTACACCAGCACAGACCGAGCAGGCGCTAAACGAAGGCGCGAACAACGTCAATATGGCGATGGCCTATGCCACCGATGGTGCGCTCCAGGCTTATAACTTCGTCGTGCTGGAAGATCCCTTTGGTGCTCAGCCGATCTACGCACCGACCCCTGTCTTCCGTGGTGAAGTCCTCCGTGCTAATCCCGAAATCGCTGGTATCCTGAACCCGATTTTCCGTTCACTGGATAACGTGACGCTGCAGACGCTCAACGCCCGCGTTGAGGTTGATGGTGAAAACCCGGCAGATGTTGCGCAATCCTGGCTGACAGAAAACGGCTTTATCGAAGGCTAGTTCGTGAAGGCTAGTTCGTGAAAGCTAGTTTAAACGAGAAGGTGTCCGACAGACACTGCCGGACACCGGCATAGACAACTTGCAATATGTAGAAGGCCGGATGGCCCCGGCCTTCTGCAAGTTTATCCACGAGAATTATATATCGTTTTCGGTGATATGGAGGTAGTGCCATTAGTAACCGCATATCCATTTTAGGTGGTTTGACGGCAGCATTTGGCTTTTTCTTTTTGCCTTTGCTGGAAATCAAACCCAACAGACTTGCATCCGGTATCACCGTCAATCTATTTGAAATTGAGGGTGATTTAAGATATATCGCATTATTCCTGCTGGCATTGATTGCCCTGGCGATTTCCTTCCAGGAAAAGCGACTTCAGCGTGGATGGACATTGGTTGCACTGGGCAATTTGCTGATATTCCTCACTTTGTTGTTGCCAGCCAATGCCGCCACCGACTTGCTTGATGGAGCCGCCAGTTTATTTGAAGAAGGTACGCGCTTTAGTAATCCGCGTATTTTTACGTCCAGCGCGATTGCGTTTGGGCTGCTAGGTGGCTATATCGTCTTATTTGGCGGCTTGCGTGACCTGGTTGCTGAAAAAGTCAACTCAGGTGTGCGCCTTTTTGCTAGTGCTATCGGCGTTATTTTCGTCTTGATAGCATTATTCAACGGCAGCTTTGACATCTATTCCATTCTGGTAGAGTTCAGCCAACGTGGTGAAACCTTAGGCCAGCGCTTCATTGAGCACTTTGTTTTCGTACTGGTTTCACTGGCAGCGGGTCTGATCATCGGCATTGCGCTTGGGCTGTGGGCCGCTCGTGATGAACGCATGGAAGATATCATTCTGTATGCAGTCGGCATCATCCAGACCATACCAAGCTTGGCACTCTTCGGCGTATTGCTAGTTCCGCTGGCACGCCTAGGTGACCAATCTTTTGTGAATGTGTTTCAATTTTTCATAGTCACGTTGATTATTGGCCTGGTGGTTTTGTTCTTTGTCAGCCGTATTCAGGGAACATTACCGGAAAGCTTACGTCCCTGGGCCATCATTATCGCCTTCGTCATGTTGTTTATCCCGGTCGCACTGTTTACGATTCTCGCCATTACCTTTGGCTTCAAGACTGTGCTGAATGTATTCCTTGATCCTGCACTCAGCCAGACCCTAACGCTAGTATTCGCTGGGTATGTCCTGGCTGTTCTCGTTTTCTGGCTAGACCGCAGATTGGATGAGAAGCGCTCGATTCGACGGCTGCGCTACGTACGTTATGGGCTGACTGCACTGGCGACAGTCGGTTTCATTGGCTTGCTATTCAGCGGCGCCTCTCAGATCATTGGCTCGCGCCAACTGGCTGACATCAGTGTGCGTAACCTGGGTGTGTCCGGTATTGGTACAGCCCCGGCTATCATCGCTTTAACGCTTTATTCGCTGTTGCCACTTGTGCGTAACACCTATGCAGGTTTGAAGAATGTCGACCCGGCTATCATTGATTCCGGGCGTGGCATGGGCATGACGCCTGCTCAGATCTTCTTTGAAATCGAGCTGCCATTGGCCGTCCCGATCATCATGGCAGGTATTCGCAATGCGGGTATCTCACTGGTGGGTATTGCTGCGGTCGCCTCGATTATTGGTGCCGGTGCCCTGGGTGATTTCATCCTGCTGGGCGTTAATACCACCTCGGTCGATCTGATTCTGCTGGGGGCGATTCCGGCCATTGTTCTCGCTGTTATGCTGGATGCCATCCTGCAAATGCTGGAGCGTCTCTTTACATCACCCGGCATCCGCCGCGAAGCCTAATCTTGCCTAATCTCGATGGAGTAACTAGATGATTGAATTCAAAAACGTCGTCAAGCAGTATCCAAATGGCTTCCGGGCTGTGGATAACTTGAATCTGCTTGTACATGAGGGCGAAATCTGTGTCCTGATCGGGCCGTCTGGTTGTGGCAAAACCACGTCCATGCGCATGATTAATCGCCTGATTGACATTTCCAGTGGGGAAATCCTGATTAACGGCCAGCCCAACACGGAATTGCCAGCCGAGGAATTGCGTCGTCAAATTGGGTACGCCATTCAGCAAATTGGTTTGCTGCCCCATATGACAATTTCCGACAATATTGCCATTGTGCCCCGGCTTCTTAAGTGGGATGAAGATCGCATCCGCACGCGTGTGGATGAGTTGTTAGATCTCGTCGGTTTGGACCCGGATATCTCGCGCGACAAGTTCCCACGTCAACTGTCTGGTGGCCAGCAGCAGCGCGTCGGTGTGGCCCGTGCTCTCGGAGCTGATCCGCCAATTATGCTGATGGACGAACCCTTTGGTGCAGTCGATCCTATCACGCGTGAAGTTTTGCAAGCTGAGTTCCTGCAAATTCAGGAACGTGTTGGCAAGACCATCATCTTTGTGACGCATGATATTGATGAAGCCATCAAGATGGGTGACCGTATTGCTATCATGCGCGATGGCCATCTGGTGCAATATGATACGCCGGATACCATTCTGGCCCATCCAAACAATCGCTTTGTCCGCGACTTCGTGGGCACAGATCGCACCCTCAAGCGACTGGGTTTGATCCGTATCAAGAATCTGATGGATGCGTCGCCCCCAACGTGTACTTTGGATTCAACAGTAGAAGAAGCAAAGCAATGCTTCGTAGACTATGGTGCCAAATCAGTTTTCATCGTCGATAAAGATGATGGCACGCTCAAAGGTTGGGTAGACAAGGAGGAACTCAAAACGAACACCTCCTTATTGGATGCCATGTATGAAGCTCACTGGGTCGACATTGCTGTCCGCCAAGATGCTACTGCTCGCGAAGCCTTGAGCGCAATGGTAGCACGAGGATTCCGTGTTACGCCTGTCGTCGATCGACATGGCAAGCTCGTTGGTACGATTACTTTGAAGGCTCTGCAAGACTTGGTCTCATATGATCCGACTTCCACAGCGACGACGGAGGCCGTTTCGAATGTCGGTTGATAAAGTTAAACGTTCTGAGCAAAAAACATTACAAATTCCCTGGGCAGCTGTTGTCTGGTTAATTATCAGCGCCTTCGTTTTTGTTATCGGTGGGTATGTTGTTACTCTGCGCGATGTCGAGCGTTTCCCTGGGGATTTTGAACTGTCGACAGAACCGACTGACAGCGAGAATACAGTAAAAGCCGATATTGTGGCGGGTACCTTTGAATATAATGTGGTGCCGGAACTATCGAACTCGGTAGAAACAGGGACGTTCGATGAAACGACCGATAACCCGGTGGCGGCCAATTTGTTTGAGAATATCCCCGATATCACGCAGGTTACTATCGAGCCTCAGACGATTACCATCACCTACGATAACGATGTAGAGCCTGACATGTATATTCGTCGAGCGCAGCGGCCTGTCATCAACGCGGTGCTCAATGATGGGGCGACCATCACCAGCCGTGTGGCGAGTGATGCCGAGAAGACGCTCGTATTCATGACCTCCGATGACGAATGGCGCTATGGCAGCTATGTGCCAGCGCTCATCCCGGAAGGGCAGCAGGAAGTCTATGAAACGCGCGAAGCGGGCGAAAATGGCTCGGAAATGGCGCAGTTCATATTTGAGCGCATCAATAGTTTGCAAGCGTTGACCATTAACCGTGATAGCCTCATCGTCACGTACCGTGAAGGTGCGGTTGAAAATCAGGTCATCAGCCGATTGCAGGAAGCTCTTAATGAATTCCATCCGCGTGCTTCTCTACAACCGGACCTGTGGGTGTTCACAATCGCTGCCAGTTCGGAACGCATCATGGACATCATTCCGATCAATACAGGTATTCCACTATTCCTATATACGCTCGTCCTGGCAGGCATTGAGTTTGCTGCCTTTTTCTCTCTGCGGAACTCTGACGACAAGCTTATTCGCCCGCTGTTGCGTGTGGTAGCGGTGTTCCTGTTTTTCTGGTCGATCTACGGCCATGAACCGCTGTGGGATTTCACGCTCGGCCTGATCTTCCCATCCAGCACGCAGTTGGTCCATCCCAATGCTACTGTGATCGAGTTCACCGCGCAGCATCTGGAATTGGTCTTTGTCTCATCACTGATTACGATCCCTGCCGGGTTGCTTTTCGGTATCATTGTAACGCGCGACGAATTCCGGGAATTGCTGCCGCTGGTTAACAATCTGGTCAACAGTGGTCAGACTGTGCCGACAATTGCTATCGTGGCCTTTATGGCACCCATTATTGGGTTTGGTTTCTGGCCTGCGATCATCGCCCTGGTGGCTTATGGTTTGCTGCCGGTGGTGCGTAATACCATCGCTGGCCTTGAAGCAGTCGATCCATTCATCATTGATTCGGCACGCGGCATGGGGTTGACCCCGTCGCAGATTCTCTTCCAGATTGAACTGCCTATCGCCAGTAGCGTGATTATGGCGGGTATCCGTACCAGCATGATTATCAATGTGGGTACAGCCACGCTCGGCGCGTTTGTCGGGTCAGGTGGTTTGGGTACGCCGATTGCCAGTGGCCTTGCCATGACAGTCGATTCCTTCATCCTGTTGGGTGCGATCCCGGCGGCGTTGCTAGCTATCCTGATTGACTACGTTCTGGGTCGGATCGAGTTTGTGCTGACGCCAAGAGGTTTGCAGATCGAAAACTAATCTGAGACTGCAACAGCCATCAGGTATCCAATCTATATAAGAAAAGCCGTTATCCAAGAAAGGATAGCGGCTTTTTGGGTTATAACGACGACCCACGTAGACGTCTCCTGAACATTTGGCCTTACCAATGGATCGAATAATAGAAAGGGAGAATGTTATAGTCGGAGGGTAACGTCCACAGAGACAACGATTATGCACAGCGTTTGAAAGGGCCTCTTATGTATCAAGGGTTGCACATCATTGACTTTCACACCCATTTCCCCACAGCCAAACCGTGGTTCAAAGATATGGGGACCGATGTCCGCGCGGAATATCGAGCGCGGCGTGGCGATAAACGTGCTGATAAAATGGGCGAGTATGCCCGTAACTACAGCGCTCACTGGCGCAAAATGTGGGGCTTTGAGCCACCGGAGTCAGATCGTCTCGACGATGAAACCCAGGCTGAGCGTTGGGCTGAGGAGATTGACAAGTATGGGTTACGCGCTGTCGGCTTTGTGACCGGCGGTGGCAACGATAACCTGGGGGAGATCATCAGCAACTACCCGGATAAGTTTATCGGCTTTGCCCATCATCATCCCTTTGCAGAAAACGCCGCTGACGAACTCAAGCGGGCTGTGACGGAGTATGGCTTCAAGGGGTATAAGTTGTTGGCTCCGATGATCGACCGTCCGATTGAAGATGAAGCCGCTTACCCAGTTTGGGAAATGTGCGCCGAACTGGATATCCCGGTGCTGATTCACTTCGGCATCCAGGGCGGTGGCGGCGGTATCGCATGGCACGAGAACATCAACCCACTCAAATTACACAACATCGCACGCGATTTCCCTGATGTGAATTTTGTCGTTCCGCATTTTGGCTGCGCCTGGATCCGGGAGGCGCTGCAATTGTGCTGGGCCTGCGCCAATGTCTCGATTGATACCTCAGGCTCCAATCAGTGGGTGCGTTGGGTCGATGGCGATTGGTCGACCAAAAAACTGTTCCGCAAGTATATGGAAACGATAGGTTCTGACCGGATCATTTTCGGCTCCGATTCGAGCTATTTCCCACGTGGATTTGCCGAGCCTTATTTGCGTGACCAACTACGCGACTGCTATGACCTCAACATGACTGAAACCCAGGTGCAGCAGATTTTCGGCGGCAACGCGGCCCGCTTGTTCAAAATCGACTTGGAGCCATCAACGTAGATTCATTGTGACATTTAAACCAATTGTTTTGGTTTCGTCACCGGATACGGTAAATTATTTAAAGATAATTTTACATTATCTGGTACAGGTTGTGTTCATAACCATCTAGGAGTTCCCTATGTTTCGCTCAAAATACCTGATCGTCGTTGTTGCGATGTTGGTCTTGTTACTTGGCTTCCAAGCTGTGGCCCAAGACGACATCATCGAAATCGAATATTGGCAATACAATTTTGGCGCGCGTGTGGATGCGATGAATATGCTCATTGAGCAGTTCGAAGCAGAAAACCCTGGCATTCACGTCATCCATAATAGCGATATTGCTTATGACAATTTCCGTACAGAACTGAGTACATCGGTTGCTGGTGGGGTTGGTCCCGATGTTGTAACCCTTTTCTATGGCTGGATCCCCTCATTTGTGGATGCTGGCTACCTGGTGCCGCTACCTGAACCATTCACTGAGGAATACATCAACGAGAATTTCGTACCGATGGTTTCCGGTTCTGCCGCCTTTGAAGGCGAATACTACGCGGTCCCCACGGCTGTGCGTTCGCTGGCCTTGTTCTATAACATTGACTTGCTAGAAGCTGCCGGCTTTGATGGCCCGCCAGAAACTCTGGAAGAGTTCAAAGAGATGGCCGTTGCTGCAACCGTTTACGATGGCGAACCGAGCCTCGATAACATCGTGACCGAAGGCTATGCTATTGAAATGAACGGACAGGCGCACCATTGGTTCCGCGAAGCACTGGTCCGTCAGTTTGGTGGCGTCCCCTACAATGATGACTACACCGAAGTCCTGTGGAATAGCGAAGCAGGTTGTGAAGCATTTGCTTGGTTAACCGACTTTGAAACCAACCTCATGACGGGCACGAGCGAAGGTATTGGTGGCACGGCTGATGCCAATACAGCTTTCCTTGCTGGCTTGGCCGCCTTGCACATTGACGGCTCCTTCCGTTTGGCCGCTGCCAACTCAAGCGAAGACCTGAACTTCGGCATCGCCGAACTGCCCGCGAATGCAGATGGCGAACGTGAAACCTATGGCTCCTACTGGACGCATGGTATCACCCGCCGCGCCGCCTCAGACCCGGCTCGTATGGAAGCTGCAACCAAGTTCCTTGAGTTCATCACCACCGCAGATGCAGGTACCCTGTGGGTTAACGAAGTTGGTGAACTGCCGGCACAAACTGCCGCCCTGGAAAATGAAGAACTCACTTCAGATCCGATCTTTGGCCCATTCATCACGGGTTTGGCTTACTCACACGCCACATTCTTTATTGATGAAAGCCAGCAGCGTCAGAACCTGATCGATGCTTTTGATCTTGTTCGTCTCTCCGGCGTTTCTCCGTGTGATGCCTTGCAGGAAGCTGCTGCAATGGAACAAGACTTGCTCGATGAATTCTGGGAATCGCGCGAAGACTAATCGCAACGTAGCTCTTTTTAATAGAGGGTACGGCATCTGCTGTGCCCTTTATTTATAGTGACGCCGTTGTAGCGCTTTATCTGTAGCGCCACTTCATTGTCATGCGGAATGTAGTCGTACAGTTTTTTAGCGCACTCACCCAAGTCCTTGTTTTAGATGGTGACATATGTTCAATCTGACGCTTGCGCGCAAGAAGGTAATCTGGGCATACATTTTCCTGGCCATACCGATTGTTTTCTTCGCATATTTTCGTATCTACCCGACGATCTTTGCCTTCCAGATGAGCTTATACGACTGGAATCCGCTTGCGGAAGAGCAGGAGTTCGTCGGCACGGGCAACTACGAAGAACTCTTTGAAGACCTGGGCAAAGAACGATCTGCTACGCGGAAGGCCTTTGAGAACACAGCGCTGTATATCATTATTGGCATGCCAGCGCAGCTCCTGTTGGCGCTTGCCATCGCGCTGATGCTCAATGAAATTCGCTTCTTAAGTTCGTTCTACCGCGTGTTGTTCTTCTTGCCGTTTGTCACATCGACGATTGCCATCGCCTGGGTATTCCGAATACTTTACGAGCGACAGGGCTTTATCAACACTATGCTAGAAGCCTTTTCGCTCCCAACGCAGCCATTCTTGTTAAGCCCCAACCAGGCGCTCTTTTCGATCACGGCGATGGTTGTCTGGCAGGGTTTGGGTTTTGCTGTCATCATCTTCCTGGCAGGGCTTAAACAGATTCCGCGCATCTATTACGAAGCCGCGGAAATTGACGGTGCCACGCGCTGGCAATCTTTCTGGCGTATCACGTTCCCGCTGTTGAACCCGAGTATTGTCTACCTTGTGGTTCTGCAATCCATCTCTTTCTTGCGGATGTTCGCCCCAGTGTATGCCATGACAGTACAGGGTAGTGGTGGTCCACTCAACTCGACAACCACTGTGGTTTTGCGCGTCGTCAGAGAGGCTTTCGATAGCAACAATTACGGCTATGCGGCAACCCTGACGGTTGTGCTATTCGTGATCATTCTGGTCATTACCGTTCTACAGTTGCGGCTTACCAGCCGTCAGATTGATTGAGGGAGGTTCATCTATGGCGACCTTACAACGTAGTAGCGTTTTTAAAGAACCTTCCCGTCAAACGGTTCGTTCGCGTCGGGGATGGGGCTACAGGGCGCTGTCCTATGCGGTCCTGACGATCCTGGGCCTCACAATGTTGATTCCCTTCCTATGGATGATTTCGACGTCGTTTAAGCCGCTTAGCGAAATTCTTATCCCGCGTTTTATGCCGATAGAACCGACGCTGGATAATTACAGGTATGTGCTGACTGAAACCGAGCTGCCACGCTGGTATCTTAACTCCATCATCGTGGCGTTAATCAGCACCATTAGCGTGGCCTTCTTCGATTCACTGGCGGGCTATGTCTTTGCGAAATACCGATTTCCAGGTAAGCGCATCATTTTTGTTGTGTTCCTCAGTTCGCTGATGGTCCCCACTGAGATGCTCATCATTCCCTGGTTTATCATGTCCGCCAATCCGGTTGTCGGCGGAACCTGGATCGATACCTATTGGGGCATTGCTTTCCCCGGTGTGATTACTGCCGCTGGCATCTTCTTGATGCGCCAATTCATGCAGGGCGTCCCTGATGAACTCTTAGATGCAGCTCGCATTGATGGGGTGAACGAGTTTGGCTTGTTCTGGCGCGTGGCTGTTCCCCTGAGTTTGCCCGCTATTGGGGCGCTCTGTATCTTCAACTTCCTGGGCAACTGGAACGCCTTTATCTGGCCCTTGATTATCACTTCCCAGCGCGAAATGATGACCCTGCCTGTGGGCTTGCAGTTCTTCTCAACCGAATCGGGTTCGGATTGGCACCTGATTATGACAGGGGCGTCGCTGTCAGTGGTGCCGCTGCTGATCGTGGTCATCATCTTCCAGCGCTACATTATTGAAGGTATTGCCCTCACAGGCTTGAAAGGCTAAACACCCGCATGTCTGACATGCCCAAATCATTCCCGCATCCGCTCTATGAGAAGTATGTCCTCAAGCCCTTTTATGATGATGCGAAAACGTACTACTATGAGCCGATGCTTGCCGCCAACAAAGCCCACACCGTCATGCTGTACGAGAGTGGCATTATTACCCAGGAAAATGCCAGCGCGCTGCTAAGTGCCCTCAAACAGGTAGAAGCCGATGGCCTGGACAAGCTCAGTTATCAGTCCGGTGTGGAAGATCTCTTCTTTGCGATTGAGCGCCGCTTGATTGAGTTGGTCGGGCCGGCCTATGGTGGCAATTTGCAGCTTGCCCGCAGCCGCAACGACCTCGGTTACGCCCTGACGCGCCTCGCTCTGCGCCCCCTGATTTTGGAATCGCAGCAGTATTTACTGGCCTTCCGGCGGACCCTGCTGGCATTTGCGCGGGAGCATTTAGAAACGTTGATGCCCGGTTATACGCATACACAGCCGGCACAGCCCTCGACAATGGCCCATTACATCGCGGGTGTGCTCTCCTTCTTGCAGCGTGACGCCGCCCGTTTCCAATTCGCCTATGACACAAACAACCAGAGTCCTCTGGGGGCCGCTGCCTTAACGGGTACAGGCTTCCCGATCAATCGCCAGACAAGCGCGGACCTGCTAGGCTTCGATGCCATCATGGCCAGCAGCTACGATAGCATCGGTAGCTCCGACAATCTGACAGATGTTGGCAATGCGTTGACCAGCCTGGGCGTGAACATGTCGCGTGTGGTGCATGACATGCTCTTCTGGGCGACCCAAGAGAGTGGTGCTGTCCGTATCCATGATAGCTTCATCCAAATTAGCTCAATCATGCCGCAGAAGCGCAACCCGGTTGTTCTGGAGCATCTACGGGCGCGTATCAGCCGTATGATGGCTCAGGCGCAGGGTATTGCCTTGCAATGCCACAGCATCCCCTTTGGTGATACACAGGACATTGAAGACGAAATTTTCCCTCTTATCTTTGGCGGTTTGCATACATCGCATGATGTGCTGGACCTTTATGAAGCGGTTGTATCTTCCTTGCATGTGAATGTGGAACACCTGCGTGAACGGGCGATGGCTGGGTTTACGACGGTCACGGAACTGGCGGATACGCTGGTACGAGAAGCGAATTTGCCGTTCCGGCAGGCGCACAGTATCGTCTCTGGTATGGTGACGTATGCGCTGGAGAACAAAATCGATCCGGCAGACCTCAATGTGGACATTCTGAAGCAAGTCGCTCAGGACAAAATTGGTCAATCTGTGGAGCTGTCCGAAGCTGTTTTGCAGCAAGCCATTGACCCTGTAGCGTTTGTGGCCAAGCGCGTGGTCTATGGGGGTGTTGCACCTTCAGCAACCGCCGAGGTGCTCGATGAAATCGAAGCACAGCTACAGCGCGATGAAGCCCAGATGAGCAGTATGCTCGATAAACTCAGTCAATCAGACGCACAACTCAAAACAAAAGTGGACGAGATCATTTCGTAAGAGGGTATCATGAATATTCTAGCAATTGGCGCACATGGCGATGACATCGAAGTCCAGTGTGGTGGCACATTGGCCAAAGCAGCAGCCCGTGGCGATAACACGTTTATGTGTGTCGTCACCGATGGACGAGGACGCCCACGCGGCAATCCCGATGAAATCGCGGCGGTTCGCCACAAAGAGTCGCAGGCATCAGCCGCTGTCATTGGCGCGGAGTTGTTCTGGTTGGGCATCCCGGATGGGGGCCTCAAGCCAACCGATGAATACGTCGCTAAGTTCGTCAACGTGATTCGTCAGGCCAAGCCCGACATCATCATCACGCACCCCAAAGATGACTACCATCCCGACCATCGCTATACCCACGAGATGGTCTTGGATGCGGCCCAGCTTGCCCGTGTCCGTAACTATCCCCACTCGGATTTGGAACCCTATCGCCAGCCGTGCCCCATCGCCTTTATGGATGGTGTGCTTGGCCTGAGCTTCATTCCAGAAGAGTGGGTGGACATCACCGAACACTTTGATACCAAAGCCGAGATGCTCAGTAAGCATGTTAGCCAGTTCATGCCGGATTACTACGATCCCAATTTTGAAGTCCCACCTATGGATGATAACGGCATGATGAAGATGCTCAAGCTCCAAAGTGCCTATCGTGGTCTGCAGTGTGGTGTCGCCTATGCTGAGGCCTTCATCTACTGGAAATCCTTCAATCGCGTGGTGCCACGTCGCATTCTGCCATAGTCGGCATCAGCCACATAGACAATCTCAAAAGACCGAGTGCAGCCGTGCGCCCGGTCTTTTTATTTACCGATTGCGAATGGTGGGGTCGAAGGCATCGCGCAGGCCATCACCGATGACGTAAGCACATAGCACCGTGATAAAAATCATCAGGCCAGGGAAGATGACCAGATGTGGCCCCTGCCGGAAGAATTGCTGCGACTTCGACAGCATGTTACCCCAAGTCGCTTGCGGTGGTTGCACGCCTAATCCCAAATAGCTCAATGCGGATTCCGTCAAGATGAGGCCAGCAATCGTCAGCGTCATCGAGATAATGGTGATCGAAATCAGATTCGGCACGATATGCACGAACATAATGCGCCACGCATTCGCTCCCAGCGCCCGTGCGGCGATGACGTATTCCTGCTCACGTAAGGCCAATGTCTGCCCCCGGATCAGGCGCATGGATGACGTCCAACTGATGAGTGAAATTACCAGAATGAGCGTTTCCGCGGAGGGTGAAAAAATCGCAGCGAACAGGATCAGCAAATACAGTGACGGGATCGAATCAATCGTCGTGATGAGCCAGTTCATCACGTCATCGACCATACCGCCGAAGTAGCCGCTGATGACCCCCATACTGACGCCAATCGACAGGCTAAAGGCCGCGCCGAAAATGCCAATCCGCATGGAAACACCACCTGCATGTAGCAAGCGAGCGAGTTGGTCTCGACCAATATCATCTGTCCCCAGGATATACGGTCCCGTCCCCGGCGGCAAAAAGTTCTGCGTCGGGTTGGTCTGGTTGGGGTCCAGATGCAGGATGTTGCTTGTGATGAATGGGGCCAAAGCCGACATCATCGTAATGCACAGCAGGATGGTCAAAGCGACCATCGTCAGCCGATCTTGTCGGATCCGTAGCAAAGCGGTTTCCCAATACGAGCGGCTTTTTACGTATTGATCGACCTTGGTTTCAGAGTCCAGATGCGCGACACTGTTATGGGCACTCATAGAAGGTATCCTCTTTGGTCAGGCTATTTTTCATAGCGGATACGTGGATCAAGAATGGCATACATCAGGTCAGACAAAAGGTAGCCCAGGATCGTGGCCATCGCGGCATAGATCACGACGATCATGACCACTGGGAAATCGCGTTGGCCGACAGCATTGACAGCTAGCCGTCCGACCCCCGGCCAGGAAAAGACTGTTTCCGTGATGACTGCGCCGCCTAGCAAAAATGTGATCGATGGTCCCAGGAGCGTCGCAATCGGCAGCATAGCATTTCGTAGGCCATGTCGCAGCCACACAACCCGCGAGGATAAGCCCTTAGAATAGGCCGTGCGGATAAAATCCTGATTGACAACATCTAGCATGGAAGCTCGCATATAGCGTGAATAGGTTGCGACAGCACCGGCTGCCAGAACAACAGTCGGCAAAATGAGATATTCCAGACGTTCTGTAATCGGCGGGCAGGTATCGTCGAGGGTCGTTCGACAGCGGTTGCCCAGGGGCAGCCATCCCAGTGTGGACCCAAACAGCAGCAACAAAAGCAGCGCTAACCAAAAGTTCGGCAGCGCATTGACAACCACTGCGCCCACGCGACTCACCTGGTCAAACCAGCGCCCTTGATTGATCGCCGCCAGTACCCCAATCGGTAGCCCCAGCACCAGCCCAACGATTAGCCCTGAGAAGCCGAGTTCCAGTGTGGCCGGCAATCGTTCCACAAGCACGTCGATGGCGGGTCGCTTATGGAAAAATGAACGTCCGAAGTCACCACGCAGGATGCCATAACGATCCCCTGGTGGTTCGGGTTCGCCATCGCCATTGACGTCCAGCGGAATCAGGAACGCGGTATCTGCGATGCCATCGCCATCTGTATCGCGCCGCATCCAGTCATCGCCTACAAGCCAACGTAAATACTGTATGGGTAGCGGGTCATTGACGCCCAATGCCAACTCACGGCGCTCGATTTCTTCAGGTGGGATGCGTTGACCAAAAAACATCGCTTTGATGGGACCGCCCGGTGTCCCCAGCATGAGGGCATAGGAGATAATCGTGATGCCAAAGAAGGTTGGTATCGCCTGTATCAATCGGCGTATGACATATTGGGTCATTGAGTCGCTCCACCCGTAGTTCAAAATCCAATTGCTGCTCGTAAACAGCAGGTTCGTAACCAGATGATGATAGAGAAGCCAGGTAGCAGGTGGCCTGCTACCTGGTACTGGATAACGCTAGGGCTTAACGAGATTGACTCGTCCAGGCGTCGATGTTCCAACGCGCAAAGCCAGCTTGCGGGTCCCAGTTTTCGAGGTTTCCTTGGGCAGCCGACATCACCGTGCTGGTGCTCAGCCACAGCCACGGCAGTTCATCCGCCAGGATTTCGTACATTTCTCCATAAATGGCGGCGCGTTCGGCCTGGTCGCAACCGGGCAGCAGACGGGCTTCTTCCAGCAGTTCGGTCACGCGCGGGTTGTTATAGGAGCCGGTGTTGAAGCCGGAGCCAATGACATCCGCACTGGGGGTGAAGACATCCGTCGCGTCATCCGGGTTTGCCGGAATGCTGAAGTTCCAGAACAAGCCGATAGCGTCATAGTTTTGGGCTAGCAGGCTATCCACCAGGATGTTGAAGTCGAGGAAAGACACCTGCGCATCCACGCCGATTTGGCTCCACTGATCTTGTAGGATGGTGTATAGCGCTTCTTGCGATACGTTACCGGCGTTTGTCTCGACCTTGAAGCTCAACGGTGTCCCGTCTTCGGTGGTTTCGCAGCCGTTGCACTCACGGATGCCATCGCCATCTTCATCGGTCCAGCCAGCTTCGTCCAGTAGGGCACCTGCTGCATCAGGATCAAACGGATACGGTGCTAGGTCTTCAGGGTAGGCCCACGATGTTGGCAGAACGTGTGATGCTACCGGGATGCCATTACCGAAGAAGGCCCCTTCGTTGATTTCGTCGTAGTTCATGGCCAATGCCAATGCCTGACGAACGCGCTTGTCGCCCAGGATGGGGTGGACGCCCTGATCCAGCGGGTTGCCATCTTCGTCGACGGCATCTTGCGGATTTTCCGGGTCAGCCAGGTTGAAAGATAGGAAGCGGATCGTATTGGCGGGAGCTTCAAAAATCTGGAATTCGCCAGCATCGCTGCGGGTGCGGACTTCTTCCATAGACGATTGAGGCACTGACTCTAGCCAGGTTAGTTCGCCCGCATAGAATTGCTCCATCTGGACGACCTGATCTGTCACGGTCTTGTAGATGTAGCCAGCCGGGATGACGCTGCCTTCAACCGGGTCAGGATAGTTTTCATAAGCTCGCAGCGTGACCTGTTCACCTGGGCGGAAGTTATCAAAGGTGAAGTCCAGGCCAGTCACCGGCATATCCAGGTTAAACTCACTGTCTTCCATGCCAGCCAGGTCGGAGCCAAACCATTCTTCAAAGGCGTGTGCCGGGACGGCTGTCACCGGGTTGAGTGTGTCGAGCGCTGTACAACTGGCAACCTTGAAGGTGACTTCTAGTGTGTAGTCATCAACGGCGACCATGCTTTCAACCTGGTCGATGAGCAACTGGTTGTTGGAGTTGGTATCTTCGTTGATGGTTGCATTCCAAAACCACATGATGTCCGCGGTGGTGACGGGTGTGCCATCGTTCCAGTAGTATTCATCGCTCAGTTGGAACGTGTAAACGCGCCCATCATCGGAGATCGTCCAGCTTTCCGCTAGGCCACGCGGTTCGCCAGGATTCCATGCCAAAGTAAAGGGGTTGTATTGAATAAGCACGGGGAACAGACGGTTAATCACATCCTGTGATGGGCCATCTGCCACGATAATCGGGTTCAGGGTTTTAATATCATCGCCAAAATTGGGTTCGATGACTGGGTCGCCCTCTGCGAATCCAAGTGGTGCATCCTGACCCCATACGGTGACGCCCATCAACAGACACAGGCATGCGACCATAGCAAGTCGATAAAACGGTTTCATACAATCACCTTTCTGACACAGACTATGTGGTTGGTTAGATAAAGACGGTGGTTCCAGTAGGTTGCTTCTGGGGAAGAAACCTCATATCTGGTTCTCAAATTTGACCGTAACATTTGCGAAAATTGAGTGTCAACGAACCTGATGGGAATTTCATAGGATTGAATGGGTTCTTCACATATCTGAAGAAATTGTGAGGCAAAATGAAATAATTGAGGAGATATGTCTAGCTCGTTAGGCCACCAGAGGCAGGGCGATCATGCTCAAAGATGGCAAAGTGGGTAGGCTATTTTGACCTGTCGTTACCCTTAAATAATGCTTAGTAGGAGGGCCATGTCTTATATCAAAAATAGGTTTAACAAGGGGTTAATTCTGTATTTCGATAGGGTGTACGAACGTTTAAGTGGCCTGTGGTGTAAACCTTACATCCGAAAATACATGTTTCTTTTCATAGAAAATCCCGCCTTAACCCGCTGCGTGGAAATCCCCCCTAACTTTCTGTAGCATTTCCATCATTACTTGACATATCTTCGCAAGTCGTTGGTAACGCATGGAAATAGGAAGTCGTAATAATATAGCTACGCCGCCTCAGCCTAGCCTGGGCAAAAAACGCTATGGCAAACGCTTCTGGCTGGTCGGTGGACTGATCGTAGGCGTTGTCTTGCTGCTGGTCATGTTAGTCGCTGGCATCATGTTGGGCGCTGCGGAAATTTCACCGCAAACAGTCTTTGATGCGCTGTTCAATTACGATGAAAACGTGTTTGAGCATCTCATCATCCAGACAGTGCGCCTCCCGCGGGTGCTGGCTGGGGCGATAGTCGGTGCCTCACTGGCTGTTGCAGGGGCTATCATGCAGGGTGTGACGCGCAACCCACTGGCATCACCGGGCATCCTTGGTGTAAATGCCGGGGCTGCCTTTGCCGTCGTCGTAGCTGTCTATGTGCTGGGAAATATTCCGCTATCGGCCTATGCCGGTTTTGCCATGATTGGCGCAACTGTGGCCGCAGCCGTTGTTTATGGCCTGGGGTCTATGGGGCGCAGTGGGGCAACCCCGCTGCGTTTGACGTTGGCTGGTGTCATCATGACCAGCTTCACCTCATCTTTCACCACCGCTATCTTGATTAGCGACCGTGACACACTCGATCAGATTCGCTTCTGGACGGTTGGTTCACTGGCCGGGCGTGACTTTCCGCTGTTGACGCAAACAGCACCCTGGATGATCGTCGGCATGATCGGCGCGCTGCTCCTGGCGCGTCAGATTACGACTATCAGTCTGGGCGATGACATTGCCGCTGGCCTGGGACAAAATACGATTATCGTTAAGGCTCTGGCCGCGTTGATGGTCGTGTGTCTGGCGGGTGGGGCGGTTGCCTTGGCTGGCCCGATTGGCTTCGTAGGATTGGTTGCGCCGCATCTGGTGCGCTTTCTCGTCGGCGTTGATTATCGCTGGATTTTGCCCTACAGCGCCCTGACTGGCGCGTTGCTGGTCATAGGCGGTGATTTGGTGGCACGTATCATCATCCGACCGCTGGAACTGCCCGTTGGTGTGATGATGGCCCTGATTGGGGCACCCTTCTTTGTGTATCTGGCGCGCTGGCGGGTGAAAAGCTAATGCAAAAGACGACGAAACCTATCTGGCACACACTCCGCGTTGGTCGCTTCTCCTTCAAGCAAGATCGTCGTATGCTGCCCGTATTTGGAGTATTGCTGCTTCTTGGCATTGCGATCCTCGTGACCAGCGTCAGCTATGGTGATTTTGATATTTCACCGCTGGATGTGCTCAAAACCATCCTCGGCATGGATACGGGTAACTCACGTCATGAACTGGTGGTGTTCACATTCCGCTTGCCGCGCATTTTGGTCGCTTTCCTGGTCGGCTCCGCTCTGAGCGTATCCGGCACGATTTTGCAGGGCATTACCCGCAATCCTCTGGCCGATCCCGGTATCCTCGGTGTGACTGCGGGTGCATCATTGGCCGCAGTCGCAACCATCGTCTGGTTTGACGTGCCCATTGAATGGCTGCCTTTTGTGGCATTCGGTGGCGCTTTGCTAATGGCTTTGACTATTTTCGCCGTTGCCTGGAAGGGCGGCAGTGCCCCCGTTCGCCTGATTCTAGTAGGTGTTGGCCTGGGTGCAGTCGCTACAGCACTAACTAACCTCATGCTCGTATTTGGGGAAATCAACGCCGTGCAGGAAGCCACAGTCTGGTTAGCAGGTAGCGTCTATGGCAGCAATTGGCAGCATGTTCAGACGCTGGTAGTTTGGCTAATTGTGCTGTTGACGATTTCGATCCTGATGGCCCGTCAACTGAATACCCTCGGTTTAGGGGATGACACCGCCAGGGGGCTTGGCCTGCGGGTGGAGCTTCAGCGCGTTCTGTTGTTGGCTGTGAGTGTGGCCTTGGCCGCTGTCGCTGTGGCGGTTGCTGGGACGATTGGCTTTGTGGGGTTGGTTGCACCGCATATTGCCCGTCGCCTGGTGGGGCCATCGCATGAAGGGCTGATCCCAACGGCGGCTTTGCTGGGTGGGGTGCTGCTTATGCTGGCGGATCTGATTGGTCGCTGGGTGATCTCACCATCGGAACTGCCCGTAGGTGTCGTCGCCGCCATGATCGGCGCACCCTACTTCGCCTATTTGCTCTATCAAACACGGAATAAGTAACGGGTGTTCGTTCATTGGCCCCGATATAAGAGGACATGCAAAATGGCATTTCATTTTGATGAAACTGATCCACAAATGCTCATCGTCTATACAGGCAGCGACCACACACCTGAAGATTACCGTCAATTGGGCCAGTACTGGGCCGATCGTTTGCAGCAAGATTCGCGTTTTGGCGTGTTGATCGTCAATGAGCCGCACGAACATCATCATCTGACTGACGAGGAGCGTGAAGAACATGAGCGTGAACACGAAGAAATCAATCGGCTCATCAATGCGTTTCGTCGTGAATATCGCCACCTGAGCCACCTCAAGACCATGGGGTATGTCAATGTTTACCCGGCGGATGCGGCCTGGGTCGTCAGTGCCAAAGCGGAAGAAGGTCGCTGGCAGCAGTGGCAAGAGACAGCGGATTCACGGGCACGATATATGTTCGGGACGCGCGGTAACATCTTTACCGATGTGGACGAAGCCAAACAATGGCTAAAGGCCCAGACCAATGAGCCACCAATTGAATTACGAGATGATAGCCCCCGCCAAACAGCCCAACCGTCTGAATCAAGCCGTGTTGGCCTGTACTATGGCAGCAGCACCGGCGTCACTGAAAAAGTCGCTTATGACATCCAGAGCGCTTGGCAGCAAGCCACTGGCGAAACGCTGGAACCCATCAACATTGGGACAGTCAAAGACCTGAGCGAATTGTTGGCTTACAACTGCCTTATTCTGGGTGTACCTACCTGGAACATTGGCCAGCTCCAAGATGACTGGGACATTGCGTTCCCCCAACTCCAAAATCTAAATCTGGCTGGGTGCAAAATCGCTCTGTTTGGCATTGGCGATCAATACAACTACCCGGATAACTTCCTCGACGCGCTCGGCATCCTGGGGCATGAACTCGTTCGCCGCGGCGCCACCCTGGTCGGTTACACCGATGCCAGTGGGTATGAATTTAGTGAATCCCTTGGCCTGGAATCAGGCCAGTTTATGGGGCTTGGCATTGATGAAACCCATCAGCCAGACCTAACCCAAAGTCGCATCACCCAATGGGTGACCCAACTTATCCGTACATTTAACGTCACACCTGTGGCGTCATTGCAATAAGGAGCCACTTTATCGACGGCTTTTCGATCCCTATGTATCAACCTATCAACCGTTTTATTTCTAATTCATGGAGTAACCACATGAGAAAAACGCCAATCACTATCCTGATGATCGCCGTCCTGGCCCTGCTGATGGTCAGTCCCATCGCCGCCCAAGACGAATTCCCTATTACCGTTGAACACAAATTTGGCTCAACCACGATCACTGAGGCTCCTCAGCGCATTGTCGCTATTGGCTACACCGAACAGGACTTCTTGCTGGCACTGGGCGAACAACCTGTAGCTGTGCGCTACTGGTATGGTGAAGAAGATGCCATCATGCCCTGGGCTGAGGACTATATTGAAGGCGAGCACCCGGTCGTCCTCAACATGACCTTTGGTACGCTCAACTACGAAGCCATCCTGGCACTGGAACCCGACCTCATCAGTGCGGTGACAGCCGGTATCACCCAGGAAGAATACGAAAATCTGTCACAGATCGCGCCGACCATCGCCCAGACGGACGAGTACATCGACTTCGGCATGCCCTGGCAGGCTACCACGCTCTTGATCGGTCAGGCACTTGGCAAATCCGCAGAAGCAGAAGCCCTGGTTGCTGAGGTCGAAGGCTTGTATACCGAAGCCAAAGAAAGCAATCCGCAGTTCGCCGACCATACCGTTGCCGTTGCTTTCTGGTCAGATGGCACGTACGGTTTCTACACCGATGAAGACAGCCGAGGTCGTTTCTTCGTTGACTTAGGTTTCCAGATGCCAGAAGAACTCATGGAAGTGGCTGGCGATTCCTTTTACGCTTATATCAGTGAAGAGCGTATGGATCTCATCGACCGGGATTTGATCGCTATCCTCAACCTGCAGTTCATCGAAGGCGGCCAGGAAGCTCTGGAATCGCAGCCTTTGTTCAGCCAGTTGACTGCCGTGCAAGAGGGGCACGTCCTGTACTTCAACGAAACAGCAGAAAACGCGCTCGGTTTTAGCTCGCCCTTGAGCCTGACCTATGCGCTGGATGCCGCGCTGCCCCAGCTCGTAGAAATGTTCCCGCCTGAAGAGAGTGTGGCATCGGCTGAGGAAGCCGTCGTCTGCGAAGAGGGCATGCGTGCCTTCGCTGATACCTGCATTCCTGAAAACCCGGAGCGTGTCGTAACCGTGACAGATTCCGACCTGGATGCGCTGCTGGCACTGGAAGTCGAGCCGATTGGTATCACCAATGGCCGTGGCCAAACCATGCCGCCGCGTTATCTGGCTGATCTCCTGCCGGAAGATGTGACCGTCGCGGGTGACTTCTTCACCCCCAATCTGGAGATCCTGTTGGGCTTGGAGCCGGACGTGATTCTGGCGGCTGGCCTGTCTGACCCGGATGTGTTGGCGCAGTTGAATGCCATCGCACCGACAGTCAATACCTATGTCTATGGCAGTGACTGGCAAACCCACTTCCTGAGCGTTGCCGATGTCATGAATATGATCCCGGAAGCCAATGATTTCCTGGCTGAATACGAAGCCCGTATTACGGCTTTGCAAGAAGAACTCGGTGATGCCGTTAACAGCGAATTTATTGTCGCTCGCTGGGCCGCTGATGGTCCGCAGGTCATGGCACCGATTACCTTCGTTAGCGATGTCCTGTTCCACCTGGGCATGTCCTCCCCTGAAGACATCCCGGAACTGGAATCCGGCCATGCGCACTCGGCACCACTCAGCTTGGAAGTACTCGGCGTTATTGATGTTGACTGGGCCTTTATCGGCACTCTCCAAGCAGAAGGCGATGCTGTGGATGCGCTAGACGAAGCGCTGGAATCACCCTTGTTCCAGGCCTTGGAAGTCGTCCAGAACGACCACGTTGTCGTCGTTGATGGTTCCCTATGGACGAGCAGCGGTGGTCCTCTGGCTTCGATGCTGGTGCTGGACACAGTCGAAGTAGCCCTAACCGGGGAATAATGATGTACAAAGCCCAGGCATTCGTAGAAACGGAAAAAGCATCGCGCTATCTAAAAGCCCTTTGCAATCACTTTGACCGCAAGGTCACAGCGCAATACGATGATAATCAGGGTACGGTGCAATTTGGCTTTGGAGATTGCCAGATGCAGGCGACCAACGGTACCCTTGTAATCAGCATTCAAGCTGACACGGATGAGAATTTCGGACGTGTGAAGCATGTCGTTGGCGATCATCTGGTGCGCTTTAGTGGCGAAGATGTGCCCGGTGTGGATTGGGTAGACGAAGCCTGATATAGCTTCGTGTAGCCCCTTCGCTGGATAGCATCTGCGAATAGCATCAGCTAGCCAGCCCTATGCAACACCCTATGTAAAAAAGAGTGCTTGCCCTGGTTCAACTGCCAGGGTGGGCGCTTTTGTCAGGAGCATACATGATTGACATCAACAACCTCTCGCTGACGTACGACAACAAGACCATCATCGTTCATGAACTGGACCTGCACCTTGAGGCGGGCAGCATCACCGCATTGGTCGGGTCCAATGGCTGTGGGAAGTCCACGCTACTGCGGGGCATATCTCGCTTGCTAAAGCCCCTTGATGGGGCAGTGCTCTTGGAAGGGCAGAATGTCCATTCGATGAAGGCCAGGGATCTCGCGCGCAAGTTGGGAATCCTGCCACAATCACCAGTCGCGCCGGAAGGTCTGACAGTGCATGAACTGGTCGCTCAGGGTCGTTACCCGCATCAAAGCTGGTTCCAGCAGTGGAGCCAGGAAGACGAGGAAATTGTCAGCGAGGCCCTGCGAACGACCAACCTGACCATGTTCGCTGATCGTCCGGTGGATACGCTCAGTGGTGGCCAGCGTCAACGCGCCTGGATTGCGATGGCCCTGGCCCAGCAAACCGATGTCCTGCTGCTCGATGAGCCAACCACTTACCTCGACATGGCTTATCAGATGGATGTGCTTGATCTACTCGACGAACTTAACGAGCAGGGCCGCACGATTATCATGGTCTTGCACGACCTCAACCAGGCTGCCCGTTATGCCGATACGATTGTCGCCTTGCGCGGCGGTCAGATCGTTGCCCAGGGCGATCCGCAGCAGGTCATGACACCAGAAAACATCCTTCAGGTATTTGGCCTCAAGGCGGAAGTCGTCACCGACCCTGTGACCAACACGCCGATGTGTATTCCCATTGGTCGTAGACGCCGCGCACCCAAAACGGCAAGCCAAGCCGAAAACCCGGACGCAAGCCAGGATATGGGGCAAAATGGCCGGGTAAAGATGTCTATCTTATCTTAGTCTGCCCATCAAGGAATGAGTTTAGGCGCTACAACTAGTGGTATCTATCATGTGCTGGCAGTCGATCACACTTGATACAATACTGCTGGGGGAGGAGTGCCGATGCCTTTTTTGCTCCGTACAAAAATCGAAATACCACCCATTCCTGGGCGGCATGTGTACCGTGAGCGCCTGGCTTTACAGACACGCCTGACTGCCGATCAGCAACTCGTCCTCGTTTCTGCCCCTGCTGGCTTTGGGAAGTCGTCTTTCTTGATTGAATGGGCGCATCATCTCCAACAAAATGATACGCGTGTGGCATGGTACGCGCTGGATGAAGGCGACAACGATCCGGCGCGGTTTGCGGCTTATCTGGTGACGGCCTGCCGCATTGCCTATCAGGATTGGCAGCCAGCTGATGGGTTACCAGATCAGATGGGCCTTCAGGACGCGATTGGCACCCTCATCAATCGTGTTACGGAAGACGGTACACCCTTTGTGTTCATCCTTGACGATTATCACCTCATCACCGAGCCGCAGGTTCATGAAGCGCTGACGCTGCTTGCAGAGTATATGCCGCCCAATATGCACCTCGCCATCGGCACCCGCGCTGATCCGCCGCTGCAACTGGCCCGGATGCGTGCCCAGGGTAAGGTCCATGAAGTCAGAATGGGCGATCTGCGCTTTAGCGACGAGGAAATCTCAGCATGGTTCCAGCTCACGTTGGGCTGGATGCCTGCCAAGCATCTGCTGGCACAGCTTGATGACCTGACAGAAGGTTGGGCGGCAGCTCTGGCATTAATCATGATGAGCCGACAAAGTCCCGACCCGACCCAGTTCGAAAATCAGCTTGCACGCTATTCGCTGGCGCAGCGCCATATTTTTGATTACCTGATGCAAGAGATTTTTGAACAACTACCGGACGAAACCCAGTCATTCTTGCTGGATACCTGTGTCTTGAGCCGATTGCATCCTCAGGTGTGCGGCGTGCTGACAGGCGACAGCAACGCGCCATTACTGCTCAATCAGCTTGCTTCACAGAGCTTATTCGTCATCCCCTTATCAAACACAGAACCGATTTATCGTTACCATCACCTGTTCGAGCAGTTCCTATGTCAGTATTTGCATATCCAGCGCCCGCAGCATTTCTATAGGCAGCACCGTCTTGCTGCGGATTGGTATGTGGGGCAGGAACGGTATGTCGAAGCTATTGGCCATGCCCTAAATGCGCAGGATTATGACTATGCGGCCAAGTTGATTGAAGAGAACGCATGGCAACCCCTGACTGCTCGTGGGGAAATCGCGACGATCATGAACTGGCTGCCGCGCATACCCGACAACGCGCTCGACCAGCACCCTCGCCTGTGTCTCTACTTCTCGCGCGGCTTCTATCTAATAGGCGAATTCCCACGTTCAGAGGAATTCCTCAACCGTGCCGTGAAACTTGTGGAGCAGTCGGATTTGCCGGATAAGGAGAAACGCATACTCCACGCTATCGCCTGCAACTATCGGGCGACTCTGGCAGCATATCAGGGTGACGTCGAATCGGGTATCAGGTGGAACGAGCAGGCGAATGATTTAGCCGAGGATGTCACCGGGCTGGATCGTGTCCGTATTGCCAACACCGAAGGCTTTTTGCGCTATCTCATTGGCGATGTCAACCTGGCGCGACAGGCCTATAAAGCGGCATTTGAACTCGCACAGGATATGAATCACCATTACTTGACACTCGATGCTCAATATTATCTCTCTCAGCTTGATTTGTTAGCGGGTGACTTGCAATCTGTGCAGGATCGCTGCGAGGCCATCCTCGCCCTGCAAACGACGAAAATTGGCCCTATGTGTATCGTCATGCTGCCGCTGGCCTTTGTTTACCATCAGCGCAATCAGATAGTCCAAGCCGAAGCGCTGCTCCGGGAAGCAATCGCCCTGGCTCGCCGCGCCAACATCCCCGATGCCCTCTGGTGGGCGCATCTTTTGCTTGCGGAAGTCATGTGGGCGCGCGGGCAGGTTGAGGACGTTCGCGCCTGTATAGAACAGGCCAAAAGTGATTCCCAGAGTTTTGCCAGTCCCATGATGGCCATCCACATCGGTGCTGCCGAGGCCAGCCTCGCCTTGCAAATGGGTGATCTCGATACAGCTAATGCCTGGGCGCAGACCTACGAAGACAGTGAACTGTCTTTTTACTATAGTGACCAGGAAAACCTGACCCTGACGCGTATCTATCTGGCACGCGGTGATGCAGCAACTGCCCTGGAGATCGTCAACGACTTGATTGATGATGCCCGGAACGCTGGCCGTATGAGTAGTGTCATGATGGGCGAGTTGGTCCGGGCAATGGCCCATCAACAGCAATCAGGCCCTGGTGACCCGGCTTCTGTGTCTGCCATAGCAACGGCACTTGAACTGGCCCAACCTCAGGGCGTTGTGCGTATCTTTCTGGACTTTGGCCAGCCTGTGCAGCGTCTGCTACAGACGGCCATCGCTCAGGGTATTCACTCTGATTATGCGCAGTCCTTGCTCGATACAATGGCCGATGCACACACTATTCAGCACCCAGCAGATACCCTCACGGACCGTGAGCTAGAGGTTCTGGCGCTGATCGCCCAGGGGGCCAGTAATCAGGATATAGCTGATGGTCTGTTCATCAGCCTGGGGACGGTCAAGAGTCATATCCACCACATCATGAACAAGCTTGATGCCCAAAATCGTACGGAAGCCGTGACCAAGGCCCGTTCCTTACATATTTTACCCGCTTAATTTCCTAAAAAACCCCTCGTATAAACCCCAAATCTAACTTCTGGTGGATGACACCCCCCGGTGGTTTACGACTATCGTCAGGGTAGTTCAGTACGTAAACGAGACTTCATCAATCAGGGAGTAACACCATGTTAAAGAATTTGCTCATTGGCTCAACCATTCTGGTCATTCTGGGTGGCGCAATGGCTTTTGTTCTGGGGCCACAGTTATTCGATGATGCGCGCGTCAATCGCGTAGCCGCTTCCATCGCTCACTTTGATCTGCCAGCGGGCTATGAGCCAGACTATGCCGTCAACATTCTCGATTACACCATCGCCGCCTATAAGTCGAATGAGGGTGATGGCCATCTGGTATGGCTACAAGCCCCGACGGGCATCATGCCGAGCGAACAGGTGATGCAGGGCTATGTTGCCAACAACGATCAAGAGACCATGGCCTGGGAGTCATCCACTCTGGTCAGTCATGAACAGCGTATCGTACGCGGCCAGCCCGCCAATCTCACCATCAGTGATCGCATCAATGGCAATGGCGAACCGTATCGCAGCCTGAATATGGTCTTTGAAGGCGAAAATGGCACGGTCTTGTTGGTGGTTAACCAACCGCTGGCCCTTTGGGACGCTGCAATGATTGATGCCTTCATCGCCTCTATCCGGTGAGGTGGCCCCATGAACAGGCATCTGCGTCAGCGCGTAGCCGATCTATTCAATGCATATGATGTCGTGATGCTCGTGACGTGTGGGCAAGCCGGTCCGCAGATCAGCCAGGTGGCATACAAGCCCGACGGCGATCTCCTGAACCTGTTTGTCCCACACAACGCTGACCATCTCTTTAATCTGGAATCACAGTCGGAAGTGGTATTGCTCTCACAGGGTTGGAAGCTGCAAGGCACAGCGATTATTGCCAACGTATCGGACTTAAGCGCCCCCTATGAGTGGCAGAAAGTCGTAACTGTAACGCCCAACCGCCTCCATGTGCTGGCTGATGATGGCCAGAACACAATCGAGTCAATTGATTTTTGAGAAGCAAATTTGAGGACAAAGTCATGTCGAACACGATGTCACTTGAACATCAAACAAATACGAAACACGTTGTCAGGCGTCCCCAACGCCGTCCGTTACGTCGATTGGCTGTCAGCTTGCTGATGCTGCTGGCCTTACTGACCATGATAATCAGTGGCCTGCCGATTCTCTTGCTGTATGTCATCACAGCTGTTCCGATCATATTGGCGGGCATCCTGACTCTATTCGATCTGGGCTTGATTGTCGCACTCTTTTACTTTGATCGGACGCCTTTGCTGGTCACCAGCAACATCATTGCCTGGGTCTTCGTCGCTGTGTTGGCCGTTGTACTGTCACAGTACTTTGCTGCGACCCCACCGATCACGGACGCCAACGGGCAGCCTGTACCGGGCAGCATCGCTACATTGGAAACCGTCGAACTCAATGGCAGCCAGCAGTGGCTCACCATCCGCGGAGAAGACACCGATAACCCCATACTCCTGTTCCTGGCAGGTGGGCCAGGTGGTAGTGAGCTGGTCATGACGCGGAAGTACCTCGGTGAACTGGAAGCGCACTTCACCATCGTTAACTGGGATCAACCCGGAACGGGCAAGTCCTATAACGCTGTGCCATTTGATGAATTGACGCTAGAGCGCTATGTTGATGATGCCTATGCCTTGTCGCTCTACCTGCGTGAGCGATTTGGTCAGGAAAAAATCTATGTCTTTGGCGAGTCGTGGGGCAGTATTTTAGGTGTTCTGCTGGTCCAGCAGCATCCCGACCTGTTCTATGCGCTCATTACCACCGGGCAAATGGTGGACCCTATCGAAAACGACCAGATCGGCTATGAGATGGCCCTCGATCTCCTGACAGAACAGGGACGGATAGAGGATGCAAATGGCCTGCGTCAGGTCGGGCCACCACCCTATGCACCGGAGGAACTGCTGAGCAAGTTTAATGGGACCAATGTCGTGCTCAACAACTACATGGAAGCCCATGCACATGGCGAGGGCACGCACCATAACCTCCTTTTCGATTCCTTGCGTGCCCCCGAATATGGTCTGGTTGACAAAGTGACATGGGTGCTGGGCTTGGCCAATACCTTCACGACTGTTTATCCACAGCTCTACGATCTCGACTTGAGAGCAATGGACCCACGTCTGGATGTGCCTGTCTACATGATCAATGGTCGTTGGGATGTGAACGCTGTCAATAGCTTGGCAGAGGAATACTTCAACTACATTGAGGCACCTCATAAAGAATGGATCGTTTTCGAGGAATCGGCCCATACGCCAAGTTGGGATGACCCCGCGCATTTTGTTGACGTAATGGTCAACACGGTGTTGTCACAAACCTGGCCAGAATGACGTATACAGTAAGGGAGAATAGTGGGGTGCTGTTCGTCAGCTACCCCACTAAGGAAGAAATACCATGAGTTACATGACCTACGCTAAATCAAGCGAATGCTTATTCAACCGGGCGATGCGACGCGGCGTTTGGCAGCGATTGTTACGCAGATTGCAGCGACAACCGGTTGAACTCATCTCGTTTGATCAGGTTCGCCAATCCATAGAATTCGGTCAGCAATGCGAGCGCGGAATAAGGCCAATTCCTGTGCGGGATATCGTCGGTTCGTTAGGCCGTGTCAATGAATTTGACCGCGACTTCATGCCCATAAACCCCAGTGTGGAAAATAAGTGGCGGCGTATCCTGCGCTTAAAATCGATGGGCATCGACCTGCCGCCGATTGAGGTCTACAAGTTGGACGCCTGCTACTACGTGATTGATGGCAATCATCGCGTTTCCGTGAGCCGCTTCCTGGGCATGGATTACATTGATTCCCATGTCATCGAAATTGTAGGCAAGTAAGCCCCGCGCATTTGCTTCCAATCTTCTAAACCATTCCCACTTCACTGAGCATGCTCTCACACAGTTGTTCTCGATGGGCATGCTCTAAGTTTCCAGCGCGCTTTTGCCCACATTTTGGATAAATGTTCTTCATAGCTATCTCGAAATTTGCCTATAGACTCTCAAGCGGCCTGAGAGTTTATAATCATTTTCGATGGAATGATCTGGAATGTCGCATGTTGAAGATCGGTGTGTTTTCGAAATTTTCGCAAATCCCTGTGAGCGTCCTGCGCTACTATGACGAAATCGGCTTGCTCAGCCCCGCTCATACGGATGCCGAAACGGGCTACCGTTACTATCGCACGGAACAATTGTCTGATGTAAATAGAATAATTGCACTCAAAAATTTGGGCTTACCGCTCAATCAAATTCAGAATCTCATGAATGAAAATATCAGTGTGAGCGAGATTCGCGGGATTCTATTGCTGCGTAAATCACAGATAGAGCAAAGTATCGAAGAGGAATATGCCCGCCTCAATAATGTTGAAATGCGTTTACAACAGATTGAACTGGAAGGGGCAACACATATCCATGATGTTATTGTCAAAGCCATACCTTCACAATCTTACCTGTCGATCAGAAAAACGCTGCCAATTGAGAAAATAGCTTTTGTATTCGATAAGCTCTATGAGCAATTGACATACTATCAGATCAATTATCCAGGGCCAGCCGTTGGGGTCGTGCATGATGTTAATAGGGCGAACCCAAACAAGACCTTGCTCGACATTGAGATGGGCTACCTCGCATATCGGAATTTCCCAAAACATATTCATGTCCCACACTGTGGCGAGGGAACACTACGAAAATTACCGAAACTAACACAGGTCGCTAGCCTCATACATCGGGGCCAACGGGCTTCCATCCACAAAAGCTATAGTCAGCTAAGAAATTGGATGCAGAGAAATCAATATAAGGCGAAGATGCCTGTTCGTGAAATTTATATTGTGCCCGGTATAGGTCAAGAAGATTCGGGAAGTATCACCGAAATACAGGTCGTCGTTCAGAAGGCGCAGTAAATAGCGTCTATCACAAAAAATCGAAGTATCAAAACAATTTTATCTTGGAGGAAATATGTTGTCACGATCTTTGCGACAGGCTTTAGCTTTGCTTTTCATAGTTGGCTTATTGCCTACAGGTGGGCTAAAAGCCCAAGAATCCTCACTTTTCGAGCTTTTTGGTGATAGCCCTATTGCTACACGTGGTGGTGTCACAGATTGGTATAGCGATTGGAACGAGCCAGCAGGCATTGTGGTTCATGATGAGCAATTCTACCTTTTTTGGAATGGTAGCGGTGCAACCGACATCAAGGGCATTGGTTATAAGTCCTCACATGATGGATATGAATGGACAAATCGCTCGCATGATGCGCCTTTATATACGGGCGCAGATTTAGATTACGTGGGTTCAGGCGTCGCTGGATCAAGTGTCCTGATTGATGATGGCCAATGGCTAAGTTATTTCTATACCAAAGATCGCAACACTTTTCCGATGGGTGGCGGCGATATTAGCCGTGCAACATCAGACTCAGCAGAAGGTCCCTGGCAAAGGTCCGAGAGCGTCCTGCTCGCACGGGGTAGCGAAGGCGAATGGGATGCAGAGCAAATTTCGTATCCTGAAGTTTTGCGTACAGAAGATGGTTACGTCATGTACTTTGCTGGCTTTATGCCCAGTGGCGCAACCGCTATCGGCATGGCGACCAGTTCTGATGGTATTGACTGGGTAAAATATGATGATCCAACGACTACTGAACCCCCATACGCTGAGAGTGACCCAATTATTGTTGGCGAGGATTCTGAAAATGCGACCATGCCAAATGTTGTCGCAACCGATGACGGCTGGGTGATGATCTACAAAGACAATCCGACTGGCAATATCTTGCTTGCCCTCAGCGAAGATGGTCTACATTGGGAACCTCAAGATAGGCAAGTATTTGGCATTCGCGATATTCCACGCGCTCGGGCCATTGGTTTTATGAGCTTGCTGCATCATGAAGAGACGTTTTATCTATATGTCGAAGTCGCAACCGTCCGTGGTGGCACAGACATATACCTGGCAACCTATGATGGCAATTTCTTCGAAGCCGATTCGTAAGTCGTCATTGCTAAAGGGCTACCAGGCTAACAATCTCATTGCGAGTACATCAGGAATCAATAAGGCGCGGGGCCATCCGACCCTGCGCTTTTTGATATAGCATCGTGTCTGTTAGACGTTGCTGCGTGTAGTTTGGCCCGTTGTCATAGATGTGATTTGGTAGGGGTGCCATGACAGAGATTTTAGATTTGTTAAACCTGCACATGGATTGTGGTTGTGACCCGCAGGAATTGCGTTATCCTGGGTCAATATAAAATCACAGCTAACCCTGGTTACCCCTATCGACCAGGGAGGAGAAACAACACCATGCTTCCCGATCACTTTAAGCTGGATATTGAGCCGATAGCCAACCCTGATGCGGTTATCTGCGTCGATACGGCCCGTTTCACGATTCTGACAGAGCGGCTCATTCGACTGGAATATGACCCAGAAGGTCAATTTGAAGACCGTGCCAGCCAGACCATGTGGTATCGTCTGCAACCTGTTCCTGCCTTCACTGTACAGCAGGATGCTGACAGCCTGAAGATAGAAACGGATGCCTTCGTTTTACACTACGAAATTGGCCAACCATTTACGCCCCAGAGCCTATCCATCCAGGTCAAATCAACGGATACGGAATGGCATCCAGGCGATGTCGATACGCAAAATCTCAAAGGCACGACGCGCACGCTGGACATGGTTAATGGCTATGCACCGCTTAGTGATGGTCTGATCTCGCGTTCGGGTTGGTCCCTGCTGGATGACTCTAAAGCGTTTGTCTTCAATGAGGATTTCTGGTTAGAGGCGCATCAGGGCAGCGCCATCGACTGGTACTTCTTCGCCTATGGCCATGACTATAGATCCGCGCTGGCTGATTACTGTGCTGTGAGTGGCAATATGCCCCTGGTCCCTCGCTGGATACTGGGCAATTGGTGGAGTCGCTATTGGCATTACACACAGGATGAATTGGTATCCCTCATCAACGACTTTGAGGCACATGATATACCCCTATCCGTGTGCATCGTGGACATGGACTGGCATATTACCGAAACGGGTAATCAAAGCACAGGCTGGACAGGCTATACCTGGAATGAAGACCTTTTCCCGGATCCAAAGGGCCTCATGGACTTCTTCCACGAAAAAGGCTTACGAACCGCACTGAACCTGCATCCAGCCGAGGGCATTCATCCGCATGAAGCCCAATATCGAGAGATGGCCCAGCGCATGGGCATCGACCCGGCCTCAGACCAGCCCGTTGAATTCGACATCACCGACCCTGAATTTGTGAATGCCTATTTTGAAGTGCTGCACCATCCCTATGAGGAAATGGGCGTCGATTTCTGGTGGCTGGACTGGCAGCAGGGCCTCACCTGCAAAATTGAAAACCTCGACCCGCTGTGGCTCATTAATCATTTGCACTTCCAGGATTTAGGCCGCAACAGTGACTCTCGCTCCTTTATCTTCTCTCGCTGGGGCAATGAAGGCCATCAACGCTATCCGATTGGCTTCTCTGGTGATAGCTACCGCACCTGGGAAACGCTGGCTTTCCAGACCTATATGACGGCGACAGCGTCTAACGTTGCCTATGGCTGGTGGAGCCATGACATTGGCGGCCATACTAGCGGCACTGGCGATCCTGAATTGTTCGCCCGCTGGGTCCAGTTCGGCGCACTTAGCCCGATTCTGCGTATTCACACCACCAAAGGCTACTTCTACGATCAGCGCCCCTGGGCATTTGAGTCTGCCGAAATCCGTGAAGTCCTGCGCGATGCATTGCAGTTCCGTCATGCCCTGATTCCATATATCTATACGATGGCTTGGCGTGCTTATGCTGATGGCCTGCCACTCGTCTCGCCCATGTACTATGACTATCCTGAGGAAGAAGCCGCTTATCATTGCCCGCAGCAGTACATGTTTGGTACGGAGCTAATCGCGGCACCCTACGTAGAACCCGCTGACCCTGATACGAGATTATCGCGTCAGGTCGTCTGGCTACCAGAAGGCGATTGGTATCATGTCTTTACGGGTGAGCATTACGAAGGTAATCGCTGGCATGCCCTATATGGTACGCTCAAGGACATCCCTCTATTTGCTAAAGCTGGTGCGATTCTTCCCCTCGGTCCTAGATCAAAGTGGGGTGGTATCGATAACCCTGATGAGTTGCATCTACACGTTTTTGCGGGTGCAGATAATAGCTTCACGCTATATGAAGATGATGGCGAATCGCGCGATTATCTTGACAATCAAGCTTGCACAACGACCATCACCCAGCGTTGGGCCGATGACCAACTCATGTTGTCGATTGAACCGGCACAGGGTGACATCAGCCTGATTTCCGCCGAGCGGTCGATTCATCTGCACGTTCATGGTGTCACCGCCGCGAATGACATCACCTTACAGGTTGATGGTAAACAGGTCGAAGTGGCATCTTCGTATGATGCGGCTACGGAAACGCTGCTCCTGTCCGGTATTTCGCTCCCGGCGACGGCTGAACTGTCGTTACAGCTACAAGCGACCGAAACGCCGCTGCTATCGCACCGCGACCGCAAGCGCGAAAAACTGCTGTGGATGCTCAGCCACTTCCGTCTGAATACGGGGGTTCGCAATCAACTGGCGGATATCATTGATGCACTCATCGCCAACCCAGACAAAATCGCGCCCTATTTCGTGCCGATGCAGCCATCCCATGTCCGTGCGCTGTGTGAGGTGCTCTACGAAGCAGGCATCTATCACATTGCCGACACGCATGACCCGACGCTGCTCATCCTATGGAACAATCGTGACGATCAGGCCATTACCTATCGTTATGGCGATGCCTATCTCTACTTTGGTATGCCGCCGACTGCGAATCATGATGAGGGTGTCGCACCGCACTTCAAGGCGATTGTCCCAAATATCAAATCCTGGAAACAAGGTGCTATGGAAGAACATGTCTGGCGTACGCAGTGGCAACTTGATATCGACTACCATCACATTGCGACGGTGACGGAGCATTACCACGAGCAGACGCCATAAGGCGAGTTAGCAAGGACACAACCGCATGCTTTGCGCTTCGTAAGGGGTTTTCTGAAATTAGCGAATAGTGCGAGCAACATGTTTACTCATTTTGAGCCTATGTGCGCATACTTTGCGCACACAGGCTCTGTACGTCCTACGCTTGGCGTATAGACTATTTCAGACTTCAATGGCAATATGAATCCCAGATTATCTGGATTTCTTGACTTTTGAGCATTAATCGCATACGCTTGTGACAGCGCTGTCATATCGTGTTTATTGTATATATTTTTAATTGCGAGTAACTTATTTTGGACCCCAAGACAGCTCAATCATTTGGCAAAACCATCACCCTTGATGACGTTGCGAAGGAAGCGGGTGTATCCCGCAAAACTGTTTCGCGCGTGATTAACGCCAATGGGTATGTCAGCGAAGCAACTCGTAAGCGGGTTGAGCTTGCTGTCAACAAGTTAGGCTATCTTCCCAATCTGGTCGCGCGCAGTCTGGCATCGGACCGCAGTACGGTTATTGGCTTGATGATTCCTAGTATTACCAATCGCTACTTTAGTCAGGTGATTGCTGGGGTTGAATCGGTTGCTCAAGAAAATCAGTACAGCGTCTTGTTGCTAAATTCCTATGGTGATGGTGATCGCGAACGTGATGTCCTCCGGTTGTTAGAAGAACATCGCGTCGATGGCCTCGTGTACAACACTCCGACGCTCCCCGTCCCTGAACTTAGGCAGCTATTACTACGTCAGAAAGCCGCGGTGATTATCGGCCATGATCCTCTGGATGATTTAGCTGGTACGGTCAATGTGGATGTCTCGACCGCTATGGCGCAGGCAGTGGAGCATCTGGTTGATGTGGGTCGCCGCCGTATCGCCTATATCAAACCGGGAATCGATGAGCGTTATCCGCATCGTAAGCGCCTGGAGGGTTTACGCAGTTGTTTTCAGCAATTGGGACTGGGAACTCAACCTCTGTTGGTGGAAGCCCTGGGTAAAAATATTCAAGATACCAGCGATCAGGTTGAGGCATGGCTCAGGACCCAACCGGACATAGATGCGATCATCTGTTATAACGATGAGACAGCTTTTGCGACCATAGAAGCCTGTGATCGGTTGGGCATCCAGGTTCCAGATGACATCGCCATTGTTGGTTTTGATGACATCAGCTTATCCCAGCTTCAGCGTATCTCGCTGACGACGTTCCGCATCCCACGTTATGAAGTGGGGGCGACCGCTGCTCGCATCTTGTTCGAGCGTATTGCGGCGACCTTTGATACGTCAGAGGTCATCATTAAACCTGAATTCGTGAAACGCGACAGCACACCTACATAGCAGCCCAAGCAATCTAAGAACATAGCTTTTCAGTATGTGGCAAATAAGGAGGTGTATATGACATAGAATTTTATTTTGGTCGGTATGACAGCGCTGTCACATTGGCGTTGTATGCCGAATCAGAGCCGATTTTTGGCTGATTCACGCAATGTTTGTCAAAAAAGTTCAATTAGGAGTTAGAAAATGAAACTTTCAAGACGCGACTTTTTGAAATTGTCCGGCATCGCCGCAGCGACGACCGCGAGTGGTGGGCTGGCTTCATTTATGCCTGTGATGGCGCAAGATGAAATCGTTATGCAGTGGTGGGACCACTTCTTGCCGTTGCAGCCCTTGACCGAAAGCGTCTTCGCAGCCTACAAAGAAGCCAATCCCAATGTGAGCGTTGAATACAGTGTATTCTCGCCGCCGGACCTGGGCCAGGCTTTACAACTTGCTTATCCTAACGATCAAGCGCCTGATGTGCACGCATTGGCGGGTATCAATGTGCCGATTGCAGCACTACAAGGCGAAGGCTGGTTCGCGCCCCTTGGCCCACATGTGTCCGAAGAGTGGAAGAATAGTCTGCCAGAATCCATCTTCATTGAGGGTCGCACGACATTTGGTGGCGAGCTTTATAGCTTCCCAATTTTCAGCTTCCGCTGGCACGAAGCCCTGACCTGGTTTGACAAGCAGATTCTGGAAGAGGCTGGCTACGATCCTGAAGTCGGTCCACGTACCTGGGACGAGTTCCGCGATGCGGCTCAGAAGATCACTGCAAACGGTGGCGGAACGGTCTTTGGTTGGACGCAGGGTATCGGCCACATCGACCGCATGGGTGCGACCTTAACGCGCCTTGCTCATTTAGCAGGGTCGTCGGGCGAGTTTGACTGGTCCACTGGCGAATATGCATACGGGTCGGATGCGTTTGTTAACGCACTGGAATTCCTAGTCTCGATGGAACGCGATGGCAGCCTATTCCCGACTGGCATCACCATTGATACGCGCAATGCACGCTCTCGCTGGGCAACCGGTAGCGGTGGCTTGTTCATGGATGGGCCGTGGAACCCAGGCGTTTTGCAAGGCAACTTCCCTGAATTCCTGGAAGTTGTAGGCGTATCTCAGGCACCTGTTCCTGATCTGGATACACCCGCCTACACGTATTCTTCTCCGAAGAGTGGCGACTTCTGGATTTCTGCACAATCTGACTACCCGGAACATGCAGCAGCCATTCTCCAGGAATTTACATCGGAGTCCTACCAGATCGCACTAGCCGAGCGCATGGACCAACCGCCGCTTGATCTAGATACTGTTGCCAAGGCCAATGTCCACCCGACCTATAGCAAATCAATGGACTTGTTCCGCGACATCGTCCGTCTTGCGCCAGATCCGCTTGTGAAGAATCCGGCTGTTTCAGAAGTTTTATCCCGTATGAACGACATCCGTCCGAACCTGGGCGAAATCGTTCAGGGCGCCATTGCCGGGGAAGTCTCCGACATTGCGGGCACGTTGCAAGCTTATTCTGACCAGCTCAGCGCAGAACGCGAACGGGCTATCTCAGAAGCACAAGCTGAAGGCTTCGAAGTCAGCCAGGATGATTGGGTGTTCTCGAACTGGGATCCGGCTGCAGACTACACGTCTGACATGTATGATGCCTAGGCGCTCATTATGACTGTTCTATCTTCGCAAAATAGGGGTGCGCCAGCTTCGCTGGCGCCCTCCACTATCCTCAACAAGGTATGGCGGGATCGCTGGATTTATCTGTTCTTGGTGCCGACGATCATTTTGTTTGGCCTGTTCACGTTGTACCCGATGATTGCCAGCTTCTTGCTGTCGTTCCAGGATTGGAATGGCTTCTCGCGAGAAGCGTCCTATGTGGGCCTGGCCAATTATCAGGAAGTTATCGCTGACCCGCAATTCTGGATGGCGTTCGCCAATACCATTCTGTTCATGGTGATCACCGTACCGATCCGCGTAACGCTCGCATTGATCTTGGCGCTGGTGTTAAACAATCCGAAGTTGCCTTTTGCGGGCTTTTTCAGGACGGCATTGTTCTTGCCCGTTGTCACCACAATGGCTATCGTTGGCGTGGTCATGACCTTTGTCTTCGACCCTGTCGGAGGGCCTGTCAATCAGGTTTTGATGGATACAAACCTGATTTCAGCGCCAATCAATTTTCTAGGGCGCTCGAATACCGCTTTGCCAACGGCGATGGGTATTCACGTATGGAAATGGTTTGGCGTCACGCTGATCTACTGGTTAGCCGCCTTGCAAACCGTCCCTGAGGAATTGTACGAAGCCGCCCGTGTGGATGGTGCCAGTGTTTATCGCACATTCCGCCATATCACTGTGCCGTTGCTGGTTCCCTTTGGCATCATCATTGTCTTGATTACAGCTATCGATACCCTGCGTGTCTTTGACCTCATCCTTACACTGACAGGTGGTGGGCCCTTCCTCAAAACGGAAGTGGTCGAAGTCTATATCTACCGCTGGGCCTTTAACTCCAGCATTCCGCGACTGGGTTATGCCTCCGCTGCTGCTGTCTTCTTTGGCCTGACAACCATGTTCATGGCTATCTTGCAGGGGCTGGGTTATGCGCTGGTCAGGCGGATGAGGGGGACATCATGATAACAGTGGGTAGATACAATCTGCGTTGGCAAACGCTATTGACGATAGTTGTGCTAACGCTTCTCTGTTTGATTTGGGTCTATCCGTTTTTATGGATGGTATCCGCGTCACTCAAAACACAGAGCGAAGTCTTTTCCAGCGGTCTCAACCTCATACCGCAGGATCCACAATGGCATAACTACCAGCGCGCCTGGGTCGATGCCCAATTCAGCCGCTATATGATTAACACGGTCCTGATTACGGTCGGCACAGTTATCCTGACCATTGTCAGCACCAGCCTTGCTGGGTACGTGCTGGGGCGCTATCGCTTCATAGGTCGCCGCCCGATCATGGCCATTCTCGCTGGGACGATCTTCATCCCGGCTGGCTATACCATCATCCCAACCGTAGACTTAGCCAATAAGCTGGGTCTGCTCAACTCCTTGTGGGGTGTTATTCTGGTGCTGGCCGGTACAGGGAACGTCATTCATATCCTGCTGTTCTCTGCGTATTTCAGCAGCTTACCTAAAGAGCTGGAAGAGGCGGCTGTTCTGGATGGGGCAGGTTTCTTGACGGTTTTCTTCCGTGTGATGCTGCCTTTGTCTGGTCCGGTCATCGCAACTGTGACGATCCTCAAGTTTTTGGGGTCCTGGAACAACTTCTTTGTTCCGCTTGTCTTTACGTTCAGTCGTCCAGATCTACGGACGCTCAGTGTGGGTATGTTTGCCTTCGTTGGGGAAAATGAAACGGATTGGACGGGCATGGCCGCAGCCGCGACGATCTCCCTCATTCCGGTCATCATCATCTTCTTTGTGATGCAGCGCCGTTTTGTTGAGGGTATTGCTGGTGCTGTTAAGCAGTGAGTTTATCTCTATCGACTATACAGAATTGGATCAATGATGTTTGTTAAAAAACCGCCGAATATATTATGGGTTTGTACCGATCAGCAAAGATGGGACACGTTGGGGGCGTATGGTAACCCATTTGTAGAAACCCCTGTCGCCGACCGTCTGGCGGAAAATGGTGTCTTGTTCGAAAATGCCTTCTGTCAGGCTCCGATTTGTACGCCAAGCCGTGCTTCTTTCCTGACGGGCCGTTACCCACGCACGACCCGCTGCCGTCAAAATGGCCAGGACATCCCCGCAGAAGAGCGCCTGGTGACGCGCTTGCTCAAAGATGGGGGCTATGTGTGTGGGTTATCTGGCAAACTTCATCTTTCAGTCTGCAATCCAGAAGTCATCAACGGTACGGAACGCCGCATTGATGATGGCTATGACGATTTTCATTGGTCACATCACCCGCCACCCGATTGGCCGACTAATGAATATACGCAGTGGCTGACGGAACAAGGCGTGACCTACAATACGCCCAGCTACAATGGCTCCAAATATGTCGAAGCAGGCATGCCTGAGGCACATCACCAGACGACTTGGTGCGCGGATAAAGCCATTACCTTCATCAAAGAGAATGCCAAACACGGTACACCCTGGTGTTATACAGTCAATATTTTTGACCCGCACCATCCCTTCAATCCGCCAGTCGAGTATCTTGAGCGTTATCTAGACAAGTTGGCTGAAATCCCTCTACCCAATTACCAACCGGGCGAACTGGCCAATAAACCTGGCTATCAGCAAAATGACCATCACAATGCCTATAACAACGAGGGATGGTTTGATAACGATGCCATGACCGATGATGACCACCGTCTGGTCACGGCAGCTTATTGGGCCATGTGCGATCTGATTGATGTCCAGTTGGGCCGTATGATTGCAGCCGTCGAAGAAGTCGGCCAGCTTGACAACACCATCATCATTTTCATGTCGGATCATGGGGAGATGCTTGGCGATCATGGTATTTATCTAAAAGGCCCATACTTCTACGAAGGAGCTGTCCACGTTCCGCTGATTGTCTCTATGCCAGGGACGATTCAATCGGGCGTTCGCAGTACAGCACTGGTCGAGCTGACCGATATTGCCCCCACTTTGCTGGAAGCGGCAGGCATGGAAATCTATGCGGGTATGCAAGGCGAGTCGATCTGGTCCATCCTGACAGGGGATTCTGACAGCAGCCAGCACCGCGATAGCGTCTATTCCGAGTACTATAACGCCATGCCCTGGCATAAAACGCCAACAGCCCAGGCCACCATGGTCCGTACAGACAAGTACAAACTGGTTTCTGTCCATAGCCTGGGGCAGGGTGAGCTTTATGACCTGGAAAATGACCCCACTGAGACACACAACCAGTGGGATAACCTGGACTACGCTAGTATCAAACTCGACATGTTGCAGCGGCTCTGTGACCGTATGGCCTGGACCGTTGACCCGCTGCCTGTACGCCAGGCCGATTGGTAATGACGCTGTTCCCCAGGGTGTGATATTCTCTGGGGAATTTACTGTGAATAGCAAATAATCTAGTCGATGATAGTTACATTTTTCAAGAAGGAACTGTATGACAAACCAAGAGGCATTCCGTCCGCCATCAGTACCACTCATTACCCATGATCCATATCTCAGCGTTTGGTCGGCGACGGACAATCTCAGTGATGCTGAAACCGTTCACTGGACGGGCAAACCAAACCCGCTTTGTGGCATCATCCGCGTTGACGGTACCAGTTACGTCTTTATGGGCGGGTCCAGGCATCAAATGGATGCCGAAGTCACGCTGCTGCCACAGACTGATTTGCGTGTGACACCCACGCGCAGCATCTACACCTTTGAAGTAGATGGTATCCAACTGGTGGTGACATTCTTGTCGCCGCTGCTGCCACATGATCTGGACGTTATGGCGCGACCTTTAAGCTATATCGACCTGGCCGTAAGCGTGGTCGATGGCCAATCACATGATGTGTCCATCTATCTGGACGTCAGCGGGCATCTGGTTGTCAATACCATTGAACAGCCCCTTGTCTGGGGCCGTCACCGCATCAGTGCAACGCAGGACGCCCTGTGGCTAGGCAGCCAGGAACAGCAAATTCTGGGTAAAGATGGCGATGATCTCCGTATTGATTGGGGTTATCTCTATAGCATGCCCATTCAGTCGGCTCAAGGCGTTAATGGCCTGAGCCTCAGACTGCGTGAGACGTTTGTTAAAACAGGCCAATTGCCTGTGTCTGATTGGACTGAAATGCCCAGGAATGTCGGTGCGCGGCCCCCTGCGCCCGCCAGTGCCTGGGTGTTTGATCTGGATGCCAAACCGGGCACAACCGAACAGAGTCAGTTGATGATCGCTTATGATGATCTGTTCTCTGTGGAATACATGTATCGCAGGCTGCGGCCCTATTGGCGGCGTAATAAAGCCACTGCGGTCGATTTGCTGCAATGGGGTTTGCAGGATTATAAAAAGCTTCGCGAGGCTTGCGAGCAATTCGATGATGAACTCATGGCCGACCTTGAATCCGCTGGCGGGGCTGAATATGCGCAGTTGTCTGCACTGGCCTTCCGTCAGTGTATTGCGGCGCATAAGCTCGTTGAAGACCTCGACGGTACGCTGTTGTTCCTCTCAAAAGAGAATTTCAGCAATGGCTGTATGGCTACAGTCGATGTTGCTTATCCGGCTAGTCCTTTCTTCCTGCTGTTCAACCCGGCCCTACTGGAGGCTATGCTGACGCCTGTTCTGGACTATGCGGGGTCATCTCGCTGGCCGCATCGCTATGCACCCCATGACATTGGCCGCTACCCGTTAGCCAATGGTCAGGTTTATGGTGGCGCTGAGGAGAATGATTTCCGCCAGATGCCTGTCGAAGAATGCGGCAATATGCTGCTGATGGTCGCCACGTTGTGTGAGGCCCAGGGTAGCACGGCGTATGCCAAACCCTATTGGCCTCTGCTGGCACAATGGGCGGATTATCTGCTGGAAAGTGGCCTTGACCCGGCAAATCAACTCTGCACCGATGACTTTGCTGGACATCTGGCCCATAACGTCAATCTGTCAATCAAGGCGATTGAGGGGCTTGGCGCTTATGCTGAACTATGCCGCAAAGATGGCCAAATCGAAGAAGCCGACCGCGTCCGGGCGCAGGCAGAGCAGATGGCCCAACAATGGCAGGAAATGGCCTTCGATGGCGACCATTATCGCTTGGCATTTGACCAGGAAGGCACCTGGAGCCAGAAATACAACCTGGTGTGGGATGTCCTCCTGGATCTGAACCTGTTCCCGAAATCTGTCGCGGAAACCGAACTGGCTTACTATCGTCAAAATCAAGCACAGTATGGCTTGCCGCTGGACAATCGCAGCACCTATACCAAGCTGGACTGGATCATCTGGTCGGCCTGCTTAACGCAGTCGCAGGATGATTTTGAGGCCTTGGTAGCCCCCATTTACAAGTGGCTGAATGAGACCCCTAGCCGTGTGCCCCTGAGTGACTGGTACTACACAGATACAGGTCAACATCGCCACTTTCAGGCACGCTCTGTTGTCGGTGGTGTTTTTATCAAGCTGCTTTATGACCGTGCAACCTGGGCGAAATGGCGGCAAAAAGCATTGTAGTTCCTCATCTGTTGCTATCATTGCAGCGATGACCTATCGTGAACACGAAAATGCTCTAAAAATCGGGAAGCTTACCTTCCCGATTTTCTTTCAAGTTATACCTCTAGAAGGCCATTATCTTTGTGATGTTTGGCCATGTCGTGTCATGGCAGTGCGCGTTACACTATACCGAGTTTCCAGATATGGCGTTTCAGATATAGCGTTCCTGATTTGCCGCATTGTGAATTCCAGCATACCCATAACAGATAGCACCCGGCCCAGCTAAGGCAATTCTCCCCATGTCCGACTTATCGGTAGAAATGATTGCGATCACCAAGACGTTTTCAGGCGTGGTCGCCAATAACAGCATTGACTTGACCGTCAGGGCTGGTGAGATTCATGCGCTTCTGGGGGAAAATGGGGCTGGTAAATCCACCCTCATGAAAATTCTGGCGGGGGCTTACCAACCGGATAGCGGGCGCATCCTGATTAAAGGTCGCGAGGTTAATTTGCACTCGCCAGCGGATGCCCTCAAACAAGGGATTGGTATGGTCTATCAGCACTTTATGCTGGTAGAAACCATGACTGTTGAGGAGAATCTGCTGCTTGGCCTGCATACGGTCGACCTCATTCCAAATCGTAAAAAACTTCGCACCGAATTTGAAAGTCTGTCCAAGCAGTACGGCCTTGATGTTCCCCTCGATGCTCGCGTCTGGCAGCTATCGGTAGGCGAAAAACAACGTGTCGAAATTCTGCGCCTGCTGCATCGCGGTGCGGATATTCTCATTCTGGACGAGCCGACGGCTGTACTCACGCCCCAGGAGGCCGAACAATTAGGTCATGCCCTGCGTCAGATGATGTCCCTGGGTAAATCCGTCGTGTTGATTACCCACAAGCTCGATGAGGTTATGCAGTTTGCTGACCGCGTGACGGTATTGCGCAGTGGCGAGAACGTCGTCACAGTTGATACGGCTACCACATCGCCAACCCAATTGGCCCGTTACATGCTAGGTCACGAGATGGCGCGTGTCCAACGCGCACATGAGCAAACAGGTGACGAAATCATCCTTCGCGCTCAAGGTCTCAGTGCCCTAGGAGATCGTGGCTTGCGTGCCCTCAGTGACCTGAGCTTTGAAATCCATAAAGGGGAGATCCTGGGCATCGCGGGTGTTGCCGGTAACGGCCAGCGTGAACTGGCAGAAGTTCTGGCGGGTTTGCGCCCGTTGCAAAATGGTCGCGTATGGATTCGTGACAAAGACATCACCCGCAACAGCCTTGACCGTACCGTCTCACAATACCTGGGCTATGTCCCTGAAGATCGCCTGCATATGGGCAGCGTTCCCGGTCTGGCTGTCAGTGACAATTTGATCCTCAAGAGCTATCGCCAAAAACCATTTTCTCGTTCTTCCTTGCTTAATTTCTCAGCAATCAAAAAATTCGCTTCACGGATGGTCAAGCACTTCAATGTGGTTACTTCCAGTGTGGATACACCCATTGAAAAGCTCTCCGGTGGCAATATTCAGAAAGTGATTCTCGCACGGGAAATCAGCATCGCGCCAGAAGCCATCATCGTATCGCAGCCGACGCGCGGCCTGGATGTCGGCGCTGCAGAAGCCGTGCATCGGCTGTTGCTGGAAGAGCGAAAACAAGGCAAAGCCATCCTGCTGATTTCTGAAGACCTGGACGAACTTCTTTTGCTGAGCGACCGCATCATGGTGCTTTCTGGAGGGGTATCTATGGGGACGATCCCCGCAGCGCAGGCGGACATTGATGAACTCGGCCTGATGATGACGGGCGTCAATCGTACGTCCCATCAGCAAATGCAATCTGAAGGACAAATGACATGAAATTAACGCTGGAGCGCCGGCAGGGTTATGGTCAATGGACGCTTCTGCTGACCATCCTGGGCGCGGTGCTTGTGGCGCTGGCCTTTGGCGCGTTATTGTTGTTGATCGTCGGTGTTAACCCCATTGAGGCGTATCGCCTCATGTTTGTTGGCGCATTCGGCAGCGAGTTTGCCACAGTCGATACCCTGGTCAAAGCGTCGCCGCTCTTGTTGACCGGCTTAGGCGTCTCACTGGCCCTACGTGCCAATATCTGGAACATCGGCGCAGAAGGCCAGTTGGTGATGGGCGGTTTTGCTGCGGCAGGTGTCGCGCTTTTCTGGTCAGAGTGGTTGCCCGAACCGTTGCTTCTGCCTGCGGTTATCCTGGCGGGGTTCGTAGGTGGGGCACTCTGGGGTCTGATACCGGCGCTGCTCAAGATATTCGGTGGCGTCAATGAAATCGTCTCTACCCTCATGCTGAATTACGTGGCTGTGTTGTGGGTCGAGTACCTCTTCTTTGATGCATGGCGCGATCCGCGCGGCTTTGGCTTCCCTGGAACAGCAGAATTCCCCCGTGCGGCATGGTTGCCGCGTCTGACCGGACAACTGCATATTGGCATCATCTTTGGCCTGATTATTGCCGCGCTCATCTGGTTTTTGCTCAATCGCACGACCATCGGCTACGAAATCAGGGTGCAAGGAAAAAGTCCATTGTCAGCCCGCTATGCTGGCATCAACGTCATGCGCAATTTGATGCTCGTTATGTTCCTGTCAGGTGGCATTGCCGGGTTAGCAGGCATGGGCGAGGTCGCGGGCATCAGCCACCGCATGCAGAATGGGCTGGCAGTCGGTTATGGCTTTACGGCCTTGATCGTCGCTTTTCTGGGACGGTTGTCGCCTCCGGGCGTGATCGTCGCGGCGGTGTTTGTGGCTGGCCTATCTGTCGGCAGCGAGCAGCTTCAACTGTCGATGAACCTTCCGGCCTCATTTGCGCTGATTTTGCAGGGGGCCGTTTTACTTTGTATTGCTGCTGGCGATCTCTTTTTACGGTATCGCGTGCGCTTGAACGTCAGACCACCATCGCAGCAGATGGTCGCAGAATAGGGTAGGACATGGAGCTAGCTTTAATTGAATCTGTGCTGAGCATTGCCATACGTGCCGGGACATCGGTCCTGTTTGCGACCCTGGGCGGCATCATGACCGAACGCTCAGGTGTGCTCAACCTCGGCATCGAAGGCATGATGCTGCTATCAGCTTTGGCAGGCTTTGCCGGGGCGTTCTATAGCGGTAGCCTGCTAGTTGGCGTCTTCGCTGGCATGATCGTCGGTGGGTTGGTTGCTGCCGTGCATGCGTTCTGGTGCGTCACCCTCTCGGCGAACCAGGTGGCTAGCGGCTTGGCATTGGTGATCTTCAGCACCGGACTTGCGGACTTTATCGGCCAGAATATCGGTCCAGAAGGCACGACCCTGGTGGGGCTGGCTGGCCCCAAATTACAGCGTTTTGCCGTACCGGGCCTGTCCTCACTGCCGATTGTCGGCGAATCCTTCTTTCATCAGGATGCGCTCACATACCTGCTTTATCTGCTCGTGCCCTTGATATGGTATTACTTGTTCAAGACGCGGCCAGGGATTCACTTACGCGCCATTGGGGAAAATCCCCGCGCGGCGGATTCCCTCGGCGTCAGTGTCACGCGCTTGCGCTATGTTTATACGATTGTGGGCGGTGTGCTCATCGGCCTGGGCGGCGCACATTTATCGCTGGCCTACACACCGGGTTGGAGCGTGGACATCACCAGTGGACGTGGCTGGATCGCCATTGCGATGGTGATTTTCTCGTTGTGGAACCCATTAAGGGCGGTGATTGGTGCGCTCTTGTTTGGGGGTGTCACGGCCATTCAATTCCGTATGCAGGCAGCGGGTACCAGCATCCCGACATTTTTCCTGAGCATGGCACCCTATATTGCGACCATTGTCGCGCTGCTGTTCATATCAGGCCGACGATCCCTCTATCGCCATAATGGCGTGCCATCGGCCCTGGGGACTGTCTACCATCGGGAATAAGTGCTAGCGCACTTTCACGAAGAAGTTATCTAACCCTTTGAAGCTCCCTGCACGCGGTTGCCATCCACCTTCGACCTCATCGAAAATCGGCAGCTTCGTTAACCAGATATACGGAATGCCATCGACCTCGTCAACCGGGTCATGCTCATTCAATACAGTAGCGACCGCCGCGATCTTGATATTCATTTTGGTCAATAGTTCAATCGAGCTGGAAACCGTGCCCGAAGATAGCCGTGCATCATCCACCAGCAAGACACCGTTGGGTAAAGTTGCGAATTTCTCCGCGACCAGCGGGTCGATGTACAGCTTTTGCTGGGCTGCCGGGTGCGATGTCCCCGACGAAACCGCCACACCACTATCATCGCTGATCCACGCTTTAGGGGCTGCAACTGTCACGTTGCCGTCATCATCGGCGCGTGGCTTGCCTTTTTGCAAGGTCGTATGCGGCGTATAGTCCCCTTTGAGCCGTGCGATTTCCTGCGAGAGCTTTGGCCCCAGGCTTTCTGGCCCAATCACGCCATCAAACGCGATACTTTGATCGGCTAAACGTCCCATAAATTCTTTGGCAATCACCGTCAGGTCAATCGGATAGCGCTCGTTAGTCATCAGTAGCGCAATCGAAAAACCATGATCCGTCGCGGCAAATCGCAGTTCCAGCAACAGCGGATTGCCCTCATCGGACCCAATGTTGGCCAGGTAGTAGGGGCCTGCCAATGTGGGAATTGGTTCTGTATCGGTTGGGATGACCTGCACAGTCATGTATTCACTGAGATCAGTGGCAGGCCGCAGAATGTGCCGCAGGACGCGCTCAGGGGATAGTTCGATTTGAAGAGGAGTCATTAAGTCATTTCCTGGTTGATTATTCAATAAAGGGGAATTGTCGCATCGGCAATTCCCCTTGTAACCATACTTATTCTGAGGCCGCTTCGACAAGCTCCAGCTCAAAGCCGTCAGGTGGGGCAGCCGGATACTCACCGCTGACACCATCGACATACCACTGCATGGTGAGCTGGTCCATATCGCTCAGGCACATGCCTTCTGGTACGTCGATTTCGACGACATCACCTTCTGGTGACAGGCCCGTCCCGCTGATGGGACCACAGAAGGGGTTGAATTCACCCGCTGCGATGCTATCAATGAGCGCTTGTGCTTTTTCCTGAACGTCGGCAGGCACGAGTTCATCGTTCCATCCTGTGATACCCAACGCATCGGCAGCAAAACCCTCCCACCAGTCGTGGGTTTCCCAGGTGCCATCGAGTGCAGCCTGCACCTGCGGCACGTAATACGCACCCCACTTCCATTCGTTGGTCATCAACGAGCAATCGGCAACGCCAGAAACATCACTACCATAGCCGATGGCAATATTGCCCTCAGTTTCGCAGGTGGTCTGGCTGGAATAGGGTGTGTCTGCCATTTGGCGGATGACGGTGAATCCTTCATCCAGCAGGGCCGTAGCCGCCTGGACTTCCAATTCACGGTCCAGCCAGCTATTGATCCAGATGACCTGGACGTTCGATTTAGCGGGATCTTCGCCAATTTCCGCGAGGCCGTCTTGCAGGCCCAGGGCAAATCCATTGACGCCACGTACCGGTTCAGGGATCGAGAAGGTGCCAACTAACCCCACGTCAGAATAACCGAGCAGGCCAGCGACGTAACCTGCAACGTAGTCACTTTCTTCAATACGGATGAAGTAGGTGCTGAAATTGGTGTCGTTCGATGCGACGAAGGGATAGCCTGACCCATGCTCGAACAACACATCTGGGAATTCTTCAGCGAGGCGAGAGATCGCGCTCATGGAATCAAACCATGTGCCAAAGACATAGTCCGCGCCACCGTTGATGACCTGACGTGCAACACGTTCGATGTCAGCATCGTTGTAGCCGATATTTTCGACAACCTGCACTTCTAATACTGTTCCGTCTTCAAGTGCGACATTGAAAGATAGACCGTTTTCTTCGACAACTTCGCCAAGCTCTTTGATTTGCTCAATGCCACGATAATGTGCGGCATTCCAACCCTGGTCCGATGGTGAATCAGCGAGCAAGAATGCGACCTTATACGTGTCATCTTGTGCAATGACTGTGCCGATGCCGATACTTAGCAGCAGCACCACTAAGCTTAAAACCTTGAAGTTGAACTTCATTGTGGCTTTACCCCAATCTCCTGATGGACGCTTTGAATGTGCAACAAATTGCAAGTCAAATGTAACTCGCCAGGCACACCATTTATCTCGTGAATATCAACAAAAGTTTATGTACCAACTAGACGAGATTAGCCAAAGCGCAAACTCAGGCTATGCGTATTCCAGAAAGTGGGCCACTATGTACAGATTAGATGATTATCATACCTGCCGTATCACAGCTTTTCACCATCGACGCCCACCGTCAGGCGAGGATGGTGCGGGGGGAGTCATGCAATAGGATGTTATCTCTCAAAACTTGGCTAATTCTCGACTTTAGATACCATGGTCGGCGAGTATTTGTCGAGTATTGTTGAGCGCGTCGCCAAAGTGATCCCAATAGCGATCTTTGATTTCTAGGATGATTTCACCTTTGTAGTTTTCTAGCTTTGCGAATGCCTCTGCGAACGGTATAGCACCCCAACCTGGCGGTAGGTGCAAATCAGCTTCACCATAGGGCAGGCGGTCTTTCTCGTTATCAAATCCGACATCCAATTTCCCGAAATTATCGTTGATGTGCAGATGCCGCACCCATGGGCTAGCCTGTTCAACGGCGCTGAGATAATTATCGCCAACAGCGTGGGTTGCCAGATGCAAATGCGCGAGGTCAAGCGTCATCGCTATATTGGGGTGGTTGATCGCCTCAAGTTGTTCGATGATGGGCTGAATCCGCAGGCGAGCATGATACTTGGGCAATTCGTCAGGACGTTTTTGATTTTGCTTGAGCACAGCATATTCCCACAGATGTGGATCGCCGTTTTCCATACCGATGATGACATCTGCGTCTTGTGCAACCGATGCCAGGGCCCGCAATGCAGCTATTTCCCTTTCTGCACCATATGCCATCTCATCATCTGTCGGGAGCAAGACTGTTCCCGTACGTGCCGCATCAAGAGCCTGTAAGCCACTGTGATAAACAAGTCGTTTCGCGCCGATACTCTGGCAGAATTGTATAGAGGCCTCCAGAACCGATTTTTCTAGCTCATGATTGGCGCCGTAGGCCAGATTAGTGCGGTTGGGTGTGTGTACCGTATATCGAAAATCATATTTCGCTAGGATATCCTTGACGCGCTTCACACGGGGCTCAAACAGCTTGCCATTAATAATCACACTCAATCCCGTGATGGGTAATTCCGCGACACGATATCCTAGCGTTGCGTAATACGTTAAGCACTGATCTAACCGCTCTAGCCGCCCATCAATGTATCCATTACTAACATCTTTCCCGATTCCATCGATTTCCATGAGATTATCCGTGGCATCACCCAAATATAGTTGAGTGCTGATTGACAGAAGTTTTTAGGCAAAACGGCTTCATTGATGGCATTTCCAGGTTTCCTAGTAGAGATAAGGGAATGCCTGTTCTCTTGAAATTTTGTAAATCCAGAAGGGCACTCAATATCTGTATTCGTGAGCTAGCCTCTTGCTTGTTTCTCTACTCGTTTCTACATCATGTCGAGCTGTTCTCAGAATTGTTTTACGCCCACAACAGTGATTTGCCTGTTTTGGAATCGAAGAATTGCGCCTTATTCATATTAAATTTGAGCTTTACACTGTCACCACGTTTATGATCGGCTTTCGTGTCTGCTAATAACAGAATACTCTCGCCATCTATTCGCACATCGACTAGATTTTCTCTACCGAGTGGCTCGACCACAAAGACTTCTGCCGGGACCGTACCATCGGGTGCGATTTGGATATCTTCGGGACGGATGCCCATGACAACCGAATTACCTGCTGTAGCTGGTTTTTCTCCCCGTTCCTTCGATAAATCCAAAGACATATTGCCATTGGTTGCGACGAAATGCCCGTTTGAAGCGGACACCTCAACATTGATAAAGTTCATGGGTGGATTGCCGACAAAACCGGCCACAAAGAGCGTCTTCGGTCGATCATAGAGTGCTTCAGGCGTATCAAACGCCTGCAAATGCCCGCCACTCATAACTGCGATACGGTCCGCCATCGTCATCGCCTCAATCTGATCGTGTGTGACATAGATTGAAGTGATACCGAGATCATGTTGCAGATGCTTGATTTCACCGCGCATTGTCAATCGTAACCGTGCATCAAGATTGGATAGGGGTTCGTCAAACAGCAAAATATCTGGCTCTTTAACTAGAGCACGGCCCAATGCCACACGCTGTTGCTGGCCACCCGACAATTGACCGGGACGACGATCCAGTAAATCGCCAATCCCCATTGTATTGGCGACAGCATTCACCCGCTCATCTATTTCTTTCTTCTGCATATTCTTGAGCTTGAGTGGATACCCGATATTTTTATAGACTGTCATATGCGGATAGAGCGCATAACTCTGGAACACCATGCCGATATTGCGTTCTCTGGGAGACAATCGGTTGACAACGGTATCGCCGAAACGGATTGTGCCACTGGTGGGTTTGTAAATACCTGCCAGCATCAGGAGTGTTGTGGTCTTGCCACAACCAGATGGGCCTAAGAAGGCGACAAATTCACCATCCTTGATATCGAGGCTCAGATTTTCCGCCCCGATCACATCGCCGAATTTTTTGGTCAGATTCTCAATTGTTACTTGCATGGAACATCCTTAAACAGAAGTCAAGTCATACCAAATTAGGTAGTGCCTAGGAAAACCCTTTGGTGCCACCCGCATAGATATTCAGTAGATATTCTTGTGCAAAGATAAAAAGGATAAACACCGGCACCAACTGGAATAAGCCTACTGCCGCAATCTGATTCCAGTTGACTGGAGCCGTTTCTGAAATCAATTGGTTGAGGAATACCGGCAGATTAACCATCCCCGCACCGGTACTATAGGTCTGCGGGATGAGGAAGGCATTCCAACCACCCAAAAATGCGAAAATCCCAAGCGCCAATAAGCCTGGGCGTATTTGTGGCAATAGAATTTCCCAGTAGACGCGCCAGCGTGATGCGCCATCAATCATTGCCGAACGTTCGATATCCCAGGGGATGCCATCGAAAAACCCCTTCATTAGCCAGACACCGAGTGGCAATTGAAACGCCACCATCACCAGTGCGATACCAATCGGTTTGTTGAAGCCCACTATTTCACCGATCACAGGTGTTCGTCCAAGATTGGCAAGGACAAAGAAGATCGGGATCAAGAGGGTTACTGCTGGGAAGCCATGCAGAACCAATGTAAACGATAGAAATGCTTTGCGCCCAGGAAAGTGCATCCGTGAAAGGGCATAAGCAGCCATTGATGAGACCACTAGTACGATCAACATCATGGATACTGCGATAATCAACGAGTTTAGGGTGACTTGCCAGATGCTGACGTTGAGTCCGACGATGTCTTTTCCAAACAGGAAGTCCCAGTTGGAGAGAGTGAATCCACCAATATTGCCCTCCCCATCGAGCGGGATAATACCTTGAGTACGTGTGGAAAATGTTGCGATAATTAACCACAGATAGCCCAAAAATAGCGGTGATAGTATCGCTAGCAGAATCACATAGGGTGTAAATTGACCGGGCCAGATAATGGTGATGAGTGTCACTCCCAGTGCCATAATCAGACCTGGAAATAGTGCCGATGCATCGGACGATGTGGCCAGAACCGTGCGTACGGTTACCTGGATTTCTTCTCCATCACGGATCATTCGCAAGCGTAACGGTGAATCAACTTCTGATTGTGCGACCCGCGCCATCAACGTAGCACGGTCAACCGGATCACGGCGGATTGCCGTTATCACATCACCAACTTTTACTTCGGCAATGTCTGCCGCGCCACCTTCGACTACCGATTCAACCAGTACACCCTCATCGGTATCGACAACGGTCATTTGTATCGAGGAAGTTGGGGCAAATATCCCTAGATTGAGGAGATAGTGTCCAACAGAAATAATCGAAAAGAGCACAATTGTCGCGATCACTGCCGTCAATAGCGCTTGTGGGATTGATGTTTTTACCAATTCACGAACGGCGCTACCACTCATGATGTAAGCGATATAGGGCAAGACCAAGATTAAGATCAGGGATAAGGTCGTGGTCACCGTTTCTACAACTTGCAGAGATGCCACCAGTGGTTTAAGGATACCCTGTAGAATTAGCGCCAAGAGGCTGAATATCACGACAACCAGTAGGCCATTTTTGAGTGCGATAATAAGCGTCGGGACATGGATGATACCCTGAGATTCATTATCGGTGACTGTCATCAGAGCACCTCAATCTTGGGTTCTGCGACCAGTTCATTGAAGCGGAACACGCGCATATAAATCACCGCCAGCACGACGCCGATGATCACCAGTACCACTGCAAAAGCCGATCCATAGCCCCACTGTGCATTGCCGAAGTAATTGGATAATGCCCTGTGATACGCCGTCAGCGACCACACCTCCGTGTCATATAACCCGGGTCCACCATTGGTGAGGAGAAGGATTTGCTCGAATGAAGTCAACAACGATAAGGTCTGATAGGTCACGACAAACAACAGCGGCCAGCGCAGCAGAGGCATGATGATAAAACGAATGCGCTGCATAATCGTTGAACCGTCTACCAGCGAGGCATTCATCAGGTCTTTGGGAATCGATTCAATCGCAGACGTGAAAATGATCATCCCGAATGATACGCCGATGAAGCCATTGGCCATGATAACAAATTCCCATGGTCGTGCGTCGAGATAGTTATAAGTAGGTTGATTGAGCAGGGTATTGAATTGGTTGATGATGCCGTAAGGGGCTTCCACCGCCAATCTGCGCCACAGCATAATGTAAACAGTGGCGGTTGTGATACGCGGCAAAATCCATATTGCACGGAATGCAAAACCTGCACGCCGTGGGATATGCATTGTCAACAACGAGACGATGAGCGCCAGCGACACATTGAATATCGCGAGCGTGACCAGCACATAAAATACCGTATTAAAGAATATTTTTCCGGCAAATTGGTCCCGTAGTAGGATGGCATAATTTTCTAGTCCCACAAATTCCATCTGGCTCACATTGGTTGTGAAGTTCGTTGTGGCGAGATTGGTCATGCTCAAATAGATGATGAGCAGCACGGGAATCAAGAAAAAGATAATAACGAGTATCCCTGCTGGGGCCAAAAACCCATATGCAGTGAGATTAGCGCGGAGAATATTTCGCCGGCTATCAGGTGCTTTTTTTTCCATTCAAAGCGTCTCCATCGTGAGCGATAGACTACATTGCTAATTTAATGAGATTGCGAGTGGATCGCAAAATTTATTTGGAGCAATGTGCAAAACGGGGAGAGCCAGACTAAGATGGTTCTCCCCATTCTATTAAGCTTCTAGCGGTTAACGATATGACCTATTTATAGGTGATATTATCGCCTACTTCATTCTGTAATTGTGCAGTTGCTTGGTCGAGCGCTTCCTGTGGTGTGGACGCACCGGTTTCTGCTGCTTGAATACCAAGCCAATATGCATTCGTCCATGCTGACCAATCAGGATGATTCGGTGCAACACGGGTGTAATCCAGCATATAGTGTGCGCTACTGAGAACCGGATCATTCTGGTAGGCTTCGGACTCAACTTGTGAATTCAGGATACCGAGGTGGAAGCTATCAATCGCGTGACGGTTGTTAGCTTCAGGTGTGGTGACCGCAGCGATCAAGGCCATTGCCACGTCCGGGTTTTCGCTATCACTACTGATCATGTAAGACAGTGGATGGGTTACAGTGACCGGTGTGCCAGCGCTCATTGCCGGGTAAAGGATCAGCCCGATATTTTCCAGCAAGTAGTCGTTACCGCCTCTATCCGCAACATAGTTCTTAGCCATGTTTGCCCAGTTCCAACTACCACCCTGGAAAAACAGGACTTCTTCTGCGGATGAAACCGCTGGATACACAACTTCACTACTGCTCAGGCCGAGCATGTCAGAGCGAGTTATGCCCGTTTCGACCCAGGAAGCAACTGCTTCATAGACGCGCAAGAGTGCTTCACTATCCCATACTAATTTGCCGTCTTCGCCGAGGATTTCGCCGCCCATTGCATAGTAAGGCATCAACCAGTCGAAACCGTTGCTGCCACGATGCCAATAGCCGAAACCTTCTTCAATAATGCCTTCCTCGATGGCTTGTTGTGCCGTTGCGACCATATCGTCGAATGTGAAATCACCGGAAGCAACGCGGTCGGGTAGAGATTCGATTTCTTCGTCGCTCCAACCAAGATCACTCAGAAGCAATTTGCTGTAGAAGATCGGGCGAGCTTCTGCGTCCTGGGGTACGCCCCAAATTTGACCGTCCCATTTCTGTGATTCCCATAGGGTTGATACGACATCGTCAAATTCTGGATAATCACCGAGTTTGTCATCTAGCGGGATGATATATCCGGCAGGTGCCCATGAGCCAATATCTTCATGACCAGAAAGGATAATGTCCGGTGCATCGCCAGCTTCTGTTGATAGGAGGAATTCTGTTTTGTAATCTTCCCACCCGATATCGTCTTGAATCAGTGTGAGATTGAGATCGATACCGAGTTCCTCTTCTACCTGTGATTCGATTTCAGAGAAGTTGTCACAACGCCAGCCTTCTCCACCCTGTACATTGGCTTTACAACGAATGGTGATGTCGACAGTTTCCTGTGCTTGACTGCCAAAAACGCCGATAACGGCCATCATCAAAACCAACAACACACTAAACAAACGTTTATTCATCGGTATTTCCTTTCATATTTTGCGAATATCTACTAATTTTGACAGAATAATATCAATATTGGTCTAGGATTTTAGACCAGTGTATATCTTCTGTCAAATTGTGAGTACAATCTTGATTTTTACAAGCGACACAAAATAACAATTTTGTTTAAAAATCGTGGGGATGTTCTTTTAAAAACGTATGAAGAAATGTGCTGAATCTGCAAATCTTTGTTTCGCGGAGAATCTAACTACGTAAAATCACTCTAAATTCTGGGTCTACGGGTATGTAACGGTTATGTCAAAGAAGAAAAGTGGAATTTCCATCTACCGACAAATCGCGGATATTTTGATTTTGCGCATCAAGCAGGGTGCGTACAAGCCTGGTGAGAGATTACCGTCTGACCGTGATTTGAGTGACGAGTTCGGGCACAATCGCCATACGGTCCGTCGTGCACTGGATATTCTGGAGGGTGAAAAGTTGATTACCCGGCAACGTGGCAGAGGAACATTTGTAGTGGATATGCCCCATGTCCAGGGCAAGCGCACGTCGCTCCGGCTGGGGTTGGTTGATCTCGCTAAAGAAATTGGTGAACGTCCTAAAGCAACTCTATTGGATACTTACATACAAAGTGCGGAAAAAGACGGCGTCTCGCATAAAATCCCGTTCAAAGATGAATATTATGTGGTTCATCGTCTGCGACTGGTCGCAGATGACCCCTTGATCATCGAGACTATTCACATACCGATCAGCACCGCACCCGATTTACTCAAACATGACCTGGTATCCTCACTCCGAGAACTCTTGCTAGTTGCCTATGGTATTCAGATTGTGCGGGTCGATATTTCCATCGAATCGATTATTTCGGATGCCTACATGTCCAGATTGCTCGAAATTCCGATTGGCGCACCCCTCATCCTCGAAAAACGTGTCGCATATACTGCTGACGACACAATATGCGAATATTCTGAACATATCTATCGGGGAGATCGCTTTACCTTCAGTCAAGAATTCCACAAACAATCCTGATCTTCCGACTTTCTGATCCTTATTTAGGCATCAACTCCGTTGATCAATAGACTATTTGCTATCCAATTTAAGCATCGAGTGTAGCAACATACAGGTATCAAAAATGCCCTGTTCTACGCGAGTTCAGGGCATTTAACATGTATGCTTTATGGGTCTATTGTTCGCCTTTGTATCCCGGCCCCTTAAGAAAACGTCCGGGCGTTGCACCTGTATGCTCTCCGTCAGCAATCACCTGCACGCCATTGACGAAAACATGGGTCATGCCTGTTGCATATTGCGCTGGCTCTTCAAATGTCGCCGGGGCCGTGACACTCGCCGGGTCAAAGACGACCACATCAGCGAAGTACCCGGCTTTAAGGCGGCCACGCTCAGGAATATGCAGTGTTTCTGCCGGGAACGCCGACAGCTTGCGCACCGCTTCTTCCAACGGAACAAGCCTCTCCTGATAGGCATAATGCCCCAGGAAGCGCGAGAACGACCCATAGGCGCGTGGATGCGGATGCTCCTTCAAGAAGATGCCTTCAGGTGCCAATGAGGGCGAATCCGAGCAGAAGCTGACCCAGGGCAGTTGCACCTGCCGCCGGATGTTGTCTTCATCAATGATGAAGTAAATCGCCCCGATATTGCCCTGATCTTCAATGACGAGGTCCATCGCTGTATCTAGTGGGGATGTACCCCGTTCAGCAGCAACTTCTGCCAATCGCTTGCCGACAAGCGGTTGCAGGGCCGCATTCTCGACGTTAGCTAACAGAATACCTTCGGCACCGCCCGCTGCCCGGTACAGATTTTCCCAACCCTCTGTACTGTGATTGATCTCATGTTTAATGCGTGCTCGCAGTTCCGGGTTGTGTAGACGCTCAAGCAATTTTTCTGTGCCGCCATCATGTGCCCAGGGCGGGATGATGGCTTGCAGCCCGGTGCCGCCAGCGGGGTAGGTATACATATCCGCCGTGACATCCAGACCTTCTTTTTGCGCGGCTTCGACCTGCTCAATCAGCCAGTCGAGTTTATGCCAGTTATCCTGTCCGGCGATCTTCAGATGGTAGATTTCGCCGCGTACCTTGGCATCGCGCACGATGCTCAGGAATTCGCCCAGGCCATTTTCGAGCGTATCGCCTTCGCTGCGCATATGCGAGATATACAGCCCATCATACTCAGCAACGACGCGGCACAACTCAGTCAGTTCTTCGGTCGTTGCATAAGCACCCGGCGGATAAATGAGCGCGGTAGACATGCCAACCGCGCCTTCTTCCATCGCCTGCCGGACCATCTGCTTCATGGCGTCTAACTCGGACGGGGTCGCTTCCCGGTCATCGAAGCCGACTGTATTCATGCGCAGTAGGGTCGCACCAACGAATGAGGTGATATTGGGTGAAATACCGCGATCTTCCATATATCGCAGATACTCGCCCAATGTCTCCCACTCAACGTCAAAGTCTAAATTCCCGCGCATTTCCTCCATAACAGGCCGCGATTGGTCGTTAATCGGCCCCATAGAAATCGCTTCGCCAACGACTTCCAGTGTCACGCCCTGGCGAATATCACTCTGGGATTTGCCATCCACAATCAGCGACATGACCGCCCAACTCAGCATATTGATGAACCCCGGCGCGACTGCCAGCCCGCTGACATCCAGGTCTTGGGTAGCGCTTTTGCCACTCAGATCACCGATAGCAGCGATTTGGTCGCCATTCAGGGCGATGTCACCTGTAAAAGCAGCTTCGCCGGAACCATCATACAGCGTGCCACCACGCAGGATGACGTCATAGTCTGGCATCAGGCTGTCTCGCTTTCGGATTCAGGGTATTTTTCAAGGATGTAGCGATTGAACCAATCGAGCATGGCTTCGTTCTGGGCGCGGCGCAGCGGCGGTGGGCCAGCGATAGACCCGATATGTGGGCTATTTGGCAAGCGCAGCATTTCCACCGGGCAGCCATTGGCCTTGAGCACGTTATAGAACTGTTCGGATTGCTCCGCTGGGCAGCGATAATCATGCTCACCCTGGACCAGCAGCGTCGGCGTGGTGCAGCGATACGCATAGGTAATCGGCGAGCACTTCACGTAGACGTCCGGTATCTCATGTGGATGCCCACCCAGTTCTTCGGTAGCAAACCACACCCCAATGTCGGAAACGCCGTAAAAACTCAGCCAGTTCGTAACTGGATTCTCTGGGATGGCTGCCTTAAAGCGGTCCGTATGACCCACAATCCATGCCGACAAATTGCCACCGCCGGAAATCCCGCAAGCGCCCAGTTTATCCGCATCAGCCAACCCTTGCTCGATGGCATAATCGACGCCGGTCATCAAATCCTGGTAATCGAGGTTGCCCCAATCCCCTTTGATGGCCGTCGAAAAGGCATCGCCATAACCCAGTGACGCCCGATGGTTGATCGCTAGCACGCCATAACCTGCGCCAGCCAGCATCTGGAAGTCGAACGAGAAAACATTCCCAAATGCCGAGTGTGGGCCGCCATGAATGTATAGTACGGTCGGGTAGGGGGCTTCGCCGATGGTCGGCTTCATATACCAGCCTTCGACGTCGACACCGTCCACGCTCGGCCAATGTAGATTGACGACCTCCGGCAGCACTTTTGTTGCCAGGTAGGCTGCATTCACCTCAGTCAGTTGTTGCTCGTTGCTGCCATCTAGACTGCAAACGTACAGTTCGAGCGGGTCATTGAAGTCGCTGACCGCATAGAGAATGCTCCCACCTTGAATATCCAGCGGATGGCAAGCGCGGTCACCTGTCACCAGCGGCACAGCCACTTCGTCGCCAGTTAAGGTGAATTTATAGATCTGGACGGTTCCGCCGATCTGTGCCCAGACGTAGGCGTCACCATCAACGACGCGTAAAGTCAGGCTGCGAAGTGCCGCCAATGCGAGCATATCACCCTGTAGGCCGCTGCCGACACCCACCGCGAAATCAGCCGTCCGATTGACAGGTTCGGCCCCGTTAACATCCGTGACCCAGATGTCCTCTTTGGAACCCATGGGTAGGCCATCAACCTGCCCGATGAAGGCAATGCGCTCATTGTCGATCCATGCCGCGCTGCCAACCGTGCCCCAGTCATCCAACAAGGGCGTGATGTCACCATCCAGTGTGACGACGCGCAGCAGAGGCGAGAATTTATAAAGATTGTTGGTTTCAAGCATGGCGCCATAAAGCAGCTTGCTACTATCCGGCGACCACTTTATCTCCGCGTTGATGAAGGTGTCATCCGTAAGCTGTTTGGCTTCGCCACCCTCAGCCGGAATCACGTAAACCTGCTGCACAGCCAGATCGACATAACCAACGCCATCCACGCGGTACACATCACGGGTGACGCGGTAGGGCTTGCTATGATCCGGCATGTCTTCTTCAGTGAAGCCCGATGTAAATGCGATCCACTTGCCATCTGGCGACCAGACTGGACCTTCGCGCACGCCCTGTTCGATGTCAGTGATCTGCTGGGCTTCGCCACCATCGACGGGCAGCGCATAGAGCTGCGGCTTGCCACTCCGATCCGAGATGAAGCCGATTTTCGTGCCATCTGGCGACCACTGCGGCGAACTGACGCTGGATGTGGCGCTGGTCATCTGGCGCGTATCGCCCGTGTTGATGTCCTTTAACCAGAGCGTGGTCTTATCGGCATCGTCGTCTGCATCATATTCTGACAGCACATAGGCCACTTGCGCACCATCCGGGGACAGCGATGCCCCCATGATGTACTTGAGCTTGAAATAATCTTCCAGGCCGATTTGTGGCGCTGCTTCTGCTTGCGTTGCATCATCCGTTGTCATGGGTTATCTCCTTAGTTCACACGCGGATTGATACGCAGTCCCAGCCGCAAGTAGTCGATGTTACCCTCATCATCCCGCAGGAACTCGACGCGTAGGTCTTTGAACATGCCATCGATGACGACCATCTGGTCTTTGCCGCACAACTTCATGGTAGCGGGTGGTGGCTGAGGCGCTTTGTCTTCTGTATCGAGCACATCTTTCGATGTAATCTGCATGATGACCTGGCCATCTTCGAGCCGAATCTCGGTATCCATTGCGGGGCGTGAGTATAAGCCAACATACGGCGCGAGTTCTTCCGGGCTGGCATCAATGGTTTCGGGTTCGGCTTCTTCCAAACCCAGGAATTCTTTCAGTGCCCATTTTTCGATTTTGTCATTGAGCTTGGTGCCACTATCCGCATTTGTCATCGCACCGAATACAAAATCATGCTCTGGGACCAGCAGCAATTGCGTTTGCTGGCCAAAAGTTGACCCACCATGTTGCAGCGTCTTTGTACCGGCAACGTCGCCGACAAACCATGCCAACCCCATCGATCCGTCCTGGTCATTAATGGGGAAGTGCGGGCTGTGCATCAGGTCGAAGGATTCCTGTGACAGCATTGGCGAGCCATCGCCCAGGTGATAACGCCCATAGGTCAACAGGTTTTTGATGTCGCAAACGATGCCACCTGCCGGATTTGAGGAACGCGGAATCGGCCAGGGGCGCTGGACGATAGGGCCTTGTTCCTCATCCACGCGATGTCCGACTACAAAACGATAGGTCATCACGTCTTTGGGGAAGAAGAAAGCGTGTTCCATACCCAGCGGCTCAAAGATGAGCTGCTTGATCGCTGTTTCATAAACCAACCCGGTGACGACTTCGATAATACGTCCAGCGATGCAGAAGGCGGCATTATTATAGGAAAAAGTGCGGTCTGGCGGTGCGAGTTGTTCCGTATTTTCCATCAGGCGAACATACTCCGCCAGGGCATCGTCGCCATCACCCGTATCCGTGAAGAGGTCGCCAATCCAGCCAGCACTGTGTGTAATCAGGTGCTTGACGGTCACTTTTGCGGCGACATCTTCATCTTTCACTTTAAAATCAGGCAGATACTGGCGTATCGGTGCGTTGAGGTCGAGCTTGCCTTGTTCGACCAGACACATCATGGCGGTTGCGGTTACGGTTTTGGTCGTAGAGCCGATTTGTGCCAGTGTTTCGTCATTCATCGGCAGCGGATTGGTTGCGCTGGTCACACCAGAGCCATAAGTGAAGGTTTCATCGCCGATGCTGATGCCCATAACGGTGCCGGGGATGCCCAGTTCTTCGCGCCATTCATCAACCAGCCCACAAAGCTGATCGAACTTTTGCTTGTTCTCTGACATGTGATTTTTTCCTCAATCTAATACGCTTGCCTGTGCTAGCGTTATTGATAGGCTTCTAAAACGAGTAGGCCGATCCTGCCCATGGCCGTTTCAACTTCGAAAATCCGTTTGAGTTCTGCCTCTGGCTTGTCCCATACGTTGACGGCGTCCCACTCGACAAACAGCGTCAGAATGACATGGGTGTCGTCGTTGATATAGATGATGCCGCTGTCATTACGAATACCGCCGATAGTGCCTGTCTTATGGGCGACTTTGACGCTCGGTGGGAAGAAGCGTGTCATGCGCACATTGAACTGTTGTTTAAACAGGATGCCGAGCGCTGTCTCGCGTAGCTCACCATCGAATAGCTCGCCCGTATAGATCATGTGCAGCAGCTTATTCATATCATTGGCTGTGGCGATGTCATTATCCGGCATCAGGCTGAAGACGCGCCCGTCACGCACCACATCATTCGTAGCCGACCAAGCCTCAATTTCTTCCGGGGATAGGTTCCGAATTTCTGGTGGGAACAACTCAGCGATCAGATCTTTGCAGTTCATCTTGAAGTAGATATTTGTCAGCCCTAGTTGATGCATATAAGACTCAACTACATCCGGCCCACCCAGGATGTCAACGATCATGTCAGTGGCTGTGTTGTCGCTGATGATAATCATCAACGTCAGCATGTCCAGCAGCGTTGGCTCCAAGCCTTCCTGAAAATAGGGCAGAATGCCGCTGCCAGGGCTTTTGACTTCCGTTGTTAGCTTGTAGCGCGTTTCCAGGCTGAGCTTGCCTTCTTTGATCTGCGTGAAGACCGTTGCCAGAATCGGAATCTTGAAGGTGCTGGCCATCGGGTAGGGGACATCGCCGTTGACGTCTGTCTGCTCGCCGGATTCGATGTGCCATACTGCCACACCTGCGTCGATATTGGCCTGTGTCAAAACGGCCTGAATATCGTCTTTGAGGGTCATAGGGCAGTGCCTTTCTCAACATATGGGTAGATGGCCTGCCAGTGTGCTTTGGCTGCCTCAATGCGATCCCTCTGAACTTCAACGCCAATGCCATAACCATCAGGCACGGCCAGCGTGCTGTTGGCACCCAATACAAATGGGGGTTCGGTGAGGTCTGTTTCAAAATAGCGGTCCGTCGCGGAAATATCGCAAGGCAGAGTAACGCCCGGCAGCGCGGCAAAGGCCACATTGGCCGCTCGCCCGACGCCCGTTTCCAGCATGCCGCCGATCCACAGTGGCAGATCGTTTTCAACACACACGCGATAGATAGCCAGACTTTCGCTGTAACCACCGACACGGGCAGGTTTCAGGTTGAGGATGCCAATGGCGCCAACTTCGATGGCCATCTGTAAGTCATTGACCGTATGAATGCTTTCGTCCAGACAAAGCGGTGTTTTGAGCTGCGGAGCCAATTTACTGTGTTCGAAGATGTCATAGTAGGATAACGGCTGCTCGATCATTAGCAAGTTGAAGGCATCCAACTGCTTCAGGTGCTCGGCATCGGCCAGGGTGTAATCGCTGTTCGCATCCAGCATCAATGTGATGTCTGGCAACGCCGCCCGGATGCCCTTTGCCAGTTCAACATCCCAACCACGTTTGATCTTGAGTTTGATGCGTTGATAGCCTTCATCCAGCCGCTTTTGAATGAGCGCGACTGTGTCTTCAACGCTCGGCTGAATGCCAATGCTGACGCCAACAGTCGCTGCCGCGCGTGGGGCATTGCCTTCCGGCAGAAAACTAGCGAAGTAGTCAGCCAGCCGCATGTCATTGGCTTTGGCACAGGCATCCCAGACCGCCGCTTCGAGTCCGGCCTTGGTATGACGATGACCTCGTGCAGACCGGAGCAATGCAGGCACATCAGTCGCTTGCGCGATGGTTTGGCCAATCAATTTGGGAATGAGAAAATTGTTTAAGATGTGCTCTGCTGTTGCCGTTGTCTCTGGACCATAACCCGGATAGGTATCGACGGCGGCTTCTCCCCAACCGCTGATGCCATCCTCGGTGATGACTTCCAGCAAAACAGCCGTTTTGTCCGGCTCTGAGCCGAAGCTGGTTGTTATCGGTTCAACCAGGGGTAGTGCAACAGTGTGAACCAACACATCTTTGATTGTTATGGGCTTCACAGAACGACCTTCCTAAGCTCGTTTTTGCCAAGCGCCACAGAGGTGTGTCCTGAAAAATGTGGATTCAGAGACACACAAGTGGCAGCTTGGCGCTGACTAATAGCATGTTTGATACAAAGTTGTTCGGGTTTTCCTATGCTTCTGAGCTTTCTTCTGGCTCTGGTGCTGGCTGATGCACAAAGACAATCGGCTTTACTGTCGGTTCCAACGGCACATGCACTTCTTTGATGCTCCCGTCTGTGCCACCAATGAATGACATCATCCCCATCGGTTGTTCATCAAGTTCCAGCATGAAGATGTCGTAGTGATAGTGGTCAACCTTCAGGTCGAGTCCGTTGTAAGTGGCTGTCAGGCTGTCATCTTCGAGCCCAACAGTGAATGTGCCATAGCCAGGATGTTCATACGCGCCGACATAGGCGCTTAGCTCCCGCGAGGGTGACGTATCCGCGATATGCGCTTCATTCATCTTGTCTTTGGCTTCATTCATCTTTTCGATAGCTTCATCCATGGAATTTTTGAGCAGGGTATCCCAGTCGATGGGGTCATAGCCCATTAAGCGATCGAAGATATTGCCGCATACGGCAATCGGTACATGCCGACCGCCTAAGTTTGATAGACATACCACGCCGATCTTTTTCTGAGGTAGCATAGATACCTGCGCGATAAACCCATCAATCGCGCCACCATGATGCACCCACTTCGTACCGCGATAGTTCTGGATGAACCAACCCATACCGTAGCTCGCCTGACCGACTTCTGGGTGGGTATCCAGCACATCAAACATCATGGCTTTGTTGACGATGGGCATTTGTCGGGATTGCATTTCTGAGATGACATCTTCGGACGCAATTTGCACATCATCGAATTTGCCATTATTCAGGTTCAGTCGCAGCCAATTGGCCATATCCGAAGCACACGAGTTGATCGAGCCAGCTGGACCAATGCTGTCAATATTCCGAAATGGAATTTGCTTGCGGTCTTTATCAATGGGCTTTTCATGCGGGAGGGCATAATTTTCGTGCTTCTGTGTATCCTCGACCGAGCAGTTGGTCCGGCTCATGCCCAATGGTTGGAAGATGCGTTCGGTAACGAATTCTTCCCAGGTTTTGCCCGTGATCACCTCAACCAGATACCCGGCTGTCATAAACATCAGGTTCTGGTACTGCATCCAACTCCTGAAATCCTTAGAAGGTTCCAGATACTTCAGGCGACTAAATAAGTCTTTGCGACTGAGCGAAGAGCCATACCAGAGCAGGTCATGCCGGGGCAGCCCGCTGCGATGCGTAACCAGATCCGTAGCTGTCATGCGTTCGGTAGCGAACTTATCCATAAGCTCAAAATCAGGCATGTAATGTTTGAGGGGTTTATCCCACTCTAGTAAACCGTCGTCAACCAATAGACCTAGCGCCATCGCGGTGAAGGCCTTGCTGGATGACCCAATGGCAAAGATTGTTTCAGGGTCGATAGGCTCCTTGCTGTCTAAATCTTTGTAGCCAAAGCCCTGTTGATAGATCACTTCATCATCCTGGACGACGGCGACAGCCATACCTGGCACGTCCCACTTTTCCATGATTGTGCTCATGAAGCCATCGAAACCATCAAACGTACTCATAGAGCGCTTCTTCCTTTTGAAAAGATTGATTGTGCATGTTGAAGAGCTGATGCTTGTATTACATGAGGAAAGGAGGGCCGTGCAGGCCCTCCACTTGATGTGACGGTGTGCTTACTCGTCTGCGATAGTCCACTCTTGGATTGGATTTGTGCCCCAGGTTGTGGCCGTGTAATTCTCTAGCTTCAGGCTGTGTGCCACGCGCCCGACCTGCGTATACAGGAAGTCCATAGGTAGATCTTCTCGGAGAATTTCCTGGATACGATCATAGGTGGCTTTGCGTTCTTCTGGTGCACAGCCCAGGCTTGGCAAACTGTTGATGAGGTCATCCAGTTCCGTATTGATGTAGGAATTAAAGTTCGTACCGAAGTCATTGGTCGATGGGTACAGGAACTTAAGCAGTTCGTCCGGTGTGGGGCTGCTCCAGGTAACACCAATGATGAATGCATCGAAGTTCTGGGCGCCCAGACGGTCACCAATCATGGCGCCTTGTTCGCCCGTTGTTAGCGTGACATTAATGCCCAGGTCGCCCCAATAATCGGCGATGAGTGCCGCATCATTGATATTGGCTGCAAGGTAGATGAGTTCCAACGCAAGTGGCTCCCCATCTTTTTCCCGGATGCCATCGCCATCACTATCGACCCAACCAGCTTCTTCCAGCAGCGCCATCGCGGCTTCAGGATCATATGTATAGGGTGCCAGTTCTTCATTGACGAGGTCTGGCATTACCGGTGCGACCGGACCGTACAGGGGCAATGCGCCTTCACCAGCCAGGAACAAGCTGTCTTCATGATCCCAACCCATGACCAGGGCCTCACGGACGCGGATGTCGCCCAAAATGGGATGCGGATCTTGTTCGATCAAATTGCCATCTTCATCATATGCTGCTTGCGGATTGCTCGGATCTGCCATGTTGAAGAAGGTCATGTACCAACCGTTCAGCGGGAAGGAGACCAGGTTGACATTTGGGTTCGTTTCCAGGAGTGGCGCTTGGTCTGCTGTGATGGTGTTTACCAGGTCGACACTGCCGCTTTCCAATGCCTGGAAGCGAACTTCTGGATCAGGGATGACCTGAACAACCAACTGGTCGATGTTTGGCGTACCGCCATAGTAGGCGTCGTTCGCAGCGAAGCGCAGGAACTCATCCGTCGAACGCTCGACGAAGGTAAAAGGTCCACCTGAAATTGTGGGCTGCGTGTTGAACGGGTTAGTTGCAAAGTCGCTGTAGTCAGCAGCATACACATGGGCCGGCAAAATACCGAAACCCGCTTCTGAGAATAGATTGCAAGTCTGGGCAGAAAATACCATCTCGAATGTCTTGTCATCAATGATGTTCAGGGCTTCCAGATTGCTGATCGACCGGAAGCTGCCAACACTCTCTTCGCTTAATGCCCCAATTGTAAAAGCAACATCAGCCGATGTGATGGGTGTCCCGTCACTCCAATTGGCATCAGGGTCAATTGTGAATGTGTAGGTTAACCCGTCGTCTGAGATTTCCCAGGTAGTTAAATTCGGTTCATCAGCGCCTGTCGCCGGGTCTGTCTGGGCCAGGAAAGGCAGCACCAATCCCTGTAACGTGGAGTCCACACTTTCGACCTGCAATACGGAGTTGAAAGTCGACCCATCTGCCGGGAAGCCCCAAATGAGTGTGCTGTCGTCTTGTGCTGTGATGGGCAGAATTGCCGCCATCAACAGCCCGATGATGAGTATAATGCCGTATCGTTTCATGCTTGTTGCTCCTCGAAGGTCAGGGACTGGGTACAATTTGCCGGACGATTTGTGCCACTTGCGCCAGATGATAGCAACATAAAGTGCAAAATGCAAAATGGCGTGCAATGTTTTTTGCATAGTAGGGCTAGGACAGCTATAATGCGCCGCAATTGATGGCATGTCCGGTTTGCAGAGAGGCTTCTTTTGAAAATCTTCACCTCTGGCTTAGTGACCGAAACCAACACCTTCGCACCCTTCCCAACAGGCTTAAAAGATTTTCAGATCGTTCGGCCCATCGATGTCGCTGATGGTCGCCCCTTTACGGATTGGGCAGCTGTCATGCAAGTCTTCCGCGAAGAAGCCGAGGCACGCGGCTGGGAATTTGCTTTTGGCTTGCACGCTGTAGCAGAGCCAGCCGGTACAACAGTGCGCTCCGCTTATGAAACGTTACGGGATGAAATCCTCGTTGCGCTCCAGGCAGCCATGCCTGTTGATGCGGTCCTATTGGATTTGCATGGGGCGATGGTCGCGCAGGGGTATGATGATTGCGAAGAAGATATTGTGAGTCGTGTCCGGGACATCGTTGGTCCCGACGTGATTATTGGCATTGAACTCGATTTGCACTGCCATGTGTTACAGTCCCTGGTCGATACGGCCGATGTCATCTGTATTTATAAAGAATATCCGCATACGGATATTCTGGATCGCGCCCATGACTTGGTGAAGTTGGTTGCGGAGACTCACGAGGGCAAAATCAATCCAACGATGGCCCTGTACAATTGCCAGATGGTTGGTATGTATCTGACGCCCTACGAGCCTATGCGCAGCTTTGTCGATGACATGTTCGCTGCGGAAGGTAAGGATAGGGTGCTGTCTCTGTCACTGGCGCATTGCTTTCCCTGGGGCGATGTACCCCACTTAGGTACCAAGATGCTCGCTATCACCGATGGCAACATACAACAGGCCGCAAATGTCGCGGCATCATTTGGAAAAAAGTTCGTCGCCATGCGCCATGAGGTCGATACCAAGCCGCGTGGACTCAAAGAAACGTTCGACGAGGCGGTTGCTGTTGGTAATGGCCCGGTGGTGATTGCCGACGCGACCGATAACCCAGGTGGTGGTGCCCCCAGTGATTCAACCACTGCATTGCGAGAAATGCTGGACCGTGGCCTGACCAACACGGCCATTGCCATGATCTGGGACCCGGTGATCGTCAATATTGTCATGTCTACAGAAGTAGGGGCCATATTGGATGTGCGTTTGGGCGGTAAACTTGGCCCGATGTCCGGGGATCCGCTCGATCTTCAGGTCGAGGTGGTGGGCATCATCCCGCAAATGGTCCAGGATTTCCCGCAGCCTGGGAGTGAACCCATCGCTTTACCATGTGGAGATGCAGTTGCATTGCGCTGCCAGGGCATCGATATCATCGTTAACAGCCTGCGTGGGCAAGTTTTTACGCCACAGGTCTTTACGAACTTTGGCATTGATGTTCGCCAAAAAGACATCCTTGTGGTCAAATCCACTCAGCATTTTTATGCGGCCTTTGCGCCCATTGCGTCCAAAATACTATACATGGATGCAGGCGGCGCATTACAATCCGACTATCCCAGTCTGCCGTATCGACACGATCATTCTCATAAGTACCCCTGGATCGAGGATCCAATCGTCACGTAACACGTATCTAAGAGGTTTCGTCGCAGATGACATCCTATCTCATCCGGCGTGTATTCCAGGCCATTCCAACCGTTCTGGGTATTACGCTCATATCTTTTGTCATGATTATGCTGGCTCCGGGCGATCCATTGACTCGGTTTGTCGTCAATCCAGAAGCATCCAAAGAATCCACTGAGCATTTGCGTCGATTGATGGGTCTGGATAAGCCCATATTGGAGCAGTACCTCTATTGGATGGTCGGTAATGATTGGACCACAATTGATGTAGATGGTGACGGCGTCGGCGATTTGCAGGGGACAAGGCTCGGTTTGCTACGTGGGGATTTAGGGCAATCCTTCCAGCATAATCGTCCTGTGCTGGATCTCATCCTGGAGCGTGTGCCTGCTACATTACAACTATCCGTGCCGCCTCTTTTCATTGGCTATGGATTAGGAATACTGCTTGGCACGTTGGCCGCTGCCAAGCAGGGTTCGTTTTTTGATCAACTTCTACGATTCTTATCCGTCGTCGGGACTGCCTTGCCTAACTTCTGGCTTGGCCTCATTCTGATTATCATTTTCAGTGTGAATTTACAGTGGCTACCCATCGGCGGGATGCGAGATTTAGCCAAAACAGATTCTAGTTTTGACTTGCTTGACACCATTGCTCATATGATCTTGCCCACGATTGTGTTGTCGCTGGCCATCATTGCTAGCGTGACGCGCTATATGCGTGCATCGGTTTTAGAGGTGATCGAGCAGGATTATGTCCGCACCGCCCGTTCAAAAGGCTTGTCCCAACGGCGCGTATTCAATATTCATATCATGCGCAATGCACTCTTGCCGATTGCGACGCTGTTTGGTCCGGGGCTGGCCGCGCTGCTCAGCGGAACCGTTATCATTGAGCAGGTGTTTAGCTGGCCTGGAATGGGTCGGCTCGTTATTACAGCGATTTATCAGCGCGATTTCCCGGTTGTCATGGGGACTGTACTGGTGGGTGCGATCCTGTACATCATTGGATTGTTAATTTCCGATATTCTATATGGCATCCTCGATCCCCGCATTCGGTATTAAATACAGGAAATGATGTCCGTGCAAACCAAAGTAACCCAACTCAATACCGTAGAGAAAAATCAAGAACGCTCCTTCTGGAATCGGATGATAAAGCAGATTCTGCGAGATCGTCTGACGCTGATGGCGCTTTCCATTCTCTTCTTATTTACGGTCGCCAGCTTTTTCGGACCGACTATTGTGGAAAACGCGCTGCACGTTGATGTGGAAGATGCCAGCGTCCGTGATCGTTATCTGCCACCGAGTTCTGAGCATATTCTCGGTACGGATCAATTGGGCCGCGATCAATTTATACGTTTGTTGTATGGCGGACGTATTTCCTTACTTATCGCTTACAGCGCTAGCTTGCTGGCTATGACCATCGGTGTGTCTGTCGGGACGCTCGCCGGATATTTTGGTGGGGCTATAGATGACATCTTAACCTGGGTTATCTCGACCCTCAGCTCAATTCCTTCACTATTTTTGCTGCTGATTGCTTCGGCGATTTTTTCACCGTCGCCTGAAGTTCTTGTAATGATCCTGGGCTTTTTGAGCTGGATACAGATTGCACGACTGGTCCGCGGGCAAATTTTGTCCCTTAAGCGCCAGGACTTCGTACTTGCTGCACAAGCATTAGGCAGCTCAGATTTGCGGATCATGGTCTATCATATCTTGCCCAATGTGATCTCGATTGCCCTGATTGCCGTTACCATCAGTGCAGGCAACCTCATTCTTGTGGAATCTGGATTGAGCTTTTTAGGTCTGGGTGTGCAGCCGCCGACACCCACCTGGGGCAACATGCTCAGTGACTCGCGTTCTTATTTTTCATATGGTATCCATCTGGTTGTCTGGCCCGGGACGATGATTACGCTGACAGTCTTGTGTTTCTTCTTGCTGGGTGATGGCTTGCGAGATGCACTCGATCCACGCAACCGCAAGTAATGGGTCAATCGTGTGTGAGTGAGACTCAGACGCATCTCATCACGTACCTGTCTTAATAATCTGGCTGTTTTAGAGAGTAACGTTCCTATGTCAGAGCCAAGGTCTACCGAAGATGTGATTCAGTGGATCCGTCAGCAGCATGAGTCGTTGAGTCCGAGTCAACGCAAAGTAGCCGAGTTCTTGTTGCATGGCGGCATAGAAGTCATACACTATCCTATTGCCCGTATCGCAGAAGCAGTCGATGTCAATGCCTCGACTGTCGTCAGGACGGCGCAATCGCTGGGCTATGAAGGCTTTCCTGAGCTTCAGGCAGACCTGCGGCGGCATTTCTTGCGGCAGGCGCGTCTGTTGCAACGGCTGCAAATTGGTTCACAGCAGCTCATTGATGACTTACATAATGAAGGCGACCAGGATGGGCACATTCTGACAACCGTCCTCCGTGATGAAATTCAGCATGTCATGGACCTGCCACAACATGTCTCGACGCGCACCTTCGATAACGCTGTGGATATGCTCGACAATGCCAACCATGTGTTTATTATCGGTCTGGGTGCGTCCTTCCCGATTGCCTTGAATTTCGGCGTGTATTTGCGCTATATTCGGCCCAATACCACCGTTTTGACACCCGGCATTGATCCGATTCCAGCGCAGTTAACCCCCCTTAAATCGGGCGACCTCGTGTTTTCGATCTGCTTTGCGCGCTACACGCGCGAAACATTGACGACGATGGAATTTGGCCAACGAAAGGGCGCTAAAGTCATCACCATTACAGATAGCACGCTGTCGCCGGCGGCCAAGCGCGCTGACCTGACGCTGGTGATGCCGTATCGCTTCCGCTTATTTGGCAACATGATCGGAACCTATGCGCTGGTTGATGCCATCTTAGCCGCCTTGTCGTTGCGCTACCCTCAAGCGACCCAGCAGCGCCTGGAAAGCCTGGAAGAGTTGTACGAAACGTTTGACTTGCTCACGAAATCCGACGAGTAGCGATAAAATAGATTCCGTCAGCAGTTCCTAAATATGACCTTGTTTAAGTTGTTTCAAAGCGAAAGTCAGTGTCATGTCGAAGTTAAATGTGTTGCTCATTACCTCCGATCAGCAGCATTGGAATACTTTAGGGCAATTTAATCCTGAGATAAAGACGCCCGCACTCGATAAGTTGGCAGAACAGGGGACCACGTTTGCGCGAGCCTATTGTCCCAATCCGACTTGCACGCCGACGCGCAGTACGCTCATTACAGGCAAATATCCGTCACAACATGGAGCTTACTCGTTAGGAACCAAACTGCCGGAGTTTGAGCCAACCGTCGGCGACATATTTAAGGAAGCGGGGTATCGAACGGCACTTGTTGGCAAAGCGCACTTCCAGCCATTGCGGGGCACGGAAGAATACCCTTCGCTTGAGTCGTATCCCCTGCTTCAAAACCTGGATTTTTGGAGAAATTTTGACGAACCGTTTTATGGCTTCGATCATATCGAGATCGCGCGCAACCATACCGATGAATCGCATGTGGGCCAGCACTACGTCCTATGGATGGAAGAAAAAGGGCTTGATAACTGGCGAGATTATTTCCGGCCACCGACGGGCAACAATCCTAACCAGAAGCGCAAATGGCTCATCCCCGAAGAATATCATTACAATGCCTGGATTGCCGACCGCACCAATGCTCTCATTTCAGACTACAATGATAATGACGAACCCTTCTTCATGTGGGCCAGCTTCTTTGACCCTCATCCCGATTATCTGGTCCCAGAACCCTGGGATACGATGTATGACCCCCAGCAAGTGACCGTTCCGGCAGTCATCCCTGGAGAGCACGATGCCAATCCACCGCACTTACAGATGACGCAGCAAGCCGACCCAGATTTCTCAATCTACGAGGAACCTAATGGCAGCAGTGCGCATGGCTTCCACTCGCATCTGTATGACCATGATGAATTGGCCAGGGATATTGCCTGTTACTATGGCATGGTCAGTTGCATGGACAAGTACATCGGACAGATTATCGATCATCTGGATCATCTAGGGTTGGCAGAAAATACGCTTGTTGTCTTTACAAGCGACCACGGCCATTACTTTGGCCAACATGGACTCATTGCCAAGGGCGCTTTTCATTATGAGGATGGTATTCGCGTGCCGATGATTGCGCGTTTGCCGGGGCAGGTCGCGGCTGGTGCGCAAAGAGCTAGTTTGCAATCATTGGTGGACTATGCGCCGACCTTCATAGATTTCTGTGGCCTCTGCATCCCTGAAGCTATGACGGGTATCAGTCAACGTGGTCTCTGGTTGGGCGATGACAGTCAGGCGCGGGAGCACGTCATCGTGGAAAATCGCCATCAGCCGACGACCATCCACATGAAAACCTACATTGATGACCGCTATAAAATCACGCTGTACTTCAACCGCAACTATGGCGAAATCTTTGACTTGCAGAAAGATCCACACGAAATCAGCAACTTGTGGTCCGATGAAGATCTGCGAGCCGAGTTGCTTGAGCGTTTCCTGCGGGCAGAGATGCTCAAAGAGGAACCACTCACAGATGCTTCACGGGCATTCCCCAACAAATCGGATGCAATGTATATGAAGAGCTTCAATATGGGGAGCTATCAGATCAACTTTCATCCTGACGAAGCACGCTATGAGCTGTTCGACTTGTTCGATGATCCGGCTCGGACCAAAAACCTGTGGAACGATCCAGCCTTTGCTCAGGTTCGCGCGGATATGGTACGAGCATTGCTCTTTGGGCGCTGGGGCCTGGAACCCCTATGGATGCCTCGCATTGCTGGCGCGTGACAAAGTTAGGGCGATTGTGCTCACGAAGCTATTCACATCACGATTATCTTCCGCTGCCAGTCAAAAGCGCCTGTGATAGACAGGCGCTTTGCTTTTGGAGTATATGTTTTCGCTTGCAATGCTAAGTGTGCTGTGTCGCACAGTAATCGCGAATTATTCCGTTCCATCGCGCCAGTTCGGCGGATCACTGGCCGGGAAAGATTGATCAGAGGCCATGTTGACTGCATCGAAGCCCTTATCAATATGCTCCAGGAGTTCGTCTGCTGCATTGGCGATGGCTAAATGATCATATTCGCTGGCGCGTTGTTTAGCAGCGATGAGTGCGCTGCGATGCGCCACGTCAAAATCGCCAAAGGGGTAGTTGTAGTGCCCTTTAGTTTCTTCGTTCTCGTCCGTATCGATTGCGAGGAACCATGTGGCATATTCATCCCAACCATGTTTTTCTAGGAACTGATTTTCATCAGCCGGCGAGGGTTGTGCCTCTGACCAGTCACTGTCTTTGGCGACTTCTCCGTTGCGGACCAATGATTGTGCATGTTCAAATGCTTTCTTATTGAGTTTCATACTCGTTTTCCTTTTCGCTTCCGCGGGCTTACTATACTTTTCCTATGTTTATTTGAGTAAATATCTTCTAATAAGTCATCTGTGCCCGATGATAATCAGGTGGCATTCTTTTCTGCATTGGGTGTCTCTGATGGCGACAAGAAATCGCGGAAATGGCGCAATATACGCAGAATAAACCAGCAAATAACCGTTACGATGATAGCCAACACGGGGGCTCCAACACCGACAGTCATCCCTAAGGCCGCCGTGACCCAGATACTGGCTGCTGTCGTTAAGTCATGGACACCATCTTCTCCGCGCCAGATGACGCCTGCGCCCAGAAAGCCGACACCTGTAACGACATTCGCCGCGACACGCGCTGTTTCTGACCTGGGGAAGGCTACCAATGATAGCGCTGTGAAAAGACAAGCACCTACGCCAACGAGCATGTGTGTGCGCAGACCAGCATCTTTATCTCGCCGCTCTCTCTCAATACCGACAAGCATGCTCAATATCATGGCGATAACCAGTTGGACTGCAATTTCTAACTGTTGCTGAACAGGCATTCGAGGGTAGGTTTCTCCTTATTTGCATGCAGTATTTGTATTCAATTAATCATAGCCTCTGGTAGTTAGATGGGGTTGATTCTTAAATAAGAATCGTGTTATCAGGGTTAATGCGAGATGCATGTGACGTGTGTGATGCAACGATAAGAAATGAAGATCAGCGCCTTGCACGCGGATGAGGTTTGACTACGGGCCATGATATGCAGTGACTTACGTCCTACGCTAGAATATAGGATCATAACCGTATTAAGTCCCAATATTGCAGACGGGTAGGCGAAACTCTTACAGGATCGCCTGCCATTTGTGTGGAGATAATAGCATGGCCGACCAACCAGAGACCGATGACATGTCCCAAAACGATGAAACAACAGATAGCAACGTACTTCAGTGCAATATGGATCAGTCCGTTTGAAGTTGGAGTTGATTTTTCTTATTACGTATTCTATATAGTATGATCAATGTGAGGCATAGGTATCATTACTAGAAAAAAGTATACGAATCAGGGCCATAGTCACCAACTTCAGGTGGTCCACCTGGAAACTTGAAGTGTCTGAGCTTTCGACCATTCGCTGTCGTGATCTAGTTTAGCCGCGCATGGGCTAGGGAGGCCATTTCTGTGGTTTCAGACTACAAAAACCCTTTCACATCTTCTGGTAGTGTATCAGAAAATCTGGATACGCAGGTTGACCTTTCAACTCTATCCCGCAAAGAGGTTGAACAACTCGTGCAAGATCTTCACGTCCAATTAAGGAACGTGAAGGAGCAAAATAGCGAACCCCATTCTGCCCAAGAAAAAGCGACTCGCATGTCTGATGTTTTCCAATACTTGTATGAAAATGCACCCATTGCCTATGTTGCGTTAGGTGCTGATGGTCGCATCGAACGTGTCAATATCGCTGGCACAAAGCTCTTGCAGGCTGATAGCGAATCGCTTATTGGCAGGCCACTGGAGAGTTTTGTTGTTGCCGAGGATCAGCCGTCTTTCGTTGAATACATGCAATCGCTGCTGCATGTCCCTAATACCTCTAACGAAGATGACCTCGACATTCGCATGCAGGGTCTAGATGGCGAACTCGTCTTCGTGCGTGTGAAATGCTTGCAGCATCCCATCCCATCTCGACCAGGCAAACAAACACACCACCTCTATCTTTGCCTCACAGACATCAGCGAGATAAAGGCAGCACGCCTCGAGACGAAGAGTCAACTTGTCTATGCTGAGGCAATTGTCAATACGATACGAGAAGGTCTCCTCGTGCTCGATCAGGACCTCAAAGTGGTCTCAGCGAGTCGCCGTTTTTATGAGACGTTCCAACTCAAAAAAGACGACATCGTTGGCCAACATCTTGGCGATATTGACGATGGCGCCTGGGATGTCGATGAGCTTATAGATGAACTTGTGCAAGTGTTGCCTAGTCAAAAGGCCATAACTCAGTACGAGCTGATCCAAACGTTTCCTCGCGTTGGCAAGCAACATATGATGGTGAATGCTCAGCCATTTGAGGGACATGAGAAAGCTTTGGTCTTGGTGGCTTTACATGACGTTAGCGAACTCAATGAGGTTAAGACGGCCCATCAGCATACAGAGAGCATGCTGGCGCTAGCTTTAAAAGGTGCGGATATCATCCTCTACCATCAAGACCTGGATTTGCGCTATACCTGGTTGCATAACCCGCGACCTGATTTTTCACTAGAAGTAGCGTTAGGTAAGCGTCACAGTGATATTGCCGAACGAGAAGAAGAAGCCATCGACTTTGATCGTTTTGCACAGGATGTCATCGACAGAGGATACCCTAATCAGGAGATACTTGTTTCTCACTATCAAGGAAAACCTCGATACTACAATGTAAGAGCAGAGCCAACTCGAGATGAAGCGGGTACCATCACTGGCGTGACATGTGCCGCCATTGACGTCACCAAACATATGGTTAGTTCTCAGCGGGAACAGTTCTTAAAGGAATTGACCACCAAGCTGGCGTCAGCAAAAGATGTTGAAGAAGTTGCTATCGAGTTCATCAGAGCGAAGTTGCAGTTAAGCGCCTCCAGGGTGGTTGTTGCGGTAGCTCCAGACGGCGAGAACCTCGACACAGGTACAGATCATACGCTGACGGCCTATATGGGGGAAAATGATGATATTCGTGTCCAAACAATTCATATCGATTCAATTTTGCCCGCTAGCGATGTCTATCTCTCCGGGTCGCCGCTTTGGATAGAAACGCCGGAAGATATTGAACAGAGCTACCAAGATTTAGCCTCATGGAAGATCGCGGACACAACAACCCGCTCGCTTGCCTGTTTACCCCTGATTATCGACAACCACGTCGTTGGTGCCATCACATTGTGGTACGACCATCAAGTGGCTTTTACCGAAGATTACAAGGATTTCTTGCTGGCTATTGCGACACTTTGTGCAACAGCGAGTAATCTTGTCCAGGTACGTAAAATAGCCCGTGACTATGCCATTGTGCAAGCGCGACAGCAGCTTGCCAGAGATTTACACGACGCAATCAGTCAAGCTTTGTTTTCCGCTCAGATGTTGAGCGAAGGCTTGCCCAGACTTTACGAATCTGATCCAGACCGCTTGGCCCATGGATTATTGGAACTCAACCGTATGTTGCGGAGCGCACAAGCTGAAATGCGCATTCTGCTCTTTGAATTGAGACCGGACCAACTTGAAGATGGTAGCCTGACAGAACATTTGACCTACCTTGCTGAGCAAACCGAAATACAGTCGCAGACAGAAATATATATTGAGATTGCGCCCGATATTATTCTGGATCCAAATGTCAAGGTTGCCCTTTATCGGATCACGCAAGAAGCGCTTAATAACATCATCAAACATGCTGATTCACAGCATATTGAGATCAGGCTGACAGTGAATCGCGATCTTAGGCAGCTTGTGATTATTGATGATGGCAATGGGTTCAATGTGGATACCATAGCCCAGGGTTTTGGGTTGGTCTCCATGCGAGAACGTGCAGAGAGCATTGATGCAATCTTGACCATTCAAAGCACAATCGGCCAGGGAACTCAAATCACGGTCGTATGGTGAATTGGACAAAATACGGGCTCAAGCACCTATAGGATACTAGCCTATAGGGCGCTAGATGGAACGATTGACCTATACAAAACTAGTTCCTTATACCATGTCATTGAGTCTCAGATTTGCTATGCTCTACTCTAGAGATAACATATTTGGTGAACATCGACTGACTTATGTCCAATTGGCACCGAAGCGAAAAAACAAATTTGCGCACCAGGGCCGAAGCCAGGGTCCAGGCACATGACGTCGATATCGAGGCCCTTTCAGAGGAAGAAACCAGCCAACTCTTGCACGAACTACGGGTGCAACAGGTCGAGCTGGAATTACAGAATGAAGAGTTGCGTCGCAACCAGGTATTGCTTGCAGAAGCCCACGACCGCTATTTCAAATTATACGACAATGCACCCAATAGCTATCTCACGACAAACTTAAATGGTGAAATCATTGCGGCAAACTTGACCGCTCTCGACTTCCTGAAAGTCAATCGCGCTAGTCTGCTACACCGGCAGATGTCGGACTTCATTGCTGCCGAGTCTCAAAATGATTATCATTGGATGCGCCAGCGTCTACAACAGGATGAAGATAGCCAGGAAGCTCAGCTTAAGATGTGTACTTCTGATGGCAGGGCGTTCTGGACGTTCGTGCGTGGCAACCTGCGGGTGCAAGATGATCGCCCTTGCATTCACTATGCCATTATAGACATCGATGAACTCAAACAAACGCAGGTTGCGAGAGAACAGCAGCGTTTACTTGCTGAAGCCCTACGCGATAGCGCGCTTGTGCTCAACAGCCCGGATATTCTGAGTGACAAGCTCAGTCGCATTTTGCAAATTATGGCATCTATCGCGCCATTTACGATGGCGCAGGTCATCATTATTGAGCAGGACGGCGAGAAAGCGCAGGTCATATATGAAAAGAATGTTCGTCGATCCCCTGATGACAACTTTGATAGGTTAGTCTCAATGGGCGGTTTGTTGCAGACCATCGCACAGACAGAAGCGCAATTGGTCATCCCAAACCTGGGCGCGGATGCTCTAAAGGTGGACAATGCGGCTTGGGTTCCTTCCGCGAATGCCTCATTCCTGGGTATTCCACTCATTCAAGATGACGAGTTAATTGGTTTTCTGTGTTTGTATCGCCCCGTAAAAAGTGAATTTAGCGAAGAGGACAGGGACTGGTTCTCGCAGTTTGCCCAGCATATCTCCTTAGCTGTCCAAGAGTCCCAACTCCTTGATAACTCGCAGCAACTCGTTGCTCTCAAAGAGCGCCAGAAAATTGCACAAGGTCTGCACGATAGCATCATGCAAATGTTGTTTTCATCGCAACTTATTGCCCAGGCCCTATCCCAAATTGAAGATAGACAAGAACTTGACAATCAGTTGGACCACCTCCACCGACTCAATCGTGGTGTTATGAGTGAAATGAACAACCTATTGCTGGAACTAAGATCATCGGAACCGGTGTCTGTTGATCTTGCAATCCTTCTTCAACGTCTGGCAGAGGGTATCAACGGGCGGTCATCGATCAATGTCACCACGATGATCGACAAATCATCTGATGCGTTGACGACAGAGGCAAAACAAGTCCTTTATCGGTTGACACGGCAAGTTTTGGAATACATGGTGCGGTTCGCAAATGCAGAAGAAGTCCGAATTTCACTAGAAGGTAAGGGGCAACAAATCGACCTGATTATCAACCATGATGGTAGGTATTTCGATAGCAAGGAATTACATCAGTATGAAGACTTTGCTATAACATGGGACTATGCTCAATCGAAGTCCATACAGATAGACCTTCGAGGTGAGTCCCATAATGATGGTTGTCGTCTGATCATTGCCCTGAATAATGTTGTCAAAGAATAGCTCTTGTGTTTTGCATATGAACCGATTCTTTTCGAAAATCAAGATGGCTTTGGCATGATATGAAGGTTTATGGGGCAGCAGATAGCTTCGTATACAAATGCCCATCGCGTGGTGTAGAACTGTGTACCATATAGCAGACGGCTGATCGACACTTTGCGAAGAACCGAATATGAGAAACCTATCTAGAAAGAACGTAAATCTATGGAGAATAAACGATCAATTCGTGTGATGGTTGTTGACGATCATGATATTGTCCGAGATGGTATCAATCTAATGATCGACACGAGCGAGGACTTTGTGCGTGCGGGCGAAGCCAAAAATGCAGAGATGGCGATTTTGGTTTGCGACAAAGAACAGCCGGATGTCATTCTTATGGATCTCGTGTTGCCGGATAATGACGGGATTTATGCAACAAAAGAGATACTCCGTAAGCATCCTGATACTCGCGTGATTGCCCTGACAACCTTCAATACGGATGGCATGGTTGAGAGAGCGCTCAAAGCTGGGGCCACCAGTTATCTCAAAAAGAATATTAGCTTAAGTGATTTAGCAGATGCGATCCGCGCAGCCTATGAAGGCAAACCCACGCTTTCACCAGAAGCAACCCAGGAACTCATCGCGGCAACCGTACGTCCACCGAAACCGGGTCATGATCTGACATCTCGTGAAAATGAAGTCTTGGAGCTATTGGTGGAAGGACTCAATAACAAGCAGATCGCAGATCGCCTCGTTATTAGTCCGGCTACGGTTAAACATCATGTGAGTGGGGTCTTGTCAAAATTGCAGGCAAACAACCGCGCAGAAGCGGTCGCCATTGCAATGGAATATGGCATTATCGACGTGGCGAATCATTCGTAGAAAAATGCCAACACCGCGTATCTCGCCCAGATGCGAGTATGCTGGTGTCCAGGTAAATGCGATTCAAATATACGCTATTTATAGTTCGCAGCCTAACCTCTGGACATTTTTAGCAGCGGTATGGCCTTGCGTAACTTCTTGATAGTGACGCTTGATGTACTAAAGAGGTCATCATCTACAAAAATTGGCGACCCGTTCTGACTGGTAATCTGAATGTAAGCGCCTCGATAGTCCTTCACAGTCATCTTTGCTTGGGCCACCGTTGCTTGTACACCTGATGAGCGGCCTCTTGTTGACTGATTGCCATCTGCCACTAGGGCTTGTTTTGGACCTTCTTTGAGTGTGTTGTAAATCAAAACACTGAGTAGGTTATCTTGCTGATTGCTCATCTTAATAGAATCGAGCTTTAGTCGGTTGGCCACGGTGATGAGTTCGCCACAGACCGCAACAGGTTGTTTATCAATGGTCAGTTGTAAGGTCGGGGTACCATTCTCATTGTGCCCCGGTTTCCTCCCATTAGCAGAAGCACCGTTGTGACCAAAACCATTGAACATGCCGTTGTGAGTCGCACCGTTGCTGGCAGACCCAGCGACAGCCCCGTTGGGTGTGGCTCCATTTGACGTGGCTCCATTGTGAGAATAGCCATCATGCGATGAGGAACTTGTCCCATTACTTTGGATAAGCTTGTACTTGCTTGATACGTCGATACTCGATACTTTAACGTATCGTAGGAAAACCAATGTTTCTAACAAACCCGCATCAACCCATTCCACCTGACCAAAACCGAGTGCAACTTGATGCAGATACCTGTGGAATTTAAATGAAGTTCGTTTGCTTGTCTGGCTACTAAGAATGGAATCAGTAGAAAAAACAGCCAAAGGAACGTCGCTTAAGTAAAGTCCTGAGACAACCTCATTTAACCGTCGATTGTCACTTACACAAATAACGAGGTCAGCCCCACAATCAACAGCTTGACGTGCCAGTGTGAATCCATCGCCATGTTTCCCGATGACGGATACATGCCAATTTTGTCCATAGCGTTTGGCAATTTTGTCGACAAATGGGACGATATGCTGCTGATTTAGCGATAGCTGTATCAGCAAGTGAATAGTCCTAAAAGTATTACCCATTTATGTTTTATCCCCGATGGTCCCTATAACTGAGATTAATATAAGAAACCATTTTTGGGGTCGGTCGACAGGTTAACTTTTACTGGACCTTTTGGCCTATTCCTGTATTCTCCCCCATTTGAAAATGAGAAGGTGCTCTCTCAATTCTTCGTTGGCAATAATTCCTTAGAATAGAATAAGTCATACTGACTACCGTTCGTAAATCAATCTCAAGGTTCCATATATGCTCGCCATCAAGCTTTTGACGAACGTGTTGTGTGCCTTCACGCTTGTTATATCTTTTTGCCTGGTTACGGGTGCATCATCCGCCCAGGAACTGGATACAGAAGCGCTTTCTCCTCAGCTTCAATCTCCGTTGCGGTTTCAACACCTAACTTCCGAAGATGGTTTGGCCCAAAACACAGTGTACGCCATCATGCAAGATCGTAATGGCTTTATGTGGTTTGGTACCGAAGGCGGGCTTAGCCGATATGACGGCTATGACTTCTTGACATTTGAGGCAGATGCCAATGATGTTGAAGGCATGCAGCGTGACCACATTAATGCCTTGATGGAAGATGATACCGGCAGGATCTGGATTGCTACTGACGGGGGAGGTGTCCTAAGGCTTGACCCTCATACACTAGAGATCAGGAACCTGTTTCTAGAACCCACCGCGGGCGAAGCGCCACCCATATTTGATTCGCGAGTTCGATCCTTGTTCCAGGATAGTTCGGGCAATATATGGTTTGGCAGCAATAATATGTTTGGCTTATCGAGGATGAACCCAGCAACGGCAACTTTTGACAATTATCTTTTAAGTGATGATCGCGATAACAATATATCTGGCTCCACCTTTCTCGATATTATTGAGACCGACGATGCCAAGGTTTGGTTTGCTGCTGGGCGCTCGGTCGATAGATTTGATCTTGCGACAGAAGCCTTTACAAATTTTCCCTTGGATGAGGGGAACAATAGCAGTGCAGTTCATCAAGATCAGTACGGGCGTATCTGGCTAGGTACAGCGCAAGGCCTCTATGTCTTTAACGAGCAGGCAAATGGTTTTGAATACAGTGCTGATATGGGGGCTATTACCGCCATCCTGGAGCCGGAACCAGGGGGTACGCTCTGGTTAGGGACGTCAAACGGCATTGTCCTGTACGACATGGAATCAGGTCAGGTCATAGATCGCGCACAACCTTCCTCCTTTGTCACTGATAGCTTAAAAAACAACGAAGTCAACGCGCTTTATCAGGATGATTCCGGCTTAATCTGGATTGGCGGCGACAACGGAATCGACGTTTATAACCCCATGTACAATCGCTTTGGACTGTATCGGCACTTCGTCCCAGATGCGCCATATAGCTTGGTGTCAGGGGCGCTTCAAGCCATTGAGATGGCAAGCTCGGATATTGGCTGGGTCGGGGTTGGTAATGTGCTTCATGAGTTTGACTTCAGATCGCAAGAAGTCGTCCTCTATTCACTTGCCGACTACGGCTTTACAGATTTTGAAATCACTGCGGTCTATCAAGACCCAGAAGGCGTTGTATGGATAGGAGGAAATCAGCCGCAGTTGTTGCAGCTTTTCCCGTCCTCTGGCGAGATTTCTGCATTTGATATGTCAGTAGATGTACATAATGAGGTCATCACAGAAGGGATAAACCTATCCAGTCAACCAGACATGGCTCTGCCAGATGACGAGACTCGGCGCGATGGTCCACCGCAAGGAGGCTCAGACGAGTCACAGGTTCGTGACTCACAAACCGACCAGCAGCCTTTACGGCCGCCGCCACATGGTTTAGCTAGGCCGCAAGTTGTCGAAATTGTGGGTGACCAGGCCAATGGCATCTGGGTGATACGTGATTATACGGGCATCTTTCATATCACCTCAGACCGCACCTCTGTAACGAGATATGATATCCCTGAAGCCGACCCGATTGCTGAGACAGGCGCGCGGGTCAGACCGCCACTGACAAATGCTATCCTTGATAGCAATGGTGACCTGTGGCTGACATCTCTCAACGGATTAGCTCGTTTTGACATGGCTACGGAGACTTACCGACGCTATCCATTGATTGGACGTGGGGCAGATGCCGTTACAGAAGATATTGTTGAAGAGTCTGTAGACAGTATGTGGATCGCGTCGCAAAGTGGGCTGATTCATTTGAATCCACAGACGGGCGAAACGAGCTTGTTTACCAAACAGAATGGCTTGCCCAGTAGCAATCTGATGGGTATCGAATGGGACAATGAAGGTCATCTGTGGATAAGCTCTGATCGTGGCCTGTCTCGTTTTGATCCATCGACCGGAACCTTCCAAAACTACGATGCGTTTGATGGCCTACAGAGTATGGAGTTTGAGAGTGGTCTCGTTGCCAAAGCGCCCGATGGCCGTCTTCTATTTGGGGGCAGTGGCGGTGTAACCTCATTTTATCCTGAGCAAATTGTGGCATCCAACTACCAGACCCGCGTTATTATCAGCGAGTTTGATCTCTTTAATCAACCTGTCGTACCGGCTGAAGACGCCGTGTTGACAGAGCCAATCTGGCTAACAACGGATGTGTCCCTGGATTATGACCAGAACTACGTTGCTTTTGAATTCGCTGCGTTTAACTTCATGTTTGAGGACGTAAATCACTACCGATACATATTGGAGAACTTTGACACCGAATGGACGGAAACCGATAGCCGCCGTCGTTTTGCGTCCTATCCGAGATTGCCCTCAGGTGAATATACATTCCGTGTGCAGGCAGCAAACCGGGATGGCGTTTGGAGCAGCCGCGAGGCAAGTCTATCGCTAAGGATTATGCCACCCTGGTGGGCGACCGGGCAATTCAGATTGTTTGCAGCCATTATGATTCTAGGTGCGCTTGGGCTTGCCTATACCTGGCGTGTTCAGCACCTCAAGCGGCGAAGCCAGGTCTTGGAAAAACAAGTAAAAGAGAAAACCAAAGCGCTCATCAACCAAACGAGAGAGCTGGAACTCAGCGAGGCCCAGTTGCGCAAGGCGAAAGATGCAGCGGAAGCAGCTAACCGCGCGAAATCTGCCTTTTTGGCGAACATGAGCCATGAGTTAAGGTCACCGCTCAATGCGATCTTGGGCTTTGCTCAAGTGACCAAACGAAGCGAGTCTCTCCCGCCAGAAGAGATGAGTAATCTGGACATCATACTCAAGAGTGGCGATCACTTGCTAGCACTCATCAATCAAGTGTTGGATATGTCTAAGCTGGAAGCCGGACGCATGGTACTCAGTGAGCAAGACTTCGATCTATATCAATTACTTGATGAACTCGAAGATATGTTTGCGTATGCTGCCAGGGAAAAACTGTTGGACTGGCATGTGGTTTATCATGAATCTTTGCCACAGTTCTTGTCTGCTGATGTGATGAAGTTGCGGCAGGCACTAATCAACTTAATTGGAAACGCGATCAAATTTACGCAAGAGGGTCGTGTCACCCTGACAGCGAAATGTATAGAACGAGAGAGTGACAGCAGAGACGAAAGACGCTTGATCTTTACTGTTGAAGATACAGGTCCAGGCATTCCAGATGACGAATTGAGCGATCTGTTTAAGGCATTTTCGCAGACCTCTATCGGTATCCAGGCTGCTGAAGGGACGGGCCTGGGATTATCGATTAGTCGCCGCTTTGCCCAAATGATGGGCGGTGATATCCACGTTGAAAGCCAGGTAGGGCGAGGGACAACCTTTACACTTGAAGTGGCTTGTAATGTGGTTTCACAACCTGCTATCCAATCGGTTGCGCATGGGCCTCAGGTTATTGGACTGGAACCGGGTCAGCCGCCATATCGAATCCTGGTAGTGGATGATATTTGGGAGAATCGCCAACTGCTTGTGAGGCTTTTGGAACCCCTCGGCTTTATAATGCGAGAGGCTGAAAATGGTGAAGAAGCGGTTGCGATAGCTCAATCTTTCAGGCCGCATCTCATCTGGATGGATATTTATATGCCGATAATAGATGGCATAGAGGCGGTCCAACAAATAAGAGCAGCCTCCTGGGGGCAGTCCATGAAAATCGTCGCCCTGACGGCCAGCGTTGGGGAAGAAGATAGCGCGAGAGTTATGTCTTCTGGTTGTGATGACTTTTTGCGCAAGCCTATAAAGGCCGAGGACATGTTCAATGTGCTCCGACAGCAAATCAATGTACGTTTCATTACGGAGCAGCCAGCGGGAGTCAACGACGCAGTCCGGCCTGAACTCTCAAAGGATGACCTCCTCAGTGCCTTGGCAACTGTGCCTAATGATTTGGTCAGGAGCCTGCATGAGAACGTTGAATTAGGTGATATATCGCGGCTTGGTGATATTATCCAAAGTATTGCAAGCCTTCATCAACCGCTCGCAGATGCACTTGAAAGCATCGTGGATCGGTTTGATTTTGACGAACTGTTAGCCTATTTGAAGGAAGTCCAGGCCGAATGAGTCCAGACCCAAAATCCATCGTTGTTGTGGATGACACACCTGAGAACTTGCGATTGTTAGTAAATATGCTAAGCGAGCAGGGCTATGTTGTTCGTCCTGCGCCCAATGGCCAGTTAGCGATTAGCAGCATTATGAAATCTCCGCCTGACCTGATTTTGCTAGACATCCTTATGCCAGAGCTTGATGGATTTGAGGTGTGTAGACAGCTAAAAATGATTGATCTCGTCAATGATATTCCGGTCATCTTTGTGAGCGCATTGGATGAAGTGTTTGACAAAGTACAGGCCTTTGCCGTGGGGGGCGTAGATTACATCACAAAACCCTTCCAGGTAGAAGAAGTCCTTGCTCGTGTAGAAACGCATCTTAGCTTACGCGCAATGCGTCAGCAGTTGCAGAAACAAAATCAAGAATTGGAAGCCTTTGCCCATACCGTAGCACACGACCTAAAAAATCCCTTATCTATCTTGATTAGCCTGTTCGAGATGCAAAAGATGGATGCTGAACAAGGTGATAAGTTGCCTGATGATTTGTTTCAGATTGGGTCGCAGACGGCATATCGAATGGTCAACATTATTGACGAGCTGCTTTTGCTCTCAAGCGTGCGCAAAGAGGATGTCGATATTTCGCCGATTCATGATATGGGGAACATCGTCCAACACACGGTTGATCGCTTACATGCAATGATTGATCAATACCAGGCGGAACTCTTTATTCAATCAGAGTGGCCTACGGCGTTGGGTTACGGTCCCTGGATCGAAGAAGTATGGATCAATTATCTTAGCAATGCCATGAAGTACGGCGGAACACCCGCACTTATAGAGGTCGGTGCTGATGTGCTTCAAGACAATCTGGCATGTTTCTGGGTTCGCGATAACGGTCCAGGCCTAACGCAACCCGAACAGGCGACATTATTTACCGAGTTTACAAGGCTTGATAAGATTCGAGCCAATGGGCATGGGCTTGGGTTGTCCATTGTGAGGAGAATTGTCGATAAACTCGGCGGCCAGGTTGGGGTGGAAAGTGAAACGGGCCAGGGTAGTTTGTTTTACTTTGAATTGCCTATCGCATGAATCAGCTTACTCTGGATGCATTGAGTAGCGCTAAGTAAGCTGAGGTTCCTCAGTTTAGCGATGAATGCGCGAGGTTTAGATTCCTTCCTGTATTCCTATTCTAGCTTCGAAATCAACACACTCCATTTTATTGGGTGAATACCGCTCGTTGAGAAGAACTGGGAAACAAAGCAACCATAACATGGGCCGCGTCGGGATTCGGGTATTGAATACCAAATATGGATATGTTGACCAGTTTATTGTCTACTTTGTGTCACAATAAGGCAGATGCAGCTTGAAATTTGTCATGTATCAATCAAACGGCCAAAACTATGTTGATATTCTTACGTGCGAAGGGCACATTCGTGGCCACTCGGCTAACGTATGCCAGTGGACGAAAGCCGTTCACGTCTGCATTATAAAGATCAAAGGGCTTGGCCAGTTGTCTAATCGACTTGTAGAGGTGTCATGATGTCTAAATACCTTGTTACCGGTGCAATGGGCTGTATAGGTGCATGGACGCTTTATCACTTACAACAACAAGGCAAATCTGTGGTCAGTTTTGATTTGAGCGTGGATCAGAGTCGGCTTGACTTGTTGATGACAGACGAAGAGAAAGCAGCAATCACCTTTCTGACGGGCGATCTCACGGATAGTGCTCAGGTTCGACAGGTTATTGCAGAGAATGAAATCACGCACATTATTCACTTAGCTGCTCTACAGGTCCCAATGTGCAAAGCAAATCCGATTTTGGGTGCGCAAGTCAATGTTACCGGAACGATGAATGTTTTTGAAGGCGCCCGCAATGCTGGCTTGCAGCACATTGCTTACGCTTCATCCATTGCTGTCTATGGTTCGCCCAATCAATACACGACGGATATCTTGCCACATGACGCTCCAATGATGCCACAAACGCTATATGGCGTTTTCAAAGTCGCAAATGAAGGAATTGCTGAAGTATACTGGCGTGATTATCGTCTATCGAGCACTGCCCTACGTCCGTACACAGTATATGGGCCCGGTCGTGATCAGGGGCTAACGAGTGAACCTACAAAAGCTATGTATGCTGCTGTGAAAAAAGAGGACTATCATATTTCCTTTAGCGGAAAGATGCAGTTTCAATTCGCTTCAGATGTTGCTCAGCAGTTCATCATGGCTGCTGAATTACCACTATCTGGTGCGTATAGCTTTAATCTGGGTACCCCGCCTATTACGGTACAGCATGTCGCAGATACCATAATGAAACTCTTCCCTGAAGTCACAATTACTGTTGGAGACACAAGGCTACCATTCCCCGAAGGTTTTGATGATTCCCAACTCAAACAGGTGTTCAGCCATGTCTACGAAACGCCTCTTGAAGAAGCGGTGCAGAGAACGACCGAGATATTAAGGCAACACATAAGATAGATCTTCTTTTATAACATTTGATTGTCTCTCGTTGCCACTCATAAGGCTAACTGTACACCGATTGACAACTACATGGCAAAGTAGCGCATTAGTAGCCAAGCAGTTTTGACGTCTATTGGGCTGCTTGCATTACCCCTTCAACAATCTCGCGTTTGGTCGCATCTAAAGTCGTGTATTGGAGGCGGAATTGCTAATGTCCATGCTCGCGCCATCTCTAGCACATCATGCTTGCATGCTTCCCTATATCGTTTGTTTTTGCGTCCCATAGACTCGTCCCTTTTTCAATTATATTGGACATTTCGCTTGTCCACGAAACTTGGGGAAGATCAAAATGCACATTGCATGCGAACATTACCTACCTCGAGATACCATGCAAAAACACCGATGGGATAATGGCCACCTGCTTAGTAAAACACTTGGTAGGCCAGTAATATATTTGCAAATAAAAACACCCGCCAGGTGCATCTGCTTCTGGCGGGCATTGCGGTTGACAAAAGTTTGATAAATGGATTATAGGATCTAAACTTGAGGTATCAGGCGAATACGTTTACGTTATTGAGCCCCTCAAGTTTGCTATTGTTGGCCAGAAAATGATACAAAATCGATCCGCCTTCACTCACTTGTTAATGACATTGACGCCTGGAAAACGCTCTGCACCCGCCTCAAAGATCTTTGCGGCATCCTCGTCACCATTTAGCTGCCAAAGGAGGAACGCGGTCAGATAGTGATCAATGACGTCATGCGCGCGGTTTCGATCCCATACTGGGTCTGCGCATACGCCGAATGCACCCCAATCAACCATCATCGGTATAGTGTCGCAACTGTTCACATATATGCTATGTGATGCATTCTCCAGTTCGACCATGTATGCCGTTTCACTGCCTAATGTTGGGAACCAGGTATTGTATACATCTGGCGGTATGAGCTGGTCACCGCTACCAACAAAATAGAGTGATGGAACGCTCACCTGTCCCAGACCTTCTGTGCCGAAGAGAACTTGATCGGGTGCCATTGGAATGACGGCATCAATACGTTCGTCACGAACCGATGGCCATAAGCCTTCGGGCGGTGCATCCAGCCCAAGTGATTCAGCAATCTCCTGCAAATAGGGTACAAAGAACTCACAATCGTTGAGCTGTGCACCATTCGCGCATTCATCCGCCAGATAGTTCAGTTCGAGCAATCCACCTGCTGCTATTAAGGATGAAAACCCACCTGCGGAGTGCCCGCCAACGGCTACCCGCTCTGTATCGATCATAGATTTCAAAAGGCCGTTACTATTAAGTACATCGGCGTAGTCGATCAACAAGCTAAAATCCTGTGGAACCGTATACAAGGCGGGCCAAACAGCATCTGGTGAACTCAGGTCAACAGCGATGGTTGTGCCAACATGATCTGCCGCAATAGCGACAAAACCACGTGAGGCGAGTTGTTCCATAAAGGCAATATAACCTGCGCGAACGCCCCCGAAACCATGTGCATAGATAAATAGCGGATATGGACCGTCAGCCGGATTAGGGTCGGCTTCGAACAGGGCGTGGCCCAGTGCTTCTAGTCCTACGAGGGCACCTGGGTAATTCATCACATAGGTGTGCGCTTGTTCCAGGTTATCCGGATTTAGCGCTGGATACCAGATTGTGAATGGCAATGGCCGTTCATCATTGTCTACGACCATTTCCATTGTCCCGACAGCATACGGTCCGCGAATAGCATACGACGGTGCATCAGGACGAATGCCAGTACTTTCCTCTTCATTTTCCTGTGCGAATATTGTGTTGTTGACTGCGAATAAGGCGATCAGAACCAGAACCGTGAAAAATGTGTTGCGTTTCATGGTGTACTCCTAAAGATAACTATTTGGTTTTTGAGAAGTTTTCGAGTCAGGGAGGACTAAGTATCGCTACATGGCGGCTCGAAGTGGTATTGCAATCGTTCTTCGCAAGTTAGTTCGTGGATAAATCGATTGTCATAGGCCCAAGTCTTCAGCGCTTCAAGTGGCTGATTAGACAGCGACCACTGGTGAATGGCGCCTCCGAAATCGGCTGACCAGACGGATTGGTTGTCAGGGCTGAAGGCTACAGCCCATAGGTCCATATCGTGTGTAAACTGATTGACGACAGCTCCAGTTTCAATATCAACTACCGTAATGTGGTTTTTGCCTGTCAAAGCGATATGGCGGCTGTCACTACTGATATCAGAGTTGTAGAATTCTTCTCCTTCTATAGCAATTGTTTCTATCGCAGATGAATCAGTTGTATTCCATAAGCTGATACTCCCATTCCCTAAGCCAGCGACAATGCGCTGTGAATCGGACAAATAATGCGTAGAAAAAGTCGAATAGGACGCGTCGTATAATTGCTCTATCTCGCCAGTTTCAATATTCAGCAGACGAATATTTTCACCTTCCGCGCTGGTGAGCAAAACTCGTTCATTGTCATAAGCAGCAATATCTGTGATATCTTCGTCAAACACATATTGTGTGAGCAAGGCACCTGTATCAATATCCCAGACGATGACATCGCGCTGGCTGCTATCTCCGTTTGCGGGTTGGCTGCCAGAGATAATGCGCGTTTCGTCCATGCTGAAACTGATGTTTCTGAGGGTAGCCAGGTGCTGAGACGCATCAAATTGCCGCAAGATTTCTCCTGTCACTGCATCGACATAGTAAAGTCTGGATTCACCTGTCTCGAAGTAGTCGTTAACACCCCAGATCAGGTGTGTCCCTTCAGAGTCATAGAAGACCCAACCTGTACCTTGTAGGTCGTTTTCTATCGTCATAATTTGGGTCAAGTAGGTAGACGATGCAGGGTCAATGTCCCAGATTTCAATCGTGCCAAAGGTGGTCACGAGGGCCAATCTTGTATTCGCTGGATTAATGTCAGCAGCGAAATAACTTGTGCCCTGAATACTGGTCATAGGTGCATTCGCCATGACCCAGATTTTGAGATTCCCAGCGTGGTTGCCCAGAATAATGGTATGCGTTTCCGGAACATAATAAGCGGCACTTGGTGATGGGGAAGCATCTGGATCATCTTCATTTACAAATTCAGAATACCAAAGATGTACCCCAAATTCTTCGAGTTCGACTGTCATATTGGAAATAGACCGCGTTGATCCGCCCTCGTCAACCATGATATATACTTGACTGTTTTCGGTATGCGGCAACGGGCAACACGGGATAGAGAAACTCCCGAACCCCTCGATCATCTCACCTGATGTCATGTCCCATCGGCGAGTCTGGAAATCAGCTCCAGTTGTTATGGCAAACTGATCCTGGCTACTGCCTGATGCGACTATGTGCAAACCCGTCAATGCGTTATCGTGACCCTGGATATTCCAGATGATTTGATCATCTTCAAGTGTTCGAAGAATGATGACGCCGTCATCATCTCCACTTAGAAGCTGGCTCCCCTCACTAGTGACTGCGAGATGTCGAACGGGCGCCGTATGACCTTCAAAGGTCATGCTGATGTCTGAATCTCGCTTATCCCACTTCAAAATCGTACCAGTAGCTGTACCAATCAGATATTCGTTGTCGGATAATCTGAATAGAGCAGTCAATTCGTCGCTGTAAATTGTACTGGTTTCCAGTAAGTCGCCTGTTCGCAGATCGTATCGGATAAGATCACCCTGAGAGCACACTTCATCTGAATCGCGTAACCCACAACCGACGGCAAGCACTGATTCAGCATCTGCGCCGATCAAAACGCTATTGACCCAACCAGCATGCGACTCTATGCGCCACATCTCGCTGTAGCTGGCTGTATCCCACGCTGCAATCTCACCTGATAAGCACATATCGCCAGCAAGCTCGGCACAACTCGCAGATACAAAGATTTGACCATCCTTTTTCGCAGAAACGGACCGGACAGATTGTGAGTGTGCATTTAACGAAAACGCGAGTGCATCGTCGTTAAGTACTGCACGAAATGTGCTTTCTGCCAGTTTAGGAGGATTCTCGATATTGACGCTCTCAAGTGCTAAGCGTAAAGCCAAGGGATAGTTGGTATTGATGTTCTCACGCGCCTGGAAAGCCCAGACTAGGCTCTGATTCTCATCAGCTTGTCTTTGGGCTATATCACGCTCAGATTGAGCTAAGCGTTGTTGTGCAAACGCAAATAGTCCAAATCCAATACTAAGTACAGCAGCTATGGCGAAGACTGCCACCAACGCTTGGAGTAACGATCGGGATCGTTGTTCCTGTTTCTCTTCTCTCGCTTGTCTTTCGGCGTTGGCTCGCTGGCGTGCACTTGCTGCTTGTAGACTTACTTGAACGAAGGCGTTTTCCAATGGCGTCAGAGCCAGGGAAGTCGTATTGTGCCAGGCCTCTGCTTGTTCAAGTCGGCTCCCTGTCAGTAGATAACTCTCATCCTGATTGTGATTTCTCCAAGCGTCTGCCGCTTGGGCAACAATGCGCTCCTGCCGGATGTCATCGCGGCTTTCATTGAGCCAAGCACGCAGTCGATCCCACTCACGCAAAATGGCTTCATGAGCGACTTCAACAGTCGCTCTGCGGCTGGCAGGATCATGGTCAAGTGATAGCAGACGCGAGTCGGTGTAGAGATCAATAATCTCATCCATCAATTCGGGGTTGGAAGTCATAGCCAGCAAATCCGACCGCACAACACGGCGACGGGTATCTTCAGCACCTTCTCCAAGTGTGACCAGCCGTAAGAAGAGTTGCCGGATGATTTCTTGCCAGCCATCATTTCCTTCAAGGTAGATTTCATCCGCACGCTTGGCCAGGGCACCGCCTGTACCACCAATGTCCTGATAGGCTTCGAGTGTCAACACGCGTCCATCGCGGCGCTCAAACAGTTCAGTCAGTGCATACTGCAGCAGCGGCAGCGCACCCGGCTGATAGTGGACATCTGAAATAATGTGACTGACCAGCCCATCTTCAAAATCCACATTAACCTGATTTGCAGGTTCCTCAATGGCTTTTTCCAGCTCTTCCGCTCTGAGTGGCAAAACAGTTTCCACGCGATTACGCATGAGCTCCCCAAAATCAGGGTACTGCAAGGGCCGATCATAATAATCGGCACGCAGCGTTACAATCACGCGCACACGACTCCGGTTGTCTGACACCGCCTTGCGCACCAGGTTCAGGAAGCGCAAACGTTCATCTTCGCTTTCGACCAGCGTAAATAATTCTTCAAACTGATCGATGACAATAAGCAGCTCGCTCCCATCGTCAGGCAATATCAGATCGGCAACTCTTAGCAATCCGCGGTCATCACGTTGTAGCTGTTCACGTAGATTCAGTGATTTATCAGTGGTGATTCGTAGCAGCGATATTTCTAATTCGTCAATGGGACTGGCCCCCGGAAGAAGATCAACTATGTACCAATTCTCAGAACCTCGCAGATTACCGCGCCACAATGCAGGAATCAGCCCCGCATGCACAACACTGGACTTGCCGCTCCCGGAAGGCCCTACAATCGATAAGAAGCGAGAATGTTCTACATTTTCCTGTAAACGACTGAGCAATTTCTGGGTAAGTTTTTCTCGACCAAAGAAGTTTGGCGCATCAGCAGCCTGAAAAGCGCGCAAACCTTTATATGGATTATCTGGTTCGGGTAAGTGTTCAGTGCTGAACGTGCTTGCAGCTTCCGGCTTTTGAATAACAAAATCTAGGTCACGTGCTCGTGCAATCGCCTGAACACGACTGCGGACATTTAGCTTACGGTATATTCGCGTGATATAGGTGCGGATCGTACCTTCTGTCAGTACCAGTAAATCCGCAATCTCATGGTTGGTCTTGCCATCCATAATGAGCTGCATAACTTCCTGTTCCCGTGGCGTTAACAGCTCAATGGGACTTATCGGAGTGATGGGCGTGTCGAGTTGTGCTGCTTGCCTCAGGGCCTCCACCATCTCGATAACATCAGCATAGCGCTTGCTCGGATCCTTTTCAGTAGCCTTCTCAATAACGCGATTGATATCATCACAGATGCGATCATCGAGCGTTGAAATGTAGGGTAATGGCTCGTTCAGATGTTTGAAGATAACCTCGATCTTTTCCAAATTCGGGAAGGGGTGATCACCCGCCAACATTTCATATAGCACAACTCCCAGACTATAGATATCAGTCTGTGGGGTAACAGGTTCGCTTCTAGCTTGTTCTGGTGCGAGATAGTCAGGTGAACCAATAAAGCTATCCGGTTCTGTAATGTTTTCCGATGTTATTGGACCTTTTGCAATGCCAAAATCAGCCAGGAATCCGTTGCCATCTTCGTCCAGAAGGATGTTTCCTGGTTTGATGTCTCGATGAACAACTTGATTGCGATGAGCTACGTGCAAGGCTTGTGCTATTTGCGAGAGCAGCACGAAGGCTTCTTCAATACTCAATGCTCCGTGCTGCTGTATATAATCGTGCAAGTTACCCCCGCGCAGATAGCGCATCACTAAATATGCGCCATCGGGGTCGCGCCAGTAATCATATAGTGGAACAATGAAGTGATGTTCAAGGCGTGCAACAACCTGTGCTTCTACCTCAAACCGTCGCACGAAGTCGGGACGATTTGCTAGACCTGGCAGAATCACTTTCATGGCAACTTCACGACCCACTGTAGACTGCTGAGCGCGATAGACAGCTCCGAAGCCACCCGCAGCGATTCGCTCCTTTATTTCGTACCCTTTGATATGTTGCCCTAAGAGGTCATGCATACTGACACCTGCCTGAGCCCAAGATTTAGTATTATTTTACCGACAAAAATCGCATAGAGATCCAATTGTTGACTTTTTGCTTACCCTGGATTGCACTAATCAGGCGGATATTCTTGTATTTTGCTTTCTAAGACTGAGAAACCTGCAACGTCGCACCGAACTGTTTCACAGTTTGTGCTCGGTTGGTGAAATGCGTGAGAATATGTAAGCATCTAAATGATATTAATAACGAAATATTTACTTCCAGCAGACTTATATACAGGAAACGAGCGTTTTTAACACACTCCCATCCTGGTCACTTTTTAGCCGCAATTGACCTCTTCTGGGATCTCAAAACTGTCTCTCGAAATACATTCTCCAAACAGCTATGCTGTCCATAAGTTATCGGAGAATCTCTATGCTGATTGGCTATAGTCTCGTTTCGAGCAAGATCAAAATCATGAACTGCAACTAGATGCACTCACAGAAATTGGCTGTGAAAAAATTCTCACCGAGAAGATGTCGGGAGCTAAGCGCGATCGTCCCGAATTGAAGGTTGCTTTGGAGTATGTCAGGGCAGGGGATACGCGCGTCGTGTGGAAAATGGACCGATTAGCCCGATCCCTCAAAAAACGTATCGAGACTATTGAAGATCTTGAAAACGTGGGATTGGTTTCCTGTTACTGACTGAAGCCATTGATACAACCACGTCCAGTGGCAAATTAGTGTTTCATATTTTTGGTGCATTGGCTGAGTTCGTCTGAATAAGATCTCGATGTTGCGAAAGCTATGCTGAGCGATCCAAAAATCACTGTTGAACAAGTTGCTCAAAGACTCGGCGTTGCCGCATCAAAACTGTATCGGTATCTACCTAGTGGGCGTGGAAACATGGATAACTGATTTTACTCACCGTTCTCGACCACGAATATCCGCTGGACTTTGCGACTGAAAATACAAATCACGCTCTATGGGTAATCCGAGCACGCCGCGCACTACCTGTAATTCGCGTAAATCAAAATACCCCAATTCTGATTCGAATCCTTCAACCAGGCAAAAAAAGTGCTGCCACCATCAAATTCAGTTGGATACCAGGTCCAACTTGAATCAGGTGTAAAGTATTTCACACTCACAACCGCCTGGTTGCTATCATTCTCAGTCGTATAGAGTCGGGGCAGGGCAGCCCGAATTTCTTCTGGCATCAGATTCATTGCATATTCTGGGAAACGTTGAATGTTCTCGATATATGCGCCCTTACGATCATAAGTCAGAACATATTCAGGTGAATTTCGATCTGTACCATGTCGATCTGGAGTTGGCGATTATTCTCTCTTCGAACCAGGACACCGTGTGACTCTATGTGCATTTGAATGAACGCAAAGGCATCTTTCTAGGATATGTTTTTATTATCAACGTGCAAGGATAGTCAACCGATTTTTTGCACTATTTGAGGCAATTTAACGGTCCCTAAAGTCTTAAACTCTTGAAATATCTTATAACTATTGACGTAAAATAAGAGACATATAGGCTGTTTATTATATAAGGCGCTCCGCCCGGTGGACTGTCGCAGACTGGATGCGCCCCGGTAAAACACAGCTGGCTATCTCTGGTGTTCTGCGAGGCGCATCTCTTAGATTGTGGAATTGATTGATCGTTCTAAGGGATGTTGGTGTCTAACATCACTCTACGCGCTTGTGCAAAACGAGAGTTTGCAAAGGATCATCAAGCATACCGATGCTGAGCGTTACAGCATCTTCGCTATCCTGAGAAAACGTCAGGATCAGACCGTTGCGTGCATAAAAAGTTTCCTGCATCCCGATTACAGCGACCAGCGAAATATCACCATAATCCGTAGCGAGCATAAACCCATCGGTCGCATCGTAGTGAATGGCTATGCCCATATCATACTCGCCTACATAGGCACGGACACGATCTTCATCAACCGCTACGAATTCTATGTTTTGCAATAGCTCTGCAAGAGCAGCATCAGATGCAGATTGCACGGCACGATAGCGTGAATCCCCGTCATGTGACAAGCCGAAGCTAAGTTCAAACACATACTCACGAATAGAACGGGTGAAGTTATGCACATTCCCTATATTGCTCAAAACAATCACACCTAAATCAGCATCCGGCAGGAAGGCAATATCAGATGTGAATCCCTGCGTACCCCCGTTATGCCAGATAAGCGGTATGCCATTGTAGGCGTCAATGACCCAACCCATACCGTAGTAAATATCTCCAGCAATGCTGATTCCCGCCTTTTGGGTTTCGCTGAGATTTGCTTCGGACACGATTACTGTGCCATACGGTGTGATGCCCCGATTAAGCTGTGTGGTCAGGTATAAAGCCATATCTTCGATATTTGACCAGGCTGCACCCGCTGGAGCAACAGGTACAAGAAATTGCTCCCAATCAATCGGGATCACGTCGAGATTGCGCGCAACAACATCAAATGTGTGAGGTAATGCGTGATTTTCGTCGCTGATAGCAGCATCAAAATCGAAGGTCGTGTTCGACATCCCAATTGGGTCGAAGATGCGTTTCTGCATCAGTGTGGTATACGCGCCGTGAAGATCAGTGCCATCACTATCGGCAACCGTGCGAGCAGCGGCATATCCGCCAACGGCAAACATCAGATTGCTGTAGCTGTAGGCTTCTCCTGGGAGCGCAATCATGGGGACTGTTGCCAGCGATTCAATGACCTGTTCAGGTGTCTGATTGACGAGATATCGCGGCACATTATATGTTGATACACCACTCATATTATTCACGAAGTCACGGATGCGGATTTGATCTGCCGTGTCCTCATTGGATAAGCTGAAATTCGGGAAGACAGCACGTGCAGGAGTATCCCAACTCAGAATCCCGTCGTCTACCAGTGACCCCATCATCATCGTCGTCATTGATTTGCCAATTGAACCAATCATGAACAGCGTATCAGTGGTGACAGCCTGTTCTGTGCCCGTTTCTACCACACCAAACCCCTGTGAATAGATGATTTCTCCACCTTGCACGATGGCGACGGCTGCACCCGGCACCTCATAAAACGTGCTGATGCTTTCAACGTAGTTTTCAAGGTCAGCTAGCATATCCGGTGTGATCGGCTGCGACCGTACATTCGTTAGATCAAGCGTTGTGCCAATGGTGAAGCTGAGCAATGTGCTGGTGAAATCATCGCTGGCCGCTTGTACGGACGCCTCATCAGGGGCTTGTAGGATGAGCACATAAGCCGCATCATCAACAAGCTGACCCACTGCAACAGTCATAGAAGCATCTTCTGATATGTAAACCTTTTGCGTCCATGTACCGTTCGGTGCGTTCGCTGTGGTCGTTTGTACCGGTTCAGAGTTTAGTTCCGGGTGTGTGATGTTCAGCGCGGCATCAATGCCCTCATCCACATTTCCCGCCGAAACAGCGACAAGATAGATATAGATATTTTCCTCATTGCGGAACACATTAAAATCCGTTGTGCTTTCATCAATCCAATCTGCTGGCATGGCAAACGTGTAACGTCCGTTCAGGTCAGTGAAGGTTGACGATACATCCTGTGCATTACCTGAAGCAGACCACAATAACGGTAGTGCCAGCAGGACGCTGATAGCAATTAGTAGTCGAAATTGAGTTTTCATAGTTTTCCTCGTTTTAGGATGTGTTAGTTAATGTGTGATTGTTGAAATGGGTATGCGCTGGTGCAAAAGTCCTGTGACACGATATTCGCTCATCTGGCTATTTAAGATCTATCCCAAGTGCGGATTTTATAGATAGATACTTAACGGTCTGTTTTGAAAAATATTGTCGCAAGTCCAGTGATAACCACCGAATAGGCCAGGAGTAAGACCACACTGAACGGGATGGCATCCGGCTCACCAAATCCAAAATACGGGCGTATCAAATCTGTGAGCAAATTGGTGGGAAGGTAACGTCCGAATTCACCGAGTCCTGGAATGGTAAACAAGCTTCCGCCGAGAAAAACCATCGGTATGAGTGTGAACGTATAGACAATCCCTGCGGTTTCAGTTTTGTTGACGAAAGCGGCAACAAGTGCGCCATAACTCAGGAAGGGGGTGGTACCAACAAGAATTACGCCCATAATCGCCATCAGATCAAGCACATCAAAAGAGAGATCATGAAGCACAAGACTGGCAAGCATCACGAGCAAGGCTTGTACCAGAAAAAGCAACAGTTGCGTGATGACTGTGCCGACAATCAGATGGCTGGTCGGCGTAGGCGTGGCAGATAAACGGGTGAATATACGATTATTGCGCCATGTGATTAGGATTTGTGCCATTGTCTGCCCACTGAACATGACCGTGAATCCGACTACAAAAGGAACAAGTGCTGCCCCCTCACCGTCCTCGCCTACTACTGTGAAAACGAAGAGTAACATCAATGGTGCAAAAAGTGTGGTTGCACTGGTGCGCCAGTTACGTAGCTGACCCGTGAGTTGAGCCACTACAAATGCCAACATCGGGCGTATTGAAAATGCTGAAATTGTCTGTGTCATCATTGGATATTCCCTTATCTGTATGATGTTACAATTGAGCGATATTGCCTGTTATGCTTCACGCAACGAGCGTCCAGTTAGTTGGATAAAAACATCTTCGAGTGTCGGTTGCTGGATTCTTAGATCGCGCAATACAATCTGCATCTGTTGTGCTAGGTGCATGAGGGCATTGTTCGTTGTCTGGACATCATCCGTGAATAACGTTGTCATGCCTCCCTCCACCCGTACATGCTCGACGGCTGGCAGATTCTTTAGATCAGTCTGACGAAATGCATCGGAAATTGTGATTGAAGCTACTGCATCTAGCTGTGCGATCAATTCACCCGGTGTGTCGAGTGCTAGCAGTTGTCCAGCGTCGATGATACCGACGCGATGCGCTAGAGTTTCCGCTTCTTCCATGTAATGCGTGGTCAAAACGATGGTGCGGCCTTCGTCACGGAGTTCTCGTACCACATCCCAGAGATTGCGGCGTGACTGTGGGTCAAGTCCTGTCGTTGGTTCATCCAGGAAGAGAATTTCAGGATCATTTACCAGCGCAATTGCGAGGGCCAAACGTTGCTTCTGTCCACCGCTGAGATTATCAGGTAGGTCATTTGCCTTAGCTGTCAGGTTGAAACGGTCTAACAAGCTCATCGCTTGCTTACGATTGGTCGGTATGTCATAGAGCCATCCGAATAGCATGACCTGTTCGACAACGGTTAAATCGGGCATCAGGCTCGTTGCTTGCAACTGCACCCCAATACGGGATTTAACCTTGCGTGCATCCGCTATAATGTCCATTCCCAGAACATTTACTGTGCCACTATCAGGGGGCTTAAGGCCTTCAATTATGTTCAGCGTTGTCGTTTTCCCTGCCCCGTTTGGTCCAAGCAATCCGAAGATTTCCCCTTTGCGGATTGAGAAGCTGAGATCTTTTAGAACCGGCATCTTGCCATATGATTTGTTGAGATACTGAATCTCTACTGCCATATCCATAGTGAACCTTTCATTTCCCAATATGATTGTGTATTCAGACTAGATGATTGCGCTGGCGTTGGTGCTCACAACCAGAGAATCAGGCTGAGTAGGATGGCTGTCACGGCGATTGCCATCACAGTACGGAATTGATTGGATCGATTCCACCCATCCTCAAACGCGATACGAGCCTGATGCAGTGCTGTCGCATTAACTGTGTCGACATTCACATTCTGGATGGCATTATTGCGCGGAACGTTGATTACAATGGTCGGTGCTTGCACACCCATGATGTAGAGCACGGTTGCCGCCAGTAGAAAATTGCGTGGCAGCGATTCCAATTGTGTGAAACTGATGATTGCTGCCGCGATAAGGAACAATACCGACCCCATCCAGACGAGCATGAAAAGTGGGTGATTGTTCTGGATGACGCCATCTATTCGCTGAAAGGCGCGGATGAATTCACCGTCATTCAGCTGCTTTAGTCCCGGCATGGCGACAACAGCAAAGGCGAAGAGAAATCCAGCAACGAGTGCAACCAGCAGGGTTGCGACGACGACTACGATGAGAAAGATAGTTTCGATCATGATGCTTGCTCCGTTTCTGTGATTGATAGACGTTTAGCGAACAGTGACTTGCGTTAGGATATCCCGTATAGCAGCGATGACGACCTGAGGCTGGTCCAAGTGAATGTAGTGCGTGGCATCCTCTACGACGATCCAATCACTATTGGTCGATAGTCCAGCCAGTTCCTCCTGCAATTCGAGCCACACACGATCCGCCTGCTGCAACATCTCCAACGAGAAATCTGCTGGGAATGCTTCTGGGTTGTCCGCCTGCCTAACGTCCGCCGTCAGCACAACCAGTGGCAAATCCCCCAGCGCGGCAGGAGCCGTTGAGGCGTTCAGACTCTCAATGCCCGCCAGGTCTGCACCAACACCCGCACAGAAGTGCGATTGATTGAATATCGCAATTTCTTCTTCATAGACTGGTGTGCCCTCTGCGAACTGCGTGCTTTGTGCACCCATATTCAAGATGCGTAGAATGCCTGTTGGTGCCAATAGGCGACAGATGTCCAGAGTGGGCTGTTGGGCACCTGCTGCCCAGGTTGTATATGCCTGCGGCAAGCGCACTTGTTGTTGCTCATGAGACGAGTCGATAAGTACCATCCCGACGACATCATCCGGGTATGTGGCGGCATACTGACGGACATAGACACCACCCAGCGAATGACCCACCAGAACATACGGGGCTGATTCTCCAGCGTTCTCCAGCAGCGTGTGCAGGGTTCGTGCAACAGCATTCGGCGTCTCGCCTGTGTACGCACTCCAACCGATATTCTGGCGGTCATAGACACATGTCCGAACATCCTGTGAGATTGCTTCCTGAATTTCCCGCCAGTTCAGATAGGGTGTCCCCGCGCCAGATTCAAATACGACAGTCGGGTTTCCCGTCCCCTCGCACCGGATATGCATCTCAACGCCATCGACCGTGACGAGGTTGTTGCTTGATACATACGTCTCGCGGTCACGTGCCGCTGCCGATTGTTGGGAAGACGCACCGATAAATAGGCCCAATGCGACCAGAACAAGGATGCTGACTGCAATCTGCCCAATTCTTACCAGGCAGCCTGTAGATTTCACGGACTTCTGTAACATGATGCTCTCCTCTTTCTCAATATCTCGTTCTGCAATAGAGAGGGCGACCCATCGCCCATGACGTTCTCAATGAACTGTTGCTATCTACGCAAAGGGAACCGCATCGGGCAGCGTGGTCGCTGTCTCAGCGATGAGCAGGGTCGGCAGTGTCTCCGCCCAGTTATGGATTGCGTCCCAGTCGCGGTGGTCCCCTTCAGGAAATAGACCAATCCGTACCATCAGGCTCAGGGCAATCCGAAAGCGCAGTTCTTTGATCTTCTTCAGTTCAAGCACACCGGCGAAGTAGCCTTCGCTAATCGGATTAACAATTTGGCGTGCCGGAGCCATCCAACTCGATGCCGCACGCAATCCACTCTGATAGCGTGTGGGATTTTTGGTTGCCAATGCCATGCAGACCTCAAATATTGCTACCGGCTTATGCGCGAGTTCGTGTTGATGTGCATCCAGGAATTGCATCGCTTCGGGCAACCATTCCTGCTGACGCACCGCGCTACCCGCGACGACTGCCTGATAAGGTGCGACATCTGTCACTTGCGTCATCGGTTGGACATCAACCGAGAGTCCCCGTTTTGTAAGGGTCTCCGCGATTGCCTCAGCGATTTCGGCGGTCGATCCGCTGCGACTGGCATAGGTTACGAGTAGGGTCATGATGAATTCTCCTCATGTCTTGTGATCGGGACGATATAATGTGACAAAAAGTTGATCGATGTGTGCATTCTGGCGTGTGGACAGTTGGCTCAAACGATCAGCGCGGCAATGGCAGCCACCGCAATGCGCCCCACAAAAGTCAGGATGAACACGGAAACAAAGCTGATGAGTGTTCCCCTTTGCAGAGGCAGTGTCGGGATGTCTTCGACCGTTTTGCGTATCGTTGCCAGACTGTTTAACTTGATGGTTTGTTGCATGACATTGGCGGACACCGGGGTGTCACTGTTGGAGTAGACTTGCTGAATGAGTGTGCCGATGTCCGCATCTATAGCCTGTGTTAAGCGGCGTTTCTCAGCGATGATGTGGCGATAAATTCCCTGCAATGGCAAGACGAAGCTCAAAATTGCCAGAACAAACGCGATGACGGTCACATTGATCAGGGCAATATTTGAGAATGTCGCCGGGTCTGTGACAATACCGAAGAAGGTCATCAACAGCAGGCTAATGCCCGCATGGGACGATAGCTGAGAGAAGGCGTACAGAGATTCACGATTGAATAGGTCAACGTGTGTCAGCATTGCGTGAATGCCACTTACCATCCGTAGCTGCCACAAGATGTGGTAGAAGTAGATTGCCATAACAGCAAACGCAAAGACATAAAACACACATTCGATGATGGCGATGAGGTGCGATGTTTGAAACAAGGCGTGGATGTAAGGCGTGTTGATGATGTAGACAGTGACTAACCCGAGTGAGAGAAGTAACGTAATGTGTACGCCTCGTCGTGGCATGGTGATAAGCTGATACTCAAGGTACAGATACTCATGGTCACTGATCGTCAATGCTGGCCGAAATGACGCGAAAGCCCGCCGGGCGACCCGATTCAGATATTCGATTAACATCATTGAGCCAATGGGATAGCAAGGGATTGATGAGCGATATAGATCAAAGGTGCCCACAGGCGTTAACCCCGCGACCCATGCCAGTGCGTTGAAAGCCACAATCAGCAGACCCAGCGCCACCGGATAAATTACCCAGACGGAAAGTGGTAATTGCTGTACCCCATTCAGTACTGAGTCGAATAGACTTGCTCGATGGGTACGACCAGTCGATAGTTTTCCTGACAAAATACGTCGTGCTACCATGCCATCCTCCATCCCGACATTTGATGACTTACCTTCGTTATTGATGACCAGACAGGCGTGTGACAGAAATCAGTGTCATGCCGGAGTCACGGATGCGTCGTAGCAGGCCATGTAATGCGGCTTGATCGACAACAGGCCCACGCAGCAGTGTGTTGCCATCATCCATCAAGGTGATGTCCAGACCGTCAAACACATCTACCCAGTGTTCACCGAGATGTCCCTCAATCCTGATCTGATAGATCGGGGCTGACGTTGTGTTGTCGTGCTGATCTGACATACCCTGAGACCTGACTTTCCGTTGCGGAGCCGCCTATCCAGACGCGCACCAGTCAATTACGTTCATCAGTCTATGGGATTGGGGTTGGCTTGTAGGCAACCGAAGGTTCTATTGGGGGGAGTATTGTGGATGGAGCCTGTTCTAACTCAGGATGCCGAGATCACGGGCGCGGTTGATAGCCTGCGTCCTATTGGGGACATTCAGCTTGCCGTAAATGTTGTTGATGTGCTTCTTCACAGTACTGAGTGCAATGAAAAGTTCATCTGCGATAGCCTGGTTGGTATGACCATTTGCCATCAGGTTCAAAACATCGAGTTCGCGCTCGCTCAGGGGTTCAATCAGAAGTTGATTGGGGGACTGGTTATCGCTATGCGGTTGCAAATGATCAAGCAGTTTTTTGACGTAAGCGACGTGTTTACCATGCAATAGACAACGGGCAAGCAGCGTTTGCATCGTTTCGCCTTCATCGACGAAAATGCGGATGTACCCCTCCGCTTCGGCTATTGCCAGGGCACGGTTGAGGTGTTCAAGTGCCGAATCAGTGTCGTCTTTTGCTGCATAAGCCAATGCCTGTAAGATCAGGATTTCAAGCACGCGCCCGGCTCTGCCGCCATCACTGGCGGTTTGTCGCAGTCGTTCGAGGAAGTCTAGCAAATGCTCAAGCCCGTGTTCATTCGGTTGTTGTTGGTATTGCGCCAGTTTGACCCGTGCCAATGTGATGTGGTCAAACTCGTCGGAGAAATGCAGAACATCTTTGGTGGATAATCCCTGTTTCTGTATCCAATCCAGCACTGCATCTAGCCGTCCCTGTTTCAACAAAAATCTTGCTTTCAGTGACTCAGGCGGGGATATATTCGGGGCTGCCCCGGGCTTGAAATCTTCTGCTGCCTCTGCCAATAAAGACATTGCATCGTCATGCTGGCCTGCCGCAAGACGAACCTGCGCCAGCACAATGCTTAAGCGATATGCATCAAAGCCGATGAGTGACCTCGACAACGCTTTCGTGCCAGTATGGATGTGTTGTTCTGCCGCCTCAAGATCATTCCACTCAAGATACAGTGCGCCCAACCCCACGTAAAAGCTGATGCTCATCGGAATGGTATGACTAGCGGCAGATTGTGCCAGTTGGCGTGCAGCATGATAGCGGTCATGTGCCTGACGTAACTTGCCTTGTAGCACATGAATTTCTGCAAGCACAACGGTTCCGTATACCTGGAAATAGAGATTATCTATGGCCTGAAAATGCTCTATGCTATCTGTTACGGCATCATACGCATCATCGAGATCGCTATCTGCCCATTGTGCCAGTCCTAAAAAGAGCGATGTCAGACCGATCCAGTAATGTTGATCGTGCGCCAACAGGGTCAATGCCCGTTGTGCATGATAGATGGTCTGTTTGTTGTCCTGACGTGTTAGCGCTAAGTAGGTGCGAGCTGCCGCAGTTGTACCGGCAAGCAATTTGAACTGTACTTTATTGACAATGATCGCCTCATGATGGGCTTGAACATCCATGATTTTCAGCCAGTTTTCGACCTTCTTCAGATAAAGATCTGCCGCATCCAGATTTCTTGTGTCGAGCAATGCCCACGCATATGCCGCTAGCAGCACTGGACGTGCCTCCACAATTTCATCAGACAACTTCTCTACCCATCTAAGAAATTCAGGAGGCCGGATATTCTGTGCGATAAAAGGCCAGGATAACTCAATCAAGTTTGCGGCTTGCTCAAAGTCATTGGCTGCCAGCGCATACTGGACCGCATCTGAGCGCAAGCCATTTTCTTCATGCCATTGGCTGGCGCGACTGAACCAGAGGAATATCTCCTCAGAATAATCCTTGCGGGCGTGTGTCTTCAATACATCAGCAAAGAGGTGATGATAGCGATACCACTGCCGCTGATCGTCCAATGGCACAATGAGCATGTTGGCGCGCTCTAACTGTTCCAGCATGGCATGTCCATCACTCCGGCCCGTTATTGCGTCACATAGTGGGGCACTCATTCGGTCCAATATCGACGTTTGGAACAGAAATTTCCGCACAGCGTCCGGTTGATGGTTTAACACTTCTTCAATCAGGTAATCCACGATAAACCGGTGACTGCCAGTGAATGATTCTACAAACTGATGGGGGTTTGTTTGCCCCTGCATGGAAATCGCTGCAAGTTGTAAACCAGCGATCCAACCTTCAGTGCGCTTTTCGAGAGCAGCGACATCCTCCGGCGAAAGCGATAGTCCCATCGCTCTATTGAGAAACGCTGCCGCTTCATCTGATGTGAAACGCAGATCAGCCGCGCGGAACTCACTCAACTGTCCTCGAACCCGTAAACGTGCTAAAGGCAAACGTGGGTCTTCACGGGTCGTGATGACGAGATACATCTGTTGAGGTTGGTTGTCAATCAGAAATGTCAACGCCGAGTCGATCTCCGTGTTATCAAGAACATGATAGTCGTCCAAAACCAGTACAAACTCATGCGGTATCATCGCCAGTTCATTTAGCAGCGGCGTCATCAGCGAGTTGATGGATGGCGGTTGTGGTGAGTAGAGTTGTTCTATAAGCTCTGTGCCAATGAGTGGCTTAATGGTTTGCAGTGCAGCGATGAAGTGCGTCATGAAGCGCACCGGGTCGCTGTCACTGTCGTCCAGCGACAGCCAGGCCGTCTTACGTTCGTCACTGGCTATCCACTCTGTTACCAGCGTCGTTTTACCAAATCCAGCAGGCGCGGAAATGAGTGCCAATTTCCCGTGTAAACCCATATTCAATCGGTCTATCAGTCGGGAACGCACCACCGAGCCAGGACGTGGCACGGGAATATAAAGTTTTGTGGCAAGAATTTGTGTCGACATAGAGATATTCTACCGGATCGGTGACCTGAGACAACAAACAACAGGTACGGTACAGTTGGATTGGCAGTCAACCGCTTTGACAGAAGGCCAAGGTTACCCCCTCAAACTTCACCCTCGAATAGAACTTTAGTAGACCGACAGATTGCCTGCAATGTCCTACCCTTAGAGCACTTACCAATGAGAGCACAGTTTAGAGACTGTATAAGCGAGTCAAAGCCTGTGTTCGGTTGCAAACAGTACTGCCAACCATACTTTTGGACCGTCACAACCGTACCGCAATCCCAATACACTATTGAGAAATACGGTAGGTTAAAGGGGAGGGCTGATGTTTTCCATTATGAAGCGCTATCGACGCACTATCTTGATCGGCATGGGGGTGATTTTGCTAATATACGCCGTGATCGTCCCTGCAATGATTTTCTGGCCTCAGGTGCCACTGTCGGCAATCGGTCAAACAGCCTCTGATGCTGATCTGGTCGCAAGTGGTATCCGCATTGAAGCAGTTTATGAGTCTGAACAAGCACAATTCACCATGCGTGATGGCACAATCCTTGCTGCACGTTACTTCCCAGGCGAATCGCAACAAATCATCTTGATGCTGCATGGCGTCACAGGCAATAGCCGCTTATTCAACGAGCCTGCTGGTATGATCCGCGATGCGACGAACGCTTCGATCTATGCGCTGGATTTGCGCGGACATGGGGAGTCCGGTGGGGTAAGGGGATCTGTGGATTACGTTGGTCAGTATGAAGATGACTTGGCAGATACGATTACCGCTATCCGCACAATGCATCCAGATCACGACCTGATTGTGCTTGGCTATTCGATGGGCGGCGCAATTGCGCTTCGTCATGCGGCACAGAATAACGAAACGGTCGATGGATATGTGTTGCTTGCTCCGAACCTTGGCCAAGATGCGCCCACCGCCAACGCAGGCGAAGCGCCTGAACCGCCCCCCGGCGTGGAGCCGTTCTTCAGCCTCCACATTCCGCGTATCATTGGACTTGCGATGTATGAGCAACTTGGCATCCGCGCCTTCAGTGAACAGCCAGTAATGTTCTTCAATCTGCCTGATCCGTTCGTGAATACCTACAGCTACAGCGCCATGATGAACTCCACGCCATCAGATTATCGTGCCGCGTTTGAAGCAATTGACCAACCGTTATTGGTCATTGTTGGACGCGAAGATGAAACCATGATGGCCGATGCTTTCCCGGCCATGTTGGATGATATCGCGCCCAATAGCGAACTTCGAATCGTTTCCGGCGAAAATCATGGCAGCATCCGCTACAGTGTGGCCTTTGTCGATGCTGTAAAGACATGGCTGAACACAGTTGAACCGATAACCGGACTCGCGCAGTAAACGGACAGCAACACATTTTAACGGGTGGCATGACATGCGCGAAGTCACTTCGCCCTGATCTGTAAGTTTGACTCATTTAGGAGAGACGATCATGAACGACACTGCTCAGAAGTTACAGGCAATTATTGACAAAGAGAGCCAAAAGGCCAACACACACGGCGTTTTTCTCGGCGTGCAATCTGCCGACGGACAGGTGAACTTCCAGGGCGCGGCAGGCGAGGCGACACCGGATAGTCCCTATTTCATCGCCAGCGTTACAAAGATGTTTACGGCGACAGTGATCATGCAATTGTTGGATGAGGAGCGGCTCGATCTGGATGCACCAATTATAGATTATCTGCCGGGCAATCTGCTGAATGGCATACATGTCTACAAGGGCACAGATTACAGTCATCAGTTGAAGGTCTACCAGTTGGTGCACCAGACGTCTGGTCTGGCGGATTACTTCGAGGGAAATTTGGACGAGGATTTTAAGCAGAACCGTGATACCAACTATAGTGTAGAGGATGTGGTCGCCATCATCCGCAAGATGTCCCCAGTAGCCGCGCCCAATAGCGGCAAATCGCACTATTCCGACACCAACTACCAACTACTAGGCGCGATCATCGAAGCCGTTACTGGACGTTCCTTGGCCGAGGTTTTCCAGGCGCGGATTTTCGACAAATTGGGTCTGGCTGATACCTATTTGTTCGACCGCAATCAACCGCACGGTAACCCAAACCCGCTGCCGCTGTATTTCAAGGATTTGCGCTTGGACCTACCAATGGCTTTGACCTCCGAGCGTGGTGCAGGTGGCGTTGTCTCTACACTGGCGGATAGCCTGCGCTTCTTGGGTGGCTATTTCGATGGGGAACTGTTCGACAGTAGGCATCTGGCCCATATGCAGCAGTGGAATGCGCTGTTCTTCCCCATGCAGTACGGCTATGGGCTGATGCGCTTTAAGCTGCCACGCTGGATGACACTATTTCGTGACACGCCGGAACTGATCGGGCACTCTGGGTCAACTGGCTCGTTCGCCTTTTATGCTCCACGCGACAAGCTGTATATGGCTGGGACATTTAACCAGTTCGAAAAACCGTCGCGCCCTTTCAACTTCATGCTGAAGGTAGCGGCGGCAGCAACAACATAAAACTCATGCGATACTTTGTTTTCAGGAAAACCGATTAATCTAGTCAACCAGTCAGCCCCCCTGATTGGTTTGGCCGGTTTGATCACTTTGACTGGTTATTTCACTGTCTCGTTTACAACTGGTGGCGCTTCGTAGCGCTGCATCATGTCCAGTACTTCGTGACGATCAATCGCATAGACTTTGTCGCCGACATTGGGGTACAGATCAGAGAAGTCTTTATCATGGAAGATCGCACCCAAACGATCACGCAGTTGTATATATCGATTGCCACCTTGAAACGCGATGTAAGCGAGACGAGCCGTTTCATCTGGAACTGGCGGAATGGGTTGTGGATGGAGCCTCATACATCACCTGGTTTCATTCGAGCAGGGAAGGGAATCGAGTGTGGTGATTATGATCTAGCGTTCGGCAACAATCGACAAGCAAGCTTGCTTGTCGATTGTTTCATGAATCGGGGCTTAAATGTAGTGAAAATGAGGTGTCTGACCTTAAATGAGTTACCGGGCATGAAGAAAGTAAGTTGAGCATTGCATTCAAAAACAAAATTTCATAAAGACCTCTTTATGGGCTTTTGGGCAGCCGTTGGCTGAGATTGGGTCGCAGCAATTTAGCCAGATTGAACACCAGCGATACGATTTGCCCTGTCGACTATGCTTCTTAGGGTGGAGCGTAGCTCGCTAGGCTGTCTAATCTCGACTGGAAAGTCGAAGGACAGCAGTAACATCGCCACCCACTCCAGATTGGTTGCGGCACGTCGCATGATAATGCCCTCGGTGCATGTCTCCAGAGTCCCGAGATAGGTAGGAATATATGCTCGAGCTATGTCCATTGTTGTCTTGAGCAAGACTTCAACCTGATAACGACCAGGCACATTGGCAAAAGCATTCAGCACATAGCCTAGCAGATCGACTGAACCCGGATCATCAAAAGTTTCCTCTTGCGCAGAAATGGATTGGATTCGGTCGAGTCGAAATGTACGTAAATCCTGTCGTAGGTGACAGTATCCGGCTGTATACCAATAACCTTCGTTGTAGATAACACCATACGGATCAAAGTGGCGCTCTGTCACCTCATCCTGCCACGAGTGATAAAGGAATTCCACACTATGTCGCTCCTGCGCCGCTGTGCTGAGGATAATCAGCGTATTGTTGTCGCACAATGGTGGAGAAGTGCCCCTGTAATTACTCACGTTGAATATGATAGAGGATTGTAATGCACGCACCTGTTGTAGCAGTGATTCAGGTAGAACCCGCTCGGTTTTGGCAACAGCACCTTCGATAGCTGCGATATTCACTGGGAACTGAAATTCGCGAATGACGTTCAAGCCCAGTACCAATGCTACGGCTTCCTCATTGGTGAACATCAGCGGAGGCATTTTGGAGCCACGTCCCAGAGAATAGGCTCCATATGGCCCTCGCTCTCCTTCCACCGGTACTCCCATATCCTGTAGAGACATGATATAGCGGCGTACTGTACGAACATCGACTTCCAAACGTCGTGCGATCTCTGCACCAGGCATTCGCTGATGAGTTTGTAAAAGTGCTAGAACGGCCAATAGACGTGTTGTTGGTGAATACATCAATGCTCCTTTTGTTTAGGGCGAAGCCTGTCCTAATTGTGCCAGATAATCAGAGTATGAGGTAGCGATAGATTTCCTCACAACTTGACAAAACATAGGAGACACAATGTTCAATCTAACTGATTTTCCCAAGCCCATCCTTATTTCGGTCAATGGCGTGGAGCTTGAAGTTTTTGAAGCAGGTCAACACAATGTAGGCAAGCCGATTGTCCTCTGCCACGGTTGGCCCGAGCATGCCTTTTCGTGGCGTTATCAGGTGCCTGCTCTCGTTGAAGCGGGCTACCACGTGATCGTCCCAAACCAGCGAGGTTATGGCAACTCATCCCGTCCGACCGAAGTAACTGACTATGGCATTGAGCACTTGACAGGTGATCTCGTCGCACTTCTCGATCACTACGGATACGAAGATGCCACCTTTGTTGGTCACGATTGGGGGGCAAATGTCGTGTGGAGACTGACCTTATTGCATCCCAACCGGGTAAATGGCGTGATAGCCCTAGCTATGCCTTACCAAGCACGCGGAGAAAGGCCCTGGATTGAGATGATGGAAGAATTTTTTGGTGCTGACAACTACTTTGTCCACTTCAATCGACAGCCCGGTGTCGCAGATGCCATATTGAATGAAAACACATCGCAATTTCTTCGCAATATGTTCCGGAAGAACGTACCCCTCAAAGAGCCTGAGCCGGGTATGGTGATGATCAATCTTGCCAAAGCAGAAGAACCGCTCGGTGAGCCTATCATGAGCGATAGCGAGCTGGCCGTTTTTGTCTCCGCCTTCGAATCAACAGGGTTTGCTGGCAGCATCAATTGGTACAGGAACCTTGACCGCAACTGGCACCTACTAGCCGACGTGAACCCAATCATTGAACAGCCTGCACTCATGATCTATGGTGACCGAGATATGATTCCGCAGTCTGCAAATCTGAAAGAATTCGTGCCCAATGTGGAAGTGGTCAATTTGGATTGCGGTCATTCGATCCAGCAAGAAAAGCCGGAAGAAACAAATCGGGCTATTTTAAAATGGCTGGAACAGCAGGATGCCACCTAATCTCAAGAGCGTTTCGAGGTGAAGAATGCCCTCCGGCTTGACTGGAGGGCAGAATGAGATGCCGAAGGCAACGAATAGTTCGCCGTCCGGAAATGTATAGTGGGGCATTTTAGCGTCACATGGATGAAAGTCAATTGGGTTAACATTCAACATATCACCAACCCATCGCGCATATCACCAACTTTAGTCGCTTGAAACACGACCAGTGCTTCTCACTGATTTAATATCACTTGACCAATTATGGAAATCGCGAATACATTTCTTTTGAATAGCTTTTCACATTTCATGCTGTTGTTTTGGCCTGCCCACCTCAAGCAAGTAACACTCCCAATTGCGACGGTTAGCAAATAAAGTCCTAACCTGAGTCACCAATCTCCGTTACAGTAGGTGCCAATTCCTGGTTCTGTAAGTGACTTATCTCACCGTGGACGATTCCCCACAATTCATAAGCAATCGGTAGCATTGAGGCAAACCATAAACCGTAAGCTACACCATGCAAGAACGCTTGAGACTCATTGAGGAAAATGCCTACCCATAAAAATATTCCGCCGATATGCACGGCAATCAGGCTGAACCAGTTACCGCCAAGCCTCTGCGACGACCCTGGCTGAAAGATGCGCCGAAACAGTAGAGGGATGATTGCGTACCCGAACTGAAGTACCCAGCCGTATATCAGGGCCTGTGGCGCGTTCTGCTCAATGCCAGCGCCCGGAAACCCTGGTAATCCCAAGATGATGAGTGGCGCTACCAGGACTGGGGCGAGAATCCATACGTAGGACGTGATAAGATGCAGCATACCCGGTGTCCACATCTTGCGATCACCAACGAGTGGCTTAATAATATTCAACAGCAGCCAGATCGTCGCGCTCAGGTGTAAGATCAAACCTGGCACCGAGAATAGGTTCGATTGGAACCACGGCCCCAGCACAAGCCCCAGCGCACCCAGAGTCATCATCCAGAAAATCGGTGTAACCGAGTGCGGCCAGGCCAATGACCGACCAGTGAAGCCTGGATACAGATCTACAAGCAGACCCGCAAACACCAGTGACATAAAGCCCCAGTTGTTGGCATGGATGTGGACCTCAAGGGGTACTTTGATTTGTAGCCAGACGCTCCAACCCTGCCACAAGCCAGTACCAACGAGGATGCCTAACAGCAGATAGGCTAAGCCCACAATGTAGAACTTTCGACCTGCCGGTGGTTGTGTCTCAGTACGTGAATTACGCAATCTCCCTAATTGGATCATGAGCAGGACCGCGGCGGTGAAGATCAGCGTGCCACCGGTGGTGATCAAGACAGCGTTGATCATTGGGATACCCAACAGCAAGATGAGCAGCCCCAGGTTGAGTGTCAGCCAGATATCCCAGCGGATTTTAGGACGGGGCAGCCCCGCTCGAGCAGCGACCAAGATGGGTAAGATGCCAAAAACGATCTCTGTTAGCGCACCCAGCGTGATGAAGTGTACCCGCATCCAGCGAAATCCAGCGAAAAAAGGCAGGAATTCAAAGTTAATCAGCGAAGCATCCAGTGCACCCAGCACTGCCAGCATGACATATAGAAAGGTTACAAGAAAATAGGGATTGGACATGCGTTTCCTCCTCTTGATGTTTGTGCTTGCGTTGAAGCAGGTAAGTCGCCGGACAGGTCTTATGGTTTGTATTGTTCCTGAGCGATCTGTTCACGGGCTTGTGCCCCGCGGAATGGGTATCCCATCAGGATACCGACCAGGCAGAAGTCGAATAGGCCGCCAGCTATCGGCACCAGCGCGATGAGCGCCAGTAGCATTCCCAGCGTCTCCTTGACGACGAGTAAGCCCACTGACATCAGAACGAGACCCGCAATAACGCGCATCATTCGCCCCCGGTTACTGGTCATAAATGTGATGAATGGCATGTCATTGCTCCTGGTGATACACTCGATTCAGTCAATACGGGTAGCAACGAAAACCAAACGGGTTTCAGCTTCTATCCCGCGTTTAGCGCCTGCTGGTGTGATAACGATGGCTCCTGAAGAAACGAGATGCTGTTCATCATCGACAGTCATCCACCCAGTCCCTTCCAGGAAGTGATACACTGCCAGCGCTTCAGGATGGGACGGAATCTTCTGACCCGCTTCGAGACCTGCAATGATGACTTTGAGTTTTTCGTTCTCCACTAGTATCTGCGGCTGGGGGCCTTCGGTCGAAAAAACGACCTTCTCTTGCCAGTTTGGATAGAATATGGATTTCATTTGGTTTCCTCGTTGGGGCTGGATATGATCTGAAATAGACGGCTTATGGCGTGTTCGGGACAAATGCGCTCGCAATCGCCGGTATAAGCACAGGTTTCAGAATTTGCGACCACAGCAAGGCCATCCTTCAACATCAAGGCCTGAGTAGAGCAGACGCGCACACAAAGCCCACAGTCGGTACAACGCGCAGCATCAATGATAGGAACGGGTCGCTCAACTTGAATGGGTTGCTTCATGTCTGTCTACCTTTTTTTGCTGTTCTCAGCATAAGCTTTGGAAGGGAAACTGTCTTCGACTTTTGTCGAATTTGAATCGCGTGAACCTTGCTGGTCTTGTCTGGACAGGGGACAATAGGCAGCATGAACTGATCATTTGTCCCGGTAGTTCGGTACAGAAATAGGAAGAAAGTGAATGTGAGCGATGAGGCAATCCGAGCCTTAACGATGGTTCCCTACTTCACGGGTGTCGATGTCGATCTGGTGAAGACGATCGCCAGACAGGCCGTCCGTCAGGAATATGATGCGGGCCAGGTGGTTTTCCTGGAGGGTGAACAGGAAGTTGCGCTTTATATTGTCCAGCAAGGCTGGTTAAAAGCGGTCAAAATGTCACCTGATGGGCGTGAGCAAGTGTTGCATTTTATTGGACCAGGCGAAGTGTTCAATGCGATTGGTGTTTTTGTCGAATCGACCAGCCCCGCGACAGTCATTGCGCTTGAGCCAATAATAGTGTGGGGCATCCAGAAAAATCGTATATTGAAGCTGTTGGATGACTACCCGGAACTAGCACGCGTGGTTATTCAGCGCCTGGCTGGTCGCGTCCAGCAGTTGATTGCCATAGTAGAAGACCTTTCGTTGCGCACAATTGAAGCACGCCTGGCTCGATACTTGATTGAACAATCCAGTGCTGGGCACTTGCAACGTCCTCGATGGGCAACCCAGGCTGAGCTAGCAAATCGGCTTGGAACCGTCCCAGATGTGCTTAACCGAGCCTTGCGCAGCCTGTCAAAGGAAAACTTGATCCAGGTTGAGCGACACCAGATCCACATCCTTGATTACAAAGGCTTGAAGACGAAAGCGGAGCTTGATAAGTAGACGTCCGCAAACTCGACAAAAGTCAAAGAATGTGCGTCGCTGAGGTGATATACTTTTTTGAATTCAGGCAATTTCGTATAGCACTTACAAAAGCGTGAGCAAATTATCAACAACTAAACAAAACGAGGAGATACCCAATGGACAAGCAAACGATGATCGATCATCTGAATGAGGACTTGTCGGGTGAGCTGAGTGCAATCATTCAGTACCTGACTTATGCTGCCAAAGCGACGGGTCCCTATCGACCACAACTATCACAGTTCTTCCTCACCGAGGTAGCTGATGAGCAGCTCCATGCCCAGTTTCTTGCCAACAAGATAGTCGCACTTGGCGGCGAACCCACCACCCAACCACGCCCAGTGCCAGTTGCGAAGACTAATCAAGAAATGTTGGAAGCAGTATTGACCGCCGAGTTGCAGGCCTCAAAAGACTACGCTCAACGGGCGAAAGAGGCTGAAGCATTTGGTGATAAAGGACTGGCAGTGCAGTTGGAAGATATGGTGCGTGACGAAAGTGGCCATTCTGAAGAAACTGAGCGTATGCTGCGTGACTGGCCGCTATAAGGTTGAATTAATAGAGGAGCAAAACTTGAGTGAATCAAGCTGTTCCTCTATTTTGTAATAGCATGTCGCATATATTTTCCTGGCCACGAGAACTTGACCTGTATGATCTTTCCGTAGCTCTTGCCCAAAGACAACCTGCAGCCGGCTGACAATTTCGCTGAGGCCGAGACGGTTCTGGCCTCAATTCGAGATTATAGACTTCAACTTGAGATGTGATCAGACTCGCTGAACGCTAACTTCATAACAGGGTAGGGTGGGTGACTTGTAGGTAAAACAAAGACGCCCGACTCCGCCGGACGCTTTGCGTTTTGGGCAGCTAGCCAAAACAAAGGGATACCCCATATTAGCACTAGAGCCCTATGCTTCCAATTAAGGTATATATCTTGCTATGCAGACCCTGAACGATGAGCTGCTGTTGCAGTGGTAGCGTTTTGTATTTGGCATTCAGCATACCTGAGGTTCAGCATACCTGAGGTCCAACACAACGGGCTTGCAAAACGAAAGGACACCCGAACTTGGATGTCCTTTGCCAGGAGGACGTAACGAAGGGCAACAATGTCACGTCACAAGGGGGATTGCCTAGAAGTCAGCGATAATGTCTGCGAAGGGTTCTAATATACTGTCTGAGATGGCTTTCCCCATGTCGTTCCCCACCTCAATATCACTGCGGAAATGAATGCCAGCCCATATGCGAGATAAGCCAACCGTATCGGCTAGATTCAGCAACTCGTCGGTTTCAGCTGGGAAGAATGCGGCCATCGTCGCTAGCGTTGCGGTCGTTCCAACGGAATGTGCTGCTGGATAACTCGGATGATTGGGTGCTGGGAATAATGCGACAAACTCTGGGTCATATTGGAAGGGCCGAATTCCGAGATAGTGATATTTGGCATCCCAGGTTGCTACCAGAGAATCATATTGAGCTACAGCGTAAGCCGCATTTGCGAGCGCGACGCGCGGTGCATTGTCCTGAAGGTCGTACTCATACACGAGCTGATTGAAGAGATTGATCCAGTGATGATAAGCGTTGGGGCCACCGGCACCATATTCCCAATAGCGTGCCTGGAATATCTGGGCAGTTGTGCGTTCGATGTCGCGCAATTCCTGCATTTCGGCTTCCAATTCGTCTGACCCATATTCAAAGGGCGGATCAGGACGGAAAGCATCGGCAGACGGCAGTGAAATGGTACTCCAGGTGGCCATATTGGGCAGAATCGGGTTGGTAGCATTCCACCTGCCCTCACCACCATCAATCGATTCTACGGTACTCGTATCGAAGACACTGTTATCAATCCAGTCAATGATCTCTGCCGCAACCGACCGACCCAACTCCATGCCAGCATCCACATCGCTGGGATAGTAAATACCTGTATGCTTGAGTGCATCCGCGGCAGATTCGGCTTGAGCACGGTAGTAATCTGCTCGTGGTGCGAAGATGTGCGCCAATACTTCCGATGCAGCGCCTGCAGCGACCGCATCTTCGGATGGGTACGATGGGCTATGCGGAACATCGACCAGTGGCTCGATGGAACTATCGACATCGCTTGGCCGTGATCGGTTATAAGCGTATTTTGAATCCCAGGCAGCGATGGTGGCATCGTAAATGGCCGAGTTCAAGATTGCCAGAATGCGTGTCGCCGGTGGATGTGGCACGCCACCAAAAAACATCTGGTCTTTGGCAAACTCATTCCAGCGATAACCGGGCGCACCTACTGTCCAGTACTGAACTTGAGCGCGCATATCGTCATCGACCATGTCCAGCATGGCTTTCAGCTCGTCGATTTCAGCGGCATCGTCACCCGGCGCATCCAGACGATACGAATCGACCGACTCGATCATAAACGTCGGCCAGCTACCGGCATCCGGCTCAAGCATGTCCATATCGGATTGTGCGAAAACACCTGACAGCGAAAACAAACAGATCGCAAGCAGGCCCATCAAGAATATCCAACGACGTTTCAAGAACATTTAATCTCCCTCATAATAATTTGCGGCGTCCTCAGCTTAGGGTGTGGAAATGTCGCCAGTCACCCTCCCAAAAGGAGGGAAAAGCGTGAGGGTATGGTCTGCTAGTGAGGTTTTTATCTGCTTGCCAGTGTGAAATTGCTCATTGGAGTTCGTGTCTTGCAAGACCGACCGTATAGTTCTGTCGATTAATTCAAGGATCAGCGTAGAAACAAGGAGGTAAGACCATGCATAAAAGCGACGATTCAGCTAATCGTCGCTTATCTGTAACTATCTGTTTGTAGGAATCGTCTCACTCAGAAGATTCCTAAACCTTAGTACGCTGCCGAGTGAGTTAGAAGATGATCTCTACTCGTCACTGGCCTCTGCAACAATCGTTGCTCGGTTGACTGCCGTCTGTCGCGAGAGTAAAACCATGCTTCAGCAATCTTCCCATCTTCCATACGAGTGATATGAATATGCTCAATGATCACTTCCTCGTTTGTCGGTTCAACGACGCCGGATGCTGCATAAAAGGGTTTTGCCCAGATCCCTCTTATCGTATAGTGCCAGACGAGCATGTCATCTTGAGCAACGATATGCCGAATTTCAACATCGACATCATCGAGATAGAATCGAATGTTGCGGAAATATTGAATGGGTCCCGCTGCGTGAATATATGTGAAATCGTCGCCCTCTGTATGCTGCATAAATGGGTCAGCGAGGACTTCAAGGGCAAAATCTATTGACGGGTCTTCTCCGAGGACAGCGTCATTAATCCACTTTTCAATCTTAGCGATATGAAGTTCTTCTTGGGACATATCCTCTTCTCCGGTTTGCAAAATAAGCCCGCCAGGGACCACACTGGCGACGAATGCTATCAGAATGGCCAAATAATAAGGGAATGACATGTCGGTTCTCCTAGCTATTTGCGACACCTATAGCTTAGGGAGTGTTGTGGTTGTCAGTCACCATCCTAAAAGGAGGGGAATGGGCAGGCTCAGCTGATAATAAGTGCAATGGTATCGTCTAGGCTCCGATGACGACCCAGTTTTGAGCCGGTTTCAAATGCGTCTATGTTCATAGTTGTGGCTAATTGACTGAGTCGCTGCAATGCTTCCTCGCGATGTGCATGGAACGTACCGGGGTGTTCGCTGCACATAAAGAGAATTTGTGTTTCCAATTCTGGTTCACAGGCTAGCGCGAGTTTAACCAGTGTGTGCAGCTTTTGAGAAGTATGATGCGCATCCATGTTTTTGAGGGCAGATATCAGGTTTGAAAAGGCTTCTTCGGGACAATCCTGGGCAATAAGTGATTCGCCAAGGACTCGCTCAAAAAGGGGACGGTAGTGGATACCCCAGTGAGTGCTCAAGGTTTTGGGATTGCCAAGTATTGATGAACATTGCTTCTCAACGGCATCGTGATGTCCAAGATATTGGTCGATCATAGCTTGAGCATACTGCTTCTGAAGAACAAGAATGTCATACTGCCAGTGCTGCGACAGCTTACTAAGCTTACGTTCGACCTCTGCCATGGTATCTAAACAAGTGTTGCTTTCACCCATATACAGATACATCTCACACAATTGCATCAAATGTTGAACTTCATTGTGAGGTAAATAATACTTTCTGTCATGTTCTATAGCTTGCTTAACATAATCGAAGGCAATGTCGTATTGTCCCAAGATGAGCGCATACCAGCCGACAGCCGACATAGAATCGTTTACCCAGTTCTTATATCCCACTTCAGTCTGCATGCGCACTTGTTCGATGCGAGTATCCAGCGCATTTTCGTATTGACAATTATGAAAATAGCCGCTGGATAATAACCCATATGCCCACCCCGCGGTGCCGTAGTCCTCATGAGCCGTTGCAATGGTCAATGCCCGATGGGCGAGGTCATTGAACGTGTTGACATCGCCATTCACTTCAAGTTCATCAATGGCGCGGAGTATGAGGGCGCTTCCCATTGTGGTGTAGTCGCCAGCTTGCTCGCTTACCGAATACACTTTCTCGAAGAGAGGTATCCACTGTCGCCGAGGCCTATCGTTTTGGACGGGAAGATTGATGTAGCGTACATGTGCGACTGCGAGTGCGTAAGCTGTCATAGCATCGAGTTCACACGCGTATAGTGTATCGAGAGCAAGCTCGCAGACGCTCAGAGAATTCGGGTGGCCCGAATCCCCTAAACAAAATGCATAGCCAGCCAACAAGCATCCATATACGTCACGGCGATGTTGAAGAAGACCTGCTTCTTCAAGGCCTTTAATGGCAGCTTCGTACCATTGAACAGCTTCGTGATATAGGGCAAAAAACTCATAAATCCAGCGCATCCCAAAGCAACAAGATTTTATGCGGTCCCACTGTTGAGTTTGGACAAGCTGTGACCACATTTTACGAATATTATCTAATTCGGGTGCGATTAGATCGTGATTACCGCGGCCATAATCACCTTTATCGTAGTCTGCCACGGCCTGTGAATAGTATTCAGCATGTAACTGCTCTGTTTTTTCATTGTCGTAAAGCAGATGCAGTTTTTCTTCAGCATATTGACGCAGGAGTTCATGCATCTCATAGCGCCCCTCTGTCGAGTGAATGATGAGCGCTTTGTTCACTAGGCTCTGAAGAATAGATGGCGTAGCGCCTGTAATTTGTTGTGCCGCATCATAGGTGCAGCCACCAGCGAATATCGAGAACTTCGCTAACATGAGTTGCTCAGATTCGGTGAGCCGTTCCCAGGTAGGCTCAAACACAGCTCGAATGCCACGATGGCGCTGGGGCAGATCGCTTTTTTCTTGTTCAAGGAATCCAATACTTCTTTCGATTTCCCCTGCGATCTGTGCGAGAGTCAAGGTGTCTGACCAGGCCGCAGCCAGGAGCAAAGCAAGCGGCATGCCTTCTGTCAGTTGGCAAATGTGGTCAATTATCGCTTGATGGTCGCTACTATCCTTGTATGAGGGTGTGAGTCGCTTAACTGTATCTACAAATAAGTCGGCTGCGTCTGACTGGGCACCATCTCGATCATAGGTGAGTCCCTGTAGATGGATGATGGTCTCACTGGTCAAATTCAGTTTTTCACGAGATGTTACTAGAATCCTGACAGCTGACGCATGTAACAAGATGTCAGTTATATGGTGGGTTCCTGCCAAAAGGTGCTCGTAATTATCGAGCACCAGCAGCATGACCTTATCAGCCAGAAAGTCGAGCAGTTGTCGCTCTGGTGTACGGGCATCCGGTAAAAAAACAAAGCCAATACTATCACCGATAGCGATCACGATTTGATCTGGCGCACTCAAAGGCTGTAGAGGCACGAAGAATACGCCGTCTGCGAAGTTATCCAGCTGCTGCCGAGCGGCCTGAATCGCTAGTCTCGATTTTCCCATGCCACCCGGTGCTAGAATTGTTATGAGGCGATGATTCTGATTTTTGATTAAGCCAGAGATTGATTCAATTTCGTGATGCCGGCCCACAAAAGGCGTCGTGTCAGCTGGAAGATTGTGCTTGATATCGGGTGTATGGGTAATACTGACACTGAAAAGACCGTTGTCCTGCGCAAAGATTGCGGCTTCACGCCGACTATTCACACCAAGCTTGTTATAGATCTGCCGCGTGTACCATTTGACCGTTGTGACAGCTAGATGAAGTGCCTCACCGATTTCGAGGTTGGTCATGCCTTGAGCCAAGCAAGCAAGGATCTCATTTTCACGTTCAGTGAGAGACGCAAGCCTCCTAGCCCCAGTATATCCAGCGTCTGCTGTCGACATTTGTGTTGCCCTCAAATCCCCCGACACTTAATATTATAGACACATGTAGATAAATGTTCAAAGTTACCGTGTATCAGCATATCAAGTATTGGAGAGGCTTGGCGAACTCTCGTCTTGCAAGACGATGATTTGATCTAAGACTCTCACATCTATTTGGAAAATTTCTTTATCCTTGTCTTACTAGAAGCGCTTCTTCACGCAATTTGTGGATTATTTCTTCTGTTTTGTAGTGCTTCTGTGACAGCTTTCCTGCCTCCTTCGTCCTCCGATCCTAAAAAGCTTTCTGGATCAGTCCTTGGAGGGCAGGTCAATTAACCCATCATCATCGGTAAGTGCTTAGAGTGATAAATTGACGTTGCTATTCTTGAGCTGCTGTTAGGTGTTTCTGAATCAAATCCGCAAAGCGCCGCTCGCTGTTGTCTTGTGGCTTATATCCGATGATTTTACGTGCGTTTGCAATGCTCCAAAAAGCATGAGGATTGTCACTGATCCCATAAAATATTTGGAAAGGCACGCCCTGTTCATCACGAATATTATCAGTCTCGATGCTCTTGATGAACAACTGTTGCATGTCTCGGTCACTTATGTAAACGGCTAGAGCACGACGCATACACCGCAGATCACCTAATTCACAGCGCGCGACATCCGTTTCTCGCGGACCACCTATGCGGATTTGAACATTTTCTAACATTCGCTCTTCCGCATTCCCCGTTGCAAAGACAAACCCCAGATGTTCATAGACTTCCTTCGCCCAACCATAATAGTTGTCGGACAAAGCTCGTTGGTTTGGGTCAACAAAATCCATCTTGCCATCTAGTATCAACGACTCATAGTAATCGGCAGCGTGGTTGGAGCTAGCAACAACCACGCGCTTTACGCCTTCTTCCAGGGCGGTTTTGTAGACATTGTAGGCCATACGTACGTTGGCAAATTCGGATCGAAATCTTGCCTCAGGTGTCTCCTCTACCGACCGTACAAAGCCAAAGTGGACAACGACCTCTTGATTCGCAAATAGATCACGGTAAGCATCTCGGTTATCGTCCGTCAAGTCAGCAACGTGTATTTCGGGTACAACTTCCCCGTTTCGATTTTGAGTGCGGATATCCGTTTGTGTTACTTCATAGTGTTCCTGTAATGCTGGTAAGACTTGTCCCGCAATCTTCCCCAGTGCACCTGTAACCAATATCTTTCGCTTACCCATATCGTTCCTCCATCTCAACAACCTCAAATGATTCTACCAAAGACATCATCCGACAATCTACCTCTTGCCTATATGGCAAATCGAGTGTCATCCGCTCTGGATTAAATAGCGCATGCACTTTACTACGCCCGCCGCAAAGCCATATGCGTATCTTTGTAAAACCTGCTGCGGAAGCCTGATCAATGTATACATGCCATTCAGGTTCAACATCGGTTGCGTAACATTAACCTGTGTCACAAACGTGTCGCAACCCATTGCCATTATCCTAAGCAACCTGATAAGCGTCTTCGGGATGATGGGAACATGGCAGCCAATATAATAGGCATGACTTCCTTACCTTGTGAGGCGGCACAATATTAAGGTCAGAATGAGTGGCGTGGGTAATTGCTCTACGACAATGCCATGATGGAGAGCTTCTTTGCTACCCTCAGAACCGAATGTGTCACCGAACAGGTTGAATCTCGACAGCAAGCACGACAAGTTATCTTTGAATACATCGAGGTTTAGTACAATCGCTGCCGACGCCTGTTAGCACTGAACTATCTCAGACCTGACCATTATGAGGAATTGGCAGCTTAGACAAATTCATTGTCCACTGAAACGGGGCCAGTTCATATACCTTCGCCAAAATGGGAACAATGACTAGGACTAGTCCAAGTTGTGACTGTCCTAGTTGAAAAGTTAGATTGCCAGCCCAAAGTCAATCACACATCAAATCACACGCAACATTAGCCACCCATGATGCGGACAATACGGTCATATATGATATGTATGGTCGCCTCGGTATCGCCACCCGTCGAGTTCACGAACAGAACCACAACGGTATCTGTGTCGGGGTAGTAACGCGCGATACTCTGGTAGCCGGGTACCCAGCCCGTATGTTCATATTCATAAATTGAGGAATAAATCGCCTGTTCATCCTCATTGAGCAACGAGCCATCGTTGAGCGCTTTCAAGAAGATGCCCACGTCCTGGGCTGTAGCGATCATCGAGCCACCTGGGCTAGTATGATCGAGTTCCTTTAGGTCCGGTTCGACTTCATAATGATAGCCGCTGCTGACGCGCTCCAGGGAATCGACCTCACTGAGCAAACTGTAAGTATCGGTCAGCCCAAGCGGCTCCAGAACTTCGTCCTTGATGTATTGATGGTGGCTGTAGCCCAGTACCTTGTCGAGAATAGCACCAATCAAATGATAATTCGTGTTGGAATAGCGGTAGTCGCTGTCGGGTGCAAACACCGCAGGCTGATCTAATGCATACGCCAGATAGGCATCACGGTTCGGCAGCGTTTCGAACCAGGGGTAATCGGGATTGTCCGTGAAATTGGGGATGCCACTGCGATGTTGCACCATCATTCGCAGCGTAATCTGATCGGCATTTTCAATACGGCCCACCAATTCCGGCAAGTAATCGGCCAATGTATCATCTAGCGATAAGCGACCTTCATTGACCAGTTTGGCGGTCGCAGTCGCAATATATAACTTGCTGATACTGGCAATCTTGAACAAAGCTTGTGGATCGGCTGGTATCTGCGCCGCTCGATTCTTCCAACCCGCCGCGTAAAACGCTTCTTCACCTGCTTGATCGACATAGACGATGGCCCCATCAAAGCCACGATCCACCGCTTGATCCAGTTCTTCCTCAACAGTTGCGGGTAAGGGGGCTACCCAGGCGAACACGGCGTCCCAGGGCACAAATATCACGGCGGTGATGATCCCTAAGATGGGCATGACAATACGTAGAATGCGAACGGTACGGGTCTTGTTTAGTTTCTGCATGACTTTTCTCTTCACTATCCAGTGGCTGCAGTTGAACGTGCGAGACATTTATCTGTTTGTGACTTTTGTCGTTTCCGAGGCATGAACATGATGACCACACCTCGGAATCACTTTTAGAAAGGGCTATTTAGTCTGCTTCGGCACTCAGCGACGACAACGCCGGATTCATTACATCGGCCAAACTCTGTTCAGGATCGGCAGCATCGTTATTGTAGAGCATCACCACGACTGTATCGAACTCCGGTGCATAATTGAGTACTGTTCTAAATCCGGCAATATAGCCTGCGTGCCCCAAATACATTGACTGGACCGAGATACCCATACCGTAAGAACTGCCAGGAGCAGGAGTCGTCATAGCAACCAGCGACTCTGGATCGTCGAACAGCGCCCCACCGAACAAACCACGCGCAAAGGTGATCAGGTCCGATGCAGTCGAGACCAGGCCGCCTGCCGACCAACCGACGGATTCATGCAGTTCAGTGACGTCACTCATGGTATCCCCGAATCCGGTATAACCGCGTACCACATCCGTCAGCGCGTCTTCGTAGCAATCCAGGAAGGTTGATTCCATGCCGAGCGGTTCGTAGATGTACGTACGATACGCTTGGGCCAGCGGCATAGCCGCCGCTTCTTCGATCACCATACCGAGCAGCGTGTAGTTGGTGTTGCTGTAGTACCAGCCTTCCCCTGGCGCGAAGTAGGCATCTTTGCCATAGACGTAACTGGCGAGCGTGTCGTAAGGGTCTTGTTGCACACAGGCCAACGTCACCATCCCTGACTCCTCATCGATGACCGCTTTTGTGAAGATGTCAGCCCAGTACGCCTCGTGTTCGACGACACTAAACACACCCGATGTGTGTGTCAGCAGGTGGCGCAGGGTGATCTGGTCGCCATAGGGGAGTTGGTCGGCGACATCTGGCAGCCATTGTGCCAGCGGATCGTCCAGGGTCAGCAGGCCGTCCTCGGCAAGTTGGATGACCACCGTCGCGGTGAACATCTTGGTAATGCTGCCGATCCGGAACGCGCCTTCTGGCGACATCGGGATGTCATTCATGAGATCTGCCGAACCACTTGCTCCCTCGAATCGGTACCCTGGCGCGTCGATCCATACGACCATACCAGGCGGGAGTCCGCCTTCGGTCAGATTGTCCATTTCAGCTTGTATCTCGGTGACCACTTCCGGCGGAAAGGCTTGGGAGTCGTCCTGGGCGGTGGCGATTACGCCGGGTAGCATCAGTAAGGTCAGGCACAAGATAAGTCGTTTAATCATTGGATTTTCCTTTGTTGCCATTGTGAGTTGTGACTGTCTATAAACTTTGTGTTGCAGCGATATGCCATTGGCACACGCTTCAGATACGTGGTTTAGTACCGATTTGGCTGAAAGCTGCGCCAAATGCAATGCCGAGACCGATGCCAAGTAAGATATTGCTCAGAGCAACACCCAGCCCAATGCCTAGGGCTAAACCTGCTGCGGCACCGATCATACGATTCTGTTTAATCATTGGATTTTCCTTCGTTGTTATTTGGGAACATTTACATTTAGGATGTAGGTGTTGCGAAACAGATTGTTGTAGTTAGTTGACATTACGCACTCTCGATAGGACGTTCTTTATATCTTTTCTATTCACGACTTTGACCAGCAGCCACAGTGGGAAGGCGATTTCTGCGATAGCAATGACCAACTTAATCAAATCCTAAATGGATACCCGTCAAATTGCTCAGGAGTTAGGTTGGCGAAATTGTTTGTGTAGAAGCTCAGTGCCAGTCGAACAAAAATTACAATGGTAAAGGCCACAAATCCGATGCCATAGTCAACAGTCGTGAGAAACGGAAGCAGGAATATCCAGAAGACTGCATTGTAGGCCAACCTGATTAAAGCAAGTGGGTGAGCATATCTCTGTTTAGCTGATACATAGTTAGCTGAGTTTTTCTGAAGCCACGCGAACCGCGTTGCTGTATGAAGCTCAATGATTATTCAGAAAAGCGCACCGAAAATTGCTAGGCCAATCAAACCCTCTCTTTCCAACCAAAATGATGTTGAGAATGCGAGGATGACATACATTAAGGTGGGGATTCCTAGCCCCGCTGACAATATGTTGTTCCAACGTACTGTCAAAAATCTTTCCTTCGTCATTGTCTTTCACCTTCACCAGTTTGTATTAACGTTGCCATGTTAGCCGACAGTGCCGATTAATCTATGCCATCGGCTGCTAAGATGCCCCCTGACTCTGATCTCGTAGACTAGAGTTTCAGGGGATGTCTGTGGAACTTGGATTGTTCAGACAGTGCTATTGGGCTATGTACCGATGGTCACGATTACATTGCCACGCTTGTGCCCAGTCTCGACATACTTATGGGCCTCGACCATCTCCTCAAGTGAATAGCAGCGGTCAATAATCGGCTTCAGGACGCCCTGCTTTGCCAGTTCTTTTACCCGTAAGAATTTGTCGCGGCTGGTTGTTGGGGTGCCTTTATCTACTGAGAGATATTGTCCATTAGCTGTCAGGGCAGTTTTGCTAGCTTCTTTCAGAGGTGATGTTTTGTTATCGCCAACCGTATCTAGCACCCAATCGTAATGCTCCAATTGAACGACGGCATCGTCGCGGGTGTAGTCAATCACCTTGTCCGCGCCAAGTGATGTCACCATGTCGAAGTTGCGACTGCTGCATACGGCGGTCACTTCGGCTCCGGCGTGCTTGGCAAGCTGAATCGCCATCGTGCCAATGCTGCCAGACGCGCCATAGACCAACACCTTTTGCCCCGGCTGGACAGTCGCTTTTTCCATGACGTGCATCGCCAGTAGCGCACCGTACGGAATAGCGGTTACTTCCTCAAAGGAGAGGTTTTCCGGCTTGATCGCAATATTCCAGTCCTCGGGCAAGCACATATACTCACCATAGAAACCCCATCGAATCTTTGATATCGACATCGAACCATAGGCGAACACGTCATCACCCGGCTTGAAGCCGGTTACGTCCTTGCCGACGGACTCCACTACTCCCGCCCCGACCATGCCTAGAATCGGGTTACGCGGCTTGCCAAAGCCCATCGCCATCTGAATGATGATCTTGAACATCAGATTTGCATCCAGCGCCCGCATGAGGACATCACTGGCGGTCACGGAGGTCGCGTGCATCTTAATCAGAACTTCGTTGTCCTTCGGCGTAGGTTTCGGCACCTCTTGCAGTTCGAGGTTATCCGCAGGACCATATTTCGTACAGATAATGGCTTTCATGGGTACATCTCCTCTTGATTCGATATGATTGATCGCTTATTGAGCAACTTATAGCTGGCTATCGTGAACAGAATTGACGGAGATCAAGCGTAGACCCAGGTCGCGTATCTGGCGTAGCAAACCGTGCAGCGCTGATTGGTCGACGATCTGGCATATCAGGAGCGTTGTGCCGTCATCCAACAATGTGATCGTTACGCCACCGAACCAATCGACCCATTCACTATCCAGATATCCCTGAAGTCGGATGTGGTACTGCGTCGGTTGTGCTTGGTTTTGCGTGTTTGCCATCGCGCTTGCCTGCTTGCTTGATCAATATGCAACCAGGATATATGCAGGGCGGTGCTGCTGTGATGACACCAAAGTGTTGTTAGGGGTGTTGTTCTTGGAGTAGAGGAAGCTAGATGAGACCCAGTTCGCGGGCACGGGCGACCGCCTCTGTGCGTCTTTTGACCTGGAGTTTCTGGTAGATGTTCCGATTGTGTCCCTTGACGGTATCTAAGGCGACAAACAGGCGCTTGCTGACCTCACGATTAGAGAGACCCTCGGCAACCAGACGCAGGACTTCTAATTCGCGTTCACTCAACGGATCAATCAATGCTTGTGACGCAAGCGATGGTTCTGCACCCGAATTACTTTCGAACGCCATCAGTAGCTTCTGTGAATAGGTCGGAGACATTTTCTGAGCAACCGCTTCGGATAGCAGCTCTTTCATGAGCATGCCTTCGTCAACAAAGATGCGAATGAATCCTCCATGCTTGGCTAATGCCAGTGATTCATCCAGGACTTCCAACGCGGTATCTTGTTGATTCAGAGCCTTGTAAACAACGGCCTGCAATACCAATCCCTTGAGCACTTCATTCTGCAATTCCCTTTCCTTGGCTTCTTGAATGAAGGGGACAAGTATTTGCAATGCTCTGGAAGCGTTCTCTTGAGCAAGATATATTCTAGCTTGGCTGATTGATAGATTGTGGGTTTCAGCCAATTGCAGGGCTGTCGTTAAATCACCCCGATGGATCAAGACACGCACCTGAGCTTCGACAATATCGGGCATTCGAAACATGAAATTATTCTGACGAACAAAGGCTTCAGCCTCATCCAAGTCGTCACTTGCACTCGTGAAGTCGCTTTTAGACAGGTGCAAGTAAGCAAGGAAAATTTTGTAAGAGGCTGTTGTGTCGGTATGTTCCATCCGCTGCAGGAGTTCATGACATTGTTGCCCATATTCTTGAGCCGACTCTAAATCATTCCATTGATAGTTTATGCGTGCCAATCCAAGAAATGCTTCAGACGCAATTGGGTGAGAGGGTTCGCTAGACAACGCTATTGCGCTCAGATAACTCTCGCTTGCTTGATGAAGCTGATTATCCAATTCTTGTAACTGCCCAAGGCTGATTGTCGCAACAATGAAATAGAAAGATTTTTCGCCAGACTCACTGAACTGGAGAACTTCTTTGTAAGCATTACGAGCCAGCCGATGATTGCCTTGCAATTGATAGGCATATCCCAGCGTCCACTGTGCTGCGATACGACTCGGTAAGTTTTCAGGATGTAAACGCGCCAAGGCATCATTCGAATGAGAAATCATGGCTTCTGCATCATTTTGAATAACTGCCAAGGTTGCTCGCATTGAGGCGATACGCCCCATGATGTCTTGTACTGTGTCATCTAGTCCGACATTTTGCAGTGCATTTTCAGCTTCATTAAGTTTTTGCTCAACAGAGGTATGTTGACCAGCCAACAATAGCGTTGATGCGTAAGCTATCCACAACGAAGGGTGAGCATCCAAAATGTGATGGGGGAGAGATTCAAGCCAATATAATATTGGCTTCACGATACCACGAAGGTACAGCGGTGTGCCTTGGCTTTCGATCAGTCGCTCGGCACGTTCAATATCATTGCTCGCTATGGCATGTTGGAATGCCTCTAGCTCAAAACCATTGGCTTCATACCATGCGCTGGCACGGTTGTGCAGCATATTCACTTCTATTTGGGTCGATTGCCCCAGGCGTTTTCGGAGCAAGTCGCCGAAGAGATGGTGATATCGATACCATCGGCGTTCATTATCCAGCGGAATTAAAAACAAATTCGCCTGCCGGATGCTTTCGAGTGTCGCCGCGCCGGACTGACTGGCGTCTTGCAAGATGGCATCACACAATGGGCCACACATGTGATCCAGAATAGAGGTCTTCAGGAGAAAATCCTGAATATGCGATGGTTGTAGATTCAAGACCTCTTCGATCAGGTAATCCAGCACAAAATGATGGCTGCCAGTGAATGACTGGATGAACTGATGCGTATCTTGTTGCCCCTGCATGGAGAGTGCAGCCAACTGTAAGCCGACAATCCAGCCTTCGGTACGCTGTTCCAGCGCCTCGACATCCTCTGATGAGAGCGCCAGTCCCATCGCCTGATTGAGAAATATGGCGGCTTCATCTGCTCTGAAGCGCAGATCAGCGGCACGCAGTTCGGTAAGCTGACCACGCGCCCTTAGACGTGCCAGTGGCAGCGGCGGGTCTTCGCGAGTGGTGATGACTAGATGCAGTTGTGGCGGTTGATTGTCAATAAGGAACGCCATCGCCGCATCAATCTCCTGGCTATCCAGGACGTGATAATCATCCAGCACTAGTACGGCCTTATGGGGGATGGCTGCCATCTCATTGAGCAATGGTGTCAGGAGTGTATCAATGGCTGGTGGCTGCGGCGCTTGGAGCAGGTTCAGGATGCCAGTGCCTAATTCCGGCGCGATGTTTTGCAGGGCGGCAATGATGTATATCAGGAATCGATTAGGGTCACTGTCTCCTTCATCCAGGGAAAGCCACGCCGTTGGATGCTCATGGGCATTGATCCATTCCGCAATTAAGGTCGTTTTGCCGAATCCAGCAGGCGCAGAGATCAGCGTTAAGTTGCCATGTAAGCTTACGTTCAGGCGCTCGGTTAGGCGTGGACGCGGCACCGAACCCAGACGCGACGCGGGGATATATAGTTTTGTGGCAAGGATCTGACTCGACATGGGGCTATTCTACCGAATCGCCGCCAGTAGCAAAATAAGTCATCGAAGATCATAATCCTTGTTCGGCTCTGTTATACGTTTGAAGCATGGATCTAAGCATGCAGCTTGTCCCAATGAGCAGTCTCGAGAAAATTCGCAATTACCGATAAATGCATTGAACCACCTCTTTCTATATCGGCAGTCTCGTTCATAAAACAGGGTTTTTAGGAGACTGATTATTTAACCCGAAAATGACCAATTGCGCGTTCTCTCAAACAACGTATCGAAACTATTGAAGATCTTGAAAAACGAGAGATTGGCTTTCGCTCGCTAACTGAAGCCATCGATACAACCACATCCAGTGGCAAGTAGGAGGATGGAGCTGCTGCTTCGAGAATTCCTACGAGCAGCAGCATTTGATTCAGCACAGTTTGTTACGTATCTAAGAGTTCATTGTGCTGCTGGTCTCAATCGATCTTGACGCTGAACAACCAGCAAGACACATCCAATCAAGACAATAGAGATTACACCCAGAATACTGACATCCCCTGCAATTTCACTCAAGCCAACCCCATCCAGGGCAATACGCTGAATCGGTGAGATTAGATAGTACGTTGGGAAAATCCGTGCCAGCCACTCCGGCAGGTTTGGGATAATCTCGATAATCGCAGGTGCATACAAGATCAGTGCCAACGCTTTGATGATTGCGAACAGCGTGTTCATATCTTTTGTGAGCGCACCCAGCAAAATGCCGAATGTTGCTGCTGCAAAAGTTCCTAAGGCTAGCACCATGATTAGTAGCAAGGGTTCAGTTCCAAATGCCTGGTTCATGACCAGCAAAACCAATCCCATTACCAGGCTGATAATCATTCCAAGCAGCAACTTGGATGCCATCACGTCTATCAGCGTTGTCGGCGTAATCGTCAATGCATTGAGTGTACGCCGCTGCTTCTCGTCAACCAGTGATGATGCTGGTATCAGCGTCCCACCCATGACAATCGACATCAGAACCAGCAAAGGCAATAGTCTTTCCGACCAGGAGGTGATTTCTCCGCTTCCCAGGTAAACAGGTTCTACTGTGACTGGGATATCTCGCGCACCAATTTCGACAACATTCGATGCTAAGGAAGTCACCAGCATACCCTGATCGGTAATAGGCGCTTCTCCCCAGAACAAGATCGTCAGATCAGTTTCCTGGCTGTCACGTACAGCATCATCAAACCCTGTCGGCACGATGAGGCCCATTTCGACGACGCCATTTTCAGTATCGGATCTGAGTTGGTCAGCATCTGTATAGATACGCGTATCGAGATAGGCTCTTTCCTGGAACAGGGCGATCATCTGCGAATCACCCTCATCAAGGATGCCCACGCGTGGTGTAGGCTCGAATAGGCGACCAAACACCAACGATACGATCAGTGATACTAAAATTGGAATGACAGTTGCGAATATGAATAGCATGCTATGCGTACTCTGATGCAGTTCTTTTTTCAGTAGAACGCCAACGCGATGTAGATTCATCTCAGTTTACTCCTCAGTACACTTGTCCCCAGGACAAGCATTCCCATACCAACCACCAACAGAATGAGTAAGTGCTGGCTCATATCGGCCCAACCGGCGCTGAAGTTGACAATACGGTGTAGCCCATCAACCAGATAGAATGATGGAATCAATTCCACCCAGTTAGAAATGGTCCCAGGGAACATAATGCTGACGGACGGAATGCCCAGAACGATGATCACCAGTGAACCCCAGCTGATTACTGACATCATGTCGCGTGCGACGGATGCAATCAAGAAGCTGATGCCTGTCACCAGCAAAGCACCCAGCAACAGCAGTGTCAGGATCAGAAATGGATGGATGCCGAGCTTGCCTGTGAGCAGCATCAGTACAACGGCTTGTACCAAACCGAGGCCGATGCCCGTTATCGCTTTGCTGGCAAACAGGGTATTGAGCGATAGTGGCGACATCAGCAAAGCGCGGATGGTCCCTCTCTCGATTTCTTCAGCGATGAGATTAGCCAGGGCCAGCGTCTCCATCATGAACAGCAGAACGGCGAACATTGGTAGCATGCGATCCCGTGGTGCGAGACTTTTGCCTGCGAGGTCATAGCCGAGCGTTTCTTCGTGACGCACGATGTTGATGGGATGGTCTTCGGCAGCATAGCTGATCTGGTTGAAGATCATTGACAATAAATCATTGAATGCCTGATTGAGATCCGCTGGAATACCAGGCGGATAATACGCCGTGACTGTGGTATCCGCTCCGCTTGTCATGGTATCTGCGACACTTCTCGGCAGCACGATACCCACTCGGTATGTGCTGGCTTCAACCGCCGCGAGGAGGGCTGACTCATCATCAAAATAGGTGATATCCATATCGCGAGCAGCTAATTCTTGCTCAATGGTCGATGAAATGTCCGCTGGGTAGATGCCTATTTTGAAGCGTTGTTCGGCGTCGGCTGGCATCAGGTAGTACACCAGGATGTAGGCCACCAGCGTTAGCATCGTGATCATCAGGAAAAACCGATTCCGAACGAAGAGCGCCAGGTCTTTTTTGACGAGTGTGAGAATGATGTTCATCAGGTTAACCCCCTACCCGTAAATTGGATGAAAATATCTTCCAGAGTGGCTTCTTCACTGTGGACGGTGACGACGCGCTGGTTGGCAAACAGATCATGAATGACCTGAGGCGTTTCTGTCTGGTCGAGCACGATATCATGCCTTTCCAGCGTACCATCTGGACATTCGATCTCGACTTTCAAAGCACGTTTGCCATATTGTTGCTTGAGTTTGTGCGGCGTATCCAGCGCGACTATCTTGCCTTTGTTGATGAAGGCAACACGGTTGGATACCTTGTCGGCCTCAACCATGTTGTGCGTCGTCAAAAAGACGGTTGTGCCGTTGTTGGCTTCTTCGCGGATGATGCCTCTGATCGTCTCTGACGATACCGGGTCCAACCCATCGGTTGGCTCATCCAGGAATAGAATGCGCGGTTTATTGACCAATGCACGCGCGATCATCAGGCGTTGCTTCATGCCTTTGGAATAGTTCGAAACATGTTCTTTGCCACGCCCATCCAAGCCAACACGCGCTAACAGCGCATTGGCATCAAAGTGCTTTATGCCAAAAAGCTGTGCGAACAGGTTCAGGTTTTCGATGCCTGACATTTCTTCATATAGGTTGGCAATTTCGAATGCGACACCTATCTGCGCATGGACTTTGCTCGGCTGCTTGCTGACATCAATGCCAAGCAGGGTGGCTTTTCCTTGTGCGGGGCGTAACTCACCGGTTAGCATTTTTACAGTAGTCGATTTACCCGCACCATTTGGCCCCAAGAAGCTGAAGACTTCGCCGCGTGCGACTTCGAATGAGATGTGGTCGACGGCGGTCAGTTCCTTGTAGCGATACACGAGCTGATCTGCGATGATTGATGAATCATTCATGATCTTTTTCTTTCGCGCTAGTCTTCGATTCGGCGAACACTCACCAGCAGCAATCCCATGTTGTGCAGCTTCTGGAGCACACCGAACAAGGCCGCTTGATCCGGCAAATAGCCAGTAAGGCGTGTTCGGTGCTCATCAATATGATCCATCTGGAGTGTATGCAGCCAAGTTGCCCAATGTTGATCCAGCAGACCATCAATGATGATTTCATATTTCTGTTGCGTGGCATGGAGTTGTTCGGGTTCAGTTACCATGACTTCATCCTATGTCAGATGAAGTACCCCTGTCCCCACAGGAAACTGTAGTTCGCCTACAGCAGATTCAGGTCGCGCGCCCGTTGCACCGCTTGTGTGCGGCGACGGACGGCCAATTTGCTGTAAATATTTTTGGTGTGGTAAAGCACGGTATTCAGGCTGATAAACAGCGAATCTGCAATCGCCTGATTCGATAACCCATCTGCGATGAGATTGAGTACATCGAGTTCGCGCCCACTAAGTGGTTCTGTCAAAGTAGATTCAGCATGAGGAGAAATATTATGGGCTGCAAAAGCAGCCTTTATCTTGCTGACAAAGGGCGTTTTTGGCTGTCTGTTCAGTAGATCGTAAAGCGGTTGCCCACCTTCGATAAACAGGAGAATCAAACCGCCTGGTTCTGCCAGATCAAGCGCTTTGGTTAACTCTTGAGTAGCGGGTTCAAGCTGTTCCATTTCCTGATAGATCAGGCTGCGTAGAATGTGGGTGACAATAAGCGGTGACAATTGACTGCTTTCCAACAGACTCTTTATGATGCGATCTGTCATTGCTAGCGATGCGTGAAGCTCTCCCTGTTCATACAGCAACCGCGCATAGGTCGTAAACTCAAAAATACGCGCGAGAACAACGGGTGTTTCTGTGTTCAAGTTATGTTCAAGCGCCCAGTTACGAGCCTTGGCGATGTCATTAGCGACCAACCATCTCAAACCCTGTAATGCCGAAAATGGCGATGTCAACCAGGGTGGTAAGCCACTTGCCTGGGTTAACTCCCTAAACAGGCTAAATGTCGTATCGAATTCATCCAGTTGTCGCGCAGAAAGCAAGACCCGTAAGCGAAAAAGGTAAATCCATCCCAGCAAGCCAATATGATAGCTGTTAGCGCTGGCATCGAGTGCTTTTTGCGTATCGTTTAGTGCGGCAGCTAGCCCGAACCATTCGCCCTGAATATCGCCGCGCATACCCAATAAGCAACCGGCGAGCGTAGTATGTGCCAGTCCAACTTCATCAGCATAATCGATATAGCTGGAACAAATATCATGTGCTTTTTGCAGTAACCCACGCTGGCGATAAGCTCCGGCCAGTTTGAAGACCGCATTCAATGTCAAATAGGGATTGTTCGACTGCTGGCTGGTCTGGATAGCTTGTTGATAAGCGGGAATAGCTTTGTTGAAAGTGCGCATGATGCTGTGGGCATCACCGAGAGCGATAGCGGCAGTACTACGCCAGGTAGAGTTCGTTCCATCGAGTAAATCTAGAGCTTGGCTTGCGTACAGAATGGTATCGTTAAGCCGCCCTTCAAATGTGGCGAGGAAGGCTTTCACAGCCAGAACTTGTCCCAAAAGAACAGGGCTTATAGAGGATTCGTCGATGGATGCCAGCCAATGATGGGCGCGCGAATAGTTGCCACTTGTTATATCTAACCAGGCACGGAGAATATTTACCTTCGGATACTTCTTGAGCGATCTCTCTGACAATTTATCGAGCCATTGCCGGATGTGATCGTGTTGGCCACTTTCCCACAGCGCATCGCCATATGCTTCAAGTATCGCAGCGACACGCGCAGGGGCCTTGCCAGCAAATTCGTGTTTAATCGCTGAGTAGATGTTTTCCAGGTCAGGGTCATCTTGCAAGTACCACTCGCTAACCCGTATATGATAATCGGACATATCTTCTGGCAGCCGCTGACGGAGTAGATCGACAAATAGGTGATGGTAACGATACCATTCGCGTTGTTCGTCCAGCGGAATGACGAACAGGTTATTCTGTTCAAGGTATGCGAGGTAGGTGGCGCTATCTGCTTTTTGCCGTATAGCATTACATAACTTGGCATTGAAACGATCAAGAATGCACGTTTCAAGAAGAAAATTCTGGACCTCCGCTGCCAAGTGGCTCCAAACCTCATCATAAAGATAATCAACGATATAGTGATGATTGCCTTTGAAGTCCTTGATAAACGCCTGCCGATTCTCCCCCGTATTTGCAATGGCTAGCGCGGCCAATTGGAGTCCAGCAATCCATCCTTCAGTTCGCTGATGGAGATGGTGTACTTGTTGAAGGGATAGCGGTTGCTCGAGTCGAGTATTGAAAAACTGGGTTGCATCTTCTGAACTAAATCGTAAATCATGCTGCCGAATTTCAGTGAGCTGGCCCTGGGCTCGCAACCGGCCTAAGGGAATCGGCGGATCAACACGGCTGATGAGGAGCAAGTGGCACGCATCTGGCATGTGCTCTAGCAACGTCATGACGAGCATTTCGACAATATGATTATGAATCAGATGGAAATCGTCTAGAACAATCACATAGGAAAGATCGTCATCAAGAACAACTTGATTTAACAAGTTGATGAGTACATCAGAGAGCACATCTGTAGTGACTGGATAAACGATATTAGATTGATCTATCCGTAAGCCAAATGCGATCTGGATGATTGCCCGTAGATAGCGAAAGAATCGGACTGGATCATTATCATCTTCATCCAGTGCATACCACCCAAACGAAACTTGCTCAACAGTCCGTAACCATTGGCTCACCAGAGTTGATTTGCCGAACCCAGTCGACGCTGAAACGAGCGTCAGGCGCGTATCAAGTGTTTTAACGAGTGTCTTAAGGAGTGATGGACGCAGGATCGTATTGCTAGATACAGCAGGTGGGAATAGTTTCCTCTGTGACAATCCTTCATATAGTAGGTTCATGGCTGCCAACAATCTGTAGAGGACCGAAGTATGAGGCTAGAATATCCAATACTTAGCGTTCCGACTACCTGTACGTTCTGAGGCGTTCACTGAAATTCCGGCTACCTGGGGACTCCAGATAAACGGTGGCAATCCCCTAGTTTGGTAGAGTGTATTGGTTTCGAAGGTGTTGTTGATCATAATCGAGTAGGCTGAGATACCCTAAAGGAGATACCCCAAAATAGAAATGCGGAAGCATAGAGTTCTGGCATCTCTACATATGTCTATAAATTTGAAATGCTGATAATAGACTAGTATTATCATACGGAAATTTTCTCCTTAAACGGATTTGAAATGAGTATGAGGGGTACAACATCATTTCCAATTCAATACCGTATGAGTCGTTATCAGAACGTGAAACCGAAATCCTCTCTTTGATTGCTGGGGGATTATCCAATCGTGAAATAGCGGAAGAACTTTTCATCGCTCATAGTACAGTGCGATGGTATATCCGCCAGATATATAATAAGCTCGGTGCTGAGGACCGAGATCACGCCATCGTCATTGCAGGACAACTCGGTTTACATATGCAGGATGAATCGAGTGACGAAGACACGCTGACACGGACAATAAAAAACTTACCAACGCAGTTGAATGATTTTGTTGGGCGAGAACAAGAACTGCGTGATCTATTTGCATACGCGCACAATCCTAATATTCGATTGATTTCAATCATTGCACCGGGGGGAATGGGGAAGTCACGTTTGGCTATCGCATTGGCAGAATACATTGGAGCAAATGCGACAAACACGAATCAAGAAAATGACCAGCTATTTCATGATGGCATCTATTTCATCGACTTGACTTCAATAGAAGACCAAGTTGAGTTCATTATTCCGACCATCGCTGAAGGGCTCGACTATCGGTTTCAACAAGATGGCCGTGATCTTAAGCAACAACTTCTTCAATATTTACAGAGCAAAAACTTACTGCTGATCCTAGACAATTTTGAACATCTGCTCGATAAGGCAACAATTGTTTCTGACATACTGGAATATGCACCGAACATTCAAATCATAGTCACTTCGCGTGAGCGTTTACGGCTGACGTTTGAAACGGTGTATAACATTGTCGGCATGACATTTCAGGATAATCGGATTACAGAAGCCTTTCTTGAATCTGATGCAGCGTCATTGTTTTTACAAAGCGCACGACGCATCAAAAGTGACTTTGAATTTGATCCTCACGAGATGTATTCGCTATGGCGTATATGCGGCTTGGTTGGTGGTATGCCTTTGGGCATTATTCTAGCCGCATCTTGGGTCGACACTTTATCATTGGGCGAAATTGCTGATGAAATTGTAAGAAGCATTGACTTTTTATCATCCAATGTTCGTGATATTCCACAGCGACAAAAAAGCATCCGTGCGGTCTTCCAGAACACCTGGCAACGCCTTTCAGAACCCGAGCAAAACATTCTGATGAAGCTATCTGTTTTTCGTGGCGGATATACGCGAGAAGCCAGTGAAAAGATCGCCGGTGCCAGCTTCCCCATTCTACAATCTTTTATCAGTAAGTCACTAATCTGGCATGATAAGCAACATCGCTATCGGATGCATAACTTACTCCGTCAATTTGCCGAGCATCAGCTCTTGACTGTGGGTGACATAGAAATAACGCAACAAGCACATTGTGGCTACTTTGGGGAAAAACTATCTGGTCTTAGATCGCAATTAAGAGGGCGTGAACAATTGTCTGCGCTTGATAGCATCGAGCAAGACATCGAAAACATACGAGCTGGTTGGTATCATGCCGTCAAGCAAGAAGCAATAGATCTGATTGAAGACTATCTCAAGAGTCTGTATTATTTCTTTAGTATGCGCAGCCGCATCAATGAAGGCATTGAGCTATTCAGCTTCGCCATTACCTCATTGACAGAAACCAGCGTGACAAGTAATAAGAGACCATTACTCGGACGTGTCTTGGCAAGGCAAGGTAGCTTAGTGCATCGTTTGGGGCATTATGAGCAGGCCAAACAACTGCTCGAAACAGCTCTGAATGTGCTCGAAAAGGCAGAAGCCAAGGATGAAGTTGCGTTCATTCTTAATAACCTCGCTGATGTGACGTGCTCATTAGGGGATTATAATAAAGCCGTACAACTCATTGAAGAGGGCCTGGCCATCTTCCAGCAATTGGAAGATGAGTGGAGTATAGCCAGCACTTTGAACAATCTATCAGTGGGATTTTATCGCATCGGAGATTTGAATCAAGCTGAGGCAACCTGTAAACGTAGTCTTGTTATCTCAAAACGTCTTGATGACCAGCATGGCGTCGCAACGTCTTTAGTTAATCTGGGAGCTTTCGCCCACGATTTGGGCAAACTCGACGAAGCAAAATATTATTACCAAGCAAGTCTCAATATCTGCGAAAAATTGCATGATCGTCATGGTATCGCAGCGGCTCTCACCAACTTGGGACGCACATCTTATATGCAAAGAGAATACGAAGAAGGCAAAGACTATTGCGAGGAGAGTTTATCGCTTTGTCGCAATCTTGGTGATCTTTGGGGTACGACAGCCGCTTTGATTAATCTCGGGGACAATGTTTGCCGACTCGGAGAACTGCAACTTGCGCGACAGTACTTTCGTGATGCCATGCAAACTGCTCAGAATATCGAAGCTTATCCTCTCATGGTCGAAATCTTGGTGAGCATGTTAGAGTTGTTAGTTATTGAAGAAAAATATGAAAAAGCTTGTAAACTTCTGACTTCCATACCTTATTCAACTTTCAAAGATGTCGAAACAGACAATCGTATTGAAAACATCAAATTGACTTTGAAAGAGAAGCTCCCGGGGACGCTCATCGCACACCGGGAACCCTTTGAATTGCCGCCTATTGATACGATTATCGAGCAGGTCTTCACATTGTAAGGACATAGCCAATAATACTTAAGAGGCTTCCTCTTCTGTGATTTTGGATAGAGCCGCCTGCACCAGTTCCGGCGGAACTTCTGCAAGTCCATGGACATCTTTAGCGTGAGCAGCCACTTGCTGAAGAATGTCTTTTTCTGTCTCGCCACGTGCTACAAATTTGCAGTTAGCATCAGGCCCGATATGTTTACAACGCAGTACTTTTGCCATTGTGTTTCTCCTAGATTAATGTATTTATATTTCGTTTTTACTAGAGAGGTTGATTGCTGACTAACCTCTCTAGTAGATTAGTAATTTGGTGACTTAGATGCAATTACTGGCGTCAATTTTTCCCCACACCTACTTACCTCATAGTACGCCATGTCTGCACAAGCATTTCAATCTAAGCCACCTGCTTATGCATCTACTGGTTTGTTATTCCAGATCTGCCGGGCGATTTTCCATTCACCATCTTCATTACCAAGCAGCCAAATGACGCGGAAGTGGATGGTCACAGGATCGTCACCAGAGCGGGGCGTCAACACACCGTGCACAGCACCAACCACATAAGCCATATTCCCAAGTATTTCAACTTCATCAGCCTGTGGTTGAACATCGAATTCGAACCGATCAAATAAGCCCTGCACCGCAGCCTGAATCCCTTCGGCATCTGTTTGATCAGGACCATTCGGCGGCGACCATAAGACATCTTCCGTGAACATGGTGACATAGCCAGCGGCATCGTGGTTGTTGACATGTTCCCCATAAGCATCAACGACCACTGCTGTGATAGCGTCGATGGCTTCTTCGTCTACCATATCCTCTTCTTGGGCGATCACGAATCCAATGCTGAAGGCGAGTACCAGTACGATGAGTAGTTTTGAAGTGAGCTTTAGCACAATTTATCCCTTCTCTTTATCTCTTTCGATGAATAAGTTAAGAGTGCTATGTATGGCTTGAGTGCCAAGACTTGCAAGTGTCAGAGCTGACTCATTTCAACTCTATAAGATAGCGAGCATTCCGTTACCCACCGGGGGGGGGAGGGAAACCAGGAGGGAAGAGGATACTTCCAAAGGCAATCCCTCACCTTTACAGAGTAGTGAGGGATTGTTTGACTGTATTTAGCGATTGCAGGTGAAGCGATAGGTCCATCTTCCCCATGAATCTCGATCAATCTCGCTTTGTCTGAATCCGTAGGTAGTGTCGCTATTACGAACTCTGCTATACAAGTCCTCGCCTTGTCAATCAATGCGGCTTCTATGATATTGAATACAGGCAATATAGATTTTATTGAGTTCGCTGGTTAATTGAGGGAAGCCATGGTAGTTGGTAAACGTTATGGTATGTGTCCCTTATCCAAGTTAAAGCTCCATTCTAATTTGTCAGGCAAGCTTTTCGATCCTTACTCTTCTTCGAAAAAAAGATAGCTGCACAAACGAATCGACGTAGTTCCTCGTGTCGCGTCGAACTCCTCCAAGGCAACTGCATTCGAGCTTTTTGACCAAATTAAGTTTGTTTGCATTGGCTGAGCAGGTATCAGATACGACATGAGATCAGGCTCGTCCTTGACATGCGAAAGATGCTTCGGGCCGGTCGCATATAATAGGTACTTCTACCTAGTCACTTTCCTTCCAAGTATTCATGCTTGCTAGCTCCAAATGCTTAAAATATCAATCGGCGTAAAGTCTTGTGTTGGATGACTCTACATAAAGAATGTCAATCCGATGCGTGCAGCCACTGACTTCATAGTTGATGCCTTAGAAGCTTTTTTGGAGCACCCTTATGGAAAAAATAAATGTTGCGATTGTTGGTCTGGGGTTTGGCGCGGAATTCATCCCTATTTATCAGCAGCATCCCCATACCAATATGTACGCTATATGCCAGCGCACAGAGAGCAAACTCAATGAGATAGGCGATGCTTTCGGTGTAGAAAAACGTTATACAGACATCGGCGACCTGTTGGCTGACCCACAAGTTGATGCCGTCCATATCAATTCGCCTATTCATCTCCATGCAGAGCAGAGCATTGCTTCTTTGAAGGCTGGGAAACATACGGCCTGTACTGTCCCGATGGCAACAACAGTCGATGAGTGTGAGGCCATCATCAAAGCCCAACAAGAATCCGGTAAAAAATACATGATGATGGAAACCGTTATCTACAGCCGGGAATTTCTCTACGTTCGTGAACTGCGCGATACGGGTCAACTAGGCAAACTTCAATTTTTACGGGCTGCCCACCACCAAGAGATGGCTGGCTGGCCCGGTTACTGGGAGGGCCTACCGCCGATGCACTATGCCACCCATGTTGTTAGTCCCTGTTTGGCAATGGCCCAGGCTGATGCGGAATATGTCTCCTGTTTTGGTTCTGGCAGTATCGATGAGAACTTAATCGAAAAATACGGTTCACCCTTCGCAATAGAAACAGCTCATATCAAGATGCATAATAGCGATCTTTCCGCAGAAGTTAGTCGGTCTCTGTTCAACACAGCCCGCCAGTACATAGAGAGTTTTGATGTCTATGGCAGCAAAATGTCTTATGAATGGCCATTGATCGAACATAGTGAACCGATCGTCCACACTGGCGAAGACCCTAAAGGCGTCACAGTGCCTGACTATGCCCATCTGCTGCCAGAAGAGATTCAGAGCTTTACCACGAAGGGTGTCTACGGCGAGGATGAACAGCACCTGTCATTCATTCAGGGCGCGGGGCATGGCGGTTCACACCCACATATGGCAAATGAATTCATCCGCAGCATTGTAGAAGATAACGATCCTTTTCCCAATGCGAAGCAATCTGCTAACTGGACCTGTGTGGGTATCCTTGCGCATGAATCGGCTATGCAGGGCGGCAAGATTATTAAACTGCCGGAGTTTACTTTATCCTAGGTACGCGGCTGGCCTGTACACCTTCTAGGAAGTGCTACCATGCGCATCGTTTATTTTGACCTGGATTGCGTTCGTAAGGATCATCTAGGTGTCTATGGCTACGCGCGCAATACATCCCCTCATATCGACCAGCTCGCGGCAGAGTCAGCTCTGTTCAATAACTGCTTTGTATCGGATGCGCCCTGCTTACCATCGCGTGCGGCCTTGTTTTCTGCGCGGCCCGGTATATCGAATGGCGTCATCAGCCATGAGCACCCTGGTTGTGAGTTTCGGTTCCCCGGCAAAGAGGGCATGCCCAACTACTATCCTGAGTACACCATGCCCATGCGTGCTTTCCAGGAAAACGGCTATCATACAGTCACTTTTTCGATCTTCCAACAGAGGCATATGGCATGGTGGTTTAATGCTGGCTTTAGTGAGGTCCACAATCCAACCGCGCCTTCGGCTCATGAGAACGCCGAGGACGTCAATCCGCGCGTGATTCGCTGGATAGAGAACAACATCGCCGATCACGACGACCTCTTTCTCCATGTTCACTACTGGGATGCCCACACACCTTATCATCCTGCGGAAGATATGCTCGCTCAGGTTCGTGACGGTTCGCTACCCGACTTCCCCGACGAGGCCACGATCCACGATCACTTCGAAAATTTCTACGGCCCCAAGTCCGCCCGTGACATCATGATTCGTCAGCCACATCATGACTATAAGAGCCCGTTTCCCGCGATGCCGGATCACATCTCAAATCGGGATGAGTTCAAGCACATGCTGGATTCCTATGATGCATCGATTGCGGCCGTGGATAGGGCGATTGGCGAAATCATCAATGCGCTAAAAGCAGCGGATGCCTATGAGGATACGGTCATTATTATCTCTGCGGATCATGGTGAGGCCATTGGCCAGATGGGGATGTACTTCGAGCATGGTGTCGCTGTCGATGGCGTCACCAATGTACCCTTAATCGTGCGGATGCCCGGTGTGACCGATACGGGTCATCAGAGCGATGCTTTGATCTATCAGTATGACTTGATAGCGACCTTGTTCGATTATCTCAAGCTGGGGCAGCCGGAACGTTGGGACGCGCAGTCGTTCTTGCCAGCATTATCTGGTGAACCGTTTGAAGGTCGGCCATTTGTAGTGTATGGATGCGGTATCTTCTCTTTGCAGCGCGCAATCCGCACCCGGACGCATGCCTTAGTATGGACGTATCATCCTGGTTGTAGCCCGCTCGATGATCGTTACCTGTTCGACATCGAGAATGATCCCAATCAGACGACCAACATCATTGCAGACGAATCACAGGTTGTTCAAGCATTAGAGAGCCTGTTCATGTCTTGGTGGCAAAGCTGGTGCATGGGGCCGGATGCAGTCGTTGATCCCTTTGTCCCACAAACGCCTGTGTTCAGCTATTTCCCGGTTGAGGCCATGCGCCATCGCCTCGAATTTCTGGGTCGCCAGGATCAGTTAGCGGATTTGGATGACCGTTTGCAGCATCATCGCCGCAATAAACCGCAGGCGCCTTTAGCAGGCAGCCAATTCTAAATCGTGTTTACCAGATTGTGCTTGATCGCCAGATTGGCCGCTTTCGCTCGGCTGTTGACTTCCAGCTTGGCGAGAATACTGCTGACGTGATTCTTGACAGTTGAAGCACTCAGCACAAGTTCCTGGGCGATTTCTTCATTGCTCATGCCCTCGACCATATAGGTGAGTACTTCGCGTTCGCGCTGCGTCAATTCTGAAAAGTAGTCGCGTTCGTTGCTGGTGAGGACATCGGTCAACTCTGGTGACAAAATGGGTAACCCGGAATGCGTCGCGTGGATCGCCGCAGCCAATTTATCCGCGGAAACATTCTTCAGCAGGTAGCTTGTCGCCCCGGCACGCAGCGCAGCCCGGATGAGTGGTTCCTCTTTGAAGCTCGTCAAGGCAATCACCTTAATATCGGGATGCTCTTTGAGCAGGGCTTCTATCGTTTCCACGCCGGACATCTCTGGCATCATTAAGTCCATCAAGACGACATGGGGCCGTACTTGATCGCAAAGTCGCAGGGCTTCCGCACCGTTGCCAGCTTCTCCGACCAGCTCCAGATTAGGTGACGCTTTGAGGAAGGTTGCCAGGCCCCGCCGGACCATCGCATGATCATCAACGATTACCAGTCGAATGGTTTCCTCAGGCATGTGCTAATTCCTCCTTACGCCATTCCAACATGATCTGCGTGCCATGTCCTTTTTCACTGTGGATGTCCAGATGCGCACCAATTGAGGCTGCACGTTCACGCATGATGCTCAAGCCCAGTCGTCGTGCAGGGACATTGCTCGGATTGAAGCCTGTGCCATTATCTGTGATGATCAAGCTAGCAAAGGACGGTTGGTGTATCAACGTGACCTTAGCACAGGTGGCAGTGGTATGCCGACAGATATTATTGAGGGCTTCCTGCGCAATTCGGTAGAAAGCGACCTGGGTATCCGGTGGTAACAGGCAGTTGCCCTCGACCTTCAAGGTCACGGGTACGCCCATTCGGTTCGACATGGATTCGGTAAGCTGATGTAAGAGTGCCTCCAACCGTGTCTCGACCAGGCCGGATGGTCGCAGTTCAATCAGCAGCGCTCGCATTTCTGATAGGGCACCGCGAGTGAACTTATGAAGTTCATCCAGGCACTTACGACCTTCATCTATGTCTTGTTCCCATAAGCCCGGTAAGACTTCTGCCGTGATGTTCGCTGACCACAACGTCTGGCTGACCGCATCGTGCAGGTCGCGGGCCAGTCGTTGGCGTTCCTCCAGTGCTGCAATGACATGAGCGCGCTCATAGGATCGAGCATTTTGGATCGCACTGGCCGCTTGATTTGCGAAGGCCTGTAGGCGCTCTCCGTGTTTTTCGCTGTAAAAATCGGGCTGGTCGATATGCAAATTCAGGAACCCAATGACTTCGCCTTCAAGGCAAATGGGTGTCCCTACATAGCATTGGATGTCTGCATGTTCACCTAGCGCCCAGTAGGGTTCATTCTGCGGGATATCCCTGAGGACCATGGGCTGCCGTGTTTGTTGCATCTGACGCAGAACGGCATGCTCACTGACAGCGAAATATTGCTTCAAATCAGAATACACGGACTTGTGGTTGGCGCTGCGCTGTGAGCGTACAATCCGGGCCATGCCCTTATGGACCAGCATGATATTAGCAATCTGATGCGGCACCGAGCGTTCAATGACACTCAGGATACGATCGAGTACTTCTTCAATGTTGAGGGTGCTGTTGAGCAAGGCTGCATTGTCACATAGCGCCTCTGCGAGCATACGCTGTTCGTGCTCGGCTTGCTGGACGTTCGTCAGGTCGGTGATGTCTGTAATCGAACCCATTATGCGTGCACATGGATCATCCTGAACGACCGTTCCGCGCGAGAGCATGACGCGCCAGTCACCATCTTTATGCAGCATACGCAGTTTGTTTTCACAATGCGGGATTTCGCTTTCGAGATGGCCCTGTAGCGTTTCCGCAAAGGCTGCACGATCATCATAGTGGATCAATGACAGCCATTCATCCAGCGTCGAGGGTGTTTCATGCTCATCGAATCCCAACAGGTCTTTTAAACCGGGTGCCAGGTAAATCTGGCCGGTTTCACTGTGCCAGTCCCACACACAGACCTGTCCTGCACTCGTCGCCAGGGCGTAACGCTTACCGCTCAGGCGTAGCGCTTCTTCGATACGCTCGCGTCGTTCAATTTCGCTTTTGAGCTGCGCATTGGAGGCGGATAACTCTCGTGTGCGTTCTTCCACGCGCTGCTCAAGTTCGCGCCGCCGCGATTCTTCCGCGTCTTTCCGTTCGGTGATGTCCTCATAGGTGCCCAGGATACCTACCACATGACCCTCAGCATCATGCAGCGGGATCTTGTTGGTTTCCAGCCAGGCTTGTTTGCCATCTGCCTGCAACTGTGGCTCGATGATCCGGTATTCGGCACGGTTATTATCCATCACGCGCCGATCTACCTCACGGAAAAAATCTGCTTCCTCAACGCGATAGGATAGCTCATAATCTGTTTTGCCGATCACGGATGCCAGTGTGCCGTCACCCGCATCTTTGAAGAAGTTGCGATTGCCACCCATGATGACGTAGTCACGATTCTTCCAGAAAATCGCCTGCGGAATGTTGTCCATGACCAGTTGCAACATATCCTGCGATGCTTTGAGCGCTTTTTCGGATTCTTTTTGTTCTGTGATATTTTCGATCACACCCAGTAGCCCAATGACGGCACCATCTCCATTGCGTAAGGGGATGCGGCTGGTGCGTAACCAACATAGCTGACCCTGATGCTCCGTTTTGATCTCTAGATTGCGTTGGGCTTGTTCTGTCTCCAGCGTCTTCTGATCAAGTTTTGTAAAGCAGGCGATGAGATCTTGTGGCCAGGGGAGATCTTGCTCTCGTTTACCAGCAAATACAAACGTATCTGCATCACCTGAGGGAAGATCTTGACTGACAAATTTTGAAAAGCTGCGATTGCAATCAATGTATGCAAGGGATTTATCCTTCCAGAAAATCATCTGGGGGATATTGTCTAGCACAGCCTGGAACATACTGTCAGTCTCCTGAAAGAAAAGCGCATCTTTAGTCATCGTTATCTCGCAAAAACACTTTTTAGTTTCCAGACATACCTTTATGCCGCATGATCTGGGGAATTGCTACTACATAAAATTATTCATTTCGGGGTAAAACGGCTGACGAGCTGTTATTATCTGCAGAAAAATGAGCCTTTTACCCAAAGCCGTACTTAGTGAAGCGTATTCATAAAGGAACTGCAAGAAGTTAGGTATTTCTTCCTAGTTTCGATCATTCCTATTGTTCATGCCGTCATTTTGGGGGTTGGTTATAGTCTAATCGAAGTTGAAGATGCTGACTCTGTCAGTGACTTATAGACAATCTTGGGCTACAAAAATAGGTATCACTTACCGCCCATCGTCGACATTAAATCACTTTTTGTTTGGAGAATTTATGATTGGTTTGGCTTGCGCGACTTTATCGTGTGATGGTTTCGGCGATACCGACTTCGTGGAGAGCTTTCGCATGTTGCCGCAGATTGGTTTTAAATACGTCGAGTTCAATTGCTGGTATCCTCGGACCGTGACTCCAGCCAAAATGCGTGATCTCAAGCAGCGCTGTGAAGATACTGGCCTGGTTCCGATTTCATTACATTGCACATCATTCGGCGGGGCTGACGGCATGGATCGCTCGCGTGATGCCGCCCACAAAATACGCTTTATGGAAGCCGCTCGTGAACTCGGTGTGACGCGCGTTGGCGCGACAGGTCACGCTCGTGGGACCAGCGGTGGCCTACAGGCAATCATTGAGGTACTTCAGGAAATCGCTCCGGTTGCAGAGGAACTTGGCATTGAGCTTGGCCTGGAAAATCACGAAGGTAACAACCTGGAAACAATTGAAGACTACGAGCAAATCTTCTCTGTTATAGATTCTCCCAATGTCGGTATTTGGCTAGATACAGGCCACTTTGACGCATCCAATGTCAATATGGACAATCTGATTGATCGTTTGTCGACGCGCGTCAACCACATTCACGTTAAAGACAACCTTCAAAAAGGGAAGAAGTCCTTCACGCGCTTTGGTCATGGAACAACTGACAACTACCACGTTATCGATCGTATGCTCGCCCTGGGGTATAGCGGCTACATTACTGTGGAGCTATCCCCGCTGGAGAAAGAAACGATTTTCGAGGATCTTGTCGTCGCAAAAAAGATGTTTGAGCGTTATGAGACGACAACCTGACGCTATCGCATAGCACCACTCGATCACCGAAGAGAAAGATGGAGGTGATGCATCCAGAGATAAGAAAATGGCAAAACGGTAAACATTATTTTGAACTAGGAGATGATCTATGTTTAAGGAACTCTTTGGTAAGCGCATTGTGGCACTTTTTGTACTGCTCATGATGCTGTCGGTTCCAGTTATCCAGGCGCAAGATGGCCCGACCATTCGCTTGGGTTGGTGGGGCAATGAACCCCGTCATGAGCTGTACGCGGAACTTAGTGATATGTACGAAGAACTCACAGGTGTGACCCTGGAGCGCGAATTTAACGCCTGGAGCCCATACTGGGAACTTCTCTCAACACAGGTTGCTGCGGGTAACTTGCCCGACATCCTCCACATGCACCCCACTTTCGTTAACGAATATGCGGGTCGTGGCCAATTACTGGACCTGACGCCGTATGTTGAATCCGGCCAACTCGACTTGAGTTCTTTCCCTGAAGGCACTCTCGATAGCGGTAAAGTTGGCGATCAGATCTTTATGGTCGCACTCGGTACCTCCTCCCCAGGTACGCACTATAATGCCCAGTTCATGGAAGAAGCGGGTATCGAATTTGATCCCTTTACCTGGACATGGGAAGATTATGTTGAGATTGCTAGTCAACTGCGTGAAACCATGCCAGAAGGTACTTGGCCAGCTGCCGATGATGGTTCTGCTGACCAGGCACTAGAAACTTTCATGCGCCAGCAGGGCAAAGACTTCATGGATGCTGACGGTATCGCCTTTGATCGTGAAGACCTACTGGAATACTGGGGCATGTGGGAAGACATGCGCGCCAATAATCTGATCCCGCCGCCGGATATAACCCAGGAATATGCGAACGTTGGCCATGCGGATTCCATGCTGGCGAATGGCGTTGTTGCGATGGACATTCTGTCTGGTAACCAGCATAAGCTGTTCCAGGCTGCAACGGATTACCCGCTCGGCTTGGCTGTGATCCCGCGTACACTCAATGAAGACGGTGAATTGCAGCACGGTGATGTCATTGGTGGCGCATACCTATCTTGTGCAGCCAACACCGAATATGTGGATGAGTGCATCGACTACATCAACTGGATGGTCAATGATGAGGAAGTTGCTGTTATCTACAATGGTGAACATGGCCCTCCAGGCAATGCTGAAAATGCTGTTCTCATTGCGGAAAACATGGATGAAGCGGACCAGCGTATGTTTGCGATGCAAGACTACATTGCCCCCTATGCTTCACTGCGTTCGCAGCGCCCAGAATGGGGTACAGAAGCGGGTGATGCCTATATCCGCTTCTATCAGGAATTGACCTTCGGTAATATGACCTTGGAAGAAGCTGTAGATGCCTTCTTCGAGGAAATCGACTTCATCTCATCTTAGTATCCCTTAGCATACAGGATATAGTCGTGGCTGATGCCCGGCTATATCCTCTTATTTTTGAGGCCAGAACACGGTAGCCATACAGCAGGACGCTCGGTGCTTGTGTCAACCGCCCAAACGATAAGGTAATCTTCATGCAATCGACGCTTACAGCAAGAACCGACCAGCCTGTCAAATCTGGCCGCAAATTCACGCTCAGGCAAGATCTCACAGGCTATATATTTTTACTCCCATGGTTGATTGGTTTTGTTGTCTTCACCCTTGGCCCTATTCTGGCATCACTCTACCTATCATTTACAAATTATGACCTGATGACCATGCCAGAGTGGGTCGGCATATTTAATTACAACCGCTTGTTGACGCGTGACGCGCGCTTTGCCCAGTCGATGTCTGTCACGTTTACGTTTGTGGTGACCAGTGTGCCACTGCAATTGATCGTGGCCCTGGGTATTGCTCTGGTCCTCAATCGCGGTATTCGCGGCCTGCCTTGGTATCGGGCCTTGTTTTATTTGCCATCGCTCCTGGGTGGCAGCGTGGCCATCGCAATTCTTTGGCGACAGGTCTTCGGCAATGATGGGTTGCTCAATCAGATATTGCTGATCTTCGGCATAGAAGGGCAGAGTTGGATTGGTTCGCCAGATACCGCCTTATCAACACTGATCGTGTTGCGCGTCTGGCAGTTTGGCTCGCCGATGGTGATTTTCCTGGCGGGGCTAAAGCAGGTACCCCAATCGCTCTACGAGGCTGCTAATATTGATGGCGCCAACTCAGTCCAGCAGTTCTTCAAGATTACGCTGCCGCTGATCACACCCATATTCTTCTTTAATCTTGTGTTGCAGATGATTAGTGCGTTCCAGGCATTTACGCCAGCTTATATTATCAGTGATGGGACGGGTGCCCCGGCGGATTCAACGTTGTTCTATTCGCTGTATATCTATATTCAAGGCTTTAGATACTTCCGCATGGGATACGCGGCGGCTATGGCATGGATAATGTTGATTGTGATTGTTTTCTTCACCATCCTCAACTTCGGTTTGTCGCGCTTCTGGGTGTTCTACGGGGATGAGGACTAGCGCACATGACTGTACAACGTAACCGTAGTTTAAGTTTGATCCCCAAACGTTGGCCTATTCACTTGATGCTCATTCTCGCAACGGTCATCATGCTGTACCCGCTGCTGTGGATGGTGAGTAGCTCGCTTAAGCCAGAAACTGAGATTTTTGAAAGTTCCGGTTTGATCCCCAGCCAGTTGACGTTCAGCAATTATGTCAATGGCTGGACGGCCTTGCAGACGCCATTTACACGATTCTATATCAACTCGTTCATCATCGTGATCGTGAGTGTAATCGGCAACGTCCTGACCAGCTCCCTGACAGGTTATGCCTTTGCCCGCCTGGAGTTTCGGTTCAAGCGTATTTGGTTCTCGCTCATGTTGATGACGCTCATGCTGCCATTTCATGTCACGCTTGTGCCCCGCTACATTATGTTCAATGAGTTGGACTGGATTAATACCTTTTTGCCTTTGGTCGTGCCCAGCTTTATGGCGACACAAGCGTTCTTTGTTTTCCTCAATGTCCAATTTATACGGGGCATCCCCAGGGACCTGGATGAAGCTGCGGCTGTGGATGGCGCTAATAAATGGGATATTTTTAGGCGCATCATCTTCCCGCTGAGTATGCCGGCGCTCATCACAACCGCTATCTTTAGCTTCATCTGGACTTGGAACGATTTCCTGAGCCAGTTGCTCTACCTGAACAAGACTGAATTGCTTACTGTCCCGTTAGCACTACGCCAATTTGTTTCTGCGATGGATCAATCCTCCTTCGGCCAGTTATTTGCGATGTCCACACTTGCTCAAATACCGATTTTATTGTTCTTCGTGTTTGGTCAAAAGTATATCGTAGAAGGCATCGCAACCACGGGGTTCAAAGGTTAAAACGCGATTCTGAAACTTCATTCAATGTTTGTTACATGAGAGAGTTTGCCAATGTCACAGGAATTACCAAAACTCGGTTTTATAGGCCTCGGCTTGATGGGGGGCCCCATGGCTCGCCTGCTAGTAGAAGCTGGTTATCCGGTTACAGTCTTCGACCTCGACCCAGCCAAAATGGAAGCCATTCAGGGTGCTGAACACGCACCATCTAGTGTCGCCCTGGTCAAAGGTGCAGATATCGTCATGACCAGTGTTCCATCATTCGATGTCGCTTATAACCTGGGAAATGAATTGCTTGTCTCGGCTCGTCCTGGCCAGATCTTTATTGGGTTCAGTACCATCACACCTTCCCAGGCCAAGGAGTTGGCCCAGGCATATGCTGAAAAGGACGCGATACGGCTGGATGTACCTGTGAGCGGTGGCAACTATGGCGCTGAGCGCGGTATTCTGCGTATGTTTGTTGGCGGCGATGAAGCAACCGCGCGCCAGTGTTGGCCCCTCTTTGAGGTCGTTGGTGAAAACGAACACATTGTTTATTGTGGTCCGGCTGGTAATGGCCAAGCTGTGAAGATTGTCAACCAGGTGGCAATGGGCCTCAGCAATGCCATCTACCTGGAAGTCTTCGGCTGGGCAAAGCACATGAACATCGACCTTAATGCAGTGATGCAGGGGATCGGTGGGGGTGATGGTTGGCGGCAGCAGTTCGATTCTGTTGGCAAGACCATCGAAGAAGGTGATCCTCTCAATATGCAAGTTAAGTTTGTTCAGCTACAGCAGTTTACCGATGACGCCCTCAAACACGGCTATCAGATGCCCTTGACGCGTGCACTTTATGAATTTTGTGATGCAGGTGAGCGCATCGTTGAAGAAGAGATCTATCCGGCTCCCTCATTCTGGCACGAGTTGATGAAGAACAGCTCATAAAGATCGTCAGTGTAGCTGGAAGCATCTGCCTATGTGACATATTTTCCTACATTGAAGGCTGGCTGTTTGGGAGCTAAAGGTCAAGCTACGAAATATCGCCAATCTACATACTTGCTCGATTCCAAAAGTAACTTTCCGCACAAAAAAGACCGATAACTCGCTTTATTCGGTCTTTTTATCATTATGGTTTGGGCGCAGAGAGGATTGGATTCTCACATGTACCATACTGGCATCTGGTTTGTACCCGACCACTTCTTGCTTAACAGCCTCTATTGATGAAACTAGATGCTGTCGCTCAGCTCCTTCAACTATCTATTCCGATTTTCGTTAAGCCTTCTCTGATGCTCAGATCGCTGAGTTATAGTCATATTCAAACAACCCAGTACTACATGTTTATATAATCATGCCGTGCACTCAGTTACAATATATGTAATGTAGAGACTAAGTATAAGCGTCTTGAGTTTGGTGCAAACTCCAACTTTACGCTTGCCGAAGTATTGGTTTCTTCAAAACGATTAGCTTGTGGGGGATGCCTTTATGAAGTTTAACAGGCTTGTTATTTCATTATTGTTTTTATTCTCAACTACAATTCTTAGTCTTGCTCAAGAGTCAACCGGAAGCCCGATAGACTTCACGGGCACAGTCGACTCTATAGATGGTGCCTCAATAACGGTTACGGGCCTCAATGTGGATGTCAGCCAGATTGAGCCAGATACGGTCGCACGGCTCGAACTTGGCATGTCCATTACGGTCGGCGGAACACTGAACAATGGGATCGTGACTGCCGAAATCCTGGTGCTCCCAGAGCCTGTGGTAGCACCGGAGCCAGCACCCACAACGGAAGCACCCCCTCCGTCAGATCCGGTCAATGTCCTGACTGCGGCCAACTACAACGTGACCTATAACGGAAGCAACTTTGACGGTACACAAACGACCTTTACCTACACCGTTTCAGGTAAGGGAACGCCTACTGCACTCAGTCATTTTGATCTCGAGATTCCACATTGCTTCCCAACACTGGATCTCATTGCCTTCTCGCCTGCGGATGCAGTTGAACTGGGTGTTGATCCGACGACAGGCATCGATGGTATCAAATGGGATTCACCACTGGGTGAGAACGAAAGTCGCACCTACTCCGTTACATTCCTGGACTTTGTCGCTGAAGGGGAAGTAGCTGCTGCCGTCAAAAATGGTGATGGTTTCTTCACTGTACCCGTTGGTGGACCATCATGCGCCCAGCCAGCAGTTGACATTGAGAAATACATTTCTTTTGATTCTGGCTTCACCTGGTTGGATGCTGACAGCGCACCAGGCGTTGAAGTGCCAGCCGGCGCTCAGGTATCTTATCGGTTGGTTGTTGCTAACGTCGGCAATGTTCCGCTGACTAGCTTAGCCTTGACGGATGACCTGGTTGATACAGCCACTTGTTCACTTCCTGCCGAGCTGGTTGTCGATGCAGTCTTTGAATGCGTACTTGGGCCAGTTGCTGCAACTGAATCACAACTCACCAACACAGCCAGCATCAGCGCCGCTTTTGGCAGTCAGATTTTGAGCGACTCAGATAGCGCCAGTTACTTTACAGGCGCACTGCCTGCCATTGATGTCGAAAAGTACGTTTCAATCGGTGGCGATGCAGGCTGGATTGATGCCGATGCAACTCCAGGGGCCGATGCCCAGGTTGGCGATTCGGTCTTCTTCCGTTTCGTTGTATCCAATACAGGCAATGTCCCGCTGACAGGCGTTGTCCTCGCTGATGATAGCCTTGACTTGAGCGCCTGTGCGATTCCGACTGAACTGGAGCCGAGCATATCAGCCGAATGTGTTGTAGGACCATCGGTCGCGAGTGAAAATCAGCATACCAATGTGGCTACCGTCAATGCATCTAGCAATGGTGTCGCTGTATCCGATTCGGATTCAGCTAACTATTTTGGCCGGACAGAAGAGACCACAGCCAGTAACTTCACAATTGCGTTTCTGGGTAGTGTTTATGCCAATGGTCAGACCACATTCTCATATGGCGTGGTTGGCAACAACACGCCACCGGACTTAAGCCACTTCGATCTTGAAATCCCGATTTGCCCGACGCCGTTACAGGTGGCTGTCTACAGTCCGACCGATGCGGTCTCCTTCGGTATTGATCCAACGACAGACATCAATGGCATCAAGTGGGATCTGCCGCTGCTTTCAACCAGCAGCCGAACCTATTCCATTACTTTTGAGGGCAATGTTGCCCTGGGAACGATCCTGGCGGCAGTCAAAGCGGGTAATGGCTTCGAAGCTGTCAGCGTGCCTGGGCCGACATGTAATGTTGCTCAGGTAGACGTCGAAAAGTCAATTTCCATTGATGGTGGCGCTTCTTGGCTAGATGCGGATGCGGCTCCTGGGTTGGATGTTCCTTTGAACGGGCAGGTGTCATTCCGCTTCCAGGTTCGCAACGAAGGCAACAGCGAACTGTCAGGCATCACCCTGACCGATGATTCATTGGACTTGAGCGCCTGTACCGTGCCAGCGACATTGGCAGTCGGCGGCTTCTTCGAGTGTGTGGTTGGCCCCATGCCGATTCAGGCAGGGCAGCACACCAATATCGCAACAGCCCGTGGTGTGTTCGGTGATGGCAGTGGCACGACCATCGATACCGATAGTGCCAACTACTTTGGTGGGGATCGGCCAGCGGTCGATGTTCAGGGGTATGTGTCCAGCAATGGTGGCGCGACCTGGATTGACGCTGACGCAGCTCCCGGTTTGCTGGTCGAGCCTGGCATCGAGGTCATGTTACAGTACATCGTGACCAACACAGGCAATATCACGCTGCAGGGTCTCACGCTGGCAGGTACGCTCGGCAATACCAACGGTTGCAGTATCCCCGCAACGCTGGAACCGGGTGCCAGCTTTGCTTGTATTGCGGGCACGGTGATTGTTGTCGAAGGCCAACAGTCCGATACGGCGACTGTCTCAGCGTCTGCAAATGGCGTGGCGACAGAAGACAGCGACAATACCCGCTTCTTCGGTGGATTACTGGAAGATGACACTGAGGTCATCATTATCATCGAAGGTCCGGTTGATGAAATCGATGGTAATACCATCTACATCTTTGGCTTTCCGATTAACCTTGACCCGGATGATCCGCGTATCAATGTGATCCAGATTGGTGACATCATTCGTATCGAAGGATCTGATGATGGCGGCGTTCTCATTGCACTCGTATTCATCTTCACCGATGTCGAGATCTTCGTAAATAACGGCATTGTCTGGCGTGACGCAGGTACGTGCAGTAACCCACCTCCTTCATGGGCGCCTGCCTGGGGTTGGCGTGCTCGCTGTGAAGGTGGCGGGACAACGGTCATCATCATTGGTGGCTACACCAATGTGCCTGCTGGCTGTAAGTTGACGGGCTTCGGCAATGGCAATATTCGCATAAAGTGCTCACGTCGTTCTTCACGCGGATCGCGTCGGAGCTAAGACAGTAGTCTGACTAGTACAAAGTATCCGGGTACATCTTGCCCGGATACTTTTATTTATAGATTTAAGAGTGTCATTGATGTTGCTTCAGATCAGGATCAAACCGGGTAGATTTACTCTCATACTCGCATCCGTTGCTGTTATTCTGGCAGGACTGAGTCTGATTGCGGATTATATTGTCGAAGTGGACTATCGTGATTCAGACGCAGTGTGGTTGCGCTTGGTTGATCTTTTCAGTGTGAATCTTGAGCAATCCATACCTACGTGGTTTTCAACGATTTTGCTATTTGTTGCTGCAGTCATCTTGATGTTGATTGCGCTAATGAAATGGCAGCAGCAAGATGCGTATCGAAAGCACTGGCTGGGTCTGACGTTCATTTTTCTCTATCTATCTATCGATGAAGGGGCTGTGATCCATGAAGTCGCTTCAGACCCACTGACCCAGCTTTTCAATACCACTGGTTATCTCTACTTTGGTTGGCAGATTCTGTTTGTGCCATTGGTACTCATTTTCGCACTCGCTTATATCGGTTTCATCATGCGCCTCCCGCCTCGATCTCGCTTAGGATTCGTCGGCGCAGGTGTCGTCTACGTCGCAGGAGCCGTACTCATTGAGGGCATAAGTGCCAACGAGTTGTTTATTGCCAATGACGTCTATACCTTGCGCTATCTGGCTACAGCGACGGTCGAAGAACTGCTGGAAATGCTCGGCATCGTGTTATTTATCTATGCGCTGCTTGACTATGTAGTACGGACAAACGGACAGGCACTCTTTTCAAATGTTGATGCTCAACAGATCGTCGATATTAATTCGATAACAACGAGAGAGTCCACAACAAATTCGGACTGGTTTACGCAACAGATTGCCCGCCTAAGAGCTTATCGATACGCTCAGCGTATCCTGCTGTTCATTGCCAGTGCGAATGCAATCATCATTCAGTGGCTCGCTCTGCGAGAGGCAACCGTTATTGTTCACTATCCTGAGTTCATCATCGTTAGTATGGTGGGATTGTTCTTCGTCGGCTCGATACTTGCGAGCCTATTCGCGGCACGCTTCAGGCGATTGATCTCATCGCAGATCGGACTTGTTGCCCTAATTCTCCAACTGACAATGCCCCTCTGGTTCCGCTTGATGACTATTGCCTTTGATAACTTGGGGATGTCACCTGTTGGCAATATCATCGCCGTAGGACTTGTGCTCTTACTAACGACAGGTTTCTACAGTCTATGGTTGCCATTGCTTATCCACACAACTGGACTCCGTACCTTTGTCATTCAGATGGTTGGAATGGCTTTAGGCGTGGCTCTTCTGTTTCTATTTACGCGGTGGGGATACTGTCCGCTGGTAGTGGCGTATACAGTCATCGTTCTGTTTGTGTTGCTCATAAAGGGGACTTCGACCACGTGGCTGATGCGTATCAGTCTAGTTGTTACGGTATGGCTCTGGTTTTTGCCTGCTATCAACCAGTGGAGCACCGGCATCTGGCTTCAGCATTTTCGCACTGTTTCTGTAGACACAACCGTCCTTTTCAGCGATTACAGCCTGCGTCAGAAGGTGGATGTCGTTCAGGATACCAGTGGTAATCGCTACTTGTTCCAAAATGGCATCAACACGTTCGATGGCGAAAATAGCCGTTGGCAAAATATCTTGATGGGCCGCATCCCTGCTTCAATCATCCAACCGGAGAATGTACTTGTTATTGGCGCAGGGTCCATGCAAATGGAACTGATGATGGCCCACTACGCTCAACACGTCACCACATTGGAGCCTGACCCGATGGTTGCCTCGGTTAGCCGTGACCTATTTGCATCCTACAATCTGATAGACACGCTTGAAAATCGTACAGTGTTTGTGTCAGATTCCAATGCGTTTTTGGCATCAGATGACACAAACTATGGTTTAATCGCTGTGAACCTACCCGATATTTACGACCTGCAAACAAGCGCATTGAACACGACAACCTTCTTTGAGTTGATACGATCTCGGCTGACCGAAGAGGGTGTCTTGGTCATCAACCTGACGCAGATATTGACGCCTGATCACATCATGTCACGCAGATTAGCTGCATCACTTCTGGCAGTGTTCGATGACATTCTGGTGGTAAATACAGGCGAAACAAGTTATGCATTCGCTAGCCAGAATCTCCCTATTGTAGCTAGCGACATGCAACTGGCACTGCAAGCGGCAGGCAGAACGGACTTTGGTATTTTTGAGATGAATGCAGTGAAGGCCTTAGTGGGAGAAGCACAGCCAATCGCATCAATAGCGGATTGGCTGCATCTCCTGACAATTAGACAATAAGTTACTACCGCCTGATAATGCAGCGTGTGAGCTTGCCCGGTGTCGGTGCGGGGCATATTCGCTGAACACCATCGACCACACTTTCAACCTCAAAGTTGGCGATCCAGAAAGCTACTTCTGGAGCCAGCTCTCGCTGAGCAACCACCGTACAGGATTCAGGCGGTTCACTAACGGATGAGCCCGTAAGTGTAAACATGATGCACTGGCCAGGCGCAAGCTGGGTGATATTACCAAGCGACTGACGATGTTCTTCTCTCAAGAGGTTGGGGTCGCCAAATGTGAGCGAAACACCCGGTACGCTGATAGCTGGATTGTAGTTATACAGGGTGTTCGCATTGGTCGGCATCCAGCGGTCTTGACTCGTATTGATAAAAGCAATCGCATCTTCAGTATAGGCGAAGTAAACGAAGGCGGTGGTGTCATCACCACGACCACCTCCTGCTAGATAGAACTCACAACTGGTTGGGCTATCTTGTGAATTGGGTGGCGCCGCTGGGCATACAGCCCTCTGAATCCCGCCTTCCTGGACAGCAAACTGGTTGACGCCATTGGCTTGTGTCCAGAAGTGGTATTGTGAATTATTTGTCGTGCGCCACGCATCGATCCCCTGGCATTCATTCAGTGATTTGGGTTCATTTCGGCTGATGGACCACAGTTGGAGACAATAGCCCCCTCTAGCTGCTCCTGGCCAGAACGTTGTCGCTGGATAATTCGCGGGTGTACCATCGACTGACGAGAAGACCAGATTAGGGATGGTCATTTCCTGGGGTGTAATATTCACTAACGTGATGTCATTGTCATCGTAGATCAGGCGGGCATTCGGCGGCAGGACAACCGACAGATCAATCGTCGTCCCGCGAGCAACACTGGTGCCTGGGGCTGTTGCTTGCGTAACAACCGTATTCGGTGTGGCGTTACCTGCATTATCGGCAGGCGTCTGTGTGCCGACATTCAAACCACTACGATTGAGTTCCGCCGCGGCCTGGGGAACATTCATCCCGGTCACATCAGGAACCGTGACCATGGCGTCCTGGGCAGTGACCAAGCTGGCAGACAGCAGGATTAAAAAACTGACGCAGAACCACAAGATAGGCTGGCGCATAGCAGGCATCCATTTCTTTATCGACATTGATTCCATCATACAACGCAATGGATGTTCGATTGAGCCTCTTTCGTTAAGATGTTTCTTACAAGATGTCTTTCTCAAGTTAATCTCGATATCCAGAGTATGGACTCCTGACCTAAGCTATTCAATGAGTCCCATAACAAAAAAGTCCGATACTTCGGTCTGATCTGTGTTGATATCACTATCGCTTTATTATAGGGTGTGGGTGCAGAGAGGGTTGGATACACACGTGTGCCAATCAAGTATATGGTTTGTGCCGGATCATTTGGTAATTTCAGGTATGGTTGTCTCCCCATAAGATTCGCTCACGCTTTTCTACGCAATCTAGCAAAGTTCCGATTCAAGTATTTCACCACATCAATTGATAAAATCGTATTTGGACGTGGGATAGAAATACATGGTTTCAACAGTCTTTTCGTTAATTGGATAAGCGTGTTGGATGTTATATGGATGACTATGAGACGAACTCAGATGAGCTTCTTGACGCACTAACCGAGCGTGAGAGAGAAATACTTGCTTGTTTGGTTGAAGGTTTGTCCAATCAGGAAATTGCCAACAGTCTATTTCTTACTGAGACAATAGTGCATCGGTACAACTAACATATCTACGCCAAGCTTGCGGTAAATAGTCGTGACGAAGCTGCTAAGTTTGCTGTACGAATGGGCATAGTAACTGACGATATACGGGATACAACAATACTCAGGCATAATCTTCCAGTACAGACAACACTTTTCGTAGGATGTAACCGTGAGCTAGCCCAAATAACAAAGCTGTTGTCTAACTCCAAGATATGGTTGCTGACGATCTTGGCTCCTAGCGGTATGGGCAGACTAGCTCACAATAGAGGTTGCTTGGGCTCAGACACAGGCCCATGAAGACGGTGTCTATTTTGTCCAATTGGCCTCGTTAATCGATTCAGACGATATTCTCACTGCAATTGCAGAGTGCATTGCTTTCAGTTTCCACGGCGAAGATTCACAGGCCGACAATTGCTTGGCTTTCTCAGAAGTGAACTTGCCCCGTTTCGGTGGACAATGAATTTGTCTAAGCTGCCAATTGCTCATACTGCTCCAGACTGAGGTAGCCTAGCGTCGAATGGCGTCGACAGCGATTGTACCAAACCTCGTTGTATTCAAAGATCAGTTGACGTGCCTGCTGTCGGTTTTCCAACCGCTCAGTCACACATTCGGTTTTGAGAGTAGCTAAAGAAGCTCTCCATCATGGCATTGTCATAACAGTTGCCCACGCCACTCATGCTGACTTGAATGTCATATTGCTGGAGCAGTGCCAGAAAGTCATGGCTGGTGTATTGACTGGGTAAGCCTCCCCGATATGTGGTCCAGTCAAAAGCGGAAATTTCCAGTAAAGTAAGCTCAACTGAATGGAGAATTTCCCATGAAGAAATCACGTTACAG
>PABP01000037.1 GCA_002699585.1 Anaerolineaceae bacterium | reverse complement strand
ACTGTTTCAACCGCCTGGCTGACGCAAAATACATCCGACGATGGCTACCCGTCTCGCCAAATCCAAACAGGCTTCGTGAGGATGTCTTGCGGTGTGCTTTTATCATGAGATACAGGCGGTGATTGCTCATGCGCCGGGCTTTACGGCCCTGGCCGCGATGGCGGTGGAGGCGTAAGCGCCGGGTGCGGTAGCTGTTGGGCAATTGCCAGATCAGCCGGAGCTGCACGCCCTCACGGGTCTGCGCCGCATAGCTGCCCGTATGAGCGGGCAGGTTAGGGTAGGGCCAGTGCGCGGTATCAGCGCACTGCGCGTAATTGTGGCGAATCTGAAGGTAGGGCTGCAGGTGATCCCGCTCCCATTTGCGCAGCGTATCGGCTGAACGGCTGAACAGGCGGCTGAGGGTTTCGCGGCTTACTGTCGGGTCATGGCGGCTAGCCAGCCAGCCCGCATAGCACATGGCATGCCATTGCTCGGCGCTGCCGGTGGGGCAGAGATACACTTCATAGCCGCCGGGACGGTTCTCGGCGACCAGATCGGGGTTCTGCAGCAATGCCAGATCGGTGAGCTGGGCGCTGAGCCGTTGATAGCCATGCAGATAGAGGCGTTCTCGATCCCTGTTCCAGAAGAGGCCTTCGCCGTTCCTGAGCAGGGTATTGAAATGGGAACGGCCATAACGCACGCCAAAACCGGCCAGCGCCTGCTTGAGAACACTGAGCGTTATCTGGCCACTGCCGTTCGCCTGTCGGGTGAGATCGCGGGCGATCACCCAGAGGCGAAAAACAGAAGCAACCTGTAATCCAATAGCCATCCTGGCCAGCTCCGGGTCAACCCTCAGCGTAGACGAGGAGTGAGTGGCAGCAGGAGGGGCAGACGGAACCGCGTCCATCAAACACCACTTTCAGGGTACCGGGACGGCGGCTCCTATGGCCAGAACAGGGGGTGGTTCTTAACGCAATATTGATGTGCACGGGTTGCGCAGCCATCAATATGCGGTATACTGTCTACATAGGAACACAAAAGCGCGGGCGCTCGAAGAGCCGTCCTTTTAGTAACACCTGCTTTCTCGGCGGCGAAACCTTGAGCAGGTGTTTCTGCTTTTAATGCACCATTTGCTTTTTCAAATGGTTCGTTCATCATACCCCGTAAAGCCACTCCCTGCAACTTAATGCCCGCTCATTCAGGCACTTAGGGCATCGTTCTCAGAGAACGGATGAGATGTTCTCGAACGGTAATCAAGCCCGTACAGAACCGCGTTCTCAAGTGGATTAAAGAACACCTTTCACCCTTTAACTACAAAGCGAGAACTAAGCCATTGATATGGCGTTTTTCCGAACGGGTCTACGTGTTCTTGCCCGCGTTCTAACCCGCTAAGAGCCAGAAATCATTTGACAAAGGGGCACAAAAGCCTATGGGATTAACATCCGCATACGTCGCCTGATCCCGTTCCCCGAACGACCTCAGAGACGCAACAGAACACCCTTAAACACAGGTAGCACTATGCCACGCAGTTCCCATTTTTTGACATTGAGCCAGGCCGCCAAAGCAACAGGCAAGAGTAAGTCCGTCATATCTAAAGCCTTGGCTGATAGCAGACTCAGCTATATGGAGAAAGATGCGAGTGGGTATAAGATCGACCCGGCGGAGCTGTTCCGGGTCTTTGAGCCGAAGAGCGCCGATGAACCACAGAACGACAATGACGAGGGTTCTGGAACGGGACAGAACACTAAAAAGAACGACAGTCAATCCAATGCGTTGCGGATGGAAAATAACCTGTTATCTGAACGGCTGAAGGATAAAGAGGAGCGCATCAGCGAGCTGAAGGATGAGCGCGAGCGCCTGATTGGGGAGAAGGATCACTGGCGGCACCAGGCAGAAAGGCTGCTCATTACCTATCAGCCCGGCCAGAGCACGTCCGCACCAAAGCAGGCGGCCACCACGCAGGAAGCACCCAGCCGGAATCATACGACCCTCATCTGGGGGGCAGGGGGGCTTATCCTGTTGGCCGTGCTTTTTGGCTTCCTGCTGAACCAACCGGAACAGGCTATTGACCAGCCATCCCCGTCTAATCCCGTTCAGGAAGAACCGGCCATGCCGGAAGCGAGCACGGAAAGATTTACGCCCATGCCGCAGGATAATGACTATACCGCGCCGCTCGCGCCCTGATTTTTCTTTTCATCCGTCACAAGTTGGTGAGCGAAGCGAACACATTAGCAGGCCACGCGAAGCGTGGGGCGCAGCTTCTTTTGCGCAGCAAAAAAGCGGAGGGTAGGGGCGCGTAGCGCCTTTTTAGCCTATCCAGGAAACGAGCCTGAGCTGTATGTGTTAAATAATGAGTTAAATAATGTGTTACGCTGTGGATGACGGCGCGGAACCGGCTGAAAATAAAAACCAAATAACATTCACAAGTTTCTAATACCCCGTTAGAAAGTGTCTAATTCCCACTAAACGGTTTCTAATACCCCGTTTATAGCACTATATCTATCCACAGATTGTAATACCCCGAAACGCGACTGATTGCTTGACTTTGGACTTTGATACCCCGATAGTGCTGCTTATGGATTCTGTTACCCCGAAACAAGCGGATTTTCAACTGGAAACGCCAGCCAAAGATGTCTTACTGCCGGAACGCCACCCGCAGCATGATTTATTTGTCTGTGATGTGGCCGATGCGGTGCTCAAAGATGATATGGCCTCAATGGAGCACCCGTTTTATTCGCTTTCCAAAAAGCCAGAGACGAATGTGCGGCGCTATGAGCAGGGGTGTAAATGGCTGGAAGTGGTGCCCAGCGTCAAAGGCCTGGCTACCATCTATGACAAGGATATTTTGATTTACTGCATCTCGCAGATGATTGCCAAGATAAATCGCGGCGAGGCCGCCTCACCCTATGTCAAGATCGTGGCCAAGGACTTGCTCGTATTCATCAATCGCACCACCGGGGGCAAGGATTATGAGGCGCTGAAAGATGCACTCGACCGGCTGGACGGCACGCGCATACGCACCAATGTGATTACAGGTGGTGTAGAGGAGCATAGCGGCTTCGGCCTGATTGACAGTTTCAAAATCCAGCGATCTGAGAAGACGGGCCGCATCCTGGAGATGTCGGTCAAGCTCTCTGATTGGGTGTTTCGCTCCATCAAGCACCAGGAAGTGTTGACGCTGCACCGGGACTATTTCCGGCTGCGCAAGCCCATTGAGCGGCGCGTCTATGAGGTGGCGCGCAAACATTGTGGCCGCCAGGCACGGTGGACTGTGACGATGGAAACGCTGAAGAAGAAATGCGGCTCACATGCGCCGCTGAAAGGCTTTCGCTATACGCTCCGGCAGATTGCCAAGAGCGATCATTTGCCTGATTATCATGTGCAGCTCTTGGATGACAGCGTGACCTTCATCAACCGCGAAACCATGCCCGGCATGCTGCAGGCTGACCGGCAGGAATTCGCTAAACTGCATCCCACCACCTATGAGAAGGCGAGGCGGGTAGCTCCCGGCTATGATGTCTATTACCTGGAAAATGAGTGGCGAGGCTTCTGGCTGGATAGCGGAAAGCCAGTGCTGGCAAACCCCGATGCGGCCTTTATTGGCTTTTGCCAGCGGCGCTATGAGCGGAATCCAAGCCCTTAACAGTAGGACAATCCTATAACAATGTGATATTATTGAATCATCAACATAGAACACCTATTCGCATGGGCAAGAATGGCTAACCAGACCATGAGTGAAAAGAAAAACTATCGTGTCAATCTAATCCAGGATGCGCCTGCTGCTGAAGATGAATTTGGCGCCCATCAACGCATAGCGAATGCGCTCGCTGAGTTGATAAATACTCAAAGCGGCGGTATTTCCATAGGGTTGGAAGGTGGGTGGGGTTCTGGTAAATCCACTGTGGTTAATCTACTACACAAGAAGTTCAACGATAAAGCCAATTACACTGTTATTCTTTTTGATGCATGGGCACATCAGGGTGACCCATTGCGACGCACTTTTTTGGAGAATGTTATACAGCATCTTGCCGATCTTGATTGGATCGATAAAGCGCAATGGGAACAAACACGTGAGGAGCTTGCACAACGCAGGCGGATAACAGAGACACGTAGCATTCCACGACTTGGGAAATTAGGCAGCTTATTGGCCTTCTCAGTCCTATTGATACCAGTAGGGTTAGCGTTATTGAATGCGGGGCTACGGCAAACATCATCAATGACACCACCAACCTTTGATTGGATGATGATCGCAGGAATATCGCTTACACTAATCCCCGTCATCATATACTCAATTTTGGTTGTTCCTCGGCTGATAGGGTGGTGCTGGCGAAAACTGTGGGGAAAACCAACAACATCCGATGACCTCATCAGTTTTGGCGCATTGATCGCTCAAAAGCACATTACAGATACGCGCACAGAAACCATTGAAAATCCTAATCCTACGTCGGTTGAGTTTGAAGAAATTTTTGACAAACTCATGACCGAGGCGTTAGATAAGCACGATCGCCGTTTGATTCTTTCCTTGGATAATCTTGATCGTGTAACGTCAACGGATGCGCTCTCCATATTGGCGGCTTTACAAACGTTCTTGAAATATAGCGATCATAACCAACCAAAATGGTTTTCAAAAATCTATGTGCTCATACCCTATGATCCCAATGGATTAAAACGTTTATGGGCCTCACAGGATGAAGATGAGAGTACCAGAGTAACCACTGCATTTCTTGATAAGACATTTCAAGTCCGTTTTGAAGTGCCGCCATTACTGCTCTCAGATTGGCGAATTTACTTTATTGGTCTGCTCAATGAAGCCTTGCCTGACCATGACAAGACTGAATTTCACTCCGCTTACAGAGTATTCGCACTGCATATTCGCGATGGCATTTCGCCTACACCCAGAGACCTCAAGCTCTTTGTAAATCAAATTGGTACCATTACACGTCAATGGCAAAATAGCTTCCCCTTGGCTGATATCGCATACTACATTTTACTACGTCGAAAGGCCACTGATGTACCAGCAGGTCTACTCGACAAAACCCTACCTGAGAGCAAATTATCAGGACTTATGAGCGACAATGCTCAGAGCAATCTGGCCGCTATGGCATTCAATGTTCCTGTGAAACAAGCACGTCAAATACTGCTACAAACACCTATAGAAACTGCACTAAGTGAACGTCAAGTAGATGATTTGAAGGAACTAAGTGAATTTCCAGGGTTCCGGGAAGTGCTTCTTGATATTCCCTTTAGTGATTGGTCAGAGAATGAAAGCGTAAAGCTCGCTAATGCTGCCTACTGTCTAGGACAGGATGGGGTATTCGATGTGGCAGAGCCAGAACTCAGGACTATGGTTATAAACTCACTACGTGCTGCGGCCTATCAGGTTAATTCCTGGAAACCACTAGATGCCCGAACTGCCGAGGGATTGATAGCTCTCCTTGAACTGATACAGAATCCCGCCCTGGCAGAAGCCATTTTAAAAGCACTTCCGCCAGTTAGTACTGAGGAAGAGCAACAAGAATTAGGAGTTACTGAGGCATGGGTAGCAGGCCTTCTCAGGCTGTTACGCGGACTTCAATTGTTAGGATTTGACAGTGCTTACTTAAACGGCATTGAGCTTGGTGCAAGTGCCTATGGCTACATTGATGTATGTATCAAATTATATGACCAAGATGCAGATGGCGACTTCTGGAAGATTATCATGCCACCGAAAGATGGAAAGGAAGTGTCATTCGTATTACAGACATTGGCAAAGGAGGAATCACTTACAATAGAGCATGTACATGCCATGCAGGTAATGAAAAAGGGGCAGTACTCACCAGAATGGCGTGAGATCGGCTCTACCATTGTGGAGCGACTAAAAGCGGATGATACCAAACAAGCCGCTTATGTTCACGCAGCAATGGCAACGCTATGGGAATTACACGACCTGGATAGTGTACTAGAAAAGCAGATCGGGCAACTAGCTACTGAAGGGCATTTACTACATTATCTTCATCATGCAAGAAAAGAGAATGTTACGGCTGCATGGTGTGCATTTATGTACTTATGGAAGGTGCCATCAGTCCCATCTCCAGCCTCGGCTGGCAATTCTAATGATGGGTATAATTACTTGGTTGGTACTATATTTACCGACCCAGCCAATTATGACAAATTCACGCAAGAATTTATCAAGCTATTGGCTGATTGCGATAAACTCGATCTCTTGTTTGAAGTTTTTGATGCCGCTCCTGCATCAAAACCCTGGATCATAGAGTGTTTACGCATAGTACAAAACAAAGACTATACGCTGGAGGTCTATTCTCCAGAGATCATTATTCAACGATGGCAGGTATTGCGTAGCGAATTGAACGAAGAAGAATACAGCCATCTCTTAGAAAAGCTGATAGAAGATTCATCCCTTGTTGAGTCTGTATACGCGGACCCGTTTGAGGTTGAAAAGGCTGCACTATACTTCGACATTGCCCAGAATGGTGGCGACAAAGACAAAGCCTTCATTGACTGGACTCAAAAGGGCCTAGGTGACCTTTCTAAGGATGGCTGGTTATCAGAGCTAAAAAGTGAAGGTTTCTGTCTCAGGTTGCTGTTTCATATGCTCGCGACTGATGTGATAATTTCATTGCGAACTCCTTATCAGGATGCACTTATCGACTACAGCAAACTTGTAGTTTCGGGTAAAGCAAAGCCCAAGAACCATAAAGATGAATGGGCACTGTTATTCGACGCTCTTGATTCAACTGGTAGGAGCTTCCTACAGGCTCAACTTCTTAAAATAGCAGAAAGAGCTGACGGAAAGATTGCAGGGGATTTTTTCGATCTCTATGGAGAGGAAATAACAGCTTATCAGACTCTTGTTGAAGATCATGATATTGTTATGAACCTATTCATACCTCTATTGCGCGATAATAACGAGCGGGGCCTGCAATGGGTAGAACTCATTCTCAGTCAGCATCCGAATATCCTAGATAAGTACAACTCAAGTGCAGCCGATGCATTCAAGGCTCGTATTCTGGAAAAGCTAGAAGAGAATCCAGAGGACACTATCCCTGTGATATTAAAGATCGCAGAAATACTGAATCTGCATCCCTCAGAGCTAGCTTCGTCAAAAGACTATGAGGACGCAGAATAGTATAAGACTGTCTTTTGCCTGATTTGATAGTTGCACTATTGTCAATTAACTCCACCTCGTCCGCCTGGCAAATGCCTATACAGCGTTGACGGTGAAACGCCCAGCCGCTTGGCGACTTTCTCAACGGTGATGTCAGGATCGCGGAGCAGCGCCTTGGCTTCGGCCAGGTCTTCATCGGACAGGGCAGGGGGCCTGCCGCCCGTTCTGCCGCGTGCGCGGGCTGCCGCCAGCCCGGCCTTGGTACGTTCCTGGATGATGGCTCGCTCGAACTCGGCTAATGCCCCGAAAATATGGAAGACCAGCTTGCCGCCGGAAGTGGTGGTATCCAGTGATTCAGTCAGCGAACGAAAGCCCTTTTGATGGACTTCAAGCCGTTCTATGGTCTCGATAAGCTGCTTGAGAGAACGGGCAAGGCGATCCAGCTTCCAGACCACCAGCGTGTCACCTGGGCGCATATAATCCAGCGCGGCCTGGAGCTGCGGGCGTTCTCGCTGGGCGCCGGATGCCTTCTCGGTGAAGATGCGTTCGCACCCTGCTTTGTTGAGCGCGTCCAGTTGCAGGGCAGGGTCTTGATCCTGGGTGGATACCCGTGCGTAGCCGACCAGCATGATGATTCTCCTTCACTCTCCGAAAACTCATCTGAACCATAGCTTTTGCGAGGGCTGGTTTCAAGAGATAGTTTTGGGAGATTCAGGAGAGGGCAGTGCGGGTGAAAAGAGAAAGAAGGGGAGGTCTGTCAAAAACCTCCGTTTTCAGGAGATATGATGTTCTTTACTTAAACCACTTTCCAGGAAATCGATTTTAGTACTTCGTCTATTTGGTCACGCACTGACTCTGACACACTAGGTGCGACAATAATCACCATCGTCAACAGTGCAGGGTCACTATAACCGTTCACCACTAGAGCAATGCGTTCAGGTTCAGTTTTTTCCAATGCGGAATAGAAAACAAGCGCATAACTTGCTTTTCTGACATATTGAAAATTAAGCAACTCTTGCGGGTAGTCCAGCAGATCAAAGTTGCTGATTACCTTTCTTCGTTCGATTTCTGCATCTTCGGGAATTGGTGTATGAAGGAAATTGATGCCACATGCAATGTCAATGCTAACATCCTTGCCTCTTATCAAGCCAAATGCAGCTTCATTTGAGGATTCACCTATTTCCAACGTCCCCAGACTATCAGGAATAAATGCCACAAAAGGGCAATTTTTACTGCGAAATTCTGCTGCTAAACTAACGACTGGCAGAGTGATGAAGAGAATGCATAATATTAGGATGTGTATCATTATCTTGCCTCCATGTTACACACCCTACGCTCTTTCATTTAGCTATTCAATATACTGAGCTATGTGAACACCGGTTAATACCTATGTGAGGCTATCCTCATCCTCCTGGTCAATATAATCACCTGCGTCCAGCAGTTTGATGCGTGGTGAGAACACTTCGTGTAACCGTTCCAGCGTCTCGCGCATCCAGCGATGCTGCGCTGGCCAGTTCATGCGATCATTGGGGTCTAGCTCTCGATTACGGATGGCAATGATGCCATATTTACTGGCCTCGCGCCAAACTAGAGCATGTCCGAATTCTGCTTCTATGGCCTCTTTATCTTCCTGGAGCAGGTGGAAATGGGGCTTGGCATCCGGGCCGAGTGTAGTGACCTGGGCACCGATGCGCTTCTCCCGTGTGTTCATGTCTGCTGACATTCGGAATTCACTGCGACCGATGGAGAAGTTCATCCAGTGCTGGGGACGGGGCTTGCGTACCCGGATGATGCTGTTGTGATTTTCCAGCTCCTCGATGAAACCCTGCCAGAATTCCAACTGCATCTGTTTAACCGGGGTGATGTCCCCACTGCTTTCCTTTCGGGCAGCAGCTACGGTCTTCGTCCAGTCATTGGGCTTGCTGATAACATTGAATTTGGGGGCAATAGGGGAGTCAGCTATACGCCAGAGTTCTATCTCCAGGCCAAAAAAATTAACGCTGTTGTCGGTAATCTCGTTAAGCCAGTCCAGTGCAGCCCGGTGTTCTTCGGTGAAGCGCTCCGCAATCCAGACGATAGAAACAGCATTGAGGCCTGCCGCATAGGTCATAAGCTGGCCAAGATGGTTATGGTCAGTCCGTTCCAACTGGTTCTCTATTAATACCCATGTATCGGTCGCTGTATCGGTGCAGACAATATCTGCCCGGAAGGGGCCGACATTCTTCTCGGTCGATTCCAGTTCCAGTTCCAGCCCGATGGTATCGGCCAGCAGGGCAAGATTGTCTTCCTGTGCCAGCCAGGGTGAGAAGTCGGTCTGCTCGCCTGTCCAGACGTTGCGGAGGCTGACTTTTTCCAGTCGGCCCAGATGTGTGTTCATGACAGCGTACCTTTTGTCTTTCAAATACTGAGCAATTTGGCTTATACATTTTGTCTCAAGGATAACTATCAACAGCCATCCATACGATTAACTGGATCTCTTCTTCGTCAATAGGTGGTAACGGTTGAGGAGGTTCAAATGGTTGCAACCCCAGTTCTTGTACCTTTTCAACAATTCTGGCAGACATCGGGTAATTGCCAATATCATCTTGTTTCATAATTTCACGGAATTGCTTTTCTATCCGACGTTCAAGTGGTGCTTCAAGTGCATCAAGGACAGCAATCAGTTCAGGTTGGTTAATTTCGGGAGGATAGCTACGGAGATGCTGCGCTGCCTCCCTGAGCAATGGGCGTACACGCGGTTGTAGATTTGCCGGATCAGTGGAGAAACCCCACTCATCATAAATATCATTTCGTGCCTTACTCCATGCGTTATAGGCACTATTTCGCAATTCATCAGGCATGTGCCGTTGTGTGGATTCCGCACAAGTCACCATGCGAAGGCAACCCAGCAGATCGCTGATGATTGCATTTTCATTGAAGGGGACAAACCGTAGGTAGACATGCTCACCTATCTTGGCACAGAAGAAATGGCCCTTTTCCAGTCCTATAAAGCCTGAGCCTGCTGCCCAAGGGAGGGACGTTATTTCATCACGGTAGTTAAGCAGACCGTGTCGTAATTCCTGACGATATTCTTCACCAGAAAAGGCATTTGGCTCTTCGCCACCGGATATTAGGATTTCAGCGTCTTCCCGCTGGAGAGCCTGGATTTGCTCACGAGTTTCAGTAAATACATGGTTACTAACTGCTCCATCAGGAATAACTTCACTCTCAACACCTATGGATGCAGCAGCCTGTGCTAGCTTCATCCGGATACGTTCTTCAAGTGTTAAGAGCGCGTCTAACTCTCGATCAGGGAAGAAACAGCGAATATAGACGTCTCTGTGTGGGCTTCCAATACGATCTATACGCCCGTTGCGCTGTACCAAGCGCATTGGATTCCAGGGCAAATCATAGTTAATTATGTGGCGACACTGTTGCAGATTTTCTCCCTCAGCCAAAACATCTGTCGTAATCAAAATATCGAACCGATTATCTCGTTTACTGGCTGGAGCACGAGTAGATACCGGTGCGAATCCAAATACCGCATCTTCCCGACTTATAGAGTGCTGTGGGGAGCTGGAAGACACTGATACAGCACGGTCCGCAAAGGCAGACAGACGTGGATCTGACTGTATCGCAGCAAACAGATGTTTTTCAAGCCAACCAACTGTGTCTGAAAAATACGAAAAAATAATGACTTTTCGTTTATTGCACCTATCTTCAGCATCCAAACCTTCTGTTTCGGCTTGAGAAGCAATTTCTACCAATTCATCAACAAGTTGGTGAAGCTTGGGGTCTTGATCTTGAGTGATGCCAGACGCGGTGTTAGCAAATTGCCGGAGAAGATCACGATCTCTTTGTACATCGCGACGTAGTGTATCCGCATCGTAGAGAGTAATTGGTTCTGAATCTGTTTCAAGCAATAACTCATCGAAGACTTCATCATTATCAGTTTCTCCCCATTCAAGAATTGCTTGCGGGGTAGGGATGAAGCCACGATCCATTGCAGCAAGAAACGCATCATGTGACTGAGCCATACGCGCAGCAGTGTTTGCAAAAGCATGAACTGATGACTCGAATCGCTTAAGGAGACCAGACCGCAGGAGGCCCACTAATGCAGCCTCACGTTGCTGGTCTTCCGGATCAGGCCGATACTTATAGCGAGACGGCCAATAACGTGCCAAGGTTAGAAGAGGCTCGCCTTCTTCTGGAGCCAGTGCCTGAGCAAATTCGTCAAAAAATCCCGGCAATACATTATCTAAGCTATATTCCACTTGCATGACATGGGGGTCAGGAAAACGAATAACTCCATTCAGGCCAGGAACCTGTTCATTGGGATAGTAACGCTTCACGAAATGCCGTGTACGCCTTACAGTGGTTGCATCCAAGACATCAAATAACATGTCCGGACGCAGGTCAAATGGGTCTTCTGATACAGCATCATGAAAACGCTGACGCAAAGAACGAATGCCCTGATGGGCGAATGCCGCATCGTGCCCAACAAAGTAAGACAGCATGTTAAACAGGTCCCAGAGGGAGTTATTTACCGGCGTTGCGGTCATCAATACGAGCTTTTTAGGGGGAGAACCTTGTAACATACGCCGAAGTGCCCGCGCTCGGTTGGTATCCGGATTCCGGAAGGCATGAGCTTCATCGATAATTACTGTCGTATATTCATTAGGATCAAACCAGAGATGGGTTGTACCATGCCCACCAAACTCCGGAAGATTTTCAAATTCCTGATAGGAGAGAACCTCAAATTGCAGGTTATATTCGTGCCTGAACCAGGTCCAGGCACCATCACGCAGTACAGCAGGTGCAATGAGCAATACCCGCTGCCGCTGCTCACGAATGGTTTGCTCAATCAGTGCGCCGCCGATAAATGTCTTACCCAGACCTACACCGTCAGCAATGATGACCCCGTTATACTGATCAAGGATGCGTTCTGCACGAAATAGTCCGTCATTCTGGAAGGTTGTAAGCTGAAGTTGATGCTTCTGTTCGGCTTCCTGACGTATTTCCTCACCGTATAGTTCGTACAATACCCGTAGGTAAATCAGATATGGCGAATATTCTCTAAATCTCGCTTCATAGATTTCTGCCAGATCATAGGGTTCAGACTCATCCCACATATCCTGAAACCAGTCCGCAACCTGGTTGACTACACGCGGGTCATAGTGACCGAGATTAAGCTCCCGGTTACTGTATAGTCCGGCTGCGGTGAAGTTTGAAGAACCGGAGATGACGCCTTCATTTCTGCCATCACCACCGATGAACAAGAATGCTTTACCATGCAGGAAACCATGACTGTAGCGTCTGACCTCAACCTTACCGGACTCTAAGAAGTCCAGTAATTTATGAATGGTCTGATCTACTTCAGGGGAGAAACCCAATATATCGCGGTCTTCCTTCAAACCTTCTTCTGTGTCCTGTAATGCCTGGTCAATGCGCTGCACATCATAGGCTTTGCCGCGTTTTTCACCCGGCTTGGGAAAAGACTGCTTAGGCGGTGTGGTTGGTTCAGCACCAAGCAGTAGCCGTACCTTGTCTGTTCTCAGGAGTTCTTCGGCAATCATCGCAAAACCCGCCGGGTTAAAATAACCCGTTGCGATGTCTACTGATACCGGGTCTTTATAGGTATTTGCCAGCCAATCCAGATGTCCACGCAACGCGGCAAGCATTGATCGTCCATCGCGGTTGTCTGCAAATAAGGGCCGGTCAAAATCCATCATCATAATTGGCTGCTCCAGCGGTCGTAGTGACTCAGTACAGCGGTCAGTCGTGGTCGATAGTCCCAGCCTTCATGAAAAGTCTCGAAAATATGGGTTAACTGGGAACTGCTGAGACCATAGAGGTGTGCCACGACTGCATCCAGTTCATATATCATGCCGTCTTTCGCATCCCGATCAAGTGGGCCGAACTCCACGCCAACGGCCTCTGCCCATACAGCATACCGATCATCGACTGCAGCGAGGCGTCCAGATAGCTCAACTGTGCGTTGCCATAGTGGATTTGATCGTTCGGGCCTTGGAATGGGCAAGGCGTTGAAGATATGGAAATTCATGTGGATTTCCACAAAGCAGCGCGAATACCAATCAAGCGGGATGGAACAAAGGACTCCTAACAAATAGGCTTCGTCTTTTTGGTCACCTCTAGGCCATACAAGTACCGGCGCGGTGTTTTGAGCGACCACGCCCGGAGGCAATAGCGCAGCCCTTGTAGTTCTTGTATCTGTTGCTCGTGATACGTCACGAAACGCGATTCGAGGATAGAAACAGGGTAACGTGCTTTCGTCCTTTGCCCAGACTTCATCAAACTTAGAGAAAGCAGAGCGGGAGTTGCGATTGGCACGTTCCCGTTTCGCTTGAAGATGACTCAGCATGATGCCTGGCTTTGCCCAAGCATAGTACACACCATTATCCGGTTCCCAGATTTCGAAGGTGGCTCCCTTAAATACAGGTAGCCACCCTGATTCAGGGGTCTCTACCAATTCCATATATTTCTTATCGTTTGTGGCGTGTAGCTCAGCATATGGTAGTGCTTGCCAGTCATCGGTGTCTTCTTTATGCAAATTCGGTGATTGACGCATTTGACTAAACGCTTCTGCCGCCTCTTCATCTGGCAGCAAGGGAAGGGCCGCTGTGTCCGTCCAACTTAATACGTCTTTTAGTTTAAAGTGTAGCGGTTCGCGCTGTATACCCGTTACATAGCGTTCCATATTGCGATATGGACCGCGCATTGGTAATTCTGTTTCAAGTTTAGGTTCCTGCTTTTGCAATGCAATGAGTGCAATAGTGTAACGGTGTTCAGCTTCGTCAAAGACCCAACCGCCTGTATTTCTAAAGAAAGTCAGGTCAGTGAAGATACCTGTTTCAAACACCGCTTTACGAAAATCAGATGCCCCTTTAGTAGCAAATACAGATCGAGGCATAACTATTCCTATATAACCCTCAGGTCGATGAATTAGGTCCCAGAAGCGCCACACAAACCCTTTGTATAAATCCGGGTCGCCTGTACCCATACCGGCAAACGGGCCGGTAACTAGTACACGCCGAAGTAGTTCGATTTCTGCCAGTTCTTGATCGTATTGCATGACCAGATCTTGGCGTTTGTTTCGCCACTCTATTCTCAGACTTTCTTGCTCTCCCTGATGCATGGAATGCAACCCTGGGATGTATCGCGCCCAGAAGCGATCTTCTTCCAATGTGGCTTCTTTCCACGGTGGATTGCCAAGTATGACGTCGAACCCCGAACGCTTCCGCAGAAAAACCTGTGGAAAAGCTATCGGGAAATGAAATGGATGAATGGCCTCCAGTAAGACTTTTGCGTTCTGGTAGGCATCTGAACTGGTAATGGAGGATAGCTTAGCAAGCCAGTTTACAGGTTCACCAAGGGCAATGCGGTGCTGTAAATCTTTGTCGAGACGTGAAGCTGTCAGAATGTCAAACAGAGCCGCCTGACCGTCGAGGGCTTCCTGTGCCTCGGCATAGGCTTCGCGAGCACGTTCGATTTCCGATGCATCGGCATCGGCCAGCTCGCCAATCTTGGCCAGATGCTTTTTTGCATCGCCAAGAAGCCCCTTTGCGGAGAAACTAAAGAGTGGTGCCGATTCAGTGGTTAACAGATCATGCGCTTCTTCCAGCGTTGCTATCCCTACCAGGGAATTGCCGCAGACAAGATTATAATCGAGCAGAGATAGCGGTAATCCAGGCACAAAAGTATGTATCCAGATGGAGAGTCGTGACAGATCAACGGCCATTGGGTTCACATCAACACCATATATGCATCGCCTGGCAATCTGTCGGCGTAGCAACAGGGTGTCTTCAATCTCCAACCGACCGCCATAGTCTTCAATTACATCTTTGGCACGTTCCCGCAGGCGGGTCAGTTCATCCGTTACTTCAATCAAGGCCCTCTCAGCCAGATAGGTTGCGAATCGGCGCTCTATGCGGTCAATCGCTGCGACCAGAAAATGTCCTGACCCCATTGCAATGTCGGCTACACGGAAATCAAAGAAAGCCTCTCCCGCCGCCCGGTCGTCCAGTATGTCGAGCCGGGAAAGGTGGTCATCCAATGCTGGTTCAAGGGCCTGGTCCAGCAAGTGTTCGACGGCAAAATGCTTGGTGTAATACGATCCGGTGGATTTACGCGCACCGGAAGCGTTATGTAGATAGATATATCCTTGTTTTACAACAATATTTTTCTCATTCTGTACCGGCACATATAATCCATCAGCATTGAGACCCAGGTCTGTCTGCGCAACGGATAATTCACTTTGAAGCAGTCCCTCATATATCGTGCCAAATTCACGTACACTCAGACTTCGGAAGTCAACGGACCCTCGTATGCCATCTGGAGAATCTTCGATGAGAAGATCACGAAGCACCGGACCAAATTGCTGGTCTGTCAGTTTAATGCTTCGCAAGGCTGCGCCTATGGGAGCTGATTCAGGATTAGATGCAAACAAACCGCCGTTATAGGGTGGAATACCCCAGGCATGGTGTCCTTTATCAATGGCGTCAAAAAGATTCTGTATTTCCCGCCACATCGTATCCCATTCATCAAACGGGATATTTTCCTGCTCCATGCGGAGCAACTCCTGGGATCGTTGGTTGAGTGACCGGGATTTGTAAGCCTGGTTGGTTTTATAGGGCAGCAGATTCTTGTCTTCTGCGTAGGCAATGAAAAGAAGCCGAAAAAGCAAGGTGAGAGCCATCTGGTAGGTCTCATCCAACTGGAATTTCGTGGGGTCTTCCATTTCTCTTGCTTGCGCAATTGATTGTGCAAGCTGTGGAATGACATCACTGTAAATACGTTCCCGCAAGCGACTTCCCAAGTCTGCGGAGTAATTAGCAGAATCGGAGAGAATTTGCTCAAAGGTTCCTTTGGGCAATAATGAGCCTGCCGAAAATAGTAACCAGAGATAACCAGACGTGTCATCGGACAGCAAATCAAGGTGTAATTGCACGTAGGTTTCGGTTCGGCCACGTTGCCCCACACCCACACCTGCCTGTACCGGGTACAGGCGCACAACGCCATCCAGCATCACTACGACATAGGGTAAACGCTCTTTATCAGCTCTAGCCAATGCATAGGCAATAGGTGAAAGATTGGAAAAGCGTTCGTTGGGTAAGTCAATCGATTCTGAGCGATCCAGAAATAACCCAATGGCTACCTTGGTATCTTGAGATACCAATACTGAGACAGGCCCTGAGACATTCCGTATCTCATAGCCCAGCGAACGTAGGAGAGGCTGGCCTCTTTGAGATAAGAGTTTTTTGCTTCTGTGAACCGCATCATGCCAATCTTCACGCAATGGCACCCCATTTTCCAGCTCATGGGTCGCAAGCAGCCCTTCGTTAACCAAACCTGGAATTGGTGACCCAATTTCAGGCAGTGTGTCCTGAAGTAAAGAGAATACCCGGTGGCGATTCGGCTCCTGCAACGCAGTCAGGCATATGCGTTCTACCTGATCTGATTGTAAATCGTGGTATACCGGAGGGGATTGACCTGCTGGTCCACAAATCGATGCTAGTTTGTCATCGTTATAGAGTGCAACTAAGAGCAGCGGTACAGGGCGACCACCAAGGCGACTTAACCAAGCGGACCGCATATCCGTTGCTGTAGGTCGGTTGTCACTTCTTACCACCGCAACTTCGAGGCCATAGGCTCCTTCACCCAAAGCCAAGCCAATAGCTTTAAATACGTTATCCTGTGAAAGAGAAAAAGGTCGAAGGCCAGAATCCTGAAGAAAAGTCATGTTATTAATCTCATTGAGCAATGTTTAAGCATAAAACAGCAAATTGCTTGGCAATGATACAGTAAACAAGCAATTATAGATGTAAGGTTCAACGAAGTAAGGTTCTGAGTTTTAAGAATTCTAATAGATAATGGTAATTTGGGCACTTTGACCTTCACATTTTCTTCTTAACACATTGTTTCTACTATATGCTCTTAAGGATAATTGTTTATTCTCTTGTACGCTTGGATGTCAGCGCTGTTTATCGATACAAAGTTTTAATTTCAATTTAGCAAGAGTCCTTTCGCCCTTCTACATCAGCTATTCGCTGGCCACGAGGATAGTCAGCATGCAGGTGGTGCTAGCGTTCTGGGACATTGGCTTTGAGCGCTAGAAAAGCGGCAATTGCTGGTGTTGGGATTGCATGAGCTGCCAGTCAGAGTCGGTGGCGGCATGATCCAGCCATTGCTGGACATAGGCAACCGGGCCGCCGCTGGAATTTACGTCGTCCTGCGCGAGGTAATGCGAGCAATAACCTGTTGAGGTGATGGGCAGTGGCTCTCTGGCGCGTATATCGAGATGGGCCAGGGCCGTGCCGTAATGCTCTCGGAAGGATTTGAAGGCTTCTGGCTTATAGGTGATGGCGATGGTGATACCCTGCCAGGTGAGTGTGGCATGCTGCATGATTGACTCCTGTTCTGCGGGATGATGAAGGGGGCCTTGCGGCCCCCTTTTGCGTCAATATTCACTGGCCAGCAGGATGGTCAGGACGCGGGTGGTGACATCCGGGTTTGCCGGGTCGTCGCTGCCATATTTCAGCCGGTTATCGTAATAGTCGATCTTCCAGAAGATTTTTTCGCCTCCATAGGTGAAGCTGCCAAAATCATGCTCGCCATAGGGGTCATTATCTCCGGTGAAATCGTCGTAGTTTTTGACTATCGCGCATATTTCCGCGATCTGCAGGGGCGAGTAGGCCATGATGCCCTGCGTCATGTAGCATTTATTATTTCCGGTGCCGTATCCCAATGCCTGGCGAAACTGGTCATTGAGCTGGGCGATACGCTGTGAATCTGGTGTCTGTGTCATGGTTGACCTCCGTTAGTTGCGTGTTAACGGAAGCCCTGTGGGTGGAGAGCAAGACGCGCTGTCACCCGCCACACGGTCTGGTGCGGGCAGTGGATTGACTGCGCGGCGCTTTGCACCAGAACAGGCGCTGGGAACACGCCCGGCGGAGGCTCACCGGCATCAGACCACCTGTCCCGGCGTCTTTGCCGCACAGATGACCCGTCCAGCGCGGGGATGCTTGCAGGTACCGGGCCACTATGCTATTGGCTCCTTAAAACCAGACAGGAGCCTGCCTTGAGCCAGTTAACCGACCAATGCATCGAAATATTGCAGAAAACCAACGATGGGGATGATTTAGACCCGAATCACCTGAAACTGGTGGAGATGGCCGTCAATGGCCACCTCAACGAGAGAGGTGAAAAGGCGCTGGAAGAACTGCTCGAACAGGTACGCAGTGGCTATCAGAAGCCCTGGTTTCATGACATCGAACATCTGACCATCGACCAGGAAGGTTTTGTCTATTGGCGCGGCAAGGAAGTGGAGCATTTCAATCTTCCCTGGGGTTACTCTGAAGAAGGCAAACAGTCCGCCGAGGAACTGGCCGCCCGCTGCCGTCACCTGGAATGCCTGGGGGCCGATGCCAATGTGAAAAATGCCGTATGGAGCTGGAAGGAATTCGCTGACCGGGAATGCGACGAGCCGGACATCTGACCGGCCTCACCTACCGGTGAAAAAAAGAAAATCCACAGCCACATGGGGCATGTGAGGTAGATAAAGCACTATATCGGTTTTATTTTTTGACTTTTATTACCCAGCCGTTACGGTGTTTACCCATAATTAACCAGGGAGACACTTATGGCCATTGTAACCGCCTATCAACCGTTCAATCAGCCTGCTGAGATGGCGATTGATTATGTCAACGATCTCAATTCACCTATCAGTTACGATGCCACCGGCAATACCGTAACCCGTGCCACCTGGCAGGCCATATCGGGTGATTATCAGACGCTGGTGGGGAATGTTAACTATAGTGGGGATTACTTCACCTCGACCGGCACACTGACCGGCTATATCGAGCAGGATGCGACCGGTGCGCTGGAATACTCCATCGGCAACGGCTCTTTCTCCTTCCAGGATTACCTGGCCTATACCAATAATGCAGACGCTACCGGGCTTCAGGCTGCCGTTTTCAACGCTGCCGATACCTTTATCGGCTCTACCGGTGCTGATACCATGCTCTCCTATGGCGGTGATGACATCATCTATGGTGGCGGCCAGCTCATCGCTACCGTAGACGGTAACGATCAGCTCTATGGTGGTGCCGGTAATGACCAGCTCTTCGGCAATGCCGGAAATGATTACATTCTCGGTGGCGATCATTATCTGGATGCAACGGATGGAGCCGATAGCCTGTATGGCGGGCTGGGCGATGACACGATCATTGGCACCGGCGGGAACGACTATCTTGTCGGGGGAACGGGCGATGATGTCTTCGTCTTCAACGGCAGTCATGGATATGACACGATTGCCGATTTCACCCAGGGCGATGTGTTATCCATTCAGGGTTCATCCTATACTGTCCTTTCAACAGACGGCTATCATACCGCCCTTCAGTTTGATAATGGCGCTGGGGCGCTGATGCTCTGGACGACACCGGATGAACTGGATGCCAGCGATTTCTATTTCTGGGGGTAGGCGGCTTTCAGAATAAGGCGGGCTGATCCATACGGTGCTGCGTGGCGGCGAACTCTTCCTGTGTCAGGTGCGCGAACATATCATGCTGCTTGCCGCCTTTATCGCGCAGGGCTTCGGCCTGTGCCAGCCGGTGCAGATTCTCCACGACCGTCAGCAAGGCTGACTTGGGCATGGCATCCAGTGCCAGCGCCTCCAGCTCGGCCTGCAGCCTGACCAGATCACAGTCGCGCAGCTCCTCCAGCGCCTGATCGACTTTACGTTCGGCGCGGCGGATGGCGGGTGTCTTCTTGGTTTGAGCAGATGGCATGAAAACGTCAATACTTCTCGCAAGCCAAGTATGGGCTTGCTGTTTGCGCTCAAGCGCCGCGCAGGCTGCGCGCCTCAATGGCGCTAGTCGTCGCTACGCTCCTCCATATCCCGATCTTGAGACAATTTGGATATAGCATAATCCGGTATGACAGAAAACCCGGAAAAGAAAATGACGGCCTGCGCCGCCATTCCTTTTTCTTTTCACCCGTCTTAGTCTTCCAGGTCTGGCTCCGGCACTGATTCCTGGCTGAATTCCTGCTCCAGCTCCATCTGTGATTGCTGCTCGATGGTGGCCTGCATGCTCTGCTCCAGCTCATCCAGCGGCGGGAGCTGCGCGACAAATTCCTGCATGAGCTGATAATGCGCATCCCCTGCCCCATCCGCCGGGACAAGGGAGCTGGCATCACCTGCTACTGGCTCCGGTGGCAAGACCGACTGCTCTGGCAGTTCCGGCAGGGATTGTTGCGGCTCATCGGGCTGTGGCTCATCGGGCTGCTGTGTCCACACATAGGGGCGCAGGACTTCCGCTGCATCCAGCGCGGCTGCTTCCCGTGCGCCTGCCTCCTGCTCAGCCTCTGCTTGCGCAATCTGCTCCAGTTGCTCCTGCCAGGCATGCCGCCAGCCCAGCGCGATCTCCGGCTCATCCCAGCCCGCATAAGGGTTTTCCGCGAAACTGCCATCGGCATTCATGGGATAGATGGGCACGGCAATATGCGCATGCGCCTGCAGTTGCCCGGCAACGGCATAGAGCTGTGGCTCGCCTGCCCTTTCCTCCGGCAGCCAGGCAGCATCTACGATAATCTGGTGCTCCTGTATTTCACCCCAGGTGAAGGGATGGTCAGGGTCAACAGCATGTGCATCATGCAGCACATAATGCGCCAGCAGGCCGTTATCGGTAAACTGGCTGCTTGCATAATCCTGTACCCATTGATGCTGCTCCTCGATGCTGGCATCCTCCGGCAGATCAATCACCAGATGATGCTCGGCCAGCGTGTAGGCAGGCCATTCGCCATCCGGGTCATTGGCCTGCATGCGCTCAACCAGCTCCAGCGTCCAGAGCTGATCCGGCTCGGCAACGCCTTCGGGCAGCAAGGTCTGTCCGCCCTCCGTGCTGAAATTGCCGATATAGAAGGCTTCGGCGGCAGCCTGCAAGGTCACGCGCGTATCCGGCATCTCTTCCACCAGTGGCAGGGAGAAGCCCTCTTCTTCCACCTCCGTTGCGGCGGCGGCATCCGGCACCAGCGCATTTCCCAGACCGTCTACCGCCCGGCTGAGCAGGGAGTCGTCTTCCGGCTCCAGGCTGCCGGTGCCGGTGCCCTCAACACCCCATTCGCGCTGTAGCCCTTCCCAGGATTCGCGCATCTGCTGGGACATATCCGCCGGGTTCTCCCACATGGGATGCACCCTGCCCCATTCCCCCTGCGGATTGACGCTGGTATCAAGCTCACGCATCGGGGAAAACACATGCGCATGATAGGCCACCTGGCCGTTCTCATAGCCCATATGGATGGCATAGTCGGCGATCTGCCCCTGATCGGCCAGCGTCTCGTTCAGATGGGCTTCCACCAGCAATTGCAGCTCATCGGGCGGCAGATTGGGCAGCGTCAGCACCGTGCTGGTGGCCAGGATTGCGCCCCCCTGTTGTTCGGCTTGCTGCGCCGCTCCGACCAGGCTGCCCCAGAGCTGGGAGCGATCTTCTCTCACCCACTCCGGGAACTCCGGCGGGGCGACTATGCCCTGCGCCACTACATCGGCGCGGTGGGTGTGGTCATATATCTCGCGCCCATAGGACGGCGAGAGGCTGGTACCGGTTTCGCGGGCAATCTGGTTCAGCAGATGATCGACTGCCACCACCTCCCCTGCTCCTGTGGTAGGCAAGGCACCGGACTGGCCCCTGGCTGCATCCTCGCGCAGCAGGTGCATCTGGTAACGCGGCATTTCCGGCCTCTCTACTGATAGGCCGCGATCAAACGCCCACTGTGCCGGTTCCAGCCGTGCGCCGCCCGGCTGGAACTCCTCCAGGTGGCGCAGCCCACGCGCGGCTGCCGGGTCAAACAGCAGCACGGATGGCTCATCGAGGAGCTGGCCCCATTCCTCGCTGCCCGGCTCCGGCAGGCTGTCGCGGAAATCCTGCCAGGCCTCGCGCTGATTTTCGGTGCTAAATTGCGCCCGGAAATCCTGCACCTGTGTCAGCCATTGCTGGCGTAGCGGCTCATTGCCATAAGCTCGCCCCTGCGGCCCTTCCTGGTAGGTTGTCCATTCGGGAACTTCGCGCTCCGACCACTCACCTGAACGGGTAATCCGTTTGAGCGGCGAAAGAATCGTGGCGACCGGGGCATAATGCCCGGTTTCTGCCCGGCGATCCTGGATGGCGATATGCGCCATCAGCCCCTCCTGTAGCAGCGTGCCCTGCACGAACTGCTCCACCAGAGCGCGGTTCTGGGCAAAGTCCAGATCGGGCGGCAAGGGCAGCACCATGACATTGGCCAGCGGTGTGCCCGCCCTGCCCCCTTGTTGCCCGGTATAGCTATTCCACAAATGCTCCGGGTCATCGGCCACGCCATCCTGCACATAACCGGGCAGCATAAGCTGCTCGTAGAGGATGTCGCCGCGATCACTGTAATCATGCAGGCGACCGGTGGCGGCATCCTGCAGGCGCGACCCCATCATCCGGGCAACCGCGCGAATCAGCGAGCTGGTTTGCGCCCTGCCGTCATAATCCGGGCTGGTGGGGTCATCCAGCAGATCGCGGTGCGGGAAGTCCCTGGCTGCCTGCTCCCAGAGCTGGATGCGCGGGGCGATGAGCTGCTGCAGGCGCAACTGGCGCTCTATCGAGTCATCCTCCTGCAGTAGCTCGTCTACGATATAGTCAAACGCGCCCCAGGCCAGCGTGCTGAGCAGCCAGCTTCGTGGATCACGGGCTGACCGCAGGACGGCACGCCCGATAGAGCGCGGACTGGCATTCGGGATGGTAGGGACGCGGCTGTTACGGCGTTCCGGTAGAGGTGGCATGATAGTGTTCTTTCTGCATGCAGGGCATGCGCTAGGCTTGTGAAAAGAGAAATGGTTTACTTGTCGTCATCGGGCATGGCTTCATCGATGGATACCACCGAGATGGCCCTTGGCACCTGTGACGGCGGCGGGGGCGCATAGGATTCCTGCGCCTGGCTGACAAGCAGCGACGGATGGCGATTGAGGATCATCAGCTCCTCGATCAGGGCAACCAGCATCACCAGGTATTGCAGGATCAACTTGGTTTTATCTTCTTCTGTGAGGCTCAATTCCTGGCTGGCATCGACCACCATGAGCGCCTGCTGCGCAGCGGGGAGCTGCTGCGGGAATAACACGCGCAGGATGGCGGCATTGCTGGCTTGCCAGCGGCGGCCATTCTGAAAGACAATGCCCTCAACGGCATAAGTGGGCCGCCCGCCCTTCTGAAGCTGAGTGAAGGTCCAGGGCGGGATAATGAAATCCGGCTTGGAGGTGCCGCTCAAGGCAAGCTGCCCGGTGCGGTCTACCGTCCAGCTCTGGCGCGTCTGCTCGGCAAAGCCGATCAGCGTGCTGGCCCATTGATTCGTCACCGGGTCGCCATTGGCCAGAAATACCTTGGTATTGAACAACCCCAGCAAGGCATCGGCGGCATCTTTTTCCATGTGGCCGATTTTGGCGTAGATGTTGCTGATATTCTGCGTGGCATAGAGCACGGCGGCATGGGCGCTGCGGGCGGTGCTGAGGAAGCTGTAATCGCTGCTGCTGACAATCTCCTGCGCTTCATCGGCCAGCAGGGCCACCGGTCGCGGCTGCTCCTGCACATTGCGGCGGAGCACGGCCTTCTGCCAGAGATGCTTTATCAGCAATTGGGCGATGCGCCCGGTCTCGCCATACAGCCCCTGAATCGGCATATCCAGCACCAGGATGTTGCCTTCGGTGAAACTCTGTTCAGGGGTGAAGGTGGTCTCGGTGCCGAACAGCTCATAGAGATGGCCATGCAGGAATACATCCAGCACGCTGGTCAGCGTGGCGATGATGGAGGAGCGGGTGCGGTCTGCCAGGCGCGGCATCTCACCCAGCCAGTAATGCTCGGCTATGGTGAGCGCATGCTGTTCCTGCCGCGTGCTGGCATTGCCCCTCGCCTGCTCCAGCACCTCCCAGAAGAACTGTTCCTGGTCGGGTGGCTGGAAGTAAGGGTCGTCGGTATCCTCGCTCTGCTGCGGCGCGGCCAGCACAAGCTGGTATATGGTCAGGAAGGAGAGCGGCGCATTTCTGAGAATCAGCAGGGTCAGGGCATGGCGCACCAGCTTATCGCCATTTCTATCCCAGAAATCCTTCTGGTCGCGCAAGGAGGCCGCGCCATCCACGAATGTGGTGAGCGTGGCAATCAGCGCCACGATCTCCCCTATCCCACCCAGGCCTGCTTCCGCCTTGAACAGGTATTCCAGCACATTGATGCGCCAGAGCATGCCCTCATTCAGCGGATCAGGATTGGGAGAGACCAGCATGACATCCTGCAGGCGGCCTGCCGCTTCGGCATGGGCCATGACCTGCTTCGCTTCGTCTGGCTTGACACAGAGGGCCAGTGCGCCGAACCCTCGCCGCAGCATCGCCTGAAAAAACAAGGCAACCGGCCCCGTCGATTTACCGGAGCCGGTTGAGCCTATAATCAGTAGATGCTGGAATGCGGCGCTGACGTGGAATGTGTCCTGCAGTGAGAAGCGAAGCAGGGGTATATCATGTACGTTCATGATTTCCCCCTGCCCTGCCTATGAGCGGCGTGTGCGCGCACGCTGGTCCTGCTGGTAGCGTTTTACAGCAGCGATGAGGCCGAGAATGCCCATCCCGGTGCTGAACGTGCGTAACATCACGACCAGCTCCTGGATTTCCTGTGCTGACAAATGCTGCTTCATCACATCATTGGACAGCCAGCGAACGAAGTTTTCATTGATTAACATGTGGATTGCTCCCTGCTAGTCTTTATCGTCGGTAAGGGCGCGTATAACGGTGATGCCAAAGCGAAAACCCCATATCCATAGGGGGTTGAAGCCAACGCTCATGCCTGCCAGGCCTGCGACCGTCCAGAGAACGGGCTCGATGATTTTCTCTTGCGTCTCTGAGGATAGATCGGCGGCCTGTGCCATCGGGTGCTTAATCATGAGTGATACTCCTGGCTATGCGATTCTGCGTGATCGATTAGGGCCGGAGGGCATGCCCTCCGGCGGGCGGTGATGGCCTTACTGGTCATCCTGACGGGTTTCGCGGGTGAAGGCCTCGATATAGATGTCCACGCGCGGATCAGTGCCTACCACTCGCGGCTGGCCGGTCCAGAAGGACGTTTTGATGGTGCATTTCCCTATCCGCGCCACCTGCCCAAAGAGATTCCATGAAACCTCTATGTCGCCGATAGCAGTGATGCGGCCAGAGAGCAGACCACGTTTGATCCTCTGGTTGCCGCCCCGAATGGTGGGCTTGACCTCCGTTCTATCATTGCTGATGGTGATGATGGCCTGGGTTTGTTCTGCCATGATGCGCCCCCTATTTACGCTTCTTCAGCGTCGTATAAATGTCGTGCGCGGATTTAGTGGCAAAAATGGTCCAGGACACTTTTGACTTTCCCATCAGGGTCAACTCGCTGTAGTTCTTGGCGACTTTCCTGATAAGCTGTGGTATTGGCCCTGGCTCGTCGTCCGGTTCCATGTCCGGCGTGAAAAACGTAAACTTCGTCATTTCCTGTGCTCTTTCTGGCACTCATGGGACAATGGCTGCCCCTTCTATCGATTGCGGTACGCTCGTTTGACTGAGCGATGGCATTTGAACAGGAACCATGCCCAGCCAATGGGCGTGCTTCCGAAGATATGGAGCATGGCATAGTGTTTGAGGATTTGTACTGCTACCTCAACCTCTGGGCCAAACTCCCGATCAGAGAACGATTTGGGGTTATCCATCCCCTCTCCTTTCCCTAGTGATGGTGAGCTACATCACGTTTTCGATGTTCAGAGAGTATCGAGAAACCAAATGCTTGATTATCCGGTTATCTGATAAAGGCTGAATTTGGGGTGGTAGAATGTGAGATAGTGAAGCAAATATTCTCTGTTTTTGTTATTCAGATACGTAAAACGGGGAGTTATAACGTTGAATGACAACGATTCTTTCTTGCTCTTGGCACTTTTTTATGCCAATCATAAAAAAAAACAATCTAACTCTGATGACGATAGTATTGATTTGCAGCAGCACCCTAACCCCATCGTTCAAGCCATAGCCAAACTCAGTGAAGAATTAGACGATGCCAGACGGCATGCAGGCTACTACAAGCACCCGGACGGATTTGCCATGCGCGAAATCCGCAAGGCTGAAACCCTTGCCATTACTGGCTTGTATCTGGGCGGTGATGCTGAGGACCCACTCCTTATTGCCGATCCTGTGCGTGTGCGCTTAGAAGCTGTCTACAAGATGGGGCTGGATATGGATTTGTTTGACAGGGATATGATTAAACAACGCTTTGTTCAGCTCTTTCCTGATATTTATTCAGATGTAATGGAAGATATGAGCACAGAGCAAAAGCAGTTTATGGAAGAAACACGAACCATGTATGCCGAAGATAACTATCTGTCCATATTGATGGAATTGTTTGACCACGTATCAGAAGTGTTGGTCTCAATCCAACTTATGGAAGAACAAGGTCTGGGTTTAACCGGCATGGAATGAATCTCTTAAATCACGCATGCTACACATTGCCAGGTTTATCCAGACAAAACAGAACCAGCTCATATAAATTCTGAGGGGTCAATTGATAGGCCCGTGTGAGGAAAGCAAGCTGGTCAATGGTTAGTGCAGTATGACCATTTTCCTTTTCTGACAGATTTCCCTGCCCGCCAGGGAACCCTAACTCAGCAACCTCTTCCTGAGTCATACCACGAGAAAGACGTTTCCTCTTCAAATACTGCCCTACTCTTTTATTGATAGGATTACCCTTTCGGCTCACTGGACGGCCTGATTTATTACGTAATGACTCAATACTGCCAGGAACTAGCCTTCCATTACGTATGACCTTTCGCACCAGCCTTTCCACAGCACGGCGGCTGATACGTTCCTGCTGTGCTACCGTCACGTAAGAATGGCCATCATCAATCAGCAACAGTAGTTCGAGCTTTCGGCATACTTCCGGTGCTTCGTGCTGCTGTGCATGGGTTTCGATGGTGTGTCGTTGTTTGGGTGTGAAGAGCTTGCCCTGGGTTTTCATGATGTTATGCCACTTCGCTTTATATTATGGTGACATAATTCTTTCCAAACGATCCTCCTATTTCTACCAGTCTAACTATTGCTTCTTACAGAGAATCTGGAGGAGATTGGCATGCTCCAGCTAGTCTGGATATAATCCAGCCTCTTTGGATTTCATACAGACTGCCTGACATCACAAAAGGAACATCATGGCACACCGGAAAAAGGTGAACTATCCTGAAACGCGAGCACGAGAGCTTTTTCCCATCCGATTTGCTGAAGCCATAAACAAGAATTTTGCTGGTAATAAGACAGCATTTATGGCGCAGTCCGGGTTTTCTACTACCCGCATAGGCAACTGGATTGCTGGCACAAATCTACCGGATATGGGGGCATTGATCGTTCTTGCCAACGTTCTGGACGTATCTACCGACTGGCTATTGGGATTAAGCGATGCGCCTCAGAACAGCCATAGAGCCAACAATCTCATAGAAGCCCATATGAGTGCCAATGAATATGATGCCATGAAAGCCAGGTTACTGGCTGATGTGCAGGAAGAGCTGTGGCTGATTTTCCGTACCGGTCAGCTCACGATGGATGACAGCGAAAAGATTCTTTTGACAAAGGCTGTAAAGGGTAAAAAATTTAAGAAACTACGCCTTTTGGTTTGTCATCCTCAAGATTCCGGTACTATGGATCAGGTGAGGTTTAGAAGAGAACCTGAACATAGCTACTATAATACGGCAGTTGAAGATGTTTACAGAACGCTTGCCAGTTTAATCACTCAATTTGAAAAAGCTGAGTTTATTGATTTTGAAAATCCGGATACTCTCAAAAAATTTGAGGTCTATTATTCTCGCTACATGCCTGGAGTGCTTGCTTATATCGCTGACCCATATAGCGATCATGGGCAAATGGTAATCATCGAAGCCTATTACAAAGAAGTTTTCAAGGCCGGGTTATCCTTTCACCTTCAGAAGAAAAAGCCCACTCAGGCAGCACTATTCCAATACTACCTGGCCGACTTTTCACGCATGCTGGATGATAACTACGAAGCTCCCCCCAGAGACAATAGTAAAGCCCATGAACATGATGTGATGATCGTCAAAAAACAGGATTTACGTGAAATCCGAAAAGAAGCCGATAAGTACCGCCGCAAATAATTCTGCACCGAAAACGCCCCTAACAACGTATTGCCAGTAACGCCTGGAGCGAAGCGAACAGGCATCATGTCGCCGCGTAAGAGACCAAACTTGAAAAGTTTGTGAAATTGCGCTTGCACGCGGCGACGGGATTTGCTGGTATAGAACGAGTGAGGGGAGAGACACTATGACCATGTTATCCGATTGCGACGGGTTTGCCCGGCGCGGCGTGCGAGAGTCTGCCGCAGGCACGACTTCACTGCCTGCCCTGCTGATCCAGCAGCCTGCCTTCAGCCTTCACCCTGACCAGCCAGCAGGCATCCCCCAGGCACGGGGAAATACCTCCTGTGACCTGACTCCCCTGCCCCATGCAGCATATCGGCCCTAGCCATGCCGAACCCGACTTACCGCGTCTCCAGCATCGCGCGTGGCGGAGGCCGCCGGTCATCGGTGGGCATGGCCGCCTATGGGAGCGGCCAGACGCTTAAAGTGGTTTCCATACTGGCCGCCGCCAGCTATCGCTCCGGCCAGCCCCTGCGCGACCACAAAGAGAATGTCGTCTATGACTATTCCGACCGCGAAGATGTGCGCTATACCGCCATCCTCGCGCCGGAGCATGTGCCGGACGAATTGCTCGACCGCGAGACCTTATGGAACGCGGTGGAGATACGCGAAAACCGCAAGAACTCCCGGCTGGCCCGCTCTATCATCATCGCCCTGCCCCGCGAGCTGGAGCTGGAGCAGAATATCGCCCTGCTGCGCGAGCATGTGCAGGATACTTATGTGGCCGAGGGCATGATCGCCGATATTGCCATCCACGACAAGGAATCCAGCGATGGCGGTACCAACCCGCATGCGCATGTGCTGCTGACCGTCCGGGAAATTGGCGAGGATGGAAGCTGGGCGAAAAACAAAAATCGCCGCTGGGATGGGTATGAGACCAGAGAGGATCGGGAAGCGCGTCAGGCTGCCGGGATGCCCAGCATCATGGAGCGCTGGCGGCTGGCCTGGGAAACTGCCCAGAATGCGCATCTGGAAGCGGCGGAGATTGAGGCGCGTATCAGCATGGAATCCTATGCCGATCAGGGCATCAACCGCACGCCGACGCGGCATCGCGGGCCGCGCGTCGATAAGCTGGAAGAAAAAGGCGTTGATACGCGGGTGGAAGAACATAATCGCAGCATCCGCCATGAGAACCTGATGCGCGGCATGGTGGACACTATGACCCCCCTGCATGAGGATGACTTCCTCCCTGCTGAGCATCATGCCTGGGAAGAAGCCATGCTCCAGGCACATGAAATCGCCCGAATTCAGGCTGCCGAGACAGCCCAGAGCGCCGAACTGGCGTTAGGAGATGAGGACTGATGAACAATCTGCAGTTAGTCAGCCAACAGGAAAACAACCAGGAACGCGCGGAATACGCCGCATTCAGGACAGCGAACAAGACGCAGCGCAAGCTGATGCTGGTGGATGGGCAGGGCAATATTATCGGCATGCCCTCTTATCAGCATTATATGAATGCGCTCTCGACGCAACCGGGAAAGCTATGGATCGTCTTTAATCCCCTCGCCTATTCCATCACCGGTGTAGGCGTGGAGACGCTGCTGAACTACCTGCAGGATGATCGGCTGCGCTCGCTGCATTGCTACAACCCCAGCCGACATCTGCCGCTGGAAGCGGGAGCTATGCGGATTGATGCGATTACGCAGCATTCGCTGAAGGATTTCACGCTGGCTCAGCCAGCAAACGGCAATAGCCGTTAACCATTTCCGGGGGGCGCGGCCTACTGGTGAAAAAAGAAACGGGCTGGCGATAGGCCTCACTTTGTTTTTTCACCCGTCGCGTTTTTTCGGGAGCGGGATGCTTGGCAATGCCCGCATTTCTGTATACAGATAGGAGCATGCTGCCCTTTCAAAGCATGAATGAGCCTTATGCGTACCCAGGATGCCAAACAAATACCCCTTTCCCAACTGCTCAGCAAGTTGGGCCATGAGCCAGTGAAGGAAACACATGGCGAGCTGTGGTATCTCAGCCCGCTACGGCAAGAAGAGGATGCCTCCTTTAAGGTCGATAAGTCAAATCGGCTCTTTTTTGATTTCGGCTTGGGACGTGGCGGAAACGTCATTGATCTGGGCTTTGCCTTGTTCAATACACAAAGCGTTAGTGATGTGTTGCAGCGGCTGGATGAGGTGATGGGCCAGGGCCACGCCAAAACGCTGCCCCTGCCCTTTAAAGAGCGAGACCGTTCTGTTGAATCCGCTCCGAGAACGCCAGCGAACCCCCCTTCGCCTGCGCCCCTGTTTGAGGATATGACCCTCAAGCCGTTGCAGAACCCTGCCCTGCTGCACTATTTGCGCAAGCGCGGTATCAACACCGAGATCGCCCGGCAGCATGTGCAGGAGATGCATTATCGCTATAACGGCAAAGCCTATTTTGCCCTTGCCTTTGGCAATGAGAGCGAAGGCCATGAGCTGCGCAATCCCTACTTCAAAGGAGTGCAGGGAACTAAGGATTTATCACTGATGAAAAAAGAAATGGCCGGGCCGGAGAACGGGCTTCTGCTGTTCGAGGGGTTCATGGATTTCCTGTCCTACCTGACGCTGAACAAGGCGAAAGCAGGCAGCCCTGCCATCATCCTCAATGGCGTGGGCATGGGGCAGCGGGCTATCGAGCGCATTCGGGAGCTGGGCGTGAAAGAGGTTGACCTCTATCTCGACCAGGATGAGGCCGGTCGCAGGCTGACGGAGCAATTCCAGACTGCCCTGCCCGGCATCACGGTGCGAGACCAGTCCGGCCTCTATACAGGCTGCAAAGACCTGAACGACTATCTGCAAAAACAGAACGCCAGGGAACGGGCCTAGGCGCTGGCATTACTCCTCATCATAGAGATGCAGGTGCGGTTCCATGCTCTGGTGCAGGATGTCGATAATATCGATATGGCCCTGCCCTTTGCGGTAGAAAATGACATGTGACCCGGCCAGGAAGCTGAGATAGCCTTGCTTGATCTCATCACGGCTCCGGCCAATCTCCGGCTCCTCGGCAATGGCCTGCAACCGCGTGGCGATGAGCTGCAGGTAGATTCTCGTCTGCTGTTCACCAAATTGATTGAGTGAGTAGGATTTGATGGCACGCAAGCTCGCCTGCGCATTGGGTGAAAGAATATACTGCGCCATGTCAGCCCATAAGGTCGTTCATGAATGCCTGGCCATCAACGCCCTGCCCGGCATCAAGCTGCGCTTCGCCATCGGCTAATTTTTTGCGCAGGCTGTCCAGCTTGGCTTCTTCCAATTCCAAAAGCCGCAGCCCGGCCCGAACCGCTTCGCTGGTATTGTCAAAACGGCCCAGCGCAATACGCCCCTGGATAAAATCCTGAAAATGATCGCCTAACGTGACGCTGGTATTTCTGGGCATAGCAACCTCCGAAAATACTACCCCCGCCCCAAGTGGCGGAGTATTTGCGCTCAAGCGCCGCGCAGGCTGCGCTCCCACTTGGTCGCTAGTCCTCGCTACGCTCGTCCATCTGCTTGAGATATTCTTTTCGCCCCAATGAGCGGGAAATCTAACCCAAGCAGATTAAAAGTACCAATATATAATACACTTTTTGGGGATAAAGATAAAGGAATTTCTGGACAAATATGCCCTGGGTGCTGATATACCGGGCAGGCTGTCGCGCACCTGCCCTATGGCGATACAAAGGTAAGGCGTAGGCTTAGCCATGCAAACACGCTCCGGTTCATGATGCAACATCGCTTTACATTCCCTTTCGGTAACAAGAGAACGCAAAAGAACGGGCTTACATGGCTGGCTGCCCTGCTGGTCTGCGCTGCCTGTGACTCGGAGCCGCCCGTCTCTGCTGCCGCTCCTGAGATGGGCATGGTTATCGCTATTCGAGATGGCGATACGATTGTGGTGGAACTGGACGGCAGCCCCTCCCCTGTTCGCTATATCGGCATCAACACGGCAGAACACGGGCGGCCCTGTTACCGGGAAGCCACAGATGCCAATGCCCGCCTGGTACGTGGCCAGAACGTGCGCCTCACCCGTGACCCGGATGGCCCGAACCGGGATGCATATGGCCGTCTGATGCGCTATGTCTGGCGCGATGATTTATTCATCAATGCGGAGATGGTGCGCACCGGCCTGGCAACCGCGCATGCCATGACCAGTTCTTTTCCTGAACGGCTGTACCGTTCTCAGCTTGTCGCTATCGACCATGCCAGCCCGGATAGATGTACCATATACCGCTATAGCAGCATCTGGCCGGATGGCCGTTCTCTGCCCTTCCCTTCTGCCTGATGGCTGGATGGCGGCATCCAGCCCGTGACCGGAGCACCCTTGGCATCATGCCATTGGCATTATATGCCAACTTACGCTTCAAAGGGTATCAAAGCGCTACATAGCGTAAATAAACACCTGTATTTCCTCATTATTACGTGATGACATCGGCATTTACGCTATAGCTATGGTATACTGTCGCTACAATACGCTACGTGGGGTAGTGGCGCGTACCATTTTTGCCGCATATGAGTGAAAGACAAACCATCTTGGCAGGGCCTAACGGACATAAAACCAAGGAAGTGGCCGAATTATTCAATATAGCGGAGCCTACCGTTCGTGCCTGGAGCAATGAATTTGCTGACTATCTCTCGCTGGATGCTAATCCGGGTGAAAAACGCACCCGCTATTACAACCAGGGAGATGTGCGCGTATTAGCTTTGGTAACGGAAATGAAGGCACAGGGCAAAACAGTCGAGGACATCCATGCCTCACTCAAGGCAGGCGTGAGAGGCGATGTAGACAGCGCCATCGAAGCCTCCCAGCAGCGTCCACAGAGCCTGGAACAAGCCATGATGTTCATTCAACAACTGGCGGGGCGTGTGGATACGCTGGAAACAGAAAATACCGAGTTGCAATCGCAATTGACCGAGTGGCGAGACAAGGCAAATCGCCTGCAAGGGCAGATAGACGCGGATGCCAAGCGCGAGAAATTAACGCATGAAGATGTCATTGCGCTGCAACGAGAGATCGCGGTGCTGGAATATAAACTTGAACAGGCCACCAAGGGAGGCGACGCATGAACCGCTCGACCACACGCCCACAGCGTAAGCGCCGCTACCGGCTGATGTATAACTTCTGGCTGGATATGCACAAGCCGGAGGAAGAACGGATTGCAGACGTTATCGAACGGCTGAAAAGCAGCCGCTCCTTCGCTAAAACGGTGCGCGACGGCATTCGCCTGATATGGGACTTGAAGCAGGGGAGAACGGACGTACTCACCGAGCTATTCCCGCTTATCGCGGCCAGACTGGCTCCGGCTCCGGCGCTGAAAGCCTTGCCGGACGGGCGGGTGCAGGCGCAACTTGCTCGTATTGAGCAGATGCTGGCAAAACAACAGAACGGGTTCTTCTTGGAAGAAAGAACGACAGAAAGAACAACAGAGAACCCATTGAAAAAACTGCAATCCATAACCATCGATGATGAGGATGAGCCGGATCTCATTATTCGTCCGGCAACCTCCGATGGCAACAAGGCAACGGAAAATTTCCTCAGCTCACTGATGGCCCTGCAAGGGTAGGGAAGGACTATTTCACATGGGTGATACGGGATTACCGCATATCATCTCGATTGATGCAGGCAACGGCATGACCAATGCCGTACTGGCCAAACCGAACGGGGGCATCAAGCGCGTGGCGTTCCCCTCTGTGCGGGCAGCCGCGACCGGCGACACGCTGGGCATCGGCAAGGAATTCGAGCTGCGCTATGACTTCGTGGATTGGGGCGAGCACCGCTATATGTATGGCGATGACGCCATTGCCTATGCCCGCACCGGCCTGGAGCGGCATCAGGGTGCCGGGCGCTATGGCGATGAATTTCACCGCTTCCTCATCGCCGTTGCCATTGGCAAGCTGGGCATTTCGGCAGGGCAGGTGGACTTAACCCTGTTCGCGCCGCCCGGCCTGTTTTCCCAGGCGAAGAAAATCACCCGGCAGCGCTTTTCCGAAGCCGGGGGGCATGTGGCAATCAAGTTCCGGCGTAAAAAAGCCGTGAAGTGGCAATATAATGAGCCGACCATCTGGCCGGAGGGCATCGGCGCAGCGGCCTGCTTCGCGCTCGATGCGCAGGGACAACCGGCCAATAGCGGCGTGCTGGCAGGCAATAGCATCATCCTGGATATTGGCATGTATACGCTGGATGCGCTGCAGCTCACCGATGGCAATTTCAACCCGGAAAGCTTGCAGCATGCGACTTGGGAAAAAGCAGGCATTCGCGCCCATATACTCGACCCCATATTGCGGCTGTTGAAAAAACAAAGCAGTGATTTTGAGCTGCTGACCATCGATGACGTGGATGCGGTGCTGCGGCAGGGCCTGCGCGGCGAGGGCTATATCCTACGCGGTGGGCAGGCTGAGGCGGACATCCAGGATGTGCTGGACAAACACCGCCAGCGCTATGCCGAGTGGATTGCCAATAACATCATCGATGGCGTGTTCGACAGCCTGCGCGGTATACGGTCCCTGATTCTCATCGGAGGGGGAGCCGTACTCGTCGGCGACATTTTGCGGCAGTGGTACCCGGAGAAGCTGCTGGATTTCAGCGATAGCGCCACCACCAAGGGCATCGACCCGGTAGATGCAAACTGCATCGGCGGTATCAGGCTGGCCAAGATGCGGCTCAAGCAATACACCTAAGGAATTCTTCGCATAGTCAATGTCTACGCCATTGGTGGGCCGGAAAAATCGGCCAACTGGTGAAAAGAAAAACGGCGGCCTGCGCCTACACGGTTGCCCGATAGGTTGCTCCTTCTTGATATGCCTGCCGTTCTTTCTGGAAGGGCAGGCGTTCGCAAGAACGGGTTTCTGCATAACCGTCCGGCGATGGCTCCCATAGGGCATGGCCATGCCGGTTCTCCCCGCGCCACAGATACATGACATGATTCAAAGCATCTGCATGGGCTTTGCGGTACTGTTTCAACCGCCTGGCTGACGCAAAATACATCCGACGATGGCTACCCGTCTCGCCAAATCCAAACAGGCTTCGTGAGGATGTCTTGCGGTGTGCTTTTATCATGAGATACAGGCGGTGATTGCTCATGCGCCGGGCTTTACGGCCCTGGCCGCGATGGCGGTGGAGGCGTAAGCGCCGGGTGCGGTAGCTGTTGGGCAATTGCCAGATCAGCCGGAGCTGCACGCCCTCACGGGTCTGCGCCGCATAGCTGCCCGTATGAGCGGGCAGGTTAGGGTAGGGCCAGTGCGCGGTATCAGCGCACTGCGCGTAATTGTGGCGAATCTGAAGGTAGGGCTGCAGGTGATCCCGCTCCCATTTGCGCAGCGTATCGGCTGAACGGCTGAACAGGCGGCTGAGGGTTTCGCGGCTTACTGTCGGGTCATGGCGGCTAGCCAGCCAGCCCGCATAGCACATGGCATGCCATTGCTCGGCGCTGCCGGTGGGGCAGAGATACACTTCATAGCCGCCGGGACGGTTCTCGGCGACCAGATCGGGGTTCTGCAGCAATGCCAGATCGGTGAGCTGGGCGCTGAGCCGTTGATAGCCATGCAGATAGAGGCGTTCTCGATCCCTGTTCCAGAAGAGGCCTTCGCCGTTCCTGAGCAGGGTATTGAAATGGGAACGGCCATAACGCACGCCAAAACCGGCCAGCGCCTGCTTGAGAACACTGAGCGTTATCTGGCCACTGCCGTTCGCCTGTCGGGTGAGATCGCGGGCGATCACCCAGAGGCGAAAAACAGAAGCAACCTGTAATCCAATAGCCATCCTGGCCAGCTCCGGGTCAACCCTCAGCGTAGACGAGGAGTGAGTGGCAGCAGGAGGGGCAGACGGAACCGCGTCCATCAAACACCACTTTCAGGGTACCGGGACGGCGGCTCCTATGGCCAGAACAGGGGGTGGTTCTTAACGCAATATTGATGTGCACGGGTTGCGCAGCCATCAATATGCGGTATACTGTCTACATAGGAACACAAAAGCGCGGGCGCTCGAAGAGCCGTCCTTTTAGTAACACCTGCTTTCTCGGCGGCGAAACCTTGAGCAGGTGTTTCTGCTTTTAATGCACCATTTGCTTTTTCAAATGGTTCGTTCATCATACCCCGTAAAGCCACTCCCTGCAACTTAATGCCCGCTCATTCAGGCACTTAGGGCATCGTTCTCAGAGAACGGATGAGATGTTCTCGAACGGTAATCAAGCCCGTACAGAACCGCGTTCTCAAGTGGATTAAAGAACACCTTTCACCCTTTAACTACAAAGCGAGAACTAAGCCATTGATATGGCGTTTTTCCGAACGGGTCTACGTGTTCTTGCCCGCGTTCTAACCCGCTAAGAGCCAGAAATCATTTGACAAAGGGGCACAAAAGCCTATGGGATTAACATCCGCATACGTCGCCTGATCCCGTTCCCCGAACGACCTCAGAGACGCAACAGAACACCCTTAAACACAGGTAGCACTATGCCACGCAGTTCCCATTTTTTGACATTGAGCCAGGCCGCCAAAGCAACAGGCAAGAGTAAGTCCGTCATATCTAAAGCCTTGGCTGATAGCAGACTCAGCTATATGGAGAAAGATGCGAGTGGGTATAAGATCGACCCGGCGGAGCTGTTCCGGGTCTTTGAGCCGAAGAGCGCCGATGAACCACAGAACGACAATGACGAGGGTTCTGGAACGGGACAGAACACTAAAAAGAACGACAGTCAATCCAATGCGTTGCGGATGGAAAATAACCTGTTATCTGAACGGCTGAAGGATAAAGAGGAGCGCATCAGCGAGCTGAAGGATGAGCGCGAGCGCCTGATTGGGGAGAAGGATCACTGGCGGCACCAGGCAGAAAGGCTGCTCATTACCTATCAGCCCGGCCAGAGCACGTCCGCACCAAAGCAGGCGGCCACCACGCAGGAAGCACCCAGCCGGAATCATACGACCCTCATCTGGGGGGCAGGGGGGCTTATCCTGTTGGCCGTGCTTTTTGGCTTC
>PABP01000036.1 GCA_002699585.1 Anaerolineaceae bacterium | reverse complement strand
GCGTGGAACCCAGGATCGGCGCATAACTCATCTCGAAGTCATCTTCAGGGAAGAAGCTTTTGGCCCAGTTGCCACAGTGGAAGAGCACGCATTTGTTGGGGTCATCAGCATAGTTGTTGTTCCAATCGACGAGCGCGCTAGGCGTGTTGGATGCCAGTTGCAGGGCATACATCGACACAACCCCGGTGACATCGACTTCGCAGGCGCTGGGCAGCAGTTGTTCGCTCATCATACTCATAAGGGTGCAGACGTTGACGCCATAATTGGATTGCAATGAATCCCAGCATTGGATGGCCGAGGCAGTGATGTCCAGTTCTTGCATCCAATCATCAATCACGACGCCGATTTTGGCCATCTTATATAAGGAAGGCGACGGGACACTATCCGTTTTGACGTAGTCCATAATGCGGTCGATGCGATCTTTAACGCGGACGTCATCGTCGGCCAGTTTACGAGCGGGGCCAAAGACCTCGGTCAGGTCAATCGTCTGGACGCTCATGCCAACCGATTGCAGCAGTTTTTCGCTGTAGCGGGTCGTGTTGAAAGCATTCGGGCGCGCGCCAACCGCACCCAGGCGGGCATTCCGCAGGCCTTTTACCACCCGGCAAACGCCCATGAATTTCTTCAGATCGGCTTTGAAAGATTCGCTCTTGGGATGGACGGTATGCAATTCAGTGACAGTGTATGAGTAGCCGTACTGGTACAGGTTGTTGCACGCAGAAATCTTGCCACAAAAGGCATCCCGTCGACGGGACGGAATTAACTGGTTGAGATCATCGGGATAAGCCTGCACCAGGATCGGCACGTTCAGGCCAGAAAGCTTGATGGTTTCCGCGATGCCCTTTTCATCCCCAAAATTTGGCAGGCAAACCAGGATCCCGTCAATGTCGTCCCGGTGCTGCTTGAATAGATCAGCACACTTTTTGGCATCTTGCCATGTTTCCACAGCGCCGAGTTTGGTAGCATCTTCGTCTAGGATGATGGGCGTGATGTGATGTTCGTCCAGCACATCCAGAATATCCTGACGTCCTTCAGTGATGAGTACATCCGGGAAGAAATCACGGTTGCCAACAATGACTCCGAGTGTTAGTTGTTGTGCCATTATCAATTGCCTTTCATGAATATCGATCTAAGTTTTGGTCGTCCACTTGTGGTCGTCCACTTAATGACTAGAGAATGTGTTTGACCGCAGCTTGCCATCCCGCATAAAGCTCACGCGCCACGCCTTCATCCATCTGCGGCACATAATCCACATAATCCGAAGGGATGGACTTGAGATCTTGCAGGCTGTTGTAAAGCCCCATGCCGAGCATGCCCGCGAATACAGCTCCCAGCGCCGATAATTCCGCTAATTGGGACGCCCGTGCGGTAATGCCTGCGATATCGGCAATGAACTGCATGAGGAACGGGTTCCTGACTGCGCCCCCATCACCGTGAATGGCATTGAGTTGTGTTTCGGCATCACCTGCCATGAGTTCCAGTGCGTCTTTGATCTGGTACGCGATGGACTCTAACGCGGCCCGGACCACATGCGCCCTGGTCGTAGAAGGGGTCATACCCAGGATGGCGGCCTTGATGTCTGAGCGCCAATACGGTGCATTCAGGCCCACAAAAGCGGGCACGAAGTAGACGCCATCATTGCTATCAACCGAAAGGGCGAGGGCTTCTGTTTCCGCAGTGGTATCGATCAGTTGCAGTTGATCGCGCAGCCATGCAACGGTAGCCCCGGAGTAGTTAATAATGCCTTCGAAAGCATAGGTTGGCTTGCCCTGGTAGACCCAGCCAATGGCAGATAGCAGCCCATTTTGCGAGTAGCGCAACGTTTCACCGATGTTCAGCAATACCGATGAGCCTGTACCCAGCGTGACTTTGGCATCACCTGGCGAATAGCAGCGTTGTGCGAATAACGCCGCCTGGGAGTCGCCCATCACCCCACATATGGGAATGGCCTCAGACAGTGTGCCATTCAAGTCCGTTTTACCAAACACGGCACTGCTCTCGCGGATTTCTGGAAGGGCCTTTTGCGGAATACTGAACAGGTCACACAGTTCAGCATCCCAACCCAGCGTGGTGATATTAAACAACAACGTACGGCTGGCGTTACTGTGGTCGGTGGCGAAAACGGCCCCACCCGTCAGGCGATAGATCAGGTAAGCATCAATTGTGCCAATCAAGGCTTCGCCTTGTTCAAGCTTTTGCCGGATGCTATGTTCTTCTTGTAGCAGCCAGGTGAGCTTTGACGCCGGGAAGTAGGTATCAATCCTGAGGCCGGTTTTTTGATGGACCATCTTTTCATGCCCATCTGTAATCAGCTGTTGGCAAAGCGGATCGCCACGGCGGCACTGCCACACGATAGCTGGATAAAGGGGCTGGCCGCTATCACGGTCAAATACAACAACGGTTTCGCGCTGGTTGGTGATGCTCAAGCAATGCAAATCAGCATCGGAGAGGGACGTTTTATCAATGAGCTGACTGAGCACCGCCAGCGCGTTCTGGTAAATCTCTTCGGCGTCATGTTCTACCCAGCCACTTTGCGGGTAATACTGTTTGTGTGGCAGCGAAAGACTATCTAACAACTGACCATCAGGCCCGAATAAAAGTGCTTTGGTTGCTGATGTGCTTTGATCTAATGCCAATATTTTCATTACATTTTCTCTCACTCGCGAAGCCTATTTTCGCTTTGGTCCGTAGTCGACTATTCGTATTTTTAATGAGTAAAGAATATTTATTCAATCACTCAATAACATAAAAGATAGTCGCTTTCTCCTGTGTTTTAGTTCATTAATGCCTGTGCAGTCTGATGATCGGTAATCAGGACATTGATGAGTTGTCCGTTGAGTGCCCCGCGGATCGCATTCAACTTGCGTTTGCCACCCGCAACACCCACGATTCGCTTGACGTTTTTCAGTTGGTCCAGGCCGATGCTGACAACACGCTTGTCGAGTGGCAAGTTGACTGGTTGACCTGTGATATCGAAGAAACGCAGGCAGACATCACCTACGGCGCCGGTTTGCTGCAAGGCTTCCAATTCTTCTTCTGAAAAGACATTGCCACTGCTCTGGAGCAGTTTTGAGGGTTCTACGCTGCCGATACCGACGATGGCCAGCGTGATCTTGTCGAAGTAGGCTGTTGCTTCGCGGACGAATGTGTCCGACATGACATCCGCATAGGCATCCTGTGAACGGGCCACACCGGGGGCAGGCAAATACACTGGATCGCCCTGGACCAACGAAGCGAATTGCTCCGTGATCCTGGCCGCATAGATTTCCGCCGAGGGATTGCCCATACCGCCCAGCATCTGTACGACCTTGGCATGAGAAGCTTTGGCTAAGGGATGCATGGCGTTTACCATTGCCAGTAAGGTGGAACTCCACGAGGACAGGCCGATCTCGTTACTGCCCAGGGTCGTTTCAATGTAGTAAGCAGCGGCGCTACCGACATGATCGAAAACGGCTTCATCGTTTTGATCATCGCAGTGGACGACAATTGCTGCTTTAAGATCGTACTTTTCGCATAAGGCTTCTTCCAGCTCTGTATAGACGCCCGTAGGAATGGTCACGGATACGCGCACAATACCTTCTTCTTCGGCACGTTTTAAAGTCCGAGAGACCGTCGCCTGGGAGAGGTCAAGCTGCTTGGCAATCTCTGATTGTTTGTAACCACGTTTGTGGTACAGATATGCAATCTTGGTCATCAGTCTCTGTTCTTCTTTAGAGAACATCTTGCGATAAATAGGCATCGTTAATTTTCACTTTTAAATGAGGCTGTTAGATGGCAGTCCAACTCACACACGAACAGTTTTTTCAAACATACACACGCCCCTGTTCGAAGTGCTTCAATACCATTACAAGTGAACAGTAGTTTCACACCGATATATATTCTAATATGAATACACTTTCAACTAGAAATTTAGCCTATTGCCATCCTTGTGTCAAATGAATTGCCCATCCTGAAATATTCCTGCTGAGGGCCGCAGAACAACAACTGAAGACATGCTAGAGCCATGATAGCAGTAGACGTCATCACGCAGTGGGTCGGTCGCTGTACAGAGGATTGTGGGGGCACAATAAAAAAATAGGTGCTGACACAACCGTCAGCACCTATTGTTATTTGAGTCTATGCGGTATCTGGGTCATTTCTCGTTTGGAACAGGAAACCGATGACGCCCAAGATAATCACCGCCACGAGAGTGATAATGCCGGATGCACTTTCGGTCGTCGCGCCACCATGCATCGGGTCCGCTAGTGGCAGTGAAATGTTCAGAGCGGTCGCGATAGCCGCCACCCCGGCCACGATCTGGGTTGCACCACCAAATGCCGTGCTCAACCGGATCATCAGATCGGCAATGGCGGACCCCAGGAACGCGCCGACAATAGCCAGTACCACAGCCAGGATAAGGTACACGGTTCCATCCAGGTTGAAGGATCGCCCGATAATGGCTGCTATAGTCAATCCGAGGAAAATACCGAACAAGACGTAGGCCATCTTGTAGAACGTCCAGAACAAGAAGCCGACAACCACGCCGGCAACGACAGAAGCGATGAGCTGAACGGCATCCCCTTGTCCGACCAATACGGCGCTTGCTGCATAGTAACCAATCACAAAACCGACCAGCGCCAGCACCAAACGATAGTAGCGCTTCCCGAAGAAGCACGCGATTAAACCAATGACGAGCAAAATGAGACCAGTTAAAATACCCATTATTTTCTCCTAACCCCAGCTAACTTAAGTGTTTTCGAAACGGATAGGTGACGTTAGCTACCTACCCGATAACGAACGAAACTATTCCCCTGTCGCAGTAAATTGCAGGGAACCTTCTGACGAAATGATGAGCACGTTGATGGTTGTGCTGTCATCACCCAGGTAAACGGCCATCGCCTCTGCGCTACCCAGGTAACTCAGGAAATTTCCAGAATGCGAATCTGGCCCACATTCCGCTAGGGTTGAGGCTCCCAGATCGATTGACAAATTGTTGCCATCTGCCACGTACGTTCCCGTCACCTGGTTGCAGTCCGCTTGGATGGTTAATTCGCCATCTTCGCTAAATGTGACAGTGTAGGTCTCAGGCGTTGCGATGCTCGTCATATTGGCAGCATCATCTGTGGCATGATATTGCTGCAAAGCAATCGTCATACCGACAATGTCATTAATCGACATCGGTGGGGGAATATCAGGCGGCGGGTTGAGGATCGTAGCGACGCTTGAAGCCGCCCCTGCAACCGGGCTTTCAGCCGTATTGGCCCAGGCGACGATGGCGATGTCATCGGGCACACTGTAGGCGACGTCGGACTCAAACGCCAGCGTTTGGCCACCATGTCCCCACAGATCGCTGCCGTAGGACTTGTCTTGTAATCCCATCGCATAGTTGCCACCCGTTGGCGCAAACATCTGCGGATCAGATTTCATCAAATCCAATGTTGCCGGGTCATCGTATAGTTCGCCGTTTAGCAAGGCTTGGATAAAGATCGCCATATCTTCTGGTGTGGAAATGACGGCCCCCGCTGTCCAGGCCATAGACAGATTGAAATCGGTAGTGTCCTGGCCCTGATAATAGCCGCGTGGGGTCATGCCCTCTGGTGCGACGCCTGTTTCGAAGTACGTATCTTCCATACCCAATGGTTCGAAGATACGCTCGGCAAAAACATCCTCTACGTTTTCCCCTGTGACCGCTTCGATAATCATACCCAGCAGCAGATACCCAGAGTTGTCGTATTGGAAGTTGGGATCACCCATTTCGTTGTTGCTGTCAGGTTCAAAGGAAGGGGTACCATTTTCGACGATGAAGTCCACCAATTCTTCAGGGGTGTATCCTTGCTCGATGTCACCAGCAAGCGCCTGCCAGAAGAGGCCATCTTGCAGCACCTCCGGCGTTTTGGTGCCATCGACATAATCCCAGATACCGGAATGGTGCTTCAGCAACATACGGATCGTGACATTTTCCCCATATGGAATACGTGCGGCGGCATCCGGTAGGTACTGGCTCATCGGGTCATCAACATCCAGCAAGCCTTCTTCGTGCAATTGCAGGATGATGGTCGATGTCATCATCTTGGTATTGCTACCAATCTGGAACTTCATATCCGTCGTGACCGGCTCGTCGCTATCGACAGCGGTGACGCCTGCTGCCTTCGCATATTGCCAGTCGGGTCCCTGCACCAGCAGGACAGCGCCGGTGCCATAGTTGTTTTCGCCCGTGTAGAACGTCTCTAACAGTGCATCGAGTTGTTCTGCAAGATCATCCGGTGGCGGTGGTAGTTCGCTGTCTTGCGCCCATGTGGTGCCCACAAAAGCGAACACCATCGTAGCGACTAAGGTCAAAATGAGGCGTATTTGCTTACTCATAATCTACTCCACGGCTTCGCCGTTAACTGTGATGGTGTAATCAGGATTGGGTAGCGTACCCAACGACACCCGAACTGGAATTGGCGCAAGATCCATCGTGCAGGGGACTGGCTCAGTCGTGTCACGATAGACTTCGATAGCGAAGCCATCGCCATCGTGGGTGACGCGCGTGCGCAGAGGTGCCGCACAATTCGACGAGCCAGCCGCATCAATGGATACAGTCACCAGCGGCATCATCGACCGTGTTGACAGCACAGCCACATCGTTAATCACCAGCATATCCGTATTCGTGTTGTCGAACTCGGCTTCAGCAACAGCGCACATCTCTTCAGCACCCAGGATGGGATCATCGCGCTGCAAAATCAGAATACGGTCATAACTCTGGGCAAGTGGGGAAACAATCGCAAATTCAATGTCGGAGATTTCCACTTCTTCACCATCGGCAACAGATGGTTGGTAAGCATAGACCTCGATGGCCTGCCCAGGTTCGGCTTCAATGGTGACTTCGGCTGAGAAGGGGCCACTACCAGCGAAATCTTCTGTCTCGACGGTGGCGGGTGTTTCTGCCAGGATTTCTTTTGTCTCAAAATTCCGTACTTCGATGACGATGTTGTTCTCAAAGGCGCCGCCAGCCATACCTTCGATGAGTAAGGGCGATGTGTTGACGCCAGCACCAAAGTACGGCGTAGTGATGTCGACATAACGCAACCCGAATTCGCTGTTGGCGTTCAGGCGCAGGCTGTCAAAGGCAATCGTGGAGCCATCTTCGGGCGATGTCGAATACGCACGCACAAAAATCCGAGTGTTGCTTTCCAATTCGCCCAGGTCGATATTGATCGACCAATCGCCAACCGCACCCATTTCTTCCGCTTGTAAAACCGTAGGGGCTTCAAACAGTACGTCGCCATCTGGACCAGAAATTTCAACGACTACGTTGCCTTCAAACAGCCCGGCGCCTGTGCCGGAGACGGTGAAGGATATGCCTTCTACGGCACTGTAGTCTTCAGGTGATGTAATTTCGATAAAGATGGGGCCCTGTTCTGTTGATTCTTCAATCGTCACCAGGCCCCAATCGCAGACCATGTACGAAATCTGAGGTTCTGACATGTCTTCACTCTGTGCCAGAGCAGGCAGCACCAGCAGCAACAGACTCATGACCAGCAAAACCGTTTTCTTCACCATATGCCTTTGTTCCTCTCATAGCCAAAGTTATGCGTTATGGCGTGTATAAATTGTGATTAATTAGAGCGCGCCCCTTATTTTTATACATTTGTCTATGAATATAGCCTGAGTATAGGATCAAAGGATTAGTAGAACGTTCCTCTAATCATGGAGAAAACAAAGTTGCGGTGTGGGTTGTCATGGCCAGCCGGAACCACGTTTTAGGGGTTAAGGGGTTTGCGGCGGCTGATACGGATCGGCCTCAACGTGCGCCAGTGTCGCAAAGTAGTCTGAGAGCGTTTCCGCACGGCGGATGCGCTCAACGGAACCATCGGCACGCAGCAGCAGTTCCTGTGGACGCAAACGCCCGTTATAGTTGAAGCCCATCGAATGACCATGCGCCCCTGTATCCTGAATCACCAGCAAATCACCCAATTTGACGGTTGGCAGCGGACGCTGCACAGCGAACTTGTCGTTGTTCTCGCACAGGCTGCCGACCACATCCACCATCTCTAGTGCACTATCGGTTGCGGCATCATGCACCTCAATGTGATGATAAGCGCCATACATGCCGGGGCGCATCAGGGCGGGCATACTGGCATCCACGCCCACGTAACGGCGATAGCTGTCTTTGAGCGTGATGACGCGCGTCACCAGTACCCCATGTGGCCCGGTCACATACCGCCCCGACTCCATAAACAGCTTCGTCTGCGGGAAGTCGTGCCATAGTTCACGCAGACCTGTCGCCAGTTGTGCCAGGTTCAGCGGCTTCTGAGTGGGTTCATAGGGGATGCCCAGTCCACCACCGATATTGATGAATTCCAGCGCGATGTCCAGTTCGTCTTGCAATTGTCGCGCGACGTCACACAGTAGCTTGGTTGAGGCCAGCAGCACCTCGGCATCTAACTCATTGGAAACGACCATCTGGTGCAGGCCAAAGCGCTTAATGCCCTGCGACTGCGCCTGTCGATAGGCATCGACCAGCTTTTCCCGCGGGATGCCAAACTTGGAGACTTCTGGCTTGCCAATGATGGCATTGCCCATATCACTGCCAGGGTTCATACGGAACGCGACGACCTCCGGTTTTGTTGGCACACGGTTCAGCAGGCTGATGTCATCCAGATTGAGATACGACCCACCATCTGCCTGGGCAATAGCGAATTCTGACTGCGTGGTGTTATTGCTGGTGAAAAAGATGCTTCCCGGTTGTGCGCCTACCTGCCGCGCCAGTATCAGCTCCGGCACAGAGCTGCAATCGAAGCCGCAGCCCTCTTGATTGAGAATGCCTAGTATCTGTGGGTTAGGCAGCGCTTTGACTGCGAAAAATTCCTGAAATGGCAACCCCTCGAAGGCCGTATACAGGTCGCGTACCGTCTGGCGAATGCCTGCTTCGTCATAAATGTGGAACGGCGTACCAAAGTGTGCCGCGATCTGGGCGAGGTTAGGGTACAAGCGCTGGCGATAAGCATCATGTATCGGCATAGCCAAAATCCTGCTAAAGCGAGTATGCGATAGACCATACATGATGGTCCCACTTTAGGCTACCAATTGGGCTACCCAAAACGGGACCATAAACGTGTTCGTCTATCCTATGAGCATACTGGCCATCACCACAAAGATGATGACATCTTGCAAGAAGTGGATGAACCACGCCCAGAACACGCCGCGTGTTTCCAGTATGGACTTGGCAAGGAACCAGCCCATGAACCCGGCCATCAGCGAGCCAACTGGTCCACCCGGTACGCCGAAAAAGTGCGGAATGCCGAAAATCAGGCCGGAGATGATGGCAATGTGCTTAGGTTGCAGTACGCCATCCAGGCTGACGACCACACCCAGGCGGGTAATGGCTTCTTCGATGAAGCTGTTGCTGAACGCGAAAACAATCGCCAGCCCCAGATAGCTGAAGTTCAGCCGCGACAGATCGCCTTCCAGGCCGATGAACATGAAGATAGCCGTACCAATCGAGACAATCAGCGTGAAGGTGATGCCCACATTGACCCATGTATCCCTTTCGTTAATGCCCAACCAACGAATAGGTTCTGGGACAGTGCGCATATCACCAAAGCGGATATAGCGCCAAAAAGTCTCTCTAAAAATTACAGTCATCAGCGCCAGGAAGATGATAGTCAGGCCCAGCATTGTCATCTGATAGAGCAGGATGTCATTCAACTCGGGTGTATCCAGCAGGGTGATGCCCAGTGCGGGTACGATGACCTGATCGACGACGAAGAAGGCCGCCACACCGATAGCAACCAAAGCTAATCCGATCCAACTGCGGCTTGGCAGTCGGCTGAGTTCGAGCGTATTCTGAGACATGATTCAGCCCCTATTTGTATTCACATTAGGATGGTGCACTCGTATGATGCACTCATAACGAGCGACCGAGAGTGAGCGAACTAAAAATCTTCCTCAATCATGGCGATGGTTTCATCCAGCCATTGCATATATGCCTGTCGGCTGATCTGGCCGAAGCGCCGTGTAGCTTCCCACAGGCGAGCATCGCGCGCCAGTTGCGGCTGCTCTTTAACGGCCTCTTCGATGAAACCCGTTGCGGCATCGTAGTCACCCTGCTTTTCCAGATACAGCTTGCGCTGCAATCTGAGTTGATCGAGCAGGGTGTCCTTATCAAGTTGACCAGCGAAGAACAAAAACACCAGCAGTTCATTTTTGGCACTTGGAATGCGATCCAGCGGGTTATGCAACCATGCTGAAAGCGTTTCACGGCCTTTGTCAGTGATGTGGTAGATACGTTTGCTGGGCTTGGTATCTTGATGCTCAATGACCGAAGTCAGGCAACCAGCCTCCTCCAATTGATCGAGCGTACGGTAGATCTGGCTGGTTTGTGCATACCAGAAGTGTGATGTCGAGCCATCAATGAACTGCTTGACATCGTAGCCTGTCATCGGGCTGTAATTCAAAATACCGAGCAAGATGTTCTTCAACATAAGGTCGTACTCTCAGCGGGTGACGTCATATTCCACTTATATCATATGATAATCAGATTATATTCCACTTTTAGAATATGTCAAGCAGTTGTGATTACAGTTGTTGTAAACGGATAGCAGGCTATAAAAACTGTATATTTTAAGACAATCGCACCAATGATAGCAGCAGTGCGAATAGCAGAAACAGCACCACAATGAGCAACGCAATGCGACCTGCCGTCCAGAATCGGGGACGGGCGTCACCCAGATAGCCAATCGTCAGCGGATCATAATCCACCGGAGCATCATCACCGAATTCGGCGATGTCTTCGTCATCGGGATATTCGTTTTCATTGAACCAGACGTCTTCGTCTCGCATGGTGTTTCTCCGATCTTCAATCCAGCCGACTGGCCGCAATCGCCCCCGGATTGGCTCCGGTTAGCAGGTGGTCGATGCCGCGCTGGGCCGTCATCGCACCCAGCGAGATGCCATGTCCGGTGAAGCCGACTGCATAGGCCACGCGCGGCTTACCGGGCAGCGTCCCCACCTGTGGTAGACCATCCACGCTGAAGCCCATAATGCCCGACCAGCGCCGTGCTACTGGGGCAGTTACATCTGTGAAGTAATGCTTGAGATAGGCATCCAGCGCTGACTGCACATGTGGGTTCAGACGATCTTCGCTGGTATCGGCTTCTTCTGCGGTGAACAGATCGCGCGCGCCACCAATCAAAAAGCGATTATCAAACGTGTGGCGATAGTACATATAACCATAGCGACTGTAGCCGACATGATCCATCACGCGCTCCGGCAGCGGCTCCGTGACCAGACACTGTGCCCGTGTCGGCAAAATGCGCCCCACGAAATAGTCATCCAGAAAAGGGGAATAGGCATTGGTACACAGCATGACGTAACGCGCTTTGTAGATCGCTTTTTCCGCATAGACTGTCACTATATCCGGTTGACCCTGTTCGATAGCATATACCGGATTGCTGCTGACCAGCCGTGCTTGGCTCAGACGGAGCAGGGCGCGTGTCAGGGCGACGGGCTGCACAGCCCCATCATCTGGCTGTTCGATAGCTGCATGATAGCCGCGCCCCAGTGGGTCATGATCGTGATAGATCGCCGAGAACCCCGCTGTGTCCAGTGCCTTTGCCGCTAAGGCCAGTTCTGCGGCCTCGGCTTCGCTTTCTGCTAGCAACAGCGACCCACACTGCTCATAGGGAACATCCCCGGCTTTTTCCACGATGCCCCGCCAGAAAGCGATGCTCTCTTTAGACAGCGCCCACATCTCGCGTACGACGGCCTCGCCGTAGCGCTCCACCGCCCGATGATAATAGCTATCCAGGCCGCTAATCATGAACCCGGCATTGCGCCCACTAGCCCCATGTGCCAGGTCGCGGGCATCCACCAGCGTGACATCATGTCCGGCGTCATGGGCAATGAACGCCGCCGCGCAGCCAATCAAACCCGCACCAACCACCAGCACATCCACATCTTCGGTCGGCCTGGGGACATCGGTTTGCCAATGAGAAACAGTCATAGACTTGCTCTTTTTCTGTAGATTAAGTTAGCAAAATTCATAGTAAAGCTTATAAATACGAGATGTTAATCGATTGTGATATTCGTCACTATATTATGACATGCTTTATTTCTATACTAAAAATGAGCATGCCATAGAAATGCTCTTGATCGAGTGTTTGTTGGCGCTTCACCGGATACAGTAATTCTCTCCACGTCTTGACCACTGTGGACGGCACCGCAATCTTCCTTCCCGGCAGTCAGCATCCATCCCACCCCCTCTGCGCGATCAGGATGCAACCAACAAGCAAACGGACTCAGGGACACTCTCCATAAGTCCAACATAGCCACACACGACATTGAAACATGGTGACTCCTGCTCCGTTCGGTCAATCAGAGATTACTGGGAGGTTTGAGCTATGTTAAATCGTTATAGGTTTGTGCTGGTTATGGCAACCCTGCTGCTTATGGTACTGTCATTAGCTTCGTTCGCCCAGGACACAGAGATGGATCGTGATGCGATGATCGCCGTCTGGGAACGTTTTGATAAAGAACTATGGCAAGGTTGGAATTTCGACATTGTCGAAGAGATACTTGCCGATGACTTTGTCATGCATTCCTGGGGTTATCCACCCCAAAACCGCGAGGCGTATGTTGCAGGCTGGATTGTGGGGTCCAGTATAACATTTCCTGAGTACACGATGGACCATCACATCCTGCTGATGGATGGCGATTATCTTGTTGTAGATGACAACTGGGGTGGTGTATTCGAGAATGAATTCAACGGACAGCCACCGACTGGTGAAGAGGTTCGTGTCAATGGTGTGGAGATTTACCGTTTTGAGGAAGGCAAGATTGCTGAATTGTGGGTCCTCTATGATGCTACGCCTTTCATGCTGCAAATGGGCTTCATGCCTTCAGAAGACGAGATTTTGCCAGATGTTCCCTGGGACATCGCCCTGGGAGAAGCAACAACCACAGCCGAAGAAAACAAAATGATGGTTGCTGGCCTTGGCGACCTGCTAAACGCTCATGATATTCCGGGCCATTTCTCCGGCTTCGCAGACGATGCCGTAATACACGATATAGGTGCTGACCTTACCGTAGATGAAGCTGTGGAAATGCTGATCGACATCCAAACGAATTTCCCCGATCATAAAGCAATTGACATCACATACTTCGCCGAGGGTGATCTGGTTGTATACACATTTACCCTGACATTTGTTGAGGACCAAGTCCTGGTTGGCGGCGTAAACGTGGACCGAATTGAAGATGGCAAAATAGTTGAAGAATGGTGGCTATATGATTCACTCGGTCTGAATCAGCAGCTAGCCGAACTGGCGTCAGAAGACAGCTAGCCCCACTCATTTTTGAGTAAAGCCTCACCTGCAATTGAATACTCCCTGGCGTGGTATCTACGGAGCCACGCCTTTTTATGACTGAGTTTCTACTTACTCCAAGCTTTTATATAGTCCATTTCTCCTATTCCTGCCCCACAATAAGGGTGTCGAAATACAGCACAGTGGTATACTTACCTTGTTGATAAAAGCAGTGTCGAAACAACGGTTGTGTTTTTGAGTCTGCTATCAGACGTCATCTGATTGCGAACCAGACGCAGCCGAATCGGGGGCACTCTTTCACCCGCTTTGCAGGGAGACAGCTTTCATGAGGACCACACGACGACTATTATTGCCTGTGTTGGTGCTGACAATAGCGCTGACGTTGTTGCTATCCATCACCGTGCAGGCACAAACATTCGGCACCAATTGGATTGGCCAGTACTATGACAATGCGGCTTTGAGTGGCGACCCCGCCTTTTCGCGTATTGACCAGCAGGTCAATTTCGTCTGGGCGGCCAGTCCATTACCAGGGCAAATATCTGATGACAACTTCAGCGTTCGCTGGACAACAGGCGAATTCCTGCTGCCTGGTACCTACCGCTTCTATCTAACGGCGGACGATGGTGCGCGCGCGATCATCAACGGTACTGTTATCATGGATTTCTTCGGCAACAGTGGCTCGCAGCAGACCCAAACTGCCGATTTCACGATTACCTCGACGGCAGAAACCTTAATCGTGGTGGAATTCGTGGATCGCGTGGGTAACGCGACGGTACAATTCTTCTGGGAGCCTGTCAGCGTGGCCGCGACCGGAACCCCCGGTCCCTCACCGACGCCGACCGCAACTGGCTTGCCGCCGATCCCGGCTGGCTCACTGACAGCTACCGTTATCCGCGCCAGTGTGTTGAACATCCGTGACGCGCCGTCATTGGGTGGCCACCGCTTTGACCGCATTTTCCGGGGTCAGACCTATCGCGTGGTAGGCCGCAACGACGATGCGAGCTGGTTCCTGCTGGACCTGGGTGGCCGTACTGGTTGGGCCTATGGTTACTACCTGTTCTTCAACCGCAACGAGTTCACCGCGCCGATTAGCAGCGCGACCACCCTCTATGGTCTGCCGGAAGGCTTCAGCGATACGGGGGTATTGGCCCAGGCACGGGCTGGTATGCGCATGCGTGCCGCACCTGATCTCATGTCGGAGCAAACTGGCCGCATTACCTGGGGCAGTTTCTTACCTGTTGTCGCCCGTACCGCGGCTGGCGATTGGTACCAGGTGCTCTGGAAAGGCACGATTGGCTGGGTCTACACTGGCTTCCTCAAAGTAGTCGAAGGCGACATCAACAATGTGCCGGTTGTAGGTAGCTAACGCCAGCTCGCTTTAAGATAGCCACAAAACAAAAAAGAGCTTGCCAGATATGGCAGGCTCTTTTCTTATTCGCGGCTATTTCCCTTCTGTACTGGTTCAGCCTGTTTCTCTGTCATTAGCAATCATTAAGTGCACGGCTTGTAATGCTTTATCCATGTCTGTAAAGACAGCAATGTCGATGCCACGATTTTGCATGGTGTTCCGAAAAAACTGAATCCAACTGTGTGCACCCACAAATACAACCTGTATGCGTGTGTCCTCTGTGGATGCCGCGACTTCTTGGGTAGCGCGCTGGATGACCTTAAGCATTTCGGTAAACGATGAATCCGCTTGCCAAACATCCGTGATGCGGTAAATTTTATTGTCTTGTACGGTAATGAGAGCTTTGCTGAGCCTATAGACTTCTCTCACGTCCGCATAGGTGATATATCCACGCATCGTTGCAATTAAAATAGGTTCACCTTCAAGCCGCTCCACTGTCACAGACATATCAATCTCTTACACAGGATATGAGTACGCTTTAGTTTTCAGAATAACATTAGTTATTTGTTGATTTCAATATAGGTTTATACTTAACCCGCACCGACACTGAAGTATACGCTGCCATAGCATTGTAACTATCCATAAACTGGCCACCTGGCCAGTCCACCCAGCGGATACCTGAGACATGTGATGCTGGTACCCTATCTATGGAATGGTAGTTGCCAGGCTATTCCGACACAGATGTCACAATCCCCCACGTGAACATCATCCAGAAAGCACAGCGATGAGCTGTGTTTTCTATTTTAATGGTCGGATACCTTCCAATTCGTATCGTCAGCAATCCCAATCAGGAGCAACGTCACTTTAGTTGTATGGGCCATAGGCGCTATGCTGTGCGAGGTACATCATACAGATAGGATCGTTATTGTTATGCGTCGTATGTTGCTAGCCATCCCGGATTATTTTCAAACTGAGCGCCTGACTGTACGTCGCTACTGTGCCGGTGATGGACCCATGTACTGGCAAATGGCTCACCGCAATCGGGATCATCTCTTTCCGTTTGAAGCCCACAATGCGGCCCGTTATCTTCGCTCAGAGCAGGATGCGGAAAATCTGGTGCGGGACTTTTCCGCCCAGTATGCGCTGCGACAGCAGTTTTACCTGGGCGCGTTTGATCGTCAGAGTGAGACCTTTGTCGCCCAGATCTATATCGGTGCTTCCAACTGGGACATCCCTGAATTCAGCCTGGGCTATTTTGCCGATGTCGATCACGAAGGCAAAGGCTACGTCACGGAAGCGGCTAAGGGCGCATTGGCCTTCATCTTTGAGCATTTAGAGGCGGAGCGCATCATTTTGCATTGCAGTGATGCCAACCCACGTAGCGCCGACGTCGCGCGCCGCTGTGGTTTCGTACAGGAAGCCCATCTGCGTCAGAGCACCATCATGGCCAATGGTCAGCGCTGTGGACAATATTTTTTTGGCCTACTACGTGAGGAATACGAGCAGCAGCGCGCTAAGTGAGGATGCGCTGCAACGTCGATAGATCAAGGCTGCCACCGCTGACGACAATCGCCGTCGTTTTGCCATCATTGGGCAAGATGTCGTGCAGCATTGCCGCCACCCCGACCGCGCCACCGCCTTCGACCAGCCATCCCTGCACCGATAACATCCAGCGCATGGCTTCAGCGATCTGGTCTTCGCTCACCAGCACAATGTCATCGACTAGCTTTTCAATCAGCGGGATGGTGATGCTGCCTGTTTCGATGTCGCCGGAGAGGGCCTCAGCCAGGGTATCCCAATTTTCGGGTAGGTTGGTGCCATTACGCAGATTGTAAAACGATGGGGCGGACTCCGCATTCACGCCGATGATCTCAGCATCGGGGCATAAAGCATCGATGGCCAGCGCGACCCCACTCAGTAAGCCGCCGCCGCTCAACGGCACGATCACACGCTCCACCTGTGGCAACTGCTGTGCAATCTCCAGGCCAATTGTCCCCGCACCTGCCACAATATACGGATCGTTGTACGGCGAGACAAAGGGCTGATTTTCACTCTGGGACCAGCGTAGGGCTTCGGCTTCGGTTTCGTCGTAATTTTCGCCATACAGGATAGCTTCCGCACCATAGCGCAGCACCCCTTTGACCTTCTTCTGCGGCGTGTGTTTGGGCATCATGATGGTGGCCTGTGCCCTGACTAAGCTGGCTGCGTAGGCCAATCCCTGGGCATGGTTGCCGGAACTCGCTGCGATCAGTCCGCGGTTGCGGGCGGCATCATCCAGTGAGAGCACCGCATTGAGCGCCCCTCGCACTTTGAACGAGTGTGTCTTGTTGGCATTTTCCAGCTTAAGATAGACGTTCTCCCCCAGGTCAGGCGCGGCTTCCAGCGGGGTTGCTGGCAAATACGGCCGTATGCGGTTCTCGGCGCGGATGACATCGGCGAAAGTTGGTAAATCACGCATGGCTAACATCCAAAGGGAACGCTGATATTGGGCACATCGCCAATATCGTACAGATCATAACGCAGCAGAATCGTGCCTGTTAGCGGCAGGCTGCTGCCCAGCAAAAAGCCATTTTCAAAGTCGATATTGGCGTAATAACGCACAACGGCATTATTTTCTGGGGAAACCCATAGTTCGCCGCTGATGCCCGTGATTTGGCCGCTTTCCGCCAGGGCCAAGGCGGGTAGCGCCACATCATCCGGGGAGAATGTATAGCGCCAGACGGACTCATCGTTGATGATGGCCTTTTCCGCGGCTGCCTGTGCTGTGCGGATGCCCCCTAGCAGACTTGCCGCGCTCAAGTCCGCTGCGAAAGCGGCGTCTTCGCTGGCGTTAGAGAGACAGGTGCCATCGCGCAGCAGAAAAGCGTCTGGCCCCAGCCGGACCGCTTCGTAGCGCGTGTTCTGTTCGTTACCCTGTAGATCACCGCTGACCTGCGTCACCACCCGCCGCGCCGAGGCCACCTGGTTGTACCATACCTGGGCATTCGTGCGGGCTGTGGCTTCGCGCGTGGTGCGCGCGTAATAACCGGAAAAAGACAGGGTCGCTTCGTAATGCCAACCCGGCAAGCGCGTTAAATTGGCGTCGATGTCGGCGAACTCAACCGTGTCAAAACCGGGCGGTGGCGCGTTCTGCGTCAGCACCACACTGGTTGAACTGGCGTCGATGTCAATCAAGGTGGGGATGGGGGCACTGCGCGTGCCACAACCTGCGGCGATCAGCGCCAGCAGCAAGCCAATAAGGGGTATCATCAGTCGTTTGGTCATAGGCATGATTGTAGCCCGGTTCGCTTATGCAGCAAGGGCAGAGCAGCACAAAATGTGCGTTCCATAGACGTGTCCTGAGACCTGTCCTGTAAAAGTGATTTTGTATCCTCAAAATGGCGATTGCAGCCGCAACCACCGTTGACTTTGGTTCCTATGTCCGATAAACTTTTGCTCCTGTGCCTGACTTGATGGATTCTCATCTTGAATTGGCAAACAGGCCAATGGTATACTGCACATCGCAATGCCATTGTAGCTCAGTTGGTAGAGCACTCGACTTGTAATCGAGCGGTCATGGGTTCGAGTCCCATCAATGGCTTTGCTCTCCAACGAGCAAAAATGAGGGTCGGTGCCCGAGTGGCTAAAGGGGGCGGACTGTAAATCCGCTAGCGTAAGCTTACGTTGGTTCGAATCCAACCCGGCCCACTAATGCCTCCGTAGCTCAGGGGTAGAGCGCATTCTTGGTAAGAATGAGGTCATGGGTTCAAATCCCATCGGAGGCTTCGACCTCAACCCGATATGTTCTAATAAGTATGGTGTGATATGGCGAAAAAAGGCAATCGTATTCTTGTAAAAATGCGTAGCTCTGAGAGCGGTCATATGTATTATACGTTCAAGAATCGTATGAATACGACCACCCGCCTGGAACTGCGTAAATATGATCCGATCGTCCGCAAGCACGTCGTCTATAAAGAGACCAAATAGCGGATTGTCGCTGGCGTACCTAGCGTGCGCCTCATCATAGGAGTGTAGCTCAACTGGCAGAGCGACGGTCTCCAAAACCGTAGGTTCGGGGTTCGAGTCCTCGCACTCCTGCACAAACAAAAAAACCAGCCAATCGGCTGGTTTTTTGCGTTTAATGTAAGTTTCTCAATGTGCCTTCTCAAATAACGTATGGCTTTTTTGTGGGGTATAGCCATTCCCTGATATGACCTTTGTTACCTTGTGGAGCCTATCGGGCATGGGTATACTCACTCATGAACGATTAAGGAGTTCACCGTCTTGAAATAAGACACCAACATAGTCACCGCTTTGCATGCTCGTGAGGGAAGTCCGGTGTAAATCCGGCGCTGACCCGCAACGGTAACGGCAAGTCTTGCCGAAGCCCGATCACTCGCCTGTATGCTAGCTTGTGTACATCCTTCGAGGAGAAAGGGTACAAGCAGAGACATGATTCGCTTATGTTCTTCGCCCGCTCCCTAGCGGGTTTTTTATTTCTTGAGCACATCACGGTTTCCGATCACGATCCAGTTTGCGATCCAGTGAATAGCCATACCTGACTAAACAACAATCACCCGGAACGGGTTGAGGAATGCCAATGAAATCCCTAGCAAGAACCGTATTGATTGCCTTTTTACTGAGTGCGCTGGCATTTGCTAGCTACGCTCAGGACGCTCCAGAAGCCAACTTGACCGATAGCTGCGTCGAAAATTACGATGCCGAGGTCGATTACTTCCCTGATAAAGTCGCTGCGGTATATGCGAATAACTTCGTGGTTGAGTACTTCAACAACTATAAAATCGTGACCATGCTGCCCTGGCCGGGTGCCGAAGAAGCCCTGGAATATGTCTTAGTCCAGTGCGGCACGCCCGCGCCGGAAGGCTACGACGAGAGTGCTATCTTTGAAGTACCCGTCAACAGCTTCGTGGCGACCTCTACCAGCATGCTGCCTCATCTTGACGAACAAGGCCTGCTGGATCGCCTGGTCGCTGTCGATACAACCCTGTTCACCAGCAACGAAGATGTGCTCGCCCTGGTCGAAAGCGGCGATGTCGCTGAAATTGGCGGCGGTGGCAGCGGTGGCGACATCAATTTTGAACTGCTGCTGAACCTGGAGCCGGAACTGGTCATGGCCCAGGAATTTTACGCAGGCGGTACGACCCTCAGCCAACTGCAAGAAGCCGGTATCCCCAGTGTGCTGAACGCTGACTACGCCGATACCTCCCCTCTGGGTCAGGCGGAATGGGGCAAATACATCGCGGTTTTCTTCAATACGGAAGCCGAAGCCAACGAACTGTTTGACGCAGTAGAAGGCACATACCAGGAATTGACCGCGCTGGCCGCCGATGTCGAAGAACGCCCGACAGCCATCACTGCTAGCCCGTACAGTGGTACCTGGTACATGCCCGGTGCCGATAGCACCATCGCCCAATTGCTGGCCGATGCCGGTGCTGACTTCCTGTTTGCGGACCAACCCGGTACGAGCGTGCCGCTGGATGTCGAAGTGGTCGTAGAAAATGGCGCTGAGGCCGAGTACTGGGTGAACGCCAACCAGTTCTGGGGCACGATCGACGACATGCTGGCTGATGAACCGCGCTTTGCTGACTTCGCTGCTGTTGAGAGTGGCAACGTCTGGAACAACAACCTGCGCACGAACGCCAACGGTGGTAGTGACTACTTCGAGAGTGGCGCGGCCCATCCTGAGCTGATCCTGGCCGATCTGATCGCTATCTTCCATCCCGACCTGCTGCCCGACCATGAATTTACCTACTACCAGCAGCTTGCTTCCGCAGAATAGCCCTTTTCCCAGGTGGACGAGTAACTTCGTCCACCTGAACAGGTTGTCTCAATCTAATGAGCAGCCAGAAGATTTAGGATCGATTTATGGCACAACCATCGATATGTGAGGTCAGTATTCCCACCACAACCCAAAAACTGCGACTGTCGCTGCCCGATCTGCGATCACTGCTGATCGTGGGCATTGTGGCGCTGCTGATTGCCATCTTCTTGATTAGCTTGGCGGTTGGCTCGGTTTCGATCCCACTGGAAGAAGTCATACATATTCTGCTGGGTCAGGAAGCCGCAAAAGCCAGTTGGGGTAACATCGTGCTCAACTACCGTTTGCCCCAGGCCATGACCGCCGTGCTGGCGGGGGCGGCGTTGGGCATCAGCGGCCTGATGATGCAGACCTTCTTCCGCAATCCACTGGCTGATCCCTTCATCCTGGGCATTAGTTCCGGGGCGAGTTTGGGGGTGGCCCTGGTTGTGCTGACCGTCGGCACGGTGACGACCACCTTGCTATCGGGTTTGGGCTTATTGGGCGACCTGGGGCTGGCCGCTGCCGCCAGCATGGGGTCTGCTGTTGTGCTCTTGATCGTCCTATGGACCGCGCGCCGCGTCTCCAATGGCATGACGCTGCTCATCCTGGGCCTGCTTTTTGGCTACGTTACCAGCGCCATGGTCAGCTTGTTGCTCTACTTCAGCATTCCGGAGCGCATCCAGGCCTATATCAGCTGGACATTTGGCAGTTTCAGCGGTGTTACCTGGGACCAATTGGCCATCATGGTACCGACCATCATTCTGGGCTTGATTGCTGCCTTCTTGTTGAGCAAATCGCTCAATGCGCTGCTGCTGGGTGAATCTTACGCCCAGAGCATGGGCCTTAACTTGATGGCCGCCCGTTTCGGCATCATCCTGACGACCGCTATCCTGGCCGGGACCATCACTGCTTTTTGTGGCCCGATTGGCTTCATCGGCATTGCTGTGCCGCACCTGTGCCGCAGTTTGTTCAATACCTCCGATCATCGCCAATTAGTGCCCCTGACCATCCTGGTGGGCGCATTAGTAGCGTTGGTAGCTTCCATCATTGCCGATGTCCCCGGCAGCTCCATTGTCCTGCCTCTGAACGCAGTGACTTCATTCATCGGTGCGCCTGCGGTTATCTGGGTGATCCTTAGCCGCCGCAACATCAAGGAGACGTTTGCCTCATGACCACGTCCATGCGTCTCCAATTACAGGCAGTCAGCGCTGGATACAGCGAACGTCGCCAGCCGACCAAAGTCGTCGTGCCGCCTTTTACCGAATCGTTGGATGCAGGCCAATTGGTCTGCCTGATTGGCCCCAACGGCGCAGGCAAATCGACGCTGTTGCGCACCCTGGCTGGTATTCAAAAGCCGCTGAGTGGGCAGGTCTTGCTCAATGGCCATGATGTCCACCGTATGAGCGCCAGCGACCGCGCCAAGCACATCAGCGTGGTGTTGACGCAAAAAATGGAAGTGGGCCTATTCACAGGCTATGGTCTGGTGGCGATGGGGCGACATCCTTACACTGCCTGGAGTGGCCAGCTATCCGAAAGCGACCATGCAGTCGTCATGCGCTCCATTGAAATGGTCGGCGCAGAAAAACTAGCCGATCAGTCGATCAACACCATGAGCGATGGCGAACGTCAGAAGATTATGATCGCTCGTGCCCTGGCCCAGGAACCCGACCTGCTCATTCTGGATGAACCAACCGCCTTCCTCGACCTGCCGCGCCGCGTGGAGACCCTGGTCTTGCTGCGTGACCTGGCGCGTGAAGTCGGCTGCTCGATTGTGCTCTCCATCCATGATCTTGACCTGGCCCTGCGTCTGGCGGATCGCATCTGGTTGCTGCCCCAGGGTGCGCCTATCCAGGTGGGGATGCCGGAAGAACTGGTGCTCAATGGCGCTTTTGAAGCCGCCTTTGAGAGTGCCAACGTGGCTTTCGATGCGGAAACAGGCGCTTTCAAAACCCGCGAAAAGAATGTGCGCCACGTCTCTCTAAAGGGCGATGGCGTCACCTACATCTGGACGCGCCGTGCCCTGGAACGGGCAGGGTATGCCGTCAGCGAACGTCTGGGAACAGGCCAGCCTCATATTGAGATTGAGACCCTGGCCGACAATCCGCGTTGGCAGGTCAATGTTGATAATCAATCAACCCGTTACGCCTCTATAGAATCCCTCTTGTTAGGTCTCAACAACAGTAGTTAAGCTGCATACTGTCGTGGTGCACAGTCACTTGCCTGACGACTGTCATACGATAGGCCTGGAATTTGACACGCGCCTTCATATAGAGCAACCTCGTTCATATGATCAGTAATGTATACCAGTTATAATGCTGGATGGATGACAAGTGCGAAAGCATATCTGTCAGTAGACGTAATTCGTCTTTTCTGCGGAGATGCTTTTGCTGCATTTAATGATTGTAAGTTGATTGCTGTGTAACCAGGTTCACAGAAGAATACTTTGAGGAACTGATGTTGAATCGTATATGGATCATAACCCTTTTTTTTCTAGTCATGGTTGCGGCACCTTTGGCTGCTCAAGATATGCAGGTTACAACAACGGATGATACCCCTGTGGATCTCGTTCTACAGGCGCCAGATGGGGCTATCGCCCCCCTGACGTTTGTTGTGGACGTGCTCCCTGGTTCCGGCCGGTTGTATGGTGAAGCGCCATACTTAGTCTACCAACCGAATCCTGGTTTTATTGGCGAGGATAGACTCACCTATAGTGTGGTAGACAGCACCGGGCAAGTTACATCGGCAACAGTCGTCATTCTTGTAAAAGGTGCCACCGAACAAGCTGATGATGTCACAGATATGCCAGATGGCCTCTACCAGACATCAAGGAATACATCTGTTGAAATTGATCTCGTTCCAGGGGTAGATTATGCCTTTGTGCAGCAACCCGAACATGGTGTACTGAGCGGCCAGGTTCCGCACCTGGTTTATCAGCCGGATGAGGGTTTCTTAGGTACGGATCGTTTCCAGTATGAAGTCAGTGTCGAGGGTCAAAGTCAAACACTAGAAGTCACCGTAGAAATTGGGTTGGCTACCTTGTTTGCTGATACCATGACAGCCATACAATCCGATGACATTGTCCCTACTTTGCCCGGCCTCTCACCTGTGTTGGCCCATTTGGTCACTCAACGAAGTGCATCGGGTTCTGGACAGAGCGATCTGGTATTCAGCCAGCAATCACTCTACGATTATGCGACGACGGAATATGTCAACGGAAATAACGTTACCGTTCTGATCCATGCCACCGCAGATGCCGATCTGGTCGCAAACCTCGTCAGCAATGCGGGCGGCAGTGTCAGGCACGTCTTTAATCCGTACCTGCTAGCTGACCTGCCGATCAATGCCTTATCGGCGCTTGGGTCTAGCGATGCTATTCAGTTTATTGATGTGCCACCAAAGGCCATTTCAACCCCGGTGACGGCTCAATCCGATATGTTGCCGCAATATGGTTTGGTCACCTCAGAAGGCGTAAGTGCTAGCAACGCAGATGCATGGCATGTTGCGGGTTATACCGGACAGGATGTACGTATCGGTGTCATTGATAATGGTTTTGATCAGATAGCAGAGCACACCGCAGAGGTGAGTTGCCTGCAAACGGCTGAAAGCGCACCCAGTGTGCCTTATCAGGACACACCTTCCGGGCAAGATGTTGAAGGCCTCAATGTGGTCGCTATTCTGTGTGATATGGCACCGGATGCGGATGTGTTTGCCTACCAGGCTAACAACTTCGCCTCATTTGTTGATGCGGTCATCTACCTGACACAGACCAAACAGGTTGATATGCTTGTGACAGCCCTGACCTTCCCAGTAACCGCTGGTGATGGTAGTGGTCCAGCCTCCGTTCTTGTTGATACAACAGCGCTTGACCTCGATGTGATGTTCGTGGTTGCCGCTGGCGATATGGGCAGTTCCCATTATGAAGGGGCGTTTTACGAATCTGGTATTGCTGGCATTGGGACAGAACTTCACAATTTTAATCGTAATGGGGCTGTCGATGTGCTTAACCGCGTAAACGGTGATGGCTACGTCGATATAGGCGAGCATCTGTGTCAGGTTCTCATTTGGGATGATTGGGCACAACCGATTACCAACGACCTGAATTTGATTCTCTATTATTCATACAATGGTGTGGATAATTGGACCCCATACGTGGATTCAGATGCTGTAAATGCTGATACCGGATACCCGGTTGAAGGCATCTGTTTTGATGCACAAGAAGCAGGTTATTATGCCTGGGCAATCGACAACTCCCAGTCAGACAAGCGCGTCTGGATGCAGCTCATCGACTATGATGCTGGGTATAGTACACTCCAATATGATTATCATTTAAGCAGTGTCGTCTCTCCGGCGGATTCTCAGTATGCCTTTGTGGTATCTGCCGTCGATGTTCAAACGTCGGCGTTAGAGACGTACAGCGGATATGGGCCTGCCAATAGCCAGACCCCGGATGGGGGTGCCACAGCCGGGAACGGACTTGGCTTCTTCCAGCCTCAATTAGCTGGGTTCACCAACACAACAACGAACATGTATGTGGAATCGAGCTTTCCTGGGACACGGGCGGCGACAGCCCATGTGGCGGGAGCAGCGGCCTTGGTGCTGGGTGCGTTCCCCGACTATACCCGCACTGATGTTGAAAACTTCCTTCGGTCACGCGCATTATCATCACCGTGGGGCACAGACCCCGGCGACATGGGGCCGGATACCCGATATGGTTATGGGTATCTCTGGTTAGGCGACCCTCTAGTGACAGCTTGTTCGATTGATACGCCAGGTATCTTCCGGGGTGATGGCGGATGGTGGTTCCTTAAAAGCACGCATGGCGCAGGGTATGCAAACATTGTAGAGCAGTGGGGACGATCCACGTCTGTGCCATTTAGCGGCGACTGGGATGGTGATGGGGTTGATACTGTCGGTACGTTCGACATCGACTACTTTTCTCTGAAACTTTACCATACAGTCCAATCCAACGGGCGAGGTGTGGCTTTTGGTCTGGCAGGCGATATGCCCGTTATCGGTGACTGGAATGGCGATGGTATCGATACGATTGGTGTATACCGCCCTACAACAGGGACCTGGTATCTGACTAATACCAATAGTTACTATGCCCCGATTGACTATGTTTTTACCTTCGGGCTGCCGAACGAAACACCTGTCACAGGCGATTGGGATGGGGATGGAAAAGACACAGTTGGTATCTTCCGGTCGAGCGATAGTAGCTGGTATCTGCGGAATAGCAATTCATCAGGCTATGCTGATGCTGTTATCACATTTGGCGTGCCAGCAACGGATATTCCAGTCACAGGCGATTGGGATGGTGATTGTGTCGATACGATTGGTATCTTCCGGCAACCATCTGCAACCTGGTATCTGAAAAATCAGAATGCGACAGGGTATGCTGATATTTCATATAGTTACGGTTCACCGTTTGATGTACCTGTCACAGGTGATTGGGATGGCAATTAGCAACTTGCTTGACGAAACCTCATTGCCCTGGGAGCATGTGTTGTTCCCAGGGCATGTTGTTTGACTGATTTATATCACACGATAAATAAAGAATCGCCGTTGCCCTCAGTGCCTGAATCGTGTTGATCGCTTGGGTTATATATCCCAAGCATTTTCGATATAACCCAAGTAAACCATCACAACATATAGGTCTAGCGCGATTTGCCTGGGCTGATCCTTTCACGGTAGACTGTTATGTCCCTCAATACATAATCATTTGCGATCTCTCCGGTGTGTGGCCTGGATGATTGAGGGCTTTCGTTCGCAGGCCCTTGTAGTGGTGCAAAGCAAGCATGACCATACCCATATTAACGACCAAGCTCTATGTGCCGCGTCCCCGGCCTGATGTCGTCCCTCGGCCTCGCCTGACCCAAATCTTGAACGAGGGCCTCTATCGCAAGTTGACGCTTATTTCAGCCGCTGCTGGCTTCGGCAAAACGACCCTGCTCAGCCAGTGGATCGCTGGCCTGGACCAACCTGTAGCATGGCTCTCCCTCAGCGAAGATGATGGCGACCTGACGCGCTTTATCGCCTATATGGTTGCTGCTTTGCGGACCATTGCCCCCGATGCGGGTGAAAATACCCTGGGCATGTTGGGGTCAACGCAAGCGCCTGATCCCAGTGCGCTGTTGACCGTGCTGCTTAATGAAATTGCCGCCATCCCGCAGGAATTCGTCTTTGTGCTGGATGACTACCATGTGCTGGACGCCCTGGCCATTGATGAGGCGTTGAGCTTTTTGCTGCAACATATCCCCCCGCAAATGCACCTGGTGATTGCCACCCGTGAAGATCCGCCGCTGCCCCTGGCACGCTTGCGGGCACGCGGTCAGTTGACCGAACTGCGTGTGGCTGAACTGCGCTTTACCCATGAGGAAGCCGCTGCTTTCCTCAACCAGATGACCGGACTGGGCCTGTCGCCAGAGGCCGTCGCCGCCCTGGAGGCTCGTACAGAAGGCTGGATCGCGGGTTTGCAGATGGCGGCGCTGTCCATGCAGGGCCGTGACGATACCGCCAGCTTTATAGAGGCGTTTACAGGCAGCCACCGCTTTGTGCTGGATTATCTCGTCGAGGAAGTGCTGCACCGCCAGTCAGATGCTCTGCGCAACTTTTTGCTGCAAACCTCGATTCTTGATGGCCTGAATGCGTCACTATGCGATGCTGTCACGGGCTTAAAGAACAGCAAAACGCTATTAGAAACATTGGAACGCGGCAACCTGTTCGTCATTCCGCTGGATGATACCCGCGATTGGTACCGCTATCACCACCTGTTTGCCGATGCGCTCCATGCCAATCTGGTTAATGAGCAAGACGACGCCCTGCCGGACCTGCACCTACGCGCGTCTATCTGGTATGAGCAGCATGATATGATTGCCCACGCTATTCACCATGCTCTAGCCGCCGATGCGATGGACCGTGCGGCTGACCTCATTGCAGGCATCTGGCAGCACATGGACCTGACCTACCAGTCCAAGACGTGGCTCGGCTGGGCTTATTCCCTCCCGGAGTCGATCATCACGGCGCGGCCCTATTTATGTATCGGTTGCGGCTGGGCCTTGCTAAATGAAGGTCGCTTTGATGAGGCCGAAGCCCGTTTGCAGGATGCTGAGCGCTTGTTAGATGCCGAGCCAAGCGACCAGAAGACCCGTTATATGCTGGCGTCGATAGCCAGCGCCCGGACCTATCGTTTTTTGTCTCTGGGCGACATCCCCAATACGATTGTCTCCGGCCAACGCGCCCTCGACCTGCTGCCGGATGCCGACATCAGCCACCTGAACCGCCGTCAGGCCATGTCCCTGTTGGGCATCGCCTATTGGGTCAGTGGCGATTTAATCGCAGCCGAGCGTGAGCTATCCACGCTCATCGGTGATCTATTCAAAGTGGGCGTCATCAGTGATGCCCTCGGCTTGGCCTTCATTGTCGCTGATGTTCGCCTGACGTTGGGTCGCTTGCAGGATGCCATCCGCATCTACAAACAATCTCTGGAAGTTGCTGAGCAGCAGACCAACAATGCTGCCCTGGAACTGCCCGACCTCTATCGTGGCCTCAGTGATTTGTACCGGGAAATGAACGACCTCGAGCAGGCGGAGGACATCCTGCGCCTGAGTGTTGAATTGGGCGATCGGACGTCTTTGCCGGATTGGCAGCACCGCCTGTATGTGGTCCAGGCCAAGATGAAGCGAATCGAGGGCGATCTGGATGGGGCCGTTGCCCTGCTCGATGAAGCCGAAGACCAATTCCGCCAAACGCCCCTGCCAGATGCCCAACCAGCGTCTGCATGGCGCGCTCGCATCTGGATCCAGCAGGGCAACCTCGATAAGGCCCATGCCTGGTCCCAGCAGCGCAGCTTATCCCCCGATGATGGCCTGCACTACATGCGCGAGTTCGAGCACATCACGCTGGCGCGTTTGCTGCTGGCTCAGTCCCAACGCGGCCAGCCGAACGCCTACGAGGCGGCGGTCACATTGCTGGAACGCCTCTATCAATCCGCGCACGAAGGAGGCCGCATAGGCCGCGTTATTGAAATTCGTAATGTGCAGGCACTTGCCCTGGCCACCCAGGGGGATCTATCTGCTGCATTGCCCTTTTTACAGGAGGCCCTGTCGCTGGCAGAGCCACAAGGTTTTGTGCGCATTTTCGTCGATGAAGGCACGCTGATGGCCTCATTGCTGTATCAGGCATTGCAGGCCGGCATCGCTCCGGCTTACGTCACACGCCTGATTGCCGCCTTTGGCGGCAACCAGGAATCCGCAGCTCCGCTTCAGACAGGCGCACTCGATCCCCTCAGCGACCGCGAACTGGACGTGCTGCGCTTGCTCGGTACCGACCTCACCGGGCCGGAAATCGCTGACCAGCTTATGGTTTCGCTCAATACCATGCGCACCCATAGCAAAAACATCTATAGCAAACTGGGCGTCAACAGCCGCCGCGCTGCCGTCCGCCGTGCTGAGGAACTCAACCTCATTTAGCACCCTCTTTTCTTTGTCCCCAAAACCCATGCTCACAAATCACCACATGAATCACCACATGTGGTGATGATGCTTCATTCCCTATTTCGTATGCTTGGGTCAATCAAGTAAACGACCTAACAAAGCAGAATACACGGAGGGCGACGAACGAGGCACAGACCATGAACAGCACGCACACATCATCCGAGCCGAATCCGCCCCAGCGTTACCAGATACGCATCAAGGGGCACTTAGAAGCGAAGTGGAGCCATTGGTTTGATGGCTTCACCGTCGAATTACAGGAGAGTGGCGATACGCTGCTCACTGGCGAAGTGGTCGATCAAGCGGCACTACACGGGTTGCTCAAACGCATCCGCAATCTGGGACTGACGCTGATCGCCATCACCAGCATCGATAACGACGAGTAACGATCACATACCAGCGCACTGCATATGAAAGCGAGAAAAATCATGAAAGCCATCATTCAGACTCAGTACGGGTCACCCGATGTCCTCCAACTGCAAGACGTCACCAAGCCGGAACCCGCCGCCAACGAAGTCCGCGTCAAAATCCATACCGCCTCTGTCACACCCAGCGATAGTGCCTTCCGTAAGGGCGATCCCTTCCTCGTGCGCCTGATGTACGGCTTGAGCAAGCCGCGTCAGGCCATTGGTGGCGTCGAGTTTTCCGGCGTAATCGATGCCATCGGCGCTGAGGTGACCAACTTCAAAGTAGGTGATGCCATATTCGGCATGAGTCCTGACAAGTTTGGTGCCTATGCCGAATACATCTGCCTGCCTGCTGACAAACCGCTGGCCCTCAAATCGCCCCAGATGACCTTTGAAGAATCGACCGCCATCCTGGATGGGGCCGCCACCGCCCAGACCTTCCTGCGCCATGTTGCCAACGTGCAACCGGGCCAGAAAGTGCTCATCAATGGGGCATCGGGCGCAGTTGGGGCCTACGCTGTTCAGATCGCCAAGCACCTGGGTGCAGAAGTCACGGGCGTATGCAGTAGCCGCAACGTCGATATGGTGCGCAGCCTGGGCGCGGATCACGTCATTGATTACACAACCGATGACTTCGCCCGGAACAGCAATGCCTATGATGTCATCTTTGATGCAGTCGGCAAACGCTCTTTTGGCGAATGCAAAAACGCCCTGACGAAAAATGGCATCTACATGACGACCGTTCCCTCTCTCAGCCTGATCGCTGGCCTGATTAGCTCCCTGTTCGGTAGCAAAAAGGCCAAATTTACGACAGCGGGCCTTAAGCAGAACCGCACCACGCTAGAAAGCCTGACCCAGTTGTACGAAGCGGGCGCTGTCAAAGCCATCATCGACCGCTGCTATGCCCTGGAAGATGTCCCGGAAGCCCACCGTTACGTCGATACCGAACGCAAACGCGGCAACGTCGTCGTCCAGATCGCCAGCTAGGTTCATCAGACCTTCTAACTAAGGAGAAAAATCACATGTCCGCAACCACCATGCCCCGGACCACAGTCCAGCCCACTGCCCGTCCGATGACCGCCACGCCGATGTTCTATGCACGACTGGCAGGCGTGTTGTACATCGTCATCACCATCGCGGCTATCGTCGCTCACATATACATGCCATCGACGCTGATCGTGCCTGATGACACGGCAGCGACCGTCGCCAACATCACCGCCTCACAAGATCTATTTTTGATGGGTGGCATTGGCGCGGAACTCATCGTGCTGCTGAGTGAGGTCGTGCTCTCGATCATTTTATATGTGCTTTTCAAGCCGGTTAACCGCACCTTGTCCCTGCTGGCGGCTGTCTCCCGTTTGATTATGACGACCGTTCACGGTATAAACCTGCTCAACTACGTCTTTATCCTGTACATCATCAATGCAACCGGGTTCGACGTGGAGCAGAGTAACGCTATGGTGTCGATGTTCCTCGACGCGCATAGCTACGGCTTCACGATCGGCATCGCTTTCCTCGTCTTGCATGTCTTCGCGCTCGGCGTGCTGATCTACCAGTCCGGCTATTTCCCACGGGTGTTGGGTGTGCTGTTCCTAATCGCTGGGTTTGGTTACCTGTTTGACACCGTTGGCTTGCTGTTCATCAACGGCTATACCACCACCCCTGATGTGATCGCAATGGCGATTACGGTGGCGGAGATCGCTTTTCCGCTGTGGCTGCTGGTCAAAGGCGTCAACAGGGTGCGTTATCAAGAACGTGCCATTGACTAACCAAGCTACGGCCTTGCCTGACAAAGATCGTAGAAATTCTATGTTCACAATCACAACGAAGGAAAATCCAATGATTAAACGGCTCATGCTGAGCCTGAGCCAACATGTGAGCGTGACACATAAAAAAGTGTAAAGAAGTTGGCGATCTGCGACACATTCGCGCCAACCACCCGTAGAGACTCTAGAGCAACCCATTACTTTCCTGAGGAGCATTCAAATGCATGTACGTACTACCTTGAAATTGACACTGATTCTGGTGATTCTGCTGTCCAGCTTCATCGCAACCGCCCAGGACGACTCAGAGGCCTTCCCGCCGGAAGTCGTCACCGAGATACAAACTGAAATGGACGATCTGACCGAAGGCGGACTCCCGCCCGGTATGGTGGTGTGGATCGACTCACCCGAGTACCGATTCGAGGGAGCAAGTGGTTCCGCGGACCTCATGAACGACGTCGCTATGTCACCAGAAGGCGCGTTCCGCATCGGCAGTATCACCAAGATGTTCACCGCGACGGTGGTCATCCAACTTGCGGAGGACGGCCTGCTGACCCTGGACGATCCCCTGGCGCAGTGGCTGCCGGACGTGGCCGACCAATTGCCCAATGGCGACCAGATCACGCTGCGCCACCTGCTGACGCACACATCCGGTGTGTTTAGCGTGGTCGAGCACGAGGCGTACTGGGCTGACATCTTCACAAAGGCAGTCATTGATGAGGAGTCGGGGGTCGTGACGTTGGCCTGTGCCCAACAAGATCCTTACGACACGCTCGCCAGCTACGTCTATGGCAAAGACGCCTACTTCGCACCCGGCGAAGGCTGGTACTACAGCAACACCAACTACACGCTGCTCGGCATGGTGATCGAAGAAGCCGCGGCTATGCCCCTCGCAGAAGCGTATCACACAACCATCTATGAACCGCTCGGCATGACGTCAACCTTCCTGGATTGCTACGAAGACGCGCTGACGGATGTGGTACACGGCTATACCGGTTTTGGCGATACCCTGAGCGATGTCACTGAGCTGCATGAATCCGTTGGTTGGTCGGCGGGTGGCCTGGTCTCGACCGCATCGGACCTGACTGCTTTCGCTCGTGGCTTGTTCGGTGGGGCGCTGTTCGATGATCCTGAGTCGCTGAACGAGATGACGACACCCGCTCCTGGCAGTTCTTACGGTATGGGTATCTCGCTTCAAGGGCAATATATGGGGCATGCAGGCTATATTGCTGGTTTTCGATCCGTGCTGAACTATGCACCGGAGTTCGATACGGTCGTGGTGATGCTCTACAATAACGATGCCGCCGATCCTGAACAAAATTTGGCCGATGTGCTGAATCCGGCGCTGTCTTTGTTGAGCGCCGAAGACGACTAAATAGCCCTTTCTAAAAGTGTTTCCGAGGCATCGTCATCAGGCGTATGCCTTGGATCACAAACCGATCCATATCTCGCACAGTCGACTGTAGCCTCTGGATAATGAGAAAGAAAGTCATGCAGAAACTAAACAAGACCCGTACCGTACGACTTCTTCGGATCATCATGCCCATCATTGGGATCATCACTGCCGTGATATTCGTCCCCTGGGACGCTGTGTTCGCCTGGTTAGCGCCCTTACCCGCCACCGTTGAGGAAGATCTGGATGCGGCTGTGGATCGCGGGTTTGACGGGGCCATCGTCTATGTCAATCAAGCAGGCGAAGAAGCGCTTTACGCTGCGGGTTGGAAAAATCGAGCCGAACAGGTGCCAGCCGACCCGCAAGCCCTGTTCAAGATTGCCAGTATCAGCAAGTTATACGTCGCCACAGCGACAGCCAAACTGGTCAATGAGGGGCGCTTGTCCCTGGATGACACGCTGGCCGATTATCTGCCGGAACTCGTGGGGCGCATTGAAAATGCCGATCAGATTACGTTGCGAATGATGCTGCAACACCGCAGCGGCATCCCGAATTTTACCGATAATCCCGATTATCCCTGGTTCGAAACCCTGCCGAATCTGGACGCCTATCTGGCGTATGCTTTAGATCAGCCTGCGGTTTTTGCACCCGACAGTGACTATCGTTATTCCAATACCAACTATCAGTTGATCGGCGATATTCTCGACAAGGTTCTGGGCTACAGCCACCATCAATACATCAAGGACGAAATCCTGGAGCCGCTTGGACTGAGCGATACTTACAGTTTGTTGAGCGAGGTCGATTCTCTGGAGCGCGTTAGCAGCGGCTATCATGATGAAGTTGAACCCGATCTAAAGGAACTCGATCATATCAGTCCGGCTGGCTCGATGGTCGCCACGGCACAAGACGTCGGCATCTTCTTGAAAGCGCTCAATGAGGGTTCGTTGCTCAATGAGGATGAGCAGGCAATTTATTCCTCGATTTATGAATACGGACATACGGGCTGGGTACCTGGCTACCAGAGTATCGCCCGTTACTGCCCCGACACAGATACGGTTGTTGTTCTGTTCGTGAATTCTACTGGCGGCGACACCGAGGCCACAATCCATATCGTATTTGACCGTATTGTTCGTATTGTGGGTGGCTAAGGCTGTGTGTGATTCATAGCTGTCATTTTGATCTACGATAAGGGTACGACATGTCGTGCCTTTTTCTATTCCCTGGATCTGTCCCATCAGGACATACAGTCCATTGGCTTGCCCCACGCTTATGAACAGGCTATTTTGGGAGAAGATGCATCTACACAGGAACGGGATTCTGTATGCCGACAGCCGCACAGCCCAACCTCATCTACGTATTCGCCGACCAACTCCGGTGGCAGTCGGTAGGGCTGGCTGGCGATGACAAAGCCCATACGCCGCGCATTGATGCTCTAGCTGAGGAAGGCGTGACCTTCACCAACTGTGTGTCCGGTCATCCCATGTGTGGCCCTTATCGTGCCTCGTTGTTCACGGGCAAGTATTCCAGCAGCACGGGCATGGTCATCAACGAGCTGCGCATGAACCCCAATCACGTCGGTTGGGGCCACGTCCTGCATGATGGCGGCTACGATACGTATTACATCGGCAAGTGGCACCTGTGGGCCAATGAACTCGGCAACCATGATGACCCCAAGAATTCCTACACGCCACCGGGGCCATATCGCCTCGGCTTCGATGGCTACTGGGCCTCGTATGGGTTCCACCATACTTACTGGAACCAGTATTATCACGAGAACAGCCCGCAGCAGATCGTCATCCCTGGTTACGAGCCGGATGGCCAGACGGATCTCGCCATCGAAAAACTGCGCCAAGCCAACCAAGCCGATAAGCCCTTCACGCTGTTTTTGTCGCTGGGTACGCCTCATGATCCCTGGGAGGAAGACGGCGTTCCTGCGGAATATTATGACCTGTTCCGCGAGGTCGATTTCCAGTTGCCACCCAACTATAAACCCGATAACGATCCCCATGCCGATGCCTGGGCACGCCTCTCCGAGGAGCAGCGTCAGCAGCTTACGGAATGGATGCGCGTCTACTATGCCATGACCGCCAACCTCGATTGGAACATGGGCCGTTTGTTAGATGCGATAGATGACATGGGCCTGCGTGAAAACACAATTTTTGTGTTCACATCAGATCATGGTGAAATGTTTGGGGCACAGGGTCGCCGTGCGAAGAATATCTTCTACGAGGAATCCGTGCGCGTGCCCTTTGTCCTGCGCTACCCTGGCTATGTCCCGGTTGGCAGTGTATCCGATGCCTGCCTCAACACGCCGGACATCATGCCGACCTTGCTCAGCATGATGAACCTGCCCATTCCCGCCGAGGTCGAAGGCGTGGACCTCAGCCATTGTGCCTATGGCCAGCACGGTGACGAGCCGCAAGCGGCCTTCTTGCAAGGCATGGGCGCGACGGCTATCTTCGAGGATGACCACGAGTGGCGCGCGCTGCGCAGCAAACAGTACACCTATGCGATCTATCGTGTCGATGGCCAGGAACTGCTGTTCAACAATATCGCCGACCCGTACCAGATGCACAACCTGATCGACGACCCGGCCCACCAAGCTACTGTTGAGCGATTCCGACAGATGCTCAAAGAACGCATGGCAGCCCTCAACGACACCTTCGAGGCTTGCACCTGGTACCGCGATCATTGGACACAAGACCGTCTCATCCTGCGCACTGCAACGCTCAACACAGATGAAGCCGCTTTCGGATCGTAGAAATATGCCCAATACACAGCGTAGGGGCACAATAATTGTGCCTAGCACTGAACGCAGGGACGCAGCACGCTGCGTCCGCCGACATACCAAAATGAGCATCAACAGACAACGTGAAAAGCGTCTGGTACAATCGCCAAACAATCATTTTCCAATAGACTTTTTCAGAGCTGACCCTAATGACTGTAGTTGACCAATGGCAGCCGCGAGCCTTCCATGTGATGACCAAACCCCGCGGCGCGATCTGCAACCTGGACTGCAAATATTGCTACTTTTTGTCGAAAGAGCAGCTTTACCCCAATAGCAAATTCCGCATGTCGGAAAACTTGCTGGAAGAATATACGCGCCAGTACATCGAAGCCCAATCAGTATCGGATGTGACCTTCGCTTGGCAGGGTGGCGAACCCACGCTGATGGGCCTCGACTTCTATAAGACGGCTGTGCGCTACCAGCAAAAGCATCGCAAGCCGGGGATGCACATCACCAACGCATTGCAGACCAATGGTGTCACGCTCGATGATGACTGGTGCGAATTTTTCGCTAAAAATGACTTCCTGATTGGCATCAGCCTGGATGGCCCCAAGCACCTACACGATGCCTACCGCGTCGATAAAGGTGGCCAGCCCACATTTGATCGCGTGATGCACGGCTTGCGTCTGTTACAACAGCATGGCGTCGAATTCAACGTACTGACGACCGTCCACGCCGCCAATGCCGATCACGGCCTGGAAATTTATCGCTTCATGCGCGACGAGGTGAAGACGCAGTTCATGCAGTTCATCCCGATTGTGGAGCGCGATAATGACACCGGCTATCAGGAGGGCAATACGGTCACGGAGCGCTCGGTTGGCGCTTTGCAATATGGCAAGTTCCTGAGCGAGATGTTCGATGAGTGGGTGCGTCATGATGTTGGGCAGGTATTCGTGCAAATCTTCGACATCGCCCTGGCCGCCTGGACCGGGAACAGTCCTGGCCTGTGTATCTTTGAGGAAACTTGCGGCGTGGCCTTTGCCATGGAGCACAATGGCGATGTCTATAACTGCGACCACTTTGTGGAACCCAAGTACCTGATGGGCAACATTGCCGATATTCCTCTGAGCGAGATCGTCGTCAGCGACAGCGCCCGCGATTTTGGTCTGGCCAAGCGCGATACCTTGCCGCAATACTGCCGTGAGTGCCCGGTGAAGTTCGTGTGCAATGGCGGCTGTCCCAAGAACCGCTTCATCGAAACACCGGATGGCGAACCGGGCCTGAATTACCTGTGTGAGGGCTATAAGCATTTCTTTACCCACGTTGGGGAACCCATGCAGGTCATGGCGGGGCAACTGTCCCAACAGCGCCCCCCAGCAAACGTCATGTTCTACATGGCGGAGCGTGACAAAGCCCTGGAAGCGGCTTTCGCCAAAGCCGGTCGCAATGATCCCTGCCCCTGTGGCAGTGGCCTCAAATTCAAGAAGTGTCATGGCCAGCGCCAACGCTAGCACTAGTGCAGGCAGGTCCAGATCAGGCTGGCCTGGTAGATATAGGGGCCAATCTCCGGCAGCGCTGTAAAGACAGCCCATGGGGATGGCTCCACCTGGAACTGACCGTCAAAGCTGCTGGCCCGTGCATGCAGATCCCTTAGGCTCAGTACGCCTAATTCGGCCCGCTGGTCATCTGTTACGCTGCCATCGACCGGACACTGGGCAAAATGTCCCCGAATATCGAGCGTATACTGCGTACCATAGCTTGGCAATCGGCCCGTGTTCTGCTGATAGCGGTCCACGGCGGCGGCGTGCAACCACCCCCCGGACGTGTAGCCATCTTCATAGGCACGCTGGGCCAAATCCGCTGCCAGTTGATAATGCGCCGGACAATCCCCATGCTGGAAGATCAACGCTGCCCGATAGAGGTCATCGGCACGGGTGATCTGGCCCGCTTGCAAATAGTCCAGCACAATCTCGCGCCGAATACGATCATCTTCAATGAGTTGTGCCACGTCGATGTCCTGGCCCGGTTGCCGGATAGCCTGGTCCTCGTTATACAGTTGGATGAGGTGCGCCGAAACTTCGATATCGTAGGCACCATCAAAGCGAATATCGGCGATTTCCGGTTGGCAAACATAGTTGGGGCTGGTCAGGCGACCGAGGACGAGCAAAAAGTACAGCACGGTATTCCAGACAGACACAGGCGATCCTTTGTGATGGGGTGAATCCTCACTTTAGATACACCTGTGTCCCGTATTTGACTTAAGAACCTGCATAGACAGCCGCGTTTTATATCGTAGGAGCGACATGCAGTTCCCTCTGGTACTATTGCGAATGCCTATTGTCAGCCAGGAGCCGAGTAGCCATGCATATCAGGACCGCGACAGCCGCCGATGTCGGCAAGTTGGCAGCGCTAACCATGCCCGTTCATCAAATGCACGTCGATGCCCATCCCGACATTTTCAAGCCGCTGTCTGTCGATGACCCATATCTCTTGGCTGCCTATCAGGAGATGGTCGTTGATCACGATGTCATCATCTTCATTGCGGAAATTGAAAACGAGCCTGTTGGCTACCTCGTCGCTCGTTTCAAGCACTATGCAGACAACATATTCATTCACACCCACACGACTCTTTACATCGAGCAAATCTCAGTTGCGCCCGATGCGCGCGGACAGGGCTGCGGCAAAGGCCTGATGCAGGCCCTTTTATCGCTGGCCAAAGAACGCCAAGTATCGCGCGTCACACTGGATGTCTGGGCCTTCAACAGCAATGCGCGCGAATTCTTCGCTAGCCAGGGTTTTATCGTTAACCACTCACGCATGGAGCACCCCCTTGATTAATTGAGCATCATATCAGACTCCTATCCTCAATTCTTTTCCCCATGAGGGAAAGGATGCCTTTCTTGGCCATTTGGCAGCAGGAAAAAGTCCCTTCACCTCATGGGGAGGGGATTTAGGGGTGGGGTTTTGAGCTAAAAGTCTGCGGCGATATACAGTTGTCAGTGTCGTGATTTACACCCACGTTGGCAGCAGGTCGCGCGCCTCGGTATCAATCACGCCTCGGTCGGTGAACTTGACGAACGGGCTGACGCTCAGGCTCATGATCGACAGCAGCAGGAAGGGCCGCTGATGAGTCATGCCCAGGCTGCGCAGCGCTGTTTCGACCGCTTCCAGATCAGCCGCTACCTGTGGAACAGGCTCGTCACTCAGCAGACCGAAGTAAGGCAGCGCCAAACTCGCCAGCAGGTTTTCGCCCTCAGCTACAGCCACACCGCCGCCTGTCGCTTTGACCGCCTGTGCCGCCCAACTCATGGACGCTGCATCGCGGCCAATAACCAGCAAATTATGGCAGTCATGGGCCACTGTGCTGGCGAAGGCCCCAGCTCCCAGGCCCGTGTTCTTGATGATGCCGACCATATGTGAGCTGCCATCCCGCGCATAAATCGACGCCAGCGCCAGACCATCGCCTTCAGTGAAGATGGGGTTGCCATCCGCATCGACCGATACCGTAATTTGCTCTAATTTGGTAAGCGTGTTCATCGTGTTCTGGATAGCGACCACATTGGCCGTGACCTCACGCGCGCCGGAGCCATCCGTCACCAGCCGGAAATCCTCCGGCTGTAGTGGCCCCGGAACTGGGCTGTTGATGGTCATTGGCGGCAGGTCCGGCCATTGAACAGGGGCTAACTTGCCATTTTCGGCCAATTTTTCACCCGCGATGTAGACTGCTTCCGGCGGGAATTGGGCCATGTCGCTGGTCAGCACGAAATTGGCCTTAAAGCCAGGGGCGATGCCACCGACATCGCGCAGGCCCATATAGCGTGCAGGTCGTATCGAAGCCGACGCCCAGGCTTCCAGCGGCGGCAGGTCAGTTTCAATCGCCAGCGTGACGATACGCGACAGGTGCCCTTCGATCAATAATGGTGGTTCGAGGTCATCCGTCACTAGCAGCACCCGCGATTTATCGGCCAGATTCATGACTGTGGCCATGTTCTCCGGCGTGATCGACTTGGTTTGTAGCATGACAGCCAGCCCCTTGCTGAGCTGTTCCTCGATTTTCTCCGGGTAGGCCAGCGTATGATCGGAGCCAACCCCATGTTCGAGGTACTCTGATAGCTCCGGCCCACGCAGCGTCGGAATATGGCCCTCGACCATGAGTCCGGCATCCCAGGCGGCTTTGACAATGGCCTGCAAGCGTTCGTTGGCCCCCATCAGCCCGCGATAGTCCATGACTTCGCCCAGCGCGATGACTGTCGGCTCCTCAGCCAGCCGTGTGATGACATCGGCATCAAAGACCTGCTCGGTCCATTCATAGGCCGGGTCGGTCGCTGGCACGCAGCTTGGGATGGAGTGGTAAATCTTCAGCGGCAGATCGCGCGAAGCATCGAACATCCAGCGCACACCGGCTTCCCCGGCCACATTACCGACCTCGTGCGGGTCGCTGAGGATAGTCGTCGTGCCAAACGGAATCACGGTTTCGGCAAAGCGGCGCGGTGTAATCAGGCTGGACTCAATATGCATGTGCGATTCAACCAGCCCTGGTGCCAGTATCAACCCGCCGACATCTTCTCTGGCTTTGGCTTCGATCTCCTCCGGCGGCACACCTTCTTCGACATAGGCGAAGCGGCCATTACGGATACCAACCCAGCCTTCAAACAGGCGCAGCCGAAATACATCCGCGATCTGAGCGTTGTACAGGATCAAGTCGAGCATCAGGCGTTCTCCTTGGCAGCATCCAGAAGTTGCACGGCGCGCAGGGCAATGGCGATGACCTTGTGTTCGCCTTCAAAATAGAGCGCTTCTTTTTCTGCGAGGGTGGGCTGCTGCGGTAGCCAGATGTTGGAGTCGGTCGCTACGACACAGCCCACCTGGACGCCGCGCACCGACCCGATGATGAACATGGCCGAGGCTTCCATTTCGGCAGCGACAATACCGGCATCTTTCAGGCGTTCATTGAGGTCTGTGTCGCGCACATAAAAGGCATCTCTGGAAAAGCCGACGCCCCAATAGCAGTCCTCACCGCGTTCTTTGGCCGCCTGGATGAGCGCATTGCTCACGTCGAGGTCAGCCACAGCCGGGAACTCCGGCGGCAGGTAGGCGGCGGAGGTACCCTCACCGCGATAGGCGGCGGTCACAATTACGGGTGAGCCAATAGGAATATGCGGCTGGCGTCCGCCGGATGATCCGACACGGATGAAGACCTCTGCACCCACTTTGATCAGTTCTTCCATCGCGATGGCCGATGAGGGTCCACCGATGCCCGTCGAGCACACACTGACGCCGACACCGTTCGTCGTGCCTGTATAAATCGTGTATTCGCGATTCTGGGCGACCAACTCAGCCTCATCGAACTGGTTGGCGATGCGCTCCGCTCGCGCCGGATCGCCCGGTAGCAGCACATAACGGGCGACATCACCCGGTACACAGCGGATATGTTTCTGAACTTCGGGTTTTTCAGTCACAGGATGTCCTCATGTTGGGATGGTTACGGATTAACAACTTACATGACCCCCATCCTCGGTCCTTCTCTCGAAGGAGAAAGGATACCTTTTTTGCGACCAACATCGCTCATTGTTGTCCCCTCTCCTTCGGGGAGGGGATACAGGGGAGGGGTCTGACTAACAACTAAAAAACAATCACTAACAACTATTTCGGCATGACAATCAGGCTGTCAGGGTTCAGTGACAGGTAAGCGGGGCCAGCCTCAAAGCGCACCTGATCTTCCGGCATACGCACCTTGAACTCGCCTAGATCGCTCTGGATAACGTACTCAATGGTGTTGCCCTGGAACGTGCGCAGTAGCACCGTCACGGGCAGGCTGTTGGGCGTGGCTTCTGTGGCAAGCTGGGCCGCCTCTGATCGGAAGTAGACCCACACCGCATCGCCAGCTCGTAAATCGCCGCTGACTTGCGTGGCCTTGAAGGTGGTATCAGCGGCCTGCACGTCGATGGCATCAGCAGCGATAGCACGAACCGTACCCGCGAAATGGTTCTCGAAGCCCATGAAGTCCGCGACGAAGGGCGTTTGCGGCTGCTTGTAGATTTCTTCCGGCGTGCCGCTCTGCTCAATGCGCCCCTGGTTCATGACCACCACGCGGTCGGAAATTGCCAGCGCTTCGATCTGGTCGTGCGTCACATACAGCGTGGTGACGCTCAGGCGCTGCTGCAACCTGCGGATTTCCGTGCGCATGTTGACGCGCAGTTTGGCATCCAGATTACTGAGTGGCTCGTCCAGCAAAAGCAGTTGCGGCTCGATGACCACCGCCCGCGCCAATGCCACGCGCTGCTGCTGCCCACCGGAAAGCTGCGCCGGACGCCGTTGGTCCAGCCCTTCCAGATCGACCAGCCGCAGGGCCTCATCGACGCGCTTCTTCTGGTCCTTCTTGCTGATACGCCGCATGCGCAGGCCGAAAGCGACATTCTGGAACACGGTCAAATGCGGGAACAGGGCGTAACTCTGGAACACCAGCCCAATGTCACGCTTGTTGGGTGGGATCTTGGTCACATCACGCTCGGAAATGGTGATATGGCCGCCTGCGGTATCTACAAAGCCAGCGACAGCGCGCAGGGTGGTGGTTTTGCCGCAGCCGCTTGGCCCCAACAACGACACCAACTCGCCATCGTTGACCGTCAGATCATAATGATCGAGCGTTGGCACGCCCTTTTCGTATTCCACACGGAGATCGTTAATTTTCAGCATAGGTCACAAACTACTCACACAAATTGGGATAAGCCGAGCACACGCTCAGCGGCCTGTACCAGCAAAAGCGAGAAGAGAATCAACAACGTCGAGAGCGCCGCAATCGTCGGGTCGAAGTAGTATTCCATGTAACTGAGCATGGCAATCGGCAGCGTGTTGACGCCCGGTGCGCTCAGATAGACCGACACGGGTACGTTGTTAAATGACGTAATGAACCCCAGGATGAACGCGGCGGCAATCCCGGCGCGGATATTGGGCAGCACGATTAGCAAAAATGTCCGTAGGCGGTTCGCGCCCAGGTTAACGGCAGCTTCCTCGACGGCGGGGTCCAGGTTGCGCAGGGCCACCGAAACGACCCGCACACTGTATGGAAACAGAATCGCCGTATGCCCAGCCATCAAGCCCATCATCATATCGAACTTGCCAAACAGCACGAAGAAGTTCAGCATAGCCAGGCCGATGACCAGCCCCGGTACCAGAATCGGCAGCGAAAACAAGGTTTCCACAAGTCCCGCACCTTTGAAGTCGAAGTGCGTCAGGGCGTAAGCGACCGGCACGCCGAACAGCAGCGACAGAAAGGTCGAGAGCAAGCCCAATTGCAGGCTGGTCCAGAAGCTGCGGATGAAGTTGTCGTTGGCAAAAATATTGGCGAACCAGTCCAGCGAGAAGCCCCTCGGCGGGAACGATAACGTGGACTCCGCACCGAATGACGCGGCGAAAATAATCAGGAAGGGGCCGAGTAGAAAGAAATAGACGATCCCCAGGCTGACGTAATACCAGCGCGAAATTTTCATAAGTTCACCTCTGCGCTGTGGGTTTGGGGCGCAGCATGCGCACGATCAAATTAACAGCCAGCGCCGTGACGATCATGACGACAGCCACCACCGTTGCCCCCTGTTCATCGAAGGCCATCATCGAGCGTTGCCGCAATAACGTAGAGAGCATCAGCATGCGGTTGCCACCCAGGATAACAGGCGTCACGTAAGCCGTAATCGACCCGGTGAAGACCAGCGTAGCCCCTAGCACCAGCCCATCGGCGGATAGCGGCACAATCACGCGCAAGAAGGCCGTAATGCCATTGGCCCCCAGGCTGCGTGCGGCTTGCTCGACATCTTTGGGGATGTTCTCCATCGCGCTCACCAGCGACAGGATCATCAGCGGCAAAAAGAGCTGCGTCAGGCCGAGAATAATCGCGCCTTCGGTATAGATCAGCCGCTCCGGGCGCTCAATCAGGCCCAGACCAAGCAAGGTGTTGTTAATCAGGCCCGTCCGTCCGAGGATAATCAACCAGGCGTAGGTGCGCGCGACCGGGTTGGTCATCAACGGCAAAATGACCAATGACATAGCCATCGTGCGCCGTCGGGCAGGCATCCGTGCCAGCACATACGATGCCGGATAAGCCAGCACAATATTGATGAGCGTAATCGTCAGGCCCAGCCGCAGCGTACGCACATAGATAATCTGCGAGGTTTCTTTCTGGAAGAAGTCGATATAGCCAGTCAAGGTCAGTTGGCCCGTTTCCGGGTCCAGGAAGCTCTGTGCCAGCAGGAACAAGATAGGCAGCACAAAGAAGATGAAGATGAACAGCAGGGCTGGTAAAACCAGTATGGAGACAGTTCGGCGCATAGTGTTGCTATCTACCCGAATTCATATTGAATAGACCTGATGGGTCGTTTCAAGCCCCCTTTCTCGATGCTTCGTCGAGTGAGGGGTAAACAAACGCGGGTGAGGCAGCCACCCCACCCGCATCAATGTCATACTTACTGAAGCATGATCTCGTTCCAGCGTTCCAGCCATTCATCGAGCAGCTCATTGAGCGCTTCCTGATCCATGAAGATCAGGCTATCGATGGTCTCTTCGCCGTAGGTCAGCAACTGTGCGATGTCTTCCGGGACTTCCACGTTCATGTTGGTCGGGGAGTCCACCAGGTCGAGCGCTTCGGCTTCCTGGACTTCTTCTGAGATAATGAAGTCGATGTAAGCCAGGGCCAGGTCCTCATTTTCCGTGCCATTGACGATGCTGACGACAATCGGGTCGCCGACGACGCCTTCTTCAGGAATCACGAATTCCAGTTCGACACCTGTTTCCATCAGGTTGCCACGTGCAAAGCTGGAGTATGGTGAGAACCAGACTTCTTCTTGCTGGTACAGGGCAATCAATTCCGAGCTACGAGTGTAGGTCGTGACCAGTTGGTCGGCCAGGTCCGGCACCAGTTCCCAGCCCATCTCCCAATCTTCAGGATCGAGCGGATCGCCGCCAGCCGCAGCCGTCAGCATGATGATGTTAGCCGGGCCGAATGTCGTCGACATTTCCGGTACGCTGACGAAGCCAGCGACATCTTCACGCAGCAGGTCGGCCCATGATGTAATCGGTTCTTCGATCAGGTCCGAGCGATAAACCAGTGCATGGCTGTTGATAGCGTGGCCAATACCCATGTGATCGCCGAGGGGGTCCTGGGCGAACTCGTAGAGTTCATCGTAGTTTTCAAGGGCATCAACATCAATTTCCTGGAGCAGGCCGAGCACTTTGGCGCGTGTGGCGTAAGCCCCGGCAAAGTGGATAACATCAACTTCCGTATTTTCGCCCATTGCCTCTAAGCGGGCCAAACGTTCGGAATTATTGCCGGATTCATAAATGATATCGACGTTATACATTTCTTCGAATGGTTCAGTGATGTTCTTATCGATCAGGTCTTGATTAAAACCGAATGTGGAAACGACGAGGGTGCGAGTTTCTTCTTGGGCGGATAGCTGCACAGAGATCAGTGGGATGATCAGCAGCATGACGAGGGTCAGTAGCGACGTTGATCTTTTGACGTTCACTTTGGTCCTCCTATGAGGTTGTCTAAGACACCGGGAGTATAACAAGAATCGCTTGATATGCCCTTAAAGAAACTGCACAAGGATAATCCATAACTTCCATCGGGATTACACAATAGCCAGCACATGGCCTTTCTGTTAACCCAATTCAGTCACAGGCGGGCTAAAATATGGCGCATGCGACTATTGGACAGGCTGTCTAAATCCGATTAATTCTCACTCAATGCCAGCTCAACAGCGAAGCCTGCGAGTATGACGGCGAAGGTCCGCTGTAAACGCTTCACCGCTTTGACGGAGTTCATCAAGTAGGTTCTGACAGCGCTGGCCATGATGCCATAACCTGCGAATACGATAAACGTCAGCGCCATAAAGATAGCACTCAAGAGGACCATTTCCAGCATGGGTGAAGCGGCGTCTTCCGTAGTGAACAAGGGCAAAAAGGCGAAGAAGAAGATCGTCAATTTGGGATTAAGTAGATTGACTGTGATCGCCCGTAAAATGATCTGCTGAAAGCTCGTATCCGTTGTCTTCTGGTTGAGTTCCAGCGTACCGGCTTCACGCCACATCTGCCATGCCAGATAAATTAAGTAGACGGCCCCAGCCAACTTCATTATGGAAAAGACCTGCGCGCTCATGTTCATCAGCGCCGACAGCCCTAAGATACTGGCCATAATATGCGGAACAATACCCAGCGTGCAGCCAAAAGCTGCCGCCAGTGCGGCCCGCCATTTGAGCGTCAAACCGGTTGTCACCGTATAGATCACACCTGTTCCGGGGACAAGCACAACAATCAATGATGTGAAAAAGAATTCTGGGGTCATCGTGTTCATTCCTAGCATCTTCGTTGAATCAGCCTATAAAGAGAACATCCTGACAGGATAGCATATTTGTACGCTGTGTACCGACAATAGGTTCCTGGTTTTTTATCGGTTGAGATTTTACTGTTTCTCAATGCTGTGCTGCCGAAAATGGTTGCAAAAGTCACATGGGAATGAACCAAAATGAGGTAATATGATAGGATGTATAAACTCGTATTGATGGCAATGTAACCGCCTACATGATTTATTCACAGATCCATGCTATTAGACCTATTTTCTTATCCAAGAGAGGATTTTTATGACAACGCCTGTTTATCAGGATGCTTCGCGCCCGATTAATGAGCGCGTCTCCGATTTGTTGCAACAAATGACTTTGGACGAGAAGCTAGCGCAATTAGGTAGCTTCTGGGTTCATCAGGTAATTGACGAGGTCGTGCTCGACTTAGACAAAGCGGCGGCGCTGATGCCCAATGGCATCGGGCATGTGACGCGCGTCGGTGGGGCCAGCAACGTAACCCCAGTGCAGTCGGCTGAACTCAACAACGCCATTCAGAAGTGGCTTATTGACAACACTCGCCTGAAGATCCCGGCCATCATCCACGAAGAATGCTGCTCCGGCTATATGGCCAACGGCGCAACCGTCTTCCCGCAGACCATCGGCGTGGCCGCTACCTGGGAACCCGAACTGGCAGAAGCAATGGGTGACATCATCCGTCAGCAGTTGCGCTCGGTCGGTGGGCATCACGCCCTGGCCCCGGTGCTGGACGTCACGCGCGATGCCCGTTGGGGCCGCGTTGAAGAAACCTATGGTGAAGACCCCTATCTGGTTTCTAAGATGGGTGGAGCGTACATCAAAGGCATCCAGGGCGATGATCCCAAATCCGGCATTATCGCCACTGGCAAGCATTTCGTCGGCTATGGCCAGACTGAGGGCGGCATGAATTGGTCGCCAGCTCACCTCCCGGAACGCGAACTACGCGAAGTCTACCTGCACCCCTTCGAAGCTGCCGTGCGCGAAATTGGGCTGGCTTCCATCATGAACGGCTATCATGAGCTGGATGGCGTGCCTTGTGCGGCCAATAAGCACCTACTGAACGACGTTCTACGCGATGAGTGGGGCTTTGACGGTACAGTCGTATCGGATTACTTTGCTGTGAATATGTTGGAAGGCCATCATTACATCAGTGGCAGCAAAGCGGAATCCGCGTTAATTGCCCTGGAAGCCGGCATCGACGTGGAATTGCCGAATACCGATTGCTACGGCGAGGCCCTGCGCGAAGCCGTCGAAAGCGGTTACGTCAGCATGGACCTGATCGACCGGGCTGTCGGGCGCGTGCTAGCCCAAAAGTTCAGCCTGGGTATCTTCGAGCAACCGTATGTGGATGCCAGCGTCGTGGCATTTGATACACCTGACGACCGTGCTGTCGCCCGTGAACTGGCCCAGAAGTCCATCGTCCTCTTACGGAACGAAGGCGGCTTGCTGCCCTTGTCGAAGTCGCTGTCCTCACTGGCGGTTATCGGCCCCAATGCGGATACCGTCCGCAACCTGTTCGGTGATTACACTTACCCGGCCCATATCGAAACGCTGATCGAAAGCCATGTTCAGAGCGCGATGGGCTTGCCCGCACCGGAAGGCGTCACCGTCAAGACCCTGGATGATTTCATCCCCGCAGTGAGTATTTTGCGCGGCATCAAAGACGCCGTCAGCGACACGACCCAGGTCACGTATGCCCAGGGCTGTGATGTCATTAGCGAATCGCGCGATGGTTTCGACGCAGCCGTAGAAGCCGCCAAAAATGCTGAAGTGGCGATCCTGGTGATGGGCGATAAAGCGGGCCTGACCGATGAATGTACTTCTGGCGAAGCCCGCGACCGCGCCGAACTGGATCTACCGGGCGTTCAGCCGGAACTGGTCAAGGCCATCTATGAAACGGGCACGCCGATTGTGCTGGTGCTGATGACAGGCCGCCCAGTGACCCTCGGCTGGATCGCGGAAGAGATCCCGGCCATTCTGGAAGCCTGGTTCCCGGCGGAAGAAGGCGCAGCAGCCCTGGCGGATGTCCTGTTTGGGGATGCCAACCCCAGTGGCAAACTACCGATGACCTTCCCGCGTGCCGTTGGTCAGATCCCGATTTTCTATGGTCACAAGCCCTCTGGTGGGCGCTCCATGTGGAAGATCGATTATGTCGAGACTAGCGTCAAGCCGTTGTATCCATTTGGCTATGGCCTCAGCTATACCACCTTTGAATATGGTAACCTGCAAATCGCGGCAGAAGGCGCACAAGCTGGGAGCACCGTTACTGTTCAGGCTGATGTCACCAATACAGGTTCGGTGGCTGGCGATGAAATCGTGCAGTTGTACACGCAAACCACCCGTGCCAACGTCACCCGCCCCTTGAAGGAACTCAAGGGCTTTAAGCGTGTATCCCTGGAACCGGGTGAAACTAAGACCGTCACCTTCGAGGTCAGCGTCAATCAGTTCGCCTACTATGACATCGACATGCGCTATATCGTGACACCGGGCGCGATCAAGGTCATGGTCGGCCCCTCCTCAGCGGATTTGCCGCTGGAAGGTACGTTCGACATCGGCGGCGAAGAAACAGTCATCACCGAGAAGGCGTTCTTCTCAAAAGCAGGGATAAGTTAGCATCCACAGCAACAATTAGCGTAGTGGCAAGGCATGCCTTGCCACTACATGACAGAAACAATCAGGCGGACCCCAACCGGGTTCGCCTTTTTATGTCCAACTGCTATAGAGAACGTGCCAGGGCTGGCCCACCTGTCTATAATAGAAAGGTGGAGCGACTAAGCAGACAGGGCACACTATGACAGACGCGATCAAAGGCATATTCAATATTCTGGCGACCCCATTTGATACTGCGCTCCAGGTCGATGTCGATAGCTTGCGCCGACTGGTGGATTTCCAGATCGACAAGGGCGCACATGGCCTGACCATCCTGGGGGTATTGGGTGAAGCGGCCAAGCTGTCCGTCGAAGAACGCACGCTGGTGATGAATACCGTCTTTGGGACCGTTGCCGGACGGGTTCCGGTTGTCGTTGGGACCAGCCACGCCGACCTGCAAACATGTATTCAGCTCAGTCAGGCGGCTTTTGCTGCTGGGGCAGCGGGCGTCATGATCGCACCGCCGCGCATGGCCGATCCCACTGATGATAACGTTCTGACGCTCTACAGCCGGATCGCGGAACAGATCGATGGCGCGATTGTCGTGCAGGACTTCCCACCTGTGAATGGCGTCATCATGTCGCCGGATTTTTTGGCACGATTGGCTGAGGCCATCCCCAACGCACGGCACCTCAAGCTGGAAGACCCGCCCCTCATGCAGAAGATCAGCGCCATTCGTCGGCGAACCGATAAATTCACGATCTTTGGTGGCCTGGGTGGCATGTTCCTGTTGGAAGAACTGCATCGTGGGGCATCAGGCACGATGACGGGCTTCGCCTTTACAGAGATTCTGATCGCAATTTATGATGCTTATACCACAGGCGATACCGACGCAGCCCAGCGCATCTTCGATCACTATTTGCCCCTGATCCGCTATGAGAATCAGCCGCAGATCAACCTGACGATTCGTAAGGAACTGCTGCGGCGACGTGGTGCAATTGCACATGGCTCTCCGCGTGAGCCATTCAACCCGATTGACAGCAGCAGCCACGATGAAATTACCTGGCTACTGCAGCGGGTCGGCATCAGCGACCCGACACAGAAAATTCTCTTTTAAGGAGGTCAAAAAATGGACTTAGGCTTACAGGACAAAGTGGCATTGGTGGCGGCATCCAGCAAAGGGCTGGGTTATGGGGTCGCCAGGGCGCTGGCCCAGAACGGCGCGAAGGTTTCATTATGCAGCCGCAACGCCGTGGAGATTCATCAGGCAGCAGTCAAATTGCAGGAGGAAACGGGCGCGGAAGTGATGGGCACGGCTTGCAACGTGCGCGATCCGCAGGCCATCCAGCATTGGGTAGATGCTACCGTCGAAAAGTGGGGCCGCGTTGATGCGCTGCTGGTCAATGCCGGGGGGCCTCCGGCGATGCTCATCAAAGACATGACCGACGAAGACTGGCAATCGGCCTTTGAACTGACCCTGATGAGCAGCGTACGCATGATCCGAGCGGCTTTGCCGCATATGGCTCCCGGCAGCGCCATCCTGACCGTGACCTCGTCTTCAATCAAAGAGCCGATCCCGCGCTTGGCACTCTCGACCGTCATGCGCTCCGGCGTCATGGGGTTGGTTAAAACATTGGCCGATGAACTGGCCGACGATGGCATCCGCGTCAACAACTTGATTCCGGGCCGCATTGATACTGACCGCGTTGCCCAACTCGACCAGAATACGGCTGAAAAAGAGGGCCTGACGGTCGAGGAAGTGCGCGAGCGCAATATCGCCAATATTCCGCTGGGACGCCTGGGTACGATTGATGACTTTGGGCAGGCTGGGGCCTTTTTGCTGTCACCGGCTGCGTCGTACATCACCGGCGCGACCTTGCGCGTCGATGGCGGGGCCATGCGCTCGATCTAGTTAGTTGTTCAATAAGCAATAGCAGACTTAATTGCAAAAGTAAGAATAAATTGACATAATCTGTCATGTTTTTGAAGCAATGATGAGATCAGCAGATGTCGGAAAATTCTGACAAGTCTATTACTATTGCCAACATAGATGGCAGATATGCAATTTTGGCTGGAATTTTGGCTGCAATAATTACGGGTATATTCACAGTTATCGCTGCACTTATCAGTCGAGAGAGTCAATCGACGCCAGTGTTGATTGCAAGTGCGACACCAAGCAAAACAGTCACAGTGACACCTTTTGAGGTAAGCACTGCCACAACAGAAATCCAGCTTACTTCTACAGAAACAGAGACCTTTGCTACGAGAGAGCCAACAATCGTAGAGATTCCTGTTTCTGTAACTCCTGAGCCTACTGTGGTAACGATTGCCTCCAGCACCCCTCAATTAATTTCGTCTGCTACTCCATCCCCCACAGAGGTTATACAGCCTTCTAAAACGCCTACCGTGGAAGCTTCATCAAGCGAATCTATACAATCTACGATAGTGGAAACGAATTCCTTTGAGATTGAGAATCCTATTCTCGGTAATAGATATTGGGGGCCTGGTAACGGAGATCATACTGACATTGTGGCAGGGGAACAGGATGACATAGAAAATGTCAGATTACGGGTGACACAGGTAGATTTGCAGACATTCCAAGGACAGCTTTCATGGGAATCAGATGGGCCGATACGATCTGGGACTGTATATATAGACGGTAAATTCTTTGATGATTTCGATTCTGTTGATTCAACCCTGCCATGGAATTTGCTAAATAGTGCAAACGATGAATCAGCTCAATTGTGGCTGTTTTGGACAATAGAAGATGGCACGAATTCAAAGCAAGGTATTGCTATCGTAAATTCTCTAGGTGATATCACTGGGCTGATATTTGATAATGTTTCCAAAGCGTCCATATGGACCTTCTCGGCTTAATCGATTATATCGACGCAATTAATTGAAGAATACAGATTTGTGTTACTATTTCCAAAATTTTCTAAAGGTCCGATATAAGGAGTGAAAAATGAGAGTAATACTTGGTCGAACTTTATCGTTTGTCTTTTTAGCAGTATTGGCAGCATCAGCTTTATTTAGTGCGTCACCATCACTTTCTCAGGTTAATAGTAATGGTGATGCAACTGCTACGGCAGTTCAAGCAACATACGATGCAAGTGTTCAAGCAACGATAGATGCGCTTCTAGTCCAACCAACTTTGAGTATTGAAGAAGCTGTGGCAGCCACTCTTCAAGCCTTGACACCAACAGCCGAGCCTATTGTTACTTCAGATCCAAGAATTTTAACGGCAACAGCAGAATCTTCAATTATTCTGAACTATCTTGTTGAAAGTTGGGGACCTGGAGTTGGAGAAGTCATAAGTAATGATGGTTACTCGGAATTTGGCATAGAAGATATTACTATCGAGTTTTCGAGGATAGGTAATGGGATCGTCTCAGGAGAAATGGGTTTTGTAGGTGTAATGCCTCAACCCGGATTAAGTGGGGTCGGCGGAGAATATAATGAGGTGGCGGTTCGTGGACAATATTTTACAGATATAACAGAGCTAGATGATATAGAATTTTGGAATTACATCGATGATTTTGATGATGAAGACGTTGTGATCTGGTTGGAATTGTATAGGATTCGCCAGATTGAAGCTAATCCAAAATTGTCAAACGTGTCGCTTGCAGTAATCACAAGGCAAGGGATCATGGTTGGTGCAACTTATGATCCTGATAGGAACAACGATCTCATATTTACATTTAGATTAGCACCTAATGAAGAAGATTAGGATAGTGTGCGAATAGGTTGTCTAGACTCAGCACTTTATAGCTGGGTCTGCATCTCAAATTCGGGATAGATGCGCACGTAGTATTCCTGCCCAAACAGCCGCTTGAGCATATCCCGCGGGAACATGCTGGGTGTGATCGGAAATTGGGTGCGGTGGCAGCCGATAGCCTCTATTTTTTGGAGGATGTGTTCGCGCACGTCGATGACGTGGGTGGCGTGAATCCTTTCCAGCGGGCGAATGGGAGCTTCCTGCTCGCCATTCTGGAGGGCTTCTTCACCGCGCCCCTCGAATAAGGTCGGCTGCTGATAAGCAAATTCCAGGCAGGTGGTGGCATCATGGGCGATGACATAGGCATTGCGCGCTTGTTGTCGCGCGATGCCCGTTTCTCCGAAGAATTGGCCCACGCCCAACTGTGCGATAGGTTCCAACGACCCGGCATCAGCCTCGCGCATGACATCGACTTTGCCGGACAAAATCACATACAGCTTGTTGCTCTGTTCGCCCTGCTCAATGATGCAAAATCCCGGTGGGTACCAGTTGGTATCGACGAAATCGCTGCTGTACCGCAGCATAGTCGATTCTTCTGCAAAGATGCTCAGCGCCTTCAGAAAATCCAGCGATTCCCGATAGTGCAAATCTTTGGTCATCAGCCAGTTCGAGAGTTCCTCGACCAGCAGCATCTCTTTTTGTGGGAAATAAGCGAAGTACAGCCGGATTATCGTATTGGTCGAGTCCTCATTGATACGTCGCACGGCTTCTTCGGTCGCATAGCTGATGGCGATATGATCGGGATGACCATAACCACCATCATGGCCGAAGGTCAGCACCACGTCGGGCTGGAACTCAGTCATGGTTGTGACCAGCCTATCGACCACCTCCGTTATATCCACATGCGCCAGACTCCCATCGGGGTAATCCCAACACTGTACATGCTGCACGCCCAACGCCGCACACGAATCTTCGAGTTCCCGCGCGCGGGTGCTTCCGAGCGTCTGCCGCGTCGTGTTGTAACTATCATGGATTTGGCCTGCATCACCTGGGGTCGCGGAAATGACCAACGCTTCCGCACCAGCTGCTGTATACGTGGCCAACGTGCCACCGGAACAAAAACATTCATCATCGGGATGGGCGTAAGCCGCTAAGATGCGCATGGTAAGAATCCTAATTTTGCCAATGACAGATGTCTGATTATAGAAGGTGTGACCAGTAAACAAAAAATGCCTATCCTATCTGCCAAAATGAAAATGATGCTCCAACCCTTTATGACCCTTTATGAACTATAAAAGCTGGCGTATAATCGGATCCATATGCTTTTCTTTTTAGTGTGAAGAGGTTGGGACAACGATGAAATTAGCAGAGGCTCTCATCAATCGTGCGGATGCCCAGAAGCGCATCCAGCAGCTACAGGCACGGTTGGCACGCAACGCCATCGTGCAGGAAGGCGAGCAGCCCGCGGAAGACCCGCTGGAGCTATTTGCAGAGTTGGACCGGGTCATTGCCCAACTGACGCAACTGGTCAAGCAGATCAATCGTACCAACTCGGCCATTCGATTTGATGATGGGCGCACGCTGACTGATGCTCTCGCCGATCGGGATGCCCTGATGACGGAGCGTGCCGCGCTTAACAGCGTGTTGAATGCGCTCAATAGCCAGAACCAATTCCGCTACAGCCGTTCGGAAATCAAGGCGGTAGCCACCGTCGATGTGCGTGAGATTCAGCAGCGCATTGACGACCTCTCGCGTGATTACCGCCAACTGGACGCGGCGATCCAGCAAATTAACTGGCAGGCGGATCTCATCGAAACACCTGCGCAATAAGCACAAGCGACAGACGGTAGCGGGTTGATCTGTAAGAGGCGAACGTCACGGCCCGGAGCAAGGGGTTCTAAAATACTGACGCATTTGCCTTAAAAGCAATCGGGGACATGGGGCATGTCCAAAAATCGCACATTTTCGCCCAGTATTGTCACAAGGGCATTGTGCACTGAGCATTGTAACTACCAGACGTTGATCTTACAGCAGCCCGTGAGGGTGGGTACGGGGTCTATCGAAAAAAACGCGCTCGTGAATAATACGGGCGCGTTTTTGATTGAGGCTTAGCCAAGCGGTTGCTGCCATTTGTAGATGAACGCTGATGAATCCGGCAGCGTAAAGCCATCGAACTGCGTGCCTTGCAAATGGATGGCAAACTCGTTGTCAGTGCTGTTGTCGCCATAGGGCGCGATGTCATCGACATAGCCGATAGATGCCAGCCGCACCCACACGCCTTCTAGTCCAAATGGAATATCGACTTCCACCGGATGGTTTTCAAAGTTCAGCAGGATGACCATGCGGTCCGTCGCTTCGTCATTGGGCGTGGCCATCCAACCCAAGACGCGGCGACCACCCCCGGAGCGTTCGTCCATCCACGGACCCAGTACCCACTCGAACAGGCCATCTTCAATCGGGTTGAAGCCATGCAGCTTGAGCGCAGGATAGCGTTTACGCAGGTTGATAAGCCGCGACGACCACTGGTAAAAACCATGTTCGGAGAAGTTCTCTGGGAAGTCGAAATAGACGCGGTTGCGTTCACGATCAATGGCCAGCTCCTGGCCCATGTAGATCATGGGCTGCCCCAGCGCGACCATCGTCGCTATAAGGCCCAGACGCGCTTTGCGTTCTTTGGCCTGCGGGGTATTGAGTTCGGGCACAAAACCCACCTCATGGGCAACACTATGCTCGTCGTGGCTTTCGCAGTAGTTGACCACATTATTCGTATGGGCGGCGAACTTGCCCTTGGAGAAGTAAAAAATATCGCCCAGGTTCTCTGGAATATCGTCCGTGCCCTCGAATTTGCCCCCGCGTAAAAAGGACTTAATCGCATCGTGGAAGAAATCGCACCACTGACCGAAGCCATCATAGCCCTGCCGATTGAGGTCGGTTTGGTTGGGTAGGTTCTCCGCGATCAGGATGACCTCCGGCTTTAGTGCCTGTAGTTCGCTCGCTAGACGATGCAGAAAGCCATGATCCATGTAGTAGGTGTGGGTGGCATCAAAGCGGAACCCATCGACATGGTATTCAGTGACGAGCAGCTTGCAGGTGTCGATGAGCATATTTTGCGTTTCGGTGCGCTCAGTCGCTATGCGGTTGCCCCAGGGCGATTGCCCACTGAAGTACAGGCCGCCTTCGGCATCGTTGGCGATGTCATCGGGATGGTCGAGGATGAACTTCCACAGCGGGTTCCAGGCATTGGCGGAGTGGTTGAACACCTCGTCAAGGATGACCGCCAGCCCATGCTGATGGGCCGTATCGACCATGTGGCGCAGCTCATCCGGTGTGCCGTAGTCGCGCTCAATCGACATGAACAGCGACGTGTTATAGCCCAGTGCGGTTTCTCCCTGGGGCGTGGGCACTTCCGCGATGGGCATCAGGTATAGGCAGGTAACACCCAGATTATCGAAATATTTGGCTTCGATGCGGTCGCTGATGCCTGCGAATTTGCCCCGGTCGCCTTCGGGGACATCCGGGTGATCATGCGTGAAGCCGTGTACATGCAGCTCGTAAATGATCAGGTCATGGACCGCGGGCGTCGTAAAGTCCTGATCGTGCCACTCGTACGCCGCTGGATCAACGATGACGCTGTTGTTGCTTTCGTAATCTGGGCCGAGGACGCGAGAATAGGGATCGACCATCAGTAGGTCGTCGCGGGCCGTATCGCCCGTCAGGGCATCGTACAGCACATAGAATTTATACTCCTGGCCTGCCTGGGCCTGCTCAACGGGCAGCAGCCACATATTGGGCACATCAAAGAACCCGGTATAGAGCTGCATCTCCAGGAATTGATCAGGATTGGGATCATCGCAGGCCGGATGCTGCCAGTCGTTGAAGTCGCCCGTGACAAAGATCCGTGTCGCGTGTGGGTGGAACATGCTGAACAGGACGCCGCCCTCTTTGAGTACCGTGGCGCCCTGGCCATAGCGTCCGCCCGTGTCGCTGATGAACGTCTGCTCATGGAACGCATAGGCTTTCAGAGCGTCGGTAGCGGATTGCCCGGTAGGGGCCTGCGGCTGGGCAGTATGGACGAAAGCATGCCAATGGCGACACCAGAACGCGCCATGATCGTTGAAGTGCTTGGGCGTGATCGTCCGGTACAGGCTGTCATCTTCGACGGCATCCGTCGCCGCATCCCGAAATTTGAACACGAACGGTTGATCGCCGCTGAGTTCTACCTGGAAGACAGGCCCAAAATCGTCCGTGTCATGGGGTTTGATGGCCTGGGCAGTGCCATCTGTCCGGTTGTACATCAATATAGGCGATTGATAAGCGCTGGTACCATCCGCATGGATCAGAACCGTTTGTGTCATTCTTGACCTTTATCTTCTTAAGCTTGAGCTAACTGCCAGATACTAGCGATCAATTATGAATACAGGGTGATGCCAGTGGAAGAATTTGGCAAAACATGCGGTAGCATGCTGCTTAGGTGGCATCCCGCCCGATAACATGCACCCCAGGCTGGCATTGTGCATTAAACTGTACATTGAACTCAGGTTAAGAGCTTACTTATTCCCGCAAAGCGAGTGACTTCATGACCCCACCAGCCGCCCCGAATCCCTCTTTTTACTTCATCGGCGTGACGACGCAGCAATCGTCTATGAACCGTATTTTCCCCTTATGGATGGAGATCCTGGGTCGGCCAGACATCACGCTAACGGGCATCGACCACGCCATCCATGATGACCCGCAAAACTACCGTGACACCGTATCGCGCATCAAACACGATGACAGCGTGGTCGGCGGGCTGGTAACGACCCATAAAATCGACCTGTTCAATGCTGCTGAAGACCTCTTCGATGAGGTCGATGCCTTTGCCCAGGTGACGCGCGAAGTATCCTGTATTGCCAAGCGTGATGGCAAGCTAATCGCTTATGCCCTGGACCCGATTTCGTCGGGCCTGACGCTGACGGGCATCATCGGTGAGCGCTATTTTGGCCGGACCGGGGGCCATGTGTTGTGCCTGGGCGCGGGTGGCTCCGCCAGTGCGGTGATGGTCCACTTACTGACCCGGCCCCACATGGCAGATCGTCCGGCGCGTTTCATCGCTGTGGATAAGTCGCCGCAGCGTTTGGCGCACATGCGCACGATTGCCGCCCATTATGCGTCTGACGTGCAGCTAGAGACGGTTCTCAGCACCGATGCGAATACCAATGACGATTTGCTGGCGGCTTTGCCGCCCTACAGCGTGGTCATGAATGCGACCGGGATGGGCAAGGATACCCCCGGCTCGCCCCTGACCGATGCCGCTATTTTCCCGCAGCATGGCATCGTATGGGAATTCAACTATCGCGGAGAACGTCAGTTTATGCAGCAAGCGCTGCGTCAGGCTGATGCCCGTCAGCTCCGCGTGGAAGACGGTTGGGTGTACTTCATTCATGGCTGGACGCAGGTGCTGTTCCAAGCGCTTGATATGCACATGACGCCGGAGCTGTTTACCGCGCTGGACGAAGCCGCTTCTTCAATTCGTGGCTAGATCGATTCGTGGAATAAAAAAGAGACCATCGTCTATCGATGGCCTCTTTCGGAGGGATTTGTCCAACCGACGATGCTTAAGTCGGCTTTTCAATCTCAAGATTGCATAGTGAATCCGGGCAGCGGTCCATGTTCACCCACAGCGGCAGACTGAAGTAATCATGGGTGTCCGTGCGCCAGATATTGCCCTGCGTGACTTCACCCGTTAGCAGGTTGCGCCATTCCCCGGCAGGCAGGTACACGCTGACCTCGCCCGTATCGCTGAAGATCGGCGCGACCAGCAGGGAATTTCCTAGCATGTACTGCGTATCCAGATAGCGGCAGTTGGGGTCATTTTCAAATTCCAGGACCATCGCCCGCAGCATGGGCCAACCATGCGCCACACTCTCCTGGGCGACTTCTAGCAGGTAGGGCAGCAGCGATTGCTTAAGCTGGGTGAAGAAACGCGCCACGTCGATGGCCTCTTCATCGAACAACCAGGGCATGCGCGCGCTGCCGGACCCGTGTAAGCGACTGTGGGATGACAACATGCCGAAGGCCACCCAACGCTTGTAGAGATCGGGTGTAGCGGTGTCGTTAAAGCCACTGATGTCATGGCTCCAATAGCCGAAGCCACTCAGGCCCAGGGATAGCCCGCCACGCAGCGTTTCCGCCATTGACGAGTAGCTTGAGCTGTTATCGCCGCCCCAATGCACCGGGAACTGCTGGCCGCCTGCTGTCGCCGAGCGTGCGAACAGGACCGCTTCGCCGTCGCCCTTTTCACGCTGGAGCAGGTCGAAAACAGCCTGGTTATACAGGTAGGTGTAGTAATTGTGCATACGCTCCGGGTCGGCCCCATTGAAGTACGCCACATCATCGACCGGGATCGACTCACCGAAGTCGGTCTTGAAGCAATCCGTGCCCATATCCAGCAGCGCTTTGAGCTTGCCGCAGTACCAGTCGCAAGCCTCAGGGTTGGTGAAATCGACGAAGCCAATACCGGGCTGCCAGAAATCAACCTGATAGACATCGCCATTGGTCTTTTTCAGCAGGTAACCACCCGCTTTGCCCTCATCAAACAAGGGCGATGACTCCGCGATGTAGGGATTGATCCACAGGCACACGCGGATGCCCTTGTCTTTGATGCGCTTAATCAAGCCTGCCGGATCTGGGAAGAAGCGCTCATCCCAGATGAAGCTGCTCCACGTCAATTCACGCATCCAGAAACAGTCGAAGTGGAACACGCTGATGGGGATGCCTTCGGCTTCCATGCGCTCGATATTGGCGATGATGTCCTGCTCGTTGTAATTGGTCGTGAACGAGGTCGACAGCCACAAGCCAAAAGACCATTCCGGCACGGCAGGCGGACGTCCGGTGAGTTCGGTGTACTGGTCGAGCGCGGCCTTCATCGTTGGCCCCGCGAAGATGTAATAATCCAGGTCACGGCCTTCTACGCTGAACTGTGCCCGACTGACGTGGTGCGAGGCCATTTCGTAATCGACTTTGCCGGGGTGGTTGACGAGCACGCCATAGCCCTGGTTGCTGAGGTAAAACGGAATGTTCTTGTAGCCATATTCGGACATGGTGCCGCTGTCTTCGTTCCAGGACTCGATGTTCTGGCCGTTCTTGACCAATGGGCCGAAGCGCTCGCCCAGGCCATACAGCGTTTCACCAACGGCCAGCGTCAGTTGCTCGCGCATGTAGTGCGTACCGCTCTTATTGAACAGGCCCAGGGCTTTGGGTTCGCTCTCGGTCAATAAAGCCCCATCCCGATAGAAGCGATAGCCCCATTCGCTCGCCAGTGGTACGCGCACACTCAGCGAGCCAGAGATTAACCAGGCTTCGTCTTCATCGCGCCCGATCTCGACATCGGCATTGTCGCTGGCGGCAATATCGAATGACGGTTCCGGCACATCGCGCCCCTTAAAGTGGGTGATCTGCACGCGGATGACATCCGGCTTGGGGGCCGTAAAACGCAGGGTAATCAGCGTGCCGTGGATAAAGCTTGAGCGGCCCTGGACCACATGATCGTAACCGCTGATAACCAGAGCATCGTCCTCGATCTGGACGTCTGTCACGGCTTTGGGATAGATGGCTGTGGTATCCGGTTGCAGGTTCCACAGGCCCCGTTCAAATTTCATGATCTTTCCTGTTCCATTGAGTTTTTAAGCTAAGTTTTTGAACCAAGTTTTTAAGCATTGTTCCACAATATGTGTAAGCAAACGATCCCTTCATGTTGGATAGCTACCTAGAGGTGATGCGCTCTGTTTCACGACGTTTCGGACATCAAGACGCGCACATCGTAAGGCGCGATTGTAAACGACCCGCTGGCACGACCATTGCGCAGTAGATCATGAAACGCACCTTCTCCCAGGTTAACATCGACAGCGTGTGCGTTGTGGTTCAGCACAAAGATGAACGACTGGCCTACTTTCTGGCGCACGGCAATCTCGACGCCTGCCGGGGCTTCCCCGGCGGGTTGGATGCCTTTTTCGACAAGCACACGGCCATAGAACGCATCCAGGAAGGCATCTTCCGGGTTGCTGGCAATGTAATAGGCCGCGCCTGCCCCATACTGATTTTTCGTCAGCACGGGCATGCCTTCGTAGAAATCCCTGCCATAGGTCGCCAGGACGTCCGCGCCTTCCGTGTGCAGCAAATCTGCCAGATGATCGCAGGTAAACGTGCCGCTGCCATCGTCCATGACGATGCTGTTGCTTTCGCCCGTGTACAATGCGTCGATTTCTTCCACCCAGATACCGAGCACATCAGCCAGCGGCCCAGGATAGCCATTTTCAAAGGCCAGGTCGGTCTCATCGACAATGCCGCTGAAATAGGTGCTGACGAAGGTGCCACCCTGCGCTACAAACTGCTTGACCTGCTCGGCGAAGTCAGATTTGACCATGTACATCATGGGCGCAATCACGATGTCGTACTGGCTCAGGTCGCTGTCAGCATACAGCACATCGACAGGCACATGCTGACGATAGAAAGACTCGTAATGCTTGGCAACGGTCTGATAATAGCGTTTGTCGCGCACAGGGCCGATGGCATTATCCAGCGCGTGCCAGTTATCCCAATCAAAGACGATGCCCACTCGCGACTGCGTTGTCGCACCCAGGAAGTTATCGCCCAGGGTTTTGAGTTCGGCACCCAGTTGGCTGACCTCACGGAAGACGCGCGTATCGCTGCGTCCAGCATGCTCCACAACGGCGCCGTGCAGCTTTTCGCTGCCGCCACGTCCGCGCCGCCACTGGAAGTACAACACAGAGTCCGCACCGTGCGCCAGCGCTAAGTAGCTCCACAAGCGCAGCACACCGGGCCGCTTGAGTGCATTGACCGCCTGCCAGTTCTGACTGCTGGGCGTCTGTTCCATCAGCAGGAAGGGTTGGCCATCTTTCAGTCCGCGCATGATGTCGTGCATAAACGCGATTTCGCCAGGGGACTGGTTGGGCTGTGGGTAGCAATCCCAGGTGATGACGTCCATCTCCTTGGCCCATTTGCGATAGTCGAAGGGCTTATAGGTTCCCATGAGGTTGGTGGTAATGGGGATGTCCGGCGTGATGCCACGGATGATGTCGCGCTCGTGAGTGTAGCAGGCGATATTGGACTCGGTCATAAAGCGAAAATAATCCAGCGTCAGTCCATGAGTCAGTCTTTCGCCATGCTGGTAGGGCGGCATAATCTGCGACCAGTCGGTGTAGGTATGGCTCCAGAAAGCGGTCCAATAGCGCTGGTTGAGTTCGTCAATCGCGCCATATTTGGCTTTCAGCCACTCACGGAAATTGGCGGCGCAAGTATCGCAGTAGCACCAGCCATCGTATTCGTTGCTGATGTGCCACAAAATCACCGCCGGGTGCTGACCATAACGCTCGGCCAGCCGCCGCGCCATATCCCCACTAAAACGGCGGTAGTCTGGGGAATTGGGACAGTAGTTGACGCGCCCACTGTGCACCAGCCGCTGACCGTGTTCATTCACACGCATGATCTCCGGGTAGGCTTGCGACATCCAGGCAGGTTGGGCGGCGCTGGGTGTCGCCAGAATGGCCTTGATGCCATTCTCATGCAGGCCGTCGAGCACTTCGTCGAGCCAGCCAAAGTTAAACGTATCCTCGGCGGGTTGCAGCGTCACCCAACTGAACACGCCGACGGTCGCAACCGTGATGCCTGCCTCGCGCATCAGCCGGAAATCTTCCTGCCAAACCTCACGTGGCCACTGTTCAGGGTTGTAATCGCCACCATGCCAGATAAAGGGTGCTTTTGCGTTGACAGGAGGATATGACTTCAATGGAATTGCCTTTCTAAAGAAGTAGGTCTTCTAAGTTGTCTGCCTGTAAAGTCGACAGACCATGCATGATTTACCATCTCCATCCCTCCCGGAAACCAGAAGCGCGGGTGATGATTTGCTCAAAAACACACACTCATTAATGTGACAGGTCACATTATCCATTTTAGGGTTTGGTGCGTCAAATGTGCCAGACACACTTGGCTAGAGGAGCAGGATTCTGTCGATTTTGACCAGTTGATCCAGCCAATTCAACGGTCCAATCAGTGGCAGTGCGCCTGTGTTCACAATATAATCGGGCACGTCGTTTTGGCGTAATGTACAAATCTTTACACCTTGTAAGGGGTCAATAATTATGAGAAGTAGAGCGCGTTTTGCCGCAATAAGCCTGTTGGCAACGCTCGTGCTGGCGATGTTCGCTGGTGTGGCGATGGCACAGGACGATGTGACGATCACCGTGTGGTCGTGGCGTACAGAAGACGAAGATGCTTATAACGAAATCTTCGATGTTTATGAAGAAGCCAATCCTGGCGTTACGGTGGAATTCGTTCCCTTCGTGAGTACAGACTACAACAACATCCTGGCAACCGGCCTGACCGGTGATGGTGGCCCGGATGTCGTCCAGCTTCGCGCTTATGGAGGCGTTCAGTCACTGATCGATGCCGGTCAGTTGATGCCGCTGGATGGCGAAGTCGACCTTAGCAACTTCACCGATGCCATTCTCAAGGGCGCGACTGGCCAGGCTGATGGCCGCGTTTATGGCGTGCCTTTCGGCGTGCAAGCCCTGGGTGCCTTCTACAATGTAGGCGTCTTTGAAGAACTGGGCCTGACCGAACCGGAAACCTGGGAAGAGTTCACCGCTGCCCTGGATACCATCGCTGAAGCGGGTTACATCCCGATTGGCAACCCGGCCCTGGATAGCTGGATGCTCCCCATCCTGCATGATGCCGTTGCCGCCCCACGTTATGGTGGCCCGGAATTCCAGGAAGCCGTCCTGGCTGGCGAAACCGACTTCACCGATGAGAACTACGTGGCTTCCATCGCTGTCCTGCAAGACATTCAGCCGTACCTGCCTCCCGATGTCACGGGCGTTGGCTACAATGATGCGCGTACCCTGTTCATCAGCGGCCTGTCCCCGATCTTCATCGGTGGTTCCTTCGAAATTGGCTTCTGGAAGAGCGAAGCACCCGATATCGAAGTTGGCATGTTCATGGTCCCACCCCCGCCGGAATCCCTGACCGGTCCGTTGGTTCCGTCCTGGATGGATGGCTCCTATGGCGTCAACGCCCTGACCGACAGCCCGGAAGAATCCCTGGCATTGGTCGAGTGGATGGGTACTGTGGAATTCGGTCAGATGTTCACCGACAAGATCAACCAGCTTTCCCCGGTTGCTGGCACCGAGCCAACCGACCCGCTGCTGGCAGAATTCGCTACAGCTATGATGGAAAACCCGGCAGCCTACATGCTGTTGGTTGACTTCCGCTATGGCGACCCGACCGGTACCAACATCCTGGGTCCTGAAATTCAGAGCCTCTTCCTGGGCGAAACAACCCCGGAAGAAATCGCACAATCGCTTCAGGACGGTATCTCACAGTGGTTCGTACCAGCAGAAGCTGAGTAACCACGCGAGAAATCGCAATAGCTGATAACCTGGGGCAGACTGCTTGTTGGTCTGCCCTTCGTTTATCTCTGACTTGTATCCTTAGAATGTATCTGCCTGTAATGCCTGTATCTATCTGGCCCAATGCCTGCCCATTCCAAACCCTATGACATTGCAACCCCAGCCTTTTGGTTCCTATGTCGCAATCGGTTAGGAGGAGAGTGACCCTATCATGACGGCCTTACCGAGTGCCAACCCCAATACCAAACGCCGCCGAACCTGGCGTAAAAATGCAATGATGCCATCGGTCCCGACCATCGCCTTGTTTGTTCTGCCTGCGCTCATTCTGTACACCGTATTTATGGTGTACCCGCTGGTTCAGGCCCTGATCTTCAGCACCTTTGAATTCAACGGCCTGGTGCGTGGCGATTTTGTCGGCCTACACAACTTCCAGGAGCTTTTTACACGCTACCCGCTTAATGAGCAGTTGCCGCGTGCATTTGGCCATAATGTGGCTTTTTTCATCGGCACGATGACCATCCAGACGTCGCTTGGCCTGCTCTTTGCTCGGCTTTTGCACAGGCCGCGCTTCGGTAAGCGCTTCTTCCGTACCGTGTTTACCATGCCGTACCTCATCAGCCCGATTGTGGTCGGCTATTTATGGCGGCTGATGCTCAACCCCCTCTTTGGCCCGGTGAACAATACCCTGCGCGATGTTGGCCTGGGTGACCTGGCCAAGCCCTGGCTGGGCGACCCGGCGACCGCTCTGCCGACCGTCATTCTGGTCAATGCCTGGATGTGGGTGGGCTTCCCCATGCTACTGTTCGGCGCGGGGTTGGCAGGCATTGAAGATGACCTGCGCGAAGCGGCCCGTATTGATGGAGCCAGCGATTGGCGCATCTTCCGCCATATTGAGCTGCCGCTCCTAACTCCTGTTATCGGTATCGTCACCGTGCTGACTTTCATCGGCAACTTCAATGCCTTTGGTATTGTGTGGTCACTGGCTGGCGCTGATGGCCCTCCAGCCGGGGCAACCGATGTGCTGGGACTGGTCTTCTACCGCACGGCCTTCGCTGGTGGCCCGGATGCTTTCGGTCTGGCATCGGCCCTGGCGGTATTGATGTTCCTGTTTATTTTCACGGTATCTGTCGGCGTGCAAACCTGGTTCCGCCGTTTGGAGGATAAATTACAATGAGTACCGCAACCGACACTTCCAAACGGTCGTTTCGTCTGCCAAAGATTACCTTTGCGACGGTCGGCTCCAATGGCATGTTGATTATCTATGCCATCATCGTCTTGCTGCCGCTGTTCATCGTCGTGACCAACACCATGCGTCCGACGCGGGAAATTTACAAAGAGCCAGTCGCACTGCCAGAAACGATCAACTTCGACAGCTATGTCATTGCCTGGAACGAAGCTGACTTCAGTCGCTATTTCGTCAACTCGCTGGTCATTACGGTGGCCTCAGTCGTGCTTGGGACCAGCGTTTCCGCACTCGCAGCGTATATCCTGGGACGCTATAACTTCCCTGGTGGGCGTTTCTTATCGGCCTTCTTCGTCGCTGGCCTGACGCTGCCTTTCCGATTGGCTATTGTGCCGCTATTTTTGCTACTCAACAGCCTGGGCTTGATTGATAATCGTATCGGCTTAATCCTGGTCTACGCGGCGACGGGCATTCCCTTTTCAGTGTTCATTCTGGCTTCGTTTTTCCGGCAGCTCCCGCAGGAATTGACCGAAGCGGCGCGCATTGATGGCGCGCAGGAATTCACGATTTTCGGTCGGGTGATGCTGCCGCTGGTGCGTCCGGCACTGGCTACTGTTGCTGTCTTCCAGTTTGTACCGCTGTGGAACGATTTTTTCTTCCCGTTGGTGCTGCTGCGCTCCACCGACAAGTGGACGCTACCCGTCGGCATGACCCGCTTCTTCGGTGAGTTCCAGACCGATTGGTCAACGCTGTTCGCCGGGTTGGTCATCACCACACTGCCGCTGATTATCCTTTTCCTGAGTGCTACCGAGCAGATCATCACGGGCTTAACGGCAGGCATCCGCAAGTAACGTTATCGCAGCTATCTTCAATACAGCTATCGACAAAGCTATTGCATGAAAGCCATCACAAAGAATGTGGTGGCTTTTTTGATTGGCAGTCCCGGCACAGTCCGTTTAACGTCAGATGATCGGCCTGCAAGTCAAAGCCATAAGCCTCATGTATCTGTGCTTTCAAGCCCATGATGACATCGCGCCTGATCGACAAGACCTTGCCGCACTGCAAACAAACCAGATGGTGATGGTTGGCTTCCCCCGCGATGCTATAGACCTTGCCTGGGTGGCCCAGGTCGGACTCCACAACCAAGCCGACCTCGACCAACACATCAAGGGCCCGGTAGATTGTCGAGCGATCAATGGTTGGGTCCATATCGTAAACGAGGCGCTGTATATCTGCGATGGCCGCGTGGCCTTCATGAGCGCAAACGGCATCCAACACGATCATACGTGGCATCGTCACCCGGTAGCCATGTGTGCGTAAAATGTCGACGTAATCCGTGTTCTCATGTGTCATACCATTATTCTTTGCATGAACTCTTTGCCAGAGATAACCAGAAGAACTTGCGTGAACATTTATAAGCTGATATTGCGACTTTTTGCAATAAGCTGTTTGCTGCCAGATACCTGCTATTGTGATATGAGGATCACTGTAAGAAGGATTTACCGATTATGAGCCATGCTCACCACGATCACAGCCACGATCATAATCACGACCACGATCATAGTCATGGCCACACCCACGGTCATCACAGTATGGGCATCATTGGCACGATTGGGGCTGCTCTCCATCTGCCTGGCTTCGGACACGATCATGATCATGGCTATACCGAACTGGCGGCAGACAATGCTCTGCGCGATAACAAACTGGGCGTTCGTACCGTCTGGTTAGCGCTGTTGGCGCTGGCAATCACAACCGTTTTGCAGATCGCTATCTACATTGCCAGCAACAGTGTGGCGCTGCTGGCCGATACCGTCCACAATCTGGGCGATGCCTTGAATTCGATCCCTTTGCTGATCGCATTCTATCTGGCAAGGCGGGTGGCCACGCGCCGCTATACGTATGGCTTTGGTCGTGCGGAAGATGTCGCTGGCATCCTGATTGTCATTTCGATTGCGTTTAGTGCCGGTTATATCCTGTGGGAATCGATTCAAAAGCTGCTCGACCCGCAGCCTCTGACCAATTTACCCTGGGTGGCTGCGGCCGCGGTGGTTGGCTTCATCGGCAATGAACTGGTTGCCGTGATGCAAATTCGCGTCGGTCAACAGATTGGCTCTGATGCCATGATCGCTGATGGTCAGCATGCGCGTGTTGATGGCCTGACCTCGCTGGCAGTGCTGATCGCTGTTTTTGGTACGCTCATTGGCCTTCCTATCCTCGACCCCATCATCGGTATTGTGATTGGTATTGCCATCGTGGGCATCACCTGGAACGCGATCAAGTCAGTTTGGTATCGTCTGATGGATGCAGTGGACCCGGCTTTGATACACCGCATGGAGCATCCTATCTGGGATGTCGTCGGTGAAGAACGCTTGGAGCGCATTCGCGCCCGTTGGGTGGGCCACCGCCTTTATGCAGATGTAACCATTGCCGTCGATAGTACCCTTTCTCTACCAGAAGCCAATGCCCTCATTGAATGTATGCGTGCCGATCTACAGCGTGCTATCCCCCATCTGGCTGACATCAACGTGAATCTTACCCTGGTAGAAGATTGGCCTGCTCATCATTGAAACACGCATTATAAATTCCTTGCAGCCATCACAAAGAATGTGGTGGCTTTTTTGGTTAAAAAATCCAATAAGCTGCAAGTTTGAGCAGATTGTTGACATATTGTGCTATGACATGTGACGTTTTTCACAATACGTGCCGCCTGATTCTGCTATGCTAGGACTTGTTGTCCAAAGAGAGGGTAAGGTGATCGAAACCAATGACGCCTGAGATGTGGATCACACTCGCCATACTCGTTGCAGCCATTGTCTTATTCATAACCGAAAAACTTCGTGTGGATGTCGTCGCTCTAGGCGTCGTCATCTCTTTGATGTTGACAGGGGTTCTCAGCACGGGTGAAGCGCTGGCTGGTTTTTCCAACAGCGCTGTTCTAACCATTGCTTCGCTGTTCATCGTCGGTGGCGCTGTCTTACAGACGGGCCTCGCCGCGATGATCGCAGATCGTATTATCAAAGTTGCAGGTACCAATGAAACGCGCCTGATTATTACCACGCAGGCCGCAGCCGCCATGATGTCCGGCTTTATGAGCGATACGGGCGTGGTAGCTGTCATGTTGCCGGCGATTATCAGCCTCGCCAACCGTGTCAAAGTCAGCGTATCGCGCCTGTTGATTCCATTGGCGTATGGCTCGCTGATCGGTGGCGCAACCACCCTGATCGGCACGCCGCCCAATATCATCGTTGCTGATCTACTGCGCGATGAAGGGCTGGAGCCGTTCGCGTTTTTTAGCTATACGCCGCTGGGTCTGGTGATTGCCATCTCCGGTGTTCTTTTCATGCTGGTGATTGGTCGCCGCCTGCTGCCGGACCGCAGCAAAGATCGCGGTAAGCCGCAGTTGATTACGCCACACGAACTGGTCGAAATCTATAAACTGCCGGATGGTTTGTTCCGGCTGCGTGTACGCTCCAAGTCCAACCTGGCCGGGAAGACGCTGGAAGAAGCCCGCTTACGCTCCGATTTCCAGGTCAACATCCTGGAGATCCGCCGGACGAAGCAGCCACGTAATACAAACCGTCCGCGCGTAACCGGGTCGCTGTTACCGCTGAACGGCTATCAGAATATTCACCCTACGCTGGATGCCGTGTTTGAAGTTGATGACATCCTCATCGCTGCCGGGACCACCGATGATATTTCTCGCGCGGCTGCCGAATGGAACCTGGGCGTGCAGCCCGCTTCGTCGGATGATCGCGATATGCTCATCACCCATGAAGTCGGTATTGCCGAAGTCATCATTCGCCCGCGTTCGACCCTCGTCGGCAAAACCCTGACCGATGCGGCCTTTAGTGCTACGTATCACCTGACCGTGCTCGATATTCAGCGTCCGGGTTATGAGGAACGGCTCGATACTGATTCCACCGAACTGCGCACGGGCGATATTTTGCTGGTGCAAGGTAAATGGGCGGATATCTTCGCGCTCAAATCCCGCCAGCGCCGTGACTTCATCGTGATGGGAGAAACAGAAGCCCTGACTGTTGCGGTCAACCGCCCTAAAGCCCCCATTGCCCTGGCGATTATGGTCGGCATGCTCTTCCTGATGATTACCGGCTGGGTGTCGGTCACGGGTGCCAGTATGCTGGCGTCACTGGCCATGATCCTGACGGGCTGCCTGTCGATGGACGATGCTTATAACGCCATCGACTGGAAGAGTATCGTGCTCATTGCCGGTATGTTACCCATGAGCACTGCCCTGGAAAAAGTTGGTCTGGTCGAGATGGTCGCCAACGGCTTTACCGGCATCCTTGGTGATATGGGGCCAATGGCCATTCTGGCCGCGCTATTCGTGCTGACCTCGATCTTTACGCAGGTACTCTCTAACACAGCGACCGCCGTGCTCATCGCGCCGATTGCATTTGCGACTGCCACCAGCATGGGCGTCCAACCTCATGCTTTCCTGATGGGCGTGGCCGTAGCTGCTTCGATGGCCTTCGCGTCACCCGTGGCGTCGCCAGTCAACGCCCTGGTAATGGGTGCAGGTCACTACCGATTTAGCGACTATGCCAAAGTCGGCATTCCGATGATCTTCATCGCGCTGGTTATCACGTTGCTGATACTGCCGCTCTTGTGGCCGTTTTATGCCTAGCACCGCATGCTTAGCAGCGCATGCCTAGCACCGCATGCCTAGCACCGCATGATATGATGCGCTAATACGTAATAAGTAGGGCACAGCACCAGGTTGTGCCCTTTTTTGTTTCTATTGTGGAGGGAAGGTGAACGACCATTAACGCATACGGGCCATGACCGCCCAGCCATCGCCCGTATACAAAAGGAGGACTTCAGTCGGATCAGGCTTTAGCCCGCTCCTGGGAAATACGTTCCTGGTAGTACAACGCACTCTTCTTGGGTGTGCGCTCCTGCGTTTCAAAGTCGACGTGATATAGGCCAAAGCGCCGATTATAGCCCTCAGCCCACTCAAAATTATCCATCAGGCTCCAGGCGAAGTAACCCGCTACCGGGACGCCTAATTCAATCGCCTTTTCAATGGCATCAATATGCTGCCGATAGTAGTCTACGCGCTTGGGATCATCGACCACGCCGTTGATGGGCAGCGGGTCGTCATAGCTGCAGCCGTTTTCCGTGATGTAAATCTTGGTCGGGTAGTAGGCGTTGTGCAGGTACAGCAGCGTGTGCAGCAGCCCATCAGGATACACTTCCCAATCCAGCGCCGTATGTTCTGTGCCATCGACCCGCACTTGCTCAAAGCCGCTGGGGTCTGTTTCGCTGGCTTTGATGACATAGCGCGTGTAGTAATTGATCCCCAGGAAGTCTATCGGCACCTGCGCCTTGCTGATCTCGGTCGGATCAATTTTGCTGAGTGCACCCCGCTGGTCCAGTTCTTTGAGGGCATCCGCCGGGTAGGTTCCCCGGAAAACGGGTTCCAGGAACCAGTCATTGTGGAAAGCGGCAAAACGGCGAGCCGCGATCTGATCTTCGTGATTATCAGGGCGATAGGGCATGCTGTAAGTCTGGTCGAGCGTGATGCCCACTTCAGCATCCGGCACATTCTGGCGAATGATGGGCACTGCTGCCCCGTGCGAGAGCAGCACATGATGGGCGACGGTATAGGCCGCGACTGGGTCTTGCTGGCCAGGAGCATGCACACCGAACAGGTTACTCACCATCGAAACCACAAACGGTTCGTTATGCGTGATCCAGTCTTTGACATCGCTACCTAACTCGCGTGAGATCAGGTCGGCGTATTCCATGAACCACTGTACGCTGTCCGGGTTTTCCCAGCCGCCCTTATCCTGCAAAGCCTGCGGTAAATCCCAGTGATAGAGCGTCAGATAGGGCGTGATATTGGCTTCTTGCAGGCTTTCGATCAGGCGTTTATAAAAATCCAGGCCTTGCTGGTTGATGGTCCCCGTGCCTGCCGGGATCACACGCGGCCAGGACACGCTAAAACGATAGCTATCGATGCCTAATTCGGCCATCATGGCGACATCTTGCGGGTAGCGATGGATATGGTCGCAGGCGATGTCGCCTGTATCACCGTTGTAAACCTTGCCCGGTGTGTGCGAAAAGCGGTGCCAGATGCACTCCCCTCGGCCATAATCCAGGCCGCCGCCTTCGATCTGATAACTCGAGGTTGCGGTCCCCCATACAAAATCCTTTGGAAACGCCATTATCATTCGTCTTTCTGTGAGGGTGCTGCTGTGTCTCAAGCAACCCAAAAATCATAGCTGAACAAGAAAGCGTGCATGCCCAGCAGCAATATGCTGAACAGCGTCCAGGCACGCTCAAAGACTACATGGCGACTCCATCGGCCTAATAAGACCCACAAAGTCGGCACGGCGAGTGCATAACGAAACATGCTCTGGCTGCTGGTCCATCCACTGGTTAAGGGTACGACCAGAGCCACCAAGCCGAACAGGGCCAATTCTGGATAGCGGCGTGCCGCCAGCAGGCAGCTCAGAATACTGAGGGCAATGGTGCCGATGCCCATCGCCACCATAAAAGCTGTTTCCGGGATGTCTGCCGCGCGTTTGAGCAGTTGGTCCCAGGCATCCAGCGTGAGTTCAAATTGGAACGGGCGATTGCCAAACCAGGCAATCTGCACCACATCAAAGGGCACGCCGAAGGCCATACGCCACAGTCCATAAGCAATGACTGGCAGCAGAACCAATGGCAAACGCCATAACAGGGGCGTCTTTTTGTCCGCTGCCAGATAGGCGCTCAACCACGCCCAGGCCAGCGGGATGACCAGTGCGCCGCCAACGGCACGGGTCCAGGTGGCCAGGGCGGCCAGGATGGCTGCCAACACGAATTGGCGACGGTGCATCAAGGCAAGGCTGCCCAGGCTGAGGCCCAGGAACAGCCCTTCGGTATACACTGTCGCCAGGAACAGCGATGTCGGGAAGATCAACATCAAGAAGACGGCTCGCAACGCACCATCTTCGCCCAATTCCGCATAGAGCAGGTCATACAGAGCGAACATGCCCATCAGCGTACCCAATAGCGAAATCAGCACCCCGGCAGCGGTTGAGGCCGCAATGGGACTCATCCCCAGCGCCACAAAGGGCAAGCGCACGACTTTCATCAAATAGGGGTAGAGCGGGAAGAAAGCATAACTCATGTTATAGCCTTCGCGGCCTAGCTCCACCTCGCGGATGTTCGGGTTGTCATAACCGATGGTGGCAATACCCAGGTAAAATTCGCTGTCCCAGGCCACTTGCGTGTTGAGGAATGGCTCCAGCAGATAGGGTTTGTCGTTGTTGCTGCGTGATGTGGTTTCGTCGGCGGTCCAGGTCAGGGCGTCATCGGGTCGATTGGGTGCATAGCGCATATGCGATAGCTGCATATAGCCGACCAGAATCACAGCCCAGGTCAGCCAGGTGAGCAGGATGATCGTAACAGCGCGGCGCGTCAACCTCGGTTACTCCAGCACCAGCAGGACGACCGAGCGCCCCGGTAAAGTCAGCACACCATCCACCAGGAACGTGTTGTCAACCGGCTCCGCCAGCACGGATTCGGTCAGAATGTGGGCTTCGCTGACTTCGCCGGAAAAGCCGTTGATGGTCAGCGGACCACTCAGTTCGTCATCCGCCCGGTTAACGGCAATCAGGGTCAGTGCCCCATCGTCGCGTAATGCGCCGTAAATGGTCAAATAATCGACGTCGGAAGCCGTAGCGACCACCTGCGTCCCGAACTGCTTATAAAGCTGGTAGGTATAGTATGTAGGCCGTACATCGTTACGGGCCAACAGCCCCCAACCACCTCGACTGGGCAGCGACTGGAAATCAAAGTAGCCGATAATTTCCGGTTCATCCTGTAGCAAGCGCCCGAACGAATCCGCCCACCAGACCGCGTTATAGTGCGAATCAGGCGAGGCTTCGCCCTGGCTGGCACTACTCCAATGGCTGTTGGCTTCGGTGATGGCGACCGGTAAATCGGTGCGTCCGGTTTCTTCAAGAATGACCTGACGCAGGTTTTCTAAGGTATTGCCCCATTCCGGTGTATTTTCGCGCAGTTCCTCGACCGTGCTGACCGGGTTGGCCATGCTGCGCGGGAAAGGATAGCGATGCACAGCCACAATATCGACCATATCGCCATTGGCCTGCAAAAAGCCGCGCAGCCAATCGACACCTTCGGCATCAACCGGGTCAACCTGGGGCGTGCCATTCCACTGCGACACTTCCGGCCCAATCAGGATGATGTCGGGGTCAACTTCCAGCATGGCTTCGGCGATGGCTCGCCACTGCACCACGTATTCAGCGACCGTGTAGTCATCGAACAGGTTCGGTTCGTTGCCGATGTACCAGTAGCGCACGCCGTATTCTTTTTCGATGTTGGTATAGTGGACCAACTCAGCGGCAGCTTCTGGCGTACCATTTTCCAATCGCACATGAATACTGGGTTCCGCGCCGACGATGCTGATCGTCGACATGAAGGTATCAATGTGGAAGTGCTGCAAATCGTTGAGGTCCCCCCAGCGCCCTCCAGGGAAGCGCAGGAAGGTGATGCCGCTATCCGCAGCGGCATCGAACAGATCAATGGTGACCACACTCAAGGGGCCGAAGTTCGCACCAAAAGCATAGGGATGCACCTGGGCGATGATGTCCTCGGCGTCGACGGTAAGTCCCGGCTCCTGTGCGGAGACAACGGCCCCCAGGGTGAGCGAGTAAGTAAGCACGGTGATGGCCAGTGAAAGTGTGACCATCGCCAGTGCGCCGAAACCAAAAAACGATGTTTCGATAAGGATTCTTCTAAGCATTTTCCTGTTCATAACGCGCAATATAATCCTCATATAAGCGCCGCGCATGGTGCAGTGGATCCTGATAGTATTCATCAGGCGTCACATCCAACGTGACCGTGCGCTTCGCTGGCTGGACAGTGGGTTTTGTCTCAGCGAATTTGCGAATCACTTCTGCGTGTGGTTTCAGGCTGCCATCGGGCCGTACCAGCCCGAAGTGCCGCTCGTGTTTGGCCCCATCGGGGTCACACGGCGGACGATCCCATAAGGCTTCGATGTAGTCGGCATAGCACCACAGCATGGCCCCGGTAGAGCCAACTTCGACCAGCTTGGGCAGCACGGCTTCGATATGCTCCGCCAGGGCGGTTTCACTGGCCATGAACTGCTTGCGCTGCACGCCCTTGTACGTCACCCATTCCCATACTTCTGAATCCCGACCATCGGGTGCTGTGCAACCACCCCATTCTTCGGCCAATGTCGGCTTGCCACTCAGGGCCGATGTCAGCGCACAGTAGTAAGGCATAAAGTCCGGGTCCAGCGGATGACGGGCGAAGTCCACGTACATGGGGTAGCCATGCATGACGGCCACATCGGTTTCCGCGAAGACTTTATCGACGTTCAGACCGTTATCCATCAGCAAATTGGCGGAGTGCAAGCCACAGGTGACGTCATGCACCGGGTCGACCTCGCGGATGAGGGAGCGCATCTCGCGCACCCATTGCTGGCCAGCCTGCGCCGAGTGCGGCCATGCGAACAGGTCCGGCTCGTTGCCCAAATTCCACATCCAGATGGCATCGTGATCTTTGTATTCGCTGACGACCGTGCGCAGCAGCAACCGCGAGGCTGCCAGCGCTTCTTCGTCATGGAACATATTGCGATATGATGAATCGACGACTTTACCCTCGGATAGTACCTGGCGCATGAAGGGCGACGGGGCCGGGGCGTCTTTATCCAGCAGCCACCTCGGCGACCAGTTGGGGCCGCTCATATGCCCCGTGAAGAAGGTGACATCCAGTTGCAGGCCGCGCTCGGCAGCGATGTCACAGACTGTGCCGAAGTCGCGCAGGCGCTCGCTGGATACACTGGTGGATTCCGGTTGCCAATCGTCCCACAGCAGGAACAATCGCACGACATTCATACCGATGCTGGCGATCACGTCGAATTCCTCGCGGACTTCGTCGGCTTCAAAGTTCGACCACCAGTACATGGCTTTACGGCGGGGCCAATAATTGACACCCAGGACAAACAGTTCGCTCATTACTTCTCTACCCCTGTGATGACGACACCCCGCATAAACACGCGCTGTGCCAGGAAGAATACGAGCACCGGGAATGCCAAGCCCATCAAGGCCGTTGCCTGGATCATGTGCGGTTTCGACCCGTATTGGAAGTTGAAGTTCTGGATACCAATCGAAATCGGGATCAGGTTCGGCTTGCCGAGCAGGTAAATCAACGGTGCAAAGTAATCATTCCACGCAAACACGATATGGAATAGGGACACTGCCACAATCACCGGCCATGACTGCGGGATAATCACGCTTATCAGGATACGTAGCGGACCTGCACCGTCGATCATGGCGGCTTCGTCGAGTTCTTTGGGCAGCGTCAGGAAGTATTGCCGCAGCAGGAACACGTTATAAGCATTGGCGAAGAAGTGCGGCACCAACAGCGGCAACCACGTCCCCACCCAGCCTATACGGGCGTAGATAGTATAGGTCGGGATGAGCGTCACCTGGGTTGGCAAAATAATCGTTGAAATCAGCAGGAAGAACAAGGTTCGCTTGAAGGGCAATGGGAAGCGTGCGAAGGCATACGCCACAGCAATCGACGATATGAGCGTACCAATCACACCGATCAGGGCGATGGCCAGCGTATTGCGCACCAACAGCGGGAAGTTAATTTCTTCCCAGGCTGTCGGGAAGTTCTCCCATCGTGGGGCCAATTCCTCGACCGGGTCGAGCGTGCGCCACGAGCCTTCCCAGGTAACCAGGCCCGCATCGGCGGCAGCCGGGTCGATGAAGTCGCTGCTCTGGCGGCCTTTATCGACCAGCGCCAGTTCGCGGATGTTGCCATCCGGCATAGGCACTTTGTAAATGCCAACTTCTTCACCTTCATAGGTATACGTCAACTGATCAACCGGCCAGATGCTGCCGCGCGCACTGGCGACGATCTGGTCCTGGTCTTTAATAGATGTCAGCGCCGAATAGAAGAAGGGCGTCAGGAAGGCCGCTGCCAACATGGCCGTGAACAGCGTGACCAGGGACATGATCCCAAACTTCCTGAGCTGCTTATCAAACCAGACTGAATTGAACCCGCCGCGTGTCTCTCGTTGTGATGTGATGCTAGCCATCAGAATTCCTCGTTTGAGTAATACACCCAGTAGCGGGCACTTAGGAACAGAATGAAGGTCGCAATGAAGGCCAGGACAAACAGCACCCAGGCCAATGCAGAGCCATAGCCCATCTCTTTAAATACGAAGGCCTGCTTATACAGATGGATGGTGAAGAACATGGTCGATTGCCCTGGTTCACCCGTACCCTGCGACAATATGTAGGGGATTTCAAAATAGCGGAACAAGCCGATCAATGAGAGCACCAGATTGTAGAAAATCACTGGCGAAATCATCGGAATGGTGATGCTCCTAAAGCGCCGCCAGGGGTTGGCCCCATCGACGCGGGCGGCCTCGTAAAGCTCAGTTGGCACACCTTGCATGCTGGCCAGCGTAATCAAGAAAGCATTGCCAATGCCCCATAAGCCAATAATGTTCAGGGCCGGGTAAATCCAGTTGACATCATTCAACCAGTTCGGCCCCATAATGCCGATTTCTGCCAGCAAGCGGTTGATCCAACCCGTTTCGCTGTTCAGCATGCCTTGCCAGATATACACACCAGAAATCAGCGGCACGATGTACGGCATATAAAACAACGTGCGGAAGATGCGTTTGCCCGCCAGATAAGGCGAATTCAGCAGCGCTGCGATGGCTATCGGCAAAATGATCGACAGCGGCAGCGCGATCAGCGCGAACTTAAGGGTGGCGATCAGGGATGTCCCCACCAGTGGGTCCACGTATAGCAATTCTTGGAAATTTTCGAGGCCTATCCAATTGATTTGGTCAGGCTCATTAAGGTTGTAGTCTGTAAAAGATAAAACCAGCGAGGCCACCATCGGGAATAATGTGAAGGCCAAAAAGCCGATGATCCAGGGCGAGACGAAGATTAGGCCCCAAATCTGGCGTGACCGATGCAGGCTGCCCGCTCCTCCGACAGCCGGAGGGCTGTCCGCAGCGCCGACTGCGAATGGGCTGGATTGTTGTGAGGTGCTCATAAGGTTACTCCGTCGGCCACCGCGTGACCTACCAGATGACGATTGGCTCGTTCCACAAGTTGGCCATCTGCATAAAGCTATGGACGTCTATCTATGGACGTCTATAACGATGCGTCACTATGGATGAACGTCAACTGCGTACAACGTTAGGAAGAATGTTGGATACGATGTCGAAATTAACTGTCAAAAACGATTGTCAAAAACGATTATCGAAAGCGACTTTTGAAAAAACCTACCAGATGCCATCACCAGAGAGGCGGTTGCCCGAGGGCGGCCACGACTGCGACCGCCCTTTTGCGTGATAGGGGTAGGGATACTGACTGCGGTGTTTAGGACGCTTCGTCGAAGAGTGTTTGCAGGTCAGCTTGCAGCGCGTCGAGTTCTGCCTGGACGTCCAGGTCCGGTGTGCTGTTGAGCAGCGTCACGAACTGGGTGACACGGTCGCGAGCGGCCAGATAGTTGGGGAACCAGGCTTCGTGGCTGGGGACATCCGCATAAGCGACGCCGTCGAGAGCGACTTGCCAGTTGACGCCCTGGGTATAGGTTTCGTCAAGGCCATCGAAGAAGGCTTGTTGGTCTTCAATGACGGCGGGCATACCACCGTACACACCCAGCAGGTCCAGGGACGCATCGGTGACTAGGTAGTACAGGAATTCGACAGCTTCTTCAGGATGCTCGGTGCCTTCGTAAATGCGGAAGGTATCGGCATGCAGGCGGGCAACGGTTTCGCCGTTGTAGGACGGAACCGGGGCGATGTCCCAATCCGTGCCTTCAACACAGCAGGTGTACCACAGGTGCGTATTGCCCATCGCCACGTTGCCACTGTTGAAGACGTTACCAGCGGCCAGCAGGTCGCTGCCTTCCTGGGCGGCGTTGGGGATGAAGTTTTCGGCCCACATGCCGTCGTACCACCACTGGAAGCCTTCACGCCATGCATCACCGATGACTGCTTCGCCGGTTTCCGGGTCGTAAAGCGAGAAGTTACCAAACAGGGTCGGGATCTGGCGACCATCGCCGTACCATTGGTAGTCGAAGCCCCACTGAACGATATTTTCAGGGTCGAACTCTTCCATAGTGGCGTCATTGCCGTTGGCATCAACGGTCAGGATTTTGGCCAATTCGGTCATGGTTTCGATATTCCACTCGGCTTCTGTACCATCATCCCAAACATAGGGATCGCCGTAGTTGGCCGGGGGCAGGTTCAGGCCAGCCTCGTCAAACAGCTCTGGGCGGTACCAGATCATCGACGGGTAGGTGGCCAGCGGCAGGCCGATCAGGCCAGCGGCGTCGGTACGGTAGAAGTCAACGGCGGCTTCTGGCCAGATGCTGAGGTCATAATCTTCCACGTAAGGGGTCAGGTCGAGGTAGGAATCACCAAAACCATTGGAGCCATCGGTGCCGACCGGGCCAATGATGTCTGGGGCGTTGCCAGCGGCGATCAATGTGCTGAGCGTGTCATAAGCGACCGAGTTCTCGACCACGTTCATGACGACTTCGATGCGATCCTGGCTGCTGTTGAAGGCATCCACAACCGCTTCTTGGACTTCTTGCTGCTCCGGTTGAGCGCCTGTACCCAGACCGATGTACCAGGTCAGTGTGACTTTATCTTGTGCGAAGGCTGGGGCAATGCTGGTGATGACGAGCACGGCCAATAAGCCTAATGCTGCTAACTTTTTCATCATAGAACCTTTCATAATCAATAAAATGACAAACGAACGGCGCGAAAGACAGTGATCGTTAGTTTTTGATGAAGCCTCCTTCATTTCATCCCTTAATCGATTAGAATAGGTTCTGTCTTGTTCACCATGGCAGTGGTGACCTAGACAGCCCTTGGGGGTTGCAACCCTGTTGAGACTGGTTGCTGGACGATCAACTCCGCTTGTGTTGCAACCCTCAGATTTATTCACAGCGTTTTCTCGCTGATAAATCCCTATTGGATAAATCTCTGTTGGATAACGCGCGCGATACGCGTTACATCATGTCTTCTCTGTTGGTTTTCGTCTTATCTCCATATTAGAAACCGGTTTCATAATATTCATCAAAATAATGTGCCTGCGAACAGCGATAGCGTTCTAGGTTGCTTTTTTGCGTTTGGCGCCACAACTGGCGCGGATGACTAACTTGCTTGGTAAAAGGACCTGACGCTTGATGTCCTCTTTGCTATTGATGATCTCCAGCAGCATTTCGACCGCTTGGCCACCCAACTTTTCGACTGATTGGCGCACCGTTGTCAATTGGGGGGTCGCCTGGACTGCCGGGGGTAGGTCATCGTGGCCGACGACAGCAATGTCATCCGGCACAACCAGATTCGCTTCATTGATGGCACGTAAGGCGCCCAATGCCATCGTGTCCGACGCGACGAACACGGCATCCGGCTTGTGTGGGATCAGCGTTTTCATCTCTCGGTAGCCACTCTCAAGCGTATAATCGCCATAAGCCACCAGGTTCATGTCGACCTCGCGCCCACATTCTTCCAGGGCTTGTGTGTATCCGGCAAAACGATCATCACCAGCGGGGTTGTATCTGGATGTCACCGTCGCAATACGCTCGTATCCCAGGTCGATTAAATGGCGTGTGGCGATATACCCTCCCAGGACATTATTGGTATCAATATAAGGAATATCGTCGCTGGGGTTATCTGGGCGGCCAATCAACACAAACGGAATATTGCGCTCGACCAATTGGGGAATAAAGGGATCGGTGGTGCGGTCAAAGGTGACGCGGTCGGTCGTCAAAATCAAACCGTCGAGCAAGCCCGTATTCACGATGCTCTTGATCGTATCCTGGCCCTCTTGTTCAGAGTGAAAGATGAACAGGGCCAATGTCAAACCATTATTGTTCGATACCTGGGTGATGCCGTTGGTCAACGCCGGGAAGTAAGGATCGAGAAAGACCGCTTCCGTCCCTTTGGGGATGACCAGCCCGATGATATTAGAGCGATCAGAGGCGAGTGAACGGGCAACTTGATTGGGTTGATACCCCGTTTCTTTGATGACAGCTTCAACTTGCTCACGGACCTCAGGGCTAATATGTGGGTAACCATTGAGGACGCGCGAGACGGTCGCCTTAGAGACGCCAGCTAATTCTGCAATTGAAGAAATCGTAAGTCTTTTCATCAAATAGTTCACAAAGAACAAATTAGTACTGAACGCAACCGACCATGATTGAAACCGGTTTCAAAAAAGAATAGCGTATACAAAATGGTCTGTCAAGAAGTTGTTGTAAATCTAAACAATTGGGTGCCAAGCGGCAGATTTTCAGATGTTATCTGTTAAGGAGTACCAAAGCACGACTGACAAAATAGCCAACCTAAATGGGGTCTCTCTACGACTCTCTATCACCATCCTAAACGCAAATGGTCTTGTTCTTGGGCCTATTTATCGTTTTTAGAAGGCAAGGTCTCGGTGGGGATTTCCCATTCATCTGTGACAGTTTCTGAACTGATGCCCTGGACAAAACGCCTTTCCCAAACCGTAGCATCGGCGTCTCTTCGCAGGCTGATGCCTTTGATAATGAAGAAAAAACCAGCAAGGATTGAGCCTAAAAAGATAATTGTTAAGAAGGAAAACATCCATAAGGTGACGTTGCGTGCTTCATTGTCTTCGCTCATACAAAAATAAGTAAGTCCCTCGCCACTTTCACCGTTCCGCAGGGACCAAGCGTCCCACGTCACATACATCGACTCGTCACTTTTGCAGAAAGTCCCCGCATAAAACGCTCTGACTTGTTCATTTTCCGCGAAGACAATGCTGCCGACCATGATTGTGAACGCCCCTACGATGGAAAGTACGCCTAAAATGATCCACGAACGTGCCGACATGATGTGTGTCCTTAGTGAGTGCCAAAGTTGACGTGGTGATGTCAATACAACAAGCGAGGTGCTGTATATGATTCTAACAGACGCACCTCGCAAGTTTTGATGGCAATACGTTAATTGCCATGAGTATGCTATTAACATGAAACAGGATTTTGCCTGTTTTTAGTGTTTAGATCAAATTTAGTCGCTTCCCGACTGTCTCGAAGATGCTGAGCGCTTCTTCCAGGTCATTGGTTGAGTGCACAGCAGAGTTCATGACGCGGATACGAGCTTTGCCTTTTGGCACTGTCGGGAAGCCAATCGCCATCGCAAAGACACCCTCCTTAAATAGTTCTTTGCTGAACGCCTGCGCTACTTCTGCTTCCCCTAGCATGACGGGCACAATCGGCGTCGCAGAGTCTCCCGTATCGAATCCCAGTTTTTGCAGTTCGGTCTGGAAGAACTTGCCATTCGACCACAGCTTTTGCACCAGCTCATCGCTGTTTTCCAGCATATCGACGGCTTCCAGGCAGGCAGCGACATCGGGTACAGTCATCGCGCTGCTGAACAGGAAGGGCCGCCCGCGCTGCTTGATCCAGTCGATGATGGGCTGTTTGCCAGCCACAATGCCACCGACCACACCGAAGGCTTTGCTCATCGTGCCGATTTCAATATCGACCTGCCCATGCAAATCAAAATGATCAACGATGCCGCGCCCGCCACGACCGAGGACGCCCTCGCCATGTGCATCATCGACCATCAGCAGGATGCCGTGCTCCTGGGCGATTTCAACCAAAGCGGGCAGCGGCGCGATGTCGCCATCCATGCTGAACACGCCATCGGTCACGATCAGCCGCCGATTGTATTCGGTGGTTTCCGCGATGGCTCGCCGCAGGTCCGCCGGGTCATTGTGATTGTAACGCACGACCTGCGCACGGCTCAGGCGGCAGGCGTCGATGATGCTGGCATGGTTGAGTTCATCAGAGAAGATGACATCGCCGCGCCCGACCACTGCCGGGACGGTTGCCAGGTTGGCCGTAAAGCCACTTTGCAGCGTGACGACGGATTCAGCACCTTTGAACTGTGCCAGCCGTTCTTCCAGCTTTTCATGCAGGGATAGGGTCCCGGCGATAGTGCGCACCGCACCAGGTCCAATGCCATATTCGTCGATGGCTTTCTTGGCGGCTTCCTTCAAACGGGGATGGTTGGCCAGCCCCAGGTAATTATTGGCACACAGATTAATCAGCTTGCGCCCGTCGATGACCACATGGGCATCCATTGGGCTGTCAATCACGCGGATATTATTGAACAAGCCCTGTTCTTTCAGCTCGTCAATTTGGTTTTCCAGATATTGGGTATTGTCAGTCATCAGGTTGCTGGCTCCCTTTTGTGAGAACATTTCTATTCAGACACCGTAGGGGCGCAGCATGCTGCGCCCGCTCTGTTATTTACGATTTACTCGTCTCGTAATACTGCCGAATGGTTGGGATCAGGTACTCGTTAAAGGCGCGGTCGACATCATAATCTGGTGACCAGTCCCATTCCTGGCGTGCTGCCGAGTCATCGACATCGGCGGGCCAGGAATTGACGATATTCTGGCGAGCTGCATGCGGCTCAAAGCTAATTTCGGCATCCGGGAAGTTGGCCTTCACTCGGTCGGCGACTTCGCTTGCCGATAGGCTAAAGCTGCTGACGTTATACACATAATGCTTGAGCTGCTCGCGCGGGGCTTCCGACAAGCTAATCAGGGCCTTGATGGCATCCGGCATAACCATAAACGGAATGCGCACATCTTCCGCGACGAAAGATTCATAGGGCTTCCCCTGCGCCGCCGCGTGGATCATCTCCGGGGCGAAGTCGCTGGTGCCGCCGGTCGGCATGGTATGGGCGCTGATGAGGCCAGGGAAGCGTACACAACGGAAGTCCAACCCAATCGACTTGGCTGCTGAGAGTTGCTGGTAGAACTCGGCATAATAGCGGCCCAGATGTTCACAGTAGAGCTTGTTGCAGCCATACATGGTGATCGGGTACAGGTAGCTGTTCTCGTCGATGGCCCCTTGCTGGGCTTTGGTTTGGACATCCGGCAGGCCATAGACTGCAATCGAACTGGGATACAAAAAGCGCACGGGATGCCCGCGCGACCGTCCCTGCTCAATCGCCAATTTCAGCAAATTGATCGTCCCTTGCACATTCACCCGATGGGCCGACTCCGGGTTGAATTCGCTATGGGTCGATAGCAGCGCTGCCAGATGCACGATCATGTCGATTTCGTACTCGTTCAGCAGCAGGTTGATTAACTCGTTATCCAAAATATCACCGGTGATGACGCGGTTGACCATTGGCGTCAGGGCATCGTCCAGGCCGGATAAATCCAGCACCACGACTTCTGAGGTGTCTTGCATCTCGTATAGCTGACGAATCAGCCCATGGCCGACTTCACCATTGGCACCGGTAATCAGGATAATTTTCTCACGGATGGGGCGTTGGCTTCTGGCAAACATAAGAAGTTTCGTTGCTCCTAAAAGCGTCGATAATTTTATTATGCATCGTACATCGTTTGCATCCTACCGGGTATACCAGGCCACGCCAATAGCCTTTGGTAATTTGTACTAAATCTGTCTTCGTATAAGCTCGTGCCAATAGCTAAACAGACCCATCACACAAATCCACAGATGTCTATATAGATATTCGTGAAGGATGTCACAAGAAACTATGGACATTGAGTAGCAGTCATTATTTGTGAATTCCATCACAATAACACTGTGCTATTAGAAACCCCTGGAGTGACCTATGGTGAGGCCAATCGAAGTCGCGCCTCCGTCTGATGACAAGCGGTGGCGTATCGTCAATGCAACCATGCGGCGTTACGGTTATAAGCCCCAGGCTTTGATCGAGACTTTGCACGCAGTACAGGAGTCGTTTGGTTTTTTGGATGATGAATCGCTAAGTTTCGTCGCCCGTCGTCTGAATGTCCCCATGAGCAAAGCCTATGGTGTCGCAACGTTCTACCACTTTTTTAGCCTTAAACCACCGGCCAAACATAATTGCGTCGTTTGCCTGGGAACAGCCTGTTACATCAAAGGCAGCGACCAGATGGTGAAGGCACTCAGCGAAGCCCATGACATCGAAGAAGGTGAGATTACGCCCGATGGCGAGTTTGCTTTATTGAGTGCGCACTGTGTGGGGGCCTGTGGCCTCGCACCCGTCGCTGTGGTCGATGGAGAGATCGTCAGTGGGCTGACACCGGAAAACATTGTCAAAATCGTCGGGGAAAGAGTCAGCGATGGATCGTGAAGAATTCGAGCAAATCGGACAGAAACGTCGTGAAGCTGATGCTGCCGTCGAATATCACATTAACGTCTGTACCTCATCCGGGTGTGTTGCCTCAGGCAGTGCTGCCGTCAAAGAAAGCTTAGAAGCCGAAGTAAAAGCACGCGACCTCAAACACAAGTGTCGGGTGAATGGTGTGGGTTGCCTGGGCTTATGTGGCTCCGGTCCGATCCTCTCCATTCAACCAGAAGATGCTCTATATCAAAAAGTAAAACCGCAAGATAGTGCCGAAATCGTAGATCATTTAGGCCAGGGCCCCGTCGAACGCATTGAACTCAAACAAGACAATGCTTTTTTCCAACAACAGCAGCGGGTGGTGCTGGCTAATGCTGGCAAGCTCGACCCGGAAGACATCGAATCGGCAATGGCGCATGGTGCTTACAGAGCACTCTATAAAGTCACGACTGAAGAAATGTACCCAACGGATGTCGTCCGCGAAATCACCCAGAGCGGCCTACGTGGTCGCGGTGGTGCGGGCTACCCAACGGGCCTTAAATGGGCCACCGTCGCCAAAATGGATGAGGGCCTCAAGTATATCGTCTGCAACGGCGATGAAGGCGACCCCGGTGCCTTTATGGATCGCAGCATCATGGAAAGCGACCCACATCGCATTTTAGAGGGCATGGCGATTGCGGCTTACGCCGTTGGTGCCAGTGAAGGCTATATCTACATCCGGGCAGAATACGGCCTGGGTATCCAACGCCTTAAGAAAGCCATCCGCCAAGCGGAAAAGATGGGCTGTCTGGGCAAGAATATTTTTGATTCGCCCTTCAGCTTCAGCGTCCAGTTGCGTTTAGGTGCCGGTGCGTTTGTCTGTGGTGAAGAAACGGCCCTGATCGCCTCGATTGAAGGCCAGCGCGGTAACCCGCGCCCACGTCCGCCGTACCCGGCCATGAGCGGCCTTTGGGGCCACTCAACCCTCATCAACAACGTAGAAACTTTCGCCAACATCGCGCCCATCATCCTGAACGGCAGCGAGTGGTTCTCCAGCATGGGTACGGAAAAAAGCGCCGGGACCAAAGTCTTCGCTCTATCAGGCAAGGTCAACCGTGTCGGCCTGATCGAAGTGCCAATGGGCATTTCCCTGCGAGAAATTATCGAAGAGATTGGTGGCGGCATCCCGGATGGCCACGCGTTCAAAGCGGTCCAGACCGGTGGTCCGTCTGGTGGCTGTATTCCAGAAGAACATCTGGATACCCCGGTCGATTACGAATCGCTGCGTGCCCTGGGGTCGATCATGGGGTCGGGCGGTATGGTGGTCATGGACGATACCTCGTCGATGGTTAGCGTGGCCCGCTACTTCATGGAATTTTGCATGGACGAGTCCTGCGGTAAGTGTATTCCCTGCCGCGTTGGAACAGCGCAGATGTACGAGCTGTTGACGCGCTTCGTCAATAAAGAAGCCACCGAAGCCGATCTGACGCTGTTGGAAGAGCTGTGCGAGATGGTCAGCCAGACCAGCTTGTGCGGCCTCGGACAATCCGCGCCCAACCCGGTCATGAGCACACTGCGCTACTTCCGTGAGGAATACTTAGAGCGCATCACGCCCGCGCACGAACCGGCCTGAGGAGAGTAACCGTTATGCCAGTCAAAACATTCAAAATCGATGGCCAGGACGTCAGTGGTCGTGAAGACGAAACCGTCCTCGATATCGCCCGTGAAAATAACGTCTTCCTGCCGACGCTATGTAACATCGAAGGTCTCAAGCCCGTTGGGGCTTGTCGCCTGTGCATGGTCGAGGTCAAAGGCTCGAATAAGCTGCTGCCGGCCTGCGTCACCAAGGTCGAAGAAGGCATGGAAGTCACGACCAACAGCGAGCGCCTGCAAAAATACCGCCGTATGATCCTTGAAATGCTCTTCGTTGAGGGCAACCATGTTTGCTCGGTGTGTGTGGCCAATGGTCACTGTGAACTGCAATGGCTCGCGGAAAAGTTGGGCGTTGATCATACTCGCCTGAACTATATGTTCCCCAAGAAGGAAATCGACGTTTCGCATTATCGCTATGCCATCGACCACAACCGCTGCGTGCTGTGTACCCGCTGCGTGCGCGTCTGTGGTGAAATTGAAGGTGCGCATACCTGGGATGTCTCCGGGCGCGGCATCAATGCCAAGGTCGTCACCGATCTGAATACGCCCTGGGCACTCTCAGAAACGTGTACCGAATGCGGTAAATGCATTCAGGTCTGCCCGACGGGCGCACTCTTCAAGAAGTCGCGTGCGGTGGGCGAGATGACCAAAGACGATCACTTCCTTCCATACCTGAAGACAATGCGCGAGGTGGACAATGCCGAATAAAGTCAAAGTCGCAACCGTATGGCTCGATGGCTGTTCGGGATGCCACATGTCCTTTTTGGACATCGACGGTGTGCTGTTAGACATTGCCGACAGAATCGATCTGGTTTACAGCCCATTGGTCGATAACAAAGTTTTCCCCGATATGGTCGATCTGACCCTGGTCGAGGGCGGCGTCAGCAGTGTCGATGACCGTGCCAAGATCATCAAGATACGCAAGCACACCAAGTTGCTGCTGTCCCTGGGCGATTGTGCCATTACGGGCAACGTCCCGGCCATGCGCAACCGCTACCCGGTTGCCGCCATTGAGGAACGCGCTTACATCGAAAATGCCGATGTCAACCAGCATGCGCCCAACCTGATCGTACCGGAGCTACTGCCGCAGATTCAACCTGTTCATACGGTGGTCCCGGTCGACATTTACCTGCCCGGTTGCCCGCCTCCCGGCCCAGTCATCCGCGATGCCCTAGTCGCCCTGCTCAATGGCGAAATGCCCAATATTTCGCCCCGTTTCGGTTAGGAGAGACGCATGACCAACACCATCACCATTGACCCCGTCACGCGCATTGAGGGGCATGGCAAAATCACCATTGAAATCAATGACGCAGGCGAAGTCACCAATGCTCACTTCCATGTGACGCAATTGCGCGGCTTTGAAAAATTCTCAGAAGGTCGCCCCTTCCGCGAGATGCCCGCCCTGATGGCCCGTATCTGTGGCATTTGCCCGGTCAGCCATCTGGTGGCCTCGGCCAAAGCCTGCGATGAACTGCTGGCCGTCCGTATCCCGGAAACAGCCATCACCTTGCGCAAAATCTTGAACATCGCCCAGATGGTCCAATCGCACGCGCTGAGTGTCTTCTATCTGTCCGCGCCGGACCTCATGCTGGGTATGGATGCCGACCCCGGCAAGCGCAATATCTTCGGTATGTACGAAGCTGACCCGCAGCTTGCCCGCAATGGCGTGCGCCTGCGTCAGTTCGGCCAACAGGTGATCGAACGCCTGAGTGGCAAGCGCATCCACCCCAATTGGGTAGTCGCCGGTGGTGTCAGTGATCCGCTAACGCCGGAAGCTCGTGACGCCATCCTGGCCGATATTCCCGAAGTGAAGCAGATCACGCTGGATGCCCTCAAGTGGTTCATCCCGATGATCGACCAGTACCGCGAAGAAATCAAAGTCTTCGCCAACTTCCCGACCATGTACATGGGCATGATCAATGCCGATGGGTCACTGGAACATTATGATGGCATTCTGCGCATCGTCGACGCGGATGGCAACCACGTCAGGGACATCGACCCGCGCCACTACCAGGAATACATTGGCGAAGCAGTCGAAGATCACTCGTTCTTGAAGTCGCCATTCTATAAGCCGCTGGGTTATCCGCAGGGTATCTACCGCGTGGGTCCGCTGGCCCGTCTGAACATGGCAACCCATGCCGGGACACCGCTGGCTGACGAAGCCCTCAAAGAATACCAATCGCTGGCTTGGGAAGAACGCCAATCATCGTTCTACTTCCACTACACCCGGCTGATTGAAATTCTGTACGGCATCGAGCGCATTGAAGAACTGCTCAACGAGCCGGACATCTTGAGCGAGCATGTACAAGCGCTGGCCAATGTCAACGCCTCAGAAGGTGTCGGCGTCTCAGAAGCACCGCGCGGCACGCTTTTACATCACTACAAGGTCGATGAATACGGCGGCATTACCTGGGCTAATCTGATTATCGCCACTGGCCATAACAACATGGCGATGGATCGCGGCGTGTTCCAGACAGCCAAGCACTTCATCGACGGCAAGAAGATCGAAGAGGGGATGCTCAACCGTGTGGAAGCGGTCATCCGTACCTTCGACCCCTGCCTGAGCTGCTCGACCCATGCCATCGGCCAGATGCCGCTGCATATCGAATTGAAAGATCAGGATGGCACTGTGCTGGATGTCCTCCAGCGCGATTAGCCATCAGTAAATGAAATGGACGTGATGAAGCTGCTTATCGGCTACGGCAATACCATGCGCCAGGACGATGGCGTGGGCTGGTTGGTCACGGATCAACTCGCCCCGGTGGTTGATGAATCGCAGGTGCGCGTCATCCAGACGCACCAACTGCTACCAGAAATCGCCGCGTCGATGGCCGAAGCCGAGCGCATCATCTTTGTCGATGCCTCTATCGAAGGCACCCCTGGCGAGGTCCAGGTGCAGCACGTCCAACCCGCAGCACAACTCGGAGAAGCGCATGCCTTTACTCCCTCAGAATTGTTGCGCTTAGCCGATACCTTATATGGGCAATGCCCACCGACTTACCTGGTGACCATCACCGGGACACTGTTTGACCTGGGGGACAATTTTTCTGAAGTGGTGGAGGCCGCTGTTCCCCAGGCAATCACTGCAATCCAGCGCTTGCTCGCTGACTGAACGCCCAGCGAGCAGGTATTACCCCAAAATTGAGGTGCAGCTCGCGACACTGCACCTCTTTTCTTTTTCCGTTTTTAAGCGAATAAGGGATACATGAAGCAGGGGTACGCAATGATAGGTACCCGACTCTAAATCATGATCGCCAGTCTATAGCGATATTGTCAGGGGAATAGGCTCTAGCCGCCTGCTAGGCCAAAAATCACTTGTAACCTCACCATAATGGGGTTACGGCGTGGATGTATGGCGCTTCATCGGATGGCCGGAAGCCGCCTGGAACACGAAGATCAAGCGCGCCACTTCACTGGAATTGTTCCAGAAGTAGTGCGGCTGGCCTGCATCGAACAACAGGCTGCAACCGGGTGCCAGCTTGAAGGCTTGATCGCCCACGCGATAACAGAGATTGCCCTCCAGACAGTAGACGAACTCCTGTCCAGCATGGGTAATCGGCTTGGTATCGACCGCATGACCGGGCTGTACTGTAATCATGAACGGCTCTAGCTGCTGGTTGCGCAGGCCGCTGCCCAGGCTCTCGATCTGCATCGTCGCATATTCCGACGCAGAGCGATCAGCGGGTTGCAAATAGATCACCGTCTGCTCGGCCTGCTTGACGAAAAATTCTGTGATGGAAACGCCTAACGCTTCCGCGATCAGATGCAGCGATGCCACCGTCGGTGAGTTATCGCCGCGTTCAATCCGGCTGATGGCATTAACGGATAATCCCGCCCGTGCAGAGACTTCCCGCAGAGAAAGGCCGAGTTCTTCACGAATGGTGCGTATGCCTGGGCCGACGTCACTAGGGTCTGAGTTTCCCACAATCACCTCACTTTAGGTACATTAAAAGTGTACGTCTTTAGACAAATAGTGTGTCAGTGACAAATGTCATCACCTATAAAGTCGGGTTTGGGGAACTTCCCCCATGATCGTTAAAATTAGAATTAATTGGTTTCGTCCATTGGCTTGGATGCCCCGCAACGCCATACTATACTTAAACAAATAGATTGATTTTTATCTGATTGTGAGCCGTGAATGATGTCCCAGTCTAACCCGCAACGCCCCAACATTATTGTCTTTTTTACGGACCAGCAGCGCTGGGATACGACGGGCATGGGTGGCAATCCCCTCGGCCTGACGCCCAACTTCGACCGCGCGGCCCAGCGCGGCACATATGTCGCCAACGCGATTACGCCGCAGCCTGTTTGCGGCCCCTGTCGCTCGGTGATGCAGACGGGCCTGTATGCGACCGAAACGGGCTGCTATCGCAATGCGATTTCACTGCGGCCCGACCAGGATACCATCGCCCAGCATTTTAATACCGCTGGTTATCGAACCGGGTACATCGGCAAATGGCACCTGGCCGATTTGGACAGCCACGGCCCGGTTGCCCCGGAGCAGCGCGGCGGCTATCAAGATTGGCTGGCGGCCAATCTGCTGGAATTCACCTCAGATGCCTATGACTGCCGCCTGTACGATGGCGATGGCCAGGAACAACGTTTGCCCGGTTACCGCGTCGATGCCATGACCGATGCTGCCATTCGCTATATCGACACCGTCAAAGACGATAACTTCTTCCTGTTCCTGTCCTTCCTGGAGCCGCACCACCAGAACCATACGGATTCCTACCCTGCGCCGGATGGTTACGAAGAAGCCTATCGCTCCGCCTGGATTCCGCCTGACCTGCAAGCACTCGGCGGCTCGACACAGCAACACTTAGCGGGTTACTACGGCATGGTCAAGCGCCTCGACGAAGCCTTTGGTCGCGTTCTGGATGCCCTCAAGAGCATGGGCATTGATGACAACACGGTGGTCATCTTCACCGCCGATCATGGCAATCACTTCAAGACGCGCAACGGCGAGTACAAGCGTTCTTGCCACGAAAGCTCGGTGCATGTGCCGATGGCCATCACGGGTGGGGCGTTTACGGGTGGGGGTCGCGTGGAACAGCTCGTCAGTCTGGTGGATTTGCCGCCGACGCTGCTGGACATCGCGGGTATCAGCGTACCAGAAGCCATGCAGGGCCACAGCTTTTTGCCCCTGGTCCAGCGAACGGCTGAAGATTGGCAGGAAGATGTGTTCATTCAGATTAGTGAAGCCGAGCTAGGCCGCGCCCTGCGTACCAAAAAGTGGAAGTATAGCGTCGTCGCGCCGGATGCCGACCCCTGGGAACAGTCCGCCGCTGATACTTACCAAGAGGCGTTTCTCTACGACCTGGAAACCGACCCTTACGAGTTGTTCAACCTGATTGGTTACCAATCGCACCAACCTATCGCCGCCGAACTGCGCCAGCGATTGTTGCAGCGTATCGCCGAAGTTGAGGGCGTACACCCGACCATCGAGCCACCCGCGACCATTACCCGCTTTGGCCAACTGAGCGGCTCAACCGAGTTTCCTTACTTCCCGCCGGATTTGACCGACCCGCGTTAATCGCTTAGGGAGCCAATTCGTCGTATACGCGCAGGGCCGCGCCGATTTTCCCGGCGTCGGTCCCAAGTTGCATGGGAACTGCCCGTATCGACTGCCAGTTGGGCATCAGGTGGGCTTGCAACCCGGCGTTGATGGCGTCGATGTAGCGCGCTTGCAAGCCAACGCTGCCACCGACTAGGATGACTTCAGGTTGGAGCGCGTGAGCCAGTCCAGCCAGGGCCACGCCGAGCTTGCGCCCCGCATCGGCAATAAAGCGTGCCGCGTCGTCATGACCTGAATCTGCCTTTGCAAACAGATCGACTGTCGTCTGGCCACGTTCCAGCAGGCCGCTGGCGAACGCATGCTGCGCCAGTGCCACACCCCCTGCGATATTTTCTATGTAGGTGCCCGTTTCATAATCCAGCAATTGCCCCAGATGGCCAGCCAAGCCCTGCGCACCATGCACGATGCGCCCATCCATCACCAGCGCACCGCCAATAAAGGTGCCAACCGCCACACAAATAAGGTGCTGATAGCCGCGCCCAGCCCCCAACTGCAATTCCGCCAGCGCCGCCGCCTTGACGTCATTGTCGATGAAAACGGGTGCACCAAGCTGCTCGCGGAGCATGGCTGCTATCGGCACATTGATAAACGCCGGATCGCCCGTATGGACGCTTAGCAGGATGCCGCTGCGCGGGTCGAACTGCCCACCGCTGCCGACGCCAACACCCAGAATATCAGCCTGCCCAAAGAGCGGAGCCGCGCAGTCGGCCATCGCCTGCACCAGTGCAGCCGGAGATGCATAGCGACCCTCAATGGCTGGCGTGGGTCGCTGTTCCTGCGCGACAATGTCCCCCTCACAGGTGACGAGCGCCGCCCGTACATTGGTGCCGCCCAGGTCGATGCCGATGGCCAGCTTATCTGTCGATTTAGCGGGTTTGCTGGACATAATACTCGGTGATGCGCCAGGGGCGCGTAATGGCTGAGCCGATGACGACCGCGTAAGCGCCCGCATCAAAGCCACGTTTGACGTCATCCGGCGTCCAATAATTGCCCTCAGCGATCACGGGCAGGTCACATTCCCGCCGGATGGTTTCGATAAGGGCGAAGTCCGGCACATATTCTGGCAAATCCCACACGGAAAGCGTCGGCGCGATAGCATCGACGTCCAGGGAAACGGCGCGTTCGATGTCGTCGGCACTGCGGATGTCTGCCAGGGCCAGCGCCCCTTGTTCGTGGATGGCATCGACAATCGTTTGCAGCGATGAGGGCCGTTGGCGCTCGGTAGCATCAAACGCGATGATTTCAGCCCCGGCGTCTGTCAGTGGGGCGACCTGCTGCACATCGCCCGTAATCAAGACCTTGTCACCGGGAGGCATTGTTTTTTCAATGGCGATGATCGGCAGCGAGGTTCGCGCACGGACAGCAGCGACGTGCTCGGCGCTGTTCAAACGCAGGCCACACGCGCCGCCCATCTGTGCTGATTCTGCGAAGGCCACAATCATATCGACAAAGTTGGTGGGGGTATCAGGGTCAGCCTGACACGAAACGATAATGCCACGCTGAGGGATTAAATCAATGAGTTGCATAAGTCACCTGGGAAATAGTCCGTAAATAGCGCCATTTTTGGATGCCATTTTACCGCAAATGTGACATACGCTGGTGCTGACTTTCCGCATGGTGAAAGAAGGTGACCATTTGCGGCACTGTCCGATGACAGTAGGGCCATGCTAGCCAGCCTGATTTGGGTCATAATAGGGTCCAAATGTGCCTGGTTTATCTGTGTCGTTATTGAGAACATTTACATTGAGAACATTTACGTAGAAAGTTGAAACACATGCATAAACAAAGTCTCAACGGTTCCTGGCAGTTGAACCAGACCGGAACCGAGACGGTTTATTCTGCGACGGTCCCTGGCTGTGTCCATACCGATTTAATCGCTGCGGAGGTCATCCCCGACCCGTTTTACCGCGACAATGAACGCCTCCAGAATTGGATCGGCGAAACCGACTGGACCTATTCCCGCAGCTTCCAGGTCGATGAGGCCCTGCTGGCCTATGACGCCGTTCTCCTGCGCTGCTATGGCCTGGATACGATTGCCACGCTCACGCTCAACGGCACGCAAATCGCCCAGACGGAAAACATGTTCCGCACCTATGAGTTTGACGTCAAAGCGCTGCTGGTCCCTGGCGAAAATACGCTCAGCGTCGATTTCCAATCACCGATGCAGTACGCGCGCCACATGGACGAAACGATGGGCGAAATGGCGGGTTGGGTCGAACCCATGCGCGTCAACAGCGGGGCCTGGATCCGCAAAGAGCCATGTAACTATGGCTGGGATTGGGGCCCAAAAATGCCGACATCTGGCATCTGGCGCGACATCGAACTGGTGGCTTATAACACAGCCCGTATTGACGATGTGCTCATCCTGCAAGAGCATCAGCCGAATCGTGTCGACCTGACCATCAAGCTGGCTGCGGAGTCGCTCGCCAATGCTGACCTTAGCGCCAAGATCACCATCGCGCTCGATGGGGCAACCGTCGCAGAAAAGTCCGTCGCGCTCAGCGGCGATAGCGCCGACGTGACGCTCGCCATCGACGATCCGCAATTGTGGTGGGTCAATGGCCTGGGCGAGCAGCCGCTCTACGATGTGCAGGTCCAGCTATTTTCAGATGATACCCTGCTCGATACGGTCGCTAAGCGCATTGGCCTGCGCGTCCTCAAGCTGGAAACACCCGCTGATGAGTGGGGGCATGCCATGTTCTTTAGCTGTAACGGCGTGCCTTTCTTCGCTAAGGGTGCGAACTGGATCCCGGCCAGTCCCTACCCGGCGGAACCCGACCGTGCTTTTATGCAGCCCTTCGTCAAAGCCGCCGCCGATGCCAATATGAACATGCTGCGTCTATGGGGTGGTGGCGTCTATGAAGATGACAGCTTTTACGACCTCTGCGACGAGTACGGCATCGCCATCTGGCACGATTTTATCTTCGCCTGTGGTGTATACCCCTCGTTCAATGACGACTGGATGGCCAACGTCCGCCTAGAGGCCATCGACAACGTGCGACGGGTACGTCATCATGCGGCCCTGGCCATGTGGTGCGGCAACAACGAGATCGAACAAGGTATGCTGGACCCGCGTTGGGTGCGGTCGGTAGGCTGGGATGACTATCATAAGCTGTTCCGTGACCTGCTGGGCGACATCATCAACGAATACGACCCCCAGCGCGATTACTGGCAAGGCTCACCGCACAGCCCCGGCAACGAACGCGACCCCTTCGACGAAACCGTTGGTGATACCCACCTCTGGGCTGTGTGGCATGGCAAAGACCCCTTCGAGTGGTATCGCAAGCGCCAGGATCGCTTTTGTAGCGAATTTGGTTTTCAATCGTTCCCAGAGCCAGCGACGGTCAATGAATTTACCGCGCCGGAAGATCGCAATGTCACCAGCTATGTGATGGAACATCACCAGCGTAGTGGGATCGGCAACGGCACGATCATGCATTACATGTTGGACTGGTATCGCCTGCCCAATTCCTTCGACAAGCTGGTCTGGCTGAGTCAGATTTTGCAGGGTATGGCCATGAAATATGCTGTCGAGCACTGGCGGCGCAATATGCCGCGTACGATGGGGACGCTTTACTGGCAGCTTAACGATATGTGGCCTGCGCCCAGTTGGGCTTCTATCGACTGGCGTGGTCGCTGGAAGGCCTTGCACTATATGGCGCGGCGCTTTTACCAACCGCTGCTGGTTTCCGGTGTGGAAGATAGTGACGCCGGGACGGTTGATGTGCATGTCACCAATGACAACACCGAGGCCGTCACAGCGACGGTCGTCTATACCGTAACGGATACCGCCGGAACGCTCATCACCCAGGGAGAAATGGAAACCGTCGTCGGGGCGATTGCCAGTACGCACGTCACCCAACTGGATTTCTCTGAGCAGCTTGCTGAGTACAGCGCCCGTAATCTGCTGGTCTACCTTGATCTGCTGGTGGATGGTGAGCGCGTATCGAACAATCTGGTGCTGTTCGGACGACCCAAACACATGGTCTTCCTTGATCCGCAAATCATCGTCGCTATCTCGGAAGTGGATGCCACGACCTATGACGTCACGCTGACGGCCCAGGCTCCGGCGCTCTATGTCTGGCTGGAACTGCCGGATGCCCAGTTCAGCGATAACTTCATCGATCTGCAAGCTAACCAACCGGTGACGCTGCGCGTCGTGACACCCGCAGAAACAACCGCTGCCATCCTAGCGGAAACGCTCAAGCTCGGCAGCTTGTATCACACCTATTCGACCTAAGTGGCTGTCCAAAATAGAAGTCTCCTCGCATCACGGGGAGGAGATTTAGAGGTAGGGTTAAAAAGGGCGCAGAAAAATCTGCGCCCTCGTTCTTTATTTTCTTTGCGTTGGGCTTTTTCTAAACCCGGCGACGGGGCTTGGTCATGAACAGGCTGAGTATCATCGGGATGGCGACTGCCACCATGCCGACCCACCGAACCGTATCATAGCTACCAAACGTATCGTAGCTGAGGCCAAACAAAATCGGCCCGATAGATGTGCCAGCGACCAGCGCCGTTGACGCGAACCCGCGAATTTCGCCCAGGTAGTGCCGCCCGAACATATCCGCCCAGACGGTGCCATCAAAGGTGCCGCCGCAGCCGATCATGATGCCGATCAACATGGCGTAGACCCACAGCATCCAATCCTGGGTGACATGCATCGACAGGAACATGGCGCTGCCCAGTACGAATAACTGGAAGGCCATCACCATGCTCTGGCGCGGCAAACGGCTGATGACACGCCCAATGAGGATGGTCGTCATGGCGCTAACAATCGATGTCACGCCAAATGCCTGCGCGACGACTTCCGCGCTGTAGCCCATTTCCCCAAAGATGGATACCTGATGGAAAATCAGGCCGGTACCAAAGGCCGCGGGCATGATCCGTCCCAGGATGAACACCCAGAACAGGAACGTGCGCATGGCTTCTTTAAGCCGCCAGCTATTGGCGATGACACTTTCCGCATCGGCTTCGGTTTCTTCTTCAGACTTGGGCAGGGCGCCATCCGGCAACAGACCGTGACGCTCCGGCGTATCGCGCATGAAGAACCACCACATGGGCAAAACCGTTACGGCGATCACTGCCCCCAGGATGACCCAGGTCGTGCGCCAGCCGTGCGCGTCAATCAGCGACTGCAAAATCGTCAGATAAACGCTCTGCCATAGGGCGAAACCCACCAGCGACAGGCCAATCACCCAACCGCGTTTTTCTTCCCACCAGCGGGCAATCGCCGTTGAACTCACCAGACCCAGCGACCCTTGTCCCAAAAAGCGAATGGCAAAAAAGGCGAAAAACAGTGTCAGCGGTCCGGTAATGATGACCGACAGCGACATCAGCACCGCGGCAAAGAGGATCAGGACAACCGTGCCTACCCTTCGGCTGCCATGACGGTCCATCTGCCGTCCGACCCATGTCAGGCTGAGGGACGCGATAAACGTGCCCAGGCCAAACAATCCGGAGACATCCGTACGCGACATGGCGAAATCGGCGATGAAGTGGTCATTGAAGAGCGAAACCGAGAAGGATTGGCCTGGGGAGGTGGCGATCAGGCCAACAGTCGCGACCAGCCAGATGACCCACCCATAGAAGATAGGGGAGCGCTCCACGACGCGGCTGCGAACAGCAAGGGTACGGGTAGCCATGTAAATCCTTATTAAATGACAAGATATGCTGGCAAGACCTCACAAAAGCAGAGCCGCACTAGGTGCGGCCTGTTGTTATTGCGATGTCGATTGCCAACATTCCTCAGTCTATCCATAAGCTGGGGGCTGTAAAGGGAATTGGTTTATACCAATTTGGCTGAACGTTTGTGAACAGAAAAAGGATGGTAGATAAAGGGTAGTGGCAAGGCATGCCTTGCCACTACGTTCTAGCAACCGTCAAAGATGAATGAACAAGGGCACAGATAATCTGTGCCCTTGCTGTTGCTTCTCTCTGTGTCTTTGAGTCTCTGTGACTCTGTGTTGTCTTTTCTTTCCTAAGCGTGGGCTTCGACTTCCGGTATTGCAGACTGCGGGTTGTATGCAGGTAAGAAGCGCATCCCCAGGCTGAAGAGCAACGCCAGGATAGAAATCACACCCAGTACGGTTAGCCATTCCGTCAGCGCGGGCGTATAAGGCGCGGCAGCCGGTAAGGTCACTGGCGGATTTTCACTCAGCGGTTGGGTGAAGGCCAGCAGCGTCGTGTGCCAGCGGTTGACGACCAGTCCGGCCATCGCCAGACCGCTGCCAACCAGCAGCGCCGATACGCTCTGCGTCATACGCGCTCGGATCAGTAACGCCGCCGCGACTACCCCGCCCAGGATCATCTCCCAGGCCCAGAAGTTGACCGCGAACTCGCCATTGATCAGCACATTTTCCGCTTCGCTGCGGCCCGGTACATAACCATACGTGCCCGCTGTCGTATCCCAGAAGCGCATATACAGGTAGAACAGCAGCACACCGCCCGCGATCTGGCCGATTTCAAACAGCACGCTTGTCGGGACGATCTCTTTCTGTTTGAACCACTGCACGATCAGCGTCAGGTGTACCGTGAAGGCCATCCCGACCGCCGCCGCACTCACGATGAACAGCAGCGGCATGGTCGAGCGCCATAACGCCGAGCGACCAATGACCACGCCGTAGGTCGCGCCCAGGCTGGATTGATGCAGCAACGATAAACACAGGCCGATGATTGCCAGAATCGGCGCGAAGTGGTGGATGCGATGGGCCAGGTTTTGCAGCCATCCCCAACGGTTGAAGAAGGGATGCTCCACCACCAGCGGGAAGACTTCCAGCAGCAGCACACTGAAGTACAGCGTGATGCACATGGTCACTTCCCACAGCATGGAGTGGTTATTCCAGTACACCCAACCATGCCAGAAGCGGTCCGGGCGGCCAATGTCCATGATGAGGGCCATCAACGCGCCGCTGTAACCTAGCAGGCCGACGAATACAGCCACCCGCGCCAGCGATTGATACTGCTTGCGCCCCAGGATGTAAGTAATCGCCGAGATAGTGAAGGCCCCTGCGCCCAGGCCAATGCACGACAGATCGAGCACGATCCAGACGCCCCAAGGGACGGCATCGCTCATATTGGTGACAGCCAACCCCTGGCTGAAGATCGTGAAGGCCGTATACAGCCCGATGGCGATCATGACCACCAGAGCGGCGATCCATATCCAGAACAAGTTACCACGTCTCAACATGATGATCGCCTCCTATACTTCATCTTCTGTCGGCAGCAGGTAAAACACGCGCGGGTTGGTGCCCAGTTCACTACGCAGCACCACTGCCTGCCGACCTTGTAACGCCTTAGAAACCGGGCTATCAGGGTCTTTGAGGTCGCCGAACACACGCGCTTCCGTCGGGCAGATGTTACAGCAGGCCGGGGTCGCTGCCCGGTCTTTACCAGGCGTCAGGCCGCGTTCTTCTGCTGCATCCAGCCGATGGGCACAGAATGTACATTTTTCGACGACACCGCGCGGCCTGCGCGGAATTTCTGGCGTGCCCCAGGTGGGTGCCGAGGGATTCTCGCCCGCATTGTCTTCCCAGTTAAAGACGCGCACGCCGTAAGGGCAAGCGACCATGCAGTAGCGGCAGCCGATGCAGCGGTCGTAGTCCATCGCGACCAGGCCGTCTTCACGGTGATAGGTCGCCTGCACCGGGCAGACATCCACACAGGGCGCATGTTCACAGTGCATGCAGGGCCGCGTGATAAACACCGGCTTGCTGAAGGTTTCGTCATCTTGCAGCAGCACGTTCCATAGATGGCCTTCGGCAGTGTCGTTGGTGGCTTGGCAGGCATGCACACAGCGTTCACAACCGATGCACGTCTGCAAGTCAATCGCCATCGCCCAGTAGGGTCCCTCGACGGGACCATGTTCAGCCTGGGCATGCGGATCGTTAATCGCCATGAACCAGCGCCAGATTTGATCCGCAGCCACGACGCCCACGCCCAATCCGCCGATCAGCAGCAGGAATTCACGCCGCGTCATGGGCCGGGTGTTGGGGGTTTGGGTTTCTTGGGACGTGTCTGTCGCCTGGTCGGTACTCATCTCATTCTCCCTAATCTCACTGCGATGAACAGGAAGATCACCAGCACCATCGCACCGACTGCACCACCGACGATACCGGATTGCAGGTTCGTCTCAGCTTTTTCTTCCAGGGTGGTGACTTCTTCTTCCAGCGCCGAAACCAGTTGCTGGCCCGCATCGTCTAAACTGCGGGATGGGTCGAGTTGCAGGGTATGAATATCCCCGTGGCACTCGGCACAGGTCTTCGGATCGAAGAACATGGTATGGTGGATGACCTCGCCTTCTTCGTCAACGCGCGTCATGTGGCAGTCGACACAGTTCATGTCTTCGCCCATGTGGATTTCGTCGTTCATTGCATTTTCGTGGCAGTCAGCACAGGTTTCATTGATGCCACCCAGGCGCAGGCTGTTATCGTGCGCGACGTGGCAGTCCACACAGTCGACATTGAAGTTGCTGTGATCGCTGACGAGCCATTCGTTGTATTCTGGCGAGTGTTCGCCGCTGTGGCAGCGCCCACACGCTTCTGATGAGCTGGCAATCGGCATCGGCCCAGGCGGATGTTCCGCGCCCTCGTCCAGGACGTGGCAGGTACTACAGACCACGCCTTCAAAGACGTAACGCTGCGTATTAGGGTCATAGCCGGATGCGTGACAGCTCATGCAGTAGGAGGGCCGACCGCTCTCGGTATAGGCTTCCTGAAAGTTCTCACCCAGCGAGGCATTGGCATGTAGTGAATCCTGCCAGACATCATGCACATCTGCATGGCATTCAGTGCATTCATCTGGATTGATGGCCTCGACAACTGGCACGATTTCTGCTGGTGCTGCTGCCAGAATGCCCAGGTTGGTTTCTGCGGCATTTAGCAAACGCGAGACATAAGCGAAGTTATGGATACCGCCGCTGCCATCTTCGTGTATGGTCGTAACGATGGTTGATACCCATTCCGGCGTATCGTCTTCGATGTGTGTTTCGATGTTGGCCAACCGAGTCGAAACGCGCTCCTGTGCCCCATGAGCAAAACCGCGTATAGCCGTCTGCGTGAGGTCCGTATGGCAATCGTTACAGGTCGCTGGCTGGGACATATCCGCCGGGATCGACTGTACCGAATGCGGGTTATGACACGATTCGCATTCCAGGCCTTCTTCATGGTGTGCCGAGGGCAAACCAACCACGTTATCGACGATAGAAGTTCCGGCCATCAGTTCGCCAGCGTTGCTATCATGGCAAGCCAAGCAAAGGCCTTCGCTCATATCAATCGACAACAGATGCGGCTGCACTTCTTCGTCACTTTCAGGATGCATGGCATGGCAACCTGCGCAGTCCATCGCATACGGTGATGCATGGGCCACATCAGCATCAGATTCCCCTTCAGATTCCTCATCAGATGCTTCGTCTGCATCCATGTCTGCATCGGCCATGTCGACCAATTGTGCATGTGGGGAATCAACCCAGGCGTCATAAGCGCCCATGCTGGCATGGACCGGATCGACCCAGGTCGCATCCGTTTCCGGCTGGGAGTGGCAGCTACTGCATGCTGATGGGTCCGGGAAGGCATTGATGGCCGCTTTGATTTCGGCTTCTTCTTCATCGTTGATGCTGCTACCCGCGTCATCAGCGGCCTCGACATGCGTCAGGCCAGGGCCGTGACAGGCTTCACAGGTCACCGATTCCTCGGAAAACGCGTGGGTGCTGGCATCGTAACCCGTTGCGTGGCACGATGCACAGTTATCGGTCCAGCTATCGCCATTGGGCAGCTCGAAGCTCTGCCATGCGCCCGCTTCGACGTTCCATTCGACAGGTAGCACATGGTAATCGTCATCGCCGAGGTCAACCACGAAGCGCTGCGCGATCTGCCCGGCACCGACGACGAAGGCCACATCCTCTAGCGTGAAGGGCCGTTCTTCATCTTCTTCCGGGAACGCATACAAGCGCAGGTCTTCGCCTACGGAGAAATCTGCGACCACAGCTTCCGGGATGTCCTCAGCCTCGAACATGGTCATAGCATGCGCTGTCGTCTCGAAGTTATTGCCGATGCGCCGGTGACAGTCGTTACAATCCCGGATGCTGGCATATTCTCCGTTGGACGTGGTACTGGACGTTGTAGCTGCGTCGTCCTGAGCTTCCACGCTGATTGGGGTTAATAACATTGCGCCAAGCGCCATGCAGAAGAACCCCATCAGGGCAAAGCCAATTGCTAAATATCGTTTTGGTTGTGCCATACAAGCCTCCTTGCCAAAACGTAGTGAATGAAAGAACTTGACTCTTTAGGTAAAGAAACTGCTGTTGTTAAACACATCTGTTATGTCACTTACTGTTGTTTCAGGGTCAATCTTCTAGCGAGATCAGCCCTTTACGGATGGCATACTTCACAAGCTCAATGCGCGAATGCAAATTGAGCTTGGACATGATGTTTTCGCGGTGGCGCTCCACCGTCTTGACGGAAATTCCCAGGTCATTGGCGATGCCCTGGTTGGTTTCGTCTTCAGCGATCAGCGTCAGAACTTGCTGTTCGCGGTCGGTCAAGCCGTCGTAGCTCTCGCGTTCGCCGCCTTGCTGTACCCGCACCAGGTAATCCGACACCAGTTCTTTAGCGACCTGCGGCTCCAAAAAGACGTTGCCTTCCGCCACCACATGGATCGCGCGCAGCAAGTCATCCGGGGCGGCCCGCTTGGGCACATAACCCGATGCCCCCGCCTGCAACATCTGGAAGAAATAATCCGGCCCTTCGTGGATGGTCAGCGCCAATACAGAAGGCGAACCATCAGCCGACTTGATGACGCGCGTCGCTTCGACACCATCCATCACGGGCATGGTGACGTCCATTAGCACCACATCAGGCTTGATACTCTCTACCTGGTCAACTGCTTCCTGGCCATTTTCACACTCACCGACGATGGTCAGGTCGGGGTCGCTTTCAATCAACATGCGGATGCCTGCCCGGACTACGGCATGGTCATCAACAATGAGGACGTTAATCGTCATGAGGTTGTACCTCCTTGGGTTCGGCGACCGCGGGTTCTACCGATGGCAGGGTGTTTGACGATGGCGTGTCCGCGGGTTCTGTCTCGGTTGGTTCGGCAACGGGGCGTGGGATCTGTACTTTGATTTTGGTACCCTGGCTCGGTTTGGACTCAAAAGACCAGACAGCGTTAATCAGGTTTGCGCGTTCTTCGATGCCCATCAGCCCCCACGAGGAGCGCGTGGGCGACGTCGCCAGCACCGTCTCCGGGTCGCAGCCGATGCCATCATCACAGACACACAAGCCAACGCCATCTTCGTAATCCAGGCACACATTGACAGCGTCCGCATGGGCGTGTTTGGTCGCATTGGTCAGCCCCTCCTGAATGATGCGGAAGAGAATGGTTTCTACATCAGAGGGCAGCGGGTACGGGTCGCCACTAATTTTGAGATTATAGGTTGGGGAATCGGCCTGTTTGAGTCGGTCCAGCATGGAGCGAATAGCCGGGATCAGGCCCATGTCATCAAGCTGCGGTGGGCGCAAATCCTGGATCAGGGTGCGTAGTTCGCCGATGGTCGTCGTCGCCATGATCTCCAGATCAGATAGTCGCTTGACCACCATGTCGGGATTGTCGTGTACTTGCCGACTGAGGCCGCGCAGTCCCAGGGCCAACCCGGTCAGCATCTGGCCAGTGCCATCGTGCAGTTCACGGGCGATACGCTTGCGTTCGGATTCCTGCGCTGCCGTCACCTGCTGTAAAAATTCCGTGCGGATCGTGTCACGCTTCTTGAGTTCGGCCAATAGCTGGCGCGCTTCGGCTTCGCTGGCCTGTAGGCTGGCATTCAAGCGCGAGAGTTCTTCTCGGCTGCGATACTCAATGTCGCGCCGTGCTTTTTCGATGCCTTTCATGCGCTGTTCGTTTTCAATTTCCAACACGCGCAGCGCGCTAATCATGGCAAACGACAGCACGATAGCCATCAGCGCACGTAGGACCTGCACCGGGAAACCAAAAATCCACAGGAAGAGTTCTTCGTTGATAATCCTGGCGGGGAAGATGATGGCTTGCTTAACGAACAACTGGCCGACCACACCGTAGATCAACATGCATATCGCGGCAAAGGTGAAGTAAACCGCGAATCGCTGCATTTCCGGGTCTTTGATAGTTCTACGCTGCCGGAACAGTACCATCGCCGCCAGGATGCTGGCAGGGATCCCCAGGACGTAGCGCGCCAGGACATCACACACAGTCGCCCAACTTTGTTCGTCGAGCTGGTTGGCGGCCTGAATGACGATACAGGATGCTGCATACCAAAGCACAGCCATCACCACCAGGTTGATGCGCGGGTTGTCTTCATCTTCCAGCGAGCGTAAATGCTCACCGAAAGCCACCAGCGCCAAAAACGACGATGCCAACAAAGCCACCTTGAACCACATCACCCACATAGGCAGCAGCGAACCATCCATCAGGAGCAGGATGCGTTCGATGAATTCGATCCATTCATGCGTGCCATGTAGGAGGGCGAACCCGGCCAGCAAGCGCATCGAACGCGCGAAGCCCAGTTCTGAGGCGCGGCCTGATTCGATCAGTAGCGCGAGGCCCATCGAATAAAACGCCAGACCATACAAGAAGTAGACCGGAATAATGAGGGTTGTCCAATCGAGGGTCATGACAGTTCTATCACACGATTATGTTGGTCGTTGACATTAGTTAAACAGATCAGTATCGCTAATTAATCTCCTACTCATAGTATATGGCCGAACCCCCAGACGAGGTATGGGGGAAACTACCCATGACATTTGGGTCGGTCCTCTGATTTACGAAAGTACCCTCCAATTGATACGCTTAAAGCATGAAATGACGGCACCAAATAGCCTCTCATAGGAGCAATATCATGTCAGACCTCAACTTTGTCTTTGAAATCGCAGTGATGTTCATCGTTCGTATCGGCGTTCCGCTGCTGTTGCTGGTCATTCTCGGCGTCATCATTGATCGCTGGCAGCGTAAACTGCATGCCCAGGCTGAACAACAAAAAGAACAGCGCCAGACTGTATAACAACCTCGCGATTTACGATTATTTTCCCTTGAGCGCAAAGCGGGCATCCTAGATGCCCGCTTTGTTTTTTGAGTTATGAGGTTTTGTCGAGGGTGCTTAAACTTCGCGTTGCCAGTAGATTGTATAGCGCTGGTGATGCAATTGATAAAACGGTATCAGCTCGACATCGCTTGGTTTGCCTAAGCCTTCCGTAGCGAAGGTCAGCGACTTACCCGCAACGGGTTTGGTTTTGGCCAATAATTCGGCGTCATTGCCCTTTAGTACGGGTACCCCCGGTGTTGGCTGGAAGTTGAGGGGCGCTAAACGCACATGATAATCGTGCAAGTAGGGGTCGGGCAGGTCGTCTGTGCCCAGTGCGCCGACCAGCACAATCGGACCGTACATAAAGGCCACGATGTCTGGTTCGCCCGGTAGGGCCTGCAAATGGAGTTCCATCGGCAGTGTGACGACGATCTCGTCACCGTCCTGCCATTCGCGCTCAAGTGTGACGTAGGAACTGGGTTGGCTATCTATGGCGACCGCTTCCCCATTAACGCTGATCGTCATGCCCTCAGCCCAATACGGGTAACGGATTTTCAGGGCGAGTGAGGTCGGTTTGTCGCAGCTTACCCGCAAGCGGGTGGTATCTTCATTAGGGAAGTCAGTTTCCTGGCGCAGCGTGACGCCCTTCTCCGGCCATGTTAGCTCCGACGCGATGAACAGATTCACGTACAGCGCGTCATCCGTGTGATAGTAAATCGTGTCGCCATACTTGGCATGGTTTTCGATGCCCGTCCCCGCACAGCACCAGAATGAGTCCTCCGGGGTGCTATACAGCTTAAGATGCCCCGGCTTATGCGAGACAAAATAGGTCATCATACCCGTTTCCGGGTCTTGCGAGCCGAGAATATGGTTGAAAAGGCCGCGCTCGTAAAAATCCATCGTCAGCGCGGAGGGTTCCCAACTGAACAGGTGGCGCGTCAGTTTGAGCATGTTATAGGTGTTGCAGGTTTCTGCGCTGAGTGTGCTCAAATGCTGGCCAAAACGATCCACCGGGAAGAATAGTTCATCATCGCTGTGGCCGCCGATGGCATACGAACGTGCCAGCGCCACCCGCTCCCAGAAGAAGGTCGCTATCTTGCGCGAGGTCTCATCCCCGGTGACCTCGTATTGCAGAGCGGCCCCGGTGGCTTTCGGCACCTGGGTATTGGCGTGCATACGGTCCATATAATCTTCTTCACGGGCCATCATACCCAGCAGCACATCGTCATTGAAGCGCTTTAGCAGCTCCAGATGCTCCGGCTTATCGGTAATGCCATACAAGCTGGCCAGCGTTTCCGTGATGCCACCTGGTTCGTTCAGCAGCGAAATTTGCATTTGTTCCGACGTCAGGCGGCCTGTGCGCGCATACAGCCAATCGGCCATCTTTTCTAAAATGACGAGAGCTTGATCGTTGTTGCACAGTTCATAGGCATCCAACAGCCCTGCCAGAATCTTATGCAGAGTATAGTAGGGTGCCCATACGCTCCAGCGGCGGTCGACTTTGTCGAAGAATTCCTCCGGGTAGGCTGACAGGAAACCCTCGTTATAACCCTGGGATGGCAGAGCTTCCTGGCATTCCCCTAGCACGGAAACGATGTAATCCACACGTTCTTTGAAGGCTCCATCACCGCTGCTGACATACATCAGGGCACAAGCTGATAAATAATGGCCCAAGCTGTGGCCGCGTAGCTCCCCTTCAGGAGACTCCCAACCACCATAGGGTTGGGCATCGCTGGGTAAACTTGCTGTCACCCGGAACATATGCAGCAGACGGTCGGGTTCAAGGTTCTTCAGATAAGCGGCATCACGGTCCATCGCTTCTTTGAAGGGGCCGTCCAGTAAAGTCACTTGTTTTAAGTGAAATGGATTGGCTTTTAGCATCTTTAAATCCTTTATCGATAACTTGTGTAAATAAAGTCTGTTGGTCAGTCGGCCAGCCATTGCTGCAAGGTGCGCGCGTCTTCCAGGAAAGTCGCTTCATCGTCATCGCGTACGAACTCCAGCGACAACACATGCGGCTTGTCGGAAGTTTTGAGGATGTCGATATAGGCGCGCCAATCGTCAACGCCATCCACCAACGGATAGCGAGCATGGGTGTGCGGCTCCCAGTGGAAAACGTGGACATTCGTCAGCCAGGGCAGTAAGGTGCGTAGACTATGGGTTTTGGTCGCTAAATCAGGCGTGTGCTCTGGCTGCCAGTAAGTGCGCAAATTCGGATGATCGACCGCTTGCAGCAGCGATAGGGTCGATTCAAGTGTGTCCGTCAGTGTATTACCGTGGTACTCTAGACTAACGACTATATTGCGTCGGGTGGCTTGTTCGGTGGCGTACTGGGCATCCTCAATGACCATCTGACGATAGGCACTGTCAGCTTCAGCGGAACCGCGTTCTCCGGCCCATACGCGCACGATGGGCGCGCCGAGTGCTTCGGTAGTATCCAGCACAGCCGATAGTTCCGTCTGTGTTCCCGTTCCCAGCCGATAATATGAGCCATATGCGGAGATACTCAGGCCGGCATCAAGCGACATCTGGCGGATATGTTTGGCTTTGGCCATGTCGCCGGGGGGCACATGAATATCGCCGCCCCATTCAATGCTGTTTAGGTCAGCCTGGGCTGTCAGCGCGATGATACGGGCTGGGTCCAACTGACGGAACGTCACGGAGAGCAAGCCGGTTGATAACATGGTTTTTGACCTCCCTGGTGTGTATGTATGCCCGCCTACAGTTTATCATCGGGCACATTATGTACAATTTCATGGAGAGCAGCGACTCATATTTCGTGATTAGTGCTCAACAAATCGGTTTTGTCCTGCGCTACAATCAAATTGTACGGACTTACTTATTATGAATAATGGTCATCTCGCTTGCGTTGGCTGCGGCTGTCACCCTTTTTCAAAATAGCGTTACTTCACAAGTTTGCTTAAAAGTACCTAGATTGTTGTTTTCCTTGGGAACGCCCAATGAGTTTGAGATCGTTGACCGCACTACTAGAAAAATACGAGTCGCCCCATACCTGCTACGATGAAACCTTTGCGGAGCGCTACGAGCCGCGCCCTCACTATGCCAATTTAATGGACCGTCTGCTGGAACTATCCGCAACGGACCTGAATTCGCACCAGCATGCAGCCGATGTCGCCTTCCTCAATCAGGGGATTACTTTTACGGTATATGGCGATGGTGAAGGTACCGAGCGCACCTTCCCTTTTGATTTGCTACCGCGCATCATCACCGGCCAGGAGTGGGACCATATCGAAAGTGGCCTCAAGCAGCGCTTGCGTGCCCTCAACCACTTCCTGCATGACATTTACCACGAAGGCAAAGTCTTCCGTGACAAGGTCATTCCATATGGGATGGTCGCTAGCAGCAAGCACTACCGCCGAGAAATGCGCGATGTCGATGTGCCGCATAACATTTACGTCGCCATCTGCGGCACGGATCTGATCCGTATGCCCGGTGGGAACTTCGCCGTGCTAGAAGACAACCTGCGCGTGCCCAGTGGCGTATCGTACATGTTGGCCAACCGCCAGGTAGCCAAAAATGTCTTCCCACGTCTGTTCCATAATTATGGCGTGCGTCCCGTCGACCGTTACGGACAGGCCCTGCTCAGTACGCTGCAATCCTTCGCGCCACATACCGATAACCCGACCGTTGTCCTGTTGACGCCCGGTGTCTATAACTCTGCCTACTACGAACACACCTTCCTGGCGCGTCAGATGGGCATCCAACTGGTAGAAGGCCGCGACCTGATCGTGCATGATGGTTATGTTTATATGCGCACCACCAGCGGCCTCAAAAAAGTCGATGTGATTTATCGGCGTCTTGATGATGATTTCCTGGATGCGCTCACGTTCCGTGCGGATACGCAGTTGGGCGTGAACGGCCTTTTTAATGCCTATCGCCAGGGGAACGTCGCGCTGGCCAACGCCATTGGCACCGGTGTCGCTGACGACAAGGCTATCTATGCCTATGTGCCCAGCCTCATCAAATATTACCTGGGCGAAGAGCCTATCCTCGATACGGTCGAGACATTTTTGCTGGAAGACGACAAACAGCGCCAGCATGTCATCCAGAACATTGACAAGCTGGTGGTCAAAGCTGTTGGTGAGTCCGGTGGTTATGGCTTGTTGATCGGCCCGGCCAGCACACAAAAAGAACGGGAGGAATTTATCCAGGCTATTGAGGCCAACCCGCGCAGCTACATTGCCCAACCGACGATATCCTTATCGAGCGCGCCCTGCTTCGTCGACAACCAGATCGAAAGCCGCCACATCGACCTGCGACCATTCATTCTTTACGGTGGCGATGACATCAATATTGTTCCCGGTGGTCTGACGCGCGTCGCGCTGCGGCGTGGTTCGCTGGTGGTCAATTCATCGCAGGGCGGTGGTAGTAAAGATACATGGGTGCTTTATGACTAATAACCAACTGATGCTTTCGCGCGTGGCCGACAGCCTCTTCTGGATGAGTCGCTATCTGGAACGGGCGGAAAATATATCGCGCCAACTCGACGTTTATATGAACCTCAACATTGATATTGCCTCACGCCGGGAAGAGCAGCAGCGCCTGGATCGGCTGATCAAGAGCCTGAGCCTGCCGCCGGATGATGTGCCGACGGATCACGTACTGTATACATTGACGTTCGATATCAGCAATGACTCATCGATCATCGCTCTGATTGCCGCCGGACGCGAGAATGCACGCCAGGTGCGTGAGCAGCTCAGTTCTGAAATGTGGATGCAGATCAACAAGCTGTATTTGCATGTGCGCGGGACTGTCGTCGATAGTGTCTGGGAATCCTTCCCGCATGATTATTACCTGCAAGTGCGCGATGGTTCGCATCTATTCCAGGGCATCACCGACGCCACCATGAACCACAACCAGGGCTGGCACTTCATCCAGCTTGGCCGCTATATCGAGCGCAGCATTGCCTTGCTCAACCTGCTTGATGTCCACTTTGATGACGCGCATCTGGCCCCTGGCGAAGAAATCTCTACCTTACGCTACTTCGAACTCATTAGTACACTCAAATCAGTCACCGCTTTTGAAGCCTATACTAAAGTTTATAGTGCCAACGTCCAATCCCGCTGGATCATCGAGTTCTTGCTGTTCAATCGGGAATTCCCGCATTCGCTGCGTTTTTGCATTGATGGCATTCAGACCTCGTTGAATGCATTGGAAGAGATGAACGAACGCGCGCGTAATTCGCGTCTGTATCGCTTGGCCGGGCGGCTGCAATCCCAACTGAGTTTTGACGAAATCGAAGACATCCGGTCACTGCATGATTATCTAGTGAATATTAAGCACCAGATATATCGCATTCACGATAATCTGTACCATACTTATATCTCGTACCCAATAGAAACGGCTTTGTAAGGCATGTTTTTGTTGCCTGACCGATGATCGCTGTTCTGTCAGTTGACCTTATGTAGTTGACCTTATGATGGAATTGTGTAAGCAATCGCGCACGATTACTCAGACAATATTAAGTAGCAGATATACGGATTCAAGTTAACCTGTACCATACCTATATCTCGTACCCAACAGAAATGGCATTGTAGGACTATGTTCTACGCAATTACTCACCTCACAGATTACCACTATTCGGCACCCATCACGGATAGCGTGATGGAACTGCGCATGCAGCCACGTAGTGAAGTTGGCCAACGATGCATTCGCTTCAATCTGGACATTAGCCCAGACACGAAGATACTTTATCATCGCGATCACCTTGGCAACGCTATCCATACTTTCGACATCCCGGCACCCCATACGGAACTGGCCATCAAAGCGGAGTCCGTCGTCGAAGTGAAAACGCCGCCGCCACTACCCGATGCACTGCCGTTCGGTGCCTGGGAGCAACTCGACGCGGCCACTGAAGATCGTGAAATTTACGACATGGTATTGGCTGGTCAGTACACCAAAAAGACGCCGCTGTTGCACCAATTTGCCCAGGAAATCGGTTGGGGTGAGCGCTACGCCGACCCTTTGACCCTGCTCAGAGATCTCAACACGGCGATGTACGAGTCCTTTGATTACGAGCAGGACTTCACCAAAGCGGATTCGCCTATAGACATCGCGCTGGAAGCGCGTAAGGGCGTTTGCCAGGATTTCACCCACATTATGCTGGCGTTGCTGCGTGATGTCGGCATTCCGGCGCGTTACGTCAGCGGGTATCTTTATCACCGCAAAGAGGACAATGATCGCTCGTTTGAGGATGCCACCCATGCCTGGATCGAAGCCTACGTGCCCGGTTTCACCTGGGTGGGCTTTGACCCGACCAATAACCTGATTGTTACCGACCGCCATATTCGCGTGTGTGTGGCCCAGGATTATGCCAAGGCGTCACCAACACGCGGCGTGTTCAAAGGCAGTGTAGAGACCAAACTCAAAGTGCGCGTTCAGGTTTCCGAGTTGGACGATGTCCCCGGGGAAGATGCCCCACTCGCGCCGGAAATCGTCATGCCGCAATACAGTTACCAGTATCAGCAGCAACAACAGCAGCAACAGCAATAAAAACAGCATGTAACCCCATCATCGGTACCTTTCCTGGTGACAAGAAAGCAAACCAAAAGTCTCCTCCCAATCATGGGGAGGAGATTTAGAGGTGGGGTCTGGTTTTTACCTCACCAACACGATTCGTTCATGCCCCGCTAGCGTTAGACGCCCGTCATAGGCATGCGCTTCACCCGTTTCCGCAGCAACCAGCCACGCCCCATTGAAGGCAAACGGCACATCAATCGGGGCTTTTTCCTCATTGAACAGCACATACCAGTCATGTCCTGCTTTACGAACGTGGCGTACGCGCAGCCCCGGCGCGTCGACCTGCGGCAAGTCCGAGGCTGGCAGATGTGCGCGTAGCTCTTCAATGCTATCCCCCACATCATCCGACCATGTGACGACAGGCAGGCCTAACGCTTCTACCTGCTGGCGAATGTCCTCGTCGAGTGGGCCATCAATGACCAGCACACGGTAAGTCTGTCCAGCGATATGCAGCGCACCGTCGCGGACCTCGCAGCGTGACAAATCGTCCACATCCAGGTAATTGAAGTCGATCTGATGCTGGAAGCAGTCTTTAGCAGCACGCCACGGTAGATGATGATGTGATCCCAGTATGGCTACATGGCACACCAACTCGCTGTCTGTGTTCAGCCAGGAGAGGCGGCGGCAGGCATCGGCCAGGGGCTTAAAGCCATCATCCCACCAGGCACTATTCGGCCCCACATCCGGCGGACGCTCATGCAGGCGCGGCCCGCGCACGGAATAGTAAAAAGCGTGCGGGATCAACAGGTTGCACCCGCGAACCAGTAGCCAATTGGCCAACCATTGCATTTCATCAAAGGTGAATTCATGGCCGAATGCGCCGCAGAATTCGTTGGCGTTACGGCGGCGACCCATGTGCAGCATCATTGAGGAAGCTGCCTTGCCCTGTGTCGATTGCCTGCCTTCCAGTGCGGAGGGGGTATCTGGCAGCAGCCAGCGCCAGACAATATCCTGCCCCGGAATATCAAAGTAGCGCAGATGACGGGTGGCGTCAGCTTCCGACGGGTGGCCGGTCAGGTCGATATTGTGTGCCGCGCACCAGTCATGCAACTGTGCATAGTAAGTCTGCTCCAGTTGATGCTCGACGGCGCGTTCAAATTCATTGAAGATGTCCTGCGGGCAGTCATCGTCCCATAGGGCTGCCAGTTTTGACGTGAAGTCATAGCCCAGGTAGGTATTGATACTTTTCAAAATACCCGGTGTCGCGGGCATGATGTCCCGCTCTTTGGGACGCCCCAGCAGCATGGGTTCATCGGTGAAGATGGCTTTCACCGTCTTGCCGAAGTGCTCGCCAAATTCATCATAGAAGCGCTGATACACCAGCCGTACGAAGCAAGCAACTGCGTCCGGGTTCAGCAGGTCGATGGCCGCTGGTTCGTCTTCGGGCGGTTCATCGCTGTCTTCGTTGATGTAGTGCAGCCCACGAATCACGGACTCAATAGGCCGCTGCACAATGGCATAGTGCGTTCCCTGGTGTTCGACCTCGGCCACCAGCGTTTGGTACTCGCCTAGAATCGGCTGACCATCGGCGCCAATTTGGACGCCCTGGTCATTGCTGTTGGGCTGCACCGCATCCACATTGATGCGGACCATGCCCCGGCACTGGTAAGAGGCATCTTCCGCGACCACCTGGCCCGATGACGAGCCGCTGGGGTACATGCCTTCATCATACAGAATGACCCACATGCCGCGCCGTTGGGCTTCTTCTATGGCGAAGCGCATCATGTCCAGCAGATTATCGCTCATCCAGCCCATATCACGCGGCAGACCCACCCGCGGATGAAGCACAAAAGCGTCCACGCCATGCGCCTGGAAATCAGCCATCTGGCGGGCAATTTCGTCTTTGTCTAAGCGGTCGTTCCAAAACCAGAAGGCCGCGAACGAAAATTCACTGGGAGGGTGTTGCCATTCGTTGGGTAAGTCGATCATAGGCATAAGGGAAGCCTTTCTACGTCACAATGGAGAAGAGAAAAGCCCCCTCACCTCATGGGGAGGGGATTTAGGGGTGGGGTTCATCTAGCTCAAATCGGTCAGTTCATGGGCCATGAGTTCGGCTTGCAGCGCCAACTCCGATGCCAGAAAGCAGCGTGCCTGCGGCATAGCGGTTTCGGTGCGGTCACGGACATCCGCTAAAAGCTGCCGACCATATTGCAATTCAACATCGGCACATTCGACGTAGTGCATCCCCTCGCCATCGACCATAAACAGGTGATTGCCACCTGTGCGTCCCGTGAGGTCGGTATTCTTCCGTAGCTCCATGTAACCTTCCGTGCCCAGGATGAACAGGCGCACATCGCCCCAGGTATCCAGACCGGTTGGCGTCATCCAATCGACGCGCACATAACCCGTCGCATGCGGGCTGCGCACCACCACATCACCGAAGTCGTGCATTTTGGGGAACTGCGTATGCTTGAAGTTGCCAATATTGGCCGCGACGACTTCCGCAGTGGTGCTGTTGGTAAAGTACAGGAATTGCTCCATCTGATGGCTGGCCAGGTCGTTGATGACGCCGCCGAAATACGAACGGTCGAAGGTCCAATCAGGCCGTGGGGTATGGCCCAGCAACCGATGTGGCCCAAAGCCAACCGTCTGTACGATCTGGCCGATGGCCCCGGCGTGCACCAGTTCCCCGGCTTTGACCGTCGCATGGTTATGGAAATGCTCGCCGAAGTACACGCTGAAGATACGTCCAGTTTCCTTTTGGACGCGCCGTGCTTCTTCGAGCTGGGCCATGCTGCTGAAGGCGGGTTTGTCACCCATGTAGTCTTTGCCATGCCGCATGACCTGCACTCCCAAGGGTGCACGCTCATTGGGGATCGAGGCACTGACCACAACCTGGATGCTTTCATCTTCCAGAATGGACTGGATACTCTCGGCCTGCTGTGCCTGCGGATAGCGCTCGCTGAATTGGGCGATGCGCTCCGGCTCTGTATCATAAAAGCTAACCAGTTCCGCCCCAGCATCGAGCAGAATCTGACACATGCCAAAAATGTGATTGTGGGCGAAACCAATCGCCGCAAAACGAATAGCCATCAGTCACCTACCTCCGGCATGATGCCCGCATTGCCATAGTAGAAGGGATCATCCGGTGTGATGTCACCGCGCTTGACCGTTTCCCCGGTCTTGGCTGATTTATACAGGCTGGCCGTAAACTCAATGATGCGTCGTGCTTCATCACCAACCAGCGGTGGGGGTTCATTGGCTTCCAGGCAATCCAGAATTTCGCCAATCTGGACATCGTGTGTGCCGCTGAAATCCTCAGATAATTCGTTCCAGGCGGCCAGGGCGTCGTTGTCTTCGTCATTGGGCGTGCTGAACTTCCAATGTTCGTTGCTATAGCGATACAGCGTCGTGCATTCGAGCGTTGCCTTCTGGAAATCCATGCGCAGGTAGCTTTCCTGGCGCGGCGAGACCGAACTGTTGACGATGCTGGCCAGCGCGCCGCTGCCAAAGCGTACCAACGCCAGTGACGCATCTTCGACCTCAATATCGTGGTCCAGCGTGCCGATAATCGCGCGGACATCCTGCCAGTCGTCCATCAGCCACAGGAACAAATCAGTAAGGTGGATGCCGAGCGTCATGGTTGGCCCACCGAACTCGGTTTTGTATTTGCCGCGCCAGGGGACGTTGTAATAATCCTGCGTGCGGTACCACAGCGTATTGCAAACGGCGACTGTCGGCTTGCCCAGTGCCCCTTGCTGGATTAGCTTTTTGATGTGCTTGCCCGCCGAGCCAAAGCGCCACTGGAACACGGTGCTGACGTACTGGCCCGTGCGTTCCTGGGCTTCTTGTATGCGGTCGAACTCCGCTAATGACGAACACAGCGGTTTCTCGCAGTAGACCCAGCTTCCGGCTTCCATGCATTCAATGCTGATGTCCGCATGGGTGGCCGGGGGTGTCACCACGCAGACCAGATCGGGCTTTTCGGCGGCTAACATCTCACCGACCGAGGTATACCAGTTCGGAATATCGTTTTCTTTGCAAAATGCCTGGACGCGCTCGGCATCTAGGTCCACGGCGGCGACAATTTCCGTGCGGTCGCCCAATTTTTCAATAGATTTCAGGTGGTTCCCAACGGAATTGCCCGTGCCGACAATAACGAGACGATGGGCTGTCATGAGGGGGTTATCCTTCCAACGAAGAAAATTAGATCAATAAAGCGATTTATACATCATTTATAAGCAATGTAAGGACGCAGGTCATCATCCGACCCCATCCCGCAGCGTAGGGACGCAAGCATCCTGCGTCCGCTACCATAGCATCTATCCGAGAAATCGGCGAGGGCATTAAACCCCCATCCTCAGTCCTTCCCCCGAAGGAGGAAGGATGCCTTTTTGACCATCCTGGCCTCTAAAAGTCCCCTCTCCTTCGGGGAGGGGATTTAGGGGTGGGGTTGCCCACGAAAATAGCGGGCATACCTTGCCGATTCTCTGAGATACAGATCGTTATCCAATGGATAGCCATCTGGCTACCCTGTTCTTACAAACACATCCCAACCACTAACGACTAAAAACTTGTCACTCACTTCGCAATTTCTGATGCCTTCTTGGCTTCTTTGAGCGCTTCGGCCTGCTCAGATTGCTTGAAGTAGTCATCCAGCGGGTAGCAACCGGAAACGATGCCGTTGCGCGGGGCAGTCGTGCAGTCGCTGAAAGTGCGGCAGATGCGCTTGCGTTGCAAATCGTTCCCGCGTAGGACATCAACGGGCATATCTGGGTAGGAGAGCACCATACGCCCCAGCCCCACGAAATCAGCCCAACCCTGGCGGACGACCGCTTGCGCCACATTCGGCAGCCAGTCCTGCAAATAACTGTACCCCGACCCGATGACCGTCAGTTCCGGGCGATGCTTTTTAAGCTCACCCGTTGCTTTGATCTGACGCGCGACCCCGGCCAGCGGGTCTTCCGGCGGTAGATAACCATCCGATGGCGGGAAGATCGCCGGACGCTGAATGTGCGGCACATAATACGGGCTGCCCGCTGTCACGCACAGCAGTTGAATATCCAGCGAAAGCAGCAAATCCAGGAATTGGTTCGGTTCGCTGAGGTCGATACCTGTGCCCGTGCCATCCCCACCAAAAGCATAGGGATAGTTACCTTCATAGGGTGTCTTTTCGCCGATGTTTTCCTCACCGGGCCTAAACGGAACCCAGTCAAAGGCACTCAGGCGCACGCCGATGTCCAGACCAGGGGCCGCCGCCCGCACCGCTTCGACCGCGTTGCGCAAAAAGCGTGTGCGATTCTCGAAACTGCCGCCGTACTTGCCAGGGCGATCCATCGCGCTCAGGAATTCATGGCCCAGATAGCCATGACAGTGCTTGATGTCCACGAAGTCGAACCCGGCCTTTTGTGCCAGCACAGCCGCTTTGGCAAAGTCCTCAATCAGTTGGTCGATCTCTCCATCGGATAGCAAAACATCGTCACTGTCGATGTTGAATTTTTGGTCTAGCAGCGGGTGGCGATAGGCGATACGTGGCTCCAGCGCGTGCGTATTCGGGCGGCAGAAGCGCCCGGAGTGCGTCAGTTGCAGGCCAATGACCATGCTATCTGTATTGCCGACCTGTTCTTTGTGGGCGGCTAACAGCGTTTCGCGCAGGCCAGCGATGTCACCAACGGTCTGCTCGTTAATCATAAGCTGACGCGCATTGGCGCGGCCATCATGACGTACCGCGACAGCTTCCCCGCCCCAGATCAAATCCGCCCCACTTTCGCCGAAGCGCTGCCAGCGGCGTTGGGTCAGGTCGGTGGGGTGGCCATCAGCCGTGCCGTCCCAGCCTTCCATCGGCAGTACGGAAAAACGGTTGCTGAGCGTGGTCCCGCGATAGGTATAGGGCTGGGCCAGCGGCGCATCCTCGCCATGCTGGACAGTTTCATCGAAAGGCATAGCCGCGTCGATGGATTCTAAATAACTGAGGAACTGCTCCGGTGTCCGCAGTTGTGCGACACGTTTATAACTCATAAGGTGCTCTCCTTAGGCAGAGGCAGTGAGTAAAGCACGCCAAGGCGCTTCGCCTTAGCTCCCTGTTGCGTCGAGGAACCCGGCTGTCTCCAGATGATGGACATAGGTGCTCAACGCGCCCTGGTTGTGATAGCGAATAATGCGCTCGACCTCGTCCGGGTCACGGCGTTTGAGGGCCTCTAATAATAGTTTGTGCTCGGTATGGGCGTTACTAACGCGCGCATTAGCGATATCCTGCAAGTACACGCGCCGCAGGCGTGCCCAATGGTCAAATACTTTTCGCATCATTTTTAAGATAAGTTGGGTATCCGCGCATTCGCAGATGAATAAATGCAATGTTCGGTTGCGCTCTGACCAAACTAGGGGATCGTTGACCAGCGTGTCCATTTCCGTGACCATCGCGCTCAACGTGCTCAACTGGTCATCGGTCATCGTCTGGCAGGCGGCCCGGCTGCAAATAATCTCCATAGATTCTAACAAGGAGAAGACTTCTGTGACGAACTTGGCATCAACATCGGCCACCCGTGCCCCCACATGGGTTTCATAGTTGACGAAACCATCGGCTTCTAATTGTTTGATTGCTTCCCTGATCGGTATCTGGCTGACGTGTAACTGTGTCACCAACTCGTCAATGACAAGCCGTGACCCTGGTTCATAAACACCCTGGATAATGTTTTCTTTTATCACTTCATACACAACATCCTTTTTGCTCTTGAACTTGGGCGTTACAGACATCTAATCGTCCTTTATAGCGAATCCTATATCCTATATGATATATCCAATTAGACCTTTTGCCAATTTATTGGATACAATAAGATGACCTTTAATCAGCAGCATACTAAACGTGCAGACGCAGCCCTCATGATGCTACCCCCGTGATAGTCAAAACCAAATACTTACAGCCTTTTCGCCTAACTGTTTTACCTAATCCATTCCAGTAAATTTGCTTAGATACACTGTTTTGAGAAGAACCAACAAGGGAACCTTATGACGCAGAAAAAACGTTACGCACTGGTCGGGACCGGGTCACGCGCCGGGATGTTCGTCGAGGCCATCACTAAAACCTACCCGGAATTCGCCGAGTTGGTCGCATTCTGTGACCTCAGCCAGACGCGCATGGATTTTTATAACGAACAGCTTGTCGAGCAAGCCGGGGTTGGCCCACTGCCGACTTACCTGGCTGCCGATTTCGATAAAATGATTGAAGAAACCAAGCCGGATACGGTCATCGTGACCACGATGGACGCCACCCATCACCAGTACATCGTACGCGCGATGGAACTCGGCTGCGATGCCATCAGCGAAAAGCCGATGACGACCGATATCGACCGGATGAAGGCCATTTACGATGCCATCGACCGCACCGGCAAATCGCTGCGTGTGACCTTTAACTATCGTTATGCTCCCGCTTATACGCGCTTTCGCGAATTGGTGATGGAAGGCAAAGTCGGACGTCCACTGGCGGTCGATTTCAGTTGGCTGCTGGATACCAGCCACGGCGCGGATTATTTCCGGCGTTGGCACCGGGAAAAGAAGAACAGCGGCGGTCTGCTGGTGCACAAGGCCACCCACCACTTCGATCTGGTCAACTGGTGGATTGATAGCTATCCCAAGCAGGTCATGGCGATGGGCGACTTGCTGTTTTATGGTAAGGAAAACGCCGAAGCACGCGGTGAACATTACAGCTACAATCGCTACACAGGCGTTCCAGAAGCCAAAGATGACCCCTTCGCTTTGTTCCTGGATGACAAGCAAGTCTACAAGCGCCTGTACCTGGATGCCGAGCCGGAAACGGGTTACCTGCGTGATCGCAACGTCTTTGGCGAACCCGTCACCGCCGAGGATACGATGAACGTCAGCGTGCGTTATGAAAACGGCGTGCTGCTTTCCTATAACCTGATCGCTTATTCGCCCTGGGAAGGGCTGCGCGTGGCCATCACGGGCACCAAAGGCCGCATCGAACTGGATGTGTCAGAGAACATCAACCACCTACAGGGTGATGGTGCTGCCAAAGAGAGCAAGGGCGCTTTCAAGTCGGCCCGGATGCGCGTTTACCCCATGTTCGGGGAAAGCTACCCGGTCGAGATTCCGGTTGGCGAAGGTGGCCACGGTGGCGCGGACCCGGTTATGCTGCGCCAAATCTTCTCACCGGACCCGCCTTATGACAAATTCCATCGTGCTGCCTCGCACATTGATGGTGCGGCCTCGATTTTGGTAGGTATCTCGGCCAATCGTTCGATGGAAACGAACTGCATGGTCAACGTGCCGGACCTCTTCGTCTTGCCGAAGAAAACGACCGAACCCGCAAAATAGCTAGAGATATAAGACCCCCATCCTCTGTCCTTCCCCCGAAGGAGGAAGGATGCTGCTACAAAGTACACAGTAGCGGCTAAAGGTCCCCTCTCCTTCGGGGAGGGGATTTAGGGGAGGGGTTGTTAGTACAGATAAATTTTTCTAAATAGCTTATACAGGACGAACCCCTTTATGGACGACCGTTATTTTTCGTCAGACCCGGCCCAGCGGCAGGTCGCGCGTGATCTTCATGCGACAATTGCCGACCTGCCCCTCGTTTGCCCGCATGGCCATGTGGACCCGCGCCTGTTCTCCGACCCAGATTACCAGTTCGGCAGCCCGGTTGAACTGCTCATCATCCCGGATCACTACATCTTCCGTATGCTGTACTCGCAGGGCATCAGCCTGGAATCCCTGGCTGTTCCCCGGCAGGATGGCGGCCCGGTGGAGCAGGACCATCGCAAAATCTGGCAGACCGTCTGTGACAATTGGTACCTGTTCCGGGGCACGCCGACCGGCATCTGGCTGCGCGATGAACTGCGCGATGTCTTCGGCATCGACCAGAAGCTGAACAGCGAGAATGCCCAGGCTATTTATGAAGCCATCGAAGCCAAACTCCAGCAGCCGGACTTTAAGCCACGCGCTATGTTCGACCGCTTCAACATCGAAGTATTGGCCACAACCGATACCGCCACTGATACGCTGGAGCACCATAAAGCCATTCAGGAATCCGGCTGGCAGGGGCGTGTTATTCCGACGTTCCGCCCGGATGCTGTTGTCAATCTGGACAACGAGGGTTGGCGACAAAATATCGACCAACTCAGCGATGTGTCCGGCATCAACGTAAAGGGCTATACCTCGTTCCTGAAAGCCCTGCGTCAGCGCCGTGAGTTTTTCGTGTCGATGGGGGCAACTGCCACCGATCACGCGGCCCTGACGGCTTACACGGAACTGCTGTCTGATAGTGAAGCCAAGGCTATTTTCGATAGGGCGCTCCAGGGCAAAGCCTCGGCTGAAGATGCCAGACGCTTTACAGGGCATATGCTCATCCAGATGGGCCGCATGAGCCTCGACGATGGCATGGTCATGCAGATTCACGTGGGCTCGTATCGCAACCACAACCCCTTCATCTTCGAGCGCTTTGGCCGCGACAAAGGCGCCGATATCCCGTTACAGATGGAGTTCACGCGCGACTTCAAGCCGTTCTTGGACCAGTTCGGCAACGAGCGCGATATGACCGTTGTTCTGTTCAATCTGGATGAAACCACCTACGGCCGTGAACTCGCCCCGCTGGCAGGTCACTATCCCCTCTTGAGGCTGGGACCGCCCTGGTGGTTCTTCGATAGTTTGCTGGGCATGCAGCGCTACTTCGACCAGGTCGTGGAAACGGCTGGCATCTACAATACCGCAGGCTTCAACGACGATACCCGCGCTTATCCGTCCATCCCGGCGCGCCATGATGTCTGGCGGCGGGCGGCCTCGGACTGGGTAGCGGGTTTGCTCGTGCGACACATAATTGACGAAGAAGACGCCCAGGCGATGGTCAAAGACATGGCCTATGGGCTGGCAAAGAGTACATATAACCTATGAGCACCTTACCGCAACTCAACCGACAGACAGCCCAGGCACCCTTAGAGCATCCTGACCGCATTGTGCAGTTCGGCGCAGGGAATTTTCTACGCGCCTTCTCTGATTGGGCCATCGACGTCCTGAATGCTGAGGCCGATTTCGACAGTGGCGTGGTCGTCGTTAAAGTGACACCCGGCCACTATGACGACCTCGACGCCCAGGATGGCCTGTATCATGTGCGCTTAGAAGGCATCCAAGAGGGCGAATTCATCCAGAGCAATCGCCTGATTACCTGCATCAATCGCACAGTCTATCCGTATGACGACTTCGCTGCGTATTTGGCGTTGGCTCGCCAGCCGGAGGTCCGCTTCCTGATTTCCAACACGACCGAGGCAGGCATCAGCTATGTGGAAAGCGACAAGGCGACCGATACGCCGCCATCATCTTTCCCGGCCAAGCTGACGCTATTCCTGTATGAGCGTTACCAGCACTTTGAGGGCGCAGCCGATAAGGGCTGCATCGTCATTCCAACTGAACTGGTCGAGGACAACGGCTCACAGTTGCGTGATATAATCCTGCGCTATGCTGAACAATGGGGCCTGGATGCCGATTTCGCCTCCTGGATCAGCGATCACAATATTTTCTGCAATACGCTGGTGGACCGCATCGTTACTGGTTACCCAACGGCCGATGCCGACGAAATCCAGCGCCAGCTAGGTTTTGAGGACAAGCTGCTGGTCATGGGCGAACCCTACCATAGCTGGATCATCGAAGGGCCGCAGAGCCTGCATGAAGAGCTGCCCATCGCCCAGACCAAGCTGGGTATCAAAATCGTGGATGATGCCGCGCCTTACCGGGAAACCAAGGTGCGCATTCTCAACGGCCTGCATACCTCCATGGTGCCCATTGGCATCCTGCTCGGCCTGACCTTCGTCCGCGAAGCGCTCGATCATCCGGCATTAGGGCAGATGTTGCAGGACGAGGCCCACGAAGAGATCATCCCGTCGATGGACCTCGACAAAGACGAACTGACCCAGTTCGCTGCCGATGTCTTTGACCGCTTCCGCAACCCATCGGTGCATCATCGCCTGCTGACCATCGCGACCAATTCCAGTGCCAAGGAGCGCCCGCGTATCCTATCGACCTTGCTGGCCTACCATGACAAGTTCGGGGAACTGCCACCGCGTATTGTGCTGGCGTTCGCTGCCTTCATCCGGCTGTACAAAGGCGAGTGGCAGGGTGAGGACATCGCCCTCAGTGACGATGCCAGCATCCTGGCATGGTTCAAAGAGCAATGGGCGGCAGGTTCAGTCGCGGATGTGGTAACAGCTGTGCTCAAAAACGAGTCACTCTGGCAGCAGGATTTGTCCGCTATTCCCGGCCTGCACGCCATGCTGACCGACTACCTGACCCGTATGGACACTGGCGGTATGCAGCCCATCATTGAACAGATCAATGGTTAAACGGCTAGCTACCAAATAAAATGTAAACCTAAATCCCCTCACCTCATGGCGAGGGGACTTATGCTTGTCTCCAAGTATAGGAGCAAGCCATCCTTCCACTTCATGGCGGAAGGACCGAGGATAGGGGTAATGCTATGACCAACCCGATTGTTTTCGATGATGTCGCCCGCCTGCCGGTTGCCGATGACAATATCGCCATCGCCACCCGCCGCTTAGAAGCCGGAACGCAGATTCAGCATGGCGCTGATGTGCTGACGCTGTCGCATACGGTGCTGCTGGGGCATCGCTTTGCTATCCAGCCATTGGCCGTTGGCGACCCGCTGTATTCCTGGGGCCAGACATTTGGCATTGCAGTCAAACCCATCGAACCGGGCGACTATGTCTGCAATGACACCGTGCTGACAGAACTCGACCGCCGTTCGCTGTCGATTGACCTGCCAACCGAAGCCAACTTCAAAAATGACCTGGAGCACTACCAGTTCAATGAGGCCACGTTCCAGCCTGCGCCAGCCCTGCCGCTGCACGCGGAGATGCGCACCTTCATGGGGTATGAACGTCCCGGTGGGCGCGGTGTTGGCACGCGCAATACGATCATCCTGCTGGGGACAACCTCGCTGACCTCCGGTTTCGTCCGTCAGCTAGAGAGCCGCTTTGCTGATATTTCCCAAACATATCCCAATGTGGATGGCGTCGTGGCCGTTGCCCATACTGAAGGCGGGCATGGTCGCCCAAATAACGAGGACTTGCTGCTGCGCACCCTGGCCGGGTTCATCGTGCATCCCAATGTGGCCGCTGTGCTGATCGTGGATCGTGGTGACGAGGCGGTCAATAATGCCTTGCTGCTGGACTATTTGCGCCAGCATAATTATCCGCTGGATGCCGTGCCCCATCATGTCATGAGCCTGACGCACGCCTTCGCGGATGACATCGCCGCCGCCGAAGCGGTCATCGAGGGCTGGCTGCCACAGGTCAATGCCCTGGAACGTACCCCTCAGCCCTTGAGTGCGCTCAAGATCGCGTTGCAGTGTGGTGGCTCCGATGCCTTTTCGGGCGTGAGTGGCAACCCGCTGGCGTCATGGGTCGCCAAGCAGGTGATCCAATATGGCGGCGCAGCCAACCTAGCGGAAACTGACGAACTCATCGGCGCGGAAACCTACGTACTCGATAAAGTCCGCGATGCGGCCACTGCCAAAAAATTCCTGGGCATGATCGACCGCTTTAAGGAGCGCGTCGCGTGGCATGGCCAAACCGCCGATGGCAATCCCTCCGGTGGCAACAAATATCGCGGCCTGTACAACATCTACCTGAAGTCACTTGGTGCGGCCACCAAGCGTCATCCCGATGTGCGCCTGGACTACGCCATCGACTATTCCGAGCCGATGCAGGCCAGCGGCTTCTACTTCATGGACAGCCCTGGCAACGATCTGGAGAGCATCGCCGGACAGGTGGCTTCCGGCTGCAACATGATCTTTTTTGTGACGGGCAATGGTTCGATCACCAATTTCCCCTTTGTGCCAACCGTCAAGATTATCACCACCACCGAGCGCTTCACGCTGCTCTCGCACGATATGGACATCAACGCCGGGGCCTACCTCGACGGTACGCCGCTGGATGAACTCGGTGCCCACATGCTGGATTACACCGTCGATGTGGCATCGGGCATGTTATCTGTCGGGGAAAAAGCGGGGCATTCGCAGGTGCAGTTGTGGCGAGATTGGCCCCAGACGCATCCAGTCGAACTCAAGCCGCTGCAAAGTGCCGAGTCCAGCGGGAAACCCATCACGATTGACACGCAAATCGCCGTGGCCGATGTCAGCATACCAGTGTATGACAATCATGGCGTCACGGCCACCGATCAGGTCGGCCTGATTCTGCCGACCAGCCTGTGCTCCGGGCAAATCGCGCGCATGTGCGTCGAACTGCTCAACAAGCATAGCTTGCTAGCCGATAGCGGCCTGTCGCGCTTCGTGACCCTGGTGCATACCGAAGGCTGCGGCGGCTCCGTCACGGATGAATTCCGTAGCACCTTGTTGGGTTATCTGGGGCATCCCTTTGCGCGCCATGTCTTATTGCTGGAACACGGCTGCGAATCCACACATAATGACTTTTTCCGGCAGGCGATGATCGCCCGTGGTTATGATCCCCAGGATTATGGCTGGGCTAGCATTCAGCTTGATGGTGGCATCCAGAACGTGGTGCATAAAATGGTCGATTGGTTCGCGGGGCAGATCGCCCAAGATCCGCTGCCGCAAAAGACGGATGCCGACCTGGGCGCGGTGCGTCTGGCCCTGATTAGCCAATCCACACCGCCGGATGCTTCGGCGGTTGCCCTGGCGGACCTCAGCCGCATGATTGTGGCGGCAGGTGGCACAGTGGTTGTCAATGAGCAGGACCCCCTGCTGAAGACCCTGTTCGCGGAACAGGTCGTGCTGCCCCACAGCGTCAAGCCTAGCCTGAGCTATGCTCAGACCGTGCAGCAGCCCGGTTTCCATCTGATGGCCATGCCCACCCGTGATTGGGGCGAAATGCTCACCGGCTTAGGCGCGGCAGGTGTTGAGGCCATCCTCAGCTACGGCGATGGCCAACCCATGCCCGGTCATCCTATGATCCCGATGGTGCAAGCCAGCACCCAAAACGCAAACGTGGACATCACCCTGACCGATGATGCCCACGCCAATACGCAGCAATTGCTGAATTACCTTGTCGAAACACTGGCCCAGCGTTACACGCCCAAAGTCGTGCAATCCGGCAATGTCTACTTCCAGGTGACGCGCGGCCTGCTGGGTGTCTCGTTGTAGATGACCTTAAGTCGGATACGCATTGAGTATGTTAGTCGATACGGGTATTTGAAGAAAAGATAACCGGCATGCTGCCGCTTGATCTGTGTCACTATTATGATTGCTCACAGGGGCCGTTTCGCAATTTGTCTGATTTGCCAGAGGCCGAAGCAGAGCGTGTCTTGAATGCAATTCGGGCGCAGGGCATGGGCTTTGCCAGTCAACGTGCCGTTGATTACCTGTCGATTCGTCGCGGCCTGGAGCAGCGTGTCCGAGAACTGTTCATTGAGAAGGGCGGTCAACCTCGGCGTGAGCGTCCCCATTACATGATCCTTGGCGCGTGTGACTGGGTAAAAAGCTGGTATGTTGCGGGTTGCGAGCTTTGTATCCCTATCGCGAACTTCGCGGCGGAACATGTGAGCTTCACCTATGGGGATACCTTCCCGGCGATGCGCTATGGCGATGGCAAGCCGACGCGCGGCAAGGTCTATACAATGGCGGAACTGCCAGTGCTGGTAGCGGAGTTTGGCCTGCCTCAGATTTGCAATCCAGATGGGAAGCTAGGACCAGATCGGTATATCGAAGCCCAGGTGTGGGATGATGCATCGCTGCGAGCGTGGCTGACGTGCAATCAACCCTGACGTTAACCCTTTGCTGACTATGCCTTATAACAAAAAGGTTTGTCTGAAACCTGTTTTGTCTCAGACAAACGATGATATTAAAAGGTGTCCGCTCCTCAGCCTTACGAGAAGGGAATTTAGGGAGTGGAGTTCGTTTTTTTACGAAAGAGCCGTATTTCCCAGGATAAGTTGGTCCTTCTCCACATTGAGGTGCAGCTCGCCATTCTCGATGCGGTCGACCTGTTTATTGGTGACGACGACATGCTTTGCGGGGCCGCTCGTGTCGCGTTCGGTAACGCGGATGTAGCCGTTCCGCATGAGTTGCTCAGCAACGACCTCAGGCGTCTGACTTTCTCCAACCAGATCATCCACCAACTGTCTGAAGAAATCATCGTTATTGTAACGTTCCGCGGCAGTATCTTTAAGATCGGCATCGGCGCCATCGCCCTGTGCCGTTTCAAATTGCATAAACTTCACTCTGCCGACGTACTCGCCATTCACATCAATAATACGCATACCATCGTTAATCGGTACGGGTTGCTCAAACATGGTGTCCTCCTTCGTTTCCAGACAAGAAATATCATACGACTAGCGTAGCAACCTTATGTTGGTAAGGCGCACGAGCGATATATAAAATGCGAAAGAAAATAATGAGTAAGGGCTTATCTCATGGATAAGTGCCTGAATAGGCGTGCAGATAAGAGACTTATGAAGATACGTACCACGCTTTTACAAAAAAATAATTCGTAACTCCCCTGGCATTCTGTCCCATCGTTTATGCTATTCATAGATCACACATTCATACTAGATCAAACGCACAATGGATGTAGTGAGTTCACATCGATCAATGCAATGTGCATTGAGCCAAGGTGCGTTAGAAAGGTGAACTATGATTAAGCATGCTGAGATTCATGAGCTTTATTCGTCGATGCAGCGCCCGGTTTTGTCGCTGTATCTGCATGTCGATGCGGGCTACCAGCAGAATCAATCCAATAAGCCCGCCTGGGAAATTTATCTCAAAAATGCCCTCAGTGACGCCGCCGAACAGGCTAAAGAGGAACACGCTGAGGCTTGGGATGCCATCGAATCTCAAGTCGAAACTTTCCTGAATGATTATGATGTCAGCAGCAAGACGCTGGTGCTCTTTGCCAGCCCGGACGATACGATTGCCTACGATTTACCAGTAACGCTGGAAAATGACCATGCTTTCGGTGAACCGCTGCTAACGCCGTTGATCTGGGCACTGGACGAGTACGAGCAGTACTTGATCGCCTTTGTCGATCAGGAAAAAGCGCGCTTCATCAGCACCTATCTGGGCCGTGCCAACAAGCAGGGCGATATGCACATCGACCTCAATTATGATTGGCGCGAGCGTACGCTCATGCCTGCATCTTCCGGTGATGGCCGTGCTCTGCGCGAAGGCAGCAACCGCGAAGCCTTCGAAGATATGATCGACGCCCATGTGGACCGCTTTTACCAGGATGTGGCCGATCAGTTGGCTGATCTGGTGAAAGAATCCGGTATTAAGCGCTTCATCCTGGCGGGTAACGAACGTGCCGCCCATCATGTCAGCGAGAAGCTGCACGAGTCGGTTGCTAAATATCAGGTTGCCATCCATCCGACAGACTACAACGCGACCGATGAGCAGGTTACGGACATGGTGCTGGAAATCGGTACCGAGCATGAGCGCCAGCAGGAAAGTCAGTTGGTCGATGAGATCATCGGCTTTGCCAAAGCAGAAGGACGTGGTGCATTAGGCAAGGACGCCGTCGAACACGCCTTTGAGATGCAGCAGGTCGAGCTGCTCGTGCTACCCTTCCCGCCGGAAGACGAAGCCCTGGCCAGCGAACTGACGCTGAAGACCATGCAGGCTAACAGCCACGTCGAACTGGTGCATGGCGAACCTGCCGACAAGCTGCGCAAAGAAGGCAGCGTCGCGGCACGCTTGTATTATGTGCCTGTCTCCAGCTAGTCACTGCAAAAATCAACGCGAAAGGGCCTGCTAAGCAGGCTCTTTTTTTGTTGCCGAGGTCGCTTTGTGGCTTACTCATCTCTTGAGATACATCTCTAACACACAGTTAAAACCCACCTCAAGCCCGCTTGCTAACCTATAGTTGAATGATTCAAGAGTTCAAATATGGAGGACGAATCATGGCAAACAAGACATTTATCTTAGCAGCTTATGATAACATTCATGACGCACACAAGACCATCCGCGAACTATACAATGGTGGCTTCCAACGCGATGATATTGGCTTTGCAGCCAACGAAAATGACGACCTCGAAGCGGCTTTGAAAGAAGATCGTAGCGACAGCGACGACAACTTCCTCGAAAGAGCTGCCGACGCCATTAGCGATTTCTTCAGTGGCGAACCCAGCATCTCCGATGAAGAGCAGGATCGCTTTAAAGAGCACATCCGTCGTGGCGGACTCGTCGTCAGCGTGAAGACGCCTGCAGAAGGTGTGGAACGCGCCCAGCAGATTATGGCGCGCCACAATCCGGTTGACCTGACGAAGCGTATGGAAGAATGGCGCTCTGAAGGTTGGACCAGCTATGATCCTGACGCACCGCTCTACACGCGTGAGGAAATCGCCGCCCGCCGAGAAGACCTTGTCGTCCCGGCCCCGGTCGCGGGTGCAGCCTATCCGGTGTACGTATACGGGTATCATCCGGTACGCTAACGCCGTTGCGAATAATCAAGATGAAGAAGCCTGGTTCGCCAGGCTTTTTTTGTTGCCGTATACAGTTGCCCTGTCACCGGAACGCGGTATGATCTGGGGGCGAAAAAAGAAACTCTTAGGAAGAAATAAATGATGTTTAATATGCAACCCGGTGTTGAGCAGGAGCATGAGGCCCATCAGGGGAAATATACCTTTGCGGCCCAGTCTGTTGATGACTTGCGCACATGGCAGCAAACTTTCCGCGCAGAACTGGCCCAATTGCTTGGTCTCGCTGATCGACCCCTTCCGCAGTCCTTTGCGGCTGAATTGCTGGATTCAGTAGATTGTGGCGACTATATCGAAGAGAAATATGCTTTCCAGATGCCAGATGGCCCTATGCCTGTTTACCTGCTGGTCCCCAAAGCGGAGCCACCTTTTAAGCTCATCATGGCTTTTCATGGGCACGGCCCTGGTGTCGGTACGATTTTGGGCAAACATCCCGACCCTACTGTTCAGCAGGCGATGATCGACAATCAAGACAATTTCGCCCAGGAATTGGCCAGGGCTGGTTATCTGGTGTGTGCAGTTGAACAGCGCGGCTTTGGTGAGCGTCTGACGGATCAGGTCAAGCCGGATAATCACAATAGCTGCCGCCACCTCGCGTTCGACTACATGATGCATGGCAAAACGCTGCTCGGTGAGCGCCTCTTTGACGCCATGACAGCCCTGAGTTGGCTGCAACAGCGCGATGACCTCGTACCGGGTATCGTCGGCAATACCGGGCACTCCGGCGGCGGCACGACCGCCCTCTACCTGGCAGCCCTCGATGATCGTATCACGACCTCCGTCGTTGGTTGCTACTTCTGTGATTACTACTATTCGATCCTGGGCATGTCACACTGCGAATGTAATTATGTGCCGGGGCTGCTGCCGCTGGGTGATGTCGCTGACGTGGGCGCGTTGATTACCCCCAAGCCGCTGCGCTTCATCAATGGCCAGGTCGATCCTATCTTCCCGATTGAAGGCGTCCACAAAGCCTACAAAACCGTCGAACGCGCCTATGCCTTAGCCGACGCGCAAGATGATCTTTCGCTCTATGTGCATCCCGCAGGCCATCGTTATGATCTGGCCGCCTCGGTTGAGTGGTTTAATAAGTGGCTGTAAATGAGAGTCTATGTGAAACCTGACCTCAAAATCCCTCCCAGAAGGAGAAGGGATTTTACAGTTCAGGATGGTCAAAAAAGGCATCCTTCCTCCTTCGGGGCAAGGACTGAGGATGGGGGTCTGGTACAGAACTAAGTCGCCTTCGCTTGCGCTTCAATTAGCTTGATGAGGGCGACTTCTTCCGGGTACAGGTTGTCTCGTGGTTTGACGCGCTTGAGCAGTTTGGGCAGTTGGCCCTCTAAAAAGGCATCAAACAGCGCCGGATAAATATAGTATTTTCGGCAGACCGCTACCGTGTTTCCCAGTTCATCGGCCACCTGCTGGACGCAGGTGCGTACTTCATCCTCGCAAGGGTCGGACTCACACATGGCCAAAATAGACAGCGCGCGTGTGGTCGCACCCCATGTCCTGAAGTCCTTGGCTGTAAAATCGCGGCCCGTGATCTCCCGAATATAGGCGTTGACGTCGCCCGATGTGATGCGCTGGCGCTGGCCATCGGCGTCATAATACTGGAACAGGTCATAGCCGGGGATGTCCTGGCAGGCTTTGACGATGCGCGCCAACTGCCTGTCTTTGAGTTTGATCTGGTGTTCTTTGCCGCTTTTGCCAACAAAGGCGAAGGTGATTTTCTGGCCGTCGATATTGACGTGTTTGTCGCGCAAGGTGGTCAGACCGTAGGTCGTGTTGGCCTGGGTATAGGCGTCGTTGCCGATGCGAATCAGCGTTTCTTCCAATAGGCGCACCGCCACTGCCAGCACCCGTTCGCGCACGATGCCGCGCTTGCGTAAATCAGCCTCGACCGCCTGCCGCAGCCTCGGCAGGGCCTTGCCAAAATCGGCGAGCTGATGGAACTTGGTCTGATTGCGCAGCTCTTGCCAGCGGGAATGATATATGTATTGTTTACGATCCTTGCTATCGCGTCCGGTCGCCAGCAGATGGCCGTTACGATAGGCTGAAATCCAGACATCTTCCCAGGCAGGCGGGATCGCCAGCGACTCGAACCAGCGACGTAAATCGCTATCCGTGACCGTTTCGCCATCTGCATCGCGATAAGTAAAACCCTGGCCCCAACGCAAGCGCGTGTAGCCCGGTTCGTCATCGCTGACATAGCGCAGGTCAGCCGCTTTCAGATCAATTTCCTCAGTGCGTATCTGCATGTTGAATGAGCCTCAACCACTAGCGACCAACCGCATCGCGTGTCTATTTGACGCTTTAATTATCCCTAGCTGGCTGATTCATCGGGCTGGAAGGGGTTGCCCCAACCACGATGTCATCGCCTTCTATTGCTTTTTTACGCTGACGACGTGCATACACCTGGGTGAATTCGGCACCAAATAGCACAATCTGAGCCGAGTAGTAGACCCATAACAAAATCACGAGGAATGAGCCGGCAGCCCCATAGACCGAGGCCACACTGCTGTTGGCCAGGTACGTGCTCAATACCATGCGGCCAATCGTGAACAACACAGTCGTCAAGGTCGCCCCCACCCAGACCTCACTCCAGTCAATCTCAGCATCCGGCACGAAGCGGAAAATAAGGGCGAACAGCACGGTTGTCAGCACAAATGAAAATACCGTGTTGATGATGAAGCTCGCGATTTGTACAGAAGGGAGTAGATTAGCTACGTAGACATTCAGGGTGGCAATAAAGGCACTGGCCAGTAGAGACACCAGCAGCAAGAAACCGATGACCAATATCATGCCGAACGAAATCAGTTTACGGCGCACAATGAGCCACCAGCCGGATGTCGTATCTGGCGAAGCGTCCCATATTTTGTTGAGCGCCATCTGAAGTTGGTCGAAGACACCCAGGGCACCTAATAACAGCGCGCCCACACTAATAATCGTGGAAATCACACCACCACCGCCCTGATAGGCGTTCTTAATAATGTCCTGGACGACTGCCGCTGCATCCTGGCCCACTGCCGACTGAATCTGACTGACGATTTCGCCTTCCACAGCCTGTTCACCATAGACCAGGCCTACAATCGCGATGACCACAATCAGCATGGGCGCGATTGAAAATGCCGTGTAGTAGGCCAATGCCGCCGCCAGACGGGGCACATTGTCTTCACTCCATTCCTGGAAAGTGGTCTTAAACAGGTCGAACCATTGACGTAGCATCGTCATCCTTTCTCCTCCGATAGGTGTGTAAAATTAAGGTCATTTAAAGCGTTATGTAAATGCGACAAAGGACTTGCCGTATCAACAAGCCCCTCGTCATTTGCTATGCGATTTTGGTTTAGCCAGGTTGTTCGATTTCGCCTCGCCAAGCACCCGTTGCGACGCCACGTTGTTCGATGAACGTCTTAAAGCGTTCCAGGTCGCCCTTTATACGCTGCTCGACGATCCCCAAAGCAGCCCCAACATTCTCGATGAAGCCTTCCGGGTTATAGTCCATTTGCAGCATGACGCGGGTGGTATCGTCATCAATGTGGTGGAACGTCACCACACCAGCGTTCTTGGCGCCTTCGACACTCGTCCAGGCGACGCGCTGGTCGGGCGTCTGCTCGGTTATTTTGGCGCGCCACTTCTGGTCAACACCCGCAATTTCCGCGTGCCAGTAGAGCGTTTCCTCATCGATCTGTTCGACGCTTTCTACGCCATCCATGAACAGCGGGAACTCTTCGAACTGCGTCCACTGATTGTAAGCGGTATTCAGCGGGACATTGACATCAATTGCATACTCATACGTACCCATAAGGCAATTACCTACTTTGAATATGGACTTTATACTGTCAAGATAGCAAGTAGAGGAAAAACGCCTATGAGTCGCTTGTTGGATTTAAATCAACTCACATGAGAATTAACTTATTTAGGGGTAATGGCGCGGATGTGAGCAAAAGCGGGGTACAGAAGTCCTGCAAATAAGCCCCTTCACCACAATGCCAAACAAGGGAGAAGGGACTTAGGGTATTGCCAGGGATGCTGCGTTTATTATCTGTTTTACATCGGGAAGAAGATGCTGAACTTGCTACCTTTGCCCACTTCGCTCTGGACGGCGACTCGGCCCCGGTGGCGCTCGACAACTTCCTTGACGATGGAAAGCCCTAAGCCAGAGCCTTCAATATCTTCACGAGGTTGTTTAGCCCGGTAAAATGGCTCGAACAGGTGCGGCAGTTCGTATTCAGGGATGCCAGCGCCTTCGTCTTCTACGTGGATGGAAATCCAATTGTCTTCGGCTTCCATGATGATCTTGATCTCGCTGCCATCCTCGCTGTACTTAATCGCATTCGACACCAGATTGTCGATCACACGCCGCATGAACTTCTGGTCAATATCAGCGACAGCTTCGTCGTCAGGCAGGTCCATCGTCAGCTTGATGTCATGGTCGGCGGCATTCATCTCGTGCGATTTGACCGCTTCCTGCAAGAAGTACTTAATCTGTATGGGTTCACGCTGCAAATCAACGCTGTTCTGGATGTAAATCACGTCCAGCATGCTGTTGATGAGGTGCAGCATATCCTTGCCGCTGTGCTCGATTTCATCCACAAAATGGATCAAATCTGGGTCGGTACGCACCTTCTGCTCCTGGCGCATCATCCGCGCATAACCGGATACCAGCGTCAGCGGATTCTTGAGGTCATGGGCAGCAGCCCGCACGAACTGCTCGCGCATTTGCATCAGCTTATCAAAGCGCTCGCGGTCACGGTGACGCATTTCCTCGATTTGCTCCTGCTGGAAGATCAACTGGTCGCGTTGATGCACCAGCGTCAGATGCGTGGTGATACGCGCCAGCACTTCTTCAAACTGGAACGGCTTTGTAATGTAGTCGACGCCACCCACGCGGAAGCCCTCGACGATGTCGTCGGTGCGGCTGAGCGCGCTGATGAAAATCACCGGAATATCGCGCGTGGACTCGCTCTCTTTCAGTTTTTTGCAGACATCAAAGCCGTTGATTTCCGGCATGTTGATGTCCAGCAGGATAAGGTGCGGCAGATGATTTTCTGCGGCTGCCAGGGCGGTATGGCCATCGCGTGCGGCCTGCACGATATAACCATTGCGTTGCAGCAGGTCGTTCAACAGTTTCAGGTTGCGGGGTTCATCGTCGACGATGAGGATGGTATCGGACCCATAATTGGTCTGTTCCATAAGTTAAGTCTCTCTAGTCTATCTGATCTAACCGACAAGTTAAGACGTTAGTCATTTGTCCTCGTTAAGCAAATCAATGATCGCGCCAAAGTCGAATTCTTGTGCCAACTGGTTGATATGGCGCTTTAAGAGTTCGAGGTCTTCCGGTATTAAAGCCACAGCACGCTGCACATCGTTAAAACTCAATGATTCGGCGGCCCGTATCAAGAGGTCGCGCGTTTCTTCGGAAACCTCTGACGGTTTCAGCGTGATCTTGGGCAGCTTGGTCGTCGTCTCGTCCACGGGCAGTTCATTGTCATCCTCGTAGACAAACGTGACGCCCAGGTGCTGGGTTATCTTCTCAAACAAATCGTTTTCATGGAATGGTTTTGCCATAAAGTCATTGCAGCCCGCCGTGATGACCTTACGCCGTTCATGTTCAAAGGCGCTGGCTGTGAGCGCGATGATCTTTGGTGAATCATCCCCGTTGGCTTCCTGACGGATGGCACGCGTCGCCTCATAACCATCCATAACTGGCATGCGCATATCCATCCAGAGCAGGTCGGGTTTGTATTTCTTCCACTTCTCGATAGCTTCTTTACCATTATCCGCCTGGTAAACGGTGAAGCCAATTTTTTGCAGCATGCGCACCAGCATCAGGCGATTTTCCCATTTGTCATCCACAACCAGCATAGAGTAATTGGGTTGGTCAGGGGCAATGCCCACCACCCGCTGTTGCCCCTTGCGTTTGGGCCGCAAGGTGGTGGTTTCTGTCATCGCCTTCTCCAGGACGATGCGCACGGTAAAGCAACTGCCTTTGCCCACTTCGCTCTGGACCATAATATCGCCCTGCATCATGGTCGCAAACTCGCGGCAGATCGCCAGCCCCAGGCCGGTTCCCATCTGCTTTTTACCATCGCGCGCCTGGACGAATGGCTCAAATAGCGTCTCCAGATCGGCTGCGTCGATGCCCGTCCCCGTATCTTCAACCTCAAAGACCACTGTGAATTGGTCGTTACTTACACCGGGTAACGACTCAGGATGGGCACGAATGGTAATCGTGCCTTCATAAGTAAATTTAACGGCGTTGCTCAATAAATTCACCAGAATCTGGCGGATTTTCCCCCGGTCACCGCGTGCGTAGCGTGGCAGTGTCGATGAATACTCACTGACGTATTCCAGGCCTTTGCTGCCAGCATTGGCATAATACATCGAATCCAGATATTCCAGCATCTCCCATAGATCGAAGTCCATCGGATCAAGCTGAGAGCGACCGGATTCGATTTTGGACATATCCAGAATGTCATTAATGAGCGTCAACAGATGATCGCTGCTGCGAGAAATCAACGAGACGTATTCACGCTGCTCGACATTCAGCTTTTCATCACGCACCAAAAACTGGGAAAATCCAATGATTGAATTCAAGGGCGTACGCAGTTCGTGGCTCATATTGGCCAGGAACGTACTCTTAGCCACATTCGCCGCTTCAGCATCTCGCCGCGCAGTTTCAGCCGCTTCTTTGGCTTCGCGCAGTTCGCGTGCATATTCTAGCGCTTCGCGCGCGCGCAGCTTATCGGTGACATCCATGCTGATGCCGATCACGCCACTTTGCTCCTCGGCATCATTGAACATAGGAGCAACATACGCTTCAAGGTATATGCCATCAAAATCGAATGTGCCGCGTGTGGTTTCGCCGTTCAGCGCCCATTTGATATGCTCTATGATGGGATGATCTTTATAGAGTTCATAGATACTTTGGCCAACCAACTCACCTTCTGCCAGCCCCAGCCGTTTTAAAGCTCTACCCTGGGAAAAAGTGATGATGCCCTCAGAATCAATCGTATAGAGTATGACAGGTGCATCGCGGATGACCCGTTGTAAGAATTGCTGGTTGCGCCGCAAACGTATTTCTGCGTGACGCCGGTCCGTCACATCACGGAATGTCCAGACGTAGCCCATGATTTCGTCGTTGATGCGCTTGGCTCCCGCAAACTGCTCAAAGACCTTGTCATTCTTCAGCGTGATGTCGATCAGGCCAATTGTTTGATCAACCGGGGCCAAGATTTTCTGGAGCGCTTCCGTCGTGGTATCTGGATGGATCTGGTCTATGATCCAGGAGCGCATATCCTCATGTGTATGCCAGGATTCAAGTACATCCGGGGTGAGCTGCCACATATCGATGAAGGCTGCATTCATACGAACAATATTGCCGTTGGAACCAATCACAAGGATGCCATCGGCAATGGCATCAAACGTTGCATTTTCCAACAACAGTCGTTCGTTTTCTTGCTGCAAGCTGGCGACTTGCTCCCTCAACTCGCTCAACTGCATCTCAATCTTGGTACTGCTATTCATGCAATGGCTTCCTCAGGGTGCATGTCTAAAAACCCATGCTTAAAATACATATCTCTCGAATGGCAATTATAGGTCGCAAGGCTAAGTGATTGATAAGTTTTATCTGACTTTAACTTAATGCTCATTGCTGTTAATGCACTTCCAACACTTGCTGAACGTCGACTCAAGCTGCCTGATCTACAGTCATTCCATCAATACCTGCTGATGACCGCATACAAAGCATTGGAGACACAACATGGTAAAAGGCAAAGTTGCCCTGGTGACAGGCGCATCCTCTGGCATTGGCGCGGCATCTGCGCGCCTGCTGGCCGAAAAAGGCGCACGCATCGCTGCCCTGGGCCGCTCTCAGGATGAACTTGAGGCCTATGTACAAACGCTGACCGACGCTGGCCACGAAGCTATCCCGGTTGTGGCAGATATTTCCGACGAGCAGCAGATGCAAGCAGCTATACAGCAAATCATCGATACCTGGGGCCGCCTGGATATCGTCTTTGCCAATGCAGGTATCAATGGCGTCTGGGCACCGATTGAGGATCTTTCTGCCGATGAATGGCAAAAGACTCTCGACATCAACCTGACGGGTACCTTTTACACGGTCAAATACGCTTATCCGCATCTTAAAAAGCAGGGCGGCGCTATCGCCGTGACGGCGTCCGTCAACGGCACGCGCATTTTCAGCAATACTGGCGCGACAGCCTATGCCTGTAGCAAAGCCGCTCAGGTCGCCTTCGTTAAGATGACCGCAATCGAGTTCGCGCCGCATAACGTTCGCATCAACGTCATTTGCCCCGGCGCGATTGAAACCGAAATCAGCGACAACACCGAGCAGCAGGGGTTAGATACAATCGGCATGCCTGTCGAATTCCCCAAGGGGAAGATCCCGCTGACGGGCAAAAAACCAGGCACATCAGAGCAAGTGGCCGACCTGGTGTATTTCCTCGTTTCGGATGCATCCAGCCACATCACGGGCACCGAAGTCTGGATCGATGGGGCAGAGTCACTCTTGCAGGGCTAATGTGGGGGGTGCTCGCTAGCGCAAATACAAATGCACAAATACAAAACGGGCACCCTCATGGTGCCCGTTTTTTGGGTCGGATGTGGGATGCTAAACTGGGTTATCCCTCAGATAAGTTAAGTTCTGGCGCATCATCATCTTGGGTTGGGTCTTCAACGTTGCCTAGCATATCCACCACATAGATTTCCCGAACCAATACGGCGGTAATGACAGTCAGCGGCACTGCCAGTAGCAGCCCCAGGAAGCCGAACAAGAGGCCAAAAACAACCTGCCCGATCAAGACCAATATGGGTGGGACCTTCGCCTGATCCTTCATCAGCAGGGGCAGCAAAATCTGGTTCTGCAAAAAGGTCATGCCGATGATAATCGCAAACACCAGCAAGATATTGACATCGGGTGTAGCGGCCCCCACTGCCAGGGCGGGTAGCAGGGCAATGACCATGCCAAAGTTGGGGATGAGCGAGGATAGCGCTGCGTTCACGGATAGGAAAAAGGCATCCTGTACCCCGGCCAGCATCAGCAATATGAAGCTGCCCGTCCCCATGAAAACGACACCCCAAAAGGTCGCGCGTATCCAGCCACGCAAATTATGATCGAGGTTTTCCAGAATATCGCTGGCCCGCTTCTGGTAAGACTTAGGGAAGAGCTGCATCACCCCCCGGCGGTAGGTTTCTGGCTCTGCCAGCATATAAATCACCAGGAACAGGATAATCAAGAAGCTGGCCAACGTATTGAGCACGCCTGTAAATATCGGTGGCAACGCCTGGGCGAAGCTCGCAGCTGCATTCCCCAATTGCCCGGTAATGTTGCTGCTGATTTCCTGGACGTCCACGTCTTCGGCGACTTCGACGTCGTCAAGGTTGTTCTGGAGGCCGCGTATTTGGATGGTATACCAGCGATCAAAGCGGTTGATACTATCCGGGATGACTTCATTAGCGAAGCGCTCTGTCTGACGCACCAGCGTCGGTACGGCCAGCACATTTAACATAACAAAAAATGCAACTATGGCTAAAATCACAATCGGCGTGCTGATCTGGCGCGATAGCCCTAACTTTTGTAAGCCGCGTATGGGGAAATCAACAGCCATACCAATCAGGATGGCCAACAGTATCAGCAGTAAAATGTCTTTTACTGTGATGAGGATCAGCCCTACTGCCACAATGGCGACGGCACTGATCACCCATTGGAAGATACTACGATAGGTAGCCTCCATTTACTCGCTCGCAATCTCGCTCAGGCGATGGCTAAACGGCAGCAACGCGACAGGAACGAGTTTGAGATGTTGACGCGCAAACGGAATGCCGACAATAGAGATACCCAACACGATAGCGAAGGCCACATGCAGCAAGGCCAGTTCCCAACCAAACAAGAGTAGCCAGATGATGTTCAAAGAGAAAGCAAGGCAACCCGCATCCTCTTTTGCCCTGACTTCTTTATTGAAGGGCGTCATCATGGAAAAACCGAATTGAATGGCTTTGACCCCAAAGGGGATGCCAATCACTGTCAAACAGACCATCAGCCCACCAAAGGCATAGCCTAAACCCGTAAAAAATCCTCCGAAAATAAACCAGAGGATATTACCTAGCGTATTCATATTCCCTCCCACTGACTAAATGGATACACCTAAACAGATGTCTCCATATGAACAATATGTTTGAACTTTAACATCTGTCCATAAGGGTCTTAGCTTATCCGTATTATTTTTCTATTAGAGAAAATGAGAAAAGCGCAAGGTCTATTCGTCTTTATGCATGCAATCGTATGCATTGTCACTGCTTTAATGAGGTAATTTGTGATATATATAGCACAGGGAAGACTCTACACGGCAGGTATCCGTCATAATGAAAAAAGAAAAGTCCAATCCGAGCAATCGTCCGGCAACCATGCGTGATGTCGCCAAACTGGCAGGTGTCTCGCAGCCGACTGTCTCACGGGTACTGAACCAATCGAACACAGCCATTTCCATCAGCGAAGAAACGCGCATCAAAGTGATGGCCGCTGTCGAGCAACTCAACTATCGGCCTAATGTGTTGGCGCGCGGCTTGCGCACCCAGCAAACGCAGATGATTGCCGTCATGATTGCGGATATCTCCAATAGCTTCTTCCATCCGATTGCGCGCGCAATCCAGGACGTCGCCCGCGAACGCAACTTTGATGTGATGATCGCCAACAGCGATCAGGTCTATAGCAACGAGTTGCATTTTATCGAGGCTGTGACCCGTCGCCCGGTCGATGGGGTCATCATGGTGCCGATCCATATCACCAATCAATTCCTGGGTGAATTTGTCACCCGGACGAATACGCCAGTGGCTGTTCTCGGCCAGCATGTGGATCATCCCCTGATTGATGTCGTCTTCGCCCGTGATGACAAGGCGATTTATGACGCCACCCAATGGCTTGTCAAAGAGCGCGGCCATCGTGAACTCGGCCTGATTGGCTCACTGGATGATTTACCCCCTGGTCCACGCCGTGCCCAGGCATTTGTCGATGCGCTCAACGAGTTGCAAATTCCTGTCAATCCGGCCCACTTGCTCCCTGGCGATTTTACGCTGGAAGGGGGCCGACGCGCAGTTCAACAGTTGTTAGAAACGACCGATAAGCTACCCACTGTCCTGGTTGCGCTTAACGACCTGATGGCGATTGGCGCGATTCTATGCCTGCAAGAAGCCGGCTATAGTGTGCCGGATGATGTCGCTGTGATTGGGTTTGACGACATTGCTGAAGCGACCATCGTGCGCCCAGCATTGACCACAATTGCCCAGGAACCTGCCGATATAGGCCGCAAACTGGCGACCTGTCTCTTCGAGCGCATAGGCGACCTCGCTATGCCGCGCCGCATTCTGGAAAGTCCCTCGCACCTCATCGTGCGCGACTCGGCCTAGTGCCAATCTTCCGTACCGATGTCCTTAAGAAAAGCCCATTTGTTGTCCTAATTACGGTACAATAAATGACAAGGTTGTTTGTTACCTTACAACGTTGGTGTATTGGCGCTGCTGCAGTATACGATTAACGGCATACGAATACATCGCGAGTTATATGAGCAGGCTGAGTAATAAAACCAACGAAACTTATTTGTAAACAAATTCAGGATGCAGGAACCCTCATGAAACGTAGAGATTTTTTGCGCAATAGTCTGGTTGGCCTGGGTGCCGCCCTCGGTGGTGGCATTCCACTTTTTCCCACGCTTTCGACCTTCGCCCAGGACGATGTCCCCGGTGACGACATGATGTCGTTGCCTGTCAAAGGGGGGATTCTCAACGTCCACGACCCAGTGGTCATCAAGCACGAAGATTACTACTATCTGTATCATACTGGCACGGGCATCCCCATAAAGCGTTCGCAGGATATGATCACCTGGGGGGTTGCACGTGGCGGCAACGTTTTCCAGTCGCAGCCAGAACCGTTTGAGTATGTCCCTGGTGCGACCGACATCTGGGCGCCGGACATCTCTTACTGGAACGACCTCTATCACATGTATTATTCGGTCTCGACCTTCGGCTCTAGCCACTCGGCTATCGGCCTGGCGACCAATACCACGCTCAATTACGACGATGAGGCTTACGAGTGGGTCGATCATGGCATCGTCATCAAGTCGAACAGCTCAAGCAATTGGAATGCCATCGACCCCAACTTGGTTATCGATGAAGATGGCGAACCCTGGCTGGTCTTCGGCAGCCATTGGAGCGGCATCAAGATGATTAAGATTGACGCTGAAACCGGCTTGCAATCAGAAGAGGACACCGCGCTCTACGACATCGCCTCGCGTGCTGTTCATCCACGGGCAATAGAAGCGCCTTTCATCATCTACCGTGAACCCTGGTACTACCTGTTTGTCTCCTTCGACCAGTGCTGTAGCGGCATCAACAGCACTTATAATGTGCGTGTCGGTCGCTCGGAAGCGGTGACAGGCCCTTATGTGGACCGCGAGGGCGTGCCCATGATGGAAGATGGCGGTACGCCGCTTCTTTGGTGGGAAGAAGGCCGCGGACGCTATCGTGGGCCGGGGCATAATGGCATCTTCACCGATGACGATGGCCAGGACTATATCGTTTACCATGCCTATGATGCGGTCCAGGGCGGCACGCCGACCCTGCGCATTGACCCGTTGCAATTCGATGATGAGGGCTGGCCCTTCGTCGCTAGCATGCTCCCTGAAGAAGACGAGGACGATAGCTAGACATCTCTGCCACAAAATGTCTTTTCGTACCTATGTTGAGGGCACATGATTCGTGCCCTCTTTTAGTTTACTGGACCATGCACCGGATTTTCCCGTAATACTTTCGTAAGAGACTCGTAATACATCGGCAATCGCTGTGTAAGAGATGGGAACTAGGGTAAAGGCGCAACACCTTTTCCCTTTTTTCCTATATTTCAAGGAGGTTACACATGCGTACGGTGACTCGGTTCTCTTCGGTACTGCTGGTTATTGCTGTTGTGGCGGGGTTCGTGTTTGGGGCTGCGGTACAGGCCCAGGACGATATGATGGAAGAATCCATCACCTGCGACAGCACCCTGGCAACGCTGCTCCTGGTCGCAGAATACAATTACGATTATCTTTCTGAAAAAATGGCAATGGATATGATGGACGACCCGGCGCTGCACATCGATCTGGGCGTGCTGCAACCCGTCGCTGATGAAATTACGGCGATGATGATGGACATGATGGAAGAAGACGATATGTCCGATGACAGCATGTCTGACGAAGATATGATGGCCCATGACGAAATGCTCGGTAACATGATGGGTATGTCGGCTGCCGATGCCGTCGATGCCTACATGTCGAGCATGAATATGGAAACAATGGACATGATGTCCGACCTGCCGACTGGCGCGCTGGCTGACGAAGACCCGGCGTGTACTGCTGTTCGTGCCGATGTCGAACAATTCCTGCTGGCCCACATCCTCACTTCCATGAGCATGATGGGCGATATGTAATTACCAACTTCAATTAGTTATAGGGGCGCGACATGTTCGCGCCTTTTTTTATGCTTGCTAAACGAATACCTCAGGATTCCCCTAGAATTTTGTAATAAAATACGGTCGCGTGCAGTTCTTCCTTAGTGCTGCTAGCTTCCAGTTCAATGGCTTCTTTATTGAGTACAATGCGCTTATTTAGTTTAATGCAAGCGACGCGACTTAGTATTTTTACATCGGGCTATTGGGTTATTCATGGTCTTTTAGCAACAAGGGAGCGATCATGTCAGCACGTTTATCGGGTTTTTTAGGCGGATTTCTAATTCTTGCGGCGGTTGTGTTCCTCGTAGGCAATTTTATTTTTGCCGATAGCGAATGGCTAACCGGATTTTACGGCTCGTTCCTGTGTGATAGTGACGAAACCATGACCGCTCTGCGCCAGAACTGGTCGATGCCTAATGGGGAAAGTGGCCAGAATATCATTTATCTGTGTGAGGACCAGGCCGGGGAGCAGCGCAATATCTCCGATAGCATGATCCCCATCATGATTGTTGGCTTCGGCGGCTTGCTAACAGTCGGCATCCTCATGACGATTGGGGCTGCGAGCAAAGCCAGCAGCACAAAATCAAAAAATACCTTTGCTTATGACTCTGGCACCGTCAACCTGATTGATATGAACAACAAAGATGTGAAAATCAAGCGTGGCGACCTGGACCCGCAAACGCAAGACTTGCTCAAACAGGTCCTCAGCAGCGTGACCGCAGCGACCGTCCACCAAACAGGCCCAGACGATCTCAGCGACCGTTTGCAGCAGCTCAAAGATGCCTATAACAAAAACCTGATTACCAAAGAAGAATATGATCGTGTTCGTCAGGCCATCCTCGATAGCATGGATGACTGATGCCTTATTGCTATATCCAGGCAAATAAAAACAGGTGCAGCCAGGGCCGCACCTGTTTGAATCGACTCTGATCTACTCTGTACCCAATTCGACTACAACCAGTTGACTTTCTCCGTCTGTCACCAGGATCGTGTTGTTGCTGGCCCATTGGATCGGCTGCTGGCGATAGGGCGTCGTACCACCGAAGCGGCCCTCTAGGATCATATGCCCTGGCTCACCGACTGCGCTAGTCAGGTAAAGGCCCTCGCTTTGCTCATCTTGTGGTGAGCGCACCGTATAGACCATGCCCTGGCCATCCGGTGCCCATCCTGCTTCCCAGGCTGGGCGTTCTGGGTCAATTAAAACCGTTGCCCGATCCTCAAATTGCGTGACCATCGCCACGCTGTCTTCTGGGGAAGTAGGCGGTCTGCCCATACCCAACATCTGACCATCATAATGCAGCACACTTTCCCCATTGGGGGCGATGGTAATCGTCTGGATGTTTGCCGCGCGGCTGGTGGGGTCGGTACTCGCTAGCACGGATACTGGTGTATCGCCATCCTGGGACATCAGCAAGCCATACGCATCGACCTCATCATTGCGCTGCCAGATGTTGACGACGTACTGGTTGCTATAAGGCCGCCAGCCCATGTAATACATATCCAGGCGCCCGTTGCTCTGGGGGATGGAATATAGGAGCGTGGCGTCACCCCCATCGACCGAGACCGTAAATAACTCAGCCGTTGAATAGGTCTCTTCGTCTTCTAAATAGGTGTAGCGAATGAAGGCAATTGTCGTGTCATCGACCCACTGTGGGGACAGGTCCATTAACCCAACGGGACCCTCTGGCTCTCTCATGAGGGCCACATCGAAGGTGTCATCTTCAGTCAGGTTGGTCATGCTGCCATCGGCACTATCGATAATCCAGATGTCACTGTCCCGGAACATACGCAGCAGGTCATTATCCATAAAGACTAGGTAGCGGCTGTCCGGCGACCAAATGACTGAATCTGCTTGTGGGCGGCGATTTTCAAGGAAGGGTGTGCAGCTCGTTTCGGCTAGATCCGGCAGCGTATAGAAACAAAAACTGCTGCCATCATTATGGGCCAGCAAGCTGCCATCTGGCGATAGATACCCAGCCGTAGCGCCTGGGCCACCTCGTAGGTCTGTTTCAATCGTGTTCACAACCACCAGGCTGTCGATGTCTGGCTCGTCCTGCGCGGCCACTGTCCATACAACCAGTGTCAGCACCAGCGCCAATCCGATGACGCTCAAGCGTTTTTGCATAGGGATTCACTCCAGAGTGAAGGTGTTCATTCCCATAATTATGCCGCAGATATGCCGCTAATATGGGGCCACATGCGTAAAAATATGCAAAAAAGCCCGACCCTAAGGTCAGGCGAGATGCAATCTCAGGTAGGACTTGTCATGCGAAGTCCAGGCGTAAATTGCCTTGTTGTGCCCCATACCAGGCCAGCGCCAGCGCAATGACCGTGTCATCGTGCTCAATTTGAACGTAAGCTACAGATGATTTTCCATGACGAGGTATCGTAAACGCTTATTTCTTCACCAGAGTTGATAACGAAATACCGATTATCAGGACTAAATTCTGAAACATTAACTGAGTCGAAATCAAAAGCACTGAAAGCTCTCTCATCGGTCCTTGTATCTCGTATAACCCAATTATATTGGACGTCAAGATTAATTGGTACGCTTCTTTCTATACCGGATATGAGTTCTCCGTCGGGTGAATATGCAAGATGATAAAAATCGCCCAGTCGCCGGGACATTTCTATGCGTAATTCACCGCTTTGAGAATCCCAAACAAAAGCGAGAGCGGATTGATATCCTGTCGTTGCGAATAACTGGCCATTTGGATGAAACGTCGCATATTCTAAACTTGCAGCATGTGGATTGCTGACACGATACAAAATTGTTTCCGTGGCCACATCCAGCATTAACGCATAGTGGCCATTTGCAATCAGAATACGCTGACCATCCGGGCTAAATTCAGCACTCCAGATTCTGCCATCAAGAACGAGATGAGCGAACTCCTCTCCTGTGCTAGCGTTCCAGATAGTGAGGATGCCGTTTCTGCTTCCGGTTACGATCAAAAGGCCGTTCGGGCTATAGTTGACGACAGTCACAACATCGGCATGATGCAAAGTATGCACTTTTTCGCCTGTAGTAACGTTCCAGATGATAGCCGTTTGATCGTCGCTGCCTGTGACAACGTGCTGTCCATCTGGGCTATAGGATACGCTGTTGACGATGCCTTGATGTGTCCCAAAAACAGAAAGCAAGGAACAGCTTTCAATGTCCCAGACGGTTAGGGTATCCGACCTTGCCGAAACAACGAAGCGGCTATCTGGACTAATCGCGAGTGATTTCACATCCGTCTGCTCTGAGGTGTTAGGCATCATGAATAGCATGAGAGTTGCTATTACCAATAGGGCGGTGTGCATTTTTCACCTGTAGTATCGACCACAATTTCAACACATCACGCCATTTGATATTAGCACAATTTAAGAGCAAAGTGTTACGCGAAGTCCAGGCGTAGGCTGCCTTGCTGTGCCCCATACCAGGCCAGTGCCAGCGCAATGACCGTGTCATCGTGCATGCCCGATGGCGCACTATAACGATAGCCGCCGCCAGGGAGCCGTTCCAGAGTGTAGGCTTCCAGCTCATTGAGTAGCACCGGGTCCGGTAAAAGGGCGATGTCGCGCCGTTCGATGGCCAGTGCCAACCCTTCGATCAGCGGCGGTTTGCTGCGGCTGGTGGTCATGAAGGGACGCACGGGCAGTCCATCCTGCTGCAACGCTTCGATATTCACGCTGCCGATGCTGTTGGCTTCCGCCCAGATGACGTGTGGCTGCCAGCGCAGATACGCATCCCGAATGTAACCGCGCTGCACTTGCCACCCCACCTGATTGTAACGTTCCATATCGACCAGTTCGCCGCTGGTGGCATCCAGCACGGCCAGGGCGGTGTAGTCGTTATCACGCCCCCAATCGACGCCCATAATATAGCGATGGCTTTCTTCGCGCTCGATGGGCAGCGGCGGGGTATAGAGGGCCTCGCGCACGCCCCGGAACACCGCCCCCGCGTCGTCGATGAACTCCGCTAGGTATTCTTCGCGCCAGACGCGGCTGGGCGTCATGCGCTCTAGATCGCGTAGTTCATCCGGGCTGATGAGCGGATTGCTGTGCGTCGGAAATTGAAACGCGGCCCAATCTGGCTGTAATGGGTCGCTGCCGTGCTGGAACAGGTGGTAAAACCAGTTGCGGCCAAAGGGCGTGCTCAGGAAGATGGCCCCACCGCGACGGTCGAGCAGCATCGGCCGCACCACTTCCGGCCAGACAGTCGGGTCCATATAGGCCGCTTCGTCCAGAACAGCATAATCTAGGCCCGCCCCACGCAGATAGTCGGCATTGAAGGTGCTGTGTATCTCGATGGAGCCGCCGCTGGGGGCGAAGTCGATGCGGTTGTGCGTTTCGCTGATAGCGATGTCCTTAATCCGACCAGTCGCGGCGAGGCTCGTCAGGCCCGTCTTCAAGTCGCGCCAGACCTGGGTCGCCATCGGATAGGTCGGGGCCAGCCACCAGGTCTTCATCCCATGCTGAACGGCTTTTTCCGTTAACAAGGTCCGTGCCAGCGCCGTCTTGCCGAAGCGGCGACCGCACGCGACCACCTTGAAGCGGCTCGTCGCTTCGATAATCCGGGTTTGCCCAGGGTGGGGCCACATGAGTTGAGCCGTCGTAGAAATACTCAAAGCGAACTACTTTCTCTGTGTCGTCATCCGGCACGGCGTCTTCCAGCTTGAGGTAACGATCCACCAGTACACCTAACGCACTGGCGATCTGGTTCAGCGGCGCTTTGGCGATCATCTCGCCATCAATGGCCTGCACCAGATTGAGTGCTTTATCGGCCATCTGTTGCCGAGCAAGCAAAATCGACCGCTGCGCCTGCTGCTGCCGAATCGTCGCCTCTTGCTGCTGCCATTTGCGCAGGGTCTTCACACTGACGCCGCAGGCATCACTGGCCGCGTTGAGGTCCTCGTTATGCGCCGCTAACGTATCCAATGCCGCAATTTTGTCGGTTAAGCTGTAGTTTTGTGCCATCGTCAAAAAGCCAGTCGTTAGTCATCAGTTGACAGTTTTTGGTAAAAGGTCTCAGTGGTCAGCCCTCTGTAGGGGCACAATACATTGTGTCCCTCCATATCACGCATGAGTGATTTGCCTTGCTAGTTATGCAGCGTAGGGACGCAGTATGCTGCGTCCGATAGCTCACGTATCTCTCTTTGGCCTATGTGCCTTTGTGGTGATCTTTTCCTCAGCACTCGGATCTCAGTCCTCAGCACTGATTTTGCCTAAACAGGGCGAGCCGGATGGTGGGCCAACTCGCCCTGAGATGTCCCCGGCTGCCTGCGGAAGCTTGCCGTCCGGCTGTGTAACGGTTACGGCCTTGGCAAATCGCCGTCCGTGCCTCTCGCGGCGCCTGGGGAAGTGTGACGTCCTTACAGTAGCACGAATGTTCTGTTAAATGTGTTCCATATGGTTTTCCATTTGGTGCGTTTTTGTTTGTGTGTCGCTAATTGGACGAATATCTATATGTCGCAAGGCTGACGCAAGGTTGATAACGCAAGATTAAGGTGGGGCTTAAGTAAGTTTTTCTGCTTATATAAAAATAAGTAAGCTGTTAAATTTGCGTTGGCCTATATATCCAAATGAGGGGTACAAATGAAAAAATCGATTTTAGTACTTATAATTGTCTTGTTGTTAGGTGCATTGACGACCACCGTCTTTGCCGGAAGCCTTGCAACTGAGTCTGGTGATTGGGCCTATCCCAATGCGCCAACTTTCACCGCTGCGCTCGGTTCCCAAACCATTACAGGTTCTCTCGGACCGACGCCCACTGATGGTCAAGATCCATTCAATGTGAACATTCCATCGAATCTTGAAGTGACAAGTGTTGCCTATAGTGGACCCGGTGGACCGCATAATTTGGTTGGCTGCGGTCTAACTGGCACAAGTAACCTTAATCAGTCATTTTCTGCCAATAACTCGGGATGCCAATTATCCTGGTTCATCAACACCAACTTTGCCGAATATGCGTCAGGCTGGACGGTGACCATCGTCACCCAGAACAAGCCTGTGCCAACCGATACGGAAGCACCAAGCTGGTCGGTACCTGCCAATATCACAGTTAGCGCGACGTCTGCTGCGGGTGCGGTAGTCAACTACACTGCGACAGCATCTGATAATGTCGGTGTGACCAGCTCAAGCTGTAGTCCGGCTTCAGGCAGTACCTTCACTATCGGCACGGCAACTGTGACTTGCACGGCGGCGGATGCCGCTGGCAATACGGGCACAGCATCATTCACAGTGACCGTTGAGGATACGACGCCACCGAATTTGACGATGCCTGCTGACATCACGTTAGACCCAACTTCTGCCGCTGGCGCAGTCGTCAATTACACAGCGAGTGCAACTGATAATGTTGGTTTGGCGACTTTCGGCTGTGTCCCGGCGTCAGGCAGTACGTTTGCTATCGGGACAACAACTGTGACCTGTACAGCGACGGATGTTGCTGGCAATACAGCCACAGCAACTTTCACAGTAACCGTCGAGGATACGACTGCCCCCACCTGGACCGTGCCCGCTGACATCACAGAAGAAGCCACCTCGGCTTCCGGCGCAGTCGTGAACTACACAGCGAGTGCCTCCGATATTGTGGGTGTGGCCAGTTCAAGTTGTAGCCCAGTTTCAGGGAGCACCTTTGCAATTGGGACAACGCCTGTGACCTGTACGGCAGCGGATGCTGCTGGCAACACGGGCACAGCATCCTTCAATGTAACCGTCGAGGATACGACCGCCCCCACCTGGACCGTACCCGCTGACATCACAGAAGAAGCCACCTCGGCTTCCGGCGCAGTCGTGAACTACACAGCGAGTGCCTCCGATATTGTGGGTGTGGCCAGTTCAAGTTGCAGTCCAGTTTCAGGGAGTACCTTTGCAATTGGTACAACCCCCGTGACCTGTACGGCAGCGGATGCTGCTGGCAACACGGGCACAGCATCGTTCAATGTAACCGTCGAAGATACAATCGCTCCCACCTGGACCGTACCCGCTGACATTTCAGTCATCGCTACAGGCCTATCGGGTGCAGTCGTGAGCTACACCGCAACACCATCCGACATCGTGGGCGCGACAAGCTCGAGTTGTAGTCCGGCTTCAGGTAGCACCTTCTATCTGGGGACCGTCGCAGTGACCTGCACCGCGCAGGATGCTGCTGGCAATACGGGCACAGCATCCTTCAATGTGACGGTGGGCGTTGATACAGGTTCAACGGGTACTTTGAGCCAGGGAATTGAGAATATGGGCCTGCCCAATGGTGTGGAAAATAGCCTTGTTGGGCCTGTCAACCAAGCGGATCGTTTGTTGAATGATAACAATCCGAGCAATGACGGGGCCGTGTGCAATAAGCTAGACGAGTTCCTCGTGCATGTCGCAGACAACCTGGCCGAAGGTGGCATCACCCAGGCCCAGGCCGACTTGTTGATCAACTTCGCCCATGCCATCCAGACCGAACTAGGCTGCTAAAGTAAGCCGACCTTCCGGTCTCTTGGTATATAAACCAACGGCTGCCTGTAATAGGGCAGCCGTTTTTTGTTTCTACGCAACGCGAAATAAGCATAGGGCTGTTTAATGGAGCCTTAGCTGGTGAAGACTTGTTCAATTAACGGCTCATCCAGCAGTTCATCAAACGACTCAATGAAATGTTCCGCGCCATGCTGACGCATCGTATCAGGCGTGTCGGTGCCATGCGTGACAGCGATCATCTTGATATGGGCATTCATCGCTGTCTTCACATCGGTCATAGAATCGCCGATCATGACCGTGTTGTCTGTGCTGAACGGCTTATCGAGATTGTCCCATATATATTGAATGCAGGCCGGGTCCGGCTTATGGACAGCCAGCGTTCCCTGCCCGAACACCACCTTGAAGAGCTTCGCCAGGTCCATCTCTGTGAGGATCGTTTCGATCTGGTGGGTGCGCTTGGTGGTGGCAATAGCCAACGTGGCCCCTCGCTTGATCAGTTCGACCAGCGTTGAGCGCACATGTGGGAACAGTTCAATCTCCGTGTCGACATGGCTGAGTTGATAGTCCGAGAAGGATGCCATATAGGTATCCAGCTCCTGGGGATCACTATCCGGGCAGGCTTCCTCGAACATCTCCAACAGCGTGTACTTGCCAATCATGGGATGGACGCGCGCCGGGTCGTAGGGAGTGAACCCATGCAGTTGCAGCGCATGATTAAAGCTGTTGACGATGTTCTTGCGGGAATTGGCCAGTGTGCCGTCAAAGTCGAAGATGAACAGCTTGTCGTCGTAAGTCACAGTGCTCTCTTTCCAGGATAGGTCATCGTCAATGGGTCGCTACAAAAACTGATTTTGCTAACACATAACGGTGCATTTGTATCGTAGGGACGCAGCACGCTGCGCCCGGCTTGCTTGCATACATGTTTTAGCCCTTTGCTAACCTAATCGTCAGCATGAGCGCGTCTCTCGTTTGCCTCAATCCGAGTATAGCGGATAGACTAGATAATAATTAGCAAAAACTTGACCGCCGTCGCACAGGTTGACATGAAACCTGTGCTATACTAACGTAGAACAAACAATCGGATTTTATAACGATCCAAAAACCCATCTGCCCATAGTTGATTGACTGGCAACAGCGTGCGCGGAGCCTCCGCGTAGGCACATAGGAGACGCTGTGTATGGCATTTATTGAAGCCCCTACCAATTTTTACCTGGGCCGCATGTATGACAATCGCGCCAAAAAGCTGACCGACGACGTAGTCTACTATGACTCGCGTGATCTGACGACGCATGCTGTCGTGGTCGGCATGACCGGCAGTGGTAAAACCGGTCTGTGTATCAGTATGCTGGAAGAAGCCATTCTGGATAACATTCCGGCGATTGTCATCGACCCTAAAGGCGACATCACCAACCTGGCACTGACCTTCCCCAACCTGGACCCGCAGGAATTCCGACCCTGGATTATGGAAGACGACGCCCGTCGTGCCAATATGTCACCCGACCAATTTGCGGCCCACGAAGCCGCCAAATGGCGCGATGGCCTCGCTCGTTGGGATATCGTGCCCGACCGCCTCAAGTGGCTCAAGCTGGCGACCCGCCTGAGCATCTATACGCCCGGTTCCGATATGGGCCTGCCGATCAGCATTTTGGCATCGCTCAAAGCGCCGCGTATGGATTGGAACACCCAGACTGAACTGATTCGTGAGCGCATCAACGGCGTGGTGACGGCTATCTATGCGCTGGCTGGCATGAACATGCGCCCAGTCACGGACGAGCCGCATGTGCTGATGGCCAATATCATCGAGTACAACTGGCGCATGGGCCGCGACATGACCATCGAGGACATCATCCTGCAAATACAGCAGCCGCCTTTTGAAAAACTGGGCGTGTTCGCGGTCGATCAGTACATCAGCGAGAAGAAGCGCTACAACCTGGCGATGGAACTCAACAGCGTGATTGCCGCGCCTTCTTTCGCTAGTTGGATTCAGGGTGAGCCGCTCGACATTCAGCATTTGCTCTACACGCCCGATGGCAAGCCCAAGGTCAGCGTGTTCTACATCGCCCACCTCAGTGACCAGGAGCGCATGTTCATCATGACCCTGCTGCTGGAGAGCATGAATGCCTGGATGCGCATGCAAAGCGGCACATCCAGCCTGCGTGCCCTGCTCTACGTGGATGAGATGTTCGGCTATTTCCCGCCCTATCCCAAGAACCCGCCCACCAAAGACCCGTTGATGCGTCTGCTTAAACAGGCGCGCGCTTTCGGTGTGGGCTTGATTTTGGCGACGCAGAACCCCGGCGACCTCGATTACAAGGGCCTGACCAATGCGGGTACCTGGTTCATCGGGCGATTGCAGAGCGAAAACGACTATAAGCGCGTGATGGCTGGCCTGCGGGAGTTAGCTACCGCTGAGGATGACCTCAATATTGAAGAATCCGGCCAGTTGATCGCTGAACTCAAGCCGCGCGTGTTCCTCATGCGTAACGTGCACAACCGGGGCGGCCCACTGCTGGTGCATACGCGCTGGGCCATGAATTACCTGGCTGGCCCGTTGACGCGCCCACAGATCAGCCAGTTGATGGCGGGCAAAAAGCAGCAGCTTTCATCAATGATGCAGCAAAATCCGTATGCCCAGCCGCAGCTACAGCATAATCCCTGGCAACAGGCCCAGCAGGGCTACGCCAGTGCCATGACGCAGCCGATGGGTTACGGTGCCCAGTCAGCGCCGCCGATGAATAACGCGATGGGGGGCATGACGCCACCACCGCCACCCGGGTTCAACGCACCGTCGCAGGGCACACCGCCTTATGGCACGCCACCTCAACAAGGCACGCCGCCCTACGGTGCGCCAGCGCAGCCCGCTTATGGGGCGCAACAGGCAGGCAATAGCTCGCAGTCTGGTCGGCTACCGGGGAACTTCATACAGTCGCCTTCGCCGCCTCCGATCCCCAATGAGATCGACCAGTACTTCCTGCCGACGACCCTGACTGACCAGCAGGCGTTCAGCCAGGCCGGACAGCGTTTCTCTGGTGGACAGGTCTTGCTGGCCTATGTCCCGGTGCTGGTCGCGCAGACAACCGTGCGCTATTCGCAAAAATCGGCCCAGATTTATACCACGCGCCGTTATGCCTTCCATGTGCCAGAACTCATGCCATCGGGCTTGGTCCACTGGGATGAGCACGTCGCGCCTGTGGTCGATTCGCGCCAGCTCTCGCGGGAGCCATTCAACGCCAATGTGGCCGTTTATCAGGAACCCACTGCTGGGCTGACCGACCCCAAGCGGGTCAAGGCGCTTCAAAAAGATGTGGTCGATTTCCTGTATAACACAGCACGGCTCATTATTCCGTATCATAAGAAGTTCAAGCTGTATGGTGACCCGGACACGGACATGAGCGACTATCAGGCGCGCGTGACGCAGCAAGCCCGCGAAGCCCGTGACGATGAGATGGACAAGCTCAACCAGAAATACGGTGCCGCCATGGATCGCCTGGAAGAGAAGCTGCGCCGCAAAGAGCGCGAACTCGAAGCCGAGCGCATGGAAATCCGAGACCGCAAGCGGGAATCGCTCTATACTACCGGTGAAGCCGTCCTGAGCATCTTCAAAGGCCGGACCAACTACACGCTGTCGCGTATGTCGCGCGCCAATCGCTATAAGCGCCAGACTGAAGCGGACATCGAGGAAAGCCACGAGGTCATCAGCGAGCTGGAACGCGAAATGGTCGATCTGGAAGCCGAGTACGAGCAGAAGCTGAACGAGATCAATCAGAAGTGGGTCGAGATCGCTGCCGACATCGAAGAACAGACCATCTCGCCCTATAAAAAGGACATCGCGCTGGATGTCTATGGCGTGGGCTGGATTCCGCATTACTACGTCAACACAGGCGGGCAACCCCTCGTCGTGCCAGCATTTGGGTAAAATTTGGGATAAATCAACAACAAACGAGCGTCACTCTATGGAGTGCGCTCGTTTTTGGTTTGACGATAGAAATTGCAAATGATTTGAAGTCAAGCACAAAATCGTGGTGACCCAAATCGTGAAACAGAGGGATTCTCACACATAGAGCTTCAGCAGTACGCAAGAGAATAATACTAATGAGGGTAATGTTCAACGTAATGATTAATCACACTAATAATTATCTTATTACATTTGAAGCGCTGGCTCAGCCAATTCTCACTCAATTTCTGCAAGCTCTGAGCACTCGAAATTAGCCGAAAGATAACGGTTATGAAGAAACGTCTTGGTACTTTGATGGTCGTCTTTGCGATGGTTGCTGTGTTGGCTGTTCCTGTATTTGCCGCACCGCCAGGTCCGACAATTGTCGATGTGGCTGTTGCTGCTAACGCCCCCGGTGGCGAATACGAAGGACTTTTTGATTGCTTAATCGCTGCTGTTGTGGGTACAGGCCTGGATGCTCCCCTCAGTGGAAATGGTCAGTTCACGGTCTTCGCACCCATAGATCCAGCGTTCGAAGCGCTTGGTTTGGATTGTAGTTCCGCCACTGCGGCAGAAGATAGCGCAACATTCCTGGTGGAAACTTACGGCCAGGATGCTGTAACTGAAATCCTGCTCTATCATGTGGCACGTGGAAATCGTGAAGCGTCTGCAGTGACGAATTCGAACCGCATTCGCACGCTGCAGGGTAGTTTCCTCTTCGTGGACGGTACGATTCTGACTGATCAAGTCGGCCGCAATGCCAATATTATCGTTCCAGATGTAACCGCCCCGTCCAATGGTGTCATCCACGCAATCGACTTGGTGGTACTGCCCTTTGCTCTACCCTGATTTAGGAAGCAAGAACGTACACATTCCTGCAGAATAGAGTAGCCTTCGGGTTACTCTATTTTAGTTTTATAGTTCAAAAAAGTCGGCAATGACTTCACTGGCATCAAAATCCAGGCTGGTGCGTCCCACGATGAAGCGTGGCAGGCTATGTTCGTCACCGGGCCAGGTATGCCCACCATTGCCGACTTCGTATAGCACGGTCGGCACGTCGCAATTCTGATACGTATGCACCTGTGTGAGGGTCAGGTCACGCAGAACGGTATTCGGCAGCGTTTCCGCCTCGATCTCCTCGCTGCACCTGTTGATACCGGCCCACAGCGCCATGCTCTCCCATGTTGATAAATCCTCACCGCGATCTCTTAGCAGCGTGCCACCTTGCCAGGGCACCAGCGGATCGTCAGTGCCGTTCATCAGCAGCACCGAGACTGGATTCGGTGGCTCGCAGGTGATATTCGCCGGAACCAGGGCCACCACTGGCGCGATGCCAGCAATGCGCTCGCTGACGTCACATGCCAGCCGGAACGCCATATGCCCACCGTTCGAAATCCCTGTTGCGTAGACGCGATCTGGGTCGATAGAGTAATGACTTGCCACGTCATCTAGCACAGCTTCGATGAAGCCCACATCGTCGATTAGCAGCCGTGCTTGTACATTCGGGTCCGGCCCATCGCGGCCATCGTTCCAGGTGCGGTCGATGCCATCGGGATACACGGCGATGAATCCGCGCGCGTCAGCGATTGCGTTGAATCCGGTGGATGTCATGAACTGCTGCGCATGGCCGCCGCCCCCATGCAGCCCAATCAATACCGGGACCGGGCCATCGGGCAGGGTATCCGGCGCATAAGCCAGATACGTGCGCTCCTGGCCATCATGCTGCAATACGCGCGTATGCAAGTTATCCTGCGCTGCTACAGGCACCACCAGCAGCAGGATCACAAATACGCTCATTAGCCATCGGGACATAGGGCTGCTCTCACGCGGTTATCACGATAAACGCTATACGTTTGGAGACACTATAGGGTCTCAGTGCTGGTTCTGTTCCATAAGCCCAACCAGCCATTGAAAGGCTTTGTCGTGATTATTAAAAACCCTGATATTGAAGGTCTTCATGGTGCGGCTGAGGAGGGTCGTTGTGGTGTTTAGTATAGTGCCCAGGACGGATTGCTGTGTGACCAACCCGGTATGCGTTATGAGGTCTGGATTGTACTGCGAGAGGTCATGGACACCTTTTTGTGCCAGATGAGTCATGGAAACGTCATTCTTGGACAGATCCATGATGGAGTAAATGGGTTTCGCCGCGTCAGGCCAGTTGCTGCGCAGGTCGATAGTGAACGCTAACCATTGTTCAATAGTATGACGATCAACTGCGTCCAATTCAACAATGAGGATGGGTTCATCTCCGTAGGCGGTCCAGCCATGCCGAAAGCAATCGGTCACGATGGTCATGTTCTTAGGATATAGGTAGGATGTTTCCATCTTAAGTACAACTCGCCTTTTCAGGTTGATGAGAGGTTTTCAACATTATAAAGCGAGTTTAATCTCTGGATGATGGAGATCAGCCGCAACAAACATCAGTTCCTATCGTCCGACTGGACGAATCTGTTCCCTGTAGCCGTTTGGCTTTCCAAAAACGTGTCATTTGACACGCGCTTTCCGACGCTTCTTTACGGAGCGATGTCATAGCTTTCCGTTACAATACGAAAAACTGTTTAGTGCAGATCAAATCGTCGTGATATGAATACCAAAGTCATTGCCTTACTCAAATCCAGGAACCCTGCCGACCGTAAGCAGGGTGTCATGCTTGCAGGGCGCTCCGGCGAGACGGATTACATCCGTGTGCTGCAAAAGCTCGCTTCTATAGAGCCGGACCCCTATTTAAAGACCCTCGAAGAAAAAACAGTCGAATTTTTGCAGCAGTCGTCTCTCAAACCCAAAGCGGATGTTATCAAACCGCTGAACAAGCCGCTCGCTCCGCTGGCGGCCAGCCAGCCCACCAGCATCAAGCGTGTTACCAGCAAGTCGGTCGATTTTAAGAAACTGCAACCCCGGCATCATGAGCCGCAGTCGCGTCGCTATACGCGCGGTAGACTGCTGATGTTGGCCCTGTTCACCATTGTTGTGATTGCGGTGGCGGCCCTCGTCTTACAAGATCAAATTTTAGGCTCACTGCCGTACATGATGTACAGTATGTCCAATGCCAAACCCTTCCCGCCGGATTCAGAAGCGCCCTCAGAACTCACGGGCGTGGTCTACCAGCGTGAGGCATCCAGCTACTTGACCTATACCATCTTTGAGCCGCGCGGCCCGACGCCGCCTGATGGGTGGCCGCTGTTGTTGGTTAATCATGGGTGGGGGATGGATGCCGCGACGATGGCCGCGCCCTATTACAGTTGGGCGCAGCATGCAGGCGTCCTGCTGGTCGCTACCGAGTTCGACAATAATCAGTTTGCGTCTAACAACTTCTATCCGGCTTTCAGGTCCGTCAATGATATGATGGACGAGATCGAAGCCTACTATCCGGTTGATGTGTATGCCAATATCATCATGGGTTTTAGCTGGGGCGGCAACATGTCCTACTTCTATACCCATACCTACCCCCGCATGTTTTCCGGGGCGGTACTGGCCAGCGCGCCACCTTATCCCTTGCCACCGATGAACAGCGAAGTCAAATATGCTGCGTTCGCCGGGGAAAATGAAAGCTGGCAGGATACGACATTAGGTCAATACTTGCGCGAACTCGCAGGTCAACTGAACCGTCGCGGAACGCCATTGTGGTACTGGGAAGTGCATAACAAAGGCCACAGCATCCCCTCTCAGGCCATCGAAAAGACCAAAGAACTCATGGATGAGCTGCGTGCAAGCTAGCATTTCACGTTATGCCAATAAGGTCAGGTCATTCTGCTGTTGATTCTTCTAGTGACTGCAAAGATCGCTTGAGGTGCTCAAGAATATAGGAGCTCTCTTTTTCGATTGCTCTCTTAAGTGGTTCAATCGCCCGCCGATCTTTAAGTCCCAAGAGTCCAAACGCGGCGTGCATCCGAACTTGTTCGTAAGGATCATTTAGGGCCTCGGTGAGGACATCAAAAGCTAAGGGATCACGCAAACAGCCTAGACCATAAGCTGCACTATCTCTCACATCGTTGCTTTTATCGTTTTTTAGCAAATGTATAAGTGGTTCTATGGCACGATGGTCCCCGTACTCACCAAGATGATGAGCAGCATTAGAACGTCTATGATCGTCACTGTTTCTGAGTTCCTGCAAGAGGAGTTGAAAAGCAGGTTCTCCCCATTCATTGAAAACATTATAGATACAGCATTTGTCGAAAATGACTTCTATAATCTGGGGTAGTGTTTTTAAGTCACCAATTTCAGTCAGCGCCCATACAGCCGCTTCGATGTTCTCTATGTCAGGCTCATCAACGACTTCACCATCATCTTCTTCGTCATAAAGTCGGTCATTGAACATCTCAAGCAATGCGTCGATTGCACGCGGATCTTTCAGCTTTGCCAGTGCCCAAGCTGCATAGCGCCTTGAGAGCATGGCTTTCCAGGGATCATGAGAAAGAGGCGATTCCAGCATGGCAATAATCGGCTCAACTGCTCGCTGATCTCCAATGCGACCGAGAGCATCAACTATTAGCCACCACAAATGAGCATGATCGGGATTCTTTAGTAATGCAATCAGAGGTTCAACAGCTTCGTCACCATAATTCTGGATCCTGTGACCAACTGCTATTTGTTCTTCTAGTGAGTCCCCATTGACCAATGTGCCTATTAATTGGGTGAGTTCATCTTGTGTGGTCATCTTGTTCCCGATACAGACTCATCACTCAACACTTATTTATGCTTTCTCTGGCAAGGACTTATGCAGAATGCAGAACAGGGGATGGTTCTCGAAGAAAGCAAAGCCGGGATGTAGATAATCCCAACCGTGACGCTCGTAAAAGCGGCGTGCCCCCCGATTCTCGACCTGGGTCGAGAGCAGGGCATGTGGGTGAGGTTGGGCCGCTAGCAAGGCATCGTGGATGCGCAGGCCCAATCCTCGACTGCGATAGGCGGGCATGATCGCCAGTTCGACCAGCACCCAGGCATCTTGTAGCGCTTCATGAGCCTGGCCCACGCGCCTAGCAACTTTATCGTGCCACCACTGCCCCGGCAGCGAGCGTGTCCCAAAGCCCATGCCGATGGTCTGCGGGCCAGCTTTCACCACATAGCCATAAAAATCCTGCCGCCGCGCATTCGACCGGAAGAAATCGACGCTTTCACCGTAGGTGCGCTGCGCCCACACATGCGTATAGACCTTAACCGCATCCAGCAACAGCGGGGAATCGTAGGTGAAAGCGACCAGCTCGTAATCTGTAGGGGCATTCGTCATCGAACGGCTATCCTGAAGTTAGCAGATCTGTTCACAGTATATAGCAAGATATACTGATTTTTGGCAAGTGGCTATAATCTCGTTACCGCCTGATCATAGGACACTGGCCTGCTGTTAATCACCGTCATGTACCAGGCTGTAAATGGGATCTCCGGGCATAAATCCCATGTGATAGTAGATCGCTTGTGCCGGATTACCATCGGTGACTGCCAGCTTGACGGCTGTGAAATCCGCAGCCAGCGTATGGATAGCCTGCTCGATGAGGTGCTTGCCCAGCCCCTTCCGTTGGTACGCTGGATGCGTCACAGCAAATCGGATGGAGGGCATGTCATTGTGCATCTGGACAAGGACCGTTGCAATCAGCTTGTCATCGTCATATACGCTTTTTGAAGCCTCGTAACAGCGATCACCCTCTGTAAGTTGATCGAAGTAATTCTCAACAGAATCCTGATGTTGCTCAAGTGGGCGATCACGATAGCTCACATCGTCGCTTTGACTGAAGGCATCATAAAAGAGCTTGGCTAAAGTATCAGTTTGATCTTTGCTGATGCTGGCAACGGTGTAAGGGGCAATTGACCTGTCTGAATAGGTCTGCGTCGGACGAATCATCCAGCGACGGCTGCTCGTCACGCGGAACCCATGCCTGACCAATGCTTCCATCTGTGGATGCGTAATTTGCTGGGCTTGTATGGGCTTATCGGACCAATGATGCAGCAGCGGTAATACCGCCCCTAAAGCTGTATCCCAATCGGAAAAGGGTGGAACGAGGAACATATCGCCAAGGTTATTGGGCAGCAGAATACTGCCGCCGATAGTCTGGTTGTTTTGTTGTATCCAATAGCAAAAAGGGACATCAGCAATCTCATTGGCCTGGACAGCATAGTCAAGCGTGAAATCCTCATTGATATTGCGGTAAATGGCCCAGTATTGGGCGAATTTTTCACTTGGGGCTTTTACGAGTTTAAACGCATCTGTTAAAGGATATGTTTGAGCGTTACGGTCATAATCAAGATATGGCACTATTTTTGCCTCAGATGGATGAGCCATGCGCATGGGGTTACATCGATTCAACCACACACGTGCTGAAAACAAACTCAGTATATAGCAGGAAAGGCTGATTTTTAGTACGCCGGGGCAACAGTCAGCAATAAACCGCGTCAATTTGAGGCTGTTTTGGCGACCAGATGTATCGTCAGAGGGCCAAATATGGTATAGTAAGTCATTGGAGTGTGCTGATAAAGCACTCTCAAAAAGAAACAGACTTCAATATTGCGGCTTGGCAGCTTCTCTCCTTATGCATTCAGTGATGCAAAGCTTTTTTGTTGTTGCTAGCTTTGAAGGCAACGTTCCCCTATGTATCACGTCCTGACTAGCCTACGATTTATGATCTTGTGGATGATCGGTCTATGTGCCAGCATTTTCGGCGCGACTGTTGGCATTACCGTATTGCTGCCCCTATTGACCCGGCTGATGGTTTCCTTGCCATTTTTGCCTGCTGCTGGGACGGCCCAAATCGTTATCTACATGGCTCTTATCGCCATTGTCTGTGGTACGCCCCTGGGCTTGCTCATTGGCAGCGTCCAGAAGGGCCTGATGCGCCAGAAATTCCACGCGGATTTCCGCTGGTGGTTGTTCGTCAGCGTGCTGGGCGCGATCTTCGGTGTGGTCATCTCCGAGTTTGCCACCTTCATCATGGTCGATCACATGGGGGCTTATCTGCAAGAACTTCGTAACTTAAATAATGTCCGTCCGCCAGATGTCCGCGCGGTAGCAATCTACGCGGTATTGATCTACAGCCCGCCGATTGTGATGATGAGCCTGCTGCAGACCTTGGTCCTGCGCCTCTATACGCGCGCCGCCTGGTTGTGGGTGCTGGCCCATATCGTCAGCGCGATTGTCTTCTCGACGCTGCTTTATACCCTCATCCTGACAGGCGGACTGTTTATCTTCGTCGGCTGGCTGGGATTGATCGTGTTGGTGCTCTCGCCGGGGATCATTACTGGCTTTACGATGCTCTTCCTGCTGACCCTCATTCGTCGCCCCTGGTGGCCGGAGGAAATTTAGTCGTTGCCGGAAACATCACCGAACAACCTGTTTTTGCGATAAACTAAGGGTGTGGCCTCAACATGAGGACCATACCCTTTTTATTTGCAAAGACTGATTTTGATTGCTGGTGTGGTTTAGGGGTAGCAAATCATTCATGTAGGTAGGGGCAAATATATTGTGCCCCGAAACAAAGACAGATTATGTATCAGTTTGCGCCCGACTCGCACCAGTCCAACACACAGGAGACACACCGCCATGAGCGTGGTATCGATGGGAGAACTGCTGATTGATTTTGTCGCCCAGGAGAGCGGCGTCACTGTTGGGGAGGCATCCGGCTTCCAGAAAGCGCCCGGTGGCGCACCCGCCAATGTGGCGGTGGCCGTGACGCGGCTGGGGGCAAAAAGTGCTTTCCTCGGCCAGGTAGGGGATGATCCTTTCGGCCATTATCTGGCGGATGTGCTGGCCGCGGAAGATGTTGATGTCACGGGCCTGCGCTTTAGCGACAAAGCCCGGACCATGCTGGCTTTCGTTTCGCTGGCTGCTGATGGGGAGCGCAGCTTCCAGTTTTACCGCAATCCCCGCGCCAACATGCTGATGACCCCCCAGGACGTGGCCTATGATGTCATCGACCAGCACCAGATTTTCCACTTTGGCAGCATCACGCTGATTGATGCTCCCGAACGCGATGCTACCTGGGCCGCCGTTAAATACGCTCAGGAGAAGGGCTTGCGCATCTCTTATGATCCCAATCTGCGCGAAGCACTCTGGCCGAGTCAGGACGCCGCGCGGGCGGGTCTGCTCAGTGGGCTGGACTATGCCCATATCGTCAAAGTCAGCGAGGAAGAGGTCGTCTTTTTGACAGGCAGCGACGATGCCCGTGCTCTCTGGCGCGACCCAACCGAAATCATTGTGGTGACGCATGGCGCAGGTGGGGCTACCCTCTACACCGCCGATGCCGAATACCATCAACCCGGCAATCGTGTGACCGCCGTTGATACCACCGGCGCGGGTGATTCCTTCGTCGCAGCGCTGCTGGTCAGCCTGCTAGAGATGGGCGATCAGCCCGATTATGATGCCCTGCTGCGCTTCGCCAACGCGGTTGGGGCTATCACCACCACCGAGCGCGGCGCGATCCCCGCGCTGCCGACACGAGATCGCGTTGAGGCGCTATTGAGTTAAGATAAATTATCCTGTTCGCACAACCCCCATCCTCCTGTCCTTCCCCCGAAGGAGGAAGGATGCCTCAAAATCGAGTCGATTGCAGGCAAAATCCCCTCTCCTTCGGGGAGGGGAAACAGGGGTGGGGTAAAGTCTGATTTATAGGGGAACATGATGTCTGACGAAACCATGAAGAAGCTCACCGATATTCAGGCACGCCATGCGGATGAACTGATGGCCCATGCCAATGTCGTCGGCTGTGGTATTGGCTTGGCGATGAAAGATGGCCTCTATACGGAAACACCCGCCCTGGTCGTGATGGTCACGGTCAAACTGCCTGTCGCCCAACTCGATCCCAAAGATGTGCTCCCACGTGAACTGGAAGGCGAGCGCGTTGACGTGCAGCAGACGGGCGGCTTCACGGCCCAAACTGAACCGACCGTTACGGCTGACCTGAAAACGGATAGCTCCGGCAAATCCGCGACGACAGGTGTCGCCACCGCTGCCGATGATGACTTGCTCACCAGCGAGTCGGATTAGCTGAAAATGACTATCCTGAAAAGTTGGCCGCGCCAGGGTATATTGGGCTTCCTGGCGCTGCTGATTTTTGTGTCCGTATCTGCTCCTGCCCAGGCATGTAGTGGCGGCGTGGATGTATTGGCGCTCAATTTGTTGCCGGATTACGATGCCATCATATACGGCATGGTGCTAGAAATTGACAAACGGGGTTTCAGCGCCGTCATGCTGGTGGATCATTATTTCAAAGGCAGTGGCCCCCAATTTCTGCCTATCATGCGTTGGCGACCTGCGCTAGAAGTCACTTCAGCCGTGCGTGGCTACACAACAGATTGTTTGTATGGGGGCAGTGGACCCTATCTATATGCAGGGCAACGCGGTTACTTCGCGCTCAAATCCAATGGTGATGGTACGTACACGCATTATCAAACCGACTATTTGCATGCACCCGATTATGACACAGTTGGCGAAAGCATCTTTTACAGTGAGTCTATAGACGGGGAATCAGAAGTATTCGAAGTCTCTCCGGAAGCATTTAGAGAGCTTTTTTTAGAGCGTTTCAGTACCTATGATGAAGCAATCCTACCAAGCGAAGATGTTCCATATCCACTTAAGCGCTGGCTGACCATCACCACAGAATCCGGCAGTCAATACCACCTCAATCCTGATCGCAGTATTACACCCATAGATTTAGCAACCGCGCCCATTGCAATCTCTCACGATGGCAGCCATGTTGTTTTTCGTCAGGGAAATGAACTCATTGTGCAGCACTACGAACTCGTTCTTCAGCCTGACGGAGATTATTTTTCAACACGGTTTTCACACACACTGACTGGCGATGATCTGCTCTTTTCGCCCAATAGTAGTTTGATTGCGATTTGGGATGACCAGTTGTTGCGTGTCTATATGTTCGATAATTTTGAACGTGGCGGATATGGGCAGGCGCTTGGCATGCAGTTGATTGGTGAGCATGAACTCAACCTCACAGAAAATACTGTCCCATTAGTCGCCTGGAGCCAGAACAGCGCGGTGTTGGCATTCGCTGATGATACTGGCATCTGGCGTTGGCCATTGTTTATTGCTGCCGAGCCAGAACGGATTGTGCCAGATGATGGCGTATCTCTTTTAGAGCTGTCCCTAACCGGGCGCTATGTTCGCTATGGTGATAAATCTGAATGGTTACTACTAGACACTCAAACAGGCGAGACAACACCGAATGCGCTCTCTACGCTCGATGAGCAGAATGTTGTTTTATTTCCCTTGGAAACAGATAATGAGATGGCATCAGGCTTATCTGGTGAATGCCAAGCTCCATTACAAGCTTCTTGCCCTATAAAATTCCCAGATGCACGTCCAATCGACTTTTTATTTTGGCATCAGAATCAAGAAATTGCTATTGTGACGTGCAGCAGTGACTATGAAAACTGCTATGTACGTTCAAAACGCTGGGACGTTAGCAAAATTCACAGTCCATCCAGAGGCGATCACTTGCGGTTCATCATGCCCATAATAAATGCTCTGGACTATGATCGTGTTTATAGCAGACCAGCTATTGCCGTACAGGACTATATCATCGGATTGAGTTTCGATTTTGCTAGTAAGGCTGAGAATGGCTGGGAGTTCCAGGGCGACTATGTGGACCTCACAGGCATCATAGATAGCCCGATTGTCGCTGTGGAATGGGGCCAGCCGCTGTTCTACGATTCCGCATATTACGAAGCCACCGAGTAGGAGGACGTCTTATGGCCAACACCCTCACCCGATTGCTCAAGCTGGGGGCGCTGTATGCGGCTGCGCAACAGGGCTTTGCCTTCGCTTATCTGGCTAGCCGGAATGTCAGGCAATCGCTAGCGAGCGAACAAAATACGGCCCCCAGGGGCGTCATCTATGAGCATACCGAGCGCTATGACGCCTACACCGTCACCCGGCGCATTGAGGATGGCATCGAGCGCCTGACCTACACGCCCCATGAGCGCAAATTCGATACGCCGATCATTATGCAGCATGGCATGTGGCACGGGGCCTGGTGCTGGGATGGCTGGCAGGCGTTATTGGCGACCTGGGGCTGGGAGAGCCATGCGCACAGTCTGCCGGGGCACGCCGGGTCGCTGCCGCAGAAACCGATCTGGCTGTGTACCCTGGATTACTATCTCAGCTTCCTCGTCGATGAAATCAAGCGGATGCCCGTCAAGCCCGTCCTGATGGGCCACAGCATGGGCGGCGCACTCGCCCAGTGGTATTTGCGCTACGTGTCTGATGACCTGCCCGCGACAATACTGGTTGCTCCCTGGGCCGCTTACAGCGTCATTGCCGATGGCTTCTGGCCGATGGTCAAGCGCGATCCGCTGGTGCTTCCACTCTCCATGCTAAGCTGGAGCGCTGGTAACTGGGTGCGCAACCCGCAGCGTGCCAAAGAAGCCCTCATCACCGAAGGCGCGCGTCTTTCCCCACAGGAATTGACCGCCCATCTCAGCAACGAGTCGATCCTGGCAGTCTACCAGCATAACCCGCCGTTCTGGTCACCACCGCAGCTTGTCCAGACACCCATGTTGCTGCTCTCTGGCCAGCGCGATGCCATCGTCACGCTAAACGGTCACAAGCGTATGGCCAAGCTCTACAACGCCGACCATCGCATCATCGCGAATTCCGGTCACAACCTGATGACCGAAGCCAGCTACCAGCAAACCGCTCAGATCATCCATGATTGGCTGGTTGAGCAGCGCGTGAATTAGGGTCGATTCGCCCACCGATTGCCCATCTACTACGTAAGGGGATCGTTGGTAAATGGCAATAACCCTCGCCTAAATGTGCGCGATGCGCTACAGTCTGTGGCGCATGAAAAGGATCTTTTGACGCACGGCATGACCCTCTTTCACGGTCGATGCCTGTCTGCGCACAATGAGGAGAACTCTATGAAAGCTGCGATTTTCCGGCGTGGAACAGCCACCCTGTTGTTAATCGCTGTTGTGGCCCTCTTAGCGGCCTGCACCTCGACAGCCGAAGATGGTGAAAGCCAAACAACCGCCTTTGAAGGTCCGCCGCAGGTGCGCATCATGTCGCCACAGCCCAATGCGGTTTACTTAAAAGATGCCTCCGTCGTGATCTCGACCCGTATCGAAAATGCTGGGCCGGATATGGCGACCGTTTCCCTGACGATTAACGGTGTCAATATTGGCACCACCGATGCCAGCGCCCAGACAGCCGCAGCCTTTTCTGTCGAAACCAGTTGGCCAGCGACCACACTTGGCGACTACACGCTGGAAGTCGTCGCCATGCGCGATGATGGCACCACCAGCGACCCTGCATCGGTCATGTTCAGCGTACAGGGTGAGGTTGAGCCGCAGGTGACGGAAACCCCCACCGAGGATGCCGCATCCCAGACTGATACCACATCCAATGGCGACGGCACGGATAATGCCGCTCAGCCTGCCGCAACAGCGACTACCGCGCCCACGCAGCCGCAGCAAGCCGCGCCAGAGCCAACAACTGCCGTTCCCCCCACCGAGAGTTTCCCGACAGCGACCACATTGCAAGGCGCCAATATCCGGCGAGGTCCCGGTGTCAATTACGAACCACCCCTGGGCAGTGTCGCCGCCGGGGAAAGCTTCCGTATTTTGGCACGCAACCCGGAACCCAACGCCGATCGCGCTTGGTTCCGCATTGAAGTTTTCAACTCATCCGGTTGGATTGCGGGTTGGCTAGTTGAGGTTAACGGCGATATTGGCAACCTTCCCGTAGAAAATCCGCCACCACCGCCACCGACGGCTACGCCAGCACCCACTAACACGCCGGTTCCTGTTGCGGAAGTTGACCTGAGCATTGTTGATTGGTCCACCAACCCGCCAACGCCAAGCTGCTTGCAAACCGCGACCACATCCATCACGGTTGCCAACAGCGGGACATCGCCCAGCACCCAGACCAATGTCGTGCTGCAAGATATCCATAATGGCAATGAGCAGGCTGTCAGTTCTGCGACCATCCCGGCGCTGCAACCGGGCCAGAACGTCACCGTACAGATTACGCTGACTGTCTCGACATTCTTCGGGGAAGGCCATCGTTACCTGGCGACTGTCGATCCTGATAATGCCGTTGCGGAAATCAACGAAGACAATAACACTCGCCAGTTCGACTATACGTTGCAAAAAGGCGGATGTTAGCAGCAACCAAGGGCTTCGGCCTCGCTAAAATCAGCAGGTGTGTCATCTGGCACACCTGTTTTCATATATGTACAGCTCGTATGTACATGACTCATTATTATTTGTAATGGCTATAACTACTCATATCAGGTTGATACTTAGCTCATTGTGCTTTAGCAAAATATGTTTAGAATGATCGTTAAGAATATACTTAATGTTCCTGAATTGCGTTTGATAATACACTAAAGGTACTACAAGAGAATAGGTGTGTAGGTGTTCGATGAGTGGGTTCTATCTTGAAAGACAACACGATGGCATTCTGATCTATGACTATGAAACCGATCCATCGCCCTAATACATACTTTTGTTTAAAAGTGTGGACGAGGGTAACGCCTGTTTACAAGTGCGCCATAGCTAATATCGGCGAGGCGTTGCCTTTAATTGTTCACTAGCTTATCTGAGACAACAGTATGAGTGGTTTTCATTTTGCAGAACGGCCTGATGGTATATTAGTCTATTCTTTCAAGGATTCTGAGAAAAATACAATTGACGATTGGGTCAAGAAAAGCCTAAAAATACAAGAGGAATACGATACGAACCATCGTCATTTGCGTGTAATCCATCAACTACCTACCGGGTCATTGTCAACTACATCTCCCTATGCAGTGCGTCAAACGATAAGCCTTGTGGGATCAAGATCATCGACGTTGAGCTTTTCCTCTGCCATAATCATCCCAAACCTATACTTTGATATGGCTGTACAGTATATCAATAAGCGCATACCTTACTCAGAACACATCCATCCATTCAAGGATTTCGAAGAAGCCGTCACTTGGTTGAATGAACGCCATCGCAGATTTCAACAGGGGTTGCCCTTGGTAAGTGACGATCATATCTAGGAGACAGCGCGTGAGTGGTTTCGTGGCTGAAGAACGGCCTAATGAGTTATTTATATTTCGTATAACAGAACTGGATAATGAAACTATTGACGATTGGGTGCGATATAGTCAGATAATCCAAAATGATTTCAAAACAGATGGGCATTTACGGGTACTTTATTTATCTAGTTGCTTGAAGTTGCCCACGCCCTACGCGACTCAAAGAGCGATTCAGTTGGCAGCAATGACGCCACCAACACTGCGTAGTTCTTCTGCCGTTGTTCTTCTGAGTTTTCACTTGCTGTTAGCCGCTGATTACGTCCTAAAACGGATTCGCAAACCCGGTAACATCTGGCTCGTCAGAAGTGTCAAAGAAGGTATCGCCTGGTTGAACGAACGTCATGCTAAATACCTACAGGGTATCAGGCTAGAGTATTGAATGTGAGACTATGAGCGGCTTGCACATTGAAACAAGATCCGATGACGTTATCGTCATACATGTTCATGATCTGTCCCGTCAAACAGTCAATGAGTGGGCTGAACAAATCCAGGCCCTCTATCACGCTTATCACGTAGACGCCCGTCATCTACGCTTGTTGTATATATTTGATCCAGACATTATGCCCACGCCTTATCTCCTTAAGCGTGCCATTGGTGTACTTAATGCCCGACCAACCGACCTTGTAATCTCGGCTGCTATGACAGTTAAGAACCCGAATATTACAATGGGTATCACGCATGTCATGAAGCGGATCCATCGCTCTAAACACATCCATCTGGTAACAAAGGTGGAAGAGGGTAACGGCTGGTTGAATGAGCGCCATCGTCAATATCAGCAAGGGAGTGCGCTTGAGCGTTAACTTGCTTATCGTAGCTTACGATTAACCACCAGGTTTTAGGACGCCTTGCTGGTGTTCAAGTTAATTATACAAACGTCTAGATCAACGATAGTAATCACTAGACTTATCAATTGATTAATGAGATAGAATGTATATTAAATAATATATTATTATATAGGTGCTTTATGAGTAGACTAAGTGTTACATTACGATTTGATGGAGTTCATTCTTTCCACTTCGCGGACATGGAACGCGAAACAGTCAGCGAATGGGCTGAGACAGTCATGGCCCTACAGCGCACTTATCACGAGACCGACCAGCACTTGCGGGTCTTCTATACCTTTGATGCCGATCTCTTGCCGACCCCCTATCTTGTTATGCGCTCCATAAGTGTCCTCAGTTCGGCTGATCCAGACCTAAAGCTCTCGATTGCTGCAGTTATACCTACCCGCATTCTGATGAACTCATCTCAACATGTTGTCACCCATGTTTACAACGGCCGTAGTATCCATCTGGTGGAGAGCGTCGATGAGGCGAATGCCTGGCTAAATGAGCGTCATCGCAAATTCCAACAAAGGTTGCCCCTGGACGAATAATCCGAGTGCAAGCTCGAAGCCCCTCGTATTTTTCCGAGATGACAGATGTCATTTTTAATCTTGCGTAATAGACTGATTTTCTTCATCGCCTAAAAGTTTACGAAGTAATGCCTATTTCAACGATATACTTGTCTACGTAGCAGTCAGTAACGACTTCTGACACAGATCGTCAATAAGAAAATGCCGCGCAAGGATCTGGTGAGGCAGTAAGTCTGAATGTGCAACTTGATAATGGATATGCAGAGTAGTTCTTCCTCTCTAAGAGAAGGTCCAAATGACAGGTTTTATGCCGACAGAAAGACCCGATGGCATTCTATACTGGCACTATAAAGACTTGCGCCGAGACACAACCGATGCGTGGATAAGTCTCTTTCGTCAGACGCTAAAAAAATTAGATGAGGAACAAGGCCATTTCAGTTGCCTTGTCCATTTCGATAGGGAAGCGTTGCCAACTCCCTATGCGACCAAAGAAGCCATTGAGGCCATGAAAGTTATTCCGCCGAACCTTGTCATGTCGGTTGCGATGGTTTCTGAAAACAAGATGATGTTCAATATCGTTCGTTTTGCGATGAATACAGTATCAAACATCGACTACATTCACTTTTTTGATACGGACGAACAAGCCATACACTGGTTAACGGAATGTCAGAACGTATTTTTAGCCAAGAACTTGATGCGTTATGAGTTGACAAGTACTGAGACATAATCGACAGAGCGAGAGCCAAAGTTAGGTCATTGATGAGTGGTTTAAAGGTGGATGTCCGGCCAGATGGCATCTATGTCTGGGCTTTTATGGATTTCAAGCGCGATACAACTGATGAATGGATCTGTACATTGCGCCAGGTCATGAATGAATACGATACCCGAAACGAGCACCTTCGCTGCTTAGCCTATTTTTCTGAAAGTGCGCTACCCACGCCCTATTCCACGTCACAAGCAATCTCCATGCTAAGGGATCGACCTAAATCCTTGTCCATATCTGCCGCTATGATCTCAGAAAATTCTTTGATGTTTGGTGTTGTGCGCTTTGCCATGCAGCAGGCCCAGCGTGTGGACTTTATCCGCTTGTGCAAGTCAGAGCAAGAAGCTCTGGCCTGGTTAGATGAACGTCACACTCTGTTTGAGGCGAATGGGCAATTGTAAGGCGCTTACCCCTGTAACTGCTTGGGCAGCATCTGGTCCATGAGGGCCGCCGTATCTTCAATGCTGACGAAATCGTCGGCATAGCTAATGACGTTCAACTGTGGGTCAAAACTCCAGAAGCCGGCTGCATCGTACAAAAAGCGAATATACGTATAGCAAATCCCCAACACCACCCGCGAATAAATGCTGTAGGCCATATACGGGAAGAACACAATCACGCCCCGGTCATGGATATACATTACCAGGCCAATACGCTCATCTGGATAATGCAGCTCGACATCGCCGCCAGGGGCCTGTATCGGCACCAGGGAAGGGTCCAGGCGCAGCATATGCCGTGCTAAAGCTTTCTGCCGGATTTTCCGAACGGGCCAGTGCCACTCCGGCGATTGCCCTTGTCCGTTTTCGTACAACCAGTCGATCATCTTAGGGCTGAGGTGCTTGGCCTTGGGGACATACAGGTGAATCTCGTAGATCATGCAGGCGTGCTTTCAGCAGTCGGCTGATGGTCGCGCAGCAACTTGACCAGCAGCATCAGATTATCCAGTTCAGCCAGTGGAATGCTCACATGTTCCACCTGATTGTGATCTAGGAGCCGCAGGGCGCCACGTTCGATGGCTACCTTGCCAAAATCATCCCAGGCCAGTACATGCTCAGCATAGCGCAGGCCCTTGTCAGTCATTGTTAAACTGCCAAACTCAACCAGCTTACCCGCTTCCAATTGTGCTTCGACAATCGGCTGCCGCGCTGCTGTGATTTTGCTTTCCAGCAGCAGGCCCAGCTTGGCCACATCTTTGTAAACCGCATTCACATGCAAGACCTCGGCTTGGTCGGTATGCAGCGTATAGGTAATCACATCGCGCTTGAAGATGCCGAAGTACGATACCCGTTCCGCGTGCTGATGAATGCGCGTGATGTCCACAAACCGAAAATAGCCAATCTGGCTGCCTTGTCGATAGGTAAAGCCGTTCTCGTAGACGATGACCTCGCGGTTCCAAAGGTGCAATACATACCAGCCGACCAGCAGGGCAATCCCCGCGTAGCTGCCGATAATCAGTACGCTGGCGCCTTCAACATTGGCCAGCAGCACTTGCAGCACCAGCACCGGGATGCCATACAGCAGCCCGCCAATAATGAGTAGCCGCAGTCGATAGCTGGGGAAATAAGCGACAAAACGGCCCAGAATAGGGTCGTCGTCAAATACAGGGCTGTCAAATCCGGTCGTGGTCATGTGGGAACTTCTGATGTGTCTATCTGGCAGAACTGTACCATATTTTGGGTTGAGGGCGTAGTTAAGAACTGGATGGCGCATCATGACTCAGTCGCCTGTGGACAGGGATCCATCGGCGGTTTAAAGTAGGGCCATGATTGGTTTCCCAGCCCATAAGGGATGCACGGATAAGGAACAGACGGATGGCTTTCCATTTTGAGTGGCGCGACGAAGGACAAACAGTGATGCAGCTCATCGCTGAGGGCGATTGGAACTGGCGTGATTACCATCATGCGGCGCGGGCCTGTTCCTTCTCTATGCTGCGCCTGCCGCATCCGGTACACATGCTGATCGACCTGCGCAAAGGCACCCGGACTAAGATGCCGTCGGGCGCGGCGGTGCATGTGCGCAGCTTCGGCAAAATCAACACCCCCGCGATGAGTGGCAAAGCGGTCGTCCTCGGCTATCCAATGGACCAACTCGATGCCGTGCATGTCCACGTCGGCAATATGATTCCCACCGCCGATGGGGCGGTCTACTTTGTCGCGGACGAGGCCGCTGCCGATGCCCTCTTCGACCAGTGGCGTGCAGAAGATGCAGCGCAGGAATAACTTCGGTCTCCGTATTTAAGCGAAGCAGGACGCTAAAAATACATAACTGGATTACCCGCAGTAACATCTTGTCCTCTTGGCATGATGCTATTAGCGTATATATTACATGCTCTTATATTTTGTAAGGTTTTTCGTAAATCAACGACCATTTTTTGATAGGTTGCCGTTAGGTTACTTAATGTAAGCTGTTCATGTGTTAAAAATTACTTTTCGTTTTAATTTGTTTTGCAGACCCTATAAGTTGGCACTTACACACCATTGCACGACGCCGAACACGGACGCGGCAATTTAGGAGGGACATCTGCAAAAGAGGGGATACACCATGAAACACAAAGCGATAGCAATACGGGTAACACTCATCGTGTTGATGCTGGCCTTCCTCGGCCAGGTGGTTTCGGCAATGGATCTGGACGGGTTTAGTATCACAGAATGGCGTTGTGATAGCCTGACTTACGCCAGCCACAACTATATGGCAGATCGTGATAATACAGGCGTAGGAAAAGAAGAACATCGTATCATCATTACGGATAGCTCCGGCACCGTGATTCACGATCATACGGCTAGGAATATCGTCGGTGAAGCGCGATTCGCGGGTACCGATGTACTCCCCTTCAATTTGGGTACAGCCAAGGGCAACCGTCTGGTCTTCATCTGGACGAGCAGCGCCGGCAATGGCCTGCCAGAAGTGGTCATTCACCGCGAGACGGCCGTCGTCAACTGCGCACCCGGCGCTGAACACGCCAATCAGAATGGCCAGAGCAACCGGAACAACAATGGCCATGGCCGCAACGGCTAGCCTGCTTGGATTCTAAGCCGTAGACAATCAAACAGGCTACGGTTCACAAAAGTAACCAATCGCCCGTACACATGTGCGGGCGATTTTCTTGTTGGCTATAATGAGTACTAGGTTATGGATAACTTAGACTGAGACAAAACAACCATGTCAGATTTATTTGAGATTTTTGATGATCGCTTCAAGGATTTGCTGCTGCCGGATGCCAAACTGGAGAAGCTCGTCACCAATTGCACCTGGGCGGAAGGCCCCGTTTACTTAAAGAGTGGCCTGCTCGTCTGGAGTGATGTGCCCGGTAATCGCATGTGGGCCTGGTCCGATGAAAAAGCCGAGGTCAGCCTCTTCCGCGAACCATCGAACTACAGCAACGGCAACACGCTCGATCTACAAGGGCGTATGGTCACCTGCGAGCATGGCAAACGTCGCGTCACCCGCACTGAACACGATGGTACGGTGCAGGTTGTGGTCGATAACTACCAGGGCAAAAAGTTCAACTCACCCAACGATGTCGTCGTTAAATCCGATGGTACTATCTGGTTCACCGACCCGCCTTATGGCATCCTGCCCGGAACCAAAGAAGGCTATGCATCCGACCCGGATTTAGACGGCTGCTATGTGTTCCGCCATGATCCCGCGACTGGTGAAACGACGCTCGTCATCGACGACATGATTAAGCCCAATGGCATCGCCTTCTCGCTGGATGAACAGCGCCTGTACGTGGCTGATACCGGGGCTTCACATGACCCCAATGTCGAGCGTGTCATCCGCGTTTATGATGTGGTCGATGGTAAATCCGTGACCAATGGCCGCACCTTCTGCCACATTGACCCCGGCATGGCCGATGGCTTCCGCTTTGATCAGAACGGCTACCTGTTCACCAGTTCCGCCGATAGCATCCAGGTCTATGCTGAAGATGGCGTGCGACTGGGCAAAATTCGGGTCCCAGAGACCATTTCCAACTGTGCTTTCGGTGGCCCTGAGGGCAATCGCCTGTACATCACGGCGACGACTTCGCTGTATGCCATCAACCTCAACACGCGCGGTTTTAGCCACTGAGACTCGCATCATTCTGTTACCAAAAAATCCCCTCTATAACGAGGGGATTTCAATTTGCAACAAATTCCATAATAAAGGCATCCTTCCTCCTTTGGGGGAAGGACTGAGGATGGGGGTTCGTGGTCTAAAACAAATGCCCCTCAGTGAACGCCATCGGCTGCGCGTCACCATCCACTGTGATATTCGACTTGCCACGCAGCTCGTCGGCGATATTCGGGCTGACCCACACATCTTCGATTTCCAGCGTGTTTTTGATGCGCATGACCCGCGCATTAGCAAATTCTTGCGTCCGCCGGAACGCATCGAAAATCGCTGAACGAATGGCTTCTTCGTCGGTTGCAAAAACCAGGGGCATGCGTGCCCGCAACAAAAAGCCGCTTGTAAACAGATTTTTCGTCGTGATGGCGATGTCCCTTTTGTCGAACAAACGGCGCACAGTGAAATCCGCCAACCCATAGGCGGTAGCATTGCCGTGTGATGCCTCGGTCAAATCCAGTACGACGATACGCTTGATGCGTGGGCTTTCTGGCTCGGCTTCACCCGCGATATACCAGCGCCCGATGATGTTTGTATCCATACCCGCGCCACTGATGTCCTTGCCCATCTCATCGATAATCAGCACATCGATGTCATCGACAGGCAGGCGTGGCATCAAGTCACGGGAGATTTCCAGCAGGCGTTGTTCCCCGGCCACCAGGCTATCGCTATCAAAACCTTCTAAATACACGGCCTGATGCTGACCATCCTCGACGGTGGCAAACCCGGCCACGAAATTTAGCGATTGGACCATGTGCTTGGCGATAACCGGCATATAATCGCGCAGGCCCTCCACGCCGAAACGGTGAATGGCACTCGCACCACGTTCTTTGCCCAGGCCGATGCCCATCATCTTGAGCAGGCCGCTTTCATGTTTGCCGTGGAAATCGGTATGCACCTTGATGCGGTTGACCACCATGAAGCCATCGGCTTCAGCCACATTGCGGTCGATGAGTGCTGGCAGGCCGCACTCGGTCATACCCAGGTCGACCACGTCCATCGTGGCTTCAATCGGGCAGCCCACGCTGGCTTCGGTGATGCCCAACCCGGCCAACACATCGATTTGCCCCTCTGGCGTGGCCCCACCATGACTGCCCATCGCAGGCACAATGAACGGCTGACCGCCTGCTTCTTTGACCAGCGACACCAGCTTGCGGGCGATCTGGTCGATTTTGGATACGCCCCGGCTGCCGAACCCCAACGCGATCCGCTTACCCTTCACTTGCTCACTCAAACCCAGCCGTGCCCACTCGCTTTCGAGCTTGGCATCGACATCAACCACAGGCGCGGTCGGCAAGGTTTGCTTGATGTGTACCATCGGCGGAATCGGGACCATATCCATGATGAGGGCCTTTCATAAATCTAGTTTTTGATTATGAGTCGTTAGTTTATCTGTGATGCAGGTACCAAAAACTGCCAAACCAATGACGATTCACTCAATGATTCTTTGCTTAATCCCCCGCAACAACAACCATCGGAGGCTCTTCCTTAGGATCATGAATATAGCGCATCATCATGAGGAGTGCCGCCAACGTCATCACCAGCGCAATGCCGAACAATGTTTCGTACCCGGCGCTTTGCGCGACCAGACCCGCGATAATCGGCGTAATCATGGAGAAAACAGCAAAGATGGTGTTGTTCAAGCCGACGTACATCGGGCGTTCATCGTCGTTGGCATAGCCGACGATCCAGTTAGTATAACCAAACATCAGGTTGGTTGTACCAATGCCAGACATGAAGAAACCGAAATACAGCGGCAGCGGGCCGAGCGTGTCGGCAAGCAGGGCACTGGCGGGCAACATCGCGGAGGCTAGCAGCGCCAGCCGCAGATAACGGGCATTGCTGCGCGCACCGATCCAGGTATACAACATCGCGCCGAAGATACCACCAGCGGTCTGCATGGCCAGCAAGTTCGGTACGGCTACTTCGCTGGTGAGCCCCAGCTTTTCCGTTGCGAACCCGATGTAGAAGGGCGCTGCCATCAAGAATAGGGCTGTCAGCAGACGAATGATAATCATGGCCCGATAGGGGATATCATGCTTGAGAACGCGCCCCAGGTCCGGCAGGAACTCTGTAATCGGCGGGATCTTTTCTACAGCTTTGCCACCCGGCAGTTCTTTGACGAATATCACGGGCAAAATGGATGTCGCAAAAATCCCACCGGCGATCAAAAATAACAGCCCATAATTATACGGGAATCCAGGGCCGCTTTCCCCCAGGATGATGGCGATAACCGGCGTGATAGCCAGCATCAGCACACCCGTAATGGCGCTGGTCAGGCCGAACATACGCGCGCGCCAGCGGCTGTCCAGGCTGGTCCCGATCAGGTCCGACCAGGGTACGCCCACCAGACCATCGCCCAGGGCAGCAATACCATACGCCAGGAAAAACGCCAGCAGGATCAACTCAGGCTGATCAGGCCCGATGAGCAAGACCAGTATGCCGAAGATCAGCATCACGAAGCGCACCGGGATGTTCGGCCCAATGAACCACCACTTCTTGCTGGCGGATCGCACGATATAGCGGGCGATGAACAACTGCGGCAGCGCAAAACCAATGCCGAATAGATTGCCCGATAAGCCAATCAGAATTTCTGAATCGGTTAGCCGCCGGACAAAGTCTGGAATCACAGTGGTGGCACCCATAAAGCCGTTCAGGGCCACCATGAACAAAATGCCATCAATCAACAAATAAGCAAAATTTTTACGATAAATGCCCTCGCGCTCTTCCGGCGAAAGGGGCTTTTTCTTTGGGATTTCCGACATAGCCAACCTATCTCAATGTGTATAGCGCCATTCTGCATAAAGAGTGCAGTTTTGGCAATGAGGCCAATTGACCGAATGCCTATCCTAGGACTACGATTTAACGAACATGGCAGAAGAAAATCACAAAGGCAAAAAACATGGCAGATATCGATTACGCACTGCACCCGATTGGCTTTATTCGCTCGGAACTGAAATTGCGCAAGGGCGCGCCCCGCAGTCATGAAGGCGCACCCGATGCCTGGATTGTTATGGTGCCGGAATTCCTGCCCGCGCTCGATGGTATCGTTGTTGGTGACTCGCTCATTGTCTTGACATGGCTGCACCAATCTGTGCGCGATGTGCTCAAAGTGCACCCACGCGGGGAAATCCAGAACCCGGCCAAAGGCGTATTCATCACACGCTCGCCAGATCGCCCCAATCCGATTGGCTTACATCCCGTCACTGTGCTGGAAATCGAAGGCAATTCCCTCAAAATCGGCCCAATAGAAGCTATCGACGGCACGCCTGTCGTGGACATCAAGCCTGACTTGGCAACATCAAACGCATAGGTTCGTTAAGACGACAGCTACTGTTTGCGTGTTCTGGCCAAGGCCCATCAGTTAATATCGTGATTTGCGCATCCGGTGGAGCAGCACGCCAAGCAATATGATCGTAGCAAGGCTCCACCCCATGACATATCTCAGGCGATGTTTCAGGCTGGTAGTAAGAGGATGGCGATGCAAATGGTGATGAAAATCGAATAGCAGGCCGTCAATCTGGCCCCTTGCGCTGCGATGAAAAATGAATGGACACCAACCGCCCAGTTGACCATGAAACAGGTAAGGGTCATCTGCGTCGGGATAGAGGTGGATGCCATCCGCAAGACGACCTAAATCTGTATGCATCCTCAGCAGACCGTCCTCAATGGCGATAGTTACGCCAGCAAACCCGAAGTCCGTGTAAAAGTCGATGTTGATTTTCCATCCAGGTGAGGGTGCGTAATAACCGGTGAACGATTCCAACTGATTCTTTGATAAACGGGGGCTGCTTGCATGGCGATCAGCCTCCGAAATCGCAGGTCGCGCGTCTAAAAGATGGCGCATTAGCGCTTTGGCGATCCGGTAGGTTTCTATTGTCAGCGTGCGATTGGACAGTGTGACGATGCCTAGCTGATGATCAGGACTGAACGTGATGTTTGCATTGAAGCCGCCAGCACCGCCTGATTGATTGTAAATTTTGTGTTCCTCTAACGTGTAGAATTGAACGCCATACGCCTCTGCCCACAGCCGGGGATCAAGTTGCCAGTGTGGTTGCTGCATCAACTGCCAGGTCTCTGTACGCAGCAGCCGTTCATCCTGTCGAATAAGCGCTATGACGAAGGACATCAGATCCTTCAGGCTGCACAGCAAGGCACCTGCGCCTTGCTGGAGAATCTCGGTTGGGCGAATAGGCACATACTGCCCGGACCGTCCTCGATAGCCGCCAGCTAGAGCACGTCCCACACCCCCACGCATGACAACATCACTCGCGGTCATGCCCAGGCTGTCAAACACCTGCTGACGCATATAGTCAGCGAAGGACAGTCCGCTTACGTCTTCAATCAGTTGGCCGAGTATGGCATAGCCATTGTTTGAATAGCTGTATTTCTCTCCTGCCGGGATCATCGGATGTAAACCCTGCGGCCCATAAAATTCATTGAGTGATCTGAAACGAGATTTCCATCTGCCGCTGAAATGCCCATAGACGTCTACGAACTCACGGAATGTCTCGCCGCGTCCTAACCCTGATGTGTGTGAAAGAAGGTGGTGAATGGTAATCGCTGGTGCATCGGAATTTGGCGGATGAAGTCCGAATGCTTTGAGATAATCATTGATCGGGTCATTCAGTTCAAAACAGCCACGTTCCCAGAGTTGCATGACGGCAATGGCTGTAAATGTCTTGGAGATAGACCCGATACGAAACACCGTATTACTTGTGATAGGCTGCCTGGTTTCTAGATCAGCGTAACCATAATGGCTTTCGAGGACAGGCACACTCTCATCTACCACGCCGAGCGCGAATCCCGGTGGCGGATTGTCACCAAAACCTTCTCGTACGATGTCGTCCGCATGTTCAAGCCGAGATGTCAAATCGGGTATCGACACTTACACCTCCCCGAGCGACCCATTCAACCAATTATATAGCTACTCGGTGACGATATGCACAAAGCACGCATCTGCCAACATGCGACCCCACAGCCAGACGAAGTGTAGGTTGATCATGTCTTATGGGCCAACAAATCTAGATGTCACACGCCGCATACGCCTGACGCAGCCCACTCAGCGGACCTCGTGTCGGGATGAACTCCTGGCCCAGGTATCCATCATAACCCGTTGCCTGGATAGCCCGTACAATCGCCGGATAATATAGCTCCTGTGTCTCGTCGATCTCATGTCGCCCAGGCACACCTGCTGTATGGTAATGCCCGAACCACTGGTGATTGTCTCGTATTGTCTGGATGACGTCGCCTTCCATGACTTGCATGTGGTAGATGTCATACAGCAGCTTCACACGCGACGACCCGACTTGCTGGCAAACCTGCACGCCCCAGGCGGTATGGTCGCACTGATAATCAGGATGATCGACTTTGCTGTTCAGCAGTTCCAGCACCAGCGTGACTCCGGCTTCCTCAGCGGCTTTGGCCACCAATTGCAGCCCCTCGACTGTATTGGCCAACCCCTCTTCTTCGCTCATTCCGTCGCGATTGCCGCTGAAGACGATCAGGTTAGGGATGCCCCACTTAACAGCTTTCTCCAGATTGGCCTCGATCTCGCCTTGAATGCGCGTATGGTTGCTGCGCTTGTTGAGGCCATCTTCCAGTGGCCCATGACCACCAAATGACGCAATCGCCAGCCCATGATCCTTGACTAGCGGCCAGTATTCTTCAGGAACCAGCTCGACCGCGGCATAGCCAATATCGACCGCCGCCGTGCAGATTGTTTCCGGGGATAGATTTTCAAAACACCACCAGCATATCGATTGTTTAATAGACATGATTGTTTTTCCAAATGAGTAAGTAAAATCGGGAATCCGACTAACGACTAACAACTCAAAACTCTAGTAATTATACTCTGCTACGAGGCCAAATGGCCCTACGCCGTCACGCATAACGACCAATTTGCCAATATAACGCTTCGTTAAACTTGACTCTCCTGTGGCTGCATAGTTTATGCTCACACTCAGAAGCTTCTACAAGGTGACATCATGCTAAAAATCGGTGAATTTGCCAGCCTGGCAGACATGAGTATCAAGACGCTGCGTTACTACGACGACATCGGCCTGCTCAAGCCGGTCGCTGTCGATCCAGAAACGGGCTATCGTTACTACGACTATGCCCAGTTGGCGCGTGCCTATCGCTTGTCGGCCTTCAAGAATATGGGGTTGGCGCTGAATGAAATCGGTGAACTGCTCGATGGCAAGATGACTGCCGGACCGACACGCCGCTTCCTGCGTACCAAACGCGCTGATCTGGCCGACCAGCTCAGACTGTTGCAAGAGCAAATCGCATACCTGGATAACAAGATCTATGAAGTGGAGATGGACGGTCACATGGCCGCTTACGAAGTCATGGTCAAGCGCCTGGAACCCATGAAGGTGCTCATCGCGCGCGGGGCTGCGCCCTTAAAGCAAGATGTCGGCGTGACGGTTGCCAACCTGCGCCAGCGAGTAGCCGCTTACAACGCTTACCCGACCGCGCCCGATATGGCCATCTTCACAGCATACATCCACCCGCCGACAGATATCCCGATAGCGGTGGCCCAACCGACCGACAGCCGCGTGCGTCTGCGCGGCGACGATGGCGTCGAAGAAGACATCTTTCCCGCCATGACCGTCGCCGCTGTCATCCACACCGGGCCATATGACATGGCCCCCGGTTGGGTCGCCCTCAATGAGTGGATTCAACGCAATGGTTATGCCATCGCTGGGCCATTCCGCGAGATCTTCCTGCATGATGATGTCACCGACAACAGCAAGGCCGCTTTTGAACTGCAATTCCCAATCAAAAAAGTGGAGAACCCATCATGACGATGACACGTACTATTCCCGGAATCGATATGCCCGTTAGTGCCCTGGGTATGGGCTGTTGGGCCATCGGCGGACCCTTCCTGTATATGGATATTCAAGCTGGCTGGGGCGAAGTTGACGATGCCGAATCTATCCGCGCCATTCATCATGCCATTGACAGTGGCATCAACCTGTTCGATACCGCCGCCAACTATGGCACTGGCCACAGCGAAACCGTCCTCGGCAAGGCGCTCAAGGGCAAGCGCGACAAAGCAGTGATCGCGACCAAGTTCGGCCATCAAATTGACTACGATAAGAAACGCGTTTCGGCATATGAGGAACTGGAAACCGTTATCCAGATTGTGCAATCCGAGTGCGAGAAAAGTCTGCGCCGCCTGGGTGTGGAAACCATCGACCTGTACCAGTTGCACGTCAATGAGTACCCCACCGAATATGCTGTGCGTCTGGTTGATGAACTGGAAAAACTGGTGCAGGCGGGCAAAATCCGCACCTATGGTTGGAGCACCGACTTCGTGCCGGAAGCCCGCGCCTTTACGGAAGCAAGCAACTGTGCCGCTATCCAGCACGATCTGAACGTGGTCTATGACGCGCCTGATATGCTGGCTCTCTGCGAAGAAAAGGGCATGGCCAGCCTCAATCGGACGCCGCTAGCGCGTGGTGCACTCACGGGCAAATACAACGCTCAGTCTACCTTCGGTCAGGATGATGTCCGCAATGACCCCTGGGCGCAGGAGTACGTTCTGCAACCCGCTTATGATGCCCTGGACGCCCTGCGCGACATCCTCACCAGCGAAGGCCGCACCCTGGCCCAGGGCGCACTCGCCTGGATATGGGCACGCAGCGAAACGACCATCCCGATTCCGGGCATCCGCACGCCCAAACAAGCTATTGAAAACGCCGGGGCCATGCAGTTCGGCCCGTTGACGCCGGAGCAGATGCAAGAAATTGACCAGATTTTGGGCCGGATGCCGCAGCAGGCATCACACTAGAAAAAACGCTTCTAAGAATTAGGGAGATAATCACATGGAAAATCGTAAATTAGGCCGTAGTGGTATCGACGTCAGCCCGTTGGGGATGGGTTGCTGGGCGATGGGTGGTGACGCCTGGGGTGGTGGTGCTGATGACGCTGAGTCCATCCGTGCACTGCACAAAGCCTTCGACTTAGGCATCAACTTCTACGATACGGCCAATGTCTACGGCAAAGGCCACAGCGAAACGGTACTGGGGCAAGCCCTGGCCGACCGTCGCGATAAGGTCGTCCTTGCGACCAAATTCGCCTATACTTGGGACGAAGCCACCAAGGAAGACACCGGGCCGGATGTGCGCCCGCAAGCCATCCGTGCCTCGTTGGAAGGTTCGCTCAAGCGCCTGCAAACCGACTATGTGGACCTGTTCCAATTCCACTGGAACGGGTTCGGCACCGAAGGCGCGGAAGCCATCCGCAACACGTTGGAAGAATTGGTAGCCGAGGGCAAAATCCGCAGCTATGGTTGGAGCACTGACTTTGCTGAGAGTGCCCGTATCTTCGCCCAGGGGCCAAACTGTGCTGCTATCCAGGTCGAGATGAACGTCATCGACGATGCCCCTGAAGTAATCGCCGTCTGCGAAGAATACAATCTGGCGGCTATCAATCGCGGGCCTCTGGCGATGGGTTTGCTGACGGGCAAATATCAGCCCGGTCAATCCCTGCCCGATGACGATGTACGCGGTCCCAACGCCCCGGAATGGATGAAGTATTTCAAAGATGGTAAACCCAACCCGGAATGGCTCAAGATGGTTGAGGCTGTCGGCGAAATCCTGCGCAGCGAAGGCCGGACGCTGGCCCAGGGTGCGTTGGCCTGGTTATGGGCACGCAGCCACCTGACCCTGCCCATTCCTGGCTTCCGTAATGTAGCCCAGGTAGAGCAAAACTGTGCGGCCATGCAGTACGGTCCCCTGACACCTGACCAGATGCACCAGATCGACCAGATTCTGGGTCGTATACCACAAGCAGGTGATTAAATCTCACTTACCAGCCCTGGCCACAGGGGAAACAGGAGCCACTTCGTCCATATGGCTCCTGTTTGATTTCACAAGTCAACTCAATACAGCACCCGATTTTCACAGAAGTCCAGCACTATCCGGCCAAACGCCAAGTCACCGCTGATGTGCAAGCGGGAGTCCGTTAACAGGTTAGCTGCTTTTTCCCGGCCTGATGTTAACAAACCAAAACTTGGCACGTCTAGTTTGAGGGTGGCTTGGGGTTGCGCATCGCTTCCGATGCGGTAGCGTCCCCCAGCGGGGCCGGGCAGGTTGATTAGTGCCGCGCCACCGTTCAGGCCTTTGACAGCTTTTTCGGCCAGGTCACGTACGATGAGGGAAATCATGCGCTGGTCATGGTCGCTGTCCATTGGCATATCGCGGCCTGTGGCGACACAGATGTCCATGCGGTGCATCCACATATCGCGCGTATAAATCAGATCGAAGACATAGCCCATCGAGCGTGGCTGGTCCAGACCGGGAGCAGGTAAGGTGATGCCGCGCACAAATGCCGGAATGCGATCACGTCCCCGCAGAGATGCCGTCGCGTGGTCGTTGATTTCTGCGATTAATTGGGCAGGGGTCGCGTCGCGCCGTAAATCGACCTGACTCTGGTTCCAGGCATCGAGCATACTCATTCCCTGTTTTAGATAGGGGCGTAACAGTCCCGGCGAAAGCTGCCCCAAAAAGCTCCCTAAAGACGTAAACCCGCGTACATGTGCCGCCTGATGGGCGACGATATCTTTGACAGTCCATAGGTCACACGCGGTCGGCTGTGACCAATCGGCGTCGGATAGTGATCCAACCAATGCCTGGAAGCGCCGAAGTTCTTCCGTGCTCATTTGCATCGCTTCGTCATGAGTTAGCGGGGCGATTTCCACCCCACTTAGATGGGGTGTCGTCATGGGCTGTGCCGTTATCTGAACCTGCTGCATGGTCATTTTCCTCTTCTCTGTGCCAACGATTGTGTGCCAACGATAAGCTGCTAACGGTTAATTTTGATGTAGGTGCTGTCTACAGTTACGACCAGGCTTTTTTGAGGATATCGACAGCAATCGGGACCAGACTGCCAAAGCGCCCTGTCCCAACCGGTAGATGGGGTTCATTAGCTAGATGTTGGGCTGCGATGCCATGCATGATGACGATAATCATATTCGTCACCACCTCTGCTGATTGCGTCGTCTGTATCGTGCCTGTTGCCATCGCAGTGGCGACCATCTCATGAGCGATAGTCAGTAGATTGCGCGACTCGGCCAGCGCGTCGGCAGAGGGTTCATAGCCGGGGATAGGCCGCTCGAACAGCAGTTGGTAAAGTTCTGGATTTTCCAGGGCGTATGTCAAGTAGCCCTCGATAATGCGCTCGATGCCCTCCCAGGTGGTACCGTACTGGGCCAGGAGCTGAGCTAAGTGAGCCTGATACATCTGCATCCCCAGCGTGAACAGGGCATCATAGATCGCGTTCCTATTCGAAAAATAGTTGTAAAGCGATGGGGCCCGCATGCCGACACGTCGTGCGATTTCCTGCAAATTCAGGTCAGCTACGCCCTGTTCGCGCATGACCTCACGCGCGGCTTCTAAGATATTGGCGACCATCTCATCATGATTGCGCTGACGCCGCTCTTCTGGTGTAAGCAGTCGCTTTTTTTTCTCCACACGCCCTCCACTTATGTGCTGACGAACTTCTTCGCAATTAAACTAATGACAATAGTTTAAACTAATGGAATTAGATTAATGTAATTTTTTTTAAATGTCAAGCAGTCGAATGGGTGGTCAATCACAAGGTTTATAGGACCAACCGCTACCATCTGAGGGGGGTTGGCCTATAATATGCGTGGATGCCTTAGCCACTTCATCTGGAACGACTTATGGCCACCACAACCGCCCCCATAACCACCACCCAGAAGATTCGCGCTTTGCCCTGGAGCCTCGCGGCTGGGGCCTTAAATTCTGTATTTGTACAATTTACATTCTTTGGGTCCACTTTCATTCTCTTTTTGAATGAACTGGAAATCAGCACTTCGCAAATTGGTTTCTTGCTGGCAATGTTCCCGTTTTTGGGGCTGGTTGCGCTATTCATCGCGCCGAGGGTCGCTCGGTTTGGGTATAAGCGCACCTATATTACCTTTTTCGGTATTCGCAAATTTGTCACGATCTTCCTGCTCGTCTTACCCTGGGTGTCGGTCCAATTTGGTCCGCAAGTGACGCTGGTCGTGGCGTCTATCGTGGTGATTGGCTTTGGATTGTGCCGAGCTATCGCGGAAGTCGGTTATTATCCCTGGGCGCAAGAGTACATCCCGATTTCGATACGTGGCAAATACACAGCAAATAACCATGTGCTGTCCAGTATCACTGCGATTGTGGCTGTGACTGTCGCTAGCTTTGTTCTCGGCTTGCCCGGTGGCCTGGAGCGCTTCCAATTTCTGATCGTGATTGGCGTCCTGTTTGGCTTGTTGTCCGTATGGTCGTTTAGCCATGTACCCGGTGGCGCGCCCCTTGATGAAACCGACGAAGAAAAGCCAGCCACTTATAGCGATATGCTGCGTACCCTGCGCGATAAGAACCTCATCTACTATCTGATTGGCATTGCGCTAATTACCTTTGGCACTGGGCCGCTATATTCATTCCTGCCCCTTTTCATGAAAGAACAGGTTGGGCTGACAGAAAGCCAGGTTGTGTTGCTGCCGACGGCGACACTGGTCGGCGGCTTGTTGCTCTCGAACTTGCTTGGCTGGTCTGTAGACCGCTATGGTAGCAAGCCGATCATGATCCTGGGTGTGATCTTGATGATTGTGTTGCCTTTTGGCTGGTTGTTCATGCCCAAGGGGACCGAACTCAGTTTACCGATTGCGCTCGCCATTGCCTTATTCCGAGGTGTCGCCGGCACAGCCTGGATGCTTGGCTCGAACCGCTTGCTGTTTGGCACGATTGTGCCCGGTAATGAACGCAGTCGTTATATGGCTGTTTACTATGCTGCTGTGGGGATCGTCGGTGGCCTTAGCCAGCTCATCGGCGGTAACTTGATTGATTGGTTCAGTGGCTTATCCGGCCAATTCCTATTCATAGAACTCAACCCCTTCAGTCCCTTGATGCTGGCCAGCGTCGTGCTCCCGGCCCTTAGCTTGCTGATCTTCCGCTCGGTGCGTGGCGATAGCAACGTGAGTGTGTCCGAATATGCGGGTATGTTCATTCAGGGGAATCCCATTAACGCCCTTGAAAGTATGGTGCGTTTCTATCGCGCCCGTGATGAGCGTTCAACGGTCGTCATGACGGAAAAAATGGGTTTGTCTCATAGCCCACTGACAGTCGATGAACTGGTAGAAGCTCTGGGAGATCCGCGCTTTAATGTGCGCTACGAGGCCATCATCTCGATTGCGCGCACGCCGAGTAATCCCCGCCTGACGAGTGCCCTCATCGAAATTCTGAATGGCACCGAGCTGTCCTTAAGTAACGTGTCGGCCTGGGCACTGGGCCGCATTGGCGACCCGGAAGCGGTTGCCGCCCTGCGCGATAGGCTTGATTCTGATTATCGGTCGGTGCGTGCCCACTGTGCCCGCGCCCTGGGCACGCTCAACGATGAGGTCGTCCGTCCTTTGCTGCTAGAGCGCCTCAAGGTAGAGCAGGACAAAGGCTTGCAGATGGCGTATGCTGCCGCGCTCGGTAACCTGGAAGCTGCGGAGTCGATTGATACGATTTTCGATTTGCTACAGGATTTCGAGAATGAGGGGGCGCGCATGGAGTTGGCCCTATCGCTGTCGCGTATGGTCGGCCACGAGAAGCAGTTCATCAGCCTCATGCGCCAACTGCGCGATGACCCCGGCACGGCGTCGGCCCAGGTCATGCTCAGCGTGCGCCAACGCATTAGCAAGGATGCCGACCCTGAGATTATCAAGCTCATCACGCAGACATCAGACGCCTTTGCCGCCGATGACATGAAAACAGGTGTCGCTCACCTGGTGCTGTTGATGCAAGAGCCGCTGGCCAAGCTGGGTCTGACGCTGGTCGCACAAAAGCTGTTGAATCGCTGCGCATTAGCCCTGGCCGAACACGGTGATGAGCGTCAGGAACTGCTCTTGCTGACGCTGCATGTATTGCAAGTCGGCACGCCAGGTTAATCTTGTTCCCTGATGTGGCTGACGCCTGTCTTGAGCGGCGACGTCACGCCCAGTATATCCAGGCAAATCGGTGCCACATCGACCGACCGGGGCTGTTCTGGAATCGCCAGATCGTCAGGTGCGCCCGCCACAAACAGGACGGTTTCTGAGTCGGAGCGGTGCAGTGACCCGTGTGACCCGCCTTCGTGAACGTCGGTGCGCGGTAGGGTGATTTCATAGCCGGGGTGGGCCAATACCCATATGTGCCCGCTGTCGATGACATTGAGCGCGCACGCCACTCGCTCGAAGATGTTCGGGTAATCCCGGAAGATGAGTCGGTCGCCCTCAACCTGCGCATCGACGGCGCTTAAGTCACCATCCCAGCGCCAATATTGCCCCTGTGCATCGCAGGCTGTGCCCTCATCATCCGCCCAGAAGTGAATCTGGCCGCGATCTGCTGTTTTGATATAAAAACCGTATTTGCTTTCGTCGAAGTCATGGACGCGCCACATGACCTGATCGACGCGCGCATCGGCCAGCAGCTTACCGACCACCTGATCGCGTCGGGCGAGTGTTGGTTGTTTGAGGTGAATTTGTGCTTTGCGCAGGTTCGGCGTGATGATAATGCTGTCGTCATCGTCCCAGGTTTCCCCGGCATTGACGATCTGGATGCCATCGAGCACCGCGTCTAGCTTGATGTCTTTGTCCTCACCTGGGGTCATACTGATCTGGGCATGGTCCCCGGCGATGACAATCGCGAATTCGTCAAGCATGGCGTCAACCCCACCGAACAACTCAAACAGATTGCCCAGGCGCTCATCGAAAGCTTCCAGTGTGTGTAGGGCCACATGCGGGCCTTTTTCATGGCTCTCGAAGTCATTGTCCGGGCAGTAGGCCAGGGTGAACGGCGGGAATGCATCGTGCTCTTTCAGGTCATACAACATATCGAAGGTGGTTTCGTCGTTGAAGCCATAGCGATTGGTTACATTGCGGCTGCCGTCCAGGATGTGCCCATCAGCCAGCGGCGTTTTGACGAAATCGCCCAGGTATAAAATCGAACTGCCATAGACTTCTTTATCATAGTGAACACCCGGCATCAGGCCGAGCATGAGCGGCACGTTGACCTCATGTGGTTTGGGTCCATGATAGATGAAGAAGTTCAGGCAGGCGGTAGCAATGCCTTGCTCTTCCAGAATGTCAAAGATCGTATCCGCTTTGAGCAGATCGTGATTGAGCTTACCCAGAAATTCCTGGAAAAACTCGCCGACTCCCTTATTCATCAGCACCCAGAAGTCACCGCCGAAGTACTCGACCTCGTCATTCTGCGTTTTGTACCAGTGCGCCCCCATGATGCGATGGTCCTGCGGGTAGCGCCCGGTTGCCAGCGATGACAGCGCCGCCGGGGTGATGGATGGCAGAATGGAAATGCATTCATTACGGAACACACCCCGTTGGCGCAGGGCATCCAAATGGGGCAGTTTGCCCCGGTCCATCGCTTGTTCAACGACACGGGCCGCCAATGCATCCACGATAAACAAGAGAACTTTTTTCATAAAATTGGCCACTATCCTTACTGAAAATAACCTCTCAATTCTAACAAACCGAGAAACAAGCTGGCTGGATAGCGTATGAGCAGTCAGTGAAAATCGACATCAGGCGGGTACCAAGCGGATACGGACACCCTCAGTCTGCCGCAAACTCAACATGCCGGGGACGTCATGCGTCACGAAGGACACTTCGTACGGCACAGGCGCATTCTCGCTGAGGTGCGCCGCCAGGGGGCTGCTGGCTCTGTTGGGCGTCAGGAAGCGCAGCGTATGCGGGCCAAAGGTATAGTCCATGCCACGCGCGTCTAAATCGGCATCTGTCAACGGCGTACCGGAGTGGCCCAGAAGCGGTGTATAGACGTGCTGCACCAGGTCGAGGTCGGATGCGACCAGAGTCAGCGTGTGGATGCCGACCACGCCGTTGTTGTGTGTGCGCTCTTTGGGGACGCGCTCGTCACGCGGTGTCTTATCCTCGATGATGAACGGCACCAGCCCTTGATAAACGCCCGTCACCTTGTTGTTGACCCACGCCAGTTCATAGCCATCTGGGCGAACCCGGCTGAGGTCGGTGAGGTCGGTCATGGTGACGCCTGCTGTTTGCAATTTGGCATAATCTGCCTGGATATCATCCGTCTGCATACAAAAATCGATCAGACCGCCGCCGCGCTCGTGCAGCAAATCCCACCAGGGATGCTCCGGGCTGTCTTCGTAAAAGCCCAGCAGCTCAATATAGCTCCCATCCTGGAACCCAATCAGGCTGTTGTAACTGGCTGTCGCATGTTTGCCGCCGGGGCTGACCGTAAAGCCGAGTTCGCGGTAGTTCTCCGTTGCCGCTTCCAGATCAGGAACAGCAATCACCAGATGGTCGATGGCTTTTAACATGGGGGACGCTCCAATCTTCACAATGTGTCCGTGTAGCATACCGATATTGACTGCACTTGCGCCAGTATCTTTCCCAATTGGTAAGCAGATGCCCCGGCGAGCCAGCCTCAAAAGCGCTATGATTAGTAGCTAAATAGTTCCCAAATTTACTAACTTCAATAGTTGGATAATACGATGAAAATTACGGACATACACATCACGCCTATCGCCATTGCGGACCCGCCGCTGCTCAATGCGGCAGGGCTGCACGCGCCTTTCGCCCTGCGCATCATCGTCGAATTAGTGACCGATAGCGGCTTATCCGGCTGGGGGGAAGTCCCCGGCAGCGAGGGCACCCGTCAGGCGCTGGAGCAGTTCCGCGATCATGTCGTTGGTAAAGACCCGTTCCAGCTTAATGCCATCTTCGCCGCCCTGACCGAGAGCGCCACGGGCGAAGCGCGTGGCACGGCTCCCTGGGACCAGCGCCAGACGGTGCATGTCCAGAGCGCCATCGAAGTCGCCTGCTATGACCTCATGGGCAAGGCCATTGGTCGTCCGGTGGTCGATCTGCTCGGCGGCAAGGCCCGCGACCGGGTGCCGTTTGCGGCGTATCTCTTCTATAAATATGAAGGCGCAGGCGGTGACTTCGGCCTGGGTCTGGATGAAAGCGCAACGGGGTGGCCCGCTGCCCGTCAGCAAGCCGCCCTCGATGCTGAGGGTATCGTCGCCCAGGCGAAAGCGATGGTCGATCATTACGGCTTCAAGTCGATCAAGCTCAAAGGCGGCGTCTTTGAACCCGCCGTTGAGGTCGAATCCATGATTGCCCTGCAAGAAGCTTTCGGCAAGGACGTTCCCCTGCGACTGGACCCCAATGCGCTCTGGAAAGTTGACACCGCCATCGAATACGGCAAAAAGCTGGAAGGCGTGCTCGAATACTACGAAGACCCTGTGCGCGGCCAGGAAAATATGGCGGCGGTAGCCAAAGCCGTCGATATTCCGCTGGCGACCAATATGTGCACGACCTCCTTTGCTGATCTCCCCGGCAGCGTACAATGGCAATCCGAGGCAATCATCCTGTCTGATCACCACTTCTGGGGCGGCTTCCGTGCGTCCCTGGAACTGGCTCGTTTCTGCCGGACCTTCGGTCGTGGTCTTTCAATGCACTCCAACAGTCACCTGGGCATTTCCCTGGCGGCGATGGTCCATATGGCGGCAGCCGTTCCCAACTTGACCTATGACCTGGATACGCATTATCCCTGGCAAGATGGCGACATTGAAATCGTCAGCAATCCGCTGCAATTCGTCGATGGGACCATCGCTGTGTCCGATGCCCCCGGCCTCGGCGTCGAGATTGACCGTGAAAAATTGGCCGAACTGCACGAAAAGTACATCGCATGCGGCCTGACCGAACGCAACGACGAAATCGAAATGCAAAAAGTCCAGCCCGGTTGGACCTTCCAGCCCACACGCTGGTAATCTGCTCGTTTGGTTGTATTGACAGTTGCCAGTCAATGGTTTTGAGATTGCGAAAAAAGCGCAGGTCGTAGGGGCAAGACATGTCTTGCCCAGGGTTAGGTTGCCTAACTCCTACTAAAACGCTCAGGATCCAATGTCAACATGTCCCAGTAAAAGGAACGCCAAAATATGACACTCGACCGCAATGCCCTACTCGATGGCCTCAACTCCGTTACCAGCATCCCGCTGATCCCCTACGATGGCGATCAGATTGACTTCGATGGCCATGCCAAAAACATCGACTACCTGATGCAGAACAATCACCTGTCCGATAACCGCCCGCGTGTGATTTCGATTGCTGGTACCAGCCTGATCCATCATGTGCGCTATGACGATCAGGTCAAGCTGCTCGATATTGCTGGTCAACAGATGGGCGCAGATGGCATCCTGATCGCCGCCATCGTGCCCAATCCTATTGGGGAAGCCAGCGCCCTGATCGACCGCTTGGCCTCGCTCCAACGCCCGCCGGATGCCTATCTCATCATGCCCCTGGGTGGCACCTACAGCCCGGAAGGGCTTTATGATACGTTCCTGGCCTTCACTGAAAAACACGCCAACGAACACGGCGCACGCTTCCTGTACTACTATCGTCGTCCGCGTGATTGCGGCCACATTCTGCGCCTCATTCAGGATTCGCCGCATATCCTGGGCGTCAAAATTGGCACCACCGTTGATGATGTGCCGACCTTCGTCAACGCGCTCGATGATTCCAAAATCGTCATCTGGGGTATTGGCGATCGCTCCACAGCGGCAGCGGAACTGGGCACAAAAGGGCATACCTCCGGCATCAATATTTTTGTTGCCCGTGCCTCCGATGAAATCAACAACGCCCAGCGGCGCGGCGATTATACCGCCGCCAGGGAAATCGAAGCGGCTATCACCCCATTGGAGGACATCCGCTTTGTGAACGAGCGTGCTTATAACTATAGCGCTGTCATGGAAACGATTATCGCGTCCGGCGTGGAGGATGTCGTCGCCGGGACGGGTGGGCCGTTCAACCCGCGCGTGCCAGCCGACGTCGCTGCGGAAATACAGAAAATCGCGGCATCATTACGCCAGTATCACTGATTACTGCCCCTTGATGCCATCAATCAGGCGGTTCATATCATTATGGAAATCGGGATCGGGGCGCACCTGCGTCCCGTTGCGCCATAGCAGGTCGCGCAGTGATTCGGGCAGGTCGTTAGCATCGGGCATGTCTGCGCCGCGTACTAATATCGGCACCACCGGAATATTGCGCTTGAGGGCCGACTCGATCTCGATGCGCACGAAGTCCTTGGGATCATGCAGGCGGCGTTGGCCATTTTCATAGGCGATGTCCACCCAATCACGGCCAATGATCGCCAGCAGCAAATCACACTGCTGGACTTGTTGATCCAGATAATCAGCGAAGTTGACGCCAAACGGGATGCTATCCACATCTTTGAAGATGGCTTCTTTGCCAAACTCAGCCACCAGCCGATCATACATACGCCCGGTCACATCGGCGCTGTCTGCCCGCCGATACGACATGAAGATACGCGGGGCATTCGTGTTCTGCTGCGCTGACTGCTGCGCCATCGGTTCCATGTAGGGTTCGTAGTAATCGTTGCTGTCGGGCTGCGTCCAGTCTTCTTCGTTCTCGTCCTCATCCTCGTCGAAGTCATACGCACCGGGGCCATTTAAGCCGATATTCAGCCCGCCGAACGCCTGCTCACTGGGTGCCGGATTGCTCCCAACCGTGCGAGCCACATCCGCGTTGCCATAATGATAGATGAATTGTGATTCAAAGGTTTCGGTGTTTTTCTGGTTTTTGCCCCAGGCGACCGCTTGACTGGTGCTGCTGGTTACGGTGATGAGGAAGCCACCCGCCGCGAGGTCCCACTTGATGATCACTTCGATAGTTTCGCCAAACGTCAACAGGTTCATGCCGATGCCGGCCACGATATATTCTTGCTTATTATCGGCCTGCTGAACCGTCGCATTCATGGCTGTTAGCGCATGGATACATGCCGTGAAGACGGCTTCTTTATTGTTACCTAGGGCGTAAAAACTGCTGCTGTGGCTGGCCATCGCATCCCCCTCTTTTCGCTCTGCCAACGAATTCCGTGCGATGTAGTCCTGCGATGTGCCCCTATTGTACGCAAAAACATCGCCCCACGCTGAGTTTTGCAGCCAGTTAGCGCCTAATCTTGATTGGATTTTTACGAAACAGGAACTCTTATAATGGCAACAAGGTTTTAGATAAGTTGTTTGTCAGACGCCCATCCTCAGTCCTTCCCCCGAAGGAGAAAGGATGCCTTTCTAATAAGGATGGTCGCATACTATTGGCCCCTCTCCTTAGGGGAGGGGAAACAGGGGTGGGGTTTCGTAGGGACGCTAGCATGCTGCATCCGCTACTCCTGAATGCTGATTTCCCACAGCACCAGATAATCGCCCTCACCAACGGGCAGGCGATCATTAGGTGGGTTGGCATCGTACAGCCCCAGAATGAGCGTATAGCCTTCGCCACTGGGCAGGTCGTCGGGAACAGCCAGCGCGTGGCGGTCGATGACGGTATCGCCCGGTTGCCACAACGTAGTCAGTTGATCGCCGCCGCCCGGTTCGCTGTCGCGTTGGGTTGCCAGCGTGCCATCGGGGTTCAGCAATTGAATGAATACCTTGTAGCGCGTATCCAACGGCGCATCGGTGGACCACTCCAGCTGAAGTTGCAGGGCATCCCCCGCATGGACCGTCTCGCTGCTGAGCGCGTAGCGTTCCAGCGTGATGTGCTCCCCGAACTGCTCGCCGGACTCGGTAAAGTGATCAAACTCAACCGGGGCCACATAACGCACCAGCCGCATATCGTCGATCCACTGGTCGCTGATTTCATAGGCCTGCGCGTTCAACGTGCCCTCGACCGTATCCGCTGGGTCGCGTTCACGAGTGCCATAGTAGACAGCAAAAATGCGCTCATGCTGCGCCAGAATGCGTTCAATGTCACCGACGGTGTCGTCGCTGGTCGGCAGCGGATAGATCGGCGCGTCGCCTTCATAATAGTAGTCGATGATTTCCAGCAGTCCCGGTGCGCTGACGATGATGCCATCCCCTGGCCGCAAGTTGTCCTCGATTTGCTGCACCAGACCGCGGTAGTCATCGCGTTGATAGCCCGGGTCGTTGTACAGTGGGTCGAGTCCGTTGACCATCGTCACCAGGATAGCGAAGGCCGTGAACACCCCGGCGAAGCGCGGTATATAACGAAATGGAGGCCGCTGTTCCCGTGGCCGAATATGCCACAACACGGCGATGCCGCGCCCCATCCACAGCGCAACCGCGATCTGGGTCGGCGTCAAAAAGCGCAGGTAGCGCGTGTTCAGCTTCAGCACCACGAAGAAAATCAGCGTGGCCACGACCCACACAATCGGCAGCAGCAAACGCCAGCTATCGCGACCATCGCGCTTGCCGACGCCGCGCACCATCAGCAAGCCGAAGATCAGCAACAGGTAGATGGCGATGCCCATGCCGCCCATGCTGACTTCAAAGGTCGTGCCGAAGGTAATCACCCCCTGGAACTGACGTAGGAAGTGCTCCATCGTTTCCGGCTCAGCCAGCGACGGATTGCCATGCCCGGTGATTTGTCGCAGCGCAATCGGTGCCCAGGGCAAAAATAGGGCCAGCGTTACCAGATTGGCGATGGTGTAGGTCGCCAGGGCCACCAGCACAGGCCGCTGACTGTCCCGTGCGCGCCATTGGCGTATTGCCAGTGTGCCCAGCCACAGCACCGCCATAATCCCCTGGACCAGCATAATCAGCGGGAAAAAGTAGTGCGTATACATGCCGACGCTGTTAATCAGTGCCAGGGCCAGCCCCCACCGGAACGTGCCACGTTTCCACCAGGGTGCTGCCGATGCCGTCGCTGGCTGCGATGGCTCATCGACCAGCCGCAGAAAGACGTACATGCTCAACACAGCGACCGCCGCCAGCATGCTGTACATGCGGGCTTCCTGGGCGTAATAAATACTCAGTGTATTGAAGGTCACGAAGCCGACTGCGGCAATCGCCGCGATGCGCCCAAACAAGCGCCGACCGAGGGCATAGGTCAGGGCGATGCTAATCAGGCTGAAGAAGGCGCTGAAGCTGCGCAGGGCGAACTCGCTGTTGCCCATCACATCTTCCCAGATGCCCACCAGGATGAAGTAACCGGGCACATGGATATTGGCCTGCATGGTTTCAATCAGGGTGGGGATGTCGCGCATGGCCCGGCCAACGGTCGTGCCTTCGTCATACCATAGCGATTGGGCGCTGATATTCGTGAAGCGTATCGTGGCCGCAATCAACAATAGGGCCACCAGGGCAGCCCAGGTGAGATAACGATTTGTGCGTGTCAGGGAAGGTGTTGTCATTTGCATCGTGGGAAGGGATTCACTTTGGCCACTGAGCATATTTGTAAGGCATCCTGCCGTCTTCGGGGGAAGGACCGGAGATGGGTATCTGACCAAGCCATCGAGCTAATCCCTGTGTACAGTTTCTGATGTGCGCTAAACAGGTTCTCCGGTGTTTCCAGCACGCAGATCGGCCAGTTCTTTTTCCAGCTCGGCGCGCCGCTTGGCTGCGGCTTCCCGGCCAGCCTTCAAGGATGCCTCGTAATGCTCACGCATGTTGCTGCGCAGCTCATCGCCACTGACAGGCGAAAACAGCGTCATGAGGGCATAGCCCGCTGCCGCCCCAATTGCAAAACCAACCAGTAAACTCAGTAAACGCTTCATGCTGTGCTCCCAGAAAAATCTATTGTCATCATACTGCGTTCCCGCAGCCTTCGCTAGTGAAGGCTAGCGAATAAGTCCGTTTGTGTGTGGCTAGAAGGCTTCCATGCTAAACTCCCATGATTCGCATACATACGCCGTAGTGAGACAGACCGCATCATGCAAATCATCACCGCTTACGATGATATCGCCCTGGAACATGTCATCGCCCTGACGCAGGAATACGTCACATGGATGGTTGCTGAAATTGTGCAGCACTATCCTGAACTGCGCCTGTCTGAATTCACCTCTGAACATGAATACGATGATGTGAGTAAAAAGTTCCCTGGTGAGCATGTTCCCCCGTATGGTTGCTTGTTGTTAGCCGTTGATGGTCAGCAGGCAGCGGGCAGTATCGCCCTGGCCAAACTGGAAGATGGCATTGGCGAACTGCGCAGCCTGTTCGTCCGGCCTGAGTACCGCGGTACGGGTGTCGGTCGCCAATTGGTGGATGCCGCCCTCATGCAAGCCAAAGAGATTGGCTATCGTCACGTTCGTCTGGATACCCTGGGCTTCATGACGGGTGCGCAGACGCTCTATCGCTCCTATGGCTTCGAGGTTATTCCACCTTATTTGCCGCTGTCGGATAATTTGCGCCAGTACATCCACTTTATGGAACTCAAGCTATAGCAATTTAGAACGAAATGGGTTTCTCATGACATTAATCCACTATTGGTCGCCGTAGATTTCGGCCAGGGTTATAATCCTATAGGATGGTAGGGCGCTTTTCGGGACGCTGCTCGTCTTCGTTATTCTTTTATAGATCAAGTTGCCTTATATAGATCAGGTAGCCTATAAACAATTTTGTATCGTTTTTGTATCGCCAAGATATCTTTTACAAGCACATTTAGGAGTAAGATATGCCGGATAAAACACGGGCCAAGCTGGGGATTGTCGGTTACGGCAGCATGGGGTCGAACCATGCCCGCAGCATGGCAAAGCTGGAAAACGTCGATTTCGTTGCTGTGTGCGATCTTGAAGCGGAAAAACTTGATGAGGCTAAGCAGGCCTATGGTGTGGCCGTTTACGCCGACTACAATGAGATGCTTGCCAAGGAAGACCTCGACGGCATTGTGATCGCCACGCCGCACTATGACCACGTCCCGATATCAATTGCCGCTTTCGAGGCAGGCGTCAGCGTGCTGGTGGAAAAACCGTTGGCAGCAGACATCGCTGGTGGGCGCAAGATGGTGGCTGCTTACGAAGCTGGCAAAGCTCAGCACCCTGATTTGCTGTTCGCGGCCATGTTCCAGCAGCGCACTTATGGCCACTGGCGCAAGATCAAGGAACTCATCGACCAGGGCGCACTCGGCAAGCTCATCCGCGCGACGTACATCATCACCAACTGGTTTCGCACCCAGACCTATTTTGATTCCGGCGGCTGGCGTGCCACCTGGAGCGGCGAGGGCGGCGGCGTCCTACTGAACCAGTGCCCGCACAATATCGACATCTTCCAGTGGTTGGTGGGGATGCCCAGCCGCGTGACGGCTTTTACCAGCCTGGGCAAGTACCACAACATTGAAGTTGAGGATGAAGTCACGGCCTACATGGAATTCGATAATGGCATGATCGGCCACCTGATTACCTCAACTGGCGAGGCCCCCGGCAGCGACCGCCTGGAAATCGTGGGTGAAAATGGCAAGCTCATCTTCGAGAATGGCAAGCTGACCTTCTTCCGCACCAAGGAATCCGTGCTGGACCTGATCGCCAACTCACCGGAGCGTTTCCTGCATGTAGAGCACGACATCGAAGAAATCACGTACCCTGAGCCGACAACAGGCAATCATATTGGCATCATTGAAAACTTCGCTGATGCGCTGCTCAACGGCACCGATGTCATCGTTCCGGCACCAGAAGGCATCGGCTCGCTGGAACTGGCCAATGTGATTTTGCTGTCTTCGCTCGATAAGCGCACCATTGATCTGCCGCTGGATGGCGAGGCTTACACGCGCAAGCTGCAAGAATTGATCGACAACTCCAAGTTCGTCAAACCGGACGTGAAATCGGTCGATGACGATATGAGCAAGTCGTTCCAGTAAAAGAATAAACCCGTCCTCTTAGTCTATTCCTAAATTTGGCGGAAAGGCATCCTTCCCCTCATGGGGAAGGACCGAGGATGGGGTCTAGTAACTAAAAACTATGAACCAACAACTCAAAAAGGAAAACATCATGACAGCAAGTTTTACTCTCAGCGCATTTGGTGACGAAATCGCCAGTGACCTGGACGAACAACTCAAATTACTAAGTGAACTCAATGTGCCCAATCTCGACTTCCGCAGCGCATGGGGCACCAATATCAAAGACCTCAGCGATGAGCAGGTGCAGCGTGCCAAGCAAGAACTCGCCGCCCACAATATGCATGTGGCCTGCCTGGGTAGCCCGGTCGGTAAATCGCCGATTGAAGACCCCATCGAGAAGGAACTGGCCAACCTGGAACGGCTGGCAGAGATTGGTCGCGCGCTGGATTGCACCCGCGTGCGCATCTTCTCGTTCTATCCGCCCAACCGCGAAGATACCAGCACCTTCGACCAGTACGTCGATGAATCCATCGAACGCCTGGGCAAACTGAGCGCCATCGCCGCCCGTGAAGGCCTGACGCTGGTGCTGGAAAATGAAAAAGAAGTGGTCGGCGACACCCTGGCCCGCTGCGAAAAACTGGTCAAGGGCGTCAACAGCCCCAACCTGCGCTTCGCCTGGGACAGCGCCAACTTCGTGCAGTGCGGCGAACAGCATGTCGTGGATCGTGGCTGGCCGATGGTCAGTGATTATGTGAGCTATGTGCATATCAAAGATGCGCTGCTGATTGATGGCTCAGTCGTGGTGGCTGGCGCGGGCGATGGCCAGGTGCCGCAGCTCCTGCGCAACCTCATCAGCGATGACTACCAGGGCATCCTGGCGCTGGAACCGCACCTGATGATTGCTGGCCACAGCGGCGGCTTTACCGGGGCCGACCTGATGGGCAAGGCCGTTCAGGCCCTACGCGACGTCATGAAAGAAACCGGCGCCAAAGAAGTCGATTCCCACCGCTAAAAAACTTCGCCCCCTTCGCTATTCGGTGGAGGGGGCCCGCTAGCTTAGAAAAACTCTAGTACTCGTTCTTTATCCAATCTGGCTCCCAGAAATCCTTATGTTTCGTATTAGTAAATTTCAGAAGTTGTTCAAAGCCCTGATTGGGATCATAATTGTTACCGTTTGGTAGAAGTGATGCTTCTGTAAATACGGCATTCTGGAAATCTACGTCATCAAGTAAGCTGTCTCTCAAATCTGCGCCTGCTAGTATTGAATCTGTAAGGTCAGCACCAACTAGGTTCGCTTTTCTTAGATCTGCCAGTTCAAGACCTGTATTTAGCATTTTTGCATCTGATAGTTGAGCTTCACGCATGTCGGCTCCCTTTAGTTCACACAAAGTCAGATTGGCTTCTGTAAATTCGGCGCCAAACAAGTTAGCGTTTGCAAGGTAAGCATCGGTCAAGTTCGCTAATGCCAAATACGCATTAGTTAGGTTTGCCCCTTCCAAATTTGCACTAGTTAGGTCAGCTGCTTCTAGGTCAGCATTCAACAACCTTGCGTTTTCAAGATTTGAAGCTCGCAACATTGCGCCCTCCAAACTTGTGCCTCTCAAATAGATTCCTCTGAGATCAGCGGCGTAGAAATCCGAATTGATTACATTTGCTTCTATTAATGCTGAGTGCTGTAGCCTTGCTTGGCGCAGTTTTGCGCCTTCCAAGTTACATCTGTAGAAATCTGACGAATCTAGTTTGGCTTCACTCAAATTGGCGTTTTTAAGGTTTGTAAAAAACAGATTGCTTTCCTCCAAATTAGCTTTGCTAAAGTCTACACTTTCAAGATTTGCACCATGCAGATCGATTTTTCTCAGAAGGCTATTTGTGCCACTGTACCATCCGTACTCAGCATCATACGTCCGCATTATGGCAAGTGCCTGTTGCGCATTACTGGGACCACCATATCTTACGGCAGCAACCAACTCTCGGGCTAGCTGCTCTTTCGCTCGGCGCTCCTGATAACGATTGACAAACACAATAGTTACAATAACGCCGATGATCTCAGTACCAACATTTGTCCAAAAGGCAAGTTCGTTGTATTGATCAGGTACTTGTAGAGCCAGTAAGCGGAATAAGACAAAAACTATTATCAAGAATGCGATTACACTGATCGCGTCTTTATTGAACTGCTTTTGAGTAAATTCACTAATGATATTTTCCTTGCGGAAGTCGGTTTCCTGTTCACGGGTTGCCTGTGCCATGCGTTGATCTCCTACTGTAACCAGAACATGCTACTAGCAAATCACAGTTTGCGATTCTGTGCACCCCACATCGCTGGGGGTATTGGCAGAACGCGGTGTTTTTGTTGCCACATCTGGCAGGTAACGCCCAGGGAAAGTCGATCTGCTGGTGTGGATGTGGGGCAATTTCAAGGGATGAGGCTCGTATATGCGGTTTTGCTGCCATATTTAGCTGCTTGGCAAGAAAAAAGTTTTGGTGCAGTACGGTGTGCTGTGTTTCTGTTGGTCGCTAGGTGGAATGGCTGATTGTCATGCATGCGGGTGCTTCATCATATAGGGTCGTCTGGAGACAGCGTAGCACAGATGAAGCCCGAAAAGCGTTCCATATGGTACGATTTTGGCGTGGCTATAAAATCCCCGCGCTCGTCAAAATCGTAAACAGAATACTCAGGGACAGCACGCTGCCGATGGTCGAGGTCAGGATGACGGGCGTGGCGAAATCGGCATCGCTGCCGAATTCATATGACAGCACCGCCGAGTTGACCGCGGTCGGCATACTCATTACCAGCATGAGCACGATGAAAGCCGTTCCCTCGACGCCTGTCACGCGCGTCACCAGGAAGACCCCTATCGGCGCTAAGAACAGGCGCATCCCGGCTGCTATCCCAATCGCTCGTATATAGGCCCCGGAAAGCTCCCGCACCTGTAAGCGACTGAGCTGCACGCCTAGCAGCATCAGCATAATGGGGATCGAACCATTGGCCAGCACATCGACCGTGCGCGTCATCGGCAGCGGCAGGCTGATGTCGGCCACATTGACCAAGAAGCCCAGCAGGGTCGCATAGGGCAGCGGGTTCTTGACGATGTTCAGTAAACCCTGCACGGGGCTGGATGATCCTGACGAGGCGATAAAAATGCCCAACGAGTGCGTCATCATTGACGAGAACACCAGAATGATGGTCGCATACTGCAAGCCCTCGTTGCCTAGTGCGAACTCGATGAAGGGCAGACCGTAGTTCCCGGCATTAAAAAGGAGGATGGTGAGTACGAAGGCGCTGCGCGTGCGCTTGGCCAGTGCGGGCTGCAAAGATGCCATCCCCCAGCCGAGGGCTGCCATCATACCCGATACGGCGAACAGCGAGATGGCTATCGGCACAATCTCGGAAAACTCGATATTGCTGGTTGATAGGCTGCGGAAAACCAGCATTGGCAGAAAAATGTAAAGCGACAATCTGGAGAAGACGCGCGGGTCTGGCTTAAATTTGCGGCCAAACCAGGCACCGATCATCACACACAATAAAATCGGCGAAATGGTATTAACGGCAGTTTCGAGGACTTGCTGCAACATCGTAAAGGACCATGTGGGTTAGTATGCCCAGGGACCGGGCCCATCAGGCGGTATTCAACAGGTCCCGACCATACCGCATCGGCCATTATGAGCATAGGTCCGTTTGCTGGTGGACCTTGTGATGGTCACTCGTCGGGGCTATAAAATGACCCTAGTCGTGATGAAGCATGAGATTAGCAAGTTGTGAATAAATGAAAAATAAATAACATCTGTATAAAAACACCCTTATTTTTGTGCATTATGTAGGTAAATTTCACAATACAACTTGTAACATGATTCCCTACACGCTAATATCGAGCTTGTGTTAAAAAGATCTTCACAACTTTCCTCTATGGTTAATGACGAGGATCTCCGATTCACCTCAGAGACCGAAGAGTGAAGGTCATCATCACACTACACTTTCTATTCATTTTTAGAGGAGATACGATATGCAACGAGTGATTCGTACTCTCGGCCTGGTAGCAATGGTTTCATTGCTCGTGGTCGCGCTGGGCGTTACATCTGCCCAGGATATGATGGACAACGTCCTTCAAACCGAAATTGGTCCTAGCGATGTGCCGACCCTCGATCCGGCGCTGGCAACGGACAGCTCATCAATCCAAATTTTGAATGAAACTTATATTGGCCTCACCATGCTGGACGACGAAACCGCCTCGACTGAGCCGGGTTTGGCCGAAAGCTGGGAACTGACCGATAACGGTGACGGTACCTCCACCTGGACCTTCACCCTGCGCGAAGGCATCCCGTGGGTCAAATACAATGCGGAATCCGGCGAAGTCGAAGAAGTTCTCGATGCCGATGGTAACGTCCGCTACGTCAACGCCTTTGATCTGGCTTATGGCTGGGAACGTACCCTGAGCCCCGTCACTGCTGGCGACTATGCTTATGTGCTGGTCCCGGAAGTTCTGGGCGGTACCGAATACAATGGCCAAGAAGTTGGCGAAGATGGTTCACTGGCAGTGGACAGCAGCGTCCTCGGCTTTGAAGCTGTTGACGAATACACCTTTGCTGTAACCACCGATGCACCGAAAGAAACACAGCCGACAATCTACGGCATGTGGATGGCTCGCCCGCAGCCGCAGTGGGCAATCGAAGAAGCTGGTGAACTGTGGATTGAACCCGAAAACTTCGTCAGCTATGGTCCTTTCGCCCTCTGGGAGTGGAACCACGACGAATTCATCAGCATCATCAAGAACCCGTTCTGGCCCGGCACCGACAACAACCCGCAGCCGGCCCTCGATGGCGTGGTCTTCAACATGCTTGACAGCGTGACCGCACTGGCTGAATACGAAGCTGGTAACCTGGACGACGTCGATGATGTCGACAGTGCTTCCATCCCGCGTATCCAGGCGGACCCGACCCTGAGCGAAGAACTGGTCATCGAAGACGGTTCCTGCTCCTACTACTATGGTTTCGGTACCGGCGTTGCCCCGATGGACAACGTCAACCTGCGTCGTGCCTTCAGCTTCGCCGTTGATCGCCAGCAGATCGTTGACGAAGTCACCCAGGGTGGCCAGACACCGGCAACCTACTTCACCCTGCCGAGCCTCGCCGCTGCCCCGCAGCCGGAAGCGATGGATGACCTTGGCTACGGTATTGGCTACGATCCCGATGCAGCTATCGAAGAACTCGATATCGCCCTGGAAGACATGGGCCTGAGCAGCGTCGACGAACTGCCGCCAATCACCCTGCTTTACAACACCAGTGAAGGCCACCGCCGTATCGCAGAAGCTATCCGCGATCAGTGGTCAGACCTGCTTGGTATTGAAGTTCAGTTGACCAACCAGGACTTCGGCGTTTATCTCGATCAGCGTCCTGAATTCCCGGTTTGGCGTGCAGGCTGGTGCTTCGACTATCCTGACACCAACAACTTCCTGTTCGACGTCTTCCACTCAACCAGCGCCAACAACGACACCGGTTGGGCCAGCCCGGCCTTCGACGCACTGGTCGAAGAAGCCATTGCTGAGACTGATGCCGACGTTCGCGCTGAGCTGTACGCAGAAGCCGAACAAATCCTGGTCTACGAAGATGCTGCTATCATCCCGATTTACTGGTACAGCGACCTCGAACTGACCAAGCCATATGTTGAGCGCACCTACGCGGTCGACAACTCAGAACAGTACGAAAACTGGAGCCTGAATCGCTAAATTCGCGGTTGTTCCAGGGCTGCTTCTGAACAAGTAGCACACGTGAAGAGGGGACTACTCAGTAGGCCCCTCTTTTCCATCTTGGGCATGGGCCCCCTTGGGCACGGGGACCACGAGCCACACTCGCTAGTGGTCAATACAATCATGCTGGATACACATGCTGGCTGATTCGTGATGTTTGGCCCCCCAAATTATGAAGAACCTGCTTAATTTTTGCGTTTTTTACAAAGTGTTGTTACTTAATAAGATCGGCCTTTGCTCCTACGATGTGTGTGCCATAGCGTGAAGAGTCTTAAGGTCTTACAACGAAAACAGTTAAAGCTCGCCCCAAACGAGCTGTCGGGGATTCTTGAATCCATGTAGGAGGACGCTATGGGTAGGTTTATCGCCCGCCGCATTCTATGGATGATCTTGGTATTGTTCGTCGTATCACTGGTTACGTTTTTCTTGATGCGCGCTGTACCGGGTGGTCCATTTGATCGTGAGCGCGATTTCCCAGACTCTGTCAAAGAAAATATTGAAGCAAGATATGGTCTGGATGATCCGTTGTTGGTGCAGTATGCCCGTTACATCGGTCAAATCATCTTGCCAACGGTCACTGAACCGGGGCCGCCACGCAGCACATCAGAAGATTATCTGTTTGCGCTTGACCTGCCCGGCGGGGAAAGTACCCTGCGCTGGATGAACTTTGGCCCCTCGCTGGTGGTTCGCAGCCGCAGTGTGACTGATATGTTCCGCGAGAACCTGGGTGTGACCGTGCAACTGGGTGTGGCAGCGATTATTGTTGCCCTGGTGATCGGTTTGCCAGCGGGCATCCTGGCAGCACTCAATCGCAATACCGTATGGGATTATCTCGGTATGGGCATCGCGACCGTAGGCGTCTCCGTGACGGCTATTACGCTCGGCCCGCTGATGCAATATGTCTTTGGTGTCGAGCTAAAGTTATTACCCATCTCTGGCTGGGGGACACTTTCTCATCTCATTATGCCAGCCTTCACGCTGGGGTTTGCCCAGGCGGCCATTATCGCCCGTCTGACGCGCGCCAGCTTGCTCCAGGTGCTTAATGAGGATTACATCCGTACAGCCCGCGCCAAGGGCCTGGGCAGCCGCCGTATTCTGTGGATGCACGTCCTTAAAAACGGCATGATTCCCGTTGTCACCGTTTTGGGGCCAATTACGGCCTTCCTGGTGACAGGGTCCTTCGTCACTGAGCAAATCTTCGCCGTTCCGGGCATTGGCCGCGCTTATGTCCAGAGTATCGGCAACCGAGACTATACGTTAATTATGGGGACTACGCTGCTGTTCGCATTCGCGTTGGTGTTGGCCAACACGATTGTCGATATTTCTTACGGCTGGCTTGATCCTCGTATCCGGTATGACTAGTGGGAGAAACTGACGTGACAAACAATGTGACGACAACACCAGAGAACGACAACAGCAATGAGGTTGCTCTTCTCGATGACCCCACTTCATCTGGGTCGAAGGGGTACTGGGCCGATGCCTGGTATCGTCTATCGCGCAATCGCTTGGCAGTAGTCGGTCTGGTTCTCATCATCATCAATATGCTGCTGGCCATCTTCGCGCCAGTGGTCGCTGTCGAGGGTATCGACGACCAGAACACGGAAGAGGCCAATGCGGCCCCTGCCTGGGTCATTAATCTGTTCCCGATCCTCAAAGCGCGTGATGAAACATTTGACGCTTCTGATGGCGAAATCCTGGTTGAGACCGGGCAGCAAGTCAGCGAAGGCGACCTACTGGTTGATTTCTCAGTCGATAATCTGGCAGCCAGCGTCGGCGGTACAGTCTTCATTGATGACCGACGCTTCTATCTGGTCCCGGATACCATCGAGGTGGCGCGTTTTGACATCACCGACAGCACGCGCCTATCGGTTAGCAACCTCGACGATGTCATGGCTGGCGATACGCTCTTTGGCGATACCACCGCACCTTACGATGGCATCGTGCATGTGGTCGGCAATGAAGTGATCTTGCAGCCAGAAACAGTTTGGCGGCGCAGCAATGGCGACGTCCAGGTAGAAAACCTGCAAACAGTTGAAGCAGGTGATGTGCTGCTCATCATGGAAGATGGTGATGAAATTGTTGCCCCCTTTGGTGGCACCATCTTTGTAACGCGCAACAATGTCGAATTGGCGCTGATTGACCCGGCTCGTGTTGACGTACCGGAAGGCGCTGAAATCGAGATTCGTGATGGTCGCGAAGTCTTACAAGGGGAAACCCTGTTCGACGATGTGACCGCGCCGATCACGGGCGATGCCTTCATCGCTGAAGACGAAATCATCATTCGCCAGACCGAACAATGGTTACAATCCGACGGTGGCCTATCGGTTAGTGATGGCCAGATTGTGGCCGCTGGCGATCAACTGGTGGATGTCAGCAATCGCAATGTCTTCGCCAATATGGACGGCACCGTGTTCGTTGAGGGTGATGATGTCGTTCTGACGCCATCGACCGTACAGCGCTACGAACTCAGTGACAATTCCGTTATCCATGTGATGGACGAGCAGGTTGTTTCCATCGGCGAGCCATTGGCCGATGATGTAACAGCCAACGTCCAGGGCACAGTGTATGTCACCGATAGCGAACTGTTGGTCCTGCCGACCAGTTCCGGCTATACACCGCTGCGTAATGAATACCCTCTGGGTGCGGATTACCTGGGCCGTGATATGTGGTCGCGTATTGTTTACGGTGCGCGTGTCTCGCTGTTAGCGGCCTTCATCGGCCCGTTGGTGAGTATCCTCGTCGGCATGCCTTATGGCCTCATCAGTGGCTATTTTGGTGGCGCTGTCGATAACTGGATGATGCGCTTTGTCGACCTGATGTATGCTTTCCCGGCGCTGCTGCTGATTATCCTACTGATGGCTTTCTTCCGCAGTAGTGCGGCCTCGACGCAGCCAGGGACGTTTATCTTCCAGATGGGGGCGATTGACCGAGCGACCGGCGGCGTATTCTTTATCTTCCTGGGCATTGGTTTGACCTCCTGGATGCGCTTGGCGCGTATCACGCGCGGTCAGGTGCTATCCGCCAGGGAAACAGAATACGTCACAGCGGCGACTGCTTTGGGCCAATCCACCCCGCAGATTATGATGCGTCATATTCTGCCCAACATCCTGGGGCCGATCGTCATCAGCGAAACGTTGTCTATCCCGACCTACATTCGCTACGAAGCCTTCTTGAGCTTCATCGGCCTGGGTGTGAACGCCCCGACGCCCAGTTGGGGTAATATGATTAGTGATGGTGCTGCCGTGCTGCGTAATTACCCGCACGAGGCGCTCTTCCCGGCGCTGGCGCTGTTCATTATCATGTTCGCCTTCAACTTCCTGGGTGATGGTCTGCGTGATGCGCTCGACCCACGCCTGCGCGGTACCGACTAGCCTATAGCTCAGCTTGAGCAGACAGCCCACTTCTGACCAGAAGTGGGCTGTTTTTTTTGCTGGCGCTCAGGCTCAATGGGCGCTCATAGCGATTGTCACTATAATCAGATTAAGCTTTGGTAGCTTAGTCTGAGGTTTTAGCAGATGGCATATCGTAAACAGAGCTACGTTCTCGTATTTTTCTCCATGCTGATCTTTGTGATGTCGTTTTTATCGCTGGCTGCAATGCAAGTCCCGCTAACTATTAGCGGCGGCATCGCCCTGTTCTGGACCGTCCTATCGGCAGCGATCATGGCCGGGGGCTTTGCCTTCCGGGGCTGGCAGCAGCGCCGTGCTTTCGTCGGCAAAAAACAGGCCCGTGCCAATCAGACATCGCACCAGCAAACACGTATCGAAGTCGATCTGCCGCTTCTTGACGCATTTTCAGTGGTGTTGTCCGCGCTAAATGATCTGGATGGCCAACCTATCCCGCAGCCGGAGGGCCTCAATCAGAAGGTGGATCGGCTGGTGGGGCGCAAACAAAAACTGCGCATCCAGACCGCCGATGCCGCCAGTGGCAGACTGATTGCTGATCTGCGAGTCCATTCTTTTGGCCTGGTCGATGTGCTGCCTTTTTCGCGCATCACTATCCAGCTACAAGAAATCGATGCCGCTACCACCGCCATTGAAATTCAGAGTGATGGCCGCTGGATGGCTGAGGTCTATGACCTGGGCCGCAACCTGCATTATGTCAACCAGTTGGCGCGGGCTATTCGCCAGCAAAGCCAAACGATGACCGCCGTTGACCATCTGGCCGATGATGACACGCTAACTGACGAAGACGACCACAACCACACACAGCAACAGATGGGCGGCAAACGTGCGTGATCTACGGCTGATGATTATTGCGGTGCTGGCGCTGGGGGCGGGCATCGTCCTGGGTGTTTTGGGCACGATCTGGTTCATGGGTGGGCCGGGAACGCCGAGCGCAGCGATTACCGCGCCGACGCTCGATCTCAATCTGCTGCCGACCTACAATCCGACGCAGTCCTTTGGCCTCGCTACCCAGGTGAATGCCATGAACGCGCAAAATGCCAATCTGATAGCGACTGTTGACGCGCTTAGTGCCGACAACGATGCCCTAGCGACTGTGGTTGCTCAGCCTACCAGCCTACCGACTGACCTACCCACGAATACGCCTGTTATCGTGCCGACCGTGGGCTTTACAGCCGCGCCCACACTGGCCCCGACCGCTACCCAGACACCGATCCCAATCGCGCGTTCGCAGTACCGCATCGTGCCGCAGCAGTCCGAAGTGACTTTCATGCTGCAAGAGACGCGCAACGGTACGCAGTCCGATGTTATCGGCACGACTCGTGACGTGGCGGGCGACATTATTGTCGATCCGGTTAGCCCGACGAACTCGCAGGTGGGGACCATTCGTATCAGTGCGCGTACGCTGGTCACAGGTGATGAATTACGTGACCGCACCCTGCGTGCCCAGATTCTGCGCTCGGAAGATGATGCTTATGAGTTCATCGAATTTGTGCCGACCGAATTGCGCGGCCTGCCGCCGACCATCGGTCTGGGGCAGCTTTACCGCTTCGAGATTGTGGGCGATCTGACGATTCGGGGGGCCACGCACGATGTTGCTTTTGCCGCCGAGGCCATGCTAGCCACTGAGGAGCAGCTTATCGGCAGCGCGACTGCCACCATTCGCTATTTTGACTGGGGCGTGACCATTCCCAGCATACCGGAAATCAGCAGCATTGCGCCCGATGCCCAGCTCACGATCAGCTTCATCGCCAACCGCGTCGAGAATTAGGGGATAACTTCTATGTTTGAAGGTTTAGATGATATTGATTGGGAATCCTTCGGTACGAGGCTCGTACACGGTGGAGAGACCAAAGACATTCCCACTCATATTCGCAATCTTTTGCATGAAGATTGGCACGTGCGAGAAAATGCCCTGGAGGGTTTGGTCGGGAGTGGCCAACATTTTGGGATGCTCGATAAGGCAACGCCTTTTATTGTGCCTTTCATTCTAGAGGCTCTTCACGATGAGCAGTGTCCTGATTGTTGGTATTTGCTTCAGGGATTGGCGGTAATTTGCAGTCATATCTTTATACCTATCACTTCCATTCGACATTGGCGACTGGCTATACAGATATATGATGAGATTATCAAAGGTTTTCCTTTGTATCTTCGTTTGTTTGAGGACAATGAAATTAAAACTAGATGGGAAGCAGCGGCACTTCTAGCGAGTATGCAGGATCATAGTCAAGAAGCATAGGATGCTCTTGGTAAGAGGCTAAAGATTGAGCCTGAGACTAAAATTCGCGTTACGATTATTGCCTGTATGCTCTTCTTGATTCACGATACGCGATCATTCTCTTCTGGTGAGGGCGAGCAGTTACTTAAAAATCTCTTTGAGCATGTAAAAACTGCCACGCCTGATGAGAAACAGGCATTTTCTCGCAGGCTAAAAGACTTCAACAACATACACAATCGAGAAATCTGCACTTTCGTAGACCAGACCTTGCAGGCTAAGTAAATTCTACGCTTTGCCGACCTCATCAAAGGCGAAAGCATACGAGATGAAATAGGCATACCCCAGCAGCAAAACCTGTAATTGCTGCTCGCGCAGCGGCCCTTCCGCGCGGCTGGCCTGGGAGCCATCCAGCATGAGCTTGGTTTCTAAGCCATGTCGCTCTAATACGGGTTGGCAGGCATCGGCCAATGAGCGCGGCATCTGCCCCAATAGTCCGCCGCCGCTGGTCAGGAGCGTCAGCAGCGGTTGCGCCGGGTTGAGGTACTCCGGGAAGTGCCGCCAGGGTCCAAAGGTGCTGGCATGCGCCTGGGCGATGTCCAGCGCCAGCGCGTTGGCATCATCCGGCTGGCCGCGGAAGAAGAGGGCGGCGGCTTCGTCGGTGTATTGATACAGCAGCGGGTGTTTGGTCAGCAGGCGCACATCGCTGGTGGTCGTGCCCAATCCCGTAATCTGATGCTCCACCACGCCCACCACGCGCACGATATAGCTGCGCATGGGTCGCAGGCCATCAACCGTTTCATCGTAACGGGCGACATCGATGACCAGTTGCAGTTCGGTCGGCATGGCCCCCACCTGGGCGACCAGCAGCGCCGCATGATGATCCTCTGGCGCGACATCGGCCAGGAATTGCTCACGTTTATCCATGAGTTGGCTTTCTAAACAAAGTTGTTAGTTTATAGTTGTTAGTTCTTAGTCTCTTGCGTGAAGTGGGTTTTGTCTGATAAGGATATCCCTATAGCGACCCTATGTACTAAAAACTAATCACTAACGACTAACAACTTGGTGGTTAAGACGTCTGTTTGAGCACATTCACCAGATAATCCGTGCTGGGATGGCCGAGCGTATTGGCTTCCGCCAGCACCGCTTCCACGTCATAGGGTACATCGCGCAGATCGACCGTGACGTCGCCATCGGCAAAGGTCAGCATGGCCCATTCAGCGCGGCCCGGCTGCGTGAAGGACATGCCCACACTGCCCGGATTGACCACGCGCCAACTGCCCAAATCCCGATCCATGCGCCGATGGGTATGGCCTGCCAAACACAGGCGGCCTTCGCGGTCGAGCAGGGCATCACGCGCTTCTTCGTCGGATGTATCCGGCAGTAGTGAAGTCGGTTCATCGGACCCCGGAACAGCGTGGACAGCGATCACGCCGCCGTAGCCGTCCACCCATTTGTGGATCTCGCGCCCGTTGATCTTGCTGAGGAACTCGTAATCGGCCCAGCCTAGTTTGCTCAAAGCCCAGTTGAAGACGGCATCGCGGGTAGCGAACTGCTGGCTGCGATCCTGGTATTTTTCTTCTTCAGTGAAAATCGGCATCGGCATGCGTTCGCCAGTCAACAGGTAACGGTCGGTGTTGCCGCCGATGACCTTGAATTTGTCTTTGCCATGTTCCTCCAAGAGGTCACGGACGCGCTGAAGGCTTTCTTGGGGGCGCGGCCCACCGGCCACAATATCGCCCAGGCACCAGATGGCATCAACCTCACCTTGTTGGGCCAGGTCGGCCAATACGGCCTCAAAAGCGATAAGATTGCCGTGTATATCAGATAAAATTGCAAGTCGCATGGGAAGAATCATCCTTTTCCGTGAGGGGCGACACATTATCGTGCTGGTGGACTGATGCTGCTATTTCCCGTTTCTGAGGGTCATTTTGCCCTATTTTTGCCATTTCTGTTAGATGATGATTGACCTACATGAATACCAGCTTAGAGGTGCTTAATATAATTTTTACGATGTATATGTGTCTTATTAGAACCACCCAAAAAATGTTGAGTTTGCCAGATGCTTTGTGATACGATTATTATCGATGATCAATGTAGAGTATAACACTGCCACCTGTTTACCGTTAGTTACTCCCCTGTAGCTCACAAGGTGAAAGAGATATGGTAGGTAGCTTATCGCTATCTGCGGGGTCTGTCTTTCTCTATGAGCAGGACCACGACCCTTTATTCCGTCGCTTTTTCCAGCCTTGTCCGAGCAGATAAGCATCAAGCCCCAGCCAGAGCTTGATGGCATGGTGTGACAACGGACCCTTAAACAGCAGCGCATCACGCTACATTGATAGACGACGGTCAGGAAGTACGACCATCCTGGTCATCAGCCCTATTCACCAGCGGGGCCATTTGGTGCTGGTGCAGATAGAACCCAATTAAAGAGGTGATATGGTAGCAATGAACGCGGCACTGACAGATGTCGAAACGAACGGCGGAGACCTGAGTGGTATTGATTTCGCCGAACTGTTGGACGCCTACAATTACGATCAGCCCTCACGTGGGCAGATCCTGACGGGCGTCGTACTCGAGAAACGTCGCGATGAAGTCATTATTGACGTCGGCCTCAAGCGTGATGCTATCGTTACACGCAAAGACTTAGTCCGTCTGCCCGAAGACTACATTGATACAATTGAAGCGGGCATGGAAATCCCAGTTTATGTGATGCGCCCTTACGATGAAGATGGCGAACTGATCGTCTCCATCAATAAGGCGCTGGAACTCGAAGACTGGAAAATCGCGCAGGAATATCTGGATAACGACACGACTGTCGAATCTAGAATTATCGATGTGAACAAGGGCGGTATGTTGGTCCGGTTCCATCGTCTGACTGGCTTCGTGCCTAACTCGCATATCGAGAGCATCCCATCGGGTGTATCGGTATCGCGTTTGCGCGATGTCAAAGAAAAGATCATTGGCAAGGAAGTCCAGCTCAAGGTGATTCAGGTCGAGCAGTCCCGCAACCGCCTGATTCTTTCCGAACGTGCCGCGCGGCGTGATGCCCGTAGTGAGCGTTTGAAGGAACTGGAAGCTGGCGAAATCGTCACGGGGCGCGTGGTCAACCTGACCAACTTCGGCGCATTCGTCGATATTGGCGGCGTTGATGGCATGATCCATATTTCGAATATCGATCATCGCCATGTCGGCCACCCCGGTGATGTCCTGTCAGTTGGCGAAGAAATCGAGGTTCGCATCGATAGCATTGATGTGGAACGCGAGCGTATCGCACTTAACCGCAAGGCAATCTTGCCGGATCCGTGGGATGCCTTCACCGCTGAGTACCACCCCGGCGACCTACTGGAAGGCGTTGTCACCAACGTCGTGGACTTCGGCGTGTTTGTGGCCGCTCCGAGCGGCGCACAGGGCCTGGTCCATACCAGCCGTATGGAAAACCTGGGCGCATCTACCCCGGCGGATATGTTCCGCGATGGGGATGCCGTTCTGGTCCGTATCGTCGGCATCGACAATGAGCGCAAGCACATTGAACTGAGCATCGATGATGTCAGCGTTGCCGAGCAGGAAGCCTGGTTGTTCCGCCGCCGTGAAGAAGCCGGCGACAGTGGCGAGGAGCTGCCTAGCGCGGCTGCCTCGGAAGTGATCGCTGATACTGAAGAAGCGCCGGAAGCCAGCACTGAAGTTGTCGCTGAAGCAGATGCTGAAGCGGCCCCTGAAGCAGGCGACTAATCCAAGCAATGTTATTCCGTAGCGGCAAGGCATGCCTTGCCACTACAATGTTCCCCTAAAGGGATCGCTATACAAAACAAAAAGGACACGGCATCTCGTCGTGTCCTTTTTGCATTCTTGGGTATCAAACTGCTGATTTACAGGTCAGCGATGAGGACTTCGCGGCCTGTTTTCTGGCTTTCGTAAATGGCATTGAGGATTTGCGAAACCTGTAAGGACTGCTCTGCTGGAACGGGGGAGGTCTCCGCGCCATCGACAATCGCCTGCGCGAATTCGATGCATTCCTGGGCATGGGCTTCGTTCTCGTCTTTGGTGAGCTGCAACGCGCGATTGTAAAGCTGCTTGGTGGCGTAATTGGTCGTGTAGATTTCGTCTTTTGGCCAATGTGCGCCGCCCTGATTGCCGTACAACCACATCTGCATATCTTCACCGGGGGTGTCGTGATGCAGCATCCAGGAGACTTCCAGGACGAGCGTTGCACCGTTTTCAAAGCGGACAAAGCCCAGCGCCATTTCTTCTACATCCATGATGTCCGACGGTACTTCGCGGTAGTTATCCCACGCGCTGAACGCACCGGGGATCTTGGCGATTTCCGTACGAGCGACACCCGTGACCGAAACGGGCTTGGGGTTACCCATGAACCACAGCGTCAGGTCGAGGATGTGCACGCCGATGTCGATGGTTGCGCCGCCGCTGCTGTGTTCCTTCATCAGGAAGCCAGGGCGCGCCGGAATGGCGATGCGGCGCAGCATCCAACTACGAGCGTGGTAAATATCGCCAAGCGCGCCGCTGTCGATTTCAGCCTTCATGGCTTTGGATGTGCCCTTAAAACGGAAGTGTTGGGCAGTCATCAGCAGCTTGCCGGACTTGTTGCGCGCATCAATCATCGACTGGATTTCTGCCGGGGTCGCTGCCAGCGGCTTTTCGCAGATGACATGCTTGCCTGCTTCTAGCGCGGCAATAGTCAGCGGGGCATGGTAGCTGTTGGGCGTCACGATGTCGATAATATCAATCGCCGGGTCATTGATGAGGTCGGCGCTGTTGGTGGTCGTAATCGGCACACCCCACTCTTTTGACCATTTATCAAGCGCTTCCTGGCTGACGTCCGCCCCGGCGATGACTTCCGTATGCGGAGAAGCAGCCCAACCGGGCATATGGACCCGCGCGATGCCCCCGACACCAATAACCCCTACTTTTAACGTACTCATTGTCTCTCACTCCGTTGGATAGGTAGATACTTAGTTGTCTTAGATGGTCATTTACTGAATAAAGACAGACCCCACCCCTAAATCCCCTCCCCATGATGTGAGGGGACTTTGTGAACACCCATCTTGCTTATGAAAGGCATCCTTCCACCTCATGAGGGAAGGACTGAGGATGGGGGTCTGATAGCAAAAAACAGACTGTCTTTACAATTGGCCTGGTCTAAAAAGTAGGCTTTTCAATCTGAACCCAGGTGTTATTGGCGGCACCCTCATAAAAGGCTTCCATGACCGTTGCGTGGGCCACCATATCGTTGACGTCGATGAGTTCAACGTCTTTGCCGACAATCGCATCCAGGAACAGTTCAAAGGCGTGGGGCAGGGCTTCTGGCAGGTCGGTCCAGGGCTGCTTGCCATCGGCCCCGTCGACGTGCTCTGATCTGAAGAAGACATCGCCGTCATTCATATATATCTGGCCTTCTGTGCCGCTGACCAGGATCGGCAGTGGGCGCAGGACATCGACCCAACCAGCGGCCAGTGTGCCGATAATGCCATTTTCAAAGCGCAGCATGCCTTCGCCGTATTCATCGCAGCTATAGTGATCGAAAGCACGGTCCACCTGGGCCGTCACCTGGGCGACATCGCCGAACAGCCACAGCAAAATATCCAGCGAGTGTGAGCCGAGGTCACCAAAACCGCCGACTCCCGCTTTTTCGACATCGGTCATCCACATCCAGCCATCCTCGAACCAGCCTTTGCCGGGGTCAAACCAGTGACCGAGGGAGCCATCATGCACGTTGGAGTGGCGCACGCGCGTGATTTTGCCCAGCGTCCCGGCTGCGAGCTGCTGCTTGATGAAGCGGTGTACGGGTTGGCTGCGCATAAAGTAACCCGTTTGGTAGATGACGCCTGCATCCTGAATGGCGCGGGCCATTTTTGCGGCGGCGGCCCCAGTCGTGCCCAGTGGCTTTTCAATGAACAGGTGCTTACCAGCTGCTGCCGCTTTGGCGACCAGTTCTTCATGGTCGGATGTCTCCGAGCAGATGATAACGGCTTCGATCTCGTCGTCGTTCAGGATCGTCGATAGATCATCAACCGTTTGTGTACCGAGCTTATCCGCCGTGATCTGGGCGCGGGCAGCTTCTTTATCCCAAACTGCTTTGACCTGTACGTCATTGCGCTTGTTCAGGCGATCTACAAAACCGGGCGTATGAATATGGGCGACGCCAGCATAACCGACTTTCTTCATGGTGTTCCTCCTGGGGTTGGGGGTATCAATTGGGTGGCTAAAATACAAAAGCCGCAGGTGCGCTGCGGCGTGGTTACTGTGGGCGGCATAAGTCTCTTCTATGGAATTGTCTATGGGTTCGGCGGGTGGGAACGTACATAGTGTAGTGCCGTTTAATCTTCCAAAAAATGTTTACTAAAAAGGTCTTGCTGCCATGTCGGAACCACGTTCCAGCACAAACTCGTGGCAGTATACCCCAAATAGAAAATCGCCACTAGCGCTTTTTGTACTGAATATAAGGCCATTTTGAAAGAACCGTTTTTCGACTTGTGTTTCGGGGTATTAAGCACTGTCATTTTGATATGGCTGGAAGTCACAGTCATAAAAATGTTGTAAATAGCGCGACAGCCCTGCAACGCTAACAAAAACGCTGCGTAATAGTCAGTGAAGGCACACAACAAACAACAGCGCGCTCAAAAGCCTGATAACGCACGGAAAAGAGAAACAGGGAAGCAGCAATGGAAAACGGGAAAATAAAACACAACACAGGACATAATAAAGAACGAGCCGATCAGATTAGTGGGGGCGTGTTCATGATTGGGCTGGCCCTGCTCTTCATCACCCATTTTTGGTGGCCCGGTATCATGTTCGTGATTGGCGCGACCATCATCGCCCGCACGATGGCCGAGGGCAAAGATTGGACCCAGGCGACACCCGCTTTCTGGGTGATCGGCATCGGTGTCGTCTTCGGTGTACCCGGGCTTTTCGGGGGCATCAACTGGGGCAGCATCTGGCCGATTGCTCTGATCGCCATTGGCCTGTTCATGCTCTTCGGCGGCAACATGCGGCCTAAGATCAGCCGCTATGACGACGATGACGCATACGACAAGCGCAAAAATGACGAGGATGAAGACATCCTCTAACGCCTTGCCGCTCACGCGATAAAACGCGCACCATCAACTTGAATTCTACCGCATATGATCCCCATGCAGCGCAAACGCCCCAATCGGGGCGTTTGTGTTTTTTACTATTGAACCCCACCCCTAAATTCTTGTAGGACGGGACTTGTGGATGGGGGGCTAATGCTGGTGCGCGTGGACCACCTTGACGATGCCGTCCGTCTTGCCGCGCTGGATAGCCAGTTTGACTTCGCCAATGGCTTTTGTCACCTGGATTTCACGCGGGCAGGCCGGTGTACAGTTGTAGATGGTACGGCAGCGCCAGACGCCGTTTTCTTCTGCCAAAATGTTGAGGCGTTCCTTGGCGGCCTGGTCGCGGGTATCGAATATGAAGCGATGCGCCTGGACAATCGCTGCGGGGCCGACGTACTTGCCATTGGCCCAGTAGGACGGGCACGAGGTCGTACAGCAGGCGCACAGGATGCACTTGGTGGTGTCATCAAACTTATCTTTGTCCGCCTGGGTTTGCAGGCGTTCGCGGCCGTCTTCCGGCACCGGATCGTTATTGACGTAGTAGGGCATCACGCTGCGATAGTGATCGAAGAAGGGTTCCATATCGACGATCAGGTCTTTAATCACGGGCAGGCCGAGGATCGGCTCCACCATGATTTCATTGCCAACATCCTGGATGAGCACCTTGCAGGCCAGGGCATTCACGCCGTTGATGCGCATAGCATCGGAGCCGCAAACACCGTGCGCACAGGAACGGCGCAAGCTGAGCGTCCCGTCTTGCTCCCACTTGATGCGGTGCAGCATTTCCAGCACGCGGTCGGTGGGTTCTACGCCTGTCAGCGTGAACTCTTGCCAGTAGGGTTTGTCTTTACCTGGGATTTCAGGATTTTGGCGACGTATCTTGAATTTAACAGTCAAATCCGCCATATCAGTTGTTCTCCAAAAGCAGTTTCAATCAGCTTACAGGTTGGCCAGTCGATTCGCGTTGGCCATAGGGATGAATCCCATATAGCTTAGTAGACACGCGGTTTGGGCTTGAACTTCTGCTTATCGTCCGGTAGCCCCTGAGCTTTTTCGTCTTCCCACAAGGAGAGATCGACCGGCTTGTCGGCTGTCACCCGATAGTCGGATTCCTTCTCAGCGCCAGTCTGGTAGGCCAGCGTGTGGACCATCCAATTGTCGTCATCACGGTCCGGGAAGTCATCGCGACTGTGGGCACCCCGGCTTTCAGTCCGCAGCAGGGCGCTTTGGGCGGTGACTTCCGCCAGTTGCAGCATGCAGCCCAGTTCCCAGGCTTCCATCAGGTCGGTGTTGAACTTATAGCCCTGGTCGTCGATGGTGATGTCGTTGTAGTAGCTTTCGCGCAGTTGCTTCAGCTCGTCTACGGCCTTCTTCATGGTATCGTCAGTGCGGTAAACGCCGACATTATCATTCATGGTCTTCTGCATGGCATCACGCAGCTCATAGGGCTTGCTGCTGCCCTTGCCGTTACGGATGCGCTTGAACTCGGCTTCGACCTCTTTGCCGGCGTCATCCGGCAGTGGCGTCCAATCGACACCCTTAACGTACTCGGCCATCTTCATGCCGCCACGACGACCGAATACAACCAGGTCAACCAGGCTGTTGGTCCCCAGGCGGTTGGCACCGTGGGCACTCACGCAGGCCGTTTCGCCCGCTGCGTATAAACCGGGCATGACCGTATTGTTCTCGTCGATGACCACTTCCGCGTTGACGTTGGTGGGGATGCCACCCATCGCATAGTGGGCTGTTGGCTGGACGGGCATCGGCTCTTTGACCGGGTCCACACCCAGGTAGGTGCGGCAGAAATCGAGGATATCCGGCAGCTTGCTCTCGACGTAATTGTCGTCGATGCGCTTGTCGCTGCCCTCTTGCTCAAAGTAATGGTTGACCGTCGCCGGACGAATATCCAGGTGGACATAGGTCTTGCCGTTGATGCCGCGCCCGTTGGCGACTTCATCATAAATTGCACGGCTGACCACATCGCGGCTGGCGAGGTCCTTGACGCTCGGAGCGTATTTTTCCATAAAGCGCTCACCCTTGTCGTTCAGCAGGACGCCGCCTTCACCACGCACACCTTCCGTAATCAGGATACCCATACGGTAGATGCCCGTTGGGTGGAATTGGAAGAACTCCATGTCTTCCATCGGGACACCGCGCCGTAGGGCGATAGCTGCGCCGTCACCCGTCAGGCTGTGGGCGTTACTCGTCACGCTCCAGCAGCGGCCCCAGCCGCCCGTCGCAAACAGAACGGCCTTGCCGTGGAAAATGTGGAACTCGCCTGTCGCCAGGTCAACAGCGACCACGCCTGCGGTCTTGCCATCGTTGACGATCAGGTCGACAACCTGGAACTCGTCAAAGAAGTTGACCTTCTTCTTGATGCACTGCTGGTACAGTGTTTGCAGGATCATATGGCCGGTACGGTCGGCGGCGTGGCAGGCACGATGCACCAGTTCCTCACCGAAGTTACGGGTATGGCCACCGAAACGTCGCTGGCTGATGCGCATTTCCGGCGTACGGTCGAAGGGCAGGCCGTAGCGCTCTAACTCGATGACGGAATCAATCGCTTCTTCCGCCAGCACCTTGGCCGCATTTTGATCGGTCAGATAATCGCCACCTTTGATGGTGTCGTAGGCATGGTAAATCGGCTGATCTTCGTCAATGTTGCCGAGTGCCGCGCCGATGCCACCCTGGGCCGCCCCGGTATGGGAGCGCGTCGGGTACAGTTTGCTGACGACAGCGACATCCGCGCCGCCTTCACTCGCATAGAGTGCGGCCATCAGGCCAGCGCCACCAGCGCCGACGATGATGACTTCATGTTGATGCATATGCATAATCGTTCAATCTCCTAAGAAGGCTACCAGTAAGACGCTATTCGCTGCCGAATCCAAGATCGACGCACCAATCCGCATGGTCAGGATTAATCTCGCAGATGGATTCTTGCGCTGTATGGATGGCATCCGCTTCGACAGATGTCAGCAGTGCGCTGCCACCGACCACCACCAGCGTAATGCCGCCAATGATCGTCAGGGCGATGCTGGCTTTGCGCAGCAGCGGCTGCTTCATGGTGTAGTCGGTCAGGACGTAGCGCAGGCCGTTGAAGCCGTGTAGTGCCACCAGGATCAGCAGCAGAATGTCGTAAATGCGCCAGATAGCGATGCCGCCGGTCAGGAAGTTCCAGCGCTCGGCGACGAATTCGGTAGCTGTGCCGGTATCGTTCAGGCCATTGAGGATGCTGGCCATGTTGGTGCTCATGATGTCCGTCAGCACGCCATTGCTGAGCGCGGCCCCGGTTGTTGCTACACCGGCGACGGTCGCACCCGAAAGCGTCAGGTCAAACACACCCTGGATGATGTGCATCAGCGCCAGATGGCCGAACACCAGCGGAATAATCAGCAGGCCGCTGACGCGCATGAAGGACCACCAGAAGCGCTCTAGCTTGCTGCCGCTGTTCTTGGCGCTGACGGTGGTTTCTTCGCCACCCGCAACCGCGTTCCAGGCACCACCGATGACCAGCGCGGCAATAATGGCCACGACAAAGCCAGCGATGAAGGGCAACTGCCCAGCAATGACTTTATCCAGGCTGAGCACGAAGACTTCTTCTTCACTATAGTGGGCCAGAACATGGCTGAACATGCCCAGGAAAACTGGAATCAGCACCACGACTGTGCCACCCAGGACGTACCAGGCGGCTTTACCCTGATAGCGCCACAGGTCCGGGCGGAAGTCGAAGATGACGATACGCAGGCCATTGAACGCGTGGTAAACCACACATGCTACGAGGATAAATTCACCAATAGTAAACAATGGGGATTGGTAAGAAGCGATGGCCTCTTCGTAAAGACCGGGGAAAAAAACTGCCCACGACGTATCAATGACGTGAAGCACCAAAAACAAGACGACGCCCAAACCACTCAATCGATGCAGCACCCAGCTCCACTGGCCGATTGCACCGCGGTAGCGCAGCGTCTCTCGGATCGTCATGACTAATGAAGCCACGTTGACCATCCTTTCAACAGGTAACGTCAGATAATGATTAGAAAGTTATCCCCATAGGGTATCCCGATGAGGGTATCCAGAAGAGATAACCGCTTGCGTTGCGACAAGAGGCGACAGATAAGATGCAGAACGCCTTTTTAATTTGTGTGGATTATAGCATGTGGGCCAAGACTTAACCAAGATGCTCACTATGCCAATTGTCACCCATCCGAATATGAGGATAGGCGCATAAGCAAAGCGTCACAATAGATATAGGTATGTGGTTTATGGCTAGGAAAGGCTGTCTTTATAACACACTGATTGCACCCAATCGGCCCAGGGCTGGACGGTGTGCGTCCATAGGTCATAGTGCCAACGGTTGGTGATGATGTCGGGTGTGCGCGAGTCGATCATCGCTTGCATACAGGCGGCTTCCGGGGAACGCAGGCTGTAGACAATTTCAAAGCTAATGGGGAGCTGCCAGCTTTCCAGTTCGCTTGTGTCCGGGTTAGGGAAAACGTCACCGAACATATTGATATAGCGGATGTGGATTGTGAGCCAATCGTGGTTGGGTGGGCTGAAGGCTTCTAGTATTTCCACGCCATCGTAAAATGCCACTGCGAATTCCAACTCGTGAAGTCGCGGAATCGGCAGGGCGAAGTCGCCGGGGATGGTGTCGAAGCGCCTATTTACGGCATCTTGGGCGGCTGTCACCATGCGGTCGATGTCATCTTCGGAAAATTCGCTGTTCAAGGAAGATACTCCTAGCCTGAATATGACCACTACCAGCACACCGGCCAGCAGCACCATCGTCAGCCCGATGCGCGCCTTATGGGATTGGCCTCTTTTGCGTTTGGCTTTGGTCATGATGGTTGCTCCTGCTGCCTTTGCCTGTTCAGACGCTGGAAAAGCGATGGCCATTCTAATGTATTGTACGACACACTTATGCGATTTATGTGAGGTGATGGCGCTGTTTGAGCGTCGCCCAGTGGTCATCGCGCGCCGGAACCGAAACGAATTTCCAGTCCGGCAGCAGCAGTCCGGTCAATGAGCCGCCGTACACGCAGCGTGTATCCAGCCCATAGACGCGATCTTCATAGACGAATACCTTCTGTTCGCCAGTATAATCGCGATGCCCGACCAGCAGCGGCTTGTCGCCTTCATACAGCTCGTACCAGGGCCGATCAAAACGCGCTTTGAGTTCGGCTTCCTCGTCATCGAGTCCCAGCAGCATACCGGGTCGCTGATCTGCTAAAGGCACGCCCGGTTCGTAAAAGCCATGCAGCAGAATGGCCTCATCGAGTTCCATGTAGAGTGGCAGGGTACGCATATGGGCGATAGCCGCATGATAGTCTTCGTCCATGAACCAGCGCGTTAGCAGCGTTGGAGGGCTTACGTCCTTATCGCCATCGACCGTTTGCAGATGATAGTACTCGTGATTGCCCATCAGGCTGCTGGCCTGGGGTGTATCTCGCAGCCAGTGATAGACACTGCGTGGGTTTGGCCCTCGGTTGTAGAGGTCACCTAAAATAATAATGCGGTCCTCGGTTGTGAGGGCGGCTTTATCGAGCAGATCGCGCAGTTCGTCGTAACAGCCGTGTATATCGCCTATGATGAATGTGGCCATGTGGCAGGCTCCAAAATCTCAAACATCAGGATACTGTCTGCATTGTACAATTTAGGCACTGTATGCCTACCTCCTAAGGCTGTGTAGATGGATATTGCGGTATCAGAGCGTCAGCCAGTTCAATCCAGGGTTACGTCCAGCCAGCGCCAGCAGATGGTTTGGGTTGGCTTGGGCATTGCGCTAGCGTGGTGGCTTGTTGGCTTCATAATGTTCAATGATCCAAATATTCAGGGTAAACTGCTGTATATCTGGGGCGATCAACAGTGGACGTTCATGAAAGCCGATCAGCACCTGTTGGACCCGTATGCCATCGTCGGGTATCTGAACCCGCCCTGGGTCATTGTGATCCTTGCGCCATTCGCCATGATGCCATTTACATGGAGTATGCTGGCGCAGATGATCTTGTACTTCGTGGGGATGGCGCTATTGCTGGCGAAATATGGCGGCAGTATGCGGACACTGGTGCTCGTATCCTTATCCCCACTCGCGTTAAACCACATGATTGAACTCAACATCGATTGGCTCGTTGTCTGGGCCTTGCTTGTTCCTCCGGCATATAGTGGCCCTCTTATGCTGGCGAAACCTCAGCTAGTCCTGGGGTATCTAGTGGGCTTCAAATGGCGTGAGCTGGTGCGCTGGGTGCTGGTGATGGTGGTGCTGGCTCTGGTAACGTTATTGATCTGGGGGGACTGGCCCCTGGCCTGGTTAGCCAATATCGGAAGCGATTTGCGTCCACTACCCAATACCGCCCCAAATGTGATTCTCGGGTGGGGACCCTCGCTGTTGATAGGCATCCCATTTGCGTTTTATGCATGGCGCAAACGGGATTCGATATTGGGCATTTTTGCAGGGATGTTCTTTATGCCCTACATTGCTAGCTATAGCTTTCTGCTGTACTTCGGACTATTTCTCGCACGTTGGCGCAAAGCCGGGTTGATCTTGTGGATGGCCTCGTGGATTGCCTTCGTTGCTCTGGTCGTCATGTTGCGGGCCATGTGAGTGCCGAGCGTGTCTTAATCGGGCTTTGGCATGACGTTATGGTTGCGATCATTCCAGCAGACAAGCGACGTCAATTGCAGACTCGCCATTTTCAGCATAAACTAAGGTTGCTCATACCAGCAATTACAGGTCAACAATCCCATGCCATCAGGTATCGGCCTTCTCAACCTGCGGGTTGTGCTCTTCGACTCTGACATATATGCGCTGCAAGCCCTTAACAGCTACCTCGCCTGGGACCGTCGCACGCGCGTGATGTTCATGACGCCCAACATTCATGAATTTTGGGAGTATCTGCGCATCACCCTGGCCGCAGAACTACCCGATATTGTGGTACTCGATGCCGATCATCTGGGTGGCGCGACCGGTTTGCGCAATACCCTACGCCGCATTCAGGATCTCTCGCCGCATACAGGCATCGTGTGTATGGTACAAAGCCTGCAAGAGCCTGAATTGGCCCAGGTCGCTGCTGAAGAAGGGGCCAAGGCATTTTTGTTGAAAAACGAGGTGCGCCTGCGTATCGCCTGGGCCATCTGCGCGACGGTTGAGCACGATATGATCGTCACCTCGGAAGTGCAGCGCGCGACCCACGACATCAGCAACCGCCGCCTGTATAACGCCTTTATTCTGCCGGAACAGCGTGACTACCCGGAAATGACCGACCGCATTCGGCAGGCCATCCGCCTGTGTGTGATCGAAGGCATGCCCGCCCACCTAGCCGCCGATGAGATGGGCATCAGCCTGCATACCATTCGCGGCTATATAAAAGAGGGCTACCGCATCCTGGAAGCCAACGACCACTACGAGTACCCCACCGACATGACCCCCCAGGAACGCGCCTTCATGCGCTTCACCGCCCTGGCTGATGAACGTTAGGCTGCCCCGATGGCCAACCCAGAGCACCTAGCCATTCTCAAGCAAGGCGTCGAAGTTTGGAATCAGTGGCGTCAAGATAATCCTAGTATTCGACCTGATCTGAGTGGAGCTTCATTAGCTAAAACTGACCTCAACAATGGTAATTTCAGAAGTACTAACTTGTGGAGTGCTAGTCTTTGGGATGCTAATTTTTTTGAGGCTGATCTAAGCGAAGCTGATTTAAGTGAAGCCGATCTAACTCATGCTGGTTTGTTGGATGTTCATTTATGGGGTGCTGATCTTGAGAAGTCGAATTTAAGTGGGGCAGATCTAAGCCTCTCTAATCTTACTCGGGCTAATCTCAGTGGAGCTTGTCTACAAAAAACTGATTTAACGTCAGTCGCACTGGTCGAAGCAAACCTATCTCGCGCTGATCTCAAACTTGCCAATTTTAGCGGGGCCCAATTGGTATCAACCGTTTTGGCTGATATAGATTTATCTCATACATTAGGATTGGAAGAAGTTATACATTCTGGCCCCAGCACAATCGGCGTCGATACCTTCTATAAATCAGGCGGGAAAATCCCTGAAATTTTCCTTCGCGGTTGCGGTGTGCCTGATACGATGATTACTTTCGCTAAGTCGCTCGTTGGCAAAGCCATTGACTTTTACTCGTGCTTCATCAGCTACAGCCACGCCGATAAAGAATTTGCCCGCCAACTGCATGATCGTTTGCAGGGTGAGGGCATCCGCTGCTGGCTGGACGAGAAGCAAATGAATCCCGGCGATGACATCTACGAAGAAATCGAGCACGGCATTCGTTATTGGGACAAAGTGTTGCTGTGTGCCTCTGAAAATTCGCTCAATAGCTGGTGGTGCGATAATGAACTCGATACCGCTTTCTCTAAAGAGCGCGACCTCATGAAATCTCGCCCTGGTGGGCGGCAGGTCAAGGCCCTTATTCCGCTGGATTTGGATGGCTATCTGTTCAGCGATGACTATCAGAGTGGAAAAAAGCAAAAGCTCAAGTCCCGCCTTGCCGCCAATTTCCAGGGTTGGGAGCACGACAATAGCGTTTTCGTTCAGGGCGTCGAAGGCGTCATCAAGGCCCTGCGCACTGATGGCGGCAAAGAAGACCCGCCAGAGAGTAAGCTCTAGCCTATCCCCCCCCCCCAAATTTGAACATATCCGTTGCTCAGGCCGTAGATGGGGATGAGCCGTCCCATCAAGGATATGTCCATGCCAGACAAAAAGACGCGCGTCCCCCTCTACGCCCTGTATATCACCTCGCTGATTTCCGTCACGGGCGATGCGATGGCCGCCATTGCCATCCCCTGGTTTGTGCTGGAAACCACCGGGAGCACGGTGCAAACGGGCATCGTGGCCTTTTTCAGCGTCGCGCCGATTGTGATTGGCATGTTCTTCGGCGGCACCATCGTCGACCGCACGGGCTACAAGCCCGTAAGCGTGTTCGCTGACCTGGCCAGCGGCCTGACGATTTTGCTCATTCCCGTACTTTACGCGACGGTCGGCCTCGAATTCTGGCAGTTGCTTGTGCTGATTTTCCTGGGCAATCTGATGGATGCACCGGGACGCTCGGCGCGCCAATCCCTGCTGCCGGAAGTGGCCGAAGCGGCGGGCATGTCCCTGGAACGGGCGGCGGGCCTCAATGAATCGCTGCAACGGGCCACGACGATGATCGGCGCGCCCATCGCGGGCTTGCTGATCGCGGCGCTGGGGGCGACGGGTGTGCTGGCCATTGATGCCATCACCTTCATCATCTCCGCATTAGGTATGCTGATTTTCATTCCGTCGCATCTGGCCAACAAGAATCGCCCCAACACAGGGAGCAGCTATTGGGCTGACCTCAAAGAAGGCTATCGCTTCATGCGCACGGATCGCCTGCTATTGAGCCTGATGTTGATTATTATGGTCACCAACATGATCGATTATTCGCTGGGGGCGGTTACCTTGCCGGTCTATATGCGCACCCTCTTCGGCCCGGATTCCGGCGCGACCACGCTTGGCCTTGTGAGCGGCGCTTTTGGCGCGGCCAGTTTATTGAGCGGCCTGCTCTATAGCTGGCTTGGCGACCGTTTCCCCAATCAGTTACGGCTGGTGGCGATCTGCTTTGTGCTGCTGTCGGCGCGCTTCTTCCTGTATGCCTTTTTCCCGCCCGTCATCGGACTGGTGGCCATCAGCGTGCTGGCAGGCATTTTCGCGGGGCCGCTCAATCCCGTTCTCAGCACCATCGAGTATCGTCGTATTCCGCCTGCTATGCGTGGACGGGTACAGGGTATGATGTCGGCGGGCGTGCTGGTGGCGATGCCCATCGGCGGCGTGCTGGGTGGCTTCATGCTGGAATGGGTCGATATGCAGACGGCGCTGGTGCTGTATGGGGCCGCATACATCGTGTCGACATCGCTGCTGTTCTTCAATCGTGACGACGCGACGTACACAGCCCCCAGTGTGGAACGTGCTACGGGTGACTAGTTCGTTGTGTGGCCCTTAATCGTCTGCACATCGGTCGATACCCAGGAGACATTCGGCTCGTAAGTCATGCGCAGGTTGTCGCCTTCAAAGTGGAATGTGAAAATCACGCCGACCTCGCTCTCGTAAAAGCTCAAGTACACTGTATAGGTGCTGTCGTCAGTCCATGCACCGCTGGCAGCGATGACTTCTTCGCCATATTCGCGCAGTTCGGCAGTGCTCCTGGCCCATGTTTCATAACCAACCGAGACTGTCTGTTCGCCCGCTGGGGTGACGAGCGTCAGCGTGCTGCCCTCATCCCCAAAAGCCAGCTTAACGCCCTTCAGATTGAGATCGTTTGTTTCCAGGGTGTAAAGTTTGCCACTGGTGGCCTCAGCCTGCGGTGATGTTGGCGTGCCCTGGGGCATCGGCAGCGAGAGAGATGCTAGCTTTTCGGTCAATTTGCTGTGTGCATCCGGGTTGGCAGGCAGGGGTTCAGCCTGCATCGCTGGCAGCAGATGCTCCCAGACCTTATCCAGAACAGCCTGCATATCGCGCACACCGCTGGTCATGGCTAACACAGCATCCTGAGCTTCCATGACCACGCAGTACTGCCCATGCGCGCCATCCCCGCGATAGAAGCCATGTTGGCAGCGCCAGAACTGGTAGCCGTAGCCTTGTATCCAGTCCGGGTTGCTGGGTTGGTTGCTGTTATCGGATGTCGCCTGTGTGGCTTCTTCAATCCAGGCCTCTGGCAGGATGCGTTGGCCGTTCCAGACACCTTTTTGCAGGTACATCTGGCCAAAGCGGGCGATGTCCTCAGTGGTGATGTGCAGCCCGGTCCCGCCCAGGTTGATGCCCTGCGGGTCTACATCCCAGGCCGGGTTCTCGATGCCCAATGGCTCGAACAAACGCGGCGTCAGGTAGTCCAGCAGCGTCTGGCTCGTCAATTTGGTGATGATCGCTGATAGCATATAAGTCGCCGCTGTATTGTAAAGGAACCAGGTTCCTGGTTCTTTCTCGACAGGTAGCGACAAGAACGCGCGCGGCCAGTTGTCATCCTCGCCCCAGAAGACGGTTGTGGTCGGTTCGTTGGCATGGCCGGTATTCATCGACAACAGGTGCTTGACCGTCATCGCTTTCAGGTTGTCGCTGGGGTCGGCAGGGGCCTCGTCTGGGAAGAACTTCAAAACCGGGTCGTTGACCGTTAGCAGTCCTTCTTCCACTGCCAAGCCGATGGCGCTCGACGTGAAGCTCTTGCTGAAAGAATACATCCAATGGGGTGAGGTAGGGCCGTAGGGTGCCCACCAGCCTTCCGCGACCACGTTACCATGACGCAGCAGCATCAAACTGTGGGAGGCATCCATTGGCTGTGTGTGCTGTTCGAGGGCTTCGATAAAGTCCAGAATCGCTGAGGAGGGAATGCCTTGTGCTTCTGGAGTCGTGCGTTCTAAAAGACCAGAATTTGCCATTGAAATGGCTCCTTTTGATAAATAATTTAAGTGCCCTAAATATAGCTCATATCTGTTGCTTCCTGTATGCCACATGATGCACTATGTATACGATTATCCAAGATTCATCGGCTATAATGCCATCATGATGTTCCTAGATTGAGGTTCACTATGCCCAGCTATGATTTCCGCTGCAAAGAATGCGGCACCGAGTTCGACCTGTTCTATAAAACCTATGCTGATTACGATGCCGCTACGCCTCAGTGCCCTAACTGTGCCAGTACCGAATTGGCACGGGTCATTCGCCGTGTGAGCCTGCAATCCGGCGAACATGACTACACGCGCATGACATCCAAAGAGATGCTAAACGTCATGGAAAGCGGCGACAGCCAGCAGGTCGATAAAATGTTCCGCGATGTGGCAGGCGGCGGTGCTGATCCCCGTGCAGCCCAATCGCTGCATCAGCAGGCTACCCAGCAAAAGCAATCCCCAGACAAGAAAAAAGGCACGTCCTAGCGTGCCTTTCGTATTTCATCAACTTATTTTCACCATACCTACTCGTTCGGATCGTAGTAGCTGGTATAGGTATTGCTGCCGTGAATATCCGACATAATGATGGTATAAGTCTTGCCCTCGGCATCCGGGCCCAGGTTGAACTGAATTTCGCCTGTCGTCAGGATACTGACCATAATGTTGCCTTCCTGTCGGATGATCGTGTTTTCAGTAGGCGGTTCATCGGGGATGTCATCAACAGTGATGAAGTTTTCGATATAACCTTCTGATTGGTGGCTGTAAACGCCGATGGACTCGCCAGTTGGGTAAAGAATGGCAACGTTGGCATCCCCAGCACCGGGTGCGATGCGATCATCTGGCGGGCCACCGTCTTCTCCTGACGAGAAGTAAAGATTGTCAATGTTGATACAGCCTGGGCAGCCCATATTGCCTATGGTCACAAGGATGATTTGATCAAATGGTCCGTCGAGTGAAACGGTCCCATGATGAGCACTGTTGGAGTAATTACCACTGAAATGATGGACTTCAGTCACATTATTATCCATCATTAAGGTCACTTGGAGTGGATCAATGGCTACAAAGTCAAAGCGAATGTGTGCTTGAGGTTCGTCAAACATGATCTCAAGTGGCGGTTCACTAATGTTTCCATATAATGCTTTGCCCTGAATGTACTCCGGTGAAGAACCTGCAAAAGTCTTAACGACAAAATGAGAATGCCAAGGGCCGAAGGTCACGCCTGGAATATCGAGATTGGGTGCGAATGTTCCTTCTGCAAATTCTTCAAAGTCAGTGAAAAATGACGCTGCAAACACAGGGATAACAGTGCCGATGATTACAATCAGGGCGACCCCGAAGGTGATGATTTTTTTGCTTAACAAACGGCCCATGCCATACTCCATAAAGTCAAATTGTTAATACACTTTCATTATATGGGGTAAACTGTGCGGGGATCATTGATATAGAGAGATGAGAGGATAAACGTCAGGTGGACTCTAGAGAATGTGTCATGTGAGCAGGCCATGCAGCAAAAGCAGTCCTCGGACAAGAAAAAGGCACGTCCTAGCGTTCTCTAATACATCGACCTATAGGCAGGCGAGCGTAGCACCATCATCGGGACGTGCTCCCTCATTTGGCGTACAATGAAAGTAAATATTACAGCACACATTCTTGCTTGGAGTTCACCATGCTTAAGCGACATGCTGCCAACCCCCTGATTAGTCCCAAACACGTGCAGCCTTCCCGCCCGGACTGGTCCGTCATCGGCACATTTAATGCCGGAGCCTGCACCTATAACGATGAAATTTTGCTGCTTTTACGTGTCGCGGAAAAACCGCTTTCCACAGATGAAAGCATCATCTTGTGTCCTTATTTCGTTGATGGCGAGTTGGTCATCGACCGTGTGCGCCGTGATGACCCGGACTGGCTCACCGATGATCCGCGTCTGGTGCAGAACAAAAAAACGGGCTTGCTTCGCCTGACGAGCATCAGCCACCTGCGGCTGGCACGCAGCACAGATGGCATCCACTTCACCGTTGAAGCTACACTCTGGCTGAGCGCCACCGATCCCTTTGAGGCCTATGGGATTGAAGATGGGCGCATCACCCGTATCGGCGATACCTATTACGTCAATTACACGGCAGTCAGCACCTATGGCGTAGCGACTAGCCTGGTCAGCACGACCGACTTTGTCAATATTGACCGACACGGCATCATCTTCCCACCCTCCAACCGCGACGTGACGATCTTCCCGCAGCAGGTGAATGGCAAGTACGTTTGCTACCACCGACCCATGCCGCAGTTCGGTGGCTTGCACATGTGGTACGCGGATTCGCCCGACCTCAAGCACTGGGGCAATCACAAGCCCATCGTGACTTCATCCCACGTTGATTGGATGAGCGCCCGCGTTGGGGGAGGTGCGCCGCCCATCCTGACCGATGCCGGTTGGCTGTCGATCTACCACGCCGCGGACACCGAAGATCGTTACTGCCTGGGCGCTTTCATCGCCGACAAAGACGATCCATCAAAACTGGTTGCCATTGATTCGGAACCGATCTTCATACCGGAAGCGTCTTATGAAACAGAAGGCTTCTTCAGTCAGGTGGTCTTTACCTGTGGCGTCGTCGAGCGTGAGGGCGAATTGCTGGTGTACTACGGCACGTCCGATGAGCACACCGCCCTGGCGACCATCGGCGTGGATGAACTGGTCAGCCACCTTATGAAAAGCTAGGACAGCCCACAATTTGCACGTTAGCTCACTTCGGAGTGCTATGACACGCCTATTCGCATGGATCAAACGCCATTTTCGTCGGATTGCATTGGCTAGCGGCGTGCTCGCGCTGCTGGCTGCGGCCTTTTTGTATGTCTGGATCTTCCAGGGATTGCCGCCGATTGAGCAGTTCGAGGCCGGACTAAAGCTGCCCAGTACGCGCATCTATGACCGCAATGGCGCGCTGCTCTATGAAATCAGCCCACCGGAACAGGGCCGCAGCACCCCGCTGGAACTGGCTGACATTCCGCAGCACTGCGTTAACGCCTTCGTCGCTACCGAGGATGCCAATTACTGGTCGCACCCCGGCGTGGACGTCGAGGGCATCGCGCGTGCGTTGTGGATCAACCTGCGCGGTGGCGAAGTCGTAGCCGGGGGCAGCACCATCACACAGCAGGCGGCGCGTCTGCTGCTGATGGACCCCAACCAGCAGGCCGAACGCACCCTCCAGCGCAAGCTCAAAGAGGCTGTTTTAGCGCTCCAGCTACAGAACCTGCTGAGCAAGGACGATGTACTCACGCTCTATCTGAATCAGGTCTACTTCGGCAATCTGGCGTATGGCCTGGAAGCCGGGGCACGCGCCTACTTCGGTAAATCGGCGGTCGATCTCTCGCTGCCGGAATGTGCGCTGCTGGCAGGTATCGCCCAGAACGCCATTTACTACGATCCGCTGACCAACTTCGACGGTGCTAAAGAACGTCAGGAAGTGGCGCTGCGGCTGATGGTCGAATCGGACTACATCGACCAGGAAACGGCTGATTCCGCCGCCAATGATGAGCTGCAATTCGGCAGCACACCTTTCCCCATCGACGCGCCGCACTTTGTGATGGCTGTCTGGAAGCAGCTCGAACGCACCTATCCTGAGCAGCTTTATGGCGGTGGTCTGGATGTCGTCACGACGGTTGATGCCCGCTGGCAGCAAACCGCCCAGTCGATTACTCGCCAGCAGCTCACGTTCTTGAACCATCCGCAGCAGGGGGAAGGCGTCCCGGCCAATGCCAATAACGCCGCTGTTGTGGCACTCGATCCCTACACGGGTCAGATATTGACCATGCTTGGTAGCCCGGATTACTTCGATGAAGCTATCGATGGAGCAGTCAACGCGGCGTTGGCCCTGCGTCAACCCGGTAGCGCCCTCAAGCCCTTTACCTATGCCGCCGCCATGAACCCTCAACTGGCCGATCCCTACACAGCAGCGACCATGATCCTTGATGTGGAGACGCCCTTCATCACGCGCAAGCTAGAGAGCTACACGCCATCCAACTATGGTCAGGTCGAACATGGCCCGGTGCTGGTCCGGGAAGCGCTGGCATCGAGTTATAACATTCCGGCGGTGGTGGCCTTGGAACACCAGGGACTGAGCAATTTCGTCCAGTTTATGGAGAACATCGGCCTGGAAAATCTGGCTCAGAACACGGAAGTCGATCTGTCGATTACCCTGGGTGGCGGCGAGGTCCGGCTGATTGATCTCGTCGGCGCCTATAGCATTTTCCCCAATGGCGGCTATCGCATTCAACCGCAGTACATCCTCAGCGTGACTGACCACGATGGCAATCTGCTCTATGAGTGGCAGCAGCAGCCATTGACGCAGCAGGTGCTCGATGAACGTATCGCCTACATCATCACTGACATCCTCAGCGACAATAACGCCCGTTTGCCTTCCTTCGGACTCAATAGCCCGCTGCAAATTGGCCGACCGGCCGCTGCCAAAACCGGCACGACGACTGATTTCCGCGATAACTGGGTGGTCGGTTATACGCCCAATCTGGTCGTGGGGGTGTGGGTCGGTAACGCCGATAACACACCCATGGTCGAGGTAACAGGCATCAGCGGCGCGGGACCGATTTACCATCATTTCATGCGTCAGGTGCTTCTCGGCCAGCCGGAACTGGATTTTCAGCGGCCTGATGGCCTCACCCGCGCGACGGTCTGCTCGCTCAGTGGCATGCTGCCGACCTCAGCCTGTCCGATCACCCAGACCGAGTGGTTCATCCCCGGCACGGAACCCACCGAGGAAGATGATTTCTATCAGGTGTTCGACATCGACCGCCAGACGGGCTTGCTGGCGACTGAGGACACGCCCGACGAAGATGTCGTGCAGCAGACTTTCATCGTGCTGCCGCAGGAAGCCCGTGATTGGGGCGTGCGACATGGTTTGCGTCAGCCGCCATTGGGCGCGGTCGTGACGGCTCCTGATGACGCCGACAGACTTCGCTTGCTGGAACCCGATCCCTATACCGTGTTCGAGCTATCGCCAATTGTGCCTGTTGAAACGCAGCGCTTGCGGTTGACCGTCGGCGTTCCCGAAGGCACACAACAGGTGACGTACTACATGGACGATGAACTTATCGGCACAGTGGAGGAAGCCCCCTGGGCGCTGTGGTGGGTGCTCGACCTGGGCCAGCATGAACTGGTCGCAGAAGCGGTCTTAGCGGATGGCAGTACCACCCGCAGCGAGCCGATCCCCTTCGGCGTGGTAGAATACCAGCCGCCGCAATCGCAGACCATTCCGCCGAATTCATAGCTGCTCTTAAATAATGACAATCTGGAAGCCCTCTGACACGAGGGCTTTTTGTATGGAGTTCAGTAAAAATACATTATCGGAAAGATTATAAGTATGGTAGATTGTTAATAATTATTGCTGATGATAGCGAATGGGTGAAAAATGAGGCGTGGATGTAAACGGATATTAAGATGGGCAGTAATCGGATTAATTATTTTCTTTTGCATTATTCCACTGGTGATTGCGCTATTCCAGGAAGCTACTGGGATTGTAGTATTGCCAACAGAAGAAGCGCTTCCAACAGTGGCGATGTTAGCTAGTGCGACCAATTCGCCGGAACCTACAGAAACAGATATGGCAACTAAGACAATGACTCCTACCCCGTTACCTTCAGCGACTGCAAGCGCAACTCTTACCCTATTGTCTACAGCAACATTTACACCAACTGCAGCCCATACATCAACCCAAACAGCAATTCCAACTACCATGCCGACAATTGACCCAAAAGCCGATTTTTCTACTTTAGAATCGGCAATCTTGGATATTGAAGGCGTTGTTAGTGCATTAGTTACTGCGAATAGAGATGATGAACTTGCCTATGTCTCCCTTGAGGTTGTCGTACTTGATGGTTATCGATCTATTGATATGGCAGATAAATTGCTCCAAGTCACATCTGCATGGATGGGTACGGCCCTTTATACGTGGTTTAGTGCTATCATAGATGATGGGTTGATTGCGGAAGACTATATCTTTGACTTTGTGAAGGATGAGTGGGATATCACACCATTAGACACGATCAATGGAACTAGAGAAGCAGAACAAGCTAATTCATAGGGAGAAGATTGTCACGCTGGTCGTTTTGCGTTAACGTGATCACTTTCATAGAATTATGCTCGTTTCTCCCTATCCTTCTGTCTTTCCCTCGAAGTAGGAGTTGCCATGCCCTACGATTATGATGCGCTCTATCAGGAACAGCGCCATGCCCTGGGGGAACCAACCCAGGCGTTCGTGGATTTTTTTGAGAAATACGCTCAGTCGAGCGCACAGGTGCTGGACGTGGGCTGTGGCCAGGGACGCGATGCCCTGTTCATCGCCCGGTTGGGCCATCAGGTGACAGGCGTGGATGTCTCCCCGGCGGGCATTGAGCAGTTGGTGACCGATGCCAAAAACGAAAATCTGGCCATCTCAGGCATCGTCGCTGATTTGCACGATTACACCCCGGATAGCTCGTTCGATGTGGTGGTCATTGACCGCACGCTGCATATGCTCGATGCCGAGCCGCGACTTGGCGTGCTGCGGCGCATTCTGCCAGCCGTCAATTCCGGTGGTTATGTCCTCATCGCCGATGAAAAGAGCAATTTGCCCGCTATGCGCGAGGTGTTTACAGCGGATGATGCCGCTTGGGCCAGCGTCAAGGATACAGGCGGCTTTCTGTTTATGCAGAAGAAATCATAGTCTGACATTGCCACGCAGGTCATTTTGCGCTACCGTGACCGCTTTCACAATCAGACCCCACCCCTAAATCCCCTCCCCGAAGGAGAGGGGACTTCGATTAGCGATACTGGTCGCAAGTTGGGCATCCTTCCTCCTTCGGGGGAAGGACTGAGGATGGGGGTCTGGTTTACAGATATAGAGTCACAAACTGAAATCTATGACGACACTTACTCCCAACCCCCATATCTCCCTGATTGCCACCGTGCTCAATGAAGGCGCGAGCATCGACCGCCTGCTGGATAGTCTGGCGATGCAAACGCGCGTCCCTGATGAAATCATCATTGTCGATGGTGGCAGCCGTGACGATACGGTCGTTCGTATGGTGTCATGGGCCAAAGCCCTGCCGCTGACCGTCATCGAGTCGCCCGGATGCAACATCAGCCAGGGACGTAACCGCGCCATTGAGCAGGTCACAGGTGAAATTTTGGTTATCACCGACGCCGGGGTGCGTCTGGCCAATGACTGGCTGGAAAAGCTGGTTCAGCCCTTGCTGGAAGATAGTTCAGTGGGTGTGGCGGCTGGCTTCTTCCGAGCAGACCCCCATACTGTCTTTGAGGCAGCCATGGGCGCGACTGTCCTGCCGCTGGAAGACGAGATCGACGCGGCGAGCTTTTTGCCCAGCAGCCGCAGTGTCGCTATGCGGACATCGCTAGCCAAGCAGGTCAGTGGCTACCCGGAATGGCTGGACTACTGCGAAGACCTCATTTTTGATTTGAGGCTCAAACTGTTGGATGCCAAATTCGCGTTTGTGCCCTCTGCCGTGGTTGATTTCCGACCGAGGGGCAGTTTGCGGGCCTTTTATAAGCAGTACTATCTGTACGCGCGCGGCGATGGCAAAGCGGACCTGTGGCGTAAGCGCCATGCCATTCGCTATATCACCTATCTGGTGGCGCTGCCGATCCTGCTCGTGCTGGCGATAGCTGTGCATCCGGCTTTCTGGCTGTTGCTGCTGATCGGCGGGGGCATTTATCTGCGCCAACCGTACCGCCGCCTGCCGACCATCATGCAGCGCGCGCCGCGAAAAGATGCCCTCGCGTGGTTGTATGCCATTGCCCTGATCCCCGTGATTCGTATCGTCGGGGATGTCGCCAAAATGATCGGCTACCCGGTCGGCTGGCGGTGGCGATTGACCAACCATCTCCCCGATTGGCGCGAAGTCCAAACGAATCGAATGACGATACCGTAGGGACGCAGCATGCTGCGTCCGTTTTGCCTGGAAATTTTACGCTACGTCGTCAGGATGATTTTGCCGCGCACATGCTTGCTGGCTTGTAATTCATGCGCTTCTCCGGCCTGCGCCAATGGAAAACGATGGTCGACCGTTGGTTTGACGTGACCCGCATCAATCAGCTTGGCGATTTCCGCGAGCTGTTCGCCCTGGCTGCGCACCAGTATTCGCTTGAGATGCACGCCATCTTTTTCGTCAGCGTCCGGCTGGGCAGCGATGGTGATGCCCCATCCACCGGGTTTGATCACGGCAACTGAGCGTGCAAGGGTGTCGCTACCGACGCAGTCAAAGGCCAGGTCCACATCGCTGACGACGTCCTCAAAGGGCTGCGCTGTATAGTCCACAAACTGATCCACGCCGAGTTCGCGCAGATAGGCTTCGTTTTTGGCTGATGCCGTGCCGATGACCGTCGCGCCTTTCCACTTGGCGAGTTGCACCGCGATATGGCCCACACCCCCGGCGGCAGCATGGATCAGCACCGTTTGGCCCGCTTGCAAATTGCCCGCTTCGAACATCGCTTGCCATGCGGTCAGCGCAACCAGCGGGACCGCTGCCGCATCCGCCAACGGAATTGACTGCGGGGCATGGGCGATGTCGGACACTTTGGCTGTTACGTACTCGGCGTAGGTGCTGCTTTTGCCAGGGAAGTTCACCATGCTATAGATGGCATCCCCAACCTGATAACCCGACCCGGCAGGCGCTTGCTCGATGACGCCCGACACATCCCAGCCCAGGATAAGCGGGAAGGGGTCGTCGCCCATCATGCCAGCGACGTGACCGGCACGCGCATAGGTATCCACCGGGTTGATGCCTGCTGCTGCCACGCGGATGAGCGCCTCATCGGATTGCGGTGCAGGGCGCGGTACTTGTTCGAGGAAAAATTCGTCTGTGTCGCCATATTGATGAATCACAGCGGCTTGCATGTGTTCGGTCATGTAATAACTCCTTTAGATATTTGGTTGCGTCTCATCGCATGGAAATTCCGATGGCGTCCAGCACGTTCCTGGCGATCAAATCCGGGTTGATGCCCATTGCGGGTAGGATGACCACCACCAGGAACCACATGCCCACGATGCTCAGTAGCACAGAAAACGACATGCTGACGAGGGTCGTCATGAAGCGCCAGGGGGAGGTATAGGCGTTGCGGATCGTTTGCTGGAAGCGCCGCCATCTTGTGGCGATGCCCACCACTAGCGGGATAATCGTCAATTGAATCAGAATGACGATCCGTGCCACGAACTCGACAGGCTGCGTTTCCAGCCGATTTAGCATGAAATTCTTGTTGTATTCCGGCAAAAATTCCCAGAAGAGATAGGCGACCAGCGTCAATAGGCTGACGACAATCATCAGGATGATGATGCCGAAAATCGACTGCGCACGGCGGCGAACCCAGAAAGCGACCGCTGTCAGCATGCCGATGATCGTCAGGCCCAGCGCGACAATTTGCCCCGGCTGCGTCACCCAGAAGGCATTGATGGCCACTTCCAGCGCGATCAGGCCTGCTACAGCCACGATGATGATCAGGTTGATGGCCAGGATGAGGGCGACCACGCCAAGGCAGCCGAATCGACTCAAAAACTTCATGGGAACACCTTACGAGGGCTTCACTATTTCAATAATCATGCCCCGAAGGGCGAAACAGCGCAAATGCCACGCTTCACCTTATCGATCCAATGCCACTATCGCCTGCTGAACAAATCCCTTCAATCTTTTGCGTCAGACTTGGGCTTGTTGGGGACTTTGTGCCCACTCGTCGATTCTCCCCGCTGGACGCAGCGCCGCCCGCAGGTCCCAATAGGGTAAGTTAGCCGTATCGAGGTCGTTCATCGTCGCCAAGTACGTGTTCGTAAAGCGCTGCATCGCATCCTGGCCATAGGCGAACAGTACCTCCAGGCGTGTATTGCTCAGGTCACACAACGGATCACCAATTTTAGCATCCTCCCAGTCGATAACAGCCACCAGCGCACGGTCGCGCACCAGCACGTTCCCCGGCCAGTAATCGCCATGCAGCAGCATGTCGGCATTGATCTGTTCCCAGGGCCAAGATGGCATCAACACCTCGCGAATGGCACGCTCGTTGATGCTCTCGTCGAGCGTATCCGGCATCTGACTGAAAATCTGCTCATTCTCCTTGTTGATGTGCGGCAAGTAGCTGACATCGTGTGTCTGTATATCAACTTGATGAATCTGGGCCAACTGCCGTGCCATCTGTTCAATATGGCTATTGAGGTCCATCGGGGCAAAATCGGGCGCACCGTCAATGAATGCCTGCACCAGATAGGGCGTCGGCAAAATCTGGCAGGAGGTATCCAGCAGAATGGGCTGCGGTACAGTAATACCGACCTGATGTAGCGTTTTTAGCATGCGGAATTCATCAGCGGCGATGTTGGGATTGCTGGCCAAATCACGGGGTCCATGCCGCCGCACGACGACTGTTTGCTGGCTATCGTCAGGCAAGCCCAGGGTCAGGGCGTGTATCTCCGCGGAAACGCCACCCGTGAGTTTGCGCACATCAAGCACACCGCTGCCGCTGGCAACCTTCTGTGCGATGCTATCCCATATTTGCTGATCGCTTGCCATCAAAGCCTACTTTCTCTCGTAAGCACAATAGGAGTTGTAAAAGGATCACAAGCATATATAACCATCGTTTAGTGGTCAAGAAGTGGATGGTATGCTAGAGTCTACCTGGTCAACTACGCTAAACCCAACATATCGAAAACGAGATACTTAAACGCAATGGGAAAGAAAAATTATCTTATCGAAGGCGTTTCCGGCACGGGTAAAACTTCCGTATGCCATGAACTAATCCGACGCGGTTATGCAGCCATCAATGGGGATCGAGAATTGGCCTATCAGGGGGATCCCACAACTGGCGGGAAAATCGAAGACTTTGGTCCTGGGACTTTATCGCCGCAAATGATCCACGAACAGCATATGTGGGACGTAGATAAAGTTCGGCAGTTAGCCGCCAATCAGGACGACGACGCTACTTTTTTCTGTGGTGGCTCCAGGAATTTTGAGCAGTTCATCGACGTGTTTGATGAAGTCTTCATCCTGGACGTTGATGTCGAGACACTCAATCAACGGCTCGACAACCGTGATGATGATGACTGGGGCAAACGCCAGAGCGAGCGGGACCTCATCCTGCGGTTACATGCCACAAAAGAAGACGTACCCCAAAATGGCATCGTCATAGATGCGACCCAGCCGCTTGTGCGCGTCGTGGACGAGATCCTTAGCCATATCCGTGCTTAGGGTCTATCCGAGAAATTAACCTGGATGTGTGGCTGATTTTTTGAAGATCGTCCTCCAACAGATTTACGCTCGCACCCTAAAAACTTGCCGCCCAGTATGCCAAAATCGTAACAGAGACATACCAGATGGAAAACCATATGGTAGCCTGTGCACATTCGATATAGGCTATACTCAGGCATGTGTATCATTAGGGTACACGCCGTATCTGCTGAGAAAACTCAGGTAGTCATGACTGATTCTTCGATCTCCCATGCACTTGTCCTGCCCGACCGCGATTTCCACAATTGGTTACAGGTCGTGCGGCCTTATACAGAAGCCTTTGAACGGGTGGCGATTGTGCGCTCCCCCGCAGGCAATGACCTCAATCGTTATCGCAATGTCAGTGCTGTAACCGCGCCCCTGACCTGGTATCAGGATGACCCGCTGCGCCATATTCGCCGCGTGTATCCGATGGTCGTGCGTGTTGATGTCGTGCAGGCAGCCACACCGCAGCAGCTTGGCGATCTGCTCGCTATTCGCGTTCGTCAGGACGACCGTTATGGCGAACGCACAGGCGAGGCGAACCATATCTTCGACCGTTTTGTTCTGGATTGGCCGACTTCCCATCGCCCGATTGAAATTGTCACGCCCTTCCACAGCAATAACAATACGCTGCCACCCGGCTTAGGCATCCGCAGCGCACCCGGAGCGGTGGTCACGGCTGCCGCCAATGGCACCGTCACCAAGCAGTGGGGAGCCAATACCAGCGATGCGCTCGGCCTGGGCCAGTACGTCCAGGTGACGACCATCCACCAGGGCCAGACCTTCATCGTGACCTATGCCGGACTGCGCCGTATTAGCGTGCCGCTGAATGCCCAGGTCAAGTTGGGTGACAAGTTGGGTGAAGCGGCGGATGAGCAGTTCCATGTCATCGTGCAGCAGCTTGGTAACGGTATCAGCGGCTATACATTGCCCGATATTATCGACCCGACCAGCCTGATTTATGTACAGAATCTGCGCGTACGCCCGATTGATACCGGCCTGCGCGTGCGCACCCTGCCCACAACAACGGGCATCATCCTCGGCCAGATCAACCCCTGGGACAGCATCGAACCGATGGAGCCGCATGGGCGCAGCTTAGCCAAGCTCGGCAAAGAAAGCCAATGGCTGCGCGTCAAAATGCCCGACAGCCGCGAGGGCTATTGTGCCGCCTGGTATTTAGAGGGCTTCACCAAAGACGATCTTTATATTTTCCCTGGCGTGAACCCGGTCGGTGTCAATCTGGATGCGCGCCATCCGCTGGGTGTGCCCAACCCGTCGCGCCTGGGTGGCATGGGTTGGGTTCGTCTGGGCTATAACGTCTCCAATGACATCGGCGAAGAAGACATCGATGCTGCTTATCGTCGCTATCTGCCGCATGTCGAAAAGTATAAGCGGGCTGGCTACAACGTCATCCTGGCGACCAGCCATCAGACCTATGGCGAGGGCAAAGGCGAATATTGGCCCTGGAGCGATCTGAATGACGAGCGCTGGCAAACGCTCATCACCCGCTTTGCCGATATGATGCGGCGTATCGCGCGTCAGTGGGCAGGCCAGGGCTTGGTCGATGTCTGGCAGGTGTGGAACGAGCAGGATGCCCCACCGGGGGCAGTTGCGTCGGTGCCTGTGCCTGTGCGGCATTATGTCAATATGCTGACGCAGGTCAGCCGTGCCATTCGCAGCAGCGATAGCGATGTGCGAATTATTACGGGTGGTCATACGGGCGGCCCTACATTTGGCGCTCAATACGCCCGTGAAACCATTGCTGCCCTGCCTGCTGATGTTCGTCTGGATGGCATTGCCCTGCATCCCTATGGACGCGGCCCGGTCCCCAATGAGCGCTATACGATCTTTGGCCACATCGACGATTCGATCCAGGCCTACAGCCAGATTTTGCCGGATAAGCCCCTGTGGCTGACCGAATGGGGTGTGCTCGATCACCCGGATGACTCGCCTCAGGATGTGGCCAACTACGCGACCCACTTCATCAGCTACCTCAAGGCCCGCTACCCTGGTCGCATCGCCGCGATGGTCTGGTACGCCTGGGCACAGGGCATGCACAACGGCTACGGCCTGGTTGATCGCAAGGACCAGCCGCGCCCACCCCTGACCGAGCGCTTCCTGCTGGCATAAATTCACTGATTTTTGATTTTGTAGGGGCTTAATATATTAAGCCCTATCTCATCCTTTTGGTATGAACCTATGGACTGACCTATGTACAGTCCGTTTTTGTTTCTAGCAATTGGTCTACTCTGGGGCTTGGATTGGACTGGTCACTCAGGTTCAATAGGGACCATACGAGCCTACACAAAGGATCCCTATGCGCACAGACGACCAGAGCCGCCAATTATTCGATGCCTGGGCACAGACCTATGCCGATGATGTCGATGGCATCGGCGGGCCATTGACGGGCTATACGCGCAGCTTGCACACCGCCGCCGCCCTCATTCCATTAGCAGGTGAGCAACCGCGTGTGCTCGATATCGGCATTGGCACAGGCGGTTTTGCTGACCTGCTGCATCAGCGCGGGGCGCACATCACAGGCGTCGATTTTTCTCCGGTGATGCTGGAAAAATGCGCCGAGCTGCACCCAACTTTTGAACTGCACCAGTCGCGCTTTTTGCCGCTGCCCTTTGAAGATGGCCAATTCGATGTGGTTATCTCTAGCTTTACTTACCATGAAGTGCCGCCGCGCCTGCGCCAACAAGCCCTGCAAGAAGTCGCCCGTGTGCTGAAACCGGGCGGAACCTTTGCCATGCTGGACATCATCTTCGCCAGCGAAACGGCCAATCAACGCGCCAAGGCCGAACTGGGCCGCACCTGGGATGACACCGAAGTTTACGCCCATGTCGCTGATCTGGATGCCATGCTGTTTGAGGCGGATTTCCGGCCTACAACCTGGATGCAGACCGGACCCTATCACTGGGCTTTCTGTGCCGACCTCATTGCTACCGAACAACAGGAGAACGATTAGCATGGCCCGTGATTATCTCAATCAGCCCCCGAATGCGTTGCGCCGCGATGACCGGGGCGTCGAAGATGAAGCCTGGATGGTGAACTTTTTACAGAACGCCGCTGTCGGCACGTTGGCCCTGTCGCACGATGGCCAGCCTTTTGTGAATACCAACCTGTTCGTCTATGATGCCGATGCCCATTGCATTTATACCCATACCGCCCGCGTCGGACGGACCCGCTCTGTGGTCGAGGCCAACCCCAAGGCTTGCTTCAGTGTCATGGAAATGGGGCGTATGCTCCCTGCGCCGGAAGCACTCGAATTCAGTGTGGAGTACGCGGGTGTGACCTGCTTCGGTGAGGTCAGCATCGTTGAAGATGGGCAGGCCGCGACCGACGCCTTGCAACGCCTGCTGGACAAATACGCGCCGCATCTGCACCCCGGCGATGACTATCGCCCACCTGTACCGCAAGAACTGGTGCGCACCTCTGTTTTTCGTCTGGACATCACCTCCTGGAGTGGCAAGAAAAAAGAAGTCGCCGCCGATTTCCCCGGCGCGTTCTGGTACTCGGAGCAGCCTGTACTGGCATCAGCCGCCGCTCAGCCCACTGAGGACTGATCGCTTCCCCTCAGTTGTCTATCCCGGTCGTTTTTATTGCTTATTACCCAAATATCCCAAGTTTATTGGGATATATTGGGTTTTATTGGGATATATCGCGGAGTTAAGCCCCGATAAGGCCCTTTTCTTTGGGATAACTTGGGAAATTCTGGGAAATATTTTCGCGCCTGTTTTGTCTACTATAGGAAAATGACTGTGTCGATGAGCCATTCGCTGTCGTTGGGTAGTATGGCGTATCATGAGTAAAACATTTCACCGTGAAAGGGCATCCATGTGCAGGATCAAGACGACATGACACGGCTCCAGAAATGGAAACAACGTGCCAAAGGCATCAAACGCGATGTCTACAGCCTTTACTTAGCCTATCGGGATGCGCGGACGCCCTGGTATGCCAAAGTCTTTGCCGCGCTTGTCGTCGCGTATGCCTTTAGCCCCATTGATCTGATACCCGATTTCATCCCGGTCCTGGGCTATCTGGATGACCTGTTGCTGCTTCCTCTTGGCATTGTCCTTGCCATCAAGCTAATCCCAGCCGAGGTTATGGCCGATGCGCGTCTGAAGGCTGAAGAATCTGCGCGAACGGAAAAGCCGATGGGTTGGCTCGGTATCGGGATGGTCGCGCTCATCTGGTTGGTGCTGGCGGGGCTTTGCATCTGGCTGATTGTTCTCAGGTGAGCACCACACGTTTTAGGACCACCCTTTGGCCGCGCTGACATCGCCATGTTAAACTCAGGGCAAGTAGAATTCACTCTACTTATTAAAGTTTTATAGGAGCAAAAAATGACCTTAGCAAAGAAAACTTTAGGGCGCACAGGCCTGGAAGTGACGCAGTTGGGCTACGGTGCAATGGAAGTGCGCGGTCGGCGCATCTGGGGAGGCCGCCCCTGTACGGATGAGCAGGCCGAGACCATTCTGAATGCTGTGCTTGATTCCGGCATCAACTTCATCGACACCGCCAATGACTACGGCAAAAGCGAGATGTACATCGGCCAGTATTTGTCCAGTCGGCGCGATGAATACTATGTGGCGACCAAATGCGGTTGCCAGATGATCTTCGCGGGTGACCACGACGAAACACCACATATCTTCACCCGCGATAATATTCGCCGCAATATCGCCGATTCCTTGATGAAGATGCGCACCGATTACGTCGACATCCTGCAATTGCACAACCCGGATGTGGCCACAACCGAGGCCAATGGTGTCGTTGATGTGCTCAATGAACTGCGCGAAGAGGGCGTCGTCAAGCATATCGGCTGCTCCTCGACGTCGCCGCACCTGTCGACCTACATTGACTGGGGCGTGTTCGATGTCTTCCAGATTCCCTATTCCGCTTTGGAGCGCCAGCACGAGAACCTCATCACCAAAGCTGGCGAAGCCGGAGCCGGTATCATCATTCGTGGTGGTGTCGCCCGTGGGGAACCGGGTGCTGGCCTGGGTAATGAAGATCGCTGGGCGACTTTCGAGAAAGCCAACCTGGATGAACTGCTGGAAGAGGGTGAGAGCCGTACAGCTTTCCTGCTGCGCTTCACGCTCAGCCATCCTTACTGCCATACGACCATTGTCGGTACGGTTAACCCGGCCCATCTGGCGGAAAATATCGCCATGGCGGAAAAAGGCCCACTGCCTGCTGATGTCTATGCAGAAGCTAAAAAACGCCTGGATGCCGCTGGCCAAAGCCCGGAATAAACCAAAAGACTGCAATGTATCGGGTCTGGCTTGCCAGACCCTTTAGCTATCTATAAGGATTCTTTCTTTGAGCCAATATGACCTCATTACGATGGGCGAAACCATGCTGCGCCTGTCACCCGCACCCAACCTGTATCTAGAGCAAGCCAAACAACTTGATATGAACTTCGCTGGCGCAGAGTCGAACGTTGCCAGCAGCGTGGCGCGCTTAGGGTTGCGCACGGCCTGGTTCAGCAGCTTGCCAAATAATCCTCTGGGTCGGGCCTGTGCCAACCAACTCAGGGGGCATGGCGTTGATACCAGTGCGATTCATTGGTCGGATGAGGCGCGGATGGGCACGTACTACATCGAGTATGGTGCACCGCCACGCGGTATCCGTGTGTGGTATGACCGCAAAGACAGCGCTGCCAGCCAGATGACGCCCGATATGCTGCCACTGGATGCCTTAAAACAGTCGCGCAGGTTCCATGTAACGGGCATCACCCCAGCATTGAGCGATAGCTGCTATGCTGCCACCCAAGCTGCCTTAACATTCTGCCAGGAAAACGGCATTACGACCTCATTTGACATCAATTATCGGTCGCTGTTGTGGGATGCCCCCACCGCCGCCGCCAAACTCGATCCGTTATGCAAACAGGCCGATATGGTCTTTGTGGCCTTGCGGGATGCGGTCAATCTGTGGGGTATGCCGAATGATATAGAAAAAGCATCCGTAGTAGCGCATGATCGTTGGGGTGGGTGTGTCATCGTTCCGAACGGTTCTGATGACGTTTTTGCCACTGATGATCATACAACAGTCAGTGTCGAAAACAGCCCGGTGGATGTTGTTGATCGGATTGGCGCGGGGGATGCCTTCGCTGCCGGGACCCTATACGGCTTGCTGAGTGAGATGCCCTTACAAGAAGCGATGCGCTACGGACTGGGCCTGTCGGCGCTGGTGCTGACGACACTCGGTGATTTGGTGTATGCGACCCGTGAGGAATTGGAACAATTGGTCCTGGGTGGAGGCAGTTCGCTGCGGCGGTGACATGCGTTTGCTGCATTGCTGTGGTTTCAGCTATCATAAGATGGATTGGGTGTATAAATCGCTTCCAAAAAGTCTATTGAAATTTTGAAGCCGAGCTTATTGATTACATAGTAGAAAACATAGGTTGGAGTTCAAGCATGACAAAGAAAATTGTTACATTTGGGGAAATCATGATGCGGCTTTCCCCGCCTGGATACCTGCGTTTTGGACAAGCGCGTTCATTTGATGTGATCTATGGCGGTGGCGAATCGAACGTCGCTGTTTCACTTGCCAATTATGGCCTGCCCGTCGATTTTGTAACGCGGTTGCCGGAGAATGACCTGGGCACAGCCTGTGTGCAGTATTTGCGTCAATACAACGTCGGCGTAGAAAAGATCGTCTATGGTGGCGAAAGATTAGGCATCTACTTCCTGGAAATGGGATCGATGCAGCGCGGCAGCAAGGTGGTCTATGATCGCGCACATTCCGCGATTTCTACTGTCGAACCGGGCATGATTGACTGGAAAGAAGTCTTTGCTGATGCCGATTGGTTCCACTGGACGGGCATCACACCCGCTATTTCTGAAGGAACGGCTGCCGTATGTCTGGAAGCCGTCAAAACCGCAAAAGAGATGGGCGTCACCGTTTCTTGCGATCTGAACTATCGTAAAAAACTCTGGAAATGGGGTAAAACACCAGCGGAAGTCATGCCGGAGTTGGTCAGTTACACGGATGTCGCTATTGGTAATGAGGAAGACGCTGAAAAGGTCTTTGGTATTCACGCACCGGAAAGCGATGTGACAGCCGGTAAGGTCGAAGCTGAGCATTATCTATACGTCTGCGAGAAACTAAACGAGCGCTTCCCCAACCTCAAGACCATTGCCATCACATTGCGTGGGTCGATTTCTGCCAGCCATAACGAATGGTCAGCTGTATTGTGGGATGAAGGTACTTTCTATGAGGGGATCGACTTTGACATCACCCATATCGTTGACCGTGTCGGCGGTGGCGATAGCTTCATGGGCGGCTTGATCTATGGGTTGAAGACCTACGGTGACGATAAGCAAAAGGCACTGAATTTCGCTATTGCTGCATCGTGCCTCAAACATTCTGTGTTTGGTGACTTCAATCTCGTCACAGTTGATGAAGTTCAAAAATTGATGAGTGGCGATGCATCCGGCAGGGTTTCAAGATAATCGCTCTAGATAGAAGTTGATATACGCTAAATACAATCATGGAGACGGGCCTAATGCCCGTCTTTTTTATCTAGGATTGGGCGCGCGTAATAGAAAGTTGACCATGCGGCATACAGGCCACACGCAGCCCGTTATCCGCAAGAATCTGCCATGCGGTTTGCTCTGGATGTGGATCGACCAGCAGGCGGTATTCCTCACCAATCGCCACTTCCAGGCGGCCATTATCGCGGATACTGAAGTCAGTCACAGCCAGGTTATATAACATCAATACACTACTGACTTCTGTTTTCTTGCTCAAGTCGACTGGCTGCGGCACATCCCCCGTATAGAGATAGAAGGCGTTTTCGATCCTTAGGATGGTGCGTTGTACATCAATCTGGAAGCGAATTGCCAGCGCGTGGTCAATCAAAAACTGCGTGATGCGGGCGCTCTCAATCGGCAAACTCCACCGATCCGGCAGACGTCGCAGTGTAATATCCGGTGTCATGATTGCGGTTTGCTTTGGTTTCGTATCAGCCATTATGCGTTCCCCATATGACAGCATTGTAACAATAAAGGGCACAGTGCACTGTGCCCTTAGACATAAAATTTACAACTTTTTTGTAAGGGTTTCCGAACTTAAGCCATATTGTAAGGTCGGAACCCCCTTATCGGTGGTAAAGCGCCCGTTTAGGAGGCATCCACCACCCATAGGCTGACTGTGTTGTCACCGCTGGCCGAGGCCAACATCGTGCCAACTGGGTTGAAGTCGAGCGCCATCACGGGCTTACGATGGGCATCAATCGAGTTGACAAGTTCCCCTGTGCTGGTATCCCACAGCCGGATGGTGTTATCGCGGCCACTGCTGGCCAGTACACTACCCGTTGGGGAGAAGCTGACGGCATCGGCGCCGCCGTTATGGGCCTGATAGATGGACAGTTGGCGTGCTTCGTATAGATCCCAGATGCGCACGGTCATGTCCTTGCTGGCCGTAGCCAGCATGGTACCACCGGGGGAAACGCGCATGCTGCGCACCCAGTCATCATGGCGACCGAGCACGGTACCGTTGGTTTCGCCTTTCAAATCCCACATGCGGATGGTCGTGTCCCATCCTGCGCTGAGCAGGACTTCACCACCCAAACCGAAGGTGACGCAGCTCACTTCGGCATCATGACCGTAGTAAACTTCCTGCTGAATGCCGATTTCGGTGTTCCATAAGCGTACGGTGTGGTCCGTGCTGGCTGTCGCCAGCATCGTGCCGAGCGGGCTAAACGCTACCGATTCGACCGAATCAATATGGCTCTTGAGTGTGGTGCGCAGACTAATGTGCCGTGTTTCCGGGTCTACCTGCCATAGCTTGACGACCGTATCGGCGCCGCCTGTTGCCAGCAGCGTACCATCCCGACTGAAGGCCATGCTCTTGACTGGGCCATCATGGGCATTTTCAATAAGTTGGTCCGGTGTGCCACCAAATCCGTCGATATACAGTGCGAGGCCGGCAGCGCTGGAAATGGCTAGCGTATCCCCGTTGGGGGACCAGCAAATCCCGCTGATCCAACCACGTTTTACACTACCAAGACGACTCAGGTTCTGGGCATTTTCGCTGCCGATGGGCGTAAATTGGGTCATGAGTGTAGCTCCGTGCTGTGTCTCTTCTATCGCATATGTGCGTCTGAAGGTCGTTTCTGGCATTTCAGACTTGTAACAATATGATAAGGCTAAATATATGCATAAAGAATAAAGATTATGGATTAAGGATCGTATTTCCTTAATTATTCAGCAAGTTTTTATCTAAAACAAATACTTGGCTTATTATGCCTGATCGAGGTCAATTGGCCTATGGTTGGGCAGTCGCACTTGCTGGAATCGTTCACGGGCAGATGATACATCATATCCGTGTCTTGCAATCAAATTCAGCGTTTCTTCAATTAAAGGCTTGGCCATATTGAGGGCTTCGTTAATGGGGGCATCACAGATCTTCTGTATGCGGGCTGCCAGGTTGGCTGGCTGATACGTCATCATTTCACACAGGGTTGCTAAATGCTTGGGGCGCAGCGGTGGATATTGGCGATTGAGGACGTGCAGCGCCATGATGATCGCTGTACACCACCCGGTTATCAAATCCCGTGCGAAAAGCGTATCTTCCCGGCGCACGATCATCAACACCAGATCGTACGCAGTTAATTTCAGATAGTGGTCCAATAGCGGCTGAACCATCCCCATCGGTAGGTCACCAATTTGGCTGCGCCACTGGGCGATGAGGTCATGTCCGGTGATGGCTATGCCACCCATATAGCCATTGAGCACGCCCAGTTTGATTTCATTGAGGTCGTATTTCTGGGTGACGTCCGCAATCAGCGCTTCGAATGACGCCTGTGTCTTGTGGGTGATGTCGACTTTGAGCGCATTGTCTCCCAGTCGGTAGGTATCTCCCAGCGATTGCAACGCGAAGTCACCATCCGTTGTATCTTCCAGAGTGATATCTAAACCACCAAGGCGCTCAGCAATCTGATGCCGTATTGCCACATCAGGAACGGTCGGCCAGTACATCAACAAATCCAGATCGGACCAGGCATCGGCTAGGCCATTGGCCGCACTCCCGACTAGCAGCACTGCATCGGCTGGGTAGGTGCCTGCTACCTGGCTCGCAAGATGGATTCGCCAATCACTGTGCATCATCATAAGGCATTTGAGTGAATATCAAGCATTGGTGTCTAGCGGACAACACGGTCACGGTGCTGTGCCAGGATCGTCTCGTAGAAGGTCTCAGCCTGGGGAATCGTCACCCGGATGTCCGCACGTTCTGCGGCAAGCTGGCGATTGAGATTCGCGCCGTGCTCCCACATTTCTGGATGTTGAATCCCGGCAATGATCGCGTTGGCCAGCGATGACTCGTCACTGGCATCGCATAGCAACCTATTTTCACCATCTTTAATCCATTCCGCGATTGACTCTACCACACGTCGTTTATGCACTATTCCCGCTACGATAAATCCAATAGTGGAGACAAACAGCCCGATATCGGCATAAACAATCGCTCTGATAATCTCATCGTATCGAACAGGTTCAAAACCCAGTCGTATCAAATAGTTCTCATTAAATAGTGTAGGCGCTCCCAGACTGATAGAGATCATGCGCAGGGTAAAAACCAGAACGTGTAAGGACAAAAACAACACGGCAGAATGAAAGAATGTCAGTTCCTTGGTGCGGGCCAACATCATAATACATAGGAACAAAACAGATAAATCAAGAAGGACAAACAGCCAGAGATCGTTCAGTTGACCCATTGCCTACCTTGTAACCGGAAGTTGAGATGACATACAAACATAGCAAAGTTTATTTTGATGATAGCATACCCGCCATATTGTGCTTGGAACCAAAAGGTTCATTCAGGTGACTCGTGCTTTGCTCCAGGTATGGACTTTGAATCTACTCAGCCTACAGCATACAGGCTTAGCAAAGGAAGACTTTCCAACTACCAGCTCTCTACAAATTAAGACAATAGCTATGGTGAGCATATGAGCTAAATGAGGCACAATGCATATGATAAGGGTAGATAGACGAAATGTAACGTTAAACAATTTAAACACGACGAGGGCAATGTCCTGTTGCGCTGCCCTTAAAGCGGTGCTTGCCTCGCTTGTATAGCCTTGCCGCCTGGGCGCTTTGTCGCCATAATCGCCCTACTTAGACATCAATACCACGATCGAACTAGAAATGATGCACCGACGTCATGATCTGAAATGGCTATGGGTGGTTCCGCTGTTGCTGCTGGCCGGGCTGCTGGCCGCGCGCTTGCTGAACGCCGATATTCTTTTCGTTGACGAATACTGGTCGATACGCAACGCAGGCGGGGATCGCTGGGGCCCCCTGTCGCCAATCGGTATCTGGCAGCAAACAGCAAACGGCGACCCCGGCGGCATGGGTGTCTTCTACCACTATGCGCTGGCGGCCTGGTATGCCCTGGTGGGGGATTCGGTTTTTGCCCTGCGCCTGTTCTCCTGGATATTCGGCCTGCTGACCATCGCGCTGCTCTATCGCTTAGCAGATGAGCGTTTGGGTCCGCGCGTAGCATTGGCGTCCGTGATCGTGATGACTGGTTCGGCTTTTTTCATCGACTATATGCACGAGGGCCGGGCATACACGTTGCTGGCCTTTGAAGTTGTGCTATGCGTTTGGATGTATCTGCGCTTGCGCGATGCTCGCCGTGTGCCGCCTCTCTGGCAATATGGCCTGCTGACAGTGGCCATCGGTGCCTTGCTGTATACGCATTATATCGCCCTGGCTGTCGGTGGTTTCCTGGGGCTGCTGCACCTGCTACATGTCCGGCGAAATCGTAACTGGTGGCTGTTATTGGCTGCGCTGCTGCTGGGAGCGGCTGCTTTCCTGCCCTGGGTGGGCATCACGATGGGCATCATCGAACGCGGCAGCGGTGAAGTCACCCGTCATGAGACCTCCATGCAGGCTGGACAGGTGCTAGAACAACTAGCACATACATTTAGCAATGGCAATATTGCCCTGCTGCTGATCGTGTTGGCAATGGCTGTTGGCTATCGCTGGCGGCGGTCGGGCTTCGTATGGGGCTGGCTGATCGTCGTGCTGCTGGCGATTGTGATCATCAACGTGGCGATTCCTTTTATGGTCCATGCGCGTTATATGATCGTGCTGTGGCCGGCGCTGGCCTTGCTGGTCGCACTTGGTATTGAGCGTATGACCGTCCAGCAACGCTACCTGCGCCCTCTGATTTTGTCCATCTGGCTGCTGATGGGTGTAGCCACCAGCCTGACGCCCGACTTCATCGCCAACGTGTTTGGCCAGATTTATCGCGCGCCTGCGGCTGGCTTCCTGGAAGCGATTGACCTCATTGATGCCCAGAAGCGCGATGGCGATTTCTTGCTGGCGCACTTCATGCCCTATGAGACCACGCCCTTTGCCCTGTTCCCCAAGGATTACTACTTCGACCCGTTGGGCATGCCCCATGACCAACCGGAGCGCATTGGCATGTCCTTTGCCCAGGGGGACAACGACTATCTGCGTGATGTCGAGTCTGCTTTGGTCGATGCTCAGTCCATCTGGCGGTTGACCGTGCTGGAAGTCCCGGAAACCAACAAGAGTGGTGTGGTCGATTATGTGCTGCGGACCCGTTATTTGCAGTGTGGGTTGGTCATGCAGCGCAACGATGCCACGTTGGCACTATACGAGGGCATTCCGCAGGACCCCGCTGCCATCGCCTATGAGGCTCCCGAAGGGACCATCAGCCTGACGGTTGAGCGTGGCCCGGTGGTCGTCGATGCCGACCTGCACCTGACGCTCATCTGGCAGCTTGATGAGGCCATTCCTGGCAGCCAATACCATACCAGCCTACAGCTTATCGGCCCCGATAGTGCACTGGCGACCCAGTTGGACTATGCGCTGCCCGACCAACGTCCCGCGAGCTGCGTGTCGTCTACCTTGCCGATGGGTGAGCTAGCCGCAGGCGATTATGACCTGTTCGCTATTGTCTATGATGCGCAAACTGGCGACCGCTTGGCATATGAAGGTGACGACAAAGCCCTGCTTACGACCATCAGGTTGGGCAATTGATGAAGTATCGCTACGTCACTGAGCGTGAAAATTATGAGGATCTGGCATCTGGGCGCGTGCTGCTGTCCCAACCGGGAGCACCCTCTTTCCCGGTGCGGCTGGCCAGCGAAATTTTCCAGCGCTGTGATGAATACCTGCCAGATCGTCGGCTGGCCCTATTTGATCCCTGTTGTGGTGGTGGCTACCTGCTGACTGTGCTCGGCTTCTTGCATGGCGAGCGGATCGACGCGCTCTATGGCGCAGACATCGTACCCGATGTGGTGCCGTTGGCGCGGCGTAATCTGGCTCTGCTGACGCAAGCGGGACTGGATGCGCGGCGGCAGGCGCTAACGGAAATGTCCGCTGCTTATGGCAAGGACTCCCACGCAGAAGCCATCGCCAGTGCGGATCGCTTGCGTGACGCGCTGCCACAGTCTATCGATCTGGGAGCATGGTCAGCCGATGCCACGCAACGCTGTCTACCTGCCGCAAGCATCGACCTGCTGATAAGCGATGTGCCCTATGGCGTTGAGGTTACCTGGCAGGGGCAGGCCGATGCCGACCCCATCATGGCATTGCTGGATGCCCAGTTACCAGCGCTCAAACCGGGCGGCATTGCGGCCATCATCAGCGACAAAAAACAGCGTGCTGTCCATCCTGCTTACGACCGCCGCCTGCATGATACCCTCGGCAAACGCCGTATCACCTTATTGCAGAAGCCGCGTTAGCTTTTGCTGGTGTGTGAGGGTCAACTAAGGTTCAACCACAAAGCCACAAAGAGCACAGAGAAAATGCGCAACGCAGAGTCGTAAAGGATGGAAGACGCAAAGAAAACTGTGCTGAGTGCTGTGTCAAAAAGCTGAGTTGCGGAGCAAAGCCACGTAACAGGATAAGCACCCATACTTGACGCGATTCTGATAACATCGCTTATCCAACTTGAGAGTCGTCATAAAAATGACTTAGTAAGCTCATTTGCTTTTGCTTCTGCCGGATCAATCACTTCTTCATCAAATATGCTCATTAGGTGTTCTTCATCTTTGTATTTGACGACTGGTAAGGAGTTTGGTTTGCTAAGGACGCTCTTGTACACGGGAAATACGTCGTCATGTCCAGGTGTTTCACTAAATAGCCCAACGATAGGCGTAGAGGTCGATATGTCTTTATAGATCGCACCTAATTCAAATGGTGCGCTATTGGGATCGGATAAGTCAACAACCAAATAACGAGACATACGTGCAAGGAGCTCAACCGTTTCTATAAGGTCGCGATTTTTAGGTCGGTCAAAATCGAATAAGACCGGAACATAATTACGCTTTCGAAGCCGAGTGCGTATAGCATCTAAAACGGAATGTCGAGTGAAACGCCCAAGGATCAATACAGTTTTTGTGGTCATGGTGTCGATAACATCGCGCATGTTCTTATTATTGAGCATCAAATGAATGAACTGCGCCAAAGCAAGATTGTCAACTGTGATGGGTACATCATCTTGCTTGGCAATCTGAAGATCTCGCTGAATAGCTCCTTTGAGCTTGATTCCCCAGGTTGACATGCCGTAGACATTACAACCTATGAGTGTTGCACCTTCAAATGATGCTTCTGCGGCATGGCATATAAACAATGAGGCCCCTGTAAGATCAGCTCGGTCAAATTTAGCAACATTCATTAGTGCGGCACTGAGGTCTGCGTTTTTTAGGTTGGCGCCAGTGAAATTTGCGAGGTTTAATGTTGCAGAAGTTAGATGTGAATCCTCGAGGTTCGCATTAACAAAACATGAATCGTACAGATTCGCATTAGATAGATTTGCTCCAATCAATGTTGCCATTCCAAGATTAGCTTCGCTCAGATCGGCTCTATGAAGGTGCGACTTCGTTAGATTTGCTCCGCGTAGGTTAGCTCCTTCAAGATTTGTATACATTAAGCTTGCGTTGCTGAGATCATAGTTCTGTAATTTCATTCCTCGAAGATCTGTGCCTGAGAGCAGAGGTGCTTCTTCAGGATTGTCAGCTCGCCATTTATTCCAGTATTGTGATCCGCGTTTGAGTTTAGCTAGATGTTCTGGGATGTGTAAATTTGGCATCCATGGCTCCGACAGTCCATTTTCTATGATGAGAGTATAGCATCGATTAGGAGAATGAAATTGCTCTTGAGCTTGGTTCAGACTTCCATAGATGTCAGGAATTCAGAATCATTTGGGTCGAAAATAGTCGATACAACTCCATATCCTTAGCTTGAACCTGCTCAGCCAGCGTGACCGTCTCGTCGTCCAGCTCAATTGCATCCGTATCGACCACCGCCTTATTATGCCGGGGAGGCGTTGGCAAGCTCCACCCAAACGTCTGGTTGAACCGCCGCACACTCTCTGGGAAGTGCTCCAGGAGCTAATGTAGAGACTTCGATTTATTGAGTTCGCGGCCTGTGATGACCAGGGTGGCCGTTAGCGTAGCGACGAAGACGAGCAGCGCCAATTGCAGCGAGGTCGCTTCCGCGATGAGGCCAATCACGGGCGGTCCTGCCAGGAAACCCGCATAGCCGATGGTCGCTACACTGGCGATACCGACACTGGCCGAAATGCCCGGTATGCGTCCGGCGGCACTGAAAGCCAGCGGCACCACCGTCGAGACACCCAATCCGACCGCCGCAAAACCGACGAGCGTCGTGATGGGCGTCGGTAGGAAAATGGCGAGCAGCAAACCGGCAGTCGCAACCAGCCCACCCAATTGAACCAGCCTCGCTGGAGAAAATCGGGCTGCTAACCGATCACCAAATAACCGCCCCATAGTCATCATGATGGAAAAAACGGTAAATCCGAGGGCGGCGGTGGCATCGTCGGTGTGGACGACATCGCTCAGATAGACGCCGCTCCAATCGGCCATCGCCCCTTCGCCAATCGCCCCCGCAAAGGCCACGATTCCCAACGGCCATAGGACACGCGGTGGCAGTCGGAAGACCTGCTCCTGCTCGTCGGCTTCTTCCGATGCCACATTGAACAGCAAATGTCGCCGAAAGACGAAAATTAGCGATCCGAATAAGACAGCCCCAAATACGAAATGCGGCTGCGGTTCCACGCTCATAGAGGCCATAGCCGCGCCGATGGCCGCGCTCACAAAACCGCCAACGCTCCAGGAAGCATGGAATGTCGTCATCAGCGGACGCTCTGCGCGTGCCTCAACCTCGACTGCCTGGGCATTCATGGCCACGTCCATCGTACTCAATGCCATGCCGAACACAAAGAGGTTGAGCCACAGGGCGACACTGTTCGGCATCCAGGGGAGCGATATGAGCAGTAAGGCCAGGATGAAGGCCGCTGTCACTGTCACGCGGCGGCTGCCATAACGGGCGACAAGCCCACCCGCTACGGATAGCGCCGTCAAAACGCCTGCGGACAATCCCAGCAGCACGATGCCGAGTTGGCCTTCGCTCAAGCCCAATTTGTCTTGAATCTGAGGAATGCGAGAGATCCAGGTCGCCATCAGGGCGCCGTTGATAAAGAACATCCCCAGCACAGCGAGCCGGGACTGGTTGACGGTCGATTTGTATTGAAGTGTGGCCATGTACAGTGACTTTCTGATCGAATAAGCTGATTAAGCAGGGTCAAAATAGGTGTGTCGATATGCATCACATCATTACAGAGAAATCGAGATTTGTGGTTCCAGTAGGGCCAACGTTTCTTGAATCATGCCGATCTCGTAATCCTGTGTGAAGTCTTGTGTCAGATGGATGGCGGGCATCGCGTCGGCCAGCAAGCGCGTGCGGCATACGTCCTGAATCAAACGGATATGCAAATCCGTAAGGAAGCTGCCATACAAGACAATGCCGCGCGGGTTCAGCAAGCTGCTTGTCATGATGATAAGCTCAGAAATCGCTTCGCTAACCTGTTCTGGTGACCTGTATAAATCCGAATCGCGCCAATTGACGTCAAACGGTAACTGGGTGATTTCCCCGGCATGATGACGATAGCCTTTATACAATTTGCCATCGAGATAAAATCCTGCGCCTGGCGGATATTTCTGTGGGAAGTAAAAGTAAACAACGCCATCTCCAGCGTCAATATCCACTCGTTTGACATAGCCGACCGTCGCAGCGTTGACATCATTCGCAAACAGAACGGGCAAGTCATAGCGGGCTTCGTAATGCGGTAGCAAAGGCGCACCCACCAGCGCCTGATAGTCACCCGTGATGAATGTGCCATCCAGGACGACACCCGGCAGGCCCAACCCAATCGCCTTGATAGAGGGGTATTCTTGCATAGCCTGGTCAATATAGGCTTCAAATGTCGTCAACGTGATTTCTGCTAGGGGAACATCAACAGCGTGGATGCAGGTTCCGAACAGGTCAGCGACGCGGATATACAATCTATCCAGCCCATCCTGCTCGTGCGTGAACAGAACCAACACATGGGCATGGTTTTCGTTAAAGTGAAACAACTGCGCCGGGCGACCCCCCATTGAAGCAGCTAGCCCGGCTTCAAAAGCTTCGTTGTTGTCGACGAGTTCCTGCAACATGGTAGCGACAGTCACTGTACTGAGTCCGGTCGCCTGGGCAATCTGATGCTTGGTTGCCTCGCGTTTGGCCTTTAGCGTTTTACGCACCAGATTGATATTGATTTCCTTCATCACAAGCGCATTGCCGCTGATGCTCATTGCCAGAAAACGCCTCGTCACTACTTATCAAACGACTTTTTAAAACATATTTCATAAGTAAGGCAAATTGTACCTGGAAGAGCGGTTTTGTCAATAGAAATACCTGAAGTGCGATTGCGTGGCCGAATTACCCAAGCTGCTCACTGAGGATGCGCAAGATGCGTTCCCCGGCGCGGCCATCCCAATAAGGAATCATGCTGGGGGTATGGTCACTTCCCTGGCCGAGGATGACGGTCACACGTTGGCGGAACAGGTCCCAATCGTCAGCGATGAGGGTATTGGTCCCCTCAGTAATGGTGATGGGACGTTCGGTGCTGTCGCGTAGGGTCAGGCAGGGCACCCCCAGGGCGGAGGACTCCTCTTGCAAGCCGCCGCTGTCGGTGACGACCATGCGCGCGCTATCGACCAGACAGACCGCTTCCAGATAGCCTACCGGGTCGATCAGATACATGTCGTCGAGCGCTTCCAGCCGCGCGATGAGGCCGCTGTCGGACAGGCGGCTGCGGGTACGCGGATGCACCGGGAAGATGATCGCGGTGCGTTGCGCCAGCCACTCAATTTGCTCAATGATGGTGGCAAGCTGTACGGGGTCATCGACATTGGCCGGACGATGCATCGTCAAAAAGGCGTATTCACTGGGGCGCTTGCCATAACGCTGATAGACGACCAGATCAGCCGCTTTTTCGCGCATGCGCAGCAAGGTATCAATCATGACGTGGCCGACCATGTGAATAGCCTGAGCCGGACGGCCTTCATGGGCCAGGTTAATCATGCCAGATGGCTCGGTGACGAACAGAAAATCGCTGATGCTGTCGGTCAGTACGCGGTTGATTTCTTCCGGCATGCTACGGTCGAACGAACGCAATCCGGCTTCTACGTGGGCAACCGGAATATGCAGCTTGGCGGCGACAATCGCGCAGGCCACCGTGCTGTTGACATCGCCCACTACCAGCGTCAGATCAGGCCGCGTTTCCATCACCCACTGCTCATAGCGCGTCATGACATCGGCGGTCTGTGTGGCGTGACTGCCGCTGCCCACATCCAGATGGCGGATCGGCTTAGGCAGGCCGAGGTCGCTGAAGAAGACCTCGGACATATTGGCATCATAGTGTTGGCCGGTATGGATCAGGCGCAGTTCGATGTTGGGGAACTGGTCAGCCACGGCGAACAGGGCCGCTACCTTCATGAAATTGGGGCGCGCGCCAGCGATGACATCAATAATCATGGGGCATACTCTCGCAGATGTGATGGGCCATTCTGCTTGTTATGCTAGCATAATTTTTGTGTCAGGAGTGTTGATGGTGCAAATGCGCGTTCCTGATTTACTCGATGTTTTACTCTCGGCGCATGTGCCACAAGCCAAAAACGCCCTGGCCAGCGAAAAACAGCCCAAAGGGCAGCGGCAGCCCGGCGAGGATGGGGGTGATTTCAGTCTGGGTGAGCAGCAGCAGGCTGACGATCATCAGCACAGCGCCAAACCCAATCACGATGATGGCATTGGTGCGACGAGTGGCCCTATTTTCTTCCCAGATACGCTCAGCGAGATCATGCAACTGCATCTTGCTCTTGCCCGTCCGCTGGCTGAACGTCCGCAGGAATTTTTGCTTATCCGGCCCCTTCTTGAGGATGTCCAGGCCGACCGCATACAGTTCGTCATCGGCCATAGCAGCGCCAGATACCGGACGCGGGCTTTCATCGTCTAAATTGGCGATCTTGTTTTCGGCTTCGCTCATGAGGGCTTCTTCCAGTCATCCTGCGCTGATTATGCTATTTATAGCATATTTGGCCGTCAGATGGCTGAAATTCATCGCAATCGGATAGCTAAACCTTATTTGCCCTTAACTGAATAAGCCAGGCTGCGTTCGAGCCAGGGCGCGAGGGCATCCGGGTCGGTCAGCCAGGCGGTGGGTACGTCGATATAGGCGCTCATCATGGATTGGGCGGTATCGTCCAGGCTGAGCAGGTATTCGCGGTCGATTTCACTCAATTTGAGCGATAAGCGGTCGTTGCGGAACCAGGCGGCGAATATTTTGCCATAGACGAAGAATCCCGCGCCACCAAACATGCGTTTGGTCATCAAAACGGCGTCCGGCGCGACCTGTGACAAAGCCACGCGCAGCACCACTTCCAAATCTTCGACAATGTCGTTGTGGATCATTTGACTGGCCTTCCAGCCGTAGAATCTCCATTAATAGGTATTCAATAACGATTTATCCTCATTTTACACCCGATATGGCCCAAATGATTACAAAAGTCTGATACTTGGGCGGGCTGTTCGCCTTGCTTTGGCTGGATTAGGTATGGTACACTCCCAAACGTATCATTCGATGAATAGTTCTCTAAGACTCGTGGACGACAAGCCCCGACAGCCGAACTAAATAGACACTTTGCGATAGCCGTGCAGCCCTGCTTGCTCGGCATTTTGTGTTTAGGGTTGTTTCAATCGTGTGACGATCACCGTCGCACACAAGGGGCATATTAGAAAGGACATTTGTTGGACGACAGTCAATCAGGCCAGTTAATCGCTATCCTGATGTCCATATTCCTCTACGCATTGTTGACGATGGGCTATGCGGCCCTATCCAACGTGCGCCAGTCCAGCCTGACAGAACAGGCGGACGAAGGCAATCGTCGGGCTAGTAATACGCTCTACCTGCTCAAGAAATTCTCGCAAATTGGCGCGACCTATAGCGTGTTGGCCGTTGCTCTGACCTTCGCCATTGCGGTGATGTCGGCTAACATCTTCTTGCAGCCGCACCTGACCGCGGAAACGGTCGATCAGGGATCGGTTTTGTTGGGGATCGCGGCCATTGCCGGGATCGCTGCTTTGACTATTATCCTGGGTCGCAGCGTGCCGGAAGGCGTCGGTAGTGTTTACGCAGAATCCATCGCCCTGATGGTGACGCCGCTGGTTAGCTTCATGGTCTTGCTGCTCTCGCCCCTGACGCGGCTGCTGATGATTATCAGCCGGCTGGTGGCGGGTGTGTTCGGTGGCAGCCAGTTGGTGAACACTGTCACCGAAGAGGAAATTCTCTCGCTGGTGACGGAAGGCAACACGGACGGCACCATTCAGGACAACGAACGCCAGATGATCTTCTCTGTGCTGCAACTGGACCAGACCAACGTGCGCGAGGTGATGACGCCGCGTATCGACATCATTGCTGTTGATGTGCATACGCCGCTGTCAGAAGCCATGAACGAGTTTATTTCCTCTGGTTTTTCGCGGCTGCCGGTGTTTGAAGAGAACATCGATAACATTGTTGGCCTGCTGTATGCCAAAGACCTGCTGAACCTGTGGCGCGTCGGGGGCATGGAGAACGGCCGTACAGTACGCGATCTGGTGCGTCCAGCACACTTCGTCCCGGAAACCAAGTTAGCCAGTGAGCTGCTGCGTGAGCTGCAAAATCGTAAAGTCCACATGGCGATTGTGGTCGATGAGTATGGCGGCACCAGTGGCCTCGTCACCATCGAGAACCTGATTGAAGAAATCGTCGGCGATATTCAGGACGAGTACGACATCAACGAAGAAGACGAGTACGAGGTCGATACCGATGGCATCTACACGGTGGACGCCAGCATGGACCTCGACGACTTTAACGAATTGCTGGATGTCGACCTGGAAGCGCCGGAAACAGACACGCTCGGTGGCTATATTTACATGCGCCTGGGGCACGTCCCGGACGAGGGCGAAGTCATCGACACCGACGAGCTAACGCTGACTGTGTTGTCAATTGATGGCCGCCGCATTCGTAAGGTGCAGGTGGAACATAAGGAAATCGTGGATACCGAATCCGAAGACAATGACAATGGTAACGGCCACGACGAACCAGACAGCGACGATTCATCACCCCCACTGGCGGATGCCTCATGACTGACCCCATGGATGCGCAAGCCCTCATCGACACCGCCATTGACGCGGCGAAAAAGGCCTATGCGCCATACTCTGACTATGCTGTAGGGGCCGCACTACTGGCCCCCGATGGCACAGTGTTCACGGGCTGTAACGTGGAGAGCGCCGCCTACCCAGCGACCATCTGCGGCGAGCGGACCGCGCTGGTGAAAGCCGTCAGCGAAGGCCAGCGTGAATTCAGTACGATTGCGGTTGCGACTAAAAATGGCGGCTCTCCGTGTGGGATGTGCCGCCAGATGCTGTTCGAGTTCGCGCCCGACCTACGCGTGATTTGCTGCGACTTCGAGGGCAATGTCACCATCGACGACAGCCTGCGTAACATGCTGCTGCACGGCTTCGGCCCCAGTGATTTGCCCAAACCAGACTAGGCCACTTACCCGCCCACATCACCGTTGAACTCATGGCCCGACGCCTACTCAAACTGTTCTTCGTCCTCGTTCTGATCCTCTACCTGCTGCTGCTCGTGCGGCTGATCGTATTTAAGTTCCCCGACGACATGACGCGGGAAATCCTGCGCAACTGGTCGCCGGAAGCGGTGCTGCGGCAGGCTCGCAGCGCCAACCTGATACCCTTCCATACGATTGAGCGCAGCCTGACCTACCGCCAGTTCAATTCCGTGAATGTGCTGATCTATAACATCGCCGCTTTTGTGCCGCTGGGGCTGATAGCTCCGGCACTGATTCGGCGGCGCTGGCGTTGGCTGCTGGTCCCGTTGATGGGCTTGCTGGTGTCGGTCGGCTTGGAAACCATCCAACTGGTGACGACGCTGGGCGAAGCCGACATCGACGATGTGATCCTCAACCTGGCCGGAACCAGTATCGGCTATGTGCTGTTCGCGATCACGGTGCGGCTCGGCAACTGGCGACGACGGGCGTTTGCGCTACAGTAAAAATCCTCGTACCTACTTTGCTATTACCCGCTATTGGCCGTATCATTGTCATTATGCGATTCACTTTATGACAATGAGGCCGAACATGCCCCTGCAACCCCTCAAACTGCTAAATGACCAGGCCATTGGCGAAAATACAGATGGCCGCGAAGATGGCCTAGGATTTACTGAATATGCCCGTACCTTGGCTGGAGCCGCCCTAGGCACAGAAGGTCCGTTTACGATTGGTGTCTTTGGCGATTGGGGTACAGGTAAAACCAGCCTCATGCGCATGATTCAGCGAGAACTTGCTAACGAAGAAGAAGTCCTCACGGTTTGGTTTGAAGCATGGCGATATGGACGAGAAGAGCACCCAATTCTTCCGCTGGTAGCAACGATAATCAAGGCAATCAAAGACCAGACAGACAAGGATACAAAACCAGGACGATTTTCAAAAGTATTGAATGCGCTTAGGGCTTTGGTTTATGGTGTTTCATTAAAAGTCACTGTTCCTGGTATTGAAGCTGAAATATCCACCAAGGATATGATTGATAGAGATAATCAACTTAATGAAAAACAAAAAGAAACGGCTGATAATCTTGCTGTTGACAGTCTTTATTACAATGCCTACGAAGCACTAGAACAGCTAAAACTAGAAGATAGTCAGGGCAAAATCGTTGTTTTCATAGACGACTTAGATCGCTGTTTACCAGATGTGGCAGTACAGCTATTGGAAAGCATTAAGTTAGTGCTAAATCAGGCAGGGTTTATCTTCGTGATGGGTATGTCAAGATCTGTGATTCATGGTTATCTCAACCATCGTTATCAGATTGATTTTGGTATCAAAGATTTTGTTGGCAGTGAATATCTTGACAAGATCGTTCAGCTTTCGTTTCTTATTCCACCGCATAGAGAGCGTATGAACGGTTTTGCGCAAAGCGTGCTCGCAGTTTTAAAATCTGTAGATCAAAAACACCTCAATGAAATCCTACCAATAATTGGAATAGCTTGTGGTTTCAATCCTCGGGTTACTATACGTTTTGTAAACAACCTGCTTATTGATAAAAGGATTCAATCAGATATATCTATTAATTATTTTGCAATCACACGAAGCCTCCAACAGTTTTGGTTTAGATTTTATCAAGCGCTTACTGGACACGATTCAATCGAACAATGTGGGAAAGTTAAAAAGTGGCTTGGAACAAAAATTCCAACATTTGTAGAAGAGGCTAGCAACGATGCCAAAATCGCGTCGTGGCTCTTAAATTCGCCAGATTTGTCTGAACTCCTTAAGACAGAACAGGGCCAAGCTTGGCTTACAGATCATGAGAAACGTCAATCAGCAATTCAATTCGCCGAAATTCTAGGTTTTCCAATCCACTCCTTTGAAAATCAAGCTTGGGAACTGCTCAATTCATATAGGGAGAAATACCATCTAACTAACCTCGAATTTTACAAGATTATTGATGATATCACCTCACACTCTGGCGAAAAATGGAGTCTAGCAAGATTGGACGAATACATACAGATGACGCTATTAGAGCAAGCTGTTAGAAAAAGAAAATAGAAACCTCCAGTGCCACCACAAGAAACGGGAGGTCGATTGCGTGCGGACCGTGTATGCACGCATTATTGGCAGGTGACTGCTGTTTGCGATTACAGTGCGGGAATTGGCGGCGGCTATAATTAGTCAATCGCAACTACTTATGTGCCTTCTCGACAAAGGAAAACGACATGAATCCGATATATGAAAATAAGACGCAGAAAGACATCGTTGCTGAGGGACGTACCCGCTACTTAACCCATTCGGATAACATTATGATGGTGATCTTCACGTTTGAAGATGGGCCTGCCACGCAACCCGACGCACCGCATCAACATCCGCATGAGCAGATCAGCTATGTCGCAGAAGGCAAAGTACGCTTCTTCATTGCCGATGAGCCTTTTGACCTTGAAAAAGGCGATATGATTGTTGTCCCGCCCAATACCGATCATACCGTCCAGACATTGAGTGCTTATGTTCGTCTCGTCGATACATTTCATCCCCTGCGCGACGACTTCCTAGAATAGATTCAACAAGCAGGCGTTTTTAGTTGGATGCTCATTTCATGGGATGCCACCACAAGAAACGGGAGGTCGCTTGCGTGCGTAACGTGTAAGCTTGTATCATTGAAAAGCATGTGGAGGCACGCATAGATGATCCCTGAAACTGCCCTCGAACTCAGCGAAGACGCCTGCTACGAAGCGGTCGCCCATAATGATGCCTCTCTTGATGGACATTTTGTGGTGGCCGTCAAAACAACCGGGATCTACTGCCGCCCCTCTTGCTCCGCACGGACGCCCAAGCGCGAAAATGTCACCTTTTTCGCTATTCCCGCTGCTGCCGAAACCGCCGGGTTCCGTCCGTGCAAACGCTGTCATCCCAGGCAAAATGCGCCCCAGAATGAACAGGCCGAGCGCATTCAGATGCTATGCGACTACATCAGCGATAATCTGGATGCCGACCTGACGTTAGACGCCCTGGCTAAGCAGGTGCACCTCAGCCCATATTACGTACAGCGGACCTTCAAGCAGTTGATGGGTATCACGCCGCGTCAATATGCTGAGGCCAAACGCATGGACTGCCTCAAGCAGCAGTTGCGCGATGGCAGCTCAGTGACGGATGCCGTGTACGAGGTCGGTTTTGGGGCCAGCAGCCGCATGTACGAACGCGCCGATGCCCACCTGGGCATGACGCCGGGGACCTATCGCAATAAGGGCGAGGACATGACCATCGCCTACACCATTATCGATTCGCCATTGGGCCGTATGTTGGTCGCTGCCAGCGACCGGGGTATCTGCAAGCTGGATATGCTGCACGACGATGACCGACTGGTCGAACGGCTGCACGACGAGTTCCCCAAGGCGGCTATCGCCCGCGATGACGACGCCCTATGTGGCTATGTGCAGCAGATTGTCGCGCATCTGAACGGCTGGCAGCCTCACCTCGACCTGCCCCTCGATTTGCGCGTCACAGCCTTCCAGCAGCGGGTACTCGCTGAACTTCAGCGGATTCCCTATGGCGAAACGCGCTCCTACAAAGAAATCGCCGAGGCAATCGGCAACCCGCGTGCAGCGCGTGCGGTCGGCAATGCCTGCAACAAAAACCCGGTGCCGATTATCGTTCCATGCCACCGTGTCATCCACAGCGATGGCGGCATCACGGGTTACGCCTTCGGCCCGGAAACCAAGAAGCACCTACTCGATACCGAGCGCGATCACAAGCCAGAGTAGGTTGTCAGTTATGCGGGGGTGAGTCTGAAGTAGTCGCAGTGCTTTGGACGGATGATGCTAAAATCACGTTGGTCGAGTGTGAAAATGTCTTGAATAGACAAACGCTCGGCCACAGCCACAATCGCCGCATCGACGAAATCGAGTTCAGCATCCGCATATTGCCCCATGATCGCAGCCGCGCGGAGCAGGTCGGATTCATTTACTTCAATAAGCTGAAACTTGGATTGAGAAATGCCATTGAAGAATGTAATAACCGTATTGTATGGACTATAACGCCGGAGCATATAAGCAATTTCAGAGAGAGCGGGCTGCAACAGAAATATTACCTGAGCCTGTTTATGGTAAGCATCCTGACAAGCTTGATAGTACTTATCATTTTTGTTGAACATCGCAACGATAAAGCTGGTGTCTACTATTGCGGCTGCCATCTACCCGCCTTTACGGAGATTATCAGGAAAATCTTTGCGCAAAATATCCTTTGTGCGCACTGATAAGTCAGATGGCCCCTCGAATAAACCTGCAGAAAAAGGGTCTTTCTCTGCATCGTAGTTACTTGGCAAAGCGAAGTTCACTTGCTTGGAGAGTCGCTTATCAATTGCCTCGTTTATCATGGCTCGCAGTTCTGATTCTGTCATCTCTGCCAATGCACGTTCGACCATCATGATGCTCCTGCTAACAACTGGCACAAGTATAGCATAAATCAAAAACGCCCCAATACAGGGGCGTTCTTTTTTGTGCAATCCGGTGTGGATTAGGTCAGGCGGTTGTAGTATTCAACCACGAGCTGGATTTCCACCGGAACCTGGATTTCGCCTTCTTCCGGGGTACGCAGCAGGGTCGCGCTGACGTTATCTTTATCGACCGAGAGATAGGGCGGGTAAGCCGCAATCTGCTCAATCCATTCCACGACGTGGACGTTTTTCTTCATCTTGGCGCTCAAGCTAATGACGTCATTGGGTTTCACCTGGTATGAAGGCAGGTCCAGGCGGGACCCATTGACTTCGACGTGGCCATGAACAACCAACTGGCGGGCGGCCCAGATGGTCGCACCGAGGCCAGCTTTGTAGACCAGATTGTCCAGACGGCGCTCTAGCAGGCCCAACAGGTTGATACCCGTTGCACCCGGCATGAGGACCGCTTTTTTGTAGTAATTACGTAACTGACGTTCACGCACGTTGTAGATGAACGAGAGCTTTTGCTTTTCATCCAACTGCAACCCATAGTCGGAGCGGCGGCCACCGCGGAACGACTTTTCCTTGCCATGATCGCCAGGCGGGTAGGCGCGTGAATCCAGAATTCGGGAATACTTCGGGCGTGGGACCAACAACGTGCCGAAGCGACGCTGCTGCTTTGCCTTAGGTCCGTGATACGATGCCATGTGCTATCTTTACCTCTTTAACTGTTTTGCACCGGGCCAGCCGCTGCCCAGTAGTCATCCAGAATGTCTGACGAGAGAACAGAACGCTCCTATTCTAAGGAGCCTGGGCGCATTTTCCAGGGTCAAGTTGGCCAATCAGTATGGGAAAGGCGTTTAGTTAGACTGTGGCGGGCGCAATTCATGCAAGTCATCGAGGGCAATATGGCCATCGCGCAGGGCGCGCAGGGCCGCCGTATTGCGGTCACGCACATCCAGCTTCTTCATGATCTGGGCCATCATCTCGATCATCTCAGTCATGCTGATGTTGAGCCGCTCCCGAATTTGCTCATCCTCGTACCCCGCCGCGATGTGCAGCAGCGCCGCGCCTTCGCGTTCCGTGAGGGCATTGCTCTCATTGAGGACGCCGCTGACGATTTTGCCAGCGATGCCCCGCCCCAGCACGATTTCATCGTCAAGCACCTTGCGGATGGCATCCAGCAGTTTGCTTTCATCCGTGCTCTTGAGCAGGTAGCCGTGTGCCCCGGCCCGTAAAGCTCGCATGATGTAAATATCGTCGTCGCGGCCTGTCAGCACCAGTACTTTGACATCCGGCGCATTTTTACGAATATCTGGCAGCACATCCAGGCCGGATTTACCGGGCATGTTGAGGTCCAGCAGCAGAATATCGGGCTGTAATTCCATCGTACGTAGAAGGGCTTGCTCGCCATCGCTGGCTTCAGCCAGTACCAGGAAATCATCTTGCGTTTCCAGATAGCCTGCCAGCGCCCGACGCAGCAGCACATGGTCATCGGCCATGACCACCTTAATCAGGCGGCGCGACGCCTGCGAATCGACCAATTGGCCCGTTTGCCGGGTCGAGGTCGAGGTGAGGTCACGTGGGCTGGCGATGGTCGCATCATCCCCGCTGCTAAAGCCTGAAGGCAATGTGGATTCCAACGCCTCAGCCAGCAAATCCGCTGACTGGAAGCGACGATCTCGCCGTTTTTCCAACGTCTTTAAGATGACATGCTCTAGCGCCGGGGGGATCGTGGGCATAATCAGGCGCGGTGGCGGCGCTGGCTGCTGAACGTGTTGTAAAAGCAGCGCGGTAATATCATCGGCATTAAACGGAAGTTGACCCGTTACCATTTCATAGAGCACGATGCCCAGCGAATAGATGTCGGTACGGTGGTCGAGTTCATGCCCCTGCGCTTGTTCTGGTGAAATATAGGCTGGCGTACCGATCACCATACCGGGTGCGGTGACGCGCTTGGCTTCACGCGGTAATGCCAGGCCCAGGTCCATGATTTTGACCTGGCCGTGGGGTGTCACTTTGATGTTGGCGGGTTTGATGTCGCGGTGAATGATTTCACGCTCGTGGGCGTAATACAGTGCTCGTGCGATCTGTGCACCTAGCGCCACGACCAATTCTGGCACGGAGGGTACGTAGGCTGCCAACGAATCACCGTCGATGTATTCAACCACCAAGTAATCACGGTCCAAGTCTTTGCCGCGATCATAGAGTGCCATGATATTGGGATGGTTGAGCTGTGCCGCCGAATTGGCTTCTTGGAAGAAACGGGTTCGCGTCGCATCCTTGACGTGCGGTAGCAATACCTTGATCGCTACATCCCGACCCAGGAGCGTATCGCGGCCCAGGTACACGACAGACGTCGCGCCTTCACCGATATGTGCTACGATCTCATAACGTTGGTTGAGCTTTTTGCCGATCATACGCCCCAACTGAGAGGTCATTCATGCCCCATTTGACACGGACAAGCATACCATATCCATAAACTTCAGCCCACACTCACATTGACACGTATTTATTAATTATTCACCATAAGTTTTGCATAAACCTTTGAAGGCGCAAAGTTCAACCGATACATGTGTGCATATTTAGTGGCCACACTCGCCAGCTTTGCAACCCAGGCCGATCAAACACGTAAAATAAAGTAGCCTGTTCTTGTGTATTTCTGTGGGGATGATGCCTGTCTTGCGACACACATGTCACCTTGCAGATGTCAGAAACTTTCTATCGGAGTAAGATGAGTATGCAATCGAAAAATGCGAATTTTGCACTGTCCCTCAAGCTGCTGTTTACCTTCCTGACCTGGGGGTCCCTTATTGCCGTAACCATCGTACTGGGTGCAGAAATGGGTGCGGAAGTGATCCCCATCTTGTTCCTGATGGGGGGTATGCTGGTCGTCATCAATGGCTTCATCTGGGATTGGGGACAGGGCGTTAAAGAGACGAAAGCCACGCAGGGCCAACTGGCTGAGGAAGAAAAGCGCAAACGCGATATGCTGGATTCTGTGCTACGTAATATGAGCGATGAGCAGCTCCGGGCGCTGCGCTCTCGGCTGACCGATCCTGATTTTGAGGATGATTTGCGCGTCATGCTGGGCGATGATGGCGAACTGATCACTGGCCAGCGCTAAAGATATTACATTGGGGAAACTAGTATGGTAGCAAGGTCGATTGCATCTGTTTTGATCTGGATGGGGTATCTGATAGGGTTGCTGCTTTTGGGGCAATCCTTTGACCTGGGCGGCGGCGTGATCGCCCTGGCCTTCGTGCTGGCCCTGCCCGTGATTGCCATGACTGTCACCATGTGGGAAAACAAATCCGCAGCAGAGAAACAAGCAGAGAGCGAAACATCAGGCGACCTGCTCGAAAAGCGCAAGCGCGACCGTCTGGATGCCATCCTGCGTGAACTCAGTGATGAACAATTGGCCGCGCTCAAACAACGCTTAAGCGAACCTGACTTTGAAGACGAAGTGCTCTACATGCTCGGTGACGACGGCGAACTCGTCGCACCCCGGCAATAACAAAATAATCGAGGAAGACTCATGAATAATCGGTGGATGATCACCTTATTGTTGTGGCTTGCTTATCTGGCTACGGTGTTTTTCTTTGGCGAGTGGTTTAATCTGGGCGGTGGTGTGATTGCCCTGGCGCTGATTCTGGTACTCCCGTTGATGGTGGTCACAGTCAGCATGTGGAGCGAGTCCTATATTCAGACCAAGACACGCGCGGAAGCTGAAAAAACAAACCAAGATACGGAAAAACGCAAACGAGACCGCCTGGATGCCATTTTGCGTGACCTCAGCGACGAGCAGCTTATGGCGCTCAAGCTACGCCTGACAGAGCCGGATTTTGAAGATGAGGTGCGCTACATGCTCGGCGATGATGGCGAACTGATCACGGACCAGGCTTAGTGCTGACTAATGCCTGTACGAGGACAATTGTTGAATGAAAGCTTTAGCGACGTTAATCATGTGGATGGTCTACCTGGCCAGCCTGGGTTTCCTGGGCCAGACGCTCGATTTAGGCGCCTGGGTTATTTTGATGGCGGGCGTTTTGATGATACCGCTTATTCTCATCAATCTGGCCATGTGGGAAGCCTTCCACGGCACTGAAAAGCAAGCTAATTCCAGTCAAGTATCTAATCAGGCAGATAGCTTAGAAAAGCGCAAACGGGATCGCCTCGACGCCATCCTGCGCGACTTGAGTGACGAACAGTTGGCGGCGCTCAAAACACGGTTGAGCGACCCAAATTTTGAAGATGAGGTGCTATACATGCTCGGTGATGACGGTGAGTTGTTGACAAAGCGTTAGTTCCGATAGCAAGTTTTTCAAGGGGATAAGAGATGCGGACAATAGTAAAAGCGCTGGTCACGGCCTTTATGTGGACACTCCTACTGGGGTTAATTGGCATATCCATGACGCAGATTGGTGGACTGGCGATTGTGCTGGCCCTGGTACTGATGATCCCGCTGCTGGCGATCATGGCCTTTATGTGGGTGGTGGATTCTGAACCTGCGCGCATTTCGGCAGAGTCACGCTCAAAGTCGTTTTCAAGCAAGCGCGATAAGCGCAAACGGCAAAATCTGGATGCCATGCTCGATAATCTCAGCGATGAGCAAATCGAAGAATTACGCATGCGTCTGGGCGATGTGGATTATAATAGCTCCAATGGTCGTTATGCCGTCAGCGATGATGGTGAGTTAGTGAATTTGCGCTGATTTTATGAGCCTATTTGAGGTTGGCCCTCCGGGGATGCTGATCTTCTGGACGATTGTGACTGCTGCTGACATGCTGGTGTTTAGGTTTTTGCGCTTTGCGCGTCAGACAAAACAATCCCCCCGGATCATAAAAGACATGTTGAATCGGCTGCCGAGGCCGCTTGCCTTGCTGCCTTCGCTTCTCAGCAAATCTTACGATACGCGCATCAAAAAAGTGACGCGCTGGATGGTCTTCTGGAAAGGCGCTATGACCGCAGCCATCGCCTTTTTGTGGGTATTCTGGTGGCTATTGATGCTGAGTTGCACCGTCACAGGCTGCCAAGGCACCAACCCCCTACTCAATGGGTTCTCGATATTTTTATCAGCGGCCTTCATGCTGATGACCATCCGCTGGAGCCGTAAGCAAATGGACCGCTACCAGCCATCGTCAGTCCGTTAGTGCGCTGCCTCGAATTCACCGCCGATCATATGGCCGAGGGCGTCGATGCTGACGTTGGCTACGTCGGTCACTTCATGGATGCGGCCCGCGTAGAACACCAGCAAGCGGTCGCTGTACGTTACCAGTTCTTCTAACTCCGCACTGCTGAAAATAATGGCCGTGCCACTATCACGCCGCGCTAAAAGTTGCTGCCAGATCCAATTGGCGCTTTCGACATCCAGGCCGCGCGTGGGCTGCTCTAAGACCATCAGCGAAGGCGCATCCGGCAGGAGCGCCATCAACACGCGCTGCTGATTGCCACCGGATAGCTGTTCGATATTGTCTGATTCACGACCCCGAATAGCGTAATGGTCGATTTGTTTCGTCATGCGCTCCCTGGCGGCGTTCCACTTGATGACCGGGTCGTTATTCATCACCAGCGCCATATGCTCCGTCAGTGTCAGCCCCGCGACCAGACCTTCTTCAATGCGGCCAGCCGCCCCAAAGATGACATCCTGCTTCAAATAATCGCGGTAGCCTTTGCCCGTCATGTCGCTGTTTTTCAGCATAATGCGACCGCCATGACACGGCTCCAGTCCGGCACAGGCGCGCATAACCAATTCCTGGCCGCTACCATCCAACCCGGCCAGCCCGACCACCTCACCCTGACGCACCTTGACTGAAATATGGGGCATGTCCAGGCGCTCACCGCGCAGATGCACATCATCGAGTGTTAGCACCGTATCGCCAATGGGTGCCGATGTGCGTTCGGGCGTCGGCAGTTCGCCACCGAACATGAGCGCGACCAGTTCCTGCGTGGTGGCAGGCATCTCGCGCGCACCGACCAGTTCGCCAGCGCGCAGCACGATGACTTCGTCACACAGCGCGATGACATCTTCCAGCTTGTGGCTGACCAGCAGCACGATCATGCCATCATTATGGGCCAGCGACCGCAGCGCATCGAACAGATCGTCTTTTTGCTCTGCACTGATGCCCGTCGTCGGCTCATCGAGGATGAGCGTGCGCACACCCAGGGCCAGCAAACGGACCATCTCTAATTGTTGGCGCTGAGCAATACTGAGGTTATCAGCGGGAACATCCGGCGGCAGGTCAAAGCCGAAGCGCTGCGCATACTCGGCCAACTGCTGTTCATAGAATTTTTTGCTCTTGCGGAAGAAAATGCCACCTGGCTGGCCATAGGTGAAGTTCTCCAGCACCGTGAACGCGCCCACGTCGAGCGGGTCCTGCTGCAACATGCCGATGCCGTTAGCAATCGCCGCCAGCGGACCATTGGCTGTCATCGGCTGGCCATCAATGCGGATTTCGCCGCTGGTGGCTGGTTGATAGCCGGAGAGGATCTTCATCAGGGTGGATTTCCCCGCGCCGTTTTCCCCCAGTACGCCGATGATACGGCCTTCATTGAAGTTCACGGTGATGTCGTTGTTAGCGTGTACCGGACCAAAGCGCTTGTGGATGTGCAGCAGTTCGATGTTCATAGGGATTTCCCAGCCAATTCGCACACAAAGGCACATGATCATGCCCGAATTTTGTCTGGTCACGACTATAGCGTGAATGGCGCAAAAGGTCGAAAGATAGCTCGATTCAGACGTCGCTTGGCCCTGCATACCAGTCATGGATCTGCGCCCATTCTGTGGCTTTTCGTATTATCTGCCAGATGATCGCCGACTTGCCACCTGTGTACGCGGATCGATCCTCTGGGAACTGTGCTGCCAGTTGGTATTTGACCTCAATATAGTCTTGCAGATCGTGTGGATGTAGACGTAGATAGTCCCTAAACAAGAGCGGCAACTGCTCCGACCATGTGCCCGCGCGTCGAACATGGATATGCGTACGACGGGTGCCAGGTGTTTCTCTGAAATAGCGCTTGCTGCGGTGTGGATTGGATTCACGCCAGTTATAGCCAAGTGCATTCAGAGGCTGCAAAATCGGCGCGAATGGCTCAAAACTTGCTACGGAAATTTGGATATCGATAATGGGCTTGGCCGCTGCGCCTGGAATCGATGTCGATCCGACATGGTCAATGCGCTTAGCAACAGGGCCTAACGCTTCACGAATGGGTTTTGCAGTTTCCAGGAATAAGGTCGGCCAGGTGCTGTCATAAGGATATATTTCTATAGATGCCATGATAGGCTCCCACAATTATGTCAAGCCCATTAAAGCACAAGAGCGCGACTATACGTCACGCCCTTGGAATGTATTCGATAACTGTACTAGTTGTTGGCGAGAATGCTGTTAATCCAATTCAGGTCATCTGGCATATCGATGCGATAACCGCCGCCGACACCAGCACAGTTGCCGTTGATGCCGAATGAGGTCACGGCAACAATGGTATTGGTGCTATTCAGGAACAGCGGACCGCCGGAATCCCCGAAGCAGGTGCCGCCTGTATGGGCATTACCGGAAAGCAGAACCGATGTCCCCCGCGGAATACCCGCCGTACCGCGCACGCTCACCAGGTTAAGCACGGCAATTTCACGGCGCAAGTCAGATTGCGTAAAGTCAGGGCCAGCCGGGTTGCTACGAACACGCTGCAAACCATAACCGACAGCGGTGATAGTTGTATCCTTTTGGCCACGCGCAGTTGCCAGGCCATCAAGAATACCTTGCTCTGGCAAAGTTCCATAGGTCGGCAGTGAAAGTGGCTCATCTAGGATGACAACACCGACATCGTAAAGGAAGAATGCGCCAGGGTTATAGCTGGGGTGTGTTTCTGTTTTACCTGAGACACTTGTGGAACCGCCAAAGGGCCAACCTAAGCCAGCCACAATCTCTGACTCGAACCATATCTCAGCCTGGGTAGCGGGAGCTTCTGTACAGTGTCCCGCTGTCAAATAAACGGTCGGCGAGATCATTGTGCCACTGCAACGCCACAGTGGGTTGCCACCGGCATCTTTCGCAACCATAATACCCACATATGGATGACCATCGCCATCAGGATCGCCATAGTTAATCGCGAAGCTGACGCCAACAGCGATAAGCAGAACAGATACCAGCATCGCCAATGCAAAAATTTTTCTCATGATATTCCCTCTCTATAATTTAAGAAAATCATTAATTCAGACTGTTGATAGCCAGCCAGACGACGGATGGGAGATTATCAACAGGGATGCACAATAACACTATATAACGCTGAATACGAAGGACATAAAGATATATTGACAATTGGTAATAATTTTACATATGACCATATTTATTATCGCTAAGCATTAAAAAAAGGCGCGGCTATAAGCCACGCCCTTTTCTGCTTGTGTTGCGCTAGTTAGCGCCTTATGCGACTTACTCGCCCAGTGTGCTGTCGCCGGTGATGCCTTCCAGCAGCAGCGGCAGATACCAAACTTCCAACGGATCGACGAACGCGCCTTCTTCAGCCAGAACAGTACCGTCCTGGTAGTTCAGCGGGCCTTCCCACAGGAAGAAAGCATCGTCGTTCTCAGCTTCAAAAGCGGCGATTTCTGCGATGAAGCTATCCAGGCTGGCGGCGGCTTCTTCACTCAACGCTGTACCATTGACCCAACCGATGGCAGTCGTATCAACATTGTTGATGTCTTCCCAGTCGGGGCCAAGCCACAGCCAGTTGGTCTCAAATTCACCCGCGATCACGGCCTGAGCGTAATCAACATAGGTCGGGCCCCAGTTGAAGTATGGGATACCCAGGCAGGCATCCGGTGCCGTTTCACAAGCGCCAACATAGTCATACGGGATCGCATAAACGTTGTCGCCCTGTTCACGACGCTGGCCTGCGACGATCAGTGCATCCTGCGGGTCGATACCGCTGATGACCACATCACTGCCGGTATCGAAGAAGGTGTTGGTCACCTGGGCCGGGTCGAGGGTATCCGGGGTCGGGATCCAGTAACCAATCCAGATGACTTCGAAACCCAGCTCTGCCGGATCACCACCTGCGTAGTTTTCGTAGCAGTAGCTGGCACCCAGGTAGGCGCTGGCGACCAGACGGCGGGTTTCCGCGTTAATCAGCGGACCCAGGTAGCTGATTTGGCCTGTCTCGGTGGTGAGCGCGGCGGCACAACCTGCGATCATCTTGCCATATTCCATCTCGCCCATGACGTTGGCGAAGTTGGCCGGGGCAGCTTCTGCTTCGGCAGCTTCGTACAGGTCGGGGAAGATGTCAGCAGCGGTCTGGCCGAGGGCCACACTACCGGAAACATGGACGAACATCACATCCGGGTAGGCGTTGGCAGCTTCCACGGTGTCCGGTTCAAATTCATCGGACGTGGTGAAGATCAACTGCGCGCCTTCATCGTACATACTTTCAACAACATCCATGAGCGTGGTCTGTGGGTTGACAGCCGGGTTCAAATTTTCAAAGACGATCATGCGTGCATCGACGTCTTCTTCGCCCAGCTTTTCAACGAGATATTCACCAGCCTCATAATGAGCCTGGCTCCAACCCTGATCTGTCGAGGGTCCAACAAGAATCATGCCAAAAACGAACTCATCCTGTGCAGCGGCGGGGAAAACAGCAATTGCGCCGAGCATCAGGACGAGCATTCCAACGAACCATTTACGAGCGTGGTACATGGTCACTCCCTAAGGCTTAATATGGATGACGCCCACAGTTTAACAAAACCTTAAGAGGGCGCAAGTCCACAAAACGCACAAAAAGACCGCCCTTTTTTCTGTGGTCAATGGCAATAGAAAAGGCGCGGCCCACACACCATACTGAGGAGCCACATCGGATTATTCAATTTAAACGAACAAAAACCTAGGCTACTTCGGTCGATTGACTGCCTCTTGGGATCAACAGAGCCATGATGCCGCTGGCTGCCGACGCAAAGGCCACGATCTGGAAAGTCGTCCCCAGGCCGATGCTATCGGACAAACTACCGATAATCAGGCTGCCGAGCGCACCCGTCGCAAAGATGAAGCCGAGGATCGACCCGCTGGCAAAACCTTTGCCCGCCGGGATCAAGTCCTGGGCCAGCACGACGATGATGCTGTGCGCGCCGCCGACAAAGCCGCCAGCCATGATCGCCAAGCCAAAGGCCACAATGCCATCCGTGATCGGCAGCAGGAAGAACGCCGGAGCCGCCAGGACCATCGTGCTCATCATCACCCAGCGCCGATCAAAACGGTCAGCTAAGTTGCCAAATACCACGCCACTGATGCCCGACGCCACCCAGAAAACGCTGGTGATGGCCCCGTATTCTGAAGGCGACCAACCTTTTTGCTGGAACAGCACCGGGATGAAGTTGACGCTGCCGGGGGTCGCCAAGCCGCGCAGTACGACCATGACCGTCAAGGCGGCGAAGGGCGCAATCAACTGCCAGACGGAGATAGACGGCGCATCCTGGCTTTTGGGGGCAGGTTTAGGCCGTGCCTGCGCCCGCCGAATCGGAATACTGAGGAGCATCATAGCGACGACAGGCGCCGCAATGAGTGGCAGCATAGGCACAATGCCTGTACTCCCTGGAACCACCAGCAGACCGGGCAAACGTAATGTGCTGGTCACATGATAAAGCGCATCGGTGTTGGCCGCATCGAGCAGCAAACCCACCAGCGTCGGCCCCATAGCCAGACCAAACTGCCCCATCAGGAAGAAATAGGCCATATTGCTGGCAACACGACCATTGGCGCTTTCATTGGCGTTCAACATACCCACCGGATGCACCGCGCCGCTGCCCAATCCCTGGAGGATGAATGGGATCAGCATGAGCAGATAGTTATGGGTGGTGACTGCAACCAAAATAGTCAGGAAGAACATGGACGCGGTTGTCGTCAGGCCGAAGGCACCCACAAAACGTCCACCACGACGGTCGGCCAATGCGCCAAAAAATGGCTGGCTGATAGCCCCGGTGAAGGCCTGGATGCTGATGGCCGCGCCAATTTCCGTGTTGTTCATCGGCACCACGCTGAGGCTGAGGAAAGCCAGCAGCACGACGCTCATCGACATGAAGATGTCATTCGCAGAGTGGGCCAGCGCAACCGCCCAGAATTGTCGTGTTCTCGGAAAATACATGGTTTGCTCTTAAGTTAGTTAAATCAGAACTCTCGTCATAATGCCCGATGAAGGGCGTTCATGCCAACATCCATAGCAGGCCAATAGTGTGTATCTATGCGTTTGCATCCTGTCTTGCATTCTGTAACGAGGCTGTAAGAAACGCTTCGTATACTGCCCTTAGTTGGCAAGTACTCATCATATTCCGACATGATCCATAGTGAATAGGACGCCGCGCCCATGAAGAATACATGGACACGACACATCGCTATCGGGGCCACGCTGATGCTGGCCACCGTGCTGGCCTTCTCCCTGCGAGGAGGTCAACCCACTCATGCCCAGGACAACAATTGCAATCCCGGCTTCAGTTCCTTTGAGTGGGGCGAAACAGACTTTTGCAATGCTTCGGTTGATTTCAGTGAAATCATCAGTGGCGGCCCACCCAAGGATGGCATTCCTGCGCTGACGGACCCGGTCATGGAATCCGTTGAAGCGGCAGCCGACTGGTTGGTTGATCAATCGCCCGTGATTGCCGTAGAAATCGACGGAGAAGCACGCGCCTACCCGCAGGCGATCCTCATGCGCCACGAAATCGCCAATGATGTCATCAACGGCGTACCCGTTGCAGTGACGTTCTGCCCCCTGTGCAATAGCTCTATTGTGTTCGACCGCCGTGTCGAGGGCGACACGCTCGAATTTGGCGTCAGTGGCATGCTGCGCAACAGCGACATGGTCATGTATGACCGCCAGACCGATAGCTGGTGGCAGCAGTTCACAGGGGAGGGCATCGTTGGTCATTATAATGAAACCCTGCTGGACATCATCCCTTCAATCGTGGTGGGCTTCGGTGACTTCGCCGAGCGCTACCCGGATGGACAGGTGATGGCGCCTGACCAGGGATTCGGCAGCGGCTATGGTCGTAATCCGTATACAGGCTATGCCGATAGCGACCCGTCGCGCTTCCTGTTCCGCGGGCAGGTTGACCCGCGCCTACCCGGCACCGAGCGCGTATTGGCCTATAGCGATGACGAAACCTATGTCGCTTATGCCTTTGAAACCTTGCGTGAGCAAATCGTCATCAACGATACCGTTGGCGATACGGATGTATTGGCCATCTGGCAGCCCGGTGTCGCCGACGCGCTGGACCAGTCCATCATTGACGAATCGCGCGATCTGGGAATAGCTGCGCTCTACGACCGTAACTTGGACGGCCAGATATTGACCTTCACTGTAGATAACGATGGCCTCATCGTTGACGATCAAACAGGCAGCACATGGTCGCTGTTTGGGGAGGCTATCGAGGGTGAGTTGGCAGGTAGCCAACTGCGCCAGTTGATCGCTGCCCCGCACTTCTGGTTTGCCTGGGCGGCCTTCCATCCGCAGACGACAGTTTACGGCCAGGATTAGCGGGCCAGTTCATACGCTGCTAAAAGGGCAATTGAGGTATGATGTGGATGGCTGTGCCGGGTGCGGTACGGCCATCCTGACAAATAGGCAATTTATTGAAGGATAAGACAGTGCGGCGCTGGTTAGCACGCTACGAAAACCTCATCATGATCGCTGTGCTAATTGGCCTGTTTATCGCTGTGGGTGTTTACTTCCTCCAGCGCAAAGACATGTCGATGGGCGTCTGGAAGACCGATTTCAGCAAGAGCGCAATTGACATGGACCAACTCATCGATGGTGGCATGGGCCGTGATGGCATCCTGCCCATTGATGACCCCATATTTGTGCCAGTCGCTGACGTTGATTGGCTGGGTGACCGCTCCCCGGTGATTCTGCTGGAAATGGATGACGAGGTCCGTGCCTATCCGCTGGCCGTCTTGATGCGCCATGAAATCGTCAATGACGAGATTGATGGCCTGCCGATTGCCATCACTTTCTGCCCATTATGCTACAGCCCGGTTGTCTATGAACGACGCATTGAGGGCGAAACGCTGCGCCTGGGCGTGACAGGCTACCTCTATAAAAGTGGCTTCATCATGTGGGATGACAAAACAGAAAGCTGGTGGACGCAGTTCACAGGGACAGCCATTGTCGGTGAATATATCGGGCAAATGCTGCCGATGGTCGCCTCGCAAGTGGTCGGCTACGAAACCTATATCGAGCGTTACCCGGAGGGCTTCGTGCTGGTGGGTGATCGCAATCAACCCGATATGATGTATGGTCGCAATCCCTATATCAATTATGACAGCAGCAACATGCCCTTCATGTTCGATGGCAACCCCGATGACCGCATGTCGTCAACAGGGTGGGTGCTGACGGCAGTCATTGAAGGCCAACCTGTCGCTTATCCTTATACGTTGCTGGCCCAGGATGTGGTTATCAACCATAGCGTGGACGGTGTGCCTGTGGTCGCCTTCTGGAAAGTCGGAGCGGCCAGCCCCTTGGACAAAGCCGAAATTGACCAATCGCGGGAAACAGGCATGGCGGCTCTGTACAGCCCGGTAGTTGATGGTCAGGTGCTTACGTTCACCCATGAGGGTAGCACTATCAGCGACGAGCAAACGGGCAGCACATGGAACATCTACGGCGAGGCGGTTGCTGGCCCATTGATGGGCACCGAATTGTCGTATATAGATTGCAGTCCGCGCCTGTGGTTCGCCTGGGCGGAAACGCACCCGGATACGATTGTGTACGGCTACTGATTACTGCCACTTCTAATAGGAACAATGTCCTGCTCTTAGGCCGCTATTCCGGCATTTCAATCCAGTAGCGGCGGGTGAGGCCAGGGCGGCCATTATCGACATCAATGGTGTCTTGCAGCACGCCGCCATTGGCTTCAATGATCTTTTGCGAGCCGATGTTGGTATCGTCACAGGTAATCAGAATACGACTGATGCCCAGTTTGCGCGCTTCCACGATGGCCAGGGCGCACATCAGCGTGCCGTAACCCTTGCGGCGCATGCTTGGCCGCACTTCATAGCCAATGTGCCCCCCGAATTGCTCCAGGCTCTCGTTTAGCCAGTGTCGTACACTGGCGCGCCCCGCATATTCGCCATCGACGATTAACCAGAAAGTAGTCTGTGGGACGAACCCGGCAGGTGGCTCTGTTTCCATCAGACGCACATTTTCCACATAACTATCGAACTCGGACTCCAGCAAGTAGGGTTTCCAACCTTGCCATCGACCCTCGTCAATGAACTCATGCACGGCATTAATGAAGCTGCGCTTATAATCTGTCGATGGAAGGGCCAGGAAGGGGTCGGTCATGGGGCAATCACATTCTGCATCGTGATCGGGTAAGGTCCACATCATACCAGGGACGGCCCATGCAAATGAAGCCAAAAGTTGGTTTGTTTGTCGCCTTGCGATACGGTGGCCAATGCGGGTAAGATGGCGCATCCCTATAGCCCAATTAGATAAGGCAAACAGCATGGACGTCATCACTCGGCCCCAACCCGGTGAATACAGAGATTATATGGATGCTTATATCAGCCGCGTGCCAGATGATGGTCGCATCATTGACCACCTTGAGGCTGGCCTGCGAACTGTTAAATCACTGGTGAAGGACCTGCCTGCGGATAAGCTGGATGTGCCCCATGCCCCCGGTGAGTGGACCGTCAAAGAAATTTTACTGCACATGATGGATACTGAGCGTGTTTTTGCCTATCGTGCCCTGCGCATTGCGCGTGGCGATACCATTGCGCTCCCCGGTTTTGAGCAGGATGATTGGGTGCCCTATTCCCGCGCCAATGAGCGCAGCCTCGACAGTATTTTCGCTGAGTATGATGCCATTCGTGCGGCCAGTATCGCCCTGGTGAACAGCTTCAATGCGGAGGATATCGCCCGTGAAGGCATCGCTAGCGGCCATGCCCTGACCACCCGCGCGGCGCTTTACGTGCTGGTTGGCCATGAGCTGCATCACGTTGCGAGCATTCAGGAAAATTATGCTTGAGCAAGACGCCCTGGAAACGCTTGAAGGCCATATTTCGGTGAGGGCCGCCATCGAAGGTCGCAGTCGGCCCATCGAACGCCTGCTGATCCGCGAGGGCATTCTCAATAAGTCGGCTCATGCGCTGCTGCGGCTGGCCCAGGATGAAAACGTGCCCTTTGAGCGCGTGCCGGAATCCGTGATTGAGGAATACACATCAGGCAATACGCATGGTGGCGTGCTGGCGATTGTCGGTCCGCGCCATGTGCTGCCCTTAGCAGACCTGGCCGCAGACCAAGCCAACCCACTGATTATCATGCTCGATGGCCACGAAGATCCCTTTAACTTTGGTCAGGCGGTGCGCTCGATCTATGCCGCCGGGGCACATGGCCTGGTGCTGCGCCCCCGTCAGTGGACGACGGCCACCGCCGTCGTCGCTCGGTCATCTGCCGGAGCCTATGAACGCATTCCCCTGGCTTTTGCTGATACCGCCGAAGACGCTGTCGCCCATTTCCGTAGCCGAGGCCTGAACGCTGTTGCGCTCGATGCTGATTCCAAAGCCCAGACTATCTATGCTTATGACTGGTCGCAGCCCACGTTTGCCCTCATTGGCGGGGAAAAACGGGGCCTTTCACGCGGGTTAGCCAAGCAGGTCGATGCCGTGCTGCAACTGCCCTATGGCCGTGATTTCCGCCGTTCGCTAGGCATGTCGCCGACCGCTGCTGTCGTCGCTTTCGAGGCCATGCGCCAGCGCCTGGGCAATAGCTAGGACCCCTGTGGGGCTAATGAGCAAGAGCATTTCCAATTCCAGTAAGTTGAATCTGGGTGGGGAAAACTTACACACTCGATGTCTTGCGTGTGGTATGAGCTAATGGCATCAAGAGAATCCCATTTGTAATATTTCCTGTCCACAACCACCTCAAGCGCAGGGCACTGTTCGTTGATCGCCGTTTGCAACGTGATGAGATTATGTTGAGTGCCTAGTTCAGAGGTGATCGCAAAGGCCACAATCGTCACCAGCAAACACACGACCGGCCCAATGATTACCAAGAGAATCGAGTAGAGCTTACCGCCTACTTTCTCCTTGAGATTGACAGGTTTTTGTTTACGTTTGCGAGTCATTGGGATGCAGCCTCTGGTGTGGGTGTTGGACAGCTACATTCCCAATCGGATCTATAAAGTTCGCAATCCACTTCTTGGCTGTTGTAAATAATTATTGGGTCGTTGAAAAAGTGGTCCATATCAACTTCGACGTCTACATGCGGACATTGCCGATTGATTTCTGTCTGAATAATGGGCCTGTAACCTTCTCTTTCCAGCCAATAACCTACAACCCATGCTGCGGCACATACCGCTGGAATCGCCCCAATTAATACAATGCTAATGAGGGCTCCCGTCAACACTTGCCGGAGGCGTCTATCGTTTGTTTTTTGCTTATGCTTGCGTTTTGTGACCATAGTACAGTCCTGAATATCTATCTCGATTATAGGATGAAACAGGCTGTAAAAGTTCGATAGAATGCAAATAGCCCGATACATGCCCGATACACGCAAAAAACAGCGGGTCAGAGCACATTTAGTGCACTTCCCGCTGCTCAGACATAGCTATATGACTTCAGTCTATGGCGGCGCTGCTAGCCGACTGCTGACCGCCGCTGGCTCTGTTACTACACGATGATGCTCTTAAATGTATTCAGGAACGTGTAGGCCAATGAACCGTCCTGAATTTGGTTAAGCGGCGTTTCCAGAAAATCGCTGTAGCCTTCTAACTGGCTGGTGTCAACTTCATCCAAATCAACGAAAGCCATTTGCCAATCACCGAAGGTACGTTCATCAACGGGGCGCTTGAGCATGACATGTGTCCCAACATGACGTGGGTCAGCCTCGATAGCTTCATATAGATCGCTGACTGCCTTGTCTTCACCCTCAAGAACTTGCATGAAATTGCCATCTTTGTAGAGTAGTAAGCCTGTAATACCGAGCTGCTTATTCTTCTCGCGAGATTTATCAAGAATATCGATAATCTCCTGGCGGCTTAATTTGTGGGTGGCAGTGCTGGCGTAAATCAAGCTGACGAGTGGCATAAGATCACCCTCTATATGTCAATGTGTCAGTATAACATTATGTATTATAGTCAAAACTTCAGAATCGCTACTTAAGACCTTACCTTGCCATCGCCCACGCTTGCCGCCAAAATACGCCCCATGACACATCCTGACCGTAATGCCTCCCTGTTCCCTGCTGTGCCGCGCGTGGCCTGGTTGGCTCTGCTGCTGATCTGGCTGCTGAGTTTGGTTCCCAAAGTGCTGGGCGCACACAATATGGTCTGGGAAATCGACATGGTGCCGGTGGTCATGCGTGGCAGCGATTGGCTGGCGGGCGGGCCGTTCCCGGCCTTTGGTACGCTCAGCAGTGTGGCCGCCTATAACATGCCCATGCTCGTCTGGCTGAACATGCCCATGCTCATTTTGACGGGCAATCCCTTTTGGGCGATGTTGCTGACGGGCATCCTCTGGAATGGCCTGAGCACATTTGCCGTTTTCCGCCTGGGGACCGACCTGTTCGGCCTACGGGCGGGTTTGGCGGCTGCGGCCCTGTTCGCTTTCCATGAAACCAGCATCGCCGGGACGTATACTGCCTGGGCGCAGTTGTTGCTGCCCGGATTTTTCGCGTTGACGTTGCTGTGCCTGTGGCGCTGGCATGTCGCCGAGCGCGGCCTTTATCTGGCGCTGGCCGGTATCATTGCGACTGCCGCCTTCATGACCCACTTTGGCGGAGTATTGCTCTATCCGGCCATGCTGGTGATCGCCCTGCTGCTGCGGACCCGCTGGCAGTGGCGCTGGCTGCTGATCGGTGCGCTGGTGGTGGGTGCTATGCTCGCGCCTTATTTGCTGTTTGAAGCCAACCGCGATTTTGCTGATGTCCGCGCCTTCTTCGCCAAGGAACCCTTAGTCGGCCAGCAAGCCCTGGACGATGCTGCTTACCTCAAGCCGGAAAGTGGCCCCATCGCGCCACCTTATGCTGGTCCCGCGCCTGCCGAAAGCCCCTCCACAGAGACATCTGCCCCGGCAGATACGCCTACACAGCAGCCAACGACTACAACCCGCTCGACGGCTGAGCGCGTGCTCGATTTTGCCCTGACCATACCGGAACAGGTGCGTGTCGCCTTTTGGTTGGCGTTCCAGGGTGGCGCACCCGGATGGGGCAGCTTGTCGACCGTCGCTATCGCTATCAACCATGCAGTGTCGGCGATTTTTGTCGGCGGCAGCTTATGGGCGATAGGTCGCTATCTCTGGTTATTGCGTCAACGTGGCCTGCGCCACTTCAGCGCTATTTTTGTGGAAACATGGGCGGGGCATATCCTGCTGCTGCTGCTCTTCCTGCTGGTGATTGCTGCCGGATTCATCGCCACGCGCACACCCCCCTGGGAACAACCGACGTATTATCCGGGGTTCATCAGCATACAACTGATCGTCGTGGCTGCAACCCTGGACGCCCTCATCAGCCGATTAGTCGCCAACAAACGCACTCAGAATGTTGTGCTGATTGTGTGGGTCGCTCTGGCAGCTTCGGTCGGGGGCTTGGATCGCGTCGGGCGCATCCTGACTTATGACGACAGCGTGCATACGCCGCTGAATGGCTGGCTTTATCGTCATGTGGCCGCCGCTGCCGATTACATCGCCGAGGATTGGCAGGGCGGCGACTCGCTGACCATCAGCTACGACCTGATGCCGGAGATGCGCAATTACTGGTGGATTATCCCCTGGAGCCAGATGGACCCGGCCTACACGATGGGCCTGCCCTATGACTATTTGCTGGACTATCAACATGGCCTGACCAACACCAATACCAACCCCATCGGTTGGGCCGATGACGCCGACTATATTGTCGTCTGGGAAGCGGGCCTGGAGCGCCATGATTTGTCTCAATATGATATCGCCCAATTTGGCACCATCTATGTGCTCAAACCCAAGGCGTGAAACCCAAATCAATTTTGTGGGTAAGTTGGTATCTCAGGAAAGACGGAAGCAAAATACATGTATTCATTTTGCTGACTGTTAACAACAAGCGAATCAATACTCTTGGAAATGTTGTGATAAAACAGTTGATCGAATCGCGTATTTCGCCTCAACATGGGGCAAGAATAGTCTGGCTGGCTGAAAAATATGCTATCTATATCAGCCCAATGAATATTGCACACACCATCCAGATCGTTGTTTTGCCATAGTATCTCACCGCTAAGTAAATCAACGACGGTCGTACTACCCATGTTAGGATATGAACCCCCTATAGCTATGCGGTTGCCATCTGGTGAAACAGCCATAGATGTAATGATCTCGACTTCAGAAGTTTCAAAGCTGCGCTCATAGAGGACTTCAAGTTCATTAGATGGCGTATACTGTAAAATGCTCCACCGATATGGAACGTCGCCTTCGCTTGTAACAACGGTATTGATGTGCTTATTATCCTCGTCATAGAAAATATTGTGGACATCCATGAAGAAACTATCGGGATACATATCATAGATATCCGCTTCAATTTGCATATTCCCCTGTAAATCTACTGAGGCAAGTAAAACGATGTCGATAGGTCCGTCTTCTGCTTCTGATAGGATAAAGTAAATCATTTCATCATCAGGAACATATATAGCATGATGCGCCAAAAGTGGCAGATGATTTAGCTTATCCACTAGACCAATCTTATCTGCATCGATATGTGTAAGTGCGGTTTGACTACTTGTTTTGAGATCAACCAGATATAAATCTGACCATGTACGGCATAAAGCTGCACGACAGGTAGATGGTCCAATATAGATAAACTGCTGGCTATCGGGCAACCATAGCGGTAAAGAAGCCGTTTCGTTGAGTGTGTAAATCACCTTTCCAGAAACAACATCATAGATAAGAGCGTTGTCTATATCTAAAATTATGAACAATTTTGTGCTATCGGGTGACCAGGAGACGCTATAAGCTTGTTCAATTGGGTTTGTTAGCGTTTGTTGTTCATAGATGCCGGTTGTGACATCCAGTAACAACAGTGATCCACTCATATCATCCTGCCATACGATAAAGGCAAGTGTTTTCGCATCTGGTGATAAGGCAAAGATCATTTCTCCATACAGATTCAAGTCAGCCTTGAATTGATTCTCGAGAGTGAAGCCGTCAAGTGTTGCAATGATTTCGCCTGGTTGACCATCTTGCAAGACGCTGCGAATCATGAGACCTTGAGAATCAATAGCCAGGGTATAACCGCTAATCATATTAGATTGTGCGAGTGTCGGGACACTCAAGTAAAATAATTGCAGAAAAAACAGGCAAATTGTGATTCGGTATGTAACGATCTTCATGGCTTATCCTTGTTGAGATCAGCAAGTCAATGATGGTCTTAACTAAGTTTATGTCTTGTCCAACAAACAGATCATATGATTGTTAGGAAAATACCATGCGCTACGCACTTATCAGTGACATTCATGGTAACGCCATTGGCCTGGATGCCGTGCTGGCCGACATCGCCGATCAGGGTGGTGTCGATGGCTACCTGTTCCTGGGGGATTATGTCGCCATCGGCACTGATCCGCTGGGGGTGCTGACGCGCGTCAGTCAGCTACAGGATGCCGTTTTCATTCGCGGCAACACCGACCGCTACCTGTATGAGGGTAGCTTCCCGCCGCCCACGCTGGAACAGGCCAAAAAGAATCCCGAAATGATCCGCACCATGATCGAGGTCCACAGTGGATTCGCCTGGACGCAGGGCGTACTGGCCCATATACGCGCCGATCAGCCCCACCCGCTGCATTGGCTCAAGTGGCTGGCAGCCATGCCCCTGGACATTCGCCTGACCCTGCCCGATGGCACGCGCCTGCTGCTGGTCCATGCGCGGCCGGGCAATGACGATGGTGTTGAGGGACTGTATCCAGAAACGACCGATGAGGATTTGTCGGCGTGGTTCGTTGGCCATGATGCCGATTTGATTTGTGTGGGGCACACCCACTGGCAGACCGAGCGCCGCATTAATGGGGTGCATGTAGTTAATCCAGGCAGCGTTGGCAACCCCAAAGGCAGGGTCAGTGCCAAATACGCCATTCTGGAAGCCGATAAGAACGGCTATCAAATTCAACTGCGCCAGGTGGCTTTCGATGTGGAGGCCGTGCTCAACCAGCTTGAGGAAGTTCGCCACCCGGCCCCGGCCTATATTCGCCTGTTTTATAACGGTGGATTTCCAGGCAAATAAGGTCGAACTAGCGGGGTGCTAAAAGACCCAGCTCGGCGTCTTCATCGCCCTCACGGCGCAGCGTAGTGTGGTACACCTTAAAGCCCAGCTTCATCCAGAACTGCTTGCCTTCCGGGTTGCGTTCAAGCACATCCAGTGTGATGGCGCTCCCCGCTGGCAAATATTCCTTGACGATTTGCTCAAAGGCGTTCTGGCCAATGCCCCGCCGCCGTGAGCTGCGCGTCACGAAATACTGGCGAACGTGGATATTGCTGTGATAGGGGAAGTACTCATCATCGACCGTTCGGTACAGAATATAGCCGACGACTTCTTCGCCACGCTCCATGATGACCGCATGATAGTGGTCCTCCAGCCAGCGTGTCATGCGCGCGGCCAGTTCATCCAAGTTCATCGGATTGCGGCTGCGTTCATCCTCGATGAGTTCTTTGTTCATACGAGCTAACAGCGGCACATCTTCCACCGTCGCCCGACGAAAAGACAGGTCCATTCAATTTTCACCTATTGTTATGTACCAGCCAGACGGCTGTATTCGTGCGAAACCTCTTGCTATTATACCGTGTCTCAAAAACAGTTTATAGCGGAGCACTGTCCATCTTGTCCGTGAGGAACCTTTATGATACATTGGAGCTATAAGAGGTTCACAGAGGGTCATAAATGTTCACGAAGTCGGCAGCTTTTTATGATGCGATCTACAGCTTCAAAGATTATGTCACCGAGTCAGCAACTGCTCATCACCTCATTCAGACGCATGTGCAGGGCACTGCCCAGCATTTGCTGGATGTCGGCTGCGGGACAGGGGCGCATAGCGTTCATTTGCAGGATCAATACCAGATCACTGGCATCGACCTTGACGCGGCTATTCTCGAACAGGCTAAAAAACGTCTGCCGGATGCCACCCTCATGCAAGCCGATATGCTCAACTTTGACCTCGGCCAGCAGTTCGATGCCATCATCTGTCTGTTTGGGGTCATCGCCTACGCCCAGACGCTCGATGGTATGGCTCAGGTCGCGGCCCAACTGTATCGTCATCTGCGGCCCGGTGGCGTGGCTCTGATCGAGCCTTTCATTTATCTGGATAACTATAAACCGGGGCACATCGGCGTCAATCAAGCCCAGGCTGATGGCGCGACCATCGTCCGCATGAGCCATATCACCCTCGACGACCCGCTCCCTCTGACACAAGCAACCACGCTTTCCCTCGAATTTCACTATATGATTGGACATCCTGATGGCGTGACTTATGAAGAAGAAACGCATCGTATGGTCCTGGCTTCTCAGGCAGAGTATCAGCAAGCACTGGCTAGCCCTGGCTTCCATGTGGATTATGACGAAAAGGGTTTGATGGAGCGCGGCTTGTTCATTTGCACCCGCAATGGGGTGCTCAAAACCCCATCTGTCGATGTGGCCTGAGGAGGTCAACATGGCCGATAGTGATTTAGACGACAACCAGGTCGATATTGATAGCGGATTGGTTCGCCGCCTGCTTTTCAACCAGTTTCCGGAGTGGGCGAATTTACCGCTTGCCCCGGTGCTATCTGCTGGCACGGATAACGCCCTCTATCGCCTGGGCGATGATCTGTGTGTGCGCCTGCCCAAAATAGGTAGGGCACAGGGCCAGGTGGAAAAGGAAATGCGCTGGCTGCCGATCCTCGCGCCCCACCTGCCTCTGGAAATTCCGGTGCCGCTGGCGGTTGGCTTGCCTGATATGGGGTATCCCAGCAAATGGGGCATCTATGAATGGTTGGATGGCCACAACGCGACCCTCGACCGCCTGAATGACCAGCAGGAAGTCGTCGAAGATATGGCCGAATTTATCCATGCGCTGTGGCGCATCGACGCCAGCGAGGGGCCACTAGCAGGGCCGCATAATTTCGGGCGCGGAGTGCCCCTGGCCCAGCGTGATGACATGACCCGCGCCGCTATCTTCAGCCTGCGTGGAATGCTCGATACACATGCCATCACCATTGCCTGGAAAGATGCCCTCAACGCCCCTGTATGGGATGACGATCCAGTCTGGCTGCATGGTGACCTGCAATCCGGCAATTTGCTGGCCCAGGAAGGTCAACTTACAGCCGTCATCGACTTTGGTGGCCTGGGTGTTGGCGACCCGGCCTGTGACTTAATGATCGCCTGGAACCTGTTCACGCCACCCATGCGCTGGGCCTTCCGAGAGGCCATTGACGTGGATGACGCCACTTGGGCGCGTGGACGCGGCTGGGCGCTCTCGTTCGGCTTAGTGGCGCTGCCCTACTACCACACCAAAAATCCTACGCTGGCGGGCATCTCACGCTATGCCATCGAGCAGGTGCTCGGTGATTTTGAGCGCGACCGCCGCTGACAGCCTTTTTACCCCGACATAGGCACTTCGCCCAAATCGTGATGCTTTTCACAGTTTGTAAGCTCTGCTGAACTTGCCTTGCAATCCGCCTTAAGACTGACATTTTTGGCCCTTTGGCATGCTAGACTGCCAGTAAAGTGATGCCAAAAATTGTTTGAATAGGATGTTTTATGGAACGGGTTGGTTTGCATACGAGTGACTATATCGCCCTGGAAAGACAGTATGGGGCCAATAACTATAAGCCGCTGGATGTGGTGCTGGAACGTGGCGAGGGCATCTGGGTGTGGGATGTTGAGGGCAAGCAGTACCTTGATTTCCTGAGTGCTTACAGTGCGGTCAACCAGGGACATGCCCACCCACGCATTTATCGGGCGCTTGTGCAGCAAGCCCAAAAGCTCCCTCTGACATCACGCGCGTTTCGCAACGATCAACTGCCGCTTTTGGCCAGTGAGTTGTGCGAATTGACGGGATACGAGCGCATGCTCCCCATGAACAGCGGTGCGGAAGCGGTCGAAACCGCCCTCAAGATTGCCCGTAAATGGGGCTACATGGTCAAAGGCGTGCCAGAAGGCCAAGCGGAGATCATCGCCTGTAGTGGTAACTTCCAGGGACGGACGATTAGCATCATCAGTTTTAGCGATTCTGAGCAGTACCGCACCGGGTTTGGCCCCTTTACTCCCGGCTTTAAGATCGTGCCATATGGCGATGCCGCCGCGCTGGAAGCGGCCATCACACCCAATACAGTTGCCTTCTCCGTTGAACCGATCCAGGGTGAGGGTGGGGTCATTGTGCCGCCGGAAGGCTACCTGCGCGCTGTCCGTGAAATCTGCACGCGCCATAATGTGCTGCTGCTGACTGACGAGATTCAATCTGGCCTGGGACGTACAGGCAAATTACTGGCCACTCATTGGGAAGTTGTCCGCGCCGATATTGTGACCATCGGCAAGGCGCTGTCGGGCGGTTTCTACCCCGTGTCGGCTGTGCTGGCCGATTCCGCCGTGATGAACGTCATCACCCCTGGCGATCATGGCAGCACTTTTGGCGGCAATCCGCTGGCGGCAGCCGTCGCCCGCGAAGCCCTGGCTGTGCTGGTCGAAGAAAATCTCATCGACAATGCGCGCAAAATGGGTGACTATCTCATGGATCGCCTGCGCCAGATCGACAGCCCGCATGTGAAAGAAGTGCGTGGACGCGGCCTGCTCATCGGCGTGGAACTGCACCCATCGGCAGGCGGGGCACGCCGCTTCTGTGAAGCGCTCATGGAACAGGGCCTGCTCTGTAAGGAAACTCATGACAACGTGATTCGCTTTGCACCGCCGCTGGTCATCGACCGTGACGACCTCGACTGGGCGCTGGCTCGCATCGAACCTGTGCTGATGATGAACTAGCCTTAGCACAAATTCATCCGTAGGGGCACAATATCTGTGCCTCTACAACTGTCTAACAAGGTCGCACAATGCAGCTCACCATCGAACCCGAAGCGGCGAACAGCCCCATTGCCACACAACTCATTGCAGAACTTTCAGCCGAACTGGGTGCCATCTATGGCGATGATGGCGACGGCGGCTTTGATCCGTCCGATGTCATGGTCCCCAGGGCGGCTTTTGTCGTCGCCTGGGCCGATGGCCAAGCGGTCGGCTGTGGGGCACTGCGCCCCATGCCGGATGCCACCATTGCGGAAATCAAGCGGGTGTATGTGTGTTCATCCATGCGCGGACGCGGTATCTCGCGCCAGATTATGAATTATCTCGAAAACAGCGCCCGTCAGTTTGGCTACATCGGCCTGATGCTGGAAACGGGCATTCAGCAGCCGGCAGCGATGGCTCTCTATGAAAACATGGGATATGCTCGCTGTGATTGTTACAGTCTGTACGCCGATGATCCCCGCAGCGTTTGTTATCGTAAAGAACTCAAATAGGGCCTCCACAGTACGGAAGCCCTATATTTTTTGCTGCGCAGATGGGATGTGCTCCTAAGGGCACGACATGTCGTACCCAGGTTTTGCTTACTCCTGAACCGGTTCGTAGATCATAGCGACCACGCCGCCATCGCCTATCGGCTTGGATTCCACCAGCTTGAGCGTGGCCGTTGTGCCATCTTTGAAGAGCTTCTGTCCTTCGCCGATGACGACCGGGTAAACCAGCAGCCGAATGCGATCAATGAGGTCATTTTCGAGCAGTGTCTGGGCCAGTTGGGCGCTGCCGTGCACCGTGATGTCCTTGCCATCCTGCTCTTTGAGCTTAGCGATTTCGTCCACTATATTGTCGCTGATAATCACCGAGTTGTTCCAATCGGCGTTTTTCAACGTGGTCGAGACGACGTACTTACGCACGCTGTTGAAATATTCTGCGCCTTCGTCGTCGCTGTTGGGCCACGCCTGCGACATGCCATCATACGTGATTCGTCCCAGCAGCATGGCATCACTGTTGTCGGTTTCTTCGCCTTTGAAGGCGGCGATGTCGTCGTTCCAATAGGGGAAGGTCCAGGCCGGGTTTTCGACAACGCCATCGAGTGATACAAATTGGGTAAAGACCAGCTTGCGCATGATTTGCTCCTTATAGATTGCGGCGTTTATTCGCTGTTGATGAGGTCATCTTACACAAGCTCACGGTCACCGTATTGGAAAAAAACGCAAACCGGTAGTTTATTCAGTCGATTAGTCCATGTAGGACTTGCGCGTCGTGGCTTCTGCTATTTGCACAGGCGTTTCGCCGATGAAGCGCTTCAGGGAGTGCGTCAGATGGGCCTGGTCGTAGTAACCGAGTTCGTAGGCTGTATCCAGAATCGATTTGCCTTGCTCTAAGCGCATTGCCGCTTGACGGGCGCGGTCAATCTGCTGAATCATTTTCTGCGACATGCCAGTTGCCTTCTTAAAGCGATACTGCAAGGCACGCGGCGATAGATCAGTCGGCTCGCCCTGGAGCGCTGCCGCAACGTCCGCGTCGCGCACGAGGATATCTTTCTGAATCAAGCGGTTGATGAAGACATCGGCATTCTGGACATTGGGCATTTCCCAAGCGGCCCCCAGCAGCCAGAAGGAACGGTTCGAGGCCAATGGCAGCGTCACATCCTGCCGATTTAGCAGGGATTGCAGTGGCAAATGCGGCATAAACGTGCCTAGCTTAAAGGAAATGCCGAAGTAGGCTGTATCCGCCATGGATTCCGCAAAAGTGGCTTCTGTTTCTGGACCGCGCACGGCAATCAGACTTTTCCCCTGATGCTGGCTAAAGACCATTTCCCAATTGCTGACCGCAGTCGACAGAAACGACTCCGCGCGGTCGCTCTCCATCTGCCAGATCATGTCTACATAAGGCGAGAGTGGTGATTGGGTATCAAACTCAAAAAGCATGCTGTCTTCCATATAGCGTGCACTACCATCGACTGCTTAATGCCAAAAGACGAGCCAAGATGGGCAGTGCTTGGGTTGCCAACGACATCTCGATTATACAGCAAATAGAGTGCAAAAAAGGCAAGGCCCCGGCACATGGCCAGGGCCTCCTCCCCCTATGTGGCGCTTTTGCTCCCTCAACAAGATAGCTAATGTTGCCAGTCGATGTCCTAACTCTGGATGTAGAACATCACATCGTCTTTGGTGCCACCTGGCTCGTTGTGATCGCCATTGGTCAGTGCCAGATAGGTACTGAGCACAATGCGATAGGTGCAGGATGGCCAGGTGCTGGTATCGACCACATATCCACCGAAAACACCCCGACTGGATGTCGTCGGCGCAGGTGATGACGCTGGGGCCGGGTTCGGATTGGCTAGGTTGGGCAGCGTCGGAGCGCTCCACGGTGAGGCTGAACTGGTGATGCTCAAAGCCCAGTTGCGCGTGAACTCATGATCGACGGTGAAGCGCACGTTGATGTCGCTGCCCGTGACTTCGCTGCATGGGTCGCTGACCAATTCGCCCAGGTCGACGACGCCGACTTCACGCCAGTTGTTGACGTACAGCGGATAAGCCGCACTCTGGTACATGGTGCCTGTTTCGCCAACGTCGGTGGCCTGCAAACGCACGAATAGCCGTTTGCCGTTTTGTACGCTGCCGACCGGGGCGGCGACACCTGCCGTCGCTGGGCCAGGGTTGCCACCTGGGGCCGCAACCGACGTGGTATGGAACGACATCAGGTTGTTATTCGGGTTGAAGTCAGCATCCTGTGGCACGTTCACCCAGCCATTGGGGTCTGGCACCAGGTTGACATCGAAGTCGGTGATGCTGGCATCCGGCACCACGCCGACTGTATCAAAGGTCGGTTCCAACCAACCGCCGGGGTTGAACGTGTAGCCTGTCAGGATCGTGCCGATCTGGATGGACGAGACGAGGTTGGCGGTGGTCAGCGGCAGCGTCGGGTTATTGGTCTCACCATACAGGAAGCGATACTTCATAGGCTGGTTGTTATCCGGGTGCTGCTGTGGCATCAGCCCGACCAGGCGCAGATTGCCATACAGGCCCCAGCCATCACCGCCGACGCCCAGGATACTCTTGTTCAGGCGACCTTGTAGTGCGCCGCTGCTGTGGAAATCAGTTGGCAGCCGGAACATGCCCACCTGCGTAAAGAACGGATAGTCCGGGATGTTCTCGTCGTCGATTTCCACGCACAGTTCCACGCACCAGCACGGCGGACGATTGATGCGGTCCGGCTCCAGGCCACGCGCTTCCGGCTCGTTGATGATCAGGGCGTTGTCGCTGTTGCGTCGTACCTGGAAGTAGACATCTGGCCCCGACGTGCCGAAGCTCTCAAAGCGAATGCCGAAACCGGGTGTCAGTGGCGTACGGGTGAAGTCCGTTGAACTGTAATCAATGCGGAAGAAGCCATTGGCATCGGTGACTGCGCTCCCCAGCGGGTCGTCCTGTATCCAGTCGTTATCGATCGCGCTGACAGTGTAATCCGGCACCGGGATTTTGCCGCCGTTGGCGTCTTCCACGCCGCAAATCATCAGCCGACCCAGGATAACCCAGGCATCCAGCAAACGGCGAATGGCGCACCATAGCGCTTGCGGAATGCAAAAGTCCCAGACTGCGACGAAGTCATTTTCGCGCTGACGCCAGCGCGGTTGCAGTGTGGTCAGCGTGATTTGGATGGGTTCTGCGGCTTCTTTTTCCTGGCTGGGGGCTTGTTGAATAACGATGTCGATTTCAAACGGCCCGCCGCTGTAGTCCTGTTTTTCGCCCATTTGGGCTTCAAAGCGACCGTTTTCGTCAGTGCGCGTTTCGATGAGCAGGCTCTTGGCTTTGGCGTCGACCTGTTCTTTGGTCAGCGGTGCGAGGGTATCAGAGGGGCGGGCAACGACACGATCCAGCGTATCCTGGTCGATGTCCCGGCGATACAAACGAACGACGACGTTAGCGATGTCCTCATTGAATTTGAGGTCGTCACACAAAGTTCCACACAAATGTCCTCTAAATAGATATGACATAATAGCGTTCCTCTCTCCTTATGTTGAGGTCTTGCCTATTCAGTTGTTTGTAGTCGCCCGTTGCAGGATGCATACGGCACGGCTACATCTTCACACTAGATCATATTGCATCGTCATATCAAGCAATTTTTACGAGAACTTACACAGTTTTTCTCGCTTTTTGACGGCTTCTTTAATAGTTCTGTTATGATTCCTGCGGTATAACTGAATATATAGGAAATCGTATATGTTCTCGTAATCTTAAGTATTCTTTCGGTTTTCCTATATTATTATTGACTTTAATTGGTAGTGTGCGGATGTAGATATGTCACCAGTGACCAGTCGCCAAAAATTGCTGCTTCACTATACATTGCTCCATCTGGACGCAGATCAGATGGGCAAGTTGTTTTATGACCATATTCTGGCTGCCATGCCAGAAGTGGCTCCCATGTTTACCGATCTCGAAAGCCAACGCAAACACTTTATGAAGATGATGATTCGCATCGTGCATACCATCGATGAACCCGATCATCTGAATATTGTCTTGCGCGAACTGGGCCATATACATAAGCGCTTGCACTTAAAGCCACGCCATTTTAGTAAGATGGGAGTTGCGTTTTCCAATTCCTTGGCTGAGGTTATGGGAGATCGCTATACCCCGGAAATTGGCGAAGCTTGGCGCATACTTTATAACCGAGTGGCCGAGGCCATGCAGTCCCCACGTGGGGGCAACAGCACGACATCCCATTCATACTCAATGTACGCCTGATTGAGATCGTGGCGTGCATCAGCGATAAGACTTAGCTTATCCCAAACTGAAAAACGAAAGACACCCTCTGGCGGCATCGTCTAGAGGGTGTTGCTATATAGGTGACTTTGCATAGGCAATACCGTGCCATTTGTCCAGAGATTGCGTTTTTAACAATCTTTTGATCTCAGCTTGTTGACTTACTCATCTGGCCGATTTACACTATGCGCAGTTAAACATCAGGAGCCATCATCAATGGCACACTATACGCAATGTTGTTGTTGTCTGGAGACACATCGGTAGTCCAGAACTCTAGGCAATAACACAGGCTAAGACAACACAAGCCAACGGTTAGCAGAGCGCGGACTACCCCACCAAAGTGGGTAGGTTTGATCGCGCTTTTTTGCTGCCCGTTGGCTTTTTTGCTTCATCATAGCGTTAAAGCCCGTGCAGCAGGGACCCGGTCGTTGGCACGCCCACCTGTTGCAAGTAAGGGTCAACCTGGACCAAAGACTGTGTAAGACACGCATGAAGACAAATACCTTAAGAGAGGAACCCTGTCGCCCATGAGCGCATTACGTCGAATCACATCTCCATACAGCGCGCCGAACGCGCACCATGCGCCGATTCAGTCGGCCAGCCTGGAGTCCCAGATTGGCAATACGCCGCTGTTGAGCTTTCGGAACATCACCTCACACCTGCCGCAGGACATCGCCGTGTATGCCAAAGCCGAGTGGGCCAACCCCGGCGGCAGTGTCAAAGACCGTGCCGCTTATAGCATCGTGCTGCAAGCGGAAAAAGATGGTCTGCTCAAGCCCGGTATGACGTTGATGGACAGCACCAGCGGCAACACAGGCATCGCTTATGCCATGCTGGGGGCCGTGCGTGGCTACAAAGTCAAACTGTTCATTCCAGCCAACGCCAGCCCGGAACGCATGGCGATCTTGCGCGCCTATGGCGTCGAGATCGAACTGACCGATCCGCTCGAAGGCAGCGATGGCGCCATCCGTGCCGTCCGTGAGCTGGCCGAGCGCGAGCCGGATCGGTACTTTTATGCCAATCAGTACAACAACCCGGCCAACTGGCAGGCCCATTATCACACCACTGCCCCAGAAATATGGGAGCAGACGGGTGGGGCGATTACCCATTTTGTCGCCGGGTTAGGCACCAGCGGTACCTTCGTCGGCACCAGCCGCCGCTTAAAAGAATACAACCCGGCCATTGAGATTATCTCTGCCCAGCCAGATAGTGCCTTCACAGGCATCGAAGGTTGGAAGCACATGGAAACAGCTATCAAGCCCGGTATTTATGATGCTTCCCTGGCGGATCGTGACCTGGCTGTCGAAACCGAAGCCAGCTACGAGATGGCCCGCCGTCTGGCACGCGAAGAAGGCTATCTGGTTGGCATCAGTGCGGCGGCGGCGATGGTCGCTGCGGTGCAGGTCGCCAATGATCTGGCCGAAAAGGCACAACCGGGCGTGGTCATTACCATCTTCCCGGATAATGCCTACAAATACCTGTCAGAACCCTTCTGGCAGCAGTAACCTCTCTTTTATATAAACGGGCGCGACAATCTGTCGCGCTCTTTTTGTTTTCCGCTCTCACAGGCACGCAGTCGTTAAGCAGAACATTGGCCATATGTGATGACAAATTGGATATGAGTAGAGCAGGTATAATAGCTGACGAGTAAAGGTAATCTAAGGAGTGCACTACAGTGGAATATCGTCGTTTAGGAAGTAGTGGTTTGCAAGTGAGCGTCTTGTCCTATGGCGCTTGGGTATCGTTCTCCAACCAGTTAGGGGTCGATGCCGCTAAGGAAATCATGACGACTTGCTATGATGCAGGCATGAACTTCTTCGACAATGCCGAGGTCTATGCTAAGGGCGAAGCCGAAACCATCATGGGCGAAGTGCTCAAGCAGACCGGTTGGCGTCGGGATAGCTATATCGTATCCAGCAAGGTCTTCGGCGGTGCGGTAGATAATCCGTCACCGATTCAACGTGGTTTGTCGCGCAAGCACATCATTGATGCCTGCCATCAAGCGATGGAACGCCTCAATGTCGATTATCTCGACCTGTATTTCTGCCATCGCCCTGATCCGGAAGTCCCGATTGAAGAAACCGTCCGTGCGATGTCTGATTTGATCGCCCAGGGCAAAGTGCTTTATTGGGGCACCTCGGAGTGGTCGGCGCAGGAGATCATGCAAGCTTATAGCGTTGCTCGTCAGTACAACCTCGTCCCGCCGACCATGGAGCAGCCCCAGTACAACATGCTGACTCGTGAGCGTTTTGAGATCGAGTATGGTCGTCTCTATGATGAAATTGGCCTCGGAACGACTATCTGGTCGCCGTTGGCATCCGGTATTTTGACGGGTAAGTACAACAATGGCGTGCCGGATGACTCCCGCATGGCGCTGGAAAGCTACAGTTGGCTGCGTGATCGTCTGATGAGCGATGAAGGTCAGGCTGCCATTGCCAAAGTCCGCGAACTAAGCACCATCGCGGAAGAACTCGGCGCGTCGATGGCGCAGCTCGCCCTGGCATGGGCCATCAAGAACCCGAACGTCAGCACAGCCATCACGGGTGCGACCAAACTGCACCAGATCAAGGACAACCTGGGTGCGATTGATATTGCACGCCAGTTGACCGACGATGTCATGGAAAAAATCGAGGGCGTTCTGGACAACAAGCCGGAACCCTACGAGTCATAAAAGCATCGCATTGAAGTAACCCTAAGTTGAGAAAATCCCAGCATACTTGGCTATGCTGGGTTTTTTCTTTAAATCTCTTTCATTGCAGTAAGCCCTATCAGACCCCATTGTTTAGCCAGCCAGCCTATGACCTTCTGGTTTGTGTCTACCAGAGGATTCACGGCGCTTCATGGGTCTGTGATGGTTCAGCAGTAGGGCTTATTTCTGTTGGCACGACACTGGTTTCTGTTGGTGCGGGCGTGACTTCTATTGGCGTGAAGGTAGGTGTCGGGCTAATGTCTATCCATGTGGGGCTTGCAGGTGGGGCAAGCTCTGTTGAAGTTGATATAGGTTGTGTTGCTGTGGCACTTGCAATCGGCTGAATTGGAAGTACTTCTGTTGAAGCAGCGTCAACGCCATTTGTATGTGTGTCATCTGGCGTCGAAGTGGCATAGGATGCACCCGGTATCGACCTCACGCGCGGCGTGGGTACCGATGCTGCAAACAGGCGGTTCAAGTTACCAGGCGAGCCATTATAGTTGGCCAGTGGCTGCCATCCGCCTGTCATATCCCCATATCGAAAGCCGACTTCAACCGGGCCAGTCGTATTGCTATTGCGCATGCGCCAAAGGCCGTTTTGGAAAACACCAATGGTATCGATTGTGTCCGTGTTCCAATCGCCTGCGATGGGCAGCCAACCTGTGGGCCCGAAAGTGACGGTCGTGAATATCTGAGGCGTGGTGTTGCTATTCATCAGCGTGAAAACGCCATTGGAATAGACCCCGACCGTATCGACCCCATCCCCATCCCAATCGCCAACAATCGGAATGCTGCTCCCGCTGCCGATATTGATGGTGTAGTTGGCGGGGCCAGATGTGTTGCTGTTTCGCAGCAAGAATACGCCGTCCTTAAACAGGCCGACCGTATCTGTCCCATCATTATTCCAATCACCGAGTAACGGCACCCAACCGTCCTCATTCAACCCGTAAGCGACATCCAAATCAACGACGCCATCATCGGTGGCACTCCTGAGCATCCAGTTGCCATGTCTATAAACGCCGATGTCGTCGGTACCGTCGCCATTCCAATCACCAATGACGGCCTGCCAACCGCCTTCCTGCGGGCCGAATTGAAAACGGGAATCAGAAAATTGATTCCCGTCGATGGTATAGAATAGCCACTGTCCCTGCTGGTACAGCCCAAAAGAGTAATTAGCAGGCAGGCTGGTAGGGGCTGGGATGAGCGTTGCCGTAGGTGTCGGTGGGCTGGCAACCCCAGACTCCATCGCACCGATATCGGGCGCGAGGCCCTGCGGAAAAGCATACCCGCGATAGTCAGTCGCTGGGTAGGATACCCACTCCGTTCCAGTATCAATTGCGGGGCTGTTCGCAGCCAATGTATAGTCCGAGTTCAGCAGCGGGTTGACGATACGCTCAGTCGCGTCGAGCGTCAGCCCAATCTGCCAGTCATTTGTAAGATCAGGTGCGTAGTAAATATTGTTGATATGCTGGTAGTACCCGTTATGGCTGGCAGCATTTCCAATCGCATCATAGACAAAAATATTGTTGCGCACGAACACCCTGGGCGGCGACATCTGGTTGGCGACCCACATAATATTCGTATTCTTCAGCGTATTGTTGTCGAAAAAGATGCCATCAACCACGACCTCAAAAGCACTGCCGCTGCCTGCCGCATGGACGACGACCGCCCCGGCACACTCCACAATAATGTTATGGTGGATCAAAATGTTGGATATGGTCTTGTGCTGGTAGGACCCGGCTTCAAACAGGTTGTCGCAGTTTTCGATGTAGTTATAGGCGAAGGTCAGGTTGGTGAGGTCGTCTTCTGCGTAGATTTCGAAGGGCGCGCCATCCGTGCCATAGTCCATACTCGGCTCAAGAATATCGATAAACCGATTGTGCGTGATAGTGGCATTGCTGCCTCGGTTGATGAGGATGCCCATCGCACCGTAATCATTATTGGGCGTGCTGTCGTTGGTAATCATCCTCAAGTCATGGATGAAGCTATTTTCAATAAGGGCATAATCGCCGTTGATGCCGATAGCGATGCCGGTGTTGCTAATCTCCAGCGTATGCACCTTTACATAATCGCCATAAATGAGCAATCCGAACTCATTGGCAAAGGCGATGTTCAGATTCGAAATCTCCACATGATCGCCATCAATGCGGATAGCTGTACTATAGATGAAGCTGTTGAGATTTTGGATGATGGGGGCGGCACCCGTGTCATAAGCATCAATGATGATGGGGTTGGCATCGGTGCCATTGCTGCTGAGGAGCGCCTCTTCAGCGGAACTGAAAATTTGTCCCCGACGGAAGAGAATACTATCGCCTGGGTTAAAGGGCTGGCTGAGCGCATGGACGGCTGTACGCCACGCCTGCGCTGGGTCTGTGCCTGTGTTGCTATCAGACCCATTGACTGCGTCTACATAATAGATGGTACCAACGGTTTTGGCCGCTGAGGGCAAAAATATGCCAAAGACAATAAGGAGCGCGAGAAACAAAACATAAATAAAGCGTCGATCAGATCCGCCTTTTGAGAAGTGCATCACATTGGGCCCTCAGTGATATTCCAACGATGTGATGAAACAAGCATACAAAAAAGAGCAAGATCCGATGTAGGTAAATGGTCACACCAGGCCAACGATCCCGGAGGATAACCACGCTTGTCTACTGTATTCTATTGTCTTTCTTGCTGCTCTTCAAGCAAATTCTGAAAGTAGGCCAGCTGTTCAGCATATTTTGCTTGATTTTTTTTGTCACTTTCTTGGAGGATTTCCAATCTCTGGATGATATATCCCAGGGCCATGAGCACTGTCTGTTGAACATCATTCTTCGTCATTCGATACATCAGCTTGAGAAGATCGTCAGAAACGAAGGCTTTTGAGTCGGAGGTTAGGATCTCGCGAACTTGTAGAATCCCCTTGTTTCCTGGACGATCGTGGCTTGGATTACGTAGAACACGAAACATCGTAGAGTCCTTTTAGCGTTAAGACGGTCACTCTAATTCTATGCTTTCTAAAGCTAAAGAGAGTTAACGTTAGCTGACGTTCTTATAAGCAAACGATTTGCTTACACTCAGACATGTGAGGAGGGTGTCGAGTAAGTTTAAGAATTACACTACTTCTAACATGCGAATAAGATATTCAAAAGTGATAAATAACATGTTTAATATGATACCATAATTACATTAATCTGCCTCTAATTTATGAAGGAAAAGTTGGGACGATAGTACTGAGTCGTACGAAAGAGCCAAAGAGCCTCGCAAGTAGCCACCAACACGGTCCATCTTCACTGCCTAAGATTAAGAGTGAAGCGAGAAGCACCCACATGGGGCAAAAATGACCTTTAACACAACTATAAACAGGGCACATATCCCAGCGCAACATGTTGACAAACATAAAACGCTTAGTTTACACTGTCGCAGTAGAGAAAATGACTTCGTAAGTGGGTATTCTTATAGCCTGCTATCACAAAAAATACTACTTAGCAATTTCTTCGTTTTTTAGGCCATTCCAAATAACTGACAACCGAATAGTATCGAAATCTCTGGACGATTCGCTAGATTAGCCTATTGGGTCGGTCCCCGTAAACTCATTGTAGACTTTTTGACATGGGCTGTTGGCGCCCTGCAAAATCATTGATGCTTAACTTTACTGACTGGAATAGGACGTATGACAAAAACATGGATACAACAAAGTAAGCTTTCCATGTTGAACCTTTCAAAGATTTTCTTTTGCGTACCACTTTCCAGGCATTTGCCTTGAAAAACTCAGGAAATGATAGGCGTTTGTTAGGTGGTGTCGTCACAATAGCAGCTATGTTGGCAATGATAACCAGTTCCTAGATATCTTGATCGCTTTAATATTACGATTAATTACGAGGCTGCAATGGTGCCAGGATTGTAGCTTATGGGTATGCTGTTAGAATGTTTGGATATATTTCTTAATAAAAGGTAATATAAGATTGTGGGCAACATAGAATTTATCGATTTGCTTTTATCGCCTTACAGTCGTTGCCGTAGAGTCTATGAACAAGGGTCGCTACAAGGGGAGCTGAACATGTACATACCAAAAATAGTTGAGGGGCAGCCTCAATCGCCGTTAATTTTTCCGGGTGCTGAAAGAACAACACCAACCGTGAGTGTTGTCATTCCGACGCTTAATGAGGCCAAGAATCTGCCGCATGTTTTGCCGCGTATTCCGAAGTGGATTGACGAAGTCGTCATTGTGGATGGTCGTTCCTCAGATAACACCGTAGAAGTCGCTACTCAGCTTCTTCCAAAAGCAAAAATCGTAATGGAAACGCGCAAGGGCAAAGGTGCTGCGCTTCGGGCCGGTTTTTCGGCTGCTAGTGGCGATATTATTGTGATGCTCGATGCGGATGGATCAATGGCACCTGAAGAAATCACCCTTTTTGTGGGTGCATTGCTGGCCGGTGCAGAATTTGTCAAAGGCTCCCGCTTTATGCAGGGTGGCGGGACGTCGGACATGGAGTTCCATCGTTATTTAGGCAACTATGGCCTGCTCATGGTCGCACGCTTGCTCTTCGGGGGCCGCTATTCTGACCTCTGCTACGGGTACGCCGCTTTCTGGAAGCACACCCTGCCCGCGCTAAACCTCCAATCCGATGGATTTGAAATCGAGACCGAGATGAATGTCCGTGCGTTGCGGACCAAACTCAAAATCTCAGAAGTACCCAGTTTTGAATCCGAACGCATAAATGGGACCAGCAACTTAAATGCCATTCGCGACGGCTTGCGTATCGTCCGCACCATGCTTGTCGAGTATTTCCACCGTCAAAACTAATATCGGCGCAAATCCAGTCGATATAGTAACCTACTGTTTAGTAAAAGAGTGGTTTCCAACATGGTGACACCTACCTTTCGCGTGTCTGTGGTTGTTTGTGCCTATACAGAACGTCGCTGGGATGACTTGGTCTCTGCAGTGGATGCCCTCAAGGGCCAAACTGTTGCGCCACACGAAATTATTGTGGTCATTGACCATAACCCGGCGCTTTATGATCGTGCAGCCAACAGCCTGGATGGCATCAAACTGCTGAAAAACGTGAATAAGCAGGGGCTATCCGGCGCGCGAAACTCCGGGATCGACGAAGCTGAGGGTGACATCATTGCCTTTGTGGACGAAGATGCTGTGGCGCGGTCAGATTGGCTGGAAAAGCTGCTGCCGCACTTCGCGGACGAAGGCACGATGGGTGTAGGGGGGCAGATTGTTCCCCGGTGGTTGTCCGGTCGCCCACGTTGGTTCCCCAATGAGTTTGATTGGGTGGTGGGTTGCACTTATCGTGGTATGCCCAAAGATTCCAACCCTGTGAGAAACCTCATCGGCTGCAATATGTCCTTCCGTCGCCAGGTATTTGACGAAGTTGGCCAGTTTCGGGAAGATGTCGGCCGCATTGGGACGTTACCTGTTGGCTGTGAAGAAACAGAGCTGTGTATCCGCGCGCACCAACACTGCCCAGAGCAGCATCTTATTTATGAACCTACGGCCCTGGTCGATCATCGCGTTCCGGCGGATCGGGGAACATGGCGCTATTTTTTGAAGCGCTGTTACTCAGAAGGCATCTCCAAAGCCTTGATCTCTCGCTATGTAGGGACTGGCGATAGTCTCTCATCAGAGCGGGGCTATGTTGCTTATACCCTGCCTTCCGGGGTCTTGTTGGATCTCTCCGACATGCTAAAAGGGGATGTGACCGGAATTGTACGGGCCACCGCCATTGTGCTGGGGCTTGCGGCCACAGGAATAGGATTTTTAGTGGGGACAGTGTCATGAGTGAAGCACAACCTGTAATACGGGCTGAATCTGGCGCAGATCAGGCTGATTTCCGTCCGATACGGGTCATTGAAATCGACTTGAGCGAACCCCTCAAGGATATTCAGCCGTCTCATGCGGAAAATGGCCTTGTCTATCATGCGAGCATGGTTGTTGTCCGGCTGGCATCGACCCCTATTGGGCTGTTTCAGGTTAGCCTCCTTGGTGGTTCGCTGGCCGCTGATGCACTGGCCCAGGTCATCTGGAATGAGCTACACACACAGATCAATCAATATCTGACACAAGCCGGTTATGAATCGGTTCAGCAGATCACGTCGGCGGGTTTACCTTATGTAAAGCCACTGCCGATGCCACATCTTGAGGGTGACTTACCCTTTATCAGCGTGGTGATTGCCACCCGCGAGCGCCCCAAAATGATCAAGCAGGCGCTAGATACCCTCATCAAACTAGACTATCCCAACTACGAAATCGTTGTGGTTGATAACGTGCCTCAAAGTCAGGCCACCCATGACGTTGTAGCGACCTTCCAGGACCAGCCAGTCCCTGTTCGCTACCTCGTGGAGCAAAAACCGGGCCTGTCGAATGCGCGTAACTGTGGCGCAAGGGCCGCTAAAGGCGATATCATCGCCGTGACCGATGACGATGTCCTGGTCGATAGCAATTGGCTGAACGAAATCGTGCGTGGTTTTAAAGCCGCTGATAATGTGGCCTGCGTCTGTGGACTGATCCTGCCGGCGGAGTTTGAAACGCTAGCGCAGTACAGGTTGGAGCAATTTGGTGGCTTTAGCATGGGCTTCAGCCGCAAGCTGTACGACACAGGCCCCAACCGTCCGCCCAGTTCACCGCTGTTTCCCTATACCGTCGGCGCGATTGGCTCCGGGGCCAACATGGCTTTCTCGGCTGATGTCATGCGCGAAGTCGGTTATTTTGACCCGACCCTGGGCGCGGGCAGCAAAGGCATCGGCGGCGAAGAACTGCTGATCCTCTTCAAGATATTGAAGAAGGGCTATCAGGTCGCCTATGAACCGGGTGCGTTGCTCTATCACTTCCACAACCGCGATTACGAAAAGCTGCAGCGGCAGGTCTACAACTATGGCATTGGCCTGACGGCGTACCTGACCAAGCTCCTGATTGACTCGCCCATGTACATCTTTGAGATTATCCCGCGCGTACCTCTGGGACTGTGGCGCATGTTTAGCCCTAACTCTGAAAAGAATGCCAACAAAGAGGCCGATTACCCACCGGAACTCAATCGTCTGGAACTGATGGGCACCTTGCGTGGTCCGCTGGCCTGCATTGGTAGCGTCATGCACCACCGCAAGCAAACCCGACAAACCCAGGTCCAGCCCGCAGGGACTCCTTCGCTCTAAGAGAGGCGCGTTATTGTAATGGCCAGTCAAACGACCCAAACAATTCCGATCCTGCTCTATCACAGTATTTCCGATAGCGCATCAGAGGAATTCTTGCCGTATAGCCTAAGCCCTGCCATGTTCGAGCAGCATATGGCTTACCTGCATACGGAAAATTTTAGCCCGATGACGGTGTCGCAGTTCGTGATTGCACGTAATCAGGGTCAACTACCGGATAAACCCGTCGTCGTGACCTTTGATGATGGCCTGCGCGATTTTTACACCTATGCGCTGCCTGTGCTGCAACGTTATCAAATCCCGGCGACGATGTACGTCGTGGCGGGTTACGTGGGCAAAACCAGCCTGTGGCTGCAGCCCGAAGGCGAGGGCGACCGTCCCATGATGACCTGGGCGCAGCTCAAAGAGATTGCGGCGGCTGGCATCGAAATTGGCGCGCATACCATGTCCCATCCGCAGTTGGATGTCGTCTCGCAGCATGCCGCTTCGGAAGAAATTCATGAATCCAAAAAGCGCCTGGAGGCCGGGTTGAGCCTACCAGTTACATCGCTGGCCTACCCGCACGGCTACCATAGTGGTGCCATCATTCGCTTCGCACAAGATGCCGGGTTCACATCAGCCTGTGCGGTCAAAAATGCCATGAGCGTGCCGGATGACGACCTGTTCGCCCTGGCCCGTGTGACGATCTTCAACGACTGTGACGTCGATCACCTGGCCGATATTCTGGTGGGTAAGGATGTCCCCGTCACCTGGCAAAATGAAACGGTCAAAACCAAAATCTGGCGCATGGTCCGTCGACTGAAGCAAGGCCGCAGTCCCATTCCTTTAGCACTGACAGGTCTGGTACTGACGTTGCCCCTGTTCGAGAATCTGGCAGGGTCTTAACCATGAGTCGCTCGCGTACCTCGGTACCCATTTTGATGTACCACAGCATTTCCGATGATACTGGGTCGGCTGGCTTTCAGAAGTTCGTCATCTCGCCGCAGACCTTTGCCTCACAATTGGCCCATCTCGCGGAAAACGACTATCACCCAATGAGCGTGACTCAGTATTTTCAAGCCATGCGCGGCCATGTCGCCCTGCCACAGCGGCCCATTGTCCTGACCTTCGACGATGGCTTTCAGGATTTCCATACACAGGCCTTGCCTTTACTGAAGAAATTTGGTTTTACGGCTACCCTGTATATCACCACTGGCTTTATCGGCGAGACCAGTCGCTGGCTTGCTGAAGGTGGCGATGGCCAGCGCCCGATGCTAAATGTGGCCCAAATTCAGGAGATCGCAGCCAGCAACATCGAAATTGGCGCGCATACCCATACGCATCCCATGCTCGACATGCTGCCGCAAAAACAGGTTGTTGAAGAAGTCGAGCGTCCCAAAGCCATCCTTGAAGATGCTCTGGGCGCACCCGTCGAGAGCTTTGCCTATCCTTTTGGCTACTACTCCGATGCTGTCAAGCGTGCTGTTGAAGCCGCAGGCTATACGTCGGCCTGTGCTGTGCGCTATAGCCTCAGCTCATTGGACGACGACCGTTTTGCTCTTGCACGTCTGATCGTGCCTGCGGATATGTCGATGGAAGCCTTTGCCAACGCCGCCCAGGGGAAGATTTTTAAGTTGGCGTCCCATGTCCAGCAGGTGCGGGGGCGCATCTGGAAGTTCGTCCGTTTGTCAAAATCATTTGTGAATCAACAAGACATGAAGTATGGGGGTACGAATGTCTGACGTATCTGTCGTCATATGCGGATACACAGAAGATCGCTGGGATCGCATTGTGGGGGCAGTGGCATCATTACGCTGCCAGACCGTTCCGCCTCAGGAGATCATCTTTGTTTCCGACCATAATCCGGCGTTGTTAGAGCGTGCCGAGCAACACCTGGATGCAGACATTATCGTCGCCAATACAGGGACCAGAGGCTTATCCGATGCTCGCAATACGGGTGTGAAGATGGCCAAAGGCTCTAAAATTGCCTTCCTGGATGATGACGCCGAAGCCGCACCCAACTGGATCGAGCATCTCAGTCGCTGGTGTGAACAGCCTGATGTGATTGGCGCAGGCAGCCGTGTCGACCCGGTGTGGGCGAATAAAAAACCCAATTGGTTCCCAGAGGAATTCTACTGGACAGTCGGTTGTAGCTATGTGGGCATGCCCACCAGCAGCGCCCAGGTTCGTAACCCATTTGGCGGGGCCATGTGCGTTTCCCGCGAGATATTTGACCGCGTCGGCGGCTTTCGGGTGGGCATAGGCCGTGTCGATAACATGCTGGCTGGTTGCGAAGAAACCGAGCTGTGCATCCGCGCCAATGAACGGTGGCCGCAAAAAAGCTTCATCTATGAGCCAGAAGCGGTCATCATGCACTACTTGCCCAAGAACCGCGAGAAACTGTCTTATTTTCTGCGGCGTTGCTTCCACGAAGGTCGCTCTAAGGCATTGCTTTCCAAAGTGGTCGATCATCGTGCCGCCCTGCAAGCTGAGACGTCATACGTCTTACGGGTACTACCGCGTGGCGCACTTCGGAATGTGATTCATTCAATTACTAATTTTGAAATGAGTGGCTTATTACGATCTGGCACTATTGTTCTTGGATTAGGAACCGTCGGACTAGGGTATGTTGTTGGATTACGAAATGCATTCTTGATCCAGCGCCCACCTAAGAACAACAGCCAGGATACCATTATCAATGAAGAACAGGCCGGACATGACACTTTATAAGAGACTGCTGCGGGTTGGCGTTGAACAGATCTACAACAATCCGCTGTACCGCAATGCCTATGCGCTGGTTTTCAGCACCGTGTCGACATCCGGCCTGGGTATGTTTTATTGGATTATTGCAGCCCGCCTATATACGCCCGAAACAGTGGGCTACGGTTCTGCTGCTATTTCCACGATGATGTTTGTCTCCGGGCTGGCACAGCTCAACCTGACTGATGCACTGGGTCGCTTTTTACCCAACGCTGGCCGCCAGACGACCAAACTCATCACCTTGTCTTATGCGACAACCGGCGTGCTGTCCTTCGTTATCGCAACCATTTTCGCGGTCGGTTATCTCTTGCTCACCCAGGAAGAAGGCTTTCTACGGGGGAGTGTGTTTGTCACCATCTGGTTTATTTTTGCTGTCGCCATCTGGACGGTATTTGCCTTACAGGACAGCATCCTCACGGGCCTGCGTCAGGCCGTGTGGATACCCATTGAAAATACCATCTTCAGCATCATCAAAATCGTGCTATTGGTGGTGTTTGCCGTATGGCTGCACGATGATGGCATCATGGCCTCCTGGACCATTCCCGTCGCTATGACCATCATCCCGATCAATATCCTCATCTTCCGGCGGCTGATCCCACAGCATATCGAGCGCGAAGCCGATAAAGAAAAACCGCTGTCATTCCCGGCCTTGCGTAACTTCGTCACCGGGACTTACATTGCATCGCTCTTTCATCATGCTTATATCTCCTTACCGCCGCTGCTCGTCACCCTGATTTTGGGACCCCAAGCCAACGCTTATTTCTATATTCCCTGGCTTATCGGCAATTCTTTCGACCTGCTGCCGACCAATATGACAGCTTCGCTAACAGTAGAAGGCGCCCGCGACGAAGAGAACCTCCCGGCCCTGGCCAGCCATCTGCTCAAACATATGCTGACCGTGATGACGCCGCTGGCCCTCGTAACCATCGTCAGCGCACCTATCTTCCTCCAGTTATTTGGTGCTGACTATGCTAGTGAAGGCGCGCCCCTGATGCAGTTAGTGGCCATTAGCATCATTCCGAGCGCGATTAACTTCCTGAATATGGGTATCTACCGCGTGAGGCAGAATATCGGCGGCATTCTGCGCATGCAGATTGGTCTGTGTGCCGGGGTGATTGGCTTAGGGGTTTTCCTACTGCCGAGCCTGGGGATCGTCGGCTTCGGCATATCCTGGCTGACTGCTCAGATCATCATGAGCATCTATTCATTCTTTGAACTGCGCGGCGTCCTGCGAACGGATGACAAGCTAGAAACGTTACCCTTCTTACAGTAGACCGGGCAACACGACATACAGCAGCACCAGGAAGATGCCATGTGCGAAGCCTGTCGCCCATATGGAATCCATGCGATAGGCTAGCCAACCCCACCATGTGCCCAGCACAGCCATCAGCACCATATAAGCCACCGACCCTGTTCCCAAGAACATCATGCCGTAGACATAGCCGCTCAAGGCGATGCCGACCCATTTGCCGTACTGCTGTACCGTGACAGTCAGTAGCAGCCGCCTGAATAGGATTTCTTCAAGGAAGGCGGCAAAGATCACCAGCATCACAGCTACAATGAGGGCATCCCTGCTGGATAAGTCCCCGCTATATAGCGCGACATCGGGCGCAAGATAATAGCCGAGCAGGGCGATAGGCACGATGGCGACCCCTGTCACCAACGTCAGCAGCACCCCATGCGAGCGCAGTGGTGGGAAAAACTCAATGTCATGGATCACAAATACCCGAAAAACACCGATGCCCAACCACAAGGGGATGCCGATCATCGCCAGCCAGTAATAAGGTTCCAGGCTGCTATACGGGATTGTATAACTGAGGATGCGCAAGAGGGGCAGCAGCACCAGCGCAGCAAACCACGTCATCGAATACGTTTCGGGTTTGCGCATCGGCGGGATGAGCAGCAGCAGAATAATCGCCGCATGTAAGATGAGACCGATGATGGGGGATACCACCACCGTGACAATCTCCGCGATGACGATAGCTATGAGTGCCAGCAACATTACCATGAAATCATATCGATTCGTTGCAAACCGAGTACGTAAACCAAAGCATATCTACCCTTATTGGATCAACTGAAGCAGCCGCAATCCCAGGATCACAGCCATATTCACCAGCAGTGCCACGACCACGCCGCTGCAAAGCCGCACCCAACGCAGGCTAGGTGACGCTTCGTTAGAGCTAACGACGGCACTCAAAGTCAGGATGGCCAATAGCAAGCCGATTACAACTAGCCCCAGCGATGTCGAAAACTGATCGTAATTAAGCGCCTGGATCGTATCCATCGTTTCTCTATTGAGCAGTGTCGTCATGACGCCCTCTTCGGAATGTAATCCATAATAAAGCCAACCACGCCAGCAGGTTGATAATCAGGACCAGGGCCAGCACCACTTTTGGAAAATACGCATGCAGATAAATCATGAGTTCGGTCATCAGCATATTGACGCAAATGCTAATGACAATGGCCAACATCCACTCAATATGCGTTTGCCTGAGCTGCAACAGCTTGACCAGCGTCATACCCGGTATGACCAGCACATACCACATCGTCACGATGCGGAACAGCGTGAGCGGCAATGTGGTTTGCACGGAGTTTTGCTGCACTAGCCCCGCTGCGATCATCGAAAAGGGGATCGCGAGCAGCCAGAACCACGTCGATAGCTGGGGTCGACTTCCATTGATGCGCATCTTATGGAGACTCATCTTGTTGGGATTCATCTTGTGTGGGTGCATCCTCATGGGGCGCATCGGCAAATACGGTCCAATAGTTGGAGTCATCCATTACACTGATTTGCATATCGCGGTTTTCCCATAGGACGACAAAATCATCACGGTTGTGGATTTCTGCTGCAAAGTCTTCTCCCCAGTCCTCCGGCATACCATAGAGCAGCTCGGCTGTCACCGTTGCCGAGCGCGTAACGAGGATAAAACTAATCCCGCCGAATTCGTCTTCAATTTGCTTGGCCAGCCCACGCAACAATTCAGGCGTATTGAAGAGTTCTTCATATGGCCCGTAGATATAATCCACCTCATAGCGGTAGCGATAGGGCATACTCTCCTGAACAGAGATCATTGCTGACCCCAAGGGTGCGATGCTATAAAGATACTCAAATCCTTCAAATTCTTCCCGCGTGACGTAATCCATCTCTTCATTGCCGTGACGTGTCAGCAAAAACAGGCCAAGATTCAGCGTCAAAAAGACGATTAGGAAAGCAGTCAGAAGGCGGCTTAAACGTGGCACTTTGAACGGGAACCAGTAGGCGATCATGATCGACATGAATGGCAGCGCGAACATATACACGCGCAATAGCATCTCGCCGCCATAACTCTGTAAAATTGCCATCGGGAAGGGCGCACCAGCAGCAATCAATACCGTCCAATCGATGCGCTGCTTCCTATAGAGTCGCCACAATGCGGAAAGACCCGCTAGTCCCCAGATCATGGCGGACATAAAAAGCCGGCTGCGAATGATGAGCGTGCGCTCTGCTGATACAGTTATGGCGTTTTGACTGGTGCTGGGCGCAATAGCTTCCTGGACACGACCGATACTTTGCAGTAATCCCACCACATTGCCTGCCATGAAATCGACCGTCATGAAGCTAATCCACGCACCGACCATCACCGCCAATAAAATGGGCAGATAGTACATGCGCTTGATGCGGTTAAAAACGACCCATCCAGCCAGGGTTGAGAGCATAAAAAAGGGTGTGAGTTGATGGCTAGAAACAATCGCCGCAAACAGCAACACAATAATCAACATCAATCCGGCCCGCTGCGAGGGCGTACTCGCTTCGTTCGGTGGGTCCGGCGAAATAAAGACTTTGGCAATCCAACGGGTCCAGCGCGTTCGGAATACAAAATCGGCTAGGCGTTGTAAGCGTGGATACCAGCCTTGGCTGGTGGCCTGGATGCGCTTGACTTGCGTTTCAAACGGCACATCCCAGCCCTTAAACCAGCGCACGAGGATGGCTGCAATGACAAGGTAAAACAGGAACGCCATCCCCTGTGGCGAAAAATAATCCTGGCCAATCCAGTTCGTTAAAAAGAAGAACCACGTAGCGAACCACGCCTGTCGCCTGTTTTCCGTCAACGCCACTGAGATCATCCAGACGGGAACAAGGTACAGCAGGTTGAACAGGACATGCGACCACATCAGGAGAGGGAAGGTATCCAGGACGTCGAGCTTGGCAATATCCATCAGGAAGGCCGTGAAGGCGAAAAAACCGGGCCAACTAAAGCGGGCATCAAAGCCAGTTGCCAATTCGCCTGTGCGCGAAATATGCTCTGCGAAACCCACATGGAAATAATTCACTGAAAAGCGTGGGTATTCTTCGATGAGCGCAGTGATGCCATACAGCATCAATATCAATACAAGCACATAGGCCAATTTTAACCAATCCGGGGAGTGCTCGCGCCGCACCAGCAGCACAAAGCCAACATTCATCAACCCCATGCCGAGGAAACTCATCGGCGTGAGTGCTGATACAATGCCCAGATGGTCAATATTGCGCTCATCAATTTGGGGCACGGATAATCCCCATAGCAAGAACGCAGCGATCAGGATCGCAAACGCTAGGAAATCCTCGCTCATGATGAACGACCGGATACGGGTGCCTAATGGCGTTCTCGTTGCAGCCGTGCCATAGATAGGAAGTGATGTATTTTGCAGTCTGTTTGTATCTGACATCTACGTTGTGCTCACCTTTGCCACGCAGTGGTTCCTTGTCTATGTCACATCATGATATATCGTACTGCAAAATGTCGAACTCTTGTCTGTAGATGTAGCGCGTAGCCCGTTATCATCTACGATCTACACGATATGCTTATTGGCTCATACAACCTGAGTATTTACGCTCATGTCGCTTTCATTGCCAAACATTACTATTGTCGCATGGCAAGTTCGTTAAGGCTAGATCGTAGATAGTCTATGTCCATGCCCAACGACGGTCAATTAAAAGACAAAACGATCTGCTAAGGGCAATTCACCAAGGTATACTACCCATTGCTATTTAGATTCACGTTTAAAGTATATTTGTGCATTAAGTAGAAGAGACTGCTACTGTAAGGGAAAGATGTTGCTAAATCAACTACGCTGATTCATATCAAGATATATTGATGTTAGCAAAGGGTATCATCGTTACATGCATGTCAAATGCATATTGGCTTATCCGCCCGTTGGCAAGATCGATTTTAGTGACTTCCACACGTTGCAGGCCTTTAGCCACGCGATCCGCATTATGAAGTGATTTTCACGGCGCGGGCCACCAGTAAAAGCTAAATTAAAAAAATCCTTAAAACCCATTATGATTTCAACTAAATAAGTCTCGGATGTTATCTTTATAATCGATAACGATGCTATAATAGACAATAAGTTCCCAGAACACCTTTGATGTGCATTTCACAATAAAATGACTTTACTTACTTCCCACCAAAAAAATCTATGCGGTTTCTTGGGCATTCATTTCGTCTATGACTGGGCCGCTGTTTTTGAGGAGCGCTTTTTTAGGCCCTGTGAGAGTAGATCAGGATTAGAGAAGCCAATTTATAACCAAGCAAAGCCTATTGCTATGATGAGTGAAGTGGGATAGTAAACATGGTGCTAAATTCAGACTGGCAGCCTGCCAAACTCCAGGAAGTTGAACTGAGTGAAACGCTGCCAATCCTCCAGGCCACAAATGAATCCGGCCAGCGTTACACGCGCGCACAGGTGCTCGTTCGCTTATATACTATTCCTGTTGGCATGGTCGAACTGGCCTTGCCGGATGCGTCACTTTCTCCTGATACTTATGCGCCCCAGATTTACGCGCAACTGCACGAGCAGATCAACCATCGCTTACGTCAAAACGGGCTGGAAGAAATCACAGAACTGCCTTCGAGTGGTATTCAACAGGTTGCAGAACCGACCGTCTTAAAAGAGCGCGCGGCCTTCCTACAAAACCATCCGCCTTTCGTTTCTGTCGCTATCGCCACCCGCGACAGAGGCGACCAACTCCATGTTTGTCTAGCCTCCCTGGTGAACCAAGCCTACCCAAATTACGAGATCGTCCTCGTGGACAATGCGCCTAGCAATGACGAAACGCAGCAGCTTGTAGAGCGGCATTATGGCCATATTCCGTTTCTGCGCTATATACGCGAAGATCGCCCCGGCGCGGCCTGGGCACGTAACCGGGCCATTCAAGAAGCGCGTGGGGAAATCCTCGCCTATACGGATGATGACGTGATTGTGGACCAGCACTGGGTCACCGCGATTGCCCAGGCTTTTGCCCGCGACGAGAAGATTGGTGGCGTCAGTGGCATCACCCTACCTGCGGAAATGGAAACGGAAGCGCAGGAACTCTTTGAGCAGTTCAATACCTTTAGCATTGGCTACGAGCCGATTGTCCACAATATCCATGACCAACCATTGGATAGCTCGCTGTATCCCTTCAACTCGATGAACTTCGCCGCGTGTGTCAACATGGCCTACCGGACGGCGATCTTGCGCGAGTTAAACGGCTTCGACCCGGCCCTGGGTCCCGGTTCATTGGCGAAGAGTGGTGAGGATACCGAACTCTACCTCCGGGTGGTGATGAAAGGCTATAGCATTGCCTATGAACCGGGGGCAATCGTTTATCACTTTCACCGCCGCGACTATGCCTATTTGCAGCGTCAGACCTATGATTACGGCGTGGCCTTCACCGCATCGGGGCTGCGCTTCGTCATCCATAACCCGCAATACATCTTGCATGTCGTCAAACTGCTTCCGCGTATTATCCGGGAGATGTTCGGCAGCAGCGCAGCCAGAAAAGCCCAACGCAAGTCCAATTTCCCCAAGGAGCTGCAGCGCAACGAGATGCGTGGCTGGCTTTATGGGCCGATTGCCTACTGGCGCAGTCGGGGCCGTGTGCGGGACACCATCAAGCGCTTTGGGAAAATCGACCTGGATGCCCCTGTCTCTGCCTGATTCTGTCCAGAGGGCAGGGCCGCTTTTATCCTCATAAGTTGTTGAAATAGGTGATCGCACGCACAACTACGGACCATCGTAGCTGTGATCAGTCGGGTGAATTTTGCGCATGGGTCGCTGATGGGTCTTTTCTTCGTAAATGTGGCTCACCAGCCCCGGCACCCGTGCCATCATGAAAAACGTGTTGCCCAGTTCTGCCGGAATACCCAGGTCAACCAGTAGGGCGGCAATCGCCCCATCAACATTGATCGGTAGGTGTTTGCTGCTGCTGGCATTCAGTGCCGTCTCTAGCGCCCGTACCATGCCGACACCTTCCCCCGCGATGCCTGCTTCATCCGCAATCGCGAACAAACGTACCGCGCGTGGGTCGGTCGCATGCACCCGATGACCAAACCCTGGCAGCCGTTTTTTCTCGGCTTTATAGGCTGCCACAAGCTGATTAGCGGCGTCTTCCGCAGTTAAGGATTCTGTTTCTGCAAGGTGTTGCGCTTCCAAAATCACGCGCATACAGGCTTCAATCGCCCCACCATGATGCTGATTGATGCTCAGCAGCCCCGCCGACAGCGCCGCGTTGATCGGTGCGCCTGTGCTGGCAGCAGTTCGTGCGGCCAGGGTCGAAGGGGGTGTCGCCCCATGATCGATGGAAGATACCAGGATAGCATCCAGCACCTGGCCTACTTGTTGTGAGGGCATTTCCCCGGTCAGCAGCAGATAAATCGTCTGGCTGAAGGTTAGGTCGTCCATGAGTTCGGTGATGTCATGCCCGCGCAGCCGAATGCTCCCCGGCTGAATGTCGGTGATGGCGGTGGTCCAATGCAATTCGCTGGTGGCTTTTTTCTCTATAGTCGATGACGACACGCGCTGGCTGTGCGTTTTACGATGCTTTTCCAGTACTTCGCCCGTGACTCTGGGAATATCATCGAAGGCATCCACAATCGTCGCACCGACTTCGCGCAGCCGCTTGACCTTGCCTTCATGTGTGCCGCGCCCACCTTCGATGATGGCCCCGGCATGACTGAAGCGGGTGCCTTCTTTGGCTGCTTTGCCGCCGATATAGGCCACCAGCGGCTTAGTGAATTCGCCACGTTCGATCAGATCAGCCGCTTCTTCTTCCTGCGATGTGCCAATTTCCCCGAACATGACCACGACTTCGGTCTGCGGGTCAGCTTCAAAGTGCTTGAGCACCCGCGCATGCGGCATCCCAATGACTGCATCGCCGCCCACATGCACCACCGTCGAAGCGCCCAGTCCCGCCTGTGCCAGGTAGTAGGCGATACTGGTGGTGATGCCACCGCTGCGGCTGGTGATGCCCACTGGCCCTGGGAAAAACCAGTCGCGGGCGCTGCTGGCTTGGCCGCCCATCATCCCCAGCACGCCTTTGCCCGGACTGAGCAGGCCGAGCGTGTTCGGCCCAATGAAAGCCGCGTCTTTTTCCTCAGCGAAAGCCGCGATTTCCAGTACGTCATATATGGGCACACGGTCCGGCACGATCACCAGCAGCTTGACACCTGCATCCAGCGCTTCGATGGCTGCGTTGCTCACCAGCGGCGCGGGAATAAAGAGCACGCTGATGTCTATCGGGCCGAGCGTATCCCAGGCTTCGGCGACGGTATCGAATACGGGCACACCTTCGACCATCTGGCCGCCTTTACCCGGTGTCACCCCGCCGACAACCTGCGTGCCATAACCCTGCATCAGACGGGTACGGGCCATGCCTTCGCGCCCGGTGATGCCCTGCACGATCACGCGCTTGGTTTCATCGATCAATATGGCCATTAGCGATCCAGCCCTTCTATTGGCAGTTGGATAAACCCGCCCTTGTTCCCCAGGAAATGGCACTCAACTTCACACGCCAGACATTCCGTGCATCCGCCGCGTTTGGCGGCATCCTGGCCGATGTTCAGCACTGGGACATCCCCCTCCAGCGAGAGAATCTTGGGTACGCACGTTTCAATGCAAATTTTGCTCTCACAATCCCGGCAGCGGGCATGGTCGAACGTCACCGTGCCGCCTGTCACTGTCTCAAAGCTGTAGGGTTCTTCAGCCTCCGGTACATCACGCGGGGCAGGGTCAGCAACCGGCTCATACTGCTCGATCATGTTTTCAAGCTGCTGCGCACAAAAGTCGGGGGCATCATCGCGCCCATAGCCTTTGACGGGTGCGGGGAAGCTGCCATTGGCCCGTTCCAGAATCTCGATGGCGTATTCTTCCGCATTGCCCCCCAGCCGGATGACGCCGGGGACATTCAGTTGGGCGTCCATGAAGGCTTTGACCAGCCCTCGCGCCGAGTGAAATTGCTCCTGGCTGGCGACACCGCTGCCCCCCGCATAGTAACCGTCGATGCCTTGCTGGCTGAGGATAATCCGCGCTGCCCGATAGACTTTGCTGGCCGGAGGGTTGCCGCTGGTATCGACGAAGTTTGCAATCTTGAAGCCGTGCCGCAGCAGGGCATCCATGTTCATCATGCTGCCGCCACCGCCCGCTCCATGAAAGCCGATGACACCGTCGCCCTTCTGAAAATCGGTTTCCATCTGGATGAAGTAGAACGTGCCGCGATAGTCGTTTTTCTCGATGTCCCAGGCGATTTTCTCCAGCGGGGTCGGCGGACGGTCGAACTCACGCGCGATCTCCACGTCCAGCTCTTTGTGCCGGAAAACGGCGTAATCATCGACGGTGAAACGGGCATCGACGGCTATCAGCTCACCCGCCTCAGTGAACACCAGCGGGTTGATTTCAGCGGAACGCGCTTCCATGCCGCGCGCGGCGGCATAAAAATTCAGCATGGTCTTGCTGAGCTGCATCATCAGCTTGCCGTTGATGCCTACCCGTCGACATAAGTCACGCGCTTCAAAATCGCGCAGCCCATAGCGAATATCGACCGTATGCCGTGCTAGTTTGCCGGGGTGTTCCCGCGCGATGTCCTCAATGCCCGTGCCGCCCACGCTGCTGAAAATCACAACGGGTGCCCGTTCCCGATCATCAATAATCAGGCCCAGGTAAAACTCACGGTCGAAGGCTACCTGCTGCTCGACCATAACGCGCTCAATCGTAAAGTTATCGACCTGCTTACCCAGCAGGCTTGCCGCTGCCTTGTATGCTTGGTCCGGCGTTTCAGCGAACTGAACCAATCCCTTACCTGCGCGGCCTGTCACCCATATCTGCGCTTTGACCACAACGGGAGCATTTATTTCGCTGGCGATGTCGCGGGCTTCTTCGGCGCTTGTCGCCACCCGCCCCTGCGGAATCGTTAGGCCATACTGCGCAAAAATCGCCTTGCCCTGATATTCATGTAAACGTGCCATGTTCGATCACTTCTTTTGACTGTATGTCTCTTAATCGCATGTTTTCTAGACCCCTATCCTCGGTCCTTCCCCCATGAGGTGGAAGGATACCTTTCTGCATTATCTGATAGCAGGCACAAGTCCCCTCACCTCATGGGGAGGGGATTTAGGGGTGGGGTTTCGTTCACAAAATGGCCATTGTTCGATGGCTACATCCTAATCAAGCGGCTGTACACGGACCCGCAGATAGCGCGTGTGGCTGCCATCCCAGGTACTCAACCCGATCTGACCATGCAGATAAGCCTGCTCCTCATCCTGCCACGTCAGCGATTGCGACTGACCCTTCGCATCGGTCACAGTCGCCATCAGCGTGTCGCCGTTGGTCTGGACCGCCAGCGTGTAGGTTTCCCCCTCGGACCAGTCGAATGGGGCAGTAGCGACTTCGCTGTAGCCCTTATCGTTCTTGTAGAGCGCAACCGTGTTGTCGGGTGCTAGCCCAAAAGCATAGCTGCGCAGCGCCCCCTGGACGCGCACATTGATATAGTGATGATCGCCAATGACGGGCACAACGTCAGCTTCGACCGCATAATCCGTCCAGGTGACATCACCCGTATACAGTTCACTTTTGCCGATGCCGCTGCCCGCGCAAGCGCCATCTTCCAGCCGCCAATAGCCGCGCAACCGCGTCCACTGGCTGATCGTATCCGTTATCCGGCGCTCCTTAGCGAAGGTCGTCGTCCAGTTGGGCGTACCCTCCCAATCCAGCGTCCCCAGGCAGATAGACCCGACTGTCCATTCTGGGCCGACGTTCCGTAGCACGATGCCCACTTCCGATAGACAAGCATCGGTCAGTTCTGGCACCGTATAGGTCAATGTATGCCACTGTCCCGGCTGCAAATCTTCACCCGTCGCCTGATAGATCGCATTGTGATTGTCATCGCGCACGAACAGGCCCGCTTTCAGCGTTTCCGGCGCGTCATCCGGTAGATATACCGTCGCCGTAATCGTCTGACCTGGGAAAATCAGCGGCGTGAACTCCGCGCCATAGTAATTGCTGCTCAGTTCCGAGGGACGGTAAAACGTGCGTGTTGACAGGCGAACTTCGCCTTTTTTGTTCAGCTTGCGGATAGCCATTTGCAGGGTGGGTTCGCTATCGACCAGTTTTTGCCCTAAGTGGATCGGTCGGCCCCGGCCAATGCCCTCCGCCAGGAAGTTATTCGTGCTGCCCGGATAGGCGAAGTGGTAGCGTGGGCGCGGTGCTATCGGCGCTTCACCCGCCAGCTTATGGCCGACCTTGACCAGCAAATCGGTGCATTGCGGTAGGGTCATCAGGTCGCGCGTACCGATGACGCCCGTTGCAATCAGCAGATCGTTGATTGGCGCACGCCATTTGCTTTCGATGCCATCCACACCCACGGCCACACCCATGATCGCGCCCACATTGCCGACATTGCAGTCGGTATCCCAACCGCACATATTGGTGATGGCAATCGTCTTGGAAAAATCACCTTCGCCATACAGCAAGCCCAGGGCGATCACCCCGGCGTTGGGGATGATATGCACCAGGCCACCATAGCGATCATAGCCAAAATTGGCTTTCAGATGGGCGAAAGCGGCGTGCCAGTCATCCGGCTGGTCCGCGTGATAATCAAGCATCGCCTGGATGACGCGCTGATAGTCGCTGCCATCGGGCACTTGTTCCAGCGCAATTTCAATAAGGCGACGGGGGTCGCTCTCGGAAAAAGCCGCACTGACCAGCGCCGCCACGAAGCGTCCGCCATAGACGCCATTGCCCCCATGCGACACAGAAGCCGCGGCTTCGGCCATATCGGCTGCCAGCTTGGGGTTATTCGGTGCGATCAGCCCCCAGATGTCGCTAAAGATCTGGCCACCGATTTGCTCAGCGACGGTCGCGCCATTCTGGGCAATCGACCCCGAACGGGGTGCAGGGATGCCATTAGCCAGATTGAGATAGGCCGTATGTTCGGTGGACATGCCGTAGCCGCCCCACCAGAATGTGCCGTGCTCATCGCCGATGTAGTTCAGCAGCGTATCAGCGACCTGTTGTGGCGTGATGTCGCCGCCCACATCAAAGTCTTCAAAGGCGCGGATGAAAATCATAGGCACATTGGTGTCGTCATCAGGTTTGAACACCTTATGCGGGTCTTCACCGATATAGGTCTCCAACTCACCCAGGTTTTGTTTGATCTCTTCGTAGGTCCAGTTTTCGATGGGGGCACCAAATCGCACGCCGATGCATTTACCCAGCCATCCGGCATACACGCGCTGTTCGTAATCCATAGGCAGTGAAGGGTTGCTCATGTGTGTTCCTTTATGCAGGTTCTTTTAAGATACTCTGATAGAAGTCAAGAATCGGTGGCATCAACGGTAGCCACTCATGGCCACAGTCATCAACTGTGGAATAGTGTACCGGGATGCTTTGCTGCTGGTAGTGGTGATAAAGCGCCTGACTGCGCTCAAGACGGGTTGTACCCGCTTGATTTGCCCCATCTGCCCAATAGCGATTGCCTTTCTTGATAGTAATATCTTCGTTGTCCTGCTTGCCGATGACCAACTGCACCGGAACAGTGCGCAAGGCGGTCATGTCGATACGTTGCCCAAACAGCGCTTTGACGTTGCGCGTCCCTGGCCACCAGTCAAAACGGTCATCCAACAGGGTGACGCGCCCTGGTGCAGCCAATGACACGGCGCGTAAGCGCTCTGGGTGCAAATAAGTGAAGCGTTGGGCGAACTGCGCCCCGCCGGAAAATCCACCTAGCAAAAAACGATCTTCGCCAATGTGATACGTCGAGTGCACCTCGTCGAGCATACTCAGTAGCACATGGTCATAGCGCACGCCCTGATACAACAGATACTTGTAGTTATCTAAGTCCTGCGCGTCGTATAGGCCCGCTGGGAACAGCGGCGCGACAATCAGGACCTGGTTTTTCTCAGCAAAGGCCCGCAGATGATCGCGGTAATGGCTGGCATCACGTTCCGTGCCATGTACATAGACGCATAGCGTTTGTGGGGAAGCTGGCACATGCAGACAGTATGCGAAGCGTGCATCAGCTTGACAATGGAAAAACGGTGTCGGACCCACAGCGTATGACATAAAAACAGCCATCAATCCGGGACTTGCGCCAATAATTGCAGGGTCAGTTCTTCCAGATTGGCCCCTTCCATTGACGGTAAGCACAATCCGCGGCAGGTCGATAAGGCATCGCGCCACATGGGGCTGATGACATCCACGCCCTGGTAGCAGCCACAGAGCGCCCCGACCATCGCCGGGACTGAATCAGCGGATTTGGCAATCGCATTAGCCACAGAACAAGCTGTTTGCAGGTCGCCATCACACGCTTCGACAATCGCCAGCGCTGCCGGGAAGGTCTCTGGTGCTGCCGAGCCATACGAATACACCGTGTTGATGACACTTTTCGATAGCAGCAGCGCCATATCCTGCGGCCTCTCCGCCTGGGCGAGTGCTTCTCGCGCCTTTTGATCGCCGTGAGCAATCCAGCTATCCGCCGGGAACTGTGCCCGTGCTTGTTGGAGTGCTTCTGTCAGTGGGCCACCACCTGCCAGCACCGCGATAGCCGCTGCCATCCCCTGGGCGGCATAAATACCATCTTCCGCCTGCGTGATCTGCGCATCGAGCGCGGCCAATTCTGCTGCCTTCTCTGGCGACCCGGCGCAGAACAGCCCAATCGGTACCGCCCGCGCTACAGCGCTGTCTTCGTAATGCAGCGGATTGTCATTACCGGTCGCCGGGGGCTGTAACCCCATCTTGAAGTTCTCAATCGCCGAGCGCTCGGAAAAGCTGCTGCGGACCTCATCGGCGTGCGGCAGCACCTCATCCTGCCAGATGCGCACAAACGTCGCCTGAGTCGGGCTTTCCTTCTCGTTAAGCAGCGCTTTCAGGCTCAATAGGGCGAATTCGGTGTCATCGGTCGGCGAGGGTTCCAGATTGCTGGCCGCCATCCGATGTGTGAAGGGCAGCATCAGGCGTGTGATGTTTTTGTTATCCAGGTCGCCATTTTCTCGCCATAAAAAATTGTGACGCCGCCGGGGAATTCCTGACGACTGAAAGCGATGAAACAAGGCCGGGAAGCTGATGGCATCGCCATAAGCCAGCCCGTACATGGCCCCTAAAAATCGGCTGCGTAAATCCGTCGAGTGTGGCTTGGTCATGCGTTCGTCGCCTTCTTTACCAGTTCATCCGCGATGTCCGTAATCTGGCGATTGGCCACATAGCCAATGCAGCGCCCGGTCGATGCCTGCACGCGCTCGCGCCACTCTTGCGGGATCGCCTCTGTGCCGCCATAGGCCCCGGCCAAACAGCCGACAATCGCGCCAATCGTATCGGCATCACGGCCAATGCGGACCCCTGCCGGGACCGCTTTGACGAACTCGCCTTGCGCTGCCAGGAAAACGGCAAACGCCACCGGGACCGCTTCGGTTGTCAAGTCAGCCCAGGGCCAGTAATGCACCACCAGCCGTTCATCAGCCAATATGAGCGCTTCTTCCAGGTCGGCGGCATCTTTAGCGACTTGCTGCGCGCGCAGCATCGCCCGATAGGTCCAGCTATCTTGCGGCACATTGGCCAGCGCTGCTTCGATCATATCAATGGGCGTGGCATCCACCATCGCCATGCTGATGGCAGCGGCTACTGCTTGCGCCGTGTAAATGCCATCACGCGCATTGGAAATGCTGCCCAGCTTATGGGCGACCTGCGCCGCCTGGGCCGGGTCGCCAGGGCAGGCAATCCCTGCCGCGCTGATGGCCATCGCCACCCCATCGCTCCACATTTGATGATTAAACGCGCCCGACTGTGGCGGCTGCAAACCCGCTTCCAGGTTGCGCGTGGAAATCACATCGCTGAAGCCACCGGGCCGATAGTAGTATTTGCCACTCAGCAGCTTATCGCGCCATTCATATTCGATCTGCTCGGACGTCACCTTGACGCCGTATGTCTGCAAGATATGCGCGTTGAACAGCGTGAAGTCGGTATCATCCGTCCCACTGATTTCATCGGTCAGGAAATCGGTAATCACGCCGTACTGCTCGCGGATGGCCTGGGCGCTCATGCCCTCGCAGGGCGCACCCATCGCATCACCGATGGCCGCCCCCAGCAGACTGCCACGCGCTTTGTCGCGCAGGGATTCAAGTTGCATGGACTAACCTTTCAGGCCCAGTGTCGATAGACCGCCGATGAGCTGCTTCTGGGCGAAGAAGTACAACACCAGGATCGGCAAGATCGAAATCAACGTCGCCGCCATGAACATATTCCATTCCACACTGTAGCGCCCCTGGAAGAAGGCCAACCCCACCGAGATCGGATATGTCTCGAAGTCCGATAGGTAAATCAAAGGCTGCAAGAAGTCGTTCCAGGTCCACAGGAAGGTGAACACCACGATGATCGTCAGCGCAGGGATACACAGCGGCAGAATGATCCGGTACAGAATGGTCCACGTTCCGGCCCCGTCGATGCGGGCGGCTTCATCCAAATCTCGCGGAATCGTGCGCATATACTGCACCATCAGGAAGATGAAAAACGGGTTGCCGAAGAACGATGGCAAAATCAGCGGCCAATAGGTACCGACCATATCCAGGCGCAAATAGGCCGAGTACAGCGGGATCAGGCGAATATGGCCGGGAATCATCATCGGGCTGAGCATCAGCACAAACAAAATCGACTTGCCAGGGAAGCGCAGCCGCGCGAAGGCATAGGCGATCAACGGCACAGAAACCAGTTCGCCAATCGTATTGCCAATCACCAGGATCATGCTGTTGGCCATAAAGCGCCCCAGCGGGTAGCTGTTGAAGGCATCGGCATAATTGCCCCACTGCGGCACAGCTGGGACCCATTCCGGCGGCCACGCGAAAATTTCTGGGCGCGTCTTGAGCGAGGTCGATAGCATCCATAGCAGCGGAATCATGAAGATGAGCGCTAGAGTGGTCATCAACACATAAACCAGGGCCGTGCCGACCCAGCGTTGGACGCGCTGCCAGTCGATACCGTCGTTGTTTTTGCGTTTGTTGTGCGCTGGTTGGGCAAGTGCGGGATTAGTCTGATTCATAATAAACCCACCGCTTAGATGTAAAGTTTAAGAAAACGGTAATCAGGATGATGATGACCACCAGGACGAGTGCCAGCCCCGATGCATACCCCATATTGAAGTTGCGGAAGCCCTCTTCATAGAAGTAATACAGGTAAAAGTATGTGGCTTTTAATGGCCCACCCTGTGTAATAACGAAGGCTTCTGTAAAGACCTTGAAAGAATCAATCAGTTCAATCAATAGTTGGAAGAACAGAGTCGGCGTCAATAAGGGTAGCGTGATGCCCCAGAAGCTGTGCCAGCGATTGGCCCCATCGATTTTTGCCGCTTCATACAGGTGCGGCGGAATATTCTGCAAACCAGCGAGATAAATGATCGCGCTGCCGCCAACTTTCCAGATGCTCATTAGCGCCACAGAAGGCAACGCCCAGTCTCGATCCCAGAACCAGTTCGGTCCCTGGATGCCGATGGCCGCCAGCAGGGTATTGGCGACACCTGTATCCGGTTGCAGCAGCCACATCCACATGAGCGCCACCGCCACGCCGGAAATCACGGCAGGCAGGTAAAAGACTGTGCGGAAGAAGTTCATCCCCGGCACTTTGATATTCAGCAGCAACGCCAGCATCAGCCCCAATACCAGCTTAAGCGGTAAAGAAAAGGCGACGAACAGCAGCGTCACTTTCAGCGACTGCCAGAACAGCGGATCACGGGTGAACATGCGCTCGTAGTTGGCCAGACCGATCCAGGTCGGCGGCTCGATGATGGTCCACTCCGTAAAACTCAGGTAGATCGACATGATGATGGGGAAAGTCGTGAAGATAAGGAAACCGATCACCCAGGGTATCAGGGCCGTATAACCTTCCAATGCTTCGCGCCGTGCCATCGGGTTCATTGCACGCCATGTGGACAACATAAGTCGTGTGCTCCAAGAAGGGAGAGCCAGGGCACGGGGCCCCGGCTCTTAAATGACATGTAGATTAGCCACCCAGACGCGGGGTGCACTCTTCGAGCGAAGCTTGCGCTTCGTCAATATAGTCATTGATGGTGGTGGTTACTTCGTCACGGCTGATTTCACCGAGGTTGATCAGATCCCAAACGTCCTGGACGCTGCGGATGACAGCACCACGCCAGCAGGGATGTCCAGCGGTCCACTCAGCGACCTGTGTGTCTTCTAGCACGGAGAAGAAGGCTTGCGCGTAGTCGGTGTCAGCATTTTCATACTCATCCAAAACGGCGGGCAGCGCCGGGAACAGCGTGCCCTGTTCCATCAGGATGCGTTGACCTTCTGGCCCTGCGAAGAAGCTCAGGAATTCATAGGCTTCATCAGGATTTTCTGTGCCACTCCAGATAGAAGCGGTCAGTGACCAGGCGTTAACGAAACGTTGGCTGTCGACAAAGCCCGGTTCCGGGACAATACCGAAGTCCACGCCTTCGTCCACGGCGATGAGCATATGGCCCTGGTTCAGGGTAGCCATAGCCAAGCGGCCTGCCAGGAACAGGTCAATCGGACCCGTGCCTTCTGTACCCAGGATTTCGATGTCTGCCGGGGTCGGTGTTGCACCACTGTCGACCAGGTCCCACAGCCATTCGTAAGCGGCGATGGAGGCTTCACTGTTGAAGTAACCATCAACCATTGTGCTGTCATCACTATAAGGGAAGGCCCCGTAGTTCATCCAGATGGCGCGGTATGGGCCACGCGGACGGTCGCCACCCCAGCGGCGGACTTCTGTATCGGTCACGGCTTTGGCAACTTCGATGTACTCTTCAGGCGTCCAGTCAGCAGTTGGGTAGTCCACACCAGCTTCATCAAAGACAGCTTTGTTGTACATCACGAAGTTCGCACCGACGCCCAACGGCAAACCGACGACCTTGTCGCCCCAGGTGGCCCAGTTAATCCAGAAGTTCTCGAAGTAATCTTCGGGGCTTAGGTCTGGGTCAGCTTCCAGGTAAGGGGTCAGGTCGAGCGTCTGCGCGTACCAGTTGGCATTCCAGAACAGGGCGACGTCCGGGGCACCTTCGCCCGCGCCAAGCGTGGTCGTCATGCGCTCGTCGTAGCCAGATTCCGGCAAGATGGTCAGGTTAACCTGAATGTCAGGGTGTTCGGCTTCAAATGCGGTAACGATGGCTTCTTGTGCTTCCTGCGGCAGTTCATTACCTGCCACGCTCCACCACTCGATTGTGACGCTATCCTGTGCCAGTGCGCTCCCAAGTTGGGACATCACCAGCAACAAAATCATCGTCAGGGCCAAAAATCTGGATTTTCCTCGCATGATTTTTCTCCTAAAACACTACTTAGATTAAATAAGCACACGCAAATCGCGTATGCAGGACTACCTAACTTATGAGGTCGACGAGTTGCACCGCCAGCGACTGCATGGATTTTTCGGCGGCGAAGTGCAGGCAAACGCCTGCGGGCTGGTCGACTTTTTCGATCCAGGCGGGTGGTATTACGGCCGTACCGTGCAGCGCACCTAAGATCGCCCCTACTAACGCACTGATCGTATCGGCATCGCGGCCAAAATTGCCCGACCAGATCATGCCTGTCTTAAAATCGCCTTTTGTCAGCTTGAGGACAGCATACGCCTGGGGAACGGCTTCTGCGGCCATCGAGTGAACCGGCGTCCAGAGGTCTTCGTGTAAAGGCTGGAAGGCATCGAGAATATCTGGGTTTTCATCGCAGATGGCCATCGCTCGCGCCATTGCGCGGCCTAACCAGCTATCTTCTGGGATAACGTCAATCCCGGCCTGGATGATGTCATCGACCGATGCACCCGTCATGGCGACTGCCACGCTGGCGGCAACCGCCTGCGCTGCCCAGATGCCATCGCGCTCATGGCTGATTTCGGACTCAATCTTGGCCATTTTGACGGCCAGGTCCGGGTCGCCTGCACAGACGATGCCAATAGGGGCAATGCGCATGGCCGCACCATCGTCGTTGTTTTGCACGTTATCGCTGCCAGAAAGCGGCGGACGGATGCCGCGCTCTAAATTAGCGACAGCTCCGTATAACGGCTTGCCGCCCCGGTCGAACATGCCGCCCTGGCCAATGATGTACTTTTGCCAAGCAGCCAGCAGGGCGTCCGTCGTCAGGTTGCCGCCGCAGTCGATCAGGGTTTGGGCCGTCAGCACGGCGAATTCGGTATCGTCGGTGCTGCGTGCGCCCTCGTGCAAGTCGGTCACGATGCCATACCGCGCCCGATAATCCTGGTGACGACCAATGTCACCGAAGGCATCCCCGACCGCCAGACCGAGCAAACAGCCCTTTGCACGATCCACTAATTTGGCTTTTTCTTCTTGTGTAAGCGTTCTTTTTGTCAACATAATAAGCTTTCAGTGTTCTTAATGAGAACGTTCTCATTGATGGCAAAAAAAGACGAAGTCTTCTGTATCCGATTTTCAAATATCTCGGGGTGGGGCCGTTGACCCACGAACGGCCAGTTCACAAGGCAAAAGAATATGCCTCCCCTGGTCGATGTTGTCTCCAGACATGCGCGCTAACAGATATTCAGCGGCTTTCACGCCTGTTTCGTACTTGGGTTTTATGATGGTCGTTAGTGACGGTGATGTGGTAGCGGCGGCGTAAATATCATCCATCCCAACAATAGACACATCTTCCGGGACGTGCCAATCCAGCGCCTGTGCCCCTTTTAGCGCGCCAATCGCCAGAATATCGTTAGCTGCGAAAACAGCCGTTGGGGGATTGTCTAAGTGCAATAATTGGTGCATTGCTTCGTAACCTGAGTGCTCTGAAAAATCTTTTTCAATAATAAGATCTTGATTGATCTGCAAATTATGTTTGGCATGGAACGCCACGTACGCATCATGCCGCGACCGAACTCTATTGTTGCGCGAGGGTCGCCCTGTAATCAGTGCGATGCGCCGATGGCCCAATTCCAGCAAATGATTCAGCGCAGTGTCCACGCCAGCCGCTGTATCGCTGCCGACGCTGTCCATATCAGGGTAATAACCCCCGCTGCCCAGGATCACGACCGGAATGTGTATATTCAACAAATCCGTGCGCGATGCCTCAATCGGGTTCACAATTAAGCCATCAAACCGATTTCGCCGGACCATTGTCAGGTACTTTTGCTCACGCTCCGGCTGCCAATCGGTATTGACTGTCACCGTCGCATAACCCTGTGCCTCAATGGCATCCTGTACCCCGCGTGCCACTTCTGGCCAGAACGGGTTGGTGATGTCCGGTATCGCCAGTGCGATCATAAACGTGCGATCCGTCCGCAAACTGCCAGCGACCGCATTACGTTCATAGCCGAGCTGTTTCACGGCATGCATGACGCGCGAGCGGGTGTCTTCGCTCACAATATCGTTCTGCCCGTTAATCACGCGCCCAACAGTAGCTTTGGAGACACCAGCCAGTTTTGCGACGTCAATGATTGTCGGGCGTTTCGCCATTTCCCATCCCGCTCACGTTAATGAGAACGTTCTCAAACAGATTATAACCAAGTGCGACTTTTTGTCAAACAAATGATGTACTGCTCATCCTATGTTGGAGCTCGCATGCAGCCAACCAGTTTCATCTTCTTTCAATTCCTTGACAGAAAACGAGAAAATGTTTACGCTAGGGGCAACTTACTTCACTGAATGAAAAAAGAATGTCTCAGTCCTTTATTCGCGGCAACCGAAATCTCATCAAGGCGATGAATCGCAGCTTGATTCTTAACGCCATCCGCCGTGAAGGCCAACTATCACGGACCCAACTCGTGGGGTACTCTGGCTTGAGTACTGGGGCTGTTTCCCAGATCACGACTGATCTGCTCAATAACAACTGGCTGCTTGAAACAGGCGAAAGCGAATTCACCGGGGGCCGCCGTCAGACTTTCTTACGGCTCAATCCGCGTGCAGGCTATGCTGTGGGCGTCAAACTCATGGAAGATCGCGTCGTCTGCGCCATCACGGATATGGAAGCGCGCATCATTCAGCATGAAGATCGACATATCAAGAGCAATACCAGCCAGGATGCCATCGCGCAGGTCACTAAAGCCATCGACGATGCCATCCGCGCCAGCGGCATCTCCAGAGAAAAGATGCTGGGCGTCGGTATCGGCGTAGCGGGCGTCGTCGACCCACATACGGGTTCGGTGCTCTATTCGCCCTATTCCGGTTGGCGCAACCTGCCCTTGGCCAAATTACTAGAAGACCAGATTAACCTGCCCACCTACGTAGAAAACGATGTCAATACGCTCACCCTCAGCGAGTATCTGTTTGGGGCCGGGCGCTTTCATGCAGATTTCGTTGTCTTTACAGTCGGGCGCGGTATCGGTATGGGTATGATGCTGGCCGGGCAGTTGTATCAGGGATTGGGTGGCGGTGCTGGTGAAATCGGTCACATCATCGTCAACATGGATAAAGAACAACAGCATGGGGCAGGCGCAGGTACGCTAGAAGCCAATGCCGCCGACCACGCTGTCATTGATGCCACTTTCAATGGCGATGCCTCCGGCAAGCGCCTCGAAGATGTGCTCGAACGCGCCCAATCCGGTGATGAAACGGCTATTACCGCTTTGGCCGATAGCGGCCATTATCTGGGTGTCGGATTGGCCACCCTGATTAACCTGCTCCACCCGCCGCTCATTATCATCAGTGGCGAGGGACTCATCGCAGGTGACTATCGCCTCAAGCCTATGATGGAGGCCATGCAGACTTACGTCTTCGATGGTCTGGCGGAGGGCGTCGAAATCATCATCGAACCCACCGACGAACAGGCCTGGGTCCGAGGGGCGGCCAGCCTGGTGATTGGCAAAGTCTTTGAATCGCCCCTGGTCGCGTCCAAGGCCAGCGCCTAAAGAACGTATTTTTTTGAGCAAGTTATTTCATTGAATGAAAGAAGCGTTATTGTGCCCGGTTTAAAGGGATGGCAAAAATGGAAATGGGTCATATTCTTCCTGGCGCCCAGCCTGGTTGGCCTGCTCGTTTTCATCGTCTACCCGATTATTTCCTCGTTCTGGCTCGCTTTCCAGGAATGGAACCTGCTGACGCCGCCGGAATTCGTCGGGCTGGCCAATTTTCAGGAATTGCTCAATGACCAGGATTTCTGGCGTGCATTAGGTTATACGCTCAACTTTATTGTGCTGTATGTACCCGCCGTATTCATCCTGGGGCTGTTCCTGGCCTTGTTCCTCAACCAGAAGCTGCGCGGCATGGTCGTCGTGCGCACCGCGACTTTTTTGCCGGTTGTCGCGTCCTGGGTGGTGGTATCCCTCATCTGGAAGTGGATCTTCAACCCCAGTTTCGGCCTGGTGAATTATGGCCTGGAGGTGATTGGCATTGATGGCCCCGCCTGGTTGTTCGAGCCACAAACGGCCCTGATTGCGATGGTCATCACCAGCGTATGGAAAGATGTCGGCTACATTGCCCTGCTCTATATCGGCGGCCTGCAATCCATCTCGGAAACCTTCTACGAAGCCGCCCGCATTGATGGGGCCAACCGCTGGCGCCAACTGCGCCATATCACGCTCCCCCTGCTGACGCCGACCATGTTCTTCGTCGCCATCACCCTATTAATTAACTACTTCCAGATATTCGATCAGGTGTGGTTGATGCCCATGCGCGACAGCGCCGCGGATCGCCAATTAGAGGTGATCGTCACCGAAGTCGTCAAGAACGCCTTCAGCTACAACCGCATGGGTTATGCCTCGGCCATGTCCTGGGTGCTCTTCGTCCTGATATTCATCATCACGTTCGTCCAGTTACGACTGCAAAATCGGTGGGTGTACTATGAAGTCGAATAATCAAATGCAACCGGGTTTTGCACGCCGAGTATTTATGTATGCGGGTATGCTCCTGCTGATCGTCGTTATGGTGCTGCCCTTCGCCTGGATGCTGAGTTCCTCGCTTAAGTCGCAGGAATACATCCTGCAAACGCCGCCGGAACTCTTCCCAAATCCGGTCACGCTGGAGAGCTACACGGGCCTTGCTGAGCGCATCGACCTGGGCCGGACTTTTTTCAACAGCATGTTTGTGGCTGTTGTCGGCACCATTGGCCAGATTATCGTGGCGGCTATGGCTGCTTTTGCCTTCGCCCGCATGCAGTGGCGCGGTCGCAATACGGTCTTCCTACTGTATCTCGTCACCATGATGATTCCCTCGGTCGTGCTGGTCATCCCGCAGTTTATCCTGGTGCGCTCCCTGGGCTGGATCAACAGCTACATGGCCCTGATTGTCCCGCCGTTGTTCAGCGCCTTTGGGACATTTCTGCTGCGCCAGTCCTTCTTGGGCTTGCCCAAGGACTTTGAAGAAGCCGCCTTTGTTGATGGGGCGAATTACTTCACCATCTTCTGGCGGATCATCCTACCCCTATCCCAACCCGCCCTGGCGACCCTGGCCGTCTTTAGCTTCATGGGCCTGTGGAACGCCTACCTGTGGCCGCTGTTTGTCGCCCGCCGCGATGTCGTCATGACGCTGCCGGTTGCCTTAGCGACCTTGCAAGCCAGCCCGCGCGCCCTGACCGAATGGAACATGGTCATGGCAGGGGCGGTCGTTACCGTGCTGCCCATCTTGCTGATCTACATGTTCGCGCAGCGCTGGTTCATCAGCGGCATTATTTCCGGTGGCATCAAAGGGTAGGGCCTTAAACTTTGGTTTCGTCAAGCGACGAAATGCGCTTGTTCAGATTGGATACAAAATTGTTTTTGAAAGGAAACAACAAATGAAACGTAGTGCACTGTTCATAAGTATGGTTCTGCTGCTTGTCTCGCTCGTAGGCGTGACGTCCGCGCAGGAAACCACCATTCGCTATTTCACTTTCTCAGCCGCCCCGGATCATCTGGAAGACCTGGACACCATCATCGCCGCCTTCCAGGAAGAAAACCCAGGCATCGCTATTGAAGTGGAAACCGCACCTTTTGCCGATTACTTCACGCTATTGCAGGCGGGTGTCGCCAGTGGCGATGCGCCTGACGTCTTCGAACTGAATTACGAGAACTTCGTCACCTATGCCGCCAATGGCACCCTGCTCGACCTGTCCGCCATGGTCAGCGAAGATGCGCCGTTCTACCCACGCGCTCTGGAAGCCTTCAGCTATGATGGCCAACAGCTCGCCCTGCCGGAAACCTTCTCGACGGTGTTGATGTACTACAATGCCGATCTGTTTGATGCCGCTGGCATCGACTACCCAACCGCTGAATGGACCTGGGACGATGCTACTGCCGCCGCGGAAGCCATCAGAGCCCTCGGTGACGATACATGGGGCCTGTTCTCCCCGGTCCAATTCTGGGAGTTCTACAAAAAAGCTGCCCAGAATGGCGAATGTGAATTCCTCAACGAAGAGGGCACTGAATCACTCATCAACTCACCAGCCTGTGTGGAAACACTGGAATGGATGGTCAGCGTGATGAACGATGGCCTGATGCCGACCGCCGCCCAGCTATCCGGCGTTTCGGATTCCGAACTGTTCCTCAGCGGCAAGCTTGGCATGATTGTCACAGGTATCTGGATGTTCGGTGCGTTTGAAGAAGCCGACTTCGCCTGGGATGTTCAGCTAGAGCCAATGATCAATCAGCATGCCCATCACTTCTTCGCCAATGGCGTCGGTGTCTCCTCATCGACCTCCAACCCGGAAGCCGCCGCTGCCTGGGTCGAATTCCTGACCTCCAGCGAAGTCGCCGCTACCGTCCGCGTGAACAGCTCCTGGGAACTGCCCGCGCTGGATAAGCCGGAATACTTCGAGTCCTACCTGGAACAGACCCCGCCGGAAAACCGCGAAGCCGTGTTCCAGGCCCTGGAAAGCCCGGTAACGCCGCCGGTCATCGTCCGCCAGAACGAAATGCAGGATGGGGTCAATGCCCTCATTCAGCGCGTGGTTGATGGTGAACTGACCGCTCAGGAAGCCCTCGATATGGCTAAAGAAGAAATCGACAGCCTGCTCGACTAGGTTCGTTTTTATAGGGGCGACCGCTTACGGGTGGTCCGCCCCTTTTCTTTTTCATGAAAGCCCTTAATAACGACGCTTTTAATAACGCATACCCTCATACGCAAAAACAGGTTAAACACACATGCAAATCATTCACAATCCAATGGGGCAAGAACATCCTTACGAACAACTGCCTGAAGAGCGTTTTCCGCGCCAACCACTGGCGAATGAGCCGTTTACTGTTGGCATTGTGATTCGACCCTCCGGCGCTGCCAAAAACGTGCGCGTCCATCAGCGCATCGGTGACCAGGCTCAGCCCATAGTAGCCGCCATTCATCAAGCCGATTGGCAGGCCAAGCAAGAGGAAGGCGTCGGCGCGGAATTCCTGGAGCGCATGGTCCGCATCGATCAGGATGTATGGCAAGCGAACCTTGTCGCCCCGGCACACGGTCAAACACTGACTTACTGGGTCGAAGCCGATGGCCAGCTTAGCGAAGAGTTCCAGCTTACGGGCCATGCCTGGGAGCAGGGCGGGGGCTGGTCACTCGATCAGCAGCATATGATTATCAACCGCACCACCGCGACAGGCTCACAGCCCACAGGCGCACCATCTATTGCCGAAGTCGCCTGGTTGAACGATGGCCAGCACGCACGCCGCGTCCGCATCACGTTTACCTGCCCACCCGACGAGCGTTTTTATGGCCTGGGCGAGCGCTTCAATGCTCTCAATCAGCGCGGCAATGTGCTCGATGTGCGCGTTTATGAGCAGTACAAAGATCAGGGCAAACGCACCTACATGCCGATTCCCTTTTTGCTGTCCTCGGCGGGCTATGGCCTGCTCGTCAATAGCAGCCGTTGGATGCAGTTTGACCTCGCCGCCAGTGACGATCAGTCCTGGACTCTGGAAGCTGATCTGGGCGATGATGAATCGCTCGACCTGACCTGGTTCACCGATGATGACCCCTTTGCCATTATTGGTCAATTCGCCCGCTCGACCGGGCCAATGGTGCTGCCGCCGCAGTGGTCGTTCGGCCTGTGGATGAGCGCCAACGAGTGGAACAATCAGGCCCGTGTGGAAGAAGAAGTGCGCACTTCGCTGGAACTAGGCATTCAGCCCTCGGTATTGGTCATCGAAGCCTGGAGTGATGAAACCACTTTCTACATATGGAACGACGCCGAGTATGACACCTGTCCCGGTGGCGAGTCCTTCCGCTATGACGATTTCCGTTTTCCTGAAGGCGGCAGGTGGCCCAATCCCAAAGCGATGGCCGACTATCTGCATGACAACGGCATTAAACTCGTCCTGTGGCAAATTCCGGTCGTGAAAGCCATCGAAGAACCCCACCCTCAGCACGATGCCGACCGCACCCATTATGAGCAGTCCGGTTTTGGCGTCAAACACGCCGATGGCAGCCTGTATAAACTGCGGCCTTTCTGGTTCCGCGATAGCTACGTATTCGACCCAACCAACGCCGCTGAACGCGATTGGTGGTTCAATAAACGCGCCTACTTATTGGAAGACGTGGGCGTGGATGGCTTCAAGACCGATGGTGGCGAGCACATTTGGAGCACCCAACTGCATTTTGCCGATGGTCGCCAGAGTGACGAACTGTGGAATGAATATCCACAGCGCTATACACAAGCCTATTATGATTTTTCCAATAGCAAACGCGAAGCTGTGACATTCAGCCGTGCCGGGTTCATTGGCTCGCAGCGCGCCCCGCTGCATTGGGCCGGTGATGAAAATTCCACCTGGGATGCCTACCGTCATTCGATCCTGGCAGGGTTGTCTGCGGGTATTTCCGGCATTGCCTTCTGGGGTTGGGATTTGGGCGGCTTCAGCGGTCCGATTCCGACTGCTGAGTTGTACCTGCGCGGTACGGCGATGGCTGCTTTCTGCCCGGTGATGCAGTACCACTCGGAATACAACCCGGTCACGCACCCCAAGCAGGATCGCACGCCCTGGAATATTCAGGAGCGAACAGGCGATGAATCCGTTGTAGAAACGTTCCGCTTCTTCGCTCAGGTCCGGCAGGCACTCATGCCCTATATCTGGCAGGAAGCCCAATACAGCGCCGAATCCGGCCAGCCGATGATGCGTGCCCTGCAACTGACCGAGCCGCAGGCATCACCCTATCAGTATTATTTGGGTCGCAGTTTGCTCGTTTGCCCGGTCGTGGAACCTGACCAGTCGCAATCGACCTGCTATTTGCCCCAGGGCCGTTGGATCAGCCTGTGGGATGGCACGACCTACGAAGGCGAATTATCGCTCGTCGTTGATGCGCCGCTGAATCGTATTCCCGTATTTTATGCACCCGGTAGTCTCGACGAAGACATCGTCCACCAACTGAGGACTCTATCCCAATGACGCATCCTTCGCTTCATGACCATAGCCTGCGCGTCATCTTAGATAATCAACAGCCAGCAGGCGGCTATCTGGCCTGTCCCACTATGCCGGATTATCGTTATTCGTGGTTTCGGGATGGCGCTTTCATCGCCTATGCCCTGACGCTTGATGGCCTCAACCAAGCCGCTCCAAGTGAATCCAGCCAGTGGCACAGTGCGGCTCGCTTCCATGACTGGTGCGCACAGATGATCAACGACCGTGCCGAGGCCTTAGAGCGCACCATCGACCGTGCCCAGCAGGGCCAACCACTTGTCCTGGCCGATACGCTCAATGCTCGCTATGAAGATGGCGGCGAGGCTGGCCCGGATGACTGGCCGGAGTTCCAGCTTGATGGTCCGGCTATCTGGCTCTGGTCCGTCGCTCAATACGTTGATATAAGCCAGATTGTGCCGCTGCCCTCCGGCTGGGCACAGGCTATCGAACTAACTGTGAGCTATCTGTCGGCGGTCTGGCAGCATCCTTGTTATGACTGTTGGGAAGAACGCAGCGACGATGTCCACATCAGCACCCTGGCAGCAATTTACGCGGGCCTGGGTGCCGCTCAACGCCTGATCCCAACTTTACAAACGGAACCCACCCGCACGGCTATTCATGCTTTCATCATGGAAAAGGGCCTGACACCATCTGGCGAACTGGCCAAGTCGGTTGGGCTGGATGGGGTCGATGCCAATTTGCTGTTGGTCGCTTTGCCCGTTGATGGCTTGCTGGCCCCCGATGATCCGTTGATGCAGTCCACCGTCGCCCGCATCGAGCGCGATCTGCTTGCTGAGGGTCATGGCGTCCATCGCCACCTGGAAGACACCTATTATGGGGGTGGTCCATGGGTGCTGCTGGGATTGTGGCTGGCATGGTACAAAACCCAGGTGGGTGATAACGTCGCCGCGCAAGAACTGCTCAGTTGGGCACAGTCCCACGCTGATGAACAAGGCAATCTACCGGAGCAGGTCAACGATGTCATGCTAGCGCCCAGCTACTATGAATACTGGGTCGCCCGACGTGGTGAGATTGCCAATCCGCTGCTATGGACCCATGCCAAATATCTTATTGTTCTGCATGCCTTACAGCAAACAGACTGACCAGGAAATAAAAAAGGCGAGATGCGCCAGCATCCCGCCTTTTCTCTTGGAAGATAGAATTTAGCGCACGCCCATCAATAGCTCAATCGTGAGCTGATCGAGTTGTTCATAGGGCAGGTCGCGCGCGCCGAGAGCGGCACGGTCAAATTCGGTGGCCCGCAATTTGCTGAGTGCATCCGCGCTGTAACCGCTGCTCAGGTAAGCCAGACTTTCATCGCCCGCCTGGATTTCCGCCAGCAATGCCTGGATTTCAGCATCCTGGTTGAACTGTGCGGCCTTCTCTTTGAGGATCAGATAGGTGCGCATGCAGCCACGAGCGAAGTATTTGACGTCGCCGTAGTTGCTGCTGCGGAAAGCATGTGCGTCAAAGTGACGGCTGCCATCATAGCCCACATCTTCCAGGAACTTCACTAGATAGAAGGCTTGCTTGGGCATGACGCTACCAAAGCGGAAGTCCTGATCATAGCGGCCATAAAGCTGGTCATTCAGGTCGATATGGAACAATTTGCCCTGGCTGTAGGCCATCGCGACACCGTGTAGGAAGTTCAGGCCGGACATATGCTCATGGGCCACTTCCGGGTTCACACCGACCATTTCCGGGTGATCCAGCGTGCCGATGAAGCCCAGTGCTTCGCCGACGGTCGGCAGGAAGATGTTGCTGCGCGGTTCGTTCGGCTTGGGTTCGATGGCGAATTTCAGGTCATAGCCCTGGTCGATGACGTACTCGCTCAGGAAGTTCAGCGCATCCTGGAACCACTTAATGGCATCCAGCGTCTTCTTGCTGCTGTCGGTTTCGACGCCTTCGCGCCCACCCCAGAATACGTAAGTCGTTGCACCCAGTTCAACGCCCAGGTCAATGGCATTGATGGTCTTTTGCAAGGCGTAGGCCCGCACTTTGGGGTCATTGCTGGTGAACGCACCGTCCTTAAAGGCCGGGTCTTTGAACAGGTCAGTCGTCGCCATAGGCACGACAAGACCAGTTTCATCCAGGGCCTTCTTGAAGTCGCTGACGATCTGGTCGCGCTCGGCGGGTGTGGCATCAATCGGAACCAGGTCATTGTCGTGGAAGTTCACACCCCACGCGCCGACTTCAGCCAGCATATGCACGATTTCCGGCGGGCTGATAGGGTTACGGGTCGCATGGCCGAACGGGTCGCCGCCGACGTTGCCGACGGTCCATAGGCCAAAAGTAAATTTATCTTCGGGTTTCGGGTCGTAATTAGACATGAGTGAGTCCTTATATAGTGTAAATCTTGTATTAGGGGCCTTATATTAAAAGCCGTATTGCCTCTATTTTAGCGCGGTGATCAAATTCCGAAATTACCACCTTTCTGTTCTCTATGATCTATGCAAGCGGTCGGCAAGAATCGCGAACGATAAGTTGGGTCGGCAGTGTCAACCGCCTGGGTGGGCGATCGGGATACTGTAATTGTTCAAGCAGCAGCCGGACACCCTCGCGCCCCATCTGCTCCAGGGGTTGTAGGACCGTTGTCAGTTTGGGGTGGGTCGTTGATGCTTGCGGAATGTCATCAAAACCGACAATGGAAATGTCATTCGGGATGTCCATGCCCAGTTCACGGATGGCATCCATTACACCCAGCGCCATATGGTCATTGGCGGCGAAGATGGCTGTGGGGGGTGTCGGCAGGGCCATCAACGGGAAGGTCTTATCATAACCTGATGGCTGCATATAGTCGCCTTCGACGATGTAATCGTCGCGTACAGGGATCCCATGCGCTTTGAGCGCGGCTTTGTAACCCTGCACGCGATCATCACTGCTGTGCAAACCTACGATGCCTTTGATGAACGCAATCCGCCGATGTCCCAATCCGATGAGATACTCGGTTGCATCATAGGCCCCCTGCCAGTTGGTCGCATCAACGGAAAAGCTGTTGTTTTGCTCGTCAATTTCGTCGATCAACACATAAGGGTATTCGAGATCACTGAGTATTTCCAGGTATTTAGGAGACAGCAGAGGCACGACCAGCAGCAAGCCAGCGGATAGACTGTTGGCAATGTATTGCAAATAGCTGGCCTCATTGCCACCACGCCGCCGCGTCGTATACAGGATCATCTCGTAATTGGCGTGTCCCAGCTCGATGTCAATCCCACGGACGATTTCCGCCATATAGGCGTTATCTAAACCAGGGACCAGCAGCCCAATAATATGCGACTTGCCCCCTGCCAGTATCCGTGCCTGCAGGTTAGCGACATAACCCAGTTTTTTTGCAGCTTGTAAAACCCGTTCCCGGGTGGACTCTCGCACGTTGTTCTTGTTATTAAAAACACGCGATACAGTCGCGTCGGACACGCCTGCTGCGCGGGCAACATCGTATATGGTGACTTGCTGAGAGGCTTTTTTGCGTTCTTGCATAAGTTATGCATCAACCGGAGACGCGGATAGTCATTTCAATAAACACAACCTACATAGTCTACTGCAAAATGTAGGCGCTTACACGGAAAATAGATCAAAATGGGTGCATTGTCAACCAATTATTATCCCTTATTTTATGCCCGATTGTCAGGGCTGATGTGCAGATGCCTGTGAACGTCTACAAAAAGGGATATTCCCCTGCTATCGGCACTCATTATTCGCACTATTTTTAAGGTCGCTACAGGTGAGTGGCTCAACTTTGCTCATAGCGAATGAGTAGGATGCCTTCGCCAATCAGACGATTCCCATATGCTCACTACACGTCCGGCCCACGTTACGCCGCAGTCTGTTATTTATTGCCATAATAGGTTCAGGTGTGATGTCTATCGTGGAGCCTGATATGAAAAAACTGTTTTTGCTGATATGGATCTTTATTCTGCCGGGGGTGGTCGCGCTGGCCCAGGATGAAGAAACGCCGCCGTCACCGCAGCCCGTAGCCGAGGCCATCTACGGTCTGGTGACGGTCGATCTGGCCGATGTGCGCACTGGCCCCGATTTCGCCTATCCGACCATCGGCCAACTGCCACTGAATGCCTCGGTCGTGGTCTATGGCCGCTCCGGGGACTTTTTCAATCGCTGGGATGGTCGCCAGTGGTTGCAGATCGACTATGGCAGCAGCCGCGCCTGGATTTATGCCCGCCTGCTGCGGACCAGTATCGCTTTCAACAGCATCCCGCCAATTGGCCGCTTGCTCCCGCGTGATGCCAATGGCCGGGTGCCGGATGTTTTCGACCTGGCGATCGATCTTTGCGAGCAGTGGCCGCAAGGGCCTTACAGCCAGTCCGCAGGGGATTTCTATGGTGGACGTCAGGAAATTACGGTCACATATCCCGGTTTGCCAGGGGCCAATGTCTACAGCGTCATCGTCATCTCGCCGGAAGGCGTGCGCCGTGCGTTTGATAGCGAAACGACCGAAGCCGTCATCCTGCTGGAAGATCTGCCGCGTGAAGAGGGTACTTATACCTGGCGTGTCGCACCCTACTGGACCAATTCGCCCGTGCGCTACCGTTGGCAGCAGGTCTGCTTACTGCGCACAGGTGGCACGATTGAAGTTCCGCCTTATGATGAGCGCAGCGCCGAAGAATAAGTTGCCGCTGTGGGGCATCAATTAGGGTTCGCTCAGTTGGGGTGGTCCGGCGGCGATGCGGTCCGTGATCTGGTCAACGGGCCAGGGTTCGGGCCAATCGTCGCCTAAATCCCAACCGACGCGCACCGGGCTGATGTCTTCCAGCCACCAGGTAACGCCTGCGTCTGCATAAGGCGCGACAGTCGCCTGGGCGGCGCTGGCATCAGCCGGGGTAATGCCGGAATGCACAAAGTCGTAATCGGTGCTGGTGTCGCTGCGGTGCTGATTGACATAAGCCACGACATCGCGCCAATCATCTGGTGAGAGCGTGTAGCCATTACCAATGGGGAAAGCCGCATCCCAACGGGCGGCACGGCGCATAGGCGGCTTATTCGGCCACAAGCCAGCGACCCAGATAGGCACACGCGGCTGCTGAACCGGGCGCGGTTCAAAGCGCAGGTCGTCTATGTCGAAGTAGTCGCTGTGATGGTTGACTGTCTCGCCCTGCCAGAGCGCATCCATGATGGCCAGGGCTTCGTCCATTTTCTTAGCGCGTGGTTTAGCCGCCACGACCTCGCCCACGTTATCAAAATCGCGCGGTTCCGCGCCCAGGCCAATGCCCAGCACGAAGCGCCCATTCGAAACGTGGTCGATAGTGGTCGCTTCACGTGCCAGCTTCCAGGGACGCCGCCGCGCTGGACCCGTTATCATTGGCCCGATTTTGATGCGGGATGTCACAGCGGCGATGGCCGCCAGCACCGTCATGCTATCGGCCATGCGCTCTGGAATCGCAACATGGTCCCACAGGAAAAAACCATCCCATCCAGCGGCCTCGGCTTCCTGGGCCATCGCTAGCAGACGGTCCACCTCCGAGAAGGGGCCGAAGTTGGGCAGTTGCAGGCCAAATTTCATAATGATGTCGCCTCGTTGTCTTTTTACTCAGTATAGTCGAAGCAGGCATTCGGTGGCATATCCCCCAGATCAAGCGTCTTGGTCAGCCAGGAATAACCCATCGCGTTGGCCTGCGGACAGTAATCTGCGCGCTCAAGGCCCCCTTCGATGTACTCCACGCCGAACACGGCCTTCCCTTGTTCGATGAAGGGCAGAAATTGGTCACAAAAGCCAAATTGGAAGCATTCCTCAACCAGCGCCCAATCGAAGTCATCCACGAGCTGCTCGACCTGATCGCCATCGTTCTTCAGCCCAATCGACAGGCCCCGTTCGTGCGCCGCCTGTGCCAGCCAACGGTTATACGCCAGTTGATCCTCCGGCGTGAGGTCAAAGCCAGTATCGTTGGTATAGGCATCGACGTTATCCGGCTCGACGCCTTCGCAGCCTTTTTCGACGGCCAGATCGAGGCGAGCTTCCATGATGGGCTTAATCAGGTCCAGTTGGCGAATGTTCAGATAGCGCTCACCGGGCCAATCTTCCAGTGGCTTGCCGAGGATCGCCTCAGGGAAGTCGTCCACATCGGGTCGCCAATCTTCATAAGTTCCAGCGCTGAAGTAGCAAATGACAACCCTGCCGTCTTCATGCAGCTTGTCGATGGTTTCTTGAGGGGTATCGAACAGGTCGATGTCGTACATCTGCACATCGTAACGTGTATTGACCTCGCCATTGAGCTGCCACTGCCATGTGGTGCCAGGGGATGGTTGCCACCAGGATGGTTCCGGCGTGGGGGTGGGCGTCAGCGCGCGGGTGACGATTGCCAGCAGATCCGCCAGCAGCACTACGCCAATGATACGGACGATCCACAGCATGATTTCCTATCCTTTCGATGGCCACTCGGTCATCAGCTTACGGACTGCCTGGGCACTGGGGGCGTTCGTTGCACCGCCGACCTGTGTCACAGCTTGGGCGCCGCAAGCTGCCGCGAACTGCATCGCCTGTTCCAGCGGCAGATCTTCTACAATGCGCCCATAGAGCAGCCCCGCATTGAAAGCATCACCGGCGCCCGTCGTATCGACCACCTCAACCGGATAGGTCGGCACAGACAAGCATTTACGGAACTTGTCATAAGTCGCTGCGCCTTGGCTGCCATGTTTGACGATCAGTGTGCCCTTGACGTGCTGGGCCAACTGCTGCGGTTGCTTACTGCCATCCGTCAGCGCGTTGACTTCATCCTCATTGGGAACAAAGTAATCCGTAAATCGCAGCACCGACAGCAGATAAGGATTCCGCAGCCATGTATTGTTGGGGTCCCAGCCGAGGTCAAGCGACGTCGTGACGCCCTGTTCCTGGGCCAACTTGAAGATGCGCGCCAGGTACGGCTGCAATCCCTTTTGCAAAAAGTAGGATCCCACATGCAGGTGATCATAGTGGCTGAGTTGCTGGGTAGTCAGGTCGCTGCCATCGTAGGCTTCAATCGTACCGGGGAAGGTCAGCAGGGCGCGGTCGTGGCTGTAGGTCAGGGCGATAGTAACGCCTGTCGGCACATCCACACGCTGGACGTTCGCCACATTGACGCCAAAACCCTGCAACTGATCGAGCACGAAAGTCCCCAGGTCGTCATTACCGACAACCCCTGCGAAATCGACATCCGCACCTAGCGCCGCCAGCCGCGCCGCTGTAATCGCCGACGAACTGCCCATCACCTGCTTAAAGCCATCGCCGATTAATTCCTGGCCCAGCACCGGCAGCGACGGCAGCCCCGTCATGACCAGATCGGCGTTGAGTTCACCTGCTACGAGAAGTCGTGTCATAGTCAATTACCTGATTGTGTATCTAGTCGAGAAATAGCATATCGATTAGGGTCAATCTGTTGGACAAAAATCTTCCTAGGCTCAGCCATATATGCTAGCAAATTTTTAGCTGGGAACCCCACTCCTAAATCCCTTCCCCGTGATGTGAGCGGACCTTTGTCTGCGGCCAAGTAGCTCAGAAAGGCCTCCTTGCCCCTCATGGGGAAAGGACCGAGGATAGGGGTCAAGCTAGGCCAATAAACTAACTGGTTTCTCAGATAGAGACTTTGCTATTTCTGCATCCAGTCTGGCAGATATTCAGCTTGGACACTGGCCATTTCATCGAACATCTGGCGAATTTCCGCCGGGGAACAAACGGCTGCTGTTAGCGGGTCCAGCATCAGCGCATAGAAGGCCGCTTCGCGGTCGCCTTCCAGCACAGCCGTCGCTACCAGATCATGAACGGCCATGTGCTGCTGATCGAGGGCCGCGAGTTGGGTCGGCAGGTCGCCATAGAATGTCGGCTGGATGCCATCGCCATTGACCAGACAAGCCACTTCGACCACGCCATCATAGGGCAGGTTGGTAATCAGCCCCGTATTATAGACGTTGCCATAGATCACTGCGGGTTTGTCTTGCTCGATGGCCTCAATGATGTAAGACGCATATTCCGGTCCGCGCTTCATCTCGATTTCTTCTTCGCCGCTTAGCATCTTCTGAATCCACTCGTCGGATTCTTTGCGCCATGTCGGCCAGTTATTGGCATAGAAGCCTGTCTCGCCCAGGTATTCCGGTCGTGTGTACTTCTCGACCAGATCAGGCCGCTTGCGGAAGTAAGGCGTGTATTCCGAAGAGTGGCCGCTGCTCTCTGTCGGGAACGCGCCCAGGTGCAGCATGGTCTCAAAGCGGATCGGGTCTTGCTCATAGATGGCCGGATCATTGGCTTTTTCGCGCAGCAGCGGGTACATATCCTCGCCGTTGTGGGTCAGTTCCACCAGCCATGCCAGGTGGTTGATGCCCGCCGCCCGGTACTTGAGTTCACGGTGCGGCACACCCAGATAACCCGCCAGTTCCTGGGACGTATGCTGAATCGAATGGCACAGGCCGACAATCGGTAATGTAGAAGCCCGAATGCCCGTCAGGCAGGTCAGCGACATGGGGTTAGTGTAGTTCATGACGAGGGCATCCGGCGCTAGCCGTTCCGTATCGTCAAGGATGTCGATCCATGAGGGTAGTGTACGTAGCGCCTTAAAGATGCCGCCTGGGCCAATCGTGTCGCCAATGCACTGGTTGACGCCGTACTTCATGGGAATATCGAAGTCATGCCGGACGTTGGCCAGCCCCGCCACTTCAATCGTATTGATGACGTAATCGCTGTCCTGCATAACCTGGGTACGGTCGACCGAAGCTTCCACAGTCCAGTTGCGACCACTGATTTCAACGACGCGCTCAGTGATTTTGTGGGCCAGTTCCAGGCGCTCGGCGTCAATATCGACCAGGGCCATGGTGCCCTCATCCAGGCCCGGTGTCATGAGAATATCGGTCATGACTTCGTACGTAAACACGGCACTGCCTGCACCGATAAACGAGATTTTGGTCATTTTGCACATGCCTTAGTGAACGTTTTTGTGATTAAGTTCGATTGAATTTGACTGATTTTAGAGTCAGACTGCTTGAAAGTCAACAAAATTAGTGTTAAATTAATCAAATTAGACAGAAACGCTCAATAGTGAGCGCAAGACGTCATATGGCGCTCAAGACGAGCTTACTTACAGGAAGGCAACTATGCGCGGGGCACACACGCAAAATGAAATTGCAACCCAGGTCGATGCCTGGACCAACGCCGTTGAGGTTGTCAAAGCCAATGAGGCAGCGATACGGACTTTTTGGCAAAACGGCAACTACGACTATGTAATCTTTACCGGCTGTGGCTCGACGCATTATCTGTCGATCATCGCCGCCAACCTGATGCAAGCCACGACAGGCATCGCGTCACGGGCTGTTCCGGCCTCGGAGTTGATCTTTCACCCGGAAGCGGTCTATGCTAAAGACAGCACGCCGCTGCTGGTGACAATCTCGCGTTCCGCAGAAACCACCGAAACGGTGCAGGCGGCGCAGGCCTTCAAAAACAAATACGGCGACCATATTGTGACCATCGCCAACTATGGGGATCGCCCACTTAACAAATTCGCTACCCTGGAACTCATCGCCCCGGCTGGCCAGGAAGAAAGTGTAGCCCAGACGCGCTCCTTTTCCGCAATGACCGTGCTGGCTGAGGGATTCATTCGCATTGTCGGTGGCCAATCTTACGCCGATACGAGCGTCAACCGCAGCAAGGCTGATATTCAGAGCCTCGCCGATTATGTGGCACCCTACAGCAATCCTGAGACCTACACGCAGTATTTCTACCTGGGCAGCGGTTCGCGCTTTGGCCTAGCGGAAGAAGCCATGCTCAAGATGAAAGAGATGTCGCTGACCTATGCCGAGGCCTACCACCCGATGGAATTCCGGCATGGCCCCATGTCGATGGTCGATCAGCAGACGGTTGTGGTCGGGCTGCTGGGTGATGAGAACTACGACGCCGAACGCCGGGTGCTGGATGAAATGAAGGCATTGGGTGCGACGACCATTTGTATCGCTCCCAACCAAGCCGCCGACTATGTGGTCGATAGCAGCACGGCTTATCCCTCGCTGGTGCAATACCTGCCCATGATCCAGTGGTTGGCATTCTCACGGTCTATCCAGAAGGGCCTCGACCCGGATAACCCGCGCAACCTGACAGCGGTCGTAAATTTGGAAGACGGGATTGAGGGCTAAGAGCGAGTGATAGCAATCGCCTGAAAAGCAAGCTGTAGCAGCCGGATATCTGGCACAAGGAGGTGACCCAGATCACCATTGAGAAGACGGTTTTCGCCTAATCAATCGTAATGATCGCTAATCTATGAGGGGATTGAACCATGAAGAAATTACTTACCGTTTTTGTCGCGCTTTTTGTCTTGAGCTTTGGGATGGTGAGCGCCCAGGATGAGGTTACGTTGCGCTTGTGGGCGCACCAGGAAGGTGCTTTCAACGAGGGCATGCAGGCTTTGATCGACGCCTATGAAGCCGAAAACCCCAACGTCACCATTGAAATGGAAACGTTTGAATACGATCTTTATATCCAGACCCTACAGACAGCTCTCCCGGCTGGTGACGAAGCCGACATTATGGCGCTGTTCGGCACCTGGGTTTGCAGCTACTCCGACCGTCTGGCAGCGATGCCCGGTGAACTGGTCGATACGTCGCTGTTCTTTGACGCACCGATGGACGGCTACACCTGCGATGGTGAAACCTACGGCCTGCCGCAGGAATTCAACCTGGAATATGGCGCGGTCCTGACCAACAAAGCCATGTTCGAAGCCGCTGGCCTGGAATACCCGCCCGTCTGGGAAACCTGGGAAGACTTCATGGCCGATGCCGAAGCGCTGACGCAGGTTGGCGAAGATGGCCAGATGAGCGTCACCGGCTACCACTTCACCAATGCCGATGCCATCGTTTTCTCGCTGCTGGCTGGCATCTTGCAGAACGACGGCAGCTTCTGGAACGAAGACATGACTGGTTTTGCCTTCAATACCCCGGCAGCCGAAGCCACCCTCAACCAGATGAAAGCCATGGTGGATGCGGGCATTATCGACCCGGTCCTGTTCAATGATTCCTCCAACTGGGGTGGCGATGCCTTCTTCACAGAACAAGCCGCGATGGTCCTGATTGGCCCCTGGGCCGTTCAGTATGGCCTGGGCGACTTCCCCGAATTTGGTGAATTCGACTATGTGGCGCTGCCCTCATTCGGTGAAGAACCGAGCTTCGCGGCAGATAGCGGCTGGGGCCTGACTGTCTCCGGCAATACCCCCAATGCGGAAGTTGCCTGGGACTTCGTGCAGTTTGCGACAGCCAATGCTGAAAATGCCCTTGGCTGGAATATGACTTCAGGCACGATCCCGGCCCTGCGTGAGTTGGTGGAAGACGATATGTACAGCTCGCAACTGCTGGAAGCCCTGCCCTGGCTGGAACCCGTCCTGCCTGAATTGCAGTACGGTAGCTACCTCGGCGACATGCCCGACCGCGACCTGATTTTCTACGACATCATCTACCCGACTGTGCTCGACATGCTGCAAGGTCTGCTGACGGTCGAAGATGCCATGCTCTACATGGAAGAAGATAGCAACGCTTCCTTCGACTAAGCGCCTATCTGACTGTCTATCAAGGGAAGGTGACCCAGGTTACCTTCCCTTTTTCGAAAATGCGGTTCTGTTGACTTTTGCAGGCTGATAGGTGCGAGATCGTTAGGCGAGGGTGCAGTCGTAGGGGCATGACATGTCGTGCCCAGCTTTGACAAAGCGGCCTATCTTACAAAAATGCACCTGAAATCAAGAGTTAGCACGTCCGTATTATTTCCAAAGCCCGATACTGCGCGGCACGTCATTTTGACGCCTAGCCGCTTACGATGGAAAAGTTAACGCTATGGATGGGATTGATATCCAGGCCATTCGCCTGTATTGGCTCATGATCTGGGCCGTCGTTGGAAGTGGCATCACCCCCCTGATCTTTGATCGTAAGAACCGCTCGCCCTGGCAAGGGGCGTTCATTGGTCTGGTCGTCGGGATAGGGTCCGGGCAGATATTTGGCTATCTGCTGCTGACGACCCTGTTCCCGGTCGCGCCCGACCTGGCCGGGTGGGTTAGCATGTTGGGTGGCCTGGTGCTGTTGATCCCACTGTGGTTCCTGGTCCCGGAAACAACCAAAATCAGCCTGCAAAATCGCGGTTTTGTCGCCGGGACGATCACGCCGCTGATGTTTTATTTGCTGGTATTGAGCGTGTTCCCGCTGTTGTGGGCGCTGGTCCTGGCTTTCTTTGAATACAGCCCGCGCGAGGTCGGTGGGCCGATCCTGGGCCTGGGTGGCGATAACCCTTTCGTTGGATTCCAGCATTTCGAGACGATGATGAGCGCTGCCCGCGACGGTCGCACATTCCGTAACAGCCTGGGCAATACGCTGGCCTTCACGGTCATGGTGCTGCCCCTGAACATGCTGATTACCATCCCGCTGGCAGTGATGATCGAGTCGGTGCATAAGTTCCTCAAGCCCGTTTTCAGGACGATTTACTTTTTGCCAGTGGTGACGTCTAGCGTGGGTGTGGCCATCATGTGGGGCTATATCTTCCATGCACAGTATGGCCTGCTGAACGATGTCATTGGCACGTTAGGCGTTCCCCCGGTGGCGTGGCTGCAAGACCAGCGTGCTACGGTATTAGGGATGCCTGCCGCGCTAGTGGCGGTCGTTATCGCCTATTTGTGGCAGGACTTCGGCTATAACCTGGTGATTTTCATCGCGGCCTTGCAGGGCATACCGGATAGCTTGAAAGATGCCGCCTGCGTCGATGGGGCCAGTTCAACGCAGGTGTTCTGGAACGTCACGCTACCACTGCTGCGGCCCACCATTATGGTGACATCCGTCCTGACGGTGATTTCCTCGTTCCAGGTGTTCGACATCATCCAGGTGATGACCCAAGGTGGTCCAGGTCGACCGGACAGCAGTCCGACGCGCGTGCTGGTGCTCGATATTTACGAAAACGCCTTCCGCTACGAGAAGATGGGCTGGGCAGCGGCTATTTCGCTGGTGATGTTCGGCATGGTGGCGATCATCACGCTGATTCAGTCGCGTGTGCTGCGCTCAGATTGGGAGTATTAGACAATGGCTGCGAAAACGTATACTGCTCGCCTGGAACAACAAAATGCCCATCCGCGCCGTTTCGCCCCTCTACGGGAAAAAACAATCGTTTATGTCATCCTGATTATCGGCTGCATCATCACCCTGACGCCCTTCGTCTGGACGATTCTGGCCTCGTTTAAATCCCATGCGGAAATTGTCGATCCGATCAACCGTACCTTCTTCCCGGAAGAATTTACATTTGAGAATTACCTGACCATCTTCAATGACGAATCGCTGCCGCTGGAGCGCTTCTATTTCAATAGTGCCTTTGTCGCCATCGGCAACGTGATCACGCTGACGCTCAGTAGTTCGCTGTTTGGCTACGTCTTCGCCAAGTTCAACTTCCGTTTTAAGCGCTTGATGTACGTCTACATCCTGGGCACGATGATGATTCCCTTCCAGCTCACGATGATTCCCTCGTATTTGATCTTGTTGCAATTTGATTTGACCAACAATTTATGGGGCATGGTCGCGCTCAGTTGGTTTGATGCCTTCGGTATCTTCCTCATGCGCCAGTTCATCTCGACCATTCCCGATGAGTTGCTCGACGCGGCGCGAGTGGATGGCGCTTCCGAGTGGCATATTTACTGGCGCATCATCCTGCCACAGATTTTGCCCGCGCTGGCGACTTACGGCACGCTGGTCTTCATCCTCAACTGGAACGCCTATTTATGGCCTCTCATCGTGCTGCGTGATGTTGATGTGCGCACGCTGCCCATCATTCTGACGTGGTACAACGACCGCCATACCAGCAACATGGGCCTGCAATTAGCGGCTTCCGTGCTGGTGGTCATGCCGATCCTGGTGGTGTATTTGTTCCTGCAACGCTGGGTCGTGCGCGGCTTTACACTCAGCGGCTTTAAGTAAACAGCAGCTAGCAGTCAGACCCTATTCTATTGTCTGCATGACGACCAACTGCGCTTATTCGGGTCCCCTCTCCTTCGGGGAGGGGAAACAGGGGTGGGGTCCAAGAAAAGGAGCGAATCACCATGAAACGAAAAATCTGGCTTCTACTGGGTGTTTTTTTGCTCCTTGGCAGCAATGCATTCGCCCAGGGCAGCGACGAGGCCCCGCACCGCGATTGGGGCGCGGTCAATGACTACATCATCCAGATACAGCGCGCCCGTGCTAATCGCCTTGCCCCGACCGCCTACGATCTGGTCATCGCCGACATCGCCCTGGCGGGGAGCAGCCGGGAGAACATCGAAGCGCTGCGCCACAGCGAAGGCGGCGATAAGCTGGTGGTCGCTTATATGAGCATCGGTCAGGCCGCGACCTTCCAATACTATTGGCAGACCGACTGGCGGCGCGACAGTGAGTTCTGGCCGCATTGGGCCGATGAACCCGATGGCACATGGGCGGGGGATGTCTGGGTGCAGTACTGGGACCCCGATTGGCAGGAGATCATCCTGACGGGCGAGGATGCCTATATCGACCGCATTATTGACATGGGCTTCGATGGCGTGCTGCTGGATCGTGTCGATGCGGCCACGTACTACGAGGAAGAAAAAGGCCGCGATACGGCCTATGCGGAAATGGTTGATTTTGTGATGGCCATTGCCGCCCACGCTGAGGAGCGTTCACCCGATTTTGGCGTGTTCACCATCAACGGCGAGGACATCCCGCTGCGCTACCCGGAATCCGGCTATATGGAAGCTGTCACGGGCGTCTTGGTGGAAAGCCTGCATTATGGCTATCCGCGCGATAATGAACCTAGTTACGAAGATTGGACCGCCCAGCGCGAGGCCATGCTCGACCAGTGGGTTGATGCTGACAATCTGGTGCTAGTGGTCGATTACACGTTGCGACCGGAGCAAATCGAAGATGCCTATACGCGCTCCTGGGAGCATGGCTACATTCCCTATGCCTCGGTGCGCAGCTTGGCGCGTATGCTGATTCATGAGGGCTTCGAGCCAGATTAACCTGATGCTCGTAACGTAGCGGTTTGGCCTGCCAAACCAGGGCAATGCCCCTACTGTGTCCGTAAGCATCTCTCGCTGAAGCCCCCAAATCAGCGCGTTTATGAGGATTCGTTCTTGTCCTGGGCGCGTTTGTGCCAGCCTTCTTCATATAGATTGAAGTGGCGGTAATCCTCACGGCGCGGATGTTCGGCGATGAAGTCCTCATTCAACTCCAGGCCCAGGCCAGGGCCAGTCGGCAGGCCGAAGTAGCCATCAACCACAGGTGGTAGGCCCGGTGCCGCGTCCTTGACGAAGGCATCCGCGAAGTCGTTAAAGTGCTCCAAAATCTTGAAATTATGCGTCGAGAAGCCGAAGTGCAGCGCTGCCGCCGTCGATACCGGGCCGCCGACGTTGTGCGGGGCCATCAGCATGTAATACATTTCGGCAGTGCCAGCCAACTTCTTGGTATTCAGCAGGCCGCCAAAGTGGGTGATGTCCACCTGAATGATGTCTGCCGCTTCGTACTCGAACAGGTCACGGAATTCATGCGGCGTGTGGATGCGTTCACCCGTAGCGACAGGCACACCATAGGGCATGATCGCTTCTTTGACGCTGCGCAGCGCTTTGAGATTTTCCGGCGGGATGGGTTCTTCGTACCACGAGGGCTTGAACTGCGCCAGGTCTTTGGCCATCTCGACAGCTGTTGGCGGGTTGAAGCGCCCGTGCATTTCAATCAGGATTTCCACATCATCACCGACCGCATCGCGCACGGCCTCCACCAGGGAAATCGCCTTGTTCTTTTCCTCGCGCGATAGTTCATAAAAGCCTGCACCGAACGGGTCAAACTTGAGGCCTTTGTAGCCAAAATCGACCACTTTACGGGCAGCAGCATGGAAATCATCCGGTGTGCGTTCGACAGTATACCAGCCATTGGCATAGGCTTTGATGCGATCATGCACGGCCCCACCCAGTAGGCGATACACAGGCTGGCCGAGCGCTTTGCCCATGATGTCCCAGCAGGCAATTTCGATGACAGCCAACCCGGTCATGACGATTTCACCCGCGCGGCCATAATCTTCTAAATACATGCGGTGCGTCAGGCGCTCAACCTCAAACGGATCAGCACCCAGGACGTAACGCGGTACAGCTTGCTTCAGGTAGCCGATGACAGCGTCGGTGCGGCCTAGTGGGCGTGCTTCGCTCACACCGACCAGCCCCTCATCGGTCTCCACTTTGACGAACAACAGGTTGCGCCAGGGCGTGCCTAGCACCATTGGGGTGACGTTGGTTATTTTCATGATGCTAGCTCCTTAGCTATTGGGTTGCGGGATACCAAGATCGGCTGCGCCCGGTGCGGAACGAACGGCATCGGGTGCGTAACGGTCAATCAATGCCTGGACCAATGAAGCCCGCCGGACGCGCTCACGGGCTAGTTTAACGGCTAAATCTTCAATGTGCAGGCCACTGGGGTAAATATCCGGTGAATTGCGCACGCCCAGTTTGACGTATACCGGCGATACTAGCCGGATGATTTCCGGCACTTCATAATGGCGTACAAAGCCGCCGAAGTTATCCGGCACTTCTACGTAAATATCGAGCGGTAAATGGGTGGCAGCACGGATCGCCGCCAACTGCGGCAGCGATAAGTCGGTGGGCGTGTTGTACGTTCCCGCGCCGAGCTGCTCCATCATGCGGATGGAAATGGGGTTGGCGGCGGCCATCTGCACGGAAATTTTGACGACGAGGTCAGCGGGTAACAGACTCTCTTGCTTCATCTCGTTGACCAGCCAGAGCTGGCCCTCATCCGCCACCAGCACGGAGCGAATGCCGAACTCGACTGCCCGCTGAATATCGGCGGTAGCGTAGACGACCTGATCCATGCCCCGCAGACGTGCGCCCAGGTTGCGCCCCGCCGAGGACATCGCCTGCGCACTGACATCCCAACCGGCACGTGGCCCCACAAACAGGCTGACTTCCATCTGGGCTTCGGCACCCAGACGTGCCATTTCGCGCAGATCGTCGTCCGTCAACATCATGATGCCGCTGCCCTGTGACACACGATGAATATGGATGCCGCGCTGTTTTGCCTCGTCGATGACTGCCGCCAGGGCGCGTGGCCCTTCTACGCTGGGGATTTCCAGGCGATATTGTGCGCCATCCGGGAAGCGCTTGGTCGATGTCGGCAGATCATACAAATCGCCAGCAGGCAGATTGTTTTTACTCAAGAAATCACGTATCTCTTGCATGAACATTTCTCCAATAAGTGGATCACGTCCATTTTAACGAATGTGGGGCGGCGCTGCCGCACAGTGGTCTATAGAGATGGCACGGGCTTTTAGCTTTGTGATTTTCTTTAAGTTCTGTTGACACTTGCCAGATCATGGTATTTAGGATGCTAAATTGTGCAGGTTGTAGGGGCATAGCACGCTATGCCCTTGGGTTTTGCCTGCAAAACCCCTACATCAACTTTTCTTGCGATCAAATGTCAACTTGTCCCAGATAGTCAGTTTTCTGTTTGAAGTTTCTTAAGTCGTTGTTCTGACTGACGTTGCTCTGGCTTGATTATCAAATGCCTTGGGTCCTGCAAGTGCTCTAGCAGCATGTCTCTCATGTATAGAAAACTGACGTACATAACACTATAAAGAATCAGCATAACAACAGCCCACACCATCAAAACCATGATCGGATGGCCACTGAAAACGGCAAGAACAGCCGCTACGATATTGGTGGTAGTGAAAGCCAATAACTCACGGCTGATATGAATGTAACCATGGACTCGCGTATGGCCATGCATATCTTGTGTAACTTCCCCAGTTGCGTATAAGCTGGCTTTGGACCACATTTCTAGCGTAAATGGGACATGGCATGCACCATCTTCGGACTTTATTGGGTTGTCCGCTTGCAGGTGTAGCAGCTTAATGTCCCTGTAGCGCAGCCGCGCTTCATCCTGCATGTTCTGGATGTATTCACCAGGAGTTATGGATTCAAACGCCAAATCAAATTCCCCGAACTTCAGGAAAGTGGATGGATGTTTTTTCTTCTTCATTTTTGGTTAGCTCTCTGCGAAAAGGCGGCTCTAAATCGACTGAATCGCCATGTTGTATGCTGTGCTTAGACGTCCAGATACCTGTTCTCTGTACGCGGCTTTATTTTCAGTGGTCGAATCAGGTTATCTTGTGGTTCTTCCAGATGCTTAATCAGCTGCCTTTTTGCATCGAAGAGGTGACTACAGAGCACCAAGCATAGAATCAAAAAATAGGCCGGATAGATTTCTAAACTTCCCGAACCGCTTACCCCTAAAAATAGATAAATAAACGTTAGGGCCAAGAGGAATGAGACGAAAAACTCGTACCCGATGCTGATATGGCCGTACACATGGGTATCTGCATACGCATCCTGTGTAACATGGCCAACAGCATAGATTTCACCCTTATCACCTGCTTCCAGAACAAACGGTGTGTCAGGTCCCAATGCATCGACATCACGGTTCTTACCAGTTGGGTTTTGTATTTTGATGTTGTTGGCACTCAATCGCTTTTTATCCTGCATCTTCTCGATGTACTCATGTGGAGTGATGCCATCGAACTGCAAGTCAAATGTGCCAAATCTGAGGAGCTTTGAGGTCTGGTTTTTGCGCTTCATGATGTGCCCAATCCAATACAAAAAGGACAATACATCTATTGTCCCCTGAAAACGTTTCTGATTGTCCCCCAACGGTTGGGGGTACGCCTCAAACTGAAGCATCGAAATGCGTAGGGGCACAATATATTGCCCCTACATGTCACACAGCTAGAGTGCAAAGTCCCTCTCCTTGGGGGAGAGGGATTTAGGGTGAGGGCCAAATTAACGCAGCGTCAGCGCGACCACGCCCCCGGCGGGCAGATCGATGCTCAACGATTGGCCATCGAGCGTTGCGCCACTAAAGGCAGTCGGCACCACTTTTTCCGGCTGATCGAAGGTGTTGTGGGCGTTCATGGCCTCGCCAGCCAGTACCATGCCTTCAACGGTAGCCACGTTCAAATCCTGCACATCGCAGGTGATCGTCAGCGCTTCATCCGGCTTGAGGTTGCACAGCGTCAGCAGCACATCGCCGGATGCTGATTGTGATGCACTGGCGCTGAACGCCGGCAGGGTATCTTCGCCGTTGCTGTAATCATCCGCTTCGACATCCAATGCCAGCCGGGTTGCATCTTGATGGCCTTTGAACATGTCGAAAACGTGGTAGGTCGGCGTCAGCAGCATCTTCTCGCCTTCAGTCAGGATCATGGCTTGCAGCACGTTGACCGTCTGGGCGATGTTGGCCATCTGCACCCGATCATTGTGATCCTGGAAGATATGCAGCGTATGGGCCGCGACAACGGCATCGCGCACCGTATTCTGCTGGTAGAGATACGCCGGATTGTGGCCTTCTTCCACCTGGAACCAGTTGCCCCACTCGTCAACAATCAGCCAGATTTTCTTCTCAGGGTCATACTCGCTGATGACCGCATCGTTGGTTTCAATCACATGGTCGATGTGATGGGCCAGTTTCATCGTTTCGAACCATTGGTCTGTGCTGAACTCGGCTGCTCTTTGCGTCTCATCATTGCGCAGATACACATAGTAATGGATGCTGACGCCGTCCGTGCGGACCGGGAAGCGCGTGTTATACAGGCGATCCATCACCACCGCCAGGTCTTCGCCATCGGTATCGCTGCCGCCGTAGCCGCTGGCGATTTTCATCATGGGGGTGTCACCGTAATTCTTGATGTGCGTGTGGAACTGACGATACAGGTCGGCATAGAACTCCGGTGACATATGGCCGCCACAGCCCCAGTTCTCGTTACCAATCCCCCAGAAGGGCATCGGCCACGCTTTTTCACGGCCATTTGCACGTCGCAGGTTGCTCATTTCGCTTTCGTGGTCAGCCGTGATGTACTCGATCCACTCGCGCATTTCCTGAACAGTGCCGCTGCCGACGTTGCCGCCAATGTACGGGTCCGCACCGATCAGCTCGCATAGGTCCATGAATTCATGCGTGCCGAAGGCGTTGGTTTCCGGGGCATCGCCCCAATGGCTGTTGAGCGTCAGCGGGCGCTCGTCACGCGGGCCGATGCCATCACGCCAGTGATATTGATCGGCGAAGCAGCCACCCGGCCAGCGCAGGTTCGGCGCGTTGATGGCCTTCAGCGCCTCGATGATGTCCGTGCGCATGCCGCGAATATTGGGAATGTCGGAGTCTTCGCCTACCCAGATGCCGTTATAAATACACGCGCCCAGGTGCTCCGCGAAGTGCCCATAGATGTGCTTGTTGATCTTACCGAGTTCGGTTTTGCCTTTAAGTGTAATCTTGTTCATTGCGTCCTCTTTAGCTTGTAAATCATAAAAACTGCATAGCTGTTTATCTCAAAATGAACCTTGCCCCTATATTAACTCCGCTTGGTGAGACGAGGCGACTTTTAGAGGTATGGTTAAGCGTTTAGTCGCTAACTTCACGGAACGTCGCGTATTCGCGCATCTGCTCGTTCAGGCTGTCCGTGACTTTCACCAGCGCCGTCACGCCAAACTGCCTGCTGATGACCCAACCCGGTTGGTCGTAAGGTTCCAGGGAAATCCACTCATCGTCAGCCAGCCCTGGAATCGTGTTCCAGGTGGCTTTTTGGGCGAATTCATCGGAGCCATCATTCGGTGCAAATTTGATGACATTGCCATCGTGAATCAGGAAGTGAGCGGGCATGTTGATCGACCGAATAGACACGGCGTTTTCGTCAGCAAAGCCTGGATAGATATAAAACTGTGAATCGGCAATCGGACGCGGGTCGATGTCAATCGCACCGATGTCGTCGTTATGACTCAGGAAAGCCAATTCGTGTGTGTAATTCTGATAGCGTACCTTGGGCTGCTCGGCAAAGTCCGGCACCGGGTCGATGCCATTGTCGCCACTCGGCGCGGCGATTTCCGTTTCAGTGGATACCGGTTCGCCAAAGTTGGGCGTTCCATCTTCGTTCCAGGTGAACTTCTGGACGCGCGTGGTACGGCCATCGTCACAGCCCCCGGCGGCGCTGTCATTGGCATGGTAGACGATCCAGTTTTCAGTCCCATCCGGCGACATGAAGAAGCCGTTATGCCCCGGCCCGAACACGTCATTTTCCGGTGACTGCTGGAAGACGGGTTCCGGGTGCTTCTCCCAACTGCTTTGCATCAATGGGTCGCCGCCGTTATAAGTCAACATGCCCAGCTTATAATCCGGCACAGAGCAGGTGCTCGCCGAATAAATGATGAACAGATCATCCTCGTGGAACAGGGCAACTGGCCCCTCATTCACATTGGCGCCTACGCGTTCCCAATCGTAAGTTGGTTGCGAGATCAAATGGCGCGCGCCGCTAATCGTCCAGGGATCGCTCATCTCTGCAATGAACATTGACTGGTTTGGCCCCACCCAGGATGAAAACAGGAAATACAGTTGGTCGTCCAATTGCAGGACGCTGCCATCAATCGCCCAGACATCATTTGTCGGGTCATACAGACGTGCCTTGTAGTGATACGGTCCCATCGGGTCCGTGCCTTCACTCTCCAGCACATGCGTATGCTGGTTATCGAGCGTGCCCGATGTCCCCGCCGAATAGTAAAAATACCAGCGCGGCCCATTAGGGCCATCCAGCAGATAAAACTCCGGTGCCCACATGTTGCAGCAGCGCGAAGGATCGCTTTCGGCATAAATTTGCTGAGGAATAGCCGTCTTGAGGCCCGCTAGCGTCTCGGACTTGCTCATAAGTAGCTCGGAGCGCCAGGTCGTTGCCGACAGGTAATAGTAACCATCGTAGTATGTGAGCCAGGGGTCAGCGCCCCCATAAGGATTAAGTGGATTGCGGAGCATACCGGGTTGGCCGTTTTCGTCACTTTGGCCCTGGCTGATGCCCAGCACCGACAGCGACATCATGAGCGTGAGGATGAGGAAAAAAGTGGCTTTTGAATAACGCATAAAATGCATCCCCTTTATTATGAACAGGGGAGCACACATGGCGCTCCCCGTTCTTTTGTGATGCGGGTTGTGGGCTGTTCCTTAGACGCGCACTTCCAATGCGGTGAAGGACAGCGGCGGTACAACCAGTGTCGACTTGCCATCTGCGAGATCTGGGGCGCTGATGGGTGTGGCCACGACGACGTTCGGATTCTCGAAGCTGTTGGCCGCCTTGGGGTCGGTGCCGGATAGCTGATGAGCCGATACGACCTGTGATGGGCTGGCATCCTGCCAGTTCACATCAATGGTGATGCTGTCGGTTTGGCTGCGGTTGACGATGAAAATGGCGTTGTTGCCCGTTTCCTCGTTATAGGATGCGGAGACATCCAACACCGGCATATCGCCAAATTGCTTGGTTTCGTACATTGGCGAGCGGACGACCACGTCCAGCGCTTTGCCCGATGCCATGTTGCTGAACAACTGGAACGGATAGTAAATCGACTGCTTGAGCAAGCCTTCAGTGGTGGTCAGGATCGGGGCGATGACGTTGACGACTTGGGCTAACGCGGCCATCTTGAGCACGTCAGACTTACGCAGGAAGACGTTCATCCACTGGGCGATGACCAGCGCATCTTCCAGGTTGTAGACTTCTTCGATCAGGTGCGGGGCCTTTGTCCATTCGCCTTCGACATCCTTCGTCAGGCGTGCTTTGTACCAGACGTTCCACTCGTCCCATGACAGATAGACATCATGCTTGGAGCGATTGCGCGCCTTAACATAACGCAACACAGCCGACAGCGTATCGACGAAACTCTCGAACTCAGCAGCCATCGCCAGGAAGCTAGGCGTGTCATCTTCCGTATTCATGGCATAGTAGTGCATCGAATGGAAGTCAACATTGTCCCAGGCGATTTCGAGCACGGTGCGGTCCCATTCCGGGAAGGTCGGCATGTTGATGTTCGACGAACCCGCCAGCACCAGCTTGATGTCGCGGTCGTGCCACTTCATCATTTTGGCGGCTTCGCGGGCTTTCTTACCGTAATCTTCGGCTTCCAGGTGGCCGATCTGCCAGGGACCGTCCATCTCGTTGCCGATGCACCAGTACTTGACGTTGTACGGGTCTTCAAAACCATGCTCGGCGCGCAGGTTGGCGTACTTGGTGCCGACAGGCGCGTTGCAGTACTCGACCAGATTAGCCGCGCTCTGAATCGTGCCGGTGCCCATATTGACCGCCATCATCGGGTCGACGCTGATTTTCTTGCAGAATGCCATGAACTCGTTGGTGCCGAATTCGTTGGATTCGATGGATTGCCACGCCAGATCACGGCGTGCTGGACGTTGGTCAACCGGGCCGACGCCATCTTCCCAGTTATAGCCACTCAGGAAGTTGCCGCCAGGGTAGCGCATCGCCCGGAAGTTCAGGTCGCGCAAGGCATCCATAACGTCGGTGCGGAGGCCAGCTTCGTCAGCATGCGGCGATGCCGGGTCGTAAATACCTTCGTAGATACAACGTCCCATGTGCTCTGCGAAACCACTGAAAAGGAGAGGCGATATATCACTGATCGCGCGCTGCGTATCAATGAAGATCTTGGCATTGTTAGATTGTGACATGGATTTTGTCCTTAAAATATGTGGTTACAAACGTGGTTACAAATCAATCGTCAAATTGGTGAACGGTTTTTTGTGACGATAAGGCTTACTTATGCGCTAGGGCAGTTCTCTAAAATGGCCCTTCATAAGAACGGTCCTTCATATGGCATCGTTTGTATCGCATCCGTGCATGTGTTACTTATGTCCATGCACCACCAATATGCAATACAAACCCTAAACCGAGTCCTCACCCCTCGATTTGGATATATCACTATTTACAAAATAAAACGTACGAAGTGAGATAGACCGGGCACATCTGATGCGAACAACACGATGCCCGGTCCAAGCTTATTAAGGTTTAGCGTCCACCCATACCCGTGAGCATCACGCCTTGGATGATGCGCCGCTGGAACAGGATATACACAATCAAAATCGGGATCGTAGACAGTATCGCGCCAGCTAGCACCATCGGGCGGAAGTTGCCCGCGTACGACGAGTTCAATACCTGCAAACCAACAGGCAGGGTGCGTGTTTCCAAACTGTTGGTCACGATCAGCGGCCAGAACAGGTCGTTGTAGTGGCCGAGGAAGACGAAGATACCCAGCGCCACCAGCGCATTGGTGGATAGTGGCAGGATGACATGCCAGAAACGTCCGAAGTAGCTGGCGCCATCCAGCACCGCAGCTTCTTCCAGTTCTGCTGGAATCTGGATGAAGAACTGCCGCAGCAAGAACACCCCGAACACATTGGCCGCCCCCGGGAAAATCAGCGCGTTAAATGTATCCAACCATTGTAAGTCACGCATCAACAAATAGTTTGGGATCAGCGTGACTTGCTGTGGAATCATGATCGTCACCAGCAAGATGGCGAATATGATATTGTTGCCGGGGAACTTCAAGCGAGCAAAGGCGTAAGCCGCCGGTGCGCACAGCACGAGTACGGCAAGGGTATAACCAGAGGCAGCGATCAAGCTGTTGCGCAGCCACAGATCCAGGCGAATATCTTCCTGGGTTACCACCTGCTCATAGGAGTCCAACGTTGGTTCTGTTGGGATGAGCTTCGGTGGCCAGCGGTTGACTTCCTGATTGGTCATGAACGACTGCGTAACCGCCACGGACAGCGGCATGATAACGAACAGGGAAATCCCAATCAAAACGACATATGACCACACGTTTTTGCCTAAGGAAAAGTTATTCATAAGTATTATTCTCCTTAGTACTCAACACGGCGGTTGATGAAAATGAACTGGAAGAGTGTCATGAGGGCCATAATGACGGCCAGGGCAACTGCGACTGCCGCGCCGTAACCCATTCGGAAAGCGGTCCAGGCAATCTGATACAGGTAGTAGATGACCGTATAAGATGATCGGCCCGGTCCACCCGTCGTCATGATGAGCGGCTGACCAAATACCTGGAAGTGCGAGATAACGCCCGTAACCGTCACAAACAGGATCGTCGGGCGCAACAAAGGCAGGGTAATTCTGAAGAAGATCTGCAACCCATTTGCGCCGTCGATGCGAGCCGCTTCGTAAAGTTGCTGTGGAATAGCCTGCAAACCGGCGATGAAAATCAGCATCGGGAAGCCAAAAGTCCACCAGATTGTGGTCAGGCTCAGTGCTGGTAATACCAGTTCTGGTTCGCCTAACCAGTTAATAGGTCGTATGCCAATAAAACTAAGAATATAATTGATCACGCCAAACTGTGTATTCAGCAGCCACACCCAGATCAAGCCAACAGCGCCTACCGATAACAGGCTGGGCATATAAAGCAACACACGGTAGAAGCCTTGACCTTTGATAGGCCGCGTAACAGCCACTGCTGAAACCAGCCCCAAAATCGTCGTTCCCGTGACCGTCATGACGGTAAATACAAGCGTGTTCTTTAGTGAAATCCACCAAACATCGTCATTCAACAATTCATTATAGTTATCTAGGCCAACAAACGGACGTGTTGGTCTTAGGATTTGCCAATCGTAAAAACTCATTTCCACAGCAGCGATAACGGCTCTAACCACGAAAACGCTGAAAAACAGCAGAAAGGGTGCCAGGAATAGATAAGCTGCTATCCACTCGCGCCTTTTCAAATCAATTTCAAAGGGGAAACGGCGCTTGGGCCTTCCAGGGGTTGTCATCGTACTGGACTGAGACATGGTCGTGTCTGATCCCTTACTCTATCTATTTCATAAATTATCTAAGCAACGTGTACAAACCACCAAGCAGCAGGGCAGCATAAACCATGATTCTGTACTCTCGTTGTCACACTATTGGTTCTATTCTTTTCAAAAACGACCTGGCCTAACGGTCGAATCAATTTCAAGAAAGAATAGTAAGTTTACCTGGATACAGAGAGGCAAAAGGTAGGGCTGGGCCATATTGGCCCAACCCATACCGGTCTATGGCTGACTTTTGCTCTTAGTTGCGGTCGAGGACAGCCTGCATGCGTTCAGCAGCATCATTCAGTGCTTCTTCAACAGTCTTTAGACCATTGAGTGCTTCACTGAGTTCAGGATCGAGCGCAGCATACATTTCCTGGATGGCCACATGACCATAGTCCAGGACGCCGTAGTCGCTGAAGCCTTGACCAAGAAGGATGTTCGACGGATAGTTGTCAGCATCGAGTGCAGCCTGTGCTGACAAACGTGCCGGAACCTGACCGGAAGCTGCCCATGCAACTTGGTTTTCGCTGACCCACTGAATCAGGGTTTCAACGGCATCCAGTTTTTCGCCTTCGAGGCTTGCAGGAACCATCCATGCATGTGCACCAAACCACGTACCGGGTTCTGGACCGAATTGCGGTGCCGGCCATGCGCGACTGTTGATGTCACTAAAAGTTTCGGCTTGGTTACGGAACCAGGTGCCTGTCGGTATAACAGCCAATGTGCCAGCACCAAATGCGTTCCATGTGTCAAAGCCAGCTTCTGGCGGGCTGACGTTATATTCGTAAACCAGGTCAACAGCTTGTTGTAGGGCGGTGATACCAGCTTCGGAGTTGACCGTAACTGTGCTGCCATCTTCGCTTACCAGGCTGCCGCCTTGTTGGGCCAATGCGCCCAGGAAGTTCACTCGCGGCCATTCACCAACAGCGTAACCCCACTGAACCACGTTCTCAGGATCGAAGTCCGGGCTGGCGGCGTTATTGCCATCGGCATCCAGAGTCAATTGCTGGAAGAGGTCAACCCAACCTTCATAGGTGGTTGGCGGGTCCATGTCGGGGTCGAGGCCAGCGGCTTCGAACATATCAACATTGATCCACAGACCACGACCGTGGTTGTCAAGCGGAATAGCGACGAGCGTACCTTCGTACATCATGCCGTTGAGGGTGCTTTCGGATATATCATCATCCGGGAACCAACCGCCACCACTGGTGTACCAGGGGCCCAGATCTTTGAGGACGCCGTAGCTGCCGAACTGCGGTACTTCACTGGCATGCAGCATGAAGACATCGGGCGGGTTACCGGCTACAAATGCAGCCTGTAGTTTTGCATATAGGTCGTTCCAGGCCACAATTTCTGTGGTGACGGTGATTTCAGGATTTTCGGCGACGAAATTAGCCAGCATTTCGTTCAGCGTGACGCCGTCGGAACCGGTCAGACCATTCCAGAATGAAATTGAAATGTCACCGCTACCGAGAACAGAAACATCGGCAGTCGGTTCTTCGTCTTGTGCCATCACAGGCACAACGAGAATAAGAGCGGCCAAGATGACCAGCGTCGTAACGAATGAGAGGCGTTTAAACATCTGTTTGCTCCTTAGAATAAAAACATGACTTCTGAGATAGTGCATTGTATTTTTGGGGTTTGTGAAGTCCGCTTGCTGCAAAGACAAAAATAACTTGTGTACTATGAGCGGGCTTCTACATCTACCTCCCTTCTTGACTGTTTCTCATGTGTTTAACCCAAACACACGAGCACCTACAGTAAAGTCGGTTGTGCAGTTTTGAAAAACTCGCAGCCCGTATACATACGATTTCATGTATACGTATGCATGGGTCATTAGAACATAAACCTGAAACGATGTCAAGCAGATTCTAAGTAAAAAATAAGTCTCTCAAAAACCAACACTATTCTGTTTGTCGGGCAAGCATTGCAGGCTAAAACATCTATTTACAATACATAACCTTCCAAACTAACTCCACAACCCATTATGCCGTAATTACACGACATTTGCATTAAAAAATGGCATTTTTTTGGGAAAACTGCCCAAAAATCTCATAAAATTTACACCCGGTAGCACGTTTTTTAGCCTCATTCATCAATGCAATAGCCTTTCCTCATAGGACGTTGAGCCTGTGTAATTGTATGCAATCGCATACAAATCGTAAAAACCCAACAATATAAAGCAATATAATTTGATAAATGTACATTTATAGGCTTAAGCTTATTAAGCAGGAGGAGAGAGGACCATGCTCTATGTTCAACCGCGACCTTGAGCGTCGTTTGGTAAGACGGGTGCCACCGCTGCGTTTTCGCCTGACACCCAGCGGGCCAACCGTCTTGCGCCGAGAAGATTTACTCTACTTAAATTTCCGTTTTATAAACCTGCGCGTGGTTAAAGGACAAACGCGCGTTCCCCAATTACGACGAATACTGCCCGACCGCGAAGCCTTCATCATTGTGTCCATGCAGCCCCAGAGCATCGCGGAAGAAGCCTTTATAGAAGAAGCCATACCTTCAGACCCACCACCACCGCCCGTTCGCGCACGCATGGCAGGCCCATCGCGGCTGGTATTTACCCTGCCCGATGGCGTAGACAGCATCGATTACACGATTGAAAGCCTGCTGGACTGGACGCAGTTCGACCCCAGCCTGACGGCCAATGCCCTGCCACCCAATCCGCCGCTGGGCTTCGCCAACCGCCCGCGCCCACAGCAACCCACCGCCACCCAGACGGCCATCGAATTCCCTTACCGCATGATGCTCTCGCCCAACAACACGGCGGGATGGGCACATGCCCTGTACCCAGTGACCTATGCCGGACGCACCGAACTGTGGCATACGCGCCTGGGTGTGCTTTCGGAGGGTATTGTTGATGAAGCCGATACCAGTACGCGCACGGTACGCGCCATCTGGTCGCCGGACTACAAAGCAACGGGTGATCCGCCGCTGCCTGCGGGCCTCGATCCCGGTGATTTCCGCACCACGCTGATCCCCAACTGGCGCCATCAAATCGTACGCCTGTCGTCCGACTTCGGCATCTGGACCGGGGCTTTCGTCCAGCCAGGGGGCGCGATCACGCCTTCATTTGAGCTTGGTGATGTCAGCTTTATTGAAAACATCACCCCGGAAATCCCGCCGTCATTGCGTGATGCCTACATCGCGCCGGAAGGCCCGACCACGCGTCGCGTGTTCCGCCTGCCGGATAATGCCATCAGCGAGCCAGAGCAGATTGACCGCAACCTGATTAATCGCATTCGGCGTGGTGGCGACGATGCCCCCATCCTTTCGCCCCGTTTAGTGGATGACTTGGTAGCGGGCAACCTGGAAATCGACCCTGGCATCATTGACGATATTCTTCCTATTTTGCAGTACTACGATCCTGAACCCATCGACGTTGAACAGTTCATGCTGACTTCCCAGGGTGCAGCCGCCAAGCTGCACGGCCAATGGGACGTGGAAGAAATCCCGACCACATTGGGCCTGGGGCTGGATGTCACCGACTGGCGGCATGTCGCCACCCAGGGCCGCGATCATTATGTGCGTGTGGTCCAGTTGGGGTATATCTATCCCTTCGGCCACAAAGCCGTCAAAATCACCATCACCGAGCGCAAGTTTGAAGCCCCACCCGGCGAGAATGTCGGCGCGTATTTACGCCAGCGCTCGTTCATCGTCATCAAAGAGCGCGAAAAGTCGTATGGTGCAGGCCGCTTTGAACACAATGGCCGTGAAAATCCGTTCCGCCAACTGATCCGCTTCAAGACGCTCATCACGCCCAATCTGGATGCTATCGCACCCAATGAATATATCGGCGTCAATAACAGCGGCGCTCACTGGATCGAAGTCGGCAGCAAGCCCTTCATCTTCCATATGCAAGCCCATGACGTAGAAGGCCAGCTCATTGACTTCCATGCGGGCGGCATTTTCGTGCCGCATGGCATCCTGGGCACAGGGCTGGAAGCGCCTGTGTTCAATGCCCTTAACGGCGTCTATACCACCCATCCGGTGCATGGCGCGACCGCCCGTCGCGTCAAAGTGCCTAACCAGCGTGTGGCCTATGCCCAACGTAACCCCAATAAAGATGGCAACACCCTGCTCGATACCGAAGGCCTGTATTTCCTGGCGCGCCAGGATGATGGCCAAGCGATGTTCCCCTTTGTGCCCTTCATGGATGTGGCTGAAGTGCGCATTCCGTCAGCGGATGCCATCGCCGGTGGCCAGGGCATGCAGACCATCAAGCTGTTCCAGGAGTATCTGGAAAATCCACAGGGCTTGTTAGATGAAGCCGCTAACGCGGGTGGCGTCTTTGCAGAGCTAGTCGCCAAGAAGGCGATTGAATTCGCTGCCGAGCAAGCCGGTGGCCTGACGACGCCCAACATCAACATGAGCGGCCTCTCCCAGGATTTGGGACCCGTCGCGGGTACGCTCAGCGACATCGCCAGTGGCACCTTTGATCCGGTCGATTTCTTCAACGGCGTATCGGCCAAGTTGCTGGGTGGCATCGACCTGTTCGACATCATCCAGGCGGCAGCCGGGGCTGGATTCAGCGACCAGTTGCCCAAGCTGAACGTCAAACCCATTCCAGAGCCACCCGCTGTCCCGCAGCGTATTGAAGCGTCGATGAAGTGGCAGCCGCAGGTGCAGCCCTTCGGTCCCTTCGAGCCAAGTGGTACCAGCGAACTGACCATCGACATTCTGTTGACGCAGTATCTCGATAACCCTGCGCCGCCCTCATCCAAAATCGAAGGTGAGCTAACGGCATTTGCTATCAACTTCGCTGATGTCATCATGATTAACTTCAATCAGTTGCGCTTCATAAAAGAAGACAACAAGAAGCTGGATGTGCATGTCGATATTCCAGCCGATGGCATCGTCTTTGGCGGACCGCTCAAGTTCCTGAACGAGCTGGAGAAATACCTCGACCCGGCCTCCTTCATCGACCCACCTGTGCTGGACATTAGCCCATCCGGTGTGACAGTTGGCTATACGCTGCAACTGCCGCCGCTGGCGATTGGCGTGTTCACCCTCAAAGATGTCGGTCTGGGTGCGGCCCTGTCGCTGCCTTTTGGTGGCGGCATCGAAGATAAGATGCGCGTGCGCTTCAACCTATCGGAGCGGCAAGCCCCGTTCAACCTGACGATCATGATGTTCGGTGGTGGTGGCTTTTTCGCCATTTCCCTGGGTGCCGATGGCATGGAAATGCTGGAAATCGCCCTGGAATTCGGCGGCAGTGTCGCCTTCGACATCGGCGTTGCCAGTGGCGGCGTCAGCGTCATGGCGGGCTTCTACTTCATGCTGGCCAATTCGCCTTACCGCATTGAGCTAACCGCCTACCTGCGTATCAATGGCAATCTGTCCGTTCTGGGCCTGATTAACATCTCGGTCGAGTTCTACATGGAACTGTCCTACAAAGAGTTCGCAGGCGGCAAATCCAAGCTGACAGGCCGCGCGACCGTTACTGTCAAAGTCGAGGTGCTGTTCTTCAGCGCCAGCGTCAAGCTGACCGTCGAGCGCAAGTTCAGCGGCAATGCCGATGACCCCACCTTCAGCGAAATGCTGGAACCGGGCGACTGGTTCGAGTACGGCGAAGCCTTCGCCTGATCGCAACCCGCAAACACGGCACACAGCAAATGAGATCGCCGCTGGCGCACAGCATCGACGCAGCGTCAGCGCAGCGAGGGGGAGAAGAAAATTATGGCAACAGAGACTGTTCTATGGACCGCAATACCCAATGGGTTCGCCCGCATGGACAACGGACGCCGCGTGGCGCGTATCTCCGTCGTGGCCTCCCATCGGCTGGAAGCGCCGGAAACCGAAGGCGATACGCTGAGTCTGTATCGCATCACGCGCCACTGGACGCGCGTCGTGGCCGATATGCTGGAAGGCTTTGTCGTGCGCCTGGATGGCAACGACGTTGAAGCTCGCCTGCTTGACCGTGACGTGCTCAGCCCGCGTTGGTGGGAGGGCATGTTCGATGATGAGACCTTCGTGCGGCCTTACGCGTACAACGACTACACCGACAACCTCATCATCTCCTACCCGACCATGCGCATTCACGAGTACATCAAGACCATTTACCAGCAGGTCGGGTTTGAGTCGCCTAATGATCTGCCGGATGTCTACGGTGGGCGCAAGCCGGATTCCACCGGGGGCACCGTGTCCGTGCCCAGCTTCCCGTTTAACAAGGACATCGCATCCGGTATGCGTGCGGAGATGAAAGCCGGACTGGATAACACGACTTTCCTGCCTTCAGAAAATTTCGCCAGCTTTACGACTGCTGCCGTCACGGGCGATCCCGTGCGTGATATGCAGCAGCTTTTGCTGTTCCACTATCCGGCCAACCAACTGGCGACCACCCTGGAAGAAGACAAAGCCAACCAGACGGTCATGGCCCCGCCGCTGCCCAGTACGGAAGAAGACTTCGAACGTTATATGGACTTCCACGAAGTCATTTCGTCATTGGGCGATTACCCCGTGCTCATGCGCCGCCTCGGTCTTGTGATCGACATCGCTTTCCCGATAGACGACCTGCCCGCTAATCCACTTACGATCCAGGTCGCGCCCGTGTGGCGTGAGGATCGCATCGCCAATAACCTGATTTCCGAGCATCCGCGCACAGCCGTTGAATGGGACCCGCCGACGGGTGTCTTCCGCTCACGTCCGCGCCCAGGTGCCACACCTGCTATCGAGCGCGGCCAGTTGGTCATCAACCCGGACGAAACCAACTTCGATCTGGTGCAGGTCGATGTTGATGGCGCGGCCATTAAACTGGCCAACTTCTTCAACGGCGTCAACAACATCAACAACGAGAACATGCTGGCGGCGGATACGCCCCGCAATCAGGGTTTCCCGACCATTCGCTCGGCGGGCTTTTCGCTGAATGAAACCGCCAAAGACCTCATCATGTATGCTCACTTCAACAAGACCAAGCTGGAAAACGACCGTCTGACGGCTGGCCTGGGCATGGAAATCCTCTTCTTTGCAGAGGATTTGCTGCGTGGTTATCGCGTCGATATGTGGGATACGCTCAGCCGGGATTGGCATTCGCTGTGCCGTCGCATCGGTGATTACACCATCGAAGGCACGGATCTGGTCATGGAAGATGTGCCCGATGAAGGCTTTGCCCAGATGGGTATGTCCCAGGCCGCGGAAACCGAAGAGGGCCAGCCGCCCGCGACGGACGATCTCTATATCCACGAGTCCATGTTCCGCTGGGATGGCTGGAGCCTGGTAGCACCGCGCCCCGGCAAAACCATCGGTGAGCAGGGCGATGGCAGCCCGACGGTTGACCCAGAGCCACAGCCCATGATGCCTTTCAAGCTGATTACGCAGTTCCGGGCAGCGCCGCGCAGCCTACCGCGCCTGCGCTTCGGCACAGGCTACCGTATGCGCGTCCGTGTGGCCGACCTGGCCGGGAACAGTGTGTCGCTCAATGATGCTGTCAACGACCTGTCTGCCCCGGAGGACCCGGAAATTTACTATCGTTATGAACCCCTCAGCCCACCGTCGATCTTCCCGTTGGAAGCCATCACCGAAGACGACCCCGGTGAATCGGTTCGCCATATGGTCATCCGCAGCTTCAATAGCGCCCTCGACCTGGATACAACGCCCAGCACCGATGTCAACGAGCGCCACATCGCCGCTCCACCGACCAGCGTCATCATGGCGGAAATGCACGGCGCGTTCGATGATTTGCAGGGTCGCCTCAAAAACGATCCGGCCACCTACAACCTGATTTCTAGCCGTGACAACCCGGTCGATGTCGATGAGACCAGCACGCCCATCATCCCGGATGCGCAGATGATCCTCAACTATCTGCCGGACCCGCTGGCGATGGGGGCCGCGATCCGCGATTTACCTGGAACGCCCGAAAAAACCTGGGGCAAGGTCAACAGCGCCGGACAGCTCATCTATGATCATGTACCCGGTGTGCTGCCGCGTCCCGGTACAGCCACCCACATCCCATTCCTGCCGACCGAAGACCCGGTTTATCCCGATGGCCTGCTGGCGCTCTATACCTTTGAAGAGGGCGAGGGCGATGTCGTGCATGATGTTTCCGGCAGCACCAACCCACTTGACCTGACCATCGCCGACCCGGCCAACGTCACCTGGGGCAGCCAATCCCTGACCATCGACGCCGCCACGCTCATCAGCAGCGGCAGCGCCCCGACTGACCTGATCGCTGCCCTACAAGCCACCAACGAAGTCAGCATCGAGATGTGGGTGCAGCCTGCCAGTGATAGCCAATCCGGTCCCGCGCGCCTGATGACGCTCTCGGCTAATCCCAGCCTGCGCAACCTGCTGGTCGGCCAGGGACCGGGCAGCGCCGATGACGCTGAACACAGTTTTGCGGCCCGCCTGCGCACCAGTGATGGTAACCTCAATGGCCTGCCGACGATGTTCACGCCTGATGGCACCGCCACCACCAACCTGACGCATCTCGTCTTCACTCGTGATCAGGCCGGGACGCGCACGCTCTATGTCGATGGGGTGGCCGTCGTTAGCGACACGCTCACAGGCGACTTCTCCAACTGGGATGCGACCTTCTTGCTGGTTTTGGCCAATGAAGTCACGGGTAACCGTCCCTGGTTGGGCACGTTCCACATGCTGGGCGTTTACAACCGGGCACTGCCTGTCGATGAAGTGCTCTCTCACTTCAACAACGGCACCGAGCTGCCCATGATGCCGCCGGATGCCTTCGACCGCTTGCTGGCCAATATGCCGTTCCGCATCGCCATCGCGGAGCACGCCAGCGGTGCCTTCGCTCGACCGAGCTGGGACAACGCCACCCGTGTGCTGACGGTCTACCTGCCCAAAGCGGAAGACATCCGCCGTCCGGTCAGCACCTATATGCACGCCGATGACCTCAAGCTGATGGGCGTTTGGGCCTGGATACGCGAATATATCGACAGCCGCACCCAGTTGGCGCTATCCAACCCGGCGCTGCTGGAATCACTGACCAAGAAGGTAGTTGATTGTGTGCAGTACGCTCTGGAAGGCGGTCACTGGATGCTGACGCCTTCGCGCCAGCTAGCGATGGTCCATGCCGTGCAGCAGCCGATTGGCCAGCCGCGCATCATGACCATGATCGCCCAGCGTGACGCCGACGACACCAACAGCGAGTTCAGCGCGATTGTGGAAGTACATGGCAAAAGCACACTGACGCTCAACCTGCTGGCCCGCTGGACGGAAGACGTTGATGACCTCAACGAACCCGGCCCAACGATCAAACAGGCTTCGGAAGCTGTCGAGGAGATCAAGATCAGTTCGCTTGTGGGCGGTATGCTCAAAAGTCCCAAACTGAAAAATGGCTTCCCACAGAATGTCGGCTCCTATCAGCCAAACCAGGATTGGGTGCTGTTCCAACCGGGTGTTTCCCCAGAGCATGAATTTGGCGATACCAAACACCGCCATATCGACTACCACATCGTAGCCGGTTCGCGCTTCCGCGAGTACTTCCCGGCGGATGTCGAAGGCGGCTTCACCCGCGATACCAACACGGTCAGCGTCCATGTGCCTAGCTCGGCTCGGCCTGCTGCGCCGCGCGTCCGTTACATGCTGCCGACCTATGGCTGGAAGCGTGAAGAAACCACCAACATCATCGGCAGCTATCGCCAGGGTGGCGGCCTGCGCGTCTATATGGATCGTCCCTGGTTCTCATCCGGCGATGGCGAACTGCTGGGTGTGGTGCTGTGGCCGGAGTACAACCTGACCAATGCCGAGCGCCATACACTCAAGCGCTACATCACCCAATGGGGCATCGACCCCATCCGCGTGTCGGAAAATATCGCGCCGCTGCCGCATATCCATAACTTCCCCAACAGCGTCCGCACCCTGTCGAATCTACATGTGCCGGAGCTGAACGGGATCAACGTCGGCGCAGGCGATAATCCGGTGACGGTCGTCGGCTTCCCGGTACACTACAACGAAGATCGCGGTCTGTGGTTCTCCGATATCGACATCTACATGGGCGAGCAAGTGCCTTATATGCCGTTTGTCCGGCTGGCACTGGTACGCTTCCAACCCTGGTCTGTTGATGGCATGCACCTGTCGCCGATTGTGCTGGCGGACTTCGCCCAGATCGCGCCGGATCGCTCAACCATCCTCACCTGGGACCCGTATGATGCCGATACGATCAACCTGGTCGTCTCCGGCTATACCTACCGTGAATCTGCCGCTTATAACCACGCTGGTTTCGATGGTAACCAGCCGATAGCGACCCCCATCAACGATGGCACGGAAATCGTCGTGCAGGTGCAGGAGCGTGACCCCGATCTGGATGATGAGTTGGCCTGGTCAAACGTCAGTGCACCGATCAACGTGCTGCAAACCAATAGCAGCCAGAACGTGTTGTGGCGTGGGCGCATCCGCCTGCCAGCCGACCGTGAACCGGGGCAGTATCGGGTCGTCATCACGGAACTAGAAAAGCTCTATACGCACTCCGGCAGTCGTCAACCGCGCCTGGTTTACGCTGATACCATCGAGGTCTAGGCACGGCATCCAAACCACGCTTGTACAACCTTCACAAAGGCCCCTCACGCTGAGTGGGCCTTTTTTCCGCTAAATCTGCGTAAATCTCAGTCCAAATTTGTGCAGTTTGTAATAGGAATGGCTGGTAATAACCTGCGATTAACGACACAAATACGTTAAAATAAAGTCTGTGCAATCACACTTTATGTGTTGATTGCTGGACGATGGATGAATGAACTATATCTTTTAGCCGTACTTTGAGGAGTACCTCGCAATGAAAAAGACTTTTGTTATTGTCTTGTTGGCCGCTCTCATGCTGTCGCTTGTTGGTGGTGTCTTCGCTCAGGATGATCTGAGCGGCGAACTCGAAATTTTCTCCTGGTGGGCAGGCGATGAAGGCCCAGCCCTGGAAGCCCTTATTGCTCTATTCTCTGAGCAGCACCCTGGTGTAGAAGTTGTCAATGCGACCGTGACCGGTGGCTCTGGCGTTAACGCCCGTGCTGTCCTCAAGACCCGCATGCTGGGTGGCGATCCGCCCGATAGCTTCCAGGTCCACGCAGGTCAAGAACTGACCGGTACCTGGGTTGTCGCTGACCGTATGGAAGACCTGACCTCGCTCTACGAAGAGCAGGGCTGGTTCGATGCTTTCCCGGCGCAGTTGGTCGATCAGATCAGCTACGAAGGTGGCATCTACAGCGTGCCCGTGAACATCCACCGCTCCAACGTGATGTGGTATGTCCCGGCGAATGTTGAAGAATGGGGCTTCGAAGTGCCCGCGACCTGGGATGACTTCCTGGCCGTTTGCCCAACTATCCAAGAAGCTGGTGTAGTTCCGCTGATCGTCGGCGAAGCTTGGACCGTCAACCACCTGTGGGAAAGTGTTGCCCTCGGTGTCCTGGGTGCGGAAAATTACAACGCCCTCTGGACCGGTGGCCTCGACATCGCTGGCCCTGAAATGGTGAGCGTATGGGAAACCTTCGGTAGCGTTCTAGAATGCTCGAACATCAATGATGATGCTTCCGGTTTGTCCTGGCAGCAGGCGATTGACGCCGTTGTTGCTGGCGACGCCGCCTTCAACATCATGGGTGACTGGGCTGCCGGGTACATGACCACCACCCTCGGTCTGGAACCGGGCGTTGGCTATGGTTACGCTGCTTCCCCAGGGACCAGTGGTAGCTTCCTGTGGCTGTCCGATAGCTTCGGCCTGCCGGTTGGCGCAAACAACCCGGATGCAACCAATGCTTGGTTATCCGTACTTGGCTCGGTAGAAGGCCAAAATGCTTTCAACCCGCTCAAAGGTTCCATCCCGGCGCGTATTGATGCTGTTGACGCCGCCCCGGACCTGTACAACACCTATCTGCAAGACGCCGCCGCCGATTGGGCCAGCAATGATCTGGCTGGTTCCCTGGCACATGGCGTGGCTGCAAACGAACGCTTCATGAATGACTTCAACGAAGTCATGAACATCTATCTGGCCAGTGGCGATGCCAATGCCACCGTCCAGGCGATGCAAGCGGTTTGCTTGCAGGATGCCGCCTGCGGTTACTAATCATCAGTTTGTTATGCAACTGATTTAGTAGGTCATCGAGGCCCAGTTTGCGGACTGGGCCTTGTTCTATCTATGAGATAAGGTTCTATCTGTTAAATAGATGATGTGTCAGTTTGTCGGATAAATGTCCTCAAAAATAAGTGGGCATCCAACAAACTTTCGACTCAAAATCGCTTTCTTAAATTCCCACCGCATGATGTGAGGGAACTTGTGCCTGCGACCAAGGGGCTAAGAAAGGCATCCTTCCACCTCGGAGGGCAGGGACTGAGGATAGGGGGCTGGCTAGCAAATCATCGGTTGGCCTATTTCTCGGATAGATAAAAACGACGTAGTTTATGCTGGCCATAACACCCTGCTGGCCAACGAACACAGCCGTTGGTCACACCAGTAAGGGGGATCCATGAAAAATAACCGCGACCGCTCTATTGCCTTTTTGATGTTATTACCTTCTTTGATTTTATTAGGCATTTTTGTTTACTTTTTTATTGGGCGTGCTATCCAAAGCTCAATGACGGACTGGGGCGAGAATCCAGCTCAGCCGCCGCTCTCAGAAACGGTCGAGATCAGTTACGTCGGCCTGGATAACTACGTCCGCCTGATGACCAGCTTCACCGAGTCCAGCTTTCGAGTGTCGCTGGTGAATACCTTCTTCTTTACGATTTTTTTCGTCGCTGGCTGTATTATGGTGGGCCTTTTCTTAGCCATCTTGCTCGACCAGAGGGTGGCTGGAGAGGGGATATTCAGGACGATATTCTTGTTCCCGATGGCGCTCTCTTTTGTGGTGACGGGCACTATCTGGCGCTGGATGCTACAACCCCGCGGCGGCGTCAATATCCTGCCGACGCTCATCGGCCTGGACCCGATTGATTTTGCCTGGGTCAATAGCCAGGAAACGTGGTTCCAGTTCCTATGGCAGGATGTCCCACGCATCCTGACCTTTGTTGGCATCGGCATCCTGCTAATTATGGCCGTGCGCTATGCGCTCAATCAGCGTTGGCGCTCAATGGGGTTTGTCGCGGCAGCCGCCATTGTCGGGCTGCTGGTGTTTATGGCCGGAGCCTGGGATTACATCTGGCCCGCGTTGGACGTCCCGGCAGCGGAGCCGACCATCGCCCCCAAGGGCTTTAACGTCGCCTTGCTGGGTGTGATTATCGCTGCCGTGTGGCAGATGAGCGGCTATACGATGGCTATGTTCATAGCTGGGATTCGCGGCGTTGCCGAAGAACTGCGCGAAGCGGCGCGTGTCGATGGTGCCTCGGAGCTAGGCGTGTATCGTTATATTATCCTGCCCCAGCTCAATCCCATCATCCTCAGCGCCATGATAATCCTGGGCCATATCTCGCTAAAGATCTTCGATCTGGTCTTTGCAATGGCTGGCCCGGATAACGCCAAGACGATTGTGCCCGGTATCCTCGTCTATACAAAAGGCTTCCGGGCGAACGCTTTCGCCAGTGCCAGCGCTGTGGCTGTCATCATGTTGTTCTTCGTCGCCATTATCATTATTCCGTACCTGTGGACACAGCTCCGCAGCGACGACGATTAAGGAGGCCGATGCTATGAATCAATACACCGCCCAACAGTGGCGTCGCTACACCATTCGCGTCGGTATCTACGTCGCCCTGCTGCTGATGACCGCTATCTTCCTGATTCCAGTTTATGTCGTGATTGTGACTGCCTTCAAAAATCCAGCGGAAATCAACCTGGCTTCGACCTGGCAATTGCCGACTGAGCTGTACTGGCAGAGCTTTTCCGAAGTCATGGCCGAGTTTGGGCCGCGCTTTGGCAACAGCGTCCAGCTCGTCATCGGCGCGACCATTCTGTCATCCATCATGGGGTCTATGAACGGCTATGTATTGTCCAAGTGGGAAATTCCTGGCCATAAATTCCTGTTCCCGCTGATGCTGTTTGGCATGTTCATCCCCTATCAGGCCATTCTGATCCCCCTGTTCGAGTTCATGCGCGATATTGACCTCTACGGCGGCATCCCCGGCCTGATCCTGATCCATGTGGTCTATGGCCTGCCGATCACGACGCTCATCTTTCGCAATTTCTACGTCGATATTCCTGACGAAATGCTGGAAGCCGCTGCCATCGACGGTGCTGGTTTCTGGAAGTTGTATACGGACATCGTCTTCCCACTGTCGATCCCCGGCTTTGTCGTGGTCATCATCTGGCAGTTCACGCAAATCTGGAACGAGTTCCTATTCGCTGTCACCATGACTAGTAACGACGCCCAACCGATTACGGTCGGCTTGGCCCAGTTAGCGGGTGGTGAAGCCGTCAAATGGAACCTGCCGATGGCTGGTGCGATTGTCGCCGCCCTGCCACCGCTGATCGTTTATATCGTGCTCGGTCGCTATTTCATTCGTGGTTTGCTGGCTGGCTCTATCAAAGGCTGATATTCGTCCGTCAGACATCCATGTATAAAAAAGCGCCGGTATCATCTGGCGCTTTTTGTTTACGAAATTTGACGGACCTAAGCCGTGATTTGCCTACGCGCTAGGTACTTCTGATGGTAGCCATTGTTTGCGCACAATGAACATCACGCCATCCGTGAAAATGCTAGAGACAAAGAACAGTAAGATGGCTTCAAATAGCATAAAGCTGGTGAGGTAACACACTTTCCAGGTGGCATCCTGCACATTCGACCACAGCCAGAACACGATAATGAGCGCGATACCAAAAGCAATAGGGCCGCCCAACGAGCGCCGGATATGCAGGCGAGCTGGAATAGGGGGTTCATCACGCGGGTATAGCGTCATGGCAAAGGCATATAAAAACCACATGCGGCTCATCTGATAGCCCGTTGTCCATGCCGCAATCGCGTGCCCTATCAGGTGGACAGCCTGTAAAACAAAATGAAAAGCCGCCGCTGCCATAGTCACCCAGATCACATCCCAGGCTGTAAACTGGCTGATGTCTCCGGAAATAGCACCCACAATCAGGGTCACTATGGCGAAGATGACAGCCATTACCAGGAAAGCCAGCGCGACGTTCTTCTCAACTTTAACTTCGAGCCCACCCAATGACATAAGCATTTACAATCCTCAATGAGAACTTGTGTTCTATCGCGACTATTATAGGCACAATCCGGCGAATTTACGAGAATCGGCTCGGTCGTATACAAAAAGGCCGACTCTAGCGTCGGCCCTCTTATGTGTAACTATAGCTTCTATGCAACAGGAGTCGATGGCTTACCAGCGATGCTGCGGTGGCTTGAAGTCCATCATCTGGCCGGTGTAGTAGTTGACGATGGCACTTTCTGGTGCAGCCACGTCATCCAGCCGCTGCAAATCGTCTTCACTAAAGGTGATGCCGACCGCACCCAGATTGTCTTCCAAATGTTCCATCGTGCGCGGGCCGATGATCGGGCTGGTGACGCCCGGTTGGGCAGCGACCCAGGCCAGCGCCACCTGCGACATTGACTTGCTTTTTTCCTGGGCGAGTTCTTCCAGGACACCCAGCACATCATAGGCCATATCGCTGAAATGCTGCTTGGTGCGCTTGCCAAAAGTATCGTCTCGGTTGATTTCGCCAGCAAAGCGCGAATCACCGGGGATGTCCTCGCCGCGCTTGTACTTGCCCGTCAAAAAGCCGCGCGCCAATGGCGACCAGGGAATGACCGCGATGCCATAGGTCCGGGCCATCGGCAGCAGTTCACGCTCCACGCTGCGGTCCAGTAGGTGATAGGGCGGCTGCTCGCTGACGAAGCGGTTCAGGCCCAGTTCCTTCGCGGCCCACAGCGATTCCATGATCTGCCAAGCCGTAAAGCTGCTGGTGCCCACATAGCGTACCTTGCCCGCCCGGATGAGGTCATCCAATGCGCGCAGGGTTTCGTCAATCGGCGTCTGCGACTCTGGCCGATGAATCTGATACAGGTCGATGTAGTCCGTGCCCAACCGCTTGAGCGAGGCTTCGCACTGCTCAATGATATGGCGGCGGCTGTTGCCAGCGGCCATCACATCGTCATCATCCATGCGACCATGTACCTTTGTCGCCAGGAAGATTTTTTCGCGCTTGCCTTTAAGTGCCTTGCCCGTGACCTTCTCACTTTCGCCACGTGTATAGACGTTGGCTGTGTCCAAAAAGTTAACGCCCTGGTCAATGGCATGGTGAATGATGCGGATGGATTCATCTTCCGGCGTCTTGCCGCCGAAGTTCATGCATCCCAAGCAAATCATCGATACGGGAACGCCTGTACGTCCAAAATCACGATATTCCATGAAAAAACTCCTTCTAAATAGGGTTCACATAGGTGTGCAATAAACGCATTAAGTGATATATCCTATGATACCGCAGGTTTCGCTTTAATCTGATCGGCTGCCAAACGGCGACGATTCATAATCAAAATCGTTGCCCCGATGAAAGCGAACAACGCACATAATCTCCACATCCAATCATGTCCCACATTATCATAAGTCCAGCCCAAAATCGGACTGATGAGCAAGGATGCCAGACCGGGCATCGTCACCTGGATGAGCGCCTGGTTGGTAGCGACGTTGGCTGGGGCACTCGCCCTGGCGACCATCACCGTGATGCCGATGGTATACATGGTGAAGGCCATGCCACGCACCAGTTGCAGCGCTAGGATCCAATGCGGGTTGACGATGAAACTGTAGGTCAACCAGACCGTGGCCATGCCTACCATACCCATACTGAATACCGCCCAGGCCCCTAAGCGGTCGATGATCTTGTCCATGAACAGCATCGGCAGCAGTTCACAAACCGCGAAGAAAGCTGCATAGTTGCCGAGCTGGTCGCTGGGTACGCCCAGGTCTTCGATGAAAATCCACACAAAGGCGGCCATGCCGCTCAATCCCAGGAAGTACATAAAGGCACTGGCGCTCAAAATGTAAAAACCGGCGCGGCGTGGCACGGCCTCAGTGGGTTGGCCGTCGGCATCGTCGGTGGTGCGCTTCGGCAAGGCCCCACTAACAAGGAAGACGATAGGCAAACTGACCAGGCCTGATACGATAAACAACAAGGGATAATCGCCCAGGCGCAGCAAAAAGCCACTGAGGGTTGTCGCGACGATCCAGCCAATCGACCCCCACATGCGCGTCCGTGCCAGCAGGTTCTTGCCCATCTGGTCGAAGCGCGTCAGCGTGAGCTGCATCAGCAGCGACATCGACCCGCGCCCCAACAAGCGATTGAACAAAAATAGCAGATTGAGGATCCAGCGGCCTGTGAGCAGGCCAAAGCCCATATTGGCGAGACTAATAACCCATATCATCACCACATACAGGCGGCGATGTTGGCCCAATCGGTCCGCCATGCGATTGAGAAAAGGAATCAAGATGAGTTCTGCCAGGGCGCTGATGCTGATCAGCACGCCCAATTGCGCAGCACTGAATCCCAACTTGGTAAAGTAGACATTGATGAACGGACCGGACAAGCCCATTGCGCCGAAGCGCAGAAACATAATCAGAGAGATGCGTCCGTATACCGATTCTTTGAATCGGGCCGATTTTCCTTGTACGTATGAGTTCAACGATTTCGCCCTGGCGCTTACTATTCAACCATCGGGTATTTTGATGTCGGCATGGTTTTGCGACAGCATCCCTCATACTAACCCGTGTGCCCATTGTGTCTATAGCCAGGACGTAAGTCCGTTTTTATCAGACGGTTACCCCAGGCACTTGATGCAGTTCGGCTGATACACGCTGACTTTATGGCCCGTCGGGGTTAGCTTGCCCGTATCAGCATCCACCCAAAAGGTCACGACATCGTCGCTCCACTGGTTGGCACAGATCAACAGCCGCCCGCTAGCGTCAATCTCGAAGTTACGCGGCCAGTTGCCCAGCGTGCTGGCATGATCAACCAGCGTTAACTGACCATCCTCACCAATGCCATAGATCACGATGCTGTTGTGCCCCCGGTTGGAGCCATACAAAAAGCGCCCATTGGGATGCACATGGAGATCCGCCGGGTAATTCACGGAGGCCATGTGGTCGGGTTCGCTGCCGGGGGCCAATACGCCGCCATGTGCATCCACCGGATAGAGGGGCATGGTATCGGCGGCGTTTTCCGGTAGGGTCGGGACCGTTTGCAAGCGCGCGTACTGACGCTTTTCCGCTGCAAAGGCGAAAGCCGTAATCGTATCGTCCAGTTCGTCAATGATATACAAATAAGGTGGCTTAAAGGCGGCATGGCGCGGTCCCGCACCCGCGGCCAGGTCCAAATGGGACGTTTCCTCAAAGCGGCCCCGCTCGGTATTGAGCGTATGCAGCATGATTTTGTCTGTGCCTAGGTCGGGCACAATGACCTGATTGCCCATTGGCTCCTGGCTGATCATGTGCGGGTGGGATTCCTGCTGGCGTTGGGGATGGGTGCTGCTGCCTGCATACTGCCGATAATCGCTCATGGGGTCCAGCGTACCATCCTCATTGATGGGGAAAACGGCGCTGCTGCCCTGGCCCTCGCCTTCGCTGGCATAGCTGGTCGCCAGCAAAAAACGCCCGGATTGATCGACCGAAACGTAGCACGGCGAATTGTCGCGCACAGCCTGACTATTGAGCCAGGTCAGGCCGCCATCGTCGCCAATGGCAAAGCTGTGCACTGCTGCACTGTTTATTTTGGACGCTGCGTAGAGATATTTCTGCGTCGGATGCAGATTGAAGTAATCTGCCTGCTTAAGGGTCTTCACGGATTCGCGCAGGCGCAGTTCGCCCGTCTCCATGTCCAGATCGTAGATATGCAAGCCTGCCCCGGCTTCGCCTTGTTCGCTGCTGTTGATATAGACCGTCGTTTTTGCCATCTATAGCATTCCTTTCCCATCTCGGTGATCATGTTGATAGTAGCCAACTGGCGACTTTCCTACCACTTTTTGCTAGCAATCAGGCAACGCCGTAGGGGCACAATACATTGTGCCCGACCCAGTTTTTACACGCAGCGTAGGGGCACAGCATGCTGTGTCCGGCCAGGGCCATTCAAGCGCCCGAAACACAAAAAAGACCCTCGCATACAACGAAGGCCCCTTTTTTACGATCTTATAAATGATGCTATCGGATCTGATCTTCCAGATTATCAAGCTGCTGTAACGTCGCCGCGAAGATGATACGTGCATTGATGGCATCATTCCGCGCTTGGCTGACGTCATCCGGCTGCACCACGCCACAGGCCCGCATGGCATTGATCGACGCATTCAGGTAACGGACGCCCGTCACCGTGCGCGGCGCATAACGATCCAACTCCGGTAACTGCTGCACATCGCTGTCATCATAAAGATAAGACGCGATTTCCGCCGGCGGCTGGCACGGGAAAATCTCTCCCCGGAACACCGACCACCAGAAACTTTCTAAGTTCTGGGCCAGCACCAGCTTATCCTGCGTCCACACCCGGAACGACTCAATCTGCTCAAGTTGTAGCTCTGGCGGAACGATATACACCTGTATCGTCTCCAACGGCGGCAGATTGGGCGCTTGTCGCACTTGCAGGATGTCATTCCGCTGGCGCGCCGCAAACCCGACGATCCAGCCTTCCGTACCCAGGTAGTTGACGTACAGCCGCGAGCCATCCTGATTGCGAGCCAGCACTGGCACCACCACCGAAGGCGGGATGTTCAGCAAACGCTGGCTGCGCTCCAGCACCGGGTAGTTGCGCAGGGCCACGCCTTCGATGATGAACACGGCGTAATCAGTCGTGACCGGGCTGGCGATGTCGCTGGTTAGGCCCGTGACCGCATCGCCCAGGGGCAAAAACTCTGGCCGACCTTCCCAGTCCAGCAACTCCGTGAACACCCAGCCCAGGTTGGTCATGCGTCCTGGACGCCGCACCTCGAACCAGGTGCCATCCAGGTTGCGGCTGATGACTTCCAACTTTTCATCGACGAATACCGACGCCACCGCTTCCGCATCCTGGCTGGGGTGTAGCCGAGCGAAGCCGCTGTCCACTTCGACCGTCGCCACAAAGCCGACGTCGCTGCTTGGCGTGGCTGTGATGCCTTCGGTCGCTTCTTCAGTGGCTGCGATGTCCGCGTCGGGCGTGCTGTCCTGTGCCATAGTTGGGTAGACCAGCATCAGCACCAGCAGTAGCAGCAGTAAAATCGCTCGTTGATAGGTCATCGCGACACCTGCCATGTCTCTAAATTCCAGAAGGGTGCGTTGGCATAGGGCGCAAACCCGATGACGTCGTTCCGCACCAGCACGACATCGTTCGGCGCATACAGCCAGACATAGGGTGGGTCCGCTTGCAGCAGACGCCCCAATTCGCCATACAGCCGTGCTCGTTCCTCGATGTCACAACCGGGGACGTGCAGCGCCGCGTCCATGACCTGCTCGACTTCCGCATTGACGTACGACCCGATGTTCAAGCCCTTGTTGCGTACATCCGCCTCGCGCTGGAATAGCACCGACAGGTCCGGGTCATAGGGATAATCGTGATACCAAGATCCCAGATACAGGTCGAAGCTCTGCTGCTGGGCTTCGCTAAATGAACCGGGTTGCAAGTTCACTCGGAAACCGACTTCGCTCAGTTGCCGCTGAACCAGTCGCGCGATGCGTTCCATACGCGGATTGCTATCGTATAGCAGGCGCACATCCAGCCGATGGCGATAGTCCCTATCCTCACATCGGATGCAGTCCAGTACACCATCATTGCCGACGTCACGCCAACCGGCATCATCCAGTAGCGCCCTGGCTGCTTCGGGATCATAGTCAATGGCGTCCGGCATGGCATCATTGGCCCAGGACTGCGGCAGAATTTGGGCTGCCATCGGCGTGGCCTGCCCATACAGCCCCACGTCGATCAATTCCTGCACGTTGATCGCCATCTGTACCGCCTGCCGCACGCGTACATCACTGAAGATGGGATGCTCGCCTTGCTCAATCGGGTCGCCATCGACATCGAAGGCACTGCTCGGCTCGTAGGGATCAGCCAGATTGAAGGCGATATAGTCCCATGACAGCGATGGGTACGACCACATTTGCACGCCGGGTAGCTCGGCCACCCCGTCGAGTTGTGCCAATGGCGGGTTGATGAGCAGATCCGTCTCGCCCTGCCGGAACAGGTCAACCGCTGTATAGGTCGGGTCCGGTTCTTTGAGCACATACGCCAGCCGATTATCCGGCGTACGCAGTCGAATATCATCCAGCCCGATGCGCTCATCCAGCACAAACGGACCCCAGGTGACATCTGGGTAGCGATCAAATGGATGCTCAATCATCACCTGGAAGTTGCCCTCCGGGTAGGTTTTCGTCCAAGCCTCGTACTGTTCCTCTGGCGTGCCCACTGCCTGGAATCCTTCCGCAACCGCTCTGAAATCCGGGTCGAAGGCGTGATAGGGCACAATCGGCAGGTTGGCACTCGCCAGTGATTGGCAGCTTGGCGCACTGAAATCCAGTTCCAGCGTATAGTCATCGATCACGCGCATAAAGGGCACATCATCCATATAGTGTGACGACAGCGACGAACTGATCGACTCGCTGGCCACCGCCAGGTAGCTGTAGAATACATCGTAGGCCGTGATCGGTGTGCCATCGCTCCAGACAGCATCTTCGCGCAGCGCCAGCCGATAAACCGCGTCCACATCTGTTGTGATGCCCACTGCCAGCCCATAATTACCCTCTGCGCCTGCGACCACAAGCTGGGTGGCCGGGTCAATGGCGAACAGCGTCGGGAACAGCAGGTTGGTGATGCGTTCACAGGCCGGCGTATTGCAGCGCAGCGGATTCAGGGACCCGGTATCCAGCGCGGAACGGCTGTTGACTTCTGTGATGACGCCGCCGCTCTCCTGCGCCTGCATTGGCAAAACCACCAGCACGATAAGCAGTAGGCTGAGTAAAGTTCGTCGCTTCATGACTTGTCTCATGGCATCATCCCTATTGCTCAGCAGGCACTTGGAAGCGCAGCCAGATGCCCATATCGCCTGTGCGCTGGCTGTTATCAATCGCGCTCATGACGCCTGTGGGTGATCCGGCTGGCAACCGCGCATATTCGTCGCCGCGCTCGATGAAGGTCTGGTAACTCTGGGTCGATAACGCGCTGTAGATCGCGCCCTGTGTGGCATAGGCTGTGACGTCATCCGGGTCAGCGGCAATCGCTGCCTGGGCATCAGCCAGTGCCAGGTCGTAATTGCCCTCAATCGCGTGCACTACCGCCCGATTGTTCAGCGCATCGACGTTATCCGGTTCCAGGGCCAGCGCCAGCGAATAATCGCTGATCGCCAAGCCATAGTTACCGAGCGTGGTATACAGCGCTCCCCGGTTGATATAGACATCGACCAGCGTTTCATCCAGGGTCAGCGCCTGCTCGTAATCAGCCAGTGCCGCCCGATCATCCAGCATGATGGCATAAGCGTAGGCGCGTCGTGCATAGGCCGGGGCATAGGTCGGGTCGCCTTCAATCGCGCAGCTATAGGCTTCGACCGCCCGTGCAACCTGCCCCTGTTCGATGAGCACCGCCCCTTGCCCCAGGTAGTAAGCCGGGGTCGCATCGGGAATAAAGGGGTCTTCACAGTCCAAGGGTTCCTGGGCCTGTAACCCCACGCCCAATGTTAAGCTGGCGCTCCATAGCAGTAAGACGAATAGTGTGATACATCGCATGAGACTTCGCATCAGGCAGCCCTTATTCTTTAAAAGGATCGTAATTAGCCTGTAGCAACCAGGACCCATCATCCAGCCGTAGCTCGAAGGTGAATTGCGATTCCAGCATGCCGGCTGCGGAGGTAATCCGCGAGTCCGCGCCGCTGCGCGTCAGGGTGATGTAGTCCTCATAGTTTTGCAGGGCCTTCAGCGAATTCATGATGCCCAACAGTGCATACGGACGGGCATTGATGCTGTCGAACTTGGGGAATTCGGCATCGGATGGACGATCCGGGTTCTTGAGAGAGGCCAGGATGTCAGCGATATTGCTGCGGCTGAGGGCTGTTTCCAGGATGGTGATGGCTCCATCGACATCCTCATTGAGGGCGCTCAGAATGGCTTGATTGTTATAGCCCTCGATAAAATTGGGGTCCAGGTCGATTGTCCGCGCGAAGTCGGCTGCGGCCTCGTCGTATTCGCCCAGCGACATATACAGCACGCCGCGATTGTTATAGGCTTCGATCAGTGAGCTATCCAGTTCGATGGCGCGAGTATAGTCATCGACCGCTTCTTCCAGCAAACGCTGTTGTGCCAGTACCCGCCCGCGCAGCATATACCCGGTCACATAGCTAGGGTCGATGACCAGCACCACGCAGTCGAAGCTGTCGGTGGCTTGGCCCAGGTTGCCGGAGCGCTGGTAGCCCAGTCCTTCACCGACATAGTAGCTGATGCGCACATCGGTCGACTGATCCTCGAAGATGGGGCATTCTGGTAGTTCTTTTTCCTGTGTGTTTTGTGCCAGGGTCGGCACCGTGAATAGCGTCATGGCCAAAACTGCGATCAATAGGCTGCTGAACAAACGACGAATCATAATGTGGCTTCTCCTCAGTAGGTTGTGCATAGTTGCTTACAAACGTATGGCTCAAAATTGTGTTGCTTGTTATCTATCGAATTTCCAAAGTTTTTAGTCGTTAGTTATTAGTCTCTGATGGCTGCCACAGGTTAATCTTGGGCTGCCGTCTTCCAGAGAAGAAAATGTCAAACCAAAAACTAAAAACGAATCACTAACAACTTAATTGCCCCCAATGGCGCTAATCAGCGGGTTGCGGACGCGCAGTGGATTGAGCAGAGACGCCGCCAATAGCAAACTGCGCTCGGCTTCATCCATCAGGGCTAATGCCTCATCAATATCCGCCTGCACCAGAAAACGATTGGTATCGGCGCAGATGCTATCGAACGAGTTGATCGCCTGGTTGATCGTGCGAATGGCTTCATCCAGCGCGACAACTGCTGGCAAAAAGCTGTCTTCCCGCGCGACATCGCCTTCGGTCAGCGTGCGGATGATCGTCTGCGGGATGGGGTCACAGGCCACTGAATCGCCATTATCAAGCCGCTGCCAGATCGACCGAATTTGCTCATAGCTGCCCAGTGCCAGCGCGATATTTTCCGAATACTGTTGGATCAAGCGGCCATAAGGGTACAGATATTGTGTATCGAGCAGCCGCAGATAGTTGCCATCATTGATGCGAATATTCCACGAACCGACCCAGTACAGGCCACCCTGGTACTTAATCTGGAACTGCCAGAAGCGGAACGAGGCATCGCCCAGCCGCCCGACCAGTTCAACCACCGTGCCTTCGGGGATGGTTCCCACCAGCGTTTCCGGTGCGATTTCATCCACGTAGTAGGGCGTTTCTCGGCTGGTGACGCCCATCGCCCCGGCACGTCGCACGAAGGGTTCCGGGTTCACGCCATCGACGGGCAAGTTCACGACCTGCCCGGACCACACCAGCAAGATCGACGCGATCCAACCGACTGTCCCATCCTCATTGATGACCTGTATCCAGCGCGTATCAGCAGTACGACCAATCGCAGGCAGCGTCACACTGGGGTCGATGATGGTGATGCGCTCAAAGCTCGTACCTGGGCCGTGCCGCAGCGAACTAAAGTCCTGCGTCGTCACCCACACGCTGTATTGATCGCCACTGTCTTGGGCGCTGACGCTTGCCATCAGCCCGAACAGGATGAGGATTACCGCTAGCCAGCGTTTCATCGTGCCACCTCCTCTGCGACCCACACGAAGGCGTTATCAGCTTCCGTGCTGAGGACCGTTACCGCCCCGGTTTGCGTATCCAGCACCAGCGTCCGCCATGCCCGATATTGATAGACCTGCTCCAAGGGCATCGGCGTTGCGGTCGGCACAGGCGTATATTTGACCGTCGGCACCGGGAAGACGTCGCCCTCCGGCGGTAGCTCCACCCGGAACGCCACATAGCGGTTATCCGGCGACCACAGCAGCGGAGTGCCGCTGTAGCTGGTGCTGCCTGTTTCCGGCAGGCAATAACGCTGTAGCTCACCCGTTTGGCTGTTCCATAATTGCAGCTTGGGCAGCAACTCCTGATTCAACAGCCGTTCATGACGCTCGTCGGCATTCGGCAGGCTGTACCAGTCGATGCGATAAGTCCCATCCGGCGACCATGTGCCGCCGTAGATGTCGCCATAGTGGCTGTGTTCCTGCGTCGTCGTATCGAAGACGTACCAGTCTTCCTGGCCGGGTGGCCGATAGTAGAGGCGCTCTCCTTGCGGATGCCAGAAGCTGTCCAGCGAAGTGCCAATCGCCCGCAAAAAGTAGCGGAACGTCTGGGTTGGGTAGTGGTACATGTAGTATTTGCGACCCTCAGCATAGGCACCATCGTATGGCGTCCAGACCAGCGCCCACTCCCTGTAGATCGGCTGCACACTGATGACCGTTGTCGGTAATTCATAAATGGTCGGCACATCCAGCGGTTCAGTGATTGCGCCATATGTTCCCGTGTTCGGGTCATAGGTCTGGTAGAACGTGTGCGGGTTGCGTAGTTCCCCAGCGTCATACTGATCAAATCGTAACTGCAACGTCGAATCCAGCGTCCAACTGGCCGAGACATTCTTTACAGGTCGTTCGGTATGGGGGATGACGACCTGCGGTTCGCTGCCATCGGCCCGTATCAACAGGGGAACCTCCCCGTGAAGCAGGTTCCATTGCCCATCCGGTGAGAAGTCGCAATTGGCCTCTACATCGCATACGGGCAGGCTGTCCACCGGGCGATACGACCCGCTGGCGACATCCAGCACCCACAGCACATTCGACAGCACATACAAGCTGCCCTCGGCTGCGAAGTCGGGTGCAGGCTGATCCAGCGTAAACAGGTGGTCATAGGGGCAAATTTCTGTGACAGCATCGCGCTCCGGCAGGGCATAAGTCGCTTCCGGTAGGGGCGGCGCGGTCGGGCTGACGGTTGGCGTCAGCGTCGGCTGCGGTTCATCTAGGTAACTCAGGGAGGCTGTCGCCGTTGGTAGCAAACCCACCGCCTGTGTGGACCGAATCGGCGTGCGTGGTACGTCGCGCGTCACGCGGTTGACCCACACTTGATCGGGCCGGGATTGGCCAAGCTGGTAAATTGTCACGAATCCGCGCCCATCCTGCACCGCCATATACTCGCCGTTCGGGCTGAGGATGGTCGTGCCATCGGGCCGCCGATTGTAGAGTTCTTCGTATTCTTCCAGAACACGCCCCAACTGCGAGCGTACAGTCGTCGTTTCTGCGGTTGGTACATAGCTGCCGACCGTGCGCGTCTGGTCGGTGATGTCCACCACCATGATGCCCGGTACGCTATCACTGCCGAGCGTGACGCTGCTCGCTTCTCTGTCGACAGGTGTCGCAGTCGCTGCACCTAGCGCATTCGGGTCGGATGTCGGCGTGGCATCGACCTGGCTGACTGAACTCAGCAGGCCTTCACATAGCATATCCTCCAGCCCTTCGAGTTCGTCGTCTTCCAACCCGGCGGACATCGTGCGCCACAGCTCCGCATAGGCCAATGACGAGCTGCTGAAGCGGCGTGTCAGGCACTCCGGCACACCGACGATCACGCTCGTATCCGCCCCCCTGGCGACCGGGTAGTAGTAGGGTGGCGTTGGTGTCAGGCTGTCGATGAAGGCATCGGCTGATGCGGGTAGATTGCTGCAAATGCGCTGCGTCAACCAACTAAGTTGCTCGTTTTCAAAGCGTAAATTGAACAATTCCCATAGCGGCAAAAATTGCTGCCAGTCGTCATAGGCATCGACCATGCACTGCGGCAACCCGGAAACGTGATATGCGACGCCCAGGATCGGCTCGGTGCGGTTCTCATAGGGCTGTGAACTGCGGATAACGACGCGCTCATTGTCCAGCCAGCTATAGGACCGCCCCTGTGATGAGGGCAGATTGTTGGGCGTCAGGTGGATCAACAGATTGCCGTCAAAGTCGAACACCATGACATCGCTCTCGTGCGTGAACAGGTTGCCCTGGCCGTGGCTGTAGACCACGATGAAATGCTGCCAGTCCGCGCTGGGGATGACCTGCTCGACGGTGTAGTTGTCATATTTTGGCACCCGGAACTGGGTACGCTCCCCGGACCAGATGTCTGTGATTTCATAGTAGGTATTGCTGACAAGCGCCACGTTCAGCATATTTTCCGGCACAGCGACAATGGCGACGCCATCCTGGGACGCTTCGTCAGCGGCAGGTGTGGCTGTAATCTGTGGCGTTGGTGAGGGCAGTGGTGTTGGGCTTGGTTCAAGCGTCGGCGTGGCATCGACGGCCTGCTCATCGCCGCTCGTTGTATCGACGGGGGCTTGTACGGTGATGGTCTCTCGGCTTTGTTCCGTATACACCGACAGATAGCGGCTGAGGTCGGCCTCATTGTCGATGACATCCCCGCGCAGGTGGAGGGTGCGCTCCCGGATCAGGCTTTGCGTAGCCACATCCCAGATGTGCCAGGTATCCCCCACCCGCGAAATCAGGCCCGTACTGTCCTCAGTGAACGTAATCTGCCCGGATTGAAAATCAATGTTGGCGTCGCGGTACAGCGTGTCGCCCGTCACCGCGTCGAAGCGCTGCATATCGCTGGTGATGACGCTGCCATCGCCGTTATAGGCCAGCGTGTACTGCCCATTGGGGTCGGGCAGGTCTGGATAGTAGACCTGCTCCAGTGCGCCTGTATCCAGGTTATAGGTTTCGATTTGCTGTGTCGAATTGCGCCGTACCAGCAATTGATTGTTATCAGGATGGACCACCAACTGCTGCACATCCGGCGGGTTGATGAACTCGATGACGCCCGTTGATGTCTGACGGTCGAAGCGGTAAATCAGGAAACCCGCTTCTTGCTGTGTGACGGTCAGCGGTTCCAGCACATCCAGCAGCACCACTGTTTGTTCGTTAAAGTTGCGGCTTAGCAGATAATCGTCACCTAGCAGCAAGCGCAGCAGCGGCGTATCTTCCTGGGAATTGGCATCCCCGATGACGTGGTGCAGGCGGCTGAAGCCAAACCCTTCCAGGTCATCCAGGTTGTAATAGCCCAGGTTGCGCCCCACCTGAATATTGAATAGGGTGCCTTTTTCGGGGTCGATCTGGATCAGCTCATTGCGCCCACTGGGCAGCACATACATATACCCATCACGCGCACTGGTCCATATATTGAAAGGGTCGCGCTCCAGACGGTTGGCGCTAATTTCTGCGACGATGGGCAGCGCGGGGTCGCCCGCGTCCATCACGATTAAGCGGCTGGGTGCACCCGCGATGACGTAGTCCCCTGTACCCAGCAGCAACGATGACCCGCGATATTCAAAGAAAGCATACGCCCGTGAGTTCCCCGGCAAGCTCGCTGAGGACTCGCGCCGCGCGGCTGGCAAATCCCACAACCACGACAGCACCAGCGTATCGTTTTCACTGCGGCGCAGTTCCGCCGGGGCGCGTACGAGGCTGTCGAATTGCAGCAAACGGTCATCCGTGCCGAAGTACAGCGGCCCCTGTATCTGCAAGACGCCTTCCGGCGCCAGCGTGGTGGCCAGTTCGCCCGTCTGCGTGTTCCATAGCTCAATGCGTACATCGACCGCCAGTGCCAACCAGCGTCCATCATGGCTGAATGCATAGGCGTTAAAGGCGTCTGGCACGTCATACAGGATGTGGCGCGGGGAGTAGGTGGCGGCATCGGCCAGCAGCAGTCGACCCTGGCCATCCACCCAGGCAAATTGATCGTAATTCGGGTCATAAATCATGCCACGTGGGCGCAGCGTACCGAATTGTCGGAACACAGTGAAGGATTGCGGCGTGGCATTTTGGGCAATGCTGATGCCAACTGCAAAGAGGACCAATACCCCCACGATGGGTATGAGGAATCGTCGCATGGATTGTTCTCCAGACGTAGGTGTTGCAAACAGGCTTCCCTTCTATTGTGCGGGTAAGGCCGTGTGCAAAACCGAACGCCAACCCTACGCTCAACAGGTGGCCACCATACGCCCGTAAGGTTGCGATGTAATATGCACGTAGGGTACCCATGCTGCACGGTTGCCCGCACTGCAAAACATGCTTTTTCTCTACCTCTATTACCAGGATGACAAAACCAGGAAGCTGACAACATGCGTAAGTGGGGATTCTTTTTAGTATTCTGGCTGGCTTTCCATATAACAGCACCGATCATGGCCCAGGCCACCTGTCCGCCGGATGTGTTGCTGGCGCTGGCCCGTGCCAGTTCCGCTTGTTACGGGATCGAACGCAATCAGGTCTGCATCGGCAGCGGTGATGTCAGCCTGCAATCAACCGATGGCGCACTCATCGAGCAGACGGGGCAGATTATGCCGCTCAACGGCACATGGATTATCACCCTGGCCAACGGCGATGACCCGGCAGTGGCCCAGTTACAGGTCCAGGCCAGCATCACCGACAACGAAGGCACGGCCATGACATGGCTCGCTCTGGGGGATGTCAGCCTGATGAACTTGGTATCATCTGTGCCGACCATGACCGTCACCCTCACCGGAACAGGTAAATTACGCGCCACCCCGGCCATTGATGGCGACATCGTCATGGAACTGGCTGTGAATCGTGCGTTGGTGGCCAATGGCCGCACCGAAGATAGCCGCTGGCTGCGTGTCAGCGTACCCAACAGCAACGACCTCGCCTGGATTTCCTCCGAGATCCTCACTGTGCCGTCGCCTGTCAGCGAGCTAAACGTCATCGAAGTGGGCGACCCCTACTTGCGGCCTTTCCAGGTGGCCCACCTCAGCGGGCAATCAACCAGCCTATGCGATGGCCAGCTCCCCAGCGGCCTGCTGATCCAATCCCCGCACCCGGAGCACGCCGTATCCTTCACCCTGAATAACGTGCCATTCCAAGTCGCGGCGACGGTCTTCATTACCGCTGACAGCGAGTTACTCACTGCCAATGTGCTGGAAGGTTCGCTCATCGCTGGCCCAGAGGATTCCCAGGTGGTCGTACCCGCCGGGGCACGCATTCAATTTTCCCAGTTGCACCTGGCCCATCCAGAGCCATTCGGCACGTTTGAATTTACAGGCCTGCCCCTGAATGCCTTGCCGCGCCGTTTTACGATGACCGAGGCCATCACCCAGGATGACATCGCCGCCGCGACCACCCGTTGGCAGCAATCTGTCCAGGCCAGCCAAGCCCCGCCGCCGACCTCCACGCCGGATACCACCTGCCGCTATGTCGTCCGTATGGATTCCCAACTCTATGCCGGTCCCGCTGAATTTTACGAAGTGGTGAATCCGATTGCTGCGGGGCAACAGGTGATGCCCGTCCAGCAAACGACTGATGCCAGCGATACCCTCTGGTATCAATTGCGCCAATCGAGCTGGATACGTGCCTCCCGTGTGGAAACTCTGGGCGAGTGCCGCTCCATCCCGGTGCTAAACGACGATCCAGCCCCATCGACCAATACCGTTTCCCTGGAAACCTGCGAGCCGACCAACGGCCCCCTGCGTGCTGGCCAACAAATCACCTTTGAATTTACGCCGCCGCCTTTCGATAACTATGGCGAAGCTCGCCGCGCCGTTAGCATTGATCCGGGGTCGGTTGTGCTCAACGATCAGGATTATCTACGGGTCCACGCCACCGATCCGATCCTGGTGAGTAGTAATCCCGAAGACGAGCGTTACCTGCGCATCTTCCGCGCCAACTGGACCGCTGAACCGGGTACCTACCGCGTGCGTGGGGAACGCCTCTCGTACATCGCCATCTGCTACCTGACCGTGCCGGTAGGCTAGTCTCGTAAGCACAACCCGATGGGATTCTGCTTTTCCCACAGCAAATTGCTTACAAATGTCATTGGCCCACAGGCTGCCACTTCCTTAAACTGAGGAAAAGTCTGTGGGTTAAATCTGGTGTTCCGACGGAAAATCTGGGATGCATTCTGGGCGTGGGCGGGGCGTGTCCCCCTACGCCAGAAAATCATTGGCATCATTGTCGCGCCCCTATTGATATTGGGTTTTACGATTGCCTGGTGGGTTAGTAACCAACTGGGCGGTTGGCTTTCCTACCTCCTGAGCGAAGCCCGTGTCGAGCAGGCCATGTCGGTCGGTATGCGCAGCGTATCGATCATCACCGTCTTCTCAGCGGTGGCGGGTCTGGGCATCGGCTGGTTTTTGACCTGGGTGCTGACGCGCTCCATCATCAACATGACCTGGGTCGCCCAGCGCGTCAAAGATGGCGATCTCTCCGTGCGTGCCCCTGTCTGGGCCAATGATGAAATCGGCGAACTGGGCCGCGCCTTCAACGCCATGATTATCAGCCTGGATGCCTCCCATCAGGAACTGGCCCGTTCCAACGATCAGCTCAAGCAGCGCAATCAGGAATTAGCCGTGCTCTATGAATTGGCCCACATGGCCAATGAACCCGGCGACATGCAGCAGATCATCCAGTATGGTCTGCGCCGCGCTCTGGAAAATACGGGTTCCCAGGCGGGCCTCATTCTCATGATGGCTGACGAGCGACCGCAAGTCGCTGCCAGCTTCCATTTGCCGGAGGCCTTCTTAGAGGCGATCCCGCAAGCCTTAACCGACTTCGGCAGTGCCGATAACGACCCTTTCGACATTGATGGACCGCTGATGATTGATACGGTCGATCCAAAGGATGACCTGCCCTCAGCCTTATCGTTTTTGGTGCAGCTACGCCCGCAGCATGGCTACGAAGCTTCGTTGGTAATGCCCATCGGCGCACAACAGTCTGTGCTGGGCTTGTTGATTCTATTCTGCGATAAAGCCGCCTGCCACATTCCCCAGAATCAGCGCGTCATCAGTGGCATTTGCAATCAATTAGGCGTGACCGTCCAGAATGGCAAACTCTGGGGGCAGCTTACCCAAAAAGAACAGTTGCTGACCCAGCTATTGACCAAAGTCGTCAGCGCCCAGGAAGAAGAACGTCAGCGCATCAGCCGCGAGCTGCATGATGAAACAGGGCAGGCCCTGACCTCTATGCTGGTGCACCTCAAAATGCTGGAGCGCAGCGATAACCTCGACCACGTCAAAACAGGCGTTGAGGACTTGCGCAAAGTCGTCGGGCGCACCCTGCAAGAAGTGCGCCGTTTGGCCGCTGACCTGCGCCCCTCGGCCCTCGATGACCTCGGCCTGATTTCTGCATTAGAAGGGCACATCTACGAGTATGCCAAGCAGACTGGCCTCGATGTCGACTTCCAGACCGATCACCTTGATGACATCCGCCTGCCGCGTGATGTCGAGATTTTGCTTTATCGCGTCGTGCAAGAAGCGCTGACCAACATCGCCAAACATGCCCAGGCGCAGCACATCAATGTAGAAATCTACCGCGAACACAGCCGGATAAACGCCTCAGTCAAGGACGATGGCTGCGGCTTCAACGTCAATGACTTGCTCAAAAACAGTGACCGCGGCCTGGGCCTATTGGGCATGCAGGAACGGGTGCAACTGCTCGGTGGCACCTTCCAACTGGAATCCAAGCCAGGGCAGGGTACCCAGCTACAAATTGAACTGACCGTGCCCGAAAATAGCTTATAGGAGCACATTATGGAGACCATCCCCATTCGCATCTTGCTCGCTGATGACCACGCTGTCCTGCGGGCTGGCCTCAAAGCCTTGCTCAACAGCGAGCCGGACCTCACCGTCGTAGGTGAAGCTAGCAATGGCCGTGAAGCTCTGGCCCAGATTGCTGCTCTGCGCCCCGATGTGGTCGTGCTCGACTTGATGATGCCGGAAGTCAAAGGCTTGGACATCATCGAAGATTGCACCCAACAGCACCCGGATACGCGCGTGCTGGTGCTGACCATGCATGCCGATACCCAGTACATCCGTCATGTGATGCAGGCCGGCGGTGCAGGCTATGTCCTCAAGAGCGCCGCCGATACCGAACTCATCGCCGCCATTCGCCAAATCGCTCAGGGTAATTCTTATCTGACGCCCGGTGTGACCAATGTGCTGCTAGCCGACTACCGCGATCAAAATCAGGAGCCGGAAGAAAAACCACCCAGTGAACTCGACCTGCTCAGCGACCGTGAGCGCGAAGTGCTCATCATGACCGCCCTCGGCTATAGCAGCAAGGAAATGGGCGAGATGCTTTTCATCAGCCCCAAAACAGTCGATACCTACCGCCAGCGCGTCATGGAAAAACTCAATCTAGAACGCCGCGCTGACTTGGTGCAGTACGCCCTCAAGCATGAACTCCTGGAGACCAAGTGAGCGACCATAAGCCCCACCCAGCATCACCAGACTATTTTTTCCTGCGCATCCGGCGGCGGCCCTGTGCTTCCTGGATGGCCTGGTTCTTGTGGCTGGTCGCTTTGGCCATCTTATTGGAGTTCTCCCTGGCTAGTTTTGCCGAGCGTGAGGTGCAGCCTGGGGTGGTGGCCGGGGGTATGTTCCTAGTGCTGCTGATGGCCGGACTGACTATCGAAATCACAAAAATCATTGAAAGCCGCAGCGTTTACCGCGATGTGGTCCACCAGGATGCAACTGAACAAGACATCGTACGGGCTTCCGATGCCGATATGGATGTCATGGATGTGGAGGAATAGCCCATGAGCCAGCACGATAACCCTAGCCGCCGCGATTTCTTGAAGAACATGGGCATGGCCGGGATCACTCTCGGCGTGTCGGGTGCCGTCGGCGCGACCGCCCTCGGTGAGCAACTCGGCGAGACAACATCAGGCGGCGTTTATCGGCGGCCCTGGTGGGTGCGTCAGGTGGATGAACCAACCCTCGGTATCAAATGGGAAGCCATGCAACGCGTCAATGCCCAGCAAAATACGTTGTTGGGGGATGGTCTCAATCGCTTTGCCACTGAGGAAGAGAATAAGCGCCTCCAAGAAGCCCGTCGCCAAATACAGCAGCAGCGCTTGGCCAATAATCAGGCCGGATACACCCTGCGCGATACGGCCCTGGTCAATGCTTTCCATAGTGTGCGCGAGGTCATGCCACGTACTTTCTTAGGGCCGCAGCAAGCGCCTCGCCCCCAGGATGAGGGCTTAGAACCCTGGCATGGCACGCCGGAAGAAAACGCCGCGATGGTCAAAGTCGCCCTGCATCAGATGGGCGCTGCCTTAGTCGGCTTCGTCAAGCTCGATGACAACACCCGCAAACTCATCTACAGCGTGGACCACGATGGCAAACAAATCATCTTTGATGATGTCGAACAGGCCTACGAGGACGACGACAAGCGCGTCATCCCTAACAAAGCCCAGTGGGTGATCGTCTACGCGGTGCAGATGTCCGACCTGGCGATGAAGCGTGCGCCCACCAAAATCGCCCAGACGACCACCCGCGAAAGTTATCAGCGCGGCCTCATGATCCAGAACAACGCTCAGGAATTTTTGCGCGGTCTGGGTTATCAGGGCATGGGCGAAGCCGCCCTCAACGGCCTGGGGATTGCCCCTGCACTGGCTGTCATGGCTGGCCTGGGGGAGCTGTCGCGCCTCAATCGCGTCATCACCCCGGAATACGGCCCAATGGTGCGTATCTTCAAAATGGTTACGGATTTGCCGCTGGCTCCCGATAAGCCCATCGACGCTGGCATCGCCCGTTTTTGCCGATCCTGCAAAAAATGTGCGGAAGCCTGCCCACCGAGTGCTCTCAGCTTTGAAACCGACCCCAACTGGCAACCCATCGGCGAGTGGAACAACCCCGGCCATCAAGCCTGGTTTGAAGATTCCGTGCGCTGCAAACGCTACTGGTATGAAGAACTCGGCACCAACTGTGGCATTTGCTTCTCGGTATGCCCGTTTTCCAAACGCAACCAGAGCTTCATGCATGACCTGATCCGCATGCAAATCTCCGAGATGCCGTTCCTCAATGAGATGACGCGCAACATGGACGATGCCTTCGGCTATGGCATCCAGAAAGACCCCGAAGGCTGGTGGTCGCTGGACCTGCCGGAGTTTGGCATCCGTACGGACAAGGACTAACAGCCTGTAGGGAAAAACCCTACAAAGATGCCCGCAAAATAGGGCTTTTCCTGACAGCGTATCAAGAGCCTCCCGACAGACAGATAACCCCTGCTGCGCCATACTATGTAAGACGCTAGATAAGACGTAGCGTCACAGGGGAAAATCGGTGAAAGACCGATGCTGGGCCGCAACTGTGACTGAGGGGATCGCAACATACCACCTCAGGAGCCAGGGTACCCTGACCATACACCGACATTCTCACGAGCCTTGAGAACCGGACAATCCAAGTGGATTGCCGGTTTTTTTGTTTTCTAAGCCCAGGCTCCCCCAATCAGGAGCCATTGAATCAAGAAGGGAGCCCCCATGCCACGATATACCTACCGTTGTGAGGCATGCCAAACCCAATTTGAAGTCCGTAAGCATATGGCCGATGTGGATACCGACACACTCTGCCCAGAGTGCCAATCGCTGGAAACTCAGCGGCTCATCAGTAATGTGGCTATTTTTTCATCATCGACAAATGGCCAAGTGCGGGCATTAGCGGGTAGCTCGCCTTGCTCAGGTTGTGGTGCTGCGGGGAGTGGCTGCGCGACCTGCCACCCACGTTAGTCACACAGTTCAAATCCAACTTAGCGACAAAACGTCAGATGACGTATGCGTAATAAAAAGGAGAAATTACATGCCATTCAGTTTAAATAGACGCGAGTTCTTAAAGGACATGGGTCTGCTGGGTATTGGTGGCGCAGCCGCACTAGGGCCGATTGAAGCCCTTGGTGAAAGCTGGAGCGACCAGGCTGGTATTGCCCCGCGGCCACCTTGGGTCCGCAGTGTGGATAAGCCGACCGTCGAAATTGACTGGGAAGCGATCTATCGTTTTGATGAGCGTAACACCGTTCGTCGTGGCTGGAGCAAATACCTGGATGAAGAAACCTTCACCCGGCTAAACACCCAGCGTGGCACGATCATCTACGATCACTCAAATGCGGGTAAACCCGGTTACTCCGTGCGCGACATCGCCCTTTATAAAGCCAGCGGCATCGGCTCAGATCAATCCTTCTTGGGACCAGACAACGTCACCACGCCGGAAGAAGGCGGTATCCCGCGTTGGGAAGGCACCCCGGAAGAAAATTCTGAGATGATCCGCGCAGCACTGCGCGCCTTTGGTGCAGCCACCGTCGGCTTCGTTGAACTCGACGAAAATACTGAAAAGCTCATTTACGCCACCGATCCCGATGGCAAAGAAGTTGTCATCAGCGAAGAACAAGACGTGCCGGATGAGACTGAAGAACAGCGTATCATCCCCAAGAAAGCACGCTGGGTCATCACCTGGACCGTGCAGATGTCGCAAGAAGGCATGACGCGCTGTCCAACCCCGCTCGGTGCGGCCACCACATCGATGGCCTATGCCCGTAATCGCGCTATCCAGAGCCGCTTGCAAGGCTTCCTGCGTGGTATCGGCTACTATGGCCTGGGCGAAGCTCAGACGAACGCGCTCGGTATTGCACCCGCTTTTGGTGTGATGGCTGGCCTCGGTGAACTCTCCCGCTTGAACCGCCTCATCACGCCCGAATACGGCCCGATGGTGCGCGTCTTCAAGATGGTCACCAACCTGCCGGTGGCCCCAACCAAGCCGATTGACGCGGGTATCTTCAACTTCTGCAAATCTTGCATGACCTGCGCCACCTACTGCCCGTCTGGTTCACTCAGCACCAGCCCGGATCCCTCATACGATACCCAGGGCGGCTGGAACCGCGGCGGCGTCAAGACCTGGTACGAAAATGCCCTGACCTGCCGTAACTACTGGGCAGAAACAGGCACTAACTGCGGTATCTGCTTCGCCGTTTGCCCGTTCTCGGTCAAGGATCGTGCCCTCATCCACAGTATGGTCAAAGGCACGATTGGTACGACGACTATCTTCAATGGCGCGCTGGCAGAACTCAGCCGCAACGTTTACAGCTCTGGCCCAATGGACGAGCCGCAGAAAGACCCCGAAGAATGGTGGACGCTCGACCTGCCTGAATACGGTATTGATTCGACACAAGGTCATGCCGACGCCTAGGCGCGCTGACACACAGGAAAGGACTGATTCATGTTACTTTGGTTGATCTTAGGAATCGTCATTGGTGCGGGCCTGCTCTTTCTCAAGAACAGCAGCATCAAGCTGGCCTGGTTTGACTGGGTGGTACTGGTACTCGCAATCGTCTTCTATATTTTGGCGATTGCCAACTACAACGGCTCAATGGAAGAACTGGAGCCGCGTGCGGCCATGTTCTTGCTGGCCTCCTTCGGTATACCAGCCCTCCTGCTGACCGTCATCGTCGTCGTTCGTGCTCTTCGTGGCCGTACAACCGCCTAGCAGCGCTAGCAACGACACCGATAATCTGATGTAAATTCCGGCAGATGGGAAGATCCTATCTGCCGGATTCACCTTGTTTAGTATTGGGATTGTAGCGATGTCTAAAGCCGCTGCTATAAGCATCAAAGAACGCCGCTCGCGAGAACGGCGACAAAAGAACATCGTGACAGTGGCCGCCTTCGTCATCTTGATCGCCGCCTGGGTGATTGGCCGCGCCGGGGCAGGCACAGACGTTACGCCCTATGCCGCCGACGTGTTACCCACTGCCGACCGCATCGAAGCTGGCAGCAATGGCCTGTTCACGGGTTACGCGACTGTCGATGGCAGCGAGGAAGTAATCGGTTACGCGATGGCCGGTACAGCTTCTGGTTATGGCGGTCCCATCCTGATGATGGTCGCTACCGACCCCGATGGCAATATCACCAACGTTGCTGTTGTCGAACATGGCGAAACGCCCAATTTCTTCCATCAGTTGGACCTGCAAAACTACTATGACCAGTTCCCTGGCATGGATTACAGCGATGCCCTCATTCTCGGTGATGACATTGACGGCATTAGTGGCGCGACTCTCTCTTCGGAAGCCGTCGCCCAGAGTATCCGTCAGGCTGTACGCGGAATCGGCGGGGCGGCTATCGCTGGCGCAGACATACCGCCGGACCAGCAGCCCGTCAAGTTTGGCGCGCCGGAAGTTGCTCTGATCGCGCTATTTGTGGTCAGCTTCTTGCTGCATCGCCTCAAGCGCCGCACCACCATCAAGAAATATGGCCGTTGGGCTGTCCTGATCGCTGGCTTGCTGACGCTCGGCTTTATTTTCAACAAGCCCTTTACGCTCTCCAATGTGGTCACATTCTTATCAGGTTACTGGCCGGACTGGCACACCAACCTGTACTGGTTCATCCTGGTGTTCGGCATCATCCTGGTGACCAGCATCCAGGGCAAAAACCCATATTGCTCCTGGTTCTGTCCCTTTGGGGCTGCCCAGGAAATCTTAGGGTCGATCAGTGGGGCCAAGCCGTATCAGCCGCGCCAGCTTTATAGCAAATTGCGCTGGGTACAGCGTGCGCTGTCCTTTACGGCCATTGTCCTCGGACTGGCCCTGCGCCAACCGGGTACGGTCAGCTATGAGCCGTTTGGCACTTTATTTGACCTACAAGGCTCCTGGCCGCAGTGGGTCCTGCTGGTGCTGGTCTTGTTCGGCTCTCTGGTGATTTACCGCCCATTTTGTAACTATATCTGCCCGCTAGATCCTGTCGTGGATTACATCGGTGAAGGTCGCCGTTGGGTGAAAAACGCATGGCAACAAAGAAGCAAAACAGCCGTTTCGACATCAAAATAGGCTTCCTAATCGTCTACCTGGGCATCAGCCTGACGATGGTCGTGCTGACACTGGGTTTGGCCCTATCAGAAGCGCAAAGCGCGGCTATTCAATCGACGCCTACTCTGACACCGACGCTCTCGCCCATCGTGATGACAATGCAGGCCGAGGGCTACCAGCCCGTCGATGAAGATGAACATCACGGTGGCGGGGGTGGCCAGGGGCAGGGCCGCAATAGTGAGACCCACGCGACAGAAACGGCTGAGGCCGAATTAGTGACGCCAGAACCAATCCCTGGAACGTAAGTCCAGGTCATAGGCACAGAGTCGATAGCGAATTGATCATGACGCAATCCAATGACATATCCAGACGGCAATTTATTCGCATGACAGCGGCGGCCAGCGCTTTGCTGGTCGGTGGTGTGGGTTATGGCCTCGCCAAACAGCAGCAGATGACCCGTGTTACGGAAACGCAAATGCTCCTGGGCAGCGTCGCCAACCTGACCCTCATCAGTCACCAGCCGGAAAAAGCCCGTCAGGCCATTGCGGCGGCATTTGGCAAAATGTCCGCCCTGGAAGATGTTTTTAGTCGCTTCCGGCCCAACAGCCAGCTCAGCCAACTCAACGCCAAAGGCCATCTCCAAGATGCGCACCCGGCTTTCGTTGATGTCATGGCCAAAGCCATCCACTATGGTGACCTCAGTAGTGGCGCGTTCGATGTCTCCGTCGAACCCGTGCTGCGCCTTTATCGCCAGGGCAGCCAATCCGGCACTATGCCCAGTGATGACCAGATTGCTGCGGCCCAGCAAACCGTTGATTACCGTCAGATCTCACTCGCACCGGATAGCATCTCGTTAAGCAAACCTGGCATGGCCATTACCCTCGATGGCATCGCCAAGGGCTACATTATCGACGCGGGTGCTGCCGTCCTGCGCGACCACGGCTTTGAACACATTCTGGTCGAATTAGGTGGCGATTTACAGGCTTACGGCGATGCTGACCAGCGCCCCTGGCATGTACGCATTGAGCGTCCGCGCTCTTCGTCATCAGCTCCCATTATGACCTCGCTGGAAAACCGCGCGATGGCGACCTCCGGCGACTATCAAAATGCCTTCACGCCCGATCTGCGCCTGCATCACATCATCGACCCGACCAGCGGCATTTCTCCGGGTGAACTGGCCAGCGCGACGGTCATCGCTCCCACAGCCTGCGATGCCGATGCGCTCTCGACTACCATGCTGGTCATGGGTACCCAGGCGGATCTAGCCCTCATTGAGCAGCTACCGACAGCCGAGGCCCTGCTCATCACCAAAGCTGGACAGGCCTATACATCAGCCAATTTCCCCGCATCTACTTGATTCGGCTATCATCTTCTGATGACGTGACGTAGGGGCACAATATATTGTGCCCGTTTTCGTTTGTGTTTGTGTTGGACGTCATCCAAAATCCCGATGTTGATCCTATTGCACGCAACTCGCAGCCGACCAATGCGTAAAAGGGTGTATAACGCATAAGCGATGTGAGGACCCTCATGAGCGTATCTGTCAGGTGGTACAACGAAGACAAACGGGCACTGGTTTTATCCTTTGTCGCCCCCTGGGATTGGGACGAATTCGCTCAGGTCGATCAAGATCTGGAATATGGGTTTTCCTCAGTCCTGCATACCGTCGATCTGCTGGCAGACCTGCGTGAAGCTGGGTCCATGCCGATGGATGTGGTCGATTTATTGGCCGATGCCTATGCTGATGCCACCCCCAATATCGGGCGCTATATCTTCCTCGGCGCCGATGAGGCGTTTAAGCAGCAACTAGAAACTGCCGAATCCTATTATCGGGTGTTCGGTGGCCATATCGACTATGTTTTTGTCGAAACAATGGGGCAGGCTCATCGGGCCATCGGCCAGCTCAACCGCCAGCGCTAGGGCAACCCCCAGCAAGGGGATTTATCCTCTTGCTGCAATCATACATATCTAACAAACCTCTTGTATATGCATAACCTGCTTCCTACCTTCAAGGCGCATAGTTCAAGCGCAATGACCAATGGCCATTGCTTGTTGACAACCTGATGGGTTGGCAATTTGCCATTGAAACATTGAAGTAAAGGATGATATACACATGAAACGCTTGAGTCTGTTCGCTCTAAGTGTCTTCTTCGTTTTGACGACCGTTGTTGCTGCCCAGACCAGCGATCAATCCCAGCCAGAGCTAGCGTATGAAGATCTCAATAGTCCGGTTAGCATGTTGGCGTCCTACTACAACGCCATCGAACTGAAGGACTACCAACGGGCTTATGGCTACTGGCGGAACACCTCCCAGACCTACGAGGATTTCGCTGCTGGCTTCAGTGATACAGAGGGTGTTCAGCTTATCGTTGAGCCACCTACGCGCATTGATCCCGGTGCTGGTAACCTGTTCGCTCAGGTGCCCACGGTCGTGGTTGCTGACCATACCGATGGAACGCAGCACACCTATGCGGGCTGCTTTGTGACCCATAAACCGAACCTGCCGCCGCAGGAATCCAACGAAGCACCCATCTGGACCATTTCCAGCGCGACGATGGCCGAAGTCGAAGGCCCTGATATAAACATCGCTGCCCTGCTGGCTGATGCCTGTACCGCGAACTAAGAGCCCGCTTTTTCACTTTCACAGTTTTACACCAGTAATAACGAAGAAGGGCCGCTCAATTGGGCGGCCCTTCTTCGTTATCAAGCAAGCGATCAGATAAATTTGAGATCGTTGTAAGTTATAGACTGCTGTTAGTCGGCTGCGCTCGTAATCTCAAATGTGACTTCGAGGCGTATTGACACCGATTGCTGCCCCTGGCTGATGATCGGTGCGGGCGCGGCGCCACCCATAGAAGCACTTTCAAGGGCAACCGGGTTGCCGCCGCTGTCATACTCATTAATCGTGATGGGTTCACCTAGCGTAACGCCAAACTCGCTGGCTAATTCTTCCGCACGAGCACGGGCATTGGCGACCGCATTCTGGCGAGCCTGACTGATTAACGCAGCAGAATCTTCAATACCAAAGTTCAGCCCATACATACGGTTTGCGCCGGAATCCAGCGCAAGCTGGATGATATTGCTGATGTCATCAATATTGGCCACGCGCACCTGGGCGATGTTGCTGACGGCATAGATGTCCTGAGCTGTATCGCTCGCTGTTTGGCCGGCAGGCCTTGGCTGCTGTTGCTGATTGACGGAAAAGTTGGTGGTGCGGATGTCTGTCTCCGGGATGCCTGCATCCTTTAGCGCCGTGATGACCTCGTTCATACGCTGGTTGACTTCATCAACCGCTGTGCCAACGTTTTCATTCTGTACTTCGATACCGACTTGAATGAATGCGATGTCTGGCGTACCGCTAGCGCTGCCTATCCCAACCACGGACAGGGTGCGCCCTTGTGTCGCATCCCCCGTGTTGCCACTGCTATCCTGGGCCGCGACCAGGCTGCTCGCAAAGGCCAGCACCAGGACAATCGGCAATGCACGAAGGACCTTTTTCATAAAGTGACTGTGCTTATGGTTTAACATGTTTGTCTCCTTATCGAATCAAATGAAAAAAGTTCCAGCTACCGGGGCGGCTGGAACCTTGATGGTGTTACTCGTCGTCGGAGCTAATCTCGATGCCGTGATCATCGGCTGCGCGTTTGATGCGCTTTTTGATGATCTTGACTTCATCCTGATCATATTCGTCAGCATTGTCTTCGTGGTTAATGTAGCTCCACGCTGCCCGGATATGCTTGTCGGTGTCAATCGGATACTTGTTGTTCACCGGGTCGGCGAATTCGACATCGCCGTGGTCATGTATCCCGGCATCTGGATTGACATCATCGCGTCGTTTGATGTTCGCCATGATTTGCTCCTTTTCTAAGCCGAGTTTTTAGGCTGTGCCTCTACTTAAATCTCACCATTAGACTGTGAAATTTCCTCGACGACTTCCGCCGTTTGCATGGGCTGCTCGGTGCGGGTCGCAACATCTGCCTGGGCGATGACGCCGATAATTTCTTTGCGATCATTGACGACCGGGATACGGCGTATCTGGTAGTCCGACATGGACTTCATCGCGCTCTCCAGGCTGTCTCGTTCGTTACAGGTCACAACATCCGCTGACATCACGTCTTGTACGCGCGTTGTGTTCGGATCACGTCCCTCACTAACGACTTTCAGCGCCAGGTCACGGTCGGTCACGATGCCGACGATCCGTCGGTTGCTTTCACTTTCTACAACCGGGATTGAACCCGCATCGACCGATTTCATCATCTGGGCCACATCCTGTACGGCGGTTTGCGGCGTGCAGCACTGCGGATTGGGCGTCATAATCACTTTGCATGTCATTGTCTGGGTGTTCATACGTCTCCTCCTTAGTTGGGATACTTCGATAAACGAGATCATTCGAGATCGTTAATTCGTAGCACTTTCGCTACAGCTTTGGTTAGAGCGTTAGCTAGACGCATTGCCTTCGATACCAAAAGCCACTTTGACGGTCGCGCGCCATTCCGTGACCTGGTTGTTGTTAACATGGGCGGTCATATTCGTGATTTCGACGCCCGTGATGTTGCGTACCGATTTGGCGGCTTCGTTGACCGCGACCTGTACGGCATCTTCTAAACCAGAGCTGGATGTTCCGACTAATTCGATAACTTTAGCAACCTTAGACATGTTTCCTCCTTAGTTGACTTCTCTTACTTGAGTTGACTTCTCGTATTTACATTGAGCGATTGCCTACAAGAGGCACTAGCTCATTTCGTGGATGCCTTCAGCGATTTCTTCGATCATCTTGTCGTTAAATGCCGGGATGTCATCAGGGTTACGGCTCGTCACCAGCCCGTTATCGACAACGACCTCGCGGTTGACCCAGTTGGCGCCCGCGTTCTTGAGGTCTGCCTGCAACGTATGGTATGACGTCAGCGTTCGGCCTTCGACCACACCTGCGTCGATCAATGTCCACGGCGCATGGCAGATGGCCGCAACCGGTTTGCCTGCATTGAAGAAGGCCCGCACAAATTCCTGAACGGCCTCGTTCCGGCGCAAGTTATCCGGGTTCATGACGCCGCCTGGTAGCAGCAGGGCATCATAGTCATCGGCCTTGGCGTTCTTGAGCTGCACATCCACCGGGAAAGATTTGCCCCAGTCGGTGTGGACCCAGCTTTTCACCTCATTCTGCTGCGGAGAAACGATATGCGTCGTTGCACCCGCATCGTCTAGGGCCTGCTTGGGCTTGGTCAGCTCGACTTGCTCAAAGCCATTTTCGACGAGAATAGCGACTTTTTTACCGTTCAATTGCTTATCCATAATGTGATGCTCCTTTGTTTGTCTAATCTGGCGAACTTGTAATAAAATTCTTAACAAAAAATGGCAAACAAAAGTCGTAAAAATTCTTGGGAACGGATACTCACGTTCGATCATTTTTTAGTCAGGTGGGCGTGATGTTATTGAGGAATAGAAAATTGACCTTAAGTACTGATGCCTGAACATCAATTTGACTACAGCTTAAGTCCTCAAGTTAAACAACGAAACGGCTCACTATATGAATGCTGTTGTATTGCCCAGAATGCCATTTAACTGATGCTAAGGTGTTCTCCCAGGCCACATATCCGGGTAGTTTCAAGTAAAAACGCCCCAACAGGGGGCGTTTCTTACCTTACTATCTTTAGCTTGAGCGCGTATTGAGTTGCTCCAGCGTCTTCGCCGTGACGGCCAGATGCACTTCATCGTCGCGGATGTCGCTCACCCAGGACAGAGGCAGGACCTTTTCGTCTTTGAAGAGCAATCCCTGCGTAATCGCAAAGTGGGTAATGTCGGAATTGGCATCGGTGTAGACTCGTTCAACATCACCGACATGCTTATCGTCCAGGCTGATGACGTTGGCGCCTTCCTTGAGCGCTACCGAACCTGCCGGGATGTTTCGTTCTTCCACTTCAACGCCAACTGGCTCAGCATAAGGAACGCGCCCCGCGCCAAACCACATGGGCACGCCATAGGGCGGGTAGTAGTAGGTCGGCGTGGTCGTACGGGTATATCGATCAGCTAGATCGGCCTCTTCTGGTGTGACGTAATGCGTTTCCTTATAAACGGGGAAGTCGTCCGCATTTCTACGATCTGTCGCCAGGGTAACACGATCTTCCTCGGATTCTTTGACCATGTCCACCGGGACCACGCGGTCTTCCGTAAACAAGAAGCCTTTACGGACAACCAGCCCGATGACTTCATGATCGCGTGGATCAATCACAAAACGTTCAATATCACCGACGGTGTCACCATTAGATGTATAAACAGTTGCGCCTTCTTTAAATTGCATGTCTCAATCTCCTTTTTTGCATCAGGAGCGATGCATTTGTTTTAACTTCTGACTTCAATTTCAGTATAGGACAGCCAAATGTGCAGGGCATTGATAGGCAATAAAGTCCCTGCAAGAACCGTGTACGATTAAATTAGGGCTTGATAATAAGCCGCAGAAAGCGGGTAAATATTGGGGGATAGTGCCTGGTTAGGCAATCAAAAAGCGCCAGCATTTGCCAGCGCTTTTGATTGAAAAATATAGGTTTGAAGCCGTTACATGACCTGCTTAATCTGGTGGGTGATGGTTTGCAGCAGCGCATCAAATGGCTTATTGAACTTCTCGACACCTTCGCGTTGCAATTCTTCGCCAACTTCCAGCAGATTGATCTTATAATCGGTCAATTCAGCAACCGCTTTGTCGGCGGCGGCCATGTCCGCATCCACCGTGCGTTCGATGGTCCCGTGGTCGGCAAAGGCATCTAGCGTATCTGGCGGCAGCGTATTGACCGTATGCGGGCCAATCAGGTTATCGACGTACAGCGTATCCGGGTAGGACGGATCTTTGGTGCTGGTGCTCGCCCACAGCGGTCGTTGGACGCGCGCACCGGCATTCGCCAGGGCTTCCCAGCGTTCGCCACTGAACAGTTTTTCAAAGCGCTTATAGACCTGCTTGGAATTGGCGATAGCGATCTTGCCTTTGAGGTGCTTCGCGCCCAGTTCATCCAGAATCGGGTCGAGCTTGGCATCCACGCGGCTGACGAAGAACGACGCTACCGAAGCCACTTTGGGGAGATCACCGCCGTTGGCTTTCAAGGCTTCCAACCCCTTGATATAAGCCATAGCGACCGCGTCATAATGCGCCATAGAAAACATCAGCGTGACGTTGATATTGATGCCCTGGCCAATCAAACGCTCAATCGCGACCAGACCATGTTCCGTCGCCGGGACTTTAATCATCACATTAGGCCGATCAACCGCTGCGTACAGGCGCTCAGCTTCCGCGATGGTGTCATTGGTTTCATAAGCCAGGTGTGGGTTGACTTCCAGGCTCACATAACCATCGACGCCATCGGTTGCATCATAAACCGGACGCAGAATATCTGTCGCTTGCTGAATATCGCGGATAGCCAGTGCCTCATAAGCATCAATGGCTTCTGTCTTCTGCTCAGCCAGGTTAGTCAATTGGCTATCATACGCATGGCCTTCGGACAGGGCCTTCTCGAAAATCGCCGGGTTGGACGTCACGCCCATCAGCCCACGATCAACCAGATCTTGCAATCCGCCGGACTGAATAAGGTCACGGCTGATGTAATCCAGCCAGATTGACTGGCCTAATTTTTGAAGTTCTTTCATCTTAGACATAATTGCCTCGTTTCTAAATCGACACTACGCTTGATGATACCAAAAAAGCATCAGTACAGGATGAGCTTGATACAAATTTAATGTCTATTGTGACGTTTGACCCCGAAATAGCCAGCCAAAATGACAATTAAGGGCCATCTTCAAGAAACAGGTGAATAGGGTCGCTGGTGAATTGATCCACACCCAGCGCCAGCAGCTGCGCCAGCGTATCCGCATCGTTGACATCCCATGCGTGGATGTCGAAGCCGTGCCCACGCATATAATCGACTGTCTCCGGCGTCAATTGGCTAGGATGCACATGGACCGCCCGTGCCTGGGCCAGCTTGCCTTTTTCAACCGTCAGGCGGCTGACAATTTTCGGCGTTGTCCAGGCTTCCGCCCTTGGAGCCAGCAAATCGGTCGCTAGCCCTGGGCACCGCGCCTGAATCCCCAGCAAAATCGCTGGCTCATACGAGGTTATTTCCATCATCGGCCAATACGCTTTCACGCGCTGCAAATGCGTCGCCATTATCGGGATGATCTCTGGAACAAAGGGCTGCACATGCACTTCCAGGTACAGCTTCCCGGCGAAGGTCGTCAGCACGTCATCCAGCATCGGAATGCCATGTTCGCTATGTTGGCCATCTGTGCCGATGAGCCTGACAGCCTGCAAATCTGCAAGTGACTGTTCCGAGACGATGCCCGCGCCAGTGGTGCCCTTCAGCGTAAAATTGTGGAAGACAATCGGCACGTCGTCGCTGCTAATGCGTACATCAAATTCAAAACCATACGCGCCTGCATCCTGCGCTGCCTGGAACGCGGCCATCGTATTGCTGGGGACCTGGCTGTGGTCCCCGCGATGTGCAATCACTTTCATGATAAATGGACTCCTCTGCGTCAGGGTATGGCAATGGGCCAACCGTGACAAAGCATCCCAAAAAGGCTAAACTCAGCCCATTGCCTTGTCGCTAATTTTTGCCGGATAAGGCATGTGAATAATGAGCTTATTGTACCGACAGTCGAGCATCTTTGATGGCACTTGACCTCTTAATCGTAGGCGAAGCACTGGTTGAAGTCATGCGCACAGGCATCGACCAGCCTTTGCACCAACCGGGACCCTTCATTGGGCCGTACCCCAGCGGCGCACCTTTTATTTGTGCGGTGCAGGCCGCGCGTCTCGGTTTGAGCGTGGGCGCGATTGGCAGCGTCGGCCAGGATGCCTTTGGCCAATGCCTGCTCAATCAACTGTCTGCCGATCAAATCATGGCTACCGGGATGCACACCCTGCCGGACCGGACCACCGGGGTGGCCTTTGTCGCCTACAATGCCGATGGCTCTCGTAATTTTGTATTCAGCTTGGGCGCAGGCGGCGATCTTTCGCCGGATATGCTCGACCCGGCCTTATTTGATGGCTTGCGCTGCTTGCACCTGATGGGATCGACGCTCTCCATGAGCCAGCACGCCCTGGAAACAGGCCGCAGGGCTTTGGCACTTGCCCAGGAAAATGGGGCACGCTTTAGCTTCGACCCCAATCTGCGACCGGAAATGCTGCCCATCGATCAGGCGCGAACGGCCTTTGCACCCTTCATTGCCGCAGCCGATGTCCTCATCCCAACCGCTGATGAACTCGTCGCCCTGACGCAGCAGCCCGACCTCAACAGCGCAGTTGATAGCCTGCTAGCGGATAATCCGCAGCGTATTATCGTCGTCACCGAGGGCGAAGCGGGTTGCACAGTCTACAGCCAGCAGGGTGTGTCGCATGTGCCCGGTTTTACTGTCACCGAAGTCGATCCTACCGGAGCGGGCGATTGCTTCGATGCCGGGTTCCTGGCGGGTTGGCTTGGTGGCCAATCGCTAACGAATTCGGCCCGTCTGGGGAATGCATGTGGGGCATTGGCTGTCACCCAGCAAGGCCCGATGGCTGGCGCAGCGCAATTAGCCGCTGTCCGCGACTTCATGGCATCACAGAATTGAACTGTTGTAATCAGTCAGCGATTATTGAATTAGCAAAAACTGCACAACCAAAGGAGCGTAGCACCTCATGACCCAACAAATCACCCCTGGCCGCTATCGTGGCCTCAAAGCCTGTAGCCTGCCCCAAGCGGATGTCTTCGGCATGCTGGCTTTTGACCAGCGTGGCAACTACCGTCGCATGATGCCCGATGGCACGCCTTACGAAACCTATGTGCAAATCAAAATGGAAGTGGCATCGGCCTTGTCACAATCAGCCAGTGCCGTGCTCCTGGACCCCATCTACGGTCTGTCAGCGGCCATGCAGGTCAGCGGTACATCCGGCCTGTTGATGGCCCTGGAAAAGACGGGCTACACAGGTGATGCCACCTATCGCCGCGTGGAATTCCTGGACGGTTGGTCCCCGGAAAAAATCCGCAAGATGGGCGCGAATGCTGTCAAAATCCTGATTTACTATAGCCCGGAGCAGCCCGAACTGGCCGATGAGCTGGATGAATTGGTCGCTAAAACGGCTGAGGAATGCCATGCTTGGGACATCCCGCTTTTTGTCGAACCGCTGTCCTACAGCATTGACGAGAGCTATGGCAAAGATAGCGCCGAATTCGCCGCCAAGCGTCCCGACATCGTCGTGGAAACCGCTCGCCGCCTCAGCCGTACAGGGACCGACATCCTCAAAATGGAATTCCCCGTCGATCTCAAATACAATGCGGATCATGACGAGTGGCGCAAACAGTGTACGCGCCTCAGTGACGCCTCGATTGTGCCCTGGGTGCTCCTCAGCGCGGGCGTTGATTTTGAGCAGTATGAGCCACAGGTTCAGATCGCTTGCGAGAGTGGGGCGACTGGCTTTTTGGGTGGCCGCGCGATCTGGAAAGAGGCTGTGCCGCTATCGACAGAAGAACGCGCCAACTTCCTGGCCACCATCGGTACGGAGCGTCTCGCACGCCTGAGCGCCATCACAGCGGCCAACGCACGCCCCTGGTCTGATTTCTACACAACCTGGACTTCAGCCGAGGACTGGTATAAGAGCTATAGCTAGCCCGATTTTTCTGCCAGGATGCGCTTGCGCAGCAGCGGTTCGTTGATCGCTTGCGCATCCAGTTGGCTGGCTCCTAAAAATCTCACAAACCGTGCGAAGCCACGCGCTAATGCGCCTGCGAAATCATCGTCCTGGCCGAGCGCGTCGTCTTCCAGCCATAGGCCCAGGATGACAAATGTTTCGCTCGTTCGGTCGAATTTGCTGTCAAATCGTGCCACAAGCTGGTCACCCCATAAGATGGGCATCGTGTAGTAACCATACTGGCGCTTCTCGGCAGGCTTATAGACTTCCCACACATAGTTGAAGTCAAACACGACCTTGGCGCGTCCCCTGGCACTGACCTTATCCAGCGGTGCGAGGAAAACCACTTCCTGCGTCGTATCTGTGTCAAGAGGCCTCCAGGCTTCAGGAACGCCGCCTGCTGCTACTGCATCGAGAAGTGGCACATCATGGGTTAACATATACTGTGTGGAGCGCCATCCTTTGACCTTTACTTCGACGATTTTGTCGTTGGCCAGTAGGCTTTCGCGCAGCGCCTCCTTCTTGCTGAACGGCACACCGCGTTGGAACCCATCTGCTTTGCGGTCCAGACGTGACAATCCAGAAAAGCTAATTTCCTTCTGGATTAAGAACAGATCGGCTTCATCCGGGTCACTCTCGCGGATAAACTCTTCTGGGGCTACATTTTCTGTCAGGGCGTATACGCGCTCAAAATTTTCCCGATGATGTGTCATCACCTCGCCTGTGCGCCACAGGTAATATAAGGCCACCGAACTATCCTTGCGACCTCGGTAGCTCTGGGTGCGTTTGCGATTTGCTGCTTTAAAATCTCGATTGCTGACCGTCTCACGCTCTTGCAGCAGGTTGCGCATTTCAACGATAGCATCGGCGTGTTCTTTGCCCATCTTGAGTATGCGCGCGTCTACATCGTTATGCCCATCACGCTCCCGATGCATAATGACCCGCCAGTAAGGCAGTTCTTCCATCGGGCGCGTTGCCAGCCAGCCGCCCCAATCGAAGAATTGACGCTGCCCATAAGCCAGGTCTTCCCACATCCCCGGCTGATAATCCAGCACGCGGCTGTGCAGGGCGATGTCATGACTGCGTGCGATCACCTGTAACGGATCGAGCTGCAAATATTCCATCTCGCGTAGGGCTTGTGCCGTGCCATGCGGTCCACGCCAGCGGCGCCCCGGCCATAATCCCTGTTTACCCAGAATGAAGCGCCGAGCCGTATCTTTGTCGATGGTGATCATAGGAGCATCCCCGATTTTTTCGTGCTACCAACGATAATAGCACAGGTGTTCTTTATTCGCTAAAACGGGGAAGATGATGATGTTTGCAGAATCGTAGGGGCAAGGCACTGCCTTGCCCAGGGTTTTGCAGGGCAAATCTTTATTCAGCCACGCGGATGATGATGTTGCCTTTTTTCTGGCCTGTCTCAAAATAGTGATGGGCATCACCGGCTTGCTCCAGCGGGAACACCTTGTCGATCACCAGCTTCAGATGGCCCGCTTCGACCAGATCAATGATATAGGCCATGTCCTCCGGCTTCTGGCTGACCGGGCCATAGACAAAGGTCTTATCGCTGGTCGCCGCAATCCAGCGTCCTCGCAGGGCCTGCGAAAGCGAGGGGTTCGCTAGCAGGTAACGCCCTTTCGGATTGAGCGCCTGCACACACTTACCAAACGGGCTTTTGCCGATGACATCGAAGACCACATCGTAGGTTTGCTCCGGCTGCGGATAGGCCTCTTTGGTGAAGTCGATCACATGGTCGGCACCGAGTTCGCGCAGCATACCCAACTTGCCCGTGCTATCAACCGCTGTGACCTCAGCCCCCATGTGCTTGGCCAATTGCACCCCCAACGAGCCAATGCTGCCGCCTGCACCGACGATCAGCACGCGCTCACCCGGCTGGATGTTGGCCTTCTTCAGGTAGTACGATGATTCCAGGCCGCCGATGCACAGGGCCGCTGCTTCCTCAAAGCTGAGGTCCGCTGGCTTACGGGCCAGCACACCATCCTCCGATTGGACGGGCAGGCTCTTATACTCGGCATAGCCCCCGAAGCCCATGCCCGTCGTCCCGAAAACGGCATCGCCCACATTGAAAGTTGTCACATCCTTGCCGACTGCTTTTATGACACCTGCAATTTCCTGCCCCAGAATCAGCTTGCGGGGCCGCAGAATGCCCAGATAAATACGGATCGGCAGCATCAAATAGATGGGGAAACTCAGCTTGCGCACTTCCGTATCCCCGGCTGATACTGTCGCCGCATGCACTTTTATCAGGACACCGTTGTCTTTCAGCGCGGGTTTTTCCACGTCCGCGACTGCAAAACCATCTGGCGAACCGTATTTTTTTAAGATGACTGCTTTCACAAATAGGTCCTCTCTTAAATCAATCCCACTGGTCCATCAGGCTGAGGCATTGCTGGGCGTATTCGCCTGCGAATAAACGAGTTGTGCCAGCACAAACGCCGCCTGGAACTGGTTGAGCACCAGCGACGTAATGTAGAAGGCGGGTTCCAGGTGCGGATACAGGCCCAGTACGGTCAGCACCAGCGGGATCTGCATGGGGACTTCCAGCAGCAACCAGAAGAAGACCGTCATCACCGGGCTGGCTTTTGTGCGTCGGATGAGCAACTCTCGATTTTCTGGGTCGCGCAAAGACAAAATATTCACGACCCAGGTCAGCCCCAGGAAGACAAGGCTGCACACGAACCATAAGTCGTGCCCCTCAACGCCAAAGCGGCTGATGCCCACCGGGACCAGGGCGGCGACCATCACCACCAGCCCAATTGTCACCACTGCCCGGATTTGACCAAGCTGTGTGCTGTCGATTTCGTTGCGCCGTATCACGCTGATTAGGGCGCCAAAGCCGACGAAGATACCTGCAATCTCTGCCATGGCAATCAGCAGATCAATGTCCTGAGCCATACGATTCCCCTTATCGCGCTCATGATGTCTACGAAGTGGTTGTTGTGTCAGTAGCGTTGGAACAGCGATGTATGAGTATGAAGGGGAGTATACCCATTATTGGGCCTGTGGCGACACCAACCCGATGGGAACAGTTATCAGCACCCTATGTGAGGATCAAAAAATGACACAGTAGGTCGTAGGGATGCAACACACGCTGCATCCGAACCAAGCTAGCAAAATATACCGTAGGGGCACAATACATTGTGCCCAATTCACTTGTTTTATGCGTTAAGCCTCAATCGGCACCCCATGAACCAGACTGTACAGGCGCGGAATCTGCACCCGAAGCAGGTCGATTTCCGCCATATCTTCCCACACAGGCCCGACGCCGCCATACTCCATCGACACGACCCAGGGCTGTTGCCATTCGTTGTTATGCAGCCGCTGGAACGCCCACGCCAAAAAGTCCCAATCGGCATCGGTGAAGGCCATATGGTCCAGTCGTATGCCCCGGAAGCGGTCAATGAACGTATCGGGAATGCCCAGGCTAGCTAGATGAGCGCAGAAATCGGCATCAAATAGGCGGATGCCCGTGACGTGCATTTCCTGCAAACGCTGGACAGGCAGTGCGTCGATATAGGCCTTGGGGTCCACGCCAAGCTGTTCCGCGGCCAACTGCGCATGGGAAAGATCCAGCAGGAACCCGGCTCCGGTTGCATCCAGAATGCGATGCATGGTTTCCGGCAGCATCATCGCCCGCCGACCTTCACCCCGCAGGCCATAGATATTCTCAACTGTGACCTTATCCGCGCCATAGCGATCCACCGCCACCATCACGCAATCGATCATCAGATCGGCCACCTGCTCGATGTGCTCCGTGTCGGTGCCATCTGCGGGGATGTGCTGTAAACCAGGGGCGTTGATGTCCGGGTGCAGGTTGATATGCCGCGTCTGGCTGCCAGCAATGACCGCGTCCAGCGCATCCCAATCGACTTCGGTTTTGGCTTCGCTGTTAGTGACTTTACCATCGGCGCGGATCGTCAGCGGCAGATGCGCATAAGCGGGGCGCAAGTCGCTGGCCTTTGCCAGCGCATCCGGCCAGGCGGGGCATTTAAACACATCGACGTCAGCTTCGCCATTGCGTACCAGGGTTGCCATAGCTTCAGAGTAGTTGACTGCGAGCTTCACAAGCGGGCCTTTCTGTAGTCAGTAAATCGCAAACCTTATACACCCCGGCCGACCAGATGCCTTAGCCATGCTCCCGGCTATGCCCGGACCACATTCGCTTTCATAACCGTAGGGGCACAATATATTGTGCCCTGGTCAGACTGCTCGATATGGAGCATCACATTGTGGCCCAATATTTCGCGCATAACGTAGGGGCAAGGCACGCCTTGCCCCCTATAGATCGGGCAGAGATGTCTACTACCTAAAGACCCTATTTGATGCTGACGAGTTCCACATCGAAGATTAGTGCCGCATAACCGGGGATGGGGCCACCAGGCGTGCCGCGTTCGCCATAAGCCAGGTTGTACGGAATATAGAACGTGTACTTGGCCCCTGGCGACATCAACTGCACGCCTTCGGTCCAGCCGGCGATCACGCGGTTCAAAGGGAATGAGATTGTCTGACCGCGCTTGTAGCTGCTATCGAACTCGGTACCGTCGATGAGCGTGCCGCGATAATGCACCTCGACCGTATCGGTCGGCCCTGGCTTGGGACCCTGGCCTTCTTCGACGACAACGTATTGCAAGCCACTGGACGTGGTCTTCACTTCGTCGCGCTTGGCATTGTTCTCCAGGAATTCGGCTCCGGCTGTCTTGTGATCCATATGTCTCTCCTCGTTTTAATTGCTTAAAAATTGCTTACCCGGCCAGTGTACACGACATCAACCGTTGGTACAGGGTCACGCCACGCAAGCGGCTAACCGTAGAATCATAACACGCAAACTATATACCGTAGGGACGCAGCACGCTGCGTCCGCCACCCGTGACCGCACGTTTGTAGGGGTACAATACATTGTGTCCTTCTTTGGAAAGGACCGAGGATCGGCACTAATACACAGGCGCAACCAGCCGATAGGCATCGATGAACTGCTCGTGCCAGGATTCGAGCGTCAGCAGCGTCCACAACCGGAAACCGTGATCGCGCTGGCCGCTCTCATGCTCGCTGATGAGCCGCTCAACCGTCGCCATATCCAGCAGACCGCGTTCACGAGCTTTCTTGCTGAGCAGCATCTGCCGCACGGGTTCGATGTCCTTCTTCAGCCAGGTTCCCAGCGGTACACCAAAACCATGCTTGCGGCGGTCGATGATGTCATCCGGCAGCAGGCCGCGTGCCACCTCTTTGAGGATATGCTTGGTGGTGCTGCCATTCAGCTTGAGGTTCAGCGGAACCCGTGCTGTCACTTCGGCCAGTTCATGGTCGAGAAACGGTGCACGTGCTTCTAGCGAAGCCGCCATACTGCACCGATCGGCCTTGATGAGTAGGTCATCCGGCAGATAGGTGGTCATATTGGCGTGCAGAATGCGCCCCAGGTCAGTGGGTTGGCCGACCCAATTGGTAAAGTGCGCCCCGCCTGCATCGTAAGAACTGCGCGTCAATTGTTGGGCGAGGTCCGCACTGAACAGCCGCACCCAGTCGAAATAGGCCAGCGCCAGCGGCTGACTCGCCCCACGTACGAAGCGCCGCGCCCGCTTGATACGATCATAGTAACCTGTGCCCTCAGGAACAGACGATAAAGCCCCGGCGGCCATCTGCCACACGCGCCTCGGAACCAGTCCGCCCAGTGTTTTAACCAGCGATGCCGCGTAAAAACGATCATAACCCGCGAACAGTTCATCACCGCCATCGCCTGTCAGCGCGACGGTGACGTGCTGGCGCGTCAAATAGCTAACCAAAAACGTCGGAATGGCGCTGCTGTCAGCGAAAGGCGCGTCATAGTGCCAGACCAGCTTGTCCAGCAGCGACATGGTTTCCGGCGCGACCGTGAAATTGACGTGTTCCGTGCCCAGTTCAGTGGCCACCTGCTGCGCATAGGGCGTTTCATCAAAGCTGGCATCCCCGGAAAAGCCAATGCTGAACGACTTGACGGTCGCGTTGGTGTGCTGCTGCATCAGTGCCACAATCAGGCTGCTGTCCAACCCGCCGCTGAGGAATGCGCCCAGGGGTACATCGGCAATCAACCGCAGCCGAACAGCTTCGGTGAGGGCCTCGCGCACCTGCGGAATCCATTCTTCGAGGGTTGCTGATCGATCCGCTGGGGCAAATTCCGGCGGTTGCCAGTAGGCGGCTGTATCCAGTTGATTGCTGTCGGTATGTAGCAGCAGCGTATATCCGGGCAGCAGCGCATGAATGCCCTTGAAGGCCGTGTGCGGTGCAGGCACATAGCCATAGCTCAGGTACAGCCCCAGCAAATGCGGATCATTCAATGTGGATTCACGGGCAATACGCGGATTTTGCAGCAGCGCCTTGATTTCACTGGCGAAGGCAAATGTATGCTGATCGTGATAATAGTAAAGTGGCTTTTGTCCAAAGCGATCTCGCGCCAATAGCAGCCGCTGCCGATCCGTATCCCAGGCGGCAAAAGCGAACTGACCGCGTAATGAGCTAGGTGTCTGTGTTTGCTGGTCTTCGTATAGGTGGGCGATAGTTTCGCCGTCGCCCCCCGTGCGGAAAGTATGGCCGCTGTGGGTGAGTTGCTCGCGTAGTGACTTGAAATTAAAAATTTCGCCGTTGAAGACGACTGCCACGTTTTCATCTTCGTTATAGAGGGGCTGCGGACTGCCTGCGACATCAATGATGCTCAGTCGGCGCATGGCCAGCCCGACGTTGTCCTTGATATAGTATCCGGCGTCATCCGGGCCGCGATGCGTGAGCGCATCGTTCATCGCCTGGAGGGCATCACGCTCAATCGGTTGCCCGTCCAGGTGGATAACGCCGCAAATGCCGCACATGGGTCAGGCTGCTACGAGGTGGTGGTGGGCTGTGCGCCCATGTCGTTCATCGCCAGCATGAAGGCATCCGCCGCTTTGATGACGCCCTCGCGCTGTTTCTCGACATCTGCTGCGCTGACGTCACTGCCCTCTGGCGATTTCTTGAGCAGCTTTTCCAGATCGCGCCGAGTGCGACTGTAGCGCGTATAGACGATATAGGCCGATGTCCCTTTGTAGCGATTTTCCAGGTAGCGCCAGCCGTAGACCATAATGGCGATGTTCACGCCGAAAGCGATAATGCTGGTGGTCGAAGAGGGCAGCACCTCTGAGAGCAGCATCGCGCCAACTGTAGCGACCAGCAGCGCTGCCAGTACCGGCAGGCCGAAAGTAATCGCTAGCCGCTGCATCACCGCCGGGATGTAGGCGCGGACTTCTTCGCGCGTCGTGGCGATGGTCTGTTTAGCGGCTTCGATGGTTTCGGATAAATTATAAGATGGGTTTGTCATGCAATTGGGTCATTTCTCTATGGCGACTCGTCCCTAGTTTAACAATGAAGCGCTCCCGATAGCAGGCCCAAATTGTGGGATACTTCCACCTCAATAGGTACATGACCTTCTGCCTATCATTCTATCTATAACGCAAAAAGGCACGCGCTGGGCGTGCCTCAAGGGGCTAAGAAAAAGGTTGTTTTAGAAGCCGACGGTGACGCGCAGGATGTACATCACGATATAGACCGCCAGCCACAACACTTGATAGCCAATTAATAGGCGGACAAAGACTTTCCAGTTAAAGCTAGGGCGCGCACCCCACACAAACCCGATCACGGGTGCGAAGATGCTGCTCATGACCAGGAACCAGGCCATGCCCATCAGGATCTGGACGCCGAGCTTGCTGGCATCACCCGGTGTGGTCGCCCCGGATAGGCTGTAGCTCATCATGCCGATGGCGGCCATAATCGCTGCCGCGACGACGCCAATTCCGACGCCTGTCATCAGTTTGTCATATGCGATGGTTCGCTTGTTGTCTTGTACAGTAGCCGACATGCTTCACTCCTAAAGGTTGACTCTATTTAGTTTAAGTGAAGTTTTACGCGTCAAGGTATAAGATTTCAATACATTGCCAATTATAAAAATATTCAGACATTTGGACATTTTTATAACACCTTTATGGGTTTGTTCGCATTTCCCCCTATACTTTATAGTGAATAACACGAGGGGAAAGCATCTATGTTTGCATCATTAAATTTAGGCAAGGCACTTGAACTCACACGTCGTACCCTGCCGATTATCATGATCCGCCTGGGGGCAAATATCATCTTCTGGGTTGTTGGGATCATTTATTTCTTGATCGTTGGCGCGGTCGCTGCGTTGATTGGCAGCGCAGTCGAATTTTTAGGTTTTTTGGTGTTTATTATCGGTATCGGCGGTATGGCAGCGCTGTATCATCTGGCCTATCGCTACGTCTTTTACATGATTAAAGCAGCGCATATCGCTATCGTTGCTGAACTGCTCAAGAATGGCAAAATCAAAGATAGTGGCGGCCAGTTGGCCTATGGTAAAAATCTGGTCCAGGAGCGCTTTGGCGAAGTCAATGCCATGTTCGTTGTTGATGAGCTGGTGTCCGGCGTGGTCCGTGGCTTCACCCGTACGATCTACAATGTCGCTAGCTGGTTGCCCGGTGACACGCTGCGCACGTTGGTCCAGATCCTGAACCGCATCATCTGGTTTGCGACCACCTACATCGACGAAGCCGTGCTGGCACGCAGCTTCTACGAAGATGAGAGCGATAACGTCTGGGCCAATGCCCGCGATGGCGTCGTGCTCTATGCCATGAAGTGGAAGCCTATCCTGACAAACGCTGTCGCCCTGATGATCCTGAGCTACATCCCGTTCATCGTGGCCTTCATCGTCTTCTCGCTGCCTGTTGGCCTGCTGCTGTCGCTAATTAGCTCCCAGTTGGCTGGATGGTCGCTGATTATCCTGCTGCTGCTGTCCTGGCTGGTGAAAGTCGCTATCGGCGATTCCTTCGCCATGATCGCCATGATCTCTACGTACCATCGTGAAACGCAGGGCGTCCAGCCCGATGCTGAAATGGCCGCCAAGCTGGATGGCATCAGTGATAAGTTCCAGGAATTGGCCAAAAAGGCTGGCGAAGCCATCGGCATGCGCAACCGCCAACCCGCTGCGCCAGTGGCACCTGTCACGCCGGAGTCCCCGGCTGATTCGACCGTCGAAACAGGCGATTTGCCACCCGACAACGGCCCCATGCCTGCCACTGACTAATTGCAGATATCAACTTGATAAATATGACAGGGCACTATGGCGGTGCCCTGTTTTTTATTTGTTTTGTCTTTTGCAAGTGCTGAATAAATCGTTGTCACAAGAAAGGGTGGCAGATGAGGCATCCTTCCTGCTTCGGGGGAAGGACCGAGGATGGGGGTCTGAGGAATACTATGTTTCATTCTCTGCTTCCAACCCGCTGAACTCTCGGTACACCTGGATCGTCGCATTGGCCATACGGGCGTGGCCAAAATGCGTCTCTAGTCGATCTTCACCGACCATGCCCATATGCCGCCGCAGCACCCGGTCACTGAGCAGGGTGCGCATGGCATTGGCCAGCCCATCGACATCGCGCGCCGGGACCAGCAGACCGGTTTCGCCATCAGCCACCACTTCTGGAATCGCACTGACGCGGCTGGCGATAATCGGCAGCCGCCGCGACATGGCCTCCAACAGCACCAGCCCAAAACCTTCCCACAAGCTCGGCAGCACGAACACATCATAAGCTGCCATCACATCGATCATATCCGCGCGCCATCCCAGGAACAGCGTTCGCCCACGGATGCCCAACTCGGATGCTTGATCTGTCAGTTGCGCTCGTAGCTCGCCATCCCCGGCAATCACCAGGTACGCTTGCGGGTAATCCCGATACACTTTGGCGAAGGCGTCCAGGGCATAGGGAATGCCTTTTTGCTCGACCAGGCGCGCGGCCATGCCCAGGATGACCGCCTCCGGTGGCAGTTGTAACTCGTGCCGCAGCCGCTGACGTGCATCCTCGATTTGCTCTGGTGTGGCCGTTTCATAAGTCAGGCCGTACTCGACCACGCGCAGCTTTTCCGTGGGTGCGTTTTCGACCTCGATCATGAAGCGCTCAATCGCCCTTGAAATTGCGATGCCGCCGGTGGTCAGCCGCCACAGAATACGGTTCAAGAAGCGAATATTGCCCTGGGTACGGAACGAATCGTCATTATGCCGTCCGGTGATAATTGTCGGGATGCCGGCCAGCTTGGCCGCGATGATGCCGTGCGTATCAGCATGGATCAGGTGCGTATGGACCACATCCGGCTGCTGAGCTTTCAGGTATTTCCGTAGTCGATTGATAAGCAGCGGGCTGAGGTCGCGGTGAATTTGCATGCGCTCGACGGGCACGCCGCTTTGTTCCGCCAGCGCGACCATATCGTCCATCGGCTTATCTGGTTCGACCAGCAGCAGCAAACGCGCATCGACGCCCTGCTGGCGTAATCCGGGCAGCAGCATCAAGATATGGCGTTCCGCGCCGCTGATGCGCGTAGCTTTGATGATATGCGTGACGATCATGGTGACTAACGATCCTGACTAGCGTAAGAGTGAGAGAATGGGCCTTAGCCTAAATATCTGTCCGTAAAATAGCATGTCGGTTAGGGCCAATCTGTTGGACAACAATCAGCCATATATCCTAGCAAGTTTTTAGCTGGGAACCCCACTCCCAAATCCCCACCTCATGATGTGCGGGGACTTTTGTCTACGGCCAAGCTGTTTAGAAAGGCATCCTTGCCCCTCATGGGGAAAGGACCGAGGATAGGGGTCAGACTAAGATAATGCCCTCACCGAATTCTCGGATAGATACTAAATGCCGACGCTCTTCGCTTTGAAGTGGGGGTTCTTCCACAGCGTCAGGCCATAGCTGGTCTCGATGTCTAGCTGGACCAACTCCCAACCTTGCAGCGCCATGATGTCCATCGCTTCCAGCAATTTGGTGAAGCGATAAACAGAATCCGCTTCGATAATCATGATAAACGCTCTCTGGAAGCCGCGCACGGCATCTGGGTCTTCGATAATTTCCTTGGCAGGGATCACACGGGTTTCATCAATCACTGTACTGTCTCCTTATTTTGTCGATGGACCGCTGCGTTTTTGGTAGCGCTCGCGGATATAGACCATAAAGGCCAACCAGATGCCCAGGATCACCAGTGAGAAAATACCCACTCGGAAGGCAACCTCTGGCGGGCTGATCGCGACCAGAAAACCCAGCAGGCCATATAAAAAGCAAAAGGTGTATAGGGCGGCCAGCGTCATACGCGGGCTGAACTTGAGTGCCAGCAGGCGGTGCGAGGTATGATCGCGGCCTGCTTCTGTTGGCGAACGTCCTTCAGACAGGCGCGTAAATACCACCAGGCTGATGTCAGTAATCGGCAGGGCCAGCACCAGTACTGGAACCATCCAACTGACGCCCAGCGGTTGGTTGCCAAATTTGAGCATGATGGCCAGCACGGCCAGCACAAAGCCCAGCACTAGCGCGCCCATATCGCCCATGAACGTACTGGCCGGGTTGAAGTTATAGATCAGAAAGCCAAAGGCACTGCCGAAGGTCGCCGCTGCCAGCATCGTGACTGCATATTCGGCTTCCGTCAGTGCAATGACCAAAAACCAGAACGAGGCAATCGTAGAGAGTCCCGCTGTTAGGCCGTCCATGTTATCCAGGAAATTGGCGGCATTCGTTAGCGCGACGATCCAAATTAGCGTAATGGGAACGTCAATTAGTTGGTTGCCAATGAGCTGGATTTGCACGCCAGCCAGCACGATCAAAAAAGCCACCACGAACTGCATGCCAAACCGCAGCCGCCACGATAAATCAAAACGGTCATCCAGCGCGCCGACCACCGCCAGTATCGCCGCCCCGACCACAATTGCCAGGAAAGTGACAAAACTCTCTGGTGGGCTAAAGATCAGCAGCGCCGTGCTCAGCGCCAAAAAAATGGCCAAGCCGCCCATCATCGGCTTGTGATCGGTATGCGTCTTGCGCGGGGCATTCGGCTTATCGACTACGCCCAAACGCATCGCCACCTGCCGCGACATCGGCGTCAGGCTCAGCGCCAGCGCGAAGCCAACAATCATCATCGGGAAGTACTGCTGTGAAGCATCCATGCGGGCAGTATAGCGTCTGTCGCCCCTGAGTTAAAGATGAGCTTGTGCGCAGATGGTCAACTCATCTTGTTCAGATTGCTTATTGAATGTCGCATATAAATAGGCTGATGAGTGATATGATCCGGTGCTTCATAGAGCATTGTTCCTTTGAGATTCTTTATTTCGGCGCAGTGCGCCGAAAATACGGGGTCAAGGGGCGCAAGTCCCTTGTGGGAGCACGAGGGTGAAACCCTCGTTAACCTAGTTTGATTATCTTTATGCAGCATGCAGCGACATAACAATCTGCTCGACCGTGGCCATATCCTCACCCAGCCCACCGACAGACACACCTGTATCGCCAATCTTGAGTATGTAGCTGGTGAATTCATCACCAAACTGGCCTATCAGACGGATTTTGATGGCGGGTGTGCCATCTGCCAGGGCGAAGGCCGTTTGTTCCAGCACGTCCTGCACGCCATCGGAGGTAGTGGCGTAATTGGCGGCCTGTTCCAGAGTGAAGTCATCGCCGAACATGACATTGAGCGCGCCAATGCTGATATCGAGCTTGGTACTGCCTGCCGGGATACCATCACGACCGGGCGCAGTAGCCTGATCGAAAGAGGCTAACGTATAGGTATAGCCAGTCCCTTGCCGACGAGTCTCGTCGGAAACGGGACTGAGGGTCCAATCCTGGGGGAAAGCAAATCCGATCCCGGCAATATCATCGACATAAAGCTGCCAGTCAGCGGGCCATGCAGCGCTGGATGGAGCAGTCGTGGGTTCGATGGTGGCCGCAGCCGGGGTCAGTGGCTCAATGAGTGTGTCCGCTGTCGTCGCGGCCCCGGCACTTAAATTGCATCCGACGCTAGCCATCGCCAGTAGCACCAGCATCCCGATTGTGAATAGCCTCTGCATTGTGTGTCTCCCATTGACCTGCTTGTATGCCTATAGACACACCCATGTGGCTTAACGTTCCAACTACGCCCTACTATGCGACCACCTAAATAGAAAAAACGTATAGGCCAGTAGGGAGGAAGACATGCAAACAAACACACTACAAAATCCCGCCGTCAGTGCGGGTCAATCGCGTCGCTATGACGTGGATTGGTTGAGAACGCTCGCTTTGGGGTTGCTGATTATCTACCACATCGTCATCGTTTTTCAGCCATGGGCACGTTATATCTGGTTCCTGGGCAATGACGATAGCCTCGAAGGATTATGGGTCGCCATGTCCTTGATTAATGTGTGGCGCATACCGCTGCTGTTCCTGATTTCCGGCATGGGGGTTCGCTTTGCGATGGAACGCCGGAATGGGCTGGAACTGCTGAAGGATCGCACCATACGTATTTTGTTGCCGTTTGTCTTTGGGTATTTCTTCATCGGCCCCATCTGCCTGTACTTCTCGGTCCAGTACTACTATCAAGAAGCCATCTATGAGCCAGGGGCGTGGCACCTGTGGTTCCTGGGCAATATCTTTGTGTATGTCCTGGTTCTGCTGCCGATCTTTTTGTGGTTCCGCTATCGACCGGACAACCCCGTTTTACGCTTGTTCCGGGGCGTCGCCCGTTATCCGCTGGGACTGTTCCTGTTTGCCATCCCCATCATGCTCGAAGCCTTCATCCTCAAACCCGGTGATGACTTCGTGACCTATGCCGATACCTGGCATGGCTTCTGGTTAGGCATGGTTTGCTTCTTGACGGGATTTGTTTTTGTTTCACTGGGGGATACCTTCTGGCAGTCGGTGAAGGGCATTCGCTGGCCTGCTTTTGTGCTGGCCCTTGTCCTGTATGGGGTGCGCATAAGCGGCACAGATATGGGCGATTTTCAAGACCTGCTCACGGGCCTGGAGAGCGCCAGTTGGATGTTAGCCATTCTCGGCCTGGGGGCTGTCTACCTTAACCGAAAGTCGCCGCTGCTGCGTTACCTGAGCGCCGCTGTCTACCCAGTGTATATCCTACATTTGCCTGTCCAGTTCGCCCTGGCCTACGTCATATTGCCATTGGAACTGCCTGCGGAGGCTAAACTAGCCCTGTTACTGGTCGGGACGTTTGGCATCTGCTTTGTGCTCTATGAAGTGATTCGCCGCATCAAGTGGATACGTCCGCTGTTCGGCATCAAGTTCAACATGGGTAAGCGATAATTCGGAGGTCGTTTAGGCGCGCTTGCAGGAGCGACTGCCGGAAAAACAAAAATCAAGGGCGCAGGGGATTTCCGCTGCGCTTTTGTGTTGCTATGTCTATCAATAGGCATAGCCTTGTCATAAGCGACCATGCAGCTTACTTCGATTGTCTGTATTAAGCGTGACTGGCTTTTTCTTTGGCGTCTTTATCTTTGTCTGGCTTGCCCTTACCACCACCCAGGAAAATCGTGACTTTCATCAGCGTGCCCCCAATAATCTCAATCGTGCTCTGCTCTTTAATACGAAGAACTCTGCTTTTGGGTTCAAATTCGTTGGCTTCGATGGTTGCATTCCTACCATGGTACCAGAATGTCAAGGGGCCACAAAGGCTCTTTATGAAATTTACGTAATAAAAAAGGAGCACTTTTGCAGGTGCTCCTCATCAGGGGGAAAGAATATATTTTTTCGCTTTAACAACTACGCTTTAGCCGCGCGGTTGAGATAGCCTTCTGCCAGCTTATCCAGCGTATTATCCGCCTCGTATTCCTCGTCGAGGATCTCTTGCAGGATGTCAGCTACGTCCGTATGACCCAACATCTTGGCCCAGGTACGTAAGCTACCGTAGGTGGCGATCTCATAATGTTCCACCTTCTGCGCAGCACAGATCAGACCGACATCGCGCGTGGTGGCATCGCCATTTTCTTTAACCATTTCCGTGCCTTCTTCGATCAGGCCTTCCATGGCTTTGCACTTCTTGTTGCCGGGGTTGACGTCCATATCATCCAGTAAACGGCGCACCCGCTCGAACTGGCGCTCCGTGATATTCAGGTGATGTTGGAACGCATCCTGCAACTTCTTGTCACGTGCTGCTTTGACCATCTTAGGCAGCGCTTCGGTCAGTTGCTTTTCCGCGCTGTAGATGTCTTTCAACTGCTCATGGAAAAGATCGCGTAGGTTATCTAGGGACATGCCTCACTCCTTAAAAAAGCAGGCTGAACTCATTAGAGTTCAGCCTCTTTGTCTTTAGATGTTGCGGGATACAGGATTAGTCGTGGTTTTCAAGCCACTCGTTGACCTGTTCACGAGCTTCTTCGCGGGCGATACCATATTTTTCCTGGATCTTACCCTCAAGCTGCTCGCGCTCGCCGTTCATTTCCATAACTTCGTCTTCGGTCAGTTCACCCCAACGTTCCTTAACGGACCCGGTGAACTGCTTCCAATTACCTTTAACCTGTTCCCATTTATCGTTAATAGCCATAATGAATTTTTCCTCTCTTTTTCAGTTCACATATACCTTAAAGGCCCCAGTTAAGCGTCAAGCAAGACTTTATGTTGAAACTATATTAGAGCGTATAAGAGGCAGAATAAGGTTGATTCCCGTACGAAAAATCGCCCCTATACTCGTAAGTACGGGGGCAAAACAGTGCTATCCACAACCCAATTCACACCTTATAAGGAGAACATCATGCCCGACGAGATTATGCAGAACTATGAAGACCCCAACGACCAGACCCATATCAACATCGCCATACAGGAGATCATCAACCACTGCCTGAACATGCTCGATGATGGCGACGATGAAAAGGTCTACAAAGCCGTGCGTCCCATCCTTGATATCATCCAGCAGCATGTCGAAATCGACATTCCTGAGCTGGCAGACATCGACAAAAATCACTAAAAGCGGCGTTTCATTTCGATAATCCGATAGCGGCGTTGGAACCCCAGCGCCGCATACAGCCCGGTCGAGGCCGGGTTGTCATCCCCATGCCAGACAATCGCTGTTTTGAGTCCTTCTTCACGCATGTGTTGCATAACGTGCGTCATTAACGCCCGACCCAGACCTTTGCGCTGGAAGTCCTTATGTGTGCCCACAGGCTCGAACAGCTCTGTCTTGTTGATGTCATCGACCCATGTCACGGTAAAGGCTGCGAACTGGCCATCCGGCGCGACCACCACCCATTCGCGTTCAGGCTCATATCCTGGCCCTGCCATCACCTTGAGATATTGCTCAAGTGTCCATTCGGAGCCAAACGAGCCAACATGCACAGCGATGAGCTTGTTGGCTTCTTCTGGCCCAGTCGCCTGCCGAATCGAGAAGCCTTCCGGCAAGGAGACATCCCCAAACGGCTGCGATAGATCGCGCGTGGTATACGAGTAGGTTTTGCCGGATGGCTCGTATCCCCGTTCCTGCATGAAGCGCGCCGTCGCTTCATGCCCCTCAAACAAATCCCAGTAGATGACCTTCTCAGCATCCGGCTTCGGATTGGGATTATTTTCGATATAGGCCCTCACCTGGGCTTCGCCCCAATCGACCATGCAACGGTGCAGGTCACTGCCGCGATAGTCAGGATGCACCTGCAATTCAAAGCCATACCAGTACTGGTAGTTAGCGACCCAGCCCACGATCTCACCGTCTTTTTCCCAGATTCGGACGGTTTCCGTGAGTGGCATTGTGGCTTTGCGCATGCCATTGCCCAAGCGATGGGCGATGTCCCCAGGGTGGATGTATCCCAGGGAACTTGCCATCTGTGCCCAGTGGGCATTCGCCTGCTGAATGAGATACATGTCCTTATCGCCAGCATAGCTCCTGGCAATAATCCGTGATTCTGTCATGATGCCTCCCGAATGGGGTAATCAACGCGCAGTGCGCCATCTTTGATATGCCAGATTTGCGTGGCGACGTGCTCCATGAACCAGCGATCATGACTGACGACCAGCAGCGCCCCCGGATAGTTCTGTAAGGCTTGCTCAAACTGTTCGCGTGAAATCAGGTCCAGGTGGTTGAGCGGCTCATCGAGGATCAGCAGATTGCAGCCGCGTGCGACCAACAGCGCCAGCATCAAGCGGGCACGTTCCCCATAACTGAGCAGGGCATTGCTGCGCAGGGCGTCGTCACCCCCGAACAGGAAAAAGTGCAAAAACGAACGGGCATCGGTTTCGCTCATCATGACCTGACTTTGCAGCGTGGTCAGCGGCGTGTCATTCGGGTCCAGAATGTCCTGCTCCTGCGCCAGATAGCCCGCTTTGACGTTGCCGCCTAGCTGCACGATGCCCCCCAGCGCCGGAATCTCGCCAAGGATGGTCTTCACCAGCGTCGATTTCCCTGCGCCATTGGGTCCGATGATGGCGATACGGTCCTCGCCCTGGGCAATGGCATCCATGCCCGTGACCAGCGGCGCGTCATAGCCGATGGCTGCGCCTTCCAGCGTGACAACATCGCCATACGCGCGTGGCAACTGGTCAAAGTCCAGCTTGATGTCCCAGGTTTGCTGCGGCTTATCGACGCGCTCGTCGCTCTCGATATAGCGATCTAAGCGGGCCTCGCGTGCTTTTGCCTTGCGCATGAGCTGTTTGGCCCGCGCCCGATGGAAATCGTGCTGTGTTCCGGCTTCCTTCTTTTGAGCGCGATCACTCACACGCCGGATGTCCTGCTTCATGCGCTCAATCTCGACTTCCTGGTCGCGCCACTGGGACCACTGCTGGTCGTGCTCATAGGCCAGGGTATCCAGATAGTCGCTGTAGTTGCCGACCAGATGCCGCGCCGTGTGTGTGTCTGTATCCAGCGCCAGGATATGCGTGGCGATGCGGTCCAGGAATGCGCGGTCATGGCTGACAACGATCACCGCCCCATCGAAGCGGTTCAGCCAGTTTTCCAGCCAATCCAGCGCTTCGATATCGAGATGGTTGGTCGGCTCATCCAGCACTAGCACCTGCGGTTGACTCAATAGCACCCGCGCCAGCATCAGCCGTGTTTTCTGGCCACCACTCAACGCACCGACTTGCCAGTCGAAAGGCACATCCAGGTCGAGTTCGTGCAGGGTCCGTTCAGCGGCCCCCTCATCGACCAACTGCGCCAGTATCGTCAGGCGGTCCAGCGCATGGGAATAAGCGTCCATGTCTGCGCCGTTGCCCTCAGCCATTGCCACTGACAGCCGTTCGAGGTCTGCCTCTGCTTGCGCCAGTTCTGATGCCAGCGGCAGCACGGCATCGTATACCGTCGTCGTATCATCGAAGGCCAACCCCTGCGCCAGATAGCCCAGGCGTGTCCCCGTCTGCATATGGATGCCACCGCTATCGGGCGCTAATTCGCCCGTGATACAGCGCAGCAGCGTCGATTTGCCGCTGCCGTTGGGACCAACCACGCCCAGCCGTTCGCCGCTGTTGACCACAAATGACACATCTCTGAGGGTGTAATCTTCTGCGCCTGCGTAACGCAAACTTAGTTTATTGACTTGTAACATACAGGGGAGTCCTCCCACATAGTGATTGCACTGGAAAATAAAAAACGCCGCATCGGGCAGACCCCAATGCAGCGCGGTGCGTCAATGTGGTTGGTGTCAAAAGAACGTCAACCAAGAACAGCTCGTGTTTTGTCACAGCAGGAAGCAAAGGGCGCCCGGACAGCCCGAAAAACCAACTCAGGTGTCAGAGTGCGCGAAAAATGTTAGCTGCTGCGACCGGCCATGTTTTGCCTACTGAACAAGGTTGACAGAAAATCAAGGGGAGCCACCTTCGTGACCCGCCATGACCCTCATAGTTTGACAGGATTTTGGTGGTGTGTCAAGCGTTTTGCTGTAACGCGCGAATGCGAGTGGTCACCTCATTGAAATGTCGTAAAAATTGCGCGCTGGATCGCATGGTTCGATTGCACTTGTTTAAGTTCTGCTGTTAGATTGGGTAACAGATACGCTGGGGGAACATCCGACATGACGACTACCACATCCAACCTCATTCAACAGATGCAGAGACAGGTCCAGGCATGGAAAGCGGATGGCGACGACCGCGCCATCTTCCTGGAATGTTACATGATGATGACTGAGAACATGCTAACGACCGTCGCTGAGGGCGGCTTCGAGGATGGCCCCTGGGTCGCGGACCTGACGCATGGATTCGCCGCCTACTATTTCAATGCACTCAAGCACTACGAAGATCATGATTCGCCCCCAGTATGGACCTTCGCCTTCGATGTAGCCGATAGCAAGCAGGCTCATGTGTTGCAAAACCTGCTGCTCGGTGTGAATGCTCATATCTGCTATGACCTGATTTTCGCCCTGGTCGATTGCGTACAGGATGAATGGGACACACTTACTGACGATGAGCGCGAGGCTCGCCGCCGCGATTTTTACTACGTGAACGATGTCATCGGGGCAACGCTCGATGCCGTACAGGACGAGGTTGTCGAAGCCAATAACCGCCTGATGCAGATCGTTGATGACGTTTTTGGTCGGCTGGACGAGTGGATGATCCACAGCTTGATTTGCCGTTGGCGCGACGAGGTCTGGCAGCATGCAATGACCTATCTGATGGCATCCCCCGAAGAGCGACCTGCCCTCAAGCAAGCCTACACCCAGCAAGCCGAGCAGCGTGCCCGCTCGATCCAGGGCCAGCGCGGCCTAGTTGGCATCGTCGATTTATTCTGATTTCTTCGCCTATGGATTGCCCCCGTTCCTTCTGAATTGCGGTATAGTCAATGGATGTTTAGCAAGCTTCTTCAGGAGCACGTCCCATGACGGATTATGCAGCCGGATACATGGCATACGACCTCGATATTGATGGCCGCACCCTACGCGCCTACCGCACTGGTGGCGACAAACCGCAGGTTGTGCTGGTACACGGCTTCACGGACAGCGCCATCTCCATGAAGGCCCTTATCGACATGCTGCAAGATGACTACGACGTCATCGCTTATGACTCCAGGGGGCATGGCCACAGCGCCCGCATCGACCAGCCCTATAGCGTATTAGATCTGGCTGATGACCTGGCAGGCATCATTGATGCGCTTGAACTCGACAAGCCGATTATCGTCGGCCACAGCATGGGCGCGGCCACCGTATTGGTTGCCGGGGCACGCCATCCCAACCATATGCGTGCCATCATCGCCGAAGACCCGCCGATGGCCCCGGTGAACAAGACCCATCGTATCGACGAATGGAAAGCGGGCCATATCGAAATGACCCAGAAGCCGCTCGATGAGGTCATTAGACTGTATATGGAGCAGTTCTATCCCAAATGGGGCGAACTCGATATTCGCACCCGTGCGGAAGCCCGTTACCAGCTTGATGTCGCCGTCTTCGACCAGATGGAGCTTCATAAAACGCCCGATTGGCACGAATGGGCCGGCGATATTAAGTGCGAGGGCTTAATCCTGGCGGGCAACCCGGAATTGGGTGGCATCGCTATTTGGCCGCTGGCGGAGGAATTCGTCACCTTATGGAAGGGCGGCAAGGTCATTAAGTTCCCTGGCGCGGGGCATCAAATCCGCTCGGAATCGCCAGACGCTTATGCCGAGGCCATTCTGCCATTTTTAGCAGAACACAGCCGCTAAAAGTTCGTGCTTGACCCTCACGCAACGTGAGGCCTTACGCTGATGCCGTAAATCATTGTGTGTAAGGAGATAGCATGAAAACCAAATGGGTCGATACCCTCGCCATCTACGAATCGATCATCGCCGCGCCGGACCAGGCTGCGCGCGAAGCCATCTATGGCGAGCAGCTATATGGTCCCTGGCAGCAGATGATGCAGATGGTCAGCATGGGGTCATCCAGCGATGATCCCTTCGCTGGGGCCAAAGCATGGCACTGGCTGATGCCCGATCAGTTGACATCGCCGCCCAGCCAGATGACCAAGCTGCAAGCGGCCCATGCCTGGGAACGCGGCGCAGCGGCGATGCAAAAAGCCGTCGCATCGTTCGGCGATGACTTCGCTCGTATCCCGATTGAGGAAATCGAAGGCTGGTTGGTCCTGGCTGAACCCGTGCCGGATAGTCCCAATGCATACGGCTACACGGGCGGCACCGACTTCATGCAGCCGCGTTTTGTAGTCCAGTATGATGACCCCAACGCCACCAATCTGCCCAAGTTGGAAGGGGCCATCGTCCATGAGATGCACCATCTCATTCGTTACAGGGTCACGCCCTGGAACATGATGACTGCTACTCTGGCTGACTACATCGTGCTTGAAGGGTTGGCGGAGTCCTTCGCGGCGGCCCTCTACGGCGAGGACATCATCGGCTTTTATGTCACCGAGTTTGATGAAGCCCAGATCAGCACAGCCAAGCAGCTCGTCGGCGCAAACCTCGACGCGACTGGCTTTGATACCCTGCGGGCTTTCATCTTTGGCGATGCCTGGGCACATCAATTAGGCTTGACGCCTACGGGCGTGCCGACCTACGGCGGTTATGCCATTGGTTACCGCGTCGTGCAAGCCTTCCTCAAGAAGACGGGTCGCACCATTCAGGAAGCGACTTTTACGACCGCATCGGACATCGTAGCCACATCTAGCTATTTTGACTAAGCATCTATGGGTAGGTGAAGAGGGATGTTGCCTTGTATCCCGACAGGACTGCCAGCCCTGTATCCTGTGTTTTTTGGTGCTTTGCACCGAAATCAGCGGGTCAAGGGCTGCAAAGTCCTTGTGGGAGCACGAGGGTGAAACCCTCGTCATCTATTTATTGGGTTATGTAAACCAGTAGACAAAGCGGGTAGCGTTGGGGTCCAGTGCGTTCATCATGGCCAGCACCGCCCGTAAATACTGAACCACGTTGTAATCCTTCAGATGCAGTATTGCCGCGTCCAACTCACTGTAGCTAACCCACGACGACTGATCGACGAAGTAAATGCGGTCCTGCTCACGGTTCAGCCACTGGGCGACACCCGCTGCGACCGCGGCCAGGGCATCCGGCTGCCGAATATAAAGGCCATAGGGAGCAGCCTGATCTGTCTCGAGCACATAGGTGGAGCGCTCCAGCCGCGCCATGAACGAAGCATTCTCTGGGAAGCCGCGCAGCGGTTGCGTATTGGCTTTTTCGCTGGCCAACGCCGCATAGTAGGCCTCAGCCCGTCCCAGGTCGATCTTTGCGAAGCCTTCATAGTAGCTGGAAGAATAGCCTAATTCCACCACACCCTGAATATGGATGCTCATTGCCCTAACCCCATACATTCAAAAAGGGACGCGTCAGGTGCGCGCATAACTTGAATAGTATAGCATTTTTGTTGGGCTGGCTTTCTAACGTTGACAAGTCGCTAGGCCCCCGATTGGGCACTTTGTGGCTCTAATAAGCGCAGCTTCAGCATCAAATCGCTGCCTCGATTTTCATTGTAAGGGCCACTGCCGCGCCAGTAGACCGTGCCCTGGTTGTCCATCAGCAGCGTATAGATGGTTTCAATATGCGTCAGGTTCAGTGACTTCAAGAATTCGCTGACGTTCGTATACAGTGTGATCGTCCGGTTACGCACATCGGGATCATCAATGCCGTTATACATCCAGGTATCCAACAGCATCCGTTTGAAGAAAAACATGCGCTCGATGACGGGCACTTCATAGACTTGAAGTTGGGAGTTATGCCGCTTCAGATTGTTTAGGAAAGGCATCCAACTATCGACATCCGCTTGTTGATACTTCGTGAAGGCCAGCACCACCACCTGATAGTGTCCCTCAAAATCTTCTGGCAGGGTTCGCCGTTCGCCGTTGACGGTTTTTCCTTTTATCTTCGGGAATGTCATGATGGCCCTCCTGTACTTTTAAAACAACTTCTTCTATTACCAACCAACAAGTTTGTTGGTTTTTTGGGCAAAAAAATTGCGCAACGACGCTAATCCGCTTGCATGCCCTTGATGAATACGTCAATGATCTGGTTAGCCATTGCCTGACGGCTGCTCACTAAATATTGGTCAGGTATCGAATGCAGCCCCTCGATTGCGGAAAACACCGCCCCGGCCATATTCCCCAGATGCGGGTGATCAATTTCGCCTTTGGCCTGGGCCATGTGCAGCACGTGGGTCATTGGCAAAAGTGTTGATTCGTGCATCAAGCTAGCGATTTTGTCGGCAGTGGCCTGGTCAGTTGCTTGCGCAATGGCAGGTAGGTCACTTTTAGAAAAGCGAACCACATCTACAGGTGCTTCCGACAGCAGCCAGCTTGCGATGCCTTGTAACTGTTCTCGCAGCGTATCCGCCCCTGCAATCGCCTGCTGAATGCCTTCATGATGGCGTTTCATATTGCGTGTGGCGACTTCGACGAACAACGCTGCTTTGCCATCGGGAATATGGTGATACAAAGAAGCGTGATGAATGCCGGCTTCTTTAGCGATGTCCTTAACGGTGACGGCGCCGTAACCGCGTTCGACAAACAGTTTTTCAGCCGCCTGCAAAACGCGCTCCCGCGCTTCTGAATGTGCCATTGTTTCCCAACCAACAATTTTGTTGGTAGCTTACGTGCTTTCGCTACCCATGTCAAATAAACACTTTGTGAGTCACTCCTTGGGCGGCTAACCCGGCTCGGCTGTCAGATCGTGCTTGCGACCGCGTGCCGCTTCCAGAATTTCACGGGCACTCATTTTGCCTGTTTCGCCCAATGCACCCAGCATTTCGGCCAGTTCAGCCACGCGCGTATCGTCATTGTCCAGATTAGTGACGACTGTCTGCGTGCGCTTGTTGGTGACCTTCTTGCGGACGTGATAATGCTTATCGGCAAAGCTGGCCAACTGTGGCAGATGCGTCACGGCCATCACCTGATGCCGATTACTCAGCGACCACAGTTTTTCCCCGACGACCGCGCCAATGCGCCCACCGATGCCCTGGTCGATTTCGTCAAAGATCAAAATAGGTGTTTCATCCGCCTGACTGAGCACGCGCTTGAGTGCCAGCATAATCCGTGCCGATTCACCCCCAGAGGCGACTTTGGCTAAGGGCCGCAGCGGTTCACCCGGATTGGCGCTCATCATGAATTCCAGGTCGTCGATACCCGTGCTGTCGAAGGCATAGCGCTTGTCGTCGATGTAGCAGCCATCTTCGTCGTCTTCCGTATTCTGGATGATCACCTCAAAGCGCGTATTTTCCATGCGCAGGTCACGGAGTTCGCGTACCACTCGCCGGCTGAGGTTGCGCCCAGCGAATTCGCGCACTTTATGGATGCGTTGTGCCAGTTCCCCGATATGGCGCAGGGTTTTCTCTTCTGTTTTTCGCAGTTCCTCCAGATGCTCATCGCTGTTCTCCAGGCCGATGAGTTCCGCTTCGGCCTTAGCAGAGTACGCCAGCAGGTCTTCTATCGTATCGACCTTATAGCGCCGCTTGAGCGTCTTGATTAGTTCCAGCCGTTCTTCGATCTCATCCAGTCGTGCTGGGTCGTGTTCGAGGTCATCGGCATAGCGACCAATTGTGCGCCCTAACTCCTGCACATTGGTGCTGATGTCTTCCGCCAGCGCATAATCATCCGCCAGCGATTTATCAATTCGGGAGAGTTTTGCCAGTACCTGCGCCACCTGCATCAACTGATCGACCGCGGCGGCGGTTTCGTCGTCGCCATCGCCCATGAGCAGGCTGTTCGCTTCGTTGGCCAACGTCGTCAGTTGCTCGCTGTTCGCCAGACGGTCGCGCTCATTTTGTAGGCTATCGACCTCACCAGGGGTTAGCTCGGCGGCGGCGATTTCCTCAACTTCATCGCGCAGACGTCGTGCCCGCCGTTCCAGGGCTTCTTTGTCGGTCACCAGCGTATGAATCTCACTGCGGATGCCGTTTAAGGTATGCACGACCTGGCCCAATGCACTGCGCACTTCCAGCAAGTCAGCATAGCGGTCGAGCAGGTCCAGATGCGCGCGTGGCCTCAGCAGCGACAAATGCGCGCTCTGGCCATGAATATCGACCAGCACTTCGCCCAATTCTTGCAGCAGTTCCGCGCTGACCGTTGTTCCATTCACACGGGCGATGCTGCGATTGCTGCTGGCGCGTATCTCGCGGCTGAACGTGACAAACTTGGGTTGCTCATCGGGTTCGACCAGCAATTCCCGTGCCAGGATGGGCAGCAGGGCGGCACGCAGACGGTCATCCAGCGCGAACGTGGCCTCGACCATAGCCCGGTCGCTGCCCGCCCGCACATAAGCCAGGTCTGTCTTTCCGCCGACGAGCATCTCCATCGCATCCACGATGATCGATTTGCCCGCGCCGGTTTCGCCGGTAATGACGTTAAAGCCCTCACTGAAATCCAGCGTCAACTGCTCAATGATGGCGAAATTTTCGATACGTAGTTCTTCTAGCATAAGGTGTCGTCAGGTTCCGCTAGATGCTATCTGTCCAATGATTGCCTACTGCCCTGGGTAACGATCAGAACCCCTATCCTCGGTTCTTCCGCCATGAGGTGGAAGGATGCCGCTTACATTAAAGCATTCGCTCTTTCAAGTCCCCTCTCCTTCGGGGAGGGGATTTAGGGGTGGGGTCTGCATACATACCCATTGCATATCGCTATTGTAGCGAATCTGAAGTTAGACAGACATCATAATGGTTGTAAAAATGGCCAAAAAACCGCAACCTGACGACCATCTTGCTCAGATACGCCGCATAAAGCTGTTGTAAAGCACCATGCCGATGCCAGCCGCGCAAATGATAGCGGGCAGGCTCAGGAGGTTTAAGTCAAAAATAGGGCCATAACCCTGGATGAAGTAGTACACGGTCGGGGCCAGCAGCGCCGCCGCACCCACTGCCACGATGGCGATAGCCGACGATTGTCGTCCCACGCGCCGCCCGGTGGCATTACGCGCCGTCCGTGCGATGAACGTACCGGACCCGCTGCCGATCATGAAAGCGATGATCCAGGCAAACCAGCCGCCCATCACTCCACCCAGGAACATGGCGATGGTACACACGGCCAGCGACAGCCCGAAGATAATCCCGGCACTGATCACATAATCGTTCGTCGTGCCCTGGAAGTAGCGATCATCACTGGCTTTCGCTTCTTCTGAGCCAATGTAGCCGGTGGGCGTATGCACATAGCATTGGGTACACAGCAGCCGCNCCGACCGAATGCTGCGCAGCATCATATCGTCATCGGGGGCTTTGCACCGGGGTTTGATAGGGCACGTGGCCTGTCGTTCTTCTTCTAAGGAGTTGTATGACGTTTTAGCCATGATCGTTCGTAAACCTCAGTAATTATGGATACACACAACCCCAGTTTACAGCAGGATTTTGCTCAAAAACCATGAAAATTGCCCAAGCTTATCACTTTTTTAATCCTGCTATTTGTCACTCCCCTGGTCCATCCAGCCGCAGATCATGTTTGCCGTGCACCGAGATACGCGGCTCCAGTCGATCCAGCAGCGAACGGTAAAAATAGGTCCGTGAACGCAACCGAACGAAGCGGCTGGTATTGCCACACGCGCTGATGCGCACCACTTCACCTTCGCTGACTTCTCCCAGTTGGATGCCATCGACAGTGAGCAAAACACCATTCCGATTTTCATCGGCAGCTTTCACGCTCACCGTCGAGCCTTCACTGAGCACAATCGCCCGGTCCATACTCAGGTGTGGGGCGGTTGGTACAATCAGAATGTTCTTTAAATCCGGCGGCAAAATCGGCCCACCGACAGCCAGCGCATAGGCCGTTGATCCAGTTGGCGTGGCCACAATCAGCGCATCCGTATTGTAGGTCGTCGTCCAGTGATGGTCGATATAGGCATCAAGCTGCACCATGCGTCCCGGCCCATCACCGCTGATGACCACATCATTTACTGCATCGCTCGTGATGNGCACGCCGCCAGTATGGTAGACCTCCGCCGTAATCATCATACGGTCTTCGATCCAGTAATCACCCGCCAGCACACGGTCTAGCGCCTGGTCCCAATCTTCCGGCTCCGGGATTTCCGTCACGAAACCCAGCCGCCCCATGTTGATGCCCAATACCGGGATGTTATATGGGGCACAGGCCCGCGCCGCCCGGAACATGGTGCCATCGCCACCAATTGCCACCACCATCTGGGCTTTGGAGAGGTCATCTTCCGCGAGTTCGTCCTCGTCCCATTTTTTATAGAGCCAGGTCTGGATGCCGCGTTCCTTTAAGCTCGCTTCCACCCGTTCCGCAATCGGGAACGTTGAGATGCGTTTGGGGTGCGCCAAGATGCCAATACAGCGAAGGTTGATTTGCTCCGTTGTCTGCAAGCGATTTGCTCCTGATGAATCTGGCCCGATGTTGTGATGAACTACCTTGTTTACCGTACCCGGCCATATGTGGCACAGTGATGTCAGTCTAACGTGTCACACTCTGCTAGGCAATTTGTGTGCCGATCCATCAAGCACGATGATGCCAGATTCATCCAAACATCACCCCATAGCAATTACACATAGAGTAGCACAAATGTTCATACTTTTGTAGCGCAAAATACGGGTGTATCTCCTTTGACCTGGGCTTTACCTAAATTTAACCCCTACATAACAAATGCTTGAGCCAATTTAACATTCAAGTCCATAGAAATTAACACGATCAAGCTAAATTACCACTCGGCGTAAACGCGCAGATAAACATTGTTGCATAAGGTACATTTAGGAGTCCTACAGAATGCAAAAATCGCGTATTGCAATGATCGTGACCGTTATCCTGGCCCTGCTGATGGCGACCAGCGCCTTCGCACAGGAATTGCCAGAAGTTGATCCGCTAGACGTCACTGGCGACATCGTGTCCGCTGGTAGCTCGACCGTCTTCCCCCTGGCCGAACGCATGGCCGAAGTCTTCCGTGATGGTGGCTACAGTGGCGAAATTGCCATTGACGAAATTGGTTCCGGCGCTGGCTTTGAGCGCTTCTGTGTCGCTGGCGAAACTGACATCAGCAACGCCAGCCGTGCCATCAAAGACAGCGAAATCGAAAGCTGCGAATCGATTGGCCGCACGCCGATTGAATTCCGCGTTGGCACCGACGCCCTGACCGTCGCCGTCAGCCAGGAAAATGACTTCGTTGAAGATGTCACCGCCGAAGAACTGGCCCTGATCTTCAGCACCGCCGAAACTTGGGCGGACGTGCGCGCCGAATGGCCCGCCGAGCCGATCCAGCGCTTCATCCCCGGCACCGACAGCGGCACCTTTGACTTCTTCGTAGAAGAAATCTTCGACGAAGATGAAGGCCCGATCCTGGCCGCCAGCAACACCCAACTCTCCGAAAATGACAACGTGCTGGTCCAGGGTATCCAGGGCAGCCCGTATGCCGTCGGTTTCTTCGGCTTCGCATACTACATCGAGAATGAAGACACACTGACCGCTGTCAGCATCGGTGGTGTTGCCCCGACAGCCGAAACTGCCGAAGATGGCAGCTACCCGCTGGCGCGTCCGCTGTTCATCTACAGCGATGCCAGCATCATG
>PABP01000035.1 GCA_002699585.1 Anaerolineaceae bacterium | reverse complement strand
GGTCACCAGACCTGGCATACGCGGACCCCCAAGTAGGGAGTGTCGGTTCTTGCAGCTCCGACCGCGGTCGCTTGCGCTCTCGCCGTCTTCGTTGCCCTATGAGGTTGTGAACAGTCCTCTGTTCAGCATCCTCCTCTGCTTTGTTAAGCTCGCTGCGGCGTTGTCCGTCGCAGGAGCCAAATAGTATCATGCGCCCATCCCCTGGTCAAGGGACATTACATTGAGATTTTATTGTGTAACTCGATATCCCTACCTGGAAATACTGACTGGCTCCTGCATTGATCAACAGGAGCCAATAGCTAAAACCTTCGACAAGTACGAGATCGATCAAAGCCGACAAATATCAGGCACTAAAGCCTAGTGATTGGTATCACTCACACACTGGCCCTGATTGCGATAACCTAGCGCTTCCCATCCTCCATCCTTGCAATCTTCTTTGGTGATGTCGAACGTCAAGGCAATATTATTGATGTCCATCGCCTCGGTGTTAGTTACACGTCCCGCCGTAAGCTTCACAGCATCAAATACGAGACTGCGGGAATATGTATCCGCCATACAGGTATCGATGACTGTGCTTTCAACGAGGTTGCCGTGACTATAAAGTTCAACAGTATTGACAGGATAGTAGCAATTGCCATATGTCTTGTAATCGAAAGAAATTGCGGTGGCTTCATGGTCCAGATTAATCATGAGGGTTGATGGATTGTAGTCATACTCAAAATTGAGGCGAAGGAATCCTATATCACCTACCTTGACGATTCCTTCTAAGACATCAAAGTTTACCCAATGTTCATCGATCGCTTCGGCATCGGTGCCTTCAGCATAACCTGAGAAATCAATCACCTGAATATAATCAGCGGCCAGCACGATCCCGACAATGGCGAAGAGCAGTGCGCTCGTCACAAATGCTATAGTCAACCCGTTCATTCGTTTGTGCTTCATGTCCCTACTCCAATAAATAATATTTTGGACTTACCCTCCTGGGACAATCTAATTTCCTGTTTTAGGAAACGCAAAAAATCGACGAAGCCAATGATTGCCCCGACGACGTCCTAAGTATGGTTCTATGTAATAGCACGGTTAAGTTTAGGAAGGCATCCTTACTATACCTTACATTCGGTATTAAATCAATCATACCGAGATGAACACACCCGGAAACAACTGCCCAAAAAGCACCTATGATTGACTCCGATTAGGCCACAGTTAGACGCCCTGTGGATTAACTATGCGGGATAACTATAACGAATCAGCCTAATTCACTGCGGCCTTGCAAAGCGCGCATCAAGGTCACGGAATCGACGTATTCCAGGTCGCCGCCTGTGGGCAGACCACGCGCGGGACGAGTGATTTTGACGCCTTTGCCATCGAGGGCACGCTGGATGTACATGGCGGTGGCATCACCCTCCAAACCGGGATTGGTGGCAATAATCACCTCGGTGATGGGGTCGGCCTCAACGCGCTTAACCAGTTCGGTGATCTTGAGGTCATCCGGCCCAATGCCATTGACCGGGGAGATGACGCCGTGCAGCACATGATACTGGCCTTCAAAGCCACCGGTGCGCTCGACAGCCTGTACATCGAGCGGTTCTTCCACGACAACGATGGTCGATTTATCGCGGTCGGGATCGCTGCAAATGGCGCAGGGGTCGACATCCTGGGTGGTGATGTTGTAGCAGTTGCTGCAAAAGCGCGTCTTAGTCTTCATATCCGTGAGCGCTTCCGCCAGCACGAGGGCCGTGTCGTCCTGCTCGCGCAGCAGATAGTAGGTCAGACGCGCGGCGGTCTTGGGGCCGATGCTCGGCAAGCGCGAAAAGGCTTCAATCAATTTGGTTACGGGTTCTGGAATCGCTTTGCTCATGTGTTTACCTAACTGGGCTTGCTATACCTGTCGAAAAGACAAACGCATCACATTCCAACAAACGATTATAAGCTACTTTGATATGCTCTATATAATGAAAAGAGGACACGCTAAGGGTGCCCTCTCGGTCATTCCTGGTTGATGACAGGCTTAGCCCATCAATCCACCGAGGCCACCGGGCAGCATACCATCCAGGCCACCGGTGATCTTTTCCATGCGTTCAGCAGCCATCGTCTGGCTCTGCTCAATCGCCTGGTTGACGCCGCTGGCCAGCAAGTCTTGCAGGTCAGCCACCCATTCTTCGTCTTCAAAGTCGATGACATCGGGGTTGATGCTGATCGACTGCACGCGCTGGTGACCTGTGATGACAATCGTCAAGGCGCCACCGCCGACGGAGACTTCAACTGTCTCTTGTTCGAGGGCTTCCTGGGCTTCGGCCATGTCCTGCTGCATCTTCTGCAACTGGGCCATCATGCCACCCATACCCGCACCACCGGGCATACCGCCACCACCGGGGACACCACGTCGTCTCTTAGCCATGTCTACTCTCCTGCCTGATTAACTACACTTAGATTGTACTACTATAACACGGATGATAAGGCCTTGTGCAGGCTCGCTCAGTGTGGGGATTTGCTACCCACACGCATTTTGTCTGGGAATAACTGGCCGATGCCTTCTGCCGATGCCGGACAAATGCCGCGCTCGGTGATGAGGCCCGTCACCAACCGCGCCGGGGTGACATCGAAGGCATAATTGGCGACCGGGCTATCTTCCGGGGTCAGCAGCACATAGTCGGTTTCGCCATTTTCCCGGCGACCATAAATCTGCCGGACTTCTTCGCCGTTGCGCTGCTCAATCGGAATATCGCGCAGGCCATCTTGCATGGTCCAGTCAAAGGTGGACGAAGGCAGGGCGACATAAAAAGGCACATCGTTGTCGTGGGCAGCCAGCGCCTTTAGATAGGTACCGATCTTGTTGGCGACATCGCCGGTATAGGTTGTTCGATCACTGCCGACGATGACCATATCGACCTGACCGTGCTGCATCAAATGACCGCCGACATTATCGGCGATGACAGCATGCGGCACACCATGCTGGCCGAGTTCCCAGGCGGTCAGGCGCGCGCCCTGGTTACGGGGTCGGGTTTCATCGACCCATACATGCACCGGAATGCCCTTATCGTGGGCAGCGTAAATAGGCGCGGTCGCAGAGCCATAATCGACGAATGCCAACCAACCCGCGTTACAATGCGTCAGGATGTTGACCGGCTCTCCTGGCTGCTTCTTAGCGGCAATAGCTTCAATCAAGCTGAGGCCATGCTCGCCAATGCGGCGGCAAAAGTCGGCATCTTCGTTGGCAATGGTCTGGGCGGTATGCAGGGCGATGTCGATCATCTCTGTAATGGAAGGCACGGCGACAATCGCGTGCTTTTGCCGCTCAACGGCCCATTCCAAGTTGACTGCCGTTGGCCGGGTCGCCTTGAGCTTGTCACCAGCCTCTATAATGGAAGCGAGGAAATCATCGCGGTTGGTCCTGGGGGCCTGAAGGGCGGCGATATACATGCCAAAGCCGGCTGTCGCACCTATCAAGCCGGCGCCGCGCACCTGCATCTCTTTGATAGCATAAGCGACTTCATCGACAGTGCGTAAGTTCACAATGCGGAACTCATGCGGCAAGAGGCGCTGGTCAATAATCTGCACAATTTCAGGCGTATTGGCCTTGAGCCAGATGGTGCGATAATGTTTTCCGGCGACGTTCATCGACCGAGGCCTTTCTATTGCAATCTATATCGTGGCGCGGCTACCTATTCATCTTCCTGAATAGTACCGCCCAGTTCGTTAACGGCAAAATCCACCAGCGGATCGTCTTCTAAGTCCGGTGAGGGCGATGGTTCGCGGTTGCCTTCATCCGCCAGCACGTAACGCACCAGCAGTTCGACGCCATTGACGCGGGAGAGCGCCCGCTGAATCCAGTTGGTACGGGTCTGGTCGCGCAGTTTTTCCAGATAGAAGCGGTTGCTGGCCGCTAAGATCACGAAGTTGCCCTCAACTGACTGCACCTGAACGTGCTCCATCAGGTTGGGCAAGTTGGCCACTTGTTCACCAGCCTGGGGGGCATGTTGGAAGACCAGTCGCTGGGCTTTGACCCAGTTAGCGCGTACTTGCGACGGTGGAATAACGGGTGGTGCACCCGGTTGGCTCGGTTCCGGGGGTACATACGATGGACCCGTCTCCTGGGCGGGTTCAGCCGGAGCAGAACGCTGCGGCTGCTGCGCCGGAGCCGACATGGGCACCATCGGTTCAACCGGAGCCTGCAAACTTTCAATGTAAGCCAGTTCCAGGCTGAGCTGCGGCTGCCAACCGCCCACGTCACCGTTGACGGCATCGTTGAAAGCACGAATGGCGCGCAGAAGCATACTGCGATCGATGGCCGCGGCCTGCTGGGCGAATAACTGGCGATCATCGGCAGAGGCTTCCAACAAATCAGACGAGGCCGTTTGCGCCAGCATCACCGAACGCAGGTGTTCAACGATCTGTTTGCCAAATTGCTTGGGGTCGCTGCCGCTGTCAATGGCGCCATTGATGATGTGCAAGCCACGCGCTACATCCTGTTCAACCAGGGCCATCATCAAATCACGAACGGCACGGGCGCTGGCTGTCCCCAAAATGCGTTGGGTCAATTCCAGGGTGATAACCTCATCAGGGTCAGCCACGATCTGGTCGAGCAGGCTGATGCTATCACGCATGATGCCTGTACCCTCACGGGCGATCAGTTCCAGGGCATTGCGCTCGACTTTGAGGCCCTCATTCTCGACGATCAAAGTCAGGCGATCTACGACCTCGTTTAATGTAAAGCGTCGGAACTCGAAGGGCAAACAGCGACTCTTGATGGTCGCCGGGACTCTATCAATTTCGGTAGTCGCCAGGATGAAGATGGCATGATCCGGCGGTTCTTCCAATGTTTTTAGGAGGGCATCGAAGGCATTGCCACTGAAGCGATGCACCTCATCTATAATGTAGACCTTGTATTTGCCCTCTGCCGGGGAAAAAGCGATACGGTCGCGCAGTTCGCGGACATCATCGACACCGGTATGGGAGGCCGCATCAATTTCGATCAGGTCCAGGTAGCGCCCTTCGTTGACAGCGAGGCAGTGATCGCACTGGTTACAGGGTCGCACAGCCGGATCTTCGTGCTGGCAGTTTACGGCTTTTGCCAGCAAGCGAGCACTGGTCGTCTTACCCGTGCCGCGTGGCCCACTGAACAAATACGCATGGCGAATACGCCCGGTTTTCAGCGAGTTGCGCAGCGTCCGGTTGACGTGTTCCTGGCCAACGACATCTTCAAATGTAAGGGGACGATACTTTAGATAAAGGGCTTGTTCTGGCACTGGGGACACTCCTCTAACTCGTCTGTCAGTCTAGCATTATCGACGGACTGCGGCAACTGACAACACGGTCCGTATCAGGACTTCCCCTACAGACAAAGATGAGAAAATCTGGCAAAATATAATGACGATTTACCAAAGCGTTACATATGAGTTATATTCTCTGGATAAACGTCTGTGGGAACAGTGTTATAATAATGAACAGAGGCTATTTTAGAAGGGAACTATTATGAACCTCGGTCCGACTGAACTGCTTATCGTCCTGGCTATCGTTGTCATCCTATTTGGCGTCGGTCGCGTCGCCCGTATCGGTGGCGAATTGGGCCAGGCCGTTGGCAACTTCCGCGAAGGCATCCGCAGCGCGGAAGATACACCCAAGAACGACGAAGTTGCTGAGGAAAATGCAAGCGCTCGTTTGAAGGCTTCTGAGTAAGTCTTTCAACAAACGCACTCGCCTTCCCGGCTATCTATACAATCAATCTGTCCGTAACACTTTAGTCGCGGACGATTAAAAAAACCTTGCCTGAAAAACGGGAAGGTTTTCTTTGTATAGACTAGTCGACGATGGGGCTGCTATGTTGTGGATTCCAGCGCACGACGAATCAGAATATCCGCATTCAATGGAATGCGTTGATTTACCTGCGGTGGCACGGAAATATTGAAAATGAGGATTTTCTTGTTGTAGGCTTCGACCTCTTGCCGAATGCGGTCACAGGCCTTTTCCCAGCGTTCATCGGCCTCGCGCATCATAATGAAGCTCATGGCGCGGTTGGCATCTGCCAGACGAGCACGATAACTCTTGGCGAAGGCCGCCAACCGATATTCAATGCGCTCTTTATCGGCATATAACTCCTGGCCGAGCATGATCCATTCCGGGACGACATCGTTATCTTGCATGATCTTGTAGGCCATGCGCAGTTCTTCCGGCACGTTAGTATCATCGGCATCGAGGTTCAAGGGCATACCTGCACCCGGCAAATGGTGCATATCGCCATCACCGATGGCGCGTTTAATCTGCTCGTCTATGAAAGATTCCCAACGTTTCATACGATCACGGTCGCTCATGTGGTTTTGCCTGCCAACGACTATTTGAGCTTGAGAGTATGATAAGTTCTATTTGTGTTTATCTATTTGTGCATATTTTCACATATGTGCGGCAAGTTTGTCAAATGCTCAATTGTCACCAGCATCATTTCTTCTTGGGCGTCGCAGCCACACAAGCGAAGTCACTTTGAATATCACCTATATCAATGAGGGTATCCTCAATGGCAAACAGCATATCCAGCATTCGCATCGCATCCTTGTCACTGGGATGAAAATTGCCAGCAATGCCTGCCAATAAGAATTGTAAGATTGTGCCACCCATTTTGTTAAATTCTAGAATGTCAAAATAATCTGGCAGGATAGACATGATCTCGTCAGACCGCACAGCCTCAGACGGATCGACACGCTGGACTTCAACGGGATCAGGGATGGGGGTCGCTTGCAAATAGGGATGAGGATAGTTGGGGATAAAGCTCCGTTTGAAGCGCTGCGGAAGCAATTTAAACACCGCATCCATAACTTGCTTTTGACGCTCCGTGAAGTCAAAACGACTCGGTCCGATATACTCGTTAAAAAAGAGGTAACCGCCGGGTTTAAGTGTGTGTGAAACCTGCTGATAGACGCGTTCAAGCTGTTCGATATGATGCAAAGAACCATTGAACCAGACTGCGTCATAGTGATCAGATGGCCATTCTAAGCTGTTAATATCACGGACCTCATAATTAATCTGGGTGAAACCCGCATCGGCTGCATGCTGTTTTGCTAGTTTTATGGCACCGGGCGCGATGTCATATGCGTCACAATGGCTAAAAGCATTCCAACTCGCCAGGGCGCGCTCCAGGCCACCTGACCCACAGCCGATACTCGCCATGAGTAAGCCTTGTCGATTAGGAAAATAGCGTTCGAGGAAGTAATGCGCCCAATCCACATCCTCACCTTGGGTCGCTTTTGACTGATGCCGCCTTTGGACCGGGGGAATCGCTAGCCAGTATGTATTATCGGCAAATGCTTCACTTTCTGCCGTATTCTCTGACCAATGATCAGCCGTGCGCTGGCTATTATCATTCGAGGCATCGGCATGGTCGAACTGGGACATACGCAATCCTTTTTTTATGAGACTTTTTACGCGATTGAAGCGCTTCATCATACACCGCTTACCTCTTGTGGTCTAATGTTAGCAAACTTATCTCATAACTATCATCCACGCCATTGGCAGAATTTTCTTATGAGTACTAAACCGTTTTTTTGAGCAGAATCCTTCAACCAGGCCTTAAATTGTTAGAATACGTTATATTTCTGATAAACTTTGTGCAACAAGCTAGTAATATTGTGTTATGATGTGGGTATGATGCAATGGATATTCGTCAGGTATGCATGACTTAACCTATGAGCCAGATCACCATGAATTCACTTTTAGCTCTGATTATCGAAGACAATGACGGCATTTCCAGTCTCTATGAGGAAGCGCTACAAGTCGCGGGTTTTACCACCCAGATTGTGCGTGATGGCCAGAGTGCGATCACAGCACTGGACGAAACCCAGCCTGATCTCATTGTGCTCGATCTCAATCTACCGCACGTCTCCGGGCATTATATTTTGCGCCATTTACGTGCGAGTTCTAATTCCAAGATGGCTGACATCCCGGTCATCATCTCGACAGCCAACAATGTAATGGCTGATGCAATGCGTCAGGAATTGAGCGAGAATGATTATCTGCTCGTCAAACCTGTCGACATCCGCCAGCTACAGCATATGGCCAAGCGCATTCTGAAGATCGGCTCCTGAACGCCTAATAACGACACAAAAAAACGCGCCTGACAGCAGGCGCGTTTTTATTTGGGCTGATGTTAAAACGTATTAGTCAAGATCAATGGCAGAGCCAACACGTAATGTCGCCTGGACATCCCCATCGGTGTCGGTCAGGGTCAGGACGTCGTCTTCATTCCATACCGGCTCATCGAGACCCCAGAAGAGTGTGATGGGTGTATTCTGCCCTTCGCGCGTGAAGACCGAAATAGTCGTTTCCGAGAAGAACAGCAGTTCCGGGAAGACATATTCGTTGCCATCGAGGTCAGTCAGCGTCCAGCCATTGAGGTCAACTGTATTGCCAACATTGCGCAGCACAACGCCTTCCGCCGTGACATCCCCGGCAGAGCGAATGTCCGTTACATCAATCTGGGCGTTGGTTGCGGTCGGCACCAGCGTGATGGTTGGGGTAATAGTCGGTGTTGGGGTTGCACCCTCTGTTGGTGAAGCCAACGCGACCTGGGTCTCTGTCGCGGCGACACCTGCGGTGGCTGTCCCAGTAGCTTCATCTTCATTGGGGGTCGCGGTCGGCTCCGGTGGTGATGTGGGGATTGCCCCGGCGTCACAACCTTCAAGCGGCACAACCAGTTCATCGCCGATGTTCAGCAAAGTATCTTCTGCCAGATCATTGACTTCCAGCATCAGGAAGTAGTCCACGTCATATTCTTCCGCGACAAAATAGACCGTATCGCCGGATTCCACCACATGAATGAGGCAGTTTTCCGGCAAAGATGCGCCTTCGTCTTCCGCACTCTGGGCCGTTAAGCCCTGGGCATCCAGATCGTTAGGGTCCACTGTGGGGCCGGATGCCACATCGGTCGTATCGGGCAGCACGCCATCAGGTACCGCAAGCTGCGTCCGGTCCGGCGTAGCCGTCACGATCATGACTTCCTGCGTCGCGTTAGGATCCTGGGTCGCAGTAATCAAGACCTCGACCGTCACCAACACCTGACGCGGATCACCGGCATCACTATCCGTTTGTATGATGCTGTAACCCAGTTGGGTGATGGCGATGATAGTACCCGCCACCGCCAACACAATAACGACCAATAACAATGGAACAATAGACCGAGCCGACATATCCCTAGCCCTTCTGCGTATCGCGCTCAATCAAACATGAACGCATTAAGATTATTCTAGCTAAATTCACCCATTGGCGACTTATTAATAGACAATCTGTTTGTGAGGGATTATCTCCCTGATAACAGATCACCTCAATGAGGTTGACTATAGCACAGGCCCTACACCTCAGCAACGTGACAACCCTATCCTGAGCCTACGCTGGTGATCGCATGGGCGGCTACAGATTGGTAGTCGGTTAGGAAATCGCCCCAGGTGGCCCCAGCCTGCCCCAGTCCTGACTAAATATGTTACCCTAAGTGTGTTATCCTACGGGAACATTTCTCAGTTCATCCCATACACGAATCTGGTCAGAACCTCCGAACCTCATGCCGTATTTGATTGATGGTCACAACCTCATTTCTTATCTGGACGATATCGACCTGGACGACCCTAATGACGAGGGCAAACTGGTCATAAAGTTGAAAGGTTTCGCCGCCCGTACACGCAAAAAATGCGTGGTGGTGTTCGATCACGGGCTGCCTGGAGGTGCATCGCGGCTGTCGTCGCCGCATGTGAAGGTCATTTTCGCCTCGGCAGCAGCGACAAATGCCGACCGCATCATCCAGGAGCGCATCCGTGAGACGCGCGACCGTAAAGGCTGGACGGTGGTGTCATCGGATCGTGAGGTATTGGGTGCTGCTGAGCTGCATGGACTAAAGGGCATGCGCAGTGTGGAGTTCGCTAAGCTGTTGGCACGTCCGCAGCGCCCTAGCGCGGATACCGCCGCCAATGCCTATGTCTCGCCTAAGGAAGTCAATGAGTGGCTCGATGTCTTTGGCGATGACGCCCCCGACTACACAACGTCGACCTATCTGAATGATACGCCACCACCCAAGCCGCGCGTCCAGCCAGATCCCGAACCGGAATCGACTACAAAGCCAGCCGCGAGCAGTAATAACACATCCTCCCCTGAACAACCGAAAGCAGATAAGCCGCGCAAGCGCAAATATCAAACGCCATCGAACGAGGGGAAGTATGTGCGCCGCAGCCCGGAACCTCCGCCGGGTTATGATCTGGGTGATGATGATCTCAGTCTATGGAACCGGACCTATGGCAGTTACAAGCAGAGCCTGAAAGATTTGCACGAAAAGCCCAAGAACCCGGTCGATGAGATGAAGCCCAAGAAAAAGAAGCGTAAAAGCGACCTGCATCGCAAGGGCGATCCGCATCTTTCCCAGGATGAAATCAACGAATGGCTGTCGATGTTCGGTGAGGACGACGAGTAAGCCCATACGTATTCTGAACCCGGGTATTTTGATAGTGCGTTGGCGGATAAACTGGCTAGACTTGCATCAAGAGTAATGGTATCATCGCAAAGTGCTCGGGGAGTAGCGAAGTTGGCATCGCGCTGCTTTTGGGAAGCAGAGATCGTCGGTTCAAGTCCGGCCTCCCCGACAACTGCGGGTATGGTGTAATGGTAGCACGCGACCCTTCCAAGGTCTCAGTACGAGTTCGAATCTCGTTACCCGCTTTGAAGTCGTATGCTTCAAACAGCAGGACCCTTAACAACAGCCTCAAAAACAAACGGGCCTATAGCTCAACGGCAGAGCGCGCGGCTCATAACCGCTCGGTTCTAGGTTCGAATCCTAGTGGGCCCACCTAACCCTACCTATGTCGAACATGATAAGAATGACCATTTGGCCACGGATGTGGCTAATGGATTATGCGTTCTTGCGTGGCATAATCTCACTAACTTCCCCCAGAAACAACGTCTCAACAATCTCCTTGCTGACGAAAATCATTTTGGGTCTTTGCGGTGAACCGGAGGAGATTTCCCCTCCCCCGTCCACCTGAAGTCTCGCTGGTCCTGGCAGCCAGACCGCTGCATCAAGTGTAGCAGGGTCACTGTCTCTCAGCGATTTCGTTCGAAAGTGTTGTTTCGAAAGAGCAAGGAGATTGTTCAATGACAAAGGTTTATGTACTTACCAATAATAAAGGTGGCGTCGGAAAGTCGACGTCCGCGACGAATATCGCCCTCGGACTTACTGCTGCTTTGCGCCAACTGGGTGCCGCCAGATTGAAGGTGCTGCTAGTTGATACCGACAGTCAGGCTCATGCCACGCTTGTCACAACGGGTTCTCGTGAGCATGACAACAACCTCTACGGTGTGCTGATGGCAGATCGAGACCAGGCTACCGGGCTTCTACAGCAGACGATTGTCGCCAGTCAGTGGGATAGTGATCTGCATATCCTGCCCGCCTCACCTGTTTTGGAACAAGCTGAACGCGAACTAATGAGCATTCCGGGCGCTCCGTACCGCCTCACCGAATCGCTCGCCAAGATCGCCCCACACTATGGTGCCATTGTCATAGATACCCATCCTTCATTCTCGTTGCTGACCGAGATGGCCCTGGTTGCTGCGACAGATGCCATCGTTCCAGTTGAACCACGCTATTTGGAAACGGTTGGTCTGCTTGCCGTCATGAGCAAGATTTACGCCATTCGTGAAGGCTGGCGCGTACCTTCGCTGCATGTCGGTGGCATCTTGGTTACGAAGATGGACAAGCGGGTTAAGGGACATCGGCAGCTACTAGATGATCTGCGTAACCATCAGCAACTGGGCAAACTGGTCTGCGGCGTCATCCCTATGAACGAAGCCGTGTCCTATGCCCATCATGCTCATCAGAGTGTCTACAACTATGATCCAAAGGCAACTGCCAGCGAAGCCTACGCACGATTGGTGAGCCGCCTGTCGCGGCGACTCGTCTCTGGTGGTGCGCAATGAGCAAGAACGGCAAACACACGGAGCTAAATCGCATCGATGCTCTCCTCGCGTCGGTCACCGAGGAAATGCTCGGTGGTGAATTTGAGACCGAAGCAGACTCACAGGGGCTACGTGTGGAGCGCATCTTACTCGACCTGATTCGGCCTGATCCGATTCAGCCGCGGCGAATGCTGCCTGATGACATTCATCATGCCTTTCACAACAATCAACTCACACCATCCAATGCGCTGCGGGAAATGGTGCGAAAGGCACAGGTCACGGCTCGACAGCATGGACGACCATTCTCAAACGTCATGGATCTGATAACCAATGAGGATCATGCAGAATCCGCCAGTTACTCCCCTGAAGAGTCATTGTTGCGTGAATTGCTGACACTGGCGCTCACGATCCGTGATGACGGACAGGTCAATCCACTCACAGTCGTGGATGTATCGCAGGGTGTCTCTTTCCAGTTTCGTATTGAGACAGGTGAACGCCGCTATTGGGCCAGTTGGCTGCTGCGCGATTTCGTTCCAGATTATCATGGCGACGGCATGGTTCCTTGCATCATCGTTCCGCCAGATACTGCATCCCCATTTCGACAGGCAAAAGAGAATACGGCGCGGTCTGGATTGTCAGCCATTGCACTGGCACGTCAGGCCGCGCTTTTGCTTTTGGCAGTGCATGACTATGAGTTGCCTGAATATGCGGTCAATAACGACTTCTATCGCCAGGCACTCGATCTACATCTGCGCGGCAAGCCAAAAGCGAGCGTTCAGATTCTGGCCGCAATGGGCGGCATCAGCAAGATGCGCTTCAGCCAGATCAAGGCACTGCTTGGTCTGGCTGACGAGGCTATGGAATTAGCTGATCTTTATCAAATCGAAGAGAAGAAGCTCCGTTATGTGCTCAATCTTGAGCCGACTTATCATGCCGAGATGGTTCGACAAATCATTGATTATCGGCTGACCAGCAAGCAAGTGCGGGAGCTGTGTGATCCAAAAGTGGAATCTACTGAATCACAGTTAGACACTTTTGACAAAGCGACCTTACGTGTTGCTCGGCTGTTGCGAAAAGATACGCATTCTTCTGGCGATGAAATTGCCAGGGCCTTGTTATCCACTGACGATGCTGACATGGCACGGCTACGAATTCAGCGTTTTCAAACCCTACTTTCCGAAGCAGAAAAATGGATAGATGACCATGTTTGAAAATCGAACAAGCCTAGTGAAGTTAATTCATAAAGTAAACCCGGGTTTACTTTCGATTGCGACGTGCCAGGCCTCAGATCGTGGTCCACCATAGAAACAAAAAACCCACCCCTGGCTGCGGTGGGTATGTCACTTCGCAAGTTGCGATGGACATGATTTCAGTTTGAATTCGACACTCACACTGTATCACGCTCCTGAGTCGCTTGCAACTTAATTACTAGACTTTTCGGCCTGTTTTGGACAGGACGCGGGTTTCGATTTGCAATCTGTTATTGACATAAGATATCTGTGTGAGGAACTCATCATGACGACGCAAACTATGACTTCGCAAACACATGAAATAACAACTGATTTATTAGGTGGTTTGAGACAACTGGTGCGCGAAGTGAATCGACGGGATATTCGCTCCGTGGATGCGCTCTTGTCTAAGCTCACGGGAGATGCCAACACCGCCCTCATGCTGCTGCGGCTGATCTACTGGACGCCCAAGAGCAAGCGCGATGGCTGGGTCTACAAATCGTGGCGTGACTGGGATGCCGAGTGCAACTTGTCGCAAGGGCAGATAAAGCGCGTGCATGGACTGGCGCTGCTGGAAGCGGTCGGTGTGGTACGCGAGGTGCGTAAAGCGAATGGCGTGCCCACGATGCACTATCGATTGGAAATCGGCACCTTTCTGCGAAAGATCGCCAGCTATCTGGGGCTGGAGTTAGAGTACCTGGAGACACTTTTCCATGTAGCGATTCCTGACGAATCCGATGGGTCGGAACTACCAGATTCACGAGGCGCCGTCAACCCAAACGACGGGGCGGAAACCGCCAAACCCATAACAGGCATTAACCAACAATCTTTACATCAATCCGATACAGACAATCAAACAACAACAGCAGGTATTCATGATCCCGATCAGAATTCGCAAGATCAGAATTCCCTTGATCTGAATAACTACGATGCTGATGACTACGACCTATACGATGACGACGTGTACGACTATGCTCTGGAGAAAACCAATTCAGTGCTGCTGTCGCTTGTTGATATGGGGTTTTCACTTTCGAAGTCTCATTGGGTGGTGAATCGCTTTGACATTGATCAGATTGACTCAGCCTTGACGCGCGCCAGGCAGGCCGAAGCGTACAATCCACCGGGTTTTATTCTGACGGCGTTGCAAGAGTCCTGGGAATTGCCGCCCGGAAAGCTTAGCTTGAACGATCCGAAACGTTATACACGTGGAAAATATTCGGATTTCATCGATTCATGATGTCAAATATCAGCAGACATGAGGCGAAAGGTGAACATCTTTATATGTGATACAATACACAAAATAGTAATACATCCAGGTGATGTATGGCATTATCAGAAGACATTCAGATTCATGTTTGCTTGCGGTGGGATCTTGTACAGGTTGCTGTCCTGCATTTGCTTGCAGATTATCACGTTGAACCTGTCGCAGAAACACATGCTATTACACTAGATGTTTTACCTGATCTGGTTATCACCGATGAAGTGCGGTTAAAAAGACTGCAAAAGCAAGCATCCTATCGTGAGTATGCTGTACCGATTCTGGTGGTGACAACCATTGATTCACCACTCTTTGTCAAACTCACAATCAAGCACGGCATTCGTGGCTATCTGTGCTTACAGGATCAACTCCAGAAACGACTCCTAACCGCGGTTCAAGAAATCCTGGATGGCAGCACCTATTTGTCGCCCACAGCAGCCAAAGCGCTGGATCGGGCCTATATCCACGACGACATTTACAGCCGCATCACGCCGTATCATTTGCATGTGCTGTATCTTATGGGGCAGCATCGGCGTGGTATTGAAATCGCCAACTTGTTGAAGCGCTCGCCAACAGCAATTCATAAAATCCAGCAGTACTTGCGCGATCTGTTTGATGCCAGCAGCAATGGCGAACTCGTGAGTCTGGCGCTGGACTACGGTTTGATCTCCTCTCCCTCCGATTTTCCCATCGAAGCCAGCCTGTCTGCTTCATAACAATTCCTCATAAGAGCTTCTCAACAGCTATTCAGGACAATATCTCAGGAATCTCCCGTGCCAGGTTAAGAAGCCTCCGGAACGTGACTCAGAAACCTGTTTCGTGATTAGCACATGCCTGTTATAGGCTGGAATCAGTGGTCAATTCGAGCTCGCAAGGCGCGTGGCAGCATGCATATCCTCAGGTGTTTCCATTGGACATTCCAGAAAGCTCCGATACTCGTTCTACTGCTGACAGGGCAGTTCTTCCTGGCTACAAGTCCGCTCTGGCAAGCAGGAACAGTTTCGGCACAGTCAGGTTCAACACCGACTGTCACAACGCCGACTGTCGTATTGCCCACAGCAATGCCATCTGCTTCGCCAACACTTCATGTGCTTCCCACCCTAACTCCGACCTCTAGTCTGAGTCCAACCCGTATGACGCCAATGGAAACACCTGTTTCAGCAACGCCAACAGCTACTGCAACAGTAACCCTTACAGAAACTCCGACGCCAACGGCTACTCCCACCGCAACAATCGTCGTGAACACAGTCGTTGTGGAGCAGACTGTCGTTGTGCCACAGACAATCGTTGTACCGCGAACGGTTGTCGTCCCTCAACCGATCATCATCACGCCTTTCGTCGTCACGCCTTTCGTCGTCACGCCAATTAACCTACAACCAATACCTGTCTATCCGGTGCAGACTGTTTCTGTGCACAGTGCAATGGCCCAGCCGCAGCCAACAGCGACACCTGAGTTTGGCTGGCGTCGCCAGGAGAGTAGTGCCTTCATAGCAGTGATTGGCAGCTGGTCGCTGAAGTCAGACGCCAGGGCATCCGCAGGAGGATATCGTCAATCGGCTTCAGGCAATGCGCGGCTGCGTTTTCCATTTACAGGCGATGCCATTCGCCTGATTTACCAGGCACATCCACAGGGTGGTGCCATGGGATTGCTGTTGGACGGTCAGCCACTGGAACGCATAGATACCTACTCAAAAGACCCTACGTTCCATTTGGCTGGTCCCTATTTTCTCAAGCCAGGCTATCACGTTCTAGACATTGCAGCGCTGTATGGCGTATCCGGTCAGCACGCCATCGCCATCGATGCAGTCGATGTCTTTCATGGTCCGCCGATGCCGACCAGCGAACCAACCCCCGAAATCCTACCAACAGGCAATTCTCGAGAAGCCATTGCGTTTGAACTGGTATATGCGCCAGCCACACCACTGCCCACCAGCACACCGGAGCCACCGACGCGCGTCACGGTGGAGGTCATCATCGCCTACGACCTCAATCGCAACGACAGCGCTGAACCCAACGAAGGTGTACGTGACATGACGGTTCGGTTACTGGATACGACGACCAACCGCGTGCTGACCACATCCACCACCGATGAACGTGGTTATGCTCATCTGACTGCCGAGGTCTATCAACCTGTGATGGTCGTCGTGCCTTACTTAGGTGAAACATTCGACATTCGTCTCGGTCGCGGTGCATCGCAATCAGCGCGCTGGACGCTGCTGCTGGATGCAGCTAATCAGCCAGGGTTGATCCCATGAAAACTGCTATCAGCTCCATGCTGGCAATTCTCTTTCTCTGCCTGATGATCCTGGCGTGCAATGTGCAGCCCTCACAGGTGCGGATTCTGGATGTGCCGCAGTTCATCTGTGCCACTAGCGTGCCGCTGCCGACCCACACTCAGCCGCCGACCTCAATAGCCCCTCCAATCTATGTGCCGCCATTTGGAGGCACGCCGGGATACTACCTACCGCGAGCCACTAGCACGCCGCGTCCAACCTTAACGCCCTGGCCTTCGCCAACGCCATTTATTGTGACGGGTGGTTTCTCGCTGGGAGCGGATGTCTATATTGGCGGATTCGATTCGGCGGTGCGTCTGCGCTTGAGAATCGATGATCTACAGACTGTCGTCATCGACAACAGACAGGTCGTGACTTGGTTCGTCGAAATCGAGAATATTGGCTCAGAGACCTACGCGGCGCTGCCCGGTGGGCAGGTCTTCATCGCCAAAGTGCGGACTGACTCGGGTATGCAATATGGGCAGTGGTGGGCGTCGGCGGAGGCAGCACAGGCGGCAGGCATCCACCTGACAGCCAACATGCTAGACGCGATCACACTCGCTACTGGTGAATCATTGCGGGTGCAACTGGCAGCCTTCACCCCGATAGGCACACCAACGCAGCTTGGCTGGATTCTCGATCCGCTGGCGAGCGAACGCGCAGGCGATTTAGTAGGTGGCAATATCGCTTACTGGCTAACGGATGCCCAACCGCCGTGCAACACCAACCCTGGCAGAAATCCCAATATTCCGACTCCAGCCGCTGGACGACCGACTAGTACACCCACATCACGACCGGACTTTCCGGAATGGTGTACCTGGTGTGGAGTATAGGTTTGGCGCACAAGGGAGGACGACCATGCTAGATGGTGCCATTGTGGTTCCGGTGATGCAGCTCGTTTACAGTGTGCTGTTTGAAATGGCTGCTGTGATCTGGAGCCTGGAGCGAGCACTCCTGCTAACTGGATACGTGGTCATGTCACTGACCGATTGGCTGGTGACACAGGCCTTCACACCACTGCTGAACGCACTTGGCGCACAAACGGGTATCTTCCTCGTACCGACCTTCACCATTGCGCTGCTGATTCTGGCGCTTTCCTACCTGATCGCCATGTTTCTGCGGGTGCGTGTGGTCGAATTCAAGAGTGCCGTGGTCTGGTTTCTGGTGGCGCTGCTGCTCTTTCAGGGGGGTGCCCAGATTTATGGTGGCATCGAAGACGCACGCCGTGACATTGCCGATACCTTCTATCAGCAGGGGCTGGCGATCATGGCCGATGGCGGCGGTGCACTGGCCGTACTGTCGGATATTGGCAACGGCACCGAAGCACCCATTCCAGAGCCTGTCAATCAGTTCGCACCCTTTCTTCCCTCGGATCAGGATGTGGACGGGCTGGATGTCGCCATGAGTTATATTGGCGCGGATGGCTATGACGTCATCGCACCTGACAGCGCCCCACACCCGGTAGAACGACTGCCCTGGTCATTTCTCAATGAAGGTGGATACTTCGATCCAGCAACGGGCAGCGCAGCTTTCCCTGGTATGGGGCAGGTTGAACGCGAAACGGCGATTGGCCGTGGGGTTCAGGGTATTTCACGGCTGCTGATGGGCATCCTGGTGGCGCTGTTTGGCGTGCTGGAACAGATCATTCATCTGGCGCTGGCCATTGCCATGGGACTGGCTTTTGCCTCAGCCTTCATCGCCATCCTGTTCGCTTTCTTCAAACACACTGAAGTGCTGGTTTGGAGCGTGCTTGATCTGGTGATTGAGCTGTTCGTGCAATCGATCATCATGTCGCTATTTCTATCGCTCATTATCAGCTTTGTGCTTGTCGGGGCAGTCACAGGCAATGCGGTCGTGACATTTGGCACGGCGCTGGTTGGACTACTCTTAGTCGCTGTATTATTACTTGCTTCCTTAAAAGCGATCTGGAACGGGATCAACCGATTGTTCAGTGCCATGAGTCAGGTCACTGGCGGAACCATCCCCTCACCCGGAAGTGCCGCAGCGGGTGCTGTGGGGATGGCTACTGGTGGTGCGATGGGAGCGGTCGGCACGGCGCTAGCGCTCGGTTCAGGCAATTCGCTGGCGCAGTCGGCAGGCATCGCCTTCGGTAGCAACCCAACGCTGCTGCGAGCTGCTTACATGACCTCACTGATGCCCAACTTGCGCGGCACACGCTTCGGCCAGGTTGCCTCCGAGTTTGCGGAAGGTGCTGTTGCCAGAACGGCGCTCGGTCCGGTGCTCGCAGGTGCTGTGTTACCGAAACGCGCAGCATCACAGGATTCAGACACAGCGACCTCAGAATGTACCCATTCGGCACATTCACATCCTGAAGAAATCGTTCGCAATTATTATCAAGCATCTGATTTGCAGACTGCTCAGAGTGGTCTGAACGCTGCCTTTGGTCCGGTGATGGCCCCTGAAATTGCCCGTCTACTGGATGCGCATACCGAAGATGATATGAGCGAAGTCGCGACGGCGATTCGCAACCTTCGCAGCGAGCAGCCTCAGCTTCATCCTACATCGGACGCGTTCGTCAGTGCTCTCAAGACACAGGTTGCTGGATCAACCAGCGTACCCATGAGCATGGAGACGCTGCGAACGCTGTCGCAGAGTTTTCATCAGGCTGAGCAGCGGGCATCAGGGCAGTATGTGCTTCAGGCTCCCGAGCTGGCGACAGCGCTTTCTGCGGCTGTATCTGGCATGACACGAAACAACCTGGCTGGCCAGTCATCGCCTGGCATTACCCATCAGCAGGCCACAAATGCAGTGGCGCAGCAAGCTGGGATTCCGACTGCACCCAACACCTATCCTTTTGGGCAACACACTGCGGCTGTGGGGCATTTTGTTAAACAGGCTGTTGGCCTTAATGCTACACCGAACCAGGTGCAACAAGTCGTGACCGAAGCCCGTACCGAAGCGGGATTGTCCACAAGCTTGAAAGCCGCGCTCAGGCAGAATCCAGGTAATGAATCGCGTTCCTCCACCGATATGAATCGTGCTGTTCGCGCACTAGAAGCGGCTGCCAGAGCCTTACCACAGGCAATTGCTATTCATCACGCGCCATCACCCCAACCAATGTCGCTTCAACCCGCAGCAATAGAAATTGCCACAAGCAACTTCATTGAAGCGCACGGCTCCACGCCTGAAAGCCATGACGAGGAGACGTCATGACACAGACTCAGAATCGCCTGGATCACCAGTGGGATGCAGTCCCTGCCGAGCGCCAGGCCTACTATCGGCGCGTGTATCAGCGTGAGTTGCAGAAGGCCAACGCCACACTCGACGATGCTGCCGAACTGCGCGTGCTGCGTCAGCTCATTGCTGCTTACAAGCAGCAGTCCCTGGTTCCGGTAGGCACGCGCTGGGCGATTGTGCCTGATCATATTCGGCAGGCGGCGCGTGAACAACACGAGATGCCACCCGAGGAATCGCTGATTCAGCCCGTCCGCAGTGGCGTACCCCGATTATTGGGACTTCTTTTGCTGCCATTGGCGGGCCTGGTCATTTTGTTTCTGGTGACGACTTTCTCTGGTGGCGACGATTCAAGCGCTGTGGCACTCGATATCACACCCTCCATGACGGCAACTGCCACACCGGCAATTAGCCCAACGCCGACACCGCTGGCACTTGAAGAAGCCGACCGCGTCATCCGTGATGGTGAGCCACTCAGCAAGGATTACTATCCGGTGCTCTTGCAAATCTATCCACCTGATGCGACACGCTCACGGGTATTCGTCGTTCAGGAGCGCAGCGTCGAGACAGCCGACTGGCGTTTCGATCCGAATCCAGATGTGGCTTCATGGGTTTCGGGCCTGATTGTACGGCCTGTGCTGGGTATCCCTTTCAGCGATGAGAATGCGGCGTTTATGGAGTCGTTACAACCTGGTACACGCTTTGAACTACAAATGAACACGGGCGCAGTCCTGACCTTCCTATATGAGAACACGCAAGAAGTGGTGCGCCAGACATCGAGCATTTTCCAGCAAGTTACGCCTGGTCTGGCGCTGGTCCTGATTGGTGAATATGCGCCAGATGGTTTGCTAACCGATAAGCGCACGGTTATCTTGGCCAGATACGAAGCTGGCAATGAGATTGAGCGTCTCGAAGCAGGCGAACTGACTGTTAACACGCCTATGGGCGTCGCTGTGGAAATCGGAGACGGCATTTTTATTCGTGTTCTGGATGCCAGCTTAGTTGACCAATCGCAGCAGCTACAATCACAGCAACCTTTTTCAACTGGACCCATTGTGCTGGCAGTCGATGTTGAGATTAGCACACAGACTGAACCTATTCTCACATCCAACCTCAATTGGTTGCTGCAGATTGCGACCGGGGACGACCTTCGCCCTGTAACGCATACGCTGCCAGATGAGATTCCAGCGCACACCACGCTTACCAGTCGACTGCGGTTCGAGATACCTGAGCATCTCGAATCGGCAGTCTTGACCGTATCCACCGGGACTGTAATCAGTGGCGAAAGCGAAACGTCATTTGCACTTTCGATTCGACAGCCAGAACCTGTACTTACTGTGGCCGACCTTGTGGTACAGGTTGAGAGCATCGCCATCGCTGATGACCAACTTGAAGTGACAGTTCAGCTCTTTAATCCACATAGCAATCCGGTGTCACTGGCAGGACAGGCGATACATCTGGACGAGATGGGCATCCCGACTTTCCCCACCACTAGCGATCTACCTTCCCAATTAGCTGGTGGTGCTGTGTGTTCATTGAATCTGACCTTTCCGTATTCAGGTCAACATTCAGGTCCATCTATGAGCCAATCTGACGCGCGTCTTTTTCTGCTAGAACGCGAATACATGCTTCACATTCCCTGACTTTAGTTTCTTAATATCAGAAAGGTTTTCTCATGAATGATATTCCTGGTTCAGTTGAGACATTTTTCACCCAGCTTGAAGATCTGTTGTTGGCGATCAGCGGCAGCATGGCCGTGATCGGCATGATCGGCCTGGCCATTATGTACCTTGGCTCGTCCTGGCCACTCATCTCCGACTGGAAGCGCGACAATCCGCGCATGGCGACCCAGGTCACCATCGGCTTGCTGCTACTGGTCTTCGTCGGTGGCGGGGGTCTCGCGGCATTGGGCATCACCACAGGTTGATACGATGGCTGCTCAATTCAAGTCCAATGTGCGGCTGCGCGAGGAGAAGGGTTTCGGCAGTATCTCGATGAAGCGCCTGATCTTCAGCGGGACTGGCGCGGTCTTCCTCTTCATGGGCAGCCGTATGACGCCCTTTGCAACCATGAGCTTACCCATTCTGGTTGGCAGTTTCATATTGCTGCTGATGCTGTCAGGTAGTCGCGGTGGGCTGCCGTTATGGCAGCGGTTAGTTCTTGGTTGGCGTGCCCGTTTGCTGCTGGTTGCATCTGAAAATTCCACAGGTACAGCCAGCCAACTCGTACTCGCACTGAATCTGAATACGAATGACACGTACTTACGAAGCAAAGACATCTTCCAAAACCAAAAGGCTGACTTGAGATCAAAAGATAGCCAATGGGCCATCTACAGCGACGTGTGTGAAGCACGGAAATGGGAAGCACAGCAAGATGGCAAAGGCCATAGTACACGCCTGCTAGTCGTAGACGACTTTGATATGCCTGTACCTGATTTGTCAGGCAAGGAAGATTGAGCCATGTTTGAGCCCCGTACCAAGTCCAAGCGCATGACATCCAGACGCATGGCCCCTACCTCTCATACGTTGCTGGTCGATCCGTTTGACATCATGCTGCACGGCACATCTGACGGACTGCAGTCATTGCAGAATCGCTTCAGTCTGTGGCTGCGCGGTCTGACTGGACCCGCACGCTTCGTGACCTGGCAACTTCCAGCCGACCTTTCGCCGCGCATCAATCAGGTGGTGACTTCAGCTCTCAATACTGAGAATGGCCAACGGCAGGCGCTGCTCATGGAATATCGCCGCCACTACGAACGGCTACAATCCGAAGCTGAGTATCAACGGGCGATATGTGGACTCGCCTTCTGGACCGAACGCGGTACAAGCACACGCGCGTTGAGTCGTGGTGTGTCGGCAGCACTGGATACCGTCGCCATACCCGCCAAATGGCCTGCACTTTTTTCGGGCGACTATTATCTGGCTGCACCCAATCGACAGTATACCAACTGGCATCTAGCGCCGAGCGGAGAAGGGAGTCACCGACCTTTCTATGCAATGCTCGCCAGCTATCAATTTCAGCCAACGATCTGGGATTTTGGACGTCCAATGGCCCAACTTCTACGCACCAATTTCCCGCTGGCACTATGCGTCGACATCGCCAAAACATGGACACACAACGAAGCGATTAATGAAATTGAGAATGTAGTCCAGGCCTACTCCGTGCATCTGGCAACCCTGCGCGGCGAGGACAGCCGTTCGCTTAAAAAGGTCAACGACTGTCGCCAAACCCTATCCGAACTCAATCTAGGCGATGCGCTGCATGATGTGCAGATTGTGATTGCAGTTGCGGCAGATGATCTGACCACGCTCAAGCAGCGTGTCAATCACATCATGGATGCCATGAAACCCTGGTTCTTGCTGCGTGCTGAAATCGGCGAGGCGCAGGCACAGGCAGCTCGGTTTTTTGCTGCCCAATCCACCACTGAAATCGCTGTTCCACACACCACTTGGCCCGTGACATCGCGTGAGCTGGCCCTGCTGTTCGCACCCTTGGGTTATCGTAAACTCTCTGGGCTGGAGGGCACACTGCGCGGCGAAGCGGCAGGTGCAAACTATCCGGTATTTCATAATTCCTGGCGGGATAAGCGTGCCACCCATGAAGTCTGGGTGGGTGTCAGCGGCTATGGCAAGACTTTTGCCCTCAACTGTTTGCTTCTAAGGCAGTGGGCTGAAGAGAATGTGCCTTTCACGCTGCTGGAACCGATGGGACATGGTGCTCATCTGGCACATGCACTCAATATTCCCTGGTATGTGATGAGTGCCCAACATACCTGCCTCAATCCACAGGATGTCATGTTCCCGACGCTAGTTGAGCAAAAATCCCACACCATTCGCCTGTATGAAACCCTGCTTGGACGCCAGTTGTCAGGTGACCAGAAAGCCAACCAGGAACGGGCGCTGCTCGGTGAAGCGCTCGAACTGCTCTACAGCGGTTTCGACGATTGGCGAACCATTACACCTGAGATTGCTCCCCTTACCGAGACTGTGTGCGACGTGCTCTCTGGCCTGGGTGACAAGGAACACTTGCTGCGCATTGCCTGCGATCTGGCGGATGAAATTGCTGGACTGTGTACCGGGCGTGGTCCCTGGGCGGCTTTTGTCAACGGGCCGACCAACATGGATTTATCCACACGAAACAAGGCCCAGCCACAGGTCTTCTCCTTCCACGAAATGGAGCAGGATCCGATCATGCTGGCGATTGCCTACACACAGGTGCTGTCCGCTATTCGTCGCGACAGCCTGAGCGATGAATCTCCCAGAATCATCGCAGTCGATGAGGTCTATCGCTTGATGCGTCATCCTTCGCTGCTTGATTTCCTGATTGAAGCCGCCAAGACGTTTCGTACCCGTCGCAAGAAATTGGTGGTGGTTGATCAGCAGATGACCGTCTTTCTTGAAAACAAAGCGCGGCTGGTGTTCGAGAATTGTCCCATTCGCGTGATTTTCAACCAGCGACAGGGGCTGCATGTGTTTCGCGATGATCCTGCGTTTCAACACTTCAATGCCCAGCATCTGGACATCATCGCCAACCTGCCGCGCTTCCACTATCTGTTCGATGTACAGGATGAAGGCATTTGGTATCTCTACAACCGTCCCTCCGATGGGGAATACGCTCGTTTCAGCAATACCTAGCGTTTGATAAGGGAGAAAATCATGAACCCTACATTTACTGATTCAAGTCGTACTGACTCAACATATAGCGAAAAGCCCATGTATTACTTCGAGCAAAGTTTCGATGATGACTTCACACCCATTCTGGAGGCGGTGAAAACCTGGAGTGGCGGTGAACAGAAATTGAAGCTGGGTACCTATAACAGCATTAGTGCTGTGCATCAAGATATGCACGACTTGGTTGAACTACGAGGCACGGAAGGCTTGGAAGTATCCATGCAGTTAGCCGAATCTCTAGCGCTTTCAGAAGGCACGCTTGACTATGCACGTAGCGATGGCCGCATGTTTACAGATGGCCCACCCGACCCCTTTTCAACTGATCGCGAGCAGGAACTGGCGACTCTCAACTACACCTATGATATTGTGCCTAACTCCGGTGGAACGTTCGAGCTGCAGAGTCTGAAAACCTGGGAGCGGGATGGCAAGCCTTACATGGAATCCATTGCATTGGGTGAGTACGACACCGTTAATGATGCTCGTCGTGAACAGACTATTCTGAAGAGCATTCGCCCAATTGACGGTTTGCAGGAAGAAATGAACATGGTTGAGCGCATTGCCATTGAGAACGGCACACTTGACCCAAACCGCGACGATCCCAGACTGTTTAAACAGGGTCCAGCCGACCCCTTCAAGACGCGGATGCAGCGAGCGATGACAATGGAACTATACTCTCCACCGACTATTCAGCGTGTTGAGTTGCAGCCTGAAGCTGACATTCAAGAAGAGTCACAGCCTGTACTCGCCATCTCTGTCGACATGGACATGTAGCCAGGGGAGTAGCGTATGCCTTATTTCGATGAGGACGAGCAGAATCCACTGGCACAGCTAGAGGAGCAGGCTTTTCATGCCTATCGGGAATGGCCGATTTACCTCAAATTGCGTCTGCGCCACTTAAAGCAGCACTTGCCACGCGAGGCATTTCGGCGAGAGAAGCAGCAGGACAATACGAAAACGTTGCTGGAAGATTATGGTTTCGCGGGGTCAGATGATCAGGATACCGCGACCGGGGACTGAACACGGGATTGATTTTCATGAACAGTATCGAGCATATCCTGTGAAAGAAGTTCTGGTCTGAGATCACTTAACCAGAAGTCCTTGCGGAATCTGTAGTCGGTTACAGTTTTGATGCGGTAAATTTTGCGAAAGGCAGGAATTATTCTCTTATTCTGGTTTCTTTCCCGAAACTTATAGATTATTATTGATATTCCAGATTATTACTAAAGATGGCATAGAATATGTATATACCAAGTGAAGCGTTGCGTATCGAAATGAACTCCAGCGATAGTGGAGTTTGGATCGAAAAGCTTCCAGATGGAATATTGTATCTGCTGTTGAAATTTCCTACTCACACGATAAAAGCTATATATAGTGGCTGTAAGATCAAGATATATACCGCCAAAGTTCATTTAGAATCGAGAAATATTCACTTTCTAGGTTGTATTGTTTTTGATCAAGAAGAAGATCCAATTAATGTATCTATGGAGATCACATCATTCGAAGACTGGATCAAAATAGATAAAGCTCTGAATCAAGATTCTCTTATAACAGAATTTTTTAATGAGAGAGTCTCAATGAGCATTCCTTTTAACGTAATGTCGGCAACTGCAACTACCAATCTCATCACATCCCACATTGATGAAAATCCAATTGAAGCAGATTTCAAGTCACTCCCTTCAGAAAATCAGATAGAGTTAGCGATCAAAATCCTTAGAGCAAAACTTAAAGAGGCTAACGAATTTGAACACCTTAGAATTTATGATCTTGCATTTGCTAATTGGGAAGTAATGAATCTCTACGAGCCATTATCCACAGATCCATATTACATTACCAATTCAGATGAAGGGAAAAGCTTTGAAGTTGCAATTCCAGGTGTATTTCTACGACATTTTCCAGCCAACGTTCATTCATCCCCATTTTTTGAAAAAGGCAAAGAATTAACAGATGTTCTGGCCTTTGATGATAATTTCATATGCATAGTACAGGCAAAAACAATAAGTGCCTTAAATGCAACGAATGAAACAAGCCGAACATTAGGTAGACAGATGCGCAAAGATATAGATGCCAAGCTAAAACAATGTCGAGGAACTGTAAGGAATATTCGCAGCGGAAGACAAATTTTCACTGATAATTTTTGTACCAATACTTTGGCTATAAACAACCAAACTAATCTGATGATTCATGCTATCGTCGTTATTTCGGAGATGCACCATTCTGTAAATTGGAGAATAGTGGCAGATAAACTAATTGAACTAAGCGATCCAGATAGACAAATTTACTACCATGTGTGTGATCTTCAAGAAATTTCAAATTTATCCAATGGAACTCGGGCATCTGGTGAATTCGTTTATTCGCTGATTACTCGATGGAATACCGTGAAAGAGAATCGAAACGGTTTTGTTAGGTTTGGGGGACTAGGATTATCCCAAGAATGACCTCCCATAAATCGCCGCATTGCTTCTCTATTTGCTGCGACTGTGTGATAAATTACAGTTTGGCAGAAAATGGAAACTCGATGCTGTAATCGGTGTGCTCCGCATGGAGAGTACATCACCAGAAAAGATGGTCTGATACGTGGTAATTGGTTCGCGCTGAAGCAGTTTCCGTAGGTACTCGGCGGCGATGTTGGCGATGAAGCCATTGATAAGCACGCCCTGTTCCCCCTGCTGAGCCAGTTCCGCGCAGGACAGATCGGCGGTGGGTTCATCCTCATCGGGTTGGAGCAGTTCGGGATATAGCAAGGCGGCATTCGGCAGGTAGCGCGTGACATCGCTAGCAGCATCCAGCCCATTCAGCACAGCCTCGCGGTCATCGGTGTTGCCGATCACAACCTGTCCGCCATTGCGATGATTGCCGCAATCAATCCACAGCGCTCGTTCGGCCTGGGCCAGAGCGCGACGGGCCAGATGATTATCTACCGCTCCCAGCAGAATCGTACCCGAATAGCGATCCATATGGCGAACCGGATTGAAGGCTTCGTTGTGCCATTCGATAGCGAGTCCCAGACTGTAGTTGAAGCGCCGTGCCAGCGCCTCAGCCTTATGTAGACCCACTTCGGCGTGGATGAACAGCTGGCGTCCGACGTTGGCTGGCTCGATCACATCAGGATCGATGAAGCTTACTTTCGGCGTAGATTGTCCTGCGGATTTCATGCTGTAGACAAGTCGGGCGACAGCTCGCGCAAGCTGGCTGCCCGTTCCACCACAGCCCACCAGCACGATCTCTTTCGGATGTAAAAACGGATCGAATGTGTAGATTTTCATGCACTTTCCTCCTCGATACCCAGCACCTGAGCCAGTGATTTGTTGGCGGGGATGAGTTCGGATTTGGGATAGACTCGACGTCGCTGATTGGCGTTAAGGTCGATCAGCATCTTGCGCACATCATCGGGATGGGACTTGCACTTACCGGATACCGCGTGCGAGCCGAAGCGTGTGCCGAGTAGCGTATCCCAGTCCTGGGCCAGCGATGTGCCCCGGATCGCTCCCAGCCCGATATTGCCCCAGCAGATGCCGCCGCTCTGATAGACATTGGGCAGTGGCGTATGAAACAGCGGAGCATCCAGCATTGTTGGACGGCCTTTCACGGCATAAAGACGATAGTCCGGGGATTGTCCGTTGGTGGTTGTGCGGATCAGCACCAGATCGGGCAGAGGCACGCGCAAGGGTTCGTCGCTGCCTTCCAGCCAGATACCTGTGCGCTGGCGTTTGCGAAAGCCGACCACCGTCTGTTTGACGCCTTTCTGATGCACATAGAGCACATCATCGGTCATCAGGCCCGTGGTGAAGATGGTCTTCGCACTCAGGGCGCGGGCGATTTCGTCGGGATCGACAGGGAACTCGGTGAAGCCGCAATTATCGGTGGCCTTGCGGAGAATCGCGCCGAAGCTGTACAGGCTAAGCTGTAAACTCGGCTGTTCGGCCAGAGCTGTTTGCAGGCTGCGGCCATTCCAATCCTGTGCGTACATGACGCTTTCCTTTCTCCAAATATGCGATTTCAGCTACACGTATGGTTTGCAGCTATTATGAAGGTACAACTTTATAGGGAGGTCAAACTGTGAAATTCCTCTGTGCCTAGCCATTTTGTTTCTATGGGGTTCGGCTATTTATGCCCAGAGTCCATCCTGCCTAGATGACTTTGAAAACTTTGAGATTATGGAACCGCCTGTTAACCCGACAGATCGTAATCAACATTATCTGCCAACTATTGCTTGGTATGGTGAATGTGTTCTAATCGGTTCAAGCACTGGCCTGTCACTCATAGATCCGCGGAATCCTGAACAGCATCTCCATCTGGCACATATTACAGATCGATCAATCAACCATGTTGCTGTTAACGAGCAAACGAAAACCATTGCATTCAACGTGGCTCAGGAACCAGTGGTCTTTATTGTTCAATCAGGTGGCAGTGTGTCATCAATTAGAGCCGAGAGACAAGCTGTAACAGCACTTGCAGTTTCCGCTGATGGACATCTGATCGCTGTTGCGAGTTCAGATATTCAGGCTGACTATGGTCTCTACTACGATACGCAAATACAGATCGCCACGACAGATGGGCAACTTGTCTCCAACTTCGAACCGGATACAGACATTGAGATCATAACGGACATGTTTTTCGGCGAAGAAGATATGTCGGTATTAACACATAACGTCTGGCCAGGATATTTTGGGGATGACATCGCCCTGTGGAATGTAGTCACAGGATCGCCACGATGGAATTATAATGATCTGACAAGCAATCTTCAGACTCTGTCAGATAGTGATCCCCTCGCGATCACAACGATGACCTTCCAGGATGACATTATCCTTTTGGGTGGTCTGGATGGGTACTATAATGATCGCAACTTCTATGGTTATGGTGTCCATTTATGGGACATACGGACTCGACACCGCATCAAGACCATTCGGGTCAGATCTCGATTTGATGAATCCGATATCTATAGTATGCCTGGTCTCTTGATGGCGTTTGATAGCCAGCGCCCTATTCTGGCTACATCCTTTGGGGATAGCTCCGTTCAGTTTCACGAAGTTGAAACTGGTAAGCGAATTGGGGAATTTACAAGTGAACAAGAGCATGTTCGCCAAATCGTGATGAACCCAGATCAGGATTTGTTAGCCATACTAACAGACGAAAATGTGGCGATATTTGATCTGGAGATGATGCAGATTGTGGCATCATTTAGTCTTCTAAATATTATTTGAGATGGATCGTACTGCAGGTTCGGTGGATATTAAACTGAAGTGCCTTCAATAGATCAGGCTGGCTGGCGAGCATTTCAAGCCCTGCGAACACATCGACCATGATCTCATCGGCTTCGGCGATCATGGCGATGGCAAACTCAACATCGTCTTTCTCCCATGGCAGCGGCTGCATCTCGCACATGACCTCGTAGTTGAAATCAACGATGCTGTTCCCCGAACAGGCAAACAGCCACTGCATCAGCCATGATATTTGCCGATAGCGATCGTCGGGATGCTCTGCTAGATGGTGTGCTATGTAGCGCCCGGCGGTGTAGACCTCATCAGGGATGTCGATGTGGTAGCCATCGGTCGTGGGTGATACGCCGAAACACACTAGGATAGGCATTACATCCGGGTGCGTCGCGTAGAACTCAGGGTTCTCCGGTTCAGCGCCATAAGCAGGCAGCGGAATCCCGAAGGCATATGCGCCTTCAAACTCGGCGATCTCCATCGGGATGCCTGCTTCGCTGATGCCCTCGCGAATCTGCTCTTCCACCTGCTCTTCAGATTGGCCGTCACGCAGATTGTCGACCGCTTCCACATAGAGATCGGGGAAGCAGTCGCGAGTGATATGCAGCGCCGCTTCGAGGTCGTTGCCCTGACCATCGTAGTAATCTTCAGCCATATCATAATCTTCGAGCGTGCCCTCCTGCTCTACGCGCAGGGGATCGAGCCACGTGACAGTATACGCCAACCGCAGCACCGGATCGTCCAGTGCTGCGGCAGTAAGTAACTGGTAGAGGCTGTGAAAATCGGTGATGTTCATAGGCCAAACTCCGGCAGAGTAAGCCCTGTCAGCGGCACAGGATTGAGGGCAATCATGCGGGAGCGCATCCGCTGGCAGCGTCCTGTGTAGTCGATGATCTCCGAGGTTGCTCGGCGGAGCGTGTCGCGGTCGATGCCGATAACCGATGGCAGCAAACGTGGTGAATCGGGACGCAGCTGCGCAAGCAGCCGCATCCCTTCCAACTCAACAGGGGCGAGATTGTTCAGAATCTCTGTCAGCACGCGCAGAGGCTGTCCGTTCAGGTCGATCATGGTTTATCCTTTCCGACCTGGCTTCGGCAGAAACTCGATGATCTGTGTGCCATCCTCCGAAGTGCGCGTGTTGACCGTCGCGTGGGCGACTTCCGGGTAGCTGTGCATGAGGACATCCTTGATTTCATCCAGGCTGCGTTCAGCGAGCGATTCATCTTCCGAGATGGTGGTTGCTCCGATTTTGAAGATGCGCGGTTGCATATTGTTCGTTTGTTCGGTCATGAGATTGTTCTCCTCATTATTGGATATACGAATGGGTTAGTAGCTTGCGGAATCTCCTACCTCCACATTTCCGACCTGCACAAAATCCTCTAGCGTGAACATCGAAAAATCCTTGTCAGTGAGCGGCTTCATCTTCTTCGCAACCGCATGAACATCCTCAAAACGAATCGGCAATTTGCCATCCCAAAGCCCACCGTCAATCAAACGACCTGCGAGTAAGGTCGCCTGCCGATAAGCTGCAGCGTCACTTTCGCCACCTGTGATCTTGATGTGGCTGATCTTCACTGCCAGAGTGCCTTTCTTCAGCGGTACGTCGATGGTCGGTTCTTCGTCGACTGAGGCGGATTCGGCTGTCGATTCTGGCTGAATTGCTGACTTTGCTGCTGATGTATCCGGTGGATTCTGCTCCAGATCAGTGAGGAGTTGCATGGCATCATCGATAGCGGAGGCGATGTCGCCTGTATTGGTGTAATGGAACTGGCATAGCTTCGCCAGATCGCCGCGTCGGATGAGCAGTGTCCCACTACGCTGAATGTGCTTTTCATCGGGCATGGTCAGGGTAATGACGGTCGGTGGGGTCGTCTGTTGCTTGCGTTTCTTCTTTGGCATGATTTATCCTTCTTTATTATTGTCGACTTCTGGAGCTAGTTCTTGGGAGAAATTCAGTGGGGTATACATTGCACGGCTTTATTGCAAAGAGTGGAACATTCGGTAAATTCCGACAGCCAGAAGCACGAGTCAGTGTTGTAGAACTCAACCAGGGATTTGATCTTCTCCTAAATGATGTCTATCTTGGCCAACTATTGGAAGCTTCTGGTTATGGAGATGCAGATAGTCAGGATTCGGAATGGCTGCTTGGTGATATCCTCATTGAAATGACAACGGAGTTATCAAACGAAACCGCAATTGCTTATATCAATGCGGACTTTTTTGGTGGAAGTGGCTATCAGCAAGCTATTGTATGGGAAAACGGTCAGCAGATTCTTAAAAGCGAGACAAAAATCAGTTCTATTCCCAAATCATTTGGTCCCATAAACGAGGCCTTGAGGATATTGGGAGTGAAGAGAGACGATCAGCTAGATGAGTTTCAAGCTGTTGGTTTGAGTCGGTATCGACAAATGGAGCGCTGGTTTGAGGAAGCCACAGGCATTGATTTTCGCGACTATCTGAACCAGTGACTACGAAAGCTTTGAAGTTCTCCGAGTTCAGAAGCTATCGCGGCTGTAGGCAGTGTGGGTTTTTTAGAACATCGCCATCTGAACAGGCAGTGATTCTTCACTGTTCTCAATCCGTAGCGATAGAACTCGGTCTTCAACAGGTTCATCCTCGGGAACTGTATTCAGGTCAATAACGCGCTTGCGGTTCTTTGGCTGAGCTGGTTTCGGGGCAGCTTTCAACTTGGCTGAGAGATCATCCTGCTGCGCCTCATCGTGCATATCCTGCAACTTCTCAAAGATGTCTAGCTTGATTGGCGTCAGCCCCAGGGCCTGCTTTGCCAGATCAACCACCGTCGCGGCAGTTTCGTCTTCGCATCCCATGAACACGAAGCGATGTTGCTTCAGCCAGCCGCGCACATATCGGATCATGGCATCCTCATGCACGCTGTGCTGACTGAACTGCGGGTCGAACATGCCAATGACCTTGTAGGTGTCATCATCATTCTTCACACCATCGGTCATGGCGGTGAGCAGTTTCGCTTGCAGACGTGCTCGCTTGTTCTCATCATGGATCAGATGCACGGTATCCAGATAGCGGCTCACATACCGCACCAGTCGGGCTGTATCGGGGATGACCGCATCGAAGACAGCAGGTTCCGGTTCCGGTTTCTCTTCAGCGATGACACCACCGAGTTCAATTGCGGTTTGTAGCAGCGGATCGTCGGTATATTCTTCTGAGATGGTTTCGTCAGCGACCTCAACATTCCAGTAAGCCAAATCCTCGTTGTCCAGTTCGCTCTGTCCAGCACTGGCCTGGAACATCTCACTGGGGTCAAGCAGGGCTTCGTCCTTGGCGATGGCATCCATGAGTGCTTCCTCAAACCCAGATTCGCCCTCAGTCAAAGCGTCCAAACCCGTTAGCCCGATGTCACCTGTCAACAGCTTGGCCGCTCGCTGCTTGCGGCTCATGAGCTGCACCGCGGTATGCTCCATCGTGCCTTCTGCAAACAGGTACACCGTCTTGCACTGTTCGTGCGTCTGGTTGAGGCGATAGGCGCGTGCTGCTGCCTGCATCATCGTCGACAGGTTGAACGTGATCTCATGAAAAATCAAAGTGGGAAAATGGATCAAATCCAGGCCCGTTTTGACGAGCTCGGGATTACAGATGACGATATTCACACCGCTGGCGATCTGCTGGTCGATGACCCGCTCGCGCCGCTCCGCCTGCACCGTGTTCTTGAGAATGTAGGGTACTGCAAGCGGCACATGCTGGCGAATCAGACTCTCGATGCGCGGCTGGATGTCCTTGGTGGCGGTCTGCCGCAGATAGACCACACACGGTCGCTCGTTTGCCAGTTCGTCGTTGAGAAGGTCGATGAGGGCTTGCTCTTTGGCATAGATACGATCTTCGCCATAGGAACCGATGCGCGTGACGATATGCGGTCGTTTCTCACCGCTGATGGGATGCCTGATGTTGTGGATGATTTCGGTAGGGCGATGCGGTGTATTGATCCAGCCCATTGACCATTGCAGATAGGCCCCCCTGAAACTGGTATCGCCTTCCCATCGACGTTGAATGAGATAGTCTTTCAGCAGCGCGCGGGTATTGTCGTATTCTTCGTAAATATCGGCATCCATCTCGACCGCAATCGCAGATTCTTCATACTTTGGTAGGGCTTTGCCCAGGTCACCCAATGAGAAGAAAATAGCGTGATCGAGAACTTCGGCAATCAGCAGCGGCGAGATCCCTGGCGCTTCTTCATAGGGCCGCTCATAGGTTGATGTGCCCGTATAGGCTCCGGTATTGCTGTCGTAGGATGGCCGCTCTTCGATCACTTGCTCACGCACACCCATGTCACTCACCCACTGCGATTCAGCTCGACCACGTTGCTTGCTATTGGCATCGACCACCGCCTGGAAACGATGTGTGCCGCGTTCCTTCCTAGTCAGCCGATCAGAACCTCCCCAGTTGTAGCGGGCGCGAATGCGCTGATTCAGGTGATACTCGATGTTGAACAGGGATGACGCTTTGCCATTGAAAGGCGTGCCAGTCATCGCCAGGATCTTCTTTGAGATGCCTGCCAATCGTCCGAATGATTCACCGTTTCCGGTGTCACCGTTAGCTGCTTCGTGGCACTCATCCCAGATGAGCAGATACACTCGATCTGGATACAGTCGCTTGATGTACTCATCCAGCCGATAGCGCGGATTCTTGGGCGCATACTTCTGACCTGTCTTGGGACGCGAACCGCGATCGCGGACTTCCTGCCACAGCGGCGTCATGCAGACGGAGCAAGACCGCTTACCTGCATTGAGCCAACTCTCGGAAGCTGCGACGCTGGCGCCGTTCTTTTCTTGCATAACGGTATGGCCACAGTGTGGGCACTTAGGCGTGCGCTGTTTGACGATCCTCTGACTGGGTTCATAGCCTTCCGGAACTGGTTGGTCATGTTTCCATAGGGCGACAGGTTGGTTGCGCCAGACAACTACTGTTTCACGGCTGCAGCCAAGCTTGGTCAGGTCACGCTTGACGAGGCCGATCTTGGGAATGCTTGCGCCCAGTCGTGCTGCTTTCGCCATGAAAGCTTTGACATCCTCATGCCGATCCAGCCGTTCAATGACACTGTTGGGGTGGATGCTGAGCAGCTCCCGCTTCCATTTCTCGACCAGGTGCGGCGGGGCCACAATGAGGATGACCTGATCGTTGCGAATGTCGCTGGCAATGGCATCGACCGCACCGGATGCAATGGCGATAGCCGAGGTTCCTCCCATGGCGGTCTTTCCCGTTCCCATCTGGCCCACCAGCAGGATGCTGTCGCGCTTCTCAAAGCCTTTGGTGACAGCCGCAATGACGTGCTTTTGAGCGGCATAGAGCGGATACTTGCCCTTGAGGCGCACGCGATCCAGGAAGCGATTTAGCCCATTGAAGTCGAAGCGGTACATCGGTGAAAAGCGGTTGTTGAGGTAGCTCGCCAGCGCTTTCTTGTTGCGCGTGATGAAGTCCAGCAGAGCATCGTCGCCATCCATCTCGATGAGTGTGCCATCTGCCGCCAGCAGTGTCAGCGTAGTTGAGGGTTTCAGGCGAATGGTGGTCTTCTTGACCTGCCGATCCGGGTCAGTGGGATCACTCTCGACATCGACACGGGCGACTTGCTGCACATGCTGTGTCTTACCACGAATGGCGACTGTGCCATAGTCTTCGGTTTCGATTACAGCGCCATCGGCGACGCCTGCTGCCAGTACCAGGGCCATGTGTCCCGGACGCGGTACGACCACCGGTTCGATCTGGGGTGGCGTCGGCGGAATCGCCAGCAGCGACTGAAAGCCGTTTGTCTGCCAGGCCCCCTGTGCTTCGATCAGCCGCAAACCCTGTTCTTCATCGATGACATCCGGTGCGAACACGAATCGCCGTGATTTGTCCGGCGCGGGCGGCAGCCTGTAGAGCGGTTCCGGCTGAACTTCCAGCACTCGTGGCTGTGCCTTCTGCGACAGAATCTGCTCATAAAGCGCATCTGGATCGGGCTGCAACCCCTTGATTGCTACCACCACGACCTGATCGTACTGACCCAGATGTTTGCCTGGCAGTGCCCAGACATCGACCTGTGTGCTGTTTTTGGACAGGAATGCGGCAGCCTCTCCGGTCAGGTGCGTGCGGTAGACGCACCACATGACGATGCCACCCTCCTGAATCCACTTCCAGCTGTGGCGCAGGTAGCGGAACTCGACGCGCTTGCTGCCCGATGCAGTCGCATCATGGTCGTAGGGTGGATTGAACCAGCCGATTGAGAAGGCATTATTGCTGGCGATGAGCCGTTCCACATCACAGCGAACCGCTTGCCGAACGCCAAACCGCTGCAGACACTGTTCGGCGCGGTTGCCATCCAGTTCATTAGCATAGGGCGTGACCTGCCAGCGTTTTGCAGCAGCTTCCAGAAATGCGCCTTCTCCGGCGAAGGGATCCAGCAGACGATGGGCGGATGTCGCGGATGCGACTAACGAAAAGAGCACCGGATAGTGGCGCTCTTCGATGGGTAGATAACCCATAACGGCTTTCGATTCAAGGCGTGCCATTTTTCATTCCTTCGGTTAATCTACATTTAATTTTTCGTGCAAAAACTCGGCCCCCTTGGAGGAAGTCATGAGTATTGAAGTAGTTATATATCCTGAGCGCGGGTCTCGTGAGGATTATGAAAAGATATTGTTGGACCTAGGGTACGTGCAAGTGGATAGTCACTTCTTGTTCGCTGCGTCCCCGAAACTTAGGCACTATCGTTGGTTTGATGAAGAAAACTATGAATCTATAAATGGTGTAGAGGCAAATATAGTTCCCAACCAATCTCCTGACGACGAAATTACCGACAACACTAAATTTTACATTCATACGCGAACAAGAATCTCATCTAGTTATTTCGATCTACGAAAACAAGATGAGACAATTAGGCAACTTCGACGAGCATATGGTGGACGTTTTCATAACGATCACGCTGGTAAAAATCGTTATATTAATCCATCAGTTGATCCCAGAGACTCTAGCGGCAGAGGCATCTATATTACATACGCGCGAATAATCGCTAAGATTGATACGTTGATGGAGGTGCTCCCAAAACCCATTTTTGCTCCTATGGAAGAGGCTGAAGCTCACATCCGGGAAATCTTTGAAAGCAGTGATCCAAGCCGCGTTATATATAATGTTCTTCCTGCATTCTGTGTAGCTGCCTTGGAATCATTTTTCTCTGACGTTTTCGTTATACTGCTGCGATTTGATCCAAAAGCTACTGTAAAGATGGAGAGCAAAAACAAGAAGCTTGAGTTTAGTGAGGTATTGCCAATTATTCATGGCAGGGTGAGTTTGGAAGATGTCGTTGCAAACTGGTATAGCTTTCAAAATTTAGCTCAAATGGATAGAGCTTACAGAGAATGGTTTGATATTAGTCTATTTGACGCTCTCAATACCAGAAAAAAAGTTGCCAATCGTGTACAACCTTTACACCAACATTATCAGCAACTTATAGATCGCCGACACAATTTCATTCACCGTTTTGGTTTTGATACCTCTTTGGATATGACAACTACTCTTGAATTATTAAAACTTGTGTCGTTAATTATGCGGTCATTTATCGATTACATCGAGAAAAACAAGAAAATACAAATTTTTAATCCCGACTATGATTGGCCGTATTAAAGATAGATAATATTCCGCAAGCATAAAATACTAGCTTAAGAAAGACGTAAAACTGATTTTGCTAACCCGCCTGTAATAAGCCGTGTCCACGCATCGGCATCCAGATCGACCGTCCACAGCTTGATGTCGCCACCTGTGCGTGTCGGTCGAAGTAGCTTCACGGCCTGTCCTGTGTGCCAGAGGTAGTTCGTCCACTCTGCGAAAACGGGCACTTTCACCAGCTTCATGATGTGATCGCGCAGTTGGTTCATGGCCTGCTCATCGGATATATGCACCATAAACGTAGTCGATTTGCCACCATAGTTGGGCTGTGTCAGCATCTCATGTACCAGAATCAGGCTGGTGAACTTCGCTTCGGGGATGTTCTGCATGAAGGCGGTGTACATGCCCGTGTTGCCTTCACCCGCCGTCAGCTCAATCGCAGGCGCATCCATCGGCACACAATTCACGATGTCGCCTTTGCTGAGCTTGGCGCGAATCGCCTCGACAGCCATTCGCGGCCCGCCCATGTTGACGTACACGCAGGTGCCCTCATGCACGGCATAACCATAACACCACACGCTGCCTGTGATGCTGCCCGTCAGTTCTCCGCAGGGCGATTGTGGGATGCGAAGGAGATTACGCCCGCCACTTGCCGAGGGTGGGCTTTGTAGGACAGGCAATGTCTCCAAGGTCGTCTGACGTACCGCCACGATTATCGGATCAGCTTCAGCGCCATCAGGTAGGTCGAGCATCGGTTTGGTGATGCGGATTTTCGGCTCATCCTCAGCGGCCATATCGACTGCATTGTCGATACTAGGCGCAATTTGTGGGTCATCTTCCACGGGGATAGATGCATTCACGGAATCATTCAGGTGCATACCCAATATGGCGGTCGCTTCCTCGATCGAACACGGATTACGATCATCGTTACACATCACCTTGTCGTTTGGCGTGTTGACTTGCTCCGTCAGTTGCCGCACGGCGTCCGGCAGTTGCGTGCCGATGTAGTACCATGCCTTGTTTCGCTTACTCCAGCGACAGCCCCAGCGTTTGAGTACATCACGGTGGGGATAGGTGTTACCCCGAAGCCACCACCACGGTGTTTCATTTTCAGTGCGCTGGCTCTTTTCAGCAGTGATGGTCTCACTTGCCGGTTCGGCTTCGCCAGTAGATGCAGACACAATCAACATGCCTGTTGGATTGAAGTTAGGTCCGCTGCTTCCACTAGTCGGTTGGTAGTCGGCAGATCGGATATTAGGGAACTCCTGCCATGTACCTTCCAGCCAGCGATACACCGCCGGACGATGGCTCTGGATAGTGATGGTTTCGGTGCGCGTAAGCTCATCGTCACTTAACTTCAGCAGGATATAGCCATGCCGGACGATCACCTCGGCATCGATCTGGATGTAGTGGTACGAGGCCTGTTTGGAAGACACATCTTGTGCCTGGTCACCGTAGAGGGAGAGCAGAACGGCGCTCGCAGCGGTGGTGTAGCCAATCTTATAGGCACTGACCTTTTGTCCATTCTGCGGATGCTTGACTCGGTGTGAGCCATATGTTGCTATGGCAATGATGTGCTCGCTCATGTTTTGGCCTCTCTTCTGAACGTGATGAGGTGCGCGTCCTTGCCGCGTGCGATCATGTAGTCGTAGCCCTGCTTTGTGCCGGGACTCTCGCCGTTCCACACGAAAATGCCTATCTGCGCCTGATCGACCATCCAGCGGTCGCGGACGGTGTATTTGCCCAGTAGTGTGCCGCCCACCCCGCGATATAGTTCCCGATGCACCTTGACGTAGCTGCCGTGTTTGCAACCGCCATTGCGCGGGAAGTTCCCTGCACCAGCGAGAATGACTTTCGCCTGAAGTCGGCGGCATTCACGTACGACAGCCATATCGACGCCTTTGGGATTGTCACCCACGAGAATCGTATAGCCCTTGCTATGTGCGCGACGCACGACGCGACGAGCATAATTCAGCATCTGCCGAGTAGAATAGCGACTGCCTGCGATCAGCACATGCGTCGTTGGTTCGATCTGTGATTGGGTCATAGTCGACCTCCTATTTGTAGAAATAAAAAACACGCTCGATGATGACATCATCATTGAGCGTGCCTCGCGTGTTGTGTGCTCCTCTATCCTGCCCGGTTGCGGCCCGAACGTGACCAACTGGCGGTGTGTCGCCAACACACCGGTGTCTCCAGTCAATATTCAGAGGTCTTTCCGACGTAACCCTTGCGGATACAGTTCGCGACCATCGGACATACCCCGCCGGATTGCGGGGAGGAGGTTGCATCTTGGAGCCGAACGCTGCTCGATAAGGCTTCTGCTGCGTATAATCCGCAGCGCCACAGAGCTTTGCAATCCACCTGTAGCAGTGTCCGGTTCGGTCGATGATTTGGTAAGGTGCCGTTTGTGCCACTGGAATGAGCACGGCGGGCAAGGGCGCCGGTCGGCAAAGCCCTGCCGGATTGCGCGCTGAGTGGAACGGCACCAGCCCGGAGCGCAATCCGAAGCAGCAGCCTATGGCTGGACGTACGCCCGCGCCGTGCTAATGTGGCAACTCAAACGGCACTAAATCTCATCAGGCGGGGAGACGATACAGAAGTTAAGCATTGTGGTTATGGTGGTAAGAATTACAGGCAAATCAGTGGGTTATCGTTATCTACAAGTGCTGAGTGAACAGGTGAGAGGTAGGTCGTTGCTTGATTCAAAAATTAAGAGTTTCGTCATTTGGCAAATAAAGTTGGCCGTTTCAACGATTGGGTAGATTGATTCAATGATCATTTTCGTTGTAGACTAATTCTTCTTAACTAAAGTTTATCTTAGTATTCCGGTAAATATCGGATTCCTGTTTTTGGTGAGTCAACGTGCACATATTTCTCAGCTATTCACGCGGTACACCTTATTTTGCAGAAAGCTTAAAGAACCTTCTTGAATCCGAAGGATACGTGACCTGGATCGATCTCGACGGAATTCCTGGAGGCGAGAAGTGGGAAAGGGAAATTTATCGTGCTATACAATCAGCATTCACTACGGTAGTGATTATTACTGAACAGGCTCTGAATTCGGAATGGATAAAGAAGGAAATAGAGATATCAAAGGCAAATCACTTAGATATTATTCCTGTTGTTATGGAGCGGCTTAATAATACGGGTGAAGCACTGAAAAAGCTCCAAGTCAGCCAATACCAAGCTATTAATTTTGTGTTGCAACGAAAGGAACAATCAGAAAAACAGCTGTTGCAGGCGATTGAACCAATTAAATCTAAGTACGTCAGTATTTTGCCATATATTGACATGATAAGAACTGGTGATAAAGAAGAGCAAGATTTTGCAATTCAGAAACTTGGACAAATTGGAAATGCGAATGCGATTGGACATATTGTGCCATTTTTGAAAAGTGCGGCTATAGATACGCGCTACTCAACAGCTCTTGCACTAGGCTCTATTGGAAGTAGCGAAGCTATTGCTCATCTAGTTGAATTCATAAAGAGTCGTTTGAGACAAAAGGTCGAGACGCAATCAGTCTATGATTACGATATCGAACAGGCAATATTGTCATTAGGATGGATTGGGGACAGCGAGGCTTCACAGTTTCTGCTTGAAATTGCTGAAGCACAAGACACATTTAGGCTGCGCGCAATTTGGGCGCTAGCTGAAATAAATAAGGGTGTAGAAGTTGCACAGCTGGGAAGATTACTGAGTGGTTTTAGTGATAAAGATGATGAGTTTTTTTGTATTTGGGCACTATATAGGACTGGCCAGCCTGAAGCTTCAGAGCCTATTATTACATGGTTGGAAGAAAAAATTCCTAAAATCCAAGACATTGAAGACGGCTACTATGTTGGTGACTTTGATGGCAATCTTTATTCAATGTGAGAAGAGGTGCCACATCATTATGCGTCTGATTTTATTCAGGACGAAGTCATAAATGTGATTAGCGCTAGTGCAGTTGTACTTGGAGCACTTAAGAACGTGTCTGCATTTGCTGTACTACTTAGAATGTTATCTGTAACGCAGTCCAGTGAAATAAATGAAGATCAGTATTGCGCGGCTGTACTGGGTTTGGGCTTATTGGGAGACGTAAGAGCTATCGAACCACTATTAGTTCAGTTAGATTCTTTGACTGACGCTGAAAAAGATTCACGTGCGACTTGGGAACCGCATCCTAGAAAAGACTTCTTGATCGAGGCGCTTCGACTTTTAAGGAAGTCATAAATGTCGTGGCAAAGCTTCATCTGTTAAGTCATTTCTCTTGCGCTTGAACCGATTAGTTCTCTTCACATCGCATATTTTGTCAAGCCTCGTATTGGTAACTCAGCGAACTTCTTCGCCAGCACATTTATCGTTGCGCCATCACGCTCAATAATGCCTTATACCAGCAGTAGTGGGCTATCCAGAATGATGCGAGCATAGAAGAATAGCTATTTCAGCATTGCTCGAAGTCGCTTTGAGGTCCGAAAAGTAATGACATTCTGCTCCGATGTGGGGCGCCGTTGGATACCATCATTGCTGGTCAAGTGACCATGATTTTTGTTCTTCAGAACACGGCACTCCCATATACCAAAATCCTCAATGCTGACTCGGTTGCCAGGAGTCGTTAGTTCGTCTGACATTGACTCGAACAATGTCGTTATCACCCACCGCACCTGAAGACGTGTGAGTGGAGTCGCAGTATATTTGCTTTGTCGAGCAATGTGATTAACCAACGCTGTCTTGTTCATGCTCTGTAGCCCCTAAACTCAAAGGAATATGATCGAATAACTCAATCTTGCCTCGGCGCGGTAGCAATCTAGGTTGAACCGAGGGCATCGGCGATGCTTGGTAATCAGGATTCTCGTAGAATCGTCTAAGCTGCGCACAGAGAACCAATTGTGCGGCGTAGTTTGGCTCTGTATATCGAATAAAGATAAGGCAGTTCCCACGCGGAGGGCTTTGCACCTCATCCAAAGTCAGCAAGGGGCGGGGCCGTACAAAATCATCTCTTTTGTTGCCGATAGATGCTTGTCCGCTGGCCTGGCTATAGTAACTGGCAGTATGTGTATCACATCCACCAAATACGATCTGAGTTGCTAGCCCACTAAGCAAAACATCTGTGCCTTGTGTTCCATAAATATGCTGAAGTTGTGCACGCGTTTGGGCTGCAATTACGATGCTGATGCGACGTTTCCGCACAAGGTTGATATCAGACACAATGCCGTCCAGTCGCCCAAGCGTTGGGAACTCATCCATAACAATGAATATGGATGTTGGTAACGCTCCACCATGCAGTTCTGCGAATGTGTCCAGGTCGAGCATGAGTCGTCGTAACACGGCTCCAAGATAGGGTGCATAAACCTGACGCATTCGTCCTGGACAAGTGAGAATAATGACGGTTGGTTCTCTTAGCAGAATAGAAGCAGCAAAATCTGAGACTGCTGTGTTCTCACGCACGGAAGACGATGCCCAGCCAGTCAGGGCAGTTGCCAATGTCGAAAGGATGTTGGCTGCTACTTTGCCATCGCTTTTGGCACTGGCAACGAAGTTATTTGCCAACAACCGCGCGTCATCCTGTTGGCTGTTGATTTTCTCGACCAACTGATTGGCATCTGCCAGAGCAGCATATATCTTACCGAGTGTTTTAAATCGTAGTAGGCAGGCTGCCAGCAAGGATGAAGCTGCATCACTCCAGAACTGGTTATCTCCGGGTAAACGAGAAACGAGCACATCAGCAATCGCACGGGCATCCGAGACGGTTTGAATGCCATCTGCCAGATTGAATCGGGGCGTGTCGGTTCTCGTGGGATCGTGGATGGCAATGGCATGTCCTGTAAGACCAGCCAATTTAAGAATATGCGATTTCAATTCGCCTTGTGGATCAGCCACAATAAGTGACATTCCTGCCTGCATTTTCTGGGCAATGATCGGCAAAATGACAGCCTGGCTTTTGCCTGACCCCGGGCTGCCGAGTGCCAGGATGCCACGCGTGGCGTCTTCACTGCTAAGGTACAGTTGTTCGATGCCACTGTCTAAGCGCCGATTCCGCTCGCCCCAGAAAGCACCCTCAAGTATGATGCCATCGATATCTTGATTGCGGAAACGGCGAAATTCGCCTGGCGTACAAAAATGGGACGAACCGACCTTGCCGCGTTTTTTGTAGGGGCGTTTCAATAAGTTGAGCCATTCCTGAAGGACAGAAGCAGGTCGCATCTGTTGGGTCAACAGGAGGTTCCCGGCCAGAAGCACCAGCACCAATAATCCACCGAAGCTCAGGATTCGGCTTCCATCAACCGTGGCTGGACAGCCAACAAGCCAGTCGAGGATGGGTGGCAACGTATTGCGTCCTCGTTGGATAGCTGAATGACTCAGAAGCAGAATGAATCCGGCAGCGAGTGCAAGTGAAAAAGCAAGGTAGGTGAGTACTCGCAAACGTGAGTGAGATTGCTTCGTTCTGCTTGCGAGAATAAGTGTCAGGAGGATAGTCAGTAAGCCAGAAGGCACAATCAGTGCTGCCGACCACAAACGCCCTTCAGTGAATAACCAGTACAGCATCGTTAGCTCATATCAAACCATTGGTTCAAATCGTTGATGTCATTCGGAATCGTCTTTGCTTTTTCTCGTGCCTCTTTTTCAGCATCGGTAAGCAGATCATTGTCGATCTCAACGACACGCTCTGTCCCGAGATAGCGAGACAATACCTGGGTGATGGTTCGATCTCTTTCTTTATGAAACTGCGGCATTTGTTTGCGTCGGATATCATAGTGACGTCGTCCATCCATATCGGGTGTGGTCGCGGGGAATATGACATGGCTGTGTAACCGTTGATTATCATCATCTGTCTGTGGATCGTGAATCACATAGCTGTATTCAGGCACAGATAAGTTCTGTGATGTGAAGAAGTTCTCCATCATGGATTCTGTGAGCTGGTGTAAGACGCGCCTCCGCCGTGAAGCGGGTAGATGCTTCATCAGGTTGGGATGTGGTGAAACGACCATCATTCGCAGAAGCACCTCGTCTCTGTTGGTGTGATCTTTTGCCATTTCCGTAAGGCTCTTGGTGATTGCCTTGTAGTGCCTTCCTAGTCCACGATCTACCCAGCGATTGCGACTGACTTGAGGAGCAGGTTGATTGCGATCCTCACGAAATTGCAGGTACTTCAGCATATCGACCATGTAGCGCCGCGATTTACCGTTATCCAGCTTGAACAGCAGATTGCAGACCAGGGCGTGTTTCTTCACTCGATTAGCTCGCTTTTCTCTTCGTCGGGTTGCGATGCTTCAAGCTGCTTTGTCAGACCACTGTGTTTTTCGGCAGCCAGCCGAATGGATTGGTCAAGCAGTTTTTCGGGCGATAGTTTCTGGCCAGAGACACTTGAAATCAGCATGGCCAACGCATGTGCGAGCAATGTGGTGATGACTGTCAGATGCCAATCCACTTGACTTAATCGGCGCTGCATTGACACATTGAAATACCGCTTACTTGCGACTTGATCCGACTGTTTTTGCAGATATGCTCGTAGCGCAGCTCGCATTAGGTCCGCGTCGGATTCGTAACGTTTGGCGATGCGAACTTGCTGAAACAGGGTATATAGTTCAGGTGTGATCCGCGCATAAACGCGCACAGATCGGCGGCGCTGACGAGTCATTTTTGACTCCGTGATTGCTTACAGATGAAAGCGATTCAGTCGCTCATTTTCGTTATATTTATTGTCAGATAAAGCACAGTGGAAAGTCAACGCAGGTTGCTGAGATGACCCACTCCGTTTCCTGAGTTGAGCGGCTAGGTAGCGGCTGAAAACAGGCTGTCACCGACTGCTGGGCTTGGTAGACCAAGCCCAGCAGCTTCGGAGCGGCGCCAGACGCGAAGAAGCGGCGCACCGCAGGCGTGGTGCGCCAAGCCTCCCCGGCGTTGAGGGGCAGGCCTTTAGCCTGCGACTGCCGCGTGCGATTCCTCATAAAAAGAGATATCCCTCAAAAAAGTGAATTCTCAATTTGAAGTATGTTTGTGAGCGGCAGTCAGTGCACGATGCTCGATTAAAGAACGACCTAAACGCTTGTTATCAGCCCCGGCAGAGTACAGCAAACACGCTATAATTGAGAGCATGTCACATACCCATTGCTAATAGAAACAGATACCCTATGCCTGAAACAGAACAGCGTTCGCTGAGTGCGACTCACCATAATAACGGCCTATTTGCAGATTACTACCTGAATGAGATTGTGCCTACGTTACCTGAGTGGGATGATGTCATTTTGGTAAGTCAAGCGACAGCAGCTTATAACGACCTGCGCCAATTGCGGGAACGGATACAGCCTGCATTGCTGGATGAGGCGCAGTTGGAAGAGCAATGGGTCAAACCCGTGCTCGACGCTCTGAATATGAGCTATTCGGTACAGGTGAAGGTGCGCTATAGGGAACGCGGCCATCGCAAGCCGGACTATGTGTTTGTGAGCAGCGATGCGGATTCCCGTGCTTTGACTAGCGAAATCTATGCGCCGGAACAGATTGTGCATGCACTGGCTGTGGGCGATGCTAAGCGCTGGGGGGTGAACCTCGACCAATCGGCGCCAGGACAGCGCAACCCCGCCCAACAGATTGACGAGTACCTGCGCTACAGCGAACTACCCTGGGGCATTCTCACTGATGGACGGTTCTGGCGACTGTATCATCGCGATACCAGCAAGTACAACAGCTACTATGCGGTGGACCTCGACCAACTACTGGATGCCGACAACCTCAACAACTTCCTGTACTTCTATGCGTTCTTCCGCAAAGAGGCGTTTACCTCTGGCTGGCTGGCGAAGGTGCTGGCAGGTAGTGAAGACTTTGCACAAAAGTTGACCGACAAGTTGGAAGATGAAGTCTATGAAGCGCTGGAGATGATCGCTCAGGGGTTCCTCGACTATCGGCGCAACCAACTGGATGCGGATGCTACGACTCTGCGGACCATCTACGAGAACAGCCTGGTACTGCTGTACCGCCTGCTGTTCATCTTCTACGCGGAAAGCCGCGAAATTCTGCCGATGTTCGACAACGAGACCTACACCAACCAGCGCAGCCTGACCGCCATCAAGCGGCGCGTGGCCCATGATCTGGATTTCAATCGGGCGCTGAATGCCGACAGCAGTTCGTTCTACAATAGCCTGCGCGACCTGTTCTTCGCCATCGACGCGGGTGATCCCAGCCTGGACCTGCCGCCCTACAATGGCAAGCTGTTTGCAGATCGGCAGCATCTGTTCCTGGCGGATAACGTGGTTGGGGATGCCTATCTGGTTCCAGCACTGGACAAGCTGGCGCGGGTGGATGTGACCGAAAATCGTCGGCAGAAGCGCGTGTTTGTGGATTATCGCGATCTGGATGTGCGTCACCTGGGTAGCATCTACGAGAAGCTGCTGGAATACGAACTCGCCGTGGCCGACCAGCCGCTGATGCTGAAGGGCCAGCAGTATGTGCCTGCCAAGAAAGCTGAGGATGCCCTCAAGCAAGCGGGACAGGTATACCTGCGGACGGGCAGCAACGAGCGCAAGGTGACGGGCAGCTACTACACGCCGGATTACATCGTGCGCTTTATTGTGGAGAAGACGCTAGAACCGCTGCTGACCGACATTACCGGGCGGCATGCCACCCTGGACGAAGATGGCCAATGGCATGTGCAGGTTGCCGATGGACTGGTATCGGAAGTATTGGCGCTGAACGTGCTCGACCCGGCGACGGGCAGCGGCCATTTTGTGGTGGATGTGACCAGCTACATCGCAGAATGGCTGACGGCGCTTGCGCTGCGGCCCCATGACCTGGGCGACGAGGACGAGCTGATCTACTGGAAGCGGCTGGTGGCGAGCGCCTGTATCTATGCGGTGGACATCAACCCGCTGGCGGTGGAACTGGCCAAGCTGAGCATGTGGCTGACGACACTGGCCAAGGGCAAGCCGCTGTCCTTCCTCGACCACCATATACGGGTGGGCAACAGCCTGGTAGGCGCCAGCCTGAGCGATTTTGATGATGCTGAGGTCGATGTGAAGGCCGAGAAGAACCGCCAGCGCCGCATCCAGAGCGCGGAGAAGCGCCGCCGTGAAGCCGAAGCTGCGGGACAGGTGACACTGTTCGACCTGGATGATTTTACCGAGGGCGTGCGCTTTGCTGTGGCGCAGATGGCGGCCATCGAGGGCACGGTGGCGGAAAATGTGGGCGATGTGAAGAAGCAGGAGCAGCTTTATGCGGACCTGACACGCCGCCTGAGCACCTATAAACAGTCGGCGGATGTGTGGACCGCGCGTTACTTTGGCCTGGAATTGACCAGCGAGCAGTGGCAGGCGGTGCGCAAGCTGACCACCACCGACATGACCCCGCCCGCGCTGCAATCCCTGGTGAACGAGGCCGAGCGACTGGCTGGCGAACAGCATTTCTTCCATTGGGAACTGGCCTTCCCGGAGATATTTTTTGATGCCGCTGGCCAACCCAAAGCGACACCCGGCTTCGATGCGGTGGTGGGCAATCCGCCTTATGTGCGCCAGGAGCGCATCCAGCCGATTAAGCCGTTTTTGCAGCAGTATTATGAAGTTTACAGCGGTACAGCCGACCTGTTCCTGTACTTCTATGAATTGGGTTTGCAGTTCGTCAAAGACGCCCACCGACTAGGCTATATCACCTCCGGCACGTACATGAACAGCAACAGCGCCAAACCTTTCCGGCAGTATATTCATGACAATGCAGGCATGGAATGGGTGGCTAACTTTGGCGAGAATCAGCCTTTCCGCGGGGCTGAGATGGTCTACCCGACGATTGCCATCATGCGGAACCATACCAACAGCGACACCTTCAACAATCTGTTTATGGAAGGCAATGTGCCATTTACTGAACTACAAGCCACGCTGGAAAAAGGCGATTGGGTCGACAGCCTGAGCGAAGCCACAGCAATGGATGAATGGCGGTTTCAGTCCGCTGAATTGACCCGTCTGTACTTGAAATTGTCAGCGAATCGTATGACTCTTGGTAATTACGTCAATAACAATATTTATCGAGGAGTTGTTACAGGCTTCAACGATGCTTTCATAGTAGATGCACAAACCAAAAACACCTTAATCCAACAACATCATACCAGTGCAGAAATAATCAAGCCGATGGTTCGCGGTCAAGATCTTCGACCCTGGTATCAAATAGATGGTGACCAATATCTGATCTTTACCCGTCGCGGTATTGTGATAGACGATTACCCTGCAATCAAAACTTACTTGGAAAAATTTAGGTCACAATTAGAGCCAAGACCGGATAATTGGAAAGGCACGTGGGCTGGCCGCAAAGCAGGTTCCTATCAATGGTACGAAATCCAAGATCAAATAGCCTATTTTGAAGAATTTGAAAAACCAAAGATTTTTGCTCCAGATATTGGGAAATTGCCACGCTATTCATGGGATACAAGTCTTACGTACTGCAACGATAAAGGAACCATAATTGTTGCTAACCTAACCACTCTGGCAATCCTCGCGTCTCGCCCTATTTGGTTTGTCCTTTCTCAAATGGCTACGCCTCTAAGATTACGGGCGGGACTTTGGCAATATCAGGCAAAGCTCCAATTTATTGAACGCCTGCCTATCCCCGACCTGACACCACAGCAAGAAAGTGACCTGGCTACCTTCGCGGAGGAAATCACGGGGTTGGCACGGTCACGCTATCAACTGCACGAGAATTTCCGTCAGACGCTGCGCAACGAGTTCAACGGTGACGAGATTTCCACGCGGGTCGCGCTCTATCGCTGGTGGGAGCTATCCGACGAGAAAGCCCTAAGTGACGAGATAAATCGGCGCTTCGGTGTTGAGATTCCGCTGGGCAAACGGTCTGATTGGCGTGGCTATCTGGCAGAAGAAACGGGCAAGCATCAGCAGCTCACGCAGCAGATCATCACCCTGGAAACGCGCATGAACGCCATCGTCTACGATGCTTTCGACCTGACGCCAGAGGAACGTCAACTCATCGAAGAAACGACAAAGTATCCCTATGGGGAAGTGTAGGCTGCTTATGGCTGGGCTTCAAATTCAGGAACAGGACGTTCGTCCGCCTCGGCCTGGGTATCTGCGATGCCATTCTGCTGTATATCTTGCAGCAACCAGTCCATCTCTTTGATCTCACGACGCTGGGCTTCGATAATTTCGTCGGCTAGCTGGCGCACACGCACATCTTCGATCTGGGCGTTTTCGCTAGTCAGGATGGCAATCGAATGATGGGGAATCATGGCGCTCATGTAGGATTGGTCGCCAACCGTCGTCTGGCTGCGGACCAGGAAGAGAGCAGCTATAAAGACAATCACGCTCCCTACGTAAATGGCGATATTTGTCTTTACATTGTTATACATGCCCCACATAAAACTCAACATGACCACAGCCATAGCCGCGCCCATAATAAAGGTCATGTAGACGCGTGTTTCGCTCCAGCGCACGTGGGAAATATCGTAGGAGTTCAAATACATAAAAACAAACATGACCACCATGGATGTCGCGATCATGGCGGCAAAACGCAGATAATTTCTGTTATTTTCCTGATTCATAAGTCACTTTCTGATTGGATAATCTCAGTAAGTCTCAGTACCAACATATGTGTCGTATCTGAACATGCGTAGCGTATCAAAGGTTGATTGAAGATTGGGGAATCATTTGATAATCTCTCGTATAAAAAGATAAGCGGCCCATGAATGAGCCTTGCCAAAGACCAACCCCTACAGGCCCTCTCACTAAAATCCCTATGTCAGGATAACCCTGACAAATTCGCCCAAAAACAGCGGGTTTTACCTGATACCTGGCTCCTTCTGAATAATCTAAGATGAGGCATATTCTTGCTCTGATTGTCACTTAAGGAGTGATATGTCCTCTAAACGATGGTTATTTTTGAGCTTTGCACTGGTGGGGACGATCCTGCTGGCTGCCTGCGCGCCGTCAGATGTCGGTGGCTACGCGGACGAACTGCCTACCTATATCAGTCAAGCTCCCCAAACAGTCCAGACCGCCTACCACTTTGCCATTGAGCACCCTGAAGAGTTGATTTATCAACCGTGTTATTGTGGCTGCGGCGCGATGGGACATACCAGTAACCTGCACTGCTTCATCCAGTCCGTCGATAAAAATGGCACGATCACGTTCGACAACCACGCAGCGGGTTGTGGCATTTGTGTCGATATTGCGCTGGACGTCAAGCGTCTCTCGGAAGAGGGCCTGTCCCAACTTGAGATCCGACATTATATCGACGCCACGTATGGTTCGTTCGGACCTTCAACGGATACACCCATGCCGGAAGCATAGCCATGCGAATTCGCCGCCCACCCTATCGATTTGTCGTTGTTCCACTGGTGCTGGTCACTATGGCAGTCGTCTTCTGGTGGCCAGCATCAGCAAACGCGAACCCCGTTACCCATGAGATTAGTATCGACGCAGCCGACTATGCCTATATGCCAGGACGCATTGAAGTCCGTCAGGGCGATCAGGTAGCGATTACGCTGACATCTTCAGATGTCGTTCACGGTTTTGCCCTCGATGGGCACGACACCAAGGTGCGGGTGACACCCGGTATCTCCGAACGGATCGTATTCACAGCAGCCGAAGCAGGCAAGTTCCGCTTTCGCTGTTCGGTGAGCTGCGGTGCATTACACCCCTTCATGATCGGTGAACTGGTCGTCACACCAAATAGTCCCTTCTGGAAAGCGGCTGCCATCGCTCTGATCGGCATGGCACTCATGTTTGTACATCTATGGAACACAGGAAAGGCAACATCATGAGCAAAACACGTAAACTTAGGAAAGCTAAGCCGCATACACACCCTAATCGCGCCTCATCTCCAAACTATTTGTGGGTCGTCGGCGCTGTTTCTACTGTGGTTGTCCTCTTTGCGCTTGTCTTGCTTTCGCAGCCCGATAGCACCGTCCCACCGGACTTTGAGCCACAGGTAGTGGGTGCGCCCAGCTTGCGGGTACTTTCAGACGAAGTTGTCGATCACGGTGATGTTGTGGTCAACCGATTTGTGGAGACGGAGTTTATTGTTCAAAATGTAGGCGACGAAATCCTGCATATCCTCGACACACCCTATATTGAAGTTGTCGAGGGGTGCTGTCCTTCGCAAATGACAGTAGATGATCGTGCGCTATCGCCGGGAGAGATCGCCACCATTCGGACTCGTTTTACTATGCATCCGGGTATGGATGGCCCGCATAACTTCCGCGTCCATATCCGCACAACAGACCCGGAACAGCCTGAAAAAGAGTTGACAATCCTCTCGAACTGGATTTCGTAGTCATGCTAGACCAGAAACGCCACGTCGATCTGCTCACGACATTCCCCAGCCTGAAGCGTTTGCTGCGGTCGCGCAGCTTCCAGCCCGGTATGATGCTGCTGACGCTGTTCGTCTTCACGCTGGTCATCCTGACCGGGTTGTTCGGCACTCCGGTAGGCAGTCGCAACTTTGGCATCATTTTTGTATGGATCGTGTGGTGGGGCTTGCTCATCATCATGCTGGTGCCATTTTTGGGGCGTTTCTGGTGTTCAATCTGTCCGATTCCCGCGCCGGGGGAGTGGTTACAGCGGCGCAACATCATAACTAAACGGCTGCCCAAACTACGTACTCTGAACAAGCGCTGGCCGCGTCAATTAAAGAATATGTGGCTTCAAAACTTTGGCTTTCTCGGTGTGGCGCTCTTCAGTGTCATCATCCTGACTCGTCCTCAAGTGAGTGCATGGCTGTTGTTGAGCTTTATCCTGCTTGGCGTTGTGTTGAGTGTGTTCTACAAGAACCGTGTTTTCTGTCGCTATGTGTGCCCGGTGGGTGGATTCATTGGCCTGTATTCGATGGTGTCGCCTTTGGAAGTGCGCGTCAACGATCCGAATGTCTGCCTGACTCATACCAGCAAGGACTGTGTAACCGGGAACGAATACGGCTACGGCTGCCCGTGGATGGTGTATCCTGGCAAGCTCAACCGCAATATCGACTGCGGTATGTGTATGGAGTGCCTCAAAACCTGCCCGAAGAATAACATCGCTCTGAACATGCGCCCGTTTGGGACGGATCTCACCATTCAGAAAGAACATCGGCTGGACGAAGCTTATAAAGCTTTTATTATGCTGGCGTGTGCGCTAGTCTACTCGGTCGTGCTGTTGGGTCCCTGGGGTGAACTGAAGAATGCGGCCAACATGCAATCTATACCGCACTGGCTGGTTTATGCCACCAGTTTTCTGACGTTTGTGCTGGTACTGGTGCCCAGTGTTTTCGGGGCTTTCAGCGCAGCAAGCTGGCTACTGATGAAGCGTACGCTCCCGCTGCGACAGGTCTTTATCGATTTTGCCTATACGCTGGTGCCGATGGGTTTGGCAGCGTGGGTCGCGTTCAGCCTGGGTTTTGTGCTCGTCAACGGCAGTTACGCACTGTCTGTATTATCGGACCCCTTTGGCTGGGGCTGGAACCTGTTCAATACGGTGGATGTTCCCTGGGTACCCGCAGCACCGCAGTTGATTGCCTTCCTGCAAACGGGCGTACTGGTCGCAGGCCTGCTGTTCTCGGTACAGACAGGCTACAAGATCGCACGGGAGCAGATGAAACTGCATCGTAAAGCCTTTGCCGTTATGCTGCCCAACAGCGTCTTCCTCATACTGGTGACACTCGCTTTCATGTGGTTATATCTGGGATAGAATGTCTGATGTTTCGAGAAGCAGCAGCACGCATGACGTTGGCCGTGATTCTCCTCGGACTGCCAGTCGGCATCATCGGATACCGCTATGTATTGGAACCGACACTAAATGCAGAATCCATATTCGAGGTGCAAGCGTACGCCCCAGAACGGGGTGGTTTTTCTCCAGCAGCCATTCGGGTCGATGCGGGTGAACAAGTGACACTGCGTTTTACGTCGATGGACGTGACTCATGGCGTGGCAATCGGCCCTGGCTTGGATATCAATCTCGGCCACATTGACCCCGGAGAACAAAGACAAATTTCGCTGACCTTCGACGAGCCAGGAACGTATACTTACTATTGCACGACCTGGTGCAGTCCCGATCACTGGCGAATGCGGGGTATCATCGAGGTGCGCGACCCGCAGAATAACAACGCAGCGTCACAGATTCAACCCGATCCTGTGATCGAGCGGCTGATTGAAGAAGGTATCGACATTGATGCCGTGCATACGGGCAGCGCAGATCATGAGGATAACATATTATTTGAACTGACCTCTGCCGCGCGTGGCAGCGAGCTAATCGATTCTGTCGTCGTTCCCGATGAATTGCGTGAGATTGATTGGCTCCGTACTCACACACCTGCAGAGAGTCTCACGATCCTGAGTGCGCTGAACACGTCCCATTCAGAAGCCGAACTACGAGACGTTATCGCCTATTTGTGGACAGCAAATTCGACCTACACCGCAGACACCGTACAGACATATAACCAGAACTGTGCCGCGTGTCATGGCGAAAGCGGAAATGCCGAAGGACTCGCAGCAGCCCTGACAGCAGAAGAACCAGCGGCATTCGGTGATCCCGCCTATATGTTTTCGATGCGGCCTGATGTGCTGTACGCTAAAATCCGGCGTGGCGGGATGGGAACTGACATGCCCAACTTTGGTACACTCTTTACACGAGAAGAAACCTGGGCGCTCGTCGACTATCTGTGGAGTCTGGCATTTGAACCGGAGTTGAATGAATAACCTACTTGCATCGCGGTTGTTTCAACGTTTCTGGCAAATCGCTGGTGCCGTCAGCATCCGTGTCAAAGTCCTGGGTATCGTTCTGAGTGTGATTATCCTGCTGGGGACTTTTGTAACCCTACAAATGCGCGGCGTCCTCACAGATACGCTGGAACGACGTTTGTTGGATCAGGGAAAGGCATTGGCCGGACAATTCGCCGAAGGCGTGGCCTCATTCATCCAGGATGAGTCATTTGCTGAGGCGCGAGCCTACCTCATCGGCAGGCAGGAACACTACTCAAGTGCTGGTCATAACACATCCATCCTGTATATTTCCGTCGAAGGAACAATCCAGCAGATTAGTACCTGGGATCATGGACCACCCTTTACTGATGATACTCAGGTAGCTGTTGATATTGCGGTGCCCGTACGGGAATCCGACGCCGTACTTCATCTCGGCGTTGCTGACATCACCGTGGAACAGACAGTAACTGAAGTCACGTTCCAACTAGTGACGATTACGTTGGTCATGATCGCCGTTGGTTTCGCTGCAGCCTTCTTCTTGACCTGGATTTTGACTCGTCCAATCTATGAGTTAGTCGAGGCAACACAGGTTGTTGCTACAGGCGATTTTTCCCGGCGAGTTTCGCAGTGGGCCGATGATGAGATTGGCGAGCTTGCGGTTGCATTCAACGGGATGGCTGAGGCATTGGCACAGGCTGAGGTTGAACGGGAAGAACGGGAGCAACTTCGCACACAGTATGTTAGCAAGGTTATCGCGGCACAAGAGGAAGAACGCAAACGTATTGCTCGTGAACTCCATGATAGTACCGGGCAGTCGTTGACATCGATTCTCGTAGGATTACATAACCTTAAAGATGTTGACGATTTAGTGGAGGTTCCTGGGCGTATCGATGCCTTGCGCGCTATAGTTAGCCATACGCTGGATGACGTGCGCCAGATGTCATGGCAACTGCGACCCAGTACCCTGGATGATCTGGGCCTGGTTAGTGCGATGCAGCGGTATATCGACGATTATCAACAGCGCTTCGGCATCCAAGTGGATTTCATCTCGCGCGATATTGGTGAACGACTGCCGGTTGATATGGAAACGGTAATCTACCGTGTGATCCAGGAATCACTGACAAATGTCGTGCGTCATGCCCAGGCCAGCAGTGCCAGTGTCATTATTGACCGTCGAGCGAATACGTTACGGATAATCGTCGAGGACAATGGCATCGGCTTCGACCTGGCGGAAAAGCAAAATGGTAAAAGCCTCGGCCTTCAAGGCATTCGAGAGCGAGCCGCGCTTTTTGACGGCACATTGACTATCGAAACTGAGCCGGGCCAGGGTACCACGCTCTTCATTGAGCTTTCTTTTGACAGTCAGCACACAAATGGAAACAGCGAACATGAGTGATGTAAAGCGGATATTGCTGGCAGACGATCATGCAGTGTTGCGCTCCGGTTTGCGGCTGTTAATCGACAAACAGGATGATCTAGAAGTCGTGGGTGAAGCCGGTGATGGTAGAGAAACGCTGTCACTCGCTATTGATCTACAACCTGATGTGATTCTTCTCGACATAAACATGCCAGGACTGGACGGGCTGCAAACCCTTCCTCGGATCAAGGAGCAGATTCCTGACAGCCGGGTTCTCATTCTGACCATGCACGATGACATAGCCTATTTGCAGCAGGCGCTTCAGGCTGGTGCGGCTGGTTATGTGCTTAAACAAGCTGTCGATACAGAATTGCTGATGGCTATTTACGCCGTACTGCGTGGCGAGCAACCTGTTCATCCAGTAATGACCCAGAAACTGATCGAATCGATGACAGAAACTCAGGAGAAAACGGAGACAAATCCCTGGCAGCAGTTATCTGAACGCGAGCATGACGTGCTGCGCCTGGTCGCATTGGGTTTTACCAACGCGGAGGTCGCTGACGAGCTATTCATTAGTGTAAAAACAGTGGAAACGTATCGTGCGCGCGGTATGGAAAAATTGGAACTAGAGACACGTGCTCAGCTAGTCAAGTCGGCATTAATGTATGGCATCCTGACGGAGTCAGGTAAACCCTGACGCAATCAGTGAAAACATATCGTTTTACCTGACAGGCAAAGCGGGTTTTACCTGCTACAAGGCCTTCCTGAAAAACCATATGATGGAGTCAACAAGAAAAGACAGATTAGCATATGGGAGCCTCAGATGAATAACCTATTTTCGCACAGGTCAAACCGCGTCATCGACGAACCCGCGTTTGTTAAGAATCTGTTGAACAACCCGCGTTACTCAGTGGTATGGCTGGTCGTTCGTGTTTGGTTGGGATGGCAGTGGATTGAGGCTGCATCTCACAAAATTGGTGCAGAAGCCTGGACGGGCGGCGGACTCGCTTTGAAGGGATACTGGGAAAATGCCGTTATGATCCCCGAACAGGGGCGTCCGCCGATTGCCTTTGATTGGTATCGTGACTTTATCCAGTCACTATTGGATGCGCAGGCCTATACTTGGTTTGCCCAGTTAGTTGCCTACGGTGAGTTACTCGTTGGTATCGCCTTGATTATCGGCGCCTTTGTTGGTATCGCGGCCTTCTTGGGTGGCCTAATGAACTGGAATTACATTATGGCCGGTTCCGCCAGTACCAATCCGCTCCTCTTTGTGGCCGCTATTAGCCTGGTCCTGGCTTGGAAGGTCGCAGGTTATATTGGCGCAGACTACTTCCTACTCAATTTCCTGGGTACGCCGTGGAATCGAAGCCAAACCGATACCGAGCCGACGCCAGTATACCAAACAGTATCAGAAGCGGGAGACTGATCTCACAACAGATCTCGCACTTAAAAAGCAGGGCCACCTTCGAAGATGGCCCTGCTTTTTTTGTTTGCAGCATGCCTGGATGATACCAGCTTGGGATAGTTGCCAATCTTGTACGAACTGTTTATTTTCTATCATGCTCGTACTTCGTAGTTCCGCATCATCCCCAGATCCTCATGTTCCAGAGTGTGACAATGGTAAACAAACAATCCGGGATAGTCATCAAATTGAACTGCAATCCGTACAGTCTCCCCTGGTAGCAGCAAGATCGTGTCTTTCCAGCCATAATCGAGATAACCGACTGTGATGGATTCCCATTGTCGCGCGAAGTCGGGATGCATACTACGTTCAATGACCTGAAACTGCCGTCCATGCATATGGATCGGATGTGGCATTGGCATCATTCCCCCCGACTGGACATTATTACGAAATTCCCAGATTTCTATATCACCCAGATTTACCACTTCGTTGTCAGCGATAGCTTCCATTTCGAAGGTTAGGCCGTTTATCGTAGGTGCCATACGACCCATTGAAAACTCGAACACACGTGGATTATCGGCATTCACAGCGAGTTCTGGATCAAATCTATTTTGCTCGCGTAACGAAATCGGTGCAGATTGTCGTTGTTCACTGAGACGATCTATAACAAATGTTCCAACAACCACAGGCTGCCCGGATCCAAGGTCTAACAGCTGGAGTTCTGTTCCGATTAAATGTTCGCTGAAATCCATCCATACTTCTGCACGCTCCGCAGGTCCCAGCGTAATGTAAGGCTTCAGCACAGCCCGTTCAATCAATCCACCGTCCGTACCAATAACATACAATCCGCTTTCGTCACTCCAGGAGAGTATATACGGTCTGGAATTTGAGCCATTAAGAAAGCGAAGTCGATAAGGACGGGTTGATACAGACCAGCGTGCGTTTGCCTGTCCATTTACCAATACGGTATCTCCCCAGAATCCCATCATTTGGTCGTGCAAGCCGTTGGTGTACATCAACTGATTATCTGTATCAAAACGTCGGTCTTGTATTACGAGTGGAATGTCAAATTCTCCAGAAGGCAGTTCGAAAGTATCCTCGATATCATCTTCAACAATAAACAAGCCTGCCAAGCCAGCATTGACTTGCGCTCCTGTACGTTCATGGGGATGTGGATGATACCAATAGGTGCCAGCCTGGTTTTTCACCTCAAATTCGTACACATATTCTTCGCCATTTTGAGCGATGAATCGTGGATGCCCGTCAGCGTAGTCTGGCACTTTGAGACCATGCCAGTGCACGTTGCTACTTTCTAGTAATTCATTTTTGAAGCGAATACGTACTTTCTGGCCAGTTCGGACCCGAATTGTCGGTCCAAGAAATGAATTGACCAAGGGCTGCAAATTATGAACTTCGCCAGTAATGAGATCACCTTCGTAACGCCAAACTTTGGTAGGTGGTCCATCCAGAATTTGTTGCTGGTTCTCAATCGCAAGTAAGACTACATCGACATCGGCATCGAAGTCGGGACTAGCACCCCTTGCTACTGATCCTGCCAAAGTCTGGCCTCTTACGATAGCTTGCGACTGACTCGCGATATAACCTCCTGTGATTGCTATGCCTGTAATACCAGCATACTTTAGAAAATCGCGTCTACTCAATTTCATTTATGGTTCATCCCTGAGTGTAACTAGAAGTTGATAACACGGCGAGCAAGCTCACTTTGTGGCGGATAATCGGCTGAGATGATCTCCACGATAGTTCCCTCATTCGCCCATTCGTAGAGCTGTCTTGCCTGGTCATCACGAGACATTACACACCCTAATGTATAGGGCGTTCCTACGTTGTTTCCACCTAAAAAGGTGCCGTTTGGTAGTAAGACCGCTCCATGAAATCCATTTACTAGTCCTGGGACTACCTCATAAATGCCCATAAACCAGTTCAATTCCCACTGGCCGCAACCTGCCTCGCCGCATAGAGAGTAACTGCTACCAGATGCTACAGGCTCATGGCTAAGTATCTGATATACGCCTGGCGATGTTGGGGCTTCAGAAATTCCTGAGGAAATCTGCCAGTTAAAGACTAATTCATCGTCTTCATATGCAGCCAGTGTTTGAGTTTCCAGGTCAACAATGATCCGTTTGTTGGAAATCACTTGTATTGGCAGTGTTACATCGCGCGATGGTAAGGTGACGACATCTCCGGGCGACAGGATGCTCAGATCAATGTCTGGATTCTCTTGCTCGATCAGGAAAAAAGGAATACCAGCTTTGCGAGCAATTCCGTAACCTGTGTCACCAGAATTCACTTCATACAGAATAGGCCGAGATCGGAGCATAATTTGTGCTGAGTTTGAGCGTGTAGACAAAGCTCGATTCACAGATTGGACAACTTCAGTGAGGTCAAGGTAGGTATTTTCAGGTAAATCCACCTCAGATGAGTGATTGACTGTCTCGATGTACTCGCCAAGCGTTTCTTGCACCGCAACTAGTTGACTCTCACTTGCCTCAATCCAGGTGCCCAGGGTTTCGGGTGTGGCCGTGAAGCTGAAAGAGCGATCTGAAAAAGGATCGTAAGCGCTAAGTTCGAACGGTGCTGTGATAAACTTCTCGGCTTCCTCTAGCAAAATTTCTGGGTTGCCTGAAGGTGGCGTAATAGTTGAGGTAACCAGAAGAAACTCAAATTGAGGACCTTCTGCGAGTGATTGATAAATCTGATTTAGTGTGGCGTCAACATCTAGCTCAGTCCCAACCTGACCGGGAATGCCAATTGTAGAGTTGTTACGCCACTCGTATCTTGCATTTACAGGTGGATCATAAATTTCGTCTGATAAATATTGAAGGAATTGCAGCATCCTATCTCGATCAATGGAAATAACGGGATCTACATAAACCCCAAAAGGAATACCCGCCACACCAACATCCATAGCAATGGCGATACTGGCTTCAGCGTCCAAATGGATACCTAATTGAGTTGGTGAGACAATCCATTCCTGAGTTTCCGAAGACAAAGTCATTGTCCTGTCTTGCGCCCATGTAGATTCTAGCAAACTGATTGCCTCATCTAACGGCATCCCACCTACAGCATTATCGAGAATAAACACGTTAGGTGGTAAGCGATTTGAAAAGAATATGTTGAGAACGACAATAAGCAGAATCAATACGATGAGTGCTAGGCCGACAAACTTGATAGCTGTGGGATGTTTGCATTCGGTCTTTTGCAGGATGTTTAGCGAAATTCCAGTGAACGGTTTTTGAGGATGTGCATCACTGTTTCGAACGGCCATGGGCTGCCGACTTTGTCGGCTCTGACGCGCCAACTGTCGTTGCCTTGCAGAACTTTTTGGCTTCTCCATGTCAACCCAACCGATGTTGCTCGTTGGCCTGAATATCATCTAGCATTGTCAGATATTCCTCGCGTGTGAGTTCACCGTTCGCGTAGCGTTCGCTAAGAATATCACGCGCTGTTTGGGGTATTGCCTTACGCTTTTCTTTATCAGCTACTTCGATTTGTGAGTCGTTGCTTATATATTGGGCAAGCAGTATCGCTACAATTACGAGAGCTATCCCGACGGGTATCATCATCATTTCATCAACCTATCAACTTGGTTCACTTCGTGTTCATTTGTAATTGACTATTACATCATGCCGACGGCATTCTCCTGTAGTTGACCATCTTCCAGCCATAGAACTCGATCGGCGATGTCTGTTAATCGGTGATCGTGTGTGACAATGACAATCGAACGTCCTTTTTCTCGATCTAATCCACAACATAGAAGTTCCATAACCTCGTATCCTGTTTTGCTGTCCAAATTACCTGTGGGTTCATCGGCAAGGATTAACTGTGCGTCATTTGCGAGCGCTCGGGCTATGGCAACGCGCTGTTTTTGTCCTCCCGACAGATCAGCAGGAAGGTGATTAGCGCGTTCTTCTAATCCCAATAATGCCAATAGCTCCTGAGATCGCTCCTGCGCTTTGTGGTCTCTGGCTCCCGCCATATTCATAACCAACTGAATATTTTCACGGGCAGTCAATGATGCAATCAAGTTATATGCTTGAAACACGAAACCGATGGATTCTAGGCGTATTCGTGCGAGCTCATTTTCATTCAGAATCGAGGTCGATATACCATTGACATGGATCGTGCCGGAGGTGGGCCTCAAGAGCAGACCTGCAATACTCAGAAGGGTTGTCTTCCCACTCCCGGATGGTCCCATAATCAGCACTATCTCGCCTGGGTTTACCTGCAAATCAACACTGTCAACGGCTCGGACTTCTGTAGCGCCGCTTCCATAAATCTTGTTTATTTGGATCAATTCTAGGCTGTAGTTCGTGTGCATTATTTGTCTCCGTTATGCCTTGAACACTATCAGTGGGTCGATTGATCTGATGCGCTGAACGGGGAGTAGCGATGCAACCCCAGTAACAATCACCAAAACTGGCAACTGCGACAACCACTGACGTGGTTCAATTAAGATCAGAATTTCCGGTGACAGGCGAGCCACAAGTATAGAAACTAAGTAAGCTAAGCCTATACCAGCACTAAATCCAATACCTGCAATTAAATATGATTGTATAAACACTGTGCTTACTAGTTGTCTGGTGTTTGCTCCAATTGCCTTCAGAACACCAAATTCACGAGCACGCTCTAGCGTAGCTGTGTAAACAGTAATTCCAATGATCAAGAGGCCGATGATGTAGGCAATTACATTCATCATCTGGAGAATGTCCGCTCCCATTTGACGGATCATTTCCTGATCGCTACCAATGAAGTTTGCACGAGACATAATATTGGCGTCTCGTATTGTTGAGTTCAGAGCGTTTTCTAGACTGTTTACATTTGTATCTGTCTTAGGTTCAATGAGCACATAGCTGGCTGATTGGGGTGACACGTCCATCAGAAGTGCCATAGCTGTTTTGTTGACAAACACAACGTTGGTTGCGATTCCAAATGTCCCTTCGCTAAGTCCAGTGATAGTTAAGGGATATCCAAGGATGCTGACCGTATCTCCTAATGTCAGACCATATCGGTATGCCAGATCGCGATCAATGGCAATTTCATTCAAGCCTGGACTACCATTTCCCTCTACGAGCGACCAAGGGCCACCATAGGGTGCATTTGGGTCGATGCCAATCACATAGCTGTAAATCTCGGTCTCACCAACGTCGACACCAGCGCTCGCATACAAAACGCCGATCGCTTGCTCTACCCCTGGAAACTGCTGAATCTGCTGGACAGTTTCTTCTGATAGTATTGATGAACTCATGTGAAGATTGGAAACGCCGGCCTGCATCCCCCAGAGTTCGGCGGGTTGGTTACGCATGTACAGGACCGCATGTTCCTCGGAACCAGCGAATACGCCACTCATCGCAAGAATCAGAACGACTGCCAGAGCAACGCCACCAGCGCTGATAGCAAAACGCAGCGGCTGTTGTGTCAAATTGCGCCAAGCCAACTTAGCCATAGTAGTCCCTTTTAAGCCTTGAATACAATTGCTGGGTCGACTTTGGCGATCTGTTGAATTGGCCAAAGTGCGGAGACGATTGACATGATAAGTGCTGCCAAACCAATGCTAGGAATGGTTTCTGGACGAAGTGTGACGGTAAATTGCGGCCACACATACTCGATAAGCCTTGCTGCCAGGTAAGACATGATAAGGCTAAGGCCAAATCCTAAAAGTGTTCGCAATAATGTTTCACGAATGACCAGCCACCGAAGCCAATTGTTGTTGGAACCAATTGCCTTGAGTGTGCTGAATTCTGGTAGACGATTGATGATGCTGGTGTAAATGATCAGTCCCATGACGGCAATCGCAATGATCGAACTGATGATGAGCATGACTCCAATCGGACGATCTAGTACAGTCGCAAGAAACTTGCGATCGGCAGCGGCGATCTCGTCTGTCGTCAGCACATCTACATTGTCGAATTCAGTGGTGATTGCTTCTGTAAAGTTGTTGCGGTTGGCTCCTTGTCCCAAGTTGACAAGAAAAAGACTGGCATCACCAGGAAGGTGGAGGATGTCTTCAGCAGATGAGAGAGAGACGAAGATATAGGGGCTCATCCATGAAGCAGTTTCTCTGGTTAGGCCAACAACTGTAAACTCCTTGCCTAGCACATACACACGATCACCAACATCCAGGCCACTACGCCAGGCCAACCAGGTATCCAATAGAATTTCGTCATCAGCTTGCAAACTGCGCCCTTTACCGATGTTCCAAGGGCCTCCAAATCCAGTTTGCCAGTTATAGCCGATGACAAGGACGGGTAATTTGAGATTTGCATGTGAGAAAATCGTATCAGCAACAAGAATATGATCGATCTCGCTTGTACCTGGAATTTCCTTTATTGCTTCGTGTAACGAGGCAGGCAAGCTGGAGCTAGCCGAAAAAAGACTCTGAGAACCAAATTGCGAAACAACAAGATCTGCTCTTGTATGATCAATATAGGCAGTTAATGAAGAATACATACCATCTCGGAATCCAAGAAGCAGACTAACGAGCATCAAAGTTGCAGCGATACCTGTAACATGCAGGCCGAATTTCCCTCTTTCATGCAATAGGTTACGTCTTACAATTGGGACGCTCATGTCAATACCTACAATAGAACTATCTAACTTCAGGTTACCGTTTTGACGCGTTTAGGTCATGCGCTATTTGGCGGGTTTTGAAACCAATTGAATATTCATCACCTTCCCTTTGTCATTGATGGTGAAGAGACAGGTTCTAGCATCGTTAAATACGAGAGGTTACATTGTGGAGTTAGAGTGGGTACGTAAAAGTCGATGAGCAAAAATGCCGATTGGAATGCTATTCCAATCGGCATCTCTATCGAGATTATTGTAATGTAAGCAGATAGGCGATCAAATCATTGACTTCTTCTTCCGAGAAAATCTCACTATAGATTGCAGGCATTAGGTTTTCTGGAAAACCCTCCACAATGAATTCATTGGGGTGAAGAATAGATATTCGGATATATTCGGCTACGTCATCCATAGAAACAGATTCGTTATCTTCGTCATGAATATCTTCACCTGCGTTAGGTTCGCTAGTCATACCTTCCATGTTCATGTCCATGCCATCCATACTGCTATCACTATGTTCGCTGGGATCATGGGATGGATCACCAATGCCCAACAAACCCGGACCCACTAACCGATCTGTACTGTTAACATAGTGGCATGTTGCACATGCAAATCCTGTTTGTGGTTGCAGCGTATTAAATAAAACCTGCCCATTTTCAGGGTCTCCAATAGACATTGCAAAAGTAACAGCATCCAAATTATGTTCATCTTCTAAGGCATGCTCACTGCCCAATGTCTCTAGTTCATGTTCCGTGTTATGCTCCCGTGTTGCAACCATAACGTCATCAAAACCGCACTGTATTGCCAATGCCTGGTACGCAATACCGGCGATATACAACTCTTTTAGCGCTTCGTCTAAATCTGTTTGAGCGGTCTGAGCAAAACTGCTTAAGTCGACCGCGTGTTCTGCCCAGTGGGTAGTCAATTCGACAACATCGCAAGGTTCATCATGATCATTGCTGTCCTGCGCATCAACAAGCGCCCAACCCAATGCAGCGAGAGTCCCTAACACAAATAGGAATGTTATTATGAGCTGAGATCTAAAGAGATTAACTATTATTTTCATTATTTTGTCTCCACATTGATGGTTTCATATCATTATCAGAAAGGGTGGCATGCTTTACATCTCTCCCTAGAAAACTGCAGAACACACATGGCTTTTGAACAAAAAATGGGGCGAGCTTATTTATTCTGGGTCCAAATAATACGATATCCCAAAATTGATATTGTGTAACACGCCATTTGGCGTATTGACTGGCATAAATCTGTTTAAGGGGCAAATCAGGATTTTGCTAACAACGGTCGAATGATTGCGTCCAGCTGACCTTCCGAAATTGGTGCGGGGATAAAGAAGACAATCTCACCGGCTTCATTGATTACGAAAGTTTCAGGAACCCCTGTAATCCGATATTCATCTGAAATTCTCGTTCCCACATCAGGCCCATTAGGATATGAGATATTGAATTCCTCAATGAACTCAAGCGAACCTTGTTGGCTATCTGCATAGGCGACACCAACGACTACAACGCGTTGGTTGCGATAGCGCCTCCATAATGACTCCAGTATAGGCGCTTCATCGCGGCAGGGAACACACCAGCTCGCCCAAAAATTTAACACCACGACTTGACCACGTAGATCACTCAGATTGAAAGTCTCACCATCAAAGGTAGTCAACTCGAAATCAGGTGCAGGTCCAGACGTAGGTTGTGTCTGCAATTGGTTTGCCAGCTGGATACCAATTACAGTTCCGACAACCAAGATTGAAGCCAGCAAGAGTATAGAAAACCATCCAAACGACTTTTGCTCATTTTTGCGAGGTATTTGAGGAAGAATATTATCCATTATGAATCCTATCATCCCGGACAGCGTGGCCGCTTAGATAACCAATATATGCAGGAACCAGTGGCAGAACACACGGCGAAAGGAAAGAAACAAGACCCGCTATGATGGCTATCAAGTAAGTTGGTGTGGCAGCACCACCGAGCGCAATATCAGCATACAATCCATTTCGCTGTGCCCAGATTGCAATTGCTGTGAGCTGATTGGTGAAAAGCAAAATACCGATCAGGATGAGTAGAAGGCCACTGATGATTTGTACTTTTCTCATGTGTTTGCGAAAGTGCGTTAACCATGCTGCGAAGCGTTCTACGCCTAGCCCAATAATAAGAAAAGGGATACCCATTCCAAATGCATAACCGCTAGCCAGCACCATTGCCTGTGCAGATGTTTCTTGGCTGAACCCCATCGTCAGTATGGCACCGAGTGTGGTTCCAATACATGGCGTCCAGCCTGCTGCAAAGAATACTCCCATTAGTCCAGAAGACAATAATCCCAGACGGTGTCCCGTTTGATACTCAATTCGAGTATCATAATAAAGCCACGGTATCCTCAGAATGCCTAAGTTCACAAGGCCAAAGGCAATGATAATAATGCCGCCAATTTGTGCCAATTCACGCTTGTATGTACTGAATAACTGACCAAAAACTGTTGCCGCACCACCCCACCCAACAATAAAGATTAATGAGAACCCAGCCACAAACGCTAGTGCATGAAGAAAAGTCTTAGTTCGTGCTATTTTGTTTGCGCTTCGTTTGTCTTCATTGATCAGGAAATTCTGTGTCACAATGTTCTCCTTGATATGTATTGGCCACTGCAGATTGGTCTTCAATGTTTTCAGGAGACATCGTCTGGCAATAGGTCCGAAACGTACTTATCGATTAGTTCTCCAGACATTGCACCAATATACTCTTGTAAGATGGTGCCGTCTGCTTTGACAAAGAATGTAGTCGGTACTCCGAGGACACTGTAAATCTCGGTTGTGATTGTGCCCTCATCATCAAGCAGGACCGGAAACGGAACTCCGAACTCGGTAACAAAGTCAAGCACACTGTCGCGGTCATCCTGGAAGGACATGTTGATGGCCAGAACAACCAGATCGTGTGCCTGATGTGCTTCGTATACACGAATCATTTCTGGCATTTCAAGTCGACACGGACCGCACCATGATGCCCAGAAATTGATGATCACTGGCTTACCTGCAAAATCTGATAGTTTCAACATATGGCCTTCGAGTGAAGCCAGTTCAAAATCAGGTGCAAAGTCTCCCGTTGATAATCTTGAGTCCGAGGCAGGCCTTGGCTTAATAGTGGATCTGACAACTTGAATCTCGATGTTGGAAGGACCATTAGGTCTTGATAGCATTTGTGACGCGGTTGGAGTACTAGGAAAAGAACTTGCATCTGATTCAGGTTGCCTTCTCATTTGCACGCTATAGACAAACCAGATGACAGTCGTAACCCCAATGGCAATTATGAAGACAGTCAGCAGAATCTCCGATAGAGGAAATCGCGAACGCATATTAGTTTCCTACATTGGATGGCATACGTTTTCTCACGACCGTGCTTTGTTTATGTAGTCCTCTTCCATAACTTGGCGGTATTTAACAGCAAATGGTTAGCGCTGCTTGGTATAACAAGATAGATACGTCTTATACCGAATCCGTACCATACTTAAATTGATGATATTCCAGCGGAGCAATTTGAAAATGCGCCATTTGGCGTGTTATGAGGAGCAGGACTTCAACTTTAGAAATGCCTTACGGATGAGAATCTATCTTGCCCTGAAATATATTCCACTGTGCGTGGCCACCTCAGTTGTTCATTACGTTTAAAGACCCGCCAAATGGCGTGTGCGCTTTGAATCTTAGAGGAGTTATACTGAAATTCGAACCGAAAACATCAAATATGGAGTCCAAATCATGGAAACAAAGACCGTAAAAGTTCCCAACGTCGGTTGCGACGGATGCATCAATACCATCAAGAGCGAAGTAGGTGAGCTCGCTGGTATCGTCAAAGTCGATGGTAACCCTAATACAAAGTTAGTTACTATCCAATGGGACAGTCCGGCAGATTGGGAAGCCATCCGTAGTAAAATGGCCGAGATTGATTACGCTCCTGAATAGGCCAAGACCAATTTTTCTTGTTTCACTCTCCATGCAAAAGCGATCACCCATGTGATCGCTTTTGTGTTTGTTGTAGGTCGAGTAGGCTTATCTCACCCACCTATATTCCCAATCTACTGCTACGGTAATGTGTTGGAAATACTCAGGTCGTTAGCAATAAGAGATTGTGCCCCCCACAAATCTATGAGAGGCACTAAATTTATGTCCATGTTCAACACAGTTACATTGAAGCTGCTGGCTTATGTTGATGCAGTAACTGGACTTGTCTTACGTGGTGATGCAAAGGTGGGCTGATTCACCTTAATCTCCCGATGCCGCAGGCGGAGACTGTTGCTAACGACAAAGAACGAACTGAATGCCATTGCTCCAGCTGCGAACATCGGAATGAGAAGACCCATCATAGCCACTGGAATTAGAACGATGTTGTAGACAAACGCCCAGAACAAGTTCTGGTGGATTGTACGCAACGTGGCTTTGCTCAACTCGATTGACCGGACTACGCCGCGAAGATCACCACTTATTAGTGTGACATCCGAGGCTTCCATCGCAATATCAGTTCCGGTGCCGATGGCAATGCCAACATCAGCCTGCGCTAATGCTGGCGCGTCATTGACACCATCGCCTACCATGCCGACTTTTTTACCCTCTGCCTGTAACTGCTTGACAACGGCTACTTTATCGCTGGGTAGCACTTCAGCAAACACGCGATCAATCCCAACTTCACGAGCAATTGCATCTGCAGTCAGTTGATTATCCCCAGTAATCATAACGACTTCGATTCCCAGAGCACGCAACCCCTCAATGGCCTCTCTTGATCCAGCCTTTACAGTATCAGCTATGCCTATGACTCCAGCTATCACACCGTCTACAACTAAAATCACAGCAGTACGGCCACTGGATTGAAGTTTTTCGATTGAGCTTTCCAGTGTATGGAGTGGCAATCCCATTTCTCGGATATGGCGTGGACTACCCACGACGACTTGCTGACCATCGATCACAGCCCTGACACCGCGCCCGGACTCTGCCTCAAACTGATCCGGGTTGAAGAGCTTTATGTGTCGTTCTTTTGCTGCTTGGACTACTGCTTCGCCAAGGGGATGTTCACTACCCCGTTCCACACTCGCAGCGAGCAAGAGCACCTGGGATTCATCGAACCCATTTGTGGGAATCACGTCCGTTACAGCAGGCTCACCACGTGTGATCGTACCGGTCTTATCCAAAGTGACGACCTGCAAATGATGAGCGTTTTCGAGCGACTCGCTGTTTTTGAATAAAACACCCATCTCAGCACCGCGTCCCGTACCAACCATGACAGCGGTCGGTGTCGCTAGACCGAGTGCACATGGACAGGCGATGACGAGCACAGCAATGGTCACAAGCATGGCAGCAGTAAATGAAACCTGACCAATGATTAGCCAACCTATCATGGTTAGGAGAGCTAATCCAATAACAATGGGTACGAATACACTCGAAACTTGGTCGGCCAAACGCTGTATTGGGGCTTTTGACCCTTGGGCTTCTTGTACCAACCGTATGATCTGTGCCAGGGCTGTTTCTGCTCCAACTCGCGAAGCTTCTGCAACTAGTCGTCCCTGCTTGTTGATCGTACCTCCGATGATTTCGCTGCCAACGGCCTTGTTAACAGGCATACTTTCACCCGTTAGCATCGATTCATCTACAGACGAACGACCCTCGATTACAACAGCATCTACAGGTACACGTTCACCTGGACGTACAAGTATCGTGTCTCCGATATGAAGTTGATCAATAGCAACTTCAACCTCTTCATTGTCGCGCAAAACTGTTGCTGTCTTCGGAGTCAATCCCATCAGTTTCTTGATAGCTTCGCTAGTGCGCCCTTTTGCACGTGCTTCCAGTAACTTACCTAATGTGATAAGCGTCAGGATCACGGCTGCTGACTCGAAGTAGTCGTCTTTGCCTACCACGTCCGAAAACCCGAAAACAATGCCTGCTAGTACAATCAGTCCATAACCATAGGCAGCCAATGTCCCCATTGCTACAAGAACATCCATGTTGGCCGTACCATTTCGCAATGACTTATACGCACCCACTATGTATTGTTTACCTACGATAAACTGTACTGGGGTTGCCAATGCTGCAAATACGAACAACCAGTAATCTTGTGCTAACCATGGAAAGGCTTCCATTAGAAAAGGTACACTGTGCAGGAAATGGCGTGTCATACCGAGAAGCACAAGCGGGATTGAAAATACTGCACCAATGATTACTAAGCGTTTTTGGTGTTGTATTTCGGCCTCACGGGCAGCTTGCTCCGCATCCTCTGGCGATTCGGTACTTGCCGTATCGATGACACCATAACCAGCTGCTTCGACTGCAGTGATGAGATCACGGCGATTAACCACACCAGGTAAATATGTCACAACTGCGCGTTCCGTCGCAAGATTCACAGTGACATCTAATACACCATCTGGCTTGCTCAGCGCTCGACTTACATTTCGCTCACAGCTAGTACAGGTCATGCCGGTGATGGGTAATTCGGTTTTTGCTGTTGCCACTCCATAACCCGAACTGTTTATCTTTGCAATGAGACTCGTTATGTTTGTCACACTTGGGTCGTAGTTGACGCTGGCTCGTTCTGTGGCGAAATTCACAACTGCCTCTTCAACGCCTTCTGTTCTCCCCAATGCCCGTTCGACATTCCTCACACAGGATGAGCAGGTCATTCCTGTGACAGGTAGTTCAATGCGTGTATGTGTTGTCATATCTTCAACCTCACTCTGTCTCGCTTGGTGCGAGCATAGAATCTATGATTTGTGTAAACACCTCTAGTGGTTGTGCACCGTTGACAAATTGATTGTTGGTAAGAAAAGCTGAGGTTACGTCTGTACCAATTTGCTGTGCTGCGAGCGAATCTGTATTAACGTCTTGAACTGTAAGCCTGATCGTCCAGACAGCTCGTGAATTGCGCGACATCTAGTGACGGATCCTCTCAAACTAGCGATTATCAGCGATCATGTGTAAGGCTTTGGCACCAAATTATTTGATGCCTAGTGTGCTTAACTTAAGCAGTCGTGCGGAATGTTGTATCTGCCAAATCAGCGATCACTCATGAACACTATTCCTTTAACATCCCATTTCACAATAATGGAAGATCTCCAAATGCACATGCGCCATCTGGCGCACAAATATCCATCACTTTAGCGACAATTTAATCAATCTTTTGAAGGAACTTATTGCTGTATCCGTTTCATTTTCGCAGACAGAACTCATACAGTAATCAACGTGATTCTCGACAATATGTGCGATCAGGCTTGAGACTGCCTTTTCTATAGCGCGAGTTTGAATGATTAACGACTCACAGTCTTGGTCTTGGTCGATAGCGGCTTTAAGAGCGGTGATTTGCCCCTGTATCCGGTTTAGGCGCTGTATAGATCTCTTCCACTTTTCTGGTGATTTATCTGTCATGTCTATTCCTTATGAACATGATGAGTAGCAGTATCGGTATACCTTCTCTTGTATATCGATACTGCCTGTCACTATTACCCGGTGGAACTAGCGAGATTCGTATTGCGCAGCAGCTGTGCATTGATCGCTACGATAATCGTGCTGAGTGACATGAACACAGCACCCACTGCGGGAGATAGAATAAACCCAACGGGGGCCAGAATGCCCGCTGCCAGCGGTAACGCAACGACGTTATAGCCGGTTGCCCAGAGCAGATTCTGGATCATCTTGCGATACGTCGCATGGCTGAGTTCGAAGATTTTGACCACATCCAGGGGATTGCTCTGTACCAGAATAATCCCGGCGGATTCAATGGCTACATCGGTGCCACTGCCAATAGCGATGCCAATATCAGCACGCGTCAGGGCCGGGGCATCATTTACGCCATCACCGACCATAGCCACCTTCTTACCCTGCCTTTGCAGTTCCGCCACTTTCTGATCTTTATGCTCAGGCAGAACTTCGGCAAAGACCGTATCAATGCCTAGCTGCCGAGCAACAGCATCAGCGACATGTTGACTGTCACCTGTCAGCATCGCAACTTCGATGTTCATGTCATGCAACCGTTCGATAGCGGCTTTACTTTCTTCGCGGACGACATCGGCAAGGGCAAATGCGGCCACAACCTGATCCTCAACCACCATGTAGACGACTGTCTGCGCATCCTCATTTGCCTGATTACGGAACGCATCCATTGCGCCAGAAAGCTCCAGCTCCAACATTTCTAGCAAGCGTGGGCCACCGACATAAACAGTCTTCCCGCCGTGGGTTGCCTTAATGCCGCGTCCCTTGATGGCCTCAAAGTCGCTAATGGTTACAGCCTGTACGCCCGCGTCCTCAGCCTTCTGGCGAATGCCTCGCGCAATCGGGTGTTCAGAGTCCCCTTCGACGGCCAGGGCCAGCGCCAATGCACGGTCTTCGTCCCAGCCTTCAGCGAGTTGCATGTTGGCGACACCGAAGCGTCCCTCAGTGAGCGTCCCTGTTTTGTCGAAAATCACGGTATTGATCTGGCGTGCTTCTTCCAACGCCAGCCGGTCGCGCACGAGGATACCGTTGCGTGCGCCAATCGACGTGCTGATGGCCACCACTAGCGGAATGGCTAGCCCAAGAGCATGGGGGCAGGCGATCACCAGTACAGTCACGACCCGTTCCAGCACTTCAACTTCGAAGCCCAGAGCAATGAGCCACAAAACTGCGGTGATGGCGGCTACAGCAATCGCAACGTAGAATAACCAGCCAGCCGCTTTGTCCGCCAGGATCTGTGTGTTCGATTTGCTACCCTGGGCTTCTTGTACCAGGCGCATGATGCCTGCTAAGGCTGTTTCATCGCCCGTAGCGGATACACGTACTCGCAAACTGCCGTCACCGTTGATTGTGCCGCCGATAACGCTATCGCCTTCGCCTTTCTCGACGGGTTTTGACTCACCCGTTATCATCGATTCATTCAGATCCGAATGGCCTTCAACAATCTTGCCGTCCGCTGGCACGCTGGCACCGGGACGAACCAGGATAAGGTCATCGTTTTTGAGATCAGCAACGCTGACTTCTTTGATTTGACCATCTTCGGTAATCATCTCGGCGGTATCCGGCATGAGCTTGGCTAGTTCGTTTAGCGCGCCGGATGCCTGACGAACACTACGCATTTCCATCCAGTGGCCAAGCAGCATAATATCGATCAGGGTTGCCATCTCCCAGAAGAATCCACTGCCAGGTAAAGCAAAGACCGCAAAGAGACTGTAGATAAACGCCGTCGTGATCGCTAGCGAAATCAGGGTCATCATACCCGGTTTGCGATTCTGGATTTCGGGCAGTGCCATCTGTAGGAATGGCAAACCACCATATAAAAAGATTACGATTGCAAAGGCTGGTCCAATCAGATTGCTTCCCGTGAATTCCGGCATGCTTAAGCCAAACCACTCCTGGATCATCGGGCTGAACAGCAGCACCGGAATTGTCAGCACAAGGCTGACCCAAAAGCGGTTACGAAACATCAACTCGTGACCCGTATGATCTACATGTGCACCGTGGCTGTGCTTATGATCTGAGTGATTCTCGGTGGTGCCATGCCCTGCATGGTCCATAGTCTGTGCCTGCATGTCTTGAGTGTGCTCGGAGGAATGATGGTTATGATCCGTGTGCTTAGGCATATGTTCCTGTTGCATTTGTTTTCTCCTACTGCGTATCAACCAAGGTACGTCCGCTGGATTGCCAAGCATTCATGCCACCTGGCACATCGTAAACCTGGGTGTATCCCAGTTCGACAAGGTCTTGAGCTGCTTGTTCACTCATACTGCCTGATCTACAACACAGGACAACAGGTGTGCTCTTATCAGGCAGTGCTTCTGTCAATGCATCTACATTGTCAAAGGCAATATTGGCATCTGTGCCTTCGATTTCACCCTGGTAGGGAATATGCACATTTACAACGGTGTATGTTCGTTCATTGTTTGCCATCACATTTGCCAATTCTTCGATCGTCATTGTGTGGTATATCGCTGTCACGTCCGCTTCTTGTATCGTTGTCGGCTGATCTTCGTTATTTGTTGGTGTGCACGAGCTGATCAGAATAGTGACCCCAACAGCCAACATGGTTCCTAGTAGACGCCTCATTTAACTCCTCCTATAAGTCTCCTCTGATAGCATTACATTAATTGAAGTCGGTGTCCAACACATCCGCTATCTGGCGCGTTTACACTTTGTAGAAGAGGCGTCAGGAAGACTTCTTGCCAGAAATACGCCATATGGCGGGGATAATTGCTCGTAAAACAGGGTTATTCTTGTCTTGGAGCAAACGTGTGGATTGAGATTATGAAAGAAGCGCATAAAGTTCGTGTCGTGCGATATACACATTGGATCCTGCAAAACTGGGTAGGTGTCTTCCTGATAGGTTTTGGCTTATTCAATCTTTTGCCGTTCATCGCACCAATCATGGCTAAATTGGGCATTCAACTCTTTGCAGATCTCATATATACGCTTTACGCGCCTCTGTGTCATCAGATGGCACAACGCTCTTTTTTTCTGTTCGGAAGCCAAATTATGTATAGTCCAGAACAATTACCGATAACCTTGACCGACAATCTAACAACGACAATGCTGACTTTAAAGTATTTCCAGGGGAATGATGCCATCGGTTGGAAAGTCGCCTGGTCAGATCGTATGGTCTATATGTACGGTGCGACATGGTTATTTGCCTTGCTATATGCGGGCACGGCACGTCAACATAAGTGGAAGCGACTACCTGTTTGGGCTTTCATCTTGCTGATGCTGCCGATGGCCCTGGATGGAACGACACACATGCTTAGTGACTTTAATGGGGGTCTTTTTGCTGGTTTTCGCTATAGTAACACCTGGCTTGCAGAATTCACTTCAAACGCACTGCCAGACTGGTTTTATGTGGGGGACCAGTTGGGATCATTCAATGCATGGATGCGCTTAGTCTCCGGTATCGGATTTGGCGCAGCCGTCGTTGGCCTAGCGTTCCCTCTGATTGCTAATGATGTAAGCCGTAATGGCCGTCTCTTAGCAGAGAAATTGCGAAACTACGAAATTAAGCAGCGTCGTCTTAAAGGCTTACTGGACTGACGATTGTTGATGGCGTAAATTTTGACTTGGGGAGCTAGACTTAGGTGAAAGGATTCCATTGCTGTCCGTAACTTGGCATGACAGGAAACGAACTACATGGCGACGATTCTAGTAATTGATGATGAGGAAAGTATTCTCAACGTTGTCGAAGCCTACCTCAAGGCAGATGGCAACATCGTCCATCTCGCACGCGATGGGGCCAGCGGCCTGGCTGCGTTTCGTCGTTACAATCCCGACCTCGTCATTCTGGATATCATGCTGCCTGAAATGGACGGTATGGAAGTTCTGCAAAACATCCGTCGCGAGTCCGACGTCTATGTGATGATGCTGACAGCAAAGTCAGAAGAGTTTGACCGTGTTATGGGGTTAACCGTTGGAGCCGATGATTACCTGACCAAGCCCTTCAGCCCGCGTGAACTGGCCGCTCGTGTCAAAGCGATTCTCAGGCGCGGACGCAATGCAGCCGCGGACGAACGGCAGATTCTCGCCTTCGAGCACCTGACTATTGATGTGTCGCGCCATGAAGTCGAGCGCGACGGCGAGTTGATCGACCTAACAGCTTTGGAATTCAAACTACTGGCGACGCTGGCTACTTACGCTGGGATGGTCCTCAGTCGTGAACAATTACTGGAACGGGTATGGGGCTATGATTTCTACGGCGAAGACCGTGTTGTTGATGTCCATATTGGGCACATCCGGCAAAAGCTGGAAATAGATCCTGTTGACCCGCAGTTCATTGTGACCGTTCGAGGTGTTGGCTACAAATTCGCGGATGAACCGAGATGAAACTGGTATACAAGTTATTCTTATCCCATATCGTCGTGGTCGCAATCGCGCTGGCTGTTTTGGCGACTGCAACAGCCTTAGTTGCCCCGGCCAATTTCTTTGACCAAATGACCCACATGCAAGGGGGAACGTCGGGCATGATGGGCCAACGCATGCAAGTGATCGATGCCGAACTTGAAGCCTCGTTTCAAAATTCGGTTAACAATGCGTTGGTCATTGCTGGAGCCGTCGCAATTGTGGCGGCATTGGCTATAAGCTGGTTTGTCAGCCAGCGAATTGTTCGCCCCATTCAGAAGCTAGTCTTGCTCAGCCAACGCATCGCAGATGGCCACTATGAGCAGCGATTACAGGCCGATACCGGAGACGAATTAGCAGACCTGGTTCACAGCTTCAACCGTATGACGGAATCTTTGGCAAACACGGAAGCCATGCGTGTGCGCCTTTTGGGTGATGTCACTCACGAATTAAAGACACCGCTGGCGAGCATCAAGGGCTATATGGAAGGTCTGCAAGATGGCGTGCTGCCGGCCACTCCGGAAACATATCAGGTCGTCCATAGAGAAGCGGATCGTCTGCAACGACTTGTGCAGGATTTGCAGCAGCTTTCGCGCACGGAAGCTGGGCAGGCCCAGTTAGATATCCAAGCGCTCCAACCTCACGAAATTGTCCGTATGGTGGTGGAGCATATGCAACCTCAATTCGGCGATAAAAATATCCAGCTGCATGTCAATGTGCCGGAAAGTCTACCTTTGGTCAAAGCCGATATGGACCGCACCGCCCAGGTACTGACTAACCTGCTCGGCAATGCTCTGCAATACACGCCCGAAGAAGGTGATGTGCATGTCCGAGCGCAATGCGAAACAGATACTGTCCGCATTGATGTTTCAGACACTGGTGTGGGCCTCGCTGCCGACGATCTGGGTAAGATTTTTCAACGTTTCTACCGCGTCGATAAATCGCGCGCACGTGCTAGTGGGGGGAGTGGTATCGGCCTGACAGTAGCCCAGCACCTGATCGAAGCCCAGGGTGGTGAAATTCGAGCAGAGAGCAAAGGGCTTGGTCAGGGAAGCACCTTCAGTTTCACCTTACAAATAGCCTGATTCCTGAGCTTTACAGAAACTTTATATAAGCAACATGAACCTACTAAACATCTGTGGCATCCTGGGTACATAAATGAACCAAACAGGAGTTTTTCCGATGTCACGTAGAGCAATGATCACATTAGTCACCATCTTCGTACTTGTTGCAGCTGGAGTGTTTGTCGTTGCTGCCCAGGATGATAGTGGTTCTGTGCAACCCTACGGCCCAGGTTGGATGCATAACTGGGATAGTACTGATTTTGGTCCCGGTATGATGCGGGGGCGTGGTATGGGCATGATGGGTGACTTTGGTCCCGGCATGATGTGGGCCGAGGATGAGCCGATGATGTCTGCGGTAGCGGATGCTCTGGGTATGGACCTAACGGATCTGTTTGCCGCCTTCCAAAATGGACAGTCGCTTGAGGAAATCGCTCAGGCGCAGAGTGTCGAACTGGCAAGCGTATACGACGCCATGACAGCTCAGGCTGAGGAGCATATGGCTGAATTCGTCGCCGCTGGGACGATTACGCAGGAAGAAGCCGACGCACATCTGGCATGGATGCAAGAGAACATCGCTTCCGTGCCGATGTTTGCAGGTAATGGATTTGGCCCCTGCATGGGTGCACAAAGCGGATTTGGCCCAGGCATGATGGGCCGTGGCCGCGGTGCTGGCATGATGGGCGGATGGAACGGCTAGACGGGCACCAATTGATAATAGGTGATACCAAGAAGCGCTGATATGAATTTCATATTGGCGCTCTTGCATTTGCTTTGCCAATGAATACCCGCCAAATGGCTCATTCTGATATCATCAACGTGAGCTAGACTTATTAGCTCGTGTTTGCTAAAGAGGATAGCGTCATGATTTTTAGAATCAGCCAGGTTGTTTCATTCTTCTTTGTCTTCATCTTTTCAGTTGGAGTGCTATTGGCTCATGATAGTGCGCCAACAGGTGGGCCAGTGACAGACGAGCCGAGTAAAGAGCAACAAGCTGCACAAACTGGAACACTTGCATCCCCATTGACCTATGCACCTCTGCTTATAGCAGGGCTGATGGCGACTGCGGCTACCCGTGCTTTATGGATGGCAAAACAATCAAAGTACAATTGGGTGTTCTATGCAATCACCTTCTTGTTAAGTGCTGCGAGTGTGATTCATATCCTCCTTGGGCTAGAAGGTGACATGCTGCTCCTCCTAAATGGAATTGGCTATTCAGTCTTACTAGGCGCACGCTTTTTGCCGATGGCCTCTAAACATCCGTATTATGTCGTTATGTCAGGCATCACTGTCGTCTACACGCTAGTCACAATCGTTGGGTACATTTTGATGCATGATCGTCTCGATATCGTTGGTTCGGCTACTAAAGCGATTGAAGTGGCTCTTATTTCTTTATTGACTTTGCAGTTGGTTGGATCACGGTCGCTAGAATCAACGATCACCTAGTACCTGATCTGCTGATACCACATCTAATACAAACCACAGAACAAGGTGCCTAGGAAATATGTATAGGTTTCTATTGCTTGTTGTTGTCATACTGTTAGCTGCTTGTTCACCAGTGGTCAGCGAAACATCACAACTGATTCCAACTATCGACTCATCTGATACTGAATTGATAGCTACCAAACTAAGCTATGAACGATTATGTGCCCACTGTCATGGTTATTCCGGCGAAGGTCAGCCAACAGGCGGTGGTCCCGGCACTGTCGAGCGCAGTATTGAACTGGGTTATCATCCGGTGCCAATGCACAATGCAGAGGGGCACACCTGGCAACATGCGGATCAAATTCTGTTTGAAATGATCAAGTATGGGGCACGTAGCCCCATGTACATTTACATCATGCCACCGCACGCTGGCCAACTTACTGACGATGAGATATTTGACATTATCGACTACATCAAACGATTTTGGACACCTGAGCAGCGTACGCATCAGGCACAGATAACAGAGAATTTCCTTGAAGCAAACCCCAATTGGGAGGAGTACCATCTCGATATCTATAGTGAAGAACAAGATGCGTCAAACATCGACTAAACACGCTATATGGCGCATGTGTATTTCTCCTTTTCACACTACTGTCTACTGTAGACAAATATGGTTCATAGTTTTGGACAGCACAAATGACACGACCGATACATGTAGTTGGCTTGATGCTACTTGCGCTGATTGCGTTAGCTGCGTGCACGCCTTCTGGCAATACGCCCTCAGCAGGAAATTTACCATTAGCTGAAAATAGGCCAACATTCCTATTCTTCTACACATCTGGTTGAGGGCCTTGAACGCAGATGCAGCCCATCGTGAATGGGCTTGAAGGAGAGTTTGGTACTGAAGTCGAATTTCTGCAATTTAATGCGCAGGACGGAGCAGAGGGTGAGGCTTATTTCCAGCAATTGGGCCTACCTGGGCATCCGAGTATTGTTATCTTTGCAGCTGATGGGCGAGAAATCTATCAGGGCTTAGGCACTATTGATGAAGACCTCCTGCGTCAAGAAATTACGCAGGTACTCAATGAAACATAATCAAATTTGAGGTCACGCTTTGCAGGAAAATCAAGTAAGCAACGAGCCGATCACGCAAACAGATACCGATAATGAGCTTCTTCGCGATGATGCTGTCATAACGATCAGTCGCCATACGTTCAACTACTTTGTGATCGCTGTCGCGTTTTTTGTTGTCGGTGGGATTGTTGGCGCTGCGGGATACGCAAAACTCCAGGCAAGTACTGACGAAGCAATCCAGAAAGCTGTTGATGCCGCATTTAGCCGCCAAGAAGAGACCATCAGTGACCTGATTACATCGTCAGACCTTTCAAGTTCGGATACACCAGAAGCCAGCCAATACGTGGATGATGACCCGTCAATTGGGCCAGCCGATGCTCCGGTTGTCATCGTAGAGTTCAGCGATTTTAATTGTAGCTATTGCAAGCGGTTCCATGACACGACCCTACAACCCCTCTTGGATCAATACGAAGGGCAAATTCAGTTTGTCTATCGCGATTTTGCGATTCTCGGTCAGACGTCCGTTACTTCCGCAATGGCAGCAGAATGCGCCGATGATCAGGGGAAATTCTGGGAGTATCACGATCTGCTGTTTGCCAACCAGCCCAATTTCGACCGTGATAGCTTGATCCAATACGCAAATGAGCTATCGCTCGATACAGAACAATTCACTTCATGTTTCGATGATCAAACATACTTAGAGGATGTCCGCGCAGATTCGACCGCTGCACAGGAGATAGGCGCTCAGGGTACACCCGCGTTTCTGATCAACGGACAGTTTGTCAGCGGCGCTCAACCCTATGATGCATTCGTCCAGATCATCGATTCAGAACTTGCCAAAGCTACTAACTGAGATACGACATAGCTCAAGGAGATTAGTGCTGTTGCTGCAGCCTACATTGAAAAAACTGAAAATCCGTCAAACATCGATCCTGTCAATTATCGTTACCATTGTAATCACTACGGCATGTACGGCCGATTCCAGCACAGCCTTAGGTACAACAATCATTGACCCCGCAACACCGGGTTCCCAATCGTATGAGCTGGGGCAAACTGTCTACAATATGCAGTGCGCAACGTGCCATGGCGCCAACGGTGAAGGACAGTTCCCGGATGCGCCACTTGAAAAAGATTTGACTGGACGCTATGGCGCGCCACCTCATGACGAAACCGGACATACCTGGCATCATGATGACGATTTGCTAGTCCAGATTATCAAAGAAGGTGGCATGGGCGATCCTGTCAACTTTTATGTAATGCCCGCCCTGGATTCCGTGTTATCGGACGCTGAAGTCGAAGCCGTCATCGCCTATATAAAAACCATGTGGACACCTGAACAGGTTGCTACGCAGCAAGAACGCACACGATTAGTTAGAGAACAAAATAGCCCCGGCTAGACCGGGGCTGCTTCACTATCGAAATAGGTTGAACAACGAAAGACGTTAAGAGAGGGCATCAATCACATGTTGCGCATGATGGATCATATGGCCTGCGTGGGTTGCGTCAATATGCTTGCCGGCCTGGGCTTCAACAAGGTTGATGAAAGCTTTTAGATTATTGATGGCGACCGAGATTTGACCGCGATCATATGCGTTTGATGCAGCGGCAAGTTTGGCCTGTAATCCTTGCAGCACACCTGCGTTGTCGATGTGGCCTACGGTACCGGCGTGAGCAACACAGTTGCTAAGGTCTGTGATGGTTGCGCCTGAATGTGGGCAAGTATGACCATCATCGTGTGCGAACACAGGTATTGCTACAAAAAGCAAAATAAGAGCTACAATACTAAAGGCTAACTTCTTCATGAAATCCCCCTATATAAACTATCGTTTTCGACACCTGTAATCATCAGGCATCAATCTTACAATTTGATTGCTTTATTTCTCAAAATAGAGTTTACCCCTGTGTGTATGGAGTTTGGATGCGCCAAATGGCGGGTCTTGTCACTCTGAATACGCGCTATGATATGGAAGCAAAGTACAGGAGTCATCAATATGCGCGTTCTGTTGGTGGAAGATCACAAAATTGTGCGACAAGGCACACGCCTCTATCTTGAAAGTATGGGCATAGATGTCGTCGGTGAAGCCACAAATGGCCAAGAAGCCATTCAGCTTGCAGGGGCTTTGTCCCCAGATGTAGTCATTATGGATATCCATTTACCTGAACTGACAGGTGTAGAAGCGACGCGCCGCATTCGGCACGACTATCCAGACATTCGTATCCTCGTACTGACAGCTTATGATGATCCGGCCTATGTCCATGCATTACTTGATGCAGGCACAGATGGGTTTATACTCAAAACAGCTGAGTTATCTGAGCTGTACAAAGCCCTCACAGAAGTGGCTGGCGGGCGCAAAGCGTTTGATCCAGAGACCCTTGAAAAAGTGGAAAAGCACATCGCTGAGATGCCCGCGCAAATTGAGGGCCTAACAGATCGAGAATTGGAAGTTTTGTCTCAGGCTAGTCTGGGAATGACGAACAAAGAGATTGGTAAGTTACTTTTCATATCCGACAGAACCGTACAGGGACATCTCAAGAATATCTATCAGAAATTCGGCGTCACAACGCGTACAGAGGCGGTCGCCATCGCCTTACAGCACGGCTTCATCAGTATGGAAGGAAGCAATGACTAATGTTACATTCAAGCTTATTTGAGCTTTGTTGTATAAGTGGTGCGCTTTTTGTAGCAAGCAATGTTTGGTTTTATGTGCGTGTACTCCGACCGATACAGAAATTATCTTTTCAAGCAAATCGCTTAGGCCAGGGAGACTTTGACTCGTTTGAAAATCAATGCGGCGGTATTGCAGAAATCCAGAAGTTACAGTTAGCAATGTCTGGCATGGTGGGTCACGTCAGACGGGCTCAAAAGCAGCGTCGCGCCTATTCAGAGCAACTCTCGGATGGACAGGAAAACGAGCGTAAGCGCATTGCTCGTGAACTGCATGATGATACAATCCAATCCATCATTGCCGTGACACAGGCCATTGATATGTCCAAAAACTGGATAGACTCTCATCCAGAGCGCGCGCTAGGTATGCTGGATGCCGCTCGGAAGCAGGCTGTGGATATTGTCAGCAATCTGCGCAATTTAATAGGCGGGCTGCGGCCACCCGCACTGGAAGAACTTGGTCTCGTGGCTGCTTTGCAGATGCTGGTTGATCGGTTGTGTAAGTCTCGAATACAGGTTGAAGTCGAAGGTGACGCGCGCCGCTTGGACGAATCACAGGAATTAACATTATTCCGTGCTGCCCAGGAAGCACTTCAGAATATACAGAAACATAGTCAAGCACAACATATTGTTGTCAAAGTTAGTTACGGGCCAGATGGCGTCTTATTAAAGATCACCGATGACGGTGTTGGTTTTTTACTGCCAGAAAGTCTTGGTGATCTGGCGTTTGAGAATCACTATGGATTGCTGGGAATGCAGGAACGTGTAAATAATCTAGGCGGGCAGTTGACCATCGAAAGCAAGATTGGCATTGGAACAACAATACGTGCTTTCATACCGATTGGCCATCAGTCACAGCCTGAGAATCTCGTCCGAGATCCCGTATGTAGTGCGTTAATCGAGCCTAGGCAAGCCTATGCATCCACAGTGTATGGTGACGATACCTATTATTTCTGCTGCCCTGTTTGCCAGGGTGCGTTCCAGAGTAATCCGGAGGTTTATGCAGAACACAATGCGGAGCACACGCCTGAACTCCAAGCTATAGGGTAAAATCTGCAATGTAGTTGGATAAGAATGCGCCAAATGGCGCATTTTCATTTTCTGTGCCTGGGATACGCTTAGCCTAAACAAAGTCTCCATACAACAGGCAATGAGCATGTCCAAGAAAACCTCAAAATCACGCATACGTCAGGCCAAGAAACAGCAAAAACAGCAGAGAAGGATATGGGGTGCTGGGGTCGCCGTTGCAATCGCTGCAATTGCAGCCCTGGTCTTGCTGATATCGAGTAACAACCGCGCCTCGGTGTCATTTCCAGACATACACGGTATGAGCTTCACAGGCGATGGTAATCAACTGCGCGTAGCGACCCACACGGGTATCGTCAGCTATGAAGACGGCTCATGGTCCAGGCCAACTCTGCCAATCAACGACTACATGGGCTACTCCGGGACAGAAGATGGCTTTTTTAGCAGTGGGCATCCAGGTGCAGGATCCAATCTGATTAACCCTATTGGTCTGGTGCGCAGTCAGGATTTTGGCGCCACCGTTCAGACCATTAACTTCCTGGGTGAAACAGACTTTCATGTGATGGGGGCATCATATTATGGCGATACCGTTTACGTGCTGAATCCATCCCAGAATTCATTGTTGACACCTGGCTTGCATTACAGTTTGGACGCTGGCCAGAACTGGGAACAAAGTGCAGCCAGTGGCTTGACTGCCAATCCAACCCAAATTGCTGTTCATCCAACTGAACCCAATCTCGTAGCTCTGGCAACTCAGAGTGGTGTTTTCTTATCCAATGACTTTGGCAATACGTTTAGTCAGGCAACCAATACAGGTGCTGTGACAAGTATTGCCTTCGACCCCAATGGCGATCGCCTGTTGTTCGGGATGGACGCATTATTTGAGTATGATCTGCAAACAGGTCAGTCGAACCCACTTCCATCTACGCCACAAATTGATGCGCAGCAGGTAATATTCTATATTGGCATCAATCCAGTAACTGATGAATTGGCCGTCTCCACCTCAGATCGTGACCTCTACTACTCACATGATGGTGGTGAAACATGGACGCCGATTGGTGCAGATGGTCGGAGTCTCTAGCCTCAAAAGTTCTTGTTTCTTGTACACGAATGACTGATCTGGTTTGCCATCTTGACCTGCGAACCCGCTAACGTCAGAGATATCTGAGTTGAAGATTGTGGTGACAGAAACAGCTTGCATACGACTTTGTCAAAGTCCGTTTTTGATGTAGATCTCAGTTTTATCGAAAGTTGGAATCTTATCGTTTCTGTCCGGCTTTATAGTTTAGATTCCCATCGGTCACAAGCGCGTCATGCACTGTACATGATTTTCGGTAGAAGTTGTGTAACAAATTTGATGGCGATGACATTTCCAATCTATCGTCGGTTAAGGATTGCGGACGATATTGTTTTTAGGGACTAAATGAAGCAGCTGATGGTGGAAACTGGCTGGGTCAACGCACCAATCGGCACGGCTGTCTGGCAAAGACATAATTATCCGTCACAGCTTTCGTCTGAGTAAAGTCAACTTATCGAATAGACAACCAGCTTTCAGTACAGGAGGTGTAAGCTATGGGCAGATTGTTTGTTGAGTTTAATACCAACTACAATGAAGAAGCAGTGACCTTTCGGCCACTGCCTGATTCAGTATGATGTTGTGTTCAGCGACTAGAAGGGAATTTCGTCCTCATCGCCATTGCTGCTAGGTGGCGCGTCGTCCTGTGCTGCGTCACCATTTGCACTGTCCAGGAACTGCACGCGATTGGCGGTCAGTTCGAGGCTGGCACGAGGTTGGCCATCACGGTCGATGTAGGCACTTGTGCGCAGGTTACTGCCATCAACTAGTACACGGCGACCCTTTTCCAGATACTGGCATACTGTCTCAGCCAAACCGTTCCAGGCTGTCACCCGGTACCAGGTCGTGATCTGTTGTTCACCGCGGCGAATATTGACTGCAACTGAAAAACTTGTCACCTTCTGGTCATTGGCGTCACGCAGTTGGGGCGTCTCCCCCAGATGTCCAACGATGATGTGCATTTGGTACGTCATGATAATCCTCCATGGCGCTGTGCGCCTTCTCTCGTGCTCCAGCCCTGTGCCGGAGTTGCCACAGGATCGGCTCGTTCTCACTGGCCACGGTGTCAAGGTATCCAGTTCGCGTTGAGCGCAGCGGCACGAGCCCGGAGCGAGCGCCTTGACGCCGGGGCGGAACGTGCCATCGTGGCAGAACTCCGCGCTCACGGGTGATGGCAGCACGTATAGGCGTATCTCGCAATGGATGCTCAGGTAGCAACAAAACGGTCGTATGGCAGATGGATGATTCAGCAATCTTGCGGCTGATGACTATGTAGAGGGTGATCGATGCGTCCAATAACTGCCTGGCAGTTAGTGGAGTCCTGCGGTCGAATTGTCGGAATCAGTGTCACGCTGATTGTAATCTTTGCCTTGCATGGCAGAAACTTCGCGCTCCCATGCATCCAATAGTCGATTGCGCATATCTTCGGGCATTGTAGCTAGTATCTCGATGATTTCTCGGATCATCTGTTCACGATCTACTCTTTCGCACATGGTACTTCCCCTTTTGTCTATGTCTGGGTCGTAATGCGGATCGTTATGAACAGTTTTATCACTTTAATGCAGTTAACTGCAATAGGACCATAATAATGTTCACAGAAAGTTGATCTTGTCTTACACTGTAGATTACAGATAGCTAGGCAAAGATCATATGGCGAAGCAAGTTTCACAAGATACATCGCTGCCAGTATCGAAGTTAGTCTGTCTTCTCTTTGAGCACCGTCGTCAGCCTGATGGTACGCCGTACACAGATCGTGACGTGGCGTATGCGACGGGTATGAGCCAGTCGGCCATTAGCGCAATTCGGCGCGGCATCATCCAAAATCCTCGTATCGACAATATCAAAGCACTCTGTCGATTCTTCAAAGTGGGATTATCTTACTTTGATGCTGAGTCTGACGCAGAAGCTATGGAGCTGATGGTTGCAGACCAAGGAGATGCGGGTGCAGACCTAAAATTGGCAATGCGTCTGAATCGACTATCAGATGATGCTCGTCGGGATCTGGACCGCATTATCACCTACGTGTTGCGAGCAGATATTTCAACTCATAACACACTCCATTCAGACGATAAACCTCAAATATGATGCATTATGTCTGCAAAAAGTATTCCCTCAGCAGCGTTGCTCCGACAGGATCTAGCATGGATACGTCAGCATTTTGATATAGACGAATTGCTCAACCACAGGATTACACCAGGCGATATTCAACAGTACTATTCGCAATCCAACATCGCATATCGACTGGTTCACTCGCTGGGCGGTGCAGTTCACATGGCATTGTCTCAAGGCGGTCGATTTCGTTTTTCCGACTATGATGGCCATGCACGGTATTTGATTCAACATATTCAGTCGTCCGGTCAAGAAGTCCTGGAATTAGGTTGTGGAACAGGCTACAACCTCGAGAAGTTAGCTGTCTCCCAGCCAGGTAATCGTTTTTACGGTGTAGATATCACCCATCTGCATGTCATTCAGGCGAAAAACCGTCTTCGAAATCACAATAATGCGATTGTCAATCAAGGCGACTTCCACAAACTCTCATATGGCAATGGGAAGTTTGACACTGTTTATGATGTAGAGGCGGTGTGTCATGCTCAGAATATTGAGCAAGTAGTAGGTGAAGTGTATCGTGTGCTAAAGCCCTCAGGTTTTTTCATCCTCTTCGATGGCTTTCGAGTTGTGCCATCAGGCCAGCTCTCAGAAGATGAATACTTGGCACGTCGATTGATCGAGAAATCCATGGCTTTGGAAAATGTCGTACTGGTGGATGATTTGATCACGAAAGCTGAAGAAGCTGACTTCTTAGTGAAAGAACGTATTGATATCGCAGATCAGATAATGCCAAACCTACTGCGGTTGCGGCAGCTTATCATGCCATGGCGTCTTCTCCCTTTTGGTTTTTCAATAGCTCATCAAATCTTGCCAGCCAACCTTGTCAATAATGCCATTGCAGCCCTCCTCATGCCTTATATGGTTGGCAATGGTTATCAAGGCTACTTCCGAATTTTGCTTCAAAAACGTTGACTGTATTCACCTGGAAAATGCTCATGTCCGTTTCGCTAGAACAACCTGATCTGGTATTGATGCTCCGACATATCGACCGTTCGAGGCCAAATCAACCGGAATCTTCGGCAAGAGATATATCGATTGGTGATCGTAGGAAATGTGGCATTGAAAAGTACATTGAGGATGCTATCGATCATCTCGGATACAATCCATTAGAATTCGCAGTTGAGCATTACATTCAGTATCTGAGATCGCATCTACGCCGTGATATAGATCTAGTTCCTATGGAGTTTTCTACATCACTTTCAGGAGCATATCTGCGCAAAGGGTCAAGAGACCATATCTTTTACAATTCGACCAAGCATCCAGTCATTCAAAAACATACCGTTGTTCATGAGTCGGCTCATATCATTTTGAATCATCACGGATATTCAATAAGGGCCAATGCCATATCCGAGGATCTACAGTATTTGTTAGTGGAGCTAGTGGGACATCTCCGCGTTCGTGATCCGCGATTGGATGATTTGCAAGAGACGGATACGGGTACAGAAGAGTTGGAGGCCGAGTTATTCGCTCAACTCTTTCTAACACGAGTCAACGAAGCAAAGCATAGTGCATTTCTGAAGCGCACCGCGAATATCAACCTGTTCCCGCCCTTTGATAGCTGATTTGATGGTAGAGCATGAACATCATTGAGCAGCTGTACTTTTTATGCGCAATCATTTGGTGGCTCTACTATCTTCCGCGCTTGTATCAGCATGCGCATGATCCACAGTTTCTAAAGAATCCCTGGCTGACATTGTGGCTGGGAGCCTATTTGACAGGCATCAACTACATGTTCAATAGCTATTATATTCTCACGGAGCTTGAACACGCCTGGTTTCCTAATACGCACATTCCTCTAGCAAATATTTGTCGAATCATTTTGTTCTTGTCTGTGTCATTTATGTATCTTATCAACCTACAGCAGACCTCTGACCAGTCGCATCTGTGGGTGCCAATGTTGAGTTTGGCAGTCGCTGCCGGTGTAGCGATAGGGTTGCAATTTTTAATTCAAGACAACACATATCTTCGGAACTATTGGTTGGGCACCCTTTCAGTAATTCTAGGAGCCGTACCTGCAACCATTGTGCTGAACAATTCAGCTCAACTACCGAAGGAGATGAATGATATTAGACTGGCTCACTTTATTTGGCACATACTTTATCAGTCGCTGCTAAGCCTGGGAGCATTGATGAGTTTCATTGCTGCAATCTATGGTTTGGCTAGCAATCTGACAGATCCCTATTCGCTATGGCAAGTTCTTGCATATGGATTCAGTGCATTGGCAATGATTACACTTGCGATTGTGACCTTGCCAGATAATTTGCTCATAAAGACGCTATATCCTGTGCATCTGATAAGATACCGAAGAATAAAAAGAATTTCTGATGATGTCGCACGCGAACTGGGCATGCATCCACAGGCGTTCTCGGGCGACATCCAGTCCAAAGAATACGCTGCTATCGTTTTTTTGCTTGACAACGAGCCCTTCTTAAGTGAAGCATCTGAGATAAAGCAGCAAATTCAGGAAACCATGTCAGGCACGAATGACGTAGGTGAACTAGTCCGCAGACTTTATACAATAAAACCTAAATAAAGAGTGTCACGAGGTGCGCATAAATAGTAACAATAAAATTCTTTGTTTAATACGAACTAGCTAATTGGATGATATAGTACCGGGAACTGTTGGATGTCGACCGATTCAAAGCGGGAGTTGTTGAGTATTACAGATGGCTGACCCATTAGTGTCGTTTACTGACCATCATGATACCCGACCTAAAGATAATACTCCGCATCTGATGCCATCAATTATCTAGCTAGTTAAGTAAAAAAGAGAACTACTGACCCCAAAAGTCAATCCAAGTAAAGGCATCAGCCAAGTTTTCATCGGCGACTTTGCTCTAGCGCAAATCAAGCTTGAAACTAATATCAGATCATACTTCTCACTGGGAGATGGTAAGATAGGATAGTCACTTATACCTAACCTTTCAAATTATGCATGCTGAGTGCCATGCTCTTGAGCATATGCAGGACAAACTCAATCTGGTTCTCAGGGAACATCCTCAGAATATCCATCGCCCGCTGTTGCCAATCGGCAGACTCATCCTCGTAGAAATACATAATCGGCTTGTTGAGTGCTGTGGCCCAAAGTGGCAGGTTGGGCACGTCAATCGTCGTCAAGCCATTCTCGATATTCGACACGACGGCCTGACTGATTCCCATCAGGTCGGCTAACTCTTCTTGCTTGAGATTCATATCCAGTCGAGCGCGCTTCAATCGCAGGCCTAGTCGCTTTTTTGCTTCCAGTTTGTCTGTCTCATTGCCAAAACCATCGTGATTGCTTCTAATTGCTGCCATGCTTATCTCCTGCTTCGCATCCATCTCAACCACTAAAAAGTGATATGGCTTCCAACATTATAATTCCACTACCTATGTTGTCAAATTGTCAATCCGGTTGATTATCAGCAAATAATGTACTATATTCGTTTATAGCGTATCCAAATACTTTCTTAGGTATCGAATTGAAATAGTATGAATCCAATGCCTACTCCTACTGATTCTACCCAATCTGCAATCAAGCGCATTTTCTCGCTTGCAGAATTGCTCAATGTTGGTGACCCTCCACCTTGCTCATGGGACCATTGGAGGGAAGCGCCTCCTGATCCGAATCATTTGCAGATGGGTGAATCCACACACACTTTCTCCCGACTCGCGGGAGAAAAAGAAATTGGTTCCGGAAACACAGTACACTAGTGACTCAGTCTGTTCAGCAGATCTTCTGGTGAAAAATGTATGGGACGCAAGCGCAAACAAATTGCCACCCGCCCTGGCTACGTGGTCTATCTGCGCACAAGCACGGAAGAGGTCCAGGCGCCTCAGCGCTCGCAGGATGGTCAACGCCGTGATATCGCGCGCATGCTGAAATACTATGACGATCTGCCTTTTGTATGTGAGTTCATCGATAACTACACGGGTACTTCGGCGGACCGCAAAGCCTATCAGGATATGCTCAGGCAAGCGCATCAGGGCGCCTTTTCGCATATCTTCGCTTCGACTCCCGATCGATTTGGTCGTGATGATGTCGAAGCGCTGCGTGCCATTGATGAACTAACAGAGATGGGTCTGACTGTGCGATTTGCCGCCCATCCCGATCTCGATCCATCTCATGAAGATGATCGCCTTTATCTCAATATCCTGTTTGGTATGGCTCGCCGCGAATCAGCCGTGATTGGTCGGCGCGTCAAACATGGCATGCTCTCCAAACTGCATCAGGGCGATTGGCCTTGGAAAGCACCCGATGGCTATCTCAATCGGGAATCTCGTATCGACTCCACTGACAAAGCCGAGTCGCTCCAGCACACGCGTTATCGCCGCTGGGTCGAGATCGACCCTGCCCGTGCCCCCATCTGGCGCTACGCCTGGGACCTCCTGCTCGATAACAAAACCCTACCCGCTATCTGTGACGCGCTCACTGCTCGTGGCTATCGCCTGCGCAATGGCAACCCATTCATCCGCGCCAATCGCCGGGGCAACATCGTCCCCAACATTCAGGCGTTGTCACGCGCCTTCAACAACTGGTTTTATGCTGGCTGGATTGTCGTCCCCAGTGATTGGGCCGACATTAAGCCCAAAACGTTGCGTGGTAATTGGAAACCCATCGTCTCCACTGAGGAGTTCGAGCATGGCCTCCAACTCCTGGCACAACGTCGTCAGAAGCCCTTTGCCCAAAAACGCAATTTCTACCTGCTACAGGGGCTGGTCTATCTGCAATATCCATATGGTAAGTTGCGGCGGATGTCCTGCTCACGCCCCAATGTCAAGCGAACGGAGAAAGGCGTCGCTTACTACCGTATCGCCGGTCAGGAGCAGCGTGTCATCTGCTCGGATGTCGATCAACAGATCCCCTACCACCTGAAACGTGTTCAGGTTGACTCCGAACAGATACCCACCATTCGGCGTGTTTACCAACAGGATGTCCACAGCTACACCAGCAGCAGCGGGCAGGAATCTCGTTCCCTGAAAGAGGCACTGGCACGCACCAAAGACAAGGAACTCAACCTCTGGCGCGCCTACACCGAACATGGCATGCACAATGATGTCTACTTGAAATTGGCTCAGGAGATTCAACAGGAACGCACCAATATTGAAAATGCGCTACAATCAGTCCATCAGGAAAGCAGCTCACACATTGAGGATCTTGATATGGCACTCCATATCCTCAGTCAAATTGGCGAACGATATCAGCTGCTGGATCGGGATCATCAGCGTGAGTTACTGCGTCAACTGGTTAGCAAGGTTGTGATTGACGAACGGGGAAAGATTATCCGTCTGGAGTTGCTGCCGCCCTTCATCTACCTGCACGCCATTGCCAATGGCACTCAAATCCGGGTAGAAAATGGGCAAATAACGGGAAAAACAGGTCAGCAAGCGGATTTCTCATGTTCGACACGCATCGGGTTGGGCCCACAAATGTCATATTTCGTTATATAATAAGATGATGCTGTAGCTATTTTATTAATATATTTCGAAATATGAACAGCAAGTTTCATCGGGTCCAAGAACAAGTTAAAGGTTCGAATCCCTGAAGGTACATTAGCGTTGTCTTTCATCAAAGTCCGCCCACCGCATGTAGTCTATCGCTTTAGAGACAATAAGGAAGGATAGGGATATATTGTGACTCCCAGCTCTAGCCCGGAAGAATACGCGCCAAATGTGGAATTGAATACCTAGCATATTGTTGTTTGACCTTACCCCGGTTTAGCGGACAGAGGAAATGTCCGATAAACTGAGAGTAAGGAGACAGAAAATGGGATACAAGAAATACAGTGACGAGTTCAAAAGAGACGTGTTGGCGATGGGGGCAGAAGGCCATCGCAGCGTAGCGCAACTAGAGCGCGATCTGAATATCACGCCAGGGATGATCTACAAATGGCGACAGCGCTACCAGGTGAAAGGAGAAGCACTTGAAGCGAGCGAGGAACGAGCAGAGCAAGCGGAATTGAGGCGGTTGCGACGCGAACTGGCGGTGGTGAAGCAGGAGCGGGACATCCTAAAAAAAGCCATCAAGGTATTCTCGTGGGAGGAGTCGTGAGTCGCTATCAGTTCATTGCTGAGCAGAGCAGTTCCTATCCGATACGGTTGATGTGCCGCGTGTTGAAGGTGTCGGTGAGCGGGTTCTATGACTGGCTGAAGCGGCAGCCGAGCCGTCGAGCGGTTGCCAATGCCGCCTTGTCAGAGCGCATTCGGGTGATCCATGAGCAAAGCCGTCAGACCTATGGCTATCTGCGCGTTCATGCCGAACTGAAAGCCTGTGGCGAGCGAGTCGGCAAGCACCGTGTGGCACGCCTGATGCGCCAGATGGGCTTGCGAACCAAGGGACAGCGCCGGTTTCAAGTCACCACGCAGCGCAATGAGAGCCATCGGCGTGCGCCCAACCTGCTGGCAGGTGATTTCACAGCAACACAGTTCAACGACAAGTGGCTCTCCGACATCACTTACATTCTTACGCAGGAGGGCTGGCTGTATCTGGTAGATATTCAGGATGTCTTCTCAAGGCGGATTGTGGGCTGGTCGATGAGCGAACGGATGACGACAGAGCTGGTGTGTGATGCCTGGCGCATGGCTGTCGGCAGGCACGGCACACCCCGCCTGCACCACTCCGATCAGGGCAGCCAGTACACCAGGGAGGCTTACCTGAGTCTATTGGAAACGGCTGAGGTGCAAATCAGCATGAGTGATGTCGGGCGCTGTTACGACAACGCCATGCAAGAGAGCTTCTTGGGTACCTTGAAGACCGAGTGTGCCGATCGTCCTTTTCCCACACGAGCGGCTGCCCGATTAGCCATATTCGAGTACATCGAAATCTGGTACAACCGACAGCGGCGGCATTCGGCTCTGGGCTATCTCAGCCCACATCAGTTTGAGCAGCTTGCCTGCTCTTCACCTTTTTTACCGTCCGTTTTTTCCGGGTAAGGTCAGTTCAAGTGTATCGTCTGGTTGCATAACAAGTGCTGCAATTTCAACTACCCCTCCCCATATGGTAGAGATTGTCCAAGTCTTTACTAGTCGGACAATCGAGATTTGCTGCTGGATGCTACCTATTCACGTATTCTGCTGACCGCAATATCTCCTAAATTTTCGACAAGTCGCCAGTCTATCCTCCGTAGCTACTGCCGGATGTTGATCTTCGAGACGAGCATCGTTTTGTCTCTATCCGGCAGATGGAGCACGATGCTGAATTCGCCATCGCCTGCTTCTGCCGGATTGGGCGCATAAACCTTGAAGGACACGTCAGAATTGGGTGGAATGATATACCCATCGTCAATCGGAGGTTCGAGCTGCAAGCCCAGCGGAACTATCATGTTACCAATGCTATCGCTCCCCGCCACAATTAGTGTGCGCCGCTTTATCCAGAAGGGTGCGCCACCCCAATTATGTATGACAAGATTGGATTCTGTCGAGGTACTGGTGCTGCGCCGTGACCCAATCGTCCGGCTACCAACAGTAGAGGCGAGACTCAATTCCAGATAGTCGGGTGTCATCTCGATCTGCGCCGGATGTATATCATATTGGACACGCACGCTGACGGTTTGCTCATCGTCATCCTGCAAAGTAATCCGGTCTTCTACGGTGGTGGTCACTACGTGCTGCGGCGCGGGGTATTCATCGTTCCAGCGCACGCTGATCGGTTCGCTCTCACTCATTCTGGTGATCATCTGCAGCTTCGGGTCAAAATCGATATAGTTAAACTGTCTAACCGCTTCAATTATATACCAGTCGATCTGACCATTGTTCCTCAGGAAAAATTCACCATGCATGGCAGCTTCCGGTAGTCGTTGACCAGCTGTAATCGCCCCTAGATGAATGACCAATGGCACGGCTACGATTGGCAGTTGCAGACGTGCGACCAGCACACGGGTCGGAATATCGAACGAGGGTGTATTCTCGGTTAAGGATTCCAACACAATATCTGCTTTGTGATGTAGCGCGCCAAATTCATAACTGGAAATCTCCTCGTTGACGCTGATGGGCAGATTCAATACTTTCTTGGCCGATATTTCGAAGATTTCACCTTCAGGTAAGGTCGTTGAATCTAACCAAGGAACATTAATCGGCAGGCGTGCCGTATAGGGCGCATAGCCATAATTGCTAATCATGAGATAGCGCATATTAGGTGAGATATTCACTAAGCGCTGCTGCTTATTCTCGATGCCGATTTCCTCTCGCCCGAAGTATAGCGTTTTGGTATGGAGACATCGCTCGGTTCTACATAGCTGCTAAGCGATGCTCTAGATACTGCTGACGACGTCGTTGGATTGTCTGCCGTTTAACCTCCTCTCGTTTACTTAAGATCACTTGGTCGCGACCAAAGTACACATCAGCGGGTGTCAAATTATCCAGAGCTTCTTGGTAGCGCTGCCTGTTGTAGTAGACGACAAAGTTGGCAATGGCCTGCTCCAGATCAGACGGGACATAGTAGTGATCGAGCTTGACAACGGACTTCATGGACCGGTGGTAGCACTCAATTTTGCCCTGAGTCTGGGGATGGTAGGGTGCGCCACGCACATGCTGGATTCTGTGTTTGGCGAGATAGTTGGCGAGCGCCTCTGAGATAAAGGCTGAGCCATTGTCCGACAGCAGTCGTGGGCGGTGCTTGACCTTGATGTGCTGCACACCGGTTTTGGCCACTGCCAGGTTGAGCGTTTCCTCGACATCGCTGCTACCCATTGTAGCCGCCAGCCGCCAGGCGAGGATGTAGCGCGAATAGTCATCCAATATGGTACACAAATAGTAGTAGCCCCAATCGACGACCTTGAATTGGGTGAAGTCGGTCTGCCACATCTCATTCACCCGTTTGGTAGGATGCTCAAAGGCATGTTTGGCGCTGACCAATTGGAACACCGGGCTGGTAACCAAATCATAGGCTTTCAGGATGCGGTAGACGCTGGATTCAGAGATGAAACGTCTTTAACTTGTCAAGGTATCCAGTGGAAACAGACAGAGCAAACATTTAGCCTGGCGTGATCGAAAGTAGTTCGCATCAAAATAGACCGACAGACTTGGCTGACGGTTAGTCTGGAAATAGTGTTTAGGCACTTGCCAAGTCGTTATAGATAGCGTCTTGGTGTGCGATGACAATCAGGCTACGATCCCAGGATGAGGTACAGAAGTCTGTCCCTTTCGTGAGCGATTGGCGACGTGTTTTGCCTCGTTATAGGCTTCTTGACACTGCCAGAGTGTCCAGATAATGCGTGCCCAACGGTTTGCCAACGCCCGGATCGCACGTTGATCATTGTGTCCGCGTTCAAGCTGGCCATGATAGTAGCTGCGAGCCCAACCCGACTTGGCGATACTGTTGCGAGCAAAATCCATCATTGTTTTGCGTAAGGCTTTGTCACACGCCCAACGAAAACGAACGATTTTTGTTTTGCCACTGCGTCGCGTCACCGGTACTGTGCCCGCCCTGGCCTGCAATACCTCAACGGTTGGAAAGACGGCTCGGTTGTCGCCGATGAGTGCCAGTAACCGAGGTGCAGTCAGCTCACCTGCTCCTGGCAAGGATTGCCACTAGGCAGCCTCAGGATGATCGATGAAGGTCTGCCGTATATCACGCTTGATTCGACCCAATTGCTGATTGAGGGTCTGGACAACTGGAACTAGGGCTTGAGCATGTGCTGCGGCACCTTGCCAAACCGTCGCCAACAGAATGGGTGTTCGCAGGGTTTGGTGGAGTACATCTAGGCGCCGCATATGATTGTAACCGTGTGCGCGCAAGAAATGTTCCAGGTCTGTCCTGGTGAGATCGTGTGCCAACTGAGGTGTAGGATATGTTTGCAGAAAAGCCAGCGCGATTTTGGTATTTACGTCGCTGAAAAGTTGCAGCATCACAGGATAATATTGTTTCAGCACCTGGCGCAGTTGATTGGTCATGCGCAATTGTTGGCGCTGGATTTGCTCGAAGGCTCGGAGCAATTGCAGGAGGACTTCGACGCGATTACTGTGTCGATTGAGCAACTGACAGTCTTTGTCTTGTATACGCAACAGATGGTGTGCGTCCATCAGCAGGAATGGTAACGTCTTATTGAGGTTTGCTGCAATTAGGGACATAACTCCGAGGGGACATATTTCTAATTTTGAGGTATATTCCAGAAATAGACATCTAACACATTCTAGACAATTGGGAATTCACCTTGAACGTATCGACCGAGTCGAATGAGTTTTTATATCGTCGGTGCCTGGAGGAAACTAAGAAACGCCAAAATCAAGACAATCGCTACTGCTTTGAATTGCTCCGTCGCGCCTTCGACGATCAAGACCATCGGGAAGTATGGATGCTTGCCTATCAATACCTGGATCAACGCATTCAGGTGTTCTGCCGAAGCCAGGGACAGGTGGTTGATTCCAAAGACTACTTCGCACTGAGTAACACAATTATCTCGAATGTTTGGCAACGCAAACGCGGCGTTTTCGAAAGCGATTTCAACACGCTTGGTCACTTCCTGAAATATGTAAAAATCACCACAAAGCATTCTATCTGGCAGCTTTATCTGGAATCGGCTCGACATACCAGTGAATACATCGACGATATTGGCAAAGACATTCAACAGGCCACAAATCTCGTAGAAGACCGTTTAATGCGAGACGAGTTCTGGCAGGATGTGTTCAATGAATTAGCCACGATTGCACGCGACGACCACGAGAAAACGCGCTATCAGGTCTATATCGAATTACGCTATCGCTATGGCTATAAAAATCAACGCATTGTTCAAGAGTATCCAGAGCTATGGGCTGATGACAACGCCCTTCGGGTAGATCGCCAACGCATCATGCGGAACTTGGTAAAATTTTTCGAGTCGTATACAGATGTCTAGTGACCTGTTGTAACTATAACAAAGTTGTAAAAATGGGATCACTTGTGATGATTTGGCTAGCATACACATTTAACTAATACATGATCAGCATTTTATAAAGCGCTTGGTGAAGGTATCCCCGTGAAATTTGAATCCCTTACAGAAGATCAGATTTTTGAGTTGCTCGACGGTACCGCGAGTGAACATCTCAAACAAGCTGTTGACGACAACCCTGCGCTGCAAGCTCAACTAACGCCTTATATAGCTATACAAGACAAACTGACCGCCGCCAGCAGCAATCTGCCTCTCCTAAGTGATGAGGCATTGGCAGACTATATCAATGGTTTGCTGGAAGAAGACGACTACGCTAAGGTAGATGCACTGCTATCCACTTCACTAACCCTGCGCTATCATCTACAGCGGCTTCAACAACGTGGAACACAACTCCCCGACGCGAATAGTCCCCTTCGCAAGATCATACACTTCCCCGATACATCGTTACCATTAGCCACAGCACGGGGTCATGTACATACTCGCGCCCTGAAACTGGACGACGAAAACGCCAACGTCTTATTCATACAATTTATGGTTTCGGAAACCGGGGACTACAGCATTCGCGTTGAGTTACATATCAGCAACGATCAAGACAAGTGGTCGAAAGCACTGATAAAAGTCCGGCAGAATGAAATGGATGAAACGACCGAGATTGAACCCCTGCAGTCACGGATTATTCGGCTTGTGGATTCATCACCGGTCACATTTATATTGACCCCAAAAATCGGCAAACCATATATCTTTGAGGATGTCAGGTTTGAGGTCTGATGAAACAACTTGATTTTGTGGAAGAGATACTCACCGCAGCTCGAAATAACACACTCACTACGCTAGAATATCCCGCCGAGCGCATCCCACCCAACCGGTCTGATAACCAGCATCACGATTACATCAATAAATGGAAGCAAGCCGCCGACCATTTTCGTATGGATAATATCCAGAAGGCATTAGCGCTTTCAGAGTATATGCTCTTTTTTAGCCGCCATATTGATGATGCCTATTGCGAGGGTATCAGCCACATGGCATTAGCCAATTGTTCGATCTCACGTGGGAATTACGATAACGCCTGGGAGGAACTGAACTTGGCCGCGGCCTGTTTTGAGGCCTGTCAACACGTCATTGGCTGGGGACGGACATGTATTTCTCGCTTGCTCGTTTGTGCGAATGTGGAAAAGGTCGAGGTCGTCTTGGCTGATGTTGATCGGGCGCGCCGTATCTTCACCGAATGCCAAGAATATGATTATCTGACACGCCTCGAAGTAAACCTGGCTTGGTTACATAACCTGATCGGGAAGTATGAGGCTGCGCTCGCTTATATTGGCAATGCCATCGACTTAGCTGAACAGTATCCTGAGTTACTCGATCATTATCGTGGACAGATGCTCCTTATCAGAGCCTATAGTTTTGGTCAGTTGGGGCGTATTCAGGCAGCAATTGATACTTACACATCTGCTGCCCAGGCTGCTCAGGTACACGAACAAAGTGTGATTGAAAGCCACGCCCAATCGAGTGCCTCCTATTATATGTTGCTACAGGGGCAATACCGTAAAGCCCTGCGACAGCTTTATGAGCTGCAAGGTCTGACATCGCCGGAAGAACAACCTGTTGAGCATATGAATACACAGCTTGTAATCTTCCAGGCCTACCAAGAGTTGAACCGTTACGCAGACATCACGCAGCAGATTCCCGCTGTCATGGCTAATCTAAAGACGCTCAGTGCCAAACTTCTGGAAGGACGGGCCCATCGTTATTTTGGGATTGCTCATATTTATTTGGATCGTGTTGCTGAAGCACTGGAGATGCTCAATAAAGCGGTGGAATTTTTCCAAAGTCTGCAAAATCAAGACGAAGTTCGCGTCACCCAATACTGGATTGCCCGGACTTTATTCCAACTGGGCAACTACGAAGATGCCCAAACAACCTTATCCGCCTGGTTACAAGATACACGTGAAGAAAGTAATCGCCTGGAATATGAACAGGCACGCTTGTTGCAGGCATGTTTATTTCTGCGGCTGGGAGAGTTGGATAAGGCGCTCGAGATGAGTCAGGCGGTACGGCATGACGCACAACGCCAGGGCTTGACATTACTCGAATATCAGGCCATGCAATTAATCGGTGCCATCTTTGAGTCACAAGGTCGCTCGCAGCGTGCCGTTGCCCATTATGAGCAAGCCCTGAACCTCATCGAAACATCACATCAACATCTGACAGTTGGCTTATACCCCAACTTCTTCCGCGATAAAGTGGATGTATTACGCGCCCTGATCCGCATCTATCATCAGACAGGTCAATTCGAACGAGCCTATCAAACGCTGGTACGAGGACGCGCCCAGGCATTGGCGCAATATATCGAGCAACAGGATACGCTCCTATGGAATATCCACACTGCCAAAGGTGAAAAGCTGCTGGCAGACCGCAAAGAAGCAATCAGCCGCTATAATCTACTCTTTCGGCAGGTTTATTACCCCACAACCTTATCTGATGATATGCCTAAATTACCCACAGGCGATGCTCAACTAGACCTCAAGCAATTAGAGCGACAAATAGTAGACTTGACAGAACAGCTTCAGCTTCATACAACAGATGCTTTGATGTTGAACAGCCAGTCACCAACGTTAGCCGATGTTCAGCGTCCCCTGCCACAGAATGCGGTGCTGCTCCAGTATTATGTTGGCAGTCATGCTTGGTCTGTCTTTGTCATTCGGCACGATTCTCTACACATCGTTGAACTGACTACAGCCGCCGACGAACTTTTGCAAAAAATCACCGAGATTCGCACCAACATCGATTTTTCTGTTACCATGCCGCCAGAATCTCCAGTGCAAGCGACGCTAAAAGCGCAACTGCTGCCTGATCTACAAGATTTATACCAGAGGTTGGTCAGCCCTGTACAAAACTATATCAGACCAAATGACCAACTCTATATTGTGCCCTTTAGCGATCTGCACCAATTGCCCTTTTCCATGTTGCATGATGGTCAGCAATATTTAGTGGAAAAACACGAAATTATTCTGCTGCCGTCTGCCACATCACTTTTACGACCGACACCGTCACCAACAGAGGATGTCGTCATCTTAGGTCACTCTTGGGATGGCAACTTACCGCAATGTATCACCGAAGCGCAAGCTGTGCATAATCGCATGGGCGGTAAAGTATTTCTTGAAGAAGCCGCGACCCAGGTTTGCTTCGAGCGACCCGGCGGTTCAATCCTGCACATTGCTGCTCATGGTCAATTTCGCGCGGATCGCCCAGAATTATCCCACATCTGGTTGGGTGACGGACAATTATTGCTGGATGATCTGCTTCAATACGATCTCCGTTATCAACTCATTGTACTGACAGCGTGTGAGACGGGACGCGGTCGCGTCTCTGGCATTGATGAGCTTATTGGGGTGGGGCGTGGTTTCTTGCTAAAGGGGGCACAAGCCTTGCTGCTTAGTTTGTGGCAGATTCATGATGCAACCACACCAGAAATTGTGCGCTGCTTTTACGATCATATGTTGGCTGGACAGCGTAAAACACAGGCTCTGCAAACAGCGCAACAAACATTTCTCAGCGAACATCCCACGTATCATCCCGCTTTTTGGGGTGCTTTTCAGCTTGTTGGGAATCCGTCTCCCCTTTAATGAGGGCTAATTATCGGTAGGCCGAAACTTCTGTTCCCAGTTTGTGATTTTCTGCAAAGTAATGCACTTAATAAGTAGCAATACCTGACTCATAATTAGCCAAAGTAGAGATTGGAGTCCAATCATGCAACGTATCGATCGTTTGCTCGTACTTCTGGTTCTTCTTCCGTTTATGCTTGTTTCGGTACAGGCTCAACCCGCTCCTTTTGTTGCAACATTTCCGTTCTCATTCGATAATCTGGTTTTCGTATACGTTCATCCAAATGAGAATTCGCCTTTAACACGTAACATGAACTTCGATGAAGCGGAACCTCTTATGATAGATCAAGTAAATAGCATTCTGCCGAACGACACTCAGGGTGTTATCAGATGGATGAATGACATGGTCGTCGAATTAATCTTGCGAAAGATATTTGATCAAGACAGTGATCCCAATATACAGTTTAGTGAGGAGATTCGATGCAAGTTCCAAAGCTTCCTAGTCGAAAGAGTCATAGGTGAGGAACTCACAGAATGTAAAGAATCGATTGATGAGATCAATAACTTGCTAGGCACATCTCTAACCATAAACGAAATAAGATCAGAAATTGACATTACTCCTGACTACACTCTTTCCAACTCACGCCAGTATCATTTTTATGACAAATTGGGTGCAAACCATTTTTCTGTCGTATTTATTCCTTTGCATTTTGATGATCTGGATGAGATGATTGCTGGGCTAACAAATGAAGAGGAGAGAACATTCAAAGCAGAGTTTATCACAACATCAATGCTTGCGTTGGAGCAATCTTTGGTAGAGCCAATTTGGGGTGTTGAACTACCCGATAATATCAACAACAATAATGCAGATTTTACCCTGAATTGGATTGCAACTGCCACGCAAAGTCAGGGGCCTGGCTTAGGTGGCCCGGGGAGTTGGCCTGAAGAAGACTCCGATAGTGATGACTGGGATATTCCGATCCTGCTAGACTCACCGTATAGCGCACGAATTCCTCACGTGAAAATCGCAATTCTGGATTCCTTTGAGGATTTAGAGCATGATACTGGCAGATGTGACACAACATGTACTGAAGTTAATACATCACTAAATGAGGGCTACCAGCTTCATGAAGCGCTGGCTCCTCATGGGCCTTTTGTCCAGCGTTTGATTGAGATTATTCTCGATAAGAATGGAATACATTATGAAACAGCATTACATTCCACAGAACTACTGTCAAACGATGTTACATTTAACCGACACTTAGCGCTCACGTCGCGGGGCGTTGGCTCTGTGGAAACTGTAGTACGCGCTTTGCATGAGGTCTATCTTGGACATCACTTTGATGCTAATAGAACCCCCATATCCTATACTCCCGGCGAATACGAAAGTTACCTTGTCGTTAATATGAGTCTGAACCTGTTTCATACGTACCCACTGAACCATCCAAACTTTGGACTTATTGGCGCAACCGATCATGTAAAAAACCTGCTTGATAAAGGAACAGATGTTGTGCCAAATATTCATCACAACCGCTTATTCTTGCGTTGCTATAGTGAAGCTGAGCGTCAGCGCTTGCCGTATGCCCTGGCAATCAAAGCGGTCATAGGCTGGGATGCCGTTGAAGATGTTGTTGTTTGCGATGACAATGTTGACGTAATTCACGATTATTATGCACCTTTCAATGGCAATGTAGTCATTGTGGGTGCTGCTGGTAATGAAAATCTGGTTGACTCAAATCGGACTATTGACCAGCAACCAGTCTCCGAATTTCCAGCACGCTTACATGAAGTGATTAGTGTGGCATCGACGGGTATCGGTGGAAACGGCATAACTTACTCAAATGCCAGTTCCGATGGCTGCGAGGTGTTTGGTGGTCATGTTGACTACGATATTCCGCAAACGATTAAAGATCGGTTACGATTAATTCGCAGCGAAGTCACGCAACCCGAAGATGACAATGAGATGCCAGCCGAAATTGGTTCGAGCATATTTGCAATTACGGAAGATGGCATTGGGCGTTGGTGGTCTGGGTCATCATTTTCAACAGCTATCGTATCGGCAGCCGTGGCTGGCTACCTATACCGTGATCTCAATTCGGCTGACCCTGATGTAAGGAGCAATGCCTGTATGCTCGCTTGGCAAATCGGCACGGCACTGGATAATTCAGGTCGACCCTAACTGGGGCATGATTACGCACATTCCATTGTGCTGATCGGATTAGATAACATAGATCAGTAAAACGGCGGTTGGTTCCCTGTTTCAAAATCGGCTTTAGGCTGAGGATTGGGAGCCTTCCGTCGTTTTGTATCTCTCACGGGGAATACTCATCTTAGTTTGATTAGGCTTTAGCACCAAATGTCACACAAATCAGATCACAAACTCCTCATTCATTTGCTGATGTCTATGACAATGACATGAATTTGAAGTAATCATGTGATAAATGGCGACTTATCTTATTTATTTTTTTAGAGCTATGTCGCAAATTCATCGTTTGTACGAGTCATCTAACAAAAAGTATGGCTGCCTGCACCATGATAGTCATGCAGGTAGCTATAGGGATATATGTCTGTATTGTGTGATCTAAAGATGGCGTATCGGAAAGTGCAAAAGCGTAATCACTTACGATAAAAATCTCGCATTAGGCACGATACAGGCACTACAAAAGGTTATTCGGAAGAGGAGCAATCTCTTGCACACCCTATCTGTATCACTTTTGGGAAGTGTGCGAATTAGTCACACAGCGCACACACAAGAAATGAAGACGACACGAACGATACAAGTGCTGCTTGCCTATATTATGTTACAGCGCCACCGATTGCATCCAAGAGAAGTCCTTCTCGATCTATTTTGGAGTGACCGTCCTATAGATAGTGCACGAAGCTGTTTGAATACTGCGATTTGGCGCTTGCGTGCCGTCCTGGAGCCGGAGGGCATTCAACGAGGCACGTACCTCATTTCTAACAATTCTGGTGAGATTGGGTTTAATCAAGATAGTGAATACTGGCTTGATGTAGCTGAATTTGAGGCCGAAGCCATGCTGGTATTGACCAAGCCTGAGCAGTTGCTCGATGCGAGTGATGTCCAACGTCTGGAACAAGTCTTAGCGTTGTATGTTGGTGACCTGCTCGATAATTTCTACGATGATTGGGCACTGAGCGAAAGGGCACGCTTACACAGAATTTATATGGACAGCCTCGTCTGTTTGATGCTTTATCACGCACAGGATGATAACTGCAACCGCAGCCTGGAATATGGCCGCCAGATTTTGCATCATGATCCTTTGAGAGAAGACATCTACCGCGAGATAATGCGTCTGCATATGATGAATGGTCAGCGTGCTTTAGCCATCCAAACATATCATGAGTGTGCGGAAATGCTCCAAAGGCAGTTGGGTATTCAACCCATGTCAGAAACCCAGGCCATGTACGAATGGGTCGCTAATGCCCAGCACAACCAAGCATCAATCTCAACTGATGTGGTGATACCAGTCAACATTACCGATTATTTGACGAGCGCGAAAGCATCTATCGAACTCGCACAGCAGCAACTGGCGATGGTCATGCAGTTTATCGAAGAAACCTCCAACCATAACTCCTAATGCTCTTACATAATGCCCACCCTACCGAGGCGCAGCAGTGCGCCTTTTTGATTCCTTAATAACGCTAAACAACCCTAAATACCCTTTAATAATCCCATGCTTTTCCCCCAATTTTGAGATTTGCACGCAATTTATGCAAGAAAAGCACGCCCGGTGATTGCCATGTGATGAGGCTGTGAGAGCAGTGTGAGCGCGCTCCATATACTGACTAGAAAAGGGTCATAACATCCTATATCACAAAAAGTAGTCGCTAATGATGCCAGGGATTCTACGCTGGCTATCACGACTGGATAGCATGTCACGACACCATATCACGACCTGGCAAATAAGCGCTCTCAAAGAAATTATCAGCCATGAGTAATTACGCAATAATTGCTGAAACGTCAAAAATACTACGGCAAATACTATGGGAATCCTTTGCAGTGGATCCCGTTATTCGCGCTATCGTCAATACCGAACAAACGATTGTCTTCACGAATCCAACGGAAACTGCCCGCGACTCCTCAAATCGACTGTCCCTCTGGCTGTATCAGATTACTGAAAACGAGTTCATGAAGAATCAGCCTATGATGCGTACCGCTGTGGATACAGAACGACGCTTCCCCCCATTGGCTTTGAACTTCTACTATTTGGTTACGCCCTTTGGAGAAACGGGTGAAGCCGATCATTTGATTATGGGTCGGACGATGCAAACCCTTTATGACAACGCCATCGTTGTGCTGCAAGACAACACAGGCGAAATTAATGAAGAACTGCGCGTCATTCTTTGCCGCCTGAGTTTGGAAGAACTCACGCGCATTTGGGAATCTCTGCGTGAGCCGTACCGTTTGTCTGTTTGCTATCAAGTCAAAGTCTCGTTGATTGATTCGCAGCAAATCGCTTCAACAGCCCGCGTCATCGAACGGCGCGATGCCTACAGCGATTCACCCGAAGCACTCCAGCAGACAGGCCGCCTCTCATGAATTTTGCCCACGAATTCCGCACCATACGCAGTGATTTAACCCTGGACTTGCGCGATACCTTTGCCTACGAAAGCAAGCTGTATGGCGAAATACCACCAGTGCTGGGCACGATTCGCTTCAAGATCATCGCGGAAGTCACGCCGAACGGGACGGTCGCCCTGCCAAAGCCATTAGAACTGATTATCATGCGAAACATCAGCGGATATTTCATTTTCTACAATCGGTATCATTCAACGAACAAATCGCAGAAATGGCAATCACGCGGTTTGCTAGCTCCCGGCAATTATATTCTGCTTGTGGAAAGCGACTTCTACAAACCTGTTGAACAGCAGATCAGACTGCCCAATCCGACACAACCATATGTGATTGATCTGGAACCGAATGCCCTGTACCCCTTCTCGCGGCGTTCAACAGTCATGCGCGGCATCTGGCGTGCTTACAACGGGAAGGGCAAAGAAAACGTCACCGTTGACCTGCCAAATGATGGCAAAACATTCATCACAGACAATACGGGTGAATGGATATTCGGGTTCTCCCGCGAGTTAACCTCGCGCAATGTCAGCCTCCGCATAACGCCCCCAGAAAATGCGCCTGTACAGGTCATCACAGTTCCCCTAATACGCGGACAATCTACCGTCGTTTTACAAACCAGCCTGGAAGGTCGCGTCCAAACAGCTGACGGTACAGGCATCCCCAATATCGAAATTGTCGTGCTAACTCTAGCCGACACCGTAACAACAGATGATGAGGGTAACTGGCATTTTTACTTTGAGCAAACACCACCCAACACGGTCAGTGTCATCGCAATTAAGCCGGATGGATCCGAACAAGTACAAAACAATGTTCCGGTGCAGCCCAACATGATCGGGACTGTGCCGCCATTTATTTTTTGATTAGGCAGCAGGTTGAGGAGTGAGAAGCAATGCTGGATCAAGATGCAATCGAACAGTTTCAATCCGAATTACTGAAGCAACAGGCTGTTTTTACCCATCAGCCTACCCGCCAGAGCACGCTCAAAGATGTCACCGAGAAGTTGAAGACTGTCGAAGAAGTCGGCAAAGCGCTTGAAAACCTGTGGTCAGAGGTCTTTGCCAAACAAGCCTCTGTCGCAGTCGAGGTCAGCGTCACCAATGCCCGCATTGATGCACTTTGGGGACAGTTCGACCAGGAAGACCGAGATGCGCTAGATAGCGTTTTCAAGAAACTGGATAAACACATCGCAGATTTTGAGGACAAGATCAAGGCTCAAGAAACTGCCCTGAAAGATGTTCGCAAAGATTTAGATGGCGATGGCAATGATGAGGGCAATGACCCGTGTGACGACGATACGGCTGCATCAAGCACCTCATCCAACACATCAAGCCAACCGACAAAAAGCCTGAAGGTACGGCTCAATAAGATTGACGAAGCCCTCAAGGACATCCTGGCAGCGTGGAACAAGCATATTGAAGATTTTAAGGCGAAGCCCGACCAAATCACCGAATGGACAGCCACCGCCAATCAAGCCTTTGCTGACGACGATATGGTCACGGCCTATAACGCCGTCGTCAAATTGACAGACGCTAACAACACTTACCTGCAGTTAAGCGACCCCGAATTCGCAAGCGTAAAAGACCGTTACGCGCAGCAAACCAAATGCGTCAGCAAGCTATATGGGCTGCTCGATGACTATGTGTGTCTAGCTGGCAGAATCGACCGCATGGAACAAGAACTGCAAGTCGATAGAGATAAGTTAGACGAGATGCAAGAAGGCCGTTTGGACGAAGCACGCGAAATGCTAGAGGAACATGAGAATGCTGATGATGCAGCCGATGGTGACGCAGCCAACGGCGATCAAGAGCCAAGCACCAATCCAGCCACCTCATCTGATCAGACGGACTCTTCCACATCCGATTCATCTGACACCTCGCGTGACGATTAAGTATACGTATTAAGGAGAAAAACACATGCCTGAGTATTTATCCCCCGGTGTCTATGTCGAAGAAATTGCGACGGGGCCACGACCAATCGAAGGCGTTGGAACCAGTACAGCGGGCTTCGTTGGTCCGGCTGAACGCGGTCCAGAACCACCGCAACTCATCGCGAGCTGGTTAGAGTATCAACGGCGATATGGGGGGCATGATCCAAATCGGTCGTACCTCTCTTACGCGATACAAGGGTTCTTCGATAATGGAGGCGTGCGCTGTTTTGTCAGCCGAGTGGTGGGTACTGGTGCTCAAGTTGCGACACTCGTCATCGGCGAGCTGACTATATGGGCGATTGGACGCGGTGCATGGGGCAACCTGGTAGAAATCAGCATTGAACCCGCCAAAAATAAAGCCGCCGATCAGTTCAGAGTGCTAATTGGTTATAAGCGCGACCCAAATGCCAACCCAGCTGACAATGTGTTCGAAATCATAGAAGATTTCGACAACCTTTCCGCGACAGTGGGTGCAAGCAACAATGCGGAAATCGTCATCAACTCCGGCTCGAACCTAGTGCGCGTTGCCTGGAGCAACAATCCGGCGCGACCGGCTGATGCGGGCTATGCACCGATGGCTGGTGGCAATGATGGCGCACAACCGCTTGTGCCAGCAGATTATATTGGCACCTACAACGCGATCATCCAAACGCCGCAATTCCCAGAAACCGAGCCATTAGGCCGGAGTAACGGCCTGAGAGCCATTGAAATGGTCGATGAAGTCGCCATATTGGTGGTTCCTGATGAAGTCCGCAACGGCCTGGAGACGCTATCGGACAACGTTATCAACCAGTGTGAGAGCCTAAAAGATCGTTTCGGCGTTGTATCCGGCGTACAGGGACAGAGTAATGTCACCAACGTTGGGGTCACTAACGATACCAGCTATGCGGCTTACTACTATCCCTGGATCAGGATTTACGATGCGGCCTTCAATACCACGCGGCTCGTTCCGCCCAGCGGTCATATAGCTGGCATCATGGCACGCACCGATATTACGCGCGGTGTTCATAAAGCCCCTGCCAACGAAGTTGTACGCAGCGCCCGCAATCTGGAATTCCCGGTGACAGCGGCGATGCAGGACATCCTCAATCCACAGGGCATCAACTGTATTCGAGATTTCCGTTCCGACGGGCGCGGCATCCGTTTGTGGGGTGCGCGTACCATGTCCAGCGATGGCATGTGGAAGTACGTCAACGTTCGCCGCCTGTTCATCTTTGTCGAAGAATCGATCATAGAAGGCACTCAGTGGGTCGTATTTGAACCCAATGATTACGGAACATGGGGCGATGTCACGCGCACCATTACCAGCTTCCTCAATGGCGTATGGCGCAGCGGTGCGCTCTTGGGCCGGACACAGCAAGAAGCGTTCTTCGTCCGCTGCGACCGCACCACCATGACCCAGGACGACATCGACAACGGAAGGCTCATTTGTTACATCGGCATTGCGCCAGTCAAGCCTGCGGAATTCGTCATTTTCCGTATTAGCCAGAAGACAGCAGAAGCTGACGCATAGTCGGGTGGCTTAACCAAACTTTAAGGAGATAAAAAATGGCTGAAACTGGTAATCGAAATGACCCGTTCCCCGCGTTTAACTATGAAGTCACGATCGGCAGCATGAAATTCGGCTGCTCCGAGATCGCGGGACTTGATCGCACCATAGCCCCCATCGAATACCGCAATGGGGATGAACCGAACACCGTCCGGAAACTGGTCGGGCTAACCTCATACAGCAATATCACGTTCAAGCGCGGTTACACAAAGGATTTGGCGTTGTGGACGTGGCACGACCGGGTGCGCGAAGGCGATATTCAACGCGAATCCGGCTCAATCACGCTGCTCAACGAAGCCCATGAACCCGTGCTTACCTGGAACTTCGATAACGCATGGCCTACCAAAATCTCAGGGCCTTCGTTGAATGCTAAGAACAACGAAGTCGCCCTCGAATCGCTGGAGCTTGTTGTTGAGAGCCTTGTGCTAGAAGCCGCTGGCTAAATAACGGCAGGCCATACCAAGTAGAAGATTATCAGGAATCGCTGACAGGAATCGCTGAATGCCAACTTATCCTAAACCCGATGTTTACTTCGAGTGGTACGACAGCCACCCGCATATCCTCACACCCCGGCGGACAGACATCGCCGGGTTTGTGGGGATCGCGGCACGCGGGCCCCTTCATGAAGCACATAAAATCGCCAGTTGGACGCAGTATGTCAGCCTGTATGGTGAGCCAACGCCGCAGGGCTATCTGGGGTATGCGGTTCGCGGTTTCTTCGCCAATGGCGGTGCGGAATGCTGGGTCGTGCGCGTTGCCGACCCGAATATGGCACAGACTGCGGGCATCAGGATTCAGGACGTTGCCACCAATCGGCAGTGGCAGCTAGAAGCCGCCAGCCCCGGCAGTTGGGCCAATGACCTCATAGTCACGATGCAGCGCGTCAATGAAGACCGCTTCAACCTTTCTTTGCAACTACGCGACGGCACACAGGAAGGCTGGTCACTCCTCAGCTTGAACCCTGCCGATGAACGCTATATCGCAACCGTGTTCGAGCATGGCGACAGCCAGTCCTTTCTGGTGCAGATGGCGGAAAGTACGCCAAATTACCTGATGGGAACGATGTCGCTAGACGATGAGTGGCATATCAATGCAGGGGCGATGCGCGGGGGATGTGATGGTTTGGCGACCATGGGCGCGACACACATTTCTGGCGACGGCGCACCGATCAATGTGCGCTGGGGTTTGCGTGCGCTGGAAGTCATTGATGAAGTCAGTATCATCGCCATACCCGATATCATGCCCAAACCAGAGTACGTGCCGCCACGTAAAAAAGAACGCGACATTCCCTGTTCGGTGATCGAACTACCCGAAGATTACGTAGAACTGCTGCCACCGTCACCACCCGAATTCGCCTATCCTTTTTCGGATGACGAAATCGAAGCATTGCAGCAGGCCATGATACGTCATTGTGAACAGCTCAAAGATCGCTTCGCCATCCTTGATGTGCGCCCCAATGACACGGTTCCACAAGCGGTCATTAACTGGCGGCTCAAATATGATACACGGTATGCGGCGCTGTACTTCCCCTGGCTGACGGTCAACTGCCCAGTCTGTGACAACGATAATTTCAATGTGCCCCCGTCCGGGCACGCCGCAGGCGTCTATGCCAACACCGACCTGACAGTTGGCGTGCATCAAGCACCTGCCAATGTCGATATGGAAGATGTCAAAGATGTCGTTATGGTTCTCGACGACACCAGCCACGTGTTGTTACGAGAGAAGCGCATCAATTCGATTCGCGCTGTTCCGGCTGGCGGCATCCGCTTGATCGATTCCTTCACTCTCAGCAGCGATTCGCTGTGGCGCTACATCAATGTACGGCGCTTAATCACGATGATCGCCGAAGCCATTGATGAGCAAACCCAATGGACGGTCTTTGAACCGAACGACTTAAACCTCGCCAGCGAAATCACGCGAATCATTCGTCAATTTCTGGGAGGTTTATGGGAACGGAGGATGCTCTCAGGCGCAACATCAGGTGATGCATTTACGGTGCGATGTGATGAGACGACGACACAGCCTCATGACATTGATGCAGGCCGCCTCATATGCGAAGTCGGTCTCCTGCCGCCCTGGCCTGCGGAATTTGTAATCGTGCGGATTGGCAGGCAAGAAGGCCGCACAGAATTGATAGAAGGATAACCCGATGCCGGAAACAGCAGATCGTACAGACCCATTCATCGCTTTTCGTTACAAGGTCACTATCTCTGGGCTGAGTACAGGCGGCTTTAGTGAAGTCACTGGATTGCAACTTGACACAGAGATGCAGGACTTCATGGAAGGGGGGCTGAATACTTATGTACACAAGTTCCCGACGCGCACCAAGCAGAGCAATATTGTGCTGAAGCGTGGCATCGTAGACCGTGTTCTGTGGGATTGGTATTGGGACATCATGCAAGGCAAGATCATACGCCTGGGCGGCAGCATAGAAATGCTCGAACACGATGGCGTGACAACTGCTATGCGCTGGGAATTCAGAGAAGCCTTTCCGACTAAGTGGATTGGCCCATCCCTGAACTCCCTCCAGAGCAATGTCGCTGTAGAAACATTTGAACTTGTACATCATGGATTGGAATTGGTGGATTAACGATGGCTGTGTATGTGGAAAGAATGACCAATGAAGTTGCCTTTTTCGACGGCGACCTGCCTTATACTGACCAGCAAATCGAAAAGTTGGTCAATCTCATAATGGCACGGATGAAGGAGAAAGAGCGTCAGGCGGCGCAAAACAGTGCAGCGACCACAATTCGACAAAGTGCCATGCCCCATCGTGGCATTCAAGAGTGAGATAAGAGATGCAGCAGCTAACTCGCGCCAAAATTGTCGTCATCGACAAGGAAGCCATAGATGAATCACGCGGCTTGCCCGAAGAATTTGACGTACAGTTCAACCCAACTGAATACACAATGTCCAAGAGTGCTGTCATCGCTGAGATTGGAATTCCTGGTTTAGATTCGCCTTTGCAACAGTATGTACGCGGTGAAAGCGAGAAGCTCACGCTCGATCTCTTCTTTGACGAAACTGACAACGGCATGGGCGAAAGTGCGACCAGTGTCGATAAGCGCGTGGAATCCTTTTACCAACTGATCAAAATACAGCCCAAGACACATGCCCTGCCGCGCATTCAATTCGTATGGGGGGAAGATCGGTCTTTCCAGGCCGTTGTGGAAAGCATCCAGCGTAAATACACCTTGTTCAGCCCGACGGGTGTCCCACTGCGGGCAACCCTCACCGTTTCTTTCCGGGAATATAAGACGCTAGAAGCTCAGATTAAAGAGTTCAAGCTGGAATCGCCCGATTTCACCAAGCAGCGTATGGTGCGCCGTGGCGAAACACTCAGCAGCATTGCAGCACTGGAATATAACGATCCCAGCTATTGGCGGCTAATCGCCAGAAAGAACAATTTGGCAAACCCGCGTGCCATCCGACCGGGCATGGTGCTCGCCATCCCGCCGCTGGGCGAAACAGTGGTAGAGGATTAACGCGATGGCGACGGCACAGAAGATTTACGACGGTCGAGACTTTTACGTCCCTCACTTCGAGGTGCGGATTGATGGGCGTGATGTCAAAAAAGATGTGCTTCGGGATGTAACACAGGTCAGCTATCAGGACAGCATGGATCAAATCGACAATTTCCAGATCACGGTCTTCAATGAATGGCTGCACGAAAAACGCGCGTTTAAGTACAGCGATGAAGATACATTCAATCCTGGTCAAACGTTGGAATTGTGGATGGGCTATCACACACAACGCGATGATATGCGCCTGATGATAAAAGGGCAAATCACATCCCTTCAGCCCACCTTCCCAGAAGGCGGCATTTCCACATTGACAATCACGGGACTGAACACCCTGCACGCGCTCCGCAAGAAGCAAATATCCGACATCTATGAAGAGATGACCGATAGCGCAATCGCTGAAAAGATCGGCAAGCGTCTGGGAATCAAAATGGACACCAAGCCACAACAAAACGAAACCCAGCATCAATATGTCTTTCAGGATAATCGCTACGACATCGTATTCCTTATGGAACGGGCGCGACTCAATGGCTACGAGTTGTATATCACGGAAGATAGCGACTCAAGGGAGAGCATCTTATTCTTCGGCATTTCCGAAACACCGCAAGCTGCCGCTTATAAATTAACTTATGGAAATACGCTTCGGCATTTCAACCCCACGCTGACCACAGCACGGCAGGTTGACAAGGTAACAGTACGCGGATGGGATGCCAAAAAGAAAAAGGAAATTTCGGCAACGGTCAGCCGGAGTGAGTTGACGACTAAGAGCTTCAAAGACTCTGCCGACCAGGCCATGATTACCAAAGCTGTTTCTGATCGTGAGGAAGTGATCACCAACAAGCCCGTCCAAAGTGAGCAAGAAGCCAAGCAGATTGCCAAGCGCATCCTGGAAGATATAGCGAAGGAAACCGTCACCGCTGATGGTTCGACCATCGGTCTGCCCGATTTGAGAGCCGGCTCAATGTTAGAAATTGATGGATTGGGAAGACGCTTTAGCGGTCAATACTTCGTGCAAAGTACCACCCACACCATCGGCGACAGCGGCTATTCCACTGAATTTACGTGTCGACTTGAGGAGAGTTAAGGCCATGACCTCGCGTGAAAATGGCATTCTAATTGGGGTTGTAACATCGCTCGAAGATCCAGAGAACCTGGGGCGTGTAAAGGTGCGCTTCCCGCATTTGGAAGACAAGCAAAGTGATTGGGCACGCCTGGTTAGCCCGATGGCAGGCAAAGAGCGTGGCTTATTCATGCGCCCAGAAGTCGACGATGAGGTCTTGGTGGTATTTGAATATGGCGACCCCCGCCGACCGCATATCGTGGGCGCGCTGTGGAACAGTGAAGACAAGCTCCCGCCGGAGCTTGGCGAGGCCAAGAAAAACGATATACGCAGCATCACATCCCGCAGCGGGCACGTCATCAAGTTAGATGATACGGATGGCGAGCAAAAAATTGAAATCTTCGCCAAAGACGGTAAGCAAAAGATCGTCTTGGATGCTGCTAAAAACCTAATCCAAGTGGACTGTGACAGCGTGAGTGTCGAGATCAAAGGCAGTGGCGATGTGAAAGTAACCGCCACCAAAATTGAAATCGAAGCCTCTGGCGACATGACCTTGAGCGCAGGCGGCAACATGACAATCAAAGGCGCTAAAGTCGATATTAACCCATAGAGAGGAACATCATGGGACAACCCGCAGCAAAAGAGGGTGACCAAATTACAGCACTCGATACACACATGATTCAGCCACCAGGCCCCGTTAGCCCGGTGCCAGTGCCACATCCCTTTATGGGCATTATCAATGGTGAGTTGAGTTCGGACGTGATGATAAATGGCAAAGCTGCCGCCACTGTGGATAGCACCGCGACCAATACACCAGCTCATATCCCGATAGGTGGGACGTTTGTGAATCCACCGCAAAATAAAGGGACTATCAAAATAGGCAGCAGCACGGTCTTCATCAACGGTAAAGCGGCGGCACGCGCTGGAGACACTGCCGAAACGTGTAACGACCCGACCGATTTACCCGTCGGCACAGTGGCCGCGGTCAGCACCGTATTTATTGGAGGTTGAGCATGCTTGAGGACTTTAGAGGTCGCGGCTGGCCTTTCCCTATCAAATTAGGCCAAAACAAACGGCTGTCGCTGCTCGACGGTAACGAAAAAATTCGGCAGAGCATCTTCTTGATTTTGAGCACTGCGCCCGGTGAGCGTCAGATGCGGCCTGAATTCGGCTGCGGCATCTATGATCTAGTATCGAAGCCCAACACACCCGCCCTGCGCGGTCTCGTCAAAACGCGCGTGGAAGAAGCACTGGTGCGCTATGAACAACGCATTGACGTGTTGGAGGTTCGTGTGACCACGCCGCCAGAAGCCCGTAATTATTTGCTCATTCGTATCGACTACCGCGTTCGTTCTACCAATGCTTTTTACAACATCGTCTACCCCTTCTTCATTAATGAGGGACCCGGTTAAGGAGAGCGCCCATGCCTTTAGAACCCAACATACCGCAGCTAGATAGCCCTGACTTTGAAACCCTGTATCGTCAGTTACTGCTGCGGGCACAGCGCTATAATCCGGAGTGGACAGACTTCAATGAGAGCGATCCAGGTGTGACCCTGCTCCAACTGGTGGCCTGGCTCACAGAGGGCTTGAAGTTCTCTATGAACCAGGTTCCGGAGCGCAATTATTTGAAGTTCCTGCAACTGCTCAATCTGGAGTTGGAGCCTGCTCAACCCGCGACAGCTCATCTCGTCTTTACGGCGAATCCCGATGTGCCACAAAACCCAGGCGTGCCACAGAGAACACCCATCGCAGGCCAATCACCCGACGGCGATCAATTCATCTTTGAAACAGAAGAAGGCATCGATTTAATTCGTATGCCACTGGCACATACACAGGTATTTGATGGCAACAGTTTCATCGACGAAACGCTGTCGAACGAGGAACAGGATGCTACATTTCAGCCATTTGGCTGGCGTGCTTCGGTAGGCAGCGCCCTCTATTTGGGTTTTGCCCCGCCCAGAGAGCCAGTAGGACGACCTTTTCCCACCCAGATGCGCTTCCGCGTCTTCTTAACACCGACCGCAGACAAAGGCCGCGTACCAAGCAGCCGCGAGATGATCGAACCGCCTGCACCGCCTGTGAGGCTCGTCTGGGAATATCAGCCTACAGGCTCGACGCGCTGGCGACAATTGAGCGTCTACCGTGATGATAGCAGCGCCTTTACCCGCGAAGGTTATATCATCGTAGAAGCGCCCAGGGACATCGAACCCATGCTTAATGTGGGGGAAATCACCGACCCGATGTATTGGGTACGCTGTCGCATCTACGATGGTAATTATCCGGCTGGAACTGTCCCGGAAATCGCCTATCTACGGTCAAATGTCGTGCCTGCTATCAGCCTGACCACAGTACGCAATGAAATTGTAGAGATCAGCAACGGGCTGCCGAAGCAGCGTGTCAGCCTTCAGAACGCGCCCGTACAGGCGAAGACCTTGAAGCTAGAACTTACAGAACCTGATGGCGAACCCGAAATGTGGGAACAACTCGATGACCTGTTAGCCGCAGACCCCGATAAGGCCTGCTTTATCTTGAATGCGACCGCAGGTGAAATCCGTTTTGGAGATGGCACAAATGGGCGCATTCCACTGGCTGGCACGGAAATCGTCGCGCTGGAATATCGTTATGGCGGTGGTAAAGCGGCCAATCTCGACCCTGGCCTCATCAACGCGCCACAAGTCACCCTCATTGGCGTTGATGAAGTGACCAATGTACGCCCTGCCGTTGGAGGCGCGGATGAACAAACTGTCACTGAACTGCGGAAACGAGCGCCGAGCAAGCTCCGCAGTCGTGGGCGTGGAGTATCCGCTGAGGATTTGACCGAGCTAGCCAAACAAGCGGGCGGCGTGGCACGGGCTACCGCTATCGGGCTGATGAACCCCAATTATCGCGGTGTCGATGTGCCCGGCGCGGTGACGGTCGTGATCGTCCCTGACAACAAAGATATTCCGCCGCGCCCATCCACAGATCAGCGTCGCAGCGTCGCGCAATATCTCAATGACAGGCGGATGCTGACCACCGAGTTGTACGTCGTCGGGCCGCAATACACCGAAATCAAGGTAGAAGCGCTAGTCCATCACAGCCCGTATGCCGCGCCCGATGCGGTGAAAGAGGCGGTTATTAAGGCGATTAACTATGCTCTGAATTCGCCACAGCGCCCATTTGGTCAAGATTTTAACCCAAGCACCTTGTACGACGTGATATACAACGTGCCCGATGTCCGCAACGCCGTCATTCACCACGTTTATGCTAATGGGACGCGCCATACCATCTCAGAGCAGGTCGAAATCGAGCCGGATGGCCTGGTGTACGGCTTCGACCATGACATCGCCATGACACCTTATGAGGATCGCTAGAGAGGCCGATATGCAAGTGCAAGAACCTACTTTCTGGCTGCTACAAGGACGCTCCCGCTGGCGAGTGGATAAACCCGCTGCCAGCGAGATCAATAACAATCCAACCTGGGCTAAAGGGATTAGCCAGGGGGATGCCTTACAACTCTCCGATGATTTGTCCGGGCCTTTGGGATTGATAAGCCCTGACGGTAGTTTGGGGCGGCTAGTCTTGCCGACAGGCATGGCCTTGGATGACAGCGGTATTGTGTACCTGCTGACCCCTTCCGGGCATATCAAGCGCTATGACCCTGAAAACGAAGCCTTTGTGAGACTGCCCTCCATTGGGGGTCGTGGTCAAGAGGCGCGTCAGTTCAATAATCCAACCAATATTGCCATCTGGGGCTATATGCTGTTTGTCGTTGACGCGGGCAATCGTCGCGTGCAGATTTTCGATACAGGCACATTAGGACTTATCGAGAGTCTGACGCGACCCAACCAATGGCATCCCATTGACATCGCCGTGCACGACAATCACGCCTATATTCTCGATGGACAGGGTGGCTGTGTATACAGTTTCCTCCCACAGACAGGTCGCCTGCACATTGTTCTACAAGATGACAACTTCGCAGGCGTTTGGTCACGGATAGCGGTAGACCGCAGCGGTTATATCTACCTGTTTGACCATACAGCAGGCCGCCTGCATCATTATAATTCTAATGGCATACCCGACGGCACCTATGACTACGCTGGCGATGTGCGTCCTTACTTCGATGCGCCGCCGATCATCGTGGATTATAAAAACCGCTTCTGCTTACCCGCCAGCCTAGCCCACGAATGTGACCGCCACTTACCCCAAGATCCGCCTATATTCTCGATGACGGTCGCCCGCTGTGAAACAGGCGATCAAATTTTCAACCGCAGCGGCAAGCGCATCAACAAAATCGACCCGACCGAATTTCCTGGCCCTTATCTGTACGTCACGGAAGGTGTGTGGTACAGCCAACGCCTGGACAGCGCTATCTACCGCTGCCAGTGGCATCGCATTGAGTTGGAACTGAGGCAAACACTGCCTCCCGGTACACGCTTACGGGTTTCCACGTTGACCGACCCAAATCCGCGCCGATCTGTTGATATTCGCAACCTGCCGGAAGACGTTTGGGACACTCATTACGATGTCATTGGACGCAGCCCAACAACATCCACTCAGGATACGACCCTGCATGAATTTTTGGTGAACAGCAGAGAAGGCCGCTATTTATGGGTGCGCGTCCAGCTAATGGGCGGTGGCTATCGCACGCCAGCCATTAAACGGCTGCGAATTCACTTCCCAAGAGAATCATACTTGCAGTATTTGCCAGCTATCTACGCCCACGACGACGAGAGCCGTCACTTCCTGGAGCATTATCTAGGGGTAATCCAGACAGAGTGGGATGCCTTACAAGGCTCTATTGATAATATCGCAGGCTTGTTCGACCCGCACACCGTTCCTGAGCATTATCTGGATGATCTTGCGGGATGGTTGGGGCTGACTTTAGAGCGTAGCTGGACGACCGAGCAAAAACGCCGCTTGTTGGCGGCAGCCCCCGCTATCTATGACAAACGGGGTACGGCTGCTGGCCTGCGTGCATATCTGCAGGTCTATTTGCACAACATCACCGACATTCCACCAGAGGAGCAGGGCGATTATCCCCAGATTATCGAAGGATTCCGTGAGCGCCAGCGTGTAATTTTGGGACGAAGCGGCGTGGGACAGCCCACCGTATCGCTCTGGGGAGCTGCTCAGGTCGGGCGTTTACAACTAGACGAATTCTCGCGCGAAGGCGACGTACTGCTGCATTCCGTTGGCGACCCAGAAATGGACATCTTTAATGAATATGCTCACCGCTTCTTCGTGATGGTGCCTGCCACGTGGATACGCAGCAATGATGATTTGGAAATGCTTCACCGCGCAATCGAGGCCGAAAAACCCGTCCATACCCAGTATCAGCTGTGTCTCGCCAAGCCACACGTTCAAGTCGGCCTGCAATCGACTGTCGGCTTTGACACCATCATCGGCGACTACTCGGTAGCGATACTGGCTAACCTGAAGGGTGATGCACCCCCGAGCGCCACACAAACGATACTCGGTCAGGATTCGATTTTGGCAAGTGATCCATCTGACGACAGCGACCGTCGCATTTTACCAGGGAAAACCCTGCGCTAAGACACCATTATGAACAATGAAGGAGAAGAAAAATGAAAGTTGAACAGCCACCTATCAGCATCGACAACACCATCGTACAGGAGCGTAATCATTACTTCTTGGGCAAGCCCATGAGCGTCCGTGATTATCGCCTTGACCAGGAATACTTCCTCAGTCGGCACCGGGCACACAACCGCTTGCTGCATGGTTGGGGCGTACTGTGTGGGCTATCCGTGACAAATCATCCCCGCCCTGATTGTAAAGATAGCTGGGTTGTGGTTTGCGAAGGGATTGCCATTGACTGCTATGGGCGCGAAATCATCGTGCCAGAGAATGTCGCCTTCGAGCTAGACCTACCCGACATCGACAACGATGACCATGATAAATACGATGACGACAGCTATGAAGAAGATAGCTACGAAGAAGATGACAATGATGGTGAAATGGAACAGGTCGCACAGCAGGAATCAGCGGCACAAGAAACACGTAAGCGGAAGCGCAAAAGACACGATGAGAGGCGTTATGAGGATCAGTATTTGCTGTGCCTATATTACTGCGAGGAATACGTAGAGCCGATACAGATACCATACGACACCTGCGACCCAACGATGACAACAGGCAATCGCATTCGTGAGGGTTACGAGCTGAGGCCTATCCCCTTTGATGATATAAGCGCCCAATGCTGGCTCGACCTCATTGGCGACCCATGCACAGCTTTCAACGATGATTGCGGGTCTGAGCCGTTAGAGGAGTGTGCCAGTTGCATGACACCCGACTGCCCCTGCGGTACTTATGTACCACTTGCGCTCATTACACGCACATCAGAAGGCATCGACATAGACATGAGTGGCGTTCGCCGTTTGCTCACGCCGCCGCGATACTTGACGCATATCATTGACACAAGCTGGGAACATGGCGGCACGCTGGAATTAGACGAGCTACGTGATGAACGTGGCGAGCTACGAATCTATTTTGATCGGAGCTTGCTGCCGAACAATGGCAAAATCGGCATCAGCGAGGCCACCTTCTCGGTCTATGCGCTGGACGAAGATCAGGAACTGCGCTTCTTGGGCGATGAAGAGGTGCGCCCGCGCCTGGAAGATCACGATCAAAACGCCAACAGCGTCGCCGTTTTCACCATTGAGCGCAAAGACCTTACCGGCAGGAAAACGATTGCAGGTTCTACGCTGTATATCACCTTGAAGTGCGATTTCATTTTGGACTGCCACAACAATCCAGTCGATGGCAATTTCCTGTGTGCCCAATTTCCAACAGGAGACGGCATATCCGGCGGAACATTCGAAAGCTGGTTCCATGTGGTTGATAGCCGAGATTCATACGATTAGGCGACGGAGTAAAACAACGTCCTTTAGGGCATAAGGAGATAAAACTATGAAAACTGGCATTACAGTACCTGTAAAATCCAACCAAGAGACACCAACCACAGACTGCGATATGTGTGGACTGACGGGCTTGGTGCAGCCGCGCTTCTTCTGTGGGCAGCTCTTGACCGATAAAGACCTGAATACGCTCCTGTCATGGACGCAGGACAAGCTGCGGCTCAATCGCTACCGGGATGGTTGGGGTGTGGTTTGCGGCCTCAACATCTGCATCGACCCTGAAAACGCGGCACAGGTTATCATCAGTCCAGGTTATGCCCTCAGCGGTGAGGGCGATGACATCATCGTGCCAGAAGCCTACAAATACGATCTGAGCAAGCTCTGTCAGGAGCGCAAAGACCCCTGCGACCTAAGCAGCGAACGCCCTGAACAACAAACATTGATCGTTGACCTGTTCATTCGGTATCAGGAACACACTAGCAGCCCACAAATTGCATTAGGGCGCGAAGCGTGCCGCAAAGTAGTACCCTGCGAAGATGCACGTACGAATGAAGGTTTCTTCGTGGAGCGTAAAGTCCTCCCTGTAGACGATGATCCGGTTAGCGATGCTGCCGAACAGTGGGCAAAACGTTACCTGAAAAACCTGGGCTTTCTCAAGCGGATGTTGCAGCTACTCACAGTCCTGACAGACGAAAAGAGTGGCACGCTGAATGACCCGAAACGGTTTATCGACTGGTTGTGCGAGTGGCTGGACAAGCATCCTCTGTGCCAGGTTGGATGTGTGAAAGATGACCTCATAGTGTTGCGAGATAACTTAGACGACAATGTCTACAAAGACGATAAATCCATCACGGAACGAATTTATGAGTGGGTTTACATTATCGTCCAGGATGTGATGCATCGCTATTTGGCAACAGCCTGTGTTTGTGGCGATCCTTGTGTGCGCTTAGGCCGCCTCTGGTTGGAAATAGATAGCAATGGTCGCTGCTGCGTCGCCCACATTGATACACAACCGCCTTATCGCCGTTTGTTGATGCTCGATCATTGGCTGGCTCCGCTCGGCAAAATCAATCTGTTGCAGGCTGTGGGTCATCGTTTTGAAGATGCACGCGCTCTGCTTGCCGATCTCGGTGTGCCAACGGATACGCAGCGCAGCACCGTCACACCCTTTATGCATCTCAGGCTATTAGAAGCCATGCTCGATCAAAAGGATATAAGCGACGACGAAGAGGGTTTGGTGATCTTCGCCAAAACGGGCACAGAAGTCTCGCTCATTGTTTATGAGCAAGAACCCTACCCGGAACGTGTTATCGGATTCACCCTCAGTACAACCAAAGTAGCTGCTGAACAGGCGAGTGCCAAGACCGCTCGCGGAAGGCGTTCAAGCAAAAAATGACTATAAAACGTGTGCAGTCTAAAGAAAGGCAAGCACTGCGAGCCAATGATCTGCTTGCTGAACAACGATACCGCCTTGCCATGCGACGGCGGCATCATTTAGCGCATCATGACTGGGGCATCGTTTATGGTTTGGGCCTCTATGTTGACATGGAAGATGCATCCCCAACTGTGCAAGTACAAGCGGGAGTCGCTATTGACGGTTATGGTCGAGAGTTGGTCGTTCCACAGTCGATAGCGCTGACCTTGGAACAGCTTCAACAATACTACGAAACCTTGTGTGGCGGCGATATGGATAAGTACCAGGTTGCTTATCTCGATCTGTGGCTAATCTATACACTTGAGCCGATTCACCATCGCCGAGATAGCACGATTTGCTGCTGGCGCGAAGGCGTTGAGCTTCGTATTACAGCGGGCAAGCAAGATGCGTCGCCAAAAGATTCGGCAGATAATGAAACAGACGACTCCATAGAAGACGCCCCCTTGCGCTCCGATGCAACCGGATTGACAGCCGATCAGAGCCAGTTTGGGGCGTATCAGACGCAAGGACACGATTATGAAGAAAAGTGGCCTGTGTACCTGGGGCGCGTCCATCTACGAACACAGAAACAGCTTGAGCCTGGCGAAATCGCACTCACAAACCGCCGTTATGCCAGCCTTACGGGGACGGCGGTTAGCGCTCCATCAGGCCGCGCTCACATGCTCATCGGGAACGACCTAGATGGAAAAGGCCGCGCCTTTGCCGTCAGCTTTGAGGATGGGGAAGATCGGCTGGCAATCCAGACATCAGGCAAAACGACCCTTGCTGGTGCGACAAAATTCCAGAAAGGGGTATCACTGGCCGAATCCAGGTATGGTCATGCCAACCCGTCCTTGCCCGAACTCTTTCTGGAAACGGAAATCGACACACCCGAAGCCGCTGCGCCCTGGCAGGTTTATCGTACCGCCATCATAGACGAGACTACACAGCATTCCTTCAGCGAAATGCGATTTGAGATCGATAATCTGGGTGCAGGCAGTCGTCCCGATGCAAAACGCTTCGTGATTGGCAAACACACGAATGGCGGCTTTGTGCCTCTCCTGACCGTTAATTCGGATTGCTCTATCAAGGTAGAGCAAAATATCACATGCTTGGGAGATGTCATAGAAATGCCCATTCCTGCCGATCCAAACGACCCGCGCTTTGCGGAAGCAATGGTCGAGAGTTGGATAGAAGGTCTCCAGAAATCGGGGGCAACCATTGATGAAACATATCAGGGTGGGCAGCCTGGCCACACCGCGACCCTTGCCGTGACCATTAATGATATGACGTGGTTTAACGCGGTCAATGACGATTATTCGTACACGGTGCAGGTACACAACAATGGCACACTCGACATTGGCAACATTCAAATTCAGGAAAGTATCTGGTGGCTGTTAAGTTGGGACGAAGTGCGCCCAGCGGAGACTGTATACACAATCCAGAATCTAGACCCGAACACGCCTTCAGACCCAATAACCATAGATCGTCCTGGCATCGCCACTAACGGCGTTGTCGCCATAGGCGTTACCGCGACGGGCGTTGACCCCAACGGACAAACAACCACCGCGTCCCACGTGCGGATGATGGCTATTGTCCCGCCGCCGTCCGCTATCTTTGCAGTGGATTTGGGCAATGCCACAGCACCGGCATCAATCGACTTCGATGCGGGAGAATCCACTGGATTAATCCACAACTACGAGTGGGATTTTGGCGATGGCACGACGCAGACAGGCCGCACTGTAACTCATGAATACACCCAGGCTGGCACATACAACGTCAAACTGACTGTGACGGGACTAGGCGGCACCCACAGTATCACACGCGACATCGAAATTACCGAAACGCCACCGATTGCCTAGTTTGGGATGCAGCGGAGAAACGATCACCTTGCCACACTTTGCGAGATAAAAGGACGGTATTATGAGCGACGACACCTTTAGCCGAGTTCACTACTTTGAAAAGCAGTATTTACGCGCACAGGATTTTAACGATGAGCAGGCCTATCATCTGGCGATGCACCGCCGCCATAACATCGCGCATCATACCTGGGGCATTGTGGAGGGCTTGCGGCTGTACGTTGATGAAAATCGGCTGCTGCTGTCACCAGGCGTTGCTATTGATGGCTATGGTCGAGAATTGGTGCTACCGCAGCAGCAACCGCTTAGTATCAATATTTTCGAGGAGCGAGCTAGTGATTACATCGATATTTACCTGCGCTATACACGCGCCAAAGGGGATGCTGTCCAGAGCGATGGTGAGCTATGCGAAGTTGAGGGAGAGGAACGCTTTTACCGCTGGTTAGAAGACCCGGAAATTCGTTATGTGATTCCAGACCCATTTAACGAGAGGCCTCAATACCGCTTCATACCAGGCCTACCGTTCCCGCCTAGCGAAACCCCACCGGATGACCCGATTCAGGATTGGATGGTCTACATTGGTCGGATCAATCGCAATGCCGCTGATGAGTCCTACACAGTAGACATGAGCAAGCGCCTGTACGTCGGGCTGCGTGGCGAGTTCATCTTCGCGCCCTCGAATGGGGCAATCGTACAAATCGGCGCGGAAGTGGAAGAAGACCTGCGGCGTTTTGCTGTTTTTGTTCCAAAATCTGATGGTGCAGGTGGTGTGGTGTATCGTCCCACACTGGAGATTAACCAAGACGACAACATCACAATTAACGACGAAACCATCATTCATGGTGATGTTACCATCCGCGATGGCACGCTTGATTTTGATGCCGCCACAGATCAAGAACCTGCAACGTCTCCACTCCAACGTGCCTGGCGCATGTATCGCCGACAGGATGTACAAACAGGCTCTGAAGAATTGCGGATTGAGATTCCACAAGGCGTGGCGACGGCACCCACAAACCGCGTTGTGATCGGGTCGTGGTCGCCGGATGAAGAACGTTTCAAGCCCTGCCTGGAAGTCAACGACGACAATCAAGTAATCGTACATGGCACGCTTATCGCTCAACACCTGAATGTGCAAACAGGCGCGGATAACGTCAAGGCGCAAAGTTTCAGCCCGGAGGCCGATCGCAATATTTTGTCCAGCTTCATCGCTGGTGTCGGTGGAGGGAGTTTGCTCCTGCCCGATCTGTTCGTGCGCTCAGCCCAGCCCACCGCACCCGTGCAAGCCTTTGCCGCGCAGGGTGCTGGGAGCAATGTATCGAATGTCGCTTCAGATGTAGCCGATGCCATAGACGACGATCCACAGCAGGCGGAAGCCCTCGCCCAGTTGCTCGCACAGTCCGACCCATCAGCGGCGACACAGCTTCTCATCGCGCTCTTCGAACAAATACTGGGATCGCAGTAAATCATGGAAGGACGAATCGGGCATCTGCATTGCCGTTACCACGTTCCCAGAACGCTGGGCGATGTTCGTGCGCGTCTGGATCATATAGCGCGGACACAAATAGCGGATGCATGGGGCAAAGCATTGGAACACTGGTTGGGCGATGACCCGACCGTTTATGTGTTGCGCCACGTTGATGCCCGCTTGCTCTTGAATACGGCCGCCACGCCCGATGAAACCCAAATGGTGCAGGAATGGGGCGGGAAGCTGGCGGAAGCCGTCATGCGTACCATCGCCCGCGACGCCGATAATAAACAAACGCTGGTTCGCTTTGACAATCAAGCGCACTTCGTGGCGCATTTTCTGGTTGACTTGATCGCGGGGCAAGCCTGGACGCAGTGGTTTTATGGCGCGTTTTCCGCCCTCAAGCGATACAACACCGCCGACTCCGCCAAAGCGGTCTTGCTACAAAATCGTGAGCATCTACCCCATATCCTTCATTATCTATCGCAATATGGCGCGGTAGAAGAGGTGCTGTCGATACTCGACCCGCAAACAATTCAGGCCTTGTGGGATGCTGGCTTGGACGCTTACCATACATCACTTGAACCCGATGCCGAGGCGTTGCAGCCTCTGTTCATCAGGGCGTTGTGGTTGGTGGATACGCTCGATCTATGGGCGCATAGACCCGCTGACGAGGCAGCGCTATTCGAGGAATTCTGGCGCATCAGCAGCCCAGCCCCCGATTGGCACAATCAACGGGCGCTGACCAACGCGATTATCGATGTTCTGCGTTTTCTGGTCAGTGGTGGATATCTGCGGCAGGTAGACCAAACACATTTATCGCGCGTCGATCTTGTGCAGGATAATTTTGATTGGCTTGATGTCGATTGGCTGCGTCAGCGCTTGTTCGATTTGCTAACCCCGCCATCGCAAGCAGACCCGAACCTGTCTGCATTTCGGCATACACCAACCCCCCGCCAGCGCGAGTTGCTCATTGATCTGGCGGCTGTATTAGCCCAATATTCACCGCCCCTCGATCAGCAAAATCCCGCATCCGCGACCAATGCCATGCGCTTATATGCGGCACTTCTCGCCCATACGAGCCGCTGGACAGATGATGCAATGGTCACAGGTCTGATTGACAGGCTGCTGCGTGCGTGGGAATCAATAAGTGAAGCCGCCAACCCGGCTGAGGCTATTAGGTTGCTCTTGCAAGCTGATGTCATAACCGTATTGCAACATATCCCCTCAGCAAAACGGGACTACGCTGACGCACATATACGCTTCCTGGTACAGCTCGGTAAAAGTGGCATTCAAGTAATTTCTAGCTTTATCGCAAGTAGCGCGGCGGGGCAAGCACAAGCTTGGTCGAACCTCCCCTCAGAGGCTGCTCATCCATTAGACGCAGCACAAACGAGCAGCAGCGCACATATAGATGATACGCTGGACGATCTAGCAATATTATCCCAATCTGAACAGATTACGGCTGACAATTCTCACACAGGATCGCCAAAAGCAGCGGCGGAGCAGTCACGCTCCCTAGTAGAAGACAGCTTCGGCTCTGCCTGTGCTGGTATCTTCCTCCTCATCAGAGCCATCACCGATATGCGGATTCCGCTGCTGGTAGCTGAGGAGTTTATACGACCATTTTTGTTGAATAGTGCCACGCGCTGGTCGGGCTTGGCAACACAGCGGCTTGACCCTGCACTACTATTATTTGCTGGCCTCACAGCATCACCTGTAGTCCCGCACGATTACTGGCAGCAGCATATCCCGTCCATACAAACGGCTCTGTTCAGGAAGTTAGTCGGTCAGCGGGCGATAGACGGCACAACGCTCTACCGCCATCGACTGGAACTGGGCGATGATCGCATTGCATGGATTGCAGGAACGGAGTCTGTGGGCATCTGGCCTTTGTGTACTAGCGGCAGCACAGACGATATACACCATAGCCCCTCAGAATGGCTCACTTTATGGGAAGCCACAACAGGGCATCAGCCAACAATTCTAACATCAGGCGACGAACACGCTGCCAACTGGCAGGCGCTCCAGAACACCTTGCAGATGCTGGGTACCGACGACGCTGCGCTGGCTGATATGAATCTGAGTATGGCACTCATGAGTGCGTCTTTACTGCACATATGGGCGCGTTGGCTGGGACGACTTTCAGGGTCTAGCACGCCCTATCTGCTCAATGAGTTCATCCGGCGGCCAGGGCATATCACGGTAACACCAAGACAAATAACCGTCGAATTAGTAAACCGCCCACTTGATATTGTGATTCAGATGGCGAGCTATCTCGACCCAATCAGAAGTGTGCCATGGCTCGACCAGCGCAGCATACATTTTAGGATACGAGGAAGCTAATGTTTAGTTTTTTACGCGGATGGAACAGGCGATCATCTTCAACCGATATTGTCCTTGTAGACAACGATCAGGATAGCGACATGCTGCCATCATTGGAATCTAGTGACACCTATGAAACCAGCAAAGCCCATTTGCGCGACGAATTGCGCTGGATTGATCTGTTTATCCGGGCACAAACGCGCCGTTGGCAGGTGTTAATCGCCCGCCATAAACCAGAACATCTTTGGGGCATGGTCACGATTACCGAACAGGAAGTGGTGGATTACTTGCACTCACCTTTTATCGCCCCCGACGATCTGTTAGATGCGCTGGAATATAAACTGGAATTCGATTGGCAGCAAGCAAGCAGACTCAGGGATGATATAGCCCGACGGGTGGACAATACATCAGACGAAACGCTACTGCGACTAAAGCATGTTGAATCGCTTTTTGGCCTGTCCGATTATGAAAAGTGCGTGCTGTTAATCGCTCTGCTACCAGAATTAGACAGCCGCTACCGTCGATTACTGGCCTATCTACAAGACGATGCCACCTGTCGCCATCCCAGTATTGAATTGATTCAACAAATTTTGCATCCCGTTGGTGATGGTTTTGCCGCTTTCGCTGCCAGTGCGCTGCTGACGCATCATCTCATCAACCTGAGCAGTGATAATCTACGTGCCATGCGCTTCGTGCAGGTTGATGAGCGTATCGTCAGCTACGTACAGGAACAGGATACGCCGGACAAACGACTGCAACCCGTCGTCACACTAATGAATCCCGTCTTGTATTGGGACGACCTTATCATACAGCCCAATTTGCTGTCACAATTGCAATCACTGACACAGTGGCGCTCACAGAATACGCAACTCGGCCTGACTCTGTATTTTCAGGGCGCGTATGGTAGTGGTCGCCTAGCAGCAGCGCAGGCTATGTGTGCCGAACTCGATATGACGCTGCTGGTCGTCCACATGGATGATGCCCTGCGCTCACCAGAAACGTGGGAGCTATTTGTTGATTTGGCATATCGTGAAGCGCTGCTACAGGGCGCAGCACTGTATTGGTCAGACTGCGAACGCCTGCTTGAACCGGAGCACCCTGCCCATCATTGGCAGTATTTGACGGCAGCGGCGGAACGCCTTGACGTTATGACAATCTTCGCCAGCGAAACCGCCTGGGAGCCGACAGGCCGCTTCCACGATTCCCGCTTTGTGCGGCTCGATTTCCCTATGCCAAATTATGGCCTACGGAGACAAATTTGGGAAACGGCGCTGCCATCGCTGTCGGAATTCAGACCGCCCCCGCCCGAACGCTCCCTTCTGGCAGAAACATTGGCGAACAGCTTCCAATTCACACAGGGGCAAGTCCATGATGCCCTGGTCACGGCACGTGGCATCGCAGCGCTTCGTGATCCCGACCGCCCGTTGCTCACCGCCAGTGATCTGTCTGAAGCTTGCCGTCGGCAGTCTGGCGCGCGGTTGCTGTCGCTGGCACGGCGTATTGAACCGCGCACCGAATTAACCTTTGACGATCTGATCTTGCCGCCCGCCAACATGCGCCAACTGGAAGAACTGCGTGGACGCATTCGCTTTCTCAGCCGCGTCTACAGCGACTTTGGTTTGGAACGCCGCCTATCGCTCGGCAAGGGCCTGATCGCGCTGTTCACTGGGCAGTCAGGCACGGGAAAAACCATGTCGGCGGAACTATTGGCGCGTGAACAAGGCGTTGACCTATATAAAGTGGATTTGTCAGCGATTGTCAGCAAATACGTTGGCGAAACTGAGAAAAATCTCAGCCAGATGTTTATGCAAGCCGAAGATGCCAACGCCATTATCTTCTTTGATGAAGCCGATGCCTTATTTGGCAAGCGTGGCGAAGTGAAAGAAGCCCAGGATCGCTGGGCGAATATCGAAGTGAATTATCTGCTACAGCGCCTGGAAGAATATACAGGCGTGGTCATTCTAGCGTCGAATTTGCGTCAGAATATTGACGATGCATTTCTACGTCGCATTCATGTTATTGTGGAATTCCCTTTCCCTGATGCTCAGGCCCGCTCACACATCTGGCAAGGGATGTTTACGCCACAGATCGCCACACCGCCACCCGAAGCGATTGACACACTCGCGGCAAAGTTCCAATTAGCGGGTGGCAATATCAAGAATATCGTGATTGATGCCACATTCCGCGCATTGGAAAGCGCGACGTGCCCGGAACCCGAGATTACGCTTCGCCATCTGGTGATCGCTACCGCTCGTGAGTATCAAAAATTAGGCAAACCCCTCACTCGCGGCGAATTCGGTGACGAATGGTATCAGTGGATTCAAGAGGACATATTGTAGAGGCAGCTCACATGGGCAAAACAAAAGTCCAGACACAAAACAGCGACAAAGCACCACCAACCCAAAAGGCTGATTTAAGTCCGCTTACGCCCGATAAACAAGACAGCCCCGTCATGCAGAAGCCGGAAAAAGTCGCCAAAATGGACGAGGGGGTTGGTTCAGCACAACGCGCCCAGGCCATGACACAGTTGCAACGCAGCGTCGGCAATACTCGTGCGGCGCGGTTGGCGGACGCAGACGACAAAGCACCACCAATTCAGCGTAAATATGATAATCAGGCCGAGCAGCCCAACACGTCGCCCGATGTGCAGATGGCGCTCAACGACAGAGGACGCGGAGAAGCCCTCAAGCCCGTTACCCGTGCCTCAATGGAAAAATCCTTCGGTGCCGATCTGAGCCGCGTGCGCGTCCATGATGACCCACAGGCCAATCGTGCCGCCAGTGACCTTCGAGCGCAGGCTTTCGCTACAGGGCAGGATGTGTACTTCGCCAGTGGCAATTACAAGCCCGAAACACCAGCAGGGCATCGCTTGCTGGCGCATGAACTCGCCCATACTGTTCAGCAAAAAGACAATACGAATACGACCAATCGCGCAACCGCAGACGATCAACCGACCACGGCGCGGGCAGAAGATCAAACGAAGGCTGCGGCACAATCCGAACGAGAGAATGGGACTGCCGCGCGTAAGGCGGCTCCGCCTCTGAATGTATCGCAGCCAGGTGACAAAGCTGAGCGCGAAGCAGAAAGCGCCGCTAACCAAATCTCCAAAGGCAAGAAGGTCGCGTCGGGAACATTATCCCCGATGCGTACCGACCAGCAAAAGCCGCCAGTTGACAAAGCCGACGACGACAAACAGCCTTCGATAACACGGCAGGCCAACACCCCCGACGAGGCCGCACAAAAGGCGAAAGAAGCACAAGCACCAGCCATTGCCAGAGCGTCACAATCAACAGATGCGTCCGCCGTCCCGCCAGATGGGGATACGCTAGGTAAGCCAATCCCCCTGGATTCCGGTCAGTTCACGCTGCCAGAATCACAGGCCGCGGCGATAGGGAGAAAGGGCGAAGTGCCTGTCTCCTGGGGTGGGAAACTCGCAAGCGGCACCCTCAAAATACGCAAACGTGGTGATTCGTACTCAACAGATAGTAAATGGCATCAGCCTCTGGCACTAAACTTGCCAGCACTCACACCGCTAGTCGATGCGGGCATCCAGCCTGTTCTAGCAGTTAAAATCAACAAGGGAACCGTCACCGGCTACGTGACCGTTTTAGGCAGAAAAGGCGGTATCGGTGGCAAAGGTGGATTGATGAATGCCATCAAAAAACACTCCCGCGAATTAGGCTGGGCAGGCATCAATATCAATAAATTGGGTGACGTTAAAAACGAATTCAGCAACGGAACGCTCACGCTAACAGCACCCGAAATCGGCATCAAAATAGGTGGATTCATAGACGGAACGGCGACCCTCGGCCTCACCAATCAGACTATGACGTTCAAGGCCACAGGTAATATCAAAATAAAGGGGCTGGATGATGCCCAACTCTATATTGAGCGCGATGACAAAGGCGTGCTATCTGGCAAGGTCGAGGCAAACGTCAACATCGCCAAATTCTCTGGCAAAGTCAACGCCAGCTTCAAGGGCGGCATTGTCGATATTATGGGCACGGTAGACTATACAACCGAGAAGCTCTCCGGCGAAGTCACTTTGATGATTACTGACGAGAAAACCGCCAAAAACCTGACGAAAGAGCAACTCGGCCCTGAGAAAATCATCGAATCCGCCCAACAAGCCAAACAACTCGACGACGAATCCGGCGCACCAAAACCAGGCAAGCGGATGCTGGCAGGCTATGGCACGCTCGACTTCGCCTTTACAGAATGGCTCACAGGTAAAGCACAGGTCATCATTGACGGCAATGGCAATGTCAATGTCATCGGCAAGATTGCCCCACCCAAACAAATCGAGCTTTTTAAGGAAAAGCCTTACCGTAAAGATTCGCCCAAGCTGGAAATTAAAGCCTATTATGGCTTGCCAGTCATCGGGAATATCAACGTCTTCGCCAATATCGGCTTATATGCGGAGGCGATATTGGGGCCTGGTGTTATCAAAGACATCGAAATAGAAGGCACCTATTCCACCGATGAAACGGTACTCAATGAATTCAACATCTCAGGCACGCTCAATATCTCCGCGTATGCGGGTGTCGGATTGCGTGCCGAAGGTGGCGCTGGCCTCGAAATTGCCAGTCATGAGATCAAGGCCGGCGTGGGTATCAATGCACTGGCAGGCGTACGCGGTTATGTAGAAGCCAAGCCAACCGTTGGCTACCGCGAAAAAGCCGCCCCCGAAGAAGGCAAAAAAGGCGAATTTTACATCAACGGACACCTAGAAATGGTGGCACAGCCTTTCCTCGGCCTGAGTGGTGATTTGTTCGTCGAACTCGACAGCCCCTGGTGGTCTCCCGCCCCCGATAAAACCTGGCGGTGGCCTATCGGGTCGCTGGAATATCCATTGCCCGGTCAGTTTGGCATTGGCGCGGATGTAGACTACGTGCTTGGGTCAAAAGAATGGCCTGAGATTAAATTCACCAAGCCGGACTTTAACCCTAGCAAGTTCCTGACTGACATGCTAGGCGATCATCGTAACCCCAAGAGCAAGGCTAATCAGGAAAAGCAGGGCAAATGGAAAGAGGGCAACGCCCAACCAAGACCGATACAAGCCGCAGGCGAGAAAAAAGGCGGTGATGGTGTCAAAGCGGGCGGCAAGGGTAAACCTGCCGCTGCTAAATCAAAAGTCCAGCCCGGTGGCGCGAAGAAAAGTAAAGCGCGCCCGACCGATCCCAAGCAGGTCGCAGAAGGCGAACGCAAAAAGAAAGAACTGCTCAAGGGTGGGCCAAAGGCCGTCTCGAAGGGTGAACCAGCCAAGAGTGATAAAGTCAAGGAACAGCCCAAGAAGGAAGACCCCAAAGAAAAAGCGCAGCGTGAGCATGACGAAAAGCTGGCAGCAGGTCTACGCGCACTTGATGCTGTTACCCAACGCTATGCAAAAGACGGCGCATCCAAAGATGAAGTCGTCGGTGGCGTAAAGAGTGTTCGCCGCAAGTTCAAAGTATTTAAGACGATAGAAGTCACGGATGGCGGTCAAACATGGGATTATGAATATGTCGCCAGTCCGGGTAAGAACAAGGTGGGACCTCCGAAAAAGTCGAACTCAGAAATACCTTCGCAACGTAAGCTACCCAAAGGTTATGATGTTCGCAAAAAGCTATACATACGCGGCAGCGGTTGGGGGTCAGTTCGTAAGCAAATCTTAAAAAGAGATTCAGCAAAGATCAAAAAACGATTAGCCAGTATTGTAGCAGATTGGCACAATGGGCAGCAAACAAGAGCAGAAAAACGGCTGCAGATCATGATTAACGATGGGAAAGCAAATGAAGATGCAAAAGCATTGTTCCAGATAAGGAAGCAGGCATCTATAGACAAGCATATCGACACATATATCAAGAATACCAAGTGGCATGTAGATCACATTAGAGCACTTGCAGAACATTGGCATAAGTGGGGTCACAATAGCTCGGATGATGCACGTTGGAACGCTACAATAGATGAAGAAAATCTCAATATGGTAACAGAGCAATATAATCTGAAATTCGGTTCGGAAGGCACATCGGGTAAGAGATATCATTATGTCGATAGATTCTATGTAGGACCTAAGTTCATCAGCCAATATGCAAGTCGAGGTAAAGGAGATAATTGGGATACAAAAATTGATGGCAAGAAATTCGGTTAAGCTGGACTAAGCAGCCATTATTTGGTGATAAAGAAGGCCTATATGGAAAACAACATTCGACGACCCATAATGGAATTAGCAACCAAAAATCCTACGCCAATCCAAGCCTTAGATGTCAGTCCCGATGGATCGATGTTGCTAGTGGGTCAACATACGAATAACTCACGACATCCAAATTTAAGCATTTGGTCACCAACAAGTTGGCAGCATATCCAAGATGTCAATGTTGGAAGCGCACTTCCTATCCTAATGGCGCGATTCTCAGCAGATGGACAGACGATTGCACTTGTAGATACAGACATGATCCCCAGATTCTACAATCTTGTCACAAATGAAACTCAAATATTTACGGATAATTACATCGCAGTGCAGTGGCTTTCTTTTGGCCATAGCACAGATGTTTTAGTTGTTGCTGGCGAACAAACTTCCGCCGTCAATATCAACTCAGGAAACGAGTTGTGGTCGCATTCGGAAAAATCAGAACCCAACAATGCTGGTGAAATTTTGCCTATCCTTGCCTCAATTGATAGCTCTGCAAATCGCATCGCGATTGCAGGTGGCAAAAACAAGCAAGTTAGTATTTTTAACCTCGCGGAGCAATTGATTGAGAAAACTTTCAATACAGACTATAGTCGGTTTCGCTGGATTGATTCTGACCTCCATATGAAATACCTTGCAGCAATCCCAATAAACGGCGAACGCCTATATCTTTGGGATGTATCGAGTGGCCGTGAAGTTCATCTTAATGATTTTGTTGAAGAAGCCACAGGCTATTGGAGTCTACGCTTTCATCCAAATAGAAACTATCTCGCGTTAGGAATGCGTGGTGGCTATATTGTTCTCATTAATCTTTCAGGCAGGGCGTACTATATAGATGAAAATGTACACAGAGGTTTCATACGGGACTTGTGCTTTACGCCGGATGGAAGATTCTTAATTACTGGGGGGATCGAAGGAACTGTTAAAATTTGGGACCTGGAGCCAATACAATGAATGACCTTACAGATCCAACAAATCTCACAGCCTCCGGCAATATGCTAGTTCGTCAGGAGCAATTCGAAGAAGCAGAATCGGCGTATTGGCAAGCTATTGCTGCTGATGAAGACTTCGCGCCACCATATCGCAATTTGGCGCTGATGTATCAGCTACAGGGCAATGCGAACGATGCCATCACCATGTATCAGCATTATCTGGAGCGCGTGCCAGAGGATGGCGAAGCCCATCATAACCTGGGACTGCTCTATATGGAGCAGGGTATGACCGACGAAGCCACCACTGCTTTCAGTGCTGCCGCCAACCACCTCAAACCGGACGACCCTGAAACAGCGACCAATATCGGACTGGGTTATTATCATCGTGGCGAGTTAGAAGTTGCCGCAACCCTCTATGAACACGCGCTCACACTGGATGCCGATTATCTTCCCGCCCAATATCATCTGGGGCTGACGTGCATTTACTTGGGGCATCTGGATGATGCGGTTGCCCTGTTGGAATCTGTGATCACTGCTGATCCCAACTTTGCCAATGCCGCGATGAACCTGGGCGTAGCTTATAATACAGCCGGTCGCCCTCAAGATGCCATCGCCCTGTTTGAAGCACAATTGCAGCATGATCCCGCAAATCCGGCAGTCGTGCTCAACCTCGGTTACGCCTTCTTGGAAGCAAGCGATCATCGTCAGGCTGAAGGGTGCTTCCGATGGTGTGTCGATGCCTGTTCTGCGGATTCTGTTTATGCCCAAAAAGCCCGACGAGAGTTAGAAAGGGCTTTCGTTTGATTCCTATACTGCAACCAATCGGCGTACTCTGCCGTTCGCCGCACTTATCAGCAGGATGATCATAGTTACGCCAATTATCAGTGGGCAGGAATTACGCTCCTTATAGGATGCGGTGGCACACACCAAAGACAAGGAACTCGACCTGTGGCGCTCCTATACCCAGCATGGCATGCACAATGATGTCTGCTTGAAATTGGCTCAGGAAATCCAACAGGAACGCACCAATATTGAAAATGCGCTACAATCATTACAATAGGAAAGTAGTTCGCACATTGAGGATCTCGATAGGGCACTCCATACCCTCAGTCACATCGGCGAACGATACCAACTGCTGGATCGGCTTCATCAACGGGAGCTACTGCGTCAACTGGTTAGCAAGGTCGTGATTGACGAACGGGGAAAGATCATTCGTCTGGAGTTGCTGCCGCCCTTCACTTACTTGCAAGCCATTGCCCATGACCTGACGCTGGCGGCTCTTAAGCAAGGGCTGAAGCGACATCGTCCTGAGATTCATCATTCCGATCAGGGCGTTCAGTATGCTGCTCTCGACTACGTCGAGCGCTTACAGGATGCCAAAGTGACCATCAGCATGGCGGTGGGACAAGCCACTGAAAACGCCTTTGCGGAACGGGTGATTCGCACCATCAAGGAGGAGGATGTCTATCTGAGTGAGTATCTCTCCTTTGACGAAGCGCGCACACAGATTGGGCTTTTTATCGACGAGGTCTACCAGCATAGCGGATTCATTCCGCTCTGGGCTACTTCACTCCGGCTGAGTTTGAGGCGCAGTTTTATGCCACTCTCTAAGCTCTTCCGTTTTTCTGTCCACTTTTTCGGGTCCAGTACAGGTTTTTATCTTCTAAACACTCTTCATAAGCGGTATGTCTCGTTAGCTGGATATTGGCAACGTTTTGAGCGACATAGTAACTGATTTAACGCAACTTGTTTGGTAATGGTTAGACGGTAAGTGATGGATTTGATAGACTGCCACCATGATACAAGAAACCACCACGTTTACTTGTCGTTCATGCGGCAGTCCAAACATCATTAAGAACAGAAGCAACAAGTGTGGCAACCCACAATATCACTGCAAGGATTGTAGAGCCTATCGCGTGTTGAAGCCTCGGGCAAAGGGGCATGAGATGCACTTGCGTCAAAGGGTGCTGAAGGCAAGCCAAGAGCGAGTAAGCTTACGTGGCATCCAACGCATCTTTGGCGTCTGTCGGCAAACGACTCTACGTTGGATTCGCCAGCATGTGCGGCAGTTACCGATGCTGGCAGATACGATTTTGCCTTTCCACTGGGGCGATGTGCTGGAAGTCGATGAATTATGGTCGTTCGTTGCCAAAAAGAACCAAAATCGCTGGATTTGGTTGGCTCAATGTCGTCGTACTCATCAAATTCTGACTTTTTACATCGGAAACCGGGATGAGGCGGCTTGTCAGCAGCTTTGGCAGCGCTTTCCAAAAGCCTACTTCGCCTGTCCGATCTGTACCGATGAGTATGCGCCATATGCCAACGTCTTTCCCACCATTCAGCATCGTCCATCTCCCAAAGGCAGCAGCAAAACGTCCCATATTGAGTGTTGGAACAATACCCTGAGACAACGCCTGAGTCGCTTTGTTCGCAAGTCCTTGTCTTTTTCTAAATCTGATCAGATGCACTATCTGATGGTGTTGTAGTTTATCATTGAATACAATCTTATGATCGCTTCATCACTTACTATGTAACCACTACCCACTTGTTTTGATGTGCCGATCTTAATAACCTGCTCATTTCACGTGCGGATAACCTACAAATGCAGGCGTCCAATTGGAATATGTTGATTATTCAACTTCATAATCGGTTTATTTTGAACCATATCGTCTATAACACATCATCTGGGATGCTTCAGTTTAAGTTATTCTCATGCATGCCCAATGCCATGTACTTGAGCATCCTCAAAATAACCTCCAATTGATCCTCTGGAAACATCCCCAATACATCCAGAGCACGGCGCTGCCAGTCGAGAGCATGTTCATCATAGAAATACATAATCGGCTTGTTGAGCGCGTCCGCCCATCGAGGCAAATCCGGCACACTAATCGCTGAGACACCGTTTTCCACGTTGGAAACGACAGCCTGGCTGGTACCTAGTACTTCAGCCAGTTCCTCTTGCTTGAGATTCAGATCAAGACGAGCATGCCGCACTCGCTCGCCAAAGCGCCTTTTCGCATCCTGATCCATTCTATCCTCCGTGCAATCAGCCTAGCTCTTATAGATCATATCATGAATTCTTTTTGAAAAACAATTATGTTTATAATATATTGTGATTGTGAGTACCAAACTATTATTATCGTTAGATTCCGTATTTGGAGAGTCCAAACATGACTACTAGACAGTATTCTACCGGCTTTGCGCTCAAACGTATTTTTGTCGCAGCTGCCCTTTTGCAGAAAACTCCGACTCAAAAAGATTCGTCGCCGACCGTGCGCCACTCGTCCATCAAAAAATCGACAGCATCGAAAATGCAGTAAACTCCTGAGACGCCAACAGGATCAGGTAAACGAATGGCACGCAAAAAGCAAAAGATCACGACTCACCCAGGTTATGTCATCTACTTGCGAACGAGCACCGAGGAAGTTCAGGCACCACAGCGTTCACAGGATGGTCAGCGCCGCGATATCGCTCGTATGCTCAAATACTATAAGGCGCTGCCTTTTGTGTGCGAGTTCGTTGATAACTACACTGGAACCTCGGCGGATCGCAAGGCTTATCAGGATATGCTCAGGCAAGCCCATCAGGGCGCGTTCTCGCATATCTTCGCCTCGACACCAGATCGTTTTGGCCGCGATGATGTCGAAGCGCTGCGTGCCATTGATGAACTGACAGAAATTGGACTGACGGTACGCTTCGCCGCTCATCCCGATCTGGATCCTGCTCATGAGGATGACCGACTCTATCTCAATATCCTCTTTGGTATGGCGCGTCGGGAATCGGCTGTCATTGGTCGGCGCGTCAAACATGGCATGCTCTCCAAGCTGCATCAGGGTGACTGGCCCTGGAAAGCACCGGATGGGTACATGAATCGCGAAGCCCGCATTGATTCCACTGACAAAGCCGAGTCCCTTCAGCACACACGTTACCGTCGCTGGGTCGAGCTTGATCCCGTCCGTGCCCCGATCTGGCGCTATGCCTGGGACTTGCTATTGGACAATCAGACCCTGCCTGTTATCTGTGACGCTCTGACCGCTCGCGGCTATCGACTCCGCAATGGCAATCCCTTCATACGCGCCAATCGTCGCGGCAAACTGGTGCCTAACATTCAGGCCTTGTCGCGTGCTTTCAACAACTGGTTCTATGCGGGCTGGATCGTCGTGCCCAGCGAATGGGCCGATATCAAACCCAAGACGCTGCGAGGCAATTGGGAGCCAATTGTCTCGACTGAGGAGTTTGAACACGGCTTGCAACTGCTGGCATGGCGTCGCCAGAAACCCTTCGCTCAGAAGCGCAATTTCTATTTGCTACAGGGACTGGTCTATCTGCAATTTCCAAATGGCAAAGTGCGACGCATGTCCTGCTCACGCCCCAATATCAAACGGACTGAGAAAGGTGTTGCCTACTACCGCATCGCCGGTCAGAAGCAGCGTGTCGTTTGTACCGACGTCGATCAGCAGATTCCTTGGCATCTGGAATGCATTCAGGTCGATCCTGAACAGATGCCTGCCATTCGCCTCACTTACCAGCAGGATGTGCAGAGCTATACCAGCATTAGTGGACAGGAATCCCGCTCCTTGAAAGATGCGCTGGCACGCACCAAAGACAAGGAACTCAACCTCTGGCGCGCCTATACCCAGCATGGCATGCACAATGATGTCTACTTGAAATTGGCTCAGGAGATTCAACAGGAACGCGCGAATATTGAAAATGCGCTACAATCATTACATCAGGAAAGTAGCTCGCACATTGAGGATCTCGATATGGCTCTCCATATCCTCAGTCAAATTGGCGAACGATATCGGCTGCTGGATCGAACACATCAGCGTGAGTTACTTCGTCAACTGGTTAGCAAGGTCGTGATTGACGAACGGGGAAAGATCATCCGTCTGAAGCTGCTGCCACCCTTCATCTACCTGCAAGCGATTGCCAATGGCACTCAAATCTCGGTAGAAGATGGGCAAATAGCTGAGAAAACCGGGCAGCAAGCGAAATTCTCATGTTCGACACGCATCGGGTTGGGCCCACCAAAATCCCCTTTTGTCATTTCCTACTAATATAGCTGTTACACAGACTTCTTCGTATTCCTCAGTCGATTTCCGAATATCGCCTGATTCCAGGCTATTTGCCCCAGTCATTTGAAGATGTCGCCTGCCTGATAGACAATAGGTGCACATTACCCAGGCAACACGAAGGCATCCATCATGACAAACGCTCCCCTTCACCCGGCGACGGGCTGTATCTGGTATGGCGAAGAAACGTATTTGATGCAAGGCGCGACCCAGGTTCCTGTGGTCCATAGCGTGGCTTATGGCTACGATGACCTGGACGAGTGGCTGGCGGTCGCCCGTGGCGAAAAACCGGGCCACATCTATGGGCGCAATACCAACCCAACTGTGCATGCATTTGAAGAAAAGGTGCGCCTGTTAGAAGGTGCAGAAGCCGCGACCAGCGCATCGACTGGCATGGGCATCATCAGCAGCACACTGTTCGCCCTGCTGACACCGGGACAGCGCGTCGTGTCGGTCAAGGATACCTATGGCGGCACCAATGTGATCTTCACCGAGTTTTTGCCGCGCATTAACGTCGATGTGACCCTGTGCGACACGACCGACCACGAACAGATCGAGGTTGAAATTCGTAAGGGCTGTGATGTCGTCTACCTGGAAAGCCCGACCAACCCCACGACCAAGGTCGTCAACATCGCTCTATTGAGCAAAGTCGCCCACGAAGTTGGCGCGGTGGTCATCGTTGATAACACCTTCGCCACGCCCATCAACCAGAATCCGCTGCAATTGGGTGCCGACCTGGTGCTGCACAGCGCGACGAAGTTCCTGGGTGGGCATGCCGACGCGCTCGGCGGCGTGATTTGTGGGTCACAAGATTTGATTGACGCCATTTATCACTACCGCGAGATCAACGGCGCGACCCTGCACCCGATGGCGGCCTATCTACTGCTGCGTGGCATGAAAACGCTCGAACTGCGCATACGGCAGCAAAATGCCAGCGCCCTACAGATCGCCCAATATCTTGAAAATCACCCGGCAGTAGAAAAAGTCAACTATCCAGGTTTGACATCGCACAGCGGGCATGACATCGCCAGCGAGCAGATGCGCGGCTTTGGCGGTATGTTGAGTTTTCGGCTACAAGAGGACTCTTTCGACGCGGTACGGCGCTTTGTTCCCCGGCTGAAGCTGGCGCATGCCGCCGCCAACCTGGGTGCAGTGGAAACCATCGTCGGGCCACCAGCGACCACCAGCCACGTCGAGTGTACGCCGGAAGAACGGCAGGCAATGGGCATTCCTGAAAGCCTGATTCGCTATTCAACAGGCATTGAAAATGTTGATGACCTGATCGCTGATTTAGCGCAGGCGCTATCCGTTTTTGATAAGGGCTAAACATCATGGGAATACAGATTGATCGTGAGTATATCGTCGCGCAGACACAAGCCCTGGTACAAATCGACTCCGTGAACAGCGACCTGGAAAAAGGCGCAGCAGGTGAAGGCAACATCGGGAGCTATGTGGCCCAGGCGCTGGCCGATATGGGCATCGACCCTATCGTCGATCCGGTCGAAAGGGAGCGTGATAACGTCTATGGTCTGCTGCAAGGAACAGGCGACGGACACACATTGTTGCTTAACGCCCATCTGGATACAGTCGGCGTGACGGGCATGCGCGAGCCGTTTTCCGGCGCGCTACGCGAGGACAAAATTTATGGGCGCGGCGCTTACGACATGAAAGCCAGCATCGCCGCTATGCTAGCGGTGATGAAAGCGCTAGTCGAGGCCGATGCCACGCTAGCAGGTGATGTGTGGTTCACGACCGTCATTGACGAAGAATATGGCAGCAAAGGCATGGAACATCTGGTGGCATATTTGCAAAAAGAAGCCATCCAGATCGATGCGGCCATCCTCACCGAGCCGAGCCAACTGCGGGTGTGCTGTGCACATCGCGGTTTTGTGTGGCTGGAAGTCAAAACGCAGGGACGTGCGGCGCATGGCAGCCGCTATGCTGATGGCATCGATGCCAATATGCATATGGGGCGCGTGCTGGTCGAAATCGAAAAATACGCCCAGGAGCTGCTACAACGCGAAGGACATCTGCTGCTGGGACCGCCATCGATCCATGTGCCGCTGATCCAGGGCGGCACCTCACAATCGGTGTACTCGGCCTTTTGCCGCATCGAGTTGGAACGGCGCACCCTGCCCTCGGAAACTGTCGCGCAAGTGGTCGCGGAAATCCAGGCATTACTCGACAGGCTAGCAGACGCCGACCCGCAATTTTCCGCGACGGTCAACGCCTTCTTTGATCGCAATCCGTATGCGATTGACCCGCAGGCCGACATCGTGCAAACAGTGCGTGCTGCTACCCAGCAGACGCTATCCAAGGAACCGGAACTATATGGGGAATTGTGGTGGATGGACTCGGCATTGTTGGGAGAAGCCGGTATCGAAACGGTCATCATCGGGCCAACAGGCGGCGGGCTGCATGCAGATGAAGAATGGGTCGAGGTCGACTCGGTGGTGCAACTGGCGCAGATACTCGCCCAATCGGTGCTTACGTATTGTAGGACATATTGACATTTGATCATAAGAACGACTGATGAACGGGTTTTGCATGCAAAAAGGGCATAGCATGCTATGCCCCTACAACCTGCGCTCTTAAATATCCTAAATACAATGATCTGGCAAATGTCAACAGAACCTCGGCGTCACGCATTGATCTCCATAGTCTCGACGTGATACTGCGGGTACGTGTTGATTTTGTCCCCGCGCGATGAGGGACGTGTTTCGATACTGCGTTTGACAACGACATGCGCTTCTACAGTGACCTGTTGATCCGTACCAGGTTTTTGATGCGTAATGCGGACATCAGCCCATTGAGGGTCTTCGTCGTCATCCTGCCGGAGAACTTGGCCCTCTTTTTCAACATCAAACCAGGACCACCCCTGCTGCTGCCATAATTCACGGTCCAGGGCCTGTAAGAAGCTGTTGCCCATACCGGACCAACCGCGATAGTGGCCGCGCAAGGGGGTGGCATCACCACGCCGTTCAGCGACCTGCTGGCCCAGTTCGCCATCCATGTAGGCCCAATAATGGCCTGTGGGCATGTCCAGAACAGTTGGAGCGAATATATGGCCGCCGAAATGGCTGACGCGCCAGACTCGCAATTGCTCATTGGCGACATTTTGCCGCAAGTGTTGGTATACGGGAAAGCCAAACTTGGCACAGGCGACATCGACGGTACCATGCGTGCAGATCATCAAATCGCGGACATCAGAATCATTCACACGGTATGCATCGAATTGGGGTAGCTTCTCAGGCGATTGCTGCAAGGCCCACAGCAGAGGGCCAACTTCACTCTCTGGGACAAGGTACTCGGACTTCGTGAAAGCCGAAAAGGCACCATTTGGCCGTGTGTAATGCAACAACCGCCGATAACCGGCCTGCGAATAGGCTTCGTCGGGAACGATAAACATCGGGCGCACCCGTAGACGTTCCTCTGGCGGTAGTTGAGCGTACAGTTGCCCAAGCTGCCGGAGTTCATCGGGGATATTGGGCTGATCTTTGATGATGGAATGTACCCAGGGCAAGGGCAATTCAAGCGCGAAGCAGGTATCAAACGTCCTCGCATACCCGATAGGATCAAGGCCTTTTTCCATTGCCATGACGTTGCAGTATGCTTTGGTGCGGTTGGTATTTGCGATGGTCATATCAACCCTGATTTGCTATGTGTGGTCGTGATGAGCAATCCACTATGCTTTTTGGGCACGTGTCGTGAAGGGTTGATACTAGCGGAATATGCCGAGGTTTTCTACGAGGGCAGTTAAGGTCGATGTTTCATCGAGCGATACACGGATTTGAGGCGGGGTTCACGTCGCAATTTGGTCATATAAATTCTTAAAACAGCTACTGATCTCTTTCTATTTACCGACGTTAAATTTCATCATTATTGAGCAGTTCCAATGAGCAGTTCCAATATGAGATCTGGCGCGGCGTTTGAGGATGGCTGAGATTGAAAAGCGGGGCCATCGTCATGATGGCCACAACGACTAGCCCCACTAACACAATCAGCAGCGGATGTATTTGATGGCAACCGGGATCAATATTACTCACCAACGCGCTGGATCAAGGCCGTCCCCTGGATGATCTCGAACATTTCCAGCTTAGGGTGCCCAGCGAAGGTTTCCGGCGGCAGTTGACCGGAACGCGCATGGCCTTCTTTGAATTCAGCCGATTCGGTCCAGGCTTTGAAGTGCGCTTCCGATTCCCAGAAGGTCATCACCACATAGGGATCTTCGGGGTTCTGGGGGCGCAGTAGCTGGAACGACACAAATCCATCCATGCCATCGACCAGACTGGCACGATCCGCAAAACGGGCTTCAAAGGCGGCGGCATGGTCAGGGTTCACGGGAATACGGTTACAAGTCACGATCATGGTATTTTCTCCTTGTTGATGAACACATTATGTACGGTTTCATCGCTGGATGCGTGCTGCCCTACCGATGGCATGGGAACAAATAAGAACAGGTATCAAAGGCATACGGCGGGACCAGCACCACCAGACCCAGCATCTCATGGATGCTGTCCGGCGTCTACACTGTATCGAACATAGCAACCAGGTAAACAAAAAGCGGGCACCTTTTAAAGATGCCCACTTTTTGCAATCACCAGTCAGGGGGATACACTGGATATATTGCTTAGAGGTAACCGTTTTCGCGATACCATACGGCGGTTTCACTCAGGCCTGTGTAGAGATCAACCTTGGCTTCATAACCCAGTTCGCGCTTGGCTTTGCTGATGTCAAAGGCACGGTTCTGGCGGAACCAGTCCACACGGCGGCGGAAAATCGGCGGGCTGATGTTGATGATCTTCGAGCCGAGTTCAACCAGACCCGCGACAGCCCAAACGGGCCAGAATGGGATGTGCGTGACTTTGACATCGACGTTTAGCACACGGGCGACCTCTTTCACCAGGTCATTCAGCTTGTAGTACTTCTCATCAGCGATGAGGTAGGTCTGACCAACAGCTTCAGGTTTTTCCTGGGCGAGGACCAGGGCATCAACGAGGTTGGCAATGTAGAGCGGGTGATAGGTCACATTACCGGAGCCGAGCATGAAGAAGCGGCCCGGAGCCACACGCTTGAACAACATGACCCAGCGTTCCGGGTCGCCAGGACCGTAGATGGCCGCAGGACGTAGAATGGCAATATCGAGTTTGCCACGCTCCATGAACTCGTGGGCGACTTTTTCGCCTTCCCACTTGGTGTACTGATAGTAATCTGCGGGTGCGATGGGGGCGGTTTCTGCCGCAGGCGGGTTCTCGACATCACCATGGACACCGCAGGTGCTGGTATAGACGAAGCGCTCGACGCCGAATTGTTCGGCGGCTTCCAGCAGGTATTTGGTGCCGTTGACGTTGACATCCCAATATACCGACTTAGGCAGGTCCACGCGGCGGAAGGCGGCGGCCATGTGCTGGACGATGTCCACGCCTTCTACGAGTTTGAACATCAGGTCTTTATCGGTGACGGAACCAATGGTGATGTCCGCACCAAGTGCGGCGATTTCGTCGTAAAAATAGCCCTTCTGGTTATCCACGACGCGCACAGTATGGCCATCTTTAATCAGTCGGCGCACCAGATGGCTCCCGGTGAAGCCCGTGCCGCCCGTTACGAGTATGGTTTTGCTTTCCATTTTTATCTCCTGAATATTGTAACTTCCAAAACTTCCCCAAGTATTAAATTAGGCAGGTGTGTGCAGGACACCTGTCGAATCTGCTGTGACACCAGTGTGTGTGCCGTTTTTCTCAAAGGCGAGACGCGACTGCAAATCTTGATTGAGATCATCCGCGGACTGGCCATCAATAAACATGCGATACCACAGTTCCAGGTTGAGCAGCAGCCAGAGGCGGTAGTTGTGGTCTACCTCACCCGCGACATGTACGGCGAGCATGTTGGTCATCGCGTCTTCACGGAAGTAACCGTCTTCTACCAGACGTGATGATTTGAAGATACTTTCTGTGAATTCACGCAGTTCATTGCGGAACCAGTAAGCCAGAGGGAAGCTAAAGCCTTGCTTGGGCCGGGTGATGAGATCTTCCGGCAGGTAGCCACGAGCAGCTTGACGCAGGGCATATTTCAGACGGCGGCCATTCAGTTTGTACTTGGCAGGCATCTGGCCCACGAATTCTGCAAACCGTTGGTCAACGTATGGCGAACGCCCTTCCAGGCTATGGGCCATCGTCATGCGGTCACCAACCGTCATGAGATGATCCGCCAGACGGGTTTTGACATCAGTATAGAGCATCTTGTCGATGTCATCTTTAGCTTGAGGCGAATCGAAATAGCGCAGCAGGTAATCAATCGCATCATTGTCGCCCAGTTCGTTCAGAAGCGATTCTGAGTAGAGATCTTGCTTATGATCCGGGCCAAAGCGCAGGAAGCTGGCGCTGCGTGCATAACGCTCACCAGAGGTGTCGTCGGACATGGCGACCATCCAGCGCAGCTTTTGGACGCGGTTGTTATAGCTGAAGTTATCCGGCAGTGAGGCGATGATCGGTTCAATGATGGCTTTACGCAGTGGTTTGGGCACCATCGTGTAGTAGTCGATGATCTGGTTGCCGAAGTAACGATCATAGCCAGCGAACATTTCGTCGCCGCCATCGCCACCCAGCACCACTTTGACATGCTCAGAAGCCAGCTTCGACACTGAGTAGACGCCAAAGGCAAACGGATCAACTGGTTCTTCCATATGCCACATCATGGCAGGCAGCAAGCTGACCAGATCCGGCTCGACGATATATTCGTAATGCTCGGTGTTGTATTTTTCGACCACCTGGCGCGCATAGGGCAGCTCGTTAAAATCTTCTTCTTTAACGCCGATGGAGAAGGTCTTAATGGGCTTGTCTGATAGTTCGGCCATCATCGAGGTAATGAGTGAGGAGTCGATACCGCCGCTGAGGAAGGCACCCAGGGGTACATCACTGAGCATATGGCATTCGACTGTATCTAACAGGACCTTGCGCAGTTCTTGAATCAGCTCTTCTTCTGGCATGGTGTGCTTCGGTTCAAAGGGCTGATCCCAGTACTGTTCAATCTTCGCTGTCTGGTTTTCATAGACGAGGTAATGACCGGCAGGCAGCTTATCAATGCCCTTGAACATGGTGTGTTCATCAGGCAGGCAGCGCAAAGAAATGGCATGATGCATGGCCCAGGTATTCAGTTCAGGGCGCACGGTTGGGTCGGCTAAGAGTGATTTAATTTCAGAACCAAATAAGAATTCGCCATCGCGCTGTGTGTAGTACAGATGCTTTTGACCGAGTGGGTCACGGGCGACGAACAACCGACGACGCGGTTGATCCCAGATGGCGAAGGTAAACATGCCACGCAACTTGCGGACTGCTTGTACGCCGTATTCTTCATATAAATGCACAATAACTTCTGTATCGGTATGCGTTTTAAATTGGTGGCCATTGGCAAGCAATTGTTCACGCAGTTCGGGATAGTTATAAATTTCGCCATTGAAGACGATCCATACAGTATCATCTTCGTTGGAGATAGGCTGCTTACCGCCATCGACGTCGATAATGCTCAAGCGGCGATTGGCTAAACCAATACTGCCTTCAACGAAATACCCGTCGTCATCGGGGCCACGATGCCGAATCGCATCAGCCATCCGCTTGAGCGTGTCAAGTTCGACACCATCGACACTATACTTCCCACAGATACCACACATATTACTCCCCCTATTACTTACGGATTGAGTGATCCAGGCGAATAGCCGGATACAGGATCATGTTACGCTTGCCGACCTATCGAACGCCTATCAAGTTCCTATCAAGTATTAAGACATAATTTAGCAATTAAAAAAATACTATCAGGCATTAATCGCTGTTATGATGTGCGCTTGTGCAGGATATACAGTGAAGCACAGCCTGAGGCCTACTGACTGGCTCTTAAGGCACAATCGTAGTTCGGCATGAACAGATCATCAGTCATTCAGTTATGTGTGAGGCTATAGCGTGACTAACGTGAGGCATGTAGTTCTTATTGGCTATGGTACAGGCATTATGATTAGACAACACTTAACGTATCTTGATTTGAAGACTTATTTAACATAGTGTAATAATTGAACTTAGATTTTTTGGTGGGACATTTCCGTAAGAAAACTATTTTCTCATATTAAATCCTATACTCAAAAAGCAGATTCTACCCATGTCCAACCCCTATATGTCGTTTGAAACTTGAAGGAAAACAGATGAAATATCGATTCGGTTTGGTGGTGCTGGTCATCGTGCTGGCGTTCTCGGCTATCGTAAGCAGTGCCCAAACCCCTGTTCAAATCGTCGTTGATCCCGACAATCCCCAATGGCTCTATTACAATCAGGACTCGAACCATGATGGCAAACTCGATCCCTTCTATATGGCGGGAGCCGGTGGGCCAGAAGGTTTCCTATATCTGAGTCCTGAAGAACAAGCTGCCATCATCGATGCCATTGGCGCATCCGGTAGCAATGCCCTCTATATGCATATGGTCCGTAGTCATGGCGGTGATGGCGGCGGCAACCAGAACCCCTTTATTGATAACAACCCAGACAACGGCGTCGATCAGGCTGTGCTCGATGCCTGGGATGGCATTCTCGCGGAGCTGGATAGCCGGGGCATCGTTGTGCTGCTGTTCTTCTATGATGACAGCGCCGCGCCCTTTGCCGTCGAAACACCGGAAGGCCAGGAGCCTGACAACACAGTCGGGGAAATCGAAGCGGCCTTTATTCAGGCGGTTGTCAATACATTTGAGCATCATGGCAATATCATCTGGGGCATTGCGGAAGAATATGAAGAAGCCTTAACGGATGCGAAAGCCCGTGCCATTGCCGCAGAGATCGCCGCAGCCGACGACTATAACCATGCCATTGCCATCCATCACCTGGGCGGCAACATCATGAATTTCCCTGATGACCCCAACATCGACCAGTTTGCGCAGCAGTCCAATGCGACGTCACCGCAAGCACTTTATGCGGATGTCCGGGAAGCGGTTGATTTGGCCGATGGTCGTTACAACGTCAATATGGCTGAAAACTGGAACGAAGGCGTCGATGACCAGGCCCAGGGACTTAAGGATGGCAACCGAAGCGACATCCGCCTGCGCAATTGGGCGACAGGTATGGCCGGAGGCTATGTCATGGTAGTTGGCACATGGGAAGGTGTGGGTGCACCGCCAACGAGTGAGATGCTATCTGACTGGGGGCGCCAGAAGCGCTTCTTCGAGAGCACCAACTTCGATGAGATGCGTCCCAATGACGAACTAAAAGCCGGTGGCACCGAATATCTGTTGGCCAAACCGGGCGAGAGCTACATCTTATATGCGTCCAACGTATCGGGCGAGCTGGGCCTGATGGATATGCAACCGGGCAATTATTCTTTTATGTGGTTCGACCCGGCAACGGGCGCCAGCGTGGAAGAAAGCCGCATGATCTCCGCTGGTGAGCATAGCTGGCCCACGCCAGCAGGCATCGGCAGCGAGGTAGCGCTCTACGTGCGCAAGGTCAGTGATGCACAGGTGTTCCCTGGCGAAAGCTGGGACACACGTACATTGGCCGAGGTCGGCCTGGACGAAGCACTCATCAATCAGTTCATTGAGAATGTGGGCGGCACGGGCGTCATCATCAAAGATGGCTATCTGGTGGCGTCCTGGGGCAGCGGTGGTCATGGTGATTGGGCCTCAGCGGTTAAGCCATTGTGGATTTCCTTAATGATGTTCGCCATCGATGAGGGTCGTCTGTCGGGTGTTGACCAGCAGATCGCCAATTTTGGCTGGGACCTGACTGAGCAAGATCAGACGATGACATTCAGTCACCTTGCCAACATGACCAGTGGCTATGTGCGTGGTGAAGTACCGGGTGAAGCTTTTGCCTACAACGATTATGGCATCAGCCTGTATCTGAAGACGCTGTTCGACCGCGTGTATGGCATTGACTCCACCAACGCAGATGCCGTTATGAGCCTCGTCAACAACGAGTTGGGCGCGCTGCAATTTGAAGATGGCTCGTTCATCCAGACAGTAAGGGGTGGCCCGCGCCTGACGATGACCCCGCGCGACTTCGCACGGATTGGCTGGTGGTGGCTTAACCGAGGCAACTGGCAGGGTGAACAACTGCTGCCCGTTTCTTACTTCGATACCTATATGCAGCCCCAGGTTCCGAACAACCTGCCGCTAACCGGCGTCGAGGACGTCGACTACCTTGATGTCGATACCATCGGCGGCGACAGCAATCAAGTAGATTATGGTCCAGGATTGTATGGGTATGGGTGGTGGTTTAACTGCTTCGTCGGCATGACGAATGATCGTGCATGGCCGGGAGCACCAGCGGATACCTTCCAGGCCAGCGGGCACTGGAACCGCGAAATCATGACCATCATTCCCAGTCTGAACCTGGTGGTTGCGGCACGGGGTAACTGGGGCGTATGGCAGCCAGGGAATGCCGATGCCAGCATGAATACCAACCTCAATCTGCTTGCCCAGGCGGCGATGAGCACACCCTGAGTGTATCCTCACCCCAAGAATAATACAGTCACATGGAAGAGCCGAGACATCTCGGCTCTTTTGCATGTCGCCTACTTTTAAAGTCGCCCATTGGTCAAGGCTTATCAAATACTTAGCTAAATAAAAACAACGCTAACAACGCGATACGCCCCTTACTCATACGGAATTCATACCCTATAGATGAACAAAAAAAGAAAAATCAATGGAGGCTTATCACATGCTTCGCTTAGCTCTTTTATTCCTTGTTATTGCTGTTGTCGCTGCGCTGTTTGGTTTTGGCGGTATTGCGGGTGCAGCTTCAAGTATCGCTCAGCTTCTGTTCTTCATCTTCTTAGTGCTGTTCGTTGGTGCGCTGCTGTTTGGTGCCCGCGTCCTGACCTAAGACACACATCACTATTTAGGATGCGCTTGCATCTAGCAGGCGCTCCATTCAGAAAACGACAGACAGAAGGGAGATAATTACTAATGACAGTTGTTGAACCCGAACTTAGATCCTATGAAGTCACAAAAACGGCAACCAATAGCCCGGTACCCTTGCCCCGGATTTCCTGGGGTGCGATCCTGGCAGGTATTGTCGCCGCATTCATCGTACAGATGATTATGGAAATGCTAGGTACCGCCATTGGTCTGGCGACCATCAACCCGGAAACTGAAGCCCAGGCCGTTGGTCCAAACTTCGGCACGGCGGTAGTGATATGGTTGGCCGCATCGGCCCTGCTATCACTGTTTACAGGCGGATGGGTCGCTGCAAGGCTATCCGGCGCACGGGATATGCTGGACGCCTTCCTGCATGGTTTCGTGACCTTCGGCGTCGTCATGCTGACCTCTTTTTTCCTGGTCGCTAGCGGCGCGACGTCCATCATTAATGGCGTTTCGAATACTATTTCCGATGGGTTGGGCCTGATTGGACAAACGGCAGTCGATGTCGCACCAGAAGTGCAACGCGCTGTTGATCTGCAGGTCACAACCGAAGATGGCATCCGCGACGAACTCAACACCTTGCTGCCAGAAGATGCTGAATTGACGGCCAACTCCAATTTGCGTGTCGCCGTTGAAGATTTGCTGGCGGCTGTGATTGCGGGTGAAGATACGGCGACGATTCGCGATGAATTGGTTACGTCCCTGGCAAACCAGACGGAACTGACCCAGGCAGAAGCCAGTGCACGCGTTGATCAGTGGATTGCATCTGTCCAACAGACACAGGCGCGCGCCGAAGAAACGATTGAGCGCGTGAGTGGTGACATCGCTGACACCCTGGCAGCCACTGCTGGTGTAATCTTCGCCATCCTGATTGTTGGTTTGTTTGCAGCTGGCGCAGGCGGTCTGGTCGGTCGCATCGACGAAGAAACATACATCCAGACGCACACCCGTACTGAGAGCGTCGCGTAACTCGGCTGTTTACACAGTCCCATCACGATCCAAAACACCTTCTCAAGAAGGTGTTTTTTCTTTGTCCAATTATGCAGGCACATATCGCAGGGACGTTGAGGCAGCACTCACTAAATGCTCACCTATATTTTTAGAAACCTAATGAGCCAGGACAGAAAGCACTCATTCCCACTCCGTAACCTTGAGGCATATCACGAAGGTAGCATTCAGTTAAGCATTCAGTTATATGGAATCTATGCACTGAATCATTTGCCTTTTCTGACAGATTCATTTATATCAAGAGAGAGACAGCCATGACTAACCAAGAGTCTTCATCACGTTTGCCCTGGCGCACCTTCGTCGCTGGATTCGCCATTGCGATCCTGGCGCAGCGTCTATTCGAAATCATGAAAGTTTCTGCCAGCATGGCGAAGATCGATCCTGAGCACTCAACAGAAGCATAGCAAGCAGTGTATTCGACTGATTAGCTAGCCGGGTATACCATCCGAATCCATCGACAACGATATAGCTACGACATACAGACATCTTTTCAGAAAGGTGTCTTTTTGTTTTGGCAGGTTTATCCAGCCTCCAATCCAGTCCTAAGTGTGGCGATATGCTACTGTGACGTGATACTCTCTAAGAACGAATTAGTTCGAAAAAAGACCCACCCTGGCCATCACATGGGAGCCAATTATGAATTTTTCCAACTGGCGTATACGCAATGCATCCAGCCTGACGATGTTCGTTTTCGGCATCCTGGCCTTCTTGTTTGGGCTGGTCGGTCTCATCAGCCCGGAAACGGTGCTCAGTGCGACCAACATGGAAGTCCTGCAAGCTGGCGAACGGGCGACAGGGGACTATACGCTAACGTTCATCACGGCGGCCTCAATGGCCTCCGTCAATATGGGCGTGTATTATGTGCTGGCTTCCCTGAACAACTTGAAGATTTTCTACCGCTGGACGGTCCCCTTCCGCGTTCTGACGTTTACCGTGTTTACGTTGGCGGTCATCAATGGGATTGCCCCGGCAGGCTTTTTGGGCGTCGGCATCTGGGAGTTGGTGGGCGCGTTGGCGACGGGGTTAGCCCTGTATTATGAAGCCAAACGCACATAGACAAAAATAGCGTGCACGAAACACGCTATTTTCATCATGAGACCTGTCGAGACTATTGTAAGAATTTGGTCTTGATCGCCGCGATTTCGTCGTCACTGATGGGTACAAGCTGACCAATGGACGCCGTTTCGATGAGCGAACGCGCTGTGAACTCGGCTACTTCCAACCGATCAAAGGCCTGCAAGACGCTCTTGCCCGTGGTCAGCACACAGTCGTTTTGCAGCAACACGACCGGGCATGCTGGCGAAATCGTATCCGCGATCTTTTCCGGTTCAGCATACTGTTTGCCGAAATTGATCTTGGGCACATCCAGCAGCATGATATAGCTCTCTGGAATAGTTTTGGTATCGAGGTCTTTTTCCGCGACGGCGTAGGCGGTGATAAAAGGTGCTTGCGACGTGATGATGCACTCGACATCGGGGTGCTTCTGGTAGATAGCACGATGCAGCCGCACTGAACGGCTGGGCAGCTTACCCGCTTCGCGCTTATCGCCCTGAATGAGCACGATGTTTTCTGGATCGATGCTAGGACGATCAAAGCCTGTTGGCGTAATCAAGAAGCTATCGGCATCAATACGGGCTGAGGCAACGCCTTCGGTGCTAATCATCAGTTGGCGCTGACAAGAGCGCTGTACGATGTCAGCGAGTTTTTCCCGCAGTTCACGTTCGCGGCTGCTGTGGGATGCTGGCGTGAATTCCTCTAAAACGTGCTCACGATGGTCAAACAGGTTGATTTGTTCATCCGTTAGCGCCGATGCCTGACCCAATCCCTGGGCGTACATCTGGGTACGCGCGCAGAAGTCGAGCGTTTCCAGGCGTTGGAAGGCCTCTAGCAAGGTCGCTCCGGCAGTCGCAACACCATGATTTTCCAACAAGACCACATCATAGCCTTCAGCAAAGGTCTGGGCGATATTGTCGCCAAGCGCTTCGCTGCCCGGTAAAGCATAGGGGGCATAACCAACGGCGCCACAGACACGGCTGGCCTGGGGAATGAGGTTGGTATCAGGGATTTTGCGGACAATGCTGAACGATACCAGCGCTGGGGAATGGGCATGGACGATAGCGCGAACATCGGGGCGATTCTGGTAAATTGCCCGATGGAATGGGAGTTCGACCGAAGGCGGGTGCGGCCCTTCGAGCGTGCCATCGGGATGCACGCAGATGATGTCGCGCCCAGTGAGCTTGCCTTTATCGATGGCACTGGGCGTAATCCAGATGCAGCCATCATCGTCCAGGGTCGACAGGTTGCCGCCGGAAAGCGTGGTCATGCCGCCATAATAAATACGGTTCATAATCTCGACAAGCTGCTGGCGCGGCGATTGGAAGTTGAACCTCATAGTTGTACACCTCACAGGTGATTGATTACTGAGTTGATTACGTCATGCGAACCCTTATCAAGGACACCCTCATTGTAAACGATAGCCGTATCAAAATACGGCTCATTGCCCAACCGATGAGTACCGACATGGCAAATTGCTTATGTTCATCCAGTAACCATAGCCCCGGGCTATCTGATTGGCTGGATGTCGTCATTGCAATAGGCAGATTTGGCAAGGAAAGTCAATGGAAACGTTCCTAATTGCTGTATATGAACTGCAATAGAGCAGTTAATAATCCTCATAGAAGGCGGCAGAACCTTTTGGTTTTGTACCCACCTCACGCTATTCTTTTTAGTACGTCGTGCTGGTCGATCAATAACTGGTAAGATAGATAAACACCAAATAATTCGTGAGGGGAATGCCATGAGCAGTGTAAATACCGATGCATCGCCCAAAGCTGTCCCGATGCGCCAACTCGTGGACTGGCGCGCCACTTTCATTGCAGCCTTCATTGCTGGCAGCGTTTTTCTGATATTCGTCGTCCTGGTCGTTCCGGTCGTCTTCGGGAATGGCGATGTGGCCACCGCTATCCGCAATGTCGGGTCGATCATCCTGGGGCCAACTTCGCTCAATGAAGCTGAACCGCTCTCCATCGTCATGGTCCTGGCGGCGCTGGTCGTCAATTACGCCATCGCCATCTTAGGAACAGTGCTGTTAGCCATCATTATCCATCAATGGGGATTGGTGACAGGGATTATCCTGGGTGCCCTATTCGGATTCGGCCTGTATCTCATCAACAACTTCCTCACATCGCAGCTTTTCCCCTGGTTTGTGTTTAATACAACCTGGTTCGTCACCGCCCATATTCTCTTTGGGGCCATTGCTGGCGGCACTTATGAAGCCCTGGAAGTCGAACGTTTCGTCCCTGTTGAGCCTGTCGACGCAGTCGATAATCACTAAACAAGAAGGAGCCATATATCATGACTCGTTATGTCACTCGCCGCGGTGCTCGGAGTTCTGGCGGCTCACGTATCCTGATTGCGATCGTTATGGCCGTGTTCGCCATTATCTCGTATTTGTCCTCGCAGGACTTTAACGAAGTTACGGGAGAGACGCAGTACATCAACATATCCCAGGAGCAAGAGATTGCTCTCGGCCTGCAATCCGCCCCGCAGATGGTCGCTGAGTTTGGCGGTGCGGTCCAAGATGCACGCATCCAGGGACTGGTACAGGACATTGGCTTCGAACTCGTCGAAAACAGTATCGCCGCTGATACTCCCTGGCGTTTCAGCTTTACTGTGCTGGACGATGCCAATACCGTCAACGCCTTCGCCCTACCCGGTGGTCCCGTATTCATCACAACGGCACTGCTCAATGAATTAGAGACAGAAGACCAAGTTGCGGGCGTACTTGGGCATGAGATCGGGCATGTGCTGGCGCGGCATAGCGCAGCGCGTATCGCTCAATCGGAGCTAACGAATGGCCTGATCGGTGCTGTGCTGGTGGCTGGTGGTGACAGCGGCGGCGCAACGGCGCAAATGGTCGGTCAGATGATCCTCATGAAGTTCGGGCGCGAAGACGAATTGCAGTCGGATCGGCTGGGCGTGTGTATTATGGCCGATGCTGGTTACGACCCTGAAGAAATGATCGTCGTCATGGAAGTGCTGGAACGCGCCAGCGGTGGCTCTGGTATGCCGGAATTCGCAAGTACGCATCCATCCCCTGGCAACCGTGTTGCAGAAATTGAGAACATGATTGCAAACTTGGATAGCTGCCCCAGTCGCAGCCCACAGACGTAATTTCTAACAAAGGACATCCCTAGGCCCGTATGTTCCAGTATGATGAAGCCATTGTGGCCCGTTTTCCGCAGACTGTTGGCGGCGTGATTGTCGGCACTGGACTGCGGAATGCGGTTATTCCCCCGGAGTTGGAAACGCGATATGTCGCTGAGCAGCAGCAGACAATCGCCCGCATAGGTGATACCGCGCTCGGTGATATCCCCAGCCTGAAAGCATGGCGCGGTGTCTTCAGCGCCTTTGGCTTGAACCCCACCAAAACGCGCAGCGCCCCGGAAGCGCTCCTGCGCCGCCTGACCAAAAAAGGCGATGTGCCGAGCATCAATCCACTGGTAGATATGGGTAATCTGGTGAGCATGCGTTATGCCCTACCGATTGCCATCTTCGATACGCGCGACCTGACAGGCATTTTAAGCGTCAAGTTCGCCGATGGCAGTGAGCGCTACACTGAACTGGGCAGCGATGAGGTCAAACATCCCGAAGTGGGCGAAGTGGTTTTTGTCGATGAGAGTGGGCTGGTATTTGCGCGGCGCTGGTGCTGGCGTCAGAGTTACCAGAGCGCGGCCCAGGCCAGCACAGAAAATGTACTCATCACCATTGAAGCGCAGCATGACGAGGGTCACGAAGATGTCGAACAGGCTATGCGCGATTTACTCGACCTGCTGACTGCATTCGCAGGCGGGGATTATCAATCTGCCCTGTTGGATGCCCAGCGGCCTGTATTTGTCCCTGACTAAGCGCACGCTATGAACAAAAAACCGGACTGTTAGCTGCCCGGTTTTTGTTTTAATGGCGATGTGGTTAATTCCAGCCATGATACGATTTAATGTACTCGTAGGCTTCGTTGAGCGCCTTGATGTGCTTTTCGGCTTCGCTGCGGGGCAATGCGCTGACATCAGGATGGACTTGTAGCGCCCGCTTACGAAAAGCGGCTTTTATTTCTTCCTGGGTTGCGTTCCGGCGCACACCGATCATTTGATAATATTGCAGCAGCTTTTCCGGGGAGCCATTGGGCTTACGCTGGTGCGGAATCTGCTCGGTCTTGCGCGTCTTATAGTGATAGCGCTGGTTGACGCGCTCGTAGTTCACACGACGTTTATAGGTTGGCGAGGCAATATCGGTGATGGTGTACGTTCCTCGAATGTTGCCGACAATATCGCGCTTGCGGATGGAGACATTTTCAATTTTGAAGTCATCCAGATACCAGCAGTAATACTCGTGCTCAACCGTCGTCTGGTTAAAATTCACCTGGATTAAGTTGAGGCCCTCATCGGTGAGGCTATAAGCGTATACCCAATGATCGCCCAGATGCAGCAGCCCTTCCAACCAATCCGGCACCCGCGCTGTTGTGCCATCTTCCGGCAGAAGCTCCAGGTCAAGGACAAACAATGTGCCGATGCTGTGGCGGCTGTTCTCTTTGAGCATGCCTTTAATTTCACGCAAGCGGGGTTGGGTCGGCAGCAGGTAAACATAGGTGCGCGACCCCAACCATGTCGAAACGACCAGATCAGCCACATGCGGTTGGAATATTAACGCTGGGTCAGGTTCGGTGGTCGCCAGCTTGACATCGGCGACCTGGTTGAATTCGCCAGATAGCCAGTGAGCAATAGCGTTCACGTCTTTACCTTTTCAGTGACGGGGCCAACGTACAGAGCGCACTGATGTTTCCCGCCTAAACGACCAGATTGCCGTCCATCATACCGCAAAGGGGGCCATCCATAACAGTGTTATGCTCGCATCACCTTAGCAGAGACTTATCACATAACAGCATCCTGGCATAAAAAAGAGGCGCGATGTGCGCCCCTCATGATTTGCATTAGCGTGATGCTAAATTAGGCATCGGTATCTTCAGTTGTACCGCCGACTTCAACGTCGATGCCTGCGGCTTCCAGCTCACGGACAATCAGGCGCTCGAAGAGTTCATAAGGCTGTGCGCCACTGATGAACTGGCCGTTAACCAAAAAGGCTGGCGTCCCGGTGATGTTCAGGATCTGGCCATCGACATAGTCGGCGTTGACTTCGCTGCTGTAGCGCTGCTCATCAAAGCATGCCTGGAATTCCTCAGTATCAAGTTCCATTTCATCTGCGAGGGTGATGTAAAACTCATTGTTGCTGAGTTCATCCTGGTGCTCAAACAAGGCGCTATGGTAATCCCAGAATTCGCCCTGCTCATTGGCGCATCCCGCCGCCAGGGAGGCCGCAAAGGATACGTTGGGGTTAATGATCGGGTAATCGCGGAAGACGTAGCGGATATATTCGCCATAGTTTTCTAGCAAGGGTTCAAAGGTCTGCTGGAAGTGACGCCCACAGTATGGGCAGGCATAAGCGCTGAACTCGACAATGACGATGGGAGCTTCTTCCGGGCCGAGATAGGGGTCATCATCGACGTACTGGTAGGGGTTCACATCGCTACCAGATAGATCCAACTCGCTGACGACATCGCGCACTACATCTTCCAGGTCGGTACGCGACAAGCCGCCACCGCCCGCCACCGCCGTCGAGACAATGCGCTCGACGTCATTTTCCGTAAGTGGCGACTGCGTCCGCTGGATCGCCAGCACACCCATCACCATACCCACGATCATAAAGGCAAACGCAATCACCACATAGTTGAGCGTCGTGCGCGGCACAACGGCGATGGTTTCGTCGCGTTTGTTGGCATTATGCATATCTTCAGACACAACTCGGCCTTTCCTATTGGTTTTGAAGGGCCATTTGCCGTGACAGCGTGACCCATAAGGCATTCATAATATACAGAATAGACCCAAACCGTCATGGAAATCTTACGAATTCATGACAGTTTACCGGGCATTGCTGCTGTGGTTTGTCATCTTGCCCCCTGTGGGCAACTGGCTCACAGTTGGGCACGCCGGAAATATTACATTATACATATCATACAAAAGTGACTATACTTGAATAATATCTATACAAACATAACGAATTGGAACGCAAGCCTATGGAGAGTCTATATTGAACGACACACTTTTAACCGGATTGATCGTAAAGGAGCAAAGCGGCTTTTATTGGGTAGAGGCAGATGATGGCAGTATGATCGTCTGTCAATTACGAGGGAAATTGAAGGAAGAAGCACAGGCTTCAGATATTGCGGCTATCGGCGACCGCGTTCAGTTTGAGCGCGTTGAGACGGATGGCATTGATGAGCTGCGCGGCGTGATTGAATCCGTCGATGAACGTCACAGTGTCTTATCGCGGTCGGTACGCACGACGGGCAAGCGCGGCTCCGGCCAAGCCGAACGCGAGCATGTCTTGATTGCCAATCCAGATCAAGTGTTTTTTGTCTTCGCGGCAGTGCAACCCACCCCCAACTTACGGATGCTCGACCGCATGCTGGTCGCTGGCGAGCGCTCCGAAATTGAGCACCTCATTATCGTTATCAACAAAATAGACTTAGATACCGAACAGCAGATTGACGCGACGATGGCTCCTTATCGAGAGATGGGCTATGAGGTGCTATATGCCAGCGCAATGGAAAACATCGGCATTGATGCCTTACGCGACCAATTAGCGGGTAAAATCAGCGTCTTTACCGGGCCATCCGGCGTGGGCAAGACCAGCCTGCTCAATCGCATCCAACCGGGGTTAGGTCGCAGCGTCAAGGCGATCAGCAGCTACAGCCAGGAAGGCATGCACACCACCCGCGACAGCGCCCTGGTGAAGCTGGAAAATGGTGGCTATCTGGCTGATACACCCGGCATCCGTCAGATGCAGGTGTGGGATGTCGAGCCAGATGAGCTGGATGGTTATTTCATCGACCTGGCAGATTACGTGGAGCACTGCAAATTCAGCAACTGCACCCACACCAACGAACCGGGTTGTGCTGTGCGCAAAGCCGTCAAAAAAGGCGACATCAGCCGCACGCGCTACGATAATTATTTGCACCTGCGCGATGATCTCAAAGAGACATACATCGTCTACTAAAGCTGATTATCGCTGCGGTTTGGGGACATACACCAGAAAGCATAGGCTCGATGAACAAGGCAGACCTCATCGCCCTCTATACGCAGGACCAGCGCGTCGACGTCACTTACCCGGATAGTCGGCGGGATGTGCTGCCGAATCTGATCCGCCATGTGGCGATGTCGAATGACTCGGAAGGCTCGATTATTTATAGCCGGTTGGACGCTGACACGGTCGATGCAGCTATTGATGAGCAAATTGAGTATTTCAAAGCGCTCGGCCAACCCTTCGAGTGGAAAGTCTATGATTATGACCTGCCTTCTGATCTAAAAGACAGGCTGGCCGCACACGGATTCGCTGTCGAAGAGCGTGAAGCGATCATGGTGCTGGACATTGTTCAGGCTCCAGACATGTTCTGGCAGCCCATTACGCACGACATCCGGCGCATTACAGACGTCTCGCAACTGGCTGATGTACGCCACATTGAGGAAGTGGTCTGGGATGAAGACGCCGCCCGGATTGAAACCTACCTGGGCGGTACGCTGCAAGCTCATCCTGAGCAGATGAGCGTCTATGTGGCGTATATCGACGAGCAACCGGCCAGCGCCGCCTGGATTTACTATCCTGAGAATAGCCAGTTCGCCAGCTTGTGGGGCGGCTCCACCATCAAGGCCTATCGCAAACGGGGCCTGTACAGTGCGCTATTGGCCATCCGTGCCCAGGAAGCCAGGGCGCGTGGCGTGGCGTATCTCACCGTCGATGCCAGCCCGATGAGCCAGCCTATCCTAGAAAAACACGGTTTTGGGACACTCGCCTATTCTTATCCGTGCAAGTGGGAACCTGAGACATAAAAGCAGTCAGGCATAAACGATCATGTTGAGCCACCGCTTCCGGCACAGCCTCATTTGCTTAATGTTCCATAAGGCGTCATCGTCGACGACATCCAATTCATTAGAATAATCCGTAATTCAAGACAGTATGAGCAGGTACGGCTCTGCCCCCGCATGGGGCATGATGCGTTCACTTTCTTAAGAGAATCGCCGAACACGCTTCAATCTCATCGCATGTAACACACTATTTACAACTTATAACGATCATTTACAGCCTGATGAAACTTTTTCGTCTATAATGACCGGAGTCAGCGTTGGTGATAATTTTGTTATACGCTTCACATAAACTGACAAAACGACATTTAACTTATACAAAGACAACTGACACTCAGCATCAGATAACGCGCTACGAGTCGTCACTTTTTGATTTATTGTCGGGCGATGACGTGGTTTTTAGTAGTATGGTTTTGGCAATAAAGGGAAGCAATAGGGAAGGTGCAGCATGTCCTCACTGATCGGACGCACCATTGGACAATATCAAATTACGGAAGTCCTGGGTAAAGGCGGCATGGCGACCGTCTACAAGGGCTATCAAGCCTCTGTCGGACGCAGTGTGGCCATCAAGGTGTTACCGCCGCATCCTGGCCTGGACGAGCGCTTTATCGAGCGTTTTGAACTGGAAGCCAAAACTATCGGCCAATTGCAGAACCCACATATTCTGCCGCTGTATGACTATGGCCGCACGTCGGATGACATCCTCTACCTGGCGATGGCGTTTATTGACAGTGGGACGCTGGCTGATGAGATCGAACGGGGGCCGATGTCTCTGGAGCGTATCGAGTATCTGGTGCGCCAGATCGCCAGTGCGCTGGATTATGCCCATCGGCGCGGCGTCATCCATCGGGATATCAAACCGGGCAACATCTTGATTGACAGCGATGGCAATGCGCTGCTGGCCGACTTCGGCATTGTGAAGATGCTAAGTAACACAGCGACGGGCATCACGGGTACAGCCGTTCTGGGCACACCCGCCTATATGTCCCCGGAACAGGCGCATGGCGTCGAGATTGATGCACGCGCGGATATTTACGCGCTGGGTGTGATGGTCTACGAGATGCTGACAGGTGAACAGCCCTTCAAGGCTGATACCCCCATGCAGATCATCCTGCGCCATGTGAATGATGCGGTGCCGGACCTGCGGACGATCAACAGCGACCTGCCATCGAACATCAATGATGTCATCCAGACAGCGATGGCCAAAGACCCCAATGATCGCTTTGCGACGGTCATCGAATTTGCGGAAGCGCTGACCAATGCCATCCACAACCGCGATGAATCGCGCGAGGTGGCGCGCAAGGCCATGCCGCTGGAACGTCACACGGCCAATGATCCGACGACGGTGCTTGAGCCACCGACAGTTATGTCGTCGACCATGCCCTCACCGACTGCCGAGCAGACCGGGTCCAGCACGCAGCCACAAACGGTCATCATCCGCGAGCGGACCAATGTCTTCGCCATCCTGGGCGGCTTCGCTGTGGTGGCACTGGCGATTGTAGTCGTGGCCGTGCTCATCATGAACACGCTCAACAATTCACCGGAAGCCGCGCCAACGGAAATCGCTCAAAATACGGATGTCCCTGTTGAGGCAACGGGGATACCGACAGAAGAGCCGACAATCATACCGACGGTCAATCTGGGTCGTGTGCGCTACGGCAATGCCAGTGGCCTGGGCGATACGCTTAGTTTGAGCGCCCAGAACCTGCGGCCTGCAACTGGCGGCGATGTCTACGCGGCATGGTTGTACAACACGGATACGGACGAGCAACTGCCTATCGGTGAGCTGCGGACCGATGCCAGCGGCTTCGGTGTGCTGGCCTATACGTCAGACGAAGGCGTCATGCTGCCCGCGCTGTACAATGCCATCCTGATTACCGAACAAGAAGAAATGAGCGAGACGCCAACTGGCACTGTCGTCTACAGCGCGTCGGTTCCGATTGAGGTTAGCAATGCCCTGCGCAGCATCTTCGTCGAAGATCCGCGTTCCATCTGCATCAACAATGGCGAGGAATGCTCCAGCTTAATCGTCGCCGCCAAGACAGAAGCCGCCACTGCCGAGACGCATTCCGGCCTGGCAGCCGGGTCATCGAATGTTGGGGGTATGGGTACCCATGCCGAGCATACGATCAATATTCTGCGCGGCACACTGGAAGACCTCAACGGCGATGAACGCCCCGAAAATCCCGGTCGGCAGTTCGGCGTGTTTGCAGCGCTCGACCTGATGGAAGAAGCGCTCAGCGCGGCGTTGGCAGCCGACCCCGGTAACAGTGATTTGCAGACGAATGCGGAATCCCTGCGGGTCTGTTTGTTCAACTCCCGTGAGCGCGCCGACGAAATTATCGAACTGGAGACAACCCTGCTGACCGCAGAGACGGTTGAATCCGTGCTGGCGGATGCGGAACGCGCTGGCGAACTGGCCGAACAACTGACTACGGGTTTCGACCTCAACCAGAATGGCACAATTGAGCCGTTTGAGGGCGAGTGCGGCCTGGACCAGATCGCGGATTACGGCATAGAATTCGGCAATTTGACCCTAAAAGAGGGAGGATTGGATGCGCAGTAGGCTGCTCATCTGTATATGGGGTGTGCTGGCACTATTGCTAGCCGCCTGTGCCACGGGTGACACCAGTGGCCCCCCGCCGCGCGCTGACGAAACACAAGCCAACCCGACATCAACGCCGCCACCGTACTACGAACCTGCCAGTCCGATCACGGCTGAGAATGCCAACCAGGTGCAATACCTGGGGCGGCTGGATACGCCGACCAGTGAGAAGAGTTCGATCTTCTCGCATAGTTTTTCCCCGGATGGCACACGTCTAGCGGCCCTCGACAACAACCTGATTGTGGTGTGGGATTTGATTAGCGGACAGGTTGTCTTCTCCGGGGACCGCAACAACGCGATTCGTGTATTTTATGCGCCGGATAAGACGGAAGTCTATACGATCAACGACGAGGGCGAAATCCGTGTTTATGACGAGCAGGGCGCAGTACAAAACACGCTGGAAGGCCTGATCGATTTCGATGGGGGCTATGCTTTCGATGGCCGCAGTGGCCTCCTGGCGATGGGTGGCGAAGGCGGCAGCGTCCGCGTGTGGAACCCGGCAGAGCGCACCGCGTTGGCGACTTTCAAAGCCAATGACGCGCCGATTGTGGCGCTTCAGTTTTCCCAGGATGGTGGGCTGCTGGCGTCGATGGGTCGCGATGGGCATGTCACCATCTGGGATTGGGAAAGCCGCGAGCAAATCGCGGATCTCGACCATGAGGCGGCCATTGTGTTTGATGCCATCTTCGATAGGGACGCCTCGCATATCACCACCGCCACAGAGGGTTACATCGCTGTCTGGACAATCGAGACAGGCGAATTGGATTATGCACTGGAACTACAGCAAGATGGGGCCAGCGGCATTTTTGCTTATACGCCGGATGATAGCAAACTCGTGACGGCTGGGCAGAATGCGCCGCTCAATGTGTGGGATGCCGAAACGGGCAATCTCGTCGGCCAATTGGCCGATGTCAGTGGCAATCGCATGTCGGCGGCTTTTTCTGCTGATGGCGACCTCATGCTGACGTCTGTGCTTGAAAAGAGCGTCAATCTGTGGAACCTGGCCAATGCCAGCGATGAAACGATCCCAGGAGCCGAAATCAGCGTGCCGACCAATCGCATCACCGATGCCGCCTGGACTGAAGATGGTTTTGTGATGGCTTTCTTCGCGGCTGATGGCACCGTCTATCTTTGGGGCATCGCTGATACAGAACAGTCTGAATAGTCTCTCGTCGCCTAAGCGTGGCGATTACGACAATTGTCATGCGTTGGGCATGACATTCTTCATTCGGTCGGCGTAATGTTTGTAGTAATCTATGTATAGATCAGATAAGCAGAGTCAGTTGAATATAGATCAGAAATGAAATATATCAATTGAAATGCGAAGCTGATAAAAAGTAAGCAAGGGACAAGACCTTTTATGGAATTGCCACCTACTGAAATGTGAACACCCTAGCCAAGCTGAAAAATGCGATGCTAGGGTGTTCATCATTTAATGGGCAAGTGCCTTACCCTATCTCAACATAAAACCGAGACATAAAAAGCCCGGATCGTATGAATCCGGGCTTTGTTTATGCATGTCTATGTGACGAATTATTCGACAACTTCTTCGTCTTCTTCTTCGGCTTCCCAGACCTTATCGGTCAGGTCCGTAAAGAGGATGCCGTCGAGGTGGTCGATCTCATGCTGGAAGACACGCGCCAGCCAGCCTTTGGCTTTTAGCCGCCAATTCTTACCATGCCGATCCTGGCCGGTGATGACCACCGACTCATGGCGGTCTACTTCACCGAGCAAACCGGGCAGCGATAGACAACCTTCCACACCCGATACCATGTCTTTGCTGGATTTGATGATTTTGGGGTTGGCTACTGCGTAAACGACGCCAGCCTGGTCCCCATATTCTTCAAGATCTTCTTCGGTGGCATCTGGCAGGCGCACCACGATCAACCGTTGGCTGACAGCAACCTGGGGTGCAGCGAGGCCCACGCCAGGGGCATCGACCATGGTTTCTACCATGTCGTCAATAAGCTGCTGGAATTTGCTACTCTTGAAGTCAACGACTTTGATTGCTTTTTTACGCAACACCGGATTTTCCGGCGTGATTATATCGAGTAATGCCATAGCTATTTTATATTCTCTGCTTGTACAAACGAATGGTTCCCATTGTATCAGAGCCTGTAAAGACGCTCAATTGCCAGCGATGACGGTCATCGCATCATTAGCGCGGCATGGGGGGTGGCGGAGGTAAATTCTCATCGAGCTGATCGTCGTCACGGCGTGATTGCGGCGGTGGCGGTGGCGCGGACTTCCCTGGCATCGGTGGCGGTGGCAAGGTCGCCTCGTTATCCGCTGACTGAGCCGGTTGGTCATCGCGGCGCGGGATCAACGGCGAGGGCGTATTGCTGCTGGCCGGGGGCCGCTGCTCGTTATACTGGCGCGGTGGACTGAGATTGGGCTGCTGCGGTGCCAGCGGCGGTTGCTGCTGCGGCTGAGATGATTGCTGGGGCTGTTGTGGATACGTTGGCTGGTTGTACTGATTGTATCCCTGCTGCGGATAGGTCTGCTGATTATTGGGCTGGTTATAGCCTTGTTGGTCATAACCCTGTTGATTGTAATTCTGCTGGTTGTTCTGCTGGCCATATTGCTGCTGCGGCTGTTGATGCATCTGATAGGCAGCGACGAACTCCGTCAGGATATTGCGCTGGCTGTCCTGGCGGGCCTGATCGAGCATCTGACGCATATGAGCCTTCCGCAGCATGATATGTTCCTGCACCACACGCGGACGCGGAATTTTGAAGAACTCTTTGTGTTCATCAGCACCGACCAGCGATAAACGAATATTGCCATAATCCAGCAATTGCGGCGTGATGCCGTTCTGCTCGGCGATGACGTTATCAACCTGACTGAGCAGCACCAGATCGCGCTCGTTTTGCAACCACAGCGGACGCTGGTGAACAAACAGGATCATGGAATCGTTGACCAGCATGTAGTCGTTGCGCCAGTCCAAGTCGCGGAACCAGTAGACGCCCAGGCCACAGATCAGCAGCACGATGCCCGCAGCCATGCCGATCACGGCAATATTCAACGGCAGGCTAATGATGAAAACGGCCAATGCTGCACCAAAGAACATGAAAGCCGGCGTCACCATACCGAACCATAGCGACCAGTGTTTACGAAAAACAACGCCCTCTTCCACCATGAATGTGGAGACAAATGGCGAAAATGGCATGCGCCGGGCGACTTCTGCTTCCGGCGTGTCGTCAAAATCGTTCTCTTCGGTCAGGCGGATGGTGCGCGGCACACGGGCACGCTGCAACAGATTGGGGTCATTGTGGGCATGACCCGCCCCGCCCATCTCCTGGGCACTGTCCCACATGGCATCCGCACCCGCGTATAGATTTTCCGTTTTACGCTGCTGGTACTGGTCAACGATCAGGTCTTCGACTTTTTCTGGTTTGGGCATCATCGCCAGGGAGACATTCCCCGCTGCCCCGGCTGTCTTTAGTTCCAGGGTGCCGTAACCGAGCGTATAGGCCAGCGGATTGGCCGGCATATGAACCTGGGTTTCCTGAATGCTATCCAGGCTAAGCTCGTTGAAGCTGCGCCGAAAGGCCAGGATGGTGCGGCGAATCTGGATCACGCGCTGGTCGGTGATGATGATTTCGTCGTTCTGCCACTCTAAGAAGATGTAATATAGCAGGCCGAGCGTGGCGAAGAAGCCACCAATCAGGAAGAAAGCGGCGACTTCACGCAGGGCAAAGGCGATTGCTACGAAGATAGCAAAAACAATCGCGGGGATGGGCAGCCAGCGCAGCAACGCCCACACATGGCGATGGGTCTTGAGCAGCACCAGTTCATTGGGCCGCTGACCCGCAAATGCCGCCTGTCCCGCTGCCACCGGGGCCACGCCACTGAACTGCTGGCCAATCAACGGATGATATGTGCCTAGCCGCTGTACGGCATCCCGCGAGAGAAAAAGCGCGTCAGTGGGCATGGTCGCCTGGAGCGAGGCTGTTTCCACGCCAGCGTAAAAGAGCGCTTCGTCATCAATGTATTCGCCAACTTCCACCGTGCCGAACTGCTGCGTAATGCCACTTGGTGCGGAGTAGAAAATAGCCGCCTGCCCACGCACGATGACATACAGACCCATCGAGTTGGCATTTTGCTGGACGATGAGTTCGCCCGCGTTGTAGTGGCGCAGCTCAAAGGTCTGCACAATCGCCTGGAATTCGCGCTGTGGCAGATGGTTGAATTGGGGAATACGGCGGATGATCGAATCGGCGTAAGCCTGGGCCATAAGGCGACCTCGCATAACACGGTCAGCATCGCTGCTAGTATACTAGACTTTGCTACTGGCCGTTATGGTTGGCGCCCGATTAAGTTTTTGAACCACGAAGGATTGCCGTGACCATTTATTTCTATAGTGCGCTTGAAGAGCCTTATGGCGTGTTTTCTAATTTCTCCAAGCAAGGCTTCGAGATCGACGGCGTGTACTACAAAACCTGCGAACATTACTTCCAGGCGATGAAGTTCGCACAGTCGCCCAAAGATATGGACGATGTGCGTCGGGCAGCCACACCGAAGCAAGCGGCCTCGGTTGGTCGTGATCGAAGCCGCCCATTACGCTCAGATTGGGAAACTGTGAAGGATGACATCATGCGCAAAGGTGTCCTGCGGAAATTTGAGACACATGCTGACCTACGCGAGTTGTTGCTCGCTACAGGAGACGAGGACATCGTCGAGAACGCGCCTGGTGATCGCTATTGGGGTGCGGGTCCCGATGGCACAGGCAAAAACATGCTGGGCAAGATTCTGATGGAGACGCGCAAGATACTACGTAATCAAGGGAAATAGCTCAAATGTTGTAGCGCCTGTTGCACATCAGAACGAATATCTTCGCTCTCATGGTCTTGCAAGCCTTCCAAGTATGGCTTAGCACAGCTTGCCTTGAGCACACCCACTGACCAAATTAGGCCACGAAGAACTTCGACATCTGCCTCTTGTCCAAGCCGAATACAAAGCCTATAAACAGACTGATAGACTTTTCTCTGGCCCATATACCAGGCCGCAATAGACCTCACCTCAGAGGCTTCATTTTCGAGTGCATCAATCACATTTTCATCGTTCTGTTGATCTCTAAAATACCTGACTGCTTCTATCCTCACAGCCAGATTCTCATCTCGGAGGGCGTCTGTACTGTAGTGATAGACTGCTTCAAGGAACGTCCTGGCAATGCTTTTCTGATCTGCCTGATTATGTTCGTCAGCATGAATCATGGTTCGCACGATAGGCACAGCTCGTTCCATTGGGCCGTGACAAATCAACATTTCGGCTAGCTTTGGCAAATGGTTGCTCTTAGTCTGTACAAGCAAATCCGCAAACTCAAAAAGCCGATCTTCAGAATCTAATTTCCTCATAAGGTAGAGAACAATCTTGTCTACCAATGAATGCCCATATTCAACGTGTGTCAACTCATCAAACAAGCACTTAATCGCAAAACGATCATCTGCCATCAAAGCAGATTCTGCTACATCATGTGAAATCCCTTGTGTAACGCAGGTTTGAATTAAAGCCTCTGTCAAATTCAATTTATATCCTCGCAGTCCTCTGACTCCATTATAGTTGGTTTCTAGATAGCAGTAGGAAGCCAGTCCATCGCGTTCGCGTTTTTTGGGTGCCGCGTTACAATCTGGCCTAAGATTGCACCCGACTTACCCCATAAAGTGATTAGGAGCCTATGCGATGACCGAGAAGCGGCCCATCACGGTCGAGGATTTGACCAAGATCATCTACGTTAATGACCCGCAAATCAGCCCCGATGGCCAGTGGATCGCCTTTGTGCATACCACGCCCAACGCCAATGAAAAACGCTATACGACGCAAATCTGGCTAGCGGCCACCGATGGCAGCGGCACACGCCAGCTCACACGCGGCGGCAAAGACAGCAGCCCGCGCTGGTCGCCGGATGGCCAGACGTTGGCGTTCGTCAGCACACGCAATGGCGTCCCGCAGATTTTTCTGCTGCCGCTGACTGCCCTGGGCGGCGAAGCACGTCCGCTGACCAGCCATGCCAATGGCGCGGTCGCTCCGGCCTGGTCACCAGATGGCAAGCAAATCGCCTATCTGAGTGGCTCCAACGTTGATGAACGCGCTAAAGAAGATAGCGACGAAAAAGATGAGCCGCCGATTGACGAGCTGGAAGGTAAGTATCGTAAAGATCGTGAGGCCGAAGAGAAGAAGGCTTACTTCGACCCGATGCCGATGGAACGCATCCCCTATCGCCAGGGCACGAGCTATATGGACGACCGTCGCCAGCAGATTTATGTCATTCCGACAGCCGAAGGGCTGGAAGGCGACCTGGGCAAGCCGCGCCGCCTGACCAGCCAGGAGTACGTCAGCTATACGCCGCCGCAGTGGTCGCCGGATGGCAGCACGCTCTATACTGGGCGGCCCTGGAACACGGAAGCCGATGAGCATTTCCGCTGGTTTAATATTTTTGCGATTGATGTCGACAGTGGCGAAGAGACGCGCTTCATCGAAGATGACGAGCACAATTACTTTGGCGCACTGCCCTCGCCTGATGGTCAATGGCTGGCGGCTGTACGCGGAGAAACCTACAAGACGGACGATCTGGGGCGCTTTGTGCTGCTGCCAATCAACGGCGGCGAGCCGGTCGTGCTCAATGAAACGCTGGATCGCTCTGTGGGTGGCTTCGACTGGACAGAAGACAATCGCCTGTTCGCCAGTGTCATGGACAATGGCAGCGCCAATATCTATGAGGTGCACATCGCCAACAAGCGCTTTAAGCCCGTGGTCACAGGCCGCATGTTTGTGAATGAGTTCGCAGTCGGCAAAGACGGGTCACTGGCCTACAGCATCAGCACGCCGACCAATCCCAATGAGTTGGGCTACAAAGCCGCCGACACCAGCGAGCCGACCATCCTGACCGACGTTAACAAGAAGCTGCTGGATGAAGTCATCGTGCAGCAGACCTACGAAGTGCGCTTCGGGTCACCATCGGGCACGGAAATCCAGGGGTGGTATATCCTGCCTGTGGGCTATGAAGAGGGCAAACAGTACCCGCTGGCGCTCAATATTCATGGTGGGCCACACGCCATGTGGAGCGACAGCGCACGCAGCATGTGGCACGAATGGCAGTTCCACGCCGCCAGTGGCTACGTCGTGTTCTTCTGCAATCCGCGCGGTGGTGATGGCTACGGTGAGGCCTTCCAGCAAGCGATCCACAACGATTGGGGTGATGCTGCGATGGTCGATGTCATGGCAGGCGTGGACCTGATGATCGAAAAAGGGCTGGTTGACCCCAGCAAGATGGCCGTCACGGGTGGCAGCTACGGCGGCTACATGACGGGCTGGATCGTGGGCCACACGGACCGCTTCGCGGCGGCTGTCTCTCAGCGCGGCGTCTATAACCTGACCAGCTTCTATGGCACCAGCGACGTGCCCGTGCTCATCAGCGCCGAGTTCGATGCCGAACCCTGGGAAGATCCGCAAAAGCTATGGGCACATTCGCCGCTGGCCTATGCCCATAACGTCACCACACCGACCCTGCTCATCCACAGCGAGAATGACTTCCGCGTGCCGATTGAGCAGGCCGAGCAGTTCTTCGCCTGGGTGCGGCGCGCGACCGATACGCCTATCAAGATGCTGCGTTATCCGCGTGAGGGGCATGAACTCAGCCGCAGTGGCGAACCGAATCATCGCATCAGCCGCCTGACGGAGATGGTCAATTGGTTTGATACGTATTGTAAAGACAGTGCTGAGGACTAAATTCCGAATGCTGAGGAAAAGAAAAAGATAACCACAAAGGCTCGAAGAGCACAAAGAGGGCGCAGCGTTGCTGCGCTCCCTACGTGTTAAAAAACCAAAATTTGAGGGGAAACATGGCAGAGAAAATTATCTTTGATACCGATCCGGGCATTGACGATACGATTGCGCTTTTTTTGGCGCTGGCAAGTGGCAAGTTCGATGTGCTGGGGCTGACGACCATTTTTGGGAATGTGCATACCGACCTAGCGACGACCAACGCCCTGCGCCTGCTGGAAATCGCTGGCCGCACGGATATTCCGGTAGCACATGGTGCCGATAAACCGCTGGTCCGGCCTTATCACGGACCTGTCCCGCATATTCACGGTGCCGATGGCCAGGGTGATGTCAATTTGCCGCCACCATCGACCAAAGCTATCGACCAGAGCGCGGCGCAGTTCATCGTTGAGCAGGTGATGTCCCAACCGGGTGAAATCACGCTGGTGCCAGTTGGCCCGCTGACGAATATCGCGCTGGCGCTGCACATCCAACCGAAAATCGCTGAAAAGGTCAAGCGGGTGGTGCTAATGGGCGGCGCGGCGCTGGTCCCTGGCAATGTGAACCCGGCAGCCGAAGCCAACATCTTTAATGACCCGGAAGCGGCGCATGTGGTGTTCAGTGCGCCCTGGGATGTGACGATGGTCGGGCTGGACATCACGCATCAGGTACTACTAACTGACGAGCAGCTCAAAGCGTTTGCCGCCTCCGACAAGGCGACTTCGCAGCATGTCGGCAAGATCATTCCACTGTACCTGGACTTCGCCCATAAGATGATGGGTCGGCAGGTCATGTACATGCACGATCCGACGGCCATTAGCTACCTGCTGAAGCCAGAGTTATTCGAGACGCGGCAGTATCCGGTGCGGGTCGAGACACAGGGTATGAGCAGCGGCAAGACCTGGGTCTGGTCACGGACAGGCGACTTCCCGCCGGATCATTTTGGCTATAACGTAGATCATCCGGCGACGATTGTGGTCGGCGCGGATGTGGAGGCGGTCAATGCGATGACGCTGTCGTATGTGTAAAGGCCAGTGCTGAGGACTGAGTGCTGAGGAAAAGATTTAACGCAGAAGCGCAAAGTAGAGGTGCTCGGACGCAGCATGCTGCGTCCCTACGACACGACACAAGCTTGCAAACTGATCACACGTCGATAGGCGTTTTGCCGTTGCTTTCCATCGGGAAGAGGTTGGTGAGCAGGTCGAAGTACTCGCGGACTTTGGCCAGGGATTCTCTGCGCTCATCGGCGGGGACCAGTTCAAACAGGGCGCGGACCTGGGTCATGAGGCTGTTCTGGATGTCCCAGAAGCGCTGCTGTCCGGCTGCGGTCAGGCTGACATCGACCGCCCGTTTGTCGTCGGCGCTCTGGTCACGCTGGACTAGCGGCGGGTCGAGGGCTTCTAAGCGCTTCACGAGGCCGGTCATAGTGGCATTGGTCAGGTGATGCTCACGAGCGATTTCGCCAATGCGACAGCGCCCGCCCTGCTCCATGAGCGTCTTGAGCACATAAAATTGGGGCGGCGTCAGATCATGTGCAGCCATGTGAGCAGCGAGGCGCTTCTCAAAATCAGCCACAATTTCGAACAGCAGGCCCCAAAAAGATAGAATATCGCGGTCGAGGTCGTCCACGTATCAGTCTCCTAAAATATCCTGTAATTGTAGCATCGGACGCCGATTGCCAGTAGAGAGGGTTAGGCTATTCGTCCTGTTTGGGGTAGGCATAGGGCAATCGTCAGAAAATTACGGGCTGTATTTTGCCCATTTTCCGCTAAGATTCGGTACAATCGGCGAATGAACCGACGGGAGGTTGACCTGTGAAAAAACCGATCCTCTTTATCCTCATACTGACTTTGATGGCGTTCAGCGGCCTGGTTATGGCCCAAGATGATACGACTGATACGACCACAAGCACCGACGCGGGCGATAGCTCCAGCGTGTCGTGGTACTTCGTGGCTTGCGAAACCAGCGCGGTCGTCGACCTGAGCGGCTTCATGGAAGCAGGCTATGACATTTACGTGCAGATCTTCCGTGAAATTGGCACAGCCAATACAGCGCTCACCCCACTGACCCAGGTCAGCGTGAGTGGCGATTATCAGGTCAGCCCGCAGATTAACTATACGGGCGGCGAAATTTTGGCGACGGGCCAATTCGCTACGGCTGAAATCCGCATTGCGCGCGAAGGCAGCCCGGAAACAATTGCGTTCAGCGGCACCGTCAACGATACGCAGGATGGCTGCATCAGCCCATCATACGGCTCGGCAGATACGACAACTGCCGATGGCGACAGCAGCGTCGGCCTGACCGCCGGTGAACTGGCCCAGATTTATTCGCCCTTTGGTGGCATCATCAACTCCAATATCGTATCCGAACTGCCGAACGAATCCATTGTAGAGTTGGGTGCGCGCGCCAGCCTGAACCCCTTCTATGGGCAGCAGCGCAGCGATACGTACGGCCAGATCTTCGCTGAGTGCGACCGCTACCCGGGTTCCGAACCCGGTCTGCTGTATGACACCGACAGCCTGACCATCTTCTGGTCATGGTATGCGTCCACGCCGGAACTGGTCGAAGACCATCTGCGCGAGGCGCGTTACCAGGTGTGGCTGAACAGCGAAAATTACCCATCACAGAATATCATTGACTATGCGGCTCGCAGCCCGATCCAGCAGCGTGAAGATGGCAATTACTGGGTGTTCTACACCATCAGCCTGGGCGACCGCTGGGCACCGGGCGAGTACAGCGTCGGCTACCGCGTGGAATGGGCCAACAACATCAGCGACGGCTACGAGGAATTCGGCCCGACAACAGCCAACAACTTCCTTGAAGGCTCCTGCCAGTTCCAGGTATCGGGCAACCCGTACGGCGTCGATGAGCCGTATCAGAACCCGAACTATCCGCTCAACCTGGGCTAAGATTAAGCACAACGAACTTGGGGCGCAGCCAGTCTGCGCCCTTTTTTGTACCTGCAAAAGGTAAACTCCCATCCTCATTCCTTCCCCCGAAGGAGGAAGGATGCCTTTATAGAAGCATTTCGTATAAACTGTAGTTAACCTTTTTAGAACCATCTACACCATGAAACTGACTTATGACACTGATTGAAGAAGCAAAACAACTGCTGGGCATGACCCTGACGCCTGAACAAGACGCACAGTTCAACATCTACCAACGCGAACTGGCGGACTGGAATACACGCATGAACCTGACGGCCATCACTGAGCCGGACGAGGTGCGCGTACGACACTTCTTGGATTCGCTGTCGATAGCGATGGTGATGGGCTTCGACCCAGGCGACAAGGTCGTTGATGTCGGGACAGGGGCTGGATTCCCTGGCTTGCCGCTGGCGATTGCCTACCCACAGGTATCGGTCACGCTGATGGATGCGACCGCCAAGAAAATCACTTTTCTGGAGCATGTGGCCAACGAATGCGGATTGACCAATCTGACACTGGTGCATGCACGCGCAGAAGACGCGGGTAACGACCCAGCGCACCGGGAGCAGTATGATGTAGTCGTGGCGCGGGCGGTAGCACGGCTGCCATCCCTGCTAGAATACATGCTGCCGCTGGCGAAAATCGGCGGCTTTTGCATCGCCATGAAGGGCGAAACGGCAGCCGAAGAACTGGTCGATAGCAAGCGGGCGCTGTATATGCTAGGTGGCGAAGCCAAGCCGATTGAAGATGTCACCTTCCCGCAGATTGATCGCACGCACTTCCTGGTGACTGTCGAAAAAGTCAAGAAAACGCCCAAGACCTATCCGCGCAAAGCGGGTACGCCCACCCGTAAGCCAATTGGATTTTAGAGCAGCCAAGTTCCCATAGGGGCATCGAAGATGGCATTTGACCACTATTACGCAGGTGTACCCGCAGAACAGCGGGAGGCCTTGCGGTCCTTCCGAGAAGAACATGCCGCCAAGCATGCAATAATTCATGGTACAGAGTGGACTTACTACACGATGGGCCAGGGCGAGCAGGTGATTCTATGGCTGGTCGGTGGGCTGCGCGTGGCCGATGCCGCCCATAGCTATATTCCGCTGATGCAGGACCATTACCGCATCATCGTGCCGGATTACCCGATGCTGAATACGATGGACGAGCTAGCCAATGGGCTGGCTGGTTTGTTAGATGCGGAAGGCATCGACCGGGCCTGCGTGCTGTCAGGCTCGTTCGGGGGGATGCTCGCGCAGGTGTTCGTGCGACTGTTCCCGGCGCGGGTCAGCAAATTGGTACTTTCCAGCACCACCGCGCCCGACCCAGAGCAAGCCAAGGCGCAAAACGCCCCGATCACGCTGCTAGGTTGGCTGCCGGGTGTCCTGGCTCGGATCCTGGCCAAACAACAACTGTATAACATCATTGATCCACCAGCACATGAAGCCATGTTCTACAAAGCCTACCTAAACGAACTGTTCAGCATACGGCTGGACAAAGCAGCGATCATCAGCACCTTGCGCTGCCTGAAAGACTATAACCTCCACCGCTTTTCGCCGACTGATCTGGTGGGTTGGGATGGCGACATCCTGATTATCGACAGCGCCGACGATGCGACATTCAGTGAGCAGGGCCAGCAGGCCATGAGGCGGCTGTATCCCCATGCTGAAGTTTACACGTTCCAGGATGCGGGACATTCCCCGGCTAGTACGCAGCAGGGGCCGTTCTTCAGCAAAGTGCGCGAGTTTTTTGGATCGTAGCCGATTGTGCGCGGTTGGTTATGAAATTCGTTGCTACTAAGAATGGCTGCTGATTGTACACAAGGCCAATTGCTGTTATGCTTGTGCCTAGTTACCCAATAAACAGATAAGATCATGCTCGACCTCTTACAATCGACTCTCAATTCCCCGATTTTCGCTGCCGCTGGCGCGGAAGGCATCGAAGCGACCGGTACGGTATCCGCCCTCCTGATCTATATTTCTATTGCCATTGGCGTGTCTTTCCTATGCTCTGTATTGGAAGCGGTCCTGCTATCGACCAACGTTTCTTTCGTTGAGTCAAACGTGGAAGAAGGCAAGGCCTGGGCGCGCTGGATGCAGCACCATAAAGCCAATGTGGAGCGCCCAATTGCGGCCATCCTGACGCTAAACACCTTCGCCCATACCATTGGGGCGGCGGGGGCTGGCGCGGAAGCTGTGGCGATCTTTGGTGATGAGCTGTTCGGCGTGATTACCGCCGTGCTTACCCTGCTGATCCTGGTATTCTCAGAGATCATCCCCAAGACCGTAGGCGCGCGTTACTGGAAGGCGATTGCTCCTTCAGCAGCGTATATCATCCGCTTTCTGGTGTTCATTCTGTTCCCCTTAGTGTGGCTTCTGGAACTGTTCACTAAGCTGTTGGGGAGCAATGGGTCCCACGCGCCAACCGTCAGCCGCGCAGAAATTGAGGCGATGGCACGCATCGGCGTGAGTGAAGGGGCGCTATTAGAGCGTGAAAACCGCATTTTGCGCAATTTGCTGCAACTCAATAAGGTCCACGTCCACGACGTCATGACACCGCGGCCTGTGATGCTCGCTATGCAAGAAGATATGACAGCCCAGGATGTGGTAGAAAAACACGCCACGCTGCCCTATTCTCGCCTGCCGATCTTTGGAGAAAGCACAGACGACATCACCGGTTATGTGCTGCGACACGATGTTTTGATGTGTCTGGCCCAGGATGAAGACAAAAGGACTTTGAAGAGCCTCAAGCGGGATATCGTCGTTGTACCCGATAGTGCAACGGTCGCGCTGGTGATGGACGAGTTCGTACAGCGTAAAGAGCACATCAGCCTGGTAATCGATGAATATGGCGGTACCGCCGGCATCCTGACGCTGGAAGATGCCATTGAAACCATGCTCGGCATCGAAATTACGGATGAATCCGATGTGGTTGCCGACCTACGCAAAATGGCAGAAGAACGCTATGCGCGTCAGCAGAAGGTGCTCAATGCAGTCACAACATCCAAAACCATTCCTCAGGAAGAGAACCCAACGCCAGAAACGTCAAGCGACTAGTTCACGCCCGTTGTGCCACTGAAACGATGAGGATGTCAAGTCATAAGCATTTCCGAATAATTAAGATGTTATGACTTGAATACATTCTCTTTACGTTTACACTATATATAGTCCAGATTGAGAACAAAAGGCGCGTGATCCATGGTGAATGCACGTCTCACCATTAAGCAGATGCAGGAAGTCTTTCAGAATTCTCCGATTTTCGAGCTTAACACGCGACGAATCGCTTTGCGCCGCCAACTTCGCAAGAACCCGGAAGACCCTAACCTGATTAAGTCGTTACAATCTACACTACGTGACAAAGTGGTCCGGCTGGCCGCAGCGGATGGTGTGGTCATCACCTACAGCGCCTATGATGAGCTATTCGCCAGTGACCTGGATAACGACCTGCTAGAGAACGGCGTGCAGTCTATCATGGGCGTCTATGATCGCTCCAAGAGCGAACTGATGCAGGCGGCTGTACGGGCAACGATGGACCAGACCAATGTGCTGGTGCTCATCATCTCTGAGAGCAGCATGCGCGATCCCAACGTCATCGCAACCTATGAATATTTCTGGAATGCTGGCAAGGTCATCGTGCCGATCATGTTCGAATTGTGCAACGTCGATCACCTGTTATTAGGGATGTCGCCGTTGGACTTTTACGACCAATGGCAAAGCGGACTACGGCGATTGCATCATCTGTTGGGCGCCAAAAAAATCTGAGACAGCCTGTGACATACTTATTCCTACAACCGAAAGCACCTTACAACGCCAGTTTGCTACTGGCGTTTTTGCGTCGATTCACAGCCCCGGCGCTCAACCATGTGGTCGATGGCGAACTATGGCGCGTGCTGTACATTGATAACCAGCCAATCCTGGTACGAATAGCGCCAGAGGGCGACTTGCTGCGGGTGACGCCACCTCGCCCTGCTGCCGATGCCGAGGTGGCAGTTGCACACTGGCTGGGTATCGATGATGATCTCAGTGAATTTTACGCGCTGGTCGAGGCTGATGATACGCTACGAGGGCTATTTAGCGATCTGGTCGGTATGCCCCTGCTGCGCACGGAAAATCTCTTCGAGGCGTTGATATGCGTCATCATTGAGCAGCATATTAGTTGGGTAGCGGCCCAGGGGGCACAGCAGCGGCTGATCCAGGCGACGGGCACGGCCATCGTGCATGAGGGTCGGACGCTGTATGCCATGCCGACACCCAGGCAACTCGCTCATGCGCCGGATGAGGCCCTTAAAGCGACAAAAATCACCTTTAAGCGGCAGGCGCTCTTACGCCAGATTGCCGAGCATGTACTCAGTGGTGAAATCGACTTAGACGCCTGGGGGCAGTTATCAGCGGAATCGCTGTATACTGCCCTGCTCCAGATTAAAGGCATCGGCCACTGGACAGCCGCAGTGGTTGTGGCAAGGGCAACAGGACAATATCCGTATGTGCTGCATAATGATGTGGCTTTACAGGCCGCAGTGAATCATTATTTCCTGGGGGGCAAAGGGCGTATTCCGGGACAGCAGTTGATCGATACGTTGGCACCGTATGGCGCGTTCGCCGGGTTGGTAGCGCATTTTACGATCATCAAGTGGGTGTTGGAGATGTACCCAGTAGCAGAGTAATTTCAGATATAAAAAAGGGCACAAAATTGTGCCCCCACATTGCAAATTACAGATTTAAGACAGCATGTCGTAGAGCGTTTCCGGGTTGAGGTCGGTGGGAACGGTATCGGGTGTTTGCAGGGTGATGGCCGCCGCCCCAACGCCGAGCGTCATGGCATCATCAATGGCTATGTCGTTGAGGATACCGAAGATAATGGCCGCGCCGAGCGCGTCACCCGCACCGGTGGCATCGACCACATGCACTTTTTTGGCTTTAACAAAACCACCCCCGCTGCTATCGGCATAGGATAGGCCCTGTTCACCAACTGTCACGACTGCGATTTTTGCACCCATGCTGACCAGCTTACGGGCAGCAGCAATGGCCGTATCGCGGTCACGGGCCGGGTCTTGCAAGCCACAGAGTACGGTGGTTTCCGCCGCGTTGGGCACAACCAGATACAACTGTGACATGAACTCACACAGTCGTCCGGCCAAGCTGGGTGTTGTCGGGTCCGCACAAACGCGAACATTGTATTTTTTGGCCAACTCAAAGACCGTCTTAAGCGATGCCGGGCTAAGGGTCGCATCGATGACGATCATAGCCGCATCTTCAAAGAGGTCTTCGTTTTCCAGCAGGTACTCGGTATCGACTTCTTGCATGATCTCCATGTCAATCAGGGCGATATCCACCTGGCCTGAGGGCGACATCAGGGCGAAGTTGGTGCCCGTACGGGCATCTTCGACCACCAGCAAGCTGTCACAGTCAATATCGACCGCTTCGCAGGCTTCGATCACGCGCTCACCTTCGTCGTCATCACCAACAGCGGAAAGCAGCACAATCGGTATTTCCAGACGTGCCAGCATTTCAGCGATGTTGCGCGCTACGCCACCCACACTATTGCGAATACGACCGTCGCTGGCGACACCATGCGCGACTTCACCCAGGGGCGTGCCTTTAACATCGATACCAGCCGAGCCAATGACTAATACATACCCATTGTCGTCGATCATCATGCACCTCTCTATGTTATGGGGGTGGCTAAGCACGTTGCGTGCTACATGCCTATTGTACCAAGCAATGGGGTCAATGGTCTTCAACTAGGTCCAATTGGGCCTAATACAGCCATTTGACATGCTGTTTAGATGACAGAGGCAGGTTAATAGGTCGATGGCTGGTCGTGGAGGGCGTCCAGCTTGCTGGCTGGTAAGACAGCGCGCAGACGTTGTTCCAGTTCGTTGAGCATGATAGCGGTCGCGCCCCATACTTTGTGGCCGTTGAAGGCATAGTACGGAATGCGCAAGGTCATGCCGTTGAAGTCCCAATCTTCGGTGTGCTTGAGTTGAGTATGCAGCAGTTGGGCGACGGGCACCGTGAAAATTTCGGCTACTTCGTCGGGATTGGGCGCAAAGGCCAAGTTAACAGCGGTATAGGCGACGATGGGTGTCACGTTGAAGTTGGAGGGCGGGATGAAGGTCTTATTAAGCTGGCCGAGAATGTCCAGCGGGGTATCGTTGCAGATGCCGATTTCCTCACAGGCTTCGCGCAAGGCAGTCGCCGTGTAGCTGGGATCTTCCGGGTCGCGGCGGCCACCGGGGAAGCTCACCTGGCCGCTATGGCCACGCAGGCTGTCGGAACGGCGCGTCAGCACAAAATGGAGGTCATCGCTGGCGGGATAGGCCAGCACCAGCACCGCGGCTTCCCTGGGGGGCTTTTGCGGTGTTGGGAAGCCCGCACGCGGCGGGCGCATGTCGTCCGTGAACGACACGCCTGTCAAACCAACAGCAGCGCGGAGGTCTTGCAGGGTAATCACGAGTTAGTCTCTAGCCAGACCTGAACATGATGATCGCGGCGGGTATAGACGCGGCCTTCGGTAGGCGGCTTCTGATTTTTGGGGATGAGGCGCACGCGCAGGCTTTCCGTACGCGGCATGCCCATCGCTTTCCACTCATCGTAGGCGGCTTGCATACGGAACAAGGCATCCGCGCCGGCGAAGCAATGTCCCTGACCGTTGCCATCATAGGGTAAGAACATGGCGCTGGCGTGGTCGAACAAAGCGACGCCACGGCCTTCCATGCCATAGGCCTGCTGGCCTTCGATGATGGCATACAGGGCAAAGGTGACATCGTCCGGCTGGTAGAGCATCAAATAGAGTTGCAAGCCGTACCAGACCGAATATTCGTCAATGGAAGTTTCCAGGCTGCAATACTCGTGATCGTCACTGAGCAAGGTATGCAGCGCAACCGTATCAACATCACGGGCACTCTCGGAAATCAGGTAGAGCGAGGTGCTGCCAATACGGCGGCGCATCTCTGGGCCAGCGGCTTCGCCACGCAGATAGACAAAGGCACAGGGGCGATTGTCCGTGCTTAGCAAAATGCCATCGGGCTGTAGATCAAAACGGGCGCTGACCTGCACGCCATCCAACCAGATGGGCGCGACAATGCGGCCTTCTTGCTTAAGCTGGCGTTTCCACATCTCCGGGACATCCCAGATGCCCGCCGTCGAGATGATGGCATCGTAGGCGGCACGCGGCGCATAGCCCAGCACGCCATCGGCATGCACAACCTGTACATCGCTGACAGTCGCCATCGCCAGATTGCGCGTGGCCTGATCAGCGAGGTCTTTGTCGAGTTCAACAGTGGTGACGCGCCCCTCTTCGCCCACCAGCAGGCGCATGAGGGCGGCGTTATATCCTGAAGCCGTACCGATTTCCAACACGTTATCGCCCGGTTTCAGGTCCAACTGCTCCAGCATGATAGACATCATGGTCGGTTGGCTGGCAGAGCTGATCACCAGGCCGCCCGGATCTTTCTTGAGCGGCACGGCTTCGTCAGCATATGCTTTTTCTATGGGGAGACCCGGCAAAAACATATGACGCGGCACTTTACGAAAAGCCGCTTCTATACGCGGGTCATTTAATCGGCCTGCTTTCCGCATCTTATTAAGCAGGTCGAGCTGTGAGATCTGGATCTCTTTATTTTTTGACATACCAAGCCCGACGCTTGCGCAGAGACACGCCCGCTTCGGCTTCACTACGACGCGCTGTGCGAACACGCCCACGCGAATCGATGTGGACCTGACCGGCTTTTTGGAGGCGCGCAAATTCTTCCGGCGTGATAACCGGAGCAGGCTCGCCACCCAGGCGCTCTAAACGGTCGCCCATGTCTTCATCAGCGGGCGGCGGTGTTGACGACGCGGGCGGATTGGCACTGGCCGTTGGCGGTGTGCTTTCCGGGGTTGTGCTCTCCGGGGTTTCTGGCGTCTCCGGGGTTACACCGGCGTTGCTTTCATCAGAATTATCAACCGGGATGTTGTTCTTTTCGTCAGTCATACGCTTTCCTGTATGGACCACCAGCATGGTGCTGATGACTTTACCTTACGACTCGTTAGTGTACAGCTATCTTACATGATTCGCTGTTAGATTAGCATATAGGCATGTGCCTATTCTATGACCATTAACGATCTACACACCCTGTGGGTTGCATAAAAGTGTAAATAAGTCATAGAAGTTGCCAAATGACAGCGGCTATCCCCTCATTGGGTTACCTCATTGGGCTACCTACTGCACGTCTATTGTGTGCTTTCGTCCTCTTCAAAGACGATGCTGGTATCAAGGTCATCGAGCGACATGGACTGGCGACTTTCGTCATTCAGGCGCAGTTTATCGCCACAGACGAGGCAATCCGGGTCACGCGGGATATCGACCCAAACGGCGGTATGCGGCTGATTGATGATGCCATCAAGAATTTCCAGCTCACGATTGGCGATGACGATGGTATTGCCGGGCATATCGTTGTGCAAGTCGGTGCCGCGCAGTAGTTCGTTCAAGATGAGGTCGGTCTGGATACTGGCGACCTTTGTCACGTGTATCCACAGGCCCGGTTCGGCTTCTAGCGTGCCACTTTCACCGATCATGCCGTAGTCGAGTTCAGTTTCACCGGGCATAGGCGTCCGTGCCCCTTCGCGCAGTTCTTCAGCCCAGCATGCATAACAGGGGCCGTTATAGGGCCGGATGATGACCACATCGCCCCCTTCGCCGCGTTCATAGACCCCGGCATAGACCGCAGTCACCCCACGCTTGAGAACGGCTTCATTGATGATGTATTTGACGTTTTCGCCATCAACGCCGACCACCAAAATATCGAGGTCATCGAGCGCATCCATGTGGGCTTCGATACGGCCTTCGCGGACATCAATCTCGGCTTTGGGGTTGCGCTGCTTAATGAGGTCAGCCACAGCGGCGGCCTTGTTCTGGCCGATGTAGCGCATATCACAAGCATGGCGTACCACGTTGCCCGGTTCGAGCACGTCGGAATCAATGAGTGTGAAGTGACCGACACCGCTCATCGCCAAGCTGAGCGCAACGAAGCTGCCACCTGATCCACACCCGACCACGCCAACCCGCTTTTGAGCGAGAAAGCGTAAATTCTCTGAGCCAAATAGTTGTTCGACACGGGTCCAATCCATTGTCATGTCGTTTCTTCCTCTGTCTCTTCATCGGTCGAGTTGGTGGCAGTTGGTGTATTTTGCTTTTTTGCCGCTTCGATTGGCGTTGCAGGCTCCGGCTCGGCAGCAACCGTGCTGGCAGCATCAGGGTTGGCTCCATCAGTGCTGGCAGCATCAGGACTCGCGCCATCGACACTGGCCGCATCAGCACTGGCGCCATCAACAGGCGGTGCGTCTTCTTCGCCATCGACAGACACTGCGATGCTAACGGCTTTGGGCTGCGGCGGTGGTGGTGGCGCAATACCGAGGTGACTTTCAATCAGGCGGATAAAACCGAGCAAGGTGCTTTCCGGCTGCCAATCGAAGGCAGGTAGATCATCAACAGGGGTTTTTTGCGCCCAGAACTCCTCGAAAATATCATAGAAATCATCCGCCGGATCAAAGCGATGGAAGGGTGCGGTGAAGGCACGCGGTGGCGTCTGCGGATAGTTGTGCTCGGTGATGAGCAGTAACACGGTCGCGCTGCCGGGGCGGGCTACGAAGAAACACAGTTCCATCGGGATGTCATCATCGGCCTGGTAGACCAGCGGATTAACGAACATGCCTTCTTGCTGCAACAGGGCCACTTCATCTTCAATGCGATCAGGCCGGACCAGATGCCAGGGGTAATCGGCAACCGCTGGGAATGTCTCTTCTGGCAGGATAAGGGGCGTAATGGGTTGGAACACGCGCACATCGCGGTGGATGTACCACCAGTCCATGCGCAGATCGGTGCCGTCTTCCATCGGGTAAGTGAAGTAATTGACGCGGTCACCTTCGCTGGCCAGGGTCGTCGCTGGATGGCCAAGCGTCACAATCGGCACCAGCAAATACTCCATCTGGTTTTCCATATCGTCGAGCCAAGCCAGGGCCGTCATCAGATCGCCGCCACTGGGTTGGATCATGTAACCGGGCTGCTTGTGCCAGTCACCCAGGTAGCGCAGCGGCGAATCAAAGCGACTATCAAACGGCTGGCTTTTGCTATCGAGACCAAGTTCGCGACTCAGACGCCAGTTCTCTTGTAACCACCAGATGATCTCATCCTGCAGGTCATCACCCTGCTGGAAGGTATGGGTCATGCGGACGGTGGTGGCTTCGTCAGGAGAAATGGTATCAAGTACATAGATGGTCGGCATGTCCTCGACATCCTGGCCGGGTAAAACCAGCCCCACCATCGATTCGCCCGTTTCGTCCTGAATAAAGCCCTGGGCCGTATGCACAATGCGGTCCACGGCCCGTTGTGATAAGACCAAATTCGGGACAATGCCCCGTGAAATCATTGCCATTCCCCTAATTCGTCGTGAGATGATGTCCAGTTCTGAATTAATCAGGCTGCCGAAATCTTGCATATGCATTTACCTCCGGCGACGGCGGCGGCGTGCCGACGGGTCTTCGCGGATACGTTCTTCAATACCGGGCCAATCGCCGGTTGCACGCCAGGTATAGTAGGCATAAAGCCATTGGATCGCCCAACCTGCTACCGTCACGGCTGTGGACTTCGACGGGTTCCAGCCGTAGTTTTCGCCATCTTTGGGATTGAACAGGCAAAGCTGACCATCTTCATACTGGTGCTTCTCGCTGTAAATCCGGGGCTTGATGCAATAAGCCTCTGCTGGGCGATTGGGATATTCTTTGGGATAGACGATCTTGAGCTTGTGCTCCGGGTTATCCAGGATCGACATATTCACATCGACCGAGCCTTCCCAATACAGCAGGCCCCCAAAAGGCGGCACATGCAGCTTGAAGGTTCCGCCGAAGGTCGATTTCATCGCCTCTACTTCCCAAATTAAGCGCGGTGATACATCTTTACGACTGCCCCACCAATTGGACATGCACGACTCCGGTCTGTTTTTATTGCTATTGAAAGATCAGGCTGCCGACTGAAGCCTCTATCAGGCGCAAGTCGGCCCTTGCCGTCTCCTTAATGTATTGCGAAACCGAACTCATGTCCAGACGATGAGCTGAATTCTGAGCGATTTCATAGCCTAATGGTAGCGTTCAGCCTGTTTATAGCATGATTTAGCTACCCTCGCCGCCGACCCGGTGCTGATGATCGCGCGGACTTATTCTCTTATACGCAAGTGTGCGGCGACTGTTGCGAAAATAACAAGCCTACTCAACAACTTCTAACACAAGTTGTATTCTGCTTACCTGATGCTATAATCAAGGACGAAAATAGAACAAGTGTTTTATGCGATTAAGCAAGGGGAATTGTCGTGGCAGCCGAGCTAGAGCAGGTTATCTTCGAGACGCAGGCCGACTGGGAAACCTGGTTAGAGGCCAACCATACAAAGTCAGATGGCATCTGGATACAGTTCGCCAAAAAGAACAGCGACAAAGTCTCGCAGACGTATGACGAAGCGCTGGAAGTCGCCTTGTGTTTCGGCTGGATTGATAGCCAGAAAAAAGGTCTGGACGAGGACTATTGGCTGCAAAAATTCACGCCGCGGCGCAAACGAAGCAAATGGTCGCAGCGCAATGTGAAAATTGTCGAGGCGCTAATGGCTGCGGATAAAATCCGTCCAGCAGGTATGGCACAAATCGAAGCAGCCCAGGCTGATGGTCGCTGGGATGCGGCTTATGCCGGTTCACGGACGATCACTGTGCCGGAGGACTTCGCCGCCTTGCTGGCGACGGACCCGGTCGCACAGGCCCACTTCGAGCAATTGAACAGCGCTAGTCGCTTTTCGATACTGCTTCAACTGCATGATGCCAAAAGGCCGGAAACGCGGCAGCGGCGCATGCAAAAGTTCTTCGAGATGTGCCAGCGTCAGGAAAAGCCCACCTAGGGCGCATTTTCACTTTATTCTGTCACCCTTTTGCAAAAAAGGTGACACCAAAAAACGCTAAAGGGTTACGCACTCCTCAGTTTGGTTCCGATATGGCAACGATTTCGACGATGCCACTTTTTGTGCCGACATAGGCTGTCGAGCCATCTTCCGTGAGAATCACTTCGGTCAGTGTGGTATCAAAACGCTGGATTTCTTCGGAAATGATGCCATTTTCATCCCACATGAGCGCACCATCGGCATCCAGGGGCACACGCATTACGGCTCCACTCAAGCCATTGAAGTTCCCGGCCACGATCAATTGGTTGCCATGAGATTGGTAAGCAACGGATGCAAGGCTCGGCAAGGGTGACAGAATCGTGGGCATGATCAAGGTATCGGTTGGCTGGTATATGCCCAACGCTGTCGGCATGGTGATGACTAGGGTGCCCGTTGTCGGCAGGTAGAACATGTCGAGAGCCATCTGTGCCAGCTGGTAATGGTGTACCGCATCAAGCTGGCCATCGTGTGTTTCCCATACCTTGAGGTGGAACGTACCGCCATTCAGATAACTACGATAAGCGACGGCAACCTCACCAGAGGCGCTATAGGCAACCGCCTGGACATCAAAGGGTTCATCGATAATGCGCGGCACCTCAGAGACAACATTGAGTGTTTCCGTGCTACGGATTTGCAGGCCACTGTCCCCCGCCAAGGCAAAAAATCGACCATCCGGGCTGAAGGCGATGTCGCCATAGCCTGAGTAGCTAATGGGTGCGTAGTCTGCATCCTCAAAGCGGGCAAAAAGCGCCCCCACATCCCCCTGATAAAGCTGGACCTGTTGATCCATACGGGAGGCAAGCGCATAGATGTCGCCACCGGGCTGCTGCACAATGTCCTGGATGCTGGTCAGACCAACCTGCCCTAGTTGGACCAGCGGCACCGTATCGACCAGTTCATACACCTGCATATCGGAATTGGCTATGGGATAGTGGCGTACCTGGGCGCTCGATTGCCCGATATTGACATAAGACCCCACCAGCAGCGCATTCTGGTCCGGGAAGATGGCCAAGGATGATACCGTCAGATCGCGAGAGGTAGGCTGAGGTAAGGACGGCATAGTCGGATACAGCGCGGGTAGTGGCGTCGGTGTGATAAAGTCGCAGGTGGCATCCGATGGGCAATTCGGCACAACACCCTGGCGAACCCACACGACTATGATTCCAAGACCTACCAACACAACCATAATCATCGCCGATGACAAAACCACCCCCAACGATAGTGGGAATATCAACTTTGGGCTGATCTCGCGCTTGGGTTTTTCTTTGCGTTTCCGTTTTAGCTTGTGCTGCGGTTCAGTCAAGAAAGCTCTCCTGCCTATGGATAGAATGCATCAGAGGCAATGACTTGTCCGATATGAGCATCGTACAATTCGATGCGGCCATTGGCCAACCCGGCGATAAGAGTACCCTCTGGTGACCAGGCTAATGTATGCACACCAGGAGATGTCGGCATCTTGACGATGGTAACAGGCGTATCATCCTCGGCGTTGCGGAGGGGGATACCCGCCTCTAAGGGTAGCAGGTATATATCGCCGGACGTTGGGCCTCTTTCCGTACCCCATGCCAGCATGTCGCCTTGTGGGCTGTAGGCCAGCGCGCGCGACGCGTGCCCCATCAGCACATACGTATGCGTCTCACCCGTGTCGAGGTCAGCCACCATGAGTTCACCCAGGTTCAACATAGCGATCTGGTTGCGCACCGGGTTGAAAGCGATGTCCATGATGTAGGTGTCTGTGATCTTTATCGTGGGGCCGTATTCCTCCAGCGAGCCAGAGGAGACGTCCCAAACGCGAACGTAAGGCGAATAAGCGGCTCCTGGTTGGCTGCGAGCGACCGCCAGCAACCCAGATGTGCTATCAAAGGTAATGTCAACGGCTTCAGGCTGGGCAATAAAATCGGCTTCGTCCAGTAATTCAAGCGTCTCGGCATCATAAAGCTGGACGTCATCTTCGTTAGCGATGGCATAGTAACGACCATCCGGACTGAAGGCGACCTGCGTGTACTGTCGATAGACGGCTACGTCGCTGCCATCAACAATCTGCGAGAAATCCGCCGGATACAGCATGGTACGATGATAGGCCTTTGAGGCCAAAGCCACATGCCTGCCTAATGGGTCGAAGGCGATGGTATCCACCTGCCCCATCGGCAGCGGCGCCAGATCGAGGCGCATATCCCCAGGGGCGAGGTCTTGCTGGCCCGATGGATCATTTATCAAGCGAAATGACCGTATCACACCGCTAGGATCCTCGGCGGCTGTCGGAGCCAGCGCCGCGACCAATTGACTGCTATCGGGCGACAGGGCCATCGTGGACAGCTCAATCTGGTTCTGGCTGCCCGGTAGCATCCCAGCAGGCGTGACTGTCGGATACAGGACGTTGGGTATCATGGTAGGTGTCGCTGGCACACACGGTACGGAGGGATCGGGGCAATCTGGTAATGATGGCTCACGAGAGCGTATCAGCAGAAAAGCTCCTGCTCCGACGATTATCAGCACGACTAGACTAGCGGAGACGATCATCCACAGGGGGATACCGCCCTCATCATTCTTACGTTTACGCTTGCGTTTCGGCTTCTGTGATGGTTTCGGTGGTGGGTTTGTCATCAAAAACAGCCTCCCAGTGCATCAGACATTTCCTATGTTACAGGGTTCCGACCCGGTCTAATGGACGGCTACCATACGGTAAGGCAGCGCTAGGAGTGGGAGAGGCGCAATAGTGGGAGAAGCACAACCCTCACGCACCTCCCCCAAATAGATCAAGGTTGTTGATCGCCCGGAAAGATGTAATCGTCGTAATTTTGGCTGGTGAGGGCATCCCAGGCCAATAAGAGGCCGTTGGTCGTGCCGACGAATAACGTCGCCCCGGAGCCGTTGTAGAGCAATTCCGATACCGGGCCGCTGGTGAAGCCCATCGTATTCACGTTGATTGCTCCATCAGACAAGACGGGGAACCCATCGTCACCCAAAGGAATTCCATACAACGATCCAGTGATAGCATCATGACTGCCACCGAAGGCCAACACCCCACCCGTCGGATGGTATGTCAGAGCTGTTATCGCAGGGGTTTGCTGGATAGGATAGGACTCATGTTGCTGGCTATCGAGATCGTAAATGTCGATCTGACCGGGCATGGCAATGGCCACCTGATTCAGCGTTGGGTGCGCAACCATATCGATGATGACGCGGTCTATCAACACGGACTGCGTCGCACTGAGCGAATCATCATCTACTTGCCAGATTTCCAGATAGGGTGACATATTGTTACTCATCACCTCGCTGTGAGCGACAACCAGCGTCGATGAATCACTGGTGAACACCAGATCAATGACCATTGGCTCGCCAGGGTTGGCCTCTATGGATGCCAATTCGTCCTGAGTCGCAGCATCACGCAGGCTGATGCCATCGTTGCCAGCCACTGCCAGATAACGTCCATCGGGACTGAAGGCCGCATCGCTATAGGATGCATAGGTGGGCAGCTCGCTATTAGCGCCGGAAATATTGTCCAAACTCACGTCATAAACTTCGACGGCCTGATTGACGGTCGATGCCAGGGTGAAGAAATCGCCATCAGGCTGGATGTCAATATCATCGACCTTGCGCAGTTGGGTCTGGGTTAACTCCCACTCGCTCATGTCCTCGGTGAAAGTCGGCTGGCCTTCTTCTGATTGGTCCAAGCGCATGGATACGACTTCGCCCAGTACCTCAGCGCGGTAAGGATTGTTCAGGCCGATAAGTAGATATTGTTCATCGGGGGACAGAGCGAGGCTGCTAATCATGGGCGATTGGTCATTGGAAGGCTGCCGACCAACAAGCTCCGGTGGCAAAAGCGGAGTTGGCGTCGGGAACAGCGGATTAGCAATCGGGGTTGGCGTGGCGAATTCGCAGCCTGAGTCGGTGTCTGCGCAAGGCAGTTGCTGATCTTGCCGCAGCAGGAAAACGCCCGCTACACCGACAATCAGGACAATGGCAGCGGCAAAAATCGCCACATAGGGAAAGATGCTCTCGTCACGTTTGCGTTTACGCTTGGGTTTTTCTCGTTTGGGCTTACGTTCATCAACCATGGGGCCGTCCTATTCTCGTGTGCCAAACTTGTATTACCGCACTATGGTGGTGTGCAGTACTGTTTTAGACACACTGACTATAGGTCAGGTTCCACTATGACGGTAGAAACCGTCGTATAAGCGCCGAGCAACCGTCAGATAGTACGGCCAGTTAGCCCATCAGATCGCGGCGAGCCATGAGGGTGCTAAGCTGTGGCGATGGCAGCCAGATGGTGAAGGTCGTGCCCCGGTTAGGGCCATCGCTAGCAGCGGAAATGGTGCCGCCATGCGCCTGTATAATCTCCTGAACGATGGCCAAGCCGAGGCCAGTGCCGCGTTTGGGGCCACGGGCTTTATCGACCTGATAGAAGCGCTCAAAAATGCGCGGCAGGTCTTCCGGCGGGATGCCGATGCCCGTATCACGGACGATGATCTCGACACCGCCATTGCGCACGCCCGTATGCAGCAGCACTGTGCCGCCCTCTGGGGTGAATTTGATGGCGTTGCTCAGCAGATTGGTGAAGACCTGGGCCAAGCGGTCGCCATCGCCAGCTATATGCGGCATGGGGCCTGTTTCCACTTCCAGGTTGATGTTTTTCTTACGGGCGACGACCGAAACACGCTGGGCCACAGCCGCAGCGATTTCGCCGACATCGAGCGCAGTCAGCTTCATGGAGAGCCGCCCAGCCTGCATACGCGCCAGATCAGTCAGTTCGACGACCATACGGTTCAAGCGGCCAGCTTCGTCATAGATGATCTGGGCGGCGGCGGTCGGGTCTTTGGCCACACCATCGATGATGGCCTGAGAATAGCCCTGAATCGAGGCCAGGGGTGTCTTGAGGTCGTGCGAGACATTGACCAGGAAATCGCGCTGGACTTCTTGTGAATCGCGGACAGCGGCGCTCATCTTGTTGAAGCTCTGGGCGACGGTACGGACTTCCAGGGGGCCACTTTCCGGCACGCGCTCATGGATTTTGCCGCGCGCAACTTCCCCGGCAGCCAGCGCCACCGATTGCAACGGGCGGGCAATGCCCCGGCTGACCAGAAAAGCCAGAATAATCGACAGAATAAGGCCCACGCACCCGGCCTGGATCAAAGGCGGCAGCAAGGCACGGCTGAATTCTCCCAGTGTTGTTTGGAGCGACACGGTCGGGCGCGGCTCCGCAACCAGGATTACGCTGGCGGCTTCCCTGAAGCGAGCAGGCGCAATGCGTTGCAAACCCACCGCCGCGACGCCACCATAAACCCATTCGGAGCCATCAGGATCAATGAAGCTACCATAATACTGGCGTTCATTGCCGGATAGATACGTCTGCAATTCCGGGTTGGCATTATAAGAATCATCGACTTTGAGGGTCAGCGGGTCGAGGGTGTTATAGACATGCTGGCTGTCGAAGATGACGACTGTGCCACGGGCGCTATTGGCATACAACCACATCACGCGCACATCACTATAGTCCGCATATTGGTCCATCTGCGTGAAGAACTGACCAAAGCGCTCGTTCCACTGGGTTTCAATCTGTTCATTGGAGTTGGCATTGCCGGGGCCATTGCCAGGGCCATTGCCGTTCCCAAAATTGTCACGCCCATAACTCTGGACGCCGTTACCCGCGCTGGTCTCGACGTTCTCCAGGAAGTTACGCACACCCAGGCCCTGCATCAAGGAAGCGAGGCGATCATAAGAAGACTCGACCGGGGCTGGGCGCGTCGCCAAGAATACCAAAAGCGCTGATGCAATGATAAATAACGAGATCAGCAACAGCAGCAGATACGTGGCAAGCAATTGGGTTCTGAGGCGTAAACGACCAAACACGGTTCGGCTCCGGTAAAGGGCTATGGAAACTTATCCAGCGACCAGTTTATATCCAACGCCCCAGACGGTTTCAATCGAGGGCGACATCTTTTTGAGTTTGTGGCGCAAATGGGCGATATGCACATCGACCGTGCGCGTTTCTCCGGCGAAGTTATAGCCCCAGACAACATCCAGCAAGCGCTCGCGGCTGAAAACCATATCCTGATTTTCCGCCAGGGTTTGCAGCAGGTCGAACTCTTTCATGCGCAGGTCAACCGACTCACCTTCGACCGTCACCGAACGGCGGTCGGGCGCGATAGTCAGGTTGCCAATCGTAATCGGGGCGCTATCAGAATCGGATTTGCGGTCGCTGCGGCGCAAAATAGCTTTGATCCGAGCTACCAGTTCCCGCGGGTTAAAGGGCTTTGTCAAATAATCATCGGCCCCCAACTCCAGGCCCACAATCTTGTCGATATCATCGCTGCGCGCTGTCAGCATGATGATGGGTACGTCACTGGTGGAGCGCACCCGGCGGCAGACTTCCAGGCCATCCATACCGGGCAGCATCAAATCCAGCACAACCAGCGATGGACTGTCGTTCAGGATCATGTCGAGCGCAGCCACGCCATCGGTAGCCGCCGTGACGCGGTAGCCCTCCTGCTCGATATACATTTTCGCCAGGTCGATGATACGCTGTTCATCATCCACCACGAGAATTTGATCGGTCATGGTTCCTCATTTCCGTGTGAAAGCCGCACACGCTTATTATAGCGGACACGACATCACGGCCTCCCTATGCTTTCATTATGCCGGGGAACACGTAAGAATTTGCAATGCAGATGCAAACTATTTGTAAAATTAGAGCATGTTGACATTTAAGACTTTATTGGCTTTTGTCACCTTTGTGCACAAAAGGTGACACTCAAAAACGCTGATTTGTGAACAGGCTATAAGCAGTCCGTTTTCAGCATGAGGGCATCAGCCACGGAGCGGCAAGCGCATATGCCAAACGGTGCGATTGGGCCGGAAGCGATAATGCGAGAGCAACTCGGTCGTGACAGGATCGTCGTAAGGATGCTCCAGAATGAGGGCATTGTTCTTGAAGCGGCGCACGACATTGTTCAGCAGGGCTTCCGTCGCCTGGGGCTGATAATCAGGGTGCACCATGAGCATCATGCGGGTACGCAGTGACGCGATGCCGCTGTCGATCCACAGGGTAGCCACCAGTTGGTCATTGTCACGCACAATCAAGTGCTCGATGCCCCCGGTCGTGAACCAGTGGTGAATTTGCTGCCACCAGGGCTTATGGAAGAAACTCTTGTCGAGGGGCTTCAGCCAACCCAACCCGCCCTGTTCCTGAGGGCGAACAAGCTGCGCCAACTGGAACTCGGCCTGCCACTCTGAGGGGCGGCGGCGGGTAATAAACAAGTCACTGGGATTAAGCGGCGGCGGAATTGTCGCTAGGCTGGGGCGTCCCCAGGTGGTAAAAGCCCGCTCACGAATGAAGCCCATGCGGTCATAAATGCCAATGGCGCGGTGATTATCGTAATCAACCTGGAGAATGGCATCCGTGCCTTTGCGCATGCGGATGATATTCAGGCTGTGCTCTAAGAGGCGGCGAGCGATGCCACGACGCTGGTATTTGGGATGGACGGCGACATTGGCGATAATCCAGGCATTGCCCACGCTGCCCGGCCAATGGGCTGGATACAGCGACACATTGCCTGCGAGGCGGCCTTCTTCTTCCCAGACGAAGCCCATACTGATGCCCTGCGCCAGCTCATTGAGGCGGCCCAGGAAAAAAGACCCAAGGCCAATTTTACTGAGGGAGCGCATATCGCGGATGGCAGCCCGTCCGTTGTCATCCATTGTTGATGAAAAGACGAGTTCAATGAGATCCGCCAGGGGCGCTAAATCTGTGCGCAGATTCACAGGCCGGACATGGCCAGTCAAGGCTTTACCCGTAGACGATGGCGGCGTATTCGGATGATTATTGGCAGTGGATGACAAACTTGTCACAATCGTGCCACTTTCCAGTCGACTTCAGTCAAGCGTAACCATTGCATTCTACACTGTCAAGCACCATCGAATAAAGTAACGTTTTCGATTAAGCTCAAAGGCCAGCGTGGGCTAAACGTCGCTTTACGGCACTAAACGTCACTTGAAAGCCAACCGAACTTCGTATAGAACAGTATCCATCAGATAGGGTACATATAGAAAATACACGGCAGGCTCGGCCTATGCTAGCCGCCTTGAGGAGCATCTTATGGGAAATTATGGACGTGTTGGCGGCAGACGCCGCGGCAACGCTGCATGGCAATGGTTGATTATTGGTTTTTTCCCGGGGTTGTTATGTGGTGGCCTGGTCGTATTTGGCCTGGTACTCAGTGGCGTGCTGCAAGGCTTCGCCAGCGGCCCTACGCCGACCCCACCCCCACCGGAGCAAATCGTTCAGGTCGTCACGGCGACTGTTGATACCACCATCCCGACAGCCACGCCGCTGATCATCACCGCGACCTCAGAACCGACTGAGGAAGTATCTGATGCGGTCATGGTGCAGGAAACACCTACGGAACCCGCATCCGAACCCACCCAGGATACGGCTGCACCGACTGAGGCAAGTGTCGATACATCGGCATTGACACCCCAGAATGCCGTGCCGACCGTGCCTGTTAATACGTCGGGGTCGACTGTGGTTGTGCCGCCGGAACTGGCGAATAACGTCACACGGCTGGTAACCATCCCTGGTGGTACCTTCCGCCTGGGGACAACCGTTAACGAAATCCAGACAGCGGTCGAGCAATGTTTGACCCGTGATGGCGGCAACTGCCAGATCAGCTACGGTGAAGACTCGACACCGCAGGTTGAAGTCCAGATGAGCGAGTTCCAGATGGAACAGACCGAGGTCACGTTTGGCCAATATGTCCAGTTCCTGAACTACCTGCGCAGCCAGGGCAGCAATCACCTGACGGGCTGCGGCGGCTTCATCTGCATCCAGACGCTGAACGAACGCTCACAGGAAAGCGGCGGCGTCATCATCTTCGATGGGGCCAATTACGAAGTCCCGACCACACTGACCGACTTCCCGGTTTATGCTGTTTCCTGGTACGGCGCTAAGGCTTATTGCGAAGCCATTGGCCGCCGCCTACCCACAGAAACCGAATGGGAATACGCGGCGCGTAGCGCTGGTGGTGACTTCATCTACCCCTGGGGCGATGACTTCAGTGCCGATTTCGCCAAGACGCGCATCCCAGTTGATGGGCCGCAGGGTCCGGTTGCCGTTGGTAGCTATCCCAATCGCGGTACGGGCCAGGGTTTGCTCGATATGGCCGGTAACGTCGAAGAGTGGGTATCGGACTGGTACGGCGAAGACTATTACAGCCAGCTCGCCAGCACAGGCAGTGCGGCTGTCGATCCGCAAGGTCCGGCAACTGGCCTGGAAAAAGTACTGCGTGGTGGTAGCTGGAACGCCTTCCCCTTCTTTGCTCGCACGGTACACCGTCGTTCCTATAATCCACTGCCAGTCGATAACAACGACGTGAACTATCCGCGCTCGATTGGCTTCCGCTGTGCGGCTGACCCGGATGTGACAGCCGTCAGCCCAGCTATCGATACGACGACAGACGGTGGCGCAACAGGCGATACGCAAAGTGCCGCACCGACCATCGACGTGCCCTCCTCAGAGACCGACGAGAGCAGCAGCACCGACGCCAACCGCGGCTAGTCGGACATCAACACAAAAAAGCAAAAGCGAGTCTCCAATGTGGGGACTCGCTTTTTTGTTTGGACGTTTGACTGACTTCTAGCGTTCAAGTGCCACGATATATTGTGCCCTTACAGTATATGCATGCTCGATTTTATTCCTCAGTGGCGTTGTCATCCTCAGATGGTCGGCTGAAAACGGGGAACGAGGTAAACAGCACTTTATAGGGCCGGACATCGCCTGCATCGGATTGCTGCTCCGACAGTTTTTCGTATTCTTCGATGATGGCCGACATGGCCTTGTTGAAGGCTTCGGCCTGATCGCGCGTCAGACGGAAGCGACCAGAGTAAATGCTGACGTTCTGGTTGTCATCCTGGCTATCGTCTGTATCGGAAGAGTTGCCAGATTGCAAGCTTTCATGCAGGGAGACGCGAATATCCTCAAACATGCTGTTGACCGTCATGGTCAGGCCTTCGTGCGTATCGACCTCACCCGGAGACAGCAAATACTCGGCGACTTCAATGCGATGGGCAGCCACTTGATAGTGCTTTTCAATGATGCCAGAGACAATGCGCGTCTCTACCACGACGATCAAGCCGTGTTTTTCTAGCTGGTTGATGTGATAGTACAGCTTAGTCGGCGGCAAATCCAATGAGGCGGCGACCTGTTTCACTGTACGGGGTAACTCCACCAATTCCAGAATTTTGAGGCGTAACGGGTCCGCCAGCACTTTGAGCGTATCCAGGTCTTCGACAACGAAGGTCTCAGCAGGAACAAATTCACGCTGGCCGGGTACATTGATGGAATCAGGCTGTTTGGGTTCGGTCATAAGATGACAAATTTCTGACGTGGTTAGCAGGCATTTAAGACAATTCAAATGTATTGTAACCACAGGGCCGGAGCCTGTCGAGTTAGCGTCAGGGAGCTAAGTTAGGCAACGACGATAGGCTTACCCAGATAGCGACCGACATAAGCGATCTGACCGTTGATCTTGGCCTGGACGACATAGGGTTCTTTTTCGGTCGGCAGCGACACGCGCAGGTCACGCACGGCGGTAAAATCTTCCTGCTGCCATTCATAGACAGCCCCCGCGCTGGTTTCCGAACGGATTTTCAGGTTGAACGGGCCTTTATCTTCTTCCCGGTGCGGCAGGTTGAAGCGCAACCACACGCTACCGGGCTGGCAAATGGCGCGATCAACGAAGAGGCGGTTGTTGTTGAAAAGGTGATAATCGGTGCGGCGGGTGATTTTGTCGCGCCAGTGCTGCCAAGTTTTGGCATCCAGCAAGCGATGGAGCGTTTCATACTCGCCCTCGGACCGCAGCCATATCAATTGCAGGGCTTCCAGGCCGATTTCCTCCGGCAGCAGAATTTGTGTCTCCCGGAAGCGTACAATCTCGTCACGCTCATCAGATGTGAACCAGCTATCGTGATAGACTCGCTCAAAAGGTAGTTCGCTAAAGAAGTTGGCTGTTTTGTAGGTCTTATTCGTCTGGGTGGGGTTGCCATTGCTCAGACGAGACTCGGTATGCAGCAGCACAGCTTCCATATCGAACAGCAAGTAGGCCATCATGCCATGCGGTGCATTGCGCTTATTCGTCGTATGGAAACCCTCAGCAAAGTAGGCATCCGGCGTGCGTGGACGAAAATAGAAGCGCAGATAGCGTCCCCAGCGACCGCGTCCCTGACCGGGGCCAGGTGCAGTGAGCTTGCCTTGCTTGAGCGTCTCGACCAGGGTGGGCACATCGATATAGGTGAAGGCGAAATAGGGCCACCAGGAACGCGCCCCTAACCAATTTTGCCCACGCAAGTCGCGCAAAACACGACGGAAACTGGCGGCATCACGCTTTTCGTCATCAGCCCGACTTTCACTTTCTGTTTGTGGCTTATAAGGCGATGGTGACGCAACCGTCGAGGTATCGCGTGGATTAAAGGCGATGCCAGAGGTCATGTCACTGACGAGGTCACGGAACATGGCATCGTAGCGTTCCATGTTGGTGAAATCAAGATAATTGAGGTGCTCCAGGGTCAACGGAATTTCGGCCTCATGCTGGAGCTGCAACGGAATGATGCGCTTGCCCTTGCGCAGTGAACGCAATTGCTCTGCGCGGCACCACTGGGATTCATAGGAGGCATGGGTCATCAGCGCCAGGGTGACGTCGCAATGCTCAATGGCTTCCTCGATTTGCTGCGCCCAATTGGCCCCTCCAGGGATTTCGTTGGTATCCAGCCAGACACTATGCCCCAACCGCTGCAAATCATCACGCAGACGCAGCGCCAGCGTGCGGCCATCACGGCGGCCATACGAGATGAAAATGTTCAGGGTGGTGCTGCGGCTCATACTGGCTCCTGATTATGGACTCGGCTTGTTGTCCGGCTTCGTGTCGGTTGGCGGTTTATTATCTGTCGGCGGTTTGCTCTCCGCAGGTGGTTTGCTCTCCGCAGGTGGTTTGCTCTCCGTTGGCGGCTTGCTCTCCGTTGGCGGCTTGCTCTCCGTTGGCGGCTTGCTCTCCGTTGGCGGCTTGCTCTCCGTTGGCGGCTTGATGAGCGTCGCTGTCACCTGTTTGGCACGATCTTGCGATGCCAATGGACGAACATAATGCAGACCGGGCAATGTTTCCGTCACGCGGCTGGCCAGCTTGACCGAGCGCACGGTATCCAGCAAATCCAGAATCGGGATCAGATATTGGCCATATTGGTCAAGACCCGCCGGGAAGTTCTGCGGCAAGGCATAACCAGCCCGTTTGACATACGCCCATAAATCACGCAGGGATGTCTCCGGGATGAAAATGGGACGCTCATCACCGACGAATATGCGCAGGCTGACGCGACTCTGGCTGCCAGGTTCGCCTTCTGCTTTGGTTCGGAAAGCAACGGAAGGCTTACCTTTACTTGTCGTCTGTAAGGACTCGGTTTTCTCAAGGCGTTTGGTCAACTGCGCCCAGAATGCTTCAAAATCGACATCGCCGTGGGGACTGTTCAGCCAATTGCGAATAGCGCGCATGTTGGGCGTTTTGTCGGCATCACCGTTGGCCACAGGCATATGCACATAGACCATAATCGGCAGCGGACGCAGATAGGCTTCCATCATAGGTCGAATCTCGGCGTTCCAATCCAGGCCAGTTTGATCATACCCCAAAGCCGGGAACGAAATCAGCGTAATGTCATAGGTGGCATAGATCGCTGCAAACTTTTTGAGACCTGCTTCGATATATTCCGGTTTGATCGAGGCGCGGAAATGGCGCTTCACTGGGAAGTTCAGCACCCAACGGTGCGACCCGCGATAGAGCATCAAGTTGCCGATGTCGAAGCGGTCTGTCTGGCATAGCTCTTGATAGGCCAGGAACATCTGTGGGAAGAAGCGCTTGAAGTCTTTAGCGAGCCAAGCCCCCATCGTACCAACGGTATTCACCGGGTTCACCAGCACACGCGCAGGGCTGTAAAACATATCGTCGAACACGTAGGTAATCATGGGTGCAGGCTATCCTCGATGATGGCGCACGCTGGTGGGCGGCACATCAGAAATGGTCACATAAAGCAGCAGGTCAAGCGATCCCCACGGCTGCTATCTTTGTCCTGTATTTTTATCCTGAAAATCTGGTAGACATCACTGGTACGAGCAACTGGTTAGGTAGTGTAGCCTAGCAACCTTAATGCTACCAATGCACTCCATCAGAATAGCATACACACAGTCCGAACACAATTTCTAGCGGCATGACATCAGGCATCACCATCGATCCCGAAACAGAGAACAAAAAAGGGAGGCGGACCTCCCTTTTCGATGGTGTATCAATCAAGCTAGATTAGCCAAAGTTGGCTTAACCAGCCGATTCTTCTGTCGTCGCAGCGACACCCAGGCCAGTCGGCAACACGCTGAAGCTATCCAATACGGCGGCGATTTCTGGATATTGTTCCAGGGTCGCTTCGTCCGTCAGGTCAACATCGGATTCACTCAGGCGCAGGTTGGCGACATGGACGCTGCCGGATTCATCCGCCAGCAGCAGTGCATACCCGCTCTGGCTGGGGCCATCGAGCGTTGGCAGGCTGTAGGCCACTTCGTAACCCGTCAGGCCGCCCTGTTCCGTTTCGGCCACAGAGACGATTTCCGCACCTGGACGCGCTGACTCGACATAGGCACTGGCTTCATCGGCGCTGGTGATAGCCTCGTCGACTGTTTCCACGCGCAGCACGATGCCGTCAGACGTTTCAATGCTGGCAGGCAGGCCGGGGGCCGCATCGGTGATTTGCCAGGACTGCGGGAAGCGAATGATATGGCCAGTCGCGTTGTCATAGTAGGCAGACCAATCCAGGGGTTCGCCAGCGAACTGCTCGTTGTAGTTCAGGTTGGCTTTGAGATTCTCTACCATGTAGCGCACCTGCTCCGGCGAGTTGGCCGGGAAGACCGCGCGTGACACATAGATGCGTTCGCCATCGGTGGTCGCCAGTTGACGAGCGATATACTGCTGGCCACCTGAACTGAGGTTGAAGTCGATGACCAGTTCGTCATCACGGACGCTGCGGGTTGCTTCGTCCCAATTGGTGTAATCGCGCCAGGATGAACTCAGCCAGTTGTTATTGAAATATGCGCTAACCGCATCCAGGTCGGCGGCGCCATCGGCTGGCTCAATGACGCGCAGCTCGCCCAGGCTGAGGGCCGCGTTGTTGCGCAGGGTCACAATCGCCTCGGAGGCGGTGGTCACACCTGCATCCGGTGTCCAACCTTCAGGGATAGTCGCGGTAAAGACGCCGGAAGGATGAATGTAGCTCTGGTCAAAGGTGATGTTGCTAACCTCAACCGGCGCGGGAACGGTCGCAGTCGGCAAAGCCGTCGGCTGCAGCGTTTGATTGGAAACGGCAGCTGTTTGCAGCAGGGGCAGCAACAGACTGGCACCCATTGCAACCGCAAGCACAATACCCAGAACAACCGTCAGCCGACGTTGATTCGTCCGGTCACTATACTGACTCATGAATGTTTCTCCAAAAGACGATGTAAAATAGCACTTTTCCTCGTAAACGGCATTCATCATACCGTATAAGCGAACGTGTGTTAAGCAAGATTTTTTCCTGGCAAGCACAGGGTTGACTAAAAATACTTTTGAGACCATAATGACCCATAGTGAACTATTTAGAACCTGGGAAAATCATGGAAGCAATAGAAACCAATTTGATCACCGGATTACCGGAAGGGTACACTAGCCGTCCGACGGTGCCAGAAGACGCCGAGTTTGTCGCAAAAATACTTGAAGCGGAGGCCCGGACCATCGGCCAAACACGTCAATACATTGCAGATGAGATCCGCGATGATTGGAAAAGCCCCAATTTTGTACTGGCAGACTCGTCGCAAAGCGTTGTCGACAGCGATGGCACAGTCATCGGTTTCGTCACTGTATGGGACACGGACAAAACACCTGTTCACCCTCACGTTAGCTTTGCGATCCACCCCGACCATACGAGCAAATCATTGGGTCTAGCCATGCTGGCATGGGGCGAGGAACGCGCCAAACAAGTGATTGATCGCTGCCCTCCTGGCAGCCGCATTTCGATGCGATCCGGGACCAACGACAAGCATGAAGCTCGCAAGGCAATTCTTGAAGCCTATGACATGAAGCAGATTCGTTACTTCTTCCGTATGCTTATCAATCTGGACGAAGCGCCACCGAAACCCCAGCTACCCGAAGGCTATAGCATTCGGACGGCGACGATGCCAGATGAACTTGAAGCTATTGTCCAGGCTGAACGTGATGGCTTCAAGGATCACTGGGGTTACGTCGAGCAGCCCTTTGAAGAAGAACTAAAAGAGTGGAAGCATTGGCTTGAAACGGATAAGCTCTTCGACCCGACAGTGTGGTTTTTGGCAATCGATGACACTACAGGCGACATCGCTGGAATGAGCCTGTGCCGCACCGAACAGTGGAGCGACCCATCGGTAGCTTATGTGGATGCCCTGGCCGTCTTGCGGGAACATCGTAAGAAGGGTATTGCTCTGGCCCTATTGCATCACACGTTCGGCGTGTTCTGGCAGCGTGGACGCAAAGATATCGCATTGCATGTTGATGCCACAAGCCTAACGGGTGCCGTCCGCCTGTATGAACGAGCCGGTATGCATGAAGATGAACGCAGCGCATCATATGAAAAGCTGCTGCGCGATGGCGAAGAACTGATGACGACCTCAGCCGGCTAAGCCATCAGCAAATCAGATACCTATCGAATCAAAAACGGGCATTCACAGCGGATGCCCGTTTTGGGTTTAGCGACGAATCAGGCCGATGATGACCAACAGTAGCACAGACCCGACAAATGCGGCTATCAAATCCTGGAGCGAGATATTGATGTAATCCAGGCCCAGGTCGATGGCGAACAGGTTGACTATCCCAGCGCCAACCAAAGCCCCGGCCATGCCGAGAACGATGCTGCCGAGTTCGCCTGTGCGGCGGGCACTAGGAACGAGGCGTGTTGCCAAATAGCCTGCAATCGCACCAATAAGCGTCCACAGAATCACCTGGATAACCAGATCAATCGTAAGAAATTCCATGTATCTTTCTCCCCTATTCAATTCGAATTACGTGTAAGTGTACGCGAATTTTTCAACAAGAGCGAGACAAAATAATTATCCAGAATTTTTGCTAATTGCTTCCATCATTTCAATTCAAAATGATCATTATTAGATCCAATGGGAGAATTCCTCATAGTCACAACATTTGTGTAAGGACCAGTATATTTGAGTAATGCCAACATGGTTCGATCTAGAAAATGGAGCATCTCATAAAATTCTTCGGAATTTGAGCCGTTAATTTTGTCTCTGGAAAAACGTGATGTATGAACAATGGAGTTTCTAGATTTAACAAAAATACTTATTTCTTCTGTTGTGATAGGAGCCTTTAACTGATTCACAAAGAATTCCAGTTTGTCTCGGAATGATTTACGATTATTTATTTGTTCGAAGTAACTATTTGCATTCTTGTCATCAAATTCAAGTTCAGTAGCTATATCTTGGACTAGTTTTATAAAAGGCTTAAGGATTTTTCTCTTAAATTTTTTGAAGGTTTTTTCGTCTGTTAGATGAGGTGAACTATGTGCTGACACATATATGTTTGACAGATAATCTATTAGTGAGCAAATTACAAGTGCATGACTTTCCATTACCTCATAACCATGTGTATATAGGAATAATTGCATCGCCCTTTCCATATCGTAATCTTTTGATATTTTAGAATACGCTTCGAAACCTCGTTCCAAATACTCTGAGAAGTGAGTTGACTCAAATGCAATCAGTTCGATTGATTGGAAAGACATTGTTCTCCAAGTATCATGATAAGAACATACAATAAGCCCTTGATCGTCCAACTCATCATAACAAATCCAATTAATCAGCGTTCCTTTGGCCAGACTAAGTAAATTACATATTGCACCCACAAACTTATTCATTTCCTCTTCAGAAGAAAATAGCGTCTCAATAGTTAGGTACGATGTAATTGATATGCCTTTTTCTCTATTCAAGATGGCGAAATCGGATGAATCGGGAACCCTCTCGATTTTGCACTTGACTCCCTGAATCTGGAACAATACAGGATCATGAAAAAGAACAAGATTGACAAGATGAAACCGATAACTTGAAATAGTTGAATTTATATTTCTAACTACTTTTAACAGAACATCTTCGTCGAATCCAGCCATACTACAAACAAGTGTTTCTTCATATTCATATCCATATGCTATCCCACTATAGAGTACTATGCCTTTTCCCTGACACAGTAAATCATACTGCTCTTTTGTAATACCACGAAGCTGTAGATCTACTCTGGGATCCCGCCTTGAATACTGGAAATGGATGAATTTCTTAAACAAGCAATTAACAAATACTCTGTTTGAATGAAGCTGATGTACTTCAAAATCACATTGAACTTTCACACCTCTCAAGACCACTTCACCTACACCTGAATATTTAGAAGCTACATCACCATAATTAGTTATTTCAAACACAAGCAATTCTCCCAATCAGCAAAACATATTGCCTGTATAATACTTGATGTTATTGAACTTCACCCGCAGCGAGTAAGCCTCTATGAGTCACATTTTCATCAGTTACAGTCATAAAGACACCGAGATGATGCAAACCATCAAGCAGCGGCTTGAGGATGACGGTTTGATCGTCTGGACGGATGAGAAGCTCGATTGGGGCACGCCCTCATGGGTGAAGGCGGTCGAAGGTGCGATCCGCAATGCCAGCGCGATGGTCGTGCTGCTGTCGCCAGATAGCAACGCCTCGACCTGGGTGGACCGCGAAATCAGCATGGCGGAACTGCTGAAAATTCCGATTTTCCCGATTTTGATACGCGGCGAGGATGCCGAGTCGATCCCGCTGCGCTTGGTCAATTACCAGTACATTCGCTATGACGCCGATGACTTCAGCGAGAAGCTCAAGCAGCTCAAGGCCAACCTCAAGCGGACGCGCACACAAGCCTTCGCACAGGCCCAGGCTGCAGAAACCCGTTCCAGTGCAACACTGCGCGAACTGGCTAATGAATTGCAGTCAGAACATGCTGAGGACCGCATCATGGCCGTGCAAGAAATGGTCCGCATGAATAACAAGCGCGCCGTTCCCTATCTGGTCAGCGCGCTGGAAGAAGAAACACGCAGCAAGCATGTCATCATCGCGCTGATCCAGGCGCTGAATGTGTTCAAGGATGAGCGGGCAGTCGATGTGCTGGCGGCCCATCTGGATAACGAGGAACGCCTGAAATATACGGACAAGGTCAGCGATTATGCGCGACGGGCGCTAACGGCCATCGGCACAGAGGAAGCATTAGCGGCGCTTGGGAATTAGGTCATTGCGTAAAATAGGCAAGGCAGTGCCTTGCCCCTACAAAAGCCTACTCAACGCAAAATCCCTAGCATGTCTGCGTGAAATCAGCCCAATCCAGCCCCAGGATTTGATCTGCGAGGGCTAACCGCAGGGTGCCATTGTCGCCCAGATCATGCCAGATGAGCGATCCAGTACGTCCGAAAATGCGCGTTTGCCCACAAAGCCGCCCCGCCCCATTAATCACAGCGATGTCGCCATGCTCAGTCAGCAGCAGGTTGATGCCCGCATACTGGGTCAATTCGGCGCGGCCTGTGATGCCGTTGATAGACGTTTGCCATAACAGCGTGTCGTCCGCGTCGTAGGACTGCATCGTCTGGCCATCGAACAGAATGCGGTGACCCGCGCTGGTGGTTTCAAAAGCCGCCTGATTGCCGCCGCGCGGGGCATCAGGGAGTTGCAGGGTCCATTCACCGTCGAGGTCGATCTGCCACAGGCCGCCATAGGTATAAGCCAACAGCGTGTTATCGGCCCCATCGCCGAAGCTGGCCATCTCACGGAGCGGGGCGCGTTCCAACACGACACCGCTGCCCGCGATGGTCAAAACCTCATTGTGAGTCGTCAACAAGCCAAGTACCCAATTGAGGTCACTGCCCACGATACGCCAACGCGCAATACCGGGCACATCCTCCACGCGCCACAGCACATTACGCCGATTTTCATCAACGGCGACCAGCTCGTTGTCAGCAGTGGGGAACAACAGCCAACTCTGGGCGATGATGGGCGCACTTGTCGGCTGGAAATCCGGGACGCGCCAAGCATCCCCAAAGTTGCCATCGGCATCCACGAACTGCATGGTGCCATCAGCGAAGGTCAGCAGCGAACTGCCCTGGAAGCTGGTCACACTCACGGCGACTTTTTCCAGGCGTTTACGCCACAGCACGCGACCATCAGATGTCGCACGGCGCAGGGTAACGCCATCATCAATGTATAGAAAGCTATTGTCGTTGAGCAATAAAGGCGGCGCTTGTAAGTCATGATCCGCCAGGGTGTGCCACAGATGATACGACTGCAACCAGGTCTGCTGGTTGGCGACAAATTGCAGAGGGTCACGGTAGCCGAGGTCCTGCGGCGCTTCACGAGTGTAGCCTGCGCCAGGGGCATCGGGCGTATTGACGCGAATTTCAAAATGCAGATGAGGCGCGGGACGCACATCCGCCACCGCCGCGATAATTTCCCCAGCCTGGACGCAGCTCAGGCGCGGCGGCAAGTCTTCGCCGCTGACGGGCATCACATGGCCATACATCGAGTAATAGACGCTGCCATCGGGGAAGGTGTGCTCAATGATGATCGCACCGCCATCGCGTCCCCAGCCGAGGGCGTAGCTATAGGTGATACGTCCGTTGGCAATCGCGCGGACAGGCGATGCAAAGGTGGCATTGCGTCCACCGTAGAGATCCGCACCAGTATGGAAACGCCCCTGATGACGCGGGCTGGCGACATTGTAGCCCTGGGCCAGCTCCCAGGTGGCATCATCAACCGGGTACTGCACCACATCGACCACACCACAATCGGTCTGGGCGCTGTTTACCAATGGCGAAACAAGGAGGACAAAAAATGCAGTCAGTAATCCGGCCCATCGGCCCATAAGATCTACTCACAAGTCGTCGTGGAATATTGACATTAACCTTACTCTGCGAGGCCCATATCATGCAACCATCTTGGAGACAGATGCCATCACATGCGCCGTTTAGCAAGCAGCGGGCGCAGTATACTGCGCCCCTACGAACTTCTGCATTATTATGAAGGAGCAGATCGGTCCTAACGGATCACACTACAGACTACGATCCCATTTCCAGGAAAGGTGGCTTCAGCAAGACGTTGATGTCTGCCAGGGGAATGCGTACGGATGGCATCCCGGCGACATAGGGCGCAACCTGATAGGCTTGGAAGTAGAAAACGATAGCATCCCCATCAATGACGAAGCTAGCATAGTTATCCGGGTTTTCGCCCGTGCCTTCGTCGATCCAGCTTGCATCAGCACTGTCACCAAACTGCTCCAAAAGCTGGGCTTTGACCATCGGCTGGATGGTCAGCCAGGGATTGTGTTCTTCTTGAAAGACATCGTTCAGGGTCAGGATACGGGACGTGTCGCCGCTCAAGTCGAAGACGAAGGTCTTGATATAAGGCAATCCATGGGCCCCACCCGTATACTGATAGCCTGCAAACTTGATGCTGACAACATCCGCGTTGTACGTGAACGTTTCATAATCCAGGTACAGCTCCCAGGGATGGCCATTGGGCGAGGCATGATTGACCTCTGAAAATTGCTGGAAAATATCGGCCTGCTGCTGGGCAATATAGGCATCGACCGTTTCTTCGATAAAGGGATCGGCCTGCACAAAATCCAGCGGGTACTGAATCTCAAAGGTGACGCCGCCGGATACCTGGCAATTGCCATCTTCGTTGATGAAACCGTTCTTATTGAGACATAGCTCGTCGGCTGAAGGCGTCGTGTCTTGTGCGAATAGGCTGGGAATGCTCATCAACAACAGGCTGAAAAGCACCAGCATTTTTAGTATTTTTTGCATCATTGATACCCCTATCTTTACAGCAAATAGTTGATTGTATCCTCAAGTGCGATGCTGCTTTACACATTCATACGTTAGACCTAAATGGCATTCGCTTAAAGGGCCGTTTGCCCTACGTTCAGTCCATTTTAGAAAGCGTTAAAGATGCCCTTTTGCGACCTTATCGGCTATAAAACGTATTAACGATATAATACAAGTACGCTTATCAATCAGGGGGCAAAATGTTCAAAAGCTTCGACAATAGCTGGCGATTGGCCAAGGCCAGTTGGGCCGTGCTACGTGCCAACAAACAACTTATGTGGTTCCCGGTGATGGCCGGCATCAGCATGGTCATCGTATTCATCTTGTTTTTCATTCCAGCCGCCATTTTAACGGGCATCCTATCCATGATTACGGGCGCCACCACCTCAGATGGGTCCGGCAGCGAAGTTTTCGGCTATATTCTGATGTTCCTCATGTACCTGGTTTCGTACACAGTGGGCATCTTCTTCAATACGGCACTGATCGGCAGCGCACTGCACTATATGGATGGTGAAACGCCAACCGTCAGCAGCGGTATCGCCCTCGCCCGCAGCAAAATGGGCCTCATCATTGGCTATGCGCTAATTAGTGCAACCGTGGGCGTCATCTTGAACGCCATTCGTGAGCGCAGTGGCCTTCTCGGCAACATCATCAGTGGGCTGATTGGCATGGCCTGGAACCTGGCCACCTTCCTGGTGGTGCCGATTTTGGCCGTCAATGACATCAGCCCGATAGATGCCATCAAGAGCAGCGCCAGTCTTTTCAAGAAGACCTGGGGCGAGCAAGTGGTCGGCAACTTCGGCATTGGTGCGGTCATCGGCCTGCTGAGTGTCGGCGTCATCATCCTGGGTGGTTTGTTGATGGCCGTATTGGCTGCGACCGAGTCACCGCTGCTGGTCTTCATCGGTCTAGCGATTATGGCGCTGGCTATCATCACAGTGATCGTCATCGGGTCGGCTATGGACGGCGTTTATAAGGCCGCCCTGTATCGCTATGCTGAAACGGGCGAATTGCCGTCAGATTTTGACATCGACATGATCCAGAGCGCATTCCGTCCGAAAAAGAAGAAGAATTAGGTGACGAGGGTTTCACCCTCGCGCTCCCACAAGGAGCTTGAAGGCTTCGTTTAGCATAGAAAAACGGGCGACTACGATGGTCGCCCGTTTTTTGTTTGTGCAAGCCTGGAAATAATGAATCGGGCAGAATGTGTGCCCCTACGCAACGTTACTTGCCCTGTACCTGCGGGTTGACGCAGTGCAGCATGGGTTCACCTTTGAGGCCAGCCAGTAAGTTGGCGGCGGCGATCTGGCCGATGCGGTCACGGGTGGCGTAAGACGCGCTGGCGATGTGCGGCACAATCAGGCAGTTATCGAGTGTCAGCAGCGGGTCATCCATTGTGATCGGCTCCGGGTCGGTGACATCCAGGGCGGCATAAGCGATGTCACCTGCTTTGAGAGCAGCATACAAGGCGGTGCTATCGACTACTTTGCCGCGGGCCGTATTGATGAGAATGGCCGTTTTCTTCATCATTTGCAGCGCCTCAGCATTGATGAGATGGGTTGTATCCGCGTTGAGGGGCGTATGCAGGCTGATGAAATCACTTTCCCGCAGCAAAGTTTCCATATCGACTTGCTCCGCGCCCAGTTCGGTGGCGACATCACCCGCACTGCTGCCGCCTGTATAGATAATACGCATACCGAAGCCCGTCGCCCGACGAGCAACCGCCTGACCGATGCGGCCAAACCCGGCAATGCCAAGGGTCGCATTATGGACATCCTGCCCTAATAAGAGGGTTGGATGCCAGGTTTGCCATTTACCCGCCCGAACATAACGCTCGGCTTCGCTAATACGACGTGCGGCGGCCAGCAGCAAAGCGAAGGCATGGTCCGCGCAGGATTCGGTTAATACGCCGGGGGTGTGGCCCACAGGAATGCCGCGCTCGGTAGCGGCGGGAATATCGATGTTGTCATAGCCGACGGCATAATTGCTAATCACACGCAGACGTGGGGCTTGCTCCATGAGAGCAGCATCGACTTTGTCGGTCAGCAAACTGAGCAGGCCATCTGACTGGGCGGCTTCCTGCATCAGGACATCCTGCGGCGGCGGCAGGTCATCCTCCCAAACGACGACTTCACAAGCTTCGCGCAGCATCTCCAGCCCGGTCGGGGGCATCTGGCGCGTGACAAATACACGGTCCATAAGCGAACTCCATTCAGGTAATCAGGTTATAGTGAGGATTGTAACGCATGGGTTGAGGTGATCGTATCGCCACGCTATCTTTTGTGGATTATTGGCATCATGAGTTCTGCTGGTATTCCCCCCGTTTAAGCGAACTAGGGTAGACTCTTCAAGAGGCTTATTTTATCTAGTGCAGATAACCAAAATGGCGCTTCATAAGGGCCATTGATTACAAGACTAGACAAATTAGAGGAGTAACACGAATGACCGCAACCGCAGAATCTGTTGGCTTATCATCGGAGCGATTGGGCAACATTACGACGAAATTCCAGGGGTATGTGGACAATAACCAGGCGCCGGGGTTTGTCATCCTGATTGCCCGCAAAGGCGAAATCGCTTACTACGAAACCATTGGCTACAGCGACCTCGAAAGCCAAACCCCTGTTGAAAAAGACTCTATTTTCCGCATCTACTCAATGACAAAACCGATTACCAGTGTCGCCCTGATGACGCTTTACGAACAAGGTAAATTCCACCTATCTGACCCGGTGAGCAAATACATCCCGGCATTCGGCAAGACCAAGGTGCTCAAGCGGCGCAGCAACGGTAAGACCAAGCTGGTGGCGCAAGAGTCGCCCATGACCATCCAGAACGTGTTGACGCACACAGCAGGGCTAACGTATGAGTTAGCGCATGACAATCCAGATCCAGATAAGGAAGCCAAACGCGCCGCCCTGTTCAATGATGAAACGATGACGCTGCAAGACAAAATCAAAGAAATCGCCAAGCTGCCACTCATATGCCAACCCGGTTCCGATTGGACATATGGTATTGCGACCGATGTCTGTGGCTATCTGGTGGAAGTGCTGTCTGGTATGCCGTTTGATACCTACTTGCAGGAGAAAATTTTTACGCCGCTAGGTATGGACGACACAGCGTTCCATGTCACAGATGAAAAATCCGACCGTTTAGCGACACTCTATGCCCATAATTTAGACACGGGCGACCTTCAAGTCCACGAGGATACGGGCAATCTACAGCGTGACTTCCTAGTACCGACAAAATCGCCATTCGGGGGGCATGGGCTGGTTTCCACGACGAAAGACTACTGGACGTTCATCCAGATGATGCTCAACAAGGGCGAATACGAGGGCGCGCGTATACTGGGGCGCAAAACTGTCGACTACATGTCCATGAACCACCTCAAATCGGAACTGCTTCCCTACAAGCATGGCGGTGAACTCCAGCTCGGACTGGGCTTTGGACTCGGTTTTGCAGTGGTGGAGGATCCTGCCCAGGCGGGTGTCATCAGCTCGGTAGGCACGTATTATTGGGGTGGCGCGGCGGCCACAGGCTTCTGGATAGATCCACAAGAAGAGATGGTCGCCGTCATCATGACGCAGATTAGGGACTGCAATCTGCCATTAGGCGACGATCTGCGTACCGTGACCTATCAAGCACTCATTGACTGAGTGGCTTACATCAAGCCAAAGTGCTGTGCCGCCAACCGGGCATGTGTTTCAATGTCGCGGCTGCCATCCACGATGATCGTTTGTAGGCCATGAACATGGGCTGTGTGGCGCACCCAACGGGCGAATCGTTCGTCACGGCGCATCCAGTTTTCAAAGGCCTTGGCCGGGTCGCTGCAATCGCGCAGGACATCAGCCACCCAGGGCCGCTGGCTATAGTGTTCCCGTTGGAATGAAGCCGTTGGCACCATATACAGGGCGCTATGCATTGTGTTTATCAATGGCGCGACAAGACATGGCAACAGGGCTGCTCCTTCTAACAGAAGCGGCCCTGTTGCTTTAGCGATGTCTTTTTGGTGCAGTGGAAATTCTTCCAGATAAAATTGGATTTCTCTGCGAGTTTGCTGTACAGAAGGGATCAGCCAGATTTCATCACAGGTAGCATTTTTCAAGCTGGCCAGGGTTGGCTGTGTATCCGGCGAAGAAGCTTGAATATGGTCTGCGAGTTTGTCATCCAGCCGAATATAGGTCAGGCCATAACGCGCCGCCAAGATTTCCGCTACGCTGCTTTTGCCTGCGCAGGGTGACCCTCCCAGATAGAAAATCGCATCATTAGTCATAACGATTGTTGCATAATCCCTAGTTGGCCATTGCGTCTGTCAGGATCGGCGGCAGATGGTTAACTGTATTGTACAAACCCAGGCGCGCCCGTACATAGCGATAGATTTCCTCGGCGATGTTCAGGTCAGGATGGCAACTTTCCAGGCCTTTGAAATGCGGGGCGCTGTTGACCTCACAAATCTTAAATTGGCCTTCGTCAAAGAGCAAGTCCACCCCAGCGATGTCCAGACCCAGATAGCGGGATGACTCCAGAGCCAGCAGTTCAATTTCAGGCGTCAGCGGGTAGCTGGTGGTGCTGCCACCACGGGCCACATTGGCCCGGAAGCCGCCATCCATCGCTTGACGCTGCATACAGGCAACCACGCGACCACCAATGACAAAAGCACGCAAATCGCGCCCTCGGCTGTTGGCGATGAACTCCTGCAAAATGATATTGGCCCCCGGCTTGGTCGATTCAATCAGGGTCATGATGTCTTCAAAGTTCTTGCGATCTTCCGAGAGATAGACACCGGAGCCAAGCGAACCGGACAGCGTCTTGATGACGACTGGGAAACCCAAGGTGCGCTCGACCAGATCGACATCGACCGGGAATTTACCGAACATGGTTTTCGGGACGGGTAAATTGCTGGCAGCGAGTACCTGCTGCGTATACAGCTTGTCGCGGACCATCTCCACGCTGGATGAGTTGTTGAGGACCGTCACGCCCAGGCGCTCCAGGTGGCGGATAATCGCCAGGGCGAAATAGGTCGTGCCAGCACCCATACGCGGCAGCAAAAAGTCCGGCAAGGGCGTCACCTGGCCGTTGAGCATGATGCTCTTACGATCATCACGGGTGACGATCAGCTCAAACTGCTCCGGCTTGACGACCTGTATATCAATGCCCTGGGCTGCAGCAACTTCAATCAAACGCGGAATTTCGTAAATATGTGCGGGCATTTCTGATTGGTCAAACTTATATAGAATCCAACCGCGCATGGTACTCCTCTATTTTGAGATTGTTTTATGCTTTTGAGGTTAAAGAATAGAGATCAGATGGGCGACATCACGACGAGAATGGGCATCCCCGTGTATGGGCGAAGCACCCCTACGTTTATATGCTAAAGGGTTATAAATAACGGACGATACGCAACCCTATAGAACACGCACATTGTACTGCAAAGTTTGCAGCAATGAACGATAGAGTATCGTCAGATTGTTTAAGTTTTGATTATGGGTTTGGCGACCATACCCTAAAGCATGGACTGGCCGCCATCCACGTTAATCGCCTGCCCGGTGATGAAGGCCGCCGCATCGCTGCATAGGAACAGCGCCACGCTGGCGATTTCTTCCGGCGTGCCGACGCGCTGCATGGCATTCACGGTCGGATCGGGCGCGGGCATGTCGGCCTCAGCGATGTTGCCGGGGCAGATGGCATTCACGCGGATAGCCGCCGGGGCCAGTTCACGGGCAGACTGGTGCGTCAGGCCGATAATGCTGGATTTGGTAGCGACGTAACCCGCACCTTCGGTAATCGTCTGATTGTGGCCGGCAGTACTGGCGATGTTGACGATATTACCGCCGCCCTCGTCAGTCATGACGCGGCCCATGAGCTGGGTCATGAAAAACGTGCCCGTCAGGTTGACTTCTACCTGCCGCCGCCAATCCCATTCGTCGATTTTGGCCATGGGTTCCGATTTGTAGATGCCTGCGGCGTTCACCAGAATGTGAATACGACCAAAGGCTTCACGGGCCGTTTCGATGATGGCTGACGCCTGGAAGCGGTTGCCAACATCCCCCTGGAAGCTAATAGCCCGTCCACCTGCTGCTTCTATTTCTTGCTGGACGGTTTCACAGCGGTCGGGGTTGAGGTCGTTAACAGCGACGTTAGCGCCTGCGGAAGCCAGTGCCAGGGCGATAGCGCGGCCAATGCCGATGCCCGCCCCGGTCACAATGGCGGATTGTCCGGTTAAATCTACCGAGAATAGGGACATACAATGCCTAACCAATCGCGGATGGCTTTTTCAGCCCCGCGATGAAATGAGCCGCCACTGGTATACATCACGCGGCGATTGGTATTGGGTGCTACATAAAACTGCGTATCGTACCCCGTCTTGAGGGCATGGGCCTCGGCGGCATCCCGCGCATAGGTCCGCCAATCGTTCCAGTCATTTTTGCTCATGACGATGTACAGCGGCAGGCGCAGGGTGGTAATCATGCTCTCATCGAGCATGTTGCCGATGAGCAGCGCGCCGTAAGGCTCTTGAATCGCTGTGAACTGCTCCAGATTTTCCTGCAACAATAAGGAGCCTTCATTGTGCGCGGCGATGAAGATGCGCTTTTTATCGACGAAGTCCTGGCTGATGGCTTGTTTGTAAGCCGCCAGTGTATCAGCCACCACTGACCCCGGCCCGGAACCACTCGCCCCGGTCCCGCGCTGATCCCAGCGGAAGGTCGCCATCCCCAAAGACGCCCCAACCCGCACCAGATAATCGTATTCCCGGCGCGATGTCGTCGTGGGGCTTTGCAAGACAAACAGCAAGGGATAGCCTGTCTCCGGCGGTTTTTCTGAAGAATAGTCAATCTGTCCGGCAAGCTGAACACCATCACCGGCAAACGTGACCGGACGGGTGAGACCAATTGAAGGCTCTGGCATATGCTTTTTCTGATCCGCGACCATGAATTTTTACCCTGGTTTTTGCATAGCTAATCCAGATGCAATGTAAGGCGACGATGTAAAGGCAGTGAAGTTAAGCATCAAAGTGTTTCGTCAAAGTAATCCTGAATAGTTTTTAATGAAGTTTAAGAAAATCTACAAAAACGAGGGTTATATAACCAGAAGACTGTATAAATTGTGCAAATGGACGCATCAAATTCGTCCGAACAAAAGTGTATGCGTATTATTATGACATAGTTGGCACCGCTATGTGAATGATCATTTGGCTAAATTGGACTCATTTAGACTATGCAAAACTAACAAGTGTCATCAAACTTGACGATTTAGAACACAAGTGCTAGGCTTTTGACGTAATCAGGTCTGTAATCCAACTGTTACCATTATGGGTGCGTGCATGTCACTGGAATTTAACAAGATTGTACAGCAAGTTTATAACATGGGTGCCATGCTAGAAAAGCTGGATTTCGACGTCAGCAAAGCGCTGGACCTGGCACGCGAGCGCTTCTCTGCATCTGGCGATATGCAGCGCGTATGGGAGCGCATCGAGTGGGTGCGATCGAGTGAAATCAGTCACTATCGCGGCGCAGCCCCTACCAGCCTACCCAATGCGGAGCCAATCAATGCGGTTGTGCCGCCGCCATCGCCGCCCACATACGCCACGCTCATCGCGGGTGATGGGTCGCAGATTTACCCGGATGAACTGGCCCCGGTGCACTACTATCTGCTGAACATCGGTATTTATGTGTATTATCACAGCTTGATCGCGGGCGAGGCCCCCACGCCGGAGCAGCATACCTACCCCAAGCTGTATTTCCATCGGGACCATGTGCATGATCGTGGCGGGCGTATCATCAGCAATCGCACGGTCGACGATCGGCGCACGGTTGATGAACTCAAGCGGTTAGCGCAGGCCGCCTGGGAGCGTCGCAGCCCGGAACTGGCCTTGGTCGCGCTGTACGACAATCGGCTGCTGTATTTGCCCGGTAACGATGCCTACGATGGCGACGATCTGATGAGCGAATACCTGGGGGCGATGGTCCATATGCATGATGCCGGAGCGACCCTGGCCGGGTATGTCGATAATCCCTTCCGGGCGAAACGGTTTATCCAACTGCTATTTTTGATGAGCATCGAAACCGAAGCGGAACTCAAAGCACGGCAGGTAGAAATCTCACGGGCGGGTGATCTGGAAGGGTTGCGTGACCAGCAGTTTTTCTATGCGATCCTCAAGGATGGCGAGCGGTCGGCGATTATGGTGCAGAACTCGCCCCAGAACAAACTGTTCCGCGACCGCGGCGAGAGCTATGAAATCGCCTTTTTCTATCTGAAGGTCAACAACAGCCACCAGTCCAAAGTCGTGCGCGTGGACATCCCGATGTGGGTGGCGCGCGAGAAAGAACGGGTCGACCAACTCCATGCGTTGCTGTTGCATCAGTGCCAGTTGCAAGGGCGAAATCCTTACCCTTATGCCCTGACACGCGCGGATGAATTGGCCTGGGTAGGCGGCAAAGATCGGAAAAAGTTAGAAGAACTGGTCAATGTCGAGGTGCGACGCTTGAAGGACGACCTTGTCGGGCGGACGCTGACGGCTAAAATGCGGGGTAAAGAATTGGCCCGCAGCGAGAAGCGGTATCATAATATGTACGGTGAGGACATCATTGATGAGCGATAATGCCATCGTCGGGCGCGTATTGCGCGCCAGCACGCGCGGCTTCGACTGCGGAACACACAGCCGGAACATCGGCGAGCAACACGACTTTGGGGCATTTGTCAAAGCGCCGATTGCCAACAGCACACATATTTATGCCATTGGCCTGATCTACAAAATCGAGATCAAGGACGATCAACTTATCAGCGAGTTGGTACTGGGCGAAGCTATGCCGGATTCTGTGCTGCGTGACCAGCGCGAAAACCGCATGATTCCGGTCGAAATTAAGGTCATCAACGTGGGCTATATGAGCGGCACGCAGATGATCCACAGCATGCCACCGCGCCCGCCAATGAGCCTGAGCGACGTCTATCTGTGTACTGCCGAGGAAATTTTCTACTTTACGCAGACGCATGATTATTTCCGACTGGTGATGGGCGCTGCTGAAGTTCCTAGTGATGACCTACTGGCAGCAGCTATACGTTATTCGGCGCAGGTCTACCCCGGCGATCAAGATCGCTACGGATATATGGTACGCTGTGGTCGGCGCATCGCCCATGACCTAGCCCATGATCTAAACCGCGTGACGCATGTTCTGGGGTTGCTGCAAAACTAGCCAAATGCGATACATGCCCTATTGGAGGCGATAACACATGACGGATCGTTGTCCCAAATGCCAATCCGATGAGCTGTATACCAGCGAGCCAGTTGGCCGTATGAACCGTATCTATCAGGCGGGCCTCGTAAGCTACCTGGTGTGCTGTGAATGTGGCTATACAGAAGGCTACTTGCTCGGTACAACCGCCCGTCGCACGGTGACGACCGGTTGGGACATGGTGCGCGAGGTCAATTTGGAAGCCTCAGAAGATCGTGAAATCCTGCCAGTAAGCATGCTAGAAAACCAGTGTCCGGCCTGTGGTGGCGCAGACATCCGCCAGAGCCAGATAGAGGATGACCTGCGCATCGACGATCATCAGGTCGCCATCTTGACGCACCTTGTATGCTTGAGTTGTGGGCATGTCGAAAAGTACGTGATGTCAGAAGAAGACCGCGAAGTGATTGCGACCCATTGGACAAAAACATCGCGTCCGCCAACGCTAACATGACGCCTATTCGCCGTGATCTAGCCCAAGTTATACAAAACACATAAAATACATTTCACTTTGCGTGCTGTGCTACGCTAAGATAGGCTAGTATAGCGATCCTACGTCATCGAACGTCCATTTTGTCATTATGGTAATGTCGACATGGTCATGAAAACAGGCACCTGCCCGGTATGCGGCAGCGACAACATCTATACCAATTGGGCCATGTCCCCGGCCAATGAGCGCATCTGGCGCAGTTATCATTACGATGTGCTGATGATTGCCCGTGGGCGCGAGGCCCGCTTGGAGCAATATATTTGCGGTGACTGCGGCTTCATCCAGAGTTATGTCGCCCCGGACCGCATCAATCAGGTTCGGCGGCGCTGGGAACTGCCAGTCGGTGTGCTGAACATCAAACGGCGCAACACAGAAGTCGCCGAGATTGAAGAAGCACCACCTGTCGAAGAAGAGTCCTACGACGATGACGCGGACTACGACGAAGCAGTCGATGTCGAGCAAGTCGAGGCTGAACAGATCGAGGCTGAACAATTCGACATCATTGAGACTGAGCCAGAAACGTCTGATAGCCCAGAAGAACCGGAACTCATCACGCAAGAAGCGCCGGCTGTCGTTGTGGATGACAACCCCGACGAGGACACTTACGACGAAGATGCTGCCGATGGCAATTCTGAGGATGCCTACGATAGTGTCGCTACGCCGGAACCCGCCGAGGTCAGTGCTGGCCAGAGCGGCGAGTTTCCTTATGATAGGGGCTACGAGGCGCCGGAATATGTCGATACAGCGTATGCTGAAGACGAGGATTATTGGCCACTACCTGACGAGGAAACCGATACTGAGCCTCCCGCTGAAGACGAGTCCGAGGTAGAAGAAACATCTACCCAGCGTGCAGGGCCAACCTTCGTCGATGATTATGTCGAGATGCATGATACGCCGCTGCCAACTATCGAGGCAATTGTCACTGACAGCAGGCCACCTGCTCCTCCGCAAGAATCCGAACACGTCATGGTGCGCCTGACTGACGAGCAGTGGGCCATCATCGACGCCATCCTACCAAAAGCCCGCAACGATTCCCGCCTGAAATACAGCCAGCGCGAGATCGCTGATGCTATTGTCTATAAGCAGGTCAATGGCATTAGCTGGAACCAACTGCCGGATGTTTTCCCGCCGCATCGCAATGTCTACAATTACTGGAAGCGCTGGTGCAAAGCTGGCGTCTGGGCAGATGTGGTCGATGTGCTCGTGGAAGGCTTCGGTATGGAGATCGACAGCGATCCTTGTTAGTTCTGTGCTGCGTAAAACAAAAAAACACAGAGACACAAAGGCTCAGAGACTCAGAGAAAAGATAAAACCAGTGCTGAGGACTGAGTGCTGAGTCAAGCTGTTTGCGGGTATGGTCAGTGATTTGAACCACAAGGCCTCAAAGTACACAAAGAAATAAAAGCAGGACTGAGTGAAACGCAAAAGCCTAACGCAAAGGCGCAAAGAGGCAAAGAAACGCAAGGATAAGAGCAGGACTGAGTAACTAGTAGAAGAGCAGAGAGGGCAATTAATAAAGATGGCAGAAATAAACGATGTAGAGATCACTAGCATATTTACAGGTGGTTTGGATGAAGAAATCTTCAAGAAATTCACAGCAAATAATTTGCTCCACTGGTGGCACTTTCGTGCTCTTTTGCGTGCTAATTTGAAATCTCAAGATTACTGGCAAGACTCAGAAAGAAATCGCCTTCCCGATAGCGAACAAGCCGAACTGATAGCTTTAAGTCTAATGAACTATCATGTACATTCTGGTATTTTTGAAGCAAGCATTTTTCAAAATGAGCTAGAACTCGAATTAGCAAAGCTTATGAATCTAGACACACTCAAGATGATAAATCTCCGTAGGTTTTGGAAGGCAGCTTATTCATCTTTATATACCTCATACAATGCAGTTTGTAATATAATTTATGTCTTGGTAACAGGAGAATCTGTATTTGGAAAAAATAAAAATAGGGAAAATCCTTGGAATTACACACCAAGTAAAACAAAAAATCTCTTAGAAAGATACGATCATAACGTACTGTATAAATTAGTCTTTGATTCAGAGCAATATATCGAAATAAGAAATCACCTTGATCATTTCTGGACTATATGGACAGGATTTAAAGGTGAGAGGTTTGTTATGGATGATAATTTCAGAAAAGGGCGCATAATTGTAGATCCTGACAAAGAGTTATCAGCAACGATTGATGTAACCTATAAATTGCAACAAGACATATTCGGATTAGTTAAAAACCTTGACGCAATATACGAGTTTATTACTCAACCAATGGACACTAACCTCCTAGAAAACTACTTGCTGAAAAAAGGGTGGGTCATTGACTTTTCATCTTCTCCCTTCAATGGCCACAAACCTGGTTTTTTGGCAATGCAAGTTGCAGCAAAACCATACCTTGTTCAGATCAAATAACTTTCCTATGTCTAATGGTATTCTTAGCGAGAGAGATTATTTGTTATTTCTTCTCACTTAATTCTTCTGGGGATCGTAAAGACTCAATTCTATGACCTTGACTCTGTGCGGATGACAGAACGAATGTACAATAGACAGCGAATGAGTCGGTTCTGGAGCACGGATTTATGACCACCCCGAACGATCCCAACAACCTGGACGAATGGTTCCCGGCGGACCGCCAGGCCCCGGTCTACAGCGCCAATGGCGTCGCAGCCCAGCGACTGGGCGTGGTGGTCGGCGGCAGTTTGTCGCGCGGGTTGGCCGTCAAGCTGGAAGCAGGCGTCAATGTGGAGGAAATGGCCGTCGGTCGCTATGTGGTGATTCATGGCTTGCACCAGCGCTACTTCTGCATGATTAACGACATCGCCCTGGAAAGCACTAACGCCTCGGTGCAGAGCGACCCGCCCAACATCGATGTGCCCTTCATCCGCGATGTGTTCACCGGGAATGTGGCCTATGGCGTCATCACGGTGACGCCGATGCTGGTCATCGACGACAGCGGCCCCAAGCCCGTCAAGACAATTCCGGGGCACTTCATGCGCGTCTTTACGGCCACGGAAAGCGACGTCAACGATGTGTTTGGCGAAGAGAACAAGACCAACTTCAATGTCGGCTCGCCACTGGAACTGGAAGAAACAAAGATCAACCTGAACCTGAAGCGCTTGGTCGAACGCAGCGTGGGCGTTTTCGGCAAGAGTGGCACAGGCAAAAGTTTTCTGACGCGGGTGCTACTGGCGGGTGTCATCGCCAAACAGCAGGGCGTCAGCTTGATTTTCGATATGCACAATGACTATGGATGGCAGATCACCAGTGAGAACGGCCATCACGTCAAAGGGCTGGGCCAGTTGTTCCAGCAGCGGGTGAGCATTCTTACGCTGGATGCCCAATCATCGGACCGCCGTAATGCCAAGTACGACTTCGAGATCAAACTGGGTTATGACGAGATCGAGCCGGAAGACATCGCCATGCTGAAATCGACCATGAGCCTGTCGGATACCATGATCGACGCGGCTTATTCCCTGCGCAAGATGTGGGGCAAAGGCTGGATCAAACGGCTGATTGACGGCTCGGCGGAGGACCTCGACCACATTACACAGAATACGAATATCGGCGGCGGTACGCTGGCAGCCTTACAGCGCCGTATTGAGCGCTTCGAGCGCTGGCACTTCTTAGTCGAAGAAAACGAGGGCGACAGCGTTCAGAAGATCATCGAGCTGCTGGTGAACCAGCAAAAAAGCGTCGTGCTGGAGTTCGGGCGATATGGCAACCAGCTTGAGGCCTATATGCTGGTAGCCAACTACCTGACGCGCCGCATTCACCATCGCTATGTGGAAATGATGGAAAAATCCCTGGGCGATGCCTCGCTAGAGCCACCGCAACTGCTCATCACCATTGAAGAAGCCCATAAATTCCTGGAGCCGCAGGTGGCACGGCAGACGACGTTCGGCATCATCGCCCGTGAAATGCGTAAATACAAGGTCACGCTGTTGGTGATCGACCAGCGACCGAGCGCCATTGACGAAGAGGTCATGAGCCAGATCGGTACGCGCGTCACGGCCCTACTGGATAATGAGCGAGATATCAACGCCGTACTCAACGGCATCAGCGGCGCGGCTGGCCTGCGCGAAGTGCTGGCTCGGCTGGAAACCAAGCAGCAGGCGATCATCATGGGCCATGCGGTGCCGATGCCCGTTGTCATCAAACCACGTACTTACGACACCACCTTTTACGAGGCGGTCACGGCGCAACCCGTTAACGTGCAGACCAGCCGCAAATCGCTGGGTAGTGGTGGCAAACGCCGAATCTAAACCAACACTCAGGCAACATTGGGCAGTTTAGCTCAAATGCCCTTGATGGAGTGCAAGCGGTTATCTGGTATCATAGATAGAAGCCAGCTGATAGTAGCTTAATATGCCAACCGCCAATTACGACAAACTACTCGAACCGCTCTCGGAAATTCGCATTACCTGTGAGTCGCTGCTGACAGGCGCTTTTGGTTACCTGGGTGGCGATCAACGCGAGAGCGTCAAAACCATCTATAGCAGCGGGGGCGGCTTATACGCCCTGCTGATGGACATCATCACCTCACTGGGCCTGACCAACATCGCGCGCCGACCGTACCTGTGCGACAGGTTCGATGCGGTGCTGCTGCCCATGCTCGACGCGACGCAATCACTGATTGACGAACTGGACGGCCCTATCACCGAAGAACAACTCGCTGGGTTGACGTTCATCAGCGAAGTAGGCCAACACTTGCAAAGCGTGTTCGGCATGCTGTGGCAGTACAGCGAAGCCCAACATCGCATTGGGACGCTCAACAAGTACCTGATTGGTGCTCGCCAGCTCATCGAGCAGGTTGAACCAGAAACAGCCTTCCCGCTGACGGTTATCTGCGAGATTGTGCCGGATGTCCCCTCCATCTATTGTGATGCCACCCGCATCCGCACAGCGCTACATGCGCTGCTTGATAACATCGCGCGTCACAGCGGCAGCGACACGGCCATTATCCGGGCCAGCCGCGACGACAGCGGTATGATCCTGATTAGCGTACGCGACCGCGGTAACGGCATCCCCGGCAAAGCCATCGAAAGCGCGCTGGAACCCTTCTATCAGGGTGACAGCATCGCCGACGGCTTGGGATTGGGGCTGTCGCTGGCAAAAGCCCTGGTCGAGTGGCATGGTGGGCATTTGCGCCTGAGGAACGATAACGGCCTGGTTGTTGACCTGTATTTACCCATCGGAACATAGACCCAATACCATGACTGGCCTCACCGCACCGCCTGAACCCAACACAACCCAATTACGTGACCATTTCCTGACCCCGCTCGCGGCCATCCTCAATATGACTGAGATGCTGCTGCGCGGTGAGTATGGTGACGTCAATGAGCAGCAGACCGAATACATGCAGAAGATCCAGTCGCAGGCGATCCAGGCATTTGGTCGCAATCGCCAACTGGTGGATGACTACGTCAGCCAGGGCGTCGACAGCATGCGCGGGTTCACCAGCGAATGGATGACACCCATCAACTCGGTCATCAGCTATTGCGATTTACTGCTGCTGGAATACCTCGTAGGCGACCTGACGGAGAAACAGCGTGCCTTGCTACAACGCGCCAGCGATAAGGCCAACGACCTGCAACGGCAGATCCAGAACCTGGCCGATTACGCTTTCATCACGCTGGATGCCCTGCCGGACACATCAGGCAGCAGCTTTGCATTGGGAAGTGTCTTGAAGCCGGATTGTGTGGTCGTCAAAGGCCATGTGCCCATTCACTGGGAACTCGATGATGGCCTACCGTTGGTACAGGGCAGCGAACAAACCTTTCTACACATCATGAACAGTCTGGTTGACAATGCGGCAAAGTTCACCCGCGCAGGGTATATCACCATTACCGCACAGGTTATCCAGGCGCGCGTGGACATCACCGTGACGGATACCGGCATTGGCATTCCCCAAACGCTGCAAGGCTACGTCTTCCAGCCCTTTTACCAGCTTGATCCGACGGTATATGGCCTGGGGCTGGGTTTATTCATTGCGCAGGCCTTTGTGGGCAAACTCGGTGGACGGCTGCTGATGCACAGCACGCCCGATGTCGGCACGCAACTGCAATTTAGCCTGAAGCATGCTTGAGTTGGGCAACAGGCTGTTCGTCTGATTTGTGCATGATACCCAACAAATGCGCCAACGCGGACAATTGCTGTACAATTAGATAAACTGTTCTTAACATCTTAAGAAGCTTATTCAACAAGATCCTGTTACACAGCCATACTTAAAACCGCTTTAAATCTACTTACACTCTTTAGTTTCCGTACTTACTATCTCAACAGATCTTTATTCTAAACGTGTGGCACTTGAGCTTTGCAGACGCGATAGACTGCTATCGTAATCTACAGTTGCTACGCCACGCTATCGTTTATCGGTTGGTATGGCCGAACGCTGTAGGACGCCATTGTTGCAAACGGCACCGTTGTTTGAGTCCAATTCGCCCAACATCACGCCAACATAACTGCGGAGGGGCATATGACACAAAAACACGTCTTTGACTTCAAAGAATTCCCGGCCCTGGAGACAGACCGCCTGAAATTACGGGATATGCTGCCAAGCGATGTCACGGCATTACTGCGCCACTTTGGCAACCCGGAAGTCGTGCGCTTCATCGATATGCAACCAATCAAAACAATTGACCAGGCCAACGAGTGGCTGCGCTGGATGGGCGGCTTTTTCGCGGCGCGGGATGGCCTGCGCTGGGGCATCATCCTCAAGGGCGATGACTGCTTCATTGGGTCTGCTGGGCTGCATAACTGGAACCAGGAAGCCAACTATGCCAAAATCGGCGTAGACATCGCGCCGCCCTACTGGAATAAGGGTTACGCAACAGAAGCCCTCTCGGCTGTAGTCCAATTCGGTTGGGACAAGATGAATCTCAACCGAATCGAAGCTGACATTGTCAAAGGCAATCGGGCATCGATGCGCGTGCTGGAAAAAGTCGGATTCAAACAGGAAGGCATCCTACGACAGCGGCTGCGCAAAGGCGGCAAATACTACGATGTTTACAAGTTTAGCTTGCTGCGCAGCGACCTCGTGCAAAGCTAACAACACATCAATGCATTCGTCATGACTGATTTCGCACTTCACTTGTCTGCTATCCAGGCTGCAAGCCAAACGCTACTGCAAGCGGCTGCCCCGCTTAACGAGCAGCAGCGGACCTTCGTGCAGCACATCGCCAACAGCAGCCAGTCCCTACTCAAGAAAATCGACGGTTTGCCCGCGACTGAAGCCGCCTATATGCAGGTGATTCCCGCCCTGGGCGATGCTTTCCGGGGACCGCAAGACTCGCTGGTAGGCTATGCGCGAATGCTGCTAGAGCACCCGCAGCAGTTCGGCAGTGAGCCTGTTAGCGAAAGTCAGCAAGCCCAGTTACAGACGATCTACACACATGCGGTTCAACTGTATCAGGCAACGGAGGCCGCTACAAAGGCGGCTTTCGAGCAGCGGCAGGCCCTGCGTCAGCAACCCGCAGCCGCTTTCGATGTGGTAACGATGCTATACCAACAAGCGCCGCTTTATCACTACTGGCTGCGGAGCTACCCCATTCGGCTGAGCCTGGGCCTGGACGTGATTTTGCCGCCGGCATGGGGCCGTCCCTATCACCTTGATGGCTTATTGCGGCATGTGCTGGTGACGATGGCCAGCGAACTGGTCGAATTCGGCGAGATCCAACTGAGTGTGGTTGATGGGCGGCAGGCCGACAAAGTGACTGTCGCGATTTTCTGCACGGGTACGCAACTCATAGATGCCGACCTGGCGGTGCTGTTCAAGGATAAGGGACGGCAGCTCTATCTAAAGCATTTACAAGAAGATGGCGGTCAGATCACGATTGAACGCCAGCCGGGGCGCGGTGCGAGTTTATTGGTCCATCTACAGACGGCAGCGAACGCGCTATAATGCGGTCCGTGGCATCACCGCTTAGTTAACCACGCTTTATCGAGCGCACCTCACAGACTGGAACACCATCGTGGGCGGAACCCTCCTCAACATTATCACCGTAATTATCGGCAGCCTGATCGGCATGGCCATCGGCAATCGCCTACCAGAGCGCATTCATAGTTCTGTGCTGACCGGGTTAGGCCTGATTACACTGGTGGTCGGCTTCCAGAATGCCAACCTCAGCGGCAACATCATTATTCCACTGCTGGCGACCGTGATTGGCGTTATCATCGGCGAGTGGCTGCGGATTGATGCCGCGTTGGAGCGCTTTGGTGCCTATTTGCAGCGGCGCTTCGGCAGTGGGCAATCAGGCGATGCAGCCAGCAACCGTGAGCGCTTCATCACGGGCTTTGTGACCGCCAGCCTGGTGTTTTGCGTCGGCCCCTTGACCTTCGTTGGCGCCATTCAAGATGGCATGGGACTGGCAAGCGGATTCCAATTCCTGGCAATTAAGAGCGTACTGGATGGCTTTGCGGCGATGGCCTTTGCCTCGACCTTTGGCCTGGGTGTGCTGTTTACCGTCATTACGGTGCTGGTGGTCCAGGGCGGATTGGCGGTAGTCGGCAGTGTGCTGGTACAGGTATTGGCCTCACCGGAAATGACCAATGCCCTGGCCCAGAACGCAGCGATCATCGAGATGACTGCTGTGGGTGGCATCCTGCTGATGGCGTTGGGGTTTGTATTGCTGGATGTCAAAAAGTCGCGCGTGGCCAATTTTTTGCCCGCACTGCTCATCGCCCCATTGATGGTCGTTATTGGGCAAGCGCTGAATATCCCGATTTATCCACTGTAGCCAACTATCGGGCGGGTGTCGCATTGTCAGAGGCGATTTGTGTCATCCGGCACTAAAGAAAATGACCTGCCTGCTGTATAGTTCTGTTTCGCCTTAGTCTATTCGATCATCCATTTGAGAAAGATTCACCATGCGACAGTTTGCGATTTTCCTGGGAATCCTGTTGGTCACGGTAGGCCTGAGCGCCTGCACAACAAGCGCCACGCTGGGCAGTGGCGAGATCGTCACGGAAACGCGCGATGTGGGCACATTTACGGGCGTACAGCTCACTGATACGGGCGAGGTCACTATCACAGTCGGCGAGCCGCAATCGGTCGCCATCACCACCTATGAAAACTTACTACCGCTGCTGGTGACGCGCGTCGAGGATGACGTGCTCATCATTGATCTTGTAGACGACGATACCAGCTACATCACGGATACCCCGATTGCCTATACGATCAGCGTACCCAGCCTGGACTATGTCAATCTGGACGGCACGGGCAATATCACAATTCATAACCTGGATAACGAGACTTTCGTCGCCGACATCCCCGGCCCCGGCAATCTGATCGCCAATGGCACCGTCAGCGAACAGACTATCGACATCAGCGGATTGGGTAGCTATTACGGCTTTGAGGTGGTCAGCGAGACGACGACCATCACACTGGCTGGCCCCGGCATCGCCCAGGTCTATGCCACCGACACGCTCAACGCGACGGCCATCGGCAAAGAAGACATCGTCTATAAAGGTGACCCGGACGTTCACAAGACGATCCAGGGCATTGGCGAGGTTGTACCTTATACTGAAGACGACTAAACTCAGCTAGGGCGCGGGCAGTTCCCCAATGAACATCAAGGCATAGGTGCCGTGCGTACTATTGCTACGACTTTGCAGCATCAATTCCTGCACATCCAAAAAGTCAGGGAAGAGCATCGCCCCGGCATCGAAGCGCGTCCCGGTAATCGTCTCGGCGACACCATCCGGGTAGGACATACTGAAGCTTAACGTTTCGCCAGAGGGCATATCAGCACAATCACCTAATCCGGCATCATCACAATCAAATCGGCGCGTTTCCTCGCTATCTGACAATTGGAGTACCGGGTCGAAGCGCAGCGAGGTGGCAATCATATAGACGCTGATGGGCGTGTTGCGTGCCATCGGACCCCGGCGTATGGGGATGAGGTCCGTATCACGGCGGTCACCAATCGCTAAACCCTCCACGAACACAATAAAATGCCCCGGTTGACCATCACGACTGCCGATCAGCACATCGAGGCTGTAGTCGGCCCAATCGAGTTCATCCATGCTGATGCTTGATTGCACGATGTGGTCCACTGGAATGTCGCCATCAGATCGCATGCCCAGTGCTTGATAGGCAAAACCCTCAGCCGTGATGGGCGACACATCAATACAAGACTGATCCTCTTCACGATCCGTGACTTGCAGCAAAATCATCGGCTCAAAGTCACCGATACCAATGGCCGTGATACGTAACCGGGCATTAGGGTCGCCCGTGAGCGGCTCTTGTAGGGGGTTAAACTCGTCAATGGGCTGGAAGAACAGCGCGGTGGTGGCGATGTCATCATTGCAGCGGAACTCCACCGGGATGCGATCATTTTCCCGCGCGGGGATACGCGCCAGCAGTTCAACGTACAGCGTATAGGTTCCGGTGCTGGTGCCGGCGTCATTGCCTTCACGGGTGGCGATGATCGTATACTCGCCATCGGCTTCTGCCGTGAAGGTCAACTCGGCGACACCATTGGCTTCTGGTTGGGCATCGCTATCGCTGCGCGCCAGCAGGTCACGCTGCTCATTCAGCACACCTATCAGCGGCACGAGGCCCTCATGCGCGGTCATCTCGATGCGGATTTCGTCATTCTCTTGCAGGTCAATCGTCCACCAGTCGTAAAAGGCACGCTGGCTGATGCTCTCCTCCACCAGACGATCAAATTCTATAGGCAGAGTAAGCGGCACGTCCTCGCTGTCGTCCTGAGCCATGATGGGCACAGCGACGATCAGCAGGGCAAGCAACACAGTGACGATCTTATGCATAGGTCGATTATCCTTCAAAAGCAATGCATGGTGTTCGTCACTATTATAGGCGCATAACACAGAAGTGAAGGCGTAAGGGGTTCAAAATAACCCCTCCCCTAAATCCCCTCCCCGAAGGAGAGGGGACTTCAACGAGCAAGCATCATCACAGAAGAAGCACCCTTCCATCTTCGAGAAAAGTACCAAGGATGGGGACCTGGCAGTGTAGGGGCAAAGGTTACTTAGCATTTTAGGGGGAATACAAAAAGCAGCCGGGGATACCGACTGCTTTTCGTATAGCGGGTCAATTTTGTTGCCGGATGTTATTTCAAGTCGACAGCCGCGCCAGCTTCTTCCAGCTTCTTCTTGGCGTCTTCGGCAACATCCTTGCCAACTTCTTCCAAGACATTGTTCGGAGCGCCTTCGACGAGGTCCTTGGCTTCTTTCAGACCGAGGCTGGTCAGGGCACGAACGACCTTGATGACTTCGATCTTCTTGGGGCCAGCTTCCTTGAGGATGACGGTGAATTCGGTCTGCTCTTCTTCTTCTTCTTCAGCAGCAGCCGGAGCAGCGCCACCAGCCATCATCGGCATCATCATACCGCCACCAACGGCGGCTTCGACACCAAGCTTTTCTTCCAGAGCGGTCTTCAGCTCGCTAGCTTCCAACAGAGTCAGACCAGCGATTTCTTCAACAAGAGCTGCAACATCAGCCATTTGATTGATTCCTTTCCTTGATTGATCTGCCCGGCCATTGGGCCAGGTCAAATACACACAAATTTAGCGAATTGACTATGAACTAACTGACAATACGAAATTGCTCAACGATGCACGATGCTTGGCATCAGCTTTAGGCGATGGCCTTAAGCTGCGCCTTCTTGCTCGCGCTTTTGCAGCCAAGCTTGCAACACGTTGAGGACCTGCGTATCTGCTGATTGCAGTACGTTGACAACACCACCATTGGCGGCTTGCAACACACTGACCAGGTTTTGCGCAGGTTGGACGAGCAGGCCCAAAATTTGTGCCTGGATCTCCGGTAGGGTTGGCATATTGGAGATGGCCTCGACGCTATCCGCACCGAAGACATCAGCCCCACCCATCACACCACCGGTGACGGCGAATTTTTCTTCCGCCAAGTCAACGTCTTTGATGTGCTTGAGTACAGCCTTCACCACACCGGGGAAGTTATCCTTACCGAAAACCACACCTGTGGGGCCAGCCAGCAAATCTGAGGGGACGGACCAGCCGACCTCCTCCATTGCTTTGGTCATCAGGGTGTTTTTAGCAACAACGTATTGCCCGCCAGCATCGAGAATGACTTTGCGTAATTCCTGAACCTTCGGCACAGTCATGCCCTGCGTCTGAACGATAGTCACGCCATCGCTCACTTCGAGCAGTTCCACGTACTGTGCAACCAGTTCTTCTTTACGGCTTCTACTGATTGCCAACGGACACTCCTTTCTGGTTAGCCAGGGCGTCTCACCTATTACAGTGAGATGCGACCGAACTAACATCCGAAACAACTAAAAAAGCGACCCGCACACGCCGAGGTCGCCCATCACGTTTAATGGTCGCTTGTGGCTCGTCCTCGGCAGGGAAATTTAAGGGCAAAAGCCCCCCGGCTGTCTCTGGAAGAGAGAAAACCTATCCACTTGTACTGGCATCATTATAGGGATGGGAGGGGGTGCGTCAAGTGTGGAGATGGGTAACATAGAAAATAAAGCACAGCTATGGGGCACAATAATATTGTGCCCCTACGATATCAAGCTATGTATCATTCAGCAGCCGTATCGTCGCCTGTTTCTGGGTTAAAACGGGCTTCAAAGCGGGCCAGGGCTTCTTGCATGCGCTGCTGACGGATGGTATGGGTCATATCGCCGCGTGTACGTTCTAGGACACCACGCACGATGTCGGTCTGACGACGCAGACCGTACGTCAGCGCATCCGGGAAGTCAAAGGTCACGAGCTGGTCATAGACATCATCCATCCAGGTGAGCAGGCGCTCGGCTTCGTCGAGGTCACCATCCGTGCGCCGCAGAATATCCAGAATGAAGCGACGTAGTTCGGTGGCTGCTTCGGCTAAGCCTTTGAGATAGGTCGCACTTTCTACCTGGAGCGCACGCGGCGTCGGTAGATCGACCTGTTTGATGATGGCATAGGTCGCGTGGGCCTCGACAACCTCTTTGAAGCCATCCTGCGTATAACCCGTGTGGTACAGCTCAGGGTAAGGCAATACGATGGCGCGCAGTTCCGCCGCCTTATCGTCGACCTGGGCCATCTGTTCATCAGCCTGATCCCACTCGCGGCGATGGATAGCGCGGATGGTCTGGGAACAGTAGCGGATTAACTCACGCGAGAGCGCAATGGCCTTGTCACGGGCCTCGTTCTTCTCAGTGAAGTCAGCACGAATTCCATCGGCAATGGTATTGAGATCACTCGTCATCATCGTCATCACTTTCGTCATCGGCGTGGATATTGCCATCGGCATCAGGCGTGGCGACCCCACCAAAGAGCTGGTCGGCCAGGGTTGGCGGACCTTTGGGCAGTTCGATTTCGCCGTACTTGGCTTCAAAACGATCCAGATTTTGCTTGAGCGCATTGAGGAACATTTTGGCGTGCGTCGGCGTCATGACGATGCGGTTTTGCACACGGGCACGCGGGTCATTGGGCATGATCTGCATAAAGTCAAAGATGATTTCCGAATTGCTGGAGGTGTTGCTAATCATGACGGCGTTGGCATAGCTCGCCGGGTCTTTGGGCATTTCTATGCGGAGTTGGCGCTGCTTGCGGTTTTTATTGGGCTGCATATCCGCCCTTTCCATGAGGTAGGCTTATCGTGTTAGGGTTGATTATAGCCAATGCCACTGTTCTACCGTAGGGTGTAGAATCAAGTGCTGAGGTTCGAGTGCTGAGTGATGAGCAAAAGATCAACACAAAGGCGCTAAGATGCAAAAATTGCAAAGAACACGATCATGACGAGGAGACAGACATCCGATGTGGAAAACGCTATGGGCCGGGTTCCGGCTGCGCTGCCCCAACTGCCGACAGGGACATATCAACGAAGGCGTGATGGCCATCCGGCAGCGATGTGAGGTGTGCGGCGTCTATTTTGAGCGCAAATCGGGGGAATCCGCTGGCGCGAGTATCATCTGGATTTCCGTGCTGCCCTTTTTGGCGCTGGCGCTGTTCTTCGTAATGGAAGCCACCGCACCGGATTTACCCCTGGCGGCGAAGTTGGGCGTGCCCGTCGCAGCGCTGATTATCGTCGGCGTGGCGCTGTATCGCAATGTGCGCGGCCTGTGGATCGCCATCGTGCATCTAACGGATGGTCTCAAAGGTGATGCAGCGGAATAAGCAGGAGAATATAGCTTGGAAACGACGACACTCTATCGGCCTGTGGGTATCTATGAATTAAAGCTGATTCAGGAGAGTGGCTACACGGCTTTCCCGCCGAGGCACCCCGAACAGGCGATATTCTATCCGGTGCTGAACCAGGCCTACGCGGAGGAAATCGCCAGAAAATGGAACCCGACCGATGAGAATTCCGGGTATATGGGGGCTGTGACGCGCTTCGTCGTGCCGTCTGCGTACCTCTCCCAATACGAGGAGCAGATCGTTGGCAATGCGACCCACCGCGAGCTATGGATTCCATCGGGCGAGTTGGAAGCGTTCAACCAGCAGTTGGTCGGCAAGATTGAGGTCATCGCTGCGTTTTATGGCGACAAGTTCGAGGGCGAGCACGAGTGGTAAACGAAAAAGGGCACGATGATATATCGTGCCCCAATGGTTGAATTTTGTATGGAAGTTAGGCCAATAGTTCCTCAGCAAATTGGCGCTCATGGAGTTGGGCATACATACCGCCCAGTTCCAGCAGTTCCTCGTGAGACCCCTGCTCGATGATCTGACCCTCGCGCATGACGACGATGACATCGGCATCGCGGACGGTGCTCAGGCGGTGAGCGATGATAATCGCTGTACGGCCTTCAAGAATGCTGTCCATCGCTTCCTGAATGTATTCCTCAGTTTCCGTATCGATGTTGCTAGTGGCTTCATCCAGCACGAGGATACTTTCCGGGCTGTGGATTAAGGCACGAGCCAGTGCCAGCAATTGGCGCTCACCCTGCGATAAGTTGCCACCACCGGGCAGCAGTTCGTAATCGTAGCGCCCCGGCAGACGATCAATGAAGCGATTGGCGCAAGAGGTCTTGGCGGCTTCATCCATCTGCTCAAATGTCACTTCCGGCTTGAACAGGCGTAGATTGTCGGCAATGCTGCCGTTGAAGCAGTACGGATTCTGCGGCACGATGGACACAAAGCGGCGCAAGTCGGTAAAGCTCAGGTTGCGGATGTCCGTGCCGGAAACGCGAATGCTGCCGCTGCCGACATCATAGTAACGGCCCAGCAGCTTGACGAGCGTCGTCTTACCTGCACCCGTCGCACCGACAATAGCAACCTTCTGGCCCGGTTTGACTTCCAGGTCGATGCCACGAATGACATCATACTCGCCATCATAAGAGAAGCGTACATTGTCGAAGACGATACTCTGCTCGAAGCTATCGACATCGGCAGCTTGTTCTTTTTCCTGCACATTCGGTTCGATCTTCAGCATACGGGCGATGCGTTCACCAGCACTGAAAGCCGACTGAATCTGCGCAAATTGCTCAGAAAGCTGCAAGATCGGTTCAAAGGACGCGCGCGTATATTCAATGAAGGCCACCAACATACCGATTGTCGCCCACTCTGCTAGCACGCCATGACCACCACCATATAACACAAAGGCCAAACCCATAGTGGTCAGCAGTTGCAGCAGCGATCCATAAAATGTATGAATATCGCGCAGGCCGGTATGGGCATCCAGATAATCATGGTTGACCTTATCGAAATCCTGGCGCGTCTGCTGCTGGCGATTGAACAACTGCACGATCAACATGCCGTTGAACTGTTCATTCAAGTAAGCTTGATACTCGGCCATGATGCTGTGAAAGTGAGCCGATACGACGCGAATCTTGGAACGGAAGTAGAGGCTGGCGCCGATCATGATGGGCATCACTGCGAAGCTGATGAGTGCCAAGCGCCAATTGAGTATCAGCATCACGATCACCAGACCAATCAGCGTCAGGCTGCTGCTGGCGACCATGACGATACTGGTGCTGAGCAGTTCCGTCAGCGCTTCAATGTCGTTGGTCATACGGCTGATGATCTTGCCGACAGGCGTTTTGCTGAAGTAATTCATATCCTGGCGGATGATGTGCTCATATAAGCGTTGGCGCAAACCCAGCAGTGCATTCTGACCGATGGTTTGCAGCCAGTAGGTATATGCGAAGCGCAGCGCAAATAGCAGCGCCACCGCCCCCAGGTAGCCCAGGCCGATGGGCCATAAACCCTCTAGATTGCCGGTTGTAATCGGGCCATCAATGGCCAACTTAATCAGATACGGCAGCACAACGGTCAACCCACTGACAGACAGCAGCAGCACAAAAATGCCGATAAGCTGCCAACGGTAAGGCCGCAAGAACTCCCACAGCAGTTGGGTCAATTGGCTATCGCTGATACTGACGCGCAGTTCGTCTTCTTGTTCGTATTCTTTGGCGCGGCTAAAGACTGATCTCATTCAGCACCGCCTTTCTCGTCAGCATCGGCAAGTTTTTCGCGTTCGACCATCTGGGCATAGTAGCTGCCTTTGGCGATGAGGTCATCGTGCGTGCCTTGTTCCACAATGCGCCCCCCATCCATGACGATGATACGGTCAGCATCTTTGACCGTCGCCATACGCTGGGCGATGATGATACTGGTACGGGAATCGAGCACCTGGCGCATATCGCCCAGGATTTCGGCAGCGGTGCGCGTATCGACACTGCTGAGGGCATCGTCCAACACCAGGATAGCCGGGTCACGGGCGATGGCGCGGGCGATGGCCACACGCTGCTTCTGGCCGCCACTGAGCATCACGCCCTTCTCGCCCACCATTGTTTCCAGGCCTTTAGGCATGTGCGGTAGATCGTTACTCAAGCGCGAAATATGGACCGCGCGTTCGAGTTCATCGTCTTTGAGGTCCGGCTTGCCCATACGAACGTTCTCGTGCAGCGGTTGGCTGAATAGGAACGTTGACTGCGGCACGAACGAAATCGCCTTACGAATATCGTCCAGGCGCAGGTCGCGCACATTAACGCCGTCGATATGCACATCGCCTGTGGTGGGGTCCATGACGCGCGCCAGCAAATTAACAAGCGTGGTCTTACCACAGCCTGTCGCCCCAACCAGACCAATCACAGTCCCAGCGGGAACTTCCAGGTTGATGTCGCGCAGCAGCCAGTTGTCATCGACTTTGTAGCTAACATTTTCAAGGCGGATGTCACCGCGCGGGGTATCCAGATCGATGGCTTCTTCGCTGTCCCGGATGACAGGCTCTTGCAGCAAGGGCGTGATGCGCTCCATCGCGCCACGGACCTGCAAACCGCGCTGGTAGATGGTACCGAGCTGCAACATCACCTGACGAACGAGGTTCAAATACAGGATGAACTGGGCAAAGTTACCGATGGTGATCTCGCCATTGAGCGTCATTCCGCCGCCTACCAGCACCACCAGACCTGTTGTGAGCCGGATCATCATCTGGGGCAGCATACCGACCGGCTCATTACGCCGTTTGAAGAACAGCCACATGCGCCGATATTCTTTATTCTGCTCGTAGAAGGCTTGCGATACGCCTTCTTCCCGGCCAAAGGACTTGATTGTCTCTACGCCAGTCACGGTGTCCTGCATCAGAGAAGACAATACACCCGCCTGATCCTGTACTTTTTCCGAGATTGGGATCAAGAACAACCCGGCCCGGATTTGCAGGAAGGTGTTGACAGCCAGCGTACCAAAGACGAGGAGGGTCAGCGGCAAATTGACTGTCGCTAGCAGTACAAACGCCAGGATGGCGACGGTTAAGGCACTGCCGCCGCGGTTGAACGTCAGCGCCAGCAACCGCCAGACCCAGTTCAGGTCGCTGTACATCCGGGAGATGAGATCGCCCGTTGCATAACGCTTGTAAAATTCATCATCCAAGGTGACCATGTGGTCAAACACAGCCTTGCGAATATCGAAGTGGACGGCATAGGCGACCACGCCGCTGTAGTAGCGTTGCCCAAAGAAGGCGATAACCGACACAATCGAGAGGCCCACTAACAACAGGACATCCCGGGTGATTTGTGTCATATCCACGCTGACGCGGATACGGTCGATAATCGCACCCACCAGGTACGGCTCCAATGCCATGGTGATGCCGCCGACCGCACCGAAAACCAATGATGCGATGGCCGCAAAACGATGCTGCCGCACAAAACTAAAAAGCCAACCTAAATCAGCGACTCTCGACTTTGGCACCTCTACTTCTGAGCCATATGCAGTTGGTATTCGCTTGCGGTTGCTCTGATGACGCGAGGCTGTAGTCAAAACAATGTACCCCATTTACGGAATTTTAAGAATAGCACTTTTCATGGTAGCAATATGCCTATAGGCCGTGTAGTACCAATTGGACGTATGTTAAATTTTGTTTAGTTTTATGAGGAAATTCTCACAATTGGAGATAAAGCTCCGATGGAGCGCCAATGAGGAGCTTATAAGATTGGCTAGAAAAGCGATCGTGAAAAGAGGATCATGTTTCAGATGGACGCGCCCATAGTCCACGGGCGATTTGCTGCCAGATAAGGCCAACCGCAATTAAAATAAGGCCCACAAGCCAGATTTGAGGCTCTACCCAGAACGCCAAGAACAGGCATCCGACCAGCCCGGCCACAGAGATTAACGGGGAGAAAAGGCGTTCCTCGCGCGTTAGCCGCAGCGCCGACAGGTTGGTCAGCGAGTAGTACATCAGCACGGTGAAAGCGCTAAAGGACCAGGTCGTGCGCACATTACCCAGCAGCACCAGCCCACCGATAACAACGCTCATCACAATAACAGCGACAAAGGGCGTGGTCGCCGTCGCGTTGAGTTTGGCGACAGCCGGCGGCATATCGCCGCGGCGACCCATCGCCAGCAACACGCGCGAGAGGCCCAATATCAGATTGAGCAGCACACCGAGCATGGCTGTCATCGCGCCGATGGTCACCAGCCAGCGCACAGGCGGGACGCCATAAGTTGCAGCGGCAGCTTCTAACGGTGCAGATGTTTCGGCAGTCGCCTGGGCCAGGCCGGGCGCACCCAGCACACCGACCCCAACGAAGGCTACCGTCATGTATAGCAGCATGGTCACAACCAGCGTGGCAATGACCGCCCGCGGAATGGTCCGGCGTGGATCGCGCACTTCCTCACCGAGGGTAGCTACACGACCATAGCCTGTATAAGCAACGAACATCAGCGCGGTAGCATTGAGCAAGGCGGGCAGCGTGCCCGTTTCATCATCCGCGAAGAAGGGTTGCAGGTTGACCGTATCGATCTGGGTGAGTCCGACAGCGACGAAAGCCGCCAGCGCCAGCAGCGTCAGGCTGACGATGAGCGTGTTGGCCAAATTAGATCGCCGCAGTCCACCAAGCACGATCACGGTCAGCAGAATGACGGTTGCCAGGGCAAGTGGCACCAGCCAGGTGCGGGCATCCGCGCTGAGCGCATCCAGCACATACCCACTGAAACCCAGGGCTGCCGTCGCTGCCGAGGCACTTTTCGCCAGCAAGAACAACCAACCAGCGATGAAGCCCAGGCGCGGGTTCAGGTAGCGATAACCATATTCATACGTGCCGCCGCTAACGGGATGATTGGCAGCCAGTTGGGCGCTGCTGATGCCATTACATGACGCCACCACAGCAGCCAGCGCAATCGCCAGCAGCACAGCCGGACCGGCAACCCCAGCCCCTATACCGACGCTGACGAAGATCCCTGTGCCGATGATCGACCCCAGGCCCATCATCACGGCACCGAAGATGCCCAGTTCGCGTTTGAGCTGCCCTGCTTGCGCCATCTATTCACCCTGTGTTTGCTCAGGAGTCCGGGAATTGAGCATGAGTATAGCAAGGATCTGTTAAGAATCGTGCGTGAATTTGCTATGAATCTGCGACAAAAAGGCGCAGAAATCAAAAACGAGCGACCGTCTGGGTCACTCGTTTTGTGTATTCATGCAGCACTTTAGATTAGAACGGGATGTCGTCGATGTTTTGTGGCGGGTTACTCGACGAACTGTATTCATCGTCGTACCCGCCGGAGCCTCCATCGCCCATGTTGTCGTTACGGCTTCCCAACAACTGGAAGTTATCGGCCCGTAAATCGAGCGATGCGCGCGATTCACCGTTGTTATCTGTCCAGGCGCGGGCGGTCACAGTCCCAATAACCATGATCTGGGTGCCCTTGCGCACATACTGGTTAGCGACTTCCGCCAGACGTCCCCAGCAAGATACGCTGTACCAGTTGGTCTTTTCGCGGCGTTCATTGGTCTGGCGATCTGTCCAGCGGGTGGTAACTGCCACGCTGAACCCGGTAACGGATGCTCCGCTTTGCGTCTGACGCAGTTCTGGATCGCGCCCGACGTTACCTACAATTATGGTTTGCTCATAGCCTGCCATACGTGATTTTCCTCCTCGTACTTGGCAACAGTCCATTGAACATGGACCCAAACCGAAGAAGTCATGACCTGTGCTTTAAAAATGGCATCTTGGCGTTGACTCTTGGAACAAACATTCTAGCATATTTTACTTTATTTGCATATAGTAATGTGGGCTTTTGTACAAGTCTTTTACGAGAATAATCCGGCTTCAAGCGCTTCTCGGTTTGATCGAATAAACACCCTATCTTCTTCATAGATAGGAATATGATGCTCGTTGAACTGGTTATCGCGCATGAAGCTCACCAGCGCCTGAATGCGGCGCAGAATAGTATCGACAAGCAGCGTACGATCTATCCGGCCATAATGATCACAGAACAGCCGCAAACGCTGCGCACGGTCGGGCGGTACGGACCAACCCTGGTCAATACAGTGCTGGTCGGTCATCAAGGGAACGAAGCGATAGACCGCATAGGCCACATCCCAAATGCGTGACCCCGGCGTGGCTGTATCAAAGTCGATGATGCCGACAATATGGCCATCCTGGTAGACACAGTTATAGGGCGCAAAGTCATTGTGGCAGATGACCTCGTGTGGCTGATCGGGTTGCTTGGGTAATAGAAACTGAAAATCCTGCGGCAAGACAAACTGCTGGGTGACGTCATGGAAGCGCCGCAACAACTGGGCGGCCTCTATCAATACGGCGTCCGTCAGCATATCGGGTTTTAGGGGATCGTTGCCAACGTCGCCCTCGATAAAGGTCAGCGTTTCGGTTGTGCCATCGGTGGCAATTAATCTGGGAGCCTGCGAAAAGCCTTTTTCAGCTAAGAATCGCAGCAATGCATGTACAAACGGCGAGGACGGCCCACATTGCCGGATGACCGTATCACCTTGCCGATAGACCTGATTGCTATTGCCGCCGGGCAACATCTCTACCATGTTGATGACCTACCTCAGTTAATGATTGAGTCTGTAATATAAACCTTTGGCTGAACCTGTAAAGTCAAATTGTGTAAAATCAGTGTGGATGTATCATCCGCCAACTAGAAACTGGCCTACCAGGGGGAAATCAATGCCTGAAAAGAGACAGCTCAAAATATCCGTTTTTATCGCGACTAGCGTTGATGGTTATATATCACGGCCCGATGGCGACATCCAGTGGCTGCACGATGTCGAACAAGTGCCGGAAGGCGACGACGCCGGATACGGCGAGTTCACTAGCACGATTGATGTACTCGTCATGGGAAGTGGTTCTTTCGAAAAAATTCTGGAATTCCCGGAATGGCCCTACCCAATGCCGGTTGTGGTGCTCAGCAAAAGCCTGAAAGAGGTTCCAGCCCATTTACAGGAGAAAGTACGCATTGAATCGGCATCACCGCAGGAGTTGGTTACTAAGCTGGCCGCTGAGGGCTATAAACATGTCTATCTCGATGGCGGCAAAGTCATTCAGTCGTTTATCCGCGCGGGATTGGTCGATGATATGATCGTCACACAGATACCTGTTTTGATCGGTGCAGGTCGTCCGCTGTTTGGTGAGCTGGAAAAGGATGTGAATCTGCGCCATGAGTGGACCAAAACCTGGGACAATGGCTTCGTTCAGTCGAAGTATCTGCTGGTATATGCTTAACCCGTGAAACGGGGGTGATATGGACTGTCGTGTTGGTTGTGGGGCGTGCTGCATCGCCCCATCCATTTCTTCACCCATACCGGGGATGCCCAATGGCAAACCTGCGGGGGTGCGCTGCGTACAATTGACAGACGACAATCGCTGCAAGTTGTTCGGCAAACCAGAGCGCCCAGCGGTTTGCAGCAGTCTGCATCCGAGCATCGACATGTGCGGCGATAATGATACTTACGCTTTTGAGTACCTCACCGAACTAGAAGCCCTCACATCACCCCAAAGAGGGCAAGACACACCCTAGCGTGATACAAATTGGTATAGACAAATCGTTCGCAATGATAGATATGCCCGCTTAAAATCCATCTATCAAATACCACCGCCATTTATTCACGACCTACCGACAGAGCCTAGGGACGTTCCGATGAGTAATGAACAGATTCAAAAAGCCATCGATTTCGTGCAGCAGCATCACGACACTATCATCGACGGTTACAAGCAGCTATTGAAGTTTCCATCCATCGGGGCCGACCCGGCCTATGCCGATGATGTCAAACAGTGCGCTGAGTGGATCGTCAGCGAGCTAACACGCATCGGTTTTGACAATGCCCAGGTCATCCCCACCGCTGGCCACCCGGTCGTGTATGCCGATTGGCTACACGCAGGCGATGATAAGCCAACAGTGCTGGTCTATGCGCATTATGATGTACAGCCCGTTGATCCGCTGCATCTATGGGATTCCGAACCATTTGAAGCCGACATCCGCGAGGGCCGCATGTACGCACGCGGTACAAATGACGACAAAGCTGGCGTCTGGGGCAACCTGATGGCCTTTGAGGCCATGCTGGCGACAACTGGAGAACTGCCCCTGAACGTCAAAGTCATGTTCGAGGGGGAAGAAGAATCGGGCTCACCCAGTATGCAGCCCTTCATCGAAAGCCATCTGGACATGCTGCAAGCCGACGTCATGCTAAATAGTGACAGCGGCTTTGATCGAGAAGATCCGCGCCTATCCTATGGTGGACGTGGCATCATCAGCGCTGATGTCTATGTGAAGGGGCCAAAAGCCGATCTGCATTCGGGTGGGTTTGGTGGCATCGTCCAGAACCCGCTGCACGTTGCTGCACAGATTATCGCCTCTTTCCATGACAGCGAGGGGCGCGTGGCCATTGATGGCTATTATGACGACATCATCGCTGTTGACGACGCCGAACGCGAGATCCTCAATACACATTGGCAACCGGACCGTGCCAAAGACATCGCCGGGGTAGAATTATCCTGGGGGCGCGGCATTGCATCCGATGCGGAACGGGCGACCGTCTACCCTACACTGGATGTCAACGGCATGTGGGGCGGCTACCAGGGGCCCGGTACCAAAACGATCATTCCCGCAGAAGCCCATATTAAAATCACCATGCGCCTGGTCCCCGGCCAGAACCCCAGCAGCATCTCCGAGCGCTTCCTTGACCATGTGCAGAAGTTCGCTACGGAAACGGTCAGCGTAGAGGCCAAAGTCAACCAGGAAGGTTGGCCCTTCCTGATGGTCACCGACGGCCCGTATTTGGAAGCGGTCCAGTCCACATTAGAAGAGGTGACAGGTCATCGGGCGACGATGACCCGCACCGGTGGTTCCATCCCGATCCTGGGCATGTTCAACCGCCTGTTTGACATGCCCATCACCAGCTACGGCTATGGTGAAGGCGACAACGCCCATGCGCCCAATGAATTCGTCGAGCTAGATGCCTTCTTCCTGGCCTTGGAAGGTGGTATTCGTCTGTATCACAAATTGGCCGCTATCGAGAAATAACCTCTGCCATCATACGGGGCTACGATCTGTAGTCCCGTATTACCCCTCTTTCTGGAACAACTCAATCGAAAACGAAATGTCCATATCGATCTGGTCAATCGCTAGAATTTGATTTTGCTTTTCAGTAGGTGTTGACCAGTAAAACGGGGTCATCTTAAAGAGGTGTTCTATGTCCTGCTTGGTGTCGATATGCACCTGATACGACAGGTCTTGCTGTTTGATGCGCGAAAAGTAAGTGTTGAAGTCCGGGCTGAGGCCACCGCCAAAAGGGCGCACCGTATCATAGATCATCTCACGGAGTTGGCGCAGATGGTTGGTTGTGGGGGTCACGACCAGCAGATAACCACCCGCTTTCAGCACCCGCCGGAATTCGGTGACGTTATCCGGCGCGAAGATATTCACCAGACAGGCTACGCTATGATCCAGCACGGGCAGATTGGCTACGCTGCCGACTACAAAGTTCGTATCGGCATAACGTTTGGCGGCATAACGAATCGCATCTTTAGAAATATCGACACCATAGCAGGCGACTGAGCAGCTCAGGTGCTGTCGAATGAGGTCGGTATAGTAGCCCTCACCGCAGCCATTATCGAGCAAGTGGGCCAGCTCGGATGCTCCACTGCACAGAACCCCATCGAGTTCTGAGGCGACGTTCTGCGCCAGAGGTTCATAATAACCTTGCTGCAAAAACTGGCGACGATGGCGCATCATATCGGCATTATCGCCTGGGGATTTGCTCTTCTTCTGGTTGGAGAGCAATAAATTGACGTAGCCTTCTTTGGCCACATCAAAGCTGTGCCCATTCTCACATTGATAGCTGGCCCCCTGTCGTATCAGCGGCAAATCACAAACGGGGCATTTTAGGATAGAAGGCATAAGCGTGTCTCAATGATGTTGGGGCTTGTCGTTCATATCTTATTGGAAAACTTCCAAGAGCAGCGCGCGGCCCGGATCTTCAGGATCGATCAGAATATCAACCGAGGCACCTTCCTCAATTTTCCAAAAGCGATTGATATATTCGATGTTCGTGTAGGTCTTGCCCTGATACTCGTATTCAAAATGCAGGTAGCGCCGCTGTTCTCTGCCAGCGCCTTCCACCTTGATGGCGACGACCGTCGCACGACGCAATAAACTGCGCTGCCACTTCTCATGAATATAACGCCGCCGCCTGGGCAGTCGCCAGATGAGCACAACCAGACACAGCAGGAAAATTCCAGCCACAGCCGCCATCATCACCCAGAAGCCCGTGTCACGATTTTCGGTTGACGACAGCAGGAAAAGCGGGACAGCCGTAATCAGCATACCCACGGCAATGACACCCGCGAACGCGCCAATCGTATCCTGAAGCGCAATCCGCAACAAATTCGGCGGCGGCGGTTTAAGCGACATAGACAATCCCCCAAGCAACGCAGTCTTCATAGGCGGCTGATTTTAGCTAATGCAGGGAGACATGCTGCAAAGATGCCATAAAAAATGTAGTATGGCATAAAAAAAGCCACCATCTGGCAGCTTTTTCATATAAGCGTAGTGCAAGCCCTATGCCTTCATCGCGTCCAGTTTTTCCTGGAGCACCTGACGCACCACAGCCGGATCGCCTTTACCGCGCAGCGCGCCCATCGTCTTGCCGAACAGGGCATTGATGACCTTGTCATTTCCATCCAGGTACTTCTGCACGATGTCACCGTTGCTATCGATGGCTTCCTGGACTTTGTCCGCAATCAGATTGGGATCGCTGATCTGGGCGAGGCCCTTTTCTTCAACGATAGTCGCGGCATCTTTGCCTGTCTCTAGCATGACGGGCATGACATCCTTACGGGCTGTTGCGGCGTTGATGGTCGGCCCCTCGACCAACTTAATCATGCCTGCGAATTTTTCGGCGGTCAGTGGCGTATTGGCGATGTCCTCACGGGCGATATTGGCATCATTGAGCACACGGAACAAGTCGCCTGTCATCCAGTTGGCCGCGGATTTCGCATCGGCCCCGGCGGCGACCACATCGTCAAAATAGTCAGCGACAGCTTTGTCGAGCGTCAGCACATGGGCATCATAAGGTGTGAGGCCCAATTCTTCGATGTAACGGGTACGCTTGGTATCCGGCAGTTCCGGCAAGGTCGCCCGAATACGCTCCACCCAGTCGCGGCTGACCTCGACAATCGGCAAGTCGGGTTCCGGGAAGTAGCGATATTCGTCGGGGCGCTCTTTGTAACGCTGAATGAGGATTTTCCCGGCATCTTCGTCCCAGCCGAGCGTAGCCTGCTTGACGCCTTCGCCGCTTTCCCACAGCTTGATCTGGCGTTTGACCTCTTTATCAATCGCGCGGACCATTGTGCGGATGCTGTTCAGGTTCTTGATTTCCGTACGGGTGCGGAACTCGGTATCGTCTTTGTGCATGACGCTGACGTTGGCCTCGAAGCGCAGAACGCCCTTGCTCATATCGCCATGATTGACGCCCAGGTATTGCAAAATCGAGCGCAGCTTACGGGCATAAGCTTCGGCTTCCGCACTGCTGCGGATGTCCGGCTCACTGACGATTTCCAGCAGGGGCACGCCAGCACGGTTGAAATCGACCAGGCTGCCACCGTTGACGTGCGTCAGCTTGCCCGTGTCTTCTTCCATATGGGCGCGGGTGACGCCGATGCGCTTGGTCGTGCCATCTTCCAACTCGATATCCATGTAGCCGTTGACCGCCAGCGGGTATTCATACTGGCTGATCTGATAGCCCTTGGGCAAATCGGGATAGAAGTAGTTTTTACGGGCGAACTGGTTAAATGGCGGAATCTCGCAGTTGAGCGCCAACCCGACCATCATGCCCATGTCCATCGCCTGCTGGTTGATGACGGGCAGTGTACCGGGCATCCCCAGCGACAGCGGATCGACGGCAGAGTTGGGGGCCGCGGTGACGCTATCGACGACCGGGCACGCGCTGAACATTTTGGTCTTGGTGAGCATTTCGGCGTGTACTTCTAGGCCGATGATGGTAGTCCAATCGCTCATGATGCGTCCTGTGTGGTATGGAGTGGATTTACGCAGGCGATTATAGCACAGGTAAACGGAAATCGATCTCGATATATCTCGGTAGCAGCCTAATGACCAGAAATCAGCCTGTCACTGATTCATCATTATGGTTACTTACTTGTTTTCCATGCTAGCATAGCCTTACGAAGGACATATTAGTCTTGGGTGTATAATCAAAAGAGTACCGGTTACTCATGATCAACGCCAGAAAATTCATTAGACTTTACTTCTCATATATTAAAGATGTCCCTCCAGAGGAGCTTTATCGGGCACACATGCTGTATGCCATTGTGGCATTGGCGAGCTTGTGCATGATCTTTTTGCTCGTTTACGCGACTGTGGCGCCGCCAGACGACGGGGTTTTTCAGAATGTCATACTTGCACTGAGCCTAAGCCTGGTGCCGACAATGATTTTGTTGAGGCGACAGAGATGGAGAGCTGTTACCTATTTCATAATCGTGTCGATCTGGTCCGCCATTAGCTATGGAGCCCTGATTTCTGCGGGTATTTATTCAAGTGGTATCGTTATTTATACACTCCCGTTAATCATCGCGGCGCTTTTGCTCAACAACCGCAGCCTGATAATTGTCCTCATCGTAACCATCACATTCCTAGCGTACCTGATGCTAACAGAAATAACCGGGATGGTTGTTTATTCCACAGATCGATTGCCCGTTTATCGTTTCGTTATCACGGTGGTAGCCGGTATTAGCATCTCCGTTGCATTAGCCTACAACAAAAACCGCCTGCAAGAAGCCGAAAAGCAAAATCGCGAGTTATTCCTTGAGCAAGAAATCGCGAGAATTCAGAATGAATATTCACAGAGCCTTGTCCATGACCTGCGTACCCCCTTATCTGTCATGAAAACACAGACTTATTTGATTCAGCGGCGTATAGAGGACGGAGAATCAATAGCAAACAACCTAGGTCAGATTAACAACTATGTTGATAAACTCTCACGAATGGTCGATGATTTTGCTCATGTATCCGAACTTACCGGGTTTACACCCATCCTAACCAATCAAATGGTTGACCTCGAAGACATCATCGAATCCACGATTGGTACCCTACAACACCTATGTTCTGAGAAAAATGTTCATATCCATGTCATCAAAGCATTTGGCGGCACCAAGTTACACATTCCTGGTCATGGCGACTACTTAAAGCAGATGTTCCGCCATTTAATCCAGAATAGTATTCAGTTCAGCCCTCCAAATGGAGAAGTCACACTCACATTGAGTGCCGATGATGGCAATGTCTGCAGCGTCATTAAGGACGAGGGCATAGGCATCAATCCAGAGCAACAAGACCATATCTTTGACATGTTTTATCGAGGCAATGAAGCGCGCACGATGGAAATCGATACAGGATCGGGCATCGGCCTGGCCATAACCAAACGAATTGTAGACCTGCATCAGGGGTCAATTAGCGTCAAAAGCGAAGTCAATAAGGGCACAACCTTCACTATACTGCTACCTACTTCCCAATCCTAAGATCCCTATCAACTTACAAAACAATCTGTGGGAGCTTTATCATCACCTGCCGGAAGAAGCATCGTAATGCTTATTTAGATGTTCAACTTTATGCGTCCACCACTTCGACTGAAATGCCCTGTTCAGCCAGGGTCAGCCGCATTTGCTCCTGAACCAGCCCATTGGCCCCCATATAGGCCACACGGCACTCAGCGATGCCTGCCTCGGTATCGCCCTCCAAATAACGCAGCAGCCCTAAATTAAAGTCGATGGTCGGGTCATTGGGATAGATTTTTTTGGCAGCGAGGAAATGCTCGCGGGCGATGTCCGTAAGTCCCAGGCGCATATAGCAGGCTGCCCGCGCCAGCAGTACCCGCCCCTTAATCGCCGCGATATGGTCGCTATCTGCCAGATCATCGAGCATGGCCAGCACCAGCCCATAACGGGCGGTCGCCAGCATATCATTCCCCATCTGCACTAGAATATCGGCTTCCCATTGCAGCCAGCGCCAGGAGCGTTCCTGCTGCCGGACCAACGCCAAAGCAGCGTCGAGGTCATCATGAGCGATGGTTAGCTGGAGCAGCCGCTCGGCATAGCGCTCGTTTTGCGGTTGAAGTGATAAGGCCTGCTGCATCATTGCTATCGCCTGATCAAGTTCGCCCTGTTTTTCATAGATGATCGACTGCTGCTGAAGATCGTCGGGCGTGACATCCGCAAGTTGCTGCAAATCCGCCAGGGCGCGATCAAGCTGCTCCGGCGAAGCCAGCCGCAGCAGTACGGAAGCCCGCATACGGCGCACAGCTTCGTCATCAGCATTTTCAGACAGGTGCGCATCAAGTGCTTCCAGCGCGTCATCGAGTTCGCCTGTCTGGATGAAGGCGGTCGCTAATTGCAGCGATGTGTAGGTCATGGGGCAACCTTTGGGCAAGTGGTTCGATATACCCTGTATCATACACAAAAGCCCGGTCCGCTACCGGGCTTTTGAAGGTAATAAGTTTTATTGAATAAGTCTAATTTACAACGTTACCTCTACAGCGAAACCGCCTGAGGTGTCGTTACCGAGTTGATGAGGCCGTTGCGCACCATAAAGCGCTCCAGGCGTTCCAACGCGCGCTCGATGTTGTCGAGGCTGGAGGCGTAGCTGGCGCGGACAAAGCCAGTGCCACTGCGACCAAAAGCACTGCCTGGGATCACGGCCATGCGTTCTTCGAGCAAGAGGCGCTCGCAAAATTCTTCATCTGTCAGGCCAGTGCTGGCAATCGACGGGAAGGTATAGAAAGCGCCACGTGGCTCGAAGCAGGTCAGGCCCAGGCTGTTGAAGCCATCGACCAGCACGCGGCGGCGGCGATCATACTGCTGGCGCATCTGTTCGACGTCCTCTTCGCCATGCAGCAAGGCCTGTACCGCCGCGACCTGCCCCGTAGTGGGCGCGGACATAATCAAATATTGGTGCAGCTTCTTCATGGCAGCGATGATCGCCTGCGGGCCGACCGCGTAACCAATGCGCCAGCCTGTCATGGCGTAGGATTTGCTCATGCCGCTGAGGGTCATGGTACGTTCTTTCATACCGGGCAGGCCTGCAAAGTGGATATGCTCCACGCCGTAGACCAGGCGCTCGTAAATTTCGTCGCTGATGACCACAAGGTCGTATTTTTCAGCAAAGGCGGCCACTTGCAGCATGTGTTCACGGGTGAGGATGGCACCTGTGGGGTTGTTCGGGTAGCTGATGAGGATCGCCTTAGTACGCGGTGACACCTTGGCTTCGAGGTCGGCCCCGGTCACCTGGAAATCAACTTCCGGTGAGGTATCGACCGATACGGGCACGCCCCCTGCCATTTCGACAGCAGCGGCATTAGCCACGAAGCACGGCTCCACGACTAGCACTTCGTCACCCGGTTCGAGAATGGACTTCATCACGAGGTACAGCGCTTCGCTGACGCCAACCGTAATCAGAACCTGATCCAGCGGATCGTAGCTCATGTTGTAGAGGCGCTGCATATGCGTACTGACGGCTTCGCGCAGTTCAACTGTGCCGGAATTAGCCGTATAGCCTGTTTCGCCTGCATTCAAGCTGGCGATGCCTGCCGTAGTGATGTGATCAGGCGTGGCAAAATCAGGTTGACCAATGCCCAGGGTGACGACATCTTCCATCTGATTGGCGATGTCGAAATATTTACGAATCCCTGACGGGCGCATGTTGTTGACTGTGCTGGCGACGAAATTGCGCATGTACGATCTACTCCTTAACGAGAACCTGTATCGTTATATCATGCGATGCACAAATAAAATACATCAGGATATTGGAAAAAGCAGTCAATAATTCAGACAGATTGTACGAATAAACAGCATAATAGGTGCAATTTACTGTATTTTTATGCGACAAAGTGGCGAATACAGCCTTTTAACAGACTATCGTCAACGGACTATCTTCGGTATGGCCAGAACATAAGTGCGTGTACAATAGAAAGCAGGCCGCAATCGTTCGGCTATCAAATGTGCAACAGTCGGCCTGTGGGCCAGCAGGAGCGCAGCTTAATGCTCTACGATTTACTCATCGTTGGCGGTGTTGCTATTGCAGGCGTTATTCTCATTTTGCTGCTGATCTGGTTCTTCGTATTTGGACGATCATTCAGCGCGCTTGTCCTGACCGTCATCGGCATCTTCTTCAATGATCAGGACTCGTTTGACGAAGATGCACCCATCGAACCTGACAACGAGCAGCCGCTTTCGGAGATCATCACTCACCGGGCAGAGGACATTCCGTTTGATGTGCAACTGCCTGATGTGCATGTAGCCGAATCCATGCCGCCTTCGCGGGAAACACAAGCTACGCTGCGCGTCCCAGGTGCTGAGCAACCCGTCAGGCCGCAGATCGGACCCAAACCAGAAGGCGAACGGGAATTCTTGAAGATGCGCCTTGAAACCGGTGAGCAAAAACGAACCAATCAACCAACAATCGATCAAACCACAGTCGATCAGGAGTAAGTAAAAACATGGATGGCGCAGTATTGGCCCTGGTGGGCTGTATCTTATCGCTGATATGCGTGGGCGTGCTGGGCATTGTCGCCTTTTATGGCATCCGCGTATTCGGTGGAACGGCAACGAATATTATTCGGGATGTTGTCGATACGGGTAGCGATGACGACTTTCCAGAACGCAAACGTGCCCCACGTCGCCGCATCCAACGTCCGCAGAACGTCAGCAACCAGGCTGCTGATGACTTTGAGTCGCAAGTCATGAAACGCTTGAACAACAACGATGTGCTGCCGCCACAAGGGCTATCGGGCCATCATGGTTCAGCGTTGGATGTGGCCGAAGATGACGGCGATCCTTTTGGGCCCCCGAAAGACCTGCGCAGCCAGCGCACCCGCCGCCGCGATCATGATGATGAACCGTATTATGATGATTGGGACGGTGGCGATTTCGATTTGTTTGATGGCTAGGGACATGCCACTGTTAGTTTTGGCAAGGCATGCCTTGCCACTACGATGCTAATCAGTTATCGGACGAGTCGTCCATCAGGCCATCCTGCCACGCCTGAATGACCTCGGCGATTTGCTGGCGAATGGTCAGGCGCTGCACCTCACTGTAAGTCGCTTGATAGAGGATGGCATCGGCTGGCGGCGGCTGGCCATCGTCGTGATAGTACGTGGCGTAATCGCGCTTGATGAGCTTCCAGAAGGCTTCCGCTGTATAGACAGACGCTTGATAGTCTAAGCTGCGCGTCCCCACGATGAGGTCCACATTGGGGACCTGCCCCAACGCCCAGATACCAAACAGATACAGCGTTTTATAGGATTGCATGCTGCCTTTGGGCAGGTACCACAGCACCACGCGGATGGCATCCGGCTGGCGTTTGGTCGCTGGCCCATAACATAAAATCGGCAGCTTACGCCGCCGTGTTAGCGTTTCTAATGGCTCAATGACGTTCAGGCTGTTGAGAATGCGAACGAGGGGATCAATCGATTGGGGCGGTGGCTGCTGCCTGTCAGCGATGCGCCGCAGAATTTCTTCATAGCGACTGTCGGCATCCTCATCAGATGGCATAAAACAAGCCCCCAGCCCAAGGGCAACCTGTATTTACATGCTGCCCACGCCTACAAAACTCAGGCTTCTTCCAGGTTGAGCACTTCGCGTACGGTTTGCATCAAGTCCTGCGGCGGGAAGGGCTTAATCATGTACTTGTAGACATTTTGCAGCTTACCCACCAGGCGGTTGGCGCTGTCGCTGTAGGCACTGGTGACGATCACCGGCACATGGCGATCAATATGGGAGTCGTTCAGGTGCTTGAGAACTTCCCACCCGCTTTGGCCGGGCAGGTTCAAATCCAGCAGGATCAAATCAGGGCACTGTTGACCAATGAAGTCAATGGCTTCCGGCGCGGTCATGGTATGAAAAGCGTGAATCCCGATGCGCTCAAGAATTCGCATCGTCATTTCGGCAAAGTCGATGGTGTCTTCGACAATCAGGATAATGGGTTGTGATTTTGTTGTATCAACCATTGATTCACTACTCCTACGGAAGAATGCGCCCTTACAAGCAATTTCTCCAGGCAAAACAGTTCAGGACTGTGCATATAGGAAACAGTTTAGCACAACAATAGTGTGAATTAATGCTAAAGAAGTGCCAAAACAAGCAATTTTCCTCAATGTTTGCCCTATTTACAACATTCTCTAACAAAAAAGGCCGGAACAGATGCACCGGCCCAAGCATGATTCAGCAATGTAACTGGCCAAGCGCTGGCTAAGACTTGTGATCTGCTAGCTCTGTTTATCCAGATGTGCATTGAGTTTTTCGATGGCTGCTACCAGTTGTTCCTCGGTAGTGGGACCAGCGGGTGCAGCTTCTTCCTCTTTCTTCTCAAAACGCGCCATCATCTGGTTATAAGACCGAATAACCATGAAGAGGACAAAACCCACAATCAGGAAGTAAATAATGGCGTTGATGAAGTTACCGATGTTGATAGACGCCTCGTCGGTCAACGGAATGACGACCTGGCTAAAATCAGTCCCACCCGTCACCAGACCAATAATCGGGCTGATGATGTCATCCACCAGCGAAGTAACGATGGCCGTAAATGCGGCGCCAATGATGATACCGACGGCCAAGTCGATCACATTACCGCGCATCAAGAACTCACGAAATTCCTTTAGCATGGAAATATCCTTTTAGAAAATGCGGACACAATGCCAGATGCCAGCAAAAATTCCCCCGTGAAATCGCCTGCTCAACAACAGATGTTACAGTCATTGTAACAAGTGAACATAACGTAACACAGAATGTTATGTTAGACAAATGAAATACGGTCATTTTGATTAAAAACTGGCTAAAGACTGGTCTACAGACCAGACAGCGGCTAGCCAGATATCTAGGAATAATGCCCCAGAATATCTCTGAGGTCATTGTGTGGCAGCGCATGGAGCGTATGCCCTTTGCGTCCGGTGATGGTGGTCGCATTCAGCAGCGCGTTGTAGACTGACTCCTCCACACAATCGACCACCGCCCCGAAGAAGCTGTTCATCAATTCGCCATCGCGGACGAACGTTTTGCTCTGGTCCGTGCTGAAGGCGATCACGAAGTCGCCGCTGCCATGATGACAAGTCGTCCCGGTGCGGCCCAGGCCAAAAGCTGCGCGCTTGGCCAAGCGTTGGAGCTGGCGCGCGGTCAGTGGCGCATCTGTCGCCAGCACGATCATGACAGAGCCACCGCTCGGTGTCAGCTTGTCCGGCAGGTATTTATCGCGCAGATGCCAACCTACAGGCGCGCCGCCCATACGCAGTTCCTGACGATTGCCAAAGTTAGTTTGTAGCAGAGCCGCTACCGTGTAACCCTCGACCTGGCGTGAACTGGTGCCGATACCGCCTTTGAATCCATAACAGGTTGTCCCCGTCCCGGCACCGACGCAGCCCTGGACAACCGGACCCTCATTGGCTGTTTCCAGGGCATCAAAAACATCCTGCTCGGTGATGCTGCGCTGGCGAATGTCATTAACGAAGCTATCGTTACACTCGCCCACAACCGGGTTCACAGTCCAGATACTGGGCGTCTGCTGCATCATGTAGCTGACGAGCGCATCGGCAGCGCGCCAAGTAGAAAGCGTGTTGGTCAGAATAATGGGTGTTTCCAGCACGCCTAACTCACGGACTTGCTCAAAACCCAGGGCTTTGCCAAAGCCATTGATCGTATAGACCCCTGCCGTCACGGGCTGCTCATAGAGGCTGCCCCCGTGTGGCCGTATGGCCGTCACCCCCGTCCGAATCGACTCGCCTTCGATGCGTGTGGCATGGCCCACACACACGCCAGGGACGTCCGTAAGGGCGTTCTGTGGGCCAATTGGTAGCAAGCCGGGTATGATCCCAAACCGCTCTACATCGCGTTTCTGTGACATTTGTCTTAAACCCTCGTCCAAAATCATGATATAATAAAGCTATAAAGTACTTAAAAACGGCGTGCAACTGTGCGCTGTTTTCTTTCGTAGTACTTAGCAACTGCTTGTTTTTTTACCATCCAGGCCGTGCAATTCACTCAGGCATCATCTGCCGTTCCACTAGCCCAGGCAAGAGGAATATACCGCAAAAAGCCTCGTTAAGCGGCGCGGGAGTGGGTCACACCTATCGGTAAACAAACAGGTACTCATGCGGAACTTGTAGAAAGAAAAGCACGATGGTAGAAGAACGTATGATTTTGACCCAGGTTGGGTACGACAAACTCAACAATGAATTGCAGAATTTGCAGACAGAACTGCGCGAAGTCATCGAAGAATTAGGGGATACCCACGATGACGAAGGCGTTGGCGACAGCGCCCAGTATTCCCTGGCGACTGAACGCGAACGCCTGCAAGAGCGTGTCGATTACCTGAAGCACGTCCTCGTCACAGCGGAAGTGGTCGACCATGCCCCCACCGATACGGTCAGTGTCGGCAACCGCATCACCGTTGAAGAAAAAGACGGTGAGGTCTTCTCTTTCGATCTCATCAGCCAGGCGGAAATTATCAATGGCCGCCGGGGGGTTTCCAATGAGTCACCGGTTGGCCGGGCGCTGATTGGTCACAAGGTCGGCGACAAAGTTAAGGCGGAAACGCCCGATGGCATGGTCAAATACATTGTCCTCACCATCGAGGAAATACCTGAAGAATAGGACGCAACTTCTACCATCTGCGGAACAGAACGGGGCGTCCACATGGACGCCCCGTTTTTGTTTACACAGACGGCTTGTTTACTGCCCGCAGACTGCCCGGAAGCGACCCTATCCACTACCGAGGGTGGGGTCGTTCAGCCAGATGTCCGTCGAGAACAGCGTCGGCCCTTCGATCAGCAGGTTCTGGCTGTAGCCATACGGTAGCTCGTAGATATTGGCCGAGCCAGAGTTGCCAACGGGAGCAACTTCAAAACCAGTGGCATTGTTGAAGATGCGCGTCACCGGTTCACAACCGATCTGGTTGGTATCGATACAGATTTGGAGCGTCACCTGGGCCACACCGCGGTCCGGGAACTGCTGCACGTAATTGACGCTGATATAGTTCCAACTCACCTGCGTCTTGCCGCCAGAAACCACATCTTCGGGTTCGATGGTCGCGGGTGGCGTAGCGTCGGTGATGATTTCCAACAGCGGGCCACTGCCAGTTGGGGTCGGCGTCGGCTGCGGGCCATTGCACCAGTAGGCATCACAGAAGGTCAACGGCGCAACACCTTCCAGCGAAGGCAGCCGCATGAACACGTCTTCCGGCAGCGTCGTCCAGCGGCGGTCAATATAGACTGCGAAGTCCTCACCACTGACGAACATCATGGTTGAGTTGTTGTAATTGCGATACCATGCGCGGAACTCTACGCCCCAGGGCAGCGGCCCCATGTACTGGGTTGCGCTCAGGTCAAGGTAAGCGAAGGCATTGCGCGACTCGGCCACGAAGCGCGTATCAATCGACTGCTCGACGACTTCTGAAGCGGGAGGGTTCTCTGCGGCGAAATTAGCTCCGATTTGCACCTCACGGCAATAATCCGCGCCGGTGCTGGTGCTCACAGGGTATTCATAGCCATAGACAAATTCGACGACCATCGCCAGATTTTGCAGGGTGGTATCGCAAACGGCCAGCGGATTTTCCAGGCCTTGCCAGCCACGCGGACGTATGCCCACGCCCTGGGTCGCATCGGCCAGCAATTCTAAATCATGACGAATATTGCGAACGGCGCTCAAATCCGATGTGTTGACAAAGCCATAGAAGCCTTCAGGACGCACACCCTCGCCCAGGGTGGCATCGGCCAACAGGCCAAGATCGGTGAAGTTATCGCGCAGCAGCGCCGTTGAATTGATGTCTTTGTTGCCTGTCCAACCATCAGGACGCACATTCAGGCCCAGTTCTTCATCCGCCAGACGTTCGAGATCACCGCGCACAGCCAGGTTCATTTCGGCGATTTCTTCATTGCTCGGTGAGCCGGTATTGCGCGCTTCGACAAAATCATTTTCGAGTTCCAGGCGCAGCGCCGTACAGTAATTGGCGACGTTGGCAACCGTCTCAAACTCGGCGTTATAGGCCGATTGCAGCACATAGACGAGGTTCATCAGGTTGCGGTCGCACAGTTCAAGCGGGTTGGGCGTCCCGACCCATTCATCAGGCCGCAAGCCCTCACCGATGAGTTCATCGGCAGAAATCTCAATATCGTGGCGCAAGTTGCGCACGATGACTGCCCCATTGGTACTGGCAGCACCAGCCCAATCCAGCGGACGCTGCCCAGGGCCAAAGGCGGCATCAGCAACCAGCTCATTATCAAACCACAGATCGGCCAGGATGGTCGGTGAATCGGCATCGCCGTTGCCCGTCCATAAATCTGGACGAGAACCACCGCCAAAGGCACGGTCTGCCAGCGTTTCGATATCCAGCCGCAAGCCAAGCAACTGGGATTCAAAAACGCCGCTTTGATCCTGAGAACTCACGATTAAGCCGCCAATGACCAGGACAGCCGCCCCAATCATCAACAACACCAATCGGCTCATGCGCTTCATAAACAGCCCCTTCTTCGCTGTAACTGCTGCCTGTGTGCGATGGCCCATAGGGGCATCGATTACGCGCAGGTCGGCGTCAGGACAGGCAAACAGGCCCACTTTAATGGGTTGGTATCAACCTACGGATTGATTATACATGCTGTGCGGATTCTTCACAGCAAACAGGCTGCGAGGATTTTATTTATCATAGGGGTTGGTTAGCGCCATATTTACGACAGGCGACCAATGCGGTCGTAGTCGTAGCTATCTGGGTCGTCGGGGTCATCATCGTCGTCATCGGGACTATCAACCTCTTGAGCGATGTCTGCCAGAGGGTTGCCCCCATTCTGCATATAATCGAGGATGCCCTGCATGACGGTCGGCATCAGTGCCAGGGCAACAGGGGCCATAGCCGGGTCTTCATCAACCAGTTCTTCCATACGATCAAACAGGACGCGCATACCATCAATCATCATGACAACCAGGGCCACGGTACGGTTGACCGCTTTGGATAGGGCCTGGGGCCGCGCCTGGGCATTCATCACCATGTAGCTGGATGCTAGCAGCACGGGCGTCATCTGCAAAATGACCAGGTTGGTCGCCAGCAACAGGGCTTGCTTGACTTCTTCGGAAAGCTCTTGTTGGGCAGCTTGTTCCTGCACGGCCTGGGCAAGCCGCGCCATGATGGTCGCCGCTAGCCGATTGGGGGCACGCACCAGTGGCGCACGCACGAGCATATCGTGGACGGCTTCCAGGCTGGCGTTGTGTATGGCCGCTCCTGGCTCTTCCTGTAGATGACGCAGCAGTTCATCCTCGGCCTGCTCATCCAGGTTGCCATCCAAGCGTTCTTGCATCATTTCGTTATATTGTTCAGTCATTACACAACACCCTTTTGTTGCCTTGTTCCACAGTAAACACCTGAACGCCTGTGGGACGATTCAACGTCTTTCATTTAGCCAGCCCTGCCGCCTGATGCCAATCCGTACTTTAGGGCTAATTTGTATGATTTATTCCTGCATCAAACGCGGATTGATCGGTCGGTCATCATCGGCGGGTTCATCCACACTATCCTGATAAAGCTCAGCCAGCAAGCGCCGTGCCCGGAATAAGCGACTCTTGATTGCGCTCTCAGTAGATTCCAGCACTTCGGCGATTTCCGCATAGGAATAGTCATACCAGTAGCGATAGATGATGGCGGCGCGGTCATCGGGCTTGAGTTGGTCAAGCAAGAGCTGCATCTGCTGACCGCGTTCATTGCTCATGGCGACCTGCTCCGGGCCGGGTTCATCGCTGCTGAGCGCCAGAGACATCCCCGACGGAAGGGGTTCATCCAGCGACAAAAAATGCATACGTCGTTTACGCAGGCGGTCGATGCAGTGATTGGAGGCAATCGACAGCAGCCAGGTCTTAAATGACCGATTTATGTCGTAGCGATGCAAATTCAAATAGGCGCGGATAAAGGCTTCCTGGGTGGCATCTTCGGCTTCCGTATTCTGCCCTAGCATCCGATAACACAGGTTATAGACTGCATCTTGAAAACTATAAACCAGCTCCGCAAAGGCATCTTGGTTGCCCTCCCGTGCTGATAAAATCCATTCCATTAATTTCGCATCTGGTTCAGTCACGACCTCCCCCTGCGATCTTCCCAGGCTGTGCGCGATTGGGATTGTAGCTGACATTGACGACGCTTAATTATGATACCGTCTGTATCGGCGTGCGAATAGCGTTTATTATACCGCTTGCTGAATATCGATGCTCCTGTGCATCCTTATTTTGTATCCAGATGCACCCAGGCCCACACCAAAAACGGTCATTGCGATGCCACAACACCCAGAATCACTAGAAGATCAGCTCAGTCGTTATCACAATATGGTCGAATATCTCTCGACACAATATGATGTGCCCATGTTCCAGCGCGGTGACACGCGCTACCCGCTATACGTACAACAGCCAGATTCGTCGCAGATAGGTAATGTCGACAGTGTATGCGGCGCGCTGCCAACCAAGGAAACCCCGCGCCCGTTCGAGGTGGTTAACCACGCGCACCTCAGCGATATGCAAAACAGCGGGCGCAACCTGTTCAACGGAACAACCTTCGCCCTGCGCCGCGTGCGCCCACGACCGCTACAAATCGAAGCCCATTTGGGCCGTTACTTCGACATGCTGGCGACATGCGACGCCATGAAGCGCGAACTGGTGGATTCTGCATTCCGGCGCACTATCCGCCTGCCGATGCGCAGCCTGTACCATCGCAGCGTCGGCCAACTGGAAAGCCTGCAAAGTGGCAGCGGTCGCAGTGCGGCTATTGGTGGGGCCACACTAATCGTGTTCAACCACAACGGCACCTACAAGGCGATGCTGGCCCAGCGCAGTCGGCGCAATGCCACCGACCCCGGCTTTTACCATACCGTCCCGGCTTTCATCTTTGGCCCGCGTGCAGCCGATTTCCACCCGGATGAGTGGCGCATTTCTTATCATATCTACAAGGAATACCTGGAAGAACTATTCGGGATGCCCGAACTTGGCCCAGAAGCCCCCCACGATCACTTTTATGGACATCCGGCGCTGGTGGATCTGCAACAGATGATGGCCGCAGGACAGGCGGGGTTGTACCTGACGGGCATCCTGCATGATTTGACAACCCTACGACCGGAAATCAGTGCGCTGATATTAATTCATGATGCGAGCTGGTACGAGCGCATTCACGACCCGGATAACGCCTTCCAGCTAAATGCCCATGCGGAAACCGACGATGGCCAGTTATTGACGTTCCCGATTGCCAGCGATGCCGACGTACTGGCCGCACTGCCGGACTATCACCATTTACGGATGCCGCCACAGGGCGCAGGCGCGATGTGGCTGGGCATTGACCTGGCACGGCAGCTTACTGCTGAGCATAAATAGCCGCTGTGACCAATTCTTCAGTGTTCTTACGGCGTTTTTCCCTGACAATACGGGTATGTATGCAAAAAACGACATGCCACTGCCGCAAGTAAAATCCGGCATGGCGACGATCCCAATGAATACACCCTCGCCCTATGCGCCCCAGGCGGAACGCGCGCTGCAAGCGGCATTCAGTGCCTATCAGCGCGATGACTGGGGCGATGCCCTCATGATGCTGGCAGATGCCGTCGCTGCTGATCCGCGCTTGCAAGATGACGCCCTGGCGCAACATCTGGCGGCAACGCTCACCGGGCAAATGCCGGAAACGGTCTTAACGCGCATCGGCTTTACGGATCAACGCTGGCAGTTCATTGAAGCCTTACAACCGGACCCAGAACGCAACACCCGTGGCCTACGCACCGTCACGGCTTTCATATTTAGTACGCTAATCGCCCTGGGTATGATTTACGTGGTCGCCAACTGGCTGCCAAACATCACTCAGATAGCACGCGACCCACTGGAAGACATCCAGATCTACAGCCACACGCTGATCAACGGCGTCACCTATGATGTTTACGAGCCGAGCGGCCCACTCGCAGGCCCCGGTTGGCCGATGCTGGTCTTGCTCGGTGATGAAGATTTACAGGGCGACGATCTGCTGGCCCCGTTTGTTGTGGCCAACACAAGCGACACGCTGTATGTGACGCCACACCTGCCCATGCAGCCTGCCGATGTCAACCTGCCCATTCTGCAAGAGATCATCACCGATGTAGAAAATACTTACCCGACGGCACTGGATAGCGTCGTGCTATTTGGCTTTGGGGAAGGCGGCGCGTTGGCATCACTCTATGCCAATCAGCACCCGGACATCATCGCCGGGACGATTATCAGTGGCGCAACCTGGATTTACCCCCAGGATGAGGGTAGTGGCCCGATGCTGGTCATGATCGGCAGCCAGGACCCGCTGTATCTGCGCAGCAATCAGGGCAACGATATGCCCTTCATTGATGAAGCCCAGTGGCCGGGCGGCCTACAGTATTTGCTGCTGGAAAATATCGGCCACGAGGTCACGCCCTATCAGGTGGATGCCGCACTGCAAATGACCAGCGAGATTCATTTGGATGCGGTAAAATAGCCCATCATAATAATCGAGCACGATCTCTCAGTTTCCTTATCCAACACAAGAATCAAACATAGAAGATTCTTCATCGACGCAGCACAGGAACAAGGCTATGAAAATCGCACTAATTGGCTTTGGCACGGTTGGCCAGGGTTTCATTGAAATTTTAAAGGAAAAGCACGCTCTACTCGCTGCCGTCTATGGGTTTTCCGCGCAGATCGTCGCCGTTGCGACACATTCACGCGGGACGCTGATGGACCCACATGGCCTCGACCTGGATGCGCTCATGGATGCAATCAGCCAAGGGCACCTTGGGAACTACCCCAAGGCGGATGGCGTGGTGCGCGATTTACCCGTCGAAAAAATTATCGACCAGTGTGGCGCGGACGTCTTGCTGGAAGCCAGTTGGACTAACCTGAAAACGGGCCAACCTGCAACCGATTATTGCCTGCGCGCCTTCCAGAATGGGCAGCATGTGGTGCTGGCCAACAAGGGGCCAGTCGCGCTGCATTACCAGCAGTTGGCTGATGCCGCCCGCGCCGCCAAAAAATCCCTCCGTTTTGAAGGCACGGTCATGGCTGGGACGCCCTCACTGACACTGGCTAAGGAAGCGCTGGCAGGCTGCACCATCAGCGCGGCTAAGGGCATCCTCAATGGCTCCACCAATTACATGCTGACCGAGATGGAACGCGGCATTGACTATGAAGACGTGATGGACGACGCCAAAGCCAAAGGCTACTTAGAAGCCGACCCTACTGCCGATGTCGGCGGCTGGGATGCCGCCTCCAAAGCGGTGATCCTGGCGCGCAGTCTATTCGGCGCGGACATCGGCATAAACGATCTGGACGTCAGTGGCATTGATGTGCTTTCCGCTGACGACATCGCCGCGGCCCAGGCCGCTGGTGAACGCTATAAACTGATTGCCGAAGTCACGCCCCAGGGTGGCAGCGTTAAAGCGGTGCGCTTACCACTGGCCGATCCATTGGCAGGTGTCGGCGGCACAACCAATGCCATCACCTTTGAAACGGACCTGCTCGGCCCGGTGACGCTAGTGGGTGCAGGCGCAGGCCGACGTGAAACCGGTTTCGCCCTATTAGCAGATGTACTGGCCATTCGGCGACAAGGTTTCCTCTAGGGAGCAGCGTATTAGCACGGAAATCCCTAAACAATTAAAGAATTTTACGTTCAGATGTGAGTTTTTCCCGTATACTGGCTACATAATGTCTCTTAATAGACAATTCTGGATGTGGTCTAAATCCAAATAAATCGGTTGAACTGGCATAGGTATATAGGCATCGCGCACATGAAAGATCAAAAAACGGTCCTCGTTGTTGAAGATGAAGTTCATTTACTTTATGGTATTCGTGACATCTTAGAGTACGAAAAATACACTGTCAAAATAGCGGGCAATGGGCTTGAGGGATTGGAAGTGCTCAAGAGTGACCCCAATAACCCGCCGGACATCATCGTGTCTGACATCATGATGCCACATATGGACGGATTCACATTCCTGGAAGAGGTGCGCAAGATCGATGCGTGGGTGACAGTACCCTTCATCTTCCTGACCGCTAAGGACCAGCAGGCCGACCGCTTTAAAGGCGGTGACCTGGGTGCCGATGTTTACTTAACAAAACCCTTCGCTGCGGAAGAATTACTACACTCTGTAAAAGCCTCTCTCAAGCGCCATACCAACATCAAGCGCGTGCAGCAGGAAGAAATGACTGGCTTGAAGAAGGAAATTCTCAAGCTGTTCAACCATGAGTTCCGCACGCCGATGTCGCTGGTCGTTGGCTATTCCGACATGCTCAGCGGCTATAAAGACAACCTGCTCAGCGAAGAAGATGTGATGGACTTCCTCAAGGGCGTCAGCAGTGGTGCCAACCGCCTGCGCCGCCTGGTAGAGAACTTCATCCAACTGCTGGAAATCCAGGAAGGCGATGCAGCCGACATCTATCTGGCACGCCGCCGCCCCGTTGCCGAAATTGACGCCATCCTACGCGATGCCAAACGCGGTGTGACAATCCAAGACGATAAGACAGTTGAGATCACGTTCGACATTCAGGACGAGCTGCCGCTTTTCGTCGCCGATGTCCAACTGCTAACCATCAGCCTGCGCGAACTGATGGACAACGCAGTCAAATTCTCTGAAGATGGCGGCACAGTGGAAGTTACCGTCACTGAAAAAGATGATCATATCGTCTTCGCAGTGCGCGATTATGGCCGCGGCATCGCCAGCCACGAATTTGAGAAAATCTGGGAAGAACTGTACCAGATCAACCGCGAACACTTTGAAGATCAAGGCAGTGGTTGTGGGCTGGCCATTGTCGACGGTGCCATCAAGATACATGGGGGAACACGCTCGGTGGAAAGTGATGGCGACGGCACGGGCAGTACCTTTACCGTCCGCATCCCGGTCACGCCGCCGGACAACCCAGACAGCTACGCAGCCATCGACAATATCGCTTCCATTATGTCACGCTAGCTTTCTCTACCAATATTGTGAATTCCAAATGTGCCCTGCAACGCCTGGGCACATTTTGCGTATACACACCATAGATACCCGTTTAGGGAATCATTAGCGCTGTGCGACATCCGGTGCGACATCGGCCAAAAGCCGTAGGGTAAAAATGCCGTATAAACCGGATTCAGACGGGATAAGGCCCTTTGCTGATAACACCTGACCCGTGATATACTGCAAACTATGTCGAATACGCACTGTAACAACGCATTATCGTCTAATACACACTGCTTGATAAACCTGACTTAGAACCCACGTTTTAAGTCACAATGCTTAACTAACAAACATTCAGGATAGGGAGCCGCTAACCCATGGCATCTATTTTCGAGAAGATTAACACGCTCATCAGCGCCAACATGCACTCGCTGGTCGACCGCGCCCTGGAGGGCAACTCGATCAAAGTCATGGATGAATACATCCGTCAGGTGGAGCGTAACCTGGAAGCGCTGGAAGACTCCGCAGCGACCGTCGGCGGGACTGTGCGCACACTCAAGCGCAAGTACGAGGAATTCGCCAATGCTGCCGAAAAACTGGATCGTGATATTGATACACTGATCCTCAAAGGCAAGGATGATCTGGCGGCAGCGGCCCAGGCCGAACTCAATACCAAACAAGAGCTGGCCCAGGAATATTATGAACAGTGGCAGGCCCAGGAACAGCAATACCAGCGCATGCTGGATATGCGCGTCAAGCTGGAAGGCCGCCTGACGTCGATCAAGCAAGAGCGTGAACGCCTGCGTGCCCTGATCGAACTGGCCGAGACCAAGAAGGTCATGACCAAGACCGTCAAGAGCCTGGACGACCTGGCCAATACGGGCGATGCCGAAATCACCAGCCTGACCGAACAGATCCGCTCCCGTCTTGATCGGGAAGATGCCCGCCTGGAAATGGCGACGCGCTCTGTTTCCGATCAGATCGACGAGGCTGTAGGTGTTGGCGAAGTCGAGCGCCAGTTGGAAGAACGCCGCCGCCGTTTGCTCAACAGCAACGAGTAGCACTGCGCGGATCGTTCGCCCATGTGACCATGACTGCAATAGCGGGGCCTTTGTATCGCACAAGGTCCCGTTTTGCTTCTGTGGGCAGGTCGATTGAACCGACAAAACCAGCAGCGTCCCAGCGTTCTTATGAATTACTGACGCCTTACGACGATAGTTTTGATACAATAAGAAATAGCCTGTTAGGAAGCCAAAAACGACGCGAATGCGACGTTCTGCCTCCTGACAACGTAAAGAGTGCTAGTAGCATTGCTAAATCATCGCGGCGGATGGCTTATCACCACCGTGTGCGATAAACAGCCAACATGAGAGGATAACAACCCTATGCGCGACGAGGTCCGGCAGCGGGTTTTCGGCACATTACTGATGAACTCCCTCCTACGCTGGGAGAGCCTGGTCACGATTATGGTGACGGCGATCCTGTTTTTGTTTGTCAATGACATCAGCGTACTGGGGGTCGAGTGGCAGCCCTGGTTCTGGTTGGTGCTGGGCGGACTGGTGGAAGGGGCTTTGGTAGCATCAACCATCACCGACCCCAACGAAGCCCAGGAAGCCATGGCCCGCGAATTCGAGAGCCAGTATGACCTGAGCCATATCCGCACAGAAAATTCGCGCGATCAACTGCGTAAGGCGCTGGAATATCGCCGCGATATGCTCAAGCTGTCTAAGCGCCATCAGGGGTCGATGCGCACCAATCTGCGCCAGACGGTCGAGGACGTCAACGACTGGATCGCCCATATGTACGACCTGGCCACGCATATCGACGCCTCAAAAGGCAATGAAATCATGCGGCGCGACCAGAAAGATGTGCCCATCAAAATAGAGCGCACCATCGACCGCATTCAACGCGAGGAAGACCCGCTGGTCAAGCAAGATTTGGAGCGCCAACTGCGCCAACTCGAGCAGCAGCGTGCCAACCTTGAGGCCACGCGCAACAGCGTCAAACGCGCGGAAATCCAGCTAGAGAGTACGCTGGCCTCGCTGGGTACCGTCTATGCGCAGATGTCCCTGCTAGGGACCAAGGAAGTCGACAGCGCCCGCGCCCAACGCCTGCGCCTGGAAATTCAAGACGAGGTCGCCAGCCTGCAAGATACCCTCGACGCCATGGACGAGGTTCAAATGCAGAGCCTGCGCCTGCAATAGCGTCTTAACTCACTTCAGAAAGAAATTTCAGGAAAGCCCGTCAATTGGCGGGCTTTTTTGTTGTTTTAGCCCATTTTCAGGCCATTTGTGGCCTTTCTTATCACGAGATTAATGAAATACGCCGTACAAAATACAATGTTTGCAAACGGGTAACACTCTCTTTACAGCTTGTTTATTCTTTTCATACATCCAAGATGCACACTATAGCCGTTACATAACATGTAACCTCAATGATAAAAAACAATGATGTATCGGTTACAAGATAAATTCACAATGTATGTGCATACCTTTGGGGGTAACGCAAAATGAAACACCTGAGTAAATGGTTACTGACCATTATCGGCGCCATTGCGCTTGGCGCATTTATATTCGCACCCGTGATGGGCCAGACTACCCTGGCACAGGATTCCGCTCTGACGCGCGAAGCACAGGTCTTCAATGAAGTCAGCTCGGCAGTCGTGTCGATCACTGTCGAAACCCAGATGGGTGGCGGACAGGGATCAGGCTTCGTCATTGATACCAACGGCCATATCGTCACCAACAACCACGTTGTCGATGGCGCCACGTTCATCGAAGTCGAATTCATCGACGGCACTCTGGCAGAAGGCACGATCGTTGGCCTTGACCCGGATAGCGATCTAGCTGTCATCAAAGTTGACCTACCAGCAGAAAAGCTGCATCCATTGAGCTTTGGCGATTCCAGCGCGTTGTATACGGGTGAACCCGTCATCGCGATTGGTAGCCCCTTCGGCCAGGAATTCACCCTGACGACCGGTGTGGTCAGCGCGACCAACCGCAGCATCCGTGGCTTGACGGGCTTCAGCATTGGCGAAGCTATCCAGACCGATGCCGCCATCAACCCCGGCAACAGCGGTGGCCCGCTGCTCAACATGAACGGTCAAGTCATCGGCGTCAATTCGCAGATTCTGAGCGATAGCCGTAGCAACAGCGGCGTCGGTTTCGCCATTCCGAGCAATCTGACATCACGTATCTCTCAGAAGTTGATTGATGACGGTTTCGTTGAGTACAGCTACATGGGCATTCAAGGCACAGATGTCAGCCTGCGCCTGATCCAGGAATTGAATCTGCCGGAAGACCTACGTGGCGTCGTCGTGACCCAGGTTGTCCAGGGCGGCCCATCGGCCCGTGCTGGCATGCAAGGCCCAGAAGTCATGACCGATGGTAACGGCGTGGAACAGCTACAGGGTACGGACATCATCACCGCCATCAATGGTTTTAGACTGACCAGCATGGAAGACTTGATCGCCTACCTAGCCCGTGAAACCGCCCCTGGCGATACGGTCCAACTGACGGTCTATCGTGATGGCTCCAATGTGACCCTGGATGTGCGCCTGACACCCCGTCCGTCACAGTCAGCCAGCTAAATAAGCCAAGACCTATCTCATAGCGAAAAAGGCCCTTCATCGGGCCTTTTTTGCGTTTAATGACCGCATCCAGGTGACGGTAGGAAAGCCACCCTCGTTCGCATTAAAATGGCAGCATTGGCGATCAAGCACCTGGGGCGAGGGACATATGCAGACACGCACCGCGTCACGTATAAAGTTTGCACGCATTGCGATTTATGGCATTGCAGGCATCGGCATTGTAACAAGCCTGCTGCTGATGAATTTAGGCGCATTACTGCCAGCAGAATCCCTGTCTGAGGATACGCTGGCCGGATTGCGTCTACTGGCCATTGCTCTGATTGCCATCTGCATCGGCATGGCGATTTTTGCACGGCCATTGGCACGCCTTGTGGACGCTTTCCTAGGGGATGCCCGTGAGGCCGTCACCAGCGCCAGTGAGCTGCTGCGCTCGGCTTTTGCGCCTGCCAATCGCCCCTACCTGCTGATCGTACTGGCACTATCCGTATTGGCGGCCATCTTGCGGCTGATGTATATCAACCAGCCCATGCGCACTGACGAATCGCTGACCTTCCTCAACTACGTCAGCAAGCCGATTTACCTGGCCATCAGCGATTACTCCGCACCGAATAACCACCTGTTCCACACATTCTGGGCCTGGATCGCCACGCGCCTGTTCGGCAATTCCGAGGCCGCGCTGCGCCTGACCAGTTTCGTCAGAGGCGTACTGATCGTGCCCATCAGCTTTGAATTGGTGCGGGTGCTATATAACAAACGTGCCGCCCTGCTGACCGCCGGACTGGTGGCTATCTCATCCGTGTTGATCGAATACGCCACCAATGCCCGCGGCTACAGCCTGCAAATGCTGCTGATCTTCCTCGGCTTGCGCATGGCTTATTCGTTACGTGTCTCATGGAATAGGGCCTTATGGGCGGCCTTCGCCCTGGTGTTGGCCCTGGCGCTCTACACCATCCCGACCGGACTGTATGCCGTATCGGGTATTTTCCTGTGGCTGGCTGCTAATATCGTGCTGGAGCGCCAAAGCGACTGGCTTAAACGGCTGGGCGCACTGATCGTCAGCGGCGTACTGATGGTCGCCATCACCGCCTTGTTGTATGCCCCGGTACTGATCGTGACGGGCCTCGGCTCATTGACCAGCAATACCTATGTCACAGCGCTGGAATTCCCGCTGTTCCTGAGCAGTGTGGGCGACATGCTGCAAGCGACCCTCGCCCAGTGGCATACCAGTCTGCCGCTGCCGATTGCATTGCTCCTGCTGGTCGGCTTGGTGATCGCGCTGGTGACGCATCGCAAGCTAGCCGATTATCCCGTGACGATTGTGGTTCCGCTGCTGCTGGTCGCTATCGTACTGATTACTGTGCAGCAAGTGGCCCCATTTACGCGCGTGTGGCTGTATCTGCTGCCGCTGTACTTTGGCGTGGCGACGGCGGGCCTCGTCTGGCTGATCGACCATCTGCCACAAGCCAGGGTCGTATATACAGGTGTAGCCCTCATCGGGCTGGTCTGGGGAGCTGGTCTGGTAGTCAGCAGCGACAGTCCCTACTGGTCACTGGAAACGGGCACGTTCCGTGATGCTGAGGCGGTCATAATCGACCTCACAACGCTCATCGCCAACGACCCGGACGCCCGTATTGTTTATGAGCATCCATCCGGGGAAATGCTGCATTATTATGCGCGGCGACACGGCTTGCCGGGGGATGCCATCAGCCAGGGTGGCATCAGCCCACAGACGCTGTATGTGGTCGTCAACACGGAGTACCCACAAACACCGGAAACGGTCATGCGGTTAAGTGGCATCGACGCCAGCCTGTATAGTGAGCCGGAAGCCATCGCCAACTATCCGCTGACGACGGTTTACAGGCTGGTACGCCAATAGAAAGATCACCCAATAGGCCACCGAACCCCTCCCCTAAATCCCCTCCCCATGAGGGGATGGGACTTTTTTCTACTTCCAAGTGCCCCAGAAAGGCATCCTTCCACCTCATGGGGGAAGAACCGAGGATAGGGGTCTGAGAACAAAACTTGCTGGGTCAGATTCTCAAATAACTGCCCAAATAGAAAAAGCCAACCCATAGGCTGGCTTTCTCTCAGAGAAGATATTAGGAGACACGATACGTCTATTCCGGCTTTTGTAAATCCGGCATGGGGTGGAAGTCAAAGGTGAAAATGCCGCGCTGAGCCGGGTTGACGCCATCATCAGAATGAATGGGCGTCACACCATGCCACAGGATGGCATCGTTAAACAGGTAGCTATCCAGAATGTTATGGAGCTGGAAGCTCTCCAAGGGCTGCTTGTCATCATCGTAAACCGTGACCAAGCCCCCGGTCGCGTTCTCTAGCTGCGCCAGATGCACCGTCACGAAATCCGCACCATCGCGGTGGACGCCTTCCGGCGTTGGATGGGCGGTTCCCTCTGGCTGGGCGATGACGTGAATCTGATGCACATCGACTTGCCAGGGATGCTGCGCCTGGGCCGGATCATTCAATGGGAATTGAGCGAAGTCAAAGCGAATCAGCGCCTGCAAAAATGGATTGGCGATGGTCTCCGGCGTCAGCGGCGCGAATGTGCGCACGATACCCCCGGTCACCGCGTTGATGTCCGTATCCTGGAAGTAATCTTCATGGGGCATGACACGCAGTTCCCCGGTCGCCGGATGGAAATAGAAACTGTCATAACGACGAAAACGATAAGCACCGCCTCCCGGCAAAAACTTATCCGGCGGCAGCGTCGCATACTCATCCCGTATCGCCTGCCAAGCGTCGTCTAGCTCTGGCAAAAACGGGAAAGCGTCAGCAGGAACTAAGGCATAGCCCTGCTCTGCAAGTGCGTCATAGATGTTTTGATGGGTGGTCGTCAGGTTTGCCAACATACGAACCCTCCAATGATATTTTTAGCGGTATCTACCAAAAAGCATGATGTATTTATTGGTAGTTTACAACAAAAGACACGCCAATAGCCAGAGATTACCGGGATTATTCACCTTAACTTCAGTTATCCAACAAGATTCCAAGACTTCAGCCAGGTATCCGACCATAGAAGCATCAATTGCCCTCTATTAGAAATACGGTTTGTTAGAAATACGGTATACTCAGGGGCAGCATTGGGTAACAGGAATAGGTAACGGGAAAGGGTCCGCCACTGTGAACAGACGCATCGTCCTTGCACTGCTTGGTTTGTTACTGTTCATCATGCCAACATCAGCCCAGGATGGCATTGATCTGCCTGCCGATCTGTATCTGCTGCTGAATGAAGGCATTGTGCAGCGGGTCGGGCTGGGACGTAGTGGCATCGCACAAGTGACGCCCGACGATGTCTTCGTGCTGGATTTCGCAGTCGCGCCCGATGACAACTGGCTGGCCTACCGCACGCAGGACGGCATCATGCTGGTGAATATGTACAGCAACGCCCTGCCGCAGCCGATTGAAGACAGCCGTGCCAGCGTGCCTTTCATACGTGGGCGCGGGGCAACTTTAGCCTGGTCACCGGATAGCAAGGCGCTGGCCTATACCACGCTCTATGGTGGGCGCGTCTGGCAGCAAGGCGGCGTGTATACCGACCTGCTCACGCCCAATCTGATCAATGTAGTATGGTCGCCAGAAGGTACGTATTTAGCCGCAGAAGCCGAGCAAAACGTCTGGTGGATTTTCCGGCGCGATGCCGAAGGTATGGTGCTGGTCAGCGCGATACCAACATCGGTCGGCACCGCCTGGGTGAATGACAGTAAGCTGGCCTTCGCGCCACCGGAAGGCGGTATCATCCTGATGGACATGGCCCAGGGCAATATTCAGACCGTCCTGCTGCCCCAGGAGAACGTCTACTATCTGCCGCATTGGGATGGCGAGGGCATCGAGGTCTACCTGAGCACGACCGTTGACGAAACCGTGCCCACGGGTCGCCTGCTGCGCGTGCTGCTGGATGGCAGCGTCGAACCCATCAGCGAGCTGGATGTTGAACTGCGCGCTTTGCGTTGGGGGCCAGAAGGCGACTGGTTGCTGGCGTTCCAGGGAAGCGCGTTGGCGCTGGTCAACCCCTTGAACGGCCAGGGCTTCACCCTGCCCTTTAATGGCATTTCCACTTACGACTGGGGCATTGTCCCACCAGACCCCGTCGATACGCTGGACTTGCCCTCACCCGCGTCCTTTATCGCGATTGGCAACTCAACCGGTGTCGCCCAGGCATGGCACATGCAATCCGGTCAACTACCCGTGACCATCACCCCGGCGGTGGTCGATGTCACCGAATATGCCATGTCCTTCGATGGCGAGCGCGTGGCCTACGTCAGCAATAGCAGCCTGTGGCTGCATACGGTTGGCAGCAACGCCGCCCCGCTGGAACTGGTGCGTCTGGGGATCGACCGCAACATCAACCCAGCCTTCAGCGCCGATGGCATGCACCTGTTTTATCGGGATGTGCAGGAAGCGGGCAGCGGCATCTGGGAATTGGATTTGACCGCCATTGAGATGCCTGCCGAACCCACGCCGCGTCCGACAGCGCAGCCGACTGAGGAAACCAACGATGAGGTCAGCCAGCCAACAGCCACGGCCACCGTCAACCCGAATGAAACAGCGGAGCCAACGGTTATCCCGACCTTTGTGCCGACCATCACGCCGACTGTAGAGGCGGTCGCGTTGGTGCTGCCGGACTATGCGCCGGAACTGGTTTTGCCGGATACCGAAGCGGGCAAAGCCTATGTTTCAGCGGAACCCGCGCCCGGTGTGGGGGCTTTGCTAGTCCGTAGTGAAAGCGCCACTAGCACCCAGTTCGAGCTATATGACCCAGGCAGCGGCACCCTGCAACCGATTGGCGGCTTCCAACGGGCACAATGGCTGCGCGGCAGCAATTTGCTGATCCAAGGGACGCTCTCTAGCGGAGGCTTACCGGGCCTGCATCGCATCGACATCAACGCGCTGACCGCGCCGCCCACGACGCTGCTCAATGTGCTGGAAGGCTGGACCATTCTGGACAGCATCGAACGCGATAATGGTAGCCTGCGGGTGCTGGTCCAACAGCTGCAGCCCGGAACCATTGCCGTGATGGATGCCCCGGCCAATGGCGGCGCACCTACCGTTCTGGCGGACATCGGCTATATCAATTCACCGCGCCTGTCACCCAATGGCAATATGGTCATCGGCCTGACGCACCCTGGCGGCATGCTGGTCCGCATCGACCTGGGCGATATGAGCCGCAACCGCCTGCGCGGCATCGAAGGCGCGACTTCATTTCGCTGGAATTAAGCGCCCGGAATGGTTTTTGTTAGTTGGGCTGTAATAGAACAGGCCCATTTCAAAAAAATTAAATAAATCTATTGTTAGCACTCACTCGCTACTCATTGACGCAGGATATACTCAACCGAGTTTTAGTAATAATCTGGCGTTCGCTAAGGAGGATTCCATGTCCGGGGAGCGCATCCTAATCATTGAAGACGAAGCGCGCATCGCACAATTTGTCGAGCGCGGTTTAATTTATGAGGGCTACCGCGTCAATGTCGCGCGTGATGGCCAAACCGGGTTACAAATTGCCCGTGACAATCCGCCTGATCTGGTCATACTCGACTGGATGCTGCCAGGGCTAGATGGTCTGGAAGTCTGTAAACGGCTGCGTGCTGCTAGCGATGTGCCCATCGTCATGCTCACAGCCAAAGACGACGTCAAAGACCGCGTGATTGGCCTCGACGCCGGTGCCGATGACTATCTGGTCAAGCCTTTCTCCATTGATGAGCTCATGGCTCGTGTACGCGCCCAATTCCGGCGGGTGACCCCCACCTCACGCCCGGAAATTTTGCGCTTCGCTGAACTCACACTGGACACCGGGACACATCGCGCCCATCGGGGTGAACGCGCCATCGACCTGACAGCTAAAGAATACGAACTGCTGGAACTGTTCATGCGCAACCCGCGCCAGGTCCTGACGCGCGACGTCATCTTCGACCGTGTATGGGGTTATGACTTCGGCGGAGAGAGCAACATCATTGAAGTATACGTCCGTTACCTGCGCCAGAAGACCGAGCAAGAGGGTGAAAGTCGCCTGATCCATACTGTTCGTGGTGTGGGGTATGTCTTGCGAGAAGAATAGGCCCCATGACCATTCGCAAACGGTTGGCGCTGTGGTACAGCGGTCTCATTATCGCTGTCATCATCATTCTAAGCCTGGTCGTGATCACCATCAGCCGCGTCACGATCCTACATACCATCGACCAGGTCTTATATGATACGGCATCAGATGTCATTGATAACATCGTCATTGCCTCTACCCCCGCCGGGGACGGCAGGACCGAGCCAACCGTCATCCTGGAAAGCACCGAGCTGTTCGGTGCAGCCGGGATTGATATCCAGGTGTGGAAAACCCACAACGCAGATGGGCCCCTGGACCAGCCTGTTTTGCTTTCAAGTTCGCTGAGTACCAGCAACACCATTCCGCTGGATACCAATACCTTAAGCACGACCCAGCTACTATATACCACGCATCAGATCAGCCACGTCACAGAACGGGTAATTTCCAGGCCGTACTATCACAGAAATCAGCAAATTGGACTGATACAGGTCGCCTCATCCATTCAGCCAGTCCAGCATGCCAACGATGCTCTGATCGTCATCACCGCCGTTGCTGCTGGCATTTCTATTATCATTGCCATCATGTCCAGCATGTGGCTGGCCGACCGCGCTCTCAAGCCTGTCAACCGCATTACGGAAGCCGCTGCCAGCATCGCCGCCGCCGAGGACCTTTCCACGCGCTTAACCTGGGAAGGCCCCATCGATGAACTGGGCCGCCTGAGCAACGTCTTCAACCACATGATGGAGCGCCTGGAGCAATTATTTGCTGTGCAGCAGCGCTTTGTGGGCGATGTCTCCCATGAACTGCGTACCCCGCTAACCTCCATCCTGGGCAACCTGGAATTGATGAAGCGCTACGGCTACGACGAAGAGTCATTGGATGCCGTCCACAGAGAAGCCGAGCGCATGTCGCGTATGGTCAATGACTTGCTGATGTTGGCGCGCGCCGATAATGGCGAAATCCTGATGGAACTCAGCCCAACTGACCTTGAGTCCATCACGCTGGAAGTCTATGAGTATGCCAATGTGCTGGCCCAAAAACGCGACCTGACGATCAAGCTAGGCAAGTTAGAACCCGCCCGCATTGAAGCCCACTACGACCGCGTCAAGCAGCTTATGCTCAACCTGCTAAGTAATGCCATCAAGTTTACGCCGGATGGCGGCACGATTGAGCTAGCAACTTACCCGGAAGAAGATCTGGCCATTTTTGAGATCAAAGACACGGGCATTGGCATCAGCAAGCACGATCAACAGCACATTTTTGATCGCTTCTTCCAAGCGGATTACTCGCGCACGCAGCGCGACGACAATGACGGCGCTGGTTTGGGGTTATCCATTGTCTGGTGGATCGTCAAAGCCCATCACGGTGACATCAGCGTGACCAGCGATAAGGACAAAGGTGCGACCTTCCGTGTGAGCTTCCCGCTTCTACCGGCCACCAAACAAATGAAGGCCCTCAAGCCCGACCACATCCAGGTTTAGACCACGCTACAGCCCCAGCTTAACTGGCATTTATTTCTTTTGACGCACTTCTAGCGCCTTATTCGGCAATTACAAATTGTCGCGCGTTAGGCTCAGGATAACCTACTTACTGATTATAAATAAGGAAGGCCGCTATGAACGAGAATAAGCTGACTAGCTATATTCGGTTTGGGGCGATGATTTTGACGTCGATGATCGTCATGTTTATCTTGACGTACCTCAACTCTTATGTCGTTGATCATGTACGATTTAGCGAGACACGCCTGTACATGACGCTCATCATGGGCGCGGCAATGGCTGTCGTCATGCTCAGTTTTATGTGGGGAATGTACAAAGACCTCAAAGTCAATCTGGCGATCTATGCTGGCAGCATCATTGTATTTGTGATTGCGCTATTTTTAGTCCGCAGCCAAACGACCGTCGGCGATCAATCCTACATGAGCGCCATGATTCCGCACCACTCGATTGCCATCTTGACCAGCGAAAATGCGCAAATCGAAGATGTGCGCGTACGCGAACTGGCCGATGGCATCATTGCCGCCCAGCGCCGCGAAATTAAAGAGATGGACTGGTTGCTAAAAGACATTGCCGAAAATGGCATCGCCGCCACCGACGCCGATGCCGAGAGCCGCCCCGTCCCCGAATTTGAAGCCGAGACGTAGAATTTAGCTCTGCTGGTAGATTCTCACGTAGTCGATCAACATACGCTGTGGGAAAATGGTGGTTTCATCGGGGCTTCCCGGCCAGTCACCGCCCACAGCCAGGTTCAGGATCAAGTAAAATTCCTGGTCAAACGGTGCCGGGAAGTCGCGCCCAGCCGTTTGCCATTCCGTCTGGACCTGGACCAGTTGGCCATCGACGTACCACTCGATGCGGCCTTCTTCCCACACCAATGAAAACAAATGGAAATCATCGGCGAAGATGCCCTCATCCAGGGTATAGCTATCGCCAGTATATTCGTGGCTGCCGAATGTATCGCTGGAATAATGCAGCGTCCCGTAAACCGTCGCGGGGAGATGGCCGACCAGTTCCATAATGTCAATTTCCCCGCTGGAAGGCCAACCACCGTAACGGTTTTGGGCAGGCAGCATCCAGAAAGCGGGCCAGATACCCTGTCCTTGTGGGAGCTGCGCGCGTATATCAATGCGACCATAACGCAGGGACATCGTCGCCGGGGTCCATAATTTGGCCGAGGTGTAATCGCGCAGACGGTAACGTTCTTCCTGGGCAACAATCACCAGATGGCCGTCTTCGACATAGCTGTTATCCGGACGATCCGAATAATATTGCAGTTCATTGTTGCCAAAGCCATTGCCGCCCGTGTCATAGCCCCATTTTATAGAGTCGATCACATCACCAGAGAACTCGTCCTGCCAGACGAGTTCCCATTCGCGCCCATCATCATCCAGATTCATGATCTCCACAGGCTCGTCGCCTGCGGAACTGCTCGATGACTCATTTGTCTCCTCACCTGCTGCCCCACCATTCACATCATAAAAGATCAGTTCACCAAAGACGCTGGGGGTCTGGTAAGAGGTATCGCCGACATCAGCGGCAGACCAGATCAGCTTGCTATCACGGTCACTATCCGAGGCGATGTTGAGATGCACCTGGAAACCAAGCACACCATCCTGCACAGGCTCAATGCTCCAGACGTCGTTTTGCAGTGGCACCGCCACCTCGACCGCCCAACCCGCTTCGGTCTTCACGGCGACGACATCGGCATTGGCGCTGGCACCCTGTACCCCGGAGATCACGTCCTCTTCGGGATTATTGATGTTCAGCGCCGGGATAGTGATCTGAGCGACACCATCCTCATAACTGGCCAGACTCAGGTCGCCGGTTGCGTTGATATAAAACTCAACCGAATCTTCGTTCCAGTAATTTTCAGCATGTTCGCCACTGATGATGTTGTCATCAATGATGTTGGCGAAGAAATACAGGTTGTCGGCATCGGCGGCAGCGCCAAAGGTGACAGCCGATTCGCTAGAAGTCAGGTCCGCGCCCTGGGGCATGGTCACAGTCGGCACACCTGCCCAATCTTCGAATTGGCCATCCAGCGTAATCGGTACATTGAAGGGCGCCACATAGCTGATGCCATATTCGCCTTCCGGCGCGATGAGGTCAGCATCCGGGATAGCAACCTCGACCGTTTCAACTTCCACCTTCACCGGGGCACATTCGACTGCCAGAGACAGCCAATCGGCTGAAGCGCTATTGTCAGCATAAGTCAGGCCGTAACCATAGGGGAACAGGGGCGCATCACAGTCAGTCATCGGCACATTGTCGAAGTCAAACGGCAGTTGCTCCACATTACGCGGCCAGGTATAAGGCAGTAGCCCGACGAAATCGCGTTCGCCAAAGAGGACATCGGCCACGCCTGCCCCCTCAGTCCCTGGCAACCAGGCAGCGACAAAGGCATCCGCCAGGTTGAGCGACTCATCAATCACCAGGGGCCGACCCGACAGCAGAACGACGATCAGCGTATCGACCTGGGGCCGTAAGTCTTCGATCAGACCGCGGTCCCGGCTACCGAGCGTCAACCCGGCATCATCACCGAAATACTCGGCATAAGGCGGCTCGCCGACGACCACGATACCGACATCGCCATGCTGTGGATCGCCATTGTCATCACTGAAGCGACCCAGACGACTATAACGCACGGTGACATCCTCGCCGAAGCCATTTTGCAGGGCGCGGCGGATGGTCGTGCCTTCGGTCAGGTTAGCGGTGGAACCCTGCCATTCGATGGTCCAGCCGCCGGACTGAATACCGACGCTGTCGGCAGCCGCCCCGGCGATGAACACAGTTTGCTCGGTATTGGCGTCCAGCGGCAAAGCGGCGTTTTCGTTCTTGAGCAGCACCAGCGATTGACTGACCGCTTCCCGCGCCAGGGCACGATGCTCGTCTGAACCCACGCTGGCGATTAAATCAGCATCGCCAAAAGGCCGCTCGAACAGGCCCATTTCAAATTTCACCATGAGGATGTTGCTAACGGCCTCGTCGATGCGCTCTTGTGTGACATCACCCGCTTCAACGGCTTCCGTCAGCGTGTTGATGAAGCGCACGTAATCATAGGGCACCATGTTCATATCGACGCCGGCATTGGTCGACTGCACCACCGCGTCATAGTAATCGCTGGCGACGTCATCCACTCCCGCCCAATCGGACACGATGAAGCCCTCAAAGCCGAGTTCGTCAATCAGCACATCCCGAATGAGATACGCATTGCCATGCATGCGCTCGCCCAGCCAGCTTGAATACGAAACCATGATGCTGCGCGCGCCATTTTCGATGGCCGTAATATAGGGGGCCAGATGCACACGGCGCAGGGTTTCTTCATCGACGTTGGTATTGCCGCGGTCGAGCAGGCCGCCATCCAGCGGCGACGTGCCAAATTCGGTGCCGCCATCACCTACGAAGTGCTTGGGCGTACCCAGGACAGTGGTCGGCGCGGCCAGGTCATCGCCTTGCAAACCACGCAGCATCGCTGCCGAAAGCTCCGTCACCAGGTCGGTATTTTCGCTGTAGCCCTCGTAAGTGCGTCCCCAGCGAATATCCCGCGGAACAGCCAGCACGGGCGCGTAATTCCAGTAGATACCCGTAGCGATCATTTCCAGCGCTGTCACCTGCCCGATTTCTTCCAGCAGGTCGGGGTTGCGCGTCGCACCCAGGCCCACGTTCTGCGGGAAAACGACCGCGCCGGATAGGTTGGCATGGCCATGTACGGCATCCACGCCATAAATCATGGGGATGCCCAAGGGCGTCGCCAGGGCCGCATCCTGATAGGCGCTGACCATATCCAGCCAGCCTTCCGGCGAATTGTCACCTGTTGGGTAGCCACCGCCGCCGCTCAACACGCCACCGATAAAATAGTCGGTGACCGCTTGTGGGTCGATGCTGCCTTTCTCGATGAGCGTCATCTGGCCGATTTTTTCCGCGAGGGACATGCGCCCCAGCAAATCGGCGACGCGCTCCTCGACGGGCAACTCGGCATCCTGATACGGAAGCCCATCACTCTGGGCACTGATAGCGGTCGAGATGATGAGCATGAGTAATAGAATGAAAAAGAAACGCAGGCGCATAAAAGTCTCCTCAAAAAAGGGGCGAGAATGCTCCCGCCCCAGATAGTCCTATTGGATGGTACTTAGTAAGTGAGGCCGTGCCCGAAGGGATAAAGGGGGTCTTCGCCGCTGGCTTGCAAGTTGCTCAGCGGGAGCTGATCCATCGACTTATACCAGGTATAAGCCGACTTGCCCGTGAAGGGCACATTACCCACCAGCACATCGGCGATGGCATTGGCTTCGGTCCCTGGCAGCCATGCAGCGACAATCGCATCGCACAGGTCAACCACAGGCGTAATCACCAGCGTACGACCGGAATAAATGACCAGCACCAGCTTATCACACTGGCCGCGCACCTTCTTGATGAGTGCCTGATCGGCTTCACTGAGGGTCAGGTCGGCACGGTCGCCCTCGCCTTCCGCATAAGGTAGCTCGGCAATGACAACCACCGATATATCCGCCTTAGCCCCGAAGTCGCCATCTTTGCTGTAGACGACACCTTCATCAAGCTGTATTTGAAGCCCTTCGAACAGGGATGCCCCAGGCGTAATCGGGCCGGGTTTACCCTGCCAGTCGATGGTCCAGCCACCGCAGGCGAAGCCAATGTCATCAGCGGGCAGGCCCGCCAGCGCGACATTCGCCGACTTGGGCAACGGCAGGACGCCATCATTCTTGAGCAGGACCAGCGATTTTTGCACAGCTTCCCGCGCGAGTGCCCGGTGGGCATCGCTGCCGAATGCTTCGACGTGGCTTTCATTAGTAATGGGCTGCTCGAACAGGCCCAGATTGAATTTAGACCGCAGAATGCGTGACACAGCATCGTCGATGCGTTCCTGGGTGACATCCCCCTTCTGGACCGCTTCGGTCAGCGTGGTGATGAACTTCTTATGGTCAAATGGCACCATAATCATGTCCAGGCCAGCATTGATGGAGGTCGTCACCGCCTCGTAGTAGTCTTCTGAAATCTGATCAATCGCCATCCAGTCAGAAACGAGGAAGCCTTCAAAGCCCCATTCGCCTTTGATAACCTGTGTCAGCAGGTATTCATGGGCATGCATCTTGAGGCCGTTCCAGCTAGAGAACGACACCATGATATTTTCCGCGCCAGCGTCGATGGTCTGCTTGTAAGGTGCCAGGTGGATTTTGCGCAGCGTCGCTTCATCGACGCGCGTATCGCCCTGGTCGATGCGCCAGTTGAGGGAAGCCGCCTGCCAGTTGGTCGATGAGGAATAGGGCATGTCCTTACGGGAATCCCATTCCGTACCGCCATCACCAGCGAAGTGCTTGACCGACGCCAGCACCCATTCGCCGTGCTCGTTTTTGCACTGCAACCCGCGTAGATACGCGACACCCATTTCCGTGACCAGCTCAGTATTTTCGCTAAAGCCCTCATAGCTGCGTCCCCAGCGGACATCCTGAGGGACGCTTACTGCCGGGGCGAAGTCCCAATGCACATTGGTCGCCAGCACTTCGCTGGCTGTCACCTGCGCGACGCGTTCGACGAGATCGGCATCGCGGGTGGCCCCCAGGCCCACGTTATGCGGGAAGATGACCGCCCCAACAACGTTGCTGTGGCCATGTACCGCATCCACGCCGTAGATCATGGGAATGCCCAGGCGCGTCTGGAGCGAAGCATCCATAAAGGACAGCACCATCTTGCGCCACTCATGGACGTTATTGGGCGTCGGGTTGCCACCGCCACCGCTCAGTATGGAGCCAATAAAGTACTGGGTGACTTCTTCTGGCGTGATGCTGTTCTTTTCGACCTGCGTCATCTGGCCGATTTTTTCCGCCAGGGTCATCTGCGCCAACAGGTCTTGTACCCGCTCATCAACCGAGCGTGATGCATCCTGATAAACTGTTTGTTCCGTTTGCTGCATTGTTGTCCGCCTTTTGTTTAAACCAGTCTGTGTGATTGGTCATAGCGCGGCTAATCACACCCGATAGCCACTTACTTGTCAACGCCTGTAATCACGATACCCTGTACGAAAATGCGCTGCGCCATGAAGAAGATTGCCAGCGGGAGGATCATCGTAATGATGGCTGCCGCCAGAATGAGCTGGGGTTCGCTGCTGTACAAGCCATTGAACTCTGCCAGACCAATGCTGATGGGTTGAGCATCACGGTTGCCAGCCAGGTAGATCAACGGGCCGAAGTAGTCGTTCCAGGCATAGAAGAAGTGGAACAGGGCCGACGCCGTCAGCGCCGGGACAGCCTGCGGCAAGATAACCCGGATGAAGGTCGTCATGGGGCCAGCACCATCGATAGAAGCGGCCTCCTCCATCTCGCGTGGGATGGTCAGGAAGAACTGGCGCAACAGGAATACATGATAAGCATGGCCAAAAAAGGCCGGGACGATCAGCGGCCACCAGGTGCCGCCCCAATCCAGCACATTGACGAAGAACGCATACTTGGGCAAGTCGGTGACTTGCGGCGGCAAAATCATCGTCGAAAGCACCATCAGGAACAGAATATTCTTACCAGGGAAGCGGAAACGAGCGAAGCCATAGGCCGTCAATGCCGATGCCGACACCATGCCGACCATCGTCACCAGCGCATAACCCAGCGTATTCATCAACAAGCGCCCAAAACGGATGAAGTTCCAGGCATCTGGATAATTATCCCATTGGACGTTTGGCTCCCAGGCTTTTTCCAGGGTACGCCAGTTGCCCTCCCATTGGATGATACCTGCTTCCGGGTTTTCCGGGTCGATGAAATCGCTGGCCCCGCGACGGCGGGCCTGGACCAGCCCCCATTCAGCAATGGTGCCATCTTCCTGCGGCACCAACATGATGTCGTAGGTCTCACCATCGTACTCAAATTGACGCGGCGTCGAGGGCAAAATCGGTGCATTGACCTCTGAGGTCTGAGCTTTGCTCTTCAGCGATGTGACCAGCGCATAGCCCATCGGCATCAAGTAAATCAGCAGAATAATGATAGCCACGCTCGTCACCATCAGGGCCGTGATGGTCTCCTGTCGGCGGCGCAACTGATAGACATCAGCATTGGACTTGGATTTGGTGATAGCGGTCATGATCTTGAATCCCCCGCATAATGTACCCAGTAGCGGGCACTGCCGAAAAGCATCACTGTGATGACCAGTGCAACGGCAAACATCAGCCATGCCAGGGTGGCACCATAGCCCAGCTTATTGAAGATAAAGCCCTGCTTGAAGAAGTGAATCATATAGAACATCGTGCGGCCTTCCGGGTCGCCACTGCCACCCGTCAGCACCCAGGGAACGATGAAATATTGCAATAAGCCAATGACACTGAGGACCAGGTTATAAAAAATCACCGGGGATACCATCGGGATGGTGATCGACCACAGGCGATTCAACCAGGAGGCACCATCTACACGGGCGGCGTCGTACAGCTCGGACGGGACGCCCTGCAAGGCCGACAGATTAATCAGCATCGCGTTACCAATGGTCCACAAGCCAATAAACGAATAGGCGATAAACACCAGGTTAGGATGAGCAGGATCATTGAGCCAGCGCAGGCCATCCACGCCGCGCACATCGAAGCCAAATATCTCGATAAATCGGTTGATCCAGCCATCGCTGGGGTTGAGCACCTGCGCCCAGATGAGTGTGCTCGCAATGAGTGGAACCATCGTTGGCGCGTAATAAAGGGTGCGAAACAGACTGCGACCCATTAAATTAGCAGAGTTCAGCAGCACAGCCAGCAAAAATGCCGAGATCATGCCAATGGGCAAGCTGATGATCGCAAAAACAAAGGTGACGCTCATCGCCAGCCACATCGTGTCATCGTTGAGCAGGCGCTGCCAGTTTTGCAAACCGATGAAGGTCGCTCCGTCCGGCTTGGTCAATTCAAAGTTCATTGTCGAAAAAACCAGCGAAGCAATCATCGGGGCGAGATAGAAAATCAAGAAGCCGATGAGCCAGGGGCTAATGAAACCCAGACCCCATAACGCTTCTCGACGGCGCGCTGGTGACCAGTTACGCCAGGAAAAACGCTCTTTCCGTACCTCTGAAAATGCCGATACCATATCCATGCGTTATGCGCTCCAGTAACGTCTTATGAATGAGGGGCACCGCAGACAGCGATGCCCCTCACGCTTACGGAAAAGTGCTGTTACTGAGCTTCGTCAAACACGTCTTGCAACGCATCGATGAGTTCCTGAATGCCGGCATCCAGATCGAAATCAGGATCGTTATCCAGGTTACCCGTCCAGGTGTTGTAGACATCTTCGGCTTCCAGCAAGTTCGGCAGCGGGCCTTCGTGGCTGGGGTTATCGGCATATGCCATACCGGCGACGACGATGTCCCAGTTGAGGTCACGGCCAGCCAGCGGATCGTTTTGGCCAATTGTGTCGAAGTAGTCCGGTTGTAGGCTCAGGCGAGCCGGCATACCGCCGTAGAGGGTCGCCAATTCATTGGCTTTTTCGCCCAGCAGGTAGGTCAAAACTTCAAAAGCTTCTACCGGGTGGTCGGTGCTTTCCATAATGCTGAAGGTATCACCATGCATCTTGGCGGTGGTGACGCCGTTGTAGCTCGGCACGGGTGCCAGTTGATAGTCGACGCCTTCCAGGCCCCAGGTACAGCACGGCAGGTACCACAGGTGGATGGTGACCATTGCCATGTTGCCACTCTCGAACCAGTTGCCGCCGCCCATGAAGTCTGCGCCACCATACACGCCATTGGGGTAGAACCAGTCTTCCCACATGGCCTTCTGGTACCAGTCCAGGCCTTCTTGCCAGTGCTCAGGAACCTGCGCGTTGCCATCTTCATCGGCGAAGCTGCCCGCACCAAATAGGGTCAGACGGCCACGGATGTCGGTGTACTGAGTGCCATAACCAAACTGAACGATCTCATCAGGATTGAATTCATCCATCGTTGCGTCGGTGCCTTCGCCGTCGACGGTGAGGATCATAGCCAGTTCGCGCAGGGTCTCCATGTTCCATTCGCGCTCTTCGCCATTCCAGTCCACATACGGGTCGCCATAGTTGCGTGGCGGGTAAGGAATGCCAGCTTCGTCAAACAGTTCTTCGTTATACATCAAGAAGGAGGGGAAAATAGCGAACGGCAGACCAATCTGGCCTTCACCTTCGATGTTGTAGAACTCGACAAGATCGGGGTCGAAGTCAGTCAGGTCGTAGTTGGTGCTTTCCAGCAGCTCGGTGAGGTCGAGCCAGACGCCGGGGAAGTTGGAGCGACCACGCACGCCAACGGGACCAACGATGTCCGGGGCGTTGCCAGCAGCAATCTGCGTGCTGAGAATGCCGAAAGCCTGGTCATTATCAACAATTTCCAGGACGAGTTCGATTTCATCTTGTGAATTGTTGAATTCTTCAACGATAGCTTCTTGGGCTTCGATCTGGGGGGCATCGGTACCAGCACCCAGGCCAACGAACCAGCGAATGGTTGTGCGTTCCTGGGCAGCCGTGCTGATGCTCATCAGCATCATGAGCACAACGGCCAGGAAGAGTGTGTAATAACGTTTTGACATTTTAAGATGTCTCCTAATCTGAAAATCTCAGTACAACTCTTTTAACTTATAGCAGGCGCAAACCTGCAGGCGATGAACACACACGATATAGCGTATGTCCCTGACAAAAGAACACTGATTGGGAGCGCTGCTGCAACAACGGATGAGATACCGTTCCTAGCGCGGAGCACGCCCTCTGGTAAAAAGTCAATCCTGGTTGACGTCCCCCTTTAGCTAGTTTGCAAAAACACTCACTCAATTGCGCAGGACGAGTGCGCGGACAACGAATGAACGAATACTCTGTGAGAGCGCTCTCAAAGCGGGTCAAAAAAACGACATCGCATCTTGGTGCACGGCCCCAACATCTAACACAGGGTCAGTACATACGCTCCCGGTTCCTTACTTACAGACAAAACTTACAGATAAAAAACTTAATTAGCCGCGCCACAAGTGCCACGGATAACTAACTCGGTTGGTAAGACGACGTGCTTCGGTGGCTGGCCCGGATTGGCGCAACGCTCAATCAAGGTTTCTACAGCCAGCATACCCACGTCATGCACAGGTTGGCGGACCGTCGTCAGATGCGGTTCCGTCAACAAAGCAGGTGGCAAATCATCAAAGCTGACAATCGCCATATCGTCAGGGACGCTTAAACCCGCATCCCGTAGCGCGCGCATCGCCCCTAGTGCCATCGTATCCGATTGGATAAAGACAGCATCGGGCCGCAGCGGAATCAGATGTTGCATGGCTTCGTAGCCACTACGCTCGGTAAAATCACCATAGACCACATAATCCTCATCGACCGCATAGCCGACCTCCGCCATCGCCTGACGAAAGCCCTTATCGCGGTCCACGCCAGCGGTATTGTGTTTGGTACTCAATTGGGCAATCCGTTTGAACCCCAGGTCGATCAGGTGTTTAGTCCCGATGTAGCTGCCGCCGATGTGATCGACGTCAATGTACGTCACGCTCTCGGTGGTTTCAGGGCGACCAATATAGACGAAGGGCACGTTGCGCTTCACCAACTGCGGAATAAATGGGTTGATATGATTATCCGCCGTAATAATCAGGCCATCGATGAGGCTGTTGTTGCTAAAGCGACGGACAGCAAACTGTTCTTCTTCCGGGCTATGGAACAAAAACAACGCCAGTGTGTAGTCAAGCTGATTACAGGCAGCGGAAATGCCCTGTGTCAGGCGTGGATAGTATGGATCGGTGAAGACGGCCTGGACAACATTAGGAATCACCAGGCCAATGACGTTCGACTGGTTGGAAGCCAATGAACGGGCAGCCTGGTTCGGTTGATACCCGGTTTCCGCGATGATACGCTCGACACGTTCGCGGACTTCCGAGCTGATATTAGGGTGATGGTTGATGACACGCGACACGGTCGCCCGTGATACGCCCGCCAACTCCCCTATTTTTTCTAAAGTCAACCGTTGCATAAGATTTGCACACATAAAGGGATTGCGCTCATATCCCAAGGTCTTGTTTATTCTGAAAAAGTGTTGAGAGCGCTCTCAATTAGCAAAAGATTAGCAAGGATTGGCAAGTCTGTCAAGCACTTCATGCAGAATCAGGATAAATATGCAAAGGCAAAACTCTTTCCAGCTACTTATTTATACATTCGCAATTGGAATATTCGCATTGCCGCTAACGTTAATTCTAAGCCGATCAAAAAAATATTAATATATGAAAGGTCTTATCGATTATTTTAAGGACAACTTACTGTGCAAAAACAATTCTCGATCATATTACTGCTAATTTTAACGCTTTGGGCTATCCCCCTACAGGCTCAGACTGATGCAGATACCTGTGAGTCTGAATTTCTAGGCGATACCCTACATGAATACGCAAATGAAATCGCAGATGCTACCTACGAACAAATTCTCACACTTACAGATGAGATCAATACACTAATTGACAACTACATCACTACCTGCTCTGGTTCTGTCGACAACAATGAAACAGAAGATACATTCAATATCAAAACAACAGGCCGCGTCAACATCCGCAGTTGTAGCGATGCTTCTTGCGACCTTGTAATGACATCTAGTGCAGGTCAAGTATTTGCTGTCGTTGGTGAAGATGGCGATTGGTATGAAATCGAAATCGGAAATGGTGAGACTGCATTCATTGCTTCGTGGCTGACAGAACCTGGTCCCGACGAACTCATCAATATTTATGAGGGGTATGTCGATGATGCGATGACATGTGGGACCCAGGCAACTGTGGGTAGAAGCACTTCAAGTGGTATTGATATTGCTATTGCCGGCAGTGGTAGAAATGAAGTTATTGTAGACATTTATCGGCCAAATACTAATAACCCAGAAACAGTCTGGCGCCAATATGACAAAACCTTTGTAGACACGGGTGATCCCTACATTCATCAGGTCTATAGAAGTTCATATTGGCCCCTTGGTACATACCAAATCTCCCTTGAACGCGGAGGCATCCAAAGACTCTTGGCCTTCAATTTGCAGGAAACAGGCGAAACAACTATTTATGTATTTTGTGAATAGGTCCCTGTTAGCGGTAGAAATCAAAAAACCAGTGACAAGTGTGTCACTGGTTTTTATTTGTCTGCTCTGATTGGACACAATACGAACGACCGAACTCTCCTACTGCTGATTTCCTAAAACAACTGGCATTCCCTCAACGCGAAGCACTCACACAACTCTCAATAGAAGACTGATTTTGTGATGTAGATGGGACAGGAGTGGCTATCTCTCCTGCCCCACTGCGGAACACCGCTGCGGAGGGTGAGCGATCTCCCTCAACACAATAGCACAAGGCTTCTTGTTCGTGTGTTTCACAGTGTTTTCAGACAGTTTTGAGTTGCACTCACAATTTTATGTGGAGGGATTTTGCAATGAAACGTACTTTTGTACTCACGAACCACAAAGGTGGCGTCGGAAAGTCGACATCAGCGACGAATATCGCTCAGGGCAAGTATGCGGATTTCATTGAGTCATAAAATCGCAATTTGTTTGCCGACCGTAACAATTGAACCACGCCTCCTTGCGTGTGACGAGGCATGTTTCATATATGGTCGGTCGAAACAAATAGGGGCCGTCTCGATCTGCTTATGAAAGTCTTCGCATGTACCGATTCAGACCCAACATTGCAACGAACAAGTATCCAACGCCTGGACGCACGTAGCCCCAATCCTATGAATTTACGTCAGCGAATGGAAACGCAAATGACCCATATATAGAAACTCTAAGTTATAGAGGCTGATGCCAGTTGAAATAGCTGATTGAGCTGTGATAACGAAGCGAGATGATTATCCCAGTAGATGGGATGCCCTGCCCGAATCGTACCATGGACTCGGGGGAAATCATCAGCCTCATGCACGATGACCATATCTGCGGCCTTGCCCACTTCGATGCTACCCAAGTCATCCATGTGCATTGCTCTGGCGGCGTTGGTGCTGACCAGTTTGACGCTCTCATTAAGTGGCATCGTGCCCTGTTTAGCCAATTTGAATGCAGAATGTAACATCGCTGCTGGGTAGTAATCTGTCGCCAAAATATCGACCAATCCGGCCTCGATGGCATCCATTGCACTCAGGTTGTTCGAAGTCGATTGGCCGCGATACGCGTTGGGAGCACCCATGACAATCCACATGCCATGCTCGTGCGCTGCCTGGGCCGCTTCCAAGCTGACCGGGAACTCGCTGATGCTCACGCCCATCTTGGCCTGCAAGCTGACTTTGTCGGCGGTGTCATCGTCGTGTGACGATACCGGGATGCCATATTCGATGGCGACCTTCAACACCTCAGCAATGACCTCCCAATCGCGTGGGGCTTCGGCATATTCCAGGATATTGGACTTCATGCGCTCTAAAATATCTTCTCTGGATGTGCCCAGTACGCTGATGTCCATCCCCAGCCAGCGATGCATGAAGTTCAAATAACGATCCACGTCCTTGTACTGCCCCTGACCGGGCGTATGGTCCATGATCGAAACCAGTTGCAGCAAGCCGCGTTCCAGCAAGCCTTTGAGGATGGGCGCGGTTTCCGTGTTATTGACCTCAAAGCGGCCATGTACTCGCATATCGACCAGCGTCTGGCTGTTCATGCGGTTGACTGTCTCAATCATCTCGGTCGCGCTCTCCTGGGAACGCAAGTCATTATTGCGCCATGCAAAGCTGATCGCACAGAAAGCGGTGGTGATACCTGCCCCAGCCAACCGCTTGTCCAGTTCAAACAGGCCAAGCTCGGTTGGGAAGCGTGCCGAAGGCCGTGGCTGCACATCGCGTTCCAGCATATCGCCGTGCAGGTCAATCATGCCGGGGATCAACGTCAGCCCCTGCAAACTGGGCACGTTGATGGGGGCCGGACCTTCGATGATTTTCGCGATTTTGCCTTCTTCGATTAAGAGCGAACCGCGTTCGATCACCGCATTCGGCGTCACGATTTTTAGATCACTGAGCCACATGGCGTTACTCCCTCAGGTACAGTTGATTTCAGATGTCCAAGCAAGTCGTAAACTACTAAGTAACTATATGAGGATCGTTGGCCAGACCCCTATCCTCAGTCCTTCCCCCATGAGGTGGAAGGATGCCTTTCTTGGCGGCTTGATAGCAGGCACACGTCCCCTCACCTCACGGGGAGGGGATTTAGGGGTGGGGTCCGAGTTAGGTGTTGATTGGATACCTCGTTCAATTTCCAAAGCATTTATTCAACTCATTTGACGGCTTCACGATTCTTTTGCGAGGTCGTTTCTTCCAATAAAACTTTTCAAAAAATGTGGGGGCACATCACAAGTCTGTGCCCCCGTTCAGCCCATATGATGGTGTCAGGTCTGTGTTGGGCTGAGGCCTCTCAAGTGTAATTTACTGCTCGGCGGTCACAGCTGCGATGTCACGCACGACATCGTAGAAGTCGCTGAGTGTTTCCAGGCCAAGTTCGTCAGCCAGCACGTCATCGGTAGACGGATCAACATACCAGCGACCAATTTCAGCCAGCACTTCCGGCTTGTCCTTGATGCTCAGCAGCGCATCCTGGACCGCATCCTTGAAGCTTTGCGGCAGGTCAGCGCGGATAGCAACTGGTGTGTTCGGGATGGGTGCGGTCTGGGCGATCACAACCAGGCTGCCATCGGGGCAGTCGTCATAAATTTCGTCAAGCGTGTCCTGCGTCAGGGTGACGCCGGTCTGGTCGTCTTCAAAACCGCAGACCTCAGCCAAGCCTTCTGTGCGCTGGTTGATCAGGTTGCCTTCGTAGGTAGAGCCAGCCAGAACGTCGCCGTTGATGAGGGCCAGCATGGCGCTAGGGTGGCTGCCAGCGAAGATTGGGTTCAGCCATTCATCGACATCACCAGGGGTTTCCAGGCCGTCGATTTCGTTGATGAGGCGCATCACAGGTGCGTTGCGGCCACTGGTGGAAGCCGGGTCAACGAAAGCGTAGTCGATGCCTTCCAGGTCGGCCAGGGTGCGGATCGGGTTGCCCGTAACCGGGTTGACATTGCCCTTCTTGGTGACGAAAACGCTGTAGTAGAAGGGGCGAATTTCGGGATCATAAACCGCGACTTCGCCAGCATCCAGGGAGCTTTCGCTGGCGCCAACGGCAATCGGCTCGGCATTGGCTTCGCGTTCAGCGATGACGAAGCTGAAAGGGCCAACTTCCATAGCATCGACCTGGCCAGCGGCCATGGCGGCGATGACGGCGGTGTAGGTGCTGCCGACATTGACGGTCACGGGCATGCCCAGTTCGGCTTCCAGGTAAGCGCGAATGGGTTCAGCGTTGAGCAGGGCTTCGGAGCTGTCATCACCGGCGAAACGACCAAAGCTGAAGACTTCTGGCCAGTCAGTACGGTCTACATCATCCTGGGCGACCAGTGTCGCACCCAAAACAGCGGCTAAAGCCACGACAGCTATCAAACGAACGATCAACTTCATTTTGTACAATCCTCTCATATGTTGAAAGTGATTCTTAATTGGCTCTGGGTTCCCTTCCCCATAAAGCCCCTTGTAACAAGCACTAAATATTCCGTAGTAGTGGCAAGGCATGCCTTGCCACTACAAACATGTAGTTACGACTAAATAATCCGCTTACGGAAGGCGTCACTGACGCGGTCAATCACCGTCACCAGGATGGCGATAATGAGTACGGCACCCATCAACCGCTGGAACTGGAACAGGGCCGTATACTTTTGGATGATGAAGCCCACACCACCCGCGCCGACGATGCCCAGGATGGTGGAAGCGCGAACGTTGACCTCGAATGTAATCAGCGAGTAGGTTGCCAATAGTGGGAAGGCTTGCGGCAGCACCGCAAAGTTGAAGACCTGCATGCCGTTTGCCCCGGTTGCCCGCACCGCTGATACCTGGTTGGGGTCGATCTGCTCAAAGCTCTCTGCGAATAATTTGGCCTGCGAACCAATCGAGCCGATCACCAGCGCCAGCACACCTGCGAATGGTCCCAGGCCGACGGCGCTCACCATAATCAGCGCGTAAATCAGTGTCGGGATCGAGCGAATCAGGTTGAGGAACAGGCGCGTTCCCTGGTAAATCAGTGGATGGGGTGATACGTTGCGTGCGGCCAGCAGCGCAAACGGAATCGATGCCAACACGGAGGCCAGCGTACCCACAATCGCAATCTGGATTGTTTCAATGATGGAGTAGATGATGACCGGGAAACCAATCAGCATTTCGCCCGGTTCCAGCACATAACGCTTGGCGACCACCATCTGATCACCCTGATAGGGCACCGAATAGGCCGAGCGATAGCCATCTTCGACTGTAATCACGCTGTTATCCCAATCATCGAGCACAATCGTATAACCCGGCTCGGAAATATAGGCGTTCAGCGTATGGACATCGTCCTTGTTATAATTTTGCGCTTCTTCCGGTGTGATGATGACGGCATCGTCGGCACCTGTCAGCCGTAGCACATACATCAGGGATTGCCCCTCGGTCATGGCATCGATGTCGTCGGCATTGGCTTTACGTGCCCGGTCGGCCTTGAGCGTGCGCGACACATCGCGTATCTCCAGGGGCGATAGCGAAATAATGCGCTCGCTGCCATCTTCAAATTCGAATTCCGGTGGCATCAGCCGCAGCACAAAATCAACCAGCGTCGGGACGCCATTTACGAATTTTTCCGGGTTGGCTTCAGTACCGGCTACACTCCAGCCGAGGACCGCCAGCGTAATGGCCATCGTGATCAGGAAACCAATCGTCAGGCGTGGCAGCGGTCGTAAAATGCTCTCGCGGATGCTGTCGAGGTCTTCGTTCTTGACCTTCGTTTCTTTCTTGTTAGCTCGGTTCTGGGCGTTGGCCAGCATTATGCTTCCCCCATCATTTCATAGGCTTCGGCTTCATCGAGTGCTGTTTCAGCGGTGGCGCCATTGTTCTCGGCGTTAGGACGGTCGAAGCGATAGATGCGTGCTTCGGCTTCCGTGGTCAGGTCCCCCGGCGGGCCATCGAACACGACCACGCCCTGGGCGATGCCCACCAGACGGTCGGCAAATGATTTGGCCAGTTCAACTTGGTGCAGGTTGATGAGCGTCGGCACGCCTTCTTCACGGGCGACCCGCGCCAGGTCGGCCATCACCGTCCATGACAGTTCCGGGTCCAGGCTGGCGACGGGTTCATCGGCCAGCAGCACCTTTGGCTCCTGGGAAATCGCCCGCGCGATATTGACGCGCTGTTTTTCGCCACCGCTCAGGCGATCCGCACGATATTTGGCACGGTGCAGCATCCCGACGCGCTCCAGGCTGCGCATAGCTACCTGCCGATGCTCCCGGTTGAAGTAACCCAGCGCCGCTAATAAGCCGCTGTTGTAACCCAGCCGACCTGTCAGCACGTTCATATTGGCTGTCAGCCGCCCGACCAGATTGTGCTCCTGCCAGATGAAGCCCACTTGCCGGAAGATATTGCGCAGTTCTTTAGGCGGCAGGCTGGTGACTTCGACCCCATCCAGGGTGATGCTGCCGGATGTCACGGGTTGTAAGCCATTGATAGCCCGCAACAGGGTCGATTTGCCTGCGCCAGAGCGCCCAATGATCGCCACAATCTCATTCGTCTGGACGGTCATCGTTACCGATTTGAGGGCTTCTGTCCCGTTGGGGTACACCACCCGAACATCTTTGATTTCTAACACGCGGTAGACTCCTCTATCGCCTTCTTGGTTGATGTCACTCGTGTTCGTGTTACGGTCATAATGGGTTGATTACAGGCAAACTTGTTTCTCGGTTTTTGGCCTGCTCGATCAGTTGCAGTAGGTCAATATCGGCCAGATGCGGGGCATACCAGGCTGTTTTCCGCGCGGCCTCGCCCTCGCCGATGCCAACGACAAAGGCCCCAATCGCTTGTGCCGCTTCAATCCCCGCCTGGGCATCCTCAAAAATGATCGCCTCGTGGGCCGGAACGCCCAGCGCGCCAGCGACCCACAGAAACACATCGGGATGCGGTTTGCTGCGGACAACCGTGTTGCCATCCGCGATCACGTCGAAATGCTCAATAAGTTGTGTGTGTTCCAGCACATGGAAAGTGTTCACGCTCGATGACGCGACACCCAGCCGCAGGCCGCGCTCACGGGCTTGCTCCAGGAAAGCGACCGTACCCGGCGTGATGAGTGCCTCTGGCTCAATATCGCGCAATGCCCCCAGATACAGCTCATCTTTGACGGCGCTGTAGGTGTTCAGATCATAGGTTGTAAGCTCTCTTGGGGAAAAAATACGGCGTAGGCAGTCATCGCGCCGTAGGCCACGCATGGCTTCTAGATCGTGGGGTTCCAGGGTTTTGCCCACCTGGGCCGCGATTTGCCGCCAAGCTGCAAAGTGCAGCTCAACCGTTTCGACCAGCACGCCGTCCATGTCGAAGATCAAGGCTGTCATTGTGCCGATCCATACAACTTGAGGAAGGTATCCATGTCGTAAAGATGCTCGAAACGGGCTTCCAACGTCTGCCGATCCCACTCCCACCAGGCGATGCCTAGCAATTGGGCGATGATCTCATCGGAAAAGCGCATGCGGATTAGCTTGGCAGGCACACCGCCGACAATCGCATACGGGGCCACATCTTTGGTGACGACCGCGCCGGAGCCAACGACAGCCCCCGTGCCGATGGTCACACCGGGCATGATTGTCGCCCCGTGGCCAATCCACACATCATGGCCGATAGTCACGCGCTTGCTGCGCCGCCATTCAAAAACTTCCGTGCCATCTTCACCGAAGCCGTACTGCTTGCGGCGGTAGGTCATATGGTGCTGCGTGACGCGCCACATGGGATGATTGCCAGGGTTGATGCGTACCTGTGAGGCAATCGAGCAAAATTTGCCGATGTCGGCATAGGTAATTTGGTCATCGCCAGCGGCATAACTGTAATCGCCAAATGTGGATTCATTCAGCCACGTACCGCGCCCCAGCTCGGTATACGCGCCGACCTGGCTATCGCGCACGAAAACCCCTTCATGGAAAAAAGGGTCGTCGCCGAGTTGCTTGTCACGATATTTTTTGAGGCGTTCATCGCTCTTTGGATATACGTCGATGTACTGCATAACGAGCCATTCTTGGATTGCGGTTCATGTGCCATCCAGCACGAAGGGAATTGTAGGGAAGCCCAGGCAAGGCTACATCAGCAATACGGGGGACAATCGCGGGTTCCACAATCAGGCTGACAACCTCTGTCCGCCAGATGGTGGACAAATGACGACGCGCACAGGGGAATCAAAAACTGCTCAGCGCAAGGCGCTCAGCAGCGGGGTCGTGGACAGTAAATAGGGTTACTCGACTAGCTTGTATTTGATGGCCATCGTGGCCGCTTCCACACGGCTGTTGACATCTAGCTTGGCCAAAATGCGGCTGACGTACGTTTTCACAGTCGATTGCTTGACGCCGATCTTATAGGCAATCTCGGAATTACTGCTGCCATCGACGATATAGCGCAGTACCTCGCGTTCGCGGCCACTCAGCTCAAACGGCGATATTTTGACGCTGTGCTTCATGGCATCCAGCAGGGCGCTGGTGGCATCGTTCGATAGCACCGGTTCGCCCTTTGCACCTTTACGCACCGCCGCCGCCAGTTCATCACCGCCGATGTCCTTTAACAGATAACCGCGTGCGCCTGCTTCTAACGCCGCCCGTACCAGTTCTTTTTCACCAAAGCTCGATAGGGCGATGACACAAATGTGGCTGTCCTGCTCGGCAATCCGGCGGATAACGTCCACGCCGCTGAGGTCGGGCATAATCAGATCCATCAACACAACATCTGGCTTGAGCTCCGGATAAACTTCGACGGCTTCATTCCCGGATGCCGCTGTACCAACGACTTCGATGTCATCATGCAGGGACAAAAAGGTTTGCAATCCCTGCCGTACCATCGCATGATCATCAACCAGCATGACTCGAATGGGTTCCATATGCGTAGTAATCCTGTTTTAGGGTGTTTTGATGAGATGAGTTTTCAGGTGAGAGATGTGGGGTATTATGAGTTTTGCGCATGTCGTGTCCAAATCACATCAATCGTCGTACCCTGGCCGACCTGACTGGTGATTGTCAATTTCGCGCCGATCCACTGGGCGCGTTCCTGCATGATGTGCAGCCCCATATGGCCGTGATACCGCTTGCTGGAATCAAAGCCGCGCCCGTTATCGCTGATCGTCAGCTCTACGAAGTCTTCCGTCGCATATAACGAAATCAGCATCGACGATGCGCTGGCATGTTGGATGGCGTTGTTGATGCCCTCCTGCGCGATGCGGTACAGCGCCACTTTGACGTCCAGCGTCAGGTCCAGATAGGCTTCGCCGCGCGTTTCTAGCTGGACATTCATCAGCGTCCGGCCACCAATAGCCTGGATCATCTGCTCCAGCAGCTTTTGAATATCGGCATCTTCCAGGGCGCTGGGCCGCAGCTCGAACAGCATCGCCCGTAGTTCAGCCATTGCCAGTTGCGTCTGCTGCCGGAAGAGCCGCAACTGCTTGGGGACATCTTCCGGGTGCTTTTCCAGCATGAGCGGAATAGCATCTGCGATCATATTGGCGCTAAATAGGGTTTGGCTGACGGCATCGTGCAGTTCACGCGCCAAACGCTGCTTTTCTTCCATGACCGCGACCGCCTTTGCCTGCTCAAAAAGTTGCGCATTGCGGATCGCCAGGGCAGATGTATCAGCAAATGCCCGTATCCCGCGGCCATCATCAGCACTGAAAAAATCCGGCGTCACGCTTTCCAGGTTCAAAAATCCGATCACCTTGTCTTCTGAGACAATCGGCGCGCCGACGTAACTCTGTACCCAGGCCAATTCCGGCACATCCAGGCCGGGTGTGTTGGCCAGGGGCACATTAGAAATCACCAGTTCTTTGCGTGTCTCCCACATATAGCGCAGATGGGGTACGCGCTTGATGCGCAAGTTCAGCGACATCACGCCCTTGATGTGATGCGCCTCATAGCCTTTGCCTTTGACAACCTGGGCCATGTCATCCTGCACCAGCATCACGTTGACCGTATCGTAGCTGACCACCAGATCGATGATGTCCATGATGTGGTCGAGCACTTCGTTGAGGTCGAGCGTGCTGTTCAGCACAGAGGCGATGTCGCGCAGGGCTTTCATCAGGTCTTGCTGCTTCTTTTCGGCGGTATGGGCGCGTACCTCGTCGGTGATGTCATAACCCGATCCCTGAATTTCCGCGATGTTGCCGCCGGCATCCATCACCGGATGGAACGACCAGCGCACCCAGCGCTGGATCGCACCCACGCTGCGCATACGGATTTCCAAAGCTAGGTCGCGCTTGGTCCCTGATAGCGAGCGGAAGGTATGCCGCAGCAATGGCACATCACGCTCCAGGCACAGCCCATAAAACGAGGTGCCGATTAACTGGTCGGCTGTTTGCTGGCTCTGGCGGCATAAGGCTCCATTGGCGAATGTCAGCACCCCATCGACGGTCATGCGGCATTGCAACTCGTGGTTTTCTTCGACAATGGCTTTATAACGGGCTGCATCGCTGCGCAGCAGGTCGATTTCTTTCTGCTCCTGGGTCGCATCGCGCACCACCATCAAAATGGCCGATTCTGGGTCGATGATGGGGATGGCATGGAGTTCGAGCGTGCGTTCCAGGGTTTGCATGCGCCACGTCTGTGGGATGCCTTTGGCGACATCATGCAGCTTGACCAGCGTGGACCCCAACAAATAGTTGGGCCAGATGTCTTGCAGGGAATAATTGCTAGGACCGGGTTCAATCTGGAAGATGGACCGCAGCGACTGCCCACTGGCCAGGATGATCTGTAGCTTGGCATCCAATAGAAGCACTGCGTAATTCGGCAGCATATGGGCCAAAGTACGGTAATGGTGCAGGATGTCGGTGGGTGCAGTCTGTCTGACCACGATCAAACCAGCATAGAATCAATATTGCCGTAATCCTACCCCGCAAAAACAGAAACCATTTTAGGGTTTGATCAAGCCCATGTTATTAGCTTGTTAAACTTTGGCCATGTGTCCCCCATTTGACGGACAAAGGCTGTCCTCCAACCATGTGACAGCAGCATCCGACATCACACTACTGATTTAAGATCGTGTGAAACCCCCTACAATTCGCCCCGTATTCATGCTCGCAAATGGACGTTGATGCTGCGCTCGATGATGAGTCGGCAGCATCATGCCACCAAAAGGATTATTTATGCCGCAAACTCGCTCCCGTGCGGACGCCCTCAGCGTCCTGACCAAAGCCCCGGCTCCTATCGTTAAAGCCCTTGCCGATTCGCTCCTGGATGAACTGGGCGACATCCGCGTGCTGAAAAATCAGACTGGTCTGGTCATGCTGCCCTATACCGACAGCGCCCAGGGCACGACCTTCCACCTGGGTGAAATTTTAGTGGCGGAAGCCCACATCGAAGCCCAGGGGCAGGAAGGCTACGGCATGGTCGTCGGGCGCGATGTGGTGCAGGCGATGGCCCTGGCCGTCATCGACCTCGCGCTGGCGCTGGGCCACCAGACAGCAACCATCATCCAGTTGGTCGATGAACAGCAACAACAGCAAGCCGCTGACGATGACCACCTGCTCAAAATGGTTGAATCCACCCGTGTAGAAATGGAAACCTTCTGATGAGCCATCCCGCTTTTACCCTCGACGAACAACTCACCCGTGCTACCTTTCTGGCGCTGATGTGGTCGCTGAGTTATCCGGGTCGCATCTATGAATTGCCGGAAAACAGCGATCCGTTCCATGCCATTGCTGATACGTTGCTCGACCTGGAAACGACTTTTTATACACCCGATAGCGATCTGGCACTGTATCTGGGCCGCAACAGCGCCCGCGATGTTTCCGCCGAACGTGCCGACTATCATTTCTATCCGCAGCTAATGTCCGACATGCTGGACATCGTTGAACGGGCTACCAATGGCACACTGCTTTACCCCGACCAGGGCGCTTCCCTGTTTATCGGCTGCAACCTTGATGGTGACACACCGCTGTCCCTGACTGGCCCCGGTATTCCACCGGCACAGTCCATGACGATTCACGTCAGCGGCATTCCAGACACATTCTGGGACCTGCGCGATAGCAAGAATCGCTATCCACGCGGCTGGGATGTTTATCTGGTCGATGGCAGCAGCATCGTTGGCCTACCACGAACCACCATCATCACCATAGGAGGCTGACACAATGGCCTATGTAGCGACTAAGGGTGGCGAAAAAGCCATCCAGGAATCCGAAAAACTCTATCACCAGCTCAAGAAACCCGTCACGCCGGAATTTGTCCAGGAAATTATGGACACCATGCCCTATCTGGTGGACCGCGTGATGGGCGAAGGCTCACTCTATGCCCCGGAACTGGCCGCATTAGCGCTGGCCCAATCCGGCGGCGACCTGTACGAAGCGGTTTTGCTATTGCGTGCCTATCGCTCAACGCAGCCGCGACTGGCCTATGCCAAACCCATCACCGTCGATGATATGCTGACCCTGCGCCGCATTTCAGCCGCCTTCAAGGACATTCCTGGCGGGCAAGTGCTCGGCCCTTCGCTGGATTACAGTCACCGCATTCTGGATTTGAACATTCTCGATGGCATCGCGGCCAGCGAAGACGACGAAGACACGCAGGTCGAAGCCGCCGAAAAACCCGCTGCGACCCGTTACCCGCTGGTCGCTGATTGGCTCCGTCAGCAGGGCATGATAGCCGCTATCGACGTGCCGGAAGAAATCGACGCCGCTGACATCCCAGATGTGACCCGCGACCCGGTCATGATGCCAGCCCCGCGTGCCCATCGCCTGCAAGCCCTGGCCCGTGCCGATACGGGCGGTGTCCTGGCGCTAGGGTATGCCAGTATGCGCGGCTATGGCTTCATCCACCCAACCGTCAACGAACTGCGACTGGCCTATGCCGATGTGCAGGTCAAGCACCCAGTCACTGGCGAACCCTTCAGCGCGGGCCGCGTTCGCGTCAGTCAGGCCGAGGTCGTCACCAAAGGCAAATCGACCTACAAAATCGGCTTCACCGCCACGATGGGCTGGAACGAAGTCAAGCTGATTGCCGGGGCCACGCTCGATATGGAAATGAGTCAGGCTGACCCACACCCCGCGCTCAATGAGGATTTCGTGCTCTACCACACGGAACCCATTGAATCATCCGGTTTCTGCATTCACTTCAAGCTGCCGCACTACGTCACGTTTAGCAGCGGTATGGATAACATGCGCAAGGTCATCAACGTGCTGTACGGGGCTGCCGCAGCGGGCAAAGATGCCGATGACCGCGAAGTTGAAGCCGAGGAATCCAAGACGAGCGAGGTCGTTACCAAAGACACCATGTAATGCAGTGCTGAGTGCGCTCAGCAAGAGGCACTCCGTCCTCAGCAATTTACAGAATCGCTTTTGTTAGCTGGCCGATGAAGCACTCGGTCAAACACATAGCAAACCGATAGGAAAAACCATGTCATTAATCGAGCTTGCCCAACCGAATCAGGGCTACAGCTATGCCTTCCTGGATGCCTTCGCCAAGCGCGAATTGCGGCGGCGCATCCTCAAGGGGATTGCCATACCGGGCTATCAAGTCCCTTATGCCAGCCGTGAACTGCCCATCGCGCGCGGTTGGGGGACGGGTGGCCTGCAAGTCACCCTCAGCCTGGTTGGGCCGGATGATACCGTCAAAGTTATCGACCAGGGCGCGGATGACTCCGTCAATGCCGCCAATTTGCGCCGCTTCATCACGCGCATGTCTGGCGCGGAAACCACCACCGATGCCAACCAAGCGACCATCATCCAGAGCCGCCACCGCATCACAGAAGAAATCCTGCGGGAAGGACAGACGCTCGTGCTGCAAGTCCCCAACCCGGAGCCGCTGCGGCGTGTGGAACCCGATATGGCCAAGGCGCGCATCCTGCATGCCGATGCGGACTACGGCCAGATGTGGCTTGTCCTGTACGAACAGTTGGTGCGCTTTGGGCGCTACATACAAGGGGCCAGCTACCCGGTCATGGTCCATGAGCGTTTCGTCATGGCTCCCAGCCCGATCCCACGCTGGGATACCCCCGATCTGCACCAATCGGCCCATTTGACGCTGCTCTCCGCAGGCCGCGAAAAACGCCTGTACGCTGTGCCGCCCTATACCAACGTCTACCCGCTGGAATTCACCGATGTACCCTTCGAGGTGGAAGATCAGAGCGAGTGGGCCTGCCGCACCACGGGCGAACGCAATAAATTCATGAACGAATTGCCGCAGGACGATGGCTCCTCCGTATTCGAGCTATCGGACACGGGCTATATGGAAAAACTCGTCAACCATCAGCGTGGCGAAGACGTCACCATCGGCACCACTTACTATGATTCAGAAGGACAGTTCTACCATGACGGATACCTCAAACCCCGGCGCAGTCGTCAAGAGTCACCCGATGCTTGACGCGCCCATCATCAACCGGGTGCCGCCGCTGGTGGTCGCCCGTAACCTGACAAAATACTATGGCTCGATTAAGGCCGTCGATGGCGTGGATGTCATCGCCTACCCTGGCGAAATCCTGGGCATCGTTGGCGAGTCCGGCAGCGGTAAATCGACTGTTTTGCGCCTGCTGAACTTGGAAGAACCGGCAAATGGTGGCGTTTATCATTTGCAGATCAACAGCTTGGCCAATACCAACCTGTTCGACCTGGACCGCTTCGATAAGCGCGATGTCCGTGTACATCATATCGGCATCGTCTACCAGAACCCGCACCTGGGCCTGCGTATGCGCTACAGCGCCAGCGGCAACGTCGCGGAACGCCTGCTCATCACGGGTGAACGGACCTTTGGCACGCTGCGCAGCAAAAGCAACGCCAGCCTGCAAGCCTCGGAATTCCCGATAGACCGCGTTGACGACCCGCCCAGTGTGCTTTCCGGCGGCATGCAGCAACGCGTCCAGTTGGCGAAGGCCATCGCCCTGCAACCGGAACTGCTCCTTCTCGATGAACCCACCACCGGGCTGGATGTTTCTATCCAGGCCACTGTGCTCGATACGCTCAAGCGCATCCAACGCCTGCGCACCATTACTATGATTCTTGTCTCGCACGACCTGGGCGTCATCCGTACCCTGGCTGACCGTGTGATGGTCATGCGCAATGGCCGTGTGGTGGAGCAGGGCCTGACCGATCAGATACTGGAAGACCCCCAAGACCCGTACACGCAGCAGCTTGTCCATGCGAAGCTATAATCCCACAGGCGAGGAGATACCATGCCCCTGTTAGCGGTCAATGACTACAGTAAAATCTTTGAAATTCACCACCTGGGCCGTCAGATACCCGTATTCCAGCACCTGACTTTTGACCTGATGGCCGGACAGTTCTTGCTCGTCAGCGGGCCTAACGGCATCGGTAAATCGACCTTGCTGCGCTGCCTGTTCCGTAGCTACTTGCCCTCCAGTGGTCAGGCTATCTTTGATAGCAGCTATGGTCCGATTGATCTGGCCCGCGCGTCTGACATCGACATTTTGACGCTGCGCAACGAGGAAATCGGCTTTGTGACCCAGTTCTTGCGCCCGCGTCCGCGCGTCAGTGCCCTGGAACTGGTCGCGGAACCCCTTTTAGGCTCCGGTATCGATGAAGCGGAAGCCTTCCAACAAGCCCGTGACTTGCTGTCGAACTTCGGCCTCAAGCGCGAATTGTGGGATGCCTACCCGACTACCTTCAGCGGCGGCGAACAGCAGAAAGTCAATTTGTCGCGGGCGCTGGTTGCACCGCGCCGCCTGCTGCTTCTGGACGAGCCGACCGCCTCGCTCGATATCGCCACCCGTGAATCGTTAGCCAATCGCCTGGGTGAACTCAAAGACCAGGGGGTTGCTATGATTGGCGTTTTCCATCATCCTGAGGACGTGCAGCATTTAATCGACGATCAGGTTGAACTGGCCCCAATCGCTGTCCATGCCAACGGCGTCCCAGGAGATTAATTTTATGCGCGTGATGAGCTTCAATATACGCGGGTCGTTCCACGATGATGGTGATAACGACTGGCCCAAACGCCGCGATCTGAACATCGCCACTATCCAGAAATACAATCCCGACATTATCGGCTTCCAGGAAGCCCAGAGCGGCAATTTAGCAGACTATGCCAATGAACTGCCAGAATATGCTTACAATCTAGGGCCAGTAGCGGTCCGTAAAGCCGATGACCATCATCATGTGCCTATCTTCTGGCGACGCGAGCGCTACGCCCTGGTTAACAGCGGCGGTTTTTACTTGAGTGAAACGCCCGATGTATGGTCCATCGGCTGGGGCGCGACCTTTGCGCGTTCGGCCAATTGGGTCACACTGCTGGACATGCAGACCAACCGCGAATTCAGCATCCTGAATACGCACTTCCCGCACATGCTGGATCAGGATGAGACCCGTGCCAACTGTGCCGCCGTCGTGGTCGAGAAGTTAGCCCCTTTGTCTCGTCAGATGCCAGTTATTGTTATGGCGGATTTTAACGCCATTCCCAGCAGCGCGGCCTACGGCGTTTTTATGGAAGCTGGCTATGTGGATAGCTATACGGCAGCAGGGCATACCGAGGATGTCAATACGTTTCATGGTTTCCACGGACGTGAGGTTGCATACAACGGTCTGCGCATCGACTGGATACTGACCAAAGGCGCTGTGCAGACATCTGGCTTTCAGGTCATCACCGACGAAGCCCCACCCATTTACCCCAGTGACCATTATCCAATCCTCACCGAACTGGACTTTGCCTAATGGCAAAATTCGCTGTTTATACCATTCCTCCAGCAGACAGCCTGCTATACCAGCGCGGCTCGGAAATGCTGGGATATGATGTTCGCACGGGGCAATTTTTGCCGGAAGACAATGCTACCAGGGCTGCTTTGCCAGAGTTTGAACCACAGTGGGTTGAGAAGCCACAAACCTATGGCTTCCACATGACGACGGGTTATTCGCTTTATTATGACCCAGCGTCTCTGGCAGCAATCGAAGCCGAGATGGAAGTCGTGGTCGGATGTTTTGGACAGGGGATGCATTTTGAACTCACGCCAGCCGCCGACCCCATCCCGTTTTGGCATGACAATATTGTCGTCCTGCACTATCAGCCAAACCCGGCGATGCTCATGCTGCACACTATGCTGACGGCCCGCATCAATCCCTATGGCACAAGCTCGAATGTCGATCCAGAACAAACTGATCCGGTCAAGGCGATGCGCGTTAAGCACTTTCATACGCCCTATATGCTTGATGGCTGGGAATGTCATTTTTCGCTGATGTACCCTTATACGGGCTCGCAACCCGAAGCGACAAAACAGTCCCTACTTGAGTTATTTCCGCCTGAACCGCTCACAGTGAACAGCATATGCCTCCTTGTCCGCGATGATGACGAGACCCACTATCGACTGCATCGTGAATACAAGCTGGATGCGCATCGTTAAAGCAGCCGTAATACTCAACTCTGAATGAACAAACTACACATTTTCTATGCCGCAGATGTCAAGCTTTGTGCAGCAGACACTGTTCCTCCGATTTATTAAGCGCTTTTGGCCAAATCATAACAAACAGGCTTGTTTTAAAGCCATTGCTTAACATGCGCTTGACGTTCATTGGATACCAATGCCTTGCTGGAGATGTTGGATTATCTTGAGAACTAGTTCCTGATCACACAGAGCTTGAATGCTGCCTTCTACCAGAAAAGAAGTATCTTCGCTGGTAGAGGGCACCTTTATTCATCATCTGCTGCGTTAGCGACCGGTTCGTTGCCCGCTGTATTGAGACTGTTTTGCTCACCCCGGATCACCTGATAAACCAAGCCTCCGATTGCAGCGCCAATGATTGGGGCTATGACATAGAGCCACTGATCCGTCCCTATGCCTGCAACCAGCGCGGGACCAAGTGACCGTGCAGGGTTCATCGATGCCCCACTGATCGGGCCTGCCCACAACGCATCAACGGCGACCGTTGCCCCAATGGCTATGGCTGCCGTTTCGCCCACTGCCCGCGTATCTGTCGCTACCGAAATAATCACAAACATGAGTGAGGCCGTTAGCAAAACTTCCAGTCCAAATGATTGTGCCACTGATCCACTCGGTAATGTGACACCCAGGTTAGCTAAGTCACCTAGTAGAACGCGTAATGTTCCCGCGCCCAGAAACGCACCAAGAAATTGCCCACCTACATAAAACGGGACTTCACGCCAGGGAAAATGCCGTGTCAAGGCAAAGGCGAAGGTAACAGCTGGATTGAAGTGAGCACCGGAGATATGCCCAGTCGCGGCAATCATCACCATAATGACCAGCCCGAATGTCGCAGCAATGCCAATGTGACCCAGTGCACCCGTCTGAGCATCGACCATGATTGCGCCACAACCAGCGGTGACAAGCGCATATGTTCCCAGGAGTTCAGCACCTGTTCGACGGAGTAACCATCTGTCCATGTGCATCCCTAACCGCGACCATCGCGTAACATCTGAGCGAAGACATCTGGCATCCCATCCGTTGCTTCGATGGCACTGGCAATCCGTTCGACATCATAGGCAACCCGGACGAACTCAACGGCGAGTTGTTTTCCATCAGCTTTCAGCACGACGTAACAGGCGTCTTGGTTGTTGTCTTTTGGCTTGCCCACGCTGCCAGCATTGATAATCTGGCGACCACTTGGCAGGGACTTGTGATATGGAAGATGGGTATGACCGCATACCAGGACATCGGCATCAATCCCATCCATAATCCGTTCAAGGCTGGCGTCGCTTCGATCCTCGTACAGATACTCGTTGATCTTGCGTGGGCTACCATGCACCAGCAGGATTTTCAGATCACATAATTGCACGGGGATCTGATCGTCTAAAGATCGCAAATAGGCTTTGTTATCTTCTGTCGTATGTGCATTTGACCAGGCGATAGATTGCTCACCACGCTGCTGCTCAACTTCGGTCTTATAGGCACAACCGCAATCGTCACTGTCATGACCTACGCCCTGATCGTAGTTGCCCATAATCGTTGGAATCTGGCGTTCCCGAATGAACTCAACAACTTCATTAGGGAAGGTGCCATAGCCAACCAGATCACCCAGGCAATAGAGATTGCTCAGGTTACGTTGTTCCATATCGGCAAATATAGCTTCCAACGCGGGTAGGTTGCCGTGAATGTCGCCAAAGATCGTGATGGACTCGGTCAACACTTCCATCTTACGTCCAATCACTGCCAAAGAAGATCGGATTGCTAACGGCCCACAGATCATTCTGAGCATCGCGCAGCTCAACCGTGCACCAGACCATTTCCTCAAATGCAAGTGGCCAGCTTTGCTCACCTGCTTGCATGGCGAGCATTTCCTCTTTGACTTTGCCGTTGACAATGAGCCGTAAAACATCGCCCTCGTGAGCATTAGCCCACTTTACATTCAGGCTTGCTTCACCTACGGGTAAGACATCACCACACATCGCTTTTTCACCGGATGCCGCTTCCGCAGTGAAGATCAGTTCCGGTCCGGCGCTGACGTAGGAATGTCCCTTGCGAACGGCATCCAGAATCGCTTGCTCGCTGAGAGCTTCAGCATAGACGACATTAAAGCCAACTCGGCGCGGAATATTGGCAGGTGGCTCGCGATGAATATCCGTGCCGGAAGTACAGACCAGCTTGTTGCCCAGTGTCAGCCACAGATAATACTGCTGCAAGCCCTCTTCGTTGAACAGATGCCAAAAGCCGTTCCATATTTCGACGCCGAGAGCCACACCAGGGCGGGCATCTTCGAACTGCCACATGCAGCCAGAGCAAAAAGGTTCATCTATCGACATGGGATGAGCAATGATGAGCATGTCGCCCTGATCAATGACCTGCTTCATGATACGGTTGACGTCCATGCCTTCGCTGATGTTGAGTCGCCACTCATACAGACTGTCGCCGCCCAAAGCCAGCATGTGCCCATTGAATGTGCTCAGTTCCATGCCGCCCATCGCCAAAAAGCCATCCTCAGTCTGACTGCGATGCTGGGGCAAGCCCGTGACGGTGTTATGGTCACTGAGGGTGACGAAGTCCAGGCCTAAGCCACGCATGTAAGCTGTAAACTCAGGAATATCCCAGCTACCATCCGAATGAATCGTATGGGCATGTAAATCGCCGCGATACCAGCCAAGTTCGGCTTTAGCCACACGCTGCGAACCATCGTATTCGGGGGCTGTAATGGTTACAGGTTCGTCGCTAAGTGTAATGGTGATTTCATAGGTCACGTTATCCGGTGGCAAGATGCGGTGCGCAGCAACAAATACCGTCCATGTACCGGGCTGAATCGGCCAGGAGCCAATACCTGGTGTAGAATAGACGCCGTTGATATTCGCGCCTTCGGCCTTAACAATGTTCCACACGCCACGAATCCCATCGGGGTCGTTGACCGACAGGTCAATCTGATTACGATGGATGCGCCCGGTCGCGTAGAACGGCTCGAACTTGAAATCAATGTGGATGTTGGTCGTGCCTTCTGGCACGTTGAACGTATATGGATGATAGGTCTTGGAATCGTCTTTGGTTAGTTCGCCGCTGAAGTGAAATTGGGTCGCTGTATCCGTCGTCATCTGACACTCCTCTCTTTATCTATTTTCATCTTTTCTATTTTCATCGAATCAGGTGGATTCTATGGGGGCGATCTCATCCTGCACAGTGACGCCCGCTAGTTCCAGTTCTTCAGCAAAATGGCAGGCAGTGACATGACCACTGCGTGTTTCTCGTAGATGTGGCGTTTCTGTCATGCAACGATCCTGAGCATAGCGGCAGCGTGGATGGAAGGCACACCCACTGGGCGGATTGGCCGGGTCAGCGACATCTCCTTCCAGGCGAATGCGATTTTCATGACGCGCCCGCGGGTCAGGGATCAGCACAGAAGACAACAGCGCTTCCGTATAAGGATGCTGCGGATGCAAAAACAGCTCTTCGGTGGGCGCGTACTCAACGATTTTGCCAACGTACATCACGGCTACGCGGTCGCTGATATGGGCGACGACGCTCAGGTCGTGGGCGATGAACAGGTATGTCAGGCTGTACTCGGCTTGCAAGTCTTTTAGCAGGTTGAGAATTTGCGCCTGAACTGAAACATCCAACGCGGAAACGGGTTCATCAGCGACGACCAGGCGTGGGTTAGGGGCCAGAGCGCGGGCAATCCCGATACGTTGACGTTCGCCACCGCTAAAGGCATGTGGATAGCGACGAATATATTCGGGTCGCAGGCCAACGCGCTCCAATAGATCGCGCACCTGTTTTTCAAGGTCTTTGCCCTGGGCCAGCTTATTGACCTTGAGCGACTCGCCGATGATTTCCATGACAGGTAAGCGCGGATTCAGCGACGAATGCGGGTCCTGGAATACCATGCGAATGTCGCGGTGGTAGCGCTTGAGGTCACGCTGATTGAGCTTGGCCAGATCGACCGTAGCGCCGTTTTCTTCGCGGTAGAGCATATCGCCCGCTGTCGGATCGTATAGGCGCATGATGCTATGGCCAAGCGTCGTCTTGCCGCAGCCGGATTCGCCAACGAGGCCCAGTGTTTCGCCTTCGTAAATCTCAAAGGATACGCCATCGACCGCTTTGACATGGCCCACTACCCGATTGAAAAATCCGGCTGTGATCGGGAAGTGCATCTTGAGGCCGTTGACCTTGAGCATAACGTCTTCTGAGATGGCCCGTTCCTGCACATCTTCCTGAGCATCATCATCAGCAGTGAAGGACTCGAACGAAACGGGTTGGTTCTCGTCGTAGATCAGGCAGCGGACCTGACGGCCACTTGCAAGCGTCGTGATGGGCGGCACCAAGGTATCGCAGATGCCTGCTTGGGCGAAATCGCAACGCGTATGGAAGGCACAGCCACCGGGCCGATTGAGTGGGTGGGGCACAATCCCCCGGATGGCATCCAGACGCGCTTTTTTGCGGAGAGACATCTTTGGAATTGAACGCAACAAGGCGCGGGTATAAGGATGCTTAGGCTCGGTAAAGACCTCGTCTACTGTGCCATGTTCCACCACTGACCCCAGGTACATGACAGCCACCTCGTCGGCGATTTCCGCGACGACGCCTAAATCATGGGTGATGAACATCACCGACATGCCCATTTCCGTCTGTAGTTCACGGATCAAATCGAGGATATTGGCCTGGGTCGTGACATCAAGCGCAGTGGTCGGCTCGTCAGCGATGAGCAGCTTGGGTTCGCAGACCAGGGCCATCGCAATCATGGCGCGCTGACGCATGCCACCGGATAGCTCAAAGGTGTAGGCATCGACCAGTTCATCGGGGCGCGGGATGCCGACTTTGCGCAGAGCTTCGATGGTCATCTGGCGCGCTTCTTGTTTGCTAACGGGCATGTGCCAGCGAATCGCTTCGATGATCTGGTTGCCGATGGTATACAGCGGCGATAGCGAAGTCATCGGCTCCTGGAAAATCATGGTAATGTCTTTACCGCGTATGGCGCGGATTTCCCGGCTGTGCGGGTCCAACTTGGCTAAATCAGTGGTTTCGCCCGCGCCCGGTTTAAACAGAATATCGCCTTCAACAATGCGACCTGGACGATCCACAACCTGGAGGATGGATCGGGCCATGACGGACTTGCCACAGCCCGATTCGCCAACGACGCACAGCGTTTTGCCGCGCGGGATAGCGAGGTTGACGCCATCCACCGCTTTGACAACCCCCTCGTCGGTGAAGAAGTGCGTATGCAGGTTATTGATCTCTAGTAAGTTATCGACCGGAGTGCTCATCGTTATGCCTTGTCAGATGTGTCTTGTTGATGGTTATGCATAAGGGTCGGCAGCATCACGAAGGCCATCGCCCAGGAAGTTCAATGCCAGCACGGCGATAACCACACCGACACCCGGCCAGAACAGCCAGGGCGCTGTCGAGATCGCCCGGATATTCTGAGCTTCTTGCAGCAGCACACCCCAACTGACAACCGGAGTGCGCAAACCAATGCCCAGGAAGCTAAGGGACGTTTCGGCGATAATCATGCCGGGGATGGCCAGCGTCACAACCGCGATAATGTGGCTGAGGAATGAGGGGACCATATGGCGCAGAATGATGCGCAGGCTGCTACAGCCATCGAGCCGAGCCGCTTTGACGAAATCCTCCGATTTGAGGGCGTAAAATTTGCCACGCACAACACGCGCCAACCCCGTCCAGCCGATGACGGACAGAATGATCGTAATCAGGAAGTAGACTTGTAGCGGCGGTACATCAACCGGGATGGAAGCCGCCAGGCCGATCCACAATGGGATAGACGGGATCGACTGCAAAAACTCAATCACACGCTGGATGAGCGTATCCACCCAGCCGCCGAAATAACCGCTGATGCCGCCTAACAACACACCAAAGACCAGGCTCATGGCCACACCGACCAGACCAATGGTCATCGAGATACGCGCGCCATAAATCGTGCGCGAGAACACATCCTGCCCCAGGCGGTCCGCCCCTAAGAGATACATGGGGTCATCGGCATGAAGTGGGCCAATCAAGTGTATATTGGCGTCAATCAAGCCCAGAATCTTGTACGGCTCGCCCTCAACGAAGAAACCCACTGGAATTTTAACTTCAGGATCGACAACGAAGTTGCGGCGTCCGGCATTGTAGTCGATTTCGACCTTGTAGCCATTGACATAGGGTTGTAAGCGCAAACCGTCTTCGGTCTGGTCGAGGATGTGCAACTGCTGCGGCGGCGCGTAGGTATAGTTCGATGCATAGGCATTGGGCGGGAACGGTGCGAAAAAGTCCGCAAATAGGGCCACGAAGTAAATGACGAAGGTAACCGACCCACCCAGCATGGCCAGCTTGTGCTTCCTGAATTTCCACCAGATAAGCTGCCACTGATTGGCAACGACGGCAATCGATTCATCCGTCTTGTTGCTGTCCAACGCGGCGGCAGATGGGGTGGCGGTCTGTAATGTACTCATGAGTAGAATTCCAAAATTGTGAAAAGGTCGGTCGCCAGTTAACTGAAGCGAATACGCGGGTCCAGCCACGCCAATAACAAATCTGAAAACAGGGTGCCGAGCACTGTGAGCACACTCAGCATCATGATGGCACTACCCGCCAGGTACATATCCTGGTTACGCAAGGCATCGAACAGCAACGGCCCGGTCGTCTGTAGGCTGAGCACAATCGACACAATCGTCGCGCCGGATACCAGATTGACAAAGATGTCGTTCAGGCTGCTGACAAAGGGGTTCAGAGCATGGCGCAGCGGATATTTAATGAGCAGCCAGTACTCCGGCAGGCCCTTCGTACGAGCGGTCGTCACATAGGGGCGGCGCAATTCATCAAGTAGATTGGCACGCAGGGTGCGGATCAGGCTGGCGGTGCCAGCGGTACCGAGCACCACCATCGGTATCCACATATGGCTGAACAAATCTGCGACCTTGGCCAAACTCCAGGGGGCGTCAATGTACTCCGGTGAAAAGAGGCCGCCGACGCTCTGATCAAAAAAACGAAATGAGATATACAGCAGGACCAGCGCCAGTAAGAAGTTAGGAATCGCCAGGCCGATAAAACCAACGAATGTCGCCAGGTAATCGCCAATAGAATACTGGTTGACCGCTGAGTAAACGCCAATTGGGATAGCCACCACCCAGATAAACAGCATGCTAGATAAAGACAGCGCGAAGGTCATCGCCAGCCGTTCCCAGATAAGCTGATCCACCGGGCGATTCCAACGCAGCGACATGCCAAAGTCGCCTTCAAGGATGATACCTGTTATCCAGTCCACATATTGCACGGGCAAAGGCTGATCGAGATGGTAAAACTTACGCAAACCCACTTCTTCTTCCGGCGTGACGTTCTCGCCGCTTTCCGCACGACGCTGCGCAATCAAGGCATCAACGAAATCGCCGGGGGGCAGGTTAATAATAATGAAGGACACGATTGACACGGCTAACAGCGTCGGAATCATGTAGAGAAAACGCTTGAGAATATATTGGACCATCTGGCCAGACCTTACTGACTATCGGTTGCTGTGTATCAGGGTCGACAAGAAATCGTTAAATTTGACAGGAAAAACATAGGACCGCCAGATAACAGCGGTCCTATGCGGTGATGGACTACTCAGAGATGTAGAAGGTCTCGAAGTTAGCCGGAGCCGGGCCGGGGTAAAGCCAACCAGCAATGAGCGGGTCGGGTACGTTCTTCAGGTTGTTGCTGACGACGCGATAGTCGCCCATCGGCAGGCTGAGGCCAATGGTGAAGAACTGATCTGCGGACAGGTCCAGCAGTTCATTCATCAGCGCCGCCTGTGATTCTGGTGTGATGGCCTGTTGCAGTTCGTTCAAGATTTCGTACTGGCGTTGCAGCTCCGCCGGGGGTTCGACAGGTTCAGCGGTCAGTTCTGCATCGGGGTTCAGTTGGATGGATTCCCAGGCCTTCCAACCCCAGGCAGCTTCTGGTGTGTAGCCACCCGCAGCGACCAGCGGTAGCAGACCGGTGCCGTTTTCCCCTGCCCAGACGTAACCATGAATATCATCATCCTGGGCACGTACGCGCCATACATCGTCGCCAACGACGACCGGGTTGGTATCGATGCCGACATCTTCCCAGTTGCGCTCGACGATCTGCATGACGTCAACCCAGTCAGAACGGAAGCCTTCGTTGACGATGATATTGAAGGTGAAGCGTTCGCCGTTGGGCAGCAGACGGAAGCCTTCAGCATCTTTTTCCGGCAGGACCATATCGAGAGCAGCATTAGCCGCATCGACATCGTACTCGGTGTACTGGGTCGCCAAGCGTTCGTTATAGAAGGGCGATTCTGGACGCGGGGCCTGCTGGTGCGGGATGCCCTGGCCGATGTAAACGGTGTCGATGACGGTCTGACGATCCATCGCCTGGGACAGGCCAATACGGAAGTTGATGTCCTGGAGGATGCTGGCGACTTCTGCGTCAGGATGGTTGAGCTTGAGGTGCAGCAGCATGGTGTTGAAGTTGCTGTTGATGACATTGACGAAGTGGTAATTGTCGTCGGTCATGTTGTCGAAGAAGACGGCGCGGTTGGTCGGTTGGCTAATGCCTTCCGCTGAAACACTGTCTTCGCCATCAATGGTCTTGAGCAGGGCGACTTCCGGGTCGGTGACCAGGGTGAAGACGCGCTCATCAATGTAGGGAAGCTGGTTGCATTCCGGGTCTACCTTGAAGTAGTAAGGGTTGCGAACCAGGGTGAAGCGTTCCTGACCGATGAAGGGTGCGGTGGTCATCCAAGGCTGCATGGTTGGGCGATTAGGATCGTTATATTCGGAGTCGTTGCCGTAGCTGCCAACATTGGAGATCCACCACTGGCCATATTCCTCAAAGCCCGCTTCTTCCATCAGGGTAGTGACGCCTTCAGGATTCAGTTCCATGCTGAACTGGCTGAGGTAGTGCTCAGGGAATTGGGTGACGCGCACGCCATAGGACGCCGACAGGTTCTGCAAGAACAGGCCATTCGGCTGGCTGAACTTGAATTCAACAGTCAGGTCATCGATTTTGGTGACTTCCGCCGGAACACCGTTCACAACGAAGTAGTTATGAGGGCCACCAGGGTTGATGTCGGTGTTGGTCTCGACCTGTTCCCACCAGAAGAGGATGTCATCGGCGGTGAACAGTTCACCATCGGACCACTTCATACCTTCGCGCAGGGTGAAAGTGTAGGTTGTACCATCTTCGCTGACTTCCCAACTTTCGGCAATGTTGGGGATGACTTCGCTGCCATCAACGCTCCACCGAACCAGGTTTTCGTAACCAAACTGGCGGAACTCGGCCAGTCGGCCACCGTTATACAGGTCAAACATCTGGCCACCATAGGTGCCGATGCTATCGTAGGGGTCAACAACGCGGGGATTAACAGGTAAGCGTTCTTCGACCGGGGGCAGTTCGCCAGCAGCAACGCGCTCGGCCAGTTCGGGTGCTTCGTTGTATGTTTCACACATCATGTCGGATTGGGCAAAAATGCTGGTTGGCATCACAACGACCGCCAGCATCACGAAAAGCGCGACAATGCTCATTCGTGTGGTTCGTTTCATGCGAGTTTCCTCTCAAAGGGGTTAGATTTTTGCAGGCTCCGTATAGGACCCTATGCAATTGTAAAAAAGATGGTATTTCTCTCCCATCAGAGCAACAACAATTCAAAGCTGGATCCGAGCTTCAAATTGCGGCTGATTGTATCGGCGCTAAACGATTACGAGGTTAACTTTGTTTGCGATTTGGTTTAAGTTCTACTCGCATGGCCTTAACATAGACCGTCGATTCTTGGAGGTTAGTTAACATTTTCTTGAAATAACTTCGCATTGTTTCAAAGCCATTGCTTGTCACAAACCAACAGCATATCGGCAAGAACAATCTGAGGCGCTCGAGGAGCATTAGGCTAACGATCCTTTCCCATGCGAATGACAAGCAAACCGTTTTTACTCGTCACTCAACGAGGTAAACAGTGACTCATCTGGGCAACTGGCTCTGTTGAGCACACAGTCTGATCACGCTACGATGAACAGGGCTGTTTTGCTTATAGATCATTGTCCACAGACCCAGTTTTGGGAGTTAAGTTACTGTCTAATTACATCGTAGCGAATCGCAGGCTAAAGGCCTGCCCTTCAACGCCAGGGAGGCTTGGCGCACCACGCCTACGGTGCGCCGCTCGGAGTCTGCTGGGCTTGATGCACCAAGCCCAGCAGTCGGTGACAGCGTAATTTCGGAGGAAAACGGAGCCATAGGGTTAAAAAATCTGAGTCACACGACTCAACAAACGGTTACGGTTTTTGATAGCATTTATGGTTCAATAAAGGGATAGAAATGTAATATAATTCGCAATTAGCTGAAATTAGGTGTTCCTTGCAATCAGACAATATTCCAGTGCAACCGCCAGATCAAATCAGACTAGTTGATACCCCACCTACCGCATTCATGAAACACGAAATCGAAATGATTCTGTCCCGTGTATTTGATGTAGTAGATACGCTTTCACTCGGACTATCAACCAATGCCGTTGGACCAATGCAGACATTTGCGAGGAGCTACATAAGCGAGGTTATCATTATCGCAGTGGGCGGCCGTTTGTACGCATCAATAAGAACGGAAAGCGCACTGCTAAAAGAAGCACGCTTTCCCACATCTTCCATAACTGGTTCTATGCAGGCTGGGTTGTCAGTGAGAAGGCTGAAATTCCACCAAAAACAGTCCAAGGTCATTGGATACCAATCATGACAACGGAAGAATTTGAGCGAGGCATCCAGATACTAAACTATCGCAATCGTTATCGTGTTGTTAGGCGTCAGCATGACTATCTACTCAAAGGCCTTATCTACATTCAATTACCAGGAAAAACCAGATTGACAAAACTGACTGGATCAAAACCGAATACACATCGCTCTGGCGGTTGAACAGCGTACTACTGTATTCCCAGTAGCAACATCAATATTCTGTGCAAAAGAGTTGATCAACAGATTCTTAGCGTTCTAGGATCTATTCGAATTGATCCAAACATGATTCCCGTCCTGCATAACCACTATACTGAAGATCTGGCTCGTAAACTTGGCCACCTCAGGCCGGATGAACGCAAGAGGTTGGACCAATCCCTAGAAAAAATTGATGTCGAAGAACAACGCGCAGCAACACTCTATGTCAAAGGCACGATCAGTGAACACATTTGGAACAACCTCTGGACGAACTGGCAAGATCGGCGACGATCTATACATCAGAGTCTGGAAGCCTTGAAGAATAGCCGCACGATTCATATAAGCAATCTGGACGACGCTGTGACACTTTTTGGAAAAGCATCTATACTGTATGAGAAATTAGATCAAAGTAATCAGAAAGAACTGATTCGTCAAATAATCAGAAGTGTTGTTGTCGATTCTGAGGGAATCATTGTCAAGGTAGATCTACATCCACCATGTTCATATTTGTGTCATTTATTGAACGAACTGCAAAATGGTGAAACGATTGCAGTAGATAAAAAAACAAAGACCAGCAAACAAGCTGGTCAGGGTTCGGACTACGTCCAATTATGCTGAGGAGGTAGGACTCGAACCTACAACCTTCGGCTCCAAAGGCCGCCGCTCTGCCAGTTGAGCTACTCCTCATTGGGCAGGGAGAATTATACCAAAGTCAGATTTAGACTCAAGGTGTAACATCAATCTTTGCAATCAATCTATTTGTGGCTGCCCTAGTGGGATGCATTGCCCATCGCAGTCCATATCCCTTGATATACGTAGTGACACGTATCCACCATTAATCACAAAACAGAAAAATCCCCATAAGCTAGATATATGTAAAGGGACACCCAATACACTAGCTAAACTAGAGGATGCTCAATTCACTTTATGGTCCAATCGCAACCGATTGATACGCATACTGATCAGAAGACGATCTTAATCGTCGATGATGATGACATTACGCTCAGGCTGTTGCGGGATGTTGCGACGCGCCTGGGATATGCTGTATTACTTGCAGAAAACGGTATGGAGGCGCTAGAGATCGTCGTTGAGATGCCGCCGGATCTCATCATTCTGGACCTCATGCTGCCCGGAATGAATGGCATGGAACTTTTGAAGCGGCTGCGGTCGCACGAGGATACAGCCGCCATCCCGATCATCATGGTTACGGCCAGTTCCGAGCAGAAAAATATGTTCGAAAGCTGGGATCTGGGCGCAGATGACTACATCTTCAAGCCTTTCCAGTTAAAAGTACTGGAAGCGCGTATCAATGCCATTCTCGCGCGCTCAACCGTACTCCGGGCACAGCCAAGTGACCCCAACATTGAGCTGGGTATTTATCGCTGGCAAGCCTTCCTCAGTGAAGTCGAACGAGAAAAGCTGCGGACGAAAAAGCGCAGGGCCACGAACACCTACCTGGTCTGTATCCAACTACATGAATTGGACCACCTGCTGGAGCTATTAGGCGACAGCATCATGGGCACATTGACCAAGCAAATCGAAGCTCAGATTTTGATGCATCAGCAACCGCTGGAAATACTGTCAGTCGATGATAAGCACCGCTTTTACCTGCTCATGCCAGAGACGAGCTTCAAAGCGGCTAAAGCCCGCCTGGAAAAGCTCATCAGACAACTATCAGGCTTCGATTTCACCATCAAGAACGAACGCGCACGCTTTACGCCCGTTGTGGGCTTTAGTCGGCTGGATAAACAGCTCAAAGTCACGCAGTCGCTAAGTAACACAGAACAGGCCCTACAAGATGCCCTCAGCCAATTGGACCTGGACCCCAAGTATTACTTGAGCAGCACCCAGAAGCGCGTCACCGACTGGCTGCCGAACATAGGCCAGCTATGGCAAACTCTCAGATCGTTTTTCTATCTACGCTTTTTGAAGGATCGCAGCCGCAGTGCCTTCCAGGTATTCGCCACTTTTTTCATCGGCATCGGCCTGCCACTGATGGTATACCTGGGTCTGGGCGCGGTCGGCATCGATATTACAGGCGTGGTTTATATTGGCGTGGTCACAGCCCTCTTGCTGACCGCCATGCTGATCTGGTACGAAGGCTACCTGGCGATGCAGCAGCAACCGCTACCAGAGGCAAAAGCGCAGTTCCCCCTGGCGAGTGCCATCATCGCGGCTTATTTGCCCAACGAAGCCGATACGCTGCTGGCCACCATTGCTGCCTTCCAGAACTTAGATTACCCCGGACCGATCCAGATCATCCTGGCATACAACACGCCCGAAGACATGCCCTTCGAGGAAACTTTGCAGGCCATCGCCCGCCGCGATCCGCGTTTTCAGCCAATTCGCGTCCAGCACAGCACATCTAAAGCACAAAATGTCAACGCGGCGCTTCAACACGTCACGGGCGAATTTGTCGGCATCTTCGACGCTGACCATCAACCCGCGCCGCATACCTTCACACGGGCGTGGCAGTGGCTCTCCCAAGGTTATGATGTCGTGCAAGGCCACTGTCTGATTCGCAATGGCTCCGCCAGTTGGGTGACGCGGCTGGTTGCGGTCGAGTTTGAGGCGATTTATGCCGTTTCACATCCGGGTCGGGCGCAGATGCATGGCTTTGGTATTTTCGGTGGCAGCAATGGTTACTGGCGCACCGACCTGCTCCAGAGCACCCGTATGCAGGGTTTCATGCTGACTGAGGACATTGATTCGTCGATGCGCATCACCAAACAAGGGTTTCGCATCAAGGTCGATCCTCAGATTATCTCGCGCGAGTTAGCCCCAACAACGCCCAAAGCCCTATGGAACCAACGGATGCGCTGGGCACAGGGCTGGTTCCAGGTATCGCTCAAACATGCTATCCAGCTATTGCTTTCACCGACGGGCAGCCTGCGTCAGAAGTTCGGCGTCTGGCATCTGATTATCTGGCGCGAAATTTATCCCTGGGTATCGATGCAGATTATTCCGATTGTCATCTACTGGGCGATCCGCAATGGGGGCTTCCAAAATATCGATTGGGCTGTGCCCATTTTTATCGTCACATCGATTGTGACCTTATCGACTGGCCCATTGCAAATTTACTTCATCTATCGCCTGGGCCATCCGAGCATCAAAGAGCACAAACGCTGGTTCGTGTATTACATGCTGATGTCCTTCTTCTACACGGAGTATAAGAACACCATCGCGCGTGTGTCGCAGCTCAAGGAGTTTATGAAGGACCGCGAGTGGAAAGTGACCTCTCGCGGTTAATAGCGCCGTTTCAGTTAGGAGCCGCCTAGCGGATTCGGATAAGCGTGACCACCCCCATAAGAGAAGTTGGGGGTCGCTGTTGGGCGTGCTGGCAGCCGTACATCGTAGTCGATGGGCAGGAAGTTAATCGCCGCGCGTGTTTCCAGCGTAAAGAGCGCCACCCAACCTTCGCCGAGCGCACTTCGCACCTTCACCCAGGGGCTATAGGGGCTGCGTGCCAATAGCTCGACCTCTGTACCTTGCGGCAACGTGGTCAACGCCGTGAAGCTGGCATCCGGCGCGCTGCGTAGATTGCTACCAAAGGTGACATTCACGACACCCGTGGACCCCAGACGACCAGAGCGCTGCGGCGGAGCGGGTGTTGCATTGTAAACTGTCTCGACAAAACCCGGTTCACCGGACAGCAGTTCAGCGAACATCCAGCCGGTTTCGCCATTGCCCAGGCGGATGTGATACCAGTCACGCTCGGTATTCTGCCCCAGGATACTGATGACTTCCCCACTCGGCACCTGATAGAGCAAGCGCGAATTGATATCTGGCTCTGTGCGCATATTCACATTGGCGGTCGTCCGCAGATAACCGGGCTGCGGCAGCAACACCGGACGATCCAGAATCGTCACCGGGATATGGGCAATGCGGTCGCTATCCAGGGGCATGGCCTCACTGGGGGCCGTAATCGGGCTGCTGAAAGTTTCGTCGCCATATAAGACATTCACCTGCTGGCCAGCATAGACCACACTCGGCTGGCCAAAGACGATCATGCGCGCCTGTCCTTCGATCATGATGAAGTGCGTCGTATCGTTTTCAGTCTGCACAACCAGCGTGCCGTTCAAATCGGTCGATACGCCGTTGATCACCAGCCGCGACGCCACGCCGTACTCACCCTGCACAATGAAGGCACTCATGGGTAGATCAGCGCAGGTATCCGTCGCCTGCTGATGAGTAATCACTGTGAATGACTGCCACTGCGGCAGGTTCAGGCTGCGGTCGGTCACATCCCGTATTTCGACATCGCCCAGGAGCATGCCGTTCATATGGATATTTTCTTCCAGATGCAGCCACATCAAACCGCCGCTGTTCTGTGTCATCAACGACTCGCCGCGCACCCAGGCCACATCAGATGCGCTCACCAGCGATCCGGGCAAGGCGATGGAAGCCGTAATCTGCTCCGGCGCGATTTCTGGCGGTAGGCCACCGTTACACAAAAAGCCTGTCGGCTGGCCCAGGCAGGCTTCACCCGCACTGGTATAGAAAGCTTCCAGGTTATTGGCGCACTGCGCCCGCAACGCCGCGAAGTCCGGCGTATCGCTGGGAACGGGCGTCATGGAGGGTGTCAGAGAAGGCGTCAGCGGCACAACTGTCGGGATCATGGTCGGCGCCTGCGTCGGCGTGACGTAGATAATGTTGCGTGTTGCCGTTGGCTGGATCGACTGCTCATTAATCTGAGCGGCCCCTGGCACCGGGGGTGCACAGGCCGTTAAAGCAAGCGCGATGAGGATAACAATCAGGATGAGGTTACGGATAGGCCACTGCATCAATAGTCGATCACGATTCTCAGGCGAACAAACTGCGCGTCATTGTACCATGCTTTTGGCCATCTCTGAGAGCGATAGGCCATACAGTAGGTGAATCGTTAGCAGGCATAATTCACTGCAAATGGTCGGCACGTTAAAGGCACAAAGCACCCCAGATATGATACACTGCTGCTAACGATGTTGTTATCTCACCGAGGATGGGTTTACTCAGCCACATCGGACGTTACGAAGGACGCGACACCCATGCAAACCACCAACGCCCCCCTGCGCCTGCTCGCCAGCTTTATGGAAGCCTACGACGCCCAACCAACCCAGGTTTTCCAGGTCCCCGCGCGGGAAATGTGGGTCGCAGCCAGCATCGACGAGGGCGGCAAAATGTGTGTAATCATGCCCGACCTGGATGCACGTATTACCTTCGACCATCGCAGCGCGCGCCAACAGCGCACGACCACAAACCGTCCCCTGCCAACCTGGGCCGCTTACTGTGCGGGCACTCTCCTGGAAATGAGCCTGCGCCATCTGGACATCCCCGGCGCCAACATCGCCATCGTCGGCAATGAGCCATCCGGGCCGCGCTTTAACTACGCCTGCGGCATGGCCGTAGCCGCCAGTATTTTAGAGCATCGCGAACAAACCTATGATGATAATTTGCTGCTGGATGTCGTCGATGCCGTCCGCCGCAATTACATCAAATAACTGGATCTAATGCCCACCGCCGGACTGATTGTCATAGTTACGGTGGGTCATGCCGCTGTAAGGCCGCATCCCCAACCGCTCATAAAAGGGCTGCACATCCTCATCGCAGATCACATCGATGCTGTATAGAGACGACAAACTGCCCAACATCCGCCGCATCAGTTCACTGCCGATACCCTGCCCCTGGTAATCCGGTAAGACCTCAATCGTCGGGATAAAGGCCGACAGCACGCCATCGCTGATGGCCGACACAAAGCCGACGACCCGCTCGCCATCTAACGCCAGCCACACATGATAGCTGCCCTGCAACATGCGCAGATGCACGTCCGGCGAAGGCGGATTAGGCCAGCCAACGAAAAAGCCTGTAAGCTGCTCTGCGATGATACCCTTTAGCGAATCCGTATACGTAACCATGCAAATCACTTCCCACAGTTGCAACAATCTTTATACTTATTTTAGCGCAACGTTATTGACTTATTGCTATTTTTAGATTAATCTAAATTTATATATTTGATAATCTAAATAAAGGAGGAGTTATGCTCCCCTTACAGGCACTACTCATTGACACAATCATCATGATCGTTGTGTTTACCGTCTTCGTCGTGGGTTCGCTAATGTGGAAACCACGCATCTGGCTGCATGACTTTCCTTCAGATATTCAGGCAATGGCCCCGCCCAAAACCGATGAAGAAAAACGCCTGACGCGCTGGCTTGGGCTGGTCTTCATGGTTATTTTCTTCGGCTTGCCGCTGGCACTCGGCTGGGACTTGAAAGCCACGATGGGCAGCGACTACAGCTTCGGCAATGCCTGGTTGTATGGCTATGCGATTTTCTTCGCGATCAACTTGTGGGATTTGGTTGCACTGGACTGGCTCGGCTTTGCCCTGACTGACCCGCAAAATCCACCTATCCCCGGAACAGAGGGCGCGGCTGGTTATCACAACTACATGTTCCATTTCTACGGCTTCTTGAAGGGCTGCGTGATGAGCATCGTCTTCGCGCTGATCTTCGCAACGATCATCACCCTCCTAGCGTAGCCACATGCTCGTCTATAACGCAAAAAGGGCACGACAAGGTGCCCTTTTCTCTTTCTTGCTAGCAAATTACGCTTTCAGGCCGAGCGCCTTCAAGCCCTCTTTGATGCTATTAGCGGGGCTAATCTTGATCTGTTCATCGAGCACAATACCGTTCTCGTCGATGATCCAATGCGAGCGAATGACACCTTCGTAGGTGTTGCCATACATGGATTTTTCACCCCAGGCTCCCCAGGCTTCCAGGTTGCTGTGATCCTCATCACTGAGCAGGTCGTAGGGCAAATTCTCGTCGATCTTCCACTTCTTATTGTCTTCCGGCTTATCCGGGCTGATGCCCAACACCACCGAATCGGCGGCTTCGATCTGCGGGAAGGCATCACGGAAACCGCAAGCCTGGGTGGTGCAACCACTGGTCCCGGCTTTGGGATAGGCAAACAAGATGACGCGCTTGCCACGTAAGTCACTCAGTTTGACGGTTTCACCCTCTTGATTCGGCAGGGAAAAATCAGGGAATGGTTGGCCAACTGCTGGCATAGAACTCTTCCTCCTTAAGTCACCAAAACGATCATTATTGAACGCTAGCTATCCAACTTTAGCTTAAATCACAGCGGAATGCCTATAGCCGCATCATCCGCTGACCTTCGTGTTGAGGGCCGTTTGCAGCGCTTGCTGCATGCTCTTTTCCGGGCCGATGCCGATTTCCATGTCGACCAAGCGACCTGTTTCATCAATCACCCACACACTGCGCCGAATGACGGGCAGCTTAATCATGCCGAAGCCAATGGCCCACGCGCCATAGGCATCCAGCATTTTGTGGGACGCATCCGACAGCAAATCATATGTCAGGTTCTGCTTCTTCTTAAAATTCTGCAACTCCGGCAGAGAATCAGCACTCACGCCAAAGACGACCGCATTGGCATCTTGCAACTCAGGCAAGGCATCGCGGAAAGCGCAGGCCTGCTGGGTGCAACCCATCGTCCCGGCTTTGGGGAACGCAAAAATCACGACCTTTTTACCGCGATAATCACTCAATTTGATGGTGTCGCCATCCTGATTCGGCAAGGCAAAATCAGGGGCCATATCACCAATAGCTAGCATAGGTAAAACTCCTTGTGGGGCCTAATGATAGGATTGGCCCAAGCATACGCCCCCAATATGAGATGCACGTAAGATAGCCATGAAAGCAAGCTATCCAGGCTACGCCACAGGGCAAAACATCGTATGATAAATTGGGCCAATCACCAACAAGGGGAACACATGTCAGTCACACAGTTTTATGATGATTTCGCCAGCGACTATACGGCCATATTCGCTGATTGGGAGCGCTCAGTTGGGCATCAAGGCAAGGTCCTGGGCGCACTGCTCCAAAAGCTCGGTTATGCATCATCAACCACTACTGTCCGCGATGTCACCTGCGGCGTAGGTACACAGGCTTTCGGACTGGCCATGCAGGGCTATCGCGTCATCGCCAGTGACCTCAGTCCACAGGCCATCGCCCAGGCAGAACAGCTTAAAGCGCGTTTTGACCTGCAAACACCGCCCACATTCAGCGTGATGGACCTGCTTCAGCCGCCGACATCCGTCCAAATCAGCGATGTGGTCCTCAGCGGCGATAACAGCATTGCCCACTTTTTGAGCGAAGACGATCTGGCGACCGCCCTGCACACCATGAAGCAGCACATGAACGACAAAAGCCTGCTGGCCATCACCCTGCGTGATTACGACGCTTTCGTCAAAGAAGCCCCGGCCTATTCGGCACCGCGCCGGAGCAATGACAGCGGCAATCGGCGCGTGACGTTCCAGTTGTGGGATTGGGACGAGGCCATGCAAATCTATGACATGGAGCAGTTCATCATGACCGAGGGCGCAGACGGCTGGCAAACGCGCAGTTTGCACACACGCTTACGCGCATGGCAGCGCATGGAAATCGATGCCGTGATGACCGAGGTTGGCCTGGAAAACATCACCTGGCACATGCCGGAGGACTCCAGTTTTTACCAGCCGATTGTCACGGCGACGCAGTAATCATGGCCAGCCGAAACTGGCACGATCTCAGCTATCTGCAAAAGGGCACGGATCGCCAGCAAGCCGCCGATGCCGCCATCCGGCAAGCTCAGGTGATGATGTCTCTCGCAACCTATCAGCCCGTACTTGCCGGAACCATTCCGCTCGATATTGACGTTCCCGGCAGCGACCTGGATATTTTGTGTTACGCGCCCGATCTGGCGACCTTTGCCGCTGATGTCAGGCGGCACTATGGCCACATCAGCGAATTTTCAGCAGCGGACAAGGTCATCAAGGGGCAGCCAGCGCACATTGCCCGATTTACGACCTATGGCTTTGACTTTGAGCTGTTCGCCCAGGCCATCCCGGTTGAGCAGCAGCATGGCTATGTTCACATGCTTATTGAAGCGCGATTGCTAGATTTGTTTCCAGAGGCGCGAGAAGCGATACGGGCACTCAAGCGCGATGGCCTCAAAACTGAACCCGCCTTTGGCCAGTATTTTGGCATCATGGGCGATCCCTATGCCGCCCTGCTCGACCTGGCCGCATTGGATGACGAAACCCTACTCAGGAGGTTTGCACGATGAATGACCCCATTCAAGCACTCAAAGACGCTGGCTACCATGTCATCACAGATCGGCCTGTGAGTAAGCGACTGAATGCGTTTATCAAGCTAACCCTGATGCAGCAGGTAGTGTATCGTGACCCACTTATTGTGAAGCTACTAAGCAACGCGCAACTCCGTAAAGGGAATACCCTGACAGCCGACCAGATGATTCGGGCCGTCAAGCCAGGAGAAGATAGTGCGCGGCTGACAAGGGCAGCTACACAAATAGCCAAAGCTATTTTTCAGCGGGGTTACACGCTGGAATGTCCAGACTGTGGCATGGTGGATTGGTACCCACTGTATGAGTTGGTTATCAACAGCAGCGGCACGCCATCTTACCATTTTGTATGCAGAGGATTCACACATCCCTTTCAACTACCCATCAACGCACAGCTTGAGTACAAGCTCAATCCACTCGTGCGAGAAGCTGTCAAAGATGGTGGATTGACCCTGCTCAATGCGCTCATAACCCTCAATCAAGAAGTAAAATCATCTGAGCGTTTCCGGGACAAATACGTTGCAGTCGAGGTCAAAAACCGACACCTGCATACCGACATCGACCTGCTGCTTATCCTCAAAGATAGTGGCCTACTAGTGGAATGCAAAGACAACTTCCAGACCACTGACGAGGCCGTAGCGGAACTCCAGCGCACCATTGAAACAGGGCTGATGCTGGCTGACACACTCGGCTATCAATATGTGTTCGCTACCCTGCAAGACGAGGTTCCGCTAGCTATTCAGCAACAACTTGACGCCGCCAACGCTCGCCTGCTAACAGGTCGAGATTTGCTCAAGCCGTATGAGGGTTAAAACAAACTCGATAAACAGCATAGGAGCAGCGGATGCAGCAGTGCTGCGTCCCTACGGCAAAATTTTGCGGTTTGGCCAGACACAGGCAAGGCAGTGCCTTGCCCCTACGTACGACATGCTAGGGTGCTTCCGAGGTGCTGATGACCTGCACATCATCCGGTGAAGGTGTGCCCGTGCCTGCGTCGGATTCCGGCACGGCGAAGGGGCCAAACACGCGGCCATCGTTGGTCAGGGCGTAACTCTGGCCAGCGTTGGCATCCAGCAGGAAGGTACCCGTCGTAAAGCGCTGCGCTCCCAGCGCCACATCGGATTGGGCTTCGGTACGAGCATAGCCCAGGCGATCACGCAAGCCTTCCACGTTCAGCCACATGATGGCGAAATCGCCCTGGGGCGGCAGCAGCCCATTGGGCACGCTCATGCCCTGGATGTCAACCTGGGGCAGATTTTCTACATAGTCATAGGTGCCGCGCTGGCCATCGGTGGTGATGGCCCAGATTTCGCGGGTATCGTCGCGGCGGTACATGATGCCGTTCTCGAAGATCTGCACTGTGCCGAAGAAGCCGAGCGCGGCCTGGATCGGGCAACCCAGTTCGCGATTGACGTCGGGTGTAGTCTGCCATGCTGTGACATAAGCGCTATCCACCACGACACCACAGCGGTTGGCATTGGCTGTCGGTTGGGCAAACACGCTGATGTCCGGCGCAAAGAAGGGTTCTTCCACATGCACACTACTATCCTGGCGCTCGGCCTCGCCAATGAACACGCCGACAAAAGGCGATGGTGAAGCCTGTACAGTCGCGGTCGGCACGGCAACGGTCGGCGTGATGGCCAACTGCGTGGCACGCACCTGGTCCGGGTTGGGCGTTGGCGAGATGAAGGCTGTCGCCAGCAAACGCGCAGGCGTGGCAGAGGGCGTCAAAGCGACATCGCCCGCCGTGTCACAGGCAGCGATCAACAGCGCCACCATCAGCCATGCCCATATCCCGACTCGTTTGCTCATCTCGCGTCCTTTAGTGACCTGTGCCCATATGACTTATCTGCCTACAAGTATATCCGCTTTAGCGCACGGTGAGGGTCGTCAACGGCAGCGTATCGCCAACGGAAGCGTCATCGACGTCAAAGACCTCTGGCCGATAGCCATTACCGCACTCGCCAGCCGGGGCCAGTTCACAGGTATACAGCCCCACGAACACGGTATAGTCACCTGCTGGCATGTCGTCCGGCAGCGTGATCTCATAAAGGTCATAAATATAGCCCTCCGGTGACCACCAATCGCGCATGGCATAGCCACCGGGATGCAGCTTGTCGGCCTGGGCTAAAGGTGGCACGTCCGGCTGGCCAATATGCACAAAGCTGCTGAAATTGACATCGTACTCGTCGCGGCGGCCCTGCCAGTAAATAGCGATGCGCACCGTATCGCCTGGGGCATAACTCGTGCTGCCCAGGTCGTAGCCGACGACACGCGCCAACTCGGACTCGCCATCGCCCGTATCGGCCATGAACGTATAGCGTACTTCGTTGCCAGCCGGGGCACGACCGGGCGTGGTGTTCAACCAGAAGACACTCGGCTCCGGCAGGAACAGCAGGATGAGCGCCAGCGCAATCAAGCCCCCGAGCAGCAGCGCTACCCGTTGGCGCGCGCTCATCGGCTGGGTAGCCGGGGCAGGAACGCCCGCAGGCAAGAAGCGCATAAAGGCAAAGAAGGCGATGATCGACAGGATGCTGATGAGGTTGCCCAAAAGGCGCGGCACGGTCGCTGTCAGGTAGACGCTGACGTCATGCTGGCCTGCGGGAACTTCAAAGGTGATGAAGCCGTGATTGGGCGAGGACGTAACGGCCACCTGTCCCCCATCGACCGCAGCTACCCAACCGGGCCAATTGAAGGTGTAGACCTCCATTGTGAAGGCCTCATCGGCGCGGGTCTGCCAGTCATTGGAAGTCGGACCGCTAGCGACAGCGAACACATCGACGCCATCAGGCGCATGGGCGCGGTCAACCGGGTAGCCATCGGCATAATCCGCCAGCAAATCCGGCTGCGGACCGGGGGGCGTCTGCACATCAGAGGGACGATATTCATCGGTGAAGGTTGTGCCAATCTGGACACCCGCCACTTCGCTGTCATGATAGGCCGCCACCGAGGTATCCAGATCGGTGTAGCGCCATTCCTGCACATTAAAAAGCGGCGCGGCCAGCACCAGGATCAACACGACCGGGGCGGCAATCGCGCCCGTCTGCCATGTAGGACGCGGCAATTGGGTCAGCCAGTGGGCGTTCATGCCGACCAGGACCGCCAGCGCAAAGGCGGCAGGTCCCAGCAAGCGCCAGGGAAATTGCAAATATTGCAGCGGCGTGATGGCATCCCATATGGAAGCAGAAAGCGGCAGAGTCAGCAGGATGCAGAGCAGCGCACAGATCGCGAAAAAGAAACCCGTATACAGCGATCCCTGCGGACGTTGGCCAGAACGCAGGGCGCGTACCATCAGCCAGATGATGCCGACGAGACCTGTCAGGGCGAAAAGCCACTGCGGCAAGCCCAGGATCGTCACCGGGCGCAGGCCATTGATGGCCCCGGCATCCGGCAACGGTGCAAGGCCAAATAGCACATCCGGCCAGATGAAGAATTGGCGATAGTCGAGCTGTGCCCCAGCAGTCAGGTTTTCTAAATGTACTGTGTTGGCTTCCAGCAAGATCGGCAGCCAGAAATAAGCTGACAAGCCAACAGCCAGGGCCATAGCCAGCAGCGCCCGCAAATGCGGCTGCAAGTCAGTTCGCCATTGATGACTCGCTGTGCCAATCATGGTGGCGATGGTCTGCCACAGCAGATAGGCCAGCAGCATCAGCGTCAGGACAACGGCCATCAGGTTGTGGCTGATAATCAACAAAAATAGACAAAGTGCCGCCAGGGCGGTATCACGGCGGCTGTTGGTGATGATCAGCAAGGTAAAGCGCCACATCACCCAGGGGAACAGCGCCAGCGCCAGCAGTTCAGGATAGGCGCCACGGGCATAAGGCAGCGTGAAGTAAACATAGGGGGCAAACAGGTAGGCTATCGCCGTCAGCACCCCGGCCAGACGTCCGGCGGTGCGCTTGCTGAAGTAGTACATGCCGATGCCCATGCTGAAGTAGCTCAGGAGCACCAGCGCCCGGATCGCTCCCAGGGCATCCAACGCCAACAGTCTTGAAAAGATGCTAGTCAAATAGTAGCTGAGGGGCGCGTAAAACTGCCACAGCGGCGCACCATAGCCAAAGTAGAGCGTATCCGCCCAGCGCGGGAAGACATCCCCTAACGACCAGGCGCGGTCCATCATGGCAGCGCGATAAGCGTGATAGAGCACATCGGAGCCATTGGGCAGGCCATTTGGCTGCAAAATCAAGGGCATGGCCGCCAGCCCACTGAGCAAAATCACCAGCAGCAGGCCCACATCCAGCCGAGCAAAGTATCGCTTTATCAAAGAAAAACGCCCCTAGGTAAACGGCACCATTACGGGGGCGAGTATAACAGAAATCACACTAGGTAGGAGTGCCGGACTCAGGCTCCTGGCTCGGCATCAGCAGCCTGCAAATGGGCTGCAAAGAAGGCTTTGATGTCCTCCCAGGCAGTCTGGGGTTGGCCGGGTTCATCGATGTTATCGGGCTGAATAAAGGCATGCGGCATGTCTTGGTACAGGTTCACCGTATGCTCAATGTCCGCTTCGGCTAATGCCTGCTCAAACTGCTCGACTTCCTCAACAGGAATCTGCATATCGGCGGTGCCAAAAACACCCAGAACAGGCCCCGCATCGGCATCTAGCAGTGCACCAAAGTCAGCCGGGTCGAGGATGGTATCGCCATACAGATTGGCCGTCGCAGCAATATCCGGGTTGAGGACAGCATGGCGCAGGGCTACCCCACCCCCATAGCAAAAACCGATTACGCCGATATTGTCGACATCAACGTCATCACGGGATGCCAGATAAGCGAACGCGGCCAGCATATCCTGGTCAACACGCTCTTCCGGGATGGTCACACGTAAGAAAACCGCACGCGGAATCTGGCGCGTGGTTGGCCCACGATAGGTATCCGGTGCCAGGACAACATAGCCTTCTTCTGCTAAGCGGTCGGCCATTTCCGTAATTTCGCCATTGAGGCCCCACCACTCATGGACCATCAGCACAGCCGGGAAAGGACCTTCACCAGTGGGCGTGGCCATATAGGCGTTCAAGGTTGTGCCATCATCTGCCGGATAGCTGACGTTGGTATAGTTGGTGGCGACATCCCCGGCAACACTATCGACTGCGATAATGCCGAACACACCCACAATCAGCAACACGATAATCAGCACAATGGCAATCAGGATGCGACGTATCCACTTCATGATGACATGTCCTCTCTCTATAAAATACGGTGCCCATACGACTTAAGTGCCATTATAGAGAAGGCACATAATCAGCAGATAAACCACAGATAACAATCTAAGATGTGCCATCAGGAAGAAAAATTTACGTAGCGCCACGCAGCCAGAGGATCGGTTTAAGGCCATAAGACCTTGTCTGGTTTACAAAGTTTGGAGTAAGATAAGGGTACATACTTGTGCAGATCATGCACTGGTACATCTCCTGTCAAGAGGCGCGTACCGCACATACGCGCCTCTTTGCACGTTTAGCGAAACCCACATTTAAGTGGCCTTGTATCTATAAACAGCCAACTAATCCTCAACACTATTACGAACGATTATGCAAATTCGACAAACAGTCAGGGTTGCATTCGTACGGGCTTACATTTTACGGATGTCTCGTTCGTTGGTATTATCAATGACGCTATGCTCACGCTGACACAGGGTGTCAGCTTGTGTTTTAAGCCCATTTTGGAGGAACCCTAATGAAAAAAGTGCTGTTGCTGATACTGGTATTGTTGTTGACGCTGCCAGTCGCTCTCCAGGCGCAGGATGAGCTGCCTGACTTGGGTGGTGAAACGATCACCATCGCCGTAGAAAACGCCTACCCACCCTTCAACTACCTTGATGAAGAAACGGGCGACGCCGTCGGTTGGGACTATGACGCTGTTGATGAAATCTGCGTGCGCCTCAACTGCGTGCCAGAGTACATCGAAACCTCCTGGGATGGCATGATCGTCGCCGTCGCTGGCGGTGANTTCGATGTGGCTGCGGACGGCATCACCATCACTGAAGAACGTGATGAAAGCGGCGTCGATTTCTCCATGCCGTACATCTCGATTGTCCAGCGCTTGCTGGTCCGCGTGGACGAAGATCGCTTTGAGAGCGTGGATGAGTTCGTCAACAACGACTACATCGTCGGCGTCCAGACAGCCACCACCAACTACCTGACCGCCGTTGAACTGGTCGGCGAAGATCGCCTTGTCGGTTACGACCAGTACCCGCTGGCTGTCCAGGCTTTGATCGCCGAAGATGTCGATGCAGTCATCATTGATGATGTCGCTGGCCAGGGTTATGTCGGTGAAAACGAAGAATTCGTCCGCTTGCTGGATGATGCCATCACGCAAGATGGCGGCCTTGGCTTCATCTTCCCAGAGGGCAGCGAACTGCGTGACGCCTTCGATGCGGCCCTCACCAGCATGATGGAAGATGGTACGCTCGACGCCATCAACGAAGCCTGGGGTTTCGGCCCGGCTGAAGAATAGTCACTAAACACACTACAAGACAATCAAGTGGCGCACGGCATCGGCTGTGCGCCCTCTTTTTACCAGGAGCCAGCATGTCCGCAGCACTTGAAGAAAAACCTAAAAATGACATGGACGACGTGGAAGAGCGCAGTCGGCGCCGACTGGCTGGACCGCTCTCCCGACTTTATGTTGCTCCCTGGTGGCTTATTTTTCTCATCTTTTTGTGGGTTTATCTGGTGGTCCAGATCGCCAACAGCGAAGAGTTCAGTCGGATTTATGAAGAACTGAGTGAAGGCATCTCGCTGACGCTATTCTTGTCAGTAACTGCTTACTTCTTTGCGATTGTGTTTGGCCTGCTGTTGGGCATCATCCGGGCAAATGCCCCACGACCGCCAGAGCATGGCATGCGGATCACCCAGGTGGCGGGACGCATCATGCATACCGCCGTCTATAACTTTGCCACCATGTTCGTCGAGTTCATGCGTGGGATACCGCCGCTGGTCTTCCTGCTGATTTCCGGCTTCATTCTGGTGCCAGCGCTGCGCAACAATATCAATGACGGTCTGGTTCCCTGGCTGCGGGAACTCATGAACAACCCCGACCTGCCGGAACTGGTGTGGCGTGGACGCGACAATGGCACCGCAATTGCCGGCCTCTCATTGATCTACTCGGCTTTTCTATCGGAAGTGTTCCGCGCAGGTATCCAATCTGTGGATAAAGGCCAGATCGAAGCGGCTAAGTCGCTGGGTATGTCCTATTTCCAGGTGTTGCGCTATATCGTCATCCCGCAGGCGGTACGCCGCATGCTACCCCCGCTCGGCAATGACTTCATCAGCATGATTAAAGATACCTCGCTGGTGACAGTGCTGGGCATCAATGAAATTACACAGCTCGCGCGTAAGTGGTCCGGCAGCACGTTTTTATATGTCGAAACGTATGCCGTGCTGAGTATGATTTACCTGACGCTGACCATCACCGGCAGTATGCTGGTCCAGCTTATGGAGCGTCATCTGCACCGCAATGAAAACGACTAACAGCTAAAAATAACGAAGAAACGCCCCAGGCGGGGCGCTCCTTCACACAGTTACTTACACGAAGATTTTAAAATTGTGTTGGCTGGGATATTATTCCGGGCAATCTGTTATTGGCTCCATGACTTCCTGACGAACCCAACCTATGTCATTCTCTACCGTGCGGACAAGATACCATAATGTGGCAGTTGGCTCAGCTGGATCTGGCCTGATTTCCAGCACGTCCAGCCTCTGATTAGGAGGCACTTGCACCTCTACTTCTACTGTCACATCCGTGTAAGAACGCAAATTGACAATATGAGGGCTGCTCACGCTACACAAGGCTGGTAATTTGGCCATTTCTACCCGTTGGGTTGCCAATATAGGATCCATTACAGCGCCTTGCGTCACCGTCACAATGATGGAAGTTGCTGTTAGTTCCCAGGGCTGTACCTGATTGACTGATGCTGGCTCAGTCGGCGGATTACCCAGGTGCCAGGGCATTTCGATGCTGTCTTCTACGATGATGTTATAGGTTGCGCCGTCGCTGG
>PABP01000034.1 GCA_002699585.1 Anaerolineaceae bacterium | reverse complement strand
GAGATCCAACAACAGGGCTATGATGGATCAGCTCAACAATTGGACAAATGGCTGAGACTGCAACGTCGAAAGGCGTCTCAGAATCACACAATTTCTAGGCCATCGGATGAGTCACAGACATCTTGGCCAGCCCCCAGAACAGGCACACGCTTGATGCTCTCATGCACTGAAAACCTCACGCCAGCAGATACTCATTACAACACCAATTGTTGAGGTTTTGGGTGGCCGTGAAGATTTTGACCGTGAACGAGGACGTTTATCTGTTTATTAAGGGTTCCAATTCATTGCTGAGGTGGATCCTAGTGACTCCATTACTGTCTGTACAGTTAATGGTGCTTTTGAAAATACTATTCAAATCCTAGAGAAGGAGGTCCGTGAGCGAATACATTGGACAGAAGATTGTCAAGAGGCACAGTACATGATTAACAACTACCGCAATCCGAATGCTGTGTATGACATAGTTGAGAACAAACGACCCATTTTCACTGCGACTGTGGATAATTTAACATTTCTGTCGGTGTATAGAATTGACTAACAGCGTCATACCTTGGCACTATCGGGTAATAATATAGCCTTAACACCATGATATGTGTGCAAAACCCTCAAACGAGGGTTTTTGACGCACACGCTATCGCAAATAGTTATTCCTCGTCAGACGGCGGGAAAGGATCGACCCACCCGGTACACTGGTTGCTAACAATCAGCTCCTGACCGATAAGAATGGGTTGCCCATCTTCCAAATTATTGAGCGTCTTCAGGCAAGAGGTCTCCATATTTAAGTCACAGCCGATGAAATCGAGCATGTCGCCTGCGACGACCGTATAAACGCCGTTTTCGACCTCACGACCCGGATTGCGATCACCCGCACACTGCTCTCTAGGGGGCGACACGCTGATCATGTTTGCACAATCGCTGCTGATGGTGAGTATTTGCCCAACGTAGATCAGATTGGGATTCACAATAAAGTTGGTATCCTGAATGCACTTGACGGTGGCGTCGAAGCGCTCGGCGATCTTCGCCAGATTGTCACCTGCAACGACTGTATAGGAGCTATTGCCGCCCCCACCCTGACCCAATTCGTCAGCATCATAGGGTGGGCAACTGGTGTCAATATTCAGGGCGCCTTCGGATTGAAAGTCTTCAATACTGTTGGCTTCAGCTAGACAGGCGACAGATACATCATATCGAACCGCCGTCATTTCCAACACATCTTCGTACTCCAGGACAATTGTATCGTCCTGGGCTGTAATCATGGTCATGCCAAAAAACGATGTCATCAGCAAAGCAAGTATGGTCAATCTAGACAGCATGAATGCCCCCAAAGTTCGGATCAAAATCAGTAAAATAATAGTCGATATGGTTTCGACATTAACAACCTTCGTTGAGTATGCCCTATTCTACCCCAAGAATCCGTTGTCCAACGTATTAATTGAAAAGACCCTCGCAAGAGGGCCTTCAGGTGTGTATCTCGGTTGATGAAGACGAGCTGGTTTACCAGGCGTAGGCCTTGGGGGCTTCTCCACCGGGGCCGGGGAAAATCTCATCCAGGCGTGCCATGACGTCCTCTGACAGGTCAATTTCGGTCGCACGCACAGCACTTTCGAGCTGTTCCATCGTGCGTGGGCCGATGATCGGTGCGGTGACAACCGGGTTATGCAGCAGCCATGCCAGTGCAACTTCACCCGGAGGATGGCCGATTTCACGGCAGAGGTCTTCGTAAGCCTGTAATTTCTCGCGATTGTCCTCAACTTGCTTGACGAAATCGGGGTTATTACGACGACCCGACTCGTATTTTTCCAGTGCGCCACCCAACAAACCACCACCGAGCGGACTCCAGGGGATCAACCCCAGGCCATAATGACGGCAGGCCGGGACGACTTCCAGTTCAACATGGCGATTATCGAGGTGATAAATGCTCTGTTCGCTCACCAGACCCATCATGCCGCGCTTATCGGCTTCCTGGCAAGCGGTGGCGATGTCCCAGCCAGCAAAGTTGCTTGAACCCACGTAGACCACTTTGCCCTGCTTGGTCAGGTTATCGAATGCCTGCCATGTTTCGTCCCAGGGGCAATCGCGGTCGATATGGTGCATCTGATAGATGTCGATCCAGTCCGTCTGTAGCCGCGAGAGACTGCCCTCACAGTGCTTGCGAATTTTGTAAGCGGACAGGCTGCGGCCATCGCTATTGACCTCAGCTAGATTGGCATTGCGCGATACCGGGTTAAAGACCTTGGTCGCCAGGACGACCGCATCGCGGCGGCGTTTGTCCTCTGCGAACCAGTCACCGATAATTTCTTCTGTGCGGCCATGTTCATCAGCCCAGCCATAGACATCGGCTGTATCAAAAAAATTGATGCCCAATTCCAGGGCACGGTTCATGATGGCAAAGCTATCTTCTTTGGAAGTATGCCAGCCGAAGTTCATCGTCCCTAGACACAAATTGCTGACGAGAACACCGTGTTTCCCTAATCTTCTATGCTCTAAAGCCATTGAATCATTCCTATTCTTTATACGTTACTAAAAATAATGCCAGGAGATTTTTAGCACTTGGTGAACTATTTTGAAGGAGCCACTCAGGATTGTGACAAAAATTCACCTGAATTTGCCAGCATTATCGTGATTCTGGTGCCCCAGCTTGCTATTGGATGCCACCGTCGTGTAGGCCAGTGGCTTCTGCAAAGCGGCGCAAGGCTTCCATATGGGCTGTGGGCGTGTCGAAGCCGCAGTTGGTCGTCTGTAAGACGGCATGCGTCGCCCCTACCCTCTGCCAATCCTCAAGAAGGCGCTGCCATACCTCTGGATCGCCTGAGCCATAGGGAATTCGTGCCTCTAATCCAAAGTCGGCACGGCTGCGACCGGCTTCATCCAGGCAGCGGTCTAAGAGATCGATGCTTGGCTTGGCTTCCTCAGGCTCGGTAAACAGGGGCATCCAACCATCGCCAATCCGGGCAGCACGGCGGATGGCTGGCTCCGATTGCCCGCCAAACCACAGTGGAATCGGGCGCTGTACAGGCAGCGGGTTGATGCCTGCATCCGGGATGTGATGCCACTCACTCTTAAAATCAACAAGTTCCTGCGTCCAGAGCTGACGCAGCAACGCCACCTGCTCTTCGACACGTTTGCCGCGCGTATGGAAATCGGCATTGAGCGCGATGTATTCAATCTCATTCCAGCCCACGCCCAGGCCCAACCGCAAGCGGCCCTTACTCAAAATATCGAGCGTTGCCGCCTGTTTAGCGACCAGCACCGTCTGACGCTGGGGCAAAAGTAAAATCCAGGTGTTGAAAGACAAGGTCGTGGTGACAGCGGCCATAAAGCTAAACAGCGTCATCGGCTCGTAAAAGGCCGTTTCGTAGGTGACCCACCCTGTCCAGCCACCGGGACGATCCGGGTTCGGGCCAATGACATGATCGTCTGCGCCAATGTGGTTATATCCCAGGCCTTCAGCCGTTTGCGCAAAATCACGCACAGCATCGGCATCTGTACCAAACTCAAAATGTGGGAAAATCGCACCCATCTTCATCGTAATTCCAATCAAACAAGATGATTCCAATAAGGGCTGACTTTAACAAAACTTACCCTATCTGGCATGGTTGCCTGACATGGCTTTGGCCAGATGAACGTCCAAAAGTAGCTGTGAAAGTAATCATATGTGAAAGTAATCATAGAAGAAGCAAAGCAAGATGCCGATTTAGGCTCAATCGGCATCTGCTGAAATTACAGATTGTCTCTAATCTGCGTGACGAGGTCTGACGGGGGCACGTACATGACCGGGTCCGGTAAGGTTGGAGAACCATAGTCACGTATCCAGGCGATGTCACCGTTGGCATCGACCAGGATAAACGTATGGCCCGGTTCGCCGCTGCCTACGGCCCATTTGAGCACATCGTAAGCCTCAGATACATTGTGGTCAGCATCGATGAGCATAGGCACATCACTGATGGCGTACTCTGCAATCGCGCTCGTTTGCTGCTCGGCAGGGTCGAAGGCAATACTGACAAAGGCGACATCTAATGCTTGGAATTCAGGATCACTTTGCAAATCAACGATTTGCTGGAGGCAAGGCGGTCAACCGACTGCCATGTGGAAATACAACAGCACCGGCTGGCCAGCATAGTCCGCCAGCGAGACATCCCCGCCAGCAGCGTTAGCCAGTGTAAAGTCTGGAGCTTTGGACCCAACTTCAATAGTCTGGCTGGTGCTTGTCTCATCGCCTGTACATGCTGTCAAAAGCAGCAAGAACGGCAATGTCAACAACGTTAAAACAATGCGCTTCATAGCCTAATAACCCTGACGCTATGGAAAGATTAGGGCCATTCTAGCCGATATTCGCCTACATGTCCCTAGAAATAAGCAAATTCTTGTCCATACTCCTACCCCGTTGCATATGAGAAACAGCGCCACACAACGTTGCCTTACGACGATGTACTCTGCAAAATCTGGTCTGTGACCCAGGTCGTGCGTGCGCCGGATTCGCCTGTCGATGGCGACTGACCCTGACCGTTCAGCTCGTCCACGATGGTCTGGATGAGGTTTTGATGTACATGGGCAGGCCACTCCACCGGGATGGATTCCTCGCCGGAAGCGGTTGTCAGCACAATCGGATCGCCAGTGAAGGTCGCATAGCGTAGGATGCCTTTTGTCCCCGTGATTACCGTATCATCAGTAGCCGCCTCACTGGTGAAGCACCATGACCCGGTTCCTGTCACGCCAGACTCGAACACGAAGCTGGTAACGACGTTATCCTCGGCGGCATAGTGCCCACCCTGGTTGAGGGCATAGCCACTGACTTTGGCAATCGGCCCCAGCAGGTAATCCAGATAATCCAGGGAATGCACGCCGACATCCACAAAATGGCCACCGCCGGAGACATCCGTATTCACGCGCCAGGTTTCCTGGGGACCCGTGGTCTTATTGGCGCGCAATGTGATCGAAACTGTCCGCACCTGCCCTATCGCGCCACTGTCCACGAGTGCCTTGATCTTGCGGAACTTGGGCAGGCAGCGGCGATAGTAAGCCACCCACAGCGGCACACCCGCATTGTTGCAGGCATCTACCATCGCCTGACATTCTTCAAAGTTGATCGCCATTGGCTTTTCCACGAAGACGGGCTTTCCGGCTTCAGCGGCCATCAGCGTATAGCGCTTGTGCACATGCGGCGGCGTGGCGATATACACTGCATCGACTTCCGGGTCATTGATAAAGTCTTCAGCCTGGTCATACCAGCGTGGCACCTGATGGCGCTCAGCGAAGTCCTGGGCTTTGGCGGCATCGCGGCGCATCACGGCGACCAATGCGGAATTCTCCGCTTTTTGGAAGCCTGGGCCACTTTTGACTTCACAGACATCCCCTACCCCAATAATGCCCCAGCGAATTGTTTTCATTGTGTGTTTAACCCATCCATGAATAGAGATATTTTCCAATAGATACTAATGCATTTCGCTGAAGAATCACAATTTAGCACCCAGTCATGGTTCGACTTCTAAACCAAATCGCGTACTGATGGGGTAGATGGATCTCTAACAGCTTCTTGCCTCTGCAGAACGCGAAGATAGGAACGAATGATATGATCTCTGAAATCGTTCTTCCACGGCAACAAATAAAAATATCCCCTGGGCTTGCCGATGAATGTCTCTGGAACAATGTCGACATACCCCAGCAACCTTATTGGCATGCGGGCCACAATATCTTCAGAATTAACCAAGCGAATCGTCTGAGTACCCAGACGCCCACGATAAGCGCATACAAATGCAAAGTTGCCAATACGGGGCGCGCCCAACGTCATGACGCGTATCTGATCGCGTGTCCACATTCGATTGTAATGTACGTCGAGGGCTGCGAAGTATGCAATAGCACCGCCCAAGCTATGGCCAATGAGTGACAATTGCGTCCTATCGGTCTTCTCAATGCTCGCTAGAAGCGTACCAAGGCCTTTACAAATATTGAGATAGGCGTTGTAGAAGCCACTATGAACACGTTGATCGGACCAGTTGACTGAGTTGGGGTGCTCCTCATAGGGGACGGCAAACCGATAGCGCCGCTTCCAGATTGACAAGTCCGCTCGGATGTCCTCTGCGTCATCCGTACCAGGGAAAAGCAAAAAATAGTGCTTGGGATTATAGATATCATCAACGACAGCGGACCATCTTAAATGTGTGGAGAGGTCTTCGTAGATTATCTGATAGCCTTCTGGCAATTCACCTTCGAGAAGTGCCGCCCAATTATAATAAGACACCATAACATTAATGTCCAAATGTCTATAATTTCGATTGGGCCTAAGTATACGCAATAGAGCGCAATATAACCAACATTGGCAGGCAATCATCGGCAACTTGCATACCACCTACCCTGCCGCGTTACCCAATCTAGAATCGCATCAATAAATAATTGCCCGCGCATACGTGCCTCAACACCCCAGTCATTTGTGAACACAACACCACTTTAGTGATCCGCACGTTTCGTATCGCGATGCATTTTTCTGATAAAGACAGTAGTGACTCATTACGGACAGTGATTTCGCAAATGAGTGCGCGATTAGATCTGGTTGATACGCCAGTGATAACGGCTTGACGACCTATTTTATCGTGATATATTCAATTTTGAATATTTAGAGTTGAGTTGGATCTCATGGATCGTGAACTGCTGTTACTAGGACTTTTGCGCCGCCAGAGCATGCATGGCTACCAGATTCAGGAATGGATCAGCCGTGACCTGGAATATTGCAGCGACCTTAAGCAGGCGACTGCCTATAACCTGCTCAAAAGGATGGCGGATAAAGGCTGGGTAACAACACGCGAAGAACAGGAAGGCAACCGACCACCCCGGACAGTCTATCAAATTACGGAGGACGGCGAAGCCATCTTCCAGCAAATTTTACGGGAGAACCTGGCCCAGCATACAAGGATGCGCTTGCCGGATGGGATCGGGCTGGCTTTTATAGAGGCGATTCCGCCGCAAGAAGCCGCCGACCTGCTGACGCAGCGCAAAGCAGCTATCCAAAAACAGCTTGACCTGCTCAGACAGGGCCATGTAGGTGGCCACAGCCAGGGCGGGCTGCGCTTAATTTTGGACCATCAGGAAATCCACCTGAATGCAGAATCGACATGGCTTACACACGTCATAAAACAATTGAAGGAACTGGAGTAAATACCTATGGAAACACTATTTCGCTTGATTCATTCCTGGAATCGCTGGCTGGTGCTGATCGTCGCCCTGGTGGGGATGATCTACTTTGCACGCGGTTGGTTCATGGCCAAGCCCTGGACGAAATTCGGCCAGACCTTATTGACCATTTTTAGCTCGTTGGTGGGGCTACAGTGGATTGTGGGCATCGTTTTGCTGGTGATCCTGGGCAGCGCGACCGGGTTCGGTGTGCGGCACTACTGGGAGCACTTGGTGATACAGACTGTCGCGCTAGGTGTGGCCCATATGCACATGGCTTGGCGTAAAAGAGATCTGGCGGATAAGACCCGTTACCAGCGCGGTTTCCTGCTGATTGTTGGCGTGCTATTGCTGATCGTGGTCGGCATTGTAGTGCTACCGTCCGGCATTCAGTGGCGCTTGATGGGCATCTAAGACACAACACACATCGTCGAAGGACATAGTCATGACGGAACTACCCATGACTGGCGCTGAAAAGCCAGCCGAAGAGAAGCTCGACTTCAAGAAAGTGTTGCCGATCTTCATTATTGTCCTGGTCGACCTCCTTGGCCTGACCATCATCATCCCCCTGCTGCCGTTGTATACGGTAGCTATGGGGGCTGACCCGCTCGTAATTGGCCTGTTGGCCGCTACTTATCCGCTTATGCAGCTCATTGGTGGCCCTTTTTTGGGCGGCCTATCGGATCGCTTCGGACGCAAGCCCATTCTGTTAATCAGTCAGACCGGTACGTTCATTGGGTTTGTGATCCTTGGGCTGGCAAGTACCCTACCCTGGCTGTTCATTTCACGGCTGATTGATGGCATCTCTGGTGCGAATCTGGTTGTGGCGCAAGCGGCCATCACAGATAGCACGACAGAAAAAACTCGCACCCAGGGATTGGGTTTACTGGGTGCAGCCTTCGGCCTGGGTTTTACCATTGGCCCCGCCATTGCGGGCATCACCCTCAGCCTGACCAACAATAACTATCAGGTTCCGGCTTTTATCGCCGCCGGGTTCTCGCTGCTGTCGATCATCCTGACGCAGTTGTGGTTTAAGGAAACGCTGACCGAGGACATCCGCAAGAAAAAGCAAGCGGAAGCCAAGACCAAAAACTTCTTCGCTAACGTCGCGGAAGCCTTCAGGACGCCGTATGTGGGCATCCTGCTGCTGTTGATCTTCGCCCAGCAGATCGTATTCTATGGGTACGAGAACCTGTTTGCGCTCTTCACCCTCAACCGATTGGGGCTGAATGCGGCGGGGAATGCCATGATCTTCGTCTTTATCGGCGTTTTGCTGGTGATTGTACAGGGACGCGCGATTGGTCCTCTTAGCCGGAGATTTGGGGATCGTAAGCTGATTATCGCTGGCCTGACCTTGTTGGGCGCTGGCTTGATTCTCTCGTCGATCACACCTGCGGTCGCTGTACCGGGCTATTCCAGGGATGCGTTGATGGAAGAATTGGTCAATCAGAATAGCCTGCATACTATTTCGGTGACAATCCCCGATGGAAACCAGGTGGGCTGGGCGGGCATCGCCTGGATTTTAATTGCCTCCATACCGACGACTATGGGTGCCGGGGTGCTGGTGCCGAGCATCAACAGCTCGATCACAAAACTGGTCGCAGCGAGTCAGGTCGGTATGATCTTAGGCGTCAGCGCGGCCTTCGTCAGCGGGGCCAATGCCATCACGCCGGTTCTAGGTGGGGCCCTCTTTCAGTGGCTTGGCTCGACAGCCCCCTTCTTACTAGGCGGCATCATCCTGTTGATCCTGGTGGTTCCGGCGACTATCACACTCCCCAAAATGCAAACCGCCTGACCCCAAAAAAATAAAAAGCCTGTACAGCGCCATCAAATAAGATGACTGTACAGGCTTGAACGGGCGCGAATACGGCTAGATCATGAAGCGGCTGGCGTCGCCGTCGGCACCAGATATTCCGTGCTGGTGCAGTGCGCGTTATCGGTTGGGCACAGCCAGCGATCTGTCAGCGTGGCCTCCCCTACCCAGCCGCCGATACCATTACGCTGCACGCGCCAATAACGTACCGCCTGCCCTTCCCACTGGCCACAGATCGGCCCCTCTTGCAGGCGCAGGACTTCGCCATCATAGGCCAATGTCATCGACGTGGGCTGATTCCCGCTTGTACGCGGCTCTGATAGCACATTGAGTGCGCCCTTGTCGATAAAGGAAACGATCACTACATCACCGACTTCATACAAGGTAGGCGGCGCGCCGGGGCAATCATCAGCTTCAATAATGGCCTGCTGGGTTTCCACAGCAGCCGGGACAGCCGTTGGTCGCATGGGCGTCGGTGTCGGGTCGAGCAAGGCTTGGGGCACAGTCGGATCGAAGGGTGCCGGAACCTCATAGCTCGGCAGATTATCCAGTGCGCTGCCATCAGCAAATGGCGACGTATACAGTTGAATATCCATGTAGAGCTGCGAGTAGTCATCACGCGGTTCGATATACACATTGGAAATCTCGACGCTAGGCAACAGTGACTCCCGCAGGCGCAGCACGTAATTCATCAAGCGCGATGTGGAGCCGCGAACCTGGGCCTGCACACGGTGAATGCGATAACTGGTATCGGCAGCGTCTACGAGATCTTCTGTCGAGAGTACATCAACGGTGGTGCCGCTTTCATCGGCGTACTGGAACAAATGGCCAATGATTTCCGAAACTTGCGATTCTGTCAGCAGGTCGACCGCTTTGGCTTTGGTGTCTTCCAGCACGCTCTCATTACGGGCTGTCAGGATTGTAATCATATCGGAATTACCCGCCTCAGCTTCGCGCGTGGCAAGCTGATCTTCAGCCAGGGTCACATTTTGCTGCACCAAATCATAGGACTGCCATGCAGGCAGGATTTTTGTGGTCGCAAAAATCCCTGTCGCGCCCAACAAACCGATAATCAGAAGCAGCGGCAGCAGCCGTAATACAACCGGGATGATTTCCGCGAATTGGCTCTGTTCCTCGTAGTCATTAATCATCGCCCATATCCTCCAGGCGGACGCTAACCGCAAAAGTCAGATTGCGCTCTGTCTCGGCTTCCTGGTCGAGCGCGATGTTGCCGATCTGGACATCGACGACAAAGGGCGCATCTTGCACCCGCGAGACATAATTGAGAATGGTTTCTTGTGCGTTGGCATTGCCTTCCAGCCGCAGCATGTTGTTTTCCTGTACCAGGCTGGTAATTTCCAGATAATTGGCGTCGTAGTCCAGCAGCAGGCGCATGATGTCTGGCCAGAGCCGATTGTGGCTACCCAGGGAATCCGTCAACTGCTGCAAGGAACTAATCTGCGACATCAATTGCAGGTTGGTCGTCCGCAGGGCCTCTTCTTCCGGGTCAACGTCCGGCTCAGCCGTTAACTGGCTTTCCAGCACAGTCAGCGTTTCCTGGAGCACCGCTTCTTCCTCACCGAAAATTTGAATAATCAGGCTGAGTGGGATGAAGGACATCGCCAGACTGCTGATAATGAGAAACTGAATAATCCGCGCAATCGGCAAGCCACGCTTGCGAGTCGGTTTTTCAGTCGTTTCTTTGGTTTCTTCGACCTGTGGTTGTGTCATCATATCCTGGGCAACAGCCGCCATCTGTTTACCCCCCTATTATCACGTACAAAAACGTTACGAGTACCCCGAAACACAGGAAAGGCGCATAGGCAAAGGCTTTTCCCTTTTGTACTTCTGCGGGCTGGCGCATTAAAGCTACGGCATAAATGGCCCCAGCGCCCCCACCGATCAGCAGCGCGGGCGTCACCAGCGGGAAACCAAACAAGAGGCCAATCACCGAGGCCAGTTTGATATCGCCACCACCGACGCCACCGCTAAACCAGGCGGCGCCAAAGAAGATGCCAAAGGCGAAAATGCCGCCAATGATGATCGAGCGCCACTGGCCATCGAACAGGGCCAGATTGAGGGCGACAGCCACTAACAAGCCGGGATAGGTCATCAAATTGAGGACCAGACGATAGCGCAGGTCAATCACGGCGATTAGCATGAAGTAGACGAGCAGTGCAAACCACAGCAGCGCTTGTTCACGGGCGGTGATGGTCGCGGCAATCGCCAGCCCGATGGCCAACGTCATGCCTGAGAACAGCAAGCGTTGTTTCGTTGCCATCGGCGCTGACTGGCGTTCATGGCCAGCAAGCCCTACCAGAAAATCGCCAATTTCCGATGAGAAGTAGGCCGCAACAGCCGCAATGATGGCATACAAAACAAATTCAATCGACATGCCCTACTCTCCTACCGCTTCTGGTAAGCGCTGGTTGATGGCCTCGGCAAATTCGAGCAGCATATCCACGCCCATTGGTTCGATTTCACCCAGCAGCATTTCGGCTTTCTGGTCCATCGTGTCATCGACGAAGACATCAGCTAGCAAGGATTGCATATCACTCTCGGAATTGAGGTCAAAGCCCTCCGGCTCATTGTCATCAGCGGCGCGCGGGTCGTCCTCTAGTTCTTCCTCTTCTTCTGGCTCGCCTATGGCGTCCTCGTCATCAAGCTCGACCTCATCCAGGCCGGACATATCGACTTCGCTGCGCTGTTCGCCCAGCAGGTCCATCTCTCGCACATGTTCACGCTGCTGCTGCTTTTGCTCCGCCAGATATTTGAACAGGCGCGTGATGCCCATGCCCAGGACCAGCAAGAGCGCCACAAGCTGGGGCACGATGACAGCAAGCAGGCTGATGAGTACGACTTTATTTTCAAAAATGAGTTCAATAACGCTCATGATGACTCCTCAGCTCAATTCGTCAGCATGCCAGCCACCATTGGCGGCACCACCAGCATACAAATGCTAGAAATAAACATCATCAGTGCGACGTAGAATGTGGCCTTGAGCTTATAGCCACCGTCGCTGAGGATGATTGCTGCCGCGCCAACGAATGCCATCACCACCACCATGAGTGACGTCATGGCGGCGAGTTGCGCCAGTTGTGCATCCGTGAACTGAGCCATGCCCATATTGACCGACTGCTGGGCTTCCGCAGCAGCATCGCCCGACGGCATAATGTCTTTGACCATGATGGCGAAGTTATTGACAATCGCCATGACGAAGACCATCAAACCAGCAACAATGGCCTGCATGATGGTCGTCAGCGCGGAAAATGTGCCCGTCACCAGGCGACGCTTGGCGCGCAGTTGGGTCACTTTGGCAACGAACAGCGAGCAGGTATAGCCGACGACTTCCGGCGCGCCACCGATCAAGACCCCGCCATAGAAGATTTCCACCACTTCGGAGATGAGCTTGCTGCCCGTATCCAGGCCGAACTGACGCCAGCACAGCATGGGGTCGATGCGCGCTTTGAGGCGCTTGTTGAGGCGTTCAATGTCGTCTTCTAATGATGGGAAGGAACTCAGGTCGAGCCGCAGCAGGGCTTCATTGACGGTCGTGCCACTGGATGCGGCCATGCTACCCGTTGAGCGCAGGAATTGGCTGAAGTCATCGTCCTGGGCGACGCGCAGGTTATCCGCACGGAAGCCCGCCAGCCCTACCGGGACCAGCATGAAGGAGATAATCAGCAATTGGACGCCAACCTCGACACCCATCACCGAGAGCACAGCAATGACCATCGCGCATAAGGGCATCACCAGCCGGAACAAGCGCTCCGTCCGCTGCTGCTTCTTGGACCCCCTACCCTTGCCGAGCTTGATAACCATCGACTCCGCTGGGGCCGACCGCCAGATGATCCATGCGGCGAAACTACTCAGCATGATGCCAGCAATGACCATGCCGGTCATCGCACCCAGGTCCATGCTGTAGATCATCGCTGAAATAATCTGAATGATAATGATCAGCGCGACCGAAATCACAACTGACGAGAAAGCATTCGACCATTGCTTGAGCGTTTCGATCTTACGCTCGTAGTTGTTCTCATAGGCGGTGCTCATCACGCTAGCTTCGCGCGTCAAGAACTCCGAAAGTGGCTCACCGGAGCGCAGCGCATCGGACATGCGCAGCAAGAAACTACGCATATTCTTGGATTTAGCCGCCGTACCCACGCGGCGGCAGGCTTCCGGGTAGTCAAAGCGCAGTTCGTTCACCAACTGGTTGATGGCGACGAAATACACAGCCGCTTCCGTACGCGCTTCTGCAGCCAGTTCAAATGTTTTACTGCGCGAGATTCCGGCGGACGACATCGCTGACATATAGGTCAGGTGATAAAAGAGGTCGAACTCCGAAACGATCTTAAAAGAGACCTTGTTTGCGCGCTTCTGCGAGGACTTTGAAGAAGTCATAGAAGTCCGTCACTCCCTTTTCTTTGTGTAGCTTTTCGAAGATGCGCGCGCGCTGCTTGACCTCATCGTAGATCTGACGGCGTTTACGCGGCGGGATGCCCCGCTTGACTGCGATCACATTTTCCAACAGGTAGCTGTTCATATAGCCGGGGAACTCGAAAACGTCCGTTTCCGGGTTCCAACGGAAGGCTTCTAAGAAGGAGAAGCTGTTGCTGGTCGGGTCATAGCCGATGATTTCGTTGACGCTGAGAATGCGACGCGCGCTCTTGCCGTTGGTCAGGCGTACCGCCGACTGAATCACGGCCAGGTTCAGGTTGTCGATGTAGGTCTTGGGGATGTTGATCGGATCACCCGTTAGACGCTGAATCAGCTTCTCTACGGAAGCGGCATGGAAAGTCGAGATGACGCCGTGACCGGTCTGCATGGCCTGGAAGGCGACGACAGCTTCCACACTACGAATCTCACCGACGATGATGCGGTCGGGGCGTTGACGCAAGGCCGCTTTAAGTAGCTCGAACATGCCGACATCGCTACCTTTGTTATCGCCGGACCCCTGACGGGTGGTTTCTTGAACCCAGTTGTGGTGCGGCACGACCACTTCCGGCGTGTCTTCGATGGTCACGATTTTGGCATCGGGCTTGATGAATGTATTGAGCGCATTTAACAGCGTGGTTTTACCGGATGCTGTCGCACCGACTACGAACATGTTCAGGTGCTCTTCCAGCATGAACGACAGATACGAGGCGATCATGTAGTTGCAGCTACCGAAGGAGATCAGCTCTAAGATGCTCAGCGGCTTGCCACCAAAACGACGAATGGTGAAGTTGCTACCACGCTTAGAAATTTCCCGGCCATAGACAATGTTGATACGGGAGCCATCCGGCAGCACGGCATCGACCAATGGGCTGCGGACTGTCACCGGGCTTTTGATCCACTCACCCAGGGACACGGCAAAATCATCGACTTCTTCGTGCGTCTTAAACACGATGGACGATTGCACGCTGCCGAAGATCTTGTGCTCGATGAAGATATGCCCCACCCCACTACAACTGATGTCTTCAATGAAGGGGTCCAGCAGCAGTGGTTGCAACACACCCAGGCCGATCTTGTCGCGCAGAATCTGGTAGCGGACCGCGCGCAGCTCACGCTCGGTGACGCGAATCTGATTGCTGCGACGTTCGTCCGGCGATGCGGGTCTTGTCGTGCAAAAGCGATCAATGAGGTTGAGAATCAACTCGCGTTTTTCATCTTTGTCTTCAATGCGGCCAATTTGCTCAGCATAGACCGTCAGGCGTTCTTCAATACGCGCCAGCAGCTTGTTGATGTCGATGCCGACGATGGGTTCCACACAGATGTAATGATGCCGCGCACCATTGGGGTCCGGGTAAATATGGGTGAACAACCCTTCTTGCGTCGGGTAGATGAGGTTGGGCGTTTCCATGCCACCCAGGCTGCGCGGTGGATCTGCATAATATTCAGGCATGCCAATTTCCGACAAAGGCAGCGACATCACATAGTCGCTCAAAAAGTCGGAGTCTTCACAGGCCTGACGCAGTTCAGGCGACATGCTGCGCGCGAGCGCGGCATTGCGACTAGGTGCGGTTTCGTCTGCTAAAAATGGAAGTACGGAGTGAGCCATCGTTCTTATCCTCGTGCTTTGCTGATGGGGATCACGCGCATGCCCCAACCCGGTTCGACATCAAAACCAACGATGGCGCCCGTCACGGAGGATGCGCCACGTATCTTGGCTACTGTCAACATTTTGACCAGCTTCTGACCGTCGCGCTCCGTTTCAAGGACCAGGTTGGCATCACACAATGAGCGCAGTTGTTCCATAAGGGCTGGGGCCTGCGGATGCAATGTCACCATGATGGTCTTGCCCTGGTCACAAAGCTGCTTGGCTTCTTCAAAGAATTGCAGGATCGCGCTAGACGTGATGCTGCCAGCCACGACAGAGAGTGAATCAAGAATGAAGAGATCAGCGTTTTCCTCGGCATTGAGCGCGTTGAGCAAGTACTTTGAGGAATCCTGACCACCCTGCGAGAACTCCACCGGGTAAACACGCAAACGGCGAATCAAGAGGAAATCCAGCACACTCATGTCGATGGTATCCATCTGCTTGACCATGCTGCGCACGGTATTCTCGCTGGTAAACATGACCACACGCAGACCCTGCTGCAAAGCACCATAGGCGATCTGCTGGGACAGCACCGATTTGCCAGTACCCGATGCGCCTTCGATCAGAGCCAGGGAACCCAGGGGCAAACCGCCACCAATGCGGCTATCTAGCTCCGTGTTGCCACTGGAGATGACGTTTTTATTGACAGTCTCTTCTTGTTTTTCTTGCTCGTCTGTCTTGACGCCAGCCTCTGCCATGATCGTTTGCGCTCCGTGAGCCTTTTAGTTGACGATAATATTCAGCGTGAAGGGTCCGACCGTGTCGACCCCGTCGCTGACGGTGAATGTAAAGCTATCAGCCGCGCCGCCGCCGTGCGTATAGACTAGACCATTGTTGTTGATGGCCGCCTGAGTGAACTGCGTCGGGTAACTGAGTGTGCCCTCAGTCGGGCCGCTGGTGATGGTATAGATGACTTTTGTCGGGCTGTGGTCAGGATCATCGAATAGCAGCATACTGCTATCAATCGTGACGGCCTCACCACTGTTGACATACACATCGGTCAGCGTTGTCTGACTGGGTGGCACGTTACGCCGCGCCATCGTCTGGGCCATGCCGCCATGTTCATTCATGACGGTCACCTGGATGGACTGCCCATAACCGACCGATTCCGTAAGCGTCAAATCAAGCGCGATTGTCTCGCCAGCATTCAGCATGTCCGGCTCAAAAACTTCGTCCTCGGCAAGCCCATAATCGAGGTAGATATTGCCTACCTGCCAGCCACCAGAGCCATATGGTAGATACGCAATGTGATATTCCGGGGTGCTGTCATTGTCGTAGTAGTTGACGATGACGTCCCAATTGTCAAAGCGATGCAGCGGGGACTGGCCGTTGTAAGCCAGGACCAGACGCGCGCCCGTCTCGGTGAAAGTGAGGTCAGCGGCATCCATGTCGGCGTCGATACGCTGCATCGCCCGATCCTGCATGGCCTGCCATGCTTCCACGACTTCAATCTGAGACTCTAACCCGGCGCCGAACAGCGTCAGCAAGGAAAGCATAATCAGGAAGAAGACGATAATGCCGCTAAAGACGTTTTCCATCGTTCCGTTTCTCGCTAATGACCTAAGCGCTATACCAAAAAGCGCAACTTAAAAACTGATGACTTCGTCGACGTACTCGCCATTGGGCGTGACGACACGAATGAAATAGCGCCCTGATGACAGCGGCGCGCCGTATTGCACGGTAATGCGTAATGTGGAAGTCGGCACCCACTCGCCGCCATCCTCAACGGCGTAGGTCCAATAAGGAAGGCTACCGCCCGCGTTGCTCTCGTGCGGGATGCGGGTAAAGTTGCTCTCTGGACCAAAGAAGATGTCCATCCCGTCAATGTTATTGAGGCGGGTAATGCCTGTGTTCTTCACCCAGGTAAAAACATCAAAACGACCATTGCCGTTGGTATCTTGCCACCAACCGGATTGGTCAAGTTCTGCCGCGCTGTGGATCAAGGTGATGTCCGAGCGCATTTCTGTTTCTGCACGTTGGGATATGGATGAGATGGACTGGCTACCCTCCTGCACAGCAGGATACGCTGCGTTGAACATGACCACGACCAGGATCATGCTAACAACAGTGAGGAGAGCTGTAGAAATGATTTTATCCATGCGTTATGCTCGCTTTTTGGAGCGCATGCCAGCATTGCCGACACCCGCAATCAGGCGCAAGATCAAATTGCGGCTGACGTTTTCGTCTTCTTCGTCGCCATCATCCTGCGCTGTGCTTTTTTTTTGCGTACGATGTCCGTCTTGTTCTAGCTCATGACCATCGTGCTTGGCTCGACGTTGGTCCGCCACGCGGCGCGCATATAACTTGAGGTACTTGAGCAAAGCGTGACCGTTGGCTTCCGTGATCTGACCATCGGCCATCATGTTCTGGATCAACTCGCGTGTGCCCTGGAAGCCGACGCGCTTAGCAACACGCAGTGCCCATTCCTCGCTCTTTTCGATCTGGTCCCAATCTTCTGGGGAGTCAAAATCGCTATCCAGGTCGTCATCATCGTCGGCATCGGGCAGGGTTGCGTTCTCGACAAAGTCCTTGAGTGTGACAACTTTGGAGTTGGGGGCATTCTCGTGTTTGCGGGCACCCTGGTCAAACTTTTGTGTCTGGGCTGCCGGGGGTTGGATCATGGGGAGCTGTGCCGGACGGTTGTCCGCAGACCGCAGGTCGGCATACTGATTAGTCAGCAGCTTGTCATGAATCTCAAGAAGTGTTTCTTGTATTTGTCCTTTGAGGATAGCAACCTCTTGTTCGAGGTCTTTTACCCGACGTTCGAGATTCATTCGCTACTCCATTCGACCTTACGCGTGTTTCCCTGTGACTGCGTATGCGTTTGATTGGTTACAGTGGTCAGGCGTGTTCGTTATGGAAGATCATGCGCGAATTTGCATTGGATCGTGACATTTATGAACCGTGCCTGCCAATTGTCACTTTTTAAAAGGCTTGTAATAAAATTTGTTTGGCGTGTTTTTAAGGAAATTATTTTTGTGAGCTACGATGTTCGTTCTAATTTATTCGTAAGGAGTGGGCCGACTGTCTTGCTTTCGACCCACTTCCTTATAGAGAATCATGTGTATCGAGACTATCGTGTCTAGCGCAGGTCCATCACAGCTTCGATGGAGGCGGCTGTTGAGCGGGTGATGTTCAGGACGGCACCCGTGGGTGGCTTAGCTTCCAAAGTGAATTCGGTGTTGCCCTTCAACGGGGTCGTCAAGCTAGCGAGGCTAACAGTGATTTCGACCAATTCGCCATCTTCCAGCATGGTGTCACCATCATTGGTGCCAATCCAGTTGGATTCCCAGTCAACTTCATTCAAGAACTGTTCACCGTCGCGGTAGCCGATGATCATGACATTCTCACCACTGGTGTCGGTCATATCGATAGGATCGCCACCGGAAACAATCGCCAGTGTGAAGATAACTTCGCCAACCTGGCCGGCTGTCGTGCCGTCTTCTTTAGCGATGACGTCGCCGCGAATGGCTAGTGAGGACTGTACGCCTTCGAGACCGGCGTAGATGGCTTCATTACCACGTTCTGTGGATTCGGTACCAGCGGAAAGCATCGAAAATGCGAAGACAGTAGCGACGACGATGAATGCGATCAGGATGATGGCTGCTTCGAGGGCGGTCTGACCAGATTCGTTGCGGGTCAGTTTGTTGATACGATTAAACATTGTTTTGTCTCCATTGATTTTGAGTTGTGAATCGCTTGTTCAACCAATACATCCTAAATATAATGTCGAGTCATTAACGCAAGAATACGTAGTACCACTGATTTAATGTATCTTTATAATTACGTATTTACACGTAGAAACTGCGGTTATTTTTAGTAATGTTGATCTTTTATGACCCTTAAAGACTATATGACACGATATTAATATTATATTACTTAATTTAGTTGTATCGAATACTAACTTCCATTGAGACAAGCGAGTTTAATAATACTTGTGTTGAGGGCTTTATTCTCTACAACAAAATGTGGCAATAAGGCTTTCTCTCTTGATCCGATTTGACAATTTATTTCCAGAGAGGGGGATAAGCAAAAGTAAGCGGCAGTACTTAAGTATAGCCACAGGCAAAACGAGCCGGGAATATCTAGCGTCCCCAGCTCGTTTGATGATATGTGGTGGTTGTGCTAGCCGGAGAAGTAACTACCCTGCCAGGTCGCGTATCTTGTCGATATCGTTGAGGGTCACCTGGCGGCCATCGTAGCTGATGTAACCCGCCTCGTCCCACTCATGTAGGATGCGCTCGACTTTGTCGGCATCGGTGGCGGCGGCCCGTGCCATGCGGTTGATGCGAATTGAGGTGTTCTTCGTGTCTGATTCCCTACCGGACAATAACATCAGCAGGCTCGCGACACGCGCCGCGACATTGCCAATGGCGTGCTCGCGTACTTGCAGGTTTAGTCGATACAGCCGCTTGGCCACATAAGTGACAAGGCTGGCAGAAATACCGGGGACGCGGCTGCAAACATCATCAAAGGCTTCGCGGCTCAGGCGGATGAGCGTGCAGTCAGACACAGCGACGACCGTGCCCGTGCGGGGGCTGCCTGTCAACATCGACAGGTCCCCGATAACATAGTAAGGGCCTTCTGTGGCAAGGATGACCTGTTCGCCATCAGGATATTGGCGAACGACGTGTATCTGGCCATCTTCCAGCATATAGAGGGCATCACTGGCCTCGTTTTGTTCAAAGAGCGTCTTCCCCGCTTGCAGTTCGAGGTACTGGCAGTGTTTTGCCAATTCGCTCAGCGAGTTTTCGTCAAGTTCACGGAACATCATGTAATTACGGAGCTTCGTAAAATCCGGGGCAGTAATCATTGGACATTCTCCAAGTATTCTTTCAAATAAAGGGAACTAGTTGGTTGTTATTAGTATAAGGGCGTTTTTGGGTACGGATGGGTCCAATTAGGAAAGACAGCCATATTGTGCTTAAATGAAGATTGTGAGATGAGTACCTTGTTGATAAGGATCAAACGCCTAGTTTACGTTCGCAAGCCGGAAAACAGCCTACCCCATATTCTTGTCGACAGTAGCATACATAGTGATCTTCGGATAAAATATTAACTATAGAGTAGGAACTTAGTGTTCTTGTATGGGAACTGAATACGCATCGATCTTTGATTATCCCCCCTTCTCGTCGATGGTATTCTCCTTGCTTCGGCATATTATCAAAGCTGAAACTGTCGAAGCAGTACTTGAGGGATTGTCCGAATTCCCACTCAACCATGATTGCCTTTGCATAGATCTTCGCCGCTGCGTTATAGATGTTGGCGCATTACCAAAGTTGGAACCCCAAGCATTTTGGCATAATCAAAATAATGAAAATGGTCCTTGGCCATTTACCGTTAATATCGATGATGAATCTCTGGCCAAGATTTGGATAATGAGCGGTGGGCCACCGATGTTTGTTGAGGATATTGCCGAGTTTGGGGTATTTACGGATGCATCACGTGACTTTTATCAAAAACAGGGAGTCGCTTCTCTATACCATATATTGATTCAGCGATACGGTAAGCCAATTGCTGTTCTAACAGTCATGTGGCGCGAGCAACAAAAGTTCTCAAACGAGTACCGAGCCGTCATTGAATTTACAGGCTGGATTCTTGCACCAGTGCTTGAGAACATATATGTACATAGTGAAAACCAAGATCTAAGACGCTTGATCGACGAGCTAGAACGCAAATTAAACGACACGGAAGCAGCCATAAATGCCATGGCGCACGACCTGAAGCAACCGATTGCAACGATTATTAGCTCGGCAGATTTTCTGCGTAATTACATCGATAAAATGAGCAAAGATCAAATTATCCAGAAGGCAACATACATCAGTTCCGCAAGCATGGGTATGAGCGATTGGATAACGAGTATCCTGCTTCTGGCCAGCGTCAGGAGTGATATATACACCATTTACGACACAATCGATGTCAAGGCAGTGATATTGAACGCTATCACCTCTATGCAACCGATCATTCAATTGTTCGCCGCCAACATCCAGCTCGACCCAAGCCTGGACAATCTGCCCTTAGCCCAAGGCCAATACTCCTGGATTGAGCATATCTGGACAAATCTCATCAGCAATGCCTGCAAATATGGTGGCACGCCACCGCTAATCAGCATCAGTGCTGAGACTCCCGACCGATCTCTGCGGTTCTCAATCACCAATAACGGCCCTGCCATTCCTGAAGAGAAACGTGTCCAAATTTTTGAGCCGTTTACACGCCTCCATGACGAAGATCGGCAAAGATCGGGTACCGGCATCGGATTAACAACGGTCAAGCTACTCATCGAAAAATTACACGGTGAGATAGGTGTCGAAAGCAACGCCAATGGCACCACATTCTGGTTTAGTTTGCCTATCGCCACCTAAGCTATCATTAAGCACCATATGCCCCCATAATCAAGAATGCGATGTTCATCACGCGGCTGATGAGCGTTATTAACGTATTTCCTAAAGAGAGGATTATTTTATGGCTGCAAATCGACGGCTGGCATTGATGATTGACGGTGATAACGCTGAGGCTAAACTACTGCCGCAGGTCCTGGCTGAGGTGAGTCGCTACGGCATCATGACGATTCGCCGTGTGTATGGCGATTGGACGACGACCCAGCTCAAAGGCTGGAAGGAAATCCTGCATACATATGCGCTCAAGCCGGAGCAGCAATTCAGCTATACGACGGGCAAGAATTCAACCGACAGCGCCCTCATTATCGATGCAATGGACATCATCTATACAGCGGGTGTCGATGGCATTTGCATCGTTTCTAGTGATAGTGACTACACTCGGCTCGCCACCCGCATCCGCGAGAAAAACTTATTTGTTATGGGGATTGGCCGTAAATTGACGCCGCGCTCCTTCGTCAATGCATGTGACATTTTCGTCTATACAGAGAACCTGCCACCTGTCACTGAAGACGAAGAAACGCCACCCAGCAAGTCTAAGAGCAAATCAAAAACGGGCGATGGCAAGCAACGATCCTTGAAGCAGCTTTTCCTCACCGCCTTTGATTCGGTCGTGCAGGAAGATGGTTGGGCGCACCTGGGAGGTTTAGGCAGTTCACTGCGCCAGCTAGACCCTGGCTTTGACCCGCGTACCTACGGCCATAAGCTGCTCTCCCAACTTGTGGAAGCGACCCCTTATTTTGAAACTCGCAAACAGTCCAAAGGCATCTATGTCCGCCTGAAGCAAAACGGTAAGTCCTGATTCCGTAGGCTGGCCGTCGCCCAGAAACGTTGACAAACCCGGTTATAATAACCATTAGTATAGGTGAGAATGCGACGAGGGCGATACCATGAGTAAAACCAAACAGAAAATCCGGCGGATGCGTTGGCCGCTCTTTTTCCTCCTGTGGCTAATGCTGAATGTGGGCATGGCGATTGTGGGCAATGAGGTCTACCGGACCGTGACGCCTGCGCTAGATATTACGACGACGCGCCTACTCTATCTGGTGTCATCCATCCCGCTGAATGCCATGCTCGCCTGGGGGCAAGTCAGGCTGTTGCAACATTTTCTCCAACGCAAGCTCAAATACTGGGTGCCTCTGACCGTCGTCGGCACCCTACTCGGCGCACTACTAGATTTCATACTGCCAGTGTCCATATCGTATGACCAAACCATCCTTTTCACATGGTTCATCAATACGCTGCTGCTGAATGCACCCATTTTCGTCGTGCCAGCCATCGCGCAATGGGCCTTGTTACGACGTTACCTGCGCCATGCCTGGTTGTGGATCGCTGCTTCGATTGGGGTTTCCGGGATTTTCAGCGTGTATACGGGTTTCCAGCAGGCACGTACCAACCTCGATATGCTGTACCCGGCCTGGGTGACGTTTAACATCGCAGCCAGTGTTGTGACGGGCCTGGTCATGCTGCTGATGGTTTTCTTAGCACGGCGCGATGAGTATACGCTAGCCGACAGCAGCAGCGACGAAGATGCTGATATATCCAGGCTGATGGACGAAGCTAAGGATTCGCAAGCCGACGAAGCCCCCCTGTCCCAACGCCGCGCACAAAGTTACTAGGAGCAGATCATTATGGGCAAACGCAAGAACAAAATCAGGCCACTGAGTGCGACACGATTCATGCTGCTGTGGATCATGCTTGCAGCAGTGATCTATTTCACTCGGAGCACTATATCGCTTAACCTGTTATCTACCTCCCCTGCCAGCGAAAGCATCCATATACTATAAGCGCTCATCATAACGATCTTTGTACAGACATTTTCTGCTATTGGCCAAGCTCACTTGTTGCAGCGCCTATTCCAACGCCCACTGCGGTTCTGGGTGCCTGTAACCGTAGGCGCCATGTTAATAACCACGCTCTTAAGCTATTTCCCGTTTTTCATACCATCAGAGTTCCTGGCACAGTTTAGAGAACCGTTCCAATTTGTCTTTTTTCTGACTTTTCTCGCACTACCATCGTTAATGATCCCAGCGTTTGGTCAATGGCTGGTGTTACGTCGCCGCATTAAATATGCGTGGTTGTGGTTGGCCGCTGGGATAGTGAGTATTGTGCCCTTTGTTGGCTTCAATCTCCTCATAAACGCGACTATGGGGCTGAGCGACCCGCCGTTACCTCTATGGTTCATCTATACGATTGTTCACGCTGCTATCATGGGATTTGCCGCGGTCCGTATAGCGAAACTCGCAAGACGAGACAATAATTCTTTCGCCATCAATCAAGACGAGGATACCGATTACAGTCGGCTGGTGGACGACGCCAGCGATCCACACGCTGACGAAGTGCCATTGGTCCAGCGCCGCGCACAAAGTTACTAGGAGAGATACACGGATGGCCAAAAAGAAAAAATATATCAGCCCGCTGAGTTGGGGACGTTTTTTAGCATTATGGCTGGCCCTGGCCGTTGGCATCTCCGTCGTTTCACCTCTTATCTTTGAAACGCTCATCTCGGCGACAGCATGGGCCTTTCCTTTGCTGTTTTTGTCGATGCTGCTCTCAATCCCCATGTGGCTGATACAAGCCTGGGGACAGGCTTATTTACTGCGGCGGCTTTTCCAGCGACCACTAAAGTACTGGGTGCCCGCAACAGTCGCCGCAATGGTCATCGGCATGCTAATGAGTTTCGCCATGCCCACAATGGATTGGGTGGCACCCGCGACTGTGCCCGTTCAACTACTGATTCGCAACTTGCCGATGTTAATTTTACCCGCCCTGGCTCACTGGGTCATTTTGCGCGACCAGGTTAAGCGCGCCTGGATATGGTTCGGTGGCACATTGGCCAGCATCGGATTGTATATACTGTACGCTATCGCAACACAGTTCTTCCAGATCAATACATTTTGGGGACTGCAATCGCCGATTGTCACCGACACATTCCCCCTGGTGACGGGCCTGGTTGCCCTGCTTTTGGCTTTTACGCTGCGCCGTGATGATGGCCAGCTAAAGCAAAACAACCGTGATGCAGACGATCAGCCAGATATTGAGCGTCTGGTTGAAGATGCGCGCAACACTCTGGAAGAAGGTCAGCACCCGGCCCAGCAGCGCCGCGCCCAGTCATATTAATCGCTCTCGGCCACACTCTGGCGGATTTCTGCGGCGTGTAGCTCAAAATGGCGGCTGACATAGTGGAACAGGCCCTTGATAGTCACGCGGCCACTGAGCATGGGATCGTAACCCGGGAAAATGGCGCTCTTGTGCCATTCGTTGTCATTGACGCTATCGAGTGCTTTGAGGGTTTGCGTGTTGGCTTTGTCGTAGGCCTGGGCGATGGTATCCAGCGTGTAGCGACGTGACCCATTGCGCGTGACGAACTCGGTAAAGGGGTTGAAAATAAACGCGGGCGGGTAAATTACGATATTCAGGCGGCGGATCATGGCGACATCCGCCGGAAGGTAGTTAGTTGCAACGGTCATATGGAACATCATAATGCTGACGTCCCAGTTGGGGTTCGGCGTCGGCTTATGCCAGTCTTCCGGGCGCAATTCATCCGCCAACGCATGGAACGCCAGCCGGGTTGCTTCGATCTCCTCGCGCAACTGCTCCCGAATACCCATCGCTCCCCCTGCATTGCTGAATCTACACATTCTTTACGTATTTTGCAGGCCTTCGTCGCAAGTTACGCTTTATTTTAGCCAGTTCGTACGGCAAATGCCCGTGGCATTGGATATGACAAAAATCACTTCCCAACCGAAAGTATGACATTATAAGATAATATTAGGAGACATGCGTGAAATGTAACATATCACGAAACATTCTCTCGCATTGAGCACAGATCTTCCTCCCCTACCATCACGACGCCCGCTCGTCGGTCCAAGTTACAACGCATGCCTTCATCCTTGTTCCTCAGCTTATGATGGGGGCATACCATGAAAGATCGCTTTAGTATTATCCTCGTACTCTTGTTTGCATTGACTCTGGGGCTGCAGCCAGCCACCGCTAAAAAGCCACTGACCACCATTACTTTTGAAGATATTCCTGACTATCAGGTCGTTGATACATTACAGGTTTCGGGCGCTACCATATACAGTCCACTATGGGGAGCATACGGAGCCATCGTCGCTGATATTAATGACCACAATCTTGGCTCAGATGGACTCCTCTATGCCAATGATAAGGCAATCTGGGGAGAAGCCGTGCCATGGGGCGTAACCATTACCTTTGACAGCCCGACAACCGTTGTCAAATTCGGTTTTGCGATTTCACGCTATTGGCCAGATGAACCGATTTTCGTTGATCTATACGGGCCGGGTCAGTCCGGCTTGCGGGAGACCCGAGTGCTCTCCCTAGCAGAGCCAATCTACAACTGGCGTAATACACAATTCAGCTATCATGGTCCCGCCGTTGAGCAAGTCGTCATTCGCTTTAGTGACGCCCTCTTACGGGCTGATTTTGTCATCGATAACCTGGTGTTCCACAACTAGATAAGCTGACCAGCAACCTGTCGTTGGCTTATGTTCTTTGAGCCTTTAAGGAGGCCAATTCATGAAGACCAAGTTTTCGTTTTTGCTCGTTTTGTTGCTGATGCTTGTTGTTGGAATTCAGCCAGCTGTTGCCAAAAAGCCACTGACTACGATTACTTTTGATGAATTGCCAGAGCACGTCATCATGGGAAGTGAATATATAAAAGGCGCCACAATTGAATACCTGGGCGTGACTGGTTTCGCTATCTTTGGTGATGGTAGTGCGCCGGGACTTGACTACATTCAAGATAAGTGCCTGTGGGGTTACCCTAAGGGCGAAATGATGATTACGTTCGACAAGCCAACATCGGTTCTCGAATTTGGAGTGGCCATCGCAACGAATGATATGCTGGCCCACACCGTCATCATTGATCTATACAAGCCAGGGAATGGCTCGTTGCGGGATAGTGTGACTCTATCCACAGCACCAAAATACGCGGCGAGCGAAACGCTATTTACCTATCATGGTGCTGCAATTGAGAGAGTCGTCATTCGTTTTACTGAAAGTGAGTGGGACTATGGCTTTATGATCGACAATATCGTTTTTCACGGCTAATGTCGCTGTTTGGCCCGTCCGCTGTTGTTGGCTTACGTTATTTAAGCCTTTAAGGAGGCCAAATCATGAAGACCAAGTTTTCGTTTTTGCTCGTTTTGTTGCTGATGCTTGTTGTCGGAATTCAGCCTGCTGTTGCCAAAAAGCCACTAACCACGATTACTTTTGATGAAGTGACTAAGATCAACCGCGATACCTGGGTGGCCGATGGAATCACGTTTGAATATGCGGAAGGCTCCTTATTCACAGTATGCACTGGCATTGAAGGCGGCACTTATACAGAAGGTGCCGTCCTATGTGGCGAAAGCGACGGCATCCTGACAGTCACTTTCGATAAACCAACGACAGTGGTTGAGTTTGGGGTCGCTCTCACAGAAGACTACCCACTTAGTGATGCGATTATTGTTGATCTGTATGGGCCAGGAAACAGCGGCCTGAGAGAAACCATCTATGTCCCGACGGTCCCGGCCGTTTCATATTGGAGCGAAGGACACCTCGTCTATCAGGGGCCCGCGGTCGATAAGATCGTATTCCACATTGATCCCGACCTTTGGTTCACCGGTTGGTGGATCGACAATGTGGTGTTCCATGACTAAGTGATCTTGAACACGCCTTCTGTCGCTGTCTTGGTTATTAGAGCCTTTAAGGAGGCCAAATCATGAAAATCAAGTTTTCGTTTTTGCTCGTTTTGTTGCTTGCATTGTCCCTGGGAGTCCAGCCTGCTGTTGCCAAAAAGCCACTGACGACTGTAACTTTTGATGAACCTGTTGTTGGCGTGTCGTTCGACAATGGATCTATCTATGAACCCTGGTGCAGTGGCCCACTGAACCTATGTGGCCCCCATGTCGATGGAAATGCACTCGCTAGTACCGGCACCTTGACGCTAACTTTTGATAAACCAACAACCGTCATAGAATTCGGTGTCGCGGTCGAACTCGATTACGTTGTCTGGTCGGATTATCAGCCCTGGGATGATGTCTTTATCGTTGAAGTGTACGGTCCAGGGCAAAGCGGGTTACGGGAAACAATCGTATTCGGTGTTACTCCAGTATCTGAGTTTATGATGAACGGATACTTCACCTATAGTGGACCAGCAATCAAGTCCATCGTTATTCGCCTTGGAGAGCCTTATCAGCCTTCTGGCTGGTATCTCGATAACCTCGTCTTCCACGGATAGTTGATCACAGATAGTTGTTTTCCGAAATCCCGACCATGATGGTCGGGATTTTCTTTAAGGGCTGATGGTGATCTGCGCCAGATCGGCGGCACTGCCCTCTTGTGCCGATGGTCCGCTTGTGACGGGCAATCGCACCACCTCACCGGAACTGCTATCATACAGGGCCAACCAGATATAATAGTTACCTGCTTGCACCTCGGTCGGGAGCTGAATGGCATGATGGTCCCATACGGGGACATCCACCTCCCAGGCACTCGTCGGAATGAAACCCGCTTGCGGCCAGCGATCCTGTGATTGGGTCACGACGAAACCATCTTCCGCGGCCAGGAACAGCACAACCGTAAAATTTGTCGTGATAATGTCAAATGGTTGCCATTGCAGCGAAATGGGCACAACCTGCCCTGCTGAATAATCAGTGCCCTTGGGCAGGGCGTAGCCTAACAGTGCGATGTCCTCGCCAAACACGATTTCTGTTGCCTGTTCCGGCGAAATAAATGCACGCGGTGATGGCGGTGCGGTCGTGTCGATCTCCAGCAGGCGCACGGTGGGGTTCTCGGTCTGTAAATCGACATCGCGCACGATATAGCCATACTGCGCCAGATACTGCTCAATCGGACGCCGCGCCCAGGCAGTCGCCGGACCATTGCTGGCCAGCAGCCATACACGATCGGTGTGCTCCAGCGCATAATTGAGCGCCAACAGCGTATCCTCGTACAGCAAATCAACCGGGTCGGTCGAGATGCGTTCGGCGGGTTGCTGCGGACTGGGACTTTCACCCGGTTGCAGCGGCAGAATAATGTAGCGGGCGTTATCGGAGCGGTTCTCGTTGAGGATGAACATCTCGTACAGGTTATCGGTCGTGAAAACCATCTCACCGGGGCGGCTTTCACGCTCAATGACAGCCATCGCCTGCCGCAGCGACACATTTTTGGCCCGGAAAAGTGGGTCCTGGTAGCGCAGCGCGGAAAGCCCGACGATGGTGAAAGTTACCAGAACAGCCACCAACATGGGCAAGCCGACCTGTCGAAGACGACGCGGCAGGCGCTCAGCGGACATCGCCCACAGGGCGGCCACAACAGCCAAACCACCGAAGGCAAAGGCCCAGACATCCATGCCGCTGCGGTACCAGGCGAAGTCATAGCCCAGGGGGCCAAGACTGCCACGCAGCAGGGTCCAGCGGAAATACTGCGGATCATTCAGTCCGGGTAGCCAGTCACTGAGCGGCGGCGCGAAGTCCGGCAAAATATTCGGGTAGTGGTTCCAGGGGAGCACCACGCCCCACCATTGGATCCACAGGCTGTACAGCGCCAGGGCGATCACCAGCAGGGTCAGCGGCCAGTAACGGCGCACCTGCCCTGCCCACTTCAGCGCGGGCAAAATCAGCAAAATGAGGAAGGGCACGGTCGGCAGCAGGAAGCGCGGCGGCCAGGATAAGCCCCCGAACCAGTGTTGGCCACTGAACAGCGCATAGCCGACTGCATAGCCGAGCACGATCAGTAGAATGCCCCAGACCGTCTGCATCTGGCGCTGACGATAGCCATAGCCGATACCCAGCAGGCCCAGGGCCAATATGGGCGACGTTCCCCAGATGCTGCCGCCCAGGCTGTACAAGTAGCTATGCAGGGCGATGCGCGTATAGGTCGTGTTGTATGGCAATAGGGCCGCGACAGCATTAAACAGCCCTTCGTTATAGACCAGTACAGTCAACAGCGCGAAAACGGCAATCAGCAGACCGAGCAGGACACGCTGCACATTCACCCGGCGCACGATGGCAGGCATCGGCAGCGCCAGGACCAGCAAACCGGGCACGGCAAATCCCGAACTGAGCTTGGCCCCAATCGCCAGCAGCACGCCAATCAAACCCACTAGCGCATAACGTCGGCGTCGATCTCCCTGCCAGCGGACGAATCCCCACAGGGCGATGGCGAAACCGAGCATCACAGGCGGGTCGCGGAAAAAAGACTTGGTATAGGGCCAAACGAGTGTACACAGACCGAAAGCCAGCATCGTCAGCGCGGACGTCCAGCGGCCATAGCCCAGGCTGCGGGCGATGCCATACATGAACATAGCCGTCAGCGTGGTCAGGATGGGGTTGAACAGCCAGACTGTATGCACCAGTCCCAGGCCGAGGGCATCGCCCAGATGATAGAGCGGCACCGCCAGATGCACGCTGAGTTCGCCGGAAATGTTGAGGTTTGTGAGCGGGTACTGGTCATCGGCGCTGAACTGCAACTGCTGCCCGTGATAGAAGGATTCGTCGCGGCGCAGGTCGCCAAAACGCGCCAGACTGCTGACGACATCCATATATTGCAGCGAATCGCCGCTTTCGATGTTGGCACTGTAGCTAATCATGTAGACGCTGAACAGGGCGACAGCCAGCGCAATAGCGATATGCCAGTCGATGCGGTTCCAGGGGGTGACGGTTGCGGGTTGGGCTTGCACAGTTCAATCAATCAGGTGGACCGAAAGCGGCATTATACACCATGTGTATACACAATCCTGAAAGTAACTAAGTAATCACCATTGGTTGAATCATATTTAGTAGCTCTTGATGTTTGGCTTCATCAAGAAGTGAATCATCTATCAATGTAAGAAATCCTTTCTTACTTCTATCACCCAATTGTAGAAAAACCAGCAAGGATTGCCTTGCGAAGTTCATAACAAGATCTGTCAATTGCCTGCTACATTTCTTTGCCGTGTCACCGTGCACAAATTTGCTTCTGATCTTATATGCATCTTTCACATACTGATATATTTGCAGACCTGAGTATCCAGACTTGGTCTTAAGGATCGCAGCCGTTCGTTGGCAAAGTCGATGACTGAGTTCTCCAGTTTCTTTGTGAAGATATAAAGCTTCAAGGCAATTTATAGCGAATGCAACCCGGCCTTCATTCAAACGTTGGCGAAAAGCATCGTGATATCGTTGGTAAGCTATGCCTATGAAATTATTTTGGGTTGTCAACTTATCCAAATACGGTCTGATAGCAGTTGCATATTGGGTAAATATTTTGATGTCCTCCGTTCTGAATTCGTAATCTGGAGGCGGATAATGTGTATAAGCTCGCGTAGCAGTGGTACCAAACGATGAACCAATTATGCGACTAGGAATTTTTGTATGTTGTATAAAGTTGAGATGACCTACGCGAAAAAGGATCAGTAGGTTTCTGAAATTTATTATCTCTGCTGAAACTTGTTGTTCCGTTGACTCGGTTATGTCCAACTCCAATATCGAGTTGACTCCTTGTTCATAACCACGATCCATTATTGGTGATAGAGCAAATGACTTTCGTATTTCCTTTTCAAAATCAGAGGGGAGTGGCTGCCTGAGTACTGCTCCATCCAGAATCTTCAGAGATTTTTTACTTGTCCATATGCCATTTATCCACATGTAAACTTTCCAATCTAGATTCCTTTCAAGACTGGAACATATTGCAGATATATATCCTTGTAGATCGTCATCAGCATATTCACTACTTTCAAGTAGCTTTTCCGCAATACGATCAATTATCTTGTGAATAATCATACCTGCTTCAGATTGGTCTATATCGTCAAATGTCGCTAGGAGATTCACGGAACGGTGAAATTCATTAGGCGCGACTTGTATCACAATTCGTTTATGTAGCTCAAGTATCTTAAATGGATCAAATTCCTTTTTCGTCATCTCTTCAACATCAACAGTGAAGCTCTTAAACGTACCACCATCATATTCAAAATCTACATAGTACTTGATATAGGGAACATCTTCCTTTTCTATACCAATTTGCTTTAGCTTCTGACATTCGACAGCAATTTTATTGGCTAAATCCATTAGACTTACTGTTAAGTCCATTATCCCTCGCTCAAATCTTTTGGTCTTTGAGGCGTAAATCCTCTTGGCAAGAATAGTTTAATCATACATGTAAATGTAAAACTCCACCGTGCCCGTTTGAATGAGGTTGACTATGGTATGGCTATGATTCTGTCGGCAAGTTAGGTCGTTTGTAACTTTACTCCGTAACAGCAATAGGTTCACAATAGGGGTAGGCATGGCTCATTTTGAGCACGGCCAGATAGGAGTAAGCTCATGTTTACGACGACCTTTATTGTTATTGCCGCTATCATCTACATTTTTTTCGCGCGGCGATGGTTCTATACCTGGGGCGCGACAGATGCTGAAGTCAAAAGCAAGCTGCCCGGTGATGACCTCATCACCAAAGCGCAAGAACAGAGCACACGAGCCATCACAATCCATGCGCCAGCCGCGCGCATCTGGCAATGGCTGATCCAAATCGGCCAGGGGCGCGGTGGTTTCTACTCTTACGATTGGTTGGAAAACCTCTTCGGCCTCGATATCCACACTTTGGACCACATTGTGCCCGAACTCCAGCATGTAGACGTTGGCGATCAGATCAAGTTTGGCAAAAATGGCCCCGTCTACAAAGTAGCGCTGGTTGAACCCGATGAAGCACTTGTTTTGCGAATGCCAGATCAGAAAACATTGGCATACGCTGATCCTAAATCCGCAAACTATTATGACGCAACCTGGGGATTTTTCCTGCATCCGGTTGATGAACAAACAACGCGCCTTGTCATTCGTGGGCGCGGTGCTGCAAAGACGCTGAATGGGAAAATCGCAAATATCGTCGCAAGCCATCTCAGTTGCATCATGGAAGATCGCATGATGCGCCGCGTGAAATCCCTGGCGGAGAAATCTGCACGGGCGAAAACAGCGTAAGCATCGAGCGACCGACAAGTTGAAGCGTGCCCATCTTCAACATATACATACCTAACTGCTTGCCCGTTTGAACGAGGTTGGCTATGGTATGGCCATGATTCTTACGGAAAGCGAGTGACACATGGGCAAGATCATTGTACTGGCCAGCATCAGCATGGATATTATCGCCAGGACGCCGACCCTACCCCAACCGGGTGAGACCCTTTTTGGCCATGAGCTGCATTACATCCCCGGCGGCAAAGGCGATAATCAGGCTGTGGCCGCCAGCCGACTGCGCGATGGCGTGCTGATGATCGGGCGCATCGGTGACGATGGCTTCGGGCGCGATGTGAAGGCCTTCTTATCGAAAGAAAACCTCGACCTGACCTATTTGAAAATCGACCCGGAAGCGCCAACCGGCATCGCTATCATCGCCGTAGATGACAACTCGGAAAATGCGATCATCGTCATTAGCGCGGCCAATATGGAAGTCGTGCCGGAAGATGTGGCCGATGTCCCCATTGCTTCCGATGATGTCGTCGTCGCCCCCTTTGAGGTGCCCCAGGAAGCGACCAAGGCGCTGTTCGAGCGGGCCAAAGCTGCCGGAGCGACGACTGTCATCAACCCGGCCCCGGCCAAACCATTTATCGCGGGGCTGCAAGAGCTGGTCGATGTGCTGATCGTCAATGAAACCGAACTGGCCATTTTCAGTGGGATGCCTGTAGACGACATCACGCCGGAAGCGCTGGAAGGCCCCATGCGCGAAATGCGAGTCCGAGATGATCAGATTATTGTGGTGACGTTGGGCGGCGCGGGCGTGGTTTATCTCGATGGCGAGGAACGGGTGCATGTTCCGGGGCGCAAGGTCAAGGCGATTGATACAACAGGTGCGGGTGATTGCTTCACGGGGGCGCTGGCAACCGCGCTATCAGAACAAATGCCGCTGGCGCAGGCAGTCCACTTCGCCAATACCGCCGCTTCCCTCAGTGTGCAAAAAATCGGGGCGTCCGCGTCGATGCCCTATCGCGCAGATGTCGATGCCGCCTTGTAATAATCAACTCAAAAGGGGCTTGGTGACAACCAAACCCCTTCTATCCACTCATTTTTTAGCAGCAGCCATCTGGCGCGTTATTGAGCCGTCACTGGCTTGGTCTCTTCTTTTTCAGAGACGCTATGCTTGCGTGGCAGCGTAATAATGAACGTCGTGCCCTCTTCTTCAACGCTCTCTACCTCGATGTTGCCATTGTGCATATCGACTGCCTGCTTGACGACAGCCAAACCAACACCTTTGCCGCGCACACCACCTACATTCCCAGCGCGCTTATAAATGTCGAAGAGTGCGTCCAGGTCGCTAGTCGGGATGCCAATCCCTTGATCGCTAATGACAATCTTGACACTATCTTCGTGAGCAATCAGCTCCATGCGAATGGTGGTCCCCTCATCGGAGTACTTGAAGGCATTGCTCAGCAAGTTCATCAAAATACGGGTGACATAACGCTCATCGGCTTCAATCAGATAATCGACACCCGTCTGTGCATTGAGTTCGATGTTGTGTGAATCGCCGTACATGCTAGCCAGGTCACTGCTCATATCGCGGCTGAGGATGTAAAGATCGATTACGTCAATCTTAAGTACCACACCACCCGCCTCTTGTTCGCCAACCATCAACAGATCATCCAGCATGGTCAGCATCTGATGCACATTGCGTTCGATACGCAGCAGGTAATTCGTGCGGCGTTCGATATCCATCTTATGGTCGTAGTTCTTGATGAGCTGCTCCGACGACAGAATCGACGTCAGACCAATACGCAAATCATGCGATACCATCGACAGCAACCGGGTCTTAAGCTGCGAGGCTTCGTGCTGCTGTGCCAGCGCTGTTTCCAGGATTTCCATAGTGCGCTCGTAACGCCCCGCAGATTCCACGTATTTGGCCATGCGAGCGTTGATGGTGTTGACCAGAGTATCATGAGAGCACGGCTTCGCCAGGTAGTCGTCCGCACCCAGGTTCATGCCCTTACGCATATCTTCAATGCCCGCACGCGCGGTCAGGAAGATAAACGGAATATGGCTGGTCGTAGGCCGCGAGCGCAGTTCCAGCAAGACCCCATGCCCATCCAGCTCCGGCATCATGAGATCACATACAATTATGTCGGGTATCTGTTCGACTGCAGCCTGTACCCCCGCCCAACCATCTCCGGCTGTATAGACTTCAAACCCTTCAAACGAAAGATTCTCTGCTAAATTTTCCAACAGTTGAGCTTCATCTTCGATTAGCAGTACACGATACATAACCTGCAGTCCTTATTGACTCTCTAAATGATAATCTACGTACAATGCGCGCTGCATAACGAGGCGCTGATTATCATATACGGGAGCATACAATAGCTCTCTTAGAAAAAACACTTAAGATTGATGCTGATCTTTGATAGTAACTCCGTAAAGACACCATAAGGTTACTTATGTCCCTTTATTATTATGATAAATATTCTTTCTAGAAAAACTCCGTATTAGCACGTATATATCTGGTGAACACATCTCTATATGTTAAAAAGAGTCTCTTATGGAATGTATCAATACGTAATACCATTTAATAAACATGCGTAGATAAATTAATTTTGCAGCCGATCAAACATAGAATCCAAAATCTTCTGCCTATTCGCGTCCATTGGCTCATATAATGAATACATATCATACTTGTAGATAAGAACTTTAACCAAGCTGTTGTGGCTTATAGCTAGCGGAAGTAACTAAATCTTTCATAGAGGTAATCATGGACACGGACCCGCAACCCATCACAATCCTTGTCATAGATGATGAAGCAGAACTCCGAGAAGAGTTGCTCGACATCCTAACATTTGAGGATTTTAATGCCATCGAGGCCGCCAATGGTACAGAAGGCATTGCCAAAGCGCGCCAAGAATCGCCGGATATGATCATCTGTGATGTGGGCATGCCAGATATGGATGGCTATCAAGTCTTGGAGGCGCTGCAAAAAGACTCTTCAACAGCAACAATTCCTTTCATCTTCCTGACGGCATTTGCCGACCACGCCAACCAGCGGCGCGGCATGAGCCTGGGTGCTGATGACTATATGACCAAACCCTTCACAAAAGAGGATCTGTTAACTGCAATCCAGGCACGGCGTAATAAGGAAGCCAAGCGCCAGATGCAACAACTGCGCGTGCTGTCTCAACGTCTGATCGATTACCAGGAAGTCGAGCGGGACAACACCGCCGTTTACCTGCAAGACGAGGTCTTGAGCGTGTTGTCCGGCTTGAAGATGATTATGAGCACGCAAGAGTCGCAGCGGATCATCGACCAGAAGCCCGTGTATGACCAGTCCATACAGATTATCGATAATCTGACCCAACGAGTGCAGGGCTTCATCCATGAGCTGCGCCCGGTCATGCTCAAGCATGTGGGCCTGATCCAGGCAGTCACCTGGTTATGCCAGCAAATCAGCAATCAATATGATGTTCAGGTCAACTTCAGGCATCGTGACATCAGTGGGCACATACAGCATGACATCGAACTGGCGGCTTTCCGCATCCTACAGGAAGCATTGTTGAACGCAGCCAAGTATGCCCAGGTCGCCAGCATCGAAGCCGACATGTGGACCGAAGATAATTCCCTGCTGATTGAAGTCATCGATGAAGGCAAAGGCTTTGATCTGAACCAGGCATTGAATGACCCCAACACGCACGGCCTGTTCACCATGCGGGAACGTGCGACGGCGGTCGGCGGCTACGCGCTTTTGCAGTCAACGCCCACTGAAGGCACATCTGTTTCGGTCAACCTACCCTATCAGGTGACGACTGCGACTGCCCAACCCGTAACCACGTTGCCCGCCGCCCAGGTTTTTGGCACCATTTCAGTCGCGGCTGAATCGCCCGCAGTGGCCGGCGAGGCCCAGCGTACCGTTATCATCGCGGAAGAGAATGACCTCGTGCGCCAGGGCTTGCGGACCATCCTGACGACCGAAGGCAACTATACCGTCCGGGCCGAAGTCCAGACGCTACGCGGCCTGCGGAACCTGATCCAGGATATTCATGCCGACCTGCTCATCATGAGCTATACCCTGTCAGAATCCAACACAGGCCCGATTTTGAGTGAGCTGTCCCAGTTGCAGCCAGATATGCGCCTGATTGTCCTGTCGAACTATCCGCAGTCGGCCTATGCCCATTCGTGTATGATTAACGGGGCCGACGGCTACATTCTCAAGCAATCCGGTAGCAAAGTCTTGCTGGCAGCTTTGGAGCGTATCGAACAAGGCGTACAGGTCGTTGACCAGAACGTCCAGCCCGATCGCAAAGAGCTGCCTAGTCGTCCAGAAACGCAGGATGAAGCCTATCAATCGCTGACGCGGCGCGAGCGCGAGATTCTGTTTATGGTGTTGGAAGGCCTGCAAAATACTAAAATTGCCGAGAAGTTGGTCATCAGCCCGCGTACTGTGGAAACACACCGCAGCAATATGATGCGGAAGCTGGGCATTCGCGGCCAAGCATCACTCATGCGCTACGCGGTTAACCTGGGGTTGATTTCCGCTGAAACTTAGGCTGCGTTCATGTGTCTCGGCACATCGATAAGTGAACTACGTGTTATTACGCATGCATCGGCTTAGACGACTGAATGACACCTGAAATCCGTATTAGCACGAATAGTGGGGACACATAACAGAGAGTAATTTAGAGTAAGATTGCACTTTATTACGATGCACTCGGCACTCGTTGACATCGTCAATCCGTGCCCTTTGCAAACTGTAATCGCCGTTTATTAGTCATCAGGGACTATTTTGAATCCACGCACTGCTAGACAAATACATTCAAATAGGGAGCAACTCTCGCTTCACCCTGAGATCCTTTATGGCACCAACATTTCTGAGGTGCTACTGGCAACCATCAGGCTGATGTTGGAGCATTGTAGTACCTGCGACTCCGCCGTTGGTTTTGTAAATCTGGCGGCCATTGGTGCCGGTGATGGGTCGATTATTGCCAGGGGCACCCATCATGAAGTATCCTTGGTTACACACTCCACGCCCTTAAATTGGGTACGCAATCCGCTTGAAATCGGGCATATCTATCGCGGACAGATAGACGACTCCTATGTGCTCACGGATACGCTCTTAAATGAAGATTGGGAGCACCTTTGGGTAATACCCCTGGCTGATGGCAGTCATGACTTTGGCGGGTTGTCGGTGGCAACTTCAGCTAATGAAGGTGAATTCCAACATGATCTGGGGGATGAACCCACCCATCTTTTAGACCATTTCGCCGTCCAGGGTACGATGGGGATTTTGCATACGCTGCTAGAGCAACTCAACTGGCAACAGGTGGCCACATTTGACAAGGGCACCCAGGCCGAGCTGATGAGCAGCAACAATCGTTTTCGTCTAGCTTTGGAAAACAGCTCGAATGTCATCTTATTCCTGAACGAAGACGGCATTATTCAACAATACAATGCGCCCTTCTCGCGTCTGATGCAATGCGACATCAACGATTATATCGGGCAGCCCTTCTGGGAGATTGTGCACGACCAGGATATGGATGTGCTGCGCGAGGCCATGCAGGATGCGCACGATTCAGGTAGCCAAAGTCAGGTCATGGTGCAACTGAATACAGAAGAACAGCAAAACGTCGACATTACCATAGCGGCTATTGTCGAACTGAAAGCCCATGTTGGCTTCGTATGTACCATGCAAGACGTGACTGAACGCGTAAAGATCGAAAATCAGTTGCGCACGCAGTTGGCCCACGAACAAGAAGTGAATCATCTGCGTTCCCAATTTGTTTCGATGGCGTCGCACCAATTCCGCACCCCCCTGGCGATCATCCAGGCCGCTGCGGAGTCCTTCGTCGATTACCACGACAAGATGAACCACGATCATCGTGTTCAACGCCTGGAGCGCATCAAGCAGCAAATCGAACGAATGACCGTGTTGCTCGACAATGTATTGGTTTTGAGCGACCTAGAGAGTCATCAGACGCTATTCAACCCGATGCCGATTGACGTCAACAAATGGTTAACGCGCTTCTTGCGCAAATATCAGATAGACCACGGGCGAGTCGACATCCTCTACCAGGCGACGACCGATGACGATGCGACAATTTGGGCAGACGAAGAAGTCTTGCGGCGCATCTTGCGCCAATTGATCGCGAATGCGTTTAAGTTCAGCGAGGACGACGGCCAGGTTCGGGTCATCCTACAAACAACACAGTCTGAAGTGATCGTACAAGTGGCCGACAACGGCGTCGGCATCCCGCAGGAAGATATTGATCGCGTATTCGAGAGTTTCTATCGCTCGAGTAATGCCCTGCCCCTCCCAGGCAATGGGTTGGGCCTGGCCATTCTGAAAGAGGATGTGCGCTTGCTGGGCGGTGACGTGGCTTTGGAGAGCACCCTGGGTGAAGGCACGACCGTCACGTGTCGTTTCACTAAATCGAGCGCGTTATAGCAGTCTGCATAAGCTAGCCAATAACCCGTATTTTGATCGTAAGCAATTAGAAATCGAAATAACAAAATCCTTAAGAAGCATAGACTGGCAGGTAATTTCAATGATCTCAGCCACACAGGATGTAGAAACGAATTTCGACAAGGAAAAGCCCACTCGCGTCCTCATAATCGAGGATGAAAAGGACCTGCGCTTGGACATGACTGATGTCCTGAGCATGGAAAATTTCGAGGTCATTACCGCACCAGATGGCGCCCACGGGATCGCTGCTGCACTCAGCAAAGAACCCGATGTGATCCTGTGCGACATTATGATGCCGCACATCAATGGCTATCAGGTGCTCAAGGCGATTCGTTCGCACGCCAGCACACGGCTGATTCCGTTCATCTTCATGACAGCCAAAGCGGAACGCAGTGATATGCGCGCGGGTATGGAATTAGGCGCTGATGACTACATCACCAAGCCATTTTCCTATGACGAGATGCTGCAAGCCATCGAAACGCAAATGCAAAAAGTGAAGGCCGTTGCGGAGTCCCAACAGCAGCGCGTTCAACAGATCCATGATCTGGTGACGCGTTCCTTGCCCCATGAGTTCCGTACACCTTTGACAACCATCCTGGGCTACAGCGAAATTATGCTGCAAGATGCCGGGAAAAAGGGCAACACTGAGGAAGCCTCACGGGCGAGCCACATCCTAAATGCGGGTAAGAAATTACATCGCATGGTAGAGAACTACCTGCTGTTTACTGAACTCAGCACGATAGATGTCGATATCGAGACTGTCGCTGCCCATCTACGCAACAGCCAGTATGGTTGGGCTGTGGATATACAGGCGGAATGTAAAAACCTTGCTGCCGACTATGGGCGTAAGCAAGATCTGGTCTTCAATATGATGGAAGAGGATAGCCCCCTACCGGAGCCTGTGCTCACCAAAATGCTGCATGAACTATTGCGCAACGCCTGTGCTTTTTCCAAGCAAGGCACGCCGATTAAGATCACATCCGGTTTTGATACCAGGGGACGCTACGAGGTTTCGGTCACAGATTACGGCACGGGCATGAGCGAAAGCGAAATCCAACAGATAGGTGCCTACATTCAGTTCAATCGCAATATCTACGAACAACAAGGCATTGGCCTGGGGTTGGCCATCGTGCAGCATCTGGCCAAGATGTTTGATGGCGCATTACACATCAACAGTACGCCCGGTAAAGGCACAACAGTGTCGATTAGTGTTTAGAGTATGGCCGAGCTGTGGTAAAAGTGGCAGCACAAAGCCCGGCGATCACTATAAGCAAGTAACCGACCGAAATACGATGGGATAAGTTAAGACAACAGATTAGGGAGACTGGTTAAGGAGACTGGTTACAAATCTCGATACTCATCGAGGATAATATGCGTTAAGATAATGTAGGTGGTTTTGGGGATATATTGCTGCCTAATAGACATTTCTTGACAATCGGTTGACAATGACGCATGAATCAAGTGGAAGAACCGCAAGGGTTATCTCAAGATATCAACGCACTGGTACAACGCATGCCTATCGAAGTCATGCAGCGGATGCCAGATATCGATGCCGTACTGGACTATCTGTTATCTTGTATCAGTGAAGTTGTTGTTTCAGATGTCATTACCATCTCCCTGCTAGATGGTGACAAAGTCCGCAACTTCCGCAGTTATTATCCCAACGACCTCTCCTATTTGCAGGCGAATGACATTTTCAATGTCGACGAGTATGTCGCGCTCAAGCAAGCCTATACGACGCACCAACCCGTCCTGACAGCCGATACACACAATGATCCTGACTGGATTATCGATGACCGGACGCAATGGATCCGGTCGCATATTGCGATCCCCATGTTCACTCAGGATGCATTTTTCGGATTCATCTTCCTACAGGGCATGACGCCCAATCAATTCAGTGACCAGGACGTTCGACGGATACAGCCCCTCGTTGCTCAGACCAGTCTGGCCGTTCATCTGGCAACGATTTATCGTCAGCAAGAACAAACCACCAGCGAACTTGAAGCTCTCTACAATGCAACTTCTGTTTTGCTCACAACCGATAACGTCCGCATGTTGGGTGGTCAAATTGCTGAAGCCGTCGTCAAAGAGTTCGCACATGTGGATTGTGGCGTCATCCTGGTCGATCTGTATTCACCGCAGTTAGAGCGCTTACCCCGCGCCGGTATTGAAGGCTTAAGCACCGCCGAGCCGCTTTATCTGGATGGGCCGGGGTTGGTCCCCTCTGCGATTCGCAGCGGCATCACAACCTACGCCCCGGATGTCAGCCAGGATACGCGCTACGTCGCCAATGTACCGGAAGCCAAATCCGAGCTGGTCATCCCACTGCGCACGAATAACAACATTATTGGCGTGCTCGACTTACAGAGTACGCAAACGCACTCTTTTAGCCCCAACGACGTGCGCGTTCTTGAAGCTTTTGCCCAACGCGCGGCAGTCGCCATCGAAAATGCACGTCTCTATGAAGAAATCCGTACCTTTGCTACCGATCAAGAGCAGCTATTGGCAGAACGCACGCTTGAACTGCGAGAGGCGAAAGAACAGGTCGAGACCATTCTCAATTACAGTAGCGATGGCGTAGCCTTCACCACACAAGATGGGCATATTATTCGGACGAATACGGCTTTCGAAAAGATATTTGGACCGCTAACCCGCACTGATGAGAACCTATCTATCGTTGAGTTGATAGACATTGACCCGCAGCAGTCCAATGATTGTGCCGCTGCCCTGGTGCGCGTTGCAAGTGGTGTATCGCAGTCGGAGCGCCTCATCGCGACGACCATCAACCGCGATACCAATCCGACTTATATCGATACAACCCTGGCCGCCGTCCGCAACAGCCGCGACCATGTCAGTGGTATTGTGTTCACGATACGTGACATCAGTGACTTGAAGAAGATGGAAGAAGGCTTGCGCGACGCATTGGCGCATGAGATGGAACTCAACCAGTTGAAGTCGCAGTTCATTGCGGTCGTATCGCATGAATTCCGTACGCCGCTGGCGACGATTCTTTCCGCAAAAGATGGTTTAGAGCGCTACTACGAACGCATGAATGACCAGCAGCGCGCGCGTAACTTCAACCAGATTGACTCCAACGTCACCCGTATGACAGAAATGCTGAATGACCTGCTCTCGCTAACCCTGGACGAAACCCCACATAAGCAGAAAGATCGCAGCCACATCGATCTCAGTGCTGTCTTTAGGAGCGCCTACGAAGACCTGCTTGCCAGTATCGGCACAGGTTACGACATCACTTTTGATATTACAGGCAAGGTCCAAAATGTCCGCTGTGATATCACTCAGATGCAGCATATATTTATCAATCTTGTGGAGAACGCCATCAAGTACAGCAGCGAAAGCAAGGTCGTCCGCGTAACCCTGGATTATCAGGAGGACCAGTGGCAACTGACTGTGTCCGATACGGGCATCGGCATCCCAGAAGCCGATCAGAGCCATATTTTCGACCCTTTTATCCGGGGTGCGAATGTTGGCAACAAACGCGGCACGGGCCTGGGGTTGTCTATTGTTGAGCGTGCCGTGAGGCATCACGATGGCAACATAGAATTCAGCTCTATACAGAATAAAGGAACGACATTTATCGTAACGATCCCCTATTCGGTCAACCAATTAGACCACAGCGCAAGTGGTCCCTTATAAACCCCTTTGATTTTTTAAAATACTTTAGGCTCCCCTACTAATGTTTTTTGACCTGATACTGGGAATTTATGTGCAGCATTTGATTTTTTTAGAATCGTTGCCAGCGGTCAAATCATCGCGTACAGTATAGACAATAATATGTTGTACTTATTTATGGATGTTAGATTATGTTTACACGCAAAGATAACAAAAAGACCGTTGATTCCGTCCTTGATGCTGCTCGCAAAAAGCACACTGTCGACATGGACAGCCCCCACGAAATCGAGGAAAAACCGAAAGCTGTTTCTTACCAGCCTATGGATGAATATGGCGCGGTTTACAGTCCTTATTTCCACGGGTATCGCAGCACCTACCGCGTCTAGGCCTATCGGTCGCGCCTAGGGTTGACCTGCGTAAGGACGTTCCTAAGGCATCTGTAGCACGATTCTTGTGTTAGGTTGCCGATTTCCAAAATAGATGAATTTGCATCCTCCTACGGTTGCCTGTGGTTGTGCGGCGTTCGACAATGACAGGCAGCGTTTTTATTTTCGCCCCACACCTCAATTGACCAATTCCCCTGATACCGATAGCATTAGCATAGGTACATGTTATGATGCGTCACACATATTCACTTATTGGGGATCAGAGCATTCATGAGCGAAACATATATTGTTACAGGCGGGGCCGGGTTCATCGGGTCACATATTGCCGCCAACCTCTTGACCCAGGGGCATAGTGTCCGCGTGGTCGATAACCTGCTGACGGGCAAATCCTCCAACCTGGACTACCTGCGTTCGCCTGATGGCGATCTGACCATTCATGAACTGAGCATATTGGATACTACCGCCATCACGGACGTCTTCAAAGGCGCAGATGCCGTTTTTCATCAGGCTGCCTTGCCCTCGGTCCCGCGTAGCATTGCCGACCCGTTAGAAGCCAATGCCCACTGCGTCACGGGAACAGTCAGCGTACTCAAAGCCGCCGTTGATGCAGAGGTACGGCGCGTAGTTTATGCGGCCTCGTCAGCCGCCTATGGCGATCGTCAGCCTACCAACCAGACCGAAACCATGCTCCCGGCTCCCCTATCGCCCTATGGTGCGGCCAAGCTCGCCGGGGAAATTTACTGTCAGGCGTTCCATGAGAGCTATGGCCTGGAAACGGTATGCTTGCGTTACTTCAACGTCTTCGGCCCACGTCAGGACCCCAATTCGGAATACGCCGCCGTGATTCCCAAGTTCATCACCCGCATGCTGGAGGGCCAAGCGCCGATTATCTTCGGCGATGGTGAACAAACGCGCGATTTCATCCATGTGAACAACGTGGTTCAGGGGAACTGGCTAGCGGCCCATGCACCAGATGCGGTCGGCGAGGTCATCAACCTGGCAACTGGAACCAGTATTTCGCTGCTGACGCTGGTCGAGGAGTTGAACGCCATTCTGGGTACGGATATGCAGCCCATCCATAAGCCCGCCCGCGTCGGTGACATCGTGCATTCTGGGGCCAACATCAACAAAGCCCGCGAACTGCTCGACTTTGCGCCGCGTACCAGCTTCAGCGAGGGCCTGCAACAGACGGTCGCGGCCTACCAGCAAACAACTGCTTAGATCACGCCACACGCATAAGCAAAAAACTGTTCAGGCGGCTGACCGGAGCCATGACCTCGCGCAGGTGATGGTGCAGCAAGTGCACAACAGTGGGCTAATTATCTAAGAGGATCAACTAAATTGTTTAAAAGAAAAGTCGAAGAACTAAAACAGCTAATTATAGATTCTGACCCTAACGCAGCAAAGCTTATTGCAGGTTGTTCAGAACAAACTATCAAAAAGATCAAAGAAAAACAAAAGATCGATTACATGCCAAAAGCTTTTCTCGCTTACCTTGAAGTTATGGGAACTTCAAGCGGCGGAATTTTCGCAGGCAGTGATGCTGGAGCACAAGCGATGTTAGCCTTTGACATGAATACGGAGGCAAAAGAGATATTAAAAGAGAAAAATGTTATAGATACTGCACTCGACAATTCAATAGTCTTTTACATGCATCAAGGTTACGTATTCTTTTTCATAAGAACCGATGAAGGCGATAATCCACCCACGTATATGTATATGGAAGAGATGAGAGAAGAGGATTGTAAGATTGAAAAGATTGCAGATAGTTTTCTCGACTTTCTATCAGAATTTGTAGATAGTTGGAGAGGAAGATTTGACGCTTTAAAATAACGCCAATGCTGGAAAAGAAACGCTACTATTCTTATTTCTACCGCAGCCTATGGTGATCTACCTTCACCGATCCGGTAGCCTTCTTCCACTGTTGAATAAGGCTAGGCCACGCGCATAAGCAAAAAACTATTCAGGCGACTGACCGGAGCCATGACCTCGCGCAGATGTTCACGGGCGCGTTGCAGCCGCTTCTTGACGGTCGTCAGGGGCAGACCGAGCGCGTCGGCGACCTCCTGCTGCGAATAGCCTTCCAGATAAAACATCTCGGTGACGATGCGCTCATGGTCCGGCAGATCATCGACTGATTCGCGCAGGTGATCGTGCAGCAGCCGTTTTTCCACCACTGTCAGGAGATCGCTGCCAATGGGCAGGCTGTCTTCCTCCAGGGCGACGGTTTGCAGGCTACCCCGCTGCTGGCGATGGCAGTGCGTCATGACAATGCGGCGCAGCCAGGATGGAAACGCCTCAGCATCGCGCAGGCTGTCGAGATTTTCATAAGCGGTGATGAAGGCATCCTGGGCGGCGTCCTGGGCGGCATGGAGATCGTCCAGGGTTTGGTAGGCCCAGGATTGGGCGGCAATCGTGAATTGGGCCACCAGTTGGCCAAAAATGCGTTCGCGCGTTTCGGCATCCGCCGACTGAGCCTGCTCGACGAGGTCGGCATAGGTCGGGCGCGTTTTTTCGGCGGTCATATCAGGCATGGGAACGGCTCCTGTAGGCTAGTGAAATTATCGTAGCAGACATCGGCGACAAAGGCTAATTGGCTTTGGGCGGGGTGGCGACAATCTCATCGACCAGGCCGTAATCGACCGCACCCTGGGCGTCGAAATAGCGATCACGGTCATTATCGCGCAGGATGACATCGCGCGGCTGGCCGGTCTGCTCGACAAAAATGTCCGTCAGAATTTCCTTCATACGCTGGTACTCCTTCACCTGGATTTCCATATCGGTCGTCTGGCCCTGGGCGCCCCCATGCGGCTGATGAATGTGAATTGTGGCATGGGGCAAGGTATAGCGCTGGCCCTTTTCCCCGGCGGTGAGGACCACCGTGCCGAAGCTGGCTGTCATGCCGACGGCGGTCGTGGAGATGGGTGTTGGGACCGATTGCATGGTGTCATAAATAGCCATCCCAGCATAGACGCTGCCACCCGGACTCTGGATGTACATCTGCACATTACGATCCGGGTCTTCCCGCGCCAGGAACAGCAGTTGGGCGACAATTAAATTGGCCGACTGCGCATTCACTTCCGTGCCCAGCATGACCACGCGCTCTTTCAGCAGCAGCGAATAAATATCATAGGCGCGTTCCCCACCTTGGGACGAGCGCTCAACAACCATCGGGACGACATTAAACAGTGACATAGGGGTTCCTTTACCCGGCTGATAGCCAACGACTATGGACAGCGTTCACATAAAGGAGCCAGTTCATCGCCAAAAGGTGACTGGGAATATTGAAATTGAAGCGCTTCTGGCCGGACCCCCATCCTCGGTCCTTCCCCCGAAGGAGGAAGGATGCCTTTCTGCGACCATCTTGGCCTACAAAAGTCCCCTCTCCTTCGGGGAGGGGATTTAGGGGTGGGGTTGAGCATGGCCTAGTATAAATACCGCGATCTGCGGGAATGTACGAGGATTAATTCACGGATTTTCTCAGCGATATTAAAGTCAAAATAAGCGTTTACCTTACTTACACCGCCTGCCTTCAGACTTGACGAATACTCTTTCCGCAAGGTTGTTTTGACGTTTTCACAGATCGAATCCACATAAAATCCAATATTTCCACCCGCTTTCACGACGTCTTCGACATTTTTGATTTGCTCATTACAAATTTTCTCTACCGCTTCCACCCTTGCCCATGCGGCAGAATTGTTAATCTGAGCGAATTCTGGCTTCAATCGAGAACACTGACCTAATATTCCTCGAATTGTTCGCGGATTACCGACTGAAACAGGAGGATTACTTAAGCGGATAGATTCTTGCACATAATCCCAGAGCACATCAATTATCACCCACTCGGATAATTGCGTTGCAATAACCGTAGGAAGCTGTTCCTTACGCAGAGTTTCTCGCAATAAAGAATCCTCCTTGACTGTAGACAGGTATTCCCAAGATGACAAAGGAGTGCCGAGCATCATCGCAGTAACTCGACGAAAACCGACATCGAAATCATCGTAAAATGCTGCGTAAGTATTCTTATCATAAAGTTTATGCTGATCTGTTTCTCTATCATTAAAGGGTCTCACAGGAACTATCGTCTTCTGTGCTTCTTGCGCGTAGCCAAGCTCTATCTCCATGCACCATTTGCTTACGATTGAACTAGGAGTCATTACCAGCAAGAAAAAGTCCCTGTTCAATATCTCGTTCTTAAGCTGTTCTGGATACTCACCTGCACCTAAATTGCGATCCCAGAAAACATCCATATACATACTGAGCGAATAAGCCAATCGGCGTGTAAAATCCAATCCATCATGGTGTGCATAACTTATGAAAACACTTGGCCTTTTTGGCGCCATCTTGGTTACCCTTTACCCCAACCGAATGCGCGGGTTGAGCATAGCATACAACAAATCGGCGAGCATGTTGGAGACTGCGAAGAAGAACACGATAATCATGGTCGCGGCCATGATGATGGGCATATTCTTGCGCTCGACAGCCTCGACCAGCAGCAGGCCCACACCAAAGTAATTAAACACATTTTCGATGACCACCAGGCCGCCAATCAGCCAGCCGACGCTGATGGCGATCACGGTGATGGTCGGCAGCAAGGCATTGCGTAAAACATGCTTGAACAGCACTTCGCGCGTGGAAAGACCTTTCAGGCGGGCGGTACGCACGTAGGGCTTGCGCAGTTCTTCGATGACCCCGGCGCGCGTCATACGGGCGATGTACCCCAGCAGGACCAGGGTCGCCGTCAGCGCGGGCAGGAAAAAGTCACGGAACCAGTCCGGCCATCCGGCACCGGGCGCGAAAATCGACAAAAACAGCAGCCCGGTCACGAATTCCGGCAGGCCCACGACCGCCAGCGAAAATATCGAAATAACGCCATCGACCCACGTATCCTGGGCGACCGCCGCCACCACACCGAGCACAATCGAAATCGGCACGGCCAGCAGGAGCGTCAAACCGGCTAGCTGCAAGGAATTCCCCAGGCGGCGCAGGACGGTCGTGCGCACATCGCTGCTATCGAGGTAGGACTTTCCCCAATCGCCCGTGGCAAAGCCACCCAGCCAATTCGTGTACTGCACCAGTACGGGAGCATTCAGGCCGTGCGTCTCGCGGAAGTCATCGATGACCACCTGGCTGGCATCACGCCCTTTGATTAAGAGCGCGATGTCTCCTGGCAATAGCTGGGTCAGGCCAAACACAATGGCCGAGGTCACGAACAGGGTGACGAACAGCAAAATAATGCGCCGGATGAAGAAACGAATCATGGGCGACTTCCAGTCGTGAGTGCTGAGTGAAATAGTGCTGAGGTTTGCGTGCTGAGTGCTGAGTCTTTTACCGAGGTAAATTGACCGCTAAAAGCATGAGGATGGAGAACTGGTGAGCAAAACCCCTCCCCTAAATCCCCTCCCCATGAGGTGAGGGGACTTTTGCAGGCCGCAACGGACGCAGAAAGGTATCCTTCCACCTCATGGGGGAAGGACCGAGGATAGGGGTCTAATGAACAGAAATTCATTATTTGCCCTCCCCTGCTGCAACAGGCGGCTGACTTTGCAGCGCGACCAGTTCATCAATCGGGATGTGGCAGCGGATGACGTGGCCATCGCTGGCATCGCGCAGTGGCGGCGCTTCGTTCTCGCAGATGGCACCGATTTTGCGCGGGCAGCGCGTATGGAAACGGCAACCCTGCGGCAGATCACGCGCGCTGGGAACATCGCCCTCCAGCAGAATACGCTGCTTGCCACTGGTCGGGTCCGGCTCTGGAATCGCGCTGATGAGCGCTTCCGTATAGGGGTGCGAAGGCAGGTTGTAGACCGCTTCCGTTGGGCCGATTTCCACAATTTCGCCCAGGTACATGACCGCGATTTCATCAGCCAGATAAGCAATCACATCCAGATCGTGCGAGATCAGCAGATACGAGGCCCCTTCACGGGCGCGTAGATCTTTCAGCAAATTGAGGATGACCGCCTGCACTGAGACATCTAGCGAACTCGTCGGCTCATCGGCGACAACCAACGAGGGATTGGCCGCAAAGGCACGGGCAATCGCCACGCGCTGCTTTTCGCCACCACTCAATTCCGAGGGATAGCGTCCGGCGTAATCGGCAGGCAGGCGCACGGCTTGCAATAAATCCTCGACACGCGCCGCGACCTGTTCATCGGTCATGTTTTTGCTGGTCAGCTTGTTGATGGTGCGCTTGAGCGTCTGGCCGATACTATGGTACGGATTGAGCGCGTCGTTGGGGTTCTGGAACACCATCTGCAACTCGCTGAGCACGTCCTGAGGCCGCTTTTCTAAATCTAGCGCGATGGGTTCGTCGTACAACTCAATCTGGCCGCTGTCCGCCTTAATCAGGGCGACGATACTGCGGGCCAGGGTCGTCTTGCCGCTGCCACTCTCGCCTACCAGCCCCAGCGTGGAATGGGTTTTCATCGAAAACGACACATCATCGACGGCCTGTAAAGGCTCTTTGGCACGGCCTAAGAGTCGATCCAGCAAATCACTGTTGCCGAAGGCTTTGCTCAGGCTGTTGGCTTGCAGCAGTTCTCGATCCGCCTCGTCACTCGTCTCAGTGACGCGCTCCTCTGGCGGCGAGAGATCCAACTCGTTATTGGCGATCTCCTGCCAGCGGAAGCAGCGCACGGTGCGCCCATCTGGCGTGGTTTCTAAGGGCGGTTTTTCCGCGCGGCAGATGTCGATGGCCACCGGACAGCGGTCAGCAAACACGCAGACCTTGCTGCGCTGCTGCAATGATGGCGCGACCCCTTTGATGGTCGATAGGCGCGTGTTGGTCCCGTCATGATGGCGCGGCAAGCTGTTGAGCAAGCCGACCGTGTACGGGTGCAATGGCTGTGCATACAGCTCCGTGACCGAAGCACTCTCCATGATTTCGCCACCATAGAGCACCGTCACGCGGTCACACAATTGGGCGACCGTGCCTAAATCGTGCGACACGTACAACGCCGCCGCCTGGTTATTCAGTATCAGCTCGCGGAACAAATCGAGGATAACGGCCTGGGTCGTCACATCCAGGGCGGTGGTCGGCTCGTCAAGCACCAAAAAGCGCGGTTCCGTGCTGAGCGCCATCGCAATCATGACGCGCTGCTGCATCCCGCCACTGAGTTCATGCGGGTAACTGCGGGCAACGGCTTCCGGGTCAGCGATTTTGACGCGAGCGAGCATCTCCACGGCGTAAGCGTAGGCCTCATCTTTGGCCATACCCATGTGCTGCTGCGTGACCTCGGCAATTTGCTCGCGGATGGTATACGAGGGATTGAGCGACGCCAGTGCATCCTGGGGAACGAGACTCATCTTCTTGCCCCAGATGGCCCGCATCTGCTGCGAGGATAGCGGCGCGATGTCCTGGCCATCCAGCAAAACCTGCCCGGACCCAATCCGCGCGTTATCGGCCATATAATTCATCATGGACAGGGCCAGCGTGCTCTTGCCGCTGCCACTCTCGCCCACCAACCCATGAATCTCCAGCGGATAAATCGCCAGATTGACGCCGTTGACCGCTGTCAGCCATTCACGATTGATGCGATACTCGACGCGCAAATCCTTGGCCTGGATCACCGCTTGTTGCGTATTGTCTTTGGGGGCTGTCGTCATCGTTCCTGCCCTTCATAGCGGAAAATTCGGCGCAGGCCATCGGCCATCAAATTGACACCGACCACCAGCACGGCAATCGCCGCCGCCGGATAGACCATTTCCCAGGGGGTACGTGTGTAATTGTTACGCGCCTCACTGACCATACGGCCCCAATCCGGTGAGGGTGGCTGCACACCTAACCCCAAAAAGCCCAAAGAGGCCGTCAGGAAGATGGCATAAGAGAAGCGCAAGGCGGCTTCTACAACCAGTGCCGGCAGCACACCGGGCAAAATCTCGCGGGTGACAATATAGAAGGTGCTCTCGCCGCGCAGACGAGCAGCTTCTACATAACCCAGGCTGCGCACGTTGAGGGTCGCACTGCGGACGACGCGCGTGATGATCGGCGTATAGAGCAACACAATCACAATCACGATGCCCACTGCTGAGGGCCCTATCGTCGCCAGCATGACCAGCGCCAAGACCATGGCCGGGATCGCCAGCAGGCTGTCGAATGCCCGCGAAATCACTTCATCGATCCAACCACCATAAAAGCCCGTCATCATGCCCAATCCAGCACCGAAAAACACAGCAATCGCGGTAGCAATGCCCGGAATCACAATAATTTCACGCGATCCCCACACCACGCGGCTGAAGACATCACGTCCCAGGCGGTCTGTTCCAAACAGGTTGTCGATGCTAGGTGGACTGCTGCGTGGTCCAGTGGAAATCTGGTCGAAAGCAAAGGGGGCGATGATTGGCGCGAAGATGGCCATCAGGATGAAGCCAATCACCAGCATCAGACCGATGAATGACAAGGGTCGACGTGCCAGTTGACGCAAAAAATCGCCAGCGGAAGCCAGCGCACGTTTGTAAAACGGACGTGACACCCGCTTGGGCGTCACATCCGTCTGTGGTTGAGTCTGGGTCATCGCAGGGTCTTATTGACCGAGCGAAACGTTGCGGACGTCCGTCAGGCCGGGGAATGGGTTCATTTCAAGGCCCTGAACGTCATTGCTGACAGCACCGAGTACCGGAGCGAAGAACGGCACGATGATCGGGCCGCGTTCAGCGAAGATTTCGCTGATCTGATGGTAAAGCTGGGTACGGGCTTCCGGGTCGGTGGTGACACCCGCTTCCGCGACCAAAGCACCCACTTCTTCATCTTCCCAGTTGGATTCGTTATAAGCCGCGCCCGGAACATAGGCTTCGACAAGAATTGCCTGGGCAATCGGGCGGCTGCCCCAACCCGTAATACCCAGTTCAGTGTCGAGCCAGGTGCCATCACTGTAGTAAACGCCTTCCGGGAACACTTCGATGTCCACGTCGATGCAGCCTTCTGCCCACTGTTGTTGCAGGGCGGCAGCCATCAGCGCATAATCGCCACCGAAAGCATCCGGCAGGCGCAGCGTCGATGTCAGGCGTTCCTCACCCGTCGCTTCCTGGATCAGGGCACAGGCGGCTTCAGGATCGTAAGCGGGTTTTTCCAGCATATCGTTGTAGAACTGGCCATACAGCGGGCCAATGGGGTCGTTATTGCCGATGACCGCGCGACCACCATACAGGATGTCGTTGATTTCTTCGCGGTTGGTCGCCAGCTTGAAGGCCTGACGCACGCGGACATCTTCGCCAATCGCACCTTCATTGGCATGCAGGCGGATGACCGGATGCTGGTTGGTGGCGACTTCCAGAACGGTAAAACCGTCTTCGCCTTCGATACGAGCGATCTGGTCCAGCGACAACTTGAAGATGAAATCGACATCGCCGCTTAGTAAGGCATCAACCTGGGCGTTCTTGTCTTCGATGTAGACATGTTCCACGCCAGCCAGGGACGGTGCCCCACCCCAGTAAGCTTCATTGGCGGCAAAGGTTGTGCGCTCGCCAGGGACGTATTCCGACACGCTGAAAGCGCCGGTGCCGTTGGCATCCACGCCGGTATCAAAGGCCATGTCATCCGAGCTGAGGATAGCCGTGAAGCGCGCGCCGACCGCATACAGGAAGTCAGCATTGGGCTGGGTCAACGTGAAGACAACCGTATTGCCTTCGCCAGCTTCGACGGTGAACTCACCCAAACGGCTGAGGACCGAAGATTCCAGTTCCTTCAGGCGATCAAAGGTGAATACGACATCTTCCGGGCCAAAGCTGCTGCCATCGTGGAAGGTGACGCCCTCACGCAGAGTGAAGGTATAGGTCAGGCCATCGTCACTGATTTCCCAGGACTCAGCAAGTGCCGGGGCAATGTCAGAATCGACGGTGACATCGACCAGGAAATCATACACTGTGCGGTTAAAAAGGGCTTCTTGATCGTTACTACCAATGGCGGGATCGAGATTAACGGGGGCTTCTGTACCAATGACCAGGACATTTTCATCCTGGGCATAAACACTGACGGACAGTACGAGTGCTAAAAGCGCGACAAGAACGACGTTGCTGGTCATCTTCAAACGAGCGACGCCGCTGCGTCCGAATAAGTGAGCGATATTATTAAACATGCTTGCTCCCTATGGAACCGTGCGTAAAAAGTAAAATGATTGGGGACGAGTTTCCCTATCCCACCCTATTATAAGTATGCTCTTTTTGCCATTACTAGAACACAAGTTTCATGGATTTCTCATGCGTTCCGAATGATTTGGCAATAAAAGCACCCTTGTACACTTTAGAATGCCTGCGTTTAGCGCGTGACCTGTACCCCGCGCCAGAATGCCACTCGCCCTTCGACGTGCTTGGCAGCGTTTTTGGGCTGTGGGTAAAACCAGGCGGCATTCTCGTTGGTCTAGTCATCCACGGTGACGCTGTAGTAGCTGGCCTCGCCCTTCCACGGGCAGGTTGTGTGGAAATCTGTTTCGGAAAAATAGTCGAGGTTTACATCTGCCAACGGGAAGTAATGGTTACCCTCGACCAGGATCGTGTCGTCGCTTTCAGCAAGCACAACACCATTCCAGACTGCCTTAGCCATAAGTCAATCCTTATTCATTCTATACATTTGGGGTATCACATGCATGCATAGCTTAAGATGCAAACCTGACCAAAATCTTACCAATTCCATTGCAGCACGCCTTCAGAAGCCGTGATAAGCTGTACGGAGTGACACGAAAAATCGGATTGCTTCATAACATGAAACCCCACCCCTAAATCCCCTCCCCGAAGGAGAGGGGACCTGATGATTTGCATAGTATCGGGAAAAGACATCCTTCCTCCTTCGGGGGAAGGACCGAGGATGGGGTTCAATTGAGCAGTCAGAATCTATCACGATAGTGTTCTCAAATAGATAGTGTTTTACAATTCACAAGGAGAAAAAGATGCTACGGAAAGCCTTCATGGCGGTCATCCTGGGGCTGATGCTGTCATTAGCCGTACAGGCCCAGGCTCCAGTTACGATTGGCATCAGCTTTAACGAAGCAGTTGGTACGTATCTAACAGATGACGACGGCAATACACTTTACGTTTTTACACAAGATAGCGCCAACAGCAGCAATTGTGCCGATAGCTGCGCCCAGAACTGGCCGCCCGTCATTGTGCCCAGTGCCGATGCCGTCAGTGGGGTTACTAAGCTAGCGGGTGAGTTGGGTACGTTCGCCCGCGCGGATAACGGCTCATTGCAAGTGACTTACAATCGCCAGCCACTGTACACTTTCGCGGGCGACACAAACACAGGCCAGGTCAATGGCGAAGGCGTCGGCAGTGTATGGTACGTGGCTCGCCCGCAGATCGTCAGCCTGGGTGCGGTCGAGGGATTGGGCGGCGTGCTGGTCAACAGCCAGGGATACACCCTGTATACCTTCGCCAATGACGGCGAGGGCGTCAGCAATTGCAGCGGCAACTGCCTGCAAAACTGGCCTGCCCTATCGATCAGCCGTGAAGATGAATTGGTCGCCGGGTTGGGCGCTGTTCAGCAGGATAGCCTGGGCACTCTCACGCGCACCGATACAGGTACGCTGCAAGTCACCTATAATGGCATGCCGTTGTATACGTTCGCTGGCGATAGTGAACCCGGCCAGGCCAATGGTGAAGGTGTCAACGGCGTCTGGTCAGTGGTCAAACCACCCGTGCTGAAGGCAGGACAGAACCCCAACTTCGGTGAGATTCTGGTCAGCAGCGATGGCCTGACGCTGTATACCTTCGCCAACGATCCCGAATTTGAAACCACCTGTGTCGATCAGTGTGCCCAGAATTGGCCGCCGCTAACAATCGCTGCGCCATCTGATGTGGCGACTGTCGATAGCGAGGCCATTCCCGGTGACATCAGCTACTTCACGCGCCCGGATGGCAGTACCCAGGTGACTTATGATGGCGCGCCGCTGTATGGCTTCATCGGCGACGGCGTGCCCGGTGCGACCAACGGCCACAATCGGAATGAGGTCTGGTACATCGTGCCCCTGGGCGCAGGCAGCGGCCCCCTGTTCGTATGTACGGTGACGCCATCGAACAACGTCAATCTACGTGGTGGCCCTGGCACCAACTATGCCCAGGTCGATATTTTCTCTGGCGGCTCCACGCGCTATGTCATCGGCCAGTCTCAAGGCGGCGATAGTTACCTCTGGTGGCAGCTTGAAGGCGAAGTCTGGGTGCGCTCAGACATCGTGCAAGTCGATGGCACCTGTGATAATGTCCCCAGTGTAATTGCACCAGCGAACTAATTGGCATCCCCACAGTAGATCCCCGTCAATTGGCGGGGATTTTTTATTTTCAGCGGCAAACTTATAAAAAAATAATAAAAACAGAACGGGCATAAATCCAAAACGACATCTTACCGCGTTACTGATGTGAAGCGTTGGCTTCAAAAGAATAATCTCAAGGGGTAAGAGGACTATGTCTAAAATCAAGTTTGTACTGCTTTTTGTTGTGCTGGCCCTGGTCGCCAGTTCCGCATTCGCCCAGGATACGCTCATTACACTGGGTAGTGATGACGATCTCGGTGAGTTCATGATTGGTGAAGGTGACATGACCCTGTACATCTTCACCCGCGATCCACTCGGTGAGACGGTCTGCTATGAACAGTGTGCCGTAAACTGGCCACCGCTTATGGTAGAAAGCGCCGATGACATCACTTACGATGAGAGCATCCCTGGCGAGTTCGGCACGGTTGAACGCACGGACAGCGAGATGTTGCAAGTAACCTACAACGGTCTACCGCTGTATTATTTCATCAATGACTTTGAAGCGGGCGACGCCAATGGTCAGGCCGTTGGCAATGTGTGGTGGGTCGTCGCGCCAGCCGATGTCTATGTGCTGCGCGATGACGAACTGGGTCACATCCTGGTTGGCGATACGGGCATGACGCTTTACACCTTCGCCAATGACGAGATGGGCGTCAGCAACTGCACCGATCAATGTGCTGTGAACTGGCCGCCACTGACTGTCGAAAGTGCCGACGATCTGGTTGGCGATCCGCGCCTGCCGGGTGAACTGGGCACCACCGAACGCGCCGACGGTTCGCTGCAAGTTACTTACAATGGTTGGCCGCTATATTACTGGGCCAGCGACATGGCGCGTGGCGATACGACTGGCGAAGGCGTGGGTGATGTATGGTTTACCGTCGCACCGGAAGTCGCTGTCATCAGCAGCAACGACGAGCTGGGTGAATTCCTGGTGGCTGCCAACGGCATGACGCTCTATATGTTCACCAATGACGAGATGGGCGTCAGCAATTGTGATGAAAGCTGCCTGGAAAACTGGCCCGCGTTCACGCTCTACCCTGGCGACCGTCTGGTAGCCAGCTCAGACATCATGGGCGAATGGGACACAATTGCCAACGAAGAGGGTCCGGCACATATCACCTACAATGGCATGCCGCTGTACTACTTCGCGGGTGACGAAGCACCTGGCGATACCAACGGCCAGGGTCGCGGTGATGTGTGGTGGGTTGTCGCACCATAATAATTTCAACACTTAGCATGTAACAAAAAAGAGGCTCCTCTTATTGGGCAGCCTCTTTTTTTATGTGATGCACCCGCCAGTTTATGCCATACCACCATCAACATAGGCTTCCGTAACCGGGCTGCCCTCCCACTGCTGATGCGGTTCCAAGCCAAACAGGCTGGCTATTGTCGGGGCCGTATCCAGCAGGGAGACATCACGCCCAATAGCGTGCCCTTCTTTGATGCCCGGTCCGGCCAGCATCCAGGGAATGTTCATGTCTTCCGGCATGTCCGTTCCGTGAGTACGCTCATGGCCACCGTGGTCGCTGTGGATCAAAACGCGGCTGTTGGCCGGGGCGGCATGCAGCACCTGGGCGATCAGACCGTCGATTTTCTCGATTTGGCGCAGGTACATATCGGACATCCAGCCAGCGGCATGGCCCATAGTGTCGGTCGTACCCAAGTAGACAAACGAGAACTTAGCATCGTTTTTGCTGATGCCCTCGCAAGCTGCCTCTACCGTCGGAACATCGCCTTCCGGGTCCAGCGACGTGTTGCTATAAAAATTGCGATACAGATGACCGGGCTGCACCACATCGCGCAGATAGTCCCAATTGTAGTACATGGCGCTATCGATGCCATTGTTGTGCAGGTGTTCAATCAGGCCCATGACCGGGCGCGCCAGCGGCATGTATTCGTTCTGGAGGATGCCATGCCGTGAGGGCGGCACACTCTTAAAGATGGACATGTGGCACGGCAGCGTGATCGAAGGCATCACCGACTGAGCCATAGCGGTATAGGCCCCACGCTGACGCATGCCATCCAGCGTGGGCGTATCAGCAGCGTCAATGGCATCCGGGCGCACCCCATCCATCATGAAGAAAATGACGGGCATATCTCGTAACGTTTCTGACATGTAAATTCACCAGATTTGCATGGATATAAGTTGGCCCCATTTATAACCAACCTGCCCTGCTACGGCTATGGGTCTTAGCTGATCGTTAATAGTGGTTGGTCCTTTTCTACGTTACCAGCCGAGCGTCCCTGGGGCGCCTTTGAAGGGACCGACGATCTTCGAGGTAATCCAGCCGCCGTAGAAATCGCCCTCCTGGGCCTGCACAAGTTCATCATCGACATAGCAGGCATCCATGCGGCCTGGATACAGGGCAATATAGCCGTCGATTTCTCGGAACCCAGGCGTCGGGTTTTTGTAGGCCCAGGCGACATTTTCCTCAATGCGGCCATCGACGTTGAGCGTGTAATAGCTGGCCGCCCCTTTGTACTCACAGAAGGTCATGCGGTTGGTCGGCGAAAAGAACTGCATCTGCACATCTTCTGGCGGGATGTAATATGTAGGCGGATGGCTGGTTTCCAGGACACGGAACGCGTTTTTGCTATCGGCGATGGTCACGCCATTGAAAACGACACGCACCCGCTCGTCGGATAGCTCCATGCGCGGTGGGCGCGGATAGTCCCATACAGATTCCTGCCCCGGCCCAGGTTCGATACGTTTTGCTCGTTTCACCATACTTGCGGTCCTCTCTCAAATCATATAGTTTGAGCCTAACCGCTAATCCTTAAATTTGTATGGGCACAGCCTAAGTTCCGTCGCGCAAATTCGACAGCGTCTTAGCCTGATAAGCGATGTCTGAAAAGGCGACTTTACAGCCCTGGCCTGTCGGGGCCTGCGCCAGGAAACCCACTTGTAGGTTATCCAGGCTCCCCAGTGAAAAGTGCCGTACGAAATGCCAGTCAGCACCATCCAGCGAGTAATGCATGGCCAGGGCTTGCCCCATGCGTGCGATACGATAATGCACGCTGTTGCCATCGATTACCACCGAATTACAGTCATCGGATAGGCCGCGCGTCACGACGGACACCACCATTGGCTCTGCTTGCGGCGAATACTCAAAACACAGCTTGGCCCACAGATCATCACGCAGATAGACAAACAGCACGCCTGCGTCAAAGTCGGATGCAAAATCGACGGTGACTTTGGCACTCAACATGAAGTCGCCCTCAGGCGGCGCAAAGAGTGCTACGGGGGCATTGCTCTTGGGCGCATCGTGGCCCGTCGGATTATTGAACCAGTCACACTGCGGCCCTGCTGTGATATGCAAACTGCCATCGTCGCCAACTTGCCAATCGACAGGGTCATTTTTCCAGTGAAGTTCGCCGGGGATGGGCGATAAGTTAAACGTCATGGTATGGACTCCTTGGCATAGGTTCCTAAATATCTATCCGACAAATCAGGGCATCTTCCTCACCAGACCCCACCCCTAAATCCCCTCCCCATGAGGTGAGGGGACTTTTACAGGCCAGAATGGTTGCAGAAAGGCATCCTTGCCCCTCACGGGGAAAGGAATGAGGATAGGGGTCTGACAGAAAAATACATCCTGGCTACTTTACGGACAGACACTAAATATCAAATGCGATGGTATGTGACATATCCTGATACTGGATAACATACTCGCGGGCGTCAAAATCGGCTTTGCAATACGGATTGTCAAAGCGCGGATAGTTGTGCAGCTCAACCGTATCTTCGCCCACGAAGAATTTACCACGCCAAGAGAACGAGACTTCGCCGACACTGGGCGACTCGTAGGAAACTGCCAGCGGGTCCACCTGAATCCAGGCATCTTCAACAATGGCGACAAAATTCTCAAAATTGCCCCATTGGGCGGCATCACCCATTTCTACGATCCACACATTATCCGGCGACTCCGCACGGGCTTCGATAATCGGATGCGCGTCATTGTAGCGATCTTCATGCCAGGTGACTTTATGCTGCGAATACATGGCGATGTAGGCCTCACCCAGGCGACCAAATACCCAGTTGCCGCGCTCGACCACCTCGTCGAAGGCATCGCGCGGGAAGTAGGCATGGCTATAAGGGAATGGGTCATTTTCCGGCACATGATGGATGCTTACCAGCACGTTTTTGTGCTGGGCCACACGCGGCAGGATGCAGTTGCCAGCCCAGAAGTTCGGACGGGCGATTTCGTCATCGGAGCCGGGATGGTTGGTGAAGACGACCGCATCAATGCCCAGGGTCGCCTGCCAGGGATGCTGCTGATAACCCGGATTACCGTGCCGGTAATCCTGCGCTGCGGATAGCATGTAATTGGGAGTACGGTAGGTCTGGATATGGACCTCGGTCATGGCGTGGCATTCCATTTGAGGATCCACGATTTCGCCAAATTCATCAACCTGCCACTGATACAGGCGCGAATACAGCGATTGGTAATCCTCGTGAATCAGCACGTCATAGGTGCGGATCAGGCGTTCGTTGAGGCCGATAATGGTCGGATGCACATAATCCTGAATGCTCCAGTACAGGTGGCCATCATCCAGGCTGTCATAGGATAGGCCGTATTTGTGGGCATCAGCGATGTTCAGGCTGTGACGCTCTTTAATCAGGCGTGGCTGGTCCAGGTCGGCAGCAATGGCGGCAATCGCTGGTGGGCAGCGGTAGTCGCTGGTCGCCAAGCAAATCGTACCCAGGATATTCGGGCTGTTGTACACGCCCATGCCGAACATCAGCTTGGCCGTATTGGTGGCGTGTTCCCGACGCCCGCCCTTAATCAACCAGGCGTAGGTGCGCCCATGCGAACAACCCATTACACCGCGATACGTGTGCATAGCCATTTCGTACATGAGCATATCAATCAGGCCGCCCGCCTGCTCACGCACATCTTCCTGCTGAGCGAAGTCATACAGGTTGACCAGCCCCAGCAAATCCTCTTCAAAGTAGCAGTTGGACAGCCACTCGCTGAAGCCAAAACGCACGCGGAAGGTCAGCCAGCGCCGGATGTAGTGCAGCGCATGCTCCATGTGATATTGGCCCGTGTTGCCATCCTGAAAAGTCGCTTCCGGGTAGAGCTGTGCGGCCAGCAGTTCGTCGCTGTGGAAGATAATCTGGTGATTTTCCGTCCAGAAGCAGCGGCCTTTGAGGCCCGGTTCATCCCACCAGTATTTGAACCATAGCAGCGTCTTTTCGATCTCAGCGATCAATTCACGGCTGATGTGCGGGCTATCGTGGAATTTGTACAGGATGCGCAAGAAACCGCCCATTGTGAAGTCATTGCAATCCTGGTTGGTATATACGAAGTCGATGGCCTCGCGGATGGGCTTTTCATCGACATCGATGCCCAGTTCCAGGCGGGCAATCTGACTAAAAAAGCCCGTGCGTTCACCGGGCGCTTGGGCTGCACAATATTCGAGATACGCTTGACGACGGGTTTCGTAAGTGCCCTGAGGTGAGGACCAATAAGTATCCATATGCTTCCTTGTATATGATGCCATTATCCCCATAGCGAGGATACTCAATAATCTATGTCATTAACTTACCTGTGAGATACACAGTCTACCAGAAAGCATAAGGGCATCCACAAACTGGATCGGACCAATTAGCAGATGCCCTCGCAACTCGCCATCTCAGGAAATTTCTGCGCGCACGATTTTCGTCCCGGCGACCATCGACTGCAATTTACGCTTGGCAGCCCAACGGGCCGTCTGGCTAAAGCCGCAGTCCGGCGTCACAGTGACGCGCTCCGGCGGCAATACATCGAGCACCGCCCGCAGCCGTTCGGCGACATCTTCCGGCGTTTCCACATAGTAGTTCTTCACGTCGATCAGGCCGACCGCGATGCGTTTGTCCTCAGGGAACTCGCGCAAAATGTCGAGTTCAGCTAACTCACGATTGGCGAATTCCAGGGCATATTCTTTGAGGTTCATGTCGAAGATGTGCGGCAGCAGCGGCTTATAGGTGCGCTTGGCGACCGGACGTCCCAGGTAATTACCAAAGCACAGGTGCATGCTGATATAGGCATCGACGCCTTCGACCGTCTTGTTGAACAGGTCCACAAATTCTTTGGGCGTGCTGGAATGCACCGACATGGAGGGTTCGTCCATCTGGATGAACTGCACGCCAGCCGCTACCAGTCGCTTGAGTTCGGCGTTGACCAGGCTGCTGAGGCCCCAGGCGACTTCCATGCGGTCTTTGTAGACCTTGCCGCCATCAATGCGCCCGGAAAGCGTGAACGGCCCCGGAATCGGCATCTTGATGGGACGGTCGGTGCGCGTCTTGACGTACTGGTATTCTTCCAGCAGGCCCAGGCCATTGGGCGATCCGAGCGGCTCCAAGGCCAGGTATTTTTCGCGCTGGTCATGGCCACCCACGCCAGATTTCCGGCTCTGTTCGCGCGTATCTAGCCCGGTCATGTGATGGTAAAACTCGGCGGTGAAGAAGCCTACGCGGCGCATTTCGCCATCGGTGATGATGTCCACATCGGCGTCTTCCTGGTCACGTAGAGCCGCATCAACGGCATCATCTTCGGCTTCTTTGAGGTCTTGCTGGCCGAATTCCCCGGCAGCAGCGGCTTTCTGAACGAGGTGCAACCATCCCGGCTGCGCATACGATCCGATGACGCTGGTTGGAATAATGGGTAGATTTTCGTACATGGCTTAGTCCTCTTATACTCATTTTTAGAAATTCTTGATTGATCTACCAATGGTCTGCTAATCACGGCCTGGAGCAGTCAGCTTTCAGCTATCAGCAACCCCCATCCTCAATGTGCATTCTGCGACCATCTGCGCTCCACAGAGTCCCCTCTCCTTCGGGGAGGGGAAACAGGGGTGGGGTATATCTGCCAGCTATTCGCTGATAGCTAACAGCCCCTTACCGCATCGTCCAGCCGCCATCGACCGTGAGCACCGTACCCGTAACGAACTTGGCATCATCAGACGCCAAATAAGCAGCAGCCCCGGCGATGTCTTCCGGTTGCCCCATCGCCCCGGTGAGTGGTTGCAGCGTCTGCAACTTCTCCTGAATATGGGCATCGGCCTGGGCGCGTTGGCTCATCGGCGTCAGGATCAACCCCGGCGCGATGACGTTGGCGCGAATGTGGTGCTTGGCATAGTAAGACGCCACCGCCCGCGTAAAGCTGATGATGCCGCCTTTGCTGGCGGCATAAGCATGGGTCGCAAAGTCGTCATCACCGCCGACCATGCCCAACACGGACGCCAGCGTAATCAGCGAGCCGCCGTTGGGGTTAGTCAACATGGCGTTCAGAGTATATTTGGTCACATGGAACATACTGTTCAGGTTGATGTCCAGCACGCGGTTCCAAGCGTCTTCGGTGCATTCATGTGCGGGTCCATCACCCCAGCGCCGACCACTGACACCTACCCCACTGAACACGATGTCCAGGCGGCCAAAATCAGATTTGATCGATTCGACCGTTGCCTGTACCGCTTCAGCATCTGTGACATCGACGATATGTGCATGGGCCGCGTCCAGTTCTTCCGCCAGTTCAGCCAGGGGTTCAGCTTGAACATCCCACAGGACGACGGTTGCACCTTCTTCGGCAAAGCGCCGCGCCACAGCCTGACCGATACCCCCTGCTGCACCTGTCACGATAGCGATTCGATTCTCTAACCGTTTCATTTGGGATCATCCTCAATAAACGTCTGGGCAACCCGGCGACGATAGTCGTCATAGGTCTTGTCGAATAGTTCCGCCGATTTTTCACTGCCGATCAGTACGCTGCTGGTCAGCACCAGCGGCGGCATGCCCAGGTTGGTCAACTGGGCAGCGATCATGCTCTTCATGGCGTTAATGATGTAGCCGTAGGCAATCGTCGAGCCAGGGCCAACAGGCGTTTCCAGGCCATCAATCTCGACCAGGGCATCGCCTTTGGGCACACACAGGTCAATCGTGATGTCAGCGATGTCTGACAAGCGCTTGCCGGAACTGTGCTTGGGCGTCGATGCCAGACTGTGATCCATTGAAACCAGGGCGATCAGCGGCAGATTGCGTTCTTTGGCGCCCAGGGCCACGTCGATGACAGCCGCATTCACGCCACTAACGGAAAAGACCATCATGCAGTCATGCGCATGGAACACGAAATTGCGCAGGATCATCTGGCCGAGGCCCTCCATACGCTCGATGTACATCGCCTGACGCTGGCCATTGGCCCCCACGACCTGTGTATGATGCGTCAGTGACAGCTCCACAATCGGGTGGAAACCGGGGAAGCTGCCATGCCGGGGGAACATTTCCTCAACCGGGATGCGGCTGTGGCCTGTTCCAAAGAGATGCACCAGCCCGTCATTGCCGATAGTTCGTGCGCATTGGTCGGCTGCTTGCAACATAGCGTCCATTTGCGTGGTCCGAATGCGCTCGACGATAGCGTTGGCGGCATCAAAAAAAGTGTTGGCGGCTGCGAGTGGCTCAGTCAATGGAATCTCCTTTAACATATTTGCCTGAAGCAAAATAAATTTTCAATTTAATGAAAGTAATTTTAACACGAACTTAGGATATAATCAGGTTACCGTTGGCATATTCCGTCGCCGTTCTTTCTCTGTTTTTGGCATAACTTCATTATTTTTATCCACCCTATTGGGGAAAAGGTGTTTCCAGTGCGCAAGATTCTATTGTTCTTGACAGTTTTGACGTTCTTACTGATGGGTAGTGTCGTCATCGCCCAGGAAGGTGACAACGACCTCAACGAACTCGCCCGTTACAACATTGACGAAGCAGGTAATCTCAGCTTGATGAGCGGGGTTGATGATCCAGCTTATGATGACCTGTGGATTTTGATGCTGGTGCTGCTACCAACTGACTATGTCGATCAATATCTGTATGAATTCGCTGTGTTCGAGTCAGAAAACACGCTGGCATACGTCAGTGAGCTGGAAGAAGACGTCTGGGATTTGGGTGTCAGCGTTTATGACGACCCTGAACGCGCCCTGACGGTCATCCATGAGTTTGGGCATATTGTCGCGCTCAACAACACGCAGTACGATACCTACCCCAGCGTCCTGGACGAAGCACTCAGCGAAGACGAGTCCGATGCCGCCCTCGAAGCTGACATGGCGGCCTGCCCAACAATCCCCTTTGAAGACGGCTGTCCACTCCCGGATTCCTATCTTGCATTATTCACAGAGGCCTTCTGGGACCCGGCAGCAGTGGAGCAGATCGTCTATGGCGAATTCGAAGACTCGGCAGCCGTCTTCTTTGATGAAAACCCGGATGGCTTCGTCAGCGAGTACGCCGCCACCAACCCCATTGAGGACTTCGCCGAGAGTTTTTCGTACTTCGTGGGCTTGGATGAGGAGTCCTACCCGGTCGATGGCGAGACGTACCTGATGGACGCTAAGATTCTGTTCTTTGAGCAATTCCCGGAACTGGTGGAAATGAAAGAATCGATCCGCGAGAATGCCGCTGCCAACGGCGTCGAGTTCCAGGTTGGGGAAGATAGCAACTTCTTCTAGAGGATGCTCCGCTGAAATGAGAGAAGCGAACTACATGGTTCGCTTCTCTTTTGTGAATTTAGCTAGTAGATCAACGAACATCTAGTGACGGATAAAGGCTGTGGAGTTTAATACGAGCCTCTTCCGTCGTGAAGTGCCATTTCATTTTAGCTCCGTGAGCATTACGTGGAGCAGCCCAGGCAGCGGTCATCTTTGTGAGATAATCAAAAGATGGAATTCGTCCGCTGAGACACTGCCTAGCCAGAACACTGAGTTCAATTTCAGCCATGTTGAGCCTGCCATGCTTAGGTGTGTAATGGATCTCCAGCTTTTCAGCAATGCGACGAGCCTCAGCGGGTGGAAAGGCTTCATAGAGAGCAGCGAGTTTGTGAGTGTTGAGATTATCCATGACAATGACCAACTTTTCAGCATCTGGAAAATGAACATCGACCAGCTCACGCATACAATGTGCCCAGTCAATCATGGTGCGACGCTGAGTGATCTTGATATGTCGCCACCCGGACAAGGGTGCAAAAAAGATGAACATATTGGCCGTGCCCGTGCGCCGATATTCGAAGTCATAACGCGCCAATTGCCCCGGTTGGGGCGGTAAGGGATTTCGCACTTCAGCGACCAACTGTTTGCTACCTTCGTCAAAGCAAACCAGCGGACGATGTGGATCAAAGGGGCGATGATACAGAGCTAATACATCCTCCATCGCACACACAAACTCCGCAGACTGTTTTTCGGGTAAACACCATTGCTCTCTCAACCAGGGCTTGAGCGCGTTTTTTTCAACGTTGTGCGAACCGTATCCTTCGAGATGGTTTCCACAATTTCCAGTTCAATCAAACGATCCGCCAATAGCTGCATCGTCCAGCTTTGCCGTCCTTCGGGAGGCGAACTACATGCCAACTGAATCAGATACGCTTCCGCTTCACCATCAAGAATCTTTGACCGAGTACGTTTGGGGCGTTTGTGCGCTACAGCCGCTTCCACACCTTCTTCGACACATACCTGTCTTGTTCTTTCTACCGTTCTGACCCCGGCACCCAACGCTTTAGCGATGTCGGCGTCTTTCCAGCTACCATCTTTACGCTTTTGATCCGCCAACAAAAGCATTTGTGCCCGACGAAGTTCACGAGCATGGCGCAGACCTTGACTCACCCATTGTTCCAACTCCTGACGTTCTTCTGCTGTCAATTCAACAACATATTTCTTCGCTGGCATCGTTTTTCTCCCTAAACACTGGAGACAATTTTGCCAGCATCTCCCTTATCCGTCAAAATATGTTATTCAAACTACTAGGCTTGTTATTGAAAGTCCGCCACGCTTCTTTGATCAAATCGTACGAAAATGAACTTAAGATATCGAGAAACTGCTGGGCGCGTCTTTTGGCTTCATCTGGAAACGGTAAACCCGCATTGGGATAGTATCGATCAGATATGATATCTTCGCAGATTTGCCGCACATCAATATAGGCTTGAAACGTAAAGACGCTCATATCGGTTTCTGCTGCGGTCTGTTGATAGAAATTCAATCTGCGCCAGGGGCGTTTGAATTCTAGAATATCACATGTGAGAATCCACAAGTTGTCATCTTCTCTAATACACCCGAAAAAATCGCGTGCAACTCGGTCAATATCTTGTTCTATCTCTTGACGAGTGCTTTTTGCGGCGAGTCTTTGATCTTCTCTCCAAGTTTCTTGTATATGTTCACCTAGAGCAGCGAGTTCCTCGTCTGTGTACTTCCGATTCTCACCTGACATATTGTTCCTCTTGGTATATCTATGCGTCTCCCGTTGCCGTACGATTTGCAGCCATCCACTTGCAGGCGAAATCGACCAGGGGCCGCTGATGGAAGAAGCGCACATCGGCATTGCCAATGCGCTGTACGCGGACATCATGTGCCTGATCGAAGGCCTTGCCCAGCAGACCAAAGTCATCGCCACCAGTGTTGAGCACTTCATACTCGACCCACTGACGCTGACCATCGACCAGCATCGGGCTACCCGTTTTCATCATGGATTTGCCGGGATAGTCGGTGCGGTACTCTGCCAGATGAAGTGATGTATTGTTGAAGTGGTCCACACCGATCAACAGCACATGGCCATCGAGCGCATAGAGCTTACCCAATGGCGATTGTTCGCCAAGTTCATCGGTCAGGGAATGGTCAGCCAGCAGATAATCGGCATTGGGGCCGTGTGCCGCAAATGACACAACCGGGTTGGCACTGCGTTGAACACCCGGCCACACCCGGAACAGCTCCGGCACACGGCCCATACCCCGTGTCGGTGTCACCTGCGGATCATAGGCCGGGGCATAATCGCGATGAAGCTGCCACCAACTCTCTGGAATAGGCGGGTTCTGCCACTCTTTGGGGTCGGTGAGGTCGCCCGTCTGGGTCGGCATCATGATCGTGCCCTGCTCCCCGACCGCTTCTAGCAGCGCCATGATATAGGCCTGTACCCCGCCGACAATCCAGCCCAGCTTGCTGAGGGCCGTATGCACCAGTATGGTCTGCCCAGGCTGAACCCCACACGCATGCAGCGATTCCACCAGCAGCGGGATCGTCAGCGGGTTTTTGGTTGCCTTAATCACATCTATATCGGGCATAGCTTGTCCCCTAGCGAACCGTTAAGCGTCCTTCACCCCAATCTGGCGCTCGCGGATGAGGATGAATTCATAGATCAAGACCAGCACCACCAGCACCGCCAACAAGAACGGCGCAATCACCGTCGCGCCCATCTGCGCCGCTAGAATGCCACCCAGCCCCGGCAGCATCGCAATACCAAAGCTGGCGAAGCCCACCTGGAAGCCAATCGCGTTGGCAACGTGTTCCGGGGCCACGCGGCGTGGCGTATCGCTGATGAAGGTGGCGAACACGGGTGCTTGCGAAAAGCCCAGGATTAGCAGGCCCAATGCGCCAATGTCATCGCTGGGATGCAGCCACATGATGGCCGCCCCAATCACGCTGCCGAGGATCGATAGGCGGATAATCAGGCTGTTGGCGATGCGGTCCGCCACCAGGCCAATCAGGATGCGGCCAATAGTAAACGATCCCCAATACATGCCGACCCAGGTACCCGCTGTGGCCTGGTCAATGCGCCAGCCATCGAGGAATAGCGTATTGGACAACTGCCCTGCCCCAACTTCCACACCAGCATACACAAAGAAGAAGGCCATGCTCAAGAGCACCATCGGCACGGCCAGCGAACGCCGGATGGATGCGGACGGCACATCTGCATCGTCGTGATGCTGTTCACCATTGCGCTTGACCATCCAGCGGTTGCGAGTTGCCAGCAGGATCACCAGCAGCGCAATATCGAGCACGAAGGTCAGCACATAACCCACGCGCCAGGATTGGTCCAGGTTGACAACAATGAAGGTCATGATGATGGGGCCAACCGTCTGCCCGATGCCGAAGCAAGCGTGTAGCCAGTTTAGCTGTCCGGTGCTAAAACGTTGTGAGGCAATCGTGTTCATGCCTGTATCCACCAGACCGGAGCCCGCACCACCCAGGAATGCGCCGATCAGCAGCACGGCCCAGCTGGGGGCGATAGCCGTCACGGTCATGCCGCCTAGATGAATGACGGTCGCCAGGATCAGCGTCCAGCCAACCCCCAGCCAGCCCACAAAGCGCCCGCTAGAGAATGACATCAGCAAGCCACCGACCACGCCCACCGACATGAACACACCTAGATTGGCCAGGGGTACGTCAAACGTTTCGTGCATGTAGGTCCAGGCGATGTTGAACAAGCCGGACGGGGTCGAAATCACCAAGAAGGAGAAGAAGCTAATTAGCACCAGGTCCATCGGACCGCGTTTTTTAGGTTTGGTAACAGCCGTCATCGAAAATAATTACACCCTTTGTCGGAAATAAGGTCTAATATTATAGGCTGTTCGGGCTTGTTACCTATCCCGAATGGTTATAGAAAAACAAAATCGGGGATACATCATAAGGGCAACCACATGAACGATTTACTGGTCAAATTGTATGAACTACCACCGATAGCGCCTGTTCTGGCCAGCCAACAGGAACAGGGCATCGTCATCCGGCGCGGGATCGCTCCCGAGAAGCATATTGTCCTGGATTGGATCGAAAAGCACTTCGGCAAAGCTTGGGTCAGCGAAACCGATGTCGCTTATTGCAACCAGCCCAATACCTGTTTCGTGGCGACCATCCGCCAGCGGCTGGCGGGCTTTGCCTGCTACGACACCACCCGACGCGGCTTCTTCGGCCCGACTGGCGTGGATGAGGAATTACGCGGCAAAGGCATCGGCAAGGCGCTGTTACTGGCTTGCCTGCATGATATGTATGCCCAGGGTTATGGTTACGGCATCATCGGGGCCGCCGGACCTGTTGACTTCTACAAGCGCGCAGTTGGTGCCATCGAAATCGAAAACAGTAGCCCTGGCGTTTATTTCAACATGCTGCGAGAAGATCAGGATACGTAGGCAAGTAGACGAGGCATAAAACAAATATTTGGCTCAAAACCCCAACCCTAAATCCCCTCCCCATGATGTGAGGGGACTTTTGCCTGCTACCTAGACGCCAAGAAAGGCATCCTTCCACCTCATGGGGGAAGGAACGAGGAAGGGGGTCTGCGCCCTACTCGACGACAGCCAGCCCGTTGCTGAGTACAACCTCGTCGCGGTCGCTGACGCGCATCTGGAAGATGATGCCCTCGTCAGTGGTCCACATCTCGGTGATGAGGGTATCGCCAGGGAAAACAGGACCGCTGAAGCGGGCTTGCATCTGTTTAAAGTGCGTGGGGTTATTATCGCAGTAGTGCTTGATGATCGCCCGTGCGCCGAAACCATAGGTCGCCAGCCCATGCAGAATGGGCATATCGAAGTTGGCCATCGCCGCCGCAGAGGGGTCCGCATGCAACGGGTTGCCATCGCCGGAAAGGCGATACAGTAAGGCCTGGGTCGTCAGGGTCGTTTCTTCGTGGATAACATCGGGAATACGGTCCGGCGGCAAGTTGACCTTGCTCGATGGGCCGCGTTCCCCGCCATAACCACCTAATCCGCGTATAAACATGGCCGACTGCGTTAGGGCGATGGTTTCGCCAGCGGCATTGCGACAGTCCACATCGGTAACAACGACCATGCCGCTGCCCTTGTCATAAATCGCTGAAATGACCGGGTGACAGGTAATCTCCCCCGATGTGGGTAAGGTTTGGCGAATGTCGATTTTTTGTTCACCATGCACCAGCATCAGCGGGTTGAACTTGATGCCCTGTAGATCGCCCGTGAGGATGTAGCGAATCAGGTCGCCGCTATAGACTGTCGACATGGTCGGCAGCGCGACAAATTCCGGGCTGTGATCATACACGAACTTGAGTTCATCCGGGTCAAGCCAATCCGCCGGAGCCCCAATACCCAACGCATAAATGACCGTGTCGCGCTCAGTAAAGGTATAGGTAAATGGCGGCAGTTGCGTCCCCACAACCGCGTTGACCTGTTCCAGCGTGACACTCATGATGGACGACCTTTCTGGGCTGAACCCCACTCCTGAGTCCCCTCTCCGTCAAGGTGAAGGGATTCTCAGAAGCGAGAGATTTGATTTGCAAGGCATCCTTCCACCTTATGGAAGAAGGACCGGGGATACGGGCCTATTTGTTACGCGCCAGCGGAGTATGGCACATCCGGGTCGACCTGCCCGGCACGATTGATACGCACGCCGAAGAAGGTCAGCACAATGCTGATGGCATACAAGCCCATCAACGGCCCCATGACCAGCATCATATTCACCGGGTCGATGGTTGGCGTGATCAGTGCGGCGGCAATCGATGAGAGTACAATGGCGATGCGCCAGTTGCGTGCCAAGGCGCCAGGGGTCACCATGCCCAGAACCGACAGCACAAAAAGCACAAGTGGCGTCTCAAAAGCCACGCCCATCCAGAATATCAACGAGGTGACAAAGCTGAGATATAAGTCAGCGGTCCATTCCGGCTTGAAGATAGTCGGCTGGAAGCCCTCTAAAAAGCCGAGCGCAGGCCGTAACAAGATGAACCAGGAGAAGGCCACGCCCACCAGGAACAAGATCGTAATCGCCGGGATTGAGAGTAGGACAATACGTTTTTCGCCACGTTTCAGCGCTGGCAAGACAAACATCATCACCTGATAGGTAATCATCGGCATGGCAATGATGGCACCCAGCATGAGCGCAACGCGGAAGAACACCACAATGCCGCCAGTCGGCCCAAGGATAACCAGCTCGCATTGTTCAGCCTGCTCAACAAGTTCACAATAAGGCACCTGTAAAATTGCCAGCACTTTGTCTGCCAGGAAGAAGCCAATGAAGGTGCCAATTACTACCGCAAAGAAAGCGCGTGTGACACGGATGCGTAACTCGTTCAGATGCGAGAAGAACGACATGCGTGCGCCCTGGCCATCACTATTTTCTATGAGAGCGAGGTCATCGTTGGGCGGCTGAACGTCTTTTTTGCGACGGAATGGGAGGCGTGGGCGAGGTATACGAGGCATGATCTAACTCTGTTTCGCTTGTGAATCTGCCGATGAATCGGAGGCATCATCAGAGGCAGCGGACTGTCCCCAGGTGCCTAACCCTTCGGCGGGTTCTTCTTTTTTGTCGGCGCCATTGTCGCTTTTGCCATTATTGCCCCAGGCGCCCAGGCCAGCAGCGGCATAGGCCGCTTTCGCCCGTTCCTGGTAGCTATTTTTAGCAACGACATCTGACTTGAGTTCAATGTCATTTTCTGCTGCCGCTTTTTCTGCTGCGTCTTGATCTGCTGTGTCTTGGTCTGCCGTGTCTTGATCTGCTGCTTTGCCCATCACCGACTGTGAGGACTTGGAAATTCGCTTGGGATCCATCTCTTTGGAAACGCTCTTGAGGGCTTTGACGTCTTCTTGCACGTCTTTTTCTAGCTGCTTGCCCATCTCTTCTAGCGGCTGAGAGATCGGCTTGGCGACGTCGGTTATCATCTTGCTAATGTTCTGACGTGTGGGCAGGTCTTTCGGCAGTTTGACGTCAACACCCGCCTCGTCGATTTCTTTCTGCACCACATCGACAACTTCCGACCACATCACGCGCAGTTTCCCTACGTATTTACCCATGATGACCGCCCAGGTCGCCATGCGTTTGGGGCCGGCAATGATCAACATAATTATCAGGATGACGATAAATTCGGCACCACCGATACCGAAGATGTTCATACGGTGGACTCCTTAAAAGCCGTTTTACTTCAACAACACTGGTTTCTATTTGGCCCGATTATACATCAACCGGGCGCGCATACACATCCTATTGCTAGAATACGATAGTATCATTTTCAAGTTGTGATGTATGTGTGTAATTCGTGGGTAGTTTATACGCCATTTGTAAGGCATCTCACGTTGTTATACCTGTATATAATACATACAAAACGTATCCCACAGATTGGACCTAAAAATGAACAGCGCGGGGAAAGTCGCCATCGTCACCGGGGCCAGCAGCGGCATTGGGCGCAGCACCGCCCTGACACTGGCTCGTGAAGGAGCGCGGGTTGTTGTCGGCTTCCATAGCAATGCGGAAGCCGCATTTGCGGTGGCGGCATATATCACGGCTCACGGCGGCAGTGCCATCACTGTGCAAGCCGATATTTTCAGCAAAGAGGGTTGTCAGCATCTGGTAGATACCACGCTGCAAAACTTCAAGCAGGTCGATATTTGCGTCATCAATCCCGGTGGCGGCTGGCACCCGGAGCCACCCGATACCCTCGACCCCGATACTGCTCTTGAGGACATCCAGCGTGAAGTTAGCCCGGTGCTGTATCTGCTGCCGCTGCTGCTCCCCAGGATGTACGAGCAAAAAAGTGGGCGCATCATCGCCATCGGCATGAACCACAACCTGCCCTCCCCCGCCTATGCCTATAACCTCGCCAAAGCCAGCCGCTACGAAGCGATCCTGCAAGCCCATTCGCAGGCATGGTCGCAGGGTGTGACGATGAACGTGGTCGCCCCCGGTCCGGTTGCAGAAATCGAAACGCTGACGGAAGCCGTCGCGCAAAGCTTGCATGGCGATAGCTGGCAAAACAGAACGACAACCACCTCACAGGATGTCGCCGAAGCGGTCGCTTATTTGTGTTCTGATGCGGGGCGTTTCGTCACGGGCGCGGAGCTACCGCTGCACTTCGTCGGCTAGCCCGCCCTACGCCAGTCTATCAAGCGCGGTTGGGCCGGAACGCAAAAGCAGGCAGTCAGACCCCGGTATTGCAAAGCGTTCCGGGACGACCGCACTGTTCTGGCTCGCCTAGTTTACATGACTATACGAAATACTATATCTATGAGGCCGAAGCACAACGAATCGGGAATTTGGGGTCAGCGGCAATATTCACTTCCATGCCCAGATACGGCGTGGGATCAATTGTGTTCTCTAAAATGGCTTCGTTGAGGAACTCACCATTCCTATCGCCCTTGACGATGCTGAAGTGCAGGTGCATCGCCACCGAATAACCATCGCCGCCATAATCCCCCTGATGACCCAGAAGTGTGCCTTGCTCGACAAAGCGGTTGGTCGTACCCGCTGGGAACGCCGCATCAATATAGCTGACGCTGCCATCAGTAGACGCCATATGCGTGTAGTAGGTCCATATCGTGCGACCGGGCTGCAAAGGGTCCTCATGGCGAATAATGACCGTGCTGCGCCAATCCGGCAGGCGCGTCAGCCAACCATCATAGGCGGCAACATTGGCGACTGTGTTATTGGGACCATCGCCAAAAATATCGATGCCCGTATGACGGCGGGTGGCATTATAGGGCCGCGCTGGGTCGGCATACAGTAGGCCGATTAGCCCCTGTGATGGTAAGATAAAGGGGGCATCCGGGCAGGCGACATAGCCCTCGGTCGTCAGGCCGGGGCGCTCCGCCGGATTGATGAGATAGCGATAGATAACATTGTTGCTATCGCTCTCACCGACGCCGAAGTACCAATTATAAGCCAACATCCCCGCCGCTAGGCCGAGGCCCGCCAGTGCCACTAGAACAAAAATCCAGGGCCAGCAGCCACGCTGTTTATGCGTTGTCATCTTCATAGGCAGAAAGCTCAATCAGGTTGCCATCAGGGTCACAGAAATAGATCGACCGGATGGAGCCATTGGCCCCGGTTCGCGGCACGATGTCGGTAATGAGGGGGACGTTCTGCGCCTGCAAATGCGCATGGACCTGCTCAATCGGTGTGCTGACGATGAAGCACAGGTCCGCCGTGCCAGGTGCGGCATGTTGCGCATTGGGCATGACTTCCTGGCCAAGCTGGTGCAGGTTGATTTTCTGATTGCCATAGTGAAGTGAAACTCGCCCTTCGCCGAAGGTACGCACATCCATGCCCAGCACCCGCTGGTAAAAATCACAGGTCGCTTGCATATCGCGTACGGTCAGTACCAGATGATCGAGGTGGCTGATAGTAATGCTCACGCCAGCGGTTCCATGCCGTGGTCGACAATCGGCAGGCGCGGATCTTTCTGGGTCCAAGTTTGGCGCACCCAGGCATAGGCCGGGTCATCGCTGGCGGCGACAGCCCGCGCCGAACCCGCCAGAACGTGCAGGCTGTAGGTCGAGTAGCCGTGCGCGCTCACCAACGTATGGTACCCCCTGGGAATGACGATGCTATCGTCGCTGTAGACCACAAATGTCTGGTCGATTTCCTCGTCCAGGGTATAGATGCGCTGGATAGCATAGCCATTAGGTCGATCAAACTTGAAGTAGCAGATTTCTTCCAGATTGGCCTCGACCAGCTTGCCGTTGGGGTCATTACGATGGGTATCATGCTTGTGCGGTGGGTACGTCGACCAGCTACCGGAAGGCGTATAGGTTTCCATCACCACCAGATGCTGGCTGGCATCCCCCGGCGGAATGATGGTGTTGATCTGGCGCGTGGCCGTGCCGCCGCCAACGATATCGAGCGTGACATCGGTCGGCTTAATCAGGCGCGGGTTGCGGCTTTGGGCAACGCCTGTCCAGCAGGCAGCAATCTCGACCTGCTCGGTCAGCGCCTCAATTTTGAATTCCGTGTTGGGCGGCAGATACAGCGCGTAAGGCATACCCGCGAAGACGTTTTCGCGGCGGCCTATGTTGTCGTAATCGCCGCGGCTGGTCTTGATATTGCAGCGACCGCTGAGGATCACCATGGCGTATTCATACTGGCCAATGGTCAGCTCAAAAGGCTGCTCACGGGATAGGCGCAGTACGACCATATTCAGGTGTTCCCAACCGACTTTTTCGGCAGCGATACGGGTCACCAGCGGGCTGCCACTACCGGGCGCGATCAACCATTCTTGAGGGGGAAGTGTCATTCCGGCACCTTTTACAGAATCAACAAACGTCCGTCATGGAACTACAGCGAGGATCATCATACACGGCATATTGCTGCAATGCCTAGTCGGTATCGACAAAAAAGGCTGGATCAGCAGACGCCCAATCGACCTGTTCATCGACCGCCGCCAGATGCGCCTGAGCATCTTCCAGGCTGTCCACATACTTGAGCTGAATATCCCCTTTTTGCTGGGTGGGCATCGTCCCCGCCTGCCCTTTGATGCTTTCCGGCAGGATAACAACGATCCAGCGCAGGCCAGGCCGAGCAAGCTGCGGGAAGGCCTGTAACATCATCTCAAGCGTGGCCTGGTTCGTTTCGGCAATCATGCGATTGTCTATCAACACATGGAACGACTGTCCCGTCACCTGTTGCAGGGCCTTTGCGGTCTGCACACTAATTTGCTGGAAGTCGTCTGGCGTGACTACCGGCTCAAAGTGGGTCAGCGCCAATACATGCTGTGGAACTAACCAACCGACCTTAAAACGCATCTTTTTTGCCTAACCTCTATGTAAATACAATGGGATTCTGCATGTCTACGGAAGCTTTTAATAAGCAAAACGATGCTTTTTGGATTTAATTTGCGGCGCTGGCGAAGAGTGTATCGAAGATGGGCAGCGGCAGCAGCACCGCGTCGATAGTGTGCAGGACGCCATTGCTGGCCTGCAAATCAGGCGTGACGATGGTGAAACGGCCATTCAGGCGCACATCGTTGTCCTCGGTGACGAAGATGCCGATGCGATAGCCATCATACAGGGTCGGCAACCCTTCTCGATCATACGTCGCCAGGTCGTCAGCCGCGACCACATCCGGCAGAATGTGATACGAGAGGATATCGACGAGCAAAGGGCCATCTTGCAGCAGTGTTTCGATGTCCATACCAGCACTGGCCGCCAGATCAATAAAGGCCTGATCGGTTGGGGCGAGCACCGTGTACTCGCCATCGGACCGCAAGAGGCGGCTGGTCAAGGGGGCCGCCCGCAGCGCTTGCCGGAACAGCGTCAAGTTGTTGGCGCTGGATGCCAGCGCGTACAGATTGGGTTCCGTATCGGCCTCATACGGGTCGCTGATGGCGACCGCATCGGCGGCATTCAGCACATAAAACAGCAATTGCGGCGCTTCCGCAGACCCCACCACGCCGATGAAGTAGGTCGCATTGGGGCTGACGTCCTCAGCCAGAATGCTCAGGGCATCGCTGGCATCCCCAACCGGGACCAGTTCAATGGCATATTCAAACTCGTCATACGGCAGTTCAAAAGTGGTCGTCTGGTAGCGCTCCAAACGCGAGAGGCGCACCTCATCGACCATGACATCGACAGCAGGCACATCGGTCAGGGCATTGTAAAACAACAGCCGCACATGATCTTCCGGCACCATTGGGAAGGCGCTATCAAGCTTGACAAAACCCAGGCTGGACGCTTCCAGGGAGCCGATAATAGCGATGGTCTGGGAGCCAGATGCATCAATCGGGAAGCTGACCTGTTGCAGCAGAGCATCGCTGATACTGGCACCACTGGCCGTAATCACCAGATCAGTTGTACCAGCCGGAACCTCGACATAGAAGCTGGTTTCGCCATAGCCCAGGTCGACCAGGGCCAGGTTGCCATTGATAAACACATCCACCGCCAACATGTCCGATGCCAGATGGAAAAAACGCACATCAACCATCTGTACGATGGCTTCGGTCGGGGTGGCTTCTTCAGCACCGGGTTCAGTCGCTGGCGCCGGGGTCGCATCGGTTGTTGCGTCCGGGGCTTCAGCCGTTTCTTCAGCCGTTTCGGGCGACTGCGGCGTGGGTTCCGGGGTTTGCGTACCGGATGGCACGGGTTGGTTAGCCAGGGTTTCCGTGATGACGCGGTTCAGCAGCACATCATCCAGAATATGAATGATGCCATTGCTGGCCGTGATGTCCGCTTCCTGGACATCGCCAATGCCATTAAACGCCAGCACGCCAGTTTCGCGCTCGTTGATGCTGACAAAGGCCCCGGCAAGCTGGGTCGGCAGCACTTCACCCACGCGGGCTTGCAGCGCCACCTGGCTGATGCGTCCGGGGATGATATGGTATTGTACGATCTGCGTGAGCACATCGCGGTTTAGCAACAAATCATCGAGTGGCACATCGAGCGCGCTGGCCACATTAACAAAAGCGACATTGGTTGGGGCCAGCAGCGTCAAAGGCGTACTGCCATCCAACTGATCGCGAATATCGTCATCGACCAGTTCCAGCGCTGTCGCCAGGGTCGTCAGGTCTTCATTACTTTCGACAATGTCCAGAATGGACGTGCCCTGCCCCTGTGCTGGCATCCAGATGATTATGAGTGCGCTCAGCAGCAGCAAGCCGGGTAAAAGCGTCTTACGCATTGGTGATTATCCTCCATACATTAGACGCAGACAGCCGTTAGTGTAACAGGGTGCAACCTGCCCTACCAGCTAAAGATTCATCAGAAAACACTATCGTTTTGCACAAAACAAACGGAACCAAAAGGACGCAGCCTGAGCTGCGCCCCATTAATCCTTTGATAAATCCCCGATATGTGACCCTCAATCCGGCTGAGAGCCTGCCAAGCCCTTACGCAGGTTGGACCACATCGGGCGCGCTGCCCTCTGTTTCGTAGTCTGCCGAGCGCTGTGACCGGAACTGCTTGGTATACAGGTTGTAGTAGTGGCCATGCTGGCGCAGCAGTTCGCTGTGCGTGCCCATCTCGATGATGCGGCCATTTTCCAGCACGACGATGCGGTCGGCACTCTTGATGGTGCTCAGGCGGTGGGCGATGATGAAGCTCGTGCGGCCCTGCATGAGCAGGTCCATACCCTGCTGAATCAGGGCTTCCGTCAGCGTATCGACCGAGCTGGTCGCCTCGTCCATGATGAAGATCTCCGGCTTGGAGAGGATCGCACGGGCGATGCTGATAAGCTGCTTCTGACCGACGGAGAGCAGGCTACCGCCCTCACCCACAGCCTCATCGTAACCATCTTCCAGATTTTCGATGAACTCATGGGCCCCGGCCATCTTAGCCGCTTCGATGACTTCTTCACGGGTGGCGTCCAGACGACCATACTGAATGTTCTCCAGCACGGTCCCGCTGAACAGGTGCGGCGTCTGCAAGACCATACCAATGCGCGACTGGATTGCTTCAATGGTCATGTCGGTGTAGTCCATGCCGTTAATCAGGATGCGGCCCTTGACCGGCTCATAGAAGCGACAGATCAGGTTCACCAGCGTGGATTTACCGCTGCCGGTATGGCCCACCAAGGCGACCGTCTCGCCCGCTTTCAGCGACAGGCTGAAGTCCGACAGAACCGGATTCTTCTCGTCATAGTAGAACGTCACATCTTCAAAGACGATGTCACCGCGGATGGTACCCGGATCGGTTGCGTTGGGTTTGTCCACGAGGTCCGCTTTGGTATCCAGCAAGCTGAATGAACGCTCCGCAGAGGCCACCGCATGCTGCATACTGGCATACACGCGCGCCATGTCCTGGATCGGCCACATGATGAAGGTGATATAGTTGACGAAGGCCGTGATGCCACCAATCGTCATGCCCGCGACCGGGTCGCCTAACTGCACACCACCCACATAGATGATGATGCCCACCACAATCGCGCTCAGGATCTGTACGGCGGGCAGGAACAACGCGCTGTACCAGGCGGCACGATACGACGATTTGTACATATCGCGCGATACATCACCGAACTCTTGCAGCGAAGTCGCTTCACGGTTCAGCGCCTTGATGACACGTACGCCAGTGATCATCTCGTTGTACTGGCCCGTGATCTTGGAGTTGAACTTACGCGAGTCGCGATAGTGGATCAGGATGCGCTTGCGGAACCAGATAGCGACATACAGCAAGATCGGCACCAGCGGCAGAATCATCACCGTGAGCTGCCAGTTGATGGTCATCATGAAGGTAAAAGCCATAAAGATGTTGGCTATCGCCCAGGTGATGTCCAGAATACCCCACGACACCAGTTCAGCGATGCGCTCGCTGTCAGATGTCACGCGCGACATGATCCAGCCGACAGGCGTGGCGCTGTAGTACGATAGCGATAGCGTTTGCAGATGCTCAAACAGCTTCTTGCGCAGGTCATAGGTCACATGCTGGCCCAGGCTCGCCGTAAAGAAGATGAAAGTGAACACTCCTAATGCCAGCGCGACCATAGCCACTGTGTACACGCCAATCAACTCGTTGAGGCGGGCACTGTCCTGCACCATGACGCCTTCGTCGATGATGAGCTTCATCACAAACGTCATGAAGGCCTCGATGCCGGCGACAGAGGCCACTGCCGCCATGAAGGCGAACACCTGCCATTTATGCGATTTCAGGAGACCGAAGATACGAAAGACCGTATCTCGGTTCATCTCAGTTACGAATTCTTCTTCCTCGAATTGATTATGCTCCGGCACGTTGCAACTCCTCCTGGAGTTCATCTTCGATACGGGCTTGCATGTCATACGTCTGGCGATACGTCCCCGGCACCTGCATTAATTCCTCATGCGTGCCATGCTGGACGATGCGCCCCTTATCGAGTACCAGGATCAAATCAGCGTCCATCACGCTCTGGATGCGGTGGGCAATGATGAAGCTGGTACGCTGCTTCATCATACGGCTGAGCGCCTCGCGGATTTCGCTCTCGGTCTGTGTATCGACCGAGCTGGTGGCGTCATCCAGGATCAGGATGCGCGGGTTCTTCAGCAGCGTACGCGCCAGGGCGATGCGCTGCTTCTGGCCACCACTGAGCGTCACACCACGCTCACCGACCAACGTCTCGTAGGCATCCGGGAAAGTCATAATCACGTCATGGACGGCGGCCGCTTTGGCGGCGGCAATCACATCGTCTTTGCTGACCTCACCCGGCACGCCGTAAGTGATGTTCTCGTAGATCGACCGACTGAATAGGAACGGTTCCTGTTCCACGATGCCGATGTTGGCCCGCAAAAAGTGACGCGGATACTCAGTCAGTTCGATGCCATCGAGGGTGATGCTGCCCTCATACCCATAGAAGCGCGGCAATAAGGCCATCAATGATGTCTTACCGGACCCGGTTGACCCCAGCAAGGCAATCGTCTGACCGGGCTGCACCTCAAAGTTGATGTCGTGCAGCACAGGCATGTCGTGTTCATAGGCGAAGTTGACATCCTTAAAGATGATATGACCTTCGATGTCCTCTTTCGGCGACTTGTCTTTGATGCCCAGCTTCTCCCAGTCTTCAGCGACGACTTCCGCGATACGATCATAGCTGACCATCCCGGTGCTCATCTGCACGATCAGGCGGCCCAGGTTACGCATCGGGTTGATGATCCAACCGATCATGGCCGTAAACGAGACATAGGTACCGACCGTCATATCGCCACTGATGACCAGTGTCGCCCCCAGGAAAAAGGCGAAGATCATCTGGAAGCCCGTCAGCAGGTCAACGACGGGCCAATAGGTCGCATGCATATACATGAAGCGAATGCCCAGCTTGAACAACTGGGTATTTTCTTCTTCAAAACGATCAATCTCGAAGGGTTGGCGCGCAAAGGCCTTGACGACACGCACGCCTGTCAGGTTCTCTTGCAGCACATTAGAGACAATCGCGTCCTGCTTCTGGCGTTCTTCGTAAGCTGCACTGACCTTACGGAAAAAGTACAGCGACATCACCAGCACAACCGGGACGACGATCACGCTGACCAGCGTCAACTGCCAGTGCAGGGCCAGCAGCGCGAAGAAGTTCACGAAGAACAAGAGCAAAATGCGCCCGATGCCAATGGCCTGGTCGGCATAGAAGCGGCGTATCGCATCAATGTCGGACGTCGCACGCTGGATAAGCTCACCCGTTTGCTGCTGATCGTGATAGCGGAACGGCAGATGCTGCAAATGGTCGAACATGTAATCCTTGATACGCAGCGCAATACCTTCCGATGCGCTGGCCTTCAGTACGCCACTAAAGAAGGCGAAAATACCGCGTCCGGCTGAAAGCAACACGAAGGCAACTGCTGTAAACAACAGCGCCTGGGTGAAGTTATCTGGCCGAGCAACGAGCACATCATCAACCAGGTACCGTAGCAGCAGCAGGCTGGCTGTGTTGAGCAACGCCATCACCGCCAGGGCAACCATCGCGCCAGCATATTGCAGGCGATAGCCCTTGAGCAGCCGTAGCAAGCCCTTCAAGCGATTGTGAGAAATCGTCTCTTTTACATTGAAGTTTAGGTCGGTCTGAGCGACTTGTGGGAACGATGACAACGTTCACCTCCCTTTTGTTGCACGCAAAGCGTGCGAATATAGACGACGACTTATGGCAAAATACAATGTCATCGCCGATGCCAAGCGTGCCATAATGGGTCACTATGGTCTCATAGAATGCACATATCGTCAAGAAGCATTGCAGCCATTATCCCGATTTTTCGGGTAAGTCCTCCTATGATACACGCTTTCCGGGTATGGCTATACATCCAATTCAATGGGTCTATGGGGTTGTACACTTACTTACTATAGGTAACGAAGAGCTTATTAACATTCATTGCCCACCAACAAGAATAATTCGACAAGGCCACCCCAGAATCAAGTCATGCAGACTGCAAGCGTGTATAGAGAATGTACCCGGTCAGGCTACATCATAGTTTACGAATAGCCTACCACGATTGTTCAATAACGAGGGATCGCCCCTATGTTAACAGTACTCGCCATCACCCTGCGCCCGACAGATGACACCTTCACTGCGCTGGATGCTCTCATGCCACTGATTGAGGAACTCTATGATGGCCTGTCGATAGCCGTGCCGGATGGGATATTAGCGGCGCACGTGCAGCGATTGCGAGCTTATCCCCAAACGCGCGTGTACCAGTCGGAGCAATCGCCGGATAATCGCCGTTATCAGACTGTGCAGAAAGCATTGCAATTCACGAGTGTAGATTTCATCCACTATTGTGATGGCGATCATGCCCTGACACGCATGGCCCATCATGAGGCCGATTGGCGAGCGAGCCTTGCAGCCATTCAGCAACATGACTGCACACTTATCGAACGTACGCCGGAGGTTTTCGAGAGTTACCCACCTGCCCTACGCGACACCGAGCGCATCATCAACGCAGTAGGCAGTTATCTGCTCGGTCGCCCGGTAGACCTGGGCGCGGGTTCACGCGGGTTCAGTCGTGCTGCCGCCGAATATCTGATACAGGCATCCTCACCGAGTACACACGCCCTGGCGACTGACAGCGAATGGCCCATCTTGCTGCACCGTGCCGGGTTCAGCGTGGGGAGCTATGCCTCAAGCGGCGCGACCTATGATATCGCCAACCCGGAAATGTACGACCGCCTGCACCATGTCGATCAGTGGGCCAAGCGCGTCGAAATCGCCCGTTTGATCGTGCAGGCTGGTTTGGATGCTATGCAGCGCCCAGATGTACCGCCACGCCCCTAAATCTCAGGCGACGGACATGCCCAGGGTGAGCATCAGCACATAAAGATCGGGCGATTTGGGCTTGGCCAATACGCTAAAAACGCCCTGCCAGGTTTCATCATCCAGCGTGACATCCCACCAACTCACGGCAGCTTTGTCGGTGAGGCTTTCCGTGTGCATCTGCCAATCTACCGATTCCAGCAGCGGCACATACGCCTGATAAAGATCGGCCAGCGTCCCTGACCAACGGGCAACGGCACTCGTCCGTGCCTCAAAATGATCCATGCCGCCTGTGCTGCCGCTACTAAACGAGGATGGCAGCAGAGAAACGCCTTGCGGTGCACTCAGGTTGGGGATAGCGGTCATGTACTTCATGTAACCCTGGGGATCATTGCAGGGGTTCATGGACTTTGAGACAGTGATGCGAATGTAGGTACGGTCAGCTATCGCCTGAATGTAGCCAAAAAGTGTCTGATGGCGGGCCTCGTTGCAATAATTGAAAACCTCTGTCTGGGTGTCAAAAAAGCCCGTGCGCATATGGCCCCCCGCAGCCGGTTGCCAATCCATTTTGCTGATGGCATCCACATAAAAGGCTTTTACATCAGCCGGAGCGAGTTCGCTAATCAGCAAAAGCTGGGGTTGTTGCTGCACAATGCTGCCAGCGACCTGTGTCTGTGGGGGTATGGGCAGTGAATGCAGCGGTTCTTCGGTCGGTAGTTGGCCAATGAAGACCTGCGTGTATTCTGTGCCTGCAAAAACATTACCGGTATGCGCGGCGATGAAAGCCCGCAGTGCGGCTTCATCCCCACCCTGGACGATCTCAGAATAATCGACCATGACGCTCTCCTGTAACATAATTTGTTAATAGAAGTATACAGCTTTTTTGCTACTGCCGAGGAGAGCGCATGGCAATCGTCGCAAACGGGCTAAGAGGCATCCCGCATACGGGTGATAAAGTCCTGGGCAGCATCCAGATGCTGCTGGACGCTGGTATATCCGGCGCGCATGGTATCCAATGAAAGATGGGTCGCGCCCCAGCCACGCCACGCCGCCAGATGTTTGAGCCATTCCGCGTGTGTATGTCGGGCCGCACTCACACGGGCATCGATGCCCAACTCGGATGGATCGCGGCCTGCATCATCCAGATAGCGCCGGAGGGTGGCCACCTGGGTTGCGGTCTGCTCCAGCGGGTAGCTGTTGGGCAGCCAACCATCAGCCAGACGCGCGATGCGCCGCAGCACAACATCCGCGCCACCGCCCATCCAGATGGGGATCGGCTGCTGTACGGGCATCGGACGAATGCCGACATCATGCAACGTGTTGTACCGGCCATCATAGGTCACCAACTCCTGTGACCATAGCAGGCGCAGCACCTCGATTTGCTCTTCAATGCGCTTGCCCCGGCTGCCGAAGTCCTCGCCTAACCCGGCCATCTCGACCTGGTTCCAGCCGACGCCCACGCCCAAGCGAAAGCGCCCGTTGGTCATCAGGTCGATTTCAGCCGCTTGTTTGGCGACCAGGGCGGTCTGCCGCTGCGGCAAAATCAGGATGCCCGTCACGAACGACAGGCGCTCGGTCAGCGCGGCCATGTAGGCAAACAGGGTAAATATCTCATGGAATGGCGTTTCGTGGGTATACGGCCCGTCCCAGCCACCGGGGCGCTCTGGATTGGCCCCAAGTACGTGGTCATAGGCCAGGATATAGTCAAAGCCCATATCATCGACGGCCTGCGTAAAGGCGCGGATGTCCGCCGGATTGGGGCTCATTTCTGTCTGTGGGAATACGATTCCAAATTGCATGTATTGGTTTTCCTTTTAGGTCATGGGTCTCTAATCACGTATTTTTAACATGATATCTCAGTGAACATTTTGTCAATCAAACCCCTATCCTCGTTCCTTCCTCCGTGAGGTGGAAGGATGCCTTTCTAATCCATGCGTCGGCAGGCATGGGTCCCATCGCCTCATGGCTGAGGTGATTTGGGGTGGGGTTTCAACGCTATCCGACGGCTATTCATTCACGACTTTTCTTCCCAATAGCGAATAATCTGTTGATAGGCCTCGTTGACCTGCGTCATGCGCTGGTGGGCCTCGTCGGTATCGTTCAGGTCGGGATGAAAGTGCCGCGCCAGGTGTCGATAGGCATGTTTGACGGCATCCACCGACGCCTTCGGGTTCAGGCCGAGTGCATCATAGGCAGCGACAATGGTCAACGGCACATCGTATTGCAAATAATCGCTGCGCTTGTCGTAACCATCATCGAAGCCCGCCATCCACCAGCGACCAAATAGCTGAGGATGTTCGCTGCCGACGATGGTCGTGCGCAGGCTGGCATAATCCACAACCGGGCCATAGCGAATATTGCGCGGCCTACCCTGCCCTCGGAAGTATACCGGAAAGAAGTAGGCATCGCGCCCAGCAACTTCAAAGCCATAGATTTTGTCACCCTGCACACTGAGCAAGGCATCCATCCAGTCGTCAGGCACATAATCCACGCCATCCGGCGGCAGCAGCATATCGACCCAGTAAATGAACAGCGTGAAAATCCCCTGCTTGGAGTTGGTATCCAGGTGATACTGAATATCCGTCAGGGGCATGGGCCGCTCCACCAGATAGATATACACCTGCTCCCGATTAGGACGTAGCCGCAAACTGACCAGGTCGCCATCGTCGAAGATGTCGGCCACACGGTCAGTATGTTGCAAGCGCCAGACGAGATAACTGGCGGCATTGATGGTTTCAAAGCGCATAGACACTCTATCGGCTGTGTGCCGCTGATTATACTGACTTTATGCAGGCAACGCCGATAGCCATCTGGGCCAAAGCAAAACGCCCCATCCACATTCGGACGAGGCGTTGATTTTGTTGCGTATTTGCGGGGGTTGGTTTACAAGTCGAATGACTCACATATGTCTGACGACAGGATGGGAACATCGCCACTACACAGGTCTTCAATTCGGCTCAAGTCCTCCGCACCCAGAATGATAATCACAATAGAGCCACCTGTACCGGAGCTGTTTATGATGATGATGATCGTGATTTCATAATTGATGACGTTTTCCGGCAGCGCCTCAAAACTCGTAAACGCTGTGGCATCCGCCTCACTCATGACTTCTGGTTCTGAGAAGCTGCACGTCCCAAAATTAGCCACACCATTGTTGGCGATCATATCCAGGCCGAGATTGGTAAAATCGCCAAAGCAAGCCGCTAGATCGCCCGACGTACCGAACTCTACCGTGAACCCAGGCGGCACAATCACTTCATTGTCCGTGTTGGGTTCCAGCACGACCAGACCCGAGAGCGTGGTGAAGTGTAGCACGCCATCCACCATCTGTACGAAGACAGTCGATGAGATGCGCACATGCACGCCGTTAATGATAACATCGGATTCGATATTTTCCGGCCCTTGCAGCAACACACCGGACGGTGGTGTCGACTCACAGTCTGAGTCTTCGTCGCCACTATCAGAGATGATGTAGAACTCCTGCATAGGCGCCAAACTATCCGGCCCCATGACAGGCAAACTACTCGTATCAGCAGCACCATCCAGGTCGCTGACCTTAGCCCAGGCCGTGGCACGACTAGCCCCGTAGGTATGGTCATACTCGTGCTGAATGCGCACCCAGGCCCCATCGGGGGTCACGGCATCAGCGGCAAAATTACCACTGACCGCATGAATCGGCAATGAGGGTTCATCAAACGTATCTGGTACGGTATAAAGCACCGTCTCATCAAGCGATACGATCAATTCTTCACCCGGCAAGAACAATTCATCCTCGAACACGCCGTTTTCGATACGGACATTGCCAAAGAGGCCGATGACAACCGGATCAACGGTCGTGGGCAAGTTAGCCTGCGTATAGATCAAGCTAACGCCATATGTTTCATCTTCAAGTGATAACGGAGAAACGCCGAGGGCTGCAACCGAATAGAAATCTTCCTGAGGGAAAACCAGGTCAACGATGTCACCCGGTTCACTGAAAACCTGGCCATCATCGGGGAACGTTTCCTGGCCATCCGTGAACAAGGGATCAACAATCGAGGGGCTACCATAGCAGACGGTGTTGCTTTCCGCCGCTGCACAATTGGTGCCCAAATCACGAAAGACCGTTTCCAGCAGTTGGGTGCATTGCGCGTCTATACCGGACTGTGCTGCCGTTATCGCCACCGATAACAACAACATGGGCGCAATGCCAAGGAATTTGAGGAGGGTTTTTCTCATTGCCAAACCTTTGTTAATCTTGGTTTCCAAAGGTAAACCTTACATAATTGTAATGCCAATTCATGAAACTCGCTATTGCTTGTCGCAGCAATCCACGAAATACCTAACAAATATTGACATCTTCTTCATCATACCAAAGGTTTGTGACAGGATGCATAACATGATACGAAATACATCCTTGTCGATGAACTAAGTCAGTTCCAGAGCCTTCAGGGCTTGTGAATTTATGACTTGATGATTTCCGCCCCCTCGGCAGCTTCCGTCACGTAGATGCTGGCGTCCAGCCCGGTTTGTTCTTTATATTCCGCGGCGATGGGGGCCACAATCGACTCGACGGTTTCGGCATCGACAAGGGCCACCGCGCAGCCGCCAAATCCCGCCCCGGTCATACGTGCGCCGTAGACACCGGGCTGCTTACGTGTGATGTCCACAATGGCGTTGAGCGCCTCGCTGCTGACTTCGTAGTCATCGCGCAAGCTGACGTGGCTTTCATCCATCAGTCGGCCTAACCACGCCGCATCATCCTTGAGCATGGCATCACGCGCCTCTAACACGCGCGCGTTTTCCGTGACGATATGTCGCGCCCGCTGCCGAATGAGCGGGTCAAGGCCCTCGGCTTTTTCGTTGAACATCTCGACGGTGACATCGCGCAGCGCCGGAACGTCAAAGAACTCGGCTGCGTCTTCACACTGCTGGCGACGCTCGTTATAAGCGCTATCGACCAGGCCGCGGCGGGTACTGGTATCGAGGATGAGCACGGCAGTTCTCGGCGGAACGCGCAGCGTTTCAATTTCTAGGGAGCGACAGTCAATCATGACAGCATGATCGGCTACCCCGGCAGCACTAATCATCTGGTCCATGATGCCGCTGTTGACGCCCATCCACTTGTTCTCGACCTTCTGGCCCAGCAGCGCGAATTTCGCGGGCTGCCAGTCGGCATCGATGCAAGCCAGGAAAGCCCGCACAGCCGCCATTTCCAGCGCCGCGGACGACGACAAACCGGAGCCAATCGGCACGTCACCCTTCATGACGCCCTCGAAGCCGGATAGCTCGTAGCCATCTTCCTGTAAGGCCCAGGCCACGCCTTTAACGTATTCCGTCGGGCTGGCTTTTTCCTTGGTGAGGCCATCGAGCGCAAACGTAATCGGCTGGTCAAAATCCAGCGAGATGATGTTCACATGACGATCTGTGCGCGGACGCAGGGCAATCACCACCGAGCGATTGATGGCCATCGGCATGACGAACCCATCGTTGTAGTCGGTATGCTCGCCGATGAGGTTCACCCGCCCTGGCGCACGCACAATGATGCTCGGTTGTTCACCAAATTCTTTGACAAAACGCTCGGTCACTTGCTGCACGATGTCAGTTTGCTGAGTGTCGGTCATCAGTCACGCTCCAGATAATGCACAGGTGATAAGTCACGTAAACGGGTGGCGGCCTGTTCAGCGGTCAGGTCGCGCTGTGGCTCGCCCAACATTTCATAGCCAACCATGAATTTGCGCACCGTCGCGGAACGCAGCAGCGGCGGATAGAAGTGCGCGTGCAACTGCCAATGATCGAGCGATTCATCGATGAAGGGCGCACCATGCCAGCCCATTGAATACGGGAAGGATACTTCGAACAGGTTGTCATAGCGGATCAGCAAATGCTTGAGGATAGCAGCCAGACCATTTCGCTGCGTATCGGTCAAATCCGGCAGGCGCAGCACATGTTGACGCGGCAGCAGCAGCGTTTCAAAGGGCCACGTCGCCCAGAACGGCACAACCACCAGCCAATCGTCATTTTCGATGACAATGCGCTCGCCCTGCTCGGCTTCCACCTGGGCATAGTCCAGCAGCATGACCGAGCCGTTTTCCTGGTAGTACTTGCGCTGGGTGACGTGCTCCTTGGCAACGAAGTTCGGCAGCACATTTTCCGCCCAGATTTGGCCATGCGGGTGCGGATTGCTGCTGCCCATCATTTCGCCGCGATTTTCAAACACCTGCACCCATTTATAGGTCTGGCCCAGTTCAGTTGTCTGGTCCGCCCACAGGTCGACGACCACGCGCACCTCATCGACAGGCATCAACGCCAGCGTCAGGTCATGCCGGGGCGAGAAGCAAATCACGCGGTTGGTCCCCTGGACGGTGTGCGCGGTCAACAGCGGATGCGCAGGCGCGGGGGCCTCCGGTACGCCATCCAGCAGCGACCGAAAATCATTATCAAACACATAGGTCTGGTCATAATTCGGGTTGGTAACGCCGTTAGCACGGGTATTACCCGGGCACAAATAGCACTTGGGGTCGTGCTGAGGGCGCTCCACCGGGGGCAGTTTTTCGACACGGCCCTGCCAGGGGCGCTTCATACGGTGTGGGCTGACCAGCACGTATTCATCCAGCAGCGGGTTATAGCGCCGATGGGGATGCTCGGTCATTTCAAAGGGTGTATCAATCATGGCTTTCCTTAGTTCCTCATAGCATTTTATAATTTCACAAAACCCCCATCCTCAATTCTTCCCCCGTGAGGTGGAAGGATCCTTTGCCACACACACGAGAGCAGACGAAAGTTCCCTCACATCACGGGGAGGGGATTTAGGGGTGGGGTCTAAAAATCATCGACATCCCCCGCCAGCAAATCCCGCGTCAGGGGCGTGCCACAGGTGATGACATCGCGCGCAATCATGCCGATAGCCGCACTCGCTTCCGTTAGGGCGTCCTCCGGCACATCTTCAGCCGCCATCGGATACGTACGGACCATTCCCGGCTGGATGACCAACCCACTATTGATGCGCCGTGCCGCGATCACCACCTCAATCGCCCCGGGAGCCGGTTCGGCCATCAGCGTCGGGCAATCCGGGTCAAGTGTGGGTATCGTCACCACGCCCGATTGACGCATGGGCGTCGGCGTATTAACGAAGGTCGCCGGGCCTGCATTGGCTGGTGGCGACACGGTGACGATGGTCTGTGTCAGGATCACTAGCGCGGTCGATGTCGATGTCGGCTGCGTTGGCGTAACAGTTGCCGTGAACGTCGGAGAATTCACCGGAATGGGTGTCTCCGTAAAGGTCGATGTCAGCGTCGGTGTTTCAGTAGGCAACGCTGTCTCTGTGGGTACAGGCATTTCAGTCGCGGTCGCCGTTGGTGGCGCATCAGTTGGAGATGCCAAAACCGCCGCCGTCGGCAGCGGCGCTTCCGCAGCAGGCGTACAAGCGGCCATCACCGCCATTACCGCAACAATTGCCCCAACACTCAGCAGACGCTTCAATACGACCCCCTAATTGGCAACAGTCGTCAGCGTGACGCTAACGGTATTCATGCGCGGTGCACTGGCCGTAATCGTCACTGTTCCGGCTGCCTGACCTGCCCTGATGAGCAGCGCCGCCTGACCACCCACCAACGCCAGCGGATTTTCGCCGACGAGGGTGGCCGGACCCTCGATTTCAAACGTGATCGGTGAGAAGGCGTACCGCAGTGGGTTGCCAAATTCATCAGTGATGCGCACCACCAGCCGTGTCATGTCGCTACCATCCGCCACCAGTTCACTATCATCCAGCGCGATTTGCAGGCTGTCAGGCTGCAGAATGCCATCCATCGCCAGCCGATGTTCCGCAACCACTTCGCCATCCAAATAACCCAGGACGCGCAGGTCATCATGGCCATATGCGATGCGGGCATCCAAATGATGCGCCTGGAGCGGTGGGTGCGGCAGATTGGGGAAGCGCTCATGATTTGGCTTAAAGCGCCCCTGTGGATTGTCACCGACGAAAACCTCGACCTCATCGCAGTTGCTGAAGACCCAGACATCATGCGGCACGCCCGTATCGATGTCACCAAGTTGCCAGCTTGTGGCTGCGAAAAGCACAATGCGCTCGTGCGGGTCGACCTGACTGCCGTAGAAGTAGGCCGCGTATTTGGGCAACCGGAAGATATCCATCACACCGTGATAGCAAATGCGGTCGCCTGCACCGAATTCTTTATGGGTGTTGTAGTCGAAGGCGCACCAGCCAATCGCCCCACTGACGCCGCCCATCGTGGCTGCTTCCGCCTGCACTTTGGCATGGCGCAACGCATGTTCGATCAGACGGGCATCATGATCAACGGTCTTGGTCGGGAACATGTGCCCGCCAAATTCAGTGACCAGATGCGGCGTTTCCTGCGGCTCTAAAATGCCATTGGAGAAGTCGTTATAGGTATACACATCTTCCAGGAATTCACTACCCAGGAAGAAGCGCACGCCGCCTGTAGGCCGCGTCGGGTCCAGGAAGCGGGCCAGGGCATTGGTGCGCGTATACAATTCGCTGTTGTCCCAGCTTTCGTTGATGCGCACGCCCCAGATAATGATGCTCGGATGGTTCCAGTCACGCTCGATCATGGCGCGTACGTCGCGCAATACCAAGTCCTGCCAACTGGCATCACCGATATGCTGCCAGCCGGGGATTTCCTCAAACACCAGCAGGCCAATTTCATCACAATGCTGCAAAAAGTGCGGCGACTGCGGATAGTGCGAGGTGCGCACCACATTGCAGCCCAGTTCATAACGAATGATCTCGGCATCTTTGCGCTGCAAACGTGCCGGGACCGCCCCACCAATATAGGGCCACATCTGGTGACGATTGAGGCCACGCAGCGGGAACAGTTCGCCATTCAGGTAAAAACCATCGTCCTTGAATTCAGCCAACCGGAAGCCGGTTTGCATGCTGCGTTCATCGTACTGGACCTCATCCAGGCCGCCGAAGCCTGCCTCGGCATACAGGGCGAAGTCAAAATCATACAGCTTGGGGTTCTGCGGCGACCACAACGTATACTGCCCTCTGGGCAACTGGCTCAAGTCGCTCCATAGGGTGACTTTGGTGGTGGTATTGGGGCCAACCATCACGCCCTGCATTTCATCACGCCAGAAGCGCATCCCGGCGACGACCATCACCTGCTGTTCTTCATCAGTCTGATTTTTGACGTAGACCACATATTCCACGCGCGGTGAGTCGGTCAGCACGTCATGCGTCCGAATGTGCACGTTGCTGATATGCACGGGCGCGACGTAGCGCAAATAGGCATCGCGGTAGATGCCACCGAAGCCCAGGTAATCTGCCGTGCCACCCCAGGGCGGCACATCCGGGCGTTCGCGGCTATCTAGATGAATTTCCAGCAGGTTACTGCCATCCTCAACCACATAATCAGTGATGTCGAACGAAAACGGCACATAGCCCCCGCGATGCTCCGGCAACGTGGTACCGTTAATCGTCAGCGTGGTGGCTGTGGCTGCCCCATCGAAGTCGATATACAACCGCCGACCGTTCAGCGCTTCCGGCAGCTCAAAGTGCTTGCGATAGGTGCTGATGAATTCGTATTCAGCATCATCGAAGTTGTGGTACGGCAGCTCGACATTGGTATGGGGTAGCGTAATCGGCGTAAAGTCCGCATCGGGCACATCTGAGCTGACTTGTTCGGGGGAATAAAGCCAATCTTGATTAAAAAGAATTTTACTTCGCAACGTCATCGCTCCATGTGCTCACCGACCCCAGTTTGGCCGGATAGGTATCATGTACAAATCATAGCGAGAACGAGCCTATTGTGAAAGGTTGGTGCCACGGATCAAGAACCATTAGCGGGAAACATCGAACGAGCGCATAGATAGCTCGGTAACTTCCCATCCACGACGTATGCCATCAGACGTACGGTCATACTGAATAATTCGCTGACCCGCTCGAAAATAAATTCGTCTAAGGCCTATCATATTAGGCTCGTATAATGGCCAAATTGCTTCTTGTAGCGCGTCCGCAGTAGAAGATGAAATACACTGTTCGCATACCACAACGTGGACAATCGCATCAAAGTACTGCTCTGGAACAACAAGTCCACCAGGGTAATCCACATCCGTCCAATAACGGACAGCATCCAATACAGCTTCGACGCCTTCTACATTCTCAATCGCTCGAGAAATATAGTCATCATGTACGAACTGATATGTTATCAATGGCCTTGGATATAAGAAATATATGACAGACAGAACCAACCCAATAATAAGAAAACCACCAACAAAAACGTATTTGCGACGGAGCATATTCCTACGGGGCTTGCGCTTAATCTGATCATTTTTTCTCTTCATAAGAGAATCGCACTCAATCGTCGGAGGGTTCTTCCGGGAAGACGTCTTTAACAGCAAGTTCAAAACCAGGCAGGATGTCGCCACCAGGCATCATCATGGATTCATCGTAAATCTCGATGCGATTATCTGGAAAATGCACTTCGATCTGCTTGGCTTCAAAATCGACCACCCACACGACCACATCCGCATTACGGTAGATGCTCAGTTTGCGGCGCAGTTCAGCCTGCTCCGAATGGCTACCAGGGTCGGAGATGACCTCGACAGCTAGCAGCGGCGGCGTCTGAGAAAATCCCTTGGCCTTGGGAAAATCACGATAAAATGCCACATCTGGCACAAACACATGACCCTCAATAACATAGCCACCATCAGCACCACTGACATTGCCGTCACTGTTGCTTTGCATCAACCACATCGTGATTAAAGTAGCAATACGAATTGCAATGGTCGAGGCAAGAATATTTGAAGGCACGTCAACGACCTCCCCGTCGATGAGTTCCAAATGACGCTGCGCGTTCTCAGGACGTTGAGCAAAATCGTAGAAGTCGGCGATGCTGAGTCGGTTTTTAGGATAGGATGCCATCAGAATGACCTCACGGCTGCACTAGCATCATTCTAGCACAAAACTGTACCTGCTCTTATTTCGTCAGAGCAAAGGAGAAATGCTGTGATAGGAAATGATGTTCGCAGTGAGGCATCCTTCCTCCTTCGGGGGAAGGACTGAGGATGGGGGTTATTTCTTTGTGACTTTGTGGTTTTCTTTTGTTTTACGCCATCTCGTGCTGAGCGCTGCCAGCCATCATCTTACCGATTTCCTCAATGACGACATCGTCACGATCCACCTCGCCCACAAACTGGCCCTCGTAAATCACCAGAATGCGGTCGGCGAGCAGCAGCACTTCGTCGAGGTCTTCAGAAATCAGCAAAATGGCTTTGCCGTTGTCGCGTTCTTCCAGCAGGCGATGGTGAATGTACTCAATCGCCCCAATATCGACGCCGCGCGTCGGCTGGGAGGCAATGATAATTTGGGGGTCGCTGCTGAGTTCACGGGCCAGCACCAGCTTCTGAATGTTGCCACCGGAGAGGCTCTTTATTTTGGTGGAGGTATGCGGCGTCTTGATAGCATAGGCGCGAATGGCTTCTTCACAGGCGTCCTTGATTTTGTTGAAGCGCATGAACAGGCCGTTGGCCGCATAGTGCTGTGTGGTGCAGTCGCGCAGGATATAATTTTCAGCGACGGAAAAATCCTTGATGATGCCATCAACCATGCGCTCTTCAGGAATGTAGGAGATGCCTAGCGACTTGATCTTGGCGGGTTCCGCGTTAGTGATGTCTTTATCGAGCGCGGTAACACTGCCAGCGGTCGCTACACGCAAGCCAGCGATGACCTCCGCTAATTCCTTCTGACCATTACCGGAGACGCCTGCAACGCCGACGATTTCGCCTGCATGGACTTCCATTGATACGCCACTTAAGCCAGGTGTGCCCCGATCACTGACGGATTCGACGTTTTGCATCGACAGGCGAACCGGGCCACGCTTGGCGGCATCCTGATCGTACTGGAACACAACCGGACGACCGACCATCATTTCCGCCAGAATTTCCTTGGTAGCGTCCTGGGTCGCAATCGACCCCACGCGGCAGCCATCACGCAGCACCGTGATGCGGTGCGTCAGGTTAATGACTTCGTGCAGCTTATGCGAAATGAAAATGAGGCCACGGCCATCATCGGCCATCTGCCGCAAAATGAGGAACAAATCATCGACTTCCTGAGGCGTCAGGACAGCGGTCGGCTCATCCAGAATGAGCAGTTCGGAGCCTTTATACAGCGCCCGCAAAATTTCCACGCGCTGCTGCTCACCGACAGAAAGCTGCCAGATGGGGGAATCGGGATTGACGCGCAGGTTATAGGTTTCCGATAGCTCGACTAGTTTTTTACGAATGCGCCCCAGGTCCAGCACAGAACGGCTGCGCAAGCGGCTTATGAAAGAGGCATCGGCGGGTTCTTCACGCAGGCCGAGGGCGATGTTCTCGACGACGGTCAGCGAGGGGACCAGCATAAAGTGCTGGTGGATCATGCCGACGCCGCGCGCAATCGTATCTGTCGGGGAGCTGGCGTTGAGCGGTTCGTCGTTGAGGAGGATTTCGCCTTCATCATGGCGATACAGTCCGTAGAGGATTTTCATCAGCGTGGACTTACCCGCGCCATTTTCCCCTAGCAAAGCGTGGATTTCCCCCGCCTGCACATCAAAATCGACGTGATCACAGGCCAATACACCTGGGAACTGCTTGACGATACCGTTCATGTGGAGATGCTTGAATTGCAGTGCCATACCCTGCCCCATTCAGACAGATACAAGTAGTAAAAGCCGTAGGGGCACAATATATTGCGCCCCTACAAAAGCTCGTAGCAATTCAGCGACTAGTCGCTGGATTCTTCGGTAGCTTCCATGTCTTCTTCAGGGAAGATGACGATGTCACCGGAGACAATGCCCTCGGTCAGTTCGTCGATCTTGGCCTGGAGTTCTTCGACGGCGTCGTCTTCCATGCCAGCGAATTCGCTGATTTCCATGACGAGGCCTTCATTTTCCAGGGTGATGGTGTAGGACGTGCCGCCCAGGACACCTTCATCAATCTGGGCCATGATGTCGTTCAGCATCGGAACCCAGTCATACACCTGGAAGACCATGCCGGATTCTGCGGCCAATTCGGCTTGGCTGGTCTGGGTGCCGAACCAGGGAATGCCATCATCAAGCGCCACAGCAATCGGGCCGACGACCATCTGAGCCGTACCGGTCAGGATGTCCGAACCATTTTCGACATGCGTGTTGGCGGCTTCTGTCGCCAGGGTGATGTCGCTGAAGGACTGGATATAGACCACGTTGACTTCAACATCGGGGTTGGTAGCTGCCGCACCGGCGACGAAACCATCGACATAGGCCTTGGCATCGCCAACTTCAATCGGGCCAACCACGCCGATAACGCCGCTCTCGGTCATTTCAGCAGCCAGTGCGCCGTTGATGTAACCGCCCTCTTCCGCAGCAGCGGTATAGGCAAAGACGTTATCCAGGCCGAAGGTATTGACGTCTGTACCCCAGGCGAAGGAGACTTCCGGGAAGTCCGGGGCCAGTTCTTCAACAACGGAACCGAACTGTGAGCCGTGAGCGATAATCAGGTCATATTCACCGGACGAAGCCCAGTCACGCAGGGCGACAGCAGCATCATCGACGACGAATGTGCCGTCCTGGAAATCGAACTGGAAGGCATCTTCGCCCATTTCATCGCGGATTGCGACCAGCGCATCGTACATACTCTGGCTGAACGCGAGGTCATCGGTGGCGCTAGGGGCTACAACGGCAACGCGGAAAATTTCATCCTGGGCAGCCGCCGGGATCACCATGCCGATGACCAGGGCTGCAACGAGAACCAAAAGGGTTAAAAAGCGTGCTTTCATGTGTGTGTCCTCCATAAAGAGACTTTCCAAGGGATTGCGAACATTTTTACGTGCCGCGTTCAAACGGCTTCGTAAGCTCAGTGGGTTTTTCTTTGCTCTTCGATGTGATGACCAGCGCCAGAATAGTGATAATCGGCGGCGCCATGACCGTAAATTCGGTCGGGATGTCGAAGCCAATCACGTTAATCTGGAGCTGCAAGGCATTCACAAAGCTGAAGAGCAGCGCGCCGGCCATCACGCCATAGGGCCGCCATGCGCCAAAGTACACTAGCGCCACCGCGATAAAGCCCATGCCGGATGTCAGGTTTTGCTGGTACGCGCCGATGAGGGCAATCGATAGGCTGGCCCCGGCCAACCCGGCCATTGCGCCACCAATCGTCGAGGTGATATAACGCACGCGCGAAACGCTGACGCCCATCGCGTCAGCAGCGGCGGGCATCTGGCCAACCGCACGAATATTCAGGCCAAAGGGTGTTTTATTCAGGATGAAAGCTGAAATTGGCACCAGTGCGAAGGCAACGTACACCAACAAATTATGCTGGAAGAAAATCTGGCCGATGCCCAAAAACTGAATATCGGACAGGCCCGGAATGTAAATATCAGGGAAGCCGCTGACGGTACGTGGTGTACCCAGCAAACTCTGGAACAGCAATTCGCTCATACCCAGGCCGAACAGGTAGAGGCCAATGCCGCTGATGCCCTGTTCTGCTTTGAGGGTGACGCTGATAAAGGCCATTGCTAGCCCCATCAATGCGCCGACGAACATGGCCGCGATGACGCCCTCTAGGAGCGAACCACCCTGGTACACCTGGTAAAATCCGGCGAAGCTGCCGACCAGCATAATGCCATCGACGCCCAAATTGAGCAGGCCACTGCGCTGGGCATACATCTCGCCCAATGCGGCGAACAAATACGGCGTGGCCAGACGGATGGTCGCGGCAAAGACGCTGGCGGTAAAAATCTCATCAAGCATAAATCCGCACCACCTATCCTGTTTCCTGCGCGGTATCTTCAAATTTGTTCTTTTCAACCGCAGCGATTTCCAGCTTGGCACGGCGCTGCATCCGGCGCTGGATGAATATCTGGCTGCTAACTACAAAAATCACAATGATGCCATTGATGGCCGTAATCATGGCCGCCGGAACGCCTAACTCGCGCTGCATCTTCTGGGCACCGACCAGCAAACCACCGAACAACACTGACGCCGGAACCGCACCCAAGGGGTTGAGTCCGCCGAAGAGTGCCGCCACGATGCCGTTAAAGCCTGCGCTGCCTGTAAAGCCTGCCGGGGAGCCATCCGTCTGGAGGCGATATTGCAAGCCGAGTACCTGCACTGCCCCACCCAGGCCAGCCATGCCGCCCGACAAAAACATCGACAGCACGATTTGCTGCTTGACGCGGAAACCCGCATAGCGCGAGGCACGTTCATTTTGGCCAACAGCACGAATACGGAAGCCGATGACTGTCCGCCACAGCAAAATATAGCTGATGACCGCCAACACAATCGCAATAATCAGACCCCAGTGCAGCCGTGTGCGATCAAACAGCGCATTGTCGCCGAAGCCAATCACCAGACGCGGCAGTTCAGCGATTTCAGCGATGCGGGCCGTTTTGGGAATATGGTTCATGCCTGCCGATTCGGGGTCGAGCATCGGGCCGTTGAGCAAATAGTTCATGAGCTGCACAGCCACCTGATTGAGCATGATCGTGCTGAGGATTTCATTCACATCGAAGTAGGCTTTGAGAAAGCCCGCGATGGCACCATACAGGCCACCGCCAATAAAGGCTGCGATCAGGGCCAGCGGAATGACCAGCCAGCCGACGCTTTCGCCCAGGCCGAGCGTCACCGCCGCACCCAACAGCGCCCCGGCGATCATCTGGCCTTCACCACCGATATTGACCACGCCACCCCGGAAGGCAATCGTGATGCCAATGGCGACGAACATAATCGGAACAGATTTGACGAGCGTCTCCGCGAAGGCGTTTTCCGTGCCGAACGCCCCGCCGAGCATTTCGCTAAAGGCGGTGAAGGGATCTGCTTCTAAGGCGATAAGGAGGATCGCCGAGGTGATGACTGCCAGTAAAACCGCGATGAATACCGGAAAAAAATCCGCTAGCCGCTGCAACCATCCCCAGGATAGGCGTGTTTGCGCTTGCATCCGGTCTCCCTTAAGTGCCGAACATCGTATTTGCCCCGGATCGGGCAGATGATGCCCCATGTGTTAATAAATGGCTACCAACGACTGTAATCAGAAGATTAACCCTTGGTTAGAGCCAGTCTGTGAAAGATAACATTATTTAGGCCTTTTCGCACCCGACGACCCGCACAAAGATAGGGTGCTTTTGCTTGTCAAGTTTTGATGAGTGGGTTAGTCTTGAGGCCATAAAGCAGTCCCATTCGGGCTGCTAACGCATCTACATATGTCGACAATGATAAAATTGTAGCGAAAACACGCCAAAGTTAAGACCCCACCCCTAAATCCCCTCCCCGAAGGAGAGGGGACTTGCAAAAATTACCCTTTTCGGGATAAGGACGGAGGATGGGGGTCGAGGACGATGGTGTTCTCACTGCATCATTCCAATCTGCCGGAAAGTTGACGGTTTAGGAGTTGTAACGATGGAATTTAAACTGAATGGACTACCACGCGAGTACACGGGCGATCCGTCGCTGCCGCTGCTGACCTATTTACGCGAAATAGAAGGCATCACCTCGGCAAAAGATGGCTGCGCCCCACAGGCGGCCTGCGGCTGCTGCGCCGTCCAGGTCGATAACAAAGCGCTGCTATCGTGCGTCACCCCCATGAGCAAGATCGAAGGGACCAGCGTCACCACCACCGAAGGCCTCAGTGAATATCGTCAGGAAGTGTTCGCCAATGCCTTCGTCAGCAAGGGTGGCGTCCAGTGCGGCTTCTGCATTCCGGGTATCGTGATGCAGGCCAACAACCTGATTAACGTCAACCCGACCCCCTCGCGCGATGACATCGAGAAGGTGCTGACGCCGCACCTGTGCCGCTGCACCGGCTACAAGAAGATCGTCGATGCCATCGAGTGCGCCGCGGAGGCCATCTATAACGAAGAAACCGTGCCTATGCCGACCGTACCGGGTACAGTTGGCTCACGCCAACCCAAATACAAAGCCCATGATCTGGTGCTTGGTCAGCATCAATACGTGGACGACATGAGCTTTGACAACATGGTTTATGGGGCGCTGCGCTTCAGCGACCATCCGCGTGCGGTCGTTAAGTCGATTAACATCAGCGCGGCCCAGGCCCACCCAGGCGTCATTCGCATCATTCAAGCAGCGGATGTCCCCGGCGACCGTCATATTGGCCTCATCAAGCAGGATTGGCCGCTGATGGTGGCTGAAGGCGAAACCACGCGCTATGTCGGTGATGTGCTGGCCTGCGTGGTCGCGGAAAGCGAAAAAATCGCGCGGGAAGCCACGGCCCTGATCGACGTCGAATACGAGGTGCTGCCACCCGTCACCGATATGCACGCCGCCATGCAAGCCGATAGTCCGTCGGTGCATGAGGGCGGCAATGTGCTGTCCAAGACGATTGCCAAGCGTGGCTCTGTAGAAGAAGCTCGCAGCAGTTCCGCTTATACGGCCACGGGCGTTTTCCAGACACAGATGATCGAACATGGCTTTATGGAGCCGGAAGCGTGCATCGCCCTACCGGAAGAAGACGGCTATACAGTGTATTCCCAGGGTCAGGGCGTCTTTGAAGATCGCGTCCAGGTCGCCAAGCTGCTCGGCCTAGCACAAGACAAAGTGCGCGTGGTGCAGGTGCCCAACGGCGGCGGCTTCGGCGGTAAAGAAGATTTGACGGTTCAGGGGCATGCGGCGGTTGCTGCTGCCATCATCGGCAAACCCGTTAAGGTCAAACTGACCCGCGACGAATCGATTGTCATGCACCCCAAGCGCCATCCCATCTGGATGGAATACGAACTGGGCTGCGACGAAAACGGCAAGCTGACATTCTGCAAGGCGGTTTTTGTGGGCGATACCGGGGCCTACGCCTCAGTCGGTATGAAGGTGCTGGAACGCAGCGCCGGACACGCGACAGGCGGCTACACCTTCCCCGTGACCGATGTCGAAAGCACGGCGGTCTACACCAACAACCTGCCCTGCGGTGCCATGCGCGGCTTCGGTGTCAATCAAGCCGTGTTCGGCCTGGAAAGCTGCATCGACGACCTGTGCGAGCAAGGCAGCTTTGATCGCTGGCAATTCCGTTATGACAACGCCATCGACAATGGCAACAAAACCTCAACAGGCCAGATCATCGAAAGTGGCGCAGGCGTGCGTGCCACCCTGCTGGCTGTCAAAGATGAGTTCTACAAAGCCAAGTATGCAGGCATCGCCACCGGCATGAAGAACACCGGCATCGGCAATGGCATGCCCGATGAAGCTCAGGTCAAGATCAGCATCAAGGCCCCGGATTGTATCGTGGTCGATCATGGCTGGACGGAGATGGGCCAGGGCGTCAATACGATGGCCCTGCAAGCCCTGGTCACGGAAACGGGCCTGCCCGCAGAGCACATCATCGTGCGCGTGGACACCGCCGCCAACGCCCGCGCAGGTATGACCACCGCCTCCCGTGCGACTTCACTGGTGGGTAACGCGGTCATCGCTGCTGCCAAGGAACTCAAGGAAGACCTCAAGTCGCACAGCATCGACGAACTGGTCGGGCGCATCTACGATGGCGAATGGGTGGTCGATTGGACGACTAAACCGGGCAAAGAAGTCGATAAGGTCTATACGCACTACAGCTACAGCTACGCCACGCAGTTGGTCACGCTGGATGAAGATGGTCAGGTCGAGAAGATCGTTGCCGCCCATGACGCGGGTAAAATCTTCAACCCGACCCTGTTTGAGGGCCAGATCGAAGGCTCGATCCATATGGGCCTGGGCTATGCTATCAGCGAAGAGCTGGTCATGAAGGATGGACGTCCGACCAGCACCATGCTGCGCAAATGCGGCATCCTGCGCGCCAAAGACATGCCAGAGATGCAGGTCATCGGCATTGAAGTGCCGGACGAATATGGTCCGTATGGGGCCAAAGGCGTCGGGGAAATCGGCCTGGTGCCGACAGCAGGCGCAGTCGCCAATGCGCTCTACCAGTTCGATGGCGAACGTCGCCATACCCTGCCGATGAAGCTGCCCAAGAAACGCCGTCGGCCAGCCGCAGCAGATTAAATCGTATTCTGGTCCATATCATCGGACCTTCCCACACAAAGTACTTTTGCCACAAAAAACTGTAGGGGCACAATATATTGTGCCCCTACTCAAGAACGCTATGCTAGGTATCCCTCTCAGGGATCATGACATCACATTATCCCCGCTATGCGCTCACCAGTTGTTGAGCCATCAGAATGTCTTCCACCATGCCGCGCGCCTTAAATATGGCCAGCGCCCGGTTGACGAAGTCCCTGGCTTCTTCGACATCATCTTGGCGCAGCAGATAGCGCGCTTCGTACAGGAACATGCGCCCTGCCTGGATTTCAATCTCTTTAAAGCCAACGTTGTCAATCGCCCGCTGCCAGTAAGTCCGGGCCAACTCCGGGTCCGACTCTGCCAGGGCCAGATGCGCCCGTGTGAAATACAGCGTCGCCAGCCCCATCTGGTTACGCTGCTTATGGGCCAGGTCAGTAGCTATGTCATAGTAGATATGGGCTTCATCAAGGCGCTTGAGATGAGTGAGCGCTTCAATCAAACTATCATAGATCATGATCATCATGTTTTCGTAGTGGGCCTCGTCGGCAGTCATCCATTCCCCGGCCAGTAACCGAATCTGGTCAAACAAGACTGGCACCTCTTCATACTGCTGTAAAGCATCCAGCGCTAACATCTTGTTGCCGATGAGATTGCCATATAACGTCACCTTGCGCTCCGGGCTGGCCTCGTAAATCGTGATCGCCTGATCGTATAGTGCAACCTCATCCTCATGGTGGCCTTGCAACCCGGAAAGCGCCGCCTGGTTCAGCAGCATCAACACCATGCCATCGATGTTATTTTGGGATGCTTCTCGTTCGTAGATTTTTGCAAACTGCTGCTTGGCATCTTCCACACGGCCCGACATCGCGTTCAAAATAGCCATGTTATTCAGAATACTGGTACGGGTCTTCTGGGGTGCTTCAAGCTTTTTGGCCTGCTTGTAAAGTCGCTTGAGGTCTTTCATGTCTTTTTCAAATTTGAAGTCGCCGCGCTGGATGCGCTCAAAGGCGCGGCTGTTCATGAGTTCAAGCATAATAATGGCCCGTGCTTGTTCAGGATGACTAACGAACATCTTCATTAATCCTTTAAGTTAGAACACCAACAACCTTACTAATTTTGCTACTAATAATTACTAAGCTTCATTAGAATCCATTATGTCACATCCTTACGAAAAATTAAAATAGATAACAGAGTCCATTTATATACAAATGTAACGAACTGTTTACACAACGTTTTTAGCCCATTTTCGACAAGCCTTAATACAGATTCTGACCCGTGCTGGCTACTTATAAGGCCCAATCAGGGGGTTTTGGGCCAATAAATACCATTTGCCTATAGCATTTTCTTGCGATTTGTCTTAAAGTAGTCATGCGATGTGGTTCGTTATGAGGTGATGACACCTCACCACATGGATGTCGTGGGTAGGCATCCAAAGGCCATCGTGTGTTCTACCAGCTCTAGTGTATTTTGTGATGCAATCGAGCGTTAGACATCACATTGTACGAAATGAACTTCCTGCGTTAGACGGGATAGATCAGAGTAAGACAGGCTATACGCAACACCCCGTTGTTAACACAGGAGTTACAGAATGTCTAATCGTGTTCAAGGTACTGTCAAGTGGTTCAATGCCGACAAGGGCTATGGTTTCATCACCCAAGAAAGCGGCAGCGACCTGTTCGTTCATTATTCGGAAATTCAGGGTAGCGGGTTCCGTAGCCTGAACGAAGGCGATCGTGTAGAGTTTGAAATCACCGAAGGCCGCAAGGGCAAGCAAGCCAGCGCCGTGACAGTGATCCAGGAATAATCACGATTCATTAAGCAAGAAATTGAGCAGCCCGTCTCATTTAGAGGCGGGCTGTTTTTAGTTATGATCTTAGGTGTGCTCGCCTATCACAAGCGATGCGCACGACTGCCCCATCTGGCTCAGCCCGGTCTTCCGGCAAGATGACAAAACCGCATTCAGCCTGGTAGTTATCAAGATAACCACCGACGCAATCCGTCGCCTCGACGCTCACTTGAGCATCAATCGGCACAGCCAGCAGCAAAAATACAAGCAGGACTATTCGATTTTTCATTGAAACGATGCATTTCCTGAATCGAATGGCTAAAGTGCTAAATCTTTACCATTCAATACGAATTTGCATCAATTTCGATTCAAACGCGGGTCGAGGGCGTCGCGCATGCCATCACCGAGCAGGTTAAAGCCCAGCACGGTCAGCATAATCGCGAAACCGGGGAAAAATACCATATGCGGCGAGGTGAACACATAATTACGCGATTCGCTCAAAATCTGGCCCCATTCCGGCGTAGGCGGCTGTGCGCCCAGGCCCAGGAACGACAGCGCCGCAGCATCCAGCACCGCTGTACCGACACCGAGCGTCCCCTGAACAATCAACGGTGTCAGGGCGTTGGGCAAAATCTGGGTGAATAAGATGCGGCCAGGTGTAGCCCCCAGGGCGCGCTCGGCGGTGACATACTCTTGCTCTTTGAGCGAAATCGTACTGGCGCGAGCAATCCGCGCATACGAGGGTATCGCCACAATCGAAATGGCGATGAGGGCATTAATCAACCCCGGCCCCAGGATCGTGACAATCGCAATCGCCAGCAGCAGCGCCGGGAACGCCAGCACGACATCCATAATGCGCATGATGAGGTTATCCAACCAGCCACCAGCATACCCCGCAACCAACCCCAGGAAGGTGCCCACAGAAATTGAAATCGATACGGCAATAAAGCCCACGGGCAGCGATTGGCGCGTACCCCATACCACCCGGCTGAACAGATCGCGCGCGTTCAAATCCAGGCCGAGAATGTGCATCGGCTCTTCGCAGCCAAACAGCGGAATACACGGCGCTTTACGCGGCAGCGGCGGCACTTCGCCATCGATACCGATCATGGAGAGCAGCGGATCGTGGGTCGCAATCACCGGGGCGAAGATGAGTACAAAGACCAGAAAGCCAATAATGATCAGTCCTGCCCTGGCCGACCGATTGCGCATCAAGTTACGCCATGCCTCTAACCACGGGTTATCCGACCGTTCATTCGTTTCGAGGACGGCGGTTTCTTTCGGCTTTTCAGGTTGGAGAGTCGTATTATTCGCCACGTAGAACCAAACTTTCTTTCGGAATCATGTTTTGCGAGATGGGTCTAGCTCAACCGGATGCGCGGATCGAGATAGCCATACAAGAGATCAACAAACAGGTTGATGAAAACAAAAGCGACCGCGGTCGAGAGCGTCACGCCCTGGACCAGCGTATAGTCACGCGCAGTAATGCCATCGAACAGCGTCTTGCCGATGCCTGTAAAGCCGAAAATGGTTTCAGTCAGCACGGCACCACTGATGAGGAAGCCAAAATTCAGGCCAATGATCGTCACAACAGGCAGCAGCGCATTACTGACACCGTGTCGCAGCACAACGGTTCGCTCTCGGACGCCTTTAGCACGAGCCGTACGAATGAAGTCCTGTCCAAGCACTTCCAGCAGGCTGCTGCGCGTCATACGGGCGATAATCGCCAGCGGAATGGTACCCACGGCAATAGCTGGCAAAATCAGATGGCGCAGACTGTCGCCCAATAATTCCCAGTTACCTGTCAAAATCGCATTGACGATATTCAGACGTGAGATGAACACCAGCAAACTGCTGGCCATATCGGGGTCTTCCAACATGCCCCAGACCATATAGAACGGGTCGGGGTTGGCACCGGGCGTTAAGCGACCCGATGGCGGCAGCGCAAACATAGTGTCGCGCAGGGCCACGCCGAATATGTAGGAGAGCATCAAGCCCAACCAGAAGACGGGCATCGACACGCCGATATTAGCCCCAATCATGGTACCAACATCAATCGCGGAGTTGTGGCGATAGGCCGAGATGATGCCCAAGGGCACACCGACCACCGCTGCAAAAATAATAGCCAGTAAGGTCAATTCCATCGTGACGGGTAGGCGCTCCGCCAGCAATTCCGTGACGGGCCGCTGGAAGCGCAACGAGGTACCCAGATCGCCGTGGAGCAAGATATTGCGCGTATAGACAGCGAATTGCACCGGAACGGGTTCATTTAGCCCCTGCCGCTCGAAGTAAGCGTCACAGACTTCGTCAGTGGCTCGTTCGCCCAGTACTGCCCGACATGGATCGCCAGGGATGGCCCGCGCCAGGAAAAATGTCACCAGCAGGATGCCGAACAATACAGGAATAACGAGCAAGAAGCGTTTAAGAAGAAAGCGCAGCATGTGGGGTCTTTCTCAATAGATCAGTCATCATAGAAAAGACATCAACCGATACAAGGCGGCGATGCATTGTCGCCAACTACCCCACCCTAACATAGGGTTATGCCATTTTCGTGATGACAGTTGCCAGCGCATCAATCGCACAGGTGGGGATAAAAGACCGCCGCGCACAAGGCGCGGCAGTCTGGGTGTTAAGACGGATAAACGACCTACTCGTTGTTCAAGAAAGCGCCAAAGAAGGCCTGGAAGTAGGTGAAGTTGCCGTCACGGCCCACATGGAGCGGGTTGGCAGCGTCCCACTGTACAGCGTAGGAAGCAATCACATCGGCAGCATCGAATGCGGAACCATCATGGAAGGTGACGCCTTCGCGCAGGGTGAAGGTCCACTCTGTCAGGTCTTCGCTGGCTTCCCATTCGGTCGCCAGGGACGGAACAACGGCGGTACCAGCCACTTCGTAGGCCAGCAGCGCTTCGTTGATCTGTTCGCAGACGCGCAGGGCTTCGCCGTCGGTTTCATCAGCACAGTACAGGCCAGCCGGCTCACCGTTCTGCATCCAAACCAGAGCATCATCATCCGGGTCGGACATCACGGACATGTTTTCGTTGCCGAGCGGGCTGCTGTGAGCACCTTCGATAGCGGCACGGAAGGCAACCGCGCTACCACCATGCGCAATCGGAACCATCGGGACCAGATCGCGGATCAGTTCGTTTGCTTCAACGTAGATCGGGTAACGGGCTTCCGGGTCGGCCAACTGGGCCGCACGTGACAGCGCATCAACGATTTCAGGATATTTGTCGCCAAACTGATCGCTGGAGCCACCACCGAAGTGGAAATCCAGGAAGTTGGTGGCATCCGGGTAGTCAGCACCCCATCCGAGCAGATAGAGTTCGAGTTCGCCAGCATCAGACGCATCCAAGAAAGCGCCGGATTCCATGACGTTGATTTCTGCATTGATGCCGATTTCTGCGAGCTGGGCCTGCAGGTCCTGGGCGACAACGCCGGGCTGCGGCAGGTAGCTGCGGACGACATCGCGGTAGCTGATGCTGGTTTCAATCGGCAGTTCAAAGCCGAGATCAGCAGCGGCTTCTTCCAGCAGGCTGCGCGCCATATCGGGATCATACGGGAAGGGTTCGACTTCTTCCGTATAACCGAAGATGCTCGGCGGCATGAACTGGCTAGCGACAATCGAGCCAGCCGGGTAGAAGTTATCTACGACACGGCTCTTGTCGATGCCGTAAGAAATCGCCTGACGGACGCGAACATCGTTGAACGGCTCAAAGAAGTTGTTGATGCCGAAGTAGAAGATGTTGGTGCCGGGGCGTTCGTACAGGGCCAGGTTGGGGTCCATCTCGACGACTTCGAAGTCACCAGGGCCAACGTTATCCATACCATCGATGGTGCCAGCTTGCAGTTCCACCAGACGGGCGGCTGCTTCGCTGTTCCAACGGAAGATAAGGGTCTGTTCGCCAGCCGGGTCACCCCAGTAGCTGTCGTTGCGGGTCATGACGATTTCGTTGCCCAGGTCCCAGTTTTCCAGCATGTAAGGGCCGGTACCAACCGGGTTCTGGAACAGTTCCACACCACCGCCACCAGTCGATTCCAGGTATTCCGATGGGTAGATACCCAATGCGGAGAAGGCGACCTTCGACGGGAATGCCGGATCGGGATAGCAGAGTGTAAACTTGACGGTCAGGTCATCGACCGCTTCGATAGACTGGATTTCACCACCGTAGTCGCAGCTTTCCGCGGCATACATTGTGTAATCGTTCTGCGCACTAACCGATGACATCATGCCCACCATAATGGCAAATAGTGCCAAAATGGTGAATAGACGTGAAGGTTGTCTCATCACTTCTCTCCTCAAAACTGGTCAAAATAAACAAATTGCTTCCGCTGGTAGGGATTATATTCGTCAGCGGAATAACAAACGATTGTAAACCTTGACGACAAATTCGCCAAATTTTTTACATATATTACGCAAGTATTCTGCTCAGGCAGTGCTCATCCAAATATGATGTACTGCAAAAATACCGCCAACAGAGCAATCCGAGCGCCCAAAGTGACCCTTGAACGCCCCGTGATCGGCACGGCTTTTCCAACTACAAGGCCCCATATGCAGGCTTCACTCACCCAGATGAGCGCCAATATGTTCGCGGAAGCATTCCGCCTGCGTTACGGTCAGCGTCCCCTCCGACGCTTGCTGCTGCCGATGGCACGGCGCTTCGCCGGGGATGTCATCACCTTCCATGACCTGGCGGTTGAAGACCTGCAAAGGCCCTCACAGTGGATCATCGAGCAATTGTGCAGCGGCCTGACTGTCAACGGCGCGGACAACCTCCCCCACCAAGGCCCCTTGATCGTCACCTGTAACCATCCCGGCGTGATGGACGCCATGGCCGTCTTCGCCAATCTGCCGCAAGCGAACGTCAAGGTCATCGCCCGCACCCGCAATTTACTCGATGTGCTGCCCAACATTCGCCAGCACATCATCTTCGTATCTGAGGAACGCGGCCAACATGTGGCGACGCTGCGCCAAGCCATTGCCCATTTACAGGCAGGCGGCACGCTGGTCACTTTCCCGGCTGGCGAAATTGAACCCGACCCGCTGCTATACAGCGCATCGGCGCAGGATTTTACAGATAATTGGTCAAAGAGTGTGGCATTACTGGCACGGCAAGTCCCGCAAGCCGTTATCGTTCCGGCGTCTATCGGCGGCGTGATTTCCAAACGGGCACGGGAAACATGGGTCGCGCGGCGCTATAACAAGCCCGTCGCCCGTGATTGGGTCGCGGCGACATTGCAGTTCATGTTCCAGCGCTACCGGGATGCCCACCCCACCCTGCAATTCGGTCAAGCGGTTACAAGCAGCAGAAATCGAGAGTCACTACACACAGCGATTGTTGAGCAAACCAAAGGATTGATGGCCCGCTTTCAACCAGATCAGTAGATAAAATCACACATTCGGCAAAATATATTCAGCATATTTGTGCAAACCCTCAAAGTCGTCCAAATCAAACCACTGAAAAATCACTTCGTCGATACCCACGTCTGCATAAGCTTTGAGCTTTTCTACAACTTGCTCAGGAGTACCAACGACTGGGCAGAACGTAGCGCCGATTGTCGCCAAGAAATCACCCATTCTGGATTCGACAGTTTCAATAAGTTGCTCGAAAGGCTCATCAACCATGTCAGGGGCCCACGCCTGATATGCAAATCGTGCCCGTGCCTTGAGTTCGGATTCGTCGCGGCCACAGTAGACCAGCAGCATCACGGTGCGTTTGACATCCTGTGGCTGGCGGCCTTGCGTCAACAAGAGCTCATCCAGATACGTTGAATACAACTTTATTGACTCTGGCGTTTGGTGGAACGTGTTGTGAATATCAGCAAAGCGTGCAACTAGAGGCAAGGTGCGCTTCTTACCATTACCACCAATTAAAATCGGAGGGCCACCCGAACGTTGCGGACGTGGCAACAAGAGCGCATCTTTCAGCTGGAAGTACTGTCCTTCAAATGTCACAGGTTCATCGCTCCGCAGAAGTTGCGTAATAACTTCCAAGCCCTCCTCGAATCGGTCTAGACGTACCTTTTTGTCGCCTAGCGAGTACCCCCAACGCTCATGTTCATCGGGAACCCAACCTGCTCCTAGTCCCAAGACCATCCGGCCATTGCTGAGATCATCTATCGCAGCGACTTGACGCGCCAGCATAGCGGGATGCCGAAATGACAGTGGGGTAACCAGGGGGCTGAAGTGAATATATTCTGTGTTCTGCGCCAAATAGGTTAACGATGTCACCAGCTCTATAGAAGGCTGTTCATTTGGGAAATGATCGGAACGATACAGACCCGCATAACCGAGTTCTTCAACCTCTTGGACAAAACGTTTCCACTTGTCCCAAGTGAGTCCGTTCTCTGCTTCAACCGTGATTGAAATCTCCATAGAAGAATCGTTTCTCTATAATGACAACCACACCAACCTTACCGCATGCAGGCCATACTAGCGAATTTTTTGACATTTGTTTATTAATTTATATACATCAAACTGTGTCTTAATGAGGGGACAGAGGCCTACTTCCCCTTAGGGCGGTAGTAACGCCGCTTAGACAATTTCTCCGGCAGGTTACCCTGTTGCTCGCGTTTGCCATAGCCCATCTCTTTCATGAGCTTGGTCGGCGCGTTGCGCAGGTGCATGGGAACAGGCAGATTACCATGTCGCTTGACATCATCGACCGCCGCCCAATAGGCATCTCCAGCGGAACGGTCCTTTTGTGCAGAAGCCAAATAGGTGACGCCATGTGCCAGATTGTACTGCGCTTCCGGCAGGCCGATGGTCTCCACAGCGCGGAACACCTCATTGGCAACGACTAACGCCGTCGGCAGCGCCATGCCGATGTCCTCACTGGCAAAAATCACCATACGCCGCGCAATGAACTTAGGATCTTCCCCGGCGTCGAGCATCCGTGCCAGATAATACAGGGCCGCATCAACGTCACTGGCGCGCATGCTCTTGATGAAGGCGCTGATCGTGTTGTAATGCTCCTCGCCCGTTTTGTCATAACGTAGATGGCGACTTTGCAACGCATCCTTAACGTTTTCCAGAGTGATGGGCGCATCGTTATCACTGGCATACAGTTTGGCCGTATTCTCCAGCAGCGTTAAAGCAGCGCGGGCATCGCCATTGGCATACTGTGACAAGAATTCGGCGGCCTCGTCAGACAAGGACACGCTCAGTTCTTCCGCGCCGCGCACCACGATCTGGCGCAAATCGTCCTCGCTCAGGCTGCGCAGCGTGAATACCTGCACCCGCGATAATAGCGCCGAAATGACCTCAAAGCTGGGGTTCTCGGTGGTGGCCCCAATCAGGGTAATGGTCCCGTCTTCGACATAAGGCAGCAAAAAGTCCTGCTGAGCCTTGTTAAAACGGTGAATCTCATCCAGGAACAAGATCGCCCCCGGTTCGATGTCAGGGTCATCGAGCAAGGAAGGCGCACTTTTGGCATCTTCGACCACAGCCCGTAGGTCGTTCTTGCCTGCCGATACCGCCGACAGCGCGTAGAACGGTTTGTTGACGTGGCCGGCGATCAAACGGGCGACAGTCGTCTTGCCGACGCCGGGTGGTCCCCACAGGATCATCGAGGGCACACGACCGCCCTGCAACGCCAGCCGCAGCGGTTTGCCCTCCCCCACTAAGTGCGCCTGCCCGACCATCTCATCAAGCGTGTGTGGACGCAGGCGCTCGGCAAGGGGTTGGCTTGTTTGGATTGGATTACCCATTCGCGGGCCTTTCAACATAAAAAGAAAACAGTGTGTCTGTGTCGCGCACCATACGAAACCGTGGATGCATGCCTAGGCTCTCAAAAAGCGCGGCCTGACGCGGGTTTGTATGATACACACCATAGCTGACCTGGGGAAATCGCCATGCATCTTGCAACCACTTGTACACTTCACGAAAGAGCAGCGCTTCATCTTCTAATCGATCACTGCGTATCCAAAAACACAGATGCACCTCGTCAGGCTTCACATCTGTAGGCTTCACAACTGTCGTGAGGTCCCGTGTCGCCCCATGTCGTTTTTCTAGCCGATCTACCAGTCGCTGTAATGGGTCAATGTATAGACAACCTTCGACCCGGCTCTCCTGCGGGTTGAGGACGGTATAAGCGTAGGCTTTGCCCGTCTGGAATTCTTCATAATGACGCTGCAGATCAGCGCGGTTTTCATCCAGCGTGAAGTCATCTCTTGGCCAGTTACCATTGCTCCATTTCCGCAGCTCCAATTTAGACGCCATGAAAGCATCATAATCAAGCTCGGTATATTCTGGTGACAAAGGCCGAAATGTGAAATTGGCCGTTTTGTGCTCATTCGGAACCGGACGATCATAGAACATCACAACAGCCTTCGTTCAAGAATTATCAACCATAGACTATCGTCATAAGGAGCAGGCTGGAAATCACCCATAAGCCTGAGCCTTCCCTGTTTCTAAGCAGTTTCTTCCCACCAATCTTAGCACCTTTGCTGGTATAGTTGAGGCTAATCTTGTTTCTAATTCAGAGAGGCAGCGTTTCCTTGCAAAACCTTCGTAAATATCGCGCGACGGTCGTGCCGGATGTCCTCGCCGGGTTGACGGGTGCAGTCGCAGGTGCGCCCCAGGCGATTGGCTTCGCCCTGTTGGCCGGGGTACCGCCCGTTTTCGGCCTGTACAGCGCCTTTGTCGGTACCATCGTCGGCGCGATTTTCGGTAGTTCCGTGTACATGACGGTCGGCCCGACCAACGCTCTGGCCTTGATCGTCGGCAGCGCCTTGCTGGGCCTGACGGGTCAGATCGAAGCTGAGAGCCTCTTTGTGCTGACCTTCCTGGTCGGCATCTTCATGCTGTTGTTCGGTGTACTCAAGCTGGGTGACCTGACGCGCTTCGTATCCAATGCGGTCATGACGGGCTTCATCAGCGGCGCGGGCACGCTCATCATTCTGGGGCAGCTCGCCCACATGACCGGGTTCCCAGGGGTCGAGCCCATCCTGACAGTTGCGGATGGTATGGCACAGTTGCCTGATACCGCTGCCCGCAGCGGCTCGCTGCTGCAACCCGTTGGCGAGTTATTCACGCATTTGCATATGATCGATGTGCCAACCACCATCATCGGCCTGATTGCCGCCTTCATTATTTTCTCGCTGCACCATACGCGCTTCCGTACCATTGCCGTACTGACTGCGCTGGTTGTCGCAACCACACTCACCCAGGTGCTCAACCTGGGCAGCATCGAACTGGTCGGATCCATGCCGCATGGCCTACCGCTGCCGATTTTGCCGAATTTTTCGATCATGCCGCAATACATCACGGTCGCGCTGGCGATGGCTGTACTAGCAACCGTCCAGAGCGCCGGGTTGATTGAAGCCATGCCGCAGCCCAATGGCGATATTCCCGATGCCTCGCGCGATTTTACCTCGCAAGGTATCGCCAATGTGGTGACGGGCTTGTTCCAGGGGATGCCCGTGGCCGGGTCACTCTCGCGCACGGCAGTCAACAAATCCGCCGGGGCCAAAACGCGCATGGCCAATATCTTCGCTGGTATTTTCGTCGGCCTCAGCCTGATCGCCATCGGCGGCCTGATCGAACTCATCCCGCTGACGGCCCTGGCTGCCCACCTGATCGTAGCCGCCTTCAGCCTGATTTCCGTCAAGCGCATTCGCATGGTATGGGTCATCGGTTGGGCACCGCGGCTGGCAATGGGCGCGACCTATGTGGCGACGCTCGTCCTGCCGCTGGAATACAGCATCTATGTCGGCGTGATCATCTCGACAGCGATGTATGTCTACACCTCATCGCGCAACATTGAGTTGAAGCAACTGCTGCCCGTTGGGGAGCATCAGTACAAAGAAATAGAAGCCCCGCCTAACCTGATGAAAGGCCCCAACCCGATCCTGCTAACCGTGCATGGCCACCTGTATTTTGCAGCCATCCGTACGCTGGAGGACTCGCTGCCGGACCCGGACTGCTGCGAGTACCAGGTCGTCATCTTGCGATTGCGCCACAATCAGTACCTGGGCAGCACCGGCATTCGCTTCTTGCAGCGGTACGCGCAATCCTTACAAAAACGGCATGGCCGCCTGATAATGACCGGGATCAGCCCAGCGGTGCGGCGTCAACTGGAGCGCACCAACGCAATTGACGTGTTCGGTGAGGAGAATATTTACCCGCCGGATGAAATTATCTTTGCATCGATGGAAAAAGCGCTGGCGGAAGCCAAAGCCTGGTTGATTGAACAAAACGGCAGCCTGGAACTCAAGCCGATACCGAAAACAACCTAAACTAGATGTTACTTAGCAGAAAATCGCTCGACAGCCAGTCGGGCGATTTTTGATTGCCTACTCGCATAATCCCAATATGACGCAGCCTAACGTAGGTTCAATGGGTCTTCTGAATTATAATCAAGGTATTTAATTATGACATTATGATAGGAAATGACTATGGTAGAAAACTATCGTATTGAATGGGACAATGCTGAGAAAACGGTTGTGCTCCAAACGTATTTGACTGGGGCCACCTCCGCTGACGTATATGAAATGGCGCACAAATCAGCAGATATGCTGAAAACCGTCGATCATAACGTCCACCTCATCGTTGTACGATCTTCGGGACCACCTGCCGTAACAGCACATGAACTCAGTCAGATCAATAAACTTGTTCCTAATAATCAGGGGAAGCTGTTGGTGGTAGGTTCACTTTACGATCAGATGCTCATCAAATCAGGCGACAAAATCGCACCCAGAACTGTCCAGAATTCACAAGTCGTCAAAACAGTAGATGACGCGCGTCAATTCCTGATTGAGCACTATGGTGTCGTCTATCCATGACTGCCGCATTGTGCACTTCGCACGACTTTAACATATGAGCAGCCTTGCCCTATGTTTCCCATACGCACCTATTGATTCAAACACTGCACGCTTGTCACCCCACCCTAAGTCGCGTAGCCTATATAACGCTTTTCATGACGGTTGAGCACAAAGGCATCCATGCGAACACTGCGTCAACGCGAGTGGCTGTGGCTGGTTCCGATCCTATTGATCGCTGCCGGGTTGGCTATCCGCCTGCTGAACTTCGACCTACTATGGGGCGATGAAGTTCTCTCTTATGACCATGCCAATTTGCCGCCCTATTCCCAGGTAGACCTGTGGGCGCAGCTCCAACGGCTGATTGAGCGCTTCCCCACCCAATCCCCGGCCTATTTCGTTTTGCTGAAGTTATGGGGCGGTCTGGTCGGCGTGGAACGGCTGGCGATTCGGTCGCTATCGGTGCTGCTGGGGATGGTCGTTATCGCCATGACCTACCGCCTGGGCACGACGATGGTCAATAAGCGCGTGGGCCTGTATGCGGCGGTCGTGCTGGCTGGCTCCACGTTGATGATCTACTACATGCACGAGGCCCGTCAGTATGCCCTGCTGCTGGCCCTGTCCACAACTGTCACCTGGGCTTACTGGCGCATGCAACATGCCCGCCCCGGTCGCTGGCCGTGGATCACCTTCGTCATCGCCAGCGTGATGCTGGTTTATACGCACTGGCTGGCGCTGCTGGTCCCGCTGGGGATCGGCCTGTACCACCTGACGCAGCCCAAAACGCGGCGCTGGTGGGTCATCCTGCTGACGCTGATCGCCGCCAATGCCACTATCCTGCCCTGGGCAATTTTGCAACTGCCCAACATCATGAACGAATTGGGAGATGGGCGTGATGCCATCGCCTTCAACGCGCTGGACATCCCCGGCACGGTATTTTACGCATTCAGCAACGGCGGCATGGCCCTGCTATTGGCGCTGACGATTTTCGCCATCATGGGGCGGCACAACGACAAGGAAGCCCTGCGCTTTTGCCTGATCGTCATTACCGGCACGTTGATCGCGGCCATCGTCGTCAACAGCATCACCCCGGCTTTCATCCATGTGCGCTACTTCATGATGCTGTGGCCTGTTCTGGCGCTGCTGGCCGCTCTGGGACTATCTAAGCTGGCCGAGATGCGGGTCCCGGTGGCATTGCTGCTGGTGAGCTGGCTGGTCGCCGGGGCCATCCCCAGTTGGACATTGGATTTCGCCGCCGAGCTACCCAACACGCAGCAGCCGATCATCGCCGGGGAACTACCGGAGGTCATGCGCGTCATCAAAGCCGAGGCCGACCCGGACGATTTGATTGTTTTCCACCTCACCCAACCGGGCAATGAGCAGTCGCAGCGTGCGCCGCTGGAGTTCCAATTCCAGTGGACCGATATGCGCGTCATTCAATTAGGCGAACTGGGGTCCGTGTTTGAGGATGACTATCGCGCCGAAGTCGATAATCTGGTTGCCGATGCCCCGCTGGTATGGCTGGCCCAGCGCACCGACATCGAGCAAGTGACCGACCTGCCCATCTTCGAGGACGAGATCAGCCAGGGGTATGTATTTTGCGATTTGTGGCAGCCGGAAGAGCGCGTCGATGTGCGCGTGTGGGCCGACCGGGATGCCCCTGTCAGTGCCAGCTATGCCCTGGCCGATGCCCAACTTGACTTACGCGTGCATCGTGCCCGCCGCTATGATCCGGCGCTGATTTCCGTGATTGTGGATTACGAAGCGACTGCCCCCCTGCCGGAGACATCGGTCGCGCTACATATCTACGATGAAAGCGATCAACTGGTCCAGCAGGCCGATTTCGCCTTACCGGACCTCAGCCAGCGCCAGTGCAACCGCCTGCAGATGGATTTTGGCGGGTTGGGCGCAGGTGACTATCGCCTGGACCTGATCGTCTATGATCGGGCATCGGGCGAGCGTTACGCCCCTGCTAGTGAAACCTATCCCCTGCAATCCGATGACCGCCTGGAACTATTCACCATGACGCTGTTTGATTAAGAAGGTGCTGTCGTCCGTACCCACTACTCGAACTCAGCAGCCAGATCGCTATACTGGCCTTCAAATATCGCGTTGATGAGATCCGGTATTTTAGCCATAAATGCGCTCTAAGTTTCTATCCATATAATAAACATTAAATGAGGGCTAGTCCGTAATGAAAAACAGGAGTGATCCGAAAAGATGAACGAAGATCATAGCAAAATAGTCAGCATTTTGGAGCATGTCCGAAAGCGACCTGGGATGTGGCTTTTAGAGTATCCCATTGACAATTTTGTGGCTGGTTTGTTCCTCGGTATACGCCGCCCTGCAAGCACTCAAGCCAGCTATGATAGACTGCTGGCTGAAAACAAGCTTATGCATAATCGAAGCATCTATAGTCAACTCCTAGAACAAGGCTATTCGGAATCAGACGCAATTGATAAATATTTGTCGATACTCATCGAATCTTTCGAGTCCAGCGACGACTAGCTAGCGAAATACACGCCGACGACGCGCTCGCCCTTGCCCAGGTTCAGCAGCTTGTGATCGGTCTTGTTGAGGTCGCTCTGGGGGATGTCATCACCGGGAACTGTCACACGGCGCTGGTTGGTGATGACCACAAGGTCGCGGTCCGGCTGATAGAGCATCGGCAGCAGCGGATTGGCGCGAGTCAGGATTTTGGTGCCGTTGGTGCTGGGTTCGGTCATCAGCGGAATGGCCGATGTAGCGATGCGTTTGGCGTAGCCACTGGCTGTCACTAGCAGCAGTGTCCCCGGCTGATCGACAGCGACCGCCCCAACCACCCCACTACGCAGCGGGACCGCCAGCAAGCGTTGTTCGATGCGCGACAAGTCGCTGACAGCCACCCGAATCGCGCGTCCAGCCTGACTGAGAATGACGATTTCGCCTGTGGATTGCACGGGCAGCAGTGCCGCCGGGAACCCGCGCGAGGCTTTCATCTGATACGGCACAGGCTGGCCCAATTTGGTCAACAGCGAGTCGGCAGGCATCAGCCGACCGTAGCCGAGGGTCGTCATGAAGAAGATGTGCTCCGAATTGGCCAACGGGTCCCAGGCCTGGATGCCACACACGCGCTCGCTGCTGAATTTATCGCTGCGGAAGCGCTCAACTTCTTCTAGCTGGATGCCCACTTCGCGCCAGTCCGCCAGTTGGCGCAGGGACTTGGTCAGAAAGCGGTAGTCGGTGGTCATCAGGATGTGCTTGGCATCGCCAGAGGCCGCCCCCAGGAAATAAGCCGCTGTCTCCAGGTCGATCTTATCGTCGCTTTCGCCATACGCTCGCAGACGGTCATCCTCACCCACCAGGGCCAGCATTTGCTGCGCCGGACCGGTTCGCTCGCGCTGCTCCTGTATCTGGATGAACTGCAACATACGCTCCAGGTCCAGCACCGGAACGCCCCCTTGTTGCTTTTCAGCCAGGTAATCCGGCGGGGAACTGGTGGCAGGCGTATGATACGGAATATCCGACCTACCCTGCTCAATCTGGTGGGCGACGATGCCCAGGCCAGCGGTCACACTGCTGAAGGCATCGACCTCACGCACGTTGGCCTCACCAAAGCGGCTGTTGAGCATATTGATGAAAGCCGGGATCTGCGAGGAGCCCCCTGTGCGGATCACCACGTCGATCTGGTCATCGCGCAGGCCGCTGGACGTGAGCAAGTCGTCAATGCGTTCTTCGATAGCCCGGACTTCTGGCCGAATGAGGCGCTCAAATTCGCTGCGGGTGATGGCATCCAGCACAGTATAGCCCTTGCCCGTCATGCTCAATGAGGCCCGCAAACTTCCAGATAGCTGGCGCTTGGCCCCTTCGGCGATGTCGAACATCTGCAAAGCGGCGAAGGACCCAATCAGACTAATGAGGGCATTGAGGCGGCGCGGGTCACTGGCACTGCGGGCGATCTGCTGCAAGCGCTCCATCGTATCCGGCATTTGCAACATGAGTAGTTCCTGCCAGTTGGTGAAGGCATCGAAGAAACTGGGCGGCACGGGCAAATCACGGCCTCGGCTGCGGTAGGTACTACCTTCGCCGAAGTGCGGCGGGAATTTGGCACGGACGATCTTGCGGTCGAAGACATCACCGGCAATGGCAATACCGCCCGTCGCCAATACCTCGCGCGTGCCATCCGGGGCGATGTGCAGCACACTCAGGTCTAGCGTACCGCCGCCAAAGTCGAAGATGAGCACATTCTCGGCCCTATCGACAGTCTGCGCGTAAAACTGGGCAGCGGCAATCGGCTCATACTGAAAATAGACGCGCTTATATCCGGCGCGGTAAGCCGCCTGCAACAGCCGTTCCTGGGCTAGCGCGTTGTGTGTTTCATCATCCGTAAAACGCACCGGACGCCCCAGCACAATCGTATCCAGGCTGTGGCCCAAGTGGGCCTCTGCGCGCCGTTTGGCGATATGCAGGTACACGGCGATGATGTCTTCTAAATAATAGTAATCGGTGCCGACGATGGTCCCCAGGTAGTTGAGCGAGGACAGGCCCATCTTGAAGGAGCGGAACAGCCGACCGGGGGCGTAAACGTCTTTTTCAATGAATACATCGCGGATGAAGGTGCCAATTTCGGCAAAGGTCATTTCGACTTCACCGACCCACACTTTGTCCAGCTTAAAGGGCCGATTGAGGTTTTGCTCGTAGTACTTGGCGGTCGCCTGACTGCCCAGGTAGACCTCGTTGTCCGTCGTGATGTACAGCGCCGTGCGCGCCACATGTGGATTGCGATTGGCCGGGTCCAGGGGCACAAAACGCAATTCACCACCGTCGTACACCGCCATGCCGCTGTTGGTGGTGCCAAAGTCCATGCCGACAATCATCGTGCATATCCTTTTTGGTACGGTTGTCATTAAGGGGACAGAGGAGTTTACAAGGGGTCAGGATGTTTAGCAAGGGCGGGTTTTTGCACCCCACCCCTAAATCCCCTCCCCGAAGGAGAGGGGACTTTCGCCTACTACCATAAATTAGTTTCATCTTCATATTCTCGGACAATTCTGAGAAGACGACCAAAAGTAGCTGACACAATTGCTTTTTGACGGTCTCTCCCATCTTGCGAGCTTGATTCCTTGTCAAAGCTTCTAACAAATGTGTCATGAAAATCTTGTTTCCAGGTCTGTATCTCTGTTGATTCCAAGTCTGGAACAGTCTCATATCGCTGACAAAGGGTAAGCATTATGTCGATATTAGATAATATGAGGAAATATCCTCTTTCTTCATAACGTGTTCCGAAATAGTCGAATCCTTTTCTGATATTGTTTGAAAGCTCTTGTAACACGGCCCCTAATTCATCTAGTGCTAAGTCATACTGAAAAATGGAATTTTCTTGCGTATCCATCAATAGTCCTCCTTTGGAAAATCACTTGTAGACTCACTTCATCTGTTTTGATCGAATGCAGAGTGCTGCATCTATCAACCCTAGGTCTGAATACCTGGCAAAGGCTGCGTAAAAGAAATCGCCCAATTATCTTCGGCCTCAGCCATTATAAAGTCGATGTACTCAGCCGTTTTACCATCAAAGTCTGTCTGCAATTCTTTGAACTGCTCTGTCGTGACGTTGATAGACACTGTAAATCCTCTTGGCTGTATGCCATGTGCTTCCAGGATGCCCTTGATTTCCTGGGCCATAACCGCGATTTCTTCTTTTCTCATGATTCACATTCCTTTGTTGGTTACATCAAGCTCTGTGCTCACTTGGCCCGGACGCAGCGTGCTGCTTCCCTACCGTAAATTATAGTCCGCTGACACCGTAATCGGCTGAGAGTGGACATCAACAGTGCCAGATGCATTGCACAATCGATGGTCATACGACAACACTAAAATGAAAAAGTGCTTGACGATTTCGTAACTTGCGCGAGTCCAGTCTCACCTGACCGTAATCAGAAATTTAATCGCACAAAAATCTCTGTACACATCCTCAAACCGATGAGTTGACCCTGAATCAATCCTCGCGTTAACAGCTTGAGTAGACACTGCACGTCAGTTTCGCTAGCATTCACCTGTTGAAACAATCCCCTATCCAACAAGTTCCATAATGATGTACGAGTCAAGGAGTACGAATGTGAAGTACCGTAATTTGACGATTCTGATGCTGCTAGCCCTGCTGCTGGCGAGCATCATTCCACTCACTGCCCAGGACGATGCGTCGTGCGAAGACGGCATCATGATCGCGCATGATCTGGGCGAAACCTGTGTACCCAACAATGTCGAACGGGTCGTGACCATTGAGCATTCGATGACCGAAACAGTGGTGACACTCGGCGTTCAGCCTGTGGGCGTGACCGACCTCGCGTTATATAACGACCTCGTCCAGGTTCCCGCCGAGGGTGCGGTCGATGTCGGCTCACGTCAGGAACCCAATCTGGAAGCCATCGCAGAGCTGGACCCTGATTTGATCGTGGCTGCCAGTTGGCGGATCAGCGACGTCTATGACGAACTGAGTGCCATCGCGCCCACCATCACCTTTGAGGGATCGACCGACCTGGCCACGCTGGAGGATTACTTCACAACTGTCGCCACTGCGCTGGGTCGTGAAGCCAAGGCGCAGGAAATTCTGGCCGATATGCATCAGCATTTTGACGAAGCCGCTGAGGTCATCGCCAATGCGGAAATCGACCTCCGGTTTGTGCTGTCGCTGTCGTGGTACGCCGATAACCTGGCGACGTTCCGGCTGTACACGGACAACACCTTCCCGGTAGAAATCCTGGCACAACTCGGATTAGAAAATACATGGGATGGCGCGCCGAATCCAAACGGGTTTGATGTGGTGGGTATCGAGTCCCTAGGCGACATCACTGATACGAACTTCCTGTACATCACCGATGCGGAATCAGCCCCGTTCTATGCCGAATCGCCCCTGTGGAACAGCCTACCCGTCGTCCAGGCGGAAACAGCTTACCGGCTCAGCGACTCGCTGTGGCTGTATGGTGGCCCCATTTCCGCACAGCGGCTTGTGGATGCCGTTTTAGACGCGCTGGGGCTGGCGAGTGGCTATCCGATGACGATTGAGCATGAAGTCGGCACAACGACCATCGAGGCTGTCCCTGAGCGCATCGTGGTGCTGGAATATTCGTTTGCCGATCACCTCGGGACGCTGGGCATCGCGCCAGTGGGCTATGCGGTGGATGCCCCACCGGAGTACATCTATGCTTATACTGCGGATGTTGGCGCGGTGGATGTCGGCACGCGCGCCGAACCCAGCCTGGAAGCAATCCTCGAACTGGCTCCCGACCTCATCATTGCCGATCTGCGCCGTCATGAGGCGATTTACGATCAGTTGAGCCTGATCGCGCCGACGGTTGTGTTTAACAGCCTGCGCGGTAGCTATGAAGATCAGCTTGAGCAGTTCAGCACCATTGCAGAAATCATGGGCAAAGAAGACGAAGCAGCCGCTATCCTGGCCAGCTATGAAGAGAATTTCGAAGCCGCATCGGCCACAACTGATACCGATGTCGGGGAATTCGTCATTGGCGTGCTGCATTCGGGTGGCTTTACGGCCCACTCCAACGAAAGCTTTATGGGGTCATTCCTGGAAAGCCTCGGACGGACCAACGCGCTCCAACCAGAAGGCGGGGAGACGCAATATCTGCTGGATATGGAAGGCTTCGCTGTCGTTAACCCCAGCACCATCGTCATCCTGTGCAGCCCGGACGATCAGCAATATCTTGATGATATGACCGATAGCCCGCTCTGGCAGGCGTTTGACGCGGTCACCAATAACCGCGTTTATACCTTCGATCGCAACTTGTGGTCCAAAGGGCGCGGCGTCACGGCCTATGACATGATTCTGGCTGACGCCGTAGACAGCGGTCTGCTAGCCGATACAGAAAGCCAAAGTACAGTATGCGGCGGTGAGGGTTAGCCCCTTGCCCGTCTTGGGTGCAGTCTGCCTATCCAGGTGGGCTGCGCCGATCTCCAACTGCAACATTCGCTAGCCATATTTTGACATTCCGCTGGGCAGATATAGACTCATGCATGTCACATGCGCCATTTCGCCTATCCGGCCTGCGGAGCACTGCCCATGACCACACCGCTTTTCAAAGACCATCTGCCTGAAATCTGGACGCTTATCCATCGGCTGGGTGAGGCATTCGCTGCCGATAAGCTGACTGCGCAGCAGTTCGACCAGGTGGTGCGTGCATTTTTTACCCCCAGGCGCATGCAACAAACGGAGCGAGTCGTCCCGGGCTGGGGCCAGATGGCCAGCTACGGCAACGGCGTCACGATGGTGCATGTCATCACAGTGCTGACTTCGCTGATGCTGTCACCATCCTATCGGGCACTCTCCCCGCATGATCGAAATCTGCTGCTGTGGATTGGCATTTTCCATGACATCGAGAAGAAAGTCATCAACCGGGAAAAAGACCATACGCATGGGTTCCGATCCGCGGCGGTGATTGGCAGGCAAGCACCACAACTTGGTTTTGATCTGCGCCGCCCCAGGTACCTGGACGCCTGGGCAAAGATCACGCGCACGGCCACCACGTATGACCCCATCATCGACCGCCCGATCCAGGACAATGAAAAGCTCCCACGCATCATGGCAGGCATCCGAGATGTGTTTGGGACGGACACGCCCGCCGCGCTGGTCACGAGTGCTGTGCTGCTGCATATGTCGATCAATGTGGTGCATGCTTGGCCCCAATCCGCGCCGCTACCCGATGCGGAGATTCCGCGCTATGTGGATGCCGCCCTACTGCCGCTGCTGCGCACCATGATGATCGCAGACAACGACGCCTGGGCATTTTTCGATGAGGGTTTGAAGCAGAGCCAACGTGCCGAGACAGAAGCTGTTTTCAGACGCATTGAGCGAATGATCGCAAAGTCACCTTAGAAAATGTCCACATAACTACACAGATGTGGGAAAGCAGCGTGCCACTAAGGTCTAGTGATCATCTGTCGGGTCAAGTAAATTGATTTCAAATGCATAGTGATTCAGTCTAGGACCTGAAAGGGCGCGTTTCCATCAACATAGTTTTTGAGAAGTCTACTATGAGTCAATTTGTCGAATTGCGAGAATTCACTTTTCTGCAAGATTCTGATTAGGAATTCAACAATATTCATTTGATATTCTTCCGTATTCTCGCTTCTAACTTCCTTTACGACGATAGGCCAATTATCTGACATACCAATAGTATGCCAAAATAAAGTGTGGCCATCGTAAGTTGTTGCAAAAGGCACAAGTCCTGGGTTTGATGGGAAAAGTGGCAACGTTAGATCGCCAGTTTCCCTTTCTGCACGAATTATCATCTCGAGATTATAAAAGAAATTTGTTTTGGGGTTTGTTGAAAGTGGATTAAAAATGCATATGTAGTCTCCAACAATACCTGTACCATAGACATTGATATACGATTTGAAGCTGTTGGGCAAAGTTAATTCAATCTTCTTTTCAATCGCGCCCCATTCATCAGCATTCATATGATTACAATTTGGATTAGCAGGAGGCGGTAGGATAGAAATCAACTCTGCTATATTCATTACTCGCTATCTCTTCTTTCGCCTTTATAGAATCAAGCATCATTTAGATGCAGTATGCTGCGTCCCTACAGCGACTATTCGCCCTTGTCTTTAATAGGTTGCAAGGTAGTCTCTGCAAAGATGGATCAATACTCGTCAACCTAAGCTGCGTTAAGTATTACCTCGCTCCAGAATTCCCTTCCCAACTGAATGTTATTCACGTTGAGAAACTGAGCACTATCGCGCAATGCTTTGTCTCGATCTACCCAAATAGGCCACACACTGGAACTAATTGACGCAAGTATTACCAGAAAGTCTTCAAACGAATTTGCTATAAGCTCCATCGAATGTAAAGCTGTATGAACAACTCTCTCCGCGTATATTTTGCCTGTGCTATTGTCTAGCCTCAACACATGAAATTCACATGACGCAACCCAAATCTCTGTTATCCTGTCACTATGCTCGTTCATTTCAACAATAGACTGAAGATAATCGTTTCCGCTGCTAAACCAAACACCACCCCTAAAGGTAACCGTGTCTAAATTGACCTTTTTGAGAATCTTGATGAAGCTAGGGTGAAGATCAATCTTTAGTGTACTTTGGAGATTTTGAATCTGACTGATTGTATATCCAGTGTTGGGCAGGAAATTTATTTCATCTTCTAATTTGCTATGTACTTCTTCATAGTGGCGAATAACATCATCTATCGAACTAAACATCTTATCCTCCTCATAGGCGAAATAATGTCAATTCGGGCTAAGCAATCTTCATGTATCACGAATTTTGAGATGTCTTACACATCAATAATCGGCTGCAAGATGGCATCGATGTCCGCAATCGTGTCACAGCGCACCAGCCGATTGCGCACCTGCACGCTGCCCGGTTCATCAAGCTGATACTTGCTGATCTGGCCGCGCAGTTCCAGCACCGCCTGAGATTCGCGCAGGTTGCAGTGTTCCAGCGTCAGATGGGCGTGCCGCAGGGCCAGCCGTGCCCGTTCCGAGCGTGAAGGCGGCGGCAGGTCTTCCCCGGTGCGCAGATAATGGGCCACCTGCTGGAAAATCCAGGGTTGGCCGAGAGAGGCGCGTCCGATCATGACCGCATCGCAGCCCGTTTCCTCGAACATGCGCTTGGCATCGGCCCCTGTGTGGATATCGCCATTGCCAATCACAGGCATCTCGCTGACGATCTCTTTCACATGGCGGATGACATCCCAATCAGCATCGCCACTGTGTCCCTGGCCTGCAAAACGCGCATGGACCGCAATCGCCTTCGCGCCGCAATCCTCAGCCGCCTTAGCAAAGGGAATCGCCGTCACGACGCCATCTTCAAAGCCACTGCGCACTTTCACCGTCACAGGCACATCGACCGCCTTAACGACCGCTTCCACCACCGCCGAAGCTGTGCAGACATCGCGCAGCAGGGCCGCGCCGCCCCCCTTCTTGGCCACTTTGGGGACCCAGCAGCCCATGTTGATATCAATCATAGCCGCACCGTAATCCACGATGATCTTGGCCGCTTCTGCCATTTCCTGCGGGTCGCTGCCGAACAACTGCACCGACACCGGGAACTCGTCCGCGTGCCAGTCGAACATGGTTAGCGTCTTCTTGAAGGAGCCTTTGTTTTGCATAGCGCTGCTGCTGAGCAGTTCAGTCGTCACCAGGCCGCAATCGCCCTGCTCCCGGCACAGTTTACGGAACGCATAATGCGTATGTCCGGCCATCGGGGCCAGGGTCAACGGCGTGTCGATGGTGACATCGCCTATGGAGAATGGCGTTAGTTGGGTGGTTGTCGCGAGCATTTTTATGTCAGGTCTATGGACGTTATAGCATCTATGATACAGCAAAGAAGGCGGTCAATAGACCCCCAGGGATTTAGGCGTTAGGATCAAACGCCTGGAAGGGTTCCCCAAGCAGATAAGCCACAATTCGCGCCGATGCCTGACCATCCCCATAGGGATTGGCGCGTTTTTGCATGGCAGCCAGCGCGTCAGGATCGCTCAGCAGGCGGCTGGTTTCTTCAACGATGCGCTCGCGCTGTGTGCCAACCAGCATAGCCACCCCGGCATCGATACCCTCAGCGCGTTCAGTAGTATCGCGCATGACCAGCACCGGCACACCAAAAGCAGGCGCTTCCTCCTGAATGCCACCGGAGTCGGTCAGCACGAGGGTTGCACGGCGCTGCAACTGCACCATCGACTGATAATCGACCGGGGGCAGCAGCAATATATTTGCATAGTCACTGAGGATGTCGTGTACGGGCTTTTGCACATTCGGGTTGAGGTGTACCGGATAGACGAAGGCCACATCCGGGAAGCGCTGGGCCAGTTCAGCCATAGCGTGGCACATCTGCTGGAACGTGTCGCCGAAGCTCTCGCGGCGATGGGCCGTAATCAGTACCAACTGCCCTTCTTGGGGAACATCTGCAAGCATGCCGCCCGACAAGTCATACGGCAGTGCAGCCACATGCTGCAAGGCATCAATGACGGTATTGCCTGTGATAATGACCGATTGCTGGGGCGTGTTTTCTTTCAGGAGCACAGCACGGTTGGCCGTGGTCGGTGCGAAGTGCGCATCGCTGATGGGGTCCGCCATGCGCCGATTGCCCTCTTCCGGGAACGGGCGCCATTTGTCGCCGCTGCGCAATCCGGCTTCCACATGCCCAAACTTGACCTGATGGTAGTAAGCAACCAGCGCCGCCACCAGCACCGTGGCCGTATCACCCTGGGCCAGCACCCAATCCGGCTGATGATCAGAGACAACCTTGTCCAGGGCCGTCAACAGGGCGCCAGTCAGGCCCGCCAGCGACTGATTGGGCTGCATCACATCCAGGCGATAATCCGGCTCAATATCAAAGAGGGTTTCCACATGCTGCACCATATCCCGATGCTGGCCCGTATTGCAGGTCACCAGCTCAATGGCATCGGACCGGGATTGCATCGCTTTAATCACCGGGGCCATTTTGATAGATTCCGGTCGTGTTCCATAGACAGCAAGTACTTTGAGCAAGGGGACGATCCTCCGGGCAATGATATCTCAAGATGGTTATAAAGTTACTGTTCGTGTTTGGGCCGCGATTTCCCTTTTCCAGTTATAGCGCGCCGCAGCGGGTCCATAATCGTCACGCGCACCACATGGCGCATCACCGTCACCGGACTGGCCTTAATCGCTTGCATCACATAAAAACTTGGTTTCGCAGGCGCATCAAAGGCGAAAGCAATATCCGCCAGATGCAAATAACCCAACGCCCGGTCGCGCGGCGAAGCCCAGGGTAGCTTCGGCAACAAATCATGCAACAACTCGGCCCGCTTTTCCATGATTGCTTTACGGCGCGTTGTCGTCAGCGATTTGGGATGGAAGCGATACAAGTACAGGTCTTGGCTGAGGGGAACCAGCTTAAATTGCATTGAGGCCCGCAGCCAAAAATCATAATCTTCGACCAGCACTTTATTCACATCATAGCCGCCAATGCGCTCGTGGACGACGCGCTTATACAGAAAACACGCTCCGACTGAGGACTTCATCACCAGTCGCTCTGGGATGGGCACGCGCGTATAGCCCGTCACCTTGCCTGCCTCATTCAGATGGGCATAATCGGCATAAACCAAGTCGGCATCCGGGTGATCGACCAGAAATTCGCACATGGACTCCAGGGCATTGGGGCGGTACTGATTATCGTGCGAGGTCCAGGTGAAGTACTGCCCACGGGCCATGCCAAAACCTTTGTTGAGGCTGGTAGGCAAATTTAGGTTGGTCTCATTGCGTACGGAAATGATACGCTCGTCTTGCTCACAAAACCTGGCGATGATCGCTGGACTTTCATCAGTAGAGCCATCATCAACCACGATGAGTTCCCATTGTGTGAAGGTCTGGCTTATGATGGACTCAATAGCTTCATGCAAGTATCGAGCGCCATTATAAACTGGCAACACGATGGAAATGACGGGCTCATTTATCATATGATGCAGACTTTTTCGCTTTCAAGCACTGGAACCGATATTCTCCAAAAAATGTAACTACGGCGTTTGAGAAATATCCTGATTCACTTGTGAAGGGCTATCCACAGAAGCCACTTCTGCGATAATTTCAGCATCCGTGACTGCTGCAGCGTCGGCCTTTGCAACCACAAACGGTGAATTGTCACTGATGCCATCCCGCTCCTGCAAATACTTCTGATACTGTTGGGAAATTCCTTCGGCTGTCCCCATCTCCTTGACTTGACCATCATGCAGCCACATAGCCGACTGACACAGGTCTGTAATGAGGTACGGAATGTGGCTAACTAGCAACACTGTGATGCCGTTCTTGCTGAGCGAGCGGATCTTATTGAGTGACTTCTCCAAAAAACCGAGGTCGCCCACAGCCAGCACCTCATCAATAATCATAATTTCCGGCTCTACATGGGCCGCAACCGAAAAAGCCAGGCGCATACGCATACCGCTGGAATAGCGCTTAAGCGGTGTTTCTAAAAAGGCTTCGATACCTGCGAAATCAACAATTTCGTCAAAGCGCTTCTCGACTTCATCCACCTTCATACCCAGGATCACACCGGATAAGTAGATATTCTCGCGTCCGGTCATTTCCGGGTTGATGGCCGCGCCCACCTCCAACATGGTGCCAATCCGACCGCGCGTGACACTGTAGCCGCGCGTGGGCTGCACAACATTCGCCAAAATCTTGAGAAGCGTGCTTTTGCCACTGCCGTTAACGCCAATGATGCCAAAGCTCTCCCCTGGCTTGACAGCAAAATTCACATCCTGCAATGCCCAAAAGATCTGCTCTGCATTGGTCGGCACACCGCCAACCAGTGTCGAACGAACACGCCGGACTGGCTCGAAGAATAAATCCGTCAGATATTCTTTGGTTTTCTTCGGCTTTAACAGACTACCTATGCGGTACTGCTTGCTTAGATCGTGCGTTTCAATAACATACTGACTCATGTTGGTTCCTATTGCTTTAACGTTTGGTCCGACACTACGATGGTCGTCCTTCTCAGAAGTTCTATAGATAGTCTATATCGGCAGACTCTACAGATAATCCACAAACTTGGATTCAGAATACCGGAAGAAATACAGCCCACTGAAGAAAACAAAAAGACACATGCTGACTGACGCAATAATCGTCGGCACAGGGGAAAAATCTAAATTGAAAAAGGCCCAGCGGAAGCCATCAATCGCAGTGACCATAGGATTAAGGCCATACAAAAATTGCCAGACTTCGCCACCAGCACCCGACAAAGTCTCGATCATATTGCTGGCATAAGCAACCGGCGTCACATATTGGCCAATTTGTAATACAAAAGGAATGATGTAGTTGATGTCGCGCATACGCACTTGCAAAGCGCTGAACCAGAAACCAAGCCCCAAGCCAAACATCACCACCAGTAGGATAAACAATGGCAGCATCAGGATAGCTACCGGGCCAGGTCCAAAGATACGAACCTGGCTAGCTGCTTCTATCACCTCAGGTGTGGCATCTGGAGGCACAACACCGATTAAATCCGGGGCCAACAGCACATACCCCAGGATCATCAACAGCAAAACCGCTAATGAAACCACAAAGTCAATGAAACTGTTCGTAAACGCAGAAATTGGCGCGATGATACGTGGGAAGTAAATCTTTGTGATGATGTTGGAATTGGACTGAATGCTGACAGATGAGTTCGATAGCCCCTTAGCGAACATCGCCCAGGGAACCAGTGCCGCCAAACTGAACAATGGATAAGGTACGCCGCTGGTATCTACATTGAGGAGCGCACCAAACACAAATGAGAAAACCACCATCGTAATCAGTGGATTGATGGCCGCCCAGGAAATACCAAAGACCGTCTGCTTGTAGCGGACAACAATATCACGCCGGACAATGTAGAAGAGCAAATAGCGATAAATCCACAACTCATGCAGGTTGAGGCTCGGCAAACCCTTCATGGGTCGATTGATAACAACCGGGCCACTTAATCCCTGGTCCATGTCGCTTGTCGGGTAAATATCACTTGCCATACGGGGTACTTTCTACATTGGGACTCAGGCGACATAGTAATATGAAACGCCCCAGGGTTCAACGGCTACCTTAGTATGGGTCTATTCTATACAAGCGCCCGATGAGCTTAGGCCATATGCCATCCTGAGCCGCGCTGACCGCCTAAACCAGCTTATTCTGGACAGCCAACGCCACGGCCTCCGACCGATTTTCCACGCCCAGTTTACTCAGAATACTGCTCACATGGAACTTGACCGTGGACCGACTAATGGTCAGGCGCTCCGCAATCTGCGGATTGTTCAAGCCCTCGACGACCAGTGCCAGCACTTCTTTTTCACGCTCGCTGAGGTTGAAGTTCTGGGAGGATTTATCGCGCGTGGCCTGGATGAGCATGCGGGTGGCGTTGGGTGCCAGAACCGGGTCGCCCTGATGCACCTTGTGGATGGCCTGCGCCAGTTCATCAATGCTAACGTCCTTGAACAGATAGCCCAGCGCCCCGGCTTGCAACGCATCCTCCACCAGTTCGCGGCGGTCATTGAAGCTGGTCAGGGCAATGACCTGCGTGTCGGCGAGCTGCTCCCGAATGCGGCGCGTGGCTTCAATACCGTCCATTTCCGGCATGACCATATCCATCAGGATCACATCCGGCTGCAACTCCTGGCACAATTGGACGGCATGCAAGCCATTTTTCGCCTCACCAACCAGTTCAAACTCCGGGAAAGCAGTCAGCATCATCGTAAAGCCCTGGCGTACCACCTGATGATCGTCAACAATCATCACGCGGATTTTTTCATCACTCATCTTTTATCCAACCCTATTTGCGTTAAAAATAAATATTACTCACGTGTCTGGCCATTTGCCTGCCATACCAGATGAATTTCCGTGCCCTCTTCGGGAGCACTGTTGATGTCCAAGTGCGCGTCCATAGCATCCGCGCGTTCCCGCATGATCTGCAAGCCAAAATGCCCTGTCGACACGGTCTCTGGGTTGAAGCCGACGCCATCATCATGCACTTTGAGATCGACGCGATGATTATCACCGACCACGCTAACCAGCAAATTTTCCGCATTGGCGTATTTCTCGACATTATTGAGCGCCTCCTGCACAATGCGATACAGGCCAATATGCACATCATCCGGCAGTGGGCTGTCGATGCGTGTCAGCAACTGCACATTGGCTGGCAGACGCCGCCGCTTGGCATGCAGCAGATTATCCAGCAAGCGTGGCAGGTCTTGCTCCAGCAAGGCCTGTGGACGCAGCTCAACCAGCAGCGTGCGCATTTCCGCTAGCGCCCCACGATTCATGCTCACCAATTCGTCCAGGCCCGCTTTGACGCGCTCCGGTTGCGTATCATGAATGCGGCTGAGCGTTTCGGCCATCACACTCGCGGAAAAAAGCGTCTGGGTGACGGCATCGTGTAGTTCACGGGCTAATCGCTGGCGTTCTTCAGCCGCCGCCAGGTCCTGCGCCTGTTGATACGAGCGCGTGTTGCGGATAGCCTGCCCGGCCTGGTTGGCGAACACCTGCAAATAGCGCGCGTGCTCATCGTCAAAGAATGCAGGCCGGAACGAATCCAGGTTGATAAAGCCAATCACCTCATCATCAACCACAATTGGGCTACCCAGGTACGACTTGATACTCCACTGCTCTTCTAATTGGATCCAGTCCTCAAACTCATCAATATCCCGCAGTGTCAGCGGCGAGCGCGTCTCCGCCATGTGGCGCAGCGTCGATGTTTGATGGACAGACAGCCGTATTGTCCGCATGAAGTCAACTAGGCCCAGGTGCTCATAGCCGTGCTGTTCAACGACATAGGCCGTACCATCCTCTACCAGCATGATGTTGGCCATATCATGGTCAATCACCTTGCCGACATTAGCCAGGATGCGCTGCAAAACACTCTTGAAGTCCAGCGAGCGATTGAGCGTCATCGCCGTATCGAGCAAAGCTTCTGACAGAGCACGCTGCTGGCGCTCCTGGTCGATCACACGCTGGTTTTCTATCGCATAACGCACGGAGCGCTCTAACATATTGGCCCGGAGCTGCGTTTTATCCAGGTAATCAACCGCCCCAGCTTCCATCGCCATCAGGTCGACTTCGCGGCTGCCCCGCCCTGTCAGCAAGATGAGCGGCAGGCGTGGCTTGGATTGGCGCACTTTGCTGATGAAATCCAGACCATTACGATCACCGAGTTCATAATCCACCAGGGCCACATCGTAGTCACGGCTTTCCACAAACGACAAGCCCTCGTAGTAGGTCGCTGCCCACTCGATGTCCAGGCCCTGATGCATGATCGCCGTCAGCATATCGCGCACCAGCATAAACTGATCGTGCGAATCATCAATGACCAGCACCTGTAATTGTTCTGCCTGCTCACCACGCAGCATACATGACTCGTTTCGGTTGATACCCTATCGAGACGAAACTTACCAACCACATTATGAGCGTGTTGCGGATGATATACAAGTGATCGGGAACGCCACAACAAAACCGATTACTGCCGTAGAAAACAAAAAAGCGACCCGTAAGCCGCTTTTCCATAACCTATTTACGATGCTGCTGACGCTATACTACGGCGCATAGATTACCTCAACCACCTGATCGGCATCCAGCGACAGCCGGAAATCGAGCACGGTGCGTTCCAGACTGTAGGTGGCATCCGCCTGCGGCTGCATTGATACCAACGTCGCGCCCTCTGGCAGTTGGATTTGCAGGTTGACGTCGCTGGGCCGCATACCGGGCTGCTTCTGGATCAACAGATGGTAGCGTTGGTACTGGCCGATGGCGTCGGTCACATCTGGAATATGATACGACAACTGATAGCGCTCTGACCCATCATATTCGATGGCAACCCGCGTCACGAACTGTGCATAGGTCATGTTGGCGACCTTCTCCAAACGGGGCAGATCGTCCTGATTGGTCATGGTCGTGCCCGGTGGCAAGTAAAGTTGCAGCAAACTGCGGTAATCCAATGGGCCATGATAGCGGGCATCGACTGCCGGGTCTAAGGAGGCCACTGATTCATAATAGTTGTAGCCAATGCTCAGACGACCATCGGCGCTGCCATCACCATTGAGCAGGACATCGTACGTCAGGCTGCGTGATACGGAATGGTTGCTCTTATTGCCCAGGTTGGCATCAATCACATTGACGTAATCACCAACGGGTGGCACCAGTGCGCCCGACCACCCCAGCGATTGCACCAGATCATTCAGAGCCGGGTCGGTGAAGGCGATCATGAGGTGCTTGCCCTGCAAGGCCTCCAGCAGCGCGCCCAATACAGCCTCGGATGCATCCTGACTGGCATTTTGCCAACTTGAGAAGATCTCATTGTAAAGCGCCGCCAGGAAGTCCTTGTGGCTCTCTTCACTCTCGCGAATGTCGTAAATCACCTCACGGAAATTCGCCTGATTGACGCGCACGTTATAGGACGGCACGCGCACCTCGCCCAGCGCACCCAGCAACAGCTCGAAAGCGGTCACATCCAGGGCGATGACGCCATCCAGCGGCGCTTCCGGGTTGTTCCCGGCGTCATAATATCGCGCGGCCATATCCGCCGTCACCCGGAAATCCGGCGACCAACTACCATCCCAGGCCACATAAATCGGGTTACGATAGCTGATCCACCAGTCCGGCGCATCAATCGTACTCATGAAGCTTTCCGGCGGCGGGTTCGGGCTGGTGGTCGTCGAGGGTCGATAGTCAAAGTCGGTGATGCGGGCATTGCGCACCACGAACCAGCCATAGGTGCCGATGAAGCCGCCCGATGGCCGGATTTCGTCATTGTTCTGCGACAGCACCAGATAGCTTTTTTCGCCATCCAGGCCAAAGACCGCCGTCAATAGCTCCGGCGATTGCGCCAGCAGTGCGTTGATATTGCTCACTTCGTTATAGAACTGGCTGATCTGCTCCACATTGAGCAACAAACCGGGCGACACGCCATCCAGTGACAGGGCGTCCAGCTTGGTTTTGGCCATAACCAGCGCTTCGTTGGCGGCTATCATGCGCCCTCGACCGACTTCCAGTAGTTCCACCAGGCGCTCACCGGAAGAAATCCCGGTCGCAACCGATTCTTCCTCTTCCCCACTGACCATAAAGAACAACGTCGGCTGCAAACCGAGCAGCAAGTTATCGGTGGCCTGCGCCAGGTCGTAGCCGATGTCGATCATATCGAGCGTCACCCGCGCATCGGAGTTGAGGCTGGCAAAGGGCGACACCAACTGGGACCGACCCTTGGCCAGACTCAAGCTGCTCGCCAGGTCGCTGACACTCAAGCGCAGGCGCTCAAAATCCGACAGCGTGAGTTCCGTACCCGGCGTGGTACGCACGATGTTCATGACACGGTTGAGGCTGGCAAATGAATTGTTAACGTGGTTCGCTGCATCTGCCAGCAAAACGCTCGTACCGACCGCCAGAATGATAATCACCGCCAGCAGGCCTACCAGCACCCGCAGCGGACTGGTGCGTTTGCGTACACGCCGCCAGAATTTGCTCCAGCGGCTCCTGGGTTGGCGACGACGGACGCGCTGGCGCTTGGGCTGGGATGTCGACTGATTGGTTTCCGGTGAAGGGCTGGATGTTTTCCCGGCGGGGTTACTGGTCCCAGCATTGGCCATCAGGTTATCCAAGTCGGGGATATGACGGCGGTTCCGCAGTGGGTCCGGCGGAACGTGGCCAGTTTGTCTTCGTTTTGGGTCTGTCATACGGATTTACGCCCTAAATTTACGCCTGGTATTTGTCTCAGAAAGTTGCCAACAACCATCAGAATACGGGTAATGCAACGAATAGAATGCATTTCTTGTTTATTTTACTGCTCGTGTGAGGCACCCAATGGCCGAATCACCTTGGCCGGGTTGCCAGCAGCGATCACCCCCGCCGGTATCTCACCGGAGACGACACTGCCCGCGCCGATCACACTGCCCGCGCCAATAATCGCACCCTTCAGGATGAGGCAGCGCATGCCAATGAACACATCATCGCCAATCACAATCGGACGGTTAGCACCCAGGTGTGGCGCTTGCTGGCGGGTAGCAGCATCCAATGGGTGGAAGTCGGTATCGGCAATGACCGTATTGGCCCCGACCATCACCCGGTCACCAATGCGTACCGACTGAGCCGCCACAATCGAGCCGCCCGTCATGCCGAAATCCTCGCCTATCACCAGCTCCGCCCCTTCGGACCAGGTACACACCAGCACGCGATGATCGACACCGAGCGGGTTGCTGGCCGGACTGCTGCGCAACTGCAAGCCATCCCCGAACCGCATCACGCTTTGGCGGTGGCGCTGGATGCGCGGCGCGCCATAAAAGCGCCATCCCCTGCCCCATTCGATGCCCGCCAAGGCGAACATCAGCCGCACCCTGGGAACAAGCAGCAATCGCTTGATTTCATTGACCGCTTTCCAGGGGGTTTTCCGGGCTTCTGCTAACAAAGATGACATCAAAAATCCGCATGGGTGATTGACAATGGCCTATAGCATAAATCGTACACGGGTTTGGGCAAGCCGCAACTTGATCGTTGGCTGCCCTCTTTAATATACAGTATTCAGAAGTAGGCTGACTGTGGAGACAAATGCACAAAGCGGGCCGAAAGTAGGTACTGTTAGCATGTGGTGATTGGCTTTTTGGAGGCCCATCAGAAAGCGCAGTAGGGGCAAGACATGTCTTGCCCAAGGGTTTGGCATGCCAAACCCCTACGAACGCACATCAGATTAGCGGTCAACATGTTCTGGTTAGCAAGCATAAACCGCCAGTCTATGCAGCGGGCGGTTTGGTTCCCACCGTATCATCCTCACTGCTGTGTGCTTTGGGATTTTTGGCCAGGGACAGCAGTTCATCCAGGGCTTTGTCATGGTGACGCACGCCATGATCGAGCAGCAATGTCATCTTCTGGAGGAAGTTTAGCATATCACCCTCATAAGACCAGTGCGCCAGCTTGGTAATGCCCGGATGATCAGTATCGAGCAGTTCTTCGGTGGCGTATTGCAGCACTTCGTTCAGTTTTTCGCCGGGTCGGATGCCTGTGAACTGGATCGGCACATCAATATATGGCCGTAGACCACGCAGCCGGATCAAGCGCTCGGCCACATCCAGAATACGCACTTCTTCACCCATACGCAGCACGAAAATATCGTCGTTGATGGTCATGCAAGCCGCATGGATCACCAGATTAGCCGCTTCCGGGATGCTCATGAAGAAGCGCATCATGTCCTTGTGGGTGACAGTGACCGGGCCGCCTCGCTCAATCTGACGTTCGAACAAGGGCACCACACTACCCCGGCTGCTGAGCACATTGCCGAAGCGTACCGCCGTGAACTTCGTGCCTTTGCTTTGCTGAGCCATCGAATGGACGACCAGTTCGCAGAGGCGTTTGCTAGCCCCCATGACGTTGGTCGGCTCAACGGCCTTATCGGTGCTGATAAGTACAAAACGCTCTGCGCCGTAGTCATTGGCCGCCTGGGCTACATTGTAGGTACCGCCGATATTCACGCGGACGGCTTCATCCGGGTAACGCTGACACATCGGTACATGTTTATAGGCTGCCGCATGGTACACCACCTGCGGCTGATAAGCTTCAAATATATCCCGAATGCGCCCTGCCTGGGTGACATCCGCCAGGATGGTTTCGATTTCAATATCCGGCTGGGCAGCTTCCAGATCCAGCGCCAGGTCATACAGACCACTTTCGTTATTATCTAGCAGCAGCAGTTTGGTCGGTTCGTAGGTCGCCATCTGCCGAGAAATTTCACTGCCAATCGACCCGGCAGCCCCAATCACCAACACAACCTTGCCCATCACCGGCTTCATGCTGATGGCATGATGGCGGGTCACCATGCCGCGCCCAATCAAGTCTTCCGGCTCAACATCGCGCAGCAATTGCGAGTGCAGGGTCGCCGTCAGGATTTGCTCAAAGTCCGGCATGACCTTAATGCGTGTGCTAGTTAGCTCACAATATTCCAAAATTCGCCGGAAATCTTCGCCATTAATATTGTGGATGGCAAACACGATCAGCGTAATCTGATGACTGTTGACGATGTAGGGAATCGCTTCAGTCGTCCCCAACACCGGGCGATTTTCTACATAAAGGCCCTGTTTGCTGCGGTCGTCATCGGCAAAGCCGATCACATGCATGTGGCGATCCACATAATCGCGTTGCAAGCGCCACGCGGCCATTCGACCACTACGCCCTGCCCCCACAATCAGGATGCGTTCGCTATCCTTTTGCGGGAACTCGCCGCGCCATATCGCCCGCCAACGCCAGGAAAGGCCATCGAGCAACCGCCCCCGGTAGCGCACAGCGATCATCCCAGCGATCATCATCAGCGTACCCACGAGGTATACACTCCAGGGCAGCGGGCGTGGGATGATGCCCGCGTTCAACACAGTTGTAATCAACAGCGGGACAATCAGCGCTTTTATAATGAGGGTAATTTCATGGCCGCTCGTCTGGGCCCAGATGCGCTTGTACACGCCAACAGACCAGAGACCGACAACGAAGAGGACTGCATAAAACAGTACATATGGCAATGAATAGCTATAGTCGATGTAAGCCGTTAACATGCGGATGGAGTATGCTGCCGAGTAACATGAGACAGCCACCGCAATGTCAATGCTAACTTGGAGAATAAATCGACTGAGTTTGTTCATCGTGACCCTATTCAGATTGTTCTACATGAGCTGCAACACCTGCGACGGCGTGAGAACGATCTTTCACAATTATCATAGGTGAACATATCTCACTTTACAACTGAATTCATTGCCAAAAAATTAAGGAGCTGCTTTTCGAACGATAACGCCTTACGTCTTGATCGTCAGAAATACCCGTATTACCACGCAGAATGAGGGTTAACCCCGATATATCGCGTAGATTGCCCCACAGTGCTACAATACATATCTGTAACGATTGCTTAACATTACGTACAATTCTGAAAGCAATATATCGATCTGTTATTTGGTAAAAGAGATAGGGGAAGGGATTGCAGAATGAAATCCCTAAAATCGTGGTGGTCTATCGCCAGTTTATTACTTATTATTCTTAGCTTTGCTACATATGATGTACCCGCAGTAGAAGCCCAGGGCTATTACGATATGCCCTTGACGCTCTACCAGTCCTACCCTGGTAATACCGCTGTCGTCAGCGGAGGGATCTCCTTCTTCCCACAGTTAACCAGTAATTCTTTCACCATCAACGTGCCAACATGTAACGCGGGTCCGGCTACAATCCGGGGAGTGTTCCTAAAATGGTACAATCGCTGGCGCTCACGGCCCGGTGATTTCACGACAACACCCACCTGGGACGACACTCTCGACGTCCAGATCAATGGCAGCGGCTACCAGCCGATCACAGCGGATGATCTGTACACGGCACGCCATGACGGCACCGTGAACAGGGTCTACCATCGCGGTTATCAGGTTGCGGAGATTACGAGCTACTTCGCAACGAACTATACGCCAGGGGGCACCACCACCCTGGACATCCAAAACTTTAATCTGCCGCCAGAACCCGCCAACAACACGGAAAACTACGGCGTCGGCATCACCGTCATCTATGAATGCGCGGAATTCCCGTATGCCGAGACAAATTATTTCTCTGGCCTGGACTGGTGGTACTTCATGGACCCGCCCGGCATGAGTGAGTACTCCGATGCCCTGTGTACCACCTTCGCCTCCGTCGCTTATGCGCGTTATGCTGAAGTCAACGGTGTATTCGGTGGGCAAGCTAACGCAACGGCACCTTTCCGTGGGCATGTGTTGCATTACCTGACTGGCTCCGGCACACCGCCAACCGAACCTGACCCACAACAGCCGATTGGCGTCGTCGTTAATAACGCCAACTCGGAGAACTTCCCACCCAACAGCATCTGGGTATCCAGCCTGGGGCAAGAGTGGGACCTGATAGAACAGCCGAATACTATCGTCGTGGATCCTGGCGATACCTATGTTTGCATCCAGGGGCATTCAACACCATCTAGCGGGGTGCCTCAAAACCAGGTCGGTATGAGCGGTGACTTGTTGGGAACCGTACTGCGCATCTATCCGCAGCAGAATCAAACACCAACGCCGGATACACCAACGCCGACAAATACGCCAACCAACACACCGACTAGCACACCGACACTGCCCCCTGGCGTGACGCCAACTGATACGCCGACACCACCACCTGGGGTCACTTCAACACCGGGCATACGGACAACGCCGCAGGCAGGCATACAGCCGACGCCCATGCCAACCTTCGTCCCAGTCACCGAGTTACCACAAACCGGTGAAACGCCTCTCATGCGTCAGGCTATCGTAACGCTAGGTCTGCTGATTGCCGGCCTTTCCATCTTAGGCTTAGGGGGATTTGCGCTCAGACATCGGCTGCGCCGATAGAGCGTGCGCCGACTGGTGCAATAAGTAACGAGGATTGATAAAGCAAAAAGCGGCCCATCTGGGCCGCTTTTTTTATATGGATTAGTGCGTACTTTTTAATTGAAAGCTTCAAGGATGTTACTGAAGACGTCACCAATAGCGGGGCCGAGCAGCGACAGGATGACGATGACGACGACCGCAACCAGTACCAGGATCAGCGCATATTCTACGAGGCCCTGGCCTTCTTCATTCTGAGGACGATACAACATGATAATTACCTCTTTGAACATATGATTTAGATGATTGTCGGAATAAAGGCCCGACACACACAATATAGCACAATTCTCGTGAAGTGATATTCATGTTTCTTAATTGTTTATGGCATATTTATGGGTAACGTCGCCTAAATAGGACTAAAGTCACCCATTTTTGGCAAAAATGCCGCAAAACCATAAAAAAAGGCACTCATGGAGAGCACCTTTGGTTTGAATATTATAACGTTTGTCAGGCTATTAAGACAGGCATCAGTGCAGATATTGGGTGCGCTGCGGCACATACCCGTCGGAGCGTTCCATCACGTATAACTGGGCTTCACTGGGGTCGAGCACGGCCACGAACTTATCGAGGCTCTCTTCAGTTTCATCTTCCGCCACGATATTGGTCACGCAGCTCACGTTGATCTTGAGGCCGCGTGGCAAAAATAGTTCGGTTTCCACCGCGATGAACAGGGTATGCAACGGTGGCATCGCTTCGCCCTGGCGGAATGTCTGCAAAGCCAGGTCTTCCAGCAAATCAGCGACCATGTTGCTCTGATGATTGGCCAGCCAATGCGTGGCCATATTGATTTCCTCATCGCGATAATCGCTCAACAACGTGCGCAAATGCTGGGACATCCCCCAGGCGCTCATACGGAATGAATCATCCTGCTCATCGGCCTGCAAATACTGCACCGTATCGAACTGGACGCGATAGGCGCTGGAGGTCCAACGCGCGGTTTCGCTGTGCCACTCATTATGGTGCAAGGGCATCTCTTGGGTTTCGTTATGGCTGTTGTCTTGGTTATTGTCATGCATAGCGCGATGAACTTCCATTTTGCTAACAACGTACAGAGGACATAAAACGGCTATTAATTCCATCATAGCGGCAAATGCCCGATAACAGTATGACCTTTTTGTGACAACCTTCATTTCAGGCCATATGAGACAACATCTATAAGGGCTTTCTAACAGTAAGTGCTATACTGTGGGCCTCAATCGCGCGATTCTTACCTTTTTCAAGTGATCTGTTATACCAAACAGGATGATTCCCTATGCCCCGCTCCACCCTCATCGACCTCAGCCACACCGTAGAAGACGATGTGGTGACGTATCATGGTATGCCCGCCCCCATCATCTGCGACTATATGAGCCGTGAAGACTCTCGCGCCCATTACGCCGACGGCACCGAGTTCCAGATTGGCAAGATTGAAATGGTCGCCAACACCGGCACCTATGTCGATTCGCCTTTTCATCGCTACAGCCACGGCAAAGACCTCTCCCAACTGGGCCTGGAGCAAGTCGCACATCTCGATGGCGTGCTAGTGGATGCCAGTGACGCGGCAGGTCGCGCGGTGGATGTGCGCTACTTCGATGGGTTGGATTTGGCCGGGAAAGCGGTCATCGTGCGCACGGACTGGTCACAGCATTGGAAGACCGACCAATATTTTGAAGGCCATCCCTACTTGACGCAGGATGCCGCCGAATGCCTGCGCAGTGTCGGCGCGACGATGGTCGGCATTGATTCGCTCAACATAGACTGCACCGACGATGGCACGCGCCCTGTGCATACGATTTTGCTTGGCGCGGATATTCTCATTGTGGAGCACATGGCCAATCTGGCCAGCATTCCCGCGAATACGCCTTTCAAGTTCTATGCTGTGCCCGTCAAAGTGCAGGATTTTGGGACGTTCCCAGTGCGTGCCTTCGCTATGATCGAGGTCTGAGCCAGCCTGCCCATGCTGGGCCACGTTTGGTAGACTGAATGGCAACATTATCAGTCCTGGCCGAACCCCACCCCTAAATCCCCTCCCCGAAGCAGAGGGGACCTGTGCCTGCGATAAGGTGATTAGGAAGGCATCCTTCCTCCTTCGGGGGAAGGACCGAGGATGGGGGTTAAGCCCGCTGCATCAAAAACCATCCCAGGAGCATATTTGTGGGCAAGCTCGCCGATCTCGCCAGCATCAAAACCGCTAACAGCGATTCCTTTGTCTATACACCGCCGGATGCCGCCTTTAACGCGCCGCGCATCCTGGTGAAAGTGAGCATGGCTTACGAAGCCCCCCACCCGGCGACGGTCAGCCTACCCGTATTGGCCGCAGTGTTGCGCGGGTTACGCCGCGCCAGCCCGGTCGGTCGCATCCTGATTGTGGATGGCAGCATCGGTGAAGGCGACATTCATGAGCGTTTTGAGCAGCACGGCCTGACCGACATCCTCGACCGCGAAATGCGCCTCAGCGATAGCGAAGAATTGGTGCTTACACGCTACCTGAACACCTCGCCGCAGCCTGCCAAATACGACGATTTGCTGGCTCCAGCCTACATTCAGGAATTCGACTGCGCGATTTCGGTGGCACCGCTCAAGCGCACCCTCGTCGATGGCCAGCCGCTCATTTCCGGGTCAACCAAGAACCTGTACGAGCTATTCCCGCGCCATCATTATCACGGCAGTATCCCGAATTCCCGCGCCAAGCTCTACAATCCAGATGCCAATACGGTGCTGCCCGATGTCTATTTTTCAGTCGGTTGGCACTTCGCCGGGGCGGTCATCGACCTGACCGACTTTTATGACAGCCCGGATGACAAACCCGACCACGCCGAGGGCGTCAGTCGCCATGTGGGCAAGGTGGTCTGGGGCGATGACATGGTCGCTGTGGATGACGCCGCCTGCCGCACCGCTGGCATCGACGTGCCGGACTACCTGACGCACATTCAAAAACTGCGGGGGGATTAAACCAAAACCCCACCTCTAAGTCTCCTCCCCATGATGGGAGGAGACTTGCATCTGCTTCCAACTATATTGGCAAGGCTTCCTTTCCCAATCATAGGGAAAGGACACGAAGATAGAGGTTACAGCACACGCATCACATCATGGCCGCTGATGACCTCGCCATCGTAGCGGGATGTCACCTCGGCCAGCAGTTCCGCTTCGGAAGCGCCCCAGAACAATTGATGCACCGGCACCAGCAAACCGGGACGAGTCGCCTTGGCAATCTCGGCGAGCTCAATGGTCGAGGTATGCACCTGACTGTGATAACGCTGCCACTCCGGCGAACGATGTTTAAAGCGCTCCGCAGAATACACCTCATGTACCAGCACATCGCAGCCTTTGGCATAGGCCAGCATAGCATCAGTTGGGCATGTATCGCCGCTGATGACGATGGTTTTGTCTGCTGTTGTGCACTTGAAAGAATAGGCTTCCAGGCCACCATGCGAAGCCGGGAACGCCTCAATAAGAATAGCGTCATCCTGATAGACTTTGCCCTCTTGGATGGGGGACGTATCCACTGTCAGCGGATGGTCAATGGGGGCCAAGCCGTCGCGGTGCTCGGCGATGCCAACCTCATAAGCTGCCAGTACGCCATCGACCAGAGTTTGCGTCCCCTGTGGCCCGTAGACTTCGACACGATCTTCACGGTCCAGCACCCAGGGACCAATCAGGAAATCCGGCAGTCCGGTGGTATGGTCGGGGTGCAGATGCGTCAGGAACAGGCGATTCAACTTGGTCATCGCCAGCGCATCCAACTGGAACTGGTCGCGGGCACGGGCGATACGCTGCATGGTCCCGCCGCCACAATCGACCACATACGGTTGGCCATCTGCGATGATGACCAGACTGGATTGATAACGTGAGGGGTTCAGATTGGGTGTACCGGTCCCTAGCAAGATGAGTTCAGTCGTCACGATTTAGCGTCCTTCCTGCGTACAGGCTCGTGCACAAAAAACCATGCACATTAAAAGCAGAACAAGTCGTCATAACCTATCCATAATCGGTGACATTATGCGTCCGATACCCTTGGCATAACTATATTTTTAGGCAATTCTGATAGTTCGCCCAACAATATGAAGGCGATCTTTAATGTAGATGTGTTATGGTACTCGTTAGAATCACGACAAAACGGGGACACATAAATGGTCAACACAGCGATCGAAGCCTTGCTGCAAGAAGAAAATCCGCTGATCGTCATCGCGTCGAATCGTGGCCCTTACCAATTTACACAGACAGATGACAATCAATTTACCAGCCGCCGAGGTGCGGGGGGCCTGGTCACGGCACTCGCCGCCCTGGTAGAACGTCTGGATGTTCTGTGGGTCGCCAATGCACTCAGCGACGACGACAAAGCCTGGGCCCGTATGCACCAGAACGAAATAGAAAACGTGGATGGCATTGATCTGAAGATGGTCACCACGGAAGATAAAGCCTACGAGCAATATTACAACATCATCGCCAATCCGCTGCTATGGTTCATCCAGCACCAAATGTGGAACACGCCGCGCGATCCTAGCATCGACTCCGATATCTGGGATGCCTGGAAAGATGGCTACATCGCCATCAATCGCCAATTTGCCCAGGTCATCGCGGAAAGCGTCAAGCAGACCCTGGCCAAGCAAGATCGCCCGGTCTACGTCTTCCCGCAAGATTATCACCTATACTTGGTGCCGCACTTCCTGCGCAAGCTGCTGGGGCCAGATGTCTATATACAGCCCTTCGTGCATATTCCCTGGCCGGGGCCGGATGCATGGCGCGTCCTACCCAGCCAGATGCGCAACACGCTCATTTCCAGCCTGCTGGACTCCGACAATATCGGCTTCCAGACGCAGCGTGACGCCTTTAACTTCGTACAGTGTGCCCGCTTCTACCTCAGCGATGCTCACTCCTATGGTGCGCGTGATGCCATCACCTATAAGGGCCGCAAAGTTGGGGCACGCGCCTACCCCATCAGCGTAGATGTCGACAAAATTGACGAGATGATCCAGGAGCCGCAGACGCGCCTGCATAAGGGCCAGGTCATCAACCTGATTGGAGATCGCAAGCTGATCCTGCGCATCGACCGCGTGGAACCCAGCAAGAATATTTTGCGCGGGTTACAGTCCTACCGCACTCTGCTGGAAAAATACCCGGAGCATCATGGCAAAGTGCAGATGGTATCGCTGCTGGTCCCCAGCCGGATGGGCGTCCAGGAATACAAAGATTATCTGGGCGACATCATGGCGGAAAGCGGCATGATTAATGCCGCCTACAGCGATGAATTCTGGGAGCCATCACGTATCATTCTCGGCAACAACTATCACCGGGCGTTGGCGGCCATGCAGCTCTATGATGTGCTGCTAGTCAACCCGATTGCCGATGGCATGAATTTGGTCGCTAAAGAAGGCACGCTGGTCAATGACCGCGATGGCGTGCTGGTGCTATCCGAACATGCCGGGGCTTTTTATGAGCTAGGCCAACACGCCCTGACCGTTTCGCCCTTCGACATCTTTGGTACCGCAGAAGTGATGCACGAAGCCCTGACCATGCCCCAGGAAGAACGTTCCAAACGCACCCGCGCCCTTGAAAGTATCGTGCGCAAGAACGGCGTTCGCACCTGGTTCAGCAGTCAGATCACCGACGCCATGACCGACTTCAAAAACCACTCCAAGAAGTCTTCCACGCCTTCGACACCATCCGCCAAACAATCCGCTGAAATCAAAACGACCGAAGGCGTATCATCCGACTGAACGCCCATGCCAACTGCGTGACATTGCTTGTCGTCGCGTAGTTGGCGCGCCATTTTTAGCGCATCCGCGTCGGTGGTGTCATCGCCGATATAGATGGCCGCATCCAGGTTGTTTTCCTCAATCAACTGCTTAAATACAGTGCCCTTGTCGATGTCCAACGGCGGGCGCAGTTCAAACACTTTGCGGCCACTGAACAGGCGCAAATTGTGCTTGTCGGCAATGTCGCGCAGCTTCGGCTCGAACAGCAAATTAATCTCTGCCGGGATGGCCGCGTTACGATAGTGTACAGAAAGCGTCGCCCCCTTATCCTCGATCATCACCCCTTCTGGCGCGATGTCCGTGACAGCCGCTTTGGCCTTTTGCAGGGCGTTTTCGTATTCCAGCACCATCGGCGCCACAACAACCTTATCATTTTCCCAGCGCTCCAGGCCATGGTTGCCGGAATACACCAGCCCAGGCAGATTGACCCGTTCATGTAAATCAGCTACGGCACGGCCACTAACAGCCGCCACCAGCGTTAGATGTTCACTGAGTTGGGCCAACAGCTTTTTGCTGCGCTCGGTTGGGTAGGCATCATCGGGATTGGGCACAATCGGAGCCAGCGTGCCGTCCATATCGGTAATCAAACCGACGCGCTCGCTGGTGATTAGCGGTTTCAACAGGGTTTCGGTGGCATCTCGCCAGGTCATGGAACCTCCTCGGTTGGGATTGCTTTGCGCAAAACACACCTCTAAATGAACCCCACCCCTGTATCCCCTCCCCGTGAGGTGAGGGGAACCTGCTAGCAAGAAAGTCAATTAGAAAGGCATCCTTCCACCTCATGGGGGAAGGACCGAGGATAGGGGTCAGGTGCATATGATCCACAAAGCAGAATCAATAGTTATAGATACAAATTACATACACAGTATGCCACAGCCGACACCCGACACCGACCAATTTTAGTAGGCTGCTCATCTATGCATCACAATTCATATGCCGACCGGAAGGCTTCGACCATCGACTGAACGGCCAGCGGTGGGGATGCCTGCTGCCTTGCGATCAGCATGGCCAGCAGTAAATTAGCCATGCCCTGCCCCGCCGGACCATCCCCCAAGTATTGGCCACAAAGGGTCGTCAGGTCAAAGAGCCGTTCACGGTCGATATGGTTCTGGGTGGCACTGGCATGGTCATCAATATGCGACCAGGTGCGCAAGGCCGCTTCCAGGGCTGGATTGTGATTGAGTAGCCAACCGAGCACGGCCTCGATCTGTTGGCGCGGATCGTCGCTTTCGCCTGTCACCTGCCCCATCAAGGCGATTTCGTGCTGTTCAATGTGGGTCAGCAAGGCACGGACGTAGCCCTCATAGCTGCGGAAGTGATAATAGAACGACCCTTTGGTCATACGCAGCCGTTGCAGCAACAGGTCGATGGTCAGCGCCACCGGCCCCATCTCCGCCAGAATGCGTACCCCCTCTTTCAGCCAATCCTCGCGCGTCCGTTTCATGATGCCTTCTCGATTAAACTATACCGTTTAGTTTATTTTATGAACTAAAAAGATGACCGTTTCCGGCCATTTTTGCTCCACCACATATTTCACTGTCGCGCCCTTTGGCCCCTTTGAAGCCGACCTCATAGCAAAATACAAACGATCTGTCCAAATAATAGACTATTTGTTCTAATATCACAAATGACTCACAAGAAGGCGCTATTGAGCAGCTTGCTTCTGCTTTTCCTTCTTGATCCATGCGTGAGCCTGGGACATGTTGGTGAAGAATCGCTGCGTCAGATTAGGGGATGTAATGGCAGCGACACGACTGATTATTGTGAAGATCTGTCCTGGTAATCCTGTCCCCAAGACAACAGCGACACGAACAGACATCTGTTTATCACGAATGTAAGCATAAATGTCTTTGAGGCGGTTCCTAAGATAAGGTGTTGGATTGACATCTTCATGGGATAAGTCCTGGATTTTGTATATCGTATCCGCCTTATTCCAATCACGCAGTAAGTCTATATTGACGTCTACGTAAGCATCAATCGACGATCTATCTATTTTCAGCAGTGAGATCGTCACGATATCATGCGCTTCGTTCCACTCGACACGCACTGCGTCAGTTATCATGTAAGCTTGGGCCTGTTCTTGTGATATTCACTACAAATATGTTTCATCTTACTCCACAAGAGCCAACCCTTTTCATAAGCTTTTTGCACTAGGCATAGCTGTAGTCCACCCAACCGCATCGATATGTTTTGCTCTGATGTCTATCGTTCATAGGCTATAGGGTCCTATGCTATACTGCCTACCCGTATCACCTGCCCATAGCCTGAGAAACTGCCGCTTGTCTCACCTGTTCCGCAACACAAAAAACCGCATCCTCAGCCTGCCCTTCATTCGCTCGCTGACCCTGCCGCTGGCGCTGGGCCTGCTGGCGTCCATCATATGCCTCGTGATTTTTGCTTCCATCGCTGAAGAACTGAACGAACCACAGGATACGTTGCTAGTCTTTGATGCGGCCTTCGCCCAGGCCTTCCGGGCAGATAACCCGCAAGCGCTCACATTTTACCGCGGCCTGAGCTTTATCGGCTATCAGGGATTGTGGATCATTGGGATGATTGTGGGGATCTATTTCTTACTCAAAAAGCACTGGCTACACCTGGGTTTGTGGATCGTCACGCTGTTGGGTGGCCTGGTATTGAACAATCTGCTCAAGCTGCTATTTGCACGTCCCCGGCCAGAAACGCGCCTGATTGATGTGATCGCCTACAGCTTCCCCAGTGGCCACGCCATGATGTCCATGATTGGCTTCGGCCTGCTGACTTACTTCCTGTGGCGCGCAACACACAACGCGATTCTGCGTATTTTCCTGGTATTTGGGGCAACTTTACTTGTGATCCTGGTAGGCATCAGCCGCTTGGCACTGAACGTGCATTATGTATCTGATGTACTGGCTGGCTTCGCAGCAGGCGGCGTCTGGTTGCTGAGTTGCATCATCGTCGCCAACCGCATCGCGCGCGTGGAATAAAGGGATTCTGATTGGATAGGCCGCAGCGACGAGCTTAGTCCTGTTTGGCTAACCACAATAACGCCGGTTCTGGATAAGAAAAGTACATCACTTTTAGACCATAGGGCCGCCACATATGGGCTGTTTCTTGGGCATTTTTGATCGAGTCTACTTGACGCGGCAGGACCCACGCCCAGTATTTCCATCCTTCGGCAACAACCCGAGGGAACCAATCATTAAAGATCCAGTCCCGATCTTCTTGCAGGAGTGTCCCAGCGAGGCGATCATCGGAAAGCCACTTGGTAGCCTGGAATTCTTGTAAGACCTCTAGACCAGCATCCAACACCTCATGGAATTGCTTCCCATGTGCGCCTTTGTGAAAAACGTGATGGACGATTTTCGTGTCAGGGTGATACATTAAGGTTGCGGCATCATTTTTAAGAATCGTAACTACTGTAGACATTATTTTCACCCTCGTCTAAGTATTTAAATGTCTCTATGGCAGGCCTCTCGCTCTCGGTAACATCTTTGATAAGACTAATTTAACATTTTTTGAGGACAAAAACCTTAATAAATGCGCTCTTATCCATAAGATCATCACTTTTCTGGAAGAACCCATAACCAAACCCATGCACTACAGGCTATTTTCGTTATACTTTTCCCTGACCTAACCTAGCCCACTGAGGAGTCCCCATGACGCCGAATGTCCACCGCATCGCCATGTGGTCCGGCCCGCGCAATATCTCCACCGCGCTCATGCGTGCCTGGGAAAACCGCCCGGATACAATGGTGCATGATGAACCCTTCTACGCCTATTATTTGAAAGAAACCGGGATTCCTCACCCAGGTGCCGAAGAAATCATGGCCACCTACCCTACCAACCCCAATAGGGTCATGAACCAGTTGTTGGGTGCTGTCCCGGAGGGCATCACCATTTACTATCAAAAGCATATGTGCCATCACATCCCGCGTGGCACAGATATGTTCTGGACACGGCACGTCACCAACTGCTTTCTGATCCGCCATCCAGCGCACGTCATCACCTCGTTGGCCAAGGTCATCGGCACGCCAACCTTGCAGCAAACAGGCTTTCTAGATCAATATTTCTATTTCCTGTTTTTGAAGGGTTACACGGATGACTTCATACCCGTCATCGATGCCGCCGACGTCCTGGCTGACCCGCGACGCATCCTATCCATGCTGTGTGATGTCATTGGCGTGCCCTTCGACGAGTCCATGCTCAGTTGGCCCGCTGGCCCGCGCGACAGCGACGGCATTTGGGCACCCTACTGGTATAAGAGTGTTGAGCAGTCTACAGGTTTTCTGCCACCGTCTGATCCAGAACCGGTGCCATCGGAACTACAGCCTCTGGTCGATCAGTGCATAACCGGTTATGAAAAAATGCTAGAGCACGCCCTACGCTAAAAAACGCTTGCAACCTATAAAATACGCTACGTTACATAACTTATAGTTGAACAGCACGATGTTGCACCACCCTATAGGTCGTTACAAGCTAGCTTGTGTTCGGCCCATCTGATTTGCAGTAATCCTTATTCAGTATATACTAAATCTGTGTATTAATAATATTACGCAAGGTTTTATGAAGGAGAAATTTTGACATGCAACATAAATTCTTGAAATTGACAAGCTTATTATTGGTTCTTGTTTTAGTCATACCCACTGTCTTAGGCCAGAACACCGCAGTCCCAGGCCATCGAGGCAATCGTGTCGATTCCGATAATAATGGCTACCCGGATGCAGGCGTCATGGTCAATGGACATTACACCTCACTCTACGCTTACGACATGAATGGCGATTGGTACTGGGACTTAGGCGACGGCCGTATTCAAGGAACGGTTGCCAGTGTAGACGCGCTCGACCCGGCAACGTTAACCGTCTGTGACTACGTAAACAACTATCGAGCAGATTTTGGCAATGATCCATTCATGAATTCTGGCTGGATTCAAAACCACATCAATTGCCACGGTTACGATGACAACAGCCACTATAATTATCTCATCGTCCATGAAACCGACCCACGCTACACGGGCAACCCGGATTGGGCCATTTGGGGAACCTGGGAGTATCATGTTCAGACTATTTCCGGCTCTGGTAATCTGGTGCGCCCCATCAATCACGTAGGCAATTAAATATCTAAAGAAGTGTAATAACCAAAACCAAAATACGGCCCATGCAAATTGTTTAGCATGGGCCGTTCTGTTTCACATTTAGTAGGTTTCTACCCGTAGACGAACACGGCCAGCGTCGATACCAGCAGCGCGCCGATCAGCATCGGCCAGAACAGCAGCTTAACGATCAAGTTGTTCTGATACTGCACGATCCATGCCTTAGGCTGTTTGACCAGCACATAGGTATTCAGGCCGATGGCGATAATGGTGATATACAACAGAATGTATAGGTGCTCAAGATACGTCAGGCCAACGGCGGCGATGCCATCGCGCAGGGCCGTATGCGCCACCGCGATCACGAAGAACAACGCAGCGGCATAATTCAACGCTTCACTGAGTTCGGCTTTCTCGCCGGGGTCATGCTCGTTGACCAGGAAGGCGAACAGCATCATGGCTGCTACCATCCCCGGCAGCAAATAGGCGATAAACGGTCCGATCACATAACGCTGAGCGGCAATCGTAAAACGCAGTTCCGGTAACTGTGTGTAATTCGCCCGCTGTGACAGGCCGAGCGTGCTGTTATAGGTCACTTCCGCATAGCTAAAGGCGCTGTTTTCCATATTCCAGTTGTTAACGCCCACGTCGATATCCAGCCCGGGTAGCAGCCCCGGACTGACCAGCGCGTAGCTCTCCAGGTCGGGTGTCAGCACGATATTTTCCGCAAGTGCCATCGGCATCAGGCGGATGGTCACGTCGCGGCTGTCGAAGGGATAACGCTGTGGATCAAAGAGTTGGCGCAGCGTCACACCTATATACCAGATGATGAGTTCCTCATCGTCCTGCACCTCACGATGGACTTCTTCCAGGGTGGCTTCCTCGCCGATGCGTTGCGGCAGAGAGAAGCCGCGCGGCACGTCGCTATCCACCGGGTAGCGCTGCCAGATATAGCCATTGACCGTCACTGACATGGGGTCCGGGAACTGGACCGCCTGCACAAAAACCCCCGTCGGGACGCGCAGAGGACGCTCACCATTGGCGATCTGGCTGCGTTCTTCGTAATTGGTCAAGTAGCTATCGAGTGCTGTCTGGCTGGTGATCTTAATCACGCCACTCGGCCCGCTCCATAAATCAGCCAGGTACCATACCGCCACAATCAGCACAATGCCGATCAGCGAAAAGGCGACCGATACGGCCCATAGCGCTCGCCGCCGCCCACGATGCAGCCGCACCAGCAGCGAGATGGCGATCAGCAGCAGCACCGCCGCCACCAGCAGAATGGTCGTCTGCTCACGGAGCGTCTGCTTGGAGTCCGGCGCGTATTCTGCCCGGTTGAGCACCACACCCAGCGCCCAGTCGGTCATGGGGACAGGTTCCATGAACAGCCAGGATGCCTCCCCTGTCAGGTTATCGACCAGCTCAAGCGTGACCTGTTCGCCAGCCAGGGCGCGCTGGGAGGCATCGGCCAGGGTTTCATTATCAATAGACTCGGCATAGTCGAAGATAGTCTGTGTGGCCACCAGGTCCGGCACCGGATGCGCCAGGATTGTGCCACTGGGGGAAATAACGAAGCCGTAGCCGGTCGCACCCAGGTTCAATCCAGCTACCAGATCGCGCATATCGGCCACAGAATAGTCAATCGTGACCACCCCGGCAGCAATGCGCTCGTCGTCAATCTCTTGATAAAACGGAATGCCAAACTCAATCAGGACTTTTTGCGCACCTGTAGCGAAGAACGGCTCGTTCCACATGGGGCCATTGTTCAACGGCCCGTGATACCATGCCGTTTGTGGCGAATCCGGGGCATCAGTGGGCGGCTGACTGTAGTCATAGGACGCGCCAATCAGCGTATCGAAGGTGCCTTCCGGCGTCTTGTAGATGTACTCCTGATACAGTGGTTCGGCAGGATCGTAAACAAACGGCTGGAACGTAATCGCCAGTCCGTCGATATCCGGGTGAGCTTCGACTTCGTCGTACAGGCGCTCGGTGATGTCGGCGTATGGCAAATCGCCTGTGGTCAAATCGAACGATACATCGCTGGCAATGGCCATCACATCCGCAAACGTGCTGCTGATTGTACGCGCGGCATCAAACGCTTGCGTCTGTGCCGAGCTAAAGGCCTGCTGCAATAGCTGGTCCCGCTGCGAATTGTAGTGCGCGATGAGCGCGACTAGCAAAACACCCAGAATCACCGCCAGCGTGACGAGTATCACAGCTAATAAACGTGGCCAACGTAACCAAGATCGCATCATGAAGGATCGATTTCTCTCTCTTGTAACAGGTTGTCCCCAGGTCAATATCTAACGCCAGCGCTGTATTGTAACAGACCCGCGCCAGCGTGTAATAAGGCGTTAGGAACAGCCTATTTCTGACATGCTCTGGGAGCGAGTTGTCAATAAGTCTGAATTTGGCAAGTGACACCCGCTGCGGTAATATAACAGCCATCGTAACAGGCGTACAGCAAATAGAAACTAGCGTTAATGAAACGCAGAGTTAACACGATCCTAGCGATTCCATTTTCACTTACAAATGTCATGCTTATAAATGTCATGAGTGAATGGTCGTGCTCTGATAAAGAGCATCAGCCTGTTGTGCGCTAGCTGTTATACGCTAGACAACATGCGCTACATATTGCGCTAGTTAAATATTGCGCTAAAGGGGAAGTTACATGACACAGAGATCCAATCCTGCGCGGCCCATTGCCTGGATTATTGTCCTGATCGGCATCATCGGCGTCTTGATTGCGCTTGTATCTGGGGATACAGAGCGCGTCGCCGATTTCCTGGTTTCGCAGATTCTCATCGCGGGTATTGTTTTTATCATCGTCGGGGTGTTGCTCTTGCTGCTGCTACAGCCGATAGAAATCCCCACGACAACCACCCAGCCCAGAGGGTCATCGTCTGCCCCATCAACCCCACCCATCAAGCCGACTACGCCGCAGCCCGCCGCCAAGCCAGCAGCGGCCCCGGCAGCCAAACCAATCGATCCCTCGCGCCCGGCCCAACCGGATGACCTGACTATGATCGAAGGCATCGGCCCCAAGAGTGCCCAGGCCCTGTATGACGCGGGCGTCACCACCTTCGCCCAGGTGTCGCAGATGTCGCCGGAGGAATTGCACCGCATCGTTAAAGTGGAAGCCAACGTGCGGATCTTGAACGAAGCGACCCGCACCTGGCCCAAGCAAGCCCAGTACATTGTGCGTGACGACATGGAAGGACTGAAATCCTTCCAGCAATACCTGATTAGTGGGCGCGATCCCATCCAGTACAAGGATGACGAATAACACCACCATCACAATGGGGCCAATATGGCCCTTTCGTTTACACAGATCATCCTAAACAGATCATCGTGTGGACATGGTGACTTATTAACTCAGATTGTTCACCGGATGATATCCGGCTCAACAAGGTAGATACCAATGCGAAGCCTAAAGCAAAGCAAGTTCATCTGGTTGCTGACGAGTGTGCTGCTGTTCGGTCTGGTAGCCATCGTCACAGCCCAGGACACCACTCAAAGTGCAAGCACCATCACAATTAACACCATCGATGGCACCAACGACCCTGAATTACGGTTGCTGGTCACGGTGGAAAATGCGCTGCAACAGCCCATTAATGGCCTGACTGCCGAGGACTTTAGCGCCCTGGCCGATGGCCGCAACACGGAAATTGTCAGTGTTGAAGAGCTAGTCAACAACGACCTGGCCGTTTCCGTGGTCATGGTGTTGGACAGCAGCCAGAGCATGTTCGAAACGCCGATGATTGACACCAAAGCGGCAGCGGGCATCTTGCTCGACAACCTGCGTACTCAAGATGAAGTCGCCGTTATCGACTTCGACAATGGGGTGCGCGTGGTCCAACCCTTCACCTCCGACATTGAATCCGCCCGCAGCGCCATCGATGGGCTATTCGCTGGCGGTCAGACGCGGCTGTATGACGCCGCCAACGCCGGTGTAGAAACCGCCCTGACAGCCAACAACCCGCGCCGCTTCGTCATCCTATTGACGGATGGCAACGAATACGGCGAACTAAGCACCAACCCGGCAGAAGCCGCCCAACTGCTGGCGATGGAAAACGGCATTCCGTTCTTCGTCATCGGCCTGGGTTTTGACGTCAACGCACCCTATCTGGAAACGCTGGCGGCTAACTCCAACGGCGAAGCCTTCATCACACCGGATAGTGAAAATCTGGATAGCATCTTCAGCTTCATTTCCGGCTATTTACGCAGCCAGTACATCGTCACCATTGCGCCCGATCTGGAACCGGATGGCTCAACCTATGACATCACCCTTAGCGTGGACGATGCGTCGGCAACAGGCCAGTACACGTCGCAGGACTTGTACCCAGTCGTGACGCTCGATGGCGTGCCCGATGGCCCCATTACAGAAACAACCACTATCAGCGCCGCCATTGACGCCGTACGCGGCGTGGGCGATCTGGTCGCATCATCATCTGCTGGCGGCCCCGCTGAACTCAGCAATTACACCATGGCCGACGATGGCAACAGCGCCACTGGCGATATCGTCATCGACCCGCTAACGCTGGCCCCCGGCACCTACGACATCACCATCGAAGGCACCGATCAGCAAGGCGGCGTGCGCGCTGTCAGCCGCGAATATCAGGTGGGCAGTGTACCGACCACCTTCACCTTCGACAATCTGGCCAGCGGCGATGTCATCAGCGACGCAGCGATTGCCGTTGCGGTCAACGTCAACCAGGCTCAGGTCGGCATTGAGTCCGTCACCTACCTGATTGATGGCGACGAACAGGCTACGCTGACTGAAGCACCCTATTCGTTTGTCATTGATAACGTCGATGTCGGCGCCGGGACGCATACCCTTGAAGCTGTTGTCATCAATGCCCAGGGCGAAGCTGCATCCCAATCGCTGGATTTCTCCTTCAATCCGCAGCTCTATGTGACGCCGACCGATACGCCAACCAACACACCGACACCCACCAACACGGCTACGCCGTCACCGACAGCCACCGCGACTGCGACCAGTACGCCATCACCAACGGCTACGGATACACCGGAGCCGACAGATACACCAGAACCGACGGACACGCCGGAGCCAACCGCAACCGATACGGAAGAACCAACGGACACGGAAACCGCGACCGATACGGAAACGGCCACCAACACCGAGACGGCCACGAACACTGAAACGGCCACGAACACTGAAACGGCCACGAACACTGAAACGGCCACGAATACCGAAACGGCCACCGATACCGAGGAACCGACCGCGACGGATACCGAAACCGCGACATCAACCTCAACGGGTACGCCGCTGACTTTTGACATCACAGGCATCAGCAGCGGAGAGACGATCACTGACGGGACGCGCACCATCGAAGTCACGATAGGTGCCGACCAACCTGACATTGAATCCGTCGAATTCGTGCTTGATGGCGAAACAGTCGCCACCCTGACCGAACCACCCTACACTTTCGACCTCGATATGGCCGAAGCAGGTGGCGGTGCCCATATCCTGGATATTGTCGTCACCAGCGTGGATGGCGATGAAACCACCACAACCAACGCCTTCATCGTGGATGAAGCAGCCGTGTCTGCTCAGGTCGCCCAGGCAGCAACCGATACCGAAGAGCCGACCGACACAGAAGAACCCACGGATACGGAGGAACCGACTGACACGGAAGAGCCAACGGCCACAGATACCGACGAACCAACCGATACCGCAGAGCCAACGGCAACCGATACGTCTGAGCCAACAGCCACACCGACCGAAGAACCCAGCGAAACCCCTGTTCCGCTGTCGTTCAACATCACCGGGCTGGCTGCTGATGACATGATCTCTGATGGCACACTGACGGTCGATATTGACCAGCCAGAAGGCCAGTCCCCGGCGACATCGGTCAGCATCGCGCTGGATGGCGAAGAAGTCGACAGCAGCGACAGCCTGCCCTACTCTTACGAACTTGACCTGATCGGGTTGGGTGCCGGCGCCCATACGCTGGATGTTACGGTCGTGAACGAAGCTGAGGAATCGCTTACGGAATCGATCCCCTTCACCGTCGATGAAGCTCTGTTCATCACGCCGGAGCCACCCGCGCCACAGTTGGCCTTCAGCATCGAGTCGCTCAACCTGGATGAAGCCATCGAAGACGACACGCGCGAGGTGACCATCACCCTGGCCGAGGACCAGCTCCCGGTGACAAGCATCGAAATCGCCGTTGATGACGAACCCTACACCAATGGCAACATCGTCCCGTTCAGCTTCACGCTCAGCCGTGACGAAATCGGCATCGGTGAACATCAGCTTGACGTCACCGTCGAGAACGAAGCCGGGGAAACACTGACGCAGTCGGTGCCCTTCAGCTTCGCCCAATCGACCTTCGTTGAACTGCTGCCGTGGGCCGCGGGCCTGCTGCTCATCCTGCTGCTGATCGGCGTCTGGGTTGCTGGCCGCCGTCGTCAAAGCCAGTCATAAGAATTACATTGCTAAACAGTCGTAGGGGCACAATATATTGTGCCCCTACACATAAAATCGTAATCAGAAGGCTCGTCTACTGGACGGGCCTTTTTATATGTTTGGGGCTTGGACAAAAAAGAGCGCGACCATCGCCGCGCCCTTCTCAATAATCGAATTGTCTGTCAGGATCGCCTAGAATGTAGCTTCTTCCTGAGGAACAAGCTGCAAAAGGACCTCGATAACCTCAGCCGCGGAGTAGGTCGTCGCGCCATCTTTCATGAACTGCTTGATGTTGGGCAGATCATCACCGGAGGTAATCACAGGCGGTTCCAGCATGCCATTCTTCTTGAATTGGCTGAAGCCAGCCGCCGCGCCCAGTTGGTTACACAGGCACATCCGGCCCACTGTATCTTCAACCTTGCCACCCTTCTTGACATAGCCATCAATTGGGGCGGAGGAACAGCGATAATTGACCTTACCATCGGTATCTACAAAAAGCTGGCGCAGATAGCCAATGTCGCAGATACGTTCACGAGCGTTGTAGACATCCTCATCGGATGTGCTACCAGACACCTGCACCACCTTGAACGGGAAGCCCGTCGGTGAGGCGGTCGCGCTGGTGACGACATCGACTTCGCCCTTCAGCACCATATCGATGACCTGCTCGCGCAGATGCTTAGCCATGCCGCTTTCATTGCAATATGCGAAAGCCGTACCGACCTGAACACCTGCCGCGCCTTCGTCCAGCGCTTCTTTCATTTTCTCAGCATTGCCATAACCACCCGCCAGCCAGAATGGCAGGCCCAGCTTGCGGAACTTCTCCAGGTCGATTTCATCTTTCGCCCCATAGACCGGTTCGCCGCGCTCATTGAAAGCCGCTACACGCGGCGGTGCGTTGTGGCCCCCGGCAATCGGCATTTCGATGACAAAGCCCTGAATTTCGCCATTGGCGCGTTTCTTGAGGGCATTCGCCAGAATATAGGAGGACACAATCGGCAGGAAGTTCGGGCGCTTAAGCGGACCGAGTTTTTCAGTGATGCCGGGGAAAACCGCTTCCGGGTCGAAGGTGATATGCACATCTTCTTGCGCCCCATGCACATCCAGACGATAGCTAAATGGTTTATGCTGGGACATCTCATCGAGCGCGCCCGGAACCTGCATCGGGATGCCAGCGCCCATAATGACAAAATCCACACCGGCCAGCATCGCGCCATACAGGGATGAAAGGTTCGGCAGTTGCACTTTTTCCAGCAGGTTGATGCCCACCGGGTTATTGTGCCCTTCTTTCGCCAGCCAGACCTCAACGAAGTTAGCGACAACCGTAATTTCGTTCAGATGCTGTGGCGGATTGATTGACCATAACGTCGCCCGCTTATAGGGTTGGTCCGGGGCCTTGCCACCTTCGACGTAATATTTATCAACGATACGCTGGGCGACATCTTGCATGGGGAACGCTGCCAACGCGCGCCGCACATGGCCACCCTCATCACCGTCCATCAAACGACCAACCAAGACCAGGGCGACACCTGTACCGGATACCACCCCGAGGTGGCCCAACTTGGATACGGTGTTCGCCAATTGCCAGGAGGAAACTGCGACTCCCATACCACCCTGGATGATTCTGGGCAGTGATCGTGTTTCAATTGTCATGCGTAGTGCCTCTCTCTTTACAGGAACTCACCCGGCGGGAAAACCAGGCATCATGTGGTCTTCATCATATAGTGACTTTGTCATATGTCCATAACAATATCAAAAATCATTAGATACGACATTCTCATGATGACAAGTCAGCACGAATGTCATGGTCGATGCAAGGACATATGACATATCGCTCACCTAATGACTCTCCTGAATTGTAATGAATACACGCACGACTGCAACAAATCAACACAATAGATCGTAAAGAAGAACGAATAAAATAGTCCTTGCCACAGTTACGCTAGACTGAGAGAAACCTTTTGAGTCGTCCCCGCGTCCAAATCAACAAGCCCAATCAGATAGATGCCCTCCTGGCCCATTTAGACAGCCACTTGCCCCAATTTACCGGGCCACCGGGTGTGGTCGGGTTAACACTCAACGGTGGCCTCGCACGCGGGTATGGCGACCATCTGTCAGAGATTGACATCACGTTTTACCTGCACTCCGATACTTACCAGCACTGGCAGCAGGGACACGCGCCTTTCGGCGTGGGCATCCAGCGCTTTGATGGCATGCTCTACGACATCAAGCATGTCGACCTCGCCACAGAGGATGTCGCAACCTGGTCCGATGATGCGCGTTGGGATGCCTCCTACAGCCAGGTGCTCTATGACCCATCCGGTAAAATCGCCACATTGCTGGCACACAATGAGCAGTATCGGCCAAAGCCAATGGATGCAGGTGGCGTGCTATTCAGCGCGTGGTGGCACTATAAGCTGGCCGGCGACATCTGGATTTACCGTGATGATCCGCTCCAGGCACACATGATGCTCAATCAGGCCGTTACGGAACTGGTCAAGGCGGTCTACATGGCCAATGGCGAGTTCATCGCCCATGAAAAATGGCTGATCCATATGAGCCGGACATTGGCCTGGACGCCAGAGCACTGGCCGGAGCGTCTGGTGCAACTACTGGGCCATGTGTCACCGGATATGGAAAACGTCAAACGCCGCCAGAGGCACATTAGCGCGGTCTGGCAGGAAGTGGATGCCTACATCGTGTCGATGTCCGACAAGCCCTACCCTGTCAACGTGACGCAGCGCTTCTTCTATGATCTGCTCACCCTGCTCATCGAAAAACAGTCCATGCCGCTTGCAGACTGGCAGCAGGTCGCTGGTATGAACATGCTCAACCTTGCGCCTTTTAACCTGTGCGTTTCCGTAACCGAGGACGCGGTTGTGCTGGACAAAGACAAATTGGCCACCCTCACGCCTGAAGACCTGTATAGCTGGTACTACGAGGTTGTGGAAGCGACCCGTTCTTAAGCGCTCGTGGCAACAAAAAAGGCCGATCCACTGGACCGACCTTTTGCATTCTACATGACTTGTCGTGGCTAACTACAGAATGCCTCAGTGCAGAATAACGCTTCCCCACCGACATACGTCGCCAGAATATCAATGTCCTTGATGTCCGCCGGGGCCACCGCCATTGGATTGGCTGAAATGACGATCATGTCGGCGAACTTGCCCGATTCCAGTGTGCCCACATCATTCTCGCGGAACAGCGCATAGGCCGCTTCGCTAGTCATCATGCGCAGTACTGTCTCAACTGGGAGCTGCTTGGCTGTCAAGAAGGCCGGAGTTGGGCACTCGCCTGCGACACTGATCTCAAATGGCGTGACCATGCTGTATAACGACTCAAAGGGATTGGCCGTACTGACCCAGGGCCAATCGCCATGCCACGTCATGTGCAAACCCGGATTCGTTGCCAGAAGATCTCGCCAGCGCCATTCCCAAATGGTGTAATCCGTCGGCTCCGCTTCACAGAATGAAAATGAAGCAAACACGACTGTCACAATATCATAGGCCCCGTACAGCGGAATCTGATCGGGTCGCGTGACCGCATTATGGTCAATGCGATGACGCATCGTATTCGGGCCACCGCCATTAACTGCATTGATGGCCTGCAACGCCACATCAATGGCTTTATCGCCAATGGCATGGAACAATACCTGATAACCCAGATCATCTGCCGTTTGAACCAAGTCCACAGCGAGTTCTTCCGACAGGAACGGCGGTTCATCTATATACGAAAGCGCAGGCGAGCCACAGGTACCGCCATCTGCGAAGATCTTGACGCCGCTGGTACGTAACATGTCATCAGGATCAAATGTGGGTGGGAAGTCCGCCCACCAGTTACCGAAGACCGACCCGCAGTTATCATTCGCCGTCATATACAGCGTTGTGCGGACGCTTACTCCACCGGCTGCATCTAACGCAACCATGTCCCGAACGAAAGACTCATCAGAATAGGCGTTGCCAATGGTGGTGTAGCCATTTTGCAAGATGAATTTCATAGCTTCGTCCAGCGAACCCCCATAGTCATTGAGCATGTGCGTATGCGGGTCAACGATACCCGGCATCAACGTGCGCCCATCCAGGTCAATCCATTGGGTTTCCGATGTCGCCATAGACTCAATATCACCCAGCGATCCCACCGCCAGGATTTCGTCACCCTGCACGGCTAGTGCTTCTTGTTCCCACTCGGACACATCGCCTGCAATTGTCAGAATCGTGCCATTGTAAAAAATCATATCCGCCTGGTCATCCTGGGCAAGAACAAACGAACTGGATGCGAAAATCAGGAGTAGACCCAAACAAAGCGCAAGCACTTTTATCTGCTTCATGGTCAAAATCCTCAATAATTTGACAGAGTAACCCACGTTTGCAGTATACAGAAATACAAAAAGTGCCGCAGACAATCGTCCTGCGACACATCGAAGTTTTATAGGATTTCTACACTTAGCGGACTATTCCACCTCGTACCTGAGCGGACGCATGCCGTTGAGCGTCACCAGCAACGCCATACCCACATCAGCCAGGATCGCAATCCAGAGCGAGGTCAGGCCGAAGAAGGCCAGCACCAAGAACACCAGCTTAACGCCGAAGCTAAAGGCCACGTTCTCTTTAATCAACCGACGAGCGAAGCGCGACAGACGCACCACATACGGCAACTGCGTCAGGTCGTCGGCCA
>PABP01000033.1 GCA_002699585.1 Anaerolineaceae bacterium | reverse complement strand
TATACAGCCCCAGGATGCGATGAGCCGACATCGAGGTGCCGAGCCTTGTCGTCGATGTGAACTCTTGGACAAGACTAGCCTGTTATCCCCGGGGTAGCTTTTATCCGGTAAGCTACGGCCTTTCCACTCAGCGCCGTAGGATCACTAAGCCCGACTTTCGTCTCTGGTCGAGGTGTCTCTCTCCCAGTCAAGCTGGCTTTTGCCTTTACACTCTTTGACGGGTTTCCATTCCGCCTGAGCCAACCTTTGGGCGCCTCCGTTACTCTTTCGGAGGCGACCGCCCCAGTCAAACTGCCCACCAGTCACTGTCCCCCCCTCTGTGAAAGGGCGGGTTAGGGTCAAAGTAGAACCAGGCTGGTATTTCAACGTTGACTCCACGCAGACTGACGTCCACGCTTCCTAGTCTCCCAGCTATCCTACACAAGTTGCACCCTAACGCAATGACAGGCTACAGTAAAGCTCCACGGGGTCTTTTTGTCCTGCTGCAGGTAATACGCATTTTTACGCATACTTCAATTTCGCCGGGTCCCTCGTTGAGACAGTGCTCCACTCGTTAAGCCTTTCGTGCGGGTCGGAACTTACCCGACAAGGAATTTCGCTACCTTAGGACCGTTATAGTTACGGCCGCCGTTCACCGGGGCTTCATTTCAGTGCGTTAACACGTCCACTTAACCTTCCGGCACTGGGCAGGCTTCAGCCCCTATACTTCGCCTTTCGGCTTGGCAGAGACCTGTGTTTTTGGTAAACAGTCGGCAGAGCCATTTCACTGCGACCCCCTCTCAGGGGTGATCCTTATCCCGAAGTTACGGATCCATTTTGCCTAATTCCTTAACGAAGGTTCTCCCGTTGGCCTTGGTATCCTCTACCCATCTACCTGTGTCGGTTTGCGGTACGGGCAGTAGCATTTACAGTTCGGTCTTTTCTAGTCCCAGTGTACCTCTCACTTCTTGCCATTTCGGCACGGCATCGCGGACTTCCTCCGCTTGCAACCACAATCCACTCAGTGGCTGAGCCTCCACCAGGAGTTCCTCTCCAACATGCTACCGGTACGGGAATATTAACCCGTTGTCCATCGCCTACGCCTCTCGGCCTCGGCTTAGGCCCGACTAACCCGACGCGGACTGACCTTCCGTCGGAAACCTTAGATTTTCGGCCAATGCGGTTCTCACGCATTTCTCGCTACTCATACCAGCATTCGCACTTGATACCGCTCCAGCATCCCTTGCCAGGACACCTTCTCCGCCGTATCAACGCTCCCCTACCATATCTCCAGGTTTAACCTGGTTATATCCCTAGCTTCGGTGACGTGTTTGAGCCCCGTTACATTATCCGCGCAACTGCGTTTGACCAGTGAGCTGTTACGCACTCTTTAAAGGATGGCTGCTTCTAAGCCAACCTCCTGGCTGTCTCTACACAATCACATCGTTTCCCACTTAACACGTACTTTGGGACCTTAGCTGGGGGTCTGGGTTGTTTCCCTTTCGACGATGAAACTCATCTCCCACCGTCCGACTGCTGCATTTGATATGATGGCATTCGGAGTTTGATTGGGTTCGGTAAGCTAGACGCCCCCTAGCCCATTCAGTGCTCTACCTCCATCACTCATCATGCAACGCTAGCCCTAAAGCTATTTCGGGGAGAACAAGCTATCTCCGTGTTCGTTTGGCATATCACCTCTAACCACAGGTCATCCCCCAATTTTGCAACATTGGTGGGTTCGGCCCTCCCGTGCGTGTTACCGCACTTTCAGCCTGCCCATGGTTAGCTCACACGGTTTCGTGTCCAATTCATGCCACTTCTCGCCCTTTTCAGACTCGCTTTCGCTTCGCCTTCGGCTGTACCTGCCTTAAGCTTGCCACATGAATTGACTCGCTGGTTCATTCTCCTAAAGGCACGCCGTCAGGAGCCTTAGCCCCCTCCGACCGGTTGTAAGCGCACAGTTTCAAGTTCTGTTTCACTCCCCTCGCCGGGGTTCTTTTCATCTTTCCCTCACGGTACTTTTTCACTATCGGTCATATGGTGTATTTAGCCTTGGACCGTGGGCGGCCCAGTTTCCCACAACATTAGCGTACGCCGTGGTACTCAGGATACACCTGCTATTACTTCCTCAAGCCTACGGGACTCTCACCCTCTCCGGTCGACCTTCCCAGGTCGTTCCGCTTGATTCCATCTTCGCGTCTGGTGTCCTACAACCCCGGCCNGTANNCTGACCGGTTTGGGCTACTCCGCTTTCGCTCGCCACTACTCGCAGAATCTTCTCTTTTCCTCCGGGTACTTAGATGTTTCAGTTCCCCGGGTTCCCTCTCCTTACGGAGTGATGGAGTTCTAACCCCATCGGGTTTCCCCATTCGGATGTCTCTGGTTCTTGCGGGTGCACACCCCTCACCAGAGCTTTTCGCAGTGTGCCACGTCCTTCTTCGGCACCATATGCCCAGATATCCTCTATGCGCCCTTTTTCGCTTTTACCCGTGTGATACGGAGATGCTGGCACTCTTGCTTTGCGTTTCTTGCTTTCTTCTGCGGCTTATTCTGTTTGGCTAACCAAACAGTCCGCTTTCTGGCATTTCTACTCAAGCGCTCTGCTTGTCGCGCTTCTTGGATACTCCCACTCGTCGTGGTAGCACCCGCGCTGCAGAGCTTTTGCCAACAGTATGCGTTATTTCATACTCAAGTTCCTGTAACCTGAGTATTTGCCGAGCCATGACGGCTCGACGCGCATTTCCTCTATTCTTCTCTTAAGCTGCACAGCTACCTTGTGGGTAGCCTGCTGGGCATCTTCCCTCTCTCGAGAGGGCTTCATCTGCCCGTGGTATCTCACCAACTGCTTCCACAGTTGATACGACCCCACTGACCGATGAAAAAAGCCCGACAACTCGTCGAGCTTCATTCGCACTCCAAACAAACAACAGTCAAGGAACCTTGTTTACACAGGTATTCGCCTTAGATTGCTGATTGTTCTTGGTGTCAAATGAATCTCATCCTTAGTTGTTAAAACTGACGTGTCCAACAGGATACCCGATTGCGAATTTCCTGTCAACGTCGGAAGTTGGAACTTACCAACAGGATAGTGGGGGAGACGTACTGCTTGAGCGGTCAGGTAGAGGTCTTCAAGTGACTTGTGGTCACTCTTCTCGTCCCTCTAGCACNTNCGCCCTGACTTCTTTCTCTGGTNAGTNNNTACTCTCGNANNNCCAACGCTTCTCTTAGAAAGGAGGTGATCCAGCCGCAGCTTCCGCTACAGCTACCTTGTTACGACTTCGTCCCAGTCACCAGTCCTGCCCTCGGCGGTAGCCTCCGTTAAGTTAGCTTCCCGACTTCAGGCGTAACCAGCTCCCATGACGTGACGGGCGGTGTGTACAAGGCCCGGGAACGTATTCACCGCACCGTGCTGATGCGCGGTTACTAGCAACTCCGACTTCATGCAGGCGAGTTGCAGCCTGCAATCCGAACTGAGATCGGCTTTTAGGATTGGCTCCACTTCGCAGCTTCGCAACCTATTGTACCGACCATTGTAGCGTGTGTGTAGCCCTGGACATAAAGGCCATGCTGACTTGACGTCATCCCCACCTTCCTCCCGTTTGCCACGGGCAGTCTCGCTAGACACGTATAACTAGCAATAAGGGTTGCGCTCGTTTGCGGACTTAACCGAACACCTCACGGCACGAGCTGACGACAGCCATGCAGCACCTGTCTCTGCGCCCCGAAGGGACCTCCCCATCTCTGGTTCGTTCGCAGGATGTCAAGCCCAGGTAAGGTTCTTCGCGTAGCCTCGAATTAAACCACACGCTCCGCTGCTTGTGCGGGCCCCCGTCAATTCCTTTGAGTTTTAGCCTTGCGNCCGTANTCCCCAGGCGGTNCACTTATCGCGTTNGCTTCGNCACCCAAAGCCCCGTAGGACTCCGAACGACTAGTGAACATCGTTTACGGCATGGACTACCGGGGTTTCTAATCCCGTTCGCTACCCATGCTTTCGCGCCTCAGCGTCAGTTGAGTGCCAGGAAGCCGCCTTCGCCTCTGGTGTTCCTCCGCATCTCTACGCATTTCACCACTACACGCGGAATTCCACTTCCCTCTCACTCACTCAAGACTGCCAGTCTTAACCAGCCTCTCCCAGTTTAGCCGGGAGCTTTCATGGCTAACTTAACAGCCCGCCTGCGCGCGCTTTACGCCCAGTAACTCCGGATAACGCTTGCGTCCTACGTTTTACCGCGGCTGCTGGCACGTAGTTAGCCGACACTTATTCCTGTGCTACCGTCCTCTCTCGTCACACAGAAAAGGGTTTTACGATCCGAAAACCTTCTTCACCCACGCGGCGTCGCTGCCTCAGACTTTCGTCCATTGGGCAATATTCCTCACTGCTGCCTCCCGTAGGAGTCTGGGCCGTGTCTCAGTCCCAGTGTGGGGGGTCACCCTCTCAGGTCCCCTACCCGTCGAAGCCTTGGTAAGCCTTTACCTTACCAACTAGCTGATGGGCCGCAGCCTCATCCTCAAGCGCCTCAGCTTTTCTCACAGCTCTCTATTCGCCGTGAGCTTATCCCGTATTAGCGTTCCTTTCAGAACGTTATCCAGGTCTTGAGGGCAGATTAGCTACGTGTTACTCACCCGTTCGCCACTCTCCTCATTTTCGAAAAAATGATTCCCGTTCAACTTGCATGTGTTAGGCACGCCGCCAGCGTTCATCCTGAGCCAGGATCAAACTCTCCGTATTCAAGGGGTTTCCCCTTGTACAGGGGATTAACTTACTCGCTGAGTAAGTTATTTTCCTTTTTTGTTGAGCAGCTCTCCCGTAGGAGTCTGCTCTGAGCTTGTTCTACTCTGGCTGATTCGTTATCTGTTCCTATTATAGAGCCCGTCTCTTTCGAGTGAACTCAACCAGATAACCAACCATTTCGTCTCAGTCTCAACAGTGCTTGTGTTCTCCATCTTGTGTGGAAAACGTCTCTCAAGCCCCGTCTCGACCCACTATCCTGTTGTTAAGGTTCCCTGGAATGATCTCTCATTCCCTGAGGTGTTGCCACCCCTGTCTGAGCTTTTCGCTCACCCACATTCTGTTTCCCGTTTCCAGTACTCCGTTTGTGGTAGAGACAAGCATACCAACCCCACCCTAACCTTGTCAACGCTGACTTTCGCGCTTTTTCCCGAGTTTTCCACTTTCGTGTCCAACTCGTTTGGGTTATCTCGCTTTATCCCAAGTCCTTTTCCCTAAGTGCCGTCTCAAAACGACCCCGGTCACCAGACCTGGCATACGCGGACCCCCAAGTAGGGAGTGTCGGTTCTTGCAGCTCCGACCGCGGTCGCTTGCGCTCTCGCCGTCTTCGCTGCCCTATGAGGTTGTGAACAGTCCTCTGTTCAGCATCCTCCTCTGCTTTGTTAAGCTCGCTGCGTCGTTGTCCGTCGCAGGAGCCAAATCATATCACGGCCCCCTACACTGGTCAAGGGGACTTCGTAGCAATTTTCACAAAGAAATCGTAAGAAATTTGATCAATCTGGTGAGGGAAGCAATTCTTCTAAATTCTCACCCTCATCATTGACATCTTTAAGGCTATTCCATAAACGATCACCCAGGAAATCCTTGATGTACATCTCTGAAATCAAGACAACGCCAAGCGCCGTCAGTGGAACCGCCAGCATAATACCAAGGAAGCCAAAAAAGACGCCAAACACAATCTGCCCGATGAGAATCAGGACCGGCGCCAACTTCATACTTTCATTCGCCAGGAGTGGGCCAACGATCTGGCTTTGCAAGAAGGACATGCCATAAATAATGATGATGACCCAGAACGTATTCTCAGGAGCCTGGATAATGGCCACAGCAATGGATGGGATTAACGCCAACAGCGGTCCAAAGTTTGGAATGAAGCTGAGAACACCAGCCAATACACCCAGCGCCGCCCATTGTTCGACGCCAATGATCGCCAGACCCAAAGCCGTGCCCAGACCGACCAACAACATCGAGGCCCCAGTCACTCGCAACCAGGCACGGATGGTTTCATCGCACAAGGCAAGGATGTCTTGCATGCGTGACCGATACCACTTTGGCGTCAGGGCGATGATGCCGCTGATGTAACGTCTCGGTTCGGCAAGGAAGTACATACTAAGGAAGATGACGATCAAAATACTGAGGACAGTATTGGCAACACTACCGACTAAAGGCAGCACGGATCCACCCAAAGTACCCAGCGCATTCCCCACCTGTGTCGCGACCTGATTTATCAAGTCGCTATCAATCACGATGTTCTGCACATAATCTTCCAAGAATGGAAATGCTTCAAAAACACGACCACTGTTCCATTCTTCGATGAGCTGTTCAACACCACGCGGGATAATGTCCGTGAATAGTACGCTGAACTGCTGAAATAGCGTCGGAAATACCAGCATGATGGCAACAACAATCACCACCAAGCCCAGTAAGATTGATAGAAGGATCGCTATTCCCCGACTCATTCCCCATCGTTCAAAAAGACGGACAGGAGCCGTTGCCAGGACCGTGAGCAATACGGCTGCAAACGTCAGCAACAAGATGCTGCGAATGGCCCATAAGGCTATTAAGAGAATGATCGTAATCAGTAAAACAAAAATCCAGTTATAGGAGTTTTGCGTATTCGCCTGATCCATGTACCCTCGCAGCTCCTCAGTCACTCGACTTCGACAAAAGTCCACACCATAAACAATGCCACAATGTCATTTGCAGACGTCGATGGAAAATCAGCTATCCAATGTACTTTACGACCAACATAGTCATATCATCGAACGGCGGATTACCATCACAAAACTCAGCGACATGATGCAAAATAGCATCCCGAACATCATCCGCTGAGGACGTCGCTGTGCGCTCAACAATGTCAGCTAGCCGCTCCTCACCATAGGGTTCGCCTTCTGGATTCTCCGCCTCGGTCAGGCCATCGGTATAGAGCACCATCAGATCACCTGGCTCTAGCTCTAGTTCGATGCTTCCCACTGGGTTATTAGGGAACCAACCCAGGGCACGGCCCCCAATCGGCATAAAAGTTGCTTCTTTGCTAGCAGCTCGATAATGAATCGGTGGGTTGTGCCCCGCATTGACATGTACACTGTAGCCGTCCGCCTGGAATTCACTATAGTACAGGGTGACAAACATGCCATTCTGTTCGGCATCCGGCAAAAGCAGATCGTTGGTGCTCGTCACCACTTGAACTGGGTCCACGCCATTATGAACGTGGCTGCGAATCAGTGTGCGCGTAACAGCCATGAACAAGGCCGCTGGCGCGCCTTTGTCAGAAACATCGGCCATCACTGTAGAAAGCATGCCATCTTTTGCCCTGAACACGTCATAAAAATCGCCTGCAACCTCACGAGCAGCTTCCCACCATGTTGCGATTTCATAATTAGATACGTCAGGCAACTGCTGAGGTAGCAAACCACGCTGGATTTCCCGCGCCATTTGCAGTTCGCGTTCCAGGCGGCCTTTTTCCAATGCCACTTGATACAAACGTGCATTTTCAATCGCACGAGCTGCCAGACCGCTGACCGCAGTCACCAGTGACATGTCATTCGGGCCGAACATCCCGGCTTTCATGGCCGTATCAACATAGACCACGCCCACTAGCCGTTCATTGACCATCATCGGCGTACAAAGAATCGCACGCAGCTTATGCATGATGATGCTCTTGGAACCAGTATATTCCTGATCGAACTGAGCATTGTTGGTCAGGATAGGTTGGCGCGTCTGCACCACCTGATTGACAATCGTCGTGCTGTAACCTTCGCGTTCAATCGTCGCGCCATCGATACCGCGTGCCACCAACACCCGCAGGCGATTGGCCCCTTCATCATGAACCATCAAGAAACCACGTTCTGCCCGCGTCACCTGCATAACCGCATCAATGGCATTGTTCAGCGACTGGTTGAACTCCAAGCTAGAGTTGATCCATTGGGCGATTTGATAGAGGGTGCGCAGGTGCGACTCAGTCAGGTTTTCTGGAGAGGTATCAGGGGTCACGAAGATTGTCCTGCTATGTAAAAAGTTTTTGAACGATTGCTGGATTGCATTTCGGAATGACGTTGCACGCATTATAGCATCAACCGATCATTAGAGCGAAACGAGTCGCATTCGTAATCGGCTCATGGAAAATGCTATCATGGTGCACCATAATCGTACGATCAACGCCACGCAAATGGTGGCTCATTGCCAGCATCCAAATAATTGAAAGCTAACTATTTATGAAATTCGATGTCACGATTTTCCCTGATGATTTGAACAAGGCGGCCAATCTTGCGCGCCAGGTCGAGGACTACGGCTTCAATGGTTTGTGGACAGCGGAAACCATGCACAACCCGTTTTTGCCCCTGACGCATGCCGCCAGTGCCACCGAGCATATCAACCTGGGCACAGGGATTGCCGTCGCGTTCCCGCGTAGCCCGATGGTCACCGCGCAGATCGCATGGGACCTGGCCGCTCAATCCAAGGGACGCTTTATCCTGGGATTGGGCACACAGATCAAAGTGCATATCGTCAAACGCTTCAGCGCCCAATGGGATGACAAACCCGTTTCTCAGCTCAGGGACTACATCGCCGCCATGCGCAAAATATGGCAATCCTTCCAGGAAGAAAGCGGCCTGCGCTACCGAGGCAAGCATTACGGGTTCGGTGTACTCCCACCCTTCTTCAACCCTGGCCCGATTGAGCACCCAGATATTCCGGTTTATATCGCAGGCGTGGGACCTGCCCTTTGCCGCCTGGGTGGCGAAGCGGCTAACGGCTTCCATGTGCACTCCTTCCACACGCCGGGCTATCTGCGCCAGGTGATCCGGCCAGCCATCGCTGAAGGCGCGGAAAAAGCAAATCGCTCAGCGGAGGATATTGCCCTCTCATGTGCTGTATTCGTCGTGACCGGGCGTAATAAGGAAGAGATCCAGCTCAATACGATTGAAATAAAATCACAGATTGCCTTCTATGCCAGCACCCCTAGTTACCGCCGGGTGCTTGATATCCACGGATGGGGCGACTTCGGCGAAGCCATGAATCGGCTGACGAAAGAGGGTAAATGGGACGAAATGTGGCAGCATGTGCCGGATGACATCCTCAATACATTTGCGGTCGTGGCCGCGCCAGAGGACCTACCCTATGCAGTCCGTGAGCGTTACGATGGACTGCTCGACCGCGTCGGCTACTATTTCCCATTTGAGCCGGAAGATGAAACCCGGCGCATCATCTGGGAAGAAGCCAGCAAGGCGATGACTTCCTAAGCTTATTGACTATACGAATGACGCATGACCACAATAATCCCCATCAGAAAGGTAAATCATGACCCAAGCACAACAATATGCCCAAGAAAACGCCGCTCGCTTCAGGAGCGAGTTAATCGACCTCCTACGAATTCCAAGCGTTAGCACCGATGAAGACTATGCCGCTGATTGTAAAAAAGCGGCTGAATGGACAGTCGATCATTTGAAAGCGATCGGCTTGACCGCTGAAGTCATCCCAACAGGCAGGCATCCCCTGGTCTATGCCGAATGGCTGGGCGCAGGCTCAGAGGCACCGACTGTCCTGATTTATGGGCATTATGATGTCCAACCCGCCGCTAAAGAAGATGGCTGGGACACGGAACCCTTCGACCCGGTCGAGCGCGACGGCAAAATCTGGGGACGGGGCACAACCGACGACAAAGGCCAATTCTTCACCCATGTAAAGGCTGTAGAAAGCTTGCTAGAAACCGATGGCAAACTGCCCGTGAACGTCAAGTTCATCATTGAAGGCGAAGAAGAAAGCGGCGGCGAGAGCATCGCCAAATACGTGCACGAACATGCTGACCGTCTGGCGGCTGATGTCTGCATCATTAGCGATACCAGCATGGCCAAAAAAGATCAGCCCGTTATCGTGTATGCGCTGCGCGGCGTCACCGCCTTTGAAGTGACTGTCTACGGCCCCAAGCAAGACCTGCATAGTGGTATGTATGGCGGTACAGTCCACAACCCGGCGCAAGCCCTGGCAGAAATCATCAGCAAGCTACATAACGAAGATGGCAGCGTGGCGGTGCCCGGTTTCTATGACGCTGTGCGCGTGTTGAGCGATGACGAACGCGCCGCCCTGGAAAAAGTCCCTTATTCAGAGGAAGAATGGAAAGATGACACCGGCGCACCCAAACCCTGGGGCGAATCCGATTACAGCATTCAGGAGCGTATTGGCGCGCGGCCCACGCTGGAAATCAACGGCATGGCCAGTGGTTACTGGGGCAACGGCATGAAAGCGATTGTTCCTGAGAAAGCCTGGGCGAAGATGAGCTGCCGCCTGGTCGCTGACCAGGACCCGGCAACAGTTGCCAAACTCTGCCAGGACTATATTATGGAAATCGCACCGGATACGGTTCGTGTCGAAGTCACGCCATTTAAGGTCGGCACACCCAGCCCACAAACAGACATCGATACGCCCATGATGCAAGCCGCAATAGCTGCCTACGAAAAAGGCTGGGGAGCCGCACCGGTCTTCAAGCGTGAGGGTGGCAGCCTGCCCATCGTCGGCGACTTCCAGAAGGTGCTGCAAGTCCCGGTGATTTTGATGGGCTTTGGCCTGAATACAGACGGCTTACATGGGCCAAATGAACATATCCATATCGATATGTTCCATAAGGGTATCAACACTTCTATTGCCCTACTGGATGAGGTCGCCAAGCTTTAAGCGACTGTAACCCGCACTTCATCAAGTGCGTATACAATAAGGAACACATCGCACACGATACCTAGGGAGCATGCCATGCAAATCACCTGCCCAAATTGTGGCCAGACCATCACTGCCGAGCATATCAACATTCAGAAAATGGCAGCGGTTTGCCCGGCATGCCACCATGTTTTCAGTTTTGACCTACCGACAGCCAAGACCAAACGGCGTAAGGTCAAACAGCCTGGAGGACTGACGCTACGCGATGAAGACCATTTGCTAAGCATGTCGTTCAGGACAAACTGGCGACTGGAGCGTAACGAAAATCTCCTCGGCATGGTGATTGGCGGCAGCTCAATGTCAGTCGTCACAGCGCTGCTAGTGAGTGAATATTTCTCATCCGGGGATGTACCCTTCATCCTGCCCATTTTCATCGCCTTGATTGCTCTCGTCATGTTCTATGCGGCTGCGGTCATCACCTATAACAAGACGCACATCTCGATGACAGACTATGAAATCCAGGTCAAGCGGGGGCCGCTGCCAGCTACAGATAGCACACCACAACGCATTGACTTAGCGGGTGTAGTCAGCATTGGCTACGAAGAAACAGTCGCTTCTAAAAAAGAGGGCTATGATACGCCCCGCTATCGACTATGGGCAGAAATGGCAGATGGTACTCGTCGTACGATCCTGAATGATCTGGTCAAGGATTATGCCGCATTCATCAGCCAACGCATGCAAGAACATCTCGACGACGACCTCGCTATGATGGAAGATGCTTACGACACAGCATCCATTGGCAGGCTGATTGACGCAGATGGCAAAGCAGATGCCGAATCCGATGAGATTGTCGATCTGGATCAGGGCCAGCAGATGCAAGGTCAATGGCGCTAAAGTCCATTGCGAAAAGTCGATGAAGGGTCTAACATCGGCCACAGGAAACCTGTTTGCATCACACTCTACGTCTAGGGAAAAGCTCTTGGAAACAATCGACTTACGCAGTGATACCGTCACCCACCCGACAGCTGCCATGCGCGAAGCGATGGCCAATGCCATCGTCGGTGATGACGTTTACGGTGAAGACCCAACTGTTAACCAACTCGAACAAGAATCAGCCGAGGTCTTTGGTAAAGAAGCGGGGCTATTCGTCGCCAGCGGGACACAGGGCAACCTCATCTCGCTCATGACGCACTGCCAACGTGGTGAAGAAATCATTATTGGCGACCAGGCCCATATCTTCAAATATGAGCAAGGGGGTTCGGCGTCATTGGGCGGCATCATGCCGCATACAATTCCTGTTCAGCCGGATGGCACGTTAGCCTTTGACGATGTCGAGCACGCTATTCGCGGCGATAATTATCATTTTCCGCGTACACGCCTCGTCGCGATTGAAAATACGCAGGGCACGCTCGGCGGGTTGCCGCTATCCCCAGAATACATGCAAGACCTGGCGGACCTCACCCATAAGCATGATCTGGCATTCCATGTCGATGGGGCCCGCATATTCAACGCTTCAACCCATTTCAAGGTTCCGGTAGCGGATATGGTCAAAGGCGCTGATAGCGTGACCTTTTGCCTGTCCAAAGGCCTGTGCGCACCCGTTGGCTCGGTGATTGTCGGCAGCAAAGCCTTCATTGCGGAAGCTCGCCGCGTACGCAAAGTGCTGGGTGGCGGTATGCGTCAGGCTGGCGTGCTGGCAGCCCCGGGTTTGATCGCCCTGCATGAGATGAGCAAACGTCTTCAGACGGATCATGATAATGCCGCGTACTTAGCGGAAAGCCTGAGCGAAGTCCCTGGTGTGAACGTCATGAGCCAAGCGACTAATTTTGTCTTTTTCCTGCTAGAAGAAGATGCAAAGTTGTCGCCGACTGAGTTTATTGAGGCCATGCAGTCACACAATGTCATTCTCAGCCCCTATCCGGGTTTTGAACGGAAGTTCCGCTGTGTGATGCACTACTGGATTGATCGTGATCGCATTGACACCGTCGTTAAATCGATGAAGGTTGTTCTATCGTGAGTGATCGTTACGATCCCGATTATCCGTATGGATCGGATGCCGATGAAGGGGGCGAGAACTACAACACCCCTCTCGGTGATTACGAACCCCACGAAAATACATATTCGACGGCAGATTATGATGACTCCCCGTTTGCGGCCTATACGAGTGGCCCCGTCATCGACGAACATACGCCTTTTGATGAGCAGGGCCAGCCTTTATTGGGCGCGGATGCCCTGCCCTCAAACGAGGAAGACGATACGCCGCAACCCATCTATCGCGGCGGCACAGGTGACCCGGCATTTGGGCTGCTCCTGGCTGGGGCCGTTGCTATTGGCCTGACGCCCATGCTGCCTGCCAATGCTGACCTGCGTTATACACTCAGCTGGGGTGTGTTAGCCCTCATCGGCGTGATGGCGTGGTTGTTTGGCAACAGTCAACGCATCGGCCAGGAACGGCTGGAAAATGTCGGCTGGGGCATTGGTTTTGCGCTGCTGGTCGGCGGCCCCTTTACCGTATTCGGCTGGGATGTGCTCGGACGAGCAGTGCCGCTGGCATTCCCTGGCTTAGCTGCCGGAACGCTCTTAGCCTATCTGGTGTTCGTCATGCCATTGGCGGAAACGCTGTTTTTCCGGGGTGTCTTCCAGGAAACACTCGATTTCTGGGTCGTGGGCATCATGGCTGGCGTATGGGGATTGATCCTCTTTTTCCCGGTCATGTGGGGCGAAATCCAGCAAAATCCAGCCGTTGGTCTCATCTTCGCCATTGGGCTATTCGCTATGTCGATGTTGTATAGCTACGTGCGCGAACGCAATGGCTTGGCTGCGGCCTGGGTCTGCCAGATTGCCATGAACCTCATCATGATATTCCTGCCTGCAATCGGCTAATCCCTCGCTGGCAATTCACGATGCGAAATTACAGCAAATCGCGTGATTCTTGCGAGAAAATGCCTGCATAAACCAGCATATTCCCATTTATCCCAATCTAGCACCCCCATCGCATAGCGTATTAGCGGTTGATGCGGTTGAGAAAACGCTCTGTAATCAGGGTATTACGATGCCGCAGCAACCGACTAATTTCCTCTAGAGACACGCCAGCCTGCCACATACCCGCCACGGCGGAACGGCGCAAATCGTCGGGCGTGACGTGGCCCTCACCAGCGTGCTGTGCGGCATCCCGAATAATGAGCCAGATACCATCTGGTGATAGGCCATCTTTGGCAATGCGCCCACCTTTCCAGATACGACGAATGAGGGAACTACTAGGGGCAGGTTCACGGGTTTCACTGGTGATAGCCCGCCGCCAGCGGTCAATAATCGACAGCACATTACGCGGAACTGGCACGCTATGCGGGCCAATTTGCAGGACGACACTACCATCGACAACAGTCAAATCACCCCATTTGGCAGAGGATAATTCTTCGCGCCGTAGGGCCATCGTACACAACATGGTTGCAACAACGGCATTACGCGCAATCTGGTTATCGCTCGATCCAATTTCCCGCGCGGCCTGCATCAACTGCTTAAGTTCATCCGAGCTAAGTAAGCGCTCAGGTACTTGTTTTTTAGCGACAGCAGGTACACTCACAGCGCGAATATCCGACGCGACATTTTGCTCAAGACAACCTTCCTGGGACATCAGTTCCGCCAGAGTCACAATGGCCGCCCGGGCCTGGTCCAGGCTCTGACGACTGCGCCCTGCTGCGGCTAGGTCATCCAGCCAACTAGAGAGTTTACGCGGCGTCAAATGGCGCTGCATGGTTTTGACCGACAGCTTTTCCATACGCTTCAGTCGATAGTCGCCCCTTGTTGCTTTCATATTGGCACGATCAACCAAATATTGGTCAACCCAACGAAAGTAAGCACGCTGCGTATTTTCACTTGTGGTGCGTGTCGGCAGTGCTGCAGTGAAGTCGAAGTGCTGCATCTCGCTCCTGGTATTATGGCTTGCGTGGATCATGGCATCATTATAACAAAACCAGGGTCTCAGTTAGGGGGCCACTTTGTTAAGTCTTGAGTTTGCTCTTGAGATTGTTGAGGCCAAATTGATGCATACATGAAGAACAGGTATGTAGCGCATACCTGTTTCAGCATATTACTTTGACCTGTAGAGGATGAGAGAGCCTAATTGGCTAGTGTTGTATCTTGTTTGTTGAGGAATGCCAGCGCGTCATCCAGGCTATTGCAGATGTGATAACGTGCTTGCCTCGCTTGCCCCGTCAACGTGCGCATCCAGCGATTAAGTCGCCCCGATGTCGGATCGATGATGACCGTCCAACCCGCTGCCGGATAGGACAAAAGCGCCTGCTGCACTACCGCAATGGTACTCTCTTCAATGAGGGAATGGTCGTCCGTATTGGCTCGACGGGAGGTATCAATGATGGCATGTACAAACGGCTCCTGCCCTTTGATGGTCATGAGTTGGACCATCGTCTCGCCACCGTCACGCAGATCGTCGACAGAAACAGCACCTGCATACTCGGTAACAATAACACGACCCGGAATTTCCCAATAGATTTTGTTGAGCATATCGCACACCACCATCACAAATATCGATATGCTCATTGTAGGCCAAATTTATTGTTTATGAATAAAGATTGACGATAGTATAAACTATTTAACAATTGTTGATATTGCATATGCCGAAAGAAAAAGCCCGCCGAAGCGAGCTTTCATAGTCATGAAATTAGGATGTTGCCTAGTCGTCAAGATACTCGAATGGATCGGGTTTGGGTGCAGGTTTATACAGCATAGTCGCCAGGAAGACCATGACCACACCGGAGACAAAGCCGCCGATATGCGCCCAGTGGGCTGTTGACGTATTCACACCCAGCCAACCAACGCCCTGCAACAAGTCCATGATGAACCAGTAGCCCAGGAACAACACAGCCGGGAGCTTCACCTGCCAGAAAAGCGGTTGGAAGAAACCAATTAGGGTTTTGACCCGTGCGGTTGGGTACAGCATCAAGAAGCCGCCCATCACACCAGCGATAGCACCGCTGGCGCCAATGACAATCTTGAGTTCAGTGGCAGTGCGGCAAACGACGCCACCAAAAAGCACATGGCCCAGTGTCGCGAATGATCCGGCTGCAATATAGAACACCAGATATTTCCAGCTACCGAAATAGGCCTCTACGCGCCGACCGAAAATCCACAGGTAGAGCATATTACCGATCAGGTGCAGCAGGCTGCCATGTAAGAACATGGTACGGAAGCTGTCTACAAACAGGTTTGGCAGCGGATCAATGCCCACGCGGCAGACATTGAACGCGACTTCACCCAGCGCTGCCTGGAAGGCAAAAACGCCTTTCGACTGTACAGAAAGCTCCCAGATAAAAACGAGGATATTGACGACAATCAAGCCATACGTCACATACGACTTGCTCTTATCTTTGCCGATCACACCGATAGGTAGCATACGAAAAACCTCTAACTAACGACTGATTCAATCAGGTAATGCTTCTAGTCATCGAGTTCCGGGAATGGATTCACTGCCGGAACGGGCTTAAACATGGTCACGACAAAGAGAATAATCGCGCCGCCGACAAACCCGCCGATATGCGCCCAATGGGCCGTGTTGCCACCGGAGCCAAAGATGGCCATCACGATGTCATTCAACACCCAGAATACAAGGAAGAACCCGGCAGGCACATAAGAAATCTTGTAGGGGATCATGATACCACGCAGTACCCGAATAAAGGGAATGTTGAACAGCATCAGAGTACGAACCTTGGCATTGGGGTTCAGCAGCAGGAAGGCTCCCATCACACCAGCAATCGCACCACTGGCACCGATCAGCAGGGATTGGCCTTCTACCATGGCTGGTGAACACACGAAGCTACCCAGGACCACCTGCGAGAAGCTGGCGACGTACCCGGCAACCAGATAGAAGCCCAGGAAGGCACGATGGCCCAGGTACATTTCTACATGTGGACCGAAGATCCACAAGAAGACCATGTTGAAAACCACATGCGGGATGTTCCCATGCAGGAACAGACTAAACAGGCCATTGCGTACGACTGTGCCAACGGGGGCGACGCCCACGCTACACATATCGAGTGCATTGCTGTACAGGAAGCTGAGGTAACTATCAGCGCCCTGTGTTTGCACAATGACTTGATACACAAACACGAGCAGGTTAATCACTATCAGGAAAAACGTGATGTATGGCCGATATTTGTTGCGGCCCAGGGTTCCAATCGGGAGCATCGTCTACTTACACCTTAAGGGCTAGTGTCCGATTCATGGTTTACAAGTCTATTAGTCGTCATCCAGGGTTGGGAACGGATTGGCTTTCGGTGCAGCTTTAAAGAGCGTCACCACAAAGAAGATGACAAAGCCGCTAACAAACCCACCGATTTCATCCCAGAACGGTGCCAGATTACCAGACAGCGGACCGCCATCATCCATCAGGAAGGCCGCACCGATGAAGATCAGGATATAAAGGAAAGCCGGGATGCTGAAGCCGCGTCCTAGCATCGGCACAAAGGCTTCTACACGTCGCAGTGGGTACAGGAACAAGAAAGCAGCCAGAACACCCGCAACCGACCCACTGGAACCAGCAAGCGCGGCACAGTTGCCTCCACTAAACAGGATGCTCGCCAGATGCCCACCAAAGCCAACCGCAATGTAGAAGGCCAGGTAACGGCGATGCCCCAGGAACTGCTCTACAGCCGGGCCAAAGACCCACAGGAACAGCATATTGGTGACGAGTTCCAGGAATGTCAAATGGAGGAATAGACTGCGCACCCCATCAATGATGATTTCAGTCAGGGGAACGTGCCCGACATGGCAGGTAACGAGGGTGTAATGATCGTACAATTGCTCAATGGGCAAGCCATTCGCAGATGTGATAATAATCTCCCAGACAAAGAACAGGAGACTGAGGATGAGGATACCAAACGTCGCATAGGGACGGAACTGACTGCGCCCAACAATGCGAAATGGCCTGATTGCCATACCCTTTTACCCTCTAACTTTTACAATAGATCACAATAACATTAGCACAGTAACATGATCAGAAGCAACCAACGCATTGCAAACTCTCAGCTAAAATAATGCGTTACTTACCCGTTATTCAATACGAGAAAGCCAATAGCATGGTATCGAAAAAGACCGTCATCACCTTGATTACAATGTGTCTTGCCTTTGTATTTATAGGGCAACCTCAATACACATCAGCCCAGGATGCGCCCCTGACATTAACGCTCCTGGGTGAGCACCAGTTCCCCACCAGCACCCGCTATGAAGAAGTGCTGTTCGGCGGGATTTCCGGCATTTCCTATGACAGCGAAGCGGACATCTACTACGCCATCAGCGATGATCGCGGCGAAGAAGGGCCTGTTCGTTTTTATACCCTCTCTATCGAAATTGATGCATCCGGCGTGCAAGATGCGCAAATTCTGAGCACGACACCCATTATGACGCCAGATGGCGAAATGTACGTCGAGAATGCTGCCGACCCGGAGTCGATACGCTTTTTGCCCATGAGCCAAAAACTTGTGTGGACCAGTGAAAGAGACGGCAGTGGCAACAGTCCCCTGCTACGTGAAATGGCTTTGGACGGCACATTCATTCGTGATTACGCCATCGACAGCGACTTTGTCCGGTCGGGTGGCGGCATGGGCATTCGGTCAAACGAGAGCTTTGAAGCACTGGCCGTTTCTGAAGACGAAAGCATCCTCTTTGTGGGCACAGAATCCGCGCTGGAACAAGATGGTGACTCCGCCACGTTGGAAGCAGGCACACCATCGCGTATCTGGCTGCTGGACCGCGATACAGAAGATACCATCGCCCAATATGTGTATGTCACCGAACCCATTCCTGATGTATCCACAGGACCATCCAACGTGCAGGATAACGGTTTGGTCGCGCTGGTTTATCTAGACGAAACCCATCTAATCGCCATTGAACGGAGCTTTGTGCTGGGGTATGGCAATACAATCAACATCTTTTTGGCCGATTTTATAGAAGCCACCGATGTGCAATCGGCAGAAAGCATCCAGGAGATAGACTATACGCCCATCAGCAAAACCCACCTGCTGACGCTCAACGAAGAAACAGAGGGCATCAACGTTGATAATATTGAAGGGGCGACCTGGGGGCCAATCATCGACGGGCGGCGCACACTGATCCTGGTCAGCGACAACAACTTCAACCCGTCCTCACAGCCTTATACTCAGATTGTCGTTTTCACGGTCACAGAATAGCTGCATAGAATAGCCACCTAGATACAAAAAAAGGGCACGTATGGCGTGCCCTTTTGTGACTATCTTTTGCTTATAGAGACTGCGTGTTGGTCTAGCGATCCTCGACAGCTGTCCAGCTTAGGTCAACCGGGCCCACATAGTTGGCTTTCGGACGGATCAAGCGACCCTGCATCTGGTCGACGATATTGGCCGTCCAACCTGCCATACGCGCCATCACAAACAGCGGCGTAAACATATCGATGTCGAGATCGAGTGTGGAGAGCACAATAGCGCTGTAATAATCGACGTTGGGGAACAGCTTACGCTCGATGAAGTACTCATCTGCACGGGCTGCATCAGCCAATTTGACTGCGATTTCATACCACTTGGTGTTGCCGCTGCTCTCTGCCAGACGTTCAGCATGTTCTTTAAGGACTGCTGCGCGCGGGTCCGGGGCTTTGTATACACGATGACCAATACCCATAATACGACGGTCACCATCTTTGATATGAGTATCGAACCAAGGCTGAACATTTTCCGGCTCGCCAATTTCCATGAACATCTTCATGGCTTCGGCATTCGCACCACCATGTGACGGGCCTTTTAGCGCGCCAATAGCGGCGACAACAGCGCTGTGCATATCGGAGCCAGTAGCTGTCACAACGCGGCTGGTGAAGGTGCTGGCGTTCATGCCGTGTTCGGCAAGTAGGACCAGATACACATTGACTGCCGCACTGGCGGTTTCATCCGGGTCTTCGCCAGTCATCATATAGACGAAGTTCTCAGCCAGGGTGAGGTCAGCACGCGGGGCGACAGGCTCTTCGCCTTTGGTGATGCGGACCCATGCGGCGCAAATCGCTGCGACCTGGCCCGTCAAACGAGCGGCCTTATTACGGGCGACTTCTTTATCCGTCAGGTTTTCAGCGTCAGCATCATAGGGGGAGAGCATTGAAGTTGCAGTACGGACGGCTGCCATCGCCGGGGTACCTTTAGGCAGAGTCTTCATCATGTCCAGCACGGGCTGCGGAACCACGCCCTCAGTCGCAATCTGTGACCGAATGGCTTCTAGCTCAGTGGCGTTTGGCAAACGAACGTTATGTAACAAAAAGAATACTTCTTCAAATGAGGCATTAGCTGCCAGATCTTCGATGCTGTAACCGGAGTAGATGAGCTTGCCATTAACACCATCTACCAAACTGGTCTGGACATCCGCGACAACGATACCCTCAAGACCACCTTTGTTAGCCATTGAATACTCCTCGAGTGTAAGTATGAAAATGTGTGATTAAACGCCTCAATTGCCTACGTAGGTGCCCCAAAACACGCTACGAGCAATAAATAAGGTCAATTCTGATAGAAATTGCCAGATTTAGAGATGTTTTGATGGTTGAGTATATCACTCTGGCAGCGTCCCTTCAATGTAAATGGACTACGCACTATAGACGCCCTTCACCTACGCTAAATTACTTCTCATTAAGGCACCAGCTATTGCAATTTCCTTAGATATTGATGACACCAAGACCTAATTGCTTGACATTATTACAGGCACATGTTAGCTTATCCCACCATGAGTAGAGAACGTATTTGCCGACCCCTGCACCAACAACAGACTACCTGTTGTTGTCTTATGACTTGTACATTGCATGTCGGCTGTTTTGCGCTGTAAGAACTTCACACTTACAGTGCGTCCATAAGAGCGAACTTCGCCAGCCGACAGGCTGGTTTTTTTGTTGTACGGATTTACCCAACTCAGGGACTGAAACCCTATGAAAATCGAACTCAGCAAGGCATTACAGCAAGACATTTTCAAACAGATGGAAGGCACATTCCCTAATGAAGGCGGCGGCTTTTTACTCGGCAGCAAGTCGGGCGACACCGTTTCCATTGTGGATGTCATCCAGATAGAAAATACTTTCGAAACAGAAGAACAGTATCATCGTTATGCTATGTCCCCCAAAAATTGGGCGGATATGGAAGACACGGCTGATGACCGCGGACTTACGCTGGTTGGCTATTATCATAGCCATCCTGATTCACCCGCAATTCCATCAGAATATGACCGGGTCCATGCCCTACCCAATTTCGTGTACATCATCTCGTCGGTGATGTCCGGTAAGGCTGTCGAGATGCTCGTCTGGCTGCTGCGAGATGATCGCAGTGCATTCGACGCGCAGGAGTTGGTCGTCCAGCCATAAGGCGGATAATCAGCAACTCATTAGAATTTGGTAATACGAAGTAAGTAAAACGTAGAACACACACTCAGAATCATCTAGACTCAATAGGAGCAATTTCAATGGCAAGCATCAGAATTCCGACTCCGCTTCGTGTTTATACCGGTGACGAAGCTAAAGTCTCGGTCAGTGGGGGCACAGTTGGCGAGGCACTAAACGACCTGGTCAACCAGTATCCTGATTTACAGCAGCACCTGTTCCAGAATGACAAGCTGCGCAGCTTCGTCAACGTATTCATCGACGACGAAGATATTCGTTTTATGGATGGCACAGATACTGAAATTGATGACGATGCGAATTTGCGCATCATCCCGAGTATTGCCGGGGGCCGCTAAGTAGATGCTGATCCGCAGGGCTGTACTGGAAGATGCCCCGCAAATCGCCAAAGTCCATGTGAGTTCATGGCAGACGGCGTACGCAGGCATCATACCGGATGAGACCCTGGCGAGCCTGAGCATTGAGGCACGGACGGCGCAATGGCAGCGCAGCATCAATAACCATCGCAATCTGAATGAGGTTGCACTTATCGGCGATGAAATCGTTGGTTTCGCCGTCAGTGGCCCGGAGCGCGATCAGGTCAAGCAATATGATAGTGAAATCTACGCCCTGTACATTTTGCAAGCACACCAGGGCAAAGGTATTGGCAAGGCGTTAGTTCACTCAGCGATGAAGGAGTTGAGAGATCGTGGCTTTCAAACGATGTTGATTTGGGTGCTGGAAGACAACCTACCTGCGCGCGGATTTTATGAGCGTATGGGGGGTGTTCTGATTAAAGAAACACTGACGTTCCATGTCGGTGGCGTTGAACTGGCGGAAATCGCCTTTGGCTATGACCTGGACACGATCCCAGGCTAGTCAACCTGAATCGTCAATCATCTCATTACAAGTTGTGGGACTGTATAGATGACAACATCAACAAAGCTCGATCAAAATGGCCTGAAATCGGGCCAAGCCATTACCATCATCGTACTGCTGCTCGCCTTCCTTTTGGAAAGCTGGCTGCTGGTGGCCTTCGTTGCTATCAGCCAACTGCTCGGCGCATTAGGCGCATCGTTTGCGCCATATCGCCTCATTTATAAGCACCTCGTGCTGCCAAGTGGCATCGTCAAACCCCGTGTAGAAGCGGATAACCCGCAGCCGCACCGTTTCGCCATGCTCGTCGGCGCGATTTTCAACGGTGCTGCGACTGTTGCCCTACTGGCAGGGGCACCCTTAGTGGCCTGGATACTTGTATGGATCGTCATCGCCCTGGCAAACCTTAACTTCTGGTTGAACTTCTGCATGGGCTGCTGGATGTACTACCAGTTCAATCGACTGGGCATCCCTGGCTTTGACGCCTCACCCCTTCAGGAGAACGCATCATGATCGAACGCCTGATTTTAATGGCTATTCTGCTAGGGATTGGCTATGTCGGATTCTTGCTGTTCAAACGGCGAAATCTGCAACAAGCGAGTGAACAAGCCACACGTGATCCCCTGCTAAACGCCGTACCCGCCGACCGCGCGACCATTGTTTACTTCACGACACCCGGTTGCATTCCCTGCCAGACACAGCAGCAACCCGCTCTGTCACGGCTGCAAGCGGCCATCGGTGACACCGTGAACATCATCAAGGTGGATGCCAGCCTGGACCCGGATACAGCCCAACGATGGGGCGTCATGAGCGCACCCACTACCTTTGTGCTCGACCAAAGCGGCCAAGCAAAGGCCGTCAACTATGGGTTCGCTGACGAGAACAAGCTCCGCCAGCAGCTCGATATTGCCGTATAGCCAACGGTAGAAACTACAAATTCGAGAGGGAACATTCCTTATGCACGCATTAATCGACAGACAAGTAGAACTGTCGCATGAAGAAGTCCAGCGTTACAGTCGCCATATCATCATGCCCGAAGTCGGCATTGGCGGCCAGCAAAAGCTCAAAGCGGCCAGTGTGCTGCTAATCGGCACGGGTGGCCTGGGCAGTCCGACAGCCCTTTACCTGGCAGCCGCCGGTATAGGTCGTATGGGCTTGGTCGACTATGATGTGGTTGACGAGAGCAACTTGCAGCGTCAGGTCATTCACGGGACCAGCACCGTCGGCATCCGCAAAGTCGATAGCGCTGAAAAGCGCCTGCGCGACCTCAACCCGGATATTCAGATCGACAAATACAACGTGCCGCTGACATCAGACAATGCGCTGGAGCTGTTCGAGCCGTATGATGTCATCGTCGACGGCACGGACAACTTCCCGACACGCTATCTGGTCAATGATGCCTGTGTCAAACTGGGCAAGCCGAACGTGTACGGCAGCATCTTTCGTTTTGAGGGCCAACTCAGCGTGTTCTACGCTAAAGAAGGCCCGTGCTACCGCTGCATGTTCCCAGAGCCGCCCCCACCCGGGTTGGTCCCAAGCTGCGCTGAAGGTGGCGTCCTGGGTATTCTTCCTGGCACCGTTGGCACCATGCAGGCCACGGAAACAATCAAGCTCATCCTGGGTATTGGCGAACCGATGATTGGTCGTATGCTGCTTTACGATGCGCTCAATATGGAGTTCAACACCATCAAGGTACGGAAAGACCCCAACTGCCCGGTTTGCAGCATCCACGCCGATGATGTCGAGTTGATTGACTATGAACAGTTCTGCGGGATGCCGGCCCACGATCACAGTTCGTTCAGTCTTGCTGGGGAAGATGACTATGCGGGCATGCATGAAATCAGCGTAGCCGACTTGAAAGCCCAGTTGGATGCGAGTGAGGATATTGTCGTGCTGGATGTGCGTGAACCCCACGAATGGGAAATCGCTGCTATCGATGGTACGGTACGCATCCCTAAAGGCGACATTCAGGCTGCGAAAAATGCCGTGATCGCTGGTCGCAAGCTGGCAAACGAAACCGTGCTGGATCAGATTCCACAGGATAAGGTACTGATGATCCACTGCCGCAGCGGCAAACGCAGCGCCGATACCATCAACTTCCTGCGCGAAGTGGGTTACGACAATGACAAGATGTTCAACGTCACGGGTGGTATCCTGGCCTGGGCCGACGAGATCGACCCCAGCCTACCCAAGTATTAAAGCCACCATCGCAAGCTATAATATCCACAAAAGAGAGCCAGCGCGGCTCTCTTTTTGTTTACGATGAGCGTCTAAACCAGGGCAAATAAAAAGCGCGACTAATTGCCGCGCCAATTTTCGTTATGAGGATGTGAAGCGAACTTACTGGTAAATCTCCGGCATGGGTTCAGCTTCTTGCTTGAAGATTTTGAAGCCCCGCTTCTGGTAGTTGTTGAGGGCGTGCGGGCCATCCAGGTTACAGGTATGGACCCAAACGCGATTAGCATCAAGTTTCCAGGCTTCATTGATGCCATAGCTCAGCAGGTGTTTGCCCAGGCCACGACCAAAGAAGGGCTCGCGCAGGCCGAAGTAGGCAATTTCGACATCAGCACCATGATGCATCAGCTCAACATAACCAGCCGGAGCACCATCAACATACAGCACATGGACATGCGTCTGTGTCCCGGCCAGGATTTCCTTGATCTGCTCACGCGGCACCACCAGACGATCCCGCCAATTCCACTGCTCACCGACTGACCGATACAGGAAGAGATAAAAATCCACATCCGCGGATTCCATCTTTTCAATGCGAACATCGCCACGCGGCACAAAAGACGGCTCGAATTCGCGTGGGCTGGACATTTCAAGGTAGGTGGTGATGAGTGTTTCTTGGGGATTTAGTACCGGAGCAGCCATTTATCATTACCTAGCTAGTTAACTTCGTCTATTTCCAACAAAGCCTCGCTTCGCTATTATTAAGCTTAATGATTTGCCACAGGTGATGGCATAGCACATGGTGACAAAAAAGCCGCCTTGTTTGTGGCACTTTTCAACAAAATCACCAAATTACCTTAATTTGTGAAGGATTTGATATGGACTTTGCACTGAATGACGAACAAATTGCCGCCCAGAAGATGGTGCGCGACTATGTTCAGAAGGAAGTCATCCCAACCATTGGCGAATGGGATCGTAAGCAGGAGATGGACCCAGCAGTCCTGCCACGCCTCGCGGAACTCGGCATTCTCGGCATTAGCATCCCGGTGCGTTATGGTGGCCAGGGCTTTGACTATCTGACTCTCGGCCTGGTCTGCGAAGAGTTGGAGCGTGGCGATACCACCCTGCGCGTGGTCATGTCTGTACATCATGGCCTAAACAGCATGGCCCTGCTGCAATGGGGCACGGAAGAGCAAAAACAGCGTTTTCTGGTCCCACAGGCCCAGGGCGAACAGTACGGCGCTTTCGGCTTGACCGAACCGGGTGCGGGCAGCGATGTCGCAGCCATGAGTGCCACCGCCATCAAAAAGGGTGACAAGTACATCCTGAATGGCGAAAAAATGTGGATCAGTCTAGCGACCAAAGCCCATAACTTCCTGGTCGTGGCCAAGCACGATCCCCATGCCGAGCCAGCCCATCGTGGTATGAGCGCCTTTATCGTCACCAGCGATATGCCCGGTGTCACCACAGGTGACATTCATGGCAAGCTGGGCGTACGCGCTGGCTCAACGGGTTGGGTCAAGTTTGAAGATGTCGAAGTGCCGGAAGCCAACCGACTGGGCGAAGAAGGCGAAGGCTTCAAGATCGCCATGAGCTGCCTGGACAATGGCCGTTATACGGTCGGTGCCGGGGCTACCGGTTTGATACGTGCCTGCCTGGAAGACAGCGTGAAATATGCTGAAGAGCGCGAAACATTCGGCAAGCCAATCGCCCATCATCAGCTTATCAAGCAGAAAATCGCGCATATGCGGCTGTGGTACGATACCGCCCAGATGATGATGTATAAAGTCGGCTGGATGAAGAACGAAGGGCTGCGCAATACGCGCGATACGAGCCTGTTCAAATGGTACGCAACCGACCAGAGCGTCAAGGCCGCGCTGGAAGCCGTGCAGCTACATGGAGCCTATGGTTTCAGCGATGAGTACCCTGTCGAGCGTTATCTCCGTAACAGCAAGGGCGCGGTCATCTATGAAGGGTCGAGCGAGATCCACCAGTTGATGCAAGCTGACTACGAAATGGGTTATCGTAAAGATAGGCCGTTGCGCTGTGAACTCCCGGCTTATGATCCTGACTTCTGGCAGGAAGAACCCGAACCACAAGCGGGTGACTAATTAACGCGACCCAGGACAATGATAAAGGCGGGGCACATGCTCCGCCTTTTTGTCGCATTTTTGCCATGCGCCAACCCATCTCTATGAGAATCTTCGCAACTTGTTGGCCCGTTTTCCGATATATATTGTGCAGATTGTGGCCGATTGCAGCAGGCACCAGCTTTTGTATATTTCGCCGATTTCATCCTGTTACTAGCCTCAATCTGGTAAACTATCAGAAAATTGCGAGCTTTTATACAAATTAGCCATCTGCAATTCATGGTTTTGAGCAGTCGCGACCGTTAAACAGTACCATCGATCAACAGTTATGTATGGAGAACATCATGGCCGCTATCCATTCTATTCGAGTCAGTGGTGACATTTTGGACAAAGACATCAGTGAACAAGAATTCATGGCACGCTATGGTGAACAGGATGCCTGTGAATGGGCTGATGGGTGTGCCCTTAAGCTGCCCCAGGATGACACAACCTGCGAAGCCGTCAGTAGATTTCTATCCGCTTTGTTCACGAACTACTTCGCCGCCAGCGAGCAAACGGGTGCTGTTTCCGTAAATCCACTGCTAAAAACGGCTATGGGCCTGCGTCGCCCGGACATTGTGGTTTATGAAGGCACAGCAACCACCAGCCCCATCGAAAAAGCATCGCTAGTGGTAGAGATCAGCACGCACGAAAGTCATCGACGCGACCGCGTGGAGAAATTCCTGGCTTACGAAGCCACAGGCATCACAGAGTATTGGCTTATTGATGTGGCGATAGAGGAAGTGCTTTTCTATCAATTAGATGACAATGGTTTCTATGAACTTGCGGAGTTAGACGAAGCCTATCTACATCACTCGGTAGCCCTGCCCCGCTTGCAGATCAGCCCAGACATTTTCTGGAACGATAAGATGCCAGATGCCAACGAAGTCATTGACCTGGCTAAGGCCATGTTGCGCTAATAGCAGCTCAAGGGGTGACAGTCACCTCGAAGGTGTACATCACGTTAGAGAACACATTACCGAAAGATGGCCCCATGACGCTGAGCACGGATATCAGAAGAATAAAGAACATTACCGCAATGACGACTAACTTGAGAGTGAGCCTATTTGGTTGGCCCTTAGCTTTGCGCTTTGTCTTAGTCATATAGGGTCGATGCCTCCTTAAACAAAATCGATTTACTGAATTATATCGCACCAAGAAAACAGGTCATACAACCATGCGTATCATTTTCCTCGGTGACAGCCTCACCTGGGGCGGTTATGGTGGCAACTTCGTCGATGTTGTCGCACAACTCATGCCAGAGCATGACATCATCAACGCCGGCGTCGGTGGCGATACGGCTATCAATATTGAGCGCCGCCTGGATGACGAACTGGCCGAGCATCAGCCCGACGCGGCCTTTGTCATGGTTGGTGGCAACGATGCTGTCAGCTACACCATGCCAAAAACACGCAACTACTATAAAAGCTCCAAGAAGATCAAACCGGATGGCATCGTCACACCAGAGCAACACGCCGACGCTATCCACAATATTCTGATGGAACTACTCGGTCAGCGGATACTCACGGGCCTGGGGCTAGCTCCCACAGAATACAACGCCGAATTGCTCCAAGCACGCCGCCAATATGCCGACTTAGCCCGTCAGGAAGCTGAAAAGCTGCGCGTACCTGTGCTGGATTTATTCGACGAATTTGCGCCAGAGCAGCCCGTTGACCGTGACCCGGTCGATTTGAAGTTCATCCAGGTGATTGGCCAACGCAGCAATTCCGGCTGGTCCGATTATGAAGCGGAACGTCAACACTGGGGCTATACCTACACCTTCGATGGCATGCATCTGCTGCCGGAAACTGCCAAACTCTATGGTAAGCGCATCGCTGCATTTTTGACAGAAAACGTGCTGTAAAAGCTGGCTTGCAAGAAATGATTGCTTAAAGCGTATAATCATGAACATGGAAAATGGCCACAATAACATGCTATCTGATGAACAACGCGCCCTGGTGACGCGCTGCTTGTGGTCCCTGCAAGAAGCTGATCTTTCGATTGAGGGGCTGATCCTGACGCATGTACGCGGTGTCGCCATGACATCGACAATGCATCATAACGCCAGCACCCAACGCCTGACCGCCGTCGCCGTCGCCATGTTCCTGCTCGGTGAACACACATCGGAAGCATGGGGCAACGGTGAATCGCTAGAAGTCCATGTGCGCGTACAGCTCGACCCCAAAAAGCCAGATACAATGGCCATGCGCTATGTCTCGATGCGCCCGGTCGGCCCCTGGGCGATCCTGCTGGCGGTACACAGCGGTGACAAATTGTCCATCAACCTGGAAGCCGACCTCAACACTGCCGCTGCCTATCTGGAAGCTATCCTCGATAATCAACCACCGCCACCTTTGATCTGGCAGTCGATCTAGCGCAACCCGTACCCTTCCCTTACGTATAGATAATATGAACCAATCTAAAAATGAGGGCCTAAACAATGGGTTGCTTCCGTGCATTGCTCTGCATCATCTTTCCACCACTGGCGGTCATTGATCGCGGTTGTGGGACATTCATCATTGTGCTGGCATTGACAGCAGCCGGATGGATCCCTGGTGCCATTGCCGCACTACTGCTCAACTTCATGGCAGAAGAAGAAAAAGAAAAGCGCAAACGCTAGATCACACATTTCCATATTAAAAGACGCCGACATAGTGCGGCGTTTTTATTTACACACCTTCTGACGCTGGCCCTGCTTGCCGTAAATCGCTATAGTTGCTCAAATTGTCCGCTGCATTCTGAGCCTTATGAAACGTATCAAACGCTTTATCGGCAACTTTCGATCCACCGAGCAATATATTGAACGCATCAAAACAGGCACGAATGGAGCCGCGCTTGAAGCCCTCTATTTTTTGCAGGAGCGCGGCATCCTTAAAGATGGCAGCCTGCGCGATGCAAATTTACAGGGGGCAAAACTCGCCAAGGCCACGCTGGCGACCAGCGATTTCGTCGGCATCAACCTGAGCGAGGCTGACCTCAGCCACAGTTACTTCCATGCTGCCGACCTGAGCAATGCCAATCTGACAGCAACCAAGCTGGTCGATGCCAACCTGCGCGAAGCGATACTAGTCGGTGCAACGCTCAATCAGGCTGACCTGACACGCTGCAATCTAGCACGCACAGACCTCAGTGGCGCTGACCTGTCTCAGGCGACCCTGACAAAGGCCAATCTATGGAGCACCAACCTGGCAGGTGCAAATTTACGCGGCGCTGTGTTGTACGGTGCCAATGTCGAGCAACTCCGCTGTGATGCCTCTACTATCCTGCCAGATGGCAAAAATTGGTCAGAAAACGCGGATTGGACCACCTTCACGCGCCCAACCTCATAACACCACACGATTCACGCCGCACTTGACCTGAGCCACCATTAGAATTCGACTCAAAAACGTCTACAATGGGACCCACTCCGCAGCAGGCATTGATTGTTGCTGCTCTAATATTCTGTCAAAAGGAGGTAGTACGTTGCACATTATTGCATTTACGCGCAGTACACCCGATACTGCCGCCAACGTCACAGTCGATGACAGTGGCAAGGTGGTCTGGGATGGGGCGAATATCGTCAATCCCTGGGATGAATACGCGCTGGAAGAAGCCATCGCCCAGGCGAAAGCCACAGGTAGCGATGCGACCGTCATCACCATTGGCGAAGAAGCCCACGAAGAAGCCCTCAAGCACAGCCTAGCAATGGGCATGAAAAACGCCATCCGCGTCTATGAAGATAGCCTCGACAGCACCGACAGCCTGACCTGGGCCACTCTGGGCGCGGCGGCTGTCGAAAAAGCCGACGATGCCAAACTGGTCATCTGTGGCAAAGAAAGCATTGACGTTCAGACCGACCAGCACATATACCAGCTAGCCCGCAAACTCGGCTGGGTGATGCTCAGTAACGTCAGCAAAATCCTTGAACTGAGCGACGACAGCATCAAAGTCGAGCGCACCACCGACCAGGGTGTGCAGCAAGTAACCGCCCAACTCCCGGCGGTTATCAGTGTGCTCAAAGGCATCAACGAACCGCGTTACCCCTCGTTTATTGGCATTCGCAAAGCATCTAAGGCGACAATCCCGGTTTGGGCTTCGTCTGACCTGGGCGTCGAGCTACCGCAAGCTGTCACGGAAGTCATCAGCTACGAGAACTTGCCGGAACGCGATATGACGACCGAAATCATTGAAGGCGGAAGCGTGGAAGAAAAGGCCACCAAGCTGGTCGATAAACTGCTAGAGGAGAAGGTCCTATGAGCGTCTTTGCATGGATTGAAACCGCACATGGGGCAGCCAGCCCTTCAAGTTGGGAAGCACTCGGCGCAGCCGCATCGCTAGCGAGCGACCTCGGCACGGATGTCACCGCTATTGTCTTCGGTGAAAATGCCCAGGCCATCGCCACAGAATCCGGCGAATATGGGGCAGCCAATGCCCTGGTCTGTGAAGATGCTTCATTGGCCAAATTCCAACTAGAGCCGTATGCCGCGCTTCTCAGCCAACTCGTCAGCGAACACAAGCCGCAAGCGGTGGTCGCGGTCGGCAGCAGCAATGGCCGCGAACTGATGGCTGCCAGCGCCGCCGATACCAACAGCGCCATGATTAACGAAATCATCGAGCTAAGCGTCGATGGTGGCGCGATTGTGGCTACCAAGCCAGCCTATGCAGGCAAAGTCCGCAGCCAGATCAAGGCAAACAGCGAAACAGTTTTCCTGGCGCTGCGTGGCCGCGCCTTCCCCGCTGCCGAAAAAGCAGGCGGTTCAGCCAATATCACGACAGTTGATGCAGCTGCTATCGCTGATAACCTGAACATCACCATTGAAGAAGCCGACACCCAGGCCGAAGGCATCAGCCTGACCGATGCCGCTATCGTCATCAGTGGTGGCCGCGGCATGGCCAATAACCCGGCCACACCCTCCGGCGCCGTTGATGATGAAACCATCTGGAAAGCCCAGGATGGGTTCGCCAACGTCATCCAACCACTGGCAGATGTACTCGACGCAGCAGTCGGTGCCAGTCGTGCCGCTGTGGATGCCGGGTTCATTGGCTATGAAGCCCAAGTCGGCCAGACGGGTAAAGTCGTCAATCCTGACCTGTACATTGCGGCGGGTATCAGCGGTGCGATCCAGCATCAAGCGGGTATGCGCGGCAGCAAGATCATCGTGGCCGTCAACAAAGATGGCGACGCGCCGATCTTCAAGCTAGCAAAATACGGCGTTGTAGAAGACCTGTACGACTTCTTGCCTGCCTTGACCGCTGAACTCAAAAAACGGCTCGGCAAATAAGCATCACACAACCTATAAATGCTCTGGGGAGGCATATCGAGCCGATATGCCTCCCCAGTCTCATGGAAATCTATAGAAAATCTTCCCCGTTTTGGCACCAAATTTGTTATACTCCATGACATTATCAGCTAATTGGTCCATGTTTACGTATTTCACATCATAAAATTCGCACGATTTTTACGTGTCAAATGATTTCTTCTGACTAAATCCTTTGTATAAATACGCATTAATTTAATAGCACACAACGTGAGTGTTTTTCAGCTGACGTATGTTCGACAACAGGTAAAAGATGGAACTTGCGTTTATCGTAGCTGTGCCATTCTTGATGGCACTATTGATCGCCATAACCCCACTCAACCGGCTCATCACAAAAGATGGGCGGGCCTGGTTTGCCGCAATTGTCATGGCTGCGCTGTTTTTAGCGCTGCTCGGTTACTTCCCGTATATCCAGGCCATCGACCACGAAGGGCAAGCCCTTTCGTTCATCAGTGAATGGGTGCCTGAGTTAGGGCTGTCGCTGTCTTGGTACCTTGATGGGCTGTCGCTGATGTTCAGTCTGATCGTCACAGGTATCGGTGCAGCGATTTTCCTGTATGCGGGTTACTACTTTGATGACGAAGCCGAACAAAGCCGCTTCATGATGTGGTTATCGGCCTTCGCCGGGGCCATGTTGGGGTTGGTCCTGTCAGGGAACCTCATTACGCTGTTCATCATGTGGGAACTCACCAGTGTGACGTCCTTCATGCTGATTGGCTTCAAAGGCCAGAAAAGCGCAGAAGCGCGTTTCGGTGCCCAACAAGCTTTCATGGTGACGGGCGGCGGTGCGCTAGCGCTCATCCTTGGTTTCGTGATCCTGGGGGCGGCATCGGGCCAGATGCTCGGCCAAGCGCCTGTTTACGAACTCAGTGAAATCCTCAAGCTGCATCTGCACGAGCACCCTTATTACACGGCCTTTGCTGTGCTCATCATGATCGGCGCGTTCAGCAAGAGTGCCCAATTCCCGTTCCACTTCTGGCTACCGGGCGCGATGGAAGCCCCAACACCGGCCAGCGCTTATCTGCATTCGGCAACGATGGTGAAAGCAGGTATCTACCTGCTGGCGCGTCTGTATCCGCCAATGCACGAAGGCGCTCTTTGGTCCCAGGCGCTGGTCTTCATCGGCCTGACGACCATGCTACTGGGGGCCTTTTTCGCCCTGACCAAGCGCGACCTTAAAGGCTTGCTTGCCTATTCAACAGTAAGCAAATTGGGTGCCATCGTCGCCTTAATCGGCCTGCCGGAATACGAAGGCCTTAAAGCGGCTTTTATCGGCATTCTGGCGCATGCACTGTATAAGGCGGCATTGTTCCTGGTCGCGGGCACAATCGACCACAATACGGGCACACGCATCATCGATAAGCTAGGTGGCTTGCGTAAATACATGCCTGCGATGACTGTCGTCGCGATTGTATCGGCGTTGTCGATGGCCGGTTTATTCCCCTTGTTTGGGTTTGTTGCCAAAGAGCTACTAATCGAGTCCTTTATTGAGACACACATTGTCGGCGCGACAGTAGCCCTTGCTGTGGTCGTGCTGGCCTCAACCTTCACCGTCACCGCCGGCCTGATCGTCATCTGGGATGTTTTCTTCAAACCACCGACTGAGCACATTCACTATCATCAATCGTCGCCCATTTTGACTGCCGCACCAGGTCTGTTAGCCTTGGGAACAGCGACCTTTGGCATTCTCATTTCGATCATTCTGTATCCTCTGCTGGATGCCGCCATTCCAAAAGAGTTCAAGCTCTACTTGATCGCGCCTGATTTCTATAACCTTCTGGCTTTCTGGCTCAGTACTGGAGCCATTGCCGCAGGGACTGTGTTGTTTTTGCTACGACGTTGGTGGCTGCCAGTCTTCAATTTGGGCTTCATCCCCAGTGGACGACAAGCATTTACGGGTTTCATCAACCTCATTGACTGGATCGGCATCCAGGCGACACGCGTCCAAAGCGGTTATGTACGCTACTATCTGGTGACGATACTGGGCGTGGTAGCCTTCGTCGTCCTCAGCAGTGGCCAGCTCAATGATATGGCGCGTGGCGATCAGCTCGATCTTGCTAACGTAGTCATTGAAGGGCCAACGATCTTACGTGCTGCCCTCCTCATTCTAACGATTGCCGCCGCCTTTCTGGCGACACGCGCACGCCGACACATCACGGCTGCATTGGCGCTGGGGGTAATGGGCTACGCGGTCGCTGGCATCTTCCTGATGGAACACGCGCCAGATGTCGCGCTGGTAAACTTGCTCGTCGAAACTTTGACTTCGGTGCTCATCATCCTCATGCTGGGCCGCCTGAGCGAGCGCCAACGCAAGCAGGTCATGGCACGCTTATGGCAGGGTCGCAGCATGGTCGGCAACATCAATATGGGCATCTTCCGGGATATCCTGATAGCCGCCGCAGTAGGCATCAGCGTCTTTGTCTTCGCCCTGACCGCCCTTGTCAACCGACCGGAACCCGCCGATATCGCCCAGGGCAACTTCTGTGTACTGGATGGCGTCTTCATCCCGCGCGAGACGGACGGCGTTCGGTCTTCAATTGCCCGTTACTATCTGTGCAACAGCTATGAAGAAGTCGGCTCAGAGGATGTCGTTGGCGCGATTGTGTCTGACTATCGTGGCATGGATACCCTCATTGAAATTACTGTATTCTCAGTGGCAGCGTTGGGTGTACTGACACTGCTTTCGCGCGGCATCCAGAGCAGTGGACGCCCGTTTGTGCCTGATGAGCGCAAAGTCCCTGACCAGGGTGAATATGCGCAAGACGTGCTGGAGGAAATCCGCACGCCAGAAAACTTGAATACGCCATTTACACGGATGGTCTCAAGAATTGTGCTGCCTGCCGGGTTCTTACTGGCCCTGACGCACATCATCAACGGCAGTCATGCTCCCGGCGATGGCTTTACAGCAGGCGCCATCGCTGGCTTGGTAACAGCCGTCTGGTTCGTCATCTTCGGCTATGACGAAGCCCGCCAACGTCTGGGGGCATTCTCGCCCACACGCCTTTTGCGCGTCGGGTTGATTCTCGTCAGCATCAATATCCTGATGCCAATCTTACTCGACCCGGCCAATGGTGCCCTGGTGGGTTATGTCAATTACGGCAAGCTGCTGCATATCGACGGTTTCCTGGCATCCTTTGGCCTCAAGCTCACCAGTACGCTACTGTTTGAAATTGGCGTCGCCATGACTGTGTTCGGTGGTTTCAGTGTCATTATGGAATATACGGCGCATCCACAAAGCGCAGCCCAGGTAGAAGACCTTGATGACACCAGCACACATACATCCCTACCAGAAGTGGAAGGATAACGCGCACATGACTGACTTACTCTTTGCAATGGCAGTCGGTATCTTGTTTGCTATTGGCGTATTCCAACTATTGCGCCGCGATCTCATCAAAGCGGCTATGGGCTTTTCCATGCTGTTCACGGCCATCAACCTGTTTATCCTGGCAACAGGCGCGTATCAGGGTGATGTACCGCCTTACACGACCAATGTCGAAGCAGGACGCGCCGTAAGCGATCCGCTGGTCCAGGCACTTATTCTGACGGCAGTCGTTGTCAGCTTCGGTAGTTATGCCTTGCTGCTCGGCCTGATCAATATTGCCTCGCGGCGTTACGGCAGTGTCGATTCCGACGACATAAGTGATCTCAAACGATAGTCAGTACCTAATCATCAGGAATTGTGACCGACATGGGCAATAACCCACTCGTCATCGCCATCGTATTCGTACCCTTTTTCACGGGTGTATTTACCTTGCTGTTCTCAAATACGGATCGGGATAAAACCCAACGCTATTTGAGTTTGGCGGGGGGTGTCATCACGGCTGTTGTCAGCCTGCTGCTACTCATCCAGGTTGTGGAAGAAGGCCCGCAGGTGTACCAGCTTGGGGGTATCCAACCGCCTTTTGGCATCGTCTTCGTTGCAGACAATCTAGCTGCCCTATTTGGGGTGATGGCCAGTACAGTCTTGTTGGGTGGCATCTTATATTCTGTCAACTGCCAGGATAAGTGCCTATCCTACCCGGCATTTATGCCCCTATTCATGTTCATGCAAACGGGCTTGAATGGTGCACTCATGACGGGCGACCTATTTACGTTCTTCGTCTTCATGGAATTGATGGTGCTCTCCTCAGTATCGCTCGTCGCCATCTCCGATGATCGCTATGGCCCAGAAGCTGCCTTGAAGTACATTCTCATCAGTGGTATGGGCACCTTGTTTTTGCTGCTGGGTATCGCGGCCATGTATGCCACCTTCGGCACGTTGAATATGGCCGATATGGCGCAGCAGCTTGCCACTGGCGAGCGTCCGCTGCTGGCCCAGAGCGCAGGTATCATGCTAACCGCTGCCTTCTTGCTAAAAAGCGCTGTGTTCCCGTTCCACTTCTGGCAGCCGGATTTCCATACCACAGCGCCGACGCCACTCAGTGCGATGTTGTCTTCGGTCGTGGTTAAAGTGGGTATCTACGGCATCATTCGCCTTGTGACGCTGCTGTTCACAGAAGAAGCCCAGCAGATCGAACAATTGCTGGTGCTGCTAGGCATCATCGGTATTTTCTTCGGCAGTTTTAGCGCACTACGAACCTACAACGGCAAGCGCATGCTGGCTTACTCGACGATTGGCCAGGTGGGGTTCATCCTGCTTTGTATCGGCTGGGGAACGCCCTTCGCGTTGGCTGCTGCGATCATTTACGCCTTCAACCATGCCTTCATTAAGTCATCTTTGCTAATGCTAATGGGCGTCGTCGCCAGCCGCATTAAGCCCAAATCGGCTGAATTCAGCTATATCAATGGGCTGGGTGGCAAGCTGCCCTGGATCATTGGGGGGCTATGGTTTATTGGTGGGATGGCGCTGGCAGGTGTACCGCCCATGAATGGCTTCATCAGTAAGCTTGCCGTCGCCCGCAGTGGTGTCGATGATGGCCAATGGATACCGGTTATTCTGGCTGTCGGCAGCGGAATCCTGACCCTGACCTATATGTTCCGCACATGGCAAAACGTATTCCAGGCCAAAGCCAAACCAGAAGAGCTGCGTGTCAAAATCAAGCCTGTGGGTGATAGCGTACTGGCCCCGGCATTCCTGCTCACGATCAGCCTGTTTTTGGGGCTGTATGCGCGTCCACTGGTGGATATCGCCACAGCAACTGTTGAGCAGCTCAATAATCCATCTATTTATATCGGCGTCGTAGGTTTATTTGGGGGATAAAATGGCAACCAACACAAACACCAGCCGCAGTCGCCCGATCCTATCGATGATTGTTATGGCCGTCATCGCAGATGTCGCCTGGGTAATTCTTAGTGGCACGCTCAGTATTCAGAATATCATCCTGGGTTTCATCTTCGGCCTAGGTATTAATCTCATCATTCGCCAAAACACAAACATTCCATCGGTTGGCGAAGAACTCAGCTTGAGGAATCTACCCGGCCAGATCGTTGCGTTTGTGTATTATCTGATCACGCTGGCATTTGATATTTTCCGTTCAGGTCTGGATGTTGCTCAGCGTATCCTGCGTCCATCCATTGATATTGACCCCGGCATTTATGTCATCCGGGTACATGACCCCGATGAACGCGGTTTGGTAGAAGCTATTACGGCCCACGGCATTTCCATCACACCGGGATCGCTCGTCATCGACTTCGACGAGGCACATGACATTGTCATCGTTCATGTGCTTGACCGTAACAAATGGACCGTTGAATCGCTCGATGCCGAGCAAGTGGTGCGTGTTCGCCGCATTCATCGTATGTTGGGGGACAGTGACCCGGACAAGATCGCCTATGCCCCGGCAGAATATATAAAACAATGAGTGCATCTACCCATGTAATTCGCCCAATGTTTCGTGCGAGGTTTTTATGAACGGCCCGCTTGTTTCTACTATTCTCAATCTAGCGCTGATCGTTATGATCCTGCTCATGCCACTGGCCTTTATACGGGTCGTGATCGGCAACAGAAAACGCAAAGCACGGCGCTCCGCAGATCGGCTGCTGGCCGTTGACTTGATGACGACGCTGTTAGTAGGCATCATCGTACTGCTGGCCCTGTTTGAGGAATCCACGACAACGATTGATATCGCCATCGCTTTAACGGCCCTGGCCTTTGCCGGAACGTTAGCGACAGCACGCTATATTTCCGAAGGACGTGTTTTTTAATGGACCCTACACTCATCAACGGTATTCGAGAGGCTATCGGCACCGGCTTCGTGATTTTCGGAGTCGTGTTTAGCGTCTTGGGTGTTGTAGGTATTTTGCGTCTGCCAGATACCTACAGCAGGTTACATGCATCGGGCAAAGTAGGTACGCTGGGTGTTGTGGGGATTTGTATCGGCGCTGCCATCCTGATGCCTAGCGCGGCCTTTAAGGTGCTGGCACTGAGCCTATTCCTGGTATTAACGGGTCCGGTATCCTCCCATGCCATAGCAGCAGGCCTGCATCGCCACGAGGTCCGCATCCTCATCACCAACCCCAACCATCCAACCGCCAAGACCATTCTCAGCCTGCTGGACCAGCCCATCAGTGACACGTACTCGTACTCCGTTTATATCGTGGGCGAATACGAGCCAATGTCCATACTCACGAGTGTGCACCCCAACCTGTGTATTGGCACAGCCGAGACGCTTACTGAACTCATCGGGATGTTACAGGAAAAGAACAACAAGCCGCTGCCTGTCTTTATTGTGCTATGTGACGATGAAGTGCCCCAAGAACTAACGCATCAGGCACGTATCACCCAAATGAACTGTAATTCACGCATGAGTAACGACGAAGTTGAGCAGATCCTGCATGAGAACCTGGCCAGAGCATCTACGATTTTCCAGGGTAATTGAGTCCAGGGCACGTACATACCCTATCAAAAAAGCGGGTGCCTCTGATGAAGCACCCGCTTTTCTTATTCCGCTAAGTTGATCGCTTTGACTCTTAGTCCAGATCCAGAGCGACTTCGATAACATGATCGTCTTCGGACACCACTTCAAACCCAAGCTGCTCTGCCAGGTTGAGCATGTTCTTATTCTCTTTGAGCACGCTACCGGAAATCACCGCCACATTTTCCGCACGGCCAATTTCGATCAAGCGCATCAGTAGTTCCTTACCCATCCCAATGCCCTGGTAGCGATCACTGATGATGATACCAAAACGAGCCGAGTTTTTATCGTAGGACCGGCTCAGGCGGGCGACACCATAGATCTCGTTTTCATCCGACTTCGGATTGTGTGTTTCCGCAACCAGCACCATTTCACGGTCATAGTCCACGAATACGATCTGTGACAAACGTTCATGGGCAACACGCTGACGCAAGTTCAACGGTGTGAAGTAACGCAATTGCACGGTACGCTCGGACAGCGTCCCATGGAAGTCAACCATCTTGGGTTCATCTTCTGGGCGTACTGGCCGAATATGGAAGCTGGTACCATCTTCCGCAGTCCAATCACCAATGTACTGCACCGGATAAGGACGAACCGCAGGAACCGGCAGGTCTTCTTCTTTGGTCTCCGGCGGATGCAGGACCACGCGCGCATCAAGCGCCAGCACATGCGTCGGCGACGCCAGCAGCGGGTTGATGTCAATTTCAGCGATCCAGGGCTGCTCTGCTGCCAATTGGCTAAAGCGAACGAGCAGGTCCAGGAGCGCGTCCATATCCACTGGGGGACGGCCACGAACGCCGAGCAGCGCCTTGTAAATCTTAGTCTGTTCGACCATACGACGCGCCAGTGTCGTCGTCAGCGGCGGTAAGCCCAAGGAGCGATCCTTAAAGACTTCTACCAGCGAGCCACCGGTACCAAAGAGCAAGACGGGGCCAAACTGCGGGTCGACACTGCTGCCGATAATCAATTCATAACCATCGCCAAAGTCAATCATCGGCTGGACGGATACGCCATTGAAATGCTCCGCACCACGGGCACGAGTCACACCCTCACGGATACGGTCGAAGGCGTTACGCACTTCGTCACCATTACGCAGGTTTAGCTGAACGCCACCGACGTCCATCTTGTGGGTGATGGTTTCGCTGTTGAGCTTGAGCACAACCGGGTAGCCCATCTCATCAGCGAAGGTCACGGCTTCTTCAACATCTTCAGTGATCTTCATCGGTGTCGTTGGGACCTGATAGGCAGCCAACAACTGCTTGGATTCTGTTTCCGTCAGGATGGTACGGCCATCTTTACGAACGTTATCAATGAGCTGCTTCACCAACTCACGGTCGATGTCATCATCGTCCTTGGCGGGCGGTACAGGCGTTTCGTAAAGGGCACGCAAATTGTAGCTATAGCGCCACATATTGTTGAACAAGCGCATGGCCGTATCAGGATACTCAAACGTTGGGATGTTGGCCCGGTTGAGGATACGCTCACCAGCCTGGATTGAGGCACCGCCCATCCAGCTTGCCAGCACAGGTTTACCCTCGATTTGCCCATAGGGACGCAGGGCCTCGGCTGTCTGGGTCGGGTCGGTCATGTCCTGGGGCGTCAGGATCACCAGCAAGCCATCGCTATTTTCATCACGCGCAGCCGTTTCCAACGACTGAGCATAGCGCTCCGGTGTAGCATCACCCAGGATGTCAATCGGATTGTTGTGGCTCCAAGCGCTTGGCAAGAACTCATTGAGTTCACCCATTGTCTTTTCGCTGATCTTTGTTAGCTGACCACCGCCACCAATCAGGGCATCAGTCGCCAATACACCAGGGCCACCTGCATTGGTCAAGATCGTCAAACGATTGCCTTTCGGCAGTGGCTGCTTGGCCAAAACTTCTGCTGTATGGAACACATCGGAGATGCTGTTCACACGCAGGATACCGGAACGACGGAATGCGGCATCAAGGACTTCGTCGCTACCCGTCAGCGAACCCGTGTGGGAAGCGGCAGCAGCAGCGGCTTCATCCGTGCGGCCTGCCTTAATGATGATGATTGGCTTTTTGAGGGCGACCTCACGCGCAGCAGACAGGAATGAGCGCGCTTCACCCACAGATTCCATATAAATGACGATACTCTCTGTCTGTGGGTCTTCGCCCAGGTAATAGATCAGGTCACCCCAGTTGACATCCAGCATGGAACCAATGGAAATGAAAGCACTAAAGCCCACATTTTCATCAAAGCTCCAGTCGAGGACAGCCGTGCAGATCGCACCAGACTGGCTAATAAACGCAACGTTGCCAGGACGGGCCATACCACCCGCAAAGGTGGCGTTCATGCCATAAAACGGTAGCATCACACCCAGGCAGTTGGGGCCGATAATGCGCATTTTACCTTCAGCAATTTCCAGGATTCTGCGCTCTAACTCTGCACCCTCTTCGCCAATTTCTTTGAAACCAGCCGAGATAATGATGCAGCCTTCAATGCCCTTATCCACGCACTGCTGGACGACCCCTGGCACGGTCGGAGCAGGTGTCACGATAATCGCCAAATCGATGGATACCGGTATATCAAGGACGGAAGGATAAGCCTGAATACCCAACACATTAGGACGCTTGGGGTTCACAGGGAAGATCGTACCGCCGAATGGATTCGTAATCAGGTTCTTGATGATCGTACGCCCGACGCTGCCTTCTTTTTCAGTTGCGCCGATAACTGCGACATTGTTTGGTTTAAAGATCTTATCGAGCGAAGGTGCTCTACGAGTTTTATTCGCGGCGGACATGCTCTGCCTTTCTGTGGTCATTGTTTGTACCTCTTACGGTTCGTGCTGGTCAGATGCCAACACCTTCATGGTGCATTATAGCGCGCTTTATTTAAGATTGTGCAAGCAAGCACAATCGCGTAGAAATCGGTTCACACGTCATCCGATAACTATGACAAATTGCGACTACCTTATTACGATCATACAACAACAAAAAAGGTGGAGGTTATGCCTCCACCTTATTCTGTGCAATTGCTAAGCTAGATTGTACCTTATCTGGCTTAGTAGTCGAATGGATACCCATCCCAACCAGCACTCTGATTGTAGATGTGTGTCGTCACAGTGTCATAGTAGAACTGCCCACGACGCCAGCGGTTGATACTGCAACTGTCACCCATATCGAAGATCATGATTTCGCGCTTGCCGTCAGCCGGAATGCCCATGATCTGGAATTCGCCCGTGCTCAACCGCAGTAAGTCTACACCATTGAATGTGGCGATCAGCGTATTGCTGGCTGGTACACCCACCGCAGCGATCTGCTCATTGGTCACAACGAATTGACCTGCATCGGAGTAGATGACGAAACCAATGTCGCGGCAGTAGGCATTCAATGACACACCAGGATCGGGTGCGATACGATCATCAGGAATGTACGGGACATAGACAACGGGTTTCTTGGTCGGTTCTTCAGTCGGCTCGACAGTCGGTTCCTCGGTTGGTTCTTCGGTCGGCTCGACAGTCGGTTCCTCAGTTGGCTCTTCGGTTGGCTCAACAGTCGGTTCCTCAGTTGGCTCTTCGGTCGGCTCAACAGTCGGTTCCTCGGTCGGCTCGACAGTCGGTTCTTCGGTCGGCTCGACAGTCGGTTCTTCGGTCGGCTCGACAGTCGGTTCTTCGGTCGGCTCGACAGTCGGTTCCTCAGTTGGTGTTTCCGTTGGTTCCTCAGTCGGCTCTTCGGTTGGTTCCTCAGTCGGTTCCTCGGTCGGATCCGAGACACATTCCAAAGTTGGTGATGTAGCTGAGAAAACCATCTGCTCTGAATATTCTTGCCCAGCAACACTTACCCATGTGAAGATGATGGTATTGCTCTGGGGTGATCCGCTGTAATAAATGGTGTTACGTCCATTATTGGGATACGAGCCCAGCGCTGTGTCGGTTGTATTGGAATGTAGTATAGTACCTACACTATCGCGGATGGTAATCACATGACGCTCTTTGCCATTGCCTGTGTTATCACGATCAGCTATCATGTCGAAGGCTGAATAATCCAACCTGTCACAATACCAACCCCTGATATAGAAATCATCTGATACATCGAGTGCTGCCGCAAGTTGAGCAAATACCAACATTGCGATGAGTACGATAAAAGTGGTTAAAGTAATAGTTCGCCTATTCATTGTGTCCCCTGTAACCTTTCGCTGGCTTTTAGCGTAAGGACGTTGCTGCAACGTTATTCAGTTGTGTGTGTCCTCAAACTGTTTCACACCATAAAAATAAAGGGGGGAACTTGCGACGCCCTATCACATACGGCTTCGTATCAAAAACCATAAGTATTAACCCCTATTTTATGGCACAAGAACGTTCATTGTTGTGATTATCCAAAACGTTTTGGAAGCCTAGTTTTTATTTCTTTTAAGATTACGATCAAGTAATTCATGGGGTCGTTTACCTGAAATAGATGTGTGCAAACTAAAACGCTCTGCAAGGTTGTCTTATCACCTTACAAGTTTGACGTAAGTCTACTTGCTTCTAACAAAAAAACGGACAGCACGAAGCGTCCGTTTTTATTTTTCAGATGTCTAGATATGGAGAATGAACGACCTAACCGCTGAAGAGACGTAAAACCGGATTACTACGGCTTTGGGCATGGTCAATTGCGGTAACGAGGATAAATCCAATCACGATCAACACAACCACAAAAGCGATCATGCTGCCATCCAATTCGATAGATGACCACACTTCCTGGCCTTCGATTTCCGTCACAGCGTTCAGCATCCGATGCACGATCAAACGCAGCGACCCAGCCATAAAGCCAACCAGCACCGCAATCGTGACGTTTTCATAGTGCTTGAGCAACCAGCTCAGGATGCGCGAGAAGATTACGATACCAACGACCGCACCGACGCCCACTGAGATGATGCTGACAATGTCGCGGTCTTTGACTGCGCCCAGGATAAAATCATATTGGCCCAGGATCAGCAAAATGAATGAGCCACTGATACCTGGCAGAATCATGGCACAAATGGCAATCATGCCGCTAACGAAGAGAATCGGCGGGGTATGCCCAAACTGGTCGCCCAGGCTATCCATGCCCACAATCACAAAAGCAACAACAGCGCCCACAACCAGTGCGATAACCGCCCCCATCGACCATTCGACCTTGGCCCCAACAGCGATAATCGAAGCCAGAATCAAGCCGGCAAAGAAAGCAAAAACATAGGTCGGTGAGCTTTCCAGTGCCCCTTCCAGGATGGTAGCCAGCGTAAAGACAGCGGTCAGGATGCCCAGACCAAGCGCAATCAGAAACCGTATCGGGACGTGTTCGTTGAGCAGCTCACCGAATTTCATCCCCAGTGCAAGCTTGAGTGCCTTTACGTTGAACGATTTAATGGCGTCGATGAGCGTCTCGTAGACACCCAGGATAAAGGCCATCGTGCCACCAGAAACACCGGGCACGACATCGGCAGCCCCCATCGCAAAGCCACTGAAGAAAAGCCGCACATATTCCCAAGGGGTCTTCGGACGCGAGAGATCGCGCATAATGGATTCTTCATGTTTGGTATCGATTGCGGTCATTGTGCTCCCTATTCTCCGCCCGTGGCAGAGGTCATTTGACAAATTCTTGTTGGCAACTGTAACGAACTACGGCGGCATATCATGCCCAACCTGGTCATCTGAGTCAATCCTAAACTGCTGTAGGTAACTCTGTATGCATGCTACACACCATACTATACATAGACCTTGCAGACAGTCCTGAAGGAACTTCCCGAAAAAGTACGCACCAGCAAACAAAAAAAGAAGCACATCGCGGTTGATGTGCTCCAGGCGTGAGTGTTGTTCGCAAGGGTGGGGATTCTTGCGGCTATAAATGCTCGGAGAGAACATTTATTCTATTCCCGAAGTTTAGCACGCACGTTCTGCCCTGTCAAGCATTTCGCCGAGATTTAATGCAATTCCCCACGTCTGTTAATTCAGTTGCTTAAATCGGCTGTTTGAAGTCGTAGATGCCGTCGCGTTGCGCCCAGGTCACGCCATCCGAATTAATCAGATGATCGCCTTCCCGACGCAAGGGGCCGCCTGTCAGTGGGCAAGCAAAAATATCATGTAGATCAACGTTCAGGTTGTCTTCCAGCGAGTTGCCAGCAATATTGCGCGTGAAGACACTAGGCGTCACCACCCATTTGGTCTTTTGCATTATATTGTCGAGCGATACCAAGACATTATCAGGCACCAACGACTTCACCGCCCCCAGCCGGAACCAGGACACAGGAATATATTCGTTGGTGCTAAAGCCAACCGAATGCAGTTCCCGCAGAATGTATGAAGGATGGAAATCGTAATTGAGTTCGACAAATTCGATGGGTTCCAGCGTATGTGGGTTCCAGTCTTGCCTGCCGATGGCATAGCGCAGGATCGACTTAAGGTTGCGCTTGTTGGCATATTCCAGAACAAAGGTGCCGCCATCGCCAATTAGGCGACGGATGCTAGCCAGCACACCCGGTACATCCTCGAAGTGATGCAGCACACGGATCATGGTCGCGCAGTCAAATGTAGATGGCTTAAAGGGCATATGATAGGCATCGGCAGCCACATAGACATAACCATCGTCACCAAGCTGCTCGCGCGCATATTGCAACTGAGAAAAGGAGTAATCCAGCAGCACGACCTGATCGAACATCTTATATTCTTCAGTCAGGCGACCAAAGCCCGCGCCAATTTCTAATAAGCGGTGGCCACTTGTTGGCAGCAAACGCCGNAAGACCTGTCGTTCGACCGTATCCTCGTAGCTGCGACCCTGCCCTTCCCAGAACCGCGTCCGATAATCAGACCCTTCGTAATCGCAGATGCGCGGCTGTTCCACCATGCAGTTTGCTCCATAACTGATTTTTGACTGAAAGCGGGGCATCCCGCAGGAAATCCCCTGCTTATTGTGGCTGACAGTTCAATACAGTCAACTATGGATTTCAGTTCCCTGGCGTCACAATGCCCAGTTCACCATCTGCACTACCGCTATCAGGATTTTCAGTACGCGGGTGCATCTGTGCCTGTTCATAGTAATCAGACATCGACCCATCATAGGTATAGGCGGGGATACCCTCTGCCTGCAATTGCTGCTGAGCAAGCTGGTTGAGCATCAGCGGATTGGTGCCCTCATCGTAGTATTCGGGACGCCACTGTTCATCGAGGCCCGGTAATGCTCCCGGCGGGACGATACCCGTTTCCAGGCGAATATGCCCTGGCGGTGGTGCAATATTGAGCATATCGTAGTTGACACCGGCCGTGATCGAAAAACCGGGCCAGGGATCATACTGCTGGTAAACCACTTCTTCCTGACCGTCACCATTGAAGTCACCACGGACGGGACGCTCACCATTGAGTAGATCCACATCATAGGACGGATCGCTGCTATCACCACGGATGGCAGCCCCCAAACGATAGCCTGCATCATAAAAATCGCTCGGTAAATCCCATACCAGCGCTGACAGCGGCCCTACCGTATTTTCCAGGGCGGCAATCGGGTCGCGCAGTTGGGTTTCCCCTAACGGAATAACAGCGCGGACATCAAGGGCCACATCGAGATCTTCGTCCACTGGCACGTTCAGATCAAGCGCGACGGGCAGTTCCAGACCCTGCGGCAGCGTCAACCGGACATTGGCGGCAACACCAAACGCATTGATACCGGGCAGGTCAATGTTGGCGTTCACATTGAGTGCGACCGGAGCCGTCAACACAACTGTCGTATCCTGCTGCAACGGAATATTCAGCCGCACAGGGATGTTATCGCGCACAGGGATCGTCCAATCGATAGTCGACTCCGCCAGCCCGCGTGAGGTCGCATGCAAGCCCGTTAAGAGCGGCTCCGCAATATTGTTCTTAATGTCGAATAGCAAAATGCCCGCGGCCACCAGGACAATGACCAGCACAATGTTGACGATAAACGAGAAAATAATCATGAATCGCCAGATAAATTTACCAAACGCACGCAGCATAGTGAGGGCCTCCCGGCGGGACGTCGCAGACAATACTTGCAGTATACACCACGCTTATTATGCGCGTGTATAAACGATTTTATAACCGTTGCATCGCATACGGATAATCACCATCAGGCAACAAAAAAGGCACAGCGATAGCGCCGTGCCTTCACAAATTCTGCTATATAGAGCAGCCTACAGGCCTGCTTCCTCGCGCAGGGTGTCAGCCTTGTCGGTGCGTTCCCACGGAACGCTCAGGTCATCACGGCCAAAGTGACCAAAGGCGGCCACCTGGCGGAACTGCGGCTTGCGCATTTCCAGGTCACGGATGATGGCTGCCGGACGCATATCGAAGTGCTTGCGGATCAGTTCTTCAATTTTCTCGTCGCTGATTTTGCCCGTGCCAAAGGTTTCTACAGCCAGGGATGTCGGCTGGGCGACGCCAATCGCGTAGGACAATTGCAGTTCAAAGCGATCTGCCAAACCAGCGGCAACCACGTTCTTGGCGATGTAACGCGCCATATAAGCCGCGCTGCGGTCCACTTTGGTACCATCCTTACCGGAGAACGCACCGCCACCATGACGAGCCACGCCGCCGTAGGTATCGACGATGATCTTACGCCCGGTCAGGCCGGCGTCACCCAGGGGGCCACCGACGACGAAGCGACCCGTCGGATTGACGAAGAAGCGCGTTTTGTCGTCGATGAGGTCTTGCGGCACAACGTTGTTGATCACATCTTCAATAACCACTTCACGAATCTGCTCTTGCGAGACATCCGGTGAATGCTGCGTCGAGATAACGACCGTATCGACGCGAACGGGTTTACCCTCGCTGTATTCAACTGTGACCTGGCTCTTGGAGTCCGGGCGCAGCCATTTGATTTCACCTGTCCGGCGCGCCTGGGATAGACGACGAACCAGTTGGTGCGACAAGGAGGCTGTCAACGGCATGAGTTCAGGCGTTTCATTGCAGGCGAAACCAATCATCATACCCTGGTCGCCAGCGCCAATTGCTTCGATCTCTTCGTCCGTCATGCTGCCTTCACGAGCTTCAAGGGCCGTATCCACACCCTGGGCAATATCGGCTGACTGTTCCTTAATCGAAACCAGTACAGCACAGGTATCAGCGTCAAAGCCGTATTTGGCGCGCGTGTAACCAATATCACGGATCGTTTCACGGACGATTTTTTCGATGTCCACATACGCCGTTGTCGAGATTTCACCCATGACCACAATCATGCCAGTGGTGGTTGCCGTTTCACAAGCGACACGCGCCATCGGGTCCTGTTCGAGGATCGCATCCAAGATGGCATCGCTGATCTGATCACACATTTTGTCGGGATGACCTTCGGACACGGATTCCGAAGTGAAGAAGTAACGCGGACTTGTCATAAATGTCGTAGGCATGAGTGTTCCTTTCCTCTTTTGCCTGTTCAAACGCTAGTATGACCTCATCAGGAAGAGATCATGTCAGCGTCAGAAATAAAAAAACGCCATGCTGGCAGCAGGCGTGAATCTCAACATATCACCGTCCTCATCTGCCAGCGTTTCACACGCTGTCGGAATTGGCACCTTCCCGGCGCTCCGGGGGTTGCCGTGGGGTCTAAGAGCCGATCTCTCGCCCACTCAGGATGAGTGCAAAAAAGCACCATTCGTTATTTGACTTTTTAGTCAATGCCATCATGCTAGCACAGCCTGAAGCGCGATGCAATGAAAATCCGTCGCCACATCCTGCCTCGACCGATGTCCCGCCCATGTTTTATACTAATAGGACGATTGAAAGACATACTGACGCCGTTTCTTAGGCCAGAACATCACCGAAAGTAAGGTCATATCCATGAGCGCTCCTGTTGTGATTGCTGCATTCTATAAATTTACGCCCCTGCCGGACTTCCGGGATATTCAAAAGCCGTTACGCGCCTTTTGCGAAGACCACAATATGCGCGGCACCATTTTGCTGGCAGCCGAGGGCATCAACGGGACGATTGCTGGCAGTCGCCAGGACATGGATGCTGTACTAGCTTACATTCGCCAGGACGAACGCTTGGCAGACATGCCCCACAAGGAAAGCACCGCCGATAGCCAACCTTTCCGCAAGATGAAGGTACGCCTCAAACGCGAGATCGTCACCCTTGGTGAGAAAGTCGATCCTAATGAGCGCGTCGGCACCTATGTCGACCCGCAAAAGTGGAACGATCTGATTGCCGACCCGGATGTCATCCTGATTGATACGCGCAACAGCTACGAGTACGAAGTCGGCACATTTAAGGGCGCCACTGACCCGCTAACCGATAGCTTCGGTGAGTTCCCGGCCTATGTACACCAACAACTAGCAGACCACAAAGACAAGAAAATCGCCATGTTCTGCACAGGCGGCATCCGCTGTGAAAAGGCGACATCTTTGCTGCTTAAAGAGGGCTTCAACGAAGTTTATCACCTGCAAGGCGGCATCCTGAGCTACCTCGAACAAGTGCCCCAGGACCAATCTCTCTGGGAAGGCGACTGCTTCGTCTTTGATGAGCGCATTACCGTCACCCATGATCTGCAACCGGGGCATGTCCAATTTTGCAGGCATTGCAACCGCGTAGTGCCTGAGGACGAAAATGCCTGCCCACACTGCGACCAACCCATCGCTCAGGGCCAACTACCCACTGAAAGCTAATTCACCCCGATTTCAGACTCGCTTCAGGTTGGCATCAAGTAAGATGTGTGCACGGGCTTTAGTCTAAATATGAGAGACACGCGCGTTGGCAAACCCGTGCACAAACATTAAATACCAGACAACTTAACGGCTATCAGTGTATTAACCCACCTCTTTCAACGGACTCAAATAGCACTCATGATGGTGTGTCAAAGTAGTCGTTGAAACCTAATAACTCGGTTTCTATTTTTATCGACCTGAATAGAAGTTGGTTACGTAACCGGACACGAACCCAGTGTAGGTGTCACACAATGTGTTTTTGTCCCTGTGACCACTGATGTTCAACCGAAAGGTGTGATGGACATCACACCCTGAAATACAAGCATTAGTGATAGGGAACCCATCCATGAATCATTCCACCAACGGCCATAGAAATAATCGGCATAACCACACAGCTCATAAAAACGGGGCTAATGCAGAAAACGACGGCACGGCTGCCTTATCGGAACCGCTGCGATTTGTACCCATTGATGGTGCAGATGCGCATTCAGCAGCGGAAACAGGCATTGTCGTGAGCGGCTCTGATCTGCTCGCCCTGGAAGACAGGAAAACAGTTGATGAGTTTGGCCCTAGCTTTTTCGAGGCCTACGAGTCGACCGAAGTCGTGACAGGCGAACCCGAGCAATATGCCAAAATCGAAGAAGCGGTGCATGCTCTGTTAGATGCCTTCAACGTCAACTGGCAAGATCCCAACTACACCGATACGCCCAAGCGTGTCGCCAAAGCCTATATGGACTACTGGGCTAATGGTTATGCCCGTGATGCCGAAGACGAAGTGACCGTCTTCCCTAATTCCAGCGGCAATGGCGATTTGGTTGTGGTCAAAGACATGAAGTTCTACAGCATGTGCAGCCACCATCTGGCCCCGTTTACAGGCTATGGCGCGATTGCTTACCTACCCAATGAGCATCTGCTCGGCTTGAGTAAATTAGGGCGCATTCTGGATATTTACGCACGGCGCTTCCAATTACAGGAGCGCATCGGCGCACAAACGGCTGACAAAATCATGGAACTACTGCGTCCACAGGGCGTCATGGTGCTATTGTATGATGTCGAGCACATGTGCATGTCGTCACGCGGCGTCAAACTGCATGAAGCCAGCACAACCACCCTCGCCACGCGCGGCATCTTCAAAGAGGATGCTCAACTACGCGCCGAAGTCATGTCGATGATTAGATAGTCGCCTACATTCAAAACACAAAAGCCGCCCTGCACATTGGCGGCTTTTTCATTCCAGCGACACACCCCATCAAGCAAGCACAGGCACAATATACCCATCTCGATACCAGGCCATGAGCTGTTCCGGCGTGCATAATGCGCTCGTAATGAGGTCATGCCGCGCACATGCGACCAACTCGGCGTCATCGTTATAGCTTCCCAGGAAGTCATGGTAGACGCGGTCGCCAAGATGAGCGCACCAGGGAGCCAGCCGGAACGGCACGGCTGCCGGGTCCAGGTGGCGATGCACATAAGGCATCGGCCCCAATTTACGCGCATTCAGGATGACATCGGCATAGGCTTCGACCATATCCTGCTGCTGGAACTGCTCATGCAGCCACTGCATAGTTTCATCAGATGTGCGTTGTTTTCCGCGAATAATGGCCGCCGCCTGCCGCGCAGCCGCGTCAACATCACCATAATTGACTTTGGCTACCAGATCATCCGGCAGCATGTCGCGGTAGGGTCCGACATTGGCCGCAATGACAGGTGTCCCACACGCCAGGGATTCATAGGGCGTGTTACCGAATGTCTCCACATAATTACCCAGCGCCAGCGTCACCGCCCCCAGGCTGAAATACTGCGGCATGTCGTCATCACCGATCCAATCGTGGAAGACAAAATAGTCGGTCAAGCCACGTTGGACGATGTCCGCTTGCAGCGACAGATAATATGCCGATACATGGTCAGCCAAATTCGTATCAATCCACTGCGGAACCAGCACGCGAATATCGCGCAAGCCCTGTTCATGGACCAGCTTATCGACTACAGCAATCGTCTGCCGAATGCCTTTAGCGTCATCAGGCCGATGGGGATAGAGGATGTAATCGTAACGCTGCGGGTCGATGCCCAATCGTGCAGCCAGATCACCATAGGCAACGGGCCGATACACTGAAAAATCCAGCCCATTGTGAATCACATGGATACGATTATGAAGTTCAGGGAAAAAGCGCCCTACTGTTGCCAGCCAACCAGCCGCCGTATGCAGCGACGGCACAATCAGACCATCACCCTGGAATAAGAAGCCGCTTTGCAATGTCTCACTGAACAGAATGCTGCGCAGGGAAATGATCGCGGGCGTGTCCTGGTAGACATACGGAAATATCAGGCCGCCATCGTGGCTGTAAAAGACATCCGCCCTATCAAGGTAGTCGCCCACATCCTGAATCGCTGCGGCAATGTTGTAGACATCCGTCGCGTACGGCTCAGGGAAAGGCTGCTTAAAACGAAAGATCGGCACAACTTCTAGATTGGGATGCCAACGGAAAGGCGTCATCACATCGGAGCGGCGAGTGCATAGTATCGTCACAGAATGGCCCTGTTCCGCCAGATACAGGGCCACTTTTTTGAGCTGCTTCTGTGCCCCACCCATCGAGCGATCCGGGAAGAGGGGCGTCATCGAGAACATGACAATATGCATCGGTTACGTTCTGTTCCTATTCGAGAGGTTTAAGCTGGCCCAATATCGTCGGGATGAATTCAGCAATCGTCGGATGGATCGGCAGCGCGTTCTTCATCACTTTATACGAGGCACCCGTATGCATGTAATTACTAAACACAGCAATCACATCATCACAGTGCATACCCAGGCAGGCCGCGCCAATGATTTCTTCTGTATCGGCATCCACCAATATTTTGATGAGGCCCTTCGTTTCGCTGTCTAGCTTGGCCCGCGAGACATTGGCCATGTCATAGGCCGCCATCAACACATTGCGACCGGATTCTCTGGCTTCTTTTTCGCTCATGCCCACCCGGCCCAACGGTGGGTCCGTGAACATGGCATAGGCCATGATGCGGTCTTCCGCACTGCGATCTCCACCGTTGTGATTAGCCCAGGCAATTTCATAATCCTGATAAGACGTATGCGTAAAGGCACCGCGCTTGTTGATGTCACCCAGGGCGAAGATACCGGTCACATTGGTATGGTATTTGTCATCGGTCGGGATGTAGCCGCGCTTGTCAGCTTCCAGGCCGACTGCCTCCAGATTGAGCATATCGGTATTGGGCTGACGTCCCACGGCGACCAGCAGATGTGTTCCCCGCAGCGTGCGCTGTTCCTTATTGGCTTGATCCTCCACGACCAACTCAATCGTGCCATCATCCGCCTGGGAAACCGCCTTAGCATAGTGATTCGTCACCAGCGTGACGCCTTCTTCCTCAAGGAAGCCTTCTATAGACGCGATGACATCGTCGTCTTCCCGATGGGCCACATGCGGCGCACCCTCAACAATGGTGACTTCGCTGCCAAAGCGCCGGAACATCTGGCCAAATTCGAGGCCGATGTAGCCACCACCCAGCACCAGCAAATGCTCCGGCAGCGCATCCAACGCCAGAATGCCCTGATTGGTGATGAATGGGACGCCATCCAGCCCATCAATCGGCGGCACAAAGGGGCGCGTGCCCGTGTTCAGATAAACGGTTTTGGTTTCGAGGATTTGGTCGCCAGCTTCAATCTGGAACAAATCGCCCTTCTTGCCAGCAAATCGCCCCGTTTCATAGATCACATCGACGCCATCCAGACCGTGGAAATAGTCATCAAGGCCTTCTTGCATACTGCCAATGATGTCATCTTTACGCGCCATCACCTGCTTAAAATCGACCTTTACGTCACCAACCTGTATGCCATATTCTGCTGCTCGACGCGCCATATGCGCGACACTGGCACTGGCCCGCAGCGTCTTCGTCGGACGACAACCGTAATTCAGGCAGGTACCGCCCAAGCGGTCCGCTTCGATGAGTGCTGCCTTTTTACCTTCATTGGCGTATCCAGCGGCAATGCCTGGACCAGCCTGCCCCGCGCCAATAACAATTACATCATATGCCATGAAAATACCCTTCTTTGATAAACCGAACTATTTCTCTATCTTGCCAGCCAGAACTTTCGATTGGCTTACGTTCAACAGATGGGCATCAGCTAGGCTTTGTTGTATACCGGGATGCTGCCACCGGTGATACTGCTGGCTGCTGGCGAAGACAGGAAAGCAATCACATCAGCGATTTGCTCCGGCGTCACCCATTTACTGAAATCCGCCTTGGGCATGTCTTTGCGGTTCGGTTCGGTATCCACGATGCTAGGCATGACGCCATTCACACGAATATCATGGTCTTTCAGTTCTTGGGCCATGGACTGCACGATGCGCTCGGCAGCGGCTTTGCTGGCGGAATAAGCTGCCATGTTCTTGCCACCGCTCAGGCCAGCCCGCGCCAGGACCGCCGTAATCGTACCATTGACGCCCTTATCGACCATGTGCTTGGCAACGCGCCCACAGGTGACGTAGGTCAGGCGTGCGTTGATATACATCATCTTCTCGAATACATCGACATGGACCGCATGGACCGGGTCGCCCATCGAGAAGCCGCCTGCGACATGCGCCAACGCATCAATCTGGCCGAACTTAGCGACGGCCTTTTCGACCATGTCATCCATCGTCTCGACCTGGCCAATGTCGCCTGTGACCACCAGATAATCCGTCAGTGTATCGCCCAATTCGTCAGCGACTTTCTGCGCTTTGCCGCTGTGGTCAACGAGCACAACCTTCGCGCCTTCCTCAGCGAATTTTTTCACCACAACACTGCCGATACTCCCGGCAGCACCCGTCACCATCACCACTTTGCCATCGAACTGCCCCATGAGACTGCCTTTCTTATTGGCTCCTGTTTTTATGAACCCTACCGCACATTCATGCGTCTATTGCCATGTAAGGCTCCACATAATGGTCCTAATTATGACGCAGCACGTTGAGTATTCGATGAGCTAAGGAGAGGATCATGATTATATATAGGCGCTATTCGTAGGCTAAGCGTATCTCAGCACGCCCTATCCACTATTGCGGAACGTGGCTACAATAGCGCCGCGTTACAATCCAGGGAATCACCTGCTACAGGAGTTTGATATGGCCTCACCCGATCTCATAACGCTAACGGACCCGCGCTCGAATGCAGCGGAAGCGTTCCGCACATTACGGACGAACTTGATGTTCACCAGTGTAGAAAAACCGATTCAAACGCTGCTGGTCACATCAACCTCTAGTGCGGATGAGAAAAGCATCGCTCTGGCCAATCTGGCTGTAACCTTCGCCCAATCTGGCAACAAAACCATTCTGGTAGATACTGACCTGCGCCAACCGTCACAACACGACATCTGGGGTGTCTCCAACCAGGCTGGCATCACCCAGATGATGCTAGAACAGGCCGCGATGGCCAACCCGCCTCTCAAAGAAACAGGCGTCGAAAATCTGATGCTGCTCACAAGTGGCGACTTGCCACCCAATCCCGCTGATGTCCTCAGCAGCCAGCGCATGAATGAAATTATCGGTGTGCTAAAGGCACGGGCCGCTTATGTTCTGTTCGATGCGCCGCCTGCCCTGGCCGCCAGTGATGCGATTGTCCTGAGCACCAAGGTTGATGGTGTGCTGCTGGTCGTGCGGGCCAATGAAACCCGCCGAGACAACGTCGCTACTGCCCGCGAGCGCTTTGAACAAGTCAACTCGCGCGTCGTCGGCGCTGTCCTGACGAACGCCGCCCGCGAGCAAAAACGCTATTAATTAATCCTCTGGAGTGCGATCATCCCTTACAATATGGGAACTGTTGCAAAAACAGACCCTTTCGACCACAATGAATTTTGTATTTGACCAAACAGCTAGTTGACCCAACAGGAGCGAACAAAACCCGCATGAAAGGCTTAATCCTGAGCGGTGGTAAAGGCACACGCCTGTATCCACTGACGTATACTCGTGCAAAACAGCTCATCCCGGTCGCCAATAAGCCCGTCCTTGTCCGCGTTATCGAAGCCATCCACGAAGCAAATGTCGATGAAATTGGTATTGTCGTTGGTCATACTGAGCCAGAAATCCGCCAGGCCCTGGGCGATGGCAGCCAGTGGGGCGTCAAGCTGACCTATATTCCCCAGGATAGCCCTGATGGGTTGGCCCATGCGGTCAGAATTTCGCAGGACTTCTTACAAGGCAGTCCCTTTGTCATGTTCCTGGGCGATAATGTCATCGAGGGTGGCATTAGCGAACTCATCAAAGACTTCGCCACCAACGAATGGAACAGCCAGATTGTCCTTAAGCAAGTCGAAAACCCCAGCGCCTATGGCGTCGCTAAGCTGCGCCAGGATGGCAGCATTGAGTATCTGGTTGAAAAGCCCAAAGATCCGCCTAGCGATCTCGCTTTGGTCGGCATCTACATGTTTGATGAAAACATCTTTGAGGCCGTGAACACCATCAAGCCCTCCGCGCGCGGGGAATACGAAATCACCGATGCGATCCAGTGGCTTATCGACAATGGCCGCACCGTTTTCCCACATGTCCACCAGGGTTGGTGGATCGATACGGGTAAGCCGACCGATATGCTGGAAGCCAACAGCCTTGTTCTGGAAGAACTAACGCCGACCATTGCTGACACAGCCGAAATCGACGAGGCCAGCGTATTGGATAGCCGCGTCACAGTCCAACCGGGTGCCAAGATTACCAATAGCATCGTTCGTGGGCCGACAGTCATTGGCGAAAACACCGTCATCGAGAACTGCTACATTGGCCCCTTCACCAGTATTTACCACGATGTCCAGGTGGTGAACTGTGAAATTGAGCACAGCATCATTCTGGAAAATAGCAGCGTCATCAACATCGACCAACGCCTGCGCGACAGCCTCATCGGGCGCAATGCGACAGTCGAACAAGCCGATAAAAAGCCATCCGGCATCAAGATGACCCTCGGCGATCACAGCCACTTGTGGGTCTAAACCAAACACATCAGGGAAGAACGTTCATGGGAACACCTCAATCCAAAAACAGCGACACCCAGCCAGAGATCAAGCTGATCGTAACCGATATGGACGGGACGCTGCTTAACGATGATCACAGCATGAGTGATCGCAACCGAGAAGCACTGCGCAAGGCCATCGACAATGGCGTGCCAGTGATTATTGCAACGGGCAAAACCCGCACCAGCAATGAGTCCGTCATCGCCGCCCTCAACCTGGATACCCCGGGTATTTATGTACAGGGTTTGATTATCTTCAACGCCGATGGCAGCGTACGCCATCAGCAAACGCTTGACCCGGATATGGCACGGCGCGTCATTACTTTCGTGGAGCAGCGCGGCTATAAGGTCATGGCCTACAGCGGCAACCGTCTGCTGATCAAAGCCGATGACGACGAATTGAACGCCATTGCGAATTATCACGAACCCATGCCGGAGCCAGTCGGCCCGCTGGTGAATATTCTCAATACGCAGCCGATACACAAGCTCTTGATCTTCAGCACACCTAAAAAGCTCAAAGCCCTGCGCTTCCAACTCGAAAAGCAACTGGATGGGCGCGCCGCCTTGACCAGCACCAACGTCATGAATACGCTGGAAGTCTTGCCTGCCGGGGCATCCAAAGGCAAAGCGCTCAAGGTGCTATTGCGTGAAATGAACATCGACGCCAAAAACGTGATGGTCATCGGCGATGGTGAAAACGACATCGAAATGGTGAAGTTAGCAGGTCTAGGCATTGCCGTCAGCAATGCCAACCCCAAGCTGATAGCCATAGCAGATGACATCGTCGGCAGCAACAACGACCACGGCGTGGCCGAAGCCGTTGAGAAGCATGTGCTCAAGAGCGCAGATTCCGATGCTGCCAAGCCTGAGGAAACAACCGACGAGACAGCCGAAAAGCCATCAGAAGCAAAACCGACTGAGGAAAAAGCTCCGGCTGCCAACGCTAGCGATGAAGATTCTAAAGATTCCAAACCGGAATCTGAATAGGAACGCGATTCCTAATCGAAAGATAAGAGAGAATAAGGACAATCCATGAAGAATATCCTGGTAACCGGTGGCGCGGGATTTATCGGCAGCGCCTTTGTCCGGCATATGGTGACAACCTACCCGGAATACAATATCATCACCTTCGACAAGCTGACCTATGCCGGTAATCTCGACAATCTTTTGTCGGTCAAGGATGCCAGCAACCACACATTCGTCCAGGGCGATATCGCCGACCGCGAAGCTGTGCGCAGCGCCTTTGAAGAGCACAGCGTCGATACAGTCGTCAACTTCGCCGCGGAAAGCCATGTGGACCGCAGCATTCTGGACCCCAATGCCTTCATCATGACCGATGTGGTCGGCGTCTATGCCCTGTTGGAAGAAGCCCGTCAAATTGGCGTTGATCGCTTTTTGCAGGTATCCACCGATGAAGTCTATGGCGACATCGAAGAAGGCCACTTCTCCCTGGAAACCGATCACTTCCTGCCGAACAGCCCCTATGCTGCCAGTAAAGCCGGTGGCGAATTGATGGTGCGCAGCTATCACATCACCTATGGCATGGATACGGTCGTCACCCGCGGTAGCAACACCTACGGCCCGTATCAATATCCTGAAAAACTGATCCCGTTCTTCATCACGGAAGCCACCGATGATCGTCCGCTGCCCGTCTATGGCGATGGTAAGCAGATGCGCGACTGGCTGCATGTAGAAGACCACGCGCGCGGTGTCGCCCTGGTCCTGCATAAGGGTGAAGCCGGTGAAGCCTACAACATCGCGGGTGAAGACCTCCGTCACAATATCGATGTGGTCCACAAGATGCTGGAACTGCTGGGCAAGCCGGAATCACTCATCAAGTACGTGCGCGACCGCGAGGGCCATGATCGTCGTTACGCAATGGATGCCGTCAAAGCCCGTAAATTGGGTTGGGAACGCCAGTACAATTTCGATACAGGCCTCGAGGAAACCATCAAGTGGTACCTTGACAACGAATGGTGGTGGCGCAAAATCAAGAGCGGTGAATTCCTGGAGTACTACAAGCGCCAGTATGGGGAACGCATCGCCGCTGCTGAAGAAGAATAGACACGATCAGCAGTCAACAAGCATACAAAAAGGGTGCCATGTGCGCCCTTTTTTTGATGAATGACGCTTCTTAAGCGATACTTCATTGGCCTGCATTTAGGATAGAAGCAAAGACCCTGTGTATAGAACCCCACATAGAAAGCTCGCAACACACATGGATTACCTCGCCCGCGCCGCAGACTTACAGCCAGAGTTGGTCGCCACACGCCGTGACTTTCATCAGCACCCTGAGATTGGCTTTCAGGAGCATCGGACAGCGGGCATTCTGGCGCAACGACTGGCTGATATGGGCTTTGAAGTCCAGACAGGCGTCGCCAAAACAGGCGTGGTTGCCTTTTTAGAGGGCGCACACGCTGGCCCAACAGTCATGCTGCGCTGTGACATGGACGCCTTACCCATCCAGGAATTAAGCGATGTCCCTTATCGCTCGCAGGTGGATGGCATGATGCACGCCTGCGGCCACGATGGCCACATGGCGATTGCCCTGGCGACCGCGCAAATTCTGTCCGAACAGCGTGACCAGATGCACGGCAACATTCGGCTGGTATGCCAACCGGGCGAAGAGGGTCACGGCGGCATGCTGCGTATGCTCGATGCAGGTTTGCTCGATATGCAGCCAGCAGCCGACATCGCGTTAGGGCTGCATCTGTGGTCACCACTAGCGGTCGGCACAGTGGGCATTGCCGCTGGTGCGACCATGTCAGGGTCATCGGTCTTTCGCATCAAGGTAAAAGGCAAAGGTGGCCACGCCGCCATGCCCCACACCACCATTGACCCGGTCGCCTGCACGGGCCAGTTGATTACCGCCCTGCATACCATCGTAGGTCGCCGCATGAACGCGATGGACGGCGCGGTCATCCTCAGCGTGACGGGACTCCAGACCAGCACCAATACCCATAACATCATCCCAGAAACAGTCGAAATCACCGGAACGTTCCGCACGTTTAATGCCTACACCAGCGAACTACTCGAACAGCATGTGCGCGATGTCAGCCGCTCGGTTTGCGAGTCGGTCGGTTGCACCGCCGATGTCCATGTTCGCCACCTGACCATCCCCACTGTCAACGATAAAGACGTCGTGCAGCGCGTCACCCAGGTATTCGGCCACATGCTCAACGCGGAGCAAATCAACGACCGACCACATACGATGGCCAGCGATGACTTTTCTTATGTGCTCGATGAAATTCCGGGGGTCTATTTCTTCGTGGGCATCGCCAATGAAGCGCGTGGCATCAACTACAGCCACCATCACCCGCGCTTTGACATGGACGAAGCTGCCCTCACGATGGGAGCCGGGTTGCTTTCCGCAGCGGCAGCGGCTTACGTCTTACCGGATACGGTTTGACCGTCTCACTCCATGACAAACTGCATATGACCGTTGCACACTGACCCGGTCCTCTGTATGCTGTATTCACATTATCGTTATCGCATCAAGATACTCATACTTCCGATGCCAACTTGCGCAGTTGAAAGGAACATCCAACATGTCCTTCTTCTCTGGTAGACGCCAAACAGACGATGTTGAACACAATCAAAAAACCGATGCACCGCGCCCCTACGCGCAGCAGCCCATTGGCTTTGAAAGCGTACTCGGTGCCGGGGCCGACCTCGAAGGTCGCCTGAGCAGCAAAGGCAATATGCGGATCGACGGCACATTTACCGGTACGCTGGAAATTGAAGGCAATATTCTCGTTGGCGAAACAGCTATCATCAACGCCGATATTGAAGCCCGTAACATTTCGATTGCTGGTGCCGTACGCGGCAACGTCACAGGGAACAAAGTCCAGCTTTTGCGGACAGGCCGCATCTGGGGTGACATCCGCGCAACGGCCCTGACAACTGAAGAAGGGGCCTTCATTGATGGCCGCATCACGATGGTGGGCCGCAATGAAATCGAACCGGGTAAACAAGCCGACGTGCCCGCACTGGAAGAGAACGCTGAAACAGTCACCGCCCCATCAGATGCCCCGGTTGAGGCTGTCATTGATGAGATCTACGACACCCAAGAGATCACATCCGCCCCGACCGAGCCATCAGCCAGCGAAGCCGCCGAAGCCATCAACGAGGGTGATTCCGTTGTTGAGGGCGATACCTCAGACGACACACCAGAAGCCGAAAACGACCACATTTAAGGCCGAAGGCGATTATTCAAAATGATTCGTGTATTGTTCGTTTGTCTGGGAAACATCTGCCGTTCGCCGATGGCGGAAGCGGTGTTCCAGCATAAGGTAAATCAGGCTGGCCTGGGCGCACATTTTGAGATCGACAGCGCCGGTACAGGCGGCTGGCATGTCGGCGACAAAGCCCATCACGGGACGTTGGGCGTCCTACGTGCGAATAACGTGCCCTATGATGGCCGCGCCCGTCAATTCACCCGCCACGATCTGGACGAGTACGATTACATCCTGGCGATGGACAAAGACAATTTGTCAGCTATTTTGCGTGCTGGCCATACAGACAGTGCTGAAATCGAGCTGTTTTTGTCATTTGCCGCCGAAAAGGGCCTGGTCGATGTCGATGAAGTGCCAGACCCCTGGTATACAGGTCGCTTCGATTACACCTATGATCTTGTCAGCAAAGGCAGTGATGCCCTGCTCGACTACATTCGCCAGCAGCACGATCTCTAGCACATCAGCAACAGACTACGCAAAAACGGGACACGTGTGTGTCCCGTTTTGCATTTGATTTCTAGCTATCTTAGCCCTGCGGCACTACGTAAACAGCGGTTGAATAAGCCGGAACCGTAAACGTACCTGTGTCGCCATCGGCGCGAGCCGTTGCCAGGACATCATCGTGGCCATCAGCCAGCACAGGATGCAGTTCCCAGACCATACCATCCAGATCATCCGCCGTGTATTCCAGCGTGTCCGGCATGCCATTGAACACGACTAAAACCATATCATAGTTGGCATCCAGATCGTCACCAACGGTATCGTTGATGCTCATCACGATGACCCCAGGCATCTGGTCTGGGCCTGTGTTGTGGAACGCCACCCGTGCGTTAATGTCCTCAGCGGTGCGCAGGCGCAGCAGCGGCGTGCTGTAGCGTACCCGCAGCATATCCTGGAAGCGCATCGTCGTCGCGGTGATAGCTTCTTCCCCGGCCTGAATACTCGGATCAGCTAACAGAGGTTGCATGGTCGGCCATTCAGCGCTGTTGTCGCCAGCAGGGGGCAAACCTACACCGAAGTTATTGGTCTGGTAAGTCCAATCCAGCCGATTGAACCAGTCGCCGCTGTTGTAGCTGTTGCGGTCCATCGACTTACTGCGCAGCATGTCCGTACCTGCCTGGAAGAAGGGCACACCCTGAGCGTACATGGTATAGCTCAAGCCGAGGATTTGCATGCGAACGCGCGTATCCATGTCGGCATCGGGCGTCTTGTAGACGTTGTTGTCGTAGAGCGTTTCGTTATCGTGCTTATCGACGTAAACGATGTTCTCCTGCGGGTCGAGCGTGTAGGCCGCCGGATCGCCACCATAGACCACTTGCGTGCCATCGACCAGATCGCCGTTGCGGTCTGTAAACGTGTAGGTCATCAGATTACCCGCAAGACTGGCCCGCACCTGGTCCATATGCAGCAGGACGTCATCCAGGCTGCTGCTCTCAGGATCAAGGCCGTTGGAATCCACATATTGGCCATTGGATAAACCCTGTTCCTGACGATCACCGAAGGGATTACCACCACGAACAGCATCACGCAGGCGATCATTGAACACGCCGATACCCGTGCCAGCGATATTTAGTTGGGTCGCATTGATGCCCCGTGCGTTATTTTCGACCTCGCCGAAGTTCCAGCCCTCGCCATAGATATAGATGCTGCTGCCATCGACGCCATCTTCTTCCAGCGTGAGGCTGTCTAGCGCGGCGCGTAAGGCGATCATGTCATCGAGCATATGATGGCCCATCAAGTCAAAACGGAAGCCATCAACTTTGTACTGGGTGGCATGCAAAACGACTGAATCAATCATCAGACGACGCATCATATTGTGTTCGGTGGCCGTATTCTGGCAGCATGTGCTGGTTTCGACCCCACCGCGATCATTCAAGCGATGGTAGTAACCGGGAACAATACGGTCGAGCACACTGCGCGAACTCTGGCCGCTGCTGTTGGTATGGTTGTAGACCACATCCTGGACCACACGCAGGCCCATCTCATTCAGCGACTGCACCATATCACGGTACTCAACAATGCGCGTGGTGCCATCAGGATTGGTGCTGTAGCTGCCTTCCGGTACATTGTAGTGATACGGGTCGTAACCCCAGTTGAAGCCATCCAGATCACGAATGGGGTCGATGATGGCCTGCTGCTCTTCGCTATCAGATGCGAGCGCCGCCAGTTCCTCATAGTCCGGCTCGAACCAGCGCGGTTTGTTCTCATTGATGGTCGCAATATCGAAGGTCGGCAGCAGATGCAGATGAGTCAACCCGGCGGCTTGCAATGCTTGCAGATGAGCCACGCCATTGCTGTCATCCAGCGTGAACGCCTCGTATGTGCCGCGCAACGCTTCTGGTACGCTCTCGTCAAACGCACTGAAATCGCGCACATGCAGCTCATACACGGTGATGTCTTCCGGCGCGTCTAAGGCTGGTTTTTCTAGCGATGCCCAACCATCCGGCATCAAATCAGTATCGGACAAGTTGACGAGCTGACTGCGGGTGCTGTTCAAAGACAGGCTGACGCTGTAGGGGTCGGTCACATCGTTGACGACAATCGCCTGTTCCGTCGGCGCATAAACGGTCACCCGGAACAGGTAATACTGGCGATCCCACCCCGGCTGGCCGACGATACGCCATGTCCCGGCTGCACTATTGTGGCTCATCGGCAGCACGGTCGGATCGGTCCCAGGCGCGCTGTCTTCAAATAGCAAAAACTCGACATTCTGCGCCGTCGGTGCCCAGACGGTTATCGCCGGGATGCCATTAACATCATAGGTCACGCCCAGATCGCCGGAATAGGTATACAGGTCATCCAGCACACCCGGAATTTGTAAGCCATTGATCGCCACCAGATCGTCGCCGTTATAGGCGGCAATGGCCATCTGGCTGCGCAAAACTTCTGGTACCAGCGCCAGATCACTATCCACGATTTGATAGGCGAATAGCCCTTCCAAATGCGGGAACTTGGCCAGCACATCCTCAGCAATTGTATCGACAGGCTCCAACGAAAGCGATGCATCCACCCCGGTCAAGCCGAACAGGCTCAGGCTCATACGGGCTTGCAGACTATAGATCAGCTTGTAAGTCAGGCCCGCTTGCGGCTCTGTAGCCCATAGCAGGGTATTCTCAGTCACCCAATGAGCGCGTTGTTCACGCAGATCCGCACCGGACACAGCCGTACCCCCTGTCGAGACGACCATCGCCCGCATGTTGGCATCGAAAATAAAACTTACTGTTGTGCCATCTTCTGGCACACTAAAAGTGATGTCTTCACCGTCAGGCTCGCCATTAACGCCGTAGGTCTCGTCCATCGACATTCCCACAGCCGTCCGCGCCGTATACTCACCAGCGGGGATAGCATTGGTACTGTAGGTATAAACACCATCCCCATCGACATCTTGCAGCCACGTCGCTAAGCAGTCCGCCTGGAAGTCTTCTTCGCAGCCGACTTCCGACTGATAGCTACCGGGCGCTGTCACGATTTCCTGACGCACATCATCAGCGATCCAGTGCGTTTTATGGTCATAGATGAAGGTAACGGCCTGGTCTTCTGGCACAGCCAGGGAAACATTCGCGCCGCCGGGGTCGGCCATGCCGCCGTAGTTTTCATCCCAACTGCCATTGATGGCTACTTTGTATTCGTAGCTCCCGGCTGGCACATCGAAGGTGCGCAGCCACACATCCCAGGCATCGTTGTATTCAAGCAGTGTTGCTTCACAGTCGGGTGCCCATTCACCCGGGCAGCCCAACGCAGGCTGGATCGTCCCCGGAATATTGACCATCTCCGGCGGTGCAGCGGGTTCTGAATCTGCCACCATGGACTCACCACCAGGGAAAGCCAGATCCGGCATATTGACGCTGTCGATCACCATGCCGCGCAAATGATCGTAGATAAATGTCACTTCGGTATCTTCCGCCAGGGACAGGGCAATATTGGGACCGCTGGCCTCGCCATTAGCGCCATAATTTTCGTCCCAACTGCCATTGAGCGCGGCCTTATATTCGTAGTCTCCGGCTGGCAGCAGGAAAGTGCCATGCCAGATGCTATCGCCCATATCTTCCAGAAAGCTGGCTTCGCAATCAGGTGCCCATTCGCCAGGGCAGCCCATCGCCGGTTGCACCGTACCCGGAATCGATACCGTATTCGGCGTAGCAAACCCATCCGGATTTTCTGTCGGACGTTCCTGGGCCACTATTGGCAGACTAAACAAGATCAGAGCAAGCAATACATATAAACCAAAATATCGATGGCGCATGTATTTTTCTCCTAATTCACAATAAAAATCTACCTGCCCTATACAGGCCAGAATGATGACTGTAGCGTGTGCCAGGGTCGCCGTCTAGCTTATTGGGCAAATTGTAGAGACATGATGGGAAACAGAGGGTAGGACCTTTGTACAGGTTCGCTCACAATGAAGAAATGTTAAGCGTCATACTTCACTTTCTTTGCTACACTGAGCTTGGATTATGGCCATGTGACGTGGCCCAAGGCGACAGTATACGATGAATCGGATTTACGACATCACGCGCACAGTAAGCCCCTCAACCCATGTGTGGCCAGGGGATGCACCTTATGCTGCGCAGTACGCCATGACCATCGCCAACGGCGACAGCGTCAACCTGACGACCGTGACGACGACAGCCCATATCGGCACACATGCTGATGCCTATTTTCATTATGAAGCTGAGGGGGCGTATATCAGCGCCATGCCGCTAGCGGCCTATATCGGGCCTGCGCGGGTTGTCACTGTCAATAAGCCTTCTGGTCCGCTGATGCCTGCGGATTTCGACCATGTCGATTTGGTAGGTGGTGAGCGTTTGTTGATCCACAGCCACGTCAGCGATCTACCTGACGACCAATGGCCTGACGCGATTGTCTATCCATCGCCAGAGCTAATCGCATGGTTAGCCGATATGAACTATGTGCTGATTGGGTTGGATTCGCCATCCGTGGATGCCCTGGAAAGCAAAGATTTGCCCGGACACCACGCGATTCATCAACATAATATGGTGAATTTAGAAGGATTGATGCTCAAAGGCGTACCCGATGGCGACTACGAACTGGTCGCCTTGCCCTTAAAACTTGATCTGGCCTGCGGGTCCCCCGTCAGGGCCATCTTACGCTCTATCTGATTCGACCAACACGCATCTGAAGCTGATTCAGGAGTTTAACCATGTACATGATATTTTTCGTGATTTTCGCCATTATCCTCGTCGCCATGTATATCGCCATTCGCCGCCGACTGGCCTCACCGACGATCATCGGCGCGGCTGGTGTCTTCGGCAGCATTGTTTCCATGACGCTGTTCGGCTTGGCGCAGGGCAATCTATTCGCCCATGCCCTGACAGTGGGCTTCTTGATTGGTGGCCTGTTCAGCGCAGCCACGCTCATCATTGCCTTTTACTTCCAGGGCAATGAATTGCGGCACGAAGCGCTCAAACGCGAACAATACGACTAGGCACAGCGCAAAGCAACCGCGCTCAACGGCGCGGCACAGACGATAAAACGCGCAGGCCCAATGCTCTTAGCTCGTCCTTATCGTGCAGCATTGGGTCCAGATATTCTGCGATGACCGCCAACACGATGCCGCCCAACAACGCCACGCCCAACTGAATCAATGGCGCAAAGCGGTTTGGCAGCGACGGCTGTTGCGGCACAACCACCGGGGCATCGACAATCGTCACGATAGCCGCTTCCCCACCCAGATGCGGGAAGTAATCCTGATTGCGCGTGCTCAAAATGGTGATCGCCGCTGATGCAATCGACTCAAGCTGCTCGGCATCAGGATGCGACAAAAAGACCTGGCCAATGCTGCGGTCATTATCCGCCTGAATATCCAGTTGGCTCAGATCGACATCATCGCCCAACATGGCAGCCAGTTCCGCCCGGAATGAGCTGCTCTTCACCCAATCGGTAAATGCATTCACCACAAACTCGGACGCTAACCACACATCCTGGAAGTCACCATCGCGGTTCGGCAGATTGCTGGTTTGCTGGGCAGCGCTGTACTTGAAGCTGGCTGCAAACCCGCCTGATACCGCTGATCCTCTGTTCAACAATTGAGGGACCGTCAGCACTGCAGCGATGACAACCGGCACAAGGATCAGCCACCAGCGACGACGCAGCATCCGCCAGATGAGTTTGAGTTCCATAGCGACCTCCACACAAGCAAAATAGCGCCGTTAGCATAGCGCATGATATTTAAGAAACAAATGGTTCAACGAGCCAGCGTCAGGAAATCGGATCTTTCCAGATAAACGATTCCCCGGTTTGATGGGCTGCTGATGCCTGCTCAACAAACGCCTTGATCTGGGCTTCAAAAATGCGCACATCGAACTTAAGCGCATGCTGCCGGATCTTCTGCGGATCATAGCGCGTGGCATCAAATTGGGACATCACCTCAACCAAGCTATCGACCGTCATATCTGCAAAATGTTCGCCTGTCACACCGGGAATGACGGTATCGAGCGCACCGCCACCGCCATAAGCGATCACCGGGCGACCTGCGGCTTCTGCCTGGACTGGCGTGATGCCAAAATCTTCCAAGCCAGGGAACAAAAAGGCCTTCGCTTTCGCCATCAGACTCGGTAGTTCGTCATCGGGCACAAATCCCAGGAACTCGACCGTTGGCCCAGCCATCGCCTTGAGCCGCTCCATATCACGGCCTTTGCCACCAATTTTAAGCGGCAGGTTCAAGCGCGTAGCAGCCTGTACCGCCAGATCAATCCGCTTATACGGGATCAGCCGCGAAACAATCAGGAAGTAGTCCTCGACCTCTTCTGGGGCGACTGGCTGGAAACGCTCAGTTTCCACAGGCGGGAAGATAATCTCCGAATCACGGTCATAGTAAGTCTGGATGCGCTCTTGGATTTCCGTGCTGATAGCGATGAAGTGCGTCACACGCTGGGCCGCATTGTAGTCCCACTGTTTGAGCCAGTTCACCAGCGGACGCAGGACCATCTCGGCGGGTTTGCCCAGGCCTTCCCGCGCGATATACGCATCCAACTGCCAGACGTAGCGCGTCGGCGCCAGACAGTAACACACATGGACACTCTGCTGTGTGTCGAACTGCAAGCCATGACAAAAGCCGCTCTTGTTGCTGAGGATGACGTCATAGCCATCGAGCTTAAGGCCGCCCCACGCCGGCGGATACATCGGCAAATACGGTTGATGATGGTCATGAATCCCAGGGAGCTTATCAATCCAAAGGGTACGGATGTCCCACTTGTGGTAAAAATCCGGCATGATGTCCGGCGCGTAAATGCTGGTATATACCGGGCTTTGCGGGTACATATCGACCAGGGTCGCCAGGACATCTTCAGCACCACCTACCTGGTTCAGCCAATCATGCACGAGGGCCAACTTCATAGCGTCATCATCTCACTGCGGATTGCATCTAATCAAAAGGCAGCACACAAAATGTATGCCGCCCTCTACCTTACCTTATCGACCTATGCCTGCATAGACGCGCTGAGGCTAGGCCCCACCCCGCGCCACAAAAACGCCCGTATCCTTCTGAATGAAGAAATGGCCTTTTTCGTCGATTTCTTTTTGCACACGCTGGCGCACCGCATCATCATATTGGCCACTGAGAATGGCCTCGTCACCATTAGAGTGAAAATAGGCCACCATCGGTTCCACATCCGTCAGCTTGATGTCGCAGTGATAGCGAACCATCACAATATCATCGAAACTGCCACCAAGTTGCTCCGCGCCATCGTTCAATGTAAAGGGATTTTGCCCCTGCAAAGCCATATTTGGGTCATCGACAACCGACCGCACAAGCTCCCAATACTGGCGCATGTGATTATGTCCCAACGTACAGGCGAATAACACGCCATCTGGCTTCAAAACCCGGCGAATTTGCGCGATACCCTTTGGTCGATCCGGCAGATGATACAGCATAAAATTAGCGATGACCGCATCATAGGTATTATCGGCATCAGCCAATTCCTGGACGTTAGCCGGATGCATCTCAAAACGATCTGCCAGGTCACCAAGCTGCTTACGACCATCCTCCAGCATACCGTCACTGAGGTCTGTCAGCGTAATCTCCCAGCCTTCTGGGATACGATCCGCATTCTCACGCCAGAGATCAGCACGACCTGCGCCAACTTCCAGAATACGGGCCTTACTGCCGAGTGTGGCCAGCAGCATATCGAAAAACCACTGCCATACGCCGACCGTACACGTCCCGTAGTCACGGTGCAGGGCAATGCGTGCACTCAAGTTACTGGAATCTTTATACTGCTTGGATTTGAGAAATTCGCTGTCGGTAAACGAAGAAACAGGTTTCATGATGGCTCCCTAGTTATTGGTTAGTCACTATCACATACACAGGTTAAAATGCCATCGTTCCAGGGCATAGGGTAAACGTAGGCAACTGCTAATCGGCATCTTCACCCAGGAACTTACGAATCGGCGCGTAGCTGCGGCGGTGGATGGGCGTCGGACCAAGTTGCTCCAGGGCCGCCACATGCAACGGCGAATGATAGCCTTTGTGTTTTTCAAAGCCATATTGGGGGAACTCTTCGGCGATGTCGATCATATAAGCATCGCGCGAGACTTTAGCGATCACACTAGCGGCGGCAATCGTCAGAGAAAGCTGGTCGCCTTTGACGATACTGAGCTGGTGCATCTGCCACTTTGGTGGCCAAGCCATAAAATCGCAGAATAAACAATCCGGCTGAAAACCACCGCGCTCAATGGCATCATTCAGGGCACGTTCTACAGCCAGCTTGGTGGCATCCGTCAGGCCCAATTCGTCAATTTCATCGACTTCCGCCGCACCCAGGCCCCAGGTCAGCGACACCTCTTTGATCGTCTCGACCAGCCCTTCGCGCTGGTTGGCAGTCATCAGCTTGCTGTCGCGCACACCTTTGAGCGCCTTCTGTAAATCTGTGCGATCCAATGGCAACGCAACCGCCCCGACCATCAACGGCCCCGCCCAGGGTCCCCGCCCGGCTTCATCAACGCCAATGATGCGCGTATAGCCGTTGCGGTAGTATTCCATTTCGTATTTAAGGCTGGCTGTTTTCGACTTGCGCTTTGTCATAATAACCCTTGCGCCAGTTCTGGCGGATTTCAAAAATCTCTTTAAGCATATGCAGCGAATCATCGACGAGGCGCATGGTGGAATAGGGGTCAAAGTACCAGGTAATCGGCTGCTCTTTGACGCTGTAGCCGCGCTTCTGGGCGATGTACAGCAGTTCGACATCGAAGCCAATGCCGTTTAGCTGCTGCACGCTGAACAGATCTTCAGCCACACTGTCTTTGAACATCTTGAAGCCACACTGCGTATCTTCGTAGCCCCGTAACGCGAACAGCTTGATAATCAGCGTATTGATGCGCCCCATCATATGACGATACAGCGGCTCCCCGACACGACGCGCCCCGTGTGCTTCTCGGCTGGCGATAATCACGTCATAGCCTTCCGCATAGGGAGGCAAAAAATGCACCAGTTCATCAATCGGCATCGACAAATCAGCATCGCAGATAAAGCGATACTGGCCTTTCGCTGCCAACATCCCCTGCTTAACGGCCAACCCCTTACCGCGCGTTTCGACTTCCATCACACGGATATAAGGATAGCGCTTGGCATATTCTTTAGAGACAGCCGCTGTGTTGTCCTGGCTGCCATTTTCCACAATGACGACTTCCGCCGTATAATCCTGCGTTTTCAGAAAGGCGTCGATTTTTTGCAAGGAAGGGGGCAGGCGCTTCTCTTCATTATGCGCAGGGATCACGATTGAGAGAAATGGTTTTTCAGGTTCAGCAGCCTGATTGTTTGATTGTTGCGGGTCCAAATAGCACTCCAAATCTATCCGATGACCGGCGACCCGGTCGCGTTTAGTCCTGTGGCGGCGAGAGGATGGATTCAATGTAGTCAGTCGATACCTTGCGCGATGCCTGTATCTCGCGGCGTTTTTTCAACAGCATCGGCAGCTTGGCCAACCCGGCCAGCATCCCGCGCAGCCTTGCACGCGCAGCCTCGCCACGCCACGCCTTGAGTGCATCACGCGCGATCTGCCATTGCCGCCCAATAATCTGACCGCGATGTTTGCGCCAGATATCACCGGGAATATTCTTCACCAGCAGGTAAATACTGTTGCGGCCATCGTGGAAGCTGGCCGTGACGCCGCCTCCGGTCGCTGAAAGATGATGATAGACGATGGCTTTGGGGGTGTAAAGTGCTCGCCAACCAGCCAGTTGTCCGCGCCATGCCAAGTCGACGTCTTCCATCAGGAAGAAAAAATCATCATCCAGTAAGCCAACCTCATCGAGCATTTCACGGCGATATGCACAGGCCCCACCGCACACACTGAACACGTATGCTTCCTGCTCGTACTGGCCCTCGTCTTTTTGCCAAACCCCACGATTAAAAGGGCGGCCATCGACTGTGAAGCCATCACCAACAGTATGAATGTGGTCACGTTTATCGAACAACAGCATCTTGCTGGCGACCATGCCCACATCTGTATGACGGGCAAAGGCATCCACCAGGGCACTGGCCCATTCCGGGTCAACTTCCGTATCATTATTCAGCAGGGCGATGACCTGCCCGCGCGCCGCTTGCATGCCTGCATTGCAGGCCCCGGTAAAACCGCGGTTCTCTGGCAACTCCACCAGCACAACATCCGGGTAGTTTTCACGGATATAAGCCTGTGAGCCATCGGTAGAGGCATTATCGACGATAATCACTTCGAGGGGGTCATACGTCTGGGCCGCCAGGGAATCCAAACACGTCTGCAAGAAGTGCTTGCCGTTCCAGTTGGGGATGACGATGGAAATGAGTGGGTTAGCCATATGCCCCTAGCCATACTGTCTGAACCGGGCCTCATTGTCGCAAAATCAGGCCGGATTACCAGCGTTGGCTGGGGCAAAGTAGGATGAACGTCAGTTAGATAGGCCCTCTTTGACCATAAAAGCATCGACAGCTTCTCGCCAGGGGCGCAGCCGGATGCCCAGCATCGCTCCAGCATGATTTTCCAGGCCAGCATACATCGGCGGCGTACTCGACCGCGGCCATTCGGCAGCACTGATCGGCAGGATGGGCGTATCTGTGTAGCCAGCGGCATCCAGGATATAACGGGCAAACTGGTAACGGCTGACCGCGCCCTCATTGCCGAAATGATAGATGCCATAGCGCCCAGTGGCAATCAGCTTGATGATGGCTTCCGCCAGATCGACGCTGTAGGTGGGGTTGGCGACTTCGTTGGTCACGACACGCAGCGTCTTGCCTGCTTCTGCCGCACCCAATATGGCCTGGATGAAATTGCGCCCCCCATGAGAAAATACCCAGGAAGGCCGCACAATATAATGCTGCGGGTTCACGGCCATCACGGCCCGCTCGGCGACCCATTTGCTGTACCCATAGGGGTTGGTCGGATGCGTCTGGTCATATTCTTTGTAGAGATGATCGCCATAGCCATCAAAGACTTCGTTGGTGCTGATATGGACAATCGGTGCGCCCACAGCAGCAGCCGCGACAGCCATATTCTGGGCACCCAGGCCATTGATGCGAATGGCTTTATCGGGGTCTTTGGCACAGCCATCGACATCGGTCCAAGCCGCAGGGTGAATCACCAGGTTCGGCTGCTGCTGCTGAATGAAATCGTTGGTGCTGTTCCAATCGACAATATCAAAATGCTCCAGGTCCACGCCAACGACATCATGGTTGGGCTGTAACTGCGTCACAAGCTCTTTGCCGACATTCCCCGCAGCACCCGTCACCAGTATTTTCACATTGCACCTTCTTCTAATCAGTATGGATTCATGAATTCATAGGCATCATGCCAGCCAACCCTTGCTGTGAACTTACATTCAGAGCACTTTTCGCAAATACAATTCGCCATCACGGTCGTCATCCGGCAGATGAACGAAGCCGTGTCTGGTGAAAAATGTGCTTGCTAGCGTGTTACGCGCATCGACATAAGTAAAAACGTCCGTCACGCGCTGGGGCCGCAGGTGCGCTTCCATGACATCGAGCAAAGCAGTGCCGATGCCCTGCTGCCACCAATCAGGATGCACATAGACGCTATAAAGGGCCTTACGATTCTCGCAGTCGTCGAGCAGAGGCGAGCCATAATGACACATGCCTCGGATTTCACCATCTACCCACGCGACTAAGTAAGTCGCACCCGCATGATTGACCGACCGGGCCAGGGCTGCTTCAGAAAATGAACGCCGCAAAGTGCGAGCTATGTGTTCTTCACTGAGCAAGTCGGCATATACGGACTGCCAACTCGCCTGCATCACATTCTGAATACCAAGCACATCCGAAGCCGTAGCCTCGGTGATCTGCACGAGATCATCGCTGTGATGTGCAACCATCATTCTTAATCCCCTACTTTATGGGTGCGCTGAACATATCTTTATATAGCATACGGACCCGTTCCAAGGCCGCATCACCTAAAGTCGCATAATTGGCCATGCCCGGTGATGCATTGATTTCAATGACGCAGTAATCGCCATCTGCGCGGGTGATGTCCTCGCAGAGCAGGTCAATCCCACAGAAGCGCAGCCCCATCTTCCGCGCCATACGACCCGCCAATTGTAACCAATCTATATGGCAAGTTTCCAGCACATCGACCACCTGCCCGCCCAGACTGGCATTGGCCGCATCATAAACCTGATACGATTCGCCCTCGCCCAGCACGGAATCCAGCGTATAGCCACTGTGACGCAGCTTCTTGGTCAGGCGCGGATCGCTGTCTTTGATCTGCACGCGGCGATTTTGTGCCCACAGGTCGTTTCGGGTCTGTGTGAGCAGCTCACGCAAGGTCGATTGACCATTCCCAGTAATCACCAGCGGTTGACGCTCATAAGCCAGCCGGACCTCACCATCGAACACCACCAGACGATAGTCAGCGTAGGGAACGTGTTCTTCCAGCAAAAAAACGTCAATATGTTCATCGAGCATGCTTGCCAGGGCGATGCGCACGTCTTCGGCATCGTAGCAGATGAATACGCCCTTGCCGCCGCTGGTCATGGAATTGGGTTTGATGACACATGGATAGCCAACCGCTGCCGCTGCATCTAGCAGTCGATCCGGCGTGTCATAATCGTGTTCGCCATACTGCGACAGGTTGGTATCGATCAGCGCGGCATAGGTATCAGTCAGGAAAGTATTGCCTGCTGGGACCGTATAGCCGAGCTTTTTCAGGAAATACTTGGTATAGCCTTTGTCCAGGCAGATCGAACTGGCCCCATGATTGTTGATGCCTTTATTGCTATTGCGGAAAAAACGCACGGTGCCATCGGTATACACCAGCCGCCCGACATAACCGTATTGCGGTTCGATGTCGGCTTCTGCGATCATGGGCAGGTCGCCCGCATTGATGAGGTCGATGAGTAAGCGCGTCCCGAAAGGATATTCCGGGCGACTGACGAGTTGTTCCATAGTGATCTATCTCTAGTGAGTTATTTCTAAATGACTATCGCTTAAAAGGCGCTGTCACCAGCTCGACAAAGGCCAGATCCGGCAGTGTAAAAACCGCATAACAAGGCATCCTCAGCGAGCGCCAGACCTTGTAGGTATCCAAGCCCGCTTTGCGATTGACGAACAAGGCAATCACAGTGCCCCCCGTCACCACGCCAAAAGACTGTCCTTCATGGATAGACGCCAGTTCAGCGATGCGCGTATCGACGCGCTCATAGGCATCGTCGAAGGTTTCTTCGCCATACAGCAGCGCGTGAGGTTCATCTATTGCCGCCTTAATCGCCTCACGGAACTGGTCCACATCTTCAAAATAGGGCGCTGTATCCCGGCGGGTTTCGTGCAGATGGTTATCTGTCGTACAGGCAACGCCCAACGCAGCCGCCAATCCCTGGCCCGTCAGTTCCATCTTGGGTTCGGGGCCGGCGTAAATGTGCGTCAGCTTGTATTTTTCGACCTGCTCGGCCAGTAATGTCAGCCGCGCACGGCCCTCATCCGTGAGGCCCCACTCATGTGATGACTTGCCCGGTTCCTGCTGCGAAACGGAATGCCGAACGACAATAAGGTGCTTCATAGGCGCATGGTCCTTAGCGCAAGATCAGTACGCAAGCATTGTACATCTATGCTCCATATGGGGCTACTGATTGCCAGTAAAGGCCATCACACGAAAAAAGGGGCACATCGCTGTGCCCCTCAGTATTGAACCTAACGATGCGAGTCTTAGAACAAACCGACGATTTCGCCATTTTCATCAAGGTCGATTTGCTCGGCTGCGGGTGATGCCGACAGACCGGGCATGGTGCGCATATCCCCGACCAGCGGATAGATGAACCCGGCGCCAATGCTCGCCCGGACTTCACGAATGGGCAGTGTGAAGCCGCTCGGTGCGCCTTTCAGCGATGGATCGTGGCTGATACTCAGATGCGTCTTGGCCATGCAGATCGGCAATTTGCCAAAACCACTCTTTTCATAGCGTCTGAGTTGGCTGGCTGCCAGGGATTCATAGCTGACATCGGCGGCGCCGTAGACCTCACGGGCAATCGTTTCGATTTTCTCGGTAAGCGGTTGGTCCAGATCATACAAGAATTGGAACTCGCTCGGTTCGTCACAGGCATTGACCACCAACTCAGCGAGTTCAGTTGCCCCGGCCCCACCTTCGCTGAAGTGCCGCGCTTCGGCTGCGCCATAGGCCCCGGCTTCAACAGCGATGCGCTTAACCAGTTCGATCTCAGCATCGGTATCATCCGCAAAGCGATTGATGGCCACAACGGGCGTAACACCATGCTTCTTAATCGTCTGGATATGATGGACCATGTTGGCCGCACCCGCTTCGACATCTGCCAGATTTTCTTCCAGCATGTTCGGCGGCAGCGGCTTACCCGGAACCACACGATAATTGCCGCTATGCAGCTTGAGCGCCCGAATCGTCACCACCAGCACGACCGCATCCGGTTTGAGGCCACTGTAACGGCATTTGATATTGAAGAATTTTTCCGCGCCGATATCTGCCCCAAAGCCGGATTCCGTAATCACGTAATCAGACGTCCTGCTGCCGATCATATCGGCCAGGATGCTGCTGTTGCCATGCGCGATATTGGCAAACGGCCCCGCGTGGACCAGCACAGGCGTATTTTCTAAAGTCTGCATCAGGGTCGGGCGCAGGGCTTCTTGCATGAGGACAGTCATCGCGCCACCGCCGCCAATCATGTCGGCAGTGACCGGTTCGCGATCATAGGTGTAGCCAATCACGATACGACCCAGGCGCTCGCGCAGGTCTTCCAATGAGGTCGCCAGTGCCAAAATTGCCATCACTTCACTGGCAACAGCAATATCAAAACCCGTTTCACGCGGCACACCATTTTCTTTACCGCCCAGGCCGATCACGATCTGGCGCAGTGCCCGATCATTCATGTCGATGACGCGCTTCCAGGTGATCGTATCCGGGTTGATGTTCAAGGGGTTGCGGCGCATCAACTTGTTATCGATCATGGCAGCCAGCAAATTATTAGCCGCAGCCACCGCATGAATATCACCCGTCAGGTGCAGATTGAACAAATCCATGGGCACAACCTGAGCATAACCACCACCTGCCGCCCCGCCTTTAATGCCGAAGGTCGGCCCCATGCTGGGTTGGCGCAGGGTTACGACAGCCTTTTTGCCAATGTGCTTCATGGCTTGCCCCAGGCCAACGACCGTCGTGGACTTGCCCTCACCCAATGGCGTTGGAGTGATAGCCGTCACATCCACATACTTCGCCGGAGCCGTATCTTTTAAGCGATCTAATACATTCAGCCGCAGCTTGGCGACATAGGGACTGCCATAGTGATCATAATCATCAGGCGTCAGGCCCAATTGCGCGGCAATGTCCGATAAGGGTGCAAGCTTGGCTTGCTTGGCAATATCTAAATCCGATAACATATTTAGCTCCATATGCAAAGTAAACAAACTAACTATAATTTCATTTGTGCAGTTTACCATGCACTACATAACCGTAGTGTATAGCCATGTCCGATTGGTATGGAACTAATGACCGGGTGGTGACTTTCGTCACCCGATGCAGTCGCCCTACCCGCTGCAAGCTCGCCACTGTTCAACTGATGATTTGGGTAGCACATTCAGGCGTTTCCGACTATATTTAGGACATTGAGCAGTGTTGGGTGCAACTATGGAGTATGCCGCATATGGCGACACGAGAGACGATCTGGAATTTGCCACATATTGAAGTCATTGATGACCTGGGGTCAGTTACGGAAACACGCCCTGCGGCTGTTCTGACAGGCAACCGCGCCTGGAATGCGGTCGGCTCGTTATTGAACCTACCCATTGTCGTCCAGGCAGAACCCCGCACAGCGGAACAAGGCTTCTTGAACTCCTTGGCTGATGGCTTGCCGGAGCACGTCGAAGTCGTCTATGGCATCGGCGGGGGTCTGGCTGCGGACTCTGCCAAATATGTCGCCCACAAAACGGGCAAGCCTGCGGTCATCATCCCCACGTCATTAAGCGTGGATGGCTTCTTTACCTCGTTGGTTGCCGTTCGTAAAGATGGCAGTGTCGCCTATGAAACCACCGGCCCTGCCGAGAAAGTCTACGTCGATTTTGACGTGGTCAGCAGCGCACCGGACCACATTCGCGGTACAGGCATCGTGGAAATCCTAAGCATGACAACTGGCCTGCTTGACTGGAAATACGCGGCGGACCGTCGCAAGAATGCACCCCACGAGCGCTATCAGCTATGGGCAGCCCAGGTTGCGGCCAGTATTGCCCAGCAAGCCTATAAAATTGCTGATGCAGTCGGTCGTGGTAGCCCGGATGCCCTGCGTAAGCTGCTTGACCTCATCTGTGTGGAAGTTCAGCTTACCAACCAACTCGGTCATAATCGGCCCCAGGAAGGCGCGGAACAGTTCTTCGCCTATGCCATTGAGCCGCGCGCTTCGCACGCCCAGGGCGTACCCTACAGCGACCTCGTTGGTCCCGGCATTCTGATCGCTGCCGCACTCCATGACCAGAACATCGCACCTATCCGCGATACACTATTAAGCGCAGGTGTGCGCCTCGGTCAACTACGCCGCGATGACATCGTAGAAACGCTGCAAATCCTGCCGGATTACGTCAAGCAGCACAACCTGCCCTACAGTATCGTCAACGATCTGGACATCAACAGCGACGAAGCCCAGCGGTTGCTGGCACGAACGGGCCTTGATCTCAGCGATGAACATCCCCTGTAGCACCTGAACGTTATGATTCTATCGGGAAGGCCCTTGCCTTCCCTTTTTGTTACTTGATAATCGGTATAATGTATTTGTAAAGCATGGTCGTGTAGACCATCTTCGTACTTAGCGATTTGTTTTCTTACTCATTTGCTTGAGGACCACACCCACCTATGATTAGTTTTGGTACCGACGGTTGGCGCGCCGTTATCGCGGACACCTTCACTTTTGCCAATTTACATCTCGTTTCCCAGGCTGTTGCTGATGCCATCAACGAGTCTGCCGATGGGAATGCGTCCCCAGAAGTCGTCATTGGCTACGATACCCGCTTTCTGTCAGATCGTTTTGCAATTGAGGTCGCGCGGGTGATGGCGGGGAATGGCATCGTTGCCTGGTTGTCGCGCTCAGATGTCCCGACCCCGGCTGTGTCCTATAATGTCGTCGAGAAAAAAGCCGATGCTGGCATCGTCATCACCGCCAGCCACAACCCACCCCGCTACAACGGATTCAAGCTCAAGGCCAACTATGGTGGCAGCGCTACCCAAACACAATCCAAGCTGGTCGAGCGCCATCTGAAGCAGATGGAACTCAATGCGCGTGGTCCCAATATCATGGACTACCAGCGCGGCTTGGATAGCGACATGATCCGCCGTTTTGACCCGACCTGGGTTTACTTCCAGCACATCAGTGAACTGGTTGACCTGGACCTCATCAGCGGCAGTGAACTCAAAGTGGTCACAGATGCCATGTATGGTTCTGGCCGAGGAGCGTTGCCAGCCATCCTGGCACGTACTCGGACGCACGTCACTGAAATTCGGGGCATCATGAACCCCGGCTTCGGCGGCATCCACCCGGAACCCATCTTGAAGTATCTGACTGAATTGGTGGCCGCGGTTCAGCGCGAACAGGCGCATGTCGGACTGGCCACCGATGGCGACGCCGACCGCATCGGCGCAGTTGATAACTTCGGCAATTTCGTCGATCCACATACGATTTTTGCGCTTGTGCTGCGTCATCTGGTCGAACATCGCAAAATGTCAGGCGATGTCGTCAAAACCATTTCGACCACCTTTATGATCGACAAAATGTGCAAAGCCTATGGTCTGAAACTGCATGAAACACCCGTTGGCTTCAACCATATTGCAGATTTGATGATGAACAACGACGTGCTCATTGGCGGCGAAGAAAGCGGCGGCATTGGCGTTAAAGGCCACATTCCAGAGGGTGATGGCGTGCTGATGGGCCTGCTCCTGCTAGAAGTCATCGCCAAGTTGGACGCCCCACTCCATGAAATCATCACAGAACTACAGCAGAGTTTTGGTCCAGCTTGTTATGCGCGCAATGATGTGCGGCTGGATGTACAGCTACCCAAGCAAACCATCGTGGAAAAGCTCCAGGACGCGGCTCCAGCCATGCTCAATGGCCAGACTGTGACGCGCATCAACACGATGGATGGCATCAAATACTATATGGCCGACGATAGTTGGCTGCTGATCCGCCCCAGTGGCACCGAACCCGTCCTGCGCATTTATGCGGAAGCTCCCACAGGCGAGGATGTCGCCGCCCTCCTGACAGCCGGTGGCGATATGGGTCAAACGATCATCAGCAAATAATCACATCATCCCAAAATCTATATTAAAAACAGGGTACCCATAAGCACCCTGTTTTTCTTATCTATTTACTTGTGTCAGTCACGTTTACGTGCCGCTGTTGCGCCCCGTCAAACGACCGAGCAGGTTAAACCAGAATGGCGCACCCTGGGCAACCGCGATCATCGTCGCCACCAGGCCAATAAGTTTGCCAACGATCAAACTAAGCCAGTTCGGGCTGTTCCCCGGCAAATAATTCCACAAATTGCCCGCATCCCATAGCAGCACTTGCTGGACCGCCGTCAACTGCGTGCCTTCAGCTACAGAGTCGGCTTCACCATCGCCATTGGTATCGACAGTTAGCGGCAGCGCCTTGTCAATAGGTTCAAAGCGCCAGCCCAACGGTAAGCGCAGACCCAATAGCGTATTGATCGTATCCAGGGCCGCATCGGAGCGCTGCGCAATCGCATCCAACACTTCTTGCGCAGTTTGCGATTGACCCTCAGCCTGGGCGGCATTCATTTCAGCCTCAGCCTGGGCATTGAGCGCCGCCAGATCGGTGGTTTCCGCCAATACCAGAACCTGATTACGAACCGTCGGGTCTTCCCATAACGTTCGGGCGATATTCAACGTATCGACATTGAGCACCACTGCTATCAGGATACCCACACCCAGCGACCAGTAAATCATAGTGCGCTTATAGGCGGTCGTGGTGCGGTCCATCTGCTCATTAAACCAGGTTTCGATCTGTTCGGCAGCTTGCTCGACATTTTGCGTGGTCGATAAGATGGTTTGCAATGCCGTGCGGAAATAAGGATTGGCGATGTTCCGCAAACCAGCCATCAAAGACACAATGCTGGTTGGTTCCAGGCCCATCTGGCCAATTTCATCGTCGATTTCGTCCAGCGCCTCCGTAAGCGCTTCACGATAGATCGCTTCCGGCAAATTGGCGATGGCCTGCCGCAATTCGTCCAGCCCTTCGCCAGTTGTCGTCAGTCGGTTGACAATCAACCGCAGACGGCGACGATCCCCACCCGGCGGCATACCATCGATAATATCGAACAGCGCCCCGAACAGTTCCTTGTCAGAATCCACCCGCAGCAGCGTAATGAGCACATCGGTAAAGGTCTTAGGGTTGATCCAGGTCACAGCCTGCACCCCAGAATTGACGATTTGATCGGCCTGTTCCTTGGTAATGCGCTGGTCTGGCAATACCAGATCGCTGTTCACCAGCCGAATGAGAGGGTGCGTCACCAGCTTGGCCCGCAAAATCGGATCTTGAACCAGTTCGGTGATGCCTTCTAACAAATGACGCGCACGCAATCTTAGTACAGTCGCCACGACGGTGTTGATCTGCGTCACCAACACACTCAGCAAGCTGTAGATAAAGATCATGCCAACAATAACTTCTAAAATCGGCGAATCAAACATGAACCACCTTCCGGTGTAAACACCCTATACACCACATTGAATACAACACAATTTACTTGGAAAATCAGTAAAGAGCATAGTGTTATTCTAAACAAACTCGTACCGTCCGCAACTGATGGACAATATAGACCATGTTACACTTCGTTATGTGATGAGAGAAAGTGGTCTATGCCATCACGAGGAAACAGGCGCATTCTGGGGTGTAACATTGCGCGGTTCCGGCGTCTGGGTTGCCTCTAACGTGGGCGTTATCGTTGGCGTCAACGTGGCTGAAGGCGTGAATGTCGGCGTAATACTCGGCGGGGGTGGCGACGTGTTGCTGGGCGTTGGCGTCGGGTTCAACGGTTCAATTAAATCATCGCGCATATAGCCAACTTCAATGCGCGTCGTGATGGTATTACGATCAATGAGGTACCAATCCGTCGTGCCTTCCCGCTGGATGACACAAACTTCTGTGCCCTCCGGGATACTTTCCAGCAAGCGCCCGGCTGTCGAAGGCTGGTCACGGATGATGGCGCTGGGCACATTCACCACAAATGTCTGGCATTCCGGCGTCGGCGTACTGGTTGGGCGGCGCGTCGGCAAGGCGTCCTGGGCCAACCGCTGCTCGATAGTAGCTGTCGCTTCTAGCTCAGCTGCCTGGGTCGCATTGATTGGGCTTTGTGCCCCACTCGCAAAAAAGTCGCGTGCCTCAATAAATACGTAATAGATGCCAAATACAATAGCAATGGCAATGAGGAAAATAAACCAGCTTGGGGGTCCATTACGGCGCGAAGAATATGACATATCGAAGACCGCGTCACCAACACGGAATGTCCAGTTTTCACAGGATAAGATTACCCAAGCAGCCAAAAGCCGCTATCAAGCAATCGACATGTAGTGTAGCGGTTGATGCGCCTGGACACAAAACAACATGGATGAAGCGTCGGGCAATCGTACAAACGGCATACCGTCAGAGGAGCCTTTAGGCAGACGGATAACCCATTGCATCCAATGATTGCGGCAGGTTAAGGTGACAGGTTAATGCGGCAGGTATTGTCGGATGCGCGCCATGAGCCTTACAATGTCGAAGGGGCGCGTGATGAACGCATCTGCCCCAGCCTCTGTGGCTTGGCGGCGTTGTTCTTCCGCATCCAACCCGGTCAACATGAAAACGGGAATATCATATTGTGCTTTGATCGCACGGCAAACGTCGAAACCATTCATCATGGGCATACGAATATCCAACAGGACGAGATCGGGCTGCTCCTCTTTGATCTGCTCAAGGGCATCAAGTCCATGCGCCGCGACCATTACCTCGAATTGTTCGAGCGTCAAGAAAGCTTCCATTACTTCGCGATTGGTGGCATCATCATCGACGATCATTATTTTGCCGTTGGGCAAATGTGACACGAACTGCTCCCTGCCTGATAGAATTCGGTGTAGTTATTATGTGGCAATACGATGAATCCCCCAACGATTGTATGCCACATTCACCTACTCAGTTATTTAAGAAAAATCAGTTTACTTGCCGACATAACATTATGTTTTTGATGACACTTTTTGTCTTAATGAGATGTTGTACAACAAAGTAGATGCATATATGGTTCGGATAGCGACATTATATCACTTCATAGGCCGTTTATCGGCCTTATTTACCGTAACAGCAATCACAATCCTGTTATATGGATGCGTGTCCACTTCCACAGAAAACCTCACGATTTATGCGGCCTCGTCATTGACAGATGCCCTCTCAGAAGTTGGCAGCGCCTATGAGCAAGAACACCCAGATGTCCATATCCAATGGCAGTTCGCCGGGTCATCGACCCTGGCCGCACAGTTATTGAACGGTGCTCCGGCAGATGTTTTCGCCAGCGCCGATGCCGCCCAGATGCAGCGGGTACAGGCAGCGGATCTGGTTAAGCCTGAGCAGATGTCCGTTTTCGCTGTCAATCAGTTGGCGCTCATTGTACGCAAAGACATGACGCCGCCCATCACATCCCCTGCTGATCTGGCCCAACCTGGTATCAGGCTGGTGTTAGGCGCACCCGGCGTTCCCATTCGCAGCTACACAGATGACCTCCTGAATGCACTCAGCGAAACCTATGAACCCACGTTTCTGACATCAGTAAATGAAAATGTCGTTTCAGAAGAAAGTAACGTGCGCCTCGTCGCCAACCGGATTGGCCTGGGGGCCGGGGATGCCGCCTTTGTCTATCGCACAGACATTACCGCCACCATTGCTGATGATGTTGAGGTAGTTCCACTGCCAGATGAGCTTAACCCTCTGGTGGTGTATCCTATTGCCGCCTTAGCGAACGCTCCGTCACCAACACGCGCTGCCGATTTCATTGCTTATATCCACAGCGAAACAGGCCAAGCAATCTTGAAACGATGGGGATTCTGCGTACCCACCAGCACAGCAAGAGACTTACTGTCTGTCTCACGGGAAAGCGTGGTTTGTGATTAAGGATCATCCGAGTCTGATTGCCCATCTGCGCCGGGGCGTCTACTTTGCCGCGATTGGCATTGGCACAATCTTCTTGGTTTTGCCTCTATTAGCCCTGTTTATCGCGGCGTTGGCTGGCATCCAGAATGCCCTGGTCAACAGTCAGACGATCTTGACCGCCATTGTGCTCAGCATGCTGACCACCAGTCTAAGTACGCTCATCATGCTGATTGTAGGCATCCCGTTGGCGCTGTGGTTAGCCGCCAGCACGTCCCGCTGGCGACAGATGATGCAGTCGCTATTGACGCTGCCGATTGTCATGCCGCCTGCGGTCGCGGGTCTGGCGCTGCTGCTGGCATTCGGACGCAATGGCCTCATCGGCCCATACCTGGCACAATTCGACATCAACATTCCCTTTACGACGACCGCTGTCGTCATGGCCCAGGTCTTTGTGGCGATGCCCTTCTTCCTGAGATCAGCGATTGCCGGCTTCCAGGCTGTGCACCCGGAATATGGAGATGCTGCCCGTATCGATGGTGCGGCGGAATGGCAAGTCTCTCGTTTTGTGACCATACCAATGGCGTTACCTGCCCTCAGCACCGGGTTAGTATTATCATGGGCACGGGCATTAGGCGAATTCGGTGCGACAATTTTATTCGCAGGCAGTTTAGAGGGCACCACCCAGACGCTGCCTCTGCTCGTCTACAACATCTTTGAGCGCGATTTAGAAGCTGCGGCCTGGGTAGGCATTATTTTGATTGGGTTGGCATTAGGGGCGCTGTTCGTCAGCCAGTGGATTACTGCAAGGCTAGTTGGTGATTAGCATGCTCCCCAGTAAATACAATCATATATCATCTGCTCGCCAATAGCGTTCAAAACGGCCACGCCGATACAACTACAACTACACAGCGCTAAAAAGATGAAAATCAACCGGGTACTGGTCCAGGGGCTACCTGACTTTATGGGTGCAGGGGGTTTAGAGCTTCCACCACCAAACAGGGACGAAACCCCTTGAATCAATCCCTGTAACGGGACACTGTTCCCTTGAGAAGGCCGAGGTGCGCTGCGCGGGCCAACTGTGGTCAAGGTGTCGTGCAGCCGCCGCCAGGAATCCTGATTTTGCTTACGAAAGTCGATATAGTCGATGCGGACAAAACGGTGCGGAATATCACAATCGGCCAACAAGGCCAGTTGCAGCTTGTCCCGCTGGAGCGCCCAGGCCCATTCATTTTTGACATTATCGGAGCCAACGCTCTCTGGGGAAACGAGGCCCAGCACGACATCGCTGTCTTTTAAGGCATTATCGATTTCAGTATCCCAATGTGCCCCGCTGGGGATGTCGTGGACATCCATCCACACATCAAAGCCGTCATTGATTAACCAGGAGCGCACGCTCTCTGCAAATTGTTTATCATAATCATTGCGTCGGGTATAACTAATAAATACCTTAGTCATGATCCTCAGCCTATTGCTTTACTCCGCCAATATGAAGCCAGTATAACATCCTGATTTTCCGCTGGCTGTAACAATCTTGCAAAGATTTGCGTCCTATTTTTAAGTGTCGTTTAAGGCTTCGTGCCAGTCGGAATAATCTCCGCTAGACTGATGTATCGTTCATGATAGGAGACTATCTCTATGCAAAAAAAGCGCGTACTTATCCTATGCACAGCCAATTCTGCTCGGTCTCAGATGGCGCATGGCCTACTAAACGACCTTGCCAGCGACCAGTTCGACGTGTTCAGCGCGGGAACAAAGCCATCCCAGGTGAATCCGTTTGCCATCGAAGCTATGCAGCAAGTCGGCATCGACATCAGCCACCACACCAGCGATGGCATCGACCTGTACATCAACCAATCATTCGATTACGTCATCACCGTTTGCGATAAAGCCGCAGAAACCTGCCCTATCTTCCCAGGCCCAGCCCATCGCCTCCATTGGGGATTCCCAGACCCGGCAGCCGTCACCGGCAGCCATGACGACATACTGGCCTCGTTCGCTCATGTGCGTGATGGACTCAAGCAAAAACTCGTCGATTGGCTGGCCACAAATCCATAAAATTCGGGCAAATCCTTGACATATCGATAATCATCAATATAATGTGAAACATGGATGGACAACTGGTTGTATTCGCAAAAGCCATTGCTGACGACACTCGTCAGATTATCTTAAAGCACCTGTGCTGCAACTGGCTCAGCGTGTCAGATGTGGTTGACCTGCTCGGTGGCAAAGTCAAACAGCCAACTGTCAGTCATCATCTCAAGATACTGGAAGACGCGGGACTGGCAACCGTTCGTCAAGAGGGTCGTCAACGTTTTTACACCCTCAATCAGGAGCGCATGACTTACTGCTGTGGGCAGCTCATTAGCACCTACGCGCCGGATTACGCCCAGCAGGTCATCAACCCTGACGCCATCCCTATCAAATAGGCCTATTTTTTTGCCATTATATATCGATAAGTATCAATATGAGGAGCATTTCCAGCATGGATACCAACGAGAAGATCCACGAGAATGTCCGCGACCGCTACGCAGCCATCGCCAGCCAATTTGACGGCGAAAGAGCGGCTTCCTGCTGTGAACCGAACAGCACAGTCGGCATTGATCAAATTGGCACTGAAGCAACAGCCGCATGCTGTGGCCCACAAACGGAATTGACCGCGACTCATGCTGCACAACTGTATGGCGATGTTGCCAGCGACCTACCCTTTGATGTCACCGGACTTTCGCTAGGCTGCGGCGACCCGGTAACGGTCGCTACCCTGCAACAGGGCGAAGTCGTGCTGGACCTGGGCAGCGGCGGCGGCATCGACTGCTTTTATGCCGCCAAACAAGTCGGTGACGATGGGCACGTCATCGGCGTGGATATGACTGACGAAATGCTAGCCAAAGCCAACGTCAACAAAGAAAAGCTCGGCATGACCAACGTGGAATTCCGCAAAGGCAACATCGAGGACATGCCCGTCGATAGCAACAGCGTCGATGTCATCATGTCCAACTGCGTGATTAACCTCTCGCCGCGTAAGGCCGAGGTCTTCTCTGAGGCGTTCCGCGTGCTCAAACCGGGCGGACGGGTATCCATCAGCGACATTGTCACTCAGGGCGAATTCACCCCGGAACAACGCGCTGATGCTGAAGATTGGGCCGCTTGCATCAGTGGGGCCATTGATGTCGACGAGTACATTGGTCTGATGGAACAAGCGGGTTTCGTCAAAATCCAGGTCATCGATAAGGTCGCCGCCGAGGAAAGAGGCGTTACCGTAGATCGTGGTGACATGCCGCGCATCTACAGCGCCCGCATCACCGCCTACAAACCCACACTGGACAGCAACAACGAGGCTTGCTGTGATACAGGCTGCTGCAATTAGCACGCTCTAACAAAAAGAGAGGCCGCCTGTTGGGCAGCCTCTGTTTATATATGTGCGAACTATAGCCAGGGCTACTTGGCGTGCTGCTTCAAGAGGCGCACGGCCGTTTCCGCCAGGATAGCCGCACCATACTGCATGGGGTCTTCTGCAATGTCGAAAATGGGGCTGTGGTGCGGACGGTTCACCCCATCGTACTTGGCCCCCAGGATCATCATCGCGCCCGGTGCCTTCTGCGCCATATAGGCGAAGTCTTCCGCGCCCATTCCTGGTTCACCCACCTTGACTTTATCCGCGCCGATGGCCTCAGCCGCCACATCACGCAGCAAGCCAGCGACGTCCGGCGCATTGTACAGAGCTGGATAGCCGCGCTGGATATTCAGTTCGTAATCACCACCCAGTGTCTTGGCAACAGAGAACGCCTTATGCAGTTCTTCATGGATCTGCTCACGAACGGGTTCTTCGTAGGTACGGATCGTCCCCAGCAGGGTCACTTCATGCGGAATGACGTTGGTGGTGGTACCCCCGTGGATCGCGCCAATGGTGACGACCGAGGGCTTGGTCGGGTCCGTCCAGCGTGAACGAATCGCCTGGATGGCATTGATAACCTGTGCTGCCAACACAATCGGATCACGGCCCATATGCGGGGATGCACCGTGCGTGCCCTCGCCCTTAATGGTGGCATCAAAAGAATCAACAGCGGCCATCATATAGCCATCACCGACTTTGACCGTACCGGCTTCATCGGTACTGCTTACATGCAGGGCAATGACCGCATCCAGATCTTCCAGGGCTTCGTCCTGTATCATCGCCGATGCGCCACTGATGCCATCCTCATCCCACTTTTCTTCGCTCGGCTGGAACAAAAGCCGCACTTCCCCTGTTGGACGATCGGACATCTCATTCAGGATACGCGCTACAGCCAGCAGCATCGCCGTGTGGGAATCGTGGCCGCAGGCGTGCATCACACCCGGATTTTGCGACTTATAGGGCGTGTCATTGGCTTCCTCAATGGGCAGCGCATCCATATCGGCACGGATGCCAATTTTGGGGCCATCACCATCACCGATGCGGGCCACAACGCCCGTACGCCCAACGCCCGGTTGCGCTTCGATGCCCATCTCACGCAAAGTCTGCACAACTAGATTGGCCGTGCGGGTCTCTTCAAAGCCTAGTTCCGGGTGCATGTGGATATCACGACGCCACGCCACCATATCATCCTGAAGTGCCTGTGCCTGTTTGAGAAGCTCCATAATCATCGACTCACTTTCTGATGGATAGACTAGCCAGATTGTAGCCAATTTCGTCATGAATCCGAAAGCCAGACATAACCAACTATCTAGCACCTGTACTTGTCAGGATTAACAGAGCATCGCTCCTGCCAAAATCGCACCAGATGTCAAACCATATGGTCGCCACTTGTGGTCAAATCCATGCTACGCTGACCCTGGACCGGATATAGGCTCCTCAGTTTTTCACAGAAAATAGCTCCCGAAAACTTTTTCTTTCGCAAGCAGCTAAATATGGCAGCTAAAGCGGAAAAACGGGCATTTTCCAAAGTAATTCGCTCAAAACAACTCCAAAATAGCGATTCTACCCGACGATTGCTGCCATATACGGCAATAAAACACAGCAAAATGCCTGTCATATTGCCACAATCCGTACCCCCAATCTTTGGGGAATTGGCCACATTTCAAGCGATGTAAGATAGATTCATAGTCCGATTGAAAGTCCAAATATCATGCGTAAACGCAAGCGTCAACCAGAAATTACCGGGCGCTGGTTCTACCCTGTCCAGCACTTTGACTTTGTGGTCAACCACAGCGTTGATGACGTAGTTGAACGCTTGGGACAATATCGCAAGAGTCTGCCTATAGACCAAGCAGCCAGGAGATATATCGGCGTTCATTTCTTTCAGATCGCGACAGGTGCCCCCGCCTCATTTAGGATGCGTTTTGGCGATGTACCTTTCTATCAACAGCCCTTTGATGAGGCATACGCGATTAGCGGTTCAATCAAACCTATTGATGATTGGACCTGCCAAGTACACGGACGAGCCAAACTGACTCTGTCCAATACCGAACAGGTTGTGATTGCGCTGCTGCTATTAGGAATCGCGAGACTATTGCTCGCATATTTGGGACCATCGTCGACAATTCTGCTCCCGCCAATCTTGAGGATCTTATTGAGTCTGATTTTGGTCACGCCTATAGGCTTCATCATCCTGTGGGAATCCAGAAAACGTGCGCGCCTGCTCAGAGAACTGCAACACGTCCTTTACGAGCCGCGCAAGGCAAAATCAAAAAACGCACACCAGGTCCATATCGCCGCCTGATGCCCTCAACCCATAACGAGGTGACATCAGCATAGCTAGCAAACAATCAGTCGGGGCGATGCCTGCCCCGCTGATATTCTATTGAACGGTATCTATTAGAGAAAAGGCCATCGTCATGAAGCAAAAAAGAAAACGCCACGCTCAGCAGTGGCCGTGGTCTGCCAAGCGATTTGATTACATCGTCGATGCACCAATTTCCGATGTTATGCACATAATCAGATTACAAAATGAGCGTGGAGACGGATGGTTCGCCAATCGAAAAAAACTACGTGTAGAAACAGAAGCCTATAAATTTGGCCAAGCGTACAAGATCAAATTCCACCGTGATATGGGACGGAACCTTAATATCGAGCTGATCGCTGTCGTCGAAAGCCTCTCTGAAGATAGCACCCGCATTTGTGGTGAAACTCGTGTAGGGCCTAGTACGTTAGCGATCATGGGGCTGTTGTTCTGTACGCATGTGTTGGGCGTCGGCTTTATAGGCGGTATTTTGGGAAGAAGCCCGTTCATGCTGACTTTCGGATGTTTCTCTGTGCTGATTTTTGTCGGCTTCTTTGCCGCATTGACGTCCGGCATCAACAAGATGATCCAAGAACTCGAAGAGGTCATTTACAAAGCCGAATACGGGAATGATCAGCAATGGATTCAGAAAAAGAAACATCCAAGCTACGACAGCATGGACAATTTCCAACTCAAGAGGGGCGGCAAAAGCCACGCTGTCTAACCCGCCAGTCCTATAAAGACCAACAGTTCAAATAAGGCGGTGCTCATCAATAGGGCAATCGCACTGAATCCCAGGCTGTTCCAGTTAGCAGGATTAGGCCAAGCACCTCGAGCCATGCGCCAGAATTGACGAGCAGCCAAGGGCAAACCCATCAGGATGACAAGTGCCACCTGATGGGCCAGCCCAGCCCACATCAACAAAGGTAATAGAGCATAGGCCAGGATCAATACGATGTTATGCAAGATGACTGCTTTTTGCTCCCCCAGGCGCACCACCAGCGTACGCTTGCCTACGGTTGCATCGCTCTTTGCATCAGGGAATTCGATGACCAGCAGCATGGCAAACTGGAAAAATGCTAATGGTAGAGCCGCCACAAGCGGTAGCATCGATAATGCGCCAGACTGAAGATAATAACCGAGCAACGGCACCAGGATCGGCACAATCAACGCCACCGATGCTTCTCCTAAGCCCGTTGAATGCAGCCTGATAGGTGGCGCACTATAGAACCAGGCCAACAACAGCGATGTCAGAATCAAAGGTAACGTCAAAGCGCCCGTATGGAGGACGAACATAAGCACAACTGTCCCGCAAACCGCAACCATCCCAAAGAATAAGGCCGCCACCAACGCGATTCTCGGTCGCAGTATTTGGGCAACAAGCACCCCGCTGCCACCTGACCAATGCGTACGATGATGATTAGCTTGGTCCGCTTCAAGGTCAAAATAGTCATTGGCATAATGTGTCATCAGTTGAATAGCAGTCACCACAATTTGTCCACAGACAAAAATCGAAGGCTGAAAAGGCTGCTGTTGGTAGAGCGCGATAGCGACCCCTAAGCCATACATGATAAAGCCGCCAACTAAAAAGTGAAGTCGGCCAAGGCGCAAAAATGCGAATAAACGCTCTGAAGCAGTTGAGACTATCAAGAGAAGCCTATTGTTACCAACACGCTAAAAGTACACCATAGTGCATTAAAAGCAAAAGGCGCAGCCGAAACCACGCCTTTTGATAATGATACAGAGTCAGAATCTACATACGCTCGATGATAGCGGTAGCGAACTCGCTGGTCTTGACCTCAGTCGCATCGTCCATCTGGCGGGCGAAGTCATAGGTCACGATCTTGTCAGCGATGGTCTTTTCGTAAGCCGAGGTAACCAATTCAGCCGCTTCGAACCAACCCAGGTGTTCGAGCATCATCACACCACTGAACAACAGCGAACCGGGGTTCACCTTATCCAGATTGGTGTACTTGGGTGCCGTACCATGTGTGGCCTCGAACAGGGCGACTTCATCACCAATGTTGGCACCAGGGGCAATACCCACACCACCAACTTCGGCAGCAATGGCATCACTCAGGTAATCGCCGTTGAGGTTGGTCGTAGCCAGCACATCATGTTCACGCGGACGCAACAGCATCTTCTGGAAGATGATGTCGGCAATCGTATCTTGAATCAGGATTTTACCTTCAGGCACTTTACCACCATGATTAGCGGCGACATCATCCCAGCTAATGGTTTCTTCAGGGAATTCTTCGGCAGCCAGTTCATAGCCCCACTTCATAAAGGCACCCTCGGTGAACTTCTGAATGTTGCCTTTATGGACGAGGGTGACAGACTCGCGGCCACGCTCAATGGCGTACTGAATCGCGGCACGGATCAAGCGTTTGCTGCCAAATTCACTGACCGGCTTGATGCCCAGGCCAGCGCCTTCGAAGAAGCCGGTCGCGCCCAGGTCTTCACGCAGGAACTTGGCCAATTTCTCGTTTTCAGGGGTACCCGATTCAAATTCGATGCCTGCATAAATGTCTTCTGTATTTTAACGGAAGATAACAACATCAACGTCTTGCGGCTCTTTTAGCGGGCTGGGGACGCCTTCGAACCAACGGACGGGGCGTACGCAGCTATAAAGGTCGAGCACCTGACGCAGGGTCACGTTCAGGCTGCGGAAGCCACCGCCAACTGGGGTCGTCAGTGGGCCTTTGATGCCAACTTTGAACTCGCGCAGGGCTTCAAATGTTTCTTCCGGCATGTAGTCGCCATCATAAACACCAGCGGCCTTCTCACCGGAGTAAACTTCCATCCAGCTAATTTTACGCTGGCCGCCATAGGCTTTTTCGACAGCGGCATCCCAGATGCGCTTGCTGGCCGTCATGATGTCATAACCAATACCGTCCCCCTCTATAAAGAGCAGGATCGGGTTATCGGGGACATTCATCTTGCCATTGGTAAAGGTGATCTTTTCACCTTCTGAAGGAACAACAATATTCTCATATGCCATCGTTACAAAAACTCCTCGCACAGTAATTGGGGACTGAACTAACAAACACGGCGATTATAGCACATCCTGAGTTGGTCTATGGTATGTGGCTACAATTGGTCCTTAGATTGAGAGTTAAGCGTCTATAAGGCAAATACCATATGCAAAGCGTTTCACAAATCGTGCAAACAAACAGAGGCAAGCTGTGCACTTTACCACTTGCGGCAAGAAACGATATGACACAAAATTAGGCGAGTACGTTTTTGCCAGTACATAATTTGTCAGTACATATTTGCCAGCACCAACCAGGGGAGATCATTATGGAAGCCCCCCAATCGTCAGATGACGTTGCTTCTGAAGATATCGCGATGGAACACCCACTGCCAACGAACGAAACGGTCGAAGCCTATAGCCAAGCAGTCAATTGGCGCGCTATAGAAGAACATAAGCGACGCTTCAACCAGCAGATCAAATTATTAGCAGCAAACCCGGAAAACAAAAGCCTGCCGCTCGACGATCTGGCAGCAGCAACCGGTATCCCCCTCAAGGTCGTGTATCCAGAGCACGAACATGGCAACGTTATTCTTGGGGAATTAGGCGGAGAAACATTCGTCCTTGGCAGCTTCGTCAGCGAACGTTTCCGTTTTGGGAAAACAATTTTACAAAGCATCGTCCCCTATAATTTTAATCCCGCTGTTAACCACACCAATCTCCATGAGACTGACAACCCAAAGACACGCATGCGCGCGATGGGCGCAGAGTTGGAATTGGGCCTATTTTATGAAGATGGTAGCACACCCACTGATGAAGCCGTGCGCGAATACACAGCCATCTACCGTAACCATGCGCATCGGCTGGGCATCACGCCTACAGTTGACCGCGAAGCCTGCCAATATCAGGTAGAGGTCCATGTTGCGCCCGGTGTCGGATACCATCGTGTACGCCAGTCGCTGGATAGCATCATGCAGTCGCTGGTGATGGCCAGCCAGGCAACCGGCCTAAAAACAGCGATCCTGGCAGCCTACCCTATCGAAAGTGACTTCAAGCTGACAGAAGACCCTAAGGTCTACTCGGCGACTGACGTCATGCAGACGATCAATCACAAATTCCCGGAATACGAACAGCGTTTAGTTAATGTCATCGAACGCTACGATATGCTGCCGGATAGCAACTTCGTCCAGGCGTTCCGGTTGCAAGGCTGTCACATTCACCTGGACATCGCTGGACGCTCTGAAGCGCTGGGTTTGTTCACGTTCTATACGATGCTGCGCAGCGCAACGGCGATTGCCAATGCAGCCCTGCTAAAGGGCAGCCCGTTCGTCAACGGCACCTGTGACCCGGAATTCGTTTGTACACGCGAATTTCTACGCAGCACAACGGTCACAGGCCGCATGATTGGCCTGCCCCTCAGTCCACACCTGATGTCAGACGGCCTGGAACGATATGCAGCCCTGATTCATTCTGAGCGCGCCAACGCGGTCACACGCGGCTTATTGTGTGAAGATGGCCTGGGCACAGATATATCCGCAATGCACAATCCTATTGGGCGCGTAAGGCCTGACCTGGGCACGAGCAAACGTATCTGCACCATTGAAAGCACAGGCATGCCCGTCAACATCAGCGCCTCGCGTCAGGCAGCAGCTCTCGCCGACTTTGAATTTACGCATGCACTGGTCGAGAACTATTATCGTCAGTATGGCAGCGACCTCGGCCCCATGTATGAGGACCAAACGCTGTGGGAAATCATCGGCCCGCTAAGCATCGAAAAATACCAGGAGCTACAAGATCAATCCGACCGTGAGGGAACGGACATGGTCCTGGAAACTGCTTCTGGTCGCAAGTTGAGTCTGGCTGAGTTCTATGAGATGAAGCGGCTATACATGCACAAGCACCTGATGGATGTCGACTTGATCTCGCCGCGCGATATTGACGATGTGTATATGAGCCTCAACCGGATGCTGGCCCCGCCAAGCGGTCTGGTTGCTCAGACAATTGAGCAGTATATCGCCGACCCAAAAACACGCAGCACGGGCAACTGGGGCAAAATCATGCGGAATGCATTCATTGAAGAAGGCGGGACACCTGGCAGCCACAATCCTGAAGCTGTACTCAAAATCGCCAATCGCATTCATGATGCCTTGGCAGCACGCTACAGCAGTTAGCATGGAGGTCGGGGGCGAAGTTACCTTCAGGGTCGCCCTTGCTCAATCCGCAAAACGCCGCATAATGATGCCATCTATCCTTGTCGAGTAGGTGTGATGGTATCTCTTTCTATTGTCGTCCCGGTCTATAATAGCCAGGAGAGCATTGGCGAACTGGCTGATGCGCTGGCTGATGTCTTGCCAACGCTGGCTGATGCTTACGAACTCATCATGGTAGAAGATGACAGCCGTGATGATAGTTGGTCGGCAGTGCAGGACATCACTGAAAAATATGACTGGGCCACCGGCATCAAATTTATGCGAAACTACGGCCAGCATAACGCTATTCTGTGCGGCATCCGGGCAGCGCAGTACGAAGTCGTCGCCACAATGGATGACGATCTACAGCACCCACCGGAAGAACTAAAGAAACTACTCGATAAGCTCGATGAGGGCTATGATGTTGTCTACGGTAGTCCGGTTGAACAGCCACATGGTTTTTTGCGCGGGTTAGCATCACGGACAACCAAGTACTTTTTGCAGCAGACAATGAGTGAAGAAGTCGCCCAACATGCGAGTGCCTTCCGGGTGCTGCGCACTGACCTGCGACAAGCCTTCGCTAACTACAACGAGCCAACAGTCATCATTGATGTGCTGCTGACCTGGGCGACCAAACGTTTTGCAGCCGTCAAAGTCACCCATCGGCCACGCCCCTATGGTGTGTCGAATTATACCGTCGGTAAGCTCATCAACCATGCCTTCAGCATGATGACAGGCTTCAGCACAGTGCCCTTGCGCTTTGCCAGCATCCTGGGCCTCCTCATGACGATTTTCGGCCTCATTTTGTTATTTTATGTCTTGATCATCCGACTGTTTTTCTTTGGGTGGGAAGGTGAAGCACCGGGATTTACATTCCTGGCCTCGATGGTTGCGATATTCAGTGGCGCGCAGTTGTTTGCGCTCGGCATCATTGGGGAATACCTGGCGCGAATGCACTTCCGGCTGATGAACAAACCCGCCTATATCGTACGCATGCAAACGGACTCGTCCACACGCAACGAACAGCCTAAGATAGAATCAGACTATAGAACGGAAGAAACCCATGCCCATTAGACTTTCCCCCATAGATAGCGAACGTTTTGGCGTCAAAAGCGCCCGTGCAGATGATGTCACACTTGATGAACTCCCATCCATTCATGCCTTCTGTGAAGAGGAGGGCGTCGAGTTCTTGATTTTGCGCTGCGATACGCGCCAACTCCCAGTAGTGCAAGCATTGGAGCCACAAGGTTACTTGCTGATGGACACGATGGTCCATCATATCTATGACATCTCGCGCATGGGAGTGCCGGAAGTGGACGCACCGCTGTTGATCCGGCCCTATCAAGAAGCCGATTATGATGCAGTGCTGCGGATTGCCCATCAGGCATTTGAGGGATATCAAGGTCACTATCATGCTGATCCGCACATTGAGCAGGCCATAGCCGATGAAATTTATGCCGATTGGGCAAGGCGGGAAATCGAAAACAGCACGGTATTCGTCGCGGATGATGACGGAACTGTAGCGGGTTTCGTCACAGCACGGATGCTCGAAGATAATTATGGGCATGTCATCCTGGCAGGTGTGGCTAAAGAGGCTCAGAGTCGGGGTATCTATGCATCATATCTCAGGTATTGTGTCAATTGGCTGGCAGATCAGGGTGCGGTACGCATCTGGTTTGTGACGCAAGTGACGAATGTGCCTGTACAGCGCGTATGGGCACGCATGGGCTGTGTCCCGCACCACAGTGAATACACCCTGCACAAATGGTTTGATCGCTGAAAGTAAATTGGTCTACCTGCCCTATCGAGAAATCCGGCACTTCATGCTAGCGTATAGGGACTGCTCACACTCAGCAAAAGTGACACCTTCATGGAAGACATTCGTATTCCCTTCAACAAGCCTTCAATGATGGGCAACGAACTCAGCAATATGCAGCAGGCAGTGGTTAATGGTCATATCAGTGGCGATGGGCCGTTTTCTAGGCAGGTGCATCAACGGCTGAAGGAAACATTTGGTGTTGAGAAAGTCTTGCTGACAACAAGCTGCACCCATGCCCTGGAAATGTCGGCACTGTTGCTGGACATCCAACCCGGGGATGAAGTAATTGTGCCATCGTACACCTTTGTGAGCACGATCAATGCTTTTGTGCTGCGAGGTGCCAAGCCAGTCTTTGTCGATGTGCGTTGGGATACAAAGAATCTAGATGAAACACTGCTGGAGCAGCACATCACGCCCAGGACAAAAGCCATCGTTCCGGTGCATTATGCGGGTGTGGGCTGCGAGATGGACGCCATCATGGCAGTAGCCAAAAAACATGATCTGCGTGTGGTCGAAGACAATGCTCAGGGCTTGTACGGGAAATATAAAGGGCAGTGGCTGGGTACATTTGGGGAGCTATCAACCGTTAGCTTCCATGAGACGAAAAACATCCAATGTGGTGAAGGCGGGGCGCTGTTCATCAATGACAAGGGCCTGGTCGAGCGCGCTGAGATCATCCGCGAAAAAGGCACCAATCGTAGCCGATTTTTCCGGGGACAGGTCGACAAGTATACGTGGGTCGATGTGGGGTCGAGCTATTTGCCATCGGACATGCTAGCGGCGTATTTACAGGCACAGCTTGATGAAAAAGAAGCGATCTTCGACGCACGACGGCGCATCTGGCAGACATATGACACGGAACTGGCCGCCTGGGCGGAAGATCACGGTGTCGAGCGGCCTTATGTGCCCAATCATGTGCAGCAGACCTACCATATGTACTATCTAGTTTTGCCTTCGCTGGAGGTGCGCACCCGCTTACAGGAACACTTGCGGAAACAGGGTATCGTCGCCGTGTTCCACTATCAGCCGCTACACCTTTCGGAAATGGGTGCGCAGTTTGGCGGGCAAGCAGGCGATGCTCCGGTCACTGAAAAACTGGGCGATCAACTGCTGCGGCTGCCCTTCTACAACAAATTAACCCCTTCAGAACAAGCGAATATCATTGATGCGCTTGTCAGTTTTAACGAATGGTAATAGAAAAAAGTACTCTATAACTGCTAATTCCTTGCTAAAGCAGTTGTATGGTACAATGAGTAAGAACCTTGGTGCTCGCGCGGTTTAACGCGCTAGAGCCCGGTGACAATTTTTGGCTATGAAGCGCGTACAGGCGCAGAGACAGAACTCTTTGATTTTGTGTCGGTATCACATTCAATTTGTAAGGTAAATCGACCCGCCAAGAGAATTCTCAGGGGCGGGAGTTTGTATTTGGAGTAAATAACAGAATATGGCAAAAGCAAAACTGAACGTCATTCCGCTCGGTGGTTGTGGTGAAATCGGTAAGAACATGACCGTCATCGAGTTGGGTAATGATGCCATTATCATTGACACGGGCATTATGTTCCCGGCCAATGATATGCACGGCGTCGACTACATCATCCCGGATTTTCAATATCTGATTGATCGTAAAGACGAGCTTAAGATTCACGGTATTCTCTATACACATGGTCACGAAGATCATATTGGCGCTGTCGCCCATGTGTTAGAAGCCTTCCCCGACGTGCCCCTCTATGCTACCAAGCTGACAGCCAGTTTGATCGAAGTCAAATTCGCTAATGCGCGGCGCTTTAACGAGGCACGCATCGACCATGACCCGGAAATCAACATCATCAGCGCCGGGACCAACTTCCAGCTCGGACCGTTCAAGATTGAACCGTTCCGCATGACGCACAGCATCCCGGATTGCGTGGGGTTCGCTGTCAACACGCCGCATGGGCTGATTGTCCATACAGGCGACTATAAATTTGACAATAACCCAGCCGATGGCAAGAAGCCGGATTACGCAAAGCTAGCCGAGTTCGGCAAGCGCAGCGTCAAGCTGCTGCTGGCAGATAGCACAAATGCAGATCGGCCCGGTTGGACCGAATCCGAGAGCACGATAGAGCCAGCATTCGAGAAGGTCTTCGCGAATGCCAAGGGCCGCATCATGATTGCGACATTCGCTTCGCTGATGTCGCGCGTCCAACAAGTCGCGCGTGTCGCTGAAAAATACGGGCGTCGCATCGCTATCGCAGGCTACACCATGCGCGAATACGTGAATATCGCGCGCAAGATTGGCTACCTGGACATTGACGAAGATTTGCTGATCGACATCGGCAAGATCAACTCGGTTGAACCGCAAAAACTGGTCATCATGGTGACCGGTTCACAAGGTGAGCCAGCCGCCGTACTCGGTAAGCTAGCCGCCGGACGTCATCGCTACCTGGACATTCGCAAAGACGATACGATTGTGCTGTCCTCGCACCCGATCCCCGGCAACGAGGAAATGGTCTACCGGACTATCAATCGGCTGATCCAGCGGGGCGCAAATGTGGTCTATGATTCCCTGGAAAAAGTTCACGTCAGTGGCCATGCCAGCCGCGAAGAAATGCGGCTGCTGCTCAACCTCGTCCGGCCCCAGTATATGGTCCCGGTTCATGGTGAAGTTCGCCATCTTGTCGAGCATAAGAAATTGGCCACAGAAGCCGGCGTACCGGAAAACAACATCATCGTCGTAGAAAACGGTACGATCATCGAAGTGGACCGCCACTACGTGCGCAAGACTGAGCGCCTACCCGGTGGCTATGTATTCGTCGATGGCAGCGGCGTTGGTGATATTGGCCGCGCCGTTATCCGTGACCGCGAAATCCTGGCGCGTGATGGTTTCCTGATTGTATCGGTCTTGCTCGATAAAAAGACGGGCAAACTGGTCGAGGAACCCAACATTGTGTCGCGCGGGTTCATCTACCTGCGAGAAGCCGATGAACTGCTCAGTCAAGTGAAGTACACGGTGGAAAACACCTTGGCAGGCAATTACAGCGCCAATGGCCACCGTGGCGAACTGATCGAAGAGAGCGTCGGCAAGCTGTTGTATAACGAAACCCGGCGGCGCCCGATGGTGTTCAGCATCGTCAACACCATTTAGGCATACATCGGACTTTACAAAAAAAAGACGCTGCCAATGTGCAGCGTCTTTTTGACTTGTGACATCATCTACCATACCTACCCTAGTCGCGATTGCGCAGGAAAGGAATGAAGCGGCGAATCCAACGTGATAGGATGTGGCCACGCGTTACGGACCAGGCCTCGTCAGCGGCTTCGGTGACGTGCGGAGGAGTTTCCGCATTTTCGGGCCTGTTGCTATAGCGCTCGTGGGTGTAGTTGCGCGTGATAGCACTCACCGGACGGCTGGCCTGCGGCAGCTTATCGACAATCGTATCACGCCGCTCCTCTGGCGTCTGGTCCTCAGCAACGATCAGGCCTACAAGTGGAATGTAACGCATCAGCCGTGCATAGGCCCGTGAAATCGGGCTGAGGCCACGCATACCGCGCCATTCCCACCACCAGTACAGGAACAACAGCACCAGGATAAACCCAACGAAAATCGCAAAGATCAGTAAGGCCGCTCCCAGTGCCTGGAACAGGAAGTTCAGGAAGCTGGTATCCGGTGGTGACGGCTGCACAGGCGGCGGAATCGTGGGTACGATAACGGGCGTTGCCGTTGGTGTTGGCGTATAGGTTGGGGTTGCTGTTGGCAAATCCGGCGGTGACTGTTGATTTTCCGAAGATTGCGGCGTACTAGATGGCACCATCGTCGGGCTGGGGATGGGCGTGGGCGTATTGGTCGGCACGGCAGTCGCAGCAGACTCCAACGACTGCTGCTGAGGTTGTGGCTCATCGCCATCCCGGTTGATAGGATCTTCAGCAGACGTTGGCTCAAATTCCACCCAACCGTAGCCAGGGAAGTAGACTTCCACCCAGGTATGGGCATCACGCTCACGGACCACGTACTGGCCCAACGCTGGATCATATTCACCCTGGCTAAAGCCAGCCGCCATACGCGCTGGCACGCCCAAACTGCGCAGCATAGCCACCATCGCTGTGGTGTAGTACGTACAATATCCTTCTTGAATATCAAACAAGAACCATTCTACCGGGTCGACATCGACAGGCGGCTGCGGCAGGTTTTCGTTGTAAGCAATGTTTGTTCGCAACCATTGCTCAATGGCTTTGGCCTGATCGTAGGGTGTGGTTGCCCCTGCCTGGTCGACAATCTGGCGGGCTAGAGACACCACCCGCGGACTGACGCCCTGCGGCATCTGGGCATTGGGAATCGAAACCCACTCTGGATACGATGTCCCGGCAGCGCGCAGATCAATGGCCGAGGCCGTACTTAGCAGACTGGTGGCTTGATAGGTATCACCTGGATTGAGTACGCGCCGAGGACGAATCACAGATACATTGACTGGCGAATTGGGGTCTTCGCCCTGCGTGCGCAACAGGTCCATACGCCCTTCTACGCTGACCTCTGCTGGTTGGGGTGCGGCATGAATAATACGCGAGGGTGCGCCACTGATGGTAAACGTCTGGTTGAGCGTGCGCCGTGCCGAACCGACGATATTCGGATCATAGTTGATGTCTAGCGGCGGCGAGAAATCTGAGACGCGCAACGTCGCTGCCGGCAACCAGCGTCCATTGCTGTAGTGCTCGAATGTGCGCGAGCGCCAGTAGTAGCGCGTGCCATCTTGGGGAACATCGACCAGGAAAATGATCTGGTCACCCAGGCGAATGGCCCCGCCCAGGTCCAGTGAATCGCTGCCGTAGTAGTCCGTCGTCGCCGGACCATCACTCTCGATGGGCGAAATCAAGCGGCTCCAGAACTCAGTAAACTGCATCATCGGGTCCGATTGGAGGAACTTCTGGAAGGCATCCAGGCGATTTTGCAAGCCTGCCGAGGGTACCGCCCAAGCGACAATCAGGGCCGTAGCAGCAATCAGCGCTCCCATCCGCAGGAACTGCATACGAATATTACGCGGCGCGGTTATACCATTAATGTACCAATCCCACTGGCGCGCGTCTAAGTTCGAACGAACAACCAGCAGCATGGCCCCGAACAGGAACAAAATCAGGTAAATATCGAGGCTGGCGGGGCCATTGTAGAAGACGATATTGGTGACGAGGATCAGCGCGGGCGGCACGATCACACGCCAAACGCGGTCAATTCTAAAGATGTGCCAGACTGAGTTATAACCCAGGAACCAAAAAAGGACGGCAACCATTAACGTAAAAACGAGGTTGTCCTGATTGATCCCACCGGTTGTCAGGTCGATGGCCCATTGAATGCTGCGGATAATCACCTGGCTGATATTGGGTATCAAGTATCCCGGCTCATTGAGAGCAGCCACAATGATAATCGTCACACCAGCGTAGGCCGTGCTGAGTATGATGGCGACGGCTTCGCTATAGTGGCTGCGGGCCAGAATGAAGCCCAGCAGGGTGCTAATCACCACCACAGGCACAATGGTACGGACATCAACAGGCCAGGACGCCGCTTCTAACGCCAGGGCTGGCATGAGCAGCATCACCACGGTGATGAACAGGATAATCATGTCGCCCTGGTGGAAGGTCGTGCGCCAGCGGTTGAGGAAGCGCCGCCACAGCACCGTCGGATCTCGTAAGATCGTCGTCATAAGGTCTCCGAAACAATGATGGTCACATTGTAGAGGCAGCCCCTAAATGCAACAACCGCCGCTTACCTGACGTGTATCAGGCGGCTCGCGTATTGACTCATCTATTTGCCAGACTGAGCGACAGGTCTATATTTGAATCTGCCCTATTAACACGCTGGCCGCCTGACCACCCACACGCACAGCCTCAATATCCTCACGCGGGCCGACAACTTCCACATGGGCCATACCGGGACGATTCATCCAATGGCCCTGTTCTGCTATGAAGTGCGGATGCTCTAGCAGACCATAATGCCACAGATACGCCGCCATGCCTCCGGTTGCCGAGCCAGTAAAGGGGTCTTCGTTGGTATCCGGTGATGCACCATAGTGACGAGCAAAGGTCTGGCCGCGGTCAGTGATGCCTTCTACACAAAACAGATGCGGACTGAAAAACCCGCTCTGGTCACGATAGGCAACATAAGCAGCCGTATCGAGAAGAGAACGGCGTAACGCGTCATGGTCCTTGACGGCGATCATCAGTTGCGGCGTGCCTGTGCTGACCGTTTGAATGGGCACACCGGGTAACGCATCATCGGCAGACAGTCCAAAAATCGGCATGACGACTTCAGGATCATGCTCATCCAGGAACTGTGGTTTGAGCTGTGTCATGGTGATGAGGGGCGACACGGTATCAGGCCTCACATCCACACTGATGGTCCCGGCTTGCAATTGCAACGACACTGTCCGGGGCTGTTCGCCAAGTGTCAGGCGGCCCGTCTTTACCAGCGCGAACATGCTGGCTATCGTTGGATGCCCTGCTAGCGGAATCTCTTCGCCCGGGGTGAAATAACGCGCGCGGAAATCAGCCGTCTCCGATTGCATGAGAAAGGCTGTTTCCGAAAGGTGCATTTCAAAGGCGATGGTCTGCATTTGCTCAGCAGTAAGGCCATCGGCATCGAAGACAACGGCACACGGATTGCCAGCAAACGGCTTCGTGGTAAAGGCATCGACCCACATCATTTCTAAAGCAGGCATATTTCTCTCCAAGAGGTTCACGCATAAAGTGACTAAGAACTACCAGGCCATGAGAGCAATGGGTAATAAGGGCAAAAGACCGTCCGGGTTGACGCCCTCAGCTTGCAAGCGAACGCCATCTTCCCAGTAGTACACGCCCAGGTAAAGCATCAGATCAAGGCGCGTAGCGGGATACGGCATGGTCAGGACACGGTCATCAATGTAGTACTGCCCTGGCTGCCACTGGCTGGTCTGGGATGGCGAGGCATCCTGTGTCGGGTCCAGGCTGACGGGCTGCGGTGCACCATCGGTTTGCGCAAACAAGCCCAACTCGTTCAGGATTTGCAGGGTCACACTGTAATCACGATCCAGAGGCTCATCGACGGACCACCACAAGCGCACGCGGACATCCTCACCTTCTCGATAGACATAAGGCTGAACCCTGGGTTGGCGATCCGGCTCTAGTAGTTGGGCACCGTGAAAGCGCAGGCCATTCTCAAAGAGGATGCCATCACGGTCCGGCGGGGCTTCGTACAAGCGGAAGAAGAGTTCCCAGGGACCAATGAATCGACCCGTCACATAGGATTGCTCAAGCTGGCGTTGGATGTTCTCGTCATTTTGGCCTGAGCGATAAACGTACCAGATACGGCGATGACCATCTGGCTCGGTGACGTGCTGCGGCGGGTTCGGAAAGTAAATTGACTCAAAATAGTTCCAGACATAGTGGTCGCCGCATTCGCAATCAGGATGCACCAGAAACACATCTCCATTTTGTAATTCGGTAGCCAATACAGAGAAGGTCTGCTCGAACGGGAGCGTAGGCAAGCCATACTTCAGTTCGTCAAAAGGCCGATAGCCGCGCGTCAGTGGCACAAACATCAGGCCAATCAGGACCAGCGACAGGCCAATACGCCCGATGCGGGGTGCAGCCTGGTACCCCCAGGCCACCAGCAAAGCAAATCCGAAGGTGATCCACCAGGAATATTGAGCAGTGAAGAAGCCGATAATGCCATCCGTCGCGTAGACCAGAATGGGCAGGATCAATAGCCATGATACGATCATCAGGCCCATACGCAGTGTGAAGCGACGTTTCCACAGCACAAAGCCCACTGCAATGACCAGTACCAGCAGCCAGAACAAAGCCGCATGCCCTAGATCCGCATGGAAAATCTCAAGTAAGCCTTCCGGCAGCGACGGCAGTTTTTCACCAAGGCCCGCTTCTCGTCGCTGGACCAAATCCAGCTTGGCCAGAATTTCCGGTATGGCCAGGACAAAGGCCATGGTTCCGGGCAACCACCAGCGCCAAATCTGCCTGGGGTAGAAAATGAGGGTCGTGATACCGATGGCCGCAAACGCAATCACAGCGGTGAGATTGGTATAAAACAGGGCCGCCATCGCCAGCGCCAGCCAGACAGCCCGCCAGATGGTGGGTTTGTCAAAATATCGCAGCGCCAGGTAGAGCGCCAGCGGCAGCAGCGCCAGCATGATGACGTAAGCACGGACGTAGGTGCTCAAAAAGATGATATAGCCGAGAGCGGCATAGGCCAGGGTCAGGCCCCATGCGGCTGGTTCTGTATGGAACAGCCGTCGACCCAATCTAAAGGTCCAGGCGCTGCCAATCATGAAGATCAATGCCGATAGCAGGCGCATGACAATGGGATGATTGCCGACAAAGTTCTGCCACACCCAGAGCACAACCACATACAGCGGCGGCCAATCAAAAGGCAGCCAGCGCATGGCTTCTTCAAGAGATTGACCCGTTTGCCAGGTGTGCCAGACCTCGTCGTGGTTCATCTCTAGGCGGTTGAGCAGCAGTGCACGACTTGCGAAAATCAGCAAGAAGAGCAAGGTGGACCAACCTATGCGGCGGATTGTAGTCATACTGACGGTCATCGAAGCAATCTCCATTTTCGATCCGGCAATGAGGGTAATCGGTTTGAATGCCACTCGCAAGCCTACAAAATACCAATACAACAGGACTATAATAGGTATCCAGGTTGACCGGGGAATCGCGGCGCTAAGGCGTCGAGGAAAGTCCGCACTCCGAAGAGCACGGTGCTGGCTAACAGCCAGGCGGGGGAACCCGACGGAAAGTGCAACAGAGAGCAGATTGCGTCGCATTGCGGCGTGAGGGTGAAAGGGTGCGGTAAGAGCGCACCGGCGTCGGCAGGAATGTCGGCGGCCATGTAAACCCCACCGGGAGCAAGGCCAAGCAGATGCATTGGGGCGGCTCGTCCCGCAAAAAGCATCGGGTAGGCTGCACGAGGTGTGTGGCAACGCACATCCCAGATAGATGATTCCTTAGAACAGAATGCGGCTTATGGGTCGACCTGGACTTCTTCCCTAGCTAAACCATGACTGTATGGACCAGCCATACATTGGGTTCGATGTAGATGCCCTGGTCAGCTTCGCGGTCGATGGTCATGGGATTGAGCGCAAGAGGCACGATATGCTGGCCACTGGCCGGAAAAGCAATGCCCGTCCATTCTTCCCACTCAGCGACTGTACCCACAACTTGCATGGACTGAGGCGCGACATGGAGTATCTTGGCACCCATACGCTCATGCGTACGCAACCAGCCATCAAATAGCAAACCATCATCACGACGCCAGGTGATGTAATCTTCTATTGAGATGAGGGGATAGAGGTGCTTTTGCGATGGCCGCACTGGCGCGACCAGCTTATCAAAGCCCTGTTGATCGGCAATGTGATACATGAGTTCCAGGCAGACTTTGCTGAGACCTTTGCCCCGAAACTGCGGTGCAATCGAGATTTCTAAGGCACTGAGCATGTTGGGCTGGAAGCCCTCAGCATAGCCCGTGACGCCACTCTGGATTGCCCAATCCCAACCCATATCCGGCAGCGTAGACAGGCCATCCTCCCAGCGCACAGGGATGGTTTTGCCATGCGCGACGACTTTGTCATCTTCGCAAAGGTAGAAGAGAAAATCGGCCAGATCTTCGTAGTAAGCAGGCCAGTATTTATCTGCTATCTGATCATGGTTGATGAACTCCGGCCATGCCTGTGCCATATAGGCATCCCAATCGAGATCACTGCGGCGGCGCTCTCGTTGAGTATAGACCTGATAGGACGTAATCGACTGTTCCATATGGGTTACTCTCTCACTTTACGCGAAACAATACGGGCTTCGGGATGCAAGCTGGCAAGCCAATCGCCAAGGTGACCCGTGGCTATGTGCATGCCCAGCGTCGGGCGCGGATTGCCGATGGAAGTAAAGATCAGCGTATAGTCGCCATCGTCACGGGGCGTCAGCGTCAGGCAAAAGTGCTGGTCGATGGTTGGCTCCTGCATTTTGATTTCAAAGAGCAGCGCCCGCCGCCGATGATCCATAAACGCTTCCAGATAGACGATGTGGATGTCACCTGGGGCATGGTGCGTCATCTTGTCGAACTGGTCGAGCATGGCTTCCGGCGATAGCGGCGATGACAATACAACATGGGGCATAGCAAGTTCCTTCATAACCGACACATCAGGAGCCGGACGATCATTGCGCTGGTAGACAAAAAAGTGACCGGGCCGCCCTTCTCGATAGCCCTTCTCTTCGTATTTGGTCACGATGCGACCGGACATGGTATCCGACCAGGGAGTATCCTGCTGATTGGTCAGGCCCGGTGTCTCAAGCAAAAGATCATGAGCCATTTCAGCATAATCGAGGATGTCAGTGCCCAGATAGAACATACCCTGCGGCTCAAGGCGGCTAACGATGGCATCGAGCGTATCACGCTGGATAAGGCGGCGTCCGGCGTGGCGGGTTTTGAACCAGGGGTCCGGGTAGTTGACGTGAATTTGCTCGATTGAGGCTGGCTCGAACAAATGGTGCAGGACGGTCTCACCACGGCCATGAATGGCACGAACGTTCAGCAGGCCACTTGCCGCGATTTTGCGCTCGGCTTTTTCCATCGACTTATTGGCGATTTCAATGCCGATGACGTTGTGATCCGGGTTTGAACGCGCCAGATGCATGAGATAATCGCCATTGCCGAAGCCGATTTCCAGGATCAGAGGCCGTTCTTTATCGAACAGCTCAGACCAGTTGGCCGGCCAGGGCAGGGTCATCACATTGAGCGAGGCATGTGTTTTGTATGTCACGGTTGGCTGTTGATTTCACTTATTGGATAGGCAAATGTACGCAAGTACAGGTCATGATGCGCACGATGCGTTACTATAATCAGGCAAAGCGAACGAAACAAGCCATGATCGGAGTGGGCCATGCCCAATGGTGTTGTTGCCTTATTCGAAACAGACATCACATCGCGCGTCAACGACCTATGGGTATTGTTCGAGCGCCTTCTGGGACATCACCCTGAGGCCCTCGCGCCCTTTGCTCATCTGAGCTTCCACGGTGCAGTACGCTACGAGACAGCCGCACTCGCCACCGATCTGGTGCGATTGGCGAGTGAACTGGAGCCAATCACGATCCAGAGCAGTGGACTGGGCATCTTCACAGGGCCAGCCCCGGTACTATACATTTCTATCGTACGGACGCCAGAGCTAAGCGCATTCCATGAAAAAGTATGGCACCTGGCTGATAAACACGCTATCGAAACCAACCCCTACTATCATCCGGCGCAGTGGGTCCCGCATATCACCCTGGGGCACTCCGGGCTACAAGAAGGCGACCTCGTGACACTGGTCAAAGCTGTTCATGAACAGTCTTTTAGCTGGCCGATAAGCATCACGAGCCTGTCGTTTACAGATGATACGCCTACCCAGCCGCATCAACTTCAGCGCATTATTGACCTCAAAGGCCCTATTTGATATGGCCATGCAGACTCTGGTACTGGGTGTGGGGGATGCTGGCCAAGCGGCCCTCTTAGAAATCGCAAAAGCCAAACTAACAAATGCCCGACTGATCGCCATCAATACGTATGCGGAACAGCCACCTGAAACCAGCATCATAGAGAGCATACATCTGGGAGGTAGTGGTTTCGGCGCGGGTGGCAACCCGGAAATCGCGGCCAAGGTCGTCCAGGATAACCATGCGCAGATCGTGGGCTTACTTGATAGCAAACCCAATCGCGTCTACTTAATCGCTGGATTGGGAGGTGGCACAGGTACGGGGATGCTACCCGTGATCGCCAACATCGTCCATAAGACAAACATCGCCGTGTATGCCATTGTATCGTTGCCATTTGCATTTGAAGGACAGCAGCGTAAGCAGATCGCCGAGCGTGGTCTTTCGGCATTGACCAGCAGCCATATCCAGGATGTGATCGTGGTCAAAGGCGACGTCATGGCCTCTCGTCTGCTATCTAAAACGCCTGAGATCAGCGATACTATGCAGCGGCTCAGCCAAAGTTTGAGTTGGCATTTGCTGGCGCATCTAACCGGATAAATGGGCCTATTCGATAGCTAAGGCAGGCAAAGGCCGTTATAATCGCGTCATTGTTAACTATTACCAATACGCGACCATTTTATGCCAGATCAGTCTACGCGCACAACACTCCTCGTCACATTCATCATTGCTATTTTGATCGTCATCGGGTTGGTTGCCGTCGTGGCATCCCGGCCTGAGCCAGTTGTGATGACAATCAATCCACCGATGCCAACCGCTACTGAAGCGCCGTCGGCGACACCATCGCCCATTTTGGTCTATGTTACGGGGGCCGTTGCCGAACCAGAAACAACCGTGCGGGTACCCCATAACAGCCGCGTTCAGGATGCGATTGACGCAGTTGGCGGCGTCAGCGAAGATGCTGATCTCTCACGGGTGAATCTGGCAGCTATCATCCATGATGGCGACCAAATCCATGTGCCGATATTGGGTGATGACAGCGAGGAAGCGGGCGTTATCCCGGCATTGCCGACGCGCTCCGGTGGGACAGTCATTTACGTCAATACAGCAGTTGCTGAAGAATTGCAGCGTTTACCCGGCATTGGTGCAGTCATTGCTAACCGCATCATCGCCTACCGTGAAGCAAACGGGCCTTTCAGCAGCGTTGAGCAGCTTGGTGAGGTTGAGGGTATCGGCGAGGCAACCCTGGAACAAATCGCGCCGTTTATCTCATTGGAATAAGACCAAGCTAAGCGAGTCGGTATTCTTTTTGGGTGTGGAAAAAGTAAATCCCGTCTTCTAAAAAGCGGCAATGCACCTGCTCACCGCGCTCAATGTGATGATCAACAGATAACTGGACCTGCCATGAGGCCGCCCCATTGGTCACTTCGGCAAGGATGTAGCGCTCAGTGAAATACGGTGTGACCGTTGTCACCTTCCCTGGGATGCCTTCTGATACCAAGCAAACATGCTCCGGGCGAATGCCTACCGTCACGGGGGTACCTTCAGCAACACGAACTGGCAGGCTGACATTGCCCAGTAGAGGGTGCCGCCACTGGCCATCACGAACGACGCCCTGGAAAAAATTGAACTGCGGCGTACCGATGAAAGAAGCCACAAACAGATTGTCCGGGTCTTGCAGCAGGTGTTCATAAGGGCCGATCTGCTCAATATGACCATCGCGCAGGAGCACGATACGCTCCGATAAAGACGCTGCTTCGTGCTGGTCATGGGTGACAATCACCGAGGTCACCGAAAATTCATTGAGCAAGCGGCGCAGTTCCAGGCGGGCTGTCGCCCGGAATTTGGCATCGAGATTGGCGAAGGGTTCGTCAAAGAGCAAAATGTTGAGATCGCGGGCGAAAGCACGCGCAATCGCCACGCGCTGCTTTTCCCCACCGGAAAGCTGTTTAGGAAAGCGACCGAGCAGATGATCCAATCCAACGCCTGTAATGTGCGATACACGACGCACATGGGCAGGTACTTCGCCTTCACGGCGACGCAGACGCAGGAAGAAACCAATAGTGCGCTGCGCTTCCCAGTGCGGGATGAGCGCGTAATCCTGAAAGACCATGCCGATATTACGCTCGTTTTCCGCAATTTCCCTCAGCGAGCGATCCTCATAATAGACGGCCCCACTATCCGGCGATTCCAGGCCAGCGATGAGGCGCAGCAGCGTCGTCTTACCGGAGCCAGATGGCCCCAGAATAGCAACCCCCTCGCCCGATTTAATCTGCAAGGTGATATCATCGACCGCCAAGAGCGGTTTGTCTAAAGATGATATTTTGTACTCTTTGCTGACATGGTCAACTGTAATGCGCGTCATGCGTGTGACTTTCTGAAACATTTAATGCGAGTATAGCGTATAGGCCAACAGGAAACACCCAAATAAGATGTCAGGCAAACCTATGAATGCTGTACAGCCTATCGGGGGCGTTTATCCGGGACGCTACACTGCCGTTACGGATGATGCCTTCGTTGTTTTTCTCATTGGGATGCGCGTCAACAAGACGCTGCATGTTCGCAAGTGGTGGCCAGTGGCCAGCGCCATGCCACCGATGATCCGCACTCTGGAAGAGAATCCGCAGAAAGGGTATCTGGGTGCAGAGAGCTTCTTCCGATTCTGGCCGATGACCTCAATCATGGTGACGTACTGGCGATCCTTCGATGACCTGGAGTATTTCGCCAAGAATCAAGATGATCCGCATCTGGAACCCTGGCGTCAGTTCAACAAGCGGATTGGCAGAGATGGGACAGTCGGTATCTGGCACGAAACATACATGATCGAACCGGGCAACTATGAATGCGTGTATGGCAATATGCCGGAATTTGGGCTGGCCAAGGCGACCAACCATGTCCCGGTTAGCCAGGATATCATGACCGCACGGCAGCGCGTGCGCCGTTTGAGGCGCTCAGAAAAAGTTGCTAGCGTAGATTCGCCACAAATGACTTGACATGCCCTGCTAAAAAGGGTACTTTATGCGCAGCCGTGTTCACAAAGCATTTTTGGAAGCAATGAACCACTTCTCCAGCACTACTATGACCATGACTATGATGCCGACCTACATAGGGTATGGAGAGTTTGACGCGGCCTAAAGGCAACACAAGTTTGGTGAAATCTGGCGCTCAGGAACTCTCCTGGGCGCTTTTTTATTTGTCTGTTATCGACTATCAGCATGGCAGCATGCGGGCAACACACTGAGGAGACACAATGGCACTGTATACGATGAAGTTCGGGGGCACATCGGTTGGTTCGCCGGAAGCAATCGACCAGGCGTTGACAATTATTCAGCGAGAAACACAAGCGGGTCATCGGGTCGTGGGCATTGTTTCGGCGATGTCGGGCGTCACCGATTCGCTACTGAAGACGGTGAAAGCCGCCATTCAAGGGGATCGCTGGACATTCCAAGAGGTTAACCGCGATATCCGCCATCGGCATGAAGAAGCGACCCATCGCCTGATTGAACCGCCGCCGGAACGTGAAATTACGCTCAAAAAGATCAACGATTTGCTGGATGAGCATCTACAGTTGTGCGAAGCCATCACGATTTTGGGCGAAGCCACGCCGCGCATGATCGATGCCATTGTGTCTTTTGGCGAACGCCTGAGCAGACGCGTCGTTGCCGCGGCGCTTGATGCACGCGGTATTCCCTCGCAAGCGTTCGATGGCACTCAATTGATCGTCACAGACAACAACTATCAGGATGCCGAGCCACTATGGGAGATTACCAGCAAACAAATCAAAGAGCGCCTGGTTCCAGCGATTGAGAATGGCATCTCCCCTATTATCACGGGCTTCATCGGAGCAACACCCGATGGCACCATCACGACGCTGGGCCGAGGTGGCAGTGACTTCAGCGCGGCTATCATCGCTGCTTACATCGACAGCGACGAACTGACCATCTGGACAGACGTCGATGGTGTCATGACAACCGACCCACGCATTGACAAGCGTGCCAAAGTTTTGCCGTATGTCTCCTACACAGAAGTCGGTGAATTGGCCTTCTACGGCGCCAAGGTATTGCATCCCAAAACGGTGCAGCCGATTATCGCGCGTAACATCCCTATGCGTGTACGCAACACCTTCAACCCGGAGCATCCGGGTACGCAGATTGGCGCGGATATTGTCGCAACCAGTTCGGTTATTAAGGCCGTTACCAGCATTCGCAGCATCAGTATGCTGACCGTCAGCGGCAAAGGCATGCTCGGCGTTCCTGGCATTGCAGGGCGGACCTTCTTAGCAACCAGCCGCGCCGGCGCGAATATCCTGATGATTTCACAGTCATCATCGGAGCAAAGTTTTTGTTTTACGGTGCGCGATGCCGATGCCAACGAGGTCAAGTATGCTGTCGAAGATGAACTCCGAGCAGAGATCAACCATCAGGACGTCGATGGCGTGGATATTTTGAAGGAAGTGGTTATTGTCACGGTGGTGGGCGGTGGCATGCGCGGTACGCCAGGGGTCGCAGGCCGTGTCTTTACCACCCTGGGCGATCACAGCATCAACGTGATTTCCATCGCGCAGGGCGGCAGCGAATGCAGCATTTCGTTCGTCATCGAAGAAGACGCGCTTGATGAAGCGGTCATCTGTTTGCACGACCTGGCCTTAGCCAGCGTGGAAGACATCAACTAATGCGCACAACTCCGAGCTGGCTGAGTAGCTTGTGCTTATTCAGTCGGCTCGGATGTATCCGTTTGGGCAGCTTTATCGACAGGTGCATCCGCAATGGCATCTGTTAATTGATCCACGTGTTGGTTCTGCTGCCAGGTTGCATAATCCGGGATATTATCATGTAAGTTACTGAGGAAGTCGAGCGCTTCTTCTAACGTGTTCACCATACGGAAGCGATTATGAACTAGCTGCATGACGACGTTGGTCGCAAAGCGCGTCAGGACGTTGTTTTTGCCATACACAACCAGCCACCCCAGGCGTTCATGCTTGAGCATGGGACGTGCTGCGCGATTCATATCAGCCGCGCGGGCGTTGGTCTGGCCAATGGTCGTATTATCCAACAGGACATGCACATAAGGCTCATCAGAACTGTCGATCAGGGCATAGGCCGTATTGGAGGCCATCTGGATGTCTTCATCGGAAAAATCACCGTCCATGACGATGCCGATCACATGATCCTTGAGCCACCAACTTGCTGTAACGGGCATAGTCGCCTCACTTATTTTGGACTAAGTTTGAAAGTCCTAGTTTCTTTGACATTACGAACTTCGTTATCGCCATTATAACGCAGCTAGTCAGTATCAAGCATATAGACCGCCAGAACGGCTGGAACGGGGTCAAAGGATGGCAACAAGGTATTGTTACCACGCACGTATAGCATGGTCGATCCCCCACCATCCATATTCATGGCTTGCTGTAAATTCAGGTCAGTCGTTGGGAGATAAGCACTTAAATCATTGAGGCTCAATCCCAACCCAGGCGTCGCCATCAAGATGACATTGCCCTGTCGATCAAGCCCAACGACTGAACGCCGAGACCGTTCGGTCGCACGCGAATCGAAATAACTCGCCTGACCATCACGAACCAGCATCGGAAATGCTTGGATCGCCTGTGTATAGGGTTCGCCTGCGTATGGCTGGTGGATATTGGATCGCAGCACGGGGATGCCTTCCAAAACGCCAAAAGTCCCTCCACGATCTGTGAAAGACTGACCGTAGACGATGCCATCCGCGACCAACATGCCCGTGATTGTGTGATCTGCTAAGAAGAAGTTGGCATTAATGATGACATCGGCGTCAACAAGTGTATTACGCCATGCTTGGAGCGTGAGGGGGTCGCCCGGACGGTAGTGAACTTGAAACCTGACGCGCTGCGGATCGATGCGCAAAGTAATCATTTGCGCCAGCACGTTACCATCAGGAATATAGGTTCGTTGATCGATGCCATCACCCACTGTTGTCCAGGCCTCAGAGATGGGCGTCAAAGTTGGGGATGGTGAATCTGGCTGCGGCAGCAATCCACACCCCATGAGTAGTAACGACATTATGGTTGGGATGATCCCTCTGCGTACAACAATATCGATCATAGGCAATTTTGCTGAACCTCTATCTTGATTCAATTGAGTACGCCATGATACACTATCGGCACACAAAAAGGGCGCATAGCTCAGCTGGCCAGAGCGCACGGTTCACATCCGTGAGGTCGGGAGTTCAAGTCTCTCTGCGCCCACACGTGTGCAAGCGGGTCAACCTCAGAGTAGGTTGGCTCGTTTGCATTATGCCCCAATATGAAGTGGTAATCTGACTTCAATGTAAGCGCAAAAACTCGTCTCCCGTCAACGTAAATTCGCTCAACGACTAGCTTGATAAGCTCATGTTGTTTTTCGATATCATCGCCACAATCTAGCCAGTATTGCTTGAAGTTGCTCAAAATATCGAAGGCGCGATCAAGTTCATCATATGCAGGCGTCAGCTTTTCCATTTCGTGCTGTAACTGCATACGCTTTTACATATAGTCCACTTTATCCGTGATGAAGCCGTTATCCCAACGAAAGTCCATCCGTTTAATGGTATCTCTTATTTGCTCTAGGCGTTGCTCTAGGTCTTGCGCACCTATCGCTTCACTTATTGCTTCTACAACATTATCGCGCCAATTTTTTGGTGGCTTCAAACTCATCAACGCGGATACTACTTGTTTATCTATGATGTCTACTGGCACGCTTTTTTGACCGCATGTTCCTGCTCTTTGACTCGCAGAACAGTAATAGTATGAAACGCCATGTCCTGAGTGTGTACGGCAATACATTTTCCCCCAGGATGGAAAGTCAGCTTCGTCTAGGGGATGACTGCAACACGAGTAACAGTAAACTAATCCACGAAGTAAGTATGAATTATACGATTTGGTATCTTGGCGATGTGACCGACGCTTGCCACGCATTGCTTCGATTTTATCCCATAAGTCTTGTTCAATAATGGCATTATGATTGCCGTCATTCCATTCTACAGGTGCATCAAAACTGCGTGTTCCATCTGTATTCCAGCGTGTTTCTTGATACCGCACTTCACCTAAGTAAATTCGGTTTCTGAGAATCTCACGCACTGTATATCTGGAAAAGAGACATCCTGATGTACTACGATAACCATGTTCATTCAATAGATCAGCTACCGTTGTGTAACTGTACTCGCCTGTGGCATACGCATTGAATGCCAAGCGAACACCTTCAGCTTCTTCTGCATTGACAACTAAAGCCTTTTTGTCTTCACCGCGGTGGTAGCCAAATGGCGGCTGACGGTTGTGTATGCCTTGGTTGTGCCGTTCTTTAACTCCTTTTCGAACCTCAGCACCGAGATTGCGGCTGTACCATTCAGCCACGCTTTCCATAATTCCCTCAATCAATGCACCTATAGGACCATCACTATCTTCGGATGGCTCAGTCACAGAAAGCACCTTGATTCCATAATCGTAACGCAGCAGGGATTTGATAGCGAGTGCATCGGTACGATTTCTCGCAAAGCGGTCAAATTTATGAACTACGACAGCATCAAATCGTAATTTACGAGCATCACGACGCATTTCCTGAAAGCCAGGGCGATCTGCTTTTCTACCGCTCTCAGCCTCATCAATGTAAGTTTTGGCTAGAACGCCTTCTTGGGCTTTAACCCATGTAATATTCGCACGGCGCTGCGCTTCTATCGAGTAATTACCTACCTGTTCTTCAGAGCTAACACGAAGATATGCCGCGTAACGCATCTGCTTTTCCTTTCGAGTAGCTACTTTTCTTTGTTTGATTGGGTTCAATTGCTGCAAAGGAGATTCAACACTCAAGTCTCTAAATCTTAGGGATGTAAAGAAACGAGGCTGCGAGTTCTTTGATGTAACATTTGTGGTTTCATTCATATACCTCTCGGACTTAAGAACAAAAAAACGCGCAAAAATAACTTCGCACAGAAATCCACACTGAGGTACGATTGAGGTGGAGCTACGCCGTAACTCAGCGTGGTGATTTGGCCCTTACCAGTGTTAGCGCACTGGTAGGGGGATCTCAATAATTCCATTTTGGAATTATATTATCATATATCGTAGAATTCGCAAGTAGATAGTATGAGTGACAACCAACAAACAGAATACGAGCGCAAATATCGACTGTTCACCGAGAGACTGAAACAGGCACGAATAGACGCGGGTCTAAGACAGTGGCAAGTTGCGGCAATAATCAATAGGGGACAGGCATATATTTCAAAATGTGAGAATGGCGACCTAAGAATTGACGTAATACAGCTGCTGGAATTCGCTGAAGTATATTCTAAGCCAATAAACTACTTTCTTGAGGGAATTGAATGAATCTATCGAAAAACCGGAGAGTTTGAGCCAACCATCGAAACAGCATATTTTACGATGCAGACTCTAGCTTACACTCGAAACATACCAATCGAAGTCATCCCACAATAAGTCTGTATCGATTGGCAGTGTTTATGATTTACCAAGGCGCGATGTCATTCTGTTCGCTCACACCAAAACCTCAGTCACTTTTGGCAGCTGTTTCAATTGAGAATCTATCCTTACCTGCCCTATCGAATTATGAAAGCTGCTATCGAGAGATCAAAGTATCTGACCGAAGGAATCTGAAATAGATTCCTGGAGTATTCAGATAAAGAGCACTTTACTCAGAATACGCCTCCATTGTACTGCGAATACGGTATCAGGTTCTCATCAACTTCATTCGACTCAATCTTTTCAATTTCGCCAGATTTATCAGTTGTAATTGTAAAGTGCTTTCTGTATGGACTGCGCTTAATAGTTTCCACCAAATCCTTATATAGATCTCGAGCCTGATTGTTGTTTCCATTCCTGCGACAAAAATCAATGAGATCAATTTGCCTTATGATTGCTTCATAGGACCCGATTGACTGTTTTTTTGCGGATGTTTCATTATGGTCCATCCAGAGGCCAACAATACTTACTGACAGTTCCAGGACCGCAAGCCATTCCATCAACTATATCTCCCACTATTCACAAGCAAAAATACGTAATTTCTCCAGCAACTCACGCAGCATAATATCACTTCCATCTTACTATAGCTAAATCCTCTAGTTTCACTAACAAATCTTCCATGGGGAAATTACAGTCCCTAATAACTTTATGGTTAACTTCAATCTCATCATAGTCAGAGCGGTCCTTATAGAACATAAATGCTGAGGGATAACTAAAATCACGTTCAGTTACCAAAAGAGCGAGAAAGTTATCCAATTTGTATTGATCATCTTGGACGATATCTTGAAAATATCTGATGTCCTCAGCACTTAAATAGGTGGCGCCATTTGAATGATGACTATGCCATATGCCAATATAATGAACATCAGGATGAAATGAACGCACGACTTTTAATAGAGCAACTTGATAGTCATAGTCCATATATAGCGCAATAGTTGATTTTCTAGCGGAAGGTCCAGGATCAATGTAGGTTTCTACGTTGACAACTATCTGGTGGTCACTGTTTTGAATTGAACCGAGCAAGAGTCCACCATGTTCTTCGTAGGAGCGCGCGATTGACTTTCTCATTCTACTCAGAACATTTCGACATATTCTAATGTGTATCTCTCTTCTTCGCCATCTCATGATCTGCGCCCATACTGTAGCAAAAACAGTTCTGTTGCTGGAGGATTGTGGCTCCATAATAATGGAAAGGAACAATGTTAGGCAATGTTTCCATTTTCCTAGTATAGACAACCCGCCAATTATAATCTAAGTGAAATAATCCTAAAAAGTGTCTCTCATCTTTCCTATGAAGCAAATACGATAAGGCCATACGTGCTTGGATATTTGCTATCATACTAATATCTAAAGATAGTCCGGACAGTGTATCTTGCTGGCGGCCATATATCGCCTTACCGTCTACATTTCGCTCAACAAGTTCCTGGATTATCTCCTCGTCTGGAAGCAAATGATTCTCAGCTAACAAATATTGCCTTAGACAAGTATAGCATCCTGTTCTTCCAGGGTCATACAAATACACTTCGCCACCAAACCCAGCCGTGAAGACCCCGGCTACTAGATATGGGATTTGTTGCTTCACACAGATCTGAGTAATGAAGTTTCGAGACTCGATGTTATCTGTGCAACATAAAACCAAATCAGATTGACTTACTATCTTTTCGAAAGTGCTCCCAAGCTGGATAACGTCTTCTAGATACGTGGTTACACGCGATTCGGGGTTGCGATCAAGAATCCACTTACGCTGTATATCTACTTTTGGTAGACCTAGTTCACCTCGTAGCCTTGGGTGCTTTACTAGATTCGTTTCGTCCAACACATCTTTATCGATAAGATTCCAACGACTTATTCCATTTGATGTCAGATGATCACAGACTCTAGCTCCACCGCTTCCGAGACCTACAATCGTAATAACTGATTCTTCCAATTCATTATTCAGCAGATGCCGTATGGTGCGATTATCCACAGTATCAGCTAATCCTCGCCTAGGTTATTAGATTCGAATCATCATCGATTTCTTCATATCGTCACTATCATAGCCATTTCTCATACTCTGCAATCCAAATTTCCATCTGGCAAAGCACATACGCAAATGTATGTTGAGAAGTCCAACGTTTAGGGACCATATAGCATGGGCGGTTGCGAGTATAGCTATCCCACTGATGAATATAAGTCTCATGGATTAGGACATTTAGTAACGTAACAGTTGGGAACGATACTCCAAGTGGTCCGCTACACGAAACTCGCATTTGATATCCCTGCAAGTCACCTTCGATCCAGTTCTCTCCATTGAACGCTCTAATATCGCCAAAGTTTGCATAATAGCGTTGTAATAGTGCATTTTCTTTCTTGAGGCGACCTTGTGCGAAGTAAGGTATACTGGATAGTATTAAGTCTTGATAGTTCATTGTGCTGAATCCCAAATTCATATGAGTACAGTTTATAAATGTACTAGACAGCTGAGTTTGGCTAATTTTACCTTGAATGTATCCAGCTTCATGAAAAGTAGCTGCCCCATTGGTCAGGACTCTGCATTCGGATACGATCTATTGAATATCGGAAAATACTCTAACATACTTATCATACACAGTAATTTATATAAACGCTAACAAATACAGCATTTCGGGAAAACAGGTCGGTCTTGAAGACTGTAAGGACACATAAATGACATTAAAGCCTGGTGATGTGCTAAAAGCACAAAATCATAGTTTTGTGTTAAAAAGTCCCATGAAACAGCAGGGGAATTCAGGGCAAACTTGGATTGCCCAAATATATGGTGATGAGAATACAAGTGCTGAGTACGTTATTAAAATCGCAGACTTCAACGCAAAGCCAGGAAGACGCAATGTGCAAAATAGCCACATTGCTCGTGAAATCGATGTTCTCGATTCAGTTTCGCGTTTTGCCCCACCAGTAATTCGGAAGATTGATTACGGAAACCATAAGCACTACTTGGGTACAGAATACAGTTTTTTGGTGATTGAAATAGTGCCTTCGACATTTACTCGCTTACTTGATTTTGTGGAAGAGAAATTTGCGACGTTTGACTTTGAAGATGTTGTATTTCCTGTACTAGAGTTGCTAGTCTTGTTCAAGAATTTCGTCGTCCTTCTTGATAAAATCCACAAATATCCGCTTGCAGGTAACAACTCCGGGATTATCTATAATGATGTAGACACAAAGCACATATTTTGGAATCGAGAATATCCCGAGAGAATAATGGATACTTCCTATGAAGCATTCAAGTATCGAATGAAGATTATCGATTGGGCAAATGCTCTACCAATTAAGGACCCTGCCGATCAAGCTATTGATATTTACCAAGTAGGTGAATTGATACGGGATGTATTTACAAATTTCCAACGCATTGAAACAAACAGACTTGTTGAGCACCCGCACTATGCGAAGTTTTATGGAATCATTCGCGATTTACTAGAGCAACGAGTCACAACTTGCAGAGAATGCATAAATGAACTCGACCAACTGTATGCCCACTATAATCGATTGTTCAAACACGAGCTTAATAAACTTGAAAAACAAGTAGACCCTGTAATTATTCTAGATAACTATCGCTCCTTAAGAGCAAAATATCACGCGTTTTCTCCAGATCTGTACGATTTCATTCGCTCGACTCTTCAAAAGAGTCTAAAAGTTGAACTTGGCAACCTAATAGGCGAAGTCGAAATCAGCCACACTGTAAGCGATAAGCAGTTGGATACTGTTAGGACATTCCTAAATTCACTTGAAGACTTATCACCACAAATTACACATACAGTTGTAAACATAGGAGATTTCATTCTAAGTACCAGAGACTATATTACCCAGGACGGAAACAAATTTATTGAAAACAGCACGCGACGACAGCTGTTGGCTTTATGGAAAAGTCTTCAGGAAAATATGGAGTTAAACACTGAAGCACTTAGCACTAAGCAAGTTACTGAAATTCTGTTTGAATTTGATAGGGACAAAACATCATATGAACGGATAGCAAGCTGGCAAAGCAGTGCAGAAATATTTACAATCTATCACGCTATTTTCGACTTACCTGATGCTAGCAATCTAGTAGATCTGGAGATCTTTAGGGAATTACAAACAAATAGTAATCTGAAATCTTCTGACTTAGAGAAACTTGATACGCAAATTACCGCTGTATTGAACGGAATGATGGGAAGCAAAACACAGGATTTTTCCTTCATACCATTCTCTAGAATCTATGAGAATTTTCGGCAAAAAACAAAAATACCAGAAAACTCGCATATTGATGTGCTCATAGAGCAGCTAAGGCGAGTTGAAGATGAATTGGACATCGAATATATACCTATATTTGCCCTACACGCCAGATTAGTTGAAGAATATGTTGGTTATCATTCTATAAGGTCTACAGCAGAACGTAATCTAATTCATAAACTCACAACTGGCAGTATATACCTGGACGAATGGATTATAGAATTACAGCGCCTGAAGGAAACCGCCTGGGAACTGACCTCAGAGGGCCAAATTGATTTGTCAAACAAAGTTAAAGAGATAATAACCTCAATAGATGAATTTGCAGAGTTGTTATTGATACCAAATATTAATGCAGCTGTTCTAAAAAGCAAAAGATTGAGGGAATTGTTAGAGGACTTGTCTCCTGCAGCGAGCAGTTGGTATTCAGAGAATATTAGTAGAATTCTTGAATACGCTAGTCAACCGAGACCTACTCAATTAACTGAAGTATGGAACACGGGTCTGTCATCAGCACACGTAGATCGTTTTCATGACGCTAGGATCGCTTACGTCAATTCGCTTCAGAATAATCTCCTAATAAACAACAAGTTCAAGAATCTATCGCTAAAGAAGAATCTGGAAGATGTGTTTAGTTTGGGCGATTCGTCGGTTAGCAACCAGCTGAAAAGCATTCATAGTCTCATAACACTATTTTATGAAACAGCGACTTCGGACTTAAGTCGCGATGATGTCAACAAGATTAAAGAGCATTGTCGAGCCATTCCTAATAAGTCAAAGATTGTCGAGACAGCGTATGAGTTAGTCGCAAGTAAAGAAAAAGATTTTGAGGAACTAGCAAATGTTGAACTTATCATACGCAAATGCAGTAGCATCACAACATATCCTCAAATACAAACTCGTATCGATGAAATCATAGATTTTCAAGACAAAATTAGAAACAAGTATCCATCACTTGGAACGATATTGATCGAATTGCGTAGCCTTAAGCATGCATTGGATAAACTATCCAGTTTCAAACATACTCAATTAGATAACTTGAGAGATTATAGGTTTTTAACTAATTTTCCAATCCAGCAAATCAACATCGAAATTAGAGCAATTTCAGCACACATTATTAATCTACGTGACACAGCTTCTAGCTTAGAGTCTGAAATCGACGGCATTTTAGAAGATACTAAAAGAAGAATCCCGGAAAATTCAGCTTCGGAAATAAGTACTGGAATCACAGGCGACGCCACACCTCGGGCCATGTCTCTAAGTGGCCTTCAACAATGTACTGTTTACATGGAGAAATTAGTCGAAAGAAAGGACGCGCTATATGCTCTAGCTTCCTTGGACATGGAGTTTATTGCAGAATGGCATACCACCTTTAGGAACTTTGTCTCTTCGGGCTACACAGCAAATTGGAGAGATGACGATCCTCTTGCGACATTCTACCAGAGATATGATTTCCGAAAGAGCAATTCATCTCATGCACGTCGTTCAGTGTTTATTAATCGCTTAATGTCATTCATAACCTCAAGACGTGCCATTCTAATGATTCTTTTCGTACTTCTACTAAGTGTCTTTTCGTATTTGGCCTTGAACCCCTCCATGCGCGCTGCAATAACCTCTCTTTTGAATTCAAACTCACCAAGTCTGGAATTGCCTCCACAGGAATCTATTGTTGAAGATAATATAGAACAGACCGTGACAGCAGATTCCATTTCAAATGAGTCAATCTTTGCAACAGCGACAGCACTTGTGACTTCTAGACAACTCACACAGACTAGTGTCATGATCAATACAGATGCTTTGTCAGCTGAGAGTGATGTTTCTATAACACTAACATATCGACATTCACTAGATCAGCCTTCTGGAGTGAAGCCTACAGAAACTACCAGCATTATTAATACCCCTCAAAATACTCAGGCCGTTGATCGAGTTTATCTGCGTACAGACGCGCCTGTAGTTGCGTATTTTGATAATCCTAATGAGAGTACTCAACTGGGATATTTGCCTACTGATACAATGTTCTTTTCACTAGGTTTTCCAATTTTCGGTATTTCATCCGAGCACAAACACATATTAGTTGGTGTACCTAATGAAGGCCGAGTTTGGGTCAGAAAGAATGAAGTAATTTATGATGAAGTGTACTTGACCAATAGCGTTGATGTTGTTCCGCCGACCGCAACAGATGAGCCGCCGACCGCAACAGATGAGCCGCCGACCGCAACAGATGAGCCGCCGACCGCAACAGATGAGCCCGAAAACTCGAGTCAAACTAGCGATCATTTAAAAAAAGATGAACTATCTGTTTTGAGAACCCTCGCTTCAGCATTGCAACCAGAGTTTGGTTCTGAGTATCCATTCGTAATTGTGCCCGCAGGCCCGCTTTCCATTGAGACATACTCCAATTATTTCAACAGCGACACAATTATCTCACCAACTTACTTACATGGGATTACTCTATATCATACGGACGCAAACGTTTATACATTGAGAAATGTAGAAGGAATTGCTGATAGGGACCTGCCGTTCGTCCCGTTGCCAATTAATTTTGACCTCATTAATCGACAGTTGTATAGCACCCAATATCCTGAAGGTACATGCGAAAAAGCGGGTATAAATCTCGTTGGCTCTCTGAATAACGTTAGTAATTCAGACTTAGCTGCGCTAGGCATGAATCTCATAACAAGACCATCCAATGCTTCTACAAGATTCAGATCTTACTGGATATTATTGATCCGCAGACAAGCAGCTCAATACACAACACAAGTTTTCGGTATAGACAAGAATAGTCGACGACATGAAGTGCAAGACAACAGTCTATTGGATCTAATACAGGTTGCGAACCTACCTTTTGGTCTACTTCTCACAAGACGGCACAGATCTGATTACAGAATTGATAACTTAGCGCAGGTGCTATCGAACTCAAACGATATAGATTTCCGATTTGTCACGAATGATTCCGGCTCGATTGACATAATAGCAGACGGTACAATATTATATACGATAAGAGATCTTACTATGTCAGATGTTTGGCAATCAACAATAGTCAGTGCTCCATCGGAGCAGTCGACGGTAAGTCAGATAAACATGTCATTCATCTGCCACTGAATACTGCTCGATTCGCGCGAAATTGCTGAAACACAAATTTTATTGGCTCAAAATCTCAAGGTAATTGATCTATGTCGGAGAAGTTCAGCGAAGTATATGAGTATCAAAAAGTCATAGACATTACCTTGGGATCAGTGGCCCACGTGTTTAAGGCTGTAGAAAAGTCAACTAGTCGAAATGTGGCAATCAAAATAATGTGGGCTGACCATTTACCCGCGAATACCGCTGTAAATGGCAAGAATGAAACACCTAAATGGAATGCTTACATTACGGAAGCTAAAGCCCTAGCCGCATTTAGTAAGAATCAGGCGGTAATGTCCTTGTTCAATTTGGGTTATATGAATCTTGCCTCAGATATCGGGTTTATTGACTCTGATAAACAAGTTGAAATGATTTCTGATCCGGAGATTAAGCGTTACAAAAAGGATATAAAGCGCCTTGTTCCTACAAACGATGAGATTCAGGATTTTGTAGACGATATGGCAAATTATAAACAAAGAAACTGGCGACCATTTTTTGAGCTCGAGTACTTACCGGAGTATGGAGCTATACGAGAATATCTCAATACTCGTACTGTGACACATGCATATAGATTCCCAGCGGTCATAATGCTCAATGTAGTAAAACAGGTAATAGATATCTTAATACATTTCTTTGAGAACCGATTTATTTATCTGGATCACAAACTGTCTCATTACTATTGGGATCAAGAAAACGAGAGGATTAGAGTAATAGATTTCAATGCAGGAGCTTTCATCGACGACCTGACAGACCCTACAACTGATGTCTCCACAGATGTAAACGAATTTGTTCTCTTTGTTGTATACCATTTGATCACAGGTGACCCGCCGATTGAGGATAATGTAGCGTATTCCGAGCGTGATCGAACTCATAAAAGAGAACTACCAAATAATCTTCCTTCAAAAACGTACATAAAACACATATTCAAAAAGGCCCATAAACAAGAGTACAAAACGTTTTATGAACTTCTTGAGGATTGGAAAGCGTTGCTACAGCTATATGGGCTATCTAGCATGGCAGATCCATCAGCTATAGCGGCGAATCAAGAACTACTAAGACAATACGGTAAAGCATCCGATATAATAGAATATATCAATTCAATAGTCGAAGAACTAAAGCGTGCCAACGTTTCTCATGAGGCGATAGATGCTGAATTTACTGACCTAAGGCTCAGCTTAGCTGAAATTGTTGACAACTTTCCGCTTATTCTGAAGTAATTAAGTCATATCAACCGCATAAGGTAATCTGTATGAGCCAATACGATTTTGAATATCATTTGAGAATCTATCGCGATGGTGTCAACAACTTGCGACCCAGAGAAAGCGATGAGGAACTTCAGAAACAACTCCAGGAATTGCTAGACAACTATGATGTTGCCACCGATCTACAGCGAGCAGAATTGATACGTGTTGCAAGAGACCATGCACAAAAGTTCTTAGCAGCAAAAAGGCCGATAGAACTTTTGTTTCGAAATAGAGGTATAGACTTCGATGCAGAAGGATCAAATGAAAACCTATACCGTGAAGCTCAGTCTCGAGGTGAAGAAGCCAGAAGAGCGGCCAAAGAGAGACTAGGAGAAGAAGCGGCAGCGGCTCCAGATATCCAAGAAAGAGAAAGATTCGCAGAGCAGGTAGACCAAGCAAGTAGTGATAATGAGATAAGAGACCTTCTATTCCGTGCGCGATCAGCATTGCGGTTGCGAGACTATGAACAAGTACTAGACCTAACTAGTAGAGTATTGAATCTCTCTTCGTCCAAAGAGAACCCATTAGCCGCTGAAATGCAGCATGAAGCTCAGCTGAGGAAAGATCGAGACGAAATCTGGCAGAGGTTGTTAAGTACTATACGTGCTGGAAAGTGGGATGAGGCATTAAGAGATGTCGAAACGGCGCTTACAAACGAAGACTTTATGAGCTACCAACCCTTAATTACTTTGCATAGTCAGCTTGAGGAAGCAATTAAGGCTGAAAAAGCAATTGAAAAAGCTCAGCAAGAAATTGCCAGTAACATCGATAACCTTGACAAACTGAAATCTTTGCGCTCTGAAACAGACAAGCTTACCACACAAATTGATGTAGCGGATCTTCCGACTGAACGGCAAGAACATATCCTTGAAAAGATAGATGAGAAGATAGACGATGCTCTTGAATTAGCTTCGTTGACAATCGTAAATCACCTCAGTATGGCTAATCGATTAGGGATTAATCTTTCTCAACGGGAGAACGAAGCCAATAGGGCTGCTCAATTGTATGAAAGAATAAAAGGGCATTTGCAAAAAGATTCTGAAACCCATAGCTTGTACAATAACATAACTAAAACTCTAGCCGATCTTCAAATTGAGAAACAAAGATTAGATGCGGAGGCTAGCAAGAACAGAAGACGAAATTATGCATTTAAATGGGGATTGCGCATTGTCGCAGTTTTCGTACTTCTGTTGGTAGCGCTAGTTGCTCTCGACCGCTATTTCACTCGACAGTATGATATGGAGCAAGAAAGCAAAGCAACACGAGTCTCGCTCCTCGCGACACAAGAAATTCAAACGGCAACAGACATTGCACGCACAATACAGTATGAGAATACTCAGTTCGCACAACAGCAAACCTTAGAAGCACAAAATCGTTTAGCTACAGAGACTACTATTGCAAGGGAGAACAGCATTCGGTCTACGGACATTGCATTAACATTTATCGCTGGTACAGCAGAAGCCGCAGCAATACAAACTCGAGCAGCAGAAAGTAACCAATCCACACAAACATTCTATACACAAGTTGCGCGAGAGACAGGTACGGCGATATATATTTCGCAACTCAACGCTACTGCCACGATACAATCTTTGGAATTACTGACTGCTCTAGCTCCCACGCCTACCCCCCTCTACCAGTGTTTGGGTGAAGTCGCGCTTACTTCGGGAGTTAACGTTCGTGAACAACCAAGTGTAAGTTCAGCTCAAGTTGGCCAGGTTGCAGTTGGATGGCGGCTAGAAGTTTATGAGTTTGCTCTACCCGATGGCGGGGACGCCGTTGATGGCTGGTACAGGATAATCGCACGTCGACCTGAGATGATAGTAGGAGGGTGGGTAGCCGCGGATTTTGTAGTCACAGCTGGCTGTCCGAGTGGATTTGGACCGACGGATTGATAGTGGCATGAGAATTGAGACAAGAGTAAAGCGGGCAGTTCTATTTGGAAAGCTCTTGTAGCCTCCCCGATATGTGGTCCAGTCAAAAGCGGAAATTTCCAGTAAAGTAAGCTCAACTGAATGGAGAATTTCCCATGAAGAAATCACGTT
>PABP01000032.1 GCA_002699585.1 Anaerolineaceae bacterium | reverse complement strand
CATTCAGAATATCGACACAAGAGAGGCTGCCAGCCGTATGGCCTGCACCCCCGTGGTGTATGATCTCCAGAATCGTTTTGCGATATTCGATTGACTTCAATCGTAACTTGTTTACATCCACGACTGGCTACTCCTCGTCTGCATTCTCTTCAAGCAGCGGCAGAAAACTGCTCTCCCAGATGTTATCAATGTCGTTTTACGCGCTAAACACTTTCTTGACGATATGATCGTCAAGAAAGTGGACTGGTGCCAGGATATAATCTCTTCGCAAAAGGACGCCCAACAAGTGTCATTTGATAGATGACCTTTCTTGCGATGTTCCTTATGTTGCAAGTGACGGACAATACAACATGGGATCGGCATTACGTCCGATTGAACAATAGATAAATTTCTTTAGCGTAAGTTGAAATAATCAAAGCAGAAAAGTGTTATTGAATATATATTCAATAGTGTATTATTATAAAAATGATACTATTTTTATCCTAAAATGCAAATAGCATCCAACTATATGTAGGCAAGTCTGAAGATAAGCGCAGCCTAGTTCATTCGATTTTTGAGTATATTTTGTTCGATTTAGAAGAAAAGCAAATTACAGACTTTAGATTATATCCCTGGGCACCCTGACAAAGATAAGCCTCGTGCAATCATTATTAGAATGCGCCAGCAAGGAAAGAGCTACCGTCAAATTGGTAGCTCTTTGGGAATTCATTGAACACGTGTTAGTCAGATATTGAAAACTAATTCGTAAGCTACTCATTAGCAGGCGACGGAGTTAGCGAAGAGATGATTTGCATCGCCTGTGTCTGAGTCGGCTCCAGAGTAAAAGATGGAACAGCGGTCGCTGTCGACAGAGGATTAGCGGCCTGCTCAGGCGTCAGTGTTATTTCCAAGGTCAGCACCACAGAAGCTAGAGGAGTTGGTTCAATTGGCACCTCATCATATGCAGGACGATAACCATCTAAAGCCGCTTCTGTCGGGGTAGAGACTGATGGCCCCGGAATGATGGGTACACGCGGCGTTGGAACTGTGGCGTTGAAAAGACGATTGATTCCACTCGTATCGCCATCGAAGGCTAACGGTTGCCACCCCCCTGCCAGATCACCATAGCTGAAACCATAATCGACCGGACCGGCGGTGTTGCTGTTGCGCAACCGCCACAGGCCATTATTGTACAGGCCAATAGTATGTGTCAGATCGCCATTCCAGTCGCCTACTATGGGCAACCAACCGACGGGACCAAAGCTAAATGAGGCGTTAACTGTCGGTGATGCGCCGGATGGTGCCAGATGGAACGTGTTATTCTCAAAATATCCAGCGCTATCGGTGCCATCTCCGTTCCAATCACCTGCCAGCGGCATACTTGATGCACTACCCAGGCTAAAGGTGAGGTCGGCTAGCCCCGTATCATTGCTGTTACGCAAGAAGAACGTACCGTCAACGAATACGCCAACCGTATCCGAGCCGTTGCCATCCCAATCCCCGACTAGTGGCGTAGCCCCGGTCGGCGGCCCAAAGTCGAAGCTGATGTCGGTCACGCCAGCGCCATCTAGCTCGCGCAGCATGAAGATACCTGCTTTGTAGAGGCCAATCCCAGGCATACCGTCGCCGTTCCAGTCACCCACGAGCGCTGTCCAGCCGGGTTCCGCAGGGCCAAATTGGAAACGTACATCCTCACGCTGGTAGCCATCGACCGCATAGAATAGCCACTGCCCTTCTTTGTAGAGGCCAAAGGTGTGCTGAAGTGAAGTCACGCAGTTGGCAGTGATGACGTCCAAATAATTAGACCATTCGCTGAACTGGTTTTCGTTGGCATCATATAGCCGCACGCGGTAGCGATAGGCGGTTTCGCAGACCAGATTGCTATCGACGAAACTGGCTGTACCGACATCAACGCTGCCGACAATACTGGCCGATCCGCTCGTAGTACGTTCAATCTGCATGACAGTGCCTGCTGGCACGTCGCTGACTGTGGGCAAGTTCAGGGCAACCAGCACATCGGAATAGTCATTGAGTGTCGGTGCTAACGGTACTGGCAAGGCAATAATGACAGAGAAATCCCGGATAAAGTGGCCACCAGCGATGCCATCAGCATCACCGTCAATTGGTCGCAAGGAAATATCTGTGATGCCATCACACGCAATGAACCGATATCGGTCCAATGTGAGCGGTTGCTCAGTCGTAATTCGGATAGCATCCGACGGCCCAGCGTTTACGAATGTTGGTAGGCCGTTATGGTCAAGAAAAGCACCTGAATCCAGACTGCTAATGTCCACAAGAATATCATCACCTGTCACAGATGCGCAGTTGGTTGTTTCAAGAATGCCGTTTGGCCCGTCAACTACCAGTTGGTAATTGGCGAGATCCTCACCTGACATAGGATTCAAACCAACCTGGTCGGTTGTTCTTATCAATAAGAACTGAATTTGCTCATGAATCTCTAGATCTTCAGTCACCTCAACATATTCGACAGTTGGGGTTTCGCTAAAGTACGCCTCCAAATTCAATGTAGCTAAGGGATTTTCATCAACGTCGAAGTCAAATACCTGGTCACCAGCTAAAGCAGTATATCTCCCCATGAGCGGAATGGATTCCATATCCCGCAGATTTCCACAGAGTATCAAGCGATATTCCCCGGCAGAGAGACCGTTTGGATAAGCGCTAGTATCAATAACCAACTGCACCATGTGATTAGTGTGCATTCCAGGCAAGACGTGATAGGCTTCAATAAAAGGAAAAATCAGGTGATATATCAGACGGTCGAGCGCTATAACCGTGTCATCACCAAAATCAGAGGTACATGTTGAGGCATCGAAAACACCATCTTCTCCAGGCGACAGCAATACATAATTCGCCAGATTGGTCACATCATCAGGATCGCCATCACCGGCGGGATTGTACATTTGCTCAGAGAAGTTGATGTACACACTATCGTTAACTGCCGACACATTATTCCCTTTTAGCGTAAACGCGGGGTCCACATAGGGCGCAAACGCTGCGGTTGGCGCATCCTGTTGTACTGCACCACTGTCACAAACAAGAGCAAAGTTTCGAGTAAAAAAGCGTTGATCTAAACACTGCCCACCAGCATAGTCAACAGCCGGGCTACCAGGTAAGAGCATCCGAGTCGGAACCCCATTGCCATTATCTGCCAACGGTGCCAAAAGTGGGTCAACACCACTTACATTACGAGTGAACGCGGGAGTCCCACATGAGTTGTCACTGAAAACGTTGCCTTCCCCCGATATTGTTTGATCACCCAACAATATGCAGTCTGTTCCGTTATTCGCAATGATTGAACCATTGCTTCCAATTGAATCCGCAGATTCAATGCGAATACCGTATTCCGTGTTATCAGCAATCGTAACGAATCTTGACTCAAGTCCAGCAAGATTTGAGCTATCTTCTCTTGTATCTACCTTTACACCACGAGCATTATTAGTGATAGTAGAAGCTTGTAGTATCACCTGATGTGACTGAACGAGAACGGCCCCACCTGCATTGTTAGATATAGTATTGGCGTCAAAGTATAAAAAATTATCGTGATGTAATACATCACAACTATCTTCTGGAATGATTATCGCCCAATCTACCTGGTTATTCGCAATGGTCGAATAGTGGATAAGTGCCGTACTGCCAGTAATTGCACCAAGTGAAGTATCACTTCCGATCGAAGGAGCAATATTATTAACGATACTCGCATATTCTATTTGCATCACATCTGCAGAATAAACTGCTGCACCAGAAGTTAAGGTACAGGGATGAGTCGAATAGGTCGTGTTATCTGTAATTTCGACATGCGAAATAACTAAACCCCCTAACTTATGATAGATACCGCCCCCGTACGGTGCATAGCCCCCCTTAATCGTCATCCAATGGAGATGGCTCTCCCATTGGATGACACTACCTGGCATGCCAGCCTCATAACTCAGGCTATTTTTAAAGTGAAACACACGGTCAAGCCCATTGGCATCAATAATGGTTAAGCCAGGACCATCACCAAACATGAATATCTCGTCACGAACATCCAGATCGCCCGTATAACCGTCGTCTTCATCAGTGCCAGGGATGGACAAGACATATTTACCAGCAGGTACATAGATATTCTGAATGTATCGGAGTGCATTGGATTCAATGATAGATGCGCGAAGTGTGCAGCGCCCCATACTATCCGCACAGATGCCATCACCCGGGTTGATGTCTACCGAATCGGCGGTGCTGTTAACTGTAAAATCGATTTCAGTCGGACGCGCATTTTCGGATACCATCGGCACTAGGCCGGATCCATCTTGTGCCAATGCTATCGAAGCAAATAACAAGAAAACCACGATACATAGAATTGAACGAAATTTAGGCATCAAACGCTTTTCAATTACATCACATATACTCAGCAAATTATAACTGCTACACATTACTTTTCGGATGAAGCCGCCAACCATTGGTCACTTTACGCATATGCTAGATGTCATTGTTCAACGTGGTTGTGACTACAATCTCGGATCGACAGGTTCGCTTTCTAGCGCGAGGACGCCAAACACACATTCATGCACACGACGCAGGGGTTCCTTGCGAACAAAGCGCTCCAGGGCTTCAATGCCCAAGGCAAATTCACGCATGGCCATCGACCGCTTGCGACTCAGGCCACGCTTGCGAAGCATATCCAGGTGATCGGTATATTCCGGCCCATAAATGATACGCAGGTATTCGCGGCCACGTACTTTGACCGCAGGCTGCAACACGTCACGCGGACCTTTCGCAATGAAATCGAGCGGCTTCACGACCATGCCTTCGCCGCCTCGTCCTGTCAATTCCTCCCACCAGGTGATACCTGCCTGCTGACTGGCTTCGTCAGTCAGGTCGATGACTTTGTGATCCGTCACCATGAGGAGGTCATCACTCACCAGTTTGGAGAGCATCTTCATATGCCAGGTATGCGGCTTATCAACATGGCTCGCACCTTCAGTTGCCAGCAGATGGAATGGCGCCAGCTTGAGATCATCGAGCGAATTGACGGGCCAGCAGTATTGGCGATAGGCATCAATGTACTGTGCGACCTGCGTCTGGCGGCGACCGTATTTCTCCAACAGATGGCCAACGTCTGCGCCGTTGTTTGCAGCAGTTTGAATCAGGCCGACGGCTGTGCCAATGGATGCTGTCGCTGCTGAACCGACCGCTGCATATTGATCTTGAAGCAGGACCTGCGCCTTGGCCGACCAGGGCATCAATTCGCAGTCGAGCAGCATCCAGGTGGTATCGAACCGCTGCCAGTAATCTGCTGCCGAAATGGCGTCACGCAGGCGCGCCAAAAACCGCGCTTCGAGGTCAAGATCGTTGAAAAAGCGGCGACCTGTGCGCGTATAGACAATGCCAATACCCTCATCCACTACGCCAAAGCGCTCACGAGCAGCATCTTCGTCTTTGCAGACGACCACTATCGCACGTGAACCCATATGCTTCTCTTCGCAGATGACCTGCGGCACGCCATTGCGTCGATAGTAATCGAACGCCTCAGCAGGATGCTCGAGGTAGGTCTCAAGTGGACTCGTCTCTGGCGGCGACATGGTTGGTGGCAGGTAGATCAACCACTTGGGATTGACCGCAAAGCGGCTCATGACCTCCAGCGCCGTGATGGCATTCGCTTCTTTAATGGTGATGTTCGGGCGCAGGTGCGTGTTGACAATACGCTTGCCGCTGACATCGACAATATCGAGCACATCATCATACTGCTGCTGCGCAGAAAGTAACGTTGTTTCTTCTGGCAGGAAGGGCCTTGCTGGTTCGGCGTACTGCAATAAGGCATCAACCGACACGATCTCATTTTCGGGGTAGCGCAAAGCGGTCAGGGCACCGCCGAAAACGCAGCCTGTGTCGATATTGATCGTATGATTGAGCCATTCCGCAGCAGGAACGGGCGTGTGACCATAGATAACGGTCGCTTTGCCACGATATTCAGCGGCCCAGTTGTGACGAACAGGCAAACCAAATTCGTCTGTTTCACCAGTGGTTTCACCGTATAAGGCAAATTCACGGACCTTACCAGAAGCGCGACCAGCCATATCCTCGCGCATACCCGCATGAGCCACAACCAGCTTGCCACCATCCATCACATAATGACTGACCAACCCTTCGATAAAATCGTGGGCTTGCTGGCGGAACTCAGGCGATTCAGCTTCGAGCTGCTCCATAGATTCGGCAAGACCATGCGTGCGTTGAACATTACGGCCTTCGAGCGCCCGTTTCAGCTTGATGTCGTGATTGCCAGGGACACAAATTGCTGTTCCAGCAGTGACCATGCCCATCACCAGCTTGAGCACCTGCGGCGTCTTGGGGCCGCGATCCACCAGATCACCCAGGAAGACCGCCTTACGGCCTGTGGGAGGCGTTACCTGGAGGCCATCAATCTGATACCCTAACTGCTCCAGCAGCAGGACCAATTCATCGAAGCAGCCATGAACATCGCCGATGATGTCGAACGGGCCATGCTCGTCCTGGCGGTTGTTCCACAGCGGCTCGCGGATGATCTCCACTGATTCAATCTGCTCGACATTCCTTAAATGCAGCACCCGCCGGAACCCTTCACGCTTAAGGTTTCTCAACGAGCGTTTGAGGTCACCGCGCTGGCGTTTAATGACATGCATGCCAAAGTTGCGATCCTCGCGCAGTTGATTGCGGTCGTAGGATACGCGGTCGGGAACATCGAGCACAATAGCAACCGGCAGCGCGTGATACTGGCGTGCCAAATTGATGAGGTTCTTGCGACCAGCAGCCTGCACGTTAGTGGCATCGATGACCGTCAGCTTCATATTCTTGAGGCGCTTGGCGGCGATGGCATGCAAAATATCGAAGGCATCGTTCGAGGCGGCCTGGCTGTTCTCGTCGTTGCTGACCAGCCCACGACAAAAATCCGAGGATACCGTCTCGAATGGGCCAAAGTGCTTTTTCGCAAAGGTCGATTTGCCGCTGCCAGATGCCCCAATCAGCACCACCAGCGCAAATTCAGGAATGGTGAGTTTCATGATTTTGTGTCTTTTACAAGGCGTTAGTTAAGCATTCTCAGATCGACAGGGATAGCTGCCTAATTCCGCGTAGAGCTGCCGATCCTGAATACGTTCAATCTGATTCAATCGCAGCAGACGCACGGTCACTCGACCCACATCCGTCAGTGGTTCGATAACAAAATCTTCTAAGCGAAAATGGTCATTCCAATGCTGCGTACGCGGATTGTACAAGGCTGTTAACAGATCCGTTTCTGGGTCAATCGAGCCAATATCGCTACCTTTATAACGATTACAATCTGGACAACTGAGGCAAAGATTCCCTGTCACTGTTTGCCCATCATGTTTCTCAGCTATGACATGATCAATTTCAAAAGCGAAGAAAATATCATCCTGACTCAAGAGGCAATATTCACAACAGCCACCTGCGCGTTCGATGACGGATTGACGCAGTGCTGTGGAAATATACGTCGTCATGCCTACCCCAAATGCTGTTTAGCTCGGGCCTGTAAGCGACTCATGAAGCGGTTCATTCTAAGGAATTCGTCAAGTTCAGCATTTTCCTCTGTACTTAACTGACCCTGTCGATTCTTTTCAAGGAGTTCACTTAACCTATCCTGTAAATCCTGTGAAGGACGATACGCCATAATCGCTTCTGCCGAGGGGGATGCAGCCAAAAATGTGATCAATTCGTCGAAGGCAACAAGTGGTGCTGGCATCGTCATTGTGATTTCTCCTAAACATCTTAAATGTATTGTATATCAAGTTTTCTACTCATCGCCCTCATCAGCACCACCAGCGCAAATTCAGGGATGGTGAGCAATGAATTATTGTTACTATGCATGATGTCTATCAGTCCAATGTAATGGAAGAGGACGGCAACTATCAACTCGTCTTGAAACAGAACTATCAAGAAGGGAATTACAATCGCATTGAATATATTGCTGATTACAGTTTGTACATGTCAATTCAGATAAGATGAAACTACCAGAGAGACTTATATCACCCGAATTAATCAAACTGATCGCTTGATTGTCCAGACCTGAAGCATTGAAACGTAAACCAAACTCATCTACAAAATACTCGGTTTTAAGATTTTTGGGCTGTTGACGAAGAATCGCCAAAAGCCCAGAGTCTTGTAGCGTATTGCCAAGAGGAGGGCAGTCGTCAGCTGATGGATAATTGCTATCAAGATAATCTGTGACCTTTTCAGACCAACTATCTAGTTTATCTTTCGATAGTGGAATCTGAGATACTGGCATTTCTAGCCATTTCCACACATCATCTATATGCCCCATTATTGAAATTAGTACTGAACGATCGTCAATTCGATATCCAAAACTGTAGGCCAGAGTAATATCCAGATTTCGTGTATGCCAAATACGCACAATCTTATGAATTACATTTTCTGTTAGTCGGATGTTCTCTTCTAATTGATTATTCGCGTGCCATATTGTAGGGAAATTTACGTACCCATCCTGAAATTTGACAATAGTAAAATCACTTGGTTTCTGTGTCCTTGCCCCAGCCTTAGCCAATAATTTCAGGAAATCAATTAGGCGTGAATCCAAGATCCAAATGTTCTTTTCCCCATCTGACAGTCGATCATAGGTTGATATATGGTGTGTTAAGGTTTCATCAATCTTGTGTTCCATATATTGATAGGAAATAGCTATCCTAAGCCCGTCTCCGGTATCCATAGAATATGGAACATACTCATACTTGTCTCCACTGCTTTTATCTAAGTTTTCATTTCCTGGTAACATATGACGAACAAGCTTGCTATCAGCTCCGCCCAAATATTCGCCGATGAGTGTGTTGTCACGAAAGTAGCTAGATACCAGCGATTTCCATGTAATAGTGTCTACTTCGCCATCAATTCTCCAAAGTTTGGTATATAGACTGTGTTTACCCGCTTTGTTAATACGTTTATCCAGACGCTCAACCATCTTCTCTTCAGAATACATACGTACGGCACCATCTAGATGTATTGCAGTGCCTGTATCTCTCTCAACCATTGAATGGGCATATCGGCAACCAAACTGCATTTCACCTTTGTAATATGGATGATCTCGATCTACTAATTCTTCTACTTCAAACGTGTAGTTGTCTTCGTCCGATTTCCACCACATTTCAGTTGAGGAAATTCCAGAGAAAAAACGATCTGTATCATCATTCGATTCATGAACAGTGACCCCTTGCTTTATATTTGTGAGATCATCATCAAATCGGGGTCCCCACACATACATTAATTCTATCGGTAATGCAAAATCATCAGCCAAACCTACCATGTCAGGATCCAAAGCAATTCGGGGTCGTAAATCACTGTGCAAGTTTTGTAATTCTGAAAGGAATTCAGCATTTAGCGAATTCAGCCTGAATAATGCACGCCTAAAATACTCATGTGCAAATATAACAAATTCACCTATCTGAAAAACCCCTGGGCCAATGGGAGTTAATGCTTCCAAAGGAACTAATCCATGCTTGTCTCTTTTGGTTAATTCAAAAATCTTCGGGAATGCTCGAGCAGCTAATCCTTGCTCAAAGTAAGCTATTTGAGGCGCATGTACGATTTGCTCTTGACCATTAAAGGATGCAGCTAACTTCTGCCTTAGTTCGTCAACGACGCTCTGTTTTTGGACAATTAATTGACTATAAAATTGTAATCGCTGAATTTGAATCTGCTCTGCTTCGTCCCTATCTTCAAATATGTCTGTAAAACCTACTGATCGCACCATTCCTGGTTCGAAATGCACAGCAAATGGATGAACCCATCCTATTACGCGACTATGGTCATGCGAAACTAGCATAGGTACACCTGTATCCGACCTTACCCACAGCCCATCCAGGAGGGCACGAGGAAGGATCCTCATACCATTTTTCATAAGAGAGTTCGTGTTTAATATACTGACCATTCGCTTCATTATCTGCGCCATTCCTTGAACTACTGTTGGATTACATCAAACACAGCCATCTGGCTGGGAGCGCCGACAGTGGCATCTTCGGGACCGATGGGTAAGTAACGTACGGTGTAGCCAAATCGCTCGCAGATGCCCTCTGCCCATGCCTGGAACTCCGCGCGTGTCCATTCAAAGCGGTGGTCACGGTGGCGGAACTGGCCCGCAGGCAGGCTCTCCCACATGATGTTGTATTCCGCATTCGGCGTGGTGATGACTACTGTCGCCGGATGAGCAAATTCAAACAACACGCGCTCGAAAGCGGCCAACCGGGGCGGGTCAAGGTGCTCGATCACTTCGACGACTGCGGCGGCATCAAAACCCTGCAAACGGGCATCGCGGTACATCAGCGAACCCTGTATCAGCGTCAGGCGTGCACGTTGGCGATCGGGCATGTGGTCCAGTTTGAGGCGATCCGCTGCCATCTCAAGCGACCGATGCGAAACATCCATCCCGACGATCTCAGTGAACTGCTTTTCGTCAAGCAGGAGCCGCAGCAAGCGTCCCTCCCCACAACCGAGGTCGAGCACACGTTGCGCACCACTGTTTTTCAGCACCGCCAGAGCAGCACCCAATCGCTGCTGATGAAGGCTGATCTTTGCTTCTGGCTCGATAAGTTGATCCTCGGCAGCGATCTCTTCCTCGTCCTGCTTAAGCGAATCCGTATCCTCATCAACGAGTTGCTCTAATGCAGCCCGTTGCAGGCTGCGCTGATGCTTCAGATAACGGCGCGTAATCAGGTCTTTTTCGGGATGCCCGCTCAGCCAGCCCTCGCCCTTCGCCAGCAGCTTTTGCACTTCACCATCGCCCACATAGTAATGCTTGTCATTGTCCAGCACCGGAATCAGCATATAGAGGTGCGACAGCAGATCAGCCAGACGAACCGTGTGTGTCAATGTAAGCGTGTAATAGGGACTCATACCCCAATCTGGGAACTGTGAATCGAGCACATGGGGTTCCGCAGAAACCGTATATCCCAGTGGCTCAAACAACCGTGTCAACAGTTCCGCGCCACCTCGTGAGGGCAGCACACTCATTGTCGCTTCCAATGGAATCGGCGTTTGGGCCAGTTCCGGTCGATCCTTGCAGGTGCCGTTCAATGCCGTGCCATAGACCTGAGCAATCGCTACACTCAAAAATGACGAGGCCACATAGGGACGATCATTCACATATTGCGACAGGGCGAAGTCCTTTTTGCCGCGTACCAATCCCACCGGGTTGATGTCCAGCAACAGCGCAGCAGTACAGTGATCTTCACTCGTTTCCGGATAGAAGACATGCGCTTCACCAAATGCCAGTTTGAAGGTCTGTACGCGTGCTGGATGCTTGTATAGCAAATAGCCCAGATCAGTCGCAGGTTGGTGAGTAGTAGTGATGGTCAGCAGCATGAATCGTAATCTCTTGCATAAATAGAAGATAATCATACAAGAGACTACTAAGGCTCACAATGGTTCAATTTATGGCTGCAGCAACAATGTGATATTGGAGAGGTCATTGATGAATCATTTGATTCAGTATAGGGATCGATTCGGCCATATCCATCTGATCGTTTATATATGCCTCGCGCAGTAGTTCTTCAGGAACGTAACGATCGTACTTGTTCACCATTAGATCGAGTACTTTCAGTGGTGCAATAATCGCTTGTGGATCGGGCACATTCTGAACAAGATCACTGAGAGATAGAGATCCTGCTACACTTGAAACAGCGGTCTGACTGCCCGGACCAGCGAGACTTCAGGTGATCGGAGGAGGGTTGGACTCCTCCAGTTCACCGCAAAGACCGTGACGTGACTAGGCTCAAGGAGACGTGAAAAAGCACTGCGTTGTGGAAACGCAATGCTTTTTGGGAAAGTATGATCACTTTGATTGAGTGGAGAATGTTCGAATAGAGAGATGGACCTGAGGGACTCAGTTTCGTTAACTAGGCATAAACTGCTATTCGTTGTGCCTGTTTCGGCCTCAACAGCAAGTAATCGGAAGTACCCTGACAAAGCTTATCTTCGCACAATCATTCACTCCATGCGCAAACAAGGAAAGAGCTACCGTGAGATTGGCAGCTCTTTGGGTATTCACTGGACACGTGTTAGTCAAATATTGAAAACTTAATTTCCCCAGCTACTCACTGGTATTCGTAGGTGATGCTGGTGTGATTTGCGGCACCACCTCTATCTGAGTCTGCTCCGGAATATATGATGGAACAGCGGTCTCTGTTGACAGAGCATCAGACGTGGGCTCAGGTGTCAACGTAATTTCTAAGGTCGGAACCACAGAAGCTAGAGGCGTTGGTTCGATTGGTACATCGTCAAGAGCAGGCGGATGATTATCTGGGGCTGTTTCTGTCGGCGTAGAGATGGATGGCCCCGGAATGATGGGTACACGCGGCGTTGGAACTGTCGCTGCAAACAACAGATTGAGAACCGCTGGCGAACTATCGAAATTACCTACCGGCTGCCAACCACCTTCCAGATTGCCATAGTTGAAGCCAACATCCACGCTGCCACCAGCGTTGCTATTACGCATACGCCACAAACCCTGATTGTATATACCAATTGTATCGATGCCATCATCATTCCAATCACCAGCAAGGGGTTGCCAGTCTGTTGGCCCAAAGGAGAAGGTTATCTGCATTGGAGGCAACTGGGAATTTTGTGCTGCGAGGGAGAACGTTGTGCTTTCATAAAGGCCAACCGTATCGACGCCATTGCCGTTCCAGTCACCGGCAATCGGCACAGATGTCGTTGAACCAACGGATAGCACAACATCAGCCACACCAGTGGAATTGGAGTTGCGTAGGTAGGCGACACCAGTCTGGAACAGACCCACAGTATCGACACCATCCCCATCCCAATCGCCGGCAAGAGCGACCGCCCCAGCCAATGTGTCTCCAAAGTCAAATTCAATGTCTACCACATTACCAAATAGATCTACGCTCCTGAGCAACCAGTGCCCGTTTTTGTATAGGCCAATGCCATCGATGCCGTCACCATTCCAGTCACCGATCACAGGCTGCCAGCCAGGTTCTTGCGGCCCCCAGTTGAAGCGGGCATCGTAACGTTGGTCGCCATCGAGCGTGTAGAACAGCCATTGACCACCTTTATACAAACCAAATGTATGCGTGATCGGTCGCTCACATGGCAAAGTCGTCACTTCAAGGGCGGTTGATGGCTGACCAAGGTGCACACCTGCATCACTAACGTAGGACGCGCGATATTGATAGGTCTGGCCGCAAACAAGGCCGGTATCAACGTGGGTTGTATCCTCAAATGAGTGAGTTGAAATGACGCGCCAGGATGATGGCCTTGTTCTATCCAGCCGCTCAAGCTGAAGGTCTACTTCTTCAGATGGTAACGCAGGCAATGTGATGACAATCGCGCTATCGGAGACATCTACGAGATGGAGTGCGTCAGGAGTCCCAAAGCTCTCATCCAGAGCTAGCTCGACAGCACCGGCATCACAGGTACCATTGAAGGGCCGCGCCACCAACCGTTGATCTACAGCCGCATTGCACGATTCTAGCGAGATGATATCCACAGCGGGGCTATCGGCGGCTGGACGCATGACGGGTGTGGAACCATTATAGCTGGCCAGCGGCAGCAGGCTAACATTTTCAACAACCAAGTCTGTGGGATGGTCAAAACCGCAGTTAAAGAGATATTGTGAGGCATCTAGAGACGTATCCTGAAGCACATTGTTGCCTTCAGAAATGATTTCTCCGGCAACACCATAATAGTAGGAACATATCCCAGGACTGAAAACGCTATTTCTAACAATTGTTGGCGTTTGGCTATTCAAAGCTGACGCATTACCATAAAATGTGCTCTGATCCACAGTTACGCTACCAGCTTCAAAATTATTTATCGATTTACCAGCGTTCTCGACAAAGGTACTGTTTATTACATCCAGAGGAGTGTTTATGCTTTCGACAACGGAATAGATAACATCGTTATCGTAGAACGTCGATCTTTCAATACGTGCGACGAGTGCATCCTCAATTTCAATAACATTGTGATTCTTGTGGTTTGCTTCAAAGTAGCTATCTTGAATGAGTAAGGAACCTATCGTGTGGTGGACAATATTATTACTACTGTAACTACTCGTAGCACGAAAATTATGCAGAAAATTGACATGCTGAAGGTACAGGTCGCCCTGACTCTTAATCACAGTCCCACGTACCAAAACACCATGTGCATTTTGAAACGTCATGTTATTAAGCGTCAGGCGAGAACCCTGGAGTGTGTAGAAAAACCGCGTTGGCGTTACTCGGAGCAATTCTGCATCAAAATCTAAAACCGATCCCTGCCCATCAATCGCGATATTTGAATCAACCAGAGGAAAAGCCGTATATTCACTATGGCTATTGACCCTTTCTGTAGAATAGTAGTCATGGACTATATATGTGGCATTGGGCGAGAGCGAAAAAGCATCTGCACCTGGATTACAACTCTCATCGTTGGCGGCATATATGGCTGATATAATGCCATCGACGTCTCCAGGCGCAACCACAGTAGGCACAATCGAACAGCCAACGGTCAATGTCAGGCTATCGTAGTCATCCTCATTCGGATCACCATTGTCGGGGATGCTATCAAGATCATAGATGAGGTTACGTTCTACCTCGCCAAATAACGTCAGACTATGATCTTTCATTTCCCGGTCAACACGGAAAACAACGTCAATTACAGCTTCCGTACCTGGGAGAATATCCCCAGGCTGCCAGCGACCTGTAGCGGAATCGAAGTCTTCACCATCTACAGTCGGGTAAGCAAAGTCGCCATCAAACACAACCGCCACGTTCTCGGCGGCTGCTGGGCCATCGTTGTGTAAAACCGCACGTACTGTGTACAAACTTGCATCAGGCGGTGCTGTTGATGGCTCAATCAGCGTCAATCTGAGATCAGATGGGAATTCCGCACTGAGCGATGGCGATTCAAAAGCACCCGCATCACACCCCAGCGTACCATCGCCATCGCCATCTAGCGGCCTAACCATGCCACGTTGATCTTCAAACAGAACACATTCAGCTTCTGGGACAATGTCCAGAGCAGGGCTGGTCACACCTAAGGCGACTGTCAAGGTTGGGCCCCCATTATCACGTAAGGTATCGAGTTGTGGATCGCCCAGGACATCACCATTGTCAAGATTGGGGCTCAAGCAGGCAGAGCTGGTCGAAACGTTGTAGCCAATAGACGAATTACTTGCCGTGCCATCATCGGAATTCTCATCATGACAGAGCACACCATCGCCTGTGATGATGTTGCCAAACATGGTCGACGAATCAGAGTACACACCAAGCGACAACGCATAGTTATTCTGTTCTACGAACGTATTGTGCGCGATTTCTACCCGCCCCGAACGATTCAGATAAATCGTAGTGCTTGGGTGGGAGTCAGGCGATAAATTGATTGTGCCATTATTAACAAATGTATTATTGTGAATGCGACTGTCCGTACTGAGCCTCATCCAGATGGCTGTGCCGGAGCTTCTGGCTTCATTTCTAATGAAGAGGTTATTCTCAATGGTTACTTGGGCAAAATTATTGGTCACAATCGCGCCACCATAATAGATTGAGAAGTTCTCTTCAAAAATCGAATGAGAAATCGTGGCTTCGCCAGTGACATAGATTGCACCACCATAGCGCGGCGAACTTCCAAGTGTATTGATGCGATTGTGCAGGAAATAACTACGCTCAACGATCAGGTCATTTGATGCATAGAGTGCACCAGCAGTGTGTGCCTCATTATCTATGAAATTACAGTCATAGACATAGACGTCCCGACCCGCTATAGCTCCACCAGCCCCCGTAGAAAAGCCATTTTTGAGAGTCAAGTCTTCTACAGTCAATGAGGTATATACACTTGGCCCATGTAGCGTCGTGGATCCATTATGCGTTAGTAGTCCAAATTCAGGTGTGTCTGGCAGATAACTCCTTTGAAGCGTTGCCCCATTGCCTTGTATGATGACAGTAGCTTTTATCAATGGTAGGCCGTAGTCTGCCACATAAGCAGTTTTGATTTCGTAAAGCGCATCTGGTTGTAAGTGAATGGTGACAACAGCATCAATACCATTGGCAGCCAGGATAGCTTCGCGGAATGAACAGTGCGTATTGCCACAATTGCCAATGATGCCTTCATCGGTGGTGTTGACGTAAAGATCGCTGTCAGTCTGCGCTACATCGAACACAAAAATGGTGCTATAGGGATCCCCAGGGAACAAATCATTGTTGCCGTCAAGTTGTGTGCCCTGTGTGTCTTCAACAGTTGGGCAGACTACAATCGTATAAGTCCCAAAGGTCAGGCTCTGACCACCATTTATAGCAAGGACTACTGAGAAACTAGCGTCATTATAGGTCACACTATTGATCGGGATCAGGGTATCGTCGCCGAGCATAGCCCCACATAAATCACTTTGAAGTTCGTGATCCGGGCCATGATTGATCAAGCGGTAGTTGGCTGGATTGGTGACATCCATAGATTCAGTATCACCTGATGGATCAGCCATCGATTCAGTAAAGGTGATGGTTAATGTCTGCATATCCAAAGACGCCAATGCATCGAGTGGACCCGCATCTGATGTGACACCAACGACACGCGGTGCGCGGCGCACATTGAAATCGAGTATGAAGGTGTCACCACCTATGTTGTCGTCATCCACGTCCAAATAGAGTTCATTAGTATTCTGGACATCACATATGATGAGTCGTGCAGGCTCCTGCTGCATAACTTGCTGCAAATCGAGCGTGATAATGCTCAATGTCTCAGCATCTATGTCCAGATTCAGATTTACATAGACATCATCGCTGCTGTTGTTGTAATAGGGAACACACTGGTCAGTATCTATAGTGCCATTGTTGCCTGGAGTCAGCAAATAATAACTGCCACCGTTGGACAGCAAGAGTTCTTGCGAGAAGCTAATATCAATTGTGCCAAACGGGAAGTCACGGACATCACCATCGTTGAGCGGGGTCGCGATGCTATCTTGAACTGTATTCACTTCAAGGATTTTGATCGGCTCTAAAACTGAGAAATCACGCCGGACTTCACCGCCAGCGATGCCATCACGGTCGCCATCCAGGGGATGATCATCTTCCCCAGCGAGTCCTTCACAGGCAATGATGGCATACTCACCGATGGGCAGAGGATTGCCATTATTCACACTGAGGGTAACGGTATCGTCACCGACCGTAAAGTTAGTCACAGTCAGCGGGATGATCTGGTCATCGCCCGTAAGTGCGGAACAACTGGTGCTGTCGATGACACCTTTATCGCCAGCTTCATAAAGACGATAGTTGGATGGATCGCTGGCTGTATCGCTCATGCCCGATGAGAACTCAATTTGTAGATTAGTAATACGAGCATCGTATGGTTTGTAATCGACAGGTCGACCCTCAGCTCGTATGCGTTTAACCCAGGGGCCTGCACAATCAGCCGTAGCCGTGTACAGAATATCAGAATAAGGACTCACGTAATCATCCGGGAGTGTATCATAGTGATCCCCTGGCCAAGAAAACCGAAGTCGATAGTTGTATGCTGTACCACATATAAGATCGCTAACCATGAAAGTCTCAGCGTCTATCGCGATATCATCAAGGAAGGTTACGCTATTTGGTTCGTCTGCACTATAAAGCTCATAATGGGTCCCCTCCGGCAAGGCAATATCGGGTATAGCAAGTTCAATCTGAGTGCCCGTTACAATGTTGACGGTCGGCATGAGCTGCTGCGAAGTCGGCATCGTATAGAATGTTTTGAAAAAATCACCACCCGGTAGGCCGTCATAATCGCCATCAAGCCGTGTGCCCTCTATTTCTTGAATGGTATCACAAGCAATAAGGGCATATTTCTCGCCAGACGGAATAGAGAGCGGCACATCCACCTGGGCAATGTAGAATGGGGGTGCTTCGCGCAGGGTATCGTTGGTCGAGTAAGACTCACTGCCAACGCGTATATTGGTAAGCGGGTAATTGACGTCATCGCCGAGGAGGCTGCCACAGGTCTGGGTCTCAATGATGCCATCTGGCCCAGCCGCGACGAGCTGAAGGTTTGCGTCCGTTTGCAGGAGTTGGTTAGCATCTATATAACTATCAAACCACAGGTCTAGACGACGCACATCAGCATTGATGATCGGTTCAAATTGATTAGGATTGTCACCTACCTGAGGCAATGGGAGAAGCATATCCTGCCTAACACCCGCGTATGACTCCGCAATCATACGGTTCAGCATCAGATAGGGCGAATCACCTTCGAAGAAGCTGAAAATAGCATCACTATCCTGCTGACCTGTACCCAAATACGATGTGCCATCGAAGCCACCACCATCCACAGTGCGCAAATTGTTGCAAACGAAGAAACGGTATGACCTCAACCCAAGGCGATTTGGGTCATCACCCAAGGCTGATTCATCAAAATTGATGATGATATTGGGCAAAATGTCGGCCAGATAACCATCTGACTGTAAATATTTATTGGGTGAGCCATATGGAAAGAATTGAATAGCTTCAATAGGCACAATGACATCATCACCACCGATTGCATCACAGGCAGTGGATTCAATCGCTTCGTTATCTCCGGCAGTGACAAGCGCGTAATTTGCTGGATTGGTCACATCATTGGGGTTCGTATTGGCAGGCGGGTCATACGGCTGATTTTCGAATACAACAATCAGTTGGTCTGCTAAACGCTCAACTGCATTATTCATCGTCGAAGGAGCAAAATCTGAATAGTATTTGGATGCAATAACGTTTATGACCGACAGTGGCATGGGGGTAAAAACTGGCGGGCCATAATCACCGACGTTCTCGGCGGGGCTGCCAGATTGTGTTGAATGATAAAGCTGATACTCAGATGCGATTAGTGGCATTAGTTGTGGGTCTGCAACAGTTAGTTCGCTGGCAGTCGGGTCAACACAAGACGTATCGCTTACCACACCGATGCCATGCGCATAGTCGGTACAGTTGATGCCATTATCGGCGATCACGACATTAGTGACATCTGCCTCAATGTTGCCTAACAGATCCAACCCCACACCTGTATTATTTGCAATAGTCACATCGATAAAAGAACTACTCTCAGGATAAGTTCCCTCTAGAAGTACATCATTGTCTGTATCGTTCGTGAAGCGCAGGCCCGCACCGTTTCCACTAATGGTGACTTTTTCAAATGTGGGCCTAAAGGCTGGCAAATCCGGCTGAATCGTTGCAGTAAATGCGCCGCCAGTTGTGTTTGTGATTGAGACACGCTGATAGTAAACGTACTCGCTCAAATAGTATTCTTCTCTTTCGCAGCCAACCGTATCCGGGTATTCAGGGGAGATTACTGCCCAATCGGCATCATTCTGATCAATCTGCGTATCGGTTACATATGTAGCGTAGCCGGCAATAACCCCATATTTCGTATCCAAAGATGCTGATGGAGTCGTGTTATTTGTAACTTCAGAATGCCAGAATTCTACAAAGGCCGAGCCATAACCGAGATATGCTGCCCCGGCATTACTCGTACAAACATGGCTACCATCCGCGTAATTATCTGTTAGCTTCGTCCAATTGATAGTTAGATAACCGTCTTCCTGGTAGATACCACCACCATAAGGCGCAGCTCCACCCTGAATCGTCAGGCCCGACAACTGAGTCACATCTTCCGTACAGTTATCTAACCCTGCACAAGCATTTATAGGATTGATGTGAAGAATGCGGTCAATCTGGTTGGCATCAATGATGGTTTGGTCAGGGCCATCACCATAGATAGCGACTGTATCCAGAATATCCAAATCGCCTGTGTAGCCTGCATCTTCATCCGTACCAGCGATTGTCAGTATATAGGTTCCGGCTGGCACATAAATATTCTGAGAGAATTGCAGGGCATTGCTTTCGTTGATGGCTGCACGCAGCGTACATTGGCCACCTGCGTCCGCACAGATACCATCGCCTGGGTTGGCATCGATTGTATCCAGCGTGCTATTGACTGTGAAGTCGGGCGTATACCCAGCAAAAGGTATCGCTTCAGGAGTGCTTTGGGCCAGAGCTATCAGATTGGAAATCAAGGGTATGACAATAGCGATGATGAACCATATTTTGTTCAATGACTGAATCCCAACTTCGTGTTGAATCAACTAAATTCAGTATAACTGTAATACATTACTGCCAGAATAAAGCTCGTTTGTAGAGCCTGTCTTTACGTCATGTAGCTGGCATGTAAGATGTCATAAATTGTTTCTTTCTAGTCAGTTTCAATCAGAAGAATCCCATCCTGTTGCTTTGAATAGCGTATTTCGCCTTAATTTCTATCATGCTTACAGACTCAATGCCGGTGTATCAATCGGCGATGGTATTCTTGCGCTAGGCTCTGGTGTATCGCTGGAAGTTGGCGTTAATGTCGCAATCGGCAACGTAAAGTCAGGTCCGGGTGTATTGGTCGGAGAAGGCGTATTTATTAGCAGATCAGGTAGTTTTGCATATCATAATCATATCGCCTTACTTCCTAAATGAAGATGAAGGGGAAAGGATAGCCTTAATCATCCTTAATGTGCTTGTCTTATCTCATAAAGGTTGCCCAAAAAGGTAGTGCACGCTGCATGTTATAGTGGCGAAAGCTCATGTGGTGATATGATCGTATTGAAGACTTAGGGCGATGCTTGATTAGGATTACATGCTGTGTCCGATATTTTAACTACTTATAGAGCGTTCCTACCACCTCAGCTCCAAACCTTAGACTAGCAGGTTCACCCACTAGATAGCGCATTGCTACTGTTCAATCGTGATACTGGCTTAAATATCAAACTTGAAGGTGAAGAGACTCATCATTTAGAGCGCGTCGCTCCCAGGACGCTCCTGATCGCCGTAACGAACGTGTGCAACCTGCAATGCCCCTTTTGCTATCGCAATCTTAAGTCGGCCAGTGACTGGACGTATGATTCGCTGCTTAGGTTCTGTCAGCACGCCAGCAACTGGAGTGTGCTGGAAGTTGCTTTTGGCGGCGGCGAACCGATGCTGTTCCCAAACTGGGAGCAATTCATTCATGAGCTATATGATACGAGCCAGTTAGCGATCAACTTCACCACCAACGGTATGAAGCTCACACCTTCTTTTCTCAGCAGCATTGAGGGCAAATACGGCAATATTCGTCTATCACTCTATGACACCAATCGCTATAAGCAGACGATTGAATTGCTCGTTGATCACAATGCCCGATTCGGCGTCAACTGGCTGATCACACCAGATGAACTGGATAGCATCGAGGCGAAATTCTTCAAATTATTAAGCTTCGGAGTCCGTGATTTCTTGTTGCTGAGTTATAAAGGCAGTGATCCATCCATGCACTTTCAGAAGCACCACTACGAAGCATTTTCGGACTTCCTTCAGCATGTCCATAATAATCTTCAGAATACGATCCAACTCAAGCTGGATGTTTGCTGGGGTAATCTTCTACCTGATGTGCCGCGACTATTCGAGACATCGGATTGCGGCGCTGGGGACGGCTTTCTGTCAATCACGAGTGACAGGCGCATCAAGCCGTGCTCATTTCATCACTGGACGATACCATTTGAAACCATAGCAGATGTCCGTGATTACTGGAATTCTCGCAGGAAGAACAGACAAGCTGCTGCAATTGGCGGCTGCGCACGTCTGCCAGAACGCGCACTCATCAGCACAGGGAGAATCAATGATGAAGTTATCCATCTGGCAGGAATTCAGCAGCAATAACAGTGCCCGATTCACGATCGTTGGCGTTTTTCGATCTCCCCACGATGCTCAATTATCTGCACAGAAACTACGTGATATTCTGGACAACCTTACTGAATGGCATATCGAGCATCCTGCGGAGTCTGATAACATTGCCCAAGACGTCTATGAAGGCAATATCACGCCCGTAGAACGTTCTTTATCCGAGCAGTATCGCATTGACTGGGAGTTCCCTGTGTTATGGGGAAGCAATTACACGCTTGATGTGTTCGACCGTTTTATATTTATCTACAATAACTGGGGAGCGGATTCTGGTGCAGATCCTATCGACCGCCTCGTGCTAAAGCTTGGTGCATATGAAGTTACTGTCAGCGGTTCGATGATATGGAATGCTGATGATCGACACCTAGACGTATCTGTCTCAGCGACTGCACCAACAGAAAAAATTGCCGAAATGCTGGTATCAGAGATGGAAAATGCCTCTTTAGGGATGAGCAAGGCTTTGGTCCGTGTGCATATAGACAATATCACTTTTACCCTCTCCAATGTTCAAGTCCTGAAAAATGCCATCAAGCGATTGCAAGACGTGAACTGCACGGATATTTCGGTGCGGTTCGAAGAACGTCGGGATTTCCGGGTCGATCTATCGGATGAGGAATAAAATGCGTTTGTCCATCAGGCAGCAGTTTAGCAGCAATCACAGCGGCTTCTTCTGGGTCGTCGGCACATTTAACACCGTATCTGATGCACAATCCGCCTTCAATGAGCTGCGCGATATACTCTTTACTATCGACAAATAGCATCAAGTCCACAGAGATCAATCGCAGGCAGCCATGCAAGAGGGACAGATCACACCCTTACCACTTGTACCTTCAGAAGCTTGCACGTCTCACGAAGAAGTGCTGTCCGCATTTCCACTGTCGATGCCGTCGCTTCCGGGTCAACGCTTCCACGATGAGCAATACTAACCACCAGGTCCATATCGCGCATGACTTCTGAGAAGACAATGGGGGGAATCTCTTCAAGCGACAGTGGCTTCCATTTGCCCAACTCTCTGAAGATGACTCGCTAGACAGTCAGCTCACCGAGTTCCGCCAGTACGGTCAGCCATTGCTTCTGATGCAGCTTGTCACGTTCAATGATATGTTTGAGCATGTGCTGCATACCCCGATCGTTCGTCTGCTGATAAAGTCGTTTGGCCAGGGCAATCCCTGTTACTTCAGCCATCAGATTGGCATACATATCGCCTATGAGATCGCCACTTACAACGATGCATTCACTTGACCAGGCTGCGCCCTGACTGTTCATCGGCATCGCATGTAAACAATCATCAAAAGCTTGCCGGGGCTTAAGCCCATCCAGAATCGATTTGACCATAGGATTGCGATAAGCAGCGTCTTCCTGCAAATCAACCGGCGCATTGCTTAGATTTTTGGCCACAGCAGTCGCCAGCATTTCTATATGACTGAGTTCTTCCGCAGCAGTATAAAGCAAAAGGCTGCGATACTTGTTCGACTTTTTTGTCATCGCCCAAGCCTGAAACATATACTGCATACAAACACGTATTTCGCCTTCTGTCCCACCAATGGCCTGCTGAAGTCGCTTGGCGAATAGGGCGTTTGGTTTTTCCACTCGAACATCAAACTGCACTTTTGCATCCGTGTAAAACATCTCATAGCTCCAGTTTCAAAACATCTTATTGTCATAACTTTATTTATGTACGGATCATCCTACCTTAGGCAACTATCACAGCCATGACCTATCAGACGAAAAGTGAATAGGTCGATAGGCCAATTGTTGTTTATCCACAAGCATTCTCTGCTACATATTTTGCATTGCATGTCTCGTGTGTGAGGCATCCTTCAGAGGTACTCCTGAGATGTAATTCTTAAACACGCCATCCACGGGAGCATACCAAGCGATAAAACATCAAGCGTCGGGCAAAGGGTGAACATGTACTAAACGCCTAATCTATTAATTTGGCTAGTACTGTCGTTTATACGCTGGTATTAAGAGGCTCTGTCTAATGCAGGCCTTATATGTTGCTTGAGTGGGAAGGATAAATCGGTGAGGTCCTGCTAATGGGTAAGTCGCAATAGCCCATATGACCGATAGAGTTCAGTCAGTTAGTCCATGCAATCCACCCCAGCTTGCCTCATGATTGTATATATGGAATTTATTCGTCCGATGTGAAGCGCAATTAAAGGTCCAACAAAAGACACGAAGCCGTACGCAAAAGCCACAGAAAAGAGGGGAGGCCACAATTACGGATCATGACTGCAATGTACCCGTAGGGGCATGGTCTGTGACATGGTGGAAAGCCATTGGTGTTTTTGCTGCGGCCATTATCATCGGACTCGGATTTATCCAACTCGTGCCTTTTATGGCGCAACCTTTTGCGTTGCTCTTCGTTGCAGTTAGCGTCGCTGCAGCCCTAGCACCTGTGGTTAAACGCCTTTCATCCTACATTCCGCGTCAAGCTGCGGTACTGGCTACAGGGCTTCTACTTACTGCGGTCATCATTCTCCTGGTGACTGCATTTATCCTTCCCCTTCCGGCGCAGCTAGAGGCATTCATTGACCAGATACCTTCTTATGTAGATACCATCCAGGATACGGTGAATCAACAACTGGGTGAAAACCAGACTATCTCCTCCATACTTGACCAATTTGCTACGGAAATCGCACAAATTGGTCGGAACGTGATCAGTGTACCTGTCTCGGTTGTAAATGCTTTATTCAACATCGTGTTGGTATGGATTTTGTCGCTCTTCGCACTGGCGGCTGCGCCGCGCGTCAAAGCGTTCTACCTGTCACTTTTTGCGCAACACAATCGACAACATGCTGAGAATGTAGGTTCCGAAGTAATTGCAGTGATGGGGGCTTATGTCCACGCTGTGCTCTTCAATATGGTGTTGGTGAGCGTCATGACAACCGTCGGCCTCATGCTGATTGGGTTGCCCTATGCGCCTTTATTGGGCGTGCTTGCTGGCCTGTTAGAAGCCCTCCCGACGATTGGTTCGTTAATTGCTGCCGTGCCGATTTTGCTGGTGGCCGCTCTCCAATCATTGCCAACCCTGGGGATCACAGTGGTGTACATCCTGATTGTACAGCAGGTACAAGGGAATGTGATTTCTCCACTTGTGTTTGAAAGCCAGCTTAAGGTCCCACGCTTCTTGATCCCCATCGTCATCATCGTTGGGGGTTTGATGATGGGTGTGATGGGTGCTCTCATTGCCGTGCCGGTCGTTGCCGTTTTGCAAATTATCTTCATGCGAGAGATTGTGCCGCGCATTCGACAGCAAACAGGTGCATCGGCTGATGTCGATCTGGTGTCTGAAGATGCCGATGACGTGTCCGAAGTCCTGCCTTTCGACGAAAAGATACAAGATAGTCAAGTCTATACGAACGAGGATGGATCATGATATCGACTCGATCATTAAATCGTAAAAACGTCATACGAACCATGACATTTTTGGTTGTGGCACTGGCTGTTGTGCCTGTGTGGACCACTATCGGTCAGGATGCTGATAGTCGTATACCGCCAGAAGTCGCTGAAAACACAAATCAGTGGCCGATGGCCAACCAGAATTACCGCAATACCCGTACCGCGGCGCAATCCACCATCAGTACGGAAAATGTGGATGAATTGGGCGTCGCATGGGCCATGCCCATACCCGGAGCTGGACAATTTGGGGCGGCGGCTTCTGCGCCATTGATCGCCAATGATACGGTTTACTTCCAGGATTTGGCGAGCAACGTATTTGCCGTCAACCTGGGCGATGGCAGCCTTGTCTGGCAAAAGCTATATGATAATCAGGTCGTTGGGCCAAATGGCCCCGCCATTGGTTATGGCCGTGTATATATCGCCAGCGGGGTAGATACCTTTGCCGCCCTCGATATTGAGAATGGCGAAGAGGTCTGGTCAGTCAGTACGGAAGGCAAGCCAACTGGCGCAATCCAACCCTATGTCTATGACAACAAGGTCTATATCACCACGCAGGCTGGCGTCGGTGGGGAAGGCAATCGCTCATATCGCGGTTATGCCGGGGGAACTAGCGGCGTGATCTATGCTCTGGACGCCGAAGACGGAGAAACCTTGTGGCAGTTCCAGACGGTTACAGATGGCTTCTGGGGCAATGAAGAGATCAACAGTGGCGGCGGTGTCTGGTTCTCGCCAGCAATTGACACCAATACGGGTATGACCTTCTGGGGTACGGGTAATCCTGCACCTTTCCCGGGTACAGCCGATTTCCCGAATGCCAGCAGCCGCCCGGAACCGAACCTGTATGCTAATTCGGTCATCTCGCTGAACGCGGATGGCGACCTCGAATGGTACAACTACCTCAACCCGGACGACCTGTTCGACCTCGATTTACAGATTTCACCCATTCTGGCATCGGTCCTTGTCAACAATGCCGAGGAAGACATCGTGATTGGCTCCGGCAAAGTCGGCGTGATCTATGGCATGCGCCGTGATGATGGTCGATTGTTATGGCGGCGAGAAGTTGGCATCCACATGAACGATGACCTCGACGAGCTGCCCATTGGCGAAACGGTCCGTGTCTACCCAGGGACGCTCGGTGGCGTGGAAACGCCAATGGCCTATGTTGATGGTGTGATTTATGCCCCTGTCCTGAATTTGTGGTCCGAACATGAAGCAACGAGCCACGGTGCAACAACGGGCACGGAAGCGCTGAATAACATCACTACACAGGAGTACGGTACCGGAACCAGTGAAGTGGTCGCTATTGATGCTGCCACAGGTGAAATCTACTGGAGTACTGAGTTCGGCGTCGATAACTATGCTGGCGTGACCATTGTCAATGACCTGGTCTTTACAGCGACCTATGACGGGGTGATTTACGCGCTGGATCGCTTCAGTGGTGATGTCGTCTGGCGTTATGAGGCTCCGGTTGGGATCAATGCATGGCCGGCTGTTGCGGGAGATACTATCGTCTGGCCGGCGGGTGCAGGCCAAAATCCGGTGCTGATCGCTTTGCGGCTCGGTGCGAGTGGCAGCGCAGAAACAACCGCAACGCTTCCGCCGCCATCAACCGATGAAGCAACCGAAGCCACACCAACCCCCGGTGGTGATGAGGGTACATCCGCTACAGAAATGTCGCCCACAGCCACACCAGCAGAAGGTGACATGACGCCCACCCTATCTGGTGAAGCGACACCTTCTGGTGAAGCGACATCCACACCACAGCCGACTTCATTAGATGCGACACCTTCAGATGCAACGCCTACGCAAGGCGCAGACGTAACCCCAACCCAGGGCAGCGAAGCCGAAGGCAGTAGTGACGGTGAAGGTTCTGCTTCGTTGGCACCTGACGACCCGGCTGGACGGAACGTGGAGCAGCTTGTCGCCGCGGTAAACGAACTTGAAGGCGATGCCAGCAATGGCGATGCTATCTATAACGGTTCTGCCGAAACGGGCCTTGGCGAAACAGTCAATTGCGCAAGTTGCCACGTCGGTGGGACAAATGGCCCGCAGCTCGACGGCATCTGGTCCCGCATTGAGTCAGAACGTCTTTCCCAGGACTCGCTATCTGACGATAGTGCTGTGCACTATGCCGTAGAAAGTATCGTCAGGCCCGATGCCTACGTGGTGCAGGGCTACACATCGGGCACGATGCCGGACGATTATGGTCAGGCGCTCACCGTGCAAGACGTTGCTGACATCATCGCATTCCTCAGCAATCACTAAGTTCAGAGCCAGATTCCGAAGATGCTCGTTGTTTCAGCGGGTGTCTTCGGAAAGTCACTCGTGACCTAAAGGAGGAGCGATGCCACAAAAACGCATTCTCATTGTTGCTAGCCTGCTTCTGCTGTTGACAACGGCGGTAGGGATAGGCGCGCAAAATGACGGCGCAGATGATGTCATACCAATAGCATCAACGCCAACGTCTATGAGTAACGTCACAGATCGTCCTGTGCCAACAGCGACACAGAGTACAAGCCTGGGAAGTGAAATCGAAGAAGCGATCCCCGGCGTACCCACATCGTTAAGCAACGTCATCAACCGCCATGTGCCTACATGGCAGCCGACGTCACTTAGCAACGTATGGGATCAGTTTATACCTGTCACGCCCACGTCGCTCAGCAACGTACAGGATGTGGTCATCCCGACCGAGCCAACCTCGCTCAGCCAGGTGAATGATCGTCCAGTACCCCGGCCTGAGGTCACATCAGCCAGTGCGGTTGAAGATGTAAACGTTCCGCGGACGACCGATGAAACGGCTATGCCTGATCCTACAACCACGCCTGAGCCGGGGTCTGACGCTACCTCTAGTACGACAACTTCGGCTGATACAGGAGCGGGCGCGGATACGACAGCCACCTCGGCTACAGCATCACCGTCAGAGGCGACTGCAACGGAGCAGGGCGCTGCCGCCGCTGGTGTATCCAGCGATATGACGCCCATATCCCCATCATTGATGGACTACGAAGTGTCTGCCCTCAACCCACAGGGCGAGATTGCCGAAGCGTCCAGCAACCTGTTCTGGATTTTGTTGCTTATTGGCATTCCGGTTTATGCCTACATTATTGGTTTGGTGCTGTATACCGTCTTTGTTCGTAATAAACGCGATGCGCCCGAAGACCCGTTGCAGGAGCGGGAAGATTCCCCGACTACGATGCGCTATGTGCTTTTGAACAGTGTCGCCATGCCGACAGGCATATTGGTGATCGTCCTGGCCCTGACGCTCTTCGTTATCAACATCACGGCACCTTCCGCACGCGAGACAAACCTGACGATTGAAGTCCATGGCGAACAGTGGTGGTGGGATGTGCGCTATCCAGAACATGACATCGTCACCGCCAACGAAATCCAGATTCCTGCCGGGGAGCCTGTCCGCATTGAACTGCGCTCAGACAATGTGATCCATAGCTTTTGGGTCCCGGAACTGAGCGGCAAGATGGATGTCGTTCCGGGTGCTGAAAACAGCCTGTGGATACAGGCCGATGAACCGGGAGTTTATCGTGGTAAGTGTGCTGAATTTTGTGGGACGCAGCATGCCAATATGCAGTTTCTTGTCGTTGCCCTTGCGCCGGATGAATTTGAGCAGTGGGTCACACAGCAGCAGCAAGATGCACCTGCGCCGGAGAACGACGCGCTTGCCAACGGTCAGGATGTGTTCGTCGCCACGGGCTGTGGGGGCTGCCACGCGATACGTGGCCTCGGTGCCGCACCTGGCGGTGTTGGTCCCGACCTCACGCACCTGGCCAGCCGCCGCACCATCGCGGCAGGCATCTTGCCCAATACGCGCGGGCACCTGGGCGGATGGATCACCAACCCGCAGTCTATCAAGCCCGGTAGTGAGATGCCCAACCAACAACTTACTGGCGAAGACCTGCAAGCGCTGCTCGATTATCTTCAGTCGCTGCGTTAAAGAATCGCCATATTCAAAGAAAGGGAGATAAGGCTTTCGTGTCTGCCAACCAAGAAACTTCATCTACGCCATTTACGACGATCTCGCAGGAACAATTCGGTGACGTCTGGCAAATACCGAAGGGTATTTGGGGGCGTTTGGTTACCGTCCAGAACAGTGTGATTGGCTTGCGCTTTATCGCAGTTGCCTTTTTGTTCTTCGCGCTGGCGGGGATTATGGCACTCCTAATGCGGTTGCAACTGGCCAACCCGGAAAGTACCTTAATCGACCCCAATACCTATAACGAACTGTTCACCATGCACGGCAGCACGATGATGTACCTGTTCGTGATTCCGTTGTTGGAAGGCATCGCCACCCTGGTACTGCCACAGATACTCGGTTCACGCGAGCTACCGTTCCCGCGCCTGACGGCCTTCGCCTTCTGGACGTTCTTGTTTGGCGGCATTATTTTTTACTCAGGCTTCTTCTTTGAATACATCGTCGGGATGGATGCCCTTGCTCAAGAAGGGTGGTTCGCCTATCCCCCGCTCAGTGGCATTGTATTTTCGCCTGGACGAGGTATGGACTTCTGGCTGTTGGGCTTAAATGTCGCCGAAATCGCAGCTATCGCGGGTGCATTCGAGATTATCTTAGCGATATTGTTATGCCGCGCCCCTGGCATGACTCTAAATCGGATTCCGATCTTTGCCTGGGCGATGCTGGTCACCGCATTCATGATGCTCTTTGCTTTTACACCGCTGGTGGTCGGTAGTCTGTTATTGGAGATTGACCGTAAAATCGGTACGCATTTTTACAATCCGGCAGGGGGTGGCGATCCCTTATTATGGCAGCACATCTTCTGGATATTCGGTCATCCCGATGTGTATATTCAGTTTATCCCGCCAGCGGGCATCTTATCGACCATCATCCCCGTTTTCTCCCGTCGGCGTTTGGTCGGTTATCCCCTGGTAGTACTGGCAATCGTGTCGACAGGGTTCCTTAGCTTTGGCCTGTGGGTACACCATATGTTCGCCACTGGCTTGCCTGAAATTTCGCTCAGCTTTTTCAGCGTCGTCAGCATGGCGATTGCGATCCCGACTGGCATCCAGATATTCTCCTGGATCGCGACCATGTGGCGTGGCAAACCGCAGCTTAAGCCGCCGATGCTGTTTGCAATGGGTTTCTTCCTCGTATTTGTGCTAGGGGGCATCACCGGGATTATGCTGGCGGCTGTGCCAGTCAATCAACAGGTCCACGATACCTACTTCGTCGTGGCGCATCTGCATTATGTGCTCTTTGGCGGCATGATCTTCCCGGTGCTAGCTGGCATTTATTACTGGGCACCCAAATTTATGGGGAACGGCCGTATGCTCAACAGCCGATTAGGGTCACTCAATTTCTGGCTGGTGTTTATCGGTTTTAACGTGGCTTTCTTCCCGATGCATGTTGCTGGTTTGCAGGGTATGCCACGCCGTTTTTATACCTATCAGGCGGGTAGCGGGCTGGGCATTCTCAACCTGATCTCAACCATCGGCGCGTTCATCATCGCCGCGGGTTTCGCTGTGTTCTTCTTCAATATCATTTACAGCATCTTCAGGCCGCAAGTCACGGAAGCCAACCCCTGGGGTGCCGATACGCTAGAGTGGGGCACGCCGTCGCCCGCGCCGCAGTATGGTTTCCGCAAGCTGCCGATTGTCCGCAGTCGCCATCCCCTGTGGGATCAAGATGAACTGTTTGAGGTTTCCGGCCAGACCAAGCAAGTCGTTGAGGTGCTGGAACAGCGACCCTATCGCTATCGTGCTCAGTTAACCACGGGCGTCTTTGATGGCGAACCCAAAGAAATCTTCCGCGTGGCGGGTCCATCCATCTATCCGCTGATGCTGGGTTTTGCTATGACGGCCTTTTCCTTCTTCCTGATTTTTGATTTGTATGCGCTGGCTGCGCTGGCTGTCGTAGGCAGTATTGCCTCGCTGGTGGGTTGGCATTATCGCCCCAACACCCCGGAAGAACAGCGCACGGAAACGGAAGATCGCATTGAAGCGTTGACAGGCTTACCTGTCCTGATGGCCGGCAGCCGACGGGTGTCGCGCGGGGGGATGCTGCTGGCGCTGCTCACCTTGTCTGTAGCCTTTGTCACGCTGATTTTTACATACCTGTACATTCGCCTGAACTTCGATGACTTCCCACCAGCAGGCATGGAAATCACCGATGTCACGCTGCCGATTTTAGGACTTATCGTGTTATGGGTATCGGGCCTCTTCTTGTATTTGGCCGCAAAAGCTGTCGAGCGAGATAGTTTTCCTCGACTGCGTGGGTTCTTCGGCGCTGGCGTTCTTGTTGCAGCTATCGCGCTGGGCTTACAAATACGCTTCTACTTAAGCCTGCCTTTTGATGCTACTACCAATGCCTATGGCTCAGCCTTCATCATGATTGCCGTCTTCATGCTGGTGCTGCAAGCTGCGAGCCTGCTCATCAACGTGATTTCCCTGTTCTGGGTGCTGTGGCGTGGGAACCAGTATCGAGCGAGTAACCATAAGTCTGTATCGGAGATGGCCATTTTTGCGCTATGGGCAGCGGGCGCGACCAGCCTCGGCTCGTTCGTCTTATTTGTTCTGCCGTATATTCTTTAGGATTTTGCTGTGACACCATCCAATATTCCCACCTTTTCCTATTTCAGGCTGTGGTTTGGCTTTATTGGCAGTGCCATTACCTGGGTTATCCACTTCTTTCTGATCTGGTTCATCAGTGAGATGGGCTGTCTATCCGGCCTGGGTGATCAAACCCTGTTGGGTATCAACAGCGTTGTCGCCCTCATCTTGCTGATGACCATCCCGCTGCTCCTCATAACGGTGGCAAGCGGCATGTTGTCTTATGGCATCTGGCGCCAGATACAGGACATCGAGCGACAGTCTGCCCCTGACCAGGGCATCGTGTACGCTGCTTTGGAGCGCCAGCGCTTTATGGCAATTTTCGGCAGCCTGGCCGCCATCTTGTTTGGGGTCATCATCATGCTACAGACTGTCCCGCTGTTCACTGTGCCCGTCTGCGGGGCGTAACCGAATGTTCATAGTGTGGAAGTTACCAATGAAACGTCTTTTGTTGCTACTGACGCTGTTGATTGTGGCGGCCTGCACAGCACAGACCAACACGGAATTGGTCACGGCGATGCCGACATTTGAGGCAGCCGATCACGATCAGGCGCGGGACCTCATGCGTCAGTACGGCTGTCGTTCCTGCCATGTGATCCCTGGCCTGGCAGGGCCAGATGTGCACACCGGCCCTGCCCTGGGTAATTTTCGAGAACGCAGTTATATCGCTGGGAGACTCCCCAACACCCCTGAAAATCTGGTTCTGTGGATCCGCAATCCGCAATCCATCGATCATCAAACGGCGATGCCTATCCTTGGGCTGACCGAAGCCCAGGCCCGTATCATTATGGCCTATCTCTATGAGCGCACCTGATAGATAGATGAAACTACGGTGACATGCTCGTTATTCTTGAAGTATGTCCACTGCATGGTTAGCCGAATCACCTATTTCCAATAGGTCATACGACCGAAGCCACGTTTAACTGTATACCCCATGACATTCTGTGCTCCGTTATATAGGCTGAAAGAGAGTGTTTCGTATCTGTGCAGAACACGCCTGACTAATGGTTGGTTCCACAGGACGGACATCAGGAAGGAAAAAATTGTGCAGACTTCAGCCGATCTCAATCAGCGCACCATCAAAGATTTGAGGCGTATTTCTCATAAGTTAAGCAAACAGATTATCGAAATCACCACCCGGGCAGGATCAGGACATCCGTCCAGTTCCTTGTCGATGATTGATATTCTGACAGCGCTTTATTTTAGCGGCGTCATGCATTACGACCCGCACCGCCCACAATGGTTGGAGCGTGACCGCTTCATCCTGAGCAAAGGGCATGGTGCGCCCGGCCTGTACGTCACCCTGGCAGAAGCCGGTTACTTCGATGCGGACCTGCTGCCTACCCTGAGACAAACAGGCAGCCCCGTAGAAGGCCACCCCAACATGCGAGCACTCCCCGGTGTCGAAGCCTCCACAGGCTCTCTAGGGCAGGGTTTATCAATCGGGTTAGGTCACGCGCTGGCTGCACGCTTAGACGGTCAAACCTATCGTGTCTACGTCATCATTGGTGATGGTGAAGCTGACGAAGGCCAAATCTGGGAAGCGACAATGGCAGCCGCCAAATACAAAGTCGATAATCTGACGCTGATCGTCGATAACAATCACTATCAGCAAACCGGCGCAGTGGAAGACATCATGCCGGTGTTGACGCCCTTTATGGAAAAATGGCGCGCCTTTGACTGGTACACCCATGAAATCGACGGGCACGATATGCAAAAAATCGTCAGCAGCCTGGAGATGATGAAAAGTGTGTCGGGCCAACCCCAGGTCATCGTCGCCCACACCAAAAAAGGCAAAGGTTTATCCCCCTTTGAAGCTGACGAAACCAGCCATAAGCATGGCAAAACCTTAACCAAAGAAGAAGCTCAGGTGGCGCTGTCGGAATTGGATGATATGTACGCCGACTTAGATTGATTGAAGGCGTCACACTCCACAATGCACGTATTAAGACGTAAAGGAGATTATTTTGTCACATGTACCCCGTAGAAGATTCATTCCCACGATAGTAATCGCAATTATGATGTTCTTGCTGCCCCTGGCGATGACAAGCGCACAAGACGCGCCGCCGCAGATCGACCTTGCGCTGGCGCAGCTCAGCCAGGGTGAACGAGCAAACATCACATTGGATGACCTCACTGTGTACGAATGGGATTATGAAGAGTTCAGTGATACCAGCCTGGGATGTCCGAGCCAGGGACAGAGCTATGCTCAGGTTATCACGCCCGGTTATCAATTCTTGCTGACCTATGATGGCACAGTTTACGATTATCGCGTTTCTGAAGATGGCGAAAATGTCGTCTTCTGTGATACGCGTCCGGCTCCGGCAGACCCAACGCCACCGACCGACCCTGAACCCACCTGTGATAGTCCTTATGAAGTACTGGGTGGCGACAATCTGTATCGCATTGCGGTTGACTGCAATACGACAGTCGCAGCGTTATTGAACGCCAACCCCGATATTGACGACCCGTCACTGATCTTCCCTGGACAGATGATGAACATCCCTGGTGGTGGTACAGCTCGCTCCGTATCCATCCGCCCCGATAGCGGTCCCGCCGGAACGACGATTCGCGTCTTTGCTTCCGGCTTCCCGCCTGGTGCCCAAGTTGAAGTTGGTATGGGTCCGCCAGCTTCGGAGTATGTCGTCGTTGCAACACGGGAAATTAACGCAGATGGCGAACTGGACGCGACCTTACAAATTTCTCCACAGATCGAACCGCCACAGGAGCGTGTCGCCGTTGTCGTCCTCAACAATGAAGAAACCGTCTCAGAAGTATTTACCGTGACTGATGGGCAGGTCAGCCCAACCCCAACACCGCTGCCACCGGAAGACGGCGCGATGTTCGAGCAGACCCAGATCTATCTGGTTGCATTGGGTGATGAAGGTCGTTCAGGTCAGCAGATAGGCTGCGGCGACAGCCTCATTCCTGTGACTGTCAACTTTGAACCCACGCCTGCGCCGCTCACAGCTGCACTGGAAGAGTTGTTCGCCATTGAGTCGCGCACATATGGGCAATCTGGCCTGTACAATGCGCTCTATCAATCTGACCTCACGGTCGAGGGTATCGACATTGTGAACGGAGAAGCCATCATCGAGCTGTCTGGCTCCCTGCAAATCGGCGGTACCTGTGATGAACCGCGCGTCATGGCGCAGATTGAGCAAACAGCCTTGCAATATAGCACCATCGACAGCGTCTCCATCTCGTTGAATGGCCAACCGCTCGAAGGCGAGATTTAGGCATACGAGGAGGCACACATGGAACTCGGTAAAAGCATTGGTTTAGAAATGGGCGTCGCAACACGCGACGCCTTTGGCAAAACGCTGGAAGAAATGGGCGCAGAGATCGAGAACATCGTCGTTGTTGATGGCGATGTCCACGACTCGACCCGAACGCGCTTTTTCAAAAACGCCTTCCCTGAGCGCTTCTTCAACGTTGGCATTGCGGAAAGTAACCTGGTCGGTATCGCCAGTGGTTTAGCAGCGAGTGGCAAACAACCGCTCGCTGCCAGCTTTGCCGCCTTTTTGCTGTGTAATGCCTACGATCAGATTCGTATGGGGATTGCTTACCCACGGCTGGATGTCAAGCTGGTGGGTTCCCATAGCGGCATCAGTTTGGGGCAGGATGGGCCCAGCCAGATGGCGATTGAAGACCTGGCACTGGCGGCCTCGCTACCCTACTTCACAGTCCTCGTCCCTGCGGATGAACACGCCGCCGTATGGGCCACGCGTGCCATGTTCGACCACCATGGACCTGTCTATTTACGAACAGGTCGCCCGGATGCGCCGCAAGTCTATAACGTTGACAGCACCTTCCAGCTAGGGAAGGCCAATGTCGTCCGCGAAGGCAATGATCTAACCATTGTCGCCTGTGGCCTGATGGTTGCCATCGCGCTGGAAGCGGCGCATACGTTGTCGCAACAGGGTATCGAAGCGCGTGTCCTGGATATGCATACCGTCAAGCCGATAGATCATGCAGCCATTGAGAAAGCCGCTCTGGAAACAGGCGCGATCCTTACGGCTGAAGAACATAGCATCGTCGGCGGGTTGGGCGCAGCCGTCGCACAGATTGTCACAGCCAAGCAGCCTGTCCCGATGACATACGTCGCCATCATGGATGAATATGCCGAATCGGGCGACCCGGATGACCTGTTCGATAAATACGGCATTTCAGCGAAACACATCGTTCAAAAAACGACCGAGCTGCTCGATAGAAAACAAGCCAGCTAACGAACACTAACTACTGGCAAGCAGTTCCACTTGGCTGGCGTTCAGCCAAATTCAGGGTGAACATCAGCCAATCACACAAAACAAAAGCTCCTTCATGACAGAAGGAGCTTTCGTTTTCTATTGCGGCGTAGATTGACTAGCCGTCTGATAAGATGGAATCAGCCGGGACAATGCGCCTGACCTGCCCAGTCTCGCCGGAAGGCCCAGCGGTATCGGATGATAGAATGTAGAGTTCACCATTGTTATCTTCACCCAATGCCAGGATATAGGAATCCAGATAGGCATTGCCGCTATTGGCGACTGTCAGCGTCTGCATCTTCCACATCTTTTCGTCTGCACCTTCCGGGGCCATCGTTGCGGCGAAAATCTGCCCATGTGGTGCGGCAAACGATGTGCTCCAGTCAGCGAATACGTAAGCGCCTTGCATGCCAGTCGGCATTGCAGAACCACGATAGACGTAGCCACCAATAATGGAGATGCCTACCTGATGATTGTATTCGACCACTGGCAGCTGCAGTGCGTCACCGTTAGCAGCAGACATATCGCATTCCAGCGGATTGTAGTTCGGGGTTTCCGTGCTAAAGCAGTGTGAGCCTTCCATGACGTTCCAGCCATAATTACCACCCGCTTCGACAACATGGACTTCTTCCCAAACGTTCTGCCCAAGATCGGCAGCGATCAGGCCATGTTCTTCGTCGAACGAGACACGCCACGGGTTACGGAAACCGTACGCCCAGATTTCATCGAGAGCGTCAGCATTATCGACAAATGGATTGTCGTCGGGGATGGCATAGGGATCGCCGTTATCGACGTCAATGCGCAGGATTTTACCGAGCATCGTGGACAAATCCTGCCCGTTACCCATACCCTCGGTATGGCCCATACCGGTATCATCCGCACCACCGCCGTCGCCTAAAGGCACATACAAGTAGCCATCGGGACCGAAAACGATGTCGCCGCCCTCATGGTTCATCTGAGGTTGGTCGACCATCAGCAGCACAGTCTCGGAATCCATATCAACCTGATTGGCATTGTCTGACGAGACGGTAAACTCGGAGACATGGCTGGTGTTGTTCCATTCTTCCGGGCCTTCTTCTCGCAGCGGTGCATTGTAGTAAACAAACAGACGCCCATTATTGGCGAAGTCAGGATGTAGAGCCAGCCCCAGCAAGCCACGTTCGTCATAGGAGTCGCTTAATTCGACCATGCGGTCACGGACATCCAAAAATGGCTCGTCCAGCAACTGACCGTCGCTGTCGATGACATGGATGACGCCAATCTGATCAACGATGAACATACGCCCGCTGCCATCATTGGGTTGTTCAAGGTCCAGTGGCGCAGTGAGTCCTTCAGCGACCACTTCCAGCCCAATGGTGGATGGCGGCGCATTATCCTGGGCCAGCACCGGATTAAACGCAAAAAAAGCGAACATCGTTAGCAAAAATACGATGCTTTTTTTCATTATTAGCTCCAAACAGTTTCAACTTACCTATCTATTTCATCCTGACAAATCATCGCAATTTTCGCAGCGCCCAATCGTATCATTCTCAACTAGTCGATTGGCTTAACAGAGTTTGGACAGATGATGGAGCCATTCCGAGGACAAATCCTTTATCGTGGTATTTAAGGGGAGATTTCTACGTATGGATCTATGAATAAGGAGGGAATTCGATGTCCGATATTGCGAAAGTTGTTGAGCTTGTTGGTTCATCTGCTACAGGTTGGCAGGATGCCGTCGAGAGGGCCGTTGAAGAAGCATCAAAGTCAATTCGACATATCAGTGGCGTAGAAGTCACCAATATGACTGTTCAAATGAATGAAAACAAGATGATGGATTGGCGTGTAACCGTCAAAGTGGCTTTTGGTATTGAGGACGGCGCTGCTTCGTAAACGGCACTTATCGTAATATTTATTGACCGTCAAAGGCTGAAATGGACCCAACATAGGGGAGCAAAATAATGACGACTTGTCGTGAAGTTATGACGAAAGATGTTCAATGTTGCCTGCCAACGGACATCGTTAAGAGTGCCGCAAAAATGATGAGGTCAGAAGATGTAGGCTCCATCCCAGTGGTGCAAAGCCAGCGGTCCAAAAAATTGCTTGGTATCGTCACAGATCGTGACCTCGCACTTAAAGTCGTTGCCGAAGGGCAAGATCCGCAGCAGACGCGCATTGACACAGTGATGACATCAGATCCCATCACCTGCAAGGAAAATGATGATGTGGGCAAGGCAATCCAGGCGATGGCAGCGCATCAGATTCGCCGCATCCTGGTCGTGAACGACGATAATGTCGTGTTGGGCATCATTGCGCAGGCCGATATTGCCACGCGCATTGACCAGCCGCACACAACTGCAGACGTTGTGGAAAAGATTTCCCAGTCTGATAGTTGATGAACTCAGATTGGATAACAACTACAACTTGATTCTTAGGATCTTCCTGTAGACCAGTTGGCCTATGCCATGATGATCCATCTGTCCTGGATGCCATAGATCACAAGTACTTGGTTAAATATATCTGTTGATAGTATTGTTGAGTGTGATGAATGTAGATTATTCGCTGTTTCCAATCCTTGCACACAGTCAGCAGCCACTTGCACCACATGATCTATGGTCTGCATGGCAGATAGTATACCCGCTGACAATCGTTTTGCTACTTTCGGCATGGGTCTACCACAGAGGCGCGTTGCTTGTATGGCGACGTGCAGGTAGAGGACATGGTATCCAGAGTCGGCAGTATCTAGCGTTCATGAGCGGGCTGTTCGCGGTCGCCGTTGCGCTCCTCACCCCATTAGATGCACTCAGTGATGTGCTATTTTCAGCCCATATGGTTCAGCATATCCTCTTGATTTTGGTGGCTGCGCCGCTGTTGGCATTCGGTAATGCGCCTTATGCTTTGATGTGGGCACTGCCACGTCGTGCTGCTCAGCAAATTAGCCAGTGGCTTTTGAAGTCATCCATCGTCAAATCCAATCTTCAGTTCCTAGCGCACCCCACAACAGCATGGACAATCTTCGTTATTCCGTTTTGGTTGTGGCATCTGCCAACGTTCTATCAAGCTGCGTTACAAAATGACTTCATACACGACCTTGAGCATGCCTGTTTTTTGCTAACAGCGTATTTTTTCTGGTGGGTTGTATTGCAGCACCACAGCAGGATGCAGTTTGGCATCAATACTGTGCTCCTTTTCATGACCATGATGCAGGGGGCGGCTCTTGGCATGCTACTCGTTTTCAGTTCGCGGCCTTGGTATGGTTTCTATAGTGATGTCTCTGATCGTTGGGGGCTAGCACCATTACACGATCAGCAGTTGGCAGGCCTCGTGATGTGGCTAACAGGAGGAATCTTCTATACTTTAATGTCAGCTATATATATATGGAAATGGTTGAAAACGATGGATCGAGCTTACTCAGCCTGAATACACCTTAGGAGACTTGAACTACTGTAGTGCCGACAACATGAGTTTTCACTCGCCTGAGATAGCAACAAAGGGGAGATTTAGGTATTCTCACGTGATATTTGATCTTTAGAATAAATATCAAATAAATTAATAACACAATGCTACAAAATTGGACCTGAGGAGACTCTATTCGAAATTTTCACGACAGAAATGGCACTCAAACAGGTGGTTTCACCCGTTACTCGGGCAGAAACCTCATGTAAGTAGCCAAAGGGCGGTCGCCATTCCACGTCGATGATCTGACCTTCCTGATTCACCACAACTTGGTGAATCATCTCCTTGAGTAATTTCTTCTGATTCTCCAAGTCCATTCTACAAAATATCATACTCACTTTTGAAATAATGTCCAATGCATCGTCTAGATGCTTGATATGATAACGCGACTCCTGCTGCATGGCAGCCAGACTCTCACGCAGCGTCCGCCTCCGGTCCTGCCACTCCAACCAGAGCGCATCCCAAACGGATTCGGTAATCTTACCAGAGGCAAACAGACGTACTGCTCTGGCTTCTTCGTCTTCGACGGCTTTCAGAGCGTCGTCCATCTCCTGCCGCCGATTCGGCTGCAGATGCCCCATCTTCATGGCAATCTCGTCAGTGTAGGCAGCACGCATCGCTGGGATGTAGTCCGGTTCAACTTGTATGCGTTGCAGCCACCTGGTTAATTGGGCATCGATCCGCTTGCACAGTAACCGAATATCCGTGCCCACAATGCGGTAGTAAGAGATGCCACCATTGCGATTGGGATTGGATGTGGAGCAGGACATCCGAATGCGTTTACCACTCTTCGGCCGCTGGTAATAAATCAGCCCACTCAGTAGATATTTGTGCCGCCGTTTCCGCGGTCGATCTTCGGCTCGAACAGCCAGGATCTCCAGACCGCGTTCGAATTCCTCAGTAGAGACAACCGGTTTCCAGTTACCTCGGATGGTCTTGGGAGCAATGCCCGCTTTGGGACTCACGATCCAACCTGCATAGAACCAGTTGTGAAAGCGCTTCGAGAGGGTGTTCTTAGCTGCTCGTCGAATGTCATTCTTGACTTCCACAAAGGGACGACCACTGCGATAGCGGTAGCCTTTGGCATGTAGTGTTTCACAGATCTCAGTCAGCGTGTGCTGCCCTGTTAGGAGCAAGTCCCAAGCTTCACGCCAGACAGGCCACTGGTCCGGATCGGGTTCAATCCACCGTCGGACGCGACCATTTCCTTCCACCATGCTCTGTTCGTCGCGTTCCATCTTGTTCAAATAGCCATCGGGGGCTAATCCAACGAAACCCCCACTGCGCAGCTTGGCATGCAGTCCACCGCGTACTCTTTCGGCCAGCTTGGCTGACTCGCGTCGCGCCAGGACAAACGAGAGGGCAATCAGAATTCGGTCATCGGCATCCATTGGATCAAGGTCAGGATAATCGGCAAATCGTACAGCCACGCCCAGCGCATGCATTTCATCGATTGCCACTAGTGCTTCGGTGTCATTGCGACCGAACCGTTCAGCATTCTCCACCGCCACATGCGAGAAGCGACCCAGACGGGCATCGCTCAGTAATCGCTGGTAATCTACTCGATTGGTCGTGCGACCGCTCATCACATCAACATACTCATCGACGACTGCCATCTGGGACTTGAAGATGAGCGCCTCGTGGATGTTATGTCGTTGGCGCTTCTGTGAGTTCTTAGGATTCTGCGCCTCACGCGAGCTGGTGCGCAAGAAGATCGCCCAACCCGGATGCGGAGGAAGTTTGTTGAGTGACATCATACAAAGCCTGGAAACTCTACGATAAATCTTTCAGTAGCGCATTGTAACTTGAATCTGTAGGTGATCGTTTTTCAGCGAAAAGTCAGTTTGGCAAAAATCCAACCCTGTCGTTTTCTCGATATAATGCTCGTATCTTGCTGACAAATCTTTATATACTTGCCTGCAACATAAACCTATGTATAATATTTTTAAGTATGGTATCACAATTTTATAATGTCACAAATTTCAAGAGATTACTTCGTCTCCGTAATGAATGAGGCCAGGCGATGAAAGATAACGCAAAGAATCAACTCGGTGAACGTGTTCGGCGGGCGCGGCGCGACATGAATCTCAAGCAAGAAGAACTCGCGGAGATCTTGGGAATCAGTCAGGCAGTTGTTTCCAATGTAGAGAATGGCCTGACTACTATTGACGTGCCCAATCTACCGCTGTGGGCTAGTGCCCTCAACAAACCTATTATGTATTTCTACGAAGATGAATCCGCTGATTGGCAGCAGCGCGCGCTGGATATATTGAGAATGTTCCCTGAGAACCAGATCGAATTTGTGCTGCATATGCTCAAGAATATGGCACTCAGTATGCATGAAATCGCGAAAATGAAATCAGTTCCCTGAGGGATACTTTTAGAATGGCAGTCTGACAAAAAATGATTGAAATGATCCTGGCTTCTAGCCCTTTAGGATACTTACCACTCTGAATCGTGAGGACTCCAGATGATTTAGTAGTGATGCACTTAGCCGCTCTGGAGAACCGAAATGTAGAGCATCAAGGATTTGTTGATGCTCAAAATGTATCATATCACAATCATAATCACTCAAACGTCCAGCAATGCGACTGACCTGCATATGTACGTTAGTTTGTTGCCATAATACGATCATTCGAGGGGGACCCCCTCGCACAACGAACCGTTCATGTAGCGCATAGTCGAGCAAGAGATACTTATGGATCACGTTTTGCCAACCCAGTGATTCAGCTTTGTGGGCTAGCTCATTCATTTGACGCCAAATGTTATCAAAGAATACATAGTCCTCTGGTGACAAGTACTTATAGATACACAGAGCAACATAAAGCTCATAGGCACTGCGAATTTTGTATTCTTCTTCTAGCTTTTCTTTGCTCACTTCTGAGATGAACGTGCCACGCCGTGGATGAATGGCCACTAACCCTTCCATCTCTAGTCGTGTCAGGGCGTTCTTCAGAGGTGTTCGGCTGACCTGTAGTTTTTCCTCAAGTTCTGGCAAGTTCAAACGCTCGCCAGGTTCAAATTCAAGACGCAAAATAGCTTCACGCAGTCTATCATAGACAACGTCATTGAGATTTGGCAACGAGATGGCATCTATGGGAGAAGAATAGTCCGACACGGTGGAATTGTTGCTCCGGCTATGACAGCGTACTGGAATTTCAGATTGATACACGTATTAGATAAAAGTTGGGCATGATAGTAGTTGATTCCTTATCATATGTCAATTTATGGCTTGAATTTTCTAGCTGATCGGAGATATCGGGGCCAATTTGTTTGACAAAAGTAAATTATACGATAATATCCGTTCAATATGAAATCTGAAATTTCAGAATAATTAGTCTCAAATAGCGTTCCCATAACACATTTATCTTGTATTCAAATAAAGTTTTGTAGTTAAATATGCGCAAAATTGGTATTGAAATATTTTATTGGATTGACCAATGGTCGGACGACCAGATCGCTTATTTTCAGAAAGCGCATGATTGCGGGTTCGACAGCGTCGAAATATCCTTTGTCTCTGGCCCTGAAACCATCAATATTCCCCGTATGCGCGATGAGTTGGAGCGTCTCAACTTGCGCGTTTTCTGTAGTACGGGCCTTAGTACAGAAACAGATATCACCAGCCCGAACGCGGCCGTTCGTCAAGCGGGTGTAACGTATTTGCGCCAATGCCTAGAAACGGCTGCAAAGCTCGATAGCCCCGCACTGGGTGGTGTGACCTACGCACCCTGGCTGTTCTTTCCACAGACCGATGACCTCAGACCCTATCGTGATCGTAGTGCAAGAGCACTCAAAGAAGTTGCACGCATTGCTGACGACTTAGGTATTGTACTCACGTTAGAGGTACTCAATCGCTTTGAAACCTTTATGTTCAATACGGTTGATGAAGGACTGGTGTTCCTCCAGCAGATTGACCACCCAGCTGTGAAGCTCCAACTAGATACTTATCACATGAATATGGAAGAGGACAACCTCGCTGCGGCGATTAGACGAGCAGGTCCAAACTTAGGGCACTTTCATTGTGCTGCCAGCAATCGCAAATTGCCGGGACAGGGGCATATCAATTGGCATGACATCAAACGTGCCCTGGATGAAATTGGTTATCAAAAAGACATGATCATTGAGACATTTCCTAATCCAAATGCGGAAACGGGACGTACGGTCAATACATGGCGGTCCCTAGTCGAGAATCTGGATGAGGAAATAAAGACTTCGCTCGCGTTTTTGAGAGAGAACGTTGCCTAATTAGAACTATTTCTTGTGGACCTTTCGTTCCTAGACAATACAGGAGGTGGGCTGGACGAAATCCCAATTACAGTTTCACACTGCAATTGAGTTTGACAAGGAAATAATCCCGAGAATTTGAATTTACTGAGGAGATTAATTATGTTTTTATCCAGACGATATTCTTTAATTAGTGGTCTTATGGTTATGATTGCGCTCCTTATGGTAGCAACAGGCGCGCTAATAGCTCAAGATCAGATGGATGATGAACTTCAGGGAGAAGTTCCTGGGTTCGACAGCTGGGAAGAAGTACTGGCCGCTGCTGAAGGTACCACAGTCACCTGGTGGATGTGGGGTGGCGATGATCAGATCAATACGAATGTTGATACAGATATCGGCGAACGTGTCCAAGAATTGTATGGCGTCACGCTTAATCGGGTTCCAAATGGTGCTGAACTCTTTGTAGACCAGGTGTTGAATGAAGCCTCAGCCGGTGTGGAACAGGGCACCATCGATCTCATGTGGATAAATGGTGAGAACTTCCGCACGCTTAAAGAAGCTGACCTGCTTTATGGCCCCTGGGCAGAATCCATTCCCAATGCTCGTTACGTTAATTGGGATGACCCTGCCCTAGCATATGACTTTGGCTACGCTGTCGACGGCTACGAATCCCCCTGGGGTCATGCTCAGTTCGTGATGGAATACAATACCGATCTGGTAGGTGATACACCACCGACGACATTTGAAGACCTGACGACATGGATCGAAGAAAATCCTGGGCTATTCACTTATCCAGCATTGCCTGATTTTACTGGTAGCGTGTTCGTCCGTCATGTCTTTTACTGGGTCGCTGGTGGCCCCGAACCCTTCCTAGGAGAATTCGATCAGGATGTTTTCGATGAATATGCCCCGGCGGTATGGGACTATCTAAACGAAATAGAACCCCATCTGTGGCGTGGTGGCGAAACCTATCCGGAAGCAACCGTGATGGATAGCATGCTCGCCAACCAGGAAATTGCCTTCAATATGGGCTATGGTCCAGCGAATGCCGCTAATAACATCCTCCAGGGTATTTACCCAGAATCTATCCGCACATTCGTTTTCGATACCGGAACGATTTCCAATAACAACTTCGTAGCCATTCCGTTCAATGCTACCAATCCAGCTGGCGCGATGGTTATTGCTAACTACATGCTGTCTGAGGAATTCCAATTGAAGATGGTCGATCCGGAACTATGGGCCTGGCAATCGCCGATTTCGCCCACGGTCTATTCGGATGAATTCCAGGAAGCAGTCGACAATATGGAATTGCATCCCGCCATGTTGCCATCCACTGTCCTCGCAGCTGCAGCTTTGCCAGAACCCAACGGTGATTGGGTCACGGCGATTGAAGCTGGATGGATCGAAAACGTATTAGAAAACTAACATCTCGCCAGCAGATGGTCGGCATAAGCCGACCATCTGTCTAGCAGGAGCTGGTATGAATCGCCTCAAACTTTTTGAGAAACTCCGAGTGCCGATGATGCTCTTCCCGGCACTGGCAATTGTCGTATTGCTATTCGGCGGTGGCATGATCTCCGGCATTGGACAGAGTGTGGGTTACTTCCCGGTGATTGGACTGCAAGATTTCACTCTGGATTATTACAGAGACATCCTGACAGATAGTGGTTTCATCGAATCCTTATGGCTTACGTTTAGGCTCGCATTTTTGAGTACGTTGATGTCGTCAGTAATCGCCGTGCTCTTCGCGCTGGTCTTGAGACATGCCTTTCGAGGTAGCCAATTCCTCACTTTCCTTTACCAAATACCGATACCGATACCGCATTTAGTCGTTGCGACCGGTATCGTCCTGCTCGTCAGCCAAAGTGGGTTGTTGTCGCGTGGGGCCGTTACACTGGGTTTGACCAGTACACCGCGAGATTTCCCCGTCATGGTATTTGACCGACCCGGCATTGCTATCCAACTGACATATTTATGGAAAGAAGTGCCTTTTATTGGCATTGTTGTTCTAGCGGTACTCAAGAGTGTTGGGCCACAATATGAAGAAATCGCACAGACGTTGGGAGCAAATCGTTGGCAGCGCTTCCGCTTTGTTCTGTTGCCGCTCATCATGCCGGGCATTCTATCAACATCCATCATTGTTTTTGCTTTCGTTTTCGCTAATTACGAGATTCCGCTGCTACTGGGTGTGCGATACCCAACAACATTGCCTGTAATGGCCTTCCGCAATTATCAGGACCCGGATTTAGCGCTTAGACCACAAGCAATGGCTATCAGTGTCATCCTGGCAATCGTGGCCATACTACTCTTGGTTGCTTACAAGCGTCTTGCCAAGTACGCAGCAGAAACTTAGGAAATTCCCATGCAAAAAGCAGTGCGCTGGATTGCAGCCATCTCAATTACCTTGGGCGTTTTGTTGCCCGTTGTTCCCCAGATTATCTGGTCGTTCGCCCATCGCTGGTTATTCCCGAATTTGCTGCCAACCGAATGGAGCCTGAGTTCGTGGGAGTACGTTTTCACAGCATCTTCGCGGGTTGGCGAAGGTTTCATCAACAGTCTACTCATTGCAACATTCGTCTGTTTCCTGTCGATTTTGGTGGGTTTGCCCGCTGCTCGTGCTATCGCTTTGAACGACTTCAAAGGTAAGGGACTTGTCGAGTGGATATTGATGGTTCCTATCATTGTTCCAGGGATTGTTTCCACACTAGGAATCCACCAACTCTTCATCCGCCTTCATTTGACCAATACATTTATTGGTGTCAGCCTTGTTCATTTGATTCCGTGCATTCCGTATATGGTGTTGGTAATGACGAGTGTGTTTGCCAACTATGGCACTGAACTCGAAGACACTGCGCGTACACTGGGCGCGAATCCACTCCAGGTCCTGTTACGTGTGACTCTACCTGGTATCTTACCAGGGTTGATGGTCGCGACTATGTTTACTTTCTTGATTTCCTGGGGACAGTACATCACAAGTGTTTTGATTGGTGGCGGCACAATTGTCACGCTGCCGATGGTATTGTTCCCATTCATAAGTGGCGTCAATTATTCCAACGCTGCCGCCATTAGCCTTATATTTGTTGCCCCGGCAATCCTGGTACTCGTATTAATTTCACGACAATTGGGTCAGGACTCAGCTGTCATGGGAGGATTTGGTCGACTATGACGCACGTTTTAATCAAGGACCTAACACGGCGCTTCGACTCAGTCATCGCTGTAAACAATCTGAACCTGGAAATTGAGTCAGGTGAGATGGTGGCATTTCTCGGACCATCCGGCTGTGGCAAAACAACCACGCTCCGCATGATTACTGGCCTACTACTTCCAACCTCGGGTGATGTCCTATTCGATAGTAAGTCCGTGCTGACTATCCCAACGGAAAAACGGGGGGCTGTGATGGTCTTCCAGAAGCACCTGTTGTTCCCTACGATGAATGTTGCCAAAAACATTGGTTTTGGTTTGCGTATGGCCAAGATGCCTCAGAAAGAAATCGATAGGCGAGTCAGCGAGATGCTGGAGCTAGTTCGATTGCCCGGCTTTGAGACACGCCGTCCGCACGAGCTATCAGGCGGGCAACAGCAGCGCATTGCCCTAGCGCGCGCATTGATTGTTCGTCCGAATGTGCTCCTGCTGGATGAACCCCTGGCGAATCTGGATGCCAATTTGCGCCTGGAAATGCGCGAACTCATCCGCACGATACAGAACGAGCTGAATACAACTGCGATCTTCGTTACTCATGATCAAGAAGAGGCGGTCATGCTAGCAGACCGTATTGCCTTGATGTTCAACGGTGTTTTGCAGCAGTTCGATACACCACAGGCATTTTATGAAAGGCCCAATTCCGCCCAGGTCGCTCGCTTCTTCCGCAATGACAATATGATACTCGGAACACGCCGAGGCAGTGTGGTCGAAACTCCATCAGGTAATCTTGAGATTGACGCGGGCCGTGTCGACCAGTCGGACGGTCCCGTGATGGTTACCGTCCGACCAGAAGATGTAGCGCTTGTTCCAAGTGACAATACTAACCTCGTCCAGGCGAAAGTCCTAACACAGGTATACATGGGCACCCATAAACAAGTTCAGCTTGATGTAATGGGGCATACCTGGTTGGCACATGGCCCGGCTGACTTTGAGATTGAGGTGGGACAAACACTGCCTATTCAATTACCTAAAACCCATATCTGGTTGCTGCCGAGTGAAAATGGTCTCCAAAATGTCTGAATCCAGACTGTTTAATAAAGTGTATGGGTGCATGCTTGGCGGAGCAATTGGCGACGCCCTGGGTGGTCCTGTCGAGCACATGACGCCCGAAGAAATCCGCGAAAGTTATGGGGGCAATCTGGATCGCTATGTGCCATATCGCCGCCCACCGGCGCACCACGCCCATTTTGCCAGTGGTGATGCCATCGGCAACTATACTGATGATACGCGCCTCAAGCATCTGCACTGTCAGGCAATCTTCCGTGCTGGAGGCAAGCCTCGGCCTGGCGACCTGGCGATGGTCCTGGCAGAAGCGTATCACAATGCGCCTGACCCACTCCATGAAGGTTTTATCGAAGAATACTATATGAAGGCCCTCTGGCAAGAGGATAAGGTCGCATTCGGCGGTGAGCCAACCAATGGTTCCCTCATGGCCAATTCGCCACTTGGGTTAATCACAGCCTGTCAACCTGATGAAGCCTACCAACTGGGCTTTGACATGGCGTTCCTGACGGCTGGGTATGCCAAGAATAGCTCAGCTATATTGGTTGCAGCCATAGCAGAAGCGATGCGGCCTACGGCCAGTGTTGACGGCATCATCGAAGCAGCACGACATGCACATATCCGTTTTGCTCGTCGCAGAGAAGGCGATCACTGGCACAATACCGAATGGCGCTACGATCCTAACCTGCAATTTCTAGATCGGGCCTTAGAAGTTGCCAGAGACAAACGTGATGTCTTCGCTATCCGTGAACCCTTAATGGAAATCCTTGAATGGGGACACCTGTTTTCTGAAGCAATCCATACGCTGGTAGTTGCCCTGTCGATGTTCGTGGCTGCCGAGGGTGGCGCCAAGCAATCGATCATGGGTGCGATCATGTATGGCCGCGATAAAGACAGCTATGCCAGCGTGGCTGGCGCGCTCGCAGGTGCTTATCAGGGCGTTGATGGCATCCCCAAAGAATGGATACAACCCGTCATTGATGGCAACCTAGATGTTGATATGTACATGTATTCTCAAAAACTGACCCAACTCATTGAGCAGGACTATCAGATAGCTCGTCAGAATGTTGACGATCTAGGCGCGCTACTTTAGATCATTTTTCATGATACTTATTGACCGAGAGGATTCATCCGTGCCAAACTTCCCCAAACTATCTGAAGATACGATGCGCCAAAGGCTAGCGCTGCCGTCAGGCAAGATACGCCTCATCATTGATACGGACACCCATAACGAAATCGATGACCAATATGCCATCGCCTGGGCATTGCTCTCACAAGATGCGCTTGAAATCGAAGGTGTTTTGGCGGAGCCATATTCGCATCAGCACCATAAAGAACCACTGACAAAGGCCTATGATGCCCTTAAAGCCGACCCAAACGCTGATTTATCTGACTTTTTAAGGAAGTATCAGCAGTCGGTTAAAAACATGATTGCCAATGACATCAACCCGCATGATCTGGTTTTTTATCCGCCAGATGAGGGCATGGAACTGAGTTATCAGGAAATCTTGAAGGTCTATGACCTGATGGAAGAAGATGCTACTGGCAAAGTCTACCGGGGTTCGCCAGGTTACCTTGAAGCAGCAGACATCCCTCTGCGTACACCCGCCGCTGAATTCATCATTGAACGTGCAATGGCCGACAACGAGCGCCCACTATATATTGCAGCAATAGGCTGTGTGACGAATATTGCATCGGCCATCTTGATGGAGCCGGAGATCATCAACCGCATCGTTGTGCTATGGACCAGTTCTTATCCCTCACACGTCAAGCTATCGAATGTCCCCTCGCTCAATCTGGTCCAGGACCCGCATGCGTCACGTCTCTTGTTCGATTGCGGCGTTCCCCATGTGTATCTGCCCGGTTATTACATCGGTGAGCAGCTCAAAATTTCCCTGCCGGATATGGAACGTTGGGTTAAAGGCAAAGGCAAAATCGGTGACTATCTCCATCATCTTTACACCCACAATCCGATTTATCCAATGTTTGGTCTGAATGAACAATTCGGTCGCACCTGGGTGATCTGGGATATCATCAACATTGCCTGGTTACTAAATCCAGAATGGGTGCCTTCTCACCTCGTCCATTCACCTATTTTGACCCAGGACCTGTTTTACGAGCAAGATGACAGCCGTCATTTAATGCGAGAAGCTTACGGAATCAACCGTGATGCCATCTTCCGTGACTTTTTCACAAAGCTAGAAAAAGCGCCCTAGATGAAAATCCAAACGCCGTATTTCCCGATTGGCTCTAGCTACTATCCGCCGACACATGACTCAGCAGACTGGCCGCGTGACATTGCCAATATGCAGCGAGCCGGGCTTAATATCATCCGCACAGCGGAGCTGATCACCAGTTGGGATTACATCGAACCCCGACGCGGACAACCTGAGTTTGATTGGCTCGACCATACTTTTGAGCTGGCTGCCGCCCAGGGAATGCAAATTGTGCTGGGGACTGGCTCATGTAATCCTCCCATCTGGATGCTGGAGCACTACCCGGACTTACAGCGTGTCTCCCGCGAAGGCATGAAGTACCCGACAAATACCGTCTGGGGCTGGGCCTGTGTTAACAACCCCGGCTTGCGGAGTGAAGTGACGCGCTATCTGACGATCTTACTTAAGCGGTACAGCAGCAATCCCACATTGTACTGCTGGCAGATCGATAATCAGATTGGTCATGGCACCGCCTTTACCGAAGCCGAGCATTCCCATGGACGGCGCTACGGTTACTGGTGTTACTGTGATCACTGTGAGCGATTATTCCGCGAATATATTCAGACAAAATATGAGAAAATCGATGCCTTAAACGAAGCCTGGGCATGGGACCCTACACACTATCGTTATTACGATTGGCATCAAATCCAATTGCCACGTTCGATGCCGGCTGAATGGGGAAATGGCACAGCCTGGCTTGACTTTCGTATCTTTGTGCAGCGATCTATCGCGGATTATGTGCGCTTCCAGCATGCACTCATCAAAGCCTACGATCCGAACCAGATCACCATGCATAATCTCTATGATTGCTTGCGGCCTGATCTCGGCGCACGTAATGAACCTAACCATTGGGACATCGGCGGCATTACCGATATTATTGGCCATGACATCTACCCCTCAGAGAACAACTTTCGCAAAGACCCCTCGTTTTCGTCCTGGTTTTTCGATTTTGCTTACTCAGTAGCGCATCACAATGACAAAACCATGTGGGTTCCTGAGTTGGAAAGCGGTCCTATTGGTGGTTTTTCCGCAGGACCCAACTTTGCGACCGGTCCGCTGGACATCAAGCGGTTTAACATCGCCTGCGTGGGGCACGGTGCAAAATGTATGCTATATCAGGGTTACCGCGATTGGAACTTCATTCCGCTGACCTGGGGCGCGTTGGTCGATTTCCACGGCCAGCCCACCGCACGCTATCATGCTGCCGCTGAAGTCAACCACATTATCAAACAGCACGAAGCTTTTTTCCTGGATGCCCTGCCACCACAAGCTCAGGTTGCATTCTACCATTCACACGAAAATGTGATTCTGCTCGATGGACAAGCAAATGAGCAGTTTCTCTATAGGGCGTTGCGCGGTGCACATCTTGCTTTGTGGGAAGCAGACTATACGCTCCAATTTGTCGAACCGCGCTTCCTGGGGGAAACAACAGCTGATTACCGTGTCATTCTGCTCCCTTTCGTCATGCACTTGCCAGAGACCCATGCTGAAAGCCTGCGTGAGTTTGTGCAACAAGGTGGCACAGTGATTGGTTTCGCCAAATTAGGACACGTGAATGAACGCGGTTGGGCGTGGAACAACCGTCCTGGGGCTGGATTGACGAGTCTATTTGGAGCTACAGAAACCCATATCGAAGTATTCCGGGAGCCACACGAGAAAATCACGCTTCAGGTTGATCATGGTTCAGACCTGTTCGATGGCATTGAAGCTGACAACCTTGCCGGATTCTGGCATCGACAGGAGTTTGATCTTTCTGATGATGTTGAGGTGCTCGCGCGCTTTCTCGATGGTGCGCCGGCCATCATCCGGCGTCAACATGGGCAGGGCCACGCTATCCTGATCGCTACCCACCTGGATATGGCGTACTGGGAGCATCCTGACCCCGACCTACGCAAACTCTTTGACAATCTCATGGCCCTATCTGGCGTAAAGAAAGATGTGCTCCTCAGTGGCGAAAATGCTGAATACATTCGGCAGCGAGTTGATGCTCACTTGCTGGTTGATGCCGATCAATATGCCATTTTGCTCAACAACGAGGGCGAGTCTGCTGTCGATGTCACGGTTCGCGTTCCGGCTGCAAAGGAGATAACGATGGCAACCGAGATGTTTACAGAAGCCAAGTTGGAACTCACGCAGACAGATTGTGCGCAGTTTTCCCTGCATCTACCTGCCGAAGACGGCGCTATTGTGCTGCTGAATTAATGGGGTGTCGATCATGGTAACTTTCCGATCCATCATGGACATCCGAGCGCCGGAATGGTTAGACGCAATGGGCCTGTCCGCCGCCGAAGTGCCAGATGTTGTGATTGTTGAAGGCAGCTGGTGGCGTGAACAACGGACAAACTGGCGTCTGGGCTATTTAGAAGATGTGCGCGAGCTGACGTTCCCCGATATTTTTTGGGGGCGCTGGAAGGACAAGAAAGTCGCTTTTTCTATGGCCTATGGCGCAGCCCGTACCGTCGAGGTGATTCACCTTTTTGGCGTTCTGGGGGCGAAACTGGCTATACAGATTGGAACCTGCGGCGGCCTGCAATCACACTTGCGCCCCGGTGACATCATCCTGCCAGAGGTTGCGATTTGCCGGGAAGGGGTCGCCCACATGTATGGTGCGCCTGATGCGATTTTAGGCTCTAGCGAGTGGTTAGACAAAGCACAAAATAGTCTGCAATCTCGTGGACATACGACCTATCGCGGTCCACATGTCACCTGGTCATCGTTATTTACGGAAACACCACAGATGATGGAAGCATGGCATCGAGCTGGGTATCTGGCCGTGGAGATGGAAACCGCCACGACCTATGCCGTCGCCCACCATTTTGATATGGCTGCCGTGTCGATGGTGGTCGTGTGGGATGACCTGACGCGGGGCAGACGCTTTTTGGACCCGCTGCCGCCAGGGGGCCAGGAACAACTGGATCGCAGCAATCAAGCAGTTTATGAAGTCGCGCTCGAATTGGCCGAACAACTTTAAAGTAAAGTGCATTATGGTAGATAAATTCCCAGAGACATATGTCTCACTGCTGCCAGAGGTCGCTGACTTCCTGGCAAAGCCAATTATGCCTTATATCAACGGTGAATATGTGGCGACACTTTCTGGGCAAACATTTGACACGCTCGATCCTTCGACAGGTCGATACCTGGCAAGTATCGGACGCTGCATGCTAGATGATGCCAATGCCGCTGTGCAGGCTGCGCGGCGTGCCTTTGATGAAGGCGATTGGTGGCAAAAGATGTCAGCAGCAGATCGATCAAAATGTATCTGGCGCTTGGCTGAACTTATCGAAGTGCATGCAGACATCATCGCCCAGTTGGACTCACTCGATAATGGTAAGCCTTTGCATACCGCACGTACGGTCGATGTGCCACTCTCGGCAGATCATCTCTATTACTATGCAGGTTGGCCGACCAAGATCGAAGGCAGCACGATTCCCGTCAGCCCACAGAACATGTTCAACTATACGCTGCGAGAGCCTGTCGGCGTAGTCGGATTGATTTCTCCCTGGAACTATCCGCTGTTGATGGCAACCTGGAAATTCGCTCCGGCATTGGCGGCGGGTAACTGCATCATCGTCAAGCCTGCCGAACAAACGCCCCTCAGTGCCCTCTATATCGCCAAACTGACAGCAGAAGCGGGCTTCCCACCCGGTGTATTTAATGTATTACCGGGCTATGGTGAAGAAGCCGGAGCGGCACTCGTCACACACGATGGGGTTGACAAGATTGGATTTACAGGCAGTACAGAAGTTGCCCAAAAAATCGTTCAGGGATCTGTTGGCAACCTCAAGCGCGTTTCGCTGGAACTGGGTGGGAAAGCGCCCAACATCGTCTTCGCTGACGCCGACCTGGAAGCCGCTGCCATTGGCTCAACCTGGGCCATTTTCGGGAACAACGGTCAATCCTGCACGGCTGGCTCACGCCTATATATCGAGCGCAGCGTCTTCGAGCAAGTACTAGATGGCCTGGAGCAGGCCACCAAACGAATCAAAGTCGGACCCGGTATGTCACAAGAAAAATACAACCTGGGTCCTGTTATCAGCGATGAACATCTCAAACGGGTCATGGGTTACGTTGATGAAGGCCTGGCCCAAGGCGCTCAGGTGATTACAGGCGGGCAGCGTATGAGTGGTGACTTGAAAGAAGGCTACTTTGTGGAGCCTACAATACTCATCAATGTGGCTGACCAACAGCGCATCGCCCGTGAAGAGATTTTCGGCCCAGTTGTATGTGCTATGCCCTTTGACCATGTCAATGAAATCATTCAGCGGGCCAATGATACTGATTTTGGTCTGGCAGCGGGCCTGTGGACCAAGGATCTGAGCAAAGCTCATAAACTGGCGAAGGCTCTGCGTGCGGGGACGATTTGGATCAATACCTGGGGCAATACCGAAGCGTCGTCACCATTTGGTGGGTACAAACAGAGTGGTTATGGCCGTGAGATGGGTAAAGAGGCCATCGACCTGTATACCGAAGTCAAAAGCGTATGGATCAAAACGGATTAGGCCAGCCGGATATGACGATCTCAGTGGGTAAATACCGTGCATTACAACGGGCGAGTACGCCTGAAGGTATTTTTGCCATTCTCGCCATTGACCACCAGGATGCGCTTAAACGCGCCTTGAAGCCTGACGCCCCCAATACCGTCGCGGCTGCCGATATGACAGCCTTCAAACTGGATGTTGTTCGAGCACTTATTGGTGATGCCAGTGGGGTGCTGCTTGATCCTGTCTATGGGGCTTTCCAGGCGATTGTTAGCAATGTACTGGGCAACAATGGGTTGTTAGTTGAGCTTGAAAAAGCAGATTATCAAATGCAGCCGCTGCCTTTGGATGTCGAAATCGACCCAGATTGGAGCGTCAGCAAAATCAAAAGCATGCATGCAGATGGTGTCAAATTGTTCTTTTACTATAATCCTCACGTCCACGACCATGCTCAACGCCAGGAGAAAGTCATTCAACAGGTGGCGGCTGATTGCACACGATACGACATCCCCTTTTATGCCGAGCCAATCGTCTATATACAACCCGACCAGCCCGATCAAACAAAAGACAAGCTGGTTCTGCAATCGGCCCAGCAGGTAGCCCAATTGGGAGCAGATGTGCTTAAGCTGGAGTTTCCCGCCGATGCAAATGTAAAGCCCGATGAATCGGCTTGGTTCGACGCCTGCCAAGCTATTACACAGTCGATTAATGTCCCCTGGGTGCTGTTGAGCGCAGGTGTGACATTTGAAATGTTCGCCAGACAGCTCGAAGTCGCCTCTCGAGCCGGGGCATCGGGGTTCATCGTTGGGCGAGCACTATGGGGTGATGCCGCGAAAATCTGTGACTATGAACAGCGTCAACGATGGCTAACTAGTGAGGGTCATAAACGGCTGACTCTGCTCAGTTCGATTGCCCAGGCTTATGGCACACCCTGGCAAGAACGTTATCCTGATCTCGACATGATGATATCAACTCGGTCATTTCGTGAATATCCGAGTATGGAACAGTCAGATGACTGATCGACTTCCAGTTGTGGTCGGCGTAGGCTTGACGCCATTTGCTGCCAGTCGTGATGACTGCAATGTACGCGATTTGGCTGTGGAAGCTGTTCTTGCCTGTATGCATGATGCGGAGCTTGAAAGTTTGCATGCCATCCAGCACGGCCTGACCAGCTACGAAAGCGATCACTTCAATCGCCAGATGACACTAGGCGCGATCCTGCACGATACGCTGGGCTTGAACCCGACACCGAATGTCAGAGTAGAAGGCGGTGGCGCAACAGGCGCCCTGGCGTTGCGGACCGCATGGGCATATATACAGAGCGGCCTATGTGATTCCATTCTAGTGTATGGCTGCGAAACCAATGGCAAGAGTATCTCATCGCAAACAGCTAATCAGCTCTTCGCACTCTCTGCTGATGTCGATTGGGAGATGATGGTTGGGGGCACTTATACGGCCTTTTATGCTGCGATGATGCACGCCCACATGGAAAAATATAGCACAAAACGCGAGCACTTCGCCCATGTGGCTGTGCGCAATCGACGCAATGCCCTTGATAACCCCAATGCCCAGAAACCGATGGATATCTCTATTGATGAGGTTCTGAATTCGCGTCCCATTGCTGAGCCTTACACACTATTTGACTGTAGCCTACTCAGTGATGGCGCAGCAGCGATCTTGCTATCAACGGAAGGCTGGGCAAAACAGCATAGCCCTGCATTTTCCGTACGGCCCAAGGTCGTGTTCACAGCAACAGGCTGCGGAACGGACACCATGCGCCTGGGGGATCGCTACCCCAACCTGACCAACTTCGCAGGCAAACGAGAAGCGGCTCGGCAAGCCTATCAGATGGCAGGCATCAGCGATCCACTGCATGAAATTGACGTTGCTGAACTCTACGATAGTTACAGCGGTGTTGAAATACAGGCTGTCGAAGATCTGGGATTTGTTAGTCAAGGTTCTGGTGGACCTGCCATCGCTGATGGACTGTTCGACCGAGATGGTTACCTGCCCGTCAACACCAGTGGGGGACTGCTAGGACGTGGTGCTCCAGTCGGAGCGACGGGCATTGCCCAAGCGATTGAAGTCGTTCAGCAACTCTGGGAGAGCGTCACCCCGGAGCGCCAGATTCACAATGCGCGACGTGGATTAACAGATACACATGCGGGTATCGGCACAATCTGTGTGGTTAATATTTTCGAGAGGCGCGACTAAACCATGAGCGACATCGATACGCGAATTCTGAGCCAACTTGAAAAGAAAACTGCACAACCTAAATACATCTCTGGTCAGGATGATCCCTGGTCCGCCTTCCGGCAGGTTGAAATTATCACGCTCGAATTGATACAGCAATATAAGCACAGCCTGGGCAAATATTCGCGTTTTTTTATTGAGCTGGAAAACGGTCGATTTTTAGGAACGAAATGTTCACGGTGCCAAACTGTCTATACACCGCCACGCCCACTCTGCTCCAAATGCACAAAGATCACTGACTGGCACGAATTGCCCGGTACAGGCAGCGTCAAGACATACTCAGTCATGCATTACTCGTCCAACATCAACGATGATGTTCGCGTACAAGCGATGCCCATGGTGCTGGCCTATGTTTTACTTGATGGCAGCTCGACGCTGTTCCCACACCTATTAAGGGCTGAAAACAACGAGGTTCATACCGATATGCGTGTGCACGTTACCTATAACCAAGGCCCGGTACAGCATCCGATCCACTTAATGTATTTTGCACCACTGGAGGAATAATGGCTGCGCGAACGAAAAAGCTGATTAATCAACCAGAACATATTTTGCAGGACATGCTAGAGGGATTTGCAGCCGCGTACCCCGACATAGTCCGCCTGACGGACACCGGATTAATTGTGAGACGACAGCCAAAAGCCGAAGGCAAGGTCGGACTAATGATCGGCAATGGCAGTGGCCACGAACCTGCCATGATTGGGCTCGTTGGTCCGGGCCTATTTGACGTCAACGTGCCAGGAGAGATTTTCGCCGCTCCCGGGCCAGACCGCATTTTAGAGGGCATCAAGGAAGCGGACCGCGGTGCTGGCGTTCTTGTCTGCGTATCGCACCATGCCGGTGATTTGATGAATGCCGAGATGGCATTAGAACTTTGTGCGATGGAAGGCATGGACAATGTGGAAATGGTGGTTTTGTACGACGACATTTCCAGCGCGCCCAAGGGTCAGGAGCCCGAACGACGTGGCACCGCCGGGTTATTCTTCACTTGGAAGATGCTTGGAGCTTATGCAGAGCAGGAAGGCGTCACACTTGCACAATGCAAGACTATGGCAGAAAGCATCCGCGATAATACACGCACCCTCGCTGTCGCCATGACCCCGGGCACAAATCCAGTATCTGGCGAGGTCATGTTTAGCCTACCTGATGACGAAATCGAAATTGGCATGGGTGTACATGGCGAGGTTGGGCAGGGTCGGCGCAAATTTGTCTCTGCTGACGATACGATTGATGCCATGTTGCCCCCAATTATAGAGGACTTGCCTTTCGTGGCAGGTGACGACGTTCTTGTTTTCCTGAATAACAGCGGCAGCCTGACCCAGATGGAGTTGTTTATTCTCAATCGCCGCGTAGCCCAACTTCTTGAAGAAGCCAATATCAACGTTTACAAGACGTACATTGGCCCCTATGCCACGACACAGGAGATGGCCGGTTTCGCGCTATCGCTTTGTCGTGTGGATGACATGCTTAAGGCCCTGTGGGATGCACCGGCCATCGGTGCCAACGTCAGGGTTGTGCAACCATGACCATCACTACGGACAATCTGAAAGACATGGTCAAGGCTATCAGCACAGCATTGAGCGATTCAAAGTCTGACCTGAACGCACTCGATTCCGAGCTAGGCGATGGCGACCATGGCACGACCATCTGCGCAGGCTTTGCAGCCGCAGTGAATGCAATTGAGGAAGCTCAAACTCCGTCTGAGGTCCTGCAGAAGACAGCCATGACACTCATGAACCGCATGGGTGGGTCGTCCGGTGCGCTGTTTGGAACCTTGTTTTTGCGCGCAGCGATGACTGTAAAAGAGTTCGATGATGTATCGTCAGAACTTTTCGGTGCAATGTGGCAGGCAGGCCTGGAAGGGGTCATCAGCAGGGGAAAAGCCCAACCCGGTGATAAGACCATGGTCGATGCGCTTTCGCCCGCGGTGGCGTCGCTGGCACAAGCTAGCACTGCAGGCACATCTCTTGGAGAAGCATTGAGACATGCTGCGAGTGCCGCTGCAGACGGCGCACAAGCGACTGCCAATATGCAAGCCAAATATGGACGAGCACGTTACGTAGGAGAACGGGCTGTGGGGCATGTTGATGCCGGTGCCAAATCAATCGCTTTGATGTTCGGGGCGATGGCTGACTATTGGGCGCAAATGAACGCAGCAGAGGAGGATAGTAATGGCGAAGCATAAACTTCGTGTGGGCTATGTGGGACTCTCGCTGCCTGCTTATTCCGCGGAAAAGCTGCACTATCGTGAGCGAAGCATCGATGGTCTAGTGCAAATCTCTCAGGAGTGGGATTTTGAGCTAGTCGCCATCTACGATGTGATCGCCAGCGAAGCGGATTCAATACGCGCTTCTAATCAACTTAAAGCTGAAGCGATTGACTTTTTGCTGATACAGAACACAGCCATTAGCATCGGTGATCAATTACTGCCATTGGTGGATGTCGCACCGCGAATCGGTATCTGGTCGTTGCCCGACCCGTCACTGGAAGGCGAAGTCCAATTGCATTCTCTGGTCGCGCTCAATGAACATGCCAGTATCCTAAAACGCTATTTGAAGCACAAAGCCATTCCGTTTAAGTGGTTTTACGATCATGTCGACAGTGACCTGTTCCGGCGCCGCTTCGGTGTAACAGTCCGGGCGCTAACCGGGGTCAAGAATATAGAGCAGGCGCGCATCGGCTGGATTGGCGGTGTGTCGCCGGGCTTCCACAACATGATGGTCGATCCACGACAGTTGAACGACCGTTTAGGCGTCTACGTGGGCGAGCATGAAATGGCAGAACTGGTGCGACGTGCAGAGGCACAAAATCCTGAGCACGTTCGTGAACTTGCCACGGAGATACGCTCTGCTGCGACTGCAGTGACAGTATCGTCAAACCTGGCGTTTGATCGCGTGACACGGGTCTATCTGGCACTCAAAGAGATGACTCAGGAACACGGTTATGATGCGCTGGCTGTTCAGTGCTGGTCGAAGATTCAGGAGTTGTATCGCATCGTACCCTGTATGGCGTACAGTTGGTTGGGCAGCGAAGATGGCATTGCTGTTTCCTGCGAGGGGGATTTGCAGGGGGCGATCAGCATGTATCTTCTGAACGTTCTCACGAATGCAAATCAGTCATCAACCTTGCTTGATATGGCCGCACTCGATCCTGAAGCCCGCATGATGATGATGTTCCATTGTGGTGTGACACCGCGCCACTTTGCCAATGCCGAGGGCATTAAATGGGTGGATCACGTCACGCTCGGGCGTAATAGTGGCGAGGAACCCTATGGGGTTGCCGGCGATCAGATATTTGCGGCACAGGAAGATACGACCATCACATATTTGGGCGGCGACGGGGCCAATGTGCTGGTGCTGCGCGCGAGCATCATCGAGCACGAACTCTCTGGCTTTGACGGAACACGCGGATGGTTCAACAGATTTGAACTCAATAAAGAAGCTATCGAGCTCTGGGATCTAGTCAACACGCTGACGGTACGCGGCCATGAACATCACTTCGCACTAGGCATAGGCGACGTCACCAACGAGCTAATAGAGTTCGCAGCTTGGAAGAAGCTGCAATTGGTCAAGCGAGTCCCCTATGCTGACTATCTACAACTCGACGGCGTCAATATATGAGTGCATTCCAGGATGCGTTAACAACACCCAATGAGCATCTATCCTCTAAGCAGACACAGCAAGTTGCAATCATGTGGGGAACGTATGCGGCATTCTATCTGGGTCGATTGAACCTCAGCCCAGCTTTGCCCGCTATCGCCGCCACATTGGGGCTGGGAATGGGAAAAGTCGGCATCCTGGGTACGATTTTTTTCTGGACATACGCCATTGGTCAGATTATTAACGGCCAGCTTGGCAGCATAGTACGGCCCCAGTGGATGATTTTCTCTGGTTTGCTGCTGGTTGCGATAGCCAATATAGGTTTCGCGTTCCAGACCTCGCTTGTACTGATGGCAATTTTGTGGGGTATCAACGGCTTTGCACAGTCCATGGGTTGGGGGCCCATGCTGCGTATCTTATCATCACACGTGACCCTTTCACAAAAACGACGTCTTTCAACTATCTTCTCCATGAGCTTCCAGGTAGGAACAGCAGCTGCGTGGGCCCTAGCATCTGTCCTTATTGCAATGGGCGATTTCAGGCTGGCATTTTTGGTTCCGGGGTTCATGTTGCTGGTCATAGCTGGTTTGTGGAGAAGCGCCGGACTTGATTCTGAACCTGTCAAAACATCAGGTCCACGGACAGGACTTGTGGACTTAGCTGATGACATCAGGCGTATGCTGCCCATGCTAGTGGTCGCTATGGCGATGGGCTTCGTTTACATTGGCTTTCTGATCTGGCTGCCGACGTATGTTCAAACATGGACGTTTTTGCCCGGTGGTATTGACAAGCTTTTACTTGCTCTCATCCCACTAATTGGTATCCCTGGCATGCTCTTTTCAGGCCAATTGTTAGTGCGTCAGGCTCAGTTGTACAAGACAGTCGTTTACATCCTCGTGGCTTTATTCTTCTGTCTACTGTCCAGTACAGCGCCGACCGCGATGGTGCAGGTCCTGGCACTGATTCTGGCTGTCATGCTGGCCAGTGGAATGGCTGGTCTGGTGCTTAGTGCCGCACCGATGCTCCTAGTAGCAGAGCGCCGTGTATCGTCGGCAGGCGGTTTGATCACAGCCGTCTGGAGCATTGCTGGGGGCTTGGCAGGCACAATCGTTGGAATGGTCGTTGAACAATCAGGCTGGGTATCTGTTTTTCATCTGTGGATGCTTTGTACTGCGTGTGCTGCTCTCGTCGCAACCATCGCCTGGATACGTCAGACGTAAGGAAAGAACAATTATGAAAAAGTCTCCTTTATCTGGAATCAGTGTTATTGACCAGACACAAGCCCTGGCAGGACCTTATTGTGCGATGATGCTGGGTGACCTGGGTGCAGATGTCATCAAAATTGAGCGTCCCGGCGTCGGCGATCAGTCGCGTCAATGGGGACCACCCTTCATCAGAGATCAGAGCACGTACTATCTGGCCGCAAATCGCAATAAACGTGGTATCGCTCTGAATATTGCCCACGATGAAGGCCGAGGCATTCTGTACAAGCTCATCGCCGATGCGGATGTCTTCATCACCAATATCGCGACACGGCGTTCACTCCAAAAATATCAAATTGATTATGAAACGCTCCGACAATTAAACCCACGACTGATTTATGCATCCATCAGCGGTTATGGCCGGACAGGTCCTAGGGCTGACCAACCCGGTTATGACCTGGTTGCGCAGGCAGAATCCGGCACGATGTCACTGACAGGTGAAGTCAATGGCGCGCCGATGCGTTTCCTCAGCCCAATGGCTGACCTGACCTGCGGCCTATTCACTTTGATTGGGATTCTATCGGCCTTGTATGCCCGTGAGCAGACGGGCCAGGGGCAGTTTATTGACCAGTCGCTGCAAGAGGGGCAAATCACCTGGTTGGATAATTACGCGGGTGAATATTTCGCCACCGGTAAAGCACCAGAGCGCATGGGGAACCGCCATCCGCAGATTGCGCCTTACGAGGCTGTACAGGGTTCTGACGGTGATTGGTTCATTCTAGGTGTTGGATCTGACAATGTGTGGCAGTCCTTTTGCAGCCTGATCGAACGTCCTGACCTTGCCAGCGATCCGCGCTTTGCTGAAAATGCGAATCGCGTCAAATATTACGATGAACTGATGCCTATCGTGCATCCTATTATCGCTCAACGTCCTGTTGATACATGGCTGTCCGACCTACGTACCGCTGGTGTTCCGGCTGGTCGTATCAATACGATTGATCAGGCGCTCAGTGACGAACACTTGCGAGAACGTGGCATCATCGTCGAACTCGAGCATCCGGCTCTGGGATTGATCAAGTCAATTGCAACGCCTGTTCACCTTTCACAGACACCTCTCACTTATCGAAAACCACCTCCCAGGCTTGGTGAGCATACAGCCGAGGTCCTCAGTGAACTCCAGTACGATGCCGCTCAGATTAGGCAATTCAGTGAGCACGGTGTAACAAACTGATATATGGGCAAGTCAGAGATGTAAGCAGTATCTTATATTGGTAACGAAACGGTCATTATGGGTGAGTGTTCCGGCTACTTTAGCTATCCGACGTGATATTGCTTGGTCAACGAGTATAATCAGCTCCTGAAAAGTAGCACTTATCCATCTCCAACATCACAAAAGGAAAATAGAATGACCTGGCGACTGCTGGTGGCTGCAGGACGATATTGGGCTGCGAATGGGCTGAAACGTGTCGAAGAAAAGCTAAAGGCATGGACGAAGCCAACCACAGAACGCCAGATAGTAGGAGTAGCCTCCGACCTATTGCGGAGTAAGCCTGAGTTAGTCGCTGAAAATGCGTACTTGAGACAACAGGTAATTGTGTTGAAGCGGCAGATAACGGGAAAGCCACAACTGACTCAATAAGAACGGCGGATATTGGTGTTGTTGGCAAGGAAGCTGAAAGGTTGGCGAGATGCCCTGCATATTGTCAAACCAGAGACATTACTCAAGTGGCATCGGCATGGCTTCCGCCTGTATTGGCGACAGAAAACGAGGCATAAAGGACGAAAGCCGCGACTAGAGCCAGAGACAATCGCATTGATCAAGGAAATGGCGGTTGAGAATCGACTGTGGGGTGCACCGCGAATACGGGATGAATTACGAAAGCTGGGGATCAAGGTCAGCAAGCGGACAGTGCAAAAGTACATGCGACAAGCCCGCAGAAGCCTACCGCCACTCAACAAGAGCCAGACATGGGCGACATTTTTGGCTAACCATGCTGATGAGATATGGGCGTGTGATTTTGTACAGATCTATGACCTGTTCTTCAGAACGATCTTCATCTTCTTCATCATCGAATTGGGGAGCAGGCGAGTAGTGCATTTCAATGTGACACGTTCGCCAGGTGACGCCTGGGTGACGCCACAGCTGAGAGAAGCGACCCCATTCGGGGTGAAGCCGCGGTTCCTAATCTGCGACAATGATGGCAAGTATGGATCACAATTTGAAGCGTTGGCAGAAAACAGTGGGATCGACGTGATCCATACACCAGTCGAAGCTCCGAAGGCGAACGCCGTGTGTGAGCGGTACATTGGAAGCGTGAGACGTGAGCTACTCGATCACATGCTGATCTTGAGTCAGCGACACCGGTACCACAAGGTCAAGGAATATGTGAAGTATTTCAATTATGCCTGGCCACATCAGGGGATAGAAGGGCACCTGCCAATCCCAGAGAGAACCGTGCCATTGCTTATGCCGCCAATTTCGCAGCTACGACGAATCCCAGTGCTGGCAGGCTTGCATCATGATTATCAATGGGCAGCCTAAGTGAAAAAGCTGTTCGGACGGCTAAAGTAGCCAGGACAGGCTTGATTGCTTACTGACATCAACCCAAAAATCTTCTTTGAACCGCCAATTCTTTCTGACTTTGGCTCAGGCTTAAAGAAAACTCACGTTAGCTTTGGGTACACCTAATCTCCCTCCCTTGCATGATCGCCACTGACTGCTTGCTACTGAAATCGGTACTCAAACTTGTGCCGACCTGCTTCAAGAGTGAATTCAATACAGTCCTCTACCTGCTTTATCGGAGATAACTTCTGATCGTTGATTAAGATCTCTTTGGCGCATGATACATTGGGCAATACAACGGTAGCAGATGAGTTATACGGAATCGTAATCTCAATCGTGAGATACCCTGTTTCGTCAATATACCAACCGCTTTCATACAGGCCAGCGGCGGAGCGATACCGCGCTCTGGCCCATTGTAAAGACTTATCAGGTTTGGGTGCGATCCGAGCATGTCGGAAGCCCATAACACCATTTTCCATAGATGGATTCAGTCCGCACATATCGCGGTACATCCACTCGACAATCGAGCCATAGGCATAGTGATTAAATGAATGTGACCGCAAATCGGTTTCATTGATTACTCCATCAGGATCGAGCAATGCCCAGCGTTCCCAGATGGTTGTTGCTCCTAGATTGATGGCATAGAGCCATGATGGATGATCTTCGTTGAGAAGTAATTTGTAAGCTAGGTCGTTTGCGCCAATATTGGAAAGCACACGACATAGATAAGGTGTACCAACAAAACCTGTGCTGAGATGATTATGATCATGCTTTAGTTGTTCAATCAGATCATTTTCGACGCACTTACGATGGCCATCAGCAACCAAATCCATGTAAAGCGCTAATAAATATGCGGTTTGAGTTTGGATAGCTAAGCACCCGGTAGCGGTGAAATATTCATCTTGTATCGCTGCTTTGATGTCTTCTGATAACCGTCTATAGGTATCTGCATCTTGCGTTTTACCGAGCACTTTGGCCGCTTTTGCGACTAATCCAGCCGAATAACAGTAAAATGCTGAGGCGATAAAATCGTGCGGTGTACCTCCACGGCGTGGATCATCATAGAGTGGGGTATCTTGCGACAGCCAATCTCCAAAGTGGATACCTTCTGTCCATAATCTTCTACCGCCCGATGAATCATCAATATCCTTGATATAATCTACCCAAGCGCGCATACTTTCAAATTGTTGTTCCAGAATATCGATATCACCATAAAATTCGTATAGATTCCACGGCAGAATCGTTGCCACATCACCCCATGCGGCAGAACTACTTTTGTTCTGATTGACCATGGGCACAATGTGTGGCACCATCCCACCCAACTTGCGTTGTTCTTTGCCTAAATCATAAGCAAATTTGGACAGAAACGCAGAGGAATCCATGTTGAAGCAAGCTGACCCAGAGAAAACCTGTATATCACCTGTCCATCCAAGGCGCTCATCACGTTGTGGGCAATCGGACGGGATGTCGAGAAAGTTATCCCTCTGACTCCACATTGCGTTTTGGAATAGCTTGTTAACCTTCTCGTTTGATGTCTCGATTTCGCCGATGGTGTCCATCTGCGAATATACGATACACCCCGTAAAGTCATCGAGGTGAATTTCACCCACCCAGCCTGTAATTTTCACATAGCGGAAGCCGAAAAATGTGAAATAAGGCTCCACTAGGGCTTCTGCGCCATTGGCTATGTAAATATGTTCCGCTTTAGAGGTTCGCAGGTTATCCCGGAAGAAGTTGCCCTCTTGCAGCACCTCACCAAACTGAAGATGAATACGAGTACCTGAGGGGGCACTCGTTTTGAAGCGTAGCCAACCGGTCATATTCTGGCCCATGTCCAGCACCGTTTCCCCGGCAGGGGTTTGGATCAGCGCAATCGGTTTGATCTCTTGCATAATGCGGGTGGGCAGGGATCGTCTTGCTTCCAGAAGAGACATATCGATGTCAATCGACTTTACACCAACTGCATTACCAGTAGGAATAACTTTTTTGATGCGCGCATCGTAGGTCTCGCCATCGAAAATGTCACTGGCGATCACCGGGGAGGGCTGTGCCTGCCATGAAGGATCAGTGACAATAGTCAATTCGTTGCCGTTTTCTAGGGTAATGTGAATCTCGCAGAGCAGTGCAAAACGATCCCCATAGTAACTGTTCGTGCCACCACTTACGCCATAGCGACCTTTATACCAGCCATTGCCCAGCATGACCGAAATCATGTTCACGCCAGTTGTAAGCTGATCGGTGATGTCAAAGGTCTGATACTGAATCCACTGGTCATAGGCGTTGCAATAGGGTGTGAAGTATTCATCACCGACCTTATTGCCGTTCAGTTCAAGGTGATACAGCCCTAGGCCGCAGATATAGGCTCGCGCCGCAATCGCCTTTGCAGGAAGTTCAAACGAGTGAAACAAAATCGGATGCTTATTGTTATCCTCGAAATCCGGGGTGATCCACGCCGCCTGCCAATCTTCATGCATCTTCGCTGTCTCGAACCATGCCGTGCCACTTTCTGCGTTTTCGTTTTCTCCCCATACCCTGACCTTCCAGAAATAACGGGTGCGCGGTGTGAGGTGCACCGGTGGACGATAAGCCAAGCTATCAATTTCTGATCCGTCGACCTTGCCGCTATCGAAGAAAACTTGCTCAAATCCACTATCCCGACTGATCAGAATTTGAGCAGCCGTTTGTACCTTGTCTGTTGTATCTTCCACAATCCAGCTAAAAGTTGGTTTTTCTATTGCAAAGCCCAAAGGATTTACGACGTGGTTGGTCTTGAGATGGGTTAGTTTCAATGTGGTCCTCACATGTATGTGGCAATCAACGTCAACAATCTGGCAGACTAGTGCTGGGGTGATTTGAGCTTGTCATTGGCACTACAAACCATTCCCGATAGGGAAGCATTAGTATGCGCCACCTACACAGATTATTCAAATCGCGAAGACCCCGATCCGGTTCGTCATGGCATATAGATCCCTGTAAAACGAACGCAGCGCAATCGGCTTTATGTGGCGTTTCGGGTCATTCGGGAATGAAAAAGGTGCGGGATCATTCGAACCCGCGCCTTTATGATTCAGCAATTTTGTTGAAAGTTACTTGACTGCCAGACGCTCGATCAGGGCCTGCAAGTCCTCAGCAGCTTGTTCTACGGAAGTCTGTCCGTAAGCAACTTGCTGGCCGATTAGTTCAAGCTCGTTCACAAATTCCTGGTCATTCGGGAGGTTCGGGCCTTGCGGAACCACGCGTCCAGCCTCAGTAACGGCACTGTATAGGCCGTAAACTTCAGCATCAAGCGGCGTCGCGGCGTCGGAAATGGCTGCGCGCACTACCGGCGAGGAAGGCACACCACGATTCGTCTCGAGAATTGCACCGGCCTCAGGGCTGGTGACGAAGAAGTTGACGAACAAAGCAGCCGCTTCTTTGTTTTCGCTGGCTGCATTGATGCCGAGGTACTGGCTCATCTGGATCGCATAGGCCGGTTCACCACCCATTGGAAGCGTGGTCATACCGAGTTCATCGGTCATCGCTGCCTGATACGCTGCGACCTGATTACTCCAAACTAAACCGATTGCTGCGTCACCTGCAACCAGTGCCGAGCTATCTGGGCCATCTTCGGTGTAGGTGTAGGTGGTGTCTGCATCTGGGATTAGACCCTCTTCGCGCATATCTGCCCACATCTGGATCCATGCTTCGGCGGATTCTACGGTTGAGTAGGATGTACCGCCATCGTCTAGTGTCCAGATTGGTGTGCCCTGCTGTGTGAAGAAGTAGCTCAGGTAGTTGGCTGTGTTCATGCTGTTATCGACAAACGGTGCGACATCTTCCGGCAGTGCTGCTGCCAGCTCACGACCGTAGTCAATGAACTCTTCCCATGTCATGTTGAATTCTGGGAGATCAACGCCTGCTTCTTCAATCATGGTCTTGTTGTAGGCTAGAACCAGTGTGTTAGTGCCGAGGCTAATGGCATAGAGATCGCCTTCAGCATCTGTCGCAGGGGTCAGCGCAGCTTGGTCAAAAGTTTCCGGCGTGTCGATCATCAGGTACTCGCCCAGATAATCATTGAGCGGCTCCAGATACTGGGTGTAGTCGGGCCAATTACCACCAAACTGGATAATGTCCGGGGCGTTGTTGGCTGCGAGCTGCGTATCCAAAATCTGGAAGTGGTCGCCAGCCCCGCCATTCGGCTCACCGATGATGGTGATATCGGGGTATTGTGCCTCGAACAGGTCGATCACGGCGAGGGTTCTATTAGCGCGGTCATCATTACCCCACCAACCCATACGCAGTTCAACCGGTTCACCCATATACTCGGGGTATGTCATATCGTCCTGTGCACCAGCCGGCAGGGTCACCACCGCGAACATCAATGCGAGTAGGGTCATGAGCGTCATTGTACGAATATTTCTCATCTTAGAAAGCTCCTGTTTTTTAATAGTTTTTAGTTTCAGTAGATAAACTCGAAATAGGTCTCCTATCATCATGTCATATCCAATTTCTCCTTTGCTATGATTAGCCTTTTAAGCCTGTGGTCGAGATACCCTGCACGAAATATTTTTGCAGGGAGAAGAAGAGCACAAAGGCTGGAAGTATTGAGAGAGTCGCCATCGCTAGCGCACCACCCCAGTTGGATACTGCGCCCGCGTCACCGACGAAGGTCCGCAAGGCTCGCGATACGGTGTAGGTATCCGGCCTTGTGAGGTACAGCAAGTGGTTAAAGAAGTCATCCCATGTCCACAGGAAGGTGAATAGCGCTGTGGTCACGAGGGCAGGCACAGCAAGCGGTATGATAATTCGCCAGTAAACTCCGATTTTGCTGCAGCCGTCTACAATGGCTGCATCCTCAATTTCTTTCGGCAAACTTCGCATAAACTGCACAAGCAAGAAGACGAAGAACGCGTCTGTCGCGAGGAATTTCGGCACGAGTATCGGGAGATATGACCCCACCCATCCGAAGGTGTTAAACATGATATAGCGTGGCACCAGCGTGACATGCCCCGGCAGCATCAGCGTGACCATCATAATTGTGAAGAAAAACGTCCGACCCGAAAATTTGAGCCGCGCGAATGCGTAGGCGGCCATTGAGCAAGAAATCACGTTACCGATGATGGCGATCACACACATCAAGAGCGAATTTGCAAAGAACGTGCCGAAGGTTGTCCCTGCATACCCTTGCCATCCGCTGATGTAGTTTTCGATGGTCACTTCTTTGGGTATGAGACCTGGATCGCTAAAAATCATATTATTGGGCTTAAGCGAGCTAACAATCATCCAGACGACGGGGTAAAGCATTAACAACCCCAGAGAGATGATGAACAAATGTGTCAGCGTATGGCGTACACGTACATTGCTAAGCATGTTATTCTCCGACTCCGTATGACACCCACCAACTTGATGATCTGAAGACAACGAATGTGAATGCCCCGATAATCAGCAACAGCACCCAAGCCATTGCGGACGCGTACCCCATTTCATGATACGTCCATCCCTGAATATACATATGCAGCGTATAGAACAACGTGGAATTAAGCACGCCGCCCCGACCGCCGCCAATGATGTAAGCCTGCGTGAAGGCCTGAAACGCGGATATGATCTGAATGACAAGGGTGAAAAGTATAACGGGCGAGAGCAAAGGCAGAGTTATAGAGAAGAACTGCCGCCCTTGATTCGCACCGTCCACACTTGCCGCATCGTAATATTCTTGTGGAATCTGCTTCAATCCTGCGAGAAAAATAATCATTGACGAGCCGAACTGCCACACTGTCAACAGAATAAGCGTCCCCAACGCGAAGTTGGGGTTGGTTATCCAGCCAGGTAAGTCAGTAAAACCGAGTATTCCAAGAAAGTCATTTACAAGGCCATCTTTTTCGAACAACTTGCGCCACAGCACGGCAATCGCGATTGAACCGCCAAGGAGCGTCGGGATGTAGTAGATGGCGCGATAGAAGGACAGTCCGCGCAACTTCTGGTTAAGCAGCATGGCCACAGCCAGCGCGAAGATTAGCTTTAGCGGTACGGACACAAACACATAAGTGAAGGTCACGCCCAGGGACTTCATATAATAGGGATCTACACGAATTAACTCGCCGGTAGAGGTGGTAAATTCCGACACGCCAAATACAGACCCAAACATCTTCATATAATTCGCCAACCCTATGAATTGTGTCGAATCTGGCTGTGTAAAGTCATAATCCGTAAAACTAAGCCCCAGCGAATAGAGCATGGGGTAAAGCGTCAATACGATAAAACCTAAAAGCCACGGTGCGAGGAACAAATAAGCAATGCCGTGACGCTGGAAAAACCGAAAAATGCCGGGCATTTTGGTCGCAATTAACCTTTTTTTGTCTTTTGCTGGGTCAGTTATTGGAATTTCCATGACTATCTCTTCTCCGGTTGTGGTGCCGGGCCAGTTGATTCACGAACAATGAGCTGCACTTTGGCCGTGATGACCTGCTGAGGCAGTTCAGGCTCTTCAAAGCGCTTGAGTAAGAGTCGAACCGCGTCGCGTCCGCTGTCCTCTGCCATACCGGAAACGGTGGTGAGGCGCGGGGAGGTAAAATTTGAAAATGGAATGTCATCGAAACCGGCAACCGATACATCGCCCGGAACCTTTAACCCCAGATCATTGGCAGCGCAGATCACCGCGACGGCGAAGATGTCGTTGATGACCAGCAACGCTGTTGGGTGATCTGGATCACTCAACAGGGCAGAAGCCGCTTCATAAACTTCTTCCAGCGTTTCACCACAGTGACGCTCAAAAGTTTCTAGGTTGTGTTCTTTAAGTACTTCACGGTAAATCAGCAGGCGATCAAACCCCTGAACATCGCGTGTAATGCCATATACAAACCCGATCCGCTTATGGCCGAGTTCAAGCAGGTGTGCCATAAGCTCATACGTGCCGCTTGAGTAGGAATGTACGACATGATCAAACTCTGCTTTGGCCGCTGTGATTTCAACGACAGGGCGGCCAGACTTCCGCAAGTAATCGGTTAATCGCGGGAGCAGGTATTTGGCCGCCGCCAGCAGGATAAAGCCATCTACAGGCTGGCGCGTTAACTGATTGATCGTGTTGGCTTCCTGGCGTAGATCCAGAGGATGATGAGACAGATGCAGACTGTAACCCGCTTGCTGAAGGCTTTCCGAAATGCCGGAAAGCATCTGCCAGAAGAAGGGATTCTGAATAGCTGGGATGATGACTCCGACGATGTTGGTGCTGCCACTGCGCAGTGATTGAGCACGAGCATCGGGTTCATACCCAAGCTCTTCAATGGCATCCATCACGCGCTGGCGCGTTTCATCGGAAATCGGAATTTTCAGTTGGGTCTGGTCGTTTAGCACATAAGAAACGGTAGAGCGCGACACGCCAGCCCTTAGGGCCACATCTTTTTGAGTTGGTCGTTTCATAAAACCAAAATCTACTTCTAATTATTTACTGTATCGTGTCAATTGACACGTGTGAATAGAGTATAGAATCGAATTGAAAGTACGTCAAGCACTTCCAATACCGCAAATGTCTGCCGTTGAAATGTCACCCTTTCAGGGCGAAAACGTCTTCAACCTATTGGGAAGTCGTTGCTGAATAAGGAGCTATTCGGCAATTTCCAGCGAGGATTCAGTCTCGCGCAACGGGACGAAAAACGGACGTTCATTGGGGGTGGCGTTGGGGCGATGGTAAGCGACATTCAACTGACCCTCAAATGTGCGAAATATCATGCAGTGACCACCATCCCCGGCATAGAGGGGTTCGGGTAATTGTTCCCATGGGCCGAGAATGTCACCCGTTGTGGTTTTGGCAATCCCGACGGTGTAACCACCCGCGCTGAAACTCGACCACAGCATAATGGGCTCTCCGCTTGCCAGCTGATACATATAGGGGCCATCAGTCACATATCCTTTTCTGCCTTTGCTATCAATCTCCTGTGCCCAGGGCGCTTCCGATGCACGAAATAGGAGGTGTGGCTGCCCGATGGATGATGCCAAGTCTTCACTCAGACGCAACGCGCAGACCTCACCGTTACCCACTTGCACCCATTCATGGCAGAAGATCATCCAGGGCTGATCATTGGAATCGACAAACAAGGTACCATCCAGGCATTCCCAATCACGGGGAGTCACAGGCCCGTCACTGATGGGTAAAAATGGCCCTTTTGGCGTATCCGCTATCAGGATTTGCGTTCCACGACACATCCCCACCGCCTTGAAAGTCATGAACATGTAATAGCGCCCCCGGTAAACATGGACTTCCGGAGCCCAATAATTGCGATCCGACCAGAAGCCTTCCGGTGGTGTAAATGCTGGGAATGGTCCTTCCCAATTTTGCAGGTCAGTCCCTGTGTAATAGTCCGTGCCAAAAGCTGCATCTGCCCACGTTTCACTGCCGCGTGTGCCGTATAAGTAATAGGTGTTCTCCTCTATGATCGGCAGCACAAATGGATCACGAATGTGTATGTCTGTGTTTTTCAACATATTTCACTCCTGAAAGTGGTAATCAAGCTTCAAGTTATTGTAAATGAAACAAGTTTGGCAAGAGAACCTGTAAGCTGATACTTTTAGCGCTTGAGTTATGCACCACATATAATCAAAAACCTGGAGAATTTATTGCCTGTTATTCACTCGTTTATAGAATTGACCATGCCCCGTCATTATTGACAGAGAGAAAGTCGATGGCTAAGTTTCAGGCAGGATGAGAAAGTTTCGGCTTTTGTAGAATGTATTCCATAGAACATTTGCTATAGGGATTCGAACATTTCGGACTTGCGAGCTCGAATTGACCACTGATTCCAGCCTATAACAGGCATAAGCTCATCAAGAAACAAACGTGTTCCACGCCCGTCTTGGCGACCGCCAGGTTGAGTGTTTCTTCTACATCACGGCTGCCCATTGTGGATAGCAACCGCTAGGAGAGAATGTAGCGCGAGTAGACATCCAATATGGTGCACAGATAGTAGTAGCCCCAATCGATAACCTTGGATTGGGTAAAGTCGGTCTGCCACATTTCATTCACCCGTTGCGTTATGTGCTCAAACTCATCTTTGGCGATGACCAGTTGGAACACGGGGCGGGTCACCAGATCGTGGCCTTCTGTATGTGGTAGACGCTGGATTCCGAGATGAAATTACCTTCGTGGTAGGTGATGTGCCAGGCTAACTGGCGCGGTGACAACTCTGTCCGCTCCAGAGCAATCTCGACAACACGCTGACGCACCTCGTCCGGAATGCGGTTCTAAAATTGTTAGCATTGGGATTGTCTCTGAACCTAGCATTGCTAATACCTATATATAGCGCAGGCTGTGAGCGATGCGTTTGGCCAATATAGGGATTATATCGAATTTACATTTTCCTGAAGCAGATGCTCTGCAGCAAGGTGTGTTTGCGGAACGCCACAATGAGCGCCTCCTCTTCGACACTCAACACCGTAGACCGCTTTTGTTTAGGATCCATTGGAGCATCTTGCGTATGGGAACGCTTCTTCCACTTCGCCACTGTCTTGGGATTGATGCTGTACTGCTCTGCCAGCGACCTTATGCTCGCTTGACTACTTTGGATTGCTCGACGCACTGCCTCTGTCGTGGTGGCGATGCTGTGAAGTACCTGTCCCATAGCTGCTCCTTTTGCTCATGGGAAACTGTACCACTATACTCTGGGACTAAACACCTAATTTTCCTGTTCTCAAATTGATCTTGAGTTCGCTTGAGTGCCTACGTTTCAAGCGCTCGTGACGTAAAATGATCAGATGAGAAAACTCTTCTGAAACACACAAAGTTATCCTCGATCATGAGATTATAGGCTAATAGCCCTTCCCCATTCAGCCAGGACAACCGAGTTATAGTAGCCTGACAAATTGACCTTCTTGAAGTGGTCTATGTATCCGTTGGTCAAGGAACACCAAATCGGGCAATCTGGTCGCCCGATACAAGGCTAACACGCATTGTAGGGCAGATCTATCGAATCGATCTAGAAAGTGTCACACCGTCTGATTAATTGCTCAAGTATCAGCTTGTAACCCAACTGCAGTGACAATTGTACGTCACGGTTTATATGTGGCAGGTGGATCAAAATCACCCAATTACTTATGGGTCAACCGCTTTTATCGTTGTTCTGTATTCAGGTATAGCTCTCACATTGGAGATATTTACTCTTCCAAAGCTCGCCTCATCTGGTCGAAATGTCATGCCTGTTGGAACAAAGCTATCGTGTCTCGAACTCGACTTTAGTGGCGTAACTATCAAGAGGATTTCTCGCACATCGCGGGCGATTTGCCCAAGACCGATTTCCCATATTGTACCATTATAGAAATTATCATGTAGAAGCTTCCCGTTACAAAAGGCCTGTCCCATATCACCTACATAGTCAATCTGCAGGATGACGTTGTGGCATCCGGTCAACACATCATCGTCCAAACGGATGATCGCCTTCCCGGGATTGATGTGCTGAATATCTACTTCGATTTCTTTCGGCATCAATTCCAGAGAATATCGGGTGAACAAACCATCTTTTTGCTCATCTATATGGCCATCAACTGAGGCAAGGCCCTTGTCCAAGGGTGGATAAGACGCAACTTCGACACGTTCCTTACCCATGCTGTAGAGAATCAGTTCGTCGTCTGATGCAATCACTGTAGCGTCCGACACGATCAGGCGATCTTTGCCAAAAAGATGCTGTTTGCTACACATTTCGGCCTGTTCGCGCGTCAGAGTCAGAATATGGACCGATTCATTTTGCATTGTTTCGAGCTTGATCAAACTGTAGGGATCGGGCGAAACGTTGACATAAGTTGTGCTCTCTAATTGATATATCGACCCGATATCAACAGATAATTCCTTAACTGTTGTGCTGTCAAATGCATACTCTGTAAGCATTCCTGCCGGTGCGAAGAAAACATAACATTGCTCTTCAGCTAAGAAACAGAGTGGTTGCACAGTCGCGTATTCCAACTGTATTCCACCCAGAGATAGCCCCAACGGTAGAATGGCGCTGACGTTACGTTTTAAAGTAAAAGAATCCTCGTGCGGCAGTGTGACTGGTTTTTCACTCGTTTGTATGGACAGGCGAATGCCTTCGAGGTCTTGCATTTCTACATGATCTTGATAGTTATTGAGGAAGATATATGCGGAGTATCCATCAGAACGCAGCATATAGCGCAGGCTCTCATTGTCTTCTGGCTGGATATTGAGCTGATCTAGAGGAAGTACAACCGACATTAATGCCAGTTTCTCACCGAAATCATGAAGGAACATGTGCAAAAGGCGCAAATATCGGTAGGAAGCGCTGATTTGACCGAATTCGCGTATAGGTGCCTGAAAATCATAGGACAACCGTGGCACGGTAAATTCGTTCATATAGCTATGCTCACCTATCGGGTTTGTTCCTCCGTGATACATGTAGTATCCAATGAGGTTCGCACCCCCTGCAAGGTTCATCAGTGCAAGCGCTTGAACGGACTCCGGCGGCACGACTGGGCGATGATGGTAGGTGATCTGGATGCCACCTCCAATTTCGCAGCATGCATAGGGATAACGTGCTGAGTCATAAGTGGGTTCTCCACCTAGTACTGGATGGAGATGACGGTTTCTGAAGAGAAACTCACGTGTAGGCGGTTGCACATAATCTGGATCGGGACTCCAGGGCGTAAAAGCATATCCACCCTGCATCGGCAGTAACTCATCTTCAATAATGGGAGACCTCAACCATCCCGTCGCAGTATAAATTGGAACATCGAGTCCGACTTCCAGGGCCAATTCTTTGAGCTTCACTATGTGCGAAACGCCGTCTGAGCCTGCGGGAATCCATTCGGTTCCCGGCCTGAAAGTAACCTCCCAGGGTGCGCCTGCATGCATGTATTCATTTTCCAGTTGAACGCCGACGATGGGGCCACCATCTTTGAATAGTAGGCCGTTGAGTTGGTGCGCAATCGCGTCATACCATCGTTTAACCAACGCGAGATAGCGGGTGTCATTTGAACGTGCCAAAAACGGTTGCCCGTAGAGCCAATCGGGAAAACCACCGTTTCGGCACTCACCATGCGCAAACGGTCCGATGCGAACGATCACCTCTAAATCATGCTGATGACACGTTTCGACAAAGTGTCTGACGTCGTTGTTGCCAGACCAATTGTATATGCCCTCATCTTCTTCAATATGATTCCAGAAGACATACGTTGCCAGAATATCAATGCCACCACCTTTGATCTTTAGCAGGGCATCATCCCAATAGCGGCGATCATACCGAGAGAAATGAAACTCTCCCATGACTGGAATAACAGGACGATCATTCCGCAGCATATAGTAGCTAGTAAATGATATGTGCTCACCACTGGGATTGTGCCCCCCTAAAGCCAGATGGTCGCTCATCAGGGCTTGCGGCTCAGTTGGAAGTGTTACCTCATACAGCTTGGTCTGCTTCACCGTTGTCTCCTAGATAACATCCTGTGACGTACTACAGAAGTGAACATAGACAGTTGGCAGGGGTCACAACCGTGAAATTCGAAGCCACTTCTCCCGAAGCAGTTGCCATGTCAAGTGAACTGGACATATAGGCCGCGCTTAACGCTCTTAGTGCGACCTTCTAGGTTACGACCACCGAGAGCTAGATGGGTGACCATCCAATCATCTTAATTTTCTCGGAGCTGGATTGCATAGATTTTGGCGGAATACCAAGCAAACTAAGCCCTATCCTTTTATGCTTGCAGCAGTCAGGCCAGCGATGTAGTGTTTCTGAACAGCAATGAACACGATAATGACTGGAATCGTAATTAATGTAGCACCTGCCATTGACGCGCCAATGGGTGCCTCGCTACCTGCTGTTACACCTCCGAGCATACTCGCCATGCCAACCGGGAGTGTCATGGCTGTCTGCTGGCGCAGCACCGATAGCGGCCACAAAAAACTGTTCCAGGACCCCAAAAATGTCAGGATGGCCAGAGCTGCAAACGCAGGTCTTGCTAGTGGAACTATAATGCGCCAGTAGATTCCGAATTCGGTTGCACCGTCTATTCGCGCAGATTCCATCAGTTCCGATGGAATAGAGGATATGAATTGGCGCATCAGGAAAATAGATACTGCCGGAGCCATGAAGGGAATAATCAGCGCATAGTAGCTATTTGTCCAGGACAGCCTACTCATCACGATAAACAGGGGTACCAAGATCAATTGAAATGGAATCATAGTAGAAGCCAGGACAATCATGAACAGCACACGATTGCCCTTGAAGCGATACTTGGCAAAACCAAATCCTGCCAGCGACGAAAAAAACAGGACAGCTAGTGTTGTCACGACAGCAACAACTAGACTATTCACATACCATGCGGCAAAGGGCCAATCGCTAAACAAGCGCTCATAACTGGCCAGGGTAAATTGTTCAGGGATCAGTGTCGGTGGGAAACGGTAGATTTCCGATGTAGGTTTGAGTGATGCGGACAACATCCACACGAGTGGCGTCGCCATCAGCAATCCACCAAAGCCAACGATGAGATTGAACAGAATGGTTACAATTCGCTTTTGAAGTTTGGCACTCATAAGGGCATCCTGTGAACTAACGTTTTGTGATGTAACCATGGTGTCTAATCCTCAAAGCCTCTTAGTAGCCGAAACTGTACCAGCGATAGGACGAAAATACCTATGAATAGCAGCAGCCCAACGGCAGATGCATAACCATACAACAGGTCGCCGATACCACGGCTGTACAGGTACTGAACAATACTCAAACCTGCATTAGCGGGACCACCGGGACTACCCGATCCAAACAATACTTGAGGATCATCGAAAATCTGTAGAGCGCCGATCATCACAATGACACTGACAAACAAGATGACAGGGCGCAACGAGGGAATGGTAATATAGAAAAACCTCTGTATTCCGTTAGCGCCATCAATAGATGCAGCTTCGTATAACGTATCCGGAATGGACTGAAGCCCAGCTAAGAAGTAAACAGCGAGCAGACCTGTCCAGCGCCAAACAACCAACCCCATGACAGCAAATTTGACCGCGTTTGGATCTCCCAGCCAATCGACAGGTGTCAATCCGATCGACATCAAGAACTCATTAATGAGACCAAACTCGCGGTTGTACAGCATACGGAATACGATCGCGACCGCGACAGTGGACGTCACGATAGGAGCAAAATACAAAATGCGCCATAACGTTTTGAACCACAAAATTTTCGCATTCAATGCCATGGCTTCCAGGAGAGCCAGCGGCATGATAATGAACAAGCTAAAACCTGTGTAGAAGACTGTGTTCTGTACAGCCTGGAAGAAGATTGGATCGCGCATTAAGCGCTCGTAGTTACGTAATTCAAAAAACTCGGGTTGTCCCAAACCACGCCAGTTAAAAAATCCTAGCACAAGTGCAAACGCTGTAGGAAACAAAAAGAAAAGGAAAAAAATAATGAAGAAGGGCGAAATAAACATATAAGGAGCAAAGCGTGCGCCACCGGCTCCCGTACTCAACCGACCGTCTGACGGTTGCACCGGTGCTTGCACGCTCTCCGCTTGGGATGCCGGTTGCGATACTGACATAAAGCACTCCAGGTGATTTAAGCCCGTAGGGCAAATGTAAGTGCCCTACGGATCGTGTTGAGTAGATGAACTAGCGGCTAGAAACCGAAGTCGATGGCGTCTTGTGTGATGCTGATCGCCTGATCCACAAATGCTTCTGGCGTCATGCTACCGTCGAAAAGTAACGGTAAGTTATCACCAATAGCTGTCGACCAGTTGGAACGGAATGGGCTTTGGTACCATACTGGCACACCACGCCCGAGTGACGCATAAACAGAACCGATTTCTTGCCCACCGTAGAATGCATCTATCAATTCAGAAACACGAGGATCTTCCATTGCCTCAAAGTTGGTGGGGAACATATTGATCAACTCGAAACGCTGTACCTGACTTTCTGCACCCAGATACATGAATTCCAGGAATTCCCAAGCGATTTCCTGATCTTCGCCCTTGGCGACGGCCCAGCCAGTGCCGCCCCAAACCGTTGTTGAATAACCGCCGCCTTCCCAGGTGGGGGGTGGCGCAATGCGCCATTCGCCTGCCATTTCCTCAACATTGGGTTTGAGGCAGCAGCTTGACCACCAGTCGGGCATCATATGGCCAATCAGGCGACCTTCGCGGTATGCGGTGGGGATGGTCACTCCAGACCAGTGATCATCACCGAGGACGACGAAGAAAGTACCATTGGCGACAGCGCGCTGGATATAGTCGGCAACCTCAATCGCCAGCGGGCGATTGGTTTCGTCGCCAAACACAAACGTGCCACTTTCATCGAACACATCGCCACCGCGCTGATTGAACAGCATCTGGAACCAGTTGCCGCTGTTTGTTGCTACATTGAGAGAAACGCCTTCTGGTCCAAATACAGTTTCGCCCAGTTCAAGCATCTCTTCCCATGACTCAGGAACTTCTACACCATATTCCTCGAAGACAGCAGGCTGATAGTAGTAAACAGAGGCTGTTAAGGAACTTTCGATGGCGTAAACGCGACCTTCATATGAATAGATTGTCCAGCGTCCCTCGGCATAATCATCATAGCGATCACCGATCAGATCAGTCAAATCTACAAAATAGTTGGCGATGACGCCGTCCTTCATGTAATTAGGGAACCCACCCTGTTCCAAACCGAGTAGATCCGGTACCTCTTCGCCTGCTGCAAGACCTTCGAGCACACGGTCCCAGACTTCAGGGATAATCTGGAAATCATAGGTGAAGGTGATGTCCGGGTGCATGGCTTCCCATTCGTCGATACGCGAATTGAAGTAATCGATGTAGAGTTGGTCATGTGTCCAAGCAGAAAGAGTGACTTCTTCTTGGGCCGATACAAAGGTAGTGAGTCCCATAAGGGAAACGGCGAAGACGAGGACAAGTAAAAGTAATCCTTTTTTCATGAGTGCTTCTCCTAATTTGGTACGAAAATACTCTATTTACAGAATGAAATCGTAACGTTTGGTTTGTATAGACTCCTCTCTAGCGCATGGTAAATCGCTCATTTCTCACCAACACGTTTCGTTAACGCGGGTTGATATCAACATGGACGTTAACAAACATACGAGTTTGTCGACATGCGAGCACAAAAATGAATCTCTTACTGTTGGCTCTATCATTATTCTAATAAAGTTGATTCGCTGTTTGTGAGTTTGAACAAACCAAGCACTTGTGCCACGCTCAGTTTTGTTGCTGGTACGAAAGCCTCACTCGTCAAATACGCCATTATCTGGGAAAGCAGATATGTCGCTTCTGGGCGACCAACCACATTCAGATCGTACAAACGCCAGGTCGATACAAACAACCGTCCTTGCCCGACTTTGGTTTCAAAGGCATAGGCTAGTTTCTTAGCACGATTAAAGTTGTCAACTACTTCTACGATTGGTTGTATCTCTGGAACAGAGTCAAGACATATTGCTGGTGTTTGGTTAACCAGGTCGTACCATTGCCAGTTGGAAAATCCATCATGCGGGAACTGGCACAATGTGGCATGATCATGAATGATCATACCCATCACTGTACTGACGTTATCTGGGAAGTGTAGATAGCTCCAAAAAGGAGGCAAATAGCGTGTAAGAACCGCATCGAAAAGCATTTTTTGGTCAGGCATCAGCCAAACTGAACCACCATCATGCAAATATTGCAACAGCCTTAAAGACAGCCGATCTGAAATAGCTAACTCACAGGAGGCATTTAGCCGGGGCTGGCTCGTATCCCACGTAAGCATATGACTTCCAAAATCATCGTGATAATCAACGTCTGGCATCATATGGCTTAAGTTCTCGATGCGACTGCGAATCAATGACCTATGTTGAAGCTTTTGTAGCCGTGGAAAGCTCCAAAGATCCCACTTATTTTCTGTCTCGTTGAGGCGAACAACCAGCGACCATTGATAAGCTTCGCGATCTGGCTCAGTTGGGATAACCAGATGAGCAATGGTCGTGACTGTCCCATTGCTCACATCATCCACATCGATCTTGCCTTGAATATGATGGGCTTCACACTGCAGGTCCCATTCCAATGTGCCAGTGAGGCTGTGTCCACTGAAATTGGAAACGTCGATTTGAATACGCACTGTGTCGCCGTTGTAAAAGGTCGGTGATGGCAAGCGCATCAGGAGTACAACTGCGCTATTGAACTGTGCGAACACCTCTGGCTGGACCAACCCTTTACTATCCCAGAACATATCCAGAATACCCGTCGTAGCATGGCCTTGGCCTGGGAAGTCACGTATATCGAGTAGCTGAATGCCACTCAATCCAGGTGTTCGTCGTGCGCGTTCGATGTTTTCCTTGTACGTCCTCACAATGTGGATACCAGAAGCCTTTATATAGTTATCAACGCGGTTGCTGATGCCCTTAGCTTCAAAAGAATCCTTGATACTTTCCAACCACGTCGGTTCTATTGGTCCATTATATTTCTCAGCCTCGGATGGCCGTACATACATCGTAAATTGCCCATGCTCATGCCCAAGCAGGGGACGGTCCGACATGGCGGTGATGGCAGCAAAATCTTGAGTTGTATCGTTTGATGCGGCATCATAAATCTTCTTAGGTGGATGCCAATTGCACGATTGAATCAGGTAATCTACATCCCGATTTATCGCTGGCATGCGCCCAAAACCGGTCTGGTCAGTATAGATGCGGCTGGGGTCCAGTGATCTGCCGTGCTCGACCAGATCGAGCAGACTTTGATGTCCCTCTGCTTGTACCAATTCGTTGCCATTCGAAAACATCACCCACGACGGGTGCACATTCAGCGCGTCAACAATCAGCTCCAGCTCCTGGAGCAAATATTGGTGAACATCTTCTGGTGGTGGAACATCACTCTGGATGTAGTGTTTTGACCAGTGCGGTAGCTCTGTTTGAACCAACATGCCAATTTCATCAGCCGCATTCCAGAATGGCTCTGGTGCTGTCCATCCATGCAAGCGCACATGATTGAAGCCATAGCTCTTTGCAATACTGAATTGTCGGCGATAGTGCTCAATATCCCAGGATGGATAGCCTGTTTGAGGGAAGATACAACAGTCGACATACCCACGTAAAAAGACTGCTTTGCCGTTGAGCAAGATATTTTTGCCCTCAACCGCAATCTCTCTGATGCCCGTTCGCGTTTCTACCACATCGATAATGTCGCCGTTCTGCTCTAGAATGCACTCAACGCGATAAAGATGTGGATCGTCGTCTGACCATAAGCGAGCTTGCTCACCTAATTCAACAGCCAGTGAAACAGATTCCGATGCTATATCACCGTGGTTCTCAAACGTGGCACCGCTCTCAGGATCATTAACTCTGATCCGCAAAGTCAGATTTTTAGCGTGTTGAGTCAAGCGAACAAAGATATTAAGACGTTTGTTGTGAATATCCGGCTGACACTTCAGATCGGCAATAGATGTCTCGGAACGAGCAATTAGCTCAATGCCGCCTGTAATGCCGCCCCAGTGTGTACCTGTTTGTAACGAATTGATGTGGCTTTCTTCTAGGGGATAGAGCATCCTATTGTCGATCTGGATTGTGATGCGCTGTGTTTTGCCCGCTTGGATAGCCGATGTCACATCATAAACGTGGCTGACAGATAGTGAATCCTGTTCGCCCATGAGGGTCTTGTCTATCCATACCTGGCTGCGCCAGCGGACACCCTTCAGCTGTAGCGCAACACGTTGGCCCGACCAGTCAGCGGGGATGTCTACATCGCGGATATACCACGCGATGCCTTCATACTCGTATTTGGCGTTCCAGCCCCATAGATATCGCATCTTGGGTGGATTGCCATAACTATGCTCGGCCCAGGAACCAGGCACTTCAATCGTGCTATTGGGTATGGTGTCATAGCGGTCATTAGAGGCACCAGCATTCTCAGGATCAAGCACAAAAGCCCACGTGCCATTTAGAGTTAGTATTTGAGGGGCTATGAATTCATCAGGGTTCATCAAAATAGTCCAATAAACCTTGTAAGTGCAAAAATAAAAAATTTACATATGTACTTTACTTGCTAACTGTAGTCGAAAGAATAGAAAAAATAACGACTTGATAGACTATCTTACGATTCTTGTTATTATCCCGATGGAGATTGACGGTACTGTCGTGGTGAAACACCAATGACTTTTTTGAAGAGGCGAGAAAAATGATAAGGGTCATTGTAGCCAACGCAATAAGCGATTTCCTGGACTGTGCGCTTGGTAAACGTTAGCATCTGGCAGGCATGCTGCATCTTCAGCTGAATAAAGTAGTCGACAGGCGAATAACCCGTCTGCTGCTTAAATAAAAAGGAAAAATGCGACGCGGATAAGTTGGCATGGGCGGCAATATCTGCGAGCAAGAGATTTTCATGTATGTGGTCATGCAAAAACCCCAGCGTGGATTCAATACTATGAAAGCGGTTTGTCCGCTGTACCGGGGAGTATGCCTTGTTGTTGAAAAATAGCCTGCCTAGAAGATGATGCAAGAGTTGCGCACAATAGATCAGCCGGTGCAGGACGAAGCCACCAACAAACGAATCATAACATTCATAGAAGAGGTCTTCGATGACTCGCCCAGTCTGTGGGTCAATCACGATGACGTTTTCGTTTTCTGGCAGATGGTATGCATAGGCATCCGCTATTGTGCCGTAAAAGTGTACCCAATGAATGGACCAGGGATCATCCTCTGATGCACCGTAGATATGCGGCACTCCGCGCGGAATCAGTAATGCCTCGCCAGGGGCTATTGTCTGCTGCTCATTATTGATCTGGCACCAGCCAGAGCCTGCAATACAAAAAAGGAGAATGTTCTGGTCTGCCCCTTGCTCACGCTCTCGGTAATGATAGCGCGCCTGGGGATAATAGCCAATATCAGTGGGAATGAGTGACTGAAGCAGAGGATGATTGCTCCACCGAATCAGGTGGTTTTTGGGGATAACCCACTGTTTTTGTCCTAAGAAACCATCTTTGATTCGTATCATGGCTATCAAACTGATTCAATAATTATAAAGAGGCCTACGATCCATAAGATAGTCTATTATACCAGTGTTTCATCCATTGCCGCGACGTTATCGAGACTGCTATAGTGCAAAACAAAAATGTACTATGAGAGGTTTGTTTTGACTTCAAATCTATCCAGTGATCTGGCAGCAGATATTGTGCGTGTCTGGGAAGAAAAAGTCATTATACCCACTTATGGCGTTGGAACTCCCAACAAAAATCCCATGTTCCTGGAAAAGCGCGTCTACCAGGGCAGCAGCGGCGTCGTGTATCCGTATCCTGTCATTGATCGCATTTATGACAAAAAAGAGGATAAGGCCTACAAAGCTATCTATTTGGAAAATCGCTACCTCAAAATTATGCTCTTGCCGGAAATTGGTGGGCGAGTGCAGATGGCAGTCGATAAGACCAATGGCTATCATTTCATTTATTACAATCGAGTTATCAAACCGGCACTTGTCGGCCTGACAGGGCCCTGGATTTCTGGTGGAATTGAATTCAACTGGCCGCAGCACCATCGTCCTAGCACATTTGACCCCGTTGAGTACATCATCGAAGAGAATCAAGATGGCAGCCAAACCGTGTGGATAGGTGAGATTGAGCGCATGTTCCGCACAAAGGGTATGGCTGGTTTTACGCTGCAGCCGAACAAAGCCTATTTAGAGATTAGCGTTCAGCTCTACAACCGAACCAGCACCCCTCAGACATTCTTGTGGTGGGCAAATCCGGCCGTAGCCGTCAATGATGATTACCAGTCCGTTTTTCCGCCGGATGTCCACGCGGTTATGGATCATGGTAAGCGCGATGTCTCTACATTTCCCATTGCTAAGGGCACGTACTATAAGATGGATTACTCTCCGGGGACGGATATTTCGCGTTACAAGAACATACCTGTGCCTACATCGTACATGGCTTACCGCTCCGACTTTGATTTCCTGGGATGCTATGATCATGGTAAACAGGCGGGCATGATGCATGTGGCGAATCACCATGTCGTGCCTGGTAAAAAACAGTGGACCTGGGGCAATGGCGACTTTGGTCAGGCGTGGGATCGGCAGCTGACTGACGAAGACGGCCCATACATCGAATTGATGTGCGGCGCATATACGGATAATCAACCTGATTTTTCATGGTTACAGCCTGGAGAAGAAAAGCGTTTTACTCAGGTATTCATGCCGTACAAGGCCATCGGTGCAGCCAAAAACGCCAGCAAAGAGGCGGTCATCAACCTTGAGGTTGACAACATCGAAGTCTGCATTGGGGTTTATGTCACTAGCCCGCGGAAAGTTCTCATCCAATTACTTCGCAAAGATCAGTCGATCTTCGAGCAAGAGATTGATTTGACACCAGATGCGGCTTTTCAGCATATCATGCGCCTAGAGCAAGCTAGCTTCGAGCAAGAACTAACGCTGCGCGTCGTAGATGCCAACAGCCAACAGGAACTAATTGCCTACACACCTCTTGCCACTGCTGAGCATCCCATTCCTGACCCGGCGCAACCAGCCAAAGCGCCCGCCGACATCGAAACCAATGAAGAACTCTATCTCAATGGGCTACATCTGGAACAATATCGACATGCGACCTACCAACCGGAACCATATTACGAAGAAGCTCTGAAACGCGATCCCTTCGACTATCGCTGCAACAATGCAATGGGGTTGCTGCTATTGCGTCGAGGTAAATTTGCGGAAGCAGAGGCCTCTTTTCGTCGTGCGATTGAGCGTTTGACGCAGCGCAATCCCAATCCATATGATGGAGAAGCCTACTACAATTTGGGACTAGCGTTGGTCATGCAGGCGAGATTCGAGTCGGCAAAGGATGCTTTCTACAAAGCCACCTGGAATGCTGCCTGGCAGGATAGTGCCTATTTTGAACTTGCACGGCTCGCTGTACGCCTCAACGACCTACCTGAGGCATTGGACTTACTTGAACGGTCACTGACGAGAAATGCAACGCACCATAAGGCGCACCATCTGAAGATGGCTGTCATGCGTCATCTTGGGCAAACTGACCTGGCAAGGCAGGTCGCGTCTGAAAGCATCCAACGCGACCGCCTGGATCTCGGTGCCTATTATGAGCACTTTCTATTGAATGGTGTGCCAACATATCGGGACCTCATGCGAGAGCATGTTCACAACTATATCGAGGTTTCGCTGGACTATGCGCATGCTGGACTGTTTGAAGACGCAATTGGCTTGCTAAAAGAAGCTCCGCCTGTTAATCCGATGGTGCACTACTATCTTGGCTGGTTTTACCTCCAGAGAGGTGATCCAGCAGCAAAAGCTGCTTTTGAAGAAGCAGCCAATATGCCACCAGATTATTGTTTCCCCAATAGAATTGAATGTATACCCGTGCTCGAAGCTGCTATGGAACATAATCCAGATGACGCGTTTGCCCCATATTATCTGGGCAATTTCTGGTATGGACACCGTTGCTATGATGAGGCCATCAACTGCTGGGAACATGCTCGTCAACTCAATCCTCAATTCCCAACAGTACATCGCAATTTGGGTTTGGCTTACGCTAACAAGCGCGGTGATCTGGACGCAGCTTTGAGTGCTTTTGAATCTGCTTTTGCGCTCGACACCAGTGACGCCCGCGTTCTATTTGAGCTAGATCAGCTACATAAGAAGCGTAATGAAGCCATCGAGTTGCGTCTGCAACGTCTGGACACATATCCTCAATTAGTAGATGGGCGAGACGATCTCACTCTTGAACGTATTACGCTACTTAATCTGTTACAACGCTATCAGGAAGCGCTCGATATCCTGCTATCTCGTACGTTCCATCCTTGGGAAGGCGGTGAAGGCAAGATTACGGGTCAATATGTTTTTAGTTTGGTTCAACTCGCGAGACAGAAGCTCGCGTCTGACGATGCAGAGGGTGCCGTCAATGAGTTAGAACAAGCCCAATGTTTTCCAGAGAATCTGGGTGAAGGCAGATTGGCAAATGCTCAACAGAATCACGTAGATTACTATTTAGGGTGTGCCCATTCTTTACTAAGCAACCAATCTAAGAGCCAAGAATATTTTGAGTTGGCGTCAACCGGCAACACTGAGCCAACGTCCGCTATCTACTATAACGACCAGCCACCAGACATGATCTACTATCAGGGTAAGGCACTTGAGGCGTTGGGTGAAGATCAACAAGCGAACGAAATCTTCCAGCGACTGATTGACTATGGAACGAAGCACATGGAAGACGAAGTAACCATTGACTATTTTGCGGTTTCTTTACCAGATTTCCTTGTGTTTGACGAAGACCTGATTCTAAATAATCACGTTCATTGCCACTATATGATGGCTCTAGGTCATCTTGGACTAGAGCAGTTCACGCAAGCACTGAGTCATTTCGAGAGTGTTCTGAAACAGGATGCCTACCATTCCGGTGCAACAATCCATAAAGCCATATTGCTCAAAGAGCTTAGTTAAGCCAAAATCGAGTCTATCCTAGTTACTATGATGTAACATACTCACACACTACCAACCGGCCGACGCGAAGCGATTGCTAAGTGGCGTCATCGTCTTGACCGTGCAAAGTTCCTCTTTATGAAAGTTGATATTTCCAAAGATGAATGCCTAATAATCAAGAAATGTAACCAAGAAATAATCGCCCATTGGGAAGCACGTAGTGTCAAAACGCAGGAAACTATTGTGGAACTTATATCAGTGCTTGGCGCACTGATGAACCTTAAACGAGTATGGTACGAAGGTACATCTGAAGATAAACGTAGCTTAGTTCATTCGATTTTTGAGTATATTTTGTTCGATCTGGAAGAAAAGCAAATTACAGACTTTAGATTACAGCCCTGGACAGACCAATATCTAATCATTCGTGCCATGATGCTATCTGAGGTACAAGAGGTAATGTTACAGCATGGTAGACCTGAGGAGCATCAAAGACCCTTCGCTATCCTGCTACACTTGTGAACAGCGGTCTGGCTGCCAGGACCAGCGAGACTTCAGGTGGACGGGGGAGGGGAAATCTCCTCCGCTTCACCGCAAAGACCGTGATTAGGACCAAGGAGACGCGAAAAAGCACTGTGTTGTGGAAACGCAATGCTTTTTAGGAAAGTTTGATCTGTTTGATTAAGTGGAGAATGTTCGAGTAAAATTGCTTCAGGTGGACCTGAGGAGACACAGTCCGAACATGCAAGTCCTCGAAAGCCTTCTATTAAGTTCCTTCAATCGATTGTTTTCCCTCAAAACACCCGCTTACAACGCATCTTGAACCTAATCTGATCTCGGCTTTTTGGGTAGGCCGAGGAGAGGCGATTTCTCTCCCAGCCCACCTTGAAGCACCGTCGCGGAGGCGAACGACACTCCCACCCCACAGGATAGCACAGGGTGGAAACGTGTTGGTTTCGCAGGCGGTTTTGTTCAAATCACTGCGTTAAGCGGAGGAAATATCTATCATGACGCGTTCCATCGTTCTGACGAACCACAAAGGCGGCGTGGGAAAATCCACGTCTGCAACGAACATCGCGCTCGGTCTCGTGCACATCCTGCGACACTTCAAGGCCAGCAATCATCGTGTGCTGCTAATCGACACCGACAGCCAGGGGCATGCCTCGCTGGTGACCACCGGACATAACGACTTCGGTACTGACAACAGCCTGTACACTGTGCTTATGGCAGATCGCCGAGAGGCAGCGAATGTGTTGTCTGAGTGCATCGTGCAGAGCACCTGGGATGCCGATCTGCATGTGCTGCCAGCCTCGCATCTGCTCGAAGGTGCTGAACGGGAACTCACAGGCACCGCCGGAGCACCTTATCGGCTGGCAGATCCGCTTTCCAAGATCGCACCGCATTATGCTGCCATCGTCATCGACACCCGTCCTTCGTTCTCGCTGATGACCGAAATGGGGTTGCTGGCAGCTACAGACGCCATTGTCCCGGTGGAACCACGTTATCTGGAAACAGTGGGTCTCTTGAGCGTCATTGGAAAAATCAACGATGTTCGCGAGGGCTGGCGTCATCCCAGTTTGCATGTGAGTGGTATCCTCGTCACCAAGATGGATCGGCGTGTGAAAGGGCATACGCAGCTGCTGGATGAGTTGAGAGCGCACGGTGTGTTGGGGCAACTGGTGTGTGGTGTGATTCCGCAGAATGAGGCAGTATCTTACTCTCATCACAACCACCTTAGCGTTTTCAACTACGACCCCAAAGCGGCTGCCAGTCAGGCGTATGCTGAACTGGTCAGCACGCTGGTGCGCCAGATGGCACGTCAGAAGGCGGTCTAGCCATGGTACGCAAAAAACGACAGATCAACACCAGCTTACTTGACAGCGTCACCGCCGACATGCTCGGTGGTGGCGATATGGACTTCCTGCAAGATAACAGCCTGCGAGTTGAGCACATCCTGCTTGATCTGGTGCGACCTGATCCCCTGCAACCGCGTCGCGTGCTGCCAGATCGTATCTATTGCGCATTCCATGCCGGGCAGGTGACACCCTCTCAAGCCATGCGGGAGTTGATTCAGATTGCTCAACTAGCCGCACGGCAACAGGGACGACCCTTCTCCAATGTGCTCGAACTACTGGGCAATCCGGACGCTGACAACAACGATGAATTACCGCCCCTCTCCCCTGAAGAACATCTTATACATGATCTGGTGAATCTGGCTGTCACCATCCGCGATGATGGCCAGGTCAATCCGCTGACGGTCGTTGATGTCTCTCAGGGCGTGACGCGGCAGTTCCGCATCGAGACAGGCGAACGGCGCTACTGGGCCACCTGGATTCTGCGCGACTTCATTCCCGGCTACGAGAGTGACGGCATGATTCCCTGCATCGTCATCCCAAGTGAATCCGCATCTGCTTTCCGGCAGGCCAAGGAGAACACGGCGAGATCTGGACTATCAGCCATTGCGATGGCACGGCAGGCCGCTCTGCTTCTGCTCTATGTTCATGGCTATGAAATGCCAGGTGGACCCGTGCCACCGGATTTCTATCGGCAGGCACTAGATCTCGATTTACGCGGCAAACGCGAATACACAGAAGCAATACTTTCTGCTATGGGCGGCATCAGCAAAGGAAGGCTACACCATTTCAAAAGCCTTCTACAACTAAGCGATGAAGCCATTGAGTTAGCAGATCGACATGATCTTGATGAGTATCGATTGCGGCCAGTCCTACAGTTGCCCACTCAAGCACATACGGAAATGGTTCAGCACATCATCCAACTAAACTTAAACGGACGTCAGGTTCGTGACATCTGTGAGAATGGATGGAACGAGAATGAGCATCCTGAAGATGCCAATGTATCATCTGCACATATCCGGCGATTTATCAAGTCAATGCGAAAACTTGAAGACAGCGATGAAGAAGACTTCATAAGAGGGTTGATAGCCGAGGAAAAATCTCAGGCTATGGCACAAGCGCGAATTGACAGTCTGATCACATTTCTAACAAAAGCAAAGAATCATTTGTAGGGGAAAAGGTATACGTGCGTATACCTTTTAGACAGCATATGACACTGAGATCTAGATCTCCACCTGAAAATAAAAATGCCCACCAAAGACACGGATGGGCCAAAAGCTGTGATTCTGTTTAACTTCGACACTTAAACTTTATCACAGTCTCCAGCCTACTGCAACTGAATTTGTCAAGCTCGATGTCATATTTTGCCATGACCTGTGTTTCACTTTGCCCTCTTTCACTTTGCCCACTTTTGCTGCCTGGAGACCACTATGAGTACCTCACTGCATCTTTCACCAAACGACGCCTACGCTTTTCGGCGCGTCCTCTCGAAGATGGATGTGCCCGACGACCTGGAACTGAGTCCAGTGGCTCAACTGCTGCTGAAAACACTCGATCCGCAGAACAACCCTGCTGGCTGGCAAATGCTGCAAGACATGGCCACCCAGGATCATGAGATCATGCAGCAGATCATGTACATCGATCCCAAAACAGTCCCACCTGCCCCCGATAATAAGAAGGCAGATCAGTTGTATGTGCCGCCGCTGCCGAAGCAGGCTCAGCTTGATGCTGCCCTGCTCAAAGCCGCCGAAAAAGTCGGACGCTTCCATCAGGATTGCACCCACTGGCTAATTCAGAAGTCACCGATGACACCGCGCATCTTCCTGGAATCAGCCCCCCTTTGGGCAGTTGGACTTGCCATAGCCCGTCGCTGTGTGCTGCGCCTCAGCTTCGATGACATCTATCCCAACCTCTACTTCCTGTGGGTGGCACCAACAACCTACTACCACAAATCAACTGGCCTGAAAGCTATCACCAATCTGGTCCGCAGCACCTTTCAGCATTTGCTGCTGCCAGAGACTACCACCCCTGAAATGCTGATGGCCAAACTCGCTGGTCAGAAACCCAGCAACTATGAGCAGTTGCTGCCCGTTGAGAAGAAACTCGAAGAAAAAGGCACCCGCTTTGCCGGGCAGCGCGGCATGAGCATCGATGAAGCCAGCAAGATCCTCATCCCCAAGAAGTACATGGAAGGACACGCCGAGGCCCTCATGCAGTTGTTTGATGCACCCGACCGCATGGAGCGTGAGTTACGCGGTGACGGCAAGCTCATCATCTACAATCCAGCCCTTTCCTTAATCGGCGCAACCACACCCGCCATGATTGGACGCTATCTGGGTGATGCCGAGTGGGAAAGCGGCCTCATGGCGCGCATCCTGACGCTGACACCCGAAGAAAAAGATGTGCCCTATGTCGTCAGCGATCCTTCACCTGAACTCAAGCAGATGATGGAAAAGCTCAAATCGCGGCTGATACGTATCCACAATGCTTTCCCCACACCGCCTGAATGGGATGCCCTCTATGGCAATGATGAGGCGATAACGCTTCCTACAATAAACGCGCTCATGGCGCCCGAAGTCATACAGCGCTTCAACGCATACTCCGAAGCCATGCATGAGCTGACCGACCCCAGACGGGGATTAGATGAACGACTGCGCGGCAATTATGGTCGCTTCCCGGTGCTCGCCATGAAGATGGCCCTCATCCTGACCGTGATGGATTGGGTCGAAGATGGCGCCAAGAATACCCCTCGTATCTCGCTGGCACATTGGGCACGGGCTCAGATGCTGACCGAGCAGTACCGCGCCTCCGCCCATCGGCTGCTAGCTGAATTGAATGTCGGGCAGGATACCAAGAACGAGCAGAAGATCCTCGATTTCATCGCCCGTGCACAGAAAGATCAGCCACCGACCAAGCGCGAGATTCATCGTGGTTCCGGCATCAAGAGCCGCAAAGACGCCTATGCTGCTGTCGATGCCCTGCTCGAATCCGGCACAATCGAAGAACTAGAGCGCAAAACCGGAGGTCGTTCTGCCCGTGTTTATCAACTAACTAATGTATAGATCAACTTATGGCAGTGGATTTGTCGAAAGTTAAAACTTTTGACATGTGACATTTGGCATTTCCACTGCCGAAAGTTTTCCAAATAGGTTCTTTCAGAATGGTTCTAGATAAGAAGGAAGTCTCATCATGATTGATGTTGATCGACTCAAAGCACAAATTGATTGTCGTGATCTCATTAAGCGTGACCTGGGAAAACCAAAGTATCACAACGCAACTTACAGCTCCTTCAAGTGCCCGCTGCATCATGAAGAGAAGGGTTTTTCACTCGTCGTCTATGCCGATCACTGGCACTGCTTCGGCAAGTGTAATCGCGGTGGCAATGCTATTGACTGGCTGCAAACCTATCATCAATTGAGTTTTCGGGATGCCTGTCAGAATCTTGCTTCTGGTAATTTGCCACAAGTTCAACAATCATCCCCCAAGGCCAAAACAAAACGACAGGCTCTCTCTAAGCCACCGGATGAAGACTGGCAGAAGGCTGCTCGTGATGTGGCTTACCTGGCGATGAATACGCTCTGGGGAAAAGAAGGCAAAGCTGCCTGGCGTTATCTGCAAGAAGAACGCGGACTGACGGAGAAAACCATCGTCGAAGCAGGACTGGGATATATCCCTGGTCATTATCGCGAATGGAAAGACCTCTTAGGCTTGAAAGTGCCCTGCGGCATCTCCCTTCCCTGGATGACACACCATACGATCTGGGGCATTAAAGTGCGTCGATCTGCAGGTCAGCAGCGTTACCAGCAGGTGAGCGGTGGCAACATCAAGGGCAGTCTCTATCTGGCGGATGAGATTCAACCTGGACTGCCGATCTTGCTCACAGAAGGCGAGTTTGATGCGCTTATCGCTCGGCAAGTGGGCTCAGGACTGATCTCAGCAGCAGCCTTGGGCAGTGCCGCCAATACATGCATCGATCCGCGCTGGTTCCCCAAGTTCATCTCGGCACCGAGTATCCTCATCTGCATGGATGACGATCAGGCGGGCCAGCGCGCTGCCAAGCAACTCAGCAAACTCTCTCTGGCAGCAACCGGCATTCAGGTTCCACAGGGCAAGGACATCAATGAATTTTACAAACGAGCGGGATTGCATGCAGTTAGACGTTGGTTAAAGGAGCGTGCTAGCATACCCACATAGAATGATGCATTGATTCCTATTGCACAGTTCTGCGCGAATGTGCACAGTACCCTATTATGCTTCCCCATCTTTGAAAAACGCTAATTCAGCCCAGATTGGTAGATGATCGGATACGCCAGAGAATGGCAGGGGATAAGCATCTCGTCCTTCAAATCGAGCATCATGAAAGATGTAATCCAGGCGAATAACAGGGGGAAGAGGAATTGTCTTGCCAGCAAGGAATGAAAAACCTAGTCCAACACGTCCTGCTTCGCGGAATGTATCTGTATAGTAACGGGTTACTTGATGATACTCGTCCATCACTTGAGTCATATTGAAATCGCCAGCGAGTAGGACAGGATACTTCTCATTTTCTAGGCGCTCGAGCAGTATTTGAATTTCACGGCTGTGAGGCTGGAGAGTAATGCCCTGCGTAAACGAGATGGGCGGCATGGGATGTAGACTAAAGAATGCGATTGATTCGCCTTCAATATCGATTTCAGTTCTCAAATGCGCTAGAAACTCAGGTAGTTGCTCATTGCGCCAATATTCTTCGGCAAGTATGGGAAACTTACTCATCACTCCCTGTCCAAGATGTGCATCTTGCGTGGGATAGAGAGCAAGATGTGGATAAAGATCACCCAGTGTTGCTTCAAAGTGTTCTGCTGCGGTGTAACTAACTTCTTGTAGGGCGACAAGATCAGGGTTTGCATCCCGAATCAATGTGCTTAATGAGTTGAGATGTTGGGTAGATGCCTGTAAGTTAAAGGTCAACACGGTTACAGGGTAGGTGTCCTGTAGTAATTGTAGGTTACGTGGCAGGAGAAGTGGACCATAAGTGAGTATCCAGGCAATAGCAAACGGTATCAGCGCTAAGGATAGTCGCCGTGCTCGGAACAGGGTCGCCAGCACAAGGAATACAAGCCCGGGAAACAAAAGAACAGAGAATACCGTTCGTAATATCCCTCTTGCTTCAGGACGGGGAATCACAAAAGACAAAACTAACAACACAGCCGTTATTATGATGTAAATCACAAGGACTATCTGCGGGACACGCTTTAACCGATGCATTACAAGAATGGACTCCCAAAGGCATTAATGAATGATTGGGAATAAAAGCTGATCGATCATCATGAAAACAGCAGTGCTAGATAACCAGAATACCTTGGATTGCCCAGAAACACTAGAATTTCGAATCCCCGCTTCACGACTTCGGTAGCTTCGCGTTCCTTCTCTAGTTTCGGAAAGAGGAGCATCGTCTTAGGTTCTTTAGCCGGCTCCCATCCGGTCAGCGCGTTAGTCAAATATAATCCCGCCTGCTGTCCGACGATCCAGGCTAAAGTCGGTGTGTGCCGAAGCGTTGGGCATCAGGAGCAAGAACATCTATCGGCAGCTCAAACAGCCAGCCAAAGATCAAGCCCTCAAAGAGTAGCTCGAAGCGGTGCATCGTGCCCATTGTTGCCCCATAAGCGCCTTATGAAGCCCAGCAAGCCGCACGCCAACGGTTTATTGCATCATTGGAAGAAACGATTTGAGGTTAATGAACAGAGCAACCGTTTGGAGTTGAGTGAAGTTGAACAGCTCAAACTGGAGCTTCGCCAGGTGAAGCGTGCGTTGCAGATCGTGCGGCAGGAGCGAGACATCCTGAAACAAAACGGTGAGCATCTTTCAATCTTTTATTGTTTCTGTGGGGACATTATGTAATGCCCCCACAGATAAAATAATGCGTTAGAGCTCAGGCTTTTTCGATCTTGACCATTGTGTCGTAGAACACAGCACTACCGCCTACCGGGTCAACCAGCGTTGTATTGCCAAGATACGGATCAACACGCATGGCGGCATTGGCATGGAAGCCCCGAACACGACGTGCATCACCGGGAATGGTTGTGCCGTCAATCGTGAAATCGACACCACCATATGACCAGTGACCGAAGCCAAGTCCGAATGCGACCACACCAGGACGAATCCCCTGCGTCGTGCGGAGCTTGCCGACCATCGGAACGGTGGTTCCGTTAGCTAGGTCCCACTCGCCTGCAGTATTTGAAGCAGAGCTGACCCGCACCATATCGCCATCTTGTAGTCCACGTACCTCAGCATCATCGGGATGCATCTCCAGCGTATTCTCCGGCAGGACAGCCAATAGCCAGTAGTTAGAAGCTGTGCGTGACTTGGTTTGTGAGATAACCTTATAGGTAATCAGGTTCAGATCATAGCCATCTGCACTGTCATCAACCGCTTCATCCAACACGGAGCGTCCGGCCGGGAAGTAGCGGGCATAACCGGTCAGTCGTTGGCCAGTCATTGGGCTGCGGGTGCCGTAGGTTTTCTCCTGATACAGGTTGAGCATCGTCCCAAACGGATGCGAAGCCTGTACGGTATCGACCCCAAAGTAATTGGCGCTCTGTTCCGGGAAGATACGTTGGGTATAGCCTTTGCTGAAGCTCTCGAAGCGGCCACCCCGGTTCATCACATAGACAACTTTGGGCCACAGGTCGCTGACGATAGCCTGCCAGCGTTCTGCATTGAATACACTATCCGGGAGATGGCGATGACCTTCCAGGAAGATGCGAATTTCCTCTTCATCGGCATCTGGTACAGCACCTGAGCCGTCTTCCTTCTCACCAAAAGCGAGGTTGGCGACCATCTTCAGGTAGAATTCATCGGGATGAACCAGATCGCCGTATGATCCGAATGCACCTTCACCAAAACTGCCCAACTCGAGGCGTTCGGCGATACCCATCAGAACCGCTTCCAGTGATAGCGGTGTCTGCTGACCAAAAACAGTCACATCGGGGACCATCGGCGCGATGACCGGATTACGCACGGCTTCGATCTTGAACGAAACACTGGGGTGACTGCCGTGAAACTCCCACCGTTCCAGGTACATCGTGTCGGGGAAGATGTAATCCGCATACATGCTGGTCTCACCGATGAACGGATCAATGGCGATAAACAACGGCAGTTTAGCCGGATCAGACAGCGTTTCAATATTCGTGTGACCAGCGGGTAGTGAGTAGACTGGCGATCCCATGTACAGCATCAATGCTTTTACGGGATAAGGATAGGCATCGCCAATTGACGGAATGATTTCCTGATAGACATCGCTCGCCAGATAGTACCACTGACGCGGCGCAGGATAACCATCGCGTAGGAACAGCGTGTGATTCTCATATTTTTCGCCATGCCGGATGATGCTGGTACCAAACAGCGAAATCCCGGTACGACCTTCTTTTAGATTGAATGGTTGCCCGGCTTTACTACCGTCGGCTTTATAGGTGCTGGCTTTGATAAGACCACCGGCATAGTCGTAGTTGCCGATCAGCGCGTTGAGTGTGTACCATGCCAGGACGTTGTAGAAGCCGTTGGTGTGCTGGCTGACCCCCCGATGGATGTCGGCGACAGCCCGCTTGCCATGACTGGTGAATTCTGCGGCAACCTCGATGATGTCATCCAGTTGAAGGCCGCACAGATCCGCCCATTCCTGCATGGTGTATTCGTGTGCGGAATCCGAGATGATCTGTAAACCGGACTTCACCGGGATACCTTCGATCTTAGTATCGACCAACAGATCGCCACGAACCGCATCGGCAGCTTCGCTCGCATAGGGATCAACCGCGACCGGCTCACCATCAACGAGTGCAACAAAATAGTCGAACTCATAGGTCTTTTCTGGATCGGTTGAAAGCGGGCGTTCTTCTTTTTCGCGAAGTCCTATCTCGCTGGCGCGCAGAAAATTGCCAGGAACACCGTCTTCATCCAGTTTTACCAGCCAGCTTGCTTCGGTCCAGGTCGGTTCCCCGATAGCGTTGGCAGCGGCAGCATTTGCTGCAGAAAGATACAGGCCATCATAGCGCTCATTGTCGATAATCCACTGAATCATCGCCAGCGCAAGAGCCGCTTCTGTGCCCGGCTTGCCCGGTAACCACTTCCAAGCTTTGGAGGCTGTCTTGGAGAAACGCGGGTCAACCACTGCAATGCGTGCCGTGCCATTCGCTAAATTGGTCGTGATGCGCGGTGTACGCAGGGGCGGTCCATAGTTGGCTTCAAACGGTGATGCGCCCACCAGGAGGACAAACTCGCTGTTGCCAATATCACCCTGCCAGTAGAATTTCGAGCCGCCTGTCCATTTGCCGTCAATGTACTGCTCAGACATTGCTTTGCCGGTGAAGTACAGGCTACCCTGGCAGACTGTCGTATGCCCGTGGGCATTCGTCGTCCCATAGGCACTCAAAAAGCGCGAGATGAAATCCTTGCGTGCATTCTTGAGTCGACCCCAGGCAAACACAAACTGGTTGTTGCGTGAGCCAAGATCAGGAAGTTCCGGGTCAATCATGGCATCCAGATAATCGGCAAAGGTCTCTTTGAAGTCCTCAACCAACGCGAGTTTTGCATCGGCATCTTTTTCTGCCTGAATGGCTTTGATGGCGGCAATCATCTCTGTCGAGACAGCTTTATCCGTTAGCGCATACGATTCACGCAGTCCGGGCACTGGTCCTTCACCGAACAAATCGCCACCTTCGACCACTTCTTCAATCGCCTGCTCAAAGGAGATGGTTTCCCACTCGTTTGCGCCACGCCGTGTACCGGGTTTACGTTTTAGAACACTCGCCAAACGATACGGATCATAAACTGATTGAATGCCTGCCTGGCCTTTCGGGCAAATCGCTCCTTCAACAGTTCCTAGCTCCGAGACAGGTGTTTCATAAGGGATGTGCGGGTACATGGTCATGGGGTGGAATGGATTGCCCTCAATCTTGGCGGCAACCCCATCCAGCAGTTTAACCTTGATACCGCAACCGGTATTGCATTGCAAACATACGGAATAGAGCTGATTTGTCGGGTCAAGCAGAGTGTAATCGAAGTTACTACCCTCGTTCGACTGAGCGCGAAGTTTGACAAGCTGGCTGAAACCTGGCAAACCACCCAGGAATGCCGCCGTTGTGCCACCCGCAATTGTGCTGAACTTGACGAAGTCACGACGAGACAAACCGCACCCCGCCGGTTGGGATTCTTTATTCGATTCATTAACCATGATTTACCTCCTCATTACGAGGTTGCAGTGGCAGGAAGCGCAAACCAAGACCATAGATCAAGCTGCCAAGCCCGAAAATGAAGGCGAGCATCAGCCATTCCATGAGGTTTGGCACATAATTTACGTCGAGTTTTGAATCTACAAATGCAGTCGCGAGTCCCTCCAGATCAGGTGTAACCAGCACAGGGATGACGACATTCAGGGTGACTGCGACAAACGTTACTGTACTTAGAAAGGCCGCAATACCAACCAATAAGGGGTTACGCGGCATCACGATCATCACGATCAGTGGCACCAGCACACCTAATAGGATATGGATAATCCAGAAACTCCAGGCATAGGGACCGCTGAGGATCAGGTTGATGCCCTCTGCCCGAATAGGGTTACCACTGCCCTGATAAAGCATGGTGAAGCCGATTACACCTGCGGCAAAAACACCACCGGCGAGTAATACACTGGTAAGCCGTGCAAGGCGCTGGATAATTTGACGATAGTCCGGGGACTGCTTATCCGGCCAGAACAAAACGACTAACAGCGTGAGCAATCCACTACCCGCTGCTAGCGATGAGATCAAAAACATCAGCGGGAGGCTGGCTGTGTTCCACAAGGGGCGGGTAGCAATAACGCCGAAGATTGAACCACTCACGATAATCAGCGCCAGCCCCATTGGTAAACTGAAATAAGCCAGTAACTTAAGAATACTCTCAGATCGCTCAGTGCCAGACAACACAAGTACCAGCTCGACTGTCAGCAATAACAGATACGCTGAATGCAGCCAGACCATCCATGTAATCATCGAGCTAAAGTCAGGATAGAGCAATACATGCCAGAAGCGCTCTGGATGACCCAGATCAAGCAGGACGATGATGAGGGCCATTAGCACAACGGTAAAGCCTGTAAACAGGACAAAGGGTTTGATCGGCTTCAGTTTTGTAAAGCCAATCAGGTAAAATAGCGTAATGAAGACGAGCAAACTGCCGACTTCCAACCAGACCAGATAATCATAAAAACCAACCCACAGCCCCCAGGGGACATAACTGGTGATATTGGTAGGGGCTAAACCCTGGGTTAACCGTTGCGCCATACCACTGGCACCAACGATTAGCATGATGATGCCCAGGACTATAAAAATGTCAGTCCAACGCAGTTTGAAGTTCCTGCTGCTGCCTGACGCCATACTGTCAGAAGTTGCTACAGCCTGTGCCATGATTTCCTCCTATGTCAGGTAATAAACGCGCGGTTCGGTTCCGAGTTCTTCCCGAAGCCGCATCACATTCGGACGAGCGATCATCTCGGCGACCAAGCTGTCGGGGTCATTCGCATCACCGAATAACGTAGCACGTCCGATACAGGTCGTTACACAGGCGGGAAGTGCGCCTTCCAGCACACGATGCTGGCAGAAATGGCATTTACGTGCATTGCCAACTGGTGAGCCTCGTCCCTCACGTTCATAGGACTTGCCATACTCGAAGTTAGCGACACGTTCGTAGTCGTCTGCACCTGCTTGCCCAAGGATTAAGCCATCGGCTTCCGGCATATCCTGATTATAGGTAAACCCAAAGTCCGCTACGCGAGCGCCATAAGGACAGGCCGTGATGCAATACCGGCAGCCGATGCACCGTTCGTAATTCATTTCGACGATGCCTTCTTCATTGGTATATGTTGCCCCTACCGGGCAGACCGGCACACAGGGCGGATTCTCGCACTGCATACAGGGGCGCGGTACAAATCGTCGCCCTACATTGGGATAGATTCCCCATTCCTCTTCGATCACTGGGCGATAAACGACGCCGGGGGGGAGTTTGTTCTCGGCAACACAACTTATTGTGCAAGCATGGCAACCCACACACTTGCGCAGGTCGATGACCATCACCCAGCGACGATCTAACGAGGATTTCTGAAGCGCTCGCTGTAATTCAAGACGCATCCGTTCCAAAACATCAACTGGGCCACCTTCGCCCGCACTGCTTAGTACCGATCCACTGCTGGCTGGTTCAGTCGCAGCATCCTGAGCCAGTAAAATGGCGGGGTTATCTGCCAGAGTCTCGAACGCGGCAACAGCGGCAGCGGCCCCTGCACCACCCATCAAACCCTTCAAAAAATTGCGTCTGGTTACATCAGACGCTTGTTCAACTTCATTTTGATCCTTCATAAGATCCTTTCCTTTCAGTCGCAATAACGCACAGGTACCAGTGCCGCGCCTGTTTATGGAAAGCATATTCCGTTGGAAGGAAGTCAGGTATCAGGAAAAATCCGCAGGCTTGTAGGATTTTGTGGGGGATTCCCCCACAGGGGGCTTAACGAGGGTTTGTGTCGTTAGAGAGCAAGCCATGAGATAGCGCATGTTGAACAAGCGCGGCACGCGACCGCAATCCCAGTTTTTCCATACCCCGTGCACGATAGGTCTCTACCGTTTTCGGACTCAGATTGAGTTGTTCAGCAATCCGGGCAGATGTGAATCCTCGCGCAACTCGCAGCAAGACCTCACGCTCTCGTTCGCTCAAGCTATCCCAGGGATTTGATGAGTTCGCACTCAATTCAGGCAAAATATTATCCAGCAGGGCGCGTGTAAGCGAAGGATGCACATAAACCTCTCCACGCATAACCGAGCGAATAGCTGAAAGCAGCTCGGTATCCGCTGCGCGCTTGAGAACATAACCAGACGCACCATCTCGCAGAGCCTGCCGCAAGTAGCTTTCATCATCGTGCATGGTCAATATCAGGATGCACGTTTGCGGAGCAACCTTTTTTAACAAGGGCAGTGTTTCCAATCCACCCAGTCCCGGCATGGAGAGATCAAGCAGGATTAAATCCGGTTGCAAGGACTCCGCCAGAACGAGAACCTGGCTGCCGTTGTCAGCTTCCCCCACCACATCCATGTCAGACTGGGCATCAATCAACATACGCAGGCCAGAACGCAGTACAATATGATCATCAGCAATAAGTAGTTTGATTGTGTTCATCTGTTTTCCTGTAATTCAGCGCTTTCAGTGTGCAGCGGGATTTCAATAAACAGGCTGGTTCCTCGCCCAGGCTCGGATTCAATTTCCAGTGCGCCAGCCAAAAGTTCAGCGCGTTCCTGAATACCGTAAAGACCCAGATGCCCATCCTGATGTTGGACATTCGTTATCTCAAAGCCTTTACCATCATCCTCAATGACAACCAGTACTTTATCCGTACTGCATTCAATAAAGATACTCGCCGTATGTGCTTCCGCATGGCGAATGATATTCGTTAACCCCTCTTGTACGATCCGGTAAAGCGCAGTTTCAATCTCAGTTGGCAGACGTATTCCGTCCATACCGGTAACTGCCAGATCAATGTTAATTGGGTAACGCTTTCGATAGTCAGCAATGTGGCGACGAATTGCTTCAGGTAAGCCAAGATCATCAAGTACACTGGGGCGCAGTTGCACCGACAGCGTATGAACGTCATCCAGTGTCTGACCAGCAATAGATCGCAGCTCGACGACACGTGTCTGTTTGCGGCAGTGTTGACAGTTGTCTTCAAGGGTCTTGAGACCAATGATCAGAGAGGTCAGACTCTGACTGGTGCTGTCATGTAACTCGCGGGCAATCCGTTTCCGTTCGTCTTCCTGAGCAGTAATGACACCATGCACGTATTGTACTCTGGACTGTTCACGCTCAATCCTTTCCGCGTCTGCTTTTCCTAACGCTTCGATCATGGAGTTAAAAGCGTCGGTTAGTTTGCCAATTTCATCATCCGCCCATCGCGTCACGCGGTAGGAAAAATTGCCATTCCCAACCGCCTGAGCAGCATCAACCAGATCAAGGAGCGGGCGCGTCAATATCCACGTCAGAAAGACGGCGGCTGAAATACCAATGACCGATACCATCACGGTAGTTAAAAGCAATTGGCCGGTTACAGCATCAATTGTCTGTAACACTTGGGCATCAGATAGTCCCAATCGGGCTGTTCCTGCCCGTCCTTCAAAAACTGGAACGGCTGTATCCCAGATTTGTTCCTCGCTGGTATTGAGGATAGTGGTATGTTCGTAGGCATCATCTGTTGCACTGTTGGCATCTGACAGATTTTCAGGAAAACCACCATTGAAAGTGTGAGCCAATACGTAGTTGTCAGGATCAACAACGAAGGCATAAACAACATTCGGGTGATTAATTCTTGTATCCTGTAACAGTTGATGAAGGGCATAGACATCATTAATCAGAATGGGGTCAGCGGCTCTGGCAGCCAGATCACGGGTAAAAGCAACCGCCTGTTCGGACAACTGCGCATACATCGCCTGAGACAACAACTGGCGAACCTGCCATGTCACCGCTAGCCCCAGCAAAAAAACCAAACCCAGTACAATCCCGATAATTTTGATCCTGATGTTGACTGCGCCAGCCACCGTCCAAAAATGGTCAAGATACTTACGAGGAATGAATGGATTCATGGTATTAGCGATCCTACAATTTCGGTGATTTGTCGGGCGCTGTCATAGGCGCTGTCTTCTATCAGGATAAATCGCTCAAGCCCTAATGCTTGTAGTGCTTCTCGCCCTTGTTGCGTTTCGTGCATTGTCAGCAGAACCTCCTGCAAAAGTGCCTGCTGTTGAGGACGCACATTCGGTGAAACCACTACAGGCGGGATGCCGAAAGGTGGTGAACGATGAATCACCCGGACACGTTCAGCCAGTGTGACATCTCGTTCCAGTGCAAAATCATAGACCAGACTATCGACTGCGGCCCCGTCAGCCAGCCCATCCGCAACAGCGTAGATAGCTTCATCATGACTGTAGGTGAAGAATGTGCGGCTGAAGAAAGAATCAGGAGTATGTCCTAGTTGTTGAACAAGATAGGTTGGATAAACTCGCCCGCTATAGGAAATTGGATCGGTAAAGGCGAATACTTTGTTTTGCAGATCCTGTAGTGTTTCTGCTGAACTGTTTGATGGGACGATCAGGAGCGAATAATAGACAGACTCACCACTGACTTCCGGCCCCGCTAGGAGCTCCATACCAAATTGATCATGACCCGTGATATAGGCACTTGTGCAGACAAAGGCAACATCAACTTCACCGCTTTCAACAAGATCGTTGGTTTCCTGGTACGTCCGCCGCTGCACAAGTTCAACAGGGCGATCCAGAGTCTCGCTCAAATAGTTCAGCAAAAGCTGATAGCTTTCTGCTGTACCTCGTGGCGACACGACTGCCGCAACCGAAACTCGTAGCGGAACCACGCCTTCGTTATAACGCACCGGCAATGGTTGAAGAGAGGCAAGATCAATGGACACGCCTTCAGAAGTTGGCGCTTGTGTACTGTTACACCCAGCGATAACCAGTACCAGAAATAAACACCACAGGTAGCGCATTTTGCCTCCCATTACATGAACACACTAATTTTTCTCTAACTCGTCACCGATCCATGTGTAAGCACTAACGGTAGCTGGGAAGCCCAACGTAGTCATTGCCAACAAAACAACATGTTTGATTTCCTCTGGGCTGATACCAGCTTCCAGCGAACGACGTGTATGTGCATGGGTCGCGCCTTCCAGGCCAGCACCAATGGAAAGTGCCAGTTTGATAAGCTGGCGCGTTTTATCATCCAGTGGCCCAGCCTCATGAATTGCATTTCCTAGCGCATCATAAGCTTCAGCGACCTGTGGGAATTCTTCCCTGATTTTCCTGTAAGGCAGTGGCAAATCTGTCATCTTATTAATTCTTATGGTGTTATGTACATATTTCATGCTTGAACAGGCAAAATTTTACATCAGATCATGCTGGTTGATTGTTATGAGTTATCTTGTAGCGGTAACATCCATCTGTTTTATCGGTAAAGATAACCAGAGCAGCATGGTCATGACAACGGCTGATGTCAGACACCATACACAGCTTTCACCAATGACAAAGGGTTCCAGAAATGTCAGGTAGATAGAAAAGGCAACACCAGCAAGAGCCAGCCCAAACAATAACCACGTTGCAGTCGCTTGCTTACGGTACTGGTCGAAAACCCAGACCAACAACATTGCCACGTAACCAATGATGCCAATCACACCGATAGGAACCCCAGCTATTTGTGCATACGGGCTTTGCTGAACAGTATTACAATTACCAACTGCACCGCACGTCGCCTCAGTGAGCGTTGTTTCAACATATGCCAGATATCCAGCTACCAGTAACCCCGCGAGAATCACCAACGGTGTTGCCCAGCGCGTAATTTGGCTCAGCGAGGACTTCTTAAACATGTCGAAAGCCAATGCCGCAAAAATGACAAGGACAACGGAAGACAGCGCGAGCGTCAACCCGTCACTGAAACTGCCCATCACTAGCGAGCCAGCCAGAATGATCCCGATAACAATCCCGATTCTCAATGTCCAGATCGGGGGTTCCACAACGCGAATGCGACGACGAAGCCGTTTCTTCGGATGTGTTACGCGCCATACGACAGCGCCAACCATGCCCACACTGCCAACCAGTCCCACCAGAACGATAAGTGCGAGCAGATTCGCAGGATCACTCAATATCCCTGTGTTGCTGAAGGGCACTGCATGTGAGGTGTCGAGATCTGCGGACTCAAAGTGTTGTTCAATGCCCGGGACAGGGGGATAACCGATCCCACCAGCGTTTAAGCCAGACCGGATAATAGTCGGGGCGCGTTGGGGAATATCGATTGAACCGACCAATACATCCGTTCCAATAATAAGCATGGGTACGCCATTCGACGGGATTCGCATCGCCTGGATAGCTGTGCCCATAATCTGACTGCCTTGATACGTCGAAACATCGACAAACAAAACCTGAAGCTGATCTCCAAATTCATTCTGGATACCCGGCCAGTGATTATCGATGACGTCATGGCAGTGCGGGCAGCTAGGCGAATAGAAAAACACGCCGTATACAACCGATTCTTGCGCTTGAACGGATAGTGGAAACAAGCTCAGCAGTAAGACCAGAGCCAACACAGTTTGCAACTTTTGCATATGGTTAGTGGAATGGGTCATGGTTTATCCCTGACTCTTTTGAGAAACGACTGCATTAGCTGATTGTATATGTGACTCTTCCTTAAGCAGGCCCGCACACGATGGACACAGCAGAGGCGATCCCGGTTCAGCATCCCTGTGACTGTGTTCCATGCAAATACCAACTCCACAATGATGACAAACACCAACCGCAGCCTTCACATGATAATTTGTGCCACCGGGTCCCGGTGTTTTTTCGCAAATATAGCAGTTCATTACATAGCCCTTTCTAATCAGATGCCCCGACAATTTCGGGTGCTGTTTCATGTACAGATTGACTCCTGGATTGCCACAATGGATCAGATGGATAGAGACGCTTCCCTAACCAGAGCGAGAGATACACTAGTGCAATCAACACGGGTACCTCGATTAGTGGCCCGACCACCGTTGCTAGTGCTTCACCGGAAGCCAGCCCAAACACACCGATTGCTACAGCAATCGCTAGCTCAAAGTTGTTCCCGGCAGCGGTGAAGGAAATGGTGGCTGTATCCGCGTAGGGGAATTTCATCAAGTAGGACAGCGTGAATGAGACACCAAACATGACAAAGAAGTAAATAACCAGTGGTAACGCAATCCGCACCACGTCCATTGGTCGTTCCAGGATGACTTCACCCTTCAGGGAGAACATCATCACAATCGTGAACAGCAATCCCCAGATGGCAGTCGGCGACAGACGCGGCACGAATTTTGTTTCGTACCATTCTTCGCCCTTCCGTCGCACGAGGATGAACCGTGTCAGAAAGCCTGCTGCCAGCGGAATACCCAGGAAGATCAGCACACTTTTGGCGATTTCCCACATGGAGACATCCAGCACCACAGTCGAGCCTCCCAGCCAACCTGGTACCACCGTCAGATAGAAGTAGCCTAAGACGGTATACATCACGATCTGAAATACAGAGTTGATCGCCACCAGCACTGCGGCATACTCGTTATCACCACACGCCAGCATATTCCAGATTAAGACCATCGCAATGCAACGCGCCAGCCCGACAAGAATCAAGCCGGTTCGATATTCAGGGTGATCCGGCAACAGCACCCATGCAAGCGCAAACATCAACGCCGGGCCAACGATCCAGTTGAGGAACAAGGATGTACCTGACATCTTCCAGTTAGCAGCCATTTCGGGCATTTTCCCGTACTTGACCTTTGCCAGAACCGGATACATCATCCACAGTAAGCCGATTGCTATCGGCAGCGAAACGGTATCCAGTTTCACAGAGTCAAGTGCCGGGCCAATCTCCGGGAAAAAATTACCAAGACCGATGCCCAATGCCATTGCCGCAAAAATCCAGATGGGCAAAAAGCGATCTAGTATAGAAAGCCTGCTAAACACGTTGTTCTGGCTTTGCGCTGAAGCGCTGGTGGTTTGAGAACTCATCGCGGTTGTCTCCTTTGATTTTGATTGATTGTGTTATTTAGGTTCAGTGCGGTAATCATCAGGGTGATCGCGCAGCATATCCTTGCTTTGCCTGACGATTTTTCGTTCCCGGATAAGCTGTTGAATGTAGCCACATGACGGAAACTCAATTGCCTCCCGTGGGCAGATTGTGGCGCAGGTTGAACAACCTACCATACAGTGAAGCGGATTGGCAACGACTGCGACATTATTGTCATAATCGAACTGATAGACCTTACGTCCGCAGGATGTGACACATAACCCGCAACCGATACAACGCTCTGCAACGACGGTTGGATTCCAGTTGATTTCCTCACGGGAAACACCGTGCCAGGGTTTGATCATTGCATTAGGCTCGTTCATGATGAACCTCCATCTCTAATTTCTGTTCGAACAAATCGTGTGTGGTAACGGATTCCAAAACTGGAAATGCCAGCACGAAATATTCATGGCAGGCAAGATGCTCAGCCTCTGTCTTAGGATCACCGCTGAAAGGTGGGTTCTGGCTGGCGTGACACTGCGTCGCCCGCACCTTTGTGACAAGATACTGACTTACATCAATGCCAATAGTCGGGCCTCCAGTGATCGCCCTTGGTGGCAGAACACCACATCCCTGTTGTGTGGCTTCAGATGGTGCGATGTAATACAGTAACCCTCGCACGCCAGACTCTTTAAACGCAGCGGTTGTCAACTGATGGACAGCAATATGATCCGGATGACCGGAGATACCATCTGCGCCGAACGTGATAACCACCTGCGGCTGTATTTCTGACAGGATAGCCACAAGTTGACCAATCACGATCTTTTCATCCGCTTTATCCAGTTCGCTATCCAGCCACCCCAGAAAACGCACATCCGACAATCCAAGCACATCAGCCGCCGTGAGCAGTTCATGCTCACGTAAGCGTGCCGTTTCCTCTCTGGATGAATCAGGAATACCCGCTTCACCCTTTGTCGCACATACCAGCGTAATCTCAACACCCTCTGCTGCATATTTAGCCAGCGTACCGCCTAATGGAAAACTCTCATCATCAGGATGTGCCAGTATCACTACCATTCGTCGTTTTATCATCTCAGGCTGCTTATGTTCCATGTTTTGTTGATGGATGGGTTTCTTGAAATGCACCCGAATTTCATCACTACACTCTTTAACACAGTCAGGGTTTATTCGGTAATAAACCCAGCGTCCTTCATACCGCGCAGTGACAAGCTGGGAGCGCCGTAAGATGGCAAGATGGTGTGAGACAGTCGGTTGGCTGACAGCCAGGTGTGTATCGAGTTCACTTACACTCATCTCTCGGTTGCGCAAGAGAAACAGAATGCGTTGGCGCGTATCATCTGCCACTGCCTTCAAAAAGTCATTTAGATCACAACAGGCTGTATCGCGCATCTGTTTTTTACCTGCTACGCTAAAAACCTTGTTTATAACGAGCTAGCCTATTGTAGGCACACTAAACTGCAACCAACTATCAAGATTGGCGTTTCTCAAGTCCAGCCAATGCTCGTTTGGATCGTGATACGGGCATCGCTTTTTCTGCCAGATATTCAAGGTGTTCACCAATTGCAGGCAGCAAATCGCCGGGGAAGCCCAGTACGGTTTCATTCTGCCCAATATCGGTCGCATCCCGGCAGCCATAACACCCATAACTCATATTGAGCCGGTGTTCCTGATAAGGGATGATGGTCGAGTCTACACAAGCAGCTTGCAGGATCGCCGTCGAAGCCTCAATCCGTTCACCACCAGTGACGTTCAGATTAGCCAGCCCGATCCACATTAGTTTCTCTACCTCATCTTCTACCACTACCAGATCAGGCTCATATTCCGCTTCATCGAGTGGATAAAGATGAAGCTGCCTGAGCCAGCCGGATTCCAGGCGCGGCATCCACTCAAACATTTTCTGCCCGACAACGGGATCTTTGACGATACCAAAACCGACTAAGCCTCTGCCCGATTGCAGTTCCTTCGGCAGCGGGCGGAAACCAAAGGCTGCTGCCGCCGCCGGACAGGCAATACCATGCCCGTCGAGCAAGACGTGTTCTCCACGCCGTGCCAGCATGAGTGCCTGACAGTAGCGGTACTGATTCAGCACGCGGACACCCGCAGGCAGTTCGGAGCCTTCATGTAGCAACCGTACCCCAACAGGCGAGCCAGACAGTTCCAGGACAGCCATCATCCGTTTAGCGAGTGTCTGAACAGCTTCTAAGTCTGAATGTTCCCACACGATCTTTTCCTTTCTCAGCAAATCACGATATGGTCACGACACATGCACAATCAGAAAAGCGATATGCCGAAGATATAGACAAGGCAGTAGTAGATACCCACGAGAATAAAAAGACCTCCCGTGATATAGCGTGCCCAACGTTCAAAACTCACCACACGGTCATATGCCTTCGCTACCTTTTGGGCTCCGACTGCGATCAATCCCGCGAAGAGGACCACCGGCAAGCCCGTAGCAATACCGTAGATTGCGGGTAGCATCACCTCAGATTGCCACTTCACTGCGAGTGGCAGTACACTACCGAAAAAAAGCGCCGCCGAGGTTGGGCAGAAAGAAAGGGCAAACAGGATACCGAGTAATCCTGCGCCCCAAACATTCAAACCCTCTACACGCTTCTGCATAGATTCGCTAATACCTGATCCACCGATCTGGAACGTGATAAGTTCCATCAATACCATGCCCACCAGGATCAATAACGGACCCAGTGCGAGGTTCATGTACTTCTGTAAAGCATAGGATAGGGATGGAACAGAGAGCAGACTGGTGACCAGCACGGTCCCCAGTACAATGTAGGTAAGCATCCGCCCGCCAGTGTAGAGCAATCCAGCGACGAGAACCTGTCTTGGGTTATCCACCCGTCGGCCAACAAAAGAGATTGCCGCGATATTTGTGGCCAGAGGGCATGGGCTGATCGATGTCAATACACCGAACCAAAAGGCGGAAACTAAAGCAACGGTCCAATCTTCCATTAGAGACTGCCCTGCATCATCGCTGTGATTTCATCCTGAATGTACGTTCGGAATGTGGACTCAGAGCCGACAAACTGCCAGACTCTATCAAGGTTCTTCCATTCTGCCTGTACGTTGTTAGCAAATCGGGCAAGTACGACAGAAGGCGAAGAAAGCCGATAATCCTCGATAAAATGCACAGTGTCGCGTGTCTCGACATTGATGACCCTGAACTCTATCTGCCCACGCATCAACTGATCGGCATATGTCGCTTCGACAATATCTCTGGTATGCGACTCAATGAGCCTGCATGTATAACAGCGTGCAGTTCCAAGGAAGTAGTAAACTACAAGTCGATCCTCCAACGTCTGAAGGTCGCTTATATCGCTGGCTTCAGACGCGGCATTGCCTTCAAGTTGGTTCACAACCAGAGTGATAACACTGAGGGCAACGAAAGCGAGCAAGGCTAGGGTTATGACGGGTTTGGCTTTCATCGTATGCGTCCTCGCTTAAATCACCAGATTAAACAGATAGCCGGTGAGGATGATGCTCACAGCGACTACGCCGACAAATATGGCGATCAAACGCGGCTTCAGGACTTTTCGCAGAATGATCATCTCCGGTAAACTGAGCGCAACCACCGACATCATAAACGCCAGAACGGTACCCAGTGCCGCGCCTTTGCCCAGTAGCGCACTCACAATCGGGATGATGCCTGCGGCATTGGAATAAAGGGGAATACCCAGTAGCACTGCCGCCGGTACAGACCACCACGCCCCGGCTCCCATCACATCTGAAAGCGCATCTTCCGGGACAAATCCATGAATGAACGCACCGATTCCAATACCAATGATGACAAACAACCACACTTTACCGACGATTTCGCGGGTACTCTCGCCTGCCTGCTGGAAGCGCTCTTCCCAGGTCGGTTTTTCTTCTATTGCAACAGCAACACCTGGCTGACCACCTTTGGCCTTGATGGCATAGACAAAATCTTCAACGTAGTTTTCCAGATTCATCCGTCCCAGAATCAGCCCGGCAACAATGCCAATGGTGATACCCGATGCCAGATACAATAGAGCTACCTTCCAGCCGAAAAGTCCCAGCAGCAGCACAAATGCCACTTCATTCATAATCGGTGAGGTAATCAGGAATGAGAACGTGATCCCCAACGGAATGCCTGCCTGCACAAAACCGATGAACAACGGCACAGACGAACAGGAACAGAAGGGCGTAATCGCACCAAAGAGGGAAGCCATCAGGTTGCCGATTCCCTCGCCACGCTTCTCGACGACTTCACGCACCTTATTGGTGTCGATGAAGGTCTGTACCAGTGTGATGAGAAAAATCATGCCGGAAAGCAGCAGCAGTAACTTCGGCGTGTCATAGATGAAGAAATTGAGTGCTTCGCCCAGTTGATCTTCGCGGCTGAAGTCCAGTACTGTGTATGTCACCCAATCCGCAATTGCTTGCAGATTGTTGTAAGCAATGAACCAGAGCACTGCCAGAACGGCAACAATAAGGAATGGCCGCTGATCTTTGCGGGTTGGTTTGAGTTGTGCCAATTGCATGTGTAAGCCACTCCCTTTCCTATTCAGCAGTCTGATACTGGAGTGCCCAGTCGATAATTTGTTGGCGTTTTGGGATGCGCCCGGTAGAAAGGACGGTTTCGTTCATGACCAATCCCGGTGTACTCATAATGCCGTAGGTCATGATGTCAGCGTAATCGGTGACTTTGATAACTTCAAAATCGACTGCCTGCCCTGACAGAGCATCGTTGACTTCTCGTTCCAGTCGTTTGCAATTGGGGCATCCAGAACCGAGAATTTTGATTGTTAACATGGTTTTTATCCTTCCGCGTGAACTCTGCATTCAAACTCTTGAATATAGGTTAGCACTCGACACGGCTATTCAGCAGTGGCGCATGTCATCTCAAACCGATGACATAGATAATTCTCTATATAGATACTTTTGAATGTCTTTGTGCTATACTCTCTTTGACATAGGTGAGGAAGGTACTTATGAATCAAAATGTACAAATTCTGGAACTTGAGACTGGGGCAAATCGGAGAACCTGTGATCCCACGCTGGAGCTACGGGTTCAGTTGGAAGAAGCTGAAACGTTTGCGGCTATGTTCAAAGCTCTCAGTCATCCTGTGCGTGTTCAGATCCTGGATCTTATCAGCCAGGGCAAGGGCGAAACCTGTGCCTGCGACATTGAACGTCACTTTGAATTAACACAGCCAACCATTTCACATCACCTCAAAGTGCTGCGCGATGCAGGGCTGATTACTTCAGAATCACATGGCGTATGGGTGCATCATCGGGTGAATCCGACGAAGGTTGCAGCCTTACGCCATCTATTGGCAACAATGGAAAACAATTCGGGATAGCCCACACTATCCAACCTCTTTTTTTATCTGCCAATACAGACAGCTATTTATGAAAGGTTATCAACCATGAATGGGAATGTCACTTTCTTTGATGCGCCAACATCTTCCCAGCCAATGTCTGGTGACGTGGAGTTTTTCGATCCGCCAATGTGCTGTCCGACTGGTTTATGCGGCCCTACACTTGACCAAACGCTACTGGATGTCAACGAGATGGTCATCAAGTTGAAAGATGCTGAAACAGAACTGGAACGCTATCAGATGATCAGCCATCCCAATGCTTTCATGCAGAATGCAGAGGTCATGCGGCTGGTACGCGAGAGACAGATGGACGCACTACCCATTACCATAATACGCGGTCAGGTGATTAAAGTGGGTGCGTATCCTACATTGGAAGAGGTTCAGGAAGCCCTGAATAAGGAGTAACCATCGTGACTGAATTTATCTTTTTCTCTGGCAAAGGTGGCGTTGGTAAAACGACGATGGCTTGCACAACCGCCGTCCGTGCTGCGGACTCCGGCAAGCGAGTCTTAATCGTCACCACCGATCCAGCCTCCAATTTGTCAGATGTTTTTGAACAGTACAGTGGTCACTGTTTCGTTTCAAAACCACTCGGACAGCAGGAGAGGCTAGAATAAAGGAGACTTTCTATTCAACAAGTGCCTGGGCAACAAAACTGATTTCCAGCTCAACTTGATCAGATACCTTAGCGACACCAGGTGCTTCTGGGATCGTCATGTCAAAATCCTGATACCTTACTGTAGCCTGTGCATTACCCTCAATGTGACTATTGCTGACGATTGTTAATGTGGCATCAAAGATAACTTCACGGGTTACTCCATGGACTGTAAGATTGCCTCGTATCTGAAAGTCAACAGAGTCCCCAACTGCAATACTAGAAGGCAATTGGAGTAGTTCTACGGGTATGAAATCAGCAAATTCATATTTGTCTTGATCAGCCTCGAGAATTTGTCCACGCAGAGCGCGATCGCGGAATTCGTTATCTGTTGAAAGGGTTCGTAGATTGACTCTTATCAATCCCAGTTGAGAGTTGGCAGGGTCGTCCCAATCAACAAGCATTTCACCTGCAATCCGATCAGTTGTACCTACCACAATTTTCGTGTCTCCGAGAAGAACTTCATCAATACGGAATAGAGCTTCGGACTGTTCAGGAATGATACTGAATAACACTCTTGAATCGCCTGGTTGAATATTTAGGCTTGGTGCGGCGATGGGTTCGCTAGCACGCCCATCGCCACCTGAAAACCAGATATATCCTACGGCTAAAGCCCCCAATGCAATGGTACCCAACACAACAGTTGTAACAATACGAGTGACGCCTTTGGGGGTTGTCTTTTTAACCTGTTTCATTGTGATATCAACCATAGGTGTCCTTTTTAGAATTTCACAAGAAATGCTGTGAAGTACATGATCGCAATGCCTACTGTGACACCACTCAGATTAACCCAGTTGATAATCGGTAAGCCTATTCGGGTGCTATCTCGCGCAATGAGTTTGCCAACCTCCCACACGACTTGAAGGATTGCACCGACACCGATAGCGAGAAAAATGGTAGCAAGAATGGGACTGAAGGCAAACCCACCAATCCATGTACCGAGAACTGCTGGTCCGCCAGCTAGAAGTAACAGTAATCCAAAGTGCTGTAAACCTGGATTCTTGCGAACTATTGGCGCGGCGATACCAACGCCTTCTGTGATGTTATGAAGGGTGAAGCCAAGAATCAGAAATGTTCCAAGAGCAGCTTCTCCCAGCGCAAAAGCTGCACCAATTGCTAAACCTTCACCAAGATTGTGTAGACCAATCCCAAGTGCAATTCGATAGGAGATACCTAACGGTGTGCTTTCTTGCCCTTGTCGGACGCTACTCACCGCGATCAACACTCCCAGTGTAATCAAGGCAATGAAAATAACCATAGGTACGCCCTGCCAGAATTGCGGCAACTCAGCGGCAAATTCCTGTGCATCAAGCCATGTGCCAACCGCTAAAAACACCAGCAAACCAATTGTGAGTGACAACACGAAGTTCATACCCTGTGTGCCAAGTCTTCGCATAAATGGATACCATAACATGCCGAGCAATACCGGAATGATACCAACATAGAAGCCGACTAAGCCAAAGCGTGCAAATAGGTCTGTTGATGGTGCTGGTGATTCCACTGCTACAGCGATCTCCCCTGCGAATGTACCACCAAGTTCTGTGACTAGAACGACCTCATGGGCTTCCTCTGCTACCCAGGGATATGGGATCGTAAATGTCGCCCGTCCAAATCGTGGAATCGTGGTTGATGGTTCGGCAGTGAATTGCCAGTATGCTTCATCGACCAAAACTTGTGGAATGGTCACATCTTGTGGTCCATCATTGACAACTTCAACAACGATCCGCCCCGGTTCTGGCAAAATAATCCGCTGTATTGAAACCTGCTCAATTGGTGGTCCTGACAGCTCAGACAAACCACCTTCAGTTGTGACAATGAGAGCCGCGATGATACCTAAAAGAATGAGTGGCACAAGAGCAAGTGCCCAGGCAATCCCGCCGAGGCGACTATCTTGTGTCTGTGTTTGCTGGACTTGTTCGCTCATGATTCGCTTGCCTCCTCACGCCAGGGAACCGTGCTGCCCTGTGTCGCACGTTGGTCCCATTCAGCGTCTAAGCCGACAGATGCTAGGGCATCGGCAAAATCTTCTTCATTGACGACATTGAAGTGTCCCATCCAGCCTAGTTCAGTGAACTCCGTCACATGGGCATGAAACATATATGGACCGGGCCAGCGATATGAAAATTCCAAGATACCGCGCTGGGCCTGCGCTTGCATGACGGTATCAATTGTGCGTGATGTGGGTTCGAGTGTTGTTCCGTGATCGTAATAGTCAAAAAACTCAGCGTGTAAATGGAATGAGTTGATTGGATCAAATTCCGTTATGTTAATCAGATAAACGCGGATACGTTCACCGACCTTCGCTGGAATATGGCGACGCATATACTCGAATCCGACGGTGTTGACTGCGTAGATTTCGTTTCCACCGTCAAAGTTCGTATCAAAGGCATTCATCACCATTACAAATTCACGAGCAGGTGTACGACCTTCAAGGGGATCAACGATGAAAGCACCATACAACCCTTTGTGAATGTGACGTTTGAGGGGAAGGGCATGGCAGTGGTACAGATGGCAGCCGAAGGGTTCAGCATCAAATTCATAGATCGTTTCCTCTCCAGGACCAATTTCACCATCTCCAGCGCCGGGAACACCATCCATCTCAAAAGGGTGAACACCATGAAAATGGATAGTATGCGGATGGCTGCCGAAGTTACGGAAGCGAATGCGAATACGATCTCCTTCGGTGCAACGAATAGTTGGACCTGGAACACGACCATTGTAAGTCCATGCCGGAAAGAAGATTCCGGGTGCAATTTCAATTTCGATATCGCCCGCGTCAATCGTATATTCGCGCAGAGTCTGACCACTATCTAACTGGCTGACTTCACCATAATCCCAGTCTGTCAATATTTGAAGTGGGTCAAAGCCGTTTCGCTGATGATCCACTTCTCCCATCATCATCATTGTGCCGTCGTGACCAGACATCGATTGCATTTGATGACCATTACTTTGTGTCTCATCTTGAGCAGACGCACTTCGACCTAGCAATGCTGCACCGATAATGCTCGTAACACTCCCCAAACCAAAGCCCAGAAACTTTCGTCTGGAGAAATACTTTTCAAACTGATTGCTCATTAGAACATTCCCCTAGAAATTTTTTTCGTATTTTATAACTGTTATTTTAGGTTATTCTAAATTTACTTCAGGTAGTTTGTCAAGTAAGCATAAAAACCCGGGTATTTCAAGTAGTACGAAATTTACCTCAACAACATGTTCTCGTGCTTACACCAACGAGCACATTGAGATGAAATACACCATAAAAAATTGTAGATAGCAGATTGACAGACATACTAAACGCTGATATTATATGAATATATGTTCATATATTCAGGATTTGTTGTGGATCATACATTTCAATCACATTCTTGTGGGGACGTTCTAAATAACGAACCACATGTCGCTGAAGAAGATATATTAGAAGAAGAAAAAGCAGCTAGTTTAGCGGAACTATTTCGGGCGATGGGTGATACAAATCGGATACGTATCATCGGTTTACTGTTAGATCATGAACTATGTGTTCACGACATTGCAGTCCTTCTGGGTATGAGTCAATCGGCTGTATCTCACCAGATGAAATCACTGCGACAAATGCGTCTGGTCAAATCTCGAAAAGAGGGTCGGCATGTGTACTATACACTAGATGATGATCATGTGCGTCAAGTCTTTCAGATCGGATTAGAGCATGTTGAATGCGGATAGAATTCGCATTTTTTTAGAAAAACACCTGAATAAGTGTTCATATATTCAGATATTGAGATGGTATATCATTTAGGAAAATCAGATATGAAGCAATATGAAACAAATATTCTCATTATTGGCGCAGGGCAGGCAGGACTTGCCGTTGCCTATTATCTGCAATCAACCAGCTTATCTTATCTCATGCTTGATAAGAACGAGCGTATTGGTGACAGTTGGCGACAACGTTATGAGTCGCTCACTTTATTCACAAGCCGGGCATTCAGTGCATTGCCCGGAGTAGCATTGGATGGCGATCCCAATGGCTACGCAACACGAGATGAAATTGCCAATTATTTTGAACGCTATGCACAGCATTTTGGCTTTCCTGTACATCTCAACCAATCAATTCAAACATTGGAAAAAACGCCTACAGGCTTTCAGGCGACAACAACAAGAGGCGATATTTACAGTAGCGATATTGTTATCATCGCAACAGGCGCGTTTCAGGAGGCAAGAGTGCCTCAAATGTCACAGGACTTCGTTCCAGCTGTCAGGCAGTTCACAGCTCAGAGCTATCGTAATCCGAAACAAATACCGGATGGCAAAGTCTTAATTGTTGGAGATGGTGCCAGTGGACGCGATTTTGCTAATGAACTGAGTAAAACTCACGAGGTATTGCTAGCAACGGGACGGTCACGGCGTTTACTTCCAGATAGGTTATTTGGAAAGAGTATCTGGTGGTGGTTAGATAAAACTGGCTTGTTGCACGCTCGAAGAGACAGCATCATCGGAAGAATCATGCAAAAGACCGACCCGTTTCCTGCTCGGGGCAGACGACTCCAGACATTACGGGAAAAAGGGGTCGAAGTTCTTCCCTACTTAAGCTCGGTCAATGGCAATACCGTTCGTTTTGCGAATGGTCATGTTGAACAGGTGACGAGTGTGATTTGGGCTGTTGGATATCAGGACAATAGTGATTGGGTTGCTATTCCAAATACCAAAGATAACGACGGGAATTTAATCCATGAGGAGGGCATATCCCCTGTTGATGATCTCTATTTTATGGGTCGCTCATGGCAACGCACTCGCGGATCAGCCCTCATTACGGGTGTAGGCGATGATGCACATTATCTTATTCAACAAATTCAGAAAAACAGATCAAAACCTACGATTATGCAAGGAGCATAAATATGGTCAACAAAACACAAATCGAATTGAATTTAGTCCTTCCTGAGATAAGCGTTGACGATGAGTGCGTGGAAATTTTGACGGAACGTCTGTCCCGGTTAAAAGGAATCGAAAAAGCGCATGTAATAAGTCAAGATGACGAGGCTCAATTATGCTTACATTTTGATCCCAACCTGATCTCTCTAGGAGAAGTGAAGCGGATCGCTCGTACCAGTGGGGCAAGCATCACAGAGCGTTATCGTCACGAGCAGATCGCTTTCAAAGGATTGAACACTGCCGACTCAGCGCAAAGTCTGCAAAAGTCACTCACAAGGCAAGATGGTGTAGTTCACACATCGGTCAATTATGCCGCTGGACTGATTTTTATTGCCTATGATACTGACGTGATCCAACGACCAGCGATTGAGGCGATAATCCAGAACTATAGCGCAAGGATAATTCAAGATAGTCAGCAAAAAACCGACAGACCTGAAGAACATGAACACTCTGGACACAATCACGGTAGTGCGCCAGAGTTCCTACCGCACTGGTTGCAGGAAAAGTGGACACTATTTCTTGTTGGCTTGGCTGGAATTTTCTTCGCTATTGGTTTTGTGGGTGAAACTTTCCTCGGGATGAATGAAACCCTGGCGACAGTGTTTTTTGTATTGGCATACATCGCCGGAGGCTATGACATCGCCACCCATGCTATACCCGGATTGTTTCGTGGTGAGTTCGATACCGATGTATTGATGTTAGCGGCGGCTGGCGGTGCGGCTATTCTCGGAGAGTGGGCGGAAGGGGCTTTCTTGCTGTTTCTTTTTGCACTCGGTCATGCTGGCGAACACTATGCGTTGGATCGTGCCCGCAGTGCCGTCAATGCACTTGGTGAACTGATGCCTAAAACTGCCCGTGTGCGACGCGACAATGAGATTGTTGAAGAACCTGTTGACGAGCTTCAGGTTGGTGATGTGGTTGTTGTTCGCCCTGGAGATCGAATTCCTGTCGATGGTGAAATCAGCAGTGGTGCAACTGCTATCGATCAAAGCCCGATTACTGGCGAGAGTGTACCAGTGAATAAAACTGAGGGTGATGAGGTATTTGCAGGCACCATCAATCAGGACAATGCAGTGGATGTTCGGGTAACTAAACTCGCAGCAGATAACACGCTCAGCCGTGTCATGCAGATGGTGGCAGAAGCACAGAGTCAGCAGAGTCCGACCCAGCGGTTTACACAAAGATTTACCTCGTGGTTTGTTCCAGTCGTGTTGATCGGTACATTGCTGTTTGTGATTATTCCACCAATCTTAAACCTGTCCAGTTTTCAGGACAGTTTCTATCGCGGAATGCTCCTTTTGGTAGCTGCCTCTCCATGCGCGCTGGCAATTGGTACTCCAGCCGCCGTACTATCTGGAATTGCACAGGCAGCGCGTAATGGTGTCTTGATTAAAGGTGGTGTTCACCTGGAAAATCTGGGCGACTTACAGGTCATTGCGTTTGACAAGACGGGAACTATTACTCGGGGTGAATTTGAAGTTTCAGATGTTGTTGCCTTGAATGGTTATGAACACAACGATGTCCTGCGGATCGCTGCTGCTGTCGAACAGCAATCGAACCATCCTTTAGCCCTGGCAATTGTCCGCGCCGCTCAGGGAAACGACTTGGATTTGCCTGAAGCCAATGGCTTAGAAAACGTTGCAGGTAAAGGGGTTCGCAGTCAAATTGACGATCAGCCCATCCTGCTAGGTTCGCTGAGATTGTTTCAGGGTACGGACACTCCTGAAGCCGATAATGAACTGCGACAGTCCGTTGAAAAACTGGAGCGAGATGGTAAGACAACCGTCATTGTCAATCAAAATGGTACATTTCTTGGCATTATCGCTTTAGCAGACGTACCACGCGATACAGCAAAAAATGTCATGCAACGCCTAAAGGACATTGGCATTAAGCAATTGGTGATGCTCACGGGTGACAATGATGATGTTGCTAAAGATATTGCTAAACAGGTTGGGTTAACTGATGTGCGTGCGGAATTGCTACCTGAAGATAAGCTAGACGCAATCAAAGCATTAGAAAAACAGTATGGCTCCATTGCGATGATCGGTGATGGTGTGAACGATGCCCCCGCGTTGGCAACCGCAACAGTTGGAATTGCCATGGGTGGTGCAGGCACAGCCGTTGCACTCGAAACGGCTGACGTTGCGCTTATGGCGGATGATCTTAGCAGACTGCCCTTCGCCGTCGGCTTGAGCCGTGCCAGCCGACGCATCATTCAACAGAATCTTGTTATTTCTCTAGGTGTGATCGGGCTACTCATTCTCTCATCTGTCGTTGGTATTGTGCAATTAAGTGGTGCGGTCATTCTGCATGAGGGTAGCACGATCCTGGTTGTGATCAATGCCCTTCGACTGCTTGGCTACAAGCCCGAATTTAATAGTGAGGAGAAGTCCAGATGAGTAACAAGCTCAAAGATATGATAGCGATTCTATTGATTGGCGATGGCGTTGTTGCATTATTACGTCCACAGCGACACGTTCTGCTCTGGAAAGATGGCCCTGAGTTCTATCAAGACCTGATGGAGCCATTTGTTAAGATGCCCGGTTTAACCCGACTACTCAGCCTGTTCGAAATTATGGTTGGACTATGGCTGGCTTCCGTAGCAGAGGATGTATAGTGCAAAAGTTATAGCATGGCATAGGGCAAAAGGTTCAAAGATTTTGAGTTATCTTGCACTTTTTCAATGACCCGCCCTGGTTCATACTGAAAAGCAGGGACGCTAAATGGAAAGGAATTCCTATGACAGTAACAACAACAACCTATGTTGACGAACCCCTGATCCTTGTGACCATTGAGGGTCTCATGGATGAAGCGCAAGTACAGGAAATACATCGGGAAGTGTCCGCTCTATGTAGGCAAATGGGAACCTGTTTTCTTATTTTCGATGTACGAAGTGCCAATGCGACGATTCATGAGTGTCTCATATTGCTTCTTTCTGATGAATTGGTAAGCGGATATAGAAATGGCACCATTCACGTTGTGGTCGTTGGCGAACCATCTCCAGAAGAGCAACTTGATAATGTCCCCTATCCTATTATGTCCGATCAGGATACAGCACTGCGTGAGGTGCGTCAGCAAATTGCTCAACATGCGTTTAAGCCGGGATCAGAGGAGGACAGGCTGTGAGCGTCATTATCTGGTTTATTGTCCTTATCATCGCCGCGTTTGCCGCACATTGGGGCGCCGAGCATCTGGCGAAACCCCTCCATAAATTAGTCGGGCAGTGGGGGCTAACGGCTGTTGCCGGTGGGGCGATGCTGGCTCTTTTCACTGCTGGTTCCGAGTTTTTGATTAGTGTGACCAGTGCTGTGCGTGGTGTGTCCGGGATCGGTCTTGGAATGGTTCTTGGTTCTAGCATCATCCACGTGCCTGCAATCGTGACCGTTGCCTACTTTGCCACTCGTCAGCGCCGTCTCGGTAAAGACGGTCAGGAAGAAATGGTCGAAGACGAGGAAAAACCTGAACAACATAAACGCCATCTTGACCAGCATCTTCTCCGTGTACGCAAGGAAGCGGTTAGCGTGCTTGTTTTACCTTACTTAGCGTTGGTGATCCTCATCGGTATTGTGACACTTCCAGAAGCCTGGCGTGGTCTTCAGCCTATTGATGGACTAATTTTGTCTTTGGCTTATCTCGTTTACCTTGGACAGGCCTTGATGCGTGGTCGTGGCGAAGGCGAGAATCAAGAGTGGTCTCGTAAAGAAATCGGCATGGCAGTTGCAGGTGTCGTGGTTATGGCGCTTGGAGCCTATACCATGGTGCGATCCACTGAGAATATTGCTTCATCACTCGGTATTTCGGAAGTAGTTGCTGGACTGTTTATTACGGCAGTGGCAGGCTCAGGGGCTGAATGGTTCAGTTCATGGAAGGTCGCCCGCACCGGGCAGGTGACGGAAGCAACGACTGTTGTCATTGGTGATCATGCGGTAACACTTACGCTTGGCTTACTGCCACTCGCCCTGGTGACGATGCCGATTGACAATTTACCTTTGTACGTCGTTAGTCTTGTTTTCGTTGGACTTATCCCCGCTTTCTATGGTCTCTTTATTCGCTGGGGACCAGAAGAAGCAGGTTTTCAACGCTGGCAAGTGTTCGCATTGGATGGTTTGTACATCGTCTATGTAGCAATCGTGCTTTTCAGTATTTTGAACCTTCTAGAATAGGAAGGCTACGAAAATGAACGAATTTCTGACCGTCCTAGCTCTGGCAGCCATGCCTGCGCTTGGGAACTTTGTAGGCGGACTTTTGAGTGAGGTGTTTCCAGTTTCAGAACGTGTGCTGAGTTGGGCGCTACATCTGGCGGCTGGCATTATTCTCGCTGTAATCGGCATCGAATTAATGCCAGAAGTGCTCTCTGCAAACCTACCATGGCTTGTCATTTTCATGTTTGTTGCTGGTGGCAGTTTTTCGATTGTTTTAGATCGATCCGTTGATTTGATCAGAAACCGTTTAGGCAACACCCGTGAAGACACAGATCCATGGATGATCTATGTTGGAACAGCGATTGACCTATTCAGTGACGGTATCATCATTGGTACGGGTTCAACGATTAATCCAGCGTTAGGACTGCTACTCGCTCTGGGACAGGTACCCGCCGATGTGCCTGAAGGATTTGCTACCATTGCGAGTTTCAGACAGAAAGGTGTTGCTCGCTTGCAACGGATTTTACTATCTCTTTCGTTTGCAGTCCCCATTTTTATTGGGGCAACGGTAGGCTACTGGGCAGTTCGTGATCAACCTACCATTGTTAAACTGAGTTTACTGGCCTTTACAGCAGGACTACTACTTGTAATTGCAGTGGAAGAGATGGTCACCCAGGCTCACGACAACCGACAGCCGGGTGAAGAAACAGACCCATGGGAAGTGATCGCATTAGTCGTTGGTTTTGCTTTATTTGCGTTGATTTCGGTTTATGTGGGTCAGTAAAGTCATTCTCTAACAATAAAGAAAATGAGTTTGAACGCAAACTGGTGGAATCGAGTTCGATATGGTTTCTATGCACCATTTTACGTTCGAAGTCGTCTTGGACCAATTATTGCGACTACACCGTTGGAGACCGTGCACATGGAACTAGCACGTTTTGAGAAACTGGGTTATCAGATAACAACTATGGAGAAAAGAATGATTGGAAATGGTCTTACGTTTATTGGATTATTACTGCTATCAACCATTATGGTTGCATGTGGGAATACGACAGATACAAGTGAAATTACTGTAACCAATGCTTGGATACGTCCCGGCGAAATTGATGGACCGCCTACTGCCGCCTACATGGTGATTCGAAATACAGGAGATGGCGCAGATTGCCTATTGAGCATCTTAGCGGACTTTTCCGAAATGATACTATGTAGCGTTTTCCAATTGCACCATAATCTTGCCACTACCTACCAGACTTGTAATTACGTCTAGTTAAAATGGTCGCTCTTTTTGCATTCTTCACTCTGTACTGATCTAAACACGCCATTTACTACTTGATTTTTATCCCATTGGTGTAACTAACCCTAGTAAAAACAACAAAATATCATATCATCATATGCTGATATGCTGATATAGAGGTTGTCATATGCCCACTGCATCGGAGCAATTGGAAATAGACTTGAAAGCTAAATTATTTCGCGGATTTGGTGATCCATCACGTTTGTGTATTCTGGATGCGCTTCGTGTTACTCCGCTCACCGTGAGCCAGCTTGTAGAAGCTACTGATCTTACGCAATCTAATGTGTCTAACCATCTTGGTTGCTTAAAGGACTGCGGATTGGTTATGTCACAACAGTCTGGACGCTATGTGACCTATCGCTTGAGCGATGACCGTGTAGCAGAATTGCTTGAGTTATCTGAATCGTTTCTGGCAGATATAGCTCGTGGGATTTACGAATGCACGCGCTACGATATGCAGGATGATGAGAGTGAAACTACTCTAAAAGATTAATAGGTTAAAAGTATAGGATGAACATGCTGGAACCCAGCCAACCGTGCAAGCCATTAAATCATAGGATTAAACAATGGATGAATATTTAAATGTTTTAGGGCTGGCAATCCTGCCTGCCCTAGGCAACTTTATAGGAGGGGTGTTGGTTGAAGTTTTCGACTACTCGAATCGATTCATAAGTTTATCTTTGTATGCTGCAACGGGCATCCTCTTAGCCATCGTGGGAGTGGAGTTGATACCCGAAGCTCTTAATAGCGAAGCGATTTGGTTAGTTATTTTATTATTTATAGTAGGTGCTATATTTTCCGTTATTTTGGACAAAGTTATCGAGTTTATTCATCGGCGCACAGATCAAGCTGATGATAGTGATACAACTCCGCTCATGATTTATTTCGCTACTGCTGTAGATTTATTTGTTGATGGTTTGATGATAAGTACAGGACTTAGTATGAAACAGCAGTTAGGGATTCTGTTAGCGGTTGCTAATCTCCCTTCGAACATACCTGAGGGTTTTGCAACAATTGTTTCCTTTAAGCAGAAAGAGGTAACACGGTGGAAGCGCATACTACTTTCAGCTTCTTTTATTGTTCCTGTAACAGTGGGCGCGACAGTAGGTTACTGGATCATTCGGGATCAATCTGAATTAGTTAAGTTGAGTTTGCTGGCATTCACTGCTGGAATTCTGTTGAGAGTGGCCATTGATGAAATGCTTGTACAGGCGCGTAAGTTTCGTATAGATCAAGACACTGAGGAAGATCCTCTCGGTGTCTTGATGCTAGTTATTGGTTTTGCTCTTTTTGCTCTTATCACAGGATACTTCGGTGGATAGAGAACATTAACGATTAAAATCGTACAACGCCATTGATTTTAAGAAAATGATGTGATTAGAAAGTGATGAAAATGAAAAACATACAACTTGATGTGTACGTGGGTAATCTGGACTGCGAGCATGATGCCTCAACAATTAAGCGAGGACTTGATAATAGCAACGGTCTAGTTGAGTTAAAAGTCTATCCCAAGTCCGCAAAGGTGTCACTAACCTATGATCCCCTAAGAACATCATCGGATACTTTGCGCGAGAAGTTGGACGAACTCGGTTTTCCCCCACAGGAGGGACGTGCCGTTCCACAGCAACCAGAAATCTGGCGAAATCCAAAAGTCATTACGGCGGTTGTCGCTGGTGTGTTGCTACTGGTTGGTTGGCTTCTGGGACAAGCCGGAGTAACGCAGATCGTCACTTATGGCATATACATTTCAGCCGTTGGGATTGGCGGATATTACTTTGGGCGTGAGGCTCTTGAAGAGCTGATCTTCGAGCGAGAAGTTGGGATCGAACTTCTCATGTCTATCGCAGCAGTCGCAGCCCTGTTGTTAGGCGAACCTGCTGAAGCAGCTATGTTGGTTTTCTTGTATTCTATCTCGGAAGCGGCCGAGGGCTATACCGAAGAGAAAACTCGATCAGCAGTTCGAGCGTTGATGGACTTGACCCCCAAAATGGCGTTTGTTCGGCGAGATGGGCGTGAATCCGAAGTGCCTGTTGAAGAACTTCTTGTCGGGGATGTATTCATTGTGAAGCCGGGGCAATCCATTCCAACCGATGGCGTGGTGATCGCTGGCGAATCGAATGTTAACCAAGCGCCAGTAACAGGTGAAAGTGTCCCTGTGGAAAAGCAACCGGAAGATACTGTATTTGCGGGCAGTATCAACGAGCAGGGTGCACTGGAAGTGCGTGCTACGAAAACTTTTGCGGACAATACCATTGCACGCATTATTCATATGGTCGAGGAAGCACAGGAAAAGAAAGGTAGTAGCCAGCGTTTCATCGAGCGTTTTGGCAAGGTATATAGTCCGCTAGTGCTGTTAGTCGGTATTTTGTTTGCACTGTTGCCTCCCCTGCTATTCAATGGTGCTTGGGAGACATGGTTGACAAGATCCGTTGTGTTCATCGTTGCGGCTGCTCCGTGTGCGCTTGTTATCTCTATTCCCATCACAATGGTTGCAACACTCGGAACAGGAGCACGCAAAGGTGTTTTGATTAAGGGCGGCAGATATGTCGAACAACTTGCTAAAATTACAGTTGTTGCTCTGGATAAAACGGGCACTTTAACCCATGGTGAACCAGAAGTGACGGATGTAATTCTACTGAAAGATGAACAGTTAGATGGGATTACCTCATCTGAGCAATTATTAACCATTGCCGCCGGGGTAGAACGTCTAAGTCAGCATCCTCTGGCGAAGGCTGTGATGCGAAAAGCAGAAGCACAGGGCATTAGACCTCCAGAAGTGACTGACTTTCATTCTCTGACAGGCGCTGGTGTCTCGGCTCGCGTAAATGGATCTGCAATCTACGCAGGCAGTCCTGACTTGTTCGCAAACCAGCTAAATATTCCGATGACAGAATATATGACTGAGATCGAAGCATTACAGAATGAGGGCAAAACAGTAATCGTGATTGGAGACAAACAAGCGCCATGGGGTTTAATTGCCATCCGCGACACCATTCGCCAAAATGCACGTGAAACAATAGAAGTCTTACATCAGGCTGGTGTTCGAGTCGCCATGTTGACTGGCGACAACGCTCGCACCGCTCAGGCAATTGCACGCGAAGTTGGTGTGGATGAGGTCTACGCAGACCTTAAACCAGAAGGTAAGGTAGTACGAGTGCAAGAACTCGCCCAGAAACACGGTCATGTGGCAATGGTCGGGGATGGTGTAAATGATGCACCTGCACTGGCGGAAGCCACGGTTGGTATTGCAATGGGTGCAGCGGGAACTGATGTCGCACTTGAAACTGCCGATGTCGCACTGATGGCTGATGACCTTGGGAAACTCGTGTATGCTCTGCAGCTTGCTAAGCGCAACCAAACTGTTGTGAACCAGAACTTGGCGTTATCAGCAGTTGTGATCACTATTCTCGTTGTCGGAGCATTGACAGGGGCATTTACGCTACCTATTGCTGTGATTGGGCACGAGATCAGTGAATTCATCGTGATCGGCAGTGGGTTGCGAATGTTGCGCGGATAGTCTTCGTTTGAGTCGCGTGAACTACCCTTCTATCACGGTATGACTCGGTGTTGTTGAATGAAGTTAAATGGGCACAGCAGGTAAAGTCATAACTATTGCTGCTTCAGCAACAAATTACAATTTCAGCCGAATTTCGCGTTATATGAACAAGACTTGCTAAATCTGGATGTCCCCTTCCTCGCAAGTATAATTGGGCGCAGGTGAGTTCAGCACAGCGATTGTTGACTATCAGGCATGGGAACGTCTGAAGAAACCTTGCTCTAATTACAACGAAGCAGAACACGATGACTTTAATCTGCTACAATGTTCCATAGTTGTAGCAAGCGATATGAAGGCAGAACTCCGATAAATAAGGAAGCTATTTGAATTAGGATAAAGCAATGATTAAAAAAGGTCTTATGCTTATAGGGGTTGTTATTGCTATCAACCATTATGGCTGCATGTGGGAATATGACAGATACAAGTGAAATCACTGTAACCAATGCATGGATACGTCCCGGGGAAATTGATGGACCGCCTACTGCCGCCTACATGGTGATTCGAAATACAGGAGATGGCGCAGATCGCCTATTGAGCATCTCAGCGGACTTTTCCGAATCGCTTGAAGTACATGAGACACAGACAGTTGATGATGTTGCCCGCATGGTACTCCAGGAAGATGGCATTGAGATTCCGCGTAACGCTACGGTCGAGTTCAGGCAGGGCGAACTCCATGTAATGATTATGCAATTGAGCGAGAACCTGACAGAGGGTCAAGAAGTTGAGCTACTTCTTACGTTTGAAAACGCCGGGGAAATCGCCGTTCCTGCGACAGTGAGTTCAACCGGGCAAATCAACGATGAGTAATGACAGTTACCGAGGCGTAGCAAAATGGCTCCGTTATGGTGTGATGAAGGGAGCACAAGTAGACAAATATCTGCGTGGCACACGCTGGCGACCCGTCATCAAGTTCTTTTACAGACTCATCGCCCCTATATACGATTCAGTAGCTTCTAAGCTTTTAGATGATTATCAAGAAGTGGCTACGCAACTATTACGCAACGTCAATTTGGAGACAACAGATACGGTACTCGATCTTGGATGTGGCACTGGTGTGCTTACATTGCCCGCCGCAAAAATGAGCCGCTTGAGTATTGGTATTGACCTTTCATCTGAGATGCTTCACCAATTCGTGAAGAAACGTCAGGCTCGGCAACCAATTATGCTGAAGGGTAATGTTATTTATCTGCCTTTTGTTGATCAAAGCTTTGATCGGATAGTGACCGCTTTCATGTTGCTTCATCTTAATGACAAAGAGAAGTCATTGGTTTTGGCAGAAGCCTATCGCGTATTGAAATCGGGTGGAAGTATAGGGTGTCTCTCCAGTAGAGAGACGATTGCAAACGTGTACAACAGCCATGAAAAATGGTACAAACTCTTTGGTGAGGCAGGGTTTGTTAAGGTAAACGTCATAGAAGTGCGTGATGTCTATCGATATGTAACTGGACACAAACTATAGAACACGCTTGATGCCTGTAAACAATTTTTGTATTGATCAAAATGGGAGATATGAGTGAGTGTTCTCATATTGGGAGGCTATGGCAATATAGGTAGCATGATTGCCAGGTTTTTAATTGAAAAATCGAATGTACATGTCATTGTTGCAGGCAGAAGATACACGCAAGCACAGGCAGAAGCAAACAAATACGGTGAACGAGCAACAGCTCGCGAAATTGATGTAGGGTCTGTAGAGAATTATGATAACGTGCTTACGGATGTTGATTTAGTTGTCACTTGCTTCGACCTACCCGATGATCGTTTTCCTCGAGCTTGTCTTGAAAGAAGCATCAACTATGTGGATATTTCTGCCGAGCCAGATGTTTTGTCAAATATCGAAGCACTGGACGATCTCGCCAGGGAACATCATACAACAGCATTGATAAGCGTAGGACTGATGCCAGGCATTTCTAACTTGATGGCAAAACACGGTGTTGAAAAGTTTGGAGAAGCAAAGCGTGTGGACAATGTTGCCCTCCTTGGTTTGGGAGAAGTCTTCGGTTCAGCGTCTGCCAATTGGACAATTAGTCACTATGGTGATCGATATGCAGTGAATCGTATCGAAATCAACATGGGAGAAGAATTTGGCGTGCGTACCGCATATCGTTTTGCGTTTGCTGACCAGTATATGATAGAAAAAACCTTACCAATAGGCGAGGCATTTTCTTGGGGATGCTATGACCGGGTATTATCTACTCATTTCATTGGGCTGGTTCGTATTCTGCGTCTCGGCTGGTTGTTTAGGAATCCAGCATTCAGAAATTGGCTGGTATCAGTTATTCAGAAATTTCGCTTTGGTTCAGATGTCTTTGTACTCACATCCCGAGTTACAGGTAACCTACCTGGTCAAGTGTACCAATCATGGCTTAGAGGCAAGGGTGAAGCAAAAATCACAGCCCTTATTGCTACTGAATCGATCCTAAAATTGATTCAGAGTAGACCACCAACAGGTGTTTACCACAGTGAGCAAATCTTTAGTCTTAAAACTTTCATCCCTTTATTATCCTCAGAAGGAGTGAACTTTGTGGAGTCACACGGCGAATGGTAAGTTTAGATTTTAGTCGTTGTATCCCATGTTTTGCTCCTGTGCATCGTCTACCAGTTGGTCGAGAATACACTCACGCTCCTGATCTGTTGCCAGTTCTTTTTCCTCTTGCAAGTAACACCCTTGAAGCGAAGCACAATTGCATGTGATCCCGTGTTCCAGTATCCGTTTCATATTTTGAGCCTCCGCAATAATCTTGTCGATTTCTACCAGCTTTTGCTGTGTCAAATTTCTGCATTCCTCAGATGGCTCCTGACTTGAACGGAATGTTTCCAGTAAAAGCTTGATCTCATCAAGGTTGAAACCCAGATTCTGTGCAATCTTAATCGCTTCAAGTTCTTCAATTACCTTCTCGTCATACTGGCGTTGACCACTAATTCTTTCGGGTTTCGGCAAAACACCTGCCCGTTCGTAATAACGGATCGTAGAGGCGGGTGTATTTGTCCGTTCAGCAAGTTCCCCAATTTTCATCACATTAAGCTCCGATTAAAACTCAAAATATACCTTGACTTGAAGTTAGGTTTAAGTTTTATGGTAAATGGGAACGTGTTGATGAGCAAGCCTCAGTGCAAGCGAATTCAACTATCAACTTTGTATCTCATACCGATCAAATTAAGGAAGAAACTCATGACAGATATACCGCTCCAGGCTCAAAAGCATACTGTATCAATTGAATATTGTGTTCCCTGTGACTACAGTCAGCAGGCTCTCGCCGTCAGCGAAGCACTGGTGCGAGACTACCAGCATCTCATAGATCGTCTTGAATTTGTTATGGGGAGCAAAGGCACATTTGATGTGACGGTGGATGATACTGTCATTTTTTCAAAAGCCGAACAGAAACGCTTTCCAGAAGATGGCGAGGTACTGGAGCTATTTGAAAAAGCAATGGGTCGTCAGGTTGAAAAATATCCGCGAGATTAGCGAAGAAAATTGCCTATAAATATTCAATTTCAAGGAGAGAGAAAATGAACGCTCAAGACATCAAAATTGAAGCTATCGAGAACACAACAGGCTGTGGCTGTGGTTCTGCCGCGACAAGTTGTGGCTGTGCATCTAATACCTTAATTGCCATAGACAACGTGCCTGTACAGCGAAAAAGCACATGGATGAAGCATCTGCAAGCGTGTTTGGATGATGGTAAAACCATCTGGGGAAAAATTCGTGGATTCGTGATGTTTACGATTGCCTGTATTGCCAGTCCCTGTTGCACACTTCTAATCGTACCTGTGGTGATCGCATTATTGGCAGGTTCACCTGTTGCCATCTGGATGAGCCAGAATCTGGGTCTGGTCTATGGTGGTTTGACCCTCATTTCCATCCTTAGCTTTGTGCTAGGATTTCGATGGATGCGTAAAACGAATCGGAATATGGTATTTGCTCAACCCGAATCCTCATTGGTATCCAGTACACCAAAAACCAAACGTTGAGCCTTTGCACACCATCCATCATTCAGGGAGTGACGCTATTTGATCGTATTCATAAAAACTTTTGGCTTGTTTTTCATCACGGCATTTGCTGAGTTGCTGGGATCGTATCTCATGTACCTGTGGTTGAGACAGGGTAAGCCTGCCTGGTATGCTTTGCCATCCATTGCCAGTCTCATTCTTTTTGGATGCTTACTGACACTGCATCCCGGTGCAGCGTCACGCACCTATGCGGCATATGGTGGTATTTATGTTTTCTCAGCTTTGCTCTGGTTATGGTTTGTCGAAGGACAAAGCCTGACGCGCTGGGATGTGCTAGGTGTCCTGGTTATCCTGATAGGCGCGAGCATCATTATCTTTGGCAAGTCATAAAATCCGTCTCACAAACACAGCACCTCACTTTTTGCAGGTAGATGGCATCGTTAGTAACTTGAAACTCTTATCAGAGTCTTTTCCCGTTCTGGTGCTCAGGTTGATACAGGTCAGGGTAACTTCCATGCCATCTCCGCTTTCATCATATGCAATGGCAATACAATCTTCAGCACTTTCACATTCATTTGCAAGTGCCTCCGCTAACCATGCCCGCGTTGCCTGAGACTGCTCGATGATCGCGTCCAACTCGGCAATCTTAGCCGTTGCGACTGTCTGCCATGGCGTTGCAGTTTCTTCTTCATCATTCAAATTTTTGAACAGTGCCTGTATTTCCCGTATGCCAAAACTCGCCTGACGCAGCAGTTGAATTAAGCCTAAACGCTTTAATACATCTGGACTGTAACGGCGATGCCCACTGACACGTTTTGGAGCAGGCAACAAGCCTTCGCTTTCATAATACCGAATTGCTGAAGCCTCTACGCCAGCGTAACTTGCGATTTCGCCGATGCTCAAATCTTTCATCAATTTAACCTCTTGACTTAAAGTGCACTTTAAATTGTACAGTATTTTTAAGGCTGGTAAAAGCCTTCTGAATCACTCTATTTACATTGAGGAGATAAAACATGTCAGAACAGAACGACCAAATTATCGCTTGCAATCCTGCTGCCATTCATCCAGATGAACGCGAGGCACACGGATTGCTTGCAAAGGAACTTTTCTCGTCGTCAACCATACTGGAAACCAGAGAATTGGCAGATGGATACGGATTCCGCTTGCCACTGGACACAATCATGCTTCACAAAGCCACGAAATGGATCGCCAACGAACGTCTCTGTTGTCCATTCTTCACTTTCACATTGATTGTTGGAGAACAATTCTGGATCGAAGTGAGTGGTACGGAGGGAGTCAAGGAATTAATTAAGCTGGAACTACTCCCGATGCTTGAGTCGGGCGATTTTCCCACAATGGATGCGTTACAAACGATTTACGACGAAGCAAGCGCTAATTCAAACAGCTAGTGTCAACAGGGTTTATCTAGTTTTATCAAATATCAAGTCAGTCAAATAACAAAATAAGAAAGGCAAGATCATGCAACTACATACAACACCCATTGAAGCTATTCCGATTGCCTGTGATCCCCATGCTTTGAGTGCTCAACAACAAGAACGCTGGATGATTGTGGGAAAACAAATGTACTCAGCGATTGAGGAAATCCGCGAACTACCAGGGGGTTATGCTTTCCGTCTGCCCGGTACAGCAGAAATGCTGATGATTATCGCTGAAGACCTCACGATGGAAAGACTATGCTGTCCATTCCTGCATTTCACCCTTGATGTTGAGCGAACTGGCGAACCCTTCTGGCTTAGTTTCACTGGTGGTGAAGGCGCAAAAGAGTTCCTGCGGGCTTCTATTGAGGAATTCAACATGCTTGATGTCGAGGTGGCTACGGCTGCTGGATTTAACGTTTCCAATGCCAAAGATATTGATTCGGTGAATGCTGCGATTGAAGTAGCGAATACAGTTAACATGCTAACCTCTAGCAATGGAGATAATGGAGATGGGCAGTAAAGCACAGGATGTAAACGAAGCAACTTGGGAGGATGTGGTACTGGATAGCCCTACTCCGGTACTCGTAGACTTCTGGGCAGAGTGGTGTGGTCCTTGTAAGATGGTAGCACCGATTGTCAATGAAATTGCTGACGAATACGATGGCAAACTGCGCGTTGTGAAAGTCGATGCGGATGCCAATCCTGAGCTTGTGACCACGTATAATGTGATGGGAATCCCATCGCTTTTACTCTTCAAAGATGGCGCAGTGATTGATCGAGTCACAGGCTATAAACCCAAAGCGCAGATCCTCAGTAAATTTGCTCCACACATTTGACAACTTCTGTCATAACATTCGGGGTGCCTACCAAAGTGTCTAATGCACCCCAAAATCCTCTATTGCCATCTCCTATACAACAAGAGCGTTATTTTTGAAGAGTAGAAATTGATAGCCTTCTGTTTTGTGCGCGTGCTGGTCAGCGGGTCGCCATTCAATTCCCGAACGGTTAACCCTGGCTCATCCATTTTTTCCCCCTTTCGCTTTACTTCTTCTGGCTTCACATCCTCTGCTCGATCTCATCTCTAGCATTTTGTGCCGACTTCCAACACATCAGACCACGCCAGCCCCTCCTGTCAAAGCAGAGCTTCGAGGGGATTTTCTTCCTGGCTTGTGCCGCTTACGCTCACCAGAAAACCCCCTCGCCCTACGGGTGACAGGACGTGCGCCCAGACGTGGTTTACCTGATGTGTAAGTCGGCACTTAACAAATGCAGAGCTGGATATATCCGATCAGACGGATGAACCGTTAGCCAGGCCGTGTTAGCTCGAAAGGGCGCACTGTAAGTTTTCCCGGAGCCATTGTGCCCCGACGGTCTCCTAGAGATGATCGCTCTGATCCGCACTGCCATTCCCGCCCCCAATAATCCGATTGGGTGGTGCTAGCCGTCGTGGATGTTGGTGGAATGTGACTCCATCAGACTGGAAAAGCCAACGTCTCGAGGTCTTCGTTCGTGCGAAGCCGGGGCGCATTCAGGCGCGTGAAACACGAATCGGTATATGTCACAGATATACGGGTTCAGCACACATCGGGCGGTATGAAACACAAATTTCTGACATTTCTCGCGGCTCATGATCTACGGATTGTGAGTCGCGTTTTTTTTACGCTTAAACATTACATTTTGCATTTCAGGAGCTGTGATATGAATGAAATCACGATCTACACAGATGGTTCTTGTCAGACACAGACACGGATCGGTGGTTGGGCTGTTGTCCTACGTTGCGGTGAGCATCGCAAAGTGCTGAGTGGCAGTGTCGCGGATACAACGGTCAATGCAATGGAATTAACGGCAGTGGTGAACGGACTGAACGCGCTCAAAGAAGCGAACCAGACTGTCACTCTCTACACAGACTCGAAATATGTCTCACGTGGTATCAATGAATGGTTGCCAGATTGGATTGCACGGGGCTGGCAGACGGCTGCCAAACAGCCCGTCGCCAATCGTGAGCTATGGGAAGCAGTTCAGACTTTGCTTCAAACTCATACAGTCACGGTGAAGTGGATTCCACGTGAGCAGAATGTGGAAGCAGATGGACTGGCACAGGAAGCACGTCTCAATCATGGTATGACATCGACGACGAAATCGACTCAACAAACCACACATTTGATGATTGCAGGCAGTCGGGATGCCACCCCACAAATGCTGGATTATGCCAGGCGAGCAGTACGTCGTGCTCACGATAAAGGCTTCACTATTCTGGTTGGAGACAATCCGAAGGGTGTGGATATGGTGGTTGTTCGTGAATGCCGTCGCTTGCAGATACCGGTGATCGTCGCAGGTGCAGGTAATTTTCCGCGCAATGGTGGATGCAAACATGGTAGCTATGTCAAAGTGCATCGGGATACCTATCGCGCATCGGGCGGGCATTTGCTCAATCGTTACACGGTACGGGATCGCTGGCTGGTCGATCAGGCTCAAATTGGTCTCTTCGTATGGGATGGCGACAGTCCCGGTACAAAAGCAGGCTATGACTACGCGACCCAACGCGGTAAGGATGCTCATCTCATCAATTTTGGTATGGAGGTCTAATCATGGCTTCGATCATTATTGCGTTATCGACTTATGGTAGTCAGCGCGTCAAACATCCGCACACCGGGCAAACCATTAGTGCCTACAAAATGGGTTATTCGTCAGCCGCCAGTGCGGTACTGCTGGCATTATATGGCGATCAGGCACGCGATGTTTCTTCTAAACACGCTTCCTATCATTACATCCAGATTGATACGGAAGTCACCGTTCGTCACGGATACATCCTGCTCAAAATCACGGATGAAGAACTGGCAAAAGCCGAAGTGATTACCCGCAAAACGCATCGTCCAGCCGTGTATCGCTGGCAAGAGAATGCCTGGCAGGAATTTCCAAATTTCAATCATGCTGAGTACACCCCAATAATTGGGCGTTCCGGTCCTGATTTCAATCCAATCGGTATGCTGATTGTGTCAGCAAGTACAGGTGAAGCTGAATCAGCGATTGCTGGTATCACGGTTGAAAAAAGCCAGCGTAGCCCGTCGGACACGCCATGGCACTGGATTCGCGGCGATACCTACCCGCATCGTGAGCTGTTGAAACGCTGGGGTTGTCGCTGGTCAAAGAAGCGAAAAAGTTGGTACTTCATCGGTGTGACTTTACCGGATGCGATTCAGCAACTCATCGACCAGCTAGAAGCAACCATAACTGCAAATGAGGATAACCACGATCCTTGCTCGATTGAAGAAGCTGCTGAGGTTCTTGGATTGCGGGTCAATGAGCAACAATCGACACCACAACCGGAGCATCCACCGCGTTTGTTCGATTTGAACGAAACTGTCTATGCACGTCACGATCTGGAAACGCCGGATGGCAAAGTTGTTCCAACTGGAACGAGTGGTGTTATCACCCGTCTGTACAATCGAAACAGTAAACATGGCTGGAGCTACGACGTGGACTTCACGGGCATTGGCACAGGCTGGTTTTTCGAGCGCGAACTGAGCAGTCTGGAACCGATAGCGGGTATTCGTATCACTCACGGTAGCGTGGTTCCACCGGGTGCTGTATCGCCACTGTCTGACATAGAAATCAAGCGAAATTTGCTCGAAAGTGGGCGTCAGCCGGAAGCCATTGAAGATATCGAATTGCTGTCGGACAAAGCGGACGATACCGAAGAAGATCAACCCAAAATCCGCATTATCAAGCCTAATCTGGATGTATCTGAGGGTAAAGAAGAGGATGCGGTTATCACAGCAGTGCGTCAGACAAAGATTGAAGCACTACCTGTCTTACAGTCATCCAATGGCTCTTCAGCTAATAAACGTCAGTTGCATAGTATTCCGCAATCCGCTTGTGGCGAATTGACCGGAAGTATCACGGGAAGTGTTTGGTGCTACGGATACGGTATCCATGATGGCATCTGCGTCTACCTCAATATGGGTGGCCCGCGCATGGCAGTAGAAGCCATTCGAGCCAAACTTAGTAAAGGCGACATTGTGTCTTGTGTTCCGTGGGATGCTCCAAGCGTCGAACTCACCGCGGGTGAAGGCAATACAGGCATGTATTCGGCATTCATGCAGAATATTCCTGAAGCCAAATTCACATCACTGATTCTCTGTCATGAACTGCTCACCCAGCCGAACTATGGTGGAGCCAGCACAACCTTCATGATTCATGTATCCGATGAGCAGGCAATGGCGCAACTGCGTCAGCACATCACAAAACTCGTCAAAGTGCCTGTGTTCCCGGAATGGACAGCCTATCTGTGGGATGCTGGACAACGGGCGATATTGCTTCGTCCGACACGCACTGGAGGTGATCTCAAGCTCTGGACGATCTCACTGGATGATAGCGGATGGACACGGCTCATCACGGGCGGATTGGCTCAAAACATCATCAGGCTACCGCAAAACCTCTAAGCCCTTCTGTATATAAGATAACTCACAGCCACGTGTTCAATGCAGGTGGCTGTTTTTGATTCTGGAAAGGACTGTAACGTGGCTCGATTAACCTCAAAAGAAAAACTTGGCTTCCTGCCGATAGAACCGCATCATCACGAGGCAATTGTCTCCCTTATCGCTCCAGCAAGCGCCGCTCATCGTCTGCTCGATCCGTTCGCGGGTGAAGGTGAATTTCTCGAAGTTGCCGCCAAACAATGGAATGTCACACCCTACGCCAACGAACTCGATGGAGAGCGTGCAGCAAAATGTATTGAGCGTTTTGGTCCCAAGCAGGCAGTACGCTGTGATGTGGAACGTCTGATTGCCAGCAACAATGCCTTTAGCATCGGCTGGTACAATCCCCCGTATGACCATGATTCACTTAGCTCTGGTAACAAGCGTGTGGAGTTTCGTTATCTGCGTCATGCCTGGAAATGGATTCAGGATGGTGGTCTGATATTGTGGGCAGTCTATATCCAGCATCTGACCGAGGATGCCGCCGCATTTTTGTCCAAAAACAGTCAGCGGGTAGATGTCTGGGCGCTACCGGGCAAACATTTGAACGAATACAATCAGATTGTGGTTGCCGCAGTCAAAGGCTTGAATCCGAATCCAGAAGCTTTGTATGACAAGATCATGGCACAGAAAGCTGATCCACAACTGCTCACGGTTCAGACTGAACCTGTTTACAAACTGCCTGCACCCAAGCCTTTATCGCGCTTTGTTTTTGCCCCCGATGTGATCGATGAACAGCAGGGCTTACGCTTGATTGAAGAACAGGGTGCGTGGAAATCGCATGGCTTTCAGGCACTGCTGGAAATTCCACCTGCACCCGAACAAATTGAACCGGTGGTTGCACCGCGCCCCGGTCACATGGCTTTGGTGTTGGCGGCTGGCGTTGCAGATGGTGCCGTGATTGATACCGAAAACTACGGCACAGTCGCCATTCGTGGCAAGACACAGCATGTCGAACAGATTGCCCGTGTGGATGTTGAATCTGACCCCAATGATCCTGAGCGACAGGTCAAGAAAACCACCATCCGTCTGAAACCCTCTACCACACTCACTTTGCTTGCCGAAGATGGTACGCTGGTCGAGATGGATGGCGATGAGGCGTTACTGGAGTTCATCACCAGCAACAAGAAGGTACTGGCGAATTACCTGAACAACAAGTTCTCGCCAGCCTATCAGTTCGACATGAATGGTCTCCGCCGTTTTCTGGATAGAGTCAAGTTAAAGGGCAAATATCCGCTCTACGCTGCCCAAAAACATGTCATCGCCGCGATTACGAAGGGCTTTGAAAAACGCGATAGCATCCTGCTGGTGGGCCAAATGGGTGTGGGCAAAACGGCGATGGGAGGCACTGTGGCAATCACTATTGCATCGGGTGCAGTCCAGAAAATCGCCGATGATATGCGGGCAGATCAAGTGGTTCTTGTGGTTGCACCACCTCACCTGATTGATAAGTGGAAACGGGAGTTGCTCAGTATTCATCCAAACAGCATAGTTGAAAGATTGGATAGGCACGAAGATATCAAGCGTTTCATGTCCCGCGCTGAAAAGATCGGTGCAGGTGTTCCCAAAATCGGTCTCATCAAGCGCGATCTGACCAAGCTGGGATGCAGTCGTGAAGTCGCAGTGGTCTGGCACAATGAACCGGTTGCCCTATGGCGACACAATCAACCCACACCGGAAGGCTATGAACCGAACCAGCGCATCGTCAAACAGCGCGTGCCAAAATGTCCGCATTGTGGTTGTACCGTCATGCAGGAACGTAAGGGAACCAGTGTGCCTGCTTCAGAAAGCTGGCTCAAATCGGGCAAACGTGCCTGTGTCGTCTGTCAGACACCCTTATGGCAAGACGCACGGGATCGCGGTTCACGTCCGAAACCCGGACATAAATATGCCCCCAAGAATCCGCGTTATCGTCTCGATGAATACCTCAAAAAAGTCTATCCAGATCGGGTTTATCTGCTGGTCTGGGATGAAATCCACGAGGCGGCGAATGGCGATACGGGCAACGGTGAGTCATTCGGCAGATTGGCAGGCATGGCGCAGAAGGTGCTGGCGATGACGGGTACACCCTTCAACGGTAAATCCTCGTCGCTTTTCAATATAGAATATCACCTCAATCCGCGTGTCAGACAACGTTACAATTGGGGCGGTGCCGAACGTTTGAGTCGTAAAGAACGCGGGTCAAGTCGTTTCCAGAGTGTGCTGGAGGGTGCAGGCAAACAGCGTGGACGGGCTGAATCAAGCTGGGTTTCAGATATGGGCGTGCGCGAGCAGGTCGTCGAAGAACGTCCAACCTACGACAGCAATACGGGTGCTTTCACGGGTACATCGACCTATGAACGCCCGTATCAGGAGGCTCCCGGAATTTCCCCCTTGCTGGTGGCTGAGGTGCTGGATCATGCGATTTTCTTCAGTTTGGCGGATTTAGGTAAAAATTTGCCGGACTATGAAGAAGTTGCACTTCCGGTAGAGATGGATACCGACACCTATGACCAGTATGATCGTACCCGTTCCTTGCTCAAAGATTATTTAATTCAGCGGCGCTGGGAGGGAGACACGACCTTTAGAGGCGCATATCTGCAATGGAGCATGGGCTGGATCAATGCGGCGTTTCGTCCTACAGAGGTCATCCACAACATCAAACATCCCATCACCGGTGAAAAGCGTCCGCACATGGTCACACAAATTCCGTCTTACGGCGAGGATCGTGTCTACGCCAAAGAACAGGCATTGATTGACCTGCTCAAGCAAGAACTGGCGAACAATCGTCCTTGTGTCGTTTATCTGCGTCAGACGGCAACCAAAGACATCCAACCACGCATTGAGTCGCTGATTCGCCAATATGTGCCAGGTGCGGTGCCTTACATCCTGAAGAACACCATCAGTGCCGAGCGCCGTGAAAAAGTGATAGAAGCGGAACGTGCCAAAGGCATGAATGTGCTCATCACCAACCCTGAGTTAGTCAAAACTGGCCTCGACCTGCTGTTCAGTCCGACACTGATCTTTCACGAGATCACGTTCAACTTGGGGACAATGATGCAAGCTGCCGCCCGCGCCTATCGCTTGAATCAGACCCATGAGCAATGTAAGACCTACTACATTTTTGCGGAAGGGACGATGGAGCATACAGCTGTCCAGCTCATGAGTCGTAAACAACGTGCCGCGAAATTGCTCACCGGTGATGTGGGTTTAACAGGTCTGGATGCCCTGACGGAACAGGAATCTGGGTTTGAGGAAGCCTTGTTGAATGCCATTGCCAAAGAAGAAGCCTTGCTCGATCCCAGTGAGATGTTCAAGGTCAGTGCGGGACAGAGTGAAATTGATGCCGAAGATATGGCGTACTGGAATGTCGAAGTCGCAGACGATGAGCCTGAAATCACCGTAACCCAGGATGATCCACTGGTGCAGGTTGCGATTGAACTCGGTGGTGTTCTGGTTGAAGAAGATACGTCTCCAATTCGAGAAATTGTCGCTAAGTCCTCAGATGGGACAGGCAAATTGCATCGATATGTCACACGTTATCTGGATACCGTACACCTGATTCATGACGACAAGAAACGGGCGAAGTTACAGGCAAAACTGCTAACGATCCTGACCGATGGTGTGCAAAATGATGATGAAACTTACAAAGTCATTGGGATGCGCGACCCGGACTTTAGTCAGTATCCGGTTCACGAAGAGAGTATGGTACGCCATGTTCGTGGCTGGCTGAAACAACATCGCTTTGTTTTCATGGGTTGTGAGGACGAAAGCGCCGCGACCATTGTTGATCTGGCGAAACAGGCGTTGGGACTCACCCCCATCAAGCTCGGCATCTTCGAGAAGTTACAGGATATGCAAGATGAAGAACTACAGGCATCCGCAAAGCACACATCACGGCAGTCAGACAAGAAGCGGAAGCGTGGAAAAATCGACCTGATGGCAATTCCGGGAGATGAGCCAACTGAGGTATCTGTCCCAAAGCGCCCTTTAGTGCGGAAACAAAGCACAGAGGAAGAATTGCCCACCCAGCTAGCAATGTTCTAATCCCCGACGAAACCTGTCAGTTCCTCGAAGCACTACTGGCACGGAGCGATGCCTATCTCCACAATAGCTGTCTGACACTCACTGCCATTCACCCGGATGGCAAACATCGAACGCCTTCACGCCATATTCCACTGGATCAACCTGCCCTGCTCGAAAATGCACTGACGAGCTTGATGGAAACCAATCAACTGGGCTGGGGTGCATTTGTGGCGATAGGTTTACGCAAACAAGGCTTGAGCCGTTATCAACGTGGCAGAGAGTCAGATATTCTGGCTCTGCCTGCTGTCTTTGTTGATGTGGATGATTTAGATGTGGCAACGCTACATCGCTTGCAAGCCATACAACCTCATCCATCTTGCATCACGTTTACAGGTGGTGGGTATCACGCTTATTGGTGGTTAGATGACCCCCTGTCCGACATGAAGCTGGCACGCAAGATCCTGCGCGGATTACAACGAAAGGCTGGCGGAGATGCTTTGAGTGTGGTTAATTCGCTGCGCTTACCCGGCAGTCGAAATAGCAAGCCACAGCGACACAATGCGCTTTGTCATATCGTTGAACAGCAGAACAGCTACTATCCCGCAACAGCATTTGAACATCTTCTGCCACGTCCGACGAAAAAGTTAGCTCCTCAACGAACACGACAGCCAATACGCCAGCATCGAGCAGGAAATACGCTCAATCCAGCATTACTACAAGCCGTTTCCGGTCATCTGCTTCACATGGGTTATGTCGGACGCGGCGATTGGTTGAGTGGTCATTGCCTCTATCCACACCAGCATCAGCACGATGATCGTCATCCCAGTTTTGGATTCAACACCAGAACAGGTTATGGAAATTGTTTTCGTTGCGGTTCGATCTTGCTGAAAGACATCTGTCTCACTTTAGGAATTCAGCCTGCCGATTATGGTGGGCTTTACATTTAATCGAAAGGATTAAGCACGATGGCAACACCAAAAGAAACACCTCCAACCATCATTACCCTGACACTGCCAACACCCGAAGGCGGTGGCATCGCACCGGAACGGGCAACTGCAACTCTGCTCATTCAGCGTGGTGATCTGGCGCATGTCCGGCAGTTTCATTATGCTGGGATGCTGGACGATCTGTTCAATGCGATCCGTGAAGCAAGCGCATCACTCGGATTGCTGGAAGACAACCCGCCTGTCATTCCCGACTTGCCCGAAGAAAAACCAAAATCGCCAGCGAAACGCAAGACGAAAACGGCTAAGAAAGAAGAGGCTGTAGCTGACGAAGAACCCACCATCGAGATTCCTCTCAAGAAAGGCACAAAAGCGGTCAAAATCAGCCATCTTAAGATTGTCGGTGGTGAAAGCGATGCGGCTGCCTATCGTCAGGCAACCATGCTGGCAGGACGGCTGATTGACGGCAAGCTCTGGGATGGTGAAACCCCAATTCGCTTCGATGATGTGTATGCCGTTGCGAAGAAGATGAAACACCTGACCGAGAAAGACCTTTCCCTTTTCACACTGGAAGATTTTGTGCAATCCGGCACGGATACAAGCGATGATGAGCCAGCTTCGGCAGAAGAGAATCAAGACGAAGCTCAAGCAACGCTGATCTAACTAATCCATTCACCTATTCAATTCATTTCAAAGAGAGGAAACTCAAACATCATGACTGACCAAACCAATAACTCCCAAGCCCGCGTCTTCAAAATCGGTACAAGCACCATTGTGGAAGACGAAAGTATGTCAGGACTTGATCTTGATGCTGTGAAACAAATTTTGCAACGGACTTATCCCGAAGTCGCTCATGCTACTGTCCGTGAGGTCACACTTGAAGACGGTAGCACCTGCTACCACTTCATCCCGGTTGCTGGCAAAAAAGGCTAAGCGCATGTTCAACACAGGCATGAGCGTTGATATTTTGCGCGATTGCCTGGTCGCTGCTGCACCACTGGATTTATTGGGGATGCGTCTCTTACAGACCTGTCCCCAACCCGGTTTGTATCCCACAGATTTACCCCGTGAAACGCTGAAAGAAGCGGTTTCTGAAATCGTGGATTACACCGGACGCTGTACAGCAGTTGCCCGGCGATTGAGCCACCTCGCACCCATCCCTCTGACCACTACAGAAATTCTGGAATTCGGACTATGAACGATTTATTACAAAGCTATACCTTGCTCGCAGCAGGACTGCGGGCAGACCCTCAATTCTGTCTGGCAAGTGCTGTCGTCTGGTTGGATCCCATGTGGCAGGATGCCGATGAAGATTGGGATGTGCCTCACGACGAAGATGGCACAATCGGTATCGCGCTGACAGTCACACGCAAAGCATTTCCCGATATCTACAGGCAGGCAGTTGAGGCAATCCGGCAAGGTGCGTCCTATACCGATATTGATCGTTTGATTTGTGATGGCATCACGGAACGAGGCATTCCACTGGACAATCTGGAATGGATTGGATTTGGTGTGCCGATGCCTGCCTACGGTGTCGAACTAAATGACGCTGACTTCTATACAAGCCATCCCGAACTCATTCCCATTCTGGCATGTTTTGGTATTTCTCCCGAACCAAATCCCTATCACATGACGATCCCCGACTGCGTTTACACCGCAGGACGTTATATCGCTGCTGATCTGGAAAAACATCCCGATGAACGCTATCGGCAAATCTCATGGCTGATGCAATGGCTCTGGTCAGCTTCTGGAAATTCCAGCATAGACCTCTCCTACGAGGAACTTTGTGAATTTCAACCCCTATCGTGGGAAAAAGATGAACTAGCATTCGCAATGGACATTATTGAAGAAGCTGAGGGCATCATGTCCGACGTGCTAGCGGGACTTGAATTTCTGAGTAGCCAGCCCAACCTGCTCACAGCATTAGAACGCAACATCCAACGTATCTACAAAGCACTTGATAAATTGAAAGGCAAAAAAGATGAACCCCGCATACGACTGGCATGGCCGTGTCTTACAGACAGCATTGAACGAAGAGCCGAGCTTATCGCTTGATTTCTACAGTTATGGCGTGATGCTCCGCAAGCGTGAAGGCGACATGCTCACGGAATATGCTGTGGAACCGGCGCAGGTGGCAGTTGCTTTGGCAGCCAAAGTGACATTCGATACAGGTCTGCTATCTGGTGATACCCTGTTGATTCGCACCGAAGGTGTTAAGAAAACTGTCGTCGAATACCGTAAAGGGCAGAAAACGGGAATCTATCTGGAAGGTTCGGAAACCGCACTACGAATTCCCCTACCACCACTTTTGATGATTCGCACGACGAGTGAAGATCGCAACCCGAATTACGCTGTCTATGCTGTGAAGCGCAAACCCAAATCACTGGATGTCACGCTCTTTCAAGCACCCTTACCGAATGTTTTTAACTCTGGCTCAATTTGCTGGGGAACAGTGCAACGTGTGTCGGGCACTGCCCTATCTGGTGCATCGCTGGCTGAAGATTGGGCAATGCTCTTAGGGTCTCCCTTTGGCGACCACGCAGTTTCAGGAAAATCTGCCAGTTTTCCGCAGGATATTCGCAAAAAGTTGATTGAATTGGAACAAAAGGATTCTCGTCGCTATCCGACCTCTGATTTGATTCCAGCTAACAAAACATTGGCACAAGTATTGGGGGACAAATCATGAGTGGTGTATTTGATCCCAATTTATACATCAAGACGATCACGATTGTCGGGATTGGTGGTACTGGCGCACAGGTCGCTCGTATCGTAGGGCGGATTGTGTATGACATGCAGCGTTCGCGCAAACACACCCCACAAATTGTCCTGATTGATCCCGATACGGTTGAAGAGCAAAATGTCGGACGGCAACTTTTCTCACCGTCGATGCTCGGCAAAAACAAGGCAGAAACTGCGGGCAAAATGCTTAATCTGGCATTGGGTTTGGATGTACGCTGGATTCCGGATTACGTTGATCCTGTCCGCCACTTTGAACGTTACGGTTCCAATCTGGTGATTAGCTGTGTCGATAACCACGAAGCACGACAGGCAATCCACCAGATCAATGGTGTCATTTTGGGGGGCGGTAACCATGAAAATTCCGGTCAAATTTGTATTGGTAACTGTGACGACCCTGAGCAGATGCGCCGCAATCTGGATGGACGTGATGGTAAGTATGCCTATCTGCCGAAAGAAGGCTTGCTCTTCCCTGAACTGCTCGAACCCGAACCTGTAGCTGAACGTCCGACAGTGATGACAAATGCTTCATGTGCTGAATTGGTCATGGAAGGCAGTCAGCACTTGCTCATCAATGATTGGATGGCAAGCGTTATGGGTAGCTATATCTACAAGTTTTTGCACAGGCAACCCATTACAAGCTTTTTGTCTTTTCTTAACGCCGATGATTTTGTGTTGCAAAGCAAAATCATTAATCGTCAGGAATTGGAAGTCTATCTGGGAGCAAGCTGATGGCACGTCATTTGCAGATCCCACAGACAATCCGTGAGTTATTGGAACAGGGTGCTCATGTGCTGGTCAATGTCAGTGGCGGCAAAGATTCTGATGCTATGCTGAAATTGCTCTGGGATGCCTATACCCTGCATGGCTGGCGTGGCGATTTTCGAGTAGTGACCTGTGATCTACAGCGTAATGAATGGGATTTCTCTTTGCCACATATTCAGAAATTTGTGTCTGAAACCACTGGCAAACAGGTCGAAGTCATCCGGCGTGAACAAGGTGATTTAGTCGATCAATGGTGGACACGCTATCGCACCTTACAACAGGAAGGTCGTGCAGATCGTGTACCGCCCTGGTCATCGGCATCAGCACGATTTTGTACAAAGGCGCAGAAGGAAGCACAGGTCAATAAATTCATCGTCAAACACTACCCGCAAGATGCTCTAATCCTGTCCTGCATCGGGATTCGAGCGGATGAATCACCTGCCAGAAAGCATAAGCAGGTCGTGCAAGCCTACACCCAATCTCCTACTGCACCGACGAAGAATCGGCATGTTAATCGCTGGTTGCCCATTCATGAATTCAGTTTATCCGATGTGTGGTCTACGCTAGGATGGACGTTGGAGCGATTAGAAGCCCTACGATCTGAGGTTAAAGCGAACATTCAACCCGGTGATCGTGAAGGCTTATATGCACTTCTCAAAACTTGGAACTACCATGCCAATCCAGTTTATGCACTCGGAAATGATCGCTGTTCGTGTCGGCTGTGTGTCCTTGCCAATCAGAACGATTTACGTAATGGCATTCTCTGGAATCCCGACCACTATCGTGATCTGGTTGAGCTGGAATTGACCAGTGGCTTCAGCTTCCAGCAGGGACGCTGGTTGGCTGAGATGCAACCCGATTTGTTGTCAGACGAACAACGCCAGCGATGGACACAACTGCGTCAGACAGCCCCACAAGCTTCGGTCAAAATAGCGACAAAGCCTATATCACCCGTACAACTCACCTTACCCTGGTAGCCGTAAAACTGCGTTAAACCCCTATGTTTTACCTGTAAAACCACTTTCTCTGTCCGACACAACTGAAAGCCATATCTTATGCCAAATCAATCCACGAATTTGGACTGGCAGCCTGCCCTGCTGGTCAAAGTCACCCGTGAACCCTTTACAGGCACACATTGTAGTTTGCATGTCAGTCGCGCTCATCTGGCACTGCACCCGGATGGTGTGGTCTTTTCTGCATGGGAGCTTCCCTTAGTCGAGCGCATTTATCCACGTATTCGACTTGTCGGGTGGAAACCGATGCGTGATGTGCCGTTTAAGTTACCTGTTCGTTTTCACCGTCAGGGTGATCCGCGAGTCTCTGCCATCATCCCTAATGGTACATGGGTGCTTCCTTATAATCACAATCGTTTCATGACCTTTCAGCAAGTTCAGATGGCACAGCAACAGTTGTTGGAAACGCTGGATACAAATCCTGATGATCCACAACTAGACTGGCGACTTCTGCACTGGATAACAACCCCGATTTATAAGAAGTAGCCCTAAATGCAATGTTTCCCACAGTTTACCCGACGGCGTATTTCAGCGTGAATGCGCCGTTTTTGATTCATATAAGCCATTGAGGAGAAATCTTATGCTTCACGACAACACACAGGCTCTCGCCCGTTACAACAGCCTTTTCAACAATCAGCACTATCAGGCAATCGCGGCTCAATTGGCGATTGGTTTACGCACGGAACGTGATTCGATGCGGGTGTCAGACATATGCAACATGATCACGGACACGGCTTTATCTCTCTGCCAACATAGCCATTATGCGGATGCCTGGATCAAATTGGCGACGATTTGTGGACAAAACGCTGTCAGCATTGTTGCTATCGACATGATCTACAATTACTTGCTGATTTATCAACAATCAGCCGACACACGGGCTGACGATTTTCAGATGACTGCCAAATGTCTGTTGAAAGCATATGAATCTGCTGATACGTTACGCGCCGCTGTTTCTTGTGCGAATGCTGTACATGGCTGGCGTGGACGGATGGCGTATGATTTATTGTCGGCGGCTGATTATCTGACACAGACAGCAGTTCAACTACTCAGTGATGGCAACCAGTCTTATATCCGTGAGAAACTACAGCACGGTATACGGCGGATCACCGGTGCTTTACATGAAGGCTTGCGTCACAGCAAGCGCCCGAATATGTTTAACTTTAGCGATACGCACTTCCCTTCTGAGCAAGATCGTGTGTGAGATTGCCTATTGCCAAGAACACTCATCACCACCATAGGCTGTTATTGGAAGTCATAGAATGACTTTCGGGTCAGATCGTTTCATCCTCGTCTTCAGTATGACGATACACCAATGCCAATCTGTTTGAGGGTATGTTCAACCTGATGCACAGGCAACCTTCGTATTCCTGACTGCCCTATTCGCATTTCTGCTAATCCCCGATGTGTCTTGCCAGCATCTATTCATATCCTGAGTTGTTAGTTGTGCCTCTCATCTGGCAGAGCCTCTGGGGATTGATATCACCCTGTTTTTCGTCTGTCTGACGGTAACTATGCAACATGCTTCCCGATCCGGTTTATGGTAGATAACAATCCTCACCTTTCCCTCTCTGGCGTGGCGCTCATCTCCTGTGTTATTCAGCGCCATGAAGAGCTGATTTACATTTGCCCATGCTAGCAGGCGCGTCATCTTTCAAAATTCTGAGAGAATTTCGCTTTACCCGTTTTTGTCTGGCTTGTGCCGTTTCTCTCAACAAAAACGGGTAGCGTCCTACGGATGAAATCTGACTGATTCGCCCGCTTCTGGCAGGTCAAGAAATCAGCATCGGGCTGATTAAACAGATAAGCGCAAAACGCGCAGGAGGTTCAAATGGGAACTCATATTGGTATCACACTGACCGGACACGTTGGGAATGACGCTCAAATCCGCACCGTACAAACCAGCACTGGTGAAAAACAAGTCGCATCCTTCTCTATCGCAGTCAATCGCACCAATGGTGGTGGACAGCAACAAACCCTCTGGGTGCGTGTGAATTGCTGGGATAAGCTCTCATCGGTGGCTAACAGCTACGTGAAACGCGGAGGCATTGTCCAGGTTACAGGAAGTTGGTTGCGTCCGAGTGCATGGGTCGACCAAAACGGCAATCCTCAAGCCAGTCTCGATATGGATGTTGATCGTTTGATCCTCTTGGAACGTGTCGAAAATGGCGAAACCGAAGCTAACCCCGAAGAACAAATTCCCTTCTAAGTTTGACTCCGCATAACATCCCTTTTGAGGTGGTATTCATGAGAGTGCCGCCTCTTTTTTTGGTTGGCAACTCCCCGACTCTCTTCATTTCCCAACAATATATCTTGTCGGAAAGTCCTTGCGCTTTTGCGGCGATACGTACATCGTGGATGTGGTATCGCCGTTGGCACTGCATGGCAGCAGTGCCGCGTCCTACGGACGCCGAACGCATCTCAGCTTAAACGATTGTCCGTCGGACACGTTTATGGCTGTCTCAGGTCATACCTCGTGTGAGCGTGTATGACGGGCTGAGATGCGTCGCCAGCTAAAACGCTGGCTCCTCATGTGCCGGAGGGGCTGGTGCGCCACGCTCACGTGACGCACCGCTGACCATGCTACTGCGTGCTGGTCAGCCTGTGGACGTGGTAAACCACGCCCACCGAACACACCTACTGTGTGTTCGATGCGTTGATAGCATTTGTCATGCTTCAACGCCGTTCATGTTTGCCATTAGCAAACATAAACTCAAAAGCAAAAGCATCACCCTGTGGGTGTAACACTACTTGTGATTGCCCTACTCCTCAGTATCAACTCTTGCATTACGTCCGATTTGTAGTGCACTCTCTTTGATACGTAAATCAATGAAATTTGCATCTATCCCGTCGCGTTTTGACGCACGAATAGTCAGTTGAATATCGACATCAGCTCCTGCTTCAACAAGTGGTTGAATCACACTACGGTAAAATGCCAACCATTGCATATCATCCAGACCTGTCTCAATTTGCAGGTTTCTATAAGTATGAGTCGGTGGCTCAGGAGTAGACGATGGCTGAAAAGTAGGTGCTGACGATGGTGATGTGATAGGGGGTGTATGCAGTGATAGATTTTCCCCATCCCCATTTATTGTAGCTGTTGGTTGCGCTATATCAGGATATTGAGTCTCATCAGGTGTCATCAACTCAGTTGCCAACGAACTACTTACTAACCACGCGCTCTCGGTAATCAGGAAATCATTGGATGAACGTTGTTCATTGAAGTACAGGGTGTCGAAATCCAGATTTTCCCCATCTCCAAGTCCGTAAGCAAACAAACCACGCTGTACACCGAATGCAATGGTTTGACTGAGTACATCATCACCAGCCAGAATAGGTAGATAATCATATCTTGCAAAGTAGTCACGCAACCGATCCACTTTTAGAATAGGCTCGCCTTCAGGCCAGATATTCGCCCATCGATCATTAGAACGTAGTTGAAGGAACATTGGATCGAGTCTTTCCAGCAATCGTTCTTCACTGTTAAGTTTATTCCAGACCCGCCCACTCAGAGTGTTCTGCCCTTTCTGATAGCCACCCTTTGCAAATTCTTCTCTTATCCAGAGAGTACGATTAGCGTCAGGGGCGACTATAACTGTGTAAGCTCCCCAGATGGCGGCAGGCAAGTCTTGCTGTGACTTGGCGTATTGGTCCTCAAATTCTTCACGCTGAGAATCGTTGAGTTTGTGGCGTGCTGTCTTACTGATTTCTTCTAGTGCCAAGCGCTTTACAGCTGCCGCCCGGATATTTTGTACACCGATGTGCGTGGGTAGCAGAAATACCACGGTATTGCTGAACTGGCGATATGTACCCGTCGCATTAGTGCGAATATTGTCAATGTAGCCCTCTGTCTCAAGACGGGTTTCATTGTCATCATTGGGATGCCAGTGTTGCTCAAGTGGGGCGATGACTAGTTTTAAACCACGATTATCGTCTACATCACGCGGTCCGTCTGGCCAGACGAAAACCCGTACAAAACGTCCCCGTCCTACCATAAACTGAATTTCATCAAGGATGACTTTCTGCACACTAGCCGTGTCACGCTTAACAGCATCAATGCGTTCAACCAGCATTTTATTCAGGTTTGGCGTAACTGACAGATAATATTGAGTACCTTCACGCACCAGGTAGAACAAGCGACGTTCTAATTTATCCAGAGCATCGGATGCCAGCGCTGGAACAATCGTTGGTTCCAGAGATGATAGCCACATTTGCGGTTGTGATGCTGTTGGGCGGTTCTCACCACCGGAGTGTGAATATAGAAAGACAGATGTTGCCAAGCCTTCTGCCACACCATATCGTTGATAATCACCACCACTCATTGAATCGACAGCTAATGCTTTTGAATCATTCTTGCCAGCGATGTCAGAGATAATCGCGGCTTCATAACCGCCGGGACTGTCCACATGGCCCAGCAACTCCTGTCGGACACGGGAGTCACCTAATGGTACATCGCTCGGTTTGATGACAATTTCATGATGTCGGTTCATATACAGGCTACTGACGACAAGCGCCATGAAGCGTAAGACACCGCGGGTTTTTTGGAAGCCAGCAATGGTGCCCCACCGATCACGCATGATGTCTACTAATTCGGGATGGAACGGATATGAGCGAATCATCGCCTGTCGATATTCTGGATGTACAGCTTTTTCCGGGAACAGATCAGGGTTCTTACGGTACAACTCGTCAGAGAAAATCTGCGCCAATTGTTCGTGATAGGTCTCATCGCCAACAGTCTCGAACAACCGCCGACGCAAAATCTCGTAGATTTCAATATTCTCTGCGACAACTTCTGTGCTTTCAACACGTTCCAGAATACGTTCTAGAGTTTCATACAGTTCAGCAGCTTGATCGCCAAATTGTTCTTGACGACTACTTGTGAGAGTCATCACCAGTAGACAATCAGGACGATTGCCCACAGCCTGACTGAGTGCCTTGAAAAAGGCATGCATCTGATCTACCAGATAGCCTTTACCGACCTTTACAGCAGAGGCTTTTGTAGAGTATTCCAGTGTTTCATCAATGAGAATTAGCGAAGGTCCAGCCAATGCCAGTAAATCGGTGAGTTCGGATGCACCGGGCGCCCCCTTACTCTCATCCAATTCGCGGATCACGTCATACAGTTCTGTACCGCCGAGCTGATAAGCAATCTCTCCCCACAGCGTGTGCAGGGTAACACCCCGTTCTGGACGACGTGGTTTTGCAGGGGTCAATGCTGTGCCATCAATAATGGCGACACTCACACTTTCTGGTGCGTTCTTGATCTCAGCTTTCTGTACCAGACTTGCTACCTCCGGGAACTTGCGCGCAAGCTGTACATGGTGCTTGGCCAGATGCAACATCGCCAGCATGGTATGCGTCTTACCGCCACCAAATGTTGTGAATAGATTGATAACCGCGTTTGTACCTGACTCACCTGACAAACGGCGCATCATGTTCTGAAGTTGAAGGCGCAGACCGCGTGTGAGATATGTCCGTGAGAAAAATATTTCGGGATCTTGATATTCATCTTTGGCTTTGTTCTGTTGAACCATGCCCAGATCAGCCGCGAAGACGTTCAAATCAAAATTGCCTTCACGGATGTCACGATGTGGCGTTGCAACTTCAATCCAGGGCTTGAGCGGACCCGATGCTGTCGGTGAAACTTTCGGACGTGGGATACGTCCGGTTTCTATCAGGAACAACTCAAACTGTGAAATCACATAAGCCGCCTCCTGCTGGGACGGTTGATAATCTTTATGGGTGCTGTCATTGCGAATACGGCGTAGTTGATCCAGCGCATCCACCGAGAAAAAGCGCGTGCTGACATTCGGCAATTTCTCGACCAGCTCCATCACGCCGCGCTCTTGAAAGACATTCACCATCTCATAAGTAGTGAGCTGTTCAGCTGTTTTGTTGCTTGCTACTCGCCCGATGACCTGCTCCAGATACGTTTTGTCGCCCTTGTTGCCATTGTTGTATAGCTCAAATAGCAAATCACGCAGAACATGCTCCTGAGCATCGCCTACAGTCTTGAGTGCCTGCTTATACATCTCGCCTTCGAGCAGCTTTTTCGCATCGCGGAGTTCACGTTGATAGTCTACTGTCATCGGACTAATTCCTAACTAAAGTCTTCATCGCTAAACATTTTGTTGCTGGTGGGCGCGGTGGGTAGTTCACCCTGCAAGAAGCCCTCATAGAGCTGTTTTTCTTTGTCGCCATCCGGCAAGACGTTAATCAGCGCCTGTGCTACTGCCCGCAGAGCCTCTACCCGCGTTCCAACATTGATACTGACAAAGCGTGTCAGTTCATCGCGCTTCCCTGCACGCCAGAGCAATGCCGCCCGATGCACCATATCAATCAGCGGTGCTGACATGCGATCTCGTGCCGGTTCGCCCAGTTTTTCATTATCTTCACGCTCATAAGGACTCAACAAGTTGACACTGCTACCGCTCTTTTTAAGCACACTACTGACATGCATGAGTAAATCCACTTCTGCACCTAGAGCCATCGCCAGACGCATCCCGTCATCGAATTCAATCTTGTTCTTGCCATATGACCAGCGATACATGATATAGAAGCGCGTGGGTGCATCGAAGGGACCGAAGGCGGCTCCTCCATTCATTACCTGAGACAGCGCATAGTCCGCGACTTCTTGCTGTACGATGTCGAGCAGTTCTGCCACCGTGACTACATCACCGCTGAGTTTACGAACTGTTTTGTACTGCCCGAATACCTCGACGGCGGGACCAATGGCACTAATGAAGAAATCTGCACCGCGAATGCCTTGCTTCCAAAAATAGTCCAGACGTTCTTTGATGCGTGCTTTCATGAGTGGGCGCACATCGTCGTAAATGCCGTCGGTTTCTGCAACGCGCTTACGACATACAATAAAAATGGAGGATGCAAGGGAAGCGTTGCCTCTTGCACGCAGTCTTGTTGACATTTCAGTATGTAATGGCCACGATGCAGTCACGACGAGTCCTGCAGATAGAAGACTGTTTAGTAAAGTTTCCCAAGCAGTGGTAGAAGTGTGGGCAAACACAACTGCCATCACCCCATGTGTATCTAACACGCGATTAGCTTCACTAAAAGCCTTTGTCATCTGCTTTTCGTAAAAGTTTTGGGCTTCATCACCCCGACGTGCATGTTCAATGATTTCTGACGATTTTGGGGTTAGTGGTGTAACAAATTGATCAGGATACAACTCCGTTAAACTACTACGCAGCACGGTGTAAAAGAAGTCAGCTAAGTCTGCGTATGGCACTGAATCGTAGTATGGGGGATCTGTAATGACTGCATTCAATCTGTATTCATCGTTATAGGGTAATCGAGTGGCGTCTCCGTTTATTAGCTTTGCAGGATTATCAGATGCAAGAGACGTATGAATAATGGTTCGTTCAATCCAATTGAAGGCGTTACTCCAGTCTCCCGATGAACCACTAAAAGGATTTGACTCCGCATAATCCCAAACCATTTGAATAGCTTGCCGGGGAAAAGTGTTACGCATAGATTCACGTGTACTATCCCATGTTGACACTCGACTGTTGTAATCAGCAACTTTATCAAGTGCTAGTGACAGATACGTAGCTACAGCCTTAGCATATTCCTGATCGGCATAAATTTCCTCTATCTTTTGCGCTGCCTCACTGATGATTTCTCCAAATTTCTGCAAAACAAGCATTTGCCTGTTATTGTAAAGCTCATTAAAGTTAAGAATCCCATACCTTGTTAAACCAGATATGCCACGTGCGTTGGATGATGGACGTATATCACTGATCTGTCCCACCATAACGGAGTCAGGATTCTGGTCTATAAAAGCCTCAAGCTGTTGTGTTGCCGTATGATAATTATCTAAATCTTGCTCGGTAGGGGAACGATAAAATTTACCTGTTTCATCTTCTGATACTTCTACAACTCCAATAAGCATCTGTCCCATTCTTTCTGCGACAGCTTCCTCACGGATATACGAACCATCTGCGGAAGTGTTACAAACGAGGCAGGTAACCGAACCAGACTTCATCGTTCCATTTGTTGGATCAAAATCTATTTCATTATTTTCAACGACAGTAAACTCTATAGTTTTATTTTGCGTGTCTACAATCGGTTTGAGAGACAGTCTTTTCGATTTTGTACGTGCCAGCCAATATTGACGCAATAATGGCATTTTTGCTTTGCATTGCGGGTTATGACAGGTAATCGTCCGTGCCCAAAGATATGCCGCAACATGACGGTTTTCCGTCGTCTTATACAGAGTCCCGATTTCTTCATATGCTCTCTGGCGTACCCAATGCCCCCACCGTTTAACATCCTCAGCCAGCGGATTCACCATCTCGTCAATGTCGAAATCGAAGGACTGCTGTTCGGGGTCACTGTCGTCGTTCGCATCATACTCGTCATCCACATAAGCCGCCATGTGTTCCACTGGCGGCAGGGTTCCGGGGCGTGCCTCGTACTCCACACGGGTGATCTTCTGCCCATATTTCTGTGGGTAAACCAGCGTACACAGCTCAATGATGTGCGCCACCGGGTTCAGTTCCACACCGTGCGCCTCCGCACCCAGCCGTAGCGCCTCTAAGCCCGTACTGCCCCCACCCATGAAGGGATCAAGCACCTTGGGTGGCGCATCCGGGTAGTGCTTACGGATTAGCGCCTGTGCTTGTTGAATGACCTCACTGTTGCCATCCTTCACGCTATCCCAATCACAGATACCGCCCTCCCACTTTTCTGTTTTAGCGTTATAAGTCCCACCAATCAGGCGGTGCATCTGCTCACGCTCTTCCTCATTCTCTGGGGCTGGCATCAATGCCGCAAAAATCGCCGCTCGCATCGCCGCCAGTGGTCGCCTCGCCCACCAGATGTGCAGTGTGCTAATGTGCCCATGCCGGATGCTTTTTTCTCGCGCACTCTGGAAGCTAATCGCTTCCAGCGGCAGCGAATCTTCAATTAAACGGCGGTCGTGTTGTTCTGTCATAAAAATCTGCTTTCTCAGTCGCATCAGCCCCCGCAGTATTAAGCGTGGTGAGCTGGTTGTATTTAACGTTAAGTCGTTCTTCTGGCGCACTGTATCTTAACAGGTTTGTGCGACTTATTCCTTCACTGCGGCACGCTTCCAACCGTCCACAGAGACCTGATAACGGTTACGAATCAGCACCTCTTCGCGGTTCAAACGATTTGCAGGGTTAGGAACGGTGTAAATCTGCGGATTCGTTTTGGCATAGCTCACCACGTACAGCCATGATTCTTCAGGGTGGTTCTCGGCAAACAACCATTCGCGTTCGCCCATTTCTGCTACACCCTCCCCTGCCCGTCCTTTTACCTCAATATATCGGATCTGGTCACCATCGGGACTAATGCTGGTTACATCCCATGGTCGTTTTTCATGGCTGATGTCTTCCGCTATCCAGCCACGTTGTGCCTCATACGCCAGCACTGCCTCAATCGCCCCGTGCTCTACTTCGTCATCACGTCGCATCATCTCACCGGTGGCTGTGGTGGTCGTGTCGACATCAGGTGCTTCGGTGAGTATCAGCGCAAATCCGACAATCTCAGGTTCGGCAATCGTCAACGATCTTTCCCGTTCAACCTGTATCATGCGTTCTTTTTCGCGGCGTTGCAGGTCTTTGAAGCGCGTTTCTTCTTCATGAATCTTGAGGCGCATGTCTTTGCCCGTTGCGGATTTTTCATAGTATTCGGTGAGCATTCCCTGGCTACGCGCCATCAATGACCGAAAAGACTGTTTGAGATACCGCTCAACAATCTCACCTTCACGATCACGGTTTTCCTGCAATTCTGCGAAGTAGTCGGTCAGCACATCACCAACATACCATCCCAGAAGATCATCTTCGCTTTCAACCAGCGCCTCTGTGCCATGTGGCAATTGCACAGTTCCCTCAATAGGCGCAAAGTCCAGCAACTGTCCCGGATGAATCTGCTGGCGTAGTCCGCCATCCAATGGTTGATACACCGCCGATAATTTGCGTCCAGCGATGTTACTCATGCCATCTTGAATTGTACCTTCCACTAACCAGATCAATCCATGATATGAGCCATCGGGATCAGTAAAGACAGCACCGTTTTTCAACATTGCGCCAAATCGTTGCATGACATGATAACTGACTGCCTCAAACAGCGGATGTCCTGGCCCGACAAACTCTCCGGTATCGTGTTGTTTTACCTCTTCTTTGTTAAAGATGATGATGTTATAGGTTTCACGAACTGTTCCGTAGCGTGTGGTTAGCTCATCAGGCACAGTTTGTAGGTCACGAGGTACAGCGCGAATACGATAAAAGCCATCTGCTCGCTGGTCAAGTCGTCCGGGCCAGATTGCCTCCATTGCCTTTAGGAAAAACGACCGAATAAAGGCTGGTGCGAGTCGATTCTCGCTTGCCACCCGTTTCTGAAGCGCCATGCCCTGTACATCGACATATTCCGTCGATAGCGCTTCTAACGTCAATTCCTGTAGGCGAGCTTGTTGTTGTTCTTCGTCTAGTTTTCTGTCCAATCGAGCCAGAATATCGCTGAATTGTTGTCGTTGTGTCACCGCTTCAACAATAAGGTCTTCGAGGTTTACGTCTTCTAGCATGAGGTCGATGACATCAAAGACACGATCACCACCCATGCCTTCTGACATTTTCTTCAGTTTATCCAGAACAGCCCGCAGAACATCGCCTTCGCGTGTGCCTTCTGCGACCAGATTGTACATGAAGACTTCAGTCTCCTGTCCATAGCGGTGGATGCGCCCCAGTCGCTGTTCTAGGCGCGTCGGATTCCAGGGCACATCATAATTCACCATAAGGTGGCAGAATTGCAGGTTAATGCCTTCACTGGCAGCATCAGTAGCTACCATAATCTGTGCGGTATTCTTAAATTCTTTTTCTCGTATAACTCGCTCATCGGTTGGTATTGAACCATCAATGAATGTAGTCCGATAGCCCCACTGCCGGAAGTTATCCACGAGATAATCCAGTGTGTCTTTTGCCTCGGTGAAAACGAGCAATTTCTCGCCAGTATCACGTATATGTTCGTTTGCCATCACCTTCTGGAGTTCTGTGAGTTTGGTTTCCTCGCCACTGGCTTTCACCTGCTCAGCCAGTTTGATGAGCTTTTCTAATTCAATAATCTCAGCTTCAAGTTCTTCCAGATTTCGAGCAACGGTATAACGCAACACCTGCTCTTCGCTGGCTTCACGTTCTGTATCGCTCTCAGCATTCTCAGGATCATCTACCCGATCTTGCGCCTGTTTTTCCAATATCTCTGGGTCAGCGGTGACAATCCGATATAGCTCAGCCAAACGCGCATGACGTTTCTGAAGCGATTTCAGGATAGCATTCAAACTCGATGCCAGGCGACGTTGCAAAATAATGAGCGCAAACGTCACATTCCTGTTTTCTGACTCCATCGCCAGATTGAAATTATGCTGAACATAATGAGTCACAGCATCATAGAGCTGGCTTTCTGCCTGACTTAAGCGAAATTTCGGTGTAACTGCTTTGCGTGGAGGAAACAATGGTTTACCATCAAATCCGCGCATGTGTTCTTTCAATCGCCGCAAGAAGATAGGGTTTTCCTGCCGTTGGACTGCTCGTTGAAGCACATCCCGATCAGCAAACAAATCGGGGTCAAGCAATGAGAGCAAAAAGCGGAAATTTTCTGCATCGCCTTTATGAGGTGTTGCCGTCAACAATAACAGGCGGTCTGCTTTGTCTGCTAATAATTCCCCTAGTCGGTATCGTTGACTACGTTCCACCTTAGTTGGTCCACGTCGGTAGGCGCTCATTTTATGACACTCATCGACAATGACTAAATCCCAACGATCTGCTATCGACAGACTTTCCAGAATATCGGGTTGTTTGGCAAAGTCGATAGACGTAATCACCTGTGAATACACATTCCATGCACGTCCAGACCCCAACGAGGAGTGAAAGCCACGATCCATACGATCAAAGTGTTCACTGAACTTCTCTTGTAATTCTCGTCTCCATTGAACCCATAATCCACCAGGTGTCACGATTAGCGTCCGTTTCAACACCCCACGTAGCTTGAGTTCTTTGAGTAGTAACCCTGCCATAATTGTCTTTCCCGCACCAGGATCATCTGCGAGCATGAAGCGCAGATTCGGTTGAGGAAGCATATATTTATAAACAGCCTCAAGCTGATGTGGTAATGGATCAATTTGCGACATGCTGACTGCGAAAAGTGGATCATACAAATAAGCAAGATGGATGCGTTTTGCCTCTGAAGCCAGTCGAAATTGGGTTGGGTCACCGGAGAGTAATTCGTTATTCACAATCCCTTTGCCCGCGATCTGATCAACCTCAGCAACGGTCAGCACAGCAGTTCGATACTGATTCGTCTCTATCCCGACAACACGAAGGGAGAGATGAATACCCATCTGCTTAACCCGCTCAACACGCACAGGTTCATTCCATGTCGGGTGATCCAAAATTTGATCGACAAGCCATTCATAATTATTGGTCATAAGTATATTTTACTCACTCTCAGAATACCCAATATTGTCTCAGATAGACATCGGGTTTAGCTTGAATTTACAAGTATTAACTTCACTAGAATTATACTCTAACCTATTTTTTGTGATCACACGGGGATAAATCTGATGTTTTGCACAGGTTATTTTGGTGCAAAGGACTATATTTCTCACAAAACCTGCTAGTTAGCGCCAATCTGGAGAAACCGTATTTTTGACAGACTAAAACTGTAATCCTACAGCCCGTGATGCCCCTTGATTTACGATAATAAAGTTGAGGTGTCCGTGCAGTTTGGAAACAGCTACAGTGAAGAAAACCGTCCGACGAAGTATCAGCATGACGCAGGAAATGCGCGATCGTCTCACTCTGTTGGTTAGCAAATATCCGCGTGATATGACAGAAGCTGACCTGATTCGTGAGGCGATCCGTCGGTATCTGGACGAGCAGGAAGACCTCATCGGAAGCCGTCGTCATTTCCAGAAGTCACTCCGCGAGCGCGTCGATTCCCTCGAAGCCGCATTGACCTTTCATCTCAATGTCCTTGTCTATTTGGTGGCTCAGGACGAAAACGCGCTTCGAGAAGCGATCATTACTGCCAGGCAGGATAGCGAAACCTTACTTGCGCAAATGAAAGCCGTGCGTGAGCTAAAGGAAACATGCGATTGAGCAAAGCGATCATCGTCGTCGACTTCGCGTACAAAAGCCCCAAGCGTAAAGGGCGCGGAACTGGGCACAAGGGACTGCGCAGCACACTCAAGTATCTTCAGTATCGCGACAACAGAACCGAACATCTCGCACAGATGCAGAACAATGAGCGATGGCGTGACCTTGGCCTGGGGACACATTATCGGGAGATCTTTGAGAATTGCAATCACCTGCAGAGCAAGCATGTGCTGGCCTGGACATGGGTCGTTTCGCCCGCGCCCGACCTGATCGCACTGGTGCCGGAAAAGAAGCGGTCGCAGTTGGTCTGTGATCTAACCGAGCGAGTCGTCGAGGACTATTACACAGAACGCGGCTTTGATTTACCTGAGTACAGCTACGTCTTGCACGACCGTCTCACCACACCCAAAGAGGATGGTGAAGAGCCGATACAACATTTACACACGCACGTCGTCCTATCAGGAACTGTGCCATCTGTCGCTGAGCGACTACCTGTTTACAACAACAAGGAACGCGGACACGATGCCCTGTTCCGTCAGGTCGCATCGCGCCATTTCGCTGAAATGCTGGATGATAACATTGGACCGGAGTGGCGGCGCAAGCGTGAGGAAGAATCGGAAATCGCGCCGAATACTAACGATCTCGAGGCTTGGTTTCCGCGATAATGGGAGCATACCTATATTGAGGAAGAGAGTCTCATGAAACAAGTCGTTGTCGTTTTGATGCTGCTGTTCGCAGTCACGGTTGTGCGAGGACAATCGGGCGATCTCGATGAGCCATGGTCTATTGTTGAACAATGTATCTTGCAGGAAGGCACCCCTCCTGCAGATTGGTCATTCGATGGCATGATTCTTACTGTGAATAATGGACAGCTCATTGGGTACAGTCAAAATAATAATGGTATTCAATCTTCAGTCATTCAGGAGACCGGCATTCCAGCTTATGGACACTTATCACCAGACGGACTATGGTATGCAATTGTCAAAGGATCAAGTGAAGCTGATGGATTAGTTACGGTAGTCACAACTTTTGAAATCCAAGTTTATAGCACTATAGAGGATAGACACTATGTCGTTCCATGGGAAAATACCTATCACATCATGCGGCGTAATTTTGGGCATCAACTTTACTGGCTAGATAACTCACACTTACTGTATTCCAAAGATATGAACGGTGGTGAACACTGGTTTATCATTGATCCGTTCAGTGCAGAGATAACAACCTGGGATCAACCTTTTACACCGACACATTTTGCATTTGAGCTAACGCCTGATGCTCAAAAAGGAATTGCCTCCGCGTGGTCTGAACCTTACTGGAACATACTCTCAACAGAAGAACCAATCGAAACACAAACCCGAACCCATTTCCAAGCCCTATGGCACCCAAGCTCTGAGCATTTTGCAACAACAACATGGCCTAAAGTTTCTGAGGAGCCAGAAAAACTTATCCTGGTTGACCTGAACGGAGAGATCATCCACTCTCTCTATAGAGCAAGTAAGATACCACCTGGGTATTTTGATGCTCGGGGAATGTTATGGTCTCCTGATGGACGTTACCTTGCGTTCGCAGATGATCATCTCTACATCGCAGACACCCTCACACAACAAGTCTATGATACCTGTTTCTCCCCTGTGATTAATCTAGCATGGGCACCTCGTACGCATCAACTTGCTCTGTTTGAAGGAGGTGATAATACGCATTCACTTCAAGTCATCGACCTGGACAGAGCAGTCTCATATATTGTTGATCAACGGACTATGTTCTTGATCGGCTGGCGTGCAGATGACGAGGAATAGCGATTGATTTACTGGCTATTCACGGATGGGCGCGAGCTGCTGAGCAGCCTGCTCACCCCATTGTCGTGTCTGACACTGCTCATGCCTCTGATTGTCAGTGCCGTGTTTGGTGCAGGCATCCAGCGCAGTAGCGATCTGCAGAGCATGTCCGGTTGGAAACGCGGACTGAAGCTGTTCACACATGGCATCGTGCTGCTGGGCATCACCACGATTTACTTCTCACTGGCAAGCAACTTTGCTATTGAGACGGTACGCGGCAGACAGACGACCAATACTTTCATTCGCACAATCGCCGGTGGCCCGGACAACATCGACCATGTGCGCTTGTTCGGCTTCGGGGTCATGCTGCTATTTATCTGGGTTGTGGTCTCATTCGGCTTGCACAGCGGACTCAAAAACGGCGGCTGGCTACGCGAGCGCGTGGATCGGCTACGAACGCCACAGGTTCGGCGTGGTGCGCTAGGGTCATCGCACTTCTGCTCGCAACGTGAGTACAAACGCTTTCGACGCGAAGACCCGGAGGGGCTGACGCTGCTCGGTGCGTTCTGGGGCGAGAACAAGCGACGGCTCGATCTGGGCACCGGGCGTTTCTGTCTGGGCGGTGAGGACATCGCACGCGGTATTCTCACACTTGGTGGGCCGGGTTCAGGTAAGACGCAGGGCATCATTCTGCCCGCCATCGCCGACCGGATGCTGGCCGGACACTCGCTGGTCGTGGCCGACCCGCAGGGTGAAATCACCGGACACATCCTTAAATATGCTGCCATCACCCGCCATCTGGTCGTCGTCCATGACCCGACTTCGACCATTGGACCCCGCTATAACCTGGCGCAAGGTATTGACAATGTGTCAGACGCCCGAGCCATCGCCGATGTACTTGTACCCTCGGCGCAGGGGGATAATAAGTTCTGGACAGACAGCGCGGCGGCACTGCTGGCCGCCTGCCTGATCCGCTTCCCGAATCTGGGTGACATATACAACGCCATGAACGACCTCAAAGCACTGGCGACAAAATTGGCAGAAAAAAAAGATGACGCTTCCCTGCTTGCCAACAGTTTCATTGCATCGGTCGGATCGGACGGCAAGGTGGCATCCAACGTGGTGGCAACCCTGGCGACGGCATTGACCGGTTGGGCATCTACCGACGTGCGCGACAACACGGCGACCTCCGACTTTGATGCCGAATTGATCGTCGAACAGCCCACCGTCGTCGTTCTGACCTGTCCCGGCAGGATGCGTGCCGTTTACGCCTCATATCTCGGCGCAACACTTCGTAAGGTCATGCTCGACCTGGACACCATCGGTGAACGGAATCGTGGGCCGCTGCCCATGCCAGTCGGTGTGATCCTGGACGAATTCCCCACGCTCGGCAAGCTAGATTCGCTGGTCGCCGATGTGAACCTGGTGCGTAAGCGCCGCATTTCCATCTTGATCGGTGCTCAGACCAAGGGGCAGTTCCACCTGATTTACGGCAACGAAGGCACGCAGGCGCTATTCACGGGTCTGGCGACGCAGGTCATTTACGGCGGCTGTGACGCGGACACAGCGGAGTTCTACAGCAAAGCCAGCGGCACAGCGACACAGGAAGGGTCTGCTGACGATAAGTACAGCCGATCGCGACCACTGCTGACCGTCGATGAGGTCATCACACCGCAGGTCGGCAACTGCACCATCTTCGCCCGTTACGTCGAAGCCGGGTTCGCCACGCAGGTCGTGCTGAACGCCCGTCTGACGCGCTTCTACGAGCGCGAGGACTGGAAGCGTCGTTTGAAAACGGGTGAAACGGTCGAGCCGCTGCTGCTGGAACGTGGTATCTCGCTTGATTTACCCGCCCTGCCGTCTGCCCCGGCAGAACAAGTCAAACGCGATAAACTGAGAGAGGCGTATCAGATGGCGATGGACAAAGCCGGAGAGAAAGCCGACAACACGCGCTTTACCCGTATGGACGAGATGCGCCGCAAACATCAAGAGCGTAAGCAGAAAGCAGAGGCAGTGGTATGACCTTGAACAAGAACAAGATGGTACGCGAGATCGGGCGGCGCACTCGGTTGAGGAACCGTGATGTGCAGTTGGTGCTAGAAACACTCATCGACGTATGGACAGAAGAGCTAATAGCAGGTGGGCGTATTGAACTAGAGAACTTTGTTGTTCTAGAAGTGAAGGAGATTAAACGTGGCAAAAATACCGGAACCCTCAAAAACGGCAATGATGAATATTCGGCACCAACAACTATAAGAAAAGTATTGCTTCGCACGAGTAAAAAACTCAGAAGTCTACTATAATTACAAAACTATGGTTAATCAATCTAACAGAGTCTTCCTTGAAATTTATATTTGCAATCACTCTTTTTTTATTTTTGTCCATAACATCTGTGTCCGAAGTGTGGGCACAGAGTTCTACACCAGCACCCACGATTCCTGCAACTGCAACTGTATCGGTTACACCCACTCCTACTAACCTCGAACGCTTAAACGCGATGGAAACCCAAGTATCTGAGTTAGCAGAAGCTATTGAAGCTCCGAGAAAAGACATCTGGGATATTATTGAGTCAATTTCGGGATTGGTCACTGGTGGTGTAGTAGCAGTGGCACTTTTCCTCGCAACACAATTTTATCAGAATCGACAGGCTGTAGCTCAAAATCGACATGATGAGCAACAATTAAAGATATCACGCATTGAAACTGTAAGTGGATTTATGGATTATCTCCAGAGCAAGGATAAACGAACGGTTGCAGCCTCTATCAAAGCAATTTCTGCACTAGATGCTGACATAGCAATCGAACTTGCAAAGATTTTTGATTTTGATGGGGGGGTTGCTGCGTTAATTGACTTAGCATCAGGCGAGAAGGGAGAGCGAGCTACACAGGCAAATATAGCCCTCAAGTCCATATTTGAAAGATTGAATAGATCCGTGGTTCTACTTAGTAAAGATACGACCTCAGAAAACTATCGTGGCGTAGGATTTGTTGTGGGTACAAGAGGACAGATCATTACTTTGGGTTTTGTTGTAGACACAATTTTGGGAGAGGCGCGTGACCAAGAGGGTTATATTGTAACCTTAGACAACTCTAGTCAGCCATTTGTGGTAAAACATTATTCGTCCCCAAAAGAGTTAGCTTTGGTTCAAGCAGATAGCTTAGACTTACCTGCCCTAAACATTCCAACGTCTATTGAGGCAGAGTTCTTTATGGATGTATTCGCACTTGTGCCAAACCCTCATGGTGGAATGGGATGGAGGGCAACATCGGGTAAAATCATCGAGCTTTCTAAAGAACTCAGTGGACAGAATTATATCGTAACTGACCTTGCTGCAAATACCGGTGCTGGTGGTTCACCTGTTGTTGATAAATATGGACAAGTTGTTGGAATCATCGCACTGAAATACAATTACAACAAAAAAGATGCTGATGGAATTGGACTATTACCAGCTAAAGATATTCTTCATTTCTTAGAACAACACCTTAGATGACCTTAACCAGCCCACTTTTGGGCTGGTTTTCCTACATTTCTATTTCATATGGTTTGCCATCATTGTCATCTTCAGACATTGTGAATTGATGGATGGGATCGGTGTACAGCCCCTCGGCCTCGATGCGTGCATCGCGCTCAGCGTTCGGGTTATAAGGCTGCCAGCGAGACGGATTGCGGGTCAGCGTCAGCTTGAGATCGCGGTAGTCCGCTAGCTCCTGTCCGTCCGGCGTCTTCCATTCCACCGAATGTCCCTCCAACCGGGCGACTTCCTCCGCCAGTTCGGGGCCTTCCAGCAGCCCCGGCATCAGATAGCCGTTGAACTCCTCGCCGAATTTCTCCGCTGCTTCGGTCGTCTCGAAGTGCGCGAACTCCAACATGCGGAAGGGTTCATCTTCGGGGATTGCCGGAGTGCCGACTATCTCCGGGTCATGCTCGACGCCGTCGTAGACAACCATGTGTAGGGCGTGTCCTAATGGCTCACCATCGGGATCTTTGACCGGAAGTGTATCCAGCCGCCAGTAAGGCTGCGGCTCAGTAGACAGCTCTATATCAGGCCCTAATTCATCAGGTTGCCAGTCAGATGCCCACTCCTGCGTCTCGCGCCAGGTCACACCATATCGCGCCAAATTGTTGTCAATTTCTTCTTCCCGCTTCGTAACAAATGGATCAGGCGGGCCTTGGGTGAATAAACGCGGGTCGTCACGGTTCGGGTCGAGGTAGCCGTCTATCTCGGCCATTGTCTCGGCGAGATTCATCGCCGCTTGCACCCCCTTTTCATCCAGCAGCGTCTCCAACTCACGCTCAACAACGGCGGCCTCATCGAAGCTACCGTATTCACCCACTGTCAGCGTGTCGAAACGCCGTTCGGCGCCATCCATCCATGTCTTGACCGCTTCCAGACTTGGCGAATTGGACTGCCCGACTCCATAGCCGAAGTAGTACTCGGGACGCGAGTCGAGCGCGGGCAGGTCCAACGGTTCAGGGAATTCCTGCCCATAAGCGTCGGCCACATCGTGAGCGAACTGCTGTGTCATGTAGACATCGCCTTTCTCCAGATACATCTCCAGGCCGGGCAGCGCCCAAGCAGAACCAGGGTCATCATCCGGCAGCGGCATCACGGCATACGAGTCACCCCGCCCCATGCCATCTTCCATCTCCAGCGCCCGGAAATAGCGCAACTCATATGGCTCTGTCTCTGCATCTTCGCGCTCGGTGATGGCAAACCAATGCGCCGTACCGCCACCATCGATATGGCGCACCGCACCATCGTCGCGGTCGAAGAGGGGTATGGTGGATAACTGGTCCCCATTAAGCTCGGCTTCAATCCGAGCCGCTTCCAGCAACCGATCTGTACCTTCTTCGGCAAACATGGCATCCAGTCGATTGACCACTGCCTCAACCAACTCGCGCTCGCCAACAGCCAGGGTCGAACTGGCGATCCCGCTTTCCCCCACTGCCAGCAATTGCGCGGCGGTATCGTGGCCTTCAGGTGTATCCGGCGGATAGACGGCGGTCATGTAGAACACATCATCCGCAAACGGCTGCTGTCGCAGGCGCCCGGCATCCTCGCCCCAACCGGCGATCCCGTCTTTTTCGAGTGCATCCTCGACTTCGTAGAGCTGTTCCTCAGCCTCCATCCAGGAGTTGTGCTGACCAACAGTGAGACGCTGCTCGCGTCCCAGCCCAGTGTCATCAACCGAAGTTCGTACCAGGTCGACGTGATATTTCGTACCATCGTGTTCCGGCGGCAGGATCTCGGCGGCGTAAATTGCCCCATCTTCGTCAATGTGGCGTACTGGCTTATCCGTCATGCGACCCCTTTCCACTCAAGCGCACGGGGAAGCTGACCACTTCCGGTTGGAGTGCCACAAAGTGACCCCTTTCCGGCAGTCGCTGACGTTTTAATGCCATCTGCAAAGCCCGGCGAACGGTTGCGGATTTATCCAACTGCCACTGCGCTGCCAGCGCCTCGAGTGCCGTCCGTTCGTCAGCCGAGAAGCGCACGGTAAAGCTATAATCGCGGGTTATGCCATCGCTCACAATCCCACCTCCCACGACTCACGGGTAAAGTCGGCAATTTCTTGGGTGGTATCCGGTTCAAGCGCCACACCGCGGTCGCTCTCCCAGAAGTCGCGCTGATCGGTCGCCAGCGCCATCCCTTCTGCCGTATCAAAGACCTGCTCAATGCCACCTTTCTGTGCCACCTCAATCAGATATTCGGCGGAAGCATAGGCTTTATCCCAGTCGCCGGGTACGCAGGGCGCGAGCTGCGCTTCCATCTGGCCCGTCTCCGGATTGCGCCCCAGCGACAGGATACTGGTCACGCAGTTGCTGGTGTCGTCCCTGTCAGCCTGGAAAACTCCGATCCAGTAGGCAGTACCGGTTGCGGCATCGTAGAATGGCGGCGGGTCAGCATGGGGGTCGAAGTTATCTGCCTGTACCCCGATGGCGTTCAACGCCTGAAACGCCGCCTCGTCTACTTCCGGTTCCGGTTCCGGTTCGATCTCCTGCTCAACGACGACCCCGCCCAGTTCGATGGCGGTCTGCAAGAGCGGGTCGATGGATTCTTCGGGCGGGTCGTCCGCCAGCGCCCGGTCGAACGCTTCCAGGTCGCGCAGGTATTCATAGGCTTCATATTCTGCTGGTTCCGCACCACGCCAGTTCTGTGGCTCAGGATGCATCTCGAAGGCTTTGCCTTCCGCGAAATCCGGCACCTGGTAGGGCGATAAGCCTTGTTCATGCATCTGCGCCTGCAAATCGTGGTAGATACGGGTCGACTCGTCCACATCGCCCGATGCAGCGATAGCCAGATAACTGCCACCCAGATCGCCGGTATCAGCGTTGGCGTAGAGGTCAACCGCGCCGATTTCGTAGCGGTTCTCACCAGCAGTTTCACCACGATCAACACCCATCAGTCGGGCATCATGCCATGACCAGCTTTCATCCGCTGGTTCTGGTTCCTCAAAGCCCTGCAAACCATCCTGACTGTGGGGCGGTAGGTCCGGTAGAATCTCGAGGTCATCCGGCGTGTAGTCGTCCGGAATCACGCCGTCCAGAATAGATGGCGGTGGCATATCCTCCGCCAGTGGCAGTGGATACGGGTCATAGTCCAGGCTGTCATCGTAGCCATAATCATGCGGCGGCGGTTCCAGCGTGCTGTAATCGATGGGTGGTGGCTCGTATTGGCTCATGACCGACTACTCCTCCACCGGATGCAGCACGAGAGGCTTATGTTCGACGTTGCGGGTGTAGGTGCATGTGGGATAATTCGCACAGCCCACGAACGGTCCGTTCGATCCCTGCCGCTCGACCAGCTCACCACCGCATTCGGGACAGGTCTCACCAATCGGCTGCGCCTTCGGCCTCGCCTTGACCTGCGCCAGCGCGTACTCAGTCGCGGTCTTCAACTGTGGCTGGAAGCCCCGCCAGAAAGTGTCCAAGACCTCAACCTGCTGCATCTCTCCCGAGGCCACACGATCGAGTGCCGCTTCCAGACGAGCGGTGTAGCCCACCTCGAACACGCCTGGAAAGCGCTCTACCACAAAATCACACAGCGTCGTGCCTGTCTCGGTTGGCACCAGCCATTTCTGCTTGACCGCCACGTATTGTTTATCCTTGATGACCTTCACCATGCTGGCGTAAGTTGAGGGCCTGCCAATGCCGTGTTTCTCCAGGGCCTGCACCAGCGCCGCTTCGCTGTAGCGCGACGGCGGACGGGTCTGCGACTCATCAATTGGCAGATCGACCAACGTCAGCGGCTGCCCTTCCTTGAGTGCTGGCACTGTGCCACTCTTTTCCGCTTCATCGTCCACATCATCCGGCTCCTCGTAGACGCGCAGGAAACCGTCGAAGACCAGCTCGCGCCCACTCGCCTTGAACACCAGTGGAAATGGCTTCTCCCGTGTCTGCCCCGCATAGATCAGCGCCCCGGTCACGGTGTAGCGAGCCGAGGTCATCTGCGAGGCGATGAAGCGCCGCCAGATCAGGGCGTAGAGCTTCGCCCCGTCGCTCTCGGCGTTCTCGTCGGGCAGCTTCGACACATCTGTTGGACGGATCGCCTCGTGTGCTTCCTGAGCATTGGCGGATTTCACCTTATAAGTCGGGGATGTGGGCTGCAGATAGACTTGTCCGTAGTCGCGCAGAATGACTTCCCGTGCGGCTGCCTGTGCCTCAGGTGCCACCGTCACCCCATCCGTACGGTGATAGGTGATGAGACCCTGCTCGTACAGCGTCTGCGCCAGCTGCATTGTTTTGTCCGGTGACAACCCCAGCCCTTTCGATGCAGCCTGCTGCAAAGACGAGGTGGTAAAGGGTGGCAGCGGCTTGAGCAGTTTGAGCGTTTGTCCGATCTTGCCCGTCCAGAAGCTCGCACCCTGAAGCAGCCCGACCAGCTTCTTCGCCTTCTCGGAGGATGAGAATTTCACATCGGCGTCTTTGAGCTTGTGCAGTGTCGCCTCGAACCGGGTACCATCGGCATCCAGCAGAGCGCGGAGCGTCCAGTAGGCTTCGGTCACAAAGCCTTCAATCTTGCGTTCACGCTCGACCACCAGCCGCAGCGCCACGCTCTGCACACGACCCGCAGAGAGGCGTCCGTCCAGGGCCTTGCACGCCAGCGGCGACACCAGATAACCCACCAGTCGATCCACGATACGCCGTGCGCTCTGTGCCTCCACCAGCGCCGTGTCCATTTGGCGTGGATCAGCCAGAGCTGCCTTAACGGCGTCCTCCGTGATGGCATTAAAAGCCGCACGAAAAACGGCTTTACTTTTGAGCTTGCCCGCCAGTTGCAACAGATGCCAGGCGATGGCTTCCCCTTCTCGATCCGGGTCGGTAGCGAGATAGACCTCGTTCGCCTCACGAATCGCCTTCACCAGCTTCTTGACCAGGTTGCCCTTGCCCGGCAGCACGGTGTACTGCGGACAGAAGCCGCCATCCACATCGATGCCCAGTTCAGTCTCCGGCAGGTCGCGGACATGACCGCGTGAGGCTTCGACCTTCCAACCGTCACCCAGATAACCCGCAATCTTTTTCGCCTTAGCTGGTGATTCCACGATGACCAGTTTCATGTGTTTTGCTCCTCGATCCATCGACTAATTGCCCTCCGGTCGCTCAGTTGGTTGACCAGCACCCGCAGCAGTACCCGGACGTGCTGTCGCTCGACTGTCGGATTGTTGGGCCGCCAGCTCGCGCTTACGCAGCACCAACCACAAGGGCCATTCCCGGAAGGCATGGAAAGCCTGTTCCTCGATCTGCTGCCAGGGGTGTACGATCTCTTTCTTCGCCATCTCATCTCACTCTCGTTTCACGTCGTCGAGAAGCGTGCCAGTTCGCCGGGGGTCGCGACGCTTCTCGCGTACCACAGCCCCTCGTCCTGAATATCCAGCACAAAGTGGAAGCGCGGCAGCGCGGCGATGATGTCACGGTGCTGTTGGTTCAGGTGCTGAAAGGCGGCATCCTCGTGGAAGACATTCATGCCCTGCCGCTGGCTGAAAATCACCCGGATGGGACTGTTCTCGAACACCAGCCGCGCCTTTCCGTCAAGGAAAATCGACATCTGCTGATCGATACAGATCAGCTTTTTGCGTCTCGTTCGGAAGGTCTTTGCCGCTTCAATCAGGAAGTCCAGCAGGCTCGGATGCCGCATCAGGCGATAGACCTCGTCCACCGCGATGATGCGTGGCTGCTCGTCTACCAGGGCGTCGCGGCGGATAGCAGAGAGCACCTGCGTGTAGGCTAGGGCCTGTAGAATGGGGTCGCTCTCCAGCTCGTGGAAGCTGAATACACGCGGACGAATCCAATCTCGGCCACCGCGTGTCAAATCCACATTAGTTATGCCGTTGAGGAAGCTAGACCATGGGCCTGATCCGGTACACAGCCCGGCAATCTCGTCAGCTAGGTCGCGAGCGATGTGGCGTGTGGCGTCCTTCTCGCCCAACCCCGCCAGCACGTCGCAAACCACATCACAGGTCGGCGTGACCTCTGGCGTGACCTGTTCCAGCTGCGAAAAACCCTTGTAGAGGATTTCCAGCGCCTCACCTAACAAACCACGCTCCAGGTTCTGCCGCTGCCCGCCGGAGAGCGGACGTCCCAGCACTGTCTCGTAGATGCGTGTGGTGTGTGACACCTGCTCGATGAGCGTCGGGAACATCACGTCCTGCGGGTTGAGTTTGGTCGCTTTCGCGCTCATCACGTACCAGGGCAAGCCGAACGCCTTGGCGATATGCTTGCCATGCCCCATCGGTTCCAGTAGATCGAAGGGGATGCCGTTCTCGGCGTATTCGCGGGTCAGGTAGCAGTTGTTGGCGAACGTTTTCCCAAAACCAGACGTGCCCACCCAGATCTCGTGGGTGGCGCGTTTGTCGCGCCAGGAGTCATGGAAGACCGGATAGGCCGCGCCGACCGCTTCCCCACGCAATACACCATCGGTGCCCGACAGTTTGCGGTAGCCCAGCGGCGAGAGCATCAAGGCCAGTTCACGTGACACGACGGGCCAGGTGGTATCGGGCAACCCGATCTGCCTGGTGCTTTTGGCGGCGAAGAATCCCAGACTGCGAGCCAGCAACTCGCCCACTTCATGGCGCAGGCTGAACCATGCCCGCGTCTCGTTGATGACGGTCGCGATCCGTTCGCGCAGCGTGTCCAGATCATCGGCAGCGATGGCAATGCTAACCTGCACCAGATGCAGCGCGTCCCCGGCGTTAATCTCCTGCAAAGCTTTGCGACAGTCGCTGATACGTTGGACTGAGCGGCTGTCTTCACCGCTTGCGCCGGAGAGATGGACTTCGTAGGCCTGAATGATGCCCTCCAGCGCATCGATGGCGCTGTTGCGCTCATAGGTCTTCGGAATGTCGATCGACAGTGCCAGCGGGAAGTTGAGCCGCAGCAGCGGCGGCAGTGGACGAAAGAAATTCCAGGTCGATGGCGCAAATTCGTAGCTGTTAAGGATGGCCCACAATGGACGTCCACCCGGGCGGCCCACCGGAGCCAGATGCCAGAACGGGGCATCTCGGATTTCGTACTTACCCTCAAACAGCGCAGGCCACGCCCCTTCGACCACCGACGTGTCAAAGGAGGAAGCCATACCACCCGCCAGCGCACGTGGGTTCTGATCCGACCAGACTGCCATGCCGCACAGTGCCCGCTGGTACTCGGCGTTGTCGTCGAGCTGCTCGTAGTAGCGACGGTATTCCATCAGGAGCTGTGCCCGCTGAGGATCATCAGTTTCCTTCGCCTGACGGCTCAAATCATTGATCTTCTCATCCAGCGTGGCGGGCATCTGCCAGCAGATGAAGCGCGCCGGGCTATTGAGCGTCCGCAGCCACGTCGAAAAGCGCGCCTGCAATGATTGCACGCCTTCTTCCGTCGCATGGAGCATGATATCGAAAGGTTCAATCAGGAAGGTGCTAGCCTTACTCATACAACACCTCTTTCAGTGGCCCATCCACGAATACCAGACCATCTGACTCGTTGGCATAGGCGAATGTGATCCACTCGCGCAGGTCAATCTCGAAGTCGCCGCCAGGTGGAGAAAACACCTGTGCGCCATCCAGCCGCACCAGTTCGAGTGGCAAATCCAGTATGTTGACCAACTGCCCCATGCCACTCTTGGGATGTCGCACTGTATGTAGCAGCAGCGATCCGCGCAGCCGATAGATGATTCGGTTCCAGAGCGGAATGCCGCCACGCGGCGATGTCAGGACGATGATGGCAATCCCCGTCACGACAGCCACCGCAATCGACCAACCGGGCAATGCCAGATTGATAATCGTGTAGGTCAGGCCAGCGCCGACACCTGCCAGCAGCAACCGCTTGAACGGAATGCCAAACAGCCCCTTCTCATCTCGCAGCAGCACATGCGATTTAAAATCCGCAGCCAATAACGCCTCCTATATAATGAAATGAATGGGACACATCAGGCGACGCATCCCAGGAGAGGAGATGGTTTAAGAGAAGCTGATCAGCGTCGTCACGCTGGAGGCGAAAATCACGAAGAGCAGGCCCATCACCACCTGATTGGCGGCTTTGGGGTTGTCCTTTTTCCAGTCCCCGATCAGGGGCCAACTGGAACCCATGTACATCACCCCGAGCCCGATGAAGCCGATGACGGCAACAAGAGGTGCGATGGTCTGTGCAGCAGCCTGCACATCCCCGAAAAGCTGCTCAATTGCGGTAGCCAGATCCACTTGTGGGTCCTCCTGAATCGAATATGAATGAAAAGGTGGCAGAAGAGCATCCGTCCTGTGCGCCATGACGCTGTAGATATGTGTGCGTGGGGTCATCTGGCACGGGTTGGAAGCGCTGCCACCTCATCTCCTGACACATTCAGCCTAGCAGATTGAGGTGGTACGACTGTCTGAATATTTCAGAGTGAGCTTAGGAGTTTTTCGGGATCGGAAAGGAAAATTCGGCGGAAGTTGATTGTCCTTAATCCCCATACGGAGCATAATGGACAACTATAAACACGCTAACCTACGAAGTATGGTGATGATTCCCAAAACGAAGAAGCTTTTCATCAGCTACCGCAGCAGTGACGCGGCAAAGGTTGACAAAATTGCCCGTGACCTGGGTTTGTTGAGATATGATGATGCCACGCCACGTTACACGACCTGGCAGGATAAGTACAACCTGCCGCCTGCCAGCCCCAATTGGTGGGACGCTATCGTGGACGCGATCATCGATTGCGATGTGTTTGTGTTCAACATGTCGAAAGCCAGCTTGCAAAGTGAGGTCTGTCAGGCAGAACTGGATTATGCTCATCGACGAAATCTCCCGGTGGTGCCAATCGTCTTAGAAGGCGAGTTTTTTCTTGATCCGAAATCCTGGAAATACAACATCACCTACTGGGAACTGGTTCCAGAGTGGTTGCGGGATGTACAGTTCCTCTTTTATGTTGGCTCAGAATTCTACGGTCGTTTCCAGACAGCGATTGAATTGTTTGAAAATAACTGGCCACGTGTCATCAACGTTCCGACACCGATTAACCCGGATAGCAAAAGCGTACATGCTAGCAACCATGCGCTCTACGACGCAGCGTGTGACTATGCGGAAAGGCTAGCATTTGCGGATGCAGAAAAGCACTTCAGTGCGTTAGTTCGACGGAACGACAGTGACTATGCCGATATAGCAGCGGAATGGTTGGAACTGTTGGCACTATATGCCGAATTGATCGAAATTGACGAACGGAGAAGTGCACGCTTCATTTTCAAATCCAAATGGGAAGCCTATCAAGCCTTGTTCCCCAAGGATTTCCTGGAAGGAGTTTTTGATCCATGTGGATTAGGGCAAGGTAGCATCAGTACAAACCAAAAACCGGCTCACACCACACCATCACCGACCATTGCCCAACAACCAAGCTCTGCACCACCACAACCAATTAAGTCACCAGCAAAACACACCAACAAAAGTCTGATGCCTGCGCCATTCGATTGGATCGAAATTCCCGACAAGGGCTACAGCATCGCCAAATACCCCGTGACGAACACACAGTTCGCTGTTTTCAAAGGTGACGGTGGTTATCATAATAGCGAATGGTGGCTTCAATCAGGATGGCAAGAGAAAGTAACAAACAATTGGAAGTCCCCACGATATTGGCACGATCCCAAATGGAATAGAATCACACTTCCAGTAATAGGTGTATCTTGGCACGAAGCATTTGCTTTTTCTCGCTGGCTTAGCAGAAAAATGGGCGAGAGAATTGAGCTACCAACAGAGGAACAATGGCAGTATGCAGCTCAAGGTAGTGACAGCCGTCCATACCCTTGGGGAACTATATGGTCATCTGATAGATGCAATAGTTCTGCAACCAGCATGAGTTGGGGCCAAACAACAGTTGTAAATCACTACGAGAATGTAGGTGACAGCCCTTTCGGAGTTGTAGACATGCTAGGCAACGTATGGGAATGGTGTCTAGAACTAGATAAAGAAAAGAAACCACTAAGAGGCGGAAGCTGGAGGAGCACTGAACTAGCTATTCAAAAACGCACTACAAGAAAACCTCATTTGAGCTTTAATCTCTGGGGGTTTAGATTAGTTAAGTATGTGTAATTATGAGGTGACTCTACTCCCGCGGAGTAAAGCCACCCCACAAAACCAGTGTCGACACTCTCATTTTTCTGATAGTGGCATCTCGCTCACCATCACTTCGACCTCTCGTCGACAGTATAAGAGTAACGCTCACATCATAATGCATAATACAGTATTATATGTAACATGTGAAATATATAGTTGAATTAGATTGCTTCAGTTTATCTAATCTAGCGAATGACTGAAATAGTAAATCGATAACAGCCTATCTGTAGCACAGCATAGGGTTCGTCCGCCCGATACCAGACCAGCGTTAGGTTCACTGCCTATTCCAACAATACCTACGATGGACTTTATAAAGATGATATGCCGGTTAATGTGAGCTAGGCGGCAAGATATATGGAACTTTTTACCTTCCATTTTGCAAAAGTAAAGATAGCTACAGCGGTCAACGCGCTCTTGCGCCCACCGACCGAGAAAAAAGTCCCTGGCCTCATCCACGCAGAATGTATGTCGAAGATGACGCTTGGTGCCCCTATCCTATCGCCAGCACGGATGCAACTCCGCCATCTGACGATGTTTGCAGAGTGGGAGAGCCATGCTGCAATAGACGATTTTCTTGATGGCACACAACTTGGCCGTGCGGTTGCTACCGGCTGGCATGTGCGGTTGGCGTTCCTGCGGCGCTGGGGTCACGTTACCGAATTCGATGGCCTTCCAGAAAGCGTTGGCGAACAAGATCCCGAAGCCCCTGTGGTCGCGGTGACGCTCGCACGGATGAAGTTGCCACAGGTCCCGCGCTTCATTCGTTGGGGCAAGCCAGTCGAAGAACTTGTGCGAGACCATCCAGGCACGACCTTTGCGGCAGCAGCAATGAGGCTGCCTCGCACAGTTTCTACCTTTTCAGTCTGGACCTCCCAACGAGAGATGGTCGAAATGGTCCGTGGACATAGCTCCGTGCCTCGAGCAGAGCGCCATGCGGTTGCAATGGTCGAGCGCCAGCGCAAGGATTTTCACTTCGAGTTCACGACGCTTCGCTTCAGACCAATCGCAGAGTACGGGGAGTGGGAAGGACGTACCAAGATCATTCCAAGCCCGTGACTCAGGGTGACACTACAACCGAAACTTTTACAAAGTTGGGGTGCAATCCCTCTCCGCCGTTTTCTCGGGCAATCAACTTTAACGCCTTAGCTGAATAGCGAAGCGGTACTCTCCGATACCTATACTCGCGTACGATTCGCCCGCCCAATACCAGACCAGCGTCAGGTCAACCGCCTGCTCCGGTAGCAGATCGAACGCTTGCAATCCCTCTGCCGGGTTGCGCGGTCCGGCTGGATTTTCAGCGTAGCCCAGAGCCAGCCAGATGTCATCCGGTGTGAAGGTTACGGCTTCATAGCCCTGGTTGTAAATTCGCATCTGAACCGTTAGTTGCCCTTCAACAGTCGTCACACTGATGATCTGCACATCCAGGTCAGCGGCAGTTTCTACAGTGGCAATGGGTGTTGGAGTAATCATCGGTGCGGTTACAGTTGGCAGTGTCACCAGCGAAACCAGTTCATCCAGACGGCTCAGTTCCTGCTCCGGCGGATAGCTGGCTGTCACCAGGGTGCGCGTCGCCGTCGGCAGGCCGTTCTCATCCAGCTCACCAATTAGAAGCAGTACCAGCCCCGGCCCCACCTGCCGAAAAATCCCAGTATCACTTCGCAGCACCTCGGACTTATCCGCGAATTCATAGCGCAGTACTGCACCCGTGTTCAGCGTCAGATTGAAGACAGCATCCTCCTTTATAGCATCGAACAAGGCGGCGTTATCCTCCGACCAGGGAATGCCAATCAAAAGCCGCACGACCATGCCGTTCACAAACGAGGCAATATCAGGATTGGGATCGTAGTTCCACTCAGCGGCATCGATATTGCGACGCTGCACAACCCACACACGCGGCGTCTCGCTACTGGATGTCACAACCTGCAAATTCACCGGGTAAGTTGCCGCTCGCTCAGAGTCGCCGCCAGCAATCACATCGTCCTGCGCTTCGAGCGCCAGGGGTGTCGGTGTGGGGCTGATTTCAAGCGTGGGTGATGGTGAGGCCTGTGGCGTCACATGCAGTGCCACTTCATCAGCGCCGCCACTCAGCAGCCGAAATGCCATCACGCCCACGAAAATCAGCAAGATGGCCGCCATTGCCATCAGCAGCTTCGGAGACGGCTTACCTGCTGCAACATCAGCCCCTGCTTCGCCGATCTGCGGCAGATCGTTTTCTCTGGCAGCCGTCTGCACCCGCTGCGGCGTCCGTGCCCAGCGCGTCCCCACTGGCACCAGCGCCGTTTCCTGATAGCGATTCAGCAACTCGGCAGCGACTCGCCCTTCTAAATCATCCGAACCAATCGCACCTGCATTACGTACTTCCCGATCATAAGCTGTACGATAGCTTTTCTGGCGATCGGTTGGCACCAGTTCCCACAAGGCCTGCAGTTCCTCAAGCGAGAGTGCATTCAACTCATCCAAAGGATGGTAGCGCAGTTTTTCAATCATGCTTCCCGGCCTCCAATGACGTTACCGCTGCCACCCAGTTGGGATTCTTTCTTCACGGCTGTATCGTAAGTCGTATCGGCAGCGGGTTGCACATTGACCTGCACCCTGGGTTCCACCTTTACACTGACCTGTGCTTGAGCTGTTTCTATCGGCACGGGCACCGCACCATAAGCCGAAATTTCTGTCGGCAGCATCCGGGCGCTGTGTTCCAGTCTATCGACTTCATTACGCGCCTTGACCCATGAGACACCCTGTGTCGTCTGTACCTGCTTGTCGAGCAGCTCGCGTGTCTGCATCGGCAGCTTGCCATCTGGTGATGATTGCACCTCGCGCACGACCTGATCCGTTTGCTGTGGGGATAATCCCAACCGCAGCGCCTGATTCACAAACAAGCCAAAGCGGGCCAAATCCTGCTGAATGGATGATCCGCCGTTTTCCTGAGGCGTAACACCCATCACCTGCGCCATGTGTTCAGCGACCTGGAGGTGATCCATGCCTGTGTTTGCGGGTTGCCCGGACTGCTGACGATCTGCTTGCACCTGACCTATGACATCGCCCAGGACACTCGCCACATTCGATACACCTTCTATTCGAAGTTGGCCAAGCATCGCACTTAGCGTGGAGTGTGTGCCGGTGTGGGCACGAAGCGCATCCGATAGGTGCTGTTCCATCTCTTCACTCTGCATCTCAGAAGCGTAATCGCTGCGATCCTGGCGACGCTGCTCATTCAGGTCATTGCTGGTCGTTGTTGATACTGGTGACTCTGGCGTAAACGTTCCCATACGACCTGAACGAACCCGATCAGGCAGGTTGCCAGGCAGCATCTCACCTTCGGCATCCTCAAAGAATTCCGCTCGCGTTCTGGCATTCTGGCTGTCGCGTGCTGAGCGTGGCAGCGTCCAGGTATCCAGCCCTTCACCCACTGCTGGAACCAGCATGGGACGATTGATCACCTGTCCCTGTTCGTTGTAGTCTGCACTGTCGGGGTCACGATTGCTCAGCAGTTTGGCTCCGACAACTGGACCGGCTACGCGTCCAATCATCGGTACATTGCGTGCGACCTGCCGCGTCACGCTGCCTTCGGTGAATTGCTCTGCTGCTTCACCCAATGACGTATTGCGTGCACCAGGTAGATAAGCCAGTGTGCGAGCAGCCCCACTCAGCGTATGCGATCCGCCAAAGGTGATACCTGCCGCCTGAGCTGTAGTTGCACCCTGGTTCAGTGCCGATATACCTGCCAGCGCATTGGACCCCACAGCAACGGCTGCGCCCGTCGCCAAGGCACCTGCGCCTGCTGTCGCCAGCGCTGCCGAACCAGGAGACAGCATCACGCCGCCCGTTACCTGACTCATCGCATTGAAAAGCCGATTAAAGCTGTTCCATACCGCTTTGATGCCGGACCACATCGTAATCAGCATGAACACCAGACAGATCACGCCGATACCAACGATAGCCGCAGCACTGCCCGTCGCCGCACCTGCCAGAAAGAAGCCAATCACCAGCCCTTGAATGAGCGCAATGATGACCGTCTGCACAATCAGTTCAATCCACTGATTGATGATGCTGTGGGCGATGCTCTCAGTGCGCTTGAAGAACGCGAACAGGATGGCGATACCGAACGAAACAAACGTAATGCCCATTGCAATCGTGATCAGCAGATGCACGATCTGTTCCACCAACCCGAACAGCAGCAGCGGCCAGGCTGTTAGCGCCCGCTGTTGAGACGCGCCTGCGCGCGATACCGCTCGGGTGCGCGTCTGTGCTTCAGCCTCATCCCAGGTGATTGGTGATGCATCGTGATCGAAGTAGCTGCCAGTCAGGTTCCAATCCATCGGCACCACCGAACTGCCACCCGTTCCAGCCCAGGTCGACGGATTGGGATTTTGCATGTAAAGCTCACAACCCGGTGAATTCACTGGCTGTGGATAGCCCATCACATCCTCAGCGTGCCCGCGCAAATAAGCCATCGCAATATCCAGCCCATCAATCGGACCTGGCCCGGTAGCACCTGGCAAATACACATCGAACTGATCACACAGCGTCCCTAATTCAAGATCATTGGAATTGACCTGTGCCAGTGACGAGAAATCCCCGGCGTTGCTGTTAAGACCATCCAGCACGCTGACGTACATCACCTGACTGAGGCTCAGTCGGAAATCGTTCATGCCCTGGTAGAGGCTCGGTCCGACAGTGAAGAATAATGCGCCTGCCACATACCAGATGATCGCATTGCGCGGACTTACCACATCCAGCCGAATAATCGCCGCCAGCATATACGTCAGACCCAACACCAGCAGCGCAATGATAAACACATAGCCCACAGCCACGTGTAAGCTGTCGTTGGTCTGGGCGATAATGGGTACAAAGGCGTGCTCAATTAACCAATCGTTGATCAGCTTCACCGTATAGCCCGCCATCAGCACGGCTTTTTGCAGGCTCCAGTGAATTCCGGCGACCAGTACGATCAGGTTGTACTGAAGCTCATCCATCATCCTGGCGAAATCTGGCATGTTACCTCCTTAGCAATAAGGATTGGGGGTATTGGCCCAGGTGATACGGTTTTCACCTTCACCATCCAGCAAATAGGCGAACTGGCTCACGCTGCCAGCAGGGATGTAGGCCGCCAGTCGATAGCTACGTGTCGCACCCGGCGGAAGCGGATCGTAATTCTCCTGCGTCAAATCTGCGGCTTCCATCGCCGCTTCGGATGTATGCCATGTTCCGCTCTGTTCGCCATAGGCCGTGTTGATCCGCGTGATGAACATCAAAGCAGGCGGAATCGTTTCGTAGGACCCGGTTCCCAGATTACTAACTTCTAGCTGCCAGGTCACCAGAGTATTTTCGCCTGCCGCCTGAACTTCGACATTCTGTAAGCGAAAGCTCAGGTGAAAATCTGCCCCCTCCTGGCCCACTAGCACCGCATCCCCGATGTAAAAGTCCTGCGGCGGCGCGATGGTATAGGGCGTGGGAGAAGGCAAAGGCGGCGGTAACAACGTGCCCGGAAGCACGGTTGCCTTTGGCTGTGGCATGATCGTCGGGCAGGTGTAGTAAGGCAACTCACTGACGACGGTGCCACAGGCCAGCGTTGCAAAGATCATGAATATGGGCGAAGCGAGTAGATAGAAGGATTGCTTGAGTCTCACATCAGGCCTTTCATGCTACACTTTCGATAATGCTAATCGCTCGTTTGAGAGTTTTTACCGTGATCCGATATGTTCTTATCCTGATGGTTGTCACTTGCTTCTTACTTCCAGCAATCGCTCAGGAAGATGGATGGTCTGTCGATGAACAATGTGCTTCTCGTGCTTCTGCTGATAATTGGTCATATAACGGAACAATTCTTGCAACAGGCTACGGCGGACTACATGGTATCAATGCAGCGTGGGAAACACCCCGCGTTGTCGCACGGATTGGACGCTATCCTGATGGACGACTATCTCCCGATAATCGCTGGTATGCTGGGTTAGAAAGACAAGTTATCTATGCTGAATCCTTTAACCATTTGCATGTTATTGAAGCCATCCATGTCTACAGTACACTTGACAACACCATTGTTTATTCCGTCCCCTGGGAGAACTCCTGGCTTCAAATGTGGGGCTATCGAGCAATGTACTGGCTTAACAATGAACACATTCTTTATGAATATTCCGAAGACTATGTGCATGATTTAGACGAATTGGTCATGCTCAATCCATTCGATAACACAACGTCCCAGTGGAACTCAGCCATCGACATATTGGATGGAGGCTCAGGATTTCAGCGTGAGTACATCCAGTTCCCTTCGCCAGATTTCACAAGGACGGTTTACTATCATTACGACACCGATGAAAGTCGCCATTATCATGCTTTGTACGACGTATCTAGTGGCGAACTTTTGACTGAACTACAATTATCGAATGACGCAGTGGTGGTATGGTTTCCTGACTCCTCGACTTTTGTTGCTGAATCATCAGTTAGCAATGACGACACCCGACTAGCCTTGTATGATAGAGATGGTAATTTCATGACTACCCTCTTTGACTTGGGCTTATTCCGCATCCGCCATCCACAAAATATGAGCTTGTCACCTGATAGTCGATATTTAGCGTTTAAACCTGATTACCAATGGGAACGGCAAACGCTACACATAGTCGATATGGAATCAGGCACTGTAATTGATACTTGCTTAATCCCTGCCGACAGTTTTGTGTGGTCACCGAATGGCACACAAATCACATTTCTTGAACCCGGTAATGGCACACAAAATGTGTATATATTTGATCTATCTTCATGGTCATACCGAGCAGTGGGTCGCCATATCGTGCAGACATCTTTTTGGGACATGGTGATAGGCTGGCGTGAGAACTGATAGATGGGCCTTGTCCTAAGGAATCAAGCCCGGCTGATTACCTGGTTCGAGCAGCAGAGTAAAAGATGTCACACGGTTTCCACCCCGACCCTGTGTGACGCTCCATACCTTGCCAAAATAGGGCACAACTAGCTGCACATCGGCAGAAGTTATGACCTGTAGCTGAGCAAAACCCTGGGCATCCGTGACAGCTTGGGCCATCACGCGATTCGTACCCACTTCCACCACACGCACCGAAATACCCGCTACCCCTTCAGCAGGATCTACAGCTCGGTTGCCATTCTCGTCATAAGCAACCACGACAGATGCCGTGAGCTGCCCCGCTGCAACAGGTGTCGCCGTTGGCTGTTGGCGTGACGGAGCAGCGACTAGCTCCACATCCACAGCAGGCTGAGGTACCTGGGAGGGCGTTAGGCTTTCCGAAGGCGGCATAATCAGCATATTTTCCGATCCCCTGAACACCTGAATCGCATCCAGTCCAACCACATAGCCGTCACTCTGGCTATGCTTCTTTTGAGCGCTGCGGATTGTCAGTGTATGGGTTCCAGAACCGACAAAATACACCTGTGTACCAGGAAAGCTTAGGTCTGGAGCATAGCCATCGACGGTATCGATGACTTCGCCATCCACCACCACATCGAAAATGCCCATGTTTCGAGCAGCAACATAGCGAATCCGTAGCCCTTCGCCTTCAAAGGGAAATGTCAGGTAACTGGTAACGTTCTCGCTGCGGTGATACTGCCCGCAACTGGCTTGTGCGATCTGCCGTGCCTGCCAGGGCGTGCTGTACTGAACAAGCGGATGATCCGACTCAAAGCTGTACCAGCCAGAATAGGGAGGCGGTTCCTGTGTGGCATCTGGCAGCGGCTCAATCGGCTCCGGTGGCGCAGGCAGCAATATGGTGCCAAACGGGAAATCCGTCGCCGTCGGCGGGATATAGATACCCGGCATCACGGCGCTGATCTCCAGCACCCGTGTGGATAACGTGGGTGTGGCGGTAAAAGTGGCAGTTGATGTAGCAGTTGAAGTGGGGCTTGGTAGCAATGTGACGGTTGCGGTCGGTGTCTCACTGGGAATGGCTATCAATGTCGGCGTATCTGAGGCCGTAACTGAAGCCAGCACAGCGAGCGTCGGCAGAGGGGCAACCTTCGACAGCGGTGCATGAGACAGGTGATAAGCCACAGCCCACACCGCTAAACTGCTTACTGCAAGGGACAGAATGATGAATAGCTGAATACGTCGCATAGACCCTCCGCTGCCTGATATAACATCAGCTTAGCGGAAGCAGGGCAAAGATCTCTGAAAAACTTCTGTCGAAAACATGTAAATATTCTCAGAAGTTTGATGAGATAGAAAATACAAAGGAACTCATGATTCGGTGGTAGTTAATCGGTGGTAGTTAAAAGGTAAGAATACGAGTGCAAATATCACATAGTGTTTTATGATCGGTACCCCTTATAGTAAGTCAAGCGTCTGAGAAAAAAGCCAGCTAGAGGGGTCAATTAATGAGCCGAGGGATTGCCTAAGAGATCAAAGAGGAAATACTGAGCAAGATGCAGGCAGGCGAGCGTGTGGCTGATCCGGCTGAGCAGCACGGGGTGAGTGCTGAGTCGATCTACGACTGGCTGCGTCAAGCCAGTGGCGAAACTATCCATTTGGTCCTCGAATACAACAAACTCAAACGTGAGAACGAAGAACTGAAGCGGCTCATTGGCGAGTTGACGCTGGACATGCACCAGCAAAAAAAGTCTAGATGACCCGCCGAACCAAGCTGAAGTCAGTCTGTGCCAATCGATTCTTGGGGTTCGGCTTCTTGCTGGTCTCCTGTAGCCCCGCCTCGCAATGCTGCTCATATAGCTCCTTGAATCGATAGAAGCCGTCTCTTGAATAGCCCATCACTTTGCAGGTTTGGCTCACATTCCCCAACTATTTTGCCAGCTTCAGCATCCCAAACCTCGCTCGTCATCTTGACACTCTCCTGAATCCTCGAAAGGTCACTCGGGGGTCAGATTAAGTCTCGCCTTCTATATTTAAGGCATACAGGTGCTCATCCAGCCGCGGCAAGGTGCGTTTGCGGAACGCCACAATGAGTGCCTCTTATTCGACACTCAACACCGTAAACCGCTTTTGTTTAGGATGCATTGGAGCATCTTGCGTATGAGAACGCTTCTCCACTTCGCCACTGACTTGGAATTGATACCATACTGCTCTGCCAGCGACCTTATGCTCACTTGGCTAATTTGGATTGCTCGATGTACTGCATCTGTCATGGTGGCGCTGCTGTGAAGTGTCCCATAGCTAAACCTTTTGCTCATGGGAAACAGTTCCAATATACTTCGGGATTAAACAACTAGTCTGAAGTTATGGGAAATCTGAGGTTGGAATCCGGTAGTGAATGCCTGGCGCAGAGTGGCCAAAACGAGGTGACTGTTGTGCCGTTTGCCAATGCGCTGTGCAATGATCTGGCGGGTCATGAGATCTTCGATGCTCGCGATATACCAACGGGTGCCACGATACTCAAAGTGAGTCAGATCGCTGCACCATACTTGATGTGGATCGGTAATTGTGAGGTTTTTCAGCAGGTTTTTGTAGGTGTGAAGAGATGTTGAGACAGTGCTGAAGCGTTTGACACGGCGTCTAGGACGGAGGTCGCAGTTTGAATTTGGCCATGACCCGCTGAGCACGTTTATGATTAATCGCCAGGTGGATGGCAACTCGGCGATGACCATAGGCTGGATGCTAACGATGAACCGCTTCGATCTGCTCTTTGAGAGTCAGGTCTTTTGTGGGCTGTTTGAGTTGTCGATAGACGTTCTTGCGACTGATGCCCAGTGCGTCGGCACAGACCGACTTCAGCTTGCTTCGGCCGACTATCTCGACTTTTTTTGCTGATGCATGTTCAGCGTCAATTCGCCAATAAGCCGCTTCAGTTCTTCGTTCTCGCGCTTGAGTTTGTTGTATTCCAGGACCGAAATGACCGCTTCGCCACTGACTAGACGCAACCAGCCATAGATCGACTTGGCACTTACACCATACTGTTCGGCCAGATCGGCCACACGCTCATCTGCCTGCACTTTGCTCAGGATTTCTTCTTTGATCTCTTTGGCGATCCGTCGGCTCATTGATTGACCCCTTTGGCTGGTTTTTTCTCAGACTCTTGTCTTACTACAAGGGGTACCGATCACCCCTTTCATGGCGAAGAATCTCTCTATATTGAGATTCTAGAAGCCCACCGGAATTCATGAGAATAGTCTTACGATCTGTTTCCACACTGTTCGTTGAATTCCTGCTGCATGTGCTCTCTTGTGGCCAGTCTGTTTTGTGTGACAACGAACCATGTGATTCCAAGAGGAAACGATGAGAGGAGTATTGTAAAAAGTTGAAGTTGCGAAACGCGATATGCTGAACTTGAGCAATAGAAGCGGAACGCACGAACGCCAAGCGGTGTAAAGAAGATAAAAAAGACGAGAGGATGGTGAAACATGGTGTGGATTCAAGCTCGTTGGCGCTGGGTGCTGCTCAATCTATTCGGACTAGCGATTCTGCTACTTTTACTTCATCAGGTTGTCGGTGGCCCTACCAATCACTTTAGGTTTGGCAATAGCGTCCCACCATACGGGGCACAAGCACAGGCGATGTTGGAATCGGGTAAATGGTCCGTGCGTTTCCTTCTCATCTCCCTCAGCATGACCCCTATGGATGCGTTATTTAGATGGCGCTGGGCGCTGGGATTGCGCAAATCAGCGGGATTGTGGGCATTCGCATTCGGCAGCTTACACTTCATACTTTATGCGACAGAGACGGACTTTTTACAGTATGGAGGCCAGCTTATCAAGGAGCCATTTTTATTGACCGGGTTATTGACCTTGAGCATCCTCACTTTATTAGCACTCACATCCAATCGCTTCGCCATGCGCTGGCTGGGAAAAATCTGGAAGCGGCTTCACCGCCTTGTGTACGCGGCGGGCCTTCTCGCGATCTTGCACGGCTTACTGGCGGCGCAAGTCAGCAAAAAAGTTGTCTCCCTCGACCCGTCTGCTCCGCAAGAGTTGCGCATGTATCTGGCGTTCCTGATAGCATTGCTATTGATCCGCGTACCCATTGTGCGTGCTCGCCTTTTCAAGCGTAAGCGTAAACCAAGTAAACATGCGTTCATGCAGTCCCATGGATGAGCGGATCTATGCCCGCTGAGATACCTGAAGCAGAATTGGTTGCTCGCGTACAGGCTGGGGACGGGTACGCCTACAATCTACTTGTTCAGCAACACCGAGAGGCCGTTTTTCGTCTGGCCTACCTGATCTCAAATAACTCCGACGACGCTGAAGACATCACTCAGGAGACTTTTATACGAGCGCTAAAATGCTTCCACTACTTCGATCCAACACGTCCTCTGCGTCCCTGGTTACTACAAATCACACGAAATCTGGCACGAAATCAAAATCGTTCATGGGAACGATACAAACATATGTTAAAGCGTCTCTTTGAAGGCCACCAGCGGCTCAGATCTGACGTCGAAGCCATCACGCACGCTCAGGAGCAAGCACGATCCTTACATGAAGCAATACGCCAATTACCAGGCGATTATCAGGATGTGATTTATACCCGATATTTTCTCGAATTGTCGGTAGATGAAAGTGCGGCAGTGCTGGGCATTGCGGAAGGCACCGTCAAATCGCGTTCGCATCGCGCCTTGAAACAGTTAAGAGCGCTGATCGAAGCCCGGTATCCCTATTTGAAACAGGAGGGCGATCATGGATGAGGCATTTGAAACTCACATTCGGCAAATGGCAAGGAATATGGACTATCCACCAACACCCCAAGTTCAGCGAGTTACCAAAAGCCCTGATAGTAAATTGCGGATTCTACGTTATGTGGCTACCTTTGTAATGCTTCTCGGCATGATCGGTATTGTCGTACCCGACATTCGAGCTGCGGTGATTTCGATTCTGCAATTCGGGGCGGTGACCATTTATCTCGATGGACGGGATGCAGAAGGTGCACCTCTCAACTTGGACGATGTCGCAGGGACTACGACGCTGGCATCCGCACAGGATGCGGTTAGCTTTGACATTTTGTTGCCGCTTGATAATCCACCTGATTATGTATTTCTACAGGGGAGAAATATGGTCATTCTCGTATGGGTCTCTGACGGTGTGGTAGAGGCAGCTCTGTATCAAGTGACCGGAGAGGACTGGCAGATCATCAAATCGGCAGAGGCCATTGTGGAAACGGATATCAATCAAACTCCGGCATTCTGGGTTAACACTCGGCATCCTGTTCAATTCATCAAAGAGGGCACCTTATGGACATCCTTTGTCAGAGGCAACGTGTTGGGTTGGGAGCAGAATGGTGTGACATATCGCCTGGAGATCAGCACTTCACTTGAAGAAGCCCGAGAATTTGCTGAGTCACTCATCCCATATCGTGAATAAGCTGTGTAGTTACCAGAAAATTTTGCTTCCATGCGCTTGATGTGTGAGAAAGGATACGGAGGGGGATTTCGAATTTGTTTTTTCGACGTCTTGGTCGATAGTGGAGACTCTTTAGTAGGCGATAAGTTCGTGGCTGTTTCATAAGAATTAACTGAAAACCCTATTTAATATAATAATTCATGTCATCATATCAGTGACTTTCAGTGAAGTATAGTTGTCGGAAAATCGAACCAGAGCGTTGAAAAAGACATGACGCAAAGTTACGGTAAATGGGGCGAATTGCGTTCAGATATCACTGGCTTGTAGCTAATTGAGCACTTCTTGAGACATAATCAAATTCGCGTAAATTGCGGATTTGTAGCTTATGTTAGCCGAAAAAGAACGTGATTTTCAACCACAACTTGTTTCTCTAGAAACGCTCGTCCCCGAAGACAACTTCTATCGCCGACTAGATGCCAAATTGGACTTGAGCTTCGTGCGAGACTTAGTGCGCCAACACTATAAACCTTTTGGCAGACCCTCCATTGATCCGGTTGTATTCTTCAAGCTACAACTCATCATGTTCTTCGAGGGAATTCGCTCCGAACGTCAATTGGTGAAGAGCGTCGCAATGCGTCTCGATCATCGTTGGTATCTTGGCTATGATTTGCTGGAATCTGTCCCTGATCATTCCTCGTTAAGTAAGATTCGGGATCGTTATGGACTCGAAGTCTTCCAAAAGTTCTTTGACAAGATTGTCGATCTATGTGCTGAATCTGGCTTGATCTGGGGACAAGAACTCTTGTTTGATGGCACAATGGTTCGTGCCAATGCTGATTTTAATCGTCAAGTGCCACGATTTTATCATCAGGCGCAACAGCATCTCCAAGATTTGTTTGAAGAACAGGGCACAACCCAACTTGTACAAAAATATGATGGAACACGGCAACCCGGACAACGTGCAACTTACAAACGGCTTGCGGATTTCTGGTGCAGTTCAGTTGATCAGACCGCAACATCCTTAGGTCATAAGCGTCTGGGCTATCACTTGCATTATGCAGTAGATGGAGGCAAGGCTCGCATCATTTTACATTGCCTTGTTACTCCCGCATCGATTCAAGACAATCAACCCATGTTGGATGTTGCTTGGCGTACCCGCTTTCGTTGGCAGCTTCCGCTCAAGAAGGTCATTGCTGACCGACGCTATGGGACGATTGAGAATGTCGTTGGGATCGAATCCAATCGAATCCAAGCTTGTATGCCACTCCATTCCCAAGCTGCCCGGTCTCGGCAACGTCCCAATGTTTTCCCCAGTGATTTGTTTCACTTTGATGCTGAACACAACCGCTATATTTGCCCACAAGGACAATTCCTTAAGTATTTCAATACCGACTATCAAGCCCAGCGTCTCAACTATAAAGCCAAAGATCGGGTGTGTGCAGTATGTCTGGTTCGGTCTCAGTGTACAACCAGTAAACAGGGGCGGCGCGTCAGTCATTCTATGCACAAGCACCATCTTGATCAGGTTCAAGCTTATCAGGACACTTTTGCCTATCACAAAGCGATGCGAAAACGACAAGTTTGGGTCGAACCCAAGTTTGCTGAGCTCAAAGTTTGGCATCTGGGAAGTAAATACCGATTGAGGGGCTTGCGAAAGGTCAACATCGAAGCTCTACTCAAAGCAGCAGGGCAAAACATCAAGCAACTTCTTAAAGCTAAAAACCGGAAAAGCAGCCCGATACCACCCACAAATAGCATGTTAATCCAACGACTTGTGCCATTTATCTCGATGTTTTGGGCGTTCGATTACAAATCGACACAATTGAAGCCAATTTTCGTAATGATTCGCAATGTCTTTTTCAACGCTCTGGATCCTTTTAGCGCAAGAATCAATTTTGGGAATACAGATCACTTAGTCTAGGTGGGCTGTCGACCTTATGCGTTATGAGAGCGATTCCGTGATATACAGGGGTAGTGCCCTAAGCGGCTCTGACCATTCACGGAAGTTATTTCACGCACATGATGACACGCCTGAAGAGCCATACTCTGCCTTTGCTTTTTCTATTCTTCGTGATGCTCTATATGTCCATCGGGTTGGGCTATAACGGCCTGATTGTCTTGCCACGCCTGGAACCATTCACGTTTGGCGTTTTTCTCCTGGGGGCGATCTTCGCCGGGGTACAGCACTTACGTGGACGTTGGCGCTTCTATCACAGTCCACTCACAGCGATGGTGGCCCTATGGGTGCTAGCGATTGGTATTTCCTTTGTGGCCAATCCGCACATATGGCGCGTCAGCCTGGAAGCGATCTGGTATATCGGATTGTTTATCGGCGTCATGGCCTTCTTCACTGGCGCGTTGACCAACCGTGCCTTCAGCCGCCAGACTGTCGAAGAAGCCTTTTTGCTGTTGGGTCTGGTGATGATGGCCATTGGTTATGCCCAGACTTTTGCGATTGCCAGCCAGGGTCGCCATATTCCCTTGATCGGTAGTTTGGTTATCATTCCCAACTACTATGCCATGCTACTGATGATGGTCGCTGTGTTGGCTTTGCATCGAGCACTTGCCAGCCGATTGCTGGTGGCACGCCTGATGATGGGATTGTATGTGCTGGCGGCCCTCGGCCAACTGTGGCTAACGGATTCACGCGGGGGGATGCTGGGTTTTCTAGCGGCTGTAAGTATCTATGCGATACTGTGGTTCATCACAGCACCCGCACCCGGTATTTCCTCACCTTTTGCGCGCCTGGATGCTGCCATTCGTCAGCGAACAGGGCTGCGACTCATGTGGATCGTTGTCATCAGCGGCCTGCTGGGCAGCGTGATTGTCCTGGGTCTGCTCGTCATCCTGATCCAGCGTGGCATTCTGGGGCCACGCGCTGAATTGTACACCATAGCTCTAAACCGCTTTTTGGAGAAACCCATTACCGGTTTTGGATGGTTCAGTTATGGCGAAAGCAGCATGGCCCTGCTTTCCAGGCCTCATGTTGGCGTTTTTATCCAGGCTCATTCGGTGGTATTCAATGTCATGGCGGAATTGGGGTTGCTGGGTTTGGCCGCCCTGGTATACAGCATCATCACCGGCATTCGGGCAATCATCGCCAACCGACATGTACTGACCATGCCAGAGCTTCGAGGCTACGATGCGCTAGTAGCAGTGCTGGTAGGGTTGTCAGTCCACCAGCTACTTGATGTGGCGCAGTTCTATGTGGCCTGGCTGATTGTCATCTTCATCACTCTGGTGATCACCCCAGTGGCGCCCCGGCTCATGACCCAGCCCATGACGCGGCGCGGTCTGATCGTTGCACTGGCCGGGTTGCTTGTCGGCCTTGTGCTGGGCGTCCAGTGGCATGTACCGATTTTGATACAATATAGCGACCTTCTGCAGGATCTGCGCCAGCAGCAAGCCGCCGGGGAAATCGACTATCCCAATCTGACGCAGCGATTCCAGACCCTGATTGACCTTGACCCTGAAAACCGGGCCTATCGCCTGCAATATGCCGCGTTGTTAGGCGAAAGAGCATATGAAACCGACACCACCGCCGACATTGATGCGGCCATTCAAGCCTATCAGGATGCCCTCGAACTGATGCCCTATCTGGCGGTCGGTCGGTCCAATCTGGCCAGCCTCTATTGGCAAGCGGGTGATATGGCCGCGGCCAGCGCTACCGCCGCGACGGCTGCAAGCTATGCCGATTCGTGGCAACTCCCCCGCTGGCAGTACTGGGCTTACAGTCAGACTCAGTCTATACCTTGGCTTATACAAGGTTCTGAGAAGCATTATTTTGCTGGTAGCCTTGTTTCTCTTTATACGCGCGGTATTGCTGACCCAATCGTACTCGACCAAGTGATTGATAGCATCACCCTTTCTCCGAACGACATCAGGCGAGGCCTATTGCATAGTTTTTTTGTTAACAGACTTTGGTTATTCATGGAATCTCACGCACAGTAACCATGACACGTCTTAAAAACCATACCCTCCCCATGTTGTTGCTGTTTGTCCTAATGACATACATGCTGATTGCCTTTCTAGCGCCACTTGTCGGGGTATGGCTGGCTGGTAGCTTTTGTATTCACTGCCCCACCACGCTATTATCGTTTTTAGGCTGGAAATGAATTCCTGAGGTCATTATGACAAAAACACCGTTGCCAAATGCTGTTTGCCTGGTTTGTCAGTCAGACAGTGAAAAAGTTCCACTGATCCAATTAGCTTACAAAGGCGAAATGCTGTGGATTTGCCCGCAACACCTACCGATCCTCATTCATAAACCTGACCAACTTTCAGGCATCCTACCAGGTGCAGAAGAACTTGGAAGTGCCGATCATCATGACTGAGCGTGGTTGATAAATGTCCATACGTACGGACAATCTCGAAAAGTCCCGACAAAGGATAGCACAATATCACCCCAACTCAACCACGTGAAAACAACAGAGATATTTGAATAAATGCAGTCTTTCATGCTCTTGCGCGTGTGTTATGGAGTTGCAAAAGTCGCAAAGGGTTCCAGATAGAAGCTATGCAGTGAGGATGCTACTAGAAAACTCATTGCCGAACTTCTAGCGTGATTGTCTGATCTGCGATATAGTTGGGGATACGTTTATAAAAGCAAAAACACCCGCTGATGGTTTGGCCGCCTCACGAGTGTTTGCTGAAATATGCGACCCAGATGGGCCGAGCTTTTTGCTTCCTTTACACCCAAAGTGTAACGGTAAATCTTTGATTACGCAAGTAAAGGCTCAATTAAATTTCCCCTTCTTTTGCTGGTCGCATGGGAAAGTTGCGATCAGTGCAGGGAAGCTCACGGGAGGCATCCTCCCTACGAGCTGATCCAGAACTGGTTCGACTGGCAATTAGCTTGAATCAGGCGCCGTTGATCCGGTTGTGGCTCATCGCTCGTGAGATCACACGTCAATCGAATGGCAGTGGCAAGATTGCTAAATCGGCTTTACGCGCCGCTTTGGGCCGCTTTCAGGTTGCCTACGGCAAACAGCACGTATATCGCCTCCTAAAAGCCGGAGAAGGCCGTTACTGGACGACGTCGGGCAAATATATCTATCTGGCTGGATATGGGCGCTTAGCCACCACCCTGAGCCTGCTGGCTGAGCAACACGACCCGCGCCTGGTGGCCACCAACCGCCCGGGCGTGACCGATGTCTATCTGGATGTATCCGGCTCCCTTGAGCAATTTGAAGCCAATGCCTACCGGTCCTGGCTCTACTATCGCGACTACCCCACCATCAGCCGTGAGCAGCTGTCGATCCTATTCGGACGCACGGCTGAGACGATCCGTCGTTGGGAATCTGAGCACCTGGCACATACAGTCACCAAACGCGCCAATTATGCCCAGTGTGCCGATCTGAAAGACTACCCCTACTCTGTTCCTGAGCATGCCAATGCGTATGTGGCTAAGGTCGGCCAGCAGCGCGTGATGCGCGTGCGCTGGCAACTGCCCAATACTTACTTCACCCGAGGCATCAAACAACACCGTCACCGCGGTCAAAGCGCCAAGGTACGGCGAACTGTCAATGCAATTTTATCGAATGCATTCCTGAAGAATCATGAACTGCAACAGCCTGCTAATGTATGGCGTGGCGGGTCGCTCCGTTGCAAGCTCGATTTCGACAGGAAACTGTACTTCGACAGTCCGNCAAAGCTGGCCAGCTACGTCGACAAATACGGTGGTGTGGGCTACCTGTGGTTAGATGAGAATCGGCATGGACATGGGCTGTTTGAGGTGAGCGTGTTTGGCATTGCTGAAACCCAGGCCCATGAGCGGGAGACTTTCTGGGTAGAACGCCATTTGAAGCAGCCAGATGGGCTGAAAGTGAGGGGGTGATGACAGCTTCAAATGTTATGAAATGAGTCTCATTAATTTGAGTCACCAATGGCGATAGCCTTGGGTTTTCTTGCTAAGTGCTTGTTCAACTTTCTTGGTTGGGTTTGGTCCGTTGTTTCAGCCTGTGTTAGTGCCCGATAGCGGATGCCCGTCACGGCCATTTGCTAGACTTTGCCACGCAACTTGCTGTATCATTAAGCTACCTAACGTTAGCTGACGACACTACAGCGGCAGATAACTTCATAGGTTCAACCAAGTGCCGAAGACATTTTTGCGCGAGGGCGCGCATAGGTCTTCGTTTTTTGTTATAGGAGGTAGCAAGCTCAGACTTGAGACTTAATACAACTTAGATGGGGAGAAAACGAAATGAAAAAGCATTTTCAGCCTGGTTTCACTATGCTCGTGCTTATTGCAATATTGTCCATTTTGTTCGTCGTGCCTACGGCGCTGGCGTCTCCGCCTCTGGATGTACACATAGAAGTTTTGGCGACTATAGACCCGGCACCGGATGCCTTTGTCGCAAGCGGACCTGCTGTTGATGTTGGCTTACTCTGCTCGACCGGGTATCAGTATGAACTTAGTGTGGAAACCTCAGGACCCCCAGCGGGCGATTTCTTCATGCTCAAGGTTGTGAAACAGTTCGTATGTGATGATGGCAGCGGAACGTTCGATCTCAAGTTGGTTGTGCGTCTCGATCTCATAGACAGTAGCACGACCGCCCATTGGAACGTCCTTGCAGGAACAGGTGCATATGCTGGACTGCACGGCAATGGCGACTTAGTGGGTATCCCTCTTGATCCTGGCGTAAGTATTGTGGACTTGTACGACGGACGGATACACTGAGGTAAAAAATAGTAAATCGCATAAGAAAGATACAACCTGAAACACAAAAGGTAGAAGCAGCCCACTGATAGATAACTCTTTCAGATTAGACAACTGCTTCTACCTTTGTGATTTTGTTGCAGGCCGAGCTTGTACGTCTTGAAAGACGGCGGTTAGTGGCCTCGTTAGGCAAACTGCTTCAAGCGCATTTTAGCCAGCCGAATCCCGCCGATGCAGTTGGCATCCACCGGGTTGATATTCTTGGTCGTTGGGCTGGCGTCGAAGTCAAGCACCTTCTCGCCGAACCAGTTGCGCAAATATTCGTCTACCAGAATCGCGCCCCCGCCCACCAGCACCAGCGAGCGCACCCCGCGCAAGCCGTTGAACACGCCGTCGATGATGTTATTGGCGATGCGCTCGGCATAGCGTTCGCTGTACTTGGCAAACAGGTCTTGCAGATCGACCTCCACCTGCCCTGCTCGCAATAGATAGTTGCCTCCGTTGATGGCCTGGCGCAGCACCACGTCAACATCGTCGGTTGTTAGCAACTGCAGATCACTAGATTGTTTCTTGAGCATGCGCAGAATGGGTTCGAGGATGTTGGCGCGAATGCCGTCGTTCTCCCAGGTGGCGTGTTGCAGGCTTTCTGGATTGAAATTGCCCTCGCTCATCTGCAGCGCATCGAGTGTGTACATGCCCAGATCTAGAATGACGGTCTCGCCATCCAGGGCATTGCTATTGGCCGGTTGGCCGGTTTCATCCAGTGCAAAACACGCGGCTGCCCCAATGCCTTCCGGCCAGATGGTCAGATCGCTGTACTGCCAGGAGACGGCTTTCTTGCGCTTGAACTTGATGGCCACATGCCCACCGGCTTCGGCAAAGCGCTTCTTGGTGGTGCGTTTGGCATCCGCGAACATGCCGGGAGGCGCGAATATGGTCAGGTCCACCTGCCCTTCTGTGATGCCCAGCTTGCCGATGGCGACTGCGATCAGGAAACGATGGAACTCATCGCCATACCGGAAGGCACCCTGATGCCGTTCCAGGCCGCTACGGGCATAAGCAATGGCGTCATCACCGTACATGTAGCGGTGGCTGCCCCAGTCGACGAAATCATATGAAACTTCGAATTGTTTGCCGATGCCCAGGCTGTCGCCGGTGGCCGTCGCCCGTACCGATGGGAAATTGACGCGCTTGTAGCCGCCTTTGGGCTTGGCCAGGATGGCATTGGTCATGCCGTTGCCGGCATCAATCGAGACGATGTGAAGATTTTCAGTTGCCGTTTCTTTTTTAGTCATGTGTTATACTCCCTTTTGAGTAAAGGGTTGCGATCTACTCCCAAAATTAGCATCGCACCCAGTTGAAACGGACGTACTTTTGTACGTCTGTTTTTCATTCCAGTAGACTCCCCTATTGCAGTAGTTGCTACTGCAGGATTTGCTATTGCAGGGCCTGGAGTGAATTCAAGAAGTTCTGCGTGGCATTGCCGCCCGAACCAGTCGCCTTATTGATCTTGAGCACGGGCATGTCGTCATCTTCATCGAACGTAGGCGGTGCCATGCTGCCGGTGTCCAAGCGTTTGATGCTGCCCTGCCCTTCGGCAGGAAACTTCGGCTGAAGGGTCTGTTGTTCGCGTAGCAGCTGCTCGATGCGCTTGAGTTGAGATGTCAGCTTCGGAGACTGCCCTGCTGGAACGATTTGCTGCGTCGGAGTCGCAGTTGCAGTCCAGGGGAACAACTCGTGAAGCACATCCGTCCGGCCTGCACGCAAATCGACGATGAGTCGAATACCATCGCGGATTGCCTGTGAAAAGCTGCGCTCATTCTTGAGTAGTTCTATACTGTCAGCAATGCGGGCTTCAGTTGGCTTATTGACGTCTAGCCAGAACTTGAACATGAGCCGATACGGTTTCTTACTACGCATGTTCTTAAGCATCAATACCCCCCTCTTGCTGTTCGTATTGTTTTAGTCTGTAACGTAAGACCGCAATTTCACTACGAAGTTCATCCAGCGTCTCGCGCGCACCACGCTCGATTTCTAACTCCCCTTCCAACTTACCTAGCTCGCGCTCTTTCTGTCGCAACTCACTGAGCATAACTTCGTTGTCTGTCTCAAGTTGGCTGATGCGCTCGTTGAGGTTCTTGAGCTGCTGGATGGTCATGGCTCGACCCTGCGGCGTCGCTAGCAATTGATCGTAATCGACGCCAACATCCTCAATGCGTGTCCCTTCGTTCAGCTGCTCCAGGACCTGGTCATGATTCATGCCTTGATTGCGTAGCGTGTTGATGGTTGTAAAGATCAAAATATCGTCGTCGGTAAAGCTACGTGTTCCACCCATGTTTGGTGTGGCATTGTCGCTGAGAAAGTCGGCATATCGCTTGCACCAATCCCTCACGGTCTCAGTCGTGATGTCAAGCATGGTCGCTACATCATTTGTTTTGCGCATGGTGCACTCCGACTCCAGGTGTCTGCTAGCTATACTTGTGCCGATCTTTGATTTTAGGCACAGATTGAAGACTAGGTATCTAATTAGGGCAAATCTGTGATAATTATCTAATGCAAGTTGCATTATATGCAAAGAAAAGCAGATTAGCAACAAATTCTTAGGGTAATCTGCTATTTTCTGGCTATTTTCTTTGGATAGGGTAGGTTGTTTCTAGAAAGGGTGTATCAAATCATTGTTGAAAAGCAGCATGTTAGCCAGCTTGCGGAGTGACTCTGCCAGTAGATCACAGAATGAACTTTGCTGTCGTGGATACGCAGGTAGGCCCGTCTTGCAAGACGAAAAGCTTAAGTAGGCGACTCACGCTGAGGCTGCACGTCTAGAACGATATGCTAACTCTCAAACTCAATACGACGATAGACATCACTCAACCGCAGTACGCCGCTCAAGGAGGGCAGGTCAAGCTGCTGGTCCAGGCCCTGTAGATCGGTATAAAGCCAATTGAGGTCATCCTGGCGCTGGTAGCGCTCAATGCGGGGGCGGTCCTGTGAGATCAACAGGTACTCTTGCAGCGAGGGGATGCGCCGGTATTCGTCGAGCTTTTGAATTCGGTCTGTTACAGCCGATGAATCCGAAATGACCTCGATGAGCACAGTCGGGTTCAGCAGACTTTCGGGTTGCGTATCGGCAAATTCAGGTGGGTCACACACGATGCAGATGTCGGGATAGCGATAGGAGCCGGTAGCACGGACCTGCACGCGCATATCTGCCATATAGATCTCGCAGGGGCGTTCCAGAAGCTGATTCCCAAGACTCAGATGCACATTGCTGACAATGAGATTATGGATGCGCGTGGCCCCGGACATGGCAAATACTTCACCAGCAGCGTACTCGTATTTGATGTCGCTCGCCTGGTCGAGTGCCAGATAGTCTTGTTCGCTGTAGGTCGTCGAATGGGGTAGGGCCATATCGCACTTGGTTCCGTTGGTGATTATGCTCATTGTATCACGAATGGATTACAGTTGACGCTGTCGATACCTAAGTGTAGCAGTGAATTGCTCCATCGATATCGCGTCTTGCAAGATGGACATCTCCACATCATACGTTAAATCTGATCAATCTCCTTGGACAGCATGTTAGTTCTGCTTTCGCAGTTGGTGCAGTCCTACTGGACGGACTCTACCGACATAGAATCCAAACTTTACCCCCAGATTTTATAACCCAATTCCGACCATTTATTCTGTGACAAATCAGAACAAGTGATCTATACTCAGGAACTATGTTGTAACAAAAATAAAACGAATTGACTGTGCCGCCTCCTCAACGAAAACAGATAGACAACATGGTAGATTCAAAAGCGACATCGCAAGCAGCAGCACAGGCTGCGGCATCACGAGCTGCGCTCAACGACATCCTGCTGGATATTCAGCGCAAGCATGGCCACCGGACTATTCATCTGGCGAATGCACTGGCGACAGATGGTGCATTGCTACCGTCTGGCGTTGCCACATTGGATGATCTGCTGGGTGGGGGATTTCTGAGACGCAAGCTGAATATGCTCGTCAGTCAGCCGACCTCCGGCGCGATGTCGCTGGTCTTTAACTTGATCGCCAATGCCCAGAAGCGCGATGAAGTTGTCGTCTTCATCGATATGCAAGCCGCGCTGGATGCGCCGTATGCGGGGCAATGCGGCGTCGATCTGAAGCGCTTGTTCATCGTGACGCCGGAAACCGATACCCAAGCGCTGGAACTCGTCCGTGACCTGGCCGCGACTAATATCGTCAGCCTCATCATCTTGGATGGCCTTGCCGATATACGCTCCTTGAGACGTTTACGCCAGAGCATCGCGGCCTTTCGCACGACGCTGTTGCTCATCAGCCAGCGACCTGCTGAAGCGGCGCAGCTTCAGCTTGGTGTGAGCTGTGCCAACTGGCTGTACCAGCATCAACATATCATTGGCTGCCAGATTCAAGCGCGATTGCTGCGTCATCCGAATCAAGCATCGGGTTCAGAGGTTACTTTTCCGCTGTATTTCGCTTCTGGATCGGATGGCGACGATGATTAGCTGCCTGCTGATCCAGGATTTTGCAGCCTCAGTTGAGCGTATCAACAATCCTGCACTGCAAAAAGAACCGCTGCTCATCGTGTCGGATAGCAAACGGCCCAAAGTTGTGGCCATGAGTGCCTTACCGCGGCGTTTGCTGATTAAGACAGGCATGACCCTGCGTCAGGCGCAGATTCTTTGCCCAATCGCCAGGGTGGTGACAGCCAATGAGGGCGCATACCAGCGCGCGTTCGCGCACCTGTTGCAACAGCTTCTGCGCTTTACGGATCGCCTCCAGCCGGAGTACCAGCCGACCAGCGCCGCCATCTACCTGGCCACAGATAGCGAACGTCAGCAGTTGCTGGATTTTGTGACGGAAATGCTCAGCGTGGGTCCGGCTCTGGGCGTATCGGACAAACTGTTTACGGCACGGGTCGCAGCTGCATTTGCCATGTTCGGTGGCCCGACCAAAGTCGTCGAAAGCGGTAAAGAAGCCCAATTCCTTGCCACATACCCGGTCGATACGCTCCCGCTGACAAAAGACATGCGTCGACGCCTGCCATTGCTGGGTATTCGCACCATTGGTCAGTTGGCTGCGCTGCCGCAGCTCGCGTTCTGGGAGCAGTTTGGCAAGAAGCAGCTCTGGATACATGAGCTAGCGCAGGGTATCGACCACCGCAGTATTCAGACCTACACACCGCCGATGGTGCTCTCGCGGAAACACACCTTTGACGATCCGATCAATGATTATCAGATCGTTCAGTTTGTGCTGCGGCAGATGGTTGTCTGGTTGATCGCACAGCTAGCGGGTCGTGAGGCAGGCGAGATCGCTTTACTGCTGCAATTGGAGAATGGCTCACGTCTTGAGCTGCACACCAAACCGCATCTGCCTGTCAAAGACAGCACCTTCCTCATGCGTCATCTGGAAGCGCTGCTTTACAAACAGGCGTTGACAGACTCCATTGTGGAGATCGAGGTCCAGCTCAGCTACATCCAGCAGCCCAAACCGCGTCAGCTTTCGCTCTTTGATGAAAGTCCAGCGGTTACCCGTCTGGAAGATCATCTGCCGAGCATGCAGCATCGTCACCCGAATACCTATTTCCAGCGGGCGATCCTGATCGAAGCCGGCCCCTATGCACCACCGGAAGAGCAGTTTGAACTGGAATGGGTCGGGGCATGACGCGCTTATGGAAAAATCAGGTCATTTATGTACTCAGCCTGGACGATAAACCGGCTAGCTTTCGCTGGCACGGTCGGTCGCATCGCATCACGCATATCTCTGAGCGCCGACGCATCGACAAATACTGGTGGCGCGAACGCATCTGGCGCGATTACTACACGGTGCTGACCCATAGCAACATGCTCGTCGAAATCTATCACGATCTCCTGACGGATCGCTGGTATCTCCAGCGCGTGTATGACTAACTGCCCACACAATTGTCCATAGCAAGCAGCGCTATTTTCGATGACCGCTTACATGACTGATTATGTAGAGCTTCATTGCCACAGCCACTACAGCCTGCTGGATGGAGCCTCTTCACCCGAAGCGCTATTGAAGCAGGCAAACTATCTAGGGATGTCGACTCTAGCGTTAACCGACCATGACAACCTCTATGGGGCGGTTGAATTTGCCATGCTGGCAAGGCAGCAGGGGATTCGATCCATTCACGGTGCAGAGTTGACACTGCACGATCAAAGCCATATCACGCTGTTGGTGAAGAACGAACAGGGCTGGCGCAATCTGTGCTGGTTGATTACCCAGGCGCAGCACAATGCCCCCAAAGGCGAAGCCGTCTTGCAAGACGGGGCCTTGATCGGTCATAGCGATGGCCTGATCGCTTTGTCGGGCTGTCGGCAGGGTCGAGTGATGTCGGCTTTATTGCGCCGGGATCGGCGTGCGGCTCTGTCAGCTCTGGCCCAACAGATAGCGTTGTTTGGTCGCGATAATTACTGGCTGGAATTGCAGCACCATATCCTGCCGGAAGATGACGAGCTGATCGACACGCTAACAGCGATGGCCAGGCGACTGCACATTGGCACTGTGGCGACCAACAATGTGCATTATGCGGTGCGTGACCGCTCGCGTCTGCAAGATATCCTGACCTGCATTCGCCATTCAACCAATCTCGATGATGGCCAGAAATACCTGCGGCCCAGCAGCGAGTACTATCTCAAGTCTGCCCAAGAAATGGTAGCTTTGTTCGCTAATTTCCCCGATGCCCTGGCCAATACGCTCGCGATTGCTGACCGATGCCAGTTTGATCTTAAAACCATGCCGCAGGAACTGCCTGATTATCTCGTCCCTGAGGATGTCAGTGCCGCCAAATACCTCATGATGTTGTGTTATTCTTCGACGCGCTACAAACCGCAAATGCATCAGCGCCTCGTCCATGAACTGAGCATTATCCGCCGAGCAGGCCTGGAGAATTACTTTCTGGTGGTCTGGGACATTGTTCAGTTTGCGCGTGGACATGGCGTGCGCTGCCAGGGGAGAGGTAGTGCCGCCAATTCCCTTATCGCTTATCTGCTGCATATCTCGCCTGTGAACCCGTTGAAATATGACCTCGTCTTCGAGCGCTTCCTGTCGGATGAGCGCAGCCTGGTGCCCGACATCGACATCGATTTTGATAATTCCCTGCGTGAGGAGGTGATTCAGTACGTCTATGAAAAATATGGTGCGGACCATGCGGCAATGGCTTGTACGTTCATCACGTTCCGTGCGCGTAGTGCCATGCGCGATGTCGGCAAAGCCCTGGGGCTTTCTCCAGCGATGGTCGATACGATGGCCAAATCGCTTGATGTGCGCTCACTGGATCACATGCAGGACTATTCAACTGCACCCATTGGCACACTCCTGCTCGACCTGTGTCAGCAGATCGAAGGCATTCCCCGGCATCTATCCATCCACAATGGTGGCATGATCCTGACCAGACAGCCGCTTTCCGACTATGTTCCTACCGAACCGGCTGCTATGCCTGGGCGTGTGGTCGTCCAGTGGGACAAAGAAGGTCTGGCGGATGCGAGCATCGTCAAGATTGACATCCTTGGCCTGGGTATGCTGGCTATGATTTCCCAGGCGTCTGAAATGGCTAAGGTAAGCGTGGATGACCTCGGTTTCGATGATCCGGCTGTTTATGCCATGATTAGCGAAGCCGATACCGTCGGCGTCTTCCAGGTGGAGAGCCGTGCGCAGATGAACACCACACCGCGCTTCCAGCCGAGGACGTTTGAAGACATCATCATCCTGATTTCGCTCATTCGCCCCGGTCCGATCCAGGGCAACATGGTGCATCCCTACATCCGGCGGCGTCTCGGCGAGGAAGACGTGGATTATTTCCACCCGCGGCTGGAAAAAGCGCTCAAGTCCACGCTGGGGGTGATCTTGTTCCAGGAGGATGTGCTCAAGGTGGCCCGTGATCTGGCGGGGTTTACGCCCGGGCAGGGTGAACTGCTGCGCCGTGCACTCGGCAAAAAAGATGCGACTGCTGCCCTCAAGCAGTTTGAGGCACAGTTCGTTGCGAGATGTCTGGCGAATGAGGTTGATAGGGAGACGGCCCATACCGTTTTCGAGAAGTTGCTTGGTTTTGGCAGTTATTCATTTCCCAAGAGCCATGCGGCTGCTTTTGCTGTCGCTGTGTATCAGTCGGCCTGGCTGCGTAAATACCATCCGCATGCCTTCTATGCCGCACTGCTCAACAACCAGCCGATGGGCTTCTATACACCGGCTGTCATCGTCAATGATGCCCGTAGACATGGCGTCCGTATCCTCAAGCCGCATATCAATCTCAGTCAGGAGCGCTGCACGATTGAGCAGACAGCAAATCAAAAGGCTGTGCGCCTGGGACTCAAATACATCCGTGGCCTGGGACCGGGAGCGATGGAGAAGGTGCTCTCAGCGCGAGCGGCAGGTGCATTTACCAACCTGGAAGACCTGCATCGGCGTGTGCGGCTATCGATGCGCTCTCTTGAGTACATCATCATGGCTGGGGCAATGGACCATTTGGGTACATCGCGTCGCCAGCTTTTCTGGGATCTGGGCAAGTTACAACACAAGCAAGGTGAACTTAATCTCGCCTTTGCCGATGATGACATCGACCTGCCCAGTATTTCTCCTGTGGAAGCCATGCAGTTGGAACTTCAGGGCAGCCAGGTCTCGACGCATAAGCATGTCATGGAATTCTATAGATCGTGGTGTAACCAACATGGCGTCAAGCACAGTCAGATGCTTATAGCTTGCAAGCAGCAGACGATTGTGCATGTCGCAGGCCAGCTTGTCGTGCGTCAGCAGCCACCGACTGCCAAAGGCTTTCAGTTCCTTACGCTGGAAGATGAGTTTGGCTTTTTTAATATCATCGTCAAGCCTGATGTGCGTCAGGCCTATCGGTTTGTTATTCAGGGCGCATCTATCTTGCTGGTGAGGGGGCTGATTCAGCACGAGAATGGTGTCATCAATGTCGTCGCTCAGAAGTTCAAGCGATTAGAGCCGCTCAACATTTAACGCTGGTCTTGCAAGACGAAGTCTGCCCCGATACGGAGTTTTACAAACTCGCTCAAAGATGGGGCACAGTTGGCCCCGGAGTCCTTGCAATCCTCGCCAAACCAGCCCAAATTCGCGTTTATCTGCTCAAAAGGCTGTGGTATACTAAAAACCGTAGAAAACTGCTAAGAATGCTTCTGAACAATTAGATCCTTCTTCACCACCTCCATCTCACAACCCTCGCTTCACAACCTCATAAGGACACGCCCCATGCGACACATCCCCCTCGGTCGCGGTGCGGTTGCCATTGTCGACGAAGCCGACTTTCCCTGGCTCACTTCATTGGGCAGCTGGCGTCTCAACAGCAGCGGCTACGCTGTGCACTACACAACTCACAATGGCCGACGCCGCACGCTCTACATGCACCGCCTCATCATGAAGCCCAATCCTGGCTTGCAAGTCGACCACATCAACCGCGACCGACTGGACAACCGGCGCGAGAATCTGCGCTTTGCCACGCGCAGTCAGAATCAGGCCAACAAAGGGCTGTCCAGCAACAACACGAGCGATTACAAGGGCGTCAGCTGGCGGAAGGGTAAATGGGAAGCGCGCATTCAGCATGAGGGCTCACGGCTGTATCTGGGGCGATTTGAACGTGCCAAAGACGCCGCACTGGCTTACGATGTGGCATCCCGTCATCTGTACGGCGACTTCGCTGGCTGCAACCTGCCTGGGCAACTTGTTACGAAGTGCATCCGCGAAATGACGCTGGCCCGTCTTGCAAGACGAGTAGGCTTAGAGAGGGTGATAGGCTAATAATGTAAGTTTGATGACGATGTGTAACCACTTGTGTGTTTGTCTGGTCTTTTGCATCGGGTTCAGACAGTCGGGTACGATTTCCTGCAAGATGCTGTCGTTCAAGCGACTTAGCCTCAGTTCTACGCAAGTGCCAACTTAGCAAACGCAGATCAACTCGACTAACCGATCCTCACCAATGAGTTCCGGTCGTACCAGAGCACGCTATAATCTAAGTATCCATCGCGCCATTGGACGTCTAAATCCTGCATCTGAACAATCCCCAATGGACATCGGCTAGTCAAGGGGAAAAGACATGACTGGTAACTTCGATCCAGGCTATATCGAGCCTCTTACTGAGCGTGAGTCGGAAGTCCTGCAGATGTTAGCTGATGGCGCATCCAACAAAGACATTGCTACAGCACTGGTTATAGAAGTCAGTACCGTCAAATCGCACAACAATCAGATTTATAGCAAACTCCAGGTTAAAAACCGTCAGCAGGCAGTACTGCGTGCCCAAGCACTGGGTCTTCTCGCCATAGATGTTGCTACCCCTTCACATCACGCGCACAACTTGCCTGCAGACATCATGCCGTTTATTGGGCGTCGCCAAGAAATTGACGATATTCTCCAATTGTTTTCTGATGATACGATCCGATTTATTACAATCTTAGGTCCGGGAGGCATGGGCAAGACCCGCCTTGCGATAGAAATTGGGCATCGCCTTCTGGGCCATTTTCTGGATGGGGTCTATTTCGTACCACTCGCGTCAGTTAACTCTGTCGATAAACTTATAACAAGTATTGCTGATGTTATCGGCCTAACGTTTCATGGTGATGTTCCCCCCAAGCAACAATTGCTCAAGGCCCTCCAGAATCAGCAACTACTCTTGATCATAGACAATTTCGAACATTTATTGGCGTACCGAGAGCTACTAAAGGATGTGCTGAATGTTGCCCCCAAGGTTGAGCTACTAGTGACATCACGAGAGAAGCTTGGACTCCTTGGTGAGATGGCCTATGCGCTTGATGGATTGTCGCTTCGGACAGATTCGGACAAGGGTGATTCAGAAAAGCGTAAGGATATGGATGATGCGGCACAGCTTTTTATCGAAGCTGCCAGACGCACGACTTCATCTGTTGACCCAAGTGATATGTCGTTTGTCACGCGCATTTGTCAGCTACTGGGCGGTATGCCCTTAGCAATATTATTGGCTGCAGGCTGGCTTGATTCGCTGACGCTTGCCCAAATCGAGAAAGAAATCCAGGGTGGGCTGAGTATCCTGGATGCCCCACAGAGCTTATTGACCCAACGCCACGAAAATATCGAGACCGTATTTGATTATTCCTGGCAACGCTTAACAGCTATTGAGCAAGATGTATTTATGCGTTTGTCCGTATTTCAAGACGGATTCACAGTTGACGCTGCAAAGGCTGTTGCTAACGCGAGCATCCACAACCTACAGCGACTGGTACACAAGTCGTTTATTCAACACCAATCTTCCGGTCGCTTCAGTATTCATGAACTGATGCGACAATACGGTCATGACAAACTGTCTGCAACAGGCGACCTGGACGCTGCTTGTGAGCAACATGCGCTCTATTTTGCAGACTTCATCGCACCCCTTAGTAAGGCGGCGTACCAAGCGGAAGTGCGTGATTTGGTCGCAGCAGCTCATGACGACTTCGAAAACTTACGTGCCACCTGGTTATTCCAGGCAAAGCACAAGAACATAAGTGAGATGCGTCGACTTCTCGACGGATTGTGGCGCTACATTGACATATACAGCCGCAGTCAGGAAGGCATTGAGTTGTTGGAACCCGTGCTCGAAGCGCTACCGTATGACAATGAGAATCAACGCTTGTTTCGTGGACAGCTGTTGGCTCGACTGGCCTGGTTCTATAGCGATACGGGCCAACATCAGAAGGCTTTGGCGCTCGACGAGCAGGCTCTAGCTATAGTGGAATCCTTAGAATCTACGGATGACATACTATTCGTTTATCAGGGTCTATTCTGGGTGCTTCGTTTCTTGAACCGATATGCAGACAGCAACATGTATGCGAAAAAGGGATTTGAGCTCATAGAAACTCAGCCGGAATCCAGGTGGTGGCTGGCGTTTCAGTTGAATATGGTCGGAGTAGATTTATCCCGAAACCATTATGATGATGCGCTACGCAGGCTTGAGCTGCTGCCTGAAACCACATTGGGCGCCGCGATTTCCGTCTCCATCTTGTTTAGAAGAGGTGACTATGCACAGGCTGAAGAATTATTGTTGGATAGTCTGAGTCGGCATTCTTATCATCGTATTGGCCAGCTTAATGCGTATCGAAAGTTAGCAGATATCGCACGGCAGTTGGGTGATAACGAAAGGGCCTGGCGCTATGTTTACCAGGGGCTGCAATATGGTGATGATAGGTCGTATGCCTGGGGCACAATCGACCTACTTATCGCAGCTATGGACCTACTCATCAACGAAGAAGTCTATACCACAGCAACTGAACTCCTCGCTTTTATACTCAATCACCCGTCGTCCACAGGAGAAGCTCGTGATGAGGCCAGCGTCCACAAATCATTACTGCAAGACAAACTCGTTGCAGATGAATTTGAAGCGGCATGGTTACGCGGTAAACAGTTTGATTTGGCAGACATGATTACGATCATCACTGAACAATGAAAATCGAACAATGAAAAAAGGGTCGCACTCAAACGAATGCAACCCCTCAACTCGTAATGTCAGTGTTTGTCGATCCCAATCTAAGAATTGCCACCCGCTTGCACAACACGTGGTATGTTGTAATCGCTCTCTAACGGGTTAAATTCATACGTTGTCTCATATTGTTGCCGATCCAACACCCATTGTGGAATGGCCTGTACGATGTCCAATAACGCTTTGGGCTGAACATACGTTGTTTCGTATTGCTGCCGATCCAACACCCATTGCGGAATGGTCTGTGCGATGTTCAATTGTTCTTCAGGTTGCACATAGACATATGTTGTTTCGTATTGCTGACGATCTAACACCCATTGCGGCGTATCGGATGCAGTCTGAGCGAAAACGGCTTGACTGACTAGGAGAATCCCTACGATAACCAACATACTCAGGTTGCGAATCGTGTTGCTAATGGTGTTGCTGATGCTGTTCATGATTTGCTCCTCATACGTCATTCGTTGTTGAAATCACTCTATAAGATCTCGTATGCGAAGTCGTCCAACCCAGGTTGGGTATCGGGTTGGATATGAGGGTGGGGCAGGTTGGAAACAGTACAATGCGCCTTACTTTCATCATATAAGCTCGCTGCACATCTTGGGCTTTAGTATCAATGGGGAAATATCTCTTGGCAGAGTAGGGCGTCTTGTAAGATAGACGTGCGTCACCTTGTGTTGAAACTTCGCCTGTGGTGTTCCTTATCCCCTCAAGCTCCCCCAATCCTCCAGGACAACCCCTATGCCAACCTATTCCCGCAGCCAACCCGCGCCCACCGGCTTCGGCTCCCGCAGCGGACTAGCCACAGTCGCTTCTGGCGAAACAGAATCCAATGTTGTGGAATTCGGTCGCCAGGTCTACGCCGTCAGCATCGCCTGCGCAGATGTCTCCAATATTCCAGCCGACACCACCTTCACCATGAAGATCAACCGCGACGGCGGTAGCGTGATGTACGCGGCCATGAAGGGCGAAGACGCCAACGACACCAACGACATCGTCTACGGCCTGCCAGCCAAGGCGTTTGATTTCATCCTCCCCGACATCGCATTCATCGAGAACATCCAGTTCATCCTCAGTGCAGCCGCCAGCGGCGGTCCCGTTCTGTTTGAAGTCACCGGCATCGACGAAGGCATCCGAGTAGGGTAGATATGATTTCTCCACTGC